>NZ_CM176981.1:0-5478692 GCF_058152265.1 Vreelandella sp. 162(4c)
TTAATTCTGAATATAATATCACGACATGATATTTTAAGCTCACAACGATCACAACTGACTGCGAGGCTAGACAATGAACCCTCTAACCATTATTCAACTGCCCTTTACCCATTTAGCGGGATGGAAAGACCTCCAGCAACGCCATCCTTCAATCGCCACTCTGGCTTGGTGCATCGTGCTGCCCATGTCATTGTTGCCACCCGTGATGCTCTATTATGCCGGTACACACTACGGAGATATCTTCGCTCCAGGCTTCGCCGATCGGCAGTGGCGCTTCATCACGACCATTCTATTCCTGGCCGAGCTGCTCACCTTCTTTGTAATGGGCTGGCTAATTCACGCGGTGGTCAATAGCGATCGTGATCTCTCAATTAGCTACCACGACGCTTATCTGTTGGCAGCCCTGGCACCTTTGCCACTTTGGTCCGCAGCGATCGCTTTGCTGATCCCCAGCCTGTTGTTCAATGCGCTGGTAGTACTGGTGGCACTGGGCATCTCTTGCAGTTTGGTCTACCACGGGCTGCAGGCTCTGTGTAAACGCTCAGCGAATGACGTAACAACGATGTCTGCTACTTACACCGTTATGGCCGCCGGGGTGCTGACATGGGGTTTACTGATGGCTATTGTCTGGGCTTACTAGGATTCAAGTAGAGTGGAACCGACTCACTAGCTAGGCTTAAAAGGAAACTCATTTACTTGCGAGATAGCGATGGATATTGAATTAAAGCGAGCCTATGACTCACCTCAAAGCAAAGATGGTTATCGTGTCCTCGTCGACGGTATCTGGCCGCGCGGGGTGTCCAAGGAGGAAGCCAAAATCGATGAATGGCGCAAGGAGGTCGCCCCAAGCAGCGAACTTCGCAAAGCGTTTCATAATGGCTCACTCGACTGGAGCGGCTTCCGCCGTCGCTATCTCAAAGAGTTAACCTCTTATCGCGAGTCTCTTCGTGATCTTGCACAACGTGCCAGGAAAGAGCGAGTTACTCTGGTATTTGCCTCTAAGGAAGAGCGCCGTAACAATGCCGAAGTGCTGCGCCAGTACTTGAACATGTTGAAATAATCCGCGCTGTAAAAAACATTTCTACATCGCCACGCCCCTAGCGCCGTGGTGCATAGCCAAGCGTCTGAATTTCGAGTTGAAATCACAATAACGACTGACGTCATCGCCTACCCACTAAGGGGTAATAAGCTAATGCTCTGTAGGGGTACGCGAGACTAAAAATGATCCAGATCAACATTAGTCCCCCTTATTTCTTTAAAGTGAACTTCATACCTTTTCTCGTACTGAGAAATCAGTACCCAGCAACTCGTATACCTCTATAAACCACCTTGCCACGTTGCCGAATTGGTACTTTCAACTCAAAAGATGCATAAGGAATACTTCAATGAAAACCCTCGCGTCCATATTGCTGCTAGGCGTTGTTGCTTCTATTTCGGTTACCGCTCATGCAGATGGCGAAGCCACCTATAACCAAGCCTGCATGGCTTGCCACATGACGGGCGCCGCAGGTGCTCCCATTCGCGGCAATGCCGAACACTGGGAGCCACGCTTAGAAAAAGACATGGACACCCTGTACGACCACGCGATTAACGGTTTTCAGGCAATGCCGCCGAAAGGAGGCCAATTGGGCTTGAGCGATGACGAAGTGAAAGCTGCCGTCGACCACTTGCTAGAACCGGTTCTATAACGCTCTTGACCCAAAAGGAAACCACGATGTCCCCTGTGGCTTGCCCGCGCCGTCTAACCGGCATCTGGATTAGCTTACTGTTACTCCTAGCGATAACACTGCCCGCCCAAGCTATCGAACTGGAGCAGGTACGCGAGGGGTTTCCCACGGCAGAGCGTCTTGAAGCCGCGGATTCACAGTGGCCGGTAAGCCGTGTACTCGCCAGCGACGATAAGTTGCTCGGCTACGCTTTTGAGAGTGTGGATGTCGCTCCGATCCCCGCCTACTCAGGCAAACCGGTCAATGTACTGGTGGGCATCGGTCTGGATGGGCAAATTGTACAGGCCGACATCCTCAGTCATTCCGAACCGATCATGCTGGTGGGCATTCCCGAGTCGAAGCTAAATAGCTTCGCCGACGAGCATGAATCGGCCCACGTCAATGACAGGCTCAGGGTCGGCGACAATCTTGACGCGATCTCTGGTGCGACGGTGACCGTCATTGTCGTCAGCGACACCATCATGCGCAGCGCCAGGCAAGTGGCCGCTGAACAGCAGCTTATTGCCGCCCCCTCCCAGACACCACCGGCACGCGTTCGAGAAGACGTTTTCGCCCCTGCCAACTGGGATGAACTTACCGGCGACGGCACCATTCGCCGTTTGCAACTGACCCATGGCGAGGTCGATGAGAGCTTTGTAGGTACGCCCGCCGAAGATTACCTGCGCTCGCCACAGCCCGCCGATAAAACCTTTATCGAGCTGTTTTACACCTACCTCAACCCACCAACCGCTGGCCGCAACCTGCTCGGCGATACTGGCTATGACCAACTAATGGTCGAGCTGAAGGATGGCGAGCACGCTATTGCCGTCATGGGGCTTGGTGACTACTCATTCAAGGGCTCAGGGTATGTGCGCGGCGGCATCTTCGATCGCATAGAGCTTTCACAGGGCAGCACCCGGGTCAGCTTTCATGATCGCGATCACATCCGCCTGGGTGATCTGGCCCTCGAAGGCGCGCCCTCACTGGCCGAGCGAGACATCTTCATCGTCCGCGAAGAGGCGGGCTTCGATCCCGGACAACCGTGGCAGCTGGAATTACTGGTTCGCCGCGCTTCTGGCCCCTTGGATACCGAGTTCAGCCGCTTTAGCGCCGACTACAGTGTTCCCGAGACCTATATAGAGCGGCCTGAGGCACTGGTGGAAGAGCCTATCTGGGTACAGGTTTGGCGCGACAAGGCTTTCCAGATCGCTGTGCTATCCGCCGGATTATTGGTGCTCACTGGCATCATGCTGTTCCAGGATGTGCTGGCGCGCCACCCGCGTGTACTGAACCCACTGCGTCTGGGTTTCAAGATATACACCTTAGTATTTATCGGCTGGTACTCGCTGGCCCAGCTATCAGTCGTCAATATCCTTACCTTCACCAACTCGCTGATAAGCGGTTTTAGCTGGTCCTCATTCTTGATCGACCCAATGCTATTTATTCTCTGGTCGTTCGTGGCGGTGAGCCTGCTGCTGTGGGGCCGCGGAGTTTTCTGCGGCTGGCTGTGCCCCTTCGGCGCTTTACAAGACCTGGTCAACCAGGTCGCTCGCAAACTAAACGTTAAGCAGATCGAGGTGCCCTTCGGGCTCCACGAGCGCCTATGGGCGATTAAATACATCATTCTGCTGGCCTTGTTCGCAGTCTCGCTACATTCGCTTGGCACCGCGGAACGCTACGCCGAAGTGGAGCCGTTCAAGACCGCAATCACCCTGCGTTTCCAACGTGACTGGGCCTTCGTTATTTATGCTCTTGGACTGGTGGCGATTTCTGCCTTCAACCACAAGTTCTACTGCCGCTATCTGTGCCCTTTAGGTGCCGGGTTGGCTATTCCTTCGCGTTTACGCCTGTTCGACTGGCTCAAGCGCCACCGCGGTAGCTGCGGTACCCCGTGCCAAATCTGTGCCAATGAATGCGAAGTGGCCGCTATACACCCGGACGGCCGCATCAATGCCAATGAGTGCCACTACTGTCTCGACTGCCAAGTGACCTACCACGACGACCAGCGTTGCCCGCCCATGGTCAAGCGCCGCAAGCGCTATGAAAAGGCGGCCAATATGTCATCGCGCGGTAATAGCGTTGAGACCCAACGGGATACCGACGCCAGCGGCAAACAGGCCGCATGGCAACGCATCCCTCTTCACCAGCAAGACTGATCTCAGGGGAATCAAGCATGAGCGATAAAAAAGACCATATTCAGGATATCGGCCGTCGCCATTTCTTGCGCAATACCGCCGTCACCGGCGTTGCCGGGGCGGGCCTGGCCAGTGGTTTTGGCGCAGGTGCGTTACTCAATAGCCGTCAAGTTCAGGCCGCCGGCGCCAACGGTATCGACGTTGCGCCCGGCGAGCTCGACGATTACTACGGCTTCTGGAGCGGTGGCCACTCGGGCGAGGTTCGGGTGCTCGGTGTACCTTCAATGCGCGAACTGATGCGGATTCCAGTGTTCAACGTGGATAGCGCCTCTGGCTGGGGGATCAGCAACGAGTCGAAGCGGATACTCGGCGAGTCAAGCCGCTTCCTTAACGGCGACTGCCACCATCCCCATATTTCCATGACCGACGGCAGCTACGACGGCAAGTACTTATTTATCAACGACAAGGCCAACACCCGCGTTGCGCGTATCCGCCTTGACGTCATGAAGACGGACAAGATCACCACCATCCCCAATGTCCAGGCGATTCACGGTTTGCGTTTGCAGAAGGTGCCTTATACCAAGTATGTCTTCGCCAATGCCGAACTGCCGATCCCTCAGATTAACGACGGCCGCGACCTTGAGAACCCCGATAACTACTTCACTATGTTCAACGCTATCGATGCCGAAAGCATGGACGTGGCCTGGCAGGTGATCGTCGATGGCAACCTCGATAACACCGATGCCGACTACACCGGTCGTTTCGTCGCCTCTACCTGCTACAACTCAGAAAAAGGCATGACCCTGACCGAGACCATGCGAAACGAACGCGACTGGGTCGTGGTATTCGACGTTGAAGCGATTGAAGCCGCCGTGGCGGCCGGGAACTACAAGACACTGGGTGAATCAAGCGTGCCGGTACTGGATGGGCGCAAGGGCTCGCAACTGACACGTTACATCCCGATCCCCAAGAACCCCCACGGTGTGAATACCTCACCGGATGGCAAATATTTCATCGCCAACGGCAAGCTATCCCCCACTTGCTCAATCATCGCCATCGACAAGTTGCCTGAGCTGTTCGACGACAGTATCGAACCGCGCGATACCATCGTGGGTGAACCTGAACTGGGCCTGGGCCCGCTTCACACCACCTACGATGGCCGGGGCAATGCCTATACCACGCTGTTCATCGATAGCCAGGTAGCCAAGTGGAATATTGAGGATGCCATTCGCCACTACAATGGCGAAGACGTCAACTACCTGCGTCAGAAGCTCGATGTCCACTACCAGCCTGGGCATAACCACGCCAGTCTCACCGAATCCCGCGATGCCGACGGCAAGTGGCTGGTAGTGCTGTCGAAGTTTTCCAAAGACCGTTTCCTGCCGGTAGGCCCTCTGCATCCCGAAAACGATCAGTTGATCGACATCTCCGGGGAAGAAATGAAACTGGTGCATGACGGCCCCACTTATGCCGAGCCCCACGACTGTATTCTGGTACGCGCCGACCAGATCAACCCAAGCCGAGTATGGACACGAGACGACCCCTTCTTCGCCGAGACCGTGGCCATGGCCGAGGCAGACGGCGTCAACCTGGAGGGCGAAAGCAAGGTAATCCGCGAGGGCAATAAAGTACGCGTGTACATGACCTCCATCGCACCGCAATTTGGCCTGACCGAATTCAAGGTCAAACAGGGTGATGAGGTGACCGTGGTCATCACCAACCTTGACCAGGTCGAGGATCTGACCCACGGCTTCTGCATGGTCAACCACGGCGTGCAGATGGAGATCAGCCCCCAGCAGACCGCTAGTGTCACCTTCACCGCCGACAAAGCCGGGGTGCACTGGTACTACTGCAACTGGTTCTGCCACGCGATGCATATGGAAATGACTGGTCGCATGCTAGTCGAACCCGCCTGACGACAACACGCGGGCCGATTCCTTCGGCCCGCTGCGGGAGAACACCATGAAACGACACCCTGGCTATTTAGGTTGCCTACTGGCGCTGCTATGGCTTTTTTGGCTGCCTAGCGGGGTTTATGCCGCCGACTGGCTCGCCACGCCTGGTGAGCCGTTACAGCCGTTGATCGAACAGGCGACCGACGGCGATCAATTGCTGCTGCCTGCAGGACGCTACCCCGGGCGTGTGGTTATTGACCGCACGCTGCATATTAGGGGCGAGTTGCAAGCCATCCTCGATGCAGGAGGCCACGGCCATGCGGTGGTGCTGGCAGCTCCCGACATTATATTTGAAGGTGTCCGCATTGAAGACTGGGGAGATAACCTGACAGCACTGGAGGCCGCTATTTTTGTCGAGCCCGCCGCTCACGGCAGCAGCATCCGCAATAACCAGCTAAGCGGGCCTGGCTTCGGCATCTGGCTCGATGCTGTCAATAACGTCAGTGTGATAGGCAATACCATTCGTGGCGATACCCGACTGCGCTCTCAGGATCGCGGCAACGGCATTCACCTCTATAACGTTAGTGACTCAATTATTGAATCCAACGATGTTGCGCAGACTCGCGACGGCATCTATCTCGACAGCAGCCGCCACAACGTGCTGCGCGACAACACCCTGCATGACCTGCGCTATGGCGTGCACTACATGTACTCCTTCGACAATCGTCTTGAAGGCAACCTGACCCAACGAACCCGAACCGGCTACGCCCTGATGCAATCCAAACGCCTGGAAGTCGTTGATAACCGTTCGGAAGCAGACGACAACTACGGCATTTTGATGAACAACATCACCGACTCCCTATTGAGCGGCAACCGTGTCGAAGGCGTCACCCAGCCCCTGGGGGCAGATGGCGAGGGGCGTCTAGCGGGCGGCGACGGCAAGGCACTGTTCGTTTACAACTCGCAGTTCAATCGTATCGAGAATAATCGTTTCGCAGCCAGCGACATTGGCATCCATCTCACCGCCGGTTCAGAGGATAACCAAATGGCGGGCAACGCCTTCATCGCTAATAAGCAGCAAGTCATGTATGTCGCCACCCGTGAGCAGGATTGGTCGGGCAATTACTGGAGCGACTACCTGGGTTGGGATCTTGACGATAACGGTGTCGGCGACACCGCTCATGAGCCCAATGACGCCATGGATCATCTTCTCTGGCGCCACCCCTCCGCGCGCCTGTTGATGCAAAGCCCTGCGGTGTTGGCACTGCGCTGGGTGCAACGTCAGTTCCCGGTGTTTCGTCCCCCGGGGGTCAGAGACAGCGCGCCCTTGATGAGCGAGCCCGGCCGAGAAGGAAATGCTCCATGAACCCAGTAATAGAACTACAGCGAGTTACCAAGCGTCACGGGGCGCTGGTGCGACTAGCTGAAATGGATCTCACCATCAAAGAAGGCGAGATGCTCGCCCTGCTGGGACATAATGGCGCGGGCAAGACGACCATCATGAAACTCATACTGGGCTTAATTGCGCCCAGCTCGGGCCACGTTGACGTCCTCGGTGGCGCTCCTGACGGGCCACATGCCGAACGCCTACGGCGTCAGTTGGGCTATCTACCTGAAAACGTCACCTTCTACGAACAGCTCACCGGGCGTGAAGTGCTCACCTATTTCGCTCGTTTAAAGCGCGCTGACCGCCATCAGGTAACGGTTCTGCTTGAGCGTGTGGGCCTGGTCGAAGCCGCCGACCGTCGCGTTAAAACTTACTCCAAGGGCATGCGCCAGCGCCTTGGCCTGGCCCAGGCTTTACTAGGGTCTCCCCGGCTATTGTTGCTGGATGAACCCACCACCGGCCTTGACCCCGCGGCCACCCGCGATTTTTATCAGGCCGTAAAAGCCCTACGCGACAACGGCTGTACCGTGCTGCTCTCTTCCCATGTACTGCCGGGCATCGAACCCTATATCGACCGCGCCTTGATCCTGGGCAAAGGGCGACGCCTGGCCCTGGGCAGCCTTGAACAACTGCGCGAAGAAGCACAGCTACCGCTGACGTTTCGTATCCACGGCACATTGCTGGCCATGCAGTCTCAGCTCTGGAAAGCCATGTCCCTTGAGCCTATCCCAATCAATGAGCGCTGTGTGGAGGTCAACGTGCCCGCGGAAAATAAAATGCAGGTACTACGTCAATTAACCACCATGCCGAATATCGACGACATCGAGTTATCACCACCCACCCTTGAGCATCTCTACACGCATTTTTCTACTCGCCCCGCCTCACTGACGCTAGGAGCCAGCGCATGAAGGCCATGTTCATCGTCGCCGCCAAAGAGTTCCAGGATGGCCTGCGTAATCGCTGGGTACTGGCGATCACCGTGATCCTTGCCGTTCTGGCAATGGGTATTGCCTACTTTGGTGCCGCTGCGAGCGGCGGTCTTGGTTTTACTTCACTGGCCACCACCCTGGTCAGTTTATCAACTCTGGCCGTTTTTCTGATCCCCTTAATCGCGCTGATGCTAGCCTACGACGCCGTTGTCGGTGAGCAGGAGGCCGGCACGCTACTACTGCTACTCACCTACCCTATAAGTCGTTCGGCGTTGCTGTTTGGTAAGTTCTTCGGCCATGGGATGATTCTGGCTGTCGCCACGCTACTCGGTTTTGGTATCGCGGGTATGGTTATTGCGTTGGGCGCTGAAGGCGTACCGCTTATCCAACTAACCGTCGGCCTAGCACGATTGATCGCCAGCAGTGTGCTTTTGGGCTGGGTGTTTTTGGCCTTTGCCTACCTGATCAGCGTAACGGTCACCGAAAAGGCACGGGCCGCCGGGTTGGCACTGGGAGTGTGGTTTCTGTTCGTGCTGGTATTCGATCTAGTACTGCTGGCCCTACTGGTTGGCGTCAAGCAGGGGGGCGACTGGCTCCCCTACCTGATGCTGCTCAATCCCACCGACAGTTTTCGCTTGATCAACCTATCGGGGTTCGACAGCACACAGCTAGAAAGCGGTATCGCGGCTATCGCGCAGCAAGGCGCGTTCCATTCTGCCTGGCCGCCCTTGGCAATGCTGGTTTGGGTCGTGGTGCCCCTGCTATTGGCCGCCCGTCGCTTCCACCGTCATACCGCTTAACATCATCTCTTAACATCATTTTATTAACGAGGATTGACCATGCCCGCCCTGCTGCCCATTCTGGCCCTTATTATTTTGCTCATGGCCGGTTGCAACAATGCCACTGACAGCGCCGAAAGGATGCCGCCTCAGCCTATTAGCGGCGATGACATCTGCCATGTATGCGGTATGTTTATCACCGAATTCGAAGGCCCCAAAGGTCAGGCATTTATGCAAAGCCACAGTGACGCGCGTAAGTTCTGCTCCACGCTGGAGATGTTCGTTTTCCTCCAGCAGCCCGAAAATCAGACCCAGCTGCGCCACGCCTATGTACATGATGTCGGCGTGACACCCTGGGAAGCACCTAAAGACGATGCCTTTATCCCTGCAGCAGACGCTTGGTATGTGGTCGGCCATAATCGGCGCGGCAGCATGGGCCACACCCTTGCGCCGTTCTCCAGCCATGAGCGTGCCGAGCAGTTCGCAGCGGTTCATGGTGGCGAGATAATCACCTATGACGATATCGACCTGGAATTGCTCGCCCGGCTCGGGCGCCACGAAGGGAGCGGCCATGCCGCCCACTCAATGGCGCAATAAAAGTGAGGAGTGAGGAGTGAGGAGTGAGGAGTGAGGAGTGAGGCAGAAAGTAGCTGCAATTCAGGCTAGCCAGGAAAGCGGGCTGTGATGAACAGCGGCCCCCACCATATAGGCGAAGATAGCCACCGCCACTACCGCGGCTAGGGCTCGCACCGTTGGCGTGGCCCCGCGCTTAATCGCAATGGTGCCAATACCGATATAGGCCAGCAGCGCCAGTAACTTGGCGCCAAGCCAAGGAAGCTGCCAGGGCCATACGGAAAGCAATACCATCAAAGTCACCCCCAGCCCCAACAGAGCCGTATCAATAAGATGAGGCAATACCTTGACCCAACGGGCGTTGAGTCGCGGGCTTTCCTGCACCGACCACCAGGCGCGCACTACGAAGAGCGTGATGCTCAGCGCAGCGGCCGTCATGTGCAGGTGCTTGATGAGGAAATAGTGCTCCATGGTAACCGTCCCTAGCCGACGTTAACCGCATTGCCGTGATGGTCGAAGGCAAGATAGGCGGTGATATTACCCATTTGCAGCGACTCCATCATACGCTGGAGCTGCCGTTCAACCTCAGCGTCATCTTTTGGGTCGTCCATGGCAGCTGTGAAAACTAGATCCCATTCGATCTCGGTACGGCGTGACTCCTCGACCAACGCCGCCATGCTGGTCAATTCCTCCGTCGACTTATCTACGCATACCACAGGCACCAACACTCCCCCTTCACCCTGTTCGAAGCGACGACGCTGGTCAGCATCAGGGAAATCGGGCAGCTCTGCGCGAACGAACACAAACAGCAGGCGCTGGGGCTTAGGTTGTTTACGCGCTTCCAGCAGTAAATCGGCAAACGTGGCTATGGTCATAAAAACTGTGGTCATAAAATGGGCCTTATCGCTAGTGGTTTAGAATCAGAAGGAGAGAGAGTAGGTAAGAATGAACAGGTGAGACTCATAGGCGGCGTTACTCGGGTGACTCTACGAAAAGCCACAGCAGCAGCATTACCATAAACAGAGGGATCAACAGGCTAAGTGGCGCCGCACGCCAACCATAGGCTTGGACTACCAGAGGCGCCATCCGCAAGGAAAACCCTACCCCCGCCGCTAAAGCCAGAAAAAGGGCGACACAAAGACTCACCCAACGACCAGGCATCCAGCCTTTGGCGTGGGCGATGCCCGTCGTAATCACCGCACCTCCCAGTCCAAGCCCAGCCCCCACTAACAAAAACTCCCACGGTCGGCTAGCCATCCCAAACCCGCCCAGCGCCAACGCTAGCCCCAGTAATAGCCATTGCATCAAGCGGCAGGTGTCTCCCCGCCTGGCGATATACCAAGCCGGCCAAGCCAACAGCACACCACTACTCAACGGTACCAGCACATAGAGGGGTTGTTTTGCGAGCAGGGCATAAAGTGTCCAGCCAGCCACCGCTAAAGCGCTTGCCAGCGGCATCAGCAGCATGGCTACCAGCAACTGATAACCATTTACTGGCTGTTTTGATGTCTCCAACGTGGGAGGCGGCACAGATGATGGCATGGCGTTTCCCAGCGAGGGTATAAAGACATCGGAAGACATGTAAGAATTGTCTGTAAATACTGGGCGTAGGTCAAAAGGCATCGGAGGTAGACCGGCTAACCCCAAAGGAATAGCCCTCGTATCGAAATGCAGACAGTGCCACACTCCCTTACCTCTTCCGCGCTATCGGAAATGCCATGAAATTACTTCAGCGCTCCCTGGTTGCTCGCATCATTGCGTCCTTACTTGCCATTAGCGGGATGGCACTCATCAGCATCACCCTGACCATGGCAATGTCTAACAGCAGCCGTGGCGATGCTGCCGCGATTAATGTCGCTGGCTCACTACGCATGAATGCCTATCAAATCATGGGGGCACTGCAACGCCTGGAGTATGCTCCAGAGGAGACTAGCGCAGAACAGCTCGAAGGACTGATTTCGAGCTTCGATCAACGTTTGTATGGCACAACGCTTCAACAAACGATCCCCATCGATGATCGTCACGAGCGCCGCCGTCAACTGGAAAAACTTCAGATCTACTGGCAGCACACGCTTCGTCCGGCACTAGAGGCACCGTCCCCAGCCACTGCGCTTGACCTCGATACGCTAGAAATGATGATCGTGGCGATGGTCAATGACATTGAAGTGCTGGTGACCTATTTGGAAGAGAGCACCGAGGCCAAGGTGCGGCTGCTGGGGATGATGCAAGTGCTCTTTCTTGTACTGATCGCTATAGTGGTCTCGATTGCCCTCTACGATGTTCGCTTCAATCTGGTAGTACCTTTGCGTCAACTGATGGTTCTGGCCCGCGAGGCGGCACAGCGTAACTTCAAGCCACGCTCCCAGCTCCGCGGCAGCGACGAGTTGGCTTTGTTGGGCCATACCTTTAACAAGATGTCTGCCGAACTGGCAACAAGCTACGCCGCATTGGAAGACAAGGTGTCGCGCAAGCAGCAGGAGCTTGAGCGCAGCAATCAGGCGCTGCAGGTAATGCACGATGCCAGCCGCTCGCTGTATGGAGGCGGTAACGACCTCTGTTCTAGCGCAGCGCCCATGTTACGCGAACTGGAAAAGCTGCTGGATATCGGGCCAATACGGCTTTCCCTAAACGATCCTTTCGACCAACGGGAAATGCCGGTTTTAGAAACCCACTCGCGTACCCGACCAGAGTATTGCCGTGACCAGGATTGCCACGCCTGCCTGATCGATCCTCGCCCCTTGGAGATGGTGGCCAATAACCAGTCACAGTGCTTGCTACTGCCTATTAGCGTAGGCGATACGCTGCTAGGCACCCTGGAGGTGTGGTATCCCCAGGAGCGGCTCAACGATAGCACCCGTCGGCTGCTCACCATGTTAGCCGACCAGCTCGCCACGGCGGTGTATCTGCAGCGGCGTATCGAGGAGCAGCAACACGTTACGCTGATCAACGAGCGAACCATCATTGCGCGGGAACTTCACGACTCTCTAGCCCAATCGCTCTCTTATCTCAAGATGCAGGTCGCCCGACTCGAACGCATGCAGCAGAAAGAAGCTACCCGAGAAGTACAGTCTGCGGTATTCGACGAGCTGCGTACCGGCTTAAACAGCGCCTATCGTCAACTGCGTGAGCTACTCACCACCTTCCGACTCAAACTAGAGGGGCCAGGGCTGCAATTTGCCTTACGCCAGACCGTCGATGAGTTTAGCCAGCGCATGGGGGTAACGGTCGAGCTTGACTACGATGTGCCGCCTTACCTACTTAACCCCAATGAAGAAATTCACGTGCTGCAGATCATTCGCGAGGCATTGGCCAATACCCACAAGCATGCCCAAGCCCACTGGGCTGGGGTCACTGTGCGTTTCGCCGATGCTCGCCTGCTAGTGCGTATTGAGGATGACGGCATAGGCCTGGAAGACGATAGCTCGCCACCTATGCACTACGGTTTGGTGATCATTCGCGACCGTGCCACTACCCTGAACGGGGAGCTAAGCATCGCCAATCGCCCCGCAGGAGGTACTGGTATTGAGATACTCTTCACTCCGTTGACCGCTCGCTTAATTCAGCAGCAACCTGTTACGGCTACCCCCGACTCTCATTTAGGTACAGGGACTTCTTAATGACGCTGACCACTGCCAACGATACACCCGCCAGCCTGATGATTATTGACGACCACCCGCTACTACGGCGTGGCGTGATACAGCTGCTTGAATTAGAAGACGACCTTGAATTGGTTGGCGAGACGGGCAACCCGGAAGAAGGTATTGCACTGGCCCTCAAACTTGAGCCTGACCTGGTTTTACTTGATTTAAACATGCCGGGCGTCAATGGCTTAGAAGCCTTGCGCCGCCTACGGGAAGCCAACTATAGCGGCCGTGTGGTGATGTTCACTGTTTCCGACCATGAGGATGATGTTGTCGCCGCACTGCGCAACGGTGCTGACGGTTACCTGTTAAAGGATATGGAGCCTGAAGACATGGTTCGCCAACTGCGTCAGGCTGCTTTGGGGCGCATGGTCATCAGCGAAAGCCTGACCGCCCTACTCGCTGAAGCCCTGCGTAATCAGCGCAATGCCCCCACCACCCCGGATATTCATAGCCTAACGCAGCGTGAACGCGAAATTCTGCAACAGCTTGCTGGCGGACTCTCCAACAAGCTTATCGCACGCAAGCTGGATATTACCGAAGGCACGGTCAAGGTTCACGTCAAGCATCTGCTCAAAAAGCTCAACTTACGCTCACGTGTCGAAGCTGCCGTCTGGGCAGTCCAGGAAGGTATCGATCACTAATCGATTCTGTGTGGTTACCTCTAAAGACTCCCAGAATACTTTTGCTCTGATCCGCCTTTACCTCCTCTCGATTTTTTCTGTTAAAAATCAATGAATCCAGGCTTTTCAGCGACTACCTCTCAAGAGGTATGTCGCTGTTTTTCATGCTATTTCCACCTATTCCCCAATTTCTTCCTCCAGCGTATCTTGCTTTCTAACTGCTAGATGCAGATAGGTTTGATGCCAAGGGGAAATCGCCATGAGCAAGAGAAATGCCGACATTGAGAAATGGAATGTCGAAGACGCCCAATTCTGGGAACAGGAAGGCAAGCACATTGCCAACCGCAATCTATGGATATCCATTCCCAGTCTGCTGATGGGATTCGCTGTCTGGATGATGTGGGGAATGATTACCACCCAGATGCAGAACCTGGGTTTTTCGTTCACGGTTAACCAGCTATTTTCACTGACGGCGCTTGCCGGTCTAGCAGGTGCCACCCTGCGCATCCCAGCATCGTTCATGATCCGCATCGCTGGCGGGAGGAACACCATCTTCCTGACCACCGCGCTATTGATGATCCCCGCAGCCGGCACTGGTATCGCCTTGATGAACCCAGGCACGCCGTTCTGGGTATTCCAGGCTTTGGCGCTACTTTCCGGTATCGGAGGGGGTAACTTCGCTTGTTCAATGAGCAACATTTCCACTTTTTATCCCAGCAAGCAGCAAGGTTACGCCCTGGGAATGAATGCAGGCCTTGGTAATTTCGGCGTCACGACCATGCAAATTGTCATCCCGCTGGTAATGACCGTCGGCATTTTCGGCGCTATAGCCGGTTCGCCGATGGAATTGCAAAGCGCTAGCGGTACGTTGATCGGCAGGATCGAAGCAGGTACCGATACCTGGATCCAGAATGCTGGCTTTATCTGGCTTGTATTCCTGGTTCCATTAGCGTTCGCCGGTTGGTTCGGTATGAACAATCTTCGCACTATTACGCCCAACCCTGGTTCGCCGCTGGCGGCTTTCAGCAAAATATTGGGCCTCTACGGCGTCGGCATGGTAACTGCCATCGTCGGCATGCTGGCTCTCAGCTGGCTTAATATGTGGGTTGCCCTACCGCTAACCATTGTTCTGACTCTGTTGTTGTTGCGCCTGATTCCTGGCGACATCAAGCCCAATATCCAGAAGCAGTTCGCAATATTTTCCAATAAGCACACTTGGTCAATGACCATCCTCTACATTCTGACCTTCGGTTCTTTTATCGGCTTCTCTGCAGCCCTGCCGCTCTCCATCAACGTCATCTTCGGCAACATGATGGAAGCCACTGCCGATGGCACGCTGATTCGCGTGGCCAACCCAGAGGCGCCCAGCGCTCTAACCTGGGCCTGGATAGGCCCCTTCGTGGGCGCCCTGATCCGTCCGCTGGGCGGATGGATCTCCGACAAAGTGGGTGGCTCCATCGTCACCCAAATAATCTCTGCAATCATGGTGGTCGCCTCTATCGCCACCGGCTACGTGATGATGCAGGCCTATAACGCCACCGACCCTAATCAATTCTTCTGGCTATTCCTGCTGCTATTCATTGTGTTATTCGCCGCCAGTGGTATCGGCAACGGCTCTACCTTCCGCAGCATCGGGGTTATTTTCGACCAGCAGCAGAAAGGCCCGGTACTTGGCTGGACCTCAGCCGTCGCTGCCTATGGCGCCTTCATCGCCCCGCGGGTAATGGGCGAGCAAATCCAGGCCGGCACACCGGAACTTGCCATGTACGGCTTTGCGGTCTTCTACGCCATCTGCCTGGTCATCAACTGGTGGTTCTACCTACGCAAAGGTGCCTACGTTAAGAACCCCTAAACAGGGCTTGCTTGTTTACGCCCGGAGCCAAGCTCCGGGTCTTCACCCCCTACCCCAATGCGGGAGGACACCATGAAAATCATGATCGCCTATGACGGTTCGCGAAACGCCAAGTTGGCTCTCGCTCAGGTCGTCAACATGTTCCGCTGCAACCAACCTCTGCTGGTACTGGTCGGCGTGGTGGAGAATCCACTCGACGCTACCGATAACAACGAGGCGCTTTTTCAGCAGGAGCACGATGAGGTTAAACGGCACCTTCAAGAGGGTGTGGCATTCGCCATCGGCGAGGGCTTCCAAGCCGAGCAGCTTCTAGCCGAAGGGGATGCGCGCAAGATGTTGCTGCAGGCCACTCGCAAACTCTCGCCAGACCTACTGGTCATTGCCCGCCATAGCCATCAGCCGGACGGCGGCATCATCGCCAAATCGTTGACTTATTTTGTTGATGAACTCGACTACATGACTTTCGGCAGCGTCAGCTCGTTCCTGGCCCGGCGCGCCGAGTGTCCCTTGTTGATCCTACCCAGCCCTTGAGCAGCCTCTACACCTCCTTTGGTACAGCCCACCTTTGGGACACAGGACGATACGACCATGAAAGTTTCCGCTGTATTCAAGTTTCGCAGCCCCGAAATTCGGGCCTTGCACCTGACCTGGATTGCCTTCTTTATTACCTTTTACGTGTGGTTCAACATGGCGCCGCTCGCGTCGAGCATGCTCAAGAGCGTCGACTGGCTGACCACGGATGATCTCAAGCTGTTCGCCATCTGCAACGTCGCCTTGACCATTCCCGCCCGCATCATCGTCGGCATGGCGCTGGATCGATTCGGCCCGCGACGGGTGTTCTCGGTGCTCATGGTCACTATGGCGCTACCGGCGTTGGCGTTTGCTTTCGGTAACAGCATGACGCAGCTGCTGGTAGCGCGCCTGGTGCTGAGTTCGATTGGTGCCAGCTTCGTGGTGGGTATCCACATGACAGCGCTGTGGTTCAAGCCGAAAGACATCGGCTTCGCTGAAGGCTTCTACGCCGGCTGGGGTAACTTCGGCTCCGCCGTAGCGGCCATGTCGCTGCCTACCATCGCCTTGAGCATGTACGGCGGCCCCGATGGCTGGCGCTGGGCTATCGCCCAGAGCGCTATTGTTATGGCCGCTTACGGTGTTTACTACTGGTTCGCGATTACCGATGGCCCGGATGCCCAGGCTCACCGTAAGCCACGCAAATCCGCTGCCATGGAAGTGAGCTCCTGGGGCGATATGATCAAGCTGATCATCTGGACCATCCCACTGGTCGGCGTACTCGCCATTCTGGTCTGGCGTATCCAGTATATGGGCTATTTATCAGTTACTGGTGCGACCATCGCTTATCTAGCCATTATCACGATCGTCATCTATCAAATTGTCCAGATCCTGCGAGTCAATCTACCGATCCTGCGTAAGGGTGTACCGGAGGATGATAAGTACTCGTTCAACAGCGTGGCGGCGCTTAACAGCACCTATTTTGCCAACTTCGGCGCTGAACTAGCAGTGGTATCGATGCTGCCCATGTTCTTTGAGGAGACCTGGGGCCTGAATGCCGCTACGGCCGGCCTGATCGCTGCATCATTCGCGTTCGTCAATCTGGTGGCCCGCCCCATGGGCGGCATGGTTTCCGACCGCATGGGTAACCGGCGCTTTGTGATGCTGTGCTACATGTTTGGCATTAGCGTTGGGTTCTTGCTGATGGCCATGCTCAATTCGAGTTGGCCACTGATCCTGGCCATTGCGGTGACCATCGGCACCTCGATTTTCGTACAAGGGGCCGAGGGGGCAACCTTCGGTATCATTCCCTCCATCAAGCGCCGCATCACTGGGCAAATCTCGGGCATGGCCGGCGCCTACGGTAATGTTGGCGCGGTGGTTTACCTAACCATCTTTACGTTTGTCACACCGTCGCAGTTCTTCTACATCATCGCGACCGGCGCCTTCATCAGTTGGGTTATCTGCCTAGTGTGGCTCAAAGAGCCAGAAGGCGCTTTTGATGACGAGTACTACGTCTCTTCAGTCGATAGAGACATCGAAGAACAGGCACTGCAGAGTGCTAAGCGCTAATCGTTAGAGTTCTCGGAAGTTCTAGGCACTGTCCAAGATCCAGACAGTGCCTTTAAAAGCCAAAATAGTGACCTTCAGAGCGCACTTAATTAGGAGTCGTGATGTATATTGGTTATATCCAACTTCTTAAGCTCAGCATTAAGTGGGCTTATTCCAACCAGGAAATGGCGTCTCTTCCTGCAAATGACGCAACTCAGGTTGATGAGCTTCAGCGATTTGCGTTACCCGATTCACGCCCTCTTCCAATAAATGCACTTCTATTTGACGGCGATCCTCACGCCCTTGCCGCCGCTCAACCAACGATAGCTGCTCACAGCGGTCAACTAGCGCCACCACCCCATGATGTTTTGATTGAAGCCGTTCCGCTAGCTCCCCCACCGTCGCCCAGTCTCTTCCATGGAAACCACGAAGATGTAGCAATAGTTGATACTGCAAGGGCGTTAGCCCATAGCGGC
The DNA here is from genome assembly GCF_058152265.1 of Vreelandella sp. 162(4c). Taxonomy (NCBI): domain Bacteria; kingdom Pseudomonadati; phylum Pseudomonadota; class Gammaproteobacteria; order Oceanospirillales; family Halomonadaceae; genus Vreelandella; species Vreelandella sp. 162(4c). The sequence goes on from NZ_CM176981.1 coordinate 18,058, forward strand.
GACAGATATCTTCACTATGGCGAAGAAAGCAACGCAACCGGTAACGAAATTGCGACAGCCGCTCAAAGTCGCTTTTATCAAGTGTCTGAGGGTTATTCATTTTTCCGTTTCTCTTAGCTACATACTTAACTATCACTTATTGGCCAATTTATAGCGCCTTTAAAAATACAATATCATACCATGATACAAGCAGCCATTGAGATTATTCCCCCAGGAGGGATCTGCAATGAGAGCACTCACTTTTCTCAAATTACCATTCAACCATCGTGAAGGCTGGAAAGAGCTACAGGCTTCCTCCCCCTCCATTCCTTTACTAGCGTGGCTGGTGGTGTTACCCATGTCCCTCTTGCCGCCAGTAATGCTCTATTATGCGGGCACCCATTACGGCGATGCATTTATGGCGGGCTTTGCTGACCGAGAGTGGCGTTTTATCACGACAATTATTTTCCTAGCAGAGATATTGAGTTTTTTCGTTATTGGCTGGGTAATCTACGCTGTAGTCAATGGAACTGAAGAGCTATCTATCAGCTATCAAGATGCCTATTTACTTGCCACACTTGCACCAATACCGTTATTCGTCGCTTCATTGGCACTATTGGTACCCAGCTTACTTTTCAACGTAGTGGTTATACTTAGCGGGCTGGGCGTCTCTTGCAGCTTGATTTACCACGGCTTACAAGCACTCTGTACCCATCAAGAATTTGATGTTGCTACGATCTCAGCCACTTACACAATCATGGCTGCCAGTGCTCTGGGTTGGGGTATTTTGTTTGCTGTTATCTGGGCTTATTAAGCCATGAATATTAGGCGCACTGGCCTACCGGGGCACCAATCCAGTCATCGTCAGCCAAATGATGACGCGTTAAGCAAACGGTCTAACGTTGAGAAGTGGGTAATGTGTGCGCCAGGCAGGGAGATGAGCAAAATTCACGATCACTGGCGTCTTCCCCTTCTAGCGCTGATAGCGCCAGCTCTTTGATTACTGGAAGGTGGGAATCTTCAATTTCACGAGCGGCGGTTAGTAGGGTAACTCGCCCCGCTCGTGCGAATCTCATTAAAGGCAGTAGCTTATCAGGACATGCCTTCAGCTCACGCCTGTATCGCTCAAGAAAGAGTGATTGACTGATTTTTTGCTGTCGATACTGACGGCATAATTGAGACGCAGGCGCTATCTCCGGGTACCACTCATTCAGTGCCAGGAAACTGGGAGACAGCCCGCTAGGACATAATCGATCAACCAACACCCGAGTGCCGTCGTGATCCTCTATCGGCGCATATATACGCTTTAGCATGACTTCATACGACATCGTTTTATGTACCTCCGCCAGCGCGCGCATGGCTTCAGCGAGTAAAGCTATATAGGTATTAACATAGTAGCAAACTTAGACAGGTTAATAGCCATAGGGATTTGCACCATTCATAACCGGGCGTTGGTCATCACCACGGTGGAACGCCCTCGCTCACCCTTATTTTAATAATAGGATTAGGCAAGGATGCAGTAGAATTGTCTCTATGAGCGATTGCTCCCGCTAGTTAAACTTCTCCAGGTATTTTTCATTGTGCGGATTAACACATGACAATTTCAACTAACCTCGTATCAAAAGTTGTTTTATTAACCGGACGACGTTGATACCAGCGACATAGTGGTACGACCTACGGCGAGCCTGTAACTCCGTATGAATATGTGTCCGAGCTATTCAAGCAAATGTGGCATTTAAAGCGAGTGACCTTACATGCAAGACACCAAGCTTCCTATCTACTGGCAACGTGCGATAGTCGTTGCTGGCATTATCACTATTTTCCCCGCCACCACTACGGCTCAAACAGCCCCGAACATAGGAGATAACGCTATGGCAGAACACCCGTATGTTGGCATGTGGGTAACTAAAGATGGCCAAATACGCCACGAACTTTTACCCAACAATCGTTACGATGAAGCCCGTGGTGAGCGTGAAAGCGCCTATCAGGGCCGCTATCAGGTGACAGGTAACTATATCGAATACTGGGACGACACCGGTTTTACCGCTGATGGCGAGTTTATTGATGGCGTGCTCTATCACGGTGGTATGGTGCTATACCGTAACAAAGAGTAGCGCTAAAAAACGAATCACCCGAGCCGGACTTCGCCGCTCAGATGCAGCTCACCTTCGACAACCTGCAGAGTATTCTGGAAGCAGTGGGCGCATATGAGCGGCGAGCTCAAGCAAAATCACCATATCCAGTTTGACCGCGATCGTTAGATAGGGCTCGCTGGATCTCGCCTGCACAATCCGGCCAACCACTGGCATATCAACACTCACGATCGCCGACTGCCCGACGGACAAAACCTTCTGCTGATTTCCCACGATAATGTATTTAGCGCCCTGCAGAACCAGACACACCAGTGACTTATAGACCGAATGCAACTCGCCTGCTGGCGCCTTCAACACGCATCATGCGTAGACCCGGCACGGACGCCAAGCCATCGCTATTGGTGTGGCGTCTAGCATAAAGCCCTACATTGTATTGGGCAGATAAGTGGCAATAAACGGGAAACAGAAAATAAATACAATGGTCACGACTTCCATCAGGATGAACCAGGAAGCGCCGGAAAAGACATCCGTGAGCGAGGTATCCTTATCCAGTCCGGCAATGACGTACACGTTCAACCCTATCGGCGGAGTGATCAACCCGATTTCACACATCTTGATCGCCAATATACCGAACCAGATGGGATCGAAGCCCAGGCTCGTCACGACAGGAAAGAGAATCGGCAAGGTGATGACCAACATGGAAAAGGCATCCAGGAACATGCCCATGGGGACATATAGCAGCAGAATCAGCGCGATAATCACGATAGCGGGAAGTGGTAAGTCGATCACCCAGCCCGAGATCAACTGCGGAATCTGGATCAAACTCAAGAAGAAACTGTAGACCCCTGCGCCCAGCATGGTCATCATGATCATGACCGTCGTGTTGACCGCATCACGCGAAGAGGTACCAATCGACTGTAACTTGGCCGATCTATCCTGCCGAGAAGCCAGCAGAAACAGGATGGAAGCGACCGCCCCAAGCGAGGCTGCCTCGGTAGGCGTCGCCCAACCCGTATAGATGCTACCCAGCACCACAATGATTAATACCAGTAACTGCCAAGAGCGGCGCAACGAGGTAAAGCGCTTTTTCCAACCAACCCGTTCTCCCTTCGGGCACATATCGGGTTTCAGAACAGAGATGATGAAAACCCCGGCCACGAACACGGCGACTGACAGTATGCCTGGCAGAATACCGGCCACCAGCATCTTGCCAGCAGACACTTCCGTCAATGCCGCGTAGAAGACCAACAATACACTCGGGGGGATCAACACGCCCAGCACACCACCGGCCGCGACACAGCCCGCCGAAAGGCGCTTATCGTAGCCGGCCGCCTTCATTTCGGGTAACGAAATGGAGCCTACCGTTGCAGCAGTGGCCACGCTGGAGCCGGATGTCGCGGAGAAACCAGCGCACGTTAGAATCGTAGAAATCGCCAAACCACCGGGTAAATGCCCGCACCACCGCTTCGCCACGTGAAAGAGCGACTTTCCAACCCCCGCATGAAGGGCAAAGTTACCCATGATGATAAATAACGGGATGACGGTTAACAGGTACGCAGCCGTTTCATCAAAGGCAAAATTCTGCAGGACATTATAGACATAGCTCAGATCCTGAACCATGACGATACCGACAATACCCGCCAGACCCAAGGCTGCGAACACAGGGACACCCAACCCCATGAGCACAAAAATAAGCCCCACGGAAATCAAGCCAAGCAAGCCAGGATTATTCATCAGCAGCCCCAAAGGAAGAATAGATAGCAAGAATGAAATGTAACGTCATTTGTATGAAGGCCAGCAGAAGACCACAAGCAACGATAATTTTTACCCACCAGATAGGCATCTGAACGATTCCCCAGCGGAACTCCTTATCTAGAAACGAGCTATAAGCCCCCTCTATGGTGGGCACGGTAATAGCTAACAGGAAAATAGCCGCAAACAACCAACCAATCCCTTCCCACACCTGCTTGACCGGAAAAGATCTGTTTTCACTTATCAACGACACACGGATATGTTTTTTGTCGTGCTGAGCCCATAACAGGCCCAGGTAAACAATGATTGCCATTGAAACTTCGGAAAACTCGTAAACACCCGGTAGTGGAAAATTGAACAAGCTGCGAGACGTTGCATCGAGTGCAGTAGACAACATCATGAACAGCAGCGCTGCCGCAGCAATGACGCCTGTTACACTCGCCAAGCGCGACTCTATCTTCCGTAATGCAGCTAATTTTTTCACTTCAGCCTGTTTTGGGTCTGTTTTTTCTAATACACCCATCGTGCGTTACTCCAACGGCATGACAAAGCAGTGGGCTGCTATTCAGCAGCCCTGGTGGAATGCAGCTATTTGTGAAGTAGCGCCAGGAATCAGGATATATCCTGATAAATCTCGTAGGGTGTCTTCAGCTCCCCGGTACCATCATGGCGTTCAATGGCTTCATTGATGATTCCCTGCATTTCCTCGCCATCGATACCGGCACCACTTGCCACGTTATTCACCCAGTTATTGACCTGCTCGGGTTGTACCAGGTGACGCGCCCTATCGATTTGCTCATCGTCCCACTTCGAGAATTGAGCGCCCTCAGCCATTGCCTTGCGTACACGGTCTTCCGCGATGCCCGAATAGATTTCCCGGTACTTGCCCTGGTAAATTTCATCGGCCAATTCCTGCATGACTTGCTTTACGTCATCAGGCAATTGATTCCAGACATCGATACCGATCACCGTGGCCGAAGGGCCGTGAGGACCGGCGCCGATTTCGGTGATATACGGCGCGGCTTCATGCAGGGCGTAACTGATTGCGGTAATGAAATCAAAGCCGTAGGCGCCATCCAGCACGCCGCGCTCCAGGGCTGAATAGACCTCCGGTGCCGCCATGGGAATGGCACGCCCTCCCAGGCTTTCCACCACATCCGTGCCCACCCCATAACCTCGAATCCGCTTACCCTTCAGGTCTTCGATCGAGTGGATGGGATCGCGTGTTATCAGCGGGCAGTAATACCAGTTCGTCCAATACAGCACCTTGGATTTATGGCGTGTTTCCCACTCCTCCCGCAACGGCTCATAGCGCTGGTACACATCGCGGCACACCTTCAGTAGGGCATCCGCACGATCCATCTTGTAGTACCACTCGAGGCCACGGGTAACCGGCAAGTCGCTCTGGTAATAACCGGGGGAGATCAACGAAATTTCCGAAATACCATGCTTGATGGCATCAAGGTGGGCACCCGCCTTGTTGAGCGATTGCGCCCAGTAATAATCGATTTCAACGGCACCGTTGGTTCGCTTTTCCAGCTCCTCCAGGAACCACCGATCCAACACCGAAGGAGAAGCGTGTTCGGTCACATAAGAATCATACTTAAGCCGCGTGCTTGTTTGAGCAAACAACGTACTAGGCATCGTTGTCAGCGTCAGCGTGCCACCAATGGAAACAGCACTGATCTTCAAGAAGTCTCTTCTTTTCATGATTAACTCCTGACATCTTTTTGCTTTATTAGCATTATTATAAAACCCGAGTTTTTCTCGGCAGGAATAGATACTTAGTGTTATTGATTCATTATTGGCAAAGCATCATATAACTCATCCTAGCCGCTCCAGGTACGCTACGGTATACGTAGTACTACGTATCCAAGTAGGGAGTTTTACAGCCCCCTCTGAACTGGGTTGAAACACGCCAGGCCACCCCATGCTCAATCTTCCAACTGTATGATTTTTGATACTAATTCTGCGGTATTGCGACACCCCAGCTTCTTCATTATCTTGGCTCGGTGCGCTTCTACCGTCCGATGCGATATATGCAGCATCCTACCGATTTCCTTGCAAGTATGACCATTCGCTATATAGCTGGACACTTCGAGTTCGCGCATGGTCAAGTCATTAGATTTATCCCGGCCCACATTGATTTTCATGAATGACCAAACAGCTAGTTCAAAGGGAGCGTCGGGGGTTAACGTATTACCTATCGTTTTAGTCCAGAAAACTTCTCCGCGGCTATTACGCATGAAACGTTCATCAATACACTTCTTGTTCTGCAAAAGATCCTTATAACGAAGATCACCGATTGACTTGAAATCCGCATAAGAAGGATAAAGTTTCAACATCAACTGGCCGATCAACTTCTGTTTTTCATAACCAAAGAGATCACAAAAAGCATGGTTGCACTCCAGCACACGACGGTTCCTGGTGACGACAATGGCACAAGGCGCATGTTCAAACGCCACCTGAAGAAGATCTCTGCCTAGCACCGTTGCATTCATCGCTGATCACCGCCGCTGTTATCTGGGCATGCCATTATTGGCATACCACGCTCATTGACAGGTCCACCCCCCATCGATAGGCAGCGTGGTGCCGGTCATATGCGCCGCCTGGTCACCCGCCAGGTAATAGACTAACGCCGCCACATGCTCGGGAGGAACCAACTGGCCTGTAGGCTGTTTCTCCGTCACCAGATTGTGTACTGCCTCATCCCGTGAGCTTCCCAACAGGGCCATTCGCTGCTGGATCTGGGGCCACAGAATAGGCGTATCCGTCCAGCCGGGAGAAATGGCATTGACCGTAATATTCTGGGTCGCCGTCTCCAGTGCCAGTACCTTGGTAAGCCCCACCACACCATGTTTGGCAGCCACATAAGCAGCTTTATTGGCGGAACCCACCAACCCATGTACCGAAGAAAGGTTGATGATACGCCCCCATCCTGAATGGCGCATGTCCTCAACCGCGTGCTGAATGCACCGGTAAACCGCCGTTAGATTGATCGCTAGAATGTCCAACCAAGTGGCCGCATCAAACTCCTGTATGGGAGCCGTTTTCTGAATACCGGCGTTATTGACCAGAATATCGACCCGCAGCCCTTCTTCACGGAGATCCGCAAATAGCGCGTCAATGGCCGAAATTTGCTTCAAGTCCGCTTGAAAGTAATGGACAACAGGCGCACCGGCTTGGCGCAGTTCCTCGACGAACCGGGTAACAACCGTATCGCTTTCAGCGCGGATGTCATGAACGATCACCGAGTCCCCCTGGCCTGCGAATTGGTGGCATATCGCACGCCCGATACCGCCCAATGCCCCGGTGACCAGCAGGGTTCTAGACGCGTGAGGCGTTGTTACCGTTGAGCTTGTTGCTGTATTTGTCATCGCCGACATTGTCATTGTCCGCTCCCGGCCTTAATCGACACGTTGCAAGAGGCTGGCGTAATTGGCCACCGCCAGACCGCCCATATTGAAGACAGCCCCCGTATGCGCATCCGCAATCTGGCACCCGCCCGCTTCACCCAGCAATTGGCGTGCCGCCATGACATGCATGGAAACCCCGGTGGCACCGACCGGATGCCCTTTGGCCTTCAAGCCACCGGAAGGGTTGACCGGCAATCGGCCATCTTTCATCACCCACCCTTCCTTGATGGCGCGTGCGCCTTCGCCATAAGGCGTCAAGCCCATGCTTTCATAAATCATCAGCTCCGCGATGGTGAAGCAATCATGCACCTCCGCAAACGAGAGCGAATCGAGCGTCATGTCGGCCTCGCGCAGCACGTTCTGCCACGCTCTGGTCACACCATCGAAGACTAACGGATTACGCTGCTGCATGGGCATGAAATCCGTGACCTGGGTGCGCGCAAGGAAACGCACCTTTTGTGCGGCGGCATCCGCCACATCCTTGGACGAGACCACCACCGCCGCCGCCCCATCGGAAACGGGAGAACAATCGGTACGCTTCAGCGGTGCCGCCACCACCGGGTTCTTTTCCGATACAGCCTCACAGAACGCCACGCCCACGTCTTTCTGTAGCTGCGCATAAGGGTTATGCACCCCGTTGGCATGGTTTTTCGCGGCAATACGTGCCAGTGCTTCCGTCTGGTCGCCGTAGGCCTCGAAATAGCGGGCCGCCACATCGGCAAACACCCCCGCAAACCCCGAACGTTGATGCCGGGTTTCCGGCTGGTAACTCGCCCCCAATAGCCCTTTACCGATCCGGGAAGCATCGGCATCGGTCATTTTTTCGGCACCGATCACCAGCACATTGCGGGCCAGGCCCCCCTCGATCAGATTGATCGCCTGATGCAACGCCGCCGAGCCACTGGCGCAAGCATTCTCTACCCGGGTAGTCGGCTTGAAACGCATGTCCGGCAGCGCGTTCAGCACCAGCGATGCCGGAAACTCCTGATCACACATGCCGCTATTAAAATTCCCGATGTAGACAGCATCGATATCCTTTGCCTCCATCTGTGCCGATGCCAATGCCTCGACCGCGGCCTCGCCTATCAGCTGTTCGAGCGACTGCTCGAGTTTACCGAAGCGTGTGTGCCCACCGGTGCCAATGATATAAGTACGCATGGAACGAACTCCCTAGCTGGTGACGCCATCGAGCCGCTTGCGCAGCTCGGTTTTAAGGATCTTGCCGTAGGCATTCTTGGGCAAGTCAGTGAGGAAATGGTACGACTTGGGGCGTTTGAAACGCGCCATCCTGTTAAGGCAGAACTGATCGAGCGCCGTGGTATCGAGCGAGACCGAGCAGGCGATGAACGCCATCACCACCTCGCCCCACTCGGCATCACGCTGCCCCACCACGGACACTTCTTTGACCCCGGGAAATTGCAACAACACCTCTTCCACTTCACGTGGATAGATGTTCGTGCCACCGCTGATAATCACGTCCTTCAGGCGATCCGTCAGGTAGAGAAAACCCTGCGGGTCGAGATGGCCTATATCCCCTGTCCGCAGCCACCCATCACGCAGCGTTTCTTGTGTCGCGGCAGGGTTATTCCAGTAGCCCGCCATCACCATATCGCCACGCACACAGACTTCCCCCTCTTGGCCGCAGGGCAGGCAGCTACCCTCCTGATCCTGGATAGTGACTTCGAGCTGAGGATGCGACTGGCCCACTGGCAACAAGGGCGAGCCCTCGGCATCCCCGCTCAAGCACTGCGGCGTCAGTTGATGGTGCTGCCCCTTGCCCAGGAAGGTAATGGTCATGGGGCTTTCCCCCTGTCCATAGATCTGCACCAGCCGGTGCCCGAATACCCTTAACGCCTCCTCGAGATCCTTGGCGTACATGGGGCCGCCGCCATAGGTGATGGTAGCGATATGTGCGGCACTATACTCAGGCTGGTGCGCCGCCAGGTAGTCCAGCACGCGACGGATCATCGTGGGGGCCAGGAACATGGAAACGTGGTCATGGCCCGCCAGGGTAGACACGAAACTCTCACCCGAGAACTTCAAGGAACCGGGAATGACATTGGCGCCGCCTGCCATCAGGTAAGGCACGATATACAGCCCTGAACCGTGGGACATGGGGGCAAAATGCACCAGCCTGCTTTGCGCCGTCACCGGTTCGATGTTGGCCGCATAGCACGCCGACATGGCCGCCAGATTGAGATGGGTCAGCGTCGCGCCCTTCGGCTTGCCCGTGGTACCGCTGGTATAGAATATCCATGCCGGTGCGTCAGGGGCACGGAAAACCGGTCGATCGAAGCTCTCTTCATGAACAAGACCTTCCGGCAGCATGGGGGGCAAAACGAGTGTGTCGGTGAGGGCCTGGGCTACATCATCACGTTCGCAGAACACGATGCAGCTGCCGCTATCATCCGCAATGTAACCGACTTCCGCCACGCTCAGCTTGGCATTGACCGGCACCACCACCAGGCCCGCGTACCAGGCGCCGCATAGCAGTTCGATATAGACAGGGCTGTTGGGCAGAAAGAGGGCGACTCGCTCCCCCGGCGCTAAGCCTTGCCGGGCAAAAAACGTTGCCCAGCGCCGGGCTTGGCAAGCCAGCTCAGCGTAACTGAGCGCCGGCACATCCCCCTGGTAAGTCGCGATACGATGAGGAAACCTAACGGCATTGACGGCTAGGTAATTGGCCACATTCAAGGAGCATTCTCCTGCTTTAGTTATTATTGCTCCTTTAGGCTAGGGGTTGTGGCTACCTAGTGATATACGTAGTAATACGAAGCCCGCTAGACTAATAGTCTAGTGTCGGTGCTGGCATCACCCCTGATCTCATGATGGGAAGGCCGACCCACTCACTACAATCTCAAGCGCTGAAGCGCCGTCCACCTTAAACCAAACCCGGAAGTCAAATGTTTAGCCGTCCTGAGCGGTAATCACCAACACATCGCCTTTTAGCATCATGGGGGCAATAACAGCGCCACCTTTACTATCAGGGCTCATGCCAACACGGACCGCCTGGCGCGTCAGGGTGTCGATAAAGCAGACGCGGGCTTTGGGGGCGTATTTTTTGATGTTGGCGGTGTTTTCAGGCCGCTTGTGTGGCTTTGAGATGTTCTGGTTTATCTATATACAGCTGTTCTAGGCTTAGGAAAAAGCCGCTGGACTGACTCTGGCCGCACTCTAGCCGTGACTGAGTCAGTAACCGTGAGCTTTCAATGGAAACCGGTGCTGCCAGCAGGATAAAAACGAATAAGATGTGGCAGTCATTCTTGTGCGCGTAGCCCACCCTGCCCCGAGTGCCTGGGCGACTTGGCGAAGCATCGCGCGCTGATCCTCAAACAGGATCATTATTGGCTCCTTGCACCAGTCATCAGATGTTGCGAGAGCTGTTCAGCGGCCACTTTGCTTTCACGGGGATGGCCCAAACGTATGGCATCTACCAACGCTAACATCGCATAAAGTTCTTTATCACGCCGTACAGCGTAAGTTGCCGTTTTGAACAACGGCTCTACCGCCGGACCTTTACTATTGCCTCGCGGGTCAGGCCAAACCAATAGCAACTCACCCGCACTGTAAATTTGGCCTTTTAACACCGGTGCTGCAAAAGTGGTGGCAATTCCACGCGTAATTTCACCAGGCCTAGCTGGGAATACGTAGCGCAGACCATGCACAATAAAATCAAATAGGGCTCTGACATTCGCACGCGGCACGCCGGTTTTGCGATCTTTTCGCACGAGGCCAACCTCGATGCAGCGTTTCAGCGATAGGCTGATTTGGCTTTTGCTTATCCCTGTTTCAGCTGCCAAGGCCCTTACGCTGTAACACTCTTTAAGTCGCAAACGATGAGCCAAGAAAGCGGCTGGGATACCGAGCCCCAGCCCAGGTGTTCTTAGGTGAATACTCAGGAGCACTAGAAACCACAGGTGCTGCACTTATTAGCTGAATTCAGAACCGAACCCACTCACAACCTATTCAAGTGACACAAAAGCTTCTACGGTTTGGAAAATCTGTGAAACTTAATCTTTAATGCCAGCATAAAGCGCCAAGTAGCGGTTTTTGGAAGGTAGTAGATGCTGGCGACACAGGTCAGACAAGCGTTCGCGGTCTTCGTCGCGAATGGCGTCAATCATCAATTGGTGTTCATTTCTGGCTTGAGCCAGAGCATCGCGATCCGTAATCGCGATAAAGCGGATGCCATGAGCCTTCTGGGCGAACTCATTAATAGTAGCGTACAAATATTCATTCCCGCAGGCTCTGAATAAGGTGCGGTGAAAAGCGATGTTCATATGGAATACTTGCCTTAGGTCGTGAGCATTCACGGCTGAGCTGTGCTGCTGATGAACATCTTCAAGCTCTGAAAGCCATTCCTGCGGAGCTGGCAGGGGCAGTCTACTCACTGCAGCTAATTCGAGAATCTCGCGCATAGCGTAGATGTCCTCGACCTCTTCCGGCGGATAACTCCGGACGAAAGCACCTCTGTTTTTGATGCGCTCAGTTAAACCGATGTTATCGAGTTGGAAGAGAGCCTGGCGAACAACGTGTCGCTTGCAGTCGAAGCGCTCCATCATGGCCTCTTCGACCAGCCGCTCACGCGGGTGCAGTCGGCCGAGCACAATGTCCTCTTCTACAGCGGCCACGATGTCATCGACACCGTTTGCAGGTGTAGAGGGTTGAGTCTCGGCGCCACTTACAGTGGGCGGCTGGGCAGTTCGGTTCATGATCGCTTTCTCAGCATTCTTTGCGGTGCATAAGGAAAATAAGTGTATCAAACTCGCTTTCAGGCTTCATTCTGTCTTGGTATCCGGCACGTAGGTTCAGGCCGACAGGCACGGAAATCGCACCCTTGTTCGGCTTGAAGGATTTGCTCCATAAACAGACGCCGATAGCCCAGCAGTGGCGCTCCGCCCTCCTCCCCCTTGAGGGATTGGCGTCTAGCATCGAGCACCTTGTTATCCACTTCTAGGTTCAACTGATTGTTAGCAACATCAAGCGATATGAAATCGCCATCGCGTACCAACCCAAGCGGGCCACCCTCAGCGGATTCTGGAGAGACGTGGAGCACAATAGTACCTGCTGCGGTGCCACTCATGCGCCCGTCAGATATGCGAACCATATCTTTAACGCCTTGAGCGGCGAGTTTCTTGGGAATCGGAATGTAACCCGCTTCTGGCATACCCGGTGCCCCTTTGGGCCCTATGTTCTGTAGTACTAGCACGTCGTCAGCTTGCACATCCAGACCCAGGTCATCAATACGGTTAGCCAAGTCTTCTAGACCTGTGAACACGACAGCACGACCGCGGTGAGTCATAAGATCGGCCGAGGCAGCTGACTGCTTAATAATGGCGCCAGACGGTGCCAAGTTACCACGCAAGACTGCTATACCACCCTGGGCGTAGACCGGGCTTTGCATTGACCGCACGACCTTTTGATCGATGAGATGGACGGCGGCATCGATGTTCTCGCCCAAGGTATGGCCATTGATGGTCATGGCGCTCAAGTGTAACAACGGTTTTAACTCACGTAGCAAGGTGGGCAGGCCGCCTGCCCGATGCAAATCTTCCATGTACCCTTCTCCTGATGGTTTGAGATCCATCAGTACAGGGGTTTCCTGGCTCATTCGGTCAAATGCCTCAAGATCGATATCGATGCCCAAGCGCCCTGCGATAGCGGTCAGATGAATCAAGGCATTAGTGGAGCCGCCTAAGGAGAGCAGTACGCGCAAAGCATTTTCGAAAGCTTCAGGAGTAAGAATTTGATCTGGCGTAACGCCTGCGTGTGCAAGTGCAACGGCCTGCGCACCTGACTGTTCGGCAATGCGTTGCCGATCAGCGTAGACAGCCGGCGCAGTGGCGCTATTGGGTAGCATTATTCCCAGTGTCTCGGCTAGGCAGGCCATGGTGCTTGCGGTGCCCATTACCGAGCAAGTACCCACGGTAGGGACCAGCTTGTCGTTGACTTCGTTAATTTCTGCTTCGTCGATGTCATTACCACGGTAGGAGGCCCAGTAACGGCGACAGTCGGTGCAGGCTCCGACGCGAGTACCACGGTGTGAGCCTGCAAGCATGGGTCCGGTGACGACTTGGACTGTTGGAACACCAGCGCTAGCGGCGGCCATCAACTGTGCGGGTACGGTCTTATCGCAACCGCCGATCAGCACCACGGCATCCATCGGCTGGGCACGAATCATCTCCTCCGTATCCAATGCCATAAGGTTACGCAGGTACATGCTGGTGGGGTTAGCGAAAGATTCATGAAGAGTAATGGTGGGAAAGTCTACTGGTAAGCCGCCAGCGAGCATGACGCCACGTTTAACGCTCTCGACCAATCCAGGCACATTGCCATGACAGGCATTGTAGCCACTGTAGGTATTGGCAATCCCAATGACCGGACGCGAGAGCGCATCATCCGTATAACCCATGCCCTTAATGAAGGCCTTGCGCAGAAAGAGCGAAAAGTCTGCATCGCCATAGTTGGTTAGTCGGTTGGACATGCCCAAGGTGGGGGCTTCAGATGTCGATTCATGACGCTCATTGCCGTTGCTATTGTTTTTAAAGTTCTGGCTCATTGCGGTTTCCTCTACTTTATTCGCGGCTTCTCGGAGGTGTCTGTAAATACGGCTCTCGATCCTCAGGCTAGGCGGTATAAATCTAGCTGGCAAGATTATTAATAATATTATTGACAATATTATTGATGTGCAACTACGTTGGATAGTGCAAGCACGCCTTGCTCAACCATGTGCATCACAACGACAAACAGCACTTGAGGTAATAACAATGAAAATCCGTAGCATTTACACAGCGTCCCTACTATCCGCCCTGATACTTTCAGGCGCCGCTCAGGCGGAGTATTCAGCAGCCGATGAGATTAAGGTGCTTCAAGGATTTAAGGCAGGTGGAGGCAGCGATACCTTGGCCCAGTTGACCCAACCATTTTTGCGAGAATCCCTGGGCGTGGAATTTATTAATGAATACATTCCCGGCGCCACAGGCGCGATTGCATGGACGCGGCTAACCCAACAGTCGGCAAATGATGGCAGCGTCATCAGCATCACCAATACCCCGATGCTGATGACGAACTACATCATGAATGACGCTATTAATTACTCAATCGACGAGCTAACGCCCATCGCCAACGTGGTAACCGACCCAGGCGTTATCGTGGTGCCGGAAGACAGCCCCTATCAAACAGTGGAAGATTTTCTCGCTGCTGCCGAGGAACGCCCCGGTCAGATTACAGTGGCAAATTCAGGCGTCGGCGGTGATGACTTCTTTTCAACCATCATGATTGAGAAGGCAACGGGGCTTTCCTTCCAAAAAGTCCCTTTCCAGGGCGATGGCCCCTCTGCGACAGCAGCCCTGGGAAGCAAGGTCGACGCCAGTTTCAATAACCTTGGTAATGTCTATGGCCACATCCAGTCGGGCAGCCTTCGCCCCCTCGCCGTCTTCACTAAAGAGCGTCTGGACATTCTGCCTGATGTGCCCACCATGATTGAGAAAGATATAGATGTCGTGGCCGGCTCTTCACGCGGTTACAGCGCACCAGCAGGCATTCCAGATGAAGCACGCGATGAGCTTATTGCTGCCTTTGAAGCCCTAAAAGATAACGAGGAATTCCAGCAGACGGCTCAGGAACGTGCCATGAATCTCGACATCCAGACCGGTGACGACTACGGCCAGATGATGCAAGACATGGAAGGCCAATTCGAGGAAATCTGGGCAGATGTCAAAGATGAGGTCAACCAGTAAGTCGCTTAACCGGCAGAGGGAAATGGCGAATCGACAAAGGGGTATGAAATGAACATAAGTCGTCTAGTCTTAGGATTTTTTGCCATTGGCATAGCAGCGACCTTTTATATCACTGCGATGGGCTATCCGGCTAAGGCGGCGAACATGCCCCTTATCTATTCGGTTGCCGTCGCATTGTTGGGAGCGGCGATGGTGGGCCAGGAAGTATTCAGTATCCTGCGTCAGCTCTCGGCCGAGGGAGCAGCAACCTCCAATACTGCCGCACCAGAGGAGGAGAGCGTCAGCGGCCAAGCTAGGCACCGCAAGCCATGGAAGGCAATGCTGATTTTCTTATTGGCCGCCTTCTACCTCTACACCATTTCGATAACAGGATACCTGATTGCCACTGTTGGTTTCATGGTAGTGGCGTTAGCGATGATCGGGCATGTTTCATGGCGCTTCGCCGCCATAGGCATTGTGGTGTTGGTCGCGGTGGTGTGTGCGGTTTTCATCGGCTTTCTAGGCCTGCCTGTCCCGCTACTGCCGCCTCTGTTTTCCTCATAACGACAATTAGAGCACCCCTTATTCCCGGCTCGCATGGCTTAGAAAGACATTGCAGCGCGCTGGGAGGGGGTGCCTGACGCAGGCTTCTGGAGTCTAGTCATATGGATAATCTTGTTTTGGTGGGCCTGACCAACGTCATCACGTTCACCAATATCTCCCTAATACTTGGCGGCACCCTGCTGGGGCTGTTTGTAGGCGCCATGCCGGGACTCTCGGCGACCATGGCGTTGGCGCTGCTGTTACCTCTAACCTTTGGCATGAATCCGGCCTCGGGTCTCAGCATGCTGGCTTCGCTCTATGTGGGGGCCTCCTACGGTGGCTCTATCGCCGCCATTCTATTGAAGACGCCAGGCACCCCTTCGGCCGCGGCGACAGTACTTGATGGATTTCCGCTATCGCAACAAGGCCAGGCCGGAAGGGCATTAGGAGTGTCGCTCTTCGCTTCTTTTATCGGGGGGCTGCTGAGCGGCATCGCCCTACTCACTGCAGCGCCGTTGCTTGGCGTACTGGTACTCAAGTTCGGCCCTATCGAGCTGTTCGCGATTGCTGTATTGGGTATCACCATCATTGGCTCTTTATCACAAGGCTCAGTCGTCAGTGGCCTGCTTTCTGGCACCCTGGGATTACTGTTGAGCACAGTAGGTATGGATCTCATCACCGGCACGCCACGAATGACCTACGGGGTCATTAACCTGTTTTCGGGTATCGAATTCACCGTCGCACTGATCGGTCTGTTCTCGATCCCGCAAGCGCTGATATTGATCGAGAATGCCCATGGTGCTCAGAAGGTGGCAAGCAAAATCACCGATAGGTTGATTCCGCCTCTCGCTGAGATTCGCCGCTTGTTACCCAATATCTTCCGTTCCAGTGGCATCGGCATCATCACTGGCCTAATTCCCGGTACCGGCGGCGATACTGCCAGTTGGTTCGCTTACAACGAAGCCAAGCGCTTTGCCAAAGATAAGAGTCGCTTTGGCAAGGGAGACATTGCGGGTGTCGCTGCACCTGAAGCGGCCAACAATGCGGTGGTGGGTGGTGCCTTGATACCCACCATTGCTCTGGGTATTCCTGGCAGTTCCTCTACTGCCATTCTGCTAGGTGCGCTAATGGTTCAGGGCATCCTGCCCGGCCCTAACCTGCTGACTGACTATGGCGATGTCACTTACACCCTCATCTGGGCGGTGATTTTCGCCAACATAGGCCTACTGCTGGTGGGGCTACTGTTCACTCGGCTCTGTGTAAGCGTAACGCGGGTACCTGACAGCTTCGTGGCCTGCTCCATCATCACGCTGTGTGTGATTGGTGCCTTTGCTATCAACAATAGCTTGTTTGAAGTTGGGCTGATGCTGGGCTTTGGGCTGTTTGGTTACTGGATGAACAAAGCCGGTGTCTCACCAGCGCCAATGGTGATC
Organism: Vreelandella sp. 162(4c); assembly: GCF_058152265.1. NCBI lineage: Bacteria > Pseudomonadati > Pseudomonadota > Gammaproteobacteria > Oceanospirillales > Halomonadaceae > Vreelandella > Vreelandella sp. 162(4c). The sequence continues at coordinate 34,992 of NZ_CM176981.1, forward strand.
GGGCTGATTCTGGGGCCGGTCATGGAGACCAGTTACCAACAGTCAATGCTGATCGGGCAAGGCAACCTGAGCATCTTTTTGACCAGCCCCATTGCCGTGGTGCTGTTATGCATCGCCGCTTTCTCGATCCTGCAACCGACCCCCCTCTTTCGCTGGCTGCGGGTTGCACTGCGCCAGCGTACTCAGCCTGAGTGACCTTACTCTCAATTCGAGGATTCATCATGACAACGATAACCGAAGTACGTACTCGAACGGTCAATGTACCGCTAGACAACCCCACCAGCTTTTCTAATCGACAGGTACTTAAGCGAGATTATGTACTAGTGGAAGTGGTGGGTGATGATGGCCATATAGGCATTGGGTTTTGCTATGGCGGCAATAATGCTGGCTCACTAGTGGCAAATGCGGTACGGGAACTGCTGAAGCCGGTGCTGTTGGGAGCGGACGCTCATTCGACCGAAGCACTGTGGCAAGCGATGTATCAGGAATCGCTTCTTCATGGCCGCAGCGGTTCGGTGATGCGTGCCATCAGTATTTTGGATACCGCGCTGTGGGACCGTAACGCTCGGGCAGCGAAACTCCCGCTCTATAAATTTCTGGGCGCCAGCGACACCCTCAGCGTGCCGGCTTATGCCAGCGGAGGCTACTACCTAGACGGCAAAACGCCCGCGATGCTTGGCGAAGAGATGGCAGGCTACGTGTCAAAAGGTTTCACCGCGGTAAAGATGAAAGTGGGACGAGAAGACCTAGCGGGAGAGGAAGCTCGCTTGGCGGCGGTTCGCGAGGCGGTGGGCCCAGATGTACAAGTAATGATGGATGCCAACAATGCCTGGCGGGATCTGCCGTCGGCGTTAGCCTTCATGCGCATGGCAGAACCTTATAATCCGTTCTGGATCGAGGAGCCCTTTAGTCCCGATGACATTGACAATCATCGCCGCTTAGCGGAGCGCACGCCAGTTCCGGTAGCCACCGGTGAAATCGAAGCGGGACGCTGGCGCTTCAAGGAGCTGCTGGACAAAGAAGCAGCCATGATTTTGCAGACTGATGCGGCGGTTTGTGGAGGCATCACCGAGTTTCGGCGTATCGCCGCCACGGCTGCCAGCTATGGGGTGGATATTTATCCGCACTGGTTCCACGACTTGCATATCCATCTGGTGGCATCGGCGCCAAACGTGAAGATGGTTGAGTTCTTTGCCGACGATCAGGTGCTTAACTTCAGGCGCCTTGTGGATACCCAGTTGGAGTTTGCCGACGGACAATTGCTACTGCCCACCGCACCCGGACTTGGTTTTGGCTTTGATCAGGCTGCGCTTGAGCGCTATGCCATCGAGCCCTGGCAATAACGACCTTACAACAACAAGGAGAATATCATGTCCCAAGCGAGTGGAGACGTCTGGTCACCGGTGATTACCCCCTTCGGCGCCGACTTGGCGCCGGATACGCAACGTTTTGTGGCGCACTGCCAATGGCTGGCCTCAAATGGTGTCGGCTTGGCCGTGTTCGGCACAAATTCTGAAGCCAACTCAATGACGGTGGGCGAGAAACAGGAGCTTTTAAAAGCGCTAGTGCATGGCGGTGTCGATCCCTCCAGGATTATGCCCGGCACCGGGAGCTGTACAATTGATGATTGCGTGGCGCTGACACGCGAGGCAGTGGACAGTGGCTGTGCCGGTGTGCTGATGCTACCGCCCTTCTACTATAAGGGTGTTAGCGATGAAGGCTTGTTCCGCTATTACAGTGAGGTGATCAATCGCATCGCAAATTCGCGCCTACGGATCTACCTCTACCATATCCCGCCGGTCACTCATGTCCCGCTCTCGTTTGAACTGATCGAGCGTTTACGTGACGCCTTCCCGGGCATTATTGCTGGCATCAAGGACAGCGGCGGAGACTGGGAGCACACCAAAGGGTTAACCGAGCGCTTTGCTGGGCAAGACTTTGCTGTGTATGCCGGCAGCGAGCGGTTCTTGCTGGATACCCTACGAGCAGGCGGTGCTGGCTGCATTAGCGCCACTGCCAACGTCAATCCGGCCGCCATCGTTGAGTTGGCCCGGCATTGGCAGGCGGACGATGCCGACGTTCATCAGCAGAACCTCAATGTTATACGCGACCTATTTGAAAAGTACCCACTGATCCCTGCCATGAAGGCGGCAACAGCTTACTTCTCAGGAAAAGACGCTTGGCGGCGTGTGCGCCCGCCTTTAGTAGAGCTGGAGGAGCAGCGTGTATCTGAACTCGTGTCTTCGCTTAAAGCGATAGGATTCCAGATGGAAGGCATAGGTGAGGCGAGCCATGGATGAGCAAACGAAATCGTGGCGTATTGTCGCTGTACGACGGCTCAGTGAAGCCCAGCTTGAGGCACTTTCCGAAGTTGCCGAGGTCGACTATTTCGAGGACGTGGACGAATCAAACCGTGCTGATTTCATGGCAGCGCTTTCCAGAGCTCATGGCCTAATCGGCGGTAAGCTAGAACTCAATGAGGCAATGCTAGCCGAGGCGCCTGCGCTTCAAGTGGTATCCACCATTTCAGTGGGCTATGACCACCTGCCCCTTAAGGCACTGAATCAACGCCGCATTCTACTCTGCAATACGCCAGATGTGCTTACCGAAACCACTGCCGACACAGCATTTATGCTAATCATGGCGACCCAGCGGCGGCTAGTCGAACTGTCCAACCTTGTCCGCGATGGCGGCTGGCGAACACATATCGGTCCCGAATACTTCGGTATTGATGTACACGGCAAAACCCTAGGCATCGTGGGTGCTGGTCGCATTGGTGCGGCGATTGCACGACGGGGAGCGTTGGGTTTTGGTATGCCCATTCTCTATACCGCCGCCTCATCCAAGCCTGCGCTTGAGCAGCAGTTAGGGGCGAAAAGGCGTGAGCTGAATGACCTGTTAGCTGAAGCAGATATCGTCTGCCTCAGCGTGCCCTATAACAGCGATACACATCACTTAATTGACGCAGATGCTCTAGCACGGATGAAAACGACGGCTGCCCTAATCAATATAGCGAGAGGTAAAGTGGTCGACGAGCCAGCACTGATCGAGGCACTCCACTCCGGCGGAATCCGTGCAGCTGGGCTTGACGTGTTCGTAGAGGAACCGCTTCCACCCGATTCGCCACTGGCGGCCATGGACAATGTAGTGACGACTCCACACATTGGCTCGGCGACCCATGAAACACGTGAGGCCATGGCACAGTTGGCAGTCGATAATCTGCTGGGCACGCTGATCGGCAGCGGCCCGCTTACCGCGGTTAATGAGCATGTCTGGCGACGGGCTGATGCTATTGAGGAAACATAATGCCTCGCCGCCTACAACACATCTTGTGTCTTGATGATTTCGAGCGGGCCACTCAGCGGCATTTAGTCCCGGCCGGTTTGTCGCGGTGGGGAGCGTCCATGAACTGCCCGAGAACGCCCACCATTGTGACGATGACAGCACACCGCGCTGAAGGTCATCGGTGAAGCGGTCAGCGAGGAGCTGCATGTGGTGCCCGCCCGGATCGAGGTGATCCGTCATGTGCGGCGTCAAGATCGCCCCAGCGCCCGCCAAGCATGAGGTTGCTGTGACATCTCCAAATACGATGATGGCGTGACATCACAGAAACTCCGGACAAGTGTCACCTATATGCCACTTATAAAACGCTAACAAACAAAAACGGCCACTGTAGCAATTAGCTAAGTGACCGTTTTATATGTTCTTGGTCGGAGCGACAGGATTCGAACCTGCGACCTTTGCAACCCCATTGCAACGCGCTACCAAGCTGCGCCACGCTCCGCTGTCTTTATTGGCCGCTACATCTTTGCCTCAAGACGGTGCGTATACTAGCGGTTTCTTGCATAAATGAAAAGCCCTTATAGCGCTTTCTTTTCAAGTATTTGTCACACACCGCTATAAATCTCATCACCCTTTATGGCTTACGTTGATCGGCTTCAAGCAGCAGATAAGCCATTGCGTCATATACACCGGGGGCCGTTACGATTAAATGATCCGGGTAGATATCTTCCGGCACCGCTGAAGGTACTGGGTATAGATGCCCTACTCGCGCGCCGGCTTCCCGTGCAATAACCCAGCCTGCAACGAAATCCCAGGGCGAGACACTCTCGTAATATGCATCCAGACGACCACAGGCTACATCGCATAAATCGAGCGCTGCTGCGCCATTACGACGTACGTCTTGGCACTCAAACAGCACAGCTTCCAAGCGCTTCAAAAGTTGCTTACGCTCCTCTTTACGGTAGGGAAATCCTGTCCCTACCAGGGTGTGCGCCAGTGATTCCGCACTGCTTGGCTGTATGGTTTGACCGTTGCAAAAAGCCCCAGAGCCTTCTGCAGCACTAAAGGTCTCACCTAAAAACGGTGCATGAACAACGCCCACCTTGGCAACGCCCTCTTCCATCCAGCCAATGGAAACCGCTACGTGGCGAAGCCCTTGAGCAAAATTAACCGTGCCATCAATAGGATCCACCACCCACAGCTTAGGTGCTGTTTCATGCAAAGCGCTTTCTGGAGCAAGCTCTTCACTCAGCCGCGCTTCCCCCGGAAAGTGCTCCTCCAGGCGTTGACTAATGAGCTCATCCACGGCCACATCCACGTCGGTGACCAACTCATTATCCTTTTTTAAGCGCTGGGCAAAGCCTTGCTGCTCCCGCGCCTTGATAATCATCTGCCCAGCTTCTTCGGCAATAGCGATAGTAATTTCAAGACGTGCGGCTAGTGTGTGGTCGCTCATTGAATCTCCCTTTAGGACGCGATGATACTGTGAGCTTCTACCATAAGCCGCCGGGATGTAATTTTCGAGTCATACCGACTTGCGCTTGCAATGGTTAACGCAATACGTCTACCAATACATCCACCACGATGCGCGTGGCAGCTTCAATTAGCACCACATCGGCACCAACACGCTCCCACTCATAGCCTGGGTAGCGCGGCAATTGAGATGCTAACTGGCCGTCAAAACGCTTGGCGATACCTGGGGGCAAAGGTTTGCCACGCTCAAGGTTGCGCTGAATACCTGGCGGCAACGATTCGGCTCGCGGTGCGTCATGCCGGCGCAGCAGCTGGCGCAGCTCACGTTCGTTAATGCGTGGTAAATCAACTCGCTCATCGCGGAAGTGACCAGGTCGGTTAGATGCATGTTGCTGGTGCTGGCCCTTATCGCGGGCACCGTGGGCCGGGGCATGGTCAGGCTGAGCAAAGGCTGCGCTATTAACTAGCAATGCGCCAAGTGCGCTTATGGCAATCAGTTTGATGGGCTTCACTGTAAGCTCCTCGCTTAAGGTCAGAGTTTATAGTGTAAAGAACAAATGAGTAGGAAGTATGGAAGTAATAAAGGGCACGTGGGCCCTTTGGAATTAATAAGTAAAGAGCTAGGGACGACAAGCTGAGGGAAGAAAGGTATCGTCGATAGTAGTGCTGCTACAACGCCAACCAGTAATTTGCCCACCGCTAGTGCTAGCAGTTGCTACAGCATCATTCGTTGTTTCATTGCTGATAAGTGGTTGAATCACCATTGAAGAGCCGCTATGAACGCCATTATCAAATGCGACGGTGAACCCACCGCTCGCTTGTCCATTGAGTGTCACACCACTGATGTACTGACCACCTATTTGATTTGCGGTATTGGAGATGTAAGAAGGGGTGCTGTTTATTGTTTTATAGCCTACAAAGTTTCCATTCTCAGAAAAGTATAAACCGATGTCAGTTCTCAAACCTGCTGTAGCAGTAAAAGCCTCTGCAGCTTGCGCGCGACCCACGTAATTTTGATACTGCGGCACAGCAATAGATGCCAATACACCAATAATCGCAACGACGATCATCAGCTCAATCAGCGTGAAACCGCCTTGGATGGTGTTACGAGAAATTGGCTGTGCAGCATTCTGCATGAAGGCATCTCCTGTGAGGTGAAGGAAAAGCCTTTTTAAGGATCGTGAACCCTTAAAAAGAATTAGAAATCGTTGAAATTAAACTAACTTAAATGGTCTACTTTTACAACGAACCTTATTAATATGATCAGCTTAGCCGACTACCGCTTTAACTACATGAAAGGATTAGTAATTTCATCCCTGTAAACGCTAGTTTATGGTACAAGTAACACGCTTATATCGATGTAAAACAGGTTTTTTGATGAGCCAGCCTTCCTTAGAGTCGACTTTAAGCCACGCCTCCGCACATGGCGACCTGCGCGGCATTGCCCAGCGCTTGGTCAAGCACGGCTTGCTGACCAACGCCCAGGCCGCAACAGCGGAAACAACCGCGTCGGACTTGGAAATATCGTTACTTCAGCATGTGATCGAAAGCGGCCTGGTCGACCCTAACAAAGCCACACTGGCGGCTGGCTGGGAGTATGGGCTTCCAGTCATTAACCTGGAGGCGGTGCGGCTTACCTCACTGCCCCCCGCTGCAGACTATCCTGTCAAAGTACTGCAGAGCCTTAACGTTTTGCCATTAGCGCGCCACGGTCATCGCCTCACGGTGGCGGTGCCCTACCCCGCTACATTGACGCGACTGGATGAATTGCAGTTTGCAACAGGCCTGAGCATTGAAGGTATCCTCGCGCCCGTTGATCAAATCACTGTCGTTCTCAATAGCTACCTTGCTCACAACGAGCGCGGCATGCTGGATGAGTTGGACGATGTGGTCAGCTCGCTGAGCATTATGCAGAACAACGGCGGTAACGATGTACCGCTGGAAGAGGCTTCCCAAAATAGCGAAGATGCACCCATCGTTAAATTTGTGAACAAAATTCTGCTAGATGCTATCCGCCGAGGCGCCTCCGATATCCATTTCGAACCTTACGAAGCGCTTTACCGAGTACGCTTTCGGGTTGATGGAATGCTCATAGAAGTGGCACGGCCACCATTCGCCATGCGCAATCGTATCGCGGCCCGGCTAAAAATCATGGCCCGCCTTGATATTTCCGAGCGCCGCCTGCCTCAGGATGGCTCGATAAAACTCAAGCTTTCGCGCACCCGCTCCCTCGATTTCCGGGTTAATTCGCTACCTACTGTCTATGGTGAAAAGTTGGTGCTGCGAATATTAGACCCTACCGCAATGCAGCTGGGTATTGAGCAACTTGGATTTACCGACGAACAACGGCGCCATTATGAATACGCCTTAAAACAACCCCAAGGCATGATTCTAGTAACCGGCCCTACCGGTAGTGGTAAAACCGTTTCGCTGTATACCGGCATTAATATTCTTAATAAAGTGGAACGCAATATTTGCACCGCCGAAGACCCGGTTGAAATCAAAGTCGCGGGTATCAATCAGGTGAACGTATTGCCTAAGATCGGCCTCGATTTTGCCAGTGCGTTAAGGGCGTTTCTGCGCCAAGACCCTGATGTGGTCATGGTGGGCGAGATTCGTGACCTGGAAACCGCCGAAATTGCCGTTAAAGCTGCACAGACAGGCCACTTGGTACTCTCCACGGTGCATACCAACTCGGCAGCTGAGACACTGACTCGACTGGCTAATATGGGAGTCTCTTCGTTTAATATCGCCAGCGCCGTTAGCTTGATTGTTGCCCAACGGCTGGCTCGTAAACTATGCACACACTGCAAAGAGCCCATTGACATTCCCCACGAGGCGCTGCGCAAAGAAGGCTTTAGTAGCGAAGAAATCCATCAGGCAACGATCTACAAACCGTTAGGTTGCAAGCACTGTACTCACGGTTATAAAGGTCGAATTGGCATTTATGAGGTAGTGCCGATCACCGAAGCGATGCGTCAACTAATTATGCGTGATGCCAACGCCTTAGATATTGATCAACAAGTGCGCAAGGAGGGCTATCCAAGCCTTCACCGCAGTGGGTTACTGAAAGTCATGCAGGGTATTACCAGCCTGGAAGAGGTTAACCGAGTGAGCAAGGAGTAAGGCATGGCTAAAACGGCACGTCGACGCCAAACGCCCGCCATCAAGCTAGCGCGCTGGAAATGGATCGGTAAAGGCCCCCAGGATAGAGCGCTAAGCGGTGAGATGATTGGCCGCAGTAAAGCCGAAGTAGCCGCTAAACTCACCAAGCAAAATATCGTTATCCGCCGGATTAGTAAAAAAGGCAACCTAGGTGGCAACGGCCGAGTTAACCCCAACGACGTTATGGTCTTTGCGCGCCAGATGGCCACAATGGTTCGCGCCGGTATCCCCTTGCTACAGGCGCTTCAAGTGGTGGCAGAGAGCCTCAAAAAACCTGCTATGGTTGCCCTAATGCAACAGATGATAAGCGATGTATCATCGGGCTCCAGCTTCTCTGATGCATTGAACCGCCACCCCAAACACTTTGATCGCCTGTTTGTTAACCTAGTCAGCGCCGGCGAGCAGTCAGGTGCGCTGGATCAAATGCTTGATCGTCTTGCGACCTATAAGGAGAAGGTTGAGTCGCTGAAAGCGCGAGTAAAAAAAGCGCTTTGGTACCCCACCACCGTTATGACGATTGGCATTGCTGTGACCATGTTGCTGTTGATTAAAGTGGTGCCTGAATTTGAAAGCATGTTCCAGAGCTTTGGTGCAGAGCTTCCCGCACTGACCCAGTTGACCGTGAATTTATCCGGGCTTGCCCAGCGTTATTGGCTAGCGGCGCTCGGCGCGGTGATTGCTGCCGTCCTACTACTCAGAATAAGCATTCAGCGCTCGCCTAATGTCGCTTACCGCATGCACGCTTTGCTGCTTCGGTTACCGGTCATTGGCGATATCATGCATAAATCCGCCATCGCCCGCTTTTCGCGTACCTTAGCGACTACCTTTGCCTCCGGTGTACCGCTCGTAGAAGGCTTAGATACCGCCGCCGGTGCCACCGGCAATAAAGTGTACGAACGCGCGGTGGCACAAACGCGCCAGGACGTAGCCACCGGACAACAGCTACACTTCGCCATGCGGATGACCAACCGCTTTCCCCCCTTGGCAATCCAAATGGTCAGTATCGGTGAAGAAGCGGGGTCGCTGGATGTCATGCTTAATCGTGTTGCCGATTACTACGAAGAAGAAGTCGACAATAAGGTCGATGCTCTTACCTCGCTCATGGAGCCGGTTATTATTGTAGTACTGGGCGTGCTCGTTGGCGGTGTGGTTGTCTCTATGTACTTACCCATTTTCGACTTGGGCGCAGCCCTCTAAGCACCAAATGCTTAGGCTCTGTCAGAAAACTGGCTGCGCTCGACCATACGGCGTTAAAAATCGGCTCAAAGTACTCATTTACACCATGTAAACTCCGTCTTTTCGCCGATTTTTGCCTTGTCTGGCCTTCGCTCGCCGACTTTTCAGACAGAGCCTAAAAAAACGCTAATTTCTAGAAACCTAAGGAGCTCCATGCATCACCCTCCGTTTATCCTGTGGTTAATCGTTTTATTGATTGGGCTATGCCTGGGCAGTTTTCTAAATGTGGTGATTACGCGCCTGCCGGTGATGCTGATGCGTGGCTGGCGTAACGAAGCCCGCGAAGCACTTGAGCTTAGCGCGGAACACTCACCACGCTTTAATTTGGCCACACCAGGCTCTATGTGTCCACGCTGTGAAGCCCCCATTGCATGGCACGACAACCTGCCACTGATTGGCTGGATAAAGCGCCGCGGCCGCTGCGCTGAGTGCCAAACGCCGATTAGCGTTCAATATCCTCTGGTAGAAGTAGCCGGTGGCTTACTGGCCATGGCGGTGCTAGCGCTCCACGGGCTTACGGCAGAATCAGTCTTCGTTTACGGGGCCTGTCTGATGCTGTTAGTGCTCGCCGTGATCGACTTTCGCACCCAGCTTCTCCCTGACATCATCACCCTCCCCTTGCTTTGGGCAGGGTTACTGTTTCAGCTCCTCTTCCAGCCACTGATGCTGCCAAGTGCCGTTATCGGCGCAATGGTAGGCTATCTTTCACTGTGGAGCTTTTATTGGCTATTCAAACTGGCCACCGGCAAAGAGGGTATGGGCTATGGCGACTTTAAGCTGCTGGCAGCACTAGGCGCCTGGTTGGGTTGGAGTTTTTTACCGCTAATATTGATACTTTCCGCAGGGCTTGGGGCCATTGTTGGGCTAGTTGCCCAGGCCTACTCACCTAACCTACGCGGCACACCGCTTCCCTTCGGCCCTTTTCTCGCCCTCGCCGGCTGGGTGGCGTTGTTAGTCGGTGATGAAATAATGGCAATGTATCTCAACCTGCTTATGTAAAATTGAGCCATGTGAACTTTGGCCATGTGAAACGTGGCCCTATAAACTTTAGCTATATGAGGCAGCAGATGATTATCGGATTAACGGGTGGCATCGGGTCAGGTAAATCGACCGTCGCTCGCGCTTTTGAAGCACTCGGCGCTGCCTGGGTCGATGCCGATGATGTCGCCAGGGAAATAGTCTTACCTGAAGAACCGGCGCTGCTAGCTATTAAAAACCGCTTCGGTGATCAGGTCATGCACCAGGATGGCACGCTTAATCGCGCCGCCCTGCGCGAGATTATTTTTAACGATCCAAAACAACGCCAGTGGCTAGAATCCATCACACATCCCAAAATAAGGGAGCGGCTATTGCAGCATTTAAAGCGGCTCAAAGTCCAGGGAGCGCCTTACGCGCTGCTTGTATCACCGTTACTGTTTGAGTCGGGTCAAAACACACTAGTAAACCGCGCGGTGGTTGTCGATGTGCCCCAAGCGCTACAATTATCGAGAACCCAACAGCGTGATGGGGTGAGTGAAAGCCAGGTGCGTGCTATTCTCGCCGCCCAACTTTCCCGCGAACAACGGCTAGCAAAAGCAGATGACGTGATCGATAACAGCGGTGACCACGCCAGCATGATGGAACAAGTGGCACGGCTTGATGAACGCTACCGTCGACAGCTTAACTACTGAGATATCGCACTTGTTAACGCAATTGGAGTTTTTTTATGGCTCGCCCTGCAAACGATTCCCCGCTAGAAGTTAATTGTCCGCAGTGCGCTAAGCGCGTGCCCTGGTTACCGGAAAGCACTTACCGCCCTTTCTGCAGTAAGCGTTGCCAACTATTGGATTTAGGTGCCTGGGCCGATGAGTCACACCGCATATCGGGCGAATCCGCCATGGATGAAGCCGATATAGAAACCTTACTGGCGCAAGCCGACAAGGATGCACCACTGACCTAGTTTTTACGAAAACTGACTTAACGAGCACTGACACTGACTATGGCCGAGATAAACGCTAACCCATCATCGCCTTCGGCCTATCATCTGCTGCTTCAACTGGAGCAGCAGTTTGATCATCTACTTGCAACCATTGAAGCCGCTGTTTCACTATACGAACAGCAACTACCAGCAACATGGCTCTTTCATCAAACGACGCCGTCTAGCGATTGGTTGCGTAAAGCCCTGTTCGATATGTGGCATGAGCAGGATCAAGATGGCCGTGAGACGCGCAACTATATTGCCGTAGTAGCCGCTAATGACGAGCTACTAATGACAATAGACGCTGTAAATCAAGCCAAGGTCAGTTTTAGTGACCAATTACAACATATCAAACAGGCATTTCCCCAAACACTTAGCGATGCAAAAAGTCGCCTACCGCAACGCCACCCTCACGTTGATGAAGTGTTACGCCGCAATGGACTTGCCCGTTTACATCTTAAACAGAGCTGGCGGCAGCTACCTATCGCACAAGCGCCTGTCTCACGCATTCGCTTTGCTTGGTACAGTAGTGGTCGCTCTATTAAACGCCTGTCAGTTCAAGAAGCTGAACATAAGCTATTGCAGCTTGATACTGATGCACCGCATATTCGTATTCAGCTACGCAAGCTAGCCGGTATTCCAAGCGGCGAAGTGCTTGCCCAGGTGCAAACTCAGGCCCCGCTGATGCGGGCAAACCTGTTTTTTACCGAACCACTCGACGATGGGCATACACGACGGGCACTGAATGCCGCTATGCCTATTTTTGTGCCTGACAATAACCAGCGGCTGCCCCACATTAACCTGCCTACGCCAGAACCTCCCACTGCCCGCACACGGGCAAGACGACGCGATGAGAAACTAGAGCAGGATGTATTTCTACCGAGCTTGAGGATTTATCGCTACCGTTAGCATAAAGGCACCTGCAAAGACTTCTACGGTGTTTTGGATGTGCTAGCTGCAGGCACTACATCCTGCTGCCATACCCCATAGCCAAGCAGCGCTTCGATCAGCTCGGCCAGGTCGTAATGATCCACACCATACTCGCTCAACAAAGCTTCAAAGCGCTGTTTAAAAATACGCTCCCGCTCTTGTTGCTGTTCCTCCTGCTGGCTTTCTAAATCTTCTTGCTCCAATGCCGCAAGCGAGCGTACCGGCGGGCCTGTCGGTATATCGAAACCGCTCTCTGGGTCATCTAATTGGCGTAAAGCCTGCGCAAAAGCATCGTCTAACTCACGAAACTTACGCAGCTTCTCGCGCTCATCTATCGGCTTTTGAACCTTTTGATATTTCATCGATGTTTCATTTACACCTTGCTTGAAATGGTCGATATGACTGCCAATGTCGCTTTTTTTGGCAAAAACTGTGCACAAACGCGTAAAGCTAACGAGCAAACTTGCCTTTGCCACCCAATTACCAGCATAAAGGCATCATTATTAGGTATATGAGGGTAACCCACACATTTATCAAACACGTCACAGTCAGCGACAACGCATTAATTGATGCCTCGCATCAACATTACCCACAAGTAGCCTGAATAGAGATTCCACTCTCATCAGTAAGCTGAACTTTTTCCTTTCAGCCAGGTTACCAACACTAACGCACTGGGAGAGTGCATTACAGGCAAGATAAGCACGACCTGTATGATTCACGTATTAGAGGCCAGATAATGTTCAACGCGATGACACGAGCTGAGATCTGGCTGCAGGACACACTTGATAAGCCACTCGGTATTGAAGACCTTGCGAATCACATAGGGTATTCATCTTCCCAAGTTCGGCGCCAATTTCGCCAAAGCTTTGACATCTCACCTAGCGCCTACCGTGAAATAAGGCGATTGGAGCGCGCAGCGGTGTTGCTAGGGCTTACTCCTCTCAATATAGCGCAAATTGCGATACGTTGCGGGTACCATAACCACTCGTCGTTTTCCCGGGCATTTCAACGTCGCTATCAGCTGAGTCCGCGCCATTTTCGACAAACCCTGAAAACCACGCTCATTCAGCCAAAACCGCATCCTGTTTTTAACACGCGCATCGAAAAAAGCAATGACCGCCAAATGATCCTAATGCGCCTCTACAAAGCTCCCACGCATATTAAGGGGCTAGGGGATGCCAGCTATCAGAATAAGCAGCTAGCGTGCTTACAGGCGCGCCTTAGACTATCAACGACCGTCATTGCACTGCCCGACATACTCGCAGATAAGGTTAATGCACTTAATAGTGAATTTTTTCATTCATTCCGTACCGACTTTGGTCTTTACCTATCGGATACGGACAATGCACAAGACATTGCGTTACCAGTGCACTACCGGCGGGTCGACATTCCCACCCACCACTACGCGAGCACGTGCTTTGACGACTTAGCTGATCTAAATAGCGCGTTGATGCATACCATCATGTATCTACTTCACAAGAAAAATGTCTGTCACGTTAGCGGCCACCCTCCGCAGGTATTATGGAAAGCGAACCATTTAGAACTTCGTATTCCCTTAATAGCCTAGCAGTGATGGCCACGTCTTAGCGATATAGCTGAACACAGGGCAATAAAAAACCGGCATTCCTGTACAGAAATGCCGGTTGTTAACTAACTTAGTCTTCCATGCGCTCCAGCCAAGACTCGACGGTTTCATCGCCATACTGATCTTTCCAGCTACGCAGGCCCTTATGGTTGCCGCCACGAGTCTCAATGACTTCCCCCGTTTTGGGGTTTTTGTAAATTTTAAGACGACGCTTACGACGTGCATTGCCACTGGCTGTGGTTTTAGCCGTACGCTGGTCAGCAGCCGGATCCAATAAGGCAATGACATCGCCTGGGCGCTTGCCAAACTCAGTCATTAGCGCTTCAAGTTTGGCCTTAAATTCCAACTCACTTTTTAGACGCTGGTCGCCTTCTAAGCGCTGCAAATCTTCCTGAAGCTGCTTTAGCTGCTGCTCTTTTTGGATATATTCGTTAAGTAATGACATCGAGGTTCCTTTAATAGCTTATCCAACTGAATGGGGCTCAGCTGAATGGGATCTAACTGAGGTGCAGATTGACAACCTTGACACCCACTAGTTCAGAATGCAGGGACATTATTCCTGTAAAAAGAGTAACTGACAACAGTCTAGTTGATTTTCACTCAATTACTAATCGTTTTTTTAAAACTCAATTGCTGCTTAAAGAGTTTAACCCTAATAGAACATGGCGACTATACACACCTACCGTAGAGCTATTACAAGCACTCAACCACTACAAACAAAAGCGCCGCCCATAAGGGCGGCGCTTTTACAAACCAATAACTAATCGATAATTAGTCTTGGCCCATCTGCTGCTTGATCAAATCACCGATGGTGGTCGGGCCACCTGCAGTTTCCGGCTCTTGCTCACGCATCTTCTTCAGGTTCTGACGCGTATCGTCTTGGTCTTTCGCTTTTACCGACAGATTGATCTGACGACTCTTACGATCAACACTTACGATACGGGCTTCTACGCTGTCGCCTTCATTCAGCACATTGCGCGCGTCTTCTACGCGGTCAGCACTGATTTCAGAGGCTTTCAGCACAGCAATAACGTCAGTCGCCAATTCAACTTGAGCTTCTTTAGCATCAACTTCAATGACGCGACCCGTTACGATGCTGCCCTTGTCGTTGACTGACAGGTACTCAGCAACGGGATCAGAATCCATCTGCTTGATACCCAGCGAGATGCGCTCACGCTCTGGATCAATAGACAGGATAACGGCTTCAGCTTCATCGCCTTTCTTAAAGCTGCGTACGGCTTCTTCGCCAGTATCAGTCCAAGAAATATCAGACAAGTGAACCAGACCGTCAATACCGCCTTCTAGGCCGATAAAGATACCGAAGTCAGTAATTGACTTGATGGTACCGGAAACACGGTCACCCTTGTTGTAGTCAGTGTTGAAGGTTTCCCACGGGTTAGCAGTGCACTGCTTGATACCCAGAGAAATACGACGACGCTCTTCGTCGATATCCAACACCATAACGTCAACATCATCGCCCACTTGAACGACTTTAGACGGATGGATGTTTTTGTTAGTCCAGTCCATTTCAGAAACGTGAACCAGACCTTCAACACCCTCTTCCAGCTCGGCAAAGCAGCCGTAGTCAGTCAGGTTAGTGACGACCGCGTGTACTTTCATGCCTTCCGGATAACGCTCTTTAATGTTGACCCACGGATCTTCGCCCAACTGCTTCAGACCCAGTGAAACGCGATTACGCTCACGGTCAAACTTCAGAACTTTGACGTTGATCTCATCGCCAACGGCAACGATTTCGGACGGATGCTTAATACGCTTCCACGCCATGTCTGTAATGTGCAGCAGGCCGTCAACACCACCCAGGTCTACGAAAGCGCCGTAGTCTGTCAGGTTCTTAACGATACCCTTGATCTGCTGACCTTCTTGCAGAGTTGCCAGCAGCGCTTCGCGCTCGGCACTGTTCTCTGCTTCCAGAACCGCACGACGTGATACCACAACGTTGTTGCGCTTCGGATCGAGCTTGATGACTTTAAAGTCCAGCTCTTTGTTTTCCAGGTGCGCAGTGTCGCGAACTGGACGAACGTCAACCAACGAGCCCGGCAAGAAGGCACGGATAGAGTCAACTTCAACAGTGAAGCCGCCTTTAACCTTACCGTTAATAACGCCCTTAATGATTTCGTCTTTCTCGAAGGCTGCTTCAAGAATCTTCCAAGCTTCTGCACGCTTGGCTTTTTCACGAGACAGACGCGTTTCACCGAAACCATCTTCTACGGCTTCAAGTGCAACGTGCACGTCGTCACCGATAGCGATGTTCAGATTACCGTGCTCATCGCGGAATTGTGACGCAGGGATCTGACCTTCAGATTTCAGACCAGCGTTGACAGTAACCCAGTCACCGTCAATGTCGACAACCTGAGCCGCGACAATAGCGCCTGGCTCCATGTTGATGTCGTTAAGAGACTGTTCAAACAGCTCAGCAAAGCTTTCGCTCATGGTGTTCCTACGTAATTACGTTGTTGAGGCATAAATGCCTTCTCCGCACCACCAGCAAGTGCGGGCCTAATGTCACTCAGCCTTTGGGGGTGTTAACGCTGGTTAGACCTGACCGGGCTCACCGATGTGAGTTTAGTGCCCTGCCACGTCGTGACACCTATCCAAAAGCGCCGCAAGGGAGAATCAGACGCCGCTTACCAGCCCTTTTTGGGCGAGCAGTTCGGTCAGTCGATCAACCACTTCCGGTATGCTCAGGCGCGTGGTATCAAGCGTAATGGCATCATCTGCCGGCTTGAGAGGAGCCACACTGCGCTGCGTGTCGCGTGCATCGCGTGCCTGAATCTCCTTTAAAAGACTCGAAAGACTAGCATCCACCCCGGCTTCCTGCAACTGCAGATAGCGTCGACGCGCCCGTTCATCGGCGCTGGCGGTTAAAAAAATCTTCAGCGCCGCGTCAGGAAACACCACGGTACCCATGTCACGACCATCCGCCACCAAGCCCGGCGCTTGGCAAAAATCGCGCTGGCGCTGTAGCAGGGCTTGGCGCACCGCGGGCAGTGCCGCCACTTGAGAAGCTCGCTCGCCGGCCTGTTCGGTGCGAATGACCTGGCCAACATCTTCACCCTCAAGCAGTGTACGTGGCTGTCCCTCTTCAACAGGAAACGCCACATCTAACTGCTCTGCCAAGCGTGCCAGGCCCAACTCGTCGTCAACGGCTACGTTGTGCTTAACTGCTGCTTGAGCCGTCAGTCGATAAAGTGCGCCACTATCGAGAAGATGCCAGCCTAGGCGCTCTGCCACCAAGCCACTGATCGTACCTTTACCTGCGCCGCCAGGCCCATCAATGGTGACAACGGGAGCAGCAGCAACACGATCATTCATGCGCGCCCTCCACGCTAACGCCCATGCCAATACGCGTGGCTAATTCGACAAAGTCAGGGAATGAGGTCGCCACATTGGCGCAGTCTTCAATCACAATTTCTGCACTTGCACGTAGTGATGAAATCGCAAACGCCATGGCAATACGGTGATCGCCCAGACTATCAACACGCCCACCGCCGTAGCTCGCTTTTTGCGCATCGCCATTGCCGACAATATCGATGCCGTCGTCTACAACGGTGTGCTGCACACCTAACACAGCCAAGCCATCGGCCATGGCCTGAATGCGATCAGACTCTTTGACCCGTAGCTCTTCAGCACCTCTAAGACGGGTCACACCCTCGGCATTAGCGGCGGCAATAAACAGCGCGGGGAATTCATCAATGGCTAACGGCACTTGCTCTTCGGGAATATCAATGCCTTTCAGCGGCGCATAGCGAATACGAATATCGGCCACCGGCTCCCCCCCCACTTCGCGCTCATTCTCTAACGCCAAATTCGCCCCCATCAGGGTAAGAATATTGATTACGCCAATCCGGGTGGGATTAATGCCGACGTGTTCAAGGGTGATATCTGAGCCTGGGGTAATGGCAGCTGCCACTAAGAAGAAGGTTGCAGATGAAATATCCGAAGGCACATCAATGGGGCCTGCGGTGAGCTTACCGCCCCCTTTGAGCCAGCAGGTATCGCCTTCACGGGAAACCGCATAGCCAAAACCATTGAGCATACGCTCGGTGTGATCGCGGGTCGGTGCAGGTTCGCGTACCCGAGTTTCGCCTTCGGCGTACAGCCCCGCCAGCAACAGGCAAGATTTTACCTGGGCACTGGCCATGGGCATATCGTAATCGATGCCTTTAAGCTTGGCGCCACCATGAATCTTCAACGGCGGACGCCCGCCCTCAGCGGTATCAATGGTTGCGCCCATCAAGCGCAGCGGGTCAGCCACGCGCCCCATAGGCCGTTTGGTTAGTGACTCATCGCCGGTCAGCTCGCTATCAAACGCTTGGCCTGCCAGCAGTCCTGAAAAAAGCCGCATGGCGGTGCCCGAGTTACCTACATAGAGCGGGCCTGCGGGGGCTTTTAAGCCATGCATACCCACACCGTGAATCGTCACGCGGCCCTGGTGCGGCCCTTCGATCGCCACACCCATTTCCCGAAACGCCTGCAGGGTCGCCAGGCTATCCTCACCTTCCAGAAAGCCTTTTACTTCAGTGACACCCTCAGCCAACGCGCCCAACATAATAGAGCGGTGCGACATGGATTTATCGCCAGGTACGCGCAAACGCCCCTGGGCTTGACCGCCCGGCTGCACACGGTAGGTGACCTTACCTTGTGGTTGCATATGATATTCCGCCTGATAACTGGTTTTGTTCAATAAAGAGTCGAAATAGTGCCGGGCGTGGCTAGCCCGATCAAAGGTGGCAATCAGCGCATCGCTGTCACCGGCTTCTACCGCATGACGCAATCGAGAAAGCCCCGCTTCAAAATCATCCAGCGATGCTAAAACCGCCTGCTTGTTGGCAATAAAAATATCTCGCCACATCACCGGGTCGCTTCCCGCGATACGGGTAAAGTCGCGAAAGCCGCCCGCTGCGTAACGAAAAATATCTAGCCGCTCATCCTGACGGGCCAGCGTATCCACCAGCGAAAATGCCAGCAAGTGCGGCAAATGGCTGGTACGCGCCAACACTTGGTCATGGCGCTCTACGTCCATTTCCAGCACATCGGCACCACAGGCTTCCCATAAGCAGCGCACGCGCTGCAAAGCCTCACGGTCGACGTTCAGTTCAGGTGTCAAAATAACCTTGTGGTCTACATACAAACGCGGATTCGCCGCTGCCACACCGCTTTTTTCTGAACCGGCAATAGGGTGCCCCAGCACCATATTAGTGGGTACCTGGCCAAATACACGCTGAGCGCAGGCGCGGATAGTCGCCTTGGTACTACCAACATCGGTAATCACAACGTCAGCCGACGCGTTAGGTAGCGCTTCGGCCAAGCTTGCCATCACGCTCTCCATGGCGAGCACCGGCACTGCCAGCACTACCATGGTGGCGTCATTGACTTGCTCATCAAGGTGGGTACTGCCTGAGTCGATCAGCCCCATCTCAATACCGCGTGCAATCTCAGCTTCGTCAGGGTCACAGACAACAATTTGACCCTGAAACCCTACCGCGCGCAGCGCTGCCGCTAGCGAACCACCAATCAATCCCAGACCAACAATCAATAGACGCGACTCATGACAGCCTGATGTTTTTACACCGTCTTCGACCATTAACGTCACAGCACGCCTATGGGGTAAGAGCCCAGCACGCGTAGTTCTGCCGCTCGTAGCTGCACCTCTTCAAGCACTGCCGCGACCTCAGGCTCATCACGATGGCCTTTAAAGTCGATAAAAAAGACGTAGTTCCACACACCGGTACGCGAAGGACGCGTTTCAAGGCGCGTTAAATCAATTTGGTGGCGATGAAAAGGCTCCAGCAGCGCATGCAGCGTCCCCGGCTGGTTGCGCATGGCAACCACAATAGAGGTTTTATCCTCTCCTGCCATGGGCACATCCTGGTTGCCAATAATCAAAAACCGCGTGGAGTTATCCGGGCTGTCTTCAATTTTTTCGGCAATGTGCTCAAGCCCATAAAGCTTGGCCGCCATATCACCTGCAATCGCCGCACTATGCCACTCGGTTTTGACTAACTTGGCCGCTTCCGCATTAGAGGAAACCGGCACGCGCTCCGCATGGGGATAGTGAGCATCCAGCCATTTACGGCACTGGGCAAACGACTGCGGGTGCGAGTAAATACGCGAGACCTTATCGCGGCGCGTCGTTTCACTGACCAGCAAATGGTGGTGAATACGCAGTACTACTTCGCCACAAATTTTAATCGAGGAATCCATAAAGGTGTCCAGGGTGTGATTAACCACCCCTTCGGTGGAGTTTTCCACCGGCACGACGCCGTAGTGTGCGGCCCCCGCCTCTACTTCACGAAATACCTCGTCGATGGCTGCCATGGGCAGGCTAACAGCGCTTTCACCAAAGTGCTTGAGCGCCGCCTGTTGCGTAAAGGTACCTTCAGGGCCTAAGTAAGCAACTTTTACCGGCTGCTCAAGTGCCAAACACGCCGACATGATTTCGCGAAACAGCCGCGCCATCTCTTCTGAATCGAGTGGCCCCTTATTCAACGCCATAATGCGCCGAAGCACCTGCGCCTCTCGCTCAGGGCGATAAAACACCGCATCTTTATCTTCAGCTAGCTTGACATGGGCCACCTGCTGGGCACAGCTGGCGCGTTCACTGATCAGGTTCAGAATATCGCTATCGAGCTGATCGATACGCTGGCGCAACTCATCCAGATTGATCGACGTGTCGGACATGGTGATTTAGCCCCTTGTTTTTTCAAAATCGGCCATAAATGCAATTAGGGCATCTACCGCAGACTCAGGCACCGCGTTGTAAAGGCTGGCACGCATACCGCCCACGCTGCGATGACCTTTCAAATTAAGCAGTCCCGCCGCATCGGCCTGCTGTAAAAACGCTTTATCCAGTGCCGAATCGGCCAGTACAAAGGGCACGTTCATGCGCGAACGGTTGGCTTTAGCAATTGGATTGCTATAAAGCTCGCTGGCATCAATCGCTGCGTAAAGTTTATCTGCCTTACGCTGATTGATAGCGTCCATCGCCGCCAATCCGCCAATATCGTCCTTCAGCCACTGAAACACCAGCCCGGCTAAATACCAAGCGTAAGTGGGGGGCGTATTGACCATCGAACCAGCGTCCGCCAGCATTTGATAATCAAATAGCGAAGGTATATTGGCCCTAGCTTTACCTAGCAGGTCGTCACGCACCACCACCAGCGTTAACCCGGCGGGGCCAATATTTTTCTGTGCCCCAGCGTAGATAACGCCAAATTCGCTAACGTCGATGGGCCCAGACAGAATGTTCGACGACATATCGCAGACCAGCGGCACGTGAGCACCATCGGCACGCTGAATATGCGGCGTATAATCAAATTCCAAGCCACCAATTGTCTCGTTAGAGGTGTAGTGCAAATAGGCAGCATCTGCGCTCACCCGCAGTTCGTCTTGTGCGGGTACCGCCGTATGACCGTTGGACTCACTGCTGGCAACCACATGGCAATCAAAACCAAGGTGCTTGGCCTCATTGAGCGCCTTCTTGCCCCAGATGCCGGTCTGAATAAAATTGCCTCTACCGCCTTGACCCAACAGGTTCATCGGCAGCATGGCAAACTGCAAGCTGGCCCCGCCCTGTAGAAACAGCACGCGGTAGTTATCCGGCACGCCCAACAGATGACGAAAGTCGGCTTCGGCACGCTCGGCAATGGCAATAAATTCATCGCTGCGGTGGCTCATTTCCATTACTGAAAGGCCGCGCCCCTGGTAGTCCAGCAACTCTTCCCGGGCGCGCTCCAGCACGGCCACTGGCAGGGCCGCTGGCCCTGCGCAGAAATTATAGTGACGTGTCATCAGTCCCCGTTTCCTGTGCATCATCGGATGTTTTATTCGCCTGTGCGTCTTCAAGGCTGCTTTCTTCAGGGTCACCCGCTCCTTCAAGAGCGCTTAGCTCGTCGCTCTCTTCCGGTTCATCAACGCGCACCGTCTTGACCAGCTTCTCCTCTTTGCCAAGACGAATCAGCATCACGCCCTGGGTATTCCGTGATGTGGTCGAGACCTCTTCCACACGGGTACGCACTAGCGTGCCGCGGTCGGTGATCAGCATCATTTCATCGCTGTCATAGACCTGCATCGCCGCCACGAGCGAACCGTTACGCTCGCTGATTTGCATGGCGATGACACCCTGGCCACCACGACCACGCAGCGGGAATTCTTCCAGGCGCGTGCGCTTGCCGTAACCATTCTCACTGGCGGTCATAATGTAGATCTGACCAACGGCGGTCTCGGCTACAGTGCTCTCTTGGGCACCGTCTTGCGTTTCCCCTTCGGCATCCGCCTCGGCGTCGATCTGCTGGCTTTTAGGAATAATCAGGCTAATGACTTCCGCGTCGCCGGCTAGGCGCATACCACGCACCCCGCGGGCAGTACGCCCCATGGCGCGGGCTTTGCCCTCTTCAAAGCGAATCGCCTTGCCGTTAGACGACAGCAGCATGGCATGGTCATTACCCGTGGTAATCGCCGCACCAACTAAGCGGTCACCCTCTTCCAGGTCAATGGCAATCAGGCCAACGCTGCGTGGGCGCGAGAACTGCTCAAGGCTAGTCCGCTTAACGGTGCCTTTGGCTGTAGCAAAGAAGATGTAGTTATCAGGGTTGTAGTCGCGCACCGGCAAGATGGCGTTGACCGCTTCACCTTCTTCAAGCGGCAGCATATTCACCAGCGGTTTACCCCGCGATCCACGGCTGGCGTTGGGCATTTCGTACACCTTCAGCCAGTACACTTTGCCGCGATTTGAGAACAGCAGCACGGTGTCATGAGTAGAGGCCACCAGCAGATGTTCAATCACGTCTTCGTCTTTCATGGCCGTTGCGGACTTACCGCGGCCACCACGGCGCTGAGCCTGATAATCCGACAGCGGCTGCGTCTTGGCATAGCCTGAACGCGACACGGTTACCACCATGTCCTCTTCGGCGATTAAGTCCTCCATCGACAAATCGAGGTGACTAGCCTGAATTTCAGTACGACGGTCATCGCCAAACTGATCACGCACCGCCCGCAGCTCTTCGCGAATCACTTCCATCAAGCGGTCAGCAGAGGCCAGGATCTCGGTTAGCTCGGCAATTTTCTCAAGAATGCTGAGGTATTCATCAAGCAGCTTCTCAGTCTCAAGTCCCGTCAAGCGATGCAGGCGTAGCTCAAGAATCGCCTGCGCCTGGGCAGGAGAAAGCCGATAAGAGGTGGCCGCGGTATTTAAACCAAAACCCTCTTCCAGCTCTTCTGGCTTGCAAGAAGTAGCCCCGGCCCGCTCTAACATGGCGGTCACCTGACCGGGCTGCCAAGTCTTGGCGAGCAGCTTTTCACGCGCTTCAGCCGCGTTGGGTGAGGCTTTGATCAGCTCAATCACTTCATCGATATTCGAGATAGCGACGGCCAAGCCTTCCAACAGATGCCCACGCTCACGGGCTTTTTTCAGCTCATACAGTGTGCGCCGGGTAACCACTTCGCGCCGGTGACGAATAAAGGCTTCCAGCATCTCTTTAAGATTGAGCGTGCGTGGCTGGCCATTTTCCAGCGCCACCATGTTAATCCCGAACACGTTTTGCAGCTGCGTTTGAGCAAACAGGTTATTGACCACTACTTCGCCGGACTCACCACGCTTGATTTCAATCACCACGCGCAGACCATCTTTATCCGACTCATCGCGCAGTTCGGCGATGCCTTCAATCTTCTTCTCTTTCACCAGCTCGGCGATCTTCTCGATCAACCGCGCCTTATTCACCTGATAAGGCAGTTCGGTGATGATGATGTGATCGCGACCGGTTTTGTCGTGGTGCTCAATGGTGTGGCAAGCGCGCACATAAATACGTCCACGGCCTGTACGATACGCCGACAAAATGCCCGCGCGGCCATTGATAATGGCACCGGTGGGGAAGTCAGGCCCGGGGATATACTCCATCAAGTCATCTACCGACAGCGTGTAGTCGTCGATGAGGGCCAAACAGCCGTCAATCACTTCACGCATATTGTGCGGTGGAATATTGGTCGCCATACCTACCGCGATACCCGACGAGCCGTTAATGAGCAGGTTGGGTACCTTGGTGGGTAATACGGCGGGGATACGCTCGGTACCGTCGTAGTTATCCACCCAATCGACGGTATCTTTCTCAAGGTCAGCAAGCAGTTCGTGGGCAAGGCGCGACATACGCACCTCGGTATAACGCATGGCGGCCGCGTTATCCCCATCAATAGAACCGAAGTTGCCCTGACCGTCGACCAGGACATGGCGCATCGAGAAGTGCTGCGCCATACGTACGATAGTGTCGTATACCGCGCTATCACCGTGCGGATGGTATTTACCGATGACATCGCCGACGACACGCGCCGACTTCTTGTACGGTTTATTCCAATCATTACCCAGTTCATGCATGGCAAACAGCACACGCCGGTGAACCGGTTTAAGGCCATCCCGCACATCTGGAAGCGCGCGGCCGATAATGACGCTCATCGCATAGTCGAGATACGACTGTTTAAGCTCGTCTTCAATATTGACGGGCAAGATTTCTCTGGCGATGTCACCCATGAAAGTCAGATCCTTTGCACTGCATTGGCACTGCGAGAGTTGAAAGCGCTGGTAAACACCGCTCTGAAATTACCATAGAGCGGCGCGCAAATACTGCGACATCATACCACCGCAAAAGCAGCAAGGGCAGCCAGGGAGCTCACCAAAGCCGTTTAGACGCTAAATGCCTCTTTCCCCAAGGTTAATGCAGCCAACGCTTCACGCACCTCGCCCTCGATTGCAGCGGCCTTATTGGCGCGCATATCGAGTAGCACGAAGGTTAAATCCGCACGGGCGATGACGGTGCCATCCTTACGCCCACCGTTTTTACGAACAATACGATGGTGGCAAAGCCCGCTGCGCTCACCAACGTCGATGATCCCGGTCATCACTTCCAAATCATCCCCTTGGCGGGCAGCGGCCAGATAATCAATGTTCAAATTGACGACGACGAATGCCCGCCCGGCCTGATGGAGCTCTTTGATCATCTCTGGGTGTTGATCAAAGAAGTCCCAGCGCCCTTCTTCCATAAACTCAAGATAGCGAGCGTTATTGACATGCCCATAGCCATCCAGATGATAGCCTCTAACGCGTAAATGAACTCGCGACAGCGATGCACTCATATCGACTCCTCTATAGTGATTGGCAACGATTCAATCAAACACAAGTTTGAAACACGTGCAACAGAGACGATTGGTGACAGCCGCTGGTAGGAATGCCCCGCTTTCGCCATAATGTGCCACCTTTTAAACAGGATTGGCTCCATGTGGTTTAAGCACTTGCATTTATACCGCCTGCACGACGCGCCCGAATTATCCAGCGATGAGCTCGCTAGCGCTTTACAAGAGCATGCCGCCAAACCACTCGGCAACGCCGACGCACGCCGCCTGGGCTGGACTGCACCTGCTGGACGTTTGGGCGCAGGGCAGCTTGTTCACGAAATTCAATCACATCGGCTGCTTTCAGCGCTGCGTCAAGAGCGCCTACTGCCCGCCTCTGTTGTAAAAGAGGAAGTCGATGAGCAGGTGGCGGATATTGAGGCCAGCGAAGGCCGCAAAGTGACCCGCAAAGAGAAGACCGCGTTAAAAGAGCAGGTAACCGAGAATTTATTGCCCCGCGCTTTTGTGCGTAGTCAGAAAATTGATCTTTGGTGGGACATTCGCGGCCAGATGATAGGCATCAATGCCAGTTCACGCACCCGCGCCGAAGATATTCTGGATTTGCTTCGCGAAACCCTGGGCAGCCTAAAAGTCACCCCACTGAGTTCACAGACGCTGCCTATTCGCGCCATGACCACTTGGCTAGGTGACGCGGCCAGTCGCCCGGCCGATCTTCAGCTTGGTGACCAGGTTGAACTCAAAGCTAAAGGTGATGACGGTGTACTGCGCGCTCGTCAGGTCGATTTAGACAGCGATGAAATTCAGCAACTGCTTGAGACCGGCCGCCAAGCCAGTAAACTCGCGATTAGCCTGGAAGGACGGCTAAGTTGTGTGTTACACGATGATTTGGCGCTGAAATCGTTGCGCTTTGGCGATGCCTTGATTGAAGAAGCCGATCACGCTGACGACGGAGACGACGCGCTTGCCCGTCTGGAAACAGACTTTATTCTAATGGCGCAGGCGCTATCTACCGATATTCCACGCTTGATAGAGTGGCTTGGCGGCGAGACACAGCGGGAACCCGCGACGCAGTAAGGGCTCTATAGTCATTCAAGACTGTTATCCGAAGTCGTCTTTTCGCCTCGATGTTATTAATCGATATTTACTATTTATCATCCAACGGTTCGCATGACTCATCACAACAACGCTACCAACGCCTCTACCGAGACAGACCCGTGGGCCGATATTCGGCCCTTTATGGATCATGAAGTGGCCGATGTGCTGGCCAGACTCTCACGGGACAACGAGCTGCTGGATGCACTGACCCGCTTTCGGCTGCCGCGCATGGCGCGCTGGGCACCATCCCTGGCGCGTGTTTTTGCCAGCCGTGCCGTACGTCGTGAAGTCAAAGACGTAACGACGGTTTATGAGTTTCAAATGCGTATTGCCCATTACATGGAGCGCATGATTCGCACCACCACGGATGCCTTTGAAGTTACCGGCCTCGACAAACTCGACGCCAACGGCGCTTACCTGTTCATAGGTAACCACCGCGATATCTCGCTGGATCCCGCGTTCGTCAACTATGCGCTGTATCAAGCAAACCGCGACACCGTGCGTATCGCGATCGGTGACAATCTGCTTAAAAAGCCCTATGTCACAGATCTAATGCGGCTTAATAAAAGCTTTATCGTGCCACGCAGCGCCCGAGGTAAGCGGGCTATGCTGGCAGCATACCAGCAACTTTCCGCTTATATTCGCCATACCATTACCGAAGACCAGCACTCAATCTGGATGGCACAGCGGGAAGGGCGGGCCAAGAACGGCATCGATCACACTGAGCCCGCCATTATCAAAATGTTGATCATGGCCAGGCGAGCCGCAGAACGAGACATGGTATTTGGCGAGGCAATTGCTGAGTTAAAGCTGGTGCCGGTATCGATTAGCTATGAATACGACCCCTGCGATGTCCAAAAAGCCCAGGAGCTGCACGATATCGACACACTGGGTAGCTACGCTAAAAGTGAGTTTGAAGATATTCGCTCCATTGTAGCCGGCATTACCGGCTCCAAAGGGCGTGTACGGCTGCACTTTGGCACACCGGTAGGTTCTGATATGGCCACGCCCGACGAAGTCGCTGCTGAGATTGACCGCCAGGTGATTGGTGGCTATCGACTGTTCCCCAGTCACTATTTGGCTTTAGAGGCGCTGGGCGAAGCACCGGAGCTGGTGGCACGCAAAGCCATCACTCGACAAGACCGTGAACGCTTTAATGCCCGGCTTGCCGAAGTGCCGGAGCCTCTGCGCCCCTACTGGCTTGCCCAGTACGCGAACCCTGTTAAACACAAGGCAGGGCGACTGACGCTCTAAATCAGCGTTTTAAGCTGCCATTTTAATAACGGGCAATTCATGCCCGTTGGCGGAAAAAATGCTATGGTCGATGCATTGATTGGTTTCGCATGGCGCTGTCGTCAATTGCGATCCTAAGGAGACCCCCATGTCCGGTTCAGAAATTCAGAAAACACGTATCATCAACGAGCTACGTGGCTTTATTCGTAAGCTGCTGCAAGACCCAAAGATCCTTGAGCAATCACTGGCGATTGCCAGAGAACAACTGACCGAAGGCAATAGCCCTGCGGTGATGGCGCGGATTGCCAACGAAATTTCCGATACCACCAGCGTGCATATACCGGAAGATCCGGCTGAACACTCTGAGGCTGATAAGCTCTTTTTAGAACTGCTGCGTGAAGTCGTTCAAGAAGAGCAAGCGCTTTATTAATCGTTGCTAGGACGTAACGGTATCGGCGAAGCGTTTAGCGACTTCGCCGTCTTTTTTACCATCGCCTGACCGGCACCCTTATTCACTCGGAATTAACCTTCACCATGTCTACTACCGCCACGCGCAACATTTTGGTGACTAGCGCGCTCCCTTACGCCAACGGAGCCATTCACCTCGGTCACTTACTTGAGTATATCCAGACTGATATCTGGGTACGTTTCCAGAAAAGCCGTGGCCAGCAGTGCTACTACGTATGTGCCGATGACGCCCATGGCACCGCCATTATGCTGCGTGCCGAGCAGGAAGGTATTACCTCTGAAGCCCTGATTGAGCGGGTTTCCAACGATCACCAAACAGACTTTGCCCGTTTTGGCGTTGGGTTCGACAATTACCACTCGACCCACTCCGCTGAAAACCGCCACTTCAGCGAAATGATTTATAAGCGCTTACGGGATAAAGGCCATATTGCCACCCGTGATATCGAGCAGATGTTTGACCCCCAGAAAGGCCTGTTTCTGGCTGACCGTTTTATTAAAGGCACCTGCCCTAAATGTGGCGCTGAAGACCAGTATGGCGATAACTGCGAAAAGTGCGGCGCTACCTATACTCCCGCCGACTTGATCAACCCCGTTTCAGCCATTTCAGGCGCAACGCCCGAAGTACGTACATCGACCCACTACTTCTTTAAACTGCCTGACTTTGCCGACTTCCTGCAGGGCTGGATTGACGACGGCCATGTGCAGCCGCAAATCCGCAATAAGCTGATGGAGTGGTTTGAGTCTGGCTTTAACGAGTGGGATATTTCCCGGGATGCGCCCTACTTCGGCTTCGAAATTCCCGATGCCCCGGGCAAATACTTTTATGTCTGGCTGGATGCGCCAATTGGCTATTTGGCCAGCTTCAAGAACTTGTGTGACCGCGAAGGTATCGACTTCGACAGCTACTGGAACAAAGGCTCTGATGCCGAGGTATATCACTTTATCGGCAAAGATATCGTCTACTTCCACGCGCTCTTCTGGCCCGCCATGCTGCATGGCGCGGATCTGCGCACCCCCACCGCCGTCAACTGCCACGGTTTCCTGACGGTAGACGGCGCCAAGATGTCGAAATCCCGCGGCACCTTTATTAAAGCCGCCACCTACGCCGACCATCTCAACCCGGAATACCTGCGCTACTACTTTGCCGCCAAGCTTACTTCCAAAGTTGATGACCTGGATCTGAATTTGGACGATTTTGCCGCGCGGGTAAATTCAGATTTAGTCGGCAAGGTGGTCAACATTGCCAGCCGCTGCGCCGGTTTTGTTAAAAAGCTCGGCAGTGGCAGCCTCTCAAGCCACTGCGCTGAGCCACAGATGGTCGCCCGCTTTATTGCCGCCGGTGATGATATTGCCGAAGACTTTGAAGCCCGGGAATTTAGCCGGGCAATGCGCAAAATTATGGAACTGGCGGATGAAGCCAACACCTATATTGCTGATAAAGAACCCTGGGCGCTGGCCAAGCAGGATGGCCGTGACACAGAGGTGCTTGAGATATGCTCGGTAGGCATTAATCTGTTCCGCCAGTTGATGGTTTATTTGGCTCCTGTGGTACCCGCCATGGCTGAAGAGGCCCGTGTTTTTCTTAACGTTGAGTCGCTGGACTGGCACACTCGTCAAAGCGTACTCACTGATCACCCAATCAATAAATTCAAACCGCTGATGACACGCGTTGAACGCGATAAAATCGATGCCATGATTGAAGCGTCGAAGGAAGATCTCGTGGAAGAGCAAAAATTGAAAGAAGCGCCCAAAGGCCCGCTGGCGGAAGAGCCTATCGCCGAGGAAATCGACTTTGCCGCCTTTGCTAAAGTCGACCTGCGCATTGCGCGTATTGCCAAAGCCGAATACGTAGAAGGCGCCGACAAACTGCTGCAATTGACCCTCGACCTGGGTGGCGAAACCCGCAACGTCTTCTCCGGCATTCGCTCCGCCTACGCCCCGGAAGCCCTGGAAGGCCGCTTAACGGTCATGGTCGCCAACCTGGCTCCGCGCAAAATGCGCTTCGGCGTATCGGAAGGCATGGTGCTGGCCTCTGCTAACGAAGATGGCATCTACCTGCTCTCTCCCGATGCAGGTGCCGAGCCGGGTCAGCGGGTAACCTAACCCGTCGCATAAGCGGTAAGCAGGTTAAAGGGCAGAGACTCAAAAGCGCTCTGCCCTTTGCATTTTTATTATAGCGGCAATTTTATTCAAACTTCCTCCTGCATAGGTTTTTCACACATCAAACTTCCTTGCCTCCCACTAGCCAGCGCCGCCTTTTCTTCGCACAATACGCTGTCATGAGTGAGTTATTTATCATTTTGATCAGCACTGCCCTGGTCAACAACTTCGTACTGGTTCAGTTCTTGGGCCTATGCCCGTTTATGGGCGTCTCCAATAAACTGGAGTCGGCCATGGGCATGTCCCTGGCCACTACCTTTGTGCTGACTCTGGCATCGGCCGCTAGCTTCGTGGTTTATCACGGCCTGCTTGTGCCGCTGGATGTAACCTACCTGCGTACCATTAGTTTTATCGTGGTGATCGCCGCCGTGGTGCAGTTTACCGAAATCATGGTGCGCCAACTGAGTCCGCTGCTGCACCAGGTGCTGGGCATTTTCCTGCCGCTGATCACCACCAACTGCGCGGTATTGGGTGTAGCCCTGCTGTCGTTAAACCGTGAATTAAGCTTTTTCCACACCATCCTTTATGGATTGGGCGCAGCACTGGGCTTCTCGCTTATTTTGGTGCTGTTTGCCGCGATGCGCGAACGTTTAGCGGGGGCGGATATTCCCAAACCCTTCCAAGGCGCCGCGATTGCTATGGTCACCGCCAGCCTTATGTCGTTAGCATTTTTAGGGTTTTCAGGGTTGGTGCAGGGATGAAGGCAGCGCGCAATGAATAGCATCATTGGAATCCTCAGCGCCGTCGCGGTATTAACCGGCTTGGGTATCGGTTTTGGCGCCCTGCTGGGCTTGGTGAGCGAGCGCTTTAAGCGCGAAGATAACCCGCTAGTTGAGCAAATTGATGCGCTACTGCCGCAAACCCAGTGCGGCCAGTGCGGCTACCCAGGCTGCCGCCCTTACGCTGAAGCCATTAACCAGGGTGATGCGCTGAATAAATGCCCTCCGGGTGGCGAAGCGACGATTCACGCCCTTGCCGATCTTCTCGGGCGCGACCCCGAGCCCCTGGATGGCGAAGCGCAAAGCGAAGCCAAGGTGGCATTTATTCGCGAAGCGGAGTGCATTGGCTGCACCAAGTGCATCCAGGCCTGCCCGGTCGATGCGATTATCGGCGCGGCTAAATTAATGCATACCGTGATTGAAGACGAGTGCACCGGCTGCGATCTCTGCCTTGACCCCTGCCCCGTGGACTGTATCGATATGCTGCCACGCTCAGCCCCGCTCACCCAGTGGCAGCCGGTAGTGGCGCACTCATCAAACATGATTGCCAGCGACCGCCAACCCGCTTCAGGGGTGTCTTGATGTCGAACGCCTTTGACTTCCCGGGAGGGATTTACCCCCCCGAACGCAAACAGCGTTCAAACCAATCCGCGCTGATTGAAGCGCCACTGCCCCGCCGGGTCACTCTCCCCCTTCAGCAGCACAGCGGTCAGCCAGCGAAGCCCTGTGTGGCGCAAGGAAATGCGGTAAAAGTGGGCAGCGTGATTGCCAAACGTGAAGGTATGGTCTCTAGTGCCCTGCACGCCAGTATTAGCGGTACGGTGAGCGAGGTTAGCACTACCCAAATCAGCATTGAGGGTGACGGGCAAGATGAGTGGCTTAGACTGCCACCATTGGTGTGGCAAAATGTCGAACCCCACGCGCTGCTTGAGCGTTTAAACGAGAGCGGCATCGTCGGCTTAGGTGGCGCCGGGTTTCCCACCCATATTAAAGCGCGGGTGGTCGAACAACATACGATTCACACCCTGGTGATTAACGCCGCCGAGTGCGAGCCCTATATCACCGCCGATGATCTTACCCTGCGCCACTACGCTAACGAGGTGCTTGAAGGCGCACAGATAATCGCCAAACTGTGTGGCGCGCAGCATATCGTTATTGGCATCGAGGATAACAAACCCGAGGCCATTGACGCGCTGAAGCAAGCCCTAACCAATAGTCAGCCAGTCCCCGTCGAGCTGGCCGTGATCGCCACCCGCTACCCCAGCGGCGGCGAACGACAACTGATTAAAAAACTGCTAGACCTCAACGTACCCAGTGGCGGGCTGCCTGCTGATGTTGGCGTGCTGTGCCACAACCCAGGCACGCTACTGGCGATACTACACGCAGTGCGCGATGGTCAGCCGCTGGTTTCCAGGGTGGTCACGCTGACTGGAGAGGCCATCACCCAGCCCGGCAATCGCTGGGTGCGTCTGGGCACATCGGTTAGAGAGCTGCTGGAGCAGGCAGGGTTAAATACCCCAGAGTTACACCAAGTGATTCAAGGTGGCCCCATGATGGGCGCGCCACTGCTAACGCTCGATACGCCGGTCACTAAGCTTACCAACTGCTTAATCGCGGCCACGCTTGAAGAGTTACCGCCGCCCCCAGCAGAATCGCCCTGCATTCGCTGCGGTGAGTGTGAAAGCGTTTGCCCGGTAGCACTGCTGCCCCAACAGCTGCACTGGTACGCCCGCGCTCAGGATGATGCCAAGCTTGAGCGCTACCACCTATTTGATTGCATTGAGTGCGGTGCCTGCAGCTACGTCTGCCCCAGCCATATTCCGCTCGTGGTGGATTACCGGGAAGCTAAAAGCCGGTTACGCCTGCAGCGAATTGAGACAGCAAAAGCGGAGCACGCCAAGCACCGTTTTGAGTTTCGCCAAGCGCGGCTTGCTCGGGAGGAGGCTGAGAAACAGGCACGCAAGCAAGCCCGCCAGGCGCAGCAGCGGCGCCCTTCTAACACTGCCGCAACCAACAGCGAAAAGGTCGACTTACGCGGTCTGCGCATCGCCCATGCCGCCGCCAAAGCATCGGTCAAAAAGGCTGAAAAAACCCTGGCGCGCGTCGCTCAGGAAGATCCTAAACAATCCCTGGATGACTTAGAAATGCAGCTTGCCACCGCCCAGGAGAACTTGAAAGCAGCCGAGTTGCAGCTTGCCCAGGCGCGCGAACAGCAGTCTAGCGAGGAGTCGCCATGAGCATGATGCACGCCTCAGGCGTTAAAGATGCCATGACGGCAACCGCGGTGCCACCAACGGCAAGCTTAATGCGCTGGGTAATTGCAGCAACCCTGCCAGGCATCGCCACCATGAGCTACTTCTTTGGCCTTGGAGTTATCAGCAATGTACTGTTAGCCGCCGCTTTTGGTATTGCGCTTGAAGCCGCCGTGCTACGGCTACGCAAGCGCCCCATTCGTGTGACGCTGAATGACTCAAGTGCCCTGCTTACCGGCGTTTTGCTGGGCACGTCACTGCCACCCGCTAGCCCCTGGTGGCTTGTCGGCGTGGGTATGATCGCGGCAATTGTAGTCGCCAAGCAGCTATACGGCGGCTTGGGGCATAACCCGTTTAACCCCGCCATGGTGGGCTATGCGCTGCTATTGGTGTCGTTTCCTACCTACATGACGCTATGGGCACCGCCCCAGGAAATGCTACCTAATGATTTATGGGCGCAAATCACCGGAACTCTACCGACCGCCCAACTAGATAGTTTGAGCGGCGCAACACCGCTAGATGCTTTTAAGCACAAAGGGGACGCCGTGCTTGCCAGCGAGTTTTGGGCGGCTAACCCACTGCCGAATGGAACCCTAACTGCCTGGCGATGGGTAGCACTTGCTTGGCTAGTAGGTGGTGTGGTGTTGTTAGCGAAGCGGATTATTAGTTGGCATATTCCGATCGCGATGCTTGGCAGCCTAGTACTACTGGACACGCTGTTTTATCTCAGCGACCCCAGCCACTTTGCTTCACCGCTGTTTCACCTGCTCACCGGGGCAACGCTATTCGGGGCGTTCTTTATTGCCACCGACCCGGTCTCCGCTGCCACCAGCCAACGCGGCAAACTTATTTATGGCGCGGGGATCGGTGCGCTGGTTATCATTATTCGCACCTTTGGCGGCTACCCCGATGCTGTGGCGTTTGCGGTCTTACTGATGAACCTGTGCGTACCATTACTGGATATATATAGCGTGCCGCGGCCCACTGGCCAGCAAAAAGCTTCACCGGGTAAGCCAGGAGAACAGCCATGACGCTGCTCCAGGCCATGCGGCGTGGCGCCTTCGCGCTGGGCACCTTTGCACTGATTACCGCCGGCAGTGTCGCGCTTACCCGCGCGCTAACCGCCGAACGTATAGAGACACATCAGTTGGCTTACCAACACCGCCAGTTGCAGGAAGTACTGCCCCAAGCGCTGGCGAATACCCCCGTCACCCAGGTACTGGAGAGCACCTTTACCCTTCCCAACCCACAAGCGCTAGGGCTGGCGAGTGATAGCCAAGGCTGGTGGGTAAGTGGCAGCGAGAACAATAACCCGAGCCGAAACGGAAGCAGCGCAGTGATCTTGCCGGTGGTAACCCGCCAGGGATATAACGGCAAAATCCACCTACTGATTGGCATTGATGAGCACCAGCGTATCAGCGGCGTGCGCGTTACCCAGCACCAGGAAACGCCTGGGCTAGGCGATGACATTGAGCGCAGCCGCAGCGACTGGATCACCCGGTTTAATGGTTTAAGGTTAGATAGCTTGCCACCAGAAGGCTGGGCGGTAGCTAAAGATGGCGGTCACTTTGATGCGTTCACCGGTGCAACGATTACGCCCCGAGCCGTGGTCAACGCTGTCCATAAAGCGCTTCAGTACGCCGCCGATACACCGCTACCGATGTCATTTGAGGAGCCCACCTTATGAGCCAGTGGCGCGAACTAGCCCAAAGCGGCCTTTGGTCGAATAACCCCGCGCTGGTGCAACTGCTGGGACTTTGCCCGCTGCTAGCCGTGAGTGGAAATGTCGTCAATGCGCTGGGGCTGGCGCTGGCTACGCTACTGGTAATGGTAGGCGCCAGCACGGCGATTTCGCTGATTCGTCACCAGGTGCCCAGCGCGGTGCGCTTGCCCGCTTTCGTAATGGTAATTGCAGCTTTTGTTACCTGCGCTGAACTGCTCATGGCCGCCTACGCCTACCCGCTCTATCAGGTATTGGGGATTTTTATTCCGCTGATCGTGACCAACTGCGCCATTCTTGGCCGAGCCGATGCATTTGCTTCCCGCCAGCCGGTGCTTCCAGCGGCCATTGATGGCTTTATGATGGGGTTGGGTTTTGCTGCGGTACTGGTGTTACTTGGCGCTCTGCGCGAGTTGCTGGGCCAAGGCACGCTGTTTAGCGATATGGCGCTACTGTTTGGGCCGCAAGCGGCCAGTTGGCAGCTGACGATTGCCGACGACTACCAGTTCCTGTTTTTCGTGCTGCCGCCCGGCGCGTTCTTTGTGGCGGGCCTGTTAATCGCGCTGAAAAACGTTATCGATCAACGCAATGCTGCCCGTGCCAAGCCAGTCGCGGCAGCACCCCGAACTGAGCGCCGCGTACGGGTTACCGGCACGATTAAATAGTTGGCAAGATGCCGAAAGTACACATGTAAGCAACTGCTTGTATTTATAACGCGTATTTATTAAGAGACCCGCCATGAATGCCCAAAAGCGTCATGAAATCTTTGCTCGCCTTCAGGCAGAGAACCCGCACCCCACCACCGAGCTTAATTGGAACACGCCCTTTGAGCTGCTGGCTGCCGTACTGCTTTCTGCTCAAGCCACCGATGTAGGCGTCAACAAAGCCACGGCGCGGCTCTACCCGGTCGCTAACACACCCCAAGCGATCATTGATTTAGGTATCGATGAGCTTAAAGCGCATATCAAAACCATCGGCCTGTACAACACCAAAGCCGAAAACCTGATGAAAACCTGCCATATCCTCGTTAATCAGCACGGTGGCGAAGTGCCCGACACCCGCCAAGCGTTGGAAGCCTTACCCGGCGTAGGCCGTAAAACTGCCAATGTGATTCTCAACACGGCATTTGGTCAGCCCACCATGGCGGTGGATACGCATATTTTCCGGGTATCCAATCGCACCGGCATCGCTAAAGGCAAAGATGTCGTTGAGGTGGAGCAAAAACTGCTGCGCCATGTGCCAAAAGGGTTTCTGCACGATGCTCACCACTGGCTAATTCTGCACGGCCGCTACACCTGTATCGCGCGCAAACCCCGCTGTGGTAGCTGCATTATCGAGGATCTGTGCGACTATAAAGACAAAACCGAACTTGCTTAACGGCTAGCAGCCTGTCGGGCTTGACCGATCGTCGCGAGAAGCACGGATTTTGAGCCAAATTTATCGATCGATTGAGGCGAATAGCGCGCTATTTAACGAAATCGATCGAATAAAGTTGGCCAAAATACCGGGATTCGCAGTAGATCAGTGTTAAGTCCGACAGGCTGCTAGGCCATCAAGTCGAACTCATCAGCAACTGGCGGTAAGCCTCACGCCAAGCGGGCCACTCCCAAGCGGTAGTATCAAGTAGTTCAGGGCGAGTCGCTGGATCGTTAAGCCAAGCACTGAGCCGGTCGTAAAGCCCTTCCCGGGTACCGTCATAGCGATAGGCAGGCGGATAAAGCGCCGGGAAGCAGAGCCGATCAGGCACCAGCGGCAACGCCCCGCGCTGGGCCGCCTCCATGATCGCCAACCCCTGAAATTCATGCCAAGTGGTCGAAACCACAATATCCGCGCTATCCAACAACTCACGGTAGGCCTCCTCCGGCTGTGGCTCCCAAGCCACAATATGCTTGGCTAAGCGCTGCTCGGCCTCGGCAAAAATAGCGGGGACTTGGCGGAAACGCTGACCAAGCACCGCCAGTTCAAACGCTACACCGGCTTCGCTTAACGCAAACAACACGGTGAAGAAGTCGTCGGGATTTTTGTCATACTCCCAGCGGTGATTCCAGATAATTCGCTGTGGCACCATTTTTTGAAAAGCCGTTTGCTGGCAAGGTGCTAAGTTTTTAGATGCTAAGTTTTCAAGCTCTACGTTTTCAGGTGCTAAGTTTTCAGGGGCTAAGTTTTCAGGGGCTGTGCTATCAGGAATGGGCACCGGCAATACCATAGCCCGCTCGCGTATCGCTTCTAATGGCTTAGCTGCCGGAAGGTTTTCCGGCATTTTTTTCAAAAAAGCTCGCGCGCCATCAATAAAGGAGTCACGGTTATAGGCGCTGTTAAACACCACGCTATCCGCCGCCAGCGCCGTATAGAGATTGACCATTTTGGCCTCTACTTGTGGCATTTGATCGCTCGACTCAGGATAGGCGAACTGGTTTTCATGAAAGTAGACAACCTTTTTTGCTCGACCCAGATGCGGGAACAGCCCTACCAGCGTTGCCAGATCAACCATCGAAGTGGCTAGCACTACATCAAACGACTGGCTGAGAGTATCGTGCTCTTTGAGCATCCAGCTCAGCGGATTGCCACGAATACGCCAAGCAAAATGTCGTGGCGGCAGGCTCAACTGCGTCCACGACACCTCCTCAAGCTGCGCCATTAAACTTTGTGCCCAGTAGCGATGGCTCACCGCCTCGTAGGCAGATAACAGGAGAACGCGCATTTACAGCCCTAACAGCCAGATCAGTGGAACGCCATAACATGTTAAGCAATGGCACAGAGGTGTGCAGTGTAACAAAGCGCGCTTACTAGGCTTTGTACGAAAACTGCCTGCGCTCGACAATACTGCGTTAAAAATCGCCTCGTGCGCGAGTCCGATCGAAATGCTCATTTACACCCCGTAAACTCCGCTTTCTCGTTGATTTTTGCCTTGTCTAGTCTTCGCTCGCCGACTTTTCGTGCAAACCCTAGCTCTTTTGCAATAGCACCCTGAACTTGCATGCATTCGGCCAAGGTCGTCTTGGCTGACCGGCTAGATATATCTAGACTGCAGCCATACCGCTTTAAAACAGATAAACGTTAAAACAAATAAAAGCAGGAGAGCTCAATGGCCAAAGTGCTCGTCGTCGATGACGAACCCAACATTGTTTTATCGCTAGAGTTCTTGATGGAGCAAGCAGGGTTTGAGGTCGTCACTGCCGAAGATGGTGAACAGGCCCTGGCAAGAGTGAATGATAGCCAGCCTGATCTACTGCTACTTGATATTAGCCTGCCGGGGATTAGCGGTTTTGACGTTTTAGAGCGACTGCGGAGCGAAGCGGCTACCGCCCAGCTCCCCATTATTATGTTGACCGCTCACGGGCGTGACGTTGAGCGGGAAAAAGGCATGGCGCTGGGCGCCGATGATTACATCACCAAGCCCTTCTCTACTCAGTCGCTGGTCGAAAAAGTCAAAGCGCTACTGATTGAGGAGCAGCCATGACCCGAGGCGGGCTGCCCAAGCGTCAGCGCCTGATTGGCCTCTGGTTGCTACTTAGCGGCATCAGCCTGCTGGGTGGAGCCATTTTCGCCGCTTGGCTGGATGCCAAGCTTGCTCCCACAGGCGTAACGCGCATCGCTCTCTGGCTAGGCAGTTTCTCCGGTGGCGCGACGATTTTTTTAGTCGGTTTACTGCTTGAGCGCATGCTGTTTACCCCGCTGCGCCATTTACAGGTGCAGCTGGCACGCCTGGTCGCCAACCCGGACGCCCGAGACGAGCACCCACCCGAAGGTTGGCTAAAAGGGCTGGGGCCCGACCTACGTCGAGTACGCGAAAGTTGGCGATCAGATCGCAGTCGCCTTGCCACCGCTCACGCTGACGGCGCCCGCAGCGCTGCACGTATTCGTCAGGAGCTGGAAACGCTGCTGCAAGTGCTCGAAACACCGCTGCTACTGTGTGATCACCACCGCCGGCTCATGCTGTTCAATCAGGCAGCCGAGGACTTCTTTGAGGGTAATACCGGGTTAGGGCTGGGTAAACGCCTGGAGGCGCTGCTGCCAGTAGCAAGCTTACAACAAATGCTCGGTCAACTGCCTAATGACGGCTCCCCGCGCGAGTTACTCGCTCCCTGTGATGACCGCTGGCTCAAAGTCATTTTACGCCGCGTACCGGGTAGCGATGGCGAAACACTGCTGACTTTTAGTGACGCCACCGCCTCTTGGTCGAGCGAAATGGGCGTTAGAGCGGAACTGGCGGCCATGCTGACCCCGCTTCGCCAGCATACCGCCAGCCTGACCAGCGCTGCTGATGCGCTGATACAGCTGCGCGATCAAAATGACGCCAGTACATCCTCTTTACGCCAGCGTTTTGAGCGGGTAATCCACGAGGAAGGCGTTACGCTTGGCGACAACGTGGCTAAAATCGGCCAGCTACTCGACGACATGCAACACCAGGGCGAGCGCTTGACGCCCATGTGGTCAAACGATTTCTGGCAAGCGTTGGATGAGCGTCTTGATCCGGAGCACCGCCTAATCACCCCGGTGGGCATGCCAGCCTGGTTTAAAGGCGACGCTCCGGCACTCATTGCGCTGTTCGACTCTTTAGTCAAATACCTCAATACCCATCTGCCTGACAGTGGCTTTGAGGGTGAGATGTGCCTGGGCAATAAGCGCGTCTATCTCGACCTTATTTGGCGCGGCAAAGCAATCCCTGAACACGAACTGGCGGAGTGGCGCCAGCAGCCGCTAAACTCCCTGCCATTGACGCCAAGCGTCGCGGATGTGCTGCGCCAACACGCCAGCGACATCTGGAGCCTTGCCGACGATGACGGCGTTCATTCACGTCTGCGACTCCCCCTGCCCGCCATGGAGCGCGTCGGCGCCCCACGAGAAACCGCCCCGCCGCGCCCTGAATTCCATGACTTTGGCATTGCCGACCTGCCTCCACCAGATGAAGCGCTGGCCAGCCGAACACTGCGCAGCCTGGAAATAGTCGCCTTTGATACGGAAACCACCGGGCTTGAGCTACGCCGAGGCGACACCGTCATCAGTCTTGGCGCCTGCCGCGTGGTCAACGCCCGTTTATTGGCAAGCGAGGTCTTCGATCAAAAAGTTGATCCGCAGCGGCCGATCCCGCCGGCTAGCACCGCGATTCACGGCCTTACCGATGCCGATGTGATCGGTGCGCCACCGCTGGATATTGTGCTTACCCGCTTTCGTGATTATGTCGGCGAAGCCGTCTTGCTGGCCCATAATGCCGCCTTTGATCTGCTTGCCATTAGCCACAAAGGGGTCGTTTTTGATATCCCTGTGATCGATACCCTACTGATTTCACGGGCACTGGACGAAGCACTCGATGGGCATGATCTGGATAGCCTTGCCCAGCGCTATGATCTGGCTTTTCCGCCGGGCACCCGCCACACTGCATTAGGCGATGCTCGTGTTACCGCCGAGCTATGGCTAGCTTTGCTGCCACGCCTAGAAGCCCGCGGCGTCGATACCCTTGAGCAGTTGTTAGCGCTGCAAGCCAACGCCTTCGACCGACAGGATGCCAGTGCCTAATGAAACCGTTCGGTGTTAAATCACGCCAAACAGAGCGCCTAATGGCTCTGGTGGCGATTGCCCTGCTACTGTTCTGCCCGCCGCTGATTATCGTGGTGGATCGCCTTCCCGCGTTTAGCGTGGGCTGGCTACCGCTCTATCTATTTATCGCCTGGGCTGGGGTGATCGGCTTAACCGCCTGGCTGATGGAACAGCGTGCAGGCCGCTAACCATGCGTAGTGAGGCGATTATCCTCGGCACCGCTTTTGGCTACTTGGCGCTGCTGTTTGTGGTCGCCGCCTGGGGCGACCGGCGGGCAGAGCAGGGTCGTTCCATCATTGGCTCGCCAACGGTATATGCCCTTTCTATTGCTGTTTACTGCACGGCCTGGACGTTCTACGGCAGCGTAGGGCGCGCCACTGAGTATGGCCCCAGTTTTATGCTCATCTATCTGGGGCCGACGCTGGCGATGCTGTTGGCCCCTTTTGTTATACGCAAGATGGTGCGCATTGCAGCGCGGCAACGGATCACCTCAATTGCCGACTTTATCAGTGCCCGCTACGGCAAAAGCACCAGTTTAGGCGCACTGGTTGCCCTAATGGCGCTGATTAGCATCACCCCCTATATTGCCCTGCAGTTAAAAGCCATCACTGTTAGCCATGCGGTACTGATCAATTATCCCCGCGCGGCCGACACTACGTTGGTGGATGAACACTTCTGGATGGATAAGTCCCTCTGGGTCGCCCTGGTGTTGGCGGTGTTTATTATTCTGTTTGGCACACGCCACCTGGATGCCAGCGAGCGCCATGAAGGCATGGTGGCAGCGATCGCCGTGGAATCTATCGTTAAGCTGGTAGCCTTTATGGCCGTTGGCGTGTTCGTGGTGTTTGTGATGTTTGAAGGCCCCGCCGCGCTGTTTGCCCAGGTAGCGGCCACGCCGGCCCTTGTCGATAGCATGCGGTTGAATAGTGTTCCTGGTGGGGTCACCGGCTGGGTGGGCATGCTGGTGCTGGCCTTTTTGGCCTTCTTAACCTTGCCTCGCCAATTCCAGGTATTGGTGGTGGAGAATGTCGATGAGCAGCACTTAGCCAGAGCAAGCTGGCTATTCCCCCTCTACATGCTGCTGATTAATCTGTTCGTTATTCCCATTGCGCTGGCTGGCCTGCTGTTAGGCGTAAGCGCAGGTGATCCAGACAGCTTCGTACTCACGCTGCCGCTCTCAGCTGGTTTAGAAGGGCTGCCGCTACTGGTCTTTATTGGTGGCCTCTCTGCGGCGACAGGCATGGTGATTGTGGAGACAATCGCGCTTTCCACTATGGTTAGCAATCAGTTGGTGATGCCACTGCTGCTTCGCTCACGGCGCCTGCACCTGAGTACCAAAGGGGAGCTTGCCGGCTGGCTGTTGGGTATTCGGCGCATCGCTATCGTGCTGATTCTACTGCTTGGCTATCTCTATCATGCTCTGATTGGTGACTCCTATAGCCTTGTCACTATTGGCTTGGTCTCCTTCGCTGGGGCCGCGCAGTTTGCTCCAGCGCTTTTGATTGGACTCTATTGGCGTGGCGCTACTCGCCAAGGCGCCACCGTTGGTTTAATCGCCGGGTTCTTAATCTGGTGCTATACCCTGCTGCTACCCGGGTTTGCTCAATCCGGTTGGTTGGATACAGCACTGCTCACCAAGGGGCCATGGGGTATCGGTTGGCTAGTGCCCTACAGCTTATTCGGGCTCGAAAATTGGGATATTTATACCCATTCGCTGCTCTGGAGCATGTTGGCCAACGTGGGGCTATTGGTGGGGGTATCGCTGTTTACCCGCCCTACACCCCTTGAGCAAACTCAGGCGGCACTGTTCACCGAAGCGATGCACCCCAATTTGCAAACCACCTCACTGTCTACATCACTATGGCGCGGGCAAACTACCCAGGGTGCACTCAAAGAACTACTCGTTCGCTATCTTGGCACCCCGACCACCCGCCGCGTATTCAGCCATAGCGGAACCAAAAGCGCTTATGCAGCGGACGAGCCAGCCACCGCGGAGCTGATTACTCGCGCCGAACAGGCACTGGCGGGGGCGTTGGGTAGCTCCTCAGCGCGAGTATTGATCAACTCGGTGGTACGCGGCGAAGCACTGGATATTGAGTCGATTCTGAGCATTCTGGACACGACCTCACAAACTCTGGAGTACAACCGCCGTTTGGAGCAGAAGTCTCAGGAGCTGGTGCAAATTGGCGAAGAACTGCGTAGTGCCAATGAGCGCCTGCGTGAGCTGGATCGCTTGAAAGATGAGTTTGTCGCCATGGTCAGCCACGAGCTACGCACGCCGCTCACCTCGATTCGCGCCTTTGCCGAAATATTGCGCGATAGCAGCCAACTGCCTGATGAAAAACGTCAGCATTTTCTTGGCGTGATCGTCCACGAGAGCCAGCGCCTGTCACGTTTAATTGAAGAAATTCTGGATCTTGCCCGTCTGGAGAGCGGCCGTTTAACGCTTAACCCCGTTCCTCTTGATCTTGCCGCCCTGACTCGGCATAGCATTGATGCTATTGCGCATCTGCATGAGGAGCGCGGCATAGTGCTAGACGTTAGCTTAGAAGCTGACCCTGCGATGGTGGTTGGCGATCATGACCGTTTAGAACAGGTGATTATTAACCTGCTTGATAACGCGGGTAAGTTTGCCGATCGGGAGCAGCCAAAAGTGCGCCTCACGCTTTATCGTCATCGCCGTCATTTCCGTCTGAGCGTAGAGGATAACGGTGCGGGTATTAGCGAAGATGAGCGTGAGCGGGTATTTGAAAAATTCCATCAAATTCAGCAAGGCGATGATATTCCCCGTGGTCGGCCAAGGGGCAGCGGCTTAGGACTACCGATTAGCCGGGGCATTATCGCCCACCTGGGGGGACGGCTTTGGGTCGAGGATGCTAAAACCTTAGGCGGTGCCTGCTTAACGCTAGAACTCCCCGCTGCGCCTCCAACATAAAGCGTTGATTCCTTATTGGTGACAACGGCTAGCCTTGCTCACTAAAACTAAGTTATTCTTTACTCCAGAGTTCTACTTTCGCCTGAAGAAGCATGTCGTGGATGAGCCGATGAAAAATGAGTGTCACCTTCCTCAAAAAGCGAATACAAATGAGTACACTATTGCGATCCAGCCAATAGTGGATGCTCAGCTACGTCATGTCGCCGATGAACTTCTTTATCGGGCTAATGAAACGAATCAGACTGCTAACGTTTTTGATAATGTCCAAGCCACCGCCAGAGCATGTGCTATTGCTGTCTATGAAATTGGCCTGGATAAACTTTGCGGCACACGCCAGCTGTTTATTAATGCTTCTGCAGACTGGCTCACCAATCCAGACCTGACTGGGCTACCTAGTCAACAAATAGTCATTGAGGTTCTCGAGGATACTTCACCTACTAAAGAAGTTATTGATGCCTTGCACTACATTAAAAGCCAAGGGTATAAATTAGCGTTAGATGATTTTATCCTAGATGAACATAACCATGCATTTCTGCCCTTCTGCGACATCGTCAAATTTGACATATCCAACGACTTACCTAAAAAACTAATAAAAAAGCTACACAAAGAAGGGATTACACTTCTGGCTGAACGAGTTGAGACACAGGAAGAGTTCAAGCAGTGTAAAGCGCTAGGTTTTACTCTTTTCCAGGGCTATTTTTATGAGCGCCCCAAAACCCAACTAACTCAAACAGCTCGTCTCTCAACGTCACGCGCCAATCAAATGCAGCTACTCTCCGCACTGTATAGTGACAATGTGCGTCTCTCTGAAATCAGTACGTTAGTGGCTAGGGATCCTTACTTACTGAGCGCAATATTCAAGCGCGCAAACTCCGCGGAGAAGGGCTCACGTCGTCCCACGACGAAACTGATTGATTGTTTACATATTATAGGGCTGAGGGAGCTACGTACCCTAGTTACTATTGTTATGCTCGCTGACAACAGCCCTGTGAGCAAACTTAACCTTATCAAAGGGTTAACCCGGGCATTTGCATGTAAAATGATGGCCGACCAACGTAGACTCGATGAACAGGAAAGCTTTATCGCGGGTTTATTCTCGCTAATGCCTACCATCCTGGGGATTAGTGCCGAACTCATGAAGAATGAAATCAGGCTTGGGCGCTTTATTGAAGATGCTATCAATCAGCGTATAGGCTCATTAGGTAAGTTACTTAATGATGTGGAGGCCGCAGAGAGTCAATTTTCTCCTCTAGATTTTCCATCCGACGTCATGCTCCAAGCGGCTTCTAAAGCGCGCTCGCTTGTTTATACCGACGCTAGCTGATTTATTTTATACGCTGCTTTGAGCGCTAGCACTCAAACGTTTAATCTGCTGTAGATCAAACTTCAGCAGTAATCGCTCGTCTTCGCGCAGGCGCCGCAGGTCAACCCAGCCATCTGCAGCCTGACCGCGAGCTTTGTTATACCGCTGCTGATCCAATAGGCGCTGCTGCAGTCGCTCAAAAGCGGCTACAAGCAACGCCGA
Organism: Vreelandella sp. 162(4c); assembly: GCF_058152265.1. NCBI lineage: Bacteria > Pseudomonadati > Pseudomonadota > Gammaproteobacteria > Oceanospirillales > Halomonadaceae > Vreelandella > Vreelandella sp. 162(4c). The sequence goes on from NZ_CM176981.1 coordinate 79,404, forward strand.
TTCAGCCGACGTTAGCGCATCCGTTGCATGGCTTAGCGCGATCAATCGCTCGCGGGTGGGTATATCGCGCAGCCCGTACCGCAAGCAGAGTAAGCGTGCAGCGCTAATCAACGGCAACAAGCCTTGATGCTTAAGATTAAGGGCTTGTTCGTGAGGGGCATCCAGGCCCGGGCTTGAGGCAAACCGCCCAAAGCGATCCAGCGCCACCGGCAGCTCATCCAGTAGCGCCGCCATTTCATCCATAAACAGTGGCGCTTTGGGAAGTGTCGAAGCGATGCTCTCACCCAACTGCTTAGCAAGCGCCGGATTACCAGCGACCGGGGCAAAATCGAGTAAGATATTAGTCTGTTGTACGCGCTTTACCCGGCGGTCAGCGCTCCAAATGTCTAGCTGCGCGTGCCACTCACTCAGCCGTTTGCGCCACATCGGCCATCGCGCCATGACATGGCCATTGCAGAGCGGAATACCGGCCTCATCCAGGCGCTGGGTAAACCGCTCGCCCAGCGCTTGAAAGTAGCCGTCGATCTCTACGTGGCGATGGTCAGGATAATCGTCAATAATCAGCGCATTATCCTGGTCGGGGCCTAGCAGGCTCTCAAAACGCGCCGCGGAACCTAGTAGCAGTATGCAGTAGTCGACTGGCGGAGCGCCCCACCCCTGCGCCTGCATTTCGTCCAGGGATTGCGCAATAGCCTGACGATAAAGTAAAGCATTGTGGTCGCTGATGATTTGGCTAATACGCCAGGCGGGTAAATCATAATGCACCAACGTTTCGACCAGCGGCAGTTGCCACGCATAGACGTCAGCTAATGAGGTTTGCGGCGAGGGGAATGTAGAGAAGAGTTTCGAGAAGAGATGATCTAACGGCGCATTAAGCGCCGAGGTATTAAGCGTTCCATCCTCATGGAACAGAGAGCGCCAGGGTGAGGCTTGGTGTACTAAACGCATACGCCTCTCCTTTACTAGAATGATATGATGGCGTTGTTGCTACTCGCCCTCGCCTGCCCTGCGCGGGTCTGGCTCGAACATCGCTTCACCTACTTCATCAATATAGCGCTGCGCTTTGGTGATCATCATGGCATCACAGGCCTCTCGCCCTGGGAGCATATCGGAACGCTCAAAGCGGTGCTCAAGAGTTTCACCACTGGCGTCGGCCTTGCGAATCCAGCCACTGACGCGGTACTGACCGCTCTGATTGTCTGGCTGAGAGACAATCTCGTAACCTTTGTATTCCACCGGCTCAGCAGCTTTGGTGGTAGCACCTGGCTCAGCCTGACGATCACTACCGAAGAGACCGGAAAATAATTTCTTAAGCATAATGGCTCCTTTGCTTGCAGGGCGGCAAGGAGATGGCCACCCTGCAAGATATAAGCTGCTTTTATCAGCGCTTCATTAGCTCTGCTTACGACCCTTGCCTGCGGCAATGCGCAAACGCAGCGCGTTTAACTTAATAAAGCCTTCGGCATCTTTCTGATTGTAAGCGCCAGCATCATCTTCAAAGGTAGCGATTGATTCATCAAACAGCGACTCATCGGATTTGCGTCCCACTACGGTAGCGCTGCCTTTGTAGAGCTTCATACGCACGACACCCGCTACATTCTTTTGGGTCTCGTCAATGGCCGCCTGCAGCATGCGACGCTCAGGGCTCCACCAGTAACCGTTGTAGATCACTTCTGCGTACTTCGGCATCAACTGATCTTTTAGGTGGGCTTCTTCGCGGTCTAGGGTGAGCGACTCAATGGCACGGTGAGCACGCAACATAATGGTGCCCCCTGGCGTTTCATAGCAGCCACGAGATTTCATGCCCACGTAGCGGTTTTCAACAATATCCAAACGACCGATACCGTTGTCGCCACCCAGCTTGTTGAGTTTTTCGAGCACTTCATGGGCTTTCAACAGCTCGCCGTCGATGGCCACGATATCGCCCTTTTCAAACGTCAGTTCAACATAGGTGGGCTGGTCGGGCGCGGCTTCAGGAGAGACACTCCAGCGCCACATATCGTCTTCAGCTTCGGCCCAGGGATCTTCCAAAATGCCGCCCTCATAGGAGATGTGCAGCAGGTTGGCATCCATTGAGTAGGGCGATTTTTTCTTTTTATTAGAAAAATCGACCGGAATTTTATGCTCTTCGCAATACGCCATTAGCTTTTCGCGGGAAGTTAAATCCCACTCCCGCCAAGGGGCGATCACTTTTACGCCGGGCTTCAGGGCATAGCCGCCAAGTTCGAAACGCACCTGGTCGTTGCCTTTACCCGTAGCACCATGGGAAATAGCGTCAGCACCCGTTTCATTGGCAATTTCGATCAACCGCTTGGCAATCAGCGGACGAGCGATAGAGGTACCCAGCAGGTACTCGCCCTCATAGATAGTATTGGCGCGGAACATCGGGTAGACGTAGTCACGCACGAACTCTTCACGCAAGTCTTCGATGTAAATCTCTTTCACGCCAAGCGCTTGCGCTTTAGTTCGCGCCGGTTCGACTTCTTCACCCTGACCGATGTCGGCAGTAAAGGTCACTACCTCGCAGTTGTAGGTTTCTTGCAACCACTTAACGATAACGGATGTGTCCAGGCCGCCTGAATATGCCAGCACAACCTTTTTGACATCGGACATTCTTTGCTCCTCGTTGACCATAAGATGTTCATTCGTAAAAACTACACTTGCCACTAGTGCCTGGCGAATGTGATAGCTCGTATTTGATAGCTCGTTGGAGTAAACCGTTGAGACTAACGTTGAGTATAGCGTTCTCAATGCCCAGCGAATACCGTCAACGACGCCTGGGGGCTAAAGCTGCTAGAATCTCCCCATTCAAAGCGGTGGTTTGCCGCTGATGTTGACTGATGACTCGCTTTACTATTACTCGCTTTAAACCAAGGAGAGCTGCATGAGCGAGGCTATTGCCCGCGAATTAATGGCCCAACGTTTTCGCAGTTACCTGCCTGTGGTCGTTGATTTAGAAACCGGGGGATTTAATGCCCAAGGCGACGCTGTACTCGAGATAGCCGCCGTCACGCTGACCATGGATCCGGAGGGCAACCTGCTTCCTGATGCTACCTATGCCTACCACATTCAGCCCTTTGAAGGGGCGAATGTAGAGCAGTCTGCGCTCGATTTTACCGGTATCAACCTGGACGACCCCCTGCGTCGCCAGGTGGCGCTGAGCGAGTCTGAAGCGCTGGGCGAAATTTTCCGTCCGATTCGTAAATCGATCAAAGCCCACGACTGCACGCGCGCTATTTTAGTCGGCCATAATGCGGCGTTCGACCAGGGCTTCTTGAACGCGGCGGTCAATCGCTGCGGCATTAAGCGCAATCCTTTTCACCCGTTCTCAAGCTTTGATACCGCCACCCTTGCAGGCCTGGTCTATGGTCAAACGGTACTTGCCCGGGCCTGTCGTGCCGCAGGCATTGAGTTTGACAACAAAGCCGCTCACTCCGCTCGTTATGACACCGAGCGCACTGCCGAACTGTTTTGCGCGATGGTTAATCGCTATAAAGACCTGGGTGGCTGGCAACTTGCCCAGCGCGAGCAAGAGATGGATGGTGCGGATTAACACCTCGCCGTCAACAACGTAGCCGCTGATGCAGAGAGCCATTGATGCAGAGAACTGGGCTTTACGCTAAACTTCGCCCCATTACAGCAATCTGGTTTAGCACCGACAATGCCGGGTAGCGGGTATTTGGCGGTGATAAATATATCGATTAAAACTATCCGTTTTTAGGAGATGAGACGTTTCCATGGCCCAGCATAATGCCTTTTACGCCCAATCAGGTGGCGTCACCGCCGTGATCAACGCCAGCGCCTGCGGCGTTATCGAAGCCTGCCGTCAAGCCCCCGATCAAATTGGCAAGGTTTACGCCGGTCATAACGGCATTATCGGTGCCTTAACGGAAGACCTTATCGACGTTACCCAGGAGAGCGATGAGGCAATTGCAGCGCTGCGCCATACGCCGGGCGGCGCTTTTGGCTCCTGCCGCTATAAGCTCAAAGATATTGACACCCACCGTGCCCAGTACGAGCGCTTGATCGAAGTCTTCAAAGCCCACGATATTCGCTATTTTTTCTATAACGGCGGCGGCGATAGCGCCGACACCTGCTTAAAGGTCTCTCAACTTTCCGAGAAGCTGGGCTATCCGCTGACCGCTATCCACGTGCCTAAAACCGTCGATAACGACCTGCCGATTACCGATAACAGCCCGGGCTTTGGCAGCGTGGCCAAGTATATTGCCACCTCAACGCTGGAAGCATCGCTGGATATCGCCTCCATGTGCGCTACCTCCACCAAGGTATTTGTGCTCGAAGTGATGGGCCGCCACGCGGGCTGGATTGCCGCTGCAGGTGGTTTAGCCGGCGAAGCCGAAGGCGAGCCGCCGCATATGATTATCTTCCCGGAAATCCCCTTTAACCGTAAAGCGGCCATGGCACGGGTTGAAGAAAGCGTTAAACAGTATGGCTACTGCGTTATTGTGGTTTCTGAAGGCGCTCGCTACGAAGATGGCACTTTCCTGGCCGATGCAGGTAACACCGATGCGTTCGGCCACCGCCAGCTTGGCGGCGTGGCACCAACACTTGCCGGTATGATCAAGCAGGATTTGGGCTACAAGTATCACTGGGCAGTGGCCGACTATCTGCAGCGCGCGGCGCGTCATCTGGCATCTAAAACCGACGTTGAACAAGCCTATGCGGTGGGTCGCGAAGCAGTAACCTTGGCGCTGGCGGGTAAAAACGCCATGATGCCCGCCATTCGTCGCATCTCTCAGGCGCCCTACCAGTGGGATGTGATCTCTGCCCCGCTCTCCCAGGTGGCCAACCAAGAGAAGTTTATGCCCCGTGACTTTATTAGCGAAAACGGTTTTGCCATTACCCAGGCCTGCCGGGACTACCTCTCACCGCTGATTCAGGGCGAAGACTTCCCACCGTTCGAGAATGGCCTACCCAAAGTCGCCAAACTGAAACTGGCCAAAGCAGAACGCAAGTTGCCCATTTTTACGCTGTAAACGGATCACCGGTCATTGCGAACTGAGATTGCTTCGTCGCTTCACTCCTCGCAATGACCTACCCTTATGTCATTGCGAACGCAGTGAAGCAATCTCGGGGTTGGCTGCCACAATACACTTAGATTCCCGCGTCGCTTCGCTCCTCGCAATGACATAATCTTATTTATCCACCTTTACTACTTGGAGTTAGCGTAGCAACCAGGAAAGCACTAGCAGCAATAACAGAATTCCCGCTACACCCTGCCAGAAACGCCGCGGCTCCTGGCGGCTCTCTTCCCGATTGGGCAGCCGCCCGAGCGGCACCCTAAGCGCATGCAAAAACTCGGACATACGCCTAAACCGCAACGCCCTTTGTGGATCCAAGGCGCGGCGTAGTGCATCGTCTAATTCCTGAGAGATTTCAGGATTGGTGGTTCGCGCGCTGCGATAGGTCAACTCTTCGAGGTCGGTATGGCTGCGCAGCCTGTTGGGAGTCAGTGTATAAGGTAACGCACCGGTCAATAGCCAGTAAGTAGTGGAGGCTAGCGAGTACTGATCACTACGCCGACCGATGCTGTCGCCCAAGGCATACTCAGGTGCGCTGTGTTCGTTAAAGCCAATCTGCCTGAGCAACTCACCTGAGTGGCGATGCCCTTCCCCATCACGCATATGGCAGGCACTAAAATCGGTGAGCACGAGCTTGCCGTGAGGGTCGATCAAAATATTATCGGGATTGATCTGCTGATGAATAATGTCCCGATGATGCAGCGCTTGCACCGCTTTACCCAACTGATTGGCAATGTCCAGGCGCTGGGTCAGGCTGGCTTGAGGATGGCGCTCTGCCCACTGCCGCAGCGTCTCGCCTTCAATATGCTGCATCAGATAATAGAGGTAGCGTCGTGGCCGAGATGGTTCCATCACCTTAACCACAAAGGGGGAGTTAACCCGCTCCACTACCCACTGCTGGAGCAGAAAGTGCTCAAGATAGGCATTGCGCAACGAGAGCTCGGGGCTGGGCGCTTTCATGACCATTTCCCGTTCGCTATGCACATCACGGACACGGTACACCCGCGACTGCGCCGTTCGCGATAGCACGGCGAGAACCTCCAGGCCATCTAAACGCTCACCCGGCGCCAGCTCAGGGGGAATGGGTAGATCACCGTAGAGCTGCCCCGGGTGCTCGGCGACCTCATCGGGTAATTCATCGATACGTACCAGCTGAAAGCAGAACTGATCACCGCCATAGCCACGCTCCTGGGCGCGCTGCTTCGCCTCATCAGCTAGCCGCTCGCAGGCGGCATCCAGATCACTGGCATCCTGGCGAATCAAGCGCACATAGTCGGAAGGTAGCAGCGTGCCGCGCACGCCCTGGGTAGTGAACAGAAACAGATCGCCCTGCTTAAGCGCAATGTGGGTGTAATCGATATCGACGCTGCCATCCAGACCCAGTGCCCGTGAAGGATAACGATAGCCACCTAAATCAGTCACATGGTCGCGGCTTAGCTGTTCAAACTCGGCACCCCGTAAGCGAAAGACCAGCGTATCGCCCATATGGAACAGGTGGGCTTCACGGCCACGAAACACCATCGCCGACATGGATGAAACAAAACTACCCTCTTTCACATGCTGGCTTTGGCTGTAGCACCAGCTATTAAGCGCGCGCAGTACGCGGGTGGCAGAGGTTTTTACGTCCCAGTGATCGGGGGTGGAGAAGTAGTCGGCCAGGAAGCCGCGTACGCTGATATCACCGGCCTGTTTGGCCATGGTATTGCGTGAAATGGAGTCGCTGATCACCGCACAGCCGCCTTTGGCGCGAAGCAGCGGTGCTTCAGGAAAGCGAACTGACATTGAACTGCGATGCAGGCGCCGATCGGGCGCGACAAACGCTTGACCATAACTAATGAGCAACTGGGCGTGCGACAAGTCATCCTCCTAGGCTGCCGACTCGATCGAGGGACATCACTGCCAACCAACACTATTGATAAACTCTGGCTATGATACACGCAGCGGAACAGAAACGATGCCCACCAAACGTCTCTATCGTATTCGTCCAAATGGCAGGACATATGAATGATCACCCACGAGCAACCTATGTCGCATTGGTAATCGTGCAGTCATGTTCGTATAATTCTCCGCCATAAACGACTCTGACACGTTTGCCTAACCACGGCACGACTCTAGCCACAGCACTACCAAGGAATCAACGATGAACTTCGATAATATCCCTGCTGGAAAGGATCTCCCCAACGACGTTTACGTGGTGATCGAAATTCCAGCCAACCACGACCCGATCAAATATGAAATTGATAAGGACATGGGCGCGCTACTCGTTGACCGCTTTATGGCCACTCCCATGTTCTACCCCGCCAATTACGGCTTTATCCCGCATACCCTCGCCGACGATGGCGATGCGCTGGACGCCTTGGTGGTTACCCCGCACCCGGTTCAACCTGGCAGCATTATTCGCGCGCGCCCGGTAGGCATTCTGAACATGACCGACGAAGCCGGTGAAGATGCGAAGTTGATCTGCGTACCCCATGCCAAGCTAAGCTCGCTCTACGACGATGTCCACGAAGTTACCGACCTGCCTGAGCTACTGCGCCAGCAAATTGCTCACTTCTTTGAGAACTACAAAGATCTCGAGAAAGGCAAATGGGTAAAGGTTGAGTCATGGGAAGGTGCTGACGCTGCGCGTAAGGCGATTGAAAAGTCCGTAACCGCCTATCAAAAAGCGTAACAATCTCCTTGCGGTGTATTTTTCTGCCGCCAATGGGATAAAAGGCCGCCTTCAGGCGGTCTTTTTATATGCGTAGGATTAAGGCACTGTTAGGGGCCGCGTCACGTCACCGCAGCGTATACGCCAGGGACTTAAGGTTGCGGTATGCTGTTCGCCTTTCATTGCGATGCCATTGATTAAGGACGCACCGTGTTATCTCTTAAACGCCTGAGCCTGTTTACATTATTGATTTTCTTTCTTGGCTTGCTACCGCTAAGTGCAAACGCCCAATGGTTTTCATCGTCTAGCAACCAAGATGAATTTTTGCCGGTTATGGAAGCCTTTCAGCCGACTGCTTGGCATGATGGCGATACGCTCTATATCGGCATGGATATCGCAGATGAGTACTACCTATATCGCCACCAGTTCGCGGTAGTCAGCCAAACGGAGGATGTCAGTCTCGGCGACCCCATTATCCCCCAAGGCATCTTTACCAACGATGAGTTTATGGGCGATGTGTATGTGTTCCGCGATCAGGTAGTGTTTGAAGTACCGCTGAAAGCACCCTACTCAGGCCCGCTCAATATTGCCCTGACCTTTCAAGGCTGCGCAGATGCCGGGCTCTGCTACCCTCCAGAGCAAACAACCCTAGAGGCCAGCGAAACCCAACCCCCCAGCCAGTTTTCCGATTGGCAAGCCGATAGTACGGCATCCAGTCCAGCAGCCAACACTTCAGCCGCTAACACCTCTGAACAGAATGGTTTCGCCGCCCCCAAAAGCGAAGATAGCCGCTTTAGCGCTTTGATTAGCGATGCTAGCCTACCACTGGCGCTGGGGCTGTTTTTTATTGCTGGCCTGGGGCTTACCTTTACCCCCTGCGTGTTGCCGATGATTCCAATTTTGTCATCGATCGTGGTTGGCCAGAATCCCACACGCCCCCGCGCCTTTGCCCTTTCGTTAAGCTATGTGCTCGGCATGGCGCTGACCTACGCCCTGGTCGGGGTGTTAATGGGACTGTTTGGCGCCGGGCTTAATCTTCAGGCGCGACTGCAGTCAGCACCGGTATTGATCATCTTTGCAGTGCTCTTCACGCTATTTGCCCTGGCCATGTTTGGGGCATTTAACCTCAATCTATCGCCTCGTTTAGCCAACCGTGTTGACGCTTGGCAGGCACGCGCTCAGCGCAGTGGCCCGGGCGGCCTAGCGCTGGCTGGTGCCCTCTCGGTCTTGGTGGTATCGCCCTGTGTAACGGCGCCTTTGGCCGGTACGCTGGTGTTTATCTCTTCAACAGGGGATGCCGCGATGGGCGGCGCGGTGCTGTTTGCGCTGGGCATGGGCATGGGCGTGCCACTGCTTTTGGTCGGTACCTTTGGCGCCACGCTGCTGCCCCGTTCCGGCGCCTGGATGAACGGCGTAAAAATTGCCTTTGGCCTTTTGCTGCTGGGCGTAGCGATTTGGATGATCGAGCGTTTAGTGTCCGCGCCTATTGCGCTGCTGCTATGGGCAGCCCTTGCTATCGGCACGGCACTGGCACTTGGGGCGCTGAATTTCAATCAGCCGCAGGGGTGGCCGCGGGCACGCCAAACGCTGGGGCTTATGCTGCTAGCTTGGGGGATAGTGTTGGTGATTGGCGCCGCTCAGGGGGGCAGTAACCCCTTGCGCCCCCTGGCGGCAACCTCCAGCATTTCCGGCGAACCTCAGGCAGAAGCACTCGACTTCATCGAGGTCAACAGCTTAACTGAGCTTGAAGCGGCTATTGCACAAGCTGAAGACGCCAACCAGCCCGTCTTTGTCCACTTTACCGCCGACTGGTGTATTTCATGCAAGCTGCTGGAGCGGGATGTTTACCCCGACCCGCAGGTCGTCGCAGCGCTTAATGATTACACCTTGATCGCCGCCGACGTCACCCGCACGGACTCTCAAAGCCGTGAGTTGCTCAACCAATATAATCTTTTCGGCCCACCCAGCCTGCTCTTTTTCAGCCAGGGTGAGGAGATTCGCGACGCACGCATTCAAGGCGAAGTGACCGCCGATCAGTTGCGCGAACATCTGGAGTCAGTAAGCCAGTGGCTAGCAAATAGCTAAGCTCAAACCCTATGCTGGCTACTCATTGAGGCACTAAAGCCGCTTTCTGACGCGAACATCGTCAAACAGTTGTTTAATTCTTAACTACATGATGGCTTGGACGTTGGCGTAGGCAGTTGCTGGACATCCTGGCACTTTTTCGGCAAACTCCGCTCCCATATTAGCTAAAAACTTGCTTTTTTAACGGTGAGAACGGGGTAACGTTCGCTAACATGCAGCGTTCTCTTCATTTTTAAATTTGGTTTACTGCGCAACGTACGCGCCATAAAGAGCTTCCTGCACTTATGCTCGCGCGCTTTGTGACTACCTTTTATGACATTGATGGGGCTATGCCATGGATATCCGCAAAGTTAAGAAACTGATTGAGCTACTCGAAGAATCCAATATTAGCGAGATTGAAATTCAGGAAGGCGAAGAGTCAGTCCGCATCAGTCGTCACCCTAATGGCGCTTCGTGGCAGCCACAGCCGATGCCGCAGTATGCGCAGCAACCTGGCTATGCGCCGGCTCCCCCCGCAGCGGGCGCTCCAGCATCAGCACCGGCTGCTGAAGCAGAGCCTCAGGGCGCAAGCTACCGTGGCGAGGCAGTCAACTCTCCCATGGTAGGCACCTTCTACCGCAGCCCAGCGCCGGGCGCCAAATCGTTTGTGGAAGTCGGCGATAGCGTCAAACAAGGTGACACTGTATGCATCATTGAAGCCATGAAAATGATGAACCAGATTGAAGCTGACCGTGACGGTGTAGTGGAAGCCATCCTGGTGGAAGATGGCGAGCCTGTAGAATTCGATCAACCCATGATCGTTATCGCTTAATCTTTCATTTTCAACACGGGTGGACTCTCCCATGCTGGACAAGGTACTTATCGCCAACCGCGGCGAGATTGCCCTCCGTATCCTACGGGCCTGTAAAGAACTCGGCATCAAAACCGTAGCGGTACACTCCAAAGCTGATCGTGAACTGATGCACGTTCGCCTGGCGGATGAAGCCGTGTGTATTGGCCCGGCATCGTCAGCGCAGTCTTACTTAAACATTCCGGCCCTAATCAGTGCAGCCGAAGTCACCGACTCGACCGCCATTCACCCCGGCTATGGCTTTTTGTCTGAAAACGCCAACTTTGCTGAACAGGTTGAGCGCTCAGGCTTTACCTTTATTGGCCCCCGCGCCGAGACGATTCGTCTGATGGGCGACAAAGTCAGCGCCATCCAGTCGATGAAGGAAGCGGGCGTTCCCACGGTGCCAGGCTCAGACGGTCCCTTGGGTGATGATGACGCAACGAATCTCGCCACGGCACGTCGCATTGGCTACCCGGTGATCATTAAGGCTGCCTCTGGCGGTGGCGGTCGTGGTATGCGCGTGGTGCACACTGAAGGCCATCTGCTTTCAGCGATTACCGTTACTCGCACTGAAGCCCACGCCGCCTTCGGTGACGGCACGGTCTACATGGAAAAATTCCTTGAGAAGCCGCGCCACGTGGAAGTACAAGTATTAGCCGACGGCCAGGGTAACGCGATCCATCTTTATGACCGCGACTGCTCGCTGCAACGTCGTCACCAGAAAGTGCTTGAAGAAGCCCCGGCACCAGGCCTTGACCCAGACGCCCGTGCTCAGGTGCTTGAAGCGTGCCGCCAGGCATGTATCAAGATCAACTACCGTGGTGCGGGCACCTTTGAATTCTTGTATGAAGATGGCGAATACTTCTTCATCGAGATGAATACCCGCGTTCAGGTCGAGCACCCGGTCACCGAAATGGTCACTGGCGTGGATATCGTCAAAGAGCAGTTGCGTATTGCCTCAGGCCTGCCGCTGTCGATTCGCCAGGAAGATGTGCAACTCAACGGCCACTCCTTCGAGTGCCGTATTAACGCCGAAGACTCGCGTACCTTTATGCCGTCTCCCGGCAAGGTAACGCTGTTTCACGCACCGGGTGGCCTCGGCGTGCGGATGGATTCCCATCTCTATACCGGCTACACCGTGCCGCCGCACTATGACTCTCTGATCGGCAAACTGATCACCTGGGGCGCGGATCGTGAAATAGCCCTGACACGGATGCGTAACGCCCTCGACGAGCTACTGGTGGAAGGCATTAAAACCAATATCGACTTGCAAAAGGATTTGGTTCGCGACAGCTACTTCCGTCAAGGCGGTGTCAACATTCACTACCTGGAAAAGAAACTCGGCAGCTAATGCAGCAGCCAAGCGCTTTCCAGCGCACTGTGTGATACCCAGCGGGGTGGCCATGTCCACCCCGTCCTTGTCTTTACTCCATGTGTCTGTACTGTATTTATCTTTAATTCGCCTTGCGGAGAACCTCCATGCCCTGGCTTCAACTCAAAGCCCACGTCGCCCCCGAACAGGCAGAGTTCCTAGAAGAACTACTGCTTGACGAAGGCGCAACGGCTATTGGTCTTCAGGATGCCCACGATGATCCGGTATTTGAGCCAGAGCGTGGCACCACACCGCTGTGGGAAGATACCATCCTTACCGGCTTATACGATGACCTGGAGGGGGTCGAGAGCATGCTGGAGCGTATCGAGGCCGCCTGGTCAGAGCAGATGCCTGGTGAGCCCTGCCCGACCATCGAGTATGAGCTGCTAGCTGATCGAGATTGGGAGCGCGAGTGGATGGATGACTTCACGCCGCTGCGCATGGGTCAACGCCTGTGGATTGTACCCAGCTGGCACGAACCACCCGAGGCCGACGCCGTTAACCTGATACTCGACCCGGGCCTCGCCTTTGGTACCGGTACGCACCCCACCACAGCGCTGTGCCTGGAGTGGCTGGACGAGCTCGCCGTGGCTGGCCACTTGGCCCAGCAAACCGTACTGGATGTGGGTTGCGGTTCTGGCATTCTCGCTATCGCCGCGCTCAAACTGGGCGCTAGCCACGCCGACGCCACCGACATTGATCCCCAGGCGCTGCAGGCCAGCCGAGACAACGCCGAACGGAATGGTATTGCCGAGCCGGACCTAAACCTCTACTACCCTGAGCAGTTAAGCGACGGCGGTGACTATCCTATCGTAACCGCCAATATTTTAGCGGGGCCGCTGGTCGAACTAGCGCCAATGATTGCCGGGCACGTGGCGCCAGGTGGGCGCATTGCGCTATCGGGGGTGTTGGCAAACCAGGCCAATGAGGTTTACGAGGCCTATGCAGCGCAAGGCATTGCTATGGATGAACCGGTGATTCGCGAAGGCTGGGTGCGGCTTAGTGGCTTGCGTCCACGTTAAAGCGGCAATTGGCCTTCACCCCACCACCGAGTAGGCGTATCATACGCCTCCTTGAAACGCCTACTCGCCGTTAGCACTGCACCCATAGCTTAAAACCAACAAAGTCTGACGCCATGACGTTAACCACACTACCTGCCAGCATTGGCCCGTTTGCATTACCTAATCGAGTAATGCTTGCGCCCATGGCTGGCGTCACTGACCGACCTTTTCGCCAGCTATGCCGGCGGCTTGGGGCTGGCTGGGTAGTGGGCGAAATGGTCACTTCAGACCCTAGTTTGTGGCATACTCGTAAATCGCAGCTGCGCATGGATCACCGCGGTGAACCTGACCCGCGAGTGGTGCAAATTGCCGGAGGCGACGCTGAAATGCTCGCCCAGGCGGCGCGCTTGAATGCCGAGCTGGGCGCCCAGATTATCGATATCAATATGGGCTGCCCGGCTAAAAAAGTATGTAACAAGGCGGCAGGGTCGGCGCTCCTTCGAGATGAAGCCTTGGTGGCCGAAATTCTCGATGAAGTAGTGGCAGCAGTTGATATACCCGTGACGCTAAAAATACGCACGGGCTGGTGTGCCGAATCCAACAACGCCCTGCGCATTGCCCGGCTCGCCGAGTCAGCCGGCATTCAATCGTTAGCGATACATGGCCGTCATCGCCAGCAGCGCTATACTGGAAAAGCAGAGTACGACACAATTGCCGAGATTAAGTCTCACCTATCGATCCCGGTGATTGCCAACGGCGACATAACAAGTCCGGAAAAAGCCGCCGAGGTACTCGCTTATACCGGCGCTGATGCCGTGATGGTAGGCCGCGCTGCGCAGGGCAACCCATGGATATTTCAACAGATCAGCCACTACCTCCAGCATGGAGAGCGGATGGCACTGCCAAGTCTTTCGGAGCGTCACCAAGTGCTCCACGGGCACGTTGAAGCGCTGCATGAGTTTTATGGCACCACCATGGGTGTACGTATCGCGCGCAAGCATGTCGGCTGGTACCTCAGCGATGACCAACGCTTTACGCCGCCCCAACAGCGCGCGCTTAAGCAGCAGTTCAATGCGTTAGCGTCACCTGAAACGCAATTTGATTGGATCAACGACGCGATGGCCCCCGGCGCCGCCTCGCGTTTGCTAGCCAAAGGAAACCATGCTGCATGACCGAACGCGATCTTCTCTCTAGCGACACCTATTCAAGCGATAGCTATTCCAATGATGTCGGCTCCAGCGATAGTTACTCCCATTTAGCAGGCACGCTAGCGGATCCTGCAGCCAACTCACCGCCGCAGCCGCTTCGGGAGGCAGTGGAAACGGCCATGCGACGCTACTTTGAACATTTAGATGGCAGCCAGGCGACCGATCTATACGCCATGGTGATGGCCGAAGTTGAGGCGCCTTTACTTGCCTGCGTCTTGGAGCACACCGACGGCAATCAGACCCGTGCCGCCGATGCGCTAGGGCTAAACCGTGGCACCCTGCGCAAAAAACTCAAGCTATACGGACTTATCGAAGGTGACGCCCCATAACCAGGGGCGTTGTTGTTTTTAATTCTCGACTCTGCACACGAGCACTCTAAATGGCTGATACCCCTCTCATGGCTGATAATCCTTCCCTGACTGACAGCAACGCCACTCCCGTCCGCCGCGCCCTGCTGAGCGTTTCTGATAAAACCGGCATTGTGGAATTTGCTCGGGGCCTCACTGAGCACGGTGTTGAACTCCTCTCCACTGGTGGCACCTTCCGTCTACTGCAAGAAAATGCTATTGCCGTGAAAGAAGTGTCTGAGCACACAGGCTTCCCCGAAATCATGGATGGCCGCGTTAAAACGCTGCACCCGAAAATTCACGGCGGCATCTTGGCTCGTCGCGGCCAGGATGATGCGGTCATGGCTGAGAACGATATTACGCCGATCGACATGGTGGTGGTCAATCTCTACCCCTTTGCCGCCACGGTAGCCAAGCCCGACTGCACACTTGAAGATGCTATCGAGAATATCGATATCGGCGGCCCCACCATGGTTCGCGCCTGCGCCAAAAATCACGCCTACACCACTATCGTCGTCAATAGCAGTGACTACGCGCGAGTGCTGGGCGAGCTGGCCGCCCAAGATGGTCAGGTCAGTAGCGCTACGCGCTTTGACTTAGCGGTTAAAGCCTTTGAGCACACCGCCGGTTATGACGGCGCGATTGCTGACTACCTAGGCCGTAAGGTCAATGCCGCTGATGAAGCGTTCCCACGCACCTTTAACCTGCAGCTCGAGAAAAAGCAGGATATGCGGTACGGCGAAAACCCGCACCAAAAGGCAGCTTTCTACGTTGACCCCCAGGCAAGCGAACCCAGCGTTGCCACAGCAAAAATGCTTCAGGGCAAACCCCTCTCGTATAACAACGTCGCCGATACCGACGCTGCATTTGAATGCGTAAAAGCGTTTAGCGAGACGGCCTGCGTGATTGTTAAGCATGCCAACCCTTGCGGCGTCGCCATTGGTGCAACCGCCTTAACAGCTTACGACAAAGCCTTTGCCACCGACCCTACCAGCGCGTTTGGCGGCATTATCGCCTTCAATACGCCGCTGGAAGCCGAAACCGCCCAGGCGATTATTGACCGCCAGTTTGTTGAGGTGATTATTGCCCCGGGCGTCAGCGATGAAGCTGCCGCAATCGTGGCTAATAAGCAAAACGTACGCTTACTGGACGTCAGCGCTCACTGGCCCGGCGAGCAACAGCCTGCACTAGACTTTAAGCGCGTCAACGGCGGCTTGCTGGTGCAAGAACGTGACGACGGAATGGTCACCCGCGACGAATTGACCGTGGTCAGTCAGCGCGCTCCCAGCGAGCAGGAACTGCGTGACCTTGCTTTTGCTTGGCGGGTAGCTAAATTCGTTAAGTCCAACGCCATTGTGTATGCCAAAGAGGGCCAAACGGTGGGCGTTGGCGCGGGTCAAATGAGCCGTGTTTATTCGGCTAAAATTGCAGGCATCAAGGCCGCAGACGAAGGCCTTTCGGTTCCCGGCTCGGTGATGGCGTCTGATGCTTTCTTCCCTTTCCGTGACGGCATCGATGCTGCCGCAGCGGCAGGTATTACCGCGGTTATTCAGCCCGGTGGTTCCATGCGTGATCAGGAAGTGATCGACGCCGCCAACGAAGCAGGCATTGCCATGGTATTTACCGGTATGCGCCACTTCCGCCACTAAGTCCGCTAAATAACCCAGATTAGAAACACAAAGCCCCTTAGGCGCTCTTTTGATAGGAGCATGCCTAAGGGGCTTTCTTACTATCATCAATAAACGCTAATCAATCACTGCCTATCGACTCAATATCGAGTTTCTAGCCAATATTGAGCCTTTCAGCCCAGATCAATACACAGATACTTGGTTTCCAGATACTCTTCCAAGCCCTGATGACCACCTTCGCGGCCTAGGCCCGAGGCTTTTACCCCCCCAAAGGGCGCAGCAGCGTTAGAAATGGCGCCAGTATTAATACCCACCATACCGTACTCCAGCGCCTCGGCGACACGCCATACGCGCGCAAGATCACGGGAGTAGAAATAAGACGCCAGGCCATACTGGGTATCGTTGGCCATCTCAATAGCGGTCTCTTCATCATCAAACGGGAAGACAGCAGCTAGCGGGCCAAAGGTCTCTTCGTGGGCCACCTTCATCTTGTCAGTGGCAAAACTGATCAGCGTAGGCGTGAAGAAATTACCGCCCAGCGGGTGCGGATGCCCACCTAACAGCAGCTCAGCGCCATTATCAATGGCGTCCTGCACATGCTCACTGACTTTCTTAACAGCATTTTCATCGATAAGCGGCCCAATATTAATATTGGGCTTGGTGCCATCACCCACATGCAGCTCGCTGTTCATGGCAACAGCCAGCTTTTCACAAAAGGCGTTAATTACACTGGACTGAACCAGGAAGCGATTAGTGCAGACACAGGTTTGCCCGGCGTTACGGAATTTAGCGGCCATGGCGCCTTCCACAGCGGCGTCTAAATCGGCATCCTCAAACACGATAAAGGGCGCATTGCCGCCTAGCTCTAGCGATATTTTTTGGATATGTTCCGCCGCTTGAGCCATCAGCTTGCGCCCCACTTCAGTCGAACCCGTAAAGGTGATCTTGCGCACTTTGGGAGATTGGGTCATCGCTTGGGCAATATCGCTAGCGCTACCTGGCACCACATTAAAGACGCCGCGTGGGATGCCTGCCCGCTCAGCCAACAGCGCCAAGGCTGTTGCGGAAAACGGCGTTTGGCTAGCGGGCTTCACCACTATCGTGCAGCCAGCAGCCAATGCAGCCCCGGCTTTACGGGTAATCATCGCCGCAGGGAAATTCCAGGGCGTGATCGCACCAACAACACCGACTGGCTGCTTGGCAACCACAATGCGTTGATTGGCGTTAGCCGCGGGAATCGTTTCGCCATAAACGCGCCGCGCCTCCTCGGCAAACCAGCGTAAGAAGCTGGCTGCATAGGCAATTTCGCCCGCGGCTTCTTTAAGTGGCTTGCCCTGCTCAAATGTCATCAGCATGGCTAAATCCTGCTGATGCTCCAACATCAGGTCGTGCCACTTCATCAGCAAGTCAGCGCGTTCTTGAGCAGTCAACGCCCGCCAAGCCGGTAGCGCAGCGTCCGCCGCATCAATGGCCCGCTCGGTTTCGGCTTTACCCAAGCGAGGTATATCGCCAATCGCTTCACCGGTGGCCGGATTCAATACCGTGATCTGCTCACCGCTATCTGCCGCGACCCAACTGCCGTCAATATAGGCAAAGGGGCAATATAGCTGTGTTTCTTTAAGCGCTTCCATGACAGGCTCCTGACCAAAAATGATGGCCTTGTAGGCTCATTAACGTCTTCATGCTAAGACGAAACACCCCTTTAAACCAAATTTACGGCGTGCATAATCGGTCAATGACAACCGTACACGTTAGCTAATGAGCATTAAAAATTCTTGCCGGGTTGCTTGGTTTTGACGAAATCCACCCAGCATGACAGACGATGTCATGCTGGAGTTTTGCTTCTCCACGCCACGCATCATCATGCAGAGGTGCCGCGCTTCAATAACCACAGCAACACCCTTTGCCTCGGTCACTTCCTGCACCGCCTCTGCAATCTCGCGGGTTAGGTTCTCCTGAATCTGCATACGGCGAGCATACATATCGACGATTCTGGCAAATTTAGATAGCCCCAACACTTTGCCGTTAGGCAAATAGGCGATATGGCATTTGCCTATGAACGGTAACAGGTGGTGCTCGCACATTGAGTAGAGCTCAATGTCTTTTACCAACACCATCTCATCCGTTTGCGACTCAAACACCGCCCCATTGATAATGTCGTCCAATGACTGAGTGTAGCCCGCATTGAGAAACTGCATGGCCTTGGCCGCACGTTTAGGCGTATCTCGCAGACCTTCCCGGGCGGGGTCTTCGCCAAGTGCTGAGATTATCTGGCGGTAGTGCTCGGCGATATCATCGGACATATTTAGCCTCATCAATAGCTATCTCAAAAACGATGCGCAATCGCTTCCAGGTGGTCACCAAGGTCATCCCCTTTTGCGCATGAAAAAGTAACATCATTATTAGGAGGACATTAATCAGCGTCATCCACCACCTTCATTGTACAAAAGGTATACTTTAAAAAAGCACTGCACAACGAGTATTAAGCAAAGAGTGTATTTTACCGCATCTAGGCTGCCTGTGGCTCCCCAGGCTTTGTACGAAAACTGCTGGCCCTCACTCAGGGGCTTTTTTGCGCAGCCTTGAACTGCGTCAGAGCGCCGCGCCACGCAATTTGTCCCCCCAATGCCTGTGATATAATAAAGCGTTTTTATTTAACTGCCTTTATTGCAGGCGCCAACATTGAGAGCTCGCCATGTCATTCAAGCCAACGCCTTTGTGGTTAACCGCCCTTGCAGCCCCCTTTCTTGCTACACCGCTCTTGGCTACCGCTGCAGACGCTACGCTTTCGCTGCCCAATGAAGCAACCGTCGGCGTAGAGGTTGTGGAAGAGCTTGCGTTTGAATCAAACCAAACGCGCCTTAACGATATTTTGCTACACCCTACTCAGGCTGCTAGCGCCTCACACTCTTTACCGGAATACTGCGTTATCGTAGGCAGGGCGCAACGGGTTGATGAGCGCATTCGCGTTACCACCCAAGAGGCGACCTGTATTGAAACACACGACGCTGACAGCGATATTTTCACTGGCGAATTTAGCGCCAGCGCTTATGGCGAAGATGGCCAATATGGTATCGCCTGCGAAGGTTCACAGTGCGCACTCTCCCCTGGTCAGACATTCCTTCTCACACTGGATCAACCCGTAGAGATTGAAGAACTGGACAATCCGTCTGCAGAGCTTAACGAACAGCGTCGCCAAGCAGACGGAGAAGGTATCGCCAACCCTGTGCCGCGCGACGAAGCCGTGCCTGATTGACCTTGTTCTAATATCGCCATAACAAAGTCAGTGGTGAGCTGAAAGCTCATTACGCCAGCCAGCGTGGGTTCTCTAACTGCAGGCACTGCTGCTCTAATTGGCGGATATGCTGATCCCAGTAGCCACTATCCGCCAGCCAGGGGAACGCCCGAGGAAAAGCGGGATCCTCCCAACGTGATACCAGCCACGCTGAGTGCCTGATCAGCCGATAACTCCTAAGCGGCTCGATAAGCGCCATCTGCTCGCTAGGAAACGGGCACGTCTCTTCATACCCTTCGGTAATTTCACTTAACTGCGATCGCCATCCCTGCGGGTCATCGGTGGGCAGTAGCATCCAAATATCCTGCATGGCGGGCGCCATGGTGCAGTCGTCAAAATCGACCAGGGTAAACTGCTCGTCACGCCCCAGCACATTCCCCAAATGGCAGTCGCCATGGCAGCGAATCATGCTGCTGGCGGGCACATTATGTTTTAGGAGCTGCTGGTGAACCTTTTCGATCACACGGTCATAGGCCCGGCGCTGATGACGGCTCATCCAATTGCTGGCCAGCACGCGCTGCTGAGCATCAAGAATACCGCTCGCCATTTCTAAACGCGGGCGATGCTGAAAGGTTTTTTTAGCTGACACTTGGTGCAACCGCCCCAGCAACTCCCCCATGGCAAATAGGTGCGATGGATTATCAAGCTCTGGCGCCTGGCCGGGGCAATGGGGGAACAGCGTAAACCGAAAGCCCTTAAAATAGTGTAAAGACGCCCCCGCCTTATCACGCCAAGGGGCAACGACCGACACCTGTTGATCTACCAGCTCCTGCAGAAAATCATGCTCTTCCTGAATCGCACTGTCTGACCAACGATCAGGCCGATAAAACTTAACAATCCAGTTCTTGCCATCGTCATCGCGAAATAGCAGTACACGGTTTTCATAGCTATTTAGCGCAAAAGGCTCGCCTGCAGGCCAAATATCCAGCGACTCCACTGCAGACATCACTAAATCAGGCGAAAGAGAGCTAAACGGGTGTGACATAGGCCACTCCTGGGTTGGCGAAAGAGCTAATGAATAAGCGAAAAGACTATTCTATCAATCCTTACCTAACGGTGTCCGTGCGGCCGCCCAAATATCAACACGTTTGGCACCTGCCTCCAGCGCAGCGCGCCCTAATGCGTTGCCTGTGGATCCGGTGGTGACCACATCATCGATTATTAACAAATGCGCCGGGGGCGGTGATTCAAAGACAAAGGCACCCGCCAGGTTGGCAGCCCGTTGGCGGCGGTTCAACGTGCGCTGGGAGGGGGAATCCTTTATCCGTTTGGCCGACACCATGGGAATTCCAAGCTGGCGGCTGAGATGTTCGGCCAACCAGTGCGACTGGTTAAATCCTCGGGTGCACGCATGCGTGGTAGTCATAGGCACTGATAGAAGTGCGTTTCCCAGGTCTATCGGCGGGGTTAAGAGCATCAATTCAGCCAATAGTGTGCCCGCCCGCGGAGAAGCATGAAATTTAAAATCATGCACCAACTGTTTGATCAACCCTTGATACAACAGCCCCGCTTGGGTGGTCGAAAATGCCGGTGGGTCAACTAAGCAGTGCCCACACAAGCTCGTACCATGAGCAACGGGGTCACCGCATTGGCGGCAGGCATGTAGGTTCCACGGCAGCTCGTACAAACAGGTCGCGCACCACCCTTGCCCTGCGGATGCCGGCGCCAAACAAAATGCGCAGTAGCCGGGCATGGCCTGCTTTACCCAATTACTACCCCACTGTAGCCACCTCTTTAATGCCATGCCCTCTCCTGACTGCCATATGCATTAATATCAAATCATTGATTGACTTCCATCACAAAGTTGATAATATACGCCTCGTCTTAGCGGATGTGGTGGAATTGGTAGACACGCTAGATTTAGGTTCTAGTGCCGTAAGGTGTGGGAGTTCGAGTCTCCCCATCCGCACCAATTACTTGTTAGTTTTCAAGAAGTTAGCACAACCCCCTTGTATTTTGAATAGCTTCCAAACAGCTTTTTGGTCAGTATTCTTCGCAAAATACCTTCTCTTCGTTTGAAAAATACCAATGGCTTAATGCCATTTTTTTGGTGTCTGTTATTTGCTCAATACTACCTCTATCAAAGGCCGGTTTGGCTGACTTACCCCCACTTTTCCGCTAGTCTCTATTCCTAAATAATGCTACCCAACCTCCCTCAATGGCTATCATCAAAAGCCCGCGTCAGGGATTAACACCAATAACAATGAGAAGGATCTCATATAATGGAATGGCTCAACGATAATGCTCAGGCAATCTCGGCTGTAGCGAGCATTTGCACACTCTTTGTATGGGTATTTTACGCCCAGCTACTTTATAACGGCTATGTGCGACAGCGTCGCCCCCGCGTGATCATTAATCGCGGCAAGGGTATCGGCGCGGACTCCATCTGCTTAATCAGCAATATGAGCAGCGAAGCGATCTATGTTCAACACCTGGTAGCGGTACTGCATACCCAAAAGGGCAGTTACTCCCTTGACGTAGTGGAGTACCAGCAGCACGGTGGTGAACAGCAAACGGGTAGCCAACAGAAAGGTGAGCAACAAGAACCCAGCTACCGCACTCATCAAGGCCCGCTAGCTTCCGGGGATTATCTGAACATTCAATCGTTTGGTGATATTGTGAATCAGGTTAAAGATTATTGGGAAATCGATGATAATCTACTGCAAGAGCAGAATATTCAGCTTGAAATTCGCGTTATCGCTATTTATGGCTCCGAGGATATGCCGACAGGCGCGTCACGAACCTTTAACCTCGACCTTAACGCGCCACCCAATCACCAGCTTATCCCGGCGAGCGTCGATACGGATCGACTCAATAGCCGCGGCCAACGCAAGCGTGTGCTGGAGTGGGCAAAAGAGATTGAGACCCATAAAGCACGCTAAATAAACGCTATTGTTAAGCGGCGACGCCCCATTACCGAGACTATCGACGATGCATAAACTGTTAACCCTCTGCTGGCTTGGCCTACTCACTACGGTCTCGACGAATGTGTATGCCGAAGAGGAAGATAGTGACTTACCCGAGTGGGCGGAAGAGCGCATTGAGCCGTTTCGTGAAAGCGTAGGCAACTGGGTTGATAACACGTCGCGCCGCATCGATGGATTCTTTGGCACTGACGACCATATGCAGGTCAACAACGAGTCCTATCTGCGTTTCGGCCAAGAGATTGATTGGATGGAGGGAGATGGCACCCGCGGCGACACCACCCTTCGTTACCGTATTGACCTACCTACCTCAGAAGATCGCCTGCGACTGGTCATCGAGAGTGACCCGGAAGAGTCGCAAGGCACCCTAGAAGAGCAGGGCTCTGGACGCCTTGCCAATGACCAGCGTGACCGTCGCAGCTCTACGCTCGGCCTGGATTGGCTAGAAAGCCGCGATAAACGCGAAAACTGGAGCAATCGAGTAGGTGCCGGTGTTCGCCTACGCCTCCCTCTTGACCCCTACGTGCGTTTTACCAGCGAGCGCCTGTGGCAACTGGGTGAAGGGCCGTGGCAGCTTGAGTCAAATAACCGCGTTTCATGGTTCAACAATGAAGGCTACTCAGCACGCACACGCTGGGATGTCGGCCGACCGTTGAGCAAACGCCGCCATTTACGTTTTATCTCTACCGTCCAGTGGCGTGAGGAAGAAGACAAACTCGAGTACAGTGAGGTTGCCGAAATCAATCACCGCATCAACCGCCGCAGTGCACTGCGCTACTCGGCTATCGCCATCGGTGAAAGTGTGTCCAATCCTCGCATGACCAATTACTATCTTCAGACGCGCTACCGCCGCGATCTTCATAAAGGTATTTTATTCGCCGATGTGATTCCGGAGCTACACTTCCAGCGCGATGCCAGCTACGACCCACGCTGGGCGATGACCCTGCGCCTTGAGATGTACTTTCAGCGCAAAATTAACCGCGACTACTTTTAAGCGTTATGTACAGATGAGTGAGTTCACGCGCTCATCTACAATCGAGTAGGAAGGGGAGTCGCCTCCCCTGTCCTCTCACACCACCGGGCATACGGTTCCGTACCACGGCGGTTCATGCAGAACGTTTAAGCCATCTTACCGTATCCAGTACCGAGATCAGTCCCTGGTCATAAAACCATTTCCTCGGCAGGGCCTGATTCATGTGCGAAGCCCCGGCATTCCACCAGGGGCCTCGACCGTTCCCCGCCGATTTCCAGGCGCGGTGCCCGTCTAGGCCTAGCCCTCGCAGCTTCCGACGCCGAGTCGATGGGCGTTTCCATTGTCGCCAGATCAGGCCGCGTAAGCGCCGCCGTATCCATTGATCCAGTGCTTCCAAGGGGCGTTTCACATCAACAAGATTGAAGTAGTTAGCCCATCCTCGTAGGACTGGCCTCAACCCTTCGATTACCCGTTGGATGTTACGCCCCCTGCCACGTTTCAGGATCTCACGGACACGCTGCATCATGCGTGTCAGGCTTGTCTTGGCGAGCGTCAGTTTCGACTGCTTGTGCCGAGTGAGGCTGTAGCCCAGATATCCGCGTAGCCATGGCCGATCCACCGCACTTTTACGGCGATTGACCGTCAGCCGAAGTGAGCTCTCGAGATACTCACTCAAGCTGCCCATGACCCGCTCGCCTGCTCGTCGGCTCCGTACATAGATTTGTACATCGTCGGCGTAGCGGCAGAAGCGGTGGCCTCGGCGTTCCAACGCCTTGTCCATGTCGTCCAGCAGGATGTTCGCCAGTAGCGGGCTGAGGGGCCCGCCTTGGGGTGTCCCCCGCCGCCTCGGCGTGGGCAAGCCATGCTGGAACATACCCGCCTCCAGATAGCGACGGATCAGACGCAGTACACGCTTGTCGTCAACGCGCCGCGCGACCCGTGCCATCAGCAGGTCGTGATTCACTCGGTCGAAGAAGGCTTCCAGGTCAAGATCGACCACCCAGCGGTGACCGGCGGTGACGTGGGCCTTCATGGCCGAGACGGCCTGCTTGGCGCTCCGCTTGGGGCGGTAGCCGTAACTCGACTCGGAGAAGCCCGGGTCGAAGATCGGCATCAGTACCTGGGACAGCGCTTGCTGGATTAGGCGGTCGGTAACCGTGGGAATACCGAGCTGCCGCGTCCCACCCTTGGGCTTAGGGATCGTGGTTGCTCGGATCGGGCTGGGGTGGTACTGATCGGCCAACAGCCGCTCGCGCAGCGTTGGCCAGTACTGCTTCAGGTGGTCAGCCAGTTGATGCACCGTCATGCCATCGACACCCGGTGCGCCTTTGTTGGCCACCACCCGACGGTAAGCTCGCTCCATGTTTTCCGGGTCAACGACCCGTTCCATGAGCGAGGTTGGCTCCGCTTTCGTCCACGATAACGACGCCGGGCTGGTCTCGACGCTCACCGGCTGGGACTCGGGGTACTGCCCCTGCCCCTCTGGGTGAGTGACGGTATTAGCGTCATGGTCTGTCTTCATGATCGATCCTCGAGACGTTATCGCCTACTCGCGGTTCTTCATGTTCGGCCCTTGGTGCCGTGGTGAACCGGCACTTACTATGGCCTCGGCTGACGTCTGGTGATCCCTCCCGTCGCCTCTCGACGACGGTAGCACCGTGGCAGACCACCAGACCTCCCAGGGTAAGACGCGCGACCTTCCCGCTTATGCCTGTCGGATTTACATCATGGCGTTCCGTGCAAGTATCGGGCTTTGGTGAGTGTAGCCACCTTACCCCGCCATGACGCCTCGTATCCGCTTCCTGTTCGTCAGGCCAGCGTTTTGCCTCGGGCTGCCTTCAGATTCCCCCTCGCGAGGGACACCCTTGCCGTCGGCTAGCACTTCCCCTTGCAGGGCGTGCAGGGGACTTTCACCCCCAAGTCATCCTGAAGCACCACCCCCAGGAACAGCGCCGGTCAAGGCGCTGCGCGCCATGCCTGGCGCACCACACAACGCGGGCGGCCTTTTAGAGCCGCCCATCTATGCAACACGCCTTTGTCTTACCACGGCCAAGAAACTACAGCCGTAAACCGCCGTCACACTCAATGATGCGCCCAGTGAAGTAGTCGTTCTCCATAATAAAGGCAACGCTTTGGGCAATATTATCGGGCTCACCCAAACGCTTTAACGGCACGCTTGACGAGATACGCTCCAACATATCAGGACGCATCGCAGCGGTCATTTCGGTAGCCACAAACCCAGGCGCTACGGTGCCGGTACGAATACCATAGCGTGCCAACTCCTGGCTCCAAGTGACGGTCAACGCATGTACGCCCGCTTTTGCGGCAGCGTAATTGCTTTGCCCCATATTGCCTGCCCGGGAAATACTGGAGATATTGACGATCACGCCTTCATGTCCGGCTTCAATCATCTGAGTGGCGGCTTCGCGACCACATAGGAAAACGCCAGTTAAATTGACATTAATAACGTTTTGCCAAGCCTCTAAGGACATGCGCTTTTCCACTTGCCCCTCTTTGGCTTTTACCAGCAGCGCATCCTGGGTAATGCCCGCATTATTGACACAACCGCTGACAGGCTCCATGCGTTGCGCAATATCGGCAAACGTCTGAGTCACGGAGGCTTCTTCGGCGACATTCACCACAAACGCCTGGGCATCGATACCTTCCGCGGCAAGTTGCGATACTGCCTGATCAAGCGCTTCAGCGCTCATATCCAATAGCGCCATGCGTGCACCTTGCCTGCCCAAGCGCAGCGCCATGGCATAACCCAACCCTCGCGCCCCACCCGTGACTGCAATGACTTTATCGGTAAGTACCATTCGAGACTCCTTACAAAAGATTAAACCAGCTTCATTGTGCATCGCAGCATAGAAGAATTATGGACATAAATCGAGCTACATCATCGCTGGAATACGCCATGTCAGCTGCTTGCTATTTATATTTATGTCACCATATTACGCAATTACGACGGTTTTCGAGTCGCTTTTGCTAGGAGTTAGCCATGCCAATCCTTATTTTCATATCACTCTTCACTCTACTTGATTTTGTGGTTCTGTTTTCGATTGGCAGCCAGATTGGCCTGCTCACGACGCTACTTTTGGTGCTCGGCACCGGCTTTGTCGGGCTACACCTGATTCGTAAAGAGGGTGTATCCACCTTTGCGCGGGCACGCCAGCGCATGGAGGCTGGTGAGCTCCCCTCCAGCGAGCTATTAACTGGCGCTGCACTTATCTTCGGCGGTGCCTTATTAATGGCCCCAGGCTTTTTGTCTGATGCAGTAGGCTTGGCATGCTTAATTCCCAGCGCACGCCAGTTGATGTTCAAGGCCCTAACTTGGCTGGGGCTTAAAAAAGTTGCTGGGCAACAGCAAGGCCCAAGTGATTCATCGGCCCAGACTAATCAAAATCAAAATCGCCAATCGTCACAACAGGATGGCCCCATTGAGGGAGATTTTATCAGTCGCGATGAGCCCCGACGCCGTCGTTAAGGTTTCCCTCGGTAGAAAATCAACGAAAAAGCAATTTTTTTATTACCCGCCCCCTTGAAAGGTCATCCGCAGCCCCCATTTTTCATTCAGCACACAAATTCGGCGGCGATCTATACGGTAGCTGCCATTAACAAAGAAGACCGTGAGGTCTTCACTTCTCGCGGGTTACTCCCTCGAGAACACTTTTAGGCTAACCGCCCTCACCAGGGCTTCAACCATACTCAGGAGAACGTGAATGAATATCCGTCCTTTGCACGATCGTGTCATCGTCCGTCGCGTTGAAGAAGAGCAGAAAACTGCAGGCGGCATCGTGCTTCCGGGCAATGCACAAGAAAAACCGACACGCGGTGAAATCCTCGCCGTCGGTAACGGTCGCATTCTGGAAAATGGTGATGTCCGCCCGTTAGACGTCAAGGTTGGCGATAACGTGATCTTTAAAGATGGCTACGGCGTCGAGAAGCAAAAAATCGACGGCGAAGAAGTCTTGATCATGAGCGAAGCCGATATTCTTGCCGTTGTTGAAGGCTAAGCATCGTTGCAGCTGGTACTTATTTAACCAGTGCTTCGACTATTTACTTTCACGTTTTTGCATTCAATATTAGGAAGTAGCAGATATGTCAGCTAAACAAGTTAAGTTCTCCGATGATGCTCGTAAACGCATGGCCCGTGGTGTCGACGTTCTCGCCAACGCGGTAAAAGTTACCCTCGGCCCGAAAGGCCGTAACGTAGTACTGGAAAAATCTTTCGGCTCCCCCACCGTTACTAAAGACGGTGTTTCTGTTGCCAAAGAGATCGAACTGAAAGACAAGTTCGAAAACATGGGCGCGCAAATGGTGAAAGAAGTCGCTTCACAGACTTCTGACGCTGCAGGCGATGGCACGACTACCGCTACTGTTCTGGCCCAGGCCATTATCGCTGAAGGCCTGAAAGGCGTGACGGCGGGCATGAACCCGATGGATCTTAAGCGCGGCATCGACCAAGCGGTCAACGCAGCGGTGAAAGAAATCAAAGCAATGTCTGTCCCCTGCACCGACACCAAGTCAATTGCCCAGGTTGGCACCATCTCTGCAAACGGCGACAAGCGCATCGGTGAAATCATCGCCGAAGCGATGGAAAAAGTCGGCAAAGAAGGCGTCATCACTGTTGATGAAGGCCGTGGCTTTGAAGACGAGCTGGAAGTCGTTGAAGGTATGCAGTTTGACCGCGGCTACCTCTCGCCCTACTTCGTTACCAACCAGGACACCATGACGGTTGAACTGGAAGATCCCTACATCCTGCTAGTGGATAAAAAGATCTCCAACATCCGTGAGCTGCTGCCAGTGCTAGAAGCCGTTGCCAAGCAAGGCAAGCCACTGGCCATCATCGCTGAAGATATCGAAGGCGAAGCCCTGGCAACGTTGGTTGTGAACAACATGCGCGGTATCGTTAAAGTAGCCGCTGCTAAAGCACCGGGCTTCGGCGACCGTCGTAAGTCCATGCTGCAGGATATCGCTATTCTGACTAACGGCACGGTCATTTCTGAAGAAGTCGGCCTGACGCTTGAGCAAGCCAACCTGGATCACCTGGGTACTGCTAAGCGCATGACGATGTCTAAAGAAAACACCACTATCATTGATGGTGCTGGTGCAGAAGGCGATATCGAAGCACGCGTTAGCCAGATCCGCGCGCAAATCGAAGACACCTCTTCTGACTACGACAAAGAGAAACTGCAAGAGCGCGTTGCCAAACTGGCAGGCGGTGTTGCCGTTATCCGCGTCGGTGCTGCCACCGAAGTGGAAATGAAAGAGAAGAAAGCCCGTGTTGAAGACGCTCTGCACTCTACTCGTGCAGCAGTTGAAGAAGGCGTGGTGCCTGGTGGTGGTACAGCACTGGTTCGCGTAATGGCCAAAGTACAGGGCCTTACTGGCGATAACGAAGACCAGAATCACGGTATCAACATGGCGCTACGCGCTATGCAGTCACCGCTGCGTCAAATCGTTTCCAACGCTGGTGAAGAGCCTGCCGTTGTGATTAACCGTGTGAAAGATGGCGAAGGAAACTTCGGCTACAACGCACAAACCGGCGAGTACGGCGATCTGTTCGAAATGGGCGTCCTGGATCCAGCGAAAGTAACCCGTACTGCACTGCAGTCCGCTGGTTCTGTTGCTGGCCTGATGATCACCACTGAGTGCATGATCGCAGAAGATCCGGAAGAGAAAGACTCTGCACCTGATATGGGTGGCATGGGCGGAATGGGTGGCATGGGCGGCATGATGTAATGCAACCCTGAGCCCTTCGCTCTATCGACGGCTAGCATTTAGCTGTCAACAAGAACCCCGCCTTGTGCGGGGTTCTTGCGTTTTGAGGCGCCTACAGGCGTGAGGTTGTCGATAGCGTTTTGTCAGCCATTTCCAGGGCCGAACGTGCTACTATCTGGGCGATTTTTTTAAGCTACATTTTCACTACTGGGCACCAGCGCATGTTGCAGCATATCCGTATCGTACTCGTTCAGACCTTCCACCCCGGCAATATCGGCGCGGCGGCACGGGCCATGAAAACCATGGGTTTAACCGAGCTGGTGCTGGTTAATCCACGTCTGTTTCCCGATGAAGAAGCAACTCGACTAGCGGCAGGTGCCACTGATGTCCTGGAGAGTGCGCGGGTGGTTAGCTCGCTGGAAGAAGCCGTTAACGACTGCGTGCAGGTCGTGGGTGCCAGTGCACGCTTGCGCAGCCTGCCCCTTCCCCACTTTGACGAACCGGATGAGATGGCAACAGACGTCATCCAGAACGCTCAAACGGCGCCGGTGGCACTCGTATTTGGGCGTGAACGTTCGGGGCTGACTAACGATGAGATTCGCTGCTGCACGCATCAGGTCAGCATTCCTGCCAACCCTGATTACGGTATTCTGAATCTATCCCAGGCAGTACAGATACTCGCTTATGAAGTACATCGCGCCTGGCGTAAAGGTGATGGGAGCGGTTTTACTTATCAGCGCCCGCTGGAGGCAACGCCACCCAGCCGCGAACAGTTCTTACACTTTCAAGCGCATCTGGGCCGCTTAATGCAGGAAAGTGGCTTTTTAACCCAGCCCCACGCCCGCACTGAAGAGCAACTTCAGGCGCTCTTCGCCCGTGCTCAACCCAGCCGCAAAGAGCTTTCGCTTCTGCGGGGGCTATTAAGCGCGTTTGAAAGCCATCTGCCTAAATAGTGATAGAGTTAAAGCGACTAAAAAGGGACAACCAAGTTGTCCCTTTTTAGTTTGAAGATAAGGCTTTTAGAACATCATTGCCGCTAGCCAGCCAAAGCCGACTAACGGAATGTTGTAGTGCAGAAACGTTGGCACCACGCTGTCCCACATATGATCGTGCTGACGGTCAACGTTAAGGCCTGAAGTGGGGCCCAGGGTAGAGTCAGAGGCAGGCGAGCCTGCATCACCCAACGCCGCTGCCGTACCCACCAGCACCACCGTGGCCATGGGAGAGAAGCCAAACTGTACCGCCAAGGGCACAAAGATGGCAGCAATAATGGGAATGGTTGAGAACGACGAGCCGATACCCAGGGTAATGAATAGCCCTACCAGCAGCATCACCAGTGCCGCTAAGCCGCGGTTATCGCCAAAGAGTGAAAAAGCACCCGACACCAGCGCATCAATCTCTCCCGTGGTTTTCATGACCTCGGCAAAGCCCGCTGCGGAGATCATGATAAAACCGATCAGCGCCATCATGCGCATACCACTGGTAAATAGATCGTCTGCTTCGCGCCACTTAAAGATGCCCCCCATTGAAAGCAGGCCAATCCCTACCAAGCCACCCAGTATCATTGAGCCACTGTAAAGCTGGAGGCCGAGCGCTGCGACGATTGCCACCCCCGACATCACAAGCCCCAACCTATGAGGTTTGGCGGGCGTATGGCCTTCGGCAACGTTGGCGTTAGCGATATCTTCGGCCTGATATTCACGCGGGCGGCGGTAACTCCAAAATAGCGCAACGATTAGCCCCAGCGCCATCCCCCCTACCGGTACTGCCATGGCCAGCGGCACCATGCCACGGGTGATCTCTAAACCCAGCGGTTCCCCAGCGCTATTTAAGTTGGCCAAAAGAATATCGTTTAGAAAGATCGCCCCAAACCCTACCGGCAGCAGCATATAAGGGGCCGTTAAACCAAAGGTAAGCGCACAGGCCACCGCGCGTCGATCCAACTTTAAGCGGTTCATCACGGTTAATAGCGGCGGAATCAGCACCGGTATAAAGGCAATATGTACCGGGATAGCGTTCTGAGAAGAAATAGCCACCAACAACACAGCCGTTAGCAACAGCATTTTGACCCGCGTCTGCTGCGCAACGGTTGCCTCTTTTTTACCCAGCAGCGTAATCAAACGATTAGCCAGCATATCCGGTAGCCCAGAGCGAGAGATCGCCACAGCGAAGGCCCCCAAAGTGGCGTAGGCCAGCGCCACCTGGGCCCCGCCGCCCACGCCTGTATTAAAGGCTTCCAGAGTTTGTTCTAGTGACAACCCGCCCACTAACCCGCCGACTAAAGCGCCCACCACTAACGCAAATACCACTGAGACACGCGCCAGCGATAGCGCCACCATCACCAGCACCGCAAGAATTACTGCATTCATGAAAATCCTTAGAGCTATTGAGAGGTCATTAACGGCGAAGGGGGCGGATTTTAGCAGATTAATAGCATAAAACTAATACTGCCTTACTTACCTATTCCTAGCTTCTAAAAGCGCACAACGCATGCGATAGTGAGCTAACTGTTAGCCTGCCAACAAAGAGAACATCATGGCCTTCGTTCTTCGCCACTCGCTGCTGCTGATTATATTGGGAAGCTTGGTTATTTCCACGGCCATGGGCTTACGCCATGGTTTCGGACTCTTTATGGAGCCCCTCAGCAGCGAGCTCGGCTGGGGGCGTGGCGTATTTGCTTTTGCATTAGCCTTACAAAACCTGGTTTGGGGCTTATCACAACCCTTTACCGGGGCGCTCGCGGACCGCTTCGGTGCGGCCAGGATTATCGTTGTTGGCGGCTTGCTGTATGCCTTGGGGCTGCTGTTTATGAGCCTCTCTACGTCAGAACTAGGCATGACGGTCAGCGCTGGGCTGTTGATTGGCCTTGGCCTCTCCGGTACCACATTCTCGGTTATTTTAGGTGCTGTGGGGCGCGCAGTGGCGCCTGAAAAACGCAGTATGGCCATGGGGATCGTTAGCGCAGCGGGCTCGTTTGGGCAATTTGCCATGCTGCCTGGCACTCTGGGTTTGCTCGAGTGGCTCGGCTGGGCCGCAGCGCTGATGGCGATGGCAGCTATCGCGACCATCATTATTCCCCTGGGGGCAATGCTGCGCGACAAGCCCTCCGCCAAAACGGCATCCGATTTAAGCCTCAAAGATGCGCTCAACGAAGCAGCAGGCCAAAAAGGCTTCTGGCTACTCTGTTTAGGCTTTTTTGTCTGTGGCTTTCAGGTGGTGTTCATTGCCGTGCACCTCCCCGGCTACTTATTCGATAACGGCCTGGCGGTAAAGGTGGGCACGACGGTACTGGCCTTAGTGGGACTGTTTAATATTGTTGGCACTTATACCGCGGGTTGGATGGGCGGCATCTGGTCAAAACCCAAGCTGCTAACCTGGCTCTATTTGATTCGCGGCGTGGTGATTACGGCGTTTGTTTATTTGCCGTTAAGCCCAGTTAGCGCCTATCTATTTGGTATCGTCATGGGGCTTCTATGGCTCTCTACCGTGCCGTTAACCAACGGCATTGTGGCTTCCGTGTTTGGTGTTCACCACCTCTCCATGCTGGGCGGCATCGTATTTCTGTTTCACCAGTTAGGCTCTTTTATGGGCGTATGGCTGGGTGGCTATTTTTATGACCTTACTGGCAACTATAATACGGTCTGGCAAATTGCTATTGTGCTCTCGGTCGTCGCTGCTGCACTGCATTGGTTTATCAATGAAAAGCCGCTCGAGCGCTCGCAGTCAACAACGGTGATCCCATGACACGCAATAATTTACTCAAGGCCATGGTGGCAACTCTGCTGTTTAGCTGTTTAATGCTTGCATGGTGGGGCTGGCAGCATATGGATGCTGCCTTGCTACTGATGGGAACCCGGTTATGCTAACGAGCAAAGGTTGACTACTTGCTAAGATGACTATTCCTTACCCTGAGCATGTCACCGTGGTGGTAACCACTTTTATTACCGTGGTCATTGCGGTGCTGCTTCACTATGAAGCCCTGTGGCTTATCTCGCACCAAATAGAAAAATCTCGAAGACCACATCGGCAACGCATCCTGGCGATGGCGTTTGGGGTATTGATGACCCACGTTGTCGAAATTTGGCTATTTGGCATCACTGGCTGGTGGCTTACCGAGCAATTAAGCATTGGTGCTTTACATGGGTATGACAACTTCAACATCCTTGATTATATCTTCTTCACTGCGGTGACCTATACCACCGTGGGCTATGGCGATATATATGCCATTGGGCCGGTACGTTTTCTGTACGGCACGCTGGCTTTAACAGGCTTTGTATTGATCACTTGGTCAGCATCATTCACTTTTATAGAAATGCAAAAGCACTGGCGAGTTGGAAGATAATCAGCTTCGTTACGCGCTCTAGGGATCCGGCATGTTTGAAGTGGTTATTCTATCGGTAGCGTTTATCTTTGGTATCGCAGCACGACAGCTAAGTTTACCGCCACTCGTGGGGTTCTTATCAGCAGGGTTTGCACTCAATGCCTTTGGGCCCAGTATTGGCCTCCCAAGTGATGCGGGCCCAATGCTTGAACACCTTGCCCATCTAGGGGTTCTGCTACTGCTGTTCACCATTGGTCTTAAACTCAATATCCGCAGCCTGGCAGAACCCGTTGTGCTAGGAAGTTCCTTTATACACTTGGCAATTACCTGCCTGTTGTTTACATCTGGTTTTGTCATTTTTCTATCGCTGCCCCTGGACAAAGCAATTCTGCTGGCCACTGCGCTGTCTTTTTCAAGCACGGTATTAGCGGCCAAAGTCCTTGAAAGCAAACGCGAATTACGCGCCCTACATGGCCGAATTGCGATTGGCATTCTGATTATTCAAGACCTTGTGGCTTTAGCCGTTCTCAGCATCTACAGCGGCAACTCCCCTAGCCCCTGGGCCGTGCTGGTTTTTTTGGTGCCGCTATTAAGGCCAGTACTTTATTGGCTTATGAACGCGGCGCAGCACGATGAATTACTGGTGCTACTAGGCGCCGTATTAGCCATTGCCGTTGGCGGCATGGGCTTTGAAGCAGTGGGTTTAAGCTCAGAAGTAGGAGCCCTGGTCATGGGCCTACTGCTGGCCAAACACCCCCGTGCGCAAGAATTATCCAAGGCGCTCTGGGGGCTGAAAGAAGTGTTGTTAATCAGCTTCTTTCTGCAAATAGGCATGGCTGGCTTACCTGATCAAGACGCACTGCTATTTGCGGTTATCCTAGCAGTTCTGCTTCCGCTTAAAGGGATCCTGTTTTTTGCACTACTCATTGCCTTCCGAATCAGGGCACGCAACGCCTTTTTGGGAGGCTTAAGCTTGACGGCTTACAGTGAGTTTGGCCTGATCGTCGCTGCGAGCATTTTGCAAGAGTGGCTTGTTCCTTTGGCAATTACCGTTGCCTTGTCGTTTGTCATCGCCGCACCGCTGAATCGCATTGCCCATCAGCTTTTTGATCGCTGGGAGAAACACCTGCTCTGTTTTGAGCGGTACGCCCGACATCCTGACGAACAGCCTGTGGATTTAGGCAACGCCACCATCTTAGTGCTAGGCATGGGGCGAACCGGTAACGCCGCCTACGACTTTTTTACCGATAAAGGTTTGTCTGCCGTGGGCATCGATTCAGATCCCAATAAAATAAATACCCAACGGCATGTTTTTTATGGTGATATTGAAGATGTGGGATTTTGGCATCACCTGCATATTACGCAAATAACCGCAGTAACGCTGGCCACCCCAGAACTTGAGAGCAAGCTTATTGCCACCCGCGAACTGCGTAAAGCGGGCTTCACTGGCCACATTATTGCGGGCATCCACTTCCAAGATGAAGCCGAACCGCTGCATACCGCTGGAGTAGATCAAACGTATTTGCTGATGACCGGTGCTGGCATCGGTATTGCCGAGAAAACCTGGGAATGCCTGCAGTCGCCGCCGTTGTAAACGCTTAAGTAAATGGTGCTAACCAATTTGACGATGGCGCCAAAAACGCATCAGCCCCCCTGCTTGGGTGAGAAAAGCAGCGCCATAAAGAACCAGCAGGTAGCAACGAGCACGATCGCAACGCACGAGGCAATGCCCAACACCACCGAAAGCCATAGCCCGATGATCGTCGAGCTACCCTACACCCACGGAAATCAGCATCATGGTTTTAAAACGGTCGGTGAGCAGGTGTGCCGTTGCTCCTGGGGTGATCAGCATCGCCATCACTAAAATGATCCCCACCGTTTCCAAACTCGCCACGATGGTAGGGAAGGAGAAGTCGCATTCTCTTGCGCTTTGGCACTGGGCGCTTCGGTACAGGCTAGTGCAGCACTCAGCCATAGCGGTAGGCTCAAGGCCATACCCAGATTGCGCTTACTCATTGTCTCTCCTTTTTTGTACATGACCGATAAGTAGACTGCAGCTCAACAAGAAAGCATTGTGCAAATAGTTTAGCCTTGGCTAACAATATTGCACAAAAATACGTTACTATCCCAGCGACTATCCAATGATTGTTCCCACTGCTTCCGATATAATTTACCAATGACTGATTCTAATCCGAACGCCTCATTGACTGCCCCAAGCATCCCTGGAGATGCCCTGCCCCCTGTGGAGCAGCATGCCCAGCAGTATGCAACGGTGCGAAATGCCCACGAAACCGAACTGATTGAAGACTATGTTGAGCTAATTGGCGACCTGCTGGCACACCGCGGCGAAGCGCGCGCGGCGGACATTGCCAGCCGTATGGCGGTCAGCCAGGCGACGGTTTCAAAAATGATTCGGCGTTTAAATGAGCTGGAGTTGGTTACTAGCAAGCCTTATCGCTCGCTGTTTCTAACCGAAGCGGGTCAAAAAATGGCGGAAACGTCACGCGCCCGCCACGATATCGTGCTGCACTTTTTACGCGCCCTTGGGGTGAGAGATGCGACTGCGCGTATTGACGCTGAAGGCATGGAGCACCATGTGAGCGACGAAACCCTCGCTATCATGCAGCGCTTTACCGAACAGCAGCAAAACAGCTAACCCCACTACTCCTCATCAGTGGGAAAACGCAATTGATTCGCCTGGGTAATGGCGCCGTTCCAAATCATTTCCAAATAAGTGGTTTGGATAATGTCAGCAACGCAGCTTGGTGTCATCAGCGCCCAGTAGTTACTAGTTTAATAAAAAGTATCTGCAAACACAGTTTTTTACTCTTATTGATCAACCTTCTGTTACCTTGACGGGCATCCCCAACCGCCCGATGCCCGGCAATTTCAAAGCGGGTCGCATGACATCGATACCAAAGCTCAAGCCCAGGAGGTTAAGTTCAATGCCCTCCTCAAGCGCCAACATAATGCCAACCACCCCACCCAAAGACAGCTGGTAACCGCTGCCGCTGGGCGCAGCAGCAAAAACGCCATTGAAAATATAATCCTTACCAATAGCAGTTACCGGGAGCGTCACCTCAAAGCCTGGCACTTCGCGTATAACCCAGGCAATAAAGCTATTGCTGTTCGGGCCAGGCCATACTCGATAAAGCTCAGCTTGTGGGTAGTCAGCGGCGGCGGCCTCTATCTGCGGTATTATCTGTGCAGCCACCTCGCCGCGATAGTCAGCCAACAGTGTAGGAGGACTGCCAAACCAGGCTCGATCAGGCGTGTCGATTGAAGACACCACCGTGGGACGCCGCCAGCTCAACACCTGATGCAGTCGGTAACTATCGGCGTTTTCAGTCTTGGTCGCAATCCAGATATGCTCGCCAAACGCTCCGCGCCAGTTATAAGCCCGGGCTGAATATACCTGAACGACGGCTTCAGCGTTCACCGCTGGATCAGGCGCTATGCCAGCAGATGACCGATCCAGCGACGACCAATGCCCATCGGTCGCCACCTGATTACTCGCCAATAGCCAAACAGGCCCCGCTAACAGCAACGCTAACAGCGCCACTAGACTATGAAGCCAACGCAGTAGCATTTTCATCGCATTATCCGTAATTGGAGATTATCTGTTTATTACCGCGATAGCTCAATGGGTGCAAGTATAGATTCCAACGACGCCATGCGCTCTATAGAGTATGATCAATAGTACAGTAAGCTACTTTTCAAGCACCACTTGAAAAATTAAAGAAAAATTTAATCGAGTAGGAAGGGGAGTCGCCTCCCCTGTCCTCTCACACCACCGGGCATACGGTTCCGTACCACGGCGGTTCATGCAGAACGTTTAAGCCATCTTACCGTATCCAGTACCGAGATCAGTCCCTGGTCATAAAACCATTTCCTCGGCAGGGCCTGATTCATGTGCGAAGCCCCGGCATTCCACCAGGGGCCTCGACCGTTCCCCGCCGATTTCCAGGCGCGGTGCCCGTCTAGGCCTAGCCCTCGCAGCTTCCGACGCCGAGTCGATGGGCGTTTCCATTGTCGCCAGATCAGGCCGCGTAAGCGCCGCCGTATCCATTGATCCAGTGCTTCCAAGGGGCGTTTCACATCAACAAGATTGAAGTAGTTAGCCCATCCTCGTAGGACTGGCCTCAACCCTTCGATTACCCGTTGGATGTTACGCCCCCTGCCACGTTTCAGGATCTCACGGACACGCTGCATCATGCGTGTCAGGCTTGTCTTGGCGAGCGTCAGTTTCGACTGCTTGTGCCGAGTGAGGCTGTAGCCCAGATATCCGCGTAGCCATGGCCGATCCACCGCACTTTTACGGCGATTGACCGTCAGCCGAAGTGAGCTCTCGAGATACTCACTCAAGCTGCCCATGACCCGCTCGCCTGCTCGTCGGCTCCGTACATAGATTTGTACATCGTCGGCGTAGCGGCAGAAGCGGTGGCCTCGGCGTTCCAACGCCTTGTCCATGTCGTCCAGCAGGATGTTCGCCAGTAGCGGGCTGAGGGGCCCGCCTTGGGGTGTCCCCCGCCGCCTCGGCGTGGGCAAGCCATGCTGGAACATACCCGCCTCCAGATAGCGACGGATCAGACGCAGTACACGCTTGTCGTCAACGCGCCGCGCGACCCGTGCCATCAGCAGGTCGTGATTCACTCGGTCGAAGAAGGCTTCCAGGTCAAGATCGACCACCCAGCGGTGACCGGCGGTGACGTGGGCCTTCATGGCCGAGACGGCCTGCTTGGCGCTCCGCTTGGGGCGGTAGCCGTAACTCGACTCGGAGAAGCCCGGGTCGAAGATCGGCATCAGTACCTGGGACAGCGCTTGCTGGATTAGGCGGTCGGTAACCGTGGGAATACCGAGCTGCCGCGTCCCACCCTTGGGCTTAGGGATCGTGGTTGCTCGGATCGGGCTGGGGTGGTACTGATCGGCCAACAGCCGCTCGCGCAGCGTTGGCCAGTACTGCTTCAGGTGGTCAGCCAGTTGATGCACCGTCATGCCATCGACACCCGGTGCGCCTTTGTTGGCCACCACCCGACGGTAACGGTGATTTTCAACCCAGTTGTCCAAATGGCTGCACTTAAGCAGCCTGTTTATTACGCTCGATTTCCTGCACTTTCCCTGGGTTAAGCGACACTGAACCAGTGACCTCCCAGTTTCGGGTGCTGCCCGACCAGCGTTTCGGATATCGGCGCTTAGCGCTTTCATAAACCGCTTTACGGCGTTCAAGCCGTTTTCGATCAACACCACGATGCCGGTCAGCTGGCGTGACATATTGGATGCCACTGTGAAGGTGCTGTTCGTTGTAAGCCCGCTCGAACACCAACATCCATTCTCGTACCGCGCTCAGCGATGTAAAGCCCTTGGTGGGCCACGCTGGGCAATATTTGACGGTACGGAACAGTGATTCCGAGTAAGGGTTGTCGTTGCTTACTCTCGGTCGACTGTAAGACATCAACATCCCTAGCTCGGTTAACCTCGCTTTGAGTGTATAGGACGTCATTGGCGCCCCATTATCCGAGTGCAACACCGGTGGCTGATGCCAGCATTTCTCACGCAATAAGGCACGCTCCATCAGCTGTTTAGCCAAATCGCCCGCTTCCGTCTCATGAACTTCCCAGGCAATGATTTTGCGGCTGTAGATATCCATGATCAGGTAGAGATACCAGTGCTGGCCTCGTACAACGGAGGCGCAATAGCTAATATCCCAGCTCCAAATCTGGTTCGGCCCTGTCGCCGTAAAACTGGTCGGCGCGGGGACTGTGCGGCGTGCTTTCGTACGGCCACGATGGTGCTGCTGGTGATGCTTTTTCAAGACCCGATAAAACGACGATTCGGAGGCCAGATAGACGCCGTTGTCTGCCAGTAAGGGCACGATTTGAGACGGCGGCAAGCTCTGATACTCGGGACGATGACAAGTGTTCAAAATGGTCTGCTCTTCCTCATGCGTCAGCTGATGCGGCTGCCTGCCTTGTGCCGCCTGTGGACGCTGATCCTCAACAACAGTGCCACACTCAGATCGCCAACGCTTTAGTGTGCGCTCGCTTACATCGATAATACCGGCTGCTTGATAGCGGGAAGCACCACCCACAACCGCTTCGTCAAATAGCGCGATGAGCCTTGCACGTTCGTCGAGCGGCGTTAGTCGTCCTCGCCGCTGTCGGGATCTTCGCTGTACAAGGCGTCGAGCTTTTTTGAGAGCACCAGTAACGACGTCGTCTCTGCCACTACCTTGTCTTTGCGACGTACTTCCGCTTTGAGCTGCTTGATGGTCTTACGGTCTTCTTTACGCTGCTTGTGCGCCGCTTTTTCCTGATCTTCTTGCCGACCAGCGCCTTCGAGGCAAGCCGCTTTCCACTGTTGAATTTGCTCGGGATAAAGGCCTTTTTCGCGGCAGTAAGTGCCAAGCTCCGCCTCTGACAGGGTGGCGGTTTCGATGACCACGGCTAGCTTGGCGTCGGGCGACCATTCGCTGTCGCCTTGGGTGTAACCCGGCACAGGCACTCCTTTTACTCGACACTGTTTTAACCAACTATACAGCGTCGCGTCAGAGATGCCTTCCTCTGTCGCTACCGATGCCACACTGTGATTATGGGGTGGTAACAACTTCTTCAGGACGGCTGCTTTACGCTCTGCAGAATAACGTGGCACAAGGACTCCATGCCGCTCCCTCTGGATTAGATTCAGGCGATATCACCAACCGGACAACAAGGCTGACAGAGGGGGGTAAGCTCGCTCCATGTTTTCCGGGTCAACGACCCGTTCCATGAGCGAGGTTGGCTCCGCTTTCGTCCACGATAACGACGCCGGGCTGGTCTCGACGCTCACCGGCTGGGACTCGGGGTACTGCCCCTGCCCCTCTGGGTGAGTGACGGTATTAGCGTCATGGTCTGTCTTCATGATCGATCCTCGAGACGTTATCGCCTACTCGCGGTTCTTCATGTTCGGCCCTTGGTGCCGTGGTGAACCGGCACTTACTATGGCCTCGGCTGACGTCTGGTGATCCCTCCCGTCGCCTCTCGACGACGGTAGCACCGTGGCAGACCACCAGACCTCCCAGGGTAAGACGCGCGACCTTCCCGCTTATGCCTGTCGGATTTACATCATGGCGTTCCGTGCAAGTATCGGGCTTTGGTGAGTGTAGCCACCTTACCCCGCCATGACGCCTCGTATCCGCTTCCTGTTCGTCAGGCCAGCGTTTTGCCTCGGGCTGCCTTCAGATTCCCCCTCGCGAGGGACACCCTTGCCGTCGGCTAGCACTTCCCCTTGCAGGGCGTGCAGGGGACTTTCACCCCCAAGTCATCCTGAAGCACCACCCCCAGGAACAGCGCCGGTCAAGGCGCTGCGCGCCATGCCTGGCGCACTACCAAAAAACCCTCCAAGATTTATGGAGGGTTTATATTTTATTAACCTTATACAGAGTTAACAACATTTCATTTTATTGATCAAGATCTCTCGGGCTTTGCAATACCTATTAGCAAGGCTAACTTATAAGTAGTTGAGTAAATCTTAAAGTAATAACACAACAAATATGCCAAAAACTTTCTAGAAAATGAGAGTCCTTTTCTACCAAAAATATTTAACTGTCTTCGTGGAGGAAAATAGCCTTTAAGAAGAATTAAGAAAAAGGTATTTTTAGAAGCATTATTTTTATTGCATACTTCCCCACCGATCACCCTTTTGCGTTTTTTAAGCATAGCTTTCATATCGGCACGAGCAGGATGATTTACAATAACGTCTGGAGCATACTCAATAGATATACCTTTATCTTTTGCTCGCCAGCCCCACTCATTATCGCCTCCTGACATTAATGTATCGTTAAAAAGCCCAACCGTATCAAAGTGTTTCGCCAATGTAATCATATTGGCAGTTGCTGCTCCTCCAGTCTGAGCATATTTTTCCTGATCAAAGGCAAAAGCCTTCTCATAAATTTCGACTAGGGTAAGCTTATCAGACTTAAAAAAAAGCTCTATTTTTCCTGCTATTCGCTCTACGCCTTTATCAAAATGGTTAATAGCAGCTTCCAACCAGTAAGGATCCGGAATACAATCCGAATCAGTAAAAGCAATAATTTCACCTTTCGCCAATTTTAAAGCTGCATTTCTTGCAGCATATGATCCCGGCTTTCCCTCTTTAATGATACAGAAATTGTGAGGCAAAGAGAAATCAACAGGTGGTGTATCCTCTGGTGCATTATTTACAATAATAACTTCAAAATCATCCTGGGGAAATGTTTGGTTTTTCAAAGCATTAACACACAGCTTCAATCGAGCCCAATCATGATAAGTAGGCACAATTACTGAAGCTCTTGGGCTGCTAACCTTCGTAACCCCACCTGCATCCTCTATCGCACTTTTACATTTCACCGCTTTTTCAAATTCATAAAAAGACATTTAGTTGCTCTCCCCGTAATTATTAAAAACCTGAAATAATTGACGTCTGATGCTCAAGCGAAGTTTTCAGGCTTGGGGTGATATATTCCAGATAATTTCGTGTCAGGTGGTGGGTATCAGACCACATCAATCTTTCATCAAAATATGCCGGACATAATCCCTCAACACAAATTAATTCGGTAAAGTCTATGGAGATAAACAGAGGTATTTCACCTACATACGCATCTGCAGGATTAACAGATAGCAACACTTCTTCAATGGGTCGAGCGCATAGGCTTGCCTCATGACGGTTCTTCCAAACGCAATAGCTTGGATCACTTTCAAACCAAGGATTATCTCTTATACCCATTACTGGAATACCTAAAGCAGATATTTCCTTCCATTTTTCCACATGTCCAGCAGGAACAAACTCAACAGGATTCCCTACTACTAATCTATTATCACGGGGACGATTCGACCTCGTCGAATTTGTTATAACAAGATCAGGGGACAGGTCACTTAAATAATCAACAATATTTTCATTCCATAACTTACAAGTATCATTACCTTCCACAATTTCATAGCCAAGGGAACAAGAATTCTTTATGATACTTATCACTTTAAATCCATATTCATTCCCTAGAATTGAGAAAAAAGGCTCCCACTGACCTATATGTGACCCGCCTACGAGTGCGACTACATTTTCTGAAGAGGTATCTCCAAAATAACAAGATGAAATTTTGGACTCTGTAATGACCGTAGCACAACCATTATCTCTGTCCATGGTCTCGCCTAAGTCATTAGAAATGGCAGTAACATACCCATAGTTCAAATTGGAAGCATCGTCTTGTATAGAAATCTTACCGCCCTCGAATGCAGATTTTTTAAAATCAACTTTTACATCATGCAGATTTTCAATATAGTATTTAGCACCCAATCCAAGTGTAACCGAAGGAATGAAAAATGAAAAACCTGCAATATAGGAGATACAAACCCTAGACTTAGGTATTTTCCTAAAAGGCTTTTCAATCAACCAGGTCGTAATACTAGCCAGCAAAACTCCTAATACAACAATGGTCATACCTTTTACAACGCCTAAATTTGTTGTTTCATAATAGTGCTGAAAAAAAACCAATATCGGCCAGTGCCAAAGGTAAATGGTAAAAGACATGGCACCCAGCATGACAAGATATCTATTTGACAACAACCTATTCACCAGTGTACGTTTTTCAGGTTCGTTTCCTGAAATAATGATAAAAGCAGCTGAAACAACAGGAAATAGCGCGACATATCCAGGGAAATTCCAGTCGCTAGGAAATGCTATACCGATGCTAAAGAGAATAAAAACACCTAGAAAAGAGATGATTGATGCCGTTTTTTTATTCAACTTAATATAAGGAATAAATATAGCAACCAAGACACCGACTAGAAACTCCCAGACTCTTCCCAAAGGATTAAAATAGGCTGTGTTAGGAGTAAAATGCGTAGAGACCAACGAGTAAACAAAAGAAATAAAAAAAACTATAGAAACTCCCAACATTAAAGGTATCAATGATTTCATTTTGTTTGAAATATACAATAGTGGCCCAATAAGCAAAGGGAGAAAGGCATAGAATTGCACTTGAATTGATAGCGCCCAATACTGTTGAAAAGGGCTTGCTGGGTCTCCAATTTGTAAGTAATCAACCTCTCTTCTTATTAGCAATAAGTTTTCTAAATGCCCTGCGCTAAAAATAAATTCATGTATTGTAGCCACCCAGTAAACAGGTGGTACAAAAAAATAACTGAGAATGAAAGTCGTTAAGAGTACAACATAAGCGGATGGAGCCACCCGTTTAATAATTCCTCCCCAAAAATGAAAGGGCTTTATATTACCATCCCTTGCATACTGACGAAGCAACATTCCGGTCATTAGAAAACCAGATACAACGAAAAATACATCGACACCTCCAGATACCTTCTGAAACCAGATATGGAAAACAAGCACCAGCATCGCGCCGATGGCACGAACTCCTTGTATATCCTTACGATACTTGTTAT
The DNA here is from genome assembly GCF_058152265.1 of Vreelandella sp. 162(4c). NCBI lineage: Bacteria > Pseudomonadati > Pseudomonadota > Gammaproteobacteria > Oceanospirillales > Halomonadaceae > Vreelandella > Vreelandella sp. 162(4c). Next base: position 123,215 of record NZ_CM176981.1, read on the forward strand.
CTAGAGTATAAACATCAAACGTTTTGTTCACTTCTATCCTCCTTAATAAATAGCAAAAACATTCAACACATCTACCCACAGATGCCCTTGAGGGCCTCCAGAGGAGAGTTTAAAGTCTGCGTAAAGGAGTTTTCGGCAAAAATAGATAATTTTCTTACTCATCAACGGGTATTTTCTAGAAAAACCAACCTCGAGTTAAATCAATTAGCTCCTAAGTAATCATTCATTAGTATTTTGATAAAATCATCTATGTATTTCGTATTCACTTGCTCACCATCTTCAGCATTAACCGTTAACACTGGTAGTCCTCTTTTCTCAAATTCCCCCGATCACTTTTTTTCTTTTTTTTGAGCTTTTCTACAATATTCAGCAATTTCATATTCATGTTTATTTTTATAATATGGCAACAGGTTAGGTTACCAGTCTTCCTATAACACATAAGAATGCGCTCCGCTATAATTTCTGGCCGAGCGGTCATATACACAATAAACCTTTTTTCCATCAGCTTACTAAATAAAGCCTTATCCTTTCCCCAATTATCACTAATTTCATATCTGAAGTGGTGAAAAAGACCTTCGTCTATTACCAACACAGTCGGAATTTTTTTATCTTCAACATATTTATCTCTTGCTCTTGGAGTAATAACGTACTGGGAATACTTAAACCTTTATTTTTCATTCTCCAAACTTATTAACTTGTAATCTAAAATTCTTTTATAAGCACTATCGATGTTCGTATTACGTTGTAGTCTGGCAATCCACAGTTTTGCAAGAATCAAACCTTTAATTAACCTCTTTTCTTCCATATAATCTATCAGAGTACTCTTTCCCACCCCTGGACACCCTACAACTTCTATAAAAAGTGATTTATTTGCGTTCTCTATCTGATAATCAAAGACACCTTTCACAAAAAAATGCGCCTTATACTTAAAAGTACGCAGTTGACCTAACCAGTTTTTTGCGATGAATTCTAATTGTGTCATGGCCAATCACCTAATAAGGAAAATGTTGCATAGATTTATTATTATTCGCTGAGATATGCTGACGTCAGACAGGATAGTTAGTGTTAGCGATACAACAGTTACCGCGAATCCTCTGAGAATTGCGCCGTTATTTAGACAGTTTACTTCACCACTTTAATTTCGAAAAAACCTCTGCAATAAAAAAGAAAATTTTTAACCACTTAGCACACGCTCCCGTAATCTACAGTAATATGACTGAGGTATTACTAGAGTCGCCAAGGTCATCCACTGGCGGGGCCGCATGCTAAATAGTATTAATGAGCATATATCTTTCTTAACCGACTTTCCAACTATCTTTTTTTCAACCGCCCATGACAATATTTTACGATTAATGGCGGCATTTAGATAATGTTTTTCAAGCCACGTCAGGCCAACTTCACATTCACTCTTTAAGTCTAAGCAAGGATGAATTTGAATCATATTATTTTTGTCGCTTACCACGCCACTATTATGAAGCAACCACATGCTCGTAACGGTGGGATCATAGTGAACCATTTTAAGACTGCATATAACTTTTAACCAAAAATAAACATCCCCAGCACGTCGGTATCGATCAACAGGAAAACCACCAAGGGCCATGAATGTATTTTTATGTATGCAAGCGCCGTTCATGTGAATGAAATCAGAACGTGAGAACGCTGCTAAAGCTTCCTGTCGACTCATGACTCCATTTTTTAGAGGTTCACTTCTCGGAATTACTATATTTCCTTCCATCTTCCGAAATGCATTTACAAAAAGATTAACAGATGGGTTTTCGGAAATAGCATTAGCAAACCTTGAAAGGTGGTCATACACAAGCAGGTCGTCTGCATCAAAAAAAACCAACCATTCAGCTGTTGCCTGCTGTGCTCCATAATTGCGTGCTGCGTAGCCACCTGGGCCTGGCTTATCTCGCTGGAACAATCGCAGCTTACCCTTGCGTTCCTCTTGCAATAAAATCTGGAGAGACCCATCTGTAGAGGCATCATCAACGACAATAATTTCAAAATTCTTAAAGGTCTGATTATAAAGACACGAGAGAGAGTCCAACAAAGTTGAAGCCTTGTTATGAACAGGCACTATGACAGAAAACTTATACATAAACTCACCTCGTCTTAAGCTATTAGCCAACTTTAGCCAAAAAACTATAAACTTTCACATTTATAAATTCTCAATGGAAGACATTGACTTTTAACCGGTGAGTCAATGTATTCAATTTCAGGTGAAAACAAAAAACCTTCAACCAACCCAGCTGTTACAATACCAGCTTTTTTTAACTGTCTTCTTCGTAATAATTTTAATATCATATATAAATCTAAACACATAATTTTTACTACGACATGAGCTGGACGATATTTTTTTGTGACAAATATTCTATTTCTTATTAAGTACTTATAATACTGAAGGCGTACCTCACTATTTTCAGAAATAATATTTAGCACTCCTTTCTCTTGCCGTAAATGCATCACTTTGCTGGCACCCACAACAAACCCGGGAACATCTTCCGTTATTCTTAATGTATATTCAGTATCCTCGCCCCATATGAACATATCGGAAATAGGCAAACCATACCTGTCAATGGTACCGCGGGGAACAAGAATAGATACAAAAGTTGCTCGATCAATGGAGACAACACCATATTGAGCAAATTTTGGCCAATCTTTATATCCAATATGATTAATTTTTTTGTTGATAGAAGGTGAATTAGTTACATAACCATTTTCAGTAAAAGCAGTAGAGATCAGGTAGGCTCTGTCAATACCATTTTCATCCAAGGTATTATCTGCTTCAATCAATCTTTGCAAGGCAAACGGCTCCGGAATGACATCATCGTCCATCATCCAGATATAATCAGCTCCTTCCTTATATGCGAGACGAAACCCAGCATTGAATCCACCTGCAGCACCTACATTCTGCGACAGCAAATACACTTTTAGATTCGGATAGTCCAATTCACTTAGCATTTCTTGTGTATTATCATCGCTAGCATTATCGACCACAATCACCTGGTCACAAATGCATGTTTGTGAATAAATGGCAGCTAAACATAGCTGTAGCAAATCCTGCCGATTGTAGGTGAGTATCACCGCGATCACCTTGCTCATAGTGTCCCCTGCATAATCATGCCCTTGAAAACTCAATACAGCGTTTAATTATTGACTAACATATACATGCGATTAATACGGCAGCACCTGACCTTAGTTACCATTTTAATATAATAAACATTTTTGTTTGATATAAAGAGAAGCCTGGAATTTCGTGCATTCGTAAAATGCAAATGGAGAACATACACACTTTATGTCGCTAATTATTTAGGATTATGCTATTCCAGGTGCGATCCCTAAAGCATATCAAAGATGAGCATCATTATAATTTCCAAAGGCTCACCCTTTTCAAGCGACGCCGGATGCTTCTTGGAATGTTATTATAAAAAAATTTAACAAAAGCAATTGGAAAATAGTAAAAAGGAGCTTTAAGCTGTCGTAATTTTTTTATACTAATTTTCAATGAATTAAATGTATAACTCAATCGATTTCCGACTTCAAAGCTCTGTCCTTCATGAAGTCGTTTAACTGTTAGCGGTAAATCCACTTGGTAAAATATAAAACCTTTTCTCAGAGCGCGTACCCACAGGTCTATATCGACCTGTCTAAACAATGCTTCATCGTACCCTCCAACCTCATCAAAAAATCGTCGAGAGAACAATATAGAGCTATGATTTATTGGATTGTTAACATAAAAACTATCACACCCCATTGGTGTGACGGAGAATCCTCTACTAATAACTAACTCCCCTTCCCCTTCTCCATAAACGATCTGGCTAGCTGTTACGACAAGCTCCACATTTGGAAATAGGCTTATAGTAGCGACCTGCTGCGCCAATTTTTCGGGTAGCCATTGGTCGTCTGCGTCGATATTGGCCAGCCACGGATAACGAGTATGATTGACAGCAAGGTTAAGCGCCCGCGCACGACCAACACCTTGCGTATCCACTAACTGAACCTGGACAGGGGCCATGTGACGTAACTTCTTGAGCACTTCCCAGGTATCATCGTCTGACCCATCGTTGACCACAACAACTTCTTTAGGTAGATAGGTTTGAGAAAAAACGGAAGAAAGACTTGATTCCAGGTATTTGGATCCATTTTTCACAGTCATAATGACAGAAATATCAATCTGATTCATTAGGCCACCTCCATGGCATCAGACAAGCTGATGATGAGAACCTTTTCTATTAATAATAATTATCATTAACAGACAGTAAAAACTCACTAGCATATTAACTACAGAACTAACAATTTATTTAGCCAGAAAATAATTTATATCTCTTTTCTATCGGCGAAATTTCATATTGACTACTTTCCATATCAATAATTTTATTTTATTCTTGGCAAAACGAGCCCCAAGCTGATCTTCAGGATTATATATACGGCTATCACTAAAACAGAAAACAGGCTTACCTGCTTCTCGACAAATTAGTTTTGCTTGATAAGAATTAAACTCGACAAACAAGTCCGCCGTGGATGCAACAAAAGTCTCAACCTTGAATTTCACCTGCGAATCAATAGTCATGACATTCTTATTATTTTTCTTCATAACGAGATTACGATACGAAACCCCGTTATCCATCAGTAAAGCTTCTACCTTATGTCGGTTTGACTCACTCTGAGACGTAACGATTGTATCGATATCTCTTGAAGGAAGGTAACGAAAGCGTGTAGTACCTGTATCATCGCAAAGTTCGTTTTCTGACATCATCCCCTCAAGACAAATACAAGACCTACTCATTACATTATGATGAAATATATTCCATTCAAAAGCTCTTGGATGGGGAAGAAATTCAAGAATAATATCTACATCACTTCTGATTGGCTTGCCTGAGTAAATAGCCAGTGTCGATGCACGTGCTGCTAACCAATCGGGGAGCGCGTTAATTTCGTTTCTTATTGAACCTCCGGTCATTATACTGTCGTCTACAATAAGAACTTTTTGTGCCTCCCAGGGAGAGTTCAAATCTTTTCTCACGCATCGCGTAAGCCCTTTTTTCAATGGATAATTATTAACCCAGGATGAAATATCCGTACAATTTATATTTAGTGCAAGTGCAATCATGTAGGCGGGAACCATACCACTTCTTGGTACCCCGACGACTAAGTCCCAGTCACCAGAAAATTTTTCAAAATTCTTTGTAATATCCCTGCCGAGATCACCATATGACTTGAACTGAATCTGCATTAAGTTTTCTCCGACAACTCGCTCAATATTTTCAGCAACAGCTATCTACCACCCATTTAGCTGATACAGATAGATATATGGTGACCACCAATCGAAATACCTATTGCATCAGTGATGCCGCAGCTATTAAATTAGATAAAATCAGGAAATTAGTATCGAGGCTGTTAGTACTTTTGCAGGGTATAATGTAGATAACACGCAGCACTACGCTACAATTTTATTTAGCAGTAATAGTATCAAATGGTTTTTGCACCCTATTACGAAGCTCTGGTTTTCCTATACCCATTGCTTCAAGCATAACGGCATTGACTTTATGCACATCGTATTTATCTTTAGCAATCTCGTGGGAGCGCTGTCCCATGGTTTTAACTAAAGCTGGTCTGTCAATAAAGTGTTGCATGGCTTTAACAAGCGCATCGACATTTTTTACAGGTATCAAGTAGCCGTTATCGCCATTAGTGACGGTTTCTCGACATCCAGGTGCATCGGTAGTGATGACCGCTCGCCCCATAGACATGGCTTCCAGAATTGAGCGCGGCGTGCCTTCTCGGTAATAACTAGGCAGTACAAAAACGCTACTCTCGGCAAGTGCCAGGCGCACATCATTCAGCCAACCCAAGTGTTCAAGCGATCCCTCTCCCACCCAAGTATCCAGCTCTTGTTGCGAAATCGTATCGGGGTTGCTGTCGATATCACCAGCCAGTTGAAATACTACCTCAGGGTGCTGCTGCTTGATTCGCCTAGCTGCCTCAGCGTACTGGCGGACACCTTTGTCTGCCAACAAGCGAGCAACCAATAAAAAACGTGGCGGCCCATCAGGTAAAGGGGCTGTAGCAAAATGCGCCATATCGACCCCTGACCCATTGAGCACTTGGGAAGGTACGCGATCGCGTAGTATTCCCAAATCACGAAATAAGCTTTCATCATCGGGGTTCTGGAAAAACACCTTATCCACCTTATTCAAAGCTGCCGAATAAAGTCTACGCACCAGATGGAAAACCAGAGCGCGCTTACCGCGTGCCTCTCCGGCAAAGGCATATCCCAGGCCAGTGATCAATGCATAACGTTGAGGAACCTTCGCCAGCCAAGCCGCCAACATCCCATACACCACCGGCTTGATGGTATATGCCAGAACGACATCGGGTCGTATATTACGCATCAACAAGTAAAGTGCTTTTAGCGTCAAAAAATCATACCACGGGTTAAGGCCTGTTCGTTGCATGGGGATATCGTGAACAAATACTCCCCAAGCCTCTAACTGGCGGCATGTCCTTGGATCATCATGTAACCCTGGTGATGCCGCATGTACTTCTAATCCTGCACTAATCAGGCTTTGTAAGAGCGGCCCCCGAAAATTGACTAAGGAATAGCTTGAGCCCGACACTAGCAGAAAGCGACGTTTTGGTTTATTAAGCTTAGAGTTCATGCTGCCTCCTCAACGAACACCAGATAGTAAAAAATTACCAGCTAAAAACATATAAATTCGAAAATATAAACGCCTACTTATAATAAAGACCCATGCATAACATAAATGCATCCTTAAAGTAGTGAATATAAACAAAACCATGTGATACATGGAATATTTAATTAGAAGCTAGATATGAAGATTCTAATGGGCTGGGCCTACCTACTGAATAATAAGTAAATCCTTTCGCCCTCATTCGGCGCGGCTCATAAATATTACGCCCATCAAAGATAGTGGGTTCAGTTAATTTCTCTTTAATAAGATCAAAATCAGGTGCACGGAAGTTCTGCCACTCCGTGACGATAATCAAGGCGTCAGTATTCTTTAAAGCTGCTTCTTTGGTTCCACAAAGGATTAAGTGATCATGACTCCCGTAGAGACGCTGAGCTTCTTCCATGGCTTCCGGATCATAAGCCTGCACCTTGGCACCAGCTGCCCAAAGTGCCTCCATTAGTACCCTGCTGGGGGCATCGCGCATATCATCAGTGTTGGGCTTGAATGAAAGCCCCCAAATGGCGAAGGTCTTACCCTTTAATTCAGCATGGAAGTGCTGGCTTATCTTATTGAATAGCGTGTTTTTTTGCTCTTTATTACGCGACTCCACTGCTTTGAGTAATTTGGCGTCAAAATCAATGGTATTCGAGACGTGGATAAGAGCCTGCAGATCTTTAGGAAAGCACGAACCGCCATAGCCCACACCGGGATAAATGAAGTCGTAACCAATGCGTGGATCCGAGCCTATTCCTTTACGCACCGCCTCAATATCGGCACCCAGACGCTCAGCCAGGTTTGCCATTTCGTTCATAAAACTGATTTTGGTAGCCAACATACAATTAGCTGCATACTTGGTCAGTTCGGCACTTTTTACATCCATCACGATGATCTTGTCGTGATTACGATTGAAGGGGGCGTATAGCTCGCGCATGACTTCAATCGTGGCATCGCACTCTGTGCCGATAATAATACGATCAGGCTTTTGGCAGTCTACGACCGCACTACCTTCTTTTAAAAACTCAGGATTAGACACCACGTCAAACGCGATATCATTGCGTCCGCGCCTTTCCAGCACTTTTTCCACCTCGTCACGCACTTTGTCAGCACTACCTACAGGTACGGTGGATTTGTTAATGATAATTTGGTTCTGCTCCATATGTTCGGCAATGGTGGCAGCCACAGTGAGAACGTACTTGAGATCAGCACTACCGTCTTCGTCCGGTGGAGTTCCCACAGCAATAAACTGCACTTGGCCATGGTTGACTCCCGCGGCCGCATCGGTAGAAAACTCAAGGCGCCCAGCGGCGTAGTTCTCTTTTACTAAAGATTCTAGACCAGGTTCATAAATAGGGATGTTGCCCTGCCTAAGTTGTTCGACCTTATGATCATCTAGATCGATGCAAACAACATGATGGCCAACTTCAGCCAGAATAGTTCCTTGAACCAGGCCTACGTAACCCGTGCCGAAAACTGTAACGTTCATTGGATTTCCTAACTGGAGAGTAAAGTGGTGAGAAAAATTAGAGAGAAGTTTTATTTAGGCAAGCTATGAATTTCACTTATGGTGCTGCTCGCCTTATTTGGCGAATAGTAACTTCGATACCATTCGACAAACTTGGCAACGCCATGAAAAACTGATGTGGCGGGCCTATAACCAACCTTTTTTTCTAATTCACTTGAATCCGCATAAGTGTCTGGAACATCGCCAGGCTGCAAAGGCAGTAGATCCTTGATGGCCTTTCTACCTAATGCTTTTTCAATGGCTTCGATATAGATGTTGACCGTCACAGGATCATTATTGCCAATGTTGAAGATACGAAATGGCGCATTGCTGGTAGCAGGGTCAGGGTTATCGCTATTCCACTCAAAAGCAGGAGTGGCTATATCATCACTGGCGCGAATAACGCCCTCAACAATATCATCCACATAGGTGAAGTCGCGGGTATGGCAGCCATAATTGAAAACCTGGATGGGCTCATTGGCCAAAATATTTTTGGTGAATTTAAAAAGCGCCATATCTGGGCGCCCCCAGGGGCCATAGACGGTGAAAAACCTTAGCCCGGTGGTCGGTAATCCAAACAAATGACTATAACTGTGGGCCATCATTTCATTGGCTTTTTTGGTGGCAGCATAAAATTGCAGTGGATGGTTGGCTCCTTCATGCTCGGAAAACGGCATTAAAGTATTAGCGCCATAAACACTACTGGTACTGGCGTACGTCAGGTGCGCAATGCTGGAGTAACGACACGCCTCCAAAACATTAGTAAACCCAATCAAGTTACTTTCCACATAACTAAGTGGGTTTTCCAGCGAATAACGAACCCCTGCTTGGGCAGCTAGATGAATAACTCGGTCAAAGTGGTGTTCATTAAAACACTCGGCCACCGCCTGTTGATCAGCTAGATTAGCGCGAATAGAAAGGTAGTCGTTTCTTGTCTCTTTCGCCGTCTGCTCAAGAATTTTTAGGCGCGCCTCCTTAATGGCAGGGTCATAATAGTCATTGACGCTATCAAAGCCGACGACACTATCACCGCGCTCCAGTAGCCGCTTGGCAGTGTGAAAGCCGATGAATCCGGCATGGCCGGTAACAAGAATCTTCATTTAATAACTCCATGACGTGGGAGGAATAGAGGGCATTGGCAGGAGTAGGGCAAATAACAGCGCTAATCTCAGCTGCGTACAAAGCGCTGAATATGGCGCCAGCTCACTCGCCTCAAGCCATCCAACGTCAAGGGCACCAGAGCCACTGAACGCACCATGGCAAGTAACGGACGCGGAAGCTCACTCAGACATAAGGTTCGCGGCAGGCCGGTATAGGGAAACCAACATTGTCGATAGGAGCTCTGCCGGGCTGAAGGAGGTAAATCGCCGGTAAAAATCGAAGGTACGGCGTACCAGGCATAGTTGCCTTTCAGCGTCTTTATTTCGTCAGAACCGGGCTGTAGAAACTCGAAATCGATAATCTTTAGCCCTTGGCAAGGGTCATAGATAAGGTCATGCGGATTAAGATCGATGCATTCATAGCCAAGACTGCGATAGTGCAAAATAACGGCTCTCACGCGCTCGATGGCCCAGATAGGCAGCAAACCATGATTAGAAAAAGGCGCACGAGGCGATAAAATGCGTTCCATGCAATTGGCATAGCGCTCAAACACTAGATAATGAGTACCGACTTCTAGCAGACGGGATACTTCTGGCAGAGAGGCACCGAGTTCACGCGCCTTTACTTCACGCTCTAGGTAGCGCTCACGCCCAGGCCGAAATGTCTTGCAAATCGCCTCAGTGCCATGAAAATCCACCAGCTCTACTTTGGCTCGGCAAACCTCTTTACTTAGGTCAGCTAATACCGGGTAAGGTGTGCGAAATGCTGCATCGTTGCTTAGGGCTGCTTCACGTATCTTACCGATCTGCTCGGGCACCAAGGTTTTGAGATACTTAAACGCCTGATCCGCATCGCGGGAGCAATGTATCGGACTCTGTTGTTCTGCTTTGCTCTCCTCTGGAGAGAGCGTGGCACTGAAGGTTGCCCTGATGGTAGGTAGTCTTAAATTGGGAGAGTCACTCGACATCCGCTTCACCGGTACTGGATGGACATCCTGTACCACAAGCAGAAAAACTGGCGGCGACCCACTGCTGGCAAAATTTCCTTGCTCTTGTCCATCATCAAGAACCCACTGAGCGAGCGCCTGTTGCTGCCCACTTTCGATTGGCACGCTACACAACACATTAAATCCATAGTGATCAAGCAACTTAAGAAGGGTGTCCAAATACGCCAACTCACACTCTCTAATCAGAAAAACAGTAATCCCGGATAGCCACTCTTGTTGCTCGTCATCAGATTGTTTGTTCGTCATGACTTGCCTCCTTGTGCTAAAGAGAGCACTTATTTTTAAATAAGCATTGATGACATGCTCAATAATGCTTTTCGCATCACTCAAGCATGAAAAGTGGTGATCAGAGCGAGGGGGAAACGGCTCAGTCGCTATGGCGTAGGCGCCGGAAGTAAACGGGTTGCAGCAAAGTTGGTAAGATTCCGTCGTCTTGTGATAGCCAGCGATTCAATAAGATTCTCAACCTTCTTTGGGTACGGAGCGTAATACAGGGCCTAGTCTGGCGACCGACCTTAAGGCTGTGTTCGTTGCATCAACATGTTGGCGTTGCGTATCTGAGGTCATGGTCTGACGCGCTTTCCATACCAGGTCGGCTATTTCGTCCAAAGGGTTGTAGTCCAGTGGAGCCGACTGCAACAACTGGCGGATACGCAGGTGATCAGTAGCGATAAATGCCTGCTCCAGCTGCTTTAAAAAGGCTTCGAGCCTCGGCCATTCCCAGAAGCGCTCTTTTGAAGTCATGATACGATCATGGCGCGTCTTGCTGACGTCATGACCTATCAACAATTCCTCGTAAAGCTTTTCACCAGGCCGCAAGCCGGAATAGATGATTTCGATATCCCCTTCAGGATGCGCAGCGTCTCTTACCTCCAATCCCGAAAGGCGAATCATATTCATGGCCAGATCATGAATGCGTACCGGTTCGCCCATATCGAGCACGAAAACCTCCCCACCTTCCCCCATGGCGCCAGCCTGGATAACCAGCTGAGCAGCTTCGGGAATTGTCATGAAATAGCGGGTGATATCCGGGTGAGTCACCTTCACGGGGCCGCCCTGCTCAATCTGCTGACGAAACACTGGGACAACGGAGCCACTTGAACCCAGAACATTGCCAAAGCGCACCATGCAGAATCGAGTGTTGGACTGAGAATGTGCGAAGGCCTGACAGATAAGCTCAGTCAAACGCTTGGATGCACCCATGGCATTGGAGGGGCGAACCGCTTTATCGGTGGATACCACCACAAAGGTTTCAACATTGGCCGACATTGCCGCCTTGGCCAGATTCAATGTGCCAAAGACGTTATTACTCACTCCTTGCACGAGATTAAATTCCACCATCGGCACATGCTTGTAAGCAGCAGCGTGGTAGACAGTATGCACCTCGAAACATTCGAACACTGCCTTAAGACTGCCCGAATGCTGCACTGAGATAAGCAATGGTTTTAGCTCGCACCGTGACGCGGTGCTTTCGATATGTTGCTTCAACTCTTGCTCAATGGCGTATAGCGCAAATTCGCAGTTATCGATCAAAAGCAGGCGGACAGGATTCTGATCAAGAATCTGACGACACAGTTCACTGCCTATCGAGCCTCCTGCCCCCGTCACCATGACCGATTTATCGCGGATATTGGCCTCCATCAGTTCGGGGAAGGCAGGCACAGACTCCCTACCCAATAAGTCCTCCAGCGCCACATCGCGAAGTTCACTGATTTTGGCTCTACCGGCAATTACATCGGCGCTACCAGGAATTGTCTTAAGAGGCACGGAAAGGCCCGAAAGCCAGTGCAGTATCTCGCGGCGACGCCAACGTGGGGCGCTGGGGATAGCTAACAAGACCATTGTGGCGCGGTGTTCTTGAACCAGAGCAGCTAATGCTACCGGCTGATGTACCCGCAGCCCTTCTACCATGGCGCCTTCCAATCCCCGCCAGTCATCAACGAAGGCCACCGGCTGGTATTCCTCTCCATTGCGCAGAGCAGCCACCAGCTCGCAACCCGCGGCCCCTGCCCCATAAATCACCACTGGCTTGCGCTGTCGAAGCTGACTGTGGCGATACAACTCTCGCAATAGAAAACGCAGGCTACCGATACCCAACAATAAGAGCAGCGCATAAATGATGATAATAGATAGTCCAATGGGCGAGTTAACCATGTAACTGGCCGGCGCTACTAACAAAGTCGATGCCAGCACAACAACAGCGATAGTGGATACAGTGGCATGGCTCATGTAGCGAATGACGGCGCGATAAAGCCCTAACCAGCGGAAAAGCAAAAGGCTTATCGGAACTAACACGCTGATGGTCATCCACAAGGAAATGCTGCTGAGTGGTTGTAGGCTTTCCAGGTGAATCATTGTGGCAAGTTGCAGGCTACCCACCACAATCAAACCATCAAATACAACAAGTACCCGGCGCTTTATGGAGCGCGGCGCCATTGATAACGACTTTATTAAACTAGCCATAGTTATCTCTATCCGTCCTTGCGGGTTGCCAAGTTACGGCGCTGGCAGCCGCATTATTGAAGTGGGCGATCAAAAACGAGATTTTGACGGGAAGCCGCTATCGAGCCTTCTCGATAGAGATGCCAACAGATCACTAGTAGTACCCAGAATAACGTCGCGCGCAGCCCGTTATGAGTAGTGGAATAAATCAATGGCCCTGCTACTCCAGCCCAGATGTAAAGGGGAGCTCGGCGCAATACGGTGGCTATTATCGATAGGAAAAGCACTAGGCCTGGCAAGCCATAAGCAAACAACATGTTAATAAAGGAGGAGTGGATTTCGGCCCCATCATATGGTGCAAAACGCTGCCGTTCGGCTTCTCCTGCCCCCAATATTGCGTAGGCGGGAAAGTTAGTCAGTCGGTCAAACTTGCGTTCTTCATACACACTATCAATTTTGCTTGGTGCTCGATCCATACGCGCTTCCAGGTTGCGCAACACCTGCCCCTCAGTACTAATATTGGCGAGCACAACACCTCCCAATAATAGTGGCACCAGCAGCAACAGGCGCGCAAAGTACTTGACCTGCTTAGCATTTGCTATGGCCCAGCCGATCCCCACCATAGCCCCACCTCCCATAGCGGCCAACGACGACGCCGATAAGATCCCCAACACGCCGCTAGCTAGCCCGGCCAATGCCAAAGGCCTCATTTTAGGGTGAAAATCATCGAGCATTAACAACACCACTACGCCACATAGCGAAAAGTAGGCCAGCTGATTGGGATTATTAAAGCTGCCAGTGGTGCGGTTGATCCCCAAGGCTAATTGCACTAACACATGGCCACCGGCGATCACTAGCGCAATAGAGATGCTATTTCGAATAAGCCCTATGGCACGTTCACCGTAAACGCTTAGGAAACGCAGCAGCCCCATACCGATTAAAAAATTGAACAGGAAAAACTGGGCTGGTCTAAAAAATTCAGTGGTTTCCATCACTAACGTCCAGCTAAGGCATACCATTACTACCCACAACACCATTAATCCCCAGCACATAGCGAAGGGTGAAACTTTCAGGTGTTTGTCTCCTAATGACATCAAAAGCATCACGCCGGCAAAACCGATCAGCACAAAATCAGCCAGCTGTGGCCCACCGCTGGGAAACAAATAAAGGCTGCTTAGCGAAAGCCCCACAAACAGCAATAGCGCACCGATCAGATTCATGGCGATACCTTTTTTCTACTGTGGCTAGAGGTTAGCCATCATCTGGAAGGTATGATTGCGACTGGCCAGGTCATCATAAGTACCTGCATCACTTACTTGCCCGTCCTCAAGCATATAAATTATGTCGCACTCTTTGACCGTGGCCAGGCGGTGGGCAATAAGCACCACCGTCATTTGGCCTGCGAAGCGCTGGATATCTTCCATCACACGACGTTCGGTGATCCCATCCAGAGCACTGGTGGCTTCATCAAAAACTAATACACTGGCTTGCTGATAAAGAGCACGGGCGATACCCAAACGCTGACGCTGTCCCCCTGATATCTGCACTCCGCGCTCCCCGATTCTAGTTTCGAGCCCTTCGGGAAATCGCATGATCAGTTCATCGAGTTGCGCCATGTGTAGGGCTTCTTTGACTCTCTCAACATCAATATTTTCGCGTTCAATGGCAAAGGCGACGTTTTCGAGGATCGTGGCATCGGACAGAAATATCTGTTGCGGCACAAACCCCACACTGGCATGCCAATTCCGCAAGTTCTCCTGCGTTAAAGCCACACCATCAATGAGTATTTGCCCTTGCTGAGGCTCGATCAGACCCAGCAATAGATCCACAGCAGTACTTTTACCACTGCCAGAAGCACCGACTAAGCCGACCATCTTGTTGACCGGAATTGTCAGAGTCAGGCCATTCAGCGCCCGTGCTCGCGCTCCTGGGTAGTCGAAGGCGACCTCATGAATTTTGATTTCTCGCTGAGGAACCCACGGCATTGACTGAGCAGCAGGCTTAGATTCACTGCCTGTTTTCAGTTTTATGGTTTCCTCACTGCTGGCGATCAAATCTTCACGGATTGCATCATAAGCCGCCAGGTTGCCGCGTATTTTAGTAATGGAGGTATAGATTTTCTGAAAGCCAGGCAGCATCTTGAAACCGGCTAGGGCATAAATTGAAAGCGCCGGCAAAATGGCGCCCAGATTGCCTTGGTAGAGGTTAAGCAGGTAAAGAACCAGCAGGATTACCGAACCAAAGGCCACTAGCTCGATAGCATAACGGGGTGCCTCACTCAGTCCTTGTGTTACACCTTGGCCTCGCGCTATGCGGTTGCTGGCCTTTTCAAACCGCGTGGTAAAACTCGCCTGACGATGCAATAAAAGAAGATCTTTGATGCCTCCAAACCCTTCAGTCATCAGCTTGAAGCGTTTCGATTGAGCCTCAGATATACGCCTTCCATTAATGCTGAGAAAGCGCCGCACCGTCTGATAAAGCAGTAGATAAGTGGCGAGGAATATCACTAAGCCGGATATTGCTACAACAGGGTTATAGATAAAGATAGCCAAGCTCATCAAGGTCACCATGACCGCCTTGGCGTTGAGCTCCATCGCTGGATTTATCACCTTTGTCGTAACGCGCTGGACTTCAACGGAGACCTTGCTGATCAGGACACTGGTATTCTGGCTCGAATGAAATAACCAAGGTTGATACAGATAATAACGATAGAGGCGGCTAGAGAGTTCCGCTCCCACTTGCTCACTGTAGAGCGACAGCCGCCAGGTGGTATACATGGAAATTAGCGCTGCCATTAACAACACTCCAAGTACCATACCGCCCAATAGACTCAAGAAGGACTTGTGGCTTTGCATTCCGCTATAGGTATAAGCCCAGGCTAACCAACCATTGCCCTGGAGTTTGCTCATATCTCCGACCACCGCCATAAAAGGCCCAATGGCGATGACACTGGCAATTTGAGCTAGCGCCATCACAATGATCAGTGCCTGAAGCCCTAACAATCGGCGGCGCTGTTGTTGCGTTAGTAAAGAATAAAATTCGCGCAATTGATTAAGCATATTGGCTCACCGGTAAGCATAGAGGTAGCTGCCATAGTATCCGTGACGGCTGCTGGTCGGCTTCTTAACACCATTTAGAATTCCACCTTTGAGCCTCACACCAGCACTCTCAAGACGACGCTTAGCGGCTTTGATTTCGCCAGGAGGGTTCGTGTCGAACCGCACCACCATTAGACTGGTACCAACCAACTTGCCGACTACCGAGGCATCGGTTACCGCCAGAATCGGGGGCGTATCCACGATTACCAGGTCATAGTGCTGGCTTATCGTGTCTAGAAAGTCGTGAAAACTCTGCTGCATCAAAAGCTCTGATGGATTAGGCGGTACGCTTCCTCTTGCCACATAATCAAGTCCATCAAGCTCACTATGGCGAATGGCCTCCTCCACACTGATACGCCGTGCCAACAACTCTGAAAGTCCCTTTATTCCCTTACCGTGAAAGGCATGGTGCAAATGGCCGCGGCGCATATCAGCATCGATTAACAACACTTTTTGGCCAGCCTGGGCACATACCGCCGCTAAGTTCGCGGCTATGAAGCTCTTACCTACCCCCGGACTAGCACCAGTAATCATCAACCGATTGTTATCGGATTCGAGCATGGCGAAGTAGAGGCTGGTACGAAGCCCACGCAATGCCTCAACGGCAATTTCAGCGGGTTTCTTGACGGCCAGCAAGCCACGAAAAACTTCTTGGGCTTTCTTGGCACGACGCGGACGAATACGCTCGGTAAGCCCTGCCTGTTCACCGGAATTCGGTAAGGTGGCATAGACAGGCAGACCCAATTCTTCAAGCTGCTCGGGGGTTTTGATAGACCGACTAAGCAACATACGAACGATCACTAATAACATTGCCAACAAGGCGCCAAACAGGCCGCTAACAGCGGTTATTAAAGGGATACGTGGAGCAATGGTACCGGGGGACAGCATGGCCGCATCCAAGATACGCACATTGCCTACTGTGCCAGCCTTCACCAAACGCATCTCTTGAAGCTGGTTGAGTAGCTGGACATACACTTGCTGATTGACCTGAGTATCCCGAGTAAGACGCAGCACTTCCTGTTGGGTTTCGGGTAATTCACTCACCAGAGCGTTAAGTCGGTCACGCTCGGCTTCTAGCTGGCCGCGTTGTCTCAGTAACGTTTGGTAGTTAGGGTGTGAAGGACGGTACCTCTCAGCCAGATCCGCTTCCCGCATAGCCAACTCACCAAGCTGGTTTTCCACATCGACTACCCGAGTAAGCAGGTTCTGTGTCTCGAACGTCAGGTCGACAGAGTCACGCTGAGCTCGGTAATCGTTGAGCATGCCTTCGGCATCTGACAATTGGTTGCTAACCTGAGGAATTTGCTCGTTGAGAAAGGCGATCTGTTTTTCTGCTTCTTCTGAATGACGCTGCACGTTTTGAGTCAAAAAAACGCTGGTCAGCGTATCTAGTGTTGGCTGAATCTGGTTTTGATCCGCCCCGTTCAACGTCAGTTCATAGACGCCCGACTCTAACCCACGCGGAATGATTTCAAAGCGATTCTTCAGCTCACTTATTGCACTAAGAGCAGACGTTCTTACTAATGTGAATTCTGCGCCGGGGTGGGCCTCTGCCTGGCTGACAAAAAGACGATACCCCAATTCATCATTCTGTACCGTTTCCCCAACGCTACCAGTAAGCAGCGTTTCTTCTTCCAGCAGCAGCTCGAATTCACCGCCGTCGAGAAGCCGCAACACATGCTCCCCCCCCACGTTCTCCTCGGGAACATCGAAACGAGCGACTCGCAGTGATTCCCCAGCCCACACATAGGGGTTACTCCAAGCATCATCCACAGAGTCTGCTAACCACTGGCGAATGAATTCAGGCGTGAGGCTCTCGAACCACTGCTGATTAACTCCATGATGAACCAGAAAGTCCCCCACCACCGGCAACCTACGCGGCTCAACCTGAATGGCAAGGTCAAGACGGTCAGCGGTTTCACCCAACACCATACGTGACTGCAGAATTTCGAGCTCAGCAGAGGTAGGGTTGCCTTGTTGCGGCTCTCCCAATGACTCCATAAACGCCAAGTTCGATCCTCGGGTCTCTATCTGAACTAAGGCATCGGCCTGATAAATTCTCGGCTGAGAGCTGGCATTAAAGTAGCCCGCCAGCAGAAAAAATCCCGTCACCGACACAATAAACCAGCGATGATCGGACAGCGTGTCTACCAACTTACGCAGATTAAGCTCATCGCTCTCTCGAGGTGCTGGCGACGGCGCTGGTGAAGGGAAATTAGTCATGGAGATGCCTCATCACTCAGAAAATATATTAAAGCTCACCGGCATCAATAGCAGACGTTGCAAAGTCGCCTGGCAAACTAACTGATGGCAACAGCAGGGAGATCACAGAGTTCCAGCGAGCCAGCGGTGCTGACGTCACGTACACCACATCCTGCGGCTCAAGAGGAAAGCGTGTTCCTAGCAATAAGCGAGTGGCATCCTGAATATCCAACTGATAGACGGTGGCAATTTTCTCGCTACCCGGCGGGTTTCCCCTTACTACGAAAATACCCGACGGCTGGGCGCGATTTTCATTCACACCACCTGCCCTTCCCAATGCATCCGTCAACGTGATGCGTTCATTGCCCAGGGCAATGGCACCTGGACGGCTAACCTGTCCCAGAACGACCACGTTTTGATTTTCCATGGTGGGCACGTGAAGTAGATCGCCATCACGCAGTAACCGGTTTTGTGTCATATCCCCTTGACGCATCATGGCGTAAAGCGATATCACCTCTTCACCACCATTGCGGCTTAGGGTGACATTACGCCAATCCGCATTATCACGTGCCCCGCCTACTTCACTAATGGCATCAAGTACCGTCATCGGCACAATACTCAGAGGCAGAGTGCCGGGGTTTTCCACTGCACCACTGATGTACACTTTTTGGGAGTTAAACGCCGCAATGCCTACCTCTACCTGCGGCTCATTGATTACTGCGGACAATCGCCGTGCGATTAACTCGCGCACCTCGTCAAGCGTCATGCCCTCGACTCTCACACGCCCTACGTAGGGATAGAACATCGTGCCATTGGGCCGTATACGGTTCCCGGTTTCCGCAGCGGAGCGCTCGGCACCGGCAGGAATCGTTAATTCTGGATGGTCATAGACGATCACGCTTAAAATGTCCCCAGGCCCTACCCGATATTCGTAGTCTTGCACTTCTTGATTCAATGCTTGAGACGTGGCTTGCGTGGTAGGCTCTTCTGGGACATACAACCTATCTACAAACTCTGGTGTAATGGGTTGTACGTCCACTCGGCCATCAAGCGATTGGTCGAGCTCGCTTTCATCAATATGCCCGCCTGGGGCCATGGCACAGCCACTTAATATCCCCAGCAGCATGATGAACATTAGATAGCGAACCAGCCGCAATGGGTTTTTTCTGGTTTCTACACCTTCTATTTCTTTGAAATTATTCATTTTTTGTTCCCTTTGCTTTGTGTCTTACCACGCTACCGCCCGGGGATTTTAAATGGCATTTCCCAGAGCCTATTTGGAAACTCGCCTTGGCAGTGCAACCTTCGAGCCGCCATAAGACATGAATGCCATTACGGCAGACAAATATAATGTTACATAAAAAAACAAAAAACATACTTTGATTTACTTCATTGCTGAGGATGAGATAGCTAACGCTATTTAGGCGTTTAGAAATGAGGTTTGGCGTCATGGGTGAGAGGAGAGGAGATCATGCCTAGCGGTATTAAACATTTAATGATAATAAAAAATTTATATTTAAAATTAATAAGTTGTAAAAAGTTACAAAAGAAGAAATTTCAAGTTACAATCGCGGAACAATTGTAATATCGCCTTAATTGAGGGGTTTCTTAGTGACAGTGGTCACATAGAAAAAAGCCACCCTTGGAGGGGCGGCCATAAGTTGGTCTTTGAATCCGCTCACGCCTTTTTGGGTTTCCACCGCTCCCTCAGTGCCGTCTTGAGGGGGCTTGGAAAGCTAGATAAAATCTTTCTTTTGCTGGCGCTGAGAAGGCGTTTCGTATAGCTATGCGATCCCTTTTTGGCGGAGATTTTATCAGACGCTGTATAGACTCTATTATCTTCACAGCAATAAACGGCTTTCCCCGATATTTTTGCAATACTTGCAGCCTGCCTGGTAGCACTCTCAATGAAGAAAGTGTAATCCGAGTTCTTATAGAACAGGCCCTTGTGCGTAGAGTGAATCCCCTGGCGTTGGCGCTCCTCTTTCGAAGGCAGATCCAGCATGACCAAGCGCTCATAGTCAATTCCCTGTTGCTTCAGCCACTGCTCTGTCTGGCTACGGTACTTCTCAAGACGGTTGGTTACCAAGCAGCCGATTCGGCCAGCAGGTAGGAAAAGAAGCTCCGCGTTATTCAAAAACGCAATGTACTGCTCTCCATCATCGTTCTGAAGGTCGGTAGGATCGACGCACAGTACACCATCGATATCGACACATGACTGGGAAAGTATGGCAGGAGTGAAAAGGTTCCACTGGAAAGCACAAGGCGATTCTAGCGTGTAAAAATGAAAATCAACATGTTGCTTACCGTCGGGATCAGCATAGATCGCCAAGGTATCTATTATACAAGGACAGTTTTCGGGGATAGCACTCCGTGCTTCCTGCACAGTCTTCCCTGTAATGACGCTATCATCGACGAAAAGAACTTTTTTCGCGTCCCAGGCGGCTCCCGGCGGCTTTTCTTCCTTTCTACGCAAGCGAGTTTTCAGCGGTTGGTTGTCAATAAAGTCTGGGAGCCCCATCATATCGAGATGCAAACCCAACGCAACCATGCTGGCAGGGATGATGCCGCTACGGGGAATACCGACCACCAGGTCGTAATCCTTCCCGTGAACTTTGAACAAGGACGCAGCGATGTCCTCACTTAAATCACCATAGGATTTGTAATTCATTGTCTATCCCTCCTTATTTATCAGGCTTGACCGCCAAATTAATGGATGGTTAGGTAGAATCGCCTTTCTTGTAAAACCCAGCGGTGATGGCCCTAAACACAAAGACATACTCTCGGTACGTCACGCCTCTACCCAAGATGGAGCATCACGCCAGAGAGTTAAAAAGGCTTTTCCGATAGTTTCTGCAATGAACAAAATCGCTTAGTTACGACTTATAGTGGAACGGTAACTTTATCGAATGACAAAATCGTGTCACTTAAATGATAGGTTATATGATATCTCCAGAAAAAATTATTAAAACTACAATAAAAAAAATACAAGCATTTGTTTCTGTTAAATTTATTCACCTTCATAGTCTAAAGACAGAAACCTCAATCTTCTACTTTATTGGCATTTAAATCAGGCATTTTTAACAATTTTACTCCTTCAAAATAAATGAGAAAAACAATACATAAATCCCATCATAAATACAAAGATCAACATCTTAAAAACAAGAAATACATAATTAAAAAATAGCAAAAAAACAGCAAAAAAATCATTACTTAATGATTAGTCAACTAAAAATTTTAAAACGAAAAATGGATCTAATACTGACATGCACATTGGCCATACCGCAGACAGATCAAGCAGTAAAAAAGAAAAAGAAGCGATGGCGATGCCTCTAGAGCCTCTCTGCCCACGTAAAGGCAGCGTCCTTTAGCAACATATGGATATGCTCGAAAACTTCCCTGGATTTTCGGTAAGGATCGGGGATATTGCGCCCTTTGCCACTATCTAGCCAACGACCTAGCAATAGCGTCTTACCTAAGGCTTGGGGTACGTGTTGTCCTACGGCACGGCGCTGGCCCTCAGACATCACCAGAATGAGATCGGCTTCCTGTATCATTATCACCGTTAATTGCCGTGCCTGGTGGCTGGTCACATCCAAACCATCGGCCTCGGCCAATTGACGTGCAAACGGGGATACAGGCTCGCCTTCCAAGGCGCCCAAGCCTGCAGAACTGATATGACGCTCGGGTAGCCGCTGTTTAAGAAATGCCTCAGCGACAGGACTACGACAAATATTACCTGTACACACCACTAAAATACGCTCGAACATGTCTTACTTATCTCCTGGGTGAGCAGAGGTAGACGTTTTCAAATGACACCTTCAATGCTCCCACTGAATAGCAAGCAACCCAAGGGTTTCGTAGATTGCCCTCTCAGTCTTGCGTAGCTCACGGGCAGAGGGCAGCCAATAAGCTAGCGCTAATCCCTCCGTTCGATCGGCCAAATAATGGGTAGGTGCAGCAACTGGAGCTAGGCCTGCCGCCTCGAAATGACGCATAGCGCGCGGCATATGCGACGCTGATGTCACAATCAATACTTGCGCACCTTCACCGAGCAGCGCCCGAACTGACTTGGCCTCTTCAGCAGTATCGTTGGGCGACACCAGCGTCACGATACTCTCTGGCGGAACCCCCAATGCTTCGGCAGCTTCGGCGTAACCATGAGCCATGGTCATTTTTGGATCTTGCCCTCCCCCTGACACTACCAGTAGCAAGTCTGGACGCTCATGCCATAGCCGCAGGCCTTCCATCAGACGCAAACCCGAACTTTCGCTGAGCCTGCCGGTTATCGACCAAGGGCGATCCGGCTGCCAACCACCCCCGAGGACTACCACTGCTTCGATGTTCTGCTCTTCAGGCCATTTCTCCCAAGCGACATATTGAGACTCCAACGGCCCTAGCAAATTATCTGCCACTGGTGCCCAGGCCGCCAGCAATAGCAAGAGCATTGCTAACGTCATTATGCTGTGACCCAGGCGGTACCACCCAAGCTTACGAATCAACCATCCGATAGTAAAAGTGAGGGCCATCAGAGACATTGGCATCAGCAATATCGCCGTCAGGCTTTTCATTAGTGTATACATGGCAACCATCTTGCAGAACTTGCTCGGAAACGAGAACCCAAAGGAAAATCAGCCAGCTAGCATACACCGCTACCCCTGCTGGATAAGCAAAAAAAGAATAGCTTAAGCCAAAGCCCATAAAAGTGATTGGCAGCAATATACCAGCCACGGCATAGGAGCGCTGAGTGGCGCTTTCAGCGCGTAAACCTGGGAAAAAAAGCCACAGGGGAATGAGATAGAGGCTCACGACTATAACAAGACCTGGCAGCCCTTTTCGTACCCAGGCATCCAGAAGGTCGTTATGCGCATGCCAGTAATTGCCTAACTCGGGGCTTAGCACGCCTTGAGTCTCTAGTCTTTGCATGGCGGGTAGATAGCCCTGATGCCCGTAGCCCACGAGGGGACGTTCATAAATCAGCCAGAATGCGCCGCGATACATTTCCAAGCGAGCCCCTACGGAGCCATAGTCAGCGCCTTCCATGTAGCGATGCACCTCGGCCACCGCCTTATCCACCCTTTTTTCTACGCCGCTATGGGGCGTCGTATACACCCCTATCATCACAGCTATTGCAGCAGTCAGTGCCAACCATCGCCACAGCGCTCGCCAGCGACGCGCATAACCGTAATAAAATACCCATATCACTAGCGGCAGTGCCAACCACCCGCCCCGGGTGCCAGAAAGAGCCGAGGCTAGTCCGCCCCCCATTGCGCCGCTCAGCAAAAGCGCTACCCAAAAAAAACGTGTTGATCGCTGTTGCCAGGCCCACCCCAATCCGGCCAAACATAACAGCGACATCAATAGCGCAAGATTGCCGAAAAAGATTGAATGTAACGGTGGGTGGCCTGTAGCACGGGTTAAACCGACTATCCATTTTTGCCACGCCGCCCAACCCCCTGCACCCAATCCACTTAGCGCTAAACCCACCCACCATGCTGAAGGACGTGGTGGAACGGCGCGCACTAACATAAACGCCAATGCCGCGAGCCAAGCTGCACCAGCTAATGGCAAGGCCCGCTCCAAGCTAGAATGCCAAGCGCCAGCCACTACTTCGACAATACCGACTCCTAGTAGCAACGCCAAAAGAAGGCCATCACCACGCCCCATTGGTTTTCTAAAAAAGCTACGCCTTTGTCGCTCATGCCTAGCAAGAAACGACCATATAATAGTGATCGCCAATCCTAGCCAATAGCCCAAGGGGGCCAATAGCGGTAACACGGTGATTGCTAAAGCCTGCATGCAGTATTTACCTTGTAGGCTACAGGAGTGCGCATGCTTTATTGTCTCACCCGGTCTCCGCTTCCTCTACCCATCACAGTGAGGAACAGGTAGCGAAAATACGTCGGCATCGCCATTGTCGCCAACATTTTTTGATCCGTTTCTGCCAGTAATTGAGGCGTAGACATATCAATATCGTTAAGTTGCGCCAGCCCGGTAATTCCTGGGCGAGCATTGTATACACCACGCTCAGTACGCTCTTTGATCAACTCATCTTGCGTGTATAAGCAAGGACGAGGCCCCACAAGGCTCATATCCCCTTTCAATACATTCCATAGCTGCGGTAACTCATCCAATTTGGTACGCCGTAAGAAATGACCGAATTTGGTAATTGAAGAAGAATCCGCAAGATGCGAAGCAACCCAAGCGGTATCAGGCCTCATAGTACGAAATTTAATCAATACAAACGGCTGGCCACGGTATCCCACACGCTTTTGCAAAAATAGAGGAGACCCCGTGTCCCAGTAACCGATTAAGGTTAATATAAGCAATAATGGCAGACCAATGAGTAGGCCCGTGGCAGCAAACAGGATATCAAAAAATCGTAATATTTTAGTCATGATGTCAATACCCGCATGGTTAAGTCACTATTATTACCATATAAAAATTAGATCTTGGCAACTTCCACTTCAACAAGAATACGCTTTATCACCCAAACAAAGGCAACCAAAGAGTAACGATCTCGAAGAGAAGTATATAAACAAGCTGTTTATATAGCTATAACTATTAACCTCACAATTTAGGCATATTTTCTCATTCTATTTTACTAGACTCACCAATTAGAAATTAAGCAAAAAAAGGCTAAAACAATTCCTGTTAACGCATATTATTTAATAAGAAATATAACGAATGCAGTTTTGTTAACAGAGGTCAGCCGTAATTTTCATGACATCACAACGATTAACTCTGCAGAAAAAGCCAGTCCAGATAATGATCTAAAACTGAGCGACATTTCTTTGGCGCGCAATGTCTCTGAGGTGCTGATTAAAAACCAGTGACAATGCCTCGAAAGGTAATTTTTTCAGTAGGTCTGAGGGTTACTCTAGGTTTAGGGCACTACAGGTTTAGGAGGGGAGTACAAGCTAAAGCGGGCAGGATATCAGAAATGTCGTTTCCACTTCAATCTGACATAACCAGAACCAGAAAACAGCCACTTACATCAGGAATTCCACCGCAAAATGACATAACTTTTCCACTTTTAAATGACATAAAGTAAAACGATCGTTTGCTCCGGTAGCAAAATAACGTCATAAAAAAACATCCTGATAAACAGCTCTTGGCCGCAGCACATGATCAAAACTGCTGAGCATCCCACTAAAATGGACACCTTACGGCTTACGTTGAATTCAGCTATAAACGCTCAAAAGAAGAACTGGTTATATGGCTGATCTGGCCACGATGCCATGTCTATATTCTCTGCAAATTTCGACATAGCCCCATCCAGTGCCGATGCCAAAAAACATAGTTCACGTGCATAACCAACCATGAGATACAGACTACACTTCAAACAGAAACAGTCGCTCCGTGCTGTTATCCATCTCCGCTTCATGTGAAGTTTCATAACCATCACTTGACGAGGCGACTTATGCCAGAACTACCAATCTCGCCTCATAAAGCTAGGAATAATAAGCGTGAAATACGGACAGCAGAGTTCTGGCGGTTCATCACAGCCCAAGCGATGCGTAAAGAGTCTGAGCGTTTACAAAGTATCCAGGAAGGCCTCTCACCAACGTTATTGCTAACAGTGCAAGAGACCTTTCAGCTACAGGATAAGCAGGTTAAGGCATTGTTCAATGTGTCCCTCTCGGCGGTTCACCGCCGCAGACGTGAAGGAAAAAATCTGAGCTCAGTGACATCAGAACGTCTTGATAGGGTTGCGACCTTAAATCACCTCGCGATGGTAGTATTCGAGGACAAACTGGCCACGATCAACTGGATGTCTAGTTCGAACGAAGCGCTGGGAGGACAGGCACCTGTCATGCTATGCGGCACTGATATCGAAGCAAAACGGGTTCGGCGTCTACTCCTCGCTATGGAGTGTGGCGGTGTGGCGTGAAGGTGGGTATTCATTATTACCCAGGCTGGTGCTCTAAGAGCAAACCAACTCATCTTCAGAAATAGCCTTCACCTAGCACCACAAAAAACCCTCCAAGAAATCTTGGAGGGTTGAAAACCAATACTGCCTTGCGGCGGTGTGTATCATTACCGTTGCTGGCTTCCAGTCCTAATATCAGCTGCCTATTCGGCGGTTCACAGCGGCTCACCGGCTAGATCACAGCAGTACATTTTTTCAGCTGCCTATTCGGCGGTTCATTTGCTGTTGCTTCCCTGCACGGTTTTCTTGTTTTTTTCAGCTGCCTATTCGGCGGTTCACTAGACCTAGCTAGCAGTTTAAATATAGACATCAACGAGATAAGTACAAAATGCTAAAAATACCCTTTTTGGCGTAATTCAGGCAGGCCATTGATAAGTATCATAATATATTTTCTAACAATATTTAGGTAATCTGCTTAAGGCTTGGCACAGAACCAGGGTATGTATGTTGTGTAGCAAGCCCGTAACTATTGTAGCTATCAAACTTGCTTTCTTCGCCAAGTGCTTCAAGCTGCACATACAGCGGGAAGCGTTGGCCTGACGATCGGCTATCAATAGGAATTACGTGGCAGTGATCAACGAAGCGATCTGATACGGCACTACTAGGCATGAACGTCTCGCCACGTTTTTCCGCCCGCTTTTTGCTGCGGATCAGCCTTCTCTTAATTTCGCCTGGGAAAGATTTAGCAACATGCTGGTTTCTAATAAACCTAACTTCTTCTGATATGGCAGGAACCATTTTGATATCACTAACTTCAATAAACTCTTCGTCCACCATATTCTTAAAATACCGCACTGATGATAAGTAAGACAAAGCATTAATATCTTTACTCACAAAAGCGATTGAGTCCCCTACTGAGTCCGTAGCCCATGATGGAAACGAAACACCAATGCCCGAACTTGTTATCTTAGAGCCGCTCATAAGACCATGTAAGCAAGCAATACATCTACCTGCTAAAAATGCGTGATTAGCTGACGGCATTAGATATTTTATGTAAAAAAAGTATCTCATTTTTCACCTTTCTTTATTCCTTTTTGAAACATACCGCCCTTCACTAGCACTGACATCAAGTAGTGTGCATTAGGGCTGGCCTGCCTGGTTTCAATCATTTTCTCTGTGATACTTATAATTTCGTTTAACAGCGAGTAAAAATCTTTTTTCGTAACCGGCTCACGCATAGCTAAAACCCGACTACGATCTGCACCGTATTCACTCACCCTTAAAGGGTATTCAGCACCTTCATCTAGCCACCAGTCATCAATTTTTTGAATTGCTGCTCCAACTTTATAAGCACCAAAGCTAACTGCTTGACGACCATCACTCATTGTACTTTTCATAAACTGCCTCGCTGCACTTCCGTTGCCTCTATCATCTTTCTCAACAAATAATTGACTGGGGAATATTTCTTGGCAAAATTCTGTTTTAATTTTGGCAGTTACATCAGCAAAAAGAAATTTTTGTGGGCAAGAAAGTGCTTCTTCAAGCTCGGCTGCTAGTCCTTCTAATGATTTAAGGTCACCTCCTTCCCAAGAAGAACCCCATTCTTTGTACTGTACGTCTTTAACACAGTAGTTTTTTAAACTTGAGGTAGAAACTTCAACAGCTATTCCTCTTGCAAATTTATTTCTCCAAAGCCACTCAGCTGAAAGAATATTTTTAGCATATCGGGTTGCTAACTCATGATATCCACCCAAGCTTCTATAAGTATCAGAAAATTCTCTCAATGCTTTTGTTGCTTCTGCATTATCACAGATATTTGGTTCTAAACTGTTTGAAATGATGCGTAAAGAAAAACGACAATACACCGTATCGACTAAAGGTGGTACATAACACGTTTCGAGCATAATAGGATTAGAAAAGCCTAAATCACTTGTTTCTTTTGCGCGTGCAGTTCCAGATGCCATATAACCATCGCTAAACGTTGACTTGGGGCCACGAAACCGTGTCACTTCAGCTTGCAACGGCTCAAATTCGCTCGAATCTGTCCGGTAATAAAAAACCGCCTTACCTGGGTTGAGAGAGCGCTCATAGCTAAGATGCCTGAAAGAGTTCATCATACTGACCTGCCTATGCTTTTTTCATCAGCATAGTCAGGTTCTGGCTTTTCAACCTCCAGAATGCGTTTTTAAGAAAGTCAGCTTTACCATTGAGCCTCACGCTTGCCGGTGACAGCGTCTCTGTTAGACCTACCACAGACTCAGCATAAGCATGGCACTCCCTGTGTGAACCAGACCGATAGCAAGGTTCTTCAAGCAACTGATAGCCACTCGTAGCAGGTAAATGATTGGGGTACTTGGACAACCATGCCACCAAGCTTTCAATGCGTTGCACCTGTTTTTCTGAGTCGACAACCCAGCGACCTTCATCCGGCAGAAGCGATATGGCTGCCAATAAACTGTGCGCATCTGCGTATGCTTGGCACCACTGCAACTCTTCATGAAGTGGCGGGGGCTGCATAGTCCCCCCAGCGAACCTTCCGGGGAAAGCAGACTGCAACATAGGTAATTCGTCATTTCCCAGCGGAGTATCATCTCCATCCTCTACACGATAGCGAATAACTAAATCCATGCGTAAATCGCAAAAGCGCATATCAATCAGGCCTGCGCGTTTAGGAGCCTCGCCTGGCTTCGTTGGTGGTAGGTAAGGGGCAGATATCTTGGCACCCGAAGAAAGCTCATACTGCCGCAAAAACCAGGCAACTCCTTCAAAGACAATGTTCCGTTTAAGGAGTTTTCGTAAACGTAGCTGGTAGTTATAGACGGTTCCCCATACTGCTAGCAGTGAAGGCAAGCCCACTAGATAGGGACAAGATAGCGCCTGTGCATCGAATACATGTAGGTTTTTAAAGTGAAGGTAATGATATGGCTCTTCAGCCATGGGTTCATCTTCTTTGATTTTCATCCCAATCAACAAGGACTTAAGCTGAGCCTTGAAAGGAATTAATAGCTCTGGATGATAAGCAAAACTTTGTGTCTGGGGATACCTTACCAAAATACTATGCAATTCTTTATTAACCTCAGGTAAGACTTCAAGTAAATCCTCGTCAAGAGCAGAAATCAAAAGAAATGCAGTGCTGTTTTCCCGGTCTGAAGGTACCTCCCCTCCTACATTTCGCCAATAGCTAACTGGGGATAGCCATTCAGATAAAGACTGCCTCAGCAACTTAATAGCAGAACGCCTATGATCTCGCCTTTCCTTAGCTACCAACAAGCTTTTACTTTCAACAATTTCATTACATGCCAGGATAAACGATTGACTTCTTAAAGAACTGTGATGAAAGTCTACACACACGCTTTCAGAAAATTTCCCATTTTTATAGCAACTATTAGATAGCAAGCGAGGTGAATAATTAAGAGCGGAGATATTGCCTCCAAGTGATGATGCTAAATCTCCAACACTTGAGGGGTGCCAATGTTTTATTGTTGAAAAACTCCCAGCTTTATTGCGGCGAGAAATTTGAATATCGGCCAACAATGAATGTGAAGTGACCGGTGTAATGCTTACATCTTTTCCTTGGTAGATAAATGTCACTTGTACAGAATATCTATCCACATAAGAGGGTAATAGATTTTCAGTAAAATATTTCACGAAAAGCGACTGAAGGTAAATCCACTGACCATCAGATATACCAAGCTTCTTGAATTCTTCCTTCCACCTTTCTTCATTATCTATAATGACTGTAGCTAAACAGTGTGTCACACCATTAAATATAAATTGAGCTCCAAAAAGCTTTGCTTTATTAACAGCTGCTGAGTTGTGTGACCAGCCCAAACGACTCACGCTATTAAATGAAGAAATGACACTACTAGGGGGCTTCTCAGACTTTACTAAAATTCTTTGATGTGCGACACGTGTATCAGGATACTTTAGGTTATGTGAGTGCAGCCACTGTACTTCCTGCGCACAGCTTTCTATATGCTGCCAATCTTTGAGTGTTTCAATTGCTCTTTTTTTATTCAACAAATCGGGAGCGTACTGACGCTTATGCGATAAGTTAAGCAGCACCAGAATAGCAGCGTTAACATCTTCAGAAACCTCTAGCAGCGGCGTGTAGGGAGCAAAGGCTTTACGAATTGCTTCTGAGCGGCTTGGCTCATCAAGTTCCAACAGTGTATTTAAAGACATGACGTTACCACGCGGGTAAATAGTTATTGTAAGCGCCTGTCTCAATCGGCATTCGTGATTGACGCAGCTCCATTACTTCTCTTAAATAAAACACTCCAATACCATTCACTAGCTTTTCATGTGATTTCAATCTAACCGCGCATTTAAGATACCCTTCTTCATAAAGCCGGTACGCTTGCTCATATGACGTACCAAGCAAGATCGCGGCTTCCGGCATACTAATAAGTAGGTCCGCGACGTTTGGCACACGTGTTTGCGGATTCTGATCAACCAATCGTGCTAAAAAATTCTCTAATGGCGTCAAGACAAAATCGTTTTCTGGATAAGCCTTCAAGAGAAGACGCGAGATACCGACAATATTGCCAAAAACATCGCGAAATGAGGTTTTATTATAATCACATATCAACTTATCGCCTGAGAGTGAAACTTGCTCCTCTAGTTCCTTTGTAAACACTTCAGGCCAATGCGTGAAATACTCTATAGCTTGTTCAATCGTACGAGTGGAAACCTGATCGCAGGCATCTAGCGTTTTATGTACATATAGCTGGTACCACAGCAGACACGCTAGGCGCAAACTGACTGAGCGGATGTCTAGCAGAGGATGCCTTGAAGGCGAATGCTCACCCACTACTAGGCGGCTGGCGATAAGCTGCCATTCGTCTGCTGGCTCAGAGTCAGCGTTACGAAGATCGAATCCACAGCGACAAGTATGCAAGCATTCAGAGTCGGTATAATTTAATTTCTCTTCGCATTTTGGGCACTCATGCAGCATCTGTTTGCCATGATTAATACAGGCTTCATAGGGCATCCAATGCCATTCTTGCCGAATGTAGTTAGCTTCACTGAGGCAATCAGGGCAAACAGGTATACTCTTTTGCCGAACTAACGCCCTGGGCACGTGTGTACCACCATAAAATACACTCGTGTAGCGCGAACAAAATTTCTCGCTGGAATGTATTACTGCCAAGTGTAGTAGCGGAAGTTTTTCATTATCTGTTAGCGACTCCACTAGCTTGAGCGCTCTGATGCGTCGACTACTACTCTGAGCCGCGTGATAGACATTTAAACGGCTCAACTCCTCTGGAAACGCCCCTGCTGCTTCATGGTCATGCAGCTGCAGCCAGTCTTTTATCGCTCGACTAAGCTGCTGATAGTATTCGAAGAAATTCTCTTGCGATAGACGGAGCATGTAGCTCTCAAGTGACTCGTTAATGAACGGACTTGGGCGGACAAGCAATTTCATGGCAATCACCTGCTAAGATATCCTTATCAAACATATAGCAGTTATCCACCATAAAGCATAAATTTTACTAGAAAATATTGACTTGTGGAGCTCATCCCCCCTCCCACGATTAACGGTTGAGCTGTCATGTCAGCGCCGCTCACGCCTGCCCGTTGTCACTACCACTGAATAGGAATCTCTGGTCAAACACAAAAGCCTTGGAATTATGCCTCAGCCAGGGTTTAGACGAGCTTAAACGGATCAATGTCCCGAAAAATGCCTGTTTTGGTCATGTCACGGCGGAGTGTAAACGCTTCTACCGCCGCCACCGGGTCGACCTTTTCAAGCTGATCAAAGTGGATACGGTTCCACTGTGCCCGGGTGACCTTGATACTGTAAAGGTACTGATCGCGGGTACCGCCCGTGGTGGGATCAACCACTTGGCGATATCCGGATACCCGCGCTTCTTGAACAGAGGGCAAACGCACAAACACGGCGCCAAGCACACGAAAGGCAATGCCGTGGACATGGTCACGGTACAGTTTCCGCTGTCGTGTGGCACTCAGGGATTTTGGGGTGAGCTTGAGCGCTTTGGCGGGCATCGTCCATTCTCGATCCGGCATGTCATCGTCAGAGGGCAGGTCAATATCCAGCGCCATCGTGGTGTCATGGCTTCCCAAATCAAAATCGATCACGGTCTCGCGAGGCCAGTCGATCTCTTCTAGGCGTTCTTGAAGCGTGAGCGTCATGTCATCACGTTGTCTTGGCACGCCCTGCTCTTCTCGCTGTTGTCGGGCAAACTCGGCGGCATCAAAATCGGCTTTGCGGTGCTCCCAGGTACGATAGTCATCATTAAACCGCTTCTGGCGACGTGTGTTATCGACCTCATATTGACGGCGTGCCGGTGGCCATAGCACTTTCCACCATGGAAGAGGCACCGGCGTGGGCGGAGTGGGTGCCGGCTCAGCAAAATGGCGTGGGGTGTAGCCACTGCATTGAGGAGATGGGGTATCGTGGTGCAGCTGCCCTAAGCGCACGATGTCCGCGTTTAATTCATCGCAGAGTGTCTTGAGCTGTGCACGAATAGCATCACGTGCATGACGGCGCAGCCAACGTACGTCCTGGTCGCTGAGTGGAGTGCCATCTTCAAATAGGTAGCGCACGTTGCCGTCTTTTTTAACCGACAGCTGAAGCCCCAGCGACTCCCCTTGCCCAATGCGCGTTTCTAGGGCTGAGGGGGCACTTGCTTGCTCCTTTGAAGAAGCGCGCCGAGATGACGACAGCTGGGTGCGATAGGCCAGTCCTGTTCCAGGAAGTCCGGCATGCGCATGGATACCTCGTGGCCCCATGCTGACACTGGCACCTCGCGGGCCGACAGAAAGGCCCACACCACGCTTGCTGATATTCAGGCGCACGCCGGGCGCAAGCGAAATACGACGTTGAAAACGAAAAGCCATCGGCACTCCTTGAAGCGGGAACCTTACGTCATTGGTTCACGCGCCGTTGATCGCGCTTACCCACGACACAGTACCAGCGCGCCTCTTCCTCTTGCCGCCGCTTAATCGCTGCCTGCATGGCTTCTTCTGAGGTCGCATAGCGGGTGCGTGACGTACCGAAACTGAACTGCGCGCTGCGTTTTTTGCGTGAACCACCGGGCATCAACGCATACCAAGCCGCTACCCAGAGTGTTGTCCCAGTGGGACGCTCGTAATGGTAAACGCCCGTTATCGGGCCAGCAGGCCGTTCACGATGACGCGCGACGGAGCGTGCCTCTACTCTCAACAACTCCTTCCAGCGGCGTGTTCCCCAGATCTCTCTGCCACGTTGGTCTCGATGCGCAAGGCATCGCTCAAAAGTATCGTATTCATTAGCTAAGCGCGGGATCGACTTGGTTTCGGGTTTTCCTGATGGGCGTGGCACGCGCACCATGGGGTGTTCGTGCATTCCGATTTCGGCCAATAGCGGAAATTTAGTAAGTTTTGATATAATGGGTAGTTTGAGCGGTTTGGCTACTCCGCGCCTTCTGTAATATTTAGTTAGGCAAATATCAAATAAGCCAAGAAAAAACTCGTTACCTTTCTCTGTTCACCCTTCGCAAGTCGTCAATACCTACAGATAGCTGTAATCACAGCGTTGGATCCTAGATCAGAACGATAACCAGCTAGTGATTCTATCCGGAGGGTGGCCGTCCAGAGCTTGAAAAGACGCTCAGCGCGGTCACTGTGACTAATATCAGTCCCATACCCAGAATTTGCGGCCCTACCAGGGTTTCGCTTAACACCACGACGCCGAACAGCGTCGCGGTGACCGGTTCGACCATTGCGACAACGGAGGCCACGGCCGGGGCAGTATGTTTCAAACCAATGATATAAAGAACAAAAGACAAACCTGCGCCGAGTACACCGAGTACTGCGAATAGCGGCCAATCCGGCGTGCTCAGGACAGCAACCGTCTGGCCAACATCACTCGGCCAGATAAGAATACTGGCAAGTACCATAAGCGCGATAGAGAGAATAGCCTGCGGGCTACCGTGTGGCGCCGCATACTTGAAGCCGAAAATGAATATTGCGTAGGACAGTCCGGCAAGCAGACCAGCACCTACACCCATCGCCGTAACGCCACTCGCACCGACGTCATAAATCAGTGTAAGCAATACGACACCAAGAATCACTACTGCGATCGCGGCCCACTTCAGCGGCGTGGGACTTTCGAGCCTTAGAGCGAAGGATACGAGATATACGAAGACTGGGGCGCTGTACATCAATGTAGCCGCAACAGCAACGCTACCGTGCGCAATGCTTAAGAAATAGAACGAGAAGTTACCCCCTACGCCGACACCGGCGATGACTGACCAGAACCATAACCGGCGTTTTGTCAGGCCACTACTGTGTGGACGCAGTATTAGCCAGATGAGGACGCACAGTAGTCCGATCGCACCCGGTAGAAGGAAACCACGAACGCGTCCCAACCGTCGGCTATAAGGATTCCGCCGATCCCGCCAGATAACCCCCAGAAAAGCGCCGCCAGCACCACAAAAATTGTACTCGCACCCATCCTGTAACCTCGCTTCTCGTGTTGAACTAACATCGTTGACGGCGGGGAAGGGCGTCATGGGACCCTGCTCCGGGCCGCTGAAAGCAGTGCGTCGGTCACTGCCCGAGTATCAGGTAGGGCCGTCTGTACGCCAGCCAAGCCACTAGGCAGGAAAACCTTCATTTTCAGTTAATCCCCATAAGCCATCCTATCCAGCATCGAATCAGGAGTGCTGGAAATGCGAGCTATGAACAGGCCGATACAAGAGGCCATGTGCTTTAGGCTGGTGCAGTGGGTACTATTACTGGGGTTGCTAAGCGTTACCACAGTAGCCACTGCACAATCTTTTTTTGGCCAGCAGGAGAGCGTTCTTCCTCCAGAGCAAGTCTTCAAGCCAACACTTAGCCATGATGGCGAATCTCTGGAGATTGATTGGCAAATCGAGCCCGACTACTACCTTTACCGCCACCGTTTTTCTGCTGAAGCCGATGGGCGTGAGCTATCGCTGAATATCCCTGACGGGGAAACCATTGAGGACGAGTATTTTGGACGCTCTGAGGTTTATCGTCATTCGTTGAGTATGATCACCCAGCCTGGCAATGCTGAAACAATTACTCTTCGCTGGCAGGGCTGCGCCGATGCGGGCCTTTGCTATCCACCTCAGGAACAGACCTTTGACTTAGCGTCTGCTGGCCAGGACATATCCAAAACCGATGAACCATCGGATGCCACGAACGAATCCTCATTTGAAGAAAACCCTACTTCTGACCCAGAAATTACGATGGCAGAAGACCAGCAACTGGCGGCGCAACTGGCCGGAGGTAATTGGTTCTGGACGCTGGCGGCATTCTTCGGCATGGGGCTGTTACTGACGTTCACGCCTTGTGTGTTGCCGATGATACCGATCCTTTCGAGCTTGATCGCGGGGCGACGAGAGGTGGGCGAGAGCCACCGAGCGGCAGGCTTAGTGATGTCTACTGCCTTCGTCCTTCCCATGGCGGCCACCTATGCGTTACTCGGCGTGGCCGCTGCCATGGCAGGCGCCAATCTACAGATGCTGTTTCAGAACGTCTGGTTTATCGGCCTGTTCTCGCTACTGTTTATCGTTCTCGCCTTGGCCATGTTCGGCTTATTCGAATTAGAGCTGCCGAGAGCGCTTCGCCAGCGGCTTGATTCAGGCATGTCGCGTCAACGTGGTGGTCGCTTGAAAGGGGTTGCCATCATGGGCGTACTCTCTGCACTGCTGGTGGGTCCCTGCATGACCGCGCCGTTAGCGGGAGCGCTACTGTTCATTGCTGATAGTGGCAACCCCTGGTTGGGCGGCGCAGCCCTGTTATCGCTTGGACTCGGAATGGGCCTACCACTCATCCTGATCGGCACCGTGGGTAGCCAGCTTCTACCTAAGCCGGGTGCCTGGATGATTCGCATCAGAGCGCTTTTCGGCTTTGTATTACTGGGGATGGCGATTTGGTTTGTGGCTCGCGTAATACCTGATGCCATCGTTCTCGGCCTTTGGGGCGCTCTAACACTTAGCTTTGCGATAGCCCTCATGTCGCTTGCTCGGAACGAAGGCCTTAGTGGCATCACGTCTCAAGTCTTGACGGCCAGTGCAGCAAGCATAGCCATATGGAGCGCGCTAATGTTAATCGGCGCTGCCGGCGGTGCCTCTGATCCTTGGCGTCCGCTAGCGATTTTTACATCAACTAATGGAGGCTCAAACACAGCAGATTCGATGTCAAACAATGAGCAACCGCTTACCTTTGATGAGGTTGAAGATCTAGCCACGCTTGATGCCCGTATTGACCAAACCGGGGTTAGCGGCCAGATGACGCTCGTCGAATTTACGGCCGACTGGTGCATCTCTTGTAAGGTGATCGAACAGGAAGTTTTCGCTGACCCCACTGTTCAAGCCGAACTGGAGAATGTGCAACGGTTGAGCATCGACGTAACTAACTACGACGCATCTGACAAGGAGATCATGGAGCACTTCGGCATCGTTGGGCCGCCAACGCTAATGTGGTTCGGCTCTGACGGGCACGAGCGGCGCAGTGCGCGCATTATCGGCGAACTAGACGCTGACACATTTCTGAAGCGCTTCGATCAGGCCAAACAAACCGGCAGCAGTACCACTGGAGGTGGTTCATGAGTCCCCTGGATCGCAGCCTCGTTATCGGCCCGTTAGCTCTGAGCGTAGGGCAGCTTTTGCTGATGCTTTCGATAGTTATCGCACTGATCATCGGAGGCTGGCTAGGCCGCCGTCGAAAGGTCAACGTTGGCGATAGCATCTTCAATGCCATGCTCTTGGGTGTGATCGGGGCGCGACTTGTTTTCATCGTTCAATATGGCGAAAGCTACGATACGTTCTGGTCGTGGTTTGACATACGCGATCGCGGCTTCGAGCCGCTAGCGGGCCTTGTCGTCGCCTTGGTTTACCTTGCTTGGCGGCTATGGCGCCAACCTCACGAGCGCGGCCCTCTCGGGACAGCCGTAATATCAGGGGCTCTGACCTGGTCGCTGACGGCGGGGGCACTGACACTGATGGTATCTCAAGGTGCTAGCATTCCTTCGACGGCGTTAACCACGCTTAAGCATGACGAAGTGACTCTTCCCACTATGCTAAGCGAAGCTGATCGCCCCATGGTGGTCAATCTTTGGGCCAGTTGGTGCCCGCCGTGTCGACGCGAAATGCCTGTATTTGAGCAGGCTCAACAAGAGCGAGACGACGTGACGTTCGTGTTCGTCAATCAGGGCGAGAGCCTCAGCACCGTTAGTGCCTTTTTACAGCAAGAGTCACTCACCCTCGATAATGTCTACCTCGACCGGAACAATGCGCTCGGCCATGACGTGGGTGCCATGGCCATGCCCACCACGCTTTATTACAACGCCGATGGCACGCTTATCGACACCCACTTTGGAGAGCTGTCTCGCGCCACGCTCGATCGCAGTCTAGCGCGTTTCAACCTCTAACTCACCTCACTTTGGAGACAACACACATGGCCGCTTTCAACGCCTGTATGACACCACTACGCCTCACACTAACGCTTGGGACTAGCATTGCGCTGGCAACAAGTCTGCCTGCAACTGCCGCTGAGTGGCCCGCCCCTATTCAAGAGCTCGAACAGCAAGGTCTCACGATTCATGGAGAATTCGATGCGCCGGACGGGCTGACTGGATATGCAGGTAGTGCTCGTGGCCAGACGATTGCGGCATACCTTACCTCGGGAGGCGAGCATGCGCTAGTTGGTACACTGATCAATGCCGAGGGCCAGGACGTTTCAGCTGAGCGGCTAGAGCAACTCGTCAACGGTCAAAGAAACGCCGAGTTATGGCAAGAAATGGATAGCCAACACTGGGTGCGCGATGGCGATAAAGAGGCACCCCGTATCGTATATACCTTTAGTGACCCCAACTGTCCTTACTGCCGCCAACTGTGGGAAGACGCCCAACCCTGGGTTGAAAGTGGCGACGTTCAGGTTCGTCATTTGATAGTAGGTATTCTCAAAGCAGACAGCCCTGAAAAGGCAGCCGCGATACTCGATGCGGATAATCCTGGCGAAGCGCTGGCTGAGCATTACCGCAACGATGCCATGCCCGAAAATCAAGGGGATGACCAAAGCGAGCAGTGGGTTAGCGAAAACACCCAGCTAATGCGCGATGGCCAACTCTTTGCAACGCCAGCGACCTTTTATCAGGATGACAACGGTGACGTGCACAGTGTGATGGGTGCTCCCTCGCCCGATAAGCTTCGAGCCATTATGGGGAGTGATTCACCTTAATCTAAACGGGTTCAACCCGAAGGCAATTGAAGCGTCACTCGTAGCCCAACACCATTGCCAGATGCGAACATCACTCGGCCTCCTGCCCGGGTGACAATCGCCTCGACGATCGAAAGACCCAAGCCACTACCTTTAGGATGATCTCCCCGATGAAAGCGCTTCGTCAGTCGGGAGAGGTGTTCGGCAGCAATGGTTTCACCTTGACTAGTGATATCGATGACTGTCATTCCCTTTGATTCCTGTACGGAAATCTCTATCGGCGCACCGAGTGCGCCGTGACGCATCGCATTTTCGAGCAGGTTGCGTAGAACCGTCACGAGAAGCGGCTCAGATAGGGCGACATGTACTTGGTTAACGCCCTGGGGATAATGACAATGATCACGGCTACCGGTTTCTGTCATCGCAGCCACCAGTGCCCCCCCAAGAGGAGTAGGATCAGAACGACGGGCACGTGTGATGTCCTCACTTTCCATTCGCGCCAATAGCAAAAGCTGACCAAGCGTTTTCGTTAGTCGATCTACTCCAGCTTCAGCTTGCTGCATCGCTTCGTACTGCTGGTGACCGTCAACACGCCTCGCGATTTGCAGATGTGTGCGAACGGCAGTTAACGGTGTACGAAGTTCGTGGGCAGCATCGTCGGTAAAGCGCTGCTCCAATTCAAGCATACGTCGCGTTCGTGCCAGTAGCGTATTGAAACTATCGATCAGCGGGCGAATTTCACCAGGCAATCCATGAAGAGGTAGTGCCGAAAGGTCATTGTGTTCGCGCAGAATAAGTCGTTGTTGTAACTTGGCAAGCGGCGCAAGTCCTCGTGTTACCCCCCACCATAGCGCAACAAGACTGCCCACCAGCGCCAGTAGAAATGGGTAAAGCGCGGCCCGGCGAACCTGCAGCAGCAGTGCTTCTCTCTCTTTCAGACGATCAGCCACCGTAATACGCTTGTCGTTATCAACTAACGTGTAAACTCGCCAGCGCTGCCCGTTGTGCTCGCGATACCGATACCCCTCAGCCTCAACGGCAAGCACGTCGTTCATTTCCGGATGCGTACCCGCCACCACTTGACCACGAAGCGATGATACTCGACAAGCGATACCATCCAGCGAAGGAATCGTTGGCGTTTCATCTTCTGTACCGTTCCAAGACGTTGCTGGCACGCGATCCAACAAACCAGCCACCATTCGCGCCGATTGAGCCAGACGCTGATCCAGAGACTCTTCCAACTGCGCCGACAGGTCACGCATTGACCATATGGCAGTGATACTCCATAGCAGCACGAGAGTAATTCCAAGTGTAGCAACCAGACGTAAGCGCAGATTCATGAGGTCGCATCACTGTTGTATTTGCCAAGTCGATAACCCAAACCTCTCACGGTTTCGATCACGTTGCGTCCCAGCTTGCGACGCAGTTGGTAGATGTGCACATTAAGCGCATTACTTTCGATCTCATCATCAATACCGTAAAGGCAGTCCTTCAATTGATCGGCGCTCAGAATTCGCCCGCGAGCTCGAATTAATGCTTCCAGCAGCATTAACTCGCGTCGCAACAGGACGACGGGTTCTCCATCCAACGTGACGCTACGTGTGACGGGGTCTAATGCCAGGCTGCCGTGACGAATGGCGTGATCCACTTGCCCTGCCGTACGGCGTAATAACGATTGGAGCCGGGCTGTTAACTCGTCAAGATCAAACGGCTTGATCAAATAGTCGTCTGCGCCTCCCTGAAGGCCCTCGACGCGGCTCGCTACCGCATCTCGAGCCGTTAGCATCAGCACTGGCGTCGCCACGCTCGCATGACGCCAATGCTTCAATAACGTCAAACCATCTCCATCGGGCAATCGACGGTCGAGAATAACAGCATCGTAGTTAATGGTGGCTAGCGCGCCTTTCGCAGTATCCAAGGTGGTGACGGTATCAACCACAAAGCCGCTCAGTGCCAATCCTGCTTCGACGCCAGCCGCTACCGGGGCATCATCCTCGACCAGTAATACCCGCATACTTACTCCTCAAGGTCATAGAAAATGGTTTCTATCAGCAGTATGCCATTAGGGGATGAAGTTAATATGAGGCAGCCCCATTTTGCAGCCGATAGATCGAAACCATCCAAACCAACAACTAAACAGCATTATGTAATGCCAAAAGCCGCCATTATCCACATCCACGCTTCATTTACAGTTAATGTTCATCATGCCTAATGAGCTTTTGGTCGTATAGTGAGTAACGTTTCTTATGAACTCTTGCTTTGTAAAACCTGCAGTCAGTGGTCGACTGCTTCGCTGCGTATTCATGGTGGCATTGTGGCTTGTTTCATTTTCGGCTTTTGGCGAGACCTCACGGCCACTAGGACATTATCTATTGCCTGAAACCGGCAATATCGTGGGTGAGGCCTATACCGTTCAAGTAGAGAACGAAGAGGATACCTTGCTCGATATTGCTCACGCACACGGTGTCGGATATGAGGAAATTCGACGGGCCAATCCCGACACTAGTCTTTGGGTTCCTGGGAAAGGAACGCAGGTTCAGATTCCGGGGCAACACATACTGCCGGATGTAGAGCGTAAAGGAGTGGTTATCAATATCGCGGAGCTGCGGCTTTACTACTATCCCGAGGTGCAAGATGGAGAAACACCTCGCGTCGAAACCTACCCCATTGGCATCGGCCGCGATGGATTCGATACACCATTGGGGATTACCAAAACCACCATGCGCCTTGAGGACCCCGCTTGGTATCCTCCCGAATCCGTTCGTCAGGAAGCGGCTGAACGCGGCGACCCACCGCCTGACGTTGTTCCGCCAGGGCCCGACAATCCCCTCGGTCAGCACGCCATCTTATTGGATATTCCTGGTTATTTAATTCATGGCACGAACCAACCAGATGGCATTGGCATGCGCGCCAGTCGAGGTTGTATCCGTATGCACCCCGACGATATTAAAGCCGTATTTGAGCAAATACCCAACGGTACCCAGGTCAATATTATCGATGAGCCGATCAAGCTTGGCTGGGACGCCGACCACTTGCTGTACTTGCAGGCATTTACTTCGCGTAATGAACAAGAAACGAGCATAAGCGACTTGCTGAATATCGTTAACAAAGCTGACGAACTGCCGGAACAAAAGCGCTCAAACATTGATTATGAAGTGATGCAGAAAGCGCTTAAAAGAGGTAGTGGACGTATAGAGCCGCTAATTTAACCCACTTTTTAGTAAATTTTAGCGGTTGTTATGGGTTCAATGTGGCCAAGTGCTTTCATAAGTGATGCCGTCACGTCCGTCGCAGGGTTTACTGTATCCTGGGATTCCCCTGCCATCCATACAAGGCATCATTTACAGCGTTCTTCAGGAATAAATGGGGCATTCAAAGGGAATAAAGTATGGTGGTAAGCAGCGAGAAACTCTTTGCAGAGTGTTAGTTAAAATTAGGCTTTAAGACAGATCATCGCGTGTAATTTCAACTTTGCTAAATGCATTAAGCACGGAGGCCTCACAAGGTACACTCTCATTGTTTGATTTAGGATGTTTGAAAGGATCGGCAAGCTCTAGGCTATGGCTAGTCAATTTTTGAACGACACCTTGGACGAGCCGAACGCTCCAAAGTCCTAGAGAAGTCACAGTACCAGCCCAGCACTGTAACCAGCTCGCTGACTATTCGTGCTGGCTGCTTATGGGAGTCTGGGCTGGATGAGCCGTGTACTTAAAGATGGTTCCCTATCTAGGGCATTTAGGCTCCACCACTTTTGGACCTTTGAACCTCGTCATCTGATGACACAAGATCATGCCTGTGGCTACGGCCTAATAGGCCAACAATTCCTCCGAGCACCCACTCATGAATGAATATAACGACCATATCGCCAGCAATTAGCAGATAAGTGACAGTTAAAATGTTGCGTTTCTAGTCAAGTTGATAAGTGTCCGAACCAGGCAGAGAAAAAATACTGAGTTAACTATAAACCGTTGGCCAGTTTTAATTGACCACTACAGCCTTAGCGGACACCCTTAGAAGCTCATGAGGGCGTCCTTGTTTTTTTCATTCCAAATTTGCAAAGCTAGCTGTATATATTCTATTGCTCTGCATTGGTTAGACTCGTCTAACTTTTACTGGTAAGCCTTGGCGCACGCTGGCCCCACTGATTGGCTCTAGCCAAGTGCCATCTACTTTCCGTGTGGGGTCTTGAAAGCCTAGGTCATTAATATTGATACCTGCACGCATCCAGGGCATATCCGGCTGGGATACCCCGTCGATGACATGTGGCGTGGCACCTAAATCCTTGTGGCCATAGCCGTGCTCAATGCCCAGGGCGCCAGGTATTACGCTTTCACTGACTAGTGCCAATCCCACAACGCTTCCGCCAGGGCTTTCTATGCGAATGGTATCACCGTGCTGGATACCAAAGCGCTCGGCGTCTTGGCGGTGCATTTGTATCGGGTTATAAGGCTTGATCATACGTAGCCGCTCACTCCCAATGGCGTAAGAGTTCATCAGATTGGATTTGAACGAGAAGGCTAGCAGCGGCCACTCCTGCTCAGAAAATATCTCGCGCATAGGTTGCTTGTTCGCCATCTGAGGCAGCTTATGGCAGGGGACGCCGCTATTGGGCAGGCCATTAGTGGTATCAATACTGGTGCCTACCGATTCGTTGTAAACACACAGCGTTTGCTTCCACTGGTATTTCAATTTTTCACCGATGAAGTGCTCGCTGGCATCTTCAAAGCGTCCACCCCGGGCATAGAGATAGGCAACTCTAGCGCGTTCATCAGATTTTAGCGTTCTTGCGATTTTAGGCAGCAGTGGGGCAATGCCTCCATGAGCAATATCAGCGTCATCTGCTTCTGGCAGTGGCTCTTCTTGAAAAGCGATATTGGCCGCGGCTCGCAGGTAGTAATCCTCAGCGCGATTGAGCGGGTGCAGATTTCCTTGGGCATCGGGAATTGCGTTGTCGCCAAAGCCGGGCAGACCCAGGCGCTTGGCCACGGCAATAAAGAAGCTGTCCATTGACACCGGTTCTCCCTCGGCGGTTTTTTGCTGGCGTGGCTCAACTACGGGCCAGCAGGCGGTGGTTAGTTTGCCGAGGGTGCCTTTCCACGCGCCAGTAAACCCCCACACCTCGTACATCACGGAATCAGGCACGATGTAGTCGGCGTAGCGGTTGGTTTCATTGATAAAGCCATCCACGGCGACAAAGAGCCCTAGACGCTTAGGGTCCTTCAGCTTGTCGACAATGACGCTTTTCAGACCGGCCTGACCATAAATCGGGTTGGCCATACAGCCAATCACCGCTTTGATGGGGTAAGGATAGCTATCTAGTGCAGAGGGTAGGTGCTCTGTGAGTGTCGGCGGTGCCAACGAGCGCCACGGCGCTCTAGCCGGGTAAGGATTTTCGCCTGCGGCGACTTTGCGCTGATACTCGGAAGACTTTTCGTAGGGGAAGCGCGAGCGGGATAGAAACACCCCCTGAGGTGCGCGCTTACCAGGAAAGTTGGCTAAGTCGTAGCGTGGGCCCTCGCCGGTACCGCTGTAAGTGCCGCCGCCCACGGCGCTGCCAC
This sequence comes from Vreelandella sp. 162(4c), assembly GCF_058152265.1. NCBI lineage: Bacteria > Pseudomonadati > Pseudomonadota > Gammaproteobacteria > Oceanospirillales > Halomonadaceae > Vreelandella > Vreelandella sp. 162(4c). The sequence goes on from NZ_CM176981.1 coordinate 166,886, forward strand.
CCTTCATGTTGTAGTTGCCCGCCAGTAAGTTCAGCATTTGCACGCTGAACGCGGCGTAGAAACCGTTACCCGACATCATGCCGCCGTGACAGTTAACAGCGGCTTTTCTGCCATGGCTGGCATAGCGGCTGGCCAATTCAATAATCGTCGCCTTGGGAATGCCACAATGCTCGGCATAGGTGTCTAGGTCGTACTCGTGGGCAGATTCGCTTAGCAACGTCAGGCTGCTTTTGACGGTCACGGTGGTGCCATCGGCAAGCTCAACCGGACGTTCGGCAAAGAGCTCGGCGGTCATCACCTCTTCGCTTAGCGCGAGTTCGCCATTGGCGACTACCATCGGCGAGTCAGCATCGTTATCCGCTTCCGCTAGGCCCAGGTCGCTGGCGCGAAGAAAATAACCTCTGCGGGGGTGTTCATAGGTGTCAATCACCAAATGAGTGGCGTTGGAGTGGGTGGTTTCGCCCGCTGCATTGGCGGCGGCTTGGCCGGGCAGAGCTAGGAAGTCACTAGCATAGCCTTGGTTGTCGAGTAGCCACTGGATGATTGCCATGGCAAAAGCGCTGTCTGTCCCAGGACGAATAGGCACCCAGCGGTTGTTGTCGGCTGCGTGGGAGGTGGCGGCATTGAGCGCTGGGTCGACCACCACGTACTCCAACGTACCGGCTGCACGGGCTTGGGCAATCAAGCGGCCTTGGCGTTTAAACGGGTTGCCCGCTTGGCTGGGCGCACAGCCGATATACATGATGAAGCGTGCGTTTTGGATATCTGGCTTAACGTGGGCGTTGGTGACAATATTGTTCATCACCGCGCCAGATCCCATGCGGAAAGCCAAACCACAGTAAGCGCCATGGTGACCATAATTGCGGGTAGCAAAGGCATTGAGGGTAAAGCGCTTGAGTAGGTCTGAACGCCCGTAGTCAGTGGCTTCCATCACCATTAATTGGTTGGCCTTGGGGCCATATTCAGGGTTGTCAGGGTCAATCAGGGTGTCGTGATCGCGAATATCGCGCAGTCCATCAACGTGGCCTTCGTTAAACAGGTCGCCGCCTTCGCAGATTTCTTCAATTAGCTGCTCAAAGGAGATTTTCTGCCATTGACGGCTACCACGTTCACCTACTCGTTTCAGGCAGTTGTCGACTCGGAAAGGGTTGGTAATTTGGCTCATCATGGCGTTGCCACGGGCGCAGGCGGTGGAGCGGTTTATCTGACCCTGTTCACCATAGGCGCTAACACTACGCAGTGCATCCGCCACCGGTGTACGCATAGGTAAATGGTCGTCGGCGGACAGCGGGTGGTAGGGATTGCCTGATACCCGCAGTACTTCGCCAAGGGTGTCATCGACCCTCACTCTCACGCCGCATCGGGTAGTACAGCCGTAACAAATAGTGAAGGCGACTCGCTGGCCGGGGGTTAAGGTGAGTTCGCCAGTGTCTAAATCGACGCGGTATTCTGGGGTCAGCGAGTTGCCATGAATATTGTGCCTGGGTTTTTCACCCGCGCTACCGGTAATGCCCTTGGCCATTTTTGCCAGTGGGTCGGCATAGCCCACGGCAAAGGTGGCTGCACCACCAGCGGCGGCAGCGCCTTTTAGAAAACGGCGGCGTGACGGGTCTTGAGCAGACTTAGACATGACTAGACGCTCCTTTTTTAGCGGTGAGAGGATGAGTAGAAGCATCTTGGGCAGCGTGGGTTGGCATTGCTATAAGGCCGCCTTGTTGGGCCTGTCGCCAGGGAATAAACAGTTCAATCAGGAGAATAACGGCGAGCCAGAGACCGAAGGTGCCAACAATGCCTAAAATGCCGGAAGAGCCGGCGGGAATACCATAGTGGTGAAATCCGGCACTATTGCGCGCCACATGCTGAACATCCATCAGTACCACCCAGCGAAACATCCAGCCCATGTGTATGGCGACGAGGCCTAGCAACCATGCCCAGGCAAACAGTGCTGGCTGGCTAGAGGTTGGAGCGCCGCTCGGCCCGGGCTGGCGCAGGGTAGGGCGAGTCAATAAAAACAACACGGCGGCAAACAGCGCGATGCCGGTAATGCCTCCCCAGAGGGCAGTGTTGCGCCACGAGGCGCTATGGCGCACGGATTCCAGCGCGGTGGCGACTGAGCCTACGTGGGCATTTACGCCATCTAAAAACCAGCTAAGCGCGATCAATCCTGCTAGCGCACAGGCCACTAGCAGCACATACAGCATCTGTCGTATAGCGGTTTGCGAACAAAGCCCACTAACCCTGTTCAGCACTAACACCAGACCGGAGGCGGCGATAAATCCGGTGGTCGCCAGCATGGGCGGTAGCCACACGGTGTTCCAAAGCGGACGGGCCTTTACGATTGCTAGTTCCGCACCGGTGTAAAGCATAATGCCGCTGGAAAGTCCCAGCGCAGCCAGACCTACCACCGCGACCATTGCTCGTGGCGTTGTGCCTCTGCCCAGTGAAAGCCAGGTGGCTAGCATGCCACCGAGTCCTGGAGTGCCGCACTGTGCCTGCAGCGCGGGCCGCCATGCCAACCAAGCAAGGCCAAGCACGCTAACCAAATAAAGCGGCAGAACAACGCTGCCAATCGACATCCACGAGTGGCTATTGGCGTAAGCGTAGAAGTGCCAGAACCGCAGTGGCTGGTGCAAATCCGCGAGTAACGCAACGGGCGCCACTAGCGTAGTGCTAACGCAAGCGATTAGCGCCAGACGTGCGGTAGGCAGCCAGGTTTTTTTACCGAATACCAGTGCTGGGGCGGCTAGCCATAGGCTGGCGTAGGAAACCGCAATCATAAAAAAGTACTGAACCGCCCACGGGTACCAGGCGATGTCATAGCGCGGTGCCAGTAGCTCAATGGTGGAATTCATAGCCCATCTCCTGACCGTGGGGGTCGAGTACTTCGAGCGCAACGGGCTCGGCCTTAGGACGCGTGGTGAAGCGCTCATCCATGCCTAGGTAGAACACCTGAGGAAGGGTGTTTTTTTCTGGTTGTAGCACCATCAATGCATCGCGATGTTCATGAATCATGCGGCTGATTTGGCTTTGAGGATCGCGCATATCTCCAATCACGCGGGCACCGCCTACGCAGCTCTCAACGCAAGCGGGCAATAGTCCGGCTTCTAGACGATGGGCACAGAAGGTGCACTTGTCGGCGGTTTGAGTGCGTTGGTTAATAAAGCGAGCATCGTAGGGGCAAGCATTGACGCAATAGGCACACCCTACGCAGCGGTCGCTATCGACCACCACAATGCCATCCTGCTGCTGGTAAGTGGCTTCTACAGGGCAGACCGGGACGCAGGGTGGGTTTTCACAGTGGTTACACAGCCGGGGCAGCATAAAGGTGGCTAATTCGCCGCTTTCCTGATGCTGTACTTCATACTGGGAGACCGTGGTGCGAAACTGTCCCAGCGGTGCAGCGTTTTCGATATGACACGACACCGTACAGGCTTGGCAGCCGATGCACTGGCGTAAGTCGATAAGCATACCGTAGCGTTTAGTTGGGTCGCCTTCGCGGCGGGCAGGTTGCTGATTAATGCCAGCTTGGGCAAGGCTTGAAAACGGCATCAGCGCAGCGCCTGCACTTAAGCGTGCCATTTGACCCAAGAGCGAGCGACGTATTGCGTCCATAGCGCCTCCTTGGCGAATTAAACGGCATTCGCAGGGCGAATGTCGGAATACCCTTAGATTACGCCTTTGCTCAAGGTAGAAAGTTGATACGTGTCAATGTGTTATGATATATCGCTTAATGCTCTCTTAATGTTAAATGACTAAGTAGCTGTTCTGTATATGGAATTTCATCTAGCATTAAGTAATTAGCTTGTTACATGGGAATTTTTTAGCGCGCATATGTAAAAAAGCGCTTGCCCCAATAAACATGGCAAGCGCTTTTTCTATGGTTTTGTTTGCTTAGGGCGTGTCCTCATTTCATTTTCAACCAAATGAAGGTGCACGCCAGGTAAACCATGGATTTGAAATTTCGTGCCAGTTTCTCAAAGCGAGTGGCAATGCTGCGAAAGTGTTTCAGCCGAGCAAAGAGGTTTTCTACCAAATGGCGATGCCTGTAGAGAAAGGCGTCAAACTCCGGATTTGGCGTCTTGTTGTTTGATCTTTTGGGGATGATCGGGTTGATGCCCCCTGCCCTGGCATGGTCACGGATGCCCTCTGAATCATAGCCCTTGTCAGCAATGAAGTGGTCGGCTTGATCGACCTTCTTTATGAGGTGCTCTGCAACCGTGGCGTCGTGGACGTTACCCCCAGTGACTTCAAAATCGACCGGATTTCCATGCGCATCGGCGAGCATATGAAGTTTGGTGGTAGCTCCTCCTCGTGATTTTCCAATGGCCCGCTCTTCTCCATGCCGAGCTCCACTCGCATGCTGGTGAGCGCGGAGGTAACTTCCGTCGGCGAATACCCACTCCGCATCAATTTCGCCTCGTAGCTCAAAAAAAATTGCTCCCACAGTCCTTTGGTGGCCCAGCGGTTGAAGCGATTATAGGCCGTTTTCCAGGGGCAAAACTCACTTGGAACATCGCGCTAGGGAGCGCCGGTTCGGAGTTTCCAGAGTATTGCTTCCATCACATTTCGATCATTGGGCCAGCGGTGGCAACCCTTTGCTTTCATGGTGACTTGAAGCTGTTCCCAAATGTCATCGGTCAAAACATATCGTGTCATGGCTGTACTCCCCTTCTGTTAAGAAGAGTCGCATAACCCCACAGAAAATCAATGAGGGACAGCCTTTCTTTCAAAATGAGGACACGCCCTAATAGGCACTATTAAATTTTACATGTATTAATGCCTATTAATTTATAAGCTGGGCAGAAGTTAAATAGCCCGGTGGCTAGCGGCAATCATCTCCAGTAGCGACTCAGTGAAAAGCTTCTTTAATCTTGTCTTCGCGACTTCGAGTTCGTTGAGTCGCTTGGAATCTGGCTAGCTCAACCCAATCAGAGGGGGAGATGTCACTTTTACTTGATGTTTGTATAAACATGTTTCATTGTTTTCTTGTTATTCCAATATGGTCTAGGCTTGTAACTAAAATGGAGAATGAGGAAGAATATGCGTAATTTCCGACACTCACCAGGCAGGCCGGACGTGGCCGGCTTTTACGATCAAAGAACCTCAAGCGTTCAATATATTATCAGTGACCCTGCGACACGGCGCTGTGCCATCCTTGACCCTGTCCTGGACTTTGATGAGAAGTCAGGGACCACTGCAACCCACCATGCTGATGAGTTACTAGATTACGTCGCACGGGAGGGGCTCATCGTTGACTGGATACTCGATACGCATCCACACGCCGACCATTTTTCGGCAGCACAGTATCTTAAGGAAAAGACAGGGGCACCAACGGCTATAGGAGCTTACGTTACGCAAGTGCAAGCGCTATGGAAGGATATATACAACTGGCCCGACTTTCCGGATGACGGCCGACAGTGGGACCACCTTTTTGTAGAGGGCGATACTTTCCACGTGGGCGAGATAGAAGGCCGGATTATGTTCTCGCCCGGCCATACCAAGGCGTCGATCACCTACGTCATCGGCGATGCGGCGTTCGTGCACGACACGCTGTTTCAGCCGGATGGTGGTACGGCCCGTGCCGATTTCCCTGGGGGCAATGCTCACAAACTGTGGGATTCCATTCAGGCCATCCTGGCACTGCCGGACGACACTCGGCTCTTTACCGGTCACGACTACATGCCCGGCGATCGCGAGCCAGAGTGGGAAAGCACGGTGAGTGTCCAGCGCGAAACCAATATTCATCTCCAAGACAGCCCGACAGCGGAAAGCTTCATCGCTTTGCGTAACGAACGTGACGCCAAGCTGCCCATGCCGAAACTGATCCTGCACGCTTTGCAAGTCAATATCCGGGGCGGCGACCTGCCAGAGCCAGAGGATAATGGTCGTCGTTACCTGAAGATTCCCCTCGATGCTCTACCGGGGGCCGCCTGGGATGATGAGGCGCGTTCCTAAAGCGACCAAGGAGGTAACCTATGGATATCAAACCACTCGATGATCGCCTTTACGTGGCAGCACAACCTCGCCTCGACGAACTTGAACAGCTTGCCGAACAAGGGTTCCGCACCATTATCTCCAATCGCCCGCGCGGGGAAAGTGATGACCAGCCGGATCCCGATGCCCTCAAGGCTAAGGCCAAATCACTGGGCATGGCCTGGCATGAAGTTCCCGTAAAGCCTGGGGAATACGCAAAGGCGGACATCGATGCCTATTCAGATGTGCTGCATTCTGCAAAGGCCCCCGTGCTCGGCTTCTGCCGAACGGGAAAACGCGTGGCCCATTTGTGGGCATTATCACTCGCCCCGCAGCGTCCGGTATCCGAGCTGATCGAATCAGCCAATGCGGCTGGCTATGACTTGGAGCCCTTGCGCGACAGGCTTGAACAACAAGCCCATCAGGCAAAGGGTGATTCTGGGTCGTGAGCGTGCTATGGCCAGCCTGAAGCATTATCTACCTATACTCCAGTGGCTGCCCGGCTATGGACGCGATACGTTGGCCAGCGACCTGTTGGCAGCGGTAATCGTGACCGTCATGCTGATCCCGCAGTCGCTGGCATACGCCATGCTGGCGGGCCTTCCCCCCGAGGTGGGGCTTTATGCAAGCATCGCTCCGCTGTTCGTTTATGCGATTTTCGGGACCAGCCGCACCCTTGCGGTAGGGCCAGTGGCAGTGGTCTCGCTGATGACAGCGGTGGCCATCGGTCGCGTCGCCCCGCAAGGGTCGCCGGAATACTTGGGCGCTGCACTGGTACTGGCACTGATGTCTGGTTTGCTTCTCATCCTCATGGGGGTGGCGCGACTGGGCTTCTTGGCCAATTTCCTCAGTCATCCCGTGATCTCCGGATTCATCACCGCCTCGGGGCTGCTCATCGCGATCGGTCAGGCCCGACACCTGCTGGGGGTGGAAGCCTCGGGTCACAACATGATCGAATTACTGGGCGACCTGTGGGTAAACGTGGGCAGCCTCCATGGGATTACTCTTGCCATCGGTTTAGGTGTGCTGGTCTTTCTTTATGCTGCCCGGCGTTGGTTGAAGCCAGGGCTCCTGTCGCTAGGCCTGCCGTCACGCTCAGCGGATATGCTGTCCAAGGCAGCACCGATTCTTGCCGTGGCGCTGACCACCCTAGCGAGCTGGGCCTGGCAGCTCGACCAGCACGGCGTAGCCGTCGTGGGAGAAGTACCGGCCGGCCTACCTCCGCTTACCTTACCAGGTTTGGACCTTGGGCTATGGCGTGAACTGTTAGTAGCTGCCTTGCTGATAAGCGTGGTCGGTTTCGTAGAGTCAGTATCGGTAGGTCAGTCCTTGGCCGCCAAGCGTCGGCAACGCATCGAGCCAAACCAGGAACTGATCGGTCTTGGCACTTCGAATATCGCGGCTTCCTTCTCTGGCGGCATGCCGGTGACGGGTGGCTTTGCCCGTTCGGTGGTCAATTTCGATGCCGGCGCTCAGACTCCGGCGGCAGGTGCGTTCACGGCCATAGGCATCACACTGGCCGCGTTGCTGCTGACACCGTTGATCGCCTATCTCCCCATCGTCACGCTCGCCGCAACCATTATCGTCGCCGTCCTGTCATTGGTGGATTTGGGCGCGGTGCAAAAAAACTGGGTCTACTCCCGCAGTGATGGCGTAGCCATGTTGGTAACCATCATCGCCACCCTGGGCCATGGGGTGGAAAGCGGCATCCTGGCCGGCGTAGGGCTATCGCTCGCCTTGCATCTCTACCGTACCAGCCGTCCCCATAGCGCCGTGGTCGGCCGAGTGCCGGGCAGCGAGCATTTCCGAAATGTCCTGCGTCACGACGTTGAGACCGATAAGCGTCTGGTCATACTCCGCATCGACGAAAGCCTTTATTTCGCCAATGCCCGTTACCTTGAGGATACCGTGATGGCCTTGATTTCCCGTGACTTCGAATTGCAGCATATCGTGCTGGCGTGTCAGGCAGTTAATACCATCGACGCCTCGGCCTTGGAGAGCCTAGAGGAGATCAACGCTCGGTTGAAGGATGCCGACATGGCGCTGCATCTGGCCGAGGTCAAGGGGCCGGTTATGGACAAGCTTCGTGGCTCCGATTTCATGAAAGCGCTCGGCGGCGAGGTCTTCCTCAGTACCTACGATGCTTGGCGCAGCCTGCATCAAGAGAAAACGTCGTTGGCTCAGGCAACCAACACCCAACAGGTTCACCAAACTAAGGAGTAAACGAAGTGGATTGGACTTCAAATCTGCAAGGATTGGCCGGCGGTATACTCATCGGCATTTCCGCTACCTGGTTGATGGCCACGCTAGGACGTATCACCGGTATCAGCGGCATCGCCGGCACGCTGGTGACGACGCCTCCAAAGGGCCACAGCGCTTGGCGGGCCGCGTTCTTGGTTGGCCTGGTCACCGGGCCTGTTGTGCTCGTTCTGGCGGGAGGTGGTCTGGGAAACGTGGTGGGACAGCCCAATGAGGTTATTGGTGATCCCGCCGGTGGCGTGATGCTGATGTTGATTGCGGGGCTGTTGGTGGGTGTCGGGACAGGGCTCGGCAGCGGCTGTACCAGTGGTCATGGGGTATGTGGCCTGTCACGTCTATCGCCGCGTTCGATGGCGGCTACCGTCACGTTTTTGCTGAGTGCCATGGCAACCGTCTATATCACCCGACATGTGATAGGAGGTGGGGCATGAGAACCTTAATGGCTTACGCCGCAGGGCTCTTGTTCGGACTCGGCCTCGCCATTTCAGGCATGACCGATCCGGCGCGTGTTCTCAGCTTTCTGGATATCGCCGACGAATGGGATCCTACCTTGGCCTTTGTACTGGGCGGGGCCGTCATCACTACCTTCATCGGCTACCGGTTGGTGTTGCGTCGGAGCAGCCCTTTTTTTGGTGATAAATTTCAACTACCAACCAAGCGTGAACTCGATAGCCGTTTGCTCGGTGGGGCGGCGCTCTTTGGCATTGGTTGGGGGCTTTCGGGCTACTGTCCAGGTCCTGCCATCGCCTCGGTCGTCGGACTGAGCACGCCTCTCGTCGCGATGCTTGTGGCAATGATTGGCGGGTGGTGGTTAGCAAAGCGGTTCTCAGGCAGCCGCTGACCAGCGCTTGAGCTTAAACCACCGCTTGCTAAGAGTGAATTATAGAACTAAAAGTGTAGATCTAGATTAGCGTTAAGATTGCTAGCTCTTGGTTAAAGATATCTTTGGACATATTAACTTAAGGATAAGGAGGTCACATGCTGCCTTCAACGACTTCACGCGTTGAGCAGAATACTGCCGAAAGCATCAACCAGCATATCCGGCGGCGCACCGAAGACAACATTGCGTACTTCGCCCAATATCCTCATGAAATTGAGCACCGTCTGCATGAGCTCGACCATGAGTGGGATATTGAACGCACTCTGGAAGCGAACGCGGCTACCCTGAGCTTGGCTGGAGTGGCCCTTGGGGCGTTAGTCGATAAGCGATGGTTCCTGTTGCCTGCGGCGGTAACCGGCTTTCTGCTGCAACACGCATTGCAAGGATGGTGTCCACCCATTGTTATCTTCCGTAAACGTGACGTACGCACTTCAAAAGAAATTGACCAAGAACGCTATGCGCTTAAAGCCTTACGTGGAGATTTTTCCCAATTAGAAAGCGTTTCGCCGGCAAGCCCGCATGACCGCATGCATGAAGTGCTGGACAGAGTAGAACGTTAAGAGCGCTCCCGCTTATCCAAGCGAATGCTCGTCAGGCCAAGCAAGTCCGACCCTTAGCGGCAGGACCAAAATGTACATGCCAAATCACCGCTCTGCTCTCCTTTATTAAGAGAGCAGAGCTTATTTCTGCACGCTACACCTCCCCCCAGTGTCTTTCAGTCCGCTGAGTAATGTACTTACCCTGCTCAAGGTTTATGTTTACGTGCTAAAACAGCTGTTCCTGGCACAACTAGAAAGTGGAATACTGCGCAATCATGCCAAACAACGTAGCGCTGTTTGGGCAGAGTTGTATGAGTGGTAATATCCACGAACAATTATTCCACAGTGTTTGAGACTGTCTCGAAACGTTGCTTGGTTGCTTGGATTGCTTCGTTTGAAATACCTAGAACACTAAAATTCTGATAGCCAAGTTTGAGAAGATCATCGGCTAACGCAAATTAACCGCCGCCCACGTCGATAAATAGCCGCACTGTGATCTGGTGCAGCTTGTTGAACGAAATGCAATGACTGTGCAAGGTGTGAACAATGCCAGCTGACTTTTCAACGCCCTCTCAAGATTCATAGTGTCGTATGCTTAACAGGTATAAGACTGCCAACTCATTTATTGAGTTGACCCGCTGGCACGTTCATTTGGGTTATACCGCATTTCATTCACGATCTATACCCTTGAAATCACGTGAAACTAAATACAGCTCGGCAGCAAAGCATCAATATCGTACCGGCTGCATAACACTGTCGAACCAACATGCCTAATTGGCCGCAACTTCCGCTTTGGGTCGAAATCTGCCTTAAGCAGCTCTCTATACCAGTCCAAAAGCGTGGCGAAACTGCATAGCACGCTTAGGCGTCTCTATCACCAAAATAATCATCCGTCGCCACGAGCCCCAGGCGGTCATCTGTATTGAAGGCTTGATCTCTGTCACTATCTTCGCTGAACAAATTTTGTACGCGGCGTTCTTGTTTGAAGTAAGCCAACGTGCTGAAAAAACAGCTTTCGCAAAGGTGAACTTCATAGCGCTCGCCGTCGTGTTGAGAGCCATAGCCCCAATGTGCCTTGAGGGTGGCGTACTCAAGATTTTCCTCTACTACACGTGTTGTGGTTAGGCAGACATCGCACACCACATCAGTGACGGCCTCGACTTCTACTTTTTCAGTCACTTTCATTGCTATGCTCCTCCCCTACCGACCATGTACTCACTAACATGGCATGTGCAATGCGTGCCTATCTCGGCGGATGCTCATCACCTGATTGGGTGGCTGGAACAGGCTCTTCCACCTGCATGGCTTCCCAGTCGTCAGCGCCTACAGGCTCAAACGGCAGCTCATATTTGCCGACCGAGCCCTTAAGCCGCTGCAGAGGGCCACCGTCTGCTTTTATATCACTGGACTCATTAGATTTTTGCATCTAAGTGCCTTCTGCAGTGCGTGCGAAACCATGAATGCAGTATCACGGTAGACTCATTAACCTTAATCCACCCCAAGCGCTTTGACCACTGCATCAATCGGTTCGGCATAGAAGCTGGTTTGGAACTTGGTGAACAGCTCTCCGGGGATGGTAGGAATATCCATGGCGCTGCTCATGGGCAGAGTGACGCGCTTGCCACCGGCATCAAAGGCAACCTGCAGGCATTCCGCTAGACTTTCGACGGGTTTCAAGCTGCCCCCTAGACTCATGTCGCCCAGCACGACCATTTGGCTCTGAGTAGGTTTACCTACCAGGCCAGAGGAAAAAGCGACTAAGCTTGCTAGCGAGAGATCACGCAGCACGCCGCTATTTTGCAGATCGACCACATGAAGGTGGAAATCATGCTCCAACACCTTGCGGGCTCCACTGATACGGCTGGCGTTGGCCTTGAAGTAATCGAACGCCATTTTGACCTGCTCTTTGGCGGCCGTTGAGTTCCAAAGCCCTGACATCGCCAGCTTGCCGCTGCCTGCGGTTACCTGCATTTCGATGCGATAAACCCCCGGCATGCCTTTATCGCTGAGGCCAATGGTATGCACCACCCCTGGCTTGCCCTGGCCTTCTGGAATTAGGCCGCCACCGCCCTGCTCTTTCACCGACACAAAGTGCTCTTCCAAGGTCTCTTTGTCGATGTAGCTGAAATGGACATCGTAGAACTCCATGCCGCCAATCTTTTTCAGCTGCTCCTTGACGCGGCGGCGTACCTGCATGGCGTATTCCAGGCAGTCCCGTACATCGTCTTTCATGTATTCCCCATGGGGAAACATCAGCTTCAGCAAGCCCGATACCGTTTTACGTACCGCGATCACGTCACGCTGGTTGAGGTTGTCGCCCAGAGAGAAGTAGCGATCAATCGCATCAGCGAAGCTGCGCTTGCGCATCTCACGGAAAAATTCGGCTAGGTAATCGACGATAAACCCATAGCGCTGAGTGAAGAATGAGGGCCGCATCTTGGGGATTTCCCAGCCGGGAATATAGGCATGGAAGCGGTCAAAGAAGGCAGCATCAATCATGGCATCGGGGAATGGCGTCAATAGGTGACTGGTTTTCACCAGCGACTCCACGCTTTGATTGATGTTGCCGACGAACACCATCGAGGCTGAGGCTTCCATCTGTTCGCGCCCACGGGCAAAGGAGCCAGAGGCCATGTAATCCTTCATGATCTGCACCCCGTCCTTATCCTTGAACGAGATACCGGCCACTTCATCGAACGCCACCAAATCCCACATACCCACCAGGCCAATGCGCCGCGAGCTCATGTTGTAGAACAGGTTAGCCACCGTGGTTTGCCCGCCGGAGACCAAAATGCTGTTGGGTGAGCACTCTTTGTAGATATGGCTTTTGCCGGTGCCCCGTGGCCCTAGCTCGCAGACGTTATAGTTGTTCTCGACAAATGGAATCATCCTGGCCAGCAGGTGCCATTGCACGTTCTCATCCAGCTCGGCAGGTTCCATACCAATCGAGCGAATCAGCACTTCACGCCATTGAACATTGGTAAACCCACGCCGCCCTTCAAACAGCTCGTCCATATTCATGTGGGGCATCTGAATAGGCTTGAGCAGGCTAACGCCAAACGGCGAGCTTGTTTGCCCCTCTTCGTGAAAGTAGCTGAGCGTGGCGATCACCCAAATACCGCCTACCAGCAGCTTCTCGTGCTCTTTAACAATACCTGCAGAGATTTCGGCATCCTTGATGCCCAGGTTACTGAACGCCGCTTCATAGCGATCTTTCTTCTCATTCAGACGCACCGTGACACGATCAATCACCTTGAAGCTGCCGCGCTCACGCACAATGGATTTTACTTTCTCCGCTTCATCCGGCCGAACGTAGTTATCGGTCAGAATCGCTTTGACGTTTTCCAACCCCTTGGCAATCACCTCGGTATCGTCAGAGGCGCAGTACATACCTAACAGGTACTCCAGTACGTAAACAGGCACGTTTGCGCCCTCTTTCACGCGCTGGGTGAGATCCTTACGTACCACGCGGCCCGCAAAGTGCGTGTTGAGCATCGTATCCAGATCGGCGTCTTGGAGGGCGCCGGTCACGTGCGTGGCGGAAGATGAGTCAAAATCCATGTGGGCGGTCACTCCTAAACGACGAAAAAAGCACAATGCACAAACATAAAAGCTTCCCAGCTGATGACGGGCCTAGAAAAAATCATCCGTAAACGCGAGATCAATCACCACCCGGTAGCGCTCCCGCTCGGTGCCCAGGTCTTTATCGCGCAGCACTAGGAAGTAGTCATTCTTGCGGTCGAATGACGTGCCTGATAGCGAGAGGCGCACCGACTTCATGCGCTCGTTCATATTGTCGCTTGCGCTATCGAAGGTCACGATCTCTTCACTGGAGACCACCTCGCTGCCCGCGTAAATCGACACCGACAGCGTGACCGGGCGGAGGCGCTCGCTCACCGCTTCGGTTTGCAGCAGGTCGAAGCGCTGAATGTTATTGACCATCTTCAGCGATGCCTTGGGTGAGATCACTTCCACCTTGCGGCTAGTGCGCTTTTCTACCTTCTCGCCCCGTAGCTGCTGAACGGTGAGCACGGGCACCACAATTTCCTGGGGCATAATGCCCCCGTGTACAAAGCGCGCCCCGCCGACAAAGTGAAAACGGTGTGCGCCTTTGGGTATCCAGAACTGGGTGTCGCAGGCGGTGCCTGCCGTATCGCGGGTATGGCCGTGCCACACGCTGGGGTTGTCGGGCAGCGACTCGCCCAGCACATAGCGCTTTTTGCTTTTGAAGGCCGACGTTGGCTTTTCTGACAGCGCCGTGCGGTCGGTAGCATCCAACGCGCTGCGCTGGAACAGGAAACCATGGTCGGCGGTGACCAACACGGTGCTGGTGTTCAAGTGCATGAGAATTTTACGGGTCAGCTGATCCAGTTCATCAATGGCATCCTCCACCGCTGCGAACGTCTCGCTTTCGGTGTTAGCGGCATCCCCACGGGCATCTACCACGTTGTGGTACACGTACATCAACTGCACGCCTTTGATCTTTTCGCGCCCCTCTTCACGGCTCCAACCCTTTACCTCATCGGCGGTGACGGCTAACGCCTCCCCGCCTAGCGCGGCTTTAAGTAACTTGCTGCGGTTCGCCGTGCCTTGGGTGGATTGGCCATTCACCAGCACCGTATCGCTGCCCGGCTGATAGCTGAGCTCTCGGTGCGGTAACAGCGAGGCCATCCCCAGCGTGGTGTAGCTAGGCACCACACCTAACTGGCTTTTTAACGTCGCTTCACTGTAGCGCTTAGCATTAATGCGCTCACGCAGCTCTTCCGCCGCCTCATAGCGGAAAGCATCACTAATCACCACCACCACACGCTTTTGGCGGCTAGCGGCTAGCTGGGGCTGCACCCAGTCACGGTAGAAATGCTGCTGGCTGGGGATATTGGGTAGCTTCCAGTGGGTGAGCCGCTGCTCGGCTTCTACCCGCTCGCTCCAGTTACGGGTGAGCTGGCCCAGGAACCACTCGTCATAACAGCGCTCAACGGCGGCATCCAGGTTTTTTAGCAGCTCAACGCCAGTGGCATCAGACGCCACGGCATAATGGCGATAGGCGGTATCAAAACGGTAGAGGTCTGTTTGGTACGCGTGATAAAGCGCTTCAACGCTCTCGTAATGAAAGCCTTTGGCATGCTGATGACGCAGGCTAAACAGCGCAATCGCCGCCGTCAGTGCGGCGTACAGCTGACGATAGCGCTCGCGGCGGGCATCGTTTTTATGCCGAGATGCCCAGTAGCCGTCCAGGCGCGCCACAATGATGCTGTCGAACAGCTTCAGGTCGCGGGCATCCGCCGAGGGAATCGCCTGGCAGAGATCGACAATGATCTGCTTCTCCACGACCTCAAACGTCGCCACATGGCTTAGCTGCTCTAGCGGCACACCCTGCAGCTTGTCATCAATGCGCTGGGCATCCGCCACCCAACCGGAGATCACATCGAACGCGGGGTAAAAGCGCGAGCTATCCCGCCAGCGAGTGAGCAGCGCCCGCGAAGATGCACGCGCATTAACAGAGGGAATGGCCACCTGACGCGCCCAGTCAGGAATATCAGAAATGCTCTCGCAGTAGCCGGTAATCAATAACCGCAGCATTAGCTGGCCGAAGTTAAGCGGCGCTTCGCCGCTAAGCTCTGCTTGACTGGCGGGGTAACCCACTTCGGCTTGCAGGGCGTGCACCAGCGCAGGCACCAAGGCGTACTTTTCCGCTTCAATCAACGCCGCTGGGTTCGTCTCTAACCCCAGCTCATTGGCCACCGCTTCTTCAGCCAGATGAAACAGCAGCGTGGCAACATCGAGGGACGTTGCCCCGACCACCACGGCCAGCATCGCCAGATCCAGCTCATCTTCACTGAGGGAAGGCGTAACCAAACGCTTCAGGGCCTCAATACGTTTGCGGCTGGCTAAAAACGCCTGCCGCTGCGCCAAGTGCTCGCGCAGCACATGGCGTGTTAGGCCCAGCTCGTTGAAAATCATCGAAACGCGGTCGGCGTAGAAGCGGCCAGAGTACAGCTTGATATCCAACAGCCAGTCATCTTCTGGGGCTGGCTCGGCGTAGGGAAAGTAGAGCAACGTGGGCATTTCCGGCTCCTCCAGCTCCAGGCGTAGCTTCACGCCAAGGGTAGACTCCCCCGCCATATTGATCACCTGAACGCCTTCCAGCCCAAGCTCGCTAAGCGAATCCGCAAAGTGGCCAGGGGCGTCGTACCAGAACACAATCCGGTGGCGGTCGGTGAAGAAGGCGTGTTGTAAGCCCTGCTGGAGTTGGTCGAGCTGCATCTAGCCTCCTTGCCGGTTCATGATCAAACATGACGGCTCGCCTGAACCGGCAAGCACAATATAAAATGAAGGAAATACTAACATGCCCTGTCTAATACAGCCGGACTCTCCCGCTAAATCCCGGCTTCATCATTTTCTCTCCTTCACAAAGCCTGATAATACTCGCGTATCCTCTACGCCATCAGCTTGCAGCAGGCGGCGATCTTGTACGGATCAGTTCTTCGCTAAAGCGACAAAAAGTCGCAGATTTTAAAGCTCGTAAACCTTTTGACCAAAATAATCCGCCAAGAAGATTGGGAAGGCACTCAACACAGCCACTTCCCCATTTGGCAAGTAATTATTTATCTGAGTACTAGCAATAGAAGGTTGACTGACTCGGGTGGTAATACCGTATTTACCGCTAACTATACCATTGGCTTTCCTCATATTAACGTCTACCAAACCTTGCCAGAGAAGCTTATCTATTTTCTTTGCATCTCGATACTTTGGATTTCCGCGCTGAGACGACAGTCCTTTATAAATCTTCCCTTTACAGCGCGAAACATCAACTGTAAGAGCTAGATAATCTTCATGTTTATCTATATCTCTCAACGCTTCAACCATAGGGTAACTGATAAAAAGCTTGCCGTTCTCTGTTTCGTTATCAAATAACTCAAGCATCTTACATAGCTTCTCATCGCTATAAAGATTGTCACAGGGCTCCATATCAAAGAAAAGGTAGATTTGAGATATCTGATCACGCCTTAAGCCAGCTAAACTCTCTTGTTTTTTTGCAACAGAGTTTAACTCTTTAATAATCTCAAAAGGATCTAAATCCTCATCTTTTACTATCGCCTTGTAAAGCTCGTAAATATCATTCTGAAAGCAGACCAAAATATTACTTTCTTCACCACTGAAGAAAACTTTTGCAAGGCTATTAAAATAATTCGGCTCAACCTTTTCTCCTTCAAACACAAACAACGTCCGTTCCATTAGCTAGACATGCCTTTGTAAATTTTTTCTAGATTATGTGCCTTTCGTAGCTCTTTATTCGTAAGTGCGGTAATGGGCTTAATATCTTTATCCAATACGAAATAGCAATCTGGCCTGAGCAGGTCGTTACTCATGACACCTGTATTATGAGTGGTCATAATAGTTTGACAATCCGAATCAGCAACTTTTCCGACAATAACGGATGCCAATGCGTGATGATAGAAGGCATCAAACTCATCCATATAGGCAAAGGTGACTTCTTGACTTTGAAAGCGCAACCACCAGAAATAAAAAATACCCAGAGCTAAGGTGCCTGTAGAAGCCACGGAGGCAAACTCTAGCTTTCTTCCTCCAAAATTAAAATATATGCTTTTATCGCCATCATCCTTAACATCAACATCAAGTGAACATTCAATGCCAGAATCATTCAAAAAATGTTCAAAGTCCTCAAGAGAGCCTGAGCTAATAATCCTTTCCGAAAGCCGCGCCTCGCTTAGCTTCTTACCAATATATTCACCCGTGCGCGCCGAACTAAGTGACCGGAAAAATACCATCCCCTCAATAAAATCAAACAACGCATCAAACGCCTTATCCGTGGCGGATTCTTCAGAAAGCGTATTGCTATGAACATACTTTAATAAAGATATCTGAGAGTCGCCAACGTCCTTTTTTAGATTGCTTGCTCGTTGAAGGCAGATGCTAGCGTGCTTTGATACACGCCGATCAATGGCAATAACTTCTTCGCCGTCAATGAGTAAATTTTCATAAACCAACTCTCTTAGTGACTTTTTACCATAACGATACTCAACATTAACTCCTTCAAAACGAAACTCAAAAACAAATTCAGCTAGCTCAACGCCTATTCCACCATTTAAGTAGTTATTTTCAAGGTTGAGATTTTGGTGGTTGTGGGAAGAGTCGATCAAGTGAAGCACCGGATCAACCATGGCCAAGCCAAGATTGGATTTACCACCTCCATTAGGCCCATAAATCATGCCATGCTCGACAATACCATCCTTCACTGCATTGTCGTTAAACGCATACTGCTGGCTGGTCATGTCAAACGTAAGCCAATCCGCAAAGTTTCGGAAATTTTTCACAGCAAATTTATGCAGCATGGTGCCCCCTCAAGATAGTAATCTGATCATCATAGCAAGCTCTGATGCATCCGTAAAAAAACTACGGCTACTGGCACCAGTTCTGCCCTTGACGTTCAGCCCATACCTCATAAAGCCTGGTAATACTCGCGGATCATTTCGGCCATCAGTTTGCGACGCGCCGCGAGAAAATCTCGGTAGTTGTCAGAAGTGACGGTGTCCAGAAAGTCCGGAATAGCGTTCTCTCTCAGGTTAGCTTGAAGGTCTACCAGATGAGTGATTTCACCTAACGTTAGCTCACCGGTGTCACATTGTGACTTTACCTTGGCCATATAGGTTTGCGGGGGATAGTCTTTAATAGCGATATTGATGGGTGTTTCCGTCAGCGCAAAGTTGGCTACTTGGTTGTAGTCACCCTGTTTTGGGAAGCCATTCTTAATCAAATAATTTTTAGGAACAATATGATGCATATCACCATGCCCTTCGATCATCTGAGCAACATTTATCGACTTCGACAAAAACCCACGGACACCCTTGCTAACTAGCGCTGCTAAGTAAATTTGGAACGCTGGACTACGCTTGCTAGGTGATACCAGTTCCTGCAACAAGGCCACTTTCCAGAAGCCATCGCCAAGCTCTGATTCTTCCAGAATGCGCAGGTAGCTATCAGCGCCGTGTTCGCTAATCCGACGCAGGTCGGTTTCCCAGGTTGATTCAAAACTACCCACTGCACGGCCGGTGAGTAGTGTCATCACGAACCAACGTTTGACGATACGCGCCCGCTCGCCCTCGCTCATCTGGTCGTCGTTGCGCAGCCGCAAATACAGCGCATAGGCGAAGTTCAGCGCGTTCTTCGAGCCAATCATGCTAGCGTCGATAAAGCCCGCCGACTTGATCATCATCACAAAGCGTTCAAGGTGAGTTTTGCGCACCAATTGATCCAGCGCGTCCGAAAACCGCGCATAAGCAGCGGGGATGCGGCTTTCATCAATCTTGCGGGTTTCTGGATCGAGACCGGAAAGCTCGCTGACAATCGCTCCGGCCTTGCCACGGCTGAAGCCCACCAGCCCCGCAATGCGGATCACATCGGTGTATTCTGGTTGAAACAACTCATCTGACTGGCTTTTGAGCCACTGGATCTTGTCCAAGTGTGGCGAGGCGGCAAATTCTTCATCGTTAGCGCGGATGTCGTCGAAGGCGTGACCGGACACAGTGAGATGGCAAAAATAATCGATCAGCTTGCGCAGGTTACGCCCTTCATCGCCATAGGTGGCGATCTTGCTCATGACGAAGTCGGCGCTGGAAAGTGGAACGCCCTTGGCGTTGATACGCACAAATATCTCAGCGACCGTTTCCACATCCAAATCATCGTTCAGAGATATCACACCGACCTGGGCGTGTTCAATACCTGCGAGCTTCGCTACCGCAGCCTCGACCTGCCCCTCATCGACACCGGGGTTCTTGTCAAAATAGTGGCGTAGAAAGGTCAGCTGGCTAGTGCCCGAGAAAAACTCGCTAATATCGTGAATCCACTGGCTGCTATTACTGATTGCCGGGGTGCGTGTAGCAAACTCCTCGGTCAACGGGTTGAACGCGATGGCAATGCGCTTTTTCTGGTAGCGCTTGCCCACCACCGGCTGCCCAGCCACCGCTGCACGCAGTGCTGTTACCCGCTGCTGGCCGTCAATCAAAATCTGTTGATGAGCCGCCACGTCTCCGCCTTTCAGCTTGGCGCCTACTGACTGCCAAGTGATCAGGTAGCCCACCGGATAGCCGTTGTATAAAGAATCCATCAGGTCACGCACCTGGGATGTTTTCCACACAAATGGCCGTTGCAGCTCCGGGATGGCAATCTTGTCGCTGCGCACATCCGCCAGCACTTGGCTTACTGCGGTCTGTTTTACTTCATATTTGGCCATGCCTGATCCTTGTTGCGCTTGTATTGTTACCGGATAGCTTTATTCATGTCACCTAGCGCGAATAAAGCTTTCAAAAACGATTTGATCTTAGATGCGTGTGATTTTTCCGGCTCGTGACGCTAGCCATCTTTAGAGTGGAGACTGATAGCTCTCCAGCCATACTTATTTTTCGCTTTATCAAAAGCGGCTACTGCAACGCCCTTCGTTTGGCAGTTATCTGGTTGTGTAGATGCCAGCGATGCATAAACAAATATATCGCCATTTACAAAGCCAAACCCTCTATCGGTAACGCTTAGTGTGCCGTCAAATAAACGAATATCAGGGGATTCAAAATGGTCGCTAACCTTCACTGACACTACCTCGGGTTTATCTGAGGATAAATCGCAGAGCACCTCAAGGGGAGTGCCTGGCTCAGGAAAATTACGCTTGGGAAAAACGCCTTTTCTCGCAGAAAGTGTTAGATCACGGGATACGTAAATATTAGCGCCTTTTAAAGAGGCATGGACATTTTGCAGAATGCCGGCATAACGCTGTGGCTTGGCAATGGTGTATTGCTCCGCACCTGCCGATAAGCTCCGAGTGATTGCATCTAAGTCACTGTAATCAACTGAGGCATCGAACCAGGGGGATGAGGTCAACGCCAAGATATTATCCCGGGGCGTCCATCCATTCTGGCTGTATATCTCCAACAGCTTACTCAGTGCCTTAGATGCGTTCTCGTTCTCTCCGATCTCATGGAATCGTTCGGCGATCTGAAACAGGCCTTGGGTGCTGAACTTTGGGTCATGGGCAGAAGATAATCCATTTGCCAGAAGCTTGATTGCAACGTAAGGCTCATCTTCATAAGTCTTCGCTAGGCCAAACCAGGCCCATGACTCATTGCGCTTACGTTGAAGAACTGTCAGATATGCGTCTCTCGCCTTTTGCAGTTCATCAGCCTGCAAATAGATTTTGGCCTTGTCGTATGCCAACCAGACCTTTCCTGCAGGTGAATCTTCCGCTACTTCTTCAGCATATTTGAGAAACGCTACGATCCGAGGCGCTGACAATGTGCTTCCTTCGCCTTTAAGCAGGTAGCATGCAGCAACCATTCTGGCCAGCTTCTGAACGGTGCTGGGTGATTCGCCTTTGTCAGTAACAAAGGGCTTATGGTCGTCAGCATGAAATAGCTTGCTCCCAGACATCAATATAAAGGAGCAAATAGGTTCACAAAATTTTCCGATCTTGTTAAAAAGGTTCCATAACCTGAAATCAAAGTTATCGCTCGGCAGGGTCAGCTCCAAATCAAATATGCGTGAAGCCCACAGATCGATCGCCTGTTGTTCAGATGGTCGCGGAGTATTATCTTTACGTGATTTGATAGGTTCCGCTATCAATTTCAGTGCTGCATAGATCACCCAGAATAGCGAGCTTTTCAAGAATTCATTGTGCTTATCTTGCTGTAACACCTGATAGCCGGCCTGCCAGGCTCCCTCTAAATTATTGTTTGATTTGAGCTCCCTGATATCGTCAATGATACTCATGCTAGGGCCTCCATAGCATTAGTAAAGCGAGTGATCGCTTTTTCTGAAGTTGCTCGGCAAATTCGGATGGAACTAACCATACCGCGTTTATCTGCATTGATATGTACATCTACAGCGTCTTCGCCTCCTACAAATACCAGTTGAAGGAGATAAGCACTTTCGCTGGCATGAGCAAGGCTGAAACCATGAGGCGTCAGTTTTTCTAAAACTGCATCAAAGGCGTCTTGCAGAGCAGGACTTTGGGCTTTAAATGGCTCAACAATTAGCTTATCAATGATTGCTTGATCTTCTGGATTACCACTGATGAAGACCTTTGTGGTGATGATTTTCTTCTTGTTGTAGTGAAGGCGTACGGCGACATCAGTTTGCTGATCTCGCTCAATGAATTTTACTACCACCTGAAATGGATACTCGTTCCACTCTCCAATGCCCCATGCTGATTTCTCAAGACGCTCGCGCAAAGCCAGCAGCAGTGGCAATAACTCGGGATCGCTAAACCCTGGGGGTGGAACTATAGACGCTTCTTGCTCTTTCGGCTGCCGATCAGAGTCGTAGAATAGTCCTGCATTGACGGCAAACGGCCCTACTCGGAGATCATGGGCTCGGCTAACTGTGGCGTAAATCAAGGGTGTGAGGGCAGGCATCTGTCGAACGACCAGCTGTTCTTCAGCGATCGTAGAGGCAGTGTATAGCCAACGAAAATAGTCGGCATTGTCAGGTTTCCCACCCGAAGAGCTGCGGGATGCGTTCACCCACACGCAGCGCCAATGTCGCCCCTGAGCTCTATGTAGCGTCATTACATGCGCAGGACGAATCAGAGCAGCAGTAGCATAACCCTGGGCTTGTAGAATCTTGTATTCGTAACGGTCATAGCTTGCACGGGCTTCCGCGTAGGCCTGATCCTTCTTATCTGGCAGCCTTGCCTTCTGTTCAGCTAGCGATGGTTTGGCAAGCTGACGGGCCAATACCTGTAATGCAAGCACTTGGTCTGTGGTCAGCTCAGGACGCTCTGCTTCGTAGAAATCTATAAGATAACGGAACGTTACCTCACCGACACCGGGTAAACGACAGTGAGCAAGCTGGAAGTGCAGGTAGGTAGGCTTGCTTCTTCCGCGTAACTCCACACTATGTGTTTCAATACCCTCGTCGACACCGTCAATAAGCGCTATTTCGCCAGCACTTATCCAGCGCAGTTCAGAGCTCGCCCAAGTTTCAGAATCAGCAGTAATGATCGGTGTACGGTTGTAGAAATCGACCCTATCCCTGATACCCAGTCGTAATGGACTTGTGTGGCCCAGAATTCTGGTTTTAACAGCAGCGTTGATTTTGCGGTTTTGTTCATGAGTAGCACAAAGCAGAGTAGATTCCGCGCACACATTACTGACATCTGGCTCCCAGTTAGTCTTGTTTCCCTCATGCTGTATCTGCAATCGTTTTCCGACAACACGGGGCAAAGAGTTGAACCGAGTGTTGATCACCCGGCTGACTAGGTGGGATTGAAACTGACTTAACGCATCTTGCGGATCAGGCACAACCTGCTCGGACAATAGCTCCCCCACTACAGACAGCTGCCGATGTTCCAACAAGCTATCGGTCATCAGGCTACGCTGCTGCGAGCCACGCGGAGTCTGGTATGGGTCGCCGATAACCACAAATGGGGCTTTATACGACTCTATTACTGACAGAAAATCCTGAATCAAGTGACCAGAACCATAGCGCCTGTCGGTTGTGTTGAATTCTTCGTCACTCAGCAGGTGTGCATCAACAAGAACAGGAATCTGTCGTGGCGACAACAAGCCTTGTTTTATTTTGTGAACACCGATTTTGCGGTCATTTATGACCTCAAAATTGTCTGGTTCACGGCTATATAACCAAGTGTATATTGATGTGGGCTGTGCCTGCGAATGATGATAAGTGCCGGATAACCGCGCACTCGGATTAAGAAGCAGCACTTCGTATCCAGCAGCGCCAATTTCCTCTACTACGTGGGGAAATAGAAAGCGCTTCCCCGTTGAAGCCATACCAGCTAAACGGAATAAGCCGGTCGCATTCTGTAACCAGTGACGTAACTGCTGTAGGAGCACGCTTTGATGATGTGTGAAGGCAACGTTTATGCTCGTATCTTCCAGCCTTTCACCCAGTAGTCTCACGTCGGGTACGCCAGCTGGTTCATAGTGCTCAATACCCAGCTGCTTGATCATTCGCTCGATACCTGTCGGGGGTAGCGAAATCTCCTTGCTCACTATGGCGTCCAGATCCCTAACAAGCTGACGTTCATCAGTGATATGAAACCAAGGCTTGATGCCACCGGGCAGGTGGCCTGCATCAAACTCTACCGCTCCCTCAAAAACGACCAATGCTGCAGTATGC
The DNA here is from genome assembly GCF_058152265.1 of Vreelandella sp. 162(4c). NCBI lineage: Bacteria > Pseudomonadati > Pseudomonadota > Gammaproteobacteria > Oceanospirillales > Halomonadaceae > Vreelandella > Vreelandella sp. 162(4c). Next base: position 190,682 of record NZ_CM176981.1, read on the forward strand.
CGCCAGTTACAAGCGGTATTGAGATCAGTCATATTGCGACTAAGAAAGTCGATCAGGGCATGTTTATTGATCGTAAGCTGGCGTAGTGGGTTAACGCTGGCACCGCCTTTAACTTCCACACTATGGCCGGACTCATCAGTCATCACCCATGGTCCACTTTCAGAAAACGCCAGGGTTCCACTGTACGCCTTGAAATCAATAATGATCAGCGCGTTGGGCTTTATGAGCAGCGCATCCAGTTCCCGGCCACCAACGTAAAAATTGGCTAACAAGTGCCAGTCTTGATCGGTAGACAGACAATGCATGCAGAGAGCATCGTACAGTCGATCGAACGCCTTGTTTTCATGCGTGTGATCAAACTGCCTGCCGCGATATGCCTTCAATGCCATCCTTGCAATTCCTTAATTTGAGGCAAAGGTATGATTAGCCTGCCTTTTCGCCCGTCACAGCCTTCACTTCCGCCAATAAATCCCCGAACTTCCCGTAGTTCACCTTCACCCCGTCATCCAGATCCAGCGAGATACGCTGGTCGGCGTAGTGGCGGAGTTTTTCGTCGAATTCGGCCAGTTCAACCTGCTGCTTGTGCAGAGTGGCGATTTCTTTTTCCAGGCGCTTGGTTTCAGCGGCTGAGGTGCTGGCTTCTTTGTCTTGTTCCAGCTTTTCAGCGTAGGCGTTGAGCTTGGCGCTGAGCGGGATGACGTACTCCGTGCGCATCCGTGCCAGTGTGCCTTCGTTGTAACGGTGCAGGTAGACCAAACATTCAAAGGCTTTGTATTTACCGGAACTGAACAGCCAGTAGATGGGGCGTTTTTTGTACGTCCGCAGGTGGTCCTCGAAAAACTGGGTGCTCAGGTAGCGGCGGATGGTATCGAGGTCAGATTCACCACGCTTGTATTTGATGGCGTGCAGACAGAGGCCTTCTGCTACGAAGTTCAGGTTTTCCTGTAAATGCTCGTCACCCCAGACCACGCGGACAAACTCGCGGAAGCGGTTGGTGGCGTCATCGGCGAACCATTCCTGATCGGTGAGTGGCAAGATAGCATCTTCGTCCGGGACAAAACTCGGTGAAGGGATCTGATGGAGATAGTCCTGAAGATTGTCGCCTTGGCTGGCGAGGATTATACCAGGCTTGTCCAGTGAGTAACGGCCCATCATGCAACCAATTGTGTAGGAAACAAGCTCCCGTAAAGTATCGCACCGCATCAGAGCTTCAAGCTCTTCTTTGCTGCGTTTACCTCCGTAACGGTAGTGTGCATTAGAAGTGAGAGTGATATCCTCAAGCATCACTGCAGGTTCAAGCTCACACTGTAAGCCATATGCATTTATGCATAGTTGGTTGTTCTCTTGCTCTAAGGTTTTAAGATCCAATGAGACTGATCGCCAGTGTTCTGATTGAGTCAACCAAGCCGCCTCAATTGTGTCAAATGACTGACTTTTATGAACTAGCGGGTTAACAAGAAACCCCCACGACGTCTCGTATGAATCCCAATCCAGCTTTGCTATATCAACCATTTTTTTTATGATTTCTGTGCTTTCCACCCGAATATAGGGTATGCCTTCAACATCTTGTTTCTGAAAATTAAAGGTGGGGTTAATTACTTGAAGGAACTTTTCTCCGAGTTTGGAGTTAAGGATCGACATTACGTTTAAGCAACAATCTTCTGCAAATATTCCGGGGCCCGCGTCGGAGAATAGAACACCTTTATCAAAGTATCGGAAAGATAGTTCGCCACCGCCTACTCGCGACCAAGAAACAAATGATTTGAAATACCATTTCTTTTCCCTGAGACGAAAATCGGGGCTCCTATTTTTAATATTCTCGCCATCGTTTAGAAAATCGATAACGTGCTCTGCATTACCATACCATTTTCGAAAGCTTCCCCCTTTATGAAGTGGCAGCCACTTTATTGAGGGGTTAACTTCTTCGGAGTTTTTCAAACCAAACTGGATACAGGTCTTTGACACTTCAAACCACAGACGAAGAAAAAGCTCATCTCGTCCTGTCCGTATTCCAGGACAAACCGGAAAATAATCAGATATAGGCTTATTTTCACTAAAAGTCCTACTCATATTAGGACTATTCCAATATGCAATGACTTTCCCGGGAAGTGGAATGAAGTCCGAGGTAGACGCTCGATAAAAATTCTTCGTCCTCTTTTCTCTTACTTGCTGGCCCATGCCTCGCCCTCATAACAAATTCGGTGATGACCACACTGTGTGGATAGGGGTATATATGAGCGTCACTCAATAGCCTCAAGCAACAGCTTTCGCTTCTCCGCCTCAGACTTGGCATCCACCAAACGAATGAATGCGCCCGAGTAATTGGGAGAGGCTGCGTTTTCGATCACGAAAGCCGTTGTGGAGACCACTTCGCCGCTGATGCTATCGAATGCCCGGCTCCCCATGTGCGCCATGGTGATGATGGTGGCATTGTGAAGTAGCCATTCCCGGAGCTTTTCGTAGCTGGATAGAAACATCCACGACTGCATGTTGATCTGCGCGTTGTATCCGTTGGGTCTGAGCAGTGAAAAAGCTCGCTCCATAAAGATCGCGAAGAGATCTGACTTGCTGTTTGGGTAGGCGTTTTTGGCGTAGTCCTTCAGCGCCTTATTCATGCCTTTACTGCCCATATACGGCGGATTCGCCACCACAGCGTCATAGCGCTGCGCCAGTAACCAGGCTTGCTGCACTAACGGTACTAACCGCTGGGCGGCGCCCTTTTGCATCATATCGCCGCTGTTGGTGAGTTCGCTCAGTTCCTCTAGCAGTGCTTTCAGCGGCACTTCCCATTCGTTGGGCACTTCAATCAGCGAGCCGAAGGTTTTGGCATCTTGGAAGCGCTCAATCAAGTCGGCCATCAGCTTGTAAGTGGCGTCGTTGCTGGAAAGGTCTTGCTGTTCACTATCAAACAGGCTCTGGGACTGCCCCTGGTGCCAGTCACCGGTGAGGTTCAGGTCACGCCATAGGGTATTGGCATCCAGGTATTGGCTGCTTTGCATGGCCAACACGTTTAGGCGCACGTTGCGGGTTAAAATGCGGCGATCGTCTTCACGGGCTTTCATCAACAGGGCAAAGCCCGCCAGCTGGGCGGCGCGGTCGTCGATATCCAGGCCGAACAGGTTGTTTTCCAGAATCAGCTTAGGGATATCGCGGGTGCGGTAGCCACGCTCTTCGTAGATCGCCTTCAACACGTTGTAGGCTTCCACCAGAATGTGGCCGGAGCCGCAGGCGGGGTCGAGTACCTTGATGGTTTCAGGGTCGAGGCTGGCCGGGGTGATGGCGTCCAGCTGGGCCTGTACCTCGGGCTCCTGCTCGGCGGGCTCGATGTAGTACGGCATCTCGGCCTTGAGCGTTGATGTGGGGTAGGTTTGCAGCCACTGGCGGCCTACCGAGTTCTGCACCAGGTATTGAACGATCCAGTTGGGGGTAAACAGCTGGGTGGCGGCGGGGATGTCTTCGCTTTTCACCACCTTGCCGATTACTTCGTCCTTCTTCTCGCTGATGTAGAACTGGTAGAGCCAGCCAATCACCTCAACGTCCTGCCAATCCTCTTCGGGAATGGCTTCTACCAGCTCGCGGATCAGCGAATCTGTTTTGGTCAGGTTGTTGGGCAGCAGTAGCTCGCTGGCGTCGTCCAGCGGCTCGAACAGAAACGGCATGGCCTCATGCAGGGCGTGGCATTGGGCCAGCAGCAGCTCGCGGTAGAGGGTTTCATCCTGGGTGCCGTCGAGCTTGAGTTCGCGCACGCGGGCGATATCCAACCCTGGCAGGTCTACTTCTAAACACTCATCCAGAATCTGGAACTGCCCGGCTTCGCCCCCTGCCCCACTTAGCACGCGGCGGCCGTGGTCTAGGTAGCCGTGAATTTCCATATAGCGAATGGCGCACAGGCGGTTGAACCAGCTATAGGCGGCCTGCTCTATCGCTTGGCTAAAGCCATCGCTCTGCACCCACGCAGCCAGCGCTTCCCGTGCGCCTTTCAGGTGGGCGGGCACGGTATGGGTTTGGCCATCCTGGGCAGTCATCACCAACACATCGCCCTTTTGCTCTAGGGGGGCAATCACCACACCGCCTTTGCCATCCGGGCTAATGCCCATCCGGGCCGCTTGACGCGTCATGGTGTCGATAAAGCGGGCGCGGGCTTGGGGGGCGTATTTTTTGATGTTGGCGGTGTTCATGTTAAATCCTTGAAAGTGTCTTGCAAAAAGCGCTGGCCTTTAGGCGTTAAGCGGTATTGTTGAAGGCGGCTATTGGGCTTTTCGGGCAGCGTCATTTCAATAAGCTGCTGCTGGCGTAAATTGCCTACTTGTTTATTGAGTTCACCGGAAACGCCCTTATGGCCCAGTTCACGCGCCATGGCTGCTTTCCCCAGCGGCTCCTGCCGCAGTATCAGCAGCACTCTGGCTGCCAGCGCTGACTCTAGCCGTGACTCTAGCCGTGACTCTAGCCGTGACTCTGGCTGAACTGACTCAGTCTGGGACCCTGGGGCTGGCTGCTGGATCGAAACCGGCGCGGCCAGCCGAATACTCAAACGCACGCGATTGGCAATTTCTTCAATATGCGGTTCTGGTAGCCCTTGGGCGTGAGCTTCCGCGAAAATACGCTTTACACCGCTGCCCCACTGCTCTATCAGCCCTAACTCTCGAAATACGCGGGCAATCACTGGGTTACGGATCATGGAAACGCCGCGTTTCATGTCTTCAATGGTCATGCCGGGCATCAGTAGCCCTGGGCTTTCAATCTCGATACGGTCGTCAAAAAACGCAATGCGTATGGGGCTGCCGCGTTGTGAGTAGTCACTGTGTACCAAGGCGTTAATAATCGCTTCACGCAGGATGGTCAGCGGGATACTCCACACATCGCGGCGACGCATGGCGCCAAACTCTGCCTGCTTGAAGGCATGTTTTTTGAGAAACAGCTCGATGTCATCAACTGCTTGGGGTAGCGACGCGTGAATGTCGGCTTGATCAAAAATCTCGACCTTGTCGGTGCCGCGAAAACGCCCGCACTGAATCCAGGCATCTTCAAAGTGCCACTGGCGCTCGCGGCCAAACAGCAAAATGCCTCCCACGCTGGGTACCAGGCGGCCTTGGTACGGCACCAGTAGCCGTAACGTGCATAGCTTATTGTCATCAAGTGGTTGTTCGCTGCGAAAGGCTTGCTGTATGGCGTTATGATCAAGATCATCACGGCTCAGCTCGGGCATGGGCTGAACATCAAACGTAGTGCCGCTCGCTTGGCGCTGCATTTCTTGGATGAGCGCCAACCCCGCCTGCCGATTGCTGGAACCGAGCCGCACCAGCACACCGTTTTCTTCGCCAAGCGCTTTGAAAAAGTGTGGGCGTGCGCTACTCAAAAACACCTCAATACACACCAAGGTATGTTCGCCTACGCTCACCAGTTCAATATTAGGCAGTAGCCGGGGGTGAATGGCATCCGCGATCATGCTGGTAAGGCGCTCTTCCATATCCAGCGGATCATCCACGCCTAGCACGGTGCCATCATCGTCAACGCCAATGATCAACTGGCCACCAGCCGTATTGGCAAAGGCAACCAGGGTTTTCATTAGCGGCTTGGGCGATGATAGGTCGCGCTTGAACTCAAGCTGCTTGCCTTCTGGCTCGCTTAGGCGCTGTTCAATGGTCGCGGTGGTCATAGGTGTCTCGTTGACTTTTCATGTTTCTTTCCGCTTCGCTGTCCCGCGTCCTAGGACACGGGACGGCAGTAAACAGGCACATTGCCCGTGTCAACAAAAATCGTTCGAACACTAACGCACCTGTACCCGTTTGCCCGCTGAAAGTGACCCTTCCAGCTCTTTTCTCAGCTCGTCCATAAACGCATCGACTTCCGCTTGGCTTTCCAGGTACACGCCACTATGCACGCGGCTGAGTACGTCGCTTACACGCACTCTTGCCACGGGTTTGGGGGCATTCACCGCCGCCGGTGCTGTTTCGGTATGCGGGTCGTACTTTTTATCACCTGGTGCCGTTTGTGGGGCTGGCTTGGGGTTTTCTGATGTGGGAGCCGGTGTTGTGGTGTTTCCCGCAGGCGCGGGCGGCTGCCGCTTAGCAGCGTCGGCCTGGGCGTTGTGAAGCGCATCCAAACTTTCTTCTTCTAATTCAACGGCAGTTTCGGTTTGCAGCTGGTAGATCTGCGCGACGCTGACCGATTGATTGACCGAGGCTTTGAGCTGCTGTAGCGGGTGCAGCAAGCGGTTGCTAAGCTCGGCGGTGCCAATGCCGCTTTTGGCTATTTCTGCGCTTACTTTGGCGATGCGCGTATCGATACGGGCAATGGCGTGCTGGCGTTTTTCCTCTACCAGGCGGTTGTTCACCTCATCCAGCGTGCGTACCAGGCCATCCACCTGGTTCAGCATGGCGTAAGGCGCTTCGGCGCGGTAAATACGCTCACACTCGGCCAGCGCTTGCTGGGCCTGGGTGTTTTTCTCAAGCTCTAGGCGGTTCACCGCAAACCGGTTGAGCGCTTGCTCCAGCTGCTGCCAGGTGGTGAGCTGCTTGGTAAAGAAATCGTTGAGATCACGGTAGTCCTCTTCAACATCGAGCAGCGTGTCCTGCTGGCTAGCGACGGTTTTGAAGAAATCAAAGCTATCGTCAAGGCGCAGTAGGCGCTCCACTTCCCGCAGGGAGTTTTCAATGGCATTGCGACCGGGGAAGTTGCCCACGTCGGTTTTGCTTTTGTACGCCTCAAGCTCACGTCGCCAGTGAGATAAGCGGTCTACGTAATAGGTAAACAGCTCTTTTTCACTGGTGGGGCCTAGCTGGCCAAACAGCTCTTTGGTGAGGTTACGGGCTTTGTTGAGCACCGCATCTTCGGTTTGGCGCTTCTTCTGGAGGCGCACTTCACTGCGGCGGCGGGCGTTGTTGAGTAGCTCAAAGGCTTCTTTACCGCTGAGCGCGGGGCCAGCGGTGTGGAAGGTTAAGCGCCCAGCGGCATGCAGGCGGCCCAGAATCAGCAGCGTTTCGCCTTCCGGCCAGCCGAAAGGTCGGTTGCTAAAACGCTCAATCAGCGGGTTCAAGGGCACCGGCTCGCCGCCATGTAGCGAGATATACTGCTCTACCTCTTTCACCGCTTGGGCGTTGCCCTCTTCACCGTCTAGATTGAGGTTCTGGGTGCCCAGGTCATCGGCGGTTAATACGGCCTGCAGCTCGCGCATCGGCTCGGGGCTAAGTACCGTGAGCTGGCTCAGCTTGTTGTAGGTATTTTCTAGCAGGTAGCGACAGGCTTCATCCAAACGGGTGTTGAGCTGGCCTCGACTGAGATCGAGCTTCTGGCCAAGCGCGTAAACGTCCGCATCCAGCAGCATCTCTTCCAAACGCACCCGCAGGCGCTTTTTGCGCTCCTGGTTTTCCCGGCCACGGTCGGCCAGAATGCGCTCTACGCTGTGGTCGTTGGCCGATAGGTTCAGGCGAATAAACTTATCGGTTTTCAGCAGGGTACGCAGTTCATCGGTAAAGCGCTTATCGTCGGGCAGCTTAATCAGCACCTGCCCACCGTTATCGCCGCTTTTGTGAATGCAGCCTGCTTCGCTTAGCTGTACGTACTCCACGTCCAGCGGTGAGACCACCTCCACCCTTAGCTGGCTCTGGTAGCGGCCATCCAGGGTGTGGCCATCCAGGTAGCGGCCAATGCTGTAGTCGGTTTTGTTGACCGGGTAGCGGTATTTGGTTCGATCGCGCAGCAGGTCTTTGAAGATCAGGCTGGAGAGCTCTTTGTTTTCGTCGCTGCTGGTAACTTCGGTTTGTTTGATCTTGCGGGTAATGTCGCGCTCTTCATTGGTGAGAAACTGGTATTCATCGCCGTTACGGGTAATCAGGCTCTCTTTTTCCAGCCGTGCCAGGGTCGCTTCCAGCTGCTCACGAATGGCTATGCGGTCATCGTCGATTTGAGTCAGTGAGAGCGTTACCAGGTTATTGACCGTGCCCTTCACCAAGTCCACATAGCGGATCATAAACAGCGTGCGTAGGGTTTCGACATCAAACGCTTCTAATACGGGGTTCTCGCTGGCCTGATCGATGGTGCGCTTCACCGCCGTATCGAGGAACCCTTCTATCGCCGTGTAGAAGCAGTGCATCGGTACCAGCGCGCCAATCGTCTTCTCTTGCACGGCTTTGGCAGCCATGTGAAACGCATCGAGCATGGAGCGCTCGCCATAGGCCAGGTGGGCACCCGTGGCTCCTACCTTGCGGATCTCTTCAAAGACTTTTTGCACCAACTGGAAGTGGTACGGCACAAAGGGGTAGTTGGCGATAAAGCTCTCGACGCCTTCGATATTTTTCAGCGTGGGGCCGGAGCGGTCAAAGGTCAGCTGGTTACGCAGAATGGAGCCTTTGGCCTCAAACACACCTTCCAGCTCCGCACATGCCGGGTCGGTTTTCACCAGCAGGCGCTTGCGGATCACTTCGTCAGAGTTGGAGCTTGAGAGCGATAAGCGGGTTTTGAAGCGTCCGGCGATTTTGGAAAAATCGTTGGCTTTTGAGGCGGTCATTTCGCCTAGCACGGCGTCCATATCCGCTTGTGAAGTGACCACGATCCAGGCACGCCCACCGCAAATCGTGCCAAGGTTTTCGGTGAGCGTTTGCAGAGTCAGCATCAAACGCGTGTCGCTGCCAATGAACTGACCCACTTCATCGACCATGAACACCATGCGCTGGGTAGCTGATTGCGACTCCAAAAACTCTTTTACCCAGTGGCAGAAGTTCTCTACCGAGACGCTGAAGCTGGTTTCAGATTCCTCAAACCATTTATGCGCCGCTTCAGGAGAGAGATCGAGCGCCGACCCAATCGCTTGCTCGATATCGTCCTGGTAGAACTGATAGCCGTCTCGCTCGTCTTCCCACACCACGCCACTGGCCTCGTTAAAGGCCTGCTTAAAGCGCTCATACACACCGCGTTTTTCTAGGTGGCGCTCCATATGAGCAATGTGCGGGTAATCAGAGCTAAAGCCTTGGTACTCGTTAAACACGCGCAGGAAGACGTTCAGGATGGGGTTGCCATCGTCATTGGAGCTGGCCTTGCTATCGATGTTGAACAGCACCACATGGGCCGGTTCACGGACAGCCTTGGCGATGTCAGCCCGGATAGAGCTGTCCACCAGCTTTTGCTCATCAAAAAAATCAGCGGCCTTCTTAGACTGGCCGTTGGCATCAAACGCTTCCGTGTTGGCGAGTAGGTAAGAAAGCGTTTTCAAAAAGTGCGATTTACCCGACCCAAAGAAGCCACTCACCCAAACACCCACGCGATTGGCGATGGAGGGGTCATCTAAAGGGGTGGTGTAAGATTCAAAAAAAGCGCGAAAGTGCTTTTCTAACTCGTTGGTGACGACATACTCATCCAGCTCTTGGTAGATGGTTTCCTGGTCACGCTGGTCGGCTTTGACCACGCCGTTGATTGACCGGCTAAGCGGTTTGAGGAAGAGCTCTCGAATGTGCATATCTGTCCTGTAAATGTTTAAACCCTGATTTTTGAAAGCACTGCTTAACAACAACCGACTTTTGACAGCGGCCCACACTGTCATCCGGCCTCATCTATGGGGCTTCATCACTGTAGAAGGCACTGCGATAACGTTAACAGTCACGGCTCACAACCGGGGCGAACGTAACACACCATAAAGCAATACGCCGCGCTAAGGCACGAGCGCAAACGCACGGTAGTAGTTGTTGCTTTTGATCTGCTTAAACAGCGACATCGTTTGCCCGTCGTAACGGCCTGGGTAGAAGAGTACCAATGGTTTATGGCCAAGCGGCCCGTGTAGGGCATTTAGCAAGCTGTGCGCACGCACCATGGGCCACAGGCTGCCAACACCGGTGAGCAATACGATATCAGGCTCGTGCGACAGTGAGTGTCGGATGAGGTACGGGGCGAACTTGTCCATGTGCAGCGGCCCACGCAGCGCCTTCAGCAGGGCTGCATCGCCTTTGCTTTTTTGCATGGCAATGGCTTTATCAAGGAAGCCGCGCTCAGTCAGGTAATCCTTTAGCACTTCAAGCAGATTGACCTGCGCCATTTTGATGTCAGGGTGCTGGCGTGCCATTAATGAGGGGAGGAAATTCAGGTAGGCACGCACCTGTAGTTCATGTTCAGGAGCGTAATCGAAAATCCAGAAGCCCAGCTCATTACCCAACCCTTGCCCCGCTAGGAAATCAGGCCGAGTGATTTTCTCAGCGACTTGGTTCAAACGCGCCCGAAGCTGGTCATCCTCGTGGTGGCTAAAACCGCTGGGGGGTGGGTACTGATCACTCTGTGACATGCGGATGCGTCCCTGTGTCTAGCATGTTTGATGCAAAGCTTTTTCTAATACAGAAAGCTGATTGGGTAAGACTATGCCGCTAGACACCTGCGTTGCAAGGTCTACTTAGTCGTGTTTTGACGTGAGCACGGTTTTAAAGAAAAGAACGAGGTTAAGAAGGCAACATGAATATTACCGCAGCCGGCGACAACATGTTTGTAGTCGTTCGTGCTGGTAGGTTTCAAGCAAGCTTTTTACTTCTGGCCGCAGCAGCAAGGGCTGTAACTTGCGCGAGCGACTGGACGCCAATATGCTGACTTCCGCCAACATACGATACACCACCTGCCCCATTTTACGCTTCGAGCTATCAGCCCACCCTGCTATTGCTTCATCGCGGTGTGCACGCTCGGCTAAAAACTCATCCCACTGGTAGGCCTGAAGCGACTCTGCGTGGGTTAAGAACGCATCGGCAACGACACTTTCAAGAAACTCCACCAATAGCAGATTACGCGCCATGGCCGCGCAAAAAGACACCTGCGTGGCGAGCTGGTCGTCGCCATCACGCAGCGCTTGCCAAAACGGTGGCTCCAGCTTCTCTAAGCGCTTACGAATAGCTTGCCCAGCACGTTTAGCAGTAGCGGGACGGTTCTTCTGGAGGCGGTTATCAATGATGATTGCCTGGTGCCACTGCCCTTCATCTGCATTAGAGAGCAGCAACTCAGCTACGGCACGGCTCTCGCGCACCATCAGTCCACCGCCGATCAGATCAGAGTTGTAGCTGAAAGAAGTCAAAAGGCGCTCATAAAGATCAATTACGTTGAAGTTGCAGGCGGCTGATCAGTAACGAGATCAGCTTTCGCTAGGCGCACTGCCCTTTTTAAGCTGTTCCAACAAGCGTTGGCGTTCTGCAGGGTCGAGTTTATCTAACTCAAGGATCAATTCTGCCACGGTATCGTCTTCGCAGAAAAAATAGGGAATGGGCACCTCTAGTGCCTCTGAAAGCCTCTTCAGCAACTGGAAATTGGGCGCATGCTGCCCCTTTTCATACTGCGTCATACGCGCACTCGCCAGATTCGGCTCCATGCCGAGGTATTCACCCAACTGCCTTTGTGTCATACCCGCTGCTTGCCTGGCGGCTCTCAAGCGATCTGGAAGCGGACTGTCCATGAAAACACCATCGCTACTTGGAAAGCCGCTAGGCTAGCGCAAGATGACACAAAAATATGCTAAGAGATTCTTAGCAAGAATGCAATAATATTGTTCTAGAAGTGCCCATATTGTTATTTACCGAAATGAGACATCTGAATAATTGCTTAATTTTTTGAAAATAATTCACGCGTTGAAATTTTACGAGTGAACTGTGTCGCAACAAATGTTTCAGATTCCACAGTTGAATAACGGTTATATGAAGAGTATTTCGAAACTTCACTAATCGGAACATCTTCTAACTCAAGCTCAAAAGGGTTATCCGCGCCTAAAAAAAACTTATCGCATGCCTCTAAAAAGTGTTGCCTACGAACAGTGCTATCATTTTTTGACAATGCCACACAAAGCGCGGCCTCTAACACTCTTTTCACTTGCCTTGTTTCGCCTCGTGTAACAGAAAACAAAGGGAACAAAATTTCATCAACATGAATACTAGGGGCTTTTTTAAAACCCATTTTAGACGCTAAGCCTTTAATAAAACGTGTAAACTCAATTCTGTCTTCTAAATTGAAAAACTTAAAATAAGGCAATTCTATTGTGCACATCAAGCGTGAAGCCCACTGAGGCTCATTTAATATTTCAGCAGCCCAAGGCATACCGACAAGGACTATAGGAATACCTGCTTTTTCATTTACCAACTTTAATATATTAGCTATTCTTTGTTTTTCTTCAACGGACTTGAACTCTATTAACTCCTGAAATTCGTTGATTATTATCATCTCAGATTTGCATTTTTTCAACATCTTAACTAACGCTTCAGCAAGACCCGCCTCACGCCTCCTCTCTCGCCTAGTATCAGCCCCGAATTGCCCTAAATCCATCATGAGCTGTATCAACATGCTTTCAACATCTGGTTTACTTGGAATTCTTGAAACAAGCACAGGCTTAATAACGGTGTCATTTTCAACATACTCTGGATATTGAGATTGGAACTCTTGAACCAGCCTACTCTTTCCTGAACCAGGGTCCCCTATTATTAACATACACTGTTGCTCACCCCCTAAAGCATGATTAGCTTTCAGAATTTCTAAAGAACTTATGGCTCTTGCAACAGACGAATGCTTGACATAGCAATTCTTGAAATAAATTTGCTGCTCTAATTTTTCGTTACTCATTAACATATTCATGAGTAGGGCTCCAAATCATCAGAAATTCTTTTCCATTCTTCGTCATTTGGATTTACACCACTGTGTGATTTATTTTCTTTCTCGATATCACTTATTTCCCTACTAGTAAAGCCATCTACGATAGAGCTAGGGTTTTCACTTGATATTCCAAAATAAGCCGCCGCCTTTTTAGTTCCTTTAATTTTTTTCTTTGAAGCGGACACTTCCTCTGCAATTTCACTAACTCTATCGTCAATCAATTTTTCAGCTTCCGCAATACCTACATAATCAGTTTTCGAGTTTATAAAATTACGACGTAATTTACGTCTTACTTTTAGCTGAAAAACACTCAGCCCATCATATAAGCGATCTGGGTCAACAGCAGGAACCCTGATATATTCTTTTCTTTCTACCAAATAAACATATATGTAAGAGACATCCTCTGGATCTCTCTTAACAACAACCTTCACTACTTTGCTACCAGGTGGTGGTGGGGTAATCTTACGATACTCCACCAATTCCTCATTAGTATAATCGATCCTATCAATGCTTATTCCTCCTCTTCGCAGAGTACACAACTCAGTAGGGAAGGCTTCAATTTTAAAAATTTTTTCTTCAAAACCACTATACAAAGGAGGAGGATACTTTTTACAACCAATTTCCCAAGATAATGCAGGTATTCTTGTCATCCTGCTATCTGGCGACTGGTTATAAATATCAATTATCCAAATATGCATTAGCTCAATAAAATAGGAAAAAGGAAGGATTGCATCTTTCTCAGGTTTATAACCAGCTAACTGTTGGGCATTAGAAAAAGTAGTGCCAGGTATTTCTTTCACAAACCTAGAATTATAAATTGAAAACAACCTTTCAACTAAAGGTTTTTTCCAAGGTTTACCCACAGGATTAAACTCAATGTTTATACCGACTGAAGCGCAGAAGAATTCTAAATTTTTTGACCAGAACTCAGCTCCATTATCGACAACTAGCGTTTCAATTTTACCTTGACACGGCCAATTTTTTTTAATCATTGGATATTTTTTAGCAACATCTTCTTTACTTAAACACGCGTTCATTATTGCGCTTCTTACTGAGTTATAACTTGGCTCCTGAAAGCTAAGATAAAAACCAATTATACACCTACTATGGCAATCTATTAAAATTGTTAAATACGGCCTTCCAATAGGAATTAGCAATGTATCGTCTAATAAAATCAAGTCGAGGGGTGTATGATCAATCTCAACGCGCTCCATAACACGTTCTGCCGCAGAAAACTTATTCACAACACGGTAATCTTTATCGGCCTCAGCTTTACCAAAACGTCCCACCTCTACTTCGTAGGGAGAAATTTTCTTTACGCGTTTGTAAAATGCAGATTTTGTTATAGGCTCAATGGCATTATCAGGGTGCGCCCTGTTATATAATAGTATATTGTTAAAATAGTGATAATAAGCGGTAGATACATGCGGCCTCTCTCTTTTGAGAAACTTTTCTTCCACAGCTCTTTTATAAAAATCTGCATCATCTCTTTTGGAATTTCCAGGGTTTTTCACTAACCCTTTCGCAGAAACCAATGATTTTGGCCCAATGACTTGATCGTAGTTTTTATGCCATCTTGCAACACTTCTCCATGATGGCTTTTTTTCAATATGGCCTTGCTCAAATAACGAGTCTAAAATTGGATCAATATTCTTTTTCGTCCATCCACCCTGGAGATGCTCCTTAACTAGAACGATAACTTTATACTTATAATATGCTTCCTCTTGTACGCTTTTGCTTAAGGAATCAAATGAAATATAAGAAAGGCGCTCAGGCACATTTATATATTGCCCATCTACAACTGCGGATGCCTCCCCACTTTGAAAGCCTGGGAATTCATCACTAAAAAATTCGATGCTCATTGCCCACCTCCAACCCAAATTAGAGATTCACATCCAAACGTTTCGTCAATATTTATGAGAACTTTTCCCGAAGCAACTAACCACATAACATCAACTAAGACTTCAGCTGAGTCAGCACCACACAGTTCAGAAATATCAGCAATACTTAAACCATGAGATTTTTTTATCAATTCGTAAATTTTTTTACGAGATACCACCTCAGTATAAAGCCCTGCATATCGGTTAATCAGTTTCAGATTTTTCAGTTTTGGCATTGAACTGATTTGATGATCAGTGACTAGAATTAGCTCTTTGCCAAGCATTTCAACCGCCTTTTTTTTAGCGGTAAAACGCTGGATAAAATCATGTTTCAAAGCTTCTGGAGGTGGCTTTATTTCAACAAACACCTTCTTGCCTGAGTGACAGAAAAGCTCAAAGTCGGGTGTGTAAGAGCAAGTCCTGTCTTCAAATTGATAATAAAAGCCTTCTGGCTGCGCAACGAAGGACCTTACCTCGTTGGCATATTCAAAATGAAAGCAGGCATTAAATTCGAGGGAGGACTCAACAGTCTGGACGTTGCCATTCTTGTGACTGGCAAATTTATAGATGTGCTTGACGGGAGAAGGACGCAAGGTACGGGTATACATGGCAGTACACCTATTTTTGTTTTATTACTACAAAAGTAGGTTATGCCACGAGAAAAGGCAAAAAATGACAGCAGCGGGACAATTTGTGCCACTTTGAAGGAGAAACGACAAGAAATGGAGGCGGCCCCAAAAGCCACATCCCGGCACACGCAGCCACCACTACCGTTGCTCCCTTCCGGGCCTGGCGGGGTTCGCAGTTTAGCGTTGCGGGAGGACCTAAGGGACCACCATAACGGCACACTCTGTTATAGAATAAGTGTGCTGAGGCTGATGTGGTGGCTACGCCCTGATTTGAACAGGGGACCCCATCATTATGAGTGATGTGCTCTAACCAGCTGAGCTACGTAGCCTTTCCCTCATCAACGGGTGCAGATTATGCCTACCTTAATGACGAAAGGCAAGCCGGATTCCGGCTTGCCCTGCTAGTCAACAAAGCGTATCGAAATCGACTTACTGAATAGCGGCGCGCACGGCCTCTGCACCTGGCTCGCCGTCTCGTGTTGTAACGCCGTCTAACCACTCGTCCAGTAGGCTATCATTGGCCTTCAAATAGTCACGCGCCGCATCACGGGGATCTTCGCCATCATCCATGATCGCGCTCATGAGCTGATTTTCCATTTCCAGCGTGAAGGTCATATTGCGCAGCAAGGTACCCACATTCGGGCACTCATCCACGAATCCCGCTCGGGTATTCGTGTGCACAGTCGCGCCGCCTAAATTTGGGCCAAAATAGTCATCAGCATCAGCAAGATAAGCCATATCGAAGTTGGAGTTCATGGGGTGCGGTTCCCAACCTAAAAACACCATCCACTGCTCATTAGGCACCCGAGCGCGCAGTTCTGCCAGCATGCCGGCTTCACTGGAATCGATCACCTGCCAATCGCCTAACCCATACGCATCGTCATCGATCATCTGCTCAATGAGCTCGTTGCCGTCGTTACCCGCTTCGATGCCATGCACACTACGCTCAAACTGCTCCGCATGTTCCGCTAAATCGTTAACCGAGGTTACCCCCGCATCGTAAACGTATTGGGGTACTGCCAGAGTGTACTTTGCCCCTTCCAGGTTGGTTGCCAAGCGCTCAACTTCACCGCGCTCGATATAGGGATCACTAATAGAGGCCATCGAGGGCATCCAGTTACCCAGGAAGACATCGAAATCATTGTTGCGCATACCGGCGTAGGCAATCGGAACGGAAACGGTGTCGACGCTTGGCTCATAGCCAAGCCCTTCGAGGACTTCACTAGCGAGCGCCGTGGTGGCGGTAATATCCGTCCAGCCCACTTCGGCAAAGCGTACACTGCTGCACTCATTTGCATAGGCTGCCATGGGCAGACCCGCTGCCAGCAATAAAGCACCTGCATAGCGTGAAGAAGTTCTGCTCATCATCGTAGTCCCCTTTTATAAGCTTATTGCCAATACGTATTGCCAAAACATATTGGCAAAACATGGATACGAACACTCAGTTGCTGCCGTGGTCGCAGTGCGTAGAAATCATCGGCGCCTTTTTATTGATTGAACGTTCAATAAAAAAATGCCATCATTGTTAGGTAATCATGTCTACGCCTGGGTTTCAAGCAACGACCCTGTTAGGCATTCAACGAATTAGGAGAACGTCGTGCCAAAGGTGGGAATGGAACCGATACGCCGCCAGCAGTTAATCAACGCGACTATGGCAGCCATTGATGAAGTCGGCTTAGCCGAAACTACCGTGATGCGAATTGCCCGCCATGCGGGCGTGTCAGCGGGCATTATCAGCCACTACTTTGGCGGTAAAGATGGCTTGCTGGAAGCGACGATGCGGCAAATCCTGACCGACCTGTCCGGAGCCGTTGCGGTGCGTCGCCATGCGCTGGAAGACGACTCTCCCCGCGCCCATATCGGTGCCATTATTGAGGGTAACTTTGACCGCACTCAGGTCACCGGCCCCGCCGCCAAGACATGGTTAGCATTCTGGGCCAGCAGCATGCATAAGCCTATGCTGCAGCGTCTGCAAAACGTCAATGATCGCCGTCTTTACAGCAATTTATGTCACCAGTTCCGACGTGTTATGCCCCGCGTAGAAGCCCGCAACGCAGCACGCGGCTTAGCCGCCATGATTGATGGGCTATGGCTGCGTGGCGCGCTAACGCCAGAAGGCCTTGACGCCGAAGAGGCCCGCTACCTTGCCCACACCTATCTCGACCAGCTTTTTGCTCATCATGGATGCACCAACAAAGCATCCAATATTTACCTTTAATTTTCTGATTCTTGGAGATCGACATGGCCGCTCAAGACGTACAGCCACTTTATATTGATGGTCGCCAGGTAAACGCCACTTCAGGCGATACTTTTACCGTTACCAACCCTTTCGATGGCAGCCTGCTGGCCACTATCGGCCAAGCCAGCCAAGCGGATGTTGACACCGCGGTCACCGCAGCCCAGCGCGGCCAGCGCGAGTGGGCCGCGATGAGCGGCATGGAGCGCTCACGCATCCTGCTGCGCGCCGTCGCGCTGCTGAGGGAGCGCAATGACGAGCTAGCTGAGCTTGAAACCCGCAATACCGGCAAGCCGATCAGCGAAACGGCCAGTGTCGATATCGTTACCGGCGCAGATGCGCTGGAGTACTACGCGGGCCTGGCGCCGGCTATTGAAGGCAGCCAGATCCCCCTTCGCGACAGCTCTTTTGTGTACACTCGCCGCGAGCCCTTGGGTGTCATTGGTGCCATTGGCGCCTGGAACTACCCGATCCAAATCGCCTGCTGGAAAGCCGCCCCGGCGCTGGCGGCAGGCAACGCAGTGGTATTCAAGCCCAGCGAAGTGACCCCGCTGACCGTGATGAAACTAGCGGAAATCTTTACCGAGGCAGGCCTGCCCAATGGCGTCTTTAACGTGGTTCAGGGCGACGGCCGCGTGGGCGCCATGCTCACCGAGCACCCAGGCATCGCCAAAGTCTCGTTCACCGGCGAAGCAGGCACCGGCAAGAAAGTGATGGCCGCCGCTGCTAGCTCAACGCTGAAAGACGTCACCATGGAACTGGGCGGCAAATCGCCGCTGCTGGTGTTTGCAGATGCCGATCTTGATCGCGCTGCAGACGCCGCCATGATGGCCAACTTCTACTCCAGCGGCCAAATCTGTACCAACGGCACGCGGGTATTTGTTGAACGTAGCGTTAAAGACGCCTTTGAAGCCAAGCTGGTGGAGCGCGTTAAGCGCATCAAAGCAGGCGATCCCATGGATCCCAGCGTCAACTTTGGCCCCCTGGTCAGCTTCGAGCATCAGGAGAAAGTGCTCTCCTATATTGCCCTGGGCAAAGAGCAAGGCGCTCGCCTGCTCGTGGGTGGCGACGACTGGAACACTGGTAGCTTTGCCAATGGCGCCTGGGCTGCACCCACCGTGTTTACCGACTGCACTGATGAGATGCGTATCGTGCGCGAAGAGATCTTTGGCCCGGTGATGTCGGTACTCGCCTTTGATGATGAGGCGGAAGTCATTCGCCGCGCCAATGACACCACCTACGGCCTGGCCGCCGGTGTCTTCAGCGAAAGCTTGAACCGCGCCCACCGCGTGATCCACCAGTTTGAAGCGGGTATTTGCTGGATTAACACCTGGGGTGAGTCACCCTCGGAGATGCCAGTAGGCGGCTATAAAGAGTCGGGTATTGGTCGCGAAAATGGTGTTGAGACGCTCAATCACTACACCCAGACCAAGTCGGTACAAATCGAGATGGGGCCGTTTGAGTCAGTGTTTTAAATCAAAGCACCACTTTTGGCGCACTAACCGACCAGGGCGCTGGGGGTGGCTTGTAGCGAGGGTCTTTTCCCATGGATGGGAAAAGTAGCGCCCAGGGATGGGTTCACAGCGCCCTCGCGTAAAGCTACCGCCAGGAAGCCCCGCCCCATCTTCAGACTCGGTAATTCACTATGTCTCAACCACGCGAATTTGATTACATCATTATCGGTGCAGGCTCGGCGGGCAATGTGCTCGCTACCCGCCTCACCGAAGACAGCAACGTCAGCGTACTGCTTTTAGAAGCGGGCGGGCCCGACTACCGCTTCGATTTCCGCACCCAAATGCCTGCCGCTTTGGCTTACCCACTACAGGGCAAGCGCTACAACTGGGCGTTTGAAACCGACCCCGAGCCGCATATGGATGGTCGCCGTATGGAGTGTGGTCGTGGCAAAGGGTTGGGCGGCTCCTCACTGATTAACGGCATGTGCTATATCCGCGGTAATGCACTCGATTACGACAACTGGGCCAAACAGCCCGGCCTCGAAGATTGGGACTACCTAAGCTGCCTGCCCTACTTCAAAAAGTGCGAAGCCCGCGACATTGGACCCAACAGCTACCACGGTGGCGACGGCCCGGTCAGCGTGACCACGCCCAAAGCGGATAACAACCCGCTTTATCGCACCTTTATTGAAGCCGGCAAGCAGGCTGGCTACCCGGAAACCGAAGACGTTAACGGCTACCAGCAAGAAGGCTTCGGCCCTATGGATCGCTTCGTCACGCCCAAAGGCCGCCGCGCATCAACGGCCCGATGCTACCTGGATACCGCCAAACAGCGCCACAACCTCACCATCGAAACCCATGCCGTTACCGATATTATTGAATTCGAAGGTAAACGTGCGGTGGGGGTACGTTATGAGCAGAAAGGCGAAAAACAGCAGGCCTACGCCCGCCGTGAAGTACTCCTGTGCGGTGGCGCCATCGCTTCCCCGCAGATTCTGCAGCGCTCAGGCATCGGCAACCCTGAACTGCTGAAGGAACTGGGTATCGAGACGGTTCACGCCCTGCCCGGCGTAGGTGAAAACCTCCAGGATCACCTGGAGATGTACATCCAGTACGAGTGCAAAGAACCCATCTCGCTCTACCCCGCGCTAAAGTGGTACAACCAGCCCAAAATTGGTGCTGAATGGCTGTTCAATGGCACCGGCGTGGGCGCCAGCAACCAGTTTGAATCCTGTGGTTTTATCCGCAGCCGCGATGAAGAGGAGTGGCCCAATCTGCAATACCACTTCCTGCCCATTGCCATTAGCTATAACGGCAAGAGCGCGGTGCAGGCCCATGGCTTCCAGGCCCACGTTGGCTCAATGCGCTCAGAAAGCCGTGGTCGTATTCGACTTACCTCGAAAGATCCACACGCCGCGCCCAGCATCCTGCTCAACTACATGGCCAAAGAGAAAGATTGGGAAGAGTTCCGCGATGCTATTCGCCTGACTCGCGATATCATCGCTCAGCCAGCCTTTGATAAATACCGTGGTCGCGAGATAGCACCAGGGCCCGACGTGCAGTCGGATGCCGAGCTCGATGCCTTCGTCAAACAGCACGCCGAAACCGCCTACCACCCCTGCGGTAGCTGCCGTATGGGCGAGGGTGAAATGGCCGTCACCGACGGCCAGGGTCGTGTCCATGGTATTGAAGGCCTTCGCGTCGTAGATGCCTCACTGTTCCCGGTGATTCCCACCGGCAACCTGAATGCGCCCACCATTATGTTGGCCGAGAAAATCGCCGACCGTATCAAAGGCCATGAGCCGCTTCCCCGTGCCAGCGTTGACTATTACGTCGCCAACGGAGCACCGGCCAAACGCGCCTGAACATTTAGTCTGTTTTTTACTCCAAACGCCATGGCTTGTCGCCATGGCGTTTTTTTTGGCTACGTTAAAGGAACAAGCTACGCCAAACGTGCCTAAAAACTTGCGTGTGATAGCCCCCATCTGCCAATATTCAAACAAGTGTTCGACTCAATATCTCAACAACGATGTTACTCGCGTTTTATTAACAACAGTCGGCCTGCAACAGTGGCCAGCAAAAAGAGAGATAACCTATGCTCACCCTACTTCTGATCGTGCTCGCCATTGTCGGCTTGCTCGTGGTCATGCGTCGCGAAGCAGGCGCTCCCGCGGCGCTAGCTGTGTTTGGCGTATTAGGCCTTGTTGGCCTACTGTTTGACGCGGAAATCATTGGTGGTCTGCTGCTTCTTGGCGCTGCGGCAGTAGCCGTGGCAGGCCTGCCTGCACTGCGTCGCAAGTGGCTCACACCGCGCTTATTCGCCACCTTTAAAAAAGTCGCCCCCAAAGTTTCCGCCACCGAGCGCACAGCTCTGGAAGCGGGCAGCGTTTCCTGGGACGGAGAGCTATTTTCAGGCAAACCCCAGTGGGAAAAACTGCTCGCCTTTAAAGACGATGGCCTACGCGACGATGAGAAAGCCTTCCTAGCCAATCAGTGTGCGAAAGCCGCTGGCATGTGCAACGCCTGGGACATCGCCCAGGAGCGCGCCGACCTGCCCCAGCAGCTTTGGGACTACCTGAAAAAAGAGGGTTTCTTCGGCATGATTATTCCGAAGGAGTACGGTGGTCTTGGCTTTTCGGCTAAGGCTCAGTCCATGGTACTGCAGAAGCTCTCCGTCAATGAAACCCTGATGGTGACCGTGGGCGTACCCAACTCCCTCGGCCCTGGCGAGCTGCTGCTTAAATACGGTACCCAAGAGCAGAAAGATCATTACCTGCCGCGCTTATCCGATGGCCGCGAGATCCCCTGTTTTGGCCTCACCGGCCCCCGCGCAGGTTCTGACGCTACCTCGCTGCCAGACACTGGCGTTGTATGTAAGCAAACCATTAACGGCGAAGAAGTGATCGGCCTGCGCCTTAACTTCGAAAAACGCTGGATCACTCTGGCGCCCATCGCCACAGTCGTTGGTCTTGCCTTCCGTCTGTTTGACCCGGAAAAATTGCTGGGTGACGAAGAAGATCGCGGTATTACCCTGGCGTTGATTCCCCGCGATACCGACGGCATGGAAATCGGCCGCCGTCACCACCCTATCGGCAGCCCGTTTATGAACGGCCCGATTATCGGCAAAGATGTCTTTGTTCCGCTGGACACCATCATTGGCGGCCCAGACATGATCGGCCAGGGGTGGCGGATGCTGGTGGAGTGTCTGTCTATCGGCCGCTGCATCACGCTGCCGTCAGGCGCCACCGGCACCGCGCGTTACGCCCTGGGCTGGAGCGGCGGTTTCACCCGTGTTCGTCGTCAGTTCAACGTGCCGGTTGCCGAAATGGAAGGTGTGCAAGAGCCCCTCGCCCGCATGACGGCGCTGGCCTATATCTCCCAGGCCACCGTGTATCAAACCGCCAATATGATCGACCACGGCGAAAAACCCGCCGTGCCCTCAGCCATCCTGAAGAGCCAGTTGACCGAGTTCCAGCGCGTATTGCTTAGCGATGCGATGGACGTTCACGGCGGCAAGGCAGTCACTCTTGGCCCGCGCAACTACCTCGGTATCGGTTACAGCGCCAACCCGGTGGCGATCACCGTGGAAGGCGCCAACATCATGACCCGCAACCTGATGATCTTTGGTCAGGGTGCTATTCGCTGCCACCCCTACGTACTAGAAGAACTGGCTGCCAAAGACGCCAACGATATGCAGGCGTTCGATAAAGCCTTCTTCGGTCACGCGGGCTTGATCTTTGGTAACGCTGCGCGCGCCTTTACCCTCGGCTTTGGCATTGGTAAAGCCAGCGTACCCTTCGACGGCCCCGCCGCCGCCTATGCCCAGGATATTGCCCGCCTCTCCGCTGGCTTTGGCCTGTGTGCCGATGCTGCCATGGCAAGCCTGGGTTCAGCGCTGAAGAAACGTGAAATGATCTCTGCACGGCTGGGGGATGTGCTGTCTAACCTCTATCTCACCTCAATGGTACTCAAGCAGTGGCAGGCAGGCAGTAAAGTAGAAGGCGAAGAGGCGCTGTTGCACTACAGCTGCCGCTTCCTGCTCCAGCGTGCCGAGCAGGCGTTTGTGGAGATTTTCGATAATCTACCCAACCGTGCGCTAGGTAAAACGCTCAACGCCGTAGTAATGCCCACCGGTCGCCGCTGGAATAAACCCCACGATGACCTGGCCCGGGATATCGCTAAGCGTGTGTCTACACACAGTGCCCTGCGCACCAAGCTGCTGGAAAACACCTGGGATGCAGACGACGGTGAACAGCGCAACCCGCTGGCGCGCTACAACGCTTTGCTGGTCGATTATGACCGCGCCGAGGCGATCTACCGCACGGTGAACAAGGCGTATGCTAAAGGCGAACTCCCGCAAACGGCGCTGCATCCTGAGGCTCGTGTAGAAGCCGGTCTGGAAAAAGGCCTGATCAATGAAGAGGATGCCGACTTTATGCGTACCTTCGAGGCCGAAGTACTGGAAATGCTCACCGTGGACGATTTTGCCTACGATGCCTTTGCCAAGAATAAGTCCACGCTGATCGAGCACAACGGAAAACCTGCGGTAGCGCCTAAGCCGGAGGAAGAAAACGTTAAGTAATACCTCTCTTGTTCAAAGCGTTACCTGTAAAAAAAGCCGACTTCTGCATGCCAGGAGTCGGCTTTTTTGTGTTCACTTTCTACACCTAAATGCGTAGACCGAGGAACCAAAAACGCGTTGCAAGTTCGCAAACGATCAACTAGCCTTTCGTAAACGAAAACGATCTACCTTATCCAACAACAATGACGCTAGCGAGATCGGCATGTCCTTACATTTGCAAAATATCGATCACATCGTTAACGGTGTGCCCCATATCAGTGGGATAGACTTAGCCCTAGAGCCAGGATCCTTTAATGTGCTGCTTGGGCGAACACTTGCTGGCAAAACCACTTTAATGCGCCTAATGGCGGGGCTTGAACCACCCACCCGCGGCAAAATTATTATGGATGGCAAAGACGTCACGAACGTCTCAGTGCGTAAACGCAATGTCTCCATGGTGTACCAGCAGTTTATCAACTACCCCAGCCTCACCGTTTATGACAACATTGCGTCGCCGCTTAAACTGGCCAAACACCCAAAAAGCGAAATTGATAAGCGGGTTGGCGAAATTGCTGAAATGCTGCATATCGAGCACCTGCTTAACCGCTACCCGCAGGAACTCTCTGGTGGCCAACAGCAGCGTACCGCCATGGGGCGGGCCTTGATCAAAGATGCCGACTTAATTCTGTTTGATGAACCGCTGGTCAATCTGGATTATAAGCTCCGCGAAGAGCTACGCGATGAGTTGCGTGATCTGTTTAAAGCGCGTAACTGCATTGCGGTATATGCCACCACCGAGCCCAATGAAGCGTTAGCGCTGGGCGGTAACACGGCGGTACTGCACGAAGGCAGGCTTCTCCAATACGGCCCTACCGAGCAGGTCTATCGCGAGCCCAATGGCCGCTTTAGCGCAGAAATGTTCTCCGAACCCCCAATCAATATCGTTCCCGGTCAGCTGACCGACAGCGAGATCACCTTCGACCAAACGCTTCACTTTCCCTGCGATGACGAGCTAAAGCGTCTTGAACCGGGTGATTACGACTTTGGCGTGCGAGCTTCGCATCTCACTCTACAACCCCAACAGGCCGATGACCTGGCCCTGGATGTCCATGTGGATGTAGCGGAAATTAGTGGCTCTGAAACCTTCCTGCATGTTCGCCACGAACGCTTCCCCTTAGTGCTGCACTTAGCGGGTATTCACCAGTTTAGTGTTAATGAACCTCTGAAAGTTTACTTCCCCACCCATCAACTTTACGCCTTCGACAAGCAGGGTCACACGGTACATATTCCTGCACGTCAGGGAGGAGCTGCCCATGGCTGAGATCACACTAAAAGGCTTAGCGCACTCCTACGAAAAAACACCCAAGGGTGCGGCAGATTACGCCATCCGACAGATGGATCATGTATGGCATCAGGGCGGTGCCTATGCCCTATTGGGCCCTTCAGGGTGCGGTAAATCGACCCTTCTGAACATTATTTCGGGCCTGCTTGAACCCTCGGAGGGTGACGTACTTTTCGACGGTCAGCGGGTCAATGAGTTGCCCCCAGAAGAGCGCAATATTGCCCAGGTGTTCCAGTTTCCGGTGATCTACGACACCATGACGGTGTTCGATAATCTTGCCTTTCCCCTGCGCAATATGAATACCCCCGAGTACCGGGTGAAACCCAAGGTACTCGAAGTCGCCGATATTCTTGAGCTGACCCCTTTGCTGGATCGTAAGGCCAAAAACCTGACCGCCGACGAGAAGCAGAAGGTCTCCATGGGCCGTGGGCTGGTACGTGACGACGTAACGGCGATTCTGTTTGATGAGCCGCTCACCGTTATCGACCCGCAGCTAAAGTGGAAGCTGCGTCGCAAGCTCAAAGAGATTCACGAGCGCTTCAATATCACCATGATCTACGTGACCCACGATCAGCTCGAGGCCTCTACTTTCGCGGATAAAATTGCCGTGATGTATGAGGGCCAGGTGGTGCAATTCGGCACCCCACGTGAGCTGTTCGAGCGCCCTGCGCATACCTTTGTGGGTTACTTTATTGGCAGCCCGGGCATGAATTTTATGGCCGTGGAATATCGCGACGATCAGGTAATGTTCGGCACACAGCCACTGCCGGTTAGCGAGCAGATGAAGCACGCTGTCGCCAGCGCTGCCAATGCCAGCGCTAACAATATTAGCCATAACAATATAAAACTAGGCATCCGCCCCGAGTTTATCGCCATTTCCTCAAGTGAAGTGGCCAATAGCGTGCCGATTCAGGTGACCAGCGTGCAAGACCTGGGCACCTACTCCCTGCTGACCTTCAAACTCAACGAGCAAACGTTTAAGGCACGCCTGCCCGAAGGCCATCCGCCGGTCAGTGAAGCGGCGTTTGCGCACTTCGATGCTGCTCACGTAGCGCTGTATATCGATGAATACCTAGTGGAGGCTGGTCATGAATAACAAGGTACCCAATAACAGAGCCTGGCTACTGGTGCTTCCCATGCTGGTTTTGGTGGCCTTTTCCGCCATCATTCCGCTCATGACCGTGGTCAACTACTCGGTGCAGGACGTGCTCGGGCCGAACGCACGCTTTTTTACCGGCACTGAGTGGTTTCAAAGCATGCTCAACGACGACGCGCTGCAGGCAGCGTTTCTGCGCCAAATTTCGTTCTCGCTGATTATTCTGGCTATTCAGATTCCGCTAGGGATTGGCATCGCGCTCATTATGCCCAAACGCGGTTGGCAAGCCTCGGCGGTGCTGATCCTGATTACCCTGCCGTTGCTGATTCCCTGGAACGTAGTGGGCAGTATCTGGCAAATCTTTACCCGTGGCGATATCGGCTTAATGGGCTGGGGCCTGCGCGAACTGGGCATTGAATACAACATTACCCGTAATGCCGGCGACGCCTGGGTAACCATCATTTTAATGGACGTGTGGCACTGGACGCCGCTGGTGGCCATGCTGTGCTATAGCGGTCTCCGCTCGATTCCCGAAGCCTACTATCAAGCAGCACGTATCGACCGTGCCTCAAAATGGGCGGTGTTCCGCTACATTCAGCTCCCCAAGCTAACCAACGTGCTGGTCATTGCCGTGCTGCTGCGCTTTATGCACTCTTTTATGATCTACGCCGAACCCTTTGTACTGACGGGCGGCGGGCCGGGCAGTGCCACCACTTTCTTAAGTCAATCACTAACCACTATGGCTGTCGGCCAACAGGATTTAGGCCCTTCTGCAGCTTTCTCGCTGATCTACTTCCTGGTCATTCTGCTGGTGAGCTGGGTGTTCTACACCACCATTATGAATATGCAGAAAGACAAACCGCCGCACGGAGGTGCCTAACATGAGCTATCAACTCGAAAACACCCAGCGCGGTGAAAAGTACAACACCATTTTTAGCAAAGTTTCACCGGCCAAGCGGCGTAACCGTACTGCCCGTGCACACTGGCGCTCACGTATCCTGCTTGGCCTTTATCTGGCGCTGATGATTCTGCCCATTTACTGGCTGATCAATATGTCGCTCCAGACCAATAGCGAAATTCTGGGCTCCATGACGCTGTGGCCCCAGAACCTTACTTTTGATAACTACATCGGCATCTTCACCAACTCAAGCTGGTACATGGGCTACGTCAACTCGATGCTCTATGTAGCGATGAATATGCTGATTACCATCTGCGTCGCGCTACCCGCCGCTTACGCCTTCAGCCGCTACACCTTTATTGGCGACAAGCATCTGTTTTTCTGGCTGCTGACCAACCTAATGGCGCCACCTGCAGTATTTCTGCTGCCCTACTTCCAGCTCTACTACTCGGTAGGCCTGTTCGATACTCACATCGCCGTCGCGCTGGCTCACTGCCTGTTCAATATCCCCCTCGCTATCTGGATTTTAGAAGGCTTTATGAGCAGCGTGCCCAAGGAGATCGACGAAACCGCCTATATCGACGGCTATAGCTTTCCGCGCTTTTTCGTCAAGATTTTTATCCCCATGATCCGCTCAGGCATTGGCGTCACGCTGTTCTTCCTGTTCATGTTCTCCTGGGTGGAGCTGTTGCTGGCCCGCACGTTGACAGCCACTGACGCCCAGCCCATTGGCATGATCATGACGCGCACATCGACTGCTTCTGGGATTGACTGGGGCACTTTGGCCGCCGCCGGTGTACTCACCATCATTCCCGGCATTCTGGTGGTCTACTTCGTTCGTAACCATATCGCCAAGGGCTTTGCCCTGGGCCGTACCTGAGGAGATCTCACTATGTCTTGGATGGTATGGACAGTGCCCACCGCCATATTCTTTTCATCCATTGCGGCCATGCTGGCAGGCATGACGGTATGGGAGATCATGTCGCCCACTGTTGAACGCAAAGGTTTTTTACCCATTGCCACCACTCGCGGGGATCGGCTGTTTATCGGCCTGCTCTCCGCAGCCTTTATCCATTTGGGCGTGATCGGCTTTACGTCACTCTCCATTTGGATAGCACTAGCGGTATCAGCCGTATGGCTGCTGGTTTTAATGCGCTGGGGATAGCCCTTGGGGAAATGCCATCAGCGTTTAATCGGTATCAAGGACGGCCAAGCCATCAAGGAAGAACACAACAAAACGAGGTCAACATGCAAAAGCACGACAATAAATCCAAACTGACTAAATTCAAACTGACAACCCTCGCCGCCAGCTTGTTGCTGGCGTCGGGAACGCTGTCAGCGCAAGAGCAGGATACCCGTGCCATCGCTGAACGCTTGGTCGACGAGCACTTCCAGAACTCAACCCTGAGCCGCGAAGAGCAGATCGAAGAGCTGATGTGGTTTGCCAACGCTGCCGAGCCTTTCCGCGGCATGGATATTCAAACCGTGGCTGAAGGCCTCACGACTCACGTTTATGAAAGTGAAGTGCTTGCAGAAGCCTTTAGTGAGCTGACCGGCATTAACCTGACCCACAACATCATCGGTGAAGGTGATGTGGTGGACACCATGCAGAATCAGATGCAGTCGGGTAACAGCATCTACGATGGCTTCGTCAATGACACCGACTCCATCGGCACGCATATTCGTTATGGCACCACCATCAACCTGTCTGAAGCGATGGAGAACGAGTGGGCCGACTATACGTTGCCCACCCTGGATTTAGACGACTTTATTGGACTGCAGTACGGCACCGGGCCAGATGGCAGCCTCTTTCAACTGCCCACCCAACAGTTCGCTAACCTCTACTGGTTCCGCTATGACTGGTTTACCGACCCTGAGCTGATGGCACAGTTCGA
The DNA here is from genome assembly GCF_058152265.1 of Vreelandella sp. 162(4c). Lineage (NCBI taxonomy): Bacteria > Pseudomonadati > Pseudomonadota > Gammaproteobacteria > Oceanospirillales > Halomonadaceae > Vreelandella > Vreelandella sp. 162(4c). The sequence continues at coordinate 219,270 of NZ_CM176981.1, forward strand.
AGAGGTCTACGGCTACCCTCTTGGCGTTCCCACTAACTGGACGGCCTATCAAGATATCGCCGAGTTCTTTACCGAGCATGTCGGCGAAATAGATGGCACCAAGGTGTATGGCCATATGGATTACGGCCGCCGCGATCCGTCACTGGGCTGGCGCTTCCACGACTCCTGGCTCTCCATGGCAGGTATGGGCAGCCCCGGCGTCCCTTCCGGCAACCCGGTGGATGACTGGGGTATCCGCGTCAACGAAGATAGCCAGCCAGTAGGCGCAAGCGTAAGCCGCGGCGGCGCTACTAACTCACCGGCCTCGGTATTTGCCATGCAAAAAGCCGTCGATTGGCTGCGTGACTATGCCCCTCCTGAAGCACAGGGCATGACCTTTGGTGAGGCTGGCCCGGTACCTGCGCAGGGACACATTGCCCAGCAGATTTTCTGGTACACCGCCTTTACTGCCGACATGACCGACCCTGCAGTCGCAGTGACCGATGACGAAGGCAACCCGCTATGGCGCATGGCTCCATCCCCCACCGGCCCTTACTGGGAAGAGGGTATGAAGGTCGGCTACCAAGATGTAGGCGCCTGGACGTTCTTCGATTCAACGCCGGAAGATCGTCGCACCGCGGCGTGGCTGTTCGGCCAGTTCACCGTGTCTAAAACGGTGTCTTTGGAAAAACTGATGCACGGTCTAACGCCGATTCGTGAATCTGACATCTTCTCTGAGCAGATGACCGAGATGGCCCCCAAATTAGGCGGCCTGGTGGAGTTCTACCGCAGCCCCAACGAGTCGAACTGGACGCCTACCGGCACCAATGTGCCTGACTACCCACGCATGGCCCCACTGTGGTGGCAAAACCTGGCGCCTGTCATGAGTGGTGAAGTCACGCCTCAGGAAGGCTTGGACAAACTGGCGTCGGATATGGACAGCACCATGCATCGCCTAGCCAGGGCCAACGTCTTCGACAGCTATGCGCCCGTGCTCAATGAAGAGCAGGATCCGCAATACTGGCTGGATCAGGAAGGCGCACCCAAAGCCAAGCTGGACAATGAAATGCCCCAAGGCACCACCGTTCCTTATGACGAAATGATGGAAGCCTGGATGGCAGCCGGTACGCGCCAAGAGTAATCACGCGTAACGCTTGCAGGGTGGGCAACCGCCCTGCAAGGGTTTCATTGGCGGCAGGCCATAGCACAAGAGAAAACACCCAGGGCACCAGGGCTATTTATTTGTTAATTGGATCCGCTATGAAACTGCGAAATCGAAATATAGAAAAATTACCTACCGAGACCTTTGATGCCCTGATTATAGGGGGCGGTATCAATGGCGCGGCCACTGCGGCGGCGCTGGCTGGAAAAGGCGCTAAAGTCGCACTGATTGATCGCGGCGACTTCGCTGGCAGCACCAGCATGCACTCCTCCAACTTAGTTTGGGGAGGCATTAAATACATGGAAAGCAAGGATTTTGCACTGGTTCGAAAATTGTGCAAAAGCCGCAATCACTTGATAAAGAGTTACCCCTCTACCGTGCAGGAGATTCGTTTCCTGACCACTATTTCGAAAGGTTTCCGCCACTCACCACGCTACCTATGGGCGGGCACCTGGCTTTACTGGCTGATGGGCAACGGCTTCACTAAACTGCCACGCCTGCTTTCGCCTAACAAGATTAAGCAGCAAGAACCCATTATCGATATTGAGGACGCCGTTGGCGGCTTCGAGTACTCCGACGCCTACCTCCACGATAATGACGCACGCTTTGTGTTCAACTTTGTGCGCCACGCGCTTAACTATGGAGCAATTGCCGCCAACTACGTCGAGTCACTCGGCGCCGAACGGGTCGGCGACCTATGGGTGACCAAAGCGCACAACGTGATGGATGGCAGCACCTTCGATATTCATGCCAAGGTATTAATCAACGCTGCTGGCCCCTGGGTAGATCAGCATAACGAGCTGACCGGCCAAAAGACTACCCATCATCACCTCTACTCCAAGGGCATTCACCTCATCGTTCCACAGCTAACCGATTCACAGCGGGTGTTGGCATTTTTTGCCGACGATGGAAGGCTGTTCTTCGTCATTCCCATGGGCAATCGCACCTGTATCGGCACTACCGATACCCATATGGAGCATCCAGAGGTAGACGTTACTGCTGACGATATCGCCTTTGTGCTGGAAAATATCAATAAACGCCTAACGCTAGATCAACCGCTCACACAAGACGACATTATCTCGACACGCTGTGGCGTAAGGCCTTTAGCCATCAAAGATGATCAGGGCAGTGACCGAGACTTTTTACAGCTTTCTCGCAAGCATGTGGTCGATACCAACATTGAGAGTGCGCATATCAGCATCTTTGGTGGAAAACTTACCGACTGTTTGAACGTAGGGGATGAGATTGCCGAAGATATAAGCCGCCTGGGCGTTTCACTTTCAGACCCCAACTTTCGGTGGTACGGGGAACCTGCCAAGCCCGTGAAACAGCAGTTTATGGATCAAGCCAAGCGTATGAACCTAGATGCCATGACCGCCTCTACGTCATCGGAGCTGCTCTCCTCTCGGCTGTGGCGGCGCTATGCCGATCAAGCCATACCGATGCTGGAGAAAATTCGTCAGGATCCCGCTCAGGGCGAAATCCTCATTGAAGGCACTGAGTACATCCGTTGTGAAATTGAGCATGCCCGCGACCACGAGATGATCACCCAGCTTGAGGACTTCCTGCGCCGCCGCGCCAAAGTTTCTCTGGTGGTACCTCATGAGCAGTTACGCCATTCCACAGGTTTAAAGGAAGCGTGTCGGGTACTGTTTGGTGACGACGCTGAAAATCGATTTAGCCAGTACTTCGAACAAAATCGCGATACTGCACTTCCGCCGACATCGACAGCGGTTTAGCATAAAAAAGCCCCCTCACCGAAGTGAGGGGGCTCAAACAATCAATAAGCGCGTCTTGCCCTACTCTTCGTCTTCAATTCGCATTTGAGAGTCCCCTGAGAGCACTTCATCCCAAGCTTCTTCCAGTGTGCAGCCTGAGCGGCTATCCACTGTGTCGATGACCTCAACGGCATGCTGCAGTGATTCACGGTTGCCCTTCAGTGCCACAACAAGTCTAGCGAGATCTTGTTTGCTGAAAGTGCTGGCGATGCTGTCGGCTTGTTGGCTCAGTTCGATGCAGTTCATTAGTAATACCTCATGGTATGGTCATCCGCTGCTTAACCGACTATCGGTTAAAAAAAGCAGCCATCTTAGTTAACGACGTATGGTGACGTTGCTACTCATGCTGGGCCGGATAAGTGCCCAGTTCGGCAACTGCGAAACGGTCACAAGCTTTGCAAGACCTTCGCCTTTAGCGCTCGGGTAATACTGAAGCGCTATGGTTCTGTAGCAGAGATCAGGGCAGTGACTCGGGATAACGAAGCACCCTCCTGATCCATGGCTTCACTATGGTTCACTGCAACAAAACCCACAATGCATCATTGGCAGCAGGGGGGGTTGTAACTCGACTACATAAACACTCATTAAGTGTTAAGTGTGTTAAAGACTTTCATGAGGGGCGCTAAAAGCGAAGAAAGGCGGCCAATGGTTTAATTGGCCGCCGCATTATAAAGAATCGAAAGAGTTAATAGATAGTGTGCTTAAGTAGGGGGCTAAATCGTTATTACCTAAGGCGTAGAGCGCACGCGCGAAACCGCATCCAACCAGCCTTGATAGAGCTGCTCGCGAGTGGTCTCCTCCATAGCAGGCATAAAGCTCTTCTCACAGCGCCACAGCTGCTCAATCTCTTCGAGGGTTTGATACCAACCTAAACGCAACCCGGCTAAGTAAGCAGCCCCCAGCGCGGTGGTTTCCAAAATCGTAGGGCGATCCACCTGGACACCCAGCATATCGGCAAGAAACTGCATCACCCAGCTGTTCTTCACCATGCCACCGTCGACGCGCAAAGTGCCTGGTGCGGCCTCCATGTCGTCGTTCATACAGTGCTGGAGGTCTCGGGTTTGATAGCACACCGCTTGCAGGCCAGCGGCGACTATTTCAGCGATACCGGTATCGCGAGTTAACCCAAAAATAGCGCCGCGGGCTTTGGGATCCCAGTGTGGAGCGCCCAAGCCGGTAAAGGCGGGCACCAGATAAACGCTGTGGCCACTGCGGGTCTCCTGGGCCAAGGCCTCCGTCTCTGACGCATCGGCAAACAGGTTCAAGCCGTCACGTAACCACTGCACCGTCGCCCCCGCCACGAAAATACTGCCCTCCATGGCATAGGTCGGCTTTCCATTAAGCCGGTAGCCAATGGTGGTCAACAGGCGATTGCGCGACAGCGAGGGCGTTTCGCCGGTATTCACAATCATAAAACAGCCTGTGCCATAGGTGCTTTTACCCATCCCCGGTTGAAAGCACGCCTGCCCCACTAAAGCAGCCTGCTGATCCCCCGCTACCCCAGCAATGGGGAGCGCGGCACCCAGCCAGTACGCTTCGGTGGTGCCAAAATCATCGCTGGAGTCTTTCACTTCGGGCAATAAATTGGCGGGAATATTAAACAGCGCCAGCAGCTCTTCATCCCACTCCTGAGTATGGATATTAAACAACGCTGTACGCGAAGCATTGGTGGCATCGGTCACGTGCTGCTGACCGCCTGTCAGCCGCCAGATTAAAAAGCTATCTACCGTTCCAAATGCCAACTCGCCCTGCTCGGCGCGCTCCCGAGCACCCTCAACGTTGTCCAGTACCCAACCAAGCTTGGTGGCTGAAAAGTAGGGATCAATCAATAGGCCCGTTTTAGCTTGAACGGTATCGGTATAGCCTTGATCGCGCAGTGACTGGCATAAATCTGAGGTGCGGCGATCCTGCCAAACGATGGCGTTATAGAGTGGCTTACCCGTTTTCCGATCCCACAGAATAGTGGTTTCCCGCTGGTTGGTAATGCCGATCCCGGCTATTTGGTCGGCGGAAACTTCAGCGTTACGCATCACATCTCGGCAAGTCGCCACCACGGTTTCCCAAATGTCTTCGGGGTTGTGCTCAATCCATCCGTCGTGGGGGAAGTGCTGAGTGAATTCTTGCTGGGCAACAGCGGCCACCTGGCCTTGGCGGTCAAACAGAATGGCGCGAGAACTGGTGGTACCTTGATCAATGGCGAGTATAAAAGAGGACATATCGAGTTCGCTTTGTTGTATTATCTTTCGATTTTGTATGATTGAAAACCTCTGATTAACGCGATGAGCGCAGGCCAGACAAGGCAAAAATCAACGAAAAAGCGGAGTTTACGGGGTGTAAATGAGCATTTTGAGGCGATTTTTAACGCTGTATGGCCAAGCGCAATAGTTAATCAGAGGTTTCCACGTTTTCGCTTTATTATCATCCAAGGCTACTCTAGCCGCCCAAAATGCTCAAGGCTGAAACTACCTCATTAAGCAATGTAGAGCGCCACATCGTGTTGCGTCAGCAAGCGCTGAATCGCGTCTGGGGGTTTGCGGTCGGTAAATAGCGCATCCAGCTGTTCCAGGTTACCTTGCCGAACAACCGGGTTACGGTGAAATTTAGAGTAGTCCGCCGCCAGATAGATGCGCCTGGAATTGGCGATAATCGCCTGAGCAACGCGCACTTCCTGGTAATCAAACTCCAGCAGTGAGCCATCCTCATCGATACCGCTGATGCCGATAATGCCGTAGTCCACTTTGAACTGATTGATAAAGTCGATCGTTGCTTCACCGATAATGCCGCCGTCCCGGGAGCGCACCTGACCGCCGGCGATAATCACGGTGAAATCCTCTTTATGTTGCAGGATAGCGGCAACATTTAAATTATTGGTAATGATCTCAAGGCCCTGGTGCTCTAACAGCGCTTGAGCAATCACTTCATTGCTGGTGCCGATATTAATAAACAGAGAGGAGTGATTCGGGATGTGCTGTGCTAAACAGCGGGCAATGCGCTCCTTTTCTTCCAGATGCAGTGTCTTGCGCGTGCTGTAGGCGGTATTGACTGTACTCGACTCGATTCCTACTCCGCCATGCACCCGCCTCACCCGGCCCTCATTGGCCAGGGTATTTAAGTCGCGACGGATGGTTTGTGGTGTCACGGCAAAATGATCGGTGAGCTGCTCAATACTCATATAGCCGTGCTGACGAACCAGCTCGACAATGGCATCCTGACGAAATTGTTGATTCATAAGCCCGGCCTGTTCGATTTTTATTGATATCTGAACATAATCTAGCAAAATTTTCGAAACCTAATAGCACTATTCATACAATTCCGCAGGTGCCAAACCGACAGACCAAGCGGCGACCTCGCCTATTAAAGCGGCCACACCCATAGGATCATTGGGATAGCAACCACCAGCACCACCAGTGATAGCGGCAAGCCCAGTTTCCAATAATCACCAAAGCGGTAGCCGCCAGGCCCAAGCACCAGCGTATTGGATTGGTGCCCAATAGGGGTTAAAAACGCACAGGAAGCGCTAACAGCTACGACCATCAAAAACGGATCCAGTGAGACGTCAAAGCCATTGGCTAAGCTCACCGCAATCGGTGCCATCAGTAGCGCAGCCGCCGCATTGTTAACCACATTGGAGAGCAGCATAGAGAGTAAAAACAGCCCTATCATGGTCACCACCACCGGCCAATCGCTGCCAAAACTGAGCAGCGCGTTAGCAATCAAATCTGCACCTCCACTGGTTTCTAATGCTTCGCCCACGGGAATCATCGCCGCGAGCAGCACTATGACGGGGCCATCAATGGCCTGATACCCTTCCCGGAGTGGTAACACGCCAATCAGGAGCGAAATCAGTGCCGCACTACTCATGGCCACCGCTGCGGGGAGTAGATCAAACAGCATGGCGACGATTGCCAAGGCAAAAATAGCAATCGACATAGCAAGTTTGCGTGGCTGCCCCAGATGCAGTTCACGGCTAGCCAGGGGTAGACACCCAAGCGAGGCCAGGCTATCTGACATCTCGTTTTCACTGCCCTGGAGGAGCAAAACATCACCGTTTTTAAAACGAATATCCCGCAACCGCTGCTTCAAGCGCCCGCCATCCCGTGCGACAGCCACCAAGTGCAGGCCAAACTGATGGTTTAAGCGTAGCTGGCGTACGCTGCGGTTAATCATCATTGAGTCGTTACGCACCACGGCCTCGATCAGTTGCAGGCCCTCGGTATCCACGGGCTGTCGATCCTGCGCAGAATCTTTCTTATTCACAGGATCCTTATCACTCTCCGTAGGCTCAGCATCCTCCGCCTCAGGGTCTTCCTCCAACTCTGCAATCGCGCTTAGCCCTACTTTGTCTTCCAGCATTTGAAGCTCATCAGGCCCTGCTTCTAATAGCAGAATATCGCCCTCTTCCAGTGCGCCGTGGAAGTTATAGCCTGCACGGCGGTTGTCATCACGCACCACCGCTAACACGGGAATGGTTTCGTCCAGTTCGTCGCGCAACTGTTGTAGCGTTAAGCCTTTGGCTTTCGACTCTTCACCCACTTTCAATTCGACTAAATAGTTGGCGGTATCGAACATTTCATCCGTAGAGGCCTGGCCGCTACGCTTGGGCGTCAAGCGCCAGCCCACCAGAACAATAAAGGCCAGCCCCGCCAGCGCAACTACGATGCCAACAGGCGAGAAGCTAAACATACTAAATGCTTCATCTGTCACATCACGGCGATAACTGGAAATAATGATATTGGGTGGGGTACCAATCATCGTGGTCAGGCCGCCGAGCAGAGAGCCAAACGCCAGGGGCATAAGCAGTAAGGAAGGCGAGGTGTTGTGTTCGCGGGCAAGCCGCATAGCTACCGGTAGCAGCAGTGCCAGGGCGCCCACATTATTCATAATACCTGACAGCACAACAATGGTACCCACCAGCACCAGGAGTTGGAGCAGCAGGTTTTCCCCCACTTTAAGCACTTGGTTGGCAATAATATCGACCACGCCCGAGCGCTCAAACCCTCGGCTAAGCACCAGTACAGCGGCCACGGTAATCACCGCCGGATGGCCGAAACCGGCGAAAGCGCTTTCGGCCGGCACAAGCCCCAGCATGACCGAACCCAACAACGCTGCCAGCGCCACTAAGTCATAACGAAAGCGTCCCCATATAAACGCGGCGAGCGTTAGCCCAAGTACGATAAACACCAGTGTGCTAGGTGTAAGCGTTAACCCGCCAAGATCCAATGCTTCAATACTTACGTTTTCAATACCGGAGCCCTCAGCGCTTGAGCCCTCAACACTTATGTCCTCAGCCGACATCCTTTTCCCACTCCCTTGCTGGCGTTTGAAAGTTCACCATGCGATTGATGCAAAACACGCTTTAACATGACTATTTCTTCTGCACATTAGACGTTTACTATACAGAGGTATAGACCCTGCATACGCAAAGCCTATAAACACATAGCCAAAAGGGACAAAAGCTCGGCAAAGCCGAGCTTCATATCGGTAGTGTAATGAAGGGTAAAGCGGGCTAATAAAAGCGCTTACTTTTGGCGCTCAACAATAATGTGAGCATCAACAATCTTATAGCGATGCGTGCAGCCTTTGAGATATAGGAAACTTCACGGGGCCCTGGCCAACCGCTTCAGGCTGCCCCTGCTGCTGCTCTCAAAGCTCTATCGTCGGATAAAACGAATTCGCTACGGCAAAAGAATAGTTGAGCCCGTGGTCTTGCGGCTTTGCAGGGCGTCTTGGGCTTTGCCAGCTTCTGCAAGTGGGTAGCGGTTGGCGATATCAATGTTGACCTTACCGCTTTCAATCATGGCGAAAAACTCTTCGCACATCATCTCCAAACGCTCGCGGGTGTCGGCGTAGCCATTCAGGCTGGGGCGGGTCACGTAAAGTGCGCCCTTCTGATTCAGAATGCCGATATTAACGCCCTCCACCGGGCCAGACGCGTTGCCAAAGCTGACCATCAGACCACGGGGCTTCAGGCAGTCCAGTGACATTTCCCAGGTGTCTTTACCCACCGAGTCATACACCACATCGCACATATCGCCGTTGGTAAGCTCGCGTACGCGCTCTACCACGTTCTCTTCGCTGTAATTAATTGTCGCCCAGGCACCGTTGGCCATGGCTAGATTCGCTTTTTCCTGTGAACTGACTGTGCCGATCAGCTTAACGCCTAACGACTTCGCCCACTGGCAGGCAATCGAACCTACCCCGCCCGCTGCGGCGTGAAATAGAATGGTTTCGCCACCTTTTAGTTCATAGGTTTGGCGAAGCAGATACTGCACGGTAAGGCCCTTGAGCATACTCGCCGCTGCGGTGTCGAAATCAACGAAGTCGGGTAGCTTGACCACTTTAGCCGCTGGCAGCGTATGCAGTTCAGCATAGGCGCCCAACGGGCCTTGGGCATAGGCCACGCGATCGCCAACCTGAAGGTGTGTGACTCCTTCGCCAACCGCATCGACCACGCCTGCACCTTCGGTGCCTAGACCAGAAGGCATGGAAGGGGTTGGATAGAGCCCGGTACGAAAATAGATGTCGATAAAATTAAGGCCAACGGCTTTATTAGCAATACGTACTTCACCCTGGCCAGGTTCAGCAGGGGTAACGTCGACCAGTTCAAGTACCTCAGAACCGCCGGTGCGGGCAAATTGAATACGCTGAGACATTAGGACTCCTTATTGTGTAATTCGGCTATTATTCGAGTTGATACGCCATCTCTGAATAATGCTAAGCATGGCAACAGGTGCTGCTATACAAGCGCGTCATGGCATTTAAATCAAGCTAGCACGCTAGCGTATTTTTACCCACTAGAACGCGAGGCAATGCAATCCTGCTGTCATGCGCCCATGCTAGTATTAGCGCTTCTTTATCGTCTAAGGCTTAGAGATTTGTCATGACGCATCCCGCTATTCAACTCCCCGCGCTGATTGCCCACCGCGGCTACTCCGCCGCTGCCCCTGAAAACACCCTCGCCGCGGTGCGCGCCGCCTATGAAGCGGGAGCCACATGGGTAGAGCTGGATGTGCAGCTACTGGGTGATGGCACCCCGGTGATTTGGCACGACGGCGATGTAGCACGCTGCTCAAACGGACGGGGCGGACTCGCCTCCATGAGCTGGGCGAAGGCGCAAACCCTGGATGCCGGGGCTTGGTTTGACGATCGTTTTGCGGGTGAGAAGATGCCTAGTCTCAGCGAGATGTTGGCACTGCTTAACGAGCTGGAAATGGGCGCCAATATGGAAATCAAGGTCAACAAAGGCCGCGACCCCATCGCGCTGGTGGAACGCGCGCTGCCGGAAATGCTCGACACTCTCCCCCCCGAGCGCTTGATTATCTCCTCCTTCAATGCCGCGGCTCTTGGCCACTGCCGTCAATTTGCCAGCAAAGAACGGCTGGCCCTGGGTGTGCTGTTCGGTAGCGTGCCCAAAAGTTGGCATGAGCAGTGCGAGGCCATTGAGGCTTTTAGCGTGCACCCCCACTGGCCGCGTTTGAAGCGCGCCCAAGCCGACGCTATGCAGCGCGATGGCTATCAAATATTGTGCTATACCGCCAATGACCCCAGTGCCTTTCATAGCCGCTGGGAGTGGGGCATCGGCAGTGTCATCACCGATGAACCCGCCGCGTTCAAGCGCTTTTTAGACAGCCATTGATAAACTCTAACAACTTATAAGTTCACACACTGACAAGGAGTCCACCGTGAAGTACCTAGGAGCCCATGTGAGCGCCGCTGGCGGCGCAGACCAAGCCGTGCAGCGAGCAGTGGAAATCGGTGCGGATGCGTTTGCGCTATTCACCAAAAATCAGCGTCAATGGAAAGGTAAACCGCTCACCGATGAGGCGATTCAAGCCTTTCGCGATGCCTGTGCCGAGCACAACTTTTCTGCAGAGCAGATTTTGCCCCACGACAGCTATCTGATTAATCTGGGTCACCCCGAGCAGGAAGGGCTGCGCAAATCCCGCGATGCGTTTCTGGATGAGATGCAGCGCTGCGAGCAGTTGGGGCTGACGCTGCTTAATTTTCACCCTGGCAGCCATTTGAACAAAATCAGCGAAAGCGACTGCTTAAAGCGTATTGCAGAATCCGTTAACGAAGCGCTAACGCATACCCAAGGCGTTACCGCAGTCATTGAAAATACCGCTGGCCAAGGCACTAACCTGGGTTGGCGCTTCGAGCATTTGGCCGAGATCATTGCCCACGTGGACGATAAAACTCGCGTGGGGGTGTGTATTGACACCTGCCACGCCTTTGCGGCGGGCTATGATCTACGCACGACAGAGGCCACCCAAGCAACGCTTGATGAGCTAGACAGCGTGGTCGGCTTTGAGTATCTGCGCGGCATGCATTTAAACGATGCCAAAAGCAACCTTGCCAGCCGCGTGGATCGCCACCATAGCCTGGGTAAAGGCAATATTGGCCTACCTGCCTTTACCACCATCATGCAGGAACCACGGATTAACGGCATTCCAATGATACTGGAGACCATCGAACCCGAGATATGGGCCGATGAAATAGCTTGGCTACGCGCTCAAGCCTCCTGAAGTGGATACAAAGAGTCAGCCTACGATTCAGCGGTTTTTGCACGCCCGGTAATGCTTGCCTACGCTTAAACTCCTTTACCCAAGCCCCAGCCTACGTAAGGAGTGTGTAATGAGCGATACCGATCTTGGCAGTTTAGATGCCCAGACCCTAGCTCACTTGTTTGCAAGCCGAGAGGCCTCCCCGCTAGAAGCGACTCGTGCCGCTCTTGATCGAACCGAGCGCTTCAACCCAGACGTTAACGCCTATGTGTATGTAGATGCTGAAGGTGCGGAATCGGCGGCCAAAGCCTCGGCGCGGCGCTGGGGGCAAGGCAAGCCGCTAAGCCCCATCGACGGGGTGCCGGTATCGCTTAAAGACCTGACCCAAGTGGCAGGCATGCCCTGCCGAGAAGGCTCGTTAACCTCTTCTGAAGCGCTATGTGACACCGATGCGCCACCCGCACGCATGCTGCGTGAAGCAGGCGCCGTCATTTTAGGTAAAACCAACACGCCCGAATTTGGCTGGAAAGCCGTGACCGATAACCGTGTCTTCGGTGCCACGGCTAACCCCTGGGATACTCGGTTAACCCCCGGCGGTTCTTCCGGCGGGGCCGCCGCTGCTGCGGCACTCAATATGGGGGTACTGCACCAGGGCGGCGACTCCGGCGGATCCATACGTATCCCCGCGGCGTTCACCGGTGTTTTTGGCTTCAAACCCACATTTGGCTGGACGCCCCAATGGCCTCCAGCTAAAGAACCCAGCCTATCGCACCTGGGGCCGTTAACGCACACCGTGCGGGATGCGGTTAGCATGCTCAATGTGATGGGCCGTTACGACTACCGTGACCCTTACGCCACCCGCGGGCAGCCCGAGTGCTGGGGGATGGATTTGGATAAAGGTTTAACCGGACTACGGATTGGCTACTCGGCTGATCTTGGCTACGCCAAGGTAGATCCACAGGTTGCCGAACGCGTGTGAGAAGCAGCCGGCAGACTGGAGGCGTTGGGCGCTGAAATCGTCGAAGTGCATCCCGGCTTTTCGTCACCGCTGGATACCTTCCGTAAGCTGTGGTTTACCGCCTCTTTAGAGCAGTGGTCACAAATGGATGATCACCAGCGTACGCTGCTGGATCCCGGCATGGTGGCCAATGCCCGTGAGGCCGAACCCTGGAAAGCCGTTGAACTGTTTCGTGCCTTGGCAGATCGTGCGGAGTTAACCCAGCTCCTGGAGCACTTTAACCAAGAGTATCATCTACTGATGACCCCCTCGGTGGCGATACCGCCGTTTGAAATTAACCAGGAAGTTCCCCTCAGCAGCGATATGCGGGACTGGGAAGAGTGGGCGCCCTTTAGCTATCCTTTTAACCTTAGCCAGCAGCCCGCCGCGTCAGTGCCCTGTGGTTTTACCGATAACGGTTTACCGGTGGGTTTTCAGCTTGCGGGTGGCAAGTATGATGATGTGCGGGTACTGCGTGCCTGCCACGCCTACATGGAAGCGCACCCGCCGCGCTTTCCCAGCGTACCCAACCCCGCCCAGTATGCTTGACAGCTGGGCTGCATAAACTGAGCCGCATGAAAAAGCTCAGCCAAGCATAACGCTCGGCTGGGCTTTAGCGGTCAATTAGGAGCATTACATCGCCGAGAGTTTCTCTTGGTCTAACACGCCAGACATACGCACCATAGCCAGCGCTTCGTCCAAGCTGCCCATCTCTTCGATCATCACTAACTCGCTCTCCAAACTCACCGGCTGACCGGCTGTTTCAGAGAGCAGTTTTTCAAGAGAGGCTATATCCATAGCGTCGTCTAATTGGTGAACATCTACTGAGGCGCTGTTGCGGCCCGGCAAATAGATGGTGCCATTAGAGAAATCCACGGCGTAGGCAATTACTCCGGGTACAATAAAAAACAGCAAGCCGACACCATTGGCGACAGCAATAACCGGATCAATATCACCGCTCAATTGCCCTTTACGCTCAGGGTGAAAAAGCGTACCACAACCACTCAATGACACGATGGAAACGCCAACCACGGCGCCGGTCAACCAGCGACGAACTGCTTGATGCATGAAGGTTCCCTCAAACAAAATAGTAACGATAGTCGAAATAGCATATTGAGCTTTCGTTTTTTGCCGACTATCGCGCCATAAAACTTGCTCAGTCTAGCACAACCATCCAAAAGCATAGATCAATTGAACATAAGCACTATTTTGCCGCTTTAACCGCTAGGCCGTACAATGGCCCCATTCAACGCCTCCAAGCACTTTTTCAAGAATTCAGTTTCAAAAACCAGTCTTAAAAAAACTTAAGGAATGCTCACGCCCATGCGCGCCAGCCAATTACTGATTGCCACACTCAAAGAAACTCCGGCTGACGCCGAAGTCATTAGCCACCAGCTAATGCTCCGTGCCGGGATGATTCGCCGTTTAACCTCAGGGCTATACACTTGGCTGCCCCTTGGCCTGCGCACACTGCGCAAGGTGGAAGCCATTGTGCGCGAAGAGATGAACCGTGCCGGTGCTCAAGAGGTACTGATGCCCGCCGTGCAGCCCGCTGAGCTTTGGCAGGAGTCTGGCCGTTGGGAGCAGTATGGCCCCGAGCTGTTACGCCTGAAAGATCGCCACGACCGCGACTACTGCGTCGGCCCGACCCACGAAGAAGTGATCACCGACCTGGTGCGCAAAGAGATTGCCAGCTATAAACAGCTGCCGGTCAATTTCTATCAGATTCAGACCAAGTTCCGTGACGAGATTCGCCCACGCTTTGGGGTAATGCGCTCCCGCGAGTTCATCATGAAGGATGCTTACTCCTTCCACCTGGATGAAGCCTCGCTGAAGCAGACCTACCAGGATATGTACGACGCCTACACACGCATTTTCACGCGGCTGGGCCTCGACTTTCGCCCGGTAATTGCCGACAACGGCTCTATCGGCGGCACCGGCTCCCATGAATTCCACGTACTGGCCGACTCGGGCGAAGACGATATCGTATTCTCCAACGCCTCCGAGTACGCCGCAAACATGGAAAAGGCCGAAGCCTTGCCTGCCCCAGTGGGCAGCGATATACAGCGCGAAGCACCTACCCAAGAGATGCATCTGGTAGATACACCTAATGCCAAGACCATTGCCGCCCTGGTTGAGCAGTTTGATCTGCCGATCGAGAAAACGGTCAAGACCCTCATCGTACGTGCCGCTGAAGGTGGCCTGATTGCCCTATTGGTGCGCGGTGATCATGAGCTGAACGAGGTAAAAGCAGAGAACCTTCCCCAAGTGGCGGCCCCGCTGACCATGGGCAGCGAAGAAGAAATTCGCGCAGCAGTTGGTGCAGGCTTTGGCTCGCTTGGCCCGGTGAACCTTGATATGCCCATTATTGCCGACCGCAGCGTTGCCCTGATGAGCGACTTTGGCGCGGGTGCCAATATTGAAGGCAAACACTATTTCGGCATTAACTGGGAGCGTGATGTTGCCCTTCCCGAGGTGGCCGACCTACGCAATGTGGTGGAAGGCGACCCTTCTCCCGACGGTCAAGGCACGCTCTCTATCAAGCGCGGCATCGAGGTTGGCCACGTCTTCCAGCTTGGCCAAAAGTACTCCCAGGCCATGAACGCCAACGTACTGGGCGACAACGGCAAAACCAGCCATCCTTGGATGGGTTGCTACGGCATCGGCGTGACCCGTGTGGTCGCCGCGGCCATTGAGCAGAACCACGATGAATCCGGCATTATCTGGCCTAACGCTATTGCGCCCTTCCAGGTGGCACTGGTGCCGATGAATGCACACAAATCCCAGCGTGTTCGCGAAGAGTCTGAACGTCTTTACCAAGCACTCACCGCCGCTGGCTTAGACGTCTTGCTGGATGACCGAGACACCCGGCCCGGCGTTAAATTTGCCGACTTGGAGCTGATGGGCGTTCCTCACCGCCTGGTAATCGGCGACCGCGGCCTGGACAACAGCGAACTGGAATATAAAGGACGTCGGGATAGCGAAGCCACCATGGTGCCTGCAGATCACATCATCGATTTTTTGCGTGAGAAAGCGAGTAGCTAAGACCGCAACGCTTTGCGGAGTCTTGCCGAGCGGCGCTGGACTTGTCACCACAAGCCCAGTGGCCGCTCAGCCGTTGCCGCAACGACTGCGATGGCAGTTTGGGCGAAACGTGGTACCCGGAGCGGGTATTGCAAGCATAGCGGAGTACCTGGCGTCAGGCAGCATTGCGTTAAGTGTTGGCCTACCGTTAAGCCAAACACATGACTTTCTTGCATAATCCATCCACTATTAAGTTTAATACTGCACGGGCTAACTAAGAGCCAGCTTAATACGGGATGCCGACCTCAATGCCAAAGCCAACACGACTGCGTCACCCTTTTATGGGTTTTGTCAGTGTATACCCACTCCCGCTATTGGCACTGGCGGTTATCAGCCTACTTATCCCCACCGCTAATGCCGCTCAGATAACCGTCAGCAGTAGTGATGGCCAACCCCTTGCGGATGCAGTTGTTGAGGTTTACTACGATTCGGCGGCGGCCAATCCTCCTCAGGAAGAGAGCATCTATCAGCGGGGTGCTGCCTTTCACCCCAAGGTACTCGCCGTACCGACCGGCAGCTATGTGGCATTTCCCAACCAAGACACCACCCGCCACCACGTCTACTCTTTTTCACCGGCCAAAACCTTTGATTTAAACCTCTACTTGCAAGAAACACCGCCACCGGTTCACTTCGACCAAGCAGGGGTTGTCGTCTTAGGGTGTAATATTCACGACCATATGCAGGCGTTTATTGTAGTCAGCGATGCCCCCTACTCGGCGATAACGGGCGCCGAAGGCATGCTTTCCCTGCCCATGCTGCCAGCTGGTGAGCATCGTGTGCGCGTGTGGCACCCGCAACTTGATGACAGCCAGCAAGTTTGGTGGGAAGGTATCATTACCGACAGCGACCAGTTGGAAGTCAATTTAGAACTCAACGCACTGCCACCTCCAGCGCCAACCCTCTCTCCCCTTCAGCAGCGATTTAAAGATGCTACTTAAGACCCTAGCAGGGTTCAGAAGGTGGAACTCAACCACTTAGTGAGGTTGCTATGCGCTTTAGAACGCGCCTAATGCTCGTACTATTGACAGTGGTTATTGTCTCGCAACTCGCTACCGGGGTGGCGTTTCTTCGTGCGACCCAAAACGACGTCATTGCAAAAGGCTCCCAACGTTTAGAAGTGGGTGCCAATGTATTGGAACAACTGCTGGACGCACGCGGTGAGCAGTTAGCTAATAACGTCGCCATTCTTGCCGATGACTTCGGTTTTAAAAGCGCCGTTTCCACCCAGGACACCGATACGCTCTACTCCGTATTGGCCAACCATGGTGATCGAGCCAAGGCGGATATCGTGTTACTCAGCGGCCTGGATGGGCGTATTTTGGCAAGCAGCCATCACGCGCAAAATAGCCCAATGCCTTTCCCGCAGTTGTTCGATCGAGCCAGCCAAGAAGGCGAAGCTGTTAGCGTCGTCATCGCCGAAGGGCAGCCGTACGAGTTTGCCCTGCTGCCAGTGCGTGCCCCCAACCTGATTGGCTGGGTGGGTATGGGCTTTTTAATCAATGAAGCGGTCACGGAAGAGATTAATGTATTAACCGGGTTGGACATCAGCGTAGTCAACTATCGCGACAACGGCGAGATCAGCTACCTTGCCAGTTCTCATCCCGAGCAGCTGGCCCTGGAATTAATGAGCGGGCGTGACGATGAGCTAATCGAAGGTGAATATGCCTTACACAGCCAGATGACGCCGGATGCCGAGTACCTGACCTACGCGTCTCAGCTCTATTCCGATGACGTCAACCAGACCTATGCGTTGTTACAACTCTCACGCAACGAGCTGCTTGGCGCTTACCGCTCGCTGCAGTGGCAACTGCTGGGAATCATTGCTTTGATCCTGCTGTTTACCGTGCTGATTGCTATGTGGAGCGCCCGGAGTATGAGCAAACCGTTAATGGAGTTGGCGAAGGCGGCACAGCGCATTGGGCGCGGAGAGCGTTTCACTGAGTTACCGATCGGTACTGAGCGCAGCGAAACCGGGCTTTTAGCGTCGACGCTACTGGCCATGCAGGAGGGTATCGCTCAGCGTGAGTCCACTCTTCATCATCAGTCCCGTCACGACTTACTTACCGACCTGCCCAATCGCATCAGCGCCCAGGAAGATATCAGCCTTTTGATCAAACGCGGCGAGCCGTTTACCCTTCTGCGCCTGGCGATTAACAACTTTCGCGACATTAATGACACCTTCGGCTACGCGCTGGGGGATCACGTGCTGGTCACCCTGGCCAAACGCTTGCAGCACTTTGATGGCTCGGAGAGCACAGCCTACCGGATTGATGGTGATGAGCTGCTACTACTCGTCAAGCAGTCAAGAAGCGACTTTGCCTGGCGTACCCGACTGTTCACTACGCTGCATCACCCTATCGATCTTGATAAATCACCCATCACACCCTCACTTTCAGCAGGGGAAACCAACTACCCCGACCATGGCGACAGCCCACAATTGTTGCTGCGGCGATCCGATATAGCGCTGGATATGGCACGCCGTCACCGGCACCACCACCAACGCTACCTGGAGGGTCAGGATGAGCACCATTTGCGCCAGCTCACCCTGATTCGCGATCTACAGGATGCGGTGGGCAACGGTGAACTGTGGATGGCCTACCAGCCCAAAGTAGACACCCGTAACGGCCGTGTCGATCAGTGCGAAGCGTTGATGCGCTGGCGTCACCCGTCGTTAGGTTTTGTGCCACCCGATGAGTTTATTAGCTTGGCCGAGCGTTCGGGAAGCATCAGCATGCTTAGCCACTGGATGTTAGCCAATGTCTGCGCTCAACTGCATGCTTGGCAGCAGCATGGTTACCACTTATCGGTAGCAGTTAATCTCTCCGCCAGTGATGTGGTGGATCGCCAATTAGCTGCTTATTTGGCTAGCCTGCTTGAGCGCTATCGTCTTGCCCCTGCCCGCCTGAGTATCGAAGTCACTGAAAGTGCCGTTATGCAGGACGTTGATGCCGCCATGGCCACGTTGATGGAGCTCAACCAACTAGGGCTGCGTATCGCGATTGACGATTACGGCACCGGCTACTCTTCCCTAGCGCAAATCAAACGCTTGCCCGTGGATGAACTCAAGATCGATAAATCGTTCGTGTTGGCCATTGATTCCCAAAAAGATGACTTGACGATTGTCAGCTCGACCATCGAAATGGGCCACAGCTTAGGACTGCGCTTAGTGGCCGAAGGCGTCGAGAATCGCGCCAGCGCCGAGCTGTTAAGCAAGCTTGGCTGTGACTTTTTACAGGGCTATTGGATTGCTAAACCAATGCCAGCTGATGAACTCCCCGCCTGGTTGGATAATTTTACGCCGCTCTCCTTGCCCCACCCGATGTCTTCCTTACTAAAGGCGTTCCAGAGAAAGCCATGATGTTATTTCAATCTATATTTTCACCATCCAGTTCACCCTTTCGGCACTTTTTTTTCAGCTGCCTTGCGGTCTGTTTAGCGCTTGCGGCCATGCCCTCCTATGCCGGTAGCCGTATTGTAAGTACGGGCGGAGTGAGTGCTATTGAAGGGGCCGCGGGGGGTGGCTTATCGCCTTGGGCAGTGCTGGCCAGCACCGCCAGCGAACAGGAAATCGGCGTCACTGCCGCCGCTACCCGTGCCTGGGTGGACGATTATCGGCTAACAGTGACCGGCGCAAGCCTGAATGTTTATGACCGTATTGAAGTCTCAGTGGCGCGTCAAACGCTTGATCTAGACACCCTGGGTGGCGAGCTAGGCCAGGATATTTACGGTGCTAAGGTGCGCTTGCTCGGTGATGTGCTCTATCACCCTTGGGGCATTTGGAGTGTTGGGATGCAACATAAACGACTGGTTGATGGCACCATTCCCACCGCCCTCGGTGCCGATAAAACAAGCGGTACCGATATGTATCTTAGCGCCAGCAAGTTGCTGTTTAGCGCTGTTGCCGGGCGCAATATGCTATTCAACGCCACCCTGCGCAATACCAATGCCAACCAGGGCGGTCTGCTTGGCTTTGGCGGCGATCAGAGTAGCCGCTCGTGGATGGCCGAGGGGAGCGTGGGCGTTTTTATTACCCCGCAATGGGTTGTCGGTGCAGAGTATCGCCAGAAACCCGATAACCTAAGCGTAGTTAAAGAGGATGATTGGCAAAGTCTCTACAGTGCCTACTTCTTCAATAAGCACTTATCACTCACGGGCGCGTGGTTGAACTTAGGCGACATTGCCGGCCTACCTTCCCAACGCGGCGGCTATCTTTCACTTCAGGCAGCTTTCTAAGCGGGGCGCTATGAGCTTTCCACACAAATACAAGCGGACACACCGTGGTTTAATAACGGTTATTTTTGCAACAATCGCAATTACGCTCGCAGGCTGCACTCATCAGTCAGCCACTCAATCAACAACGCTTTACGAACGGCTTGGCGGTCAGGGCACTATCGACACGGTGGTCGAGAATCTCTTATACCGAATTGCGGATGATCCCGAAGTAGTGGTGTTTTTTGCTAACACCAATATCGATTTATTTGCTGAATCCCTGGCCAGCCAGCTATGCGATGTAAGCGATGGCCCCTGCCACTATGAAGGCCCGCCGATGGATCGTGCTCATCAACATATGGGGCTAACAGATGCACATTTTAATCGCTTGGTGGAACATCTCGATGCGGCTATGCAGGCGGAGGGTATTGCCCTTGGCGCACGTAATGAACTGCTGGGCAGACTCGCCCCTATGTACACAGACGTTATGCGTCTTCAGTAACCTGCCAACCGTCACGGCCCATCGCTTTTACCCGGTAGAGTGCTTTGTCGGCGGCTTCGTAAGCGTAGGGAAACGTTGCTTCATCGGCTACAAAACAGCTCCCGCCAACGCTTAACGTCACGCCTTTTTTATCCGGATGGGCAGAGTGGGCAAAACCAGCTTCCCGCAGCCCTTCAATTAGCTGACGGCAGTAACGCTTCAGCGTGTCGGTGTTCGGGCAGTGAAGTAGTGCCGCGAACTCATCGCCTCCCAAGCGGTAGAGCTGCGCTTCATCATTCAGCGTTTCACCAATCAATGTGGCCAATTGGCGCAAAAGGGTATCGCCTTGCGGATGCCCGTAGGCATCGTTGTACTGTTTAAAAAAGTCTATATCGACCAGAATCAGCCCCAGCGACTGGTGCTGCTGCACCAACACATCCTGATGCAAAGCGCTGCGATTACCGATCCCGGTGAGCGGGTCGCGCATGGCGCGTTTCATCCACTCGAAGGTCTCTTGAGTGGCACGATCAGTGCGTCTTAGCTGGCGCTCATGGAGCCACCAAAACGCCAATCCCATCACAAAGATCAATAAACTGGAGTAGGTCAGCACCTGACTATGCTGACGGGTGCTTTCGGAAAAATCGTTAATCGCTGCGCCCCGACGATCAAGCTGATCCATCTCAATATGGGTTAAGCATTGAATCGGTGCGAACAACGCCATCGCCGCAGCGATACGGTCAATGCCCCGCGCCGCGAGCAGCGCCACCAGCCGATCCAACTCCTTCAAACTAGGCTCAACGCAGGTATATTCACGCCGATAAATGTGCACATCGGCTAAGCCGTAGGCCAGGTCAATATCCAAGGCTGCGGCATCCCGCGCATCTTGCTCTGCCTGGTCACTCAATAGCTCGGATTGGGCATTTTGTAGGTAGACCCGTGCCCGAGTAGAAAGCTGCTGACCTGTAAGGCTCCCCGTCTGGCTGAAATAAGCCTGTATTTCGGGGTATACCCAGCGCGATTCATAAACAATCAACACCATAAGTGCCAAAAAGCTCATCAAGCTCAATGATAACCACGTAAAATAGCGGTGCTGGCGAGCTAAAGGCCGGGGACGAACTGTGGGCTGCGCGACGGGCCTAGTTTTGGATGTCACCACTTCGCCTCTATGCTACGAATCATCCAGATCCAGTCATTGAACTCACGCAGGTTTTCTACGTCGCGATCACCCTTGCCCTGATTATTGTAGTCACGCTCTACCAGCCGCACAGGGCCTCGCGTACGGATGGTGAGCGGATCGCCATCCTCAGAGCTAATCAGGTACCAGTTAGGGTCGTCCCACCCTTCTAAGGTAACCTCGTAGTCGTCCCAAGCGGTAAAGTGAAGCGCCGGGGGCACTTCGCCAAACTGTTCAATCAGAAAGGTGCGAAACTCGACGCCCTGCATCTCCACATCGCGCCCTTGATAGGGGTCATAGAGTGTAAACGTCGTATCAGACATGTCGTGCAAGTCACTTAAAGCGACCTTTTGAGTGACATCGCCGTTGATCATATTTACTGCCTGGGCAAAGGCAGTCGCGGGAAGTATTATGCCCACGACAATTAACGCGCACGCTAACCGATCACGTACACGACCCCACGGGCTGTGGTGTAAGGCAACTGCGTTCATGACAAAGCATCCTAGTGTAGTCATTGCTTCAATGGACTTTACCAGAGCACGCCTTGCATTGCTCATTAACGCACGCTATGCGATTGCAACTTTTCAGCACATTTCAGGCAAAAAAAAAGCCAGCCCATGGTGGGCTGGCAACAGGAGGTTTACTGCGATAGCAAACCCCCTCCCCTGACAAGGTTTACATGAGGTGGGAAAGCTACTTTTTACGCTCATCTTTACGTAGATGATCACGAATCACGAAGCCCACCCACCCCAGCATAAAAACGATCACTAACGCGACGGTCACTAAGCCGAAAATAACTGTGTCATCCCAATACATGGTGAATCCCCCCGCCGTGATGTATGCGTTCATACTAGCCACTCAACGGCAGAAGAATGCTGACCTAGATCAAGTTACGGACGGCGGGCGTAAGCGGTTAAACAGGAAATTGATACTGATCAATTTTTGGGCGTGATTAGCACTACAGCACCTTGCGGTCTTCGACTTTACTGTGTTCGGTACCTGGTGGTAACGGATGGCCTTTGGCTAATTCTGCACGGGTAGCTTCGCGTACGTCTAAAATGGTGACTTTATAGTTCAGCGTGCGCCCGGCCAGGGGGTGATTGGTATCGACGGTGACGCGGTCGCCATCGACTTTGAGTACCGTAACAATTTGCGGCCCGGCTTCGCCCTCAGTTTGAAAGCGGCTGCCCGGTTCCAACTCAGCGTTACCAAAAGAGCCACGGCTGACTTCTTGCACCAAATCTTCGTTACGCACACCGTAGGCATCCGCGGGCATTAGTTGAACGCTGAGCTCGGCACCAACGGTTTGACCTGCTAGTGCACTCTCCAACCCTGGCACGATATTGTCGTGGCCATGCAAATACTCTAGCGGCTTATTGCGCGCCTGGGAGTCATCCAATACCTGCTTGCTGCCATCGTTGAGCACGTCGCTGAGGACATAGTGCAAGGTAACTACCTGATGCGCCGTAATCGACATGGAAAACTCCTCTCCGGTAAGCTGTCGGTTTTGTGATAGAACTTCGCGATAGAACTTTGTGATAGCACTTTGCGATAAATACACTGCCTCAGTTTATCACTTGGCCGTTGCCAGCGTCTTTCCACCAGGAGTAGCGTTTAATGTTAAACCCCACCCCCCAGCGCACTTGGCTTGCTGCGCTGGCTATTTATTGTCGTGCCCCCGTTATTACCATGCTGTTTTTGGGTTTTTCTGCAGGCCTACCCTTTTTATTAGTGTTTTCAACACTCTCCGCCTGGCTGCGTAGCGACGGCGTGGAGGTAGCGGCAATTGGCTTTTTTGCCTGGATTGGCATGCTCTACTCGATCAAGTTTTTCTGGGCGCCGGTAGTAGACCGGTTAGCGCTCCCGATTTTGACCCGCGCCTTCGGCCAGCGCCGCGGTTGGATGCTGTTAGCCCAGGGGTTGATCGTTGCAGGGTTAGTGGGGCTGGCCGGTTTGAGCCCAGTGGGTAATCTCGGCTGGGTGGCCCTCTTTGCCCTGCTGGTGGCGTTTGGTTCAGCGACGCAAGATATCGCTATCGATGCCTATCGCATTGAGTCCGCCGATGACGATGTTCAGGCCGCCATGGCCTCGACCTATATTATTGGCTATCGCGGTGGCTTACTTGCCGCCGGTGCCGGCGCGCTGTATATCGCGGCCTCTGCCTCTTGGGATGCGGCCTACCTGAGCATGGCGGCGCTAATGGGCATTGGCGTTCTCACCGTGCTGCTGCGCCCTGAACCGAAGCGCGCTTCGCTTTCTATTCAACTTATCCATGAGCCTAAGGTACGGGCGTTTATTCGCGCCAGCCGCGGTAAGCCCAAACTGTTACGCCGCCTGGGTGCCTGGAGCATTGGTGCGCTGGTCTGTCCGTTTACCGACTTTTTTCGCCGCTATGGAGTGAAAGCGCTGTGGATTTTGGTGTTTATTGCCGTATTTAGAATCAGCGATTTGGCCATGGCCTCCATGGCCAACCCGCTGTATATCGACCTGGGCTTTTCGCTGGCAGAGATTGCTAACGTGACCAATATATTCGGCATTGCGATGAGCATTACCGGTGGAATTCTAGGCGGGCTATGCGTGGCGCGCTACGGCATTGGCCCGCTGCTGATCTTCGGCGCGGGGTTGGTGATGGTAACTAACCTGCTGTTTGCCGTGCTTGCCGTGGTGGGTAATCAGTTGCCCATGCTGGTGGTGACGATTATCGGCGATAACCTTGCCAATGGCTTAGCCAGTGCGGTGTTTATCGCCTTTCTTTCCAGTCTCACATCACGCGCCTATACTGCAACGCAGTACGCGCTGTTCTCATCACTAATGACGCTGCCAGGAAAGTTTTTGAGCGGTTTTGGTGGGCTGGTCGTAACCTCTCAGGGCTACCCAAGCTTCTTTGTCATCGCAACGTTATTGGGCCTTCCCGCCATTATCTTGGCAATTTGGATCAGCCGAGACAAGCAGTTAGTACCTACCCCCAAGCCTGCTTAAGCAGGCTTGAAGGTTTAGGCTAGCGGTGTGCTTCGAGCCAGTCCAAGGCCCCTGGCGTAGTCCGCCACTGATCGCGCATCAAGGTGCGGTACTGCCACGCTTCCGCCCGGGAGCCGGGGTCAACTTGACCATCGGGGTGAGGCATGGAAGGCCGCGGGCTCTCTGCACAAATTAGCTCTAACGCGTAACGGTTATGGCCAAGCACATCGCCTAGCGCCGCTTCTGCCGCCTCACGCTGCTCTAACCGATAGAGTGCCAGGGCTTTACCCATCAAAAGCCCCAGTACCAGCGAGCCGTCGTCGTCACTCTCTTCCGCAAGTGCCAACGCTTCCTCGTTGCGATCATCGCGCAGCAGCTGGTCAAGTACCAGCTCGCGCAGGCCCAAGCTATCCTCCTGGTCGATCAGCAGTAGCTCCTCGGCGAGCTCCCTGGAGTGCTGTCGCGCCCCGCGCTCCATGCCAACCACCAACGCTAACCCCGTGCGTAGCAGCATGGCGTTGTTGGCATCGTCCCAGCAAAGGTTGCCGTCGCCTTCGGCGCGGGCTTGTTCCAACCACCTTGAGAGGCGCAGCGCCAATGGTTCCAGCAGGCTTGGGGCCATCCACGGCAGGCTGCCAAAGCGGCTGGTGAGCGCCAACGTTAAGTCTTGCACTACCTGTGGGGCGTCCAGCCACTCGGGATGTGCACAGAGTGCCGACATCCACTCAATGGCGTTGCCCCAGGGGTCATCTCGGAAGCCCAACGCTACGTCTTCATCCACCAACACCTGAAACTGCTCATGCCAAGCGGCAAACAGAGTCTCTTCACGAGCACTGGTGTTATATAGCAATCGCCCACTTTCAGGGTCGGCGCTTACATCGATTTTGGGGGCAGTGGGCAGCGCGGCCAGCAATGCCTGAAGCGCTACCAGCGGCGTTGCCAGATCCTCTTCCGCACTCAGCAACTGATCGGCAAGCGTCGCGCCGGGGTTATCCGCCAACGCGGCTAAAAAATCCAACTGATCTTCATCCAGATCACCCTGGCGAACCAGGCGACGATACCAGAAATTGGCGCGCTCTTTGGCTTCCTGTTCGTGCCCTTCATGCAGCAACAGCATGGCTTCGATGTAGGCCAAGGTAGGCGAATCGGGCAGCGCCTGCTGAGCCTTCACAAAGGCACCGCGGGCACTATCCAGGTCATCGTTATCCAAGTGCATCAGGCATAAACGCTCAAGAGCCACGCCGCGCAAAAACAGCGGCCCCCGCTCCATCACATCATCAAGTAGGTCAGCACGTTTACGGCTAAAACCGCGCTCTTGATAAATATCCAGCAGGATTTCAAAGGCAGGCTCGGCCTGCTCAGGCAGCCGTGACCAGTCACTACCATCGAAGAGTGATTCAAGGATTTGCATAGCGCGGCCCGTCTGACCGCTTTCAGCAGCAATCAACCCGGCTTCCAGTAGCGCTTGAGCCGGAGCCTGTCGGCTATCCAACGCGGCTTTCAGGGTCGCGCCCTTCCATTCGCGCAGCGAGAGCATCCACATCATCTGATCGGGGATCTCAGTGGGAAACTCGATCTGATAGCAACACTGCTTGAATTTGCGCCCTGAGTCACACCAGCACGGTTCATTACGCCCCGGCGTGGCGAGGGGCTCACAGGCAAAGTCGAGCCGCTCTAGCGGTGTTTGCGACCACAGCACTGGTGCCAGCGCTTGGGCCATGGACACATCGCCTTCAAATGAATCCGCGCCTTTGGCACGCACCCAGGTCATAAAATCCGGATAGTGTTCTTGTTGCCTGATTGCCGAGAGTGCCCCGGAGGCGAATCCCAGCAGCTGATCGACCCATACCGCCAGCATTGCCGTCTCCATGTTGTGACAGGATAGCTTGTTAAACGATGTCGTGTTCAACGATATCGAATTAAACAATGACCTGTTTAAAAGCGGCATAGTTTAGCATGAAGGCCGACATGGTCGCAGTGGCAATCGGTTGATCATTAATAGGCTCGATGTAATAGCGGAAGCGTGCGCTCGTGCATATTCAGTCGCGCGCCCAAACGCACTAAATTCCAATAGTGACCGTTCAGCGCCCGGGAAAGCAGCAGCGTTTCTGCGGGAGGCTGTAGGCGATCCATCGCCGCCCACACTTTAGGAGTTAGCTCGCGCAGGCGACGGTGCACCCGCACATCGCTGAAATCCTGCTCGCCCGGCTCAAACAGTGGCGCGATACATTCAGCGGATTCACGATAGAGCGCCAGCGGCGCGCCCTGCCCCTGGCGGCCACCCATTTGCATCAAGGCTTCGTCCATCCCCATGGGGTCATGCTTCAAGGTGGCATCCAACAGTTGCATCATCGCCTTTATGCGCGCATCGGGGACCGCAATTACCGCGCCCAAATCGTAAATCACCAGCCGCCCTTGGGCATCGGCTGCGAAATTACCCGCATGGGGGTCGGCATGTAGTTCGCCGTAGGTAAACAGCTCTTGGGTAATCCAGTCTGCTAATGTCTCGGCAATGCCCTGGCGCGTCTCGCCATCTGCCTCGGCTAATTCGCGCAATGGCGCTCCTTCCACGTAGCGCATCGCCAGCACATGAGGGCCGGAGAGCGCTGGCAAAGGCTCGGGAATCACTAGCCGTGGATCATCCTTATAGCGCTCACGGTAACGGGCCAACGCAGCAGCTTCGGCGTGATAATCCAGTTCCCCACGCAGGCTTTCAGCAAGCTCTTCAAATAGGGCATCCAAACGCGCCTGGGGTACTTTGAACCAGCGGCCTAAACGCATAATGCGTCGCACCTGGATTAAATCGCTCTCCAAAACATCAGCAAGGCCGGGGTACTGCACCTTAAGCACGACCGTTTCGCCCTCATGAGTGGTCGCGCGGTGAACCTGCCCCATGGAGGCGCTGGCAAAGGGGCGCTCCTCGACTTCGCTGAAATAGTGGTCAATGTCGCCGTACTGCTGAACCAGCGCTTCATGAATACGTGGCCAGGGCATCGGTTCGGCCTGGCGCTGCAGGCGGGCAAGCTCCTCGGCAAGATCGGGCGGTAGCAGATCGTCCCACTGGGACATAATTTGGGCAAGCTTCATGGCCGGGCCTTTAAGCTCTGAAAGCCCCTCAAACAGCGCTTCGCCCAGGGCTCGCCAATCCGCTTGGCCACCTAAACGGGTTTTCAGCAGCGCTCCACCAGTGCGTGCACCCAACCCCATTAAACGTCGTGTTCTACCTCGATCACGCATTGATGATGCCCCTTAAATACCAGCCCTGACCATCAAATAGATTGCTATCAAACAGATTGCTAGCCAACAAAACTATTTGTACATAATTTATACAACTTAACAGTATCAGCAATTTATCGCATCACTACATTGACCTGCCCCCTCTGGCGCCAATGCTGGCCAGCGTCTGCTACCATAGGCGCCATCAAAGGATACGATGAAGGCTTCGCTGCTATGCGCCTGATAATTGCCGAAAAACCCAGCCTCGCCCAAGCCATTGCCGAGGCGTTACCGGGCACTAGCAAACGCCAGGAGGGCGCGGTGCTATGTGGCGACACCACGGTCACTTGGTGCCTAGGGCACTTATTAGAGCAAGCGCCACCGGAAGCCTATGACCCCGCTGACAAGCAGTGGCGGCTGGATCGGCTCCCTATCGTGCCGCAGCAGTGGAAGCTGATGCCACGCCCCAAGGCGCGTGGGCAGCTCGCGGTGATTCGCAAGCTGATCAAACAAGCCACCGATGTGGTTCACGCGGGTGACCCTGACCGCGAAGGTCAGCTGCTGGTGCAGGAAGTGATCGAGTACATGAAGTACCGTGGCCCGGTACAACGGCTGCTGATCAGCGACCTTAATAAACCTGCAGTGAGCCGGGCGCTTGCCAAGCTACGCTCCAACGCCGATTACCAGCCGCTGTTTCAGGCAGCCCAGGCCCGCTCTCGCGCCGACTGGCTGTATGGCATTAACCTAACCCGTGCCTGGACACTCACCGGCCGACAAGCGGGGCACGACGGTGTGCTTTCTGTCGGCCGTGTGCAAACCCCGGTACTGGGATTAATCGTGCGCCGCGATAACGCCATCCGTGATTTTGTGCCTCATCCGTTTTATCCACTATGGGTGGATCTCAAGGTTGCCCAAGGTCAACTGCGCGCCTGGTGGGCGCCCAAAGAGCACCAACCCCTTGACGATCAAGGCCGTTTGATTGACCGCAGGCCCGCCGATGCCCTGGCGGCTCAGTTACCCGGCGCATCAGGGCAACTCACCAAGCTCGACCAGCAGGAGAAACGCCAGGCACCGCCACTGCCCTACTCGCTCTCTGCTCTTCAGGTAGACGCCGCCCGCCGCCACGGGCTCTCTGCGCAGATGGTGCTGGATATTTGCCAGCGGCTCTACGAGCGCCACAAGTTGATCACCTACCCCCGTTCAGACTGCCGCTACCTACCCGAGGAGCATCTTCAGCTTGCTCAGCGCAGCCTCACCAGTGCCTGCCAGAACGATGAAGCGCTTCAGCAGTGGCTGAATGGAGCAGACTTTACCCTGCGCTCCAAGGCGTGGAACGATAAGCAGGTCGGTGCCCACCACGCAATCGCACCGACCGGAAAACCCGCTGATTTCAGCCAGCTCTCCGCTACCGAAGGCCATGTGTTTCGGTTGATCGTGCGCAACGTGATGGCGCAGTTCTACCGTCCTCTGCGCACCTTCGAAGTCAAAGCCGAATTTACGCTGCTTAATGAAGCCTTCCGCGCCCGCGGGCAAAGCATTCTCGACCCCGGCTGGAAACCGCTATTCACTACTCGGGATGAAACACCACCGCTGCCGCCGCTGACCCAAGGCGAGCCCTGCCAGGCGCTGGGAGCAGGCGTAGAGGAGAAGGAAACCCGCCCACCGGAACCATTCACTGATGCCAGCCTGATCAAGGCCATGATGAACATTGGCCGCTACGTGGACGACCCGGAAGTGCGCCGTACGCTTCGCGACACCGATGGCCTGGGCACCGAAGCCACCCGGGCGGGCATTATCGAAACCCTGGTACAGCGCGGCTACCTGGTACGCCAGCAAAAAGCCCTGCGTGCCACCAAACTGGGTAGCGCCCTAATCGCCGCCCTGCCCAGCGCGGTAAGCACGCCGGAGCGCACCGCATTATGGGAGCAGCGCCTGCGCGCAATTTCCGAACAGCAGGACGACCCTGGCGCGTTTCAGCAAGCGCTGTTGGATGATTTACGCGGCCTGCTCACCCACAGTGACGCTGCCAAGCTCAGGCAGAGCCTGCAAACCGCCCAGGGTGAGGCCGGTGGCCCGCCGAAACGCACGGGTAAGCCGAGAAAGAGCTATGCAAGAAGGAAAAGCCCCAGTGGGAGAAAGAAGGCTTCCAACAAATAACAATTATACCGTCTGGATGTAGTTCCCTGATTATAAAAAGGCGAGGCCTTACCAGAGGATTTAACTCTCTGTTCATTCACGCCCTCTAGTTTTTGCATTCGGCTCCCATCAAATATCGGTATTGTCTTCGTCATCGCCCAAGGACGAAGACTTTTTGTTGCTGATTGAACCGGAAAAGAAAGGCACTACGTAGAGGACTACCCAGGCCAGCAGCGTACACAGAACCGCCGTCTGCTCGCGTCCCAGGCCGACGGCTATGCCAATTGCCGCCGTTAACCAAACCCCTGCCGCCGTGGTAAGCCCGGACGTACCTTTTTCATCTTTACGGGTGATAATGGTGCCGGCACACAGAAAACCGATGCCTGCAATCACGCCTTGGATGACCCGGCTCATTTCCGCATCAGAGATACCCGTTTGCTGAGGTATAAATATAAACAAAGCCGCCCCCATACAGACCAGCATATGGGTGCGTATTCCAGCGGCCTTGCCTCTCTGCTCTCGCTCGAGCCCCAATAGACCGCCTAGTACAGCCGCCAATAGCAAGCGAATCACAACAATGATGAATTCACTCAGGTCATTAAAATCTGAAAACTCGGATATTATAGTATTAATAATTACTTCCATCGTTTCGTTCCTTGATTGCCAGAGCGACGGCTCTTAAATACTATGAGTTGAATTCAGGGGAACAGCATTTCTCACCTGCAGTAGGACGAGCATCAGCTCGGAGATACACTTTAGAAGCTCCTTGAACAACAGCGAAGCTTCGAAGGTCATCCAGCAGCGTGGCCTGTTAACCAAGTCAGTAAGGTGGATGGGTAGCTTGCCTATAAGATAACGGTATAAAAGTCCTCCACTATCAATTCATCAACGTACACAACCCACCCGGCACCGCCAAAACCCAATCACTGATCGCTTGAATGGTTGGGTCATGCCGTCGGCTTTCTGGGTAGACCAGAAAGAACGGCTTACCTTCAAATTCGGGGCCGAAAGGTTGCACCAAACGCCCCTCTTCCAACTCATCCTGAATCAACTGGCGGCTCATCAGCGCTACACCCTGCTCCCCAACGGCAGCCGAGATAGCGTGGGTCTCATCAGAAAAGACCAGCCCGGCACTCACGTCCAGCCCAGGTACCCTTGCTTCTTTCTGCCACGTCGCCCAATCCAGTGGTGATGATATGGCCCCCTGACTGCTGAAGTGAATCAATGGGTGCAAAGGTAGCTGTTCTACCTCGTGTAGACCAAGGCGTGGGCTACAGGTCGGGATAAAGGTGTTATCAAACAGCTTCTCGGCGACCAACCCTGGCCAACGGCCATCGCCATAGCGAATGGCAATGTCTGCCGTTACCCCATCCAGAGGAACCGACTCATGCGAAGCATGAATACGCAGATCTATATCTGGATGGGAGTCACGCAGCATACACACCCAGGGCAGCAACCAGCGCACCGCAACCGCTGGCGTTGTAGAGAGCGTAACGGTTTGGCGAACAGGTACAGCACTCAACCGCTCGACAACATGACTAATGCTATCAAACGCAGTCTCCAGAACCTGCAGTAGCTCACGGCCCTGAGGTGTCAGCGCCAACTGTCGGGGTTTACGTAAAAATAGGGTAACGCCTAGCGCCTCTTCAAGACCCC
Source organism: Vreelandella sp. 162(4c) (assembly GCF_058152265.1). Classification (NCBI taxonomy): domain Bacteria; kingdom Pseudomonadati; phylum Pseudomonadota; class Gammaproteobacteria; order Oceanospirillales; family Halomonadaceae; genus Vreelandella; species Vreelandella sp. 162(4c). The sequence goes on from NZ_CM176981.1 coordinate 250,604, forward strand.
GAACCTGATGGCTAATGGCAGTGGCAGTAACGGATAATTCCTGCGCCGCCTGCTTGGCACTTTCATGGCGGGCAGCGGCTTCGAAAGCTCGTAGTGCTGAAAGCGAGGGTAATCGGCGATGGTTCATGAATGAGTTTCACTCATCTATAGCTGCAAGAAAAGATCGTTTGTTCAGGCTGAAAGGCAAAGCCTAAGCTAAGCCTGTTGTTAATCATAGATGAGTTCAACTCAGATTAGGAGGCCACCATGACACACATCCTGCATATAGACGCTAGCGCCCGCCCCGGTATTGCTGGCACAGATAACCACGGCTCGCATAGTCGCCATTTAACCTATCAGTTTGTCAGCCAGTGGCAATCAAGCCGACCGCAAGACACGGTTACCTATCGCGATATTGGTCAAAACCCACCGTCGATTATCAGCCACGACTGGATTGCGTCTGCCTTCGCCCCCGAAGAGCACCGAGAAAGCTGGATGAAGGACGCACTGACAGAGAGCGACCATCTGATTGATGAGTTAATTGCTGCTGATATTGTGGTAATCGGAACGCCGCTATACAACTTCGGTATGCCTGCCGCCCTCAAGGCGTGGGTCGACCAAGTAGTACGGCCCGGTCGAACGGTAGAGTTCGATGACACCAACCCGATAGACCCTTACATACCCAAGCTCACAGACCGAAAAAGGCATGCCGTTGTGCTCACCGCTAGAGGCGGCGTAAATATGGCGCCAGGTGAAGAAATGGCCCATATGAACCACCTTGAGCCACACTTGGCCACAGCACTGGCATTTATCGGCATCACTCGCGTTCACTACATCGCGATCGAAGGACAGGAAGTGGGCGGCGAGGTATTGGCCAAATCGGTTGCTGCCGCGATACAGAAAGTTGAAACGCTTGTTGAAGAGTTGCAGGTAGCGTTGGAAAGCACGCCATCACCTCAACCGGCCTAAATTATAGTTAATGGTCTTTCATCGTAAATACGCTGAAGTATAAGGAGCGGCTATCGCTACCCAAGGATGTCCGCTCCTTTATGCCCTTCTGGTACACCTTGAACTAATAGCACATCGCCCTCTGTATTCCGGGTACGCAATGGGCGGATCGCTTTATAAGCAGCCGAGTCATACCAACCTTGCGCATGCTCCATGGAAGGAAATTCAATCACCACCATATCCCCTGTCCACCCTCCCTCAAGCGGAATGTATGGCCCACCATGCACGAGGTATTTGCCCGAGAACGGCGCGAGGGTTGCATCAATGCCTTCTAAATATTGTTTAATTTCAGGATCGAATCGGGTTTCGCGGATAAGAGCAACGGCGTAAGCAGACATTATCACCATCCTTCATTTAAACGAAAAGAGACCTCCTCCCCAGCACTTCAAAAACAAAAATAGCATTACGTAGCCTACCTTGCACTCGCAGCCAACCGTGCACCCAACGCGACGAAAAGTGCTCCAAGGGATCTATCCATCCATAAACCAACGTGTGGTTTTCTCTTTAAGTAAGCACCCAACTTAGCACCAGCCAAAACCAAAGGGGGCTCTATTACGGCAGCAACTGCAATAATAAGGCTGCCATGCAATAAAAGCTGTGCCTCGGCTGGGCCAGCGCCTTCCCCGATAAATTGCGGCAGGAAAGCCAGAAAGAAGATAGCGACTTTGGGGTTTAGCGCAGATACCAGCATGCCCTGCCAATAAACAGTGGAGAGGTTCTTGTTACCCGGCTTTTCTGCAGCGACAAACTGATCCCCTTGAGACAGCAACATTTTAATACCGAGCCATATCAGGTAGGCGGCCCCTACCCATTTAACAATCGAAAACGCCAATGCAGAGGTGGCTAAAATAGCCGAAAGACCAACTGCAGCCATTACTACATGGAGCGCCGCTCCTGTCCAAATCCCAAACATAGCGGCAAACCCTTGTCGTCGCCCGCTACGTAATGTTTGCCCCAGTATGTAGGCAATATCTGGCCCCGGCGATAGGTTCAAAAGCACGGCCGCTGATAAAAAAGTCATCCAGTGCAGCAATGTATACTCAAACATAAGCGCTCTCTTGTATTTTTCCTTTGCCAAGCTAAAAGAATGTTAACGTGCTAGTTGGAAAGGTTCAGCTGCCAGGAAACGCCGTATTTATCATTCAACCATCCGAATTTTTCACTAAAGCCGTAATTATCTAGAGGCATCAAAACCTTACCTCCATCGCTCAATGCTTTAAATACGTCTTCTATTTCTTTCTCTGAGCCGCACTCAACGTGTAATGACATTGTTGGCGTAAAACTGAACTGATGGTCGTAATAGCTATCCATTGCCAGGAAGAGAGTGCCGTTTATCGAGAAGCGGGCGAGCTTAACTGCCCCTTCGGGATCATGCCCCCCAGCTTCGACACGCTCGATATCGATGATTTTCGAGTTCTCAAATAGCGAAGTGTAAAACTTGATAGCTTCTTCGGCTTTACCGGCCTGATCCCCCACAAACATTAAAGATGTTTTGATAGTCTTCACTTTAACCTCCCATTTCATTTGACGCGCTAAGCGTTACTGTAGAAAGGTCTGCAAAACAGACGCGACATTGACTGCTGTGGTTAAGAGGCATTCTTGAGCTCCTGTTTAATGAAATCCCCTTTCGCCGCCGTATAGGCTTCTCGGTCTGACGTAAATTCCGCCGCCCACAGACGCTTCTTTTTCTCATAACGTTGCGCCAGTTCAGTATCAGCGCGCAGTCTATTGCGAAAAGCCAATCGCCGATGCCACTCTTCACCGCCATACACCATAAGATGCAGATGATGCGTCCTACGCCCCTCGGCCCATCGCATTAACCAACGCCGCCCGACCAAGGAAGCGTTGTACGCTAATGATGTCGCATATTTGGCACGGCACAACGGCTCCAGCAAGTCATCAGCCTGGTGCATTGACTCTACGCCTGCCAGGATATCGATGATTGGCTTGGCCGAGAGACCATGAACAGCGGTACTTCCGATGTGCTCAATGGCTAGAAATTCATCTGGAAATAAATCCAGCAGCCTGTCTCGCTCCTTCTCGAATAGAGCTGGCCAAGCCATATCATATGGAAATAGCGCGACCTCCTCATGGATGGCTCGATTTAAAGATTCCGTTTCATCCATGGCTGAGGCTCCCCTGTATCGAAAATTGTTGCCTATGCTTCATCTGATAACAGTGGCGGCATGGGGCAATCGAGAATATCGGCCATGGCACGGAACAGTTCGGCTTCGGCAGGCAGAATACGTCCACTGTGCTCAATACAGCGCGCCATCGCTTGCAACAGCGCAGGCTTATGCAGAGGCTTTAAGCGCCGCAAACGCTCAACGGCCAGGCTAAGCGCATGCATATCACTTATATCGTCAGTGGCCCTCAATGAGAACGGCAGCTCACTCTCAGCGGCATCGAGCGCGGCGCTTATCTCAGCCGGGTCATCTTGACCGGCGGTGGCAAGCACCGTCAGTAGCATCTGACACTCCCGCTGCAGGTCGTTTATCTTGAGGTTTGCAAGCCCACTGCCTTGCTTGCTGATGTTATTCAACACCAACTGATATAGCGTCCACTCCAACAGACTGACCTGACCATCCGCCTCAATCAACCGTTCCATACAGAGGCGAAAGTGCTGGGCCTGCTCCATCGAGAGCGACCGTAACGCTGGCAGCGTCAGTTCTATTAGAGGCAAGCGTAACTGTACATCCAGCCTCAACATTTCCGGGCCATAATCCATCAGCGCTCGGTAAACATCTGGCAGTGCAACTTGATGCAACGCCTTAAGCTGATGCCTACGCATTGTCTTATCCTGGCTAAGCAGCAGTGAATGGATCAGAGCACGAGCGGTATGGGGCTCATGGGCGGCGATTTTAATCCGCTCAGGTAGCGCATCTAGTGTCGCTCTAGCCTGGTTAAGATGGCGCTGGTCAGGCTGGCCCATGGTGTTAATGGCGGTTTGAGCAGAGGCACCGGTTAACACAGCGGCCATTGCCCCCGTTCCCGTGGCTGTTCCCGAGCCGAATCTGGGCTCCGCTTCAGACCGCTCACCGTTGCCTTCTGGTTCTGTTGCGTCATTCTCGGCTTGCTGGATGGGCCAAGTGACTTCGAAGCGGCCATTCCAGTCTGGCATGACCCGCTTGATACGATCTTTAATCGGCGGATGGGTGGCCATCATTTGGCTAAAGCCCTGCCGTACGCCTTGACCGAAGAACAGGTGGCTGAATTCCGCCGCCTGTGTCGCTTGCAGGTGAGAACCCTGGCTGTGCGAGCCGATTTTAACCAGCGCATTACCAATCCCCTTAGGGTTACGGGTAAACTGCACCGCAGAGGCATCCGCCAGATATTCACGCTGCCGACTAACCGCCGACTTGATCAAGTTACCAAAGAAGGTACCTGCATAACCGATCAGCATTAGCGCCGCCCCGAGCGCTAAAACGACTGCTCCTGAGTTGTCGCGTTTTCCACCGCCGACCCGCCGAAAGCGCATACTACGCAGCACTGTTCCGCCCAATAAGCCAATGATTAGGATGCCATGCAGTATGCTGATCAGGCGCATATTCAACCGCATGTCACCATGCAGAATATGGCTAAACTCATGAGCTACGACGCCCTGCAGCTCATCCCGCGTCAGGTTACGGATCGTGCCACGAGTAATCCCGATCACTGCATCATTGGTTTGATAACCGGCGGCGAAGGCATTGATGCTCTCCTCCTCCAGCACATACACGGAGGGCACTGGCGTACCAGAGGCAATCGCCATCTCTTCGACCACATTGAGAATACGCCGCTCATCAGCATCACGGGTATTAAGATTGATCTCGCGTCCACCAAGGGCTTCTGCCACTACCCGGCCACCACGCCTTAGCTGACTGCGTTTGAATAGCCCGCCCAGCACCACGACGGCCAACACTGCAATAGCAACGCCAGTGACCAGTTCAATCGAGAGTGCCGACCACATTCCCTGAGCAGAAAGATTGGTTTGTGTAGCGGATTGCTCCCCCATTAAATGCAGCGCGATGGTAATTGCCAGCGTGGTAACAGCAATCAGGGCAAGTACTGCCAGTACCATCAAAACGACCAGACGCCCGGTTTTACGACGAGCGTTATCCTGCGCGGTAAAAAAATCCATGTCGCGTTTTCCCTGAGCTTAGAACGACACCGTCGGCGCCGCTTGAATCTGGGCGCTGTCTTCAAACTCTAACAACGAGGCATCCTGCCCATGGCCGAACATGCCCGCCACTGCTACCGGCGGGAAGCTCTGCCGATAGGTGTTGTAGTGCATCACCGCATCATTAAATGACTGCCGCGCAAAGGCCACTTTGTTTTCAGTGCTGGTTAGCTCTTCTGACAATTGCTGCATATTTTCTGAGGCTTTTAGATCCGGGTAGGCTTCCATGACCACATTGAGCCGCCCCATCGCCTGTGTCAGCACGCCCTCTGCACCGCCCAGGTCTGCCATGGCTTTGGCACTGCCTGGGTTTGCCGCGGCCGCTTTTAGCCCAGCGGCGGCTGTATTACGAGCCTCGATGACCGACTGCAGCGTCTCCCGTTCATGGCTGAGGTAACCTTTTGCGGTCTCTACCAGATTAGGAATCAGGTCATGCCGACGCTTAAGTTGCACTTCAATTTGCGCAAAGGCGTTCTCAAAGCGATTTTTCAAAGACACAAGTCGGTTGTAGATACCGATGACGTAAAACGCGATAACGGCGATGATCGCCACAGTGATGATGATAGTGAGCACTATGGTTCTTCCTTATAGTAGGCATTCGTCAGTAAAAGCCGGTCTATGAAAAGCTAGACAATGAATGCCTAGCTAGTGAAAAAAGTAGCCACCAAGTTCAATATCCGACGTTCACACATCACTTTGCAAGCTTAGGGAGAAAGGGAATGTCGACATAGCATTGCTCAAGATCACCTTTCTCATAAAACACTGTGATCGTATCGGTACCTGCTCGAAACGATTATCGAGCAGGGCCTGAAGCTCGCCGCCGGTATACTCTGGGACTTAGGTGAACCTAAAGAACAGGCTTGCAAACAAACGACAACAACCACACATTGCACAGCAACCAAGGCAGAATAAAATGACGACTCCTGAAGAAAACAGCGTCGATAATGAAGCCATTCATTGGGATCAGGATATTAGCTACGGCCAGTACCTGGATCTGGAACCCTTGCTTGCTTGCCAAAATCCCGCTTCTGATGAACACGATGAATTACTCTTTATCGTTATCCATCAAGTATCGGAGCTATGGATCAAACTGTGCCTTCACGAAGCTCATGGTGCCGCAGCGCATATTCAAGAAGATAACCTGCGCCCTGCTTTCAAGATGCTAGCGCGGGTTTCCAGAATTCAAGAACAGCTTATCAAGGCCTGGGAAGTGTTGGTCACCATGACCCCCGCCGACTATGCCAGCTTCCGAGACAGCCTTGGCCAAAGCTCTGGGTTTCAGTCCTATCAATATCGGGAAATGGAATTCCTGTTGGGTAACAAGAACGCCAAGCTAATCGAAGCCCACCGATCAAAACCCAAACACTACCAAAAACTTCAGGAATCCCTCCACTCACCCAGTCTGTACGATATCGTGCTGCAGCTGCTTGCCAAACGCGGCTTCAGCATTCCGGAAAGCAAAACCCAACGCGATTGGAGTATTCCCTACACCGCCAGTAGCGAGGTGGAAGCGGTCTGGACGGAAATCTACCGCAACAGCGAACAACACTGGGATCTATACGAGCTTGCTGAAAAACTGGTGGATGTCGAATTCAACTTTCAGCGCTGGCGATTCAGCCACATGAAAACAGTCGAACGTATCATTGGTTATAGACGCGGCACAGGGGGAACGGCTGGGGTGAACTATCTGGTCAAAGCGCTGGATCTTCAATTCTTCCCGGAACTGTGGAGTGTTCGGACGACGATATAAGCACTTGGCGCACTACTGCGCACCCAGTTTAACTACCGTCATGATATTCAAAACAGCGACATACAATTTTTCGGAGCAGCCATATGCCTGTAAGCCTGGATAGTGTTCGTGAGCGTGACCGCCAAGACCCATTGGCAGACTTTAAAAGCCATTTCGCTCTGCCCGAAGGCGTGCTTTATCTTGATGGGAACTCACTGGGCGCTCAACCTAAGGCCGCCAAACAGGCGGTCGATGAGACTCTGGATCAGTGGCGCGACCAACTGATCAAAGGCTGGAACCAGGGCTGGTTCGATGCCCCGGAACGCCTGGGCAATCTACTAGCCCCGGTGATTGGTGCGCAACGCGGTGAGGTGAGCGTTACTGACAATATCACGCTAAATATCTTCAAGCTGCTGGGGTATATCCTCGGCCAAGGCAAGGAGGGTCGCCAGGCGGTTCTTAGCGAAGGCGGCAACTTCCCGACTGATGGCTACATCGCCCAAGGCTATTGCCGCGTGAGTGGCGCCGAGCACCGCTTCCTGCCCGAAGGAGGCAACTTGGCCGAACACCTCGACGGTGTAGCCGTGGTGGTACTGAGCCAAGTTAATTACCGTACTGGCAAATTACGCGATATAGCCACCACCACGAAACTGGTGCACGACCACGGCGCGGAAGTCATCTGGGATTTGGCCCATTCCGCAGGCGCACTGCCCATTGATCTAAACGGTTGCGGTGCTCGCTACGCCGTAGGCTGTACGTACAAGTACCTTAACGGCGGCCCTGGCGCGCCAGCTTTTTTATACGTGCATAGCGATCACCAAGACAAAGGTTGGCAGCCGCTTTCCGGCTGGCACGGCCATGCATCGCCCTTCGCTTTTGAAGCGGATTACACCCCAGCGGGGGATATTTCCCGCTTTCGCACTGGCACCCATTCGGCACTGGCCTACGCCGCTCTGGAAGCCTCACTCGCCCTATGGAGCGAGGTGGACATGCAGGCGCTGAGAGAAAAAAGTCTGGCCATGAGCGACCTGTTTCGAGAGTGTTTAAGCGATATTTTTACCACTCATAATATTGACGATATAACCCCGTCAGCCAGTGAGCGCGGCAGCCAGGTATCACTGATGGATAGTCAAAACGGTTACGCTATCGTTCAAGCCTTGATTGCCCGCGGTGTGATCGGCGACTACCGGGAACCCGGCTTAATGCGTTTTGGTTTTACTCCGCTCTATCTCAGTTTTAAAGATGTTTGGCAGGCCGCCCAGCACTTCCGCGAGGTAATGGAAAGCGGTGAGTACCAGGATCCGCAGTTTCATGTACGTGGTGCCGTTACCTAATAGAGGTACGTGATGACTGAGATACCCCTGAACCTCGCCTACTCGCCGAGCCATTTCGCTCGGGATTTCGAAGCCACTTTAACGCGTCAGGCAGCTTTAGGTAGTGACCTAGTGGCACGCCACCAGCCGATTACCCTGCGCTACGGTGAAGATCCGGCGGCCCGCCTCAACCTGTTTGTTCCGGAAAGTACCGCGGGCCCCTGGCCGCTGATGCTATTTATTCACGGCGGCTACTGGCAGGCGCTGGATAACACCGCGACGGACTTTCTGGCTGAACGCTACCTGGCCCGTGGCATGGCTTTCGCCTCCCTGGGTTACGGCTTAGCACCGGAAACCTCCATTAACACCATGGTGAACCAGTGCCTTGAAGGGATTCCGGCGGCATACAACGCCCTCGCGGATAACGGTGGCGTGTGGTCGATTGTATTAGGCGGTCATAGTGCCGGTGCTCAGTTGGCTTACTGGGTAGCCGCCAGTGGTGATATACCCATTGATAAGTTGATGCTGGTTAGCGGCGTTTATGACCTAACGCCATTGGTGGATACCTACGTTAACGAAGCGATGGAGCTCAGCCCAACCCAAGCGCTTGCGTTAAGCCCTATATTTGCCGATTCGAGCAAACTACCCTCATGCCAAGTGGTGATCGCCGAAAATGATCCGCCCTCTTTCCGCCAACAAGCACACGATTTTGTAGCAGCGTTAAAGACTAGCCATATCCAAGTCGAGCTCGTGGATATAGCTAATTGCGATCACTTTGATGTGTTAGATGCTCTATGAGTTTGAACATACAATCGGCAGGAGCAAGTACAACAATGGCCAAAATAAGCGGCCGAATAACGTTTAAAGCAGTATTACCCACCCTATCTCAACCGTGAAGCGCCGCCTCAATGTCCGCGATGTTGATTTTTCTCATCTGCATCATCGCGTCGAATGCGCGCTTAGCGACGGCAGGATCGGGATTGGTAACGGCCTTAATCAGCACAGCAGGCGTTATCTGCCACGATAGTCCCCATTTATCCTTGCACCAGCCACAGGCGCTTTCCTTGCCACCATTGCTAACAATGGCATTCCAATAGCGATCCGTTTCGGCTTGGTCATGCGTTGAGACCTGAAAAGAGAACGACTCATTGTGCGTAACCCCAGGCCCGCCGTTGAGCCCAAGGCACGGAATGCCCATCACGGTAAACTCGACGGTCAATACATCCCCCTGCTTACCCGATGGAAAGTCTCCCGGTGCGTGATGAACCGCCCTGACAAACGAATCAGGAAAGGTATCAGCGTAAAAGCGCGCTGCCTCTTCTGCGCCACCATCGTACCAAAGGCAAACAGTGTTCTTTGCGGGGGTTGCCATATCACATCTCCACTAAAACCATCGCGTCATCAAGCTCAGTGAAATATTTACCGCGCTTACCAAGTCTCCTCAGAGCCCGGTGGCCCCATATCGATCTGCATATCAGGCGCTATATCCACTACGCCTTTGATCTTTTTCAGCCGTTCCGCCGTGGCATCGTCAGCCGAGCCGGTAATGCAACCGATCTCCTCCAGCACCTCCTGGATATTTAATCCTTCAGCGCTGAGACGTGTGGCCATTTCATTTATCGGTTGATCGCTGGAAATAGTGATCAACCATAGCGCTACCGCTGACATCTGGCGTACCTCCCTAGTAAGTGCACTGGCCGGCCTGAAAGGAGCGCCTGCCCAGTGCGTCGCCCAACATCAAGGCGCTTGTACCAACCCAGCTCCCACGCGGGATTCAGGCGATGGCAGCTCTTGCACCGAAGCCACTAGCTGTTGCCACAGTTTCCTTCCCCGTAATGAGGCATCAGACTGTGCCCACAGTGCCGCGCAGCCTGCCACGTGTGGTGCCGCCATGCTGGTGCCACTGATCGTCTTATGGCGAGTGGGCCGGGGCCATGAGGAGAAGATATCGCGCCCAGGCGCGGCAATTTCGATCTTGCCATGATTGGAAAAGCTGGAAGGCTTCAGGTTCGGATCGAGAGACGCCACCGACATCACGGTAGGCGAGTTGGCAGGCGCCCCTGTATTGGTTGCAGAATTTCCCGCTGCAGCGATAACGAGGCACCCATTACGCAGCGCCGCTTCACCAGCATGGGTGTAGGCGGCCTGCACCGGGCTCTGGCTGCCAAGCGACATCGAGATCACTTCACACCGGTTGGCTATGGCCCAGTTTAGGCCAGCGAGAACGCCCGCCCCGGTACTGCTGCCCGAGTTGGTCAGCACCTTGCCGACGAAGACCTGCGCCTCATACGCGATCCCGTAACGCTGAGTGTTTTCACCGGGCGCCTGGGGGCCACAGGCCGTGCCGATACAGTGAGTACCGTGCCCGTTAATATCCTGCACCGGCTCCCCGACGAATGAGCGGGTAACGAACTCCCTACCCTCGAAATCCGGGTGGCCAAGATCCATCCCGGTATCCAGAACGGCGACTTTTATACCCGCGCCACTCCAGCTACTTTGCGGCACCTTACAGCGTTTTAGCCCCCAAGTTGGCCGAAGGGCGTCCTCTTCAAGGTTCTCTTCGCCTTCTTCCAAATCCAGCTCGACGCCAAGATCACGAGCGATGGTGCTGGCTGCCCGCAAAAAACCCCGTAGATATTCAGAATTTTCAGAAAAGGCGAAATACTCTGGCTCAATAATTTCGATGGGACTATCCGCGGCTACTTTACCCAGCGCACTCATGCCATGCTGCTGTAGGGCATCGCCGCCTACCAGCGCTACTCCAATCTCTGGAAATACCATTGCCTCAGCATCTCCGGCATCTTCCAGGCTAATGGCTTGATCGGTGAAATCCCGCGCATCAGCGATGCGAAATTTCTGGGCTTTTAGCGACTTAATGCCCTCTTCTACCCGCCCCTCACGATAGCTAATAAGAAAGCGCCCGGTTTCAAGGCAACTGCCGCCCCGCTCTAAGGCTGCCAATAGCAATTTTTCGGTGCCGCATGAAACAGTGGCGAGTAACTCACCCGCTGGCGTACTGCCTTTTCCGTTACCTGTCGGTTTTTTCGCCATCGTAGACATCCTTTTCATTTAGCTGGTAAGCGATATGGAATAGGTGAATCATAGACACCATGCAAGGGAAAGCATGCCTAGCTATGCCACATCCACCATTTCAGCTTAACGCACCTGATATGCTTCGCCAGATCGATTTCAGGCTACGGCCCTTAAACATACAGGGCGCTTAAACGAAGGAGGATAGATCATGGCCGTTATGGGTTAATCTCAGTAGGGAGGCACTCGTCATCGCGGAGTGTTAGCACTTCGAAACCAGAGGATGTGACCGCTACCGTATGCTCCCACTGAGCAGACAATTTCTTGTCACTGGTCACCACCGTCCAGCCATCCCGCTTGGTTTTTATCTTGGCCCTGCCCTGATTAATCATGGGCTCGATGGTAAACACCATCCCTTCTTTCAACGCCAGGCCTCTGCCTCTCTTCCCGTAATGCAGCACTTGCGGCTCTTCATGCATTTCGCGACCTATTCCATGGCCGCAATACTCACGAACGACAGAGTATCCGTGTTTTTCGGCATATTGCTGAATTGCGTAGCCTACATCACCCAATGTGGCACCTGGCTTGACCGCGTGTATTCCTTGCCACATGGCCTCGTAGGTTTTATCGACCAGTCGCTTGGCATAGGGAGTCACATCGCCAATCAGATACATCTTGCTGGAGTCAGCAATAAAGCCGTCTTTCTCCAGGGTAATGTCGACATTGACGATATCGCCTGTTTTGAGCATTTGCTTCTCGGATGGAATGCCATGGCACACCACGTGGTTGACTGAGGCATTCAATACGTACTGGTAATCGTATTGCCCCTTACTGGCCGGGCGAGCCTGCAATTGATCGACGATATAGCGCTCGGCCCAATCGTTAATAGCCATGGTGGATACGCCGGGCGCTATCCGTTGGTCGAGATGGCTGAACACCAATCCGAGTAGCCGTCCGGCTTCCCGCATCAAACGCAACTCCTCCTCGCTTTTCAGCGTCAGCTCACTCACCGACCACCTTCCTTACTTCAACGTCGGCTTGTTTCATTTGCTCACGCATGATGTCAGAGAAGGTCATTCCCGGATTGGCCTCAGCCAGCATGCCCACCTTTATCCAGTACTCTGCCTGGGCATTGATTGAGCGCACCATGACAGTGCTTGCCTTGCGAATATCCTCATGCAACTGGTCATTGATCTTAACGATACCCATCACACCACCCAATATATGAAACGAATATGGAATATATACGAATCATATATTGCGTAACGATTGGCGGCAAGGCTACCTGATTACGTTGTTACGGGGACACGTTGGCCAGAGGTTCCAACGCCAATACTTCTTTGCGCAGCACAAGCTTCGGCTTCTCTAACGAATCGCGCCACTGAACACACTCCTGCTGTTGCTGCGAGTCGTTATCGGGGTTTGCGACGAAGGCATCCAGCCAGGCCTGGCGGGAACACAGGTCTTGATACTCCCCGAGCAGGCGCTGGCGGTACTTCAGTTGGGACAGAAACGGCTCAGGGGTCTCTGGATTCAGATCAGCCAGGTAGCGAATCCGCTTCACGCCCTTACGCAGTTCATGGAACCCGGTGTCATGGGTATCCAACGAGAGTGCCGCCAGGTCTTCATCGTGGCGTGCGATACGCTCATTCAGTACCGTACGGATACGCTTTGGCGTCAGTTTCGAAAGTGCCTTACCAACGTCATCGGAAGCGATAAAGTGCTGCCATGCCTCCATCTCCTCAGCATACGCCGGTGCACTTAACTGCTGGCACAGCGCCTGGTGGCGTTCCCGCTGGCAATCCTGCAGCCACTGCATCAATCCCTGGCGACTACCAGAAGTGAGCGGCGGGGGCGTCTTGGCCATATCCTCCAGAAACACATCAATATCACGCAGGTCACTGGTAGCCTGGGCACGTTGCTTGAGCCGCTTAAGCATCTTTTTCAGGCCAGGCACTCGGGTAATGGCGCGCACGGATTCACCCACTGCCCGGCTACGACGCAGATTAACCCGGTACTGGTGCAGGAACTCAGGATCAATGCCTGCGATGACACCGGCTTCCAAGGCACGGATCATCTGATACTGGTGCTCCATCATGTCACGCATGCGGCTGGCGGTGTCGTTATTGCGTTTAGGTGGTTGGGGGGCAAGGCGCTGAAAAAGAGGATAGCTGGCCGCTTCCGGGGTCAGGAACCCTGCCAGTTTGGCTCCGTTATGCCCCGCGCTTTTCCAAGAAGAGCCGGACAGCGTGAAATGCAGCACGCTCCCGGTGGGCAGTGAATGCGGCGCAGCCTTGTCGAGCCAACGAGCCAGATCATGCAGCGCAGGGTTATGCCCAATCACCAGGACTCTTTCGGCTTCGTTTGGCAACGATTCGAGCCAAGCCTGCAGCCCGCCACCATCGAACGTATAAAGGTCTTCATCGAAGTGAACCTGGTTGACCAGGGTATAATCAGGCAGTTGGCCTGCGATCTCATCGAAGGTTTCCCGCGTGCGAGCCGCTGTACTGACGTAAATCCCCCCTTCTAACGCTTGCCAGTGCTGAAGCACATGCGCCATCGCCGCTGCCTGACGTTTACCACGCTTTCGCAACGGCCGTTGGTGGTCGGTCATGTCGCCACTGGGCTGTTTAGCTTTGGCGTGCCGCATTAGGTATAGGTGCCGCATTAGGTATAGGTGCCGCATGGGTTCGCTCCCAAGCACAGTATGATACGCAAAGTTTAGTACACGCCCATCTTCTAGGGAGAGTGCTGTCGAGGCTTCACCACAAACCAACTGGCCAACACCAGGCTACCGAATAGCGTGTACACCACCACAAACACCCACTCCGGCAAAGTGAAATAGAGCAGGCTGTGCAGCCAGTACTGAATAAACGAGCCCGAATAGGTGACGGCGCCTGCCTCTGCCCTCAGCGCCATTTCCCAGGTGGTTAACGGGCAAACCACGCCAAGCCAAGCCTGAACCACCACATAACCTATGGCGCATAGATGCATGATACGAAAGGTTCTATTGCGAACCCACCGCCAGCTGAAGAAGTAGCCTGCGTAAATGGCGACCAGGCCTAACACCACGAAGGCCACAAACAGCACGTGGAGAATTAAAAGGGTGTCGGCGAGCATTAGCAGCAGTGATGGGGGCATAGGAAAGCGCTACTTGCTGCCAACGGGTGAATCTGGTGCTTCGACGACATCGCTGCAGACGACGACTTGGTTCCTCCCAGCGCGTTTGCCAACATAAAGCATCTCATCCGCTCGTTTAATTAAAGACTCCAGATCGGCTTCCTCTGAATCGGTAGCCGCCACGCCAACGGTGACGCTTGGGCGCAGTTTGCCCATCTCTTCTGTTAACGAAAGTTCAGCCACCTTCTTTTTCAAACGCTCTGCTACCATTTGCGCATCGCTCGAGCTGGTGTCTGGGAGTGCGACAACAAACTCTTCACCACCAAAACGTCCTATCACATCCGTTGGGCGCAGCGATTCTGCACAGACTTCGGCAATTTTGGTTAGCACCCAATCCCCATGGCTATGCCCCCAGGTGTCGTTAATGTGTTTGAAGTGATCCACATCGATCATAAACAGGCTGAATGGCACCTTGTGGGTTTGCGAGTGCTGCAACAGATCTTTAGCCAGTTTTATAAAATGGCCGCGATTATTCAGGCTGGTCAGCGCGTCCTGCTCAGCGACTACCCTCAGCTGTTCTTCCAGTGATTTTCGGTGCGCGATCTCTTTGTGTAACTGGTGGTTATTCTCTCGCTCTTCTTGAAGCAGTGTATATTGCTTACGCTGCAGGCATTCCAAGCGCAGCAGGGCGAAAAACCCTACAACGCTGCCCATAATCAGCAACAGTGCGACCAGTAGCGTCGCTATCGGGGCAAGACTTGCGAACAGCACCGCAGCCACTAAAAAGCCAATATTTAAATAGAGGCTGGCCGCTGTCACGACTGTTAGCGGATTGGGAATCAGAAGATAAAACGCCATGGTAGCCACCACCACCGCGGTGATTTGAGTGGGGAGGCTTTCGGGTCGTAGGGGGACAATCAATATAATGCCCGTGGCAAATACCCACAGCGGTAAGGCGTGCAACCAAGCACGGTAATCATTGCCACCCCAGCGCCGCACAACGAGTGCCACCAACAGGCAAATGCTCACCACCACTATTCGCATGGTAAGCAGCAGATAGAACTCCCTGGTAAGGCCCAGCAGGTAGTAATCCGCAATCGCGAACATGCCAAAGACACATGCCGCAACGCTCACAGCAAAGCTAAACTCAAGCCGCACGCTTTCCTGGATAGAGCGGCGATACATCAACTCACGGCTGGCATCGCAAAACTGCCCGGTTAACCCATGCACCTGATACTGTTGTTTCTGTAATGGCACAGCCCCACACTCCCGACGTCACGTGGCAATTTTTCTTATTTTATCAATAACGCGATGCCACTCACCTCAACATTCAGCAGGCGTAACCGTACGATAGCTGGCCGTGGCCTTTTCCAGCCCTTGCTGTAATGCCCGAATGCGCGATTCATGGGCAGGATGCGTAGAAAGAAATTCAGGGGGCTGACCACCACCGCTAGCAGCCATGTTGCGCCACAGGGTCACGCTCTGCTGCGGGTCAAACCCCGCACGGGCCATAATTTCCAAGCCCATCAAATCGGCCTCCTCCTCATGGGTGCGGCTGAAAGGCAGGCTAATGCCCAACTGGGCACCGATACCCAAGGCCTGCATCAATTGCTGGTTGCCAAATTCCTCTTCCCCTAATAACCCCACCACCAATAACATGGCTTTAATGCCAAGCTGCTGGGTAAGCCGCTCATTGCCATGATCCGCCAACACATGCCCCACCTCGTGCCCAATCACCGCCGCTAGCTGGGCTGGCGTCTCGGCCACTCGCAGTAGCCCGCTATGCACCCCGATGCGTCCACCCGGCAGAGCAAACGCATTGGGGGAAGCATCCTCAAATACCACCACTTCCCAGCGTTCAGGGAAAGCGAGCCCTGGGTAGCTCGCCTTAGCGCCAGCCACCACTTTTTCGGCCACGCACTGCACTAATTGATTAGCCTGCGTATCGCGATTGATCGGCTGGCTATTGCGCAGCTGATTAAAGGCATCTTCTCCCATGTCAGCCATTAACGCGTTCGGTACTAACGCCAATTGGGAGCGCCCGGTGGGCGTTTCCCCACAGCCAGCCAAAGAGGCCAGCAACCCCAAAAGAAAAAGAGGTAACAGAAATCGCCGATGCATCGGATAGTATCGCCTGGATTAAGAAATGTGCAGTAGAGTGTAAGGCGCTTCGCAGGCGTGGCGCTCGTCGCGTTCATCAACGCTACCCAGCCCAAGGTGCCGGTCGTTATCGTAGGCCACAAACAGGCGGACATAATCCAACTCAGTATGAAGCTCTAGCGAACCTACCACTCCTTGTCGGAGCAGTAGATATCTTCGAGAACCTCCCCGTTAAAGTAACGGGGAGACACGCCTAGAGTTCTTCGCTGCGAGGTATTATTCGTTAAGGCTGTAAATCACTCAGGCGTTTGCGCTTCGTCGCGCATCACTTCGAGCGAAGTGATTTCAACGGTGAGCGCATCACGCGTTGTTTCTAACTCACTTACCCGATCACCGACCGCTGAAAGTTGGTTATTGGCCTCTTCTATCTGAGTATTTAGCGCTTCAAGGTCAGCTTCAACCTGACTGCGGGCATCTTCTGCCTCTTGACGAGCCTGTTGCGCGGTATCGCTGGCGGCTTCGGCCTCTTCAATCTCTGTGTTGAGCGCTTCAAGGTCTGCTTCAGCCTCGCTGCGAGCGTCTTCTGCGTCTTGACGAGACTGTTGAGCGGCATCGCGGGCGGCTTCGGCCTCTTCTTTCTCTTTTTCTACCTCGGCGTAGTTCTCATTCAGCTCTTCAAGGCTGCTCTGCCGTTCGTCGACCTGCTCATTGAGGGTCTCCACTTCTTCTTCGCGGGTTTCACGCTCGCCCCGTAAAGCCTTCAAATCTTCTTCAGCGTGGGAAATATCTGCTCGCGTCGAAGCTAGCTCGGCTTCAGCATCAGCTTGCTCAACCTCAAGGGCGCTCATTCTCTGCTGCAGTGTTGCTAAATCAAGCTCCGCGGCTTCAACCTCAGACATCTCCGCCTGAATCTGTTGATGCTCCCGCTCAGTTTCAGCCAGACGCGCTTCGAGCGCATCCATACTGTCTCCCCGCGACCCAGCAATGGTGTGCGCCACCACGGCCCAGACCACCGCAATAATCGCGATGACCAAGAGCACCTTTACCCGGTTATCGCTCAACAATGCTATCGTTGATGGTTTATTTGTCCCTGTCATTGGTGCAATCCTCTCGCTTAAGCGTTATCGCTAATATAGCAGCTAACGTATCTACGTCAGCAGGCCGTCATCTGCCCCGTTGTTAATATGGAGGAAAGTTTTTGATTCGGCTAGAAACGATCATTCAACACATTCATGTACCTGAAGCCATGGCTCCGAGGAAAATTTTTCCAATAGCAACGCCTAGCTTAGATACCCCACCCCTGCCTAGATCCTTTCACCCCAGGGGTTTTAACGCGCTGCGCAACCGCTGAGTCAGGTGTTCAGGTTGGACTGCATTCAAAGAGACGGAGTCAGATTTTTGAAAATGACAAAACTGAACGATGGCTTCCACAAAAGCAGTAACGACTCTATGTTCATCAAAAGGGTGTGGCTCGAAATATAAGTTCTTGATCTCTAAGTGACTGGTTTTGCGATGGACTTTACAATCCATCCGGCCAACAAATGCATCGCGATAAAGTAGCGGCAGGCAAAAGTAACCATACTGACGCTTGGCTTCGGGCACATAACATTCCAGCTGATAGTCGTATTGAAACAGCGCCCTGAGCCGCTCCCGCTGAATGACACTGTTGTCGAAGGGGGAAAGAATCAACATTCGCTCTTTCAAACGAGGAAGAGGGCGTTCGAGCGCTCCCCTTTCCAATATAAATACATCGCCACTGCTCACTTTCACTCTCTCTAAATCACCCTGCGCTAACCTTTCATTTACCAGGGCATTCACAGCTTTGCGTAACTCTGTATTTCGGCGCAGATAGGTCAGCCCTTTGAGTGAAGCAAACCCATGACAGCTCAATTGTTGGTCTACAAGGTGCGCCGCATACTCCTCCATGGAGGGCATCTGTAAATTTACGTGAGATGGCAATACCCGCTCGGTTAGATCATATGTCTTTTGAAAACCGTCGCGGTCGCTGACCATCAGATCGCCTTGCATATACAGCTGTTCAAGTGCCTTTTTGGCGGGCTTCCAGTCCCACCAGCCTGCACGTTTGATGCTGCTAGCCCCTACATCTCGAGACCGCAGCGGGCCATCTGAAC
Source organism: Vreelandella sp. 162(4c) (assembly GCF_058152265.1). Lineage (NCBI taxonomy): Bacteria > Pseudomonadati > Pseudomonadota > Gammaproteobacteria > Oceanospirillales > Halomonadaceae > Vreelandella > Vreelandella sp. 162(4c). Next base: position 269,174 of record NZ_CM176981.1, read on the forward strand.
GTATGCGAGCCAACAACTCTCCCATGAGCTTTTTATCAGGTGATCTAAACCAATGCGTTTGCCCACTTTTGATAGCGTTTTTGTAGGGCAAGGAAAAGCGAAAATCGGTAATGGGTAAAAATGCAGCCGCGTGCGACCAATACTCAAAAATGTCTTTATTGATCAACAGCTGGTTCAGCATGTGTGGCTCAAACCCTGGTACTCGGGAGTGAATAACATGATGATGGGCTCGTTCCACCACAGATATGGTGTCTATCTGAACATAACCCAGGTGGTTAATCGCTTTACGGGCACCGGCTAAGCCACGTCCATAAGGCTTATTCTGCAGCAAACCTTGCGCAGCCAGAGCAAGGCGACGTAAGCGCGACAGCTCTTGTGGGCGTTTAATTTCAGTGATTGTCATACTTGCCTCGAAGCTCGTCATTAACAGTACAAGTTTGCACTTTACCCAATGGCTACACGCCTAGAAGCGGCAAGCGCTTAAGCTTGTGGTACTTCAGAGCCAACTCGATGCAATGCCTTAACGGAACCTGTTCGATATTCACACTCAGAGGGAGCACAATAGCTCTCTTACCCTCATACTCAAATTCATCAGGATATATTTCTTTGAACGTTTCAATCAAACATGTTTGGCAGTGAAAAAATACCTTAATGACGTCTGGATCTTTAGGTTTCCAGTCGATTCGAATGGTAGTGCCCCCTTTGACAAGATAACTAGCTTCTCCCCATTTAAGCGCTTCTTCGACATCGCCAAGCTCATCTTCAGCAGCTACTGCCAGAATGAGTTGTCGCACGCTCTCAAGCTGCAACCGTGCGCCTTTCGGGTAGCTTTCAAACTTAGCCTGAACATCTGGATTCACGTTAAACTTACTCCAGGGTTAGCAGCGAGAGGCATAAAATTCATCTATCACACCAAACCGAAAGGCCATCGTTCCACGATAGTCTCAACATGCCGGCTCCCACCATTCTGAGTTACGTCCATAGTGTCTAATTACATCAACCTTGCTTTCAGCATGTTGAGTTACTATCAGTTAGTCAGATTTAGCTGCCAATAGCCAACGTCGTGCCATTGATCGAACTTAAACCCTACCTTTTCAAAATGGGCCACTTTTTTCATGCCCATTTTTTCGTGCAGTGCAACGCTGGCCGGGTTGGGAAGCGTGATACCGCCCATCACCGCATGAATACCGCACTCTGTGAGCGTGGAAAAGAGCGTTTCGTACAGCTTTGCGCCCAAGCCCCTACCGTGCGCCTGATTGGAAAGGTAGACGCTGACTTCAACTGAAAATCGATAGGCGCTTCTCTCTTTCCATTTGGTAGCGTAGGCATAGCCCACCACATCACCCTCTTCTACTGCCACCAACCAAGGCAAACCTGCCCCCTGAACGTTTTCAATCCGGCCTTGGATGTCTGAACCCAATACTGGCTTTTCTTCAAATGAAATAGCGGTATTTTCGATGTAGTGGTTATAAATGTGCGCTATGGTTTCCGAATCACCCTTTACGGCATCTCTGATCATGTTTTTTTCCATTTATATTCTGACGGTTTACGTTCACTGATTAACATAATTCAACTTCCGCTTTCGTGATCAGCTAGAGTGCCGTTTAAGCCAAGCTAAGCCGCAATAAGAGCCGCCCTCTAACCACCGCACCGCGTTGCCAGAAACTCGCCATTGCCAACAGGTACAGTGCACGTGGTGAAATCAGGATCTGCCGATACCAGCGCCATAAAATCAGCCATTTCATCTGCATGGGAAGTGGCGTTATCCACCACAAGCAGTCCGCCCTTGCGTAAAACTCGCTGGATATTCGGCCACCAATTCACATAATCAGAGCGCTTTGAGTCTAAAAAGAGCAGATCGAAACAGGCATCGTCCAGGCTTTCAAGAAGCCCACCCACCTCCCCTCGCTGCTGAGTGATGACATCAGAGAGGCCTGAGCGCTCAAAATTTCTCGCGGCCATCTCAAGCTTGTATTCGGAAAGCTCAACAGTGGTAACGTGCCCACCAACCCTCTGCACTGCCTGAGCCAGCCATAAGGTGGAGTACCCATTCGAGGTGCCAATTTCCAGCACTCGTTGAGCATTGGTTGCTTGAACTAGTACCGATAGGAACTCCCCCGTATCACGGGTGATATTGAGCATTCGTCTTGGGCGCTCAGAAATAGCAGCATCGTTTTGTTGGCCAAATTGCTCAAGTTCCGTTAGCAGTTCTTGAAGGGTTTCACTCATAGTTGTCTCCCGATACGAACACATCCAATTTACCGTCTTTTGCTTATACAGGTCGCTTAGCAAGCAGTGCCCAGACACCCGCCGAAGAGAGTAACGTTCCGCCAACCAAGTTGAAGCGACGCTGGGCGCGACGCGATGCCAGCATCTTGCGCACCGATGCTGCGAATACGGCGTAGAGAGTGGCATTAAGCGTTGCCAACGCCACAAACGTGATCGCAAGTATCCACAGTTGTTGCCCAGCATCGGCGTTCGGGCTGACGAATTGCGGCAAAAAGGCGACGAAGAAGATAATGCCCTTCGGGTTGAGCGCAGTAACGAGATAGGTATTGGTGAAAAGCTTCCAGCGCGAACCTGATACCGCCGGTGTTACCGGCTGCACAGAGGATATACCGGCACGCAATAGTTTGATGCCCATATAGAGAAGGTATAAACCGCCGATCCACTTGATCACAGTGAACCAGAATGCCGAGGTGGCTAACACCGCTCCCAAGCCAAGCAGTGAAAAGAGCAGCGCCGTTGAATCACCCAATGCCACCGCAGCAACAAGCGGAATATTGGCGCGCCTACCTTGGGCGATAGAGTAGCTGACCACGGTCAGAATCGTTGGCCCAGGGATGGCGAGCAATGCCACCGACGCCAGGGCAAAGGCGAACCAGATTTCAATAGACATGGAAAGCTACCTCACAGGTTGTTAATGCTAAGTTAGCATAAGCTCAACAATGATTGGAGTGCTCTGCTAGAAGCTAAGCGGCTCTAGCTATCATTCTTGCTTTTAACCATCAGCACATACCCAGCTGAGCGGCGATCCAGCGTCCCAGCGCCAGGGAACCAACAAAAGCACCGACTAGCCCCAGATAGGCGCCAACCATCCAACTGCGATGCTGCTCTATCCTGCCCTTGAGGATAGCCACCACTGCAACGGCAAGAGCTACTAACACCCACAACGAAAGCAGATGAATCGGTCTAAAGTGACCTATCAGCGGCAGAACGCCACCACCAGCTCAAGGAACGCCTAACGACCTACGCTGCCATAGAACGAGAGTGGTTTAGCAACCCAGAGACGTTCACGCCCGTCCAGCGCGCTCCCTGGCACACGCTGAGGCTTGGCCAACGCCTTACCGAGACGTGGGTGGAATGGGTCGAGGAAGTGATGGAAGAGGATTAGCTATTGGTGAAACCAGCTTCTCGTGGAAGCTTGGGGCTTTGGAGGGAGGGATTGTTATCGGCCAGGAGCTAACTTCAAGAAAGCCTTGACGTTTCAATAACAAGAGCAAGTTGGTGGGTCGAAATTAACCAAAATTTTGCAGGCAAGGTCTGCATCTATCAAAAAACACCATAACCACTTATCAATAATCAACCGTGGTCAGGCCATGATGATTAATGGATCGTTCGAAGAAAAAAGAGAAACTCTTGACAGACCTCCCTATACTGTATCTATCCACTGACGAAATACCAATCAAAGGGTCGCTGTGAAGATTGGGGATAATCGCCAGCTTGGTAGTTTTCCTCACTTACCCGCCCGGCGGCCCCTCGTATGAACCTTGCCCTGGGCATACCTCAAGGTGTTCGTCATGAACCAACTTTCACAAACCGCAATAGAGGAGTTCAAAACCAATTTTTCAGGAAGCGTGATTCTTCCAGAAGATAAACAATACGAGGAAGCGCGTCAGATATGGAATGCCATGATTGATCGCAGACCCTCCATGATTGCCTGTTGCACTTCACCTGACGATGTTGTTCAGTCCTTAAACTTCGTACGCCGGCACGATCTCCCTTTCTCCGTGCGCGGCGGTGGTCACAACATTGCAGGCACCTCTGCCTGCGACGATGGCGTTATGATCGACCTCTCGCAAATGAAGAGAGTAGACATTGATCCAGAACTTCACCTTGGATACGTCGAGCCAGGTTGCAACCTGGCGGACTTCGATGCCTCTGCCCAAGCGTATGGTCTTGCTACCCCACTGGGCATCAACTCCACCACGGGTGTGGCCGGTCTGACCTTGGGAGGAGGATTCGGTTGGCTAAGCCGAAAGTACGGCATGACCATCGACAACCTGCTTGGCATGGACGTCATTACCGCCGATGGCCAACAGTTGCATGCCAGTGAATCGGAAAACGACGACCTTTTCTGGGGGCTTCGCGGTGGAGGCGGTAACTTCGGTATCGTTACCCGTTTCGAGTACCAATTGCATCCGGTAGGCCCGAATGTTCTATGCGGTCTTATCGTCTTTCCCTTCGACGAAGCAAAATCGATCATCACACAGTTCGCCCGCTTCACGCAGACGATGCCAGACGAACTCAACGTGTGGATGGTGACGCGCAAGGCGCCCCCCTTGCCTTTCCTGGCCGGGGCAGTACACGGGAAAGAGATTGTCGCTCTTGCCATTTGCTACGCAGGCGACCCCTTAGAAGGCGAGAAACACATCGAACCGCTTAGAAGGTTTGGTAACGCATACGGCGAGCATATCGGTGTGCAGCCATATATCGACTGGCAAAAAGCGTTCGACCCACTGTTAACGCCAGGGGCACGCAACTACTGGAAGTCTCATAATTTCTCGACGCTGGCAGAAGAGCCGATCGATGCTATCATCGAATACGCTGGTGCCCTACCGTCTTCACAGTGCGAGATTTTTATTGCCACGATAGGCGGTCAAACAGGCCGAGTGCAACCCGAAGCGATGGCGTACTCGAACCGTGATGCTAATTATGTGATGAACGTGCATGCTCGTTGGGAGACGGCCGTAGAGGATGAACGCTGCATTGCCTGGGCGCGTGAATTCTTCAACCGGTCACAGCCTTATGCCAGTGGAGGTGCCTACGTCAACTTTCTGACCGGAGATGAAGCTGACCGCACTGCCTTCGCCTATGGAGCGAGCTATGAGCGGCTGGTGGCGCTCAAGAAGAAGTTCGATCCGACAAACCTCTTCCGTATCAACCAGAATATCCTCCCGACCTGAATGCATTTCGCGTCATAGCGCTATAAGCTTTAGAGTTCAAACTGTGCAACCCCCTGAAAGCGTCGCGGTTGTTCACCTGCGCTGGCACTCTGCTCCTTCGAAGTCGTCCAGCGCTTGCCAATGATGAGAAAGCTTCTCTGAGACAAGAACATGGCCCTTGATTCTCCAGGCTTTCCACGTTTCACCGATCTTCTTCATGACGTTTTCATTAGGACGTCCTGAACCGAGGATCCCAGAAATGAAAAGGCGCTCCATGGTATGGCCCCAAGCGGATGGTGGTAAGGGGTGGGAAAGTTTAGTGACACAGATTAGTCAGGACAAGTCCAACACGAGACTCCTAAGATGATTAGTCCAGCCTGGCTGTCGATGATGAAGAGTCATGTCCCCACCATTCCAATGCATAGAAAAGTTTACGGAAATTCTTTACGCATAACCTTCTTCATAGGGCGTTAGGGAGGGCAAGGCGCCGCATATAAAGAAACGACCGAATTGTATTCCTTCAGATATCGTCCAGAAGCAGTCTTTGAGTTAACTCCGTTCACAAGTGAGTTTTTAGAATACCACCTTAGCGTCAGCTCTGGCGCTAAGATCAAAAACTGCGAGAGCACCCATTCTGCTCAGTTCCTGCACGTCGATTCGAGCGGGAATCCTACATGGATGACCCGGCTCCCAAACACCGCCCTCCATCCGTGGTGCATTGAAGGCGGCAATGAGGTGGCCACATCTCGCAGGGCTATTCCAAGCACCCTTTGTTCGACCTCTCCATCGTAGCAATGCCGGGAGAGCCGCCAGAAAGCGAGCAAGTAGTGACGGTAAGACCCGACGGCGGTCTGGAGCTGCTCGATAGTGTGGATATTGCGGTGGTGCCTGGCTGGCATGACCTGAACGAAGCCCCGCCACCCGAGTTGGTTGCGGCGCTCGTCCGCTGTCATGACCGGGGCGCCCATGTGGTGGGGCTCTGTTACGGCACCTATGCCCTAAGCCTATGCCGGGCGGCTTGATGGCAGGCGGGCATCAACGCACTGGATTGCTGAGCAGGACTTCAGAGCCCGATTCCCAAAGGTCAAGCTGGTCACCAATGCACTCTACGTGGAGGAGGATCAACTGGTGACCTCGGCGGGCACGGCCGCTGGCATGGATTGCTGCTTGTGCCTGGTGCGCGAGTATTACGGCGCGCAGATCGCCAACAAGATTGCCCGCGTCATGGTGGTTCCGCCGCATCGGGAAGGTGGGCAGGCACAGTTCATTGAACAACCGGTTGCCGTCTCCACCCAGGATGCCCATATCAATCGCCTGCTCGACTACCTGCGCGAACATCTGGCCTCCTCGCACACTATCGACGAACTCGCCGCCCGAACGGCCATGAGTCGGCGAACCTTTACGCGCCATTTTCATAAAGCCACCGGAATGACGGTCGTAGAGTGGCTGGTCAACGAGCGTTTACGGCGCGGGCGCGAGCTGTTGGAAACCACCTCCTTGTCGGTAGAAGCCATTGCGGAAAAAAGCGGCTTTCACACGGCAACTTCGTTTTGGCAACATTTCAGGCAGCGCCATCAGGTTAGCCCCCGGGACTGGCGCAAGACCTTCGGCGACAATGCCTGACTATCCTGCCAAACTCCTCCAGACAAAACGTCAGAATTGGCGCTGCGTACCCCTTCTCAAAGCAAAGGAGTTGCAAATGAAGCACCATGAAAAACTGGGACAAGTTGGGCGCAAAAGCTTTTCCCTACTGGCTCGGCTCGGCCGCTACGAACTGGCGATGCTGCTATGCGTCGCGGTACTTTCCGGTGGGATTTGGGGGTTCGTCGCGCTGGCCGAAGAAGTTATCGAGGGGGACACCCATAGCATTGATGAGAGCCTGCTGCTCGCCCTTCGCAACCCCGCAGATCTTAGCGACCCAATCGGGCCGGGCTGGGTTGAGGAAATGGGCCGGGACTTCACCGCACTGGGCGGTGTCGGCGTGCTGGTACTCATCACATTGGGCGCCCTGGGCTACCTCTTACTTGCCAGACACTATCGCGCGGCTCTATTTGCCTCAATCGCGGTGCCCGGTGGCATACTTCTCAGCACCGTGATGAAGCTGGGCTTTGACCGCCCTCGCCCCGATCTCGTGCCTCATGAAGCAATGGTCTACACCGCGAGCTTTCCCAGCGGTCACTCGATGATGTCAGCCGTGACCTACCTCACCCTGGCAGCGCTACTCATTCGCGTACAGCCCGCGCTGAGGCTAAAGGCTTACCTCCTGATACTGGCGATATTGTTGACCCTGCTGGTGGGCATAAGCCGCGTTTACCTTGGGGTTCATTGGCCGACCGATGTGCTTGCCGGCTGGACGGCCGGGGCGAGCTGGGCAGCACTGTGTTGGATTGTGATGCGATGGATGCAACGGCATGGGCAGTTAGAACCGGAAGAGAGCAGTTCCAGCATCGAATAACGTGGCTCAAACAGCGCTGGGTAACACAGAGGGTGTTGCCCAGCCACCTGGAAGAACGAATATTTAGCTTGAAGCCGATTAAAAGGGGCTGATGACATCCAGACCAGCCAGCCACGCCAGTGCACTACTTGCAAAATCAGCGCTTTTTGGGCGTTCTGGGAGGAAAATAGCCGCTTAAAAGCCAGCGTAGAATATTGCTCGGTTCAATTATCGGACAAAAAAATAACTTTAGTCACAGCTAACAAATAAGCTTAACCCTATAGAAACAAAGAATTAGCTTGTAGTGGAGCAAGGTACAGTCTGTCTACTTCCTGAAGATTTCATATGGCCAGGGTGAGGCCAGCTTTTACGTTTTAGCAGAGTATTAACTATATACAATGCGCGTCGACACTTTATGCGCTAACATCAGCTCACGGAAGCTGGTTTCATACAGCTTAACGGGTCAACTAATGGATTAATAGAGGCAAATAGCATGAGCAAAGGAAAAGACAGTAAAAAAGACACTAAAAAGAAACCCCTTCTAACAGCCAAAGAAAAGAAAGCTGCTAAATCATCAAAGAAAAGCGAAACCAACGTACTAGGTAACTAAGCGAGCCTAACTCAGCACTACCGCTCACTGCTAAGACTAATAGCAAAATGCAGTAGTGTTAGGAGTTACTTTTGATAGAACGAAACTTTGTTACCTTACATAATTTCAAACAGCCCCTTCACGCTCTTGCCTTTCACTTTTAATTGACCACTGCATAAACCACGCCAATAAAAACTGCAAAGGTAAGCGGGCATATAAATACAGCCTAGGTATATAAAAATATTGCTCAGAGTATAATGCCAGATTTATATCGGCAGATATCTGACGGTGCTTTTCAGCTTAGGGAGACCCATGAGCAGTTGCACCGCTACACGCAGCAACACGCCTGCCTAGCGTCCTGTGTAAGCCTTAATCGCCACTCCGGAACTCGCCTATATAGCGAATGGTTTCACAAATAAAGTCTATATTTACCTTAAATAAAAAAACGCTCAGGAAAACGAGGTGGAGAGGAAGGTAAACCGCCCAACCACGCTCTCGTAAATCAAGGGCTCGACCTCAAGCGAACAAGCAGGCATGGTGAGTATTATTATCCACCATCAGCGAACCAACAGGAGGTTATGCCAATGCCGAACTCTCTTACTCAAAACCTATGCAGGATGGGGCTATTATCGCTCTTGGTGCTGTCTCCCAATGCCTTCAGCCAACAACAACCGGGGGCAGCCTCCGGTAATGATGTCACTACCGAGTCGTTCCAGGATTGGGAAGTCCGTTGCCAGCGTAGTGCCGAGGGCCCGAGCCCTTGTGCGATGTCGCAATTGATCACTCAACCTGACAGCGACCAACCCTTGATGCAGGTAATTCTTGACTACCCGCCTCAGATCGATGACCCGGTGATGAGCTTCTTCGTGCCGCTAGGGGTACGTCTGGCCCCGGGCTTGCAATTCAGTGTGGATAACGCTGAGCCAGTCCAATTCCCCTATCAGGTATGCCAAGAGCAAGGGTGCCGTGCTGACGTGCCCATTGAGTCGTCGATGTTGCAGCAACTCCGCAGTGGCAATACAGCAACCCTCAGCATGATTAGTCCACGCGGTGAACGCATGGACATAGATATTTCGCTGATCGGCTTTACCGATGCTAGTACCCGCATCGCTCCCTGATCTTAGGGGCCTTGCCCGACAAAGCCGGCTAAAAGGGCCGGCAAGCCTACTAAGCCGTTGCCAGCAGGCGTATGTTTACGCCTGCTGCCGTGGTGGCAATTACAGAGGTTACGCCTTCATCATAAGCCAACTGCCATCCCTCACCGAGGCTACCCGCTAACACAACTACTGGAACACCCATTTCCCGTGCGCAGCGGGCAATGCCAATTGGGGTCTTCCCTGCCATACTTTGACCGTCTAGCCTTCCCTCGCCGGTAATGACCAAATCGACAAGCTCAAGTCGTTGTCGAAACCCGACCTGGGTCATCACCAATTCAATACCTGGACACAGCTCCGCCCCGAGAAAGGTGCGTGCCGCGAACCCCATCCCTCCAGCAGCCCCTGAACCGGGTAATTCACGGAAGTCATTTCCCAGAGTCTCAGCCACCTTGCTGGCGAAATGTGCTAGTGCAGCATCCAATATGACGACATCTTTTTCGCTAGCGCCTTTTTGAGGGCCGAATACAACACTGGCACCGCGCTCACCGACCAGCGGATTATCTACATCCACGGCGGTCTCAACGATCACCTCAGACAGACGCGAATCAAGTCCATCAAGCTCCACTTGAGCAAGATTGATCAGAGCCGCCCCACCGGGCGACAGAGGTCGTCCTTGGTCATCAAGCAATCTTGCCTCTAAAGCCTGCAGCATGCCTGCACCCGCGTCGTTGGTCGCACTCCCCCCTAGCATGAGTATTATGCGCTTAGCACCCGCGTTCAGAGCGGCGATAATCAGCTCACCTACCCCATGGGTGGAGCTATGCAGTGCCGTGCGCTCCAGAAGAGTCAGGTGCTGCAGACCACACGCTTCAGCCAGTTCAATATATGCTGTGAAATTAATGGGATGCCAGCCCCACGCTGCCTGACGAAGTTCTCCCAAAGGTCCCTGCACCGTCTGGTAATGCCGCTCCGCTCCTGTAGCGTCAATCAAAGCATCCAAAGTACCTTCCCCACCATCGCCCATCGGGCAAGCATCATACTGTGCAGATGGTAAAGCTCTACAAATACCGTCAGTGATCGCGCTGACGGCCTCGCTAGCCGAGAGAGCATCTTTAAAGCTATCTGGCGCTAGGATGATGTGCATCGCTCACCTCCTCTAGGTTCTCCTTAGGATGGCGTGCCGAGCGGCGGGTGCTGTTTCGCAGCATTGGCGTTACCGGGAGCATGATGTGCTCCGTATTAATGTCGATCTGATTGATTTGTGCCATCAGTAGCTCAGTAGCCTTCAAGACCATTAATTCCACCGGCTGTTTCAGGGTTGTCAGGGAATGACTCGGCCAATCCGCCATCGGTATATCGTCGAAACCAATGACCGATACGTCATCAGGCACTGCAAGCCCGAATTCATGCCGCAAGGTATCAATAGCAGCGATTGCCATCAGATCGTTAGCACAAAACAGCGCATCCGGTGGTGTTGAATTAGCAAACAGGCGCCTCGTTGCATGGCAGGCATCTGCGTACCGGTAGTTACCGACCTCCATCGCATAGCAATCCACACCCACATCGGCAAGTCCTTTCAGAAAGCCGGCTTGCCGCTGGAGGTCGGTGGAAGAGTCTGGCAACCCTGCCAGATAGGCAATACGGCGATGACCAAGGGAGGAAAGGTAGTGACCTGCCCAATACCCCCCGCTGTAGTTATCACTGCCGACTTGGCTTATACCATCAAAATTGACAGTACGATTGATGACAACGAAAGGAATACCAAAATTCGCCACCTCCTCTGCCTGGGCGCTATCCATGGTTATCGCCAGCATCAGCACCCCCTCGACTTGGCTTCTAATTATGTCGTCAATTACCGTAGCGAAACCGTTATCTGACGGAGCAAAGAAAAGCTGAAGATGGTAGCCCTGTTGCTGAAAGTAGCGTGACGCCTTTTCCAGCATGACACTGTAGAAAGGATTTTCGAGGCTGTAAGCCACTACAGCAATGGTACGACTCGATCTGGTAATCAGCGAGCGCGCAATGGAGTTGGGGCGATATCCTAGCTCCCGGGCTGCCTCCAGCACCCTTTTGCGCGTTTTCTCCGCCACCTTGGCATCAGCTGAAAAGCTGCGACTCACTGCTGACTGAGACACACCAGCTAACTTCGCCACATCGCGGGAGGTTACGGATTTTCTTTTCATGCATCACGCTCCCAGAGGGCCGTTTAGATCATATACAGCCCGATTCATCAGAACCAAAGGCAGTGACTTACCGTACTCACTCTCAAACCTTTTCAAGAGACCGATACTGGTCGATCTTTTTCACGTAAACTTTGCTGTTATCTAATGCTCCTTGCACTTCATCATCGGTTAGCTCTCTGACCACCTTAGCGGGCACACCCATAATTAACGAGCGTGGAGGGAATCGTTTGCCCGAGGTGACCAAAGCGCCGGCACCTATGATGCAATGATCACCAATTTCTGCGCCATTGAGTAAAGTTGCGTTCATGCCCACCAGTACGCCATCGCCGATTTTACAACCATGTAACATGGCTAGGTGCCCTACGGTCACCTGACAGCCGATGTCGACCGGGTAACCAGGGTCGGTATGTATCACACAGCCATCTTGCAGATTGCTGCCTTCCCCGACGGTGATAGGTTCATTATCCCCTCGTAGCACTGCGCCAGGCCAGACAGAGACTTCGTGAGCAAGATGAATACGCCCGATAAGCGTAGCTTCTTCCATCACCATGGCATCTGGCGCTATCTCGGGAACGTTACCTTCGAGTCGATATACTGGCATTAAGTACTCTCCCTAGAAGCCGACTTGGTCGCCACCTTTAAGTTGAAGTATCTCGCGTGCTTCGTCGGGCGTTGCTATTTCAAAGGAAAGGCCTTCGAGAATTTCGCGTACTTTGGCTACTTGTGCTGCGTTGCTTTCGGCTAACTTGCCCGGAGAAAGCCATAGTGAGTCTTCAAGGCCGACGCGAACATGGCCTCCAATGGCTGCCGCCTGAGCAGCAATCCGCATCTGGTTGCCTCCGGCACCCAGCACTGACCACTCGTAGTCATCACCGAATAAGCGGTTGGCGGTTCGGCGCATATGCATAACATCCTCGGGGTGGGGGCCGATACCGCCCAGGATGCCGAACACACTCTGCACGAAGACTTTTCCACTAATAATGCCGCGATCCATCAAATTGCGTAAATTGTAAAGATGGCCAATATCGTAGCATTCACATTCAAAGCGAGTGCCGTTCTCTGCACCAAGTGTCATGGCCTTTTCGATATCAGCGAAAGTGTTCTTGAACACTAAGTCGCGACTATTCTCAAGATGGGCGCGCTCCCAATCGTGCTTGAGATCCTCATATCGGTTAAGCATGGGAAAAAGCCCAAAGTTCATCGACCCCATGTTCATAGAGGCAAGCTCAGGCTTAAACTCCATGGCTGGCCGCATACGTTCCTCAACGGTCATGTGAGGGCTGCCACCAGTGGTAAGGTTGATGACCGCGTCGGTAGCTTTCTTGATACGCGGTAGAAACCGCTCGAAGACAGCTGGATCTTGTGTGGGCTTACCGTTATCGAGATCGCGGGCATGAAGGTGAAGTATGGAAGCGCCTGCATCAGCGGCAGCGATACCAGCCTCGGCAATCTCTTCAGGTGTTACCGGTAGGTGTGGCGACATGGAGGGCGTATGGATGGCACCGGTTACTGCACAGGTGATTATGACTTTACGTTTATTAGCCATCAGAAGTTTCTCCTAGTTAAAGTGAAAAAGTTATTTGGTATCGATATGGCGCTGATGAGCCATCAGCGCCATTAGGCGTCGGTCGCGCCAAGCTTGTCGCTCAGCTAGACCTTCGGAAGGTAGCTGTGACCGGCGTTCTTGGCCCAAGGCAGCCAGGGTTGCGGTATCCCAGGGGTCATCATCGCTGCGCTGACGGTCGACATCGCGGTAAAGTGGCCCATAGCGCTGGCCGTAATCGACGACTCCATTAGGCGCATTGAGGTCGATGGTCTCGAAAGGCCCCATAAACGACCAACGCAGGCCAAGTCCGTGTTTAACTGTCTTATCCAGATCCTCAGCGGAAACATAGCCATCGCGAAACAGGCGTAGCGCTTCGTTCAACAATGCGCCTTGCAAACGATTGAGAATGAAGCCTTGGACTTCCTTCCGAACCAGTATCGGGGTTTGCTGAGCCTGTTCCATCAGTTGCATGGTGCGGTTCACCGCTGCTTCCGAAGTGTCTGGTGATGGGGCTACTTCGACGAGTGGAATCAAGTAAGGCGGATTGACGGGATGTGCTACTAAGCAGCGCTCAGGGTGTTTCAGATGGTTTGTGAACCGAGACGCGGCGATGCCGGAGGTAGAGCTAGCCAACACGGTATCTATGGCCACCACCGACTCAAGTTCTGAATAGATACGTCGTTTGGCATCAATGTCTTCTGGCCCACATTCCTGAACGTACTCAACATCCCTCATAGCATGCGCCAGATTGTTTTCTGTCTGGATGAGAGATAGCGGAACCTCAATATCTTCAATTAGGCCAGCCTGAAATAAGTCTTGAAGAGACTGCCGAATGCCGTCTCGGACTTGGCTGAGAGCGCTAGCATCAACATCATAGAGACATACAGACATCCCGCTTCGTGCAAAGACAATGGCCCAAGCCCGGCCAATCAAGCCTGCGCCGATAATTCCTATACGTGCTGTCATGAGGCTGCTCCTATATCAGTCACAAAGACTCAACGTTGGCGCAGACACTCAGCGCCTGGCCTGAAACATTGGAACCACCAGGTGCCGACAGGAACAGGGCCATAGACGCTATGTCGGAGGGTTCAACCATGCGTCGCATAGATATCTTAGAAAGATTTTCCTGCTCCATTTCGGCATAGCTAAGCCCACGCTTGACCGCACGATCTTCAATGACCTTTTCGATACGCGGTCCACGCACGATGCCAGGTAGAATTGCGTTGACTCTCACCCCTTCTGGGCCGAGCTCAATTGCCAAGCTCTTAGTCAGTCCGACGACAGCCCATTTGCTGGCGGCATAAGGAGTGCGGTATGCAAAGCCCAGGCGACCTGCGACTGATGCCAAGTTGATCAACAGCCCCTGGCTTTCCTTCAGTAACGGCGTCGCGCGGTGAGCAACCCGGTACTGACCATTGAGATTGATGTCGATAGTACGGGTCCAGGCGTCATTATCGATCTCATCGATCCCCGCAGTGGGCCCTGCGATGCCAGCATTATTAACGACGACGTCAAGCCCACCCAGAGAGACGACATCTTGGAACAGCCGGTCGACGTCTTCCTCTTTGCTGACATCCGCCACAGTGTGTGAGATGCCCTCCGGCAGCGAGGCCAAGGCCTGGGTGTCGATATCACAAACGTGCACTCGTGCGCCCGCCTCCTGGAAGGCCTTAGCGATTGCTAAGCCGATACCATTGGCACCAGCGGTAATCAGCACTCTGAGGCCATGGCGTGGCGTTAAACTTTCTACAACGGTCATAAGGTTTCTCTCCTTGGAGGGGTTTACAGCGAAGGCAGCCAAGTAGACAGGAAAGGCAGCAGGCTGATAATCAGAAGATTGATGAGTACGATTCCTACGAAGGGCAGTACGGACCAGGTGAGTCGAGCGATACTAATATTAGCTATCTGTGATGCCACGAAGAGGTTGAGGCCGACCGGTGGGGTGAACATTCCCATGGCCAGGTTGACCACCATTATGATCCCGAAGTGGACAGGGTCGAATCCGAAGCTGATCGCAATGGGTAACAGGATAGGCACGAAGATCAGGATCGCCGCTGCTGCCTCAATAAACATTCCTGCAAACAACAGCAGGAGATTGGCCAGGATAATGAACAGTAGTGGGCTGTCGATGGCCGATATTGCGAATTGGGACACCATATCAGGCACCCTTAGCCGCTGAAGCATACGACCATAGAGTCCTGCAGCGCCGATGATGCTTAGCACAATAGCGCTGGTAACAGCCGATTGTTTGAGGATATCAACCAGGCTGCTCAGTTTGATTTCCTTATAGATGACAAACCCGATCAGGAAAGAGTAAGCCACCGCGATGACTGCGGCTTCAGTCGGCGTGAATATGCCACTGTAGATACCGCCCAAGATGATGACTGGCATAAGGATTGCCAGGATCGCCTTGCGCCCCGCCCGCAGGACGTCCATCCAAGAACTCTTTTCGATACTCCCAGCCAAACCATTCGCCTTGGCGAAGAAGTAGGCAAAGATCAGCAGAGTCAGCGTTACTAGGATGCCGGGCAGAATGCCTGCGATGAACATGTCCCCCACGGACACATTGGCAGCTATCCCGTAAAGAATCAGCGGGATGCTGGGCGGGATAATGACGCCGAGGGCGCCGGAGGCAGCTTGGTTGGCGGCGGTATAGCCTCCAGGGTAACCCTTGGCCAGCATGGCCGGTATCAAGATGGAGCCGATGGCAGCGGTTGTGGCTGCGCCAGATCCTGAGATGGCCGCGAAGAAAAGTGAAGTGACGATGGCCACCATCGCCAAGCCGCCCGTCATACTGCCGACCAGGGTGTTGGAGAAGTCGACCAGACGCCGGGATATTCCACCGCTCTGCATCAAGGAACCCGCGAGGATGAAGAAGGGTATCGCCATCAACGGGAAGGAGTTCACCGAAGCGATGAGCTGTTGGGGAACGATCAACATGGGTGATAAATCCCCATGCCAAATAGTTATCGCAGAAGCTAGCCCGAGAGAGAGAGCAATGGGTACGCCGATGATGAACAGCGAAATCAGCAGTAGGAACAAGAGCAGTGCCATGGTCAGTTCACCTCCTGCTTGGGCTGATTGTGAATATTGAGTGCCTCATCAAGCAACAGCCCCAGGCTATTGATCATGATAACCACGCCTCCAACGGGAATGGCCATGTAAGGCCACATCATAGAAATTCTAGTACTGGGTGCTGTCTGGCTGGCGACCCGATCCATCAGGTCGTAACCGTGTTTCATCAAGATAAAGGCGAAGAGAGCGGAACACAGGATGATGGCAATTCGCAGCAGGCGCGCCAGTGTTCTTCCAGCGTGTTCCAGTAAGATGTCCACGGAGATTAGTGTGCCCTTACGATAGGCATATCCAGCTCCGAGAAAGGTCAACCAGAGCATGGAGAAGCGGGCTATTTCATCTGAGAAGAACAGCGGGCTGCCTACGACAAAACGGGCAAATACCTGCCAGAAGATAAGTACCGTCATCACTAACAACAATCCGGCCAATATCCAGCCGATCAGACGGTTAAACTCATCAATGGCTCTGTGGGCCAGTAGTAGATAAGACTTCATGGCTGCCTCATGCGTCGGAAAAGCGCCCGCAGGACGTCGTGTTACCTGCGGACGTTGTGGGCTCAGTATTCGTAATTGACGGCAGCGTCGACCAGATCCTCACCGATGGTGGGGGCCCACTCTTCAAGGACAGGTTTGACCGCTTCGCGAAACGGGGCAAGGTCGGGATGGGTTACGGTCATGCCCAATTCTTCGAGTTGCCCGAGGTAACGCTGTTCTAACTCCTGACTGGCCTCACGCTGTACCGGCAAGGCAATCTGGGCCGCCTCCATGATGATCGCCTGGTCTTCTTCGCTGAAAGAATTGAACAGATCCAGGCCCATCATCAGTGGCGCTGGCGAATAGACGTGTTGTGTCATGTTCAGGTAGTCCTGAACTTCGTAGAAGTTAACGTCATAGATGGTGGCCAAGGGGTTTTCCTGGCTATCCATAACACCTTGCTGGAGGGCGGTGTAAACCTCGGTCCATGCCATGGGTGTCGCGTTAGCACCCAGTGCTTCCCAGGTATCGACCTGGACGCGACTTTCCTGTGTGCGGTGGTTAATGCCTTCCAGATCGCTGGGTTTCTCGATTGGACGTACCGAGTTGGTGTTGTGGCGGAAGCCGTTCTCCATCCACGCCAGAAACTTCACGTTCATGCCTTCCTCGGCCAGCCGTGCGAGCTCCTCGCCATGCTCGCTGTCTAGAAAGGCATAGGCATGCTCGTGGTTCTCGAAGACGTAGGGTAAGTCAAAGAGCATGAATTCATCGACGAAGCCTCCCATCGGACCGGTGGAGGAAATGCCCGCATCGATGATGCCAAAGCCCATGCCTTCAACGACTTCGCGTTCAGCACCCAATGCGTTGTCGTAGTGGGGCTCAATGGTCAGTCGGCCTTCTGAGAGGCGCTCAAGCTCGTCACCAAACTTAAGAACCCCAATACCCTGCTGTGAGTCAGGGCCGAGCGGTAGACTCACATTGATAACACGTTCTGCTTGTGCAACAGCTTGGGTTGAAGCGACCAAAGCGATGGCAGCGGCCAAAGATGTGAGCGGAAGAAAAAGCTTCATACAGCACTCCTAGTTGTAATCCAGCAATAACGCTGTGCGTATTGTCGTTGTAGTCTGTCAGTTGCTTCATACGGGCCTCAGCCATGATTCTGCAATGCTGCTCAAGCCCAATTGAAGTTATAGAAGAGAATGCATACGTATGCAAAAATATTGGAGATATGCCTTTAAAATCTAGTTGTATCTAACTGATTAAAAAGGAATATACTTTAGTATTATCCATGAATACGTAGTCATATATGTTTAACAAATACGGGGGTCATTATTAATATAAGCTGAGTGAAGTAATACGCAAGCTTCCCTGGATTATTTTTTTAAAGGTAATCAAGAGCTTATAAGCAAAACGTTGAATGAAGGCAGAGACTCTGCCCCCAATACAATACAATACACCCCACTGTCCGAGACAAAATCTGTCAGGTCTGACTAATGAACAGAAACTCATTTCACTGGGATGCATAGTGCGGTGCTCTTAGATTGCTCTGAGTTGTTGCGTCAGCAGTTTATGGGGTTTCGGTAACAACGAGTTAGAATGTCAGCTTTGAACGGTAGCACCCATACAGGAATTTCCTGTTTCGGCCAGAAGCCGCCATTGAGACTTTCCTGATGTAACGCCAACATTCAGCAGCGGCCTTTACGTAGCGAAGCGGAGAAAAGGCCATCCGGTGGAGGGCCGAAGGCCCAGAACGAACTAGAACTAATGGTTAGATTAAAACAATATCCGCACGGCCTGAGCTGCCTGATGGGGAATCAAAACCGTAAGAGGTGGAGCCTAATGAGGTTTCGCGAGCAGGTGCTGAAAGTCGCCGCCACGCTCACCATGCATGCATTGCGGGTGACCTTGCACCTGGGAGCCGCCGCCGACAATTGGTGGCCAACCCTAATGCGAGGAGGGCCAAGATTGGCCGCATTGTCCTAACCGCCACCACGACCGCCTTTCTTAAGGCATCGTCCAGTGGTCGAGGGGGCCGTGAGCAAGCGCCCCGCCCTCTTTACTTGATATTATAAGCGACAAGTATTTAGAGAATAAATGAGCATATGTGGCGGTGCTGCCATGTCGTTGGCAGAAGAATAAGAACCGGAAGCGTGCGATCAGCCACTTTAACAAGACCGTGATGAATCACACGGGTTACCAGTTGACGGTTATGACCACGCTGATCATTGGGGTGAAGAAAACAGGTCTGTCCCCATTTTTGTCCCCCATTTTCGATACCGGAAGCGAAATGCAGCCGTTGGTCTAATGTTAGAAGAATGGGTATGTGATTTTCGACCTACGGACATGACTGATGACTGACTACTTTGTTCAGGCGTTTATCTACCTGGTGGCAGCGGTAATCGCGGTGCCACTGGCCAGACAGTTCGGGCTGGGGTCGGTACTCGGTTATCTGGTGGCCGGTGTGGTCATAGGACCGGTGACAGGACTGGTGGGTCAGGAGGCCCTTACTCTTCAGCATTTTGCCGAGTTCGGCGTGGTAATGATGCTGTTCCTGGTGGGGATGGAGCTTGACCCAAAATCCCTCTGGGCCATGCGGGTCAGGCTGCTCGGTCTTGGCGGCCTGCAGGTCACACTGACTGCAGCCGCCGCCACCTATTTTGCTTGGTCCCAGGGGATGGCCTGGCAAACAGCCGTGGCAGTAGGGTTTCTCTTCTCCCTCTCTTCAACAGCGATTGTCTTGCAAACACTTACCGAAAGGGGGCTAGTCAAAACCGAAGGTGGCCAGAGTGCCTTCTCAGTGCTGCTTTTCCAGGACATTGCAGTGATTCCCATGCTGGCCGTTATCCCGCTGCTGGCCGTGTCCGAAATGTCCGGTAGTGGCAGCGAGGGCGGGCATAGCAGCCTCAGCCTGGTTGAGAACCTGCCGGGCTGGGCGCATGGGCTGGCCGTTGTCGGCGCGATCGTGATCGTGATTATCTGTGGCCATTACCTGAGTAGGCCGCTGTTCCGCTACGTGGTGCAATCCGGCATGCGGGAAGTATTCACCGCCGCGTCCCTGATGCTGATTATCGGCATCGCGGCGCTCATGAGCCTAGTGAACCTCTCACCTGCGCTCGGCGCATTCCTGGCCGGTGTGGTCCTCGCCAACAGCGAATTCCGGCACGAGTTGGAAGCCAATATCGAACCTTTCAAGGGGCTACTGCTGGGGCTTTTCTTCATGACCGTAGGCGCGGGAATCAATTTCGGCGTTCTGGCGGCTTCATGGGATACGATCTTTCTTCTCGCCCTGGCGGTTATCATTGGCAAGACGCTGATTCTGTTTGGCTTGGCTTTCGCATTCGGCATCCGCGGCAGTGAAGGCTGGTTGTTCAGCCTCGGGCTGGCCCAGGCCGGTGAGTTCGGGTTTGTGCTGCTGACCTACAGTACCCAGAACCAAGTTATCCCTGCAGACACCGCTCAGGTGCTGTCACTGGTGGTGGCCCTGTCCATGTTCCTGACACCGCTGTTGTTCATTGTCTATGACCGGGTGGTGCTGCCACGCTATCAGAAGGCTTCCAATGAAGAAGCAGAGCCGGACGAGATAGAAGAGCAGGCCCCGGTGATCGTGGCAGGGGTCGGCCGCTTCGGACAGATCGTGTGTCGTTTGCTTCGCGCCAACAACATTCCCAGCGTAGCCCTGGACCATGCTCTGGATCAGATCGAAAATCTGCGCCTGATCCAACTGAAAAGTTACTTTGGCGACGCCACCCGCATCCAGCTACTGGAAACCGCCGGCATTGCCGAGGCACGCCTGCTCGTCGTCGCCATCGATGACCGCGACCGGGCCGTGAGCCTGGTGCGTCACGTCAAACAGCTTTACCCAGAGGTCTGGATACTCGCCCGCGCCTTCGACCGCGGCCATGGTTACGAGCTGCGTGAAGCCGGCGCCGACGACGTGGTGAGCGAGACCTACTACTCCGCCCTGGAACTCGGCGGCGAGGCCCTCACGGCCATGGGCGTCCACCCACAACGCGCGCGCCGGATGACCCGCTCCTTTATCGCCAGCGAAAAAGCCCACGAAGATCAACTGTTCGACACATGGCGCAATATAGAAGAAGGCATCCACTTCAGCCCGCGCTACGGGGAGTTGTTCATGAAGCTCGAAGAGGCATTGGATCATGCCATGCGGGAGGACGTACGGCTAACCGAGGACGAAACACTGGCATGGACACCACCAAAGAACAATGGTTGATCGCGAAAACAAAGAGATACTAGAAGGCCGTCCCACGTTTGGTTGCGTCTTTTAATTGTCGACGCGCATCAGCGCTTATCCGCTTCTTGGTTGCGGCGTCGCTGCCGGTAGCCATAAGTAGCGTTTCTGACGGTTTCTTCATCTTCTAATCCGGCCCCCAGGGCACCAGCGATGGTGGCAACCGAAGTCGCGAGCCAAGCAAGGGCAGTATAATCTAGAAGGCTGGCCGCTTGGCCGAGTTGCTCTTCCAGCATGTTGGCCGGAATGAAAACGAGGACCGTGAAACAGAACAGACCCAGTAGGATCGTATAATAGAATATAACCCCAGTACTTAGCGTCAGTACAGTGACCGTATTGTAGAGGCGAACCAAGTGTGGCAGTGGGGAGTTTCTTATCGACTCCCAAAGAGAATGCGCAAGTATGATCCAGGCGATCATCGCCACCATGGAGACTCCCATCAGAAGAACAAGGCGAGGCCAACCATAATTGGCGCTGAGATTCCAAAGGGTGGGAAACACTAGGCCATAGGCACCGGTCGCGAACGCTACGGCGATGACGCCTTTGAAAGCAGGAAAGATGGTCCAGGGGCGGTTGGCGCGAACCATGCCGGCCAGGATGCGAAGATTGCCGTTAATCCATGAATCAGCAATGAAGCGTACGTCGAAGGACTCTCCCTCGCCCGATCGCGTGACCCGCCGTATCGGGAACAACTTCTCGTAGAGGCGTCTGCCCAGTAGTTGCCAGGCACCTTTGCCACGCAGGCTCTCGTGAACTTTATAGGATTGCTCAGTACGCTGCTCTTGGCGAGCACGGTCCTCTTCCGAGCTGCCATGATGCAATTCGTTGACCAGTTGCAGAATCGCTTCGCTAAGGCGACGGCGTACCGCGGTAATGCCGAAAGCGGGTAATGAGATTATTGCAACGCCATGCACCATGCTGGTTTCAGCTATCACGAAGCGTCCAGACTTGTGGATCGGCAAATCGGTAATGCAAATCGCGTAGTCCCACTGCTGATGCCGCTTGTATTCGAGAATACTCCCGATGATATAGGTGGAAACCTCTGCAGCGCCGATCAACGGATCAACGATGAGTTGAACCTCCCAGCTCAACCGGTCATCTACGTAGTTGGCCAGAAGTTCGGGTAACTGGTCGATTACCTTTTCGGCCATCTCAGCGGACATCTCCGGAGCAGGTACTAGGCCCACCACTTTTCGGCATGGGTTAACCGTCTGGATCCCTTCTGCTGCGGGCTGCTTGGTGTAGACCTCGTTTTGAGCTTTGGTCATAAGCGCTCCTTGACGACGTAGCTAGCGGACTTAGGAGTGGGACCCTGTAAAGCCCGCCTAGTATATCCAAGCTTAGATGAAGATCAGCATAGCGCGACTCTCGCTATAGTCATTGGAGAAATTGAAACCGGGCCCCATCAGCCGGCCATGCTCGCTGCCCTATCTCTACCCCAAGAGATTAGATGACTGGGTCCATTAAATGCTGGCATCCCTACCGGACGCTCCACGATTACCCCATTCCGCGTTTCAAGCCGGTAGATAGTATTAAGACTTTTACAACGCCGTGGAATCGTCGTGGGCATGTCTGATCCGACGAACCCTCCACCAGATCAACAGCATCACGACGGGTACCAGTACCGACATCACCGGTGTGACAACATCGTAAATGAATGGAATTCCCTTCAGGAAATAGCCTGAAAGACTCACGACGTAATATGAAATTGCTGCCACAGACAAGCCTTCAACCGTTTGCTGAAGACGCAATTGCAGCTTGACTCGGTTATTCATCGACGCCAGCAAGTCCCGATTCTGGCGTTCCAGTTCGACATCGACCCAGGAGCGCAGTAGTGAGATGTTTCGGGTCAGTTCGTCGGAGAGCTTGGCCTGGCGCTCTTTAACCGAAAGGCAGGTTCGCATCGCAGGCGCAATACGGCGCTGAAGGAAATCCCGCCAGGTGAAGTATCCGGATACGCCCTCCTCCACTAGCGCTGCCAACCTCTCTTCAACAATCTCGTAGTAAGCCCGGCTGGCGCCAAATCGATAGAGATTTGCAGCAACGCAGGCCTCCAGTTTTGCCGCCAGACTGGTCAATTCTGACAGAAGGAGGTGGTTGTCACGCCGCGCTTCCGAGTTCGTCGACATCTCATCAGTCATCATGGCCAGTTGTGACTCCATGCTTCGCAGCTCCTTCGTCATTGACCTGGTCAATGGCAACGACAATAAGGCCAAAGTCCGATAGGTCTCAATCTCCAGAAGACGTTGCGCCAGCGCCCCCGCTCGCGCGGGTTTCAAATCACGCGCAAGGATCAGGATGTGCGTCAGGCCGTCTTCATCCTGTCGGAAATCGGTCAGGATGGCAGCGTTCCCACTTTCTACCAGCGAGTAACAAAGGCTGGAAGGATCGAAGCGATCTACCTCCTTCTCAGTATCTGAATTCCATGGAAGAAAGGTCAGGCGCACGCCCGATACCACCGGGCCGGGAGGGATGAATCCATGCTTGAACGGATTCTCGCCGCATGGTTCTCCGGTTTCGGGATCAAGCTCGGCACACCACAGATACGTCGAATACTCCGAGTGCTTTTCACAATGCAGGTCTCCGTCTTCCCAGGCCAAGCCATGAAATGACGTAGATTGGTCAGGCTCAGCCACGCGGAGACGACCAGACAACTCATTCATTGCCAACTTATCCTTGGTCAGATCTCCTCCCCTCATGAAAGCGAACTGCAACATCTCCCTCGGGGCCTGAATCATGAGGAGTGGGCGTGCATGCACTTCGTTCACGGCCGCAGCCCTGTCGGCATAAGCCGGCATTCCATACACCGTATCGCTTGAGGCCGGCTGATCGTTCGGATTGTGGATCGACTCGGCCATAATGACCTCGGTTGACGGGTAAAGGAAATACAGAGCGGGACTCTAGTAACACTATAGCTCACTACGCGAAGCCCTATGTGCATACCGAAGCCCTGACCGGCTTATACCGACATGGCGAAGTCAGGTAAAACGAATTGACCGATTTCCTCAACGACCTCGCCGGCAGGTCGTTGGCCGTATTTCAAATTGATAATCACATGGTTTACGCCGATCTCCTGCAAACTGTGGAGCAGCGCAATAAGGTGATGCCGTCCCAGTTGATACCCCAAGTGGATCGGCCGTGGGGGTGTCTGCGGGTTATCTGTCAGGTCGAGGTAAAGTGACTGGCTGAAGGGTTTGAACAGCTCGCCACATTCATCACGAACCGCCGTGCGCCAGCTCTCGACAACCACTTGCTGGGACTTCGGGGGGCGCGGATAACTGATCCACCCATGACTGTAGCGGGCGATCCACTCCAGCGTCTGGCGGCTATGGCCGGTCACGAAGAATGGAATTTCCGCTGTGGTTGGCTTGGGAATCAGATCGGCTCCCTGAAGCGTCCCGCCCGACCAGGTCAAAGGCACGAAACTGCTGAGCTGAACCTCGCGAAATACCTTGAGGTATTCGCGGAACAGGCTGCCGCGTTGCTCCGGGTCGACACCGAACGCCGGGAACTCTACCGGACGGTCACCGGAAGCTACGCCGAGTAACAGACGGCCACCACTGAGTTGATCGACACTCGTTGCGGCCTTGGCAGTGTGCAGGGGATTACGGATTGGCAGGATGACCGACGCGGTACCCAGCGCAATCGAGCGAGTATGTGCGGCCATAAAACCCAGGTAGACCCAGGGATCGAACACCTGGCCCGAATCCCCGAAGCTGGGGTCGCGTAACGGCACGTCCCGAAACCAGAGAGCAGAGAAACCCAGTTGCTCGGCACGTTGGGCCAAGCTCACCTGGTTGGCCATAGTCGGCATATCGCCGGTAAAGGCTTCGAGAGGGAAGAAAAGGCCCAGGCTCAGGCGGCCCTGGCGGTAGGTGCGCTGAAAGCCAGGTTGTTGCTGATAGGGAATGGAATTCGGAGTAAACATGCTCTTTCCTCCACTTATTCCCGCTGCAAGGCGGCGAGACACTGCGAGACGGTCGAGTACACCGGGTCTATCCCATTA
Organism: Vreelandella sp. 162(4c); assembly: GCF_058152265.1. Lineage (NCBI taxonomy): Bacteria > Pseudomonadati > Pseudomonadota > Gammaproteobacteria > Oceanospirillales > Halomonadaceae > Vreelandella > Vreelandella sp. 162(4c). Next base: position 293,991 of record NZ_CM176981.1, read on the forward strand.
GTCCCCATTAGTCGCTTCTCCCCTGGCCGCAGCTTCCGTGGCTTCGTTACTCCGGTTCGGAGGCAGGCACCCTTGTTTCCTTCTCCCAGCGGACCTCACTTCGCCCCTTGTCGTAGACGAAGCGCAGGCTATCGCCTTCCTCTATTTCGCCGCGCAATACGGCACTCGCAAGGCGCGTCTCGATCAGGGAACGGATCTGGCGACGAAGTTCGCGCGCACCGAACTCTGGCCGGTAGCCGATATCCGCCAAATGGTCGATGAGCGAGTCGTCAAACTCCACGGTCAAGCCCTGCCCGTGCGCGATACGCTTCACGCGTTCGAGCTGCAGACCTACGATGTCACGGATCTGTTTGCGGTCGAGCGCGTGGAACACGATGATCTCATCGATGCGGTTGATGAACTCTGGGCGGAGATAGCGACGAAGCACGTTCAACAGTTCCGACTTCAATTCCGCGGCGTCCTTGCGCTCGTCCTCCGGGGCCTCGAGGTTTTCCCGGATAACATCGGAACCGATGTTGCTCGTGGCGATTATGATGGTATTGGTGAAGTCTACGACACGCCCTTTCCCATCAGTGAGCCGCCCATCATCGAAGACCTGCAGCAGCACGTTCTGGACATCCATGTGTGCTTTCTCGAACTCGTCCAGTAGAACGACACTGTACGGTTTTCTGCGCACCTTTTCGGTAAGCTGCCCCCCTTCCTCGAACCCGACGTATCCGGGAGGCGCCCCGATGAGGCGCGCAACCGTATGCCGCTCCATGTACTCGCTCATGTCAATGCGGATCATCGCCTCTTCATCACCAAAGACCGTTTCCGCAAGGGCTTTGGTCAATTCCGTCTTTCCCACTCCCGTGGGTCCGAGGAAGAAGAAGGTTGCGATGGGACGGCGGCGGTCGCCCAGCCCGGCGCGAGACAAGCGCACGGCATCGGATACGGCTCTTACCGCCTCGCCCTGACCGACGACCCGCTGATGTAGACGCTGTTCCATCTCCATCAGCCTGGTGCGCTCCTCCGTGGTGAGCTCTGCCACCGGAACGCCGGTCAGGCGCGACACGATCTGTGCCACATCCTCGACGCCCACCTGGTTAGCGCTAGTACTCCGGGTCGTGTTCCATTCCTCCAGGCCTTGGTCATAGTCGCCCTGGTGTTCTTCAATACGAGCTTCCAGCGCGCTCGCGCGCTCGAAATTCTTGCGGTTGGATGCGTAGTCACGCTCACGCCGCAGCTGGTCGATCTGTGCACCGAGCTCGTGAAGCTCCGGCGGCCGCGAAGTGCCACCGATTCGTACCCGGGCAGCCGCCTGATCTATCAGATCAATGGCCTTATCCGGCAGGAACCGGTTGGTGACGTAGCGGTCGGCCATCTCCACTGCGGCGACAATCGCCTCATCGGTGATCGTCACCTTGTGGTGAGCCTCCAGTCGATCCCTGAGCCCTCTTAGTATATTGATGGTCTGCTCAATCGTTGGTTCGGCGACGAACACCGGTTGCAGCCGCCGCTCCAGCGCAGCGTCTTTTTCGATGTGCTTCTGGTATTCGCCCAGCGTGGTCGCCCCGACCAAATGCAATTCACCACGCGCCAGTTGGGGCTTGAGGGTATTCGCGACGTCCAGCCCGCTTTCGCCCCCGGTCGATCCGGCGCCGACAATGGTGTGCAGCTCGTCGATGAACAGCACAATCTCGTTTTGGTGGGAAGTAATCTCGTCGAGGACCTGTTTGATCCGCTCCTCGAATTGACCACGATACTGGGAGCCCGCCACCAGCGAGTTGATGTTTAGCTCAACCACCCGTTTGTTCTGCAACAGGTCCGGCACTTCGTTGTGAACAATTCGCTGCGCCAGCCCTTCGACGATGGCGGTCTTGCCGACCCCCGGCTCACCGATAAGAACGGGGTTGTTCTTGCGGCGCCGGGAAAGAACCTCGATCAGGGTCTCGACCTCGGCCGCTCGCCCGATCACCGGGTCGAGCTTGTCCTCGTTAGCCAATGCCGTAAGATCCCGACTGTACTTGTCCAGGGTTGGCGTGTCGCTTTGCTCCGGCAGTCGCCCCTCCTGTGCCCCCTTTCCAACCACCTGCACAGCCTTCTGCCGAAGACCGTGTGCAGAGAGGCCATAACGGTTCAGCAAGTCGCTGGCCAGCCCCTCCTCCTCGGCTAGACCGATCAGAAGGTGTTCGGGACCAATATAGCCATGCCCGAGGTCTCTCGACGCCTGGAAAGCGCGCTGTAGCGCGGCTTTCACCCGTGGGGAGACGCCGATCTTTGTAGGCCCGTCCGTTTCAGGTTCGCTCGCAGCTTTGGGTGTCAATTGCTCAATCTGGGCCTTGAGTTCCTTGGCCGATAGCTGGTATCGCTTGAGGAGCGCCTGCACCACATCGTTATCGGCCAGCGCGTAAAGCAGGTGGCTGGTATCGATGAGCTGCGAACCCCACTCCGTCGCGGTAGCCGCGGCTTGCTGCAGAATCTGCTCGCTTTGCTCGCTAAGCAGGTCACCGAGGGCGACCGATTCGCTATCCTGCGGCCGGCCGTTCTCTCGACTGGCGACACTGCCAAAGCCGAAATTCTCGTCTCGCGCCAGCCGCTCGAAGAAATCGTCGGCGAGTAGCCCGCTTCCAAAAAGGGATTCAAACGGAGAGGCACTTCGTGCTCTCAGGCGCAAATAATCCGTTTGGCATACGTTGAGGGTGCGTCTTCGACCGGCTTGTGAAACGGTGACCTGCAGAGCCGCAGGGCGTTGCCGGCAGATATCGCATGATACTTGGGGTGATTGTTCCGCGCTCTTGCCCATGATGCCTCCGTTGTACCGTTGTGTGGCTTACAACAGTCGTATAGGAACGGCTAAGCCTTGGAGAAGGGGCGGAGCCCAGTGAAACCTGGGAGGGGGCAGAGCCCGGGAGAAGATTAAATAAGTATAGCCCGAGGTAGACTGAAAGCAAGGCGGCACGAAGCAGCAGGGCCCCGCCATCCCGGGCGAATGAACCGCCAGCACCAACTCCATACCCTGGTTCTGTTTTACTGCTGGCCGTGTTCGAACAAGCCGCATCAACACAAACCGCGTCAGAGGTGCCTGCCGACGTGCCCCACACGCAACAGTTTAGTTAGATCCTCTGTCGGCACCGGCCTTGCGAACAGGTAACCCTGCATATACCGACATCCGCTTTCACGCAGCAATCGGCACTGCTCCGGTGTCTCCACGCCCTCGGCGATAACATCCAGATTCAGGCGCTGAGCCATGGCGATGATGGCGTCGGCGATCGCGGCACTGGCCGGATCGCTGGTGATTTCGCGGACGAACGACTGGTCGATCTTAAGCGTATCGATCGGGAAACGCTTCAGGTAGCTCAGGCCGGAATACCCGGTGCCGAAGTCATCCACCGCGATGCTCACGCCGTAATCCTTGAGGCACGTCATCGTTGCGACCGCCGTATCGACATCCTCCATGAGCATGCTTTCGGTCAGCTCGAGTTCCAGGTGTTGCGGGTCAAGTCCGGTCTCCGGAATAACCGGGGCGGTTCACCAACAGCAAATGGAGCCGCCCAGCGCTTGACATATTCCCCTATCAACACGCCGTGCACAGCAGGCATGTCTAGAGCTTGGGGTAGGTTGACCGAAGTAAGCCGTGCATGGGCATGCGGTGAGCGCAACACTGCAGCATGCAAGGTACCCGGAGGTGTAGCGAGATCACCACCATAGCGTCCAAGCCCCCTCAGCAGGGCTTCGTCTTCGACGCGAGCTTGGCTCTTGCCAATAAAGTTGCTGTGCTTACTATTAAGTCCGGTTGGCTCAAGCGCGGTCATGCTCTCCTCCTTGGTGGCGTCATGAAGGCCGACCACCTGTAAGGGAGTCTAAGGAGCACACGTGGGGAAGCCTTGCCTCACAAAATGAGAACTTCCCGAATTGTACTGAGATTTTCCCGAGAGTCTGATCCGTGCAATAGCCCCCAGACACAACGCGCCGCGACAGGGTGGTTCAACACATTAATAGAAGGCAATTGACCTTCCCTGCGCTCGGCGAGCACTGCCGTCTGGCAGGCGTGCGAATCGAAGAAGGCTGTCGAGGGTTGCTAAGATAGTTTTGGAAACTGTTTCACACCTAGGGTGCGAACCGCTGAAAAATATGACATTTCCAGATGAAAGCTAAGCATATCGTCTTCGCTTGCATCGATGCCTGATTCTTACTGAGTCGGGTTAACAATGCTTTTCAAAACCTGCCTCGAAGCTTGTTCAGACAGAACAGCGAGCATCCCAGCAGCGTAAGGCATAATGAATATCGACACAACGCTGATGGAGTATCGCCATCGTCTCACTCAACCTAGCCAGACAAAGGTTCTCTCGACAAGCCAGTGATGGCGTCCGAGTCGTTGATCACCCTCTATGCCCCGGCGAGCGATGCGAGGCTGGATGCCGCGAGCCTGATATGACCGGCGGCAGCGAGAACGCTCTGGTCGGCCCCTTGAAACTGCTGAACACTATCGAGCATCGAGCAGAGCCATCAAAAGCAAACTGTCATGCATGTTGACCCTCGACAGTAGGATGGACAACGGAACATGCGTTTACCATTTATTGATAACGGCCATGGTCAACCTAGAAACGCAAACCAACCTTTCATCGTTATTTTTGATATGTATTTCCCATATCTGAGTAGATCCGCCGATATGTAGCGGCCTCGCTGTTCCATAGACCCAGCCAGACTGCATTGGCCTCACATGGTTCGCATTAATCTCCTGGCCAACGGCGATCTTGCTGCAGTCTTTCAGACAGAAGTTAGCAGCTATACTACCTAGGGTTTCAGCAAGTACTACCGATGCACCACCATGCAGTATGCCGGCAGGCTGAATGGTTCTTGCATCTACTGGCATCCTTCCACTAAGAGAATCATCCCCAATTTTAGTGAATTCAATTCCGAGATGACTTATTAGGGTCTCCTTTGCACTCAAGCCAAGCTCATCAAGAGTTATCTGTTTTTGCCAAATCATAATTCATACCCTGTTATGATAACCAATCACACGATTAATAAAAAACCGCAGATACAAGCGTTGCTATACTATTAGAAAGAATCTACGTATTTCCTGAACCGTTGAACAACAGCTCCTCCCTAGCCGGCAGCTCCGCGTCGGCACTTTCTTTGCCACTCCCCAGCCGGCTATCAGCCCATACATGCTCAAGCCCCATTAACTTAAGCCAGTTCGGCTTATTAGTGAAGTCGAGCAGCCCTCTTATTAAGCGGCATGCTTGCGAGGATGTAGAGCCGAAGGAGCAATATTCAGGCGCTTTCGCTATCGAAACCTTCTTATTAGTGAGGAGCACCCAAAGGTATAGCGATTCCTCACGGGAGCGGTGCCGCCGGACTGGTATCGCCAAAGCGTCGTCGAACCAAGTCCTTCCCATGCGGTCAACATGGACTTCACCTCGCAACTGTACGAGCGCCTATTCAGACCCGGCGGATTATTCATACGGAGCCTAACCGGAAGGCTGGAAGTGCCAAATGACCTTTTCAGTAAGCCTCTATTAATATCCGTAACCATGTTTGCATTACCCTCTCTATGGTCGAGTCCTGTCAAAAAAGGAAACCTGCATCGCTTGTACAAGCGTAAGGCCCTGGGCCGTGCTCAGAGCGAGGAAGTGCTGGATACACTGAAGCTATATGTCGAAGCCGGAAAGGTCTTAGGTGATCGTGATAGCGCCCAGGAGTGGCTGCACAGCGAGGTTCGAGCGCTGAATGGGTCTCAGCCCATCGATATTTTCGATACCTTCGCTGGCCGCGAAATGGTGAGGGATGTACTAGGCAAGATTGAGTTCGGGGAGTTCAGCTAATAATATTTTGGATGCGGGGAGGCAATCATCTCGCAAAGCCACATAAATGCCCTTAGCACTTACCAACACTAAGGGTACCCGAGTCAAGTTATATCGAATCACCTAAGTACGCTATTTGACCACCCTTTCTGGCCAGGGGGCGGAAGCTGCCGAGACGGTGGGCGCTGGAACAAAACCGGCCATTCTTTACTGTATTTCGGCCTGTTAGCTGCGACCGTCATGCTCGAAATGGGGAACTACACCTCGAATCCCCGGCGGCGTTGCCAAAATCATGCACATCACCGCGCCAAGTAGTGACTTCTTCAGGCTACCGCCCTCGGTGAACACCACGAATAAAGCCCATCGTGAACGTAAGCATGGCCACCAAAGTGATGGGCAAAAAAATCCAGCAGCCCATGCCAGAAGTTGGGGTCTCTGCCATTCATAGGGCGTTTCTCTTTTCGTCTTGGGTTCATAGCGCACCTCTCTCGGGCGGGCCTCGTCAGTTAGGCGATGGAAATACCGCCAGCCGCTTCATAAACACTCAGCAGATCATCTGTCGCCAGCTCCCGCTGGCCATAGCCAGCATCTGGGACGCTTGCCCAGATGCACCGACACGCATGAATCGCTTCTTTGATGCGGCCATAATGGATTAGGGAAAATGCCTTGCATTAGCGTATTGGATAGCTCCTAGACTCAGTATTGAGACTGACTATTGCTGAGGAAGGCTAGTACGCTCACCGTACTATAAGACTCCAGGGCAAATAACCAGACTCTAAGGCATGAATGCATATTTCCAGGCAAAGCGTCGCGCCGGGTAATTGGCGAGAATTAGCTTTAAATTTTCGTGCATAAAAACAAGAGCTCGCCATGAATATGCAAAAAAGTATTGCCGAAGCCACCATCGGTCACATCGGAAGTCGTCAGGCTCGAGTCGAGGACGCAGCTCTGCTTCAAGGCCAAGGTCGCTACGCTGACGACATGGCGACACCACCAGGGACCCTGCAAGCCGCTGTTGTCCGTTCTCCCCATGCCCACGCCCGTATCCGTTCGGTGGATGCCTCACGCGCTCTGACTATGAAAGGCGTACATGGTGTGCTCACTGGCGATGACGTCAAGCGCTGGTCTAACCCGTTTCCAGTGGGCGTCAGAGCACCTATGGAGCATTGGCCTCTGGCTGTCGACAAGGTGCGCTACGTTGGCGAACCGGTCTGCGTAGTGATTGCCGACGACCGCTACCTAGCCGAGGATGCTCTGGATGCCGTTCAGGTCGAATACGAGCCGCTGACACCAATCATCGACCCCGAAGCGGCCACCCTAAATGATGCGCCGATTCTGCACGAAGCCGTAGGCAGCAACGTGGTAAACGAACGCAGCTTCCGCTACGGCGACCCGGAGCGGGCTTTCGCCGAAGCGCCACACCGCATCACACTGAAGGTTCAGTACCCGCGAAACTCCTGCACGCCGATTGAATGCTACGTGGTACTGGCGCAGTACCTGCCAGCCTCGGAAACCTATGATGTAATGGCCAATTTCCAGGGCCCCTACGCGCTGCACTCGGTAATGTGCCGGGCACTCAACGTGCCGGCCAACCGCCTGCGCCTGCGTACCCCGCCGGATTCCGGTGGCAGCTTCGGCATCAAGCAGGGGGTGTTCCCCTATGTGGTGCTGATGGGCTTGGCCTCGCGCAAGGTCGGTGCTCCGGTGAAGTGGGTGGAGGATCGCCTCGAGCATCTACAGGCCTCTTCCAGCGCCACCAACCGCGTCTGCGAAATTGAGGCCGCAGTGGAAGCCAATGGCCGCGTCACAGCCCTGCGCTACGACCAGATTGATGATTGTGGCGCTTACCTACGGGCCCCTGAACCAGCCACCTTCTACCGCATGCACGGTAATCTCAGTGGCGCTTACACCATCCGAAACCTGGCGGTGCGCAACCGGGTGGTGCTCACCAACAAAATGCCTACCGGACTGAACCGCGGATTCGGGGGCGGTCAGGTCTATTTCGCCCTTGAGCGGCTGATGCAACACGTCGCTGCAGAACTCGGCCTCGACCCGCTCGAGGTCATCCAGCGCAACCTGGTTCCCGCTGGCGTGTTCCCCTACCGCGCAGCAGCGGGCGCACTGCTCGATTCCGGCGACTATCCTGCTGCTGTGGAACTGGCGCGCCGTAAAGGCAATCTCGACGAGCTCCTACAGCGCCGTGACCAGGCCCGTGCCGAGGGACGTTTGTATGGCATAGGCTATGCCGCTGTGGTGGAACCCTCAATCTCCAACATGGGCTACATCACCGTCGCCATGACGCCCGAAGAGCGTCAGAAGGCTGGACCGAAGAATGGAGCAGTGAGCACTGCCACAGTCAGTGTCGACCCGCTCGGCAGCGTGACCGCTCACGTGTCCTCGACACCGCAAGGTCAGGGCCATCAAACAGTGGTCGCGCAGATCATTAGCGAGTTACTAGGTGTGAAGCTGGAAAGCATCAGCGTGAATGTCGAGTTGGACACCGGCAAGGACGCCTGGTCGATAGCCTCCGGCAACTACTCGAGCCGCTTCTCGGGCGCCGTCGCCGGGTCGGTGTATAACGCCACCTTGAAGATCCGTGAACGCATGGCCGCCATCGCCGCGGACATGTGGCAGGTATCCTCCACTGACGTCCGATTCGCCGACGGCAAGATCTTCGTAGAGAACGGCCCTAGCCAGCCCTTTCATCGTGTGGCTGGTACCACCCACTGGTCACCGGGCCTGCTGCCGGAAGGCGCAACGGGCGGTCTGCGGGAAACTGCCTTCTGGACGCCTCCCCAACTCGAGGCGCCGAACGACCAGGACTGCATTAACAGCTCTCTGTGTTACGGCTTCATCCTCGATTTCTGCGGAGTAGAGATCGATCGTGTCACCGGTCAGGTACGCATCGACAAGTACGTCACTACCCATGACGCCGGGCGCATTCTCAATCCAATGCTGGTCGAGGGACAAATCCTCGGTGCCTATTCCCAGGCGCTGGGCGTGGCGCTAATGGAAGAGTTTGCCTACGGCGAGGACGGCAGCTTCCTTTCTGGCACCCTGGCCGACTACCTGATCCCGACCGCACCGGAGGTAGTCGACCCGGTGATCCTGCACATGGAAACTCCCTCGCCCTTCACCCCGCTGGGGGCTAAGGGTGTCGGTGAAGGCAACAACATGAGCACTCCGGTGTGCATCGCCAATGCCGTAGCCGATGCGCTAGGCCGCTCTGACATCAAGCTTCCTCTGACGCCGTCGCGGGTTCGCTCGATGATCGGCATCGACGAGCCGGCGGCGCCAGAAGGTCTTGTTATGGATGCACCGAAGGTAGCCGGTGGTTCGGCCCTGCAGGCTAACGACTTGGTTGAGATTCCCGCGTCACCGCAGCAGGTATTCGACGCCATTCTCGACCCCGAGACGCTGAAGGCCATCATCCCGGGTTGCCACGCCTTGGAACTGGAAAGCGAAAACCATTACCGGGCCGACGTCACCGTCGGCGTGGGCATGATCCGCGCGCGCTTCGCCGCACGGGTCGCCCTGACCGACCTCGATCCACCGCACTCGCTACGTCTGTCCGGCTCCGGCAACAGCCCTATGGGCTCGGCTACCGGCAGCGCAAAGATCAACCTGGTGGCGCTGGAGAACGGGAATACACGGTTGGAGTACGCCTATGAGGCCGCAGTGACCGGTAAGGTCGCCGCCGTCGGCGGGCGCATGTTGCAGAGCGCCTCGCGCGTAATCATTGGCCAAATATTCACCCGTCTGGCCCAGCGGCTTTCCGGCAAGCCTATCGACACCAGCCTGTGGCAGCGCCTGCGCGCCCTGCTCGGCATGGGAGGTACGAAATGAAACCCGCCGTATTCGACTACGTCCGCGCGGCCAACAAGCGCGAGGTCCTGCAGCAGCTTACAGAGCACGGTGAACAGGCCCGGATCATTGCCGGCGGCCAGTCGCTGATGGCCGTTCTGAACATGCGCCTGGCCCAGCCGAAGGTGCTGATCGACATCAGTCAGGCCAGCGATCTGCATTATCTGAAGGTGGAAAACAACTGCCTTAAGGTCGGTGCGGCGGTGCGTCAGGTCGAACTGCTCGACCGTACAAGCTTAGTCGATGAAGTCCCCCTGCTGGCCCAGGCGATGCCTTGGATCGGCCACTTCCAGACGCGCAATCGCGGCACCGTGTGCGGCTCGGTCGCGCATGCCGACCCGAGCGCCGAAATTCCGCTGTGTCTGGTCACTTTGGGCGGCACTGTAGTGCTCGAATCGCTCAAGGGCAAGCGCCGCGAGGTTCCCGCCGCCGAGTTCTTCCAAGGCGTGCTAACCACTGAGAAGCGGCCGGACGAGATGGTCGTGGAAGTCCAATTTCCACTGCGTGAGGCCGACGTGATCTACCGCTTCTACGAGGTCGCCATGCGCCACGGTGACTTCGCCCTGGTGGCGCTCGCCGCCTGTATCCGTCAAGGCGAGGTGGACCTGGGTGTCGGCGGCGTCGCCGACCGGCCAACGTTGCGCCGCCTGCCCTTGGGGGCAGAACTGAAGGATTCACTCAATACCCTGGCCTGGTCGCTTGGCGCCCAAGACGACGTGCACGCCAGCGCACCCTACCGCCGCCAGCTGGTGCGGGAACTGGGCCAACAACTGATCGAGGACAACGACCATGCACGTGCGAGCTGATCAGCGCTTCCCCATACAGATAGAACTCAACGGCCGTCAACGTGAAGGGCTCGCCGAGCCACGCATGCAGCTGTGTGATTTCCTGCGACACGAATTGGGCACCACCGGCGTTCATGTCGGTTGCGAACACGGCGTCTGCGGCGCCTGCACCGTGCTGGTCGATGGCGTTGCCTCACGCTCCTGCCTAATGCTCGCCGTGCAGGCCCACGAGCGCCGGGTCGACACGGTGGAGTCGCTGTCACGCGACAACATCATGAACGACCTGCAGCAGGCCTTCAGCCGCCATCACGCTCTGCAGTGCGGCTTCTGCACCGCGGGCATCCTAATGTCCTGCGTGGAATTCCTCGAGCGCGTCCCGAGCCCGGACGAAACCCAAGTTCGCGACATGCTCTCCGGGCATCTGTGCCGCTGCACCGGCTACACCGGCATGGTCCGGGCGGTGCTAGAAGTGGCGCAGCAACGACAAGTAACACTTGTGGAGAACAACAACGATGTTTGACCTTGGACGCAGCTTTCTCGCCGCGGTCGAGCGGCGCCCTAATGCCATAGCGATCAGCGACGGCGACCTGAAGAAGAGCTACGAGGCTTGGTTCAGCGACATCCAGCGTGCCGCGCACGGGCTCGAAAGGCTCGGCCTGAAAAAAGGTGACCACCTCGTGGCGGTAATGCAGAACCGCTGGCAGATGGCGACCCTGCACTGGGCCTGCCAGTTCAGCGGTATCATAATGACCCCGCTCAACTGGCGCTCCTCCGCCGACGAACTCGCTTGGTGCACCAATGACGCCGAAGCGCGTGTGGTTATCCATGACGATTCAGCCCAAGAAGCCGTTGCCGGTTGCGGCAGGAGCACCTGGCAGTGCGTCAGTGTTGGCCAGCCGGGCAACGATAACGCGATCAGCTTCGAAGAACTGTGCGCCGAAACGCCGAGCGAAATCATCCTGCGCGCCGACCCCGAGGACTGGTCGTTGATGCTCTACACCTCCGGCACCACCAGCCGGCCCAAGGGCGTGCCGCGCCGCCACCGCGCCGAACGCGCCGCCGCGGTCGCCCACTTAGCGCAGAACATGTATAGCCAAGAGGAATGCACCCTCGGCGTGATGCCGCTCTACCACACCATGGGCGTGCGTTCGCTACTGTCGATGGCATTGCTAGACGGGCATTTCGTCTGCGTGCCAAAGTTCGATGTGGAAGCCACGCTGGACGCCATCGAGCGCGAGAAGATCACCAACCTGTACTTGGTGCCGACGCTCTACCACATGCTGATTGAACATTCGGCCTTCAGCCCCGAGCGGGTAGCCAGCGTCACCAAGTTAGGTTTCGCCGGCGCGTCCATGAGCGATGGGCTGCTGCAACGTGTCGAGGCCGCGTTCAAGCCGGAGCTGTTCGTCAACCACTATGGCAGCTCGGAAATCTACACCTTCACCATCGACCAGAAGGCCAGCGCCAAGCCTGGCTCGTCTGGTCGCAGCGCGCTGAACCAACGCATTCGCGTGGTGGCGCTGGGCAGCGAGTCGCCGGACGACCTCTGCAAGCACAACGAGGAAGGCCAGATCATCGCCGACCTGTCCAGCGACGAGGCCTTCGAAGGCTACTGGAAGCGGCCCGACGCCGATGCCAAGTCGATCCATGAGGGTTGGTACTTCACCAGCGATACTGGCTTCTTCGACGAGGACGGCGACCTGTTTGTGACTGGTCGTGTCGACGATCTGATCATTACCGGTGGCGAGAACGTCAGCCCGGCGGAGATCGAGAACGCCCTATCGCTGCACCCTGCGGTCGAGGAAGTCGCCGTGGTCGGCCTACCCGACGAACAATGGGGCAAGCTGGTCGTCGCCTTCATCAAGCTGCGTCATCCGATTACTGAGGAAGAGCTGGACGCCCACTGCGTATCCTCGGGTCTGGCGCGCTTCAAGCGCCCGCGCCGCTACGAATTCATCGACCAGATCCCCAAGTCCCCGGTCGGCAAGATCTTGCGCCGCGTACTGGTGACCGATTACGGCCACCCCACTTCCGCCAACTAACACTATTGCTTTACACGAGGAAAGAACTTACATGAATACTCAGCAGATCGAACAATTCCTGAGCACTGAGTTCGACGGCTTCACCGTGGAACTGAACCTCGAGCACGAGCGCGGGGACATCATCCTCGGCCGCCCGCCGTTCAACGTCATCGCCATGAGCCAGCGTGACATCCTGCGCCAGGTCTTTGAAGCGTTTGATGCCCATTCCGGGATCCGGGTGATCGTGTTACGTGCCCAAGGCGAACACTTCTCGAGCGGCGGCGATATCAAAGGCTTTTTGGAGGCCTCGCCGGAGCACGTTTCTAAGCTGGCCTGGAACGTCGCCGCGCCGGAGCGGTGCACTAAGCCGGTGATCGTGGCCAACCGCGGCTACACCTTCGGCGTCGGCTTCGAGCTGTCGCTGGCCTGCGATTTTCGCATTGCGTCGGAAACCACCCGCTATGCTCTGCCCGAGCAAAACCTCGGCCAGATTCCTGGCTCTGGCGGCTCGGCTCGGCTACAAAAGATGATCGGCATCACACGCACCAAGCACATCGTTATGCGCGCCAAGCGCATCTCCGGCCAGCAAGGTTATGACTGGGGCTTCGTCACAGAGTGCGTGCCCGACGCAGATCTAGAAAGCACCGTCGATGCGATGGTCGATGAACTGCGCCGATTCTCGCCGCTCGCCCAGCGTACGGCGAAGAAACTGATCAACGACAACGAGGACGCATCACTAAAGGTCGCCATTGAGATGGAAGGCCACTGCTACAGCCGCCTGCGTAGCTCGGCGGACTTCAAGGAGGGCGTCGAGGCGTTCCACAGCAAGCGTCCGGCCGTATTCCGCGGCGAGTAATACCTATGTGACTGCGACGGTTGCACGTCTGGGCAACCGTCGACCTAGCACCTGATGGCCTGTATGGGCTAAGCGCTAAGCGCCCCGCCACCGTATGCCAAACCGCCCTGACTCTTATAAAACAATTAACTAGCGGAGCACACCCATGTCTAGCCCCGTCGCACCCGATGCAAACGCTTCCCATGCCGAACCAGTTACGAAGACCCCCTTGCGCCATGCATTCAACTCGAAGTCCATCAGTGCAGGTGTTGTCGCCGCGCTGTTCGGTTGCACTGGCCCTGCGCTGGTCATTATCAATGCCGCCGAAGCAGGGGGCCTGACCAATGGCCAGACGGTCGCCTGGCTGTTCGCCGTGTACGTGCTGGGCGGCCTGATCAGCCTTTTCATGGCGCTGCGTTATCGTCAGCCGATCTGCGGTGCCTACACCATTCCCGGCGCAGCGATCCTGGTCGGTTCGCTCAGTGTCATTCCCTTCAGCGAGGCTATCGGGGCCTTCATCATGAGCGGCCTGCTAGTGCTGATCCTCGGTGTCACCGGGTTGATCGGCCGGTTAATGCGCTGGCTACCGATGCCGATCGTGATGGCGATGATCGCAGGTGCGCTGATCCGCTTCGCCACCGGTGCGGTGGACTCGGTTGTCACCGCGCCCATCATCGCAGGAGCCGCGGCGCTGAGCTTCTTCCTCGTTACTCGGTTCGCCAAATCGGTACCACCGGTGCTGGTGGCTGGCGTTGTTGGGCTGGTCCTGGCCTTCGCCATGGGCCAACTGCAGCCGGCTGACGTGAATATCGGTTTCGTCATGCCGGCTTTCACCCTCCCTAGTTTCTCTCTGGACGCTTTCCTGGCTATCACCATCCCGCTGACGGCACTGGTGATTGGTGCAGAAAACGCTCAGGCGACCGGTGTGCTGATTACAGAGGGCTACCGCCCTCCGGTCAATGCAATGACGGTAATCAGTGGCATCGGAGGCATGCTCGCCGGGCTACTCGGCGGTCACAACGCTAACATTGCCGGCCCGATGACCGCCATATGCTCCTCTGAGCAGGCCGGTGAGGACCGCAACCTGCGTTATGGTGCAGCCTTGGTGAACGGTGCGCTGTTCGCGCTGTTCGGCTTATTCGCCGGGCTTGCCGTACCATTCATCCTGGCTTTCCCCAAGGCGCTGATCGTCGTGATCGCTGGCCTGGCCATGCTGGGCGTACTGCTCGGCGCACTGCAGCAGGCCTTCCAAAAGGGCGGTTACTGCCAGATCGGCGCCTTTATTGCGCTAGCCGTGGCGATGAGTCAGTTCTCCTTCATGGGCATCAGCTCGCCATTCTGGGCACTGTTGTTTGGAGTGTTGGTATCCGGGCTACTGGGCGAAATCAAGCGCTGATCGGATGCGACTACCGTACCAGGCGCACGGTAGTCGCCTTTAGTGGACTGTGATTACGCGCACCAAAATTCATTAATAAACAGTGCTTTACCTATATTCCTAACTTTTCCTCAAGCCGGTCAGGACGACGACCACGCCCTGCAGCGGCATTTGTGGTGTCGTCGCAATACGGTCGGTTCCGTACAGGCGATGTCGATTCATATAAACACAACTATAACTAACAGATATTCGAGCTTGGCTATGGGGTTCTCAATGAATTGTCGGCGCGTGACCAAATTCGGTTCCAGCTATCAGTGCCTCGAAGGTTAACTGACTGGAACACTCCTCTCCAGAGCTGCACAGGCTATAGTGCAGACATAAAGAATAAGATGAAAAACGACCTCATCACTCCCGAGGTCAAGGGCTAAACCTAGATAAAGGAGGCGCAGCGCAACATAAAAAAACTGATTCAGGGCAAGCCCTGTTGATCCCTGAGAGCAGCATGAGTCTGAGCTGCGGTGAAAAAAGGGGCCTTGGGCTAAGCCAGAGCCATTATCAAACGCCGCTAGAGCCGGTGCTACAACGAAGAACGGCCACATCGGTCTCTTAGCTATAAAATCCGGGCATACTCTTCAGTAGCAACGTGGATGTGCAGAACCGTAGACATTACAGACTTACGCGGCGCCTCATGCGACCGCGCCCATAACGAGGATGCTGTTATGCGTCAACTCGACCTTCAGGTCGTTCACACCGCTTTGCAGTGGGCTCGCAAGGGTCACTCCTTTTGGCTGTGCACGGTGCTTTCAACCTACGGCTCGGCACCCCGTACACCCGGCGCGATGCTGGCCGTGCGGGCGGACGGCCAACTCACCGGCTCCCTTTCGGGCGGCTGCGTCGAGGAAGCCTTTCTCGAAAGTCTCGCTGACGGCGAGCTGCGTGCACCGACCCAGATCGTCCTGTATGGGGAGAGCGATGAAGAGCGTCAGCGGCTGCAACTGCCGTGCGGCGGTGTTCTTAAGGTACTAGTCGAGCATCGCGCACCGGACAAAACCTGGGTCGACCATCTGCAGGGCATGTACAACGCACTGCTCGGCCAACATCGGTTGGTGCGTGAACTCGACCTGTCCTCCGGTGCCTTCGTGCTCATGGCGGACGATCATGGCGGCGAGATTGCGCAGCTCCTGAACGAACGCGTGCGAATACGCATCGGCCCTGTGCTTAGGCTGATTCTTGCCGGGTTGTCGCCGGTGGCCGAATACTGCGCCAGCTTCGCTCGTACCATCGGCTGTGAGGTGATTGCCTGTGATCCGCGCGAAGAGATGCTGCGACGCCCACCCGAGGGAGTTCAAGTACATCCAGTGCTGCCTTCCGAATTCATCGCCGCTGGCCATTGCCACGAAGCTACCGCTGTGGTCGCACTGACCCACGACCCACGCATCGACGACCTGGCGCTGATGGAAGCAGTGCGCTCTCCGGCCTTTTACATCGGCGCTATGGGCTCGCGGCAAACCTCCATCCGGCGTGCTGAACGGCTGAGCCGGGTCGGCGGACTGTCTTCACAGCAGATCGCGCGTATCCACATGCCTATCGGGCTTGACCTCGGCAGCAAAACGCCTGCCGAGATCGCCTTGTCAGTGGTCGCCGACGTACTGCGCGTTTATCACGGGAAAGGTCGCGATGCGCTCTGAAACGAAAGTAGTAGACTTGTCGCTGGTCGACCTACACCTGCCGCGGCAGGTTGGGTGATAAACTTATAGAGCACACCATCCTGCCACTACACCCGCGACCATAAGGAGCTAGCGATGTCCACCGCGCAACGCGTCTTCCACGGCAAGTTCGGGAGAGTCGCCCTCCTCGATATGGACCGACCACTTGTAACCCATTCGCACCACGAATGCCATGTGCTGGTGAAAGTGTCAGGCTCCGACACATTTTTCAACGTCAATGGCTATCAGGTACCTCTTACCGACCGCAATGCGGTACTGATCAACGCTTGGCAGCCGCATTTCTTTGATTACCAGCCCAGCGCCGAGCAGACACAGATTCTCGCACTCTATATCGAACCGGCCTGGCTGGCTGAAGCCCAGCATACGTTAGCCCTTAGCTCGCATCCGGGATTTTTTGCCCAGCCTAGTATTGAGCTTAACAGCAAGAAACGGGCGATGGCCGACCGGTTAATAGCCGAGGCCTATAGTGCCGGGCTAATTCCCCGAGAGCACATTGAATTTTTACTATTCGACTTTCTAATCGAGCTTATCGAGGATTTCTCGCAATGGAAGCACCTGTGCCGCCTCGGCACTCAGATGCGCCAAGGATTCAATGATGCACGCATCCGCCGTGCTTGCGCCTACCTGCAAACCCATCTTGACGACCCTGATTGCGTAGCCAACGCTGCAAAGGCCGCCGGGTTATCCCGTGCGCACTTCTTTACCTTATTTCGCAAAGACACTGGCATGACACCAAGGCTCATGCTCAATGATGCGAGAATGCGGCGGGCCTTCATTTGGCTTGAGCGAGAGCGCAGCGGTACTCTAGGCCAACTCGCTGAGAACCTTGGCTTTACCGAGCAGGGTCACTTTACTCGATTCTTCCGCCAACACATTGGCGCATCTCCAAGCCAGTATCGATGTGTAGTGGACAGTTATTGGACAGGAGATACGTGACCACGATAGCGTGGCCCACGAGGTCTTCGCGAGCCTAGCTCAACGAACATAAAGATAAAAGAACTTGCTCTTTGTGCGTTTAATATGAGCTTGTACAAAAACACCAGCAAAAACTGAGACTAAAATCGACACTCACCGCAATAAGCCTACTTATCTAGGTTGGTAAATATCTTAAGGAAACGTTGAACAATTCGTCTCGGAGCAACAGAAGCATTCAACGTGGACTTTATTATTGTCTCAGTCATAGATATTTAACCACCTCAAGTAGCCTGCTTACCTGGCAGCCGTGTTATCCGGCTGGCAATACTGAATCGCCCCGGGTTTTTTAGACACTACCTGGTCTTATACTTGGGGTTTGAGAGGGTAGCCTGAATGGTCGATTTGAGTTCGTGGATAGATTATGTGGTGTTACATTAGCTTTAATTAATTGACCGCTTTGGGTCCTGGCCGTGTGAAAACAAAATAAAACTAGTCTGACTCAAGAGTCTTCCCCTTCAGCTGCCCGTTGGCCCCTTCTGAGCCATGGCTACGATAATCGCCGACCGCTGCTGTTGTGAGATGTGACAATTATAGAATCATCAGAAACCAACTACATTCGTGATCACGGCCCTAGAAGGCAGAGAAAAAAAGGGCTGTTACGCCCTCGCAGCCCTCATCAACACACTGACTCCCAAGATCTTTATGACGCGCTTCAGGTTGTACGCCAATACATGAAGACTCATTTCTGTGCTCACATTTCTAAACCGCTTTGTCGTGAAGTGTGTCGCCCCCATCCAAGCCTTGAGAGTGCCAAACGGATGCTCCACGGTTTGTCGCCTTAGGCGCATCATCTCTGGATTCCAATCGAGACGTGACTGTGCAGCTTCAAGCACATCTTCATGTTCCCAACGCTTGATCCGTCGTTGCTTGCCTGTCGTGCATTTTTCTTTCATGGCGCAGCTTGCACATGCTGAGCTCCAGTAAGCATGGAGTTTCATTCCTTTTTCTATCGTTTCATATCGCCATATGAGCCGCTGACCAGCAGGACAGGAATATTCATTGCTTTCAGGGAAGTATTGAAATGCGCCTCTTGGAAAAAAGCCCTTTGCCTGGTTGGGCGATGTCATCGGCTTGGGGAGATAGGTAGTTATCCCTTCCTTATGGCAGTCGAGAATTTCCTCACCTTTAAAGTAGCCTCTGTCAGCCACGACCTTCAGCTCATTGATGCCAGTGGCTTCACGAGCTTGCTTCGCCATATTGAAGAGCTGCCCCCGATCATGCCCGACGTTGGTCACCTCATGGGCCACAATCAGATGGTGCTGGCTATCAACAGCTGTCTGCACGTTGTAGCCTACTGTCCCGGTGCCTCTGCCACTGGTGGCCATCGCCCTGGCATCTGGATCCGTCAAAGATACTTGCTGATCGGGAGATTGTAGCCGCTGTTCCTCAACTGATTGTAATCGTGTCGTTTCTTCCCTTAGCTTTATAATTTTCTCCTTTAGATGTTTCGTCTTAGCCTCGGCCAGGGCGGGCTCCGAGCGATCGGCTGCATCTAGCTGACCGAGGTACCGGTTGAAGCTTTCTTCGATCTGCTCAAGGCGACGCTTCATCTTGGTCGCTGTGAAATTGCGATTACGGTTGTTGACGGCTTTGAACTTGCTGCCATCGATGGCCACGATGGCTTGAGAGAACAGTTCCAGTCGCCGACAAAGCACGATGAACTCTCGACACACACAGCGGATGGCATCGCCATTGTCCTTTCTGAAGTCTGCAATCGTCTTGAAATCCGGTGTCAGACGCTCTGTCAGCCACATCAGCTCGACATTGCGCTGCGTCTCGCGCTCTAGGCGGCGACTCGACTGGATGCGATTGAGGTAGCCGTAGATATAGAGCTTCAGGAGTACAGCGGGATGATAGGCGGGCCTACCTGTTGCATGCGGATCGACGCCCTTGAAACCAAGTCCTCTAAGATCGAGACCTTCTATGAACGCCTCTATGGCACGGACAGGGTTATCGTCTGCGATGAAATCGTCTAAAAGCGCAGGGAATAACGTACTTTGATTTCGGGCCTCGCCTACCACGAATCGCTTCATCACTATTTCCTCAGCGAACCTCGTCAAAGTATAGCGACCATCACGTTTTCACACAGCCTCGGTCGCTAGCAAACTTTCCTCAACGCTTTTTTAAAAGAAACACACCTAGCACGACTTCCCAACCAACAACCCATCCTCAAAATCTTCTTAGCTTTACGCTAGCAGACTATGCTTACCGGCGTCACTATCAAATAGTCCCGTTCCTAGTGCTTTTTTCTACCTTCGCCTCCTTACATTGAACGCGGTAAGCTTGTCGGCATTCCCGCTGATGATGATGTTTAGACAATGACGACCCACTGGATTCTTGGTCCTGGCGCGATTGGCCGATTATTGGCGCATTCGCTGGCACCATTTGCAGAAGTGGCGCTGATCGGCCGCCGTGACTTGCCCGCGCAGCAGAGGTTAATGACGCCGGAGGGCGAAGCGCGTACCCAGCGCTTATCCTCGCTTACCGCTGGGCAGTTGGCGGTTGATGCGCCTGAGCCGCCTGCGCTTGTGCATATCACTACCAAAGCTATGAGCGCTGAGGCGGCGCTGGAAAGCGTTGCTGACTCCCTATCCCCCATTACGCCGCTGGTGCTGTGGCAAAACGGTTTTTTGGCCCAGCCTCGTATTACCCAGACGTGGCCAGGGCCGGTGCTGTGTGCGACCACCACGGAAGGGGCTTACTTAACCGGTGATGATGGCGTGGTGCATGCGGGGCGTGGGCATACCTTTTTGGGCGATTTAAATAACCACCACGGCGCTCTAGCGGAAGAACTGGCGCAAGCATTAACCCAGGCAGGGCTTGCCGCCACAAAGGTGAGTGATATTCGCCAACGCTTGTGGCAGAAGCTGGCGGTGAACGCGGCGATTAACCCACTGGTGGCATTGAATAGCGTACGTAACGGCGAGTTGCGCGGTGAAGCTTATGCGGGCCGGATGGTGGCGGTGGTAAAGGAAGTCGCGACGATTATGCTGGCCGAGGGCATTGCGCCGCCCAATGATGGCAATGGTGAAGATGAGTGGTTGGCGTTGGTGTGGCAGGTGGTGGAGAACACGGCAAACAATAAGGCTTCGATGTTGCAGGACGTGGAGGCCAAACGCCCCACCGAGCGCGGGGCTATATTGGGGCCGTTGATTGAGAGTGCCCAGCGCCATGGGTTAGCGTGCGAGGTTTTGCAGGCGCTGGATAATGAGTTGGCGGAGGTTGAGGCGAGCTTTTAGGCATTACCACGCGTTACCCCATTCCTACATTGTACAGGCTTAATGGCTTAGCACCGGGTATAGCGACGCGATTAACAGCAAAGCCATGGTGATATTGAATATGCGATAACGACGGTGGCTGGTCAGCCATTGGCGCACCATGATGCCCAACCAAGCCCATACCGAGATAGCGGGAAAGCTGATAATGACAAACACACTGGTCACCATCAGCACCGAGAAGATCGATTTGTTGGGGGCGTAGAGCGTAATGGCGGAAAGGCCCATGGCCCAGGCTTTGGGGTTTACCCACTGAAACGCTGCGGCTTGTAATAGCGTCATCGGACTACCTTTATGATTGCTCTCGTTGAGAGGTGTGGCTGTTGCGATTTTCCAAGCTAACCACAACAAATAGCCCGTCGAGAGGATGCTTAGCCATGTGTTGAGTACCGGATAGGCTTCAAATAGCGCCATTAAACCACCGCCCACCACCAGCGTTAGCCCACTCAACCCCACCACTATGCCGAACATATGGGGCAGCGTTTTTTTAAAGCCGAAGTTGGCGCCAGAGGCCAGCAGCATCAAGTTGTTAGGGCCTGGGGTTACCGTCGTGACAAATGCAAACGCTGCCAGCGCTGCTAAAACCGACGAGGTCATTGCGCCTCTCCTTGCGTTTATGAGTAGTTAGAGAGGAATTTTACGAGCTTCAAGGCGCAACTTTTGATTTAATCACACCCTCTTTTCACTATTTATGCAACAAAACATGAAGATTGACGCGATTGATCGCAGAATATTGCAAGTACTAAAACAGGACGGAAGAATCAGCAACGTGCAACTAGCTCAGCGCGTTGATCTCTCTCCTTCTGCCTGTTTGCGGCGAGTTCAAGAGCTTGAAAAAAATGGTGTAATCAAGGGTTACCGTGTCGTAACCTCACCTGAGCACATGGGCAGAGGTTTTGTGGCCTATGTCACAGTGGGCTTATCGTCACACACCAAAGCTGCCCAGGAGGGGTTTGAGCGAGCCATGTTGGTGGCCCAGGAAGTAGCTGAGTGCCATAACATTGCAGGCTCTTTTGAATATCTGCTGCGAGTGGAAACCAAAGACCTCAGCAGCTATAAGCGTTTTCATACCGATGTACTTGGCACCCAAGCCCATGTGAGTGCCATCTCTACCCATATTGTGATGAATTCTTCAAAGGATGAGCGAGGCTAACCCCCACTCTTCCATCAAAGCCTGCTATTTACGTAACAGGAATCACCACCACTTTTTGGTAGGCGGGACGTTCAGCGATTTGTTGGTACCAGCGTTCTAAATGGGGGCGCGGCTGCCAGGTTAAGCCGATATGCCATAAGTTGTAGATAAAGGGTGCAACGGCAATATCACCCAGGCCAAACTCATTGCCCGAGAAGAACGCTTGTTTAGCCAGCACGTTATCCATCAACTCAAACAGCTCTTCACACGCCTGCATGCCCGCTTCAATGGCAGCATTATCGCGTTTTCCGGGTGGGGTTCTGACATAGCCCATCAGGATCGTGCGGTGCCTGGGTGACAGGGTGCTGTTTGACCAATCCATCCACTTTTCTGCCTGCGCCCGTTCGGCGGGGGCTTCGATCCATAGCTTGCTTTGCCCGTACTGCGCGGCAAGGTAGCGAATAATCGTATTGGATTCCCACAGCACGCTGTTGGTGGCGTCATCTTTGAGTAGCGGCACTAGCCCGGTGGGGTTCATGGCCAGGTATTCCGGAGTGTTGTTGACCCCGTGCTCCAAGCCAGCCTGGATCTGCTCAAACGGCAAATCCAGCTCTTCTAGCACCCAGCGCACTTTTTTGACGTTGGTGGAGTTATTGCGGCCCCAAAGCGTGATCATGGCAGTCCTTGTATATGAGCAGTTTCTTTAAGTTTGCCCGCCCTTGAGATCGGAGACAAGCTGTGGCTTTGGTGGGATAGCTGGGGCGGCTTCGCCGCCCTCTCGCGGGTGCCTCGTTTCTCGCTGCGCTCGCTACTCGTTACCACGCGCTACAAAACCTATTCACCACTCACCATTTACCATTCACACCTCACACCTCACTCTTTATCCTGATAAAACTGCATCAGGCTTGAGAAGTCGAGTTTACCATTGCCTTTGGCTTTATGCAGGGTGAACAGTGAGCGGGCGGCGGAGCCCATGGGGACTGCGGAGGCGCTTTGCTGACTGACATCCATGGCGAGGCCTAAGTCTTTGATCATTAGATCGACCTGGAAGCCACCCTGGTAGTTTTTGGAGGCCGGTGCGTTTTCCATGACGCCTGGGTAGGGATTGTAAACATTGAGCGCCCAGTTACCGCCGGAGCTCTGCTTCATGATTTCCGAAAGCACCGCGGGATCCAGGCCGTTTTTGACGCCCATATTGATCGCTTCGCAGGTGCCCGCCATCAAGATAGAGAGCAGCATGTTGTTGCAGGCTTTGGCCACCTGCCCTGCGCCGTGATCTCCGGCGTGGAAGATGTTTTTGCCCATGGCTTCCAGCACCGGCTTGGCCAGCCTGAACTCGACCTCGCTGCCGCCCACAATAAAGGTCAAGGTGCCCGCTTGAGCGCCGCCCACGCCACCGGAAACCGGCGCATCGATAAAGCCGATACCCAGCTTCTCGCCCTCTTCAGCAACACCTCGGGCAGTGGCACCGTCAATGGTAGAGCAGTCGATGACCAGCGCTCCACGTTTGATCACTTCAAACAGCGGCGCATCGTCTTCAATATATAGCCCGCGTACATGCTTTCCGGCGGGCAGCATTGAAATAATAAAATCGGCGTCGGTGGCAGCTTCCTGGGCCGAGAAAGCCACTTCACAACCATTCGCTTTGGCGGTCTCTTGCGCCTCTTGAGAAAGATCAAAGGCGCGCACGTCAAAGCCCGCTTTTACTAGATTGGCAGCCATGGGGCCGCCCATATTGCCCAGGCCGATAAATGCGATGGTGTTCATTTTATTATCCTTATTAGCCGGTAATGGGAAGATTATATTAGCGTAGATCCGCCAGCGGATTTTGCGACCATGCGGAAGATAGTAGCTCGTTGATAAAGCTCTCCTCTACCGAGGCCACATCGGGATACGTCCAGTTCGGTTGCCCGTCTTTATCGACCAGCAGTGCGCGCACACCCTCAGGGAACTCACGGTGTCGGCAGCACTGTACCGAGAGCGACATTTCGGATTGGAACACTTCTGCCAGCGACATATGTTTAGCCCGCTTTAGCTGCTCATCAATCAATTTCACTGACACCGGGCTACCGTGGGCCAGCGTTTTCTGTGCCTTACCAAACCACTGATTATCGCTTTTTACCGCCGTAATAGCGGCGACAATTTGCTCCACGCTGTCGTGATCCATCAACTCGCGAATCAGCGGCGAGTGCTGGTAAACGGGCGCTTCCAACTCGGCAAATACAGGCTGCGATGTTTGCTCAAGCTCACGCATGATGCGGTTAACCACCCCGTTAGCATCGGTATTCTCACCGGCTCCCCACTGTGCGTCGGTCAGTTGCTGCAGCATGGCATCACGGTGGTGGCTGGCGATACAGCGGTCAGCCAAACCTAGATGAACGGCATCTGGCGCATTGATCTGGCAGCCGGTCATGGCTAGAAAGCGCCCTGCGCCGTTGGGAAGCCGGTTTAAAAACCAGCTGGCGCCGACATCGGGGTAAAGCCCGATGGTGACTTCCGGCATTGCCAAACGCGAGGTCTCGGTCACGACACGGTGGCTGCTGGCGCTTAACAGCCCCATGCCGCCGCCCATCACAATACCATTGCCCCAGCAAATCACCGGCTTGGGGTAGGTATGGAGTAGAAAATCGAGCCGATACTCGGTCTCGAAAAAGCGCTCCGGAAAGCTGGGGTCGCCTTCGCCGGTAATCGTTTTATACAGATTCACCACGTCGCCACCGGCACAAAACGCTTTTTCGCCTGCGCTATCCAGCAGCACCGCTACCACCCGCTCGTCGGTGGCCCAGTCGCGAAGGCGCGGCAGCATCTCTTCACACATCTCAAGCGTTAAAGCGTTCAGCGAGCGCTCGGCATTGAGCTTAACCTCAGCAATTACGTGGCCGTCTTGGGTGGCGTGTTCGGTAAACAGTACGCTGCTCATTGGCATTCCTTATCCGTCGCTATCGTATCCACCGTAATCTTATTCATCGTCATTTACAGCTCGGTGGCGCCGTCTGCCAGCACCCGGCGGGAGATGATCATCCGCATGATTTCGTTGGTGCCTTCAAGAATCCGGTGTACCCGGGTATCGCGCACGTAGCGCTCCATCGGGTACTCCTTGATATAGCCATTGCCGCCGTAAAGTTGAAGCGCTTCGTCGCACACCTTGAAGCCCACATCGGTAGCAAAGCGTTTAGCCATGGCACAGTAGGTCGGTGCATCGGCGTGGCCTGCGTCCAGCTTGGTAGCGGCCATGCGCACCAGCTGCCGTGCAGCGACCAGCTCAGTGACCATATCGGCTAAGCGGAACTGCAGCGCCTGGAACTCGGCTAAGCGCTTACCGAACTGTTTGCGCTCCAGCATATACTCCCGCGCTTTGTTGATCGCCTGCTGGGCGGTGCCGATAGAGCAGGTAGCAATATTGATACGCCCGCCGTCGAGGCCCTTCATGGCGATTTTAAAACCGTCGCCTTCATTGCCGAGCAGATGATTGGCGGGTACCCGCACCTCTTCAAAGGTAATCATGCGGGTGGGCTGGCTGTTCCAGCCCATTTTCTCTTCCTTGCGCCCATAGCTAATGCCGTCACTCTTGGCATCGACCGCAAACGCCGAGACGCCGCTGGCGCCCTCACCGCCGGTGCGCGCCATCACCACGAGAAAATCGGTGCTACCGGCGCCGGAAATAAACATCTTGCTGCCGGTCAACACGTAATGGTCGCCGTCGCGCTTGGCAGTAGTCTTCAGCGAGGCGGCGTCGGAACCTGAGTTGGGCTCGGTTAAACAGTAAGAGCCAAGCAGCTCACCCGTGGCCAGTTTTGCGCCCCACTGCTCTACCGCTTCCGGCGTGCCGAAATCCGCCAGCATCCAGGTGACCATATTGTGAATGGTTAGGTAAGCCGTGGTAGAGGTGCAGCCCATGGAGAGCTGTTCGAAAATGATGCTGGCATCCAACCGCGAGAGGCCTAGCCCACCCACTCTTTCCGGTGCATAAAGAGAGCAGAAGCCCAGCTCGCCTGCTTTACGAATCACATCGACGGGGAAGAAGGAGGTTTGGTCCCATTCGGCGGCGTGGGGCTCTAGCTCGTTTTGGGCAAAGGCCCGTGCCATATCGGCAAAGGCGACCTGGTCTTCGTTGAGTTCAAAATTCATGGCGTATCTCCGCAAATGCGCGTGCGCACTGCTGTTGTCGTTATAATTGACGTTAACGTTAACTTATCCATTTACCCGGCTACAAGCAACCTGCCAACGCTTGCGACCTTAGGCGTAGGCCTTATAAAAGAATCATCGGCATAGGGGCGGTCAGCATGGCTGACCGGTCCCCTGCCACACCACCCGGCATGCGGGTCCGCACCGGGCGGTTCGAGAAGTTGAGGTTATGAGAGACGGGGCACGCCCAGCCGATCAAAGTAGGCCACCGTTAATACATGATGGACTCCCGACAGACTGTTGTGCCACCAGCGACGACTCAACGCCGCCACCGATTGTGCTACCCTCGGCGTAGCGCCAAGACGCATCAGCTCACGATAAATCGTCTTACCCCGACGCCATTGCTTAAGGTGCAAAGCTCTTAACCGTCGTCGTATCCACCCGTCCAGCGACCGCCAGATACGAGGTGTTTGCGACAGCTTAAAGTAGCCTTGCCAGCCTAAAAGGTAGCGTCGTAGATAGGCGACGACCTGTGAGATACTGCGTCCGCCATTTCGGCGTGTCAGTTGCCTAATCCGCTGTTTAAATGCCCCCAACGCTTTTGCTGATATACCACGTCGGACATCTCCACCCTTAGCTTCCCATAGGGCGTAGCCCAGGAACTTGCGACCAAACACGCTGGTGACCGCACTTTTGGACTCATTGATCGTCAAGCGCAGCTTACTGTAACAGCGACGTAGCAAAGCCATGACTCGCTCCCCTGCTTTCTGACTACGCACGTAAACGTTGCAGTCGTCGGCATAGCGAGCAAAGTGGTGGCCGCGACGTTCCAGTGTGCGATCCACCTCATCCAGCAGGATATTGGCCAGTAGCGGCGATAATGGGCCACCCTGCGGTGTCCCCTCATGCCGATAAATGACCACCCCTCCCTCCATTATTCCCGCATTCAAATACGCACGAACCAGATGGATAACACGATTATCCTGGATGCGTTTCCTCAGGCGGTCTATCAGGATGTCATGATTGACTCGGTCAAAGAATCGAGACAAGTCAACATCGACAACGGTGTGGTAACCCTGTTGGGCGAAGCTCTGAGCAGCTAGTACGGCATCATGGGCACGGCGGCCCGGACGGAAGCCGTAGCTGTGCTCGCTAAAAGTGGGATCGATCAGCGGTTGTAGAACTTGCAGCAGTGCCTGTTGGATAAGACGGTCAGTCACGGTGGGTATCCCCAGTTCTCGTTCGCTTCCATCTGGCTTCGGAATAGCCACTCGGCGGACAGGCTGAGGATAATATCGACTTGCAAGAAGCTGCTGTCGAATATCGGGCCAGGCCCACCTTAGGTGCTCGGCGGTCTGAGCAATATCCAGACCATCGATGCCTGCTGCTCCCTTGTTGGCACGCACGCGCTTCCATGCACGTAGCATGTTCTCTCTTGCGAAGGCCCGCTCAAGCAGACCTTGCCCTGCGTCCTCCGGCACTTGTCGCGGGAGGCCAGTTTCATCGCTGGAGCAGGACGACAAGGCTTCACCTTGGCATGCCTTCTCCCGCCCCGCAGTCGCGGGCATCTGATGCGTTACTGATCTCATCGACAAGACGTTTGACGCTCCTTCTCGTTCGGCCCTTTGCTCCAAAAAAAAAAAAACGAGGAGCTACTACGGCCTCTGCTGACTTCTCGCTCCGTGGGGTCACGTTGCCCTTTCAGGCATAAGGCGAGATCTCCCCGGGTAAGAACACACTCCTTCACCGCACAACCGCCGGATATACGCTACGTCGCCTTGGCCACAAGAGCTTCGCGGCTTCTTGCCCGCTCGCCCTGCTTGGCAGCGCCTCCTATCCGGTTCTTGTTCATCGGCTCGCGGTTTACGCTCCACGCTTCCTTCCCACGGTTGGTCACCCTTCCGCAGTTGCGCTTCGCTTCGTTCGCTGTGGCCAGCTTACGGGAGGACTTGCACCTCCAGGAGTGCGCCCGTGCCGGGCGCACAAAAAAAGGGCGCCAAGCGGCGCCCAACATCGGACAGAGAGAGTGCTATTTTAAAAAACGCTTACTTAAAGTTTTTGCGATACATCTTGTCCAGTTCACCGATTATTCCGCTACGGAAACTGAGTACACAAACCACAAAGATGATGCCGAGAATAACGCTAACCCAATTCCCCAGCGGCGACTGCGCCAGGATATGCTGCAAGCTGACCACAATACCTGCGCCCATTAACGGCCCCAGCAAGGTGCCCACACCGCCCAGCAGGGTCATCAAAATCACCTCACCGGACATATGCCAGTGCGCATCGGTCAGCGAAGCCAGCTGGAAAACCACGGTTTTGGTCGAACCCGCCAAGCCCGCTAAACCTGCAGAGATCACGAACGCCACTAGCTTATAGGCATCGGCGTTGTAGCCCAGCGACACCGCGCGGGGCTCGTTTTCACGAATCGCTTTTAGCACCTGGCCAAACGGCGAGTGCACCGTGCGTTGAATCAGCGCGAAGCCGAAGATAAAAATCGCGAACACAAAGTAGTACATCGCCAGGTTACTGCTCAGGCTGATAAACCCAAACAGTTCGCCACGGGGCACGCCATGCAAGCCATCCTCACCGCCGGTAAACGGCGCCTGCACAAACATGAAGTAGACCAGCTGGGCGATCGCTAAAGTCACCATGGCAAAATAGATACCCTGACGCCTGATGGAGAGCACCCCAAACACCACTCCAAGCAGCGTGGCTAGAACAGTCCCGGCGATAATACCCAGCTCAGGCGTCAGCCCTGGGTAGCTTGCCAACAGGTAGCCGGTTACGTAACCACCAGTGGCCAAGAAAGCCGCATGGCCGAAAGACAACAGACCCGCATAGCCAAGCAACAGGTTGAACGCACAGGCAAACAGCGCAAAACAGAGCACTTTCATCAAAAACACGGGGTAGGCCAAAAACGGCGCGACCAGACCCACCACGATTAGCGCCAGATAGAACATATTGCGGCGAAACTTGGCCCGCTTTTGACGTTCCAGTACCGCGGATGGCGCCGCCATTGATTGAGATTCTGCCATGTTCATGCCTCCTTACCGAACAGCCCAACGGGGCGCAACATGAGCACGAGGATCATGACAAGAAAGATCACCGTATTAGAGGCTTCGGGGTAGTACACCTTGGTCAGCCCTTCGATGATGCCCATGGAAAGCCCGGTAATAATGGCACCTAGAATCGAGCCCATCCCGCCGATGACCACCACCGCAAACACCACGATTAACAAACTCGACCCCATGGTCGGCGATACCGGATAGAGCGGCGCTGCCAACACGCCGGCAAACGCAGCAAGACCAACCCCAAACCCATAGGTGAGCGTGATCAGCAGCGGTACATTAACGCCAAACGCCTGCATCAACTGCGAGTTCTCAGTACCTGCGCGAAGGTAAGCACCCAACCGCGTACGCTCGATCATAAACCAGGTAAACAGGCACATCGCCAGCGCTGCCACCAGTACCCAGGCGCGATATGTCGGTAGGAACATAAAGCCCAGGTTCAAGCCGCCCTGGAGGATCTCCGGTGTAGCGTAACGCGCCCCGGAAACACCGAAGAAGTTGACCAGCGTGCCCTCAAAAATCAACGCCAAACCAAAGGTCAGCAGCAGCCCATAGAGGTGATCCAGATGGGCGATCCTGCGCAGCAAAAAGCGCTCTAGCAGCACACCGAAAGCGCCGACCACTAACGGCACCAATATGAGCGCCAGCCAGTAATTAATGCCCAAATAGCGAAAGCCCAACAGTGCGGCGAAGGCCCCCAGCATGTATTGCGCCCCATGGGCAAAGTTGACGATCTTCAACAGGCCGAAGATGACCGCCAGGCCCAGGCTAAGCAGTGCGTAAAAGGCGCCATTCACAAGACCCAGCGTTAGCTGGCCCATGAAGACGGCCATTGGCACGCCGAATATCATCGTCATAACGCGACTCTCCTCGCCCTCAAACAGTTGGCGGCAACTTGCCGCCAACCGGTTCTACACATCACTTGCGATGGCTATCTGGCTCAAGCTCAGCCGGGAAATTAGTTTTGCACCAATTTGCACTGGCTTTCAGATAGCGGGCGGTAGGCTTCTTCGGCGGGAATGGTGCTGAGGATTTCGTAAAGATCCCACTCACCGGTGGACTCATCCGGCGTTTTAACCTGGGCCAGGTACATGTCGTGGATCATGCGGCCATCTTCACGAATGCTGCCGTTGCGGGCAAAGAAGTCCTCAATAGGCATCTCGGCCATTTGTGCACGTACGGTTTCAGGGTCGTCGGTGCCAGCGGCTTCAACGGCTTTCAGGTAGTGCATGGTGCTGGAGTAGATACCCGCTTGAACCATGGTCGGCATGCGGCCTACTTCATCGAAATAGCGCTGTGCCCATTCGCGGGACTGCTCATCCATATCCCAGTACCAGCCTGTAGTTAGCAGCAGGTTCTGAGTGGCTTCCAGGCCAAGGGCGTGAACGTCATTCAAGAAAATCAACAGGCCTGCTAGCTGCTGCCCAGATTGAGTCAAGCCAAACTGGCTGGCCGTAGTGATCGCGTTAACGGTATCGGCACCGGCGTTGGCCAAGCCAATAATTTTCGCGCCAGAGCCCTGAGCCTGAAGAATGTACGAAGAGAAGTCGTTAGTCGGGAAGGGATGACGAACGCCGCCCACAATTTCACCGCCGCTCTCTTCCACTACTTTGGTTACATCGGACTCAAGTGCATGACCGAAGGCGTAGTCTGCGGTCAGCATAAACCAGCTGTCGCCGCCCTGCTCTACGACGGCTTTGGCGGTACCGTTAGCGAGCGGATAGGTGTCGTACACCCAGTGGATGTGGTTAGGAGTACAGTGTTCGTTGGTAATGCTAGAAGCCGCCGAGCCGGACACGATACCCAGACCATTGTTCTCTTCCAGCACTTTGGTCACCGCAATGGACACAGAAGACGCTACTAAACCGCCCACCATATCGACGTTATCCTGATCGATCCAACCACGCACGGTATTAGCACCGACGTCAGCGCTGTTGCGATCATCTGCACTGGAAATAACGATGGACGCGCCATTTACACTGCCGCCAAAATCGGCCACTGCCATCTCCATGGCGGTTAAGCCGCCGGGGCCTGCGAGGTCTCGATAAGTGCCTGACATATCGGCAAGGTAACCAATACGGACTTCACCATCGCTCATATCAGCCTGGGCGGTAGACATAGCGAGGCTTGAAGCGGCCGCGACGGCGATACTGGCGGCCAGCGTTTTTTTCATAAAGGTCATATTCGTCTCCTGGCCCGGAGGCCTTTGTTGTTGTGTAGTCTTTGAGCTGTCGTGAAAGTGCGTACTGCAAATTACTGATTAATATTGTTGTTTTGTGAGCAGCGAAACTGTTGACGGAATGAACATTTAAGTGTCTAGCCGTGTGTTATACCCCTAGCATTGAGTTGAGATGTTCCCGACGCGATGGCAGCTGCGCGGCGCTGATTTCTTCGACAATCTGACCGTGTTCCATCACGAAATGGCGATCCGCAAGCGGTGCTGCAAAGCGAAAGTTCTGCTCCACAAGCACAATGGTCATCCCACGCTCTTTAAGCTGAACCAACACTTCGGCAAGTTTCTGCACTATCACCGGGGCCAACCCCTCGGTAATTTCATCGAGCAGCAGCATGCGTGCCCCTGTACGCAGAATGCGCGCCATGGCTAACATCTGCTGTTCACCCCCGGAAAGCCGCGTCCCCTGGCTTCTACGCCGTTCATACAGGTTCGGAAACATGGCGTAGATTTCGTCCAGGCTCATACCGCCGGAACGCACAGTGGGTGGAAGCAATAGGTTCTCGTGCACATCCAAGCTTGCAAAAATACCGCGCTCTTCCGGGCAGTAACCCACCCCGAGACGCGGAATATGGTGCGGCTTCATATGCAGCGTTTCATTACCGTTAATCACAATAGAGCCCGTTCTGCGCCCCACCATGTTCATGATCGATTTCAACGTGGTACTTCGCCCGGCGCCGTTACGACCCAGCAGCGTTACCAGCTCGCCACGCTTCACATCAAAATTGACGCCGTGCAGGATGTGCGACTCGCCATAAAAGGTGTGTAGATCCTGCACCCGCAGCATTTCCAGGCTTTGCGTGTTTTCAACCGGCGCTTCGGCCTCAGCGATATTCATACGGCAGCTCCCTCTTTTTCAGAACCATCCTCTTCCGCGGCATCGCTGCCCATATAGGCTTCGCGTACCAATGGATTCCGAGAGACAGCGTCGTAATCGCCCTCAGCCAAAACAGCGCCTCGCGCCAACACGGTGATGCGGTCACACAGGCGGCTAACAACGCTCAGGTTGTGCTCCACCATTAATACAGTGCGCCCTTGGGACACCCGCTTAATCAGTGCCACGATGCGGTCAACGTCTTCTGCGCCCATACCTTGAGTAGGTTCATCAAGCAGCATCATGGTGGGGTCGAGCGCAAGCGTAGTGGCCAGCTCAAGTGCTCGTTTACGACCGTATGGCATTTCTACCGTTAGCGTATCGGCATATTCCCGCAGCCCCACTTCCTCCAGTAGCTCAAGCGCACGCTCATTAAGATGATCCAGGGATTTCTCAGATTTCCAAAAGTGAAACGAGGTACCCAGTTTGCGCTGCAGGGCCACTCGCACATTCTCCAACGCGGTCATGTGGGCGAATACCGCAGAAATCTGAAACGAACGCACCAACCCTAACTGAGCTATTTCGTTGGATTTTTTACTGGTGATTGAGTTGCCGCGATACAAAATATCGCCGCGGGTAGGCGGCAGAAATTTGGTCAATAAGTTAAATACGGTGGTTTTACCAGCACCATTGGGGCCGATCAGTGCGTGAATATGCCCTTCCTGTACCTGAAGATTGACATCGTCCACGGCGGTGAAGCCGCGAAACTCTTTGGTCAGCCCTCGAGTTTCGAGGACAGGTCCCTGAAGGACATCGTTTGCACTCATAGAGTGGCAAGCCTCTTATTGTTGTTGTGCTAAATCTTTACAGGCATGGCAAAAGCGGCTGCTACTGCCTTACCTGAACGTAAGGTGTATGTGCAAACTAGCAACTGTCGCTATAGCAATACAATTACAACTTTGGTCTATCGACGACATTTTTCTGAATTAACAACTGTCTTCAAAACATAAATATCAACAACTTACCTGATTTCAACGCTTTTCAACTGCTAGCAACAATTGCTTTACGTTAACGTAAACTTGTTTTAGCCTCAGTGGCAGTGTTCCATAGGAGTCATATATTGGGAACAACGCCTTATTGAGAGAACGTCACCATGAGCAAAACTTACTCGATCAGTGAACTAGCCAACGAGTTTGATTTAACCACCCGTAGCATTCGCTTCTATGAAGATCAGGAGCTGCTCCACCCTACGCGCCGCGGGCAAACCAGGGTTTACAGCAGCAAAGACCGTGTACGGCTGAAGCTCACCATTCGCGGTAAGCGGCTAGGGTTTTCATTGGCAGAGATACGCGAACTGTTCGAGCTTTGGGACGAAACCCGCAGCGGCAGTAAAAAGCAGCTGCATCTAATGCTTAGCAAAATAGGCGAGCGCCGTGCGGCGCTGGATCAACAAATGAAAGACATCACCATGGTGCAGCTAGAGCTTGAAAGCGCTGAGATCCGCTGCCGCCAAGCGCTCGAAGAACTACTCGAAAAAGAGCCTCAAGAAACACAAAACGAAGAAGAGCACGCGAGTTCGGCCGATAAAGCCTCAGCCCCCTCTTCCGCCACTATGCACTGACGCGTCCGCCAGCTCGATTAGCCGACAAAGCTACGCCAGCCCAGATGGCTAATTACAGATAGCAAACACAAATAATCAGCACAGGTGATTGACCATGTTTTCACACTACTCAGAACTCAATTTTGGCCTCGAAGACGAACTGAACATGTTACGCGAGCAGGTCAACGCCTTTGCTGCCAGCGAGATTGCCCCCCGTGCGGCCGAAATCGACCGCAACAACGAGTTCCCTAACGACCTGTGGAAGAAGTTTGGCGATATGGGGCTATTGGGGATTACCGTCTCGGAAGAGGATGGCGGCAGCGGCATGGGCTATCTGGCCCACTGTATCGCCATGGAAGAGATTTCCCGGGCCAGCGCATCGGTAGCGCTCTCTTACGGGGCCCACTCCAACCTGTGCGTTAACCAGATCAAGATCAACGCCTCCCCCGAGCAGAAAGCCAAGTACCTCCCCAAACTGATCAGCGGCGACCACGTGGGCGCTTTGGCCATGTCGGAACCCGGCGCAGGCTCGGATGTGGTCTCGATGCAGCTGCGTGCCAAGCAGAATGGCGATCACTACATCCTTAACGGCAATAAAATGTGGATCACCAACGGTCCGGATGCGGACGTACTGGTGGTGTACGCCAAAACAGATCCAGACGCCGGTTCCAAAGGCATCACCGCGTTTATTATCGAAAAAGGCATGCCCGGTTTCTCTACCGCCCAGAAGCTCGACAAGCTGGGTATGCGCGGCTCCAACACCTGCGAATTGGTATTCCAGGATTGCGCCGTACCCGCTGAGAATATACTTGGGGCTGAAGGCAAAGGCGTTCGCGTATTGATGAGCGGGCTGGATTACGAGCGCACAGTGCTTGCAGCTGGCCCGATCGGCATTATGCAGGCCGCCATGGATGTGGTGATGCCCTATATCCACGAGCGCAAGCAGTTCAACCAGTCAATCGGTGAGTTCCAGCTGGTGCAGGGCAAAGTGGCGGATATGTACACCACCCTGAACGCCTGCCGCGCCTATTTATACGCCGTAGCCGGTGCCTGTGACCATGGCCAAACGTCCCGCAAAGACGCTGCCGGGGTGATTCTCTACTGCGCCGAAAAAGCCACTCAGGTCGCGCTGGATTCCATTCAGCTACTCGGCGGCAACGGCTATATCAACGAATACCCCACCGGGCGCCTGCTGCGAGACGCCAAGCTGTATGAGATCGGTGCAGGCACCAGCGAGATTCGGCGGATGCTAATTGGTCGCGAACTCTTCACCGAAAGTAAGTAAGGGTCCTGTCATGAGCTCCATTTCCACTCAGATCAACCCGCGCAGCGATGTGTTTCAAGCCAACGAAGCCTCAATGCTCGGTGAAGTGAACAAACTGCGTGAACTGACCGCTGCCGTCGCCCAGGGTGGCGGTGCCAAAGCCCGCGAGCGTCACGAAAGCCGCGGCAAGCTGTTTGTACGCGACCGCATCGATCACTTGATCGATGAAGGTTCGCCATTTCTAGAGTTTTCCGCCCTTGCGGCGCACAACATATACGATAGCGAGATCCCTGCCGCTGGTGTGGTCACCGGTATTGGCCGTATTTCCGGCGTGGAGTGCGTGATCGTCGCTAACGACGCCACGGTAAAAGGCGGCACCTACTTCCCGCTAACCGTTAAAAAGCACATCCGCGCCCAGGAGATTGCCCGCAAGCATCGCCTGCCGTGTATCTATTTAGTCGACTCCGGCGGTGCCTTTCTGCCCCGTCAAGACGAAGTCTTCCCCGACCGCGATCACTTCGGGCGCATCTTCTATAACCAGGCGACCATGTCGGCCGAAGGCATTCCGCAAATCGCCGTGGTGATGGGCTCCTGCACCGCGGGCGGCGCTTACGTACCTGCCATGGCGGATGAGTCGATTATCGTTAAAGAGCAGGGCACAATTTTCCTGGGTGGCCCGCCCTTGGTAAAAGCCGCCACCGGTGAAAGCATCAGCGCTGAAGACCTGGGCGGTGCCGATGTTCACGCCAAGGTCAGCGGCGTTGCCGACCACTACGCGGAAAACGATGCCCATGCGCTGCAGCTTGCCCGCGCCTGTGTGTCGCGGTTGAACTGGCAAAAGCGCGGCAAGCTGGCCATGCAGGCGCCCAAGCCACCCAAGCTTGACCCTGCTGAACTGTATGGGATTGTCGGCACCGACCTGAAAAAGCCCTATGACGTGCGCGAAGTGATTGGCCGCATCGTCGATGACTCCGATTTCGACGAGTTCAAACGCTACTACGGCGAAACCCTGGTCACCGGCTTTGCCCATATTCACGGCTACCCGGTGGGCATCGTGGCCAACAACGGCGTGCTGTTTTCCGAAAGTGCAGTAAAAGGCGCGCACTTTATCGAGCTATGCGCTCAGCGCAAAATCCCGCTAATTTTCCTGCAGAACATTACCGGCTTTATGGTGGGTTCTAAGTATGAGCACGAAGGTATTGCCAAGCACGGCGCCAAGTTGGTCACCGCCGTGGCCTGTGCCAAGGTACCCAAATACACCGTCCTGATTGGCGGCAGCTTCGGCGCCGGTAACTACGGTATGTGTGGCCGCGCTTACGACCCCAACCTGCTGTTTATGTGGCCCAACGCGCGCATTTCAGTGATGGGCGGCGAGCAGGCGGCGGGCGTATTGGCCCAGGTTAAGCGCGAGCAGCATGAGCGCGAAGGCCGCGAGTGGAGTAAAGCGGACGAAGAAGCCTTTAAGCAGCCCACCCGCGACCAGTACGAGCATCAGGGCCACCCCTACTACGCCAGCGCCCGCTTATGGGACGACGGCGTGATTGATCCGCTGCAAACCCGCGATGTGTTAGGGCTTTCTTTAGCTGCCGCGATGAACGCAGAAATTGAAGAGACACGCTTCGGCGTGTTCCGGATGTAAGGGGGTCTTACCATGGCTTACTCAACACTGAATATAGAAGAGGGTGTGGCGCGCCTGACCTTAAACCGCCCCGAGGTGCATAACGCTTTTGACGACAGCCTGATCGCTGAGCTAAACGCGCACCTTGACCAATTGCATACGTTGGCCGATTCAGGCGATGTGCGCGCGGTAGTGCTGGGTTCAGAAGGCAAAAGCTTCTCCGCGGGTGCCGATCTGAACTGGATGAAGCGCATGGTCGATTACGACCTGGAAGATAACCTCGCCGATTCCCGCAAGCTCGCCGCACTCATGCACGGCCTGGATACGCTGCCCTGCCCTACCGTCTGCCGTGTGCAAGGCGCCGCCTTTGGCGGCGCGGTGGGTTTGGCCGCTTGCTGCGATGTGGTGATCGCCTCAGGCAAAGCCAAATTCTGCCTTTCGGAAGTCAAAATTGGCCTATCGCCCGCGGTCATCAGCCCTTACGTGCAGCGGGCTCTGGGCGAGCGACAGATGCGCCGCTATGCGTTAACCGCAGAAGTCATGGACGCCGAAATAGCGCTCGCGCTGGGTTTAGTCCATCTAGTGGTGGAGCACGATAAGCTAGACGACGAAGTGGACGCCATGCTGGCCACTCTGTTAGCCGGCTCGCCCCAAGCCCAGCGCGCCACCAAGGCGCTGATGGCCTCGGTCGCTCAAGCACCTGACAGTGACGCCACTCGGGAACATACCTGTCAGGTGATCGCCAAACTGCGGGTAAGCCAAGAAGGGCAAGAGGGTTTATCCAGTTTCTTTGAAAAGCGCCGCCCCGCCTGGGCCGATTCTAATAACACACCCCACGCTTCGGAGCGTCGCTCATGAGTCATTCACCCCCTATTGAAAAAAACGAAAGAGCCGAAAAAGCCGCTCGCACGACGCCTTTTGACACGCTTCTAGTCGCCAACCGCGGTGAAATCGCCTGCCGCGTGATGCGCACTGCGCGCCGTATGGGCCTGAAAACCGTCGCGGTTTACTCTGACGCCGATGCCAGCGCACGCCACGTGCGTGAAGCCGACGAGGCCGTTCGTCTGGGGCCTGCCGCCGCCCGGGAAAGCTATCTCAATATTGATGCGGTGATCGAAGCTGCCAAGCGCACCGGCACCGGCGCGATTCACCCCGGTTACGGCTTTCTTTCCGAAAACGGTACCTTCGTCAAAGCCCTTGAAGAAGCGGACATTACCTTCGTTGGCCCGCCCGCCTCGGCGATTGCCGCCATGGGCGATAAATCCGCTGCCAAGGCGCGCATGGCCAATGCGGGCGTGCCGCTGGTGCCGGGCTACCACGGTGACGACCAGGACGACGCCCTGCTGCGCAGCGAAGCCGACAAAATTGGCTACCCGGTGATGCTCAAAGCCAGCGCCGGTGGCGGTGGTAAAGGCATGCGCGTGGTTGAATCTGGCGATAGCTTCCAGGCCGCGTTAGACGGCTGCCGCCGTGAATCCAAAGCCGCTTTTAGTGATGACAGGATGCTGATCGAGAAGTATCTGGTGCAGCCCCGCCATGTGGAAGTGCAGGTATTCTGCGACCGCCATGGTAACGGCGTTTACCTGTTCGAGCGGGATTGCAGCGTTCAGCGCCGCCATCAAAAAGTCATTGAAGAAGCCCCCGCCCCCGGTATGACGGCGGAGCTGCGTAGCGCTATGGGCGATGCCGCCGTCCGCGCCGCCCAGGAGATCGGCTACGTGGGCGCGGGCACCGTCGAGTTTCTTTTAGACATTGACGGTTCGTTCTACTTTATGGAGATGAACACTCGCCTCCAGGTCGAGCACCCGGTCACCGAAATGATCACTGGCCAGGATCTGGTCGAGTGGCAGTTGCGCGTCGCCATGGGCGAGCCGCTCCCTTGCAGCCAGGATGAGCTGACGATCACCGGCCATAGCTTTGAAGCGCGTATCTACGCCGAAGACCCGGATCAGGATTTCCTGCCCGCTACCGGCCTGCTCACTCGCTTTGCACTGGATTTAGAAGGCGCTGGTCTAAGCGGCGACCAGGTACGTTTAGATAGCGGTGTAGAGAGCGGCGATGCGGTGTCGATGCACTACGACCCCATGCTCGCCAAGCTGATCGTTCACGGTGCCGACCGAGATGCGGCGTTGGCCACGCTTAACCGCGCACTAGCAGCGCTGGACGTTCAAGGGGTTGTCACTAATCGCGCCTTCTTGATGCGCCTGGCAACGCATCCGGGCTTTAAGAACATAGAGCTGGATACCCGCTTTATCGAGCGCAACGAAGCGACGCTGTTTGCAGCCCGTACTTACAGCATGGAGGCCTACGCGAGTGCCGCGCTGATCGGCCTGAATCAACTTACCCAGGAGTGCGAAAGCGACTCGCCCTGGGATCGCCACGACGGCTTCCGCCTCAACGCACCGCACACCATTCGCATTGCCCTGTGTGACCCGGCAAGTGCGCAAGCGCCGGATAGCGATGAAGCGGTAGTGATCGTCGAAGGTAAACGCAGCCCTGGCGAGTCGCTGTGGAATCTCACTATTGGCGACGAAACCCTTACCGCGAGTTTGCAGCCGCTCACCGGCGATGCGGTAGCGGTTACCTTGAATGGCCACCGCCGCCGCCTGCAGGCCCGCCGCGACGGTCACGTGGTGGTTATGGCCGACCCAAGCGGTGAAACCCGCCTGTTCTGGCGGCGCATCGATGCCATTGATCACGGTCACCACGAGGCAGAATCCACGCTGACCGCACCCATGAACGGCACGGTCGTTGCATTGCTGGTAGAGCCCGGCGTTAATGTCGAAAAAGGCATGCCGCTAATGGTGATGGAAGCGATGAAAATGGAGCACACCATGACCGCCCCCGCCGATGGCAGCGTGGAGACGTTCCACTTCCAAGCCGGGGACACCGTGAGCCAAGGCGCCGTGCTGCTCGACTTTGCGGTCAACGAATAGGAGTCACTGATGCCATTGCCTACCTCTGTAAAGCTGTTTGAAATGTCGCCCCGTGACGGCCTGCAAAATGAGCCGGGGGCCATTGTGCCCACCGGGACTAAGATTGCTCTGATCGAGCGGCTTGCTAAAGCGGGTATCACGCATATCGAAGCCGCCAGCTTTGTATCACCCAAATGGGTGCCACAAATGGGCGACGCCGTTGAGGTCATGGCCGGCATCAAACGCCAGCCAGGCGTGGTGTACTCCGCGCTGACGCCTAATCTAAAAGGGCTCGAAAACGCGCTAACCGTGGGTGTTGAGGAGGTCGCGGTATTTGGTGCGGCGTCTGAAGCCTTCTCGCAAAAGAACATTAACTGCTCCATTGCTGAATCACTGACCCGCTTTGAGCCGGTGTTAGAGCGCGCCCGAGAGGCTGGCGTGCGCGTGCGCGGCTACGTCTCCTGCGTATTGGGCTGCCCCTACGAAGGCGAGATAGCCTCCGCCAAAGTGGCTGAAGTGGCCAAGGCGCTTTATGAGATGGGCTGCTACGAGGTGTCCCTGGGCGACACCATTGGCGTCGGCACGCCGCTGGCTGCTAAACGCATGATTGAGGCGACGCGCCAACAGGTGCCCATTGAGTTTCTGGCCGCTCACTTCCACGACACCTACGGCATGGCGCTGGCCAATCTTTATGCCGTCCTAGAAGAAGGCGTTAGCGTTATTGATGCCGCTACCGCGGGACTTGGCGGTTGCCCCTATGCCAAGGGCGCTTCCGGCAACGTAGCCACTGAAGACGTGCTCTATCTGCTGGAAGGGCTGGGGATCGAAACGGGCATCGACCTACAGGCCGTGATTGAAACCGGCTACTGGATCACCCACGAGCTAGGCCGCAAGCCCAGTTCAAAGGTGGCCTTGGCAAAAGGCCTTAGCCGTTGAAATAAAACATGAATAATAAAAATTAAAAGCAGCGAGTTATCCCCTGCCTTCCCGTTCGGACAAGAAAAAATATCGGAGAGATACACCATGGCATCACCTGCGCTTACCCAACCCAGCTACTCCAGCAGCATGGCTGACAAGCCGCTTCTTGGCATGACGATCGGCGATAAATTTGACCAAATCGCGACACAACATGCTGATAATGACGCGCTGATTGTACTGCATCAGAACATTCACTGGAGCTATCGCCAGCTCCAGGAAGAGGTCAACCGCTGTGCCCGTGCGCTGCTCTCCATCGGCGTCAAGAAAGGCGACCGTGTGGCCATTTGGGCACCCAACTGCAGCGAATGGACATTGACTCAGTTCGCCACTGCCAAAATCGGTGCCATTCTGGTCAACATTAATCCCTCTTACCGTACCCATGAGCTGGAATACGCACTGAACCAGTCTGGTGCGCGCTTTCTGGTCACTGCCAACAGCTTTAAAAGCTCTGACTACAGCGCCATGCTGTATGAGCTGGCACCCGAGTTAAAAACCAGTAACGATGGCGAGCTGAAGTCGCAAAAGCTGCCCGACCTTGAGTGCATTATTAATTTAAGCAGCGAAAAGCTGAGCGGCATGTGGCGCTGGTCTGACCTGATGAAAGAAGCCAATAAGGTTAGCCAAACCGATGTTGACGATCTGCAGGCGACGCTGCAGTTTGATGATGCGATCAATATTCAGTACACCTCGGGCACCACTGGCTTTCCTAAGGGCGCGACGCTTTCCCACCACAATATTCTCAATAACGGCTTCTTCGTAGCGGAGAGCATGGGCTTTACCAGTGAAGACCGCCTGGTGATTCCGGTGCCGCTTTACCACTGCTTTGGCATGGTGATGGGCAACCTGGGCTGTATGACCCACGGCGCCACCATGATCTACCCGGATGAGGGCTTCGATCCCGGCAAGGTGCTCAAGGCAGTGCACGATCAAAAAGCCACCGCGCTCTACGGCGTGCCCACCATGTTTATCGCCGAGCTTGAACACGAGGGTTTTGCTAGCACTGACTTCTCCACACTGCGCACCGGGATTATGGCGGGCTCGATCTGCCCTGCGGAAATCATGAAGCAGGTCATCAACAAGATGAATATGAAGGGCGTGCAGATCGCCTACGGCATGACGGAAACCAGCCCGGTCTCCACTCAAACGGGTGCCAACGACAGCATTGAGAAACGCGTTTCCACCGTGGGCCGTACCCAGCCTCACTTAGAGAACAAAATTGTCGACCCTGGCAACGGCGGCATTCTGCCTCGGGGCGAAATCGGCGAGCTGTGTACCCGCGGCTACAGCGTAATGCTGAAGTACTGGAACAACGATAAAGCCACCGCCGAGGCCATCGACGAAGCGGGCTGGATGCACACCGGCGATCTGGCCACCATGGATGAAGAGGGCTACATCCAGATCGTCGGCCGCATCAAAGATATGGTCATTCGCGGCGGCGAGAACGTCTATCCCAAAGAGATCGAAGAATTTCTCTACGCCCACCCGGCGATCTCAGAAGTACAGGTCACCGGCGTGCCCGACAAGAAGTATGGTGAAGAGCTGATTGCCTGGGTGAAACTCAACAGCACCGCGGGTGACGTCACCGGTGAAGAGCTACGCGAGTACTGCAAAGGCAAGATCACCCACTTCAAAATTCCGCGCTACTTTAAGTTCGTTGACGAGTTCCCGATGACCGTCACCGGCAAGATTCAGAAATTTAAAATGCGTGAAATTTCCATTCAAGAGTTGGGCTTGGATCAAGAATCGTAAGCGATGACCCCTTCCAACCCTTTAGCCAACCACTATCAGCGCGCCCTGCGCGCTGATGAGATATTGGCGCAGATCAATGCTCACTACCCTGCTGGCCCTACGCTGCACCAATTGGCGCCTTTGGATCAGCTGCATATTGGCGGTGTGGCAGCCTCTACTCGGCTGCTGGAACGACTCACCCCTGACGACCACGGAAAAGTTTTAGATATTGGCGCGGGGCTGGGCGGGCTAATGCGCCAAGGTGCTTCACTCGGTTTTCAAATGACGGGGCTGGATATTACCCACGGCTTCAGTGCGCTCAATAAATCGCTGAGCTTACGGGTAAATCAGCCAGACGCCCCACCGCTTGCCTGGGTAACGGGCGATGCTAGCGCTCTGCCCTTTGCGGATAACAGCTTTGATGCCGTGCTGTTTCAGCACAGCCTGCTCAATATGCCCAATGTCTCCAAGGTAATCACAGAAAGTCGACGAATTCTGCGCCCCGGTGGGCAGTTAGTGATGCACGAGGTCGTCAGTGGCCCCAACGTGGCGCAACTTCGCTACCCAGTGCCTTGGGCAGCCTCCTCCAAGCACTCCCATCTACTTACCTTGGTTGAACTAACTCGACTGCTTGAAGTGGGCGGCTTTCAACTTGAACACGTGGACGACTGGAGCGAAATGGCTTTGGCGTGGCGCCAGCGGCAACGTCAAAAAGAGCAGACACCCCGGCAAGCGGTGCTGTCCCCCCAGTGGGTATTTGGTGAGCGCTTTATCACTATGGGTAAAAATTTAGTCGATAACCTAGCCCAGGGCGCAATTAAAGTGGTGGAAATCCAAGCCAGTTGCTAATCTGAATAGAATTGCTTTTTCCTCTCTACCCATGGCTATACGACAACACTTGGGTATGTACCGATAGGTGTAAGAGAAATGCCAATCAAACGCTTGGCAAGCACCCTGCTCTGCTGCTCCGTTCCCTGGTTTAGCAGCTACGCCGACGACACTCCGCCGGTGATGGCCTATACCGCCCCTAATAGCGAACTCATGCAGCTGGATAACGGCGTTATCTTAGAAGGCAGTGACCTTCAAAGCCTTGATAACTATACCAGCGGTTTTCGGGTCACCGCAGGCTACAGCCCCTGGCGACTCCCCCAACTCGATATTGGCGCTGAAATTGCCTACCGGGAAAGCGACGAAATCTCCACTTCCTCCGGTGTTAACCCCCTCATTATGGATACACTCAGTTTGGGTGGCGCCATTGTTGCCGGAGTTCGCATGGGCGCCTTTAGCGTCTATGCGAAGTCCGGCATCACAGAATGGCGTGGTGAAAGCGACCTGGAAGGCGCCGATGAAAGCGGTACTGCATTGCTGCAAGGTTTCGGCGCCACGGTGACGATCAACCGACTCGTCAGTCGCCTAGAGTATGAACGCATCGACGCTCCAACCCTCAGCCACCTCAATATGCTAAGTGCCTCATTGCATCTTCCGTTCTAACGCCCAACCTAAATTAATTTAAATTCGCTTTTCTCTGATTACCCATCGATTTGTAAGATATGGCTTAAAATTTTGTAAGCCATTTCTTACAAGCGTGTAAGCCATTAACG
Organism: Vreelandella sp. 162(4c); assembly: GCF_058152265.1. Taxonomy (NCBI): domain Bacteria; kingdom Pseudomonadati; phylum Pseudomonadota; class Gammaproteobacteria; order Oceanospirillales; family Halomonadaceae; genus Vreelandella; species Vreelandella sp. 162(4c). Next base: position 337,716 of record NZ_CM176981.1, read on the forward strand.
CTTCGTGCCCTCAAGGGGTTGCGCTTCAACTCTGCCTCGCTATTCTGACCGCTTCTCATTAGCAGTTAATGATCCAAGGAGCGGAGCGATGGCGGACAAAACGGGCCTGCAATTTACCCTGACCCTACCCGGGGCCGATGACACCGCCGTGGTGCGCTTTACCCATCGCGAGGCGCTGTCGGAGCCGTTTGCGCTCTCGGTTGAGTTTGCCAGCCGTACCCACAACCTATCGCCCAGCGACTGTTTGGATCAAAACGCCACCCTGACCATTTGGCAGGACGGCGAGCCGCTACGTCGTATCCATGGCATGATTTCAGAGCTGCACCGCGGCGATAGGGGGCACCGCCGCAGCTTTTATCGGGTGGAGATTCGTCCCGCGCTGTGGCGATTATCGCTACGCCATAATTCGCGTATCTTTCAGGATACGTCCCCCTATGATGCCATCACGACGCTCGCTAATGAGCGCAGTCTCACCGATATCGGCTTTGCTACCACCCGCACGCCCCTCGACCGGGAGTTTCTGGTTCAGTACCGCGAGACCGACCTGGCCTTTATCGAGCGTTTAGCCGCCGAAGAGGGTTGCTTCTATTTTCATGAGTTTGAGAACGCCGAGGGCGGCAAACACCAGCTGGTGTTTGCCGATGCCACCGTGGTGCTGCCCAGCGTGGGTGAGCGCACCTACCACGGCCGCGCTGGGGGCACACCGCCCCGACGCCATGTGCGTAAATTGCGTCAGGCCAACCGGGTGCGCCCCGCCTCGGCGATGCTCAAGGACTACACCTTTAAAAACCCGCCCTATGCGCAGATCCATGAGCACCTCGCTCCCAACTTGGGCGAACACGCCCAGCGGGAGGATTACGAACACTTTGACTACCCCGGCCGCTATAAGAAGGACGCTTCCGGTAAGCCCTTTACCCGCCACCGCTTAGAATCCCTGCGCGCCGACGCCACCACCGCCGAAGCCGAGAGTGACCTGCCCGAGCTCGCCCCCGGCATCTGCTTTACCCTCACCGACCACGATATCGATAGCCTTAACCAAGCGTGGCAGGTGGTCTCAGTGATCCACCACGGCGAACAGCCCCAAGCGCTGGAAGAGGACGGCATGGCCCGGGGTGGTAATGGCAGTAATAACGGGAACAGTGCCCAATCAGGCGAGCTGATGACCCGCTACCACAACGACGTGGTGATCATGCCTCGGGACCAGACTTTCCGCCCGGTGCCCAATCCCAAGCCGCGGGTCGATGGCCCCCAGGTGGCCTTTGTGGTCGGCCCCGAAGGCGAAGAGATCTACTGCGACGAACATGGCCGGGTCAAGGTGCAGTTCCCCTGGGATCGTTACGCCGAGCCTGATGAGACCGCCAGCTGTTGGGTGCGGGTCGCCCAGGGCTGGGCAGGCGGTGGCTACGGCAGTATGGCGATCCCCCGGATCGGCCATGAGGTCATTGTCTCGTTTTTAGAGGGCGACCCTGATCAACCGCTGGTCACCGGCCGCACTTACCACGCGGTGAATACCCCGCCTTACCCGCTGCCGGAGCACAAGACCCGCACGGTGATCCGCACCCAGAGTCATAAATCGGAAGGCTTTAACGAACTGCGCTTCGAGGACGCCACTGGCGAAGAGCAGATCTGGCTCCACGCTCAGAAAGATCTGGAGCTGCTCACCCTTAACGACCGCACCGAGGAGATCCGCAGAGACAGCCACCTCAAGCTGCACCGCAACCGCTTGAGCGAAATCCGTAACGACGATCACCTCACCGTACACGGCAAGCGCTACACCCAGATCAAGGGCGATGACCACCTTCAGGTCGATCAAACCCGCCATGAGGTCTACGGTGAAGCCCAGCTGGTGGAGACCGGCCGCGAGCTGCACCACAAAGCGGGCAGCCAAATCGTGTTGGAAGCGGGTAGCGAGATCACCCTTAAAGCCGGGGGCAGCTTTATCAAGCTCGACCCCGGCGGCGTGACCATTGTCGGCCCCCAGGTCAAGATCAACTCCGGCGGTAGCCCCGGCCGCGGCCAGGGCCAGGCGATTGTACTGCCCCGCTTACCCGGGGAAGCCGAGCCTGAGGAGAGCGAGGACGTTACCCTTGAGCCGCACCAGACCCCACTGCTCAGCAGCGACATCACCGCCGCCACGCCGTTGGCGTTAGACGATATCGACATCACCGATGGCCTGGCCGACGACTGCAGTGCCTGCCAACCGGCGGTGGGTAGCCCGGTGAACCCGCTGCTGGGCGCCAAGCTGCTGCCCGCCGAGACCGATTTTGCACTCCCCGCGCCACGGCCGTTTGTGTTTAGCCGTGGCTACCTCTCCAGCAACGGAGCGGTAGGCGCCCTGGGTCAGGGTTGGTCGCTCCCCGGCGAGTCTCTGGCCATTACCCTCAATGACGACGCCTGTATTGTCCAAGATGCCCAGGGCCGTGCGATTACCTTTGGTTCACTGGCCCCCGGCCAGGCACGCTTCTCGCCCACCGAACAGCTATGGATACGCCGCGGGGGTGCCTCAACCGCTGAAGATAGCAACGCGCCCCGCTGGCAAGCCCTGGACGAGACGTTGCGCAATGATCCTGAGCGTATCGTGTTAAGCGATGCCAGCGGGCTTTACTATGTGTTTGCTAACCCAACAGACGTGGCAACCATTGGCGCGAGTTCAGGCGATAACGTAGGAAATAATAGCGCCCGCTGGCCCTTAATCGAAGAGCGCGACCGCAACGGCTACACCACCCAGTACCGCTGGGAGGGTGATCTGTTGGTGCGGGTGATCGACAGCGCCCAGCGCCACTACCAGCTGGTCTACGATGCCCTGTTACCCGCGATGCAAGGCGACACCGGGCAGCGCTTGACCGGCGTCAAGCTGGTGCAGGCCCACGACGGTGAGTCGGCGGACGAGTGGTTAGTGCGCTACTCCTATAGCCCGGTGGGGGATTTGATTGCGGTGCGTCACCGCCACGGTGAAGTGGTGCGCGAGTTCGAGTGGCAAGCGCATATGCTTACCGCCCACCGGGTACCCGGCGGCATGGAAGCCCACTACACCTGGGATCGCCACGCCCCGGATGGCCGCGTGGTCGGCCAGCAGGAAGCCGGTGGCTTGGCGCGGACGTACAGCTACCAAGTGGATCATACGCTGGTCACCGACAGCCTGGGCCGGGAGGAGCGCTACCACTTTGTGGGCAGCGGCCCCGGCCGCCGCTGGACGGCCCATACCCGCGCCGATGGCTCGCGGATCGAGTTTCGCTATGACCGTGCCGGTCTCAAAGTAGCCACGGTGGATCCGCTGGGCCACGAGATGCTAATCGAGCGCGATGACCATGGTCAGGTGATCGCCCAGGTAGCCCCGGATGGCACCCGCTGGGCCATTGAACGGGATGCCCTGGGGCAACCGGTTAACATCGAAGGCCCTGGCGATCAGCGCTGGCAGATCCCACGTAACGACCTCGGCCATCCGTTGGAAGTCATCGGGCCGGAAGGCACCACCGCCTTCGCCTACGACAATACCGACCTGCCCGACCGCCCTACCACTGTCACCGATGCGGGGGGTGCTACCCACCAACGCGAGTGGAACGCCCTGGGCCAGATCACCGCCCAGATCGACTGCTCCCAGCAGCGCACCGAGTACGCCTACGACCGCCACGGCTATCTGGCCAGTGTCACCAACGCCTTGGGCGAGACCACCCGCACCCAGCACGACGAGATGGGTCGACGACTCGCCACGCAACTGCCGGACGGCACCCACTGGCACCACCATGTGGATGCGCTTGGGCGGCTGGTGGAGCTGGAAGGCCCGCAAGGGTTTAGGCAACAATTCTTCTTTAATGACCACGGCCGCCAGGTGCAACGCATCGAGGCCGACGGCAGCCAGCAGTTCACCGCTTACGATGACATTGGCCGCCTCAGCGAGCTGACCCTGGGCAACGGCGCGGTCTACCGCTTTGCTTATGACGAGATGGATCGCTTAGCCAGCGAGACCGGCCCCGATGGCCGGGAGCAGCAGTACCGCTACGATGACGCCGGGCGACTGATCGAACGCATTGAGGCCAATCGCCCCGGCCCTGATGGTCAGCCGCTGGTCACTAAGTACGACTATGACGAAGCTGGTCGCCTCACCGCCCGGCACCTGCCCGCCACGGAACACGCCCCGGCCAGCACGGAGCAGTACCAGTGGGGCACCAATGGCCAGCTACTCAGCGTCACCAACGACCACGGCGAGGTCAGTTTTAACTACGACCACGCCCAACGCTTAATCGGCGAACAGCAGCAACATGCAGGAGAGAGTGGTTGGAGCTGGCAACACCAGCATAGCCTGACGGCTACCGGCGCGCCCCAGGCTAGTCAGTTCGGTGAACTACCGGCGCTCAACTGGCACACCTACGGCAGCGGCCACCTGCACGGCCTAAGTGCCCCAGGCCTGGATCTGGAAATCGCCCTGGAACCCGATGCGCTGCACCGGGAGACCCAGCGCCGCCTCAGCACCGGCGCCAAGGCGCACAACCAGCCGCTGGTGTTGGAGCGCGGGTACACGAACCTGGGCCAACTGGATCACCTCACCCTGCGCAGCCCGGACACCGCCAGCCAGCAGAGCTATCGATACGACGCCCTGGGCCGGATGAGCTTCCGCAGCCTGCAAGGTGATCCAGCAGAAAAAGTCATCGCCTACAGCTACGACGCCGCCGGGCGCTTGATCGGCAGCCAGCACGGCGACCACGCCCACCGCTACTCAGTGGACGCGGCGGGCAATCGGTTAGAAGGCCAACAGGCCCTTTCTGATAATCGACTGGGGCAGTTAAACGGTACCCGCTTCCGCTACGACGGTGCCGGTAACCTGATCGAACGCCAACAGCCCAACGGCGAACGCCTAACCCTGGGCTACGACGGCGCGAATCGCCTAGTGCACCTGATCCACGCCAGCGAGCTGGGGGCGACCCGCGAAGCCACCTACCGCTACGACGGCCTGGGAAGACGCATCAGCAAAACCGTACGTCACACCAATGGCACCACCGCCACCACCCACTACGGCTGGGATGGTGACCGCATTGTAAGGGAAGAAACGGATAGCCAGCGCACTACCGTGGTCTATGAGCCTGGGAGTTTTGTGCCCATGCTGCGCATTGATGACACTCAACAAGGCCAGGTACTCAGCGCCTACATCACCGACGCCCTGGGTACACCGATGCAACTGGTCACCCCCAACGGCCAACCCCGCTGGCTCGCCGAACCCGACGACTGGGCAGCCGTCAAAAACCAACGCGCCGTGCGCAACGTCACCCAACCAATCCGGTTCCAGGGCCAATGGCACGACGAAGAGAGTGGCCTCTACTACAACCGCCACCGCTACTACGACCCGCAGCAAGGCAGGTATATCAGCCAGGATCCGATTGGTCTTAACGGTGGCACTAACTTGTATGGGTATGTGACCAACCCGACAGGGATGGTGGATCCGCTGGGGCTGAGTGGTTTTTTAGGTGCTGACTTTAGCGATCTTATGGGCTCTACCACATCCTGCCCCCAAGAGGGTGAACTTGGTAACTGCAAAAAATGGCCTCCACTCGCGCCCTCAGGCGCTGACATCGACAGTAATATAGCAAATGCAAGTGATAAATGGAGTCCGTGGTGGTTTAGGAATCAAGTGAAAAATGGAGGGCCCTGGGATTACAAGCAGCAAGGTAGTGATTATGAAGACTTCGGCAATTTTAACTATGGCGCTACTGGGGCAGCTTTTGGCTTTCCTGATACAATCCTCTTGAATGAAGCAGGTCGAGCGCAGCAAGCTGCGGGAACTTCTTTACCCTCCTGGGGTAGCCCAGGGCCTAGCTTATTCCCCTTTCTCGGCACAGCTCCTTTTGGCGATGATCCGCAAGATCAGTACTGGATTAAGGAAGGAATAGATTTTTATCGTAATAGAGAACAGTGGAACACTCCTATTCAACTCGGACCATGATGAGATGAAAGTTTTGAAGATAATAATCATTGGTAGTAGTTTTGTTTTACTCGCTCTTTTAGGTATTGTGGTGTGGTTTTTTTTCAGTGGAGGTATTTTTTCAGATTGTGAAACACATGAAATTTCCCGCAGTAAATCTCCGAGCGGTAAATATGAAGCCATGGTTTATATCAAAGGCTGTGGAGCAACGACACCATCTGCGACGATAGTAGCACTTAGACAAGATGAAAAGGTTAGCGCCTTCGAAGATATTTTCATTATAGAGGCTGCTGTATCTATAGATTTTGAATGGACAGGCCCCGACCAATTAAAGATTTTCTCACCCAAAATTATAACTAATGCAGATATATTTAGAAAAGAAATGAATTGGCAAACAGTGTCTATTGAATATCAATAGAAGTGGGCAGCCAATTGGCTTTCTTTAGGCAGGGAAGAGCAGTACCATGACGATACCCTGAGTCGGATGAGCTTCCGTGCACTGTAAGGCGATCAAGCATCAAAAGTCATCGCCTGCAGCTACGACGCCGCCGGGCGTCTAATCGGCAGCCAGCATGGTGACCACGCCCACCGCTACAGTGTGGCGCGGCCGGTAATCGGTTAGAAGGCCAACAGGCCCTTTCTGATAATAGCCTGGGACAGCTAAACGGTACCCGCTACCGCTACGACGGGGCCGGTAACCTGATCGAACGCCAACAGCCCAACGGCGAACGTTTAACCCTGGGCTATGACGGCGCGCATCGCCTACCACGCCAGCGAACTGGGGGCTACCCGCGAAGCCACCTACCGCTACGACGGCCTGGGAAGACGCATCAGCAAAACCGTGCGCCACACCAACGGCACCACCCACTACGGTTGGGACGGTGATCGCATCGTGCGCGAAGATACGGACAATCAGCGCACCACCGTGGTCTACGAGCCGGGCAGTTTTGTGCCCATGCTGCGTATTGATGTCACCCAGCAAGGCTAGGTACTCAGCGCCTACGTCACCGACGCCCTGGGTACGCCGATGCAGTCAGCCACCCCCAACGCCAACCCCGATGGCTCGCCGAACCCGACGACTGGGCCGCGGTCAAAAACCAACGCGCCGTGCGCAACGTCACCCAACCGATCCGCCTCCAGGGCCAGTGGCGCGACGAAGAAAGCGGTATCTACTACGACCCACAGTAAGGCAGATGCATCAGCCAGGATCCGATCAGCCTCAACGGCGGCACGAACTTGTGTGGTTATGTAAATAATCCGACGGGGATGGTGGATCCGCAGGGGTTAGTGGCCCAAGTATGCGCGGTACCAGGCCCCACGATGGCAGCTTGTGTTTCAGCTGGACAATGGCTTTTAGGTGCATTGGGAATAGGGGCCACTGCGACTGCAGTATCTACCATCTCTAGCCCTACAAATGATACGTTTCAAACACGCCCTGGCGCATATACTGGCACTCATTCAAGTACAGAAGAAATAATGCACCGCGGAAGAATTCAGGCACAAGGTGGTGGCCTAGAGGCGTCAGTTGCTTGGTCACAAATGAGCTCTCCCAGTTCAGCAGAAGAGCTATTGATGCTTGATGAGAGGCAAACACAGTTGACAAAAATGTAAATACGAAAGCGAGCTAGAGATTTTAATCAGGCAGAACGCTTTATCAATAACGCAGGAAATGCTGGCGGTGTTATGGCCCCCGTTTCTAGAAGTTTCCCTCGGGGTAATGCTATTCGTGTTGATATAGAAGTCATTACGGGTGAAGCATTTGTTCCATAAAAGATTACTGAGGCTAAATATGATGATTTTCGAAGTTTGGGAAGATGAGGACGGCACGACGCTGTCTACTGTAAATAATATAGCCGAATAAAAAAAGAAAGTGCTGCTTTCTCAGAATGCGAAGCTACTATATAGAATAGAGGCTGATAGTTATGAAGAAGCAATGATTAAATACCATCATAAAATGGGTTGGGAACGATACAAACCTATGAAAGAAGAATAATATTGGCAGCAGTTCATCGCGTTTGATCACCACTTAATCTATGTAATGATGCGGTTTACGGTGGAGGGGAGCTAATAAATCAGCGCACCACAGCAAACCGCCATTATTTACGTCATTACCTATGCATTGTGCTCCTGATCAACTTCAGGCGGTGTCCAAATAGGCACATCTTGCCGCTGGGGTTCGGGCCAATCCTGCTTCATTGCGCTGTTCAACGACTCTTCCAGCTTCATAAATAGCTCGCCGTAGCGGGGGCTGAAGCTGATGCCCTCTTCGATCTCTTTCCAGGCTTCAAACAGTTCATCTTCGTGGGCATCTTCGTTCTGTACAAAGGCCCAAGTCATCTGCTTAGCTCGCATAGGGTGCACGCCCATGGCAGTCAGTGCGTGCCCACCCAACTCCAGCGCTGAATGATAGGTTTCACTGATAACGTCGTCGGCCCCTGCATCACGTAGTTGATAGCCATGACCACGGTCGAACGCACGGGCCAGCACCCACACTTGGGGGTAAGCATGCTTCACATGCTTAACCATCTGCACGGCACGCTCACGATCGTCTAACGCGATAACTAGTAACCTAGCGTGCTCAATCCCTGCGGTCTCAAGCAAGTCGGAGCGGCTGGCGTCACCAAAGTAGCTTTTGATATTAATTTTGCGCAGATTCTCGATCTGCTCAATCTCCAGATCCAGCGCCACGATGGGGATATTATTGGCGCGCAGCAAGCGGCAGATTATTTGTCCAAACCGCCCTACCCCCGCAACGATAACCGGTGCCTGCTCCTCAATAGCATCGGCTTCGCGATCATCGTTTTTAGCGATAAGGTAGCGCGGCAGCACCAGCCGGTCATAGGCAATAAATAGCAACGGCGTTAAGAACATCGATAGCGCCACGACTAACGAAAGCACCTGGGAGATATCGGTAGGAATCACGCTGTTTTGAACGCTGTAGGTCAGCAGCACAAAGCCAAACTCACCGGCTTGGGCAAGGCTTAAAGTAAACAGCCAGCCGTTGCTACCAGGCACTCGAAATAGCAGCGCCAAACCCAACAGAATCACACCTTTAACAACGATAACCGCCACGCCTAGCGATAGCACCGTGCCCCACTCCGCTGCTAACACCGAGAAGTTGATGCCCGCCCCTACGGTAATAAAGAACAGCCCCAGTAGTAGTCCTTTGAAGGGCTCAATATTGGCTTCCAGCTCGTGCTTAAATTCACTGTTGGCGAGCACCACCCCCGCCAGGAAGGCACCCAGCGCGGGGGATAAATTGACCACACTCATCAGTGCGGCGATGCCAATCACCAACATCAACGCTGTAGCGGTAAACACTTCACGCAGGCCAGAGCCAATCACATAGCGAAACAGCAGCGGCATTAAGTAGTAGCCGCCGGCGATGACACTCACGATGGCACCCACGACCACTAAGGCGTGCGCCCAGCCGGGCAAGTGGGCTACCAGGCTTAAGCTGGCGTGACCGTCATCACCGCCCGCCCCCATCAACTCAGGCAGCGCCAGCAGCGGGATCAGCGCCAACATGGGGATTACCGCAATATCCTGAAACAGCAGCACCGAAAAAGCGCTGCGCCCACCCTCGGTTTTGGCCAGCCCCTTTTCATTCAGTGTTTGCAGCACAATCGCCGTAGAAGAGAGCGCGAAAATCAGTCCCACCGCCAGGGCGGTTTGCCACACGAGTCCCAGCCACCAGGCAATAGCGGTGCCAGCTGCGGCGGTTAGCAAGACCTGAAGTCCGCCCAGGCCGATCAGACGAACCCGCATGGCCCACAGCCCTTTGGGGTCTAGCTCCATGCCCACCAAAAACAGCATCATCACCACGCCGAACTCGGCAAAGTGCTGAATGGTGGTGGTCTCCTGCCCCACCAGCCCCAGAATCGGGCCAATCACGACCCCAGCAACCAGATACCCCAGCACAGACCCCAGACCAAAACGCTTGGCTAGCGGTACCGCGATCACCGCGGCGACAAGGTAAATAAAGGCTTGAATAAAATAGCCGGTCATCGTGACTCCTCAAAATTGAACGCTCTGCTTGACTTCCCTGAGCAATCAGGTAGCGTACTAGTACGCTAGTACATTACAGGTTACCTGGTGGCACACATGACAACAGACGAACACTACCAGGCTGAGCTCATTCGCCATTTGCTCGCTATTGATTCACCTGAAGCAATGGACGCAGCGCTGGCGAGCCTGCTAACGCCTGCAGAGTACCAAGAAATCAGTAAACGCCTACAAATTTTTAAGCTGCTGCGTGAAGGCGTGCCCCACCGCAAAATTGCCGAAACCCTGGGCGTGGGCATCGCTACGGTTTCACGGGGTTCCCGCGCGCTGACCACGTTACCCTCTTCAAGCCCTTCTTCACGGAATGATGCATCATGACCACTGCCAATACACATGCCTCATCAGGCCCGCAGCCTTTTACGCTGCCGCGCAAACCTCACTATGTGACCTTGGCGGCGGACTGCGACTTCTTTGCCCTGTTTCAGAAAATCGAGCGTCGGTTTGATACCTGCTACATGCTTGAGTCTCTGGGTGAAGATAGCCATATGGCGCGCCACTCGATTATCGGCTTCGACCCCGAGTACACGCTCTACGCCAACGGCAACACACTGACCATTGAAGAACGTGGCGGCAATGCCAACCACTACACTAGCGACAACCCCTACGAACTGCTGCGCAGCCTGATCCCGCAGAATATTATTTCCCGCAAGTACGCCGGAGGGTTAAGCGGTTACCTTGGTTACGATGCCATGCAGTATTTCGAGCCATCGCTTACGTTAAAAGCCAGCGATGATTTCGACACCTTCCGTTTCGGGCTTTACAAAGATGGCCTGATCCTCGACAAGATGACCGGAGAAGTCACCTACTTCTATTACGACAACAGCCGCTACGAATTTCTACAGACGTTAATTGATGCAGACGATGAGCCGGCAGGCCCGCTGAAAATCACCGCCTTAGGCGACACCATGAGCCAGGCAGAACACGCCGAGGCGGTGGCCAAGGTGAAACAGGATATTATCGACGGCAAAGTGTTCCAGTGCGAAGTTGGCTTTAAAAAACGCTTCAGTATTAAAGGCGACGCCCTGGCGCTGTATGACCAGCTACGCACCATCAACCCGTCGCCGCAAATGTACTACGTCAAATTTGGCGAACAAAAGCTAATTGGCGCAAGCCCAGAGCTTTTATTTCGGCTGCGCCAGGGCGAGATGGAGACCTTTCCGCTGGCGGGTACCACCACCCGGGGTCAGACGCCCCAAGAAGATACCCAGCTCGCCCGCGCGCTGCTTAACGATCCCAAAGAGATCGCCGAGCACAATATGATCGTGGATCTACACCGCAACGATATTGGCCGGGTAGCGCAGTTTGGCACGGTGAAAGTGCGCAGTTTGATGGATATCAAACGCTTTAGCCACGTGCAGCATATCTCCAGCGAGATCGTCGGCATCATCGCCGAAGGCGAAGATATGTTTACCGCGCTGGCCAGCAACTTCCCCGCGGGCACCCTCACCGGCGCACCCAAAATCGAGGCGATGAAAATCATCGACGATCTGGAAACCGACGGGCGCGGCCCCTACGGAGGCGCAGTGGGCCAGTTCTCGTTCAACGGGGACTGTACCTTTGCGATTCCGATTCGTACCGTGTTTGTGAATGGTGAGCGTGCCTACGTGCAAACCTGCGGTGGCAATGTGTTTGATAGCAATGCCGCCGATGAGTATGAGGAGATCCGCCGCAAGTTTGCCGGTACTCGCAAAGCCCTTACCCCCTTTATGGAGACGGACATGGAGAGCCCAGCATGAAGGTACTTATCATCGATAATTACGACTCCTTCACCTATAACCTCTACCAGTTTATTGGTGAGATTCTAACCACAGAGAAGAATCGCGGCGGGCTGGCCAATTTTGAGATTATCGTTAAGCGCAATAATCAGATCGATTACGGCGCCATCGAAGCCATGGCCCCGGAGCGTATTATCATCTCCCCCGGCCCCGGCTCGCCGGATGACCCGCGCTACTTTGGTGTATGCGCTGAAGTGATCGAGAAACTGGGTAAGACCACCCCGCTGCTGGGAGTATGCCTGGGTATGCAAGGCATTGTGCACGTATTTGGCGGCAAGGTAGTGAAGGCGCCGCTACCGATGCATGGCAAGATCAGCCCGATCAACCACAATAACGCATCGGTGTTTAACGGCGTGCCCGACCAGCTTGAAGTGATGCGCTACCACTCGCTAATTGCCGATGCGATCACCCTGCCCGAGTGCCTGGAAGTGACCGCCACAGTAGGCGCACTTGCAGCCGATAGCTTTGAGCAGCGCAGCCGTTGGCTGGCACTGGGTGAATTCGAACTGATGGGGGTTAAACATCGGGAGTACCCGATTCACGGCATCCAGTTTCACCCAGAATCGTTTGCCACCGAAGGCGGCAAAGAGCTGATCGCTAATTTTCTTTTCGCGCACGGCAATCACGCCAGAGCGTAGGCACCAAGTATAGGGTGGCTAAACGGGTGGCTAAATGAGACTCAATGAAACCGTTAGCCACCCTAGACAGGCCAGATTTACGACAACCGTCAGCCAGAACGTAACTTGAAAGGCGGTTTTCTGGGTTTTATGCCTCAGCTGCTGTTGGGCCAGTAGCGCACCCGGCCAGCCACCCACTACCCCAAGCAGATGTAGCGACTTTTCACTCACCCGACGGCGGTTTTTAATAGCCGCCTTTTTGTCGATAGCGTAAGTGATATAAGCGATAACGCTCACTACAGCGTAAAAGGCGACGATTGGGATCACAGTGAAGACTCTTGAATGATGGGGAGTTACTTGCGCCGCTGGGAAGGCTTTCCGACCGCCGCTGGCTTACCGCGGCCTTTACCAACGGGCTTACCTTTAGCTCCAGGCTTGCTTTTAGCACCAAGCTTGCCGGGGGCTTTGCTGCCCTTGGAGTGCGGCTTGCCTAACGTACTGCCTTTCGGGCCGGTACCTGTTTTTCCACTGACTTTTCCGCTGGCGGCTTTTTTACCCTTGACGGGTGGTTTAGCCCCGGCGGCTTTGGCACCAGCCGCCTTCGCGCCTGCTTTGGCCGGGCGCCCTTTTGCGGAAGGCGGTTTTGCCTTTCCTGCGCCTGAGCTGTAGTTGGGCCTTTCCGGTTTAGCTTTACTTTTCTTTTCTGGTGCCGCCTCTGAGCGTTCGGTCAGCGCGATAATGGTATCGATCTCTTTGGCAGTGAGATCGCGCCAGTCGCCCAGGGCTAAGCCTTTTAGCGGCACATTCATAATGCGCGTGCGAATAAGCTGGGTAACTTCATAGCCGAAGTATTCGCACATACGGCGAATTTGCCGATTGAGCCCCTGCACCAGAGTGATGGTGAACACAAAGGTGGACTCTTTTTGCACCTTGCAGCGCTTAGTCACCTTGCCAAGAATCGGCACACCACTCTGCATGCCCTCGATAAACTCGTCGGTGATCGGCTTGTTCACCGTCACCTGGTACTCTTTTTCGTGGTTGTTATTGGCGCGCAGAATCTTATTAACCAGATCGCCGTTATTGGTTAAAAAAATCAGCCCCTGAGAGTCTTTATCGAGCCGCCCAATGGGAAAAATACGCACGCCATGCTTCACAAACTCAACGATATTGTCCTTTTCGCTGGACTCAGTGGTACTGACAATGCCCACCGGTTTGTTCAGCGCGATCAGTACCAGATCCTCCTCTTCCTGAGGCTCGATCTCCTGACCGTTTACTTTAACCAAGTCACCCGCCACCACTTGATCACCGGTAGTCGCACGGCGACCGTTTATCCATACGTTGCCCTGCTCCACAAAACGGTCGGCTTCACGGCGAGAGCACATCCCGCTCTCGCTAATATATTTATTGATACGGGTAGTTTTTCGAAACGACATAAAACGCCATGTGGCTATAAGAGGATAAGCAAACAGTTAAAAAGAGGAGCCGGGCTCCTTTAAGAAGGCCAACTCCTCGTCGGTAGAGCCCCGCCCCAACAGTGCGTTGCGGTGCGGGTAGCGCCCAAAACGATCAATAATCGCCTTGTGGCGCACTTCAAAGTCGTAGTTATTCTCTAACCCCGGCTGGTCAAACAGCTGCATCGCCAGCTCATGAATGGCCGCGGATTCGCTATGCATATAGGGCATATACAAAAACGCACGCTGCTCGCTGGTTAGTTCTGCGTCTGCCCCAGCGGCTACCGCCTCTTGAGCTAGCGCCAGCGCTAAGGGATCAGTGGCAAAGGCGCGAGCGTCATCGCGATAGATATTGCGCGAGAACTGATCCAGCACAATGATCTCCGCAAGCCGCCCTTGCGGCGTTTGACGCCATGCGTAACATTCACACCGCGCGGTTTGGGCATGCAGCGCGCCAAACCGCTGCGAGATTGTACGATCCAACTCAGCGTCTTTTTTAAACCACTGAGCAGGCGTCAACTCCTCAAACCAAAAGTCGAGTACCGCTTGAGCATCTGAGGACATTGACGCCTCCCTGTTGTAGTAGAACGTTGTAGTAAAACGTTACGGTAAAAAATCGTGTTAAAACAGCCTAGCCGGTGTTGCGCAGACCTGCCGCTATGCCCGCCATAGTGACCATTAACGCCCGAGAAAGATCGGCGCTGATCGCCCCGTCGGCGTCGCGATTACGCTGCAGCAACTCCGCCTGCAAACCGTGCAGCGGATCGATGTAGGGGTTGCGAACATCGATCGCCTGGCGAATCAGCGGCGTGTTTTCCAATAGCTTCTCTTGCTGAAGAATATCCAGCACTGCTTCTTCCAACGACGCGAAGCGCTGGCGTAACTTTTTACCCAACGCCTTCAGTGAGGGCTCGTCGACCAAGCGGTGCTCGTAGTAAGCGGCAATGGCGACATCGGCTTTGGCCAGCAGCATCTCCAGCATGTCCAGATAGGTGCCAAAGAAAGGCCACTCGTTGCGCATCTCCTGTAGCACATCGCGTCCACCGGGCTGCTCCAAGCGCCGCGCAAAGGCTTCGCCGCTGCCCAGCCACGCGGGTAGCATCAGGCGAATCTGCGTCCAGGCGAAAATCCATGGAATGGCGCGCAGGGTTTCCACCCCGCCATCCTGGCGCCGCTTGGTGGGGCGTGAACCCAACGGCAGCCTACCCAAGGCGCCTTCCGGTGTGACCGCGCGGAAATAGGGTACGAAGTCTGGGTCTTCACGCACCACGCCCACATAGGCACCATGCGCTACCTTGGCGAGCTGATCCATCTCTTCACGCCAGTGCGGTTCCGGTGCACGCGGTGGCAACAGCGTGGCTTCCAGCACTGCACAGGCATAGATCTCCATGGAGCGCAGGGCAATATCGGGTTGGCCAAACTTGAAGCGAATCATCTCGCCCTGCTCAGTCACCCGCAGACTGCCGTTTACCGAGCCTGGAGGCTGGGAGAGTATCGCCGCATGGGCCGGACCGCCACCGCGGCCGACGGTGCCGCCGCGGCCGTGGAACAGGGTTAAATCGACACCGTGTCGGTTACACACATTGACCAGCGACTCTTGAGCACGGTACTGCGCCCAGGCAGCGGCCAGCTGGCCGGCATCTTTTGCCGAGTCGGAGTAGCCGATCATGACCTCCTGACGGTCATCGATCAGCGAACGGTAGCCCGGTATCGCCAGCAGCTGATCCACCACATCGCCTGCGTGATCCAGGTCGTTAAGGGTTTCAAACAGCGGTGCAATAGGTAGCGTTACCTGCCCCCCGACCTCTTTCATCAGCAGTGCTACGGTGAGCACGTCCGAGGGTTCAGCGGCCATGGAAATGATGTAAGTTCCCAGCGCTTCGGAGTGCTCCTGGGCGATAACTTTGAAGGTATCCAGCACTTCGCGGGACTCGGCGGAACACTCCCAGCGGCGCGGAATCAGCGGGCGACGTGAGGCCAGCTCCTCAAGCAGAAATTCCTGACGTTTGGCTTCGTCCCACTCCTGGTAGTGACCCAGGCCAAGGGAGCTTGTTAGCTCTTCAATGACCTGGGCATGGCGACTGGCTTCCTGACGTAGGTCAAGCTTGGTCAGCGTAACGCCAAACACCGCTACTCGGCGCAGCGTATCCAGCAGCGCGCCGTTAGCGATGGTGTCGAGGCCCACATCACACAACGAACGGTAGCAGGCGAGCAGCGGTGAGTAGAGCTGATCGCGGGTTTCAATAATCGGCCCGCCGTCGTAGTTGCGCCCTTCCAGTTCGGCCTTGGCCCAATCCCGGGTCGACTCCACCTTAGCCAGTAGACGTTTCAACACTTCGCGGTACGGCTCGGCTACATCACCCGCCTCAGCTTTGAGCGCGCTATTGGCCTTCCACATGGAGAGTTCGGTTTTGAGCTGTTCAAGATCGCGCAAATAGAGGTCGGCGGCCATCCAGCGGCCAAGCAGCAACACTTCACGGGTCACTCGGGCGGTCACGTTGGGATTGCCGTCGCGGTCGCCGCCCATCCAGGAGGCGTAGCGTATCGGCGCGGCGTCCAGGGGCAGGCGCTCACCGGCGGTATCCAGCAGCAGGTTATCCAAATCTCTATGGAAATCTGGCACTGCCTGCCACAGGGAGTTTTCAATTACCGCAAAGCCCCACTTGGCTTCATCCACCGGGGTGGGCCGCTCGTGGCGAATCTCGTCGGTGTGCCACGCCTGGCTAATCAGCTCCTCCAGGCGGCCCTGGGCACGGGTTCCACGCTCTGGGTAATCTTCGGAGCTCTCAATGGCGGTTAAGCACTCATCGATGGCATCATATTTTTGAATCAAGGTTCGGCGGATAACTTCGGTGGGGTGCGCGGTGAGTACCAGCTCAACGCGCATATTGGCGAGGGTCTCGACCAGTTTACGCGGTGAGTTGCCCGCCTGCTCGGCACGCGCAAGCAGTTCCCCGAGCACCGGCTGGGAGCCGGGCTTGTAGTCCTCTACCCGGCGAAAGCGCGCCCGATAGTGCTGTTCGGCAATGTTCGCGAGGTTTAAGAACTGGTTAAACGCCCGGGTGACCGGCAGCAGATCCTGCTCGGGAAGCTCACGCAGGTACTCGATCAGTTCGCGCTGCTGCAGTGAATCGCCCTGGCGCCCGCGCTTGGCGTGGGCGCGAATGGTTTCAATTTTATCGACAAATGCTTGGCCCAAATCGTCGGCAATGGTTCGCCCCAGGCTGTCGCCCAGAATACGCACATTATCGCGCAGAGATTCGTGTAGGTCGTGACTCATTGGCATGGCCTCCTTGCAGGGGTCGCGTCATTATTAGATCAGGAATGGGTAGATTGTTTTTCTTCTGCTTTGGCTGCCTGCCAGTGGGCTTCCATCTCGTCTAGGGAAGCCTCTATTAATGGCCGCTGGGCAGCGCTAAGCTCGCGCTCGACAAAACGAAAGCGGCGCTCGAACTTGGCATTGGTAGCGCGCAGGCACTGCTCTGGATCGGCATTCAGCGTGCGGGCAAGATTGGTCACTGCAAACAGCAAATCGCCGACTTCTTCCTGGGCGTGCTGTTGATCACCGGCGGCGAGCGCCTCTTCTACTTCCGCCAGCTCTTCACGAATTTTAGCCACCACGCCGCGCGCATCGGGCCAATCGAAGCCTACTCGCGCGGCGCGCTTGGACAGCTTGGCAGCGCGGCTAAGGGCGGGCAGCGTGCGCGGCACATCGTCTAGCACAGAGGGCCGCTCAACGGCTCTCTCGGCACGCTCCTCGGCCTTCAATAACTCCCAGCGGCTGTTGACCTGCTGAGTTTGCACCTCTTCGGCACTCACTCCTGGCGGGCGGCGGGAGGCCAGCGTGCCCTCCGGAAACACGTGCGGATGGCGGCGCAGCATTTTGGCGGTCAGCGTATCGACGATATCGGCAAAGTCGAAGCGCTGCTCTTCCGCGCCAAATTGAGCGTAGTAGACCACTTGAAAGAGCAGATCGCCCAGCTCGCCGGGCAGTTCGTCAAAAGCGCGTCGCTCGATGGCATCGGCGACCTCGTAGGCCTCTTCCAGGGTATGGGGCACAATGCTGTCCCAATCCTGCTGGAGATCCCAGGGGCAGCCCTGTTCCCGGTCGCGCAGCACCTGCATTAGGGTCAGCAGATCATCGATACCATGGCGCATTATGCCCCTCCCTTGCGAATTTGTTGTTCCGGGTCGGCGTTGCGCAAACGGCGCACTTCGGTAACGTTGGGTAACTGCTGAATGCGCGAGAACAACCGCCCCAGGGATTCAAGGCCATCGACTTCCAGGGTAATACGCAGCCGGGCAATGCCTTCATCGGTGTCCGTTAGCGTGTTCACGGCAAGCACGTTGACTTTTTCATTACCGAGCAGGCCCGTGACATCGCGCAGCAGCCCGGAGCGATCCCAGGCCTGAATCTCGATGGTCACCGGGTAGCGGGTCTGGGCGCGTTCGCCCCACTCCACTTCGATAATGCGCTGGGGTTCGTCCAGCCGCAATTGCAGAATATTACTGCAGTCCTGGCGGTGAACGGTGACGCCGCGCCCCTGGGTAATAAAGCCGATAATCGGTTCGCCAGGCACCGGACGGCAGCAGTTGGCCATACTGGTTTTAAGGTTGCCGACGCCGAGCACCGTGATATCGCTTTTGGTGGCTTTGCTGGATTGGCGCTTAGGTTTGGCGAGCAGGCGATCGAGCTGCTCTTGGTCGTCGGTTTCACCAAACAGTTGCTGAGCCTGGTGCAGCACCTGACCGATACGCAGGTCACCAGCGCCGATGGCCGCGTACATGTCCTCGGCGTTTTGGTAGTTGACCGTCTTGGCCAGCTTGGGCAAATCGAGACCTTCCACATCCAGGCGGCGCATTTCACGGTCAAACAGCACGCGCCCCTCGTCCAGGTTTTGATCCCGTGCCTGATGTTTGAACCACGCCTGAATTTTGGCCCGCGCCCGGGAAGTGCGCACATAGCCCAGACTGGGGTTTAGCCAGTCGCGACTTGGGCCACCTTTGGTAGCGGTTAGAATTTCAATTTGCTGGCCGGTTTTTAATTTATAGGTGAGCGGCACAATGCGCCCATTAATCTTGGCGCCTCGGCAGCGGTGGCCAATTTCGGTATGCACCCGGTAGGCAAAATCGATCGGTGTGGCAATCCGCGGCAGATCAATCACATGACCGTCGGGAGTGAAGACGTAAATGCGGTCAGGGGCCACATCGCTGGAGAGCCCTTCGCGCAAATCGCCAAAGCCACCCACCTCGTCCTGCCACTCCAGTACCTGACGCAGCCAGGCAATTTTCTCTTCGTAGCTACGGCTTTTGGCGTTGGTATCGTGGCCTTTGTAACGCCAGTGGGCGCAAACGCCCAGCTCCGCTTCGTCGTGCATGGCGAAGGTGCGAATCTGGATTTCGAGCACCTTGTTTTCCGGCCCCATCACGGCGGTATGCAGCGACTGATAGCCGTTCTTTTTGGGGTTGGCGATATAGTCGTCAAACTCGTTGGGCACGTGGTGCCAGCGCGAGTGAATAATCCCCAGCACGGTGTAGCAGTCCGCCACTTCCGGCACCAGAATACGCACTGCGCGCACGTCATGAACTTGTGAAAAATCGATCCGTTTGCGCTTCATTTTGCGCCAGATCGAATAGATATGCTTGGCTCGCCCATCCACGTCGTAGCGGTGGATGTGCTGAGCTTCCATCAAGCCTTTGATGGTTTCGACCACATCGTGAATATAGCGGTCGCGGTCAAGGCGTTTCTCCGCCAACAGCTTGGCAATCGCCTTGTACTCATCTTCGTGCAGGTAGCGAAACGATAGATCTTCCAGTTCCCACTTAAGCTGACCGATGCCCAGGCGGTGGGCCAGCGGCGCATAAATATCGGCGACTTCACGAGCCACCAGTAAACTTTTTTCCCGGGGAGCGTCTTTTACCTGGCGTAGTGCGCAGGTGCGTTCGGCAATCTTAATGAGTGCCACGCGCACATCACCGACCATATTGACCAGCATCTTACGCAGGTTTTCCTGCTGATTGTGTTGGCCCATGCCATGGTCAGGCGCCAACGGGTAGCTAATAGCGGCCATTTGCAGCACGCCATCAATCAGACTGGCCACTTCTTCGCCAAAGCGTTTTGTCACGGACTCAAGGCTCAGCAGCCCTTCCCGCACTGCACGGTAGAGAACGGCGGCCTCAAGCGTGGCTTGGTCTAGCTTTAACTCACCAAGGATATCGGCCATTTCCAGGCCCATGCGAAAACTAGAGCCTGGCGATAGCCATACGCGATGGGTGCGCGGGGCTTCAAGCTCCAGTTGTTCGGCGAGTTCACAGGCGCCGACTAGACGCTCAGGCTCAGGTAGGCGCACATCCTCCTGCAGGCGCGTTAACCACTGCTGTATATCCACCTTTCCGCCCGCGGTTAGCGGCTGGTCTTCACGCACTTTCACCATGACAATTACTCATCCTTTCAGGGAGACGGTCTCTGCACGACCGCCACCGTGGCTTGATGCGATGGGGAAACGTCTAGTCCCCGTATTCGAACAGCATCAGCGTTTCCATATGCGCAGTGTGAAGGAACATATCCGCCACTGCTACTTGCTTGACCCGGTAACCCGCATGCACAAGATGTGCCGCATCCCGAGCAAGCGTCGCCGGATCACAGGAAATATAGACCACCCTGGGCACCGGGTGATGCGCCAGCGCCTGACAAATAACTTCGGCGCCGCTTCGCGGCGGATCGAGCACAAGCGCATCGCTACCGCCATGAACGGTCAACAGCTCCTTAACGCTGGCAGCGCTGTTTAAATCAGCCTGCTGACCGCTGACCATCAGTTGGTTGCGCTTAGCGTTAATCGCAATGCGCGCCACCATGGCAGGGTTACCTTCCACTGCATAAACCTCAGCACCCGCTGCCGCTATGGGTAGGCTGAAATTACCGATACCAGCAAACAAGTCGAGTAATTTTTGCCCCGGCTTAGGCGCTAACCACTGGATGACCTGGGCGACCATTTGCTGGTTAACCGGGGCGTTGACCTGTAAAAAATCTCCCGGTGCAAAACTTAGGCTAAGCGGTGGTTGGCCGGTAACGGTTAGCGACTCTTCAAGCGCCGGCGCTGCGCCATGCCAGTGCAGTGTGGGTGTTTCTCGCCCCAACCAAGTGCCCAGCGCCACTCCCTGCTGCTGCGCAAAGGCTTGCCAGCGTTCGGCGTCCCCGGTGTGCTCTTTTAACTGACGAACCAACACGACCTGCGCGGTCGCCGTTGCCAATAATTCGATGTGCCCTACCTGGCGCGGCGCCTCTAACGTACCCAGCAGCTCACGCAGAGGTGTTAATAGGCGCTGTAAGGGATCGACCAACACCGGGCAGCGTTCAATATCCACCAGGCGATGGCTATGGGCGGCACGAAAGCCCAGGCGCGTAGTGCCTTGGCTGTCGACTTTGACCCCCAGCCGTGCGCGGCGCCGATAGCCCTGATCGCTGCCTTGAATCGAGCCGATCTCGCTTAGCGTTATACCCTGGCGAGAAAACAGATCGCGCACTACTTCTCGTTTATGGTCGCGCTGGGCATCGACACTTAGGTGCTGCAGATCACAACCGCCACAGTGCCCAAAATGCGGACAAGGCGGCTTGACGCGCAGCTCGGAGGTGGTCAGCAGCGATTTGATATGCGCTTCATCAAAGCGTTTGCGAGTGAGATGAATGGCCACTTCGACCTGCTCACCGGGCAACGCCTTATCAACAAAGACCGTTTTACCGTTGGCTGAGTGGGCAACGCCACGGCCATCGTGCGCTAAGCGCTCAATCACCATAGGAGATGTGTCACCCGTAGCCGCATGACGCGTTTTGCCACCAGGCGTGCCCGCTAGCCCAGAGTGGCCTGACGCGGGCCTGGGCGGCCGCCGTTTTCCCAACATGGCCATGGTTATACTCCTGGGGCAAATAGGCCAGTGGAGAGATAACGATCACCACGGTCGCAGACGATAAACACAATCACCGCATTTTCGGTTTGCTCCGCGATACGTAGCGCGCCCGCGAGACTGCCACCCGATGAGACCCCGGCCAGAATGCCCTCTTCACGGGCCAGACGGCGCATATGCTCTTCGGCCTCTTGTTGGCCAATATCAAGGGTGACATCCACCCGCGGCGCTTCAAAAATAGCCGGCAGGTACGCTTGTGGCCAGCGACGAATGCCGGGAATACTGGCGCCATCGGCGGGCTGCAAACCGACAATCTGAATAGCCGGGTTTTGCTCTTTCAAATAGCGCGACACCCCCATAATGGTGCCCGTGGTGCCCATCGAGCTGACGAAATGCGTCACCTCGCCCCCGGTTTGCTCCCATACTTCGGGACCGGTGGTACGATAGTGGGCCAGCGGGTTATCAGTGTTGGCGAACTGGTTTAGCGGCTTGCCTTCGCCCCTGGCGATCATGCCATCCGCAATATCCCGAGCCTCTTCCATACCGCCCGCTTTGCTGGCGGAAATTAATTTAGCGCCATAGGCCGCCATTGCCTGCTTACGCTCTTCCGAGGCGTTTTCCGGCATAACCAGCACCATCTGGTAGCCCTTAATCGCGGCCGCCATGGCTAGCGCAATACCGGTATTACCTGAGGTCGCCTCAATCAGCGTATCACCGGGGGCTATATCACCTCGGGCTTCTGCTTCATTGATCATTGAGAGCGCGGGGCGGTCTTTAACCGACCCAGCGGGATTATTGCCTTCAAGCTTGGCCAACAGGGTATTGTTACGCCCCGCGCTAATGCGCTTAAGGCGTACCAGGGGCGTGTTGCCAACCACATCTTCTATTGTGGGATAGCCCTTAAGATCGTTCATGAATGTTCCTTATCGTCACCGTTATGCTGCATTATATCGGTGCTGCCTTAGGCTGGACAGGCAACCTCATTGAATCAGCGAGCTTCTTTTCATGTCTTTGAATACCCGACTGCTGTTTGCGTTACTCGGTTTCCCGCTCCTGGTGTACGCCATGATGGCCGTACTGCTGGTTATACAGAGTGATACGCAAGCTCGCGAGGCACACCAAACGCGGTTAGAAAGCGTCGGCGAGCTGCTCGCCCCGAACCTTGCTGCTGCGGTCGCAACGGGTGATGAGCAACGTCTGGAAGCCCTGTCGCGTCAACTCCTTGCTATGAAAGGACTGCGAGCGGTTGCGCTATTTGATGCCCAGGGCGACCGTCTATTATTACTCGGGCAATCCAACCTACCACCGCTAAACGCCCCAGATGATCAGCAATTGATTAAGCAGCAGGATGCATGGCGACTGCGCTTGCCACTGAACCCTCCTCAAACAAGTGTCAGCCAAGCTGGGGACAGCCGCGTTGGCTGGCTAGATATCGAGATGGATACCCGTACGCTAACCCTTGGTCGCTATAAGTTGATTGCCAGCCTTAGCTTGGGTGGCATGCTGCTTGGCCTGCTGCTGTTTTTAGTCGCTTTTGCGATCAGTCGCTATACCACCCGCCCGCTGGAAGAAGCCAACCAAGCCCTTTATCGGCTATCCCGCGGCGACTATCGGCTACATCTGGCGCCCTCTAATGCCACAGAACTCCATCACCTGAGTAGCTATATTAACGCCCTGGCCGAGCACTTTCAGCAAGCCCAGCGGGATATGCAAACGCAAATCGAGCAGGCCACCAGCGAGCTGCAAGAGTCCATGGAAACCATTGAAGAGCAGAATATCAAGCTCGACTTGGCCCACCGCAGCGCGCTGCGGGCTAATGCCGTGAAGTCTGAATTTCTGGCCAATATGAGCCATGAGATCCGCACACCACTAAACGGGATTATCGGTTTTTGCCGGTTACTGGGACGCTCATCACTGGATACGCGCCAGCGGGAGTGGCTGCAGCACGTACACCGCGCTTGCGACAATCTGCTGATGCTGGTTAACGACGTGCTCGACTTTTCCAAACTTGAGGCTAATCGCCTCACCCTGGAAGAGACAGACATCGACATTGTCGCACTGGTCGACGAAGTGGTCGGGCTACACGCCCCTGAAGCCCAGCGCAAGCAACTGCACTTGGTGGCCATGGTATATGACGATGTGCCTACCCCGCTAACCGGTGATCCGCTGCGTATTCATCAGGTATTGAATAACTTGATTGGCAATGCGCTTAAATTCACCCAGCAAGGCGAGGTGATCGTGCGTGTCATGTTGGATAATTTAGAAGGCCAGCATGTGGTGCTTAATCTGAGCGTCAGTGACACCGGCATTGGCCTCAGCGACGCCCACCAGGAGGCTCTCTTCAGCGCCTTTTCCCAAGCAGAACCAAGCCACTCACGGCAATTTGGTGGCAGCGGCCTTGGGCTTACTATCTGCCGCCAATTGATTGAACGCATGGGCGGCGAGATTGGCGTGGAAAGCTCGCTGGGCAAAGGAACCACTTTCTTCTTTACGCTGCCCATGCTGGCTCATAAAGCGGCCGAGCGACCTCCAGAAATTAGCTTGGCCAATCCGACCATTCGCCTATATGAAACTCATGCTCCAACCCGCCATGTACTGGAGCACTTGCTAGAGCGCTGGGAAGCACAACCCATCGCCTTTGATGTCTCCGAGCCAGCGAAATTGCTGATATTGGGGCTTGAGCACAGCGACTTTAGCCCCGAATGGCACGCTCACTGGCAAGCGGTGATTGATCAAACACCCTGCCCCACATTGATTTTAGCCAATGGCAATAGTTTTGACCTGCCGCCACTGCACTTAACCCATGGCGGCGAGACACTCTACAAACCTTTTTCCCGCGCGCAGTTGGTAACGACGCTCAAGCAGCTACTGCTATCTACGCACGTGCCGAATAAGAGCGAACAGGAGCTCCCCGCGTTACCAGCGGCGTCTCAGCCACTCAAACTGCTGATTGTCGATGACAATGCACCCAATCGTGAGCTGCTCAAAAACCTACTTGAAGACCCTGCCCTCCATGTCTCTACGGCGGAAAGCGGCCACCAAGCGTTAGATTTCGCCCGTACCAGTAACGTCGACATGGTGTTAATGGATATTCGTATGCCGGGGATGGATGGCGTACAAACCACCCAAGCATTGCGCCGGTTGAGTAGCACCTGGGCCCGCTGCCCCATTATTGCCGTTACCGCCCACGTGCTCAGCAGTGAACGCCAGCAGTGGCTCGCGGAAGGTCTTGATGACGTGCTGGTAAAACCCATTGACGAAACACAGCTAGCACAGTTGCTCAACCGCTTTTTGGGGGTGACTCATCGGCTGACCGCCAGCACTGCAGAGCCGCCCTATCCACAGCACGACATTAACGCCACCCAGAGGCCACGGGTTAGCCATGCGGCACCGGCCACGCTACCCATTATTGATCTGGAGATTGGCGCACGTTTAGCGGGGGGTAAGGAGCACCTGGCACGAGAGCAGCTAAAACGTCTGATCGACAGCTTGGATGAGAGTGAACAGCATATGCGCGCCGCTTTTGGTCAACAGCATTTGCCCACGCTGCTCGATTGGGTACATGGTCTCAATGGCGCTAGCCGCTACTGCGGTGCGCCCGAGTTGGCCTTACTGGTAGAGACCCTGGAAACTCGCCTACGCACCAGCGGCTTAGACCATGTTGAGGGGCTATTGGAAGACCTTTACCGAGCAATGGCCCGGCTGCGAGCACTGCGCCCGCAACTGGTTAGGCATTGATTGAACAGGCTTCAAGGCGTTGCCCATTAGATGCTTGGAATAAATGACATGAACCCAGCATTGGCTGATCTGGCGGCGAGCTGTTAACGCTCTAACACTACAAAAGCCACCGCATACTCGGCTTCATCGCTCAGGGTAACGTGGCTAGCGGTGACACCCGCCGCTAGCAATAGCCGCTCGGCTTCGCCATTAAGCAGGAAATAGGGCTTACCCAAGGCATCGTTCAACACCTGAATGTCCCCCCACTGCAGTCCTTGGCGCAGGCCTAAACCCAACGCTTTTACAAATGCCTCTTTGGCAGCAAAGCGTTTGGCCAGAAACGCCGCGGGTTGGGCTTTGTGTAGCCAAATCGCCTGCTCATCGGGGCCTAAAATTCGCTCAGCAAAGCGTGGCCCGTGCCGTTTCATGGCCCGCGTAAAACGCTCCACACGGGCAATATCCGAGCCAATTCCCACAATCATCGCCTTAAAAACCTCTGAATAGACAACCTCTGATCAGTACCCGCAACAGCCATTATGAACATGCACAGAGTGGTTTTCATGCTCATGGTCGTGAGCATCGAGAGCCGCCATTAAGCCCGCCTCTTGGCCAGCGATGATCAAGCGTTTCATCTCCTGAACGGCCTCTTTGAGGCCCACAAACAGCGCACGGGCAATAATGGCATGGCCGATATTGAGCTCGTTAACGCCCGGCAGCGCCGCAATCGCTTCAACGTTATGGTAATGCAAACCGTGACCGGCATTGACCACTAAACCCAGCGAGATAGCGTGAGTCGCTGCAGTCGTTAAGCGATGATACTCTGCATTCGCTGCATCGCTACCGGGACGCGCTTCTGCGTAAGCGCCCGTGTGCAGCTCAATCGTCGGTGCACCGGCGCGCTGGGCAGCATCAATCTGCTCCACGTCAGGGTCGATAAACAGGGATACATCGCAACCCGCCGCACTTAGCCGTTGGCAAGCACTGGCAATGGCGTCAAAGCCGCCGACAACGTCAAGACCGCCTTCGGTGGTCAGCTCTTCGCGTTTCTCAGGTACTAAACAGACATGGGCGGGGCGCACTTCTTCAGCCAGTGCCAACATCTCTTCAGTGACAGCCATTTCCAGGTTCATGCGCGTATTAAGCATTTCGGCCAGAATGCGTACATCGCGGGGCTGAATATGACGCCGGTCTTCACGCAAATGCACCGTAATGCCATCGGCACCCGCCTCTTCCGCAACTAATGCCGCCTGCACGGGGTCAGGGTAGCGAGTACCTCGGGCTTGGCGAAGTGTCGCAATATGATCGATATTGACGCCTAACAGTATCCGAGGGGGGTGCATAGTGCCTCCAGCGCAGCGATAAAATAAGAGTTTGTGAACACAAAATTTAAAACAAATCAGGGCCGATGACGACGCCGCGCTAAATCAAGCATCAGTTCCCGTGAACGTAAAACGGTAGTCCCCAGATGGGGCGCAAGCGCCGCGCGCATTACCGCTTTGAGCGCATTGGCAAGCCCTTCATGCTGCCAGTCACCCTGTTCAATGTAACGTAGCGTTCTGCCGTCGAGGCCACGCTCAGCAGGTATGAATGCCCGGCTGGCGGTGTCAAAACGGTAGCGGAGCTGGGGATCCAAAACACTACCCTCTGGTGTCGCAAACTGCGGCGTGGCCTCGAGCGCCTCTAGCAGCGCCCACTCATAGCGGCGCAGCGCCAATGCGCGCTCCGCTGGTGCTGGCAGTGCTTCCAGTAGCGCGGTATAAAACGCGAAAACGTCAGGCGCCGGCAGTTCTAACGGCAGCAGCCGGGTGGCGATCTCATTGGCGTAAAGCCCGCACAGCAACCCCTCCCCGGCCAACAGCGCCGTCTGGCCGCGAGACTCCATCAACGTTAGCCGCTTTAAATCGCGACTGCCCTGCCAGGTCACGAACAGTGGCGTAAACGGCTGCAGGCGTTGGCGCGATTTAGAACCGGGCCTTTGCCCACCATGGGCCACAGCACGCACTCTGCCGTGATCAAGCGTTAATAGATCCACCAGCGCACTGGTTTCACGATAAGGCCGACGGTGGAGTAAAAAAGCCGGCTCTGGCGACATCGCTACCTTCAATCGAGGTCGTAACCCAAGCTTTTCAAGGCGCGCTCGTCATCCGACCAGCCGCGTTTTACTTTCACCCATAAATTGAGCATCACTTTGGTACCCAGGGCGCGCTCCATATCCAGGCGCGCTTCACGACCAATGCTCTTGAGACGATCGCCGTTTTCACCAATTAAAATGACTTTTTGGCCTTGGCGCTCAACGAGAATAAGCGCGCTGATATGCGTTACACGCTCTGTCTCGCGGAACTCTTCAATTTCAACGGTCATCTGGTAAGGCAGCTCATCGCCCAGCTGGCGCATCACTTTTTCACGCACCAGCTCAGCGGCCATAAAGCGCAGGCTTTTATCGGTAATCTGGTCTTCAGGGAAGAAGTGGACACTTTCAGGCAGGTGTTTGGCCACTTCCTCTTCCAGAGTATCGACCTGAGTGCCATGCTTGGCTGAAATCGGCACGATAGCGGCGAAGTCGCGGCGAGCACCGACATCCGCCAGCCAAGGCAGCAAATCGCCCTTTTCGCCCAGACGGTCGACTTTATTAACCGCCAAAATCACCGGCGCTTTTACATGCTCCAGGCGCTTCAACACCGCTTGATCTTCTTCCGTCCAGCGGGTGCGGTCGATAATAAATACTACGCAGTCCACATCACGCAGGGCCTGGGTAGCCGCCTGGTTCATAAAGCGGTTGATCGCTTTATTACGATCCTTGGACATGATGTGCATGCCCGGCGTATCAACATAGATGAACTGCGTCTCATCAACCGTTTTAATACCCATGACCTGGTGGCGCGTGGTTTGTGGTCGCCGTGAGGTAATCGATATTTTCTGCCCCAGAATACGGTTCATGAGGGTCGATTTGCCCACGTTGGGTCGGCCGACGATGGCAACGAATCCGCAGGTTTGGCTCATGATTTATCTCCAGGGCTTTTTTCGAGGTACGACAGCGCTTCTTCTGCCGCCTGCTGTTCAGCATGACGGCGGCTTGGGCCTTTACCAGTGGTATGCTCAGCCAACAGGTCAATGTAGCACTCCACGGTAAAGGTCTGGGCATGCGCCTCGCCCTTTACGCAGACAACTTCATAGCGCGGCAACGCGGCTTGACGCGACTGCAAAAACTCCTGCAACCGTGTTTTGGGATCTTTTTGGGTATCTTGTAAAGAGATATTACCCAGCCTTTCCGCGTACCAGTCCAACACCCGGTTGCGCACCACATCCATCCCAGCATCCAGATAGATAGCGCCAATAATGGCTTCGACCGCATCCGCCAAGATCGATTCACGACGATGCCCGCCACTTTTCATCTCGCCGGAACCTAGCCGCAAGCATTCACCGAACTCCATTTCACGGGCCAGTTCCGCTAGGGTTTGTCCTTTCACCAGTCGCGCGCGCAGGCGCGAAAGCTGTCCTTCACGGGCCTGAGGAAAGCGCTGAAACAGCGCCTCGGCGATGACAAAGTTGACGATGGAGTCACCTAGAAACTCCAGGCGCTCATTGTTACGACCACCGAAGCTGCGGTGGGTCAAGGCCAACTCCAGTAGCGTATCGTCGCCAAAGGTATGACCGATTCGTCGGCAAAAAGCGTTCAAGGAATTACTCACAGCTCTCCTACGTCATTGACGTTAACTAAAGTGACATAACTGACTAAATTCAGCACACGCAGCGTCTTCATTCAATGCGCCGCACGCTGGTAAAACTTGGCAACCCGCCATCCCAGTGCATCCACACCGCAAAGGCGCGGCCCACAATGTTCTCTTCCGGCACGAAGCCCCAATAGCGGCTGTCGTTGGAGTGGTCACGGTTGTCCCCCATCATGAAATAGTGCCCTTCAGGAACCTCCACTTCACGCATTTGCGGGCCAGGGTCTCGCGGGTTGTTATAAATAAAGTGCTCGGTGTCGCCAAGGCGCTCTTCTAACAATAGCTGCTGGGGCGAACCATCGGGCCCATCCTCGATCAGCTCTTTGGCCACCGGTTCGCCGTTAACGTAAAGCTGCTTTCCCTCATAGCGGATATGATCCCCTGGCATACCGACCACCCGCTTGATGAAGTTCACCGAAGGCTCGTCGGGGAAACGAAACACCATCACATCGCCACGCTCAGGATCATCGACTTCGAGAAAGCGGGTGTTGACTACCGGTAAGCGTAAGCCGTAGGCAAATTTGTTGACCAGAATAAAGTCACCCACTTCAAGCGTAGGCCGCATTGAGCCAGAGGGGATCTGAAAAGGCTCAATGATAAAACTACGCACCACCAGCACCACCAGCAGCACCGGGAAAAATGAACGGGCGTAGTCAACCGGCCACGGCTCTTTAAGTAGCTTTTCGCTGGTAACTGGATCCAGCCCTTCCTGGGTATTGGCCTCTGCGGCGGCGAAGCGTTGGCGGCGCTTGGGCTTTAATAGCCACACGTCCAACAGGTAAATAACGCCCGAAAGCGCAACGGCAAGTACCAGCAGTAATGAAAAATCCATGAGTGGTGTTCTTTCCTAGTCGTTAACCTTGAGCACAGCAAGGAAGGCATCCTGGGGAATTTCCACACGCCCCACCTGTTTCATGCGTTTCTTACCCGCTTTCTGTTTCTCGAGCAGTTTCTTCTTACGGCTGACATCGCCGCCGTAACACTTGGCCGTCACGTTTTTGCGCAGCGCTTTCACGGTGGAACGTGCCACCACTTGACCACCAATAGCCGCCTGAATCGCCACATCAAACATCTGCCGTGGAATCAGCTCTTTCATTTTTTCCACTAACAAACGACCACGATGGTGGGCGTGATCACGGTGGATAATCACCGCTAGAGCGTCAACTTTGTCGCCATTAATAAGTACGTCAAGACGCACCAACTTGGCCATTTCAAAACGCTCGAAGTTGTACTCTAGCGAAGCGTACCCCTTGGAGATCGACTTCAGGCGGTCAAAGAAGTCCATAACCACTTCGGACATGGGCAATTCATAGGCCAACTGGATTTGGTTACCCAGAAACTGCATATCCAGTTGCGTGCCTCGGCGCTGCTCACACTCGGTGATCACGTTACCCACATACTCCTGGGGAACCAGAATGCTGGCGCGCACCACTGGCTCACGCATTTCATCCACGTCAGCCATATCGGGAAGCTTTGAGGGGTTGGAGACGTAGGTGACGTCGCCATTTTTCATCGCTAGTTCATAGACAACCGTGGGAGCGGTAGTGAGCAGATCGATATTATACTCACGCTCCAGACGCTCCTGGACGATCTCCATGTGCAGCGTGCCCAGAAACCCCACCCGGAAGCCAAAGCCAAGGGCATCAGAATTTTCCGGTTCATAGGCAAGCGAGGCATCGTTAAGCGCCAGCTTCTCTAGCGCATCACGAAAGTCTTCATAATCATCCGCACTGACCGGGAACATACCGGCATACACCTGCGGTTTTACTTTTTGGAAGCCAGGCAGACGCGCGACATCTGGCGTCTTGGTGTGGGTAATGGTATCGCCCACCGGTGCGCCGTGGATTTCTTTGATACCCGCGACAATAAAGCCGACTTCCCCGGCACGCAGAATCCCGGTCTGCTTACGCTGCGGGGTGAAAATCCCCACCTCAGTGGTGCCCCAATCGCGGCCCGTCGATTTAATACGGATCTTATCGCCTTTGCGCAGCGTGCCATCAAACAGACGAACCAACGAAACTACACCAAGGTAGTTATCAAACCAAGAGTCGATAATGAGCGCTTGCAGCGGCGCTTCCGGGTCGCCCTTGGGCGGCGGAATATCGCGCACCAAGCGCTCTAGCAAGGCATCAATGCCCAAGCCACTTTTGGCCGAGACCTGGCAGGCGTCGGTGGCATCCAGGCCGATAATCTCTTCAATCTCCTGGGAAACCTTGTCGCAATCCGCCTGAGGCAAATCGATTTTGTTGAGTACCGGCAGAACTTCTAGTCCCTGTTCGATAGCGGTATAACAGTTGGCCACCGATTGCGCCTCTACCCCTTGTGCGGCATCGACAACCAGCAACGCCCCTTCACAAGCGTAGAGCGAACGCGACACTTCATAAGAGAAGTCAACATGCCCAGGCGTATCGATAAAGTTCAGCTGGTAAACCTGGCCATCGGCGGCGGTGTAATCCAGCGTAACCGACTGCGCCTTAATCGTGATGCCTCTCTCGCGCTCGATATCCATGGAGTCGAGCACTTGCTCTTTTAGCTCACGCTCGGTTAATCCTTCGCAGGTCTGAATCAAACGATCAGAGAGCGTCGATTTACCGTGGTCGATGTGGGCGATAATAGAGAAATTGCGTATGTGCTTAAGCTTTCCGTTGGGAACGTCTTGGGACATCGAGTCTGTTCTGCCTTAGTGGTACGCAAGCGGCCGCATAAACAGGCCGCTTCGAGAGTTCAAAGCTCGAAAACAGCTGCCGTTTAAAAATAAGGGCCATTTCCGACAAAAAGATATCCGCTATTGTAGCGATATGCGCAGGCTAGGAACAGCGGTCCGGCGAGAACCGCCGGACCAGGAGTGAAAATAGGCGGGTTATTCCAGACGCAGCGCTACAAACAGGGAACGTCCGTCGCGGAACAGACGAACTGGAATAGCGCGATCAGTCGGCAACGCCTCGACAATCTCTACCAGCTCAGCTGAGGAGGAAACGCTGCGGTGATCAATACTCACTAACACATCGCCTGGGCGAATGCCGGCCTCAGCAGCCACGCTGCCAGACTCAACCTGACGAACGATCACACCGCCGGGAACATTCAGTTGCTCGCGCATGGTGTCATCAATTTCAGCGACCATTACGCCAAGACGCGCTTGGTTATTGCTGCCTGCCTGTGCCGACTGCTGCTCAGTGTCTGGCCAACTACCTAACTCGACAGACTCGGTCAGTTCTTCACCGTCACGCATCAAGGTGAGCTCCACCTCGGTGCCTGGCGCGCCTTTACCGATCAGTCGCGGCAGCGAGCTTGAGCGCTCAACCTCTTCACCATTGACCTCAAGAATGACATCGCCCGCCTGGAGTCCACCCTGGGCCGCTGGGCCTTCTGGATCAAGATCGGCAATCAAGGCGCCAATCGCATTCTCCATACCGAACGACTCGGCCAGATCATCAGACACAGGCTGAATCATGACGCCCAACCAACCACGGTCTACCCGACCGCCTTCACGCAGTTGCTCGGCCACATCCATGGCAACGTTAATGGGAATGGCAAACGAGACGCCCATAAAGCCGCCGCTACGGGTAAATATTTGCGAGTTGATTCCCACAACTTCGCCGTCTAAGTTGAACAGCGGGCCACCGGAGTTGCCGGGATTGATTGCCACATCGGTTTGAATAAAGGGCACATATGCATCCCGCGGCAAGGTGCGATTAATCGCACTGACGATACCCGCAGTGACCGAGTGGTCGAAACCGAAAGGAGAGCCAATCGCGGCAACCCACTCACCTACTTTTAGCTCGTCAGAGTCACCTAGATTGAGCGTAGGCAGATCATTGGCATCAATTTTGAGTACTGCCACGTCGGTTTGTGGGTCGCTACCAACCACTTCTGCTCTCAATTCGCGGCGATCATTGAGCCGCACAAGGATCTCATCGGCATCTTGCACCACGTGCGCGTTGGTCATTACATAACCATCTTCACTGATGACGAACCCCGAGCCTAGAGACTGTCGCTCTTCTGTGCGTCCCTGACCATTACTGGGGGGCGCTGGAAAGCTATCCCCAAAGAAATGGCGGAAAATCTCGGGGATTTCCTGACCACCGAACCCGCCAAAACCGGGCGCGCTGCTGCGCTGAACCGTTCGACTGGTTGAGATGTTCACCACCCCAGGGGCAGCGTCTTCAACTAATGCGGTGAAATCAGGCAAATTCTGAGCGCTGGCGGCTTGGCCAAACGTCAGCAATGCCACCACACAAACCCAAAGCGTGGAAGGGAGAATCAAGCGCTTCATGCAAGAGCTCCTACTTAATGTGATAGTAAGCGAAGGTATATAAACAACTCACGGCGAGACACCGGAGAACTCATTAACAAACTAATTGACCAAGCGTGGGCGAAAGCGTTCCCCACGCCCGCGCATTAGACATTTAATACTTAGCGCACCGGCCATCAAAGCAATAAAAAAGCCCAGGGGCGCCAGCCAAATCGTAGTACTAACGAGCGCGACCAGCCCGGATAGCAACAGCGCAAGCAGTAGCGGCAGCCCATAAACACAAAAAGCCAGCAACGTGACAGAGGCACGCGGCAGGCTGATAATGACTTGGCTTCCTAACGGATAGTTGCGCTCGGCGTTATCTGTTTTGGAGGGAACCGCTACGGCAATGCGTTGGCTGCGCTGGCGCGCCAGCAATCCGACCCCGCACCCTCTCCCTTGAGCACACTGCTCGCAGTTCTGCTGGGCGGCAATTTCAACGATTACTCCCTGGGAGGTGTAATCGACAACCGTGCCAGTACGAAGCAGAGAAGTGCCAAGTAAAGAGCCACAGGGCGCGGAGGTCGTCATTTTATCTACTCACCTCATCGACGCTTTCTTGAGATTGGTCTTCTAGCAGGTCGAAAGTGATTGAGCGAACAATACGCTGCAGCGTTGCTACGGGCAGCTCACCAATGGCCACCAACTGCCAGCGCCCTTCAGCGGTGATGGTGTGCTCAATGGCGACGGCCGAGACACCCAACTGCTGCACACCTTCCTGCAAGGCAATGGTTGCTTCAGATGCAAGAGGCTCTACAAAGATACTCACGGTGGCCAAACCATCACTGTAAACACGCTGATGCACATCGTCGCCGGCAAAAGTAACCGGTTGCGCAACAAAGCCGTCGGGTAACCAAGTGGTATGCCAAGGCGTGTTGAGGATAACGGTGGGCGAGCCCACTCGTACGCGGCCGGTATATTTTTGGGGCGATTGGAGCTGGGTAATTTGGAAGGTTTCAATGATCCTGCCTTGCTGATCACTGAGTACATGCTTAAGGAGTAGGCCGGTATCTCGATCTAACCACCACTGATGGGAAAAACGCCATTGATCCCGAGGCTCGAAAATAAGTTTAACGGCATCGCGACCGGCTACCCGAGCATCATCCTCAAGCTCAATAGCGTAATATTTCTCAAGATGAGCCGCCCACCCTGCAGGAGTAGGCATCTCCCCATTACTATGCTCTTCAGTCCAAGCCAGTCGACCCACCGGCGAGCGCCGCTCAATACTCACGGAAGGACCGTCTAGGTACTGAACCACCTGCTGCCGAATGCCATTCTGGATGCGATGCGACAGCGCCAGCGTGCGAACATCAATAGCATCAATCGCCACCGCCCTGGCTTGGAAGGCATAACAGTGGCTAGCCCACAAACCACGCTCAAGCCACTGCGTGGCATTACTGGGCTGCTCTTCGGATTCCGCCGCGCACTCGTAGCCAGCATGACGAACCGGTTGGCTAACGTCGGACGAGCTATTGGCGTTTTCTGCATGCACTTGAAAAGAGAGCGTACCAACTACTGCTGCCAGTACCCAGGCACGCTTTAATCGCCAGGGCACGATCATGTTGCGCACTCCCATCCCGCGCACTCCCTACTCACTTAACAGGCTTCGTCAAAAAGAACGTCATTCAGCTTAGCGCTGACCTAATGGTTCAGTCACTGCAGATGAACGCATTAATGGCATCCAACTATCACCACTGCCGTAAGCAGCGCTCTGAGTATGCTGCTCTAAATAAGATTGCAGCAAGCCAATCTGATCTACATCAATATTGGTTCCCTGGGAAGCAGTCACTCCCTGAGGCGTCTGCGCTGAAAACCCAGTTTCACTAATATTCATCAGACCGCCCTGACCCGACTGACCGCTAAGCCGAAACGGCGTAGGCTCAAACATGGGCATATCAGCACGTGAGGCTACTGCCGACTGAGAGGCCAAATTGACGGGCTGTACCTGATTAGCGCCAGGTGCGGTCGTTGCCATGTCACCACTGCCCTGGCCAACGGGTGAGTCGTTGCCAAAGAACTGAACGCCGGTGATCACCATCAGTGACACTGCAGCAGCAACGCCAGCGCCGCGGGCGAACGAAATACCACCCGTACGGTGAGCTACAGGCTCGGCACCTTGTGTCATTGGAGCAGGCTCTTCGCGCAGTCTGGCCATAATGCCAGCGGAGAGATCAACGCTTACATCAACGCCCTGCTCCCGCTGCATCATGCTGCGGGCAAGGTGATATCGGCGCCATGTATCTGCGGCATCGTCATCATTAGGCAGTGCCTTCAACACTCGGCGAAGCTCAAGCTCATCACTCTCGCCATCCATTAACACCGAAAGTGATTCCCGTGTGTTTTGACTCATACTTCACACCCTCACACTGTTTAAAAGAAGTACTGGGGTGATGGCTTGCGTTATACGCACCACCACTCCGACGACTTCCAAGGCCAAGACTCAGTTCAGGCTAATTAAATGAGCAAAACTCATTAGCCTGCGACGCTAAGCTCATGACACTTTGCACATTGATATATCAGCGATTGACACACCAGCGTGCTCATCAAGATAGTCAGGCTTTATGACGCCTTACATGCCAGACAGTTCACAAAAAATAAAACCTTTATTTTTAAGGCTGACATCCTATAACGCTCATATCGCCTCCCCCCACTACGACCACTACCCTTCGCGACTGTTCCGCGCGGTCGATACTAATGGGCGGATATGTTCATCAACCGCCTCGCGGGCGCGGAAAATTCGTGAACGCACGGTTCCCACAGGGCACTGCATGACCTGAGCAATATCTTCATAAGCAAGACCATCCAGTTCACGCAGGGTGATCGCCGTGCGCAGATCATCCGGCAAATTTTCGATTGCCTGATAAACCGCGGCTTCGAGCTGATCTCTGGCAATCGCCGCTTCCGGTGACTCGGAATCTGCCAGTCGACCGCTTTGATCAATGATTTCAGCGTCGACAATATCCATATCACTTCCCGGCGGGCGCCTTCCCCGCGAGACCAGATAGTTTTTCGCCGTGTTAATCGCGATGCGATACATCCAGGTGTAAAACGCACTTTCTGAGCGAAATTTACCCAAGGCGCGATACGCCTTAATAAATGCCTCCTGGGCTACATCCTGAACTTCAGAGTGATCATGAACATAACGACCAATCAGGCCGATAATTTTGTGCTGGTACTTCTTCACCAGCAGATCGAAAGCGCGCGTATCACCTTTTTGGGCACGTTCAACAAGCTGTTGGTCTGTTTCCCGAGTGCCCATTCACACGCTCCTCCAGCTCGTACGGCATGCGCCGAGCCCAATTCCTATTAGCCCTGACAAATGGGCGTTCACAGCAAGCAGCATAGCGTCCCTTGGGCATTGATTAATAATAGAGTGAATAAAAGAGCGAATACGTCGCCCGAGTAAATTGCTGCATTATTATAACGGTACTAAATTTTAACGACAGGGCTCCCAGTGTTGCGCGTTCCGCGCAACGCATCAAGCGCTTACCGCCTTTCGCAAAAACCGTGCGGCTGACACTTTTAATGCCGCTATAGTTCCGCAGCAATTGATTTTTACCTGCCCGGCGAGCGATAGTATGTGCCACTTTTATCGCCCCCTTACTTTTTCAGTCATTACGCAAAGCACAGGTAGCAAGATGCCAGAACAGCAGGTTAATAACCTTAACGTCCTCGCTCAAGACGTTCTCACCACGCCAGAAGCGCTCAAGAATGCCGTGCCGTTAACGGAGGCGGCAGAGCGCACCGTGATCGAAGGTCGCCAAACCATTCAGAACATCCTGGATGGCAATGACCCGCGACTGTTGGTAGTGGTCGGTCCATGCTCAATCCACGATGTGGAAGCCGCCCTCGACTATGCCCGCCGCCTTCGTGAGCTGGCTGACCAGGTCAGCGATAGCCTGTATATCGTGATGCGTGTCTATTTTGAAAAACCGCGCACAACGGTCGGCTGGAAAGGCCTGATCAACGACCCGCACCTCAACG
Organism: Vreelandella sp. 162(4c); assembly: GCF_058152265.1. Lineage (NCBI taxonomy): Bacteria > Pseudomonadati > Pseudomonadota > Gammaproteobacteria > Oceanospirillales > Halomonadaceae > Vreelandella > Vreelandella sp. 162(4c). The sequence continues at coordinate 375,160 of NZ_CM176981.1, forward strand.
ACTCCTTTGAGATCGATGAGGGTCTGCATATCGCCCGTAAATTGCTGGTCGATCTGGCCGAAATGGGCTTACCGCTAGCCACAGAAGCACTGGATCCCATTTCTCCCCAATACCTGCAGGACTGCATCAGCTGGTCAGCGATTGGCGCCCGTACCACCGAGTCCCAGACCCACCGGGAAATGGCTTCCGGCCTTTCCTGCCCGGTCGGCTTTAAAAACGGTACCGACGGCAGCCTGGACGTGGCGATTAACGCGCTTCAGTCCGTGGCCAGCCCGCACAATTTCCTGGGCATTAACCAAGCGGGCCAGGTAGCCATTATTCGCACCCGCGGCAACGCCTACGGCCACGTCGTTCTACGCGGTGGCAACGGCAAGCCCAACTACGACAGTGTAAGCGTTGCCCTGGCGGAGAAAGAGCTCGAAAAAGCCAAGCTCTCACCCAACATAATGATCGACTGCTCCCACGCCAACTCCAACAAAGACGCTGCGCTACAGCCATTGGTGCTGGAAAACGTCACCAACCAGATTTTGGAAGGCAACACTTCCATTATCGGCCTGATGGTTGAATCCAACATTGGCTGGGGTAATCAAAAACTTACCCAAGACCTTAGCCAACTGCAGTATGGTGTCTCCATTACCGATGCCTGCATCGACTGGGATACCACGGTGGAGACCTTCAGCCGCATGAACGATAAACTTGCCGCCACACTGGCCAAGCGCATCGTCAAGTAAGTCAACAACCCCGCTACGGCGGGGTTTTTCATGACGTTCTAGCGACTAATCTCACGCCGAAATGGCGGCAGTGCATCCAGCAGTGCTTGTCCGTAGCGGCGGGTAATCACCCGCTTATCCAGCAAGGTGATCGTCCCACGATCGCTCTCTTTGCGAATCAAGCGCCCACAGGCTTGCACCAGCTTAATAGACGCATCGGGCACGCTAATGCGCATAAACGCATTACCGCCCTGGCTTTCTATCCACTCCGCTAACGTAGCACCCACTGGGTCGTCGGGTACCGCAAAGGGTAACCGCGTAATCACCACGTGCGTCAAATAGTCGCCGGGAAGATCGATACCCTCAGCAAAGCTCGCCAAGCCAAAGATGATACTGCCCTCGCCCCTATCCACCGCTGCCCGATGGCGCTCGATAAGCTCTCGCTTAGGCAGCGCATCCTGAGCGAGCACGCGCTCCTTCACACTCGCTGGCAACGCTTTATCCACCGCACGCAGCTGGGCGCGGGAAGAGAACAGCACCAGCGCCGCCTCTTGGTCGGCCAACTGCGAGACAAACGTCACAATCGCCCGTTCATGGGCCTCCCTGTCGCCAGGGTCAGTGGCCTCTTTAGGCACGCGCAGCACGGCATTGGCGTAATCAAAGGGGCTCGGCAGCGCCTGATAGCGGTAGCGATTCGCCAAGCCTGCACGCTCTTGCAGGCGTTCAAAGCGCCCCAGCGCAGTCAACGTTGCCGAGGTGACCACCGCCCCATGGCAACGCCCCCATAAATGCTTGGCCAGGGTATGTGCGGCTGAAACGGGGCTAGCCGAAAACTCAACTTCCGGCTCCCCCGCTACACGGCTTAGGGTAATCCAGCGAGCGCTGGGCGCCTCATTAGCAACATCCTGCTCACTGAATGCCTGCCACAATGCATGCGCCTCTAACGCCCGCCCATGAAGCAACGCAACGAGCGGCAGCCAGGTTTCTGCCTGCTCACGATCGAGGCCGGTCTGTTTATCGGGATCAAGGCTTTCGCGCAGAATATCGCTGATACTCTCGAGGCAGCGCGACAGTGAAGCAAACATCACCAATAGCTGCTGCGCCTGTTCCCGCAGGGCATCGGGCACTTGGCCCTTCTCAAAACGCGATTGATGGGTGGCCTCTTCGTCAGCCAAACCGTTTGGCCGCTCCGCCAACTGATGCCCCATACTAAACACGTCGCCCAGTGCGGGCTCCAGGTTATGAATCAGCTCTGGCAAGCTAACCAAAAGCCGCGACACCGTTGGCTGAATAGCCAACGCCTGGTGAAGGTCGGTCAAACTGCTTCTCAGCGTTTTCAGCCAACGCAAGCAGCCGTGTACCGCAAAGCGGTGGGCAAAGTGGGAAAGCGCCTTCTCGGGCAGGTGGTGGCCTTCGTCGAAGACAAAGATGCAGTCCGCTGGGTCGGGCAGAATAGCGCCGCCGCCCAAGGCCAAGTCAGCCAGCACAAGGTCGTGGTTGGCGACGATAACGTCAGCATTCTCAAGCTCTCGGCGGGAACGGAAAAACGCGCAGGCACCGAAGTGCCCACAGCGCCTCCCCGTGCACTGGCGATGGTCAACCGTCAGCCGCCGCCAGTGGGCATCCTCAATCGCCTCAGGCCAATTATCACGATCCCCTTCCCATTCGCCCTGACCGTAAGCTTGCGCCATATCACTGGCAATCACGGTGAAGTCGCTACTTTGTGTTTGCAGCGACTGCTCAAACAGCGATAGCGTCGGGTTGGGTTCAGTACCTTCGAGCGCCTGATCCAGACGTGCCACGCACACATAGCGGCCACGCCCTTTGGCTAATGCGTAGCGAAACGCAATGCCGCTATGACTGGCCAGCGAGGGTAGATCCTGATTCAGCACCTGCTCCTGAAGAGCAACCGTGGCCGTGGAAATAATCAGCCGCTTGCCCCGCGCTTTCGCGATCGGCAAGGCGGCGATCAGATAGGCCAGTGTTTTGCCGGTACCAGTACCCGCTTCAAGCACACAGACATGGGTATCGCTGGTGCGCTTACCCTCGTCGTCGCTCTCTATATTACCCAGCGTCCGGGCGATTTCGGCGATCATCATGCGCTGACCGTAGCGTGGGGTCAGCTCAAGGGTGTCCACCACGCGACGGTAAGCGTCTTGAATCTCACTTTTGAGGGCTGTATCGAGCATGCGGCTTAGAGCATACCTTCCGGCGGATGCACGCAGGGCAGCTTGTCGTTGATATAGCGTTCGATCTCCGGCAGCGAGAAGGCATCCTCTTCGCCGACGAAGCTAATCGACACACCCTTAGCACCAGCGCGACCGGTACGACCGATACGGTGTACGTAGTCTTCCGGATCTTCCGGCAGGGTGTAGTTGATGACGTGACTAACGTCTTCAATGTGGATCCCACGGCCAGCCACGTCGGTGGCGACCAATACCTGAATCTCGCCTTCGCGGAAGCTTTCCAGGGTTTTAATACGCTGATTCTGAGGCACATCGCCCGACAGCATCGCCGCACTGACACCGGCTTTTTTGAGCAGATCGTCAAGCTTGCGAACTAAATCGCGACGGTTACCAAAGACCATCACACGCTCAAAGCTCTCTTGCTGAAGCAAATTAACCAGCAAGCGCTGCTTGTCGTCATCAGACACCAGATACACACGCTGATCTATATCCGCCTGATTCTCAACGGTGACTTCGATCTCAACGTGGGCAGGATCAAGCGTCCATTGACTGGCGAGATTCAAGATGTCGTCGGTAAAGGTGGCCGAGAAGAGGAAGGTCTGGCGCTCCTCTTTTTTCGGCGTGTAGCGAATAATCCGCTTCACATCGGGGATAAAGCCCATCGACAACATGCGGTCGGCTTCATCTAACACCAAAACTTCGACTTCATTGAGGTCGATATCGCGCTTCTGATGGAAATCCAACAGACGCCCAGGTGTTGCCACCAGGATATCGATCTTGCTGCCCAGGCTGTCACGCTGTTTTTGGTAGTCCATACCACCGACCACACTCGCCACATTGAGCTGCGTGAAACGCGCTAACGCTTTAGCATCTTTTTCGATCTGCAGCGCCAGCTCGCGGGTGGGCGCAATAATTAAGGCACGCGGAGCCCCCGGCTTTTGACCATTGGGTGTTGGCTCTTCCAGGAAGTAGGCCATCACAGAGATCAAAAAGGCTGCGGTTTTACCGGTTCCCGTTTGCGCTTTGCCGACAATGTCGCCACCTAATAGCGTCTGGCGCAGGGCCTCCGCTTGAATAGGTGTGCAGTACTCAAACCCCTGGGCATGAATAGCGCGCATTAAGGGCAGCGGCAGATCAAAGTCATGAAAGCGCCACTTACCGGCCACGGCGGGCACCTGAAACTGACGAAGATCCCAGTTCGACTGGCGACGACGCGGTTTACGGCGGCGACGTTTTGGCTTGCGATTCTGGGCCGGGGCTGTGGTCTGTTCCGACTCGCTCATAGGCTGTCTATCTGTCCATTGCTGTGGAAGTTGGCTTCTTGACGTGCGCATTGTACCAGGGCTTGGCGATAAGAGCGCGTCCTGCTGTCGAAGGAGTCCCAAGGCCTGTTAGAATAGCCGTCAAATCGACGTAAGGAGCGCGACATGACGCGTAAGAAAAAAACTCGTTCACTGGCCGATAAGGTGACAATCCGTACCGGCCGGCGGAAAGATTATAAAAAATGGCGCCACGACAATCCCGACCAAGTGGCCCCTTCGCGCCGTTTTGTAGCGAAAAAGCAGCAGCAGCGCAAACTGCAGGCGGTGAGAAAACTCGCTCGCCAGCAGAGCGGGCAGGATATTGCTATACACCCTGACAAATCGAGCAGCGACGCTAGCAAACCTAAGGGGGACGACTCGTAATGCGCTTGGTCTCGTTCAACATTAATGGCATTCGAGCACGACTTCACCAGTTACAGGCGTTGATCGACACTCAGCAGCCGGACGTAATTGGGCTGCAGGAAACCAAGGTACAGGACAGCGAGTTCCCGCTTGCCGACGTAGAAGCCATGGGCTACCACGTTTTTTATCACGGCCAAAAAGGCCATTACGGCGTAGCTTTAATGTGCCGTCAGGCGCCCGAAGAGATTTTTTACGGCTTCCCCGATGATGAGGAAGACGCTCAGCGCCGCATGATCGGCGTTCGTCTGATCGCAGAGAACGGAGAAGCCGTGACGGTATGGAACGGCTATTTTCCTCAGGGCGAAAACGTTACTCACCCGACCAAATTCCCCCATAAAGAGCGCTTTTATGGCCAACTAGCGCGATTGCTCAACGAACAGCACCGTCCCGACGAGCGGCTGGCGATCATGGGCGACTTTAATATCTCGCCGGAAGATCAGGACATTGGCATTGGCGACGCTAACCGCAAGCGCTGGCTGCGTGAAGGCAAAACCAGCTTTCAACCCATTGAGCGCGAATGGCTCGAAGGCATTAAAGCCTGGGGGCTTACCGACAGCTATCGCCTCTGCTACCCGCAAAGCGATGACCGTTTTAGCTGGTTTGACTACCGCTCAAAAGGGTTTAATCAGGAGCCCAAGCGCGGCCTGCGTATCGACTATATTCTAGTCACCAAGGCGCTAGCCGATCAGATTACTGCCGCTGGCATCGACTATGACCTGCGTGGTATGGAACGCCCCTCTGATCACGCGCCTACCTGGAGCGACTTCGCTCTCACGCTTAAGGCGTAGTTTTCTACGCAGTCTTTTCTAGTCAAAGCTGGCCAGCCATTGCTCCGCCTCATCGTCACCTAGCGACGAGGCGCGGGCAAAAGCTTGTTTCGCTTGCCCATCCTCACCCCAGGCGTAAGCGAGTTGACCATAGGCTCGCCAGTCGGCGGCAGCTTGCGTATGCAGCGCTAAGGTGTGCCAGGCATTCAGGGCCTTCTCAACGTCTTTAGCCTGCCGCCAAGCGTTGGCAAGCAAACGCAGATGGGACTCATCGCGAACGATATCGCCCTCATTCAGCGCCCGCTCTAGGTGTTCTGCCGCTCTAGCGGGGGTTCCGCCGGCGAGATGGAGTTGAATCAACAGCCAGAAATCTTCCTGCTCGGTCAACTTACCTAATTGCCACCCGGCCTCCCACAAACCAGCGGCAACCCCTGACTGCCCAGCCTGCTGGGCAAGCCCGGCGGCTTGGCGCCAATCTGCGGGGTCGCTTTGCGCATTCAAGTCATCTAGCAGCCAGCCCAATGCCTGATCGCCTTGCCCGGCATTGCGATACACAGCAAGCGCCAGAGCCTGCTGTACTTCGTTGGGCTCTGGCGTCTCATTAAGTGCTTGCTCAAGCCAGCCAGCGGCTTCTTCCCAACGCTCCTGTTGCGCCAGCAGGCGGGTTAGCTGCCAGGTAGTATCACTATCTTGCTGATTGGCTAACCACTCACTGAGTAGCTCAATGGCCTGATCACGCTGGCCAGCAGCACGGCGCAGTGAGGCCTCCTCACGTAGCCAACGGGCTGCTTGGACACTATCCACACCGTTTAAGCCACGGGCAATCGCCAGCCGATCCGCTGCCGCAGCGTGCTGATCCTGACGCGCCAAGGCACCTGCCGCTAACTGTTGATAGAGCGCACTGGCCCACTGATCCGATTGGTTGCCGGATGCCAACCGCTCAGCCTGGGCCGTTGCCCGCTCAACGACCTGAGGCAACGCGCCCTCTTTTAACTGGCTTTGCAGCGCATTGAGGTCAGCAATCACATCACCTTGTAGCGCAGGGCTGGCCTGTGACGAAAGAGGCCAAACGCTGAGTAATAGAATGCATAAAAGACGCTTCATACGGCTACCTCAACTCAAACTCGATCCGCTGGGTGGCATTGCGTAACCGATCGCTGGGTTCAAATTGCCACTTGGCAATCGCCTCCCGCGCGGCATCATCAAACACCCGACGCGGCTGCGCGCTGGTAACCCGTATAGAAGAGCTGTCGACACTGCCATCACGCCGAATCGTAAAGGCCACCTCTACAAAGCCTTCCATACCTCGGCGCTGGGCACGGGGCGGGTACTTTGGACCAACTTGGTTCGTCGGTGTCACTTGGCCCACATTCACCGGCTCATTAGAGGGCGCTGGCTGAGCTTCCGGGGCAGCTTCGCGCACGGCGGGTGCAGAATCCACTGACGCAGGGGCTGCTCTAGGAGCTGCCTCGACAGGTTGCTGTTGCGGGGTCGGCTCTGGTCTCGGCTCAGGAGTAGGTTCGGGCCGGGGTTCCGGTTTAACTTCCGTTAGCTCCGGGAGTTCGCTGTCCATTTCAACCGGCTCGACGGGCTCATCTGGCAGTTCCACTTCCGGCAGACTAATAGTGCTTTCCGCTACCGGAGGCGGCTCGGGTGCAGGCATGGGCGGCGGCGTTTGCTGGGGTGCCGCTTCAACAGGCTGAGGCGTGGGCGCCTCCTGCTTAGGGGCCACCTCCGGCGCTTCAATCATGGTCATCGCCATGCTCATGGTCAGCTCTTCGGGCTCCCGCTCTGGGGGAGCCACTAGCTGGGCAAGTAGCCAGAACAAGCCCACCGCCAGCACGACGCCTCCCAATAATGACAGCAGGTGGCGCATCATGACCCACTCCGACTCGCCGCCACCGCCACTTGGTCAACGCCCGCCTCACGTAGGCGATCCATCACCTCGATCAGCAAGCCCGTGGTGGATTCGCGATCCGCCTGAATAACCACCGAGCCATCATCACTTAGCATATCGGCTACCTGCTGGCCGACCCGATGGGCATCCACGGGACTGCCATCTACCCAGACTGCACCCTCGGGGGAAATCGCCACGAGCACCTGGGCATCCGGGCGCGGGGTGGCGGCGCTGGATTCCGGCCGCTCAATCTCGACACCGCTCTCTTTGACAAAGCTGGTAGTCACAATAAAGAAAATCAGCATGATAAATACCACGTCGAGCATGGGGGTAAGATTCACCTCATTGCTCTCAGCAGTCGCATCTATGGAACGACGTCTACGCATCACTCTCCTCCAGTGCCCGCGCCAGGCGATCATGCAGCCGCTGGTCTTCGCGACGGATGACGTGCTCTAAACGACTAATAAATAGCAGCCCTACTACGGCAATGGCCATGCCGGTCAAGGTCGGCAGCGTCGCCCGGGCAACCCCATCTGCCATAGCGCGGGCTTGATGGGTCTCGCTCAGCGAAAGGCTATCGAACACGCTAATCATGCCCGTCACGGTGCCTAACAGGCCTAGTAACGGACATAGCGCGACTAACAGTTTTAACCATGGCAAGGGTTTGCGCAGCCTGGCGACCAGCGCCTCGGCCCACACCTGACGCAGTGTCCGGGCACTCCAACTGGAGTGGTCACTACGTGCCGCCCAGCGGCGTAACAGTTGACGGCGTGCTATACGCCAAGTAATCCGGTAGTACCACCAGCGCTCCATAGCCATGGCAAACACCAGTACGGCCACGACGGCCAAAACCACCAGTACCGCGCCACCCGCCTCTACTAAGCGCTCAACGGGTTCGAGCCAGAGAGGAAGAGTGGACATGTTAATTCACCACGGGCGTGTGAGATTCCAGATGATCTGCCAGTGTCGCGCTCGCCTGCCCTTCAATCACGTGGGTCAAGTAACGGCTGCGGCCTGCCAAAGCGGTCTGTACAAACAACAGCGGTACGGCGGTAATTAGACCTAGTACGGTGGTCACTAGTGCCTGACTGATGCCGCCCGCCATAAGTTGCGGGTCGCCGGTGCCAAACACGGTAATCGCCTGGAAAGTCACGATCATGCCGGTTACCGTGCCCAGCAGGCCGAGCAACGGTGCTATCGCGGCAAGCAGCTTCACCATCGGCTGGCTGCGTTCCAACCTGGGCAACTCGGCCAACACCGCTTCATCCAACCGCGCTTCCAGCGCCTCCGGAGTTTGATGTTTATCCATGCCTTCAAAGCGCAGTAGCACCCGCCCCAACGGGTTATTGTCCCGCAACTGATCGAGGGATTGCCGCTGACGCTTTACGCGCAGGCTAACCAGCACTAGATAGAGATACTGCCCCAGACCGATGATCATACCCAGAATACCCAGCGCCACGACAACGTAGCCGACATAGCCGCCCTGCTGGAAACGCTCCCATAGACTGGGTTGCTGGGCCAAGGCCTCCAGCACGCTGCCCTGGGTAGGATCAATGGCAAAGACGCTGCTCTCGCCTTGGTAGTAATCCGCCAGTACCCCGCCAATGGCATCGGGGGTACGCGGCAGAACCACTAGGTTGCCGTCATTTTCACCGCGCTCTAAAAGCTCGTTCTCGGTAAAGGCCGCAAAATCGCCCAACCGCACCAACTCGCGGGCGGCCACCTCGCCGTTAGCATCGGCTACTGGCATTGAAAGCCGTTCGGCACGGCCGGTGCGCGCGGTTAGCGTTGCCAAGCGATCCACCACGTTTTCCAGCTGATGGCGCTCAAGCACTTCCACTTCATCCAACCGCGGCGGCAGCGAGCCCTCCTCAAGGGTTAGCAGACTCTGTTCGCCAAGCGTGTTGCGAATCTCTGAGCTATGTCGGGCAAGATTGGCCAGCAGACCCGAGAGCGCTTCGCCCTGCTCTGCCTGGCGCTCGCTCAGCTCGCTGGCTTGATCTGTTTGCTCTGCCTGCTGCGCCTGTAGTGCTTCATGCTGCTGCTGGACATCTTCGTGCTCTGCGCGCGCCTGCTCCAGCGCGGACTCTAGCGCCTGCTGGTCATCCAGAAAGCTCATTAGCCGCTGCTGGTCTCGCGCTTCAGCAGCCTCACGGGCTTCACGCAGAGAAGTAGCGCTTTCGGTTTGCGCCATTGATATACCACTTACCGCTACCAGTCCCAATACAACACAGACATAGCCAAGTTGACGGAGTGTTAGTCGACTCATGGTTGCTCTCCCTGCAGGTCATTGGCACTGATCGAGAGCGGCAAGGTTAATAGATCAGGGGCGCGCTGATCTTCCGCCATACGCAGCCCACTGCGCACTTCACGCAGGTACTCGTCATCCAGCGGCTGCCATGCGCCGTTCTCAGCACTCCAAACACCCCCCTCACGGCCATCGGGGGTTAGGTAATAAAAGCCGATACGCCCGATGCGCAAGAAATCCACTTCGCGTTCGCGACCATCCTGACTTAAACGCCCCCGCCAGCTGTCCATCTCCTGACCATAATCGAGCTCAACGCGCCAGGCCTCTAACAGTCCATTAATACGCTCGATAGTGTTTTGACCTTGCTCGTCTGGCTGACGCTCAACCCGCGCCAACCGCTCTTCACGTAGAAACGGCAGGTCACGCTCAATCCAGCCGCTCAGTTGCTCGGCCATATTCTGTTCGATCACGGGCAGCGCTGCGCGGGTCTCTTCCAGCGTATCCAGCGCCGTCGCCAAACGCTGCTGACGCTCGGCCTCTTCCGCCAAGCGCCCGGACAGAGAGGCGTTATCAGCCTTCAACTGGCGGGTTTCGCGCTCCAAACGGCGCAACTCCTCCAACTGCTCCCGGGTCTGTTCATCGGCAGCATCAATCTGCTCCTGAAGCGCTGCCTGGGTTTGCTGGGCTTCGACACTTTCGGCCGCTTGAGCCACTGCTTGTTCACTTGCCATCAGCGTGCCACTGGCCAGCACTCCCGCTAGCCACCATCCACGCAAGGCAAAGAAAGGCCTGTTCAGCACGTCGACTCTCCGTCACTGAGTAGCGGGCGGCGAGCACCGCGCCACTAAAAACTAATTGGGTATTAGAACGATTTGCGTTTATCTTTTCCGGGACATAGCCTACCACTAATAGAATAAATGACAATATTTATCATTAACGATCATTTGATTTCGCTTACCTAACACGCATAAAAAAAGGCGCCCATCAGCGCCCGTTATCACAATATCTAAGCTTAATAGTTAACCACTACGTACTCTTTTGTCAGCGGCGCCAGCGGGAGTTGCCAAGCCTCTTCACGGGTTACCCATCTTGCTTCGGCTATTTCAGCCGCCGCCTCCACAGGCTCGTCGATAACCAGGCTAAACAGGTGCGCTTCAAGCATAATGTCCGGTTCATTGGCAGCGGGAGCGCTGTGCACGCCTAGCGGAATCAGTTGATCTTCATTAACCTGCAAGCCCAACTCCTCTTTCAGCTCACGGCACAGCGCCTCTGGGGCGGTTTCACCCGCATCGATCTTGCCGCCGGGCTGCATAAAGAAGGACGTATTGTGCTTACGCACTAATAGCAAACGACCATCGGGATCGCTCACCATTGCTGCAGCAATTTTTAATACGTTAGCGGGACTGTCTGGCATACCTCCTCCTCTATGCACATTTATTTATACCATCAACTCATCTCCTCCCACTCATACGGCTATTAAAACGCCCAGTCGTCGTCTTCGGTGGCGACGGCTTTGCCGATGACGTAAGAAGAACCGGAGCCGGAGAAGAAGTCGTGATTCTCGTCGGCGTTAGGTGACAGAGCCGCCATGATGGTCGGGTCCACATCGGTGACGCTGCTGGGGAATAGGGGCTCAAAGCCAAGATTCATCAGCGCTTTATTGGCGTTGTAGTGAAGGAATTTTTTCACATCTTCGCTTAGACCTACCTCGTCATACAGTGACTCGGTGTAGCGCACTTCGTTGTCGTAGAGCTCCAGCAGCAGCTCGTAGGCGTAATCTTTGACTTCCTGCTGACGCGCTGGCGTCGCTTCCGCCATTGCCTGCTGGAATTTATAGCCGATGTAGTAGCCGTGTACCGCTTCGTCGCGAATGATTAGACGAATAAGGTCGGCGGTGTTGGTCAACTTGGCATGGCTTGACCAGTACATCGGCAGGTAGAAGCCGGAGTAGAACAGAAATGACTCCAGGAACACGCTGGCGACTTTGCGCATCAGCGGATCATCCGAGCGGTAGCGCTCTAAAATCAGCTCAGATTTCGCCTGCAGCGTGGGATTCTCTTCACTCCAGCGAAAGGCATCGTCCACATCACGAGTGGTGCAGAGCGTCGAGAAAATCGAGCTGTAGGAGCGCGCATGCACTGATTCCATAAAGGCGATGTTGGTGTAAACCGCCTCTTCATGGGGAGTGCGAGCATCTTCCATTAATACCGGCGCACCCACGCTGCTTTGGATGGTGTCCAGCAGTGTCAGGCCCGTGAAAACGCGGATCGTCAGCTGCTTTTCTTTCTCGGTCAGCGTATTCCACGACTGAATATCGTTCGACAGTGGCACCTTCTCGGGCAGCCAAAAATTACTGGTCAAGCGGTTCCACACTTCCAGGTCTTTATCGTCTTGAAGCCGGTTCCAGTTAATCGCATCAACCCGCGATAAACGTTGCATGGTATTCATATCACTCTCTCGAAGCCCGGCTGTGACAGCCGGGCTAGCAAAGCTTATTTATAAAAATTGGTTATAAAAAGCTTGTTTTAAAAACGAATGCTCAATAACAGATACAAGGCGTATCGACAGAAATCAGTACCATTACAGCGTGCAGGAAACGCAGCCTTCTACCTCGGTACCTTCTAACGCACTCTGGCGCAGGCGAATGTAGTAAAGCGTTTTGATGCCTTTGCGCCAGGCGTAAATCTGCGCCTTATTGATATCGCGCGTGCTTGCGGTGTCCGGGAAGAACAGCGTTAGCGATAAGCCCTGATCGACGTGCTGCGAGGCTTCCGCATAGGTATCGATGATCTTTTCCGGGCCGATTTCGTAGGCGTCCTGGAAGTAGTCAAAATTAGCTTCATCCAGGAAAGGCGCCGGGTAATAAACACGCCCCAACTTGCCCTCTTTACGAATCTCGATTCTCGCCGCCACCGGGTGAATACTGGAGGTGGAGTTATTGATATAGGAGATCGACCCCGTCGGCGGTACCGCCTGCAGGTTACGGTTATACAAACCGTGGGCCATGACCGAGGCTTTCAGCTCCTGCCAATCGTCTTGGGTCGGCAGCGCGATACCGCTGCGCTCAAAAAGCCCGCGTACTTTATCGGTGCGCGGCAGCCACGCCTGGTCGGTGTACTTATCGAAGAAAGTACCCGAGGCGTAGGTAGAGTCTGCAAAGCCCGCAAACGACTCTTTGTGCTCAATCGCCAAACGGTTCGACGCCCGGATCGCATGGAAGGCAACGCAGTAGAAGTAGAGGTTGGTAAAATCCAAACCTTCGTCAGAGCCGTAGTAAATGTGCTCCCGCGCCAGATAGCCGTGCAGGTTCATCTGGCCCAAGCCAATCGCCCGCGACTTGGCATTACCTTCGGCAATAGAGGGCACGCTGCGCAGGTTACTCATCTCTGATACGGCGGTGAGACCACGAATGGCGATTTCCACACTGGTACCGATATCGCCTGCGTCCATCACCTTGGCAATGTTCATGGAGCCCAGGTTACAGGAGATGTCCTGACCGATTTGGCGATAACCCAGGTCATCGTCATACTCGGTAGGCGTATTGACCTGAAGAATTTCCGAGCAAAGGTTGCTCATGTTGATACGGCCAGCAATCGGGTTGGCGCGATTAACCGTGTCTTCGAACATGATGTACGGGTAGCCCGACTCGAACTGCAGCTCGGCTAGAGTTTGGAAGAAGGCCCGTGCATTGATCTTATGCTTACGAATGCGCGCATCCGCAACCATCTCTTGGTACTTCTCGGTAACGCTGATGTCGCCAAAGGGCACGCCGTAAACACGCTCTACATCGTAGGGCGAGAACAGGTACATGTCGTCGTTGCGCTTGGCAAGTTCAAAGGTAATATCCGGAATCGTCACGCCCAGGGAGAGCGTTTTGATACGAATTTTCTCGTCGGCATTTTCCCGCTTGGTATCCAAAAAGCGCAGGATATCCGGGTGGTGAGCGTTAAGATACACCGCCCCTGCCCCCTGACGAGCCCCCAGCTGGTTAGCATAGGAGAAGGCGTCTTCCAGCAGTTTCATAATCGGGATGATGCCCGATGACTGGTTTTCAATACGCTTGATGGGCGCACCCGACTCACGAATATTACTGAGCAGAAACGCCACGCCGCCGCCGCGTTTGGAGAGCTGGAGGGCCGAGTTAATCGAACGGCCAATCGACTCCATATTGTCTTCGATACGCAGTAGGAAGCATGACACCAGCTCGCCGCGCTGCTGCTTGCCACAGTTCAAAAAGGTGGGGGTCGCCGGCTGAAAGCGGCCGCTAATGATTTCATCCACCAGCGACTTCGCCAGCGTTTCGTCGCCCCGCGCCAGGGTTAGCGCGACCATGCAGACGCGGTCTTCGTAACGCTCTAGATAGCGCTTGCCGTCGAACGTCTTCAGCGTGTAGCTGGTGTAGTACTTAAAGGCGCCCAAAAAGCTAGGGAAGCGAAACTTATATGCATAGGCCTGCTCGAACAGCGCCTTGATAAAGGCGAAGCTGTACTGGGCCAGCATCTCGGCTTCGTAATACTGCTCTTCGACCAGGTAATCGAGTTTCTCCTCTAACGAGTGGAAAAACACCGTGTTCTGGTTAACGTGCTGCAAAAAGTACTGGCGTGCCGCTTCGCGATCTTTATCCAACTGCAGCTCGCCATTGGCACCGTACAGGTTGAGCATGGCGTTAAGAGCGTGATAGTCCAGCGTGCGAGCTTCTGTCTTCGCCGCTGGCCGCTTGGCCTCACCGTTTTTAGTGGATACGTCGTTCGAGACTGAGTCTTTCGGCGCTGAGTCTTTCAGGGCTAGGTTTGTCGTTTCCAAAACTCTTCTACTCCTTGACGGACATTGGCCACGTCATCGTCGGTGCCAAATAATTCGAATCGATACAGCAGCGGCACTTGGCATTTTTTCGCAATAATGCGGCCAGCAAGGCCATACGCTTCGCCAAAATTTGTATTTCCCGCTGCAATCACCCCCCGCAGGAGGCTTCGATTATGTGTGTCGTTAAGAAAATGGATCACCTGCTTGGGCACCGCACCCTGCTCGCTTCCCCCACCATAAGTGGGGGTAATTAAAATATACGGCTGGGTGACTCGTGGAACAGGCTCATCTCGATTCAACGGCAGTCGCTTTGCGGCAAAACCAAGTTTTTCTACAAATCGATGGGTATTGCCTGATTTTGTAGAGAAGTAAACCAAACTGCCGGCGATAGGTGAAGGTGAGCAACTTGCCAGCATTGGGATGACTTAAGCCAGCGCTTGAATGCGGTCTGGGCGGAAACCCGACCAGTGATCCTCGCCGACGACTACGACAGGAAGCTGGCGATAGCCGAGAGCTTCGACTTCTTCTTGGGCACCGGATTCGGCGGTAATATCGATAACAGTGTAATCAAGCCCCTGCTTGTCGAGCGCGCGGTAAGTCGCGGTGCATTGAACACAAGCGGGCTTGCTATAAATTTGGATTTCCATGGCTATTTTCCTTTTCATAGCGGCATTTTTCGGGTAGGGCACATCTAGTGCCTCCCCTCTCTAAAAGATACGACGCATACTATATATAGACCAATGAAAAATCAATTCAAGCATATGTGGTATTTTTCATCCACAGGATATTGACAGCTAATGCCCAACCCTGCCCCTAAAACACTGTCCCAGGCAATAAAAAACCGCCCACTAAAAAGTGGACGGTTTTTAACAGCGCCGTGAACCGGCGCAGTTAGCGGCTCATAGCAATATTAGCTAATCGCAGCTTGATAACGACGCTCAACGTCTTCCCAGTTAACTACGTTAAAGAACGCAGCAATGTAGTCAGGACGCTTGTTTTGATACTTCAGGTAGTAGGCATGCTCCCAAACATCCAGACCGAGCAGCGGCGTGTTGCCGTGCATCAACGGGCTGTCTTGGTTCAGGGTATTCTCTACCACCAATTTCTTTTCAGGAGTAATGGAGAGCCAAGCCCAACCACTGCCGAAACGGCCAAGGGCGGCTTTTTTGAATTCTTCTTTAAAGGCTTCCAGGCCACCCAGCTCAGCGTCAATCGCTTTTGCGACATCACCCTGGGGATTACCACCGCCGTTAGGCGACATCATTTGCCAAAACATGGAGTGGTTGGCATGACCGCCACCGTTATTGATAACGGCTTGACGCTTGGCTTCTGGAACGCGATCCAGATTAGCGACCAGCTCTTCGACAGGTACATCTTCGAGACCTGTGCCTTCCAGCGTGGCGTTCAGGTTGTTGATGTAGGTTTGATGGTGACGAGAATGGTGAATTTCCATCGTCATCGCATCGATGTTTGGTTCGAGAGCGTCATATGCGTACGGCAATTCGGGTAGTGTATGTGCCATATCATCATCTCCTTGAGTGGCTTTCGTTGCTTTCACTTATCTATGTGCGGTCAGCCCGCAGCTTTTTCAACCACCGGGGTGGTTTTTCTTACCTTTTGCCCCAGTACTTTAGTCAACTATTGCCAGTTTACCTAATACACCCGCCAAAAAAAAAGCCGACTTCTGGCGAAGTCGGCCCACCGCTATTGAATCACGGTATTGCTTACAGCTTGCTCTCAAGTTCCGGCAGGATCTCAAATAGATCCCCCACCAGGCCGTAATCCGCCACCTGGAAAATCGGTGCTTCGTCGTCTTTGTTGATCGCGACGATCACTTTGGAGTCTTTCATGCCCGCCAGGTGCTGGATGGCACCGGAAATGCCCACGGCGATATACAGATCCGGGGCAACGATCTTGCCGGTCTGGCCAACCTGCATATCGTTGGGCACAAAGCCTGCGTCGACGGCGGCCCGGGAAGCACCAATGGCAGCGCCCAGCTTGTCGGCGATGCCGTCGAGCAGTTTGAAGTTCTCGCCATTGCCCATACCACGGCCACCGGAAATCACCACCTTGGCACCGCCCAGTTCAGGACGATCCGACTGCGCCAGTTCCTCCTTCACAAAGCTGGACTGGCTGTTGTCCACCACTACGTCGACGGTTTCAATCGTCGCGCTGCCGCTGGTGCCGACCGCATCAAAGCCGGTGGAACGCACGGTGATGACCTTGAGCACATCGTCGCTTTTCACCGTCGCAATGGCGTTACCGGCGTAGATAGGACGCTTGAAGGTATCGGCACTGTCCACGGCGATAACGTCCGACAGCTGGCTAACATCTTTTAGCGCCGCTAAACGCGGCAGTACGTTTTTGCCGGTGGTGGAGGCGCTGGCCAGTACGTGGGTGTAGCCATCGGCCAGTTCGACCAGCAGCGCGCCCATTGGCTCGGCCAGCTGGTGGGCGTAAACGGCGTTATCCGCGACGCGTACTTTGCTTACGCCGTCGAGTTTGGCGGCAGCTTCCGCGGCGGCCTGAACCCCTTCACCGGCCACCAGCACGTCAATATCGCCACCGATGGCTTGGGCGGCCGCTACGACGTGGGCAGTGGCGCCGGCCAGTTGGCCTTCGTGTAGATCCGCAAGTACCAGAATGCTCATGGCATCAACTCCTTTCAAAGCTCTTTTCTTAAAGTACGGTTTTCAAAGCACTTATCTTAAAGAGCTTATCTCAAAGAACTTTGGCTTCGTTTTTCAGTTTGTCGATCAGCTCGTCTACCGAGGCGACTTTGACGCCGCCTTTGCGCTCGGCGGGCGACTCTACTTTGAGCAGACTGACCTTGGAGGCGACCTCGATGCCGTAGTCGGCGGGGGTTTTCACATCCAGCGGCTTCTTCTTGGCCTTCATGATGTCGGGCAGCTTGGCGTAGCGAGGCTCGTTGAGGCGCAGGTCGGTGGTGACGATCGCCGGTAGCGTCAGTGCGATGGTTTGCAGGCCGCCGTCGATTTCACGGGTCACATGCACCTTGTCACCGTCCACTGCAACTTCCGAGGCAAAGGTGCCTTGGGGCAGACCGGTCAGCGCGGCGAGCATTTGGCCGGTCTGGTTGTTGTCGGTGTCGATGGCCTGCTTGCCCAGCACCACCAACCCCGGCTGCTCCTCTTCGACCACTTTGGCCAGCAGCTTGGCCACGGCCAGGGATTCGGCGCGCTCGTCAGTTTCGATATGAATGGCGCGGTCGGCGCCCAGCGCCAGCGCCGTACGCAGCTGCTCTTGGGCGGCTTTGGGCCCTACCGTGACGGCGACGACTTCTGTCGCCACGCCCTTCTCTTTCAGGCGTACCGCCTCTTCCACGGCAATTTCGCAGAAGGGGTTCATGGCCATTTTGACGTTGGTAAGATCGACGTCCGAATGATCCGCCTTAACGCGGATTTTGACGTTATAGTCGATGACGCGTTTCACCGCGACGAGTACTTTCATAGGTTCCTCGCTTGGCTTGTCGTAAAGCCGTTACCCTGAGACGGCACCCGCCCAGCGGATACCCCTTTTTAAGATGTGTGGTGTATTGAAGACTTACCGGCAATCGCTCAACAGCGATTCGCCTGCCCCAATACAGGCGCTGCCAACAAAAAATGGCGGCGCTTTTAAATTCAATGCATAAAATTCAATCGAGCGTTTGATAGGTGCGCAATTGAAAAACCCTCCCAATTTGCCATAGCCTGCCACAAAGCGACAATACCTAATGCTTAATCATCCACTACGGCCTTAGTCGTAGCACTGAACGAGGGTTAACAAAGCATACCGTCAATAAATGCTCCTTTCACCATCGTAGGCGTGACCTGACACAGGTATTATGCCTATCATGGGGCATAACCAGAAGCAAACGACCGTTTTAAATTAAGGCCGACTTTTTATAAGCTAGTTCCCTGGAGTTAACCTTAGATTAGCTTTGTAAACGCTGGCACTTAAAGAGAATAAGGAGAAACCGGGTGGAAACTGTAGAACGCGATGTAATGGACTTTGATGTCGTCATTGTCGGTGCGGGCCCATCTGGGCTTTCCGCCGCATGCCGACTAATGCAGCAAGCCAACGAGGCTGAGCAAGAGCTCACGGTTTGCGTCGTTGAGAAAGGCTCAGAAGTTGGCGCACATATTTTATCGGGCGCGGTCTTTGAACCTCGCGCACTGGCGGAACTGTTTCCAGATTGGGAAGAGCGCGGCGCACCGCTCAATACCCCGGCGATTCGCGATGACGTTTTCTTGCTCAAAGACGCCGAAAAAGCGCAGAAAGTGCCCAACGCCTTGGTACCTAAAAGCATGCATAACACCGGCGGCGAGCTTACCCGCTATGTAATCAGTGCAGGCAATCTGTGCCGCTGGCTGGCGGAACAGGCAGAGGGCCTCGGCGTAGAAATTTTCCCAGGCTTCGCCGCTCAAGAGGTCATTATTGAGGACGGCGCCGTGCGCGGCATTCTGATTGGCGACATGGGTGTCGCCGCAGATGGCACCCCCAAAGATGGTCATATGCCGGGCATGGAACTGCGCGCCAAATACACACTGTTTGCCGAAGGCGCGCGGGGGCATTTGGGCAAGCGTTTAATCAAAGACTTCTCACTGGATGCAGGTCGCGACCCACAACACTACGGTATCGGCCTTAAAGAGCTGTGGGATGTGCCTGCCGACAAGCATGAGCCTGGGCTTGTGTTGCATGGCTCTGGCTGGCCATTAGATAAAAACGCCCACGGTGGCTGGTTTCTTTACCATGCGGAAAACCAGCAGGTGGTGGTGGGTTTGATTATGGATCTGGGCTACCAAAACCCATGGCTCTCGCCCTTCGACGAATTTCAGCGTATGAAGCACCATCCGGTACTTAGTCAGTATCTGGAGGGTGGCAAGCGCGTGGCTTATGGTGCCCGGGCAATTACCAAAGGGGGCTTTAACAGCCTGCCCAAAATGACCTTCCCCGGCGGGCTATTGATTGGCTGCAATGCGGGCACCCTCAACTTCTCCAAGATTAAAGGCCTGCATACCGCCATGAAGTCTGGCTTGGTTGCCGCGGAGAGCGTATTTGAGGCGATCAAAGGTGGCGATGAAGGTGCCCAGGAACTAACGAGCTTTACCCAGAAATGGGAAGCCAGCTGGGCCTACCAAGAGCTTAAAGAGAGCGCCAGCTTCGGCCCCGCGATCCATAAATATGGCACTGTGGGCGGCGGAGCGTATAATTTTGCTCACCAGTTGCTGGGCAACAAGCTGCCTAACGTTCACGACACCACTACCGACTATGGCGCCCTCAAGCCTGCGGATGAGTTTGAAAAGATTAACTATCCCAAGCCGGACGGCAAGCTCTCCTTCGACAAGCTTACCTCGGTGTTTCTGTCGAACACCAACCATGAAGAGGATCAACCGTGTCATTTGCGCCTGGACGATCCTGAACTACCGATCCGTGAAAACCTGCCCAAATACGCCGAGCCGGCGCAGCGCTACTGCCCGGCTGGTGTTTACGAAGTGGTGGAAGATAGCGCAGGGCAGCCACGCTTTCAGATCAATTTCCAAAACTGTGTGCACTGCAAAACTTGTGATATCAAAGACCCTGCTCAGAACATTACCTGGGTAGCTCCCGAAGGTGGCGGCGGGCCCAACTATCCTAATATGTAAAGTAGTCGGCTAAAACCTGTGCACTGCTTGCCCTACATTGGCTGTAAAAGGGTAAGCGGTGTCTGTCTGGGCTATTTCTCCCTTTGACAGCTCTCCTCTGCTGACAACGGTCTATTACTATAAAAGCCGTGAAAAGGGAGACTGGAGTGGCTGCCTATGAAATGGGACTGCTCATGAGAAGCGACCCCTTTCGCGAACACCTGCATCCCTAGACGCTTACCCAACTCAATGACCGATGACGATAACTGCTGGTCGCGACGAGTGCCTGATAAGCGCTTAACTAAAGAAGAACTTACTTTTAATGTATCGACAGGCAAAGCGTTTAAGTCAGATAAAGAAGAATACCCTGTACCAAAATCGTCAATGACTATCTTAAC
Source organism: Vreelandella sp. 162(4c) (assembly GCF_058152265.1). NCBI lineage: Bacteria > Pseudomonadati > Pseudomonadota > Gammaproteobacteria > Oceanospirillales > Halomonadaceae > Vreelandella > Vreelandella sp. 162(4c). The sequence continues at coordinate 395,517 of NZ_CM176981.1, forward strand.
CCCGAGTTTTTTAATCTCGGCAAAGATACTCGCCGTACGCTGAACATCCTGCAGCAGCATGCTCTCTGTCATTTCCAACTCAAGTAGCCAGGGATCCATTCCAGTAGTGGCTAATGCCTCCTTGATACTCTCCACAAAGCTGTTGTCGTAGAATTGGCGTGCAGAAATCTTGACCGCCATCGTTAATGCGGGAAACCCTTCTTGTTGCCACAGCATGTTTTGCCTACAGGCATTTTCGAGCACCCATTGAGCGATAGGCATGGCCAAACCGCTCTCTTCAGCCAGGGGCATGAATTGGGCGGGTTCCAGCAATCCAAGCGTTGGATGCTGCCAACGAAGCAATGCCTCCATGCCAAGCGTGCTACCTACTTCGACGTCATGCTTTGACTGGAAGAACAACCTAAACTCATGACTCGCAAGCGCACGATGCAGGCCAGACTCCAAGGTTAAACGCACATCCATTTCCGCACTTAATGCATCGGTATAGAACTGGACAGTGTTTTTGCCCAGCAGCTTCGCCTGATACATCGCCATATCAGCGCTTTTCATTAATGTTTGCTCGTCAAGCCCGTCACACGGATACAGCGAGACACCAATACTTACCGAGACATGGCACTCCTGGCCCGCTAGCATAAAGGGCTCTCTGATGGCTGAAAGAATTTTTTGGGCGATGGGCTCAATCTGGTCTCGTCGACTAACCTTACTCAAAAGGATGACAAATTCATCGCCCCCTAACCGAGCGACGACATCACTTTCACGCACCGAAGTGGTCAGTCGACTTGCTGCTTCTTGCAGGAGATGGTCTCCGGCATCATGACCCAAGGTGTCATTGATTAGCTTAAAGCGGTCAAGATCCAAGAAAAGCAGCGCGAAGGATTCACTATGGCGACCGCCAAGCTTCACGGCCTGAGTAATCAAGTGGCTCAAAAAGGCTCGATTAGGCAAATCGGTTAGCGTGTCATGGAAAGCTAAGTGTTCGACCTGCTGAGCATGTGATACACGCTCTTCCATTACCCGCCGCCGCGCCCACTGAAGTTGCCAGCTCAAACGACCGAGTATAGCCAGAATGATGAGTAGCAGGCCGCTAGTCCAACCGGCCCGCTGCCAATAGTTTCGCGCAAGCTGGTGAGCTGCGGCCAACTGCTCCTGGGCAGAGAGCCCTACCACGATCGAGAGTGGAAAATCATACAGCTCGCGCACCAGTGTGTAACGCTCAACCCCTTGCCAGTGGGTCATAAAGGGCGCACTAACAGCATCCAGTGTGCTACTTTTCCAGGCTCCTATATCCATTAACTCGCCTGAATGGATCACATCTCCAGAACGCCTGACCCGTACGATGCCATCCGCACCGACGAGTGCCAGCATGCCCTGCTGGCCCAAAGACCGAACTTCATAACTGCTCACAAAGTAATTGGCATCAATAGCGATGATGACCCAGCCTGAGCCTCCCCCTTGCGCAGATTCTTGCTCAGGCCTTAATGGCCGAGTAAAGGTAATCTGGTTAGCATCCTTTTCTCCCACGGCTAAGTAATCATCGTCCAGCATTGCTTGCGCAGGAGGCGTTAGGCGCTGCCCAAGCAGCCCAGGATCAGTGGTCTCAACAACCATGCCCTGCGAATCAACAATACTGATGGTAAAAAGCAGTGCGGGAGGCAGCAGCCGCTGCTCATTTAACACACTGAGCACGCTCGAGTGATTGCTGCTATTGGCGGTAAAACGTACTAACTTCAGTGTCGTGTCAATTTCCCTGAGGGCCCTTACAACCCTTGCTTCGTAGGTGTCGGTGATTTCACCTACGGACAGCTCTGCCTGGCGCTCAATGGACATACGCTCTTTATTGACTAAAAAATAAGTACTTCCCCATATAACCAGTAACATCATAAAAGCCACGATGCTAAAGAGTACCAGTGGCTCTACAAGATGATGCGACCATCGATGAATAAAGGCTCTGGATGAGCTGACCCGGCTCGGGCCTCTTGGATCATTGAGACTACTCAATTGTCACCACTCTCAAACGCTCATCAAGAAAGGAAGGGTCTATATAGCCCAGTGCTTTTGCATCACTGACTAATCGCTCTACCACTGCGCGACTATTAGCCAGCGCTTGGGGCGGCTGCCCTCGCCCGGTAAATATCTGCCTGGCCCAGTGTGCCTTGATCTGCGCAGGGGTTTGCCCCGTGTAGCGGGTGTAGAACTCACTTCTCGCTGCCGTACCTTCAGTCAGATCCAAGGGCACCACCTGTGCTCCGTTAACTATTAGCGTGCGGCGCCCTAAATAAACATCCCTTAAATCGCTGCTGGTAAGGCGAGTAAAAGGCGCCTCGGCTGATACCACCACCAATACTTCGGCTGAAGCAGGATGATAAGTCATGCTCAACATCGCCCCCAATAAGAGGCTGATTCCGGATCCAGTTAGACGTTTAAGCATGGCCACTCTCCTTAAAACACAAAGTCGAGCGAAAGGCTGAACAGGTTAATACGTCCACCTGGGGTAAACTCGGGCTGTTGATTAATCAGCCCCCCTGATGTCCCTGAGCGCATATCGATGTGATCATATTGGGCCGTAAGAGCCATACCCGGTCTGAAATCCCAGCGTGCACCAACCGTTATGCTTTCTTGCTGTATTCCGCTGGATAGTAGCTCATTCAACATCCCGTTAAGGAGCTGGGCACCTTCTGCAAAGGGCGATGGATACAGGGCAGCATTCAGCCCAGGCTCTGACGTATTGCTGGTGACTTTTGCTCGCGCCACACCTACATACGGTGTCCACTCGGCGACACGGTAACCTAACGTCATGTAGGCTCCTTCGCTCTCCCCTAACAGAGAAGGCGACGAAGAGCGTGCCCACTCGCCCATAACAAACCATGACCCGGGGTCATAACCTAACCCTAAGCTCAGCAGGCTCGTACGCTTACCATCAACTTCGTAGCGGCTAGCAAGCTGTTCACCGGGTAGACCAAAGAGGCGGTAAACATCGAAGAATTGTGAGAGTTCATCTGCGCTTACTTTCAGTTCGCCGTAGCTGGCAAACAGGGTGGCATCCCCCCAATGAGTACGGTGAGAAACGCCCCAGGAATCGCTGGCGTCGATACTACCCGTTGAGTAATCAACGCTGCCACCACCAAAATTCAACTGCAATTCATTGGTAGTCTCCCCTACTGGGTATCGATAGCGCATATCAACACCGTCAAAATTAGCCACCGGAATTAGACGATAAACTTCTTGCGGAGGCCGCACCCATGGAGTGGCGTAATTAACTTTACGATGTTCAGAAGCCATGAATGAGCTCTGCACCATACGCCCAACGCGGAAACTAAGATTAGGGGTAATGTCGTATTGAACATTCGCCCATTCAATCTCAGGTGCGTAAGAGCCGTCATACCGCTTCTCGCTGACTACTTGAACAACCGAGGAAAGTTTAGGCGTGAGATGCAGCGTAGCTTGAAGCCCTAAGCGGCTATCAACTTCTGCGCTCCAATCATGGCTGTATCCAGCACCTTGTGAAGCAAAAGGGTCATTAACGAAGTCAGCATTTTGCTCGTCAGAGTGAACGACCCCCAGCGTGCCAAAACCATTGAATTCAAGATTAGGTAGGGAGTTATCAGCAAGCAAGGCGCCGCTTTGGGTAACGATCAAAATGGCGCAAAGCCAAGTGACTTGCCTTACCATGCTCGTTCCCTATTTCATTAGTTATATACTATGAGCTGCTGAGTATTAACTCGGTAGAAGTGTGGGTATTAAATCGGCAGGGCGATGCTAAGTCAAACAGCTCTAAAGCTTAATTTGAGTTCAAATGTGAAAGAGTGTGTACTATTAGAAAATCAATGACTTACCCAGCAAGCGTTGAGCCATTTTCGAGTAGCTCAATGGGTGCGCGGCGGGCAATGAGCCGCCTTCGCCCTGCCTGATCAAAACGCACATCAATGACCGGGTCGCTGGCGCTTCCCTCCACCGCCGCCACTTCGCCTACGCCAAATACCGCGTGATGAAGCCGTTGACCAGGGTAGAAATTTGCCTCTGCTGAATAACCCGCTTTGGACTCATCAACCTGTGCCGGCGCAAGCGCAATGTCGTCTCGCCCCAGCCGCACCAGATAGCGTTCAACCAGGCCCACCGATGTCACTTGCAGGGTCGCCGCGGGCGCACTGGTACTGGCCAAGCAGGAGGCAACCCGCATGCTATCCTGCCAGGCGCTTTCGGCAATAAAGCGACTCGGCCGGTGCACGCCCCCATCATGAAGCACTAATAGCTGCTCCTGGGCGCGGGTAATTGCCACGTAGAAGAGCCGCCGCTCCTCCTCAAGCCGCTCATCGCTGAGCGGGTTATCGCGGCTATAGTGAGGAAAGTCTTCTTCGTTAACACCGGCTACCGCTACCAGTGGCCACTCCAGCCCTTTGGCCCCGTGCACAGTGCTAATCAGCACACCACCCGCCTGATTTTCTACCGGGCGCTCAAGAAGTTCGATAAAGGCATCCGGGTCTTGCACGCTTTGCGCTTGTTCGATCAGCACGTCGAGTAAGCGTACATCCTCTTCGCCTTTATCCCGCCGCGCTGCCGCACGCTTAAGCGTTTTTTCAGCATCAATGCTTTCCACCACATGGCGTAGCAACTTAGCGGGTGGCCATGCACTCAGCTGTGGTAGCTCACAAAGCAGCAGCCAGCGCTTTTTCAGCGTGCGCCGCTGGATTGGCTTTAACGCCGTAAGCATGGGGTCATGCCGCTCGGGCCACTGCTGAGTAGTCGCCAGTTGGTGTGCCAAACGCTGAAGCCGCTCACGGGCAACGAAGGGTGTTGGTTGAGAAAGCAGCAGTAACAGCTGCTGCGGATCGCGCAGAAGATCAGGGCGACGCGACAGCTTTAAATACCCCGCCAAGGCCTGCACCAACGGCAGACGAAAAACAAAGCGATCCTCGCGCTGAAGCCGAAATGGAATCCCTGCTTGTAGCAGCGCCAGTTGAAACGGCACCGAAAGCGCCCAACTGCGTACCAGCAAACTAGCTTCGTTAAACGCTCGCCCCTGAGCCTGCCAGTCCATCAACGCATCAAGTAGCAAACGGCTCCCCTGCCCGACTGAGACGCGGGTCTCCGGGTTATTAGCCGCTGCAAGGCATAGCTGATTAGGACGCCGCTGGTTAGCGGCAATGGCATGGTTAGCAGCCAGCGCCAACGCATGACCGTGCCGGAAGGTGGTTGATAGTGGGTAATCGGTCGCTTCGCCAAAGGTGGCGGCGAAATTTTCCAGCATGGTGTCGGGCTTGGCACCGCGCCACTCGTAAATACACTGGTTGGCATCGCCAACTGCCATTACCTCGGCACGAGTGCCCACCAACACGGATAAAAGTCGCTGCTGTGCGGCGTTAATATCCTGATACTCATCAATAATGACATGGTCGAGGAACCCTTCGACGCGACCACGTAAAGCACTATCTGCTTCTAGCGCCAACAGCGGACGATAAAGCAGATCGGCATAAGTCATCACGCCTTCCGCTTCCAATAGCCTCTCTGCTTCGGCAAACGCCGCTGGGAAATAGTCGGTGTCTGGATCAAAATTCAGCCGCTCATAGAGCGCCTCTGGGGTGATCATTTCTGCTTTAACCAAGCCGCAAAAGTGGGCTAAGGTTTCTAGCCGATCCCCTTCCAGAGCAGCATCTCGGCGCTCAACGGCATCACGCAGTACATTAATACTTGCCTGACGAAGCAGCCTCTCTAATTGCCAATCGGCGGATAATAGCTGGCGCGGCGCTAGCGCCCCCCAGCGGCAGAAGCTTTGAGTCAAGCGGTGCCCCAGGGAGTGGAAGGTGCGGACATCGGGCAATGCCTGCCCGGCAGGTGCCATTGCGGCTAAACGACGCTGAAAATCATCCTTTGCTGAGCGGTTAAACATCAGCACTAAAATACGTTTTGGCGGTACACCGCTGGCCAATAGATGCAGCACCCTAGCGGCCATGGTGGTGGTTTTGCCTGCCCCGGCCACCGCTGCCACGCGCGCATGCCCGGCCTGATGATTAACAACAGCTTGCTGTTCAGCAGTTAACTTCACGGCGCCTCGCCACGTAATTCATCATCCACCTGACCCAGCGCAAACCACTGACCGGCACTCGTTAGCCCCAGTTCACTCTTGCCACCGGCCACATCACGGCTTTCAGCCGCCTCAACCAACTGGTAATAGACATTACGGTGCAAGCGGGCAGCTAGCCCAAAACGCACCGGCAGCTGTGGCACCGCCTCGCCTTGGGGGGTTGAGGTGACGGTGAGCGGATGCTCGGCATCTAAGCGAACAACGTCGTCAAACTGGGTGGTAAACCACCAGGCACCGTTACGGAAGTCAGCCTCTACCACCACCAACGGCAGGTCTTCGACCTTTATTCGCCAGCGCTCTACCGGCGTAACTAGGCAGTAACCCTCGTCATCCAGGCGCAGCAGCGTTGCCAATAGGCGTGTCACCTTGGGGCGGGCAAACGGCTGGCCTTCGTGCGACCAACTACCATCGGCGTGAATGATGATGTTCATATCGCCAGAGAGCGCAGGCTGCCACTCATCGAGTGGAGGAATAGCGCCAGTGCGCCCTTCATCTCCATTACCTTGCTGCAGCAATCGATCAATATTCATCTCACCCACCTCGCTTGAGCGTATTCAAGGCACTTCAGGCTATAGAAGCCCTGAGTGGGCCAACGCCTCTTTAACGTGTTCCGGGGCATCGGGAGCGGCGGCACGAAAAAGCTGATAAAAGTTAGCGGTCGTCTGCATGGCCACTTCATCGACACTGATACCTCGCTCCTTGGCGATGCACTCAGCTACTTGCACCACCCAGGCAGGCTCATTGGGCTTGCCGCGATGAGGAACGGGTGCTAGATAAGGGCTATCGGTCTCAATCAGCAGGCGATCCAGCGGCAGCTGACGGGCAAGTTCACGCAGCGGAGCGGCGTTTCGAAAAGTAATAATGCCCGACAGCGAGATATAAAAACCCAGCCGCACCGCCTCACGGGCCATCGCCAAGTCTTCAGTAAAACAGTGTAATACACCGCCCACCCGCGGGTCGCTATATTCACGTAGCAAGGCCAAGGTTTCCTCTTTGGCTTCGCGGGTATGAATAATCACCGGCAGTTCTAACTCACGCGCGGCGATTAAGTGACGCTTGAAGCGCTCGTGCTGAATCTCGATAGGTACGCTGTCGCGATAGTGGTAATCCAGGCCAGTTTCGCCGATTGCCACCGCACCATACTGCTCAGCGGTGTCTTTTATATCGGCAACGCTGGGTTCATTCTCACTATGGTGCAGGGGGTGCAAACCAGCGGAAATCGCCACATCGTGATGTTCGCGTGAAATGGCCGCAAGCTGCGGCATGTCTTCTAGGGTAACCGCTACAGCAAGAAATTGGCTGACATGGGCAGCGCGGGCGGCGGCCAAAGTGGCGGCAATATCGCCCCCATGGGTCTGGTCGGATAAACGATCTAAGTGACAGTGTGAATCAACAAACATACGGTTCTCAACAAATAGGTCAAAACAGATAGGCCATAACGACTGGATCAGAAAAATGGCATTCAGAGCGTGAACGATGGAGCTGCTTTATCTAATTGACCGGCAAGCAGCGCCTCAATGCGGTCACGCACGGGATAGTCCTGCTGGCTGAAGTGAAGGCCAATGCCTGGCATACGGCGGCCACTCACCCCCTCTGGAGATACCCACACCACCTGGCCGGTAATTGAAAGGCGCTCGCTTTCACCCGGCAGCGTAAGCAGCAAAAACACTTGCTGGCCAAGTGCGTAAGGGGTTTGAGTAGGTACAAAAATCCCCCCGCGATCCAGAAAAGGCATATACGCGGAAAGCAGTGTCGGAACATCCGGAACGGTAAGAGAGAGCGCTTTCTGAGCTGCCATGACGACCTCGCTGCACTGTTTTGAACAGCCGTGGGGGATTGAATAAACACCACTATGAACGCAGCAGCGCCGCCCAGCGCACCAGCCATGCTTCAAGCACTAGCTGAGGATTGGGGTTTGCCCCCACCGCCAACAACCGTCGCTGCTCGCGGGCATAATCGAGCAGGCGAAACCAATCCTGAACACGACCATTTTTCACCGCTTGGCGGTAGAGCGGTTCTAAATCAGGGTTATGCAACACCGCCGCCTCCCCAGACAAACCTAGACGAATCAGGTCTTCCAGCCAGGCGATACCGTACCACAAGATGGCATCAATCGCCTGGCGATCCAGACGGGCCGCCTCTGAAACGGGCTCGGCCCCGCGCACCAGCTGTTCGAAACTGTCGTGAATTTGATGGCGTAAAGCGCGCTCTTCGGGCGCTGCCAGCTCCACGGCGAGCAGTGGTAGCCCACCCGCTACCTGCCACCAGAAGTAGGCTTCGTCAGTGCTGCCCAATTGCTCAATCAACCAACCACGACACGCCTCAAAGGCAACGCTGGGTAGTGACCACTGCTGACAGCGCGAACGGATCGTCGCCAGCATCCGCGACGGCACGTCGGAAAGCAGAATAAACAGGGTTTTGTCACCGGGCTCTTCAAGGCTTTTGAGCAGCGCATTGGCGGCGGCAACGTTCATTGCCTCGGCGGGGGAAACCACAATCACTCGATAACCGCCCTGCTGAGCCGTTTGCGACACAAAGCGATTAACCTCGCGGATAGGGTCAATGCGGATTTGGCGCTTTCCCTCTTCTGGTGAAACCCGCAGCAGATCCGGGTGATAGCCCGATTCCAGCATCGAGCAGCTATGGCAATGGCCACAGGCTTGATCAGCGGGCGAGGCGCATAGCGTTCGGGCAATTAACGCCTCCGCTAACTGCTGCTTACCCACGCCGTGGGCGCCGTGAATTAACAACGCGTGGGGCATCCGTCCACCATCAGCCAAGCGGGTCAAATGCTGCCAGGTGGCTTGGTGCCACGGCATTACGCCGGTTAACGCCATGCCGCGACCTTTGTTAATAGGACTTGTCGGATTTGGCTTTGTACCTTATCCAGTGTGTATTGTGCATCGATCACCGCAAAGCGCTCGGGCGCTTCTTCCGCTCGTGCCAAATAGCCATCCCGCACAGCCTGGAAAAAGTCAGCCTGCTCCTGTTCAAAACGATCAAGCTGCTCATGGCGATCACGCAGGCGCGACTCTAAGCGTTGTCTTGCAGCCTCTTTGGGCATATCGAGCAGTAGGGTTAAATCGGGCGAAAGCCCCTGCTGAACAAAATTCTCCAGCACGGCGATACGCTCCTTGGGAATGCCCCGCCCCCCGCCCTGATAGGCAAAGGTGGCATCGGTAAAGCGATCACACACTACCCACGCCCCTCTTGCCAAGGCGGGGAGTATTTTTTCCGCCAAGTGCTGCGCTCGCGCGGCGAACATTAGCAGCAGCTCAGCGTCGACATGTAGCGGCTCTTGGGGTACAGGATCCAGTAACAGTGCGCGAATAGCTTCACCACGAACGGTGCCGCCCGGCTCGCGGGTACGCACCACTTCCAACCCCTGGGCCTCCAAACACTCGGCCACAAAGCCCACATTGGTGGATTTACCCACACCTTCGCCGCCTTCCAGCGTAATGAAGCGTCCACGCTTACTCATCATGCTCCCTTACAGTGGTCATCAATCATGGGTGATGTGTCATGGCGATTAGCGATTGCGGATATAGCGATTAACGGCATTGTTATGCTCCCGCAGCGTACGCGAGAAATGGTGCGTGCCATCGCCACGGGAAACGAAATAGAGCGTTTCGCCAGGCAGTGGATTCACCGCTGCCTCCAAGGAGGCACGCCCAGGCATGGCAATCGGCGTGGGCGGTATGCCGTCAATGACGTAAGTGTTATAGGGCGTGGCCTCGCGAATATCGGCGCGGGTAATTCGCCCTTCATAACGCTCCCCCATACCGTAAATAATCGTCGGGTCGGTTTGCAGGCGCATGCCCTGCTCCATGCGGCGCTTGAACACACCGGCAATTTCGCGCCGCTCCTCGGGCGCACCGGTTTCCCGCTCGATCAAGGAGGCCATAATCAGCGCTTCGTAGGGGGAGTCAATGGTTAGGTCGTCCGCGCGCTCCTCCCACACCTCTTCCAAAATGCGCTCCATCCGCTCCAATGACTGGCGCAGGATATCGACATCGCTCATACCCAGATGATAGCGATAGGTATCGGGAAAGAACCAGCCCTCGGGAAAGGTGCCTTCTCGATCGAGTAACGTCATCACCTCTGCATCGCTCAACTCCGCCGTGCGGTGGTCGAGTTTCGGCGCCGCATTGAGTAATTCGCGCATCTGCCGAAAAGACCACCCCTCAGGAATGGTCAGCGAGTAGGTAACCACCTTATTGCTACCCAGCAGTGCCATCATTTCCAGACCACTCATATTCGGCAATAGCTGATACTCGCCGGTACGCAGTTGTGGCACGCGTTCCGGCTCGACCCGCGCTAGCAAGCGAAACGCCCAAGCATCCTCCAGCACGCCCTGCTCTTCCAATTGCGCCACGACCTGATTAAAGCCCGCACCAGAGGGCACTTGGTAAAGCATTGGCTCATCGAGCGCTAGCGGTGCCTCTAATCGGCTCTGCCAATAGAAATAACCGCCTGCTGCACTTGCAGCCCCAACCACTACTAACACCAATAAAGCGGTTAATAACCGTTTCACCATGACACCTCTAAAAAATTGCAGAGCGATATCTAAACACTGGCGTTTAAACAACGCCCAATAGCTGATGTGCCAAACGCTGGAACGGGTCAGGCTGACTCAGAGGCCAGCGCTGCAGCAGTGAACCATCCGCGGCAAGCAAGGTGGTAACAGGCCATACACCCTGAACAGAGTTGGCCACCCATAGCCGCTCGACATCAACAAGTTGATGAAGCGTCAGCGACGCCTGAGCGGCGGCACCTTGGTCAAGCAATGCAGCACGCAACGTGCCAGCCACGCCGCACTGGTCAAGCAGAGGCGTTAACACTTCCCCCGCCTGTTGCCAAAAAACATTCATACTGGTGGCTTCTACCACAAGGCCTTCACTGTCGGCGAGCAATCCTTCGGCAATAGTGGCATCGACCCACTCTTGGCGGGCCAGTACGTTTTCCAGTCGATTTAGGTGCTTGATACCTGCCAACCGAGGCTGACGGGCCAGCCGCAAATCGCAAAGCCGCACTGTCACGCCTTCCTGCCAGCGCTTAACCGACGGTTGAAACGGCGTTCGACGACTGAGCAGCCGCGGCGTGATCTGATCGGGCTGGGCATAGCCACGCCCGCCGCTGCCTCGGGTCAGTATCAGCTTAAGCACTTCGAACTCAGCAGTGGGATCGCCTTGCCAGGTGGCGTCAAGGGCCTCCTGGCAGGGTAGCGGTAGCCCAAGCCGATGACAGCCTTGTGCCAGGCGCTCCTTATGATAGCGCCACAGCATAGGCTTTCCCGCCCGCAATAGCACCGTTTCAAACAGACCATCACCATACGCCAGCCCACGATCATCAAACTGCACAGATTGATCATCACATAACGTAGGCGGCAGCATCGCTAACTACACCTTCTTAAATAGCAGCGAGCCGTTGGTACCACCAAAACCGAAGGAATTTGAAAGCGCCATATCAATGCGCATATCCCTCGCAGTATGCGGCACATAGTCCAGATTGCAGCCTTCCTGCGGGTTATCCAGATTAATCGTGGGCGGCGCGACCTGATCACGAATAGCCAGAATACTAAACACCGCCTCTACCGCACCGGCGGCGCCCAACAGGTGGCCAATCATCGATTTGGTGGAGCTCACTGCCACGCTGCTTGCAGCGCCACCCAAGACGTTCTCAATGGCACGACTTTCGGCCAGATCGCCTGCCGCAGTGGAGGTACCATGGGCGTTGATGTAGTGAACCGAAGAAACGTCAACCTGGGCATCTTTAATCGCATTGCGCATGGAGAGCGCTGCGCCACGTCCATCTTCCGGCGGTGAAGTCATGTGATAAGCATCATCGCTCATACCAAAGCCCACCAGCTCGGCGTAGATATTGGCACCCCGCGCCTTGGCGTGCTCATACTCCTCAAGCACCAGCACACCGGCACCATCGGATAACACGAAACCATCACGGTCGGTATCCCAAGGGCGGCTTGCCGCTTGTGGATCGTCATTACGCGTAGAGAGCGCGCGAGCCGCAGAAAAACCACCCAGGCCCAGCGGCGTGGTGGCCATTTCAGCCCCACCACAGATCATCACGTCCGCATCGCCATAGGCGATGGTGCGTGCGCTATAACCAATATTATGAGTACCGGTGGTGCAGGCAGTCGTAATGGCAATGTTCGGGCCTCTGAAGCCGTGCTGAATCGCCATATTGCCCGAAATCATATTGATGATAGAGCCCGGCACGAAGAATGGCGATATCTTGCGAGCGCCACCTTTGTTGAGTGCGTTGTGGTTATGCTCAATCATGGGTAGGCCACCAATGCCTGAGCCGATAGCCACACCGATGCGATCGGCATTCTCTTCGGTGCACTCAATCCCCGAATCTTCTACCGCTTGGGCGCCCGCCGCCATGCCGTACTGAATAAACAGATCCATCTTGCGGGCATCTTTAGGATTCAGATACGGGCTAATATCAAAGTTTTTGATCGATCCACCAAAACGAGTGTTAAAACCGCTGGTGTCGAAATGCTCAATAGGCGTAATACCGCTTTTACCGGCCACAATGTTGGCCCACGACTCATCAACGCTATTACCCACTGGGGTCACCAGGCCTAACCCAGTTACCACTACCCTTTTCCGTGCCATCAGCTTTCCTCCAGGCATCCATGGTGACGCGACCCACTTGGGTCATTTGCTGCTTAAATTTGGTCAACAGTATAACGGAGATTGAACGTTATAAGCATTGTGGCAGCAAAGCAAAAAAGCCGTCCTGGAAAAGGACGGCTTTTAAGGCGGGTGGCTAGCACCCCACCCTGGTTCGATGCATCGACGCAGCCCTTACTGGTGGGCGTTCACGTAATCGATGGCTTCTTGAACCGTGGTGATCTTCTCAGCTTCTTCATCGGGAATTTCAGTATCGAATTCCTCTTCCAAAGCCATGACCAGCTCAACGGTGTCGAGCGAATCAGCACCCAAGTCTTCTGTAAAAGAAGAGCTGTTTTGGATGTCTTCTTCTTTAACGTTCAGGCGCTCTGCTACAACTTTCTTAACGCGCTCTTCAATAGTACTCATTAACGTACTCCAGTCGTTCACATTAGCCGTTTTTGATAACCAGCTATTTGGAAACCGCAAGCCAAAAGCTGCGGGGTAGTTTATAGACGCCCTTGGGTAGACGCAACCGCCAAGCCCAAGGCCATCAACGCATATTCATGCCGCCATTCACGTGAAGCGTCTCGCCAGTGATGTAACCGGCTGCATCACTGGTCAAAAAACCCACTGCTGCGGCGATCTCTTCCGGCGCCCCTAAACGGGCCAGCGGAATTTGCTTAAGCAGCATTTCGTGCTGTGCTTCAGGTAGCGCTTCGGTCATATCAGTCGCAATAAAGCCCGGTGCCACTGCGTTAACCGTAATCGCACGAGAGGAGACCTCACGCGCTAGCGCGCGGCTAAAACCTTCCATACCGGCCTTAGCTGCAGCATAGTTAGTTTGGCCCAGGTTGCCCATGGTTGCCACTACAGAACTAATCGACACAATACGCCCAAACCGCGCCTTGGTCATACCCCGTAAACACGCCTTGCTAACACGATAGACAGATTTCAGATTGGTATCCATGACGGAATCCCACTCATCTTCTTTCATGCGCATCAGCAGATTATCACGCGTGATACCCGCGTTGTTGACCAAAATAGTCGGCGCACCAAAGCGCTCAGTAATCGTTTTCAATACGCTATCGATACTGGTCTGGTCGGTCACGTTAAGACATAGACCTGCCCCTTCAATGCCGTGCTCTTTCAAATCGGCATCAATTTTTTCAGCGCCAGACTCACTGGTCGCGGTGCCAATGACGATACGGCCCTGGCGACCTAGCTCGCGAGCAATGGCCTGACCAATACCACGACTCGCCCCTGTTACCAGGGCAACTCTACTCTCTTGTGTCATAACGTTCTGCCTCTAACCGTGTAATCAAGCAAGGATAGTGGATTGCAATCTCTCTTGGTCACGCCTTATCAGCCAAGGTTTCACGCGCCAGCTCAAGCGCGGCTTCCAGACTGTCAGGATCATTCACCGCCAATCCCTTGCTACCCTTCACGATACGCTTATTGAGGCCAGTCAACACCTTTCCTGGCCCGCACTCAATGAACACCTCCACGCCTTGATCCGCCATGGCTTCAACACAGGCGCTCCAACGCACCGGCTGATAGAGCTGCTCGACTAGCCGCGTGCTCAATGTCGCGGTATCGGCATGGGCCTGGGCATCGACGTTTTGGATGACACTGTAGCGCGGCGCCCGCAGCTCGATAGTTTGTATCGCCTCTGCCAGGCGCTCGGCCGCAGGGCGCATCAATGCACAGTGCGACGGCACGGAAACCGGCAATGCCATGGCACGCCTGGCACCGGCCTCCTGGCAAGCAACAATAGCTCGCTCAACGGCCACTTTAGAGCCCGCTATCACCACTTGCCCAGGGGAATTGTAGTTGACCGCTGAAACAACGTCGCCCTGGGCAGCCTTTTCACAGGCGGCTTCAACCGCATCGTCTGCCAAGCCCAGGATCGCCGCCATACCGCCTTCGCCAGCAGGCACCGCCGCCTGCATGGCTTCTCCGCGCAGACGTACCAAGTTGACGCCTTCGGCAAAGCTCATGACGCCTGCGCACACCATAGCGCTGTATTCGCCCAGGCTATGGCCCGCCATAACCGTCGGCCGCGGCCCTTCCAGCTCTTGCCACACACGCCAAATGGCGACGCTGGCAGAAAGCAGCGCAGGCTGGGTACAAGCGGTTGCATTAAGCGACTCTTCGGGGCCTTCTTGGACGACTTTCCACAAATCGTAGCCCAAAGCATCCGACGCTTCCTCAAATGTCGTTCCCACCACACTATAGCGCTCGGCAAGCTCTCGCAGCATTCCAAGCTGCTGAGAGCCTTGCCCGGGAAAAATGAGGGCAAGGGGTTGAGACATGTCGTTCACCTTTGCTCTTGTAGGCATTTGCTCATATGAGCGATAGGCGAGGTTATTGGCACATCCTGATGCCACCTATAAACCCGCAAAAAAGTTAAATCGTTATTATCTGATCATGGCTGGCCTGTGCCATCGTTTTCACTTGATGGCGCTTGCCAGCGGCCTGCGATCCGCGCAGGTAAGTTATGTTCTACTTCCTGCAGGGCGCGATGAATAGCGTAGTAAAACCCATCGGCATGAGTACTGCCGTGACTTTTCACTACGATACCGCGCAACCCCAATAAACTGGCCCCGTTGTAGCGCACGGGGTCAAGCTCTTGCTTTAAGCGCTTTAACACAGGCTTGGCCAGTAGGCTTGCCAAACGACCACTTAGGCGCGACTCAAACGCCATCTGCACGCGTTCAACCAACATACTCGTCAAACCTTCGCTCGCCTTGAGGACAGCGTTGCCCACAAAGCCATCACACACCACCACATCAAGCTGGCCTTTAAACAGGTCGCCACCCTCAGCATAGCCTTGATAGTCGAAACCACTACCACTGGCATACTCACGCAGCAGACGATCAGCCTCACGTACGCTCACACTCCCCTTGGTGGCTTCAGCGCCAACGTTGAGTAGCGCCACGCGCGGCACCGCAGTGCCATCGATACACTGCGACATCGCCGCCCCCATCAGTGCAAAATCGACCAGTCGATGGGCAGGGGAATCCACGTTGGCGCCTAAGTCCAGCAAATAGCAGCGGCGCCCTTGGCGGGCTGGGATCGCGGTACTGATTGCCGGACGAGAAATCCCCTCGACCATCCCCAGTTCGCGCCTTGCCAAGGCAACAAGCGCTGCCGTATTGCCTGCGCTTACACCAGCCACAGCTTCACCCTGAGCGACGCACTGCAGCATGCGCGCCATGCTCGTTGCCTCGCCTCTGCGCAACGCCCAGGCCGCTGTTGCCCCCGGCATTACGCTATCGGGCGAATCACGCGCCACCAAACGTGACGTTGCCGCAGCCAGAGGCTGCGGCAAGCGCGAAAGCTCAGCAATAATCTGCTGACGCGGGCCAAACAGAACCAGCTCAAGACCGGGGTGTTCTAACACCGCCCTTGCGGAGCCTGCGATAATCGCATGAGGGCCTTGGTCACCCCCCATCACATCAATCGCTAAGCGCATACCGCACTGAGTCCGTTTAACCGCTTAGTAATGCAGTTGAGGCTTATACCTCAACCACTTTACGACCACGGTAGAAACCGTCTGGAGAAACGTGGTGACGCAGGTGAGTCGTACCGGTTTCTTTGTCCTGAGACAGCGTCGGAGCGGTCAGCGCATCGTGGCTGCGACGCATGCCGCGCTTGGAACGAGTTTTACGGTTCTGTTGAACTGCCATGGGGGTTTACTCCAAGGTATTTAAGGTAAAGGGTGCTTATTTTTTGCCTTTCAAGACATTCAGCACCGCGAAAGGGTTCGTCGCTGGCGCTGTATCTGACGCCGCGCCTTCTGTTTTGCTGACCAGCTGCTCCGCCGAGACATGACATTCGGCTTCATCGTGATAGACCACCTGGGGCAGGCTGAGAATCAATTCATCCTCAACTACCGTCAGAAGATCCAGCTGTTCCTTTTCCACCAGCACCGGTTCATGACTAGCAGGCAACTCGGCCGCCAAGGCTTCATCAGTGACCATTCCAAGCAGAAAGTCACTACTCACCTCTTGAGGCAGCGGCACTAGGCAGCGTCGGCAGGCAAGCGCCAACGTCGCTTGCAAGTGGCCACGAATTTCACGACGGCCTTGAGCATCGACACCAAACTCAAGCACGACATGACAGTCGCCGGTTTGGTCACCCGCTTCTTCGGCAAGACGTGGCAGCTTATCCAGCGCTACCAGGCCTTCGATTCGTTCGTGGCGGGCTGCGAGCTTATAAGGCTCCACCCGACTGGGGAGTTGTGAGGTCAACATAGGCGCGCAATGATAGGCACTCCCCCTGCTGGTGTCAAAGCTGTCGGTGTATTTCTTCATCGCTTCCTCAATAAATAACCAACATAGGCCTCGGTAAACAGCCGACATGGGCACAATTCGCAGCTTTCGCTACACTCTACTGCTTTGCCGTCCCACTAGCGCAACCACATTAGCCAGGAGTTTTCTGTGACCTCACCCGCCATGACCGAGCCCTCAAGCACCCAGTCATCAACTGCTCAGTCCTTAAATACAGAGCTGGTGCTTGCCTCAAGCTCACGCTGGCGGCGTGAGCTGCTGGATCGCCTACAACTCCCCTACCAGTGCCATTCACCGGATATTGATGAAACGCCGCATGATGGCGAAACACCACACGCACTGGTACATCGCCTAGCACTTAGCAAAGCCAACGCCGTGTCGGCTCACTTCCCCCACCACTGCATTATAGGCTCCGACCAGGTGGCGGTATTTGAAGGCGACATTCTTGGCAAACCACATACCACAGAAAAGGCCTGCGCTAACCTTACCCGCTTTTCTGGCCAGCGCGTCACCTTCCTGACCGGTTTAGCGCTACTGGATACTCGCCACCAGCGCCATCAAGTCCATGTCGAGCCCTTCGAGGTCGTGTTTCGCACTCTTAGCACGCAAGAGATCGAAAACTATGTCACCAAAGAGCAGCCGTTAGATAGCGCTGGCAGCTTTCGGATGGAAGGCCTGGGCATTGCGCTGTTTGAAAAACTGGAAGGCCGCGACCCCAACGCGCTGATCGGGCTACCGCTGATCGCGCTCTGCGACATGTTGCGCCAAGCGGGCTTGGATCCGCTTGGCGCGCCCTAGGGCCCAGGACGTGAATTGGCGATCAGAAACGAAGCGGGGTGTTAGGCGCCCTAATACCTAGCACTTCAGCGGCAACCTCGGTAAAACGCCGAGTAAAGCGCTCAAATGGATCAAGACTCGGCGTATAGTCCACCCAGTCGATGTTACCTACTTGATCGCGAGACAGCTGTTCGAGGCTACCCAACTGATCGACCAACCCTAGCTCGATGCCCTGCTCGCCACTCCAGATCAGGCCTGAGAAAATATCCGAGCTATCACTGAGCCGTTCGCCGCGACCCGCGCGGACGTCATCGATAAATTGGCGATGGGTTTGGCTCAGCACACCTTGCCAAAACGTCTCTGCATCATCGTCCAGCGGCTGGAATGGATCTAAGAAGGCCTTATTCTCTCCTGCCGTAAGCACGCGGCGCTCAACGCCAAGGCGCTCTATCGCCTCCTCAAAGCCAAAACCAGCGTAAATCACACCAATCGAGCCCACTAAGCTCACCGGCGAGGCAATAATCTCATCTGCCGCTGCAGCAATGTAATAAGCGCCGCTGGCACCGATATCCTCAATCACCGCGATAATCGGCTTATCACCCTGCTCGCGCAGGCGCATGATTTCCGCATAGATACGCTGAGACTGAACGGGGCTACCACCGGGACTATTAATGTGCAGCACCACAGCAGCAGCGCTTTCGGCATCCCAGGCTCGGTTTAACCCTTGGATGATGCGCTCCGCATTGGCTGGCGAATCGCTGGCGATTACGCCATTAACCTCAACAATGCCCAAGTGGCGTTGGGTGGGCGTTGCGACACTCGGCGAATCCCAGAACAGGCTATAAAGTGCGGCAGACAGCGCCACCAGCACAACAGCGAGAAACATCAGCCGGAAAAACAGCTTCCAGCGGCGGGTACGCCGTTGCTCGGTCAAGACACCGCCTATCCAGTGATCCATCATTTCCAGCTGCGCTAATCGCTGGCGTTCGCGCAGGGTTTCGGCATCATCACCTGGCGCTCCTGAGGTCTGCTTAGCCCCCTTACCAGGCGGAACCTCGGGCCCTTCAGTCCAGGGATCCTCCTTGAACTCGTTGGTCTGGTCACTATTAACCGGGCCATCATGACCCTCTTGCGTACCCTCTTGGCGGGTTGGATCGTCACTCATAAAATGTCCTTATAACCGATCAAAAAGCTCGTCTACGCTATGGGCAATCCACTTGGGTTCGCTCATTGCCAGGCGCTCAGGCGCATGCACCCCATAGCTTACCCCCACCCGATCCATGCCCATCGCCCTAGCCATTTCCATATCATACTCAGTATCGCCGACCATCACCGCCCGCTCGACCGGCACCGCAAGCTCAGCCAGTAACTCTGAAAGCATCTGCGGGTGCGGTTTAGAGCGGGTTTCATCCGCGGTACGGCTGGCATGAAACCACGCGCCGCTACCGGTCTCAGTAAAAATACGGTCAAGCCCGCGACGGCTTTTACCTGTTGCTACTGCTAAACGCTGTTGCTCATGCCCACGCAAACGGGCGATATGCGCTTCGACACCGCTAAAAAACGCCATTGGCGTGGTATCAGCCTGCACAAAATGGTGCGCGTAACGCTCGCGAAGCCGCTCGGCCTGAGCAGGCAATATACCTGGGCAGAGCTTGGCAATTGCCTCGGGCAGCCCCAGGCCAATAATATCTTCCACCTCAGCCGCTGTAAGCGCCCCCCACTCAGCCTCTAAAGCAGCCGCCTGCATACATGACACAATCCGCGGCACTGAGTCCATCAAGGTGCCGTCCCAATCAAATATAATTAGCTCGTACTGCATGGCAGCTCCCTGTAAAAGGCAACGCGGTGAAGAAAGAAGTTATTGACGGGCGCGCTTGAGCGCTTCTTCCAGGGCTTCTGGCAGCGGCGCTTTGACGGTAACCGGGCGGCCGTTAGTGGGCTCAGGAAAGGTCAGCGCTCGCGCATGAAGGAACAAACGCCCCAGACCTAACTGCTTGGTGAGCAGACCACTTTCACGGGTAGCGTACTTATCGTCACCTAATAACGCATGGCCTGCGTGGGCGGCATGTACGCGAATCTGGTGGGTACGGCCCGTGACCGGCTCAGCCTCTATAAGGGTTACTTTTTCGAAGGTTTCGACCACCGAAAAATGGGTGCGCGACACTTTTCCGTTGGGATCTACCCTTACCCTCCGCTCGCCGTTACCGGCATCAAAGCGGTCTAACCGAGCACTCTCATAGGTTTTCCGCGCTGGCCAGCGCCCACTGACCAAGGCCAGATAACGCTTATCCATACCGTGCTTTTTCAACGACTCGTTCAGCGTCACCAGCGCATCGCGTGACTTGGCCAGCAGCAAACAGCCCGACGTATCGCGATCCAAGCGGTGAACCAGTTCCAGAAAGCTCAGATCATCGCGCACTTGACGCAGCGCTTCTATTAAACCAATTTTAACCCCACTGCCGCCATGCACTGCCAAACCAGAAGGTTTATTAAGCACCATCCAATCGGGGCCTTCCATAATAACGCTGCCTACCAGGAGGTCGCGCAAATTATCACTGACTTCCTTCACCGCTTCGCGAGGCGCCAAACGCAGCGGCGGAACGCGTACTAAATCCCCCGCTTGCAAACGGTAATCCACCTTCACGCGTTTTTTATTAACGCGCACCTCGCCTTTACGTACGATGCGATAAATAAGCGCGCGAGGCGCCCCTTTAAGCCGCGTCATGAGAAAATTATCAATTCGCTGCCCTGCTTGCTCCGGGGCGATATCCACCCACTGCACTTCACGCCCTTCGGACATTACTACTTACTCCTGCTTAAAAACGGCATTCTAGCGTAGACCCAAGGGCATTGCGTCAATTGCTGGTCGTAGTCTTTACTGTTATATTCGAAATCGTTCACCAGCTAAGCGCAGAAAGCTGTCTTGTCTAGCGCTAGTGACTAGCTGTTCGATAGCTAATTGATTAAATTTGTTAGCAGAGAGCATCACCGCTGAGCTTGGTTAATGCGCCTGCCCGACTAACACGCAGGCCTGAACGCAAAAACGGCACCAGTGTACGCATTGCCCGTTTTCCAGTATTAAAAGATGATCTTAAAAATGCAGTAACTCTGCCGCCCGTTTTTTATGCCGGCAGAGGAAAATAAGCCTTGCCCTCAACGGCAGGCAGCAACTAAACAACGCCACGTCCTGAGCAGCTCCGCCTTATTCGTCACAAGGCGATGACTGATTCCGGGCGAAAAGTTCAACGCTGTGCCGGTGGCCGGCGTTGGTGAATCGATGAATGCCAGGTGTTGGCGGTGTCAGCAGGGCCGGATGGACGTGACAGCCACCGGAACACGTCCTGCCTCCGCCACGTACTCAACGCCCTATCGGCCGGGTTGGCGATGATGCCTTCCCGGCTTGACGCGTCAGCATTGCAATGCGCCGAGCACAAGCACGCAGCACCCAGCGATTCGCCTACGTCACCCAATAGGCAGTTCGCCGGCACGCAACGCTATGCGAGACACTATGAAACGGATGCTTATCAATGCGACCCAGCCCGAAGAGCTGCGTGTCGCTTTAGTTGATGGACAACGCCTATACGATTTAGATATCGAATCCGGCGCAAGAGAACAGAAAAAAGCCAATATCTATCGCGGTAAAATCACCCGCGTAGAGCCCTCCCTGGAAGCTGCCTTCGTTGACTACGGCGCCGACCGTCACGGCTTTTTGCCCCTCAAGGAGATCTCTCGCGAGTACTTTGTCAAAGACGTTTCCGGACGTCCGAGCATTAAAGAAGTGCTTAAAGAGGGTCAAGAGGTCATCGTCCAGGTCGATAAAGAGGAGCGTGGCAATAAAGGTGCCGCGCTAACCACCTTTGTCAGCCTGGCTGGTCGCTTTTTGGTATTGATGCCCAATAACCCGCGTGCAGGTGGCATTTCTCGCCGTATCGAAGGCGACGAGCGCAGTCAGCTCAAAGACGCCATGGGTCAGTTGACCGTGCCGGATAAAATGGGCCTGATCGTGCGCACTGCAGGCATTGGTCGCAATCCGGAAGAGCTCCAGTGGGACTTGGACTACTTGGTTCAGGTGTGGGAATCGATCACCACTGAAGCTGCCAAGCGCCCTGCCCCGTTCCTGATCTACCGTGAATCCAACGTCATCATTCGCGCCATGCGCGACTACCTACGCCAGGACATCGGCGAAGTATTGATCGACAGCCCCGAGATTCACGCCGAAGCGCTGAGCTTTATTCGCCAGGTAATGCCCTCGTATCAACAGAAGATCAAGCTCTACGCAGACGAAGTACCGCTATTCTCGCGCTTCCAGATCGAATCACAAATCGAAACCGCCTATCAGCGCGAAGTGAAGCTGCCTTCTGGCGGCTCGATTGTGATCGATCACACCGAAGCGCTAGTCTCCATCGATATCAACTCCGCCCGCGCCACCCGCGGCAGCGATATCGAAGAGACCGCCCTACAGACCAACTCTGAAGCCGCCGATGAAATCGCCCGCCAGCTGCGCCTGCGTGATATCGGCGGTTTGGTGGTTATTGACTTTATCGACATGGGGCCTGCACGCAACCAGCGTGAAGTTGAAAACCGCATGCGCGATGCCCTCAAGCTGGATCGCGCACGGGTACAGATTGGGCGTATTTCACGCTTTGGCCTGATGGAAATGTCCCGCCAGCGCCTGCGTCCCTCGCTGGGAGAAACCAGTGGCGTGGTCTGCCCGCGCTGTAATGGCCAGGGCACCATTCGCGATGTTCGCTCGCTCTCCCTCTCTATCATGCGCCTGATTGAAGAAGAGGCGATGAAAGAGAATAGCGCACAGATTCGCGCCATTCTACCGGTACCCGTGGCGACTTACCTGCTCAACGAAAAACGCAGCGTGCTGGCAGATCTAGAGTCTCGCCAGAATGTTCGCGTAGTACTGCTGCCCAATCCTGATATGGATACGCCCCACTACGACGTGCAACGCCTGCGTGATGATCACCTGGACGAGGATGACACTCAAAGCCTATCGAGCTTTGAGCTCTCCACCGACACCGAAGTAGGCAAAGAGCCGACACCGAGCTTCGTGCCGCCCGCTCAACGCGCCGAAGCCGCCGTCAAGAGTGTCACCCACAACGCTCCCGCCCCGGCATCGCTGCAAACGGAAGAGAAAGCGCCCGCTGCAGCCCCAGCGGCCAAAGCAGCACCTGTAGCCAGCGAGCAACCCAGCGTTATTGGGCGCTTTATCCGCGGCTTCGCCAAACTGCTCGGTAGCGACGAAAGCGGCGCCGAAGCCACACCAGAGCCCAAGGTTGAAACACCCGCGCCGCGCAAATCAGGCGAGCGCAAAACCAATCAGCGCAGCAGCGAGTCGCGGCAAAAATCGTCGCGTGGCGACAACGCAAGCCGTAACGAGTCGCGCAGCGATAATAGCGCCCGCCCTGAGCCAAAAGCTGAACAAAAAGCCGAGCAGCGCAGCAGCACACCGCGTCCTGCCAGTGACGACAATAGCGATAAGCGGAGCGGCCCCAGCCGTACCCGCAACCGCCGTCGCCACCCTCAGCAGGACGATGCTAACGGTCAAGAGTCAGCCAAAGCGCCTCGTAAAGAGAACCAGGCTGATAGCTCTTCCAAAGACAGCCCTAGCAAAGACAGCTCCACGAAAGAGGGCTCTAAAGAGAGCACCAGCGGCAAAAGTGCAGCGCAGAAAGAGTCGCGTCGTGATGGTGGTGACAAAAACCGCGACAGCCAGCGCGATGCAACGGCCAAGAGCCCAGAGTCCAAGAACTTAGAGACCAAGCAGGATGACGGCAAGCCGAAGCGTACGCGTAACAACCCGCGTAACCGCACGCGCACCCAGGCAATCAACCCTCAGGCAGAAGCTGAGCAGTTAAAACTGCAGGCCGAGGCTCAGAATGAAGCGTCAGCAGTAACACCAGAGCCGGCCGAAGACCCTGCGGCAGAAGAACAGGTGGGTAAAGCAGCGACAAATGACACAACGATTGCATTAGGATCGGACGCGGGGAATACCGCTGAGCCAGAAGCGGCAGCAGCCGATGCGCCTGAATCCAACGCCGAGCAAGCGGACGACGCGACGACCGCCAACCGGCCCGTGGCAGAAAACGCTAAAGCGCGCAAGTCGACGCACCAGCGCCGCCAGCCTAAAGCGACTTCACCGGCGGAGCAAACGTCAACTGCCAGCACCGTTGAGCAGGATGAGGCCGCCGCCAAGCCAAGCGAACCGGAGGCCACAGCCAGCGAAGAGCCGTCAGCGCCATCTGAGGTGACCTCAGCAACGGCCAAAGCCAACGCCGAACCAGCTGAAAGTAAGAAAACCGCCGATAGTCAGCAGCCCAGTGCTAACGAACAGGCAGCGCCTGAAGCCGTCGAACCGCCTGCGACCAACGCCGTTGATCCAGCCGCAACTATTGAAGAGGCGGCCTCCCCGGCACCTTTCAATAGTGCGGGTACGGATCAAAGCAGCGACGAGCATCAGCCCGAAGCGCCAGCTAGCACCCAAACTCGCCAGGAAGCGGCAAACCCAGATGTTGCTGAGAGTACTTCTGAGAACGCTTCTGAGAGTGTCGCCGCAGCCCCTTCAACTGAAGAGCCTGCCAACAGCGAGCCAAAGCAAGACAGCGCAGAAAAAGGTGATGAGCCTAAGAGCGTTAAAGACACAAACGCTGAAGACCGAGTCGCTGAAGAAAGGAGCATTGAAGAGAGTAGCGCTGAACCGAATAGTTCTGAAGACAGTCCTGAAAAGAGCAGCGACGAACTAGCAGCGACTGAAACGCCTGTGACTGCTCCCCCTGCAACTGAAGCAGACGCTCAGCCCACTCAACCGGTCACCAGTGAAGCACCCGCTGAAGCCGCAGTAACTGAAGAAGCGCCTAAACCCCGCCGCCGTCGCACACGGGCCCACAATGACCCGCGTGAGAAGCGCAAACAGGCGCAGCAAGACACACGCTCCGAATAGATCGTTCGCGCGTATTGCAGTAACAAAAATCCCCGCTTCGGCGGGGATTTTTGCGTTATGTGCACCTTAGAGGCAGGGCCTAGAGATTAACTAATAGAAATTAACTAATAGAGATTAACTAACAGGGATTAATTAACCGCGGCTCGGGCTCTAAACGCACCCCAAAGCGTGCCTCGACCTGGTCAGCGATATAGCTAGCTGTTTTCATTAGCCCTTGACGATCACCGCCGCCAAAGTGCACCAGCACCAACGCTTGATGCTGGTGTACTCCGAAGGCACCATCACGCATCCCTTTCAAGCCACACTGGTCGATTAACCACCCCGCCGCCAGCTTTGTTTGCCCTCCTTCCTGGGGGAAATGGGGCATAGCAGGATACTGCTGCAACAACTGCGCTGCCAGCACATCAGCTACCAGCGGATTTTTGAAGAAGCTCCCCGCGTTGGCCAGCACCTGTGGGTCGGGCAGCTTCTCGCGTCGAATACCACATACCGCTTCGGCTACCGCGAGCGGTGTGGGAGGGCTTGCTAAACGTGCGGCGAGATCGCCATACCCTAGCCGGGGTGCTGGCGTGCGTGACAAACGCAAGACTAACTGAGTGATCACAATGCTACCTGCCAACTCGCCTTTAAAAATACTCTCACGGTAACCAAAGGCGCACTCTTGCGCGCTTAGCCAATTTACCCGCCCGGTGGCAAGCTCCATTACCTGCACCGCTTGCAGCGTGTCGGCAAGCTCAACGCCGTAGGCGCCAATGTTCTGCACCGGCGCTGCACCACAACTGCCAGGGATCAGCGCCAGGTTTTCAATGCCCCACAGGCCGTGTGCAGCAGTCGCCATCACCAGCGTATGCCAATTAACTCCCGCCCCTACATGGGCAAGCACATGCCCTTGACGCTGACTGAGCCAGTGCTGTTGCAAATCAGGCCGCACCACCAAACCTGGTAGTGCCTCGGGAAGCAGAACATTGCTGCCGCCACCGAGCAGCGTGACGGGCCAGCCTTCATGGCGTGCCTCGGCTAACGTTTGGCGTAGAGCTGTTAATGTCTTTGGTGACGCGAAGCGCTCTGCTTGGCAGGGGAGCCTAAGTGTATTAGCGGCGGACAAATCCACATTGCTGAGAATATTCATCTGTGCAGCCACACCATTAGCCCCATTACAGCTCTCGCTTAAGGTGTCGAATCAGCCCTTCTGATGCAGCTTCAATCATATCCAGAGCCTTCTCAAATCCTTCATCCCCGCCAAAATAGGGGTCTGGGACTTCAGCACCGGGGGTACCAGCAAAATCTAAAAACAGCCCAACATGCGCCTGGCTATTGGCAGGCTTCAGCTCGCGCATGGCGCGTAAATTGTCCTGATCCATGCCTAGCACGTAGTCGAATTGGGTAAAATCGTGTTCGCTTAGCTGGCGGGCATGCAGGTCGCTTATATCGATACCGCGCAGTAGTGCTGCCTGCTGCGCGCGGGCGTCTGGCGCTTTGCCCAAATGCCAACTGCCGACGCCGCAGGAGTCTATCTCGACCTCATCGGCCAACCCTGCTCGCTCAAGAGCACGACGAAAAACACCTTCGGCGGTCGGTGAACGGCAAATATTTCCTAAACATACAAATAATACTTTCACGATAGCTCCTTAAAAACTGAGCTGCCCAAGCAAGCGCCCGCCCCTGCGCTAAACCGGCAACACCCGAACCCGCGCTAGGCCAGCAGCGCCCGAATCCGCGCTAGATCCTCGGCCGTATCAACACCGGCAGGGTTTGCTTCGCAGGCCAATGCCACTTGAATAGCGTGACCATTCTGCAGCGCACGCAACTGTTCTAGCTGTTCAAGCTGTTCGAGGCTTGAGGCAGGCCAGTCCCGATAGGCGGCTAGAAAGCCAGCACGATACGCATACAACCCGATATGGCGCAGCCAGGCATCGGTTGCCAGCATGGACGGTGGCGTTTTGAACTGCTCACGATCCCAGGGGATAGGGGCCCGTGAGAAATACAGCGCGCGGCCTTGCAGTGTGCGCACCACCTTGACCACGTTGGGATTAAACAGCGTGTCCACGTCATTGATAGGCTCCGCCAGCGTGGCTATCGACGCTCCGGGATCGTCGGCTAGGCGCAGAGCCACCTGGTCGATCAGCGCGGGAGGAATCAGCGGCTCATCGCCCTGCACATTCACCAGCAGCGCATCATCCGTCAATGCCAATATACCAGCCGCCTCGGCTAATCGGTCGGTGCCCGAGGGGTGATCGTCGCGGGTCATGATCACTTCGGCGCCGTAGGGCAGCATGGCATCACGAATACGGCTATCGTCTGTTGCCACGACCACTCGGCTGGCGTGGCTTTGGCAAGCACGGCGCCATACGTGAGCGACCATCGGTTCCCCGGCAATATCAAGCAGTGGCTTGCCGGGCAGCCGGGTAGAGCCGTAGCGAGCAGGTACGACGACGGTAAAATCAGGCACCTTGAAATCAACCATGTCATCAAAGACAGCCATTAAGCGTCTCCTAAACGCTCTTGGGAACGTCCTGGAGAGCGTCCTGGAGAAGTAGGCAGCTTTTCATCAGCATCCATCACGCGAGCCTCTTCCGGCAACATCACCGGAATCCCCTCTTTGATCGGATAGGCAAGGCCATCGTAGTGGCAGCGCAGCTCTTGAGCATCGCGATCATACTTCAGCTTACCGTTACACAACGGGCAGACCAGCATTGCCAGCAGTTCCTTATCCATGCGCTTATCTCCTTTAGGAAAGTGCCGACAGCCGCGCTGCCAGCCAGTGCTCAAATTCGGGTGGAAGGGATGCCTCCACATCTAATACCCAACTGTTAGGCGGGGCCAGGGCGTAACACTTAACGGCGTCTTTAGCGGTCATAATCACTGGGCGGGTATCTGCAAAGCTTAGCGCGCCCGCACTAAAGTGCTGGTGGTCGGCCAACGGGTGCCACTCGCCCTCAACACCCAACGCGGAGAGTGTACGAAAAAAGCGCTCGGGATGCCCGATACCTGCCACCGCGTGCACCGGCAGCGTAAACGGCAGCGGCGCAAGCGGAAAACGTGCGCCGTCATCAAGGCGGCGCCAGCGCAGCGGCGCCAGCTGCATAGTAGTGGCTGCCTGCATAATAGACGGAGTAAGCGACAAAGAGGGCGGTGAGTCGCCGTTAATGATCACCGCGTCAACACGCTGCAACCGGCTGGGCGACTCGCGCAGCGGCCCGGCGGGCAGGCAGCGCCCGTTGCCCAATCCACGGTCACCATCCACAACCACCAACTCAATATCTCGATCCAGTGCCAAGTGCTGTAAACCGTCGTCGCTCAAGATAATATCGCAGCCCTTCTCGATCAGTGCCTGAACACCGCGCACGCGATTGGGGTCTGCGGCCACTGGCAGTCCCGTCTGCTGTGCCAGCATCAGCGGCTCATCACCGCTTTCGACAACGTTCGTGTCGGCGGTGACCAGCAGCGGGTAACTGGGCGCTTTTCCGCCATAGCCGCGGCTAACGATACCTGGCGACCAGCCTTGGGCCACCAGCCAGCCAGCTAGCCACGCCACCAGCGGCGATTTACCCGTCCCCCCCAAGGTGATATTGCCTACCACGATAACCGGCACCGGCGCCTTCCAAGTAGCTTTTTGGCCGCTAGAGTATTCCCGCTCCCGCCGCGCCATGGCCCACTGATAAAGCGCCCCTAAAGGCCTCAGCGGCGATAGCCAGCGGCTGCCCTGGTAAGCGCCTTGCAGCCAGCGCTCCGCCAGCGTTCTCTTGGCAAAGCTCATAACGATAGGCTCATATCAAAAGGCTCATATCGATAGCCTCATGGCGCTTCTTGAAACTGCAGCTGATGCAGCGCTGCGTAGGCGCCATCGGCATCCAGAAGCGACTGATGCGACCCCTCTTCGATAATGCGCCCCTGATCCATCACCACAATCCGGTCAGCCCGCTCTATGGTAGAGAGGCGGTGGGCGATGACCAGCGTGGTGCGCCCTTCACAGACTCGCTCAAGGGCTTTTTGAATATAGCGCTCGGACTCTGTATCCAACGCGGAAGTAGCCTCATCCAGCACCAGTAGCGGCGCATCCTTGAAGATCGCCCGGGCAATCGCCAGCCGCTGGCGTTGGCCGCCCGAGAGCATCACGCCATTTTCACCCACGGTGGTGGCATAACCATTGGGAAGCTTATCGATAAACTCATGGGCATAGGCGGCTTCAGCTGCAGCCTGAACAGCCTGGGGATCAGGATTGGCCACCCCGTAAGCAATATTATCGGCAATCGAGGCGTTAAATAGCGTCACCTGCTGCGACACCAGAGCAATCTGCTGGCGCAGTGGGCCAAGCGCGTATTCATCAACATTAATGCCATCGATAGTAATACGGCCTTGAGTGGGGCAGTAAAAACGCGGCAGCAAGCTGACCAGAGTGGACTTGCCGCTCCCCGAACGCCCGACTATCGCCACCAGTTCGCCCGGTGCTATGCGTAGATTAATATCGTGCAGGACTTCGGGCTGGTCGTCGGCATAGCGGAAGCTAACATGATCGATCACGACATCGCCGTTTAAACGGCTGGCAATATGTTTGCCACTATCCTCTTCAGGGGTCATATCCAGCAATCCGAAAAGCTCTGACGCGGCCGCCAGGCCTTTCTGAATTTCACCGTTAATCTCGGTCAGTTGACGTACCGGCTTGATCATCAGGGCAGCCGCGGTAATAAAGGCCACAAACTCACCAGGCGTCATGTTCTCCATCAGCGAGGGTGCCATGGCCAGCCAGACCAGTAGCGCCATGGAGATGGCCACCAACATCAGAATCACAGGGGAACTGACCGCACGGGTCATGGCTTCTTTCATACTTTGGCGGCGATTCTCTTCACTGACCCGCTCAAAGCGCTGCTTTTCATACGGCTCTGCGCCGTGGGTGCGCACTACCCGATAGCCCGACAGCGCTTCCGAGGCAATATGGGTGACATCGCCCATGGAGTGCTGAATGCGTTTTGAAATGCGTCTAAAGCGCTTGCTGACGTAGCTTACCACCACGGCAATGATCGGCGTCACGCCCAGAAACAGCAGTGTTAGCATCCAGTTAGTCCAGAGTAGATAGAGCACCAAGCCGACGACGAACAGGCCTTCCCGAAGAATAATCGTCACCGCTTTGGTGGCCGCCCCCGCGACTTGCTCAACGTGGTAGGTCACCCGTGATACCAGTTGACCGCTGGAGTGATGGTCAAAAAACCAGCCCGGCAGATGGAGTAGATGGGCAAACACGTCGCAACGCAGGGTATGAATCACGTAGCGGCCCACATAGGCCATGAAGTAGGTGCTTAAAAAAGTACCTAACCCCCGGGCGGAAAACATAATAATTACAAACAGCGGTAGAAAGAACCGAAACGCCGCATCTGGGTTTTGAATGCCATCAATTAATCGCTTCATCATTTCCGCCAGCGCGGTACTCGACGCGGCGTAAACCACAAAGCCCACTATCGCTAGCGCAAAAGCTCGCCAATGCGGCTTCACATAGCCCAACAACCGCTTATAAATACCCCAACCTGAATCAGTCACACGCGCTCCTGGCCATAGTGTGCAATCGGAGAATTCTACCTGATGGCGACGCGCTTCAACACTGGTTGCGTCGCCCTGGCAATGGTCGCGTTGTTTCAACCTGGATGGGCTGGGCCGCTTTTAGCCAAAAACGCAGTGCGCCGTCATGCGCCGTGTTCCATAGACAGCTGCCCTGCTGGCGAAAACGGCGCACGACAGAATCTACCGGATGTTGAAACGCATTACTCCGCCCGGCGCTAAATATCACATGCTCAGGAGCGATGGAACGTACGAACTGGATACCCGAGCTGGTGCCGCTGCCATGGTGCCCTGCCACCAATACACTAACAGGCGGCTCCACCTCTCGCAGAAAGCGACGCTCTACCTCAGTGCTCACATCCCCCGTAATCAGCAGTCTCTGCTCACCAGCGCTCACCTCAAGTACGCAGGAGCGATCGTTGGCAGATAAATCGTTATCACCCGCGGGCGGCCAGAGAATACGGTAACTCACCCCATCACGCTGCCATGTTTGACCACGCTGACAATCAATACCGGAAATTGGCAGCGCCTCACCTGCAGGAGCCATCCACTGTTTGACCCGATGATCGGCTAACAATGCGCTGATACCGCCCGCATGGTCATTATCAGCGTGGCTGACTAACACTTGATCAAACAACTGCCCCGGTGACCAAAGCGCCTCCAGAGGCATAAAACCACTACGAAAGCGAGGGCCGGTGTCGTAGAGCAGGCGATAATGCGCGCTGCGCAGTTCTATCAACTGCCCCTGCCCCACATCATGGACGCTGACTCTGAGCGCATTGGGGGGAATCGATGACGGAAGCGACCACCAGGGCAGCGCAACGATCAGCGCGGTAGCTGCCAGCCGTAAGCTTGGCAGCACGGCAGGTAGGCCCCAGCATAACGACAGTAGTAACAGTGCGAGGGCGAGCGGATACGCTAACGACCGATCAGGTTCCCATAGTGGCCAGTGCTGCACCACAAGCGTCAGCAACAGGTGGAAAACGCTTAGCGCCTGCTCAAACAGCCACCATACCGTCTCTCCCACCATGGGAATAGGTGACAGCAGCCACCCCAGCAGTGCGGTCGGCACCATCACCGAGCTTACCCAGGGTACGGCGACTAAATTGATCAATGGAGCAGCGGGTGCCACTCGCCCAAAGGCCACCAATACGGCGGCGGCCATTAGCGGGGCTAGCAGCAGTTGCGATCTCACCAGCGCCCAGCACCAGCCCTTTATCCCTTGAGGGCGCCGCCGCCCCTGCCAAATAATAATCAGCCACGCCACTGCCACAAACGATAGCCACATCCCTGGGCGCCATAGCGCTAGCGGATCGACAATAAGTACCAGCGCGAGAGCCAGCCACCAGCCCTGCCAAGCCCCCGGCGCATGCCGACCACTCAGCACCCACAGCCCGATCAATGTCATCACCATCGCCCGCATAGCCGGTGGCGCCATCCCGGCAAGGGTGGCGTAACTGACACAAGCTAGCGCTGCTAACCACCACGGCCAGGTGCGCATACGCCAGTTGGTGGGCGTTGCAAACCGAGCGACTGACTTGGCTAGCAGCAGTACAAATGAGGCCACCAGCCCGACATGCAAGCCTGAAATCACCACCAGATGCGTGGTTCCGGTGGCATTCAGCAGCGACCAGTCGTCTTGGGTAAGCTGTTCGCTATCGCCTAACGTCAATGCGGCCAGCCAGCGTTTGGTTCGATCGTCGAGCGGCTGACGGGCTAAAAAATCCAGCGCTAGCTGGCGCAACGAGGGATCAGCAGAAGAGAGCCGAACCGGCGCTGGCTCCTGGCGCAAGTAGCCGGTGGCGTGAATTCCCTCACGCCACAGCCACTGCTCATAATTGAAGGTATCAGGATTGGCAAAGCCACTTGGGGGACGCAAACGAAGCGTCATTTGCCACTGCTCGCCGGGCCTAAAGCGAACATCGCTATAAGCGGTAATGCGCACCTTGGTGAGCGCGGAACAGCTGGGCCGTTGCGCCAGGCTAGTCGAAGAGCTTTGACACTGATCAACGCTTAACAGCAGGCGCGTGGCGTTACCCACCGGCTGGGCGGCCAACACGGTTGCCTCAACGGCAAGGTCTTCTCCGCTTAGCCCCGCCGGTAAGCGACTCCCCCACTCTTCTTGTACGCCAGTGAAGACCCAGGCGCCGATCAGCAGCCATATACTAAATCGCGGGCACCGCCCCACTACCAGCAACGCGGCTACCAACACCCAGCCAAACGCGTTTGGAGCCCCCCCTGCGGTGTGGAAATACCAGGCAAAAACACCTCCTGCAAGTGCAGCAAGCGCCGCTGGCATGGCAACACCTAACCGCATAGAGCCCTCCAGCGAATGTTCATTAATGGCCTAGCATAGCCGAAGAGTGGCTCTATATGGATAATGAGCCACATCGATAGGCAAGAGTATCCGCCATGCCGCGCAGATTCCTGCAGCGCTACATGCCCAAACCCGACACTATAAGGAAACAGCGCTCGCTACGCTTTATTGCACCGCTGATTGCAGACCCGGGGTTGTGGCTTCTAACTCGCCGAAGCGTTGCCAATGCGTTTAGCGTGGGCGTGTTTTGCGCGATGCTGCCCATCCCCTTTCAGATGGTCGTTGCCGCGCTAGGCGCGCGCCTAACACGCTGCAATTTAGCCCTCTCGGTAGGCTTGGTATGGATTACTAATCCATTAACGATGCCGCTGATTTTTTACGGCAACTACTGGATTGGCACCTTTATCCTCGGCGCGCCCGTGCGGGAGGCCCCTTCGCGTATTTCAACGCACTGGATCGCCGAACAGATGCACGACATTATGCCGCCACTGATCGTCGGCTCGTTGGTAACAGCGATCATATTAGCCATCGTGGTCAATATTGGCATTCGCTTGATCTGGCGCTGGCACGTCTCCCATAACTGGAAACGCCGCCGCCAGATACGTCGGCAGCGGCGTGCGCAGATAGAAGCAGAATTTGACGATAAGGTTTAATGATTGAACCCGACGGTTAAAGCGCCGGCGCCTGCTCGACCAACTTACCCGCATCCAGTTTAAGCACGCGGTCTTGATGGGCCGCCAGGCTAACGTCGTGGGTCACAATCACGAATGCACAGGCGCTCTCTTTGGCCAGTTCATCCATTAGCGCCAAAATGGTCGCCGCTGTGGTTTGATCCAGATTGCCCGTGGGCTCATCCATCAGCACCAAACTAGGATCGGTGACCAACGCACGGGCAATCGCCACGCGCTGGCGCTCCCCGCCGGAAAGCTCACCCGGCTTATGATCCGCCCGCGGCTGCATGCCTACCCGCTCAAGTATCTGCATGGCACGCTTCTCGGCCGCCTTTTTCGACTGACCGCGAATAATCAGCGGTAACGCCGCATTTTCGAGTGCAGTGAATTCCGCCAATAGATGGTGGAATTGATACACAAACCCGATGTAACGGTTACGAAAGCTGCCAAGCGCTGCTTCATTCAGCCCTGATAGCGGCTCACCGGCGATAACGACGCTGCCTTCACTAGGGCGGTCAAGACCGCCCAGCAGGTTTAACAGCGTTGTCTTACCTGACCCCGAGCTGCCGACGATGGCCACCCGTTCCCCGGCGCGCACCTGCAAATTGAGCTTATCCAGTACCGTCAGATCCTGGGGGCCTTCGCTGTAGGTTCGTGTCAGCGTCTGGCAATCGAGCATGACGGCAGCTTCTTGCCCTGTATTTATCGACATCGTGTCATCCTTATTCCTGAAGCCATTATTCATAGCGCAATACATCCGCCGGCTGAACTTTTGCCGCCCGCCAAGCGGGATAAAGTGTCGACAGGAACGTCAGACCAAAGGCGGCCAATACGATACGACTGACATCATTCCACTGCAGGCGTGAAGGCAGGTCGCTAATGAAATAGACCCCAGCATCCAGGAACTGAATCCCCAGCGTTCCTTCCACCCAGCCAATCAGATCCGCAATGGTCAGCGCCAGCAGCACACCCACGGCCACCCCAACAGCGATACCAATCAGCCCGATGGCCATGCCCTGAACAATAAAAATCCCCATAATAGAGCTCGGTTTAGCACCGATAGTCCGCAGAATGGCGATATCCGCGCGTTTATCGGTGACGACCATGACCAGCGTCGAGACGATATTAAACGCCGCCACGGCGATAATCACAGTTAACAGTAGCGCGATCATGCGCTTTTCCATCTGTATCGCCTGGAAAAGATTGCCTTGAGAGAAAGTCCAATCGCTGCCCCGATACTCCGGGCCAAGCTCATTGAGAATCGCCTGGGTCTCGCTACTGGCAGCAAACAGATCATCCAGCTGGAGGCGAAGCCCGCCAACCGCATCACCCAGGCGCGCAAGAGTCTGCATATCTTCAATATTGGCGTAGGCCAAATTAGCGTCTAGTTCGGCACCGACGCTAAAAATACCGCTAACGGTAAAGCGTTTTAAGCGTGGAAAGACCCCGGCGGGGGTAATTGATGCTTCGGGTACCAGCAGCGTTACTCGATCCCCCACGCCAACGCCCAAGTTGCGCGCCAGCATTGAGCCCAGCACCACATGCCACTCTCCGGGAACCAGATCGGTCAATTCACCTTGGCGCATGTGCTCACCAATAATTGACACTCGGTCTTCCCATTCCGGGTTGATGCCATTGACCATGGCTCCCTGATTACGCCCGCCCACGGAGAACATACCTTGTTGCTCAACGTAGGGCGCCGCACCAATGACCCGCTCCCTTTGCATAAGCTCTTCAGCCAGAGCCTGCCATTCAACCATGCCCTCCCGGGACTCAATTTTAGCGTGGGGCACCATGCCTAAAATACGTGTGCGCAGCTCATGGTCGAAGCCATTCATCACCGACAGCACCAAAATAAGTACGGCGACCCCCAGCATTAGCCCCAACATCGAGGTGAGCGAAATAAACGAAATAAAGTGGTTCCGGCGTTTAGCGCGCACGTAGCGCAGCCCCACCAGAAAAGGCAAACGATCAAGCATGGCGTCATTCCTTATCAATAAGCGCTCATGGTACGGTTTTTTTAGTCTCTCTGCATGTTCAAACGGCCATTAGAGCGGCCTTCGCCGTGAGCGTTCAGAATAAAAACGTTACGCTTGCAACTTGCCCCGCCACACCCTACATTGCGCCGATTTACTGCTGACAGTGGGGCTGCGCTTTTATGACGTATCGTTTGCTACCCGAATGGTATCCCCAAGATGGGATACAACTGACCTGGCCACGCCCAGACGGCGATTGGGCGCCTCTGCTTGCGCGCATCGAAGCCACCCTCGAGCGTATCGTGATGGCCACCGCGCGCTATCAGCGTGTGCTTATTTGCGTACCAGACGAACTAACCAAGCAGCGCTTGGCCGATACTTTTCACGCCTACGCTGTGCCCGCTGAACGCCTGCAGCTTATTGTCGCACCCACCGACGATACCTGGGCGCGGGATCATGGCCCGATCAGCGTGGTCGATGAAGATGGCCAATGTGTCTTGCTCGACTACACGTTCACCGGCTGGGGTGGAAAATTTCCCGCCGAACGCGATAACTTGCTCACCCAGTGGCTTGCCGATGCGGGGGCCTGGGCCTGCCCGGTGGCCTCGCGGAATCTGGTACTGGAAGGCGGCGGTATAGAAACTGACGGCGAAGGCACCCTGCTCACCACCGAAGCATGCCTGCTTAACCCCAACCGTAACCCCACGCTATCCCGAGCAGAGGTAGAAGCGCAGCTTGGCGAAGACTTCGGCGTTGACCGTGTGCTGTGGCTGGCCAACGGCCATTTAGAGGGCGATGATACCGACAGCCATATTGATACCCTGGCACGCTTCTGCAACCCAACCACCATCGCCTATGTGCGTTGTGACGACCCTCACGACCCGCACTACGCGGCCTTGGCGGCGATGGAGCAAGAACTGCAGTCTTTCCGGCAACGCAATGGTGAACCCTACCGGCTTGTTCCACTGCCCTGGCCCCAAGCCTGCTTTGACCCGGAAGATGGCCACCGCCTGCCCGCCACCTACGCAAATTTCCTGATCATCAATCAGGCCGTACTGGTGCCTACCTACGGCGACCCGGCGGATGTCACTGCACTGAACGCGCTAGCGGTTGCTTTTCCTGAGCACACGCTAATTCCGATTGAGTGCGTAAGCGTTATTCGCCAACATGGCAGCCTGCACTGTTTAACCATGCAGCTTCCACAAGGCACGCTTGCCCGGGGCACGCCTGCCACGACCGCTATTTGCTAAAGGAGTCACCATGTCGACAACGCTAACCGTCGCTGTTGTGCAGCAACCCGCGTGGCCGGACAAAGCCCAAAGCCTGTCAGCAAGCGAAGAAGGTATCCGTAGCGCCGCTAAACAAGGCGCGCAGTTGGTACTGCTACAAGAACTGCACGCCACCCACTACTTCTGCCAATTTGAAGACCCTGCCCTGTTTGATCTAGCGGAACCGCTGGATGGCCCTACCGGCCAGCGCCTGGCGGCGCTCGCTAAAGAGTTGAATATTGTGCTGGTTGGGTCGCTATTTGAACGCCGCGCTCCAGGGCTATACCACAATACTGCGGTGGTCTATGACCGCGCCAAGGGCCGGGTAGGTCAGTATCGTAAGATGCACATTCCCGATGATCCCGGGTTTTATGAGAAGTTTTACTTCACGCCGGGTGATCATGACAGCACCCGCGGAGAAGGCTTTACTCCGATCGAAACATCCGTGGGCCGTCTCGGCGTCTTGGTCTGCTGGGATCAGTGGTACCCCGAAGCCGCCCGTCTTATGGCGCTAGCCGGTGCCGATTTACTGCTCTACCCCACGGCGATCGGCTGGGATCCCAATGACGACGGGGAAGAAAAGAGCCGCCAAAAAGATGCCTGGACAGTGATTCAGCGCGCCCACGGTGTCGCCAACGGCTTGCCGGTTCTAGTCGCCAACCGGGTTGGCTTTGAGGCGGATCATTCTGGGGTGGGAGACGGCATTCAGTTCTGGGGCGGCAGCTTCGTCTGCGGACCACAAGGTGAACTATTGGCCCATGCGGGGGAAGAGACTGAACAGTTAGTCGTTCAGCTAGATATGGCGCGCAGTGAAAATACCCGCCGCATCTGGCCCTATCTGCGCGATCGTCGTGTGGACGCTTATGGGGATCTGACTCGCCGCTACCGCGACTAGTAGGCTTGGCCTTAGTCTTAAAGATGAAAACGTAAAAACGCCTGCCTTGGCTAAATACCGAGGCAGGCGTTTTTCATTATATAACGCTCTTTTTATGCGTTCTGGCTTGGCGTGTTATTTCCAGAAATCGCGGATCGATGCGATTCCTTGAGCGCCCACGGCACGGGCATGATTGGCATCAAAGCGCGTCATGCCACCCAGTGCGAATACCGGCATGCCTGCGCGCTCTACCAACTGCTGGAAATCATGCCAGCCGAGCGGGAATACTTCCGGGTGTGACGGTGTGGTGCGCAGCGGCGATAAGCTAACAAAGTCGCAGCCTAACACCGCCGCCTGGGTAAGCTGCGTTTGGTTGTGTGTTGATGCGGACAGCCACTTGCTTTCGGCAATCGGACGACGTTCGAGCTGCATCAAACGCTCGCTGGTCAAATGAATGCCATCGGCGTCAATGTGATCAAGCAGCGTCGGCTCACCATTGAGCAGCAGTCGCGCGCCGTACTCACGACACAGGCTCAAGGCACGCTGGGCACGAGCCAGATAAGCCGCTTCATCCAACTGCTTGGCGCGCAGTTGTACCAGGCGAATTTTGTCTTCACGCAGCGCGCGTTCCAAAAACGCATCGAAACGCGCCTCATCCAACTCTTCCCCGGTAATTAAATACTCGGTAGGCAACCTTACCGCTCGCAGAATCGGCAAATTAGCCGCCGGGAAGGGGTAGTTGGAGAGCTCGCTCATGGGCACCCAGCGCACCGCCTGCCCTTCACGACCAAAGGGCTCGCCAGCAAACTCATGCACTTGCCATACATCGAGCAAGATATGCTTGTCGGGGTACTCATGGTGGACGCGAATCAACGGCTGGGCACAAACAATCTCAACGCCTAGCTCTTCGTGCAGTTCACGCTTTAACCCTTCAAGACCTGTTTCATAAGGGGCCAGTTTGCCGCCTGGAAACTCCCAAAGCCCGCCATGATCTACGTTTGATGGCCGACGAGCGATCAGTACTTGCTGTTGATCGGCGCTGATAATCGCTGCCGCCGCGACGTGAACCCGTCGTTTTACCTTTATGCTCATAGACTCATATACTCGTTACGTCTTTATCCACTGCGTGCACCAATGCTAAAGGCATCGGTGCTATATCGCTGCGTGTGCCCACTACCCCTGCCAACCAACGCCCCACACAGGGGGAGACTGATTAGCTGCGGTAATCCGCGTTAATAGACACATAGTCATGGGAGAGGTCGGAGGTCCATACCGTGGCACTTTCCTCGCCGCGCCCCAAGTTAATGCGAATGGTAATTTCTGACTCGGCCATGACGGCGCTTCCTGCCGCTTCGGTATAGCCTGCAGCACGCCCGCCATTTTCAACTAGACGTACATCGCCTAAATCAATCACCACACGGTTGACATCAAAGTCGCTTACAGGCGCTCGTCCTACCGCGGCCAAAATACGCCCCCAATTAGCATCTGAAGCGTAAAGCGCTGTTTTGACTAGCGGTGAGTGCGCAACAGTAAAGGCCACATCGAGCGCCTCTTGACGACTTTTCGCTTCGTCGACCTGAAGGGTAACGAATTTGGTTGCGCCCTCGGCGTCGCGAATAATCGCCTGCGCCAGCTCGGTCATTACCCGCTGCAAGGCGTTGCTGAAAACGGCAATCTGCTCATCGTCGGCAATGCGGGAGCCTGTGCCGGTCGCTGCCAACATACAAGCGTCATTGGTAGAGGTATCGCTATCCACCGTGATGCAGTTAAACGAGCGATCGACGGTTTCACGCAGTAGCCGATCCAGCAGCGGTGCTTCGATAGTTGCATCGGTCACCACAAAGCCCAGCATGGTCGCCATATTGGGCTTAATCATGCCAGACCCTTTCGTGATGCCGTTAATCGTTACCTGCTGATTGCCTATTTCAACCGTGACACTGGCGCCTTTGGCACGAGTATCGGTGGTTAAAATACCTTGGCCTGCGTGTTCCCAGGCAACACTGTCGCTGGCCATGCTTTCAAGTGCCGGTGCCAATCCCGCTAGCAGACGCTCCATCGGCAGCGGCTCGCCAATTACGCCGGTTGAAAACGGCAGCACGTCCTGCGACGACACACCGGCTTGTTTAGCCAGTTCTGCACAGCTAGCCCTGGCATCCCGCAAACCTGCTTCACCCGTACCTGCGTTAGCATTGCCAGTGTTGATCAGCCAAAAGCGTGGCGAACGGTGTTCTGCCCGGCACTGCTCGAGGTGTTGCTTGGCCACCAAAACGGGCGCTGCGCAGAACGCATTACGGGTAAAGACCCCAGACACCGTCACGGTCTCGGGCAGTTCAATCACCACTACATCACGACGATCCGGCTTTTTGATACCCGCCATTGCAACCCCCAGGCGCACCCCTTTTAGGGGTGGCAACTCTGGAAAGGGAGTGTTTCCAACCGCCATGATTTTCTCCTTTAGACAAAGACCGTTTCACAGACCGTCTCAAAAAACGGTCTCAAAACGGGCGCCGTTAGCTTAGTTTTCCACAGCACTGCTTGTACTTTTTACCCGAGCCACAAAAACACGGGTCGTTGCGGCCCACTTTCGGGCCTTCGCGACGCACAGGGCGGCCATCAACACCAGGCGCTTCCTGCTCAGTTTCGGGCTGCTCCTGGGTCGGGGTGTCATGACGGCTTGCCGCCGTGGCGGTTTCCCGCGCCAGCGCTTCGCGGCGCTGTTGCTCAAGGGCGTCTACTTCCTCGGGCTGACGAACCTGTACGTGGCTCAGAATACGCGTCACATCGGCTTTAATGTGCTCTAACAGCTGCTGGAAGAGTTCAAAGGATTCACGCTTGTACTCTTGCTTGGGGTTTTTCTGAGCATAGCCACGTAGGTGGATACCGCGACGCAAATGATCCATCGACTGAAGGTGTTCTTTCCAACGCGTGTCCAGCACTTGCAGCATGACCTGCTTCTCAAAGCGACGAATCAGCTTCTCGCCAGCCGCCTCGATTTTGGCTGCATAGGCCTCGCGGTGCATCGTCTGCAGCCGTTCACGCAACTGCTCTTCACTAAAGCGATCATCTTCGGCGGCCCATTTAACCACCGGTGCGTCAAGGTTGAACTCCGTCTTCAAGTGCGCTTCCAAGCCGGGCAGATCCCACTGCTCGGGCAGGCTTTGGGGCGGCACGTAGTCGCTGATGGCCGTCTCCATCACCTCTTCGCGGATACCAATAACGGCATCAGCCACATCGTCCGCGGCCAGAATCTCATTGCGCTGGTCGTAGATCACTCGACGCTGATCGTTGGCAACATCGTCGTACTCAAGTAGCTGCTTACGAATATCGAAGTTACGCCCTTCAACTTTCTTCTGGGCACGCTCAACGGCGTTAGAGACCATTTTATGCTCAATGGCTTCGCCATGCTCAAGCCCCAATGCCTGCATCAAGCGTTTGACGCGGTCAGAGCCGAACAGGCGCATCAGACTATCTTCAAGCGACAAGAAGAAGCGCGTTGAGCCGGGGTCACCCTGGCGTCCGGCACGGCCACGCAGCTGGTTATCGATACGCCGGGACTCGTGGCGTTCAGAGCCCACCACATGCAGGCCGCCAGCGGCGAGCACACCATCGTGGCGCGCTTGCCACTCGACTTTTAACGCCTCAACCTGTTCTTGGATAGGGTTTTGCAGCTTGGCGACTTCAGCCTCCCAGTTACCGCCTAGAACGATATCGGTGCCACGACCGGCCATGTTAGTGGCGATCGTAATCGCCCCTGGGCGGCCTGCCTGAGCAATGATCTCCGCTTCACTCTGGTGCTGCTTGGCGTTAAGCACATTGAACGTAAGGCCCGCCTCGCGCATCAGCTTGGCAAGGTACTCGGATGTCTCAATAGAAGCCGTACCCACCAGCACTGGACGCCCGGCTTCGGTCTCGGTTTTGACATCTTTGATGATCGCTTCGTACTTCTCTTCCGCGCTCAAATAAACCAGATCGTTGAGGTCTTTACGGGCCAGTGGCCGATTGGTGGGAATCACCACCACGTCGAGG
The DNA here is from genome assembly GCF_058152265.1 of Vreelandella sp. 162(4c). Lineage (NCBI taxonomy): Bacteria > Pseudomonadati > Pseudomonadota > Gammaproteobacteria > Oceanospirillales > Halomonadaceae > Vreelandella > Vreelandella sp. 162(4c). The sequence continues at coordinate 436,934 of NZ_CM176981.1, forward strand.
CCGTAAATTTGCCGAAACTCAAAGGCTTCAGTATCCGCCGTACCGGTCATCCCGGCGAGTTTTTCATACAGACGGAAGTAGTTCTGGAACGTCGTTGAGGCTAGCGTTTGGCTTTCGCGCTGCACCGTGACGCCCTCTTTGGCCTCGACGGCTTGGTGCAACCCTTCCGACCAGCGGCGCCCGGGCATAGAGCGGCCGGTGTGCTCGTCGACGATCACCACCTGACCTTCAGAGATGATGTAGTCGACATCACGGTTATAGAGATGGCGGGCGCGCAGCGCCGAGTGCATATGCTGAAGCAAGTTAAGGTTTTGCGCGGCATACAGCGACTCGTCATCGCCCAATAAACCTTCAGCGCGCATCAGCTCTTCAACTTTATTATGCCCCTGCTCGGTTAACTCTACTTGCTTCTGCTTCTCGTCGACCAAGAAGTCACCAACAACCGTGGCTTCCTCATCTTCAATCTCTTCGCCTTTTTCAAGCTGCTGGGCAAGTTGATTGACGACTTTATAGAGGTCGGTATTCTCATCGACCGCACCGGAAATAATCAGCGGCGTACGCGCTTCATCGATAAGAATCGAGTCAACTTCATCGACAATCGCATAGTGCAGGCCACGCTGAACTTTATCTTCTAACGAGAACGCCATGTTATCGCGTAGATAATCGAAGCCGAACTCGTTGTTGGTGCCATAGGTAATATCACACTGGTACGCATGACGCTTCTCTTCGCCTGTCTGGCCGGAGAAAATGACGCCAATGGTAAGGCCCAGAAATTCATACAGCGGACGCATCCACTCAGCATCACGGCGAGCCAGGTAGTCGTTCACCGTGACCACGTGCACCCCTTTACCCGGCAATGCATTCAGGTACACCGCCAGCGTCGCCACCAGCGTTTTACCCTCACCGGTTTTCATTTCAGCGATGCGGCCACGGTGCAGGGTCATGCCGCCTACCATCTGCACATCGAAGTGACGCATGCCCATAACGCGCTTACTGGCTTCTCGCACGATCGCAAAGGCGGGCGCTAACAGCGAATCAAGCGATTCACCGGCTTCTAAGCGCTGGCGCAGCTCGGCGGTTTTACCTTGCAGTTCAGCATCGCTAATCGCCTCAAGCTCTGCTTCTAATGCGTTAATCTGCGGCACCTTCTTGTGCATGCGTTTGACATCGCGGTCGTTTTTAGAGCCCACGACTTTTCGTAATAAATTATTAAGCATGAAATATCCAAGTATTCACGAGCGTCCCAGCGGACATTGCCCTTTCAATGCATGCTGTTTATCTCTAGAGCATGCACAAAGTAGATGTATTATCGACAGACTTAGCGGGAAGGCGGGCCGCGCTGGGTCAAGACATCCCGGGCGGCGACCAGCATAGCCATCGGGGCTAGCCAGAGACATAGACGCCGAACAGGCGCAAAGCGCTGGGGGCTTTGAGCAAAACGTTGCAGCGCGCGCCGACGCCTGGCCACCCAGTGGGACTGGGCGCGTAAAATCGCGGGCACCCAGAAACAGATCGTGACGCTACGCTCACCGCCGCGGAATGCATCTGCAGGGCCTAAACTGGCGGGTAAAAGACAACTCACCAACAGACCGGCCAGCCACCAACGCGCTAAACCGTAACGGCGATGGCGCCGCGGCAAAGCTGATTGAACATCAAGCGTAGGTGACATGCTGTAGACCGGCTCCTGAGCGTGGTAGAGTTTACTAATCAGCCATCGGCGAAGGTGGCCGACGTCATTAGTAGCGGTGCCTAAACAGCAGCACCCTAGGAATTAAGCGTATGAGTATAAAGGTTAAGCGTTCTCGCGCACAGCCCATCGCCCGTCTGCTCTCCAAGTCGGGTGATATTAATCAGTTAATGCGCCTATCTCGTCTCATCGATCAGGCCCAGCGACACTTGCGCGCCCACTTGCCCGAAGAGATGCGCGAACATATTTTTGTGGGTGGCTTTAGCGAAGGTCGTTTAACCCTGATTAGCGGTCAGGCGAGCTGGCTGACGTGGTTACGCTTCGAACAGCGGCGCTTATTGGAACTGCTCCATCAACTGCCTGGCTTTGAAGGAGTCAGCGGCTTTACCTTTAAGGTACGCCCTGTACGCCCTATTGTGGCACCAAAGCGTAACACGCGTAGTCTGTCGGCCGACGCGGGCAAAACCCTTTCCGAGTGCGCTGAAGATACTACCAATCCAGCGCTAAAACGTGCCTTGGAACGGCTTGCATCTCATGCTCGGCCAGCCAAGTAACGCTCACACCATTTTCTCTTCCCATCAGGCTTAGTGCCTTATCGCCACACTCTTAAAAGCATAAAGCACCGCCTAAGCGATGCTTTATGAATCAAAAAGTAAAAAAGCGCTAATATAAAAAGCGAAGCCTAGCTACATCACGCCATTGCAGGTGCGGCATAAGAGATCGGCGCAACCGCCTTTTCCTCTTCAAAGGTGACAATTTCATAGGCATCGGGCTGCGCCATCAATTCGCGGCAGAGCTGATTATTGAGTGCGTGGCCAGATTTCACCCCACGGAACTCGCCGATCAGGCTATAACCCAGCTGGTACAAGTCACCGATAGCATCCAATACTTTGTGCTTAACAAACTCATCTTCGTAGCGCAGGCCGCCTTCATTAACGATGCGGTAATCATCCACCACAATGGCGTTGTCTAGACTTCCGCCTAGCGCCAGATTGTTAGAGCGTAAGAACTCTAGGTCACGCATAAATCCAAAAGTACGTGCACGGGAAACTTCTTTAACGAAGGACGTGGTCGAGAAATCGATCAACGCGGTCTGTTTCTGCTGCTCAAAAACAGGATGATCAAAGTCGATTGCAAAGGAGACTTTGAACCCTTGATGGGGTAAGAACACCGCTTCTTTATCGCCATCGGTCACCGCTACACGGTGCTTGATGCGAATGAATTTCTTCGCAGCATCCTGCTCTAAAATTCCCGCTGATTGGATTAAAAACACAAATGGACTCGCACTGCCGTCCATAATAGGCACTTCAGGTTCACTAACATCCACATAGGCGTTATCGATACCCAACCCAGCAAAGGCCGACATCAGGTGCTCAACGGTAGCTACCTTGACCCCGTTAAACACAAGAGCAGTACATAGCTTGGTATCTTCAACCAATTCTGCCCGTGCGGGAACGTGCGCAACGGGATCCAGATCGGTTCTAACAAACACAATCCCAGTATTGGCCGGCGCCGGACGCAGAGCTAAGTGGACTTTTTTGCCAGAATGCAGGCCCACTCCGGTGGCGCGAATGACGTTTTGTAGGGTGCGTTGTCTGATCATGGATAGTAGCCGAGCTCTAATGACGGTAATAACCGCAGGGGAAAAGTTATCAAACAGTGTTCACTTTAACAGCAAACGAGCGTTTTAGCCAATAAAACGCTCGCTCGCTGTTGCAATGAGCCTGATAGCGAGAATCAATCCGCCTGGCGGCGTAGAAACGCGGGGATGTCCAGATAGTCATCGGCTTCGGAAGCGCGACGCTTTTCAGGACGCGGTTTTGCGGCCGCTTCGGGTGCTTCAGCGCGTGCTGTTGCCTGCTGACGCATTACCGTTGGCTGTTGCAACTTGCGGTAATCCGAGGACTCTGCAGCTGACCGACGGGCAGGCTCGCGCGCGGCCGCCTTAGGCTTTTGCCCGTCCAAGCCGGCGGCAACAACAGTGACACGCAGCTCGTCGGACATTTCCATATCAATGGAGGTGCCGACGACAATGGTGGCATCTGGAGACGCAAACTCCTGGACGGTAGCGCCTACATCGTTGAACTCGCCGATCGACAAATCGGGGCCTGCAGTAATGTTGACCAAGATACCGCGTGCGCCGTGAAGGTCGATATCTTCCAGCAGCGGGCTGCGGATCGCTTTCTCGGCGGCTTCGCGAGCACGATTTTCACCCGTGGCACCACCGGTACCCATCATCGCCATGCCCATTTCAGACATAACGGTGCGCACATCAGCAAAATCGACGTTGATGATGCCCGGGCTGGTGATCAGTTCTGCGATACCTTGAACAGCCCCCAGCAGCACATCGTTCGCCGCACTAAAGGCCGTCAGTAGCGTGGCACTCTTGCCCAGCACAGAAAGCAATTTTTCATTAGGAATAGTGATCAGCGAATCCACGTGCTCAGAGAGCTCTTTCATGCCCTCTTCAGCAGCGCGCATACGCTTTGGCCCTTCAAAGGGGAAGGGGCGCGTCACTACCGCAACGGTGAGAATCCCCAGTTCCTTGGCGACCTGGGCAACCACCGGCGCACCTCCTGTGCCCGTACCACCGCCCATACCAGCAGTGATGAAGACCATATCGGCACCGACCAGCAATTCCGCAATGCGTTCGCGGTCTTCCATTGCGGCTTGGCGGCCCACGTCGGGATTGGCACCTGCGCCTAATCCTTTAGTGATTTCGCTACCCAATTGCAACACCGTCTTCGCTGCACAGCGTTTCAGCGCCTGGGCGTCCGTGTTGGCGCAGATAAACTCAACGCCTTCAATATTGCTTTCGACCATGTGGTTAACAGCATTGCCGCCACCGCCGCCAACGCCAACCACTTTGATGACCGCACTGCTCGAGGGTGCGTTATCTACCAATTCGAACATAAGCCCCGTCTCCTGAACCGCGCTTGCGGCCCTGTCAGAAATTTCCTTTGAACCAGCCTTTAATTCTTGCCAGCGCCGAATGGTCTTCCTTGATATCACGCCGGGCAAGCTCGTTACGGCCCTTATGGGCTGCAACCACTCCCCCGTGGCTTCTTAGACCTTGCCCATGACGCGTTTCCTGCAAGGCATAATGCAGCAGACCAACGCCCGTCGCATAAATGGGATTACAAACGACGTCAGCCAAACCTCTTACATTCTGCGGACATGCGATACGAACGGGCATATGGAAAATCTCTTCTGCCAATTCGCTAACCCCTTCCATGCGCGAGGTACCGCCGGTAAGCACTATCCCAGCAGCCACCATGTCTTCATAGCCACTACGGCGCAATTCGTCTCTCACTAGCGTAAATAGCTCTTCGTAGCGTGGTTCTACCACTTCAGCAAGCGCTTGGCGCGATAGATCACGCGCTGGACGATCACCTACGCTAGGTACTTTAATCATTTCATCGCTGGCGGCTAAATGGGTTAGCGCGCAAGCGTATTTAACTTTGATCTCTTCAGCGTGCTGCGTGGGTGTTCGCAACGCCATGGCGATATCGTTAGTGACTTGATCCCCGGCGATAGGAATCACCGCCGTATGGCGTATGGCGCCTTCGCTGAAAATAGCCATGTCGGTGGTTCCACCACCAATGTCGACCATACAGACGCCCAGTTCACGCTCATCTTCAGTCAGCACGGCCATACTAGAGGCGAGCTGCTCTAAGATAATAGCATCAACTTCAAGACCGCAGCGGCGCACACACTTCTCAATATTCTGCACCGCGTTTAATGCGGCTGTCACTAAGTGCACCTGTGCTTCCAAGCGCACACCGGACATGCCAAGCGGCTCACGAATGCCCCCCTGGGCATCAATCGAGAACTCTTGGGGCAGCACATGCAGCACTCGCTGGCCTTCAGAGATGGCACGCGCCCGCGCGGAGTCAATCACACGTTCAATATCGGAGGGCGTTACCTCACGCTCTTTAATAGCGACAACGCCATCCGAGTTCATTGAACTGATATGGCTGCCTGCCACGCCAACGTATACCGAGTGAATATCACAACCAGCCATTAATTCTGCTTCTTCAACGGCGCGCTGGATAGACTGCACAGTCGATTCAATATTGATCACTACGCCACGCTTCATGCCACGCGAAGGATGCGAACCAATACCTGCAATTTCAATTCCGCCGTCGTCGGTAGGTTGACCGACTATCGCGACGACCTTGGACGTTCCAATGTCCAGCCCGACCACCATATTGGATGCGTTGGGTGAGCCTGCCATGAGTCGGGAAATCTCCTTGCGTCATTGTTAAAAATAAATATAAATAGGGTGGCGCTTAATCTAACGCTTAACATTGAAAGCGTGCTACCCAAAATAATCAGTGCTGCTTTTCAGACAATCGCTAAGTACCAATAGTCGAAATTAAAAACTATTTAACCCGCCTCTGGCCCATAGTATAGAAACAATAGTCGCAATACGACTAGTACAAATCCACAATAATAGGCTTGGGTAGCAATTTAAAGCCGATTACTGGCTTTTTCAACGATGGCAACCACTCACTTTTACACCTTATTTGCATCAAGTAATAGAAGAGCTACTCATCTTGCACCGTAAATTCACTTTCTCCATGCCAAGCAACAGCAACACCGTTAGGGTAGCGCAGGTCAATATAACGAATCTGATCGCCCAGAGACGACAACTCACGCTGCCATGAAGCCGACAATCGTGCTAAGCGCACTTCATGCTGACGCCGACCTAACATCACCCAAGCGCCATCGTTTAATTGTAGCCGCCAGGCACCGCGCGGCTCTAAACGAAGTTGAGTAAGATTCAACGATAACTGTTCAAAGTGAAGTTTTAACCGGTGGTAATAATCCAGCACTTCTTCACTGCTTCCAGCAGGGCCAGCGAGATCGGGTAAACCTGCAGGTGGTGATAATGGCGCAAAAGCGAAAGGCTCACCTTCAGGGTTAAGCAAGAAGTCATCATTCCAGCGTGCGACAGGCTGCTGTTCAACCAGCTCAAACACCAGTGCATTCGGCCACTCACGGGAAATGCGCACTTCGTTTAACCAACCCACTTGCAGTGCACGGTCGCGTAATTCACCCAAATCAGCTGATAACCAGGTGGCATCAACCACCAGGGGCGCCAACTGAGTACGCAGGTAGTCAGCGCTGACGTACTCCCATTCACCGCGAATAGACACACGTTCAATCGGACGATCCAGCCACAGCCAAAGCGCCCGCCCGCCAGCTCCCATAAGTAGCGCCAGCAGGAGAATTCCCAACCAAGCGTTACGCTTTTTCATAAGGCACTTTTTAAAAAGGCGCTTTTAAACAGGTCATTACTCATGCTGCGAACTGCTCGCCTGCGGTATTGAGTATTCGTAACACTAGATCATCAAAGCTAATGCCCGCATGAGCCGCCGCTTGAGGTACCAAACTATGATCGGTCATACCTGGCACCGTATTGACTTCCAACAGCCAAAAACGCCCTTCACTATCACGCATGACATCAACCCGGCCCCAGCCGACTCCACCGATAGCGGCAAACGCCTGCTGGCAAAGCAATGCAAGCTCAGCCTCATGTTGCGCCGACAAACCGCAGGGCAAGTGATACTGGGTGGTATTAGCGATATATTTGGCCTCGTAGTCGTAGAAACCACCCGGTACTTCAACACGAATCGCCGGCAGCACCTGATCACCTAGCAGCGCAACGGTATACTCTTCACCCACCACAAAACGCTCTGCCATCACGCGGGCGTCGAACTGGGCCGCCTCGTGATAAGCCGCTTCAAGCGCTGCCTGGCTTTTTACAATGCTAATACCCAGCGTCGACCCCTCATGCACAGGCTTCACAATCAACGGCAAGCCAAGTTGCTCGACCACGGCGGACCACTCCGCCGTTGCCTCCAACATAATACTTTCCGGAGTGGGTAGCCCAACTGCGCTCCATACCTGCTTGGTGCGCTGCTTATCCATCCCCAGGGCCGAAGCAAGCACCCCGCTGCCGGTATAAGGAATGTCGAGCAGTTCTAGCGCGCCCTGTAGGGTGCCGTCTTCCCCGCCGCGGCCATGCAGAGCCACAAAGACAAGCGAAGGAGCCAGTTGTTCCAAGCCCACTAGGCCGTTGTCGCGGGGATCATAGCCGCAGGCGTTGACACCTTTACGCTGCAGCGCCGCAAGCACCGCCGACCCGCTTTTCAGCGACACCTCGCGTTCAGCAGAGGTGCCACCGTAAACGACAACGACTTTTTCAAGAGACTGGGGGGTTGCTACGTCAACACTCACAGATCCACCTCGTTCATCGCTAGCTGTGCCTGGGCCAGGCGCAGGGAGATCCCACCCACATCACCGGCACCCTGGGTTATTAAAATATCGCCTGGGCGCAATACGTTGGTTAACAGCGCAGGCAGTTCGTGTTTATGCTCAACAAATAGCGGGTCGACGTCACCACGCTGACGAATGGAGCCCGCCAAGGTTTTTCCTTCGGCACCAGGAATAACCGCTTCACCGGCACTGTAAACATCAAGCAGCACAAGCGTATCGACTTGAGAAAGCACCCTGACAAAATCTTCGTATAAATCGCGGGTACGGCTATAGCGATGGGGCTGATAAAGCATGACTAGGCGACGATCTGGCCAGCCTGCACGAATCGCCTGAATGACCATATCAACTTCACGAGGATGGTGGCCATAGTCATCCACCAGCATGATATCGCCGCCCCCTTGGGGTGCAGGGAAATGGCCATGCACCTGAAAACGGCGACCAACACCGGCAAAACCTGCCAGACCGCTCAAAATAGCGCTATCGCTCACACCGGCATCGGTGGCTACCACAATTGCCGCCATGGCGTTTAGAGCATTGTGGCGCCCCGGCATAGCCAAACGGACATTTAACGGCGCAGCGCCACCAGGGCGTAGCGCCGTGAACGTCACTTCACCGCCACGCTGGGCAAAATCAACAATCCGGTAATCGGCATCGCTATCAAACCCATAGGTCACGAACTGCCGCTTCACCTGTTCACACAGCACGCGCACATGGGGGTCATCGATACACAGCACAGCCAAGCCATAAAACGGCAAGTTGTGTAGGAATTCGATAAAGGTACTTTTGAGCCGTTCAAAGTCGCCGCCATAGGTCGCCATATGGTCAGCATCGATATTGGTGACAACCGACACCATCGGCTGTAGATGCAAAAAGGAGGCGTCGGACTCATCGGCTTCGGCAACTAAATAGTCGCCCTCACCTAAGCGGGCATTGGCACCGGCACTGGTCAGCTTGCCACCAATCACAAAGGTGGGATCGAGCCCCCCTTCAGCCAGCAGTGTTGCCGTCAAGCTGGTCGTGGTGGTTTTACCATGAGTACCCGCCACGGCAATACCGTGACGAAAACGCATTAGTTCAGCGAGCATTTCAGCCCGGCGCACCACCGGCACGCGGTGCTCATGGGCCCAGCGTATTTCTGGATTGGTTTCATCAATGGCGCTCGACACCACCACCACATCAGCGCCCTCGACATTGGCCTCGGCATGCCCGATCGCTACACCAACACCGCATTGCCGCAGCCGCTCCACGACCGAAGAGGTTTTCGCATCACTACCGCTCACGGTGTAACCTTGATTCGCTAACACCTCGGCAATACCGCACATCCCTGCACCACCAATGCCGACAAAATGGAGTCGCCGAATTCGGCGCATGCCGGGGCCAGCGGCAGAACGTGAGGGTGTCATGGTTTTGTCTGAATCGATCACGCAGAGTCTCCTAACGGCACCATCGCCAAACACCCTTCAGCCAAGCGCTTTGTGGCGTCTAAATGGGCGGCCTGACGTGCATTCGCCGCCATCGCAGCCAGGGTATTTGGGACGAGCAATTGATTTAAAAATTCACTTAACCGCTCAACGGTGAGCTCAGACTGAACCACGCACTTGGCCGCCCCCGCCTTGACGAGTACCTGGGCGTTGATCCGCTGATGGTCATCAACGGCAAAAGGAAACGGCACTAGCAGCGCTGGCTTGGCCGCGGCAGCCAACTCCGCGACAGTCAAGGCGCCTGAGCGACACACCACTAAGTCGGCCCACTCATAGGCAGCGGCCATATCGTCAATAAAGGGGCTAACCTCGGCGCTCACGCCGTGCTGCTGATAATTTTCAGCAGTGGTCTTTTCACGGTTTTTACCCGCCTGATGGCGCACCTGGGGGCGACGCTCAATGGGCAGAGCTGCCAGCGCGGGGGCCAAGCGCTCGTTAAGGGCGACGGCACCGAGCGAGCCTCCCACCACCAGCAACCGCAGAGGCCTTGCAGAGAGGCTCTCCGCATCTCTTGGGGTGTTCCCTAAGGCGGCGATATCGTCACGCACTGGATTGCCAATGACATCGGCACGCGCCCCAAAGGCCTCGGGGAAAGCGGCATAGGTACGCTTGGCGAGTCGCGACAGCACGCGATTGGTCAGGCCTGCCACGGCATTCTGCTCATGGATCACTAAAGGAACGCGCGTCAGCCAAGCAGCTAACCCGCCAGGACCACTGGCAAAGCCACCCAAGCCGACCACCACATGAGGCTTGAAGTCGCGAATAACCGCACGCGCCTGCAGTACCGCACGGCTAAGGTTTAGCGGTGCTTTTAGCCAGCCCGTCAAGCCATTGCCGCGCAGCCCGCTAACCGCAATGGTATGTAATGTAATGCCCGCTTCGGGCACCAGGCGGTTTTCAATCCCTCTAGGACTGCCCAACCACTCAACGTCGACCTGCTGCGCCTGCAAAGCGTTGGCGAGTGACAAGGCTGGGAACACGTGGCCGCCGGTGCCCCCCGCCATAATCAGTACTCGTCGGCTAACGTTAGTCGTCACATCAAACTCCTGATAGCACCAAGCGACATAGCGTTACGATAAACGCGGTTCATGGCGCGATTTATAGGGGGTGGACGCGCGTCGGGGGCGATGACGTGTTTCAGCATCCGTGCGTAGCAGTAGTCCAACCATTACGCCTGTTACTAGCAGGCTAGAGCCGCCATAGCTCATCAGCGGCAGCGTTAGCCCTTTAGTCGGCAACAGCCCGGAACTTACCGCCATGTTAATAAACGCCTGAGCGGCTACGACAAAGCCGATGCCGTAGCTTACATAAGCGCCAAATAGGTGCCCTGCCAGCTCAGCTTTGCGCCCTATCCACATAGCGCGGGCAATAAACAGCGTGAACAACAGCACGACGATAATCGCGCCGATCATGCCCAACTCTTCAGCGATGACGGCAAAGATAAAGTCGGTATGCGCTTCGGGCAGGTAATGCAGTTTTTGCACACTGTTACCCAAGCCAGTACCGGTGACGTGCCCCCGTCCGAAGGCGATTAACGCTTGAGTTAACTGGTAGCCGGTCGCAAACTGATCGGCCCAGGGGTCTAAAAAACTGGTCCACCGGGCCAGCCGGTAGGGCTCGATCAACACCATTACAACCGCCCCGGAGCCGAGCAGCAGCCCGCTGCCAACCAGCAGCACCAGCGAGGCACCGCACATCATCAGCATGCCAATCACGCAGACGGTAAAGACCACCATCCCGCCGAAATCAGGTGCTAAAAATAGCAGCCCAACCGGTACGGCCAGCACGGCCAGAGGGCGCCACATGCTGAACGCTCGACGACGCAAATCGTAGGTAAAACGCGACATAAACGCCGCCATATAGAAAATCAGCCCGACTTTGGCAAATTCAGAGACCTGCAAACTCGGCAAGGGCCCCGGCAACGCTATCCAGCGCTTACTACCATTGATCTCCTGACCAACAATCAGCACCAAAACCAATAGAAAAATAGTGGCGAGCAGAATTAGCGCTGCGTTTTGGCGCCACACTTCAAGCGGCACACAGAGCATAAATACGCAGGCGATGATGGCAAGCACCAGGAAAACGCCGTGCTGACGTGAGTAGTGATAGGTATCTTCCAGCAAGCCAATCGACGCCGAGCTGACCATGACCCAACCCAACCCCGCCAAGGCCACCGCCGCTACAATGAGCCACACGTCGCAGGGTAGATCCCGAGTGGTAAGCACCGCGCGCAGACGCTGAATTCGACTCATGGCGCTTCCTCGGCTGTAGTCGATGCTTTATCCAGCACCCAGCGACGAAACGCCTCGCCGCGCGCTGGGTAATTGGCAAATTGATCCAGGCTTGCACAGGCGGGTGAGAGCAGCACACAGTCACCCGGCTGGGCGAGTTCAAACGCTGCCTGCATGGCCTGGGTTAAATCGTCAACTTGCTGGGTCGTTACGTGCCCATGCAGCGCCTCGGCCAGTAGCGGAGCGTCTCTGCCAAACAACAGCACGTGACGCGCGCAGGCTGTTAAGGGTTTGGCCAACGGGGTAAAATCTGCGCCTTTGCCAATCCCGCCCGCGAGTAAAATCAAACGGCCTTCCAGCGTTGCGCCAATGCCGTTAATCGCCGCCAGCGTGGCCCCAACATTGGTGCCTTTGGTGTCGTTAACCCAGGTGACGCCGTTAATTTCTGCAATCACTTCGCTGCGGTGTACCAAGCCTTTAAATTCCCGCAGCGCGCTGCACATGGGCTCAGCCGCAAAGCCCAGCACCTGCCCCATGGCCAGTGCCGCCAAAGCATTGAGATAGTTGTGCTGGCCGGCCATTTTTAACTCATCAATAGCCAACCAAGGGGTGAAGCCCTGCATTAACGTCAGCTTCTCGTGGTGAAGCGCCAGCCCCCACTCGCTCCCCTTTGAGGCTGCTTGCGTAAAGTAAGTCACTTGGTCAACGGGATATTCAGGCCACGTGTTAGGATCATCGGCATTCACCACGGCGTGCTTGGCACCCATAAAAATACGCTGTTTGGCGGTACGATAGCCGTGCATATCCCCATGGCGATCCAGGTGGTCTTCGGATAAGTTCAGAAAGGCAGCACAACTGGCATTCAGGTGGGGCGTCATTTCAAGCTGAAAGCTTGAAAGTTCTAAGATATAGAGCGCGGCATCGGGATGGCTGGCCAACAGATCCAGCGCGGGGGTACCAAGATTTCCCCCTACCGCCGCATTAACACCGGCAGCAGCGGCCATTTCTCCCAGCAGCGAAGTGACTGTTGACTTGGCATTGGATCCGGTAATAGCGGCGATGGGGGCGTTAGCGGCGCGTACAAAGAGGGCTATCTCGCCCACCACCATCGGTTCACCTGTGTGCGGGTTTAGTTGATCCGCCAGCTCTATCAAACCCGGCATTCTCGGATCAAGACCAGGGCTAACCACTACCTCTTCAACATCACGCAGATCCAGCGACGTTAACGGGCCACAGTGAACTTCAACATCCGGATGAGCGGCTTTAAAGTCATCCAACCCCGGAGGTTCGGCACGTGTATCCGCTACCATGTAGGGCACTTTCAAGCGGCTTAAATGGCGGCATATCGCTCGACCCGACAGCCCCAGCCCCACCACTAGCGTTAATCCTTTAGCAACTCGAACCATCACCGGCTTCCTCTCGCCTCATGCTCTCGACCCGTCGATCCACTCTTGGCCATTTGCATCAACGAACTTTCATTAACGAACCTTGAGCGTTGCGAGGCCGAGCAGCACCAGCACCACGGTAATGATCCAAAAACGCACGATTACCCGCGGCTCAGGCCAACCTTTCAATTCATAGTGGTGATGCAGTGGCGCCATGCGAAAGATGCGCCGCCCGGTAAGCTTATAGGACCCCACCTGAAGAATGACCGACACCGTCTCCATGACAAAAATACCGCCCATAATAAACAGCACGATCTCCTGACGCACGATCACTGCCACCACGCCCAACGCAGCCCCTAACGCCAAGGCACCTACGTCGCCCATAAAGACCTGGGCGGGGTAAGTGTTGAACCATAAAAAGCCAAGCCCGGCACCGGCAATGGTGGCACAAAAAACCGCCAGCTCACCGGTACCGGCAATAAACGGAATATGTAAATACTCGGCAAACACCGTATTGCCGCTGGCATAAGCAAACACTGACAAGCCCATGGCCACCAGTACCGTAGGCATAATTGCCAAGCCATCCAGACCATCGGTCAAATTAACCGCATTGGAACTGCCCACAATCACTAGGTAGGTGAGCACGATATAGAATAGGCCCAGCGGCAGTGCGACCTCTTTGAACATTGGCACTAACAAGCTGGTTTCGACCGGCGTTGAGGCAGTCAAATAGAGCAGCACTGCCGCCCCAATCCCCACCACCGACTGCCAGAAATACTTCCAGCGGGCGGGTAAGCCACGCGGATTTTTCTCCACTACTTTGCGGTAATCATCGACCCAGCCGATGGCACCAAAACCTAGAGTGACGCCTAACACCACCCAAATATAAAGATTGGTTAGGTCACCCCATAGCAAGGTACTCATGGCAATGGCCAACAGAATCATCGCCCCACCCATGGTCGGGGTACCCGCCTTGGAAAGATGGGACTGAGGGCCATCGTCACGCACGGATTGACCGATTTGCCCCTCGACCAGTTTGCGGATCATCCATGGCCCCAGCCATAAGCAGAGCATTAATGAGGTGAGAGCGCCTAAAATCACGCGCAGGGTTAAATAATTGACTACCTGAAAATCAGATTGGTACTGCGACAGAAAATTCGCCAAGTGAAGTAACATGAACGGCGTTTACCTTATTTATCCGAACGCAGTGCATTGATGACATGTTCCATGCCCGCACTGCGCGACCCTTTCACCAGCAAGGTGGTGTCCGGCGGCAAAGTATTAGTGACATGACGCGTTAGCGCCTCGTGATCGTTAAAATGCAGCCCACGACCAAAGGCCTCGCTGGCAGCGCGTGCCGCGTCGCCCAGCGTCAACAGCTGATCAATGCCAAGCTCTGCAGCGTAACGGCCAATGTCCGCATGCAGCGCTGCCGACTCGTCTCCCAGCTCGCCCATTACGCCCAACGCACACCAGCGTGGAGCCGGGAAACTTGCCAGCGTATCCAGAGCGGCTTTGACCGCCCCGGGGTTGGCATTGTAAGTATCATCCAGTAGCTTGCCCCCCCGCAAACCGGGCACTACGGTTAGTCTACCCGCTAGCGCTTGCAATGCACCCAAGCGCGTAATGATCTGCTCTGGCGGCACGCCCAGCGCTAATGCCGCGGCAGCCGCAGCTAAGGCATTGCTGACATTATGCTTGCCAAGTAGCGGTAAACGCACTTGGCCCAGCGCCTGACCATGCTGCAGTAGCGTGAAAGCATACCGCCCTTGAGGATCACAGGAAAGCGCTGAGGCGCTGACATCTGCCTGGGGATGAAAGCCAAAGCTAACCACTCGCCTTGGGGCCGCACGCGAAGCCCAAAAGGAGTAGTAGCGATCATCGCGGTTCAATATGGCCGTACCCTGCTCGCTTAGCCCGGCGAGCAGTTCACTTTTCGCCTGGGCGATCTGCCCCATGCCGCCAAACTCACCCACATGGGCGCCGGTGACATTGGTGATAATCGCAATATCGGGCTGTGACAGCGGCGCCGTCCAGGCGATTTCACCCAGATGATTAGCGCCTAACTCTATCACGGCGACTTTGTGCTGTTGGCGCAATCGTAATAAGGTCAGCGGCGCACCGAAATCGTTGTTCAGATTCCCCTCAGTCGCTAACACCTCGCCCAAAGGCGTCAGCAGTGCCGCACACATCTCCTTAACCGTGGTTTTACCACTATTGCCGGTGACCGCTACCAAGGGCCCATGCCATGCACGTCGATGTGCACCGGCTAGCAATCCCAGGGCTAAGCGCGTATCGGGACACACCAACTGGGGTAAGTCGCTGGCAACAGGTGCGTCGACCAACGCCGCTGCCGCGCCAAGCGCATGGGCACGCTCGACAAAATCGTGGCCATCAAAATTGACGCCTTTTAACGCGACAAACAGGCAGCCAGGCTCAATTTTACGGCTATCGGTAACAACCGAGTGAATGATTAACTGTGCACTGCCTGATGGCGCTTCGATGCCGAGCGCGGCGGCCACTTGACCAAGAGCCCAATGCATTACTGCGCTCTCCGCTGAGCAAAAGCGCGTTGAATCTCTTCGCTATCGGCGTAAGGATGGCGCACCCCCTGTATCTCCTGATACGCCTCATGCCCTTTCCCGGCGATCAGCACCACATCCTGGGCGCCAGCTTGTTGAATAGCCGCTACTACGGCCTCGCGACGCTCAGCAATTTCAATCGGCTGCACAGCGGTTGAGAACCCGGTCAGAATCTGCTCACGGATTTGCGCGGCGGATTCATTCCGCGGATTATCGTCAGTGACAACGATGCGATCTGCCAACTGCTCGGCGACCCGGGCCATCTCGGCTCGCTTACCCGTATCACGCTCCCCGCCGCAGCCAAACACACACCACAATTTACCCGCGTCCCCCAAGTGAGCACGTAGCGCCTGAAGGGCACTCTGTAGGGCATCCGGTGTGTGGGCATAGTCCACGACCACACTGGGGGCGTCCACATCGCCATAGCGCTCCATACGCCCCGGCACCGGAGAAAGTGTTGTCGCTGCATCAAACAGCGCATCGAGGGATTCACCTAACCCATACAGCACAGCCATCGCTAGCAGGACGTTATCTAAATTAAAGCGCCCCATTAACGTTAAGCGCAGCATTTTCTCGCCATCGGGGGTCGCAATCATCGCCTGCTGCCCCTGCTCGAACGCCTGCCAGTCCAGCACCCGCAGCGTAACGGCCTCGTCTTGCCCAGTGGCCAGCACACGTACGCGGCTACTAGAACCAGCCAGCATTAAGCGCGCCAAAGGGTCATCACCATTCACCACCGCCAAGCTAAGCTCAGAACGGCGAAACAGCTTGGCTTTCGAGGCCGCATAGGCCGCCATGCTGCCGTGATAATCTAAATGGTCGCGGGTCAGATTGGTAAACACCCCTACACTAACGTTGACCGCTTCCAACCGGTACTGATCCAGAGCGTGGGAAGAGGCTTCGAGGGCAACGCGCTTCACCCCCTGTTGGGCCAACTCACCCAGCGTCGCCTGCAGCGCCAAGGGGCCAGGCGTGGTTAAGCCACTATCGCTCAGTTCACCAGGACGCCCCACGCCTAAGGTGCCGACAAGACCCGCAGGTGTTCCCAACGCTTCGCTGAGGGCAGCAATATAGTGAGTAACAGAGCTTTTACCATTGGTACCGGTCACCGCAATGACTTCCAGATCACTAGGCACCTGGTACAGTGCCCTACCTAGCTCGCCTAAGCGCGACGACAAATGCGGTAGCTTCAACACCCGCCCCTCAAGCTGTACATCGCCGTGAGACCCCTGCGCTAAAACAAGCGAAGCCCCAGCCTCAAGGGCTTGCTCGATGAAATCGCGCCCGTCACGCTGGCTACCAGGCACGGCCACAAAAATGTCGCCCTTGGCAAGCTTGCGCGAATTCATTTCAATGCGCACCTGATCCGGCAGCTTGGGCAGGTCAGCGGGCAGTGGTGACTTGGGCCATACTTTCGCGAGCGCCGTTAATATTTCGCCTGGACTCAGCGTCATGCCATCTCCTTAAAAAACTACTCCGCCTCGTGATCCGGCGGGACGTCCAGCAAGCGTAAAGCATTCCCCGTCACGCTGGAAAAAACCGGTGCGGCAACAGCGCCGCCATAAAATTCGCCTGCTTTGGGGTGATCAATCATTACCACTGTGACAATACGCGGGTCGGAAATAGGCGCAATACCGGCAAAAACGCTGCGGTAGGCATCGGTGGTATAGCCCTGCTGGCCTATTTTGCGCACCGTGCCCGTTTTTCCGCCAACACGATAACCCTCGACACGAGCTCGCCGCCCGCCGGTATAGGCCGCAACGGAAGTTTCCAGTATTCGCAACAGGTCATTGGCAACCGTGGGCTCTATCGCGGGGATGCCTTGGGGCGGCTCAGAAAGGCGTAACAGCGAAGGCGGCAAACGCACGCCATCATTGGCTAGCGCCGTGTAAGCACTCGCCAACTGCACCGCTGACACGGATAGGCCGTAACCGTAGGAGAGCGTCGCCCGCTCGCTGCGCGACCAGCGAACCGGCGCCGGTAAGCTGCCAGTGGACTCGCCAGGAAAACCGGTTCCGGGTGCCTGCCCCAGCCCTAACTGGTTATACTTTTCCCAAATCGCCGTATCGCTCAACCGCAGCGCTAGTCGGGACATCCCCACATTCGAAGAGTGTTCCAGAATGCCAGCCAAATCCAGTTCGCCATAATTACGGAAATCGCGAATGGTGAACTGATCCAATCGCATCCAACCGGGCGAGGTATCGACCACAGCGTCGCGGTCCACCACGCCACTCTCTAACACGGCAGCCATGGCCAGCGGCTTCATCACCGAACCGGGCTCAAATACATCGACCAACGCCTGGTTACGTAACCCACGCGGATCAAGCCCCGCTCGGTTGTTAGGGTTGTAGGAGGGCAAGTTAGCCATAGCCAACACCTCTCCCGTACGGGCATCCATCATCACCAGCACGCCGCCATCGGCCTCATTCTCAACCACCGCGGCGCGCAGCTCCCGGTAAGCCATATATTGAATGCGTTGATCAATAGAGAGGGTCAGTTCGCCCCCCGGCTGGGCTTCGTCAATAACGCCCAGCTCACGCACCAGGCGCCCGCGGCGATCTTTAATGACCCGCCGCTGACCAGGTCGCCCCGCCAGGTAAGGCTGATAAGCAAGCTCCAGGCCTTCCTGACCGACATCGTCAACGTTGGTTACCCCCAGCAGTTGGGCGGCGACCTCGCCAGCGGGATAGTAGCGTTTATATTCACGCTGCGGGTAAACGCCGGGCGTGCGCAGGTTTAGAATCTGCTGGGCCGCCGCGGGGGTCATCTGACGACGTAAATACATGAACTCATGCTCGCTGAAGCGCGCTACCCGCGCCTCAAAGTCACCCAGCGTCATACCCAGCGCCTGGGCCAGCATTACACGCTGTATAGCATCGTCGGGCAGTTCTTGCGGATTGGCCCAGAGGGTGACCACTGGAGTGGAAATCGCCAACGGTTCGCCATTGCGGTCTGTAATCATGCCGCGGTGGGCGGGGATAGTTTCGTGACGAAGAGTACGCGCGTCGCCCTGGCTTTGCAGAAAGGGACGGTCAATGACCTGCAGCAAGGTAATCCGACCAATCAAAATAGCCGATGCCAAGCCAATCGCAAGCAGAATAAACATGAACCGCCCGCTGCCGAGCGGAGGGGCAATCGGCGCCTGACGCGAGGTACCGCCTCGACGTTCGCTTCTCATGGTCGAATCACCTCAACATCATGGACATCGGGGATTCGCATACCCAGGCGATCAGTGGCAATTTGTTCAATACGGGCAGGTGTCGACCATGCGCCCTCCTCGAGCAGCAGTTGTCCCCACTCCGTTTGCAGCTGGTTCTCTTCTTGCTCCAGCTGTTGCAGCTGAGCAAATTGAACCCGCGTCATATGGGTAGTGACAACCACGCCCAGCCCGGAGGCCATGCAGAGTAGAAAGAGTAGCGTAATAGCTACCGGCCAGGCGCGTAAACGCAGCCTGAAAGGCCATTCGGTGCGTAGCGTGGTTGCCCACTGCTCAATCCGATCCATGCTCATGATGACATTTACATCCGTTTGCGTGCAGCCCGCATGACGGCACTACGTGCGCGGGGATTGGCATCCACTTCCTCCTCGCTTGGCCGCACACCTTTGCCTAGCGCTTCAAGACGCCGATTCATTTGATCATCGCGAATCGGCACCCCTCGCGGCAAGTCGGTATCGCCGCGGACATGGTGGCGAATAAAGCGCTTCACGCGGCGATCTTCCAACGAGTGAAAGCTGATAACCACTAAGTGACCACCAGGTGCCAGCGCCTCTAGCGCGGCGTCTAAAGCACTGTCTAACTGCTCCAGCTCGCCGTTGACGAAAATACGCAGCCCTTGAAACGCTTTGGTGGCAGGATGGCGTCCCTTTTCCCAGGCGGGGTGGGCTACTTTTAATACCTCGGCCAAATCCACCGTGTGGGTAAACGGCTTCTCGACCCGGCGAGTGACCACAGCGCGGGCCAAACGTTTGGCATAGCGCTCTTCGCCGTAGGTTTTAAACACGTAGGCAATGTCTGCTTCACTGGCCCGGGCCAGGAAATCAGCCACACTTTGCCCTTGGGTAGGATCCATACGCATATCTAGCGGGCCATCGCGCATAAAGCTGAAGCCGCGCTCGGGGTCATCTAGTTGAGGCGACGACACGCCAACATCGAGTAACACACCGGAAAGCTTGCCAAATACGCCCTGTTCACGGGCAAACTCGGCGAGCTGAGCAAATTCTCGCTGGGCAATCTGAAAGCGTGGATCGTCTATGTCAGCGGCCGCGGCAATCGCTTGGGGATCGCGATCCATCGCAAGCAGCTGGCCCTGAGCATCCAGACGATCAAGGATCAAGCGTGAGTGACCGCCCCTCCCAAAGGTGCCATCTAAATAGCCGCCTCGCGCATCGTGCACCAGAGTATCGACAGCACCTTCCAGTAGTACGCTGGTATGGCGAAAGCAGTTAGCAACCTGTTCAGCGTCAGGAGAAGGCATGTTTTTCTCACACAAAATGATAGTGACAGCGTAATAAAGAGCGTGCGGACACGCTCTGGTACGTAAGTGGGGGAGTCGGCCGATAAGCCGGGTTCTGTCGTGGACAGCCATTCCTCTAGGCGCTGCGTTACCACAGCGCTCAAGCAACCTACCCGGATCCAGCGCGGGCCACGCCATTGGATCCCTATTTGGTCTTGCTCCGAGTGGGGTTTACCATGCCACGCACTGTTACCAGGCGCGCGGTGCGCTCTTACCGCACCCTTTCACCCTTACCGGCCCCGAAAGGCTTAGGCGGTCTACTCTCTGCTGCACTTTCCGTCGGCTCACGCCGCCCAGGCGTTACCTGGCACTCTGCCCTATGGAGCCCGGACTTTCCTCCCCCAACACCTTTTAAGGGGTATTAGCGGCGACTGTCTGGCCAACTCCGGCGGCAAGCATACCAGCGCCCTCGACTTGCCTCAATGCTCACCTTTGATTGCTTGCAAACGCGCGTACCAGACTTGCTTACGACCACCAAGCATTCGCGCGGCAATTGCAGCGCCCTGTTTCACGCCAACCCCCTCTGCCAGCAGTGCCTCCAGCAAGGCGTCCGCTGATATATCCTGATGTTCACTCTGCTCAACCGGCGGAGCCCCGGCAACAATCACCACGAATTCGCCGCGGGCTTGATTAGGGTCGACAGTCAATTGCTCCAGTAACGATGCAGGCGTACCGTGCAAAAACGTTTCGAAGGTTTTAGTGAGCTCACGCGCCAATACCACATCGCGATCCGCCATTTGCGCCTGTAACGCTTCAAGGGTATGCACGATACGGTGGGGAGATTCATAAAACACCAGCGTCTCTTCGCGGGTTTTCCAACTCTCCAATGCTTGGCGTCGTGCGCCTGGCTTGGCAGGCAGAAAACCGGCAAACACAAAGCGGTCTGTTGGCAGGCCTGCCCCTGACAGCGCAGTAATCAGCGCACAGGGGCCGGGGATAGGCACAATATGGCGATTGCGCGCCCTCAGTTCACGTACCAGCACAAAGCCGGGATCGCTAATCAACGGTGTGCCGGCGTCACTGATCAGGGCGATATCTTCACCTGCGGCGAGATAACTATCCAAAGCCTCTACCCGGCGCACCTCGTTGTGCTCATGTAAAGAGAGCATGGGCTTGTTTAGCCCCAAATGCGCCAACAGGCGGCCACTATGGCGAGTATCTTCAGCGGCAATTCGTGTCACTTGGCCCAGCACCCGAGCGGCACGCGCGGTTAAGTCATCCAAATTCCCAATTGGCGTGGCAACCACGTACAATGTGCCCGGATTATCGTCTGTCATTGTTGACTCTCAATTCGTTGATGGCTTGCCCTGCTGGTGCGCTATGCTTGTGCAGTGGCTTGGTCAATCGCTGACAAGCAGCGACAGCGCAAATGGAAACCTAAGGAAGGATACATGAAACAGTCATTACGTGGCTTACTCGCCGTTGCCCTTGTGGCATTTCTCGTTGCTGGCTGTGCGATGCAATCGCCTAGCGTGGTAGATCGAGTGCCCGATGAAAACCCTGGCCAGCTACTCAGCCAAGCGGAACAGCAAGCGCCAGAGCAAGCCGCAAAAACACGCCTGGAAGCGGCTAATATTCTGGCCCGTCAAGGTGAGCGCGACAGAGCCTTCGAAACCGCCGATGGGATTGATGAAAGCTTGCTCTCAGAACCCGACCGGGTACGCTGGGCACTGCTATTTTCCGAGCTTGCCCGCGCGTTGAATGAACCCCGTGCCGTGCTGCGCGCCACTCAGGTACTCGGCGACGAGCTGCCGATGCAGGCTAACCAGCAGGAGCGGCTTGAAGAACGCCAGCGCTGGGCCCGTGAGGCGCTTGATCAGCCCAGCGGCGCAGTGAGCGTTGCGCTGCCAGAGCTTGAGGGTCAGGAAATACGCCGCATCGTGGTAGCACTGCCCGAATCAGGCCCGCTTAGCAGCGTCGCCAATACTATCGCTTCGGCTATGCGGCAGCACCATGACGCCAAGGGCAGCAACGTCGAGCTAAGCTTCCTGGACACCTCGCGCTACTCGATGGATGAGCTCTATGACCGCGCCCAACAAATGAATGCGCAGTTAATTATTGGCCCGCTGGATAAGGATCGAGTTACCCAGCTAGAACAGCGCAATAGCGTGCCGCTCCCTACACTGGCACTCAACTATGGTAGCGGTGATAACAATCAAGCCCAGCGACTCTTCCAGTACGGCCTTTCAGCTGAAGACGAAGCACGCCAAGTTGCCCGCCGCGCCTGGCAGGACGGGCACCGCCAAATGTCCATGATGGTTCCGGATAACGGCTGGGGCCGACGCGTAGGCGAAGCCTTCTGGAATGAGTGGCATAGCCAGGGTGGCGAAATCACCAACGCCGTGCGCTATAACCCGGATAGCTCGGTCTCCAATGCCGTACAAACCGCGCTCAGTGTTAGCGGTGATCGCGCGCGCCTAGGCAATATTGACGCCCTATTCCTGCTCGCACTGCCCGAGTATGCGCGCCAGGTACCGCCGACTATGGATTACTACTACGCTCCCAATCTGCCAATCTATGCCACCTCACACTTGCATGAAGGACGCTTGCAGACTCGCCTCGATCAAGATCTAAACGATGTCATGTTCGTTGATATCCCCTGGCAAATCCCCGACGCCGCCGTTGGTGGCGAAGAGGCTCTGCCCTTTGCATCTACCTACCAAAGCCTGCGGGATGAATCAGACGCTTCCATGTTCCGCCTGATGGCAATGGGCGTTGATGCTTACGAGCTGGCTATCCGCTTTTCCAATCTTGGCGAGCTGAACGGCCTTCATGGCAGCACCGGCACTCTCTACTTAAGCGACGATGGCCGCATCTACCGCGAGCTGCCCTGGGCTAAATTCCAGAATGGCGTCCCATCACCTATTTTAATTCCTAACCTGATCGAAAGTGACGACTAACGCCCATACTGCCCGTGCCCGCGGCGCAGCCATTGAGCAGCTTGCCGCTCAATGGCTGCGCCAACAGGGGCTCACCCTTGTCACGCAGAATCATTACGTGAAAGGGGGTGAGCTTGACTTGGTAATGCGCGATGGCGATATTCTCGTCTTTGTTGAGGTCAAACACCGCACCACGACGCGCTACGGTCACCCGCTGGAAACCGTCACTTATCAGAAACAACAGCGCCTGGTGCGTGCAGCACGGCTTTATATCGCCCGCGGCGGGCTTTCTTCACCCTGCCGCTTTGATATCCTGGCCATAACGGGTAAGCCGCCCAACCTTGAGTTTCACTGGGTAAAAGCTGCCTTTGATGCCTTTTGACTGTTTTTTAAAGCTGTTTTTATAAACCGGCTTTAAAAACGGTCTTTAAAAAACACTCTTTATCACTATTCAACCAGGAAGCCCTGATGGACTTTCAATCTCGGATACTCGGCCACTTCAACGCTAGCATCGACACCAAGACGTACGCCAGCGAAGTACTTCCGCCGTTCATTGAAGTGGCTAGCCAAATGATGGTGCAGTGCCTTGTCAGCGAAGGAAAAATTCTTGCCTGCGGCAATGGCGGCAGCGCTGGTGACAGCCAACACTTCTCCTCTGAACTGCTCAACCGCTTTGAGCGAGAACGCCCTAGCCTACCCGCACTGGCACTCACCACTGATACGTCCACGCTCACTTCAATCGCAAACGACTATAGCTACAACGAGGTGTTTTCAAAGCAGATTCGCGCCCTCGGGCAGCCCGGTGATGTACTCTTGGCCATCTCCACCAGTGGCAATTCGGGCAATATTGTGCAGGCCATTCAAGCCGCCCATGATCGCGATATGACCGTAGTTGCCCTTACCGGCCGCGACGGTGGCGATATGGCGTCACTGTTAGGCCAGGATGACTGCGAGATTCGCGTCCCGGCGACATCAACGGCCCGCATCCAGGAAGTTCACCTGCTGGTGATTCACTGTTTATGCGATCTTATCGATGAACAGTTGTTTGGCAGCGCTTAGTCGCCATTTGTACTGTGTTAACAACCACGATGTCTTTAACTGCTAGCATCAAAGGAGTCATACGATGACCCAACGCCTCTCCCCCCGCGGCTTCATGGCCGTTGCGCTTTGCGCGGCACTCTTCATTACCGGCTGCGCTAACAACTCAGCCTCCAATCAGTCCAACTATGCTCAGCGTAGCGACGATGTTGAAGCCATCGACACCACCATTGAGCGTGAAGTTGATGACGCGTTAAAGCGTGCTGACGCCCGGCTAGGCGATGCCCGCATTCGTGCCCACAGTTATAACGGCGTTGTGCTCCTGGTGGGCCAAGTACCCAGTGAAGAGCTTCGCGATATGGCGGGTGAAGTTACCAGCAACCTACGCGGTGTTACTGACATCCACAACGAACTCACCATCGCCGCTCGCCTACCGGCCAGCCAGCGCCTGACCGACACATGGCTCACCACGAATGTCGTCAGCCACCTGGCAACCAACGACCGCATCGACTCTTCAAAAATCAAAGTCACCACCGAAAATGCCAGCGTATATCTGATGGGCCGCGTGACCCGGGAAGAGGCTGACCGTATCGTCAATGCCGCTTCCTCGGTTGGTGGTGTACAACGAATCGTAAAAGTATTTGATTACCTAGACTAATCCACTGTTTTCCCATTGCGTTTTAGCAGCCACAAAAAAGCCTCGCTTAATAAGCGAGGCTTTTTTGTGGGCGGCACACCCCAGGGTGTTATTTAACGACCCGCAGGGTGGGTTTTTTCTTCGTCTTGCTCTTAGCTTGAGACTCTTTTTCAGACGTATCCGCTGACGCCGTTGAGTCACTGTCACTCTTTTCGGAGACGGGCTCTGTGATCGACAGCTCAGGCTTACTAGAGGGCTTCTCTTCGTCCTCAATAGCGCCAAAAGAGTCGGCTCCATCACCTAGCTCAGGCTCATGACCAAAGACCATTCCTGCACCGTTCTCACGGGCGTAAATAGCGATTAAGGCCGGAGTCGGTATCATTACCTGCATAGGCTGCCCGCCAAAGCGCGCATTAAAGCCTATCGCCTGATTCTCCATAAAAAGATCACGTACTGCAGTCGGCGCCACGTTCAAAACGATCTGACCGTTTTGAACAAACTGACGGGGCACCTCAACGCCAGGCAAGGTAGCATCAACCACCAGGTAAGGCGTTAGCTCATTATCCAGCAACCACTCATAGAGTGCTCGGGCGAGATAGGGGCGACTCGATTTCATCTAGACTCCCTCCTCCTTACAAGAAAGGCTCCCTGCCCTTATCAAGCACAAAGGAGCCAAATGAATTCAAGCGCGCATCTCTTTTTCACGCTCACTTAAAGATGCCTTGAACGCTTCACGCTCGAATACTCGCGACATGTAGGACAGCAGCGGCTTAACCTGCTTCTCGGGCAATTCGATATTGAGTTCCGGCAAACGCCACAATACAGGCGCTAAACAACAATCCACCAGCGTAAACTCTTCGCTCATGAAGTAAGGCATATCCTCGAAAATTGGCGATATGCCGATCAGACTTTCACGCAACTCTTTACGCGCTTTATCTGCCTCTTTCTTTCCACCACTGCGAATCAGGTCGACCATTGGGCACCACTCGCGCTCAATGCGGTGCATCCATAGGCGGCTTTGCGCACGCGCTACTGGATAAACAGGCAATAGCGGAGGATGCGGGAAACGCTCATCCAGGTACTCCATCATAACTTTGGACTCATACAGCACCAAGTCACGATCTAACAGCGTCGGTACGCTGTTGTACGGATTGAGGTCTGCCAGCTCTTCCGGTGGTTTTTCGTCGAGTACATCGACGATGTCGACGGCAACCCCCTTCTCGGCCAGCACAATGCGCACACGATGACTGAAATGATCATCACTGCCTGAGTAAAAGATCATCGACGACCGTTTGGCCACAACACCCATGAAAGCATCCTCACATCAAAACAATCTTGGATAATAACACGCCAGCGCTACCTTAGGGGAAGCCAGCTTGCTTTGCTTTACTGCCATGCTGACAAGCAAAAGGCGCACGACTTACGCCGTGCGCCCCACTGACCATCAGCTACTGCTAATTAGTGGATATCTCGCCAGTACTCGCGCTTGAGCAGGTAAGCAATCACACCAAAAATGAAAATAAAGATCAGTACTTTAGGTGCCAGCGCCTGTGCTTGAAGCTTGGAGGGCTCACCTACATAAGCCAGGAAGTTAGTAAGATCATACATCGCCTCCTCAAATTCCGCAGGTTCGAGCTCCCCCGGCTCGGTCACTTGCAGCACGTTACAAGACTGATACTTGCCCGATAACGCATCCGGTTCTTGCCCTTCTACCGGGTGATCGGTTTCAGCACATACCAGCTCTTGCACGCCCTGCAGAGGCTCTAACACGTTCGGCATTGCCACTAGGTCAAACACCGTATTGTTAACGCCCGTGGGACGGCTAGGATCTTTGTAGAAACCGAGCAAATAAGAGTAAATCCAATCGGTCCCACGCACACGCGTCTTGAGCGACAGGTCGGGCGGCGGCGCACCAAACCAACCCTCCGCATCACCGCTGTTCATGGCGTTATGCATTTGATCGTTGTAAGCCAAATCTGACGAGAAAATCAAATTCTCTTCAACCAAATCCTGAGGCATCCCCAAGTCGTCTGCCGCACGCGAAAAGCGTTGATAGTTAAGCGAGTGACAGCCCATGCAGTAGTTAACATAGAGCTTCATGCCATTTTGCAACGAGGCCTGATCATGCAGATCAGGATCCATCGAGTGAGGCACACTTGCGCCCCCCGCAGCCATCGCGGTTACTGGCACTAAGGCGAAAAGGAGTCCAAATAGATACTTTTTCATTAGCCAGTCACCCTTTCCGGAACGGGTTTAGTCTTCTCCAGCTTGGTGTAGAACGGCATCAAGACAAAGAAGGCGAAATAGATCACGGTGCACGCCTGGGCTAGCAGTGTCCTACCCTCTGTCGATGGCAACACACCTAAAACACCCAGGATGACAAAACTGATAGCAAACAGCAGCAGCATGACTTTCGACATCCAGCCTTTGTAACGCATAGAGCGCACGGGGCTACGATCCAGCCAGGGCAGAACAAACAGGATTGCAATCGCCGCGCCCATAAAGATAACCCCTAGGAACTTGGCGTCTAAACCAAAGACCGAGAAGGTGATGGCGCGGAGAATGGCGTAGAACGGTGTCATATACCAAACGGGGGCAATGTGATCTGGTGTCTGCAGCGGGTTCGCCTGATCAAAGTTAGGCCGCTCAATAAAGTAGCCACCACCTTCGGGGAAGTAGAACACCACTACGCAGAAAACGAACAGGAACACTGCCACACCGACAAGGTCTTTCACCGTGTAGTAAGGGTGGAAAGGAATTCCATCCAACGGCACACCAGCCTCATCCTTCTTCTGCTTGATATCAATGCCGTCCGGGTTATTCGAGCCCACCTCATGCAAAGCAATGATGTGCAGCACAACCAGTGCCAGAATAACGATTGGCAGCGCAACCACATGCAGTGCAAAGAAGCGGTTTAGGGTAATGCCTGAAATCAGGAAGTCACCACGCACCCACTGTGCCAGGTCAGGGCCGATCGCCGGAATCGCTGAGAACAGCGAGATAATCACCTGCGCACCCCAGTAGGACATTTGCCCCCACGGCAGCAGATAACCCATAAAGGCTTCCGCCATTAGCACCAGGTAAATAGTCATGCCGAAGACCCACACTAACTCGCGCGGGGCTTTATAAGAACCGTACAAAAGGCCACGGAACATATGCAGATAGACAACGAGGAAGAAGGCGGAGGCCCCCGTGGTGTGCATATAGCGAATCAACCACCCCCATTCCACATCACGCATGATGTATTCGACGGAATCGAAGGCACCTTCAGCTGAGGGGTTAAAGCTCATGGTCAACCAAACCCCGGTGAGGATTTGGTTGACCAGCGCCAGCAGCGCTAACGAGCCAAAGAAGTACCAGAAATTGAAGTTTTTCGGCGCGTAATATTTGGAGAGGTGCTCTTGCCACATCTGAGTAGCAGGGAAGCGATCATCCACCCAACGCATGAGGCCTTTTTCCGCCTTGGCTTTATTCGGATTACCCATTAGGCAGTCTCCTCATCTTCGCCGACGATAATGATATCGTCATTCTCAAAGCGGTAGGGTGGAACCTCAAGATTGGTCGGCGCAGGAACGTTGTTAAATACGCGACCAGCCAAATCAAAGCGGGAACCGTGGCATGGGCAGAAGAAACCACCCGGCCAGTTATCAACGCCTACGCCCTCTGCGTCGGGTTCAGGCCGGAATAACGGCGAACAGCCTAGGTGAGTACAAATACCGATCAACACCCCAATCTCGGGCTTGATAGAGCGCAATCCACCCTCGATATAAGCGGGCTGTTGTGGCTCTTCCGAATCCGGATCGGCCAGTTGCTCACCGCTCAGCGACTCAGTACGCTCGATCATTTCCGGCGTGCGATTAATGATCCATATTGGCCGACCACGCCACTCAACGGTCATACGCTGCCCAGGCTCAAGCTTGGAAATATCTGCTTGAACGGGAGCACCCGCCGCTCTTGCTTTGGCACTAGGCTGCCAAGAAGCCACAAAGGGTACCGCTACCCCGACAGCACCTACCGCACCCACAACGGAGGTGGCGCCTACGAGGAAACGGCGTCGGCCTTTGTTTACGCCGTTATCTGCCATTTCAGGTTTCTCCCATCAGCTTACCCGTTCCGCCACAAAGGCGTCTTGCGGCGACGAATATTAATTACGCTCTATGGTAAAAAAACAAAGCGCTGTGCACAAGAACAACCGCTCGTGACCATAGTGGTACGAGCAATATAATTTTTTGATATTCCAATAAAAAACGCCCAGGTCGATGACCTGGGCGTTTTTCCGCATAGCGTAAAAATTAACGCTTCGAGAACTGCGGACGACGACGTGCTTTGCGCAGACCGACTTTCTTACGTTCAACTTGACGTGCATCACGCGTTACGTAGCCAGCGGCACGTAGCGAAGGACGCAGGTCTTCATTGTAGTTCATCAGGGCACGTGTAATGCCGTGACGGATCGCACCAGCTTGAGAAGAACCACCACCACCAGCGACAGTCACGAAGATGTCAAACTGGTTCAGGGTTTCAGTCAATTCAAGCGGCTGGCGAACAACCATACGACCGGTAACACGACCAAAGTAGAGGTCAAGGTCTTGGTTGTTGACAGTAATTTTGCCAGAGCCCGGCTTCATAAACACGCGAGCGGTGGAAGTCTTGCGGCGCCCGGTACCGTAATACTGCTGTGTCATGGCGAAGATTTCCTCAGAGGTTCAGTTCAAGCGGCTGTTGGGCAGCATGCGGATGCTCGTCGCCAGCGTACACTTTCAACTTCGTGTACATGGCACGGCCCAAGGGACCTTTCGGCAACATACCTTTAACGGCAGACTCAATGATACGCTCGGGCGCATGATCAAGCATTTTGTCGAATGTCATAGAGCGCAGACCGCCCGGGTAACCAGTGTGGCGGTAATAGGTTTTAGCCTTCGCCTTATTACCAGTTACGTGGACTTTCTCTGCGTTGATCACGACGATGTAGTCGCCAGTATCAACGTGAGGGGTAAATTCGGGCTTATGCTTGCCACGTAGGCGGCGAGCAATCTCGGTTGCCAGACGACCGAGCGTTTTGTCCGTAGCGTCGACTACATACCAGTCGCGCTGGACGGACTGCGGCTTAGCACTGAACGTCTTCATGGATGAAATCACCAGATTAAATGTATTGGGTGACTTACACCGTTGTACGGCGAAGCACCATCCCTATTCTTTTTGGTTGCTGGTTTAACCCAGCAACATGCAGCGAGGCGGCATTCTACAGTAAGGCTACTGACAAGTTAAGCCGTATCGTGACTTTTTTACTGAGCCGACACCCCGTCAGGCTTTAAGGCTTATGCGCCAGCGCCAAGTACTCCTTGGACTGCATCTCTTGTAGACGCGACAACGTCCGCTGGAACTCGAACGTTAGCTTGCCATCGCTATACAGCTCTTCAATCGGCGCTTCCGCGGACATCAGTAGTTTGACGCCACGATCATAAAACTCATCGACCATATTGATGAAGCGGCGTGCCTGATCATCCTGCTTGGCATTCATACGCCTCACATTGGAAACCAGCACTGTATGAAACTCCCTGGCCAGTTCAATATAGTCATTTTGACTGCGCGGCCCGTCACACAGCTCAAGAAACTCAAACCAGGCGACATCATCATGCAGCCGACGCGTTTTCAACACACGGTGATTTACCTCTAGCGACGCCTGTGACTCGCCTTCGTGCCCGGCTATTTCCCGAAAGCTGCGCGATAGTTCGCGCTCAGCCGCTTCATCCAGCGGCGAGTAGAAGATGGCCGCACGCTCCAATGCGCGCAGTCGATAATCCACCCCAGAATCGACATTAACCACCTCACAATGACGATTCACAAGCTCAATGGCTGGCAAAAAGCGCGCCCGTTGTAGGCCATCTTTATATAAATCATCAGGTACGATATTAGAGGTCGCCACCAATACCACTCCGCGCTCAAATAACGCCTCTAGCAAGTTGGCAAGAATCATCGCATCGGTAATATCTTTGACGAAAAATTCATCAAAGCAAATAACCCGCGCCTCAGTAGCAAACTTACCCGCGATTAGGGTCAGTGGATTCTTTTCACCTTTATAGTGGGTCAGCTCGTTATGGACACGCTGCATAAAGCGGTGAAAATGGGTACGCATTTTGTCGGGAAAGGGCAAGGCTTCATAAAAGGTATCGACCAAGTAGGTTTTGCCCCGCCCTACCCCACCCCAAAAATAGAGGCCTTGGATATCGGGCAAGACAGGCTCATCAGCCAATGAGGATTTCTTGCCCATGAAACCCGCCATCTTGGCTTTTAACCCTTTATGGAGCCCCTTATTCGCAACCAGAGCTTTGGGAACGGTTGTTGGCGCAGCGACAAGCTCATCATAGAGCCGCTGTAGATGCTTTACTGCCAACTCCTGCGCTGCATCATATTGAAAATCATCGCGCTCTAAGTCCGCCCGATAGCGCTCTATAGGCGATGCAGGGCGCGTTTTTGACGATGCCCTACTCGCAGTTGTTGATGACATGCACTCGCCTCCCACAGCATGTAAGGCAGCCGCCAGTACATGACTGGCAACCTTGAAAAGGTTGTGATTATACCTGTAGAGACATCTAAGCGCATGAGCGGATTGACCCAACCGGCTGAGTGACGCCTATAATGGCAGCCTGTTTGATTCTTAAGCTGCTAGCATATGCAGCCTCTAAATCATTATATTCAAGGCGCCAGGGAGAACACTGTGGACGCGAGCTCACCATTAACGTTTGCCATAATCGGTTTTATCGTCGGCCTGATCATTGGAGCGGTTGCTTATCGCCTCTTCAGCAAAAGCCAGCGTGAAGCGGCTTCCATGCGCCAAAAGCTACTCGAACGCGAGCACCAGATTGCCGAGATGAAGAGCAGCGTGGGCAGCCATTTAACGGGTATTTATCAACGCCTAAGCAATATACGCGACGAAGCCAACCAGCTTGAGCTTCAACTGAAAGAGGACGCCGCGGAGTGGGATATTCGCGACGCTGCTATTCAGCCTAGCCTTGATCTCTCGGGTATTGATCCAGCGCGCGAGCAGCAGACGACGGCAGACGCCAGCTCCCCTTCGACGCCACGTGACTACGCGGATGGTAAGGGCGGCACGCTGTCAGAAGACTTTGGCTTGAAGAGCAATGAGGCGGCGACACCCCAGCCGCCGCGCTACTAATAATGATTGATCAGCCCCGGCTTCTGTTATCGGTGATCCGGGGCATTTAATGCGTTAAGCGGGATTATCAATATCCACAAAGCGGTGCTCAACGTCATACTCATCGCTTAGCCACTCGCCCAGCGCCTGAACACCATAACGTTCAGTGGCATGGTGCCCGGCGGCGATATAATGAATACCCATCTCCCTCGCCAGATGAGTGGTTCGCTCGGATATCTCACCTGATACAAATACCTGTGCGCCCGACTCATAGGCGTCGGTGATCATGTCCTGCGCACCACCGGTACACCAGGCGATGCGCTCAATATCTCCCACCTGCGGGGCTTCAATGACCAACGGCTTGCGCTGTAAGGTTTGCGCTATTTGCGCTGCCAGCTCACTGACTGAGTGTGGCTGCGGTAATCGTCCTGACCACAAAAGCCCCTCCCCCAGCGCGCCATCAATGCATCCCTCTACTTTCCACCCCAAGTGACGGGCTAACTCCGCGTTATTGCCCATCTCGGCATGCGCATCCAGAGGCAGATGATACGCTAACAGACTAATGTCATGATCAAGCAGGGTTTTAATCCGCCGCTGCTTCATACCAGTAATCGCCACGGGCTCGTTTTTCCAAAAGTAACCGTGATGCACCAGCACCATATCTGCCTGCCAGGCAACGGCTTCGTCCAGCAGCGCTTGGCAGGCAGTAACACCGGTCATGATGCGCTTGACGTGTTCACTGCCCGCCACCTGTAAGCCATTAATGGTAAAATCTTTAAACTCTGCCGCACGTAACTGATGGTCACAAGCCGCTACTAGTTGATCACGATGAATCATATTGAGTCCTTTATTGATTTAACCGCACCCGTGAGGTAGCTGCTAAGAAAGTGTTACCATAAAACCATTGTAAAACTCGCTGCTTTATATCGCGAACAGCGAGACTGACCCGTTAAGGAATTGATTGCATGCGACGCTACGTGCTGCCTTATCTCTGGCCTGTTATCACTGGCGTACTGCTCGCGGTGGTGATTCTCTTCGCACTCCCCGAGCAGTTGCCCAACCCGTTTCGTGACTCGTCGCCTCAAGCCCCCCAAGTCGCCGCGCCGGTCATCTCGACGACACCAGAAGTGGTAGAACCCAACCCTAGTCGCCCTGCGCCTGAAATTCATCAGGCAGCGCCGCTTTCCCGGAACAAAGGCCCCGTCAGCTATGCTCAGGCAGTGGAGCAAGCCGCGCCGGCGGTAGTAAATATCTACTCATCGCGCATCGTTGAGCGCGACCAGCACCCACTGATGTCAGATCCATTTTTTCAGCAATTTTTTGATAACCAGGGAGATGACGCGACGACCCATCAACGCATGCTCTCAAGCTTGGGCTCTGGCGTTATAGTCAGTGAGGACGGCTACGTACTAACCAATCACCACGTCATCAACGGCGCCGATGAAATCCAGGTCGCTCTGCGCGACGGACGCGAAACCCTGGCAGAGGTGATCGGCACAGATCCTGAAAGTGATTTAGCCGTGCTAAGAATTAACCTGGACGATTTGCCAGTCATTGAACTCACAGACTCAGCCGACGTAGCGGTAGGCGACGTAGCGCTCGCTATTGGCAACCCTTTTGGTGTCGGTCAGACGGTCACCATGGGTATTATTAGTGCCACGGGGCGCAATCATTTAGGGCTAAACGCCTATGAAGACTTTATTCAAACAGATGCGGCTATCAACCCGGGTAACTCAGGTGGCGCGCTGGTCAATCCTGAGGGCGCCATGGTCGGCATTAATACGGCTATTTTCTCGCGCTCAGGTGGCTCCCAAGGCATTGGCTTTGCCATTCCTGCCAACCTTGCCCACAGCATTCTGGATGAACTGGTCACTCAAGGACGGGTAATTCGTGGCTGGTTAGGCATTGAAGCGCAAGCACTATCACGGGAACTGGCAGCCTCTTTTGGACTGCAAACACCCCAAGGTGTGATCGTCGCGGGGGTTGTCAGCGGAGGGCCTGCCGCGGAAGCGGGGCTAGAGCCAGGCGATGTGCTTCTCTCTGTCAATGGCCAGCCTATTCTGGATGCCCGCACCACGATGAGCGACATTGCCTCTATTCCCCCCGGTACTTCGCTACCGATAACCATCGTACGCAGCGGCGAACGCATGGAGATGACCCTCGAAGTGGGAGAACGCCCGCTACCGACCATCCCAATTAATGAAGAGACCCCAGGCCAACGCGACTCATAGCATACTTACAAATAGTTAGTTACTACTATTAAGCGCGTTGGCGCAGGGCTGGGTGTATCAATCGCGAATCCGGTACTCCGCTGAACGAGCGTGAGCGGTCAGCGACTCACCTCGCGCCAATACCGAGGCGATTTTACCTAGCTCAGAAGCGCCGCCTGCGGAGCAGTGAATAATCGAAGAGCGCTTCTGGAAATCGTAAACGCCCAGTGGTGAAGAGAAGCGCGCCGTGCCAGAGGTAGGCAGCACGTGATTTGGCCCAGCACAGTAATCACCCAGCGCCTCGGCGGTGTAACGCCCCATAAAGATTGCCCCGGCATGGCGGATATCGTCCAACCATGTCTCGGGGGCAGCCACCGATAGCTCCAGGTGCTCAGGAGCAATCCGGTTAATCAACGTAATCGCTTCTTGGGCGTCCTGGCAGAGCACTAACGCTCCTCGCTTACGCAGCGACTCACGCACGATCTCTTCGCGCTCTAAGGTCGGCAACAGCCGCTCAATTGCCGACTCCACAGCATCTAAGTGCCCGGCATCCCAGCTCACCAAGATCGCCTGGGCATCTTCGTCGTGTTCGGCTTGAGAAAATAGATCCATTGCCAGCCAATCGGGATCAGTCTGACCATCGGAAATCACCATAATCTCCGAGGGCCCGGCAATCATATCAATGCCCACTTGACCAAATACTGCACGCTTCGCCGTGGCCACATAAATATTGCCCGGCCCAACTATTTTATCGACTCGGGGGACACTTTCAGTGCCATAGGCAAGCGCGGCTACGGCCTGAGCGCCACCGATGGTAAACACATAGTCGACCCCCGCCAGGTGGGCCGCTGCCAGCACCAACTCATTGAGCACGCCATCCGGAGTAGGTACGACCATAACGATTTCGCGCACACCGGCCACATGGGCCGGAATCGCATTCATCAGCACTGACGAGGGATAGGCAGCTTTGCCGCCAGGAACATAAATACCGGCGCGATCCAGGGGGGCAACTTTCTGCCCCAGTACCGTGCCGTCTGCTTCTTCGTATTGCCAGGAGCTGGGCTTCTGACGCTCGTGGTAGCACTTAATCCGCTCGGCGGCGCTGGAAAGCGCCTCGCGCTGCTCAGCAGGCAAGTTATCAAACGCTCTTTTCAACTGCTCGGGCGTTAACTGCAATTCGTCCATCGAGGTAGCCGCAAGTCGGTCAAAACGATTCGTGGCTTCCACTACCGCAGCATCGCCGCGCTGCTTTACACTGGCAAGAATTTCTTCGACCCGCGCCTGCACCGCTTTGTCAGACACCCCTTCCCAATCTAACAGCGCATCAAGTCGATGGTTAAAGGCATCATCGCTTGTCGATAGGCGTGAAATCGTTGCAGTCGTCTGTTTGCTCATGGGTTCACTCATGGGTCACCTCACATCATTCGGCAAGCTGGGTCTGACGCTTTTTGACCGCACTGTCCAAGCGCTCTAGTAACGGCTTAATACGCTCATGCTTCATGGTCATGGCGGCCTTATTCACCACCAGCCGGGTGCTGATATGGGCAATAAGCTCACGCGGCTCCATACCATTCGCCCGCAGGGTATTGC
This sequence comes from Vreelandella sp. 162(4c), assembly GCF_058152265.1. Lineage (NCBI taxonomy): Bacteria > Pseudomonadati > Pseudomonadota > Gammaproteobacteria > Oceanospirillales > Halomonadaceae > Vreelandella > Vreelandella sp. 162(4c). Next base: position 472,606 of record NZ_CM176981.1, read on the forward strand.
CAGTATCGACGATATCAACAATTTCATCGGCGAGATTCATTAACGGCGCCAGTTCCATAGCGCCATAAAGTTTGATCACCTCAGCCTGAATTCCCTGCTCGGCGTAGTAGCGTCGCGCCACGTTAACAAATTTCGTTGCCACCCGACGCCGGGCACGGGCTGGCAACTGGCCGGTCACACCCGCAGTCATCAACTTACAGCGGGCAATTTCCAAATCCAACGGCTCATAAAGCCCTTCGGCACCGTGCTCAAGCAGCACATCTTTACCTGCGATACCGACATCGGCTGCCCCTAGCTGAACGTAGGTGGGCACGTCGGTGGCACGGATAATCACCAGTTTTACGTCGGGCAAGTTGGTATCAAATAGCAGCTTACGACTTTTGCTTAAATCCTCTGCAGGTGTAATACCCGCATCGGCCAGTAGTGGCAGCGTCTCTTCCAGAATACGGCCCTTCGAGAGGGCTAAAATCAGTTGCTTACTCATCGTGTTGCCCAGTGGTTATTAGCATGCAGGGGCTTAGCAGCAGAGACTCAGTAGAAATGGTCTAGCCAGGAATACGGCGAATGCGCGCACCCAGCAGCTGCAATTTCTCTTCGATACACTCGTAGCCACGGTCAATGTGATAGATGCGGTCTACTAGAGTTTCCCCCTCGGCCATCATGGCCGCAATCACCAGCGAAGCCGACGCGCGCAGATCGGTTGCCATTACCGGTGCACCGGAAAGCTTCTCGACCCCCTCGATCAAGGCGGTGTTGCCCTCCAGCACGATATTGGCGCCCATGCGGTTAAGCTCTTGAACATGCATAAAGCGGTTTTCGAAGATCGTCTCGACCACCCGAGAGTGCCCCACGGCCACTGCGTTCATGGCCACGAACTGCGCCTGCATATCGGTTGGGAACGCTGGATAAGGCGCAGTACGAATATTCACCGCCTTAGGACGCTTGCCGTGCATATCCAGGGCGATCCAGTCGTCTCCACTGGTGACTTCCGCACCCGCCTCTTCCAGCTTGGCAATGACCGCGTCCAGGATATCGGCCCGGGTGCGCTTGACCTTCACCCGTCCGCCAGTCATGGCGGCGGCAACTAGAAAGGTGCCTGTCTCGATACGGTCGGGCATGACATCGTGCTCGCAACCGTGCAGTTTTTCGACGCCTTCGATAGTAATGGTGTCAGTGCCTTGACCGCAGATTTTAGCGCCCATTTTGATCAAGCACTCAGCCAAGTCGACAATTTCAGGCTCGCGGGCAGCGTTTTCCAGAACGGTTTTGCCATCGGCTAGGGTCGCCGCCATCAGCAGGTTTTCGGTACCGGTCACTGTCACGGTATCAAAGTAGATAGTTGCCCCTTTTAGACGACCGTCCACCCGCGCGCGGATATAGCCAGCCTCAACGCGAATCTCCGCCCCCATGGCTTCTAAACCGCGAATATGCAAATCCACCGGGCGCGAGCCAATGGCGCAACCACCGGGTAGCGATACATCGGCTTTACCGAAGTGGGCAAGCAGAGGGCCCAACACCAGTATCGAGGCACGCATTTTCTTAACCAGCTCATACGGTGCGTGACACTGAGTGACTTGGGAGCCATCCAACTGAATACTCAGCTTTTCGCCCATCACCGGCTCAACGCCCATGCGGCCGAGCAGTTCTAAGGTGGTGGTAATATCCTGCAAGTGCGGCAAGTTACCAATCACCACGGGGCCATCGGCCAACAGGCTGGCACACAAAATAGGCAGCGCCGCATTTTTAGCGCCACTCACCCACACTTCACCGTCTACCGATCCATTGCCGGTAATGATTAATTTATCCATGGGGCGACCGTTATTGAACGTTTTCCGGTGCAGTTTGCCACTGCACCGGGGTAAACGTTTTGATGCTAATAGCGTGGAGCGCACCCGAGGCGATCTCATCGCTCAGCGCAGCGTAGACAAGCTGCTGACGTTTGACCGGAGAGAGACCTTCAAAGGCATCGCCAACCGCAATCACCTGAAAATTACAGCCTTCACCCTGGATATGGAACTGACATCCGTCGATACGGGATTCAAGCAGTGCTTTTACCTCGTTGGGTTGCATGGCGCAGAAAACTCCTTTGGGGTCATCGTTATTAATGAACGTAATTGGGTCGACATAATAAAGAAAAGCAGTGCGCTTGGCGATGCCGGAGCGTTAAATGGCCAGAGTAGCCGCAGGCTGATCAATCAAAGCATCCAACTCAGCCAGGGAGGCAAGTCGGCGTAGCGGCGCTGAAAAAAGAATGGCTTGGATATGGATACCGCGCTGCCGACAAATTCGAAGCCATTCAAACAGCACGCTAATGGCAGCGCTGCTAGCCTTCTCAATGCGACTAAAGTCCAAGCTGAGCGAAGTTAGCTCGGTGTGCTTGAGCCATTTAACACCACAGGCGGCCAAATCGGCCGCCAAGGATACCTCCACATCACCTTCCACCAGCAAGGTAGTGTTTTCTACACTAACCGTTACACTGGGGCGTGAAAACAGCACTGTCACGCATCGCCTCCCTGCTCAAGCTCTTCAACGCCCACTTCAGGTGACCATCCCTCAATAACCGCGTCATAATCACGATTGTTATCGCGCATGGCTTGGTCAAATTGATTGCGGAACGTCAGACCCAGATTAATACCGTTAACGATCACGTTAACCACCCGCCATTCGCCGTCGGAGAGTCTCAGGCTATAGCTTACGGGGTACACCTTGCCGTTATTGGCCACCACTTCCATGGCAACGCTGGCCTGGTCGTCATAGCGCTGAGCCTGCTGGGCATTCAGCACCCGCAGCTCATCATAATCAAACGTCACCAGTCCGCGGGTATAGGTATCAATCAGCGTTTGGCGAAACACATCGACAAAACGACGGCGCTGTTCCGGGGAAGCGTTGCGGAAGTAGTTCCCCATCACGCTGGCCCCGATATAGCGGAAATCCGCCACTTGTTCGAGGTTGCTATCCACTAACGCCTCAAGCTCGCTAAGATTATTGGCGTAATAATCCTTGCGACCTTCGAGTTCCGACATCAGTGACTCAACGTTATCGCGAATCATTGCTTCTGGTGTCTGAGACTGCGCCTGTGACTGCAGTGGCACCATTAACGCCGCCATCATCATTACCACCAATAACCAACGACCCATCATCAAGTTCACTCCATTCATAACCATCATCTCCCCACCCGGTATTGCACTGGGCCCGTTATTACACTGGATTAGTGCCTGCCGTTTGAAACACTAGTTAGTTGCCATATTGGACACAAACTGCTGGATAAGTTCTTCCAACACCAGTGCCGACTGGGTGTCACGAATCGTATCGCCATCCTCAAGCATTTCAGGGTCGCCGCCCACGCTAAGGCCAATGTACTGCTCACCTAATAAGCCTGCAGTCAGGATCGAGGCAATCGAGTCTTTGGAGAGCTGACCCTCAAGCTCGCTATCCAGGCTAAGAACGACCCGCGCATCGAACCACTGCGTATCCAGCTCAATGGCTTCTACCCGCCCCACTGTCACACCCGCCATGGTGACCCTGGCACGGGGTTTTAAACTACCAATATTGGCGAAGTTGGCCTCTAACTGAAACGACTGCGTGGGCGCTGAGAGCGTCAGTCCACTCACACGTAGGCCGAGGAACACCAGCCCCAGAATGCCCGCCACCATAAACAGGCCCACACCGAACTCCATGGTTTTACTGCGTTTCATGAAACTGCTCCAGCCATTAAAGGCCGCCAAACATAATGGCGGTCAACACAAAATCAAGCCCCAATACTGCAAGCGACGAATACACCACCGTGCGCGTAGTAGCGCGGGAAATGCCTTCAGAAGTGGGCACCAAATCATAACCTTGAAATACCGCGATCCAGGTCACCACCAAAGCAAATACGGCGCTTTTGATCATGCCGTTACCGATATCACTGATAAAGGCTACATTGGCCTGCATGTTGCTCCAGTAAGAGCCCTCGAAGACGCCTAGCCACTCCACGCCCACCAAGTAGCCGCCCCAGATGCCCACGACACTAAACCCAACCGTTAAAATAGGCAGTGACACAAAGCCTGCCCATAGGCGTGGCGCCACCACGCGGCGCAGTGGGTCAACACCGATCATCTCCATGCTGGTGAGCTGCTCTGTCGCTTTCATTAAACCGATCTCGGCGGTGAGCGCAGATCCCGCCCGGCCAGCAAACAGTAGTGCTGCCACCACTGGGGCTAACTCCCTCAATAGCGACAGTGCCACCATTTGTCCCAGCGCCTGCTCAGCCCCGAAATCGACCAAAATGGTATAGCCCTGCAGTGCCAGCACCATGCCGATAAACAGCCCCGACACCAATACAATGGCTAACGAAAGCACGCCCACAAAGTGCATCTGGTGCAACCATAATCGCCAGCCTTCCCGGGAAGGCACGCCGACCACAGACTGGAATAGAAACACGCCCGCTCGACCCAATGCTTCCATTAAGTCGCACCCTCGGCGCCCCAGCCGTGTAACACGTGCGGCGCTATTAGAGAACTTTGACTGCATTAACTCTGCCCTTTATTTACCCTGCATTGGTGCATTTAAGCGCCTTATGTCACCCACTCTAGCGGTTCTATTTAACCGGAGCCCCGCCCAGAATATCGCGATAAAACGCCTCAGCGGGGTAGTGAAATGGTACCGGCCCATCAGGTTCGCCATGAATAAACTGGCTAACCCGGGGATCTTGATTTGTGTCCAGGGTTTGCGGTGTGCCATGGGCTACCACCTGGCCATCGGCGATCAGATAGAGATAGTCCGCAATGCTCAAGGTCTCCTTGATATCATGGGAGACCACCACCGAGGTTAGCTGCAGCGCTTGATTAAGGCGCTTGATTAGCTGCACCAACACGCCCATAGAGATGGGATCCTGACCAACAAACGGCTCATCATACAAAATCAGTTCTGGATCCAGCGCCACCGCACGAGCCAATGCGACCCGGCGCGCCATCCCTCCGGACAGCTCCGCAGGCGTTAAGTGTCGCGCTCCGCGCAGGCCGACCGCCTGTAGCTTGAGCAACACCAGGTCACGCACCATGGTATCGGGCAAATCCGTATGCACCCGCAGCGGAAAGGCAACGTTTTCAAACACATCCAAATCAGAAAACAGCGCACCACTCTGAAAAAGCATTCCCATCCGCTTGCGTAGCGTGAATAGCGCCTTCCGGGACAGTTTATGAACATTCTGCCCATCAATGAGTATTCGACCACGCTCCGGGGTTAGCTGGCCGCCGATCAGCTTCAGTAGCGTGGTTTTACCGGTACCACTTGGCCCCATGATCGCGGTTACTTTACCCCGCGGTATGGTCATATTCACGCCACGGAAAATTTCGTGATCACCACGCGAAAAGTAAAGCTCTTCAATTTCTATAAAGGGTGCATCTGTCATGGATCAGTTGACTCTTAACGAGGCGCGACTAAAGCTGTATAGCATACCCTACTTGCGGCTATCGCAATTAGAAAACAGCGTTTCTAAAACATTATCGAACATTGTACTATAACGCTACAAGGCATTACTGCACGAATGGGCTTTCCTATTGTTCAGGGTTATCAAAGTTGCAAAGGCTTGCTTACCCTCGCCTAAACCTGCTCTCGGCCCTGGTGATGCGGGTATAGCCCCCCAGGGAGTCGCCTCAATTACTGCCTATTAGAGCTGTCGAGATGTTATTCTTACCGGTTACTACTTTTATATTTTCATTTGTTAAGAGAAAACGCTATGCGCCAGCCTATCGCCCCCTCCAGCCTACTACGTGAAAGCGCACTGCGTACGCTACAAATCGAGCAGGCAGCGATTGGAGGCCTTCAGGCTAAGCTAGACGAAAGCTTTGATCGCGCCTGTGAGCTAATTCTCGCCTGCCAAGGTCGTGTAGTGGTGACCGGTATGGGCAAGTCGGGGCATATTGCTGGCAAGCTAGCGGCGACACTTGCCAGTACCGGCACGCCGGCTTTTTTCGTTCACCCCGGTGAAGCCAGCCATGGCGATCTAGGCATGATTACCCGCGCAGATGTAGTGCTGGCGCTCTCTAACTCGGGCGAAACTGCCGAAGTCACTGCTCTGCTACCACTGCTTAAACGCCTTGGCACACCGCTGGTCAGCATGACGGGGCGCCCCCACTCCACGCTTGCCAAGCACGCTGATGCGCACCTAAACAGTGGCGTTGAGCGTGAGGCTTGCCCGCTCGACCTCGCCCCCACCAGTTCCACCACCGCGGCTCTCGCCCTGGGTGATGCACTGGCGGTTGCATTACTGGAAGCACGCGGCTTTACCGCTGAAGATTTTGCCCTCTCCCACCCCGGCGGCAGTTTAGGCAAGCGCTTACTGCTACGCGTTAGAGACCTCATGCACGACGGCGCACGCCTGCCCCAGGTCGCATTGGGCAGCCCGCTGCGCGACGCATTACTAGAAATTACCCGGCAAGGGCTTGGCTTTACCTGCGTAGTGGATAGTGAAGGACGCTTAGCCGGGGTCTACACCGATGGCGACCTACGCCGCACGCTGGATCAATTCCATAATCTGCGCGACGTGCTCGTTGATGATGTCATGACTCGACCGGGCAAACGCATAGGCCCCGATATCCTGGCGGCCGAAGCGGTACGCATCATGGAAGAAAGCCGTATTACCGCGCTAGCGGTGGTTGATGAACAACAGCGCCCAATTGGGGCTCTACATATGCACGACCTGCTCGCCAGCGGCGTTATTTAACCCAGCGGCGCCAACACGACCTGCTTTACGAACTGATTGATATGGAGGTTCTATGACCCTACCTGCCTCGCTACTCGACCGACTCCGCCGTGTACGCCTGCTAGCACTGGATGTTGACGGCGTCCTTACCGATGGGCGCCTCTACTTTCAGGCCGATGGTATCGAAATCAAAGCATTCCACACCCAGGATGGCCACGGGCTAAAGCTTCTCAAACGCGTGGGCGTACATGTCGCGTTGATTACCGGGCGCGACTCCCCCATGGTTAGCCAACGCGCGGCAGCACTCGGCATTGACCATGTTCACCAAGGCTGTGAAGACAAACTGGCCACACTGCGCGGGCTCTGCCAACGCCTCGATATTGAACTAGAGCAGGTGGCTTATTGTGGCGACGACCTACCCGACCTAGCGGCTATCAAACGATGCGGCGTCGGCATTACCGTACCTAACGCACCAGATTATATGCATACCCACGCCGACTGGACTACCGAACGCTTGGGTGGCCACGGTGCCGTGCGTGAGATCTGCGATACGCTGCTTGAATCTCAAGGACACTGGGGCGCGGTGCTCGACACCTATCTGCACGGCCGCACGTAAATGTTTAAACGCTTTAAAGTACGCCTTTGGTTAGCCGGGCTAGTCATCGCGCTGGGGATTCTGCTGGTATGGCTTGACCCACGCGGGCCTCAAGACACCAGCATCGATCCCGAAGCACAGGCTCAGGAACCTGGCCACGTGCTGGAAAATGCCGAGATTACCCTATTCGGGGATAACGGCAGTGTCATGCAGTCGCTAAAAACACCGCGCCTTATCCATACCCCGCAGCGCAGCGAAACCTGGACGGAAGAGCCCGAGGCAGTACTGTATGACAGCGAAAACCGTCAGTGGCTGGCCAGCGCCGCTGTAGGCACGCTCAACACCGCTACCCAAGCCCTGCTGCTGTCAGGTTCGGCTCGACTGTTTGCACCAGATGAAGGCTGGCAGCTAGATACCGAGCTACTGCACTATGATGGCCTCGAGCAGCATGCCTGGAGTGACACACCGGTATTGATGCAGCAACCGCCGCAGCAAATGAGCGCTTCACGTATGGACGTTTGGCTTAACACCAGCCAGGTTCGCTTAACGGATAATGTGCGCGGCACGCACCCCCCGGCCACACAACGCTAATAGGAACCGCCATGAAAGCCATGATTTCCCCAGCCCTGCTCTACACTGCACTGTTCGGTTTAGCGATACCTTTATCAGTGTTAGCCCAAACCAACTCATCTTCCCAGGCCCCAGTGGAAGTGGAAGCCGACCGTTTAGATCTTGATCAGCGGGCAGGCACAGCTGTTTATACTGGGGATGTGGACATTCGCCAAGGCGAAATGCAGCTGCGCGGCGAGCGGGTAGAGATCGAACGCAACGACGCGGGCGAACTCTCGACAGCCACCGCTACCGGTGAGCGCGCCTACTTGCGCCATCAAGGCGAAGGGCAAGAAGGCCCCACGGAAGGCTGGGCGCGGCGGATTATTTATCACGTCGCCGAGCGTCGCGTAGAGCTGATCGACCAAGCCGAACTGACCCAGCAAGAGGACACCTTTAGTGGCGGTCGCCTTGAGTATTTTATTGACCGAGAAGTGATTCAAGCGCGCTCTGACGTTGATGGCAGCGAGCCCCAGCGCATACGCATGACCCTTCAGCCTGAACAATAGGGAGCCTAGCTGTGGCCACTGCAGACACTGCGCCGATCAAAACCCTTTATGCCCACCACCTGGCTAAAAGCTACAAACGCCGCCGAGTGGTCAAAGACATCAATCTGGAGATATCCCAAGGCAGTGTCGTTGGCCTTTTGGGCCCCAACGGCGCGGGCAAAACCACCTCATTTTATATGATTGTTGGGCTGGTCAAATCCGACGCTGGCAAGGTGGGTATCGACGATGTGGATTTAACGCGCGCCCCCATGCACGAGCGCGCAGCCGCGGGGATTGGCTATCTACCTCAAGAGGCGTCTATTTTCCGCAAACTCTCGGTTGCCGAGAATATTATGGCGATACTCGAGACCCGCAAAGAGCTTAACCGCAGCGACCGCGAACAGCGCCTGGAAGCGCTACTCGAAGACTTCCATATCACCCATATTCGCGACAACCTGGGCATGAGCCTTTCGGGCGGCGAGCGCAGGCGTGTAGAAATAGCCCGCTCGCTAGCCACAGAGCCCGCTTTTATTCTGCTCGATGAGCCTTTTGCGGGCGTTGACCCCATCTCGGTAGGTGAGATTAAAACCATCATTCGTGCACTGAAACAGCGCCATATCGGCGTGCTGATCACCGATCACAACGTGCGTGAAACACTAGACATTTGCGATACCGCCTATATCGTCGGCGATGGGCAAATCATCGCCAGTGGCTCGCCCGCCTCGATTCTCACCAACCAAAAAGTAAGGGATGTGTATTTGGGCGCCGATTTTCGCCTGTAATGTTTTTGCCTTAATTGCCCCTAAATAGCGCTTTAAAACAACTTTACGACCAATGGCATGCTTATTGCACTTGCGCCAAGCACTCACTCGCACTAGGGTGGAGCATTCTGATTAACGAGTGGTTCTCAGATGGTCATGAAAGCTTCTCTCCAACTGCGTATCGGCACACAGCTGACCATGACGCCCCAGTTGCAGCAGGCCATTGCGCTGCTGCAACTCTCTACGCTGGATCTTCGTCAAGAAATTCAGCAGGCCCTCGATGCCAATCCCATGCTGGAGCAGGAAGATGAATTTAGTGAACAGGCTGTCAGCGAGCCTAAGGAAGAAGAGTGGTCAGAGAGCATCCCTACTGAGCTCTCGGTAGATAGCGACTGGTCAGATACCTATCAAGATATGGGAAGCCAGGGGGGCAGCAGCAGCGAAGGCCCCGACTTTGAGCGCCAGGCAGCCGGGCAGAGCCTTCATGGCCACCTGCTGTGGCAACTCGCCATGACCGATTTTAGCGCTCGCGAGCAGCTTGTCGCGGAAAGTTTAATCGACGCGCTAGACGCCAACGGCTACCTGACCCAGCCGCTCAACGACATCCGTGAAGGGCTTCGTGCCCAGGGCATTGACGGGCTAAGCCAGCGCGAAGTGGAAACCATTCTACTCAAGCTCCAGCAGTTTGAGCCGACCGGCATATTTGCCCGTGACTTGCGTGAATGCTTGATGCTGCAGCTCGCCGCTCTCCCCGATGATACGCCACTGCTGGTTCCCGCCCGCCGCTTGGTGCGGCAGTTTCTCGAAGCGCTTGGCAAAGACGATATGCGTCTGCTGAAACGCCGTCTAGGGCTCGACGACGAACAGCTGGCCGATGTCATCCTGCTTATTCGCAGCCTAGACCCACGCCCAGGCAGCGCCTACGGCGACACCGATGACAGCTATGTCACCCCCGATCTAGTCGTCCGCCACGATAATGAAGGCTGGCATTTAGAGCTCAACCCCGAGGCCCTGCCACGGCTGCGCATTCAGCCCGACTACGCCAGCTTGATTAAGCGTGCGGATAAAAGCGATGACAACCAGTTTCTCAAAGAGCACTTGCAGGAAGCGCGCTGGTTGATCAAGAGCCTCTCTAGCCGAAACGATACGCTGCTGCGTGTTGGTCGCGAAATCATTACCCGCCAGATTGGCTTTTTAGAGCACGGCGAAGAAGCCATGAAACCACTGATACTGGCCGACATTGCCGAAGCCGTGGAGATGCACGAGTCGACTATTTCACGGGTAACGACGCAAAAATATATCCATACACCCCGTGGTGTGTTTGAACTCAAATACTTTTTCTCAAGCCAGGTGAGCGGTCAAGATGGCGACAGCCACTCCAGCACCGCCATCCGTGCACGACTCAAGAAACTGATTCAAGAGGAGCCGCCCGGCAAGCCGCTTTCAGACAGCCGCTTAGTGACGCTATTAGGCGAAGGAGGGATTCAAGTGGCGCGTCGTACGGTGGCGAAATACCGTGAAGCCATGGGCATTCCCTCTTCCAGTGAACGGCGTCGTTTGCGCTAACTTCGTTAACGTTTCAGGGAAACTCTCGACAAGGGCTTTGCAACGCGGCAAAAAGGGTTACAATCGAAGTACAGTCCGATGGATAAGGAGCACGTCAATGCAAGTAAATATCACTGGTCATCACGTAGAACTGACTGACGCCTTGCGTGACTATGTCAACGAAAAGCTTGAGCGTGTAGAGCGCCATTACGACAATATAACTACGGTGCAAGTCACCTTATCAGTGGAGAAAGAGCGCCAGCAGGCCGCCTGTACGCTGCACGCCGCAGGTGCTGACTTACATGCGGAAGCCCTAGACAGTGATATGTACGCCGCTATCGACGCACTAGCGGACAAAATCGACCGTCAACTCGTTAAACACAAGGAAAAAGCACAAGCTCGCGCCCAAGGCGCCGGTGTGCGTTAATTCAATGACGTTGGAAACCATACTCCCCCCGGAACGCGTTCTGTTCGACGTCCCCGGGGGCAGCAAAAAAAGGGTGCTGGAGTTTTACAGCACCTTTATCGCCCAAAATATCCCCAGCCTGGACAGCCAAGAAGTGTTTAGCCGTTTAATCGGCCGCGAGCGCTTAGGTAGTACGGGTATTGGTAACGGCGTGGCTATTCCTCATGCGCGTAGCCCCCACTGCAACGCCCCTATCGCTGGATTTTTGAAACTGGCTGAAGCGATCGATTTTGACGCTATCGACGGCGACCCGGTAGATCTGGTGTTTGTCCTGTTGGTACCCGAAGAGGCAGATGACACGCATCTCTCACTACTGGGTCAGGTAGCGACCATCATGAATGATGCGGACACGCGCCAGCAACTGCGTAAAGCAGCCAGCCAGCGCGAACTGCTTGAGCTGATTACCGCCAAAATTCGCGAGCAATCAGCGGCCTAAGGGTCTGAAACCCTGTTCAGGGCAGATCACAGCAGGTTATCCGCTCACCACCCTCAACGCAGCTTGATCAAAGCAAAGAGAGACTCTATGCAACTGGTGATCATTAGCGGCCGCTCCGGGTCAGGTAAATCTATCGCCTTGCAAGCGCTGGAAGATCTTGGCTACTACGCGATTGATAACCTCCCAGCTATGTTGCTGGGGTCGTTGGTGGATGAACTGCGTGACCAGGGCGACCGAGCACATTTAGCGGTGAGTATTGATGCCCGCAATTTGCCGGGAGCTCTGGAGCGCCTGCCCTCTTTATTAGACGAGTTGCGCCAGCGTAAAATCGACTTCCAAGTTATTTACCTGACCACCGATGCTCGCATACTGCTTGAGCGTTACTCAGCAACGCGTCGCCGTCATCCGCTGACCCGCGATAGCGAAATGACGCTGGAAGAGGCGATCAATAAAGAAGAGACGACGCTAGAGGATATTCGCGATCTGGCCGATCTATTGATCGATACATCACGATTATCGGTGCACGATTTACGCCGTCGCATTACCGACCAAGTAGCCCATCAGCGGCGCGACAAGCTGACGCTAACGCTGGAATCGTTTGGGTATAAACGCGGCGTACCGTTAGACGCCGACCTGGTCTTCGATGTGCGCTGCCTGCCAAATCCGTACTGGGATCCAACGCTGCGCCAGTTCACTGGCCGCGACGCGGAAATCGTGGCTTTTTTGAACAGCTATCCGATTGTTGATGCCATGAGCGACGACATCTTGGCCTGGCTAGAGCGTTGGCTACCCGCTTACCAGAATAGCCAACGTAGCTACATGACTATCGCGATTGGCTGTACTGGTGGCCAGCACCGCTCGGTCTATATGGCCGAGAAGTTAGCGGAAAAATTGACTCCTAGCATGGGCGAAGTTCAACTTCGCCACCGCGAACTGGGTCTGCACTACACCATAAGCGAACAGTTGGCCGCTCCCCTCGTCAGCGCTTCCACACCTAACGAGCGGCCAGAGACCTCTTAAGCGCGTCTATCCATTAATGACACCACTCGGCGAAAAGGAACCAGGGTGCCAGAACGCATACTTACACTTACCAATCAACGCGGGCTACACGCTCGCGCGGCGACAAAACTGGTCAAATGCGGCCAACAGTTCACGGCAAAAATACGCGTTTACAAACAGCAACAGGCCGCCGACGCCGCCAATATCATGTCACTGCTGATGCTTGCCGCACCTTGTGGCACCGAGCTTAGAATCACCGCCGAAGGCGATGACGCCGAACAGGCGCTTGAAGCGATTCAAGCGCTGTTCGACGCCCGCTTTGAGGAGGATCAGTAAGCCGCCGCTTGGCTTGTTAGTCCCCCGCCACGGTCATGGCATCAATCAACCAGCTACCCGTGTGAACACTGCCACGGGTATCAGTGTCATCGCCAATACCTACTAAGCCAGCAAACATCCGCTCCAGGTTTCCGGCAATGGTGAACTCTTCGACCGGGTACTGCACCTTTCCATTTTCGACCCAAAAACCTGCTGCACCGCGGGAATAGTCACCGGTCACACCGTTGACACCTTGGCCCATCAACTCAGTCACCCAAATACCCCGCCCCATCTCTTGCAACAAGCTTTCGCGTGATTGCAGCGGCGCCGCTAAACGCACGTTACGTGCCCCACCGGCATTGCCCGTGGTTTGCATATCGAGACGACGAGCGCTGTAAGAAGAGAGCATATAGCTGGCAATGCGTCCCTGATCGATAAAGCGATTATTGCGCGTTTGCACGCCCTCGCCATCAAACGGTGAGCTTGCCGTGGCGCCAATCTCCATTGGCCGCTCTTCGAGACTAAACCAGTCGGGAAACAATGGTGTACCGAGCCGGTCGCACAAAAACGAGGCCTGCCGGTAAAGCGCACCACCGGCTAACCCACCGAGCAGGTGGCCAATCAAGCCACTGGCCAACGATGGGTCAAACAGCACCGGAAAGGTGCCCGTTGGCGGCCGTTTAGCACCTAGCCTGCGCAGCGTACGCATCGCGGCTTCGCGCCCCACCTCAGCGGGGTCACGTAGCGCCTTGGGGTCACGGGCAGAGGTGTAGTCATAATCACGCTGCATACCGCTCGCGTCTTGGGCAATCAGCATGCAAGAAAGAGAGTGACTACTGCCCTTTTGGGTACCTAAAAAGCCGTGGCTATTGGCGTAAACGCGCACCCCTTCGCCACTGGAGAGAGACGCGCCATCTGACTGTGAGATGCCGTCAACGTCTCGCCCCGCCTGCTCGCAGGCAAGCGCTAACTCAATCGCCTCATCCGTTGTGAGCGCCCAGGGGTAGTGCACTTTTAGATCGGGTAACTCAGTAGCCATAAGGGAGGCATCGGCCAGCCCTGCGGCCGGGTCTTCGCCGGTATAGCGGGCAATCGCCAGCGCTTTCTCTACGGCTGCCTGGATCGAGGCACTGCTGGCATCAGTGGATGAAGCGCTGCCTTTACGTTGACCCACGTATAGCGTGACGGCAATGCCTTGGTCACGGGATAACTCAACCGTTTCAACTTCGCCCAGGCGTACGCTAACGCCTATACCCTGATCGACGCTTGCGCCTACTTCGGCAGCATCCGCGCCCAAGCGCTTCGCCAGCGCTAACGCCTCTTCGGCGCGCGCGGTCAATAGCGACTGCTGCGCGGATGCATCAAATGCCTGTGCCATATGGCCTCCTATTTCAACCGAATGCCTCTCAACCAAAGTCTTGCAAGAGAGTGTCATCGGCGAATCAATGTTGTACTCGCAGCTGGTATAATGCCGCCACGAATCTTGTCTGTGAGTCACACTATGCGTAAGCAACGTCCCGATCCCGTTGAAGTAGAAGAACAGGAAGAACGCCCTAGCAAGTCGCAACTCAAACGCGAAATGCATGCCTTACAGGCACTTGGGGAAACCTTAATCGCCATGCGACCGGCGGAACGCGCCCGTTTCCCCCTCTCTGACGATATGCTACGCGCTATCGAGGAAACCTCGCGTATTCGCTCCCATGAAGGTCGCCGCCGCCATATGCAGTATGTCGGTAAGCTGATCCGTAAAGAGGATCTTACCGCCATTCAAGCCGTGTTCGACTCCATCGACCAGGAGCAAGAGCAGCGCGACCACGCGTTCCACCGACTGGAAAAATGGCGGGAACGCTTAATTGACGAGGGAGATGCGGCAGTTGACCTGTTTATGGCGGAGCACCCCGACGCCGATCGCCAGACACTGCGTCAATTGATTCGCAACGCCCAGCGGGAACGCGAACAGGGCAAACCGCCGACCAGCTCGCGCAAGCTCTTCAAACACCTGCGCGAAACCCTCGCACTTTAAAAACAGCCTCTTTAAGACGGTTTTTCAAGACCGCCTATCAAGACTGCGTGCCGCCGACGGTCAGCTCATCCAATTTCAGGGTGGGCTGGCCCACACCCACCGGCACGCCCTGCCCTTCTTTACCACACACGCCAATGCCGGTATCCAGCGCCATATCATGGCCAATCATGGAAACACGCTGCATCGCTTCCGGCCCGTTACCAATCAAGGTGGCGCCTTTCACCGGCACCGTCACCTTACCGTCTTCAATCAAGTAGGCTTCGCTGGCAGAGAACACAAATTTGCCAGAGGTGATATCCACCTGCCCGCCCCCAAAGCTCACCGCGTAAATACCGCGCTTAACGCTTTTGATAATATCGCTGGGCTCATCTTGGCCCGCAAGCATGACCGTATTCGTCATGCGCGGCATCGGCAGGTGGGCAAAGGATTCGCGTCGCGCATTGCCTGTGGGAGCCATGCCCATTAAGCGGGCATTGAGTTTGTCCTGCATATAGCCAGTCAAAATGCCGTCTTCGATAAGCGGCGTGTATTGGCCCGGCGTGCCCTCGTCATCCACGCTCATCGAGCCACGGCAATCCGATAGTGTCGCATCATCGACAATCGTCACACCTTTTGCGGCCACGCGCTCGCCCATTTTGCCAGCAAAAGCGGAACTGCCCTTACGGTTGAAATCCCCTTCCAAACCATGGCCGACGGCTTCATGAAGCAAAATTCCCGGCCACCCCGACGCCAGCACCACAGGCATTTGCCCCGCGGGCGCATCGACGGCTTCCAGGTTGACCAGTGCCTGACGCACCGCCTCTTTGGCGTACTGCTCGGCAACTTGGTCATCGCGCAGCTTGGCCATGGAGTAACGGCCACCGCCGCCCGCACTGCCGCGTTCACGACGACCATTTTTAACCGCGATAACGCTGACATTAAAGCGCACCAGCGGGCGAATATCCGCCGCCAAGGTGCCATCGCTTGCCCTCACCAGCACTACTTCGTAGGTACCTGAAAGAGAAGCACTCACTTGACTGATGCTCGGGTCTGCAGCACGCGCGATTTTGTCAGCCTGTTTTAGCATGGCGACTTTGTCTTCCGCGCTTAGCCCGGCCAGGGGGTCGATTCCCGCATAGCGCGACATGGCGGATACCGGGCGCACCAACTGTCCAGGCAGACGTTGACCGCTGCGGACGATGCCTGCCGCCGTGCGGCCGGTGTCCATTAGCGCATCGGCCGTTATTTGGTTGGAGTAGGCAAAGCCAGTCTTTTCACCTGCCAGTGAGCGTACGCCGACGCCACCGTCAATATTGTAGCTGGCCTCTTTTACCTCTCCATCCTCCAGTACCCAGCCCTCTTGCCAGGTACGCTGGAAATAGAGATCGGCATAGTCAATGCCCGCGCCCATGGCGTAGCCCAACCCCGTTTCCAGAGCCTCTAAATCGAGCCCTCCGGGGGTCAACAGAATGGCGGCGGCCGTATCTACATCACTTTTATATGCGGTCATTGGGGGCCTTCTAAAGTAACCTGCGGCGAAGTCCAAGGGCCTCGCACGCGATAATGGAGTGTCGTGGCGCGATCTAAGGCGTCGCCAAACAGCTGGTCAGCAAGGAACAGCGCGCCACCCACGATGGGTGCGCCAACGGCAATCGCCGCGATCGGTAAACTTTGCGTCACTGGTAGTGTGACGCCAAGCCGCTGGTCAAGTTCACGCGTCACCAGGTTGACACTGCCGGTAAGCGTTAGGGTGGTGGCCGGAGTATCAATTTGCAATGGCCCGCGCAGCGTCAGCAACTCACCAGTAACATCAGCCGTCCCCTTAACACGGTCAAATGCCGTGCCGCGGCCGGTAACGTCGGAAAAATCCAAGCGTAGACGACGTAAAATATTATCGAAATTGAGCAAGCCAATTAAGCGCGCAGGTGCCGATTCCAGAGTGACAAAGCGGCCATCACGAATGTCGGTACTGATATAGCCATCTGAGCGGCTTAACTCCAACTGCCAGGGCGCCCCCGGCCAATCAAGCGAAGCAGCCACATCGGTACTTCGGCTACGCATGGCCACCGGTTGGTCAAGACGCTCAAGGGCGGTGCCGATGTCGCCACCCTGAATCGTAATGTCCGCACGGGTATGACTGGAAACAGCGTCCCCCTCCCAGTAAAGCTCACCTCGCGCAGAGAGCTGACCCAGGGTTAAGCCAACGGGGGTAAGCGAAAAACGCTCGCCGTCAGTTTTCCAGTAAGCAGTCAAAGGGCCGAAGCGGCGCGGCCCCATAGCAATTTCGGCTAAGCGTAATCGTCCATTGGGCACATCGGCTAGCCAATCAGGAATGGCCACAGGCACCTTGCGCTGGGTATCGACCGTTTCCATCCAGGAGTCTGGCATCGGAGCATCGCTGTCGTGTTCAACATTGGCTAACGCCAGCAAGCGATCAAGCGCCAGAGCTTCAATGGCCACATCTAACGGTTGCGGTGATTGAGCATCGTACAGTAAATGCCCAGTGACCAGATTACCGCTTAGCCCCAAATCGATCCGGCCATCGTTCACGCCTCCCGACGCGTTAAGGCTGCCTAAACACTCCCTTTGGTAAACCACACAGGGTGTGGCTAACGAGACCGCCAACGGTATTTGAGTACCTCCACCCGACGCACTGAGCAACCCGCTGGGCATTAGCGGTGAAATCGCCTGCTGCCACGCTAGCGGGTCAATGCGAGGTAGGGCAGCATCGATACTAACCCCTGGCTGGGAGGGCCAGTCGGGCAGGCGCACCGCCTGGCTGCCTAAATTTAGCGTCCCGGCAAGCGAGCCATTAAGCTGTTGCAGTCGTGCAGAAGCGATATCGGCTAGGCGGCTTTCGATACGTTTTGTGTCCATATCGGCGGTTAATGTCCAGGGCCAGGCCTGCCGTGACGATTTTGCAAAGGGCTCGGGAAGATGACTGGTGACGCCGACTAAACGACTCTCCAAGCGCAGGATGGGCGTTGGCGTTAGGGCGACACTGCCCTGCCACTCTAGCGGTCCTTCTAGCGGCATACGCCCTTGACTATCCAACCCTGCAAGCCCAAAAAGCGCCCCAGTGGCGACACTCCCCTGCAGCTGTATGTCGTTGCGTTGAGTATCAATATCAGCGTTGATAGGGCCTCCCAGCAACTGCCCACTAACCTCACCGACGAGACCTGAACTCTTCCCGTTTTGAAGCCAGGCGAGATCCCCCTCAACCGATTGAAGACGTAGATCGAGCGGTTTATACACCACTTCCGGAAAGCGTGGCCGAGCATTGATTTCCAGTTGCAGCGCTTCAGGGTTTGCCAACGGCAACGACAACGCAATATCGCCGTTAACGCCACCCGTTACGCGCAAATCACTTAGTGGGGAAAGATCAATCTCGGGCATTGCCTGTAAAAATGATATCAGCGCTGGCCCATCCGATTTTAACTGCCCCGAAAGGTTGAGCGTCTCATCCTCCATCACCACCTCACCCTCTGAAGCAGTGATGCCATGGCTCTGGGCGTTATCAATTTCAGCTTCTAACACTCTGTTTTGCCACTTTAAGCGCCCCTCGACGTCGTCAAGACGTGGCCAGCCTGGCGCGATCGGCAAATGTCCTTGGGTCACCGCCAGAGCGAGCGTTGCAGTAAAGTCGTTGGCGGTCGCCCCTTCGCCTAACGGTTGGCTAAGCTGCAGAGAGCCCTCGCTCACGTAGCCACCAATATCATTAAGCAGCCATTCGCGAAGCTCGTCATCCATGACGCTGAGCGGCAACCACTGGGCCAGCGGACGCTCAACAGCATCCACGTCACTGAAATTGAGGTCTAAACCAAAATGCCCGCGCTGATTACCCGTCACCAAACCAAAGCCGCCCGCTATCTGGGCGCCGTCCCAGTCGACGCTTAGGCGCTTGCCACTCACCATGGTATTGGGGCCGTCGTATACCCACTCCACTTCCCCTTCAGCACGTCGCAGTTGCATGGGAGCGGCAAAAAACTCAGGAAAGTAGAGAGTGCTTTCACCGTTGCTGCTAAACAGCACGCGGCCGCGTAAATCCCGCGCCTGTACCCAGGCATCCAGCGGGCCTCCGCCCGGTGCCTGCTGCCACGGTGAGACCTCCACGCCGGTTAACGCCGCATCCACTCCCCAGTGACCATCCTGCTGCCCCACGTGCAACCCCTCGACTTGCCCACGAGGAGCAAGGGTTTGCAATACCCGGGTGACGGATTCAGGGAGCAATACGTAGTCACGCCAAGCGGTCAGCGAGGCAAGCTCAAAGGCGCTGGTGCGCACTTCCCACTGTCCTGGTTGGTGGGTGGCATGCCAGTGGCGTGGCAACGCTGGCCCAACGTTACCTCCAGGGGGCTGGGCCCACTCAACGCTCTCCGCGTCGCCGCTTAGCCACGCCTCACCACCTTCGCCGTCGCGCTGCCACAGGCCATTAGCCTTAATATCTCTTAACACCGCGTACTGAACCTGGTGGCGAAGCGTCAACTGTGGAACGTCGACGGCAACACGAGCTTCCTCAAGGCGCCCGGTGGTCCAACGCCCCCATAGCCGCGCACTGCCCCCGGCTTGCTCTAAATAGGCGGCATGATCAGGCCGAAACATATCCGCCAGAACCACTAACTGATCAAGCTGAATATCCAACTGCAGTGCTGCCGAAAAATCGCTAAAACCTCGTCGGCCGGGCTGCATTTCGACCTTCATTTCCGCCGCAGGAAGGTCTATATCGCGAGCCTGCTCTAACGATGGGGCAATATTGATGGCGCCCTCTAACCTTGTGCGCCGCTCATCACCGGTCAGCAGCAGTGTCTGAGCATGCAGCATCACGGTGTCGTCTTTGCCGTGCAGTACAACCCGCGTGTCATCCACCCACAGGCGTTGGCGTAGAATCAAGCCCGCCCAGCTATCAATTGTGGCCAGATCCACATCGGGTTCTGCCGCCATCAATAGCGGTAACTCCGCAGGCTCAGGCCACTGTAAAGACCTCCCCGAACCTTGATAGAGGTGAAACTGTGTACCACTGATACGCGCATCACTAAAAATCGGTGCCAGATTGGCAAACGACGCCCAGGTATCTAAGCGCAGCCCCGCATGCTCAAGGGAAAAGAGTGCTTGGCCATCGGGGGTTTCCGCGTTCACCCCGTCAAGCCGTAGCAGTAGATCGCTACGCGCTAGCGATAGCGATAAGCGCTCGATGGTCACCGGCACGCCAATGCGCGCCTCGAGTAACGCTTCAATGTGGGGGGTAAGGGCATCGGATTGGCTGATCGCTAGACGCAGCAGCAACAGCAGCACAGCCGCGCTGCCCAAAAGCCAGGCCGCTATCAGCAAACTCCAACGCACCAGCGAACGAGTCAGCATGGTTACATCAGCACAATATCGTACTGCTCTTGGGAGTAGTGTTGCTCAACCTGAAAACGGATCGTTTTATTGATAAACGTCTCCAGGTCAGCCACTGCCGCTGACTCTTCATCTAGTAAACGGTCAACAACGGGCTGCGATGCAAGCACCATATAAGTTTCAGCACTGTAGGCACGCTCTTCGCGCAGAATCTCACGGAAAATTTCGTAGCAGACAGTCTCAGGCGTTTTAAGTGTGCCGCGCCCACTGCAGGTTGGGCACGCTTCACACATCGTTTGCTCTAGGCTCTCCCGGGTGCGCTTACGGGTAAGCTGAACCAAGCCAAGCTCGGTAACACCGGTACACTTGGTTTTAGCGTGGTCGCGCTCTAAGGCTTTTTCCAATACTCGCAACACTTGCCGCTGATGCTCAACATCGTTCATATCGATAAAGTCGATAATGATGATACCGCCCAGGTTGCGCAACCGAAGTTGGCGGGCAATCGCCGTGGCCGCCTCAAGGTTGGTTTTGAAAATGGTCTCTTCAAGGTTGCGGTGACCCACATAGCCGCCGGTATTAACATCAATGGTGGTCATTGCCTCGGTGGGGTCAATCACCAGATAACCACCGGATTTCAGCTGCACCTTGCGACCCAAGGCTTTCTGGATCTCATCCTCGACACTGTAGAGATCAAAGATGGGGCGCTCACCTGGGTAGTACTCAATCCGCTCAACGGCATCGGGCATAAACTCTTCGGCAAACTCGACCAGTTTGACGAAGTTTTCCCGCGAATCGATACGCACTTTTTCAATATCGTCGCGCATTACGTCGCGCAGAGTGCGCATAAAGAGCGGCAAATCATCATAAATGACGCTTTGTG
This sequence comes from Vreelandella sp. 162(4c), assembly GCF_058152265.1. Taxonomy (NCBI): domain Bacteria; kingdom Pseudomonadati; phylum Pseudomonadota; class Gammaproteobacteria; order Oceanospirillales; family Halomonadaceae; genus Vreelandella; species Vreelandella sp. 162(4c). The sequence continues at coordinate 493,724 of NZ_CM176981.1, forward strand.
GCGTCGCGGTGACTTTACGCTCACTCACCTTACGCCACAGCCGCAACAGAAAGTGCATATCGCCTTTTAGCTCTTCGTCACCTACGCCTTCCGCGGCAGTTCGGACAATAAAGCCACCCGTCACTTCCAGCGTCTGCTCCGCCACGCTGTTATCCAGCAGGGCTTTTAAACGCTCGCGTTCACGCTCATCCTCGATGCGTTGCGAAACGCCGTGATGCGGCGAGTCGGGCATATACACCAAATAGCGGGAAGGGATCGAGAGGTGCGTGGTTAAGCGCGCACCTTTACTTCCAATAGGGTCTTTGGTCGCCTGCACCACCAACGCCTGGCCTTCATGAAGTAACTGGCCGATGGTCTGCTGCTCATCGAGCGGTGTGCCGGGTGGCATCACTTCGTGGGCATGAATAAATGCCGCCCGCTCTAAGCCAATATCAACAAAGGCAGCCTGCATACCAGGCAGTACACGGACGACTTTGCCTTTGTAGATATTGCCCACGATGCCACGCCGACGGGAACGCTCGATCAGTGCCTCTTGCAAAACGCCATTTTCAACCAGCGCGACGCGGGTTTCCATTGGCGTTAAATTGATGAGAACTTCACCGCTCATGCAAAATTCCTTGTTGGTTGACGTATTCCTTGCCAGCGATACAGGCGGCGTTGCCCTCTATATCTAGAGAATTAAACGCGCTGCCAGATAGGAACTCCCTGTCGGCATAGCAAGTGCGTCGTCTCATACAGCGGTAGCCCTACCACTGCTGAGTGACTGCCTTGAATCTGTTTTACAAATATGGCGGCTAATCCCTGTATTGCGTAGCCACCAGCCTTATCAGCAGGTTCACCCGTGCGCCAATAGGCAACGATTTCATCAGCGCTTATCTCACGCATTGTTACCTGAGTAGTCACGCAGGAGGAGAGCATACCTTCTGGCCCACGTACCGCCACAGCGGTAAGCACCTCGTGGCACCGCCCCGAAAGCAGCCGCAGCATCTCGGCGCCCTCCTCAGCATTCGCTGGTTTACCTAGGATACGCCCATCGACCACCACAGCGGTATCTGAACCTAGGATAGGCAAGTGGGTAAAAGGGGCTGCTGCCTCGGCTTTGGCAACTGCTAAGCGCTGCACATACGCTTGAGCCGACTCACCCACCTGCGGAGTCTCATCAATATCACAAGGGTGAACCGCGACCGGCACACCAATGGATGCCAGCAAAGCTCGACGGCGTGGAGAGGCAGACGCTAAACACAAAACAGGCGCAGTCATGAAGCGGCCAACCGACGTTCTAATGCTTGAAACATCGTCGCTAGCCATGGCCATAGCAACGCACTGATCAGCGCGGGAATCAAAAAGGCTAAATGAATCGAAAAATCACCCACGATAGTGCGTAGCCATTGAGCGACTAGCTGCATCAAGCCCAACAGCACCAGCACCAGCGCTGATTGCTGTACCAGTGAATAAGCACGGAAGCGGGGATAGACCAGCGCACACAAGAAGGCCAGCAGTGCATAAATAAGCGCATGCTGGCCCAGCACGGTGCCTTCAATTAAATCCATCAAAATCCCCAGCACAAAGCCATGAAAAACGCCGACTCTGTCGGGTGTGCGCATACACCAGTAGATCAGCATCAGCCCTAACCACTCGGGGCGATATACCTGCCAGCCATCGGCCAGCGGCATCACCTGCAAGCAAAGAGCCAAGACCAAACTAAACCAAATAATCACTAGCGGAACAATCGGTGCTCGTGGCATCAGGGCACCTCTTGAGATGATGCATTTGAGTCGCGCAACGCATTGTTGGGGCTTGTTGAAAGCTGGAGTGAAGAGCGCAAGGCCTCTGCGGAGATATCCAGCGTCTCATCCCAGGCATGTTCTTCTACCTCCTCTCGCGGGGGCGGAAAAAGTAGCAAGAAATGACGCGAGCGCTGCAGTTGAGCCATCGGTTCGGCCGTCACGCGAGCAAAAGGCTGCCCCGGATCGTGAAACACCTCGGTGACTCGCGCCACGGGGTAACCCGGAGGAAAGCGTCCAGCCAAGCCCGATGTGGTCAGTAAATCACCTTCACGGATATCCGCCGTATCAGGTACGTGCATCACATTAACGCTGCTGTAACGTCCCGCCCCTTGGACGATAAAACGTAAGCCATTGCGGTTTAACTGAACCGGCAACGCATGACTGGCATCAGCTAACAGCAGTACCCGACTTGAGTAGGCAGAGACCGCGGTAATTTGCCCCACCAAGCCCGAGGCATCAATCACCGGCTGCCCCACGTAGGTGCCATTGCGATGGCCGCGATTAATCACCATCTGATGACTAAAGGGGTCGTTATCAAGCGACAACAGTTCGGCGGTGATATAAGGAATATCACGCCGCTTCGCGGCTTTTAGCAATTCGCGAAGCTCGCTGTTTTCCGCGGTCAAATTCGCCATTCGCTGACCACGATGGGAAAGGGTGAGAATCTGCTCACGCAGGCGACGGTTTTCATCCACCAACGCCTGCTGGTCAGAGAGCGCAAGCGACCCCCAATTCAACAGGTCGCTAGGCACACTGACGACCCATTGAATAGGAGCAACGACCATCGACATTTGCGCGCGCACTTTCTCCATACGCGTGAAATGCTGGTCGACAAACATCAATGCACTGGCGGCCAAGACGCAAAAAAACAGCCGGTAGCCCGGCAGTGGCCCGTGCGAAAACAGCGGTTTAATAGGCAATCCCCCCGCAATTAACCGCTGCGATTAGTCGCTCGACAGCAACTCAAAGGTGTGCTGATCAATCATCTCCAGCGCCTTACCACCGCCGCGAGCAACGCAGGTCAACGGGTCTTCGGCAACAATTACCGGCAACCCTGTCTCTTCAGCGATCAGCTTGTCCAGGTCGCGCAACAGCGCCCCACCGCCCGTTAGCACCAAGCCTCGCTCAGCGATGTCGGATGCCAACTCAGGCGGTGACTGCTCAAGGGCGCTCTTAATGGCGGCCACGATAGAACCCAGGGTTTCTTGCAATGCTTCCAGGGTTTCGTGGGAATTGAGCGTGAAGCTGCGTGGAATGCCTTCGGCCAGATTACGACCGCGCACGTCAATTTCGCGCAGTTCGCCACCGGGGTAGGCGCAACCAATCTCTTCCTTGATGCGCTCGGCTGTCGCTTCGCCTATCAGGCTGCCGTAGTGACGACGTACATAGGCGGTAATGGCCTCATCAAAGCGGTCGCCGCCCACCCGAATCGATTCGGAGTAGACCACGCCGTTGAGTGAAATAATCGCGATTTCAGTGGTACCACCACCGATATCCACCACCATCGACCCCTGCGCTTCATCAACCGGAAGGCCAGCGCCAATTGCCGCCGCCATGGGTTCTTCGATCAAGAACACCTCGCGGGCACCTGCCCCTTCGGCAGACTCACGAATCGCCCGACGTTCTACTTGTGTTGACATGCAAGGAACGCATACCAGAACGCGTGGACTGGGGGTTAAGAAGGTGCTTTGGTGAACTTTACGGATAAAGTGCTGAAGCATCTGCTCGGTGACGGTGAAGTCGGCAATAACGCCATCTTTCATCGGCCGAATCGCGGTAATATTGCCGGGCGTACGCCCCAGCATTCGCTTGGCATCAGTACCAACTGCCGCGACGCTGCGCATATTGCCAGACTGGCGGATAGCAACCACGGACGGCTCATCGAGCACGATGCCGCGACCGCGAACATAAATCAGTGTGTTGGCCGTACCCAAGTCGATCGATAGATCGCTGGAAAACAGCCCCCTCAAACGTTTAAACATGGATGTTGTTACCTAGTGCAGACCGGGAACCCTGTGCGGATGCAAACGGTATCACCGCAACCCCCTGGCAGCAAGCACGAGTCGCGCCTAACACTGCCCGTTAAGGCCAAGATGTGGTACCTTTTGCGGCTATTTTCCACGTCTGCAACACAAGACGTTTTTTTGATATCGGTATGTATACCGCTTAAAGCCGATTATGTTCCATCACGTTTATGAGGAAATATCGATCATGGCGCTTGAAGAATCTCATGTGCGCCGGGCCGCTCACTTGGCCCGACTCGCTGTCAGCGATGACCAAGCCAGCGGCTTTGTAGACGACCTAAGCCGGATTCTGGACATGGTCGACCAGCTACAAAGCCTCGATACTGAAGGCGTTACGCCGCTCGCCCATCCGCTAGATGCGACCCAGCGACTGCGCGCCGATGAAGTGACGGAAACCAACCAGCGCGACACGTTTCAGCGCTGTGCTCCGGCAGTGGAAAATGGCCTGTATCTCGTGCCCCGCGTCGTTGAATAAGTACGCTGAGTAACAACGCACGAATATTTAATCAAGCCACCACTATTGCCTCTTTTTTTCTCCCCTGAACGGAGCTTCTGGGTCATGTACGAGAAAACCTTAACGCAACTCGCCGCCGCGCTAAAAAGCGGTGAGTTCTCAAGCCGCGAGCTGACCGCTCACTATTTGCAGCGTATCGAACAGGCTGACGGCAAGCTGAATAGTTTTATCAGCGTGACCGCCGAGCAAGCGCTGAAACAGGCTGAAGTAGCCGACAACGCCCGAGCGGCAGGCAACGCCGGGCCGCTGTCAGGCATTCCCCTAGCGCTCAAAGATATTTTTTGCACCCAGGGCGTGAAAACCAGCTGCGGTTCAAAAATGCTGGATAATTTTATCGCCCCCTACAACGCCACCGTGGTTGAAAAGCTCAACGCGGCGGGCACGATCAGCCTGGGCAAAACCAATATGGACGAGTTCGCCATGGGCTCCTCCAACGAAAACAGCTACTACGGCCCGGTCAAAAATCCCTGGGATCTGACAGCGGTGCCCGGCGGCAGCTCCGGCGGCAGCGCAGCAGCGGTCGCGGCTGGTTTGGTGCCCGCCGCCATGGGTACCGACACCGGCGGCTCGATTCGCCAGCCCGCGGCATTTTGTGGCATCACCGGTTTAAAGCCCACCTATGGTCGTGTGTCGCGCTTCGGCATTATTGCCTACGCCTCAAGCCTTGATCAGGCTGGCCCCATGGCGCGCAGCGCCGAAGATTGCGCCCACCTACTGGGTGTTATTGCGGGCCATGACGGCCGCGATTCCACCAGCGTTGCCCGCGGCGTACCCGACTATGTGGAAGGCCTTAATGCCCCCCTCTCGGGCCTCAAGATCGGGCTTCCCAAAGAGTATTTCGGCGATGGTTTAGACCCTGATGTCGAAAAAGCCGTCCGTGAGGCGGTAAAAGTTTACGAATCCCTAGGCGCGACGGTTCGTGAGGTCAGCCTACCGCATACCCACTATGCGATTCCGGCCTACTACGTGATCGCCCCCGCGGAAGCCTCTTCCAACCTGTCCCGCTACGACGGTGTGCGTTTTGGTCACCGCTGCGACAATCCCAGCGATTTGATTGACCTCTACACACGTTCGCGGGCTGAAGGCTTCGGCGAAGAAGTTAAACGACGCATCCTGATCGGCACTCACACGCTCTCTGAAGGCTTCTTTGACGCTTACTACACCAAAGCCCAGCAGGTGCGCCGTTTGATCCGTCAGGACTTCCTGGACGCCTTTGAAGACGTCGACGTGCTGATGGGCCCCGCCTCGCCTACCCCCGCGTTTGACCTGGGTGCCAAAAAAGATCCGGTGTCGATGTACCTGCAGGATATCTACACTATCGCGGTGAACCTAGCGGGCATTCCCGGCATCAGCGTGCCGGCGGGTTTGGCCGGTGGCCGCCCCGTTGGTCTCCAGATTCTGGGCACCCACTTTGCCGAAGCGCAGCTGCTTAACGTCGCTCACCAGTTTCAGCAAGCGACCGACTGGCACTTACAACGTCCTGCCTTTGCCGAGGAGTACGCCTAATGCAATGGGAAACCGTGATTGGGCTTGAAGTCCACGTTCAGCTCGCAACGCGTTCAAAAATCTTTTCCGGTGCCTCAACGGCGTTTGGCGCCGAGCCAAACACCCAGGCCTGCGCGGTGGATTTAGGCCTACCTGGCGTGCTGCCAGTGCTCAATGAGCAGGCCGTGGCCATGGCCGTGCAGTTTGGCCTGGCGGTGCATGCGGATATCGCCGAAGTCTCGGTGTTTGACCGTAAAAATTACTTCTACCCCGACCTGCCCAAGGGTTATCAAACCAGCCAGATGTACCATCCCATCGTCGGCCCTGGCGATGTTGAGATTACGCTGGAAGATGGCAGCACTAAGCGTATCCGCATTCACCATGCCCACCTTGAGGAAGATGCCGGTAAATCGCTGCATGAAGATTTTCACGGCATGACCGGTATCGACTTGAACCGTGCTGGCACGCCGCTACTGGAGATCGTCTCCGAGCCGGATATGCGTAGCGCCAAAGAGGCCGCGGCGTATCTCAAAGCGATTCACTCGATCGTTACTTACCTGGGCATTTCCGACGGCAATATGGCGGAAGGCTCCATGCGTTGCGACGTTAACGTCTCGGTACGCCCCAAAGGTCAGGAAGCCTTTGGCACCCGCGCTGAGATTAAAAACGTTAACTCTTTCCGTTTTGTCGAGCGCGCCATTGCCTTTGAGGTTGAGCGACAAATTGAGCTGATCGAAGATGGCGGCAGCGTGGTTCAAGAAACCCGCTTGTTTGACCCAGACCGTGATGAAACCCGCAGCATGCGTACCAAGGAGGAGGCCAACGACTACCGTTACTTCCCCTGCCCTGACCTGCTGCCGGTGGTGCTTGACCAAGCTTATCTTGACCACCTGCGTGGCCAGTTGCCCGAGCTGCCAGCAGATAAGCGTGAGCGCTTCCAGAACGAGCTGGGTCTGTCTGCTTATGACGCCAATGTCATCTCCGCCAGTCGCGATATGGCCGAATTCTTTGAAGCGGTGCATAGCGAGTGCGGCGATGCCAAGCAGGCAGCTAACTGGGTACAGGGTGAACTTTCCGGGGCACTTAACCGAGAAAACCTGAGCATTGCCAATAGCCCGATCTCAGCGCGCCAGCTAGGCGAGCTGATCAGCCGCGTACTGGATGACACCATTAACGGCAAAGCCGCTAAAGAGGTTTTTCAGGCGCTGTGGAACGGTCAGGGTGAGTCCGCCGATGAGGTGATTGACGCAAAAGGCCTCAAGCAGGTGACCGACACCGGCGCCATTGAAGCAATGATCGACCAAGTGATTGCCGACAGCCCCGCTCAGGTCGCCCAGTACTGCGACTCGGAGCCGGAAAAACGCGGTAAAATGATCGGCTACTTTGTTGGTCAGGTGATGAAGGCGTCACGCGGCACCGCCAACCCACAGCAGGTGAACGGCTTGCTAAAAGAGAAGCTCGACGCGCTGCTGTAAAGCCTAAAAAACGGCTGCCTAGGCAGCCGTTTTTTAATGGCACACATTTGAACTAGGCCAACTGGCTGGGCTGGGTAAATCGCTTCAACTGCGCACAGCCTGCCGCCCATACGTCGGCCTCAAGCTCGGCGATGGCGGCGGTAGGGAAGCCAAGCCCCTGAGCAGGGCTGCCCTCTACTAACAACCCCGCCAGTTCGCCTACCAGCGGCATATGACTGACCAGCATGATCGGCGCACCTTCAGGCTGTTCAAGCAACCAGTCGCTTACTGCATGGGGCGAGTCATCCGGAGTGATAAAATCCAGCGTTTCCAGCGAGGCTCCCAGCGCATCACATAGCGTTTGCGCGGTTTGCTGCGCGCGAGAATAGGGGCTGGCATAAATTTTCGGCATAAACAGCTCCCCATCAGCCACGCGCTCAGTCAGCCAACGGGCCATTTTTTTGACCTCCTGCTCACCATGAGGCGTTAATCGACGCGCTTGGTCGGGATACCCCGGTGCGGCCTCAGCGTGGCGCATAATCAACACATCAGGCATTCCTGCCTCCATTGCCCTTAGAAACCTGGTTCTTAGAAGCGTGGTTGTGAGGAGCTTGGTCTCGATGGGCCTGCTGTACGGCTTCACGGGGCAGAATAAACTCTACATCGCTACTCTGCTCACCCATCATAAGGGTGCGCGCCATCTCCTGGGCGGGCACGCCGTCAAACAGCACATGATTGAGACCTTCCGCCAACGGCATATAAACACCCATTTCACTCGCTTTAGCGCATACCAGTTTAACGGTGTTTACCCCTTCTGCGACCTGGCCAAGGGCATCAACCGCCTCTTCCAACGTACGCCCTTCGCCCATGGCGTAGCCAACACGATAATTACGCGACAGGTTAGACGAGCAGGTAACGATCAAATCCCCCACCCCCGCCAGTCCTAAAAAGGTCATTGGGTTAGCCCCCTGGGCAACGGCAAAGCGGCTCATTTCGGCTAAGGCGCGAGTCATCAGCATACTGCGGGTGTTTTCGCCCATGCCCAGCGCCGCCGCCATACCGGCGGCAATCGCATAAATATTTTTCAGTGCACCACCCAGTTCAACACCATGACGGTCATCGCTAGCGTACACACGAAAGTAACGGCAACCCAATACTTGCTGTACGCGGGTGCGGGTAAGCGGGTCAGCGCTGGCAATCACGGTAGCAGTTAACTGCTTATCGGCAATTTCAGAGGCCAGATTTGGGCCCGCAATCACGCCAATGTGACTAAAACCCGTTTCCTGCTCGAGTACTTGGCTCATCAGCAGAAAGCCCTTCTGCTCGATCCCCTTAGTGGTACTGACCAGTATCTGCTCGGGTCTCAACCACGCTTTCGCCGCCTGCACAACGCTGCGAAAGGCCTTTGAAGGAATAGCGATGAGTACAAGCTCCGCATCGGCCAGCACGGCTTGGAGGTCGGTTGAGGCTTTCACTGCCGGATTCATTGCATAGTGGGGCAGATAACGACCGTTACGGTGCTCTTGGTTGATTTGTGTGACCAGCGTTTCGTCACGCATCCACTGACGAACGCGGGCACCATTATCGGCGGCAATGCTCGCTAGCGCCGTACCAAAACTACCGCCTCCCAGCACCGCTACGTTGGTTGTCACTGGGACATTGGTTTGCTGCTCAGCCATGACGATATCCTGATCGTTAGTCTCTTACATTTACTGGGTACTTTAGCATCTTCACCCATAGCATCTTCACTAACAGATGCGGCCCGCTTGGAAATCCAAGCGGGCCGCATGTCTGACGTTATTGGCTCATTAAGCCGTCAAGACGCTATTCAGACGTTTCACGTAGGCAGCCGGGTCATCCAGATGGCCGCCCTCTGCAATAATTGCCTGATCGAGCAGGATGTGGGCTAACTGTCCAAATTGATCGCCTTCAGCCCCTTCCAAACGCGCTACCAGCGCGTGGCTAGGGTTAAGCTCAAGAATCGGCTTCACCTCGGGCAGCGGCTGACCGGCGGCTTCCATAATGCGGCGCATCTGGTAGCCCATTTCATGCTCGGGTAGCACGACGCAGGCCGGTGAATCGGTAAGGCGGTGAGTCACTTTTACCTCTTGAACACCATCGCCCAGCGCTTCTTTTACGCGCTTCACCAGTTCCTCTTTGGCTTTAGCGGTCTCCTCCTGAGCTTTTTTCTCTGCTTCGTCTTCCACATCGCCAAGATCAAGCTCGCCCTTGGCCACATCAGCAAAGGTTTTACCGTCGAATTCAGTCAGATGGCTCATCAACCAGTCATCGATACGGTCAGACAACAGCAGAACTTCGATGCCTTTTTTGCGGAAGATCTCCAGGTGAGGGCTGTTTTTCGCCGCATTGAAGCTATCAGCTACGACGTAATAAATCTTCTGCTGCCCCTCTTTCATGCGCTCGACATAGTCTGCCAGCCCGTGCTCCTGGGCAGCCGTATCGGTATGGGTTGAGGCAAAGCGCAGCAGACCAGCAATTTTTTCCCGATTAGAGGGGTCTTCGCCCGGCCCTTCTTTCAACACGCTACCAAAGGTATTCCAGAACGTCTGGTACTGCTCTTTATCTTTGGCCAGCTTCTTCAGCATATCCAAACCGCGCTTAGTAAGCGCCGATTTGATCTTATCAACATTGGGATCCTGCTGGAGCAGCTCACGGGATACGTTTAGCGACAGTTCGCGGGTATCCAGTACGCCTTTGATAAAGCGCAGGTAGAGCGGCAGGAACTGTTCGGCATCGTCCATAATAAAGACACGCTGAACGTAGAGCTTAACGCCCCGGGCACCGTCGCGCTCAAACAGGTCAAAAGGTGCCCGACCCGGTACATAGAGCAGGCTAGTGTATTCGAGCTTGCCTTCGACCTTGTTGTGGCTCCAGGTCAGCGGGTCAGAGAAATCGTGGGCAACGTGCTTGTAGAACGCCTTGTACTCATCGTCGGAAACCTCGCTCTTGGGACGCGACCACAGCGCCGTCGCCTCGTTAACGGTTTCCCAGGTAGTCACTTCACTACCCTCGATAGGATTGCCCTCGTCGTCCTTCGCCGTTTCTGTTTTCGGCATGCGCACGGGGACTTCGATATGATCCGAGTACTTACGAACCAAGCCCTGCAGCCGATAGTCGTCAGCAAACTCTTTGGCGTCCTCTTTCAGATGCAGAGTGATTTCTGTGCCGTGCTGAGCACGCTCAATATCGGCAACGGTAAATTCACCTTCCCCTTTCGAGCGCCACTCAACGCCTTCTGAAGCGTCTGTACCCGCCTTGCGGGTGCGCACCGAAATTTCATCAGCGACGATAAAACCCGAGTAGAAACCAACGCCGAACTGACCGATTAGCTTGGCGTCTTTCTGCTGCTCACCAGAGAGCTGCTTGAGAAACTCAGCGGTACCGGAACGCGCAATGGTACCCAAGTTGGCGATCACGTCTTCCCGGTTCATGCCAACGCCATTATCACGTAGGGTGATAGTGTTGGTATCGCGGTCGTGTTCGATTTCAATGCGTAGTTCGCTGTCGCCTTCGTAGAGCGCATCGTTATCGAGAGCCGCGTAACGTAGCTTATCGCAGGCGTCGGCGGCGTTTGAGATAAGCTCGCGTAAGAAAATCTCCCGGTTAGAGTACAGGGAGTGAATCATCAAATTCAGCAGTTGCTTAACTTCCGTTTGAAAGCCTAGCGTTTCTTCGTGGTTAGCCGATTTATCAGTCGCTTGTTCGTGGGTAGCTGTAGTCATGCGCTTAGCCCTTATCAATCACGTTGAGTCGCATCCCTCTGCGTGTACATGCAATGGGATAAAATGGTTTCGTGGAGTAGATATGGGGATAGGCAGCGATTTTTCAAGCAGCCTTGATCAAGAAGCCACTGGGGGTAGCAAGCCGCTGGGGTCAAGAAGGCGTCATATCGGGATCGGTATATTTCCAGGCTCGATAGCCTTCCAGGCGCTGATCGATACGATTGAGCAGCCAGCCGACAATCAGCACGTCATCCACCACGCCGATTAGCATCAGAAAATCGGGTATCAGATCGAACGGCAGTACCAAATAACCCAGCGCTAATGCCATCATGCCGAATGCCGACCAGGGAATAGGCCGAAAATCGCCACGCATGACGTCTCGCGTCATGGGGATAAACAGTTTTAAAGCACGCACTATACGTTTTGTCGCCCAAACGCGTGATTTGAGTCGACGCAGCAACGACCAAGTGGATAATGGGGCCATAGGTAATTAAATCCTTTTAGTATCTGGGCTGTCAGATCATGACGGCTAATATTCGTTCAGTATAGCGGTTGCACCGCAAACTGCGTGGGCTGCTCCCGAGCCCCGATTAAGTGACACCGATTTACAGAGAGAGAGCACCATGTTGGTTTCGCCATTTCGCCATACCGCCCGCGTGCTGTGTACAGCACTACTGGCGGGATTACCTGCACTTTCGTGGGCCGCATCCGATAGTGAGTTACGCGATGCCCTCGCTGCTGCCCGCGAGCAGCAGTGGGCACGGGTCGATGAGCACTCAATTGAAGACCACCCGCTGCGTGGCTATGTGGAGTACCACCGCTTAAGGGGGCAATTGCCTAACGTGGCTCCTGAAAGGGTGCATCAATTTATCGACCAGCACGCAGACTCTCCTCTAGCAGGGTGGCTGCGAGGTCAAGCGATCGCAAAGTATGGCCATGCGGGCCGCTATAGCGACCTGCTGGCAGTGGCCGATGGCGAGCCTGCGGGCACGGTTCGCCAGTGCTACTACTACACGGCGCTGCTGGATGAGCAGCCTCAGCAGGCGAGCAAAGCGGGGTCGGCTTTATGGCGCGTAGGCAGCTCGCAGCCCAATGCTTGCGACCCGCTATTTGCACGCCTGCGGGCCAATGGCACTATTGATGCCACAGCTATTTGGGAGCGTAAAATGCTCGCCTGGCAAGCGGGAGAAACGCGCCTATCGAGCTATCTTGGTGGGCTATTAAGCGGTCAGTGGCAAACCGCTCTAGAGACGGTGGATAGTGTCACAGCACGCAGCAGCGCCATTACCCAGGCGCCCAGCTGCCTAGGCCCCGAGTGTGCCGCCACGGCAAGCTTCTACCGGGCCGCCATGCAGCGCTACACCCGTGAAGATACGCCTGCAGCCTTTGCCGCTTGGCAGACGCTCTCGTCGCGTTTAAACCTGCTGCCCAGTGACCGTCAAGCTATTGAAGAAGAACTGGCTTTTTACGCCCTGGTGCGCAATGTACCGGGCACGCTAAGCTGGGTTGACAGCGTGCTACCGGGCCTGGAAAGCGAGCGCGTATTAGAGCTGCGTGTCCGCAATGCGCTGGCTAGCCGGGATTGGAACGGAGTGCTCTACTGGATTGCCGAAATGCCCGCTATCCAGCAGGAGAATAGCCGTTGGCAGTATTGGCTGGGCCGCGCCAATGAGCAGCTTGGCAACCAGGCGGCCGCCGAAGCACGCTACCAACAGGCTGCGCAGGATCGCAGTTTTTACGGCTTTGCAGCAGCAGAAAAGCTCGGCCAACCCTATCAACTGAATCTTGAACGCAATCATTTTGACGAAGCGTCGCGTCAACGTATTGCCCAACTACCCGCCGTTCAGCGCACCGAGGCCTTGCTACGCATTGGTGAGGATGGTCTCGCCAACAGTGAGTGGCTGCACGCGGTGCAGAGCGGTTCGCCGCAACAGGCACGAGCGCTAGCCGACTATGCCGCTCAACAGCAGTGGCATGCGCGCCTGGTGCAAACCACCATTGCCGCTGAAATGTGGGACGCCTTGGATTGGCGCTTCCCCCAGGCCTACCACGACAGCTTTCAACATTGGGGCCGTCTCACCGGCGTGGATCCATACCTATTGATGGCCATTACCCGGCGTGAAAGCGCTTACAACCCTAACGCCCTTTCACCCGCAGGGGCGCGTGGATTAATGCAGCTAATGCCCGGTACCGCCAGCCAAGTCAGTCGCGAATTGGGCATTAGCGATCCTGGCCCCTACGGCGTTCTCGACCCAGAGCTTAATATTCGCCTGGGCAGCACCTACCTGCGCGACAAGCTGCAACGCTACCAGGGCAATCGACTGGCCGCCGCAGCGGCTTATAATGCGGGCCCTGGCCGCGTCGATCAGTGGCTGGGCGATGGCGTAGAGGCCTTTGATCTCTTTGTAGAGAGCATCCCCTTCCGCGAAACCCGCGACTACGTGCAGGCGGTGCTTAGCTATCGGGTGATTTTTGAAAGCCTCGCTAACGGTGGCAGTAGCGAAGGCGTTTCACTGCTTAGCGATAACGAGCAGCAGGTACGCTACGACCGAGCCCTGCTCGCCCGCCGCTAAGCCCTTCTCTACCTACCACATTACCAGCGTCCGGTTTATACCGGGCGCTGTGTTAATGCCAGCCGAATACCAAACACCACCAATACACTGCCCGTAGCGGCATTAAGCGCTTGCGCAAAACGTGCGTTAGCCAACCATTTGCCGGCACTTCCCACCATCATGACCACGCTGATTTGCCAAATATTGGCGATGATAAAGTGCACTCCCGCCAGCCATAGCGACTTCAGTAGCGCAGGATCGCCAGGAGCGATGAACTGAGGCAAAAAGGCCATGTAGAACACCACGGTTTTGGGGTTCAACACATTGGACAAAAAACCCTCTTTAACCGGCTGCCAGCGCGAAACGGCAGGCACACCTTCTAGCACACCATTAACCGGCAGTGGCTGGCCTTTCCGCGCTGCTAACAAGCTGGTAATACCCAGCCAAATTAGGTAGCCCGCCCCCACCAGCTTCAGCATATGAAACGCCCAGGCCGACTGGAGCAGGATCAACGAAATGCCCAATGCAGAAATCGTTGCATGCACAAACAGGCCGCAGCAGATAGCTAAACTCGTGGTGACCCCATCGTGGATGCCTCCGCGGGCCGTATTGCGTATCACCAGCAACGTATCGACACCGGGGCTTATCGTCAGCAACGTGATCGCTACCAAAAAGGAAATAAACTGCGCATCAATAAAACCTAACTGCATCATTTGTGCTTGCTCGCAACCAAATAAAAAATCTTAGGAATGTCGCTGGACGACAGCCGTGTTTACATCTAGAGTAATTGTAGCGGGTGGACAATAGAGTTGCCCGTGATTACTAAGCACGTTAAGGAAATAGAAAATGGCAACTGGCACTGTTAAGTGGTTCAACGACACTAAAGGCTTCGGCTTCATCTCTCCTGATGACGGCGGAGACGATCTGTTCGCCCACTTCTCCGAAATTCAAGCTGAAGGCTTCAAGACCCTGCAAGACGGTCAAAAAGTCAGCTTTGAAGTGACTCAGGGTAAAAAAGGCCTTCAGGCTTCCAACATCCGCCCAGCTTAATTGCTAACGGATGGACAAAGGCCCGCAAACGCGGGCCTTTTTTATTGCCTGACTATTGGCTAAAGAGAATCACTCAAGCGATCCTCTCTCACTCCGCGACTCTCCATTAGCACCGGTTTCCTGGCTATCTTCAGCGCTATCGACATCACGATTATCAGAATCACCGCTATCGGAGTCATTGCTGTCAAAGTCATTGCTATCAAGCTCGCCTGACGGCTCGACCACAGCACCACTCTCCGCCTCACGATTCTCCAACTCTTGGAATTGTTCCTCAAGCCGCTGCTGCGCTTCTTCAAAGCGACGTTCGGTGTCTTCAATCAAGGCGTCAACATCGGTTACATCACTGTCATCCTGCAAGGGTGTGCGCTCGGGCAGACTGCTTTCGGTGTCCCAGCTAGGCGGTACATCCTCGTTCTCCATCGGCTCCAAGGTTGGCGCCTGCTGCTCTACCTCCTGAAACTGCTCCTCCAAACGCTGCTCGGCCTCTTCAAAACGGCGTTCAGTTTCGGCAATGATGTCATCTACATCGGAACGTGTAGCTTCACCCGGCATAGCGCTCTCTTCATCGAGCACCTCTTCAGGATCCGCCGCCAAGGTGTCTTCACCAGCCTCAACCTCTTCACCGCCAGCCGTCGCACTGCCACTGGACTGAGTGCCGCTGGATTGGGGATCACTAGCCTGAGTGTCGCTATCCTCGCGCAGCGCTTCCGCTCGCTCAAGCTCCTCAGCAGCTTGGCGCTCCTCAATATCATCCTCTACTTCTTCAGGACTGGACATCTCAGTCGCGTTTTCAGCCGTGACCGACGCTTCTTCGCCCGCCCCCTCATCACGAGCCGTTTCTTCATCCGTCACCGCAGCATTATCATCGGGTGTCACGGTGGGATCTTCCTGGGAGTCACCGCAGGCACTCAGCAAAAGAGCCACGGCGGCGAGCGCGGGTATCCACACGCGATTTGCCATTTAATTCTTCTCCTTTATAACGTTAACAATGTGAGCCAAAAGAACTAAGGCCGGCTGGTCGAGGAGAGCAACGGGCACTCCTCAGGCAGTAACACACGCAGAGCAAGGGGCACTACTTCCGCGCAGAACTGGTCATAGTAGCGCGCTTCGCCGTCTAACGTGAGTGGCCAGGGCGAACCATTTGCCTGGGTGGTCACGGTTAGTTGGGTCGTGGTGAAGTAGCGCACGAATCGCCCGTCATAGGGGAAACTCTGCAGCTCGCTAATGAGCTTGGTCAGTTCCGTTATCGACCGGAAGTCTTTGACCAGCAGCACGTCCAGACGGCCATCATCCAGCTTGGCACGCGGCCCCAGTACCTGTCCCCCGCCCGACTGGCGGCCATTACCTAGCGCCAGTAGCAACAAAGACGCACTCTCCTCTTTTTCGTCCCAATGGAGCGTGCCGCGATAGCTGCGGTGGCGCCAAGCCTTCAGCGCGCCCATCACTGAGTAAGCCCCGCCCCCGAGCAGCCGCTTAAGCGTTTTCGGTGTCGACGAGGTAACTTCAGCGCCAAACCCACCGGTGGTCATGTTGATATAGTAGCTGGTGGACGATTCGCCACCTGCACCTGCGGTCACGCGCACAACATCAATGGGATAGGCGCTTAACTCCCGTGCAGCGGCCAAAGCGGCGCCTGGCTCCAGCGGTAAACCAACGGAGGTAGCAAAATCATTGGCACTGCCTAGGGGCACAATGCCCAACGCAGGACGCCGGTCATGAGGCAAGCGCATCAGCCCGTTCATGACTTCACTGACGGTGCCATCGCCACCACAGGCAATCACGTGGGTAATGCCCATGGCGCCAGACTGCTCTGCAATATCCGCAGCGTCGCCCCCTTCCCAGGTAGCGCGAACCGTAATCAGCATCCCTGCCTGACGTTGTTCATTGACTGCTTCACGCAATGCCGGGTTACCGGCGGATTTACCATTGATAATCAGTAAATAGTGTTGCTGTGAGTCTGTCACTATTGTTATTCCTTTCCATGGTTTAACTGCGGTTGTTCACTACTGCGCTAAACGCTTATGCCAGTGCTTTCTCGACCACCTCGTATACATTTGAAGATAGCGGCTGTTGTTTGATCCGCTCAAGCTCAGACCGCATTAGTGCTTGGCGGGTTTCATCAAAGCGCTGCCAGCGGGTTAACGGGGTGATTAGCCGCGCGGCAATTTCCGGGTTAAGCCGGTTGAGCTCGATGACCACATCAGCCAGCAGTTGGTAGCCTTGACCATCCAAACGGTGGAAATTGACCCGGTTCTGAGCAAAGGCGCCGACCAATGCACGGACTCGATTGGGATTCTTGAGTGAAAAGGCGGGATGCTGCATCAGGTACTTCACCCGCTCAAGCACATCTGGCTGAGGGCGCGATACCTGGACGGTGAACCACTGATCCATCACCAACGGGTCATGCGCCCACTTCTCACCGAAGGCTTTGAGTGCTGGCGAAGCCAGGTCGTCGCGGTCGCTGTGCACCAGCAGGGTGAGCGCCTGACGCACATCGGTCATATTGTGGTCAGCAGCGAATTGGCTTTCACACAGTGCCAAGCCCTGCTCATCTTCAATCGACATAAGATAAGAGAGCGCCACGTTTTTCAGGCTACGCTGAGCTATTTGCTCCGGTGTCGGCGCGTACGCTTCTTCCGTCACATTGGCTTCATAGATAGCCAGAAACTCATCCCGCAGAGCCACGGCTAATGACTGACGAACAAATTCCCGCGCGGCATGGATAGCATCTACATCCACAATGGGCTGCTGCTCGGCGATATATGCTTCAGAGGGTAGCGTCAGCATCTCTGCCAATACCGCCTTATCGCTCATTGGCCCGCCCAGCAGCGCTCTAAAGGCATCGACAACGCGGCTATCCATGACCTTTTCGACGCCATTCCTATGGGCAGCAATCAAGTCATCCAAGGCCAAAAGCGCTAGGCGTTGACCCGCATCCCAGCGGTTGAAACCATCGCTGTCATGGGTCAATAAGAAGGCGAGATCTTCCCTTGAATAGGGATAATGCAGCTTCACCGGGGCGGAAAATTCGCGTAGCAAAGAGGGCACCGGCGCTTCGGCAACATCGGTGAATACAAACGTTTGCTCATCGTCACGTAGATGAATAACCGCGTCTTTGCCGAGCTTTTCGCCATTGAGCGTCAGGATGAGATCCTGCCCCGACTTGGTACCTACCAGCCCCATACGCACCGGGATATGCAACGGCAGCTTATCTGGCTGGCCGGGTGTTGCAGGCGTACGCTGACGCAGCGTCAAGTGGTACTCGCCCTGAACATAATCATACTCACCGTGGGCATCAATATCCGGCGTTCCCGCCTGGGAGTACCAGCGCATAAACTGGCTGAAGTCTTCACCGGAGGCTTCAGCCATACAGCCGACAAAGTCTTCAATGGTCACCGCTTGACCGTCGAACCGCTCGAAGTAAAGGTCTGAACCGCGACGAAAGCTCTCCTCCCCTACTAAATTACGCAACATGCGTACGACTTCGGCCCCTTTCTCATAAATCGTCAGGGTGTAGAAGTTGGTAATTTCGATAAAGTGGTCGGGACGAATCGGATGCGCCGTGGGGCCAGCATCTTCGGCAAACTGGGCCGTGCGGAAAAAGGAGACATCCTGAATGCGCTTAACCGGCGCTGAATTGGTATCCGCCGAAAAGCACTGGTCACGAAAGACCGTAAAGCCCTCTTTCAGCGAGAGCTGGAACCAGTCGCGGCAGGTGACGCGATTACCCGACCAGTTGTGAAAGTATTCGTGGGCGACTATGCCTTCCACGTTTTGGAACGCTGCATCGGTGGCGGTCTGGGGGTGGGTCAAGACCGCGGCGGAGTTAAAGATATTGAGGCCTTTGTTCTCCATCGCTCCCATATTGAAATCATTGACGGCCACGATCATAAACAGATCCAGGTCGTACTCGCGCCCATACGCCTGCTCGTCCCACTCCATGGCACGCTTTAACGAGGCCATGGCATGCTCGGTCTTATCCAGGTTCTCTTTTTCTACCCAAATCTGCAGCGTGACATCCCTTCCGCTCATGGTGGTGAAGTGATCTTCTACGCTATGCAGGTTGCCTGCCACCAAAGCAAACAGGTAACAGGGCTTGGGGTGCGGGTCTTCCCAAGTAACAAAGTGGCGACCGCCCTTCAGCTCGCCGCGCTCAATCGGGTTACCGTTAGCCAGCAAAATCGGCTCTTGCTGCTGATCGCCGATCACAGTGACCTTAAAGGTCGCCATGACGTCTGGGCGGTCAGGGTAAAAGGTAATCCGCCGGAAGCCTTCGGCCTCGCACTGGGTGCAGTACATACCGTTGGATTGGTACAGCCCCTCTAACGCCGTATTCTCCTGCGGGGCGATCTCCACCTCGCTCTCCAACACAAAACGCTCGGGCACCTGAGCAATGCGCAGGACTTCATCATCTAGTTCATAAGCAGCGACATCCAGCGGCGTTGCATCAATCGCCAGGGAGATAAGCTTTAGGTGCTCGCCATTTAAGACGAGCGGTGCCTTAGCGTCAGCTTCTGGATGTCGCTCAATCAACAGTCGCGCTTTCACACGGGTCGCGGCGGGGTCAAGATCAAACGTCAGCTCGGTATGAGTTACCCGGTAGGCGGGTGGCTGGTAGTCGCTTAAATAAACCGGCTGCGGATCAGACATAGTGCGTGACTCCTGTATAAAACGAATATTACATAGTTCAAAATGTTCGACAGCTTAACACCGCTACCTAGTCGCGGAAGTTATCGAATTGGAGCGGTAAATCCGGCCCCTCTTCGCCGCGCAGCAATGCCATAACAGCTTGTAAATCGTCGCGCTTTTTACCCGTTACACGCACTTTCTCACCTTGAATTTGCGCCTGCACTTTGAGCTTGCTGGCCTTGATGCGCTTGACCACATCTTTGGCTTCCGCCGCGTCGAGCCCCTCCTTAAGAGCGACTTCCTGGCGTGCTTTCACGCCGGAGAGCACCGGGTCTTGAACATCCATACAGCGGGCATCGATACCCCGGGCGATTAAACGGGCTCGCAGCACATCGAGCATCTGCTTGAGCTGGAAATCGACTTCCGCCTCTAGCTGCACTTTGTCACCTTCAAGGGTGAAGCTGGCATCGACCCCCTTAAAATCGAACCGTGACTGCACTTCCCGGTTAGCTTGGTCTACGGCGTTAGCGCCTTCGTGTTTATCGAACTCTGAAACAATATCAAATGAGGGCATGATGTAATTCCTGAAAAGACATGACCACCTATTCTAGAGCAGCCAGCCCCCTAGGGGCCAATCCTGTTCTTTTTTGTTGGATTTTAGGGTGCATTATTGAGACAAATATTCACAAAACACCGAAAATACCTGTACAAAAATTATCTTCAAGTACCTCCATAAAGATGTTCAACCCTGTGCTGATAGCTTAGGCTAGCGGATTATGAATATTGGCTATTTTTCAGCTTTCCATTTTATCAGGAGATACCATGAGTGACCGCGACACCCGCCACAAAGCCTCTATGGAGAAGCTTAAAGCGCGCGTAGAGGAGAAAGTCGCCAGTGCTAACGAGCAGCGCGGCCTAATCATCGTTAACACCGGTAACGGTAAAGGCAAAACAACCGCTGCCTGGGGCACGGTCACCCGCGCTTTGGGTTATGGCTATAAAGTGGGCGTAGTGCAGTTTATCAAGGGGTTGTGGGAGTGCGGCGAACGCAATCGATTGGAGGAGGATGCCAATCTAGAGGTGGCGATAATGGCTACCGGTTTCACCTGGGATACGCAAAATCGCCAAGCGGACACCGACGCCTGCCAAGCAGTGTGGAAAGAGGCTGAGCGTATGCTCGCAGACCCAGAGACCTATCTGGTGGTGCTCGACGAAATCACCTATATGCTCAAGTTTGGCTACCTGGAGATCGAAGCCGTTAAACAAGCACTGGAGAATCGTCCTAAAGAACAGACAGTGATTATTACCGGCCGCAACGCTCACCGCGAACTCGTCGCCATGGCCGATACAGTGACCGAGATGCAGGAAGTGCGTCATGCCTTCAACAATGGCCTGCAGGCGCGCCGGGGTATCGACTTTTAATCCTGACCATCAATGCAAAAGGGGCAACTAAGTTGCCCCTTTTGCTCATCTGCTCACTAATGGCCCGCTTAAAGCGTGCTTAGCTATCGAACGGGTTACGTAGCACGATGGTTTCCATGCGGTCTGGACCGGTGGAAATAATATCGATACTGGTGCCTACCTGCTCTTCAAGGTAGCTGATATAAGCGCGGGCATTGGCAGGTAAATCCTCTACCTTTTTAGCCCCTAGAGTCGACTCTTTCCAGCCTGGCAGGTCTTCGTAGAGGGGTTCAACAGCTTCATAGCCTTCTGAATCCACTGGCGTTTCCAGCACGTCACCATCTTTACTGCGATAGCCAACGCACACGCGGATATTTTCCAGCCCGTCCAGTACGTCCAGCTTGGTCAGGCAGATACCGGTGACCGAGTTGATTTGCACCGCGTGACGCAGTGCCACAGCGTCAAACCAGCCACAGCGGCGGGCACGGCCAGTGGTAGCACCAAACTCGTGGCCACGCTCGGCAAGGTGGCGACCATCGACATCGAACAGCTCAGTGGGGAACGGGCCTGAACCAACACGGGTGGTATACGCCTTGGTGATACCCAGCACGTAGTCCAAATAGAGCGGGCCGACGCCAGAGCCGGTGGCTGTGCCGCCTGCGGTGGTGTTAGAGCTGGTTACATAGGGGTAGGTACCGTGATCGATATCCAACAGCGAGCCCTGAGCCCCTTCAAACAGGATATTCTCACCGGCTTTTCGCAGGTCGTGCACCATACTGACGGTATCGCACACCATGGGACGCAGCTCTTCGGCCATCTGCATCGCCGTGTCCAGCACTTCCTGGAAGTCGACCGCCGGTTCACCGTGGTAATTCACCAACACGAAGTTGTGGTAGTCGAGCACTTCGCCCAACTTGGAAGCGAAACGTTCGCGATGCAGCATATCTCCTAAGCGCAGGCCACGACGGGCGACTTTGTCTTCGTAGGCAGGACCAATGCCCCGGCCAGTGGTGCCAATTTTGGCAATGCCACGGGCTTTTTCACGAGCCTGATCCAGGCGCACATGGTAAGGCAAGATCAGAGGACAAGCTGGTGACAGACGCAGGCGTTCGCGTACTGGCACACCTTTGGCTTCCAGCTCACGGATCTCTTTGATCAGCGCTTCCGGCGAAAGCACCACACCATTACCAATCACGCAGGTTTTGCCTGGGCGCAAAACGCCGGATGGAATCAGGTGGAGAACGGTCTTTTCACCGTCGATGACCAGCGTATGACCCGCGTTATGGCCACCTTGAAAACGCACCACGGCGGATGCGGACTCAGTCAGCAGGTCAACGATTTTACCCTTGCCTTCGTCACCCCATTGGGTGCCCAGCACTACGACATTCTTACCCATTATGATGCACTCGTCTCTTGTGTCAGGGCCGTTGGCTGCCAACGACCATCGATAAGCTCAAGACGGCGGTCACACTCATGCTCCGCCGGCCCAGTACGCTGCCCTGGCAGCGCTTGAATCACGCGTTCCCCCTGCTCACGCAGCGCGACAATGGCAGCGTTGAGCGACTCATCCTGCACAGCGGGCGACCAAATAGCCCCGCGACTCGGGGATGCCAGCGCCAGCGACGCCAGCTGTTTCAGATCCATCGAGAAGCCGGTGGCCGGGCGCGCACGACCAAAAGCCCGCCCGGTATCGTCATAACGTCCGCCTTTAGCCAACGCATGTCCGTAGCCCGGCACATAAGCGGCAAACATCATACCCGTGTGGTATTGATAGCCGCGCAGTTCCGCCAAGTCAAAGTAGAGCGACACATCAAAGCGTGCCAGCACCCCTTGATAGAGCGCATCCAACTGATCCAGTGCCGCCGTGACCGAGGCCGGCGCACCGGCAAAACGCTCCCGCGCCTGGCGTAAAACATCCGCACCGCCGTGCAGATCACCCAGAGCTAACAGCATGTCCGCTAAGGCCGGGTCGCTGACGCTGGCATCTACATGCTGCGCCAGTTGACTGGGTGATTTTAGCGCTAACGCCTCAAATAACGCACGCTCCTGCTCGTCACTGAGCGCTGCCGCTTCTGCAAGGCTTCGATAGATGCCGATATGCCCTAACGCCAAGTGAATCTCCTCAGCGCCCGCGGCCTTCATACTGGCCAGCGCCAAGTGAATTATCTCACTGTCCGCTTCTAGCCCGGCATGACCAAACAGCTCAGCACCCACCTGCACCGGGCTACGCCCTCCCTGATGCTGGTCTGCCTTAGCACGCAGTACATTAGTGCAGTAGCAAAGGCGCACCGGCCCCTGACGCTTTAGCGAATGGGCATCCATACGCGCAACCTGCGGCGTAACGTCCGCCGAGGCGCCCATCATACGGCCGGTCAACTGATCAGTCAGTTTGAAGGTCTGAAGATCCAGATCCGTACCGGTGCCGGTTAACAGCGAATCCAGAAACTCCACTGGAGGCGGCATAACTTGGTCGTAGCCCCAGCAGTGGTAAAGATCGAGCAGCGCGCGGCGCAGCTCTTCCATACGGCTTGCCTGAGGCGGGAGCACCTCATCCATGCCGTCGGGCAGTAGCCAGCGGTCAGCGATGGTCATGACGATTGCCTTGAACTTGAAGAAATAGGAGCCACAAAAAAACCGGGCGACGCCCGGTCAACAAATTCTATCACGTTTATTGGCCGGGTGAACCCCGCTTGGCTATCAACAAACCAAGACGAGGAGCACCGGCCAACGGCGGTTTACTCGCCGCTGTCTTCACCGCTTTCTGGTTCAGCGCTGCGCAAATAGCGGAAGAAGTCGCTACTCGGCTCCAGCACCATCAGATTGCCATCGTCGGCAAAGCTTTCGCTATAGGCATTAAGGCTACGCCAGAAAGAGTAGAACTCCTGATCCTGACCATACGCTTCAGAGAAAATCGCAGCGGCTTGGGCATCACCTTCACCGCGCAGCGTCTCGGAGCGCTCATTGGCCTGGGCAAGCAGTACTTGGCGACGACGATCCGCATTGGCGCGAATACGCTCAGCCTCTTCCTGACCCTGAGCACGCCATTCACGAGCTTCACGCTCACGCTCGGAGCGCATCCGCTCAAAAACAGCGGCTGATACGTCTTCGGGCAAATCGATGCGCTTGATACGAATATCGCGAATTGCCACCCCGAGCTCTTCACGCATCAGCTCGTCGAGTTCTGCGGTGGGGCCCGTCATCAGGTCATCACGACGCTCGGCGATAATTTCCTGAAGATTCAAGCGACCAAATTCATTACGCAGGCTCTCATCCACCCGCGGCTGAATCAGGCGAATGGCCATCAACTCATCGCCGGCAGTCGCCTCGTAGTAGCGAGTAGGATTAACCACCTGCCACTTAACATAGGAGTCAACGATAACCGCTTTCTGCTCAAGGGTCAGATAGCGGCTGGTATCGGTGTCCAGCGTCAACAAGCGCGTATCAAACTTACGAATCGTTTGCGCGATCGGCACTTTGGCATGCAAGCCAGGCTGAATATTCTCTTCAATGACTTCACCAAAGCGCAGTTTAACGGCACGCTCGGTTTCGTCTACCACGTACAGAGTGTTGCTTGCCAGCCACGCCACGGCAGCCAGACCACCAACAATCAGCAGGGATCGATTATTAATCATTTACCGGCCCTCCCTGCGGATGGAGCTACTATTGGTATTCGATGAAGAGCTGGAACTGCCCTGGGTGTTGCGTAACCGCTCAAGCACACTCGGGTCTAGCTGTTCATCGCTATTGGCGCTTCCGCTCGAAGAGTTATTTCGATTACTGCTCCCACCGCTAAGCTGATCGAGGGGCAGATACATCAGCGGCGCGTTTTCGCTTACATCCAACAGCACCTTCGGCGAATTACTAAACACTTCTTCCATTGTGTCCAGGTACATACGTTCACGCATGATATCCGGGGCATTTGTGTACTCGGAGAGTAGCGAGTTAAAGCGGTTGGCTTGACCCTGCGCTTCAGCGACTACTGACTCACGGTAACCCTGCCCCTGCTCAACAATACGCTGCGCCTGACCTTGCGCTTCCGGAATAATCGCGTTGGCGTAAGCAATACCCTGGTTGATCGTACGCTGACGATCTTCACGGGCCCGGATAACGTCATCGAAGGCGTCAATCACTGGCGCGGGCGCCGAAGTGGACTCGATGTTAATGGTTTGCAGGCGAATACCGGCACCGTAGTTGTCGAGATAGGACTGTAGACGACTAGCAACCGAGCTACCCAGAATCTCACGGCCAGAGGTTAAGATATCGATCATATCGGTACCGCCGACGACGTGACGTAGTGCCGAATCCAGCGCATTCTCAATCGAGATAGCAGGATCGCGTACGTTAAGCACAAAATCGCGTGGATTAGCTACTTGGTACTGAGCAGAAATTTCCACTTCGACAATGTTTTCGTCGCGGGTCAGCATCGACTGGGTCTGCGACAGAGAGCGCACACGGGTCACATTGACCATACGTACATCGTCAATCAGCGGCGGATTCCACTGCAGGCCTGGATCTACGATGCCCTGAAACTCACCAAACCGCAGCACAACGCCGCGCTCGGATTGATCCACGAGGTAGAAGCCCATTGCAGCCCAAATAGCCAGCGCAACAATAATCAGCAGGCCTGGCAGCGCGAAAGGGTTGCGGTTCTTATCACTACCGCCACCACCGGTTTTCTTGCCGCCGCCTTTTTTGCCGCCACCCAACATGCTGTTGAGCTTGTCCTGAAACTTTTTCAGCGCTTCATCCAGGTCAGGTGGACCTTGGTTGTTGCCCCCTTTATTGCCATTGTTGCCGCCGCCATTATTACTGCCACGGTTTCCATCGCCGTCGTTTCCACCGCGTCGGCCGCCACTACTCCAAGGGTCGTGCTGGTTGCCACCACCAGGCTCATTCCAGGCCATACTTCGTCTCCACTAAGGTATTCGCTAACGCTAATGGCATCACACTTAGGCGGCACCACCGCGTTTTGATATTATTGCTCTATAAACCTTGTACCATTTTTATACAAAACTGCATACATGCAGCGTACTAGGATGGGTAATTAAGTCGCTTACCACTCATTGGTTTCACGCAGCGCTTCAGGTAAATAGGTGTTGGCTCGCTCGCCCAGTTGGGCCATCAACTGATTAAAGTCACGCCGCGGCAAACGCACATCAAGCACTGAATGCCCCTGCTCATCAAAGGCTTCCTCGCGAACGGCATTGAGCTCGTGCAACCCTGCCCGCAGCTTACCCTGCTCGGGAGTCAGTGTCAGCGAAAAGCCAATGACATCATTTGCCAAGCGCTCGGTCAGCGCCTCATGGAGCAGCTCAAGCCCCTGGCCCTGCTGGGCCGAAAGCCAAACCACTTCGGGCACACCATGCCCATCACGCTCTATACGTGGGGCACTATCGAGCTTATCAATTTTATTCATGACTTTGAGTACCGGCACATCATCGGCGCCGATCTCTTTGAGCACTAGCTCCACCTGCTCCACGTTTAACTCGCGGTCAGGATCTGCGGCATCGATCACGTGTACCAACAACGACGCTTCAGAGGCTTCCTGGAGCGTCGCTTGAAACGCCTCAACCAACTTGTGCGGCAAGTGGCGAATAAAGCCCACGGTATCGGCCATCACTACCGGACCAACGTCTTCAATCTCAAGCCGCCGCAAAGTAGGGTCAAGTGTCGCAAACAGCTGGTCGGCTGCATACACCTCAGAATTGGTTAAGGCGTTAAATAGCGTTGACTTACCGGCGTTGGTGTACCCCACCAGCGATACGCTATGAATTTCCGCGCGCGCACGCGCTCGGCGATTCTGGTCGCGCTGGCTGCGCACTTTATCGAGCCGTTTGTGAATCGATTTGATCCGACCACGCAACAGACGACGGTCAGTTTCTAACTGCGTCTCGCCTGGGCCGCGCAGGCCAATCCCACCTTTTTGCCGCTCTAGGTGTGTCCAACCACGCACGAGGCGAGTCGACATATATTCAAGCTGAGCAAGCTCTACCTGCAGCTTACCTTCATGGGTTCTTGCCCGTTGCGCAAAGATATCGAGGATCAAACCAGTACGGTCGAGCACTCGGCACTTGAGCTCTTGCTCTACATTGCGCTCTTGAGAGGGACTTAAGCTATGGTTGAAGATCACCAACTCTGCCTCATGAGCCGCGAGCAGTGCCCGCAGCTCTTCCAACTTACCTGACCCAATAAAGGTGCGCGAGTCAGGTCGGTGGCGGCTAGCAGTGAGAAGAGTCGCAGGCTCTGCACCAGCAGAGCGTACGAGCTCTAAAAACTCACCCGGGTCTTCACGTTTTTGTTCATCATGAAAATCGACGTGAACAAGAACTGCCGTTTCACCGGCGTCTGGGCGTTCGAAAAACAATCAATACCTCGTGGACTCTCTTGCTTCTCCAGCGGTGTTAAATCTCCGCATCCTGCTCTGCCGGGTCTTGCGCAGGCAAGCGTACGTTGCGAGATGGAACAACCGTGGAAATAGCGTGTTTATAAACCATCTGACTAACGGTATTGCGCAGCAGGATAACAAACTGGTCAAACGATTCGATCTGGCCCTGCAGCTTAATGCCGTTGACCAAAAAGATAGAGACCGGAATGCGCTCCTTGCGCAGAATGTTCAAGTACGGGTCTTGAAGGGACTGCCCTTTGGACATGTTGCTCTCCCTAAAACTGTCGTTGGGGTTAATTATCAAATGGCGTGCCCTACTGGTGCTACGCCGCACTATTTTATTACTGCCCGAAAGGCCGAATGATGCCCGAAGAGCCTAGTGATATTCGAAAGGCTCAAACACCCAGCCAATCGAAAACACACTACCTAAATTACCAGCTTAGCGAACTATCTTACGCTAAGCACTGCTGTCACGCACGAGTTTCAACACCTGATCCAGTGCATCTGAGCGCTGTGAATCTACCCAGTTAAGTTCTGGCCAGCTTCTTAACCAGGTTAATTGTCGCTTGGCTAACTGACGAGTTGCGATCACGCCTCGCTCAACGAGGGAGGCATAGTCATACTCACCTTCCAGGTACTCCCACACTTGGCGATAACCAACACTCTTCATCGCCGGTAGGCCTAAATGTAAGTCATTACGCTTTTTGAGGGCGGCGACTTCATTTATCAAGCCCTCACCCAACATTACTTCGAAACGCTGGGCAATGCGTTGATGCAGCAAGCTGCGATCACTGGGCGCCAAAGCTATCGACAACACGCGCCAGGGAAAGGTTTCCGGCTGTTGCTCCGCCCACAGCTCACTCATTGGCCGCCCACTGGCGTAGTACACCTCCAGCGCGCGCATGACGCGCTGCGGGTCATTGGGGTGAATGCGCTGGGCGGATAGCGCATCCACCTCTGCCAGGCGTTGATGTAGCGACAATAGTCCTTCGTTTTGCCACTGTGCTTCAAGCCGCTGGCGAATAGCCGGGTCGGCAGAAGGCAAGTTTGCCACCCCTTCGACCAGCCGCTTGTAGTAAAGCATAGTACCGCCGACCAGCAGGGGGACTTTGCCTGCCGCGCTGATTTGTCGCATAAGAGAAAGCGCATCTACACGAAAATCGGCCGCCGAATAGGGCTCTGCTGGATCGCGAATATCAATCAAGTGGTGAGGCGCACGGGCAAGCTCACTCGCGCAGGGCTTGGCACTGCCAATATCCATACCGCGGTACACCATGGCCGAGTCAACGCTAATCAGCTCATGCCCCAGGTGCTCGTGTAGCGCCATCGCAGCATCGGTTTTCCCAGCGGCCGTGGGGCCCATTAAAAAAATCGCCCAGGGGCGGGTATCAGCCATGCGCGGTTCCGTTAGCTAAGAAAAAGGTGATTACTGATCGCGCAGCTGTTGTTCAAGCATCTATTGGCCGCGCAAGAAGAGCCGATCAAGCGCTTTGAGCCCCATCTGCGTCCAGGTGGGACGACCGTGATTACATTGGTCGCTGCGCTCGGTGCGCTCCATGTCGCGCAGTAGCGCGTTCATCTCGTCGATAGTAAGCCGACGGTTGGCACGCACGCTGCCATGACAGGCCATAGTAGAGAGTAGTTCATGCACCCTAGCCTCGACTTGATGGGTACGCCCATAGCGCGCCAGCTCTTCCAGCATCTGACGCACCAGCGCCTCAGGATCAGCCTGGGCAAGTAACGCCGGCAGTTGACGTACCAGCAGCGTCTCTGGCCCGGCGATATCCAGCTCAATACCCAGCTTGGCAATTGACTCTTGCTCGCTCTCTGCCGTGGCCACTTCGGCCCGGCTAGCGGCAATGGAGACGGGCACTAGCAGCGGCTGCGCATCCAACCCTTTGGCAGCGGCCAGCTGTGTCTTCATGCGCTCATAGACGATTCGCTCATGGGCGGCATGCATATCCACCAGCACCAATCCCTCAGCGTTCTGGGCCAGAATATAAATGCCGTGCAACTGCCCTAGCGCAAACCCTAGTGGTGGTGGCGCAGTGGGGTCGTTATCAGGCATCGCCAGGGGCGCTTCACGCACCTCACTACCTCGCTCACTGGGAGGGCTCGGCTGAGGCGTTAACAGCGTTTCTTCGTGATTGGGGTGTAGCGCCTGATAACCCTGCATAAAGCGGCGCACGCGCTCAGCACCGGGGTGGCGATCCGGCGAGTGGGTCAGCGCAATCCCCTGCTGCTGCCAGCGGGGTTGTTCAGCCCCCATTTCTGAAGCTTCGCCCTGTGGCGATGCGCCTGACGTATCAGCCACCTCGGCATCATGCTCCTCTGCACTCTCAGCGGGTTTAGCCGATGCCAGGGAGTGATGGAGGCTCGAATAGAGAAAGTCGTGAACCATACGACCATCACGAAAGCGCACTTCATGCTTGGTGGGGTGGACGTTGACGTCCACAACGTCTGGATCAAGCTCCAGATAGAGCACAAAGACCGGATGACGGCCGTTAAACAGCACATCACGATAGGCCTGACGCACCGCGTGGGCGACCAAACGATCACGCACCACGCGTCCATTGACAAAAAAGTACTGTTGGTCAGCCTGTGAGCGCGAGTGGGTGGGCAAGCCAACCCAGCCGCTTAGCCGTATACCGCCCGCTTCGCGCTCGATATAGCGAGCATGCTCGATAAAATTCTTGCCCAACAGCGAGGCAATACGCCGCTCCCGGGCCGCCGCAGAGTGACCGGCGGGCAACTGGTGAATGACTTTTTGGTTATGGCGCAATACCCAAGCGATGTCGTAGCGGGATAGCGCCTGACGGCGAAATGCCTCTTCTACATGGGCAAATTCGGTCTTTTCTGTGCGCAGAAACTTGCGCCGGGCGGGGGTATTAAAAAACAGATCGCGCACGCCAACGCTGGTACCACGGGGGTGTGGCGCAGGTGTCACCCGTGCTTCCATGCCCCGCCCTTCCGCAACCACCCGCCAGCCATGGCGGGGGTCGTCTTCGGCATTGGAGATCAGCTCCAGCCGCGAGACGGAGCTAATCGATGCCAGCGCTTCACCGCGAAAGCCTAGCGAACTAACGCCCTCTAAGTCTTCCAGGCTGCCAATCTTACTGGTGGCATGGCGGGCCAGGGCCAGCGGTAAATCCTCTTCGCCAATGCCAATCCCGTCATCGCGCACTTTGATCAGCCGCGCGCCCCCTTGCTCGATCTCTACTTCGATACGCTGGCTGCCAGCATCAATAGCGTTCTCTATCAACTCTTTGGTGACCGATGAGGGGCGCTCAACCACCTCCCCGGCGGCAATCTGGTTGGCCAACCGCGGGTCGAGTACCTGTATACGCGGTGCGGTAGCGGTCATATCAGTCAACACGGCACCTCATGAACGGGGAATCTGTAACACTTGGCCAACACGAATCACGTCACCATTCAGGTCATTGGCCTGCCTCAACTGATTAACCGGCACGCCATGACGCACAGCAATCGCTGACAGGGTGTCTCCCGACTGAATACGGTACTCGTTACCCGAAGGGCGATGCTGATTATCACGCTGCCAGGCAAGCAGGCTGGCCGGCGGTGGGAAGCGCTCGAAATGCTCGCGCAAACCGCTGAAGATAGCCTGAGAAAGCCCTGATTGGTGTACTGGGTCGCGTAGCCGACGCTCTTCGTCAGGGTTAGAGATAAAGCCAACCTCGATCAACAGCGAGGGGATATCGGGAGACTTCAGTACCATAAACCCAGCCTGCTCGACCCGCGACTTATGCAGCCGGTTAATGCGGCCTAACTGCTCCAATACCTGACCACCGATCGAGAGCGAGTCATTCAGCGTGGCAGTCATAGTCAAATCCAACAACACGCCGCGCAGCACCTGGTCTTTATCACGCAAGGAGAGACTGCCATCGACACCGCCGATAAGGTCGGAGCGGTTCTCACTATCCGCCAGCCACTGGGCGGTTTCCGAGGTGGCGCCGCGCTGAGAAAGCGCATAGACCGAGCTCCCTTGAGGTCTTGGGCTGGTGAAAGCATCGGCGTGTATCGAAACAAAAAAGTCGGCTTTCTGCTCACGTGCCAGTGCGGTACGCTGACGCAACCCTATATAGTAGTCACCATCCCGCACCAGCACGGCTTTAAAGCCCTCAGTACCGTTCACTTCAGCGGCTAGGCGACGGGCAATTTCCAGCACTACGTCCTTTTCCCGTGTGCCTGAAGGACCAATCGCCCCTGGGTCTTCACCACCATGACCGGCGTCGACGGCAATAATAATATCGCGCCTTGGGTGCGGCTTGGCTTCCTGCACTTCTGTCGGCGCTGCCTCGCTAGGCGGCGCCACGCTGTCCGACAGCTGGCCTTGAGCAGATTCCCGCTGGGCCTGAATTTCCTGGTCCCGAATCATCGCCTCAATGGGGTCAATCGGATTCTCGACGGCACTCTCACCAGGATATTCGAGATCAACGACCAGTCGGTGGCCGTACTGGTCGTTAGGTGTCAGGGTAAAATGGCGTGGCTCAATTTCTCGATTGAGTTCAAGCACTACCCGCAGGCCCCCACCCTCCCGCACGCCGGTACGCACCGAGGTAATTGCACTGTCGTGCAAAGGCAGCGTACTGGGGTCGGTATCCATTTGGGTATCATCTAAATCAATCACCAACCGCGCCGGGTTCTCCAGCGAAAATACGTTGGCATTAGTCGCAGCGGAGAGATCAAACACCAGCCGGGCATGATCTGGCGCCGCCCAAAGCCGCATGCTCTCTACGCTGGACGCTTGTACATCAACCGCCGCCAGGGCAAAAAAACCGGCGGCTAATAAGCGATATACACCTGCCGCTATGCCCTTCATTTCCATTGAATCACACCGTTCTCCAACTGGTCAGAACCTTCTTTACTGACTGCACTTACCTTGCTACTTACCTTACTTCGCAATAATTCAAGCATACGCTGACCGTTATCACTACCCGCAGCTAATGAGACTAAACGCCCTTGCGCCACTACTTCCAAGGTTAGGCGCAGGTCAGGCGCTGGCAACCACCCTTCACCGCGGCTGGGCCACTCAATAATGGTGACTGCATCGTCGGCCAGCACGTCTCGACCACCAATAAACTCAAGCTCTTCTGGATCCGCTAAGCGGTATAAATCCAGATGATAAACCCGCTGATCGTTCAACTCATAAGGCTCTACCAAGGTGTAAGTGGGGCTTTTAACCGCCCCTTGATGGCCGTAAGCCCGCAGGATGCCACGCGTTAACGTGGTTTTACCGGCACCTAGCTCACCCTCTAGATAGACGAGCCCGCGTCCTTGCAATACGTGCCCGAGAGTTTCGCCAAAAGCGACCTGGGCCTCTTCGTTGTCTAATTGCACCTGCATGTGGGCTGCCTTCACGGATTAATCAATTTTCGCGCATAGGATGCCAGATCGCTGGCCAGCAGGCCACGCTCGCCTTCTTCCGCTGCCGCGCGATCGGCCGCTAACGCATGCACCATGGCACCTAGCCAGACACTAAACTCCACCTCGCCCCGCTGAGCAACCAACGCCCCCAGCATGCCGCTGAGCACATCGCCCATGCCGCCGCTGGCCATACCGGGGTTCCCGTAAGGGCACACCACCAAACCGCTAGGCCCAGCAATTAAACTGCCCGCGCCTTTTAAAATCACCACACCACCCCGAGCGCGTTGCAATGCCTGGGCAGCAGCGGGCCGGTCGGATTGGATATCGGCAACGGAACAGTTCAATAGTCGCGCGGCCTCACCGGGGTGTGGAGTCAAAATCCAGTTATCACGGCGAACCTCCGGCCACTGGCGCGCCAGGAGGTTAAGCCCGTCGGCATCTACCACCAGCGGCTTATCTGCCTGCAGCGCACTCTGCAGCACCGCCTGCCCCCAGGCAGCTTGGCCAAGCCCTGGCCCGACCACCACAACGTCAGCGTTACTGGGCAGTTCAGCGGCCTCAGCGCCACCGCGTACGCCATGAGCCATCACCTCCGGGCAACGCACCAAACTGGCGGCAATATGTTCTGGGGCAGTCGCCAAGCTTACTTTACCCGCCCCTAAGCGGGCAGCAGCCTGACAGGCCAGCAGCGCGGCACCTCCGAAACCAGGGGCGCCGCCCATGATCAGCACATGGCCCATGTCGCCTTTATGGCTGGTACGCAGGCGTGGTGCAAAAGCCTCTGCCAGCAGCGAATCATCCAGCCGCCAAGCCGTGGGGGGAATATCGAAATAGGCCTGGGCTTTGACACCCAGGGGTCGAAAGTCGATCTCGCCAGTATAGGCAGGGGCATCACCTGTATGTAATCCAACCTTATCGCCAATAAAGGTCACCGTGCAGGAGGCCTTCACAGCAATACCCGGTACCGCACCGGTGTCGGCAACCAATCCAGAGGGAATATCAATCGCCAGGACTGGCTGCTTTGCAGCGTTGATCGTTTCAATAGCACGCTTGAAGCGCCCCTCTACTTCACCGGTCAACCCGGTACCCAGCAATGCATCAACAATCACTTCGCCGGTGAGCTCAATCCCAGCGTGCCACTCCTCGCAGCCCACGCCCGCGGATGTTGCTAATTCTGCGGCACGGGCCGCGTCGCCGCTGAGCTCTTCAACGGACTTAAGGGTTATCCGCTGCACTTTGAGGCCCGACTGCATGGCTAGCGCTGCCAGCACGTGACCATCGCCACCGTTGTTGCCACTCCCACATAGCACGGTGATACTACGTGCTTGTGGCCAGCGGGAGCGGAAGCTGTGCCAGGCGCTTGAGGCGGCGCGCTGCATCAATGCAAAGCCATCGATACCCCCGGCGATCGTGCGCCGATCGAGTTCCTGAACCTGGGCGGCTTTATAGAGGGGGCGTAGCATGGAAGTATTCGGGACTGTCACGATCGCTCCTTTCACATGTTTTGATGGCTGCCAATGCGTTAGCATAGCGCGCTTAATGCCTTGCTGTTGATTGACTATGTCGAATTCCACTGCCTTTGCACGTTCTGATGGTGCAATGACTGATCAGAAACTTGCTCGCCTTGCCGACCTGATTAAAACCTGGGGGCGAGAGCTGGGTTTTCAGCAGGTGGGCATCACCGATACTGAACTGTCGGCTCATGAAGACCACCTCGACGCGTGGCTGGAAAAAGGCTACCACGGCGAAATGGGCTTTATGGCCAAGCATGGCACCAAGCGCACTCGCCCAGAGGAACTGGAACCCGGCACTCAACGCATTATCAGCGTGCGTATGGATTACCTGCCCGCCGAAGTGGAGAGCACCAAGGTGCTCGGTCAGCCCAACCGCGCCTATGTATCGCGCTACGCCCTTGGCCGTGATTATCACAAGCTAATCCGCAAACGGTTAGCCCTATTAGCAAAAAAAATTGAGCAGGAAGTCGGCAGCTTCGGTTACCGCGCTTTTGTCGACTCAGCGCCGGTGATGGAACGCGCCCTGGCTCAAAAAGCGGGGCTCGGCTGGTTTGGCAAAAACGCCATGCTGCTCAACCCCAAGGCGGGTTCGCTGTTTTTTCTTGGCGAACTCTATACTGACCTTCCATTGCCCATTGACGCACCGTTTGAGCACGAACACTGCGGTAGCTGTAACGCGTGCAAAGTGGCCTGCCCCACCGGTGCCATTGTTGACGATAAAGTGGTCGACTCGCGCAAGTGCATTTCGTATCTCACTATTGAGTTGCACGGGGCGATTCCAGTCGAGTTTCGTCGCGCCATGGGCAACCGTATTTACGGCTGCGACGACTGCCAATTGGTATGCCCTTTTACGCGTTTTACCCATATCACCCAGGAAGATGACTTTGCGCCGCGCCATGACCTGGATCGCGCATCGCTTATTAGCCTGTTTGGCTGGGGCGAAGCGGAGTTTCTGGATAAAACCGCTGGCAGCCCCATTCGGCGCATTGGCTACCAGCGCTGGCTGCGCAATATCGCCATTGGCCTGGGTAACGCGCCCTGGAGCGAGGCCGTTGAAGCCGCGCTCTGGGCGCGCAGAGCCTACCCAAGCTCGCTGGTGCGTGAACACGTCGCCTGGGCGCTTGAGGAGCAGCGTCTTAAACGCAGTGAGCGCATTGCCACTGACGCGTCTTAAACGCTACTCTTCTTAGCTATTCTTCTTCGTCGCTGCGCTGATCAACGCGTAAAAATGTATTGCGGTAGTGGGCCAGCTCGGCAATCGACTCTTTAATATCGTCCATGGCCAAGTGCACATTCTGTTTACTAAAGCCCGCCAGCGCACCGGGGTTCCAGCGTTTGGCCACTTCTTTTATGGTAGACACATCAAGATTGCGGTAGTGGAAAAAGTTGAGCAACGCAGGCATTTCACGCTCGAGAAAACGACGATCCTGATGGATGCTGTTGCCACACATGGGCGACGAACCTGCCACTGCGTACTGCTGCAAAAACGCCAGGGTTTGCTGCTCAGCTTCAGCGGTTTCCACTTGGCTTGCCTTCACGCGTGCGACTAAGCCTGATTCGCCGTGGGTTTTCTGGTTCCAGTCATCCATCTGCGCCAGCAGACTATCGGGCTGCTTCACCGCAATAACCGGCCCCTCGGCGACCACATTCAAATCCGCATCTGTAATGAGCGTGGCTACTTCAATGATGCGCTCTTTATTAGGATCGAGACCGGTCATCTCTAGATCAATCCACACCAGCAGATCATTCCGCGGCGCTGTTTTTCCTTCTGTTGCACCCGTCGTATCGTTGCTCATTACCGTTATCCTTTTGCCTAAATGGCTATTCAAATCATGCCATTGTGCCTTAAATTTACGCTTACAGTTAAACAAGGGCCTGTGGACGTTTCAGCGTGAATCACGACGAAACGTCCACAGGCCCTATAAATTCTCGCACTTTAACACGAGAGGAAACAGTTCCGCATCTGCCGCTGAAGCTATATCATCAGCAAACTATGCCGTTTTAATTATGGGTAAAGATTCACAAGCAGATCTCTGATTTAATTGGCATTTAAGTAGAAACAATGTTCACAAGATCGCCGTCACCCTTGGAAAGTTTATTAATATTGCGTGCCATCGTTAACTGGCGGCGCTTTACCGTACCGTGTGTCCATCCTGACATGTGCGGGGTCATAATCACGTTGTCTAATTCATGGAAAGGAAGAGAAGCGGGTAAAGGGTTAGACTCTGAGCCTGCTGGATAGACATACCAAGTATCTATGACCGCGCTAGCAATTCTCGACTCATTTAGGGCATCAAATAACGCTTTCTCATCAACCACGCGGCCACGACCAACATTGACAAAAACAGCGCTCCTTTTCATATCTTTAAACTCTTTTTGACCAATAAAACCTTCAGTATCTTTAGACAGCGGAAGCGTATTAACGACAATATCGACATCTTTCAACATAGAAGATAGATCATCAAAAGCATAATATTTTTTTATTTGGCTAGACGCTTCAACTATGCTCCTATTTGCTATTGAAACATCCATTCCAAAAGCATGAGCTCGACTTGCCAATTCTTTCCCAATATGTCCAAAACCGATGATACCTATGGATTCAGAAGATAGCTCAGTGCGTAGGCCTGATGCACCACCAGCCCAATACTCCCAGTCACCATGTCTTAATTTTTTATCAGCATCCGCTAGAGGAACATGTCTCAGCAGCAGAGCTGATATAATATACTCAACGATGGCTTGCTCATGGCCAAAACAATTACAGACCGTTGTTGTGCTTGGAAGCAGAGAGAGGTCTAAACCGTCATAACCAGCGCCTGGGACATGAAACAACTTTGTTTTTGTTAAAGTAGGTAGCGATGAATCATGTTTGACACCAACAATGACATCGGCACCGGCATAGCAAGCAATATCTTCTTCGGATTCGAGCGTATCTGGCAACAGTTTTATGGTGTGATCGTCCTCAAGAAGGGATTCAAAATTGCTAAAAAATGTTTGTGCATTTTTGCCATGAAAGACTATGTCCATGGAAGCTCCAGTATTGTTATTAAATTAAGGTTGTTTAAATTCCATTCTTACATCAAAGACACTAGGAGGTAATTCATCGCTTAAAACCGGCAACATATCTTTCACAAAGTCAATAAGCTTATCAGATGCCAGTGCGGCTTGTTCTGGCTTACCGGAAAGTATGGCATCCAGGACAGCGATATGACCTTCCACGGTACTATCAAGACTTTCCCCACCGGCAGTATAGGAATGATAAACCCAGCCAATTCTTCGAAAAATAGTATGCAGAGGTCTAAGCGTATACTGTAGAAAAGGCTCACCGCACGCGGAAAGCACCATTTGGTCTATTTTGCTATCATAAGCATTGAATTCAGAGATAGTTAAAGACTCACTTGTTTTTAACAAGTTAGCTATGTGGCGAAACTGACTTCTTTGCGCGTCGCTTGCCCTTTGGCTAGCCAGCGATATAACAAACCTTTCAAGGTCTCGACGTAAGTCAAGCAGTAATGAAGCACGAGACAAGTCTATTGGTGAAATCTGGACACCTTGTCGCGGATGAATAATCATTAACGTATCAGCAGCCAAACGAGTTGTCGCCTGATACACCGGCATTCGATTAAAGCCTGTCATCGTTTGTAAGTCTTGAATCCTAAGATGGCTGCCTGGCTTTAGCTCGCAGGTGACAATGAGTTCTTCAAGCTTATCATAGGCGAGATCAAGCAGGTTCTGACCCGCATTACTAGTTTTATTGCTCATATCTATTCAGCCATTGTTATCGGACAAAACTTACCTATTTTTCCATGCATAAGCTCGCCAAATAAAATATTATGCTTGGTAAATAAATAAAAATACTCATCGCACCTTTCATAGCAAACATAAATTTAACATTCAATCAACCTCTATCAAAAAAGCACAAAAAATTACCATGTAAAAAACTCATTTTCCGTCAAAATCAAGCTGAACTTTCATGGATTTTTCACGCAGAGAAGCTAGATCGAAAGCAGACTTTGCCTCTCCAAAAGGTATAACTGAAGATACGAAAGGTTTTAAATCAACCACCTTTCTATCAATAAGATCAGCTGCCTGGGAAAATTCCTCGTCAAAGCGGAAGCTCCCCATCATCTTAACCTCTTTAGCAACCGCTAAATTTAAGGGAAATGGAATCTCACCACCTAAACCGACCAAAATAATAATACCGCCGGGCTTAATAATCTCTAATGCCGACGCAAGTGCTTTGGGGCTACCCGAGCATTCAAAGATAACATCTTGGCTACCCTTCCCGTGAGCAAGGGAGGTCAACGCATCTGGTTGGCTATTGAGATTAACACTACGATGCGCACCTAATTGAGCCGCAATCGCTAAAGGAGCATCAGAAAGATCTGTCGCGGTAATATATTGAGCCCCAGCACGAGCAGCAGAAAGTACCGTTAAGCAGCCAATCGGCCCGCATCCCGAGACTAATACGTTACTCCCGACCAAAGAGCCTGCTTGGCGTACAGCATGGAGGCAAACGGCTAAAGGCTCTGCGCAAGCAGCATATGTCAGGTCAGTATCGGGTTGTAGCGGGTAGAGTTGTTGGGCTGGAATCGTGACATTTTGGCGAAACAACCCCTGTTGATGAGGAAAACGCATGGCACTTCCAAAAAAACGCATGTCTTCGCATTGGTTTCGTTGGCCATTTTGACAGTACTGGCATGTGCCACAAGGCATAGAAGGATTCACAGCCACCTTATCGCCCACTTTCAAATGTGAAACACCTATGCCAAGTTCCGCGACAACACCAGCTACTTCATGCCCTAGAACCATAGGCTCTTGCAACCTTACCGCACCAAAACCGCCGTTATGGAAGTAATGAAGGTCAGAGCCGCAAATACCACCTTTACTAATCGTTATTTTTGCTTCACCTGAACCAGGCGGATGCGCTTCTTGATGCTCTTCGACGCGCAAGTCACCGGGGGAGTGTATAACTATTGTTTGCATAAAGGCCCCCTATAGCACTGATATCATGCCGCCATCAGCATAAATTATTTGTCCATTAACATAGGCTGAAGCAGCGGAGCTAAGGTAAATGGCTGTTCCTGCGAGTTCCTCAGGCTTTCCCCAACGACGGGCAGGTGTTCGGCTTTTTACCCATGCATCAAAATCTGGGTTTGAGGTTAGGGCTTCATTCATATCAGTCAACATATAACCAGGCCCAATGGCGTTAGCCTGGATACCATGCTCTCCCCACTCAGCAGCCATGGCTTTAGTCAGCATTTTAACGCCGCCCTTGGCTACCGTGTAGGGAGCAACCGTTGCCCGGGCTAGCTCACTGGTTAGGGAACCTATATTAATTATCTTGCCGTAACCACGCTCAATCATTCTTTTTGCCGCTTCTCTGCCGACAACAAAAGCTGAGGTTAAATTAGTATCTATTACACGGTGCCAATCGGATGTTTCAAGCTCAACCATCGACTTTCTAAACTGCACTCCGGCATTATTAATCAAAATGTCAATATTGATACCAGCTTTATCGAATTTAGCGAAGGCTGATTTAACCTCGCTTTCATCGGTGACATCAAAAGCAGCGATTTCGACATGATAGCCACTCTGAGTCATCTCTCTTTCAGCAACTTCTAGTCGCTCTCGGTTCATTCCGTTAAGGATGATCGAAGCTCCAGCACTGGCAAGCCCCTCGGCAAAAGCGCGACCCAAGCCCCGTGAAGAGCCGGTAATGAGAGCGGTTTTACCTGTTAAATCAAAAAGATTCGTTGCCATGGGTATCTCCTTTAAAGTGACGTTTTTCTCACGCTCAAATCGGAGCGTTTAAAGAAAGTGGGCAGAAGCTCAACGCCAAGCCCTGGCCCCTCCATGGGGTATACAAAGCCATTCTCGATTTTGGGTACAACCGTTACCAACTCGGTGTACCAGCCTCGATAAAAAGCTCTTACACTCTCCTGAATGAGCGTGTTTGGCTGACTAAACGACATATGAATGGCGGCCACAAATCCAACCGGGCCAATACAGTCATGAGGAGCAAAAGGGCGATGCCAGGTTTCGGCAAGGGAGGCTATTTTGCGCCCTTCTGTTAACCCCCCAGTCCAGCAGAGATCGACCATAACCACATGGGTTGCGTCACGATCCAGCATGTCTTTATAGGGCCAACGAGAACCAAGCGTTTCACTGGCACACGTCCAAACAGAGGTAGAAGCGGCAAACTCAGCAAGTGCTTGCGGTGAGTTCATTCGGATGGGGTCTTCATACCAAGTGGGATTAAATTGCTCCAATTCCTTAGCAATATTTTTTGCAGTAGGTAAATTCCACTGAGAATGGAACTCAACCATAATGTCCATATCATCGCCAACGGCCTTACGTATTTCTTCGAAGGGCTTTATGGCTTTTTTCATTTGCGGTGAGGTGATGTACTGGCCACGCGTTTCAGCAGCAATAGGGTCAAATGGCCAGATTTTCATTGCCGTAATACCCGACTCCAGGAGATTTTCAGCTAACTGCGCTGGGCGGTTCATAAAGCCGTCCAGATCCTCATAAGGCCCCTCTGAGGCACCTATATTCCAATTTGAAACCGGCTTGATATTGTTGGTTCGAACGTAACGATAACCTGCGCAAGTGTTATATATACGAATTTTCTCCCAACAAAGCCCCCCTAACATTTGGTGGACTGGCTGGTTACATACTTTACCAAAGATATCCCAGAGAGCTATGTCGATAGCAGAGGCTGCGCGGTATTCAGCGCCTGTTGAAGACTGCGCCATGGGGAGTGATACCATCTCTTTGTGCAAAGCCTCAATATGAAGAGGATCTTTGCCCAACAACCGCTCGGAAAGTGTTTCGTGTATATGGGCCTCTACAGCCCCAGCACCATAAAATGTTTCACCTAAACCGACGATACCAGCATCCGTTTCAACGTGCACCCAAAGCACATTGGAAAATTCTTTTAGTCGATATGTTTTTATCGCTGTTATTTTCATTTTTAATCCTTTTTAGCTGAGTGCGGCAGGCAACCAAAGTGCTATACCAGGAAAAGCCAACATAAATACCAGTATTGCTATTTGTATAAGCATAAATGGCCAAAGCGAAGCGTATATTGTTTGAAGGCTGATCTCAGGTGGGGCAACACTTTTTAAATAAAATGCAGCCGGCCCAAATGGAGGTGACAAAAATGCAACTTGCATCGTTAGTGAAAAGAGCACACCAAACCATACTGGGTCATAACCTAAATGAGTTACAATTGGTACAAAAATAGGAATTGTAAGAAGCAGTATTCCAATCCAATCCATAAACAGTCCAAGCACAAAAAACACTAGCATCATAACCAAGATTGTTGCAAAAGGAGAAATACCTAGCCCAGCAATAAAGCTAGTAACATACTGTTGCCCCCCTGAGAGATTGTATATTCCAATTAATACCGCTGCGCCAAAAGTTACCCATAAAATGATACCGCATGACAGGAGCGTCCTTTTAAGCGCTTGCCACACTAACTCTTTGCAAAGCTCTTTGCGTGCATATATCACCATAAGGGTGGCGCCCACAGCTACCCCAGCTGCTTCTGTAATTGATGTTACTCCTCCATAGATGCACCCAAACACGATAAAAATTAGCAACAGAAACGGAAGGAAACCATGAATGATGTCCTTCCAACCAATGGCTTCGACTTCTACTTTATCGGGCATTGGGGCTAGGTTTGGATTTAACGTACAACGAATATAGATATAAGCATAATAGGCAAGCGCTAATACAAAGCCTGGAACAAATGAAGCGAGAAACAATTTATGCACTGAGACTTCGGCGGTGAGCCCATAAACAATTAGCACAATTGACGGAGGGATCATTGTCCCCAAGGAACCGCCAGCACAGATCACTCCAATTGCCAGTTTTTTATCATAGTTAAGCCTCAACATTTGAGGTAGTGCCACTAGACCGAGCAGAACAATCTCACCACCTATGATACCGCTTATGGCAGCCATAAAGATGGATATAACAAGCGTAACGGTCATTACGCCACCTTTTCGGTGTCCAAATAGTTTATTGAGACTATTGTAAAGGTCGTGGGCTATTCTCGATCTTTCTAACAGCGTTGCCATAAATATAAACAACGGAATAGAGAGTAACGCATACTCAGTAGCCAGCCCATATATAGTTTTGTGGGCAATGGCGATGACGGGAGTACCATAATTAAAGTAAGCGGTTGTGATCGCAAGAGAGCCCGCAGCAAAGGCCAGCGGCACACCTATGGCCATCAGAAATAGAACGCCAAGAACAAGTACTAGGGTAATTAACTCAATCGACACGTCCCTTCTCCTCAGCCAGTGAGCGAGTGTCGATCCCCCGCATATTGTTGACGAAATTGATAATCGCGTAGATCGCTATTATCAGTGCTGCGCATACTATGGCAGGCTTGACTGTCGCAGGTATGGGAGGGTTCCAAGCGGTACCAAAGCGCTCCCACGTTGACAATGCTTTCCATGAACTGGGCCAACCGAACCAGGATACCGCCAAGCAGTAAGTAAGCACGCAAACAAGCTGGATACAGTCGAATACTCGCTTTAACCAAGATGGCGAAGCGTCATATAAGACGGTAATACGAAGGTGCTGGTCGAGCTGCATTGCATAGACTCCTGCCGCCGCATAAAGAATCGCAGATAACCAAAGTGCCAACTCATTGGCCCAAAGGGTGGGAGCTTTAAATATATACCTGGCTAACACTTCATAAAAAGTGACGGCCACAATCACGAGTAGTAGCAAAGAAAAAAGTGCCGTTATTGTTTTTGCAATCGATGACTTATGCTTAGCAGGTGGCATAGAGTCTCTCCTTGAGTAAGCCGAGACCTAATGGCCTCGGTTTATTGGCATTTTCATCTATTCAAGGATGCCTATTTTCGTCATATAGGCGATATGTGAATCGTACGCGGCTTTTGCTTCAGGACTACGTGTCGACCAATCTTCCCACACTGCTTGAGCTGCTTCTCTGAATGCCTGACGGTCTTCCTCGCTCCAATCGTGTAGAGTTACGCCTTCTTGCCTAAGTTCTACTGCTGCTTGACGATCAAGCATCGTGGAGTCTTGAACTATCTCCAATGCAATGGTATCCAGAGCAGAACGAAGTATTTGTTGCTCTGCTTCACTAAGACTATTCCACTTTTCAAGATTCATCGCCACGTGCTCAATGGGGGCGGATGCAGACTCTGAGTGCAACACACTCACTGGATGGTTGATGGGCTTTCATGGTACTTGGTCATCAGCTCGCTCATCACTTCTATCGGACATTTAAACCCAAAGCGTTTTCGAGGTCGCATATTTAGCTCAAAGGCAATGGCGTCTAGCTCTTCCTGGCTATGCACTGAAAGATCCGTTCCTTTCGGTAAATATTGACGGATTAGGCCATTGATATTCTCATTGGCCCCCCGCTGCCAGGGGCTATGGGGATCGCAAAAGTAAATCGCAACACCGGTTTCTTGAGTAATTTTTGCATGGTGTGCCATTTCACGCCCCTGATCATAAGTCATGCTTTTTCGAGCGGTGGTCGGCATTCGGTTCAGGGCAGCACTAAAGCCTGCGACGGCGGATGTGGCGGTGGCGTCATCCATTTTTGCGAGTATCAGATAGCCACTACTAAGTTCTACCAAGGTGCCTACCGCAGACGCGTTATTCTTACCTTTAATCAGATCGCCCTCCCAGTGGCCGGGCATTTCACGCTTACTGACCTCGGGCGGACGTAAGTGAATGCTGACCATGTCAGGGATCTGTCCACGTCGATCCACTTCGCCACGGCGAGGCTTGCGTGTGGTTTTACCTTGTCGCAAGCAGTGAATCAGTTCCTTGCGAAGGTGGCCAACAGGCAAGGCATAAATGGCCGTGTAGATGGTTTCTCGGCAGACGTAGGCATCGCGCAAATCAGGTAGTT
Organism: Vreelandella sp. 162(4c); assembly: GCF_058152265.1. Lineage (NCBI taxonomy): Bacteria > Pseudomonadati > Pseudomonadota > Gammaproteobacteria > Oceanospirillales > Halomonadaceae > Vreelandella > Vreelandella sp. 162(4c). The sequence goes on from NZ_CM176981.1 coordinate 537,551, forward strand.
TCATCATTTTGAGCTTGCCGCTAATTTGTTCAGGAGACAAGCGTTGTCGCAACATATAAACGATGAGGTCAAAACGCTCCGTGCCCGGCACAAGCTTCTGTGTCGGGCGACAGGCAGCTCGACGCTTTTCTCGCTGACGTTGAGCGTGCCGGGCACAGTAACCGTTCTGGGCTATTTGGTTACGGCGTATTTCACGAGAGATGGTTGAAGGAGCTCGCCCTAAGAGCTGGGCAATATGCCGAAGGCTCATCCCTTGGGCTTGACCCACTTGGATGCTGGCACGTTCTTCAATGCTGAGTTCGAGGTAAGACATGGGACAACACCTTAGCGAAATGCTCAGGTGTTGCACTCAATTTCTGCGGCCAAGGGGCATTGAATGAAAACCCGGATAAGTAGCGTGCTCTGCTATATCGTAGAGACCTAAACCTTTATTCACTGCCAAGGTGGATGCATCCGCGCCGGAAACGGTTCCTGTGGACATCGCCGTAAACACTTCACCAAAAGGCATTACAACTGGGCCAGCTCCCAAACTTGCAAATATTTCAGACTCCATACCAGGAGGAGAGCGGAACTTCCAACCATCTATATCTTCTATCCCCGCCAACTCAGTAGTCGAGCTGAGAGCTTCAGGAGTCGCGACAAACACTCCAACCAAGTGCATATCAAATTTGTGGTATAGTTCGTTAGCTAGCTCTAACCCGCCTCCATCTTTATACCAACCGATTAACTCGAGAGGTGTGTTGTACCCTCCCATGATATCGCCATAAAATTGAAAGGCTGGATTTTTACCCGTTATATATCCTGCCCCCGTTGCATCACCATCAATAATACCCATACTTGCTGACTCAAATGCCTCAGACGCTTTCACTACTGCTGAGTCAGTATGCATTTTTATATCTAAACTACCGCCTGACATTTCGTTTGCCAAATCGGCAAATCGATTAAGTGCCTCTCCTTGTAATGATGAGGAACTATGATGTGTTTGGAAGTTAAGCGTTGTTACATCTTGCGCGTAACTGTTGGTTAAAGGCGAGAGTAAAGCAATGCCAAGCGCTGCTACGATAGATCTTTTTATAGTTTTCATAAGCTGCTCCATGTTTGCGATGCATGCCGTGATATATCACAAAATATTAATAGCAGCCCTCAGATTGCTGTGTCAAATAGCCCTTGGTGAAGATTTTTTAAAGACTCATAAAAAGACTAGTTAGATCTATGCTTATACAACCCTATAATGCAGCCTGGCTCAGATCATAAAATGTATAAGAATACATTTTATGTTATATAAAACATTTCCTTACGAGAGCCACAGCGATTTCAGATGCATACGACATAAGGTCATCTGATTTGACGCCCACAGTAAATGCGTAGTGAGCAGCTACAATGCCTTATACTAATTGATGAGTGCTCTTGAGACATTTCACCAGACAGAGCGAGCGCACAACCTTCGCGAATCTCACCTTGAGCACGGTTGCGATACCTTGTAATGCTTAGCCTTTTTAGGTGTTGATGAGAGCACTGCAATGAGTAGCAGACTTGAATGCAACCTGAATAGTGAAAAACAAAATAATACTTAAGGAGCCTCTGATTAACGTAATGAGTGAAGGCCAGACAAGGCAAAAATCAACGAAAAAGCGGAGTTTACGGGTTGTAAATGAGCATTTTGAGGCGATTTTTAACGCCGTATGGTCGAGCGCAATAGTTAATCAGAGGTTTCTTAAATAACACTGAAAATAGACCCTTCAAGCAGCTACAAAGGAGAGCTTGGCTACTTGATGGCATCTTTGATAAGTACAATCACACCTTTGATAGGTACAATGACATCTATTGTAGCGATCATCAGGTGGTCATGAGCAAACGTAAATTAAGTCGCCAGCAGCAGTGGCGAGTCGAGAAAGTCCAGGCGGAACGTGCCCAGCGCGCCGAAAAGCGCGATGTGCAAGACGCTGAAAAACTCTCCGCCGGTGAATACGGTGCCGAACAGCCGGGCCGTGTCGTTGCTCACTTTGGACGCACCCTGGAGGTGCGCAATAGCGATAATGAACCGGTGCGCTGTCACTTACGCGCCAACTTGGACGGCCTAGTCACCGGCGACAGAGTGATATGGCGCGCAGGACAAGAAGGCTCCGGCGTGGTGGTGGCTCGTGAAGAGCGCGATAGCGTGCTTAAGCGCCCAGACGCTCGCGGCCTGCTCAAACCGGTGGCCGCCAATATTGACCAGCTGTTGATCGTGTTTGCGGTAGAACCCGCACCTCACGCCAACCTTATCGATCGCTATCTGGTCGCCGCCGAGGCCACCGGTATAGCGCCAGTGCTGGTGCTCAACAAAACCGACCTGCTGCCAGAAGATGGCGGCGAGTTAGGCAAATTATTAGAACGCTATCGCAATTTGGGCTATCCCGTCGTGCGCACCACCACCGCTACCGAAACCGGGCTGGATGATCTGCGCAGCCAGCTTGAAGGCCGCACCTCGGTATTCGTCGGTCAAAGCGGCGTGGGCAAGTCTTCGCTAATCGACCTGCTGCTACCCGATGAAACCCTGCGCATTGGCGCGCTCTCGGAAGACTCGCGTAAAGGTACTCACACCACCACCACGGCACGCCTCTACACCATGAGTCGCGCTGAAGTGGCCGACGGCGATCTCATCGACTCACCGGGTATTCGCGAGTTTGGCCTGGTGCACCTCAACGAGCAGGAAGTCACCGACGGCTTTATTGAGTTTCACGACTATATTGGTCACTGCCGCTTCCGTGACTGCCGCCACCGCAATGAGCCAGGCTGTGCTTTACTCGCAGCGGTCGAGGCAGGCAAGATTCATCCAGCACGCTTTACCAGCTACCGGCGCATACTTGATAGCTTGGATAGCTAGGATTTAGAGGAGTTACTCATGAGCACCGAAAGCCAATCGTCGGAATCCAACCTGCTGCCGCTAATCGTTGAGCCTGAACAGCTGCAGGAACATTTGGATGACCCACAGCTGCTGATTATCGATGTACCGGTCAACGGCGATAGCTATCGCCAAGGCCATGTGCCTGGGGCTATCTTCCTCGATTTTCGCTACTTGATGCGCGGTGAAGGGCCTGTGCCCAGCGACGTTCCCAGCGTCGAGGCGCTATCAAGGCTGTTCAGTGCCCTGGGCTTAACCCGCGATACTCACGTGGTCGCTTACGACGACGAAGGCGGCGGTTGGGCGGCACGGTTACTGTGGACGCTAGACCTGATCGGCCACACTCGCTACTCCTATTTGAACGGCGGCATTCACGCCTGGCGCGATGCGGGCCTGGAGGAGAGCACAGAACCGACCGCCCCAACCCCCAGCGAATACCACGCTGAGTTTCTCAACCCCCAAGCCCTGATTACCTGCGACGAAATCAAAGAAAAGCTCGATGATAGGCAGTTTGCGGTATGGGATGCGCGCTCCAAAGATGAGTACGATGGCTTACGCGGTAACAACAAGCACCTGGGCCATATTCCGGGGGCGGTCAATATGGATTGGCTCCATGCCATGGATCGCAACCGCGCGCTACGTATACGCGATTACGCCGAGCTGATCACCGAGCTAGGCGCCCTGGGCCTCACGCCCGACATGGAAATTGCCACCCACTGCCAAAGCCACCACCGCAGCAGCTTCACCTGGCTGGTCGGCAAGGCACTGGGCTTTAATATGCGCGGCTACGCGGGTTCCTGGGGTGAATGGGGCAACCGCGACGATACGCCGATTGAGAAGTAATTCTCGACAGCTTGCGCCCTGGCGCCAGGAATACGTATAAGCAGACCGTCTTTTTCAGGGCCGGAAAGAGCTCCATGCAATTCCGGCATTCCCGCCATCCATGGCGGTCAGATGAAAAAGCCGAGCGCCCAGGGATGGGTTTACAGCGTGTCTGCGTTACGTATTGCTGGGTTAGCCAGGGCTGATATTTCAGCTCATTTAGGCTTTAAGCCACTGCTACGAAGATATTATTGTGACCCTTTCCCAAAAAGCCTTTTCGCTAATCCAATATCCGCTGCCTCACCACGCGATCTCGCGCCTAACCGGCCAGTTCGCCCAGTGTGACAATCCCTGGGTGAAAAACACCTTGATTGAAACGTTTATCAAACGCTTCAACGTTGATATGAGCCAGGCGCTAGAGCCAGACCCCACCGCCTACGCTACGTTCAACGACTTTTTCACCCGTGCGCTCAAAGCGGATGCCCGCCCACTGGGCGATGGCATCCTCAGCCCCGCCGACGGCACGCTCTCCCAATACGGACGCCTACAGGCCGGACAACTGGTGCAGGCAAAAGGCCACACCTACTCCGCGCAAACCCTGCTCGGCGGCGATACGGCACTGGCAGAAGAGTTCTTAGGCGGCAGCTTTGCCACCGTTTACCTCTCCCCTCGGGACTACCACCGGGTGCACATGCCGGTGACGGGTACGCTTAGGGAAATGATCTACGTGCCGGGGCTACTATTCTCGGTCAACCAAGCCACTGCCAACTGCGTGCCAGGCCTCTTCGCCCGCAACGAGCGCTTAGTATGTATCTTTGATACCGAGCACGGCCCCATGGCGATGGTACTGGTTGGTGCGATGATCGTCGCTGCCATCGAAACCGTCTGGTCAGGGCAGGTGACGCCGCTTGCGGGCTGCCCTCAGCGCACACAATTTAGCCAACCTATCACACTTGAAAAAGGCGCTGAGATGGGCCGCTTCAAGCTCGGCTCAACGGTGGTGATGTGTTTCGCCAAGCCGCCCAATTTCGCAAACAATCCGCTGGGCAGCATGGTGCAGATGGGGCAAACGCTGGGAGCTTATTGATGACCTTTCCCCCTGAACGACCTAGGTCGAAGCACTAGCCGCACCTGAGAGGAAGAGCTCGACACAGCGTCGAGCTCGAGCGTTGCACCGCGTCTCGTCAAGACGCACATGGCGACCAAGCAGAGCGTCAATGTGCCATTCACCAAGCAACATTCCCATAAACATACCGGCCGCTTCACGCGGATCGTCGAGGTCAAGACGGCCGCTATCCACCTGCTCGCTTAAGTAAGCAGCTAGCGCCTGACGGGTCTGGTCGGGGCCGCGAGTGAGAAACAGCTCACCAAGCTCCGGAGCCCGTTCGGCCTCAAAGGCTAAGCCGCGAACTAAACGGATCACGCCCGGCTCGAACACCAACGTCAGCATTCGGCGGCCTAGCTCGTACAGCACCTGCTCTAGGGCTTGGTGATCCCGTCGCCCCTCCTCCAGCACTGCCCAAGCGGTGGAGATATGACGCTCCATCGCCGCTGTGAATAATCCCTCCTTGTTACCGAACTGCTTATACAGCGTCGCCAAAGATCCGCCGGCGCGGGCAACCACTTCGTTAACGCTGGCACCGGCATAGCCCTGTTCAAGAAAAACATCCCGGGCAGCGTCCAGCAGACGTTCACGGCGCGCCACGCCGCGCGACGTTACGCCATCAGTTATGTTGGGATCTGGCGTGGTTGAGCGTGGCATTGACACTCCTATAGAGGTATATAAAGAAGGATTAATTATAAAGACGCGGCGCACAGAAGTAATATTTTTTGCCCTGGAAATGTAATGTAGCATTCATTACACTATTTGTCTTTTTCCCAAGGGAGGTGTCTTTGCCTCACAGGGAGCCCCTAGCAGGAGCGCTATTGCCTTAAGGAGTGGTCATGACATCGAATACTAAGCCGGGCGAGCCCCCGGATGAGCGCCAAAGCAGCCATACCGTCGCGGGTCAAGATGCCCACTCCAGCGGCAAAACTAGCCGCAAGTTACTCGCTATGGTGGCGGGGATTATCGTCCTGGCGGCGCTAATTTGGTGGGGCATGGGCTGGTGGCAAACCGGGCGCTTCATGGAAGAGACCGACAATGCCTATGTGCGCACCGACAGCGTCGCGGTACGCGCCGAGCTATCAGCGCGGGTCGTCGAGGTGGCGGTAGATGATAACCAAACGGTCAAGCAAGGCGATCTGCTGATACGTCTAGACGCCGAGAGCTACCGCGACCAGGTGACCCAGGCCGAGGCCCAGCAGGCAGTGGCCGCAGCCTCAATCGCCCAATCACACCGCCAGGTAGATTTGCAGCAGGCAGCTATCGATCAGGCCACGGCTCAGCAGCAGGCGGCCCAGGCTAATCTTGACCAGGCGCGCCAGCATCTGGAGCGCTCCTCATCGCTTGCCGCCAACAACTATGGCTCCCGTCAGCAGCGCGAAGATGACCAGGCCGCACTGAGTGTCGCCCAGGCAAAGCTTGCCGAAAGCCAAGCCGCGGTTGTCTCGGCCAGGCGGCAGCTAGCCGTGGCCGAGAGCGACGTGACCCGTGCTGAAGCCAATCTGGACGCCGCTAGCGCCGATCTTGACTATGCTCGCCACCAGTTGGATAAGACCCGCATCGTCGCCCCCCGGGACGGCGTGATTGGCAATCTACGCGTTGAGGTCGGCACCTTAGCGCAGCCGTCGCTGACGCTTTTGCAGCTGGTACCCATCGAGTCGGCCTACGTGGCAGCCAACTTTAAGGAGACCCAGCTCGAACGGATTCGCGTCGGCCAGCCAGTCGCGGTGCATTTGGATGCCTACCCGGATATTACCTACGAAGGCATCGTCGACAGCCTGTCGCCAGCCACCGGCACCGAGTTCAGCCTGCTGCCCCAGGACAATGCCACCGGCAATTTCAACAAAATCGTCCAGCGGGTGCCGGTCAAGATCCGCGTCACCGGCCCCACCGAGGCGCTGAGCCAACTGCGCGCCGGGCTATCGGCCGTGCCCGAGATCGATACTCGTCATCTTGAACCACAAAATGACTCCCGCCCTGCCCAGCAGTTGGCAGCGGAGCGGCCCAAGTCATGAGCGAGACGGTCGCCGGCTCGGTGACGGGCGTTAACGACATGCCACCCTGGCCACAGCGCATTGGCTTCATTGCTGCGGTGTTTGGCATGTTCATGGCAATTCTGGATATTCAGATCGTCGCCAGCTCGCTCAACGAAATCCAGGCGGGGCTCTCAGCCAGCGAGGATCAAATCTCCTGGGTGCAGACCGCTTACCTGATCGCCGAGATTGTGATGATCCCGCTGTCGGGCATGCTGATGCGCATTCTCTCCACTCGAGTAGCCTTCACCCTGTCGTGCGTCGGCTTCACCCTGGCGAGCCTGGGCTGCGCGCTGGCCACCTCGATCGAGCAACTGATCGTGCTGCGCGCTATTCAGGGCTTTATGGGCGGAGCGATGATACCCATTACCCAGGCAGTTAGCTTTTCGATCTTTCCCCGCCGGGTGATGGGCAGCGTGCAGGCGGTGATCGGCATGGTTGTCACCATGGCACCCTCTGTGGGTCCCACCGTGGGCGGCTACATCACCGAGACGCTCAGCTGGCACTGGCTGTTCCTGGCCAACGTGATCCCCGGCGTTCTGGTCTGCTGGGCCGCCTGGACATTTCTCGATATCGATAAGCCCAACCACGCGGTCGCGCGCCACCTGGACTTGATCGGCCTGGTATTGATCGCGGTATTTTTGGGCTCGCTAGAGTTTGTGCTTGAAGAAGGGCCCGGCGATGACTGGTTTGCCAGCCAGCGGATCTTGCTGTTCAGCCTGACCTGTCTGGTGGCGGGAGCCTGGTTCTTCATCCGCACCCTGCGCAGCGACCACCCAATCGTCGATCTGCGCGCCTTTACCAACCGCAACTTTGCCATCGGCGCCGTAATGGGCTTTATCATCGGCATCGCGCTCTACGGGCTGGTCTACATCATGCCGCTGTTTTTTGGCTATGTGCGCGGCTATTCGAGCCTGCAAATTGGCCAGGTGATGTTCGTCACCGGGCTGACGATGTTTCTTTGCGCGCCTATTGTCGGTCAGCTGTCCAACCGCCTCGATCTGCGCATTATGCTGTTTATGGGCCTACTGCTGGTCGGCGTGGGCACCATAATGAACGCCAATCTTACCGTGGAGTCGGGCTTTTGGCAGTTCTGCGTGCCGCAGATCGTGCGCGGCATGGGGCTGATCTTGTGTATCATTCCAGCCTCGCGTATTGCCCTGGGCACCCTGCCGCCGAGCGAGGTAGGCAACGCCAGCGGGCTTTTTAACGTGATGCGCAACCTGGGGGGTGCCATGGGACTGGCGCTGATCGATACGGTGCGCGACATCCGCGAGGACTTTCACTGGAATCAGCTCATTCCTGCTATCGATACTAGCCGCGAGGTCGTGGTAGCGGAGATCGCCAAATACCAAGCGATGCTCGCCGGCTCGGTGCCCGATACCTATCACACCGCCGTCGCCATGCTGGCGCAACGAGTCTCTCAGCAGGCACAAGTGCTGGCCTTTAACGACATCTTTACTTGGATGGGACTGATCTACATTGCCAGCGTACCGCTGGTATTCCTACTGCGGAGGATTTCGGCTTGACGGCTTGCAGCCTGTTAGCAACTAGCCGCTAACAGCTGGGCGTTGAGAATGTAAGCACGTCTTCCAGGCGTGCTTTGCCGAGTGCCAACTGAATCAAGCGATCTATCCCCAGCGCCACACCGGCGCCTTCGGGCATTCCGTGCTCAAGTGCGGCCAGCAGCCGCTCATCCACATCCACTTCCGGTAAGCCCAAACGGCGGCGCTCAGCGTTATCTTCAGCAAAGCGCGTGCGCTGCTCAGCCGCATCGGTCAGCTCATCGTAGCCGTTAGCCAACTCAATACCGTTAAGATAGACCTCAAAGCGGGAAGCCACCCACTCACCATCTGCATCTTGATGGCGTCGCGCCAAGGCTGCTTGGCTAGCCGGATAATCAACTACCACGCTTAGCTCCTGCTGGCCTAACTGCGGCTCGATCACCACGCTCATTAACAGGTCAAGACAGGTCTCGCGGCCTTCATCAGCTAAGGATTGGGCAGACATTTGTGCCCGCTCGGCAGCTATCGCCCTCAGCCTATCCAGAGACGTCGTGAACGGATCAACCTCTACGTAAGTATGAAACAACTCCCGGTAGCGGTAATGCACAGGTGGGCCGGGGAAACTGGGCAACAGTGACATAATGAGCGTCGCAGTCTCATCAATCAGTTGATCCAGCGTAAATTGGGGCCGATACCACTCCAGCATAGTGAACTCAATATTATGGCGGGCGCCGATTTCGCCATCGCGAAAACTTCGCGCAAGCTGAAAGATCGGCCCACTGCCCGCTGCGAGCAAGCGCTTCATATGGAATTCAGGGGAGGTTTGTAGCCATAGACGGCGCTGCCCTTTGTCCGTGCGCGCCAGAGTGTGCAGCGACACCAAATGGATATCCGTGCTTCCCCCCTGCCCCAGCACGGGCGTTTCCACTTCCAGCACGTCACGCTGGGCAAAAAAAGCGCGCACTTTGGCCATTAACCGCGCCCGTTCGCGCAGCGTTTCAAAGGACGCTGAGGGTTGCCAATCAATGGCCATAACGACTCCTTGAAAAAATCACCTTAAATAATAATGGCCACGCACAAAGCGTGGCCATTAAGACATACAAGCGCCCTGGAAAGCGATCAAGCGCGTGAGACGTAGTCCCCACTGCGCGTATCAATTTTCAGCACTTCACCCTGGTTGATAAACAGCGGTACACGCACCACAGCACCAGAAGACAACGTCGCAGGCTTAGAACCACCCTGTGCCGTATCGCCTTTCAAACCGGGATCTGTTTCCACGACTTCCAACTCGATAAAGTTAGGCGGCGTCACGGAAATAGCCTTATCATCCCAAAGCGTAATGATATAGGGTACCTGCTCTTTCAGCCACTTGATGGTATCGCCTAGCGCTTTTTTCTCTACCGCATACTGCTCAAACGAGCCATCGGTCTTCATGAAGTGCCACATATCACCATCGGTGTAGAGATACTCCATTTCTAAATCCATGACATCGGCACCTTCCAGCGAGTCACCGGATTTGAAAGTCTTCTCACCTACGCGGCCAGTCATCAAATTCCGCAGTTTAACTCGGTTAAACGCCTGCCCCTTACCGGGCTTGACCAGCTCGTTCTCAACGATCGCACAAGGATCGCCGTCGAGCATTACTTTCAGACCGGCCTTGAATTCGTTGGTAGAATAGTTCGCCATAATGTCTCTCAATCATCCATTTCAGTTATTTGTATCAACAGGTGGTGCGCGAAGCCATACTTTGCCGCTGTCAGCAGGTTTATATACCAGTAGCTATATGCCAGCAGCGTTGCAAATGGCGTCGTTAAATAAGTGCGCGCATGATAACCCGAAGGAGGGCTTTTTTGCAGGAGAACATCATTATTGCCGCGTCTGAAACGCAAAGCCATCGCGACTCACTAGCTCATTCCACTTGGCAGCAGCAGCTTTCTCATGCCATTCGCGATCCGCAAACACTTTGCGAACGGCTGGGCCTAAGCCACGACTGGTTGGCGGGCGCCAAGGCTGGACATGCACTGTTTGACGTATGTGTGCCTGAAGCGTACCTCAACAGAATAGCCTATGCCGACATAAACGACCCGTTGCTGCGCCAGATACTGCCGCTTGGCGAGGAAGCACTAACGCCACATGGCTACGTCGTCGATCCGCTTGAAGAAGCCGAACATCGGCCCATCAAAGGGCTGATCCATAAGTATGCTGGCCGGGTGCTGCTTATCGCCAGCCCCAACTGTGCCATCAACTGCCGCTACTGCTTTCGCCGCCATTTCCCCTACAGCGATAACTCCCCCTCCAGGGCGCAGTGGCAGGAAGCGCTGGATTACCTGCGCGCTGACACCACTATTCACGAAGCGATTCTGTCTGGTGGGGATCCGCTGGCCGCCAGCGATCGCCAGTTGGCATGGCTGGTGGAACAGCTAGAAAGCATCCCGCACCTAAAACGGCTGCGCATTCATACCCGCCTGCCGGTGGTGATTCCCAATCGGGTCGATGACGCCCTGCTTGGCTGGCTCTCCGCTACACGCCTGCAAAAGGTGGTGGTGTTGCATATTAACCACGCCAATGAAATCGACCAAGCGGTGGTAGACGCCTGCGCGCGCCTTAAGCAGGCGGGTGCAACACTACTCAACCAGAGTGTACTGCTGCGCAATGTGAACGATAGTGTCACGGCCCTTACCGCACTTTCTGAACGGCTATTCGAAGCAGGTATTCTGCCCTATTACCTGCATGTACTGGATCCTGTGCAAGGCGCTGCGCATTTTGATGTGCCGGACAGCGAAGCACGCGAGCTGGTTGCTCATCTTCGCGATCATTTACCCGGCTTCTTAATGCCACGCCTAGTGCGAGAAATTCCTGGAAGGGGAAGTAAAACGCCGTTGTGACGCATGTTGAAGAAACAGCCGGCACTGAGACGCTTGAATGGCTCAGTGCTGAAGCCTTAAGCCACAAGTTAGTTATACCCTCCGGATAGGCCCAGCATACTGAGCCACCAGCTCATCCGCAGTAAGCAGCAAAAATCCCTCAGCTTCTGCCTGGGCCACCAAAATTCGATCAAAAGGGTCTTTGTGGATGACTGGTAAATGAGCAACGTTAAGTGTATGCAATGAACTGATAGAAAGTTCTAAATAACCGTTATCCAGCAGCCCACGACGCAGCAAGTGCGGGTCAACGTGAAAATCAGGGCGTTGCAGACTGTTCTTAATGACCACTTCCCATATGCTGGCAGCGCTAAAATAGAGCCTGTTATCTTCGTCATTAATCATAGCTCGCGCATCAACAGAAAGCCTCTCCGGCGCTGCCGCCGCCCAGAGCAAAACATGCGTGTCCAGAAGTAGATTCACATCAACCTCCAAACATCTCGGCTATTTCCTCCTGTCCCATACGATCAAAATCATTAGGTATCTTAAACTGGCCTGCCAGAAATCCCAGACGCTTTTGCTGTCCAGAAGTAGGGCTATCAATGGCCGTCACGCGTGCCATCGGTTTGCCTGCTTTGGCAATAATAAACCCCTCCCCCTCGGCAGCCCTCGCCACTAGCTGAGACAACCGTGTTTTAGCTTCGTGAATATTGATAGCCTCCATATAAAATCTCCTAAAAATGCGACTTGGTTAGTAAGCTTAGTTTAATAGGTCTAGTTTAGCTGAGACGAACGCTTTTACAATGCCTCCCCTTCATTGAAAAAACAGCGCTGGGTGTTGCTACAGTTAATCAAGACATGTCACCCAGATCGTAAAAATATCGTTTTCTGCTAAAGTTATAGTGCTAACGATTTCTGACGTTGAATTAGCCTCAACGTTGGGCATCTCACTCAGCAGGAGGCCATAGCGTTATGTCACCATCCCTCTCGTCCAGACCGGGCGCTTTCGTCCTCTTAATAGCCTCGCTTGCCGGGCTGGCCATCGCTTTATATGCCTATTTCACACCACTAACCGGCGTCACTGGAACGCTTGGGGCACTGGTCGCCATTGTGGCCTGCCTCGCCCTTGCGGTGATGGCGTTACTTCTCTTTAAAGTTAGAGGGCGTGGTGCTTCCATCGTACTGCGGATACTCATACTGATGGGGCTTGCCGGTACATCTTTCGCCGGAATGCTGCTGCATCAGTGGTGGATCAGCGCAGCCATGGTAGTCGGTCTGATCGGCTTGATTGTTGATATGGTTCGCGCAACCCATCACGCCCGTCTCACCCACACCTGAGGAGCCGCCCATGCCGACATTATTACCCACCCCGTTTAAATCGATAACCCCAGGCTTAGGCGCAGTCACCGCCCTGGCGATCTGTTTTACGCCCTTGCCGTTACTGGCTCAGGGTCAACCCAGTGAGCAGGGGAATCCCGAGCAAGAAGAAGCGCCCAGTCGCGCTCCCATCCCGCTGGTGCCTGGCGAGCCGACCTGGAACAGCTTCCATGGCCAGCTTAATGCCCAAAAATATAGCCCGCTTGATCAAATCAATACTGATAACGTTGGCGAGCTGGAGAAGGTATGGGAAGTGCATACCGGCGATGTCGCGGATGGCTCAGGTGAGTTGCCAGCCACCGTTTGGTCAGCGACCCCGGTGTTTGCTAACGATACCCTTTATATTGGTACTCCCTTCTACCGCATACTCGCGTTAGACCCCGGTAGTGGCGAAGAGAAATGGAGTTTCGATACTCAATCCTCTCTGGAAGCGCTAACTCAACCCGCCTTGAAAAACCGTGGTGTGGCCTATTGGGAAGCCGACGATCCGGTAGCAGGCGAGCCCTGTCAGAAAATTATCTATATGGGCACCATGGATGCACAGCTTTTCGCGGTTGATGCCGATAGTGGCGAACAGTGCGCCGACTTTGCCGATAACGGTGTGCTCGACGTCAACCAGTGGAACGACACCAACGACCGCTGGCCGCTTTCGCTACTACAACCCCCTACCGTGGTGGGAGACCACTTGGTACTCGGCTGGGCAGGGATGGACTGGGCCTACGAACAGGCGCCACCCGGCACTGTTTACTCAATTAATGCCCGCACTGGAGAACGTGAATGGACGTTCCAGGCACTTTCCGATGAGATGCGCGATCAAAGCGGCACCGCCAATGTCTGGACACATATGTCCGCCGACGAGGAGCGTGGTTTAGTCTATCTGCCGGTTTCCTCACCCTCGCCGAACTACTGGGGCGGCAATCGCACCGAAGAAGTGCCTCTGGGCACATCCACCACTGCCCTGGATATCGAGACCGGCGAAGTGGTTTGGTCGCGGCAGTGGGTACATCACGATATCTGGGATTACGATATCAATGCCGCACCAACGCTGATGGACATCACAGTAGATGGTGAAGAAATACCGGCACTCATCCAGGCAACCAAAATGGGCTTTCTGTTCGTGGTTAATCGCGAAACAGGCGAAGACGTTTGGCCGATTGAGGAGCGCCCGGTACCCAGCGGCGACGGCAGCGTTGAGGGCGAAGTTTACGCGCCGACCCAGCCTTTCCCGACTAAACCGGAACCGCTGTTAGATCAGTCTGAAAAGCCCAACGTCTGGGCGCTGGCCGACGCGGTTAGCTTCGGAGAGTGTTCCGCATTGTGGGACGATCTTCACTATGAAGGCATGTACACCCCACCGACGACCCAAGGCGAAGGCACCCTTGGCTTTCCCATCAGCGCGGGCGGCGTTCAGTGGGGCGGCGTAGCCTTCGACCCCGAAAGCCAGACAGCGATCGTCAATACCTCGCACATTGTGCAGTACATAAAACTCTATAATCGCGAAGATTATGACAAAGCGGATAGCGGCTCCGGCAACGAAAGCGGCTTCGCCCCTCAAGAAGGCGCCCCCTACGGGATGCGCCTTGAGGTAGCGCTTAACCGGCTAGGCATGCCCTGCTGGGAGCCCCCCTTTGGCGAGCTTGTCGCCCTGGATATGACCAGCGGTGATATCAAATGGCGTCGTCCGGTGGGTGCATCGCAACAGTATGGCTTTTTTATGCCTGAGAGCTGGGGCTCGCCCACCATCGGTGGCCCGGCCGTAACCGCAGGCAATATTATCTTTATTGGCGCTTCCATGGATGCCAAGGTGCGTGCCTACTCCCTTGAGACCGGCGAGGAGCTCTGGTCAGACCAGACCGAAGCCCCCTCCGTCTCGAACCCCGCGGTCTACGAGTACAATGGCCGCCAATATGTCGCCTTTGTTTCCGGTGGCAATACCATTCTGAAAGACCAGGTGGGTGATCAGATCGCGGTCTACGCGCTGCCAGAGTAACCCTTAGCGTAAAACGGGGCGGCCTCAGAGGCTGCCCCGTTTACGTTAACAACTACTTTCTCTCACTGCTTCAGCCAAGATCACGGGTCTGAGGCTTGGTACGCCTGGCTAACTGATTGTTTGCCGCCCTAAAGCATACCCGCATCAGCGGCACCAGCAGCCACAGTATCGGCGTAAGTAGCCAGCGGTAAATAAAGCGCGCAATGAAGAGTACTGGCAGTAGCACGATGAGCCAGATAAGAAACTGACCGAGCCAAACCGGCCAGCCTAGCCAGGAAGAGAGGTTGGCGCCAAGTGCGCTCACAAGGCTTGGATGGCGAACCACTACATAGGCAGTGCCCGCCACAGCGGCTACTTTGGCCATACGTGGCAACGCCGCAAAACGCCCGCCACCACTCATTAACGCGCCTTGGCGCAAACCAGCACGAGTCCCCTGGGCTTCCACACTGCCCACCCGGGCAGCACGAGCGGCCTTGCCTGCCCGCAGCACCTTCACGGTGCTGGCCATCACGAGTAGATCGACACCGGCCCAGCCTAGATCGGCGGCGCCAATGTCGTCACCCCGCCGCCACTGGCTTTCCAAATCGCGTAGCCCGCTGGTGAAGAAATCGCCTAGGCCCGCAACCAGACGCTCACCCTGTAGCCACTCCACGTCGCCTTGTTCACTGACCACAAACTGGTTGAGCAGCGCGTGACCATTGGCATCCAGCAGCACAATGCCCATCTGCCCACGTCGATAAGGAGTAAACGCTGAATCCGCATCTCCCTCCTCATCGCTCCACCAGCGGCTGAATTGCTGATAACGCTCACCGACCCAGTACTGCGCCTTTAGCGTGGCCACATCGTGGTTGCGAAAGTAGCTAATGGGAAGTACGGCGTCAGCCCCATAGCGCACCAGTACTCGCTGAAAATTGGGCAGTAAGCCGTACTCCACTAATACATCGCGGGCCATATCACCGTGGCGCAAAATCGCCAAAGAGGCGCTCATCCACAGCGCCTGATCGTCAGCATAACTGAGAAACAGCGCATTGAGCTCCGCTGTTTCCTGCTGAAGCGCCGCCTCTAGCGAGGGCAATGCCCGCTGAGCTTCCAATCTTACCAGTTTGGACTCAAACGGCTCATGAGAGGCCAATGTTGATGCTAGCCCGGCGATCACTATCGCGGTTACTACCATTATCTGCCAGGGCCGCATTGCAATTCACCTCGCTCAACTGGTAACTGCAGGATTACCCCAACGTCTCTGCCGTTACGTTGGCCGCCGCAGGCTGGGTCGAATAGTGGCGATTGATCGCACTCAATACCCCCTTCATCGACGCGCTGGTAATGCTTTCATCGTTACCTACACCGAATACCGCTTTGCCGTCGATACGCACTTCCACATAGGCGATCGCTTCAGCGTCGGCGCCCTGGCCACGGGAGTGCTCGTGGTAGTCAATAATCTCTACATCGTGCCCTGCGGCTGCCAGTGCTTTAACAAAGGCCGCTAACGGGCCGTTGCCCTCGCCCTTTAACGTTTGCCGTGTGCCGCTCTCCTCAATTACGGCGTCCAGCGTGACTTTGGGGCTGTCGGGTTCAGACGACAAACGGTGGTTAACTAATGCAAAGGGCACTCGCTGCTCTAAATACTCATCCGAGAACGCCTGATAGATCATCTGCGAGGTGATCTCACGCCCGGTGCGCTCTGCCACTTCCTGAACGACCTGACTAAACTCGATGGAAAGCCGGCGCGGTAGCTCAATACCGTGTTCCTGCTCAAGCAGGTAGGAAACACCGCCTTTACCCGATTGGCTGTTAACCCGAATCACCGCTTCGTAGCTACGGCCCACGTCCAGCGGATCGATAGGCAAATAAGGCACATCCCAAACGGCATCAGGGTTGGCGCGACGATCCGCCATGCCTTTTTTGATCGCATCCTGGTGAGAGCCGGAGAAGGCGGTAAACACCAAATCGCCCACGTAGGGGTGGCGCGGATGCACCGGCAGTTGGTTGCAGTACTCCACTTCGCGCATGATGGGCGTGATATTGGAAAAGTCGAGCTGGGGGTTAACGCCCTGGGTATACATATTCATCGCCAGGGTGACGATATCAACGTTGCCGGTGCGCTCGCCATTCCCAAACAGCGTACCCTCAACGCGATCAGCTCCGGCCATCAGCGTCAGCTCTGCCGCCGCAACGCCGGTACCGCGATCGTTATGGGGGTGAACGCTGACAATCAAGTGGTCGCGGTTTTTGACGTGGCGACAGAACCACTCGATCTGGTCGGCGTAGTTGTTGGGCGTGGCGACTTCTACCGTGGCAGGCAGGTTCACGATCATGGGCTTATCGGCGCGGGTGCCATAAGCGTCCATGACCGCTTCGACGATCTCAACGGCAAAGTCCATCTCGGTGGTAGTGAAGAGTTCCGGCGAGTACTGGAACGTCCAGTTGGTTTCTGGTGCGGCGTCCATCTGCGCGCGAATCTGCTGGGTTGCTTCGACGGCGATTTGCACGCATTCAGCTTTATCGACATTGAACACTACCCGGCGAAACATGGGATCGGTAGCGTTATAGACGTGGACGATAGCGTTTTTGGCGCCTTGTAGCGCTTCAAAGGTGCGTTCAATCAAGTGCGGACGTGCCTGGGTTAGCACTTGAATGGTCACATCGTCAGGAATTTTATCCTGCTCAATCAGCGAGCGAACGAAATCGAAGTCGGTTTGGGAGGCTGACGGAAAGCCCACTTCTATCTGTTTAAAACCAACACTAAGCAGCATGTCGAATAAGCGCTGTTTGCGCTCCTGATCCATGGGGTCGATCAGCGACTGGTTGCCGTCGCGCAGGTCAACGCTGCACCAGATAGGCGCCGTCTCGATACGCTTGCTCGGCCACTGGCGGTCGGGCAGATCAACGGCCACAAAGGGGCGGTACTTTTTGGCAGGATCAGTCAACATCATGGCGGCTCTCCTAAAATCAGTCAGTTGTGGGCTTGTCGCTGTGCTTACCGCCCGCGTCATTCTGGTGTGTTGGGGCTGTCGAGTATGCTTGAGAGAGCGCTGACTCCATACGGTCAAGCTGCGCTTTCAGCCCGCGAACATCATTGCGCAGCGACTGCAGCTCGGCTTCTTCGCCTTCGCCGTTGTCCAGCGCCATTTGCGCGCTCTCTTTCTGCATCACGTCCAGCACAATACCAATCATCATATTGAGAAAGATAAAGGCGTTCAAAAAGATAAAGGTGAGAAAATAGATCCAAGCGTAGGGGTAGACCTCCATGGCCGGATACAGCACAGCGGTGGCCCAGCTCTCAAAGGTCGCCACCTGAAATAGCGTTAGCATGGCCAGGGAAATATTGCCCCACAGCCCCTCGTCTACATTGTGAAACAGAAAGCTCCCAATGGCAGCGTATATATAGAAGATGATAAACATCAGCAGTACCACATAGCCCATCCGTGGCACCGACTTCACCAGGGCGCTAAGTAGCATCTGAAGTTCAGGAATCATCGACACCAGGCGCAGTACCCGGAAAATGCGCAGCAGCCTGGCCAGTAGCACCATTTCCGAGTCATCCATGGGGATGAGACTGGCAGTCACAATCAGGAAGTCAAAAACGTTCCAGCCTTTTTTGAAGAAGTCGAGCAGGCTGCGCTCCGCGGCCATTCTGATTAAAATCTCAATCAGGAAAAATATCGTTACCGCGATATCGAGATAGAGCAGCCACTGCTCAACCTGAGTGGTTTCGTCGTAGGTTTTTGCCCCTATCACCAGGGCGGAAATGACGATAATGGCGATCACCATCGCTTCAAAAAACTTGTTTGACCGTAGCTTTTCAAAACGGGCCTGCCAGTTAGTAAAGGACTCACTCATGTAACAAAAAATCTCTCAACGGTTAATTCGCACACTTTATACTAAAATTACACACCTGCTACACAAGTGATATCCTGTTGTTTCACTTGATGTATCCTACGCCACCAGAACGCCTCTTTAGACGCCCTGTTGGTACTCTTTTGACTTTTTTTACTTTAGCCGCTGGATGATCCCCATGACACTGCTTTGGATAGCCTTATTGCCTCTGCTAGGCGTACTGGTGCCGGCACTCACCGCACGGCGCGGGCGCGGTTTCTGTTCCCTTGCAACGGCGGTGCTGCCCGCTACCGCCCTAGTAATGACGCTACTCAACGTGCCAGCTCTTTTAGATGGCGAGCAGCTACGTTTTTCGGTCACCTGGATGCCGGAACTGGCACTGAACTTG
Source organism: Vreelandella sp. 162(4c) (assembly GCF_058152265.1). Classification (NCBI taxonomy): domain Bacteria; kingdom Pseudomonadati; phylum Pseudomonadota; class Gammaproteobacteria; order Oceanospirillales; family Halomonadaceae; genus Vreelandella; species Vreelandella sp. 162(4c). The sequence goes on from NZ_CM176981.1 coordinate 556,353, forward strand.
GCGTTCCGCCTGGATGGGCTATCGCTGCTGTTCAACCTATTGATACTCGGCATCGGTCTGCTGATTATTCTTTATGCTCACTACTATTTAGCCAAAGACGAACCCTATGGCCGATTCTACGCCTTCCTGATGCTTTTTATGGCGTCAATGGTGGGTATTTCAATGTCGGACAACCTGATTCTGCTATGGCTCTTCTGGGAGTTAACCAGCCTCTCTTCGTTTTTGCTGATCGGTTACTGGTCGCACCAGTCGGATGCCCGTAAAGGCGCACGCATGGCGCTAACAGTCACCGGCGCGGGCGGCCTTGCGCTATTGGCGGGCTTACTGCTGTTGGGCGATATGGCGGGCAGCTTCAATATGGGCGATGTACTGGCTAGCGGCGAAGTGATTCTGGCGGATTCCCGCTACCCGCTTATGCTGGGTTTGGTACTGCTGGGGGCGTTTACCAAATCAGCACAGTTCCCGTTCCACTTTTGGTTGCCCCACGCCATGGCGGCACCCACGCCAGTATCAGCCTATCTGCACTCGGCCACCATGGTTAAAGCGGGCATTTTTCTGATGGCACGACTGCACCCAGCCATCGCGGGTAGCGAGCTGTGGAGCGTGGTGGTCTCCCTAGTGGGCATCGTGACGATGCTATATGGCGCTTGGTTTGCACTGATGAAGACCGACCTAAAGGGTATTCTGGCGTTCTCCACCGTTAGCCATTTAGGCTTGATTACCGTGCTGTTGGGTATCGGCAGCCCCATGGCGATTTTAGCTGCCCTGTTTCACATTCTGAATCACGCCACCTTTAAAGCCGCACTGTTTATGAGTGCCGGTATTATCGATCACGAGACCGGCACCCGGGAGCTGAAACAGTTGGGCGGGCTGAAAAAAGCCATGCCAGTGACGGCACTCTTGACCACGCTAGCGGCTGCCTCAATGGCGGGCGTACCGCTATTTAATGGTTTCTTATCCAAAGAGATGTTCTTCACCGAAGCGCTAGCGACGCCCGTGTTAGGCGGCCTTAGTTGGCTATTGCCCGCGCTGGCAACACTGGGCGGTATCCTCTCTGTGGCTTACTCGCTGCGTTTGGTGCACGCCGTTTTCTTCAAACCGGCCCGTGAAGCACCACCGAAATCGCCCCACGAGCCGCCGCACCTTATGCGTTTGCCGGTAGAAATATTGGTAGCCCTGTGCGTGGTAGTGGGCCTGTTCCCGGCTTTTATGGCAACGGGATTATTAGAGCTCGCCAGCCAAGCGGTGATTGGTAGCCCACTGGATTTCCACCTGGCTATTTGGCACGGCGTGAATCTACCGCTCATCATGAGTTTGCTCGCCTTCGTGGTGGGTATTGCACTCTATTGGCGCTATGGCGAGGTGCGTCGATTTACCCAGCAGTTTGCCGGGGTCGATGCCCGGCGGGTGTTTGAGCGCATGCTTGTCTCCATGGGCTATCGCGCCGAGCAGCTTATTGCCAAGCTTGAAGGCAATTCGCTACAGCGTTATGTGGGCTGGCTCTGGCTAGGCGCATTAGTCATGGGTGGGATCGGACTGGTTCAGATCACTGACTTAACGGGTGCTGCTGGCAATCAAGAGCTGGATGGTATCCTCATACTCGGGGCGGGGATGCTGATGTTTGGCGGCGTGGCCACCGCTGCCACTCACCGCTACCGGCTGATCTCTCTGCTGATGCTATCGGTCGTCGGGCTCTTTGTGGCGCTCACCTTTGCTCGTTTCTCAGCACCCGATTTAGCGCTGACACAGCTTTCGGTGGAAGTGGTGACCATGATCCTGTTGATGCTGGCGCTATTTTTCCTGCCGCAGAAGACCCCACGGGAATCCAGCCCACTGCGCAACGTTCGCGATATGCTGCTGGCAGGCACGCTAGGCTTGGTGATTGCCAGCCTTAACTACGCGGTCATGACCCGCGAGACGCTGTCGATTTCCAGTTTCTTTGTGGAAAACAGCAAGCCCGGTGGTGGCGGCTACAATGTGGTCAACGTGATTCTGGTCGACTTCCGGGGATTCGACACCTTGGGTGAAATCACCGTACTCGCCATCGCAGGCCTGGCGATCTTTAAGCTGCTGAACCGCTTACGCCTGTTTATGCCGCACAGTGACGGCGAAGGCCGGGTATGGTCACCTGACCGCTACCCAGCGGTACTCACGTCAATTTCAATGACGCTGCTGCCACTGGCACTGTTGGTATCTGCATTTATCTTCCTGCGCGGCCATAATCAGCCTGGGGGTGGCTTTATCGCGGGGTTGATTACTGCGGTAGCCTTGATCCTGCTGTACATGGCCCGGGGTGTGGCGTGGGCGCAAGAACGTTTGGACTTCCCTTTCCAACCGGTAGCCGTCATTGGGGTGGCGATAGCCACTCTAACCGGGCTGGGTAGCTGGCTATTTGGTCACCCGTTCTTAACATCCGCATTTGGCTATTTCAGCCTACCGCTCATCGGCACCTTTGAACTGGCCACCGCGCTGCTCTTTGATCTGGGTGTCTACTTAGCGGTGGTGGGCGCTACGCTGATGATTCTTGCCAACCTTGGTAAGGTCACCACCGCTCACCGCCCGGTGACCGAAGCAAGCGAACAGGATGCCGACGCTAGCGCCGCCGCCACCTCTGCCAAGGAGCCTCGTTAATGGAACTGCTTTATGCGATGACCACCGGTGTATTGACCGCTTCTGGCCTCTATCTAACGTTACGCGGCCGTACTTTCCCGGTCGTGGTAGGCCTTACGCTGCTCTCTTACGCAGTGAATTTGTTCCTGTTTTCGATGGGAGGATTAACCACTGATGGAGCTGCCATTGTCTCCGAGGGTGCAGGTTTCGCCGACCCGCTGCCCCAGGCGCTAGTGCTCACGGCTATAGTGATCGGCTTTGCGATGACGGCGTTTGTGGTGATCCTGGCCATGCGGGCGCGGAGTGAAGTGGGGAACGACCACGTCGACGGTAAAAAGGAAGACCGAGAATGATGCAGCATCTAATTGTTTTCCCTGTCGTTCTGCCGCTAGTCGCGGGCATATTACTGCTCTATCAGCGCCAAGGATTAGTGCGTTACAAGCGCACGGTGAGTGTTGCTGCCACGGTGCTACTGCTGCTGGTTGCGATAGGCCTATTACGCCAAGCCGCCAGTGGTGAAGTCACCTACTACGCGCTGGGTGACTGGCAAGCCCCGTTCGGCATCGTGTTAGTGCTGGATCGCCTCTCGGCGTTAATGCTGCTGCTGACCGCCGTATTGGCCGTTGGCGCAGTAGTGTTTGCCTGCGCCGGTGACGATGAAAAAGGCAGCAACTTCCATGGCCTTTTTCAATGGCAACTACTGGGCATTAACGGTGCTTTTTTAACCGGTGATTTGTTTAACCTGTTCGTCTTTTTTGAAGTTCTGCTGCTGGCGTCCTACGCCCTGCTGCTTCACGGCGGCGGCAAAGCGCGCATTCAAGCCAGCGTCCACTACGTGGTGCTCAACCTGGCGGGGTCTTCGCTGTTTCTGATTGCAGTGGGGATTCTGTATGGCGCGACAGGCACGCTCAATATGGCCGATATGGCGATCCGGGTAGCCGAACTACCCGAAGAGCGTGACGGCTTAGTGAGCGCTGGGGCACTGATGCTGCTGGTCGTGTTTGGGTTAAAAGCCGCCATTCTGCCGCTCTACTTCTGGCTGCCCAAAGCTTACGCCTCGGCCCCCGCGCCAGTGGCGGCGCTGTTTGCCATCATGACCAAAGTGGGTATTTACGCCATTCTGCGCGTCTACTCGCTCATTTTTGGCGATAGCGCTGGCGGTTTGGAGGCGCTGGAACAGCCCTGGGTGTGGTGGCTATCGCTCGCTACCCTGGCTGCCGCAGGCGTTGGGGTAATGGCCGCAAGGGACTTACGACTGCTGGTTGCTTATTTAGTGCTGGTGTCAGTGGGCACGCTGCTGGCCGGTATCGGTATGCGCTCGCCACAGGCGGTCTCTGCGCTTCTCTACTATCTGATCCACACTACGTTGATCACCGGTGGTCTGTTCCTGCTAGCGGAAATGATTGGCCTACAGCGTGGCAAAGCGGGTACTCGCATAGTCAAGGGCCGCCCTATGGTGCAGGGCGCAGCACTCGCCATGTTGTTTTTCGTCGGCGCTATCGCCGTCGCAGGCATCCCGCCGTTCTCCGGCGCTTTCGGCAAAGCATTGATGCTCAATGCTGCCGAAGGCACCCAGCGACTATGGCTATGGCCGCTGCTGCTGCTAACCAGTTTAGCCTCGCTGATCGCCCTCTCCCGGGCTGGCTCTACGCTGTTTTGGCGTAGCCACCGGGGCACGATCAGCGGTACGCCGCTTTCCCGTTGCCAGTGGTTTGGGGTTATTTGGCTGCTGAGTGCAGCCCCTCTATTAGTCGCCATGGCTGGGCCAGTGAGCAGCTACACTCAAGCCACGGCTGAGCAATTAGCCACCCCCCAGGTGCTGATTCGCACGCTACTACCTGATGCTGGAGATGCCCAATGATTGCTCCGCGCTCCTGGCTACCCACGCCTGTTTTATCGCTACTACTGCTCGTCGTTTGGCTGCTGCTGGTACGCAGCTACGCCTTTGGTCAATTCGTACTCGGTGGCTCGTTAGCCATTTTGATCCCACTGCTGACCCACCGCTTTTGGGATGCGCGACCGCTTATCGCCAAACCATTCGCGCTTTTGCGGTTTATTTTCCGGGTGCTGGGCGACATTATCATCGCCAACTTTGAAGTGGCTTACTTGATCGCCAACCCGTGGCGCAAGCTTAAGCCTCACTTTATTGAATACCCACTCATGCTCGAAGAGCGCTTCACCATTACGCTGCTGGCCAGCACGATCAGCCTGACACCGGGCACCGTATCAGCCAATCTACGCATGGATGGCAAGTCGCTGCTGATTCACGCCTTAAACGTGGACGATGAGGAGGCGCTGATTAACCAGATTCGTGAGCGCTATGAACGCCCGCTCAAGGAGATTTACGAATGCTGAGCATTGCGCTTTATATCACCTTAGCCCTGGTGGTGATGGCACTGTTGATGAATCTCTACCGGCTTACCATCGGCCCCAGCCTGCCCGACCGGGTACTCGCCCTGGACACTATGTACGTCAACTCGATTGCACTGATCGTGCTGCTGGGACTATGGCTGAACAGCAAAACCTATTTCGAGTCGGCGCTGCTGATCGCGATGTTAGGTTTCATCAGTACCGTTGCGGTGTGCAAATATATTCTGCGCGGAGATATTATCGAATGAGTACCGTGATCGTCGCCTCCATAAAGAGGCAGCCGCTATGCCAGAAAGGCTCATGCCAGGGGGCGTTATGTCAGGAGTAATAGAGGCGGTTATTTCGCTGCTGCTGGTTGCTGGCGGCATCTTTGTGTTTATTGGTTCGCTAGGGATGGCCCACTTGCGTGACTTTTATATGCGCCTGCATGGCCCGACCAAGGCCACCACTCTGGGTATCGGCTGTATGCTGATCGCTTCGATGATGTATTTCTGGAGCGTGGATGGCAAACCCGATATTCAGGAAATGTTGATTACGCTCTTCCTGTTCATTACCGCCCCCGTTAGCGCCCACTTGCTGGCCAAGTCCGGCTTGCACCTGCGTTTAAAGCACGCTGATAAAACCCAGGGTAAGCCAGTAGAGCTGCGTCCGGAAGAAGTCGGCGATAAACCGGTACCCCACCCGGATAAAGGCCATGGCTGAAAGCTAAGCAACCTCGCTTTTGTCATTGCGAGCGAAGCGCGGCAATCTTGGGTTGAACTGCGCCTGCGCAGGTTGAGATTGCCGCGTCGCAGGCTCCTCGCAATGACACTTTGCGCGACTGTGCCAAAGCAGAATTTACGGGGTTAAATCCTGCTGGTGATAGCCCAGTAGATAGAGCACGCCATCAAGGCCCGAGGTTGAAATCGCCTGGCGCGCCTGGGCACGCACCAGGGGCTTGGCCCGAAACGCAATCCCCATGCCCGCTTTGGCAAGCATTTTCAGATCATTGGCGCCATCCCCTACCGCAATCGTTTGACCCAGGGTAAAACCTTCACGCTGAGCAATGGACTCTAATAGTTCGGCTTTGCGCTCGGCATCGACGATCGGTTCACTTACTTCGCCGGTTACCTTGCCATTTTCGATGATCAGTTCATTGGCATGGATCTCGTCAAAGCCCAGCTTCTCCTGTAAGTGGCGAGCAAAGTAGGTGAAGCCGCCGGAGAGGATGGCGGTGCGAAAACCTAAGTGCTTCAGGTTAACCATTAAGCGCTCTACGCCTTCCATTAGCGGCAATTCCTCAGCGATCTCCGCCAGCACGGACTCATCCAAACCTTCAAGTTTGCTCATCCGCTCACGAAAGCTCGCTTTGAAATCCAACTCGCCGCGCATGGCACGCTCGGTGACTTCTGCGACTTCATCACCCACGCCATGGCGGCGGGCCAGTTCGTCAATCACTTCAGCTTTGATCAGCGTGGAGTCCATATCGAAACACACCAAACGGGGCTGAACGTGATCGCGAGTATTCGCTTGGACAACAATATCGACACTCAGGGTTTCGCTCAGTACCAATGCCGCATTGCGGACAGCTTCAATATCCACCTCACCTACCAGACGGTACTCAATACAGTCGATGCACTTATTCTGCTGTAACGAGGCGTCGGCAAGGCGCTGGGTGCTCTTTTCTTGTAGGCCAAACTGCACGATCAGTGCATCTACCTGGGATTGAATATCTGCGGTTAAACGTGCCGCTAAAACGGTTAGGATCAAGTCACCGCCTGCCATCACTTAGCTCCTGCCATTATTTACTCTCCTGCCTCTAAACGGTCGACTTTCTGGAAGCCACGGGGCAACTTGCTACCGCGGCGGCCACGCTCACCGCGATAATAAGCTAAATCGTCGGCTTTTAGGGTTAGCTTACGCTTACCAGCATGAATCATTAACGCCTCACTGGCAGCGAGCACCACCATGCCGGTAACAAACTCCTCCCGGCGGGCGGCGCGTGGGCCAGGGATATCGAGCATCTTATTGCCTTTGCCTTTGGACATTTCTGGTAGTTGATCCAAGGGAAACAGCAACAGCCGACCTTCGTTTGAAACCGAGGCAACCCACAGCTCATCGCCCTCTGGCACTTCAACCGGCGCCATCACATTGCAGCCTTTGGGCAGGCTAAGCACCGCTTTGCCGGCTTTGTTTTTACCGGTAAGTGTATCGAGCCGTGCCACAAAGCCATAACCGCCGTCAGTGGCGAGCACGAAGCGCCGCTCCGGCGGTGCGAACATCAGTCCCGCCATTTTCGCCCCAGCGGCAACGTTCGCGCGACCGGTGACCGGTTCCCCCTGCCCCCGCGCACTGGGAAGATTGTGAGCAGACAGCGTATAGGCACGCCCGGTGTCATCCAGCAGCACCAGCGGCTGATTGGTTTTACCTTTCGCCGCCAGTTGGAAGCTATCCCCGGCTTTATAGGAGAGCCCCTCGGGGTCGATATCGTGCCCCTTGGCCGCACGAATCCAGCCTTTATCGGAGAGCACCACGGTAATCGGGTCAGCGCCCAGCAGCTCCACTTCTGAAAGCGCCTTGGACTCTTCGCGCTCGACCAGCGGTGAGCGACGCTCATCGCCATGCTCTTTACCTGCTGCGCGGATCTCTTTTTCAATCAGCGTAGTGAGCTTGGCTTCGCTGCCCAGCAGCCCCTCTAGATATTTGCGCTCTTTTTCCAGCTCATCCTGCTCGCCGCGAATTTTCATTTCTTCGAGCTTGGCAAGGTGACGCAGGCGTAACTCTAAAATGGCTTCGGCTTGGCGCTCAGAGAGACTAAACGTTGCTATCAGCGAGGCTTTAGGGTCGTCCTCCTCGCGAATAATGCGGATCACTTCGTCCAGATCAAGGTAGGCAATTAGCAAGCCTTCCAGGATATGCAACCGGTCTTCGACCTTGCCTAAGCGGTGCTCTAAACGACGACGCACCGTGCTGCGCCGGAACTGCAGCCACTCACCCAGCATTTCCGGTAGTGGCATCACCCGTGGGCGGCCATCCAGGCCGATCACGTTCATGTTCACCCGCACGTTCTTTTCCAGGTCGGTGGTGGCGAATAGGTGCGCCATCAACGACTCTACGTCAATACGGTTAGAGCGTGGTTCGATGACCAGTCGAGTCGGCTCTTCGTGGGTCGACTCATCGCGCAGGTCAGCCACCATGGGCAGCTTTTTGGCCTGCATTTGCGCGGCAATCTGCTCCAATACTTTGGCACCGCTGACCTGATAAGGTACGGCGGTGATAACAATATTGGCTTCTTCGCGGATGTAGCGGGCACGCAGCTTGACCGAGCCACGCCCGGATTCGTAGAGCTTCCGAAGATCCGCGGGCGGGGTAATAATTTCTGCATCGGTGGGGAAATCGGGCGCGGGCACGAATTCCATTAAATCAGCGGTGGTCGCCTTGGGGTTGCGCAACAGATGACAGGTGGCTTCGACCACTTCCGAGACATTATGGGGAGGAATATCGGTGGCCATGCCAACCGCAATCCCTGTGCCACCATTGAGCAGCACATGGGGTAACTTGGCCGGCAGTACCAGCGGCTCTTGCATGGTGCCGTCAAAGTTGGGCGCCCAATCGACGGTGCCTTGGCCTAGCTCGCCCAGCAGCACTTCGGCGAACTTGGAAAGCTTGGCTTCGGTGTAGCGCATGGCGGCGAAGGATTTGGGGTCATCGGGGCTACCCCAGTTGCCTTGGCCGTCTACCAGCGGGTAGCGGTAGCTAAATGGTTGCGCCATCAACACCATGGCTTCGTAGCAGGCGCTATCCCCATGGGGGTGGAATTTACCCAGCACGTCACCGACGGTACGCGCCGACTTTTTGTACTTGGCGTTGGCGTGCAGCGCCAGCTCACGCATGGCGTAAATTATCCGCCGCTGCACGGGTTTCATGCCGTCGCCAATATTGGGCAAGGCGCGGTCGAGAATGACGTACATCGAGTAGTCGAGGTACGCTTTTTCGGTGTAGTCGCGCAGGGAGAGACGCTCGACGTCTCCTTCCGCTACTTGAATATCCATGTCGATCATATCCTACCTTGACAACAAAACCGCCCCTGTTGGGGCGGCTGATAAGCGGACACGCGGCCACTTAACATGGCTCGCTATGTTAATTGATACCTTTCGTTTGATGCATTGGATAGCGCTGCCGTAGATGACGCTTCTTGAGAACTACCGTGAAACTCGTCTAACAGCCCTTTTAAGCGCTGAGCCTGTAATGACAGCTCATTGGCAGCACTCGCCGCTTCGCTAACCAACCCGGCATTTTGCTGCGTCACCGTATCCATTTGCGTGAACGCCCGGTTGATCTCATCAATACCGTTGGTCTGCTCGCCAGACGCTTGGCTGATTTCGCTAATACGTGCAGTAACCTCTTCAATCGCCACCACGATATCTTTCATGGCGGATTCAGCTGCTTGAGCATAGCCACTACCGGTGGCAATCTGCTCTGAGGTGGTTTTAATCAGCCCATTAATGTTTCTGGCAGAAGCAGCGCTACGCGACGCCAGCTCACGTACTTCGCTGGCCACTACGGCAAAGCCACGCCCATGTTCACCGGCTCGCGCCGCCTCTACAGAGGCATTTAACGCTAAAATATTGGTTTGGAAGGCAATGTTTTCAATCACATCGACTATCGAAGAGACCTCAGTAGAGCTTGCGTTGATAGCCTCCATGGATTGCGCCAGCCGTGATACCTGCTCTCCACCTTGTTTCACTTTTTCTGCTGACTCTTTCGCTCGCTGATCCGCCTCTTGAGCGTTGTCAGCATTGCGCTTCACCGTAGCGGCCATCTCTTCCATCGTAGAAGAAGTCTCTTGCAGAGAAGCCGCTTGCTGCTCAGTGCGGCTAGAAAGCTCGGTATTGCCCGCGGCAATTTCCGTCGATTCACTGGCAATGGCATCCGCTACGCCACGCACATCACCAAACAGGCGCTGCAACTTCTCCGCGTAGCGATTCACAGCACCGCGTAGCTCGCCGATTTCATCATCGCGATAAATGGTCAGTTCACGACTGGAACCGCCCTGGCCCAGTTGATCAATCTGCCCAGTAGTGCTGCGAATCTGACGTAACAAGATACGCCCACCCCACCAGCCTAGCGCGAGCAGCAGCGCCAACAGCGGTAAAATAAACATCAATAAATCACGCGTTAAGGTGCGCGCCAAGGCTGTTACCTGTTCGCTAGGCGTTACCAAGCCGAGTGTCCAGCCAGTGTCTGGCATATCAAACAAACGCACTGCCGCAGGCTCGTCCAATACGCCCGCACTTTCTACATTGGCCTCATCACGGCCAGCCTCAACGGCCTCTACAACGGGCTGAAGCCAAGGCATATCCCCCACTAAATCGCCCAGGCCGCGCATTTCATCCGACGCCTGCTCAACGCCCGGTAGGTCAATCACGTTGTGATCTTTATCCAGTACAAAGGCATAGCCGCCCGTTCCACCACCATTTTCGGCGAGAAACTCAGCAACACCGTTTAACTGCATATCAATGGTGGCCACACCGGCAAAGTCATTATCGAGGTAATAAGGCACACTACAGGTCACCATCGCGACGCCGGTCGCCGGATCGCGATAAGCAGCAGACCAAACACACTGCCCGGGGGTCGCATCACGGGCACTGCTGTACCATGCCTCATCATGATAGGCGGCAATATCGCTTGCGTTATAGTCATCCAAAAATTCCAGCTCGCCCTGGGCATTGCGTGCCCAAAAAAAGCTAAAGCGCTCGACACCCGAGGAAAATGCGCCGGGTTCAGGCCAAATACCGCCGCCCGCCACCGTGGCATTGCCGTTGTCATCAACGACATTTGGCAAGGCCTCAAGGTAAATGGCTTCTTCACGCGGCAGCGATTCGGCCAAAGCCGCCAAGCTCGATGTATTGCCTTCGACCCGGGCTAATTGACCATTGAGCGCATTGACAATCGAGCCCCCCGTACGCTCTATCAATGACTGGCTCGCATCGATAACCAGCGGCTGACCTCGCCACGCCATTACGCCGTAAATACTGGCCGCCATCAGAAGCATAAGTACGACTGCAGACAGCGTTAACTGTCGAGATATCGTGTTAAACAAAAGCCTTCCCCTTATATATGAATGTACGTTTATTACGTCTTTTTAGTATGTAAGCTCTACATTCAACTATCGGCTAAAGTACGCGTTACTGTAACAACGGCTTGTTAACGCTTGTCTGCTTTTACCTACACTTCGATATCGGCAAGATTGCCGTAATCTTCCAGCCATTTTTTGCGATCACCGGCACGCTTCTTGGCCAGCAGCATATCCATCATTTCCATGGTGCCGTCGCCGACGGTCAACGTCAGTTGCACAAGGCGACGGGTTTCCGTCGACATGGTGGTTTCACGTAGCTGTAGCGGGCTCATCTCACCCAGACCTTTAAAGCGCTGCACATTAGGTGTGCCACGCTTATTGGCCAGTTGCTTGAGAATGGCGGCTTTTTCGCTCTCATCCAGGGCGTAGTGCACTTCTTTACCCAGATCGATACGGTAAAGAGGTGGCATGGCGACATACACATGGCCTGCGTCTACCAGGCTCGGAAAATGGCGTACAAACAGCGCGCACAGTAGCGTGGCAATGTGCAAGCCATCGGAGTCGGCATCGGCGAGAATACAGATCTTGTGATAGCGCAGCTTTTCCAGATCAGCGCTGCCGGGGTCAGCGCCAATGGCGACGGCGATATCGTGCACCTCCTGGGAACCGTAGATATCGTGGGTTTCCACTTCCCAGGTATTCAGGATCTTACCGCGCAGGGGCAGTATCGCCTGGGTCTCGCGGTTACGCGCCTGCTTGGCACTGCCGCCAGCGGAGTCCCCTTCGACCAAAAACAGCTCACTCTGGGCAGGGTCTTGGCCGGAGCAGTCCGCTAGCTTACCGGGCAAGGCCGGGCCGGACGTGACCTTTTTACGGGCGACTTTTTTGGCTTTTTTCTGGCGATTTTGCGCCGCGCTGATGACCAGCTCGGCAATCGCTTCGGCTTGATCCACATGGTGGTTCAGCCATAGCGAGAAAGCATCTTTAACCACGCCGGAAACAAAACCGGCAATCGTGCGCGATGACAGCCGCTCTTTGGTTTGCCCGGCAAACTGCGGGTCGAGCATCTTCACTGAGAGCACAAAGGAGGTGCGCTCCCAAAGGTCATCAGCGGTGAGTTTGATGCCGCGGGGCAACAAGTTGCGGTATTCGCAGAATTCCCGCAGCGCGTCCAGCAGCCCGGAACGAAAGCCGTTTACATGGGTACCGCCCTGAGGGGTGGGAATAAGGTTAACGTAGCTCTCCAGCAGCGCTTCGCCGCCTTCTGGTAGCCATTGAATCGCCCAATCGACACCGTGCTCGTCGTCATTGAAGTGGCCTACAAAAGGCTCCTTGGGCAGTACTTCATAACCATCGGTGGCTTCAACTAAGTAGTCGCGCAAACCATCGGCGAACTCCCACTCTGTGGAAGTGCCGTCAGGTTCTACCAGCGTGACTTTCAAGCCGGGACACAGCACCGCTTTGGCACGCAGCAGGTGTTTCAACCGGGTTAGCGCTAACTTGGGGCTATCGAAGTAGCTCTCATCCGGCCAGAAACGCACCAAAGTGCCACTTGCCCGCTTGGGGGCTTTACCAATTTCATGCAGCTCTTCGACTTTCTCACCGAACTCGAAGGCCATGGCATGGCGTGCCCCATCCCGGGTAACTTCGACATCCAACCGGCGCGATAGCGCATTAACCACCGAGACACCTACCCCGTGTAGGCCGCCGGAGAAGCGGTAGCTAGTGGAGGAGAATTTGCCACCCGAGTGCAATTTGGTAAATATCAGTTCAACGCCCGAAACACCGTGTTCAGGGTGTAGGTCGATGGGCATACCACGGCCATTATCCTGCACCTCAATCCCGCCGTCGCTATGCAGCACGACGTTAATCATGGTGGCGTGGCCCGCTAGCGCTTCATCGACGCTGTTATCAATCACTTCCTGAGCAAGGTGGTTGGGGCGTGTGGTGTCGGTATACATACCGGGACGCTTACGTACCGGCTCGAGGCCCGACAGGACTTCGATGGAACTCGCGCCGTACTGAGAGGCATCAAACTGAGTCATGTAACGTCGGTTCCCTGAAAAATCGTACTGGCAGCCATATTGATTGCTGAAACGAGTGATTGGCGGCTGGCAAAGAGGCACAGGATAGCGGAAAAGCAAAAAGCTGTATATCTAGCCATGCTTCATGCTTGTTACCAGGGGCGCCGGGGATAGGTCGCAGAGGAGGTCATTTGCCATGGATGGCAAATGTAGCGCCCATGGATGGGTTTACAGCGCCTCCTCGTAGACCTGTCGCCGGGTTAGCCCCAGCTCGCTATCTGCTTAATTCACTCCTGCTCAGCCGCCCAAAATGCTTCAATCAATCCCTTACTAGAAGCATCCATCCGCGATAGATCTCCCTCATGGTCGATAATCTTTTGAGTATCCGTGGCAATCTGTTTGCCTAGCTCAACGCCCCACTGATCGAACGGGTTGATATCCCAAATCACCGCCTGAACAAAGACTTTGTGCTCGTAAAGCGCGATAAGCGAACCAAGGGTCGCTGGGGTGAGCTGGTCAAGCAGCACCGTCGTCGAGGGCTGGTTACCACGATAACGCTTATGCTCTGGCCGTGGGCCGTCGTCCTCCAAAGCGTCATCACCAAGCATTAATACGCGGGACTGCGCAAAACAGTTGGCCAGTGCCAAGCGATGCTGGGTTTTAAGATGGCGGCGGGTATCCGGGTCTTCCACCTCATCGTACCGCTTGAGCGGCGCGATAAAATCGCACACCACTGGTTGAGTTCCCTGATGTAATAGCTGATAAAACGCGTGCTGGGCGTTGGGGCCCAACTGCCCCCAGAGCACAGGGCAGGTGGAGTAGTTAATCGGCTGGCCTTGACGGGTAACCGACTTGCCGTTGGACTCCATCTCAAGCTGTTCAAGATAGGCGGCGAAATACTCCAAGCGCCCATCGTAGGGCAGAATGGAGTGCGCGCGGATATCCAGGAAATTGACATTCCAGATGCCCGCTAACGCCAGCAGCACGGGCAGGTTCTCCGCCATTTCTGCCTCAGCAAAATGGCGATCCATGGCGTGCGCACCGGCTAAAAACTCGCGGAAATTCGCCATCCCCACCACCAGCGCAATCGGCAAGCCAATGGTGCCCCACAGCGAGTAGCGCCCGCCGACCCACTCCCAAAAGGTTAACTGGTGATCCTCCGCAATGCCCCACTCGGTCATTTTCTCAGGGCTCGCCGACACACCAATAAAGTGCTGACGCACCACCAACTCAGCGCTAATCGGCGTCGCACCATGCTGGGTCAAGCGGCTAAGTAACCACTCCCGTGCGGTGTTAGCGTTGGAAAGTGTATCAATGGTGGTGAACGACTTGGATGACAACACAAAGATAGTAGTTTCAGGATTCAACCGGCTCAGATAGTCCGCTAGCTGGGAGCCATCCATGGTGGAGGCAAAATGCACCTCAACCGGATGAATATCTTTGGGCCGAAAATCTGCCAACGCATGGGTAACCATTAACGGGCCCAGATCTGAACCGCCTACGCCCAGGTTAACCACATGCCGAATCGGCTTGCCGGTGGCACCACGCCACTGCCCTGCGTGCAGCCGACTGACCAAGCGCTCCATTTGAGCAAGGCTTTCGTGTACGGCAGCGACAATATCCTCACCCTCAACCTCCAGCGTCGCATCAGCGGGTAAACGCAGAGCCGTATGTAACGCCGGGCGGTTTTCGCTGACGTTCACTCGCTTACCGCTCAACAGCGCTTCAATAGCAGAGGGTACGCCCGCTTCACTAGCCAGCGTAAACAGATGTTCGAGGGTATCATCATCCCAGCGCTGCTTGGAAAGATCTAGCGTCAAGCCCGCCACCTGGCGAGTAAAGCTTTCCCAGCGGGAAGGCTCGGTGCCAAACAGCGTTTTCAAGTGGACATGCTGCAGCGTTTCAGCGTGATGCTTTAACGTCTGCCATGCCGGTAACGTATCGGGTGTAGCGCTTGATGCTGAGGCCATTTAGCTTCTCCAGTGGCGTCGATCCTTGCAGCGGGGTTCATTAAACAGGTTAATAACCTTAAACAGGGCTGTTCTATGTGAGTCTGTGCTAGACAGGCCTGTTCTAGTCAATTAAGGGCGCGTAAACTAGCACGCCTTTTCCATGATCCCGGCTTGCCCATGAGTGATGCATCTTACCGTGACGCTATCTTTTCGACACCCCTTGACCGAGTCGCGCGGTTCTCTTTCGACGAAAAGGTGGTCGCCTGCTTTCCTGACATGATCCGCCGATCGGTACCCGGCTACGGGCAAATTCTTGGCATGTTGAGCTTAATTGCCCAGCGCCACCTGCGCCATGGCGCCCATGTCTATGATCTAGGCTGTTCGCTGGGCGCTTCCGGCCTTGCGCTGGCAGGGGCGCTGGCGCCTGACGCCTTTCGCTATACGGGCGTTGACCTATCGCCCGCCATGGTCGCCCAGGCTCGGCAAACCTTTGCTGACGAGTGCCCAGCGTACGCTATGCAGGTCGAAGAAGCCGACATTCGTACCCTCGAGTATGCATCTTCGGGCATGATCATTCTCAATTTTACCCTACAGTTTCTACCCGCCGCCGACCGCGATGCACTACTGGCGCGGCTTTATGCAGCGCTGGAACCCGGCGGCGTGCTGATTCTCTCGGAGAAAACCGTCGACGCCGACGAGCGCGACAACGCCTGGCGGGTAGAACGCTACCACGATTTCAAGCGCGCCAATGGCTACAGTGATCTGGAAATCAGCCAGAAGCGCACCGCTCTTGAGAACGTACTGGTGCCGGATACCCTCGATGCACTTCATGGTCGTTTGAAACAAGCAGGTTTTCCACGTTCGATGACCTGGTTCCAGTACCTTAACTTTGCCTCGCTGATTGCGTTTAAGGAGGGTTAAAGGTGGCGCCACTACCCGACGATCATCGCGCAATTTATCAGGCGTTTTTAGATCAAGCTACGCTTGATGCCTCACTAACGCCCTGGTTAGCGAAGCTTCCCGAGCAGTTAGCTCACGGGCTTGACCGTAGCCGCCACGGCGATTTATCCGCCTGGGAAAAAGCCGTGGCCAAGCTTCCGGTGCTGCCCGCCGAGCGGCGCGTGGATTTAAACAGCGACACCGTCAGCGTTGATCTCGATCTTAGCGATAGCCAGCAGCGCCAATGCTTTAACCTGCTTAGAAAGCTTGCCCCATGGCGTAAAGGCCCTTTTCAGCTAGGCGGCATTTATATCGACACCGAGTGGCGCTCTGACTGGAAGTGGCAAAGAGTGGCTCCCCACTTGGCGCCGCTAAAATACCGTAAGGTACTCGACGTGGGGGGTGGCAGCGGTTACCACGCCTGGCGGATGGCTGGGGCAGGGGCTGCTTTCGTATTAGTAATTGACCCTTCGCCGCGCTTCTACTGGCAATTTCAGGCGGTACGCCACTTCGTCGGCGATACCGATGACGGCAGAACTCAGTTTTTACCAGTGGGTATAGAAGATGTGCCGGAGAACCTGGGCTTTTTCGATACGGTATTTTCCATGGGCGTGCTCTACCATCGCCCTGCCCCGTTGGAACATCTTCAGCAGCTAAAAGCCACGTTAGTTCCGGGCGGCGAGCTGGTGCTAGAAACCCTGGTAGTCGAAGGCGACGAGCAGACCGTATTTGTGCCCGGCGAACGTTACGCCGCCATGCCCAACGTCTACTTCCTGCCCTCTTCTCAAGCACTCTGCCACTGGCTGGAGCGCTGCGGCTTTACCAACGTGCGCGTGGTCGATGAAGCCGTTACCACGTTAGACGAGCAGCGCTCGACGGAGTGGATGACCTACCAATCGTTGGCTGATTTTCTCGACCCCAACGACCGCACCCGCACCATTGAAGGCTACCCTGCACCGCGGCGGGCGGTGATTTTGGCGAATAAGCCGGGCCAAGTTAGCCGTTAGCCGTTAGCCGTTAGCCGTTAGCCGTTAGCCGTTAGCCGTTAGCCGTTAGCCGTTAGCCGTTAGCCGTTAGCCGTTAGCCGTTAGCCAAGTGTGCGAAGAAGGTGTCAAAACCGCCCCGGCGTCCGCCAAGCCGCATTGAATTGCCCCCCCCAAATATTGACTTATACTAAAACTCATAGTAACAGTAACTTTTCCGAGGGGTGCCTGTTATTCAGGCTGAGATGGAGTTATCCAAACCCTTTGAACCTGATCCGGCTGATACCGGCGTAGGAACGGACATAAACCATATATGAATCTGTTTTGACACCTACGCCTGTATTATCCGAATCTCAATGCAGGAGTGTATCGTGTCGCAAGGTAACTCAACGCCCGCTAACGCATCTACGCTCAGTAGTACCTCCCCTTTTAACACGTCTGATAAAAACCGCCTGAACTCCGTACTTGCCAAGCCACGCTTGGCAGCAATCGCCGTAACTCTGCGTAATAATGAAGTTCTCCTCGTCCAACGCAGTAAAGAACCTCAACGGGGCACTTGGGGCTTCCCCGGAGGATCAGTGGAACCGGGAGAAAGCCTACATTGTGCAGCAAAGCGCGAATTAATGGAGGAAACCGGTATCACAGCATTGGTAGGACCGTTAATTGATGTAGTAGAAGTAATCGGATATGACCCAGAGGGAAGTCACCACCACTTCGCCTTGGTTGCCCTTTTATGTCACTACGTTGATGGCGAGCTACGGCCTGGTGATGATGCTGCGGACTGCCGCTGGGCGAAAGTTATAAACGGAGAACTCAACTTCAATGAAGCCTTAGCTGATCACGTCGCAGATACTGTCGTGAAAGCCTTTAATTTGCACAGTTTGGCCATCAAAGAAAAATCAAACGCGATTCACGGCTCCAATTCAGCTTTTTAAACTACTCGCCATCATTCGTATCAGCAAAATACGCCTCTTTGCCCACCGAAAGAGATGAATATAATGATGCACAAACATTATACGAATTTCACCAGCCTCTACAGAGATACACTGCATAAAATTTGCTTTGAATATGAATATGTTAACTCACCTAGAGGAAATAAAGAGCGAGAACTCATTGGCTTCAATATCCGACTCGACAATCCTCCTGATCGTTTTTGTCTAAGCAAAATACGCAAACAAAATATTGTTTTTAATTATGCAGAAGCGTTATGGTATTTATCAGGTAAAAACGACTTAGCATTTATTTCCTGGTACGCCCCTTCAATGCAACGCTACAGCCCAGATGGTATAAGCTTACCTGGTACTGGTTACGGAGCTCGTCTTAAAAACTTTGGTGCAGACACGCTCGATCAAATCGAACGAGTGATTGATATCCTTAAAAATGACGATCCCGACAGTAAGCGCGCTGTCCTTCAAATATTTAGTGCGGAAGAAGATCTTTATCGACGCAATATCGACGTTTCATGTACCTTGGGTCTTCAGTTGCTACTCCGCGAAGAAAAGTTGAACATGGTCAGCTATATGCGTGCAAATGATGCCTACGTTGGCATGCTGAACGATATTTTCTCTTTTACTTTCTTGCAAGAGTATATTGCTGCCCGCATAGGCTGCAAAATCGGTCACTACACACATCAAGTTGGTTCTATTCACGTCTATGAAAGCACACATGAGCGTGCGCTTGAACTTTTGAATAGTAATGAAACTATACCCCAGCCAGGCACAGTACCTTTAATGCCAATTGGCACCTCCCCGACTACCATACGCAAACTATTGGAATATGAGTCAGAGATCCGTAGCGGCTTGTTGACGTTTAATGATATGGCTAATCTTAACCTAACGACGTATTGGCGAGATGTGCTGATGTTGTTCTGGATCTATCGCCAAATAAAGATAGGGAATGCGCTGCCTCAAAAGGCGTTAGAGATAATTAACCCCTACTATCAACCGTTTCTTATTAATCGCTGGGGATAGTACAAGCATTCATACATGAGCAAATATTAGGGGATTTATTTTTATGAATACTAATTGGACTGAACAAAATATCGCCGAGCTTTTTGACGCTTATGATGATTGGGTGGAGAATGCTTTTGGCTATCAACCACTCATCGCGGAGTTAACCTGCTCTTATGGCAAGGGAATTAGTGTATTGGACTACGGCTGTGGCAGCGGCAAAGTGTCCAGAAGATTAAGAGACGACGGATTCGACTATGTCACCGGTGTTGACATCTCTCCAACAATGATTGAAAAAGCAATATCCGCAGGCACTAACCGTCTTCGCTTTGAGCAAATCCATGGTCCAAATTTGCCATTTCCTGATAACAGTTTTGAAGCTGTCATTAGTTGTTTTCTGTTTATTAACATTCCCGAAAGACGTGAACTAGTACGCATCACTACGGAAGTAATGCGCGTACTTAAACCTGGCGGCTCCTATTACATCCTCGACACTCATCCTCAAACCACCGGAGTCGATTATCCGACCTACCGCAATGGAGAGCATGGTATTTCCTATCAAGACGGAGATAATCGCCCAGTCTACCTCACGATACCGGGAAGGCAGCAACCATTAGAGATTGTCGACAAACAATGGGGTTTATCCACATATCGAAATACATTCGCCGCAGCGGGGCTTTCACTAACCACAGAGCGTAATCTACCATTTGACAATTCGCAGTTGCCAGTTCATACGAGTGAATTCCGCACTCTACAGGACACAAAACCCTATATTCTACTGCGCGCCACAAAGCAATAAAGACAGACAATAGGTATTAACTAAGTGCCTATGCAAAAGTAAATCAGGTATAAATATCTAGTAAGCTACTGATTTTTTTATAACCTTTAATGCACGAAAAATTATGCATAGACACTTAGTGGCACTGAAAACACAGCTTCAATACACGCTCACCGCCGCAAAATCACCAGCCAGCGCCCCAGGTTCATAACACTGGCCAGCGAGGCGGCCACGTAGGTAAACGCGCAGGCGGTGAGTACGTGCCGGGCACCGGGCATATCGTAAGGCGGGACGTACTCTTTCAAGAGCGGCAGCGCCCGGTTAAAGCTGGCATCAAACTCAACTGGCAGGGTCACAAAATGCACCAGCGCCGCGGTGCCAAAGCTGATCACCGCCATGGCAATTACAATGGCTAAACCACCCGGCAGACGCGTCAATAAAAACAGAAAAGGTGCAGCCATCATCAGTACAGCGCCGAGTTTCTCAGCTTTTTGGGCAACGCCGACTAAGCGGCTACGCGCCAGTAGCGGCGCGTAACCCTGGTGATGCTGAATGGCGTGCCCTACTTCATGGGCAGCCACCGTGACGGCCGTTAGCGAACGCCCATCGTAGTTATCCGGTGAAAGACGTACGCAGCGGGTTTCTGGGTCATAATGGTCACCATACTCAGTGCGCTCAACGCTTGCGCCCTCAATCCCCAGTCGGCGCAGCAAATGATCGGCAAGCTCTGCACCCGTGCCCGGGTAATCGTCACGGCCGCGGGTATGGCGTTTAAGTACCCACTTGGCCCAAACATTGGGGAGCACAAATACTGCCAGCGCAAAAATGATCAGCACAACAACCATGGCAGCCCCTATCTACAAATAACCGTCGTTAAACACACTTCTTCGTAGCGTACTTTTACCATGGGGACTGACTTGGCAACAGCGTTATGCGGGATCGTTGCGGTGCTCCTCAACTTCGCGCTGTACTGCCGCTAAGCCGTGGGCAGAGATATCGCCCTGGGCGTGGGCGTGTTCGGCAATCAGCACGCTATCTGCGGCGAGCACTAAATCACATTGGGTGCCGGCCAACTCATCCCGCAACCGCTGGATCGCCTGCTCGCGCCTGGGGTTTTTATCCACTTGACGAATATAAATCGCTTTAATCCGATCTGGGTAGGCTTTCACTATCTCGGTATACACTTCTGGATCGTGTTGACCGCTATCGCCAATGAGAATACACGGCATATCATTATAAAGCGTCAACATACGGTCGATCAGTTCGCGCTTATGCTCTTCTGCACGGCGCGGCCAAGGCTTGCGCAAAGAGATGCCCCATTCGCGTAAAAAGATAATCGGCCCAACGGGGATGCGGTTGATCTGAAAAAAGGTTTCGAGCATTTCGTATATCGCCCAAGGGCCACGGGATACATACAAAATGGGCCGCTCAGCGCGTTCACTAACGCCACGATGTAAAGCTTGATAAAGCGGCGCAACACCGGGGAAAGCGGTGCGGCGATGAGGTTTTTTAACAAATAAGCGATAAAGCATTTTGAGCTTTTCCGCCACCCCGGTAAACATAACGGTGTCATCAATATCACTGATGATCAGCAAATCCGCCTCTGACGGAGGTACATAAACTTCTACGTGAGTACGTACCGGCGTCTGCCCCGAGCAATGCACTAAAATATCGGCGCGGTGCCAGGAGACATCAATGGGCAGGGTGTGACTAATCGGTAAGTGGACGTCGAAATAGCCATCTCGATCCGTGCCGACGCAGAGCTTATTTTCGCCGATGTGAATTTCTACCTGCGCATCGGCCAGCCCCCGGCGTAAAACGCGCCGTGCCACGTCCGCAGTATCGCGTAGCATGCCATGGCGGGGAATGGCTCGACCTAGTGCGGCTTGGCGAAACACCCGGCCCATGACAAAAACTTCACGTTGGGAACCATAGCCGCGGTAAGGATGAACCACCATTCCGCCGCGGCTACTGTCTCCTTTGATAGGTTTGGCAATAACGTGGACAAGCCTTTTGATAAAGCTTGTCCACTGACGCAATACGCTCATCAAGCGTGTTGACCGGAGTGACGCCCTTCCTGCAGCTCTTCGAGTAACTTGGCGTTAAAGGCATCCAAGTCCTTCGGCGTACGGCTGGTCACAAGACCGCTGTCCACAACAACTGGCTCATCGACCCACTCAACGCCGGCATTGCGTAAATCTTGCGCGACGCTGTGTACCGAGGTCATGCGGCGGCCTTCAACCACGCCCGCATTAATTAAAATCCACGGCGCATGGCAAATAGCAGCAACAGGCTTACCTGCCTGGAAAAACCCTCTTACGAAACTCAACGCATCGTCGTTGATGCGCAGTTCATCGGGGTTGAATAAACCACCCGGCAGTACCAAGGCGTGGTAGTCAGACTCACTGGCATCAGCAAGGGCTTTATCGGCTTCATAGGTGTCGCCCCAGTCGGTTTCCGCCCAAGCGCGGACTCCTTTACCGTCGGGGGTGACCACATGAACCTCAACACCCTCTTTCTGTAAGGCGGCGCGCGGTACGCTCAGCTCAGACTCTTCAAAACCAGCTGCGGCTAAAATAGCAACACGCTTACCGTTTAGTGCTTGTTTCATCATGCTCTCCTTTTCGTGATGATTTGCGTTAGTAACGCCCCACTAGTGTGGCGTATATTGAATCAGGGTCAAGCTCTCCTACTGACGCCGCAGGTTAGCGAATAGCGCGCTAGGCGTTATGCACAATCCTTCCTAGTTCAGCAATATCATAACCTCCTAACTGTGTTGCCCTCTCGGCAAAACGCGCTTGATGAGCAAACGCCAACAGGCGCTGTATTGAAGGTTCGAAATAACTGCGCCGCTGCATAATTAAATCAAACGGCTCATCGCAAAGTGTAACGAAGCCAAGGTGCTGGCGATGGGCGGCGGCTTCAACCCCCAGCCCAACATCTGCCTCACCCTGCCCAATGCTAAGCGCCAAATCATCTTCACTTAAGGAGGCATGGGGCGCCCAGTTGATCGCCGAGCTTTCAATGCCTGCTTGTTGTAGCAAACAGTGCAGCAACCGTGCTGCTCCAGCGTCGGGCTGGCGATGCGCCACGCGGATCCCGGGCCGTTTTAAATCATTTAGCCCAGAGATGCTCATCGGGTTGCCAGCGGGTAAAAGCAGCCCTTGGCGGCGCTTTGCCCAGTGCACTATCAACAGATCACGCATGCCGCTTAAGCCGAGCGCGCTGGGTTCGTTATAGCGCTGAGTAGAAGCATCCAGCAGATGAATGCCCGCCAACATCGCCTTGCCGTCAAGCAACCGCCGCACGCCGTCGCCACTGCCTTGGCAGAGCATCGCCAAATCAGAGCCGCTTTCCCGAATAGCCCACTCCAACAGTGGATCCTGGCTACCGGCTGCTACTAGCGGCACTGATAAACGCTGCGCCTGATCGCCTTCTAAATGGTTCAGCACCCATAAATCGATCTGTTGGCGGGGAAACAGCAACTTTCCCGTTACCCGACTACAGGGAATCTGGCCTTGGCGCACCAAGTCATACACCTTGCGCTCTTTTAAACGCAAATAGTCAGCGACTTCTGCGGTGGTCAGGTAAGTATGTGGTTCAGACATCGCAAGGTAGCCTCGCTGGGTAAAATGCAAACCTATTTTGTATTTTAACTGCATATGACTGCATAAATTTCAGGACGCAGTGCATTAAGTCATTTTTCGATACATCATGCCAATTCTCAGATAACAGTTTTCCTACAACAGCTCTTCATACAAAAGTGAAACCGACGCTCAATGCTCACCAGTGATAATGCTTTTAGTACTGCTCTCACCCTGATCCTGAGTATGGATAGCGCGCTAATCTCCATCGTGATGCTCTCGCTGCAGGTATCGCTGATGGCGGTATTGATTGCCAGCCTGATAGCCCTGCCCTTAGGCGCTGCTCTGGCGCTATGGCGCTTTCCTGGACGTAACGTCGTGATTGTCGCCCTCAATGCCCTGATGGGCTTACCGCCAGTCGTGGCAGGGCTTTGTGTCTACCTACTGCTTTCGCGCGCAGGCCCACTGGGTGAATGGGGGCTGCTGTTTACGCCAACAGCGATGGTGATAGCCCAAGTGATTCTGGTACTACCCATTATTGCCGCCCTCACCCGCCAGCAGGTTGAAGCGCTTCACGGAGAGTATGCCGAGCAGTTGAACTCACTGGGGCTAACGCGTCTACGCATGATCCCCACCCTGCTATGGGACGCACGCTTTGGGCTGTTAACGGTGATCCTGGCAGGCTTTGGCCGCGCCAGCGCCGAAGTGGGCGCAGTGATGATTGTGGGCGGGAACATCGACGGCGTCACCCGCGTGATGACCACCAGCATTGTGTTGGAAACCAGCAAGGGCAACCTGCCTATGGCCCTTGGCTTAGGGATCATTCTGCTCGCCCTGGTCACCATGATTAACGCGATTGCCCACATAATCGGCGAAACGGCGAAAAGGCGGCTGGGATGAACGCACATCATACGCCCCCCGTCGCCACCCTTGAGCTCGACAGCGTGAGCTTTATCCATCGCGGCCATACCCTGCTTAGTCCCACATCGATGCGCCTTGCAGGCTGCCAGCGAACGCTAATAATGGGGCCGAACGGTGCGGGCAAAAGCCTATTAATGCGTCTAGCTCACGGCCTACTAACGCCCTCCAGCGGTTCGGTTAGCTGGCAAGGGGTTCAGCCCGCGCAAGCCATGGTTTTCCAACGCCCTGTGCTGTTACGCCGCTCAGCGCTGGATAACCTGACCTATGTGCTAGCCATCAATAAAGTGGCGCGACCAGAACTGAAAGCGTTACCTCGAAAAACCCAGGCGATGAGTGCCCTTGAGAAGTTTGGCTTAGCACACCTAGCCAAACGGCCTGCGCGGGTGCTTTCCGGTGGCGAGCAGCAGCGTTTAGCGTTGGCACGGGCCTGGCTGCTCAATCCCCAAGTTCTGTTTTTAGACGAACCCACCTCGGCGCTCGACCCCGCCGCCATCAAGGCCGTTGAAGATGCCGTACTGGAGTTTCATCACAGCGGTACACGTATCGTTATGACCACTCACGACTTGCACCAAGCACATCGCTTAGCCAATGACGTGGTGTTTTTGCACAACGGCGAACTACTTGAACACACCCCTGCCCGCGACTTTTTTACCGCCCCCACCTCACCTGAGGCGGGGGCGTTTATTCGCGGCGAGTTGGTCTGGTAGCTCCAATATGAGTGAGCCCTAGGATTGAAGTAAAACGATTCATGAAAAGCGATCAAGGAGCAAAAATGAACAAAACTACCGCACTTATCACCGCTGGCACCCTAGGGCTGACCTTCAGCGCTACGCTGATGGCGGCCGATGACTACATTACCCTGGCCTCCACGACCTCTACCGAAAACTCTGGCCTGTTTGACGCCATCATCCCCGCATTCAGCGAAGAGACCGGGATTGATGTGCACGTGGTCGCCGTGGGCACCGGCCAGGCATTTGAAATTGGTCGCCGTGGCGATGCGGATAGCCTGCTGGTTCACGACACCGCAGGTGAAGAAAAGTTTGTGGCCGATGGCTACGCCACAGAACGCTTGAATGTAATGTACAACGATTTCGTGATTGTTGGCCCGAGCGATGACCCTGCAGGCATTAGTGATAGCGAAACCGTTACAGATGCCATGCAGCGCATTGCCGAGAGCGAGTCCCCCTTCGCCTCACGCGGGGACGATAGCGGCACCAACCGCGCGGAATTGCGCTTATGGGAAGATGCTGGGGTCACGCCACAGGGCGAGTGGTACCGCGAGCTGGGCAGCGGCATGGGCCCTACGTTGAATACCGCCGCGGGCATGGACGCCTATACGTTTACCGATCGCGCCACCTGGGTCGCCTTTGACAACCCACAAGACCTTACCTTGCTGTTTGAGGGCGATGAAGCGCTATTCAATCAGTATGGCAGCCTATTGCTCTCGGCAGAGCGACACCCGCATTTGAAGCACGACCTCGCCGCCCAGTGGCACGAGTGGCTGGTTTCTGAACAGGGCCAGCAAGCGATTGCGGATTTTGAGGTAGATGGTCAGCAGCTGTTTTTCCCTAATGCTGAGTAAATCTAATCACCTACCGCCATTGCGAGTAGCTTGCGACGAAGCAATCTCATACCGGCGATGGCACTAACTTTGAGATTGCCGCGCTGCGCTCGCAATGACAAAAGCAAGTTTGCCGCGTCGCTTCGCTCCTCGCAATGACATAAGGAGAACTCCTCGCACGGATGTGAGGAGGCTCATGACCGGAGCTTATGCCGGTTAGCGGCTGAATAAACCGCTGATATCTTTCGCTTCCCAGTGAGGGAAATGCTTACGCACCAGGGCATTCAAGTCACGCTCAAAGTCGGCCCAATCGGTGGCGTTTGAAGCATTGCCTGGGGCGCTGGCGGTACCGCGGATCATACCGGCGCCTACGGTCACGTTGGTCAGCCGATCAATGATGATAAAGCTACCGGTACCGGGGCTGGTGCGGTAATCATCCACGGGAATAGCAGCTGTCAGTTCCACGTCGCAGCGGGCAATAGCATTTAGCCCCAGCGAGTGAGTGGCATGCTTCTCCAGAGTATTGACGTCGATTTGGTAATCAATCGCACTGATCTGACCGGAAAGATCGCGGGTCGCCAGTTTGAAATCGTAGAGCTTACCTGGCGTTAACGCCTCTTCCTGCATCCAAACAATATCGGCTTTAAAGGTGTTGGAGAGCGGCAGTTCGCTATCCGCTGCCACCAGCCAGTCGCCACGGGAGATATCGATTTCATCTTCCAGAGTCACAGTGATCGCCTGACCTGGATAAGCGGCCGCAAGGTCACCATCAAAAGTGACAATCCGTGCAACCCGCGACGTTTTACCCGATGGAAGTGCCTTAACGGCTTGACCAGGACGTAATACACCCGCGGCTAAGGTGCCGCAGTAACCGCGAAAATCAAGGTTCGGGCGGTTAACGTACTGAACCGGTAAACGCAGATCGCTGAGGTTCTGGTCGCGGGTAATCTCGACACTCTCTAATAGCTCGATCAGTGTTTCCCCCTGGTAAGCATCGCTAAAATACCAGGGCGTTTGTTCGCTGCGATTGACCACGTTGTCGCCATTCAGGGCCGACATCGGTACAAAGCGAATGTCAGGTGCTTGCAGATTGGTGGCAAAGGCTCGGTACTCATCGACTATCTCGTTAAAGCGCTGCTCGGAGAAGTCCACTAGATCCATCTTATTGACCGCAATCACCAGGTGCTGAATACCTAGCAGGTCGGCAATAAAGCTATGGCGGCGAGTCTGGGTCTGCACACCGTAGCGGGCATCGATCAGGATAATCGCCAGGCTGGCGGTTGATGCCCCCGTGGCCATATTGCGGGTGTACTGCTCATGCCCAGGCGTATCGGCGATAATAAACTTGCGCTTATCGGTAGAGAAAAAGCGGTACGCCACATCGATGGTAATGCCCTGCTCACGCTCTGACTGCAGCCCATCCACCAACAGCGCCAGATCAACGGTATCACCAGTAGTACCACTGGTTTTAGAAGCCTGAGTGATCGCCGCCAGTTGATCTTCAAAGATCATTTTCGAGTCGTGAAGCAGACGGCCAATCAGCGTCGATTTGCCGTCGTCTACGCTACCGCAGGTGATAAAACGCAGTAGGTCTTTGTTTTCGTGCTCGTGCAGGTACTGCTCGATATTATCGGCGATTAAATTAGATTGGTGAGACATCAGACTTTCCTCATTTAAAAATAGCCCTCGCGCTTTTTCTTCTCCATCGAACCCACCTGGTCGCGGTCAATGGCACGGCCACTGCGCTCGCTGGTTCGGGTCAGCAGCATCTCTTGAATAATTTCCGGAAGCGTCGCGGCTTCGGATTCCACCGCGCCGGTTAGCGGGTAGCAGCCAAGCGTTCGAAACCGTACCGACTTCATTTCCGGCACTTCGCCAGGTGCTAACGGCATACGGTCGTCATCGACCATAACTTGCATACCGTCGCGCTCGACTATGGGCCGCTTGGCCGAGTAGTAGAGCGGCACGATGGGAATCGACTCTAAGTAGATGTACTGCCAGATATCCAGCTCGGTCCAGTTAGAGAGTGGGAACACGCGGATCGATTCACCTTTATTGACCTTGGCGTTATATACGTTCCAAAGCTCAGGGCGCTGGTTCTTGGGATCCCAACGGTGATACTTATCGCGGAACGAGTAGACGCGCTCTTTGGCACGCGAGGCTTCTTCATCACGACGCGCGCCACCAAAGGCCGCATCAAACCCATACTTATCCAGCGCCTGCTTGAGCGCCTGGGTTTTCATGATATCGGTGTATTTGGCGCTGCCGTGGTCGAACGGGTTGATATTGGCTGCCCGCCCCTCTTCGTTGGTGTGCACGATCAGTTCCATACCCGCCTCTTCAGCCATGCGGTTACGGAACTCGATCATTTCGCGAAACTTCCACGTGGTGTCCACGTGCATCAGCGGGAATGGCGGTGTACCGGGGTAAAAAGCTTTGCGCGCCAAGTGCAGCATTACCGACGAATCTTTACCGATGGAGTACATCATCACCGGGTTGGCGAACTCAGCGGCAACTTCACGGATGATATGGATAGACTCGGCTTCTAATTGCTTGAGGTGGGTCAAGCGCGCGGCATCAGGGGCATTAAAAGCCTCCCCCTGCATCGCTGAAGATGAAGAACGCGTCTCTGAAGACCGCTCTTTTGACGACAATGTAGACAATTGGGTCATGGCCCCTTACCTCACAAGAACAAGCTCGTCACACAAGCTAAAATCAGCGTACGTTATAGATAAATGTACGTTCGAATGTGAGTAGGGTAACGCCGAGCCGGTAATAACCCAAAAGAATTAATAACTATCTTTTTATTCCTAAAAAACCTATCCAGAAATGGGAGAGAAATAAGAGAGCAATTAACGTCTAATCAATGCGCTCTATCCAGCTCTGCCACTCGCTTCCCTGGGCATCGCTATACGCCAAATCGATAACCCGATAGCCAGGGCGGGAAGCTTCATCAATGGCAAACTGCTCGGCACCGGGCAGAAACTGATCGGCCATCGCCGGGCAGCCATAAACATCAATAGTGGCCTCACCTATGCCTCTACCTGTGCCTAAAATATGATGCTCGGCGTAGGCTTGGTGCGCGTGACCAAACAGGATGATCTTGACGTGCGGGTATTTACTTAGCAGTTGCCAAAATGCGTCGCGATCTTGTAGGCCAATGGCATCCATCCACACCGCGCCGACGTCCACCGGCGGGTGGTGCATGGCTATCAGCGTGGGCTGGTCATCGTTCTCTAACTGTTCAGCGAGCTTAGCTAGCCGCTCGCTTCCCAGTTCACCGTGGGGTTTGCCCTCCACCTGGGTATTGAGCAACAGGATGCGCCACGAATCCAAGTCCACTTGTTCAACCATCGGCCGCTCGGCCGCCATGAACTCGGGCTGATCGTGATTACCCGGCAGCCAGTACCAGGGGCAAGGCAACTGCTCCAGCGCCTGCACCGCCAAGGCGTAGGAAGCGGCCGATTCATCCTGGCTAATATCACCAGTAAACAGCACGATATCGGGCTTTTCGGCGACAACGGCATTCAACACCTGCTGAAACTGCCGCCAGGGTATGCCCGCCCGGGAACGCGCTTCGATATCCGCATAGAGATGGGCGTCGGTAATTTGCACCACACGCATTAGGGCATCTCCGGCACGTCGACCGTGTGACCGTGAGCAAGGCCATGAGCCAGCCACTCGCCCAAGAAGCGGTTGAGTTGAAGCTTCTCATCCGGCTGATGCATCCGGGCATTGGGGTAGCGGTAGCGGCCACTAAAGTGGCGCTCGCGCTGAAAGTCGGTCACTTCCGCCATGCGTACATCGTGATAAAGATGTACGCGCATACGCGGCCCTTCCAAAACGGTATCTAGTGGGCCGGTCTGAGAAACATTCACCATGGTGGTGTAAGGCGCCTGCTCTTGAATATACAGATGCAGATCACCGAAATGCTGTTTATCACCGCGCAAGGCAATATCGCGGCGCTGGCCGGCCTCCATATCGCCCACCAGGCGCACCAAACGTAAATAGTTGGCGCTGCACTCCCCTTGGAGCGATTTTAAATCGGTGACATAGGCCGTTCTCGCCATGTTCACTCCTCGTCGGTTTCGCTTTGCGTCAAAGCGCGCTGTGAGGCAGCACGCAGTGAGGCTCGCTGACTATTAAGCCAATGTAGACCAATTAAACACATGGCGTTGTCGAGTCGCCCCTTCTCTAAGAGCTCCCAAGCGTTAGCGAAAGGCATGACGTGAACACGAATATCCTCATGCTCTTCATCTAGGCCATGAATCCCACCTAATCCTTGGGTATCTACCAAACCACAAAATAGTGTCACTTGCTCGCTGCAGGCGCCAGGGCTGGGATAATACGTGTGAAGTTTGGTCAGTTGGGCCACTTTACAACCGGCCTCCTCCCACGCCTCGCGACGCGCCACATCTTCCAGCGATTCGTCTTTTTCGACCAAACCGGCCACGAGCTCGAGCTTCCAGGGAGAAACGGAATCATCAATGGCGCCGGCACGAAACTGCTCAATGAGCACCAATGAGTCGCGCTCGGGGTCGTAGAGCAGCACACCCACTGCATCAAAGCGATTATGCACTTCACGACGCATGGGTTCGCTCCAACCGCCTTCAAACAGCCGGTGACGAAGCTCTAAGGCTTCCAGGCGGAAAAACCCCTGGTGTAGCGTCTCCCGCTTAAGCAGCTCAACATCATTGCGCTTTAAGTCTGGAACGCTAAGAGCCGTGTTTTTAAAAGGAGGGCGCTGAAAATTAGGATTCTGAACAGCATCGTGCTTGGAGTTGGACGCCATGAGGCACTCCCGGTGGTGATAATCGATCTATTATCAATGCTTGCCACCGGGAATGCCAATTCAGCGGGGGATTTACAGCTGCTTAAGCAGCGCTTCGGCATCACGGCGTAGCGCTTCATCGGAGACTTTCCGGTTGTCTCGAGCGGTGCCGTTAACCGCTCGCTGGGCGTGCTCGCGAGCGGCCTGCTCATTGCCCTCTTCTTTCAAAAAGGCAGCGTAGTAGTAGTTCACATCGATGCCGTCTGGGCGGATCTCCAAGGCACGCTGGAACATGCGTTCAGCGGTATCACTATTGCCAAAACCGAGTGGCCGCCCTGGAGCGCGATCGTAAAGCGCACCTAGCGTGACGTAGGCGGAACCATTCAACCCCTGAGGATCTATTTCAATCGCCTTTTCTAACGCGTCACGCGCATCACCTGCGATTCCTAATGCGCCTAAACCACCGCGCTCACGGGCATAAGAAGCCAGAACTATTCCCTGCCAGACAAGTACATCAGCTTCATCGCTGTACTGCTCGGCCAACTGCTCCGCTTCACCTGCCAATGCCTTTAACGTGCTCTCGCGCTCGTTGGCGGGCATCTCAGTCACGGTATGCTCCCACCTGTTTTTAAGCGAAAACAGCTCGCCTTCAAAGGCAGAGGCGGTTAGCGGAGACAGCATCAGCGCGCTGCCAATGGCGGCGGCGATTATTAAACGTGACAAAGAGTTGCGTGAAAAAGAGTGAGTTCGCATACATGCTCCTAACATTATTGTTGTCCTGGTTAGACCTACTAATAGCGGGCCTCTCGCTCAATATAGCAAAAAATGTAACAAACGTTTGAATGATTTTCCAGTAGCATGTTGCTTGGTATGCTTCGCGCAATTAACGTAAGGTAGATAGCTCGAAACACAATGGGGAATAGGTAATGAAAGGCCGCAACATGACCCGCTGGCGCGATCCAGCCAAAGATCCGCGTCAAGCCCCTAAGAGCAATCTGATTACCCCAGAAGGGGCGGCTCGCTTGCGCGCTATCTTGGATCACCTATCGCGGGTTAAACGCCCGGATATTTCAGCAAAAGTCGGCGAAGCAGCCGCCCAGGGCGACCGCAGTGAAAACGCCGATTACACCTATAACAAGAAAGAGCTGAACCGCGTTATCGCCCGGATTACTTACCTGACGAAACGCTTGGACGAACTGCAAATCGTAGACCGCCTGCCTGCCGATACCAGCAAGGTGTTTTTCGGCGCTTATGTAAGCCTGGAGGATGAAAGTGGCGGTGAGGTGCATCTCAGGATCGTTGGCCACGATGAAATCGACACCAAAAAGCGCTGGATCAGTATCGATGCACCTATGGCTAAAGCACTGCTCGGTAAACAGGTGGGTGATGAAGCAAAAGTGCTCACGCCTAACGGTGATACGTTTTATACCATCACCGCCATTGATTACACTGGCTAATCCCTGCGCCATTAACGCCGCCTAGGGCCTAATCTTGTAAGGAGTAGTCCACCGTGGTGACAACGCGAACACGTTTGGTTTGCGGCGTGTAGCTGTCCAAGTCCTCGATGGAGAAGTAGCCCTGGGTCGCCTGACGAATCTGGCCCACTTGGCTACCGGAATCTTCGGCAAACTGCTGTGCGGCGTTACGCGCATCCGCAGTGGCCGCCGCAATCATTTCAGGCTTGATCGCATCAAGTCCGGTAAATAGAAACTCCGTGCGGTATTCGTAGCTGGGCGAGAGCAGTACGCCCTCTCGAACCAGTGAAGTCGCATTGGGGATTGCCTCGATCACGCCCTCGACATCGGGGGAGCGCAGTAGCAGTGTTGCTTCGGCGCGATAGCGCTCATCCGGGCGCTGACCACCGTACTGATTGCTATATTGGTCGGTAATCCGCGGCGGAGTGGAGCTAACATGCTCTGATGCAAACCCCTGGGCCTCCAGAAAATCGCGAATTGCCTGCTCGTCACTGGACAACTGCTGCTCAAGGTCACTCAAGCTATTAGCGCTGACACTGTAATTGAACGGCCACAGCACCAAATCCGCCGGCACTTCTCGCTCGGCTAAGCCGCGCACCGTGACGCTACGTGACGACTGCTGCCATACTTCTGCGGCGCCCTTGATATAACTACCGCTCCATACCAGCCCTAGCGCCAGCAGCCCGCCCAGCAGAACGGCACTTCCCAGTACCGCCGTATTTCGAATATTTCCCGCCATTGCTGCCACTCCTACTCACTACCGTTAAATTAACGACTACTTATTTGCATCATAGTCCTTAACGATAGACCTTACCGGTAAATTCGTCGGCGGCTGAATGTGGCAAGTTTGAGGAAACGATGCAGAAGTGTTAATGATCAATCGATATCATGGCCTTGATAACCTGATTAGCGGGGTCACACCACTGGGGCATCTGGGCAGGCACGTCAGCAAGGTAAGCACGGTGGGTAATCATTGCTTCAGCATTGATGTCCCCACTATCCATCAGTGACACCACACTATCAAAGTCTTCCCGAGTGGCATTACGGCTGCCGATCAAGGTCAACTCTTTCTTGTGGAAATCAGGATCACTGAAGGTAATGTCTGCTTTGACTATACTCACCAGAACATAGCAACCGCCATGCCCCACCAGATCGAACCCAGCCTCCATAGCACGAGGGCTCCCTGTGGCATCAAACACCACATCTGCTAACGCACCGCCATTTAGCTTGCTGATCTGTGCAGCCACTTCCACTTCCTGAGGGTTCGCCACCGCATCGGCACCCAGTACGTCACGGCAAAAAGCCAGACGTGATGGATTGGTATCCACCATCAAGGTACGCGCACCCTGGCTTTTAGCGACCTGGAGTACGCCCATACCAATAGGCCCCGCACCCACGATGACGGCTAATTCATCCGCTTGTAGCACGCTACGCCTTACAGCGTGAGCACCAATTGCCATGCACTCCACCAGTGCCAATTGATCGATGCTAAGGGTTTCAGATACCACTAAGTGAGTGGTAGGTACGGCCAGGTACTCCGCCATGCCACCATCTTGATGTACGCCAATAACCTGCATGTTCTGGCAGCAGTTGGTTTTATGCTGCTGGCAGGCACGGCATTCACCACAATGCAGGTAGGGTATGACATAAACCTGCTTGCCCAGTAAGTGCTGGTCATGGTCATCAGCGACTTCGACTATCTCACCGGCAAGCTCATGGCCTAACACCCTGGGGTATTCAAAATAGGGTTGGTTTCCACCATAAGCATGAATATCCGTTCCGCAGATACCGATACGGCGTATCCGTACCACGGCATGCCCAGAGGCACACTCTGGCTTAGAAGCGTGACGCAGCTCCAGATGTTGCGGCTTTGAACAGATAAGCACTTCCATAAGCACGCTTCTCCTCGTTATGTTTAGGCCTGAACGACCCGCTGCCGCTGCACACCTAAGCCCTCAATACCTAAACGCATTTGCTGCCCATCACGAAGGTAAACGGCAGGCTTCTGGCCCATACCCACACCGGGAGGTGTGCCGGTTGAGATAACATCGCCAGGCTGCAAACTCATGAAACGACTCAAGTAACTGATCAGAAAAGGCACTTGATACACCATGGTGCGTGTATTGCCGTCCTGGTAACGCTGGCCGTCTACCTCAAGCCACATACCTAACTGGTGTGGGTCAGCAATCTCATCACGGGTAACTAACCAGGGCCCCAAGGGGCCAAACGTATCGCAGCCTTTGCCCTTGTCCCAAGTACCACTGCGCTCCAACTGAAACTCGCGTTCAGACACATCATTAACTACGCAGAACCCCGCCACATGTAACATCGCCTCAGCTTCATCAATGTAACGACCACCCTTTCCAATAATTACCCCAAGCTCGACTTCCCAATCGGTCTTTTTGGAGCCACGGGGGATCTCCACATTGTCATTGGGACCACAGATAGCGCTTGTCCACTTATTGAAAATGACCGGCTCGGGGGGAACCTCGGCGCCGGTTTCTGCTGCGTGATCGGAGTAGTTGAGACCAATACAAATAAATTTGCCCACCTGACCAACACAAGGCCCCAGACGCACATCAGCCGCGACCTCTGGCAATGTAGAGAGATCCACATCGCGAAGTTTCTGCAACCCTTCGTCGCTCAACACATCACCGGCAACATCGCTAACGAGGGCGGAAAGATCACGCACCTTACCCTGACTATCGAGAATGCCCGGCTTTTCCTGGCCCAGCGTTCCAAAGCGTAAAAGTTTCATATTGTTATTCCTTCTGAAGTAATCAGTTAGCCCAACCACCATCGATCAATTGCGTGGTACCGGTAATAAACTGCGATTCATCACAAGCCAGAAAAGCCGCCAGCGCAGCCACTTCCTCCACTCGCCCCAGCCTACCCATTGGCTGACGGGCAATAAAAGAGGCTAGCACCTCTGCATCACTGCGCCCCTCTTTACGTGCCTGCTCAGCAATACGCTGTTTGAGAGAGGGAGACTCAACGGTGCCAGGGCAGATCGCATTACAGCGAATTCCCTGGGTCATAAAGTCGGCGGCGACAGACTTGGTCAGTCCGATCACCGCGGCTTTAGAAGTACCGTAAGCGCAGCGATTAGCAACTCCTTTAATGCTAGATGCCAGGGAAGCCATGTTGATGATGCTGCCACTCTCTTTTGCCAACATGCCCGGTAAAAAAGCCTGCAAGGTATGAAACATTGAAGTGACATTCAGATCCATCGATCGCTGCCAAGTGGCCTCGTCGCATTCGAGTACGCTGCCACCTGCCACCATACCGGCGCAGTTAAACAGTACATCCAAGGCTGGCAGTGAAGCGGCTAAATGGTGGATCGCTTGGCTATCCGTGACGTCCAGGCGATAAGCTTCAACACCCGGTATACCTTCTAAGCTGGCAATATCGATATCTGTCGCGAATACGCGTGCGCCCTCGGCAACAAAGCGCTCGACGCTAGCACGCCCAATGCCGTTTGCAGCGGCGGTTATCAGTGCAGTTTTGTTCTTGAGTCTCATGTTATTTGCACATCCCTAACGGCTAAGGCGCACCCCTAAAAGCTGTGGCACGACCTTGAAAAGAATGGGAACATACATTAGGCCAAATCATCCAGACACCTAATGGCCTGACCAATGAGCCGAGTATGAGCGAGAAACTTTGACCCTGACAAGCCTCAAAAGGCCAAATAGCAGCTTTTGGGAATAAACTTTAGTAGCCATCAACTTTAGTCGAAAAACACCAGTGAAACGGATAGGAAACACCACGAATGCCGATTCAAACCATCCGCTCGCAGCGCCTCTATCGCCAGATTGCTGATCAATTACAGCAGTTAATCAATGATGGTGAGTTTCCCCCAGGAACACTATTACCCCCCGAGCGAGAGCTTGCCCAAGCTCTTGGCGTTAGTCGGGCTTCAGTGAGAGAGGCCTTGATTGCTCTCGAAGTGGTTGGGCAGGTAGCTGTTCGAGTCGGCCATGGTGTCGTGGTGCTTGAATCGCGCGCCACTCCCATGGAATCGGTGATGCGCGCAGCCGCTCGAACCGAGCCCTGGGCAATAGACCCAGAGTTCGAGAGCGAAATCGAGCTCAATCTGGACGAAGAGATCCCGCCCTTTTCACTGCTCCAGACGCGCCGCTATCTGGAACCGGAAATTGCCGCGTTAGCAGCCATGAACGCCACTGAAGAGGATATGAAAGCGATCCGTTTGGCATTTGAGCGGAATGTATCTGACAACGCCGCTGGAGGGCGTAACTGCGCCGGTGATCGATTACTGCATATTCGTATTGCTGAGGCCTCAGGCAACGCGGCCTACGCACTTGTCATCAAGCATCTGCTTGGGCATAAGTACGGCGCCATGTTTCGTCGACTCCAGGAACTATTTATGGAAACGGACATGCCGCAGCGCTCCCAGGACGACCACAAACGCATCGTTGAGGCCATTGAAGAACGTGACCCGGCGGCTGCTCGTCGTGCCATGGAAGTGCATCTGGATCACGTACTTAATGTTTTCTTTGCTGAGTAAGTACCTCATCAAATGCCGTAGACCTAGCGCTGTGACTTAATCGCACCGTAAACCTTGAAGCGGCGATTATCCGCCAGGGTCTGGAAGTCTTGAAATGCCCGCTGCAAGAGGTCTGGATAGGGCAAAAAGCCATTTGCCACCAGGATTAACCGCCCGCCCGCATTGAGATGCTCTGGCGCTGCGCTGATCAAACGCTGGCTAGGGCCATAACTGATATCACGCTCTTTATGGAAAGGCGGGTTGCTAACAATCCAGTCAAACTGCTCACCTTCAAGTGCACTGAATACATCACTGCAGAGTACCCGCCCCTCTAGCCCATTCGCCGCCAAAGTGCGCTTACACGCCTCTACCGCAAAAGCGCTGACGTCCACCGCGGTCACATGATGGCCACGCTGGGCCAACCAAGCGCTAATAATCCCATCGCCACAGCCCATATCCAGCACTTTGAGCGGTTTTTTCGGCAAGCTATTCTCAATGCTTTCCAACAGTAACAGCGTTCCTTCATCGACTTTGCCGTGGCCAAATACGCCCGGGTGGCTGTTCAGCGTCAGTCCTAATGTCTCGAATTGCTGCCAAGCGCTATCGCTAGTCGAATCCAATGCCACGGTTTGGGTGGCAAAGAGTGAACAGCGCCGGGCGTTGTCGCGCTTATCCCAAGGCATCCCCAGCTCTTCCAGCATCTTGGGAACGCGTTTAATGCCACCTTGATGCTCGCCGACAATTTCAATGGGTGTGCCTTCAGGTAGCTGCTCACATAACCACTTGAGCCACCAAATACCTAACTGATGCGCCTTCGGCCAAAACAGCACTACCTCTTTGCCGAATGGCTCACCCACCGCCAAGTCAAAAGGCGTTCGGGCCTGCTTGCCTTTCGCCTGCCACTCACGCAGTACGTCAAAATCGCCACTGACCACACCCGACGATTGATCAATAAGCCAGCTATCGACTGGCGGGCCAATGACCCACAGCGCTACATAGTTATCTTTTTGTCGCTCTAACAGCTGGCACGCTGGGGCTTGGGCACTCATTCAACGATCTCCGGTTTAATTAATGTATAAAGTAGGTAGCGGCCTAAGCGCCAGTGGGGGTCATGGCGACAATACTTTTTTTCCAGCGCCAACAGCGTTTCAGTTTCTGCTGGCGTGGCGGGAGGATGGCGCAAGTAATCTTGAAAAACGCGGATACCGGCGACTGCATCTATCACTAAGCCGTTATCTGCACTCCACTGCTCAACCTCGGCATGACTAACAGGCAAAATAGGCGTCAATCGTTGGCGCTTGCCCTTCCCCGCTAAGCGGTCGCTCAACGCCTTCTCAAGGTTGCCTTTGACTGCATTAGAAAAGCGCAGTGCATCGCGATTAAACACCATCAAGCTAAGCTGGCCACCTGGGGCCAATAAATCGCTCAAGGTGGCCAGCGCCGCTTGCGGATCACCCAACCACTCCAACACTGCATGGCAGGTAATCAGCGGCCATGGGCCAGACGCTTGTTCTGTTAACCGTTGCAGCGGCACCTGCAGATAAGTAATCGCCTCTTCCGGTAACGTTTTAACATCCCGGTGCCAGGTTTTTGCGTAGCTGAGCATATCTGCTGAGGGCTCAGTCATCGTGACCCGGTGCCCCCGCTCAGCAAACCATGCCGCCTGCTGGCCCAGGCCACCGCCCACGTCCAGCACGCACTGCCCCTCTAGATTCAGCATTTCCGGTAGCAGGTAGTCGAGCATTGCGAGACGCAGCTCGCCCCGGGGCGCCTGATAGAGCGAACGGGAGAATTTCTCGGCCAGGCCATCGAAATAGCGATCGCCAGACGGCGTTAATTCATAGCTGCTCGATTGAGAATGGAGTGATTTAGGGTTTGAGGGCATGCCGCGAGCATCGCTGTAAAAGAAAGCGTGCAGTTTACCTGATTATCCCTACCCGGCCGAATGGCGGTCTGGCCTGCATCAAACACAAACAAAAGTTATCAAATCATTACAAATGTCTCTTAAAATAGATATAAATCGGTTTGCAAACTGGAGCGAAATAATAGCTAATCGACACAGGAAAAATGTCCTATCATGGTAGAAGTGACAAGCAATAGAAGCATATAGCAGTCACCACCAAGTCGATATAAATTATAACAAAATAAATACGGTGGGTTTTATATGATTATCGATACGGCGAACCAAAATACCACTGGGCAGATAATACGCTCACTGCTAAAAAAAGAGCATGCTATTTCTATCTTTTCTAAAGAAGCAGCCTACGCCATAGAAGCGAAGGCAATTAAGATGGAGCTGGATACCGGAAAAATAACCTTAGCTATTCACTACACCGGAAATTCGCTTTCTCCATATTTTAAAAACGAAACTATTTGCTTTGACATAGAGGCTTCGCACCCTTCACCTGGTATAGAAGAAGAAATTTACAACATTGAGCAAGTACCTGCACACGTCATTAAGATAGATGCCTGCACTTACCATCTTGAGTGTCAGCTTCCCAACTCTATTTTTGCTTCCGATAATAGAGGTGCTCTACGCGTTCCTTTTATTCTTGGTATGCATGCACGTGTGCACCTTGAAGTCTTTGCTCATGAGCTTAATGTGGAAGGAAAAGTGCGTAACCTTTCAGTGGGCGGCTGCATGGTGTATGTCAGCCTCGAAGACAGCATGGCCCTTAGCGTTAACCAGACGCTGCCAGAGGTAACACTCGAGTTTCCAAACGGAGAAACATTCAATACTCAGGGGCGTATTCGTCATATGCGCCCTTTTGGAAGCCACGACTACGCGGCTATCGGTATTGAGTTTATTAATATGACAGCCACAATGACTGAAACACTTTTCCATTATGTATCGGAGTCTGAGTTCGAAGCCGCTTTTCGTTCAGGGCTACAAAATAGCAATTCACGTGCTAAGTCGCGGCTTTTCATCGCAGATGCCAAAGAGAAGAAAATGCAGCACAAAGAAGAGCATGATCAAACCAAGAGTAGCCAACGATCTCCTCTGCTACGCGGTGTTCTTGAAGTCGCTCACCAGCTACAAGTCATGTTAATGTTTACTAAAAACAAAGACTTATTTCCAGAAGAGAGCCTCTATGAGTGTGTCGACAGCCTTCTTTATATGGTCACTCAAGACCGAAGGGGGCTTCAGTATGCGCTGGCTTTTTTGCATGATGAACCCGAGTGGGTTCGCCATGCCATACAAGTGAGTAGCCAGCTAGCGATGATCCTGATCAGTCGTGACCCACACGCGCCACAGACACGGGAAACAGTAGCGGGCGCCCTACTACACACCATGGGTAAACCACTGCTGATTAGCGAACAGCTCCCCTCACTTAAAATTCGCATGTCTCCATCGCAAGCCGAGCTACTCAAAGAACATGTTGTTGCACTGAATAACAAGCTAACGGCACTGGGCTGGGTCGCCAGCCCAGCCTGCCATGACATTATCCTCAATGCCAACGAACGGCTCGATGGCAGCGGCTATCCAGCAGGAAAGCAGGCTGCAGAGTTATCCGAGCGTGTTCGATTAATCAGTGTTATTAAAATAATCAATAAATTAACCCATGAGCGAAATGGTCAGCATCCGCGGCAACCTCTTGATGCCTACCGCTGGGTTAATAACTGCCCAACTATTTATGAAAAGTCATTACTTGTAGAGTATATCCAACACTTTGGCTTATACCCTATCGGTAGCTTAGCAAAATTTTCAAACGGTTTTTTAGCATGGATAATGGATGTAGATGCAAAGGGAATGCCGTGTAAAGTTAACGTAATTAAAAACCTCTCCTTTAGAGACACATCTATTGACACGGTTCTTGAGAATAGTGATTTTACTCAAATTGGACGCCTTGAGGGCACGGTGAACCCCACAGACTACAATATTCATATGGCCAATCACCCTTAGCGGCTCGCACTCCGTTGCTTTTGGCCTAGCAAACACTCAAAATTGAGCTACTTTCATTCCGTTAATCACAATGTAACGGAAGACACTTTAACGCAAAACGCTATTTATCCTGAATTCAAACATTAAGCGCAGCACCCGCGGTTTCCAGCGCTCCTGAATACTCTCCCAGGAACACTTGTGCCGGTGTCCGATACCCCAAGCGTTTTCTGGGGCGATTATTCAGCTTGGCAACGACTCGCCTCAGTGCTGAGTCGCTCACCTTTCGGAAGTCCGTCCCTTTCGGGAAATATTGGCGAATCAGTCCGTTGGTGTTTTCATTGGTGCCACGCTGGCATGAGCGGTACGGGTCGCAAAAATAGGTCTTGGCCGAGACGGCCTTGGCAACCTGTCGGTGCTCGGCGAATTCCGAACCGTTATCCAAGGTGATGGTCTGCACTGCACCTCGGCGTGGTTTTAATAACCGGGTCATCGCTTTGGCCGTTCCTGTGGCCGTGATTGTCGGCAGGCGCGCTGCCAAGAGGTATCCGCTGCGTCTCTCGACCAGGGTCACCAGGCCGGATTCTTTGTGGCCCTTGAGCACCGTATCGCCTTCCCAATGGCCGATATGGCGCCTTTCTTCCACTTCGGCGGGACGTTGTTCAATACCTACCCGGTGTGGAATTTTGCCCAATCCCGCATGCTTGGCCAATCGGCGCTGATAGCGCCGCTGGTGTGGTAAGCGGAGTCGCTTCCATAAGTCGCCGCCGTGTTTCTTGTCGTCCCAGATTAACGCATAGATCCACTGATGGCTTACGCAAACGCCGTTGGCATTCGCCATGAAGCCACTAATTTGCTGGGGGCTCCATTCGTCCATCAGTTGATCAGTGACCCATCGAATTAGGCTGGGCAGTCGCTTCGTCACTTTCCAGGCGCTGCGTCGACGCTGATCACTTCTCAATTGAGCCTGCTCAGGCGCATAGCCAGCAGTAAGCCCATTGCGCTTTATCTCCCGGCTAATGGTGCTGCTGTGAACCCCAATAGCCTTGGCTATCTGTCGCTGGCTGATGCCAGTCTCGAGGTAAGCGAAAATTTGGTATCGTTGGGCCTGGGTCAGTTGTCGGTATCCCATTCTCTGCTTCACTTTGGTCGGTAAAGTCGAGAGGGTACCGGCGCTGGCCCTCCTTCCTCTACTGTGTGATCCAAAGTGCTGCGGTTATTCTATGAATCCAGGATTTAAGCACTCTATTTTAAAGTACACTATGCCACCTACACCGCGCCGTTCCACCATTCTTGAAGTAGCCCGCCTCGCTGGTGCCTCTAAAACCAGCGTATCGCGCTATTTTGGCGAAGAGCGTGATCGGCTCTCGCCCTCACTTCAAGCGCGCATCGCCCATGCGGCAGGTACCCTTGGCTACCAGCCAAATCAAATGGCACGCGGGTTAAAAGGTGGTCGTTCTAAATTGTTAGGTATGTTGGTGGCAGATATCCGCAACCCATTTTCAGTGGCTATCACACATGGTGTAGAGCAAGCGTGCCGCCAATACGGCTACTCATTGGTAGTATGTAATACTGATAACGACCCAGAACAGGAGCGCCAGCATTTAGACCTGTTGGGTGCCTATCAGGTGGAAGGTCTCGTGGTAAATGCATC
The DNA here is from genome assembly GCF_058152265.1 of Vreelandella sp. 162(4c). Classification (NCBI taxonomy): domain Bacteria; kingdom Pseudomonadati; phylum Pseudomonadota; class Gammaproteobacteria; order Oceanospirillales; family Halomonadaceae; genus Vreelandella; species Vreelandella sp. 162(4c). Next base: position 598,366 of record NZ_CM176981.1, read on the forward strand.
CGGCAGCCCTGAACGCCAACTACATACTTTTATCAGCCAGGGGACACCCATTGTTCTGCTAGACCGCGAAGTCGATCATGTGGAGGCGGAAGTGGTTGGACTCGATAATCACCTGGCGGTCGATATGGCGCTAGAACACTTGGCCGATCAGGGCTACCAGGCCGTGCTGTATGTCAGCGAAGCTCCCCAGCAGTCAAGCACCCGACAAAAACGCTTGGCCCGCTTTAACCACACTGCCGAGCAGTTGGGGCTTATTCATTCATCCTCCCTGCTTGCTAACTCAGATGGCACTGCAACGCTTCAAGAATTAAGCGACTTTTTAGCCGCCCAGCAACAGCACGCTTGCGCTGTCTTGTGCGGCAATGGCACTGCCACCCTAACCGTGACCCGCCTGTTTCAGCAGTTGGACTTACTGCTTGGCAAGGTAGGCTTGATGGGGATTGATGAACTCGATTGGTGCGCTTTGATCTCTCCCGGCATTACCACGCTTGCCCAACCCACCGATGCAATGGGTAAAACGGCTGTTCAATGCTTGATGCATCGCATTGCTCCCCACGTATCATCAATGCCAGCGGCGCTGAGGTTTTCACCTACTCTGATCGAACGAGGTTCTACTCAACGCTAATTTTTTTAGTCGGTGCTAAAAAATTGCCACAAAAATGGTATCGTTCCCATTGGATGATAATGAACAACTCGAAGAGATTACTGACTATGCCCCACTCCTTCTCTAACCCACCAGAAATTCTCACCTTCGGCGAAGCTATGGCTATGTTTGTCGCTGATTCACCAGGCGACTTATCCGGCATTGAGCGTTTCCACCGCCGCTTGGCAGGCGCCGATAATAATGTCGCTATCGGCCTCTCCAGGCTGGGTTTCCACGTGGGCTGGTTAAGTCGAGTGGGAACCGATAGCTTTGGAGGGTTTATTCAGGCGGCATTAACAGCGGAAGGTATCGATGATCGCTATATTCACGCCGATGCACAGCACCCCACCGGGCTGCTCTTTAAAGAACGTGCCCAGAACGGCGCCGACCCGCGAGTTGAATATTTTAGACGTGGCAGTGCCGCCAGCCATCTCACTATTGACGACGCCCGGGATGTCGACTTTCAGGCACTTAACCACCTTCACGCGACGGGCATTACCCCAGCATTATCTGAAAGCGCCTGCCAGCTTAGCCATCATTTGATGGAAGAGGCCCGCGCCCACGGCGCTAGTATTTCCTTTGACCCCAATTTACGGCCGTCACTTTGGCCCAGCGAAAACGTTATGCGGTCGACCCTTAATGAGCTCGCAGGTCGCGCCGATTGGGTGTTGCCTGGGCTTTCAGAGGGCCAGCTTCTCACCGGGCAGAAGACGCCTTACGACATAGCAGGCTATTATCTGGATCAAGGTGCCTCGGCTGTGATCATCAAGCTGGGCCCCGAAGGTAGCTATTACCGTGGCAACCTGGATGGGCAAGAAGAGAGCTTTACAGTGGCCGGTTGCCACGTTGCTGAGGTGGTGGATACCGTAGGTGCAGGCGATGGCTTCGCCGTCGGTGTCATTAGCGCCCTGCTTGACGGAAGAACGGCGCGTCAAGCCGCCCAACGCGGCAACCTCATTGGCGCCCAAGCCATCCAGGTAGTGGGTGATATGGAAGGTTTGCCTAATCGCGAGCAACTATTAGCGCTTGAAGTCGACCAGCCCATTGGCTAATCGCCACACACTATTTTTTAAATAGCAGGTTTTAGATAACAGGCTTTTCACCATGGAGATAACAATGAAAAAACGTCTAGTGATTCAAGGACGACTCAGCGACGCTCAACAGACTGAACTTAGCGATTTGTTTGAAGTGGATGTGTTGCCGAAAACCAGCTCGCTTGATGCCCCTGAAAATCGCGCTCTATTAGCGGAGACACACGGCATTATCGGTTCCGGCTTAGCCATTACCCCCCAGTTGCTGGACGCAGCGCCCAACTTGAAAGTCATCGCGACCATCTCGGTTGGCTACGACAACATCCCGGTTGATGAACTGACTAAGCGCGGCATTATGCTATGCAATACGCCTGATGTGCTTACCGAAACCACTGCTGACACCGGCTTTGCGTTGATCATGGCCGCGGCGCGCCGGGTGGTTGAACTAGCCGAGTGGGTCAAAGCGGGCAAATGGCAAGCCAGCATTGGCCCGGCACTATTTGGCAGCGATGTGCATGGCAAAACCCTAGGCATGGTGGGGTTTGGGCGCATCGGTCAAGCCGTTGCCAGGCGCGGAGCCCTGGGCTTTGGTATGCAGGTGCTCTACTCCAACGCTTCACCCAAGCCCGATTTAGAGAGTGAGCTTGGTGCGCAGCGCCGCGAACTCAACGAGCTATTGGCTGAAGCCGATTTCGTCTGTGTCACTGTGCCGCTTACCGCCGAGACCGAGCATTTGATCGGTGCCCAAGAGCTTGCGCTGATGAAGCCTTCAGGCATTTTTATCAATATCGCCCGCGGCAAAGTCGTCGATGAAAGCGCCTTAATACACGCCTTGGAAACCAGCGTTATTCAAGCAGCAGGGCTGGATGTATTTGAGCAGGAGCCACTACGCGCTGCGTCACCGCTGACGAAGATGCCCAATGTGGTCGCCCTGCCGCATATCGGCTCTGCTACCCATGAGACCCGCGACGCCATGGCCCAGCGAGCGGTGGATAATATGCGTCTAGCACTCCGGGGTGAGCGGCCAATTAGCTTAGTCAACGAGGAAACCTATCAATGAAGCCAGCCACGCCCCTGTGCTTACTGTTCGATTGCGATGGCACCCTGGTGGATAGCGAAATACTGCTTGCCGAGGTAATGGGGGATATTCTTCCCGAGTTCGGCTTACCCTTTTCAGCGCGTCAGTATATGGATGAATTTCGCGGGGTGCGTTTCCAGACGATCGTCCAAACCCTGGAAAAGCGTTTTCAAACATTAGCAGAAGATGCATTTTCCCAGCTTGAGGCAGGTATGCGGGCGCGTATGGAAGCCCGTATGCGTGCCGAGCTGGTGGCGATTCCTGGTATGGTCGCCGCACTGGAACAGTTAAGTAGCCACCCCAAGGCCGTGGTCTCTAATGGCCCCGAGCGCAAAATTCGCTGTGCGCTGGAAAGCACCGAACTAGGCCATCACTTTGCTGACAAGCTCTTTAGCGCCTATACCCTCAATGTCTGGAAACCCGACCCCGAGCTGTACCGTAAAGCTGCCGCCGCTATGGGCCATGCTCCTCAGCAGTGCGTGGTGATCGATGACGCGGCGGTGGGTGTGGAAGCGGGGCTAGCGGCGGGCATGCACGTGATTCACCTCAACCACTTCCCTAATGAAGAACTCACCCCCGAAGGGGCGATTGGTATCCACCACGCCAGCGAGCTTCCCACCGCCATTGCGCGCCTACACTTCTGATCGCGGTTGCTTGGTTAACTGATTAACCGCCGCTAATCAACTCTCCAACGCCCACCCTCGACAGGCATGTTTCCCGTGCCTGCCGACGACACCGCCTGCGTGCTTATAACCCCCTCTCTCTGTACTGAAAATATGCATCGCGACCAATGTCGCATAGCCCAAGCATTGACCTATGCAGGAATGACGTTAAGCTTGGCCTCACATCAAATATAAAAACAGATTTTATATTTGAGAAAACAACCATCGCATCGCAACAAAAACATCACAATAAAACGGAGAACCTTCCATGCGCCTAACCCACTTAATGATGGCCAGCCTCGCTATTGGCTTCACCACGTCGCTCCAAGCTGCCGATTTCACCTTCAAGTATGCTCATTCGCAAACCGATGAGGCGCCGCGTTCTGAGTCCATGCGCTACTTCAAAGAAGCGCTTGAAGAGCGCAGTGATGGGCGTATCGCTGTCGAACTCTATTTCAATGGCACCCTGGGGAAGGAGGAGGACGTACTTCAGCAAGTTCAAATGGGGCTTATTCAGGGCTATCGCGGTGGTTTGTTTGCCCAAGCTAACCCCGCCTACCTGATCTATACCATGCCGTTCCTGTTCACCACGCCGGAGCAGGCTATTGACGTAATGGAGGGCGAGCTTGGCCAGGCCATTAATGAAGGCGCACGTGAAAGCCAGCTGCATATACCGGTGACCGGCGTTGCAGGCGGTATGCGCCAGTTAACCAATAACGTTCGCGCCGTTAATCAAGTTGATGACCTCCGTGGCTTGAAGATTCGCACCCCGCCACTGGCTCCCACGCTGCGGGCGTTTGAAGCGCTGGGAGCCTCCCCCCAGCAAGTGCCTTACACCGAAACCTATATGGCGCTACGCACAGGCGTGGTCGATGGGCAAGAAAACCCGTCCTCCAATATCGCCGATATGAAATTCCATGAAGCTCAGGAGTACATGTCATTACTGAACTGGCAAATCCATCCTGACCCCTTCTTTATCAGCGCCCAGTGGTACGACCAGCTACCTGAAGAGTTGCAGATGATCGTCGACGACGTCGCTCAGGAGACGATGACGCGCTCCAACGAAATTTGGCTAGCCTCCGAAGCCAACTACCTCGAAACCCTTGGCGAGCACATGAGCATTAATGACATCGCCGACGAACACCGCCAAGGTTTTGTAGATGCCGTCGTTCCTGTCTGGGAGCACTTTGTTGAGCGTGGTGACTTTAGCCAGGAGCAGTTAGAGCAAGTGCTCGCCCTGACTGATCAAGCCGAGGTACTGGAGTAATGAATCCACCTCCACTGGCGCAGCCGATGGCGGAAGATACCGCCTTGATGCGGGTAATGCGCCGCTTCGCTAGCCTGCTGGAAAATCTGATCGCCGCATTAATTGCGGCGGTTTTCCTGCTCTGCTTGGCACTGGTGATACTGCGCTACGTATTCAGCATTGGCTTTGCCGGTGCTGAAGAAGTGATGCGCTTTCTATTTGTGTATTCCACCGCACTGGGGGCATCGGTCGCCATTTTGCGCGGCGAGCATATCCGTATCAGCGTGCTTGTGGATGCACTGCCTTCGGCAATAGCCGTCTGGCTGAACCGCTTACGCCACTGTCTTGTGATGTTATTCAATGGCTATTTGGCATGGCTCAGTATCAGCTGGATTGGGCAAGTGGGTCGTTTCCGCTCCGCCGTGCTGGATGTGCCTAATTGGGTAGTGCAAATCAGTGTCCCCATTGGCGCGCTACTGGTCATTCTATTTTCTTTGGCGGTGCTAATGGGTGGCGAGCGGCCCTCCGCTCAACGAGAAGACGCGCAGGAGGGCCAGGCATGATTTTACTGCTTGTTAGCCTGATGGTGCTGTTGCTGATTGGGGTACCCATCGCCTACTCGCTAGGGCTTTCGGGGTTGGTTTACTTTTTGATCATGCAACCAGGCTTGATTGGCGTGCTGCCCCAGCGGGTACTGTCCGGTATGGATCTGTACACCATGATTGCCCTGCCGCTGTTCATTTTGATGGGGCTGGTGATGAACGCCTCAGGCATTACCGCTCGCTTGATCGACTTCTGTTTGATGTTGGTAGGCCGTTTTCCAGGTGGGCTGGGGCACGTCAATATCTCGACATCGATGATCTTTGGCGGCATATCGGGCTCTTCTGTGTCTGATACGGCGTCGGTGGGTTCCGCCATGATTCCGGAGATGGCACGCAAGGGATACAGCGTAGAAACCGCCAGCGGTATTACCGTGGCATCTTCCACCATGGGCATGATCATTCCTCCCAGTGTGCCCATGGTGATCTACGCTGTTACCGCGCAGCAGTCTATCGGCACCATGTTTATGGCGAGCCTTGTGCCAGGTTTACTCATTGGCCTGCTGATGATGGGCATCATTGCGCTAATGGCCGGTCGTCAAGGCTACCCCCGTGCCCACGCAGGATTAAAACCCGCAACAGCGCCGCCAGGTGATTCAGCGTGCGGTACTCGCGCTATTAATTCCTCTGTTTGTAGTGGGTGCGGTGGTCGGCGGTGTCGCTACAGCCACTGAGTCCGCCGCGTTAGGCGTGGGCTATGCGCTGTTTCTAGCATTGGTGGTATTTAAAAGCCTCAAACTGCGTGAACTGCCCGCACTGTTTCGCTCTGCCGTAATGACCAGCGCAACGGTGATGATCATTATTGCCATGAGCCAGCTGTACGTGTGGATTCTCTCGATGGAGCAGATTCCCCAGCTGTTGGCAGGCTTTTTAGGCGGGCTGGATCTTACCCCGATATTGCTTCTGCTGGTGATTGCAGCTGCCGTGCTACTGATCGGCACCTTTATTGATGTGACCCCCGCGATTTTGCTGATTACCCCAGTGGTGCTGCCGGTGCTTGCCCTGGCCAATATTTCACCTGTGCAGTTTGGTGTCCTGTTGATCAGTGGCTTGGCTATTGGCTTGGTCACGCCGCCGGTGGGCATGTGCCTGAACGTCTGCTCATCCATCACTGGCCTCTCGATTGGGCGTATTTTCCGCGGCGCCCTGCCGTTCCTGCTCGCAAATCTCCTGGTGATACTGCTGGTCATTGTCTTTCCGGCTATCACCCTGTGGCCGCTCACGCTGTTCTCGTGAGCCCATTTACTTTTACTATTAAAGGAAATTCATATGGATATTCGCCAAGCGCTTCATAGCGATCATTTTAAAACCCTCGATACCCAGGGCCTGCGTGACAAAATGCTGGTCACCAAGATTATGGAGCCTGGGCAACTGTCGCTAACCTACAGCCACGTTGACCGCATTATTGTCGGTGGCGCGGTACCCACTGATTCACCGCTTACCCTGAGCGGTGGCAAAGAACTTGGCGTTGACTATTTTCTAGAGCGGCGGGAAATGGGCGTTATCAACATTGGCGCGCCCGGGCGCATTACTGTCGACGGTGAAACGGTCGAGCTGGGCACCCACCACGGCTTGTATATTCCCAAAGAGAGCCGTGAAGTCAGCTTTGAGAGCCTCGATGCGACCAAGCCTGCGCGCTTTTATATCAACTCAACGCCTGCCCATGTACGTTACCAGCTTCGCCATATCCGCCCGGAAGATGCCTCGCCCACCACCCTTGGCGACCCCGAAACCGGAAATGTGCGTACCATTAATAAGTACCTACATACCGATGTACTGGATACCTGCCAGCTCTCCATGGGGCTTACCCAGTTAGAGCCCGGCAGTATGTGGAACACCATGCCCTGCCATACCCACGAACGGCGCATGGAAGTGTACTTCTACTTTGACTTGAGTGAAGACGATGTGGTGTTCCACCTGTGTGGTGAACCCCAAGAGACCCGGCATATCGTGGTTGCCAACGAACAAGCCGTGATTCACCCCAGCTGGTCGATTCACTGCGGCTTTGGCACTCGCCGCTACACCTTTATTTGGGGTATGTGCGGTGAAAACCTGACCTACGATGATATGGACTTTATCGCTTCTAAAGAGCTGCGCTAAACCACTACCCAGGGAGAGTGACCAATGAAGCTATTTTCGCTGAACGGACAAGTTGCCATGGTGACGGGTTGCAACAAAGGGTTGGGCCAGGGAATTGCCATTGCACTGGCACAGGCGGGTGCCGATATCGTGGGGGTCAACCGCAGCCCTGCTGATGACACCCGCCAGCAGGTCGAGGCCCTAGGGCGCCAGTTTTACGACATTACCGCTGAGCTGGGCAGCCAGGCGCCTAGCGAGATTGTCGCACAGGCGATCGCGCAAGCGGGCAAGGTGGATATTCTGGTCAACAATGCGGGGATTATTCGTCGCGCGGCAGCCGTTGAATTTTCAGAGCAAGATTGGGATGACGTCATTGATGTTAATTTGAAAGCCGCTTTCTTTCTCGCCCAACAGGTTGCCAAACACCTTATCGAGCGCCAAGCGCCGGGCAAGATCGTCAATATCGCTTCATTACTGTCGTTTCAAGGCGGTATTCGCGTGCCCTCCTACACCGCCAGCAAAAGCGGCATTCTCGGTCTAACGCGTCTGCTCGCCAATGAGTGGGCGGGCCATGACATCAACGTTAATGGCATCGCTCCTGGCTATATGGCCACCGACAACACCCAAGCACTGCGCGACGATCCCCAGCGCCATGCTGAAATTCTTGGCCGAATCCCCGCCGGACGCTGGGGCACGCCAGAAGACTTAGCCGGCGCTGTGATATTCTTATGCTCCGATGCCGCCCGCTACGTGCATGGGCATACCCTGGCGGTAGACGGCGGCTGGCTGGCACGCTAACCAAGTATTTTGGTTAACGCCACGATCAACGAGCGATAGGCAATCACATAAGGGAGCTTGAATGAAGGAGAAGGCTGAAACGCAGTACCACGCCCCTGCCTTAGAGAAAGGGTTGGATATTTTGGAGCTGCTTGCCCAATCTCCTCAGCCGCTAAGCACCCAAGCGATTGCCGAGCAGATCGGCCGTAAAACCAATGAGATGTACCGCATGCTGATGGTGCTGCGGGATCGCGGCTACGTCAGCATGGATGATAGCGGTAGCCGCTATCAGCTAACGCTAAAGATGTTTGAGATGGCCCACCGCTTCCCGCCCACCAAGCGGTTAGTACAGGCCGCGCTACCGCGCATGGAAGAGCTGTGCCATGAAATCTCCCAGTCGTGTCATCTTAGCGTTGCCCGTCCTGGCCATCTATTGGTAGTGGCCCAGTACGAAAACCCTGACAAGATGGGCTTTGGGCTGCGTCTGGGGGCCAACATCGATATATGCGGCTCCGGTTCTGGGGCCGTCATGCTGGCCTTTCTGGATGAGCCACGCCGGGAGCGCATTCTCGCCGCCAGCGATGCAACGCAACAAGAGGTTGACCGAACGCGGGCCCTATTTGATCCGATTCGCCAGCAGGGCTACCACGTGGGGCCAAGCCCTCAAGTCCAAGGGTTAACGAATATCAGCTTCCCCGTCTTTGGGGTTCATGACGTTATCGAAGCCGTTATCACCATCCCTTATCTCACTCTGATTCCAGAAGCGATGCATCGGGAAGTTCCCAGCATCGACCGCTGCCGGGAACAGCTAGGGGAGCTGGCAGACGCCCTGACACTGGCTATTGGTGGGCGCCTACCAGCAGGTACGACGAGCTAAATGATGTTCTCTATAACGGTTTTCTCAATAACAGGGCGCTAAAAGTAGGTCGCCATACGCTCTTTAACGTTTAGTTGATCATCCACTAACAATATCTGGCGCCATTTATCGAAGGTTAAACAAGGATGAGAGGCGCCAAAGGCGACAATATCACCGACCTCGACATCTTGAGCCCCTTCCGGAAGGCCCACAAAGGTGTGCTGATCCATAATTTTCGTCACTTCCCAACCAGTCACCGGCAATGGCTGCGAGGGGCTTCCCCCTTCCCTGAAACGACGCAGTGCAATAGGTAGCTGGTCATGACCAATATCACGCTTACCTAGCGCTACAATGGCAAGCCCAGGTTCGGGAAGCGACTGCACCTGGGCAAAGACTTCCAGGGCCGGCTCAAGCCCCTGCTGCAAATCCGGCCGGCGGCCTAATACCGCTGATTGCGCTTCACGATAAAGCCCATGGTCGTGGACGATGTAGCAACCTGGGCGTAGCACGGGGGTAAATTTTCCCTGAAGCGGTGCGCCCTGAAAGGCCTCCGCAATCACATCATACCAGGCGGAACCTGACGCGGTGACAATCGGGTTCTCTTCAGCAAAGCGTCCAGCAGCTTCGAGCTCTACGGCAACATCCACCAGGTATTTAGCATAGGTACGAATACCAGATTCGGGATTATCCCCGTGAACCACACCCTCATAGCCCTCCAGGCCCACCAGAGAAAGTGCTGGTTCACTAGCAATCACCTCCGCCAGCGAAAGAATTTGCTGCTGATTGCGGCAGCCACAGCGGCCACCCTCCACGCCTATCTCAATAAGCACCGATAACGTCAAGCCCCGCTCAGCAAAAAAGCGCCCGAGCTGGAGCGCATTCTCATGGCTATCGACCACACAATAAAACGCAGCGCCCTGTTCGATCAGACTGGCGATAATGGCCATATTTGCCTGACCCACCAGTTGGTTCGCCATCAATATTCGGGTAACGCCATTGGCGAAAGCCGCACGACACTGGGGCGCAGTGGCAAGTGTGATACCCCACGCACCTGCCTGGAGCTGTCGATGGAAAAGCGCGGGCGTCATGGTGGTTTTGCCATGGGGCGCCAAGCGAGCACCGTGAGCCTCTGCGAATCGTTGCATCCACTCTACGTTATGAGCCAGTGGGCCTTCATGCACCACGGCGGCGGGAAGGCTGACACCTGATAGAAGGTTTGATCCCAATTCCTCACCGCCTTTATCCATCGCTAACGCCATTGTCTGCATTCGCCCATATCCTCTTTTTTAATAAAGCATCTATGTTAGATACTTTCACAACTATTGACTTAAGGTTAGAAACTAACATACTTTTTAAATCAGGCAACCATTAGGAGTCCACGGTGAGCCAAGAAATCGACATCTTGTCACGTATTACCACTGATTTTGCTGCCTTGCGTGAAGCTGAAAAAAAAGTCGCCGAGCTGATATTTGCTGACATCGAGTTTGTCACCGAAGCAAGCATCGGTGACATCGCCCAGCGCGCGGGGGTAAGTGATGCCAGTGTCACCCGATTTGCACGCGCTATCGGCTGCACTAATGTGCGTGACTTAAAAACGCGTTTAACACGCGCTTTAGCAGCAGGTCGCCGTTTTATACAAGAAGCGACCCCCGAAGACAGCTCAAGCGTGGTGTATGACATTGCCACACAAACTCTCGCGCTTAACCGTGACTTGCTCGCCCAGGCCGATGTGGCAGGCGCTGTCGAACAGCTGGATAAAGCGCGCCAGATATTGGTATTTGGCGCAGGGGGCGGTTCCAGCATGCTCTGCCAAGAATTTCAATTCCGTTTAGTCCGTCTTGGCTATGCGATCTGTGCTTACCCTCAAGCACTGCTGCCTCGTATGGTGGCGTCGACCCTAGAGCCAGATGATGTTGTTGTCGTGCTATCAGTCACTGGCTACACCCCAGAAATGGTCGAGTCAGCACAGATTGCAAAGCAGTACGGCGCAAAAGTGATTGCCATCACCGCCCTGAATTCTCCTTTAGCCGATACATCCGACATTGTGCTCCCGATTACCTCTCGGGAAACCGACTTCATCTATCACCCTTCAGCTTCCCGCTACGCCATGCTGGCGGTCATCGATGTGTTAGCGCTTGAACTTGCCATGCGCCATCGCGAACGCTCGCGGACTAAATTGCGTCGTCTCAAGCTTAGCCTGGATGATCATCGCGGTGGCGACAACCGCCAGCCATTAGGAGATTAGGATGGTTTACGACCTGCTGATTCGTAACACCAACGTACTGGATGGCTCCGGCGCAGCCCATTTTCGTGCCGATGTGGCTATACAAGGCGAGCGTATCTGCGCCATCGGTGACATGCCTTACGCCACCGCCACCACCATTATTGACGCCCAAGATCGCTATCTGGCCCCTGGTTTTATCGATGTCCACACTCACGATGATACCAATGTGATTCGTACCCCAGAGATGCTGCCGAAACTGACACAAGGAGTAACGACGGTGGTGGTGGGTAACTGTGGGATCAGTGCGAGCCCCGTGACACTCACTCGCGAAGTACCCGACCCCATGAATTTACTGGGCAAGCTAGAGGACTTTAGCTACCCAAGCTTCAGCGCCTATGCCAACGCCGTAGACGCTGCCGCACCCAGTATCAACGTCGCCGCTTTGGTGGGGCATACGAGTCTGCGCAGCCAGGTGATGGACAGCTTCGCCCGCCCTGCCACTGCTGAAGAAATTGCACAAATGGAAGTGTTGCTAAGCCAAGCGCTGGATGAAGGTGCATTAGGGCTTAGCTCAGGGCTTGCCTATCGTAACGCGATACACGCGCCGACCGCCGAGATGGCCCCACTGGTGGCAGCCGTTGGCCAATCAGGCGGCGTATATACCACCCATCTTCGAGATGAGTTTGCGGGCCTGCTGGGTGCCATGGAGGAAGCGTTTGCCACCGCTCGTGATGGTCAAGTGCCGCTGGTAATTTCGCACCTTAAATGCGCAGGCGCGGGCAATTGGGGAGGCGCTGGTAAAGCGCTGGGTAAATTGGAGTCTGCCGCCCAGCACCAGCATGCCCACTGCGACTGCTACCCCTACACCGCGGGCTCCTCCACTCTCGATCTGGGCCAGGTCACAGACGAAATCGAGATCACCATTACCTGGTCGACACCGCACCCTGAGCAGGCACGTCGCCCGTTAAAAGAGATCGCCGCCGAATGGGGGGTATCACTGTTAGATGCGGCCAAGCAGCTACAGCCGGCGGGGGCGGTTTACCACAACATGAGTGAAGCGGATATGCAGCAAGTGTTAGCGCATCCGCTCTCCATGGTGGGTTCCGATGGATTACCGAACGACCCGCACCCCCACCCGCGCCTTTGGGGAGCCTTTCCGCGTGTGCTGGCCCACTACAGCCGCGATTTAAAGCTAATGCCACTGGCCGAAGCGGTACGCAAGATGACCAGTCTTTCGGCAGCCAATTTCGGTTTAACGGATCGCGGCGTGATCCGCATAGGCGCCTACGCAGACCTCACCCTTTTTGATTTGACGATGCTTGAAGATACGGCCAATTACGAGACCCCCATCGCGGCCGCTAAAGGCATCGAAATGGTCATAGTGAACGGCAAAATCGCCTATCACCAAGGCGCAATTTCAGACCAACGCGCTGGCCGGATGCTGCGCAGAACAGAGCGCATTTCTCAATCGATCCCCACCTTTCAACCCAACAAGGAGCAAACATCATGAGCATTACTCGATACGGCACGGAAGGCGGCGTAGGCACCGGCGGTCAGAAACTGCCCTTTGCCCGCGCCGTAGAGGCAGGTGGCTGGCTATACGTCTCCGGACAAACACCCATGACCGACGGCGAAGTCGTTGAAGGCGGCATTGTTGAGCAGACCCGCCTCGCCTTCGATAACTGCCTGGCCATTATGCAAGAAGCAGGTTTCGGCGTTGAAGACGTCGTGCATGTCACCACCGTGCTCACCGATGCGCGCTATTTCACCTCGTTCAACAAGGTGTTTAAGGAGGTCTTTGGCGACAACCCACCAGCACGCATCTGCAGCGTTCAAGACCTGGTGGTGGATTGCAAAGTCGAGGTTGACGTGAAGTGCTTCCGCGCTGATCGCGTCTAGACACCCAGCTTTAAGTACCCAAAAAAAAGCGCCGCACCCCGGCAAGGGCGCAGCGCCAGATTACCGCGTGATTAGGATAAAAAGCCCCGCGGTAATCGCTTCCATTGCCTACCTTCGGCCGCGGCAACGGCCGGATAAACAACGATAAGAGGTTAACATGAACAGCCAACTATTCCTTATTACCTTCGTGCTCTACATTGTCGCCATGCTTGTGTTTGGCTGGTGGATTTCAAGACACAAACGGGGCAACGGCGACGACTTCCTACTCGGTGGGCGAAGCGTGCCGCTATTCCTTACCGTGGGTACTACAGTGGCGACCATGGTGGGCACCGGCTCCAGCATGGGCGCCGTTGGGTTCGGTTACGCCAACGGCTGGGCGGGTGCCTTATACGGGCTTGGAGGCGCCGTGGGTATTCTACTGCTCGCGGTCTGTTTTGCTCCCATACGTAAACTTCGCTTTATGACCATGAGTGAGGAACTCGCCTATTACGTCGGTGCGAATCGGCTGGTACGTAATGTGGTCGCGCTACTTATCTATATTGCCTGTATAGGCTGGCTGGGAGCACATATTCTTGGCGGTGGTCTCTACCTTTCCTGGATGGCGGATATCGATCTAACCACCGCACGTATTCTGGTGGCGTTAGGCTTCGGCATTTACTGCGTGGTGGGAGGGTATTTTGCGGTTATCTGGACTGACACCATTCAAGCAGTCGTGCTGTTCGCTGGTTTTATCTTAATGGCAATATTGGCACTGATCGAGGTTGGCGGCTTCTCAGGCCTAACAGCAGGTATGGATGCGGGGGCCACTAGCTTTCTAGGTATTGGTCAAATTGGTGCGCTGCCAGCGCTGTCACTGGCTGCCGTCATTGCCATTGGCGTGCTTGCTACGCCCTCCTTTCGTCAGCGCATCTATTCAGGCAAATCAGTCAAATCGGTACGCCGCTCGTTTTTAATCACCGGTGTTCTTTACCTGGGCTTTTCGATCATTCCCGCGATTATTGGTATGGCCACCCACGCCCTTAACCCTGGGCTTGAAAATAGCAACTTCGCCTTCCCTTTCCTGGCCACTGAAATTATGCCCCTAGGATTAGGACTACTGCTATTGGTAGCGGGTCTTTCCGCTACGATGTCTAGCGCGAGCTCCGATGCCATTGCCGGTGTTTCCACGCTGATTCGCGATCTATATGTGCTGGCAACGGGCCGCACGCCCTCAGCGCGAAATGTAGTGCGCTTCTCGCGTATTGCGCTAGTGGCAACCATTGGTCTGGCGCTGCTGTTCGCGCTGGCCTCAGACAATGTCATCACTTACATCACCCGCATGATCTCGACGATTCTGTCAGGGCTGTTTGTGAGTGCCATGCTGGGCCGTTTCTGGTCACGTTATAACTGGCAGGGTGCCATCGCCACGTTAATTTGCGCCTCGGTGACCTCCTTAACGATTATTGCCAATAGCGACTGGACAGCCTTCTGGGGTAACCCAAGCATCCCCGCTGTGCTAGTAGCGCTGGTAGCGGGTGTGATTGTAAGCCTAGTGACGCCCGCCTCACGCGTGACTTCTGCCCAGGCACTGGCAATTCTTGACCAAGAGCGCAAGCGTATGGAGCAAGTGCCCGAACCGACTCTCACGAACGCTGAAGCGCCCGCTGCACCTCGCTAATCGTTAGCCATTAGTGCGCAATAAAAAACCCCACTGATTGAATCAATCAGTGGGGTTTTGAACTTAACGGGATTATAAGCCCGCTAGTGCCTCACGCAGCCCGCCCTGGGTTAGTGTTTGATATGCCACCAGCACCGCCTGTGCAAACGCATCGTCTTGTGCCAATGCGTTTGGCACCACATCGTCCATGGCTAAATAGGCCGCTACCAGCGCGCGGGGATCGCTACCATGCATCTGGTGCAGCTCTGCAAAGCGCTTGGCTAGCGGATCATCCACGGGGTAACTATTTCCTTGTAGGTCTTGACCCGCGGTATAGCGAATCCAGGCCGCCACTCCCAGCGCCACGCAGGGCGAAGTTTGACCAGCAGCACTACGTTCCAGCGCGCCGGAAAGCCAGCGCTGTGGAAGCTTTTGGCTACCATCCATAGCGATCTGCTGCAGACGATGACGCAAACTGTCATTGGCAAAGCGTGCCAGCAGCGAGTCAGCATAAGCGTCTAAATCGATTCCCTCGGGCATCTCAAGTGTAGGTGCCGCTTCTTCAAGCATATATCGGCGCAACAGCGCCCGAAGCTCGACGTGATTGATGCCGTCATAAACCGTTTCGATACCTGCAAGCGCGCCAAGATAGGCAAGCAAGGAGTGGCTGCCATTGAGCATGCGCAGCTTCATGGTTTCAAACGGTGCCACATCTGCCACCATCTCCACCCCCTCAGCTTCCCAGCCGGGTCGCCCCTGAGGGAAGTTATCTTCAACCACCCACTGCGTGAACGCTTCGCATACCACGGCGTTTGGATCGGAAACACCCAATGCCGCTAAGCGCTCAAAGTCGGCGTCGGTCATCGCGGGGACGATGCGATCCACCATGCTGCAGGGAAACGCTACTTCACTGGCAATCCAACTGGCCAGTTCTGCGTCACGATGCTCGGCCAGTTGCACCACCGCCTGGCGTGTCCGCTTACCGTTATCTGGCATATTGTCGCAAGAGAGCACGGTAAAGGGGGCAATGCCAGCCTCACGCCGCTGGGCCAACGCTTCTACCAATAATCCGGGGGCCGTCCGCGGCTGTTGGGGCGAGGCAATATCACCGATGATCATCGGGTCATCGGCGTTTAATTCACCGCTGGCGGGGTTTAAAAAGTAGCCCTTCTCAGTCACCGTCAACGTCACGATACGGGTATCCGCAGAGGCCATTCGCGCCAGTAGCGCCTCTCGGTCTCGGCCCCAGCTATCCATACCTTCGTCCGCGCCATCACGGCCCGAGAAAAGGGACTCTTCAATCACACCAATTTCCCGCAGCGTAATGTTCTCACTGTCGGCGTACTCCGCTACATGATAGCGCTGCACTGCCGCACGTAAGCCGTCGACTAAACCAACGCTAGAGCGCAAATTCGCGCTACAGACGCCCCACTCACCATCGCCACTGCGTTGTCGATAACGCTCTAAATAGACCGCCTGGTGGGCGCGATGAAACGCGCCCAGGCCGAGGTGGACAATAGCGATTTGATTGGCTTGCCTACTGGAACATAAAATCTTGTTAACGTTTTGCATCAATAGCTCCTACCAATGCCACAAGGTGCCGTCTTCTAACCGGTTCACCGGCAGGCTGGCGCGCTTATAGGGGTATTGCTTGGCTAATTGTTCATCGATATCGACGCCATGCCCCGGCTTTTCGCCGACAATGAAATGCCCATCTTCAAAGCGATAATCGTGGGGGAATACCTTGTCAGTAGCGCTGGTATGCGGCATATACTCCTGGATGCCGAAGTTGGGTACCCAGGTGTCAAAGTGAATCGCCGCCCCCAAGCAAACCGGCGAAAGATCCGTTGGCCCATGGAAGCCGGTACGCACGTGATAAAGACCCGCCAAATCGGCGATGCGGCGTACATGGGTGATCCCCCCGGCATGGGTTAGAGTGGCGCGGATATAATCGATCCACTGATTCTCGATCAACGCTTTGGCGTCATACAGGCTGTTAAAGACTTCGCCCACCGCCAATGGCGTGGTGGTGTGCTGGCGGATAAGACCAAACGCCTCCTGGTTCTCAGCCGGTACGCAATCTTCAAGCCAAAAGAGATGGTAGGGCTCAACTTCTTTGCCTAAACGAGCAGCCTCGATGGGCGTCAGGCGATGATGAACATCGTGTAGCACGTGCAAATCATCGCCGAAGCGCTCACGCACGGCGGCAAATAGTTTAGGCACATGGTTTAAGTATTTACTGGTACTCCACACATGCTCTGCGGGCAAATCAGAATCTGCAGGTTCATAGGGTTCACCCTCTTTTTTAGCGACACCATAGATGCTGGCAATGCCTGGCACACCAGCTTGAACGCGTACCGCTCTGTAGCCCTCATCCACATGGCGGGCGACCTCTTCTAGGCACGCTTCAATATCACGCCCTGTCGCATGACCGTAGACCATCACCCGATCACGACTCTTACCACCCAACAGCTGGTAAAGCGGCATGCCCGCAAGCTTTGCTTTGATGTCCCATAGGGCTACGTCCACTGCGGCAATAGCCGTCATCGTTACTGGACCACGCCGCCAGTAAGCGCCGCGATACAGAAAGTGCCAGATATCTTCAATGCGGCTAGCATCGCGACCAATCAATGTTGGTAACACATGTTCTTCCAGGTAGGCGACCACCGACAGCTCGCGGCCATTTAATGTGGCATCGCCGATCCCATACACTCCTGATTCGGTAACAATTTTCAGCGTGACAAAGTTGCGGCCTGGGGACGTTACGATTAAATATGCATCGCTAATGATCATGGTAAATCCATCACAAGAAGTAAAAAGAAGTTAACGCTCAAATAGGTAGCGCTGCACATTGTGGTAGCACACCGCACGAACCAGCTCGCCAACTCGGTCAATATCGTTGGGTAACTCGCCGCGGGTCATTTGAGTCCCCAGCATTTGGCAAAAAATACGCCGAAAATACTCATGACGAGAAAACGATAGAAGGCTACGAGAATCAGTCAGCATGCCCACAAAGTGGCGCAGCAAACCAAACTGCATCTGGGTAGTTAGCTGGCGTTCCATGCCATCACGCTGGTCGTTAAACCACCATGCGGCTCCAAACTGCACTTTTCCGGGGATTCCATCAGCTTGAAAGGAACCGGCCAGCCCAGCGAGCATTTCGTTATCCCGCGGGTTAAGGTTATAAAGCACGGTGCGCGGCAGTTGATGCTGGCTATCCAGCGCATCCAACAGCGCCGCTAAAGGTTCTGCGTAGGTGATATCGCCAATCGCATCGAAACCACTGTTAGCGCCTATGTCACGACGCCCCCGCTGGCTTAAATCGCGCAAAGCGCCAATGTGAAGCTGCATGACCCAGCCCCGGCGTGCATACTCCTTACCGAGCCATAGCAGCACCGCTGTGGTAAAGCCGTGCACATCACCACTACTCAGTTCATTTCCGCGCTTTCTGCGGTCGAGTATCCGATCCAGCTCATAAGCTGCAGGAGGCTCAACAAAAACGGGCTTCTCAAGGCTATGGTCGGAAAGGCAGCAACCTAAACTTTCGAAATGTTCGAGACGCTGGTACAGAGCAGCCAGCAAATCATCGAAACGCTGTATCGTCACGCCACTGGCAACTTCGAGCGTAGCGAGATAATCGACAAACGCTGGCTGTTCTATTTTGAGAACCGCATCAGCTCGAAATGTCGGCAGCATAGTCGGCCCAGTGTTCGCCTTCGCGTGCCGTTGATGGGTTTCCAAGCTATCCACAGGATCATCCGTGGTACAAATAGTACGCACGTTAAAGCGCTCCAAAATCCCTTGAGCACTAAGCTGTGGAGTTGCTAGCCGCTGTTTAGATAGGTGCCATATCTCCTCAGCTGTCTGTGCAGAGAGGAGAATATTGTCGATCCCTAACGGCTTCTTAAGCTCAAGATGCGTCCAATGATAGAGTGGATTGCCTAAGCAGTCGGGTACGGTTTCCGCCCATGCTTGAAAGCGTTCTCGGTCACTGACATCTCCGGTTATACGCTGCTCAGCAACACCCGCGCAGCGCATTGCACGCCATTTATAGTGATCCCCTTTTAGCCATAGCTGGGTTAAATTATCGAACTGAGTATTATGAGCTATTTCGACTGGATCTAAGTGCGAGTGATAATCGCAAATCGGCATGATCGCTGCGTGCTCATGATAAAGCCGTCGGGCTGCTTCATTTTCTAACAGAAAGTCTTTGCCCATGAACTCAACATTATCATTAAACTTCATCATCGCTCCTTCATTATGAGAGTGTCATAGGCAGATTTAGCCCAGCAATAAATTAGGCAAAAACAGCACTACATTGGGGAAGAAGAGAATGCCCAGCACAACCACAAATACAGCAAAGGCAAAAGGCAGTAACTCACGGCTATACTCATAAAAAGAGCATCGTAATATTCCGCACACGGTATACATTGAAATACCCACAGGAGGTGTCATGCCACCGAACGTAACCAGCGTCATCATTAACAGCCCAAAATGAACAGGATCAACACCTGCGGCTTTAATAACGGGCACCAAGATGGGGGTTAACAACATGACAACAACCGTGGCTTCTAACAACATACCTAGAAAAACAAGTATTACGGAAACTGCCAGCAACAGTGTTATATGACTAGAGAATACGCCAAGTGTTAGCTCTGCTATTGTTTGCGGCACCCTTTCAAAAGAGACGACATAACCAATAATGCCTGAGAACATAATAATCAGCATTATCATGCCAATATCTCTTACGCTGGCACGCATGGCATTAAGTATCTCTTTAATACCCATTTCTCGGTGTATTACGCAGCCCACCAACAAGGCATAAGCAACCGCAAAAGCACCTGCTTCGGAGGGGGTAAAAAGTCCATAGCGAATACCCACCAAGAGCCATACGGGGAAGAGAATTGCCCAGATACTGCCACGTAGGGCCTTAAGCACTTCACGGCCGGTGGGCAACCGCTCCCTTACTGGCTGATAGCCCCGTCGTTTAGCCATGATGTAAGTGGTCAGCATCAGCGCCACCATTAGCAAGAAGCCCGGCACGAGGCCTGCGATAAATAGCCGCCCTATCGAAACTTCTCCAAGATAGCCGTAAAGGATCAAACCGATACTCGGTGGAATGGTCGCAGTAATCAGCCCCCCAATAGAGAGCACCGCCCCAGTAAACCCCGCTGAATAGCCTCCCTTAATCATGCTTTTTCCCAGCACCCTGGATTGCATTGCGGCATCCGCCACGGCAGAACCGGAAACCCCGCCCATTAAGGTGCTCAACACGATACTTGCCTGGGCTAAACCACCGCTCATCCATCCTGCTAATAGAGTAGAAAGGTGAACCAAACGGGGGGTAATACCGCTGGCGTTCATTAAATGGCCGATGAAAATAAACAACGGCACAGCTAATAGTGGAAATGATTGCGTCGAAGATACAATGCGCTGGACGGCAATGCTTGTCGGTAAAAATGTTTCTGGCAATAAGAAATAGGAGAAACCCGCAATTCCAATAGCAAAGGCAACGGGCATACCTATCGCCATGAGAAGCAGACCAAATCCTAATAACAGAGCTGCCGTCATAGCGCCTCCTCCACAATGTCATCATCGTCAACAACCAAACTCCCGATGACGCCCTTAGCGAACAAGCGGCGTACCAGTGAAAGCATCATTAACAATGCCCCGACAGGAAGTGCCAGAGTGATATACCCATAACTAAGTCCTGCCACTCCCATGGGACGCTGCCAGTTTGAAGCTGCTAGAACGAAGCCATACCAGATTAAAAGAGCTAGAAAGAGCATCATCATCCCAACACATAGGCTGGTAATCATGAGCTGTAACTTAAGAGGTAAACGAATGACAAGGGCATCAATTCGCACCTGGCCTCCCTGGCGCAGAGTAATATCAGCCCCTAATACAGCAGTCCAAATAAACAAAAATTGTGCAAGCTCAGCGCCCCCTGCAAAAGGATTCCCTATTGCCCTAGCCGTTGAGCTAACTAACATGGTGAGAGAGGTACCACCGAGTAGCATAATAGCCAGCCACTCCTCACCTTTATCGTACCAATGCCACATACAGCATTCCTCGCCCTATACGGGCATCCGGACAGTTAAGTAATAGCAAAGAGGAAAAAAGAGAAGCCCTTGCCCTAATGGGCAAAGGCTGAGACTCACTCTGAAGAAAGCAATTGATCACGATACTGGTTGTAACCTAGCTCTTCATAAACGCTGCCCATTCGATCTCTGAATACGCCCATATCCACTTGAGAAAACGTAACACCCTCCGCTACCATCCGCGCGCGCACTGAGGCTTGAGCCGCTGAGGTTGCTTGACTAGCGGCTTCACCAGCTTTTAGCAGTTCTTCATCAAGAATAGAGCGCAGCTCATCAGGTAATGCTTGATACCACTGTTCAGAAGTCGCAATACCGGTCATCAAATGAATATGGTTTGTTAGTGCCACATGAGTAATAACTTCATGCAGATTTTGGCCTTCAGCGGCGGTTAGTTGTGCTTCAGCCCCGTCGATCGACCCTAGCTGTAGCGCTGAGTAAACTTCTGACCAAGGCAGCGGTGTTGGAGTAGCGCCCATCGCTTCGACGGTTTTCACCCATACTGGTGAGTTGATAGTCCGTACACGCACACCACTCAAATCATCAGGTGTCTTCACTTCATTTTGAGTCAGCATCTGCCGTGACCCTTGAAACCAGTTATAATTGAGTAATCGTAAACCACTGGTTTCTGCCATACTTTCGACCCAATCAAGGTAAAGCGGAGATGTTGTGATTTGGTCATAGTCACGATAGTCTTCAACTAAATAAGGGGCACTTAAGATACCCAACTCAGGTTGATACTCCGATAAACGCCCCGCATCGACTAAGATCGCGATATTGGCACCACTACGAATTTGTTCGATCACGTCTTCGTCAGAACCAAGCTGGCTGTTTGGGAAAATCTGAATGGTCAGCTCTCCCTCTGAGCGCTCATCAATCGCCTCTTTAGCGCTCTCCATCGCCTGAGCAATGGGATCCTGAGGACTCAACGCAATTGAGACATTAAGCTGGTAAGCAGCGTGAGCCGAATGGCTTGCGACAACCAATGCAACAGCAGGCAGTAATTTTGTGAGTTTCATGTAGGGCTCCTAAAGACATCTATTTATTGTTGATAATTCACCAGCCAGTTCTGGCTGGATCTACTTCATGCAACTTGTGCAGCGTTGTTGTACTCATTAGTGGGTTTTATATAGTTAGCGCATGAACATTCATGCTCACACCTTCAAACAGCTCCGGAAAGCGATGCTCTAATTCAGGCAGAGAGTGGAGTATTTCACATTGATGAATACTCATTGCCTGAACTGCCGCTTCAGTATCTCCAGCAGATATCGCATCCACGATGGCCTGATGCTGATCGGCCAATTTCGGAATAGGCGTAGAATCAGGAATACTCAAATACCGTACTCTGTCTAATTGTGCTTTGACGTCTTCAATCACATTCCACGCCATGGTTTGTCCCGTAGCCAATGCCAAGGTGCGATGAAACATTTCATCAAGAAAGAAGAAGCGGTCATGGTCTTGTCGCTCGATGCAGCTACGCTGTCGATCAATAAGCTCGTTAAGCTCCATTAGCACGCCAGACTGAAGGGGTTGCTTGGTGGCTTCGCGTACGATTGACACCTCAAGCGACTCACGAATAAATCGTGCCTCTAGCACCGCTTGGCGCGAAATGCGTACAACATAGGTTCCCCTTTGAGGGCGAACTTCCACCAAGCCTGACTCTGAGAGCCTTATGAAAGCTTCCCGCACTGGCTGACGGCTCACCGAAAAAGTGTCGGCAAGCTCCTTTTCCGATAGCGCCTGCCCCGGCGCCAGTACCATCTGAATAATCGACTGCCTCAGCACATGAAATAGCCGTTGGCGAACCGATTCCCCTTCGTGGGTTCCCTGCCAGAGCGTTTGTAATGTCGTGTGCATTGCACCTGATCCTAATTAGAGAAGCCTGAGACGATTAGCGTCAGAAGCTGATATGACTAGTATGGTAGTTGAATTGAGATAAAAAAAGGCTCATCGCCATACCCTTTAGTCGCATGTCGCGCCGGACATCTAATAGCCAACTTCTTAGCTGGTTCTGAGAAATATCTTACATAACCTCTCGGTTTAGCGTATTTTTTGAACTTTGAGCTGTAATAAAATCGGCATTCAAACGCGAGTATTTAGCAGACGAATCACCTAAAATGGTTTGAGACAAACGACTGAATACTGCCCAATACGGCAATTGCCATGGATGGCTCACGGCTGCTGCAAGCTAAATACGCGTAAGGAGAGAATAATGCAGGCCATCCAGGCAAAGGATAATTCGAAAGACCTGGTCTTAACGACAGAATTACCGTTATTTTTGATAGCTGATCTACTCAAGTGCCCAAACTTACCTACCCTCCCTGCTGTCGCCGTTAACGTTTTAAAAGTGGCGCGTACTGAGCATCCGTCGGTAAACGACTACGCCAATGCTATCGAGCGTGATCCTGCCTTGAGCATGCGTATCATTGCCCTTGCCAATAGCGCTTTTTTCTCACGTAGTCATATAAAGGTACATGCGTGCCAAGAAGCAACGGCACGTTTGGGGTTAGACACCACGCTGGCAGCGGTAATGAGCTTCAGCCTGCTTCAAAACAGAGGTATTGACGCCCATTACCAGCGGGTATGGATGCGCTCTATCATCGCCTCGTTAGCTGCACGACACCTTGCCATACAGCTTTGCCCGGACATGGCGGGGCCCGTTTTCACTGCCGCCTTACTACAAGACATTGGCATCATGGCTTTAAGGGCAACATACCCTAAAGAGAGCCATGAGTTGTATGCTGAAGCCGCACTCTCTCATCGACAGTTATCCGAGTCGGAACAGCGCCTTTTTGGCTGCGATCACTCTCAAGTAGGTGCTTGGCTTGCCGCCAAGTGGGGTGTTCCAACACCGCTCGCTCAGCGTATCTGCGATAGTCACGATGAGTACGACATTACCGCCGCCGATAGGCTTTGCATTCAATTGTCTGGGCCCATCGCCGACGCCTGGCTCTCTTCACATCCTGCGCAGTCGCTCGTCGCCGTAATACGAGAGTTTGAAACCTACCAGGGTGCCCATGCGATCTCATTACGGCTTTTGTTAGAGAATATTCAGGAACAGTTGCCAGCGCTGGCGGACATGCTGCAAATGACGGCCCCCCCTTTGCAGGATAACGAATCGTTGCTTGCCGAGGCCCAACAGCTGTTGTTTCAACAGACGTTACAGCTCAAAGCGCGCTTTGAAACGCAACAAGTAGAGCTCGCCTCCCTGCGTCAACGACAAGAAGAGTTAGAAGAGCGTTCACGAACCGATATGCTCACCGGTCTTGCCAACCGATCCTGGCTTGAAGAGCAGATGCATAAGCGCTTTGTCTTGTGCCAGGAACAGTCTCGCATCATGTCAGTGGTATTTATTGACCTTGACCACTTTAAGCAGCTCAACGATCAATACGGCCACCAAATGGGCGACAACGTGCTGCAAAAATTCGGCAAAACGCTGCAGTCGCTTATTCGTGAAGGCGATCTTGCGGGGCGCTGGGGAGGCGAAGAGTTCCTGGTCATTTTGCCAGATGAAGATGCCCAGGCAGCTCAAGTATTCGCCAAACGTATTGCCCAGCGTTTAGAAAAAACGCCCATGGCTCACAACGACCCGCACCCTATCTATGTCTCCGTTTCGATTGGCATTGCCTGCCTGAACGACGGCGGATTTGGCGATGCGGGCGAGCTTATTGATGCCGCGGATAAAAGTATGTATTTCATTAAACGCACGGGCAGGGGTGGAATAGCAGTATATGGGGAGCGCGGTGCACCAGGGGCTCCAAACTAGCATCAACTAGCCTCTACCTTAATGGACAACAAAGGCAGCCATGCTGGAATTTCATCAGGTACATAAAACCTACACGACGCCACAAGGGCCGCTGAACGTGCTCAACGATGTCTCCCTTCGTCTCGCGGCAGGAGAAAGCCTGGCGCTAATGGGAGAATCTGGGAGCGGCAAATCCACCCTACTGCATCTTGCCGCCGGCTTAGATCTTCCCGACCAAGGAACAATTAGCTTCGAAAACCAGAATGTCGCGTCTCTACCTGAGCCCACGCGCGCCAAGCTACGCCGCGAGCAACTGGGTTTAGTCTTCCAGCAATTCCACTTGGTGCCCAGCTTAACGGTCATCGACAATCTGCGCTTACAGGCGCGCTTAGCCAATCGCGACGATGCCGACTGGACAGACCACTTAATTGAGCGGCTTGGGCTGAGTGGCATGGAAACACGTTACCCGGAGCAGCTCTCTGGCGGGCAGCAGCAGCGCTTAGCTATTGGTCGTGCTCTGGCGCCGCGCCCACCTCTGCTGCTTGCCGATGAACCCACGGGCAATTTGGATGAAACCACCGCAGGCGAAGTGCTTGAACTGCTATTGAGCCTGATTCGCGAAACTCAGTGCGCCCTGCTCATTGTCACCCACAGCCCCCAAGTGGCGGCTCCGCTTGATCGCTGCCTACGTCTAAGCCACGGTCATCTACTAGAAGCGGCACTATGACCCGGGTGCTATCCACGCTACTTAGCCACTACCGGCGCCACCCCGGCCAACTGATAATGCTGCTGCTCGGACTATGGGTGGCTAGTGCCCTATGGAGTGGCATCCAGGCGATCAACGCCACCGCTCGCGACAGCTACGCCCGCGCCGATGCGCTGTTTGACACCCAGCTGGATCAGCTTGAGCGGCGCGATGGCATGCCATTCAGTCGTGCCGAGTATCACGCCCTGCGTCAAGCAGGCTTGCCCGTATCGCCCATGCTAGAGGGTGAAGTCGTTACCCAAGATGGCACCCGGCTAACTCTGATCGGCATTGACCCACTGACCCTTTCCAACGATAACGCGCTGGCTCAAGCCAACACCTCCGCGTCGTTAAGTGACTTTCTAACGCCCCCGTGGCAAACACGCGTAGCGCCTGACGCTTTGGAAGCCCTAGGGATAACGCGCGAGAATGCATCGGCTGCCACCCCGACCTTGGCAGATGGCAAAACACTCCCGCCGCTCGTTTTAGCGCCAGCACTACCCCCAGACACGCTGTTCATGGATATTGCCGCCGCAGCGCGGTTGCTTGAAAGCGGCGACCAGCTTACGCGCATCGTGGCCGCCCCGGGGGCACTCACTGAAGCGCCCCCAGGATTAACGCTCACCCGCGCCACCACGCTTGCCTCCCCTGGTCAACTGACCGAAAGCTTTCACCTGAACCTTACCGCACTGGGGCTACTTGCCTGGGTCGTGGGGCTATTCATCGTTCAAGCAGCGCTAGGCCTAGCGTTGGAGCAACGCCTGGGCATGCTGCGCACCCTGCGAGTGCTGGGTGTATCAGGGCGCAGTTTAGTGCTAGCGCTCAGCTTAGAGCTGCTCCTGCTCGGCCTAATCGGAGCACTTGCCGGTATTGCCAGCGGCGTATGGCTGGCACGTTTGTTACTGCCCGATGTCGCGGCAACCCTGGGCTCACTTTATGGCGCAGGCATCGGGCAAGAGCTCAACCTGCCCTGGCATTACTGGGTCGGTGGGCTGGCGGTTAGCCTTGGCGGACTACTGCTGGCAGGCAGCGGCGTGCTATGGCGCGCGGCCCGCTTAAACATGTTGGAGTTAGGTCAGATGCAGGCCTGGCGTAGCGGTTACCGCCGCCAATTATCGCTAATGAGCATCGGCGGCGCTTTCGCGATGGGCGTTGCGCTAGCATTGTATGTTTGGCTTCGCTTTCAGTCCCCTGGCGATGGATTAGTGACAGGCTTTACGCTGGTAGCGGCGTTACTTCTGGCTAGCGCACTGTGGCTGCCACCCTTTTTAGCACTGCTACTAAAAGCGCTGACGCACCTCGCCCGGCGGCGCCCGCTTATTCACTGGGCACTGGCAGATATGCAGCTTCAGCTACCTAGGCTGTCACTGGCCATGATGGCACTACTTATCGCCCTGGCGACCAATCTGGGGGTCGGTAGCATGGTCGGCGGCTTTCGCCTTACGTTTTTAGACTGGCTCGATCAGCGCTTGGTCGCCCCGCTCTACTTGAATGCCCCCGCCGAGCAATATGCGGATATTGATGCTTGGCTGGCTGATCGCCCAGAGGTCTTCGAGCGCCTGCTCACACGGCGCAGCGATGCAACACTACAGGCCGCTACAACGCTGGAAGGTAGCCGCTCTTTAGGCACGCCTATCGAGCTTTACGGCATTACCCCTGGCGAATCACTCACTCCGCACTGGCCGCTGCTGGCAACCCAACAAGACCGCTCATCCGCCTGGGTAGCCTTTAGTGATGGCGCGATTTTTATTAACGAGCAACTTGCCACTGCAGAGAACCTCTCCCCCGGTGATCGCCTGACGCTGAACGCGCCTGGCGCCAATGAAACGCTGACCATCGCCGCTATTTATCCCGACTACGGCAACCCCAGCGGGCAGGTGCTAATGGCATCGCCCCAGCTAGCCGCTCGTTTTGATGCGCCGCCTAGCTCCATAGGGTTAGTGCTGAGTGACGATGCCAATGCTGATGCCCTGCGTACTGCCCTGCTCGAACGCTTTGACCTCGGTAGCGATGCGCTGAGCGATCAACGCGAGATCAAGCGTATTGCCACCGAGATTTTTGAGCGTACCTTTACCATTACCCGCGCGCTCAATGCATTAACCCTAGCGGTAGCGGCACTAGCGCTTCTCGCCAGCCTGCTGACCCAGGCACGCAGCCGACGCCAACAGTTAGCGCCGCTATGGGCGCTGGGCGTTCCCCGAGCACAGCTGGCACAATTAAATCTGGCACAACTGAGCGGTGCCGCATTAGCCACCGGCCTGCTGGCCATTCCACTGGGTATCGCGATTACCTGGGGATTAGTGGCGATTATTAATGTGGCCGCCTTCGGCTGGCGACTACCGTTCTATCTATTTCCTGGGGAAATGGCCGTTACCCTGGCCACTGCCGTTGGTGTGGCACTCCTGGCAGCAGCCCTGCCCACGCTGCGTTTCTGGCACGCCTCACCGCGGGCCTTACTGGCAGAAGAGGCCAATCAATGAGCTTAAGGCTTCGACTAACCTTGCATCTTCTACTGATAGCCACTGTAGCGCTAACGCTTTACGGCTGTGACGAAGAGAATCAAACCGAAACCAACAACACAGGCTTTGCCGGTTTAGGACAAGACGCCGATGGTTTTAGGCATGCCGAGCCTAATCAGCCGCTCAGTTTTCCACAAGAGCACGCCGCCCACCCGGACTACCGCATTGAATGGTGGTATTTAACCGCCAATTTAGAAGACGCCGACGGTGAGCCACTTGGCCTGCAGTGGACGCTCTTTCGCCAGGCGCTGATACCTCCCAACGAACGTCCTGCGCCTACTCCTTGGGCGGCCGATCAACTGTGGATGGCCCATATGGCGATCTCCCAGGGCAAGCAACACCAGGTGGCCGAACGTTTCGGGCGCAGCCATTCACAGGCCTCATTGAACACTCCCCAGGACAGCCAAGCAGGCGTAATGATTAGCCCCTTTCATGCCTGGCTGGATGACTGGCAGCTTAAAGCTAACGAAGAAGCCGACAGCAGCGATTTTAATCACCTCACACTAACCGCCTACAGCGGCGAGGGTGCATCGCGTTTTGGCTACCGTTTAGAACTGACTGCAGAGGGGCCGCTGGTGCTTCACGGCGAAGAGGGTTTTAGCCAGAAAGCCGCCAATGGCCAGGGCTCCATGTACTACAGCCAGCCCTTCTGGCAAATAAACGGCGAAGTCACCATTAACGGCGAGACAAAAACCGTTAGCGGGCGCGGCTGGCTGGATCATGAGTGGAGCAGCCAACTGCTTGATGCCCGCCAATCAGGCTGGGACTGGTTCTCGATTCACCTTAATGACGGCCACAAGTTGATGGCGTTTCAACTACGTGGCGGCTCCGCCCAAAACGCCGACTACCGCTCCGGCACCTGGATTACTCCCCAAGGCGACTCCACGCCCTTAGCAACCAATGACATTACGCTGACGCCGCTGGCAACGTCGGCTGTCGCCGGTCGCAATGTGCCCACCCAATGGCGGCTGGAAATACCGTCAGTAGGGATCGACATCAACATCGAAGCGCCCCACGCCAACCGCTGGATGACCACCAGCGTGCCCTACTGGGAAGGTGAAGTGGTGGTCAACGACCGCGCCAGCGGCGAACCGCTTGGCGAGGGTTATTTGGAAATGACAGGGTATTAACAAATTAATGGCGAATTGTTTCGATAATACACAGGGGCTAATACAAAGGGCTGAGTCACTCAGCCTTATCTGCGATGTAAGCGGCGAGGTTGGCGATATCATCGTCGGACAAATCAGTGGCGTTGGGGATCATCAGAAAGGAGTTTGACCCCACCTTTTCACCGGCCCGATACGTTTCAAGGCGAGAAGTAATATACTCCGCGTCCCGACCACTAAGAGATGGAAAGCTAGCCATCCCTTGTGCATTTGGGCCGTGACACTGGGCGCAGGCGTCCGCATAGAGTGTTTCTCCCGTCGACTTATCTGCCGCCTGCAAAGTAGCCGACCCCATTAGCAGCGCCGTCGCAATAACGCAAAACAGTGATACCTTCATAGTGACCTTTTCCCATTGGAGTGATCTTGATCAAAAAGCTTAAGACGGCTTGAAGACAGCGCAGCCGCACAGGCATACGCCAGCGCGGCTGCCAATAGCTCACTCCGGTGTGATGCGGTAAATACTGCCTTCATCAACTGCCGTATAAAGATCACCACCAGGGCCCAGCACTATCGACCGGAAACGAGCCGCCCCCATGGGCAACGGCATTTCGGCAACGTCATTGACCGAAAGACCATCCTCTGCAATATCAATCAGGTTAATGCGCTGTCCTACCGGGGTGCCTCCGAAACCGATGCCCATAAAACCCACAATCAGACGGCCATCCCAGTCGCCCCACTGCTCACCGGTCAGAAACTCGGCAGAAGAGATGCCCTGAGAAAGCCCATCATTTTTCCAGGCAGGCTGCATAGCGTCAGGGTAGGTTTCGGTGTCGGTCACCGGCATATAGGCCGCACGCTCTTTGGGATCCATCCCCTCGGTCTGATTAGGCTCATAACCGCAGTAATCATCTGGGCAATCGCCGCGGCCAGCCATATTGGGTTTCGGATCCCAGCCGCTGTTACCACCATTGACCAGCGCATTGATCTCATCCGAATGCCAGGGGCCGTGTTCCGTTACGATTGGCTGGCCGGTGTTCGGGTGGAAGGTAATGCCCTGTACGTTGCGATGACCATAGGTATAAATCCGCGGATCAAAGCCCTCAGGCGGTTCGTTACCCTCGGCAGCCTCGCCATCCCGGTCAATGCGCAGAACTTTGCCCCCTAGCAGCTCCGGAGACTGAGGAATCTCGCTGTTATGGTTATCGCCGGTGGTCACGTAGAGGTAACCGTCCTCCGGGCTGAAGCGGATACGTCCGCCATTATGGGCGCCAGCATCGCCGAACGGATGGTCGGTGGCGGCAGGCTTGTACGGAATATCCTCGACAATGTCGGTACGATCCGATACCTCATTAAACTCACTGTTTACCGTCATGCGCAGCACACGATTGGTGCGTGGCTCAGACATGTTAGAAGCAGAGTAAACGTAGACTGTCCGGTTTTCGTCAAAATCGGGGTCGACCGCCACACCGTTCATCCCCGCCTGCCCCTCGCAGACAAGATCATCGGCGGTGGTGGCATACTCGTCCGTGCCTTCCATGCCTAGCAGGTGCTCTACCTCACCATCGGGTAGCCGTACCGACAGCCCTCGACAACGTTCGGTGTAAAACATCGTCCCATCAGGCAGAAAGGCCATATCCCACGGGTTTTCAAGACCGGTTAACACCTCAGTCTGGCTGAGTTCAGGCTCATTGGCAGTCGCAACAGCGGGTAAGCCGATGATCACCGCAGAAGCGATGAACGTAGATAGCGGCCGCAGAACGGGTTTATAGGACATTGAAGGCACTCCTTCATAACGTTGTTTGTACTTGTTATCAGCTTTGCTATGGGCTTATTTAGTTTAGATCGGCAGCCATGGCGGTCAATATTTCCCGCTAACCAAGTTTCTAATCAGCACATTTCAAAGTGAGTAATCCCCATCGTTAGGAATGAGATGGAGTAGATTAATTAACGAAGCTCAAAAATCGCATCTTATGTATAGCGAATGTCGCTTTATGACAACTAATGTCTGCACACGGCGACACACTAGTAAGCGAATAAACTGCTGACTAGAGAGCACGCCATGAACCGCAATGTCATTCTTACCTGTGCCGTGACGGGCGCGGGAGATACCACCGCAAAAAACCCCAATGTGCCTGTTACACCCAAGGCCATTGCAGCTTCCTGCATTGAAGCGGCGCATGCCGGGGCCAGCATCGCCCATATCCATGTTCGCGACCCGGAGACCGGCGGCATCAGCCACTCTACTGAGCAGTTCCGCGAAGTGATGGAGCGCGTACGCGAGGCCGATGTGGATATTGTGATGAACATCACCGCTGGTGGCGGCGGCGACTGGATACCCGATGCCACCGACCCAACGCGCGGCGGCCCAGGCACCGATATCCAAACACCCGCCGAGCGTCACGCCCCGGTCGGCGAGCTGCTTCCCGAGCTGTGTACGCTGGACTGCGGCAGCCTCAATTTTGGCGATATGGTCTACGTAAACCCCGCAGACTGGCTGCGTGAACACGCCCGTTTGGTAAAAGCCGCTGGCGTTAAGCCGGAATTGGAGTGCTTTGATTTAGGTCATGTCTGGTTTGCTCGCCAGCTTCAGCAAGAGGGCTTGATCGATGGCGACCCGCTCTATCAGCTCTGTCTGGGTATTCCCTGGGGTGCCGAAGCGGACACAGAAACGATGCTGGCCATGCGCAACAAATTACCTGCCAACGCTAACTGGGCCGCCTTCGGCATTGGTCGACATCAAATGCCCATGGTCGCCCAGGCGGTGCTGCTGGGTGGCCACGCTAGGGTTGGGTTGGAAGATAACCTGTTTTTAGAGAAAGGCGTGCTGGCTAACAACGGCCAACTGGTCGAGAAAGCGTCGACCATTATTGAAAACCTCGGCGCCCGAGTAATGACGCCTGCAGAAACCCGCGCTCATCTCAAACTACGCGACCCGATGACCGGACGTATCATGGGTAACACAGCAGGAGGTGACAAATGAGCCGCTTAGCCGTCATCGGTACCGGCGTGATTGGCAACGGCTGGATTGCCCGTGCCCTCGCCCAGGGGTGGGACGTAGTGGCCTTTGACCCAGATCCCAAGGCGCCAGCGCGTACCCAATCGTTTATCGACAATGCCTGGCCCTCGTTAACCCAGCTCGGCTTAGCGCCCGATGCTAGCCCTGAGCGGTTAACCTTTGCGGATACGATTGAAAAAGCCGTGAATGGCGCTGACCTGATTCAGGAAAACGTGCCCGAGCGCCTACCGCTAAAGCAAGAGATTTTAGCCGCTATTGACGCTGCTGCCTCACCGAACGTCATTATTGGTTCGTCTACCTCCGGCTTTAAGCCCACCGACCTGCAGCAGCAGTGCCAACAAGCGCCTGGGCGCGTGATCGTCGCTCACCCCTTCAACCCGGTGTATTTACTGCCATTGGTAGAGCTTGTGGGGGGTGAGTCCACCCAGCCCACACAGATCGCCAGCGCCCAAGGGTTGTATCAGGCGCTCGCCATGCGCCCACTGGTGGTTCGCCGTGAAATTGAGGGCCACATCGCCGACCGCTTAATGGAAGCGCTGTGGCGGGAAGCCCTGCATCTGGTTAACGATGGCGTGGCGACCACCGAGGAGATCGATGCTGCCGTGGTTTACGGCTGTGGACTCCGCTGGCCGTTGATGGGCACGTTCTTAACCTTCCACCTAGCGGGCGGCGAGCCAGGCATGCGCCATATGCTGGAGCAGTTTGGCCCAGCGCTTAAACTGCCCTGGACCAAGCTGGAGGCCCCGGAACTCACCGATGAACTGATTGATAAAGTCGTCGAGGGGTGTGAGCATCAAGCGGCAGGACGATCAGTGGCCACCCTTGACCGGCGCCGGGATGACTTTTTAGTCGAGCTGCTCGAGGTGGTGCAAAAATATTGGCCGGAAGCCGAAGGCTTACAGGGGCGCATTTAATGATTATTTATGAAACCCACGTCGCTCCCGAGTGGGTCGACTACAACGGGCATATGAACGACGCGGAGTACGCCCGCGTCTTCTCTCTGGCCTGCGAGGCGCTTATCGACACCATTGGGTTGGATGAAGCGGGCCGAGAACACTATGGCTACACGATCTATACTCTGGAAACGCACCTCTGCTACCGCCGCGAGGCACACCAGGGCCAAGCCCTGAACGTCAGCCTGACACTACTGGATAGCGATACAAAGCGCCTGCACGTCTTTTTCACCCTGTTCGATGAAGAAGATAACCTGATAGCAACCAGTGAACAGATGCTGATGGGCATGAAACAAGCCTCTGGGCGTCCAAGCCCGTTTCCTGAAGCGGTCGCCAATCGCGTGACAGAACTACCCCAAGCCCATAAAGACGCTTGGCCCGAGCTTGCCGGCCGCACCATTGGCATTCGGCGCTAAAGGGTTACAGTAGTGATGAACGTGGACGACTTCATTCAGCGCTTTAGCGCCGGACTGGCAACGCTGAAGGAGCTGCCATTACCTCAAGCGCGGCGCGCCTACGCTGAGCTTTGCCAAACGTTCGCCCCACCCGACCCGGCGGGGATGCGGATTGAGAATAGCGCTTTGGGTGGTGTTAGCGTGCGCCGTTTTATCCCCCGGCAGCGCACACCAGGCCGCGTGCTGTTTATCCATGGCGGCGGTTTTACCATCGGCTCAGCAGAGAGCCACCATGGCTCCGCCGCCAGCTTGGCGCAAGCGTTAGCGCGTGAAGTGGTCAGCGTAAACTATCGGCTGGCGCCAGAAGTAGCTTACCCGGCGATGCTGGCAGACTGCCGAACGGTGCTAGTAGCGATTCAACCTGTCGCGTTGGTGGGTGACAGCGCGGGCGGGAGATTAGCCATTGACCTTGCCCATCAGCAGAATGAAGCGCCACCGCTAGGCTTGATCTACCCAACAGTTGGCGCGCTTTCCCTTGAATGCTTGGGAGAAGATGCGCCGCTACTTTCACGGGATGACGTACTCGGCATTCGTCAGCAGAGTCCTGACATCATTGCTACCCAGCGTGATCGCCGCCCGCCTGCCGCAAGCATTGAAATGCTTACCGTGGAGAGGGATCCACTGACACTCCCCATCGAAGCCGCAATAGCCAATTGGCGTGAGGAAGGTGTCTCGATAGGCTATCGCTGCGCCCCGAACATGGTTCATGCCGCCCTTCACGCCCACGCGCTGCTACCCGATATGAGTGCGGCTTGGCAGGACTTTTGCCAACAACTAAAACAGCGCCTTAATTAATAAGGCGCTGTTCGGCGTTAATCACAGCTTAGGCTTTACGAGTCGTGCTATTAACGAATAACTATTAGGCTCTTCGTCATTCGGTATGGAATTATTTCTGACAGTCTGACAGTTGACCTGTGGGAGGTAGCTTTAGCTCGCGACCGTTTAGGCTGCCAGCCTGACAACACCGGGGTACCTTCGGTACCCTTCGCCGAAGTGTCGGACCACCGCTGGAAGCGGCCTCCCACAACAGACAGTTGGCTTGGTGGTTTCTGTCTGAACCGTGAAGCACAAAATGTGCCGGTTACTATTAAATCCACATTAGATGACGAATAACCAACTATTAAGAGTCGAACTGAGCCCGCACTTGCTCAATGGCGGGCTCGCCATCACGGGTTTCAACCCCCTCCAGCCACTCAGCAACGGTATCCAGGTTGTTGCCAATCCACTCGTTCGCCACTTCATCCGCCGGGCGCTCTTCGTAGCTGTACTCATGCACCCAATCGTTTTGATCTTCGATATCGATCACGTACTGCGACAGGAAGTGGTGAACCTCAGGTGCTTCGTCCGCCAGGCTGGCAGGCGTAATCGTCCATACCGTGCTTTCAATGGAGGCTACGCCCGCGTCATCGCTATCGGCTAAATAGGCCAGATCGAAGCTCACGTTCATCCAGTGAGGCTCCCAGCCGACAAAGGTCACCCACTCCTCATCAGCCATTTTTTGCTCAGCCTGGGCCAGCATCGCCGAAGTGGAGCTTTCACGGAGCTGCCAATCCCCCAGTCCCGCAAGATCATTATCGATGGCATTGAGAATCGCATCGTTAATGCCGGTGCCCGCTTCAATGCCCTGAATTTCACCATCGAAACGGTCATGGTGTTCTGCCAGCTCAGCCACCGTGGTGACGCCTGCATCGTAAACATACTGGGGAACCACTAGCCCGGAATTGGCGCCGCGGATATTGGAAACCACTTTTTCGACTTTACCGTCGGCCACCAAGGGCTCGACCATATCGGTCTGAACGGGATACCAGCCGCCTAAATAGATTTCCAGGTCGTTCTGCGATAAGCCTTCGAGGATCACGCTCACGGCTAAATCTTGCTGACGGGTTTCGTACCCCATGGCCTCAAGTAGCTGGGCGGCCACTTCGGACTTTACCGTCACCCCAGGCCACGGCGGCACCCCAAAACGCAGTTCATCAAGCTCCGCCATGGCCGGAGTGGCGGCAAACGCAGAGAGTAAAAAGCCAGCTGTTACCGACAATGACTTGGTGGTGGGAGAGAGGGTCTTGGGAGAGATAGTCTTGGGAAAGATA
Organism: Vreelandella sp. 162(4c); assembly: GCF_058152265.1. Lineage (NCBI taxonomy): Bacteria > Pseudomonadati > Pseudomonadota > Gammaproteobacteria > Oceanospirillales > Halomonadaceae > Vreelandella > Vreelandella sp. 162(4c). The sequence goes on from NZ_CM176981.1 coordinate 633,823, forward strand.
GTCGTGGCAGACATTTAGCTAAACCTCTTATTCGTTGGGTTTAGTCAGTATGCGCGGCTGCCTCCCTACTACTAGGCATAAGACGACGCTTGCCAGACATTACACGACATTCATTGCGCTTTAAAGGTCTTTCTCAGCGATGGCAGAACGTACCTGGCGAGGCGAGTAGCCGTAATGCGCCCGAAACGTACGCGCAAAGCTCGACGACGAACTAAACCCACAGGCCACGCCCACTTCTAATACCGCTAAGTCAGTCTCGGCCAGCAGCCGCTGGGCGCGCTTAACGCGCAGCTGCAAATACCATTGACGCGGGGCCACGTTAAGCTCCTGCTCAAACAGACGCTGCAACTGACGCACCGACACCTCTACTTGGCTGGCTATCTCGTCAAGGGGGAGCGGCTCTTCCAAGTTCTGCTCCATAAGCGCAACCGCCTCCACAACCCGCCGGTTATGCGTGCCTAAGCGCTTCACCAACGCCATGCGCTGCTGATCGCTGCGGGTGCGGATTCGGTCATGGATCAGTTGCTCGGAGACATCGATGGCCAACTTTGCGCCATGCCGCCGGGCAATCACTTCCAGCGCCATATCCATCGCCGCTGCCCCACCCGCGCAGGAGAAACGTCGCTCACCCAACTCATAAAGCTCATCGGTGGTATCAATGCCCGGAAAGCGTTCACGAAAAGCGGGCAGACTCTCCCAGTGCAGTGCCACCCGCTCGTGCTTTAACAATCCAGTAGCAGCGAGCAAAAACGCCCCCGTATCGATACCGCCCAAACAGCAACCTGCCTGATCCAACTGATGAAGCCAGGCCATTAATGGCCGGGTAAGATGCGCCTCGGGAGTAAAACCGCTGCATACCGCCAGAGAGGGCAAATGGTGAACATCCGCCGTTGCGTGATCCACCATCAAGGTCATACCGTTCGACGCCGTCACCGGCCCGCCATCAGCGCTAATCAACGTCCAGTCGAACAGCGGGCGATGGGCGATACGGTTGGCAATTCGCAGCGGCTCCACCGCCGCAAAGAAGGCCATCATCGAGTACTGCGGCAGTAGCAAAAACCCCACCATTTCAGGCAGCGGGCCTTGATAATTAAGACGCATGACAATGCCCAAGGTCATTTAGAGTATGTCGGTGTCAGGTCAACCCAAGCAGCGCTTCAGCCAGCTTAACGTCATCATAACGTTGGGTATCAGCATTCTCCGGCGCAAGGTCTAGATCAATAACTTGAATGCCCATTTCATCGCGTAGCGTCTCAATCTGGTCAGCCGAAACACTCAGGAGCTGCGAATCAAACAGTAAAAAATCGATTGAAGACCGCTTAGACGACAGGGGATCGAGTGTGCCAGACAAATGCTCATTGAGCACTTGAACCTGATCCACCAACGTCATACCCAGCGTTTCAAGATCAGTACCCAGGCTTGGCACATACACTTTGGGTGACGGGTTTTTAGCCAATGCCTTATCAACCCCCTTGGGCAGCAGGTTGGCAATGATACTGCTATAAAAACTGCCCGGCGGGAAAACCAACAGCTCTGCCGAATGGATGAGATTACGGGTCTCTTTACACACCTTGGAGGCATCCAAGGTGTCGATATCGTCCGCCTCGCCGGATAATTTTATCGCTCTGATAGGCGAATCGATTTGAGCCATCTCTTTGCCGGTAAAGCAGTGTTGGCCAATAATCGTTCGACCGCTCTCTAACAATACCTCCAGTTGCAGGTTGGCATCCGTCGTGGTGCGAACGGTGCCGCGGGTCTTGATCAGTTGACCAAAGAGAAAGGCGATCGGATCCAGAGAGCGATCATGAATCAGATAACCGCCGGTCAAGATCAGGTTCCCGACACTGGCACCAGCGAGGTTAAAATCCTTGGGCATATGTTTGTAGAATGCGGCGATATAGCTCTGGATCAGCGACCGCATGGGCTCAGAAATTGCCTTGAGTAGCGGGTGCTTAGCACTGACAAGTGCCTGCAGGCTTTGCTCAAGTGCTGCCTTTGCCGCCGTGTCCTCCCCCTCACTTGCTGCTAGCCGATGGGAAAAAAGCGCAGCCACCTCAGGGTGGCCAGTCACTGAATCATCAGCCAGGGCAAGCAGGCGTGCCCTTAGGTCGCCCACCGCAGGCATCGCGAAGGCACGGCGTAACTCTGCCGAGCTGCCTCCTGAATCAAAGGGAGTAACCAGATGAATGGAATTATGGGTATAGTCCGTCAACACCTCAGAAAAGTGTCTCAGTGCCGTACCGCCACTAAAGAAGAGTATTTTCGGCCCTAGCTCGGGGGCTTTTCGGTATCTGGCCAGACGCAGATCCCGCCCCTTGCCAATCTCACGGGGCAGACACATTCGGGTACCGATAAAACGTCTTTTTTTCATACAACTCTTTGAACTGTAAGAAACATGTAACGTAAACGATGGCACTGTTATTTATACTGTTGGCTCTCAGAAGCAGTAACCACCTAAGCGCACGTTATCTTGGTGAGGCAGCGTATCAATACGTCGATTTTGGAGCATTTCTATTTTCTACGATTCGAAGTTGAAAATCACTTCGAGTTAGTTGAAGTTTATGTGACTCAGCCAAGTGAAGCTGTTTCTCGGCGTCTGATCAATCGCAAAGGCTATAGAAGCACGCTGGTGGAGAAGGTTGGGCTCGCCGTCGCCATGGATGTACAGCGGCGCAAAGTCGATGGGCAGGGTTTTCAGCAATCCAAATCCCTTGAACGCCTAGCCCGACTGCTTGACCAGCTAGGCCACGCCTGTCTTGAATTCACCGCCATCAAGGCCCTGAAGCAGCTTCCCGATAAATCGCGAAAAGAGTACGCCAAGCTCATTCGATTGGTGGGTAAATCATTGAAGCTGGTGATCATTAATATCGATGATGCCAACACTCGCCAAGGCCTGAAAATTGGACGCCGAATACCCAAAATAACCGCCCGCTTAACCACTGATTTTGAGCAGGACGCTTCAGGCATGCGTAACAGCGCCGTGGTGGATTTTCAGCTTCACCGCATGATCCATCTGCTTGCGGAGCTTGCCGACGCCCTACTCGCCGCCAACTTCGGCCCTGCCGTACGCTTGCAAAACTACAAGCAACTAAAAAATGCTGCCCACGCGATGACCGCCCAGAATGACGACTTTACCGTTGAGCGGCTGGCGCTTACCCGCAGCGGCAGTACCATTGCCACACTGAGAGCCGAGCACGCCACCTCTGGCAAGATGATGGCAGTCTACAAAGAGGGTGAAAGCCAGAAAGTCATTGAAGAACTTTACGGGGTAGATCAATGGAAACGGGTCTATCCTAAGGTGGCTCCAACGGTTCTCTCGCACCATGTCGAGCAGGGGGATGAACTGGGTTCAATGGTGATCGAACACCTCCCCGGCCGAACGCTTGAGTCACTACTGTTAAACGACCAGTGGAAATCCGCCAAGCAACTTGCCCACACACTCCAACGGACGTTGAGAAAGATCTGGAAGGCATCACGTACTAACGAGCCGGCTCAGCCCGAGTATATGCAGCAGTTGCGTAAACGCATGCCCGAAACCCGCCACACGCACCCGACACTGTTTCATACACACCAAACCATTTGCGGACTGCCCCGCCCCAGTTTTGATGATTTGATCGATCGCGTAGAGCCCCTAGAGCGTCAGCTTAGGGCACCATTTTCCGTGCTGATCCACGGCGACTTTAACGTCGACAACCTCATCTATGACGAGCTCAAAAATCGCATCTACTTTATCGACCTGCACCGCGCCTCCTATTCTGATTATGTTCAGGATTTATCCGTTCTGATGGCGTCAATTTATCGGCTGCCCATTATGGATGCGGCCCCTAGAGCCGAACTAATGGGATTGATCAGACAGCTCTATCAGTTTGCGCGCCGGTTCGCCAAAGAGAATAACGATGTAAGCTTTGATGCGCGGCTAGCCATCGCGCTGGGGCGCTCCTTTGCCACCTCTACGCGCTTTATCTACGACAAACGTTTTGCCAACCGACTCGCCCTTAGAGCGAGCTACCTGCTAGAGGCCATAACACTTCTGCCCCCTGAGAAAATAGAGAAGTACAGGCTTCCCCTAGAGGATATTTTTAGTGATTAATAAGCGAATTGCGGTCATCGGGATACCTGGCAAATGGTCAACCGAGGTATTGGCGAATCATTTGGAACAGCGCACCGGCTACCGCTGCGTCGTCGATATGGCTGACGTAGTGCTGGAACTTGAAACCGGCGAGTTGCGTTATCGAGACACCCTGCTCAACACACTTGACGGCGTGATCATCAAAAAAATAAGCGAAACCTACTCCCCTGCCGCCGACGACCGACTGCGCATGCTCAAAACCCTTGAAGCGGACGGGGTGCGCTGTTTCAGCTCGCCAAGCCAGGTGGGGCGCCTGATTAATCGTCTTGAGGGCACCGCCGCCCTGGCATCCGGCGGTATCCCGCTGCCCGCCACACGAGTAACCGAGAGCACTGATGCGGCGCTGGAGGCGGTCCAGGCGTTCGGAAAGGCGATCCTAAAACCGCTCTACTCGACCAAAGCCCGCGGCATGGTGGTGTTAAAAGCGGCAGATGGTGTTAAAGCCAATACCCAAATACTGAATAAATTTAAGGCTAAGCATGGCCTTTTTTACCTTCAGAAGTTCGTCAACCTGGGCGGCCAGGATCTTGGCATGGTATTTCTAGGCGGCAAGTACCTGTGCACCTATGCCCGTGTCGGCGATGACAAGTCGTGGAATACCACGATACACAGCGGGGGCAAATATCGAACCTTTGATGCAAGCCCTGAGCTGATCGAGCTTGGCCTAAAAGCCCAGTCATGCTTCGATCTAAGCTTTACCACTGTGGACATTGCATTAACCGATGAAGGGCCCGTGGTCTTTGAGGTCTCGGCCTTTGGCGGATTTAGCGGCGCGAAAAAAGGGTGTGGTATCGATGCTGCTGAGAAGCTGTGTGATTATGTGCTTAGCCAGCTTGAGGCCGAAACAGCAGAGACAGAGACAGCAGAGGCAGGTGAATGATCAACCTTTTTGATAATCAACAAATCAATCAGGCAAAGGCCGCCTGCACCTATGCGTTACCGCTGACGTTCAATGGTTTAACAATTCGCGTGCTGGCTGACCATCCAGCCATTCTTGACCATCTTGAGGTTTACTATGCTGGTTTAACGGCGTCTGGTTTGCTCCCGGAAGAAGTCCATACCGTTGACCAGCCAGAACTACCGGTATGGCTGTTGGATCAGCAAGCGGATACCAGCGGCCGCGAGTGGACAGCGGTAACACGGGCCAAAACCAGCGCTCTGGGGCTGAAAGAGGCCTACGTGGATACGCCTCAAGGGCGCTGGATTCATAAAGTACGCACGGGGATGGTGCTGTTCCAATCGTTAACGGCGCCAGCTGCGATTGGCGAGTTAAACAAGCACTCATCGCAAGTCATCAACTTTATTAACAACCAGTTTCTCAATCACCATCAGCGCCATGGTTACCTGCTCGGCCACGCCTCGGCCTTTGATATCGATGGAAACGTTACGGCCATTGCCGCCAGCTCCGGTGGTGGTAAATCGACGCTAATGCTGAAAGCGCTGGAAACCGCAAAGGCGCGCTTTCTCTCCAATGACCGGATTCTGTTTAAGCCCGAAAACGACCAGGTAAGCGTTCTCGGTGTCGCCAAGCACCCCCGCGTTAACCCAGGCACGCTGATCAACTCCCCGCGTTTGAGCGACATATTGCCTACTGAAGAGCGCGACCGATTTACCGACATGCCCAAAAGCCAGCTATGGGATATTGAGCAGAAGTACGATGTGTTGATTCCTAACGCCTATGGCGAGGGTAAAACCGCTCTCTCCGGCACGCTCAAACACCTGATACTGCTGGACTGGGCATTAGACGCTACCGCCCCGACAGCCCTGAGTAGCGTGGATAGCACCCAAACACCTGAGGCGCTTGAGGGCTTACGCAAAAGCCCAGGGCCATTTTTTCAGCACGTGGATGGCCACTTTCCCACCGAGCAAGCCCAATCTGCCAAGATCTATGCCGAACATCTAGCGAGCGTTGAAGTGCTGCGCCTCACCGGTACCATCGATTTTGAGCGTGCCATTGCGCTGCTCCAAGCCAAAGGTATTCTCTGATGGTGGCACTGGCGCTGATTCGGCACGGTGAATATTCACAACTGGCGGATACACCCAGCGCCCTGCAGCCCTACCCGCTCACGGAAAAGGGTGCGGAGGACGTTCGAGAGCAGGCGCGGCGATTCGGCGCGTGGCTAACTACTTCAGGCTATCAGCTCAATGCGGAGATACACTGCTCGACGCTGCTAAGAGCCTGGCAAACGGCCGAAATCTTCCGCGAAGAGCTAACGCCGCTGTTTGCGGAGCCACCCCGTTCGCGCAGCTTTTCGGCCCTTTGTGAACGCAGCGTTGGGGCGCTGGCCAATCTGAGCATTCAAGAAATAGAACGGATCGTCACCCTCGACCCTCGCCTTGAGCCCTTACCTAAGGGCTGGAAATCAGCCAGCGATTTCAGGCTGCCCTTCGACGGCGCGGAATCCCTGTTGGAGGCAGGCGCAAGGGTCGCTGCACATTTACAAGCACTTTTAGATATACCGCCGCGACTTGAGGGGGCTAAACGACTACAGCTGGTAGTGGGCCACGGCGCCTCTATTCGCCACGCGGGCTATCATTTAAATGTCATACCCTTCAGCGATATTAAACGGTTAAGTATGTTTCATGGTCATCCGGTCGTTTTCGAGCGGCATAACCAAGGCTGGCACCGACTGTACGGAAACTGGAAACAGCGCCAGCCAGCAGACCCTCTCGATTAGACGATAGCGATGAATAAGATGGCTTCTATGACCGCGTTCAATGTTATTCCAAAGGTAAGCAAACAACCGTATCACAACGCCATCTTGACGCGCCTTCCGACAGAGTGGGCGCCCTGGCCCGATGACGCGACCTCGGTCAATCACGATGAGGCGCTAAGCACCTTTGTTAAGCGCTCGCGCAAAAAATGCTTCGCCTGGCCCAAAAAGCCAGTGGCATTCATCTCAGACCCCCATGCGGACGCCGAGGCATTTGAAGCCTCGCTAATTGCTGCAGGCGTCATCGAACGCGAAGGCTCCCACCTATGTGAATATGCACTGACGAAATTCGGTAAAAAAGCCGAAATCGTGGTGGGCGGAGACTGCCTGGACAAAGGCCCCAGCAATCTGATGATGCTGCGCAGCCTGGCCCATTTATACCGCCTCAAAGCAGATATCACTCTGCTGGCCGGTAACCATGATCTCCGCTTGCTGATGGGGCTGCTATCGTTGGAACGCGACACTGACGCCGGTAGCCAACATCTCTTTGTGCGCATGGGCAAGAAGGTCATACCGCTGTTTAAAGAGGTATTCGATCAATACCTGGCCGATACCCAGTGGGACAAAGGATTACCGTCCGAGCAGGCGTGCCGACAGGCGCTGTTTCCAGGCAACGACTGGTTCGAAAACTTCCCCTTCTATGCCGCCGGGTTTCTCACCCCCGAGGGTATAGAGCGTGAAATCAGCAAGATGACCACCAAGGCGCAGAGCTTCGAGGCGCACTGTGCAAAAAACGGCCTGACGCTCACCCAAGTCTATGCCGCCGCGATGAAGTGTCGTTCGCTATTTCTTAACAAATCGGGGGAATTTAGCTGGTTTTTCCGCCGCATGCGGCTGGTTAAAAAGCGCGGCTCCTTCCTGTTTCTGCATGCCGGCCTCGATGATCATATGGCCGAACTGCTGGCCAAGTACGGCGTAAAACATGCCAACCGTGCTTTCAAAAAAAACCTAATGCACCAAAACCTGTTCAGTTTTTATTATGGCTCTTTGGCCAATACCTTTAGAACCAAATACCGTAAAGCCGATCTTCCCCTTACCCCGCGCGGCGCCTACGTTGCCCGGCGGGCAGGCATTCAGGTGCTGGTTCACGGCCATATCAACCAACACTTTGGCCAGCGGGTCACGCTCAAAAACGGGCTTATCCATATCGAAGCCGATATCACCCTGGACGCTCACTCGCGTAAAAATGAGGGGCTCGATGGCTACGGTGTAGGGGTAACGTTAATCGACAAAAACCGTGGAGTGATCGGCCTTAGCTGCGATTACCCTCAGGCAAAAGTGTTCAAGCCCGGCCGCAAAGGAAAACTGGTGGAGCCCGCTAAATGAAGTCAAAAACGAAATTCAGTCACGATTCCCTGCTGGATCGTCAGTCAACCCAAGAGTTACTGATTACCCTGGCAAATGCGATCAATAAAGGCGAGTTAGCCTTCCAGGAAAGTGAAGGTGAGCTGGTACTTTCCCCCCAGCAGTTGCTGCAAGTCTCTCTGCGCGCCAGTGATGAAGGCGATAAACAGGAGGTGGAAGTAAAGATTAAATGGCGCACCAAAGAGAAAGAGCTTTCCGACACGCCTCCCAAAATTAAAACAAAAGCGGGTAAACGTTAAGAGCTGACGCCCCGAGCCCTACCCACATGAATGTGGGTGTATGATGCCCATGTTCGCGCCAGAGCCCTTTCGGCTCACGGAAGAAAAGTTATGGGAGAAAGACTATGGGAGCGGGGAAATGGACGTCACACATTTAGAGCACGTCGTTATCGCTTTGATCATTCAGCTCTCACTATTGCCCTTTGTTTCTGCTTACGTGGCCGGTGTTATCCCGGTGGCGATACTGCTTGGCCGCGAGATCGCACAGCACGAATACAGGCTAGGCATCCAACGAGGTTGGGCATGGGGCGAAACGCTACCGGTCGGTATGTTTGAGGGCGTCTGGCGTGGGTGGACGTTAGACTCAGTGTTTGATGTGCTGCTACCAGCACTGGCGTGCGGGCTGCTAGCGGTTATGATTGGCTTTAAGAAAAGGCATACAACCAAAAACAGCTAGGCCCTTGGCACCCAGAGGCTGACCTGGGTGGCATCAAAGGCGTCAGCTAGTCATTATCGAGATGCTCTGTACGGTATAGCTTCCACTCATTTTCAACCCGGCCATCAGGCAAGCGGCAGTAGCGGCCAGTGCCTAGGCCACTTTCGCGAATTTCATTCTCCCCGCCGACGCTTCTGCAGTATTCTGCCGCGTATTGGGTCATCTGATTTTGAGAATGAGGGTCTCCCCCGCCCGTGGCACAGCCGCCGAGCATTAGTAGCACTGTCATTGGGCCGTAGCGGTATATAGATCCTGTAAGCATTGGAACCTCCCTCCCTGAGCATACAGTTCAGCGTCACTTTGATTCTGGTGAGTAACCGCGGACACATCAAGCAGGATGTTACTAGGCAAGAGATATGATTATTCGAAGAGCGTTTGCTGATATGGAAAATGGTAGCTAGGCTGTAGCTAGTCATCTTCGATGTACAAGCATTGTCTATGGCTATTTTCAGTATTGAATTCATAAGGCCAGTATCTATTTTATAAGGCCAGGATCGTATTCATAAGGAGAGTGACGCTATGTCCAGCCCGGAACATAAGCAGAAGATCTGGAAGATGATCAAAGATATCAAAGTCGGCATGCTCGTGACGTTGGATCACGACACCCCGCGCGCCCGGCCAATGCACTTGGTGCAAGATGAGTACGACGGCACCCTGTGGTTCTTCACCCGCCGCAGTGCCGAAAAGGTATTTGAAACCAAAAGCGACCACGATGTGTGCCTGAGCTTTTCCGACCAGGAAGATGGCGTCTACGTTTCACTATCGGGTAAAGCCAACCTAACCGATAACCGTGAACTGATTGAAAAATACTGGAACCCTTTCATCGCCGCCTGGTTCCCCGAAGGTAAAGACGACCCAGACGTCGCCCTGCTAGAAATTAAAGTGCAGATGGGTGAGCACTGGAAAGCCAAAGAGAGCAAGACATTCCAGCTTTACGAAATTGCCAAAGCCAACCTCAAAAAGGACGCCACGCCGGATCTTGGCGAAAATGAGAAGTTCGGTGGATAAGGTCCTTCCCAAGCGCCCCGCTGCCGGGGCGCTTTACGGCCTGACCGTTATCATACTGCTTATGGGTTCATTCAGCTTATGGGCCAATGATCAAACCCAGGGTGATAATGCTCCCCCACAGGGCGAATGCGAACTGAACGATCAGCAGCAGGAAATGCTGTCTCAAATCAACGAGGCGCGTAGCCAAGCGCGACCATGCGGCGACCAGCAGTTTGAAGCCGCAGAGCCGTTAGCCTGGAGCTGCAAGTTGGAAGCAGCGGCCAAGAGCCACTCCCAGGACATGGCCGAGAATGACTACTTTAGCCATACCGACCCGGAGGGTGCTGGTATCGAGCAGCGTGTGGGTAATCAGGATTATGTGTGGCAAGCCGTGGGTGAAAATATCGCCGCTGGCCACACCTCCGTTTCCGCCTTGGTGGAAGGCTGGCTAGACAGCCCCGGCCATTGCCGCAACATCATGAATGACGCCTTTACCGAGATGGGCATGGCAAAAGCCGAGGATTCGGAGTCGCGCTACTCAACCTACTGGACACAAACGCTAGGCAACCCGCGCTAAGCACCCACGAGTCAATTATTGCCCGCCTCCTAACTCACCGTAGTGGACAGCCGTAATCGCGTTTTTAGGCGAGCCATCGACCAGCTTGGTGCTATAGGTCAGGTACACAAAGGTCTGGGTTTCGGCGTCATGCATGCGCACAACGCGCATATTCTTGAAAAGCGCAGAGCGACGTTGGCTAAAAATCACCTCTTGCTCCTCTACTTCCGCAGGGTCGAAGACAATCTCCCCCGTCTGCCGACACGCCACGCTCGCCTCACTGGCCTCCTCAGCAAGCCCCACCGCACCGGAGATCCCGCCAATCTGTGAGTAAGAGAGATAACAGGAGATGCCCTGAACCTTCGGGTCATCGAAGCGCTCCACTTCAATGGTGTTGTTCGGGCCCAGCAGCTTGAACTCAGTACGCACGCTGCCAATATGGGCATCCTGAGCGAATAGCGTGGGAGGCAATAGCGCCAACACCATAATGAGCGACGTGAGGGCAACGCGTTTTGGGAAAAACATGGGGTATCTTCCTTGGCAATGGTCAGCCACGTGGGGGCAAGCGAAGTGCATCACTACTCTATCAGGGGGAGACACCGAACCAAATTTATGTCTTCAGATAACTTTTAAGAGCATCTATAAAATAGTACCAGAACGTCCTTGTAATGTTACAAAGATGAGTCAACATTAAATGGTTAGGATATAGGCCAAATGGTAAGACGCATATACACCTCTTAAAAGGAACCAGGAGGTTCGCATGAAAAAGTGGATAATGATGGCAGCCGCAAACTGGCTGCGTAAGCCAGAAAACCAACAGAAAGCCAAATCCGCCTGGAGTAAGTTTCGGGATCGTAATTCTGGAAAGCGGACACCTCAACACCACCAGGACACACCGCGTCATACAACAGAGCAGCGGCCTGACGATAACTCAGATCATTGACCTTAAAGCCTAGTATATCTAGCTTTTTAGCGCCTTCACCCCGTAATCCGAAGGGTTAACGATGCCCTCTAGCTTGCCGATCTGTGACAAGTCACCTTCGGTGATGACGCTATTGATGTTGGTATCTGGGAAACGTAGGTTTTTGACCACGTTAACTTGGCTCGGCATACCTTTGCCATTGATATCCATAACCCAGGCAAGAAAACCACCCGAAAACCTGGCCAGGCTGCCAATAGGGTACAGGCCATAAATTTGGATGTACTCAACCAGTACCGTTTTGTCGTAAACCGTGCCCGTTTCATGAATCCTGCGGTAGGCGTCAAGCGGCGGGCGTGGAGGCTCTCCGTTACGCGCATGGAGTAGCTTATTAATCGCCTTGATCACCGACACTAGTCGCACCAGGTCGGATAGCTGTTCGCCGCGATTCCCTGCTGGGTAGCCGGAGCCATCCAGGCGCTCATTGGCTTTCTCGATGACTTCGCGACAGGTGGGACTTGGTTCCCAGCCAAGCTCGCTAAGCTTTTCTTGCAGCGCTGTTACGTGGCCGCTAAGAATCGCTTTCTGGGCGGGTGTCATGTTTGCCTTGAGCGTCGGTAACTCCGCGCTGATCAGCATGGGCTTGCCTAAGGTATGCAGCAAGGCACCGAGTACCGCCTCCCGCACCCGAGGGTCATGCGGATCGCGGATCAACAGTATATCCGCAAGTTGCCCAGCGACTTGCACTGCGTGTCTTACCCAGTCTGACTCATCGCGAAGAAACGCGAGCGCATAGAGAAACGTCTTGCGATCCTGCTCCGCTAGATAGCGCAGGGTATCGACGCAATCGTAAAAAATTCCAATCGGGAACAGTTGCCGAGTGTTCATGTACATCAGCCCCACTTGCAGCTGATGCGCTACGTCCATCACGCCGCGCTCCATGGGCGACTGACGAGAACGCTTATCACGTTCCTGAGCTTCTCGTTGCTGAATTTTCTTCTCCTTCATACCTGGAATAAACAACGGTGAGTGGTAAAGCATTTTGTCGTTCGTTCCAGTACGGTAAGCGGCCTCTCGTTCTGACTCATTGACATAGTGAAACAAGGCTTCAGTCTGGGATGTCGACAGGTTGATGAACTGAATGCCAACGGCCGCGTAGCCCTGGTTACCAAAGGGACGTATATGGCGAATGATGCCTTCGGCAAAAAAACTATCGCCGTTGGGAAATTCCAGCATTACCCCAGGCACTTCCTTGTCTACACCTATCGCAATGCTGTCAGCTAGATCAATATCGACCATGCAACCACCAATAGACAAGTTTCGAAGCCTACCCGGCACATTGAGTTCATGCAGATAAACTTCGATGCCAACACGTGTCTGCATACCCAAAATGAACGGGATACGAACGGCGCCTCGGTTCTCCTTAACGAAAACGGATTCCGGTAGCTGGCACTCCAGTCGATACAGAGTACTGTCTGCCTTAAGCAGCTTGGCGGCCACATTGCTGAGGCTGTAGGTATCGCGCTCGTTATCGTGAGGACCTTTTAATGCCTCCAGATCAAAGCTCAGGCTACCGGTGGCTACGTAGCGTTCGATATCCGATCCAGCGTACTCCACCTCAAGCACCATACGTCCACTACCCAGATTCAATTCAATCACCTCTGCCTTCAAGGCGTAGGGCATGTCCTTGACATAAATGGATAGCTCGTGAGTGTGTTGGAGCAGTGAGCGAATCACGCTTGCCGATGGATTTTCGTATAGGGCTGGAGCAGCCATTTTAAGTGCCTCGGTAAATAATTCTTATCTTTTATTTGAAATATAGGTTTTGCTTCATTAATTCGGCGAATATATACACTTTCAGCAGCAAAGCTACAACTATGTTTGCAATGTTTTACATTTAATATTGTTTAATGCTAACAAGGCCCTACTATGATCAAATAGGTAATACATTTAATTCAGTTTTCTAGTGCACGAACAATTAAAATGGGGATGTTGCTTTGTATAACGACCACTCGATGATGGAAGCTCAGCAAGCAGTGCATGAACTGATTGCGCTACAAGCGCCTCTTGAGAAAACGTTGGATGCCATCACCGCCTGGATTGAAATAATGCTGCCGCCTAAGGCCATAGTGGCATTCATGCGCTTCAATCCTGGTCAACAGTCGCTAAGCCTCTACCCGAGTCAGCTCTTCTCTCATCGTTATCAACATCAACTTCAAGAAGTACCGATTGGCCCTGATGCAGCTTCTTTCGGATGTGCTGCCTACTGGCAGGAACAGGTAATTACCGAAGATATACGTACAGATTCTCGATGGCTAGCGTTTCGCGATGCAGCAGCGCAAGAAGGGTTGCGCGCCTGCTGGTCAAGCCCAGTGATGACGGCCAATGGCGAGTTGTTAGGGACTTTCGGCACTTACTACAGGCAGCCCTGCAGCCCCAGCGAAACGAATGAAAACTTTTTGCGTTTGGCGGCTTCACTTGTCGCGTTAGCCATCGTCCGTGATCGTGACTCACGTCAGCATCGAAGCTTGTCGGAATGGCACCGCTCGCTATTTGTGAACCACCCTGACGGTGTTTATGAGTTTGATTTAGACGGGCGATTCCAGCGCGGTAACGCTGCTTTGTCAAGAATTACCGGCTACCCGGCAGAAGCGCTAATCGGTCATCACTTTAATGAGTTTATTGAGTCTGATTATCAGGCGCTAACTCAGGCTAGTTTTGATATCGCTAAACGGGGCGGTAGTTGCCAATATGAGACCATGGGCAGACACCATGATGGATATGCCTATAATCTCGAAATCCTTAATTTCCCCGTGTCTGTTGATGGTGAAATCGTCGGCGTCTACGGTATTTGCAAAGATATTACGGCACATAAACAGGCAGAGGCTTCTCGGCGTTTGCTGGAACGAGGCATACAGGCGACCCCCAATGGGGTGCTCATGACGGATGCCAGCAAGCCTGATATGCCACTGATCTATGCCAACGATGCTTTCTATCGCCTCACTGGCTATAACCAAGAGGAAGCACTGGGCCGCAATTGCCGGTTCCTGCAGGGGCCAGATACGGATCGGGAAGTAGTGCTGGCCATTCGCCAAGCAATTGCTCAGCGGCAATCGGTTGAAACACCATTACTCAATTACCGTAAAGATGGCACGTCTTTCTGGAATTATCTGTCGCTCAGCCCAGTATTCGATGAAAAAGGCGTTTGCACCCATTACATTGGCATCCAGCAGGACATCACCCAGCATCGAGAACAGGAAGCGCAACTCGCGTACCAGGCGACTCATGACCTACTCACGGGGTTACCTAATCGTACGGCGCTGGATGAACGCCTGGAAGACGCCTTCAAGCACGCCCAACAGTCGCAAGGCATGGTAGTGGTGATGCATCTTGATTTGGATGACTTTAAGACGGTCAATGATGGACTGGGGCATCACATCGGTAACTTATTGCTGATCGCGGTGGCTGAGCGTCTTCAGCTTCTAATCGAGCCGAGCGATACCTTAGCCCGTCTAACCGGCGATGAGTTCGCTTTGGTGTTTGCCAACCTGGAAGGTCGTCCAGCAGGCAGCGTGTTTGCGGAGCGTGTTCTGGATGCATTCGTACTACCTTTCCAGATTGATGGTAAGTCGTTACACATCAGTGCCAGCATTGGCATTGCCTGCAACTGCGGTGTCGTTGAACATGCCCATGAGCTAATGCAGCGCGCTGGTTTGGCTGTGGGAGAGGCCAAGCAACAGGGTCGAAATACCTGGAATTGGTATCAGGGAGATGTGCAACGGATCACTGAAGAGGCCGTACTACTGCGCCATGACCTGCATACTGCACTGCAGCAAGAGCAGTTCGAGCTGTATTATCAGCCCATCGTGGAGGCAGTCAACGGCCGTATACGAGGCCTGGAAGCACTGATCCGTTGGCATCACCCCTTGCAAGGAATGATCTCGCCAGGTGTATTCATTCCACTGGCTGAACGAACGGGCCAAATTATCCCACTAGGTCGCTGGGTGCTGCGTCGCGCCTGCCAAGATGTTGCAGCTATGCTTGCCGCAGATAAACGGGTGGTGCCGGTGGCCGTCAATATTTCATCACTTCAGTTTCGGCGTGATGGTTTTCTAGAGGAAGTCCAACTGGTGTTAGCTGAGACAGGCTTACCCCCGGAGTTTCTTGAACTTGAGGTGACCGAAAGCGTGTTGCTAGACGGTGCCGAGCAGGCCATTGAGTTGATCAATGAGCTTAAGTCGATGGGCATAAAGGTGGCTCTAGACGATTTCGGAACAGGCTTCTCAAGCCTAAGCTATTTGCGCGACCTGCCTATTCACAAAGTGAAGCTCGACAGAGCATTCATCAAAGACATAGCAACCAGCCGCAATAACGCCGCTATTGTGGAGGGAATTATCACCATGGCCCACCACATGGACTTGGTCGTGGTGGCAGAAGGCATTGAAGAGCGAGAGCAGCAGCAGGATTTAGTCCGTCGTAACTGCGATTTTCTGCAAGGTTTCCTATTCGCTAGGCCTATGCCAAGGGATGCCGTGGTAGCACTCCCAGATATATTGCCCGCTGCCAAAGATTAAGCCATGCCACATGCCACCTATCACACGCGTGATGCCGTTCCGGAGGATCTGACTACTTTGCTTCCAAATTACCCACATTAACATTACGTAGCGGTTACCTCGTAATAATGGGACCGCCCACCACATCTCCACTTCATTATATTTAATCAGTATTCATCATTTCCCTACGCCTGTACAACCCTAACATCTGAGACTTTAGACCACTCTGTGACGTCGCTCACTGGAACACCACTGCCCTGACAGGCCTTATCAAGAATTTATTTCTCCGCTATCTACCTATCGATGGCTTAGTTTTAGGTTCTTGCTCACCATATCACCCACGTAAAGCGCATAACCCCGCATGAATTCGCATGATTTTCATGCACCCATTTTTCACCAGCCAGCCCAGCAGTGGCGCGGTTTGGAGGCTGATGAGGGAGTGCATAAAAACCACTACATTTAGCGCGCGGGCGGGGTGACGAGTGCGTGGCGTGGGTCGCGGCCGGTGTGGGGGTGGATGGTTGGCAACATCGCCGCATGAAGGCCTGTAGGCGCTTGTTTAAGGCTGACCACCCTTCCGCCCTCCTTACTCCCGCCCAACATACCAACGCCCCGCACAAAGGCGGGGAGTTGGCCATAAGCTGTTGAATGGCTGGGTTAGGCTTGTGCGCTATCCAGGTCGTCCAGGCTCGGTACATACTCCATTTGCAGCGGTGCCGAGGTTTGGCTTTGGTTCAGTGCTCTTGGGCGTCGTTCCGCCGCCATCCGCGGGTGCCTACGAACGCTCGTTGAACTCGCGTTCTTCGTTACCGCGCGCTACGGGTATGTGCACGAAGCTAAGTCGGTGGGTTTCGTAGCGCGTGGTAAGCCTACGGCGCACCCGCGGGAGCAGCGCGCAGCGGTGCCGGGTTTGGCTGAATTCCGCCGCCTAATGCCTTGACCTAACCATTGCAAGCGCAGCCTCTCGGTTGATGGCAGGTATAGTTACGGCTAATGCATGAGTTACCGCATGCTTTTCCTTTGGAGCACGTGCGACAGCATCCGCCCTGAGCAAATAAAAGCTCTTCGGGTATCGTATCAAACACTAGGTCACACTCGGTTTCTTCACCGCTCACGATCAGTTCGGCTTGGGTTACCCATTCACCAGACATGTCGGGCGTTTGTTCAGCGCTTGCCACACTGGAGAAACATAGCGCTAGCATCAACATCATTGCTTTGATAAGCACGGGCTTTCCCTTTAATTATTATTCGTGGCTGCAGTATGGGGGTGGGAGCAATATCTACATAGCTATTACGCATCAAAGCAGGCAAATACTTGCCCAACGCACATCATCACTAGATGTTAAGGAGAAAAAGTCAGGAGAATAATTCTCGGATAGCCCGTTGGCGCATCCTCGGAGGAGTCTAAAAAATCACATAACAACATGATTTTAAATAATTTAATTTAAGTAAAATAAAACGAAATATACCAACTCATGTCTCAGCTTCATCATTTGCAACCCACCTACCTGCCTAACACGCCAACGCCCCGCACAAAGGCGGGGCGTTGGTCATACACTGGCGTATGGTTAGGTGACGAGAGATTGTATTGCGGACAGCTCCATTCAACTGAATCAAAGCACCATGGCAGCAACCCAGCCGAACACAATCAACGGGATGTTGTAGTGCAGAAAGGTAGGCACCACGCTATCCCAGATATGGTCATGCTGCCCATCGGCGTTAAGGCCTGCGGTGGGGCCTAGGGTGGAGTCTGAAGCGGGTGAGCCTGCGTCGCCCAGGGCGGCGGCCGTGCCTACCAATGCCACTGTCGCCATAGGCGAAAAGCCAAAGCTCAGTGCCAAAGGCACATAGAGCGAAGCAATAATGGGAATGGTCGAAAACGAAGAGCCAATGCCCATGGTGATAAAGAGACCGACCAGCAGCATAATCAATGCGGCCAGCCCTTTGTTGTCACCGATAAGCTCGGCAGAGCTCGCCACCAGCCCTTCCACCTCACCACTGGCCTGCATCACACTGGCAAAACCTGCCGCTGAAATCATGATAAAGCCGACCAGGGCCATCATGCGCATCCCCTCGGTAAAGATACCGTCCTGCTCGTGCCAGCGGAAAACGCCACTCATGGAGAGCAAGGCAAACCCAAAGATGCCGCCAAGTACCATAGAGCCCGTCATCAGTTGCACGGTGACCGTACCTACCAGGGAAATAACCAACATGGCCTTTTGCCACCCGGCTAGAGAAAGCGCGGCCTCTTGGGGCGATTTGTCACCATGGGCCAGCTCACGGTCTTCGTAGTCACGCCCCTTGCGATAACTCCAAAACACCGCCACCGCCAACCCTAATGCCATTCCACCAATGGGAATCGCCATCGCCAGTGGCACCATTTGACGGGTCACTTCCAACCCCAGCGCCGCGCCGCTTTCGTTGAGGTTCGCGAGCAGTATGTCATTCAGAAATATCGCCCCAAACCCCACGGGCAATAACATATACGGCGCCGTGATACCGAAGGTAATCACGCAAGCCACCAGTCGCCGGTCAAGCTTCAGATGATTCATCAGCTTTAGCAGCGGCGGCACCAGCACTGGAATAAAAGCAATATGGACAGGAATCAAGTTCTGCGAGCTGACTGCCGCGGCTAAAAGCGCCGCCAGCAGTGTATAGGTGACCGTTCGGCGGCTACCCCCGGACTCGTCTAACTGGAAACGTCCAATCGCCCGGCTGGCCAGCAGCTCGGTGATACCTGAACGGGATAAAGCAACGGCAAACGCCCCTAACACTGCATAAGAGAGCGCGATGGTGGCGCCATTACCCAACCCCTCATTAAAGGCGTCAAGGATCTCACCAATAAGCATACCCGCATATAACCCACCTACCAGCGTGGCGACGATAAGGGCAAACACAACTGAAACGCGAGCAAGACTCAAGCCGACCATCACTAGGATAGCCAGAACGATAGCATTCATGAAAAACCTACTTTGTTGTTAGATGGTAATAATGCGTTCCCTATGGCCTAGCGCCACAGGGAACGCATGAAACGCCTTAAAACTGGCTTGGCAACGTATGCGGATGCGCCAGCGGGCTTAACGTGCGCTCACGTATTAGTTCGCTAGCGGCTTCGATATCGGGCGCGAAGAAGCGATCCTGCTTGTAGTGGCTAACGCGCGCACGTAGCAGTTGCCTGGCTTGCTCTAGCGGCTGGGTAGTGGTCAAGCCCTGGCGCATGTCCAACCCTTGGCACGCCCCCAGCCATTCGATGGCTAAAATGCCGCACACATTCTCCGCCATTTCCCACAACCGCTTACCGGCGGCAGGCGCCATTGAGACATGGTCTTCCTGATTAGCCGAGGTAGGCAGGCTGTCGACACTATGGGGGTGCGCCAAGGCTTTATTTTCACTCGCCAGCGCCGCGGCGGTGACCTGGGCAATCATAAACCCGGAATTGACCCCTCCGTTCTCGACCAGGAATGGCGGTAGCTGCGACATGTGCTTGTCCATCATCAAAGAGACACGACGCTCGGCCAGAGAACCGATCTCGGCGATGGCTAACGCCAGGTTGTCAGCGGCCATGGCTACCGGTTCAGCATGAAAATTACCGCCGGAAATAATGTCATCCTGCTCGGCAAATACCAGCGGGTTATCAGAGACCGCGTTGATTTCCGCCGCGAGCACCTCGGCTGTCTGACGAATCTGGGTTAATACCGCACCCATCACCTGTGGCTGGCAGCGCAACGAGTAGGGATCCTGGACTTTATCGCAGTTAGCATGGGAGTCACCGATGGCACTCTTTTCGCCGAGGAGATGGCGGTAAGCGGCGGCCGCGTCAATCTGGCCGCGCTGGCCACGCACTTCATGAATCCGAGCGTCAAAGGGTGAACGTGACCCCAAAGTGGCTTCTACGGTTAGCGAACCGCATACCGTCGCCGCCGCAAACAGGTCTTCGGCGTCGAATAGCCCCCGCAGGGCATAGGCGGTCGATACCTGCGTGCCATTAAGCAGCGCCAGACCCTCTTTGGGTGCCAGCGTGATTGGCGCCAGGCCAGCGATTTCCAACGCCTTTTCGGCGGAGATCCACTCGCCTTTGTAGCGGGCTTTGCCCTCGCCTAGCAGCACAACGCTCATATGTGCCAGGGGCGCCAAATCACCGGATGCCCCCACCGATCCTTTAAGTGGAATATGTGGGTAAACCTCGGCATTGATCAGTGCCACCAGGGCATCCAATACCTCACGGCGGATGCCGGAGAAGCCTCTCGCCAGGCTATTGACCTTAAGCACCATAATCAAACGCACCAGGGCGTCGTCTATCGCCCTTCCCACACCAGTGGCATGAGAGAGCACCAGGGAACTCTGTAACGATTCAAGATCTTCGTTGGCAATGCGGGTCTGGGCCAATAAGCCAAACCCCGTATTAATGCCATAGACCGTGCGGTTTTCACTGACGACCCGGTTAACGCAATCGACGCTTCGCTGGATATCTGCATTGGCGCTTTCCGGTAACGTGACAGGCACATGCGCTTCGTGGATCTGGCGGGCTTGGGCAAGGGTCATTTTGCCAGGCTGAATTTCTAGATGTTTCATTTATTCGCCTTTAGAGACAGGAAGGTGGTCATCCCACCTTCTCAACTGTTGTATTTGTGCGGGCTTTACTGATTGAGCATCGGCAAATCAAGACCGTTTTCGCTGGCGCACTTTTTAGCAATGTCATAACCAGCATCGGCATGACGCATCACGCCAGTGCCCGGATCGTTGCGCAGCACACGGCCTAAGCGGGCGTGGGCATCATCGCTGCCGTCACACACGATCACCACGCCAGAATGCTGGGAGTAGCCCATGCCAACCCCACCGCCATGATGTAACGACACCCATGTGGCACCGCCTGCGGTGTTTAGCAGCGCGTTGAGTAACGGCCAGTCGGAAACGGCGTCAGAACCATCCATCATCGCCTCGGTTTCGCGGTTGGGGCTGGCAACGGAACCCGAATCGAGATGGTCGCGACCAATAACGATCGGTGCTTTTAGTTCGCCGTTCTTCACCATTTCGTTGAAGGCCTGCCCCAGGCGGGCACGGTCTTTAAGCCCCACCCAGCAAATGCGTGCTGGCAACCCCTGGAAGCTAATGCGCTCACGCGCCATGTCGAGCCAGTTGTGCAAGTGCGGGTCATCGGGAATGAGTTCTTTGACCTTCTGGTCGGTCTTATAAATGTCCTCAGGATCCCCAGAGAGCGCCACCCAGCGGAAGGGGCCGATACCCTGGCAAAAGAGAGGACGAATATAGGCAGGCACAAAACCCGGAAAATCAAAGGCGTTGGCAACCCCCTCCTCCATTGCCATCTGCCGAATGTTATTGCCGTAATCAAACGTGGGCACGCCCATTTTCTGGAAGTCGAGCATCGCTTGCACATGCACCGCCATCGATTGCTTGGCCGCCTTCACAGTGGCCTCAGGCTCAGACTTGCCCCGCGCCACGTACTCTTCCCATGTCCAGCCGGAAGGCAGGTAGCCATGCAATGGGTCGTGGGCACTGGTCTGATCCGTGACCATATCCGGTTTGATGCCGCGTTTAATCAGTTCCGGCAGCACATCAGCGGCGTTACCACACAGGCCAATAGAAATAGCCTTACCTTCGGCGGTATAGCGCTCAATACGCGCCAGAGCGTCATCAAGGTTGTCAGCCTGTTCATCCAGGTAGCGGGTACGCAAGCGGAAGTCGAGGCTCGCCTGCCGACACTCAATATTCAGCGAACAGGCACCGGCCAACGTAGCCGCCAACGGCTGAGCGCCGCCCATACCGCCAAGCCCGGCGGTCAGAATCCAACGCCCCTTAAGCTCACCGTCGTAGTGCTGGCGGCCCGCCTCAACAAAGGTTTCATAGGTGCCTTGCACAATGCCCTGGGAGCCGATATAGATCCAAGAACCCGCCGTCATCTGGCCGTACATCATCAAGCCTTTGCGATCCAGTTCGTTGAAGTGCTCCCAGTTAGCCCAGGCAGGTACCAGGTTGGAGTTGGCGATCAATACCCGAGGCGCATCCTTATGGGTTTCAAAGACGCCGACGGGTTTACCAGACTGCACAAGCAGGGTCTGGGTATCTTCCAAACGCTGTAACGTTTCGACGATTTTGTCGTAGCACGCCCAGTCACGGGCAGCGCGGCCGATGCCGCCGTACACCACTAAATCCTCGGGGCTTTCGGCTACATCCGGATGAAGGTTGTTCATCAACATGCGAAGCGGCGCTTCGGTCAGCCAGCTTTTACAGCTGAGCTGAGTACCGGTCGGCGCAATGATCTTACGTGAAGCATCGTGACGTTTATCGTTGGTTGGCATGGCGTCATTCCTTGTGTTTCTGTTCGTTATTCGTTGGTCTAGAGCGGTGCCCTGGTCAGTCATTCAGGGTTAGCTGTCTAAATTCAGTTATCTAAGGTCAGCAAATGCACAAGACGAGCCGCCGCTCTGGCGGTACGGCTGTCGATATCCAGGCTGGGGTTAAGTTCTGCCAAGTCCGCCAGGCGAAGCTTGCCGCTGTCACGCACGGCTTCAATCAGCGGCTCGATCAAGGCAAGCGAAACACCGCGTGCAGCGGGCGCACTGACGCCGGGGGCTTCGGCAGCAGGGAGCACATCCAGGTCGATGGTCAGATAAAGGTGGTCGCATTTGGCGATGAAGCGCTGCATGTCTCTAACGATAGAATCAAGGCGTAACGCATCGATCTCGCTATCTTCCCGAACCAATGTTCCGAGCGCGGCGGCGCTGGTAAATAAGGCGCGCGTATTAGCAGCGCGACTTACCCCCAGGCAGGCGTAGCGAAACGACCAATCCCACTCTTGGCACTTATCGGCAATCTGGGCGAAGGGTGTGCCTGAGGAGCGAATATGCGCTGGATCGCGCAAATCAAAGTGCGCGTCCAGGTTTATGATGCCAATCCGCGGTGGCGTCGTTTTTGGCATAAAAAACTGCGCCAGACCCAGCCAGCTAGCGTAGGCCACTTCATGCCCGCCACCCAGCACAATAGGCAGGTGGCTAGCGGTTAATAATGATGTCAGCCGATCAGCAAGCGTCTGTTGCGCTGCCTCTAACCCATCATCAACACAGCGCACATTGCCGGCATCGTAAGCAGGCGCGGTGCGATGCCAGGCCAACGGCGCCAGCGCACGGCGTATCGCACTAGGACCTTCAGCAGCGCCGGTGCGGCCCTGGTTACGCGCGACGCCGGCATCACTTTCGAAGCCCAGCAGTGCACACCCCGGCACGGCGTTGTTGGCTAACGGCTCAATACGCTGGTGCCAACGGTCACTATCGGGTTCAGGATCCGTGCGCCCCTGCCAGAGCGACATATCAATAGACGTATCAGCGGCCATGGGTTAACTCCCCCTGGTAGACGCGCTGCCGTAGGCGGCCTGGCTGTACTGCATATGCCAGTTCAGCGGGGGTCTCAATATCCCAAACACACAAATCAGCTACCGCGCCTTCGTGAAGCAGCCCCTGCCCTTTCAACCCTAGCGCGGCAGCACCATTGGCGGTCATCCCCGCCAACGCTTCCTGGGGCGTCATGCGAAACAGCGTACAAGCCAGGTTGAGCATTAACGTGGGCATAAATATCGGCGAGCTGCCTGGGTTGGCGTCGGTAGCAACAGCCATCGGCACACCCGCTTCGCGCAGCCCCGCAATGGGCGGTTGCTGCGTTTCACGCAGGGTGTGGAAAGCACCGGGAAGAATGACAGCCACGCTGCCTGCCTCGCGCATGGCAGCAATACCGGCGTCGTCGAGATACTCAATGTGGTCAGCGGACAATGCGCCGTGGCGGGCTGCCATCGCAGCGCCCCCCAAATTTGAGAGTTGCTCGGCATGTGCTTTGATAGGTAAACCATGAGCTTGGGCGGCTTTGAAAACCCGCTCACACTGCGCTACTGAAAAGGCGATTTTTTCACAAAAGACATCGACGGCATCGGCCAGCCCCTCCGCCGCTGCGGCAGGAATCATTTCATTGCAGACCAGCTCGATATAGCCGTCGCTATCGTTCTCATACTCCGGCGGCAAGGCATGGGCACCTAACAGTGTCGTCAACACGCGTACTGGCAACTCTTCACCTAGACGCCGGGCCACCCGCAGCATCTTCAGCTCATTAGCCACGTCTAACCCATAGCCCGACTTGATCTCGACCGTAGTGACGCCTTCCTCAACCAGCGCTTTAAGACGTGGCAAAGCGGCATTGAAGAGCGTTTGTTCACTCGCTTCCCGCGTCGCCAAAACGGTACTCAGAATGCCCCCGCCACGGCGGGCAATGTCTTCATAACTGGCACCTTCCAAACGCGCCTCGAATTCGTCGGCGCGCGCGCCGCCAAAAACCAAATGCGTATGGCAATCCACCAGGCCGGGCGTCATGACGCCGCCCCGCCCCATCTCATGGCAACCATCCGCCTGTGACTCCTCGAAGCCATCCATAGGCGTCATGGTGACAACACGTTCACCTTGAGTAATGACGGCCATGGGCTCCGGCAACGTTTTCAGACCATCGAAGACACTGATATCGCGCCAAATGTAGCGACGTTTGTTATTAGCCATGGAGGTCTCCTTGGAGCAAACATAATGTATATACAATTAAGCCCACCCGCTAATCCTTCGTCAAGCAGTGAAACAACAAAACAAGCGCCCATAAAAATCTAATAAAAACTCAAAAAATAAAATAAAGCATTTAATTAACAATTATTTAATTAAATAAAAAGGAGCGGATCAGAAGTACATGGCGACCACCAAATTAGACTAATGTCTATTTTTAAAGCGCTATACGTAAATGCCACATAGGGGTAGCTTATTGTATATACATGACAAGAAACCAAGGTCATAGCGATGATAATCAAACAACTAGAGGCGCCCCCATGCACCCCATAGACCCACCCACTAAGCAGCGAACCAACGCTGCCACCATCTTTAAACTCTTTGTGCCTAGCGCTCTGGGCATCCTGATCTTCTTTGTTCCCATCGAGATAGCGGGACGGAGTACTATCCTGCTCGATCATATGGTCACAGGACTGCGTTCGTTGATGGGTGAATACAGCGGCATCTATGCTTTAGCCATGATCGTGGCGGGTGCCGCCTACCCACTGTACAAAGGCTATTGGCGGCGAACACTGACCGAAAGCATTTTCACAGTGCTGAAAATCATTGGCGTCGTTGTTGCTGTAATGGCGTTAACGGGTTGGGGGCCTGCGTTTCTGCACGAACCGGACATGCTGCCCTTCTTGTTCGAGAAACTGGTGATTCCGGTAGGTTTGATCGTACCAATCGGCGCTATTTTCCTGGCACTGTTGATCAGCTATGGGTTGCTGGAATTGATTGGCGTACTGGTTCAGCCGGTCATGCGGCCCATTTGGCGAACCCCTGGGCGCTCGGCAATCGATGCCGTTGCTTCTTTTGTAGGTAGTTACTCGATCGGGCTATTGATTACCAACCGGGTTTATCAAGCGGGACAGTATTCAGCCCGGGAAGCCGCCATCATTGCCACTGGTTTTTCCACGGTGTCAGCAACGTTCATGATCATCGTGGCCCGTACGCTAGATCTGATGAGTATTTGGAATTTGTACTTCTGGCTCACCTTGATGATTACGTTCATCGTCACGGCTATCACGGTGCGGCTGCCGCCTCTGGCAAGCATGGATGACCACAAGAGTGACGGAGAACCGGAGCCAATACCGGGGAAACGCTTAAGCACGGCCTGGCAAGCAGGCACGGAGATTGCTGCCAAAGCGCCCAGTCTTCACCGCAGCGTAGCACTCAACTTTAAAGAAGGGTTGATAATGGCCATCAGCATCCTACCGTCGATCATGTCGGTAGGCCTGCTCGGGCTTCTCATCGCCAAATACACGCCTTTATTTGACTGGTTGGGATGGCTGTTTTACCCCTTTGTCGCCATTTGGGGGCTAGACGACGCTGCAGCGCTAGCGCAGGCATCTGCTTCTGGGCTGGCGGAAATGTTCTTACCGGCTCTACTGATGGCCGAAGCTGAATTCGTCGCCCGCTTTGCGGCTGGCGTGGTGTCAGTCTCCGCCGTGCTGTTCTTTTCTGCTTCCATCCCCTGCATTCTTTCTACCAGCATTCCGCTTTCTGTAGGCCGCATGTTGATCGTGTGGTTCATTCGCGTGGCCTTGAGCTTGTTACTCGCGATACCCGCGGGCTACTTGGTGCAGTCACTGACCAGTTGAATCCCAGTATTAACGAGATGCCACGAGGTCGAACAAACCGGCCTCGCTGGGCTCTTGCTTTGCTTCAATTTAAGCGCTTTTTCTTTGCAGGGAGGAGCGTAATTTATAGCGGTCTCCAGGGTGGATCAGGCGCGCATAGCTAATCAAGTGCTCTTCAGACCAGGTACGCCGCACCATGCTCAAGCAAGGCGTCTGGGTATCGATACTTAGCCATTTTGCAGTTTGCTCATCCACTAGCACCGCCTCAACGATGTGTTCCATATCCGTCATGGGGCAGGCGGCGACCAGCACCTCGTTAGGCGTATGGCGTGAAAAATCGGTGTCAAGATAATCAGGCACCCAGCGTGGGTTAACGTAGCGGTTCTCAAGCTGAATCGGAATGTCATTCTCATAGTGCACCAACAGGGTATGAAAAACCCGACTCCCAAGCCTCACGCCTAACCGCAGCGCAACTTCATCATCTGCTTCAATCGCCTCTTGGGTGATTACTTTATTGCTGTATCGATGCCCACGCGAAAGCACTTCTTCGGCAATGTTGTATACCTCCACCAAAGAGGACTCAACCTTACGGTCGGTAACGAAGGTGCCGACACCGGGTTGACGCACGAGGTATCCCTGCTGCACTAAATCTCTAATGGCTTTATTGGCCGTCATCCGGCTCACGCCAAAGTCTTTCGCCAGCCGCTCTTCCGTAGGTATCTGATGATTCAGTTGCCAATCTCCGCACTGAATCTTATCCAGCAGATGTTGACGGATCTGCTGGTAGAGAGGAGGACGCGTCATGAAGCTCCTTTTCGATTAAGACCGTTTGTCTATACAGCTATCTTACTAGCCTTGGTTAACAAAGCACACTGCCGCCAGGTCAACGCCATTGACCAATCATGTGTGTAGCGCAAACGCCACCCACGGCTGCTTGTACTGCATGACAATGAAGCTGGTTCACTTCGCTAGCCTGTACGTGTTCTCGCGGTCTGGAGGAGATCGTTGATAGCTTCGAGTCATTCATTTATTTTGAATGGGGAAAAAGCACATTATCTAGCGCGTCTGAATCTTTTCAGCTTTTACGCCAAATAATAAAAAGCGACCTGAACAAAGCTCAGATCGCTATCTCCATCATTTAGCATGAATAACCAAAACCTTTGGACATGTGGAGCTTGTACCAACCTCACTCACCTTTTTGCTGGCTTGCCTCCAGGTGGCGCAACTCCCGATCAAGCTGACTCATTGCAGCCTCTAGCTGACGCTTCACCTCGCTGAGGTTTCTATAATCGCTGTTCGGCATGGTTTCCTTCTCCTCATACCCCACCCTTTCGAGTGCTTTTTCTCGACCATCTAGCTCAACCGTGCGGAGCAGCCTGGCGACTATCTCAGCATTCATGGATCGATGGTTAGTGTCGGCAGCCTCTTTCAACCAGTCCCGTAACTCGGGCGGCATACGGAGTTTGTACTGTGTGTGGGTATCGTGAGTTGTCATTTCTTAATGATGAACCAGACCGGTTCTTTACAGCAATGGCACCCATCGGGTACCATACTGGACCCATTGGGTCCTTTTGGCAAATCCAGTAGGTTACACAATTCAAAAGACAGCTTGAGACAGAGTTAAAACCACGGTTTTAGAGCAAAGCTCAGAACATGTGCTTCGCCTGAAATGGCTAGTGAGTCAGGTGGAACGAGAAGTAAAACAGCTTAAGGAAAAAAGCTATGCATAATGCCAGCTATATTCACGACCTAGAAAATATGTGTGAATTAATTCAAAACGGAATGTCTACCGACGAAGAGGCGGTATACCTAACCTTATCCATTTCACATATAGCCATTAGCTTTTCCCCAATGGACAATAAATCCACCTCAGAAAAAGAAGTAGAAGAAAAAATCAAAAATATTGATCAAGCAATGGCGTTGATTTCGAAAGCTTACAACGTGCTTGATAATTATCCAGAGTTACAGTTGCAACTAGGAAAGCTAAACAGTCTTTTCAAAGTCTTATTAATACAACAGCTAAGTTGTGGTATAAAAATTAACGGCTTAGCGCGTATGGGTAAGCACAGCAGACATGCTGCTAACCTACCACTCGGAGGTCACATACAAGACAACACCGTAAAACTGGAAAATACCACGGAATCGATTTGCTACATCACTGGCGACTTGAGACCTAAGGAATAATTTTCTGTTACTACCTCCCTGAGTCATATGGGGTTGTCGTTGCCATTAGCCGAAGGAGGTCAGCGAAAAAAGGTAAGCTCCAGCCCCCCTCAAGCTCAAGCTCTGGCATGCAGCTAGCCGCAACTCCACAGGCCAACATCCATTCAAGCAATAGATCCCCTGCCCTGATTCAATGAACCGGTCAACATCACACCTAAAGCTGGTAAACCCCCGCCGACCGAGAACTACCGTATCAAATGCATCGGCAAAGGCTTGCCTGATCTTGGTACTGGGAGCATGAATCCTCATCGCTTTCAGCTTGCGAAAGCAACTCAAGAATATAAGCGAAGAAAGTTATTACCTGAAAGCACACACTTACCCATACCACAAAATCATTGATTAGTGTGGTGTCGTCACAGGCCAGCTATCAGGGATAAATCCGCATAGTTATCGGGTCTCCGGTGTAACCCGGGGAAACTAGAGAGAATGATATGGCGTCCCTGGCAGGAGTCGAACCTGCGACCTGCCGCTTAGGAGGCGGCTGCTCTATCCTACTGAGCTACAGGGACTAACGTCGTCCAAACTTGCGGGCGCGTAGTATAACGCGTCAGCTTAGGCAGGGCCAACCGAGTTGCGCTATTCAACTCTATATCCAGCCGAGTAAACGCAGCGCAAAGACGCCCAGCGTAACGGTAATGCTCGCCATCAGGGTGGTAATGGCGATGATATTGGCGGCCAGAGCCACATTGCCGCCTATTGCTTTGACCATTACAAAACTTGCGGCAGCGGTGGGGCTGGCAAAGAACAGAAACAGTAAGCCCAGCTGTTCGCCGGAAAAGCCCACCAACCAGGCCGCCACGGTGGAGAGCACCGGTAGTGTTACCATCTTCATCAAACTAGCGCCAAGTGCCACTTGGCTGCTGTCACGCATGCTCGACACGGAGAGCGTCGCACCAATACAAATCAGCGCCAACGGTAGTGTTAACGAGGCAAAATAGTCCCCTGAGGTCATCACCCAACTAGGCAGTGGGATCGAGAGCGCGGTAAAAGGTAATGCTGCAAATACGGAAATAATGAGTGGGTTTTTCGCTACATGTTTGAGCAGGCTGCGCCAATCGGTGGATTGACCTGGTTGGTAAAATGCCAGCACGATGACCGAAAGCGCGTTATACATCACGATGACCACGCCCAGCAAAAGACTGCCCGCTGACAGGCCATAGTTACCGTACATGCCCGCCGCTAGCGCCAAACCCACTATCCCACAATTGCCGCGAAACGCGCCTTGAACGTAAATACCACGATCCTGAGGTGCTACACGGTAGCGCGCCCAGCCCCAACTGAATAAAAACTGCCCCAGCGTTGCCACAGCAAAAAACAGCATCAGCGAAACGTCCAGCGCAACGCTTAGGTCAGCTTTAATCAAACTAAGGAAGATTAGCGTGGGGAGTGTTGCTTTGAATACCAGCGCAGAAGCGGTCGAGACGAAGGCACTATCAATCCATTTCAAGCGCTTAAGGCCCAGGCCTACAAACACCATCGCAAAGACAGGCAGCGTGACATCCAGCGTGCGGGCAAACAGTTCAAGTAGGTTCACAACAGTATCTCAGTCAGCCTTGATTTTAAAAACTGGCTTCTAACGACAAGTTCAGCATCTGCTTATACTCTACTGCTGGACATGTTTTGTCGACTGCTAAGCACGCCAAGCCGCTGCACAGGCTTAGAGTGCTTTTATGAGAAACTATTTGGGCGAATCGAAAAGCGCCATTACGTCATCGTTATTGTGAGGCATATTGACAACTACTCCATCGCGTCCCATCCCTTTGGCTTTGTAACTACCGGCATCGGCCCGTGCCAGAACGTCAGACACATTAGAATCCTCTTCATCAAAGGTGGTAACGCCAATACTGAGTGTAACCATGTACTCTTTGCCTTCATGGGTAACAGAGATTTCCCCTACCGACTGACGCAGGGATTCAGCGATTCTCCTTGCCTGAGCCAGGGTGCAGCTGGGGAGCAGCACGCCAAACTCATCTCCCCCTTGGCGCGCCACATGGTCGCTACGGCGAACTTCCCAGGCAACCACCTGAGCAATGCGGCGCAACATCTCATCGCCTAGAGCGTGGCCACCTTCATCATTGATGGGTTTGAAGTGATCCAAATCAAACAACAAAAGAGCTGAAGGCGTGCTGGTTTTTTGGAAATCGGCAAAGGCTTCTTCTAGGCGGCGCTCAAAGCCTCTGCGATTCAACAGGCCGGTTAACGGATCATGTTCTGCTTCCCAGCGCTGTATGGCTTCCTGCTCCCGGCGCTCAGTAATATCCTTAACTACGCCCACTAAACCAAGAGTCTGTCCATCTTGAGAAAGCGTGACTACCCGAGCATGTATATCTAGCCAAAGAAGTTCGTTATCGCTGCGCAAAAAACGCAGTTGGCGAACAAAATCACTACCGGTGCGCAGGCTATGTAGCCACATGTCTTTAGCTCCATCACGATCAGACATGTGGATCTGCTGAAGCCAAGACTCCATAGGCGAGCCTGGAAAAATGCCCAGCATCTCTAGTAGCGCAGGGTTCATGTAAGTAATGTCACCTTTAATATTAGCGACAAACATACCCTGCGGCGCTGCATTCAGTACCGAGTCAAGAAACGCCTCGCGCTCTTGAAGATTGCCTAACAACAGCTGCCGTTCATCTTCCACTCGGTTAAAGGTGCTCGCCACCTGCTGTAGCTCTTGCATTTTGGTAGCCAAACTGACGCTCTCACGGTGTCCTAAACCCACCTCGCCAATCTGTTTCTCCAAATGCCTCAAAGGTGTAAGCACTCGGCCCAACATCCACCACAGCAAAGGGAACATAAGTAAAACAAGTACAACCCATGCCCACCAAAGCTGCCTGATAAAATCTGCTAGGGGAAGTTGTACTTGGGAAATAGGCATGTAAAGGCCAACGACCCATCCAGCAGGCCAAATCTGCGCATAAGACTGTAGCCCCATTTCCCCACTCACAAGCCGACCTACAGCATCACCTTCCCAGCCATCCAGCGCCAAATCCAGCCATGGGTTCAATGCCTTACTGGGTACAGAAGCATTAATTAATGAATTTTCAGGATGGTATAAGACTTTACCCGAAGCAGTAGCAACACCAGCATAACCTTTTTCACCCAAGCGCACTTTAGCTAAACGGCTAAATATCCCTCCTGAATCCAAGCTAAGGATACCTCCAATAAAACCGTCAAACACGCCTTGCTCGGTAAAGCGTGGCACGCCCACTAGCACCATTGGCATGCCGCTCGCACGACCGACAAAGGGCTCACTAACATAGGGACGGCGAATACCGCGAAGCATACGAAAATACTCAAGTTCAGCGGTTTCGAGCCCTACGCGACCAACGATTGCAGGCCAATCAGCAATAATCTCGCCATCACTGTTGGCAACCACAATCCCCTCAAACCAAGCTAGCAGGCTATCGTTCTGCTGCAGTTGATAGCTGATCCAATTCGCATCCTCGGTGGTGCCGATCATTTCGTTTAAGCGCTCTAATGCCTGGAAGCGCATTTCGATTTGTTGGGTTACCTCATCAGCAAGTAGAGTGGCTTCATAACGCAAGTGCGACATATTAGTCTCTTGCACCATAGTCTTTCCGACTTGCCACGCCATACCCAGCACCAACGCGATCAGCAACAGCAAAGTAAAGGAGAGCCCCAGTAAAAGGCGCCCCTTTAAGGAACTGAAAGAAAATAGATTTTTTAGCAGATAGGCAAAGCGCACCGATTATCCTTTTTTATGCATACTTTACTTAATTCCAGATCCTGAAGAGCGGTATCAAGGGTACATAGAGTGGGCGAATCTACCAAAAAAGTGACGATCATGCGCGTTGAATAAATCAAACTTAAGGTAATTTTTTTTATCATGCAAATAGTTGCTATGCATCGAAAAAATAGTGAGTACTCACAACGCCTGAATTGATAACCCCCTCCAATTGACGTATGTTCGCCCGCCTACCCCTGTTACCTCAAGCGGCCTTATGTATGGCGAAACGAACGGCAGGTTACACATCCCCAGGTATTCGCAAGCTGGCTACCTTGCCTGCACTGCTGCCCGAATTTGACCAATTCGTCCGAATAAGCTCCCTTAAGAAAATGCCCGAGGCGGTGATTGGCTGGGGGCTAAAACCCACTAGTGTAAGCGCTAGGCAGTATGCCCAACGCCATCAACTGGTCTATATCGCATTAGAAGATGGCTTTCTACGCTCGTTAGGGCTAGGCGTAAATGGCTTTCAGCCGCACAGTTTGGTAGTCGATGAGACCGGCATTTATTACGACGCCTCACGCCCTTCTGATTTGGAAAACTGGCTCAACACAGCCAGTTTCAACAATGAAGAGTTAGAGCAGGCTGAACGATGCATGGCATTGATCGCTCGCTATCGGCTCTCCAAATATAACCACTCCCCCGATCAGCCTATTAACGATGCCAGCCGGGCGAGTGTATTAGTGGTCGACCAAACCGCTGGGGATGCCTCAATTCACTACGGGGGCGCTAGCGCGAGTAGCTTCAACCAGATGCTTGAGGCGGCGTTAATAGAGCACCCCGACGCCGAGATATTAGTCAAGATCCATCCTGACGTTATCGCGGGTAAAAAACAGGGCCACCTACTTAACGCCGCAGACCACCCGCGCTGCAGGGTCATCGGTGAAGACCTCAACCCCTGGGCGCTATTTGACCAGGTTGACCACGTTTACGTCGTGACCAGCCAGCTCGGCTTTGAAGCACTGCTGGCCGGAAAGCAGGTGCACTGCTTTGGTATTCCGTTTTATGCAGGTTGGGGGCTTACCCATGATCAACTGCCCTGCCACCGCCGTCGTGTAAAGCGCACCTTAGTTGAGGTCTTTGCCGCCGCCTATTTACGCTATTGCCGCTACGCTAACCCTTACACTCAGCAGCCTGCCACGCTGGAAGAGACCATTGCCTTGATCGCCGATCAAAGGCGCCAGCAGGAGCGCTATCGGGGAAGCTGGCGAGCATGCGGGTTCTCTACTTGGAAACGTCGCTTTATTGGCGACTTTCTAGGCGCCTTCGCACGCATGAACTATCAAGCGAAGCTTCCCGAGAGCGAGCAGCCCGATGAACGGCTGCTGGTATGGTCAAGCCGTATTGATGCAGACTTTAAATGCCAGCACGCCCAACACATGGAGAAGCTATGGCGCATGGAAGATGGGTTCATTCGTTCAGTGGGGCTGGGAGTCGATCTTACTCAGCCGTTGTCGCTGGTGATTGATTCACAGGGTATCTACTACGACCCCAGCCAACCCAGTGATTTAGAGACGCTGCTCAATAGCGCCCCCTTTAGCGACGACCTGCTGCAACGTGCGCTGCAGTTACGTAAGCGATTAGTGGCGCTCAAACTCACCAAGTACAACGTACGTGGAAAGGCAGGGATCGAGCTGCCCAAAGGGCGTTACACCATACTGGTGCCTGGCCAAGTAGAGAGCGACGCCTCGATTGCCACCGGCTCGCCGCACATTAATACCAATAGCGGGCTGCTAAGCGCCGTACGTGACGCGCACCCGGATGCTTATATCGTCTACAAAGCCCATCCCGATGTATTGAGCGGTGCGCGTGTCGGAGCACTCGATACCGATGCCAAACGCCTGTATGATCTAGACGCCAGCGATATCGACATCGCAACCTTGTTAGAGCGCGTCGATGCAGTGCATACGATGAGCTCTTTAACCGGCTTTGAAGCACTTTTGCGCAAACGAGAAGTCAGCACCTACGGCCTACCGTTTTATGCTGGCTGGGGCTTAACTCAGGATGCGCTTAGCTGCCCACGCCGTACGCGTTCACTCTCGCTGGATGCCTTGGTCGCCGGCACCCTGATTCTCTATCCCGGCTATGTAGACCCAACGACCCGCCAGCTATGCAATGCTGAAACCGTCGTCAGCCTGTTGGAACAGGCAAGAACACACAAAAACACCCTTACATGGAAACAGCATATCTACCGCTGTTATCGTAACTTGTTGATCGGAAGGCATTGAGTTGAAGCATCAGAAGCGTGCATTCTTATTTTTGCAGGGCGTTTGCTCACCTTTTTACCAGCGCTTAGCCAAGCGCTTGGTGAACGATGGGCACCGTGTCGTTAAGGTCAACTTCAATGCGGGCGATATCGCCTACTGGCAGCGCACCCACGGCCAAAGCCATCTGTTTCGTGGCCCTACCGCTGAACTACCTGGCTATATCAAGTCACTCTGGCAGCGGTACGCGATCACCGACCAAGTAGTATTCGGAGATCGTCGCCCGATTCATCGCCCAGCAGTGGATAACGCCGCCGCGGCCGGTGTACGCACCCACGTATTTGAAGAGGGCTACTTTCGCCCGTTCTGGATCACACTGGAGCGCGAAGGCGTTAACGGCCACTCGCTACTGCCCCGTGACCCAAGCTGGTTTTATGAAACCGGCAAAGCACTGCCCGAACTACCCGCCCCCGTGCGTTTTCGCTCCTCGTTTAAAATTCGTGCCATGCACGATGTGGGCTACCACTTGGCCGGGCTAGCCAATCCGCTGGTTGCGCCGCACTACCGCAATCACGCGCCGATCACCGCCCCGGTCGAGTACGCGGGCTACCTGAAGCGCTTTGCTCAGTTAAAAGCCGCTTGGAAAAAACGCGACGCCGAACGCATCAAAGCGTTGATCGAAAGTGGCCGCCCCTATTTTATGCTGCCGCTGCAGCTAAATAGCGATGCGCAAATTCGCGATCACTCCCCCTACGCCAATATGCAGGAAGTGATGGACGATGTGATGGCCTCGTTCGCCAAGCACGCGCCCAGCGATTCTCTGCTGTGTATTAAAAACCATCCTTTGGATATGGGCTTGGTCAATTACCCCAAAGTCATTAAGCAACTTGCCGAACGCCACGGCCTGCAAGGGCGCATCGTCTATCTAGAGTCTGGGGATCTCAACGCCCTGCTCAAACACGCCAAGGGCAATGTCACCGTTAACAGCACCGTGGGCATTGTTTCGCTGGAGAAGAACTGCCCCACCTACGCGCTTAGCGACCCGATCTATAATCTGGATGGGCTAACCTACCAAGGTGACTTAGCGGATTTTTGGCAGCAGCCGCAGCCGCCTAACAGCGAGCTATTTGGTTATTTTCAAAAGACCGTGATGCATGCCGTTCAAGTTAACGGTGGCTACTACTGCCAGCCCGGTATCGATTTAGCCGTGGATAACGCCGCCCGCATACTCGAAGCCTGCCCATCGCCGTTGGAGAAGCTTCTGTGAACGTTGTTGTGAAAGAAGCTGCAAAAGAGGCTGAGAGCCCATCTCTACACTCACGCTGCGTGCTGATCACTGGCGCCACCGGCGCGATTGGGGGCGCCCTGGCAAACGCCTATGCCGATCCCAGCACCCACCTGGTATTGCACGGACGCCAGCAGGAGAAGCTAGAGGCGCTTGCCACCACTTGCCGCCAACAAGGTGCCCAGGTCACCCTCTCAACCATCAATCTAACCGATGATCACGCCCTGAAAAGCTGGCTAGCCGAAGTCTGCGCCCAACAGGTACCGGACATCTTGATTGCCAATGCGGGCAAAAACACCCACCCCCAAGGGCCTGATATCTTAGAGCCCTGGGCAGACGTGCAGGCGCTGTTGGATATCAACCTGAAAACCCCCATCGCCATGGTGCAACACCTAGTGCCAGCCATGCAGACCCGCGGCAGCGGTCAACTGGTGCTGATCAGCTCGCTTGCCGCATGGCACGGTTTACCGACCACCCCCAGCTATAGCGCCAGCAAAGCAGGCATCAAAGCCTATGGCGAAGGGCTGCGCGGGCTACTCGCGCCTCACGGTATCGGCGTCACGGTGGTCATGCCCGGCTATGTTACCTCACCGATGTGCAAGGCCATGCCCGGCCCCAAACCCTGGGAGTGGCCGCCCAAGCGCGCGGCCAAGGTCATTAAACGCGGTATCGCTGCAAACCGTGCGCGTATCAGCTTCCCCTTCCCACTTAATTTTGGCACCTGGTGGCTGGCGGTACTGCCCGCAGGGATTTCGCAATGGTTGATCAAGCGCCTAGGCTTCAACCACTCAGGAGACACGCCCCATGATTAGCGCGCTGATATGGCCGCTACTCGTGGGGCTATTGATCAGCGGCCTGTTTGAAGCCCTGCTTAGCCCTCGGCCGCGCCCATTTTGGCAGCGTGGAGCAGCGGCCAATAGTGTCCACCTTGGCTCCTGGCTGCTAATTTTCGGACTGCTGGTATTGCTACTCCAGCGCCCCTGGTTTGCGGTGATGGTGTTTCTCTCGCTGCAACTAGTCGTGGTGCAGTCGAGCAACGCCAAATCGCATACGCTCAACGAGCCGTTTATCTGTCATGACTTTGAATACTTCTGGGACGCTATCCTGCACCCGCGCCTTTACGTGCCCTTTTTCGGCGTAGGTTTGGCGATTGCCGCCAGCAGCGCCGCCGCGGTGGCGATTGGTGGGTTCTTTTACTGGGAAGGGTCGCTGGTCACTAGCGAGGGCGCCAGCCGCTTTCTAACCAATGCGCTGGGATTAATAGCCTTGGGCGCACTACTGCTTGTTGTTAGTGTCCGCAGGCTGCCCGCCATCGCCTTACAGCCCATAGACGACATACACCGTTTAGGGCTTTTCGCTAGCCTATGGGCCTACGGCGTAGTGCTAATGCGCGCTCCCATTCCTACGCCAGAGCAATCGCCCTTCCACGCCTTAACGCCGGTGGCGAGCGCGCATCAAGGCAAACAGCCACTGCCCAACGTGGTGCTGGTGCAGAGTGAATCGTTTTTCGACCCGCGCCCCTGGTGTGAAGAGGTCGATGCCAATCTGCTTCACCATTTCGACACCACTCGCGCAAACGCCACCCTGCATGGCGCATTAAACGTGCCCGCCTGGGGTGCCAATACAGTGCGTACCGAGTGCGCGGTATTAACGGGCATTGCCCCCGGCTACTGGGGCGTTCGCCAGTTCAACCCTTACCGCACGCTTGCTAGCCATCCAATGCCCAGTTTAGCGAGCGCGCTAAAAGCGGCAGGCTATCGCACGGTTTGTGTGCATCCGTACCTGGCGAGCTTCTATTTTCGTCACAAGGTGATACCCCAATTAGGCTTTGACCACTTTATAGATATCAATGCCTTCCAGAGTAGCGACAAAAACGGTCAATACGTTAGTGACCAGGCAGTGGCACGAAAAATTGGACGGCTGCTTGAAGATGACGATAATAGACCGCTATTTGTATTTGTTATCACCATGGAAAATCACGGCCCGCTACATTTAGAAGCACCGAACCAAGCAGCGTTAGCCAATACGCTGCCCGGCGCTCCTTGGCCGTTACCCGACCATCTGCGTGACTTAGCGGTCTATTTGCAGCATTTAAGTGAATCCGACAAGATGTTGGCAAGCGTTAAAAATTCGCTGAATACTGCAAAGCGACCGGGCCTGCTAGGCTGGTATGGGGATCATGTCCCCATTCTGCCTGAGGCGTATGCACACTTCACGCCGCCTGATGGCCGCACTCCCTACATGATATGGTCAACAGAGAGTTGGGTAACAGCAGGGGTAGGGGCAGCAAACGCTTACGAGCCATTTGAGCTAGCCGCAAACGAACTTGGTGTCCAGTTATTCAAACAGGTGTTTGGACACGATATAAGTAGCGATGTGATCAAGGTAGAACCAGAACCTCAGGAGCAAGAATGACTAAACGCGTTGCCATCATCGGCGCCGCCCATCGTTTCCCCGGCACCACCCCTGAAACGTTCTGGCAGGATCTGCAAGCCGAAAAAGATTTAGTAACTGAAGTGGCCGCTGACCGCTGGAGCCACGACGCCTTTTTGCACCCGGATAAGCGCCACCCCGGTACCAGCGTGACTTTTGCCGCCGGTAGCCTGGGCGATATCAGCGGGTTTGACGCTGAGTTTTTTGGTATTTCGCCCCGTGAAGCGGCCAACATGGATCCCCAGCAGCGCATGCTTCTAGAGCTCGCCTGGGAAGCCATGGAAGACGCCAGCATTCTGCCCAGCTCCCTGCGCGGCAGCCAGTGCGGGGTATTTTTGGGCGTGGCCAGCCTCGACTACTCTTATCGCATAGCGGACGATATGGCAGCAATTGATGCCTCCACCGCCACTGGCAACACCTCCAGCATCGCCTCGAATCGATTGTCTTACGTGTTTGACCTGCACGGCCCCAGCATGTCGCTGGATACTGCCTGCTCCTCCTCGATGGTGGCCTTTCACCAGGCCTGCCAATCGATTCGCAGTGGCGAAACCAGTATGGCGCTGGCGGGCGGCATCAGCCTGCACCTGCACCCCTATGGCTTTATCATCTTCTCTAAAGCCAGCATGCTTTCACCCACTGGCCGCTGTCAGGTATTCGATGAAGCGGGTAACGGCTATGTGCGCTCCGAAGGGGCAGGTATTTTCCTGCTTAAGGATTACGACCAAGCGGTAGCCGATGGCGACAATATTATTGCCGTAGTGGCAGGCTCCGCGGTGAACACAGACGGCCACAAATCTGGCCTAACGGTGCCTAACCCAAGCGCCCAAATTGATCTGATGAAGCGCGCCTATGAACAGGCAGGCATCTCGCCGGATGAAATCGACTACCTGGAAGCCCACGGCACCGGCACCGCCGTTGGCGACCCCATTGAAACCCGTGCGATTGGTGAAGCACTCGGCCAGCAGCGCAAAACGCCGCTGCTGATAGGCTCGGTAAAAAGCAACCTGGGTCACCTGGAAACCGCCTCCGGCGTGGCGGGTCTGGCCAAGGCGCTCTACAGCATTCAGCACCGCGAAGTCCCGGCCACGATTGGCATCCGCAAACTCAATCCGCGCATCAAGTTTGATGAGTGGAACATCTCGGTGGTCACCAAAGGCCAGCCGCTGAAAAAACAGGGCCGCCTGGTTATCGGCGTTAACTCCTTTGGTTTTGGCGGGGCCAACGCCCACGTTATTTTGGAAAGTCCGCCAGAACGGGTCAAGCCTGAAACACAGGCGCCAGACTCACCGCTACCGATTCACCTTAGCGCCCGCAGCGAAGCCGCGCTCAGCCAAAGCGCCGAAACGCTCGCCAACTACCTGCGCGAGAACGACTTACGCGAAAATAGCGACATCAGCCTGTACGACATCGCTTACACGCTGTTCCACCACCGTGACCGGCATAGCCATGGCGCGCTGCTGTTTGCACAAACGGCTGAAGAGGCCGCCACGCAACTCAGCGAGTTTGCCGCGGGAGAGACCAATAGCGTTACCACACTCGAGCGCTTGCCCAACGCGGTCGGCCCAGTGTTTGTTTATGATGGCAACGGCTGCCAATGGGAAACCATGGGGCGCGATCTGCTCAGCGATTCGCCGGTTTTCGCCGCAGCGATTGATCGCGTCGACACACTCTTTCAGCAGCACGGGGATTTCTCGCTACGCGCCGAACTGGAAGGCCGCAATGGGGAGAACCGTTTCCCGCTAACTGAAATCGCCCAGCCAGCGCTGTTTGCACTGCAGGTGGCATTAACCGAGTGGCTAAACGACCAAGGCATTAAGCCCACGGCAGTATTTGGTCATAGCGTGGGTGAAGTGGCGGCGGCCTGGGCCAGCGGTGCGTTGAGCCTGGAAGATGCAGTCAAAGTGATTTACTACCGCAGCGACTACCAGGGTAAAACCCGTGGCCTCGGCGAAATGACTGCGGTGGCCATGAGCGCTGACGACATCGCCGCGTGGCTAGAAAAGCCCGAGTTCAATCAGGTATGCCTGGCAGGTATTAACAGCCCGAAAGGCATTACGCTGGCGGGAGATAGCCAACAGCTCAGCGCTCTGGAAGCCGCCCTGGGCGAGCAGGATGTTTTTGCCAAACGCCTGCCCCTGGACTACGCCTTCCACAGCCCCGCGATGGACAGCATTCAAGCTGGGGTCATTGATGCGCTGGCCGATATTACCCCGCGTGCCACGCAGATC
This sequence comes from Vreelandella sp. 162(4c), assembly GCF_058152265.1. Classification (NCBI taxonomy): domain Bacteria; kingdom Pseudomonadati; phylum Pseudomonadota; class Gammaproteobacteria; order Oceanospirillales; family Halomonadaceae; genus Vreelandella; species Vreelandella sp. 162(4c). The sequence continues at coordinate 674,046 of NZ_CM176981.1, forward strand.
CCCTACTACTCCACCGTGACCGGTACGCTGAGTGACGGGCTTGAGCTGGATGCCACCTACTGGTGGAAAAACATTCGTGAGCCGGTGCTGTTCGACGCCGCCGCTAGCGCGCTAATCGAGCAAGGCAATAATGTCTTTGTAGAAATTGGCGCCCACCCCATTCTACGCCGCTACCTCAATGAGTCACTGCGCCAACTGGAGCTACCAGGGTTGGTATTCGGCACCATTGAGCGCCACAAGCCTGGCCTTGAAGGCTTGCAGCACTGCTTAAGTCAACTCCTGCTGAGTGGCCTTAACCTGACTAGCCGCCACTTGCCGGTGGTGGGTCAGCGGGTACCGCTACCGCGCTATGCCTGGCAGCGCAGCCACCACTGGGTATACGGTACCAATGACGGTCAAGGGCTGCTGTCACGCTATTACCAGCACCCGCTGCTGGGCTACCCGTTAGCGCAGCACGAGCACACCTGGGAAAGCCAGCTCGATACCCAGCGCCAACCCTGGCTGGCCGACCATGTGGTGGGCGAAGGCGCGGTGTTCCCCGGTGCCGGTTTTGTGGAACTGACGCTGGCGGCGGCGCTGCAGCTAAAAGACAGCCCGTTGCTGGATATCGAAGAGTTGGAAATCCGTGCCCCGCTGCTGCTGGACGGCCCCTATGGCCGCACCATGCGGCTTAGCTACCTACCAGAAGATGGCCGCCTGGAGATCCTCTCCCGCGAACCTGCCACCGGGGTAGAGTGGCAGTTGAATGCCGTGGCTCGCACCATGCGTGAAAGCCGTGGCTTCCTACTCAACCGCACAGCGCCGGTGATGCCTACTCGTGCCCCGGACTACACGCTGGAAGATCACCTGCAGCTGGCTGAGCGTATCGGCCTGCACTACGGCCCAGCCTTTCAGGCCATCTCCAGGGGCTGGATTGAAGGCGATGAAGTGATTGGTGAAATCGCCCTGTCGGATGAAGTCCAAGCGCAGCTCAGCACATTGCACGTGCACCCCGGCATTCTGGATAGCGCCTTCCAGATGTTTATCCCGCTGCTCGCGCAACATAGTGAGTTTGCCGCCCAGCTCGCCTTTGTGCCGGTTCGCGTGGGGCGCATTCAAGTCAACACCCAGGCAGGCGTGCCGGTTCTCGCCCGCGCTGTGATGGGCAAGCGCGCACCGCACTCCTTTACCGCCGATTTCGAGCTGTATGACGCCGCCGGTAACGCCGTTGCAGTACTGAGCAAAACCCGCTTCAAAGCGATTCGACTCAACCGCGCCCATCATCAGCACTTCAGCTATTTGGATGTGGAACTGACTCCAGCGCCGCTACACGCAGAACCGCTGGCACTGCCTGCCGATGCGCTTGCTCGCCTTGCAGATATTGCCAACGTTTACAGCGAAAGCACCGGCCAGCGTTACGGCAACGAAGTCGCCCCGCTGCTCGACAGCCTTAGCGAAGCCTTTGCTCAGCAGAGTCTCGGCGTCGATAGTGAAGAAGCACAGCACTCGCCGGACGTTATCTGGCAGCTGCTGGTGCAAGACTACCCCGACTACTTTGCGCCCATTCACCTGGTGGGCCGTTTAGGGCTTCACCAACAGGCGCTGCGTAGCGGCACAAGTGACCTGGAAACCCTGGGCATTAGCCACGACCACCTGGCGCGCTTAAACCGCGTGCTGGTGGGCGAAAGTGGTTGGCAAGCGTTGGCAGGCGAGTTAGCCGAGTTAATAGATGCGCTGATCGCAGAGCTCCCCGCCGGACAGCGTTTGCAACTGCTCGAAGCAGGCCCCAGCGCGCCAGCGTTGGGAGAACGCCTGCTGGAACGCAGCGCTCAAGCGCTGTATCACGACCTTACCCATTACCGCGTGATCACCACCCTAGGCAGCACGCGCCATCAGGCGGAGCAGCTGCAAGAGCGTTTCCCGCTGATGGATATGCAGCACCTTGACCAAGACGAGTTTGCTGCGCTAACCGCCCCCAGCGGTGTTGAAAAAGCTCAATTGGCGTTTGTAAGCGTGGATATCACCCACCCGGCCGCCACGCGTCAGTTAATCGAAGCATTACCTGAACAACTGGCGCCAGGCGCCCAGGTGATGCTGATTGGCATCGCCCCAAGCCGCTGGCTGGATGATCTGCTGGCCACGCCCGGCATCGATCAAACCGCCCTGGAGCAAGATACGCTCATTAGTTGGCTGAACGACCAAGGCTTTGTGGTTTCCGCGCCAATGGCACTGGAAGAGAGCAACAGCGGCGCCTACCTGCTCCACGCACACTATCCGTTAGAAACGGCTGCGAGCACATCAAACACGGCGCAACGGCGTCACTTGGTGGTCGCCGATCACAACAGTGAAACGCTGGCTGCCAACCTGGTCGAGGCACTGCAACAGCTGGGCGCTTCGGCGCTGCTCAGCGTTAGTCAGAGCGCGCCTGCTGAGCTGCTGGCTCATGCGCTGTCTCAACCTGCATTGGCTCAACCTGCATTGGCTCAACCTGAAATGGCCCAATCCGCACCTGATAATCAGGGCGAGCTAACCCTCAATGTGATTGACCTGCGTGGACTGGGTGCGAACAGCACTGAAGCGCAAACCGCCCGCTGTGATCACGCTCTGCAGTGGACGCTGGCCTTAGAGCAGCACTCGCTTGCTGCCTCTTTGTGGTTGGTGACCAACGGGGTAAGCACTCTATGGCAGACAACGTCACCCGCCAGCGCGACAGACGCCCCTGGCGATGCCGCCCTGTGGGGCTTTGGCCGCTCGCTAGCCAACGAAGCCGTCGGCCATAGCGTCTACCTGCTGGATATACCGGCAGCCATCAGCGAGCCTGCGTTACACGCCTGGGCCACCCTACTGACTCAACCAGATAGCGAAAACGAAGCGCTGATCGATAACCAGGGTCACCGCTTTGCGACGAGGCTGCGCACCCTGCCCGCGCCACACCCGACTGCGGCAGGGCAGACCAATGAGCAGACCAAGCAGCCGCATCAGGCGATGTCACTGGGCTTTGCCATGCCCGGTCAGCTGCGCCAATTAACCTGGCGTCCGCGCCCGTTGCCACAAGCCAGTGCCGACGAGGTGGAAATCAGTGTTAAGGCCACCGGACTTAACTTCCGCGATGTGATGTACACCCTGGGCTTGCTCTCCGATGAAGCGATAGAGAACGGCTTCGCCGGCCCCACCCTGGGCCTTGAGTTTTCAGGCGTGGTAAAGGCCGTTGGCAGCAACGTCACCCATGTGACGCCAGGGCAAGCCGTGGTCGGCTTCGGCCCCGCCAGTTTCAGCGATAAGGTCATTGCCAGCCAGCACGCCGTTGCACCGCTGCCGGAAGGCATTAGCTTTGCCGCCGCCGCCACGATCCCGACGACCTTCTTCACGGTCTACTACGCGCTCAAGCATCTGGCGCGGGTCGAACCTGGCGAAAAAATCCTGATTCACGGCGCCGCGGGCGGCGTGGGCATTGCAGCGCTGCAAATTGCCCAGTGGCTGGGAGCAGAAATCTACGCCACGGTGGGCTCCGAAGAGAAGCGCGACTTCCTACGTCTGATGGGCATCGAGCGGCTTTACGACTCACGCTCGCTCACCTTCGCCGAAGAGATCCTGGAAGACACCCAGGGCGAAGGCGTGGATGTGGTGCTCAACTCCCTGGCCGGGGAAGCGATCAACCAAAACCTGCGCGCCCTGCGCCCGTTCGGCCGCTTTCTGGAGCTGGGCAAACGCGATTTCTACGAAAACACTCATATTGGCCTGCGCCCGTTCCGCAATAACCTCAGCTACTTCGGTATCGACTCCGACCAGCTAATGAAGGTGCAGCCTGCGCTTACACAACGCCTGTTTGGCGAGATGATGGCGCTATTTAACGACGGTACCTTAAGCCCGCTGCCGTTTACCTCGTTTAGCCACACCCAGGTAATCGACGCCTTCCGCTATATGCAGCAGGCGCGCCAGATCGGCAAAGTGGTAGTGACCTATGAACAACCCATCGCGCCACCCAAGAACGAGGTGTTGGGCACGGCAGTGATGCAACTGTCCGCAGATGCCAGCTACCTGGTCACCGGCGGCCTGGGTGGATTTGGATTAAGAACCGCTCAGTGGCTGGTAGAGAAAGGCGCACAGCAGTTGATCCTGCTCAGCCGCAGCGGCCCCACCAGTGAAGAGGCTCAGGCAGCCATTGCGTCGTTTGAACAGCAAGGCGTTACGGTACTCGCCGCCGCCTGCGATATTACCGACCGCACTGCGCTGGCCGCTTTGCTGGAGCGCGCCAAGGGTGAACTAGCACCGCTGCGGGGCATTGTGCACGCCGCCACGGTGATCGACGACGGTTTGATCCGCAACCTGGATGCCGAGCGCATTCAGAAAGTGTTAGCGCCCAAAATCGATGGCGCCCGCCACCTGGACGCACTCACCCGCGAAACGAAGCTGGACTTTTTCGTGCTCTACTCGTCGGCCACCACCCTGTTCGGCAACCCCGGTCAGGCTAACTACGTGGCCGCCAACCACTGGCTAGAAGCATTTGCCGCCAATCGCCGTGCCGCAGGGTTACCAGCCACCTGCGTACGCTGGGGCGCGATTGAAGATGTCGGCTTCCTGGCTCGTAACACCCGCACCCGTGATGCGCTGCAAGAGCGCCTGGGCGGTTCCGCGCTACGCTCGGATGACGCGCTGAAAGTGCTCGAACAGATGCTACTGGCCCCTGGGCCAAGCCTAGGTGTGCTGGAACTAGAGTGGGGCGCGCTTGCTCGTTTTCTACCGACTGCCGAAGCGCCGCGCTTTAACGAAATCGCCCGCGCCAGCGACGATGACGGCAGCGCGGATGCAGATGACGACATCAGCGCCCTGCTCGCCGACCTCTCACCCGAGGAACTGCACAGCACGGTCACCGATCTACTGCGCGCCGAGCTGGCCAGCATTCTGCTGATTGATGAAGAGAAGCTCGATATTCACCGCTCGGTCTACGATATGGGCTTCGACTCCCTGATGGGCGTTGAGCTAATGACCGCTATCGAGAACCGCTTGGGCGTTCAGGTGTCAGTGATGGTGCTTAGTGAAGCATCGACACTCGACAAACTGGCGGGCGTGCTGATTCAGAAAATGCATCAGCACGACGATGTTGAAGACGCTCCGCAAGATGCGATAGCCTCACTGGCCGCACAACATGGCACTGAAGATTTAGGCCCTGAAGGGCTCACCGCTGAGCCTGCGTCCGCTTCCTCATCACCCGCGACTGAGACTCCATGACCGCTAAGCGCTCTGAACTGAAACAGCAATTGTTGGAACAAGCACGCCGGCGTACTACGCCGCGTGCTGCCAGCGCCACGCCCTCTTCCAATGGGCAAGGCGGAGAGCAACGCACGGTGCCCGAGCGCTTCACGCGCTTTGATGCCCAGCCCGGCTATCAGCAAATCGCCATGATGCGCCAGGCCGCCGACCAGTTGGGCCTGGTTGACCCGTTCTTCAAAGTGCACGAAGGCACTGCCGGGGCGACCAGCGTGATCAATGGGCAGACCTGCATCAACTTTGCCAGCTATAACTACCTCGGCTTTTCAGGCGACCCGCGCATCAATCAGGCCGCCTGCGATGCCGTGGCGCGCTACGGCACTTCGGTCTCCGCCAGCCGCGTGGTCTCCGGCGAACGGCCTATCCACCAAGAGCTGGAACAGGCCCTCGCTAAGGCCTACGACGTTGAAGATGCGGTGGTGTTTGTGAGCGGTCACGCCACTAACGTCTCCACACTGGGACACCTGCTGGGGCCCAAAGATTTAGTGCTCCACGACGAGTACATTCATAACAGTTCGTTGGTTGGCGCGCAGCTTTCCGGCGCCAAGCGCATGTCGTTTAGCCATAACGACCCCGCCGCGCTGGAAGCCCTGTTGGCCCGGCATCGGCATCAGTTCGAACGCGTGCTGGTGGTGATCGAAGGGCTCTACAGCATGGATGGCGACATCCCTGAGCTGCCGCGTTTTATCGAATTGAAGCAGCGCTATCAAGCCTGGCTGATGGTCGATGAGGCCCACTCCTTTGGGATTATGGGCGACACCGGCCTGGGGCTGCGCGAGTATTTCGATATCGACCCGCGCGACGTGGATATCTGGATGGGCACCATGAGCAAAGCCATGGCAGGCTGCGGCGGCTATATCGCAGGCAGCAAGCCGCTGGTGGAAACACTACGCTACCTGGCCCCCGGTTTTCTCTACAGCGTGGGCATGCCCGCCCAAGTCGCCGCCCCCTCACTAGCCGCGCTACAGCTGATGCAGCAAGAACCCGAACGGGTTCAGCGCCTGCATGCTATTTCGCGCTACTTTCTTGAACAGGCCACTGCCCGCGGCTTGGATACCGGCAAAAGCATCGGTGCCGCGGTCGTACCGGTGATTATTGGCAGCTCCGCGGCGGCTGCCCGGCTTTCTAACGCATTGTTAGAACAGCAGATCAACGTACAGCCGATTCTGCACCCAGCGGTACCCGAAAAAAGCGCACGGCTGCGCTTCTTTCTCTCCTGTGAGCATACCCAGGCGCACATTGACCAAACGCTTGATGCACTCACCGCGCTGCTGCCATAATTTTGTAACGCTTTTCCAGACGCAAGGATGATGGCATGGATGTTTACAATGACCAGGAGGGCGCAGCAACGCCCGCCTGGTACGTTATTCAGTGCAAAGGGGGCGAATCATTTCGCGCTGCCGAACACCTCGCCAACCAAGGTTATGAGGTATTTCACCCTGTCCTGAAGAGCCAACGCAAGCGCCAGGGAAAGCTCACCACGGTGACCGAGCCGCTCTTCCCCTACTACCTGTTTATCTGTTTGGATCAGCTAGTCAGCAACTGGCGTCCGATTCGCTCTACTCGCGGGGTGCTGCGCCTGCTGACCTTCGGTGACAGGCCTGTCGCCGTACCTTCACAGCTTGTCGAAACCCTACGCGCTCAGCCGCACAGCAAGGAAGGGATTCACACCTACTTCAGCGCTGGCGAGAAAGTCACCATCACCGACGGCCCCTTCAAAGACCTGGAAGCCATCTTCACCCGCCTTAAAGGCGAAGAGCGCGCCATCGTCCTGCTCAACGTGCTCAACCGGCCACAGCATTTGGAAGTACCGCTAGACACCCTAAGCAAGTCGTAGCCCCCGCACAGCTAATAACGATGCGCTACAATGGGCCTTCATAACCCAATTATTTTGCATGGAGGCACGGGTGGCAACCTATCGACGCGCGCATGTTCCTGGCGGCTGCTACTTTTTTACAGTCGTCACCTACGCACGACAACCCCTGTTGGCGGATCGTCTCAATATTGAAGCCCTTGGTCGTGCCTTTCGCACAGTTCGAGAAGAGCGCCCCTTCGTGATGGATGCGTTCGTACTCCTCCCCGACCACCTCCACTGCCTATGGAGGCTGCCTGAAGGCGACGCGGACTACTCCTCACGCTGGCGGGACATCAAAAAATACGCCTCACAGGAATTCTTCTTCCCGCCCGGCACCCACAACGCCTGGCAGCGTGGCTTCTGGGAACACGTCATTCGTGATGAAAACGACTGGCAACGCCATATGGACTACATCCATTACAACCCCGTCAAACACGGCTGGACTAGAGCACCCCGCGACTGGGAATGGTCAAGCTTTCAACAATGCGTACAAAAAGGCTGGTACACCCCCGACTGGGGCACCCAACAAGCCCCCGACGTCGCCGAAATGGATTGGGAGTGATGGCGAAAACCCCGGCACCGCTGCGCGCTGCTTCCGCGGGTGCGCTTCGCTTACCACGCGCTACTAGATCTCGCATGCACATGAAGGTGGGGATGCCACCGGAATCGAGTGATTATCGTAGCGCGGGGTAACGAGAAAGCGAGTTCAGCGAGCGTTTCGAGGCACCCGCGGGAGGCGTCGGGACGACGCCCAATGGCACCGAACCTTCATCGCCTACACGGGCCAAACCCGGCACCGCTTCGCGATGCATCCGCGGGTGCGCTTCGCTTACCACGCGCTACTAAATCTCGCATACACATTGAGGTGAGGATTCCACCGGAATCGAGTGATTGTCGTAGCGCGTGGTAACGAGAAAGCGAGCTCAGCGAGCGTTTCGAGGCACCCGCGGGAGGCGTCGGGACGACGCCCCGTGGCAACCAACCATCATCGCCTGCACAGGCCAACCCCGGCACTGCTTCGCGCTGCTCCCGCGGGTGCGCTTCGCTTACCACGCGCTACTCAATCTCGCATGCACATGAAGGTGGGGATGCCACCGGAATCGAGTGATTGTCGTAGCGCGTGGTAACGAGAAAGCGAGTTCAGCGAGCGTTCGTAGGCACCCGCGGGAGGCGTCGGAACGACGCCCCGTGGCACACAACCAACGCTGCCTGCACGGGCCAACCACGGCACCGCTGCGCTCTACGCTACCTTTTGAGAGTGAGTTTCCAGCATTGCAGCAATGCTCAAGTGGTAATCAATATCCGGCCATTCAATACCGGTGGCGTCACAAATAAACAGGTAATGCCGCAAGACCTTAACAGAAGCCTGCTCAAGTTCTGGATACCAGCTCATAGGCGTTGAAATGCGCCGCCCATCACTCAATTCGACATGAAGATAATGGTCGTCAAAATGGACTTCTTTACCTGATAAACCAGTCATTCCACACCTCCAAAAATTCCTGTCTATGCAAACTTACTAGCTCAAGACACTCCTTGAGCTCTTGCTTCTTTAGTGACGAATAAATGCACATGTGGTGGAGGATGTTCATTTGCATAGAAAAAGAATTTGAAACCTTTTTCATTAAGTAGAGTTGGCACTTCATTATCTCTTGCAGTGATGCTAGAAGCATACCAACCCCCTTTCACATCGTCACTTATAAGCCTAAGCGAATACGGCTCTCCAACACATTCACAGCCAACTACATTATTGCTTCAACATCACCATCTAACCAACCCCAGCACCGCTCCGCGCTGCTTTCGCGGGTGCGCTTCGCTTACCACGCGCTACTAAATCACGCATGCACATGAAGGTGGGGATGCCACCGGAATCGAGTGATTGTCGTAGCGCGTGGTAACGAGAAAGCGAGTTCAGCGAGCGTTTCGAGGCACCCGCGGGAGGCGTCGGAACGACGCCCAATGGCACCGAACCATCATCGCCTACACAAGCCAACCCCGGCACCGCTCCGCGCTGCTTCCGCGGGTGCGCTTCGCTTACCACGCGCTACTAAATCTCGCATGCACTTGAAGACGGGAATTCCAAGGGGGTGTGCACGTAATCACCCCGCCGAAATTGAGTGCGTGCACAAACCGTAGCGCGTGGTAACGAAGAACGCGAGTTCAGCGAGCGTTCGTAGGCACCCGCGGGAGGCGGCGGAACGACGCCCCGTGGCACACAACCAACTCCGCCTACACGGGCCAAATCCGGCACCGCTTCGCGCTGCTTTCGCGGGTGCGCTGGCGCTTACCACGCGCTACTCAATCACGCCTGCACTTGAAGACGGGAATTCCAAGGGGGTGTGCATGTAATCACACCACCGAAATCGAATGAGTGCACCCGCGGATGGCGGCGGAACGACGCCCGTTGGCACCCAACCAACCTTGATGTCAAAACTTAGATCGGTGGCGCCTTGGCTTAATGCCCCCACACTACAAAATAGGGGTTGAGCTTTTCGCTGGGGTTGGCGTAGCTAAGTGCAGTGCCTTCCAGGGTTTCTACCCGGCCGCCTGCTTCGAGCACTACCGCATGAGCGGCGCCGGTATCCCATAAACAGGTGGGGCCCAAGCGTGGGTAGGCATCGGCGAAACCTTCGGCAATGATGCACAACTTTAACGAACTCCCCATGGGCAGCATGGTGTGCTCACCCAACTGTTCCAACCAAGCGGCCAAATCAGGGCTGGGGTGCGAACGACTACCCACCACGCGCCACGTTACGCCCTCTTTAGGCTTGCCTGCCACGGAAATGGCCTTACGACTACCATCGGCTTCAACCTTAAACGCGCCCAGCCCCCGCGCGGCCACGTAACCAACCTCAAGCGCAGGCGCGGTCACTACGCCGAGCACCGGCATACCGTTTTCAATCAGGGCAATATTGACGGTGAACTCACCGTTACGCTTGATGAACTCTTTGGTGCCATCCAGCGGGTCGACTAGCCAATAGCGGCCCTCAGCATCAGCACCGGAAAAGCCCTCGATGTCCTCTTCAGAGAGGATCGGGATCTGCACCGGCAGCGCCTGTAAACCGCGCACAATAACGTTGTGCGCCGCTTTATCTGCCTCGGTTAACGGGCTTTTATCTTCCTTCTCTTCCACGCTGAATTCGCGGGCGTAAACACTCATAATGGCGTCGCCAGCTTCGCGAGCTATGCCTTCAACGGCATCCAGCAGTGCTTGATCAATAAGCGCCATAATCTAATCCCTCTATAAGACTTTGTCCTTAAAGACTTAGCCCTTAAAGATTTAGTCTTTAAGACACAGCCTTTGCATAAAAAAAGCTGCCAAGCAGCGGCCAACTTCGCCACCACCTGACAGCTAGAGCATTCAAATCAACTGATCATCCCGCGTTCGCGCAGTGCCGCAATTACGGCGTCGGCCGCTGCTTCCGCGTCCATTTCGGATGTCTTCAGGTGCACATCCGGCGCTTCGGGGGCTTCATAGGTGGAATCAATACCGGTGAAGTTTTTCAGCTCACCACGGCGGGCCTTTTTATACAGGCCTTTCGGATCGCGCGCCTCAACGACATCCAGCGGTGCATCGACAAAAATCTCGATGAACTCACCCGCTTCCAACAGGTCCCGCGCCAACTGGCGCTCGCTGCGGAAAGGCGAGATAAATGCCGACATCACGATCAGCCCGGCATCCACCATCAGCTTGGCGGTTTCCGCCACTCGGCGCACGTTTTCCACGCGGTCGGCATCGGTAAAGCCTAAATCACGATTCAAGCCATGGCGCACGTTATCGCCATCCAGCAGATAGGTGTGCTGACCGTGAGCGAAGAGCTTCTTCTCGACCAGGTTAGCAATGGTCGATTTACCCGCCCCGGAAAGCCCGGTAAACCACAGCACGGCGGGCTTCTGAGCTTTTGCCAACGCACGCGCCTGCTTATCAATATCCACATGCTGCATATGAATATTCTGGCTACGCCGTAAAGCGAAGTGCAGCATCCCCGCGCCAACCGTATTGTTGGTCATCCGGTCGATAAGGATAAAACCACCGGTATCGTGGTTGTCCTTGTAAGCATCAAAGGCAACCGAGCGGTTAAGGCTTAAGGTACAAATACCAATACCGTTCAGGTCTAGCTGCTTACTCGCCGTGTGCTCCAGGGTATTCACATTCACCTGATACTTGATGTCCGTCACGGTCGCCGACACCGTTTGGGTGCCCAGCTTCATCAAGTAAGGGCGGCCCGGTAACAGCGGCGCTTCGTGCATCCATACCAGCGTGGTTTCAAACTGGTCGGCGGTGTGAGCTGGCTCGTCTACGCCGGAAATCACGTCGCCGCGGGAGATGTCGATTTCATCCTCCAGCAAAAGCGTAATCGACTGGCCAGCAACCGCCTCTTCCAGGTCACCATCCAGGGTATAAATCCGCGAGACAGTGCTGGTTTTGCCAGAAGGCTGAACGCGGATTTGGTCACCTGGGCGCACCACACCGCTGGCCACCATGCCGGTAAAACCACGGAAATCCAGGTTGGGGCGATTCACCCACTGCACGGGCATACGGAAAGGCGAGCGCTGAAGGTGTTCCGCATCCAGCTCGACGGTTTCCAGGTAACCCAGCAGCGTAGTGCCGTGGTACCAGGGCATTTTGGCGCTGTGCTCAATGACGTTGTCGCCCTTCAGCGCCGACATGGGAATGAAGGTAATGTTCTCCAGCCCCAGCTGTTTAGCGAAAGCACGGTACTCTTCAACGATTTGATCAAAACGCGCTTTGGAATAGTCGACCAAATCCATCTTATTAATGGCCACCACCACGTGGCGCATGCCCATTAACGACATCAAAAAGCTATGCCGGCGGGTTTGGGTCAAAATGCCGTGGCGGGCATCAACCATCAAAATAGCCGCATCAGCCGTGGAAGCCCCGGTGACCATGTTACGGGTGTACTGCTCGTGCCCTGGGGTATCCGCTACGATGAACTTGCGCTTCTCGGTCGAGAAGAACCGATACGCCACATCAATGGTAATGCCCTGCTCGCGCTCTGCGGCCAAGCCATCTACCAGTAGCGCAAAATCCATCTCGCCGCCCTGGGTGCCATATTTTTTCGAGTCCGCTTCAATCGCAGCCAACTGATCTTCAAACAGCAACTTGGACTCAAACAACAGTCGGCCAATCAGGGTACTTTTGCCATCGTCTACGCTGCCGCAGGTAATAAAGCGCAGCAAGCCCTTATGCTCGTGGGCCTTCAGGTAGCCTTCGATATCGTCAGCAATCAGGTCAGATGAGTGAGACATTAAAAATACCCCTCTTGCTTCTTCTTCTCCATGGATGCCGCGCTATCGCTATCAATCACTCGGCCCTGGCGTTCCGATGTTTTGGTCAAAAGCATTTCTTGAATAATGGCAGGCAAGGTATCCGCTTCTGACTCAACCGCACCGGTGAGCGGGTAGCAGCCCAGGGTACGGAAACGTACTTTACGCATCATCGGCACTTCACCCGGCTCTAACGGCATGCGCTCGTCATCGACCATAATCAGCGCGCCATCGCGCTCCACCACCGGCCGCTCAGCCGCATAGTAAAGCGGCACAATGGGGATATTCTGCAGGTAGATGTACTGCCAGATATCCAGCTCGGTCCAGTTAGAGATTGGAAATACGCGGATCGACTCTTTGCCATTCTTACGGGTGTTATAGAGCTTCCATAACTCCGGGCGCTGATTTTTAGGATCCCAGCGGTGCTGTGCGGTACGGAACGAAAAAATACGTTCCTTGGCACGGGATTTCTCCTCATCGCGCCGGGCACCGCCAAAAGCCGCATCAAAGCCGTACTTATCCAGCGCCTGCTTCAAGCCTTCGGTCTTCATTATGTCGGTATGAATCGCCGAGCCGTGGGTAAACGGATTGATGTCCTTCTCGACACCCTCCGGGTTGATATGCACCAGCAGATCCATACCAATCTCTTCCGCCATATTGTCGCGGAATTCATACATGGCCCGAAACTTCCAGCGGGTATCAACGTGCAGCAGCGGGAACGGCGGCGGCGAAGGTGCAAAGGCTTTGCGGGCCAGGTGCAGCATGACCGCCGAGTCTTTACCGACCGAATAAAGCATTACCGGGTTTTCAGTCTCGGCAACCACTTCGCGCATGATCTGAATGCTTTCCGCTTCCAGTCGCTGTAAATGGGTGAGTGATGTCATCATCTGTCCCAACAATTGTGTGAAAAAACATAGCGTGAAAAAGTTTGCTTTCAAGTGCCAGGCTCTGTCTGAAAAGTCGGCGAGCGCAGCCAGTTTTCAGACAGGGCCTAGGAAGCCAAGCCCATATCGGCAGGCACCGGCACTAACCAAAACATCGTTTGTTGCGCCAACCAAGCCGTTACCTGCGGGCTAGCTGACAACCAAGCGCCATGAAACACCAAGGCGACTGGCCTGTTACTTTGTTCACTCTTACCAATGAGCGCCTGCATCGCGGCCAGATAATCATCTGCCAAGGGCGGGCGCTTAAAACAGCGCATCCACAACCGACCACGCGGGCCATGCAAATAGAGCTGATAAACCGAACGCTGCGGATGCGCCACCCGGCGCACACCACCCTGCAAACGCTGATCGGCCTCCTCTAACCTATTAAACCGCGGCGCCACGGCCTGCCGATACCACCGGCCCTGCTGCGAGCGCTGCTTAGCCAATGCGCTTAACGGCCAGGGCTCATGCTTCAGACCTTGGCTTTCCCACCAGTGCTCAATACCGCGCTGAGTCAACTCAACGCCATGCTCATCGCGTAAAAAAGCTGCCAAGTCAGCGCTGCTCCAGCCTAGTTGCTCCGCGGGGGGATGGGCATACAACGCCTCCCATAACCGCTGTTGAATAGCGGCATCAAGCACATTGGCCTGCCCTTTTAAACGGCCACGGGGGCGTACCGGCACTGCCGCCCAACCACCTTCACGAAACGCCTTCCAGGCCGCCGAAATGGTGGGGGCAGAAAGCCCGGTTTGCTGACTGACCAATGACACTGTCAACCCATCCAAGCGGAGCTTTACAGCTTGCATGCGACGCTCATTGAGCCTTTCAGGCGATAAATGTTTAATGCTCAAGATTATCGCTAACCACCTGTATTAAATATATTTTTCAAGAACTAAGGCATCGAAAATCGGCAATCATTAGACACCATCATAAAAGCCTGCGTAAAATCCAGCAAGTGAACCATTAAGTTACCGCTTTTAAGGACCCACCATGACCCCCTGGGCCGTTCTGTTTTCTATTGCGATTTTATTAGCGCTGTTAATTAGCGGGCGGGTAAAACCCGCCATTGCGTTTGTTACGTTGGCCGCTAGTTTTTTGCTACTCGGGTTTGTCGATACCGCCACCCTACTTACTCAATACACCAACCCTGCACTCGCCACGCTTCTGCTCTTGCTGCTGGTATCGCTGGCGCTTGAACGTTCGCCGCTGCTGGACTGGTTATCGCGTCACTTATTAAAGGGTCACCCACGGCTTGCTACCGCACGCTTAATGGGTAGTACAGCGGTACTTTCCGCTTTTTTGAATAACACGGCCGTGGTAGCTGCCTTTCTCGGGGCAATTTCGCGCCAGCAGCGTATTGCGCCTTCTCGGCTATTAATCCCGCTCTCGTACGCCTCAATCCTGGGTGGTATTACCACCCTGGTGGGTACTTCCACCAACCTGGTAGTGAACTCGTTCAATTTAAGCGCCAGCGGCAGCGAGCTGGGCATGTTCCAATTTAGTTTGGTGGGCATCCCTGTGGCGCTGGTGACCCTATGCGTTCTTATGTGGCGCGCTAACGCCTTACCGCACCATCAGCTCGAAGACACCAGCGAAAAGCTCTCCTACTTTCTAGCCGCCGACCTGGAGCCCGACTCGCCGATGATCGGCAAAACCATCGAAGAGAACGGCTTGCGCAGCCTGGAAGGGCTCTACTTACTGGAAATAGAGCGCAAAGGACGCCTGATTAGCCCCGTGGCACCGGATGAGCAGCTGCTGGCCAATGACACGCTGGTGTTCACAGGGGAAGTGGGCAAAGTGCAAGCGCTGCAGCGCTTTCCGGGGCTGCAGCTATTTGGCCATCAAGCCGATAACCTGCTGGCGACGAATTTGGTAGAGGTAGTGATTTCCCACGAATCCGAGCTTTCAGGTAAAACCCTGCAGGATGTGGATTTTCGCAGTATGTTCAGTGCGGGGGTGGTGGGTATACGGCGGGGAGAAAAACGTTTGGAGGGGCAGTTGGGGAAAATTCCACTTCGCGTGGGGGACTGCTTGCTGTTAGCGGTAAGCGCTGATTTCCGGCAACACCGCAACCTAGACCGCAACTTTCACTTACTCAGCGGCAGTTTCACAAGGCCGCAATTGAGTAACAGAGAGAGCCTATTCACCGTGGGCGGCTTTGCAGCAGTAATTGCCTTGGCTACCGCTAATCTGCTGCCACTGTTCCACGGGCTGCTGATACTGCTGGGCGGGCTACTGCTAATGAAAGTGATCAGCCTGGCGGAACTGCGCCGCCGTTTCCCATTTGAGCTATGGCTGATTATTGGTTCAGCGTTAGCGATTGCCCAAGCGCTGGAAAACTCAGGCGCTGCGAGCTTATTAGCCAGCGGTATGCAGGGGTTGTTCAGCGGCTACGGTATCTATGCCGCGTTTGTGGGTTGTTACCTACTAACGCTGCTACTCACTGAAACCGTGACCAACAACGCCGCTGCCGCGCTGGCCTTTCCGGTGGCCTGGAGCACCGCCCACGCCTTTGGTGCCGACCCACTGCCGTTTGTGATGGCCGTAGCGTACGGCGCCAGCGCCTGCTTTCTAATCCCGTTTGGCTACCAAACCCACCTAATGGTGTATTCACCCGGCCGCTACCGCATCACGGACTTCCTGAAGATCGGTTTGCCGGTTAGCGTCACCTACTCAGCGGCGGTATTGCTGATTACGCCGTGGGTGTTTCCGTTTTGAGATTTGGGTGAATCGTGAATCGTGAATCGTGAATCGTGAATCGTGAATCGTGAATCGTGAATCGTGAATCGTGAATCGTGAATCGTGAATCGTCAGGAGTATAGGTCTTGTAACGCGCGGTAGCGAGCGTTCGAAGGCACCCGCGGGAGGCGTCGAGACGACGCCCTGTGGCACCCAAAATATTGCCTGCACGAGCCAAACCCCGGCACCGCTGCGCGATGCTTTCGCGGGTGCGCTTCGCTTACCACGCGCTACTAAATCTCGCATGCACATGAAGGTGGGGATTCCAAGGGCGCGTGCACGTTATGCACATGGCCGTGGCACGTAATCACGCCATCGAAATCGAGTGAGTGCACCCGTAGCGCGTGGTAACGAGAAAGCGAGTTCAGCGAGCGTTTTGAGGCACCCGCGGGAGGCGTCGGAACGACGCCCAGCGGCACAAAGCCTAACCACCACCGCGGGTCTCTACCCCTTCAACACCCCTGCCAATAACGCCTTGGCGTTCTCGATCAGTTCATCCAGATGCTGGGCGCCTTTGAAACTCTCGGCATACACCTTATAAAGCGATTCAGTGCCACTTGGCCGAGCAGCAAACCAACCGTTGTCGGTGGTGACTTTAATGCCTCCGATAGCGGCAGCATTGCCGGGCGCCGCGACCAGCACAGCGGTGATTTCATCGCCTGCCAGGGTTTTCTCGGTGACGCTCTCAGCGCTCAGGTTTTTAAACGCCGCCTTCTCTTCAGGTGAACAAGCGGTATCCACGCGCTTATAGAAAGGCTCGCCGAAGCGCTCGGTGAGCGTGCGGTAATATTCGCTGGGTGTTTTTCCGGTCACTGCCATAATTTCAGCCGCCAGCAAACACAGCACAATGCCATCTTTATCGGTGGACCACGCCTTACCGTCGCGGGTCAGCAAGCTGGCGCCGGCGCTCTCTTCACCGCCAAAGGCCAACCAGCCTTCATGCAGGCCATCGACAAACCACTTAAAGCCCACCGGCACTTCATAAAGCTCGCGTTGATGTGAGGCGACGACCCGGTCAATCATGGAAGACGACACTAGCGTTTTACCCACTTTTAGCGAAGCGGCCCACTCCGGGCGGTGGGTCATCAGGTAATCAATGCACACCGCTAAAAAATGGTTCGGGTTCATTAGGCCGTTGGCATCAACAATGCCGTGGCGGTCGGCATCTGGGTCGTTGCCAAAGGCAATATCGAAGCGGTCTTTAATTTCCAACAGGTTAGCCATTGCGGCGGCGCTAGAGCAATCCATGCGGATTTTGCCGTCGTGATCCGGTGGCATAAACGCAAATTCAGGATCAACTGCGGTGTTTACCACATCCAGGTTCAAGCTATAGTGCGCCGCGACCGCCTGCCATACCGGCAGCGCGGTACCTCCCATTGGATCAGCACCCAACCTCAGGTTCGCCTTCTGAATAGCGGCAATATCAATCACGTCGCCCAGCTGAGACACGTAATGCGCCGTGTAATCGTACTCTTGTGCATGGGCAATCGCCTCTTCAACCGGAACAAGAGGCACATCTTCTAATTGCCGCAGCAGGTAAGCATTTGCACGCAACTCAATCCAACCGGTAGCGTCGGTATCCGCTGGGCCGCCATGATGCGGGTTGTATTTAATGCCGCCGTCTTCGGGAGGATTATGCGAAGGAGTAATGATTAAACCATCTGCCAGTGCCGCACCAGGCGCAGCCTGACCTTCAGGGCAATTGTGCTGCAAAATAGCGTGGCTGATGAGCGGCGTAGCGGTGAAGCCGTGATCTTTCTCGACAAATACCGGCACCTTGTTGGCAGCCAACACCTGCAGTGCACACTCCCAGGCAGGGCGAGAAAGCGCATGGGTATCAAAACCTAAAAACAGCGGGCCTTTATAGCCCGCTTCAAGGCGGTAATCGACAACCGCCTGGGTAATCGCGAAGATATGAGATGCATTGAAAGTGCGCTCGGTCGCTCTGCCACGATGGCCAGATGTACCAAACGAAACCCGCTCGCCCACAACATTGGCATTAGGCTGTTCTTGATAAAAAGCGTTAACAATAGACTCCATGGTTCCCTCTCCCTGCTCATATTACTGCGACAAAGCATCGCTGCGTTGTAGCCAGAACTGCACGGCGGCCTCTACGCCACCTACCTTTTTTGCATCAATAGCAGCTTGTTTAGCCATCCGTGCAGCGGCTTCGGGGTTTTCTAATAAGTGCTCTAAAGCGCTTCGCCATTCGATGGGCGTATCATTAACAAGCAAACCGTTTTCACCATGATGCACCACCTCAGTATAGGGGTAGCGATTTGAATAAATGCCCACCCCCCCCATGGCGGTAATATCCAAAAACTTTATCAATGATTTGCCACGATTGAACGGGCTTTCTAACAGCGGGGCCAAACCTATATGGCAGTGGTGCTCTCGCTGATAAACCTTAAACGTCTCCCAGGGTAAAGGAGAAGGCGCATTTACGCGAGGCAGTGCAACGAGGCTTTCTGGCGTGTGTGGCCCCAGCATAATCTCCACCTGGGTATCCATACGCTGAGACTGAATTTGCCGTATGGCTGGGGCAATGTGCATGAGGTCTGTTAAATGCGCCCGCGTGCCGTAAAAGCCGATTCTCCAGTTAACGGCGGCAGTTGGTGGTAGTGAGAAATGCTCAAGTGAAGGTAGCGGAGCAATAAGAGGCGGCGTAAGCACTTGAACATTGTCGTGCTCGCTAAAAAAGCAGCGGGCCAGTTGCTCACTAGAAGCCACCACTTCATCAACCAGCGCCAGCAGCCGAGGCTGGTATGTAGCAATACGCGCCATTCGCTTACGGTAGGCGGCGGGCAACGCGGAGTCATTGGCAGCCGCCGTAATATCATCATCAATTAAATAAGCGATATAGCCAAAGGCGTTGCGATGACGCTCCAACCAACGCAGCCAGCTTAGCGGCAGCGAGCGGCAAAGCAGCAGATTGGCGCCTGCATAGCGTTTAAGCAGAGCACGACCATGCAACCGGCTAGCCCCAAAGGAGCGTGAAACAGCTACCCGCTCAACCGCGATTCCCTGCAGGCGTAATTCAGGCGCAGCAGACGCCAAGAAATAAATATCCTCGGTAGGCCGCGCCCCATTGCTAAGAACAACCCACCCAACGTGGCTACTCACAATACATCCCTTTTAACGATGGTTCTGTTCCTGGCTTAACAACCTCGGCACCGCTTCGCGCTGCTTTCACGCCGGGCCGCCGCTGCGGGTGCGCCTTGGGCTTACCACACGCTACGAAAACCACCCAAATCAATCTCTTGCACGTACCGTAGCGCGTGGTAACGAATCTCGCGAGGCACGAGCGTATGAGGCACCCGCGGGAGGCGGCGGAACGACGCCCAAGGGCACATAACCAACCCTGCCCACACAAGCCAACCCCGGCAACGCTGCGCGCTGCTCCCGCGGGTGCGCCTTGGGCTTACCACGCGCTACTAAATCACGCCTGCACATGAAAGTGGGGCTTCCACGGCCATGTGCACGTTATGTACATGGCCGTGGTACGTCATCACGCCACCAGAATCGAGTAATTGCACCCGTAGCGCGTGTTAACGAAGAACGCGAGTTCGACGAGCATTCGTAGGCACCCGCGGGAGGCGGCGGAACGACACCCAAGGGCAACCAACCAACAATGCCCACACGAGCCAAACCCGGCAGCGCTTCGCGCTGCTTCCGCGGGTGCGCCGTAGGCTTACCACGCGCTACTAAATCACGCTTGCACTTGAATATGGGGATTCCAAGGGGATGTGCACGTAATCACACCATTGGAATCGAGTGAGTTCACATACCGTAGCGCGTGGTAACGAATCTCGCGAGGCACGAGCGAATGAGGCACCCGCGGGAGGCGGCGCCAGCCGCCCAATGGCACTCAACCAGCCCCGGCACCGCTACGCGCAGTGGCGGGGTTATTGGCTTGTATCAGAGCGCAGTTTGAACTGTTCATACAACGTATAGATACGGTCACGCAGCAAGGCGGCTTCTTCCGAACGCATAAAGTGAGCGACGTCCAAACACTGGAACAGATAGGTGAACACCAAGGTACCCAACTGTTGATCCACTCTTTTTACAGCCAACGGTTCTACTTCACCCCAGGGTAGCCCCCGCAACAAAAGCGCAGCATCAAATCCTAACGGCAAATACGCCCATCGATCCCAGTCGACAAGCGCTACCTGCCGACGCTGAGTATCAATGAGCACGTTATTACGATGCAGATCCCCATGCGACAAGACGCGTGGCAAGCGTGCGGTAACCCGCATCAAAAAGATAAAAAAGGACAATTCAAGCTTACTACCCCCACCTCGTAATGCCTGAAAGAACACCGATGGGAATAATCTATGCAATAAGCTTTTAAAACGACTGGAACGGCGCTTTAAAGCGCTGCGCCTTGCTTCACCAGCTTGCTGAAGCGTAAGAAGTTGCGCCATGACTAAGGGCACCCAAGATTCCCAACCGCTGCCCACCTTATCCAGTGTAGTGCCTGGCTGAAAAGCAAATATCTGTATCACATGCTTGTCTTGAGAGATCGCGTCCAATAAAGGCGGCGCGGCTATCCGGCTAGGCGTTATCACTTTGTCATAAAGCTGCTTCACGTTTGAATGAGCCGTCGGCTCCACATCAAAACGCGCCATGACAGGCGCCTGGTTAGCAACGTTAAGCACAGCGCCAGCCATTTGTCGCTCAGCAGACAATCCAAACAATGGTTTAAATCGCTCTACCGACAGCTGATCAGGAAGCCTAGCAAGTGCTTTGTACTCTGCGTGGTGATGGGAAATAGCCATAGGTAACCAATCGCTTTGCTCGGGGTGCTTATAGAGCCATGGGCTATTCCGCAATGACACGCCTTTGTCCGTTACAATCCTGACGATATCCCCATGCTCCAGCGCCAACTGGCCACGAAACCCCACATTGCCGCTCAACGAATGCCCTGCCTTTTTCACATCCGCTCGTTGGCGGTCACAAAACAGTCGGCAGCGCTCTCGGCCATTTACCAAAACAGTTACGTAAGGCGCTAGGCTCCAACCACTAATTACCCCCTCACTCACCCGATCTATAAAACCAGATACCGTCGGTTTTTTTATTACTTTCAACATAAACGTATTATTTCAATATCCGGTAAAGATTGTTCTCGGGTGTAGCCCGGTTTCTGATAACCCCCACTGCATGGTCACCTTCAGTATTGTATCAAGATATTCAAGCGTTTATCGCAACGAAAAATCTTCATGGACGAGCGTAAGGTTGGGGTTGTAAGCAGGGTCGCAATCTAATCGCTTGCCCCATGTAGCACGCATATACGTCACTTCTTTGGATGCACGCGAACGTTTCTTCGAATTATCATCCGCACCACGAGAAATAGACTCATGGTGGTAAAGCTCAGCATAGGGCGTCCACAGGTTCCGGTAACCCGCTTCACGCACCTTCAAACAAAAATCGACATCGTTAAAGGCAACGGTCAGCTCATTTTCATTCAGCCCCTTTACCTGCTCAAAGACCGATTTACGCACCAACAAACAAGCAGCGGTAACCGCTGACATATTCTGAACCAAATGCAAACGCGTGAAATAGCCACTCGCGTTACGGGTAAAATATTTGTGCGCGTGGCCAGCAACGCCACCGATACCCAAAATCACCCCCGCGTGTTGAATCGTATCATTGGGGTAGTACAGCTTAGCCCCCACGCAGCCGATCTCAGGGCGGCATACCTGGCTGACCATCTCTCCCAACCACTCAGGATTGATCGGCTCAATATCGTTATTCACTAACCCAATAATTTCGCCCTTAGCGTGTTGGGCACCAAAATTATTGATAGCGGAGTAGTTGAACGGCTCTGACCAGGGCAGTACACGCACCCTCTCATCACGTTTAGCCACCGCATCCATATACGCCAAAGTGTCAGAGCACGTGCTGCCATTATCCAGAATCAGCAGTTCAAAATTTTGGTAGTCCGTACGGTCTAAAATCGCATCGACGCAGGGCTTTAGAATCTCTACCCGATCCCGGGTAGGAATCAGTAAGCTCACCAACGGCGGAGTAGCAGGAATGGGCCAGCATACGCGGTACGTGTTGGGGTAATGGCCATGCTCCGCCACCGCACCGCGGTGATGCTTCTCTACATGGCTAGCCACTGCCTTGAGCCCCGCTTCGGCGGTATAGTCTTTTTGGGTACTGTTCATCGCCGTGGAGCCTTTCGTAGCGCGCCAGTGATAAAGCACCTTGGGAATATGAACAATACGGTCAGCGGAGATTTCCGCCGTTACCCGGAGCACCAAGTCGTGATCCTGGCTGCCCTCATATCCCTCACGAAAGCCTCCCACCTGGCGCACCAGTTCAGTACGGTACACACCTAAGTGGGAAATATAGTTTTGCCCGAGTAACAGGTCAGGATTCCAGGCAGGCTTAAAGTGCGGGTCAAACCGCTCACCGCGCTCATTTAGCTTGTCTTCATCGCTATATAGCAGCGCCGCATTGGGTTTTTCCTGCAACGCGACAACCACTTGATACAGGGCATCTTCATTGAGAGTGTCGTCGTGGTCGAGCAGCGCGGTAAACTCACCCTCAGCCATTTCCAGCGCACTGTTACTGGCGGCACAAATATGACCGTTGCGTTCCCGAATCACCACTTTTATGCGGCTATCTGAAGCGGCATAGGTATTTAACACCTTATGCACCCGAGAGTCGGTAGAGGCGTCGTCTGCCAGGCAAAGCTGCCAATGGGGGTACGACTGCGCTACGACTGAATCAATACAAGCGCTCAAGAGTTCGGGAGAAGGGTTATAAACCGGTACAACAATCGAAATAAGCGGTTTGTATTCCGCCTTAGTTAAAAATTGCTGAACCTCTTCCCTGCTTGGCAATACCTGGTTGCTCAACCATTCTGGGTAACTCTTGCCAGTGGTCATGCGTTCAAATGTGGCATTATATTCAGCCATGGCAAGGGTACGCCAATGCACACCCTGCTCTTGCGCAAGCTGCTTTAAAGAGGGAACTACCTCGTATTTCTCCCGCCCCCGCCAACGGTGGTGCATGCGCGCCAAGCGTTGCGCCAAGCGGTCATGGGCGAACCAAGGGGTCAACCACACAAAGCGCAGGTGACGAATGGTGAACAGCCCTTCTGACTCAAGCGGATCAAAGCGAATTGCCCTAACGCCCCAGGGCATCCAGAACAGGCGTTTGGTGATGCGGCCAAGCTTTAAGGGCAAGTAAACACTCGACTCCTCCTCAAAACCGTTGCCTAAATCAAAGTATAACTTAACCGCTGCACTGGGCTGGTTGTGGGCAATATCCGCCTCAAGCATTTGCCAACCGGGAAGCGGCAACGCCTCAGTTTGCTCAAACTGAGGGTCGATATCAGATGCCAGCCACTCAAAACTACCGCCCTCTTCACCGACTAAAGGGCGCAGACCACTTTTTGGCTTAACGCGTAAATTTCGTACAAACAAGTTCACTCGACCTTTATCCATGTGTAATTAAACGTAAGCCATGCACAGAAAAATTTTCCTTCACCAACATACACGACTAAACCATGTAGCGGCCGATGACCTGACCAGTGCTTACTACCACGCACTCGACGCTGTCGTTCTTTTGTAAAGGTTTAGAAAACTTATGATGGAAGCCAACATACCCTTTGCGAGGCAGCGATAACTGCAGCATGCCGGGGCGGATCTCCTTGGCAAAGGTTCGCACCTCCTCATGGCCATTCACATAAATGGCGACTTCTACAGGTTCTTCCGTATCGGCATACCAAGCCCAACCACGCACCATACCAGGTTTGCTGTCCTGCAATGCTGCGTGAGTGTAGGGTTTTCCCTCATCAAAAAGCTGGGTACGCTGCTGAAAAAGCTTTTCCGCATGTTCATAACAGCGCAAGTCATCAGCATTCAAATCTCTGATTTCAGACAGCGTTTGCTCGTCCAATTCATAGGTGGACTGTTGGTCGCTACGACCTTGATTAAGCTGTACCGACTTAATTGCCAAGCTATAGCGTGAGTTTATTTCTACCAGGCTGCGCTCGTACGCTTCGGTTAAGCCAATAAAACCCAGTGCCTCAAGCGGCACACGGTTTAGCATCCGCGACTGGCGATTGATCGCATGGCTCTGGTTATAAAAAGTACGCAAATCTTTCTTATAAGAATTATTTCGCACATGGTGGTGATATTCCGACACCACACGCTGAACAGGGTCACGCACGAAAGCAACGGTATTGGCAACGCCCAATAAATGAACATACTTGATAGCAGGTACATGCCCACTCAAAAACAGCTTACCTGAAGAGGAGAGCTGCGAATCCAGCCCTGCATAATCGTCTTTTTGATACACCCACTCCTTGACCTGCTCGGAGGTTTCCTTCATATCCGGATAGTAATCATAAAGGACTTTATCTTCACCAAAATAGGCTTCACACGCCTTACGAAAGCTTGTGCCTGCCGTTTTAGGTATGTGCACAAAAAAAACAGCTGACATAGTAGTACCTTAAGAAAACAATTTAACAATCAAACGTGACAAAACGGTATCAATAGACAAAGAGTATTTTGCTAAAGAGGTATACCTCCTCCCTACGCCCACATCTAGCCGCGTTCCATCGCATTAACATGAGGACATTGACGCCAAACAAGGTGAAAAATTCCATTCTCTAAAATTCTGAAGGTAATCCTAATTTTTCATAAGCCTCAGCCCAGCGCCGTAGCAAGTCTTCTCGAGCCGTATCGTTCAATGAATGCTCCATCAGATTGAACTGACGCTCTTTAAAAGGAACGCGCTCAGCTAGCTTGTAACGCCACTGCTTCAAGCGATGAAGGCCAGCGCCATAATCAACAGCCATTTCAAAACTAGCCAACTTTTCAGTCACTTCCTCAGTAGGAGGAACTTTTTTAACCAAATCAAGAGCATCTTCATAGCGCCCCTGCTGCCATACGGCATCGACTAAAGCTACCCAAAGTGATGCTGGTGCAGGATCTAAAAGCCTTATCGCTTCACGTAAGCACACCTCGGCTGCACCATGTTGCCCACGCAATTTTAACGAACGTGCCAAGCTCATAGGAAATGCAGGATTCCGCGGGTTGCCTTGCATTGCTTTTTTAAATAATCGCTCTGCAGCTTCTACCTGCCCCATCCCCAACCGCACATTACCTAGCAGCTGAAAAATATAGGGGGCCGGTTTACCCTCATTAATAATACGTTGCAATGCGGCTTCTGCTAACGCCCATGCCGACTGGCGCATGGCTAGGCGGGCTAATCTCTCCCAAGCACCAAAATTAGTAGGAGCTTCTTGTTCTATCCAGACAGCTATACCCTGTAAATTATGGGTATTAGGTTGTGCCGTCAACCAAGCCAAATGCGCTTCCAGAGATAAGGGAGCTTGTTCCTTCTGATAGTTTTTAAAGGTGGTCCCAAGTGTTGATAGAGATCTGTGAGATGAAATGCTGGATGACTTCGACCAATTAGCTTCTTCGTTGTCGGCCTGCCAAGCAGGTAATTCTAGCAATGCCACCCAAAGCGTTTCAGCTTGCTCTATTAATTCGCTAGGTAGGAGAGCCTGTATTTCATTCTCAACGTGTTCAGCCAAGTAACGAGGTTTAATAGGTGAAGCCGCAGACTGCAGAGGAATATCTAACTGATCGCTAACCAGTCTTGGAAGATCAATACCAGAAAAAATACGGCGCTGCGTAATAAGCAAACATTGCTTAGCATTATGCTTGGCAAAGGCGAGAAGACGGCGGTTATATGCAAGCCACATGCGTATTGCAAGCGTTGGGTCTTGCCAAAACTTTGCATGCTGTGTTTTGAAAGCAAAGGGTTCAGGCTGAAATACCAATGCTTCACTATGACGCTTTAGTAACGACTGAATACTTTCTGACCAGTGTCGCAACACTATCAAATAGCGTCCACGCTCACCAAGCACTTGCTGCCATGCGGGTAAAAAAAGCGTACTGCGGGGATCTTTTACTCCCCAAATATGGGTGCCATCATCGCGACTTTTGGAGTACCTGCGTAATGCATCAACCGCTAAATTAGGGTACCACGGCTGCTCGTCGTAGAATTGCCAATTGCTTCCTTGGGCGGATAGGGCTTGATCCTGGAGCGTAATTAATGCGTGGTCTTCAAAGTGACCATCAGGATTAGAAGGCGCAGGTCCTAATAGCCAATGCCCCATTGGAAGACCGGCACGGTGCAACCACTGAGCAGTTACCGACGTTGCACTACGGTGAAACCCCGTACAAATTAAAGCGAGGGGTAAGGCAGTCACGTATGCTTCCTTGTAGTATCAATAAATGAAAAACAGGTATGGTGTCATTCAAGCGCTATTTATAGCTCTACTGAGCCATCTTTCTTGCATTAATGGAAGGCACATTTTTTTTCCCAAGCCCATGCATGCCTTACAATCGTATTTAAATCTGAATACTCGGGTTTCCAACCAAGAACCTGCTTGGCTAACGTCGCATCAGCAACCAGCACGGCAGGGTCTCCTAGGCGGCGCGCACCCTCTTCAAGTTTAAGTGTAAAACCGTCTTCAGAGACGACTTGTTGAACTACTTCGATTACTTGCTGAACCGAGTAACCTTGTCCGTTGCCTAAATTATAAGCAAAAGCTCCCTTTTTACAGTCAGCAGTAAGAGCCTTAAGCGCTAATGCATGCGCACTGCATAAATCTTCAATGTGTATATAGTCACGAATACATGTTCCATCGGCGGTGGGATAATCGCGACCAAATATAGTAATTGAAGAACGTCGGCCAGAGGCCGCTTGTAATGCTAATGGGATCAAATGAGTCTCAGGATCGTGGCATTCCCCGATCTCACCTTCAGGATCGGCCCCACAGGCGTTGAAATAACGTAATGCAACCGAATTAACTCCATAAGCGGTGAAATAGTCACTTAGCATACGTTCTACCATTAACTTACTTGCGCCGTAAGGGTTAATAGGGGTTTGCGGATGTTTTTCATCAATAGGAGAGTAAAGTGGCTCTCCGAAAGTGGCCGCCGTCGATGAAAAAACAATTTTATTCACATTATAGCGAACCATTACATCAAGAAGATTCAATGTATTTACTACATTATTTCGATAGTATTTACCTGGATTATCAACAGACTCCCCAACTAAACTAAAAGCTGCAAAATGTAAGACGCAATCAATTTTTTGGGTAGAAAAAACTGACTCTAATAAAGATGTATCCGACAAGCAGCCTTGAACCAACCTCCCATAAATTAAATTTTCAAAAAAGCCCGTAGAAAAATCATCCAACACAGTAACCGAGTGCCCTTCTAGAGCGAGTTTTTTAGTCATATGAGAACCAATATAACCCGCACCACCTACTACCAATAAGTTCATAAAAATCAGTCCTTGATTTTCCGAATATTCAGACAATGATGAATATTGTTATTCGAACACCAGCTTTTCCAACCTACAACCTCACTCCATTGGGATAAAAAAACAAAATCCAACCCTGCAGCATTAGCAGCTTGATAATCGTACTTACTATCACCTAAAAAAAGTGCGGGATACTTAATATTACCACCGGCTAATTCTCTAGCGAGTATTTCATCCTTCGTGTCTGGACTTCCGAAAATACCACCATCAAAAAACTCGTCTAATTTTCTTTCAGAAAATACTTCACGTAGTTCAGCTTGATCACCACCAGAGACAATTAACCAGCGAGCCTGAGGAGTGCATTCTTTTAGTGCTTTAAGTCCTGGTGCTACTTCACAGCCCATTAAGCCATCACGCACTTGAACAGCGTAGCGAATTAACAGCTCATCTAAACCAGGGCCTGGCTGATCTGGCACCAAATAATCAATAAAATATGCAAACTTTTTATACCGAGATATACCACCATTATTAACATGATACTCTACTAATGCATTGGCAGCTGTTTCACCATAAGGTAAAGCAGCTTCGTAAAAGGCATCAGTTTTTACTCGGTTAGAATTAAGTACAACTCCATCGCAATCGAAAGCTAATGTTGCATAGTGAGATATGGAACTATTCATACTCATAACTCTGCCAGCCCTTTCTCAGCCATACACTCCGCAATCTTGAAATCTTCTGGCCAATCGATATCATAGCTTGTGAATTTATCTAACCCATATAAGTAAGGACGCTCGCCAATGCGATCGTCTACTTTCTGATAGGTATCAGTCGAAGCGAGAAAAACGCCACTATTAACCTCATGCACAGGTTCTAGAGTTTGAGTACGAGGCCATTTCTCAACATTTCGATCATAGTTAATGGGGTGACCATGTTGCCATAAGAAACCATGAATAGCAGTAGTTGTCATAAGTGAATCAAAACCAGCATTCAATTGGTCTCGATATACACGAATAATCTGATCATAATGCTGTTCAGTAATGAACGGCGATGTTACATGAGTCCAAAGAATATGGCCTTCAGGAATTAGCTTCAGTGCATGGGATACAAGTTGATCAGTACTTGTATTGCTTGACGCCAAATCTTCAATTCTCTTGTGCAATCTAATTCGAGACTCACTTAATGATTTTGCATAAGCTAAAATATCATCATCATTGGTAGTTAACACAACTTCATCAATCAACTTCGATGAAAGCAACTGCTTAAGCTTAACCTGAATCAAGCCAAATTCAAATCCAGCAAAAGGTTTAATGTTTTTTCTTAAAACTCTTTGACTACCTGCCCTGCACGGTAAAAAACAAGTTATCTTATCTTTCATTTCAATTCCCCATAAATACTATTTTTGGTTACATCATAACGAGATGGGGTAACTGCAATCAGTGGCTTCCCGGAGTCAGAAGCTTTGAATTGTTTCACTACTCTATTCATTTCTTCATTACGCGGATCTTCGCCAGGATAGCCATCAAAGCCAGCAAGCAATATTTTTTCGGCGTCACCACTTGTGGCCACTGCGAATGCATACGCCATTACAAGAGAAGATGGCAAAGTACAATGAACCGAACCAAATACAAATTTACCAGGTGAAACATTTAAGCCAAAATCAAGTACTTCTTTGTTTGACAGAGAAGAGCGTACATCAGAAGGCAGCATAGAAAAGGGTGTAATTAACGGCTGTGGGAGTTGTGTATGCGCCTTACAATCAGCTAATAACCGAACCGGGTGACAGGCAACCCTCAGATCAATCAGCTCAGCATTAATTGCAGTTTGAGTATTAAGAGCTAATACCAACGGCTTGTGCTCTCGAATAAAAAGCTCTAAAGCCTTACGGTGTTTAGCAACACCAGGCCCTGTACCTAGCAATAAAACATCGCGACCTTGGAATAGCTTCTTAGGTGACCAGCTGCCTACTGCTTCAGTACCAAAAAAGTGCCGAGCAGAGTCAAGAGTATTAAAGCTAAATTTTTTACCACCCTCGACTCGTAAATGTTCAATTACCGCTAACAGATCTTCCTCATTGTAGCGAGAGTCACTTAACATTTCCTGTATGTAGGTAGGATGAATACCGTACTTTCCTGCCAAATAATAATAGGGGTTGGTACCCCAGCCATAATGCTCTTGCATCGGTTTAAAATGCTTACGAAGTAGTGCCATGAGTGGCACCATACTGATTGACTGCCCCCGTCGCTCTGCCAGTTCAATGGCCAGCTCTTCAGTACGAGCATTACCAGGCCCACGCCCCATACCAGTGACCGTTGAGTCAACCCAAGTAACGCCTTCATCCATGGCACGTAAGGTATTTGAAAGTGCCAGGCCCAAGTTATCATGCGTATGAATACCCATTGCCCCTTCCCACTCAGAGCGCATCCATTGGATAATCTGTGCGGCTTGGTCTGGGTTCATGCTACCCATACTATCAGCGAAATAGAGAGCATCCAACGGATAGGCTTTCGCTTCATAAGCTAGCGCTCTTACCTCTTCTTCCGTACGATCAGCAACTTGCATTAGGTTGAAGCCCACCTTAAATCCGCGATCCTTTAGCCAAGTAACCGCCGGTAGCGCGCTTGCAAACTCGTGTACATGGCAGGCAATGCGCACTAGCTCCACAGGTGAACTAGCCGCATCATTAGGAAATAAGCGTTCAAGCGCTTCAAGCTGGGGCACATCCCCCACTAACTCGCTGCCATTCACCATGACACCGACCGTTAGGCCAGGGGGGATACTCAGCCCTCGAATAAAATCATCGGTGGTAAACGCACACGGCCCTTGGAAGCCTTGGTTTTTAAGGGAACGCAAGCCTAGCTCCACTACATCCACACCGGCAGCTAGCATCGCTTCCAAGTATTCATGGATCAGCTCCTCAGAGAAATCCCAGGCATTGTAATAACCGCCATCACGGAGGGTACAGTCAAGAAATATAGTCGATGTTAGCGGCACGGTAGCGCTCCTTTAATATTAGAATGAAATATTACTCTTTCAGTTTATTTAACTGCTGGCGATACTCACCTAATTTTCGCTTAATAACAGGACCTTGAGGACGAAACAAATACGCTTTTTCCATTATCTTTTCAGCCGTAGCCATATCACCAGACCTCTCAAAGCCAAGTGCCACTTCACGTAATACATCAGCTGTTTTTGTACCTGAAATTTTCTCCAGATTCAAAAAATTACTTATGCCCATTTGATTGACACCTTCAAGGTAAAGATTAGAGTTCCTCTTATCTAATTCGGCCATATCAACAAGAACATCGCTGTATAATAAATTTAAATTTTCAATCGTATTTTTATTCAACTCACGTTTATACCTACCTGGCATCACATCAGACCCAGACCACTTCCCACCAATCCATTTAGGATTATTGGAAATTTTTTCGACACGTTCATTCTCAAGAACTTTTTCATGATAACTATTTAACTCAACTCCTAAAAAATTAGCTAAATCGGATATAAAACTATCAAAATGCAAACATAAACTAGCATACGTAGAAA
Organism: Vreelandella sp. 162(4c); assembly: GCF_058152265.1. Taxonomy (NCBI): domain Bacteria; kingdom Pseudomonadati; phylum Pseudomonadota; class Gammaproteobacteria; order Oceanospirillales; family Halomonadaceae; genus Vreelandella; species Vreelandella sp. 162(4c). The sequence goes on from NZ_CM176981.1 coordinate 704,943, forward strand.
CATGTACACTATTGCTCTCATTGTTTTTAACAAACTTTAAAAGATTTCTTTCATACTTCGGGTTAGCATTATCTAGAACCCACTGATCAATACCCTTCTGACGAATAGCGGAAGCACGCTTATCAATTTCCTCCTGAGGCTCACCAGGATAATGCGGATGTTGCTGCATCCAATGATATGAATTGCACAAACGATCGCGTGGATCCCTGAAATTTACAATAAACTTATAATGAGGATCATGGTTAAAAAAATCTAAAAAATCAGGTCTATTATGTAAAACAATATAATCTGTTACTGGTATATTCTCAAAATGCTTACCAAGAATATCTTTTTTATTTGCATCAAAACCAATCATTTCACAATTTTTGTTTGTTATTTTTTCAATAATACGCCATATAGATGCAGTAGCACTAGTTTGGGTAGTTAAAAAAATTATAGTATTCACAAAGAACCTCATTATAAATTATAAACGAGTCAATATGGCTTATTACTCAAACAAAGCAATACGATAGTCCTTAATTTTTCTAGATATAAAGGGGCCATTTGGTCTTAGCTCTTCAGCTTTAGACATTATAATGTAAGCAGTTTTAATATCGCCCGATTCCTCAAAGGCAAGCGCAACCTCTCTTAAAACGTCTGCAGAGTCACATCCAATTTTCAATTTCTCAGTAATTTTATTAAAAAAAATGCTTGTATCTCTATCTTTCTTAGCATCAATGTTATACACAGAATGAGCTTCACCTTTCCCGTCAAATAACTGATTAATCAATGGCATTATAAACTCAAAAGCTACTTTAGCTTCATGACTATTTGGCGTATTGTTTTTTAAAAATTCAACCATTTTATTCAATACGCCAGGTGCAATTTTATCTATTTCTTTAATAATTTCGATTACCAATGCCTCTGACAACCCAGGATAGGACTGCCATTCATCCGAAATATTGGGAAAAGCATCATAAAATAGATTACGGTCTTTTCGACCAAGATACTCATTCGCAATATTTTCGTTACCCTCTTTATATCTATCCATTATCTCCAAAGCGGCAGTGGGCGATAACAAATCTTGAGATCTAAACAATTGCGCTTCATTAGAGTCTAGAGCCGCCTTAACTACAGATCTATTTATCTGTGTTCTTAGCCCTACAGGCAAACCTAACATATTTATATAACGACAAAATTCAAGCTTATCACGTGTTAATGATGGATTCACAACCCCTTCTGGTATTTTAAAATCATCAGTAATCTCTAAATCAAGAACGCTAAGAAAGTCGGCATAAATACTGCCTCTTTCAAACTGCTCTTTTTCATAGACGCGCACTTTAATTCCAGCATTAGGATAAGCAGCTTCTAAGTCTTTCAAGAAACGATAATAATCAAGATCATAATGGTTATCTTCTTCTATTGACTTATAGTAACCATGCATTTTCACAATCTGATTATAAACAGACTGCTTCATCAAATCTTGTCTTTTAAAATATACGATAAACTGGATATTGAAAGCTTCAAGTTTATCCTTAACCACTTCTTTAATATCAAGTATTTTTTTATAAAAATCCTCTCCAGATATTATATGATTCACTTTTTCAGAATAACTCACATCATTCCAGCGCTCAGGATTAACTAAGTAACCTTGATTCATTTCAATATTATGATAGTCAGCATATGAAAATCCTTTGTCTAATAACAAGCAACTATTCTCTACAAAAAATTTCTGCAGGGCTGTAGACCCTGTTTTATGAGTACCAATATGGAAATAAACTGTCTTTTTAACGCTCATTATATTAATTCTCCAAAATTAGACGCTGCGCTTCTTTTTCTAGAACTTCAGTATTATAAAGCTTAGAAACTGTCTCAAATGCACCTTTCGCAAGAGCGTCTAAATATTCTGGCCGCTGGGCAATAGCTATTAATGTGTCTTCCCATTCGGTTTGGCTACTAGCAAGCAGGCCGTTACTGCCATGCTCAATTGCATAAGCAAATTCACCAATATTAGAGGCCAAGACAGGCACACCTACTGCACCACATTCTACAAATTTGACGCTCGATTTTGCTTGGTTAAAGACGTCATCTTCTAGCGGCACTAACATTAAGTTATGTCGCGAGATAAATTCGAGCATTGCAGTATAAGAAAGAACCGGATAATTCGATACATTGGGAAGTGATAGTAATCTTTCACTGACTTGAGCGGCTCCGAGGATAGATAACTTCACTGATGGGTGCGATGTTAAGAATGAGAATAACGGCTCTTCAATAAAAGCGAAATCTTGCTTATGAGAGTAAGTGCCCGAAGCATAAATCAGTTTCAGTTCACTCTGTCTTTTCTTGGGTTGTGGGGGAACAAGGCGACGAGAGGTAACTTTATTACGTACCACACATGCGTTCAGGCTATATTGCTCTCCAATATACGCCTTGAGCAAAGGTGTTGAAACGATGCATTTATCCATTTGCTGTATAAGTTTCTCATAAGACTCAGCAACAAACATAGCCTCCTTTTCACTCCACTCCCCACCTTTGACTGAGCCTATATTCAAGACATGCTCAGGGAAAACAAGGTCATCCATCTCAGCGATACATCGCTTACCACACTGTTTAGCAATTGTCAGATATTTCCCCACATTCCCTTGCCCTTCAAAGCAGCGTTGGAAAATAACAGTTGCAGCTTCAGCGATAAGCGGCTCCGCAATGTCTAAAGGCGTTAACGCATGAATCAGCACAGAGGATGTGCCTTGATACTGTAACGAATCAGCTAAATGTATTGATCTGTAGCGAGTTGAGCCATTTTGCAACCCTGAGGATGTAATAATAACTACTTTTGGCGGATTATCTTTTGAAATATTGTCAAAATAGATAGGATCAAAAAACTCATCTGATTTCTTTAAGACATATTCAAAGGGCTTGTTATTTTCAACTAAATTCTGATGAGTAATAAATTCATGCTGGCCACCTAGGCGCACTTCAAAGTTACCTAGTGTAGCTTTGGCTAAATCACTCTCTGTAGTTACCAAAGAACGGAAAATTTCAAAGAAATAATCCTTCGATACCATATCTGGGAAAAAGACCTTACGTGCCTCTGCCAGATATTCAAAGTATCGCTCCGCACCAAGTTGAAGTTTCTGAGCCACTTGAAATTCAGAACTTAGCGGCATAGTCATTGGTTTAAAAGCAACTTCAGAATTTCCAAGCTGGTCTAACACTAAGCCGCTGGCAGAAGGCTCAGGCGCAGAGAATAATACTTCGAAGAGGGTAACATTTTTTTCAAGAAAGGAAGACCACATGCTGGGGTCACCGTTATCAAACAACAAAGAACTATGTATTATTTGTTTATTAATACGATCACGCGAGCCTACATAAGCACCTATTAATTCACCTTTACTACCATGTCGTTTTAAAAAATTAACAAGCCTTGACTGAATATTTAAAAGCCAGCCAACATCTACAAGTATTGTTTTTTTATTCTCCATCAAACCATGTTGGGTTAGATAAACTTTTAATGCTTCTCTATGTTCGGCGTTAGCCTCATAAATATCATGAGACAAACTCATAAACATTTTTGCCAACTTATTCGCATCATGCCATGTAGGAACACTTTCTATTGAATCAAAATAATGGCTGACAAGTTCTAGCACGGTAGAACTAGTAGGGTTTAGCCCTGCCTTTTCAATGAAATAGCGAAGTGGTTTTTCTTGTAGATGTAAGCCCTCCACCAAAAAATAAATGTCATTGGAAGTTAAAGGATGTTCGAAAGTAGCAGGAATGACAGTGGCTCGCGAAAGGTGTAAATAACTTGATTGATACCTATGGTTCAATAAATCGTCTTTGTAAAGAGCGTTAAATGCTTTTTGGATAATACGCCCGTCTCTAGCCATGAACACAACGTGATGGGCACCATGCTGATCCGCAAGCTCTTTAGTATGCATTGCCATCATACTAGCAAGCGGCCCACTTAGCTCGAAGCCAAGCCGGGTATAAAAATCTCCGGCTTGCTCAGGATATGTCTCGCGCCACATTCGAGTCGCTTGGGTAGAAAAGCTGTCCCAAATACGCCCGGATTGCGATAGCGTGGTTTCTGGTGAAATAGTAAATAATTTATGATTTCGATCATAGAGAGGTGCAAAACGGACAGCTGATAATCCTTGTTGACGGGCATGTTTAACATCGCCTACCCAGCTATCGCCAATGTGGAGTATTTCAGCTGGTAGGATACCTTTTTCAGCAGCTTTATCTTTGACTAGCGAATACAGTTTGCCGGTATCTTTTTTCCTGCCTACCGTTGAAGAGAGATAGAACGCTTCCCAAGTTTCATACCCATTCTTATTCAAAATATGGGTTACAGTGGGTTCATCTAAATACATATCACTGGTTATATAAATGGGTTTTTCTAATTTTAGCGCATAGTCGTACAGAATCTTACCAATCGGATGTGCAATGCACATCTCAATTTCAGTGCTTTTTTCAAATATAGGGTCATTATAGAACGCCATATGGTAATAGATTTCATCGATCGATATGTCGTCTACCTTGCCCTTATAACTTCCTAATACTCTTCCTGCAGTACTCATTCGTTGCTGTATCAAGGGTATAGGAGCAGCCTCCGATTGCGTAATTTTATGTTCAATAATATCAAACACAACGTTTGGATCTGCCACCCTTCTAGTCACTAAAGTGTCGAAAATATCAAAAGATACTGCTTTAGCATGACGAATTAGGGCTTTATAGCTTTCTATTTCGCTATGCTCTGTGATATCAAGATTTGCAGGCATAGCTTGAATTATTTGGGGTGCTACTACATCAACATAGTGACGATCTTTTACTTTTTCATAGGCTCTTTCGCCCATTGCTTGTCTTTTTACATCATCATCAAGCAGTTCAGCTACTGCTCTAGCCATGGATTTAGTGTCTAAATAGGCAACTACACTACCTGCATCCTCTTCAACAAAGGTATGCATACCACCCGCCTGTGTATCGAAACATACAACCGGCATTTTACATTCAGCGGCTTCCATACATACCAAGGGATAGGGATCCTCCCGTGAAGGTAATAAAAAGATATCCCCCCACCTAAAGTAATCTCTCGGGTAGCTCTTGCTACCTAAAAAATCTACTACATCTTCAACCTGATAGTACTCAATTGATTCCATGGCATCCATATCTTTGCCAACATCTGAGCCTATCCAATACATATGGAAGTCACTACGTGTTTTCTTGAGCTCACGCGCCACTTTGCAAAATAGATCAAATCCTTTGCGTTTCTCTACCGCCCCACAGCCAAATATGACTTTTTTATCAGTAGGTTTTTCAATCTTTTCTTCTGATAGCTTCCGCTTATCAATAAATGGCTTTAAATAATATAGCTCAATTTCTTTCAGATTAAATCTTTTTTCAATAGCCTGTGTTGATCCTGGTGATACTGAAATAAATTTTTTGCATATCCTTTTCAAAACATCCACGTGTTCATCATAAACCTTGAAAACACTTTCCATTTCATGAACGTGGGTAATAAACTCTGCTTGCAAAAAGCTTAATTTTTCAGCATACAATGCAGATGCTATTGTATTAATATAAACAGCTTGAACATGACTGCCGCAAAACTCTTTTAGCTCTGTTTGTAGTTCGTTATGATGGTAGCCATCTAGATAGAACGTTGGGGCCAAATTTTCAAAACGACTATTCCAAACACCTTGCGAACCGACTACTATTGAAAAGTTAATATCTGTATTTTCTTTAACCCATTGCATTAATGAAAGTAATACTGCTGGAGCCCCTGTCTGAGAAGCTTCATGAGATACAAATATAACACTTGGACAATTTGCCAGCTGTGTTTGAAAAGGGTTTACCTCAATTTTATTGATTAAACGACCTTCACCACGACCATGCTTTAGCCAATGAACAAAAGGATTAGCACCTGATTTTTTAACATCTAGATATTTATTTAAGTAAAAGTTAGTACTAAACTCTTCATTTGGATTGCGTTTTTCACGCCACCCGTCTTGACAGTAATGTTGAATTGGGCTCTGGTTAAGAGCAGCAACATCAGGGTAAGAACTTAAATAAAAACCTTTATTGAATAAACCCGACTTATCTATAACATCCTCATCAACACTTGGAAGCTCACTCTGCAGTCCATTTCTTTCAATGGTCGCTTTAGCATCGCTATGATAAATTCTATTCTCATGACGACCAAACTTAACATAGTGTAAAACAGCATCAAAATCTTTACTTACATTTTTTAAATCGTTATAACGTTTAATATATGCCTGTTCATCAAACTCATCGCTATTAAGCAAACGGTAATATTCAAAAAACTCAAAGAAAACATTAAAATCACTTTCAAATCGGCTTCCTTTTTCGTAATAAAAAGACGATTCACCTTCTTCTCTTACCACATTATCCAGGCTGGTAAAGAAAAGATCAGGCTTAACATTATTTTTGTCATCTATCGATTTATCTAAATATAGGGCTTGAACTTCACCTCCACAAAACGCAATAAGTTTTGCTTCAAGGCTCTCTCTTTCCACCTCATCCATTACAAATACAGGTGAAAGTAGCTCACATTTTGGAATGCTATTATTAAAGCCTTCAAAAACAAAGCAAAAATTAATTTCTGTATTGACTTTCATCCAATGTAAAAGCTGCAACAGAACTAAAGGCACACTATCGCCTCGAGTTTCTCCAAAAAACAAAACTAGATCTGGTTCGTTTGTTTTCATTTGGCTAGCATTAATTAGCCTATCTTCCTTATGCCCATGTAGTAACCAGTGTACAAATGGATTTTCACCTAGCTCCTTTACGTCAGGGTAAGTTTCCAGATAAAAATTAACATTAAATTGATCATTAGGATTTCTACCTTCTTTCCAGCCATGTAAACAAAAATGATTTAACGAATCATGCCCTTTCTTTAAAACATCAGGATAGGACTTTACATAAAATTGAGAATCAAACAGACCAGACTCTGAAACTATACGTTCATCTTCTTTTAGTTTCTCCAATTCCCTAATTTCGCTCTCGCTAATATACTGACGTCCTTCTTTACGACCATGTCGTACATAGTGCAAAATTGGGTCAAAATTTTCATCCACTTTCTTCAAGTCATCATAGCGATTTAAGTACGCTTTAACATCGAATCTACCACTTTCAATAATTTCTTGGTATCTAAGCATCTCTTCCTGATTAGCAAAGCGATTTTCTGCCTTCCCAAATTTCAAAAAATGCAAAAAACCGTTTCCCTCAACATCTCCATAGTAATTTTTATACCACAGAGGATCAAAGTCTGCATTTGGCTTATGATCTTCTTTAACACCTACTCTTAAGTAATATTCTAGTGCCTCCTCGCGAGAACTTGCTTTATGACCACCATTCGCGAGGTAATAGTCAGCATCAAACGCTCCATTTTCCAGGAGGAGAGCCTTAACTTTTTGATACTTATCGCTATTAAGCACGTTAACAACCTTTAAATAGTGTATAATTAAAATAAGTACTTACGAACATCCAACACATATGTTCTATATTATTTACTATATAGAAAAACAGTTTTAATAATTTTAAAAAACTGGTGCTTCTTTAAACATTATTCCATCGGCATCCTTTTCAGATAACGAGGGTTTTTTTCCTTCTACCAATGGCCAATCTATCCCCAGCGTGGCATCGCTCCAAAGGATGGAGACTTCATCACCAGGCGCGTAATAATCGGTACATTTATACTGGAACTCAGCTTCATTGCTGATGACGTAAAAACCATGAGCAAAGCCGGGTGGCACCCATAGCATCTGTTTGTTTTCAGCACTCAACCGCGCGCCTACCCACTGACCGTAGGTCGGTGAACTGACGCGCATATCGACGGCAACATCAAATACCTCGCCTTGTGTTACGCGCACTAGCTTGCCCTGGGGCTGCTTATATTGATAGTGCAGCCCGCGCAAAATACCGTGGGCTGACTTGCTGTGGTTGTCCTGAACGAATTGGTAGTTACCACAGTGCTGCTCAAATTCGCTTTGACGAAAGGTTTCCATAAAGAAGCCACGCTCATCGCCAAAGACTTTTGGGGTGAGCAGAACTACATCGGGAATGGCGAGTTTTTCGTATTGCATAGGTAGCTCGTGAAAGGTGAAGAGTTAGGTGTAAGACATTAAAAGCGAAGAGCAAGTCACCTTCCGCTTCACGTTTTACTCTTCATATTTAAAAGGCGTTGAAGGTACTGGCCGTATTGAGTCTTGGCTAGCGGCTTGGCTAGCTCACTCAGGCGCTCATCGCTGATCCAACCGTGCTGCCAGGCAATCTCTTCCAAGCAGGCGATCTTCAGGCCTTGGCGGTGCTCTATGGTTTGTACGTATTGACTGGCTTCTAGAAGGCTGTCGTGAGTGCCGGTATCAAGCCAGGCAAAACCACGGCCTAAACGCTCTACGCGCAAATCGCCGCGCTCCAGGTAAGCATTATTCACACTGGTGATTTCCAGCTCGCCACGCTCGGAAGGCTCGACCTGTTTGGCAATTTCGACAACGTCATTGTCGTAAAAATACAGCCCTGTGACCGCATAAGCCGATTTTGGCTTCTTAGGCTTCTCTTCGATAGAGATGGCTTTACCACTCTCGTCAAACTCTACAACGCCAAAACGCTCTGGGTCTTTGACAAGGTAGCCAAATACACTGGCCCCTGTGGCGTGTGCACTGGCACGTTTCAACTGCTCGGAAAAGTGCTGACCATGGTAAATATTGTCGCCCAACACAAGGCAAACGGGGCTGTCACCAATGAACTCTTCGCCAATAATAAAGGCTTGTGCCAGGCCGTCAGGGCTTGGCTGTTCGGCGTATTCAAACTGAACACCAAAGTCGTCGCCATTACCTAGCAAGCTTTTGTACTGCGGCAGGTCTTCAGGCGTCGAGATGATTAGGATCTCTCGAATACCGGCCAGCATTAAGACAGAAACCGGGTAATAGATCATCGGCTTGTCATAGACAGGCAGCAGCTGCTTTGAGACACCACGCGTGATGGGGTGTAAACGGGTGCCAGATCCTCCGGCAAGAATAATGCCCTTTCTTTGTGAAGAGTTAGGTGTGAGCTGAGAGGTGTTCATAGTCAGTCATCCGTGAATATATAATTGGAAGATGAGAGGTGTGAGGTGTAAACCGGTTTAACAAATCAGAACTGAACGCCATTTACTCCTCACTCCTCACAGAACTCTTTCAACGTTAGCGCTAGCTGGTTTTGCCAGGTCGGTAGTGTGACACCAAGGGCAGCTTCAAGTTTACTCAGGTTCATTCGTGAGTTTAGAGGCCGTTGTGCAGGCGTTGGATACTCAGCGGTGGGAATGCCCGCTGCGCCTTGCGGCTTAATAGCAAGCGTTTCTCCTGCTTTGCGTGCCTGCTCAAAAATTTCGCATGCGAACCCGTGCCAGCTGGTTTCCCCTCTTGGCGCCAGGTGGTAGATGCCTGAGGGGATGTGAATGGTGAGTGGTGAATTGTGAGTAGTGAATGCTAGTGCGGTGGCCTGGGCGATTAGGCGTGCGGGTGTGGGCGCGCCTATTTGGTCGTTGACGATGCTGAGCGCTTCACGCTCACGGCCCAGGCGTAGCATGGTTTTCATAAAGTTGTTGCCGCGTGCGGCGTATACCCAGCTGGTGCGGAAAATCAGGTGTTGGCAGCCACTTTGGGCAACCGCCTGGTCGCCTTCCAGCTTGGTCTGGCCGTATACACTTTGCGGCTCTGTGGGGCTATCTTCCTGCCAGGGTGTTTCACCATCACCTGGGTAGACGTAGTCGGTGGAGTAGTGCACCAGCGGTATGCCGTTCTCGGCAGCATACTCAGCTAACTGTGCTGGCAGCTCGGCATTGAGGCGTTTGGCTTGCTCTGGTTCGCTTTCGGCTTTATCGACCCCTGTGTAAGCGGCGGCGTTAAGGATCAACGCAGGCTGGTGTTCAGCCAAGTAGACGTCTACTGCATTGGCATCTGTTAAATCAAGTTCATGCCGTGTAGGGGCTAACACATTACCGAATAGGGAAAATTGGCGTTGTAGCTCAAAGCCGACTTGGCCGTTTGATCCAGTGATGAAAATAGTGAGGGGTGAAGCGTGAGGTGTGAGGTGTGCGTGTTCAGATGTCATAGTGAAGCCTTTAAATGCTTGATCAGTCCGCCTAGCTGTGAAAATACAGAGTTGATCGCTAGTTCCAGTGCTGAAATATCACCCATATACCCTAAGCGTTGGGCAATTTGGCACTGAGTTTCAAGTTCACTGAGCGAACCACGTGCTATGTGCAAAAATCTTAAAAAGTCGGGTTTACTACCACGCGCCGCTCCTTCGGCTATATTGCTTGGCACAGATACAGCAGCACGTTGCATTTGGCTAGCTAACCCATATCGCTCAACTGAGGGAAAGGATGAGGTCATTGAGTAAATAGCGACAACGAGATCCATCGCTTCTTGCCATACCCGCAGTTGCTGATGCTTCCTCATGTCTATTTACCTCACTCCTCACCAGCGAAGCGCTTACCCCTTACTATACATTCCCTAGGCGTTGGCCTTGGTAGCTGCCGTCTTGTACGCGTTTCCACCAGGTTTCGTTGGCGAGGTACCACTGCACGGTTTTGCGCAGGCCGGTTTCAAAGGTTTCTTCTGGTACCCAGCCTAGCTCGCGTTCGATTTTGCTGGCGTCTATGGCATAGCGCACATCATGACCGGGGCGATCGGTGACGAAGGTAATTAAATCTTTGTGAGAGCGCTTCGCTTGAGAAGGGTGAGCGCCCTGCGGGCTTGTGAGGGGTGAGGAGGGTTCCCTCACTCCTAACTCCTCACTCCTCACTTCTGCCCCCTCACTCCTCACGCCTAACGCCTCACTCGGCGCTAATTCATCCAGAATCTCACAGATGGTTTCCACCACGTGCAGGTTCGTTTGCTCATTGTGGCCGCCGATGTTGTAGGTCTCGCCTACTTGGCCTTCTGTGGCTACTTTGATCAGTGCGCGGGCGTGGTCTTCTACATACAGCCAGTCGCGGATCTGCTGCCCATTGCCGTACACGGGAAGCGGCTTACCGGCTAGCGCGTTAAGAATCATCAACGGGATAAGTTTTTCCGGAAAGTGGAACGGGCCGTAGTTATTCGAACAGTTGGTCACCAACGTAGGCAGGCCATAAGTACGCTGCCATGCGCGCACTAAGTGATCAGAACTGGCTTTACTGGCCGAATACGGTGAGCTGGGCGCGTAGGAGGTTACTTCGGTAAACAAGTCCTCCGTACCTTCTAGATCGCCATACACTTCGTCTGTACTGATGTGATGGAATCGAAAAGCATCGCGACGCTCACCTTCCAGGCTGTTCCAATAGCTACGGGCGGCTTCCAGCAGTACGGCAGTACCCACCACATTGGTTTGAATAAACTCTGCCGGGCCGTCAATAGAGCGGTCTACATGGCTCTCCGCCGCTAGGTGCATCACTACATCAGGCTGTTGCTGTTCGAACAGTTGCTGCATGGCGGCTGCATCGCAAATATCGGCCTGGGCAAAGGTGTAGCGTTCACTGGTTTCAACACTTGCCAGGGATTCTAAATTGCCTGCGTAAGTCAGCTTGTCTACGTTTACCACGCGGTGAGTTGAGTTTTGAATAAGCTCACGCACTACAGCTGAACCGATAAATCCTGCCCCGCCGGTAATTAAAAATGTTTTTTGCTGCATTACTGTTAAGTCCTTTGTTTCATCATTTCTTACATTTCCACCTGCGAGGACGCTTGCTTTAGCGCGTCTAGATGCTGAATCGCATGCGTGACCTGACGTTCTCTTTTAGGTATATCTTTCGTTATTTGGTCTAGATATAGCGGTAGCAGTTTTTCTGTTTTGGCGACCTCAAGAGATCGCTTTGCTTCTTTTAATTTAACGCGGCATTGCTGAAGGTGCTTTTCAGCACCGGCTATGTCTTGTGGCAGGTTGGGGTCAATCTTCGACACTGGCTCCGGTTGCTTGACTTCCTCCACCGTTGAAACAGCTTTATGCGTATCTATATCGTCGTGGTAGGCCTTAATGGCATCCTTGATATTATCGTACCAATGAGCGGTGCCTTCATTCAGGTAGAGACCAGCGGAACACAAATCTTTTAAGATACCTTCCGAGTGGGAGACCATAATTAACGAGGCTTCACCCACTTTAGACTGGAATAACGCTTTGGCCTTTTCTTTAAAAGCCCTGTCACCCACTGCCGTGGCTTCATCGGATATATAGATATCAAAATCGAAGGCAAGTGATAGCCCAAAGGATATACGTGAACGCATACCGGAAGAGTATGTGCGCACCGGTTCATCAAATGCCTCACCAATTTCAGCAAACTCTTCTACAAATTGAATAACACGCTGAACTTCCTGGGGTGAGGAGCCTTGCACCCTAGCGACAAATTTAACGTTCTGGCGCCCGGTCATATTATTCTGCATGCCCCCCGCTAACCCAACGGGCCAGGAAACCCGGCTGTGACGAATCACTTCACCGCGTTCAGGTGAATCCATACCGGCGATTAGACGCAGCAGTGTGGATTTACCCGCGCCATTGGCACCAATCAGACCGACACTTACCCCTTTGGGGATGGTGAGGTTGATGTCTTTGAGCACCCAGTCGCTGCCGTGGTGGTTGTGGTAGCGTTTGTAGAGGTTTTTGATTTCGATCATTTTTGGTTTGTGAATTGTGAGTAGTGAATGGTGAATAGGAAGTTCATGTGGCGCATTGATTTCACCGATTCTTTAAATGTTTGATGAGACCACCTAGCTGAGCAGATGCCTGATTAATTGATGCCAAAATTCCTGAAATATCTTGTAAATAGTTGAGACGTTGGGCGATAAGTAATTGCGTTTCTAGTTCGCTGAGAGAGCCTTGAGATATATGCAAAAAGCGAATGAACTCTTGAGTACTTCCTCTAGCAGCCCCTTCTGCAATATTGCTCGGTACCGAAACAGCACACCGGCGCATTTGGTTGGTTAGGCCATAAAGTTCATGATTTGGAAACGCAGCGGTTTGGGCATAAATAGTCTCCACCAAGTCCATTGTTTCTTGCCAAATTCTCAGCTCTTGATGCTTTCTCATCCAACCTCCCGCCACCGCTCATCATTCATTCCTCACCATTCACTACTCACCATTCACCACTTTCACCTGCTTGCCTTTTCGGTGATAAAGAGTTTCGAGTTCAGCTTTGAGCGCTGCGCGGGCGGTTTGTTCGCCGTGAACCAGGCGGATGGTGTGGGGCCAGCGGCGCATGCGTTTTACGAAGTTGAGCAGGTCTTTTTGGTCTGCGTGGGCGGAGTAACCACTGATGGAGGTTACGCCTGCTTTTATATCAAACCGTTCGCCGTCGATGGCTACCCAGCCGCCCTGGGGGCCGTATTGCTGAATATCCCGCCCTGGGGTGCCTGCGCCTTGGTAGCCTACGAACAGTACTTGATGATGTTCATCACCCAGCATGGCTTTGAGATAGTTCATGATTCGCCCGCCTGCACACATGCCGCTGGCGGCAATTACCACTGCTGGGCGACCTGTTTTGGATAGGTATTCAACGGTTTGTTCATGCTCTGCGTGGCTATCTACGGTGTAGAGATTGGCAAAGTTGAGTGGGTGGCGGCCACTGCGCAGGCGCCCTTGTGCTTCTTTATCCCAATAGGGTTTTAGCTCGCGGTAAACCTTTGTAAAACGCGCAGCTAGCGGTGAGTCGACAATGATTTCCAGTGACTGCCACTGCGGTGAGCGCGCTTGATGAATAATGGTTTCTAGCTCGTAGAGCAGCTCTTGGGTGCGGCCGATACTGAACGCAGGCACCATCACCGTGCCACCGTTAGCGAGTGCTTGCTCTACGGCAGCTTTTAAGGTGGCGCGTCGCTGGCGGCGGTCTGGGTGTTGGCGGTTGCCATAGGTACTTTCGAGTACCAGTTGGTCGCAGCCGTAGGGGGATTTAGGTGCAGGTAGTAGCGGTGCGTATGGGGCGCCTAAATCGCCGGAGAATACGATGCGCTCTTTTTCACCGGTCTCAGCATCCTGGTAGCTCACTTCAACGTAGCTGGAACCTAGAATGTGCCCTGCCCGTTTTAGTTTTACCCGTGTGGTGCCTGTGCCTTCACCTATCCCTGCGTTTTCAGTCGTGTTTGCGCTAGCGCCGGTGTGGCCGCTTACTTCGCTTACCCTGCCTATGTTGTGCCATTTGCCGTAGGGCACGCTAACGATTTGCTTTTCGAGCTGCGCTTGAAAGCGCTCGATCAGTTGGGCATTGCGGGTGAAGCCAATTTTTAGCGCGTCTTCAATCACCAGGGGCAGCAGCTTGGCCGTGGGGATCGAGCAGATAATCGGGCCGGCGAAACCCGCCGCCAGTAAGTAAGGCAGCCTGCCCACGTGGTCAATATGGACGTGGGTAATGATGAGCGCCTTAACGGTGCTGATATCGAATTCAATTTGTAGCTGCTCGAAGCTGTCTTCCGCGGCGTCTTCCCCTTGGAAGAGGCCACAATCCACCAGTAGCGATTCGTGACGATTGAGTAGCAGTTGGTGACAGCTGCCCGTTACCCCAGTGGCCCCGCCGTGGTGAATGATGTCGAGCATTGGTAAACCGTTAGTGGTGAATTGTGAGGTGTTTGGCTTCAGCGAACCCGCGGTCGCAGTGTGGGGCGGTGCTGGGGTTGGTTATGTGCCCTTGGGCGTCGTTCCGACGCCTTTCGCGGGTGCCCACGAACGCTCGCTGAACTCGCTTTCTCGTTACCACGCGCTACGGGTCGTGCTTCCACAAGGTCATGTGCATGCGTGATTTAGTAGCGCGTGGTAAGCCTCAGGCGCACCCGCGGGAGCAGCGCGGAGCGGTGCTGGGGTTTGGTTCTGTGCCATTGGGCGTCGTTCCGACGCCTCCCGCGGGTGCCTCAAAAGCTCGCTGAACTCGCTTTCTCGTTACCACGCGCTACGGGTCGTGCTTCCACCATGTTCTGTGCATGCGTGATTTAGTAGCGCGTGGTAAGCTCCAGGCGCACCCGCGAAAGCAGCGCGAAGCGGTGCTGGGGTTTGGTTATGTGCCGTTGGGCGTGCTTCCACCATGTTCTATGCATGCGTGATTTAGTAGCGCGTGGTAAGCCTAAGGCGCACCCGCGAGAGCAGCGCGGAGCGGTGCCGGGGGTTGGGTTACGCTGCTTGGCTCTTTAAGAGCGGCCATGCCCCCTGCTTAGAAGCGTCAAGGATGACAATTTCAGTAATTGTGCCATCTTCCGCGTAACTAATATGCGTATTCCAGTCTTGAGAAACTTCTTTAACCGTACGTTTATCTGAAAGGTGCAGAACTAGAATGTCATCCGCTTCATCGTAGGTTGTACGCATTACTTATCCTCCCACTCAAAGTGATGCATAACGGTTTTGACAACCAGTTTGTCTTCTAAGACAGCTGCGATAGACAAAAGGTTGTCTTGGCGACTTTCAACATGCATCGCTATCCAAAACCGCGTAGCATCTTTGTACTTTACTGTTCCCCGCTCTATCAATTCTAGCAGTTCACTTTCTGTGATATTTCGACTAGCCATGCGCTCACGGGCATGGCGTGTTATGTAAATATCTACCTTGAAACGGTGACTGTACATATTCTCAAACTACATACTTAGTTTGGACAACTGAATCGACACCCGCGATCGCATGCCGGGGTTGGTTACGTGCCGTTGGGCGTCGTTCCGACGCCTCCCGCGGGTGCCTCAAAAGCTCGCTGAACTCGCTTTCTCGTTACCACGCGCTACAAAAATGTGAATCGTGAGTGGTAAATGGTGAATCGTTTCGTACCCTTCACCCTTCACCCCAACCTTAATCGCGGTGATCTTTGATGATCATCATCAGCATGCTGAAGATAAAGGCGAGGAAGATGGTGATGATGGCGAATACGCTGCTGTTGTAGAGCCGGTTGGGTTCTGTGGGGTACTCCGGGAATAGCGGGCTTTGCAGTATGCTTACCTGCTTGAGCTGGCGGGCAGCTTCCAAGCGGGTGTTTTCTAACGCCGCCAGTGCACTTGAGTAGGTTTCCTGGGCGAACTGTGCCTGCAGTTCTAGTGTTTCATATTGCGCTGAAACACTGTTGAGCGAGTCGCCTGAAGCTTGGGCGATTCGATCACGCTGCTCAATAATTTGGTCGCGTAATGCGGTGATATTACGCTCGACTTGGCGCAGTTCAGAAGACTGGGAGCTTTGGAAGCTGGCTAGTGCACTGCGCTGCGCTTGCAGGCGGGCTAGATCAGCCTCAAGTGTTGCCACCACTTGGTTAATATTTTCCACCGTTGCGGTTGGAGAAACCAAACCATATTCGTTTTGGAATTCAAGCAGCTTGGCCCGGGTCTCTTCGAAGCGCTCTTCAAGTCGAACCATTTGCTGTTCTAAAAATTTCACCTGCTCATCTGCTAGACGGTGCCCCATTTCATTCATATGGTCTTCACCTGCTTCAAGTAGCAGCGTGGCCACGTCATGAGCAAACTCAGGCGTATATGCTTGTACACGAATATTCAATACACCTGCGTACTCATCCAGCTCTACCTCTACCCGGCGCAGGTAATATTGGTGCAGATCTTCAATGGGGGCATCGCGGTTATGCAGCTTGGCGAAGATATCTCCATGCTCGGCATAGTGTTCACGAAAATTGAGTTGCTCATCTATCAAGCGCAGCATATCGACTGAGAGTAAGTGCTCACGCAGCAGTAATAAATCGTGAGTATTACCACCTCCACCGCTGCCCATAATTGACGATAGGCTAAATTCCGGCGTAGCGACCTGGGGGCTTTCTAACACTACGGTTGCGCGGGATACATAGCGTTCCTCCGCCCATACAAACCAATAAAACGAGACTAAAGCAATCGCGATTATCGCCACGGCCCAGTGTGGCGATGTTTTAACAAAATGACGGAAAGAACGTTGCATAGTTTATTGTGCCTTCAAACGATCAATAAAGCGCAGGTGCATCAACAGCCCCAGGGCGATTAAGGTGAGTGTAAATAGCCAGAAATAGAGCATGCTGGTGCCCGTTACGACTTGGTACTTGTCAAAGAACCCCAGGCGCAACGTTTCAAGACCATGCGGGATAGGGTTAAGCATCAAGTATTCCAGCAACCAGTGGGGCAAAGAGTTCAATGGAAGAATTACACCTGAAATTATCAAGAGAGGTAACGAAAGCATACGTATTACCCTCCCAACTTCGGGTACAAGCGCATTGGCTACGGAAGTTATTAGCCCCAATCCCAAACCAAGGCACCACAGTGAAAGCCAAGCAGCCATCACCCTAATGACATTATCTGGGTATAGTTCCAACCCCAGCATTAACCCGCCGCCGATAAAAAGCAGGAAGATAAAACTGCGTAGCATGCCTTCTAAAAAGTTACGAACTAGCACGGGGTCTACGGGTTGAACTTGACGGTAAGCAAACAGAGATTTATTACCCTCAATGGCGCCCATCCCCCTCAACATACCTTCTCGTACTAGAAAAAAGCCCATTAGCCCCACAATCATCCAGGGGACAAATTCGGCATTCACTACCAGGCGATCACCACTAACAAAACTACGAATTCCGACCATAATGCCAGTAAAGGCGACTGGTTCGAAAATCATCCAAAACCAGCCCATACGATCCGACATGGTGCGCGAAATGGCTTCGCGCATGAACATGGCGTACCACACGCTGCGCGTGACTTGCCATGGTGTACGTGTGCTCCGCCGTGGGCCACTGTTTACGTTATCCATAGGGCTACTTCTTGAATAAGTGAGGTGTAAGGGGTGAGGTGTTAATTGTGAGGGGTAAGTTGTAAATCGTGAGGGGTGGGGTGTTAATTGTGAGGTGTGAGAGGGACTTTCTTCACCCCCTCACTCCTTACTCTTCACTCCCCCCCTAACTCCTCACCCTTCTCCTATTACAGATCAACCGCTACTTTGGTTGCTACGGCGATCTGGTAGAGGATCTGCGTTAGCGTGGAGGCTAGCTGAAGGTTGTGCGTGGGTGCCGCGGGCATCACGAGGATTTCATCGCCTGGCCGTAAATTGACATTGCGGGCGTTCTCGACAGCACCATTTTGGCGTACCACAAGAATATGGTCGTCATCTGCACGGTCGGTGAAGCCGCCAGCACCTTCAATGTAATCGATCACGCTCATGCCTGGGCGATAAACAGCGGCTTGGGGCACAAGCACTTCACCACTTATCAGCATGGAGTCACTCACTTCCGGAATAGTGACCACATCGCCATCCTGCAGGCGAATATCAGAAATGCGCCCATCGTAAGCGACGACTAAACGGCCACTGGGTTCTAACTCACTGGCACGAGAGATGAAGTCCTGAATCAGCTCCGCTTCTTGTACACGAATCTGCGCTTCTTCATTGGTGCTGGAGGGTGCGCCTAGGTAGGTTGTCTCTAGACGGCGTAGGCTCTCTTCAAGGGACTGCGCTTGCTGCTTTTTAACACTTTCACGCTGTATTGAGATGCTTTCCACGGCGGTCATGTTTTCTGGCACGGCGATGGCGTCTAATAATTCACTTAAGCGAGCATCCCGCGGCAAAGCGTACCGTGAAGGGCCGTAATAGCTGCCTTCTACTTCCACAACGATGGTTTCACTGCGCTTATCTGAGCTGAACAGCACTTCGTCGCCGCTGCGGATCGTTTGACCGGCAAACATATCAATGGGGAAGTATTGAGCAATAGGTCCTTCTTCACGGTCACCACGTAGCAAAACGTGTGAAACACCGCTTCTTAACCGCGCTAGATTCACCAGCTCAGCGCCACTCAAACTGTTGCCTGTCATTTCATAACGGTATTCACGGTGAACATCTCCACCTACCGCAATTGCGGGGCCACGCTCTTCGACTACGATGGTGTCGCCATCTTGAAATTGCGGGCGGGGTATATTGCCGTTGATCAAGAAGTCATAGAGGTCGACGGTGGCGACATTGCGACCGTCGCGCATTACACGAATTTGGCGATAACTGCCCAGGTCTTGATCTATGCCGCCGGACTGATCTAGAAAATAGAGCAGAGAGTCGTTGGGTGTGCCCGCGTAACGGCCGGGGTTTTCAACATAGCCTGTGACGTAGACGGCTACGGGCTGTACACCTTGCAGGTTGGTATAGACCTGGACGTTATCTGGGTATACCGAGGTAATGGCTTGGCGCACGCTGCCATCCACTTCCTGACTGCTTTGTCCTTCTACGTTAAGCGGACCAGAACCGGGAATGAAGATATTGCCTTGTGCGTCTACAGGTAACACTCGGTCAAACTCAACCGCGCCCCAGGCACGAACGGTGACTTGGTCGCCCGGTTTGATGCGGTAGTCAGGGTTGAGGCCATCGCCCATCGCACCGCGAAACCCGCCGCTGAATAAGTTGGCGCCAAACGGCGGTAGCGCGTCTGGATCTTGTGGAGTGGCCGACACCGGGCCATATGTGCCGCTATTCCAATTGGCTCGGGGTGTATCGTTGACTTCTTGCTGCTGCAGGCTGCCTTGTTGGTTAGCCTGCTCAGGTACAATGCTGTCGGAAAGGCTTAGCGCCTGCGCCCATGTGTTGGGCACTACAAAAACGCTGGCAAGCGCTATGGAAGCGACGGCTAGCGAGCGATTTAGCGTAGCGCGGTCAAGCAGTGTGGTCACTTTCATTAATTGCGCCCCTGTGTTGTTTGTGCCACAACGCGTTGATTAACCCAACCATTGGATGTTTTGCAGACGAGTGCTGAACGCGCGTTATTGGAGTCGACGGCTACTACTCTTAGCTTGCGACACTCGCGCCCACTGGCGGCAAGGTAGGCGGCGTCAGCCACAATCTCGACATTATTACCCCATGGGCTGTCTGGAGCATTAATCACGGCACCTGCGGGCGCCTGTGTTAAAAAGCCATTGAGGTTGTCGTCTTGCAGCAAGGTGGCCGGGTCGTTATTCAATACATATTGCGCTTCTTGCTGCGTGTTGCTCGCCGGATAAGAAGCGCAGCCGCTTAAAATGGCAGCACTAAGCACCGCCAACAGCATACGAGCTCGCATCACGGGTAAACGTTGAGGTGTCGACATCATTATTTCCAAATAAAAGGCACGCTACCGCCCAGGGATTATAACGGGCGTATTCCCTTGCCCTACTTCTCTGGGTGGATGAAAGTGGGTGGCATAAGCGCAAAGCACTTTTGCCAGCCGCCCATTGTAGGGGAATACCGCCAGCGGCTCTACATGGACAGCTCTTGTACAACTTATTCATTCTTCGTGTAAAAAAAGAGGCCATTGAAAGTTAAAAAAAACGGCCACTTTAAGTGACCGTTTTGAATATAAACAAAGTAACTCTTAACGCATTTAGAGGGCGTTAAAAATGATAGCGCGCCCCTGTTAGCCAGTATGTTCTGTCTGCGGAACTTTCTTTGCGCATGCTTGGTGCATCGCCATCTGCTAGCTCTACGAACACGTCAAATGCGCTGGAAACCTTATAGTAAGCTCCCGCGGCCCAGGCGTTGCTCTCTTCACCTTCGTCCCGGTCGACGTTGTAGTAATCTGCGGTAAATGCCCAGGGGCCTGTTGAATAAGTACCACCTAGACCAACCGTTTCGAACCCTTTTCCGTCGGTATCGCTATTGTCTTGGCTTTCAATACCTAAGCGCATTGACAACTGATCAGATAGTGAGTATGAACCGATAAGGCCATATAGCATCTCACCGTTTCCGCTGCCGCCACCACGCGCTTCGTTTTCCACTGCGCCAAAGCCTACTTTAAACGGGCCTTGCTGATAGCGAATACCGCCTTGTACGGCAAAGACATCACCCTCACTACTCTGCTCCGCAGTCGTTAATCCGCGCTCACTGTAGTGCTTTACTTGCAGGAAAGAGGTGAAACCGTTCAGCTCGGGCGTGTAGTAACCAATTGAGTCGCCTCGCGACTGTAGCCCGGTTGAATTAAAAAGCAGGCCTCGGTCGAGGTAGACATCAAAGGGGGCCGATACAAATTGGTAGTAGAGGCTATCGAAGTTACCTGCTTGCAGCGTTCCATACTGCTTACTAGCCAAGCCAATATAGCTCTGGCGAATTTCATTAAACCCCTGGTCGGTATTTCGTTCATCGCCGGTAAATCGCCACTCTAAGCGCCCAAAGGCGTTTAGATCGGATGTAACGGCATGACTCATTCGAAACCCTAGACGGGAGTAAACATCAACGAACTCCGCTCCATCATCGACTTTATTACCAGCGCTATCAAATTCAGGGCCACCGCCCGCAATCCCCATTGCGATACGCCCATAAATATCGAGCTTCGTGCCTTCTTGATCATAAAGCGTTGTGGCTTGAACCGAGGAGATACTTAACAGGCTGGCTACCGCTACTGCTAACTGCTTCTTCTGCATTCGAAATGATCCCTTGATATGCTCATCTTATTGGCTGCTTACGCTATTCCGCTGTGCAGCGAACTAATGTTATACAATATCAAGTTATCATTAAAGAAAAATCATTCTTATTTGCATTAGCTATAAAAACGTAATCATTAATCCAAAAAAAACCGGCCTCTAAGAGGCCGGTTCTATTTGGTTCTGCTAGGCAGTTACCCTTTAAGCGTGGTGTTTAAACCAAGCTTAGAAGTGGTAACGAGCGCCTGTCAGCCAGTATACGTCGTCAGTCAGGTCACCAAGGGTAACGTCACGATCAACAGTTGGTGCGTCGCCATCGTTAAGCTCGAGGAACACGTCGAAGTTACTGGATACATTGTAATAAGTACCTAGAACCCAAGCGTTACTGTCGTCTAACTCTTCGCGGTCTACGTTGTAATAGTCAGCAGCGAATGCCCAAGGACCAGTGGTGAAAGTACCACCTACACCAACTTTATCGTAGCCATTTTCGTCGTTAGCACCACGAAGCGCGTAGCTGTCGTTGTTGTCACGAGTTTCATAGCCCAGACGTGCAGAGAACTGGTCAGTGAAATCGTAAGAACCGATCAGGCCGTACAGCACTTCGCCGTTACCGCCGCCGCGCTGCACGTCATCAACGAAGCCAAGACCAACAGTTACAGGGCCTTGTGCATAACGTACGCCACCCTGAGCTGCAACAACTTCACCTTCTGAAGATTGCTGAGCTTCAGTCAGGCCGCGCTCGCTGTAGTGCTTCGCTTGCAGGTAAGCAGTGAAGCCACTCAGGTCAGGCGTGTAGTAACCGATAGAGTCGCCACGTGACTGCTTCGGGTGACCTGCGAATTCTAAACCACGATCGATTTCCCAATCAAAGGGCAAAGAAACGAACTGGTTGTAGAAGCTGTCGAAGTTACCCGCTTGGAAAGTACCGAACTGGTCGCTTTGCAGACCGATGTAGCTCTGACGGACTTCTTTGAAGCCGGTGTTGCCGTTACCGCTGGGGCCGGTACGCTCGTCACCGTCGAAACGCCACTCAACACGACCGAACGCAGTCAGATCGCGAGAAACTTCGTGGCTCATACGCAGACCAAGACGCGAATAAACGTCTACAAACTCAGCGCCGTCATCGATTTTCTGACCAGCGTTATTGAACTCGGGGCCACCGCCAGCGACACCCATGGCGATACGGCCATAAACATCTAACCGAGTGCCGTCTTGGTCATAAACGGTTGCAGCTTGGGCTGCAGCAGAGGCACCCAGGGCGCCAACGATAGCAGTCGCTAAAAGTGTTTTTTTCATGATGTAAGTTCCTTAACTCGTATACTGTTTCGATCGTTGCTGCTCAGCCCTTATTGAGCTGGCAGTTGGCTTTTGCGGGCCATGCTCTTTTGCCATCCGCCGGTTTTTCCCGGTGGTATGCGGCATGTCCTCAACTAAGCCTTGTTATAGTCCAATGCTCGCAGAACAAACTCTATACTGGGACTCCAGGGAACGCAATAGAAAAAAACAGTGTTTTCTTACTATTTGTGCTTTTTTATGGAACCCACACCTATAGACCTGGTCTCAGCGGCCTTTGAATTTCTGCTGTAAATCTAACAATTTGTCTTCCAAGCTAAGCGACTTACGCGGCTCGCCTTTTCCTGCCTTCGGTTCTGCATCCTGCGCTAAATCAGGCTGTTTCGGTTTTTCTTGACGGGTGTTTTTAGCGGCAGGCGATGGTTTAGGTTGCGCTTTTTTGGGCTGCCCTCCTTCTTTCTTCTCACCGCGTTTTTCTGCTGCGTGTCGCGCCGCTTCTTTATCGACCTTACCTGCGGGTTGGCCATCCAAATCTACCCGTTCGGCACCCTCGCGCACTGCTTTTATATAGCGCGGGAGGTTCACGTAGTTGGCTAAGGCTCGACGAATTAGCTTATTAGGCCACTCTTCGCGCTCTGCAAGCTGTTGATGAATACCAACTTTTAAGGGCTTTGTGTGGCCTTTAAAAAACGCCTTGGGGTAGCGCTCGTACCATTGATTCAGCAGGGCATGCGGCGAAGGCGCTTTGGCCGTTTCAGCGGTAGCCGATAATTCACCTTTTTCTTCTAGCACTGTTTCTACTGGCTTGGCTTCTTCTGGCTCGGCCTGATCTGGCGTTTCAGGCGCTTTTGGGTCGAGAACTTTTGCATCGACAGCTTCTTCGCTATGTATTTCAGTGTCTATTGTAGTCGTGGCTTCGGAGCTTGGCTCGCTTTGCGATTGGGCGTTTTTCAATGCCAATTGCTGCTTTAGCCGCTGGTTTTCTTCACGCAGGGCATGTAGCTCAGCTTGTGTGCGTTCAAGACGCGCTTCTAAATCATCTAATATATTCATTAAGCTGGCGGCCATAGCCTTCTCCTTTGCCCTTTTTAGTCGGCGATGCGCTCGTAAACGACGAAATCATAACTTGGCTGCCCTTCTGCTGGCTGCCCCGCTACGCGCTGTACTTCTTGCCACTCGCTGGGGTCGAAGTCAGGAAACGTTGCGTCGCCTTCTACCTCTATGTCCACTTCCGTTATGTAAAGCCGCTGTGCAAAGGGAAGCGCCTGGCGGTAGATTTCTCCGCCTCCCATTACCATGATCTCTTCTGCCGCCTCTATGGTGGCGTGCTGGTCGGCTAGCTCTAGCGCTGCGGGCAGGTCATGGCACACGCGTACGCCTTCGTGGGAAAACTCGGCGTTGCGGGTGACAACGACATTAAGCCGATTAGGCAGCGGCTTGCCAATGGAAGCGTAGGTTTTACGCCCCATGACCAGCGGTTTTGCCTGGGTAATGCGTTTGAAGAACTTTAAATCTTCGGGCAGGTACCAGGGTAACTTGCCGTCTACGCCGATCACACGATTTTTAGCCATGGCAACGATCATTGCCACCGGCACCAGGGAATCGAAAGCGCCGTTTTGGTTACTCGTATCGTTTTGCTGGCTCATACCGCTACCTCGGCCTTGATGTGCGGGTGCGCCTCGTAAGCGTCAATGTGAATGTCTTCAAAACGGAATGCGAACAGGTCGTCTACCTCTGGATTGAGCACCAGTTTAGGCGCCGCTTTAGGCGTACGCGATAGCTGTTCTTTGGCCTGTTCAAGGTGGTTACTGTACAGGTGCGCATCGCCTAGGGTGTGGATAAATTCACCCGGCTGCAGGCCGGTCACCTGGGCGACCATGGTCAGTAGTAAGGCGTAGCTGGCGATATTAAACGGCACACCGAGAAAAATGTCGGCGCTGCGCTGATAGAGCTGGCACGACAGCTTGCCATTGGCCACGTAGAACTGGAACAGGCAGTGGCACGGTGGTAGCTGCATTTCATCGACCTGAGCTGGGTTCCATGCAGAAACAATCAGGCGGCGGGATTGGGGTGTGGTGCGAATTTGACCGAGCACCTTGGCAATTTGATCAACGCTGCCCCCTTTGGGGTCGGGCCAGCTGCGCCACTGATAGCCGTAAACGGGGCCTAGATCGCCGTTTTCATCCGCCCACTCGTCCCAAATCCGCACGCCGTTCTCTTTTAGGTAGGCGATGTTGGTGTCGCCTTTCAGGAACCACAGGAGCTCGTGAATAATCGAGCGCAGGTGGAGTTTTTTGGTGGTCAGTAGCGGAAAACCACGCGATAAATCAAAGCGCATTTGATGGCCAAACACGGAGCGCGTGCCGACGCCTGTACGGTCGTGGCGGTCAACGCCATGCTCCAAAACGGTTTGCATCAAGTCTAAATAGGGTTGCTCAAGCGCGGGCGTTGGTGCAGTCACAGAATTTCCAAATTAACAGGCGATGTAGCGGTTTATTCTAGGCGCCCTCAGCTTGTCGGTCTAGCGGTGCCGGCCTGTTAGCGTTATCCAGTTAACCCCGGCACCGCTTCGCGCTGCTCCCGCGGGTGCGCTTCGCTTACCACGCGCTACTAAATCCTGCGTGCACATAAAGCGGTGGATGCCCAATGCCTGATCACGTCTGCACACAAAATGGTGGCAACACACCAACCCTGGCAACGCTTCGCGCTGCTTCCGCGGACGCGCCACGAAAACCACCAAAGTCAGGTGCGTGCACATACCGTAGCGCGTGGTAACGAGTTTGTGAGGAACGAACAAACGAGGCACCCGCGGGAGGCGGCGGAACGACGCCCAGTGGCACATAACCAAACCCCGGCACCGCTTCGCGATGCTTTCGCGGGTGCGCTTCGCTTACCACGCGCTACGAAAATCACCTATTCAAGTGCGTGAATCATAGCGCTTGGCGCCCCATTAACAGCACCGCGGTGCTTTAGTTTGCGAGTTTCACATCCACTGGCTGGGAGCGTGACCAGGCGATGATGACGAGGCCCAGCGCGATCATGGGGAGCGAGAGCAGCATGCCCATAGTGACCCAGCCGAAGGCGATAAAGCCGATGTGGGCGTCGGGCATGCGGACAAATTCGACCATAAAGCGGAACACGCCGTAGCAGACTAAAAACAGCCCGGATAAAAAGCCTCGTGAAGTCGGCTTGGCGGAGACCCACCACAGAATGGCGAACAGCACGACGCCTTCTAACAGCGCCTCGTAGAGCGCTGATGGATGACGCGGCTCAGGCCCCATGCCGGGAAACGGCATGCCCCAGGGAAGCGAGGTCATGCGGCCCGGTAGCTCATGATTAATAAAGTTACCGATACGCCCAGCACCCAAGCCAATCGGCACCAGAGGAGCGATAAAGTCGGTGAGCGTTAAAAAAGCCAACTGCTTACGCCGAGCGAATATCCAGGCGGCGAGGAGCACCCCGAGTAGGCCGCCGTGAAAGCTCATGCCGCCATCCCATACGCGGAAGATCCACAGCGGGTCGGCTGTCCACTGTCCTAGCCCGTAGAACAGTGCGTACCCTAAGCGCCCACCAGCCACGACACCGATGGCACAGTAGAAGAGCAAATCACCGATATCGTCATTATTGAGACCAATACGCGATGCGCGCCGACAGCCAAGCCACCAGGCGGCGACAAATCCCACCACATACATCAGGCCATACCAATGGACTTGCAGCGGCCCCAAGGAGATAGCCACTGGGTCAATCGTTGGGTAATTAATCATTTACACTCTCTAATCTGACCAAAGGAAATATGCAAGACGCCCAATCAGCACGTAAAACGGTCACAGACTAGGTGAGCAGGAAACGTACCCCTACCACAGCCAGCAGTAACGCGAAGGAGAGGCGTAGCACATGAGCGGGCAAAACATGGGCAAGTTTAACGCCTAAGCGGGCAAATGGAACGCTGGTGACTACGATACTGAAAAACGCTGGCCACATAACAAAGCCAGTCGTCCAGGCAGGCAGCAGCGGATTACCCCAGCCCACCACGATAAACGCCAGAGCCCCCACCAGCGCGATGGGTAGCCCTACCGCCGCTGCCGTGCCCACCGCTTGAGTCATGCTGGCACCACAGCGTGATAGTAGCGGCACTGTCATGGCGCCTCCGCCAATCCCGAACAGTGCTGAAACAGCGCCGATCGCGCCACCGGCGAGCGTCATTATCCATTTGCCGGGTGAGGTACTGCCCTGCTTAGGCGTTAATCCAAACACCATTTTAGCGGCAATGAGTAGAACAAAGATGCCAAACATAGTTCCCAGCGCCGTGCCGGAGAGGTTGTCGGCAATAAACGCCCCAGCGATGGAACCTAATACTAAGCCAGGTAGCAGCGCTTTAAGCCACCCACGGTGAATGCTGCCGCGCCGATAATGGCCAAGGGTGGACGATGAACCGGTGACGAGAATGGTGGCGAGAGAGGTGCCAATGGCTAAATGCATGGCAATTTCAAAGGCGATGTTCTGCAGACCAAACGCGAAGACCAAGACAGGAACGATAATGAGCCCACCGCCCACGCCAAATACACCTGCCATGGTGCCGGCAACAGCGCCTAAGGTTAAATAAATCGATAGCGCCGTGACGATGGTCATTCAGATGGGGCCGCTTTAACTGTGCCTGGAAACCAGTGAGCAATCATATTCATGAGGGTTTGG
This sequence comes from Vreelandella sp. 162(4c), assembly GCF_058152265.1. Classification (NCBI taxonomy): domain Bacteria; kingdom Pseudomonadati; phylum Pseudomonadota; class Gammaproteobacteria; order Oceanospirillales; family Halomonadaceae; genus Vreelandella; species Vreelandella sp. 162(4c). The sequence continues at coordinate 732,236 of NZ_CM176981.1, forward strand.
GGTTGGTAAGGCTTGGCAAGTAAGTCATCCATACCGGCCGCCAGACAGGCGTCGCGCCCGGCATTGTCGACGTTGGCCGTTAGTGCGACCAGCACGCTTTGGCTACCGCCATGGTTGCGCTCGTACTCGCGCCAGCGCCGGGTGGTTTCGAGCCCGTCCAGAGTGGGCATAAAAATATCCATAAATACCAGATCAAAGATCGCGTTTTGCTGGCGTTCCAACGCCTGTTCACCACTGCTAGCGCCTTCCACCTGTAGGCCTTGGGTTTCTAGCATCTGCCGGGCCAGCATCAAATTTACCGGTCCGTCGTCGACGACCAATACGCGTAAAGTGCGCGGTGCCCCCAGGCGATCACCACTCCCCCCTTGTACCTCACTGCTCAAAGAGCCTTGCCCAGAACCTGACTCAATTCTCTCATCAGCGCTTTGTTGAACAAGATTGGTCAGTAGCGCGCGGATATCCGATACATGCTCATACACTTCCATGACATTTTGCCGACAGCTATCGGTAATTTCTTTATCAGCCATGCTGTTTAAATGGTCTAACAAGCTATCCGTTTCACGCTGCAGCAGCGTTAAGTAGCCTGATTTTAATCGTGACTCTTCCCGCGCTCTTTCTCGACCAGCGATCAAGTGCTTGAGCTGCCGTTGCTGGTGGTGAAGGTCGTCCAACAAGGTTTGCTCATGCTCCTGCCGGGTATTCTTAGTAGCGGCAGTGGCGACTTGGGAGCAGTGCATGCAGCGTTCAAGACCGGCGAGGATTTCATTAACGCTGGCCAACCGTTGAAGGGGTAGATGAGATTCGTCGGCGGCATCCGGCGGGGAACATTTATGTTCGGGCAGTGAACGCGCAGCGGTAGCGCATAGTGCTTGACTGTGCCGTTCAAGTTCGGTGAGTTCTTGCATAAAGCGATTATCTTGACGCCGAGCATGCGCCTTAACCAACATAAGGAAGGCACCGACGTTCAAACTGCTGCCGATAAGCAGCGCCGCCATTAGCCACAACATGGTGCTCCAAGAGACGTAGCTGGGCGACATCCACCACATCATGGCGCCCACCACCACGCAGAGCACGATTAATGCTGCTTGCACGAGCAGCAAGGGCCACAGCAGAGGCCAAACAATGGCGTTCCAAAAGTGTTCCCTTTGATAGCGTTGCATGATCTCGCCTTCCTATTGGCCGCATGGCCGCTGATAACGTGACCGCTGTTTAAGACCCCCACACCCATTCGGTGTGACGATTTATGCTACAAACATGATACTAATGTCAGTGTACGTCTACGCTTCGTTACTGTCATGCGGCTCTTGCGTTGAACGTTTTTCACCCTTATCGCCTGCGAGTTTGTTATGTGCTTGATATCGTTTGCTTGGCAACCCGGCACCCTCATGCCTTTGCGGCTAATGGGTAACCGTGATGAGTTTCATGCGCGCCCCACCGCGCCGCTGGGTGAGTGGCAAGATAACCCAGCCATTGTCGGTGGCCGCGATTTAGAGGCCGGTGGCTCGTGGCTGGCAGCCAAGCGCGGCGGTGTAGTGGCCGCGTTAACCAACGTACGTGACCCGCAATTGGGCACACCACCCGGCGCACCAAGCCGGGGCGAGCTGGTCGCGGATGCCCTGCAGTGTAGCAATATAGAAGCGTGGCTAACTGCACTCAGCCAGGGTGAGGCAATGCGCTACGCAGGCTTTAATTTATTAGTCGCCACGCCCCAACGGCTTTGGCACCTACACCGCGGCAGTGATCGCCTGGCTCTCACTGAGGTAGCTCCCGGGGTTCATGGCCTCTCTAACGCTGATCTCAACTCACCCTGGCCAAAGCTTCTACATGTACGCACTGCGCTTGAGCACACTCTTTTACAGCCAGGCCCGTTCCAGGCATGGCCTAGTGGCGTTCAGCGCGCTATGCAAAATCCGCAAGAAGCGGCTATCGAGGAGTTGCCGGATACCGGCGTGGGGCTTGAATTGGAGCGCCAGCTTTCAGCGGCGTTTATTGTCGGCGAACGCTATGGCACCCGCGCCACCTCGTGGCTCACTCTGGATAGCGACGGGCACATCGAAGTTACCGAACAGCGCTTTGGGCCGCTGGGGCGCTTTGAGGGTGAAACCTCTTTAGCGTTGCCCAGCAGTTCGCTTGAATCTACACCCTAGGCTTTTGCATAAAGAACTTAGTCACGGGGCGGCATCAGATGTGACAGCTGCCACTCATCCATGCGCCCCTCTAGATGGGTATGCACCTGGGCAGGGGTGTCTAGCTCCATCACTTCTTTGAGCAGTTGCTCGGCATCGCTGAACGGCACCCGGCGAATGGCCGCGCGCACTTTGGGCAGGCTTGGCGCATTCATGGAAAGACTGGTAAAGCCCATGGCCATAAGCAGCAGCGCTCCAGCCGGGTCTCCGGCCAATTCACCACAAAGCGAAATGGGCTTATCAAGCCGCGTCGCATCGTTAGCAAGTTCCAGCAGAGCGCCGAGCAACGCCGGGTGCAGCGCATCGTAAAGGCTCGATACGCGTGGGTTGTTACGATCCACCGCCAGCAAGTACTGGGTGAGATCGTTGCTGCCCACGGAGAAAAAGTCGACTCGCTTCGCCAGCGCGTCCATTTGATAGATAGTGGCGGGCACTTCAATCATCACGCCCACCTTAGGCCTGACAACAGTAATCCCCTCTTCGCCCAGCTCTAGAATGGCGCGATCCAGCAGGCGCAGCGCTTCATCGACCTCTTCGACGTTGGTAATCATCGGGAAGAGAACGTAGAGGTTATCCAGGTCGATCGAGGCTTTGAGCATGGCGCGCAGTTGCACCATTAGCACTTCCGGGTGATCCAGCGTTACCCGCATACCGCGCCAGCCTAGAAACGGATTGGCCTCTTCAATGGGGAAATAGGGTAGATCCTTGTCACCGCCGATATCCAATGTGCGCATGACCACCGGCAACGGGGCAAAGCCTTCGAGCTGCTCACGATAAAGCTTGGTTTGCTCTTTCTCGCCGGGGAAGCGTTCGGTAATCATAAACGGCACTTCGGTTCGGTAGAGGCCCACTCCACCGATACGGCTTTTAAGCAGCGCGGTGGCATCTACCGCTAAGCCGGTATTGACCATGAGCGGCATCGTGTGACCGTCGGGCGTGGCGCTAGGCAGATCCTGCTCGTGCTCAAGCAGTTCGCTGAGCGCCTCTTCTTCGGCGATCAGACTTTCATAACGGGCCGTAAGTTCAGGCGCTGGGCGCACAAACAGGCGACCACGGTGACCATCCAGCACCACCGGCGCTCCGCCTAGGCGCGGCAGCGGTAAATCCACCATGCCCAGCACTGTCGGGATGCCCATGGCCCGAGCGACAATCGCCACATGGGACGTGCTGGAACCGCGTACCGAGACCAGCCCTTTGAGCTTTTCGCGGGGAACCTCCCCCAGCATGGCCACGCTGATCTCATCACCGACCAAAATAGCGTTATCGGGGTAGGTTTCCGGCGTGGACGGGGTATCTTCTTGCAGGTGTGCAAGCACCCGGCGGCCAAGATCACGAATATCTGCCGCCCGCTCGCGCAGGTAGTTGTCGTCTACCCGCTCCAGGTACTGGACGTGACGACGCACTACATCGGCCAGAGCACCGGGTGCCCACTGGCCTTCGCGAATGCGCTTTTCCACTTCATCAGCCAGCGCCGCTTCGCCGAGCATCTGCTGATAAACATCGAACAGCGCCAGCTCTTGGGCAGAGATCCGGCTTGCCAAACGTTCGGCCGCGGCACGAATTTCGTTGCGGGTTTTGCCAATGGCTTCTTTTAGGCGGGCGACCTCATAATCCTGATCGCGGGGTATCAGATCCGGCACGCTGTTTAAATCGGCGGGCGGCGTAATCACCACCGCTTCCCCCATAGCCATGCCAGGCGAGGCAGCAACGCCTTTAAACATTGCCTGCCCTCCGGCAAGCGCCGGGCGCAACAGGTTGCCCGTGGCTAAAGCATGTGCCAACACACCCGCCAACTGCGCGGCCATGGTGACCAGAAAGGCTTCGTCTTCATCGTCGTAGCGGCGCTTTTCGGCTTGCTGAACCACCAATACGCCCAGCATGTGGCGCTGGTGAATAATCGGCACACCCAAAAAGCTCGAGTAGCGCTCTTCACCGGTGGCTTCAAAGTAGCGGAATTGCGGGTGGGCCTGGGCGTCTTCGAGGTTAAGCGGCTCGCTGCGTTTGGCCACCAAGCCCACCAGGCCTTCGCCTAACGGCAGTACTACGCGCCCTACTGCCTGGGTGCGCAGGCCAATGGTCTCCATCAATACCAGCGACTCAAGCTCCTTGTCGTAAAGGTAGAAGGAGCACACATCAGTCTGCATCGCTTTACGAATTCGGCGTACCATCGTGGACAGCGCGGCGTCGAGGGTGCGCGCGCCGTTCACTTCCTGAATCACCCGGCGCAACACCTCAAGCATGGACGTTGTACTTTTCACTATTATTTGCCTCGCTGAGGAATTTTCTGGCAGACTGCTGCCGCCCTACCCTGGGCAGCGGCCAATCGCCCTAATCGTCATCCTGTGCCAGACGCTGAACGCGGGGAGACAACTCCCGCAGCGCGCGCCGATATACCTCTCGTTTAAAAGGCACAACCTGCCCTAGCGGGTACCAGTAGCTCACCCACCGCCACCCATCAAATTCGGGGGATGGGGTTGCCGTCATACAGATCTGGCTTTCCTGGCAACGGATTTTAAGTAAAAACCACTTCTGCTTCTGGCCTATACAGACCGGACGCGAATGTGTGCGAATCATACGTCGTGGCAGACGGTAGCGTAGCCAGCCCCGGGTGCAGGCAACAATATCAACATCGTCGGCGGTTAGGCCGATCTCTTCGTAAAGTTCACGAAAAAGTGCTTGTTGTGGCGTCTCGCTTGCATTGATGCCCCCCTGGGGAAATTGCCACGCATTTTGTCCTACCCGACGCGCCCAAAGCAGCTGCCCCTGGCTATTGGCAATGATGATGCCAACATTGGGGCGAAAGCCGTCAGCGTCGATCACGGACATCACCTTAATAAATTTTCAGTTGTCCCCATTTTTCCACAAGGGTGACAAGCGTATCAATACAATATAACGCTAAGTGATGAATGGTTGCGTATCAGCGTAGAGAGAAGAACGTGCGTTGGTGGGAATGACATGGCGACTCTGCGATAATCCGCGTCCGCTATTTGCCTAACTAGCGTCTTTAGAGCACTAACGACTGTCTACTATCCACTGACTAAAAAAGGGGAGCGCCGTGAGTCTGGCCATATTCGATTTGGATAATACGCTGCTATCCATCGACAGCGATCATGCCTGGGGCGAGTTTTTACTCGAACAAGGGGCAGTCGACCCGGTTGCCTACCGGGAAGCCAATGAGCGCTTCATGGCTGATTACAACGCGGGCACCCTGGATATGGCTGCTTTTTTGGAGATGGCGCTTAAACCGCTGGCTGATAATTCGCCTGAACAGCTTTCAGCGTGGCACCAGCAGTTCATGGCCAGCAAGATCGAACCCAATATTTTGCCCAAAGCAGAAGAGCTTCTGGCACGCCACCGCACCAAAGGCGACACGCTGCTGATTATTACCGCCACCAACCGCTTTATTACCGCCCCGATTGCCGAGCGTTTGGGGGTCGATCACTTAATCGCGGTGAACCCGGAGGTCAAAGAGGGCCGCTACACGGGGCGCGTTTCGGGCATTCCCAGCTACCGCGAAGGCAAAGTCACCCGCTTAGAAAAGTGGCTGGAAGATCAAGACCTGACCATGGAGGGCGCGTGGTTCTACAGCGACTCGCACAATGATTTACCGCTGTTAGAAATAGTCGAGCACCCCGTCGCCGTAGACCCCGACGACACCCTGCGCGAAATCGCCAAAGAACGCCAATGGCGGATCATGAGTTTGCGGGATTGAGTTGGTGAATCGTGAATCGTGAATCGTGAATCGTGAATCGTGAATCGTGAATCGTGAATCGTGAATCGTGAATCGTGAATCGTGAATCGTGAATCGTCAGGAGTATAGGTCTCGTAGCGCGTGGTAACGAGCAAACGAGGCACTTGAGGATGACGGCGGGATGACGCCCAGTGGTATCCCACACCAACCCCGGCACCGCTTCGCGCTGCTTCCGCGGGTGCGCTTCGCTTACCACGCGCTACTAAATCTCGCAGGCACATGAAGGTGGGGATTCCAAGGGTGTGTGCACGTTATGCAAATGGCCGTGGCACGTTATCATGCCACCGAAATCGAGTGATTCTCGTAGCGCGTGGTAACGAGAAAGCGAGTTCAGCGAGCGTTTCGAGGCACCCGCGGGAGGCGGCGGAACGACGCCCAAGAGCACCCAGCCAACCCTGCCTGCACGAGCCAACCCCGGCACCGCTTCGCGCTGCTTTCGCGGGTGCGCCGTAGGCTTACCACGCGCTACGAAACCCACGAAACCAGATGCGTGCACATACCGTAGCGCGTGGTAACGAGTCTGCGAGGAACGAGCAAACGAGGCACCCGCGGGAGGCGGCGGAACGACGCCCAGTGGCACCCAACCAACCCTGCCTGCACGAGCCAACCCCGGCACCGCTTCGCGCTGCTTCCGCGGGTGCGCTTCGCTTACCACGCGCTACTAAATCTCGCAGGCACATGAGGGTGGGGATTCCAAGGGCGTGTGCACGTTATGCAAATGGCCGTGGTACCCCACACCAACCTCGGCACCGTTGCATGCTGCTCAATCTCACCCAATAAAAAACCCCACAAGCTAAGCCTGCGGGGTTTTGGCGTTAACTGCTGCTTCCAAAACAGCGGCAGTAAGCGCATTTAGCCGAGCAGGTGCTCGACGGCTGCACGCTCTTCGCGCAGTTCTTTCTCGGTGGCTTTCATCTTCTCTTGGCTGAATTCGTCAATTTCGAAGCCTTGAACGATTTCATACTTGCCACCCTGGCAACGCACTGGGTAGGAGTAGATGATGCCTTCGTCGATGCCGTAGCTGCCGTCAGACGGAATTGCCATGCTGACGATGCCTTTGGAACCCAGCGCCCAGTCGTGCATATGGTCGATGGCGGAAGAGGCAGCAGAAGCGGCAGAAGAAGCGCCACGTGCTTTGATGATTGCCGCGCCGCGTTGCTGCACGGTGGGGATAAAGTCGTTTTCGTACCAATCGCGCTCAACCAGATCGAACGCTGCTTTGCCGTCGACTTTGCACTGAGCCAGATCCGGGTACTGGGTGGCACTGTGGTTGCCCCAGATGATCATGTTTTCAACGTCAGTGACATGCTTACCGGTTTTCTGTGCCAGCTGGGTCAGGGCGCGGTTGTGATCCAAACGCGTCATGGCGGTGAACTGACCTGCGTCCAGATCCGGCGCGTTGCAGGAAGCAATCAGCGCGTTGGTGTTGGCCGGGTTACCGACGACCAGCACTTTCACATCACGGCTGGCGTGATCGTTCAATGCTTTACCTTGAACGGAGAAGATCGCTGCGTTGGCTTCCAGCAGGTCTTTACGCTCCATGCCCGGGCCGCGCGGACGTGCGCCAACCAGCAGGGCGAAATCAGCGTCTTTGAACGCTACGTTCGGGTCATCAGTGGCAACGATGTCTTGTACCAGCGGGAAGGCACAGTCGTTAACTTCCATTACCACGCCGTTCAGGGCGTCCATTGCCTGGGGAATTTCCAGAAGCTGGAGAATGACAGGCTGATCCGGCCCCAACATGTCGCCAGCGGCGATGCGGAAAATAAGAGAGTAGCTGATCTGACCGGCGCCGCCGGTAATCGCAATACGTACTGGATCTTTCATCATTGCTCCTTGATTGGTTCGCCTAGGGATGGTTCTCGCCTGAGGAGTGGCTTAACAGAACTCAAGACGCAAAGATGGTATGCCCAGCCGGGGAAAAACTCAATCAGACATGAGACTACAACCCATTTACCATACTTGCTATCCGCTCAATGGCTTGCTACTCGCTGAAAAGGCTGAGTTGCGCTATGGTATCTTCGGCTTTATGGCCTCCTTTCTTGTTTTGCTAAGGACATGGACGCTCCATGCGAAAAATCCCGTTCTCTTATGCATTGGCTAGCCTACTGGTGCTGGCGCTAGTGATATGGCTCGCTTTTGGTAATTTTCAGCGCTTTCAAACCACGCCCCCAGACGCACCCGCGCGCAGCGAAGCAGGTTCGCGGGTTGAAATTGTCGTGCAGCAGAGCACGCCGTTTATTCCTCAGCAAATCGTCCAGGGCCAACTGACGGCAGAGCGCGAAACAATCCTGCGCGCCAACGTCGCGGGCTTTGTGGCTGAGAAGCCGGTCGCGCAAGGTAGCCGCGTTGCGGCGGGCGATACGCTACTGGTGCTGGATAATGACGCCCTGCCCGAGCAGCTACAGCAGGCCCGGGATGAACTAGCCGTGGCCGAGGCGGAGTATGCCGGGGCTCGCAACCTGCGCCAGCGGGAGCTGATTTCCCAGCCCGAGTTACTGCGCCTGCAGAGCGCACTAAGCGCCAGCGCTGCTTCCGTGGCGCAACTGCAGAAGCAGCTGGACGACAGCCGCCCCACTGCCCCTTTCGATGGTGTGCTGAACCGCGTTCAGGTGGAGCTAGGCGACCTATTACAGCCCGGTGAAGAGTGGGGCCAACTAGTCGATGACCGCCGTTTGAAAGGTGCCGCCTGGGTTTCTCAGCAGCAGGTGGGCGATTTAAGCGAAGGGTTACCGGTGACCGCGCGGCTACTCAATGGCGACCACCTCGAAGGTGAGCTGACCTTTGTTAGTCACCGCGCTGAAGAGGCCACTCGCAGCTTTTATATCGAAGCCACGCTGGATAACCCGGCCGGTAAACGCTTGGCAGGCGGCAGTGCGGAGCTGACCATTACGCTGCCACCCCGCCAGGTGCATACCCTTTCGCCTGCGCTGCTGAGTTTGAATAGCGAAGGCCAACTGGCGGTCAAGCACCTGGATGAGAACGACACAGTACAGCAGACCACCGTGGAGCTGGTGAGTGCCGATACGCAGCGCGCCTACGTGACTGGCCTACCCGACCCGCTACGCCTGATCACGTTGGGCGCTGGCATGGTAGATATCGGTGAAACAGTGACCCCGGTGCCTGTTGAAAAGGCGATTATTTCACAGCCGGCGGAACAGGATAGCGTTCATGCGCCAGTTGATTAATGCAGCGCTAGCCCACACTCGCACGACATTACTGCTGTTGGTGAGTCTTCTATTAGCGGGCATCACTGCCTGGCAGATGATTCCTAAAGAAGCTAACCCCGACGTCACCATTCCGATGATTTATGTCTCGCTGACACTGGAGGGGGTGAGCCCCGAGGATGGCGAACGGCTGCTGATTCGCCCCATGGAGCAGGAACTGCGTGGCATTGAAGGGTTGCGCAAGTTCACCGCCCAATCCAGCGAGGGGCATGGCTCGATTACTCTGGAATTCGACCCTGGCTTTGATCCCGACACCGCGCTAACCGATGTACGTGACCGGGTGGATATTGCCCGCAGCGAGCTACCTTCCGAGGCCGATGAGCCACGTGTCATGGAGGTCAACGTCTCGGAGTTTCCAGTGTTGACCATTGGCCTCTCCGGGCAGTTGGATACCCGTGAGCGCATGACGATTGCCCGGCGCCTGCAGGAGGAGATCGAAGGCATCGCCGATGTACTGGAAGTCGATATTGCCGGTGAGCGGGAAGATTTGCTGGAGATCGTCGTTGATCCGCTGGTATTGGAAAGCTACGGCGTCGACTTTGATTCGCTGTTTAATCAGGTATCGCGTAATAACCGTTTGGTGGCAGCGGGCAGTTTGGATACCGGTGCGGGGCGCCTGGCGCTGAAAGTCCCCGGTATTATCGAGTCCCTTGACGATGTTATGAATATGCCGGTCAAGGTCGATGAGGATCGTGTGGTCACCTTTGGTGACGTGGCCTGGATAAACCCCACCTATAAAGACTCCGAAGGTTTTGCCCGCATCGATGGCCAACCAGCGGTGGTGCTGGAAGTCTCCAAACGCGCCGGGGCGAATATCATCGCCACCATTGGCGCGGTGCGTGACCGCTTAGCCGAGGCAGATGATTTGCTTCCCGAGCAGCTGCGTTTCACCACTATTCTGGATGAGTCGACCACCGTTGAGAATATGCTTTCCGAGCTGCTCAACAACGTATTGACCGCCGTGGTGCTAGTGCTGATTGTAGTGGTGGCGGTGATGGGCTGGCGCATGGCGCTGCTGGTGGGGCTTACCATTCCCGGCGCCTTCTTAACCGGTATTCTGCTGGTATGGGCGTTTGGTTTTACGCTCAATATCGTGGTGCTGTTTGCGCTGATCCTGGTGGCGGGCATGCTGGTGGATGGCGCTATCGTGGTCAGTGAGCTTGCCGACCGCCATCTGCGCGATGGTCAAACGCCTCATCAGGCATGGCTCAACGCCGCTTCAAGAATGAGCTGGCCGGTGATTGCCTCTACGGCCACTACGCTGGCTGTCTTTATTCCCCTGCTGTTCTGGCCCGGCGTGGTCGGCCAGTTTATGAAGTACCTGCCCGCCACAGTGATTTTGTGCCTGCTGGCATCGCTGGCCATGGCGTTGGTGTTCTTACCTACTCTTGGGCGCCTGTTTACGCGTACCACCGCAACGACGACAGACGCTAACCCTGATGAGGCGACGACTTCCTTTGGGCGTGGCTATCGCCACCTGCTGGCAAGGCTACTTATGCACCCTGCCTGGGTACTGCTGGTGACCGTATTGTTAATGGCGCTGCTGTATACCGGCTATGCGCGCTTTAACCACGGTGTCGACTTCTTCCCAGCCGTGGAGCCCGACAGCGCCCAGGTGTTGGTGCGCGCACGAGGCGATTTCTCCGCTGTGGAGACCGACGCCATTGTGCAGCGGGTGGAAGCCAAACTATCCGGCATGAGTGAAGTGCGAGCGCTGTATGCGCGCTCCTTTGCGGTGCCTAACCAGCAGATGGGCAACGACGTGATTGGCATGCTGCAGTTCCAGTTTATCGACTGGCATGAACGTCGCCCTGCCCAGGCCATTTTGGACGACATGGCCGAGCGCGCCGGAGATATTCCCGGCATTACGCTAGAGTTTCAGGAGCAGGAGATGGGCCCCGGTGGCGGCAAGCCAATTGTGCTTGAAGTGAGCGCCACGAATCCTGACGTCGCCGATGCAGGCGTTAACCAAATAAGCCAGTTAATGCGCGAGCTGGGTGGCTTTACCGATATTCAGGATAACCGCAGCCTTCCGGGCGTGGAGTGGCAGGTTAACGTGGATCGCGAAGCGGCGGCGCGCATGGGTACCGATGTAACGACCATTGGAAGCGCGGTGCAACTGCTGACGACCGGTCTTCAGGTGGCTAGCTATCGCCCGCCGGAAGTCAGCGATGAAGTGGATATCCGCGTGCGCCTACCGCAAAACTGGCGTTCGCTGGATCAGTTGGAGCGGTTGACGATCAACACCCAGCGGGGCCAAGTGCCGATCTCGCATTTTGTGACTCTGGAACCGGCGCCGAAGGTAGGTACCCTTAATCGAATCGATGGACGTCGGGCAATTACCGTTGAGGCTGACTTAGCACCAGGCTATCTCGCCGATGAGCGCCTAACTGCCCTGCTAGCCGCAAGCAGCGACAGTTTGCCTGACGGCCTGATGGTCAACGTGGCAGGTGAGCAGGAGGATCAGCAGGAGTCGATGCAGTTCTTAGCCAGTGCCTTCTTGATTGCTATCGGTTTGATGGCGCTGATTCTGGTCACCCAGTTCAATAGCTTTTATCAAGCGGGGTTGGTGCTCTCAGCGATTGTGTTCTCCACCGCGGGTGTGCTCATGGGCCTACTGATTACCGGCCAGGCGTTTGGCATTGTCATGGTGGGGATGGGCGTGATTGCTCTGGCGGGTATCGTGGTCAATAACAACATTGTTTTGATCGATACCTACAACGAACTGCGCGGCCAGGGTATGACACCCGGCGAAGCCGCCCTTGAAGCGGGCTGTTTACGCCTACGCCCTGTGCTGTTAACGGCGATTACCACGGTATTGGGGCTCATGCCGATGGTGCTGGGGATCAATGTAGACCTGTTCACCCCTGCCCTGGGCTTTAATGCGCCCTCCGCCCAGTGGTGGACGCAGATGTCGAGCGCCATAGCCGGCGGCCTCACCTTCGCCACCGCGCTAACACTGCTGCTTACGCCGTGTATGTTGGTGATTGGGGGTAAGCTTCGTCGTAGGGGGTGAATGGTGAATGGTGAATGGTGAATGGTGAATGGTGAATCGATTATAAGGTATTGGGCACCCACCGCGTTATGTGCACGCGTGATTTAGTAGCGCGGCGTAAGCGTTAGCGCACCCGCGGAAGCAGCGCGAAGCGGTGCCGGGGTTGAAGCGGGATTACCATGGAGCAAAAGCGCCGCATGGCGGCGCCTGTTTAATAGAGGGTCTTACTTAAGCAGGGGCTTTGGTGTGCTGCGGGCTATGGGCGGCGTGCAAGCGCGCGATCAACTGGTCTTCCAGCGCGAAGCGTTCGGTAAGGCCGCGGGCTAAGCGGTCGATCCAGGCAGGTAGGCGGGCGATATTTTGCTCGCAGCTGAGCGTGGAGCCAAAATCGGTATCGAATTCCAACACCATCTCGGTGGACATTTCTAAACGCTCGAGCAACTTCTCCGCGATAACGAGCGCGCCCTCATCGCCAAAGGCCCGTGCCTCTTCCGAGAGCTGGGGGTAAATCTCAAAGTGCCCGGCGCTGATGTAATCCATCAGCTTTTCACTAAACGTATCGATAGGCGCTTTACTCACTGCTTCCAATTCAGCATCACACGCTTCTTTTAGCTCAATAAAACTGATCAATAGCTGACGGCGCTGATCCAGCCAGCGGTCAATCAGGGAATGCACGCCTCCCCAGCGCTCCAGGGCATTTTTGCAATCTTCGAGCATGGGGCTTTCTCCTTAAAGTCACCTTTAACTGCTATTAATAACTACTATCAAACGCTCAGATCAAATAATAGGCTTAGAGTCGCGCCTCCCACTACCTCTGTCAATCCCAGCAAGTACGGTTTCCATGGTACTAAAAGTTCACTGCCCATAACGCTTTCTTCTATGGCTGATAACCAGCGCTCTCAAGCGGCAGCTCCTGCCATATTCCTGCTTCTATTTATGCTCTCATCTTCCGGCCACCATTGCGAGCACAGCCGCATGAGGGCTTTAAACGCTCGCACGCCTACTCACGAGAAAATACTTTAAGCTTAAAAAGTTTATACTTGAATTTTATAGAGCACTCTCCTATCTTCAGAAAAGAGTGTGTTTTCCCGTGGAGAATAAAAATGAGAATCGCCTGCCTGGGTGGAGGGCCTGCTGGCCTCTATTTCGCTATCAGCATGAAGCTACACGATCCCTCCCATGAGATCGTGGTGATTGAGCGCAACCGTGCAGACGACACCTTCGGCTGGGGCGTGGTGCTGTCAGACGAAACCCTCGACAACCTGGCGGCCAACGACCCGGTCAGTGCAGAGCGCATTCGTGAGCATTTCGCCTATTGGGACGATATTGCGGTCGTTCATAAAGGCACCAAAACCGTCTCTACAGGCCACGGATTTTGCGGCATTGGCCGCCGCCAACTGCTGATTCTGTTACAGGAGCGCGCGCGAGAACTCGGCGTTGAGATGCGCTTTGAAACCGATATAACAGAAGCCTCCATTGAGCAGTACCGGCGTGAGTATGACTTGGTCTTGGCCGCCGATGGCCTTAACTCCCGCACCCGCCAAACCTACGCCGATCACTTCAAGCCCGACATTGATGTACGAGCGTGCAAGTTCGTTTGGCTGGGTACCCATCAAACCTTCAACGATGCTTTCACCTTTATTTTCGAGAAGACCGAGCATGGCTGGGTGTGGGCCCACGCTTATCAGTTTGATAAGGATACGGCGACCTTTATTGTCGAGTGCAGTGAGGCCACCTGGCGGGCGTTTGGCTTTGGCGAAATGAGCCAGCAGGAGTCGATTGCAGTCTGCGAGCGCATCTTTGCCAAGCATCTCGACGGCCACGCGCTGATGACCAATGCCAACCATATACGCGGCTCCGCCTGGATCAACTTTCCACGGGTACTTTGCGAGCGCTGGAGCTATGAGAACGTAGTTTTGATGGGTGACGCCGCCGCCACCGCACACTTTTCAATTGGCTCCGGCTCCAAGCTCGCTCTGGAGAGCGCCATCGCGCTGGCCAACTACTTGCACAGCGAAAGCAGCATGGCAGCTGCCGTTGCTCGCTATGAAGAGGATCGCCGCTTCGAAGTGCTGCGCCTACAGTCAGCCGCGCGCAACTCCACCGAGTGGTTTGAGCAGGTGGAGCGCTACCTGGATCTCGACCCGGTGCAGTTCAACTACTCGCTATTGACCCGCTCCCAGCGCATCAGTCACGAAAACCTGCGGGTACGCGACCCACAATGGCTAGAAAGTGCAGAGCGCTGGTTCCAAACCCAGGCGGGCAACCCTGGCAGTGCTCGCGCGCCGATGTTTGCCCCTTATCAACTGCGCGATATGACGCTGGTTAATCGCGTGGTGGTCTCTCCCATGGCGCAGTACAAAGCCGTCGATGGCTGCCCTACCGATTGGCACTTTAGCCACTATGCCGAGCGCGCCAAAGGTGGCGCAGGCCTGGTGTATACCGAGATGACTTGCGTCAGCCCCACAGGGCGAATTACCCCAGGGTGCCCAGGTTTATACGCCCCGGAGCACGAAGCAGCGTGGAAGCGTCTTTGTGATTTCGTACACGCCGAAACCAAGGCCAAGCTGTGCGCCCAAATCGGCCATTCAGGAGCAAAAGGCTCTACCCAGTTGGGCTGGCAAGAGATGGATGCCCCGCTTGCGAATGGCAATTGGCCAATATTGGCAGCTTCAGCACAGCCCTGGTCAGCGCGTAACCAAGTGCCCAAGGCAATGGATCGCGACGATATGGATCGGGTGCGCGATGAGTTTGTCAGTGCGGCGCAGATGGCCGATCGCGCGGGTTTTGACATGATCGAGGTCCACGCCGCCCACGGCTACCTGCTCTCTTCGTTTATCACGCCATTAACCAACCATCGTGACGATGAGTACGGAGGCTCGCTGGATAACCGGCTGCGCTACCCGCTTGAAGTGATCAACGCCGTGCGCCGGGTTTGGCCTGCCCATAAGCCGCTTTCGGTGCGTATTTCTGCCAACGACTGGTGCGGCGATGAAGGCATAACCCCCGACGATGCGGTGGAGATCGCCAAACGGTTGCGCGATGCGGAGGTGGATATTGTCGATGTCTCTGCCGGACAAACCGCGACCCAGGCAAAGCCGGTCTATGGACGTATGTTCCAAACGCCCTTCTCTGACCGGATACGTAACGAGACGCCTATCGCCACCATGGCGGTGGGCAATATCTATCAGGCCGACCATGTGAACTCGATTCTGATGGCTGGACGCGCCGACTTAGTCTGTATCGCCCGCCCTCATCTCGCCGACCCTTACTGGCTGCTGCACGTGGCCGCGGGACTGGGTGACAGTGAGGTGGAGTGGCCAGCGCCCTACCGGGCAGGGGCCGATCAGCTACAGCGCTTGGCTGAACGTGGCGAGGGCTGGGTATGAGCCAATCCGATAGAAACTCGGCAGCGAACAGCCTGGCAGGCAAGCGGGCGGTGATTACCGGCGGCGGCAGCGGTATCGGTGCGGATATGGCCCTGGCCTTTGCCAAAGAAGGCGCCGAAGTCACCATTACTGGCCGCCGTGAGGCAGCCCTTCAAGCCGTTGCCGAGCAGCATGATGGCATTCGTACCGCCGTGGTCGATGTCACCGACGAAGCCGCCATGGTGGCGCTATTCGAGAAAATCGGCAGTGTGGATATCGTTATCGCCAACGCCGGGGCGGCAGAGAGCGCGCCGTTTGCCAAGACCTCGTTTGAGCAGTGGCAGCGCATGTTGAATGTAAACCTTAGCGGGGTGTTTCTGACCCTGCGCGAGGGCTTGAAACAGTTGAACGACGGCGGGCGCCTTATCGCCGTTGCCTCCACCGCGGGCCTGAAAGGCTACGCCTATGTGGGCGCTTACTGCGCGGCCAAACACGGCGTGGTGGGGCTGGTGCGTTCACTGGCGGCTGAAACCGCCACCCGAGATATGACCGTTAATGCGCTCTGCCCGGGTTTTACCGATACGCCGTTACTGGCCGCCAGCGTGGAGAATATTGTGACCAAAACCGGCCAGTCAGCCGAACAGGCCACCGCGCACTTTCAATCGACCAACCCCACCGGTCGCTTAGTCACTCCCGCAGAAGTCACCGCGACGGCCCTATGGCTATGCGGGCCTAACAGTGGCGCAATAAACGGCCAGGCGATATCAATCTCAGGAGGAGAGGTATGACGGCAGAAAGCTTAAGCAAGGAGCGCCTGCGCTTATGGCTGCGCATGCTGCGGGTTACCCGTCAGGTGGAGTCCGAGCTGCGCGAACGCCTGCGCACCGAGCACGACTCTACACTGCCGCGTTTTGATGTGATGGCCGCGCTATATGCCGCTGAGGAGGGCCTGAAAATGAACGAGCTCTCCAAGCGGCTGCGGGTTTCCAACGGCAACGTCACCGGCATTATTGACCGCTTGGTGGAGGATGGCGCCGTGGAACGTATTGCTATTGAGGGCGACCGGCGCGCCACGCGGGTCTGCCTGACCAGCGCTGGCCGCGAAAGCTTCAGGGCCATGGCCGTTGAGCATGAACTCTGGATCAATGCGCTATTTGAGGGTGTGACTGAAGAGGACGCCCACCACATAGGCGAGTTGCTGCATCGTTTACCGGCTGCTCCTCACGATGCCTCCTTATCTTAACGACGGCGACTCCGA
The DNA here is from genome assembly GCF_058152265.1 of Vreelandella sp. 162(4c). Classification (NCBI taxonomy): domain Bacteria; kingdom Pseudomonadati; phylum Pseudomonadota; class Gammaproteobacteria; order Oceanospirillales; family Halomonadaceae; genus Vreelandella; species Vreelandella sp. 162(4c). The sequence goes on from NZ_CM176981.1 coordinate 749,021, forward strand.
TTAATCACTGACAGGCGAGAACAAGAATATGAAGAGCATGGCTGACCTGGCCCCCGAGCACTTTATTTGGGAAATGAGTGGTGATGTCGCCGTTATCCGGTTGAATCGCCCAGAGCGCAAGAACCCGCTGACATTCGAGAGCTACGCCGAGCTGCGCGATACCTTTCGTGACTTGGCCTATGCATCCGATGTGCATGCCGTGGTGTTTACCTCTAACGGCGATAACTTCTGCTCCGGCGGCGACGTACATGAAATCATCGGCCCCCTAGTGGGCAAGGATATGAAGGGACTGCTCGAGTTCACCCGCATGACCGGGGATCTGGTCAAGGCCATGCTGAACTGCGGCAAACCGATCATTGCCGCCGTCGACGGCATCTGCGTTGGCGCGGGGGCGATTATTGCTATGTCCTCGGATATTCGTTTTGCCACCCCCCGCGCCAGCACGGCGTTTCTGTTTACCCGGGTGGGCCTGGCGGGCTGTGACATGGGCGCCTGCGCCATTCTGCCGCGCATTATCGGCCAAGGCCGCGCCGCCGACCTGCTCTACAGCGGCCGTAGCATGAGTGCCGAGGAAGGCCTCCAGTGGGGCTTTTACAACCGAGTGATCGAACCAGACTCCCTGGAAGAAGACGCCATTGCTTACGCCACCCGCCTGGCTCAGGGCCCCACCTTCGGCCACAGCATTACCAAAACCCAGCTAAACCAGGAGTGGTCGATGAGCCTGGAGCAGGCCATCGAATCGGAAGCCCAGGCCCAGGCGATCTGCATGCAGACCAACGATTTCGAGCGCGCCTACCACGCCTTCGTAGCCAAGCAAAAACCTGAGTTCAAGGGGGACTGATGAGCGACAAGAGCTTTCTAGCGTGGCCCTTTTTCGAGGCCAGACACCGCGAACTTTCCGAGCAGCTCGAAGCGTGGTGCCGCACTGAACTACCCCGCGACCACAGCGATGTGGATGCGACCTGCATTCAACTGGTACGCGATTTAGGCAAAGCTGGGTTTCTGGAAGGCACTGCGGGCGAGCATATCGATGTGCGCAGCCTGTGCCTAATCCGTGAAACCCTGGCCCGCCATGATGGCCTGGCCGATTTTTCGTTTGCCATGCAGGGGCTGGGAACCGGTGCGATCAGCCTATACGGCAGCGATGAACAGAAGCAATGGCTGGATAAAACCCGCCGGGGTGAAGCCATTTCTGCGTTTGCCCTGAGCGAGCCCCGCTCGGGGTCTGATGTGGCCCAACTGGATACCACCGCCGAGCGTGACGGCGATAGCTACCGGTTGAATGGCGAAAAGACCTGGATCTCTAACGGCGGCATTGCCGATATCTACACGGTCTTTGCCCGCACCGGTGAAGGGCCCGGCGCTAAAGGGCTTTCAGCCTTTTTAGTGCCTGCCGACACCCCAGGGCTGGAAATTCGTGAACGCCTGGAGTCTGTGGCACCTCACCCGCTGGCACGGCTGGGCTTCAACGATATGGTGCTGCCTGCCAGTGCGCTGATTGGCCAGCCTGGTCAAGGCTTTCGGATTGCCATGTCGGTGCTGGACGTTTTCCGCTCCACGGTAGGTGCGGCAGCCCTCGGCTTCGCCCGCCGGGCACTGGAAGAGTCGCTCTCCCGCAGCCGCTCCCGGGAGCTGTTTGGCGCCACCCTCTCCGACTTACAGATGGTGCAGGGCCACTTGGCTGATATGGCGCTAAACGTGGATGCCTCCGCCCTGCTGGTTTACCGCGCTGCCTGGACGAAAGATCAAGGCGCTGAGCGGGTGACCCGTGAAGCGGCAATGGCCAAGCTATTTGCCACCGACCAGGCCCAGCAGGTGATTGACCAGGCAGTACAGCTTCACGGCGGCGACGGCGTTCGCAAAGGCCATATTATCGAAAGTCTCTACCGGGAAATCCGCGCGCTGCGAATTTATGAAGGCGCTTCAGATGTACAAAAAGTAGTCATTGCCCGCAGCATGCTCGCGGAAGAGTGAATAGCAAAAAACCGTACAGTAGCTCTCAAAAACAATAAAACACAACGCCAGACACCGTATCCCTGCCCCAGGGCCATCACAGTTGGAAATGACGTCTTTGAATATCTCCGTTAACGGGAGAAGAGAGCAGGTTGAAGCGAGGGTCTTTTGACAGGGCCGGAAAATGTTCCCGACAAATCCGCCATTCCCGCCATCCATGGCGGTCAGATGTCAAAAGTAGCGCCCAAGGAAGGGTTCACAGCGCCCTCGCGGAAGCCTGCTCTCGAGACCAAAGAGGTGCAGACCACCATCTGAGAAGGATCTGATTCCTATATGGCTTGGGCAGGAATAAACAACGACACCAAATACGGAGGTTGGTCATGTACATCCAGTCGGCCCATGCTGATACTTTTGCGCGGGATAACCTGCCACCCACTGATTGCCAGCCTGAGTTCCTGCTCGCGGGCTACCATTATCCCCAACGACTTAACGTGGGCGTTGAGCTCTGCGATCGGCTGCTCGACCAGGGTCACGGTGAACGAATTGCCTTAGCGGGCAACGGCCGTCGTCGCACCTATCAAGAGCTCACTGAGTGGACCAACCGCCTTGCCCACGTGCTGGTCGAAGACCTGGGCATGGTTCCCGGCCAGCGGGTATTGATCCGTTCCGCCAACAACCCGGCCATGGTGGCCTGTTGGCTGGCCGCCACCAAGGCGGGGGCCGTGGTGGTCAACACCATGCCGATGCTACGCACCAAAGAGCTATGCCAGGTAATCGATAAAGCGGAAATCAGCCTAGCCCTGTGCGATACCCGCCTGCTCGATGAACTGGTTGAGTGCCAACAACACAGCCCGGTACTCAAACGTGTGGTTGGCTTTGATGGCACGGCTAACCACGACGCCGAGCTTGACCGGTTAGCGCTGGGCAAACCCGCCACCTTTGAAGCGGTGGATACCGCCGCCGACGATGTGGCGCTGCTGGGGTTTACCTCTGGCACTACCGGCTCACCCAAAGCCACCATGCACTTTCACCGCGACCTGCTGGTCATTGCCGACGGCTACGCCAAGGAAGTCCTACAGGTAACGCCGGAGGACGTGTTCGTCGGTTCGCCGCCGCTGGCATTTACCTTTGGCCTGGGCGGGCTGGCCATTTTCCCGCTGCGCTTCGGCGCCACCGCCGTGCTACTCGAACACGCCTCCCCGCCCAATATGATGGACATTATCCGCGAGTATCAGGCCACGGTGGTCTTCACCGCACCAACAGCCTACCGGGCGATGCTCTCAGCACCTACTCGCCATGAGGATTTGAGCAGTCTGCGCGTGGCGGTTTCCGCTGGCGAAACCCTGCCCGCACCGATTTATCATGACTGGATCAAGCAAACCGGCACACCGATTCTCGACGGCATCGGCGCAACTGAAATGCTGCATATCTTTATCTCTAATCACCTGGATGACCATCGCCCCAGCTGCACCGGCAAACCGGTGACCGGTTACGAGGCACGAATCGTTGATGACGAGATGAATGATGTCCCTCGCGGCACGGTCGGCAAACTGGCCGTGCGCGGCCCTACCGGCTGCCGCTACCTGGCCGACAAGCGCCAGCAAAAGTATGTAAAGGCGGGCTGGAATATCACCGGTGATGCGTTTTACCAGGACGAGGAGGGCTACTTCCACTTCGCCGCTCGCAACGACGATATGATCGTCTCGGCGGGCTATAACATCGCAGGCCCCGAGGTGGAAGCAGCCCTGCTGGCCCACCCCGCCGTGAAAGAGTGCGCAGTGATAGGTGCCCCTAGCCAGGAGCGTGGCCAAATTGTCGAGGCTTTTGTTGTTCTAAACGATGGTTTTCAGCAAGATGAAGAATGTCAGCAAATGTTGCAGGACTTCGTGAAGCAGACCATCGCGCCGTATAAGTACCCTCGCTCCATACGATTTATCGAGGCACTACCTAAAACATCCACGGGTAAGGTTCAGCGCTTTCGGCTGAGCCAGGAACATTACCCGAGTGCTGGCTCTCCTGGCATCAATGTGAATAGCACTAACATCAATAGCACCAACACCAACGCATGACCCTCTAAGCAATAAACGATTAAAAAATGAGGAATGATCCATGAAAATGATATCCCGCTTTGGCCTTGGCTTACTGCTCTCCTCCAGCCTGGTAACCACTGCTCACGCTGATGACGTTAAAATTGGCATGATCACCACCCTCTCAGGCGGCGGTTCGCACCTGGGCGTGGACGTTCGCGATGGCTTTATGCTGGCCCTTGAGCAGTCGGGCCGCGACGACGTGGAAGTGCTGATTCAGGATGATGCGAGACGCCCCGACTTGGCGCGTACGCTGGCCAATGAGTTTATGCAGCGTGATGAGGTCGATATTCTTACCGGCATTATCTGGTCAAACTTGGCAATGGCGGTCGTTCCTTCGGTGGTACGCCAGGGCACCTTCTACCTGTCACCTAATGCCGGGCCCTCCGATTTAGCAGGGCGCATGTGCCACGAGAACTACTTCAACGTGGCGTATCAGAACGACAACTTGCACGGCGCCATGGGTGCGTATATGCGCGAAGAGGGGTATGAGCGCCCGATCATCATGGCGCCCAACTACCCTGCTGGCACCGATGCGCTGGCAGGCTTCAAACACCTTTACGAGGGTGAGGTCGTTGGCGAGCTTTACACCCAAATGGGCCAGACCGACTACGCAGCTGAAATTGCCCAGATTCGCGATAGCGATGCCGACAGCTTGTTCTTCTTCTTACCCGGCGGTATGGGCATCTCGTTTATGAAGCAGTGGGAAAGCTCCGGTGTCGATATGCCGATCTTTGGCGCCGCCTTCTCGTTTGATGAAATCCTCATCAAAGCGGTAGGCAGTGCGGCGATTGGCGCACGCAACACCTCGCTATGGGCATATGACCTGGAAAACGAGGCCAACGATCGCTTTGTTGAGGGCTTCCGGGAAGCCTATGACCGCACGCCAACGTTGTACGCGGCACAAGGTTACGACACCGCCAACCTGATTCTTAGCGCGCTTGAAACTGCCCACCCCGATGACAAAGACGCCTTCCGCGAAGCACTGCGGGCCGCTGACTTTGACAGCGTACGCGGTGAGTTCCGCTTCGGCCCGAACCAGCACCCAATCCAGGATATTTACGTGCGTGAAGTCGTGGAGGGTGACGATGGCGAGCCCACCAATCGCCTGATCGGTGTCGCAATCGAAGATATCCAAGACGTCTATTACGAGCAGTGCCAGATGTAAGCTCGCCTCGGCTGGGTGTAGCCGCCCAGCCTTTTCTCTTTACCTGCGCTAAGGATACCCAACGTGTCCGTTACTCTGCTGATAGAGCAATTACTGAACGGCGTGCAGCTCGGCACGATGCTGTTTTTGATGGCCAGCGGCCTCACCTTGGTGTTTGGGGTGATGGGGCTGATCAATCTTGCCCACGGTTCTTTTTATATGGTGGGCGCCTACGCCACGGCAGCGGTGACTGCCTCAACGGGCTCTTTTCTGATTGGACTGGCTGCTGGGATGACCGCGGCCGCCCTGGTAGGTGCACTGGTAGAACTGTTGGTGATACGCCGACTTTACCACCGTCCTCATCTTGATCAGGTATTGGCAACCTTTGCACTAATACTGATTTTTTCGGAGGGCACGCGCTGGATCTTCGGCTCTTCACCGTTATGGTTGAGTCCTCCTTCTTGGCTGACGGGGTTTGTCACCCTGCCAGGTGATACCCGCTACCCCATCTATCGGCTGATGCTGATTGGGGTGGGTATCGCTATTTCGATTGCCCTTTACTTGCTTATCTCGCGAACTCGACTCGGTATGCGCATTCGGGCAGGTGAAAGCGATCGCGAAATGATTGGTGCGCTGGGGGTCAATATTTCAAAACTCTATACCTTGGTGTTTGCCTTAGGGGCGGCGTTAGCGGGTTTAGCCGGCGCTTTAGTAGGCGCATTGCAATCTGTACAGGTGGGTATGGGCGAGCCAGTGCTGATTTTAGCGTTTGTCGTAATCGTCATTGGCGGTATCGGCTCAATTAAAGGCGCGCTACTTGGTGCCCTGCTGGTGGGTATTGTCGACACCTTGGGTCGGGTCTATCTGCCCATCTTCTTTCAAGCGTTTATGCCGCCGTCTGAGGCGACCGGCGTCGGTTCGGCGTTGGCCGCGATGCTGATATATATCCTCATGGCCGTCATTCTCGCGTTCAAGCCTAAGGGACTGTTCTCTGCCCATGACTAATACCACTTCCTTGTCCAAGAACGCTGCGCTAGCGCCCGAAGCGGATAGACCTTTTGACCGCAAAGGGCTGGTTCAGATGGCCCTGCTCGGGCTACTGCTGTTACTGCCTGTAGCAGCCTATTTCTTGGGCCATATTTATTATGTCAATCTGGCCTCGCGTATCACCATTATTGCCATGGCGGCCGTTGGCCTTAACCTGGCCATTGGCTATGGGGGCATGGTGAGCTTTGGCCACGCGGCCTATTTCGGCCTAGGTGGCTATGTGGCAGGCATCAGTGCTTATCACGCTTTTGATATGACCCCATTTATGACGTGGCCTTTCAGCGTGCCGGGCAGCGACAATTTACTGGTGATATGGCTCGCCGCTATGTTGCTGTGCGGGCTGCTAGCGCTGGTCATCGGCGCTATCTCACTGCGTACCACGGGGGTCTATTTCATTATGATCACCCTCGCCTTTGCGCAGATGATTTACTACTTTGCCAACTCCTGGCCGACCTATGGCGGTGAGGATGGTCTGCCTATTTATATTCGCAACACCCTGCCCCTGTTCAATAACAACATGCTCGATAGCAGCGATGCACTCACCTATTTCCTGATCTGCTTCACCGGGCTTGTGTTAGCGATGGCAATTACCTCACGAATGATGAAATCGCGCTTTGGTGCTGCCTTGACCATGGCACGGCTTAACGATGTACGCCTTGCCACTGCCGGGATCAGCCCCTACCCCATTCGCTTGGTGGCGTTTGTGATTTCTGCCGCGATTACCGGGCTTGCTGGTGCGCTTTATGCGGATCTGAATGGCTTTGTTAGCCCGACAATGTTGAGTTGGCACTTCTCCGGCGAACTGATGGTCATCGTCATTTTGGGCGGCGTGGGGCGCCTTTACGGCCCGTTAGCCGGTGCGGTGCTGTTCGTGATGATGGAAACCTTTCTGGGGGGAGTCACCCAATATTGGCAGCTTTTCCTCGGGTTAGTACTGCTTGGGGTGGTGCTATTTGCCAAACATGGTGTGATGGGTTGGCTGGCCGGGAGGGAACGCAATGAGTGATGTGGTTCTTTCACTACAAAACCTGCATAAGCGCTTTGGCGCACTACAGGCGACCAGCGATGTTTCGTTGGATCTTAGACCCGGGGAGATTCACGCCTTGATTGGCCCCAACGGCGCGGGGAAATCGACCCTGATTGGCCAAATCGCGGGGAATATACGCCCTGATGAAGGGAGTGTTTACTTAGCAGGCAGTGAGATCACGAGCATGAGTATCGCTCAGCGGGCGCGCCTGGGCCTGGGGCGTAGCTTTCAGGTCTCCTCGCTGGCGGAGCCGCTATCGGTGATGCGCAATGTGATGATGGGAGTTCAAGCGCTGCAGAGTCACAGTTTTCGGTTCTGGAAGCCCGTTGCTCGCGATCGGCAACTGCTTGAACCAGCCTATGAAGCACTGGCGCGTATGCAGCTTAGTCACCGCGCCTGGACGCCGGTATTCGAACTTTCCCACGGGGAACGCCGCCAGGTTGAGGTGGCTTGCGCTCTGGCGCTCAAACCTCGCGCACTGCTGCTGGACGAACCCATGGCAGGCTTGGGTCCAGAAGGGTCGGCGAAGCTGACCGAGCTGCTGGAGGCGCTTAAGCTGGAAGTGCCTATCCTGCTGATCGAGCACGATATGGAGGCGGTATTTCGTCTGGCTGATCGTATCTCTGTGTTGGTATCCGGGAGCGTTATCGCCCATGGGGATAGCCACACTATTAGGCAGGATCCCCGCGTCCGTGAAGCCTACCTGGGGGATTCTGATGCTTAAGGTTGCTGATATTGAAACGTTTTATGGGCCCTCTCAGGCGTTATTTGGCGTTAGCCTTGACGTTAACGCCGGTGAGATGGTCGCCCTAATGGGGCGCAACGGTATGGGTAAAACCACCACCATTCGCTCGATATTCGGTCTGACTCCGGCCAGCCGTGGCACGATTGAGTTTGAATCCCAGAACATACGCCGCTTACCCGCTTTTCGTATCGCTAAAGCGGGGCTTGGCTTGGTGCCGGAGGGGCGCCGCTGTTTCCCTAATTTGTCGGTGCGCGAAAACCTATTGGTGACCGCCCGCCCGGGCGAGTGGACACTGGAGAAAGTAGAAACGCTGTTTCCGCGCTTGGAGGAGCGCCGCGCGCAAATGGCCAAGACCCTCTCCGGCGGTGAGCAGCAGATGCTGGCTATTGGCCGGGCGCTGATGACCAATCCGCGTTTGCTGGTGCTAGATGAAGCCACTGAAGGATTGGCGCCGGTGATTCGTCAGGAGATCTGGCGGGCGATTCGGCTGCTCAAGGAGCAAGGTCAAGCCACGCTGCTGGTGGATAAGTCATTAAGCGAAATTCTACCCATTGCTGACCGCTGCACCATCCTGGAAAAAGGCTGCACCGTGTGGGATGGCAAACCCGCAGCGCTGGACAGCACTGTGCGTGACCGTTATCTGGGCGTGTAGGGAGGAGAAAACAGTGGCGTTTACTACCCAGCGAAAAGTTCGTTTCCAGCACTGTGATCCGGCGGGTATCGTTTTTTACCCCCGCTATTTCGAGATGATTAACTCCGTGGTGGAGGATTGGTTTGAGGAGGTCGTTCAGCGTGACTTTAACCAACTGCATGTGGAGAGCGGCACCGGGGTTCCCACCGCCGCTATCGACACCCAGTTTCATGCGCCGAGCCGGTTAGGCGAACGACTCACCTTTGAATTAGCGGTTCAAGCCGTTGGGCGTAGCAGCCTTACCCTTCAGATTATCGCTTACTGCGGTGATCAGAAACGTCTAACCAGTCGTTCAACCCTTGTATATGTGGATCTAAATAGCGGTCAGCCAATGCCCTGGACAGAGGCTATGCGCCAGCACTTTACCGTCGAAAACCTATAAGGATAGCCATAATGAGTGACGCCAACTTTCATCAGCTTCTTCACCCTTCGCATTGGAAAGCAGCGGTGGGCTACGCTAACGGCGTGCTGGCTTCAGGCCAGAGTGTGTTTGTAGGTGGGCAGATTGGTTGGAATGCCGACCAGGTATTTGAAAGCGATGACTTTGTCGTTCAAGTGAATCAGGCGCTGCAGAATATCGTAGCGATCTTAAAAGAGGCGAACGCAGGCCCGGAGCATATCGTGCGGTTGACCTGGTATGTGACGGACAAGCAGGAGTATCTGGCGCGGCTTAAGGAGGTGGGCACCGCCTACCGTGAGGTGCTGGGTAAACATTTTCCGGCGATGACGATGGTTCAGGTGGCGGGGCTGGTTGAGGATCAGGCCAAGGTAGAAATCGAAGCGACGGCGGTGATTCCAGCTCATTAAAGATAATCAAAAGTGCCTCTAGTAGAGTACAAAGAGGTGCACCGGATCGAAACAACCTTCCGCGGGGGCGCTGTGAACCCATCCCTGGGCGCTACTTTCGCCATCTGACCGCCATGGATGGCGGAAATGCCGGAATTGTCGGGAACATTTTCCGGCCATGGCGAAAGACCCCCGCTTCAGGCTGATTTCGATCCTTTATTGAGAAGCTTCGTTAGTTTTTAATCATATCTTAACGCTAGCCCGGATTTCTCACAGGGTATAAAAGAAAGCGGCTGAAAGTGTTAACGTTTCAGGGCCTTACACCAAAAACCAACACCAACAGCCGCTTCCAAAATGGTACCTGAAAAGCTGACCTTCTCGCCACTCTCTCGCCGCCAAATTGAAGCCGACTTCTCCGGGGGCCACATTACGTCGGACGCCGGATTACTCCTGCTTCGTGAAGTCGATAAACAGCATCGCCTAACACGCCGCTTGGCCGCCGTGCTTCATGATCCCCGCTCACCGGAACAGGTTCGTCATAAGCTCGACACGTTGGTTCGTCAGCGGGTGTTCGGTGTCGCCGCTGGCTATGAAGATTTCAACGACCATGAGGCCCTGCGCTATGATCAGGCCCTTCAGACAGCGCTCGGTGAAGAGGATACGCTGGCAGGCAAGTCGACGCTGTGCCGGGTGGAGCAGAACGCCGATCGGCAAGCAATAGTGAAGGCCCATGAGTTGCTGTGGCATCACTTCATTGAACAGCATGACGAACCACCCAAGGAGATCGTGCTGGACTTTGATGGCACCGACATCCCCGTGCATGGCGAGCAACCCGGCAAGTTCTTTAACCGTTATTACGATCACCACTGCTACTTCCCACTGTATGTCTTCTGTGGGCGCCACTTACTGGTGAGCTATCTGCGCACCAGTGACCGCAGCGACAGCCGCCATAGCTGGGCGATCCTCGCCTTACTGGTACGCTTTATCCGTCAATACTGGCCCGATACGCGCATCGTGTTACGAGGTGATAGCCACTTTTGTCGTCCCCGGATGCTGAACTGGTGTGATCGGCATCACGTCGACTACATCGTGGGAATCGCAAAGAACAGCCGGCTGCTCAAGGAAGTGGACGTCCCCATGATGCTGGTGCGCAAGACCCAATGGCAGGTGGGAGGGAAAGTAGCGGGGACGTTCCGCTTCCAGTATCAAGCCCGCTCCTGGAAATACCCACGCTGGGTGGTGGCCCGCCTAGAAGAAGGTGAGTTAGGCTCTAATCCCCGGTTTATCATCAGCTCTCGTTACGATGACGGCTTCAAGCTTTACTACGAGCAGTACTGTGCCCGGGGTGACATGGAGAACCGGATCAAGGATCAACAACTGAGCCTGTTTGCTGACCGGACCTCCAGCACGCACTGGTGGGCCAATCAGTGGCGGCTGATCTTGTCGGGCTTCGCTTATACGCTGTTCGAGCGGTTACGGACTTACCTGAAGCACACGCCCTTCGCGCGCATGAGTCCAAGCAACCTGAGGCTCAAGCTCATCAAAGTAGGCGCGGTCATCCTCCGCAATACGCGCCGCATCCGGGTGTTGATGAGTGACAGCTACCCCTATAAAACGGCGCTATCCGATCTGGTCAGGCGGTTGGTGCCGAACTGACTGCTCGGGCGCCCCCGGCCCGACGCAATGGGGGAAAGGGGGAAGTGTGTCTGAAGGACGGAAAGTGGTTAAAAAGTAGCCGATGTAAGTCGAGCCAGTAGGTGTTTAGCGGTGTTACAGCCTGAGTGCGGTACTGGCTGAGGTACTATGAGAAATCCAGGCTAGCGTGAAACCCTTTAATCCACTCAACGAAGCAGCCATCGTTAAGATAGTTCTCAAGAATCGAGAAGTGGTCTACGTTGGGAAGTAGCTGCTGAGTCACTATTTGGCCTTGCTGGCTCAAGTGCTCAGCATAGCTGCTCATCTGGCGCTCGAACTCTTCTGACTCCAGGCCCCCTGCTACCAGCTTTATAGGCGCAGGTACTCGGCATGGCAGCCATATGGGGCTGAACTCCTGCACGTCGCGCCCGCTTAGCTGAAGCTTGGGCTGCAGCCACGACCAGGGAAAGGGTTGCAGGTCGTATAAACCGCTGATGCAGAGCGCGCCGCGAATCAGTTGGTTGGGTAAGCCAAAAGTGCCCTCCCAGTCCGTCGACATCAGCATCGCGCATAGATGCCCACCTGCCGAGTGCCCCGAAATACTCAGCTGCTCCGGATCAACGCCCAATTCAGCGGCATGGCGATAAACGTAGGCCACCGCTGCTTGGCTCTGCCGCACCAGCTCGCTAAAGCGTACCTGCGGGCAGAGAGCGTAGTTGACCACCGCGACGGTGATACCGGCTTTCACCAAGTCGTCAACGATAAAGCTAAATTCACGATGACTCAGCGATCGCCAGTAGCCGCCGTGGAAAAACACATGCACCGGCGCTTTTGGGCTATCGGTATCAGGTGCATCGGCATGAAAGATATCCATGCGTTCCGCAAGCGTTGGGCCATAAGGCAGATCGAGCGTTGTGCAGTGGTTAACTCTTGATGCTTCACTGCGCTCACGCCAATCCTTTACCAACACCGCCGGGTCACGACCCATCATCGGGTCGTAGGCGCGATCGATCTCTTCTTGAGTCGCAAAATGTTGATAAAGCATGTACGTCTCCTTATCGCTGACGCCCTACTAACCCCGACTTTTCATCAACAGCATACGCAGCGGTGCGATTGCCAGAATGGCAAATCCGATTAGCGTCCAGGCGGGCAGTGATAGGCCGAGCAACGAGAAATCGATATTGGCGCACTCGCCAGAACCGGTTAACACCATGGCCACCACGTCCTGCAATGGCAGGATATCTATCATGTAGCCAAGCCCAGGACCGCAGGAAGGGACTTCATCGGCAGGCAAGCCCTGCAGCCAAACGTGACGCCCGGCGATAAAGGCACCTGTTCCAACAGCAGCCAGCGACAGCAGCCCGTAAATCACTTTGCCCACACGCCCGGCGGGACTATGGATAGCAGCTATTGCGAATACGATACCCGCGGCGATCACCGCGACGCGCTGAAAGATACACAGCGGGCAAGGTTCATATCCGCCGATGTGCTCAAGCCCCAGGGCTACCGCCATCATTAAAACGCAGAAGGCTAAACCAGCCAGGGCGGCCGAGCGAAAGGAGTGCAGAATCATTGTCTAACCTCAGATGGCAGCGCCGACATGGCGCGGGACTCACGAGCTTTAGTGAAATAGGCCTGCAAGAACTCTTCGAAGGTCTCTTTATCAGCGGCTTCAATATCGTGCTGCTGCTGGTGCGAGGTCTCAATCAGCTGAGCAAGCAGCGCTTCACGACTGCGCTGCATCGGCGCGGCTTTTAACTGCTCGGCCTGCTCTTTGGCCAGGCTAAGCATCAAATCGCTTAACGATCCGCCGTGCGCTTTTAACCGTTCCAGCACCTGGGCAGAAGGCGTTAGCGAAGGGTCTGCAAGACGTGGTGCAAGGCTTGCCAGCGCATCAGCATGCGGGCTCCCCTCCTCGACCGCATCCAGCAGGCGGGCAACTTCGCCCATCTCGGCGAAAATTTGTTCGCCCCACTCACGCACCGAGGTGGTTTCACCATGGTTGATTAGCATGAGTTCAGGGTCACGGCCGCGCTCCACCACCCAGCGGCGGTTGTCGTCCAAGCGGTCACACTCTTCGTCGGAGATCCACGGGCTGTCGCTGAGTAGGCACCACATCAAAAAGGTGTCCACAAAGCGCATCTGGTCTTCAGTAACGCCCAGGGGGTCGAAGGGGTTTAAATCCAAACAGCGTACTTCGATATACTCCACGCCGCGGGCTTCGAGGGCTTGGCTGGGCGTTTCGTTGTGTTTGGCAACCCGCTTGGGCCGAATGTCGCTGTAGTACTCGTTTTCGATCTGGAGAATATTAGCGTTCAACTGACGCCACTCACCATCCACGTTAACACCCATTTTTTCATAGTCGGGCCACGGTGAAGAGATGGCGTGCCGCAGGGTATTAACGTAGTTAGAGAGCGAGTTAAAACAGATTTTAAGCTGCGACTGTACTTTGTTTTGATACCCCAAATCGGACATCCGCAGAGTCGTCGCGTATGGGGCAAAGTAGGTGTCGTCGCTAAGCGACTGCAGTTTTTCGGGTACCTTACCTTCAGGCAAAAAACTTTTATCGATGGCCGGTGAAGCGCCAAACAGATAGAGCAACAACCAGCTATGGCGGCGGAAGTGACGGATCATGCCGAAATAGCGGGTGGAACGATAGTCGTTGAAGGGGATATTGGTGGCTTTTTCCAACTCGCGTAGGGCGTGCCACATATCATCAGGCAGCGATACGTTGTAATGAACGCCTGCAATCGCCTGCATGATGCGGCCGTAACGCATGTCCAACCCTTTGCGGTAAACATGCTTCATGGTGCCCACGTTGGAGCTGCCATAATCGGCAATCGGCACGCTGTCGTTGCCGGATAGCCTAGAGGGCATACTGCCGGGCCAGATCCATTCGTTTTGCAGGTGATGATAAGTAAAAGTATGCAGGTCAGATAGAAAGCACAGCGCTTCACCCGGCTGAGAGTAAACCGGCGTGATGTACTCTAACAGCGACTCTGAGTAGTCGGTGGTGATATGCGGGTGGGTTAATTTCGACCCCAGCGCGTGCGGGTGCGGCGTTTGCGCAATGTGGCCAGTAGCATCGACCCGCAGTCCCTCTTTTTCAAGCCCACGACGCAGGCGGCCCAACCGACCAAGGCGCGCACTGGGTATCAGGCGCTCGACTTGCGCGGTCAGCGCGGATGGCACAGTGAGTGGTTCAGGCAAGGTGAACACTCCTTGTCAGTAAAGCCCGCCTTGAGCGGGCCTTGGTGTAGTCAGGTGGCATCGCCATCATCGCTGATTCAAAAACAGAAAACAGGATATGGCGGCAACGATCGTTTTTTCAAGACACCTTCGCTTCCAGGACACGCGACTATTTGCCGCCACGCGCTTTCAATAGCGCAGCTCCAAGCGCACCCATGGGCTCTGGCGCTTCCGCTTTATTAGCGTTGTTACGCTGGTTTCGAGCCGGTTTACGAGCACCACTGTATTGCTCTTTAGGCGAGCCACTGTTCTTATTGGCACCGCTGTTAGCACCGTTTTCAGCCTCAGGCTGGTCATCCAAACGCATCGATAGACCTACCCGTTTGCGGGGGATATCAATGCTCATCACTTTAACGGTGACAATATCACCTGCTTTCACCACGCTGCGGGGGTCATCGATAAAGCGATCAGATAGCGCCGAGATATGTACCAGGCCGTCCTGATGGACACCGATATCCACAAAAGCGCCGAAGTGGGTCACATTGGTGACTGTGCCTTCGAGCACCATGGAAAGCTTGAGGTCATTAAGGGTTTCGACACCTTCGCGGAATTCGGCCGCTTTAAACTCAGGGCGAGGGTCGCGACCAGGTTTATCCAGTTCTTTGAGGATATCGCTGACGGTGGGCACGCCGAAACGCTCATCGGCAAAATCGGCGGGCTTTAAGGCTTTCAACGCGGCGCTGTCGCCAATCAAGCCGCGTACTTCACGCCCGCTCTGCTTGGCGATACGTTCCACCAGTGAGTAGGCTTCCGGGTGAACGGCGCTGGCATCCAAGGGGTTATCGGCATTGTGGATACGCAGGAAACCCGCGCACTGCTCGAAGGTTTTGGCACCGAGGCGGCTCACTTCTAACAGCTCTTTACGGTTTTTGAAGGCGCCTTTGACATTACGCTGAGCAACGATATTTTCGGCCAGCGCAGCGCTCAGACCGGCTACCCGTGAAAGCAGTGCGCTGGAAGCGGTATTGAGGTCGACGCCCACGGCGTTAACACAGTCCTCAATGACGACTTCCAGGCTGCGCGACAGCTGTACTTGGGAGACATCGTGCTGGTATTGGCCTACGCCAATCGACTTGGGCTCGATTTTAACCAGTTCGGCCAGCGGATCCTGCAGGCGGCGACCAATAGAGACGGCACCGCGCACAGTGACATCGAGATCCGGCATTTCCCGTGAGGCGTATTCAGAGGCGGAGTAGACCGAGGCGCCCGCTTCAGAGACCATCACTTTGCTTAACCGGTGCGCTGGTGCCAGCGCTTTTAGCAGCTCGCCCGCGAGCTTGTCAGTTTCACGGCTGGCGGTGCCATTGCCCACCGCAATCAGCTCGACGCCGTGCTGTTTCACCAGCTTAGCCAGCACGCTCAAGGCTTCATTCCACTGGTTTTGCGGCGCATGGGGATAGATAGTGGTGTGATCGACAAATTGCCCAGTGGCATCGATCACCGCGACCTTACAGCCGGTGCGCTGGCCGGGGTCGATAGCCAGCGTCACTTTTTGCCCCGCCGGCGCAGCCAGCAGCAGGTCTTTTAGGTTGGCCGCAAACACTTCAATGGCGGTAAGCTCAGCCTGTTCGCGCAGGCGGCCCAGCAGCTCGGTCTCCAGTGCTGTATAGAGCTTCACCCGCCAGGTCCAGCGCACCACTTCGGCTAACCACTTATCCGCCGGGCGGCCCTGGTCGCTGATGCCAAACTGCTTGGCAATCGCCAACTGGGCGGGGTGAATGGGGGCCTCGTCTTCGCCGGGCAGTCGAATCGACAGGCTCAACACGCCTTCGTTACGCGCCCGGAACATTGCCAAAGCGCGGTGTGATGGCGCTTTGGCGAGTTTCTCATCGTGCTCGAAATAGTCGGAGAACTTGGCGCCCTCCTGCTGCTTACCCTCCAGCACACGGGCGCTGAGCTGGCCCTCTTGCCACAGCCGTTCGCGCAGTTGGCCGATGAGCTCGGGATCCTCGGCGAAGCGCTCCATCAAGATCTGCTTGGCGCCATCCAGAGCGGCCTTGGCATCTTCGATGGCAGGAATATCGCCTTCTGCTGGGCGCAGATAGTTTTCCGCTTCGCTTTCCGGATTAAGCGTTGGATCGGCAAGCAGCGCATCCGCCAGCGGCTCAAGCCCTGCTTCGCGAGCGATTTGCGCTTTGGTGCGGCGTTTTTTCTTAAACGGCAGGTATAAATCTTCCAAGCGTTGCTTGGTCTCGGCAGCGTCGATGCTGGCTTTCAGCGTAGCATCGAGCTTGCCCTGCTCATCAATGGCGACAAGTACCGCGGCGCGGCGCTCTTCCAACTCACGCAGATAGCGAAGCCGTTCATCCAACTGGCGCAGCTGGATATCGTCCAGCGCGCCGGTGACTTCTTTACGGTAACGGGCAATGAAGGGCACTGTGGCGCCGCCATCCAGCAGCTCCACCGTGGCGGACACTTGCTCGGGACGCACACCAAGCTCAGTGGCCAGGCGGGAAATAATACGCTGATTGACATCCATAAATTGCAACTAACTCATGCAGCATTTTTTAGTGCCAACAAGGTATCACAAACGCGCCACGGCTGGCATGACTTGCGGCTTCAGCGTCGCCACCCGTGGTCATCCCAGAACGGGCGGCGTGACTCGCGCTGTACGTCATCGCGGCTGATGCCAATATCTTTCAGCATGTCATCGCTCAAATGGCGCAAGGAATCCCGCTCGCGACGCAATTGGTACCAGCGATAAATTCTTTCCCGCCAGGTGATGCTGGGTTGCTTCTCAGCAGATTGGCACTGTTGGTTCTGCAAGCAGTGTAGCGAGCGCTCCATTTCAACCTCCCTTCGCCGCCAGCAGCGGCGTGGTGAATAAGTGTTGAAGGAAGTATTGAACAGCGCCTAAAATCAATCCAACGAATACTCCTTATATTCAACATCAAAAAGATTGATAGCCATGGCCACACTACCCACCATCGATCATGAGCTGCTGCGCACCTTTGTGGCCATTGTCGACCAGGGCGGCTTCACCCGCGCCGCTCAGACGGTAAACCGCACTCAATCAGCCGTCAGCATGCAAATCAAGCGGCTGGAAGAGGATGTTATTCAGCGCCCACTGTTTGTGCGCCAGAATCGCCAGCTGCTGTTAACCAGCGAAGGGCATACGCTGCTGGGTTATGCACGCAAAATTCTTTCATTGCAGGGAGAAGCGCTGACGCTGCTGCGCCAGCCGGATATGGTGGGCCGTGTGCGACTGGGGGTGCCGGATGACTATGTGATGCGTTTTCTGCCCGGCATTCTGAAAACCTTCTCCCAAGCCTGGCCGCTGGTGGATGTGGATGTGCACTGCGCCCCCTCGTCGGTACTCTCTCAGCAGCCGCAAGGGAGCCTAGACCTGATTATTATGACGCGGGAGATAGGCGACGAAGTTGGCACCATTTTAAGGCGTGAGGCTACCGTGTGGGTCTCAGCTGAGAGCCATTGCACACATTTACAGACACCAGTACCCCTTGCCATGTTTGAGGCTCCCTGCTTTTGTCGGCGTCATGCCTGCAATGCACTGGATCGCGCAGGTCGGGCCTATCGAGTCGCTTACAGCAGCCCGAGCTTGGCGACGTTACAGGCGGTTGTGGGGGCGGGCTTGGCAGTGTCTGCCTGGATGCGCAGTTTAGTCACCGCCGACATGCAGATATTGGGTAAAAAAGAAGGGTTTCCCGAACTGCCGGAAGCGTCCATCGTTTTGCAGCACACCTCCGCCACCCAGTCACCGATTATCGATAGCCTGGCCGAGCATATTGTTGAAGGGTTTAGGCTTTAATCAGTTAGATGCACGTACCCGTAGCGCGTGGTAACGAGGAACGCGAGCTCAGCGAGCGTTCGTAGGCACCCGCGGGAGGCGTCGGCACGACGCCCAATGGCACTTCAGCCAAACTCCGGCACCGCTTCGCGCTGCTTCCGCGGGTGCGCCTTAGGCTTACCACGCGCTACTAAATCTCGCATGCACATGGATGTGGGGATTCCAAGGGGATGTGCACGTTATGCACATGGCCGAGGCACGTAATCACACTGTTGATAGGTAGAGGCAGGAGCGGTCTAGCTGTGAGAGACTGGTCAGCCCTAGCAAAGCCATATTGCGCTCAATTTCACGCTGCAAAAGATCAGCGACATGCTCTACCCCAGCCTGCCCTGCGCAGGCGGCGGCATAGTTGAAAGGACGCCCCACAAAGACAAAATCAGCCCCCAATGCCAGCGCTTTGATCACATCGGTGCCGCGCCGGAAACCGCTGTCGATCATAATGGGGATATCACTAACGCGACGCTTGATCTCGGGTAGCACCTGAAGCGGGGAAATGGTGCAATCCAACTGCCGAGCGCCGTGATTAGAAAGAATAATGCCATCAACCCCTGCCTGCTGAGCACGTACTGCGTCTTCCGGGTTTAATATCCCTTTGACGATCAAGGTGTCGGGCCACAGGCGCCGTACAAGATCGAGATAACCCCAGTCAAAATGGCGTCGCCCCGAAAAGTCCCGCGCTGCTTGGCGGGAGATAACGGGAGCGCCCCGCTCGGCATAGTTGTTTTCGAAATGCGGCATGCCGTGCTTCCACAAGGTGCGCAGGAAGGTATTGCATAGCCAACCAGGCCGTATCAGACCATCAAATGCTAGGCGAAGGGTTGGCTCGAGAGGGGATGAAAACCCCGAACGGCGGAAATTGTCGGGATTGGGCGGCACCGGGTAATCAAGCGTTACCACCAGCTTCTTGAAGCCGGCTCGCTTGATCCGCTCGAGCAGGGCCTCGATACCTTCTGGGGTACCGGGCAGGTAGGCCTGAAACCAGTCGGCTCCCTCCACCTTAGCCACCTCCTCCATGGGCACCAGCGATGAACCACTCATAACCATGGGCAGGTTGCGCTTTGCTGCTGCCCGCGCCAGCACTAAGTCGCCTTGGTAAGTTGACAGCGCACTAATGCCCATGGGGGCGATACCGAACGGAACAGTGTAGCGTTTGCCATAAAGCTCGGTGTGCAGATCAATCTGCGAGACGTTGACAAACGCCTTGGGCAAAAAGCGGTAATCATCAAAAGCGGTGAGGTTGGCTCGCTGGGTTCGCCCATCCTCGGCCACATGGTCGATATAGCCAAAAATTGGCCTGGGCAACACTTTTCGGGCCAGCCGCTCAACATCATGCAGGTTATGGATGCTGGCGAGTTTCTTTCGAGTCCATCGTTGTTGGAGCCAACCTTTCACGCAACACTCCTAATGATTGTTCTATCCTCCCCCCGCTCGGCAGCCTAGCTCGATTCAGCAGGCACGAAGCGCAAGGCAACGCCATTGTTGCACCAGCGCAGGCCGGTGGGTTCGGGGCCATCTTCGAAGACGTGGCCCTGATGGCCACCGCAGCGGGCGCAGTGGTATTCGGTACGGGGCCAAACCAGCTTGAAGTCCAGCTCGGTCAGCATATGCCCTTCCACGTGTTCGAAAAAGCTTGGCCAACCGGTACCGGAATCATATTTCATTTCACTGGTGAAGAGTAACAGATCGCAGCCAGCGCAGCGGTATTCACCATCCCCCCACTCCTTGTCCAACGGGCTTGAAAAGGCGGGTTCAGTGCCTGCCTTTCGGAGTACATCAAAGGCTTCATCGGAGAGTCGTTCACGCCATTCGGCTTCACTAAGCTCCAGTGGCTCCAGGCCTGGTGCAGCCTCCAGGTCAAGCCGTGGAAAGCCAAATGACAGTCCAGGTATCACCCCGACCGCGCCGGTTAGTCCGGCTAGGCCTAAAAATTGACGTCTTTTCATGAGAATCACTCCCCAGAAATTGGCAAGGAAAATAATCGGCCAGCAAAAGAGCCAATAAAAATGGGACAGTGCCGTGGCGCTGTCCCATTCTGAGGTCGATCATTTCTGTGTAGTTTAGTCGCTATTGGGTGCGACTTACTTACACTGGCACGCTACTTTTTCTGCTGCTTTTTCTAGCGGCCTGACACGCTGGTCAACTGACGTCCAAGTCATCAACTGATGCTCAGGTCAGTTGGGGGCCTGCCTGGATAATGGCCTCATTGACGCCTTCAAATTTCTTGAAGTTATCGACGAATTTGGTCGCCAGGTCTTTGAGGTGGCGGTCGTAGGCGTCACGGTCTTGCCAGGTTTCACGCGGGTCGAGCAGGCTGGAATCAACGCCCGGCACGGCAAGCGGCACTTGCAGATTGAGCCCATCGATGTGCTTGGTCTCGATGTCGCGCAGCACTCCAGACTGAATCGCGCTGATGATGGCACGCGTGGTCGGAATGGAGAAGCGTGCGCCACCTTCGCCGTAAGCGCCGCCAGTCCAGCCGGTATTAACCAGATATACCTGGGCGTCTTTTTTCTCGACACGCTTGATCAGTAGATCAGCGTACTCACGGGCAGGACGCGGGAAGAACGGTGCGCCAAAGCAGGTAGAGAATGTGGCGGCCAAGCCTTCAGAGGAGCCCATTTCAGTGGAGCCCACTTTAGCGGTGTAGCCAGACAGAAAGTGATACGCCGCGGCTTCTTTGGAAAGAATGGATACCGGGGGCAGTACGCCGGACATATCGCAGGTCAGGAACACGATGGCATTCGGCTCGCCAGCCAGGTTTTCCGCTACGCGCTTCTCAACGTGCTCTAACGGGTACGCGGCACGGGAGTTTTGGGTCAGGCTATCGTCGGCGTAATCAGGCTCACGACGGTCGTCCAGCACCACGTTTTCCAGTACGGTGCCAAACTTGATGGCGTTCCAGATGACCGGCTCGTTCTTCTCGGAAAGATCGATACACTTGGCGTAGCAGCCACCTTCCATATTGAAGACGACCCCATCCCCCCAAGCGTGTTCGTCATCGCCGATCAAGAAGCGCGCCTGATCCGCCGAGAGCGTGGTTTTACCGGTGCCAGAGAGACCGAAGAAGAGACAGGTTTCGCCATCTTCACCCACGTTCGCCGAGCAGTGCATGGGCAGTACGTCGGCAGCTGGCAGCAGGAAGTTCTGCACCGAGAACATGGCTTTCTTCATTTCACCGGCGTAGCGCATACCCGCGATAAGCACTTTTTTCTCGGCGAAGTTGATGATCACGCAGCCGTCAGAGTTGGTGCCATCGCGAGTAGGGTCACACTCAAAGCCTGCGGCGTTAAGAATCGTCCACTCGTCTTTAACTGCTTGGTTGTAAGCCTGAGGGCGTACAAACATGGTGCGGCCAAACAGGTTTTGCCAAGCGGTTTCGGTGGTGACGCGCACCGGCAGGTAGTGAGTGGAATCACTGCCCACGTGCAGCTCAGAGACAAAATGCTCTTGGCTGACCAGGTGGTCATTGACTCGATCCCACAGGGCGTTGAACTTGCCGGCGTCGAAGGGCTGGTTAACGTTGCCCCAATCGATTTGGCTGCTAGTGGAGGGCTCATCAACGATATAGCGGTCTTTCGGTGAGCGACCGGTACGCAGGCCGGTCTTGACTACCAAGGCGCCGTTGGCTGAGAGGCGGCCTTCGCCACGTGCCACTGCGCGCTCGACTAGTTCGGCGCTGCTGAGATTAACGTGGGATTGGGGAGCGGCTTGAGTCGTGGTCATTTCGATTCCTGGGCTTCTCTCGGTTTACCGGGCGTCACCGACGCCTTGATGTTCATCCCAACCACTGTGAAACCGGCTGGGCGCGCTGAAGTTCGGCGCATTATGGCAAAAAGAAAGCCCCCAGGAAACGGGGGCGCAGATCAAATATCTTGTAGTTAAACTACTACAAAGGCACTACATTTTGTGTTGCAGCGCAGTAAAAATTCAAACATCCGTTTGCACGAAGCACCAAATTCATTGAATCCATTGGCGCTCCTAGCACTGCTGGTAAACACCCTGATATACGCTTTCGACTACACACTTAGTGAATCGTGGGCGGTGGCGCGTCAGGGTCGTCCAACAAAGTTTCAATATCCGCTGCTGTGTAGTGATATTTCGTGTGGCAAAAGTGGCATTGGGTATCAATAGCCCCCTGCTCGTGCAAAATATCCCGCAGTTCCTCTTTACCCAGAGAGTGCAACGCGTAGCTCATACGCTCACGGGAGCAGGTGCAGCCAAAGCGCAGTGCTTTGGGTTCAAAAACACGCACGGTCTCTTCGTGATAGAGACGATGCAGCACCTCGCGCTGCTCAAGGCCGAGCAGTTCTTCCGTTTTGATCGTATCGGCTAGCTGTACGCTGCGATCCCAGGCATCGACATCCTGGTTTTGTGACTCTTCTGGTAGCCGCTGCAGCAGTAACCCGCCCGCACGCTTCTCATCGGCGGCCAGCCAGAGGCGGGTTGGCAACTGCTCAGATTGGCTGAAATAGGCTTCCAGGCAGCCGCCCAGGGTCTCTTGATCCAACGCCACAATACCTTGATAGCGGTGGCCCTCACGGGGATCGAGGGTAATCACGATCTGGCCTTCTCCCACTAGTTCGCGGAAGCTGGCGTGCTCGCTGGGCAGTGCGGCGTCTTCTGCTATGCGGGCAATCGCGCGCAGTTCACCACCGGGGTTGGACTCGGCCATTAACAGTGACAGGACGCCGCGTCCACGTACCTCGATACTCAACGTGCCATCCAATTTCACGGTATCGGTAAGCAACGCCACGGCGGCTAATAGCTCGCCCAACAGCTCATTCACCGCCGGAGGGTAGGCATGGCTATCCAGCACTTCGTGGTAGGCGGCCGCCAGGGTGACGATCTCGCCGCGGACATTGGTGTGATCGAACATAAAACGTTGAATTTGATCGGACATAATTTGGCAACCTAAGTATTTAAGTGCAGCAAGTATTTAAGGACGGCTAGCGTTTAACAGCGAGGATCTACTCGCCCTGGTGGCGCTGGAAGCGCTGGATATCGCGGCGCTGCTTTTTGTCGGGGCGCTTGAGAGGATGCTGCATCGCTTCGTTAGTGAGGCGTCTTGCTTCGGCCTCTTTAGCACGACGCTGCACGCTCTCTTCGGTTTCTGCATAGAGCGTGCGCGCTTCTGGTGCCCCGCGGCGTTGATCCGAAAGCGATAAGACCTCGACCTCCAATATCTCCCAGCCCTGGGGCACGCGAATAAGCGCACCGACTTCCACCTGCTTGCTGGTTTTAGCGCGACCGCCGTCGTAATTCACTTTCCCGCCCTCGATAGCTTTTTTAGCCAGTGCGCGGGTCTTAAAAAAGCGTGCGGCCCACAGCCATTTATCCAAGCGTACGCTCTCACTCATTTAGGCACTCCTTGGGTTGCTGACACCTGTTCAGGAAGCTGTTCGGGTAGCAGGTGGGCAAAGCGATCGAGGGCAATAAATTCTTGCAGCTCTTTTTCAGGCCGCTGGCTGTCGGGCTGTTTAATGCCCAGTAAATGCTTAATGCCAAACTCACGAGCGCTCTCGAGTACACGGGCGTTGTCGTCGATAAACAGCGTACGCGTGGGATCAAAGGCTTCGATGTCTTGTAGCGCAAACCAAAACGCCTGCTCCTCTTTGGCGGCTCCTACGTCCTCGGAAGAGACGATCGCGTCCAGGTAACTTTCCAAACCGGTGAGCGGCAGCTTCAGGGCAAGACTCGCACGATCCGCGTTAGTGGCGAGCACGACCCTCGGGTGGGCCTGTTTGAGCCATTTGAGGAAATCCAGAGCATCGCTACGCAGGCCTATCAAGTGCTGGACTTCGCGCTTCAGAGCGACGATATCCACGCCCAGCTCGCGGCTCCAGTACGCCAGGCTGTACCAGTTTAAGGTGCCCTGCTCGCCGATAATACGCGCGCGCAGCGCCTCCTGGGAGGCTTCATCCAGTTGGTGCAGTTCGCGGTAGCGCCGCGGCAGGTGCTCGAGCCAAAAGTGGCTGTCGAAGTGTAAATCCAGCAGCGTGCCGTCCATATCCAAGAGGACGGTGTCTATCTCGCGCCAATCAATCATTGCCGCTCCAGTCACGTTAGGAGTAAGCGTGCTATTGTAGCTTAACCGCCTTTTACCAGCCATGGAGGCCCACTTTTATGTCTACGCCCCCCCCAACTCGCGACACCTTCAATCACCCTGAAGGTGCCAGTGCTAAGCGTTCGGGCTACCAGCAAAAGCCGCAAATTTTGGCTCGCAAGAGCGTGGCCCAGAGCCGTTTATTCCAGATTGAGTCGCTTGATTTGCGTTTTTCTAACGGAGAAGAGCGCCAATTTGAGCGCTTGACCGGCGCTGACCGCGGCGCAGTGATGATGGTGGCGATGCCCGACCCAGACCACGTGCTGCTGATACGTGAATACGCCGCTGGATTTGAAGATTATGTGCTCACCCTGCCAAAGGGATTAGTCGACCCTGGCGAAGATATCATTACCGCGGCTAACCGCGAGTTGATGGAGGAGTGTGGCGTTGGCGCTCACCGCATTGAACCGCTGGTCGAGCTTTCGCTGGCACCCAACTATATGCGCCACCGTATGCAGGTACTCCTCGCCACCGACCTGTACCCCAAGCGCCTGCCAGGGGATGAGCCAGAGCCATTGATTGTGGAAACCCACGCCATCGAGGAGCTACCCGCCCTACTACTGCGCGAGGATTTTCACGAAGCCCGCGCTATCGCCGCGCTCTATATCGCCCGGGATAGGTTGCGGGAAGAGAAACGCAATAGTGCGACGGATTTGCTTTGAAGTATCTAAGTAGGAAGTAGCTTCGCTCAAGGTGGGTCGATGTCATCGTGAGCGAAGCTACCTCATTTTTGTCATTGCGAGCGAAGCGAAGCAATCTCGGGGTTATACTGCCGCCGCTGGTTGAGATTGCCGCGTCGCTACGCTCCTCGCAATGACATAATAAGAAGGCTCCTCACACGCAAAAGCGACTAATCCCCCGCCCCTCTCTCTAAAGATGATTTTTCAATGCGATCCAGCGGCGCTGGCGGTGGCTATCCAGCCCGGCTTCCAGCAAGGACATTGAGCGCAGGGCGTCGTCGACGCTTACCGGTAGCGGTGCTTTATCGCGGATAGCTGCGGCAATGCCTTGGTAATAGGCAAGGTAGTCCCCCGGCAGGGTCGCAAGTTCACGACGCGTTAGCGGTGCGTTATCCCCCTCCCCTTCGCGCAGTGTCAGGGTGCCATGTTGAGTATCTTCGCCCCACTGGGGTGTCGGCACTTCGCCTGCTTTTAAGCGGTCCTCTTGAGGGTCTAGGCCATACTTAATGAAGCTGCCTTGGGTGCCATTAATCCGGAAGCGCGGTGTCGGTTCGGCCACCAGCGTGCCCGCCGCCAAGGTAACGCGAAAGCTTTCGTAGTCGAGCAGCGCGAGGAAGTCATCGTCAGCCTGGGCGCCATCTCGCAGCACGCCGAGTTCTAGCAGAATAGCCTGGGGCATGCCAAACAGCTCGCAGGCTTGATCTAGCAAATGCGGCCCCAGATCAAACCAGATGCCGCCACCGGGGGTAGCCTTCTCGCGCCAGCGATCACGCACTTCCGGGCGGAAACGGTCAAAGTGGGATTCAAAATTGACCAGTCGCCCTAGCGTCCCCGCCTCAAGCAGGGCCTTAACGGTCAAGAAATCGCTGTCCCAGCGGCGGTTATGAAACACCGACAATAGACGCTCTTTATCATCCGCCAATTTTTTGAGCAGCTTTGCTTCTGACAGGGTCACCGTGAATGGCTTATCGACCACTACGTGCTTGCCCGCCGAGAGAGCGGCTTTGGCGAGGGAAAAGTGGGTATCGTTAGGAGTGGGAATAACGATCAGGTCAATATCACTGCGCTGGCAAAGTGCTAATGCCTGAGCCTCTACCTCAACATCCGGCAGTGACGCCTGCACCTTGGCGGCATCGCTTGAAGAGACCGCGACCAAATCCAGGCCTTCCGTGGCCTGGATCAGCGGTGCGTGGAAGGTTTGGCTAGCGAAACCGTAGCCGACTAATCCAACGTTTATAATCGCCTTCATTTGATTCCTTACTCGGGCTTATTGCATGTTTCAGCTGCATGTTTCAGCTGCGTATATCAGTCGAGTTTGCTTAGATCCCGAACAGCCCCTTTGTCAGCGGAGGTCGCCAACAGCGCATAGGCTTTAAGTGCCGGAGTGATCTTGCGGGGACGCTGCTCGGCAGGCTTCCAGGCAGCGGCACCCTTGGCGTCCATTGCCTCGCGGCGGGCCGCCAGCTCGGCATCGGTCAGTTTGACGTTAATCGCCCGATTGGGGATATCGATGCGGATCAGGTCGCCCTGCTCGATCAATCCAATCGCGCCGCCCGCCGCTGCTTCAGGGGAAACATGGCCAATAGAGAGTCCTGAAGTGCCGCCAGAGAAGCGCCCATCAGTCAGCAGCGCGCAAGCTTTACCCAATCCTTTGGATTTGAGATAGGAGGTCGGGTAGAGCATCTCCTGCATGCCAGGGCCACCTTTCGGGCCTTCGTAACGAATCACGACGACATCACCCTCTTTGACCTTATCCGCCAACACATCGGCGACTGCCTGATCCTGAGACTCCACCACATGGGCGGGGCCTTCAAAGACCAGGATCGAGTCATCGACCCCGGCGGTTTTGACCACGCAGCCATCCAGCGCGATATTGCCATAGAGCACGGCTAAGCCGCCCTGCTGAGAGAAGGCATGCTCAAGGTCTCGAATACAGCCGGTGGCACGATCACCATCCAAACTCGGCCAGCGGGCACTTTGGGAAAATGCCACTTGGGTAGGGACGCCACCCGGCCCGGCTTTAAAGAACTCAACCACTTCCGCGCTTGGCGAGCGCATGATATCCCACTCTTCCAGCGCCGCTTTCAGGCTGTCGCCATACACGGTGGGCACCGAGGTATCCAGCACTCCGGCACGATCCAGTTCCCCCAGGATGGCCATAATGCCACCTGCACGGTGGACGTCTTCGATATGGTACTTCTGGGTATTGGGCGCCACTTTACAGAGTTGGGGCACTTCACGGGAGAGGCGGTCGATATCGGCCATGGTGAAATCCACCTCGGCTTCCTGGGCCGCCGCCAGGAAGTGAAGAATAGTGTTGGTAGAGCCGCCCATGGCGATATCCAGAGTCATGGCGTTTTTGAACGCCGCCTTGGAGGCAATGGCACGCGGCAGCAGGTGGGCTTCTTCGCCTTCGTAATAGCGCTTGGCCAGCTCGACAATGCGATGGCCAGCGGTTTCAAACAGGCGACGACGATCCGAGTGAGTCGCCAAGACGGTACCGTTGCCGGGCAAGGCCAGACCCAGCGCTTCGGTTAAGCAGTTCATGGAGTTGGCGGTAAACATGCCCGAACAACTGCCGCAGGTGGGGCAGGCGCTGCGCTCTACTTCTGCCAGGGTGTCATCATCTACGCTGTCGTCGGCGGCCATCACCATGGCATCAACGAGATCCAGCCCGTGGTTGAGAAGCTTGGTTTTACCCGCTTCCATGGGACCACCGGAAACAAAGATAACCGGAATATTGAGGCGTAGAGCGGCCATCAGCATTCCTGGGGTGATTTTGTCGCAGTTGGAAATACATACCAGCGCATCGGCGCAGTGGGCGTTGCACATATACTCAACGCTATCAGCGATCAGGTCGCGGCTGGGCAGCGAGTAGAGCATGCCGTCGTGGCCCATGGCGATACCATCGTCCACCGCAATGGTGTTGAACTCTTTGGCGACGCCCCCGGCTTTCTCAATCTCCCGCGCCACCAGTTGGCCCATATCCTTTAAATGCACATGGCCCGGCACAAACTGGGTAAAGGAGTTGGCTACCGCGATAATCGGCTTTTGAAAGTCGCCGTCCTGCATACCCGTGGCACGCCACAGGGCGCGGGCACCGGCCATATTGCGGCCAGCGGTGGTGGTACGTGAGCGATACTCTGGCATGGTGTCCTCTACTCTCTAATAAATAGCTAGGCTTTGTACGAAAACTGCCTGCGCTCGGCCATGCTGCGTTAAAAAACGGCTCAAAATGCTCATTTACACCCCGTAAACTCCGCTTTTTCGCCGTTTTTTGCCTTGCCTGACCTTCGCTCGCCGACTTTTCGTACAAAGCCTAGGCTCTATTTTTTATTAGCCCACAGCACGCAAGGCTGCAGGCTAGACTAATTCTGAAAAATATCAGTGGCTTTTGATTGTGGCATGAGCAATGCGCAGAGACTAGATGTGGAGGCTGGATGTAGAGGCTAAATCACGAGACCCGATAGGAAGTAAAGCGCCCTCCATGGCGCCGATTCATCAGAAGGTCGCCCACGCCTCTTCGGCTGGCTGGGCTTGGGCAGTACGCTGAGTCGGGGAGTTTTGGGGCGAGGCTAATGTGGGAGATGACGCTAATGGGGGCGTGGAGCCAAGCCCTGCTTGTTTAAGCAAGCGCTTGCGGGCAGTCTCGCTGCTCTCTTCGGCAGCACCCTCTAAGCGAAAGGCGGCGATAACGTTGGCCAGACTCAGTGCTTCGCGGGTGAGGCCTTGAGCAGCGCTGGAAATCGACTGTACCTTGGAGGCATTCTGCTGGGTGACATGATCCATCTCCGCGACGGCGGTATTGATTTGCGCGATACCGTTGCTCTGCTCATCGGAGGCGGTGCTGATCTCTTCCATGATATCGCTGACTCTCATTACCTGAGTCACTACCTGATCGATAGCGGCTTCGGCCTCCTTCACCGCTTGGGCACCGCCGCTAATCTCCTGGGAGGAGGAGTCGATTAAACGACGAATGTCGCCAGCCGCATCAGCGCTACGCCCGGCCAAGCTACGCACCTCATTTGCCACAACTGCAAAACCACGCCCCTGCTCGCCAGCCCGAGCAGCTTCTACTGAGGCATTCAGCGCCAGAATATTGGTTTGAAAAGCGATGCCGTCGATGACGCTAATAATGTCGGTCATCTTATCGGCGCTGGCAGCGATACGCTCCATGCGTTCGACTAGCGCCTGCATGCGCTCGCCGGTTTCGCGGCTGGTGGTGGCATTTTGCATGGCCAGTTGATTGGCCTGACGGGCGTTTCCGCTGTTTTGCTGCACGGTCGCCGTCATCTGATCCATGCTAGAGGCAGTTTGCTGAAGCGAGGAGGCCTGCTGCTCAGTGCGCGATGCCAGGTCTTCATTCTGCTGTTTGATATGTTCGGACGCAGGTGTCACCACATCGACTTTGTTGCCCACCTCGGTAATCAGCCCCGATAAGCTAGCGCGCATGGTTTCCAGCGAACTCAGCAACTCGCCTAACTCGTCATTACGCTTTAAAGTCACTCGGTTGGCGAGGTTACCCGCGGCAATTTGGAACGTTACCCGGCGGGCCTCGTTGAGTGATTTAATCAGCGATTTGAGTACCGCCATGCTCAGCCCCACCATTAACACAATACCCAGCAGCAGCACGCCCAACTGACCGTACAATAATACCTGTTGCTGCTGTTCGGCATTGTCCATCAGCGTATGCGCAGCCGTGCGTTCTTGTTCAACCAATACATTGATAGTGGCACTAATACTTTCAGAGGTGGGCTGCACGTTGTCATTAAAGGCTTCAAAAGCAGCAAAGCCGTTACCATCGCGGATAGCCGTCAGGGTGATATCGGCACTTTCAATAAAAGTGGTGAGATGTGCCGCTAGCCCCTCTTGCACACCGCCGGTTTCGCGCTCTGCAGTATAGCCTTGCCACGACTGCTCAATGTCGGCACTCATGGTGGTTAACTGGCTTTCAAGAGCATCAAGATCCGCTCGCCTCGGGTTGCGCACCGCCGGTTCTAACGCCTGAATTGCTTGGCTAACCCGCTGACCTATCTGCTGAAGGTCGGTAATGCCTTCAAGGCCCGTTTGATTGAGAGTGCGTAAGCGTTCAGCGGAACTGGTTAAGCCATACACCCCCGCCGCCCCTGCGATGACTAGTAAAGCCACCGAAGCCAGCACCATACCCATTAGTTTGGCCTGCATGCTGCTGAAACTAAAACGCTTTACCCATCCACGCAGGCCGGTGTGGCGTATTGCACCATAATGCAGCTTGAAACCACGCGTTTTGCCCTGTTGCATTGCAGCGTATACCCGCTCTGCCCGGGCAATGGCTCTATCCGCTGCTTTACGTCGGATAGAGGTATAGCCCACCACGCGATTACCATCGAGCAGCGGCGCGATGGTGGTATGCATCCAATACGCTTCTCCCGTTTGGCGGCGATTCTTGATCAGCCCCTGCCAGGTTTTACCGGCCTCAATCGTTTCCCATAGGTTCTTAAAAACCGCTTTAGGCATGCTGGGGTGGCGAAACAGGCTGTGAGGTTCGCCCATGATCTCGTCCAGCGTATAGCCGCTCACCTCTACAAAGGTTTGGTTGGCGTAGGTGATTCTGCCCTGCAGATCCGAGCGTGAGATCAACACTTCGTCATCGGCTAATTCATAAATAGTGGATGCTGCTTGTGCGGCATTATGCATTGAGACCCCCTACTTTTTTATTGAAGGCTTGTGCCATCTTTAGGATTAGCGGTTCCCTAGGAGCCTGTCCGACTTAACACTGATCTACTGCGAATCTATGCTTCTCGCGACGATCGGCCAAGCCAGACAGGCTCCTAACGCTAAGCCTTTTCAATTAGAGGTAATGCATGAAATATGCCACCGCGAAGGGTGGCATGTCATAAAACCGAATAAAGGGAAATCAAGCACCTAACAGTGTCGTCTACCGGGCTAAAACGCTTCCCACTGGTCAGCACGAGGCTGTGTTGCGGGTGTCTTAGCACGCTGCTCTGATGGGGCTGTCAATTGCTGAGTTGCTTTACTGAGTGCCTGGTTGGCGCGCTGTAACTTCGCCCGCGCCTCTTTGATGTTCTCGTCTTGAGCGCCTTCCAAACGGAATGCATCGACCACGTTAGCGAGTTCAAAGGCTTCGAGGGAGAGATTGTCCGCTGACGCCGCAATCGACTGAACTTTTGAAGCGTTCTGCTGGGTCACAAGATCCATTTCGGCAATCGCCGAGTTAATTTGACCGATCCCACTACTCTGCTCGCTGGACGCAGTGCTGATCGACTCCATCAGCTCACTGACTCGACTCACCTGCTGAGAGACTTCCTCAATCGCCCGCTCCGCCTGCTCTACCGCACTACGACCACCGCTGACTTCCTGAGTAGTGCTATCAATCATCTTGCGAATTTCCTGGGCGGCATCTGCGCTGCGACCAGCTAGATTGCGCACTTCGCTGGCGACTACCGCAAAGCCGCGTCCATGTTCACCAGCACGCGCAGCCTCAACCGAGGCGTTGAGTGCCAAAATATTAGTTTGAAAGGCAATGCCGTCGATCACGCTGATCATCTCGGTCATCTTTTCAGCACTCTGGGCGATACGCTGCATGCGCTCCACCAGCTTTTGCATTTGCTGACCGGTTTCCTTGGTGCTGGCAGCGTTCTGCACTGCCAGATCAGTCGCCTGGCGGGCATTATCGGTGTTCTGCTGAACCGTCGAGGTCATCTCCTCCATACTCGAAGCGGTCTGCTGAAGCGACGACGCCTGCTGCTCAGTGCGCGAAGAGAGTTCCTCATTTTCAGCGGCTATCTGCTGAATCGCCGGAGTAACCACTGAGACACGATTCTCTACATCGCCCACGATGCTGGAGAGGCTAAAACGCATGGTGTCCAGGGAGTAGAGCAGCTCGCCCAACTCGTCGTTAGTTTGACGACGTTCACGGGCGGCCAAGTTACCCGCGGCAATTTGGAAAGTGATATACCGCGCGCCCGACAAGCTGCGAAACACGGATTTCAGAATCATTACACTCAAGCCGATCATGACTAAAAAGCCTACCGCCAGTAGCACCAGCTGCGCTATCAGCATTTGCTGACGCCCGCTTTGTGCCTCGGTCACCAGCAATTCGGCATCGGCACGCACCTGCTCAACCAAGGTGCTGTTCATCTCGCGCAGCGACTCTGTGGTCGGCACCACCACGTCATTCAAGGCCTCAAAGGCCGCGAACCCATTACCCTCTTCAATCGCCACAAGGGCGGTTTGCACCGCATCAATCCAGGTATTCAGAGCACTATCAAAAGCCTGGGCGGTCTCATCAGTGACCGTCGCATCCGCATAGTAGCCCGCCCACAGCGTCTGCATGGCATCGGTATACTGGCCAATGTCTGCGTTGACGGCCTCCAGGTCAGCCCGACGAGGGCTTCGTACCGCAGGTTCCAGCGTGCCAACCGTTTGACCAATATAGCGTTCGATATTCTGCAGCGAGGCGACATCGCTCAAACCTGAGCGATTAATGGTTTCCAGCCGCTCGCCGGAGAGTAACAGCGCAGAGACTCCCAACCCACCCGAAAGACAGAGTAGCAGCAGCGACGCCACCACCATACTGATGAGCTTGGCTTTCAGGCTAGTGAACTGAAAGCGCGACAGCATTCCAGTCAAGCCTTTACGCCGCAGCGTGCCATGGGCTAGTGCGTAGTGGCGGGATTTACCTTTTTCGCGAATCTCGGCATAGATTTTTTCTGCCTGGTTAATGGCTTTTTCTGACGCTTTGCGGCGCACGGAAGTGTAGCCGACGATGCGCTCACCGTCCCGCAGCGGCGCCACGGTGGCATTCACCCAGTAGTGATCGCCATTTTTACGCCGATTTTTAACCACACCTTGCCAGGTTGTCCCCGCTTGGATGGTTTTCCAGAAATCCTTGTAAGCAGCTTCAGGCATATCAGGGTGACGAAGGAGGTTATGGGGAGAGCCAATGAGTTCTTCACGGCTATAGCCACTGACCTCAACAAAAGTAGGGTTGGCGTAGGTCACATTGCCCTTTAAATCCGAGCGGGAAATAAGCACCGCTTCCTCACTCAGAACATACTCACGCTGCGTCACGGGCTGGTTATTGCGCATTAGTTCTCCAAGAATTAGATATTCTTAATTTTTATAAAAGCAGAGGTCATTATCGCTATAGATCATCTCGGCAAACCAGTGAACAAATGTAAAAAAAGCGCCTTACTCTCGTAAGACGCTTTAAAAGGTTAAATAGCCATTGCTGCAAATAAAATCAACGCTCTATTTTCGGCCAAACACGACATCTGCCACATCACGGTAGCGCTTGGCAAAGTGCACCGTCATGCCCTCTTTCAGGTAGTCCGGCAACTCTTCGTAATCGCGCTTGTTGGCGTCGGGCAAAATCAATTCAAAAATATCGCTGCGTCGCGCGGCAATGACTTTCTCACGAATACCGCCAACGGGGAGCACTTGGCCGGTTAACGTTAGTTCGCCGGTCATCGCCAAAGGCCTATCGATCGCATGGTGCTTGGCCAGCGAGAGCAGCGCCGTGGTCATGGTGACACCCGCCGAAGGGCCATCTTTCGGCGTGGCGCCCTCGGGTACGTGCAAGTGTACAAACGCCGAGTCAAAGAAGTCGGTATCGGCACCATACTCCTGCAGGTGGCCCAGGGTATAGCTGTAAGCGATATTGGCGGACTCCTGCATCACTTCGCCTAACTTACCGGTCAGTTTAAAACCACGATCCAGTGAGTGTACTTTGCCTGCTTCGATGGGCAATGTTGCCCCCCCCATGGAAGTCCACGCCAGGCCGGTCACTACCCCTTCGCCGGTAAGCACTTTCTCCTTACGGAAAATCGGCGCACCTAAGAACTCCTCCAGGTTTTTAACTGATATCTTGACCGTTTCAGACTCCTCTTCGAGCAGTTTAACGGCCGATTTACGCACAATGCGGTGCAGTTGCTTCTCCAGCTGGCGCACTCCGGCTTCCCGGGCGTAGCCTTCAATGACCTGCTTTAAAGCCGCATCGGAGAGGCTGATCCTCTTTTTCGTCAGGTTGTCGCGCTTGAGCAGCTTCGGCCACAGGTGGTGCTTGGCAATCGCCAGCTTCTCTTCAGCGATATAACCGGAGAGGCGGATCTGCTCCATACGGTCAAGCAGCGGCCCTGGAATCGAATCAAGCGTGTTGGCAGTGCAGATAAACAGCACCTTGGAGAGGTCCATGCGCACATCAAGATAGTGATCAAGGAAATCGACGTTCTGTTCGGGATCAAGTACTTCCAGCAGCGCCGATGCTGGATCGCCCTGAAAGGACTGCCCGAGCTTATCGATTTCATCCAGCATGATAACGGGGTTTTCGACCTCGACCTCTTTAAAGGCTTGCACCAGTTTGCCGGGCATAGCGCCCACATAGGTACGCCGATGGCCTTTAATTTCCGCTTCATCGCGCATACCACCGACTGAGAAACGGTAAAACTGGCGCCCTAAGGCTTCGGCGATCGAACGTCCGATGGAGGTTTTGCCTACCCCAGGAGGGCCTACCAACAATACAATCGAGCCGCCTACGTCGCCTTTGAAAGTACCCTCGGCCAGAAATTCGATAATACGCTCTTTAACGTCTTTCAAACCGTCGTGGTCGCGATCCAGCACCTGGCGGGCATGGGGTAGATCCAACTGATCCTGGCTGGTCACTCCCCAGGGCAGCGAGGTTAACCAATCCAGGTAGTTACGCGTGGTGCCATACTCCGGCGAACCGGTTTCCAACACGCTGAGCTTATTAAGCTCATCGTCAATACGCGATTGAACACGCTCGGGCACTACCAGTGACTCCAAACGCGCTCTAAAGGTATCTACATCGTTTTCTCGATCACCTTTGGAAATACCCAATTCACGCTGGATGACCTTGAGCTGCTCGCGCAGGAAGAACTCGCGCTGGCGATCCTGCATTTGCGCGTTTACCTGCTCGCTGATCTCTCCCTGTAGCAACGCAACATCGATCTCTTTCCGCAGCAGCGGCAGCACTTTCTGCATCCGCTCTTCTACCGAAAGTGTTGCCAGCACATCCTGAAGTTCGGGGCCCTTGGCGGAGGTAATAGCGGCGGCAAAATCGGTCAACGGCCCCGGCTGATGAGGACTAAAGCGGTTGAGGTAGTGCTTGAGTTCTTCACCGTACAGCGGGTTAATCGGCAGCAGCTCTTTAATGCCGTTGATGATTGCCATGGCGTAGGCGCGGGTCTCTTCGTTCTCCGCATCAACCGGCTCTTTAGGGTAGGTCACCTCGACGAGGTAAGGCGGCTCTTTGGAGAGCCAGCGGGTAATTTTAAAGCGCTGAAGCCCTTGAGCGATAAACTGAATCTGATCGTCTTCACCCTTAAGTTTGTGCACTTTGACCGCAGTACCGATCTCCGGGAAACCTTCGTGATCCAGGGAGGTGACACCCTGCTCGCCCACAAAGGCAACACCCAGTGTGTGGTGCGGCGTGTTACCCACACGGCGCATGGTCTCTTCCCAGCGCTCACGATTAATCACCAGCGGCTGTACCTGGGCGGGGAAGAACGGCCGGTTATGAATAGGCAGGAGGTAAATGCGTTCGGGCAGCATTTCACTAGCGGGCACCAGAGAGTTTACCCGCTCGCCGTCTGAGCGGTACTCACTTCCTCCCTGCTTACTATCGGGCTCTTGAGAGCTTTTTTCAGTCTGTTCGTTAGAGTGGTTTGCACCACTGTCTTCACTACTCTCTTCACTACCGGGGGTGTCATCAGTAGTGGATGACTGCTCATCATCAAGTTGCCAATCAAGATGTTCAGCGTCGTGTTCGTAATCCTGGTCGCTCATGCGTCCTCCAATGAACCGATACCGGCGGTGAGAACCGCCTAGTGTTGTCCATGGAATGCGGGCAGTGGGCCAAAACTTCAACCCTTCGCGAGTAGAACAGTCAGTTTAGCGGCGCTCCCTGCGACCGTAGGTAAACTTTTCTTTTAAAATTATTGAGGCCAAAGCTCGGGCATTGGGCGCCCATTGATACGCCAAACGCCACGCACCACATCAAACTGCAGCTCCCGAGTACCCAGGGGCAGGCCTAACCATAATGCGGCGACGGTAGGCGCATCGTGCCAGGTAAAGTCGCCATCAATGCGCTCCAGCCATTTCGCCTGCTCTTTCTTTTTGTCGATGTTAACCACACTCAGCTCATCCAACTGGCGGGCATCAAAAAACAGCGCGCCATCCGCATCCAGGCGAATACCCAACAGCGGGCTATCGATAGCAACGGTCGTGACATCTAAACGCGGCGAGTCGCTAAGCACTTTGCGCAGATCCGGCTCTAAACGGGCCAGCAACCCTTCGGCCATAGGTAGACTAGCGTCTCCCCAGGCGGCTTCCTGACGCAAACGACGAATCACTTGGCGAACCGCATCGGCATTCAAACGCGAAAGTTCCATCTCTATGCGGCCATTGAGCAACGGCATGTCCGGCGCTTGAGAAGGCACCATCACATCGCCCACTTCAAGCTCGCCTTTGATACGAAGTTCGCTCTCATCCAGCACCATATGGCTATTCAGGTCGAAGGGCGAAAGCTGGATATCGTAGGAGGGGTAGCTGAGCGTCAGCGTTTCAATATGCAGGTGATCGCGTTGAGCAAAGTGGTAAGCATCATCAATATAAGTATAGCGGCTTTCGAGCACCGTGGGGCCTATCGCAAGCTGGGCCATACCGTCGGTCAGGGTAAGTTGATCAAATAACGCGCGTAGTCGCCAATCGCCAAACACGCCTTCCAAGCGCAGCCGACCACCGCGGACGGCTAAATCGCGGCCATTTTGCTGAATCACAAAGGGGGCAAGGGCAAGGCGCAATTCGCTATGACCGCTAAGGGTGTGATAGCGCCCCTGCCAACGCGGCACAGAGGGGGCGGTGACCTCACCCACGGCTTGCTGCAGAACGGTATCGAGACGTGGTAGTACGGTGCCTTCGACATCCGTGCTTAAAATACCGTGCCGCGCGCTATACGTGAGCTCAAGGCGCCAGGGTCGACCCAAAAGCGGTGACAGTATCACCCTGCCTTGGGAGCTTAACCACCCTTGATGACTCTCAGTACGATTGACGCGCCACTCACCCCGCGCCTCCAGATCTTCGAGCGCTTGGCGTAGACTGCGCTCAAACAGCACACTGGAGAGTAGCTGCGCTGCCATCCACACTACGGCTATAATCGCCAGCGTGGGGACAATCAGACGTTCCTTGCGCATGCTACCTCCTTGAAGCCAACGCCTTGCAGCCAATGCGCTCGAAAAAAGTTATCAACCGCTCCTGATCACCACTCACCACTCACCACTCACCACTCACCACTCACCAAGCTTAGTGTAGCCAGAACCACAGGTGCATAGTACTCCAGGCGTAGGCCCCTGCCATCACGTCATCGATCATAATACCAAAGCCGCCCGCCACGCGGCGGTCAGCCCAGCGAATCGGCCAGGGCTTAAAGACATCGAAGATGCGAAATACCACAAATCCCCATAGCGCAGCCTCCCACGAAAAAGGCACCGCCGCCATGGTTAGCCAGTAACCCACAAACTCATCCCACACGATACCCGAGTGGTCGTGTACCCCTAAATCGTGGGACGTTTTATCACATAGCCAAACGCCGACAATAAAGGCAACAAAACAAATACTCAGGTACCACCCCAGGGGCAGTTCCGCCATCATCCAGTAGAACGGAATGGCCGCTAGCGTGCCAAAGGTACCCGGCGCCCAAGGCACAGCGCCGCTACCCAAGCCGAAGGCAAAAAAATGTGTTGGGCGACGCCAGACACTTTTCGGTGCATGATTCATGGCGCTTCCCCACTAAAATGCTGCCAGCCGGCATAGCCGCTGACATAACGACTCAGTTCACTCTGGCCAGAGGCAGTAACGCCTAACGCTTCACTACAGTGGCCAATGACGGTCAGCGCTAGACCCAATGGCGCTAAACGCTGTTGCGCCTCTGCGACGTCGTCAGCGCCGAGGGTAACAAGCAGTTCGTAATCATCCCCGCCTGAAAGTGCCGCCTTTAGTGCAGCTTCCCGACCTAGGGAGCTTTCCAGTCCGTCCGCCAGTGGTAAGGCGTCTAACGCGATGACGGCTCCGACCTGCGAGGCGTCGCGAATATGCGCCAAATCGGCCAGTAGCCCATCGGAGATATCCAGTGCAGCGGTGGCTAGACCACGTAGCGCCAGGCCCGCGGCTAAGCGCGGCTGCGGCAATAGATAGCGACTTAGCAGCGGATGCGCTACATCACGCTCGCCCCGCTGCCAAAGCGCCAGCCCGCCTGCCCCACCACCTAGTGCACCGGTGACAGCGATCAGATCTCCCGCCTGGGCACCACTACGGGTCAAGGCTTCGCCCACCGGGAGTTCACCCATCACAGTAACGCCTATGGAAAGCGCACCGGAAGTGACATCGCCCCCCACCAGCGTGGTGGCGTGCTGCTGACAAAGCGTATGAAAGCCTCGCGCATAGTCTGTAAGCCAAGCATGGGTGGCTTCATCATTGGTAAATTGGCGCTGATCAAGGGTTAACGCCATCAAACACCAACGCGAAGTCGCCCCCATGGCGGCCAGATCGCTCAGCGCAACGGCCAAGGCACGGTGACCCACCGCAAATGCTGATGCTTCGCGGGGAAAGTGTACATCCACCACCGAGGTATCAACGCTCACGACCAACTGTTGGCCTGCTTGCGGCAACAGCAGCGTGGCGTCGTCTCCACATCCCAGTGTGACGCCATTTGACGCAGCCGACGCCTCCTGCGACGACATAAAGTAGCGTCGAATCAAATCAAATTCGGCAAGCACAAAGGCCCCTTAAACGCATTGTCATACCGCTCGCGTTCAGAGACGACGAGCGCTGACCTCGGCACTGCGCAAGCGAATAGCCAGCTTGTCGAGAATGCCGTTCACGTATTTATGGCCATCGGTGGCGCCAAATGACTTAGCCAGCTCAACGCCTTCGTTAATGACGACACGATAAGGTACTTCCATGCGGCGGGAAAGCTCGTAAGCGCCCAACCGTAGGATGGCCAACTCTACCGCATCGAGATCTTCTAAGCGGCGGTCTAGCAGGGGAGAGATTTCACGATCCAGTTCCGCTTTGAACCGCACGGTATTATGGAGTAACTCGTGAAACAGCGCCTTGTCGGCGATCTCCATCACCTTGACCCAATTTTCGTGATCTTCCAGGTCATCGTCGGCGACCTGGCTACGAAACTCGGCTTCAATGGTGGTAATGGATTTACCCGTCATGTGCCATTGATAAAGCCCCTGCACCGTTAATTCCCGCGCCGCGTGGCGGCCCTGCTGAGCGGCAGAGGGTTTACGCTCGCTCATTGGGTATCTCCTGACGGTAGCGCACGGAGCAGAGAGACCATTTCCATCGCGGCCATGGCAGCTTCGGTGCCTTTGTTACCGGCCTTGGTGCCTGCACGCTCAATCGCTTGCTCAATGGTTTCAACGGTTAACACACCATTAGCCACCGGGGTATCAAACTCAAGCTGTAAGTGATTAATCGCCGTATTACAGCCGCCCGCCACGTATTCAAAATGCGGTGTGCCACCGCGAATGACCGCGCCCAGGGCAATCACTGCGTCGGGTTTCATTACCTTCAACACGCGCTTCACCGCCAGCGGGAGTTCCCAGGCGCCCGGCACGTGAACAATGTGGATATGCTCGGCGTCGACACCGTGACGGGTCAAGCTGTCGACGGCGCCTTCCACCAGGCTATCGACCACGTGATGGTTAAAACGGCCGACCACGATGACATAGCGGCCATCGACATCAACAAACGTACCTTCAACTTGAGTGAGGGAGTGCATCAATTTATTCCTGCTGAATTAGTTCTGCTGAGAAGTTGGTTCATACGCCGTGTCATTAGGGCCCAGACGCTCTACGACTTCGAGGTCAAAGCCGGACAGCGCCGAAAACTTCCACGGTGAACTAAGTAATCGCATTTTACCCACGCCTAAATAGCGCAGAATCTGAGAACCGGTGCCGATGGTCAAGTAGTTACCGGCACCGTCGGAGTCGCTAGTACGCGGCTGGCGCACGCGATCCAAAAAGATATCCAGCTGGTCTTTCAAATCCTGGTGCGGGCGGCCGTCGTCAATCAACACAAACACGCCTGGCGCGGCACTGGCAATCTCTTCCAGCGCGCGATGGGCATCCCAGCGGCACTGTTCGTCTTTCATCAAGCCCATTACATCGCGCAGCGTATCAGTCAGATGCACGCGCACCGTGGTGGCCTGTTCCGGCGTGGGCTGACCGTTCACCAACGCCAAATGGTGAGCGCCCTGGATACGATCACGGAACACGTGCAGCTCAAGCTCGCCATGGGAGGTCATGACCGTTGACGCTTCCAGATGATCGATGGTCTGTTCGTTAACGATACGGTAGTGAATCAGATCCGCGATGGTACCGATCTTAATACCGTGCTCCTGGGCGAAGGCTTCAAGCTCGGGGCGGCGCGCCATGCTGCCATCATCATTCATAATCTCGCAGATTACACCGCTAGGGTCACAGCCCGCCAGTGCCGCCAAATCACACGAAGCTTCCGTATGCCCGGCACGGCGCAGCACGCCGCCCGGCTCGGCCATCAGCGGAAAGATATGGCCTGGCTGAACGATATCAGAGGGCTTTGCATTGGGTGCCACCGCGGCTTGCACGGTACGCGCACGATCTGCAGCTGAAATACCCGTCGTGACGCCTTCGGTTGCCTCAATGGAGAGAGTAAACTTGGTGCCAAAACCGGAACCGTTATCACGCACCATTAGCGGCAGATTAAGCTGCTCACAGCGGGCGCGAGTCATCGGCATGCAGATCAAGCCGCGGGCGAAACGGGCCATAAAGTTGATATGCTCGGCCTGCACTTTTTCGGCGGCCATGATGATATCACCTTCATTTTCGCGATCCTCATCGTCCATGAGAATCACCATTTTGCCCTGGCGGATATCGTCCACCAGCTCGGCGATAGGGGCTAAGCCTCTAGAGGAGGGGTGCGCCATGGAATCTCCAATAAGTGTTGTCACGATAGCTTGTCAGGATAGGTTATCGAGAAAGAGTGTCGCGAGAGTGAGTCACGATTTTGCGCGTCAGGGTACCTTGCTCTCGCAAAATTCGCCAGATGCGCTAGTCGCTAGAGGGGATGCAATAATGCGCCAATCGCGCCCTACTGCTCGCATATCGTGAATGGTTAACCGCCGCTGATCGGCCATACGTGAGAGCCCTGGCAACGCAAAAAGGGGCCGCGCTTCGCCGCCTAACAGTGTGGGGGCAACAAACAGCTGTAGCTCATCGACCAACGCCGCATCGAGCATAGCGCCCGCCAATGTCGCTCCGGTTTCCACCAGCAGTTCATTAACCTGTTCATTTTCGGCTAACCACTGCAGCATTGCCACTAAATCGATACGGCCATCGCTACCGGCGGGCAACACCTGTACTTCAGCGCCCGCCTGAGTTAACCGTTCCCGCTTCTCTTCCAAGTGGTCTGATGTGGTGATCACTAGCGTACGCCCAGGCTCGCTTAAACAGGCTGCCGCCAGAGGTAGGCGCAAGTGGGTATCTAAAATCACCCGCAGGGGCTGGCGGTGAACCACTTGGTCTGCGTTGTTCAGCTGTAACTGCTCTGCTCGTAACGTCAGCCGAGAGTCGTCCATAATGAGCGACTCAACGCCGCTTAATATCGCGCTGGAGCGTGCCCGTAGCCGCTGCACCTGGGTGCGTGCTTCAGGCCCGGTGATCCACTGAGACTCCCCCGACCCCATGGCGGTACGACCATCTAGACTCATCGCCATTTTCAGGCGCACAAAGGGACGCTGCTGGGTCATGCGAGCAATAAAGCCGGGATTCAGAGCGCGCGCGTCACTCTCTAATAACCCCACCGCCACCTCAACACCCGCCTCTTCAAGCAGACGAATACCGCGGCCACTCACCTGCGGGTTCGGATCCACCATGGCAACCACTACCCGCGACACCTTCGCTTCCTGGAGCGCCACCGCGCAGGGGCCAGTGCGGCCGGTGTGGGAACAAGGCTCCAGGGTGACGTACGCGGTCGCGCCCAGGGCTTGCTCACCAGCATCATTCAACGCGTGAATTTCGGCGTGGGGTTCACCGGCACACAGGTGAAAGCCTTCACCGACAATCTGCTCGTCACGCACAATCACACAGCCGACCCGCGGGTTGGGATCCGTGGTGTATAAGCCTTTTTGCGCCAGTTGCAGCGCCCGCGCCATATAGCGGTGGTCGGCTTGGCTAAAGACAGCACTCATTTTGACGACTCGCTGCCATGGCCCAGTCGGGAAGAGGGCTCTTGGGACAGCCGGTCAATCTCAGCGCGAAATTCATCCAGATCCTGGAACTTGCGATATACCGAAGCAAAGCGGATATAGGCTACGTGATCGAGGGTTTTAAGCGCTTGCATGACCGACTCGCCAATATCACGGGCGTTGATTTCGCGATCGCCCCGGGCACGTAAGGTTTGGCGGATGCGCTCTACCGCCGCTTCAATGGCTTCTGCACTGACCGGACGCTTTTCCAGCGCACGCAACATACCTGCCCGCAGTTTGGCTTCATTAAAGCTCTCGCGGGAGCCGTCGGACTTCACCACCCGCGGCATTACCAATTCTGCGGTTTCGTAGGTGGTAAAGCGCTCTTGGCAGCTCGCACACTGGCGTCGACGGCG
Organism: Vreelandella sp. 162(4c); assembly: GCF_058152265.1. NCBI lineage: Bacteria > Pseudomonadati > Pseudomonadota > Gammaproteobacteria > Oceanospirillales > Halomonadaceae > Vreelandella > Vreelandella sp. 162(4c). The sequence continues at coordinate 791,649 of NZ_CM176981.1, forward strand.
TACCTGATCACCATCCGCTACCAGGCGCGAATCAGTCACTCGAGTATCGTTTGCACCACAAAAAGGGCAATGCATGGCGGTCAACCTGTTGTCAGCTCGTGTCGGCGTACCGCACGAGTTAGCGTGTTATAACCTGTCAATGTGTGTGCTATTAATAGCGTTTTAGCAGTAGTAACTGCCACAAGCTAATGTATCTTAGCGTTTAAACGCGGTATCAACCTCGTATTGTAACGATTTGGCACACAAGCTGCAGCGTTTGTGGCAGATTGTTTATCAGGAGCTACCCATGCCCCCCTTTGAGCAGACCGTTAACGACTACCTCAGCCACCTTTATGGCCCCAGGGCGGGGGAAGTGCAGCGCCGTTTAAACCAGCGTCTAGCGCATTTTCAGTCGCTTGCCCCATTTTCATCCAGCTCCGGTAGAACCAGCACTAAAAACGCACCCTCTTGGAGCGAAAAAGATCAGTGGGTGATCAGCTACGGTGACTCGATTATTGAAGATAGTGTGCCGCCGTTGGCAGTGCTTAGCGATTTTCTTCAAGCGCGGTTGGGCGATCGCATCAGCGGTGTACATGTACTGCCCTTCTTTCCCTGGAGCAGCGACGACGGCTTTTCGGTGATCCACTACCGGGAAGTGAACCCCGATCTTGGTGATTGGTCGCACATCCGCGAACTCGCCAGCCATTACGACTTAATGGCCGACCTGGTGCTCAATCACGTCTCACGGGAGTCTCTCTGGTTTGTGGATTACCTGAGCGGCAGCCTGCCCGGCCGCGACTACTTTATCGAAGTCGATCCAGAGACCGATGTCTCCCAGGTGGTGCGCCCACGCAGCAGCCCGCTGCTGGTGCCCATTTCCACCCGGCGTGGCACCCGCTACCTGTGGGCGACGTTCTCCGAAGACCAGCTTGACCTGAACTTTGAAAATCCGGATGTGCTGCTGGAGTTCGTGGGTATTTTGCTGTTCTACCTGGAGCAAGGAACGCGGATTGTACGTTTGGATGCGGTGGCCTTTCTGTGGAAGCGGCTGGGTACTGCCTGCATTCACCTGCCGGAAACCCACACTGTGGTGCGGCTGCTACGAGCGATTGTGGATCACGTGGCCCCAGGTACCCTGTTAATCACCGAAACCAATGTGCCCCACCAGGAAAATATCAGTTATTTTGGCTTGGATCGGTTGCCAGCGGGGGACCCCGACGAAGCCCATATGGTGTATCAGTTTGCCCTCCCCCCGCTGCTATTGCACACCCTCACCCGGGGCGAAGCGAGCACCTTACAAACCTGGCTTGCCAGCCTTCCGGTACTGCCCGACCAATGCACCTACCTCAACTTTACGGCCAGCCACGACGGCATTGGCGTTCGCCCCTTGGAAGGTTTATTGCCCGATCACGAGCGGGATGCGCTGCTGGAGCTGATGCACCGTTTCGGAGGCTTTGTCAGCATGCGTAGCAACCCCGATGGAAGCGATACGCCCTATGAGATCAATATCACCTGGTTTGAAGCCATGCGCGGCACCCGCCGCGGCCCCGACCCGTGGCAGGTAGCGCGTTTTCTATGCAGCCAAGCAATTATGCTGAGTTTGCAAGGTATCCCCGCGCTGTATATTCACACCCTAACTGGCACACTCAATGACGTGGAAGGCGTTGAGCGCAGTGGGCGGCTACGTTCGATCAACCGCCGGCGCTGGCAGCGTAGCGAGCTAGACCTGCTGTTAGATAGCCCTTCAACGCCCACCCACGATGTTTTTCACGCCTTAAACCGGCTATTAGACCAGCGCCGTCAAGAGCCCTGCTTTCACCCCAATGCCGCCCAGCGGGCGTTAGTCTCGGCACCGGAACTGCTGGCGGTAGAGCGCGGCCCACTGCACGATGGCCGCCGATTACTGGCGCTGTACAACGTCACCGATCTGCCGCTTCCCTTAGAAAACGTGGGCGAGGCAGTTACCCAGGCACTTGAAAAACACGCCTGGCAAGCGCTGGATCCTGGCAACCCATGGATTCCCGAAGGCACGCTGCCGCCCTACGCGGTGCGTTGGCTGGTAGCTGATCGTTAATGCCATTTCGTTAATACCATTGAGAAATCTAAAGTTTCAAAAACCGTAAACTTCAAAAACCGTAAGTTGCGACATATTGCCCCAGTTATAAAGCGCATAATCCCTAAATAATGTTGTGCTGCGATAATCGCAACACGGCATTATTTTAGGGATTGCCAGCACTAAGGCGGCGGTTATTAAATCTCTAGCCTCTCACTCTTATTCAAACAAGGCGCTGCAATGCACTTAAAACGTCACGCTGGCATAAGTGGTTTTCTCCTGCTGGCAGGATTGGTCGGCACCTCTGCGAGCTATGCCGATGAGCTACCCGCCCCTATTCAGGCACTTGCCGACCAAGGCTTGGAAATTCATGGTCAATTCGATGCCCCCGGAGGGTTGCGCGGCTACGGCGCCAGCGTGCAGGGCCAGGACATGGCGATTTACCTGACGCCGGATGGCGAGCACGCCGTGGTGGGTACGCTAATGGATAATGAGGGGAATGACCTTACCGAAGCGCAACTGGATGAGCATGTACGTGCACCGCTAGAGGCACAAACATGGCAGCTATTAAGCGAAAGCCACTGGGTACAGGACGGCAATGTGGATGCCCCCCGGGTGATTTACACCTTCACGGATGCCAACTGCCCCTACTGCCGTCAAATGTGGCAAGACGTTCGCCCCTGGGTGGAAGCAGGTGAGGTGCAGCTACGCCATATCATGGTAGGTATCTTAGCACCCGACAGCCCTGGAAAAGCAGCCGCTATTCTCGGCGCCGACGATCCAGCGGCGACACTGCATGCCCATGAAAGCGGCCAGCAGGAAATCGAAGCTAGTGCCCAACCGAGAGAAATTGAAGAGCAGGTGTACGCCAATAACCAGTTGTTCGAAGAGCTGGGCCTATATGCAACCCCCACTTCCGTTTTTCAGCGTGAAACAGAGAACGGGGCCGTGCGTCTTGACCGTATTCAGGGTATGCCCAGTGATGAGCGGCTGATCGAGATGATGGGCAGTGAAACACCTTGATGAACTTAGCCTGCCACCGCTAGCTGAGATTGCCGCGTCGCTACGCTCCTCGCAATGACGTAGGTGATCTCATTGAAATCCTTCACCTGTCATTGCGAACGTAGTGCGGCAATCTCGGGGTTAATCTGCCACCGCCGCCAAAGACTGCCGCGTCGCTGCGCTCCTCGCAATGACGTAGGTGATGTCATTGAAATCCGCTACCTGTCATTGCGAACGTAGTGCAGCAATCTCGGGGTTAATCTGCCACCGCCAAAGATTGCCGCGTCGCTGCGCTCCTCGCAATGACGTAGGTGATGTCATTGAAATCCTTCACCTGTCATTGCGAACGTAGTGCAGCAATCTCGGGGTTAATCTGCCACCGCCGCCAAAGACTGCCGCGTCGCTGCGCTCCTCGCAATGACGTAGGTGATGTCATTGAAATCCGCTACCTGTCATTGCGAACGTAGTGCAGCAATCTCGGGGTTAATCTGCCACCGCCAAAGATTGCCGCGTCGCTGCGCTCCTCGCAATGACGTAGGTGATGTCATTGAAATCCGCTACCTGTCATTGCGAACGTAGTGAAGCAATCTCGGGGTTAATCTGCCACCGCCAAAGATTGCCGCGTCGCTGCGCTCCTCGCAATGACATGAATAGGTCTACTCGCAATAGCATCTAATTTGTTATTGCGAGCAACCCGACATTGTGAGCCCGCCCCCTGTCATTGCGAGCGCAAGCGAAGCAATCTCTAGGTTAATCTACCACTGCAAGCTAAGGTCGTTTCACTTTTCATAGTCAAAATAAGGATACTGACTGCAATGATGCGCCCCTACCATTGCTAATAAAATGAAGTTAGATTAATAAAAATCCATCACCGAAAGGTCGGTTCATGTCGACAACAAACAATCTTTATTATGTTTATATGCTGACTAACCGCACTCACCGCGTTCTTTACATAGGAGTTACAAACAACTTGGAGCGCAGGCTTTATGAACACCGCCAAGGTTTAATGCCAGGATTCACCAAAAAGTACCGTTGCCACAAACTTGTATGGCTAGAGGAGTCAAATAGTATAGAAGATGCCATCAGGCGCGAAAAACAGCTTAAAGCGGGTTCACGTCAACGTAAAAATGCTCTAATTGACTCCCTTAATCCTGATTGGGTTGAGCTTGCCCCATACTAATATCATTCTGAGTGCCACACCCCTTATTATCGTGAGCCTCTCTTTCATTGTGGGCCCTCCCTGTCATTGAAATCCGCTACCTGTCATTGCGAACGTAGTGAAGCAATCTCGAGGTTAATCTGCCACCGCTGCCAAAGATTGCCGCGTCGCTGCGCTCCTCGCAATGACGTAGGTGATGTCATTGAAATCCTTCACCTGTCATTGCGAACGTAGTGAAGCAATCTCGAGGTTAATCTGCCACCGCCGCCAAAGATTGCCGCGTCGCTGCGCTCCTCGCAATGACGTAGGTGATGTCATTGAAATCCTTCACCTGTCATTGCGAACGTAGTGAAGCAATCTCGGGGTTAATCTGCCACCGCCGCCAAAGATTGCCGCGTCGCTGCGCTCCTCGCAATGACGTAGGTGATGTCATTGAAATCCTTCACCTGTCATTGCGAACGTAGTGCAGCAATCTCGGGGTTAATCTGCCACCGCCAAAGATTGCCGCGTCGCTGCGCTCCTCGCAATGACGTAGGTGATGTCATTGAAATCCTTCACCTGTCATTGCGAACGTAGTGAAGCAATCTCGAGGTTAATCTGCCACCGCCGCCAAAGATTGCCGCGTCGCTGCGCTCCTCGCAATGACGTAGGTGATGTCATTGAAATCCTTCACCTGTCATTGCGAACGTAGTGAAGCAATCTCGGGGTTAATCTGCCACTGCCAAAGATTGCCGCGTCGCTGCGCTCCTCGCAATGACGTAGGTGATGTCATTGAAATCCGCTACCTGTCATTGCGAACGTAGTGAAGCAATCTCGGGGTTAATCTGCCACCGCCAAAGATTGCTTCGTCGCAAGTTCCTCGCAATGACATAAAGAGGACTCCTCTCAATGACAAAAAATGAAAGTTCCTCATAATCACATTTCGTGACGGTATTACTCCTCGGAAAGGTTTTCAAACCTCGGCATCCCGACGTTCCAGGGTTTAATGTCGCCCTTCTCCCCGAAGTTGTCGTGATCACCGAGTACATGGCCGTCGTGTTCGCGGGTTTGCCCGTACAGTGAGCGGTTATGGAAGGTCGGGCCAAAACGCTCGGCTGTCTCGGCGACATCGCCCGTGTAGCGGGGGTCTTGGGGGCGCTCTTGGCTGTTTATGTAGTAAGCAATATCCCAGGCGTCTTGATCGCTGAGCGACCGCGGCTGACCAAGCGGCATATTTTGGTAAATGAAGCCCGCCATGGTTTCTACTCGCGCGATTCCCGCACCCCAATTATTAGAGCCGTCGCCCCAAGGGGCTGGAAATACGTATTCGCCGTTTTCATAGTGGCCCGATCCATCCTTTTGGTGGCAAATCGAACAGTTTTCCTGGTAAGCCGCTTCGCCCCTAGCATAGTCGGGCTCTTCAGCTGGCTCATCCGGTGCGGGGAAGCCACGCCCATAGATCGGTTTGTCTGGATACATCGGCGCACCGGTGGCCAGCCATTGGTGGTAGGCGCTCAGCGCCAGCATTTCATCGCTGCCATACTCCGGTGGCACGCCATTCATGGAATAAGCAAAGCAACCTGCGATACGTTCTTCCAGGTTATTCACATGCTGATTCTTACCACGAAAATCCGGCAGCGTGATAGCCGCGGCCCACACTGGCGCACTGAACGGCATCCGCCCTTCGCCCAAATGACAGCTAGAGCAGTTCATATCATTGAACACGTTCTCACCACGCAACTGCTGCGTATTGGTGAATAGATCATGCCCATAGCGGATGACGTTCTTCAGCTCCGGATGAAGTTCGGAATTCTCAAGGTCTTCCATGGTGGGGGGCTCGTGTACCAGCATATTCAGCGCAGCGTCTGGACGCTCTTCTGGCTGGGCAAAAACCGTGGCTGTATAAACGGTACCGAACGCCAGCGAGCAGCCGGTCAGGGTTATGACGAGGGAGCGACGACAGATGGTCATTGTGCTGTCTCCTGTTCTTCTGAACCGGGTTGCGTGGCATACCAGGCAGACACCGCCTGAATGTCGTTATCGCTCATGCGTTTGGCAATGGCCCCCATGAGATTCTGTGGGTCGTTGATGCGTGTCTCGTTTTTCCACGCCCTCAACTGAGCGCTGATATAGCCAGCATGCTGGCTGGCGACACCTGGGAAGGTGCTGCCAACGCCCGTACCACCGGGCCCGTGGCAGCTTTGGCAGGAAACAATGTAGGCGTTCCAATCGCCGCGTTCGGCAAGCTGTTGACCCCGCGCCAGCAGCGCTTCGTCGGCCTCATCGCCGCCTTGCCCCGGCGTTACCGGCATTTGGCTATAGTATTCGGCAACATCGGCTATTTGCTGATCGTCGAGCATATTGGCAAACGTCATCATGGTCGCATTTTGACGCTGCCCGGCTTTAAAGTCGTGCAACTGCTTAGCGATATAGTCCGCATTCAGCCCCGCTAAGCGCGGCCATGACTCACCATTGGGCACATTCATACCGCTGCCATCGGCCTGATGACAGGCTGTGCAGGTAGCCGCTGCAGCCTGGCCTCGCTCCGCGTCACCCTGCTGCGCCAGCGCGCCTCCAGAGACTAAGCTAACCCCTATCAGCAGGCCAAACCTGCTTAAGTATTTTTTATTCATCTCGGTTTCTCCCTTGCGTTATCGTTGTTAGCTACCCGCCACTGGCACCACCAGACGGGCGGTAAAACCACCTTCAGCAGGGCTGACAAACGTCACTTCGCCACCAAAACGTTCGGCGATAGCAGCCACAATGGCTAACCCCAGTCCACTGCCTTGCTGTTTACTGGCACGCCAGAATCGTTGCGTTAATTGTTCAATCGTCGCGCCATCAACACCTGGGCCTTGGTCGCTAACGCTAAAGGTAAGATGGCGCTCCCCTGGCTCCCACTGTGCATCAAAGTTAATGAGGGCATCGGCGGGCCCATGGTTAATAGCGTTATCGAGCAAATTACGCAGCGCGGTGATAGCCAATTCGCGGGGCATCGCAAGGGCGACATCGGGCCAATGGGGCGACACTACAAAGCGGGCTGATTTGTTGTGCTGGCTATCCGCCAGGGCGTGTTCGGCCACATCTGCGACGCGACTAGCCTCACCATCATCAAAGCGCACACGCCCCTCTACGCGAGCCAGCGTGAGCAGTTGGTCAAGGGTTGAGCTCAACCGCACCACTCCCTCTTCGGCATAGTTGAGCGATGTTATTGCGGCCTGACCTTCGACCCGGCGAGCCACTTGCAGGTGGGTTTTGATCGCAGTAAGCGGTGTGCGCAGTTCGTGGGCGGCATCGTTTGTAAAGCGCTGCTCACGGATAATGGTTTGCTGTACACGCTCAAGAAGCGTATTTAAGGTTTCAATCAGCGGACGAATCTCTTTAGGCAGGCCATAGGTAGCGACAGGGGCCAGTGCATCGGGGTGGCGATTGGCCAGCGATTCGCGCAGCCGTGTTAGCGGTGCTAAGCCACGCCAAACCCCCAGCCAAAGCGCAAACATGCTGCCTACCAGCGCTACGATAAAGGGCACCACGGTCATGCGTATAACGCCGCCGAGCAGCATATCGCGCTCATCCATACGATCAGCGGTGGTAATTACGATGCCACCGCGCTCGTAGGTAAATACCCGCCAAGTCACGTCGCCTGCCTGGCGATAAGTGTGGCCGCCCTCTCCCGGGGCGAGAATAGCGTCCATATCGGCATGGGTGCGCGCCATGATTTCGCCTTGGGGCGAGTGCACTTGGCAGGCCAGACCCTCAATGGGTGGAATAGATAGCACTGGATGCTCGGCATCCTCCCATACGTCAAACGGCAGCTGCAGGACTAACCCGGCCACCATTCTTGCCGACTGCGCTAAGCGCTGATCCAGGGTTTCCACAAACTTCTCTTCCAGGTCGCGCATCAGCCACGCCGCCGCCACACCCCAGAGCAGTGCCAGCGTTAATCCCAGAGTCAGCAGCAAGCGCGCACGTAAACTCATAGCTGCCCCTTATAGGGCGTACCGGCCGCATGTACCGCCTCGGGTTTGCCCAACCGATAGCCAAGCCCGCGCACTGTTTCAATCACGCCGCTCCCCAACTTGCGGCGCAGGTGGTGGATATGCACATTCAGCGCATTGCTTTCAACATCGTCGTTCATACCGTAAAGGCTATCTTTGAGCTGGTCGGCTGACAGGACGCTGCGTGGCGATTGCAGGAAGGTTTCAAGCAGCACCAGCTCCCGGCGAGACAGCATAATCAGCTGTTCATCGACGTAGACCTCCCTAGCCGTTGGATCTAAGCAGAGTGCGCCATGGGCAATCAGGCCGCTGCTGCGCCCTGCTACTCGGCGTAACAAGGCGTGCAAACGCGCTACCAACTCATCTAAATCGAAAGGTTTCACCAGATAGTCGTCGGCGCCGCCCTGCAGTCCATCCACTCGGTCACGCACCGCATCCCTTGCGGTTAACACCAGCACGGGAACGTCATTGCCCTGCTCGCGCCACTCGGCCAGCAATTGAAGACCATCGCCATCGGGCAATCCGCGATCAAGAATGACCACATCACTGGCCACCGTTCGCATCGCCTGACGGGCAGCGCTCCCCGTGGAGACGTGATCGACCACAAAGTCGAAGGTCATTAATCCAGCGCGAATACCCGAAGCAACCAGCGGGTCATCTTCAATCAACAAGACGTGCATAGCGGTTTCCCATTTATTACCCATCAGCATGGCGGACGGGCATTAACCCAGCGTTAAGACAAATAAAAACGCCCTTGCTTTGATGGCAAGGGCGCGGGCATGGCAATCGCCGAATAAGGACGAATGGCTAGGCGAGACGCTTAGCAGCAAAACGCCTCGCAAAAAACCAACCCAACACCATGGTCACCAGCATGGCCAATAGCGGTAAGGAAAGACCGCCGATGGAGGCTATCGCTGGCCCTGGGCAGTAGCCGGAAAGTCCCCAGCCAATGCCAAACAGAGCCGCGCCCCCTAACAACTTTGCGTCTAACTCCCGTTTGGCCGGTAACTGAAAGACGCCACCCAATAGTGGTGCAGTACGCTTGAATACCAGCCGATAGCCGATAAAGGTGGTGACGACAGCCCCGCCCAATACGAACATCAGCGTTGGATCCCAGGCGCCCGCTACGTCTAGAAACCCCACAACTCGCGCGGGGTCGGTCATGCCTGAAACAGCTAAGCCGAAACCGAAAAGTAGCCCCGCCGCATAGCCTACCGCTGTTTTCATCCAATGACTCTTGTTTGACTGACTCATTGAACTATTCATTGAACGCCACCTAAACCTAGCAAGTGGCGCGAGATATAAACGGTCACTAGCGCCGTCAGCAAAAACATACCGGTGGCCGCCATGGAGCGAGGTGCCAAGCGCGCCAGCCCGCACACACCATGGCCGCTGGTACAGCCACTGCCCAGCCCCGTGCCTACGCCCACTAACAGCCCAGCCACCAGCATTAACCCTACGCCTCCCACTGGTGCGCCAATCACCTCACCAGGGCTTTCGGCAACGTTGCCTAAACCACCACCTAGCGCCATAAGCAGAAGCGGGCCGCTAATCAGCCCTAACAGAAAAGCCACTCGCCAAGCGCTATCGCCCTTGGGGCGCTGGGTTATCAAATTGCCCACGATGCCACTGATACCTGCGATACGCCCCAGCGTTGCCATCAACCAGGTAGCGGAAAGCCCGATCAACACACCCCCAACCAGCCCTTGTAAGCCTGCTGTCCAATCCACTGATAACTCCTCAGCTCGCACTTAAACCGTTAGAAAAAATTAAGCGGCACTTTGAGATAGACAGTGCCATTCTCTTCCGCAGGAGGCAGTTCCCCCGCACGCATATTGACCTGCACCGAAGGAATAATGAGCCGTGGCATGCCTAAGGTGGCGTCGCGCTCAGTGCGCATCTTCACGAACTCGTCTTCGCTGATACCTTCATGAACATGGACGTTCTCACTGCGCTGTTCCGCAACGCTGGTTTCATGCTGAAAGGTATCGCGACCGGGAGCTTTATAGTCGTGGCATAAGAACAGCCGCGTCTGCTCGGGAAGCGCCAATACTTTTTGGATAGAGTGATAAAGAGTGCGCGCATCTCCACCGGGAAAGTCGCACCGCGCGGTGCCATAATCCGGCATAAATAGCGTATCGCCTACAAAGGCGGCATCGCCTATTACGTAGGTTAAACAAGCGGGCGTATGTCCTGGGGTATGCAGCACCTGGCCCTGTAATTGGCCAACGGCGAACGTATCCCCTTCTTCAAACAGCGCATCAAACTGGCTGCCATCCCGAACAAACTCACTGCCCGCATTGAATGCCTTACCGAATATCTCCTGCACCTTCACTATGTTGGCACCAATGCCGGTTTTACCCCCTAACTGTTCATGTAGGTATGGCGCTGCCGAGAGGTGGTCTGCATGTACATGGGTCTCCAAAATCCAGACTACATCGAGATCGTGTTCGCGAATAAAAGCGATGATGGTGTTAGCAGATCGCACGTCGGTTCGCCCAGCGGCATAATCAAAATCGAGTACCGAATCTATAATTGCGCAGGCACGGCTATCAGGGTCTTGGACGACATAGCTAAAGGTGTTCGTAGGCTCATCAAAAAAGTGCGTAACGATTGGGCGTTGCATCGTTGCCTCCCATAGGGGTGGTGATCTCAATCTCATGCTATAAAGACAGCATAGTGCATTTTAAGTTCTATATTTAGATTATTTTAGAATATAAGGGTGCTATATATCCCAAAAGAGTGTTCAAGACTATTTTTGCTAAGGTCTGCTCCATTTAGGCCGTTAATGAAGGAGTTACTCAATTACAAAAATTAGGAAGAACATGACTCACTTAACAACGACACAAAAACTCTGGGGAACGCTGGGTATTATCTGGGTTGCAATGCTGCTATTGGTTGGCTGGCTTGCCTGGGAGAACCGCCAGACGATTGAGAGCGAACGCCGCGATAGCATTCAATACGTAGTGGAAAGCGTGCAAAACCAAATTGAAGCCCTGCAAGAACGGGTAGCCTCCGGTGAACTTAGCCTGGAAGAAGCGCAGCAGCGTGCGATCGATAATATGTCTAGCGTTAGCTTTGGGGCGGGCGAGTATATCTTTTCATTCAACGATGACTTACTGATTATCTCGCATCCTAGCCGTACACCCGGCACTGACATGACCAATTATGAAGACGCCAGCGGGATGGCGCTGTACCCCGAGTTGCTGCGTGTCGCGCAAGCAGGTGGTGGTCACGTCAATTACTATTCTACCCGCGCGGGTGGCGACGAGCAGCTGCCGAAAACCAGTTATGTAGCACACCTTCCCGAATGGGACTGGTCACTGGCGACCGGCGTTTATGTCGATGATATTAATGCCGCCTTTATTGCCGGTTTGATTCGCTCGATCGTGATACTACTGATCATTGGCCTGCCGGTAACGCTGCTGATGGGATGGGTTATTCGTGATGTTTCTCGTCGTTTAGGTGGAGACCCACGCTATGCAGCCAACGTAGTACGTCATATTGCCGACGGCGACCTGACCCAGGTCACACGGCTTTCGCCGAAGGATCAACAGAGCTTACTTTTTAATATCAACCGGATGCGTGAAGCTCTTGCCGAGACGATTGGTGACATCCACCACGGCGCAAGCCAGGTCAACAGTGGCGTAGAGCAGATCGTGGGCGTAAACGAAGAGCTTTCGACCCGCACCGAAGAGCAGGCAGCATCACTAGCTGAAACCGCTTCCAGTATGGAACAGCTCACCGCGACTGTTAAGCAAAATGCTGAACACGCTGACCATGCGCGTAAGCTTGCCACCAGAGCGGCCGATAGCGCTCAGCGCGGCAGTGACTCGATGTCGTCCGTCACGACCACTATGGCGACGATTAACGAAAGCGCCACACAGATGAGCAGCATCGTTAACACCATTGACGGTATCGCTTTCCAAACCAATATTTTGGCACTGAACGCGTCAGTTGAAGCCGCCCGAGCAGGTGATCAAGGGCGCGGCTTTGCGGTTGTCGCCAATGAGGTTCGTCAACTTGCCAGCCGCTCAGCTGCTGCGGCACAGGAGATTAAAACGCTGATCGAAGCGTCGGACAGCAAAGTAGTTGAAGGCAGCCGCCAAGTACGCGACACCGGTGATGTGATTAACAGCATGGTCGATGATATCAAACAGCTCAGTACGCTGGTTCAGGAAATTTCTGCGGCTACCATTGAACAGAGCAGCGGCATTGAGCAGGTCAACCAAGCGGTAACGCAAATGGATCAAATGACCCAGCAAAATGCCAGCTTGGTGCAAGAAAGCACTCACGCGACTCAAGCCCTGGCCCAGCTCAGCGCCCAGCTGCGCCAACTGGTTGCCCACTTCCGCATTCACCAGAGCACGGAGCATACACAGGCAAGCTTACCCGCCTCCTCACCCGCCCCGCAGACCGCTCATCAGCATAGCGATTTTTGATGCTTTGTCATTGCGAGCGCAGTGAAGCAATCTCAGGGTTACCTGCCACCGCAGATCGAGATTGCCGCGTCGCTGCGCTCCTCGCAATGACATATGAGTAGGCTCCTCACAATGATCAACTGGGTGTCATTGCGAGCGATGTGAAACACATCTCAGAATATGCTGCCTCGGCAAGCGAAATTGCCGCGGCAGCATTTACCTTAAATTTTGCTAAGGTATTGGTGCCTTAGGCCGATAGGGAACAACGTTGCTTACTTACATCGGCTAGGAAAAAAATGACACGCTTAACGACGACGCAAAAACTCTGGGGAACGCTGGGTATTATCTGGGTTGCCATGCTACTGCTGGTAGGCTGGTTGGCCTGGGAGAATCGCCAGACGATTGAGAGTGAACGCCGAGACAGTATTCAATACGTGGTGGAAAGCGTACAGAGCCAAATTGAAGCGCTACAAGAGCGGGTAGTTGCTGGAGAGCTCAGCCTTGAAGAAGCCCAACAGCGTGCCATCGACAATATGTCTAGCGTCAGTTTTGGCGGTGGAGAATATATCTTCTCCTTCGATGATGACCTAAAGATCGTTTCCCACCCCAAGCGCCCCCGCGGTGAAGACATGAGCGCTTACCAGGATGCCAGCGGCATGGATCTTTACGCTGCTTTTCGAGAAGCAGCTCAAGCTGGCGGTGGGCACGTTGACTACTACTCCCGTCGTATCACTGGTGATGAGCAGGTACCGAAAATCAGTTACGTGGCCTATCTTCCCGAATGGCAGTGGTCGCTGGCCACGGGTGTTTATGTAGATGATATAAACGAAGCTTTTATTACACGTTTAATTTACTCGGTAATGGTACTGCTGATTATAGGCCTTCCTGTAACGCTGCTAATGGGCTGGGTCATTCGTGATGTTGCTCGCAGGCTGGGGGGCGACCCACGCTATGCAGCTAGCGTAGTACGCCATATTGCTGATGGAGATTTGACCCAAACCACTCAGCTTTCGCCGAAGGATCAGCAGAGCTTACTATTTGATATCAACCGGATGCGTGAAACCCTGGCCAATACCATTGGCGATATTCACCACGGCGCAAACCAGGTTAACAGTGGCGTAGAGCAGATTGTGGGTGTTAACGAAGAGCTTTCCACCCGTACCGAAGAGCAGGCAGCGTCGTTGGCCGAAACGGCCTCCAGCATGGAGCAGCTTACCGCCACGGTTAAACAAAATGCCGAACATGCGGATCACGCACGAACACTTGCCACGCGCACCGCTGACAGCGCTCAACGCGGCAGTGACTCAATGTCCACGGTGATCTCCACCATGGCGACGATTAACGAAAGCGCCACTCAAATGAGCAGCATCGTTAACACCATTGACGGCATCGCCTTCCAAACCAACATTTTGGCACTTAATGCTTCTGTGGAGGCCGCCCGAGCCGGCGAGCAGGGGCGCGGTTTTGCCGTTGTCGCCAATGAAGTTCGCCAACTAGCCAGCCGTTCGGCTGCCGCCGCCCAAGAGATCAAAACGCTGATCGAAGCGTCGGATAGCAAAGTGGTGGAAGGCAGCCGTCAAGTGCATGACACCGGCGATGAGATCAATGGCATGGTCGATGACATTAAACAGCTCAGTACACTGGTTCAGGAAATCTCTGCAGCCACCATTGAGCAGAGCAGCGGCATTGAGCAGGTCAATCAGGCGGTAACGCAGATGGATCAAATGACCCAGCAAAATGCCGGCCTGGTGCAAGAGAGTAACCACGCCACCCAAACGCTCGCACAGCTCAGTGCTCAGCTGCGTCAACTGGTTGCCCACTTCCGCATTAACCAGAGCACGGGACATGCACAAGCAAATTTACCCGCCTCGTCATCGGCTCCGCGTGCAGCCCTCCAGCACAGCGATTTTTGATGTCTTGTCATTGCGAGCGCAGTGAAGCAATCTCGGGGTTACCTGCCATCGCAGATCGAGATTGCCGCGTCGCTGCGCTCCTCGCAATGACATATGAGTAGGCTCCTTGCAATGACAAATGGGTGTCATCGCGAGCGAAGCGTGGCGATCTCGGTGTTGTCATTGGGAACGCAGTGAAGCAATCTCGAGGTTACCTGCCATCGCAGATCGAGATTGCCGCGTCGCTGCGCTCCTCGCAATGACATATGAGTAGGCTCCTTGCAATGACAAATGGGTGTCATCGCGAGCGAAGCGTGGCGATCTCGGTGTTGTCATTGGGAACGCAGTGAAGCAATCTCGAGGTTACCTGCCATCGCAGATCGAGATTGCCGCGTCGCTGCGCTCCTCGCAATGACATATGAGTAGGCTCCTTGCAATGACAAATGGGTGTCATCGCGAGCGAAGCGTGGCGATCTCGGTGTTGTCATTGGGAACGCAGTGAAGCAATCTCGGGGTTACCTGCCATCGCAGATCGAGATTGCCGCGTCGCTGCGCTCCTCGCAATGACATATGAGTAGGCTCCTTGCAATGACATATGAATAGGCGCTAAACCTTACCTTGGTTATCCAGCTCTACCGCTTCGTGCATACGCGTGAGCAGATCTGGCACCGCGGCCTGAACACGGTTCCAGCTGGGGATAAAGGGTCGCTCACGTGGGTTATCCATAAAAAGATTGCCCGCTTCGAGCAGGTTACTGGCAAACAGCTCCACGGCCTGCTCTTCGCTGTGGCGATCAAGGCTTAGGCCGTTCATCGTCGCATCGTGGTCGTAGGCTTCGATCAAATCCAGCGCAAAGCGGTAGTAGGTAGCTTTAAGCGTGCGGAAGTCTTCGCTGCTAAAGGTAACCCCCTGGGTGGCTAGTTTGCGATAGAGCGCTTTTGAAATATCCAGGCTCATGCGGTTTAAGCCGCTATCAGGATCATCTTCGCTAACCGGCTGATGCTTGTGGTCGTAGGCATCGGCAATATCTACCTGGCAGAGCTGGCGCAGGGAGTAGTTGCGTTGTAACTCCGACAAAACGCCAATTTCCAGCCCCCAATCCGCAGGCATACGAATCCCCTCTAGCACTTCGCTGCGCATCGCAAACTCACCTGACAGTGGGTAGCGAAAGCTATCCAGGTAATCAAGGTAGGGCATCGGCCCACAGACAGTTTTAAGCGCCCGCAGCAGCGGTGTGACTAACAGCCGTGAGACGCGCCCATTCAGTTTGCCCTCGGCAATACGGGGGTAATAACCTTTGCAGAAGCTGTAATTGAAATTGGGGTGCGCCACCGGATACATCAAGCGCGCAAGCAGCCCACGCTCATAGGTCAAAATATCGCAGTCGTGAAGCCCTACCACCGTCGAGCGCCCTGACGACAGCATATAGCCTGCGCAATACCATACATTGCGCCCTTTCCCAGGCTCTAAAGCGCCTAAACCGTGCTCTTCCAGCTCCGCATCCAGGGCGCGCAGCCGTGGGCCATCGTTCCATAAGATGCGCGTGTGTTGCGGCAGGCGTGAGAAAAACTCCCGAGCATATAAAAATTGCTCGCGATCGGCTCTATCCAGGCCAATGACAATCTCGTTGAGATAAGGGACTTTAACCAGCTCATCGACGATCGCCGACAGCGCTGGCCCTTCCAGCTCCGAAAACAGCGACGGTAGAATCAGCCCCATTGGACGTCGTCGAGCAAACTGGCACAGCTCTTGTTCAAGCGCCTCCACCGAGCGCCGGGTAAGGTTGTGAAAGTCGGTAATAATTCCGTTTTGATGAAAGTCACTCATTCACTTACCTCCCTGGATTCATAGAACTGGGGTCAAAGTACTGGACTCAAATAACTGTACTCAAAGAACTGTACTCAAAGGACAGCGGCATCGCCCTTTTCCGCCGTCGCTAAACGGCGGTCATCTCGCCCCCACCAGTAGGCCACTCCCTCAGCCCAGCCGGTTGGCCCTGTGGCATCCGTGCGATAGAGCGAAGCGTTGCGGGGTTCTACGGCTAAGTCGTGACAACCTCGTATCACGACCGCTTGATCCACTGCTTCGAGCATTGTGATATCGTTTGGCCCATCTCCCAAACCCAATGAAAGAGGCATTCGCCCTCTTAATGCCGTGAAGCGTTTAACCAGCCACTCGACGGCATTGCCCTTATCGGCGGAGCGCCCCATTACATGCCAAAAGCGCCCACCTTGAGTAAGCTGTAAGCCATCCCCCTCTAAAGCGGCGCGAAACGTCTCAAGGGCCGCGGCCGAGTCTTCCCACAACAACGGTTCGCTACCTTCCCGCTGCCGAGCATCCCGGGCGCGAACTGCGTCGAGCCCGGTAAGCTCCATCACCTCAGCTACGCTCATCTCTCCCATGCGGGTAAAGCGAATATCCAAGCGTTCACGCCACACCTTTAATCGGGCACGTATAAAGCCAATATCCACACCAGGATGTTTGATAACGACACCATCACGGCCACTGCCTGGACGGTCTAAGCGTGCATGACACCAGCCAGGGGGGAGACCAATAACCGCACCATTTTCAGCAATAAATGGGGTTGCCGTGAGGCCCAGCGCTTCGCGCAGCGGTATCAGTTCGGCACGGGTTTTACTGGTCACCGGAACCACCGGCACCCCCATTTGCTTTAAGCGGGCAAGCCAGGGAGCAGCAGGGCTGAAGTCATAACTGTGATGGTCGAGCAGTGAGCCATCTAAATCGGTCAAGACAAGCCGCGGCTGCAGAGCCGGATCAACCGAAGGGGTTGACGCTGAAAGACGAGCGGGTTCAGGCATAGCACTACCTCTCTTCGGCCTTAACGCTTCGTTAAGACGTCATGTCTAGAACGCCTAAATAGCTATGGCCAGCTATTAACTACTATGACCAGCTATTAATTGCTACGTAAAGCATAGCAATTAATAAGCCAAAACAGAGAAGTGTCTATTCAACAGAGGGTTACGTGGCATTTGACGGGATAAATAAATCAGAGTACTTGCAAGCACCAAAAAGAGGCAGTTAAAACGCACCACAAAAGTGCATGAAGCAGATCGGTGCGCTTTGTACAGCCCCTTTCAGAATAAGCATTAGCGATAACTAAGATGATAAAAAGTAAAAAAAGCTTTACCGCACTTGGCAACGCTTAATAAATAGCTATACTGATATTGTACCCACTGGCAATCCTGTACACCCCCTCACCTGATGCCAGTGGACTGCAGTGAGCCAAGCCCTTTAATGCCCGCCTCCCCCGGCGGGCTTTTTTCTATGTCATTACCCCTCTTATGTCATCGCGAGCGAAGCGTGGCGATCATGTTGCCGTCATTGCAAACATAGAGAAGCAATCTCGGGGTTAGCTATCACTGACAAATCAGATTGCCGCGTCGCTGCGCTTCTCGCAATGACATTTTCCTTATAGCTGAGCAGCTATTTACTCCTCTATTAACTGCCCCTTACTCCACATGAATCACCACCTCAACCCGCCGATTACGTGCACGCCCTTCCGCGGTGGCGTTGCTCTCTAGCGGTTTTGTTGCTGCCAAGCCGACTGCGCGAAGGCGTTCAGCATCCACGCCCGCCGCTTCCAGCGCTTCCACAATGGCAATGGCACGAGCACTCGACAGCGCCCAGTTAGATGAGAACTCCTCGGTGCTAATGGTCTGGCTGTCCGAATGGCCCTCCACCCACACTTCGCCATCGTAGCGCTGAATAGTCTCGAGCAAACTGCTCACTAGTGACGACCCATCGTTGGTTAGCTCAGCCGTGGCAGAGGGAAACAGCAGTTGATCCTGTACACGCAGGCTAATCCCCTCAGCCACCCGCGATACTTCAACACCCTCCAGGTCGGGCAAATAGGTAGACTCTTCAACGCGTTCCGAAAGCGCCTGATTTAGCGCAGTCGCCCCCGCTACTGACTCATCGCTCACCGCTTGTACATTTGCCGGGGGGTGGTCGGTTAACACCACCATGTAGTCAGCTAAGGGCGATGTAAAATCATCGCTGCCCGCGGGCATCAGTAGTTTTGGTAAAGAAATAACCGGCTCAGCAGGCGGCAATGGTGCTGCCAAAAGCGGTGGAACACCGAAGCTGACTCGTCGAGGAAGATCGGCCAGCTTGGGCAGCCCTGCCACGCCAAGTGCCGCACTAATCGCCATGGGGTTCAATCCTGCACTGCTCCACCGGGCGACACTCTCACGCTCATGGCTTACCTGGGCCAATGCTTCAGGCAGGGGGACTCCCAAAGTAGGCGAGGATGTGCCCGCGTCCTCGCTCACACTATCCTTCTGGTTCAATTGAGGAATAACCGGCCCTGCAGCGGCGATAATGACCACGAACAGAGCCACCAACAAGGTCATGATATCGAGATAACTGATCATCCAACCGCTACCGCTATCACTTTCATGATAGGCCGACATCAGCGAATCATGGCGCGGACCGCCGCGGTGATCTTCAAGCATTGGCATTATCGCTCATTCAAGTTTTTAACCTCGTGGCCGATCTTGCTAGGTATGATGAATTAGATACGTCGAATTAGGCATGGCAAACTAAGCAAAGCACATAGTCTATCAAAAGCCGTTTTGTAGCGAAAAAGGAACCAGCAGGTGCGCACCCGTCCCCGATTATTTCCATTACCCTATTTCATACGTCCTGTTAGTTTGGGGCTGGCAAGCTTAATGCTTAGCGGCTGCTTTTATGCCAATACATCTCAAGCGCCGATCGCCACTACCTACCCCTATACCGAACAGCAACGTATGCAGGCAGCTCACCACTGGGATGTGCTGGCCCGCCATGAAGCTACCAGCATTTTACAACGCGAGCGCGTCCGCAATCGCGATTTACACATCAGCGAGTCAGATAGCGAAGCACTGCACGCCTACAGTGGCGGTGAATTTGGGCGTGGCTTTCGCGCACTGCTGACCAGCGAACTGGTGTCACGGGGCGCTAACCTTACCACCGCCCCCACTGCAAACAGCGCCAATATCACTATCGACGTCGAAGTTGTCGAGCACCGTGACCGCGGCTTTATACGCCCACCGGTTGGCGCTTTTACCGCACTCACCGCGGGCATTGCGGTAGCCACGATTCCGTTTAATCAGTGGAGCGAACCTGCGCTGGGATTAATCCCCGCCGGCATGCTTGCCGATACCACCAGCGGTAGTTGGACATACACCGGTGACGAAGAGATCATCGTGACCACGCAAATTATCGATGGCGAACGAATTCTCTACTCTTCGTCCAACATTTACTACATCAATGCCGGTGACCGTCGTCAATATGCCCCCCATCGCGTGCCTCAGGCACCTACCACACCCTCCGTTTCCCTTACTGATACGTGGTAATTTCATGCTGATGACACTTTTCACTACTTGGCGCGCTCGCTCTATCGGCCATGCTACCCGTGGGATGACCATGGGCATAACACTACTGTTACTGGCTGGTTGCAGCGCGCTGGGCAATGCTAACAATACGCCCGCCGAACCGGAACCCGATCTTTCTGAATTGGTTCATGCCGCTGCCGAGCAGATGGTTGCCAGCAATCCAGAGCTCACGCGCTATAGCCCCATGATTGCCGCCACTTTTGTGAGCATCGACAATCTAAGCCAGTCGTCCACACTGGGACGTATTAGCTCTGAAATTATGGCCTCCGCACTGGCCCGCCAGGGCATGCAGGTACGCGAAGTCAAAATGCGCGACAGCATGTTTATCGAAGAGAGCGTGGGGGAATTGATTCTATCACGGCAAGTTCAGCGCCTAACCGCTCAGCACAACGCCCGTTCAATTTTAATGGGCACCTATGCACAGGGCCAGGACTACGTCTATGTAAGTGCTCGGGTCGTGCGAGCAGGTGATGCCATGGTACTCGGCAGCGCCGATTTCCGCTTACCGCTCAATAACAACACCCGAAGCTTGTTAGAGGGCCAAGGGGGTTGGTGAGCACTCACGATTTTTGGCAAGCTCACGTTTATCTTGTAGTGGTGGGCGATTCAATCAACTTATACCCTTGGACAATGGCAAACGAATGGCAGGTATTGGCGG
Organism: Vreelandella sp. 162(4c); assembly: GCF_058152265.1. NCBI lineage: Bacteria > Pseudomonadati > Pseudomonadota > Gammaproteobacteria > Oceanospirillales > Halomonadaceae > Vreelandella > Vreelandella sp. 162(4c). The sequence goes on from NZ_CM176981.1 coordinate 812,186, forward strand.
GCACTTAAACGATGGGTTGCAACTTCGACCCTCTAGAGATTCAGATCATCTTTTTCTTGAAGCGCTTTATCGAGATATCCGGCAAGACCTGCAACTAGCGCTGGCTGATCAAGACATGATTGAGGCGCTGCTTGAGATGCAGGTTAAGGCCCAAGCAATCGGTTATGGAACCGCCTACCCCAATGCCTTGTATTATATTGTCGAGAAACAGGGTGAGCGGATCGGCCGTGTCACCGTGGATTTCGGTGCCAACGAAGTGCATATTCTCGACCTCGCGCTGATCAAGGGGGCACGTAACAAGGGCTATGGGGCTGTTGTTCTTAGGGCAGTCCAGTCAGCAGGGGCTCAAGTTATGAGCCCCGTTTCCCTTTCCGTCGAACCATTTAATGTTTATGCCAAACAGCTTTACCAGCAGCTAGGGTTCCGCTTTGAAAGATTAATGGGGGCAGTAGAACGCTGGGTCTGGTATCCGCAAACGCCCTAGTCAACTATTAGTTAGTAAAAATATTAGTTAAAAACCAGTTGATACCAGGGCCGTGGGTCGCCCCCCATTGGGGGTAACACACGGTTAATGTAAACTCCTTCCAGCGTTGCTCCGTCGCCTAAGCGCAAGACCCCGGTGGCGCTGGTAAAATCAACCTCGTCTTGCTGCCCAGACAGAAGAACACCGAAAGGCTCCCGCGCTTCGCCTGCCCCCGGCACTTGGCAGTCGGGGCGGCTTGTGACTTGCTCGACCGTTAACTTCACCGAAAGCGCAGAGGTCGCCTCAAAGGTACACTCTTTTCCCTGTAGCGGCTGAAAATCCGCCGCCGTAATGGTGCCTAACATCGTGACTCCTACGATAAGAGGCCGAACCTCCAAACGTTCGGCCACCATCACTTGTTGCCCTACCTATTGGCGGGATGGATAGATACCCTGCAATGCAATACTGAAGTTCAGGGCGAGATAAGGGTTCATAACGTTAAACGGTTGGCTCCCTCCGCTAATGCCCGTTTGGCCATTGCCTAACTCAACCGTGCCAGAGGGGGTGCCACTATAGTAATTACGTACAGAGTCACTTAGGCCCACTTTACCGCTGGCTAGATAATCCCCTGTGGCAGGCGTAGCTTGATTGGCGTCATCCGGCGTAGTCATTGCCCCTGCGGCATGCGTATGTTGAGGCATTTCATTGATAGTCAGTGTGCGGTTTTCCGCTCCAGCCAGCTCGCCGATATCGACATTTCCCATACCCGCTCCCTGACCTTGCCCCCTGGGCATTCGCCCTCTCAGATCTGGCAGGCTAAAGGTGGTTTGACCGTTGCCGCCATAAACAACGCCAAGCAAAGAGAAGAGAGCCTGATTCTGCGCAATTGACAATTGGGCACCATTACATAATCCCCAGCCCACAGGTGCCCATGCAAAGCCTAACATTTTGATTTCCCCAAGAAACGGATCCATAAAGCACTCCTTTGTTACTGTTGTAATGAAGATGACTTTAATAAAGACATCGCTTAATGCTTACGGCAACTACTTGTCCACTAGCTATTAGGCCACTAACCGCTGACAAGCCTGCTACACGCTCTAGTACCATAGCCTCATTAAACCTAGCAGTAAAATCTTGCATACACTTAGGCCAGCGACCATAATCTTAGGGAAGGTCTGAATAACTGCCGATATTCATCAACGCTTACTTGAGCCTACAAAAAATCGAAAATTTAGACACTCTTCTCCCTTTCTTTGTGTATTTTTGCTCCTTTCCCGCTCATTGAGCGGGAAAGGAGCGCAATCGCCCTATTCCCATAGGTATTTCTCACTGATCAGCAGGTTGCTGAACGCCGCCAGCAAGTGCAGGCGCTGAGTGTTTTTGGCCAGTCCACGATAGCGAGCCTTGCCATAACCAAAAACTTGTTTGATGTACCGAAAGGGGTGCTCCACCTTGGCACGGATACTGGCTTTGATGTTTTCGACTTTCTGTCGCCTGGCATCTAGCTTCTTGCGGGTGCCAGGCCGTTTGGCAATATACCAAGAGATATCGTTGCGGTGCTTGTGCTCGTCGCGTTTTTGAATACCCAGGTAACCGGCATCACCGAAGACGCGTTGCTCTTCACCGTGAAGGAGCTTATCGGCAGGCACAATGTCATGGACATTGGCAGCCGTGGTCTCGATGCTGTGAATCAACCCAAGCTTATCGTCGACACCTATATGCATTTTCATGCCAAAGTGCCAAGAGCTACCTTTTTTAGTCTGGTGCATTTCCGGATCGCGCTCGCCTTTTTTGTTTTTGGTGGAACTAGGCGCAGAGATGATAGTGGCATCGACAATGCTCCCTTCGCGCAGCATCAGGCCATTTTTCTCTAGGTGGTTGTTCACTTCCTGGAACAGCACCTTGCCAAGGCCGTGGTGTTCCAGAAAATGGCGAAACTTGAGAATCGTGGTTTCGTCCGGCAATCGGTCTAGTTTCAAACCGGCGAATTGGCGCATGGACTCGATCTCGTAGAGGGCGTCTTCCATGGCCGGATCGCTCAAGTTGTAAAACAACTGCATGCAATGGACGCGGAGCATGGCAGACAACGGATACGGAGGCCGCCCGCTCTCGCCCTTGGGGTAATAACGGACTACCTTCTTCTCCAGCTGCGTCCAGGGGATCAGCTTGTCCATCCGCTCCAGAAAGAGTTCGCGGCGGGTCTTTCTCTTCTTGTTCTGGTACTCGGCTTCGGAGAAGGTGATTTGATCCATGGCAGCACTGAATCCTATGCAGTTGACGATAGCCGTATTATCACTGATGGCAGTGACTTTTTCAGAGCTTCCTTAGTACTTATTTGGTAATTTTCTCAATAAACTTCAATTTACTGCTTAAACTGTTTTTCCGTAGTAAGAAACCTAAAAACTGTATAAGTAGTAAGGTAAGTTAAATAAGCAAAAACTAAAAAAGAAAAATTGAATGACAGCCTAGGACACTCCACACAGCAGCAGGGTTGTTCTTTGGTGTAGCGAAGAGCGCGATCCCGTGTTTCTGAACGTGGGAAGATAGGGCCTAATCGGGCGACCAGATCATCCAACAGTGTTGAAATAGGGAAATTCAATGCCTGCATCTTTCACCCTGTGAGCGTCTTTACATCAATCGCAGGCAGTGTCGCTTACTCAGTGACGGCTGTCATACTCAGCATTTCAGCTTAGATGCCGCAGAATCACAGTATCAGTTGGGTATCACCGAAATCACTAGAGCGGCCACCCATAGCACAACGGATCACTTCAGTATCAGCTGCTCGCAACCCCTTGTCAGCGACGTGCTCTCGAAAGATCCTAGAGCAAAGGGCTTCACGAGGAGCATTAAGATGGGCATTACAGCGCTTCGGGTCACTATCATTGGCGGCGGCGTCTCTGGCCTGCCACCCGCCTACTACCGGGTCGACGCCGTATAAGAAAAGCCGTCTAGAAAAGCGATATAAAAAAGACGTAGAAAAAACCTAGACAACCATATAACCAAATCTCTACACAACTTAAAGAGTGTACTCTTTATGAATACTCCCTCCCGCCAAACGCCCCCAAGCCAATCGACTGGTCGTAACGAAGTTATCTTCGTCGACCCCCGAGTTGACGATTACCAAACACTGCTTAACGGCGCGGCCGACGATACTGAGGTCATACTGTTAGACCCCAGCGCTAACGGCGTTGAACAAATCGCACAGGCGTTAGCACAGCGCGGTGAATTTGACGCCATCCACCTGGTTTCCCACGGCAGTGAGGGGCGTATAGCGCTTGGTAACAGCACACTTGATAGCGAGACTCTGCCGAGTTATGCCCGCTTCCTGGAACAATGGGGCGAAGCATTGGGGCCAAACGGCGACATCCTTATTTACGGCTGTGATGTTGGCGCGGGCGAGCAGGGGCGGCGGTTTGTGGAAGCGCTGGCTTTGTCAACGGGGGCGAACGTGGCGGCATCGGATGACCCGACCGGTGCCAGCAACCTTGGCGGCAACTGGGTGCTAGAGCAGCAGTATGGCCAAGTGGAAACCAATAGCTTTATGGCTATTGATCAACTGAGCACTTGGCAAGGGTTGCTTGCGGCAGAGTCTGTATTTGATTGGGATTCAGGCGACACCAGCCAAGTTGGAACTGGCAGTGACCGGGCAGTAAGAGAAACTGTTGATGGCGTTACAATGACGATCTCGGCGTCTGGCGTTGCCTACATGGAGTTTGATGATATTGATGACTTCAACCTAAGCGGTCAAGTTGTATATTCGTTAGAATACGGTACTGTAAATAACATCATTTATACGTTCACTTTCGATCAAGCCATCAATATGGGGGAGATTGAGCTTGTAACGACTACTACATCAGGAAGCGCTTATCCCCCTCCCACAGTAGTAACTTTTACTGCAAATGGTCAAGATATTAATGCCGATATCCCCAGCGCCATTGCTGGCGATGATGCTATAAAGGTCGGGCTTGATAGCTTTACCGACATAACCTCTTTTACTATGACCTCAGCTGATCCGGTGCAGTTTTACTTCGACGAGATTAGCTTTACTACCGCGGTGGCAGACAATCCGCCAGTATTCACCACTGTTAATGGAGGCAATATCGATGAAACCGCCATCAGTGGCTCAGTGGTTCTGGCGGATAGCGATGTAGAGGCGAACGATGGCGACGGCGGAGGAATTGATTCGGTCACTTATTCGATTGTAGGCGGTACAGGAGAGAACTACTTTGTCATTAATACCGCCAATGGTGAAGTCTCGTTAAATGCAGCGGGCGAAGCAGCGCTAGACTTTGAAAACACCCAGAGTTACACCCTCACTCTACGTGCCAATGATGGTAATAGTTCTACCGATGAAACCGTCACCATTTCGGTCAACGATATTGCCCCGGCCATTACCGCTGGCCAATCCTTTAGCATTAACGAGAGCGATACCAACAGCACTTCCCTAGGCACTGTCGCCACTACCGGTGACGATAACTCGGTGAGCTACTCCATCGAGTCCGGCAACACTGGCAACGCCTTCACTATCGATAGCTCCACGGGCGAGATCACCCTGAGCGATACCAGCCAGCTCGACGCCAGTGCTACCGGTAGCTATACGCTCAGCGTACAAGCCGCCGATGGCAATACCGCATCAACGCAAGATGTCACCATCAACGTCACCGACGATGTGGCTCCCAGCGTTACCAGTATTGCCCCAAGCGGTTCACCCGATGCCAATGCTGCATCAGTCGATTACACCGTTACCTTTAGCGAAAGCGTCAACAATGTCTCTGCCGACGATTTCACCCTCACCGGCACCGCCTCTGGCACTATTAGTGCGGTTGCTGGCGGCGGTGACAGCTATACGATCAGCGTTACCGATATTAGCGGTGAAGGCGACCTGCGCCTTGATCTTAACAGTGGCACCGATATCGACGATGGGGCCACCAATGCCCCGGCAGGCTACACCAGCGGTACGGCCCACAATGTTGACCTGATTAAACCGAGTGTCACTAACGTGGCCTCGTCGACGGCCAACGGGACTTATAAAGCGGGTGACACTGTTGATATTACGCTGACCTTTAGTGAAGTCGTTACGGTGGCCACGGGCGCCGGTACGCCGCAGCTAACGCTGGAAACCGGGGCAACAGACAGAATCATTGATTACACGGCAGGCTCTGGTACAAACACGCTGACGTTTGCATATACCGTTCAGGCGGGTGATGAGTCCACTGATCTGGCGCTGGCGGGTAGTGAGATCATGCTCAATGGCGGCTCTATAAAGGACTCGGCAGGTAACGACACGGTGTTGGCCCTGCCCGCCTCAGGCGATGCTAACTCTTTGAGTAGCAATAAAGATATTGTGATCGATGCCATCGCCCCTAGCGTTACGAGTATTGCGCCCAGTGGTTCGCCTGCAGCCAATGCTGCCTCAGTGGATTACACCGTTACCTTTAGCGAAGACGTCGACGATGTTTCTATCGATGACTTCCTACTCAACACCACCGGCAGCGCTTCAGGTAATATCGCCTCCATTTCAGGCTCCGGCAGTAGCTACACCGTCACCGTGGATGCCATTACCGGCGAAGGCGACTTGCGCCTTGATCTGAACGACGGCACCGACATCAATGATGGTGCAGGTAATGCCTCTGAGGGCTTCTCCAGCGGTACTGCACATACCGTTGACGTGGTGAACCCGAGTGTGACCAATGTCACCTCGACGAATCCCGACGGTACTTATAAAGCGGGCGACACCGTTAACATCACCCTAGCGTTCAACGAAGCCGTGACGGTCAGCGGTACACCGCAGTTGACGCTGGAAACCGGGGCAACGGATCGCACCATAGATTATGTGGCTGGCTCAGGTACCGACGAGCTGACGTTTGCGTATACCGTCCAGGCGGGGGATGAGTCCAGTGATCTGGCGCTGACCAACGCTGGAATCATCCTCAATGGCGGCTCAATTCGCGATGCAGCAGGCAACGACAGCGAACTCACCCTGCCCACACCGGGGACTGCCAACTCGCTGAGCGCCAACAAAGACATCGTCATTGATGCCGTAGCGCCCGTCATCACCAGCGTTTCTATACCGGATAGCAGTCATAAAATCGGCGATACCATGACCGTCGCTATTACCGCGGGAGAGCCAGGCTTGTCGCTGGACGCCGGTACGGTGAATGGGGTAGCGGTCAGCGATTTTACCGATCAGGGCGGCGGCAGCTATACCGCCACTTACACGGTACAGGAGGGGGATACATCCCGCGCCCCCGGCGACGACATTCCCGTTAACTTTGTGCTGTCCGATGCGGCAGGCAATAATTCCACTGCTTACACCACCGCTATCAGCCAGAGTGCTGATGTCATCGACGCGGCTCGCCCCACTCTGGATGGCGCTATTGTACCGTCGCTCACCACCATTACTGATGATCAAATAGGCAGTGGTCGTTTTACCCTGACGCTGAACTTCAACGAAGCGATGGATACGGGCGTTGATCCCACGATCGACTTCCCAACGACAGATCTCAGCAACACCCTGACGTTTAACTCAGGCAACTGGGAGAATGCCACCACCTATATTGCCACCTTTGACACTGCCGATGCCGATGAAGTGATCAATGACATAGACGTGGAAGTCAGCAATGCTCAGGATGCGGCGGGTAATACGCTTGCACCCGTAACGCAAAACGATCTCTTCAGCGTGGTGACCGCCACCGGCCCCACTATTCAGGCGATTACCTCGCCCACTGCCGATGGCACTTTTGCGGTCGGCAGCAGCATTGATATCACCGTGGCGTTCGATAAAGCGGTCGACTTTACTGCCAACGGCGGCGCGCTAACGGCTACGCTTAACACCGGCGCAACGATCCTTCTCACCAATAGCGACGCCGCTAACCAAACGCAGTTTAGTGGCCGTTATACGGTGCAAGAGGGTGAGACGGACACCGCTGGGCTTAACGTCACCTCGCTAACCCTGACCGACGGTGCCACGCTGGTCGCCCACGATAACGGCATAGCGGCGAACCTTGCTACGCTGCCCAGCGGTCAAAACCTTGCCGACAGTGCTGAGTTGGCGGTTGATGCCAACTCGCCCGCGGCTACTCCAGCACCCACATTAGCGGCTGATTCCGATAGCGGTGTGAGCGATAACGACAATATCACCAATAACAATACACCCACCCTCACCGGCATCGGGGCCGAGGCAGGCGCTACCGTGACGGTACGTGTCGACGGCATCAGCGTGGGTAGCGCTACCGCCAATGGCAGCGGTGACTGGGCCTTCACCTTGGCCGAAGGCGATCTGAGCGAAGGCCTCAACACGATCGATACGCTGGTTGGCGATAGCGCAGGTAATACCAGCAGCGCGTCCACAGACCTGACGCTGACTCTGGATACCACCGCTCCCACCGCCAGTGACGACACGACAGCCACGGTCCGCGAAGACGCGGGGGAGACCCTGCTAACCAACGTTAACGGAGCCGGCGACAAGCTCACCGATAACGACACAGGCGCAGACGACACGGCCCCTATCACCGCTGTGAATGACCGTGCCGATGCCCTGGGCAGCGCGGTGACGGGCAGCAACGGCGGGCGCTTTGTTATCGAAGCCGATGGCACGGCTAGCTTCGACCCCAATGGCGAGTTTGAAGCCCTTGCCCACGGCGACACGCTTACCACCGATGTCACCGTCGACATTCAAGACACCGCAGGCAATACCAGCACGTCCACCCTTAGCGTGACAGTGGAAGGCGTCAATAATGCACCTACCATCGCCACCAACGCAGGCCCCAGCGTAAAAGCCGGCCGTAGCGTCACATTAACGACGGCCAACCTGAATGAAGGCGATCCGGATGATGCTGGCGATGAGCTCACTTATACACTGAACACCCTGCCAACGTCCGGTACGTTATTGCTCGATGGTACCGCCTTAGCCGCAGGCGAGACGTTTACCCAACAAGACATCGACAATGGCTTGGTGACATTTACCGCGGGCAGCAGTGCGGGCAATGCCAGCTTTGATTTTACCCTGGCTGATGGCGGCGAGGATGGTGTGGAAAAGGTCTCCGGAACTGTGACCTTTACGGTGGAAGCAGCACCGGTGCCGGAGCCAGAACCCGAGCCAGAACCAGAACCAGAGCCTGAACCCGAGCCAGAACCAGAACCCGAGCCAATTGAGCTCGCCAACTTTGTTGATATATTCACTGAAAAGGGATGGGAATTGCCATCTGAGCTCTTGGAACAGCTGCGTAATACCGCCACCTTTGTGCGTTACCCTGAGTTCGATACGGTGCTGACACCCATTATCCGTTTATACAACGGCATTCTTGATCGCGTTGCTGAACGGGAAGGCTTGGAGTACTGGGTGGCGCAGCAAAATGCAGAAGGCAGCTTCAACGATATTGTTCAGGACTTTATGTTAGCAGAAGAGGTGAGCGCCGCGTTGCAAGCCATGGGCAGCGATAATGCCACCTTTGTGGATACGCTTTATCAAGCCGCACTAGGCCGTGCCGCGGATGAGAGCGGCCGCGATTACTGGGTAGACATCCTTGAGAGCAACAACGGGGATCGTAGTGAGGTCGCCCGTTGGTTTGTCCAATCACAGGAGTATATCAACGCCAACCCTCCCCTAGTGAACGGCAATAAGCTGCTGGCCTGGGGCGTGAACCTAGAACAAATGGAAATGCGCTCGCTGGGTTTTGATACCGGCGTAACGGCCGATCAAGACGACTTAGCGGAGACGTTAGTCCGGCTTTATACCGGCTTAGCCGGAGAGTCACCTAATGAGGCGACGTTTAATGAATGGCTGGAGAGTGGCCAAACGCCAGAAGCACTAGCGGCAAGCCTGCTGGAAAGCGAAGACTTGCTAACCACCGGAGAACCGATAGATTTTGAGACATTAATCGATACGCTTTATGAGCGGGTGCTAAATCGCTCACCGGACACCGCAGGTGAGCAGTATTGGCAAGAGGTGCTGCAAAACGGAGATGCCAGCCTGATTGAAATGGTGATGGCGTTTACTGACTCAAACGAGCACCAGCAGCTCAGTCGTTCAGAAGTGGATAATTATCTTGATGCTGCAAACCTGGTAGGCGTCGAAACTGACCTTGAGTCCTACCTGTTCGGCTAAGGCCATGGACTAACCCAACGGCACCGCAACTAAGTGGCGGTGCCGATTTCCTCCTGTCGCTCAATTCTAATGGGCTACAAGTCTATCCTTAAGCCACTAGCAATTCTTGGTGAAGAGGCTCAGAGGTGCCAATAATGGGCGTACTTTCCATCAGCGTATCCAGCCCTGCGACTATCTCGCCTTGATGAGACTCTTCACCCTCGCCTGCCCATTCGATCTCTTCAGCGTAAATCTCGTCAAATTCAATTCGCTCACCGCGCTCAGGTATCAGTGTTGCCAAAGCAGGATCAATGCTATCAAAACTGTTTTGCCCCATAGCCTCTACAACGCCTAGCATACTCAGTACACCCTCAAGCACTATGGCACTAGAAACCGCATCAAAATCTAGCTCTAGCCCTTCCAGCGCTTTTAAGCTCAGCTCTTCCAGGCCCCGTTGCTCAATGAGGAGCGCAGGCACACCATCAATAGCAATTCCATTGCGTGCTATTTGTGGCGTGTCGCCACCGGGAAACAGTGACAAGTAGCCATAATCAAAATCATCGAGCCCTTGTGATATAGCTACCGCCGCTTGCTGTGCTGTTGCGGTAATGGTGGGATCGACATCATCATTGGTTGGCCACAAGATTGACATCGTGTCGAGCTTGCCTGACTCGTTGATGTAGTTATTTTGGTTATGGTAATCAAGAATTAATTCAGGTTGAATCGCTTCGACCACCTGCCTAACAGCGGTGGTTTCTGGGATTAATGATGCATCAATCACTTCACTAGAATCCCAGGTACGGTTGAGGTCAATGTCCTCGGAGTTACGACGGGGATCGATGGTTGTTTCAGGGTCTAATTCACCTGCAACGAGCCCCTCCCAGCGCTCAAAACCGTCAGGGTTTACTCGTGGCATCACGGTTAACGTCACTTGCTCACGCAATGCTTGAGCAGCTTCACTGTCACCGCTCAGCCACTCTAGAAAATGCATGGCCGCCTCTGTCCCGGTGGGCTCATCACCATGCTGTTGGGTCACGATCATTAATTGGCGCGCCCCTTCGCCTACCGTGGCACTATATAAGGGCCTGCCTTCCAGCGACTCACCCGCCTGCTCTAAGCTCAACGTATCATAGGTGGCATCTAGCGCTTCCAGGTCTTGATAAAGCTGTTCATTGCTGCGAAAGCCATCCTGCACAAGAGAGCGTTCTGCATCGTAACTATCAGCATCAACACTGGACGAATAAAAATTAGCAATAGAGGCATAGGCCTCGAGCGCCTCTGCATCTGTCGGGCTAGCACCCCCAATTAGAGCCTGTAACAGCGCTTGGGGAGAGAGCCCGGCACTAGCCTGCTCCGACCAATATTCAATACCCTCTGCCTCGGCCTCACGAGCAAACAGGCTTTGATAAACTTCGTTTATCCACTCATTATCTTCCAGCTCTGACAGTTCAATGCGCCTTGCCTGGAACTCTTCAGACTGCAGCATAAACGCCGACACACCATCCATATCCACTGAGCCGCTTTCTATCTGCTCCAGCCAATAATTAAACCCGCCTGGATCAGCCGCACGCCCTAGGATACCCAAATAAAGAGTTTGTAGATTTTTTTCAATGGAAAGAGTTGTCATAATTAATGCCTCCAGGCATCACTACATATCGTTCCCTGTATCGCCGGTGGAGCGTCATTAGCGAGGCCGAAAATGGGCTGCTACCGCTAATCACAGCACTTTTCTAAGCACCTTTATATTTTTCACGCAGAAGGCTCAGAGTTACAGCCATCCTTTTCACACCCCTTTAAGGAATAGAGACAAGCACCCTATTTGTCAATATTCACCCTGGGCTCATGTGCTGGCTAAGTCATCGTCAGAGATCTCTATGCTCCAGCACGAGTATTTCTATCCTCTTTTTCATTACAGTATGGCTGGCTTCCACCTACCCAGAAGCACAATAAAAAAGCCAGTCAACATTAGCTGACTGGCTTGTAGATCAAGATGGCCGTACCTGACCAATGTCTTCTTTTAGTGTGTCTTTTCAGGGAGCTCATCTTTTAGCGCACGCGCGTAGGCTGTACGAGCCGTTTGGGCGATAGCTAACTGCTGATTCAAACGTTGAATTTCTTGATCAGTCACGCGCAGGTTGAGTAGCTGATTACGTGCATTTTCAGATAGATCTGACACATTGAATTCACTACCGTCGATAGTAACGGTTTGTGCTTTATCCTTCGCCATACAAAGCTCCTTAGGGGTAATACAAATTAGCGGTGAATTATTGCAGCTACACGCATAAATGTCGAAGCGGTGTGCACCTAACAAACCTTCTACTACGCTGCTTTGGTATCAAGCGCTGCCAACAGCCCATCAATATCGGCCGTAGGTGGCAACGCCTGAGATGGGCGACTAGGGTGGCGTAGCGAGAATTCTTTTAGCGTTTTAGCAGGCAGTGCGGCATCCAGCGTTGGCACGCCGACTTGCCAGACCAAATGCCTTTTGGTTGAGTGAGTGTCCACCTCAACCACTCCCCAACCCACCACCCCATGGCCTTTCACGTAACACAGTACTCGATCACCTTGCCTGTACAGGTTAGTCGATTCAAAGGCGTTCAGGCCTAACGTAGCCGTACTAAGGGGCCAATGCTTTTGAGCCCATGCTTTTGAAACGCTTTGCCAAAAGTATCTAGTATTTTCCGATGCAATAGGCTGGCGATGAGGATCTGGCAATGCGCTTGCCAACAGCAATTGATAATGTTTCCGAGCGATATAGTGATTTTCCAGTCGTTGCTGAAGCTCTGCAATATGCGCATCTACATGGCCTAAATTTATCAGCTGTTTACGCGCTTTCTCACTTAATGCCCACGTAGGGTAGCGACGCCCTTCAATAACGATGCTTTTCGGTAATTTCACCATCACTTCCCAATCTCGTCGCTTAAAATCAACGCGGCATTGTACTCAATTCAATCAGCACGGTAAAAAGATTCGTCCTGCGCCTCTGGCGTTAGTCCGTCGGATTCATTCAGTCGCTGTGTTTTCTAGCCCAGTAGGTATGTCTCGATATCTTCCGGCACCCCAATAAGACCCTGCTCGTAATGCTGTTGAACGTATGCATCAACATTAGCTTGATTTGCATTGATGTATTCATCAGAATTCGTAAACGCTAACACCAAATCCCCCCCATCAAATGCCTCTTTTTGTAGTTGCGTCTGCCAATAGACGGTTCCCTCTGCATCTGGGGCACGTCCTAAAACCTGCTCATAGAGGGAGTCGATCAGCACCTCTGCCGTAGCCTCAGTTTGGCTATCCAAAAACTCACTGCTTGCAAAGAAGTCGGCAGCGGTAGACGTAAGTGATTTGCCACCTGCTAACGCTTCAAGCCAATAGTCGAAGCCTTCCTCATCAGGTTCTCTCCCTAGCACACCGGTATACAAACGTACCAATGCAGTAGCCAATTCCTCTTCAGCTGCCGTCGGCCAACTGTCAAACCCAAGCGCTTCTGGGTCTAAAGCCTGCAAATCAACGCCCCACATTAACAGCTTTGCCCCCTGAACCAGAGAGTAGCTACTGGCTACATACTCTGCCGAGTTGGTAAACGCTAACGCAATGTCTGCCAGCTCTACTTGCCCCCCTGCGAGCTGTTCTAACCAGTATGCCTGCCCCGCTGAATCCGAACCGCGGCCAAGGACACTGTTATAAAGCGCCTCAATACGCCCCTGCGTTCCACCGCCTAGCTGGTCTGCCAAGTAGGTAAACTCTTCCGACACCACAAAGCTATCCGCCAAAACGCGTAAGCTACTCCCCGCATTGAATTGTGATACCCAATACTCAACACCTTCTTTATCCGGCTCTCGTCCTAGCATACCTGTATAGAGTCGTAGCACTGGATCGATAGTGCTTTCTAAACCAGGGTAGCGAAGTAGCTCATCTCGACTTTGCAGCGCTTGATCAAGCGTCTCAGACCACTCCCAACCCGCTGCAGCTAGCAGGGATTCAAACGTCCCCACATAAGACGCGCTATTCTCAGCGTATTGACTTGGCAATGGAGAAATCAAGCCGTCATTACCTTTAATCCATTGATCAAGTGTTGTTAAGTGAGCACTCACGTCAGCCGCCCATTCATCAGTCGAAACAGCGCCAACTACCACTGGGCCGTCACTTGATGCGTACCATACTGGCCCACCGCTATTACCTGGATTAATTTCAAAGTTCTTGAGGTCTACTAAGTCATAACCAGGCATAAGTGTTGTGAAGCTATTGTCTTCCATGAGCCTTGGGCCACTGGCATCACGATATACACCGGGATAACCTGTCACACGATAGGTTTCTCCAGAGGCATAATCACCCAATGCAAACCAACCAATATCATCACCAATGGCATCACCTAACGAGACTAAAGCAACGTCATACTCGCTTTCGGACGGTGACAGAAACCCAGGCTCTTCAACATCTAACTCATAATAATTAAGCCCAGCTGCCTGAAAAGTGCCATAAGGACGTGACCCACCATCGCGGCCAAACTCCACCTCTACATCAGTAGCAGCCCCCAGTATGGGATCATAAAGCACATGGGCAGCCGTCAGCACATCGTTACGGCCGACCAATGCACCCGAGCCGGAGACCCGTGTACCATCATGAAAGGTAGCTTCTATATAAGCCAAAGAAGAATAAGGAAAGGTGCTGCTATTAGCTCCAACGAAACGGGTCATGGAGTACCTCTTTAATGAGCCAGTAAATAGCTAACCTAATAAAGTACCATTCTTTTGCTAGGCTTTTTTAATCTTTGCTCCACCGCCTCTCCTTTAGCTAGCACGGTTTAAGGCTACCGGCTGCATTGTTAAAAAGACAAAGGTAATGATCGAAGGAGGATATAAAATCCCTTCTCACATCACCTCAAATGCATTATATCCTTCTTTACATTAGCTATCGAAATCAAAACTTATGCTATCGTCACCACTATCAAACAGCGACTCCAAATCAACACTCGCTGGCTCCTGGCCTGCCCATTTACTATGTAAACCATAAAGACGGACTAACACATCAAGACGATGCTGAGAAAAAAGCTGGGCATAAACAATTGGCAGAGCATTAACCTGTCGTAACGCGTTTAGTTCACTTGCCGGCAAGGCATTAAGCGCTTTTTCATCAACACGGTAAAAACCCGTTAACGTCCGAGTCGTCTCCCCTTCCTCGGTTTGAAAATTAATATTCCAAGGTACTAGTAGTTTCAGGCTAGCCATCATATCGACCGCCTTCTGCGTTACAAAACGCTGCCGCTCCCATTTAGTAAGAAACTCTAATATCTGGTTTAATAGCTCTGCGGGCTCCCCCGTCTCATTAAAAAACGGTTCACCTTGGCTATCGTGATTGTCTACGAGCAGGCCACTACTTTCATCTACGCAAAGCACATACTGCTTTTTTGCTAAGTCATGGCGCAACAAAAATGGATAAGAACGCGCTAGCGCCGGTTTATAGCTGGCCAACCACCGTCCATCAGGGTGGACAAAAAGGTTCTTCTCGTCTCCAAGCGAGCAGATGGCAATCAACTCAAAATTGCCATCCTGTCGCTGACGAAAACCAACTGGCATAGTAACCATTGCATGAGGGAGCTCTTCCGCCACAAGCGCAATCGCAGTCTGGTCAGACATAAATAGGTAATCAGCAGTTTTAAGCCACCCCTTAGCTTGGTGAGCGCTTGCCGACAGTGGTATAAAGCGAGACATAAAGACCCTTTTTGAAAAACAATAACAAAGTGCCGAATAATGGCACTCGGTTCAAATCAGCTACCAAACAACTGATATCCTATAGACACACCTAACTACACATGAGTTCTTTGATAGCGGGTTTAAAATAAAAAACCCCCAGCCGAAGCCGGGGGTTCATTCGAGTAGCTATCAGCTATGCATTAAGCAAAGTTGGCAGCATCGAAGGTCTGAGTTTCACCGAAATCCAGGATGCCCAGCAGATTGACGTTGAAGTCGTCGCTGTTAGCAGCAGAAGAGAGGTGGAACGCTTTATACTGGCCAGTGCCGCCGCCATCTTGTACCAACAGGACGCCGTCAGTATCTACAGTAGCGCTAGAGGCACCCTCAAAGCTTGCAGCAATGTCAGCAGCATTCAGGTTGGCCCAGGTAACACCATCACGCGCGTAGTCACCGGCAGTGTAGGTGATTACATCAACGGCCTGATCGGTGTCAGCGATGCTTGCATCGAAGTCAGCCGCACCACCAAGGATGCTGGTGAAATCAAGGATGTCATAACCGGCATCTGCGCTGTCAGACTCAAAGTTTACAATGCTGTTGCGATCGAATACACCATCGATTTTAACAGTATCGTTGCTCTCTGCGCCTGTACCCAGAACGATGACATCTTTACCAGTACCAGCGTTGATAACGTTGTCGCTTTCAACTTGGCTAGCTTGCCCAACAACTTCACCAACCGCGCTATCAGCAGTGCCTACATCGTCAGTGGTGTAAATTTCTTCAATAGCACCAAGCTGAGCTGTCGCGTTGCTTTCGTCAGTAGTCAGTTGCGGACGACCGGTCGGGTTCGCTGCACCAGCTGCCAGAGGACCGCGGAAATCAATGCTCAGGTCTTCCAGGTTGCCCAGATCTTGATTTTCGTCAATCAGGGAAACGATGTCCAGAATGTTGCCATTGCCGTCATTGGCTTCAATCAGGTGCTGCAGAACCGCGTCGTTGTTGACCGCGTCCTTGATAGCCTGATTGATTTGCAGCGAAGTAGTCTGGGTAGCAGAGTGCGGAACATTAACCCATACTGATTCAAAGCCTTTAAAGCTTACTTGAACCTGAAGCTTGAAAGCATTGAAGGTTTGAACTACGCCGTTAGCACCATTAGACAAACCAGCATTGCTGTTGGATTCTCCAGTCGGCGCAACGCCAGCTGCTGTGGAGTTGAACTCCCAGCGAGTGGCATCGATAGAGTCGCCAGTGGCCAGATCAATAAGGCCAGAGTTATCCGCATAGATAGCATCGTTGCCAGCGCCAGTGCTGATGGTGGCATCGCCCGCACCCCAGGTACGTACAACGTCATCGCCATTGCCAGTAACGACAGTTACTTGCTCAGCACCGAAATCCTGGTTGAGCTGCTGGTTAACAACAGACGTCGGCAAACCGTTTGCATCAACGATTACAGTCTCAACAACGTTGTCACCGTTACCTGCATTGATGTTCAGCAGAGCGTCTTCACGCTGCAAAACGGTTTCCTGGATAGCCAGAGAGATCTGGTCATCACCACCAGCGGTCTGGTAAGTGTAGTTGACGTTATCAGCGGCAGGAGCATCTTGATCGTCTTGAGCATTCAGGTCACGCTCAATAACGTCTTCAGTGATATAAGCATTCAGCTTAATTTCACCGTCAAAGTCTTGACCGTTAAATTTCTCAACGTCGACCAAACCAGTGATGGACTCAGGCGTATTCTCAGTACCTACTTCCCAAGTGTTCAGCAGCTCAGCCACACCCAGAACGTTCTGGTCAGACTGCTGGCCTACACGGAAGTAGCCGCTACCCGTCAGATTGATCTCTTTCAGAGCCTGCTTGCCAGAAGGCGACTCAGACTCAAGACGAGACAACCACACACCATTTTCAGCGTTGACGTTGAACTCTTCAACACCTTTATCGGTGTTAGATTCACCGGCCAGGTTGATAGAACCGCCCTGAGAACCGTAACCAACGTTATCAAGTTCCAGGTTAGTAGAGATCAATTCACGAACGGATTCAGGCGCTTCAGTGGACAGATCACCATAAAGGGTGAAACCGCCAGTTTCCTGGTCGCTATAAGTGAAAGAACCGTTTGAGATTTCACGGCCTTGCGCATCAGTCAGGATAATCGTGCTACCCACTGCGCCCGGGATCGGCTGACCACCGTCGGTAGCGGTAAAGCTAGAACCAATCTGTGCGGTAAAACCAGCCAAATCGCTATCATTAGCAATTGCTTCACGGATGGCTGACAGCAGTTCTGGGTAGGTTTTGGCTTCAAAGATAGCGTCAGAACGCAGTACGGTGGCTTCACCGTCCACCTGGAAGCGAATACCATCGATAGGCAGGTTGCCTAGAGGCTCTTCAGTACCTGCAGCACGGATGTCCAGCAGTTCGATAAACAGCTGTGAGTTAGTGCTGCGCGACTCAGAAGTCAACAGCGGGCTCAGGAACAGGCCGGAATACTCTTTCTCAGCGCCCAACTGGTTGGACATATTGAAAGTGTAATCAGCTGAGGTGGTAACTACCTGGCCAGCAGCATCCCACTCAGCTTTACCGATAGAGGTCACGGTCTGCTGACTGTTGCGAACAGCGCCTTCAGGAAGAGCGATCTGGTTCAGCTCGCCATCTGCCGTTGTTTCAAAAGTACCAAAGATATCTTCAGAGTTACCAACGGTACTGGTATTGAAGGTAACGTCAATAGTGTCAGAAGGTACTTCCGGATCAGTCGGCTCTTGCGGCTGGGGAATATTGGCTACTACATCTGCGAAGTCAATTGCAGATACGTCAGTGCCAGCATCAACGTCTGACAGGAAATCAGCGGCATACTCGTCCGCTTCAGTACCAGAATGCAAAGCACCCGCTTCAGCTGTATACAGATCAGCTGCAGCCACTTTGTTGCTCAGTGCATCAGCATCGGGAGCATCTGCATTTGTTGCGTTCTGAACGATAGTCAGTGCAATGCTAGCAAGATTGAGTTCGCCGCTTTCCAGCTTATCTACGTAGAAGGCAAGGCCTTCCGCATCAGCGCTACGACCGAAAGCTTGCTGGTAGATACCGTTAACCAGCGCTTCGTTTTCAAGTCCACCAAAACGAGCGGTGTACTCTTCAGAAGTACCGAAGTCGCTAACGACGGCTTGGGCTCCACGGGCTTCGATTTGCTCAGCCCAAAACTCAAGGCCCTCTGCGTCAGCAGGGCGACCGTAATAGGCTACGTATAATTGCTGAGCCAGATTCAAATTCTCTTGTGTTGCCATGGGACTATAGTCTCCTTGCTTAAGAAAGATACCACCTACAAAGGCGGTTCTTATCACCTTGAGCGCTCAAGGTATTTTTAGGTTCCTTAAATAGCATAGTTTTCAGCGTACTGACTAAGCAGATTAGCTGATCCTCCTACACTACTAACATCAACTGGAACACGCCTAATGTAATGTCACACATCAAGATAAGTCAATTGCTATGACCGTGACAAGGTTGCAAAAGCAATACAGGCTACTGCTACCTGTGTGAGCACCTACTACAATAAGCACTCAACGTCAAAACCTACTACAGGGAACCCGTTTTAGGTTTTCGCGCTAACGTCGAGCCAGCTGTGTCAGAACCCTCTCGTGGAGTTTTTTGCTGAACTCCACGTTTTCGAACACTGATCGCTAATAATCAGTATAAAGCGATGCGAGCAATTCTTGCAATACTTAGATTGAGAAGGCGCCCTCTTTAACTTGGCGCATAAACTCGTATCAAAATAGCTACTTGAGCCTTTAGGTCAAATTCCGCTGGGCGTCTTATTGCTTTTTTTTGACAAATAACTGACCCAACGCAACCACTGCTGCGGTATCGAGCTACCAACCCAGTTCACGTTTTGAGCTCAGTGCCCAACCGCTTGTTCGCCCCATTTATTCACTGTATACCAGCTTTGTGACAACTTGATGCCAAGAAATTTTCTCCGCGTAATAGGCCTCACGGCCTTGCTTACCCATTTGCTTAGCCTGAGCGCGGTGTGCATAAGCATCATCCAACGCCGCAGCGAGTGCCTGAGGGCATGGTTCGCATTTCCAGCCAGTCACGCCATGCTCAACAAATGCTGTGGGGCCACCACTATCAGTGCAGGTAATGACGGGCTTGGAGGCTAGCATTGCTTCTAATGTGACATAACCATAATCTTCATCAAAGGGAGGAAACGCTACTGCTAACGCATGGGCGTATAGTGTGCGCTTCTCCTGCTCGGAAATATGCCCCAATAGCCGCACTCGGTTGCCCAAGCCTAAGCGCTCAATCTGTTCTTCAAGCTGGCGACGCTGACTGCCTTCACCGGTGAGCAATAACTTTATGGGCGTCCGGGTGTTCGCCATGGCCTCTATCAATAGCATCTGACGTTTCAGCGGTTCCAGTCGGCTAGGGTAAAACGCATAGCCCCAGTCATCACCGCAGGTAAAGTGTTCAGCTTGGTGTGGAGGATGGTACAACGGTTCCGCCATCAAGCCGTTATAATAGTGCAGGCGTTCGGCCACACGGGGGGAATTGGCAAACAGGCGCTTGACCCCACTAAGGTGGTGCCGGTCAAACGCTTCTACCTGGGGTTTTAATGCGGCCAGTGCGGGACTTGCCTGTTTGGGGTCGTAAAGCTCATAGCAAACGCGGTGCTGATGCATTAACCAAACCACATGTGCGGGGTGGTGTAAGCCATAGGTAGGAAATTGCAGGCTGATAACACGATCAACCAACACGTCGTTCGGAGCGGTAAGGTCGAGTTGCTCAGCAAACATCATTTGGCGTTCAATTTGTGTTTCGCCATAGTGAAACGGTAAGCGTAGGCATTCCACTTGGTGCCCATAACGCCTTAGCGCCGCCACTAATCCTTCCACATGATAGTTGGCGCCGCCGGCGATAAAAGGCGTATGGTTAGCTGTCACGAGTAGCTTCACGGTGCTTCCTTGTGGTTGGCATTTAACCCTCGTAGAGCATCGCGCAACAGTTTAATCATGGCAGCAGCTTGTTCGTCGCTTAGCCATTTAATCGGTGGCTTTGCTTGCGATGTTGCCGCTTGTGATAATGATGCTCCCGGTCGTGAAATATCTGGCAGTGCAATGCCTAGAGTCATCATTTTTTGTTGTATATCAGCCATTTCAGTGAGCGTCATAGCTAGCGCTTGATACTCCTCACGGCGCTGCCCTTGATGAACTAAAATATCATAAAATTCGCCCTCTTCTTTCCAGCGTTGTTGATAACGGCGCCACAGTAAGTTGACAATCACTTTCCACCCCCACACCCCCCTACGGCAAACGCCAGACAGCGCCGTTAACCGCCGATACCAGCGGTTGAGCCGAAGCAGTCCACGGGGCAACTCCAGCCGCTCTTGCTTTATGTAGTCTTGGGTTTCAGTCGCTTGCAGCAGAATCATTAACGTGGCAACTCGACCTTCACGGGCTGCAAGTTCGCTATGATAACGAGCCCCTTGCTGGTCGGGCATACGCCCCATTAGGAAGCTATAGGCGCGTTCGACAAATGCCTGGTCATCTAGGTGGGCACTCAATAGCTCGGCTAGGCGCGGCGCACGAGGATCGTAAAGTCGATGTTGTTGTGTTTGCAAAATAGGCACAAGGCGCTGCTGCCATAACCAGAGCCAGCTTTCAATTGCCAGCGAATCTTGTGTATCCGCCAACATCGCTTGATCTTTGAGACGCTTAACCAGCGTGTCTATATCCTGCTCAACATTTGTCATGCTGGCGGCCTATTTCAAAAGCGCAGTCTAGGCGACACATACCTGAAAACTTGCTGAACCGGTAGCCCGCAACTTCAAAGGTATCGAGACTGTCATGCCACCAGTAGCAGTTTTCCAGGTGGTGGTCACTTGAATGAAGTGCGGCAGAGAGGGTGTACTTGCCGGGTGCGATGTTGGCCTTAATACGCACTACTACATCGAGCTCCTCACCTTCACTCATGACCAGCGTTTGCTTGTGCTGATGGGTATTTTGGCCGAACACATCCTGCCCGTACCGATCGCGCAACAGTACTCCAAGGGCGATGTCATCAAGTGCAACGCTGGCCTTTAAGCGCAAATGAATTTCCAGTGTTTCGCCACTAGCAAGCATTGAGCTTTGGCTATCTTGCCCCTGTACATGGCAGTGGGTTACCACGACTTCTTGGGTACCGAAGGCACCGGATTCACCTTCTCGCAGGTCATCGCCTTCTGCCTGCTCGGCCATAATTCGGTTGTAATGATTAACGGCGCCTTCCGGGTCGCCGTTATGAATCAAACGCCCTCCTTCTAATACAATCGCACGGTCGCAAAGTACTTTGACGGCATTGAGGTCGTGGGACACAAACATTATAGCGCCGCCCTCCTGCTTAAATTGGCGGATACGCTGAATGCACTTTTGTTGAAAGTAGCCATCTCCAACCGAAAGCGCTTCATCGACTAAAAAGCAGGCGGGATCGGCGTGAATGGCAATGGCAAAGCCTAGCCGCATGACCATGCCGGAGGAGTATGTGCGCAGTGGTTCATGGATATACTCGCCTAGCTCACAGAACTCGATGATGGCGTCTCTGTGGCGCTCGATGTCCCCATGCGTCATACCCAGCATCAGTGCATTGATAGTGATATTGTCGATGCCGCTGAGCTCTGAATTAAAGCCAGTACCAAGCTCTAGAAGCCCGGTTACTCGGCCATCGATCTGTAAGCTGCCTGCGTCAGGCATCAATACGCCAGTGAGCAGTTTTAGCAGCGTCGACTTGCCCGCGCCGTTGCGTCCTAATACACCAAGCACTTCACCCTCTGCCACCTCGAAGCTAACGCCGTCCAAGGCGGTATGCTGGGTATGGTGACTCTTGCCAGTAAGGGCTTCTTTCAGGCGTTCGCGCGGTGAGGCAAACAATTTGAAGGATTTATGCAGGTCTTTAACAACAATCACTGTTATCTCCAGAAGCGCTGCACGCGGCTAGCACACATGGCTAACACACGTCGCTAACTCAAGTACTTGTACACGTGCTATGGGCGTCGTCGTCAAAGCGAGTCGCGCAGGTCGCGCTCGGTGCGTTTTAGCAACCAAAATCCGACGTACAGTAACACAAGTGTTACCGCTAGCATGGCCAGCAGCCCGGTAGCCCCAGGAAGACGCTGGTATAAAATCAGCTCTCGATAGGCATCAATGAACTGAAACATGGGATTCAGGCTGATCAGCCCCAGCGCCCAGTCAGGTATAATGTCGTCAACGTAAACAATCGGTGTCAGCCAGAACCATACCGGCAGTAACACTGCGACGCCTTCGCGAATATCTTTTAAATATACGGCGAGAATTGCCAGCGAAAAGCCGAGCGCATAGGTAAATCCCAGTTGTAGGGTGAGTACCACGGGTATTGCCAGCCAGTGCCAATCGATGGGAAAACCGATCATTAGCAGGAATATCGCGAAGAATCCCATGCTGATCAGGTAAACAACAATTTCAGCCAATAGTACCGAGAGCGGCAGCGCGGCTAGCGATGTATTCACTTTGGTGATCATGCCCGCGCGTTCGATAAATAGGTTGGTTATGGTGCTTAGGCTTTTGGCGAAGACGGTCCAGGCGAGAATACCGCTGATCAGATAGATACTGTAGGTAAAGCGCTCCACCTCGGCACCAAAGCCTTCAAGCCGTGCGCCCATAATGGCAGAAAAAATCAGCACAAAGACCAAAATATTTATTAGCGGTGAGAGCAGAGTCCAGATTCGTCCCAGCACCGAGCCTTTGTGGCGATCCACCAGCTCTTGGCGGGTTAGCAGAATAATCAGTGGTAAATGCTGCCGCCACCAGCTCAGGGTTTGACGTACTCGTTTTTTCAATAACGGACGCATCTCGCGGTTACCTGGCAATGCCATGGGCATGGCTCCTTGGATAGGTCGCTGTGTTTTCTGACGAACATTGTTCGGTTAATAATTGGTCTCCAAGCACCGCAGCTAACCACTGCTCGCTGCTTTGCTGCCAGCCGAGATAAGGCATGCCATCAGAAGCAATCGTATGACCTTCCCGCCAGTCACTAGCCCAATCTTGCAACGCCTGCGCTAGCGCTTGAGGTGTATCGGAGTCGAAGTAAGTCGCATAGTCACCCGCGACCTCGCGGAAAACCGGAATATCTCGGGCGAAAATAGCAATACCCTGGCGAGCGGCCTCAATCAGTGGCAGCCCAAACCCTTCACCGTAAGAGGCTGCCACAAGCACATCGCTTCGCCGGTAGAGCTCTTCCAGCAGCGTATCGCTGGCACCTTCCGCCCAAAACAGCTGCTGACCACGCCTCGGATGCCGTTTGATGCGGCGAATCAGGCCTTCTACCTGCCAGCCTTGCTTGCCCACCACCACCAGATTAATATCAGTGCATTCCGCCCAGCATTGCTCCATCGCGTCTAGCACTTGTTGATGCCCCTTGCGCGGCTCAATAGTGCCCACCATTAATAGGATCGGCCCACGACACCTAGCCAGCGGTTGCAACCATTGTTGCTCTGCTGTGCTTAATACCGCGCTCGTAGGTGGTTGAAAATCGGCTCCAAGGTGGAAGTGCTTGACCCAGGGCCGCTGCCCTTCCTGAAAGCCCTGCCGATCGAGCGCGGCATCAACTTCCTCGGCTACTTGGCGAGAGACACAAGTAATGCCGTCTGCCAGCTCACTGACCGATGTAAACCATTCCTTCATCGTCGCTGGAATATGTTCAGGGAAACATGCAGGCAGTGATAAAGGCAGTAAATCATGCACAGTAAAATAAAACCTAACGCCGCTGGCACGCATTCGGCGCATAATGTGACCTGCCTGCTTGAGTAGCGGCGGCGCCCACTCCAAGGACACATAGCGATCGCCGGGGCGTGCTTCTACTGGCACATCGGGGCCCGGTGGCGCTAGTCCTAAGTGTTGGCTGGCAAAGCCGCGGGCAAGATAGAAATCATCCCCCCCCCAGCGAATCAGCTCTATCCGCCAACCGGCAGGTGGGTAACGAAGAAGATAGTCGGCTACTCGGCGGGTAACGCGCTCAATCCCGGTTTTAAGGTCTTCCCAGGCAATAGTGCTAACATCAAACAGTAGCCGCGGTGCGTTTTCATCGAGTGTGGTATCCACCTCGCTTAGCACTTTTGTTAGTCGCTTGGCAGACTCAGCCTCTTGCAACTTGTCACTTAGCGGCTCGTGCGCTGCCAGTTGGTCAAGAAATCGTTCGTACTGGTAACGGGGCGCGATCAGTGGTGCCTCCAAAATCGCATGCCGATACTGCTCGGCCACCCGCTCTGGTGCCAGCATGGTGGTCACGTAAGCCCGCCCTGCCTGTCCCAGCCGTTCACGCTCATCATCATCAGCAATTAGCTGACAAAGAGCTTGACGCAGCGGTGCTAACAGTTGCTGCTCGGGGTCGTCGGCCAGCTGCCAATGACTTTGCGAGGGCAGTTCCGCACTGCTGCCATGGGCGTTGGCAATCACTGCTAGTCCATGGGCCATCGCATCAATAATAGCGCCTGATGTCTCACCACGAGACTGGGTGCGTAGCTGTACGGCGATATCGGCGGCTTGCAGCCAACGCTGGTATTCCTGGCGAGAAGCATAGCCAGTGACAGTCACTTGGCAACCAAAGGGATGGCGCTTAATCCGACGCGCTAGCGTATGGCCGTACTCACCGCTGTGCTGCGCACCTACCAAGACCAGTCGCACCGGCTGACTCGTGGCATTGACTAACGGCGGCTCGCTCTCTTCGAGATCGCCTAAAAAAGCGTCCAGTAAAAGATGAGACAGTTTTTTGGGGTTAATGCCGCCGAAACTGGCAATGACTCGCTCATTGCTGTCGATTCCCAGTACCTTGCGAGCAGCCTGCTTGTCAAAGGGGGCTGGGAGTTGGCGTAAATGCGGAATTAAATACGTTGGCGCGGCTTGCCCTTGCTGCCACCGTTCGGCCAATGAGCGGGCAAAGGCGGAGTGGTAAATCAAACCACCTGCTGGGCGAGTTACCATGCCATTCACTGGGTATTGCTCCGCTCCACGCGCGTTTTTTTCCGCCTCGGCATGTGCCAGCAGTGCCGGGTAGCCGTGATCAATATAAAGCTGCTGTACTAGCGCGTCAGGCTTCAAACCGCTTTCGTTAAGCCACCAAACAGCATCAAACAGGAAGTAATCGTGCAAGACCACAATCCCAGGATGCCGCTGTAGCAAACCGAATTGGTAGGCATGGTAAAGTGAATTCCCCACTTGATAAAGGGTGTAATCGAAGGATTCAGCTCGCTGCAGAAAAGTGTCAGCATTGATACATTCAAAAACACTGCTTAGCTCGCGATCTACTTCGGGCTGATCAACTACCAGCGTAATAGTAAAATGCGTGGCTAGATAAGGTAGTAATTCTGCACTGTAGTTGGCGATGCCCGTTGTTTGAGGCGGCAGTGGCGAAATAAAGGCCAGCGTCGGTCTGTCAGCATCAATACTTGAAGGTGTAGACGTCAGTTCGAGCGTCAGTCGCCTTTCACCCGTGGCAATATCGATTACCGCTGAGGGCATCAACGCATTAATCATATGCTGTACAACGATATCAGGCAAAGCCGCACTCACCGATGCCAGCGTTTCTTCCTGGTCGGGCAACAGCGTGTGACAGCTTCTAGGCGCCACGCCGAGGCGAAACAGATGGCGGTGGCAGGCAACCAGACTAACTTCATCAAAACCAAGCAGCAAAACGTGAGCGCTGCCAGCAGAATTATCTGGCGTGAAAACCTCTGACAATGCCGCCAGCCAATCCTCTAGCTGGTTGAACTGTGATTTCTTACGGGCATCAACTATATAAAGGGTATCGTTATTCATGCAGATGCGGCTTCCTACGCTGTTCCACCCCGTCCATTAAACGCTGTTGACGTTCTCCATAGCCTTCGGTGCGATTTGGCGTTACTCCACCTCCGAATGTACCTGCCTGGACTAGACGAATCACCCAGCCTTTTAGCTTTGGAAAGGGCTGAAGTATGCGCTGCCCCAAGCGCCTAATTAGTGGATAGCTGATCAGTTTTTTCACTACGGGGCGCAGCACTCGTTTGACGGCAATCTGAATCACACGTCACTCCTTGGTAATAAGGTACGTTTCAGCGGTACTTCTTGGACGTTTAGTTGAGCTTTTCACTCACGAGTGTTTCCAGGCGCTGGGTAAACACGGTATTGCTGAATGCCTCAGCTTGGAGGCGGCAAGCCTGCGGAGAGAATTCGTGCGCCTCAAATGCCTCGATAGCCGCGCTTAGGCTCGCTACAGTTTGCTCAGTAAAGTAAACACCGGTGGCTTGCTGGTGATGCTCCAAACCTTTGACAGTTTCAAGAGCGCCTCCATGCCCATAAGCAATGACCGGTGTACCGCAGGCTTGAGCTTCCAGTGGCACAATACCAAAGTCTTCATCAGCAGCGAATACAAAGGCCTGGGCGCGTTGCATAAGCTGATGCAGTTTTTCTCCCTGCAGGTAGCCTATAAGCTCAATGTGCGGGCTTCCTTCTGCCAGCCGTTTTAAGCGCTGAAACTCAGGTCCGTCACCGACCACTTTCAGTTGGCGTTTTAATGGATCCTGGGCAAAGGCTTGTATGATCAAATCCATGCGTTTATAAGGCACAAGCCGTGATGCCGCCAGGTAGTAGGGCTCCCTCTGGCCGATATGTAATGTAAAGCTGTCGGTGTCTACCGGTGGGTAGAGCACATCTGCGTCGCGGCGGTAATACTTGGCAATACGCTGTGCGACGTTGTGGGAGTTAGCTAGAAAGAAATCCACCTGGGTGGCCGTAAAGTAATCCCATTGGCGCAGGCGCTTGAGCGTTTTACGCACATACGCAGTCATGCCTGGCAACCGAAAGTGGCTATTTTCCAGGTAAGCTTCTTTCATATCCCAGGCGTAACGCATCGGCGTATGGCAATAGCAGATATGGGTTTGACCAGGATGTGTGATCACCCCTTTTGCCACTGCGTGGCTAGAGGAGATGACCAGATCAAAGCCGCGCAGGTCGAACTGCTCAATGGCATAGGGCATCAGTGGTAAACAATGGCGGTAAAAACGACTAATGAAGGGTAGACGTTGGAGACCGCTAGTATGAATACGGTGCTGGGTTAACCATGGGATGCTAGCGCGCTCAAGCGTATGCACTAAGGTGAATATTTCAGCTTGTGGGAAGACTTCTGCCAACCCTTTGAGCACTTTTTCAGCCCCACCATTAACCACCAACCAGTCATGTACAATGGCAACGCGAAGGTGCTGAAAACGTGTAGGGGCTACTTGCATGATGGACAGCTTTCCATGTCGAACGGAATAAAGCGCCATAGCTTAAAGTAAGCATGGCACTAGCTCCAGTGAATACGGCAAACAACCAGAGCTAGTGCCGTTGGTGATTTGCACATCGCTGTGTTGAGGACAGAGATCCTTGAGGGCGTTGTTAACGCGTTCTTGAGCGCTATTTTCACCGCCCTTGGGCGAAAAGACCTTCGCTTCAACCTGCCCTAGCGCTCATTATCGAATACTGCAGGAGAAGTCATTTCCAACTGCGATAGTTCTGGCAAACACACCGACGGATTGTGTAAAGAACATGCTTTCGTCCGTCTTCTATTCTCGCCCATACTTGTCGTTGTAACGCACAATGTCGTCTTCCCCAAGGTAGGATCCCGTTTGCACTTCAATAAGTTTGAGAGGAATCACGCCAGGGTTTTCCAGGCGATGTACAGTTCCCAATGGTATATAGGTGGATTCATCTTCGGAAAGCAGGAAACTATGTAAATTAGAGACATCCCCATGACCTTCGCCTTGGGTTACCTGGGCAGTGCCTTGAACCACAACCCAATGCTCGGCACGGTGATGGTGCATTTGCAACGAAAGTTGGCCACCTGGTTTAACGACAATTTCTTTGACCTGAAAGCTATCCGTTAACACCATGGTGCGGTAATGCCCCCAGGGGCGATAAACCTGCTGATGCGACTGACACTCTTTTCGTCCCGCTGCCTTAAGGGCATTAACAATTAATTTGGTATTTTGCGCCTGACGACGATCGGCTACCAGCACGGCATCGTCGGTTTCGACAATGATCAGGTTATTAACCCCCACCGCTGCCACTAAGCGAGACTCGCTATATACCAAGCTGTCGTTGGTTTCATGGAGCATTACATCACCATGTATTGCGTTGCCGTTCTCTTTATCCTCGCTGGAACGCAGCTCGTGGAGCGCGTCCCAGGCGCCTATGTCACTCCACCCTGGAGACATGGGCACAACGGCCGCCTGGTTAGTATGCTCCATTACAGCGTAGTCAATGGATTCGCTGCGACACTGTGCAAAGGCTTCTTCGGCAACACGCAGAAAGTCCATGTCTTCTGAGCGCTGCTCATAAGCGGCCTGGCAGTTGGTCAAAATGTCGGGGGCATAAGCTTTGAGAGCAGCTAAATAATTGCTGGCCTTGAACAAGAAGATGCCACTGTTCCATAGATAGTCGCCGCTGGCTAAGTAGCTTTCTGCTACCCCTAGATCAGGTTTTTCGACAAAGACCTCAACGCTAAAACCTCCCTCCAGCGCCTGCCCACGTTTTATATAGCCATAGCCTGTGTGCGGCGAGGTTGGCGCAATACCGAAGGTTACCAACTTATCTTGTTGGCTCAGTAAGCGGCCTTTTTCTACGGCGTCAGCAAATGCCTTTACGTCTTTAATGACATGGTCAGCAGGCATTATCAGTAACTCGGCTTCCGGGTCGGTTTTGGCTACTGCTAATGCGGCAAGCGCTAATGCGGGAGCTGTGTTTCTACCGCAGGGCTCCAGAATGATTTGGCTCTTCTTAAAGCCGAGTTGATGCATTTGCTCAGCAACTAAAAAACGGTGCTCCTCGTTACATACGATGATGGGGTCACCTGCGTTGGTGACACCTTTTAGACGTAGCGCCGCCTCCTGAAGCAAACTGACGTTGTCTTTATGCAAATTCAGAAACTGCTTTGGATAATGCTCACGCGATACAGGCCAAAGGCGCGAACCAGAGCCGCCAGATAAAATCACCGGTATAACCATATTTTCCTCGAAAACGTATTTTACAAACATCAAAAAAGGGGCTGGTATTACTGGGTGAATACCCAACACCGTGCTAGCACGTAACTTGCCACAGCGGCGACTACCACCGCCGTGGCGATGGCCCAAAGCCCGGTTACCCCCACCCCTAAGGCACCCGCTAGCACTAGGTTGTTAATACTAAATCCAGCGAGAGACATGACGGTAAAGCGCCATAGACTTGCACTGCGACGAAAAGTAACCCGCTGATGGCCTGCTAATGAGATGCCAAAGGCGACGCTATAGGCCAGCGCATTGACGATAAACTCATGAAGCGCTGGGAATACCATTATCATCAACGCTGCCGCCAGGATATGGGTCATTGATGCCGCTAGCCCAATAAGGCCGAAGCGCAGCATCTGCCATAGTTCAGCGAGTGGAGGTGTATTCGTCACTGGTGTCCGCCACGATGTATAAGGGCCGCTGTTTACTTTCAATAAAAAGACGGCCGATGTATTCACCTAAAATACCGATAGATAGCAGCTGCATACCGCCAAAAAATAAAACAGCTGTCATCAATGATGCATAGCCTGGCGCATCGCGCCCGAGAAACAACACTTGGCTAATGATGATGATAATATAGATAAACGCCAAGCAGGCGATGAGCCCGCCAATATACGACCATATGCGCAGCGGCAGTGTACTAAAACTAAACATGCCATCTAAGGCAAAGTTCCATAATCTCCAATAATTAAATTTAGATTCTCCCTTCAGCCGTGCGGGACGCCGATAGGGAACGCCAACACTTCGATAACCGACCCAGGCATAGAGCCCTTTCATGAAGCGGTTACGCTCCGGCATTGAGCGCAGGGCTTCGATCATGCGACGATCAATCAAACGAAAATCACCAGCGTTTTCAGGGATCGGCGTTTCAGTAATACGGTTAAAAAGCCGATAGAAACCACTGGCCGAATGGCGCTTAGCGGCCGTATCATCAGGGCGCTCGCTGCGAATACCGTAAACCATATCGACACGCTGCTGCTGCCAAATCGTGACAAATTCCAGAATGAGTTCGGGCGGGTCCTGGAGATCCACATCAATGGGCACCGCCGCATCGCCATGTGCGTTGAGCAAGCCAGCCGAGAGCGCTGCCTCTTTACCGAAATTGCGGCTTAGCGCAATAAACCCAACGCTTTCGTAGCATTCAGATAGCCGTTTTATCTCGCGCTGGGTTCCATCTGTTGAACCGTCATCAACCATCAAAATACGCCACTGCCACGGTGCATCGGCCAGCACGCTGTGCACTCGTTGAACAAAGGTCGTTACGGTATCGACCTCGTTAAACACTGGAACGACAAGCGTAATTAGAGGGGGAGTATTAACGTCCATGCGAACCTTTATTGGGTGGCTTGTGGTGACAACGGTGAGTAACGACCTGACGAAACCGCAACGGGTTGCCATAGAATGGTGACGTTTTCATGCGTCACACAGGCCCAGCTGGCTACTCGACACGCTTGTTGCGAGAGCTCGTGGTCGGTTATCAAATACACATGCCCTTCGGGCAATTCACCTTGTGCCAAATGGCGGCGATAAGTTTGTGTTGCTGTGTCGATGATTTGTTGATTTGCCCTGGCAAGGTAGGCAATGTTGATCGAGAGATGGTGTTCTGCTGCCAACCACAAGTAGGGTTTAATGGCATCAAGGTCATGTGCTGGAAAGGCGATCAAGCTGTCGTGTGATGCCCATACCTGACTTAACTCGTCATCCTTCAATACGTCGTAAGCACGGGGGTCGACACGACTGGCTTCGACTTGATTTTTAACCTTGTTGCGCATGAAGCTGTAAAGCTCGCGCAAATCTTCTCTTTGCACCACCATGGCTAGAACCAGCAACGGTAACAGCCAGCGTGCTCTCATATTTTGGGCAAGCTGGATAAACGTAATAACCAATAGTAAGTAAAGTAGCGGCCATACCATTCTACCGCTTGACCGTAGATAATCTTTGAACGGCTCAAACAACATGTCGTAGTAGAGCGGAATACTGCCTTGGCCTATCGATACTTCTCCAGCCATAGCGAATGCAAACAGGCCAACGGAGGCTATCCAAGCTGGTAGCCAGCGGTGATCAACTAACGCTTCTTGAGGGTAGCCATCATTATTTACTGCATTAACGCTTGCTAGATTTACCCCGCGATTAAACCAGGTGCTGACTATCAGCGCTAACCACAGCAGCAAAACACCTGCGCCAACATAGGCCATACCTTCGTATTGACCTTCTTTAGCGGGCTGCCAGCCGGGAAAAAGCACTGATAGTGACGTAAAATTGTCGTTAAAAAACCATGCCGATGAACGCGGATTGAAAAACGTCAGTAATTCAGCGGAATAAAAGCCGTAGCCACCCGACGCGGCGCTTTGGCTATCTAAATGAAAGTAGCCTGCCCCCCACATCACAACGAGGATAGTGCAGGGTGTCGCCACCCCCATCAGCCACCACGCTTGATAGCTGTAGAGCACGCTCATCATATGCTGTCGTACTGGCTTGCCTCTTGCGTCAATCGTCCCTTTCACCACCCTATAGCTAATCGATAACCACCAAACCGCCCAAAACACGCCTGCCATAAAAAAAAGATAGAAATGCATTAAAACAGCCACTGTGAGCAGTAACAGCCAACAAACGGCCCCCTTGAGGCGTTGTTTTTCGGTCGTCAGCGTAAGCTCAATGGCGATTAGAATTATCCAATGCGCAGTTAAGGCTTCGTGGCCTTGAATGCCGATACCGCGCAAAATAACGATGGGCAAGCTGCTGATGAGCAATGCGCCAGCTAGCGCTGCATAGGCGGGAACACCGACGCTCAGTAGTAACCGACAAGCTACTAAACCGTTCAAACAATAGTTAATGACCATGGCTAGCCCTAAATATTGAAAAGTGTCGGGCAGCCAGTGGTGAAACAGTTTTAGAGGAATAGCGTAAAGCGGTATTGAGTCAGTATAGACAATACTTGTGGATAGTTCAGTGGCTAGCGTTTTCACGGCCCCTAGGGGCCAGCCCCACGGCTCCTGACGGAAAAACTGCCAACCAATGTAATGTTGAAAAGAGTCACCTTCATGTAAAAGCCAATCAGCATCTCGAGGGTCCAGCATGCCACGGTAAAAATAAACAGCTAACAGTGCTGATAGAATGCCAGCACCAACTGCCGTGATCGCCCCGTGCTTTTCGTACCACCAGCGCCACGTCCCTGTCGTCTTCATTGGTCGCTTACTCTAAGGCTGTCGATTCACAAATCCATGCGTGATGGTCATGGCGAGTATTTTGAGATCAAACCCCAACGACCACCGTTCTATATAATAAATATCGTATTCTACCCGCTTTTCCATCAACTTGACGTCGTCCGTGATGCCCCGCAGGCCGTTTACCTGGGCCCAACCTGTCATACCCGGCTTGACGCGATGACGCTGCATGTAGATATCAATGTGGTCTTTATAGTGGTCGTTGTGATCCATGGCGTGGGGCCTTGGGCCAACAAGCGACATTCGACCTTGTAGTACGTTATAAAGCTGGGGAAACTCATCTAAGCTGGTACGTCGTAAAAAGCGCCCCAGTGGCGTTACACGGTCATCATCGTAGGCAGCCTGCTGCGTTGTATCGCTTTTATGCAGACGCATGGTTCTAAATTTATAAATTTTGAAGCGCTTACCGTCCAGGCCATGCCGCTCTTGCTTGAATAATACAGGCCCACCCATTTGCCAACGAATTGCCGCTGCAACCGCTAACATTATCGGGCTAAAAAGCACAAAGAGCACTAGACCTAGCACGCGGTCTTCCAGTGCTTTAATAAAACGCATGGAGCCACTAAGCGGGGTGTAATTAAGTTCTAATGAGTAAAGGCCCGCCACCTGCGTAATACGGTGGTTCAACAAGCGTATATCAGGTAAGTCGGGGAAAAAGCGAATACTAGAGGGAATACCGGCAAGCAGACGCATTAAGTGGCGCACGCGATTACCTTGAACCAGTGGGTAACCTATCCATATTTCGTCAAAATTGCGTTGAAAAATATTCTCTTGGGCGAAAGCAGCCATTTTGTGAAAAAAAGTCGTGTCGTCTTCATCAATATAATGACCTACAACTACATATCCAGCATGGGGTGTTTCAATGACTTTTTTTTCTAATAGGGCGATATTATCTTTTTTACCAATTAACAGCACTCGCTTTAAGTTATGCCCTTGTGCGCGCAGGCGCCTCAAATATCCGTACAGCAACGTACGCATTACACTGCCCACTGCTAGCACCGATAATGCAGAAACACCCATCCACAAACGAGAGAAACTCTGTGTGCCTTTAATGGCAACAAGCAATAGGCTGAGCAGGGCAATAGTCGCTACCCAGGTCACAAGGTAAATACCGAGCATGGTGTAAAGGCTGCGCCCACGCCAAGGCTGGTAGAGTCCAAATAACTCACCTACCGCGGGTAGCAATAGACTGCCAATAAGTATCAAGAAAAGGTAGTCATTGCCATCGTGGTCGATATCGGGCATCAGCCAAAGAGTAGCCAATGCTACTAACGTGGCTATACCCGCATCAAAGCAACGCATCGCACGACGCAACCACTCGCTACCTTGGCTTGTTTTTATAACGGCCATAGTATGATGGCTACCGAGCTACCTGCGCTGACGTGGACAACGAGGCCAGTAACGACATGATACTGTTTAGATCGTCGCTCTCTAAGCTACCCACTGCGGTATGGAGTGCCAGCATATCCAATGCGTAGTTACCGACTGTGTCGACATACTGAATACGCTGATCATAGAGGCTCGCTCGTGCATCAAGCACGTCCACCAGGTCTCGCAACCCCAACTGTTCGCCCTTCTCGGCAGCTTCTAAAAATAACTGGCTTGAGGAAATGGCTTGGTTAAGCGCTTCGAGGCGACGCTCACCACCATTGAGCGCTCTAATCCGCTGACGCACCTCTTGGATAGCAAGATTGCGTTCATTATCAACTGCTGCCAATCCTGCTTCTATGCGCTTTTCGCCTTGGCGGACGCTAGCATTGGTATAGCCCCCCCGATAAATGGGCACACTTACCTCGACCGTTGCCCGGTAGTCTTCGCTCTCGCGCAGTTCGTCGTCACTTACTCGGTCTGAATAGCTAAGGTTGAGGTTTAATTCAGGATAATAGCCTGAGCGCCTTACGCTTGTATTAGCTTGCGCGACCTGCTGCTCTTGTTGGGCTAATAAGACGTTTAGGTTTTGGTCAGTGCGCGGGATCCATTCATCAGGATTACCAATATCACCATTGAGCGTCACCGTGGTCAGTTCACCAGGAGCGGAGCCTTGAAACCTTGGTGTTACGCCGGTAAGACGCTCAAGTTCACTAAGCGAATTGTCCAATTCATTTTCAGCTTCAACGGCGTCGGATACGGCCTGATCGTATCTCGACTGAGCTTCTAGCAGGTCAACACGATTACCAATGCCTAAATCAAACGAACGGCTTGCTTGGCGCACTTGCAAGTCAAGGGAAGCTTGCTGAGACTCTAACAAACCTAATCGCTGCGACGCTAAATAAGCTTTTATATAGGCTTCACTGACTTGTAATGCCAGCTCTTGCTCAACAACAGCCAACTGTAGTTCAGCGGAACTTACCTGAGCATTGGCAACATCCATTTTTCGCCAACGCTCCAGGCTAAACAGTGGTTGCTGAAGCTGAACCTGATAGTAGGTTTCATCAATTTCACCTGGACGCTGTGCAGGCTGATCCAGGCCAAAGTCATCTGGAGACGTTTGGATATTTGTAGAGTCTTGCCATAAGTAACCACCGGAAGCGCTGATTTGCGGCAACAGTTGAGAGCGAGCCATAGGCACCTCTTCCCGGGTGGCATCCAGCTCATAACGCTGGCGCGAGAGATCCGCGTCATGGCGCAGTGCCCTGGAGAACAGATCAGGCAATGAAGGCAGCGCTTGGGGCGCTGATTCACTATTAGCAAGCGCTTCTAATTCAGTGAGCGCTTGCTGGTCAGCAGGCACATCACTCTGTGCTAGTGCGGACTGACTTAACAGCATGACAGTAAATGCAAGCGCACTTAGGGCAAAACGTGGCGTCCGTGTCATTAATCCTCCCGGATAGCGCGAGCGAGCATATCGGTAACAGGCTTGGCGATATAACTTGCAAAGGTGCGTTCACCGGTGCGAATCATGACCTCCGCTGGCATACCTGAAAGCAGGTGCATTTGCTCTGTCATGTCTTTTTTTCCTTCGTCGGTGACCCGAATCCGCGTTTTGTAATAACGCTGCCCTGTTGCCTCATCTTCAAAACTATCAGCGCTGATATGGATGATTTCACCATCGATTATATTTGTTAACCGCTGGTTGAAAGCAGAGAAACGAATTTCAGCAAGCTGCCCCATGAATAGACTGTCTATATCCTTTGTAGGTACGCGTGCCTCTACCACGAAACCGTCGCCCGAAGGCACGACTTCCATAATGGGATCACCAGGGCGAACAACCGCACCTACTGTATGCACTTGGCGACCAACAACAGTACCTGAAACAGGAGCCGAAATAACTGTTCGATTCACTTGGTCGGTCAACGAGGTTATACGCTCTTCTGCCTCTGCGATTTGTGTTTGGGCATCGCGCAATTGCTCGCCCACTTCGGCTTGAAACTCTTGCAGCGTTGTCTCTTTTTGCATGCGGTTTTCGCTAATTTGCGAACGCAATTGGGCAATATTAGATTGAAACTCTGCATTATCACCTTGGTATTGCAGTATTTGTCGCTCAAGTTCACGCAGACGCTGATTATCGCCCAGCCCTTCGCGATACAGTGAACGGAAGTCTTCCGCTTCTGAACGCAATGAACTAATACGCTGATTATTAACTCTTTCACGCGCTTCTAGACCTTCAATCTGCTCCTGCATTTGAATGATCTGCTGATCCATGGCGTCCAAGGTACCTTGCAACGACTGTCGACGTGCGTGGAACAGACTCTGCTGAACAGCCGTTACCTGTTGCGCTCTGTCGTCGTTAACTGACATTAGCTCTTCGGGCATCTCAAGCGTTTCGGCACCTTGCTGTTCTGCCAGCAAGCGTACTTCCATGGCACGATTTATATAGTATTGTGACTGAGCGATTTCCAACTGCGAGCGTACCTGAGTATCGCTCAATATAACCAACGGCTGCCCAGCTTCAACCTTATCACCATCTTGCACCAACAGCTCTCGAACAATACCGCCTTCAAGATGCTGAACCGTACGTTTAAAAGATTCCATAGAAACATTGCCAGGGGCGACCACAGCCACCGCTAGCGATGCGGTTACAGACCACAGTACGAACCCCCCAAGCGCTATGAATAAAATAGCGTAACCGAGCTTACGGTAGCCCTTATCACTGGTTGGCAATGTCTCTTGAGCTTCGCCCTCGATGGTAGCAGGGCCTTGTGGCGTTACATCTATTTCGCTTTTGACTGGGAGCTGATCTTTGCGGTTACTCATATTACGACTCCTCGCTACCACCGGTACCACGCCCACCTGTTATAGCAGAGAGGCGAGCAGCGCTTTGCTGGTTAACCTGGGGGCGAGATTTTTTAGCAAACTGAGCAAGCACCTGGTCTCTAGGGCCAAACATACTTACTTGGCCTTCTTTCATCACCAATAGCTTATCCATGCTTTTCAAAACACTAGTTCGGTGGCTTATCACAAATAGCGTTGTGCCTTCAGCTTTTAACTGAGAGATTGCTTGGCCTAGCGCACGCTCTCCAGCATCATCTAAATTGGCATTAGGTTCGTCTAGCACCACGAGAACAGGATTGCCGTATAAGGCACGTGCCAATCCTAAGCGCTGACGCTGCCCCCCAGAGAGCGCTCCACTGGTAGAACCAATAATGGTGTCATAACCATTAGAAAGTTCTAACACCATTTCATGAACACCCGCTTTTTTGGCCGCAGCGACCACTTTTTCAGAATTAATTTCACCAAAACGGGCAATATTTTCACTAATGGTGCCATCAAAGAGTTCGATATCTTGTGGCAAGTAGCCGATGTGTGGGCCCAGCTCATCACGGTTGTATTGATTAACCGCCCCGCCATCAAGTCGTACGTCGCCAACCTGCGTTGGCCATATCCCTAACAGTACGCGGGCAAGTGTTGATTTACCTGCCGCACTTGGGCCAATAATGCCAACATGCTCGCCCTTAGCGACGCTAAAGTTAATACCTCGGATGGTTGCCATACGTACGCCGGGGGGAGCAGCAGCTACGTTCTCTACATCGATAATGCCTTTTGGCGCAGGCAGAGACATATGCCGCTGCTCATCGGGTATTTGGGTTAGAAGCTCGTTTAACCGGCCATAGGCACCACGCGCCGATACAAAGCCTTTCCAGCCACCTATCATTTGATCGATAGGGGCCAGCGCACGTCCCATAAGGATAGAACCCGCAATCATCATACCGGGGGTCATTTCACCTTGGAGCACTAAGAGCGCACCCAGGCCAAGAATCAATGACTGGAACAGTAAGCGCATCACTTTAGATGTATTCGTTAACGCGCCTGCTCGGTCGCTTGCTTGCGACTGCTTAGCAAGAAACTCATGATGGCGCTTTGACCAGCGCCCCATAATGCCAGGCAGCATGCCCATTGCATGAAGCACTTCAGCGTTACGTAAGTTAGAGTTGGCTAGGTTTTGCGCTTGAATCTGTTCACTATTAGCTTCAGCAAGCAAGGTTTTTGTAGACTTCTCATTAGCCACCGCTAGCGCAAATAAAATAATCCCCGCACAGGTAGCAAACACCCCGAGCCAGGGGTGGAAAATAAACAGAATACCTAGGTAAACCGGCACCCAAGGGGCATCAAAAAAAGCAAACAGGCCATTTCCGGTAAGAAATTGTCGCAAGCTGGTCAGGTCATTAAGTGGCTGGGCACTTTGGCTGCCAGGGGACATTATGCTACGTCGAAACATGGCGCTGTAGAGGCGCTGATTGATAGTGGTATCTAAACGGTTCCCTATCCTCACCAACATCCTTGAACGTACCAGTTCCAGCCCGCCCATCACCATAAATAGAAATACGACGACGAGCGTCAACATGATCAGCGTATCGAGACTTTGCGTGGTGAGCACGCGGTCATACACTTGGAGCATGTACATGGGGGGAACTAGCATCAGCAAATTGACGAACATGCTAAAAAAGCCCACCGATACAAACGAACCCTTACAGGCGCTTAATGCACGCTGTAGATCCGTTGCTTCCTGTTGCTTTGCCATGGAGGGATCACCGTTGAATCAAAGAAGTCACGCGAAGATTTATCGCGGCAGCATAACAGAAACGCCCCTGCCTAGGGTAGGGGCGTTATGAGAGTAAAAACTGTCAGGAAGGGGATCGAGCTTATCTATACCCCAACCCAAGGTCTGCAAATAAACCGTTAACCAAACAGCATCATGCTCTCATCTGACTCGGTAAAACCAACCATAACGGCGCCTCGCTCGGCACCATTATCCAACTGATCCAACCAGAACTCTTTACCTGCCGAATCAGACGTTCTCTCGAGTACGTTTGAATACATCAGTTCAATAAAGGCGTCGTCTTCTAGATTCCCGTTTTGACTATTGAACTCAGCTGACGCAATAAAGCTGTTGGCAATATCACCTAAACCAGTAGTCTCCTTAATTTCCAGCCAGTACCCCAATCCTTTACCATCCGCATCGCGATCAAAGGCAGCATCGTAAAGGCGCAATAGTGGGTCAACAGGCGCGCTGAAGACTGCATCGCTACGCTCATCAAGGTTTTGGATGCGCAGGTCTTCGCTGGCAGGGGTTTCTTCTTCGCTAAATGGCGTTTCGCTGAACATGCTGGCCATGTATTCAGCAAAGGCATCCTGCTCAGTGCCCTTATCGGCGAAGGTAAACTGGCCGTCATCTACAAACGCGTCCATAAGATCCACGCGGTCTTGATAGCTGCCTTCATCTAACGGATAACCGTCGCCGCCGTCGGCCAAAAAGCCTAAGGTAACGACTTTGATGCTCTCTTCAGCATCACCTACCAAGCGACCATTCGCGACCAGTACATCGTTTGCACTGCCATCCTCATTAACGATTACCGCATTTTGGATGCGCTCGCCAGCGGGTTGACTTACATCAAAGCTGTATTGGATACCGCCCACCTGGGCAAACTGACCAGCAGTGACACCCGGCGCTGACGCTGCTACCGCATGCTCCAGGATATCCAATAGCGTGCTACGCGTGACGGTAATGATGGTCAGGTCGTTATTGAAGCGTAGCGATGACGCTGCATCCAGCTGGGATACCCCCCCTTCCGGCTTGCCGATAGCGGGGTTGGCGCCCGGCACCTGATAGCTGGGCTCGCTATCGCTTCCTTCCACCACGACATCACCAATCGGCTCACGAATACCACCGCCGTTCTTAAACGATACCAGTACCTCGGCGTCCAACTGCTTGGCGTACCAGAGGTTGGCGTCGGCAGTCAGGTTACCCAGGTTAG
This sequence comes from Vreelandella sp. 162(4c), assembly GCF_058152265.1. Taxonomy (NCBI): domain Bacteria; kingdom Pseudomonadati; phylum Pseudomonadota; class Gammaproteobacteria; order Oceanospirillales; family Halomonadaceae; genus Vreelandella; species Vreelandella sp. 162(4c). The sequence goes on from NZ_CM176981.1 coordinate 851,885, forward strand.
TCTCTTCGGTACGCACTGCGCCCCGCTCCCCCACCAGATAAACATCGGTTAAACCAAGGATATTGCCGTCTTGTTCAGCAACGAATTCCCCTACGGCGCCGATTAGGTCGTTGGCCACATCCCCTTTGGTGCCTTCAGCAAAGGCGCTTTCCAGGTCGCCCCACAGCGCTTCTACCTGTTCGTCAGTGGTGGCATAAACGCCTGAGGTGTTTTCATCGATTGAATCGGCAACAACCCGCCCCTGTTCGTCAAACTCCACCACTAGCTCGGCAACGTAGCGCCAGCCACCATCAGTATTCACTACCACGACATCATTACCTGAGGCGTCCTGGGTAACAATGGGGTATGAGTCATAGGGTTCGCCCGCTCCCGGAAACAAGCCGCGGTCTTGGTCTTCTTGATCCGCCAGCAGGCTATTGGAGCCGCCTGCGATCACGATATCGACCCCATCCAGCAGTGTCGCTAGCTCTTCTTCAAACTGAATTTGCTGAAGGTGCGAACTGAGGATGATCTTATTGATGCCCTGCGATTCTAGGTCATCAATGACTGGCTGAATCAGGTCGGCCAGGGCCTGCATGTCGTTACTACCCCCTGTCAGCACGTCTACATCACCTGGCGAAGAGATGCTTTCAAGGATTTGGGTAGTTACGCCAATAATGCCAATTTTTTCACCACCACGCTCGGCAATCACCGCCGGGGCTAGCTTAGGCTTATTAGCGCCAGCTAATAGCTCTTCCAAAGTAGCTTGGAAAGCGTCTTGGCTGAATAACTCATTGGTAGCCAGCTCGCTTAGGGCGGCATCAGCGGAGAAATCCAGGTTGGCTGAGAGGTAAGGGAACTGCGAGCCCAGCCATTCAATTTCAGCAGCCGTAGCGCCGTTAACCACAGGCGCGATCATTGCAGCAATTAGATCAGTGCCTAGGTCAAACTCGTGATTGCCCAATGTCACGGCCGCAGCGTCGACCAGATCCATCAACAGAGTCTCAACACGCCCAGAGGCCGCCGTGATTCCGCTCATGGAACCCGCTTCTAGCCCATAAATCTCTTCAACCGCGGCTTGGAAGGCCGTTTGTAAGCTTGAATCAGCGGCGGCGTTCAAATACGGCCCGGGCAGAACTAAATCACCCGAACCGACAAACAGCGAGTTGGCGTACTGATCTTCTAAGTGATCCACGATAGAAATGAAATTGGGTGCGTTAAGCAGATCTCCACCGCCCCCTTCCATATCGGCTGCGTGCAGGAGTTGAAGCTGGAAATTACTCATGGCGGTTCCCTTTTTTAATCCGTGGAAAAATAGGCAAACGTGAGATTACGCAATCAACCATTGCAAATACGTGACGCTTTAAAGAAAAAGTATTCTAGCGTCGCCAAAAAATCACTTCGTAATCCAAGCATCATCAAAATAAAACATTTAAGTCATTTAATTGCTATGACTTAGTAATAAATTCAACCTTTCCATTCATCCTGTGAGGGCTGGTTAAATGACCAACTTTGAGCTTGTTTCTACGTTATATCGCGATATTTTATTGCGTGAGCCGGATGAGGCTGGCGCTAATTATTGGACTACCGCCCTGGATAGCGGAACTGTCGATGTTGCAACCACTCTTGACTCAATGGTGACCAGCGATGAATTTCAGCTGCAAATCCAGCCTATTATTACGCTCTATAGTGTTCACCTATTACGTACGGCCGACCCTGCAGGCCTCGCGTACTGGGTCAATGAGTACCGTAACGGCTTAGCATTGGAAGAGATTTCCAATAGTTTTCAAGCGTCTAATGAGTTCGAAGCCACCGTTTCCAACTTGAACGATACCACTTGGCTAAATCAACTCTACAACAGTGTTTTGAACCGTGAGCCTGACCCAGAAGGCTTTGTGTACTGGTCAGCGCTGCTGGCGGACGGGCTGTCTCGTGAGGAGCTTGCCGCAGCATTTATGAACAGCAGCGAAAGCATTGAACAGCAACCTGCACGTGTATTAGCTCCTTTACTCGGCGATGGCTCCAGCGTGGATGATGTTGCATCGCTACTGAGTCGTTATATTGAGCAGCTTGAGAGTGAGCCAGAAGAACCTGAAGAACCAACAGAACCTGAAGAGCCAACGGAACCTGAAGAGCCAACAGAACCTGAAGAGCCAACAGAACCTGAAGAGCCAACAGAACCTGAAGAGCCCAACAACCCAACTGACCCCAATCAGCCTGAGCCAAGCAACCCAAACTTCAATCTGGGAGAGCGCTACCACACGGGCGCTTCTGACGCTTCAGCAGCGATTGCCGTGGGTGAGGGTTTCATGCTGGTGGCGGATGACGAAGACCAAGTGTTACGCCTCTATGAGCGCGATACTGACGGCGCCCCTCTGGCGGAAATTAACCTAAATACTGCTCTGGGTTTGAATGACACCCAAGAGGTGGACTTGGAAGCGGTGGCGACTTATCAAGGTACCCACTACTGGCTAGGCTCCCACGAGAGCAGCCAGCGCTCAATGATTTTCGCCACTGAAGTGACAGGTGATAACGCTGAGAGTTTGAGCATCGAGGTGACGGGCCAGTTTACCGATTTAGCCAGCCAGCTTAACGACTGGGATGCCCAAAATGGCCATGGGCTTGGTGAAAATGCGCTGAGCCTCTCATTAGGGGTCAATATTGAAGGCGCTGTGTTTATCGGTGATTCCCTTTATCTTGGCCTACGCTCGCCGTTGGATGATGGCTTCGCACAATTAGTGCCCGTTGAAAATGTGATTGACCTCGTCTCTGGTGAGGCTAACGAAGCTTCCTTTGGCGCCCCCCTGCGTTTAGACCTGGATGGTCGCGCTGTGCGCTCTATTGAACCTGCTGGCGATGAAGGTTATCTGATCCTGGCGGGCCCGGTTAACGATGACGACGACGTAGGTTTTGGTCTTTACCTATGGGATGGCGATTATGCCGTTCGTGAAATAGACGGCCCGGATCTCAATACCCTACCGGACGCACTGACGGCGAAGCCGGAATCACTTTTCGATGTTTCCATCACCGAGTCGGGCGTTACTGCGAGCGTGCTGTTTGATAGCGGCACGGTGGATTGGTTAGAGGATGGTCAAGAGTCTAAGGATCTACCCGCCGAACAGCAGCGCTTTGTGAGCACAGACATTGAATTCAACCTGCCTGATTTTGCACCTCAAGCCGGTGACATTGCGATTACTGCGGTCAGTGGCAGTGAAAAATCCTTCCAGTTCGTAGCATTGAAGGGTATCAGCGAAGGTGCGGAAATTACCTTTACTGACTCAGGCTGGGCAGGCGATGGCTTCCGTGCCAGCGAAGGCGCCGTTAAGTGGACTGCGCCTGAAGGCGGCGTACCTGCAGGCACGGTTGTTACTTACACTGCGGATTCTCCGCAATTCACTACTGCTAACAGCAGCGAGGTGGGTAATAACGGGTTTAATCTTTCGGTCAGCGGTGACCAAGTACTTGCTTTCATCGGCGAGGCTAGCGACCCAACATTTATCTACGCGGCTCAAACCAACAGCGATGCGTGGCAGGAAACTGCTGACTCCTCTAATAACTCTGCCCTGCCGCCTGGCCTTGAAGAGGGTGTCACGGCGGTTGCCGTTGGCAGCGCACGCAATGCCGCCTTTACCGGTAATGGCTTCGGCACGGCGGAGGAGCTATTAAGCGCAGTTGGCAACCCAGAGAATTGGTCATTTGAGTACGGTGAACTACCCACCAATCCCACTACTGACTTTCATGTGGGCACGATGGAAGCTCCTTATGTGCCGGGCGAGCGCGATATTGGTTTAGCCATCACTGAGATATGGTCGGGCCAAAGCGGTTCTGACGTCACCGCTGATTGGTTTGAAGTAACCAACCGTTCGTCTGAAGCGCTTGATTTCAGCAATATGCCGCTTTACTACGATGATGACAGTGCCGATCCCGTAGATGCTATAGAAATTAAGGGGCTAAGCTCGCTAGCGCCTGGTGAATCAGCGATTGTCATGGTCGATGGCGATGCCGAATCAGTTGCGGAATTCCGTTCAGCGTGGAGCAACCTGGATAATATCGATGCCTTGAAAATCGGTTATGCCGAGAATGCTTCTGGCCTGGGCGGTGGCGGCGATGCCGTAACGCTGTGGCAAGGCGACCCACGTGTTGATGGCAACCAGGTGGCAATGGAAGCCTACCCTGATACCGACGGGTTTGACGCCGCATCCTGGGATGTGGATTTAGGTAAATTCACCACCACTGATACTGAGGGGGTGGTTAGCTCTGATGCACTGGGCGGTGATGGTAGTGATGTACCCGCCGTGGCGTCGCCTGGGCTAGCTAATGAACCTCAGATAGATATTACGTTGATTTCTGCAGTACAGGGTGACTCGAGCAGCAGCACTTTAGAGGGTGAAAACGTTACACTTGAAGCCATCGTCACCATGGTAGCGCCTGGCTTGGATGGCTTCTTCCTGCAAGAGGAAGATAGCGATAACGACGATAATGCCGAGACGTCAGAAGGTATTTTTGTGTACGCGGGTAGCGGTAGTGGTGAGTGGCTGGAGCAGCTCACTGCCGGCGATCAAATTCGCATTGGCGGCGAGGTCTCAGAATATTTCGAGAAAACGCAGTTAACTGCCGAACGCGGCAGCCTGGAGGTGCTGGCTAACGATGTGCCCCTGCCTGAAAGCCAGCGAATCATCATGCCGTTTACCGACAAACAAGGCCTGGAAGCCTTTGAAGGTATGCGCGTAGCCATAGAAGCGATGGACGGTGAGCCATTGGTGGTCACCGAGCTTTACGAGCTGGGCCGTTACGGCGAAGTTACGCTTTCATCAGGAGGCCGTTTAGAGCAGTTCACAGAAGTCAACGAGCCTGACGTCGAAGGCTATAGCGCTTGGCTTGAAGACGCCGAAGCGCGCACCATCAAAATCGATGACGCAAACTCGACACAAAACGCTGATCCAATTATTTATGGTCGTAACGGTGAGGAGCTTTCTGGTACTAACCCGCTGCGCGGGGGCGATGAGCTTCAGACACTCGAAGGCGTGCTTGATTACAACTTCGAAGAGTGGAAAGTCCAAAACGTCGAAGGCCTGGACTTTACCGGCGCTGAGCGTCCGGCAACACCTGATACAGATGCTCTGGGTGATGCCGACATTACAGTGGCCTCTTTCAATGTATTGAACTACTTCACTACCCTGGATGAAAACGGCAACAAAACAGAGACCTTAAATGGCACTCTGCATGATCCACGCGGCGCCAATAATGCTGAAGAGTTTGCCCGTCAGGAAGCCAAAATCGTCGAGGCGATTAATACCAGCGGTGCTGATGTGGTGGGTCTCATGGAAATCGAGAACAACGGTTATGGTGACGATAGCGCCATTGCAACGTTGGTTGATGCGCTGAATGCAGATGTGCAGGATAAAAACATTCAGGATGTCACTTGGGCTTACAGCGTCCCCGAAGATGGGAATGGCAACACCACTAGCCCTGGGGATGATGCCATTGCGGTTGGGGTCATCTACAACAGTCAGGCGGTGACACCTACTGGCGCTGCAGCCACTAAAACCGATGGGGCTTTCGCTACTGCAAACCGCGCACCGGTGATGCAAACCTTTGAAGATAGTAACGGTGAAACCTTTTCGGTGGTGGTTAACCACTTTAAATCCAAAGGCAGTGTCGTCAATGGTGAAGACGCTATCGGCGACGGACAGGCCAACAACAACCCCACACGGGTCGAGGCCGCGGAGGAATTGCTTGAATGGCTATCCACCAACCCCACCGGTAGCAATGACAGCGACGTGCTGATTCTTGGTGACTTGAACTCTTATGCCATGGAAGACCCCATCATGACCCTGACCGATGCGGGCTATACCCTTCAGGACGATGATTACAGCTATGTCTTTGATGGATTCTGGGGTTCGTTAGATCATGCGTTTGCCAGTGAAACGCTCGCAACACAGGTCACGGGCACCACGACTTGGCATATCAATGCGGATGAAGCATCGGCATTGGATTACAACACCGACTTCACTAATGATCGTCAGGATGACAACCTATACTCCGATGATGCGTTCCGTAGTTCAGACCACGATCCTATCTTAGTAGGCCTGAACTTAGGCCTCGCTGAAGCTTAATTAAACGTACTACCTTTTGAGATGGCCTCCGCTTGCGGGGGCCATTTTTTGTCTTACTAGCCATTACCCCTGATCGCTTCAGCGCTCAAAGCGCCCCGTAGCGCTTCCCGCCTAGGGTGTTAAACTCACCGCAAGCACTTTTTTCAGGAGAAATACATTGAGTTCAGTACGTTCCACTACCGCTATTATTCATGACAGCGGCATTGCTTTTGGTACCAGCGGCGCACGAGGGCTGGTTGAACAGTTTACCGATGAAGTATGTGCAGCTTTCACCGTGGCATTTATTACCGCCATGCGGGACTCTTTTCCAGTAGAACGTATTGCGCTAGGTATGGATCGCCGCCCCAGCAGCCCGGCGATGGCAGCCGCCTGTACCAGTGCGGCCCATACGCTAGGAGTGAAGGTAAATGACTATGGCGTACTGCCTACGCCTGCCCTGGCGTTAAAGGCAATGGCGGATGGCATACCTTGCATCATGATTACCGGCAGCCATATACCGTTTAACCGTAACGGCATCAAGTTTTACCGCCCTGATGGCGAGATTACCAAAGCTGATGAAACCGCTATTCTTAATGCTGAGGCGGCTATGCCTACCCTCCCCGCGCCAGTGCGCGGAGAGATTTCTGAAGCCGCTAATCAGGCCTACTTAGAGCGCTTCACCACCTGGTTTCCAGGAGAGCCATTGAAAGGTTGGCGGGTAGGCTTGTACCAACATTCGGCCGCAGGGCGCGATTTGAATGCGCATATTTTGAGCGAGTTGGGTGCGGATGTAGTAGTGCTAGGCCGCAGCGAGGCCTTCGTGCCCGTAGATACCGAGGCCGTTAGCGACGAGGATCAGGCTCAAGGGCGTGTCTGGGCAAACCAGCATCAATTACAAGCCCTGTTTTCTACCGATGGCGATGGAGATCGACCGCTGCTTGGGGATGAAACGGGTACGTGGCAGCGTGGTGATATTGTCGGGTTACTCTGCGCCCGTGCATTGGGAATCGAAGCGCTGGCTGTGCCGGTAAGCTGCAATACAGCGATAGAAGCGTGTGGTGCCTTCCAGCTAGTTGAACGCACGCGCATTGGTTCACCGTATGTATTGGACAGTATGGCTAAGCTCAGTAAGCGGTTTACGCGAGTGGCTGGGTTTGAAGCCAACGGTGGTTTTCTATTGGGAAGCAGACTGGAGAGTGATGGCCGTCAATTAGCCGCCTTACCCACCCGCGATGCGCTGCTCCCCGGCCTTACTCTAATGGTGATGGCCGCCCAACGCGGGATTAACCTCTCGCAGCTAATCGCTGACTTACCTGCCCGTTATACGGCAAGCGACCGACTCAAGGATTTCGCCACTGAGAAAAGCCATGCGTTGCTGGTCAAATGGCAAACCTCACCTGAGCTGATGCAGCAAACATTAGGGTTACAGGCTGGCATTTCAGCAGTCAATAGCACTGATGGCTTGAGAGCCACACTTGAAAATGGAGATATCGTGCACCTTCGCCCCTCTGGCAATGCACCGGAGCTGCGCTGCTATAGCGAATCTGCTTCGCAAGCAGACGCATCGGCACTGGTAAAACAGAGCTTGGCCGCTCTCGAAAAACTGAACTAGGAACCCAACCCTTAACAAAGAACGGGCGACCCTAATGGGCCGCCCGTTCTTTGTGACTATCCTTCGCCAAGGAGAATAGTTACAGCTGCTTATTTATAAACCGGAAGCCGCGCACAAACCTCGGCTACTTTATCCAGCACCTGGGCTTCGATGGCGCTGGTGTCTTCGCCCTTGGCCAGTACGTCCAGAATGTCACAGATCCAACCTGCCAACGTACTACACTCTTGTTCACTGAAACCGCGCGTGGTCACCGCCGGGGTGCCAATACGCAGGCCAGAGGTGACAAACGGGCTTTGCGGGTCGTTAGGAACGGCGTTCTTGTTCACGGTGATATGGGCACGACCCAAAGCAGCATCGGCATCTTTGCCGGTTACACCCTGCTTGATCAGCGAAAGCAGGAAGAGGTGGTCTTCGGTGCCGCCGGAGACGATGTCGTAACCGCGATCGATAAACACCTTGGCCATTGCCTGAGCGTTCTTAACTACCTGCTGCTGGTAGGTTTTGAACTCGGGCTCCATAGCCTCTTTGAAGCAGATCGCTTTGGCGGCGATTACGTGCATCAAGGGGCCACCCTGGCCGCCGGGGAAAACCGCTGACTGTAGCTTCTTCTCGATATCAGCGTCGTTTTCCGCTGAGAGAATCACGCCACTGCGGGGGCCGCGTAGGGTTTTGTGGGTAGTGGAGGTGACCACATGGGCATGGGGCAAGGGGCTGGGGTATACGCCTGCCGCGACCAGACCAGAGACGTGGGCCATATCAACGAGTAAGTAAGCGCCTACTTCATCGGCGATTTCACGGAACTTGGCCCAATCAACAATTTGTGAATAGGCTGAGAAGCCGGCGATGATCATTTTGGGCTTGTGCTCGCGAGCAAGCTGGGCCACTTGAGCGTAATCAATTAACCCCTGCTCATCCAGACCGTACTGAATGGCGTTGTAGTGCTTGCCGGAAAAATTAGGCTTGGCACCGTGGGTCAGGTGGCCGCCCGCATCCAGGCTCATACCTAAAATGGTATCGCCTGGCTTAACCAGCGCTTGGAACACCGCGCTGTTGGCTTGCGAGCCGGAGTGGGGCTGAACGTTTACGTAGGTGGCGCCGAACAGCTCTTTAGCATAATCAATGGCCAGGTTTTCAGCGATATCGACGAACTCACAGCCGCCGTAGTAGCGCTTACCGGGGTAGCCCTCAGCGTATTTATTGGTCAGCTGGCTGCCCTGCGCTTCTAGTACGCGGGGGCTGGCGTAGTTTTCGGAAGCGATCAGTTCGATGTGGGCCTCTTGGCGCTCCACTTCTTTCTGCATGGCATCAAACAGCACATCATCAAATCCGGCAATTGTCATATCGCGGCTGAACATCGGCGGGAACCTCGTAACGAGAAAGGGTCATCATGGAAGAAGCGAGGGCGCTATCATAACTCAGCCTGACGCGACTTTCATCGCATCCTCGTCAGGTCTTGCATGAGCGTGATTCATGTAATGACAGAGGGAGAGTCATCGCGAACGCAGTGAAGCGATCTCAGGGGGCGTCAATTTGCATTTTCCTTCGCCATGCAAAATACTGTATATTTATACAATATTTTAAGCACCAGGATGCCGACGATGCCGGGCCAGTCTTCTCACTTTACCCCCGCCTTGCCGTTAACCTCTCAGCCGCAGCCTTGTGGCCACGCTGGTTTTAGTGGCTTTCCTTCACCAGCCCAGGATTACGAGCCATGCACGCTGGATCTCAACACACGGCTGGTTAAAAACCCTACTGAGACGTTTTATGTCACCGCCACCGGCGACAGCATGGAGGGTTGGGGAATTTTTGAGGGTGATTTGCTGGTGGTTGATCGCAGTATTGAACCGCAACTGGGACATATTCTGGTCGCTATGCTGGAGGGCGAGGCGCTAATTAAACGCTATGCGCTTTATCGGGGAACGCCGCACCTGTGCTCAACACATCCTAACTATCCGCCACTGCCACTTGAAGGCAGCGACTGCCAGCTATGGGGGGTGGTGCGCGCCGTCGTGCACGAGTACTTGCGATGATCGGTCTAGTCGATGCCAACAACTTCTACGTCAGCTGCGAGCGGGTTTTTCAGCCCAAGCTGGAAGGTAGGCCCGTGGGGGTAATGTCGAACAACGACGGCTGTGTCATCGCCCGCTCTGCCGAGTTAAAAGCGCTGGGTATCCCTATGGGTGCGCCAGCCTTCAAGCTTGAAGAAATGCGTCAGCGCGGCGAGATCCACCTGCTGTCGTCTAACTATGAACTCTACGGAGATATGTCGGCACGGCTGACCCAACTACTACGCGATGCCTGCCCTGCAATTGCGCCCTACTCAATAGATGAAATGTTCGTCTACCTGGAAGGATTAACCACAGAGCAGTGTGAGAGGCTGGGGCGAGAATTGCACCATCGTATTCGCCGCCATTTAGGGTTACCGGTGTGTGTTGGGCTGGCACCCACCCACACGCTCGCCAAATTAGCCAATCACCTTGCCAAGCAAGACCCACATTACCAAGGCGTTTGCCTGCTTAATGGACAAGATCACACGACGCAGGCGCTGCTCAAACGTACGCCGGTGGGCAGCGTGTGGGGCGTCGGCCATCGGCTTGCCGGGCGCTTAGCGATTGGCGGCGTGACCACCGCTTGGGACTTGCGTCAAAGCGACGACAAGCAGTTGCGCAAGCGCTTCTCGGTGGTGCTGGCGCGCACCGCGCTCGAGCTGCGTGGCACGCCTTGTATGGAGATGAACGCCCTGGATCAACCGCGCCAACGCATTATGACCTCGCGCTCTTTCGGCCAGCCCACCGGCGTTTTTGCAGAAGTACATAATGCACTACGGCGCCACGCCCAGCGCAGCGCTGAAAAACTTCGCGAGCAACGTAGCTTAGCTCGTGCGGTGATGGTATTTCTCAACACTAACCGTCATCGCCGCGATCAGTTGCAATACTTCCCGCAGGCGCTGATCGCCCTGCCCTCACCCAGCGACGATACCCGGGTGATCCTTGATGCCGTACGCCAAGGCCTTGAGCAGATTCATCGCCCCCGCTACCAGTTCATGAAAGCTGGCGTGATGCTGCTGGATTTAGTGGATGCAGAGCAGCACCAGCTTTCGCTGCTGCATCCGCCAGTCCGTGATCGCCATCCGTTTTTAATGGCAACCGTGGATCAGATCAACCAGCGCATGGGGCAAGGCACTATCAGCTTTGGTATGACGGATGCCCCTGCTGCTTGGCAACTGCGCTGCGCCCACCGCTCAGACCGCTATACCACGCGCTGGGACGAGTTGATGAAAGTGGGCACTCACCCCGGCGCAGTCGCCGCCGCCGAGGCAAAGCAGAAAGAGAAGCAGAAAAAACAGCAGGCGTTAACCAGCGCTAAGCGCAGTACGCAGCCGCGGGCTTAAGGTTTCTCCAAGCGCGACCATGGCAAACAGAATCCCCAGCAACCAGGGCCAGTGAGCCGCAAACGAGACCTGATAAACGCCCAGCGCGTCGACAAAAATCACCACAATGCCCAGCGGGCTAACGTAGCGCACCATGGTCAGCCACAGCGCATAAGGCAAGGGAGCAAGCCCCAGCTCGTCGCGGAAGGTCTCGCTTTTCAGCACAAACCCCGCTACCACTACCGTGCCCAGACCACCCAACGGCATCATCCAGCGCGAGGTTAAATAATCCAGCCAGTCAAAGAAGTTCTTACCGGCCAGTGTCCAATCCGCGCCCAGGTTAAACGACAGCATCGCCAGTGTGCTAATCAACCACAGCACAATACCGGTGCCCCAGGCGGCTGCCGAACGCGAGATACCTTTGTTGTCGCACAGCCAGGAAACCGTGGCTTCGACCATAGAGATCGAAGAGGTCAGCGCTGCCATAGAGAGCATCAGGAAGAAGAGAATGCCAAACAGGGTGCCCAGCGGCATCGCCTGGAAAGCCAGCGGCAGGCTCATAAAAATTAGCCCAGGGCCTTCGCCGGGGTTCATGCCATTGGCGAAAATAACCGGGAAGATCGCAAGCCCCGCCATCAAGGCAACAACGGTATCCGCCACCGCCACACTCACCGTGGTGCGGCCAATAGAGGCGTCTTTAGGCAAGTAGCTGCCGTAGGTCAGAATCGCTCCAGAGGCCAGCGAGAGGGTGAAAAACGCATGACCCAGCGCTGCCAGCAGGCCTTCGCTAGAGAGGCTGCCCGCATTGAAGGAGAACAGAAAGTTAACCGCAGCGCCAAAGCCACCGGAAAACATACCAAAGCCAATCAACACCACCAGCATGATCACCAGCCCCGGCATCATCCAGCTAACGCTCTTCTCGATTCCCTGCTGCACGCCTTTACCCACGATCAACATGGTGGCCAGCGTAACCAGGGTGCTCCAGAAACCGAGGTTCAGCGGATTGGCGTTATTGGCCCCGAACACAGCGGCCATCTCATCAACGCTGCTGCCCGCGAGCCCCCCGGTCAGCATCTTCCACAGATACGAGAACGACCAGCCCGCCACCACCACGTAAAACGACAGGATCATAAAGCCGCAGAGCATGGCCATCCAACCAATCAACGACCAGGCCGATGAACGGCCAGACTCATTGACCACGCGCCGTATGGCATCCACCGGGCTACCACGTCCCCGCCGACCAAACGCGATTTCGACCATCATCACCGGCACACCCACGGCAAAGATGCACGTTAGATAGACCAGCACGAAGGCGCCGCCGCCAAACTCCCCAGTCATGTAGGGGAATTTCCAGATATTGCCTAGCCCCACCGCCGAACCGGTGGCCGCCAACATAAACCCCCAGCGGCCTAGCCATTGGGTGCGAGGTTGCCTAGAAGAGGTCATTTGCCCATATCCCGTAAGAAAAAGGCGCTCATCCTAAAGGATTTCGAGGGTAATGCCCACTAGGCCCCAGTTCCTAGGCGTACACCGTGGCTTTTGCGGCGGCATCCAAGCGTTGAGCGGTTTGATCTACCCGGCGCAAACAGGCCAGCAGCACCGCGCCAAGCGTTACAAAACCGCCCGCCAACCACAGCCCAACATCATAGTGGCCAGAGGTTTCAGCCAACATACCGGTTAATGCCGGGGCGCATATCTGGGCGGCGCCGTATGCCAGAGTCATCTGCCCCATTAGCCGCGCGGGGCTGGAAGGATAGAGCCTACCTGCCATGGTCAGCACAAGGCTGACGCAACCAAGGAAGGTACCGCCATAGAGCACCGCACTGAGCAGTACCACTGCTGAGTTCGCGGTAATCGCAGGCAGTACGATCCCCACTACCTGAATCCCCATGGCGAGAATAAGCGCCCCTAAATAGCCCACTCGACGGGCGACCAGATCCCACAGCATCACCGCTGGGGCGGCGGCTAAACCGGCCAGAGCGAACGTCCAGTTGCCCATCCCCGCCAGCAGCGGCTCACGCTCAACGATGGCAACTAAGAAGGTAGCGCTGATCACATAGCCATAACCGGCGCAAAAGTAGGCGGCGAGCATCCAGCGCATAAAAATACGTGTTGGCGGCGTAGCGGTTCGGCTACTCGCCACGTGAGCCCCTTCTAGCGGCCTTTCCGGCCGCGGCAGCCAGCGCCAGGCAGGCACCAGCAGCACGGCACCCAGCAGGCTAAAGCCCCACCATTGGGTCTGCCAGCTAAAGGAAAACTGGAGCATCATCTCCACTGCCACCGCCGCGACAATCATGCCTAGCCCCAAACCGGCAAAATGAATTCCCAGCTCGCCGCGCTGGCGATGTTGGATTAACCAGTGAAGAATCAGCCCTGACGCTAATAGCATTGCAGCGCTGCTTGAAAGACCCGCCAGAAAACGCAACCCCGCCCAAACCCAGAAGTGATCGGTAAGCGCCATACCCGCAGTCGTGATTACCGCCAGGATTAACCCGCAGCGAAATAGCGTGTCTTTGATATAAATACTGTGAATAGAGGCGGCCAGCACGGCCCCCAGCATATAGCCCGCGTAGTTAACCGCAGCCAGCCAGCCGCCATCGGCATCACCCATCCAGGTCTGCTGCTGCATGACCGGTAGCAATGGGGTATAGGCAAAGCGCGCGATGCCAACACATAATATTTGGCTAAAAACGCCCGCCAACAGCACTTTGAAGCGCTGGGCACCTAGCGTTGCGACGGTCATGGGGCTGCTCCTGAACGGCTCTTTAACGACGACTGAGCGGACGTTATGTTAATTAGCGTGCGTATTTTATCGTCATAGTAAGGCCTTTCAGGCAGCGGGTCATGACCACCTAAGTCGAGGAGCGAGGTTAAAAAGGCCTAGCTCGCATCTACCTCCATGCTTAACAGCAAAAACGATAGCGTTTTGCCATGCCCGTCCAAGTTGAGCGCGCCATTAACGCCGCCCTGCAGCACGTCATCGATCACGAAGTTCATGCCCGCCAAATTAGGCAAAGGGTAACGCCGCACTCGGCTGGCACCACGATGAGCAAACAGCGCCAGCACACGCTCCTCGGTTACCTGCTCCAGCAGGGTGGTGTAATGGTCTGGGTCATAGGCAAACAGTGCCACGTTTAGCCGCTCGCCCTTATCACCTGCACGGGCATGGGCGAGTTGATGAAGGGTGACCGAGGAATGCGGGTGCACCGCCGTTTGCGTGGGTTCAGCTTGCAGCATAACGTTCACTCCTACGTTCGCCGAGGGGCGACGCTTCAAACAGACTGGCATGGGCATGAACGTCGCTACGTTTGACCAAATATGAGGCCGTAAACACTCGCCGTTGAAACTGACGCCGCACGCCGCCGCCGCCCGCAGGCCCGGCACAATAAAGCGCCAATAGCTCCTGGGTGGCGCGGGCTACCCAGCGCCGCTCGCTGTGCTCGGCCGCCAGTCGCAGCCGATAATCGCCGCTGGCAGACGCTGAAGCGCTACGCTGCAGCTCACCGCTATCGCTATCGAATACGCTGGCCAAGCCAATGATATCCAAGCGGGTACGCAGCTCAGCAGGGGCTCGAAACACCAATCGTTCACGCAGTACCTGCGCTGCAAGCTGGGCTCGTGCCAAGGCGTTCGGGCCGGCATAGGAGATTTCCGCCTCGCCCTGCCAACCGCCTTCATAGCACACGGTGGTTTTTAGCCGCTCAGGCGCAGGCTTGCCGCGAATTCCCGTCACCGCCACACGGTTAGGTGACAACTGACGCACCTCGGCGTGGGAAAGATCCACCGTGACATCCGGGGTTAGGTAATTCGCCGGGTCATGCACTTCGTAAAGCAGCTGTTCTTTCACCGTTTGCTCGGTAACACAGCCACCGGTATTGGCAGGCTTGGTAATAATAAGGCTGCCATCCTGCTCCACTTCAATAATCGGATAGCCCACCGTGGCGAGCCCCGGCACGTCTTTAAAACCCGGATCGGCAAAGTAGCCGCCGCTTACCTGGGCGCCACACTCAGCCAAATGCCCCGCCATCATCCCGCAAGCCAGGCGATCCCAATCGTCCCAACGCCAATCGAAGTGGTGCATCAGCGGCGCTAAAAACAGCGCCGGGTCGGCAACACGGCCTGTAACCACCACATCCGCCTGCATGACCAACGCCTCAGCCAGCGCCTTGGCTCCCAGGTAGACATTGGCTGAAATCAGGGCGTCATCGCCAGGCATATCCAGCCGCTCGGCCTCCCAGCGCTGTAAGTCCAAGCTATGTAGCTGCTGGCGGATATCGTCACCGTGCACCTGGGCAATGCGCACATCCCCGCGCCCAAGCTGTGTCGACAAGTCAGCAATTACTTGACAAGCACCACGGGGGTTCGCCGCACCAAAGTTGCCTAAAATCTTAATGTCGTGATCCAGGCAGTCGCGGAGCACTGGCGCCAGCAGCTCGTCTAACAGCGGTTCAAACCCGCTTTCGGGATCATCACGCATCGCGCGGTGAGCTGCCGCTAATGTCCGTTCACCCAGGGTTTCAAATACTAAAGCGGAGGGCTGCTGTCGCTTGATCAACTCTGCCACCACCGCCACGGCCGCATCGGTACGGTCGCCAGAAAAACCCGCACCACTGCCTAATAAAAAGCTCATAGCTGTGTCTCCTTGGCCTGAAGAGAGTGGTGGTCGCCCGCGACGGCCCCCTGCTCGTCTCTCAGCAGCGAGCGGCGGCGTATAAATAGCCCAATGATCAGGGCTAGCGCCGCCAGCGTGGTCAGCCAGCCGGGTGTCAGCGCCAGTCCAATGACCGCGATCAGCCCCACGACATCGATCACGCGCTTACCCGTCATGGCTACCCGGGACATCAGCGCGGCGAAGGCCATCACAAACACGACCCCTTGGCAGCTGGCCAAGACGATCTCCAGGGCAGAACCAAACCCTGCCAGGGCTGGGTAGATCAGCAGCAGGAAGGGAATGACGTAGATAGCCGCCGCCAAGCGCACTGATTCAACCGCCGCAGGCAGCCAGTTGGTGTCGGCAATGCCTGAGGCCACAAAGACCGCAATGCAGACAGGCGGTGTAATGACTGAGAGTGTCGCGAAGTAGAAAACGAATAGGTGGGCAATCAGCGGCTCAACACCGATGGTGGTGAGCGCAGGCGCCAGCACTGATGCCACCAGAACATACGCTGCCGTGGTCGGAATCCCCATGCCCAAAATCAGACACACGCCGCCGACGATAAAGGCGACCAGGAACAGCGACTCTCCGCCCACCGTGACTATCAAGCTGGCTAGGGTCACACCGATGCCTGTCATACCGATCATCGCCACCAGTATCTGCGCCCCGGCCAGCAGCACGCCAATAATCACCATGCCCTTGCCTGCATCGACTAAGCCTGCCACCAGCTTGCCGAGGATCTCGCGCAGCGGCATCTTAGCCATGAGCGCAAAAGGCACGAACGTTAGCACGGTCATCAAGATGCCGTAGAACGCCGACATTTGGATCGAACGACCGCTGAGCACGCCGTAAAACAGCCCGCCTAATGCAGCCAGAATGGGAATAATTCGTTCAGGGCGTATCACGTCTGACCAGCTTGGCAGCTCATCATCAGGCACTACCTGCAGTTGGCGGCGCTTGGCGACGAGGTGAATGGTGACAAACACCCCGAGATAGAAAAGAATCGCTGGCAACAAGGCCGCCAAGGCGATACGCAGGTAACTTTCGCCTAGAATTTCCGCCATGATAAATGCCGCAGCACCCAGGATTGGCGGTGCGATTTGGCCGCCGGTAGAGGCCACGGCCTCAACTCCAGCTGCGAACGGGCGTGGGTAGTTCAAGCGCTTCATCATGGGAATGGTGAAGTTGCCCGTGGTGGCCACATTGGCCACCGCACTGCCGCTGACCATGCCGAATAGCCCGGAGGCCACCGTGGCCACTTTGGCAGCACCGCCTGGCGAGCGGCCGCTAATACGCAGCGCCAGATCCATAAAGGTATTACCGCCTCCGGTATGTAGCAGCAAACAGCCGAACAACACGAAAGCAGCGATAGTGGTGGCGGCGACGCCCACCAGCATGCCCCACACGCCTAAATCGCCGAGGTAGATGGTTTCGGTCATGTAATACAGATCAAAACCACGGTGACCGAGCGGCCCTGGAATGGCTGCTCCAAACCACGCATAGGCCAATCCCACTAACACCAACAGTGGAAAGATCACGCCGATGGCACGGCGTGACAGTTCCAAAATAGCCACTAGCAGTACGCCGGTCAGCAACATATCCCGAGGCGTTGCCCAGGGTAGTTCGACCAGAATTTGTTCGTAGTTAAGCGCCACATAGCTGCAGGCAACTACCACACCCACTGCCAACACCACATCAATAGCGATACCCAGCGGGCGCCAGCGCTTGCCTGCGCCTAACGGATAAACGGCAAGCCCTAGCAAAATGACCAGCGCGAGAAAGATACTCCGCTGAATCAAACTCTCGAACGGCCCAGTGGCGGAGGTATACAGGATTAGCCCGCCCAACAGGAGCGCCAAGCCTTTGGTGACTGTCTCACGCATGATCATCTTCTCCGATTGGCCTTACTGGACTGGCTGCAAGGCATCGGGGATGTCATACCCCTGCTCTTCGAAATAGCGCGCAGCGCCAGCATGCAGTGGCACGGTGCCAACCTCCAGGGTCATCTTCGCCATATCCGCATCCTGCATGGCAGCGAAGGCGTTAACCTGCGGCTCTGGGTTTTCAATCACCGCTTTGACGATTTGATAGGCGGTTTCTTCATCCATATCCGGATGGGCGTGCACGGCCACACCAAAGGCCCAAGTGGTGTAGGCAGGAATCCCCTCCGCAGCACCTTCAGGTACATCGACAATCGCCACATCGGGCATTTCGCTGCGCAGTGTGTCGGCCTGCTCTTGGTCAAGCGACAGCACGCTAATCGGTGTGAAAGTGGCGATATCCATGGAGGAGCCATCCAGGCGTTCTCCGACACCCGATTTTACCGACCCCATCACTCGGCCATCTTTCATGGCGTCGACCATATCGGTGGTGGAACCACGTACATAATCCGGTTCGATACCAAGTGCGCGCATTACCGCTTCGGTGGTTTTCTCAGTAGCTGACCCCGTAATGCCTGGATTGAAGCGCACACCGTTTAAGTCAGCAAAGGTTTCCACCCCTGCATCCTGGCGCATTACGGTATTCTGTGGTGCCACGGTGTAGACCCAGAGCAGGCGGTTATCGACGGGGCGGCCTTCAAAATCCTCCTCACCGGCGTAGGCGTGATAACCCGTATTGGTGGTCACCAGGCCCATATCGATTTGGTTGCGGCCTAAACGGCGCAGGTTATCCACAGTGGCACCGGTTTCGGCAACCGAAGAACTGATCCCTTCAACTTGGTTATTAATAATCTGATTGACTGCCACAAAGTAGCTGTAGTGGCTGGAGGAGCTTGAGGTAGAGCCAATCAACAGGCGTTCATCGGCATGAGAGGTCGCAGCGGCTAGCACAGCGGCGCTTGCCACCATGGCGGTCAGTAGCGTTTTCATTGTGTCTCCGAAGCTCGCTAAGCGAGCTATTGTTATTGTAGAGCGGTTTTTATCTAAAACGGTGATCGCGACGAATCTAATCGCGATAAGCCAAGCATGGTGCTCCGGTTTAATTTTGTATATTGAATAGTTTTTAATTTATGTTTTACTTTCTAAATGAATCCAAGCATCCAGCAGTTGCGTGTTTTTGTTGCCGTCGCCCACTCGCGCAGCCTTGCAGAGGCCAGCGAGCGAGTACATCTTTCCCAACCGGCGATCTCTATTGCGCTGCGTAAACTTGAGGAGAACGTCGGTGGTGCACTGTTTTCCCGCACCACGCGCCAGCTCGCGTTAACACCGGAAGGCGAGGCTTTTCTGCCCGTTGCCGTGCGGCTCTTGAATGATTGGAACGAAGCCTTTGAGGATCTCAACGACCAATTTTCCAAACAGCGCGGAAAGGTAACCGTGGCCGCCCTGCCTACTCTGGCGGCAGGACTATTCCCGCGGGTCATTAAGCTTTTTCACGAGGCTTACCCACGTATTAACCTCAGCCTGCACGATGTGCTGGCCGATCAAATCAATCAAATGGTGCGCGAAGGTCGCGCCGACCTGGGTCTTTCAGTGCCACCAAGCGACGCAGACGACTTGACGTTTGAGCCCGTCCTCGAAGACAGCTATGTGGTCGTTTGCCCCTGCGGGCATCCGTTGTTGGCGCAATCAGCCGTCGCCTGGAGCCAACTCGCAGCTTATCCGTTTATTGGTATCAATCGTCTTTCCAGCTCGCGCCAGGATATTGACCGCATTATGCAGAGCGTAGGAGAACGGCTGGATATCTTGTGCGATGCGCGCCAGATCGCCACGGTAGGCCGCATGGTAGCCGCGGGGTTAGGCATTAGCGTGCTGCCCTCACTCAGTTTTCGTCAAATTGCCGCTGATGGGATTGAGTACCGCCCGTTGGTCGAGCCAACCATTCGCCGTGAGCTGGGCATTATATTGAGCCGCCGTCACCCTCCTTCCGCCGCCACCAGCGCCCTGCTCGAGCTAATTCATCACCATGAATAAGCGGCTTTCTCTACACACAGTGCGGGAATCTGGCAGACTAGAGGTGATTAACATCCACCTAAAAATGAGTGAGCGACAACGATGAGCGATAGTGCGAAACCCTGGACACAACCGATGCCCGACGCGCAGTTCAAACTGATGCGCGATATTCTTGCCGCCCCTAGCCCCGTAGGCCTGGAAGCTGCCATGACCTACGGCGTGCTCAAGCCGCATTTTGAGAGCTTCGCGCCTAAAAGCTGGCACCTTCACCAGTTTAAGGGCAACGCGGGCGTTGTGCTGGACACTCACCCCGGCCGCGACGACATGTTCAAGGTCATGCTGATCGGCCATGCGGATAAAATCCGCATGCAGGTGCGCTCGATTGGCGAAGACGGCAAGATCTGGATCAACACTGATTCGTTTCTGCCCACTGTGCTGATCGGCCATGAAGTGAAGCTGTTTAGCGAAGCCCCGGACGCCCCCGGTAGCTACCGCTGCATTGAAGGCGGCACGGTCGAGGCCCTGGGCGCGATTCACTTCTCCGATCCTGCCCAGCGCGATGGTAGCAAAGGCCTGAAAAAAGAGCAGATCTACCTGGATTTACAGATCCACGGCGAGAATAAAAAGCAACAGGTGCTGAACCTGGGCGTACGGCCCGGCGATTCGATTATTTTCGACCGCCCTATCCGCCCCGGCTTCAGTCCCAATACCTTCTACGGCGCTTACCTGGATAACGGCCTAGGCTGCTTTGTGGCCGCCGAAGTGGCGCGTTTGATCGCCGAAGCAGGTGGCACCCAAAATGTGCGCGTGCTGTTTGCGATTGCCAGCTACGAAGAGATTGGCCGTTTCGGCAGCCGCGTGATGGCGGGCGAAATGAAGCCAGATGCGCTCATTGGTGTCGATGTAAATCATGACTATGTGGCTGCGCCCGGCATCGGCGACAAGCGTATGCAGCCGCTAGAGATGGGCAAAGGCTTCACCATGGCGGTGGGCTCTATTGCTAGCGAACAGCTCAACCGCATTATCGCCACTGCCGCTAAAGAGCAGGATATTCCGCTGCAGCGCGATATTGTGGGTATCGATACGGGTACCGATGGCATGGCAGGCGTATTGGCGTCTATCGACAGTGCCGCTACCTCGATTGGTTTCCCCATCCGTAATATGCACACCATCTCAGAAACCGGTCATACCCAGGACGTGCTGGCGGCTATTCACGCCCTCACCCATACCCTGCAAGCCTTGGATGCCATACCTGACCTGCAGCGTGAATTCCTGGATAACCACCCGCGCTTAGACCAAGCGAGCCCGCTCACCCATCAAGGCGGCGACAAGCCTGACAGTGAGAAGGATGACAGCAAAGACGAGAGCAGCGAAGGCAAAACAGTTAGCCAAGGCAACGACAGTAAGAAAAGTAAGAAAAAGGCGAAGAAATAAAACAAGCGTATAAAAAAGAAGCCCCGGCCACTCCCTGGCTGGGGCTTTATCAAACCTTCCTTGATTCGTCTTCACAAACATCCTGTTTGTGCTTCCATGAGCGTAAGCTTTCCTAGCTTTATCTTCCCTGTTGCCACTTCCTTGTGCTGTGTACTCACAGTGAACCTTAAAACACTCTATTTATCTAACCTATGTTATTAAACCGGAAAAAATTTATCTTTTTTATTCAGATTAACTGCACCTATTTAAAGCACGCTTTTTTATATGGCACATATGCCTTGCAGCGCTATACTATTAAAAGTATCGGCAACGATACCACTCTACACGGACGTTACCACGCCTGAACCATCATCTAACCTAATGGTAGGAGGTCAGCGTGCGAGACATTATTATTAGCAGCAAAGTCAACGGGCTGGATGTCATCTGTCGGCATTGTGGTAACTCAGAGTCACCCAAAGACCCGTTTTTGAACCGCTTCCGTTTAGAAGGCACCGGTAAAGACAGTACCACCGTACGCTGCCTGAACTGTCAAACAGCGGTTGAAATACCCTTGAGTGAATTAAGCTCGCTTTATTATCACTATGCTTGTTAAAACAATCGCTTACCAACTTGAGCAATTATTATAAAAAAGGCTTATCTTTGTGACCGCTGCCTTTTTACTAGCAATAGCAATACATTATTAACAAAAGCGTCATAAGAGCTTAATTAAATTTTTATTTATTCCAGGGTAAAAAAAACCCGGCCACTCCTTGGCCGGGTTTTCATCTGTTCTTCCCTGATCTTGCACCACAAACATCCTGTTTGTGCATCCTTGTGCTACACAAGCAATCCTTGCTTGTTCTTCCCTGTCGCGAGTTCCCTTCGCTGTGTGCACACAGTGCGCTTTATAACAGCGGGTTTATCTAACCTGTGATATGTAGCGGCAAATAAATTGTTTTTTAACGGATTTTTGGATTTTAAATAGCATTTTAGCCAAGCAAGTTTTTGACGACGATTGTTATAGCAACATTTTCAGCGGCATCCATAGCCCCATCAGCACCATGGCGATATTTTCTGTCAGCGATACAAACCCTAGTGGCACATTGCTGCTTCCGCCAACGCAGGCACATTTCAACTCACGCTTATCCACGTACACGGCTTTAAAAACCGACACCGCGCCCACCGTGCCGATAAACAGCGCCAGCGGTGCTGCCAGCCAAAGCATGGCACCGGCCAGCATTAGTATCCCTGCCAGGGTTTCTGCGTAGGGGTACACATAGCTGTAAGGGACATAGCGCTGAGCCAGTAAGTCGTAGTTAAGGAACATCGAGCTAAAGCTCTCTACATCCTGCAGCTTCTGCAAACCCAGCAGCACCATGGCCGTGGCCACCGCATACTCAGGCATTCGTGCTGCCACTAAGGTGCCATTGGCAACCCAGCTAATCGCCAGACCGATGAGCAAAGCGGTAACAAAAATCGCGATCACTGGCCGATATGCGGTCTCTTTTGCACTCGGCACGCTCATGCCTAAATGCTCACGAACCTCTTCATAGCCGCCAATACGTTTATCACCTATATAGGTTTGCGGAGTGGTATCGACATTCTCCTGGGCCTTGAACGCTTCAATTTCATCTCGGGATGTAAGCGGATGGTCATCAACCTGATAGCCTTTGCGTTTTAACAAATCGACTGTTTTCATACCGAATGGGCAGAGATGTTCCGCGGTTTTCATCCGATAGACGCGTGCTGTCTCCATGTTAGTCGCCTCCTTGTTGCGCTGCTGAGAACTGCGCTGTTGAGAACATAGCTAATTAAAAATAAATAACCTATCTCCCTATAAGCATAGTCAGAATCTAATCGGCACCCAAAAATACAAACGGCGAGGAGAGCCTCGCCGTCGTCACCAAACCCGGTATTAATACCGGCGGGTTATTTCGTCAGCCACGCCATTAGCGTTTCAGCCGTGAGCGCTGAGGAAGGCGGGTTTTGCCCTGTGATCAGTTGGCCATCTTCACGTACGTAAGGAGTGAAATCATCCGCTTTGCTATAAATCCCGCCGCACTTTTGCAAGGCATCTTCAACGAGATGCGGCACGATATTGGTCAAGCCCACAGCCTCCTCTTCGCCGTTAGTAAAGCCCGTTACTTGGCGGCCTTTTACTAGCGGTTCACCAGCGCTGTCTTTAGCATTTACCAACACTATCGGCGCGTGACAAACCGTGGCAACCGGCTTGCCTTGGGCGATAAAGGTTTCGATCAAGCGAATCGAGTCCGCGTCGTCAACGAGATCCCATAGCGGGCCATGGCCTCCGGGGTAGAATACCGCATCGAAATCATCAGCCTTCATGTCGCTCAAGCGATGGGTAGCGGCAAGCTCCGCGTTCGCTTTTTCATCTTGCTTAAAGCGGCGCGTTTCATCGGTTTGGCTATCGTCTGCGTCACTTTTTGGATCAAGCGGCGGCTGCCCACCCTTGGGCGATGCCAACGTTACTTCAGCACCCGCGTCTTTAAAGACATAATAAGGGGCTGCCAGCTCTTCGAGCCAAAAACCGGTTTTATTACCGGTATCACCCAACTGATCGTGAGACGTCAGTACCACTAAAATACGCTTGCTCATATCTCTCTCCTGGCGGTGGAAAATGAGGCAATTAAAATGCGTTACGGTTAGTTAGTGGGGGTCTGGATGGCGGAATGCAAGGAGAAACGACAAGTGAGCATCGAAGCGCGGGATTTTTATCGCAGTGGTCCTGACCATCGCCAGGGGCAAGCCAGCAGTTTTGCCCTGATCCGGCGTCAGTTTGATTTTCGCTCCATTGAGATTGGACGCTGGGTAACCAACGCTGAGCGCGACCGTGCCGCCGAGCTGTTTCATGATGCACTGTGCGATCTTATGTTGATTTTACAGGGAACAGAGGCGTTGATTTCCCTACGCGGCTCAATCGCGCTGCAGTACGGCAGCGGTGGTCGACCGGGTGTTTCTGCCCACTATGACCCCAGCCAACGCAGTTTTGCGCTGGCTAAAAACGCTGGCCCCGGCAGCATTGCCCACGAGTGGTTTCATGCTTTTGATCACTACATCGTCAGCAAGTGTTTTCGTGGCATCCCCAACGGCATGTTCGCCTCTACCGCGTGGCTGGCTGATGCGACGCCCATTCCCCACCCGCTTAATCAATTATTGATGGACTGTTTCAAAGCTATTCTGCTGCAGCCAGCAGGCGATCAGCCTAGCGAGCTGTTTCAGCATTCGGTGCAAGTAGATAAAAAACTTGGACAGCTCTATTACAGTAAACCCGAAGAGCTCTGCGCACGCGCCTTTGAAGGGTTTGTGCAAGATGCGGCCATCACCAATCACTTCCTGGTCAAAGGCACCAAGGCCTCTCCTGAAGCGGAAAGAGGTCTTTACCCACGAGGCGCACAGAGGGAACAGATCAATGCAGCGTTCAGCGACTACTTTGGCAGTCTGGGGAAAGCGTTGCGGGATGCAGAGTAAGCATGACGGCGCTCGGCAAGCTCTGCTGACGAACGCCGTGGGTGTCCAAGCAACTTTACCTAGGTGGAGCACTTCGTGATGTCTGCGCGTTTCGTGGTGTGCAGCATCGCCATCAGGTAGCACAATGCAAGCGCTAGAAAGCCCAGCAGGTCACTGATCCATTCGGGGTAGATCATCAGTGCGGCAGGCAGCAGCAGCGCACAACGCATGCGCACTCCCACCGAACCTATTCGATAAAGGTATCCTTCCATCGCCGCTGCCACCAACCAGATCGCGGTCATGGCTGTAAAAGCGGAGGCCATCACGCTCAACAGGGGGCCCTGCAAAATCAGCGATGGGTTGAGCACAAACAGAAACGGCAGTACGAACAGCACGGCTCCCAACCGCACGGCATACAGGCTCGTTCGGGTGCTGTTGGCGCCGGCAACACCGGCAGCAGTAATGGCGGCTAGCGCCACGGGTGGAGTGATATAGGAGAGCATTCCCCAGTAAAGAATGAACAGGTGGCTGGCAAGAGGATTGAGGCCAGCACCCACTAGCGCTGGCGCAAGCAGAATCGACAGGAAGATGTAGCATGCGCTGACCGTCATTCCCATCCCGAGGATAAAGCTGGTAATCGCCCCCGCCGCCAGCATCAGGGGAATGCTGTCACCTGCATACAACAGCAGTTCGCGAGAGAAAGCCCCTGCAACCCCCGTATAGGAAAGCCCACCGACCACCAAACCGATACCGGCCAAAACGGCGACCAGACTCCCCACCCCGTGTGCCAACTGATAGAAAAAATCCAGCAGTTGGCTGATACGCAGCCGCTGCTGACGGCGCACCAGTGCAATCGCCAGCAATATCAGGGTGGCATAATAAGGCGCCTGACTTTCCAGACGCATGACAAGCAGCATATAGATCAGCACGCCCAGGCTGAGTAGGTACGGCCATCCAGAGAGCAGCGTGTCACGCACCCTGGGGATATCCTTGTCGGGCATGCCCATGAGGCCTTTGCGGGCAGCATAGTTATCTACCTGAAGCAGCAGGGCCAGGTAGAAGAGCACCGCAGGCAGCAACGCCGCCAGCATTACCTCACCGTAACTGACGCCTAGGAAGGAAGCCATGATGAAGGCAACGGCCCCCATAACGGGCGGCATCAAGGTTCCGCCCGTGGAGGCGCACGCCTCTACGGCAGCGGCATATTCGCGTGAATAGCCACTGCGCTTCATGGCAGGAATGGTAATCGTCCCTGTGGTCAGGATATTGGATACCGCACTACCGGATAAGCTGCCCATGAAGGCACTGGAAACGACGGCCACCTTGGCGGGCCCGCCGCGGCTTCGGCCCATCAATGCAGTGGCGAAATTCATAAAGAACTCACCGCCACCGGTGATGGTTAGCGCAATCCCAAATACGACGAAGCCGATAATCAGGTTGGCGACGACCTGCATCGGCACGCCCACAATGCTTTCCGCCCCCATGACATGGGCTCGGATGGTTTCCCCCCATCCAAAACCGTTACTCCACAGGAAACCAGGCATGTGGCCTGCATAGAGCGGATAGAGCCCAAACAGCAGTGCCACGGCAAAAATCGCCCAGCCACCACAGCGACGAACGCCCTCCAGCACCAGTAGCAGCATCATCGTTGCCACCAGCGTGGCTTCGAGCGGGGCGAAATACTCCCACCCTTGCTGGGTCATGCGCAGGCCATTAAGGCCGAGGTAGATGGCGCCGCCAAGAGCAGCCCCCGCCAGCACCCAGTCATACCAGGGAAGGCGTTCAGTATCAGCCTTGCGAGCCGGAAAGATCAGTAGTGCCGCCGATAGGAACAGCCCTATCAGATAGTAGATGAAGGCATTACCGATCGGATAGAACCCCAACAGCTTGAGGGCAAAGGTTTGGTTGATCGTCATCAACAGACCAACGGCCCCCAATCCCATCACTATCCACCTTGCCGAACCTTCCAATCGCTCTTGACTTGAATTGCTCATGATGTCGCTCCCAGTTACACATCCACCCCGTGGTCAAAGCGCGCCAATCACTTCTTGCCGGCGAGCTTCCCAACGTTCGGCAAGCGCATCCCCTTCGAGGTCTGGCTCCGCGTTCAGCAGGCTATCCCAAGCTTGCTTCAGTGCTTCCAGGCGGGCGAGGCGGTTATCGTTCCATGTCTGCATCTTCTCGCTCCATAGCCCTTTCTCTTGCATGTAGCGGATAGCCCCAGGGTGGAAAGGTATATCGATAGGCGGCACGCCGGAGTCCTCGATTGCCCAGCGGTGAATGGCAGCGGTCGCGTCACGATAAAGGTCATAACTATCATCCAGGCTCTTGATGAACTGGTAGACCTCTTCTTCGTCACGATCAGCCATGGCCACGATAATCGGGTAACGGTAGGCAAGCATGTTGGCGGGAGATTCTTCGCTTAGCCCGGCGCCAATGGTTTCACGGAATGACTGGAAGACGGGAGCCACCTGGTTCATGCGCGCCCAGCCCTCTTCATCATCGGCAGGAATATCCACCCAGCGAATACCACGCGACGACTCTTCCAGCTCATAAAGCTGGCTGGCGGTGGTGGTCGTGCAGGTGGCATCGGCCCGATCCTCGACCAGCGAGCTCATGGCGGCGCCGTGAGTCGGGAACATCACCGCCTCCACATCGTCGTGACTCAGCCCTGCGAAGGCCAGGATCGCATCACATTTCACATTGACCGAAGGGTTGCCTGCCACGTAGGCAACCCGTTGCCCCCGCAAGTCTTCGAGCGTGTGGATATTGGCGTCGGCAGCCGATGGCACACCAAAGGTAGACGGTCTTCCGGCAACGGCTCTGAGGTCTTGGGGCCCCCAGCGGCGCTCGCTGAAGTCGTAAATTCCTTCCGTTGCAAAGAAGGACTCCGTGGCCAGGTAGGCATAGTCAGCCCGGCCACTTACCAGGGGCTGCAGTCGCCCAATGGCTGACCCTGCAGGCTGGATACGGATGCGGGTGTTGTAGGTCTTGCCAAAGGCATCGGCGATAGCAGAGGCCTCCGAGTGTCCTTGCGAGCCCACATCATAGGCGGTCCATGTCATGGTGCTGGGAAGCTCTGCGGCCGATGCCGTATTGGCTAGAACGGCAAAAACGGTGGAGATAAGGCCAGTGGCCAGGTGCGTGCGTTTCATGGGTTTGCTCTCATATTGTGTTGTTATTGGCGTAACGTTAATTGTGTTTCTTTTTCAGCCCTTAGGATTGGGCAATGGTGTACAGCGTGTTGTGCAAAAGGCTTCATGCCACCGGCATATCTGGCAGCACACCTTTCGCTCTCAGGTGCTCTATTTGTTGCACGGTCAATCCTGCTTCATGAAGGATTGCGTCGGTATGTTCGGCAAAGCGTGGCGGTGGGGTTTCATAGCGCGAGGGCGTACGAGCCAGCTTGATCGGCGAGCCAGTGCCCTTGTAATGGCCTATATTGACGATCATATCGCGGTGCTGGGTATGCGGATGCGCCAGCGCTTGCGTGGTATCGAGTACGGGCCCGCAGGGAACGCCGATACGCATCAACCGGTCGGCAAGCTTATCGCCTTCCCACCTGGCCATGGCACTCTCCAGCACATCACGCAGTGCATCGCGGTTACCCAGGCGGGCACCATTGGTTGCAAAGCGTTCATCCTGGCTAACGTCGTGGCATTCGAGCAACTCGCATAAGCGCGCGAACTGCACATTATTGCCAACTGCCAGAAAAATCGGCTGTGTCGCCGTCCGGTAGACCTCATAAGGGGCAATGTTGGGATGCTCATTTCCCGTGCGGCCCGGCGGCGGTCCACCGTAGAACACGTTGGGAAAGTGGGGGTGCATCAAGGACAGCCCGGAGTCGAACAGTGCTGTTTCGACAAACTGCCCACGCCCGCTGCGCGTACGCTCATGGAGAGCCAAGGTGATACCGATGACGGCATTCAGGCCAGTCACGATATCGACAATGGGCAGCCCCACTCGCAGCGGCTCCCCCTGTTTCTCACCGTTGACACTCATCAGCCCCGCCATTGCCTGGATGATGGCGTCATAGCCAGGCAAACCGCCCATCGGACCATCAGCACCAAACCCACTGATTCGGCACTGGATCAGACGGGGAAAGCGCACGCTGAGAATGTCATAGCTCAGCCCCCACTTTTCCAGGGTTCCCGGCTTGAAGTTTTCCACCAGCACATCGGCGCCCTCCAGCAACTGCAGTAACAGTGTCTTGCCGTCAGGATGACGAAGATCCAGCGCCATCCCGCGCTTGCTGCGGTTCAAGCCGTGGAAATAGGAAGCTGCATCGCCTTCGAAAGGAGGCCCCCAGCCGCGGGTTTCATCACCCCCGGGAGGCTCGATCTTGATCACATCCGCACCGTAGTCACCCAGCACCTGGGTGCAGTACGGGCCTCCCAGCACACGGCTAAGATCAATCACCCTGATTCCGCTCAGTGCGCCATTTGGCTTATCCATGACCCACCCCCAGCCCGTGAGAACGCGCCAGTGCTTGGGTATTCACAACCGCCACGACCTGTTCGTCGGTCATCGGCGTTTCGCTGAGCAGCATCGCCAGCGCTTCCGGCGACGCTCGACTGACCGATAGCGGATCGGGAGGGAATAGCTTGTGGCGTACCACCAGCCAAGCGAGTGCCAATCGCCGCCTGTCTCCCGTGATCCGGGACGCCTCCCAGGCCATAAGAATGGCGGAGGTAATGTGGTAGAGACTGCTGGCGATCCGCCGCGCGTCGTGCTCGCAGGCAGGATCCTCTGCCAGTGCATTCGCGCTCTCTACTGCCTTGTCGAGGAGCACCTGCAACAGGTGGCGCTCGTGATTCTCAATGGCGGACGCCTGCAACTGTTGGTGCAAGTAGTCAGCCAGTACCGGCAAGGTCTGTTCACGCCGAATCGCCCGGAAAACATCCAGGGCAACGATATTGCTGGTGCCTTCCCATATTGAGCCAAGGTGGGCATCACGCAGCACGCGGGCATCCGACCACTCCTCGATGTAGCCACATCCACCACGTACTTCCATGCCATCCCCAGCCACCTTGCGTGCATCCCGCGTGGTGCGGAACTTGATCATGGGTGTCAGGATGCGCAAGAGCTTGGCTGACTGGGTATCCCCCGCATCGGCACGCCGCAGGCACTCGGCTGTGTGGAAGACCATCGTGCGCCCCTGCTCGGCAGTGAGCATCATCTTGCTGAGCTGACGCTGCATAAGCGGCAGCTCGATGAGCTGGCTACCGAACGCCTGCCGATGGCGGGCAATGAAAAGCGCCTCGTTGAGTGAGCGACGCATTAGCCCCGCCGACCGCACCCCGTTCGAGAGACGAGACATGTTGATCATGTCCGTCATCTGCTTGAAGCCCTGCCCCGGCTCTCCCACCACATAAGCTTCGGCGCCTTCGAGCAGGATCTCACCGCTCGCCATGGAGCGAGTACCCAGCTTGTCTTTCAGGCGTACGATGCGGTAATGGTTAAGATCACCATTTTCCAGATACCGGGGCAGCAGGAACAGCGTGAGACCGCGAGTGCCCCGCTCCCCCTGCTCGGGGCGCGCCAACACCATCGCCAACGCGGCATCGGGGTTAGAACAGAACCATTTGTCGCCATAAAGGCGCCATTTGCCGTCTTCCTGCCTCGCTTCCGTAGTAATCGCCCCTACATCAGAGCCTGCATCCTGCTCGGTCATGAACATGGCTCCCTGATAGGCCAGATCCATATCCTGTGAGGTCAACGCTTCCAGGTAGCGGTTCACCAACGCTTCGTCGCCAAACTTGCGCAACGTGCGAGTCAGTGCATCGGTCATGCTAAGCGGGCAGCAAAGGCCAAACTCTGCCTGCACGAACAGGTACGTCAGCGCATACTTCACTACCGGCGGCATGGGTTCCGACCAGTCAAGCACTCCACCGCGGTGCGACATGGCCGCCAGCCCGAACTGCCCATAGGCATACGCTTCCAGGCGTTGATAGGCTGGATGTTTGAGGATCTGCTGACGCTCGGCGCCATTTCGGCTGCGCAGGGCAAGTTCAGGTGGATGCTTGTCAGCCTCGATAGCCAGCGTTTCCAGTTCACCGCCAGCAAGGGCTCCCATCTCATTGAAGTGGTGCTCCAGATGCTGACGTAGCGCCGCCGGCAAATAGAGATCCAGAAGTTGGGAAAGGGTGGGATCGTTATGGTAACTGTTCTGCCCCCAGGAATCGGGGATATTGCGGTGTATCATTTCATTCACGACGGCGTACCTCTTGGACTTATTATATGTTTTATCGTCACATTAGGTCGGTATGGAGGCCGTCTCCAATACTGTTTTAGGATCCATTGATTCAGTTTTATGTATGATTGAAGAACAAGAAACGATAAGGAACGAAGCCAATGGCGCTGACATTTCGACAGTTGCGTTACTTTCTAGTGCTCTCGGAGGAGCTGCATTTCGGCAGAGCAGCACAGCGTCTGCATATCTCTCAACCACCGCTAAGTGCCAGCCTGCGTCAACTGGAAGAGGAGCTAAAGGTCAAGCTGCTGCTGCGCAATAGCAAACGCGTTACCCTCACGCCCGCCGGAGAAGCCTTCCAGCGCCAGGCACGCCGGATTCTCGAGCAGCTAGAAGACTCGCAAACGCTGGTGCAGCGCATTGCCTCAAGCGCCACCGGCCTGGTGCGCGTCGGGTTTACGCCCGCCATGCTCTTTCGCGGCCTGCCGGAACTGCTCAAACGCCTGCAATCCCGCTATCCCGGCATCGAAATACAATTGATCGAACGCAACTCGGCAGATCAAGTAGAAGCAGTGATGCAAGAGCAGCTCGATATCGGCTTTATCCACTCGATGCCGTTACCCGAGGAAATCGAGTCGGTCATCCTGTCGGACGAACCCTTCCTGTGCTGCTTGCCAGCGCATCACCACCTGGCAGGCCGACGCGAGTTGGCGGTCAAGGAACTGGCCAATGAGCCCATCATCCTGTTTGGACGCGACCTTGCCCCTCACTATTACGACAGGATCATCGGCCTGTTTCACCACGCCGATGTTAAACCCCATATTTGTCACGAAGTCTCCCACTGGTTGACCATTCTTGCTCTGGTAGCCAATGCGATGGGCGTTGCCCTGGTTCCCCAATCACTTGCCAAAGCCGGGTTTTCCAATGTGAGCTTTCTCCCTCTGACCGATTCAACGACACGACATCAGTCGCACTGCATATGGCGCAGCGATTCGGAGGAACATGAAGAAATCCGTCAGTTGCTGCTTAACTGCCTAAAAGAACAACAGCAAGTCAGGTAAGCACGGCGCCAAGCCCAGCAGCCCCCCTACCTGCCCTACTCCCGCCGACCACCTCATTCCGTCGTGAGGAAACCGCAGTGCAGTCGTTGTCGCCTACGTGCGAAATAACGCTTTCGCGACTACGCTATAGCAACGCTCACTACTCAAAGGAAGAGAATATGTCTACTACCACTATCGTCGTTATCGTTGTGGTTATCGTTGCCGTGCTGGGTATTGGCTTCGGCGGAGTGCTGCCTTTTTAAACGTCGTGAACAGAGGGTTCTCAGGAACTCGACGCTAAGCATCTGACCTGAGCACAAAAAAAGCCCGCTGATTGTGAACTGCATCCCAATCGTTGGATGAGTGTCCAACTTTTGAGGTGCAGTTCAGTGGCGGCGCGGCGGGTTCAAAGGTAACAGTTACATCAATCAGGGAAGTTCCGGATTAGCTTGTAGGTAATACCTGTGTTTCCAGCTTCAATTACCTCTAAGGAGGCTCCTTTGTAACTTATCTCGTCGGAGGTGCTTAAATCATACTCTACTTCGTTATTGAAAGCTGGCCTGGCAAGACTGGAGCTAAATTCTCTGTAACCAATGTTGATTTTATCTCCAATGCGACCATTATATATGAGCGTCTGCTGGAAGCTGTCTTCTTGCTCAGATAGCCTTTTCGCCTTTGTGTAGTCACCAGCATAGCAAGCACTACCTCCAAAAGTAGTTATGACACATATTTCAGCATTGTCTTTTTTGGCAACTGCTAGCGCTTGGATTGGATCAGCAAAGGCTCCTCTGACCACGCCTGTAGGTTCATAAAAATCATTTTCCGTATCGTGCCCAATCTGGCGATAGGTTCTATTAGGGATGTCATACATAGCCCCATCAATCATTTGGTTTACTCGGAGAACGCCCACCTCAACCATCGAGCCTTTCTCAACCATGTGCTCTCCCACGCCCACGGTCATAACTTCACCGATCTCAGGATAACTCACCCGATTAACCAACTCTTCCCCCCCATTGTAGGAAACTGTTGTACAGCCCGTTAGAGAAATGAGGCTTAGTAAAACAAAAATCGCTTTTTTCATTCTATATCCCTTGCTTATTAGAGTAGCCCTCTCGGAGGGACGTTTTTAATCCCGAATTCATCTAAAATTCGCTAATCCATCTTAGCGTTTTAAGCCACCCGCTAGTTAGGGTGCTTGTGGGGAATTGCTTCATTTAAAAATATGACGTAGCCGCACTTGTCGTTACTGCTCCGAAAACCACCAATGCCGATGTCGGTCTGCACTGCCTGAACTCACTACCCAGGCATATCGAGCATGGTCAAGTACATCTTTAAAAGCAACCTTGAAATCAGAGCTACCTGCAAATACATCCGCCATGCTGAGGGTTTACCGGATGTTGATGCAACTTGAGTCTGAACGGCTGTCATGAACTGCATGAAAATAAGCCAATAATTGCTCGCTTAACTGGAGGCAGCGTAAACCCAGCAAATTAAATCCTCCAGATAAATGTTTCCAAGTCAATGCGAGCAACTTCATTGCGTTCGTTTGATATGAGTCGAATGCAGTGAGCATCATTGGTGCTGAGTTGAATTTTCTTCAGGCAGGGGGTGACAAGCTTCTTCATCTACTGGATGATTACCTAAGGTGATTGAGCCTGGGTTGACCCGTGAATCTCAATCACTGCCAGCAAAGGAACTTAACGACTAAGATAAATGAAATAATATCAAGTATTTAACTATAGGGGGCAACGTGAGCAAGGGCGAACCACAAGCATCACTGGATGAAAAGATCGACGCACATGCAGACAGTTATTCAGATGAGAGTTTCTGGAACAAGACGACTAAGTACGCCAAGAAGGCTGGTGAAAAAACACTCTCACCAGCATTGAAGATGTACTACTCAGCCAAGGATAGCGACACCCCAATGTGGGCAAAAACTACGGTTTATGGTGCGCTTGGATATTTCATCTCTCCTGTTGATGCCATACCTGATCTAACTCCAGTTCTTGGCTATACTGACGACATAGGCGTTCTTGCCGGTGCACTGGCAATAGTGGCAGCGCATATAAAAGATGAACACTATGAACAGGCACAACAGACCCTCAAGCGCTGGTTTAACTGATCTATCCACCAATGTACACCCATGGCGTGAAAGCCTTTATTGGCTTTCACGCCATTTTTGATTTCTAACCAATCACTCATGTTTAATCAGCTTGAATCGCCTTGGGTTTAGTAGACAACTCTAGGCCTTATACTAAAGGCATCTAGAGGATACATGAGCCATCCCCGTTATACTGAAGAATTCAAAATCAAAGCCGTCCAACAGGTGGTAGAGCGTGGGGCCATCGAGTCGCTGAAGTTGCTGCTCGGTTAGGCGTCTCAGACCACAGTTTGTACCATTTGATCAAGCGCTACGACAGACCTGTAGAACTCCGGAAAAAAAGATGATGATCTAAGCTGAAAGACGACGCTTGAAGACGGAACTAAAACGCGTATCGAAGGGCGGGGCCTATTAAAAAAGGCCGCCGCGTGCTTCGCTAGAGGATCTGACTGAGGTAAGCGTTTATTCAGGATCATGCGAGCCAATATCAAAAAGCAGGCCGCTGTTCATTGCTCACCGAGAGGGCCGTGACCGTCAGGTAATATCTCTCAACTCCACATCCAACGCAGCCGCAATGCGGGTCAGCACACTCAACGAGCCGCTCTTTTTTCCTGACTCTATTTCGGAGAGGTACCCCTGGCTAATCCCTGCTTTTTCCGCCAGTTCACCTGCGCGTAGGCCACGGTATTCACGGTACACCTTCACGGGTGCCACGCCGTCCAGCAGCGCATCCACAACCGCTGCGGGAAATGACTCTTCACCACGCGCCACAACCGCGTTGGCAGCGTCGATATCGTCCTGGTCTTCCAACCGCGCAAGCAATGCGTGGTACTCCTGCTCGGGCAGTACCACCAGCCGCTCGCCAGTGGGCGTTTGAATAATCTGAGGTGCACTCATGCCGCCTCCTGTTAATTGCCGGGTGCATTATTGATGCTTTATTGATAAATAGCACCACGGGCACCGATGTTAATGATGTCCAACACATCGCCACGCTCGTCGATGATCACCCGCCAGTCGCCTACCCGCAGGCGAATATAATCGCTCCCCTTCAACGCCTTCACATTATTGCGTTGGCTTTCCGGGTCTTCCGCGTAGGCCTTGATTTTACCTTGTATGCGCTTCGACTCAGGCCGCGGCATTCGCTGCAGCACCTTTAGTGCACTTTTACGGTAAGTGATCGTCTTCATTACTAGCATTATAGCTAATAGAGAATAAATATAGAAATTTTTTAGCTGTAAGCTAACAAACACCACAGAAGGTCAATATCGCCATGGTGACCAGTTGGGCTAACTCGCCCTTTTACGAGAACGCTATCCGCGAGCGCTTCTGGAAAACCCACCTAAAACACGCCGGCGTTCGCTACCGCGGCCCCAACCAGTGCCGGCACCCGTTCATAAGCCAGCTGCTCTCATTGGAAAAGTGGTGCCGCTGCACTGGATCTCTAACCACGTTGGCCACGCGACGATCATCATGATCCAACAGCGTTATGGTAAGTGGATTCGCAGCGACGGCCCAGATATTCCAGCGCCATTGAGAAGCAATTAAATCTGGAAGCATTCCCAAGCTAGTCCCTGAGAGCCAAAAACGAAAAAGGCCGTCGAGCTAAGTGCTTGACGGCCTTCAAAATTCTGTGGCGGAGGGGGAGTCCGCTGACTTAACATCCAGTACCATCTACTAGACACTGCAACTATCAACAAAATCATAATCTTGTATTGCATCTTTGTCTATTGAAGTCTATGTTGATCTATAACATATGGGGGACTATTTGGGGGACTAACCCCAATTTTTTAGAGAGGTAAGCCGTGGCAATACACAAGCTTAGCCCACGCAAAGTAGCTACTGCTGAACCGGGCAAACATGAAGATGGTGGCGGCTTACGCCTAGTGGTTTCTGAAGGTGGAGCTAAGAAATGGGTACTTAGATTTACTTTAAGAAGTAAGCGCCGAGAAATGGGGCTTGGCAGCTTCCCGGACACAGGCTTAGCCGAAGCTCGTCGTAAAGCTGAAAACTATAGAAAGCTGGCCAAAGAAGGCACTGATCCAATTCACGCTCGCGAGCTGGAAACGCAGCAACAAGCGACCCCTACGTTTACAAATTGCGCTGCACGGTATATACAGTCGCACCGGCGTAGCTGGCGAAATGCTAAGCATGCTCGACAATGGGTTAGCACCTTAAAGACTTACGCAAGGCCAGTCATTGGCGAATTGCCTGTTGATGAAATCGACACCCACCAAATACTCAACATACTTAGCCCTATTTGGGTGACTAAAACTGAAACCGCTAAGCGTGTTCAAGGCCGAATTGAGAATGTGTTAGACTTTGCTTCAGCACACAAATATCGCGATGAAGCCAATCCAGCTCGTTGGCGTGGTCACCTAGATAAGCTGTTGCCAAAACCATCAAAGGTTCAGAAAGTTGCTCATCACCCCGCAATGCCCTACGAACAAGTTGCTGCATTCATGGGGGCTATGCAAGATTACAACAGCATGTCGTCAAAAGCGCTGCAGTTGCTGATCCTAACAGCAACACGAACGTCGGAAGTTCTCAATGCTGAGTGGCATGAGATTGATCTTGTTAACGCCACGTGGACAATTCCTGCTAAGCGCATGAAAGCTAGCCGCGAACATCGTATTCCCCTTTCCCACCAAGCTTTATTGCTGATCTCTAACCTTCCAAATGTTAAAGGCAATTCATTTGTTTTTCCGGGTATGAAACCTGGCCGCCCTCTTTCCAACATGTCACTGCTGCAGTTTATGCGAGGCCTTGGTTACGGCCCAAGCGGTGACAAAGGCAACTATGTACCTCATGGCTTTCGTTCAAGTTTTCGCGACTGGACAGGTGAAGTGACCAGCTATCCACGCGATGTTGCTGAGATGGCGTTAGCTCATACCATAGAAAACAAGGTAGAAGCCGCCTATCGGCGTGGTGATTTGTTCGACAAACGACGAGCGATGATGCAGGATTGGGCTGATTACATAATAGCTTAAAGCGCACTTTGATAAAGGATGCGTTGAGGTTGTAACGCCCCCAATACTTCCTTAATCAAGAACACTATTCAATACATACACTTTCATTCTAACGAGTCTTTCTGAGAAGCCTGTGACTGCAAGAACTCACAGGCCTCTAAATTCACAGCTATAAATTCATCCCAGGTGTATTGTCGGGAGTAGGTTTTTTCGTACTGTAAATCTACTCGGCAGATATCAGGTCGTTTATCATAAATGCTGCAAAATTTATTAAGGTGATCATAGTGGCGACAGCTCCCATCACTACGATCTAAGAAACGCGTTTCGCTTGCGAGATGAACTTGCTGGCAACACAGCCCGCATTGACTACAGGGGAATGCTTGCGATAGATTTTTGGACTGACACATCAAAAATTTTCCTCACTTAGTGGCTCGTACCCGTTGAAGAGTACGAGCCTTTATTTTTACTTTTCTATACTGTCGAGCGTGGACTTCTCTCCGATTGCCACTTCGTTAACATTAATAATACGTTTTTGAGTGGAAATAACTAGGTTACCATCTTTATCAAGTATCGGCGTATCGACCATAGCCTTCAGTAACTGCGCAAACTTAACAGCGCTGAAGACCGTTGCTTTGCTTTGCTCAGAGTAATTGGCAAAATCTATACCTTCATTACCAATAACTTTTTTCAGTTCCGAGACTGCATGACGTAAACGCGAGCTAACGTTTGAAAAGGTAGTATTCGCTAACGTAGTGACTTCTGAAATGGCTTTGAGTTTGTTGCCCATTAGTTCTGCTTGATCACAGATGGTGCGGGCTTGTTCCATGTTGGAGTTGGCTTTGTTTAATGCTGCTTCGCCTTTGTGGCCAAGTACATGCCCAAATATTGCAAGGGCAGGTCCAGCAACGATTCCACCAAGAACCATCATGCCACCGGCCATGCCGTAACCGCCAGCGGCGAGCGACCCACCTCCCAACCAAGCGAGCGTGGCATTAGTGGCTGCAACGCCGCCCAACGATGAAATTGCAGCACCTGTACTGGCAGTTGCTAGTAGCATAGTGCCGTTGTATGCACCGAATGCCAGCGCAGCACCGCCACCTATACCGGCACCAAGTCCGAGGCCAGCATCCTTCAAAGCTTGGTAGTCCTGTTTCAGGCTTGGAAGGGTTTTGTTGGAAAAATCCCCCGCA
The DNA here is from genome assembly GCF_058152265.1 of Vreelandella sp. 162(4c). Taxonomy (NCBI): domain Bacteria; kingdom Pseudomonadati; phylum Pseudomonadota; class Gammaproteobacteria; order Oceanospirillales; family Halomonadaceae; genus Vreelandella; species Vreelandella sp. 162(4c). The sequence goes on from NZ_CM176981.1 coordinate 889,856, forward strand.
TTGAGCTTATCAAGCTCAGTGCTTTGTTTGAGATCAACGTTCTTAATTTGCTGGAATGTATCAATAAAATCTGAAATAACGCCATTAAAAGCACGTAGCTTGCGTTTGCCATAATCTTCAAGCTTATTGTTTGTGGTCTGGCGAAGTTCTTCAAGTGCCTCATTAGCGAGTTCTACTGAGGAGCGGGCATCGTTATTAATATTCTTTGCCTTGGTTTGGTTTATCGCCCCACTAACACCCTTTACTGCACCATATAAGCCAGCTGCAGCAGCACCTGCACCTATTAACAATGGGATCGGCATATTTTTACCTTATTCCAGAATAATTGAAATAGTTTTAGTCATTTCTTGATTGAGCGTTTCGGCACGCTCCAGCAAGTCGTCGAAAATGAATTCTTCTATCTTGTGATGTCGTTGAAACTCCTTAAGCAACGCCCATTCAACACCCGAGATGTGGCCATCGCGCAGTGCTACCAAGAACAGCTCATAAAGAATAATTTTCGGGGTAGAGGGTATGTCATATTTCTTTTGTTCAAGCATTTCTCTCAGGACGGTAGTAGCTGCTCCCACACGGTTACCTGGGTTTTCCATCTTAGTGAAAGGGTATTTCTTTAAGGCTTCTATAAGTCGGTTAGTGATGCGTGTGAACATGCTACTTCCGAACATAAAACGATCACCGATTTCAGCAGAGTTCTCCAACTCAGCTATCAGCTCGCGCTCCTTCTCACCGATCATTATGGAGATTAGTTCCAGGCTGGTTTCAGTAGTAATCTCATCATAACTTTTACCATCCCAAAGAATGGGCTTGTCAGAGATTGCTATTAAGCTTGCTAGATCTAGCAAATGTTCTCTGTCATCATTCGGGAGCATCTTAACCAACATGAAGCTTGTATCCTTTCAACTTGAGTATATTTTAGAATATAAAGGGATCGTCAGAGGACATGAACGTTTCGAATTCATTTACAGAATGGAATTGAAGTGATTTTCCAAGTAATCCTGCGTAGTGGTTTATGCTCTTGGATAATGCCTCTGAGTCCTGATGGTCGGCGTTTGCAAGAGATGACAGAAGAAACTGTGTTTCCAATCGCAGTTGGGGAATCTCCCGGCTTACGAATGCTTCCAATTGTTCCTGTTCATGAGCTATTCGTTCACGCGCTGCTTCTTCTATTGTGCGTATTTTAAGCAACTGCTCACTCGAAAGTTTCGCACTACGCGAAGCCTCCAGAGCACTTTGGTAAAACATCGACGAAAGCGTGTAGCCAATCATGCCTCCGATAGCAGCGCCTACGAACGGGATAGGGATAGCAACTTGGCCTACAGCTGCCATCATGCCGCCCGAGAGCATCCCAGCGCCTTTTTCACCTACTTCGGTAAGTAGCTGTTCCTCGTCGATCTCACCTGTAACGAAGCGGTTGACGGTGCTTCCCAAAGAGAGGCAAATGTTGATAGCAAGGGCGGGGCCACTTGTACTTGCTAGCTGTCGCGTGAATTGGTTCCCCGACTGCTGCATTCCACCCTTTAAGGCCGAACCCACAAAAGCTGTAGCGTACCCAAGTGTACCTGCCTTGGCAGTATCGAGAGCTATGTCTGGCAAAGCTTCAGAAACTTCCTTTTCTCCCTGAGCAACAGCCCAACAATTCATTAGAACTGAAATGCTTCCACCAATAATCGCACCGTACTTGGCCCCTTGCAGGCCTGCCCCGTGAGCAGTACGACCAATGTCTCTCAGCGTTGCAGTTCCTGGATTCTTGCGATAATAGATGGCATCTTCTGTAGTAAGGCCACTATCACTGACATTTTCTGCCAGTTCATCGTAATTATTTGCCTCACGGCGAAGTTTTTCTGCTTCGTCTATGTTGCCTTTTTTTTCAGCTTTATCAGCATTGAAGCGTCGTTGATAAGCTTTATTACGGCAGTGTTGTGCCGCTGATTCTGCCTGAAAATCGTCAGAGTTGGCGCGCTTTTCCAGCTTGTCCGCCTTAAACATCATTTCTTGTACTTGTTTGGCCTTATTAGGATCGTCTGAAGCTTGTTCGCCTAGCTTTTCAGCACGCTCCCTTAGCCTCTCAGCTTCTCCAAGTACATAGGCCTTGTTACCTTCAAGCTGCTCAGTTGGCAATTCAAGTTTGGCGCCACGATAACGGAAGAACTTGCCATCTTCTCTAGCAATATCATCAAGGAGCTTATTTCGGTTGCCGACGAATTTCATCTGCGCCTGCGAACCATCAATGACTTTTCCATCTACCAATTGCACCCGGTCGACTACGTTATGATTCTTGCCATATTGGGGTAGGTCATCAGAACGGGAAGCCCGTACTTTCGACTTGCGGATTATTGCTTCGGCGTTGTCGCGGCTAGTTGAGGCTACCTCAGCGCTGAATCCGGCCTGCTGCTTTATGTTTTGGGCAACGTAGTTTTCATTAACTTTGTGTTTCGCAATGTCGACCAAGCCTTTGGCATAACGCGTGCCTGATTCATTATCTAACCCTCGATAGCCTTTGATATATTCAGCACTTGCACTCCCAAAGCGTTGGACAGTCTCGTGAGTGGATAGCGCCTCGGCCGTGCGAATTGCATCCCGACGCATCTCTTTCAGTGACTCTTTTTTTTCTTGCTTGGTGTGGATCTCTTTAGAAGCCATAGGGTCCCTTGATAGACGAATATCAGTTCAGCCTTCTAGAATCGGAGTCAGGGCACGCAGACGTACCTAGGTAACCAAATTAAAACTACTCATATTTAGTATCGGTTCACTCTCCTAAAACTTTAGGATCTTCTGCTACCCCAAGCTTGCCGACAGAGCGATGGGATCTTTTACATGGTGAAGATTAAAAAGCTGGTAAGAATAACCTGTTCAAACAGGCTAAATTACTCATGCGACAGTTAGCGTCGCTACAAATTTTTTTTGCTAAAAGTAAGTGTTGCGACATGAAATGTCGCAACTCAGGATAAGACTGATGCCAATTATAGTTAATTGAGGCATCGTCATGGAATCGAAACCCTTACTGAATGATCAGCTCATTAGTGATATTGACGAGAAGGAAGTCATCACTAAGCAGAAAGGACTTTGGCAAGCTGACCGCGATGCCTGGAGCAATGATCAACCCGCTACGGCCTTCCTGGCCCAGCAACTCGATATCGAACTCGTGCCAGCATCAAATGTGGCGACAGCCTCTACTGACGGCAGAGGCCTCTATGTGAACCCATATTGGAGCTCGAGTCTGGACGAAATAACTCGCCGGTTCACACAAGCCCATCTCGTGTGGCACTGCGCGGCAAGACACTTTAGCTCCGCTCCGGGACTAGACAGTCGCCGCTGGCATTTGACATGCGATCACGAGGTCAATGTAGTTTTACTGATGCTGGGATTTGTCATGCCACCTCAAGCTGTGCTGTTCCCTGCTTGTATCGGTAAATCACTACCTGATGTATATGCATGGTTGGCCGATTACCCCCTACTCAATGAAGAGGTAAGCCTGGACGCACCGCCGTGGCTGACTCATAGCAAAAAAAATGATGAGGATGAGACTACTCATTTCGCTGTGAGCTCTCTTGAAAAGCACTGGCAAGAACAAGCCTGTGAAGTGATGCACCGCTACGTTGGAACGCCGGACTTACGCTTTTTGATGGCTTCCTGGCATACTAACCGGTGATAAGAATGATTAGCCATCACCAACGCCGATAGGCTGTAAGACCGCCTGGCTCCTTAAGACAAGGTTCGTTCATGTCCGAGATTCGCGAGACGCTGTTCCGCTACCTGACCATGCTTCAGCTCATACCACGCAGTCCTGGTCGAGTTAGCACACCAGTGCTATTGGAGAAGTTACATGAACGGGGTTTTCGAATAGATACCCGCTCACTGCAACGAGACCTACGCGACAAGCTTGCTTTGCACTTTCCGCTAGTCTGTGACGATAGCAGCAAGCCATACCGCTGGTACTTTGACCGAGACTTTCACTGCAATCTGCCAGCACTTGACGTTCCTAGCGCTCTAACTCTAGTGCTAGCCGAGGAATACCTAAAGGGAGTGCTGCCTCCTGTAGTGATCGACCAATTGGCACCTCAATTTCGAGACGCACGGCGATTACTTGATGATTTGGAGGGCAACGGGCTTAGCCAGTGGGCTAAACGAGTTCGGGCAATTCCAAACGGTAAGGTATTAATTCCGGCCCTATTCAAGGAAATGATTTGGCAGGTTGTAGCTCAGGCCCTGATGGAAAACAGAGCATTAGATGTAACCTATCTCTCTCGAAGTACTGAGCAAGAGAAGCAATTCACTCTTCACCCTCAAGGATTAGTGAGTCGCCACAGCGTGACTTATCTGCTGGCTACCGTGAACGACTACGACGATATCCGGCAGTTTGCTCTGCACCGAATCAAAAAAGCGATTATAAGCAGCAACTCATGGCGGGAATCGACAGCGTTTGACCTAGATAGTTATATACACAATGGCGCATTCGGCTATCTGGATGGAAATGAAGATACTAGATTAGTCGCAAATGTGGCTCCACAATTAGCTTGGTTACTAACGGAAACTCCACTTTCCAATCATCAAACTCTCATTCCGCTGGAAAATAGCGAGTGGCAGCGTCTAGAGGCCGTTGTGCCAAATGATCAGCAGACACTGTGGTGGCTCAAGGGACTAGGGGCCAATGTTGAGGTGCTGGAGCCCCTTGCATGGCAGAACGACATCCTGGACACCGCACGCGAGATTCTGTCACGTGTTCCATAAGTATGACCCTTATATCAGCTTAAACGGCCCAATAGCGTGATAGTCCTCTTTTGGATCCTTTCCCGCCTTCGTAAGTGCAACGGTATCGACATGCTGTAAAGATTTATTCTTATTTTTACAGATGGCAGCTCATTCCGATCCATAGTGTTGCGTGTGGCGTGGTTTGCGTTGCCCACTGCGTAGCGACCAGGCATTGCCTTTATGGGGCAGGCCCAACTTTACCGTTCACTTACCCAAATCTCGAGTGAGCTTATTAATCGTGCCTATCAGTCGTTCGCTGCGTTTGGCTACCGCCTGCGGTTTGTGGGTCTCAGTGAGGGTAAGTAGTTGGTTATACTAAAAGGAAAGCTCAGGAAGCATTAATTCTATTTTATGTAGGCATATATAAAAAATTTAGCTGTCTAATAAAATTTAAAATAATTATTTATCTTTATTTATGTGCTTTTAGTTTATTTGCTTGTGATCCTGTTCACCACAGAACACGCATGCTCGGGATGAACGCCCGGGAGCAGTGACACTCCAGTCTCCCCATGTATGTTTCTTAGAGTTTGTTTTTTTCACAAGATCACACCTTGCACACCGTTCAAATACATTGCAGCCTGCATCAACCCTATCAAATGTATAATGATGAATTATTTTTTCAACAGCATGATCACAATGGACACATGTTGACCTTTTAAGGCAGTTCATTTCTCTCACATAAAAATCATTGCCATACTTATGCTTATTTTTAACAACAACCTCATCACAATCTGGGCATGTCTTACTCAAATAGCATTGAGGCTTACCTTCCATTTTACTGTAGTTTCCTCCGTGCATACCGACTTTACATTTCGCACTTTTAAAAGCGCCCTTTGCTTTTTGAAAAAGACTCATTAAAACTCCTAAATAATATAAATTATGATTAAACCATTAGACTAAAATAAAATTTTTGAACGTCGACGCATGTTGGATTCAGTAAAAAAGTTAATCTAGCTTCTCAATTTTTCCAGAAAATAGCTATAACGGCGTTGAATGTCAAGTATTATTAGACTTCCCCTATCTTCGACAAGTAAGTAGATCAGAATAGGCAACGAAGCCTAGTACCATTGCCACCTCTACGAAATCTTAATGACCTGCTCTACCTAACAATCATTAGCTCGTTCCATTGGGTTGTGTAACGTGGCGTGCGTCGCTCACTTCGCAGCGCCCAGGCATTGCCTTTACGGGGTAGGCCCAGCTGTACCGTACCCTTACCTAGCTCTCGGTTGAGCTTGTCCATCGTTGCCATGAGGCACTCGCTTCGCTTTGCTTCCTCGTCGGTTTGCGGGGTTTCAGTGAGGGTAAGCTGACGGTTGGCCTTGGGCGTAAGATCGAGCAGCATGAGGCCTGCTTTATGGTAGGCATAGCCTTTGCGCCAAAGGCGCCGTAGGCCTTGTACCGCCGCTGCGATGATGTCCCGGCTATCATCGGTAGGTCTCTCTAGTGAGACAACCACACGCTGTTGGTATTGCGGCAAATCGGTACGAAACGGATTGGTGCGCACAAACACCATCACGGCGCTGGTAACGCTGCTCTGTTTGCGCAGCTTTTCGGCCGCCCTGGCGGCGTGCTGCCTTAAGGCTTCGCGTAGGTCATTAAGGTTGCCGGTTAGCCTGCCGAATGAACGCGACACCATGATCTGTTGCTTGGGTAGGCTCATGTCCTCGAGCTGTATGGCGGACTGCCCGCGTAGCTCCCATACGATGCGTTCCTGCACCACACTAAATCGCCCCCTAATACGCTTAGGGTCTGCCTCGCGTAGATCCCATGCGGTCTCAATACCCATCACTCTTAAACGTTCACCGGTGCGGCGAGCCACGCCCCACAGCTCTGTCACCGGCAACTGCTTTAACAATGCCTTGGTCGCTTCACTTTCGGCGATTAACTTACACACCCCGTGCTGCTTGTAGGCAGGATGTTTTTTAGCCGCGTGGTTCGCCACTTTGGCCAATACGCACGTTGGCGCAAATCCCACACATACGGGAATACCCGTCCACTGCCGAACGGTAGCTCGCATGGCTTGGCCCCGTGCTTCCAACGTATCAGGGTCGAAGCCCTGAAACCCAACAAAGCTCTCATCAATGGAATACACCTCAACATGGGGCGAAAACTCGCCTAGCACCTCGGTCACCCGCTGGGACATATCGCCATATAACGCGTAGTTACTGGACAGCAGCACGGCTTGGCGGCGTATCGCGGGCGGTAACAAGTGCATGGCCGTCCCCATCTCAACACCCAGCGCTTTGAGCTCGTTGCTACGGGCAACAACGCAACCATCGTTATTCGACAGCACCCCTACGGGTCGCCCTTCCAGCGCTGGATCAAAGACGCGCTCGCAACTGACATAGAAGTTGTTGCAGTCAACGAGTGCGATCACGGTAGTGACCTCAGCAGATTGTGAATCACGTCGGTCACTACACCCCATACTTGGGATTCGCGTCCATCAAGGGAAATCGGCTTGAAATTAGGGTTGCTTGCTTTGAGGTAGGTGCGCTGACCAACACGCTCCAGACGCTTAACAGTCATTTCCCCATCTACGCAGATCACCACAATCCGACCAGGCAGCGCTTCCAGGCTGCGATCTACCACCAATAAGTCCCCAGGGTGAATGCTGTCCCCGATCATTGAATCCCCTTCCGCACGCGCAAAATAGGTCGAGGCTGGGCGTTTAACGACGTAGCGGTGCAGATCTAGCTCGGTATCCAAGTGATCATCGGCGGGCGAAGGAAACCCGGCGCGCACGGCGGTTGAATAGAGCGGTAAGGGTAGTGACGAGGCCACGGCATCTGCCCGGCCCATCAGTGAAACGTTCAATGACATATAGGGCTTCTCCTTTTTACTGTATGCATAAACAGTATCAGTAAAGAGGGCTAGCGAAGCAACCATTTAAGAGTCGACGCTAAAAACTTTCAGATCTATATCACTCCTATGAATCCTGCACACGGGATCACTTTGACGCCTATAGGAGTGTTGTTTATGTCCCCGCCTTGCCTACGCTGTGCAGCCCCATGCACGCTTAACTTTGAAACCGCCCAACGTATCGGCACCGTGGGCGGCAGCCTTGTCGGCGCTGCCATTGGTGCGTGGCGGGCATCCTATACCCCAACGTCCCCTTTATCGGATGCCTCCTCCCGCTTTCCGTTAGCCAAACTGCCCGCTGCCGTGATGGGGGCTGTTTCCGGCAGTCAATCAGGCTCGCGAGTCGCAACGGTGTTCTTCACACAGAAACTGCCACCCGGTGAAGGAAAGCCCTGGCTGTGCGCATCGTGCGGTCATACCTTCCGGCAATTAACCCGTCCCTTCACCGCACCCCAATAATGCGTTCCCACTATGCGACATAGCCCTTACTTTACAACCATAAAGCGCTGGCGATTAACGTCAGCGCTTTTTTATTGCTAGGAGTTTTCACCATGGCTCATCTCGTTGAACAAATGGCTTACGTCGGCGCTACCCCTTGGCACGGCCTGGGACAGCAGCTATCCCGTCAACAACCGTTAGAGGTCTGGCAGCAACAGGCCGGAATGAACTGGCATATTGAAGAAGCCCCGGTGCGCTTTATTGCCGAGGGTGCCAGCCACCTGGGCAGCATCCACTCATTCCCCGAGCAAAAAGTGCTCTACCGCTCGGATACCAAGGCGCCGCTATCGGTCGTCTCGCAGCGCTATAAGGTGGTGCAGCCCGAGGAGATTCTGGAGTTTTACCGCGATCTGACAGAGTACGCCGGGTATGAACTGGAAACCGCGGGTGTGCTGAAAGGCGGTCGGAAGTTCTGGGCCTTGGCGCGCAGTGGCTTAAGTACCTCGCTGAAAGGACAGGATGAGGTGAACGACTACCTGCTATTGGCCACCTCCTGCGATGGCACCTTAGCCACCATGGCGACACCAACGACAGTAAGGGTGGTGTGCAACAACACGCTGCAGATTGCGGTGGATGGCTCTAGCCAAGCGGTGAAGGTACCCCACCGATCAGAGTTCGATCCCCGGGCGGTAAAAAGCCAACTGGGTATTTCTGTATCCCAATGGAATGACTTTATGTACCGCATGAAAGCGTTAGCGGAGCGGAAGATCGATCATCGCGAGGCACAGCAGTATTTTCAGTCGGTGCTCTGCGGTATCGATAAGCCGATAGATGATCCTTCCAAGCTGCCCAATTACCGGGCACTTAATAAGGTACACAAGCTCTACCACGGCGAAGGCCGCGGTTCTCACCTCGACACGGCCAAAGATACTGCGTGGGGCTTGCTCAATGCGGTCACCGAGTACGTCGATCATGACAAGCGTGCGCGTAGCAACGATACCCGGCTCGATTCAGCGTGGTTTGGCCAGGGGGCGCAGCTGAAGCAGGAAGCACTGCAAACAGCCCTTGCCCTGGTGAGCTGACATGCTGTTTCTCATCATTTTACTGCTAATTTTCTTAGTTTTTGTCTTACCCCTCATCGGATAGCGCGATAAGCCCAGCCCCTAACAGGCTGGGCTTTTTGCTGTTACGTGGAGTACACCATGGCCTCTCTTAACCCCGATTTAGATATCGCATTAACCCAACTAACGGAACGACTGCTCACCCAGGAACAAACCTATGCCCAGACCTACGTGATGGCAAAAGGACAGCTGTATCGCACCGAGCTGCACCTATGCCCCGTCCCTCCCAGCGAGCTTCCCGCCGATTTTTAAGCCTCTATTGAAGGAGCCTTTTCATGGCAACCAAAACTAATGTGGTAAATCACGAGACGTCTGCATCCTCTTTACAAGCCGTTCCTGCAGCACCCACCCCCCATCTTGCGGAGAGCACGGCCATTATTCAGGTGATTGAACGCGCTGCGCTCAACCCGGACGTCGATATCGACAAAATGGAGCGCTTACTGCAGATGCAGGAACGGGTGATGGATCGCCAGGCCATGATGGCCTATAGCGCTGCTATGGCGGCGATGCAGACCGAACTCCCCAGCATTGAGGAGCGCGGGCAGGCTAACAACGGCTGCTACGCCACCTTGGAGGATATCGTCGATACCGTTCGCCCAATTATGCAGAAACACGGCTTTGCGGTGAGTTTTCGTATTCAGACGCAGGAACGAGGCATTGAAGTGACCGGTGTGCTGATGCATAAGGATGGCCACCGTGAGGAGACTAGCATGCTGCTGCCTGCCGATATGAGCGGTAACAAGAACGCTGTGCAGGCGTTTGGCTCTTCCACCAGCTACGGCAAGCGCTACGTACTCTGCGCACTACTTAATATCACCACCCGGGGGCAGGACGATAACGGCAAGACCAGCACCAAAGCGAGCATCAAGCTAGTAACGCCCTTTCAGGCGGGACAGATCCAGCGGCTCATTAGCCAATGCCCTGCGACGACCCAGGAGTGGTTCAGCGGTAAGTACAGATCAGCCGTGCAAGTGCCTCAGAGTGACTTCGACAAGCTGCGCGCCTCACTCTCCAAACGGGCGGTTAAGTAACAGAGGTTTTAAACCCTCTCGTAGGAGGTTTCTATGCAAGTACTTAACATGGAACAAGGCACGCCCGAATGGCTGGCGGCACGCTTAGGGCGCGTCACCATGTCGGAGCTCAAGACATTGTTGGTCAAGGGTAAAGGCCCTGGAGGGTTTGGTACCGGGGCGATTACCTATATGAACCAGTTGATCGGTGAGCGCATTACCGGTGAGTTAGCAGAGCCCTTTCAAGGTAATACGCATACCCGTCGTGGGCATACGCTGGAAGGCGTTGCCCGTTCGCTTTACACGGATGCCACCGGCGAACCTAAACCAGAGGAAGTGGGCATTATCCTCAACCACGGTGTGGGCTACTCGCCTGACAGTCTGGTAGGTGCTAACGGTCTGCTGGAAATCAAAACAAAGCTACCTAAGTTCCAGATTGAGGTACTGCTCAGCGGCGAAATACCCGATGAGCACGTGCCCCAATGCCAGGGCGGGCTATGGGTCAGCGAACGGGAATGGATCGACTTTGTGAGCTATTGGCCAGGTATGCCGCTGTTTATCAAACGTGCCTACCGTGACGACATTATGATCCGCACCATTGCCGAGCGGGTAGAACGATTCCATGAGGAGATGGAACGTCGCATAAACCAAGTGATGGCTGCGTGACGCGACGATTCCATAGATACACCAACCGATCATTAACGACATAGACGCCGGGGCCACTGAACTGACCCCACCACCCCGGCGTTTTTTATTTTTTGGAGACAACCATGACACACGCCAAACTCAAAGCTGGGGAAGTGGCTGGTACCTATCACGTTACCTCGCCAGTGACTGAAACCGATATCATCACCATGGCCAAGCGCTTCGCGCGCCGTAAGCTCGCTAAAGGTCGCAAGATAGCCCAACCTTCGCAAGCGTTTGAGCACCTGCAGTTACTGCTTCAAGATTACGAGCACGAGGTATTTAGTGTTCTCTTCCTCGATAGTCAGCACCGTGTTATCCGCTTTGAGGAGCTATTCCGTGGAACCATCGACGCGGCCAGCGTCTACCCGCGTGAAGTGCTAAAAGCAGCTCTCACCTACAACGCTGCTGCTGTCATCTTGGTGCATAACCATCCAAGCGGTGATCCCGAGCCAAGTGATTCAGATAGACGTATCACCCAGCGGCTCATAGAAACTATGGGGCTGATGGACATTCGAGTGATTGATCATGTAGTGGTGGGGAGTGATGGGTGTAGGTCGTTTGCGGAGATGGGGTATTTGTAGGTGAATGTTGGGATAAGAATGGAGCTGCCTTGCTGGGCAGCTCCAGTAATTAGGCAAGCTTTATTTTTTGTTTAAGACGGCAAACGGCCAGAAGCGGTCTTTTAGATATTTCGCATATACGCCTAACCTGGATTTCTCACAGGGTATAAAAGAAAGCGGCTGAAAGTGCTATGATTTCAAGAACCCGGTGTGGAATTTTGCCCAATCCCGCATGCTTGGCCAATCGGCGCTGATAGCGCCGCTGGTGTGGTAGGCGGAGTCGCTTCCATAATTCGCCGCCGTGTTTCTTGTCGTCCCAGATTAACGCGTAGATCCACTGATGGCTTACGCAAACGCCGTTGGCATTCGCCATGAAGCCACTAATTTGCTGGGGGCTCCATTCGTCCATCAGTTGATCAGTGACCCATCGAATTAGGCTGGGCAGTCGCTTCGTCACTTTCCAGGCGCTGCGTCGACGCTGATCACTTCTCAATTGAGCCTGCTCAGGCGCATAGCCAGCAGTAAGCCCATTGCGCTTTATCTCCCGGCTAATGGTGCTGCTGTGAACCCCAATAGCCTTGGCTATCTGTCGCTGGCTGATGCCAGTCTCAAGGTAAGCGAAAATTTGGTATCGTTGGGCCTGGGTCAGTTGTCGGTATCCCATTCTCTGCTTCACTTTGGTCGGTAAAGTCGAGAGGGTACCGGCGCTGGCCCTCCTTCCTCTACTGTGTGATCCAAAGTGCTGCGGTTATTCTATGAATCCAGACTCATATGTTGCATTATTTTCAACTCCTTAGCGTGAACGACTGAAGAGGTACTTGGCCAGCGAAGCGATCGCCAAGCCAATTAATAACAGCATGGCCAGGGGCATCAACCAGCCTAGCCACCCCATTGACCCCATAAAAGCAAAACATTCCGCGTTCATCATGCCATCACTCCTAAAAAAAGAGGCAATCGCCAAGGCTTATTGCGGGCCATGGTGGCTGGGCATGCTTCCTCTCATCTGTTCACGCTGCTCATCGGTCAGTAAGTCCTGCATCTGATTATGCATGCGCACGTTATCAGCCATCATATCGCCATGAAGGTTGGCCATTTGAGCATGCAGCGCCTTTATTTCCTCTGGTTCAGGGCGTTCAGTCTGCATGGTTTGCATCATGTCGTCGCGCAGGTTCATCAATTCGCCCATCCGCTCAAGCTGGGCCGCGCGGTGTTCTTGGCGCATCTCACGCATGGTACTCATCTGCTGCTCGTCGAGCATACCGCCAATGCCGGACATACTCCCCATGCCTTCCATCATTGGACAAGGCATCATCCCGCTTTGCCCTCCCATCATCATTCCTGGGTACATGCCTTCTTGACTGCCCATCATCATGCCCGAACCCATACCGACTTGGCCGTCCATCATATTGCCCTGACCTTGGGCGCCTTGGCTCATACCTTGAGCGAAGATGGCGCTGCTGGGGACACTGAGGCTTGCAGCCAGACCAATGGCAAAGATCATCTTGTGCTTAACCATGATATTTCCTCTTATCATGTTGCTGGTCGAGACATCGCCTTATCCATTAAAAATGGAAGAAGGCGGAGTTAGCTTTCGTTATAAGCCTACAACCTATAGGTGGCCCAAAGGTAAAGGAGAAACCGATCCCAATACCTAAGTGTTGTCACAGATCATTTTTTCCGCCATTTTAGCCCTGTTTCAGGTTGGCACGTTTTAACACCGACTCATTTCCATGAAGAAAAGCACGACGCCATGCGCCTTGTTCGCCAAACAGGGCAGATGAACGATGTAAGAAGGCTCAGCCGAATCAGTTTTAGCGCCTCCGCGATGAAGTAACGGCATCCATTCAACCCTAAAAATATATAAGGATACGGTATGCAAAAGAAGACGAGTTCGCTCCCTATCATTCACGCTACCTTAGCAACGCTGTTGCTGTCGCTAGCAATCCCAGTGCTGGCCCATGAAGGGGGCGCAAGCACTTCGCCTAAGGATGGCGTCACCATTCAGGATTCCCCAGCAGAGATTGGCATCGAGTTTGGTGGCATGATGCGCATCACCCAGTTTGAAGTGACAGGCCCAAACGGCCCCGTTCCTCTTGATGGTCAGCCAGGCAGTGAACAGGTCGAACGCTACGTCGTGAAGCCCGGTGAAATTCTTTCGGCTGGGGACTACCAGGTGCACTGGCGCGGCCTATCGGATGACGGACACATGATGTCCGACGGTTTTAACTTCTCGGTCGAGCCCTGACCCGTGGCTTGGTGGTTCTCCGTAAATAGCCTCGATGTCTGGACCGTCGCGATGATTCTCGTGGCGGCCGGGATTTACCTTAGCGCCCTAGTCGCGACGGGGGCCGTGTTGTTTCGTCTAGCGTTTCCCCGGCTCCCTGATCACGACCGGAGGCGCGTCGCCCGCATGGGTGTCCTTTCTGCCTGGGCGGGGGTCATCCTGATTCTGTTCCAGTGGTCTTTAGAAGCTGGTTACCTTGGAGGCGGCAATATAGCGGCTGCAACCAACCCAATGTTGCTCGGGATCGTGTTCGATGGCGCGTCCGGGGGTCGACTAATACTGGTGGTAGCTGGTTTGCTGCTGGTCCAGGCGATTCAGCTTAATAACTTAGCGTTCTCGAAAACAGCCAACAGCTTGAGCCTAGTAGGCGTTTTATTGGTGATGCTGGCATTCGTGCAGGTGGGGCATACAGTAAACACCCCACGCCTCGTTCTGGCTGTCTTGCTGATCGTTCACCTGATGGCGGCAGCATTCTGGGTAGCCTCGCTGTGGCCGCTGTTCCACTTAGTGGGGCAACATTACAACCACGGCAATACCGCCCGCATTCTGACCCGTTTCGGGCAACTCGCCATGGGCGGAGTTGGCGTGTTGGTACTGGCGGGCGTCACTTTGGCCACGCTGCTAACAGGCGGTCTCACACCCCTGCTCACCACGGCATATGGACAGTTCTTGATCGGCAAAGTATTGATTGTCGCGGTGCTGCTGTTATTTGCTGCCGCGAACAAGTGGCGGCTTGTACCTGCCTTTGAGAGCGGCGATGCAACAGCCCCACGACGTTTGCAGCGCAGTATTGCGCTGGAGGTGGTGCTGGTCGTGGTTATCCTGCTGATCACGGCGGTGCTGACAAGGGTGACATCACCGAATGGGTGACCGTCAGGACAACCACCTTAGGTAGTTAAGAACCTAGCTTAATAGCTATAAGCAACGCTATCCGGAAGGCAAGGCCGATGCCATCCGCGCGCGACAAGAGATGCACACCCGCCACGTGGCCGTGGTGGTTCGTGGCATCTTGATGTGGTTCAGAAATTGTAGCCCAGACCAATCGTATAAGCCCAGATACCGTCCTCCTGAAACGCATCGGTGGCATCGTCGGTATCGCTGAACAGGAACTGATACTCAGCGCGAGCGAGGAAATAGGCCTTGGGCAGAACATAGTATTTCATACCCGTTTCCCGTCCCGCGAAGGCGCTGTCTTTGACGCCGTCTCCATAGATACCACCGAGGCTAGCACCGACGAAGGGCCGCGCACGACCATCAAGGAACTGATGGGTTAGGTAACCACGGGTTGAGCCGTTCCAGAAACCATCTGTGACGCCCGCCTTCGCCTTCGACATCGGCGTAATTGACGCTTTGCCGAACACCGGCAACCATGTTATCCCTCAGATACCAACCAAGATCAACAGTCTCACGCCGAAGTTTCCGCTATTAAAATTCCGATCGTTACTGCCAGTTCCAGAGATCGAAAACTCACGGACACCCGTGGGCCGTACTCTGAGTTTTGGGCGGATGCTGCCCTAGGCAGAACAGCGAGAAGACAAAAAGCCATTGCTGCAGTGTTGACTCTATTCATGAGGAGACCCTTCCTGACATTATTAGGATTGTATTTCCATAATGCACTATTCGTTATCTAGCGCGGATAGTAACGCGACCGATACCTTGGCGATCAAACGACACGGACCCGCACCATCATGTTCAGGGTCTGACATCACACGATCTGTGCGTTAGCACACACGTATATGATGGAATCTGAAAAACTGGCTACCGGATTGAGGATATGTGCTTCACCACAGCCGATCGACTCACCATCGGCATTATGCTCGGCTACATCGTATCCGGACTGATCATTCTTAGGCATCAGTTCCCGGCTGCCTTGCTAGCAACGGTTCTTTACTGATCATTTATTAGTTCTGGTCGACCGGTCGATTCCACCGCCTCGACTGGGTCAGCGACGCGACATGGTTTCTATATGAAGGCCATCGCTCGGCTAGGTGGCTATCTATATCGCTCCAGAGATACCCCTTTAAGGGCAGCCTTCATTGACGAGGTTTCATCCGCGTAGCTGATAATATTGTAAGTTTCCAGGCTTTAAATCCAAACGCAGGAAAAACTTGCGCGCAATTGAAAGGTTGCTGGGAGCAATTTCCGAATAACTAATCGCGGGCCGAAGTGAGGCGATCGCCTTGCAAGATGAGTTCCACGCCCTATCACGATAATCGCATAAGTTGTGGGACAAACTCTTTAGATCATATTTTTGATAACTAATCTTTCATGAGAAGCACAGGTGCGAACCCCCCACCTGGCGTACGGAAATTGGTCGTCTGTCCTCGATAAAGTCTCGCTGCGGCCATTAACAGTGTGCCGCGATAGGTATACAGTCTAACGTCGACCTTGAGATTTTTACGCTGTCCATCGACCAGAACGAGGCGTTCGGAGGGAGGCACATGGGCCTGGGCAATATAGTCGCTTTCCAAGATTTGGCTGAATGTTTTTTTGGTGAGTTTACTTCCCCGGTACACTCCCTTACTTCCGTGGCCTGCGACAGGTTTGAAGAACCACTGCCGTCGCTGTTGCCAAAGGGTATCAGCATTATCAGCGCTGACCTGTAAGGTACGGGGAATACAAGAGCGAAGTAATTCGGCATTTTGAGCGCTCAACCCCCAAGCCATAAGCGTCGCGGGATCTGATAACACAGCCAAGTTGCGTTTGTCCGCGAACAATGCGTGTGCATGGGGATTTGGGGTTATGACTGCGCCTCCGTCCAACCAGGCAGAGTGTAAGGCGGAGTTTCCGGGTGCTTCGAGCCCAAAATCCACTAAGCGATTGTAAACCATATCTACTCGCTTACCGCCGCTGTATAGCATGCCTGACTCATACCGAAGGTCGCCAGGCGAGAGGATGAGAGCATCAATGCCATGACGCCGTAATAACTGCTGGGCAAGTTTGAATTCAGGATAGAGGTATTGCCCCATAGGCTGATCATCAACGATAGCTATCCTCTCCAGACGTCCATTGCCACGCTGGGCACGCCATTCGCTCTCGAACTGGGCTATCACTTTAGCCTCGAAGTCGGCAGACCCGGCCGCACTTTTAGCATCACCACAACACTGCAGTTGGGCCCGTACCAGGATCGCGTTAAGAAATGCACCTCCGGCATTGGTATTGATTTCGATGAGGCGAGGCCCGTCCTCGCCGAGATGGAAATCATAGCCCATGAAGACACCTACTGGGCCGGGGTTTAACTGTGCACTTTGCGGGGCCCAAGACAGTACTTGTCGCTGATAGTCGGGAAGAGCGGCGGCGTTTTCTATGGCCTGAACAGTGGCCCTCATCTGCTCCAGAACCTGAGATGGGACAAAGACAGCGACATTCGAGAAAAGTTGATGCCAGGTCGAACGGATAAAGGCCTCATCGGCATCGTCGCCCAACTGGTCGATAAGACTTTGGGTGGCTGCTCGTCGGTCTAGAGTGATACAGGTGCAGTGCTGGTTCAGCCTTTCTGCTTCTGTCATCCCTGGGGAGCCACTGGTCTTTTGCAAGAGCTGTCCTCTGGTTTTTTCACGCTGATCTAGATCAAACTGGCCAGCATCGGCTGGTCATTGAGTTCATGAGGGCGATATTTAACGAGCTACACCTTCTGCTGATAGATCAACGTCGATGATGAGCGCTCATGGTGCTTGTACGCTCGCATTAACATCTTGTGGCAAAACTTTCAGGAAATGTAGACACAAGGGTTAATATAGATGAAGTGGAAAGCCGACGTCCGGTCATAGCGATAAAAGTAACTAGCTCTACCATCATCATCAACAAGGGGCAACTATTTTCTGCCGACAATGATGCGCAGTGATGACCAAGAGCATCCCTGCTGCCGACATCGGCAACTGAACAAATTTCACTATTAAGCGGAAGATGCTGTATTGAATTAAAAAAGGTCCCGAAATAAGGCCTTGCGCTTGCAAGTTTTCGTGATAGCTACTTATCCGGCAGGTCATATTTTTACTGTAGGTTCAGGCTCGTTTCAGGTTAACACCGTATAAAGAACGGGTGACAATAACCTCTGAGGTAAATGACCATGCGCTACACTCTTTTAACAACGTCTTTGTTTGCCCTTTCATTAAGTCTGATCACGGGCGCGGCGCTGGCTGCACCCGGCCACGGCGGTGGTGGCAATAACCTAACCGAGGCTGACGTTGACCGCACGATCAGCCTTGAGGCTGGCGATATGTGGTTCGACCCTGAAGAGCTAGAACTGGCGGCTGGGGAGGTGGTTAAATTTGAAATCACCAACACCGGCAATTTAGAGCATGAATTTGTGATTGGCAGTAAAGAAGCCCAGGAAGAGCATCGTCAAATGATGCTAGACATGGCAAATGGCGAAGGTCATGACATGTCAAACATGTCACAAGGTGAAGGCCACGATATGGCCAATATGAGCATGGCAGGTGTCACCATTGCGCCTGGTGAAACCGGGACTTTATTATGGAGTGTCCCTGACAATGTTAACGAGCTAGAGTATGCCTGTAACATTCCTGGTCATTATGAATCCGGCATGTACGGTAATTTTTCTCTCTAATCTGACGCAGACCCATGAAACTGTTGCTACTCGAAGATGATGATTTGTTAGCAGAAAGCTTGGCAGAGAGTCTCAAGGACAACGGTTACCTGGTTGATTTGGCCGCTTCATTGAAAGCGGCCAAGTCGCTGATGGCAACCGAGGATTATGAGCTGGCTATTTTAGATGTCGGTTTGCCCGATGGGTCGGGGTTAGATCTTCTCGCTCATTGGCGCAAGCAGAAGCGCAGTACGCCTATTTTGATTTTGACGGCGCGCGATACCTGGGAAGATAAAGTTATCGGACTTGAAACCGGAGCCGATGACTATCTCACCAAGCCTTTCCACGAAGCCGAACTTATGGCTCGCCTGAAGGCCTTGTTGCGTAGGCAGTCTGGCCAGTTATCTCATGTGATTACGCTTAACGGTGTCTCGTTGGATGAGGCGGGTCAACGCGTGTGCTTAGAAGGAGAAACGTGGCGTTCGCTAACAGCAACGGAGTTTCGATTACTGCGCTACTTAATGCTTCATCCAGACCGTATTCACTCGAAAGATCAGCTACTAGAGCAGCTCTACGCCTTGGATCAGGACGCTGCCGCACCTAACTTGGTGGAAGTCTACATCGCTCGTCTGCGCCGTTATCTAGGCAAATCAATTATCCAAACTCGCCGCAGCCAGGGGTATTTCTTTGCTTCACATTGATCGGCGCAGTTTACGTTTTCGACTACTCGCCTGGCTAGGAGGCGTGGCACTATTCGTAGTGGTGACGACCTGGCTACTGCATGGCATATTGTTACAGAATCTTGCTCGGGATTTTTTGGGTGAGCGTCTTCAGCGCGAAGCCGACCATGCCGTCACGCAGCTTGAGCAAGGTGAAGCCGCCGTGCCTGCCGCGCTTGACTCGGTTAGCCAAGGCTATCAAGTCTTTCATCATCTCTACGTACTCCGCTTCAACGGCTCGGTCAGCGCTTCCGACCCACAATGGCAGCAACAGCTGGCTCCGCTGCTAGATGAAAGCGGCAATGCTCTAATAGACGTGAATCGCGGCGAGCAACACATGCTCGTCTATCGTCGCCATTTTGAATGGCAGGGCACGCAGGGTGTGCTGCTGGTGGGTGAGGACTTCTCTCAAGTAGAAGCAGGGCTTGCAACATTGCACTGGTGGGTCGGTGGGATTGCCAGCGTGCTGTTAGGAATGCTCATCATACTCAACATGTTAGCGGTTAATCGTGGACTTAAGCCACTCTGGCAACTGCGTCAACAGCTTGAAGCATTGCGAGCGGGCAAACGTGATCGCTTGTCATTAATAGCCCCTTCTGAGCTAGATGAATTAGTCGACCAGTTGAACTGGTTTATGGATGACATTGACCTTCGCTTGAAGCGCTCCAGAGAGTCGGTCGCGAACCTATCACATGCATTAAAAACCCCGCTGGCAGCCGTTACCCAAGTACTGCGTGGCAATCGGCCCATTGATGAAACCCGACGCCATAAACTGCTCAGCCGTATTGAGGATATTAACGCCCAGCTGGATGCGGAGCTGCGTCGCTCACGTATTGCAGGCCCTAACGCGGGGCGAATGGCCAACGTCACGCGTGATAGTTCACGGCTCATCGAGATGTTCCGCAGCCTTTACCCTGAGCGTATCTTCAACCTCGCCCACTCGGCAGGCGAGAAAGACCAAGTGCCTATTGAGGCTCACGACTTTTCTGAAATATTAGGCATCGTGCTCGATAACGCTGGCAAATGGTCGAATAGGTGCGTTAATTGCGATATTGCCGTCTCCGCAACCACACTCACGCTCACCATTGATGATGACGGCCTCGGCGTTGCAGAAGAGGATCTTTCGCGCTTGGGAGAGCGTGGCACACGACTGGATGAACGCCGTCCCGGCTACGGCTTAGGCCTGTCGATTCTTGCGCAGCTAATTGCCCGCTACTCAGGGCACTCGTATTTTGAGCGCAGTCCACTGGGTGGACTGCGCGTTACGATTATCCTGCCTCTAGCGGGTGAAGTAGCTAATTAATCATTATTCAGCTTTGTTTCAGGTTCTTCCATCAAGATGGTGTCATTCATCATTGATGGGAGTTACACATGGCACGCTCAAGCATTATTTCTCACCCGCTTTCTCGCCGGCAAGTCCTAAAAGGCGGTGCTGCCTTAGGGTTAGGTTCCGCTGCCGCAATGGGGCTAACTCCCGCCTGGGCAAACCCCTGGGGCCGTACGAATGTCTATGCACAGGGCGTCGAAGAAGGGCCCGAGATATCACTGGCTATCCGCCGTGAATCCATTCCGATTGACGGACAAGAAGCCCACCCTATTAGCATTAACGGTACTAGCCCTGGCCCACTGATTCGTCTGAAAGAAGGTCAAGACGCCGTACTGCGTGTTACCAACCTGCTGGATGAGTCCACGTCGATCCATTGGCATGGCCTCATCTTGCCACCGGAGATGGACGGTGTGCCTGGGGTCAGTTTTGCAGGCATAGCACCTGGTGAAACCTTCACCTACCGTTTTCCTGTCCGCCAGAACGGTACCTACTGGTACCACAGCCACTCCGGCTTGCAGGAACAGCTCGGCCACGCCGGGCCGTTGATAATTGACGCCGCCGAGCGCGAACCCATCCGCTACGACCGTGAGCATGTGCTACTGCTCACCGACTGGACCTTTGAAGACCCCATGTCGGTATTTCGTAATCTGAAAACCATGGAAGGCTATTACAACTTCCAAGAGCGCACGATTGCTGATTTTTTCGCCGATGTTCGCGAAAAGGGTTTCTCACAAACCGCCGAGATGCGCGGTATGTGGGCCAAAATGCGCATGAGTTCTCGGGATATCGCCGATGTGACCGGCAGTACTTATACCTACCTGCTTAACGGTCACTCCCCCCAAGAAAACTGGAATGCGCTGTTCAAGGCTGGTGAGCGGGTACGACTACGCGTGATTAACGGGTCGGCGATGTCATACTTTGATGTACGTATACCTGGTTTGAAGATGACCGTCGTTGCTGCCGATGGCCAGCCAGTGCAACCCGTGCCTGTTGATGAGTTCCGTATTGGCGTGGCGGAAACGTACGATGTGCTTGTTTCACCAGAAGATGATCGAGCCTATACCATCTTCGCCGAAGCCATGGATCGGAGTGGCTACGCTCGCGCCACGCTAGCCCCGCGTGAAGGCATGCAGGCGGAGATTCCCAAGCGCCGCCAAATTGCCGACCGCGGCATGGAAGCCATGGGCGCTCATGGCATGGGTGACATGGAAGGTATGGATCATTCAGGCATGTCGAATATGGAAGGTATGGATCACTCCAATATGCCGGGAATGAGCGGTGACGATGCTGGTATGGAAGGCATGGATCACTCTAATATGGAGGGGATGGATCATTCCAACATGGAGGGCATGGATCATTCTAATGTGGGCGGCATGTCGGGCGAGCAGGCGAAAGTCGGCGAAAACGGCATTCTCATTGCCGGTGAAGCCCAGCCCGGCTCTCGCTACGACCAGGCGGGCATAGGCATCGACCCCAACGAACGTCGAGTACTCGTCTACCGCGATCTTAAAGCCTTCACGCCATGGCCTGACCGCCGCGAACCAGGCCGTGAGCTTGAGCTGCACCTGACCGGCAACATGGAACGTTACATGTGGTCGTTCGACGGCAAGAAGTTTAGCGAAGTGACCGGCCCAATCCATTTTGTGAAAGATGAGCGGCTGCGCCTAATCCTGATCAACGACACCATGATGGAGCATCCTATCCACCTCCACGGTATGTGGATGGAGCTAGAAAACGGTCAGGGCGAGCTAATTCCGCGCAAACACACCTTGAACGTTAAGCCCGGCGAGCGGGTTTCGGCACTGATTACGGCAGATGCTGAAGGCAGTTGGGCGTTCCATTGCCACCTGCTTTATCACATGGATGCCGGAATGTTCCGCGTTGTTCAGGTTTCTTAAGGAGGCAGTATGAAAACTAAGCTTTATTTTACTGGCATTAGCTTAGCGTTTGTCATGACCACCGCTGCCCATGCGGAAGATGGTTACGACGCGCCGAAAGATTGGCCAGCGCCCACGATGGAACACAATATGGGTATGGCGCTCTTTGATCGTCTTGAATATAGCGTACCCGATAACGGCGAGGAGGCCGTCGTGTGGGACTTTCAAGGCTGGTATGGCGGTGATATCAACCGTGTTTACCTGAAGTCAGAGGGCGAGAATGTCCAAGGCGACGGTGAAGATGCTGAGTTTGAATCCCTGGAACTACTCTATAGTCGCCTAGTGGCTGATTTTTGGGAGTTACAGGGGGGTATCGGTTACCAAGGCGGTGTGTTCTCCGATGATCACGCCGAACGCACCTATGGGGTTGTCGGCCTACAAGGTGTGATGCCCTACGGCATTGAAACCGACGTTGCTATGCAAGTGAGTGAAGATGGCGACGTGGCCGCTAGTTTTGAGGGCGAGTACGATCTGCGCCTGACACAGCGGCTCTACCTACAGCCGCGCACCGAAATTGCCGTAGCTGCCAGCGAAGTTGAGGAATTTGGTGTGGGTGAGGGCCTTAACTCAGTGCGTGTCGGCATGCGCCTGGGCTACGAAGTGACCAGACGCTTTGCGCCTTACGTGGGCGCTTACTGGGTAAAAGAGTATGGCGATACCGCCGACCTATCTCGTGCTGGTGGGAATAATACCGAAGATACCGGCGTGGTGGCAGGTGTCAGGTTAATGTTTTAAATCGTTAAGCACTCTATAACTTGCGCCACCGGAAGGTGGCGTTTTTTTTGCTAATAAACCACTAAATTCAGCTTCAATTCATACTCTAAGGTTATTATTAAATTGTAAATAACCAACGGAGTAAACCACCATGAAAATTAAAGCAATTGTTTTTAGTGCAGTAGTAGCAAGTATCTTCTCTACACCTGTATTAGCGAGCTTAGGCAATACAACACAGGATCTTCCCTTACTAGAAAGAGGCGTATCTTCTACACAGATGCTTGCTCAGGGGCAATCGAAGCGTTTCAATATTAACATTGAACAAGCGACTACACTGAAAGTAGCGAGTGAGCACTTCCCAGGTTTTACCAGCACTGGCAACCGCATTTCAGCTGTGCTTTATGACAAAACTGGAAAACAAGTAGCAGAAGCGTCCAGTCCACGGGGTCACTTTGAACTTGTTCGTCAGCTGCAACCGGGCAATTATCAGCTTGAGGTGACAGGTAGCTCAATGGGGGGCACTAAGGAAAATAGCAATAACAGTTATGAACTACATGTCGCTTACTAAGCGACATTATTAATTATAACTAATTCAAAAGGGGTTCGCAAGCGAGCCCCTTTTAGATATTAAAAAAAGCAAACACCAACATTTGAAAGCCTCAGTTAATGTATATAACCCCCTAGAAAATGACGCCCAGCCGAAGCGCTCGCCCCGGCTGGCTTGAAGCTTAGCTGGCCATTGCGGCACATTCTTCAGCGCAGCGATGACAAGCTTGAGCACACTCTTGGCAGTGAGGTGCATCATGTTTTGCACACTCATCACCACATTTCTTACAAATGTCGGCACATAGACGGCAGATCTCGTGTGCAAACTCACTTTCTTGTGCCATAAATGAGGCAGCTAACCGACAAATTTGAGCACATTGCATGTTAAGGCGAATACATTCCGCCATCATTTTTACGTTGTCTTCTTTTAGGCACTCAGTTGCACACTTGTCACAATAAGCAGCGCATACGTGACAAGCTTCAATGCAGTTTTCATATTTTTTTAAGTCCATCTCGGTTCTCCATTTTTTAAACCATATTTTATTTACCATAGTTTCTGCTTGGCATGATAAAGCTAGAACAACCCAAAAGAAAAATCAAGGAAAGGTAATCTGATAGATACTCACGAAATATAAAGATAAACCAGGTAGCTGTGCGTTACTTGCCATAATTTTTATTATTCAGCTAGGATTCAGGAAGGCCTACTATAATAAATGTTTTTTTCAAAAAAACACTGAAGCGTTCGCTGCGCTTGTACGTTACCTCGCCACGAGCTCCTAATTAAAGTAATTAGGTGAAGAACTAAATTAATAGTGAAAGCAATTAAGCTCTAAGCATTATAAAAATAATCTCCTTTTAGGAGACTAGCTCAGCCTAATCAGCTTCCTAAGGAGTCAGTATGAAAATTAATCTCTACTTCTCTGACGGCCTGGCTACCCCAGGGTCGCCAGGGAGGGGAAAAGGTCAACCATGATACTTGAAAGCCGTGTCATATACCCCGTAACGATAGCAATACCCATCAGGATCACAATCGTGCCCGCCACGGGGCGAGCATAGGCACTCCACCTTCCCAGGCTTTGCCGATGCAGAGCAAATCGGTTAATCAGTAAAGTGCTGGCAAGAAAAGGTAGCGCCAGTCCTGCCGAGTAGGCACTTAGATAAATCATTCCAGCCTGGGCACTAGCAGCATTAGACGTGGCCATCAGAATAGCGCCTAGTATAGGGCCGATACAGGGGGTCCAACCGATGGCAAAAGAGACCCCGAACACTGTCGCCGACAGCGGGGAGCCACCCTGGACATTGGGTGTGAACTGAAAGGTACGCTGGAATAGCGGCAATCGGAACACGCCGGTCATAAAGAGGCCCAGCACGATCACCGCCGAGCCGGCAACCCAGTTGAATTCTTGGCGATACCCTCGCATCAGTTGCCCGATACTACTGGCGCCGAGCCCGAGTAGGATGAACACGATGCTGAAGCCGAAGACGAAGAAGGCACTGAGGGTCAATGCCTCTAACCGCCTGTCGGCTTTACCGGCACTACCGCCTGTGACCACCGAGAGGTAGGCCGGTAACAGGGGCAGCGTGCAGGGCGAAAAGAAGGAGACCAATCCGCCGATAAAGGCACCGACCAAGCCGATGGAAGAGAGAGATTCCAATGTGTTATCGCAACTTAAGTTATGGAGACAGACAACAAGGGTATTGATACCAATCCCATGGTGCTACCTCATATCATGTCCATTTTAGCGCCGTAAGAATTTTAAGGCTTACAGCTGCTTTAAGGTCAACCTTTATTGGCAAATTATTTGTCTCCTACCGAACTGCAAATATTACACATCACGCTTGACCTTAAAGTTGACTTCAAAGTTATGGTGGCCACTCAATGAATGACATGAGGACATTTCCATGACGCTACAACTGGGCGAGACAGCACCAAACTTCACGATCGAATCTACGCAAGGTACGGTCAACTTTCACCAATGGCTTGACGACAGCTGGGCGGTGCTGTTCTCGCACCCCGCTGATTTTACGCCAGTATGCACCACAGAACTGGGCGCGTTTGCCAAGCGAAAGCTCGAATTCACCCAGCGGGGAGCCAAGCTGGTTGGGGTTTCGGTGGATCCACTTAGCTCTCACCACGACTGGGCGAGGGATATTGAACAGACTCAGGGCGCAGCTCTGAACTACCCCTTGCTGGCTGACGAAGATCAGGTGGTGGCGAAGCTGTATGGAATGATTCACCCGAAAGCCGATCCTAAACTGACGGTGCGTACGGTCTTCATCATCGATTCTGACAAGAAAATTCGTCTCACTTTGACGTATCCGCCCAGCACTGGACGTAATGTCGACGAGATACTGCGTGTTCTTGATTCGCTGCAGTTAACCGACAAACACAAAGTGGCCACGCCCGTTAACTGGCAAAACGGTGACGATGTCATCATCTCGCCATCGCTATCAAATGATGACGCCAAGCAACACTTTCCCGAAGGTTGGAACACTAAGACACCCTACCTTAGGGTCGTGCGCCAACCGAAGCAATAGGAGCCTCGGCCGGTGTATGAGGCATATCAACTGAGTCAGGGTATTGGACGTTCAGACTAGCAATGTCGTGAGGTAACGTCATGCAAACACTAAGTATCGGCGAGCTTGCCGAACGAAGTGGAGTCGCTAGCCAGGCGATTCGATTCTACGAAAAAGAGAAACTTATGCCTCCTCCGAGGAGGACCGATGCCAACTATCGGCGTTACCCATTAGTAGCCGTGGATCGGTTGCAGTTTATCGTTCATGCCAAGCAGTGGGGCTTCACGCTACAAGAGATTCGGGAGCTGTTAATGCTTCAGGATGCTAATGGCGACCGGGCACAAGCTAAACGCATCGCCGGCGAGAAGCTGCATAAAGTGCGCGAGCAGATCAAACACCTCACGCGGATTGAAGCCGTATTATCGAAAACATTGAGTGAGTGTGCAGGCGAAGGGCCTATGCAGGAAGGCTGCCCGATTGTTGAAGCTATCGCTGAGCAGACTGAATGATTGGGCATTTTCTCGACAGCGAACATGGGAATCAAGTTTGCCTATCGGGTCGTCGATAAATTAACAGGGAGATCGTCATTATGACGCAACACGTCGGCATTGAGATTCGTGGTATGTCCTGTGCTTCCTGTGTTGGGCGTGTGGAGCGTGCACTCAGCCAGCAGCCAGGCGTGATCAACGCTCAAGTAAACCTCGCCACACAGAAGGCGGCTATCCAGGTCGAAGCAGGTACCGCAACCGCTAACCTACTCAATGCCATTGAAACGGCGGGCTATCAACCGGTGGTAGAAAGCCTCGACATACCCGTCACCGGCATGAGTTGCGGATCTTGTGTCTCTCGGATTGAGCGAACGCTAACGAAGCTGCCCGGCATAGTGGAGGTGAGTGTTAACCTCGCCACCCAGAAAGCCTTCGTTCGTTTCCTGCCGGGAGTCGTTTCGCTACTGCGTATTCAGCATGCCATCCGCGAGGCAGGCTATGAACCACAGGATACCGATACGCCGCCACCGACGGACAGCGAGGATCGGGAGAGAGCTGAGCTTCGCCGCCGAGTCGTGCTCGCGGCAATATTCACGATTCCGGTAGTCATCATCGCCATGGGGAAAATGATTCCCGCTTTTGACACGCTGTTAACAAGTCTAATGCCGCATCGCGCCTGGATGGGCGTCGAGTGGTTATTAGCGACACCGGTGCAGTTTTATGCAGGTGCACGCTTCTATCGTGCCGGCTTCGCCGAACTCCGGCATTTTAATCCGGGCATGAACAGCCTCGTCATGATCGGCTCGAGCGCTGCCTACTTCTATTCGGTCGCCGCCCTGCTGGTGCCCGCGCTCTTCCCCGTCGGAACCGCCGTGAGCTATTTCGAAGCGGCAGCGGTCATCGTGACGCTAATTCTGCTCGGTCGCTATTTTGAACACATTGCCAAAGGTCGCACTTCCGAGGCGATCAAGAAGCTTCTGCAATTACAGGCGAAAACTGCCCGTGTCATCCGCGAGGATGAAACCGTCGAGCTGCCTATCGACGCCGTCGTCACGGGCGATCGTATTTTGGTTCGCCCAGGGGAGCGTGTTCCAGTCGATGGCATCGTTGAAGAGGGTCACTCCTACATTGATGAGTCGATGATCAGCGGTGAGCCAGTGCCGGTCGTCAAACAGAAGGATTCCGAAGTCGTCGGTGGCACTATCAACAAGAACGGTGCACTTACCTTTCGGGCCACGCGAGTCGGTGCCGACACCGTGCTGTCGCAGATCGTCAAGATGGTGGAAACGGCCCAAGCGGAGAAGCCTCCCATCCAGCAGTTAGCCGACAAGGTTGCTGGTGTGTTTGTTCCCGTGGTCATCACTATCGCCACGATTACCTTTGCAATCTGGTTCGCTTTCGGACCGGCGCCTTCCTTATCCTTTGCCTTCGTCACTACCGTTAGCGTACTGCTAATTGCCTGCCCCTGTGCGATGGGCCTGGCCACCCCAACGGCCATCATGGTCAGTACCGGGAAAGGGGCCGAGATGGGAGTGCTATTTCGCAAAGGGGCGGCGCTTGAAACGCTGGCTAAGATGAATACGGTAGTGCTGGACAAGACCGGCACTTTGACCCAGGGGCGCCCCGAGCTGACCGACTTCGAAGCGATCAACGGCCATGAGAACGAGGTGCTGCGACTGGTCGCGGCGGTGGAAGCTCAAAGCGAACATCCCATCGCCGAGGCCATTGTCCAGGGCGCTAAGGCCCGCGGGCTGGAATTACCCTCAATCAGTCGCTTTAGTGCCGAGCCTGGCTACGGCATTGAAGCCGAGGTCGACGGCCACTTGGTGCAAGTAGGAGCTGATCGTTACATGCGTCGGTTGGAAATCGAGCTCGGCCAGGCAGAATCACGCGCCAAGGTGTTGGCCGAGAGCGCTAAGAGCCCGCTCTATGCCGCGGTAGACGGTCAGCTTGCTGCAGTCATCGCGGTGGCGGATCCCCTTAAAGAAGGCTCTGCCGAGGCTATCGCAGCACTCAAAGCGCAAGGGCTGGACGTGACCATGCTCACCGGCGATAACCGTGCCACTGCCGATGCTATCGCACGGCAGGTTGGCATCCAGCAGGTTCTCGCCGAGGTGCTGCCCGACCAGAAAGCGGCAGAGATCCGGCGTCTCCAAGCGGAGGGCAAGCGTGTCGCTTTTGTGGGAGATGGAATCAATGATGCACCCGCGTTAGCGCAGGCCGACGTGGGCATTGCGATCGGCACTGGTACCGATATCGCCATCGAGTCCGGCGATGTGGTGCTGATGAGTGGCGATTTGCGAGGCATCGTCAATGCCACAGCGCTCTCCAAGCGTACCCACCGGACCATTATCGGCAATTTCGTTTGGGCCTATGGTTACAACGTAGCGCTAATCCCCGTGGCGGCGGGTGTGCTCTATCCGTTCATCGGCGTATTGCTCAGCCCCATGCTGGCGGCGGCGGCCATGAGCGTTTCCAGTGTTTTTGTGCTGACTAACTCGTTGCGGCTACGCCGTTTCACATCGGATACCGGCAATGCCACACCACGTCCAAAAGATGCTGTTCATCGCGCCTAAACCAAACACCGTCGTGTTAACGAGGAATTCAAAATGATGGGAAGTGAAAGCTGCATGTGGGGTATGGCAGGGATGGGCCTAATAGCGATCTTGTTGATTATTGCGCTGGGGCTTGGTGTTGCTGCGCTTATCAAGTACCTGTTTTTTAATAAGAAGTGATGAAGCTGGCAACCGAATACAGTCGTCCCCCTTGGGTAGATCAGAAACTAATAAAGAGAGCATCCATGAGATATATCCTACCTATCACTTATTGCCTAACTGCTGCAGGTCTGTTAGGTCTTATAACGTTGCCTGCGTTGGCGCAGGAAGCAAGTACTGATACCAATGAGAGTCATCAGGCCAGCAGTGCCACGAATACTGAGTCTCCCTTGCCCAAGTCGATTACCGCATTGGTGGATCAAGGGTTCACCTTCCATGGCAGCTTCGAAGCGCCTGACGGTCTCCAAGGCTATGCCTTGTCTTATGATAATGAGCCTATGGCAGCTTATATCTCCTCCTCTTCCGACTACGCCGTCATTGGTACGTTAATCGACCCGCAGGGCAATGCCGTTATGGAAAGCCAGCTTCAGGCTCTGGTGCTGGACCCCATGCTGGAAGCTACCTGGAGTGCGTTTGAAAACACTCGTTTTATCTCGGAGGGGAATGATGATGCATCGCATATTGTGTACACACTAACAGACCCCAACTGCCCCTACTGCAACGCACTCTGGAAAAATTCGCGCCCGCTCATTGAGCAAGGCGTGTTACAGCTTCGTCACGTGCTGGTCGGCGTGCTATCAGAGGACAGTCTTCGCAAAGCTGCTGCAATCCTTGAATCCGACAATCCGGCCAGCGCTCTCGAAACTCATGAACTGGAATTTCGCAATGGCGGCATAAGGCCGGTGGAGCCGTCGGAGGAGAGTCAAGCGCTTCTTAGAAATCACGCCCAGATCATGCGTGAGGCCGGTGCTACGGGAACGCCGACCAGCTACTACCGTGATGAAGCCGGGAAAGTGCAGCGTATCAATGGCGCAGTGTCGACCGATCAGTTTCGCGAAATATTGGGCGTTGAATGATACACCATAACGGTACAGGGCTGAGATGCGAGTCTCCCCAATCACAACCACTGAGATGCACATGGCAACCAAGCTTAGCGTAAAGCAAACGCTCTTTTTGGGGCTCACTCTATTGATGGGCTTGGCGGCCCTTTATTGGATTCTGATGGAGACCGGCGCCTTGACGGTCTTGACCGACAAGCAGGCCTTGCGTGAGTGGGTTGATAGGCTGGGCGTCTGGGGGCCATTGGCCATCATCTTTATGATGATGACGGCCATTGTCATGAGCCCGATTCCCAGTGGGCCGATTGCGATGGTGGCTGGTGCGCTTTACGGCCCGGTTTGGGGGACGGCCTATGTCGTTATCGGTGCCGAAGCCGGTGCTCTGCTCGCTTTCTGTATTGCTCGTTTGCTCGGCTATGAAGTGATGCAACGCTGGCCGCGTACGCGGCCCATCTTCAACTGGCTGGGAAAGGAGCGCTCTCAGACAGGCTTGATGCTCATCGTTTTTGCATCCCGATTGGTGCCCTTCCTTTCGTTTGATGCCGTCAGCTATGCGGCAGGTATCACCCCCCTGTCCTTCTGGCGCTTTTTGATCGCCACACTGGCCGGCGTGATCCCCACGGCATATCTAATTGTCATGTTCGGCGAAGTGCTGATTACGGCCGACTCCCGTGGTCTCACAATCGCGCTGATTCTCATCAGTGGCATTACATTGCTGCCGCTGCTGGCGAAACGCTTATGGGCTCGACAGCCATGACCGATAGCAACCGAGTGCTCTAAATCAACTTCCGTAAGCACTAACAATGCTCAGCAGGCACTTACCCGCTACTACCTGTGAGACGTATACGTGAAATCTCGGACATTGCTATTTTTACCCCTATTGGGCTTTTTTGGTTTGAGCTTTTTCTTTTATCAGGGCTTATCAATGGATCCTAGCGCCAGAGATTCCCCCTTGTTAGCTCAGCCGTTTCCGGCCTTCAACCTGACGACGCTGGAAGACCCCTCAAGGGTCGTTGATGAATCTCTTTTTAAAGATAAGGTGACATTGGTCAATGTTTGGGGAGAGTGGTGCCCCACTTGCAAGCATGAAATGCCGCAGTTATTGGACTTAGCCGCGCGAGGCGTCCGCTTGGTTGGCATCAACTACAAGGATACCCAGGCAAAGGGACTCGAGTTTCTTGACGAGTTTGGGAATCCTTTTGAAGTCAATATTTTTGATCCAGAGGGTAACCTAGGTTTTGAGCTAGGTGTTTATGGCGCACCCGAAAGCTATCTGGTCGATACCGAGGGCACTATTCGTTACAAACATACAGGTTACATAACTTCTGAAGATGTTGAGCGAGTCATCCAGGAAGTCGAGAAGTGGAAACGATAAAACGGCTCTTAAGACGCAATAATTTTTGTTGATGACTCCAACAGTAACGATTGATTAAGGAAGATATATGCTGCAATACCCTCAAATCGACCCGATCGCCATCGCCATAGGCCCTCTTCAGATTCACTGGTATGGCTTAATGTATGTAATCGGGCTAGTGGCCGCTTGGTGGTTGGGTCGGCGTCGCGCCCACCGACTCGGCCTAAGCCACGATGATATAGGCGACCTGATCTTCTACGCCGCCATCGGCATCATCGTTGGCGGCCGCCTTGGCTATGCACTGTTTTACGGGCTCGAACAACTGCAAGCCAACCCCCTTTGGTTACTAAAAATCTGGGAAGGAGGCATGAGCTTTCATGGCGGCCTTGCCGGTGTGTTAGTGGCTGCCTGGCTGTTTGCTCGCAAACATCAACTGGCTTTTATTCAACTGACCGACTTCATTGCTCCGTTAGTCCCCATCGGCCTGGGAGCGGGTCGCCTCGGGAACTTCATCAATCACGAGTTACCGGGGAGAGTTAGTGATGTACCTTGGGCAATGGTGTTTCCATCCATGATGGAGCTGGGCCCAGAGCCACGGCATCCTTCGGCTCTCTACGAGTTTGCCCTTGAAGGTGTCGTGTTGTTTGCCGTGCTGTGGTGGCTATCGCGCCGACCACGTCAGCGGGGCCTCATCTCTGGGCTGTTCCTGCTTCTGTATGGAGCCTTCCGTTTCATCGTAGAGTTCGTGCGCCTCCCCGACCCTCAGTTGGGATTCATCGCTTTTGGCTGGTTAACCATGGGGCAGCTACTGACACTACCAATGATCGTCGCGGGCTTTGCTCTGGTCGCTTGGTCCAGAGGTCAGCCAATGGATAAGCCAAAGGCGGCGTTAAACTCATGAAACAAGTCTTCGCTTTTCTAACGGTGGCACTCTTTATAGTCACCCCGGTAGCGGCACGTGAAGAGATGTTTGAGGTTGGTGACAAAAGTTCCCCCTTTAACCGTTCGCCCCAACGTGACTTTCTACCGGCTAAAGAAGCCTTCCGAACCACCGCCTGGCGAGACGATGATCGAGTTTATATCGGCTTCACCGCCGCCGAAAATTACTACCTTCACCGGCATCAGTTCGCGATTGAGAGTCTCTCTCAAGATATCAATTTCGGTGAGTTGGCTTTGCCTCCTGGCGAGCCAATGTCGCACGCGTCTTTAGGGAACATTAACGTTTTCTACGATCAGGTGTTGGTGAGTGCGCCCATCGAGGCGAGCGACACCGTTACCGGGCCGCTGGCCATCATGGTGACCTTTCAGGGCTGTTCCGACCAAGGACTCTGCTATCCACCCGAACAGGTCGAACTCGTATCACCGTACGGTTCGCCTCCGGCGGCCTTCACCATCAGCCCCTCCCGTGATACGGCGGGTAGCTCCAAAGGTGCCCCTTAAATGAATCCCGCCGACATGAGCCTGCCGCCGCTGGCGGCGGCCTTCGTCTTCGGCTTGCTGGGAGGCGCGCACTGTATCGGCATGTGTGGCGGCATCATGAGTGCCCTGACCTTTGCTGTGCCCCCCAGCATGCGACAGCCGAGGCGTTTAGCAGGTCTGTTGCTCGGCTATAATTTAGGTCGTATCAGCAGCTACATGATCGCTGGTGCCTTGGTGGCCCTGCTCGGTTCCGTGCTCAACCATGCACTGGACAGCTTCGCCCTGGTGTTGCGTATCCTGGCGGCGGTCATGTTGATACTAATGGCACTGTATATCGCCAACTGGTGGAAGGGCTTGCTACGTATCGAGGCACTGGGGCGCGTCCTGTGGCGCCGCATCGAACCAATAGGCCGTCGCTTGATGCCTGTTGTAAAAGTACCCCAAGCATTCGCACTTGGCTCGCTATGGGGCTGGATGCCCTGTGGGCTAATCTATTCGATGCTGGCCTGGAGTCTTGCTGTAGCCGAGCCATTGCGTGCCGCCGCGATGATGGGGGCCCTTTGGGCTCGGCACCTTGCCTGCCGTCCTAGCGACCGGAGTGGCAGCGCGCCGTGTCTCAATATGGATACGTAGCCCCGCGACTCGTACGCTAGCAGCGCTGCTGATTATTACGTTTGCCGTCTGGCAACTCTGGCATCTGCAATCCATGATAGGGATGATGGATACGCACAGTGCCATGACTTCGCCGCATCACTAATGATTACTTCGCGAATCATTAGCCTCGAAAACTAATTTACCTGTCCCAAGCGATTCGATTAGTTCCTTCAGACTGAAGCTTTCAGTCATCTTGTCTTGGTTCATGTTATCTAACCATCGCTCTATCACCTGGAGTTCTTGGGTCCGCAAGTTCAGACGTCGCCTTTGAGTGGCGAGTGGTACTGGTTCATTAAACTCTACGGTGCCTTGATCCGCCCAAGATAATATTTGTTTGATCTCTGGAAGACTAACGCCCAGCGAACGCAGGCAGTCGATAAAACGTAGGCGCCCCAAGGACTCTATATCGTAGAGTTGATAACCGTTGCGCGGGTCGCGGTGCGGTTGCAACAACCCTTCCCTTGTATAGTGACGTACTGTTTCTGCCGTTACCCCTCCCGTCTGAGCCAGCTCGGAAACTCGCATTGGCTTACCCTCATTTGTTTACTCGTAGCCAGCTTACAACCGCCAGGCTGCCCAAAGGTCAAGTCTTCAATTGAGCGTTTATGGCAAACCTTTCGGTTGTACATCGAAATTTAAAATGAGGCCTTGACCTTAAAGTCTGCTTTAAGGATATCTTACAAAAGCACCTCTGCCACAAGGTAAAAACCGTAATCAAGTCCTACCACCAGCTCGTTTGGCAGAGTGATTCACACACGGAGGAGAGTGTCATGCGTAAACGTAATACTGCGATCCTGTTTACCGCCATTGTTGCTGCCAGTAGCTTCGGAGCTAGCTCGCTTCTTGCCCAAGAAGAGAATCAGCAGGAGCCGATGGAGGGCAATGACATGCATAGCAATATGATGCAAGAAGGTGGTATGCACGACATGATGGGCGATATGAAATCCGTGATGGAAAAATGTAACGCCATGATGGAAAACATGCAGCATGAGAACGACGACGCTTGAAACGACTCGGATGGGGTTGCTTGTACGCAAGCAACCTTTTTCTTATGCGGGCAGCGTCAATGAGACCTTCCGCCCTGTTAACTAACCGGACACTCAATATATGAAACATTGGCAAGCGTTAGCTGTTACGTCTTTGCTGGCTTTTCCCGTATCGGGATTGGCGGCTGATATATCAGCGACCCTCTACAAAAATCCCAATTGCGGGTGTTGTGCCGAATATGCCAAATATTTGGAACAAAACGGCTTCGACGTGGAGACGGTCGACACCCATGATCTAGTGGAAATGAAAGCCGAGTATAACGTCCCTGAAGAACTGCATGGCTGCCATACCACGGTCGTAGGAGACTATCTCTTCGAAGGGCATGTGCCTGTTGAGAGTGTGACCCAAGTGCTTGATGAAAAGCCCTCTATCATAGGGCTGAGTGTGCCGGGAATGCCGCTTGGCTCACCGGGCATGTCGGGAGAAAAACGCGGCCCGCTCGAGGTCTATGCCATAGCCTCGCAACCGACCGATAGCCCCGACATTTACGCGACTCACTAAGGGATAGTGTGGCGATGAAACTACCCATCCTGGCAGGATATCTCGTAGCCGTATTTCTGATGACTGCCACATCCCTTGCCATGGCCGCCCCGTCAGAAAGCTCAGGGCCACAAGGGTTTCTTCTCTGGGCCACCCCCAACGACGTATCGGAAATCAGTTTCGAGGATAGCGGCGGCACCCCTTTAACGTTGGCTGACTTTGAAGGAAAACTGATTTTACTCAACATCTGGGCAACATGGTGTGGGCCTTGTCGAGAGGAAATGCCCACTTTAGATGCCCTCCAGGCTGAGCTTGGCAGCGATAATTTTGAAGTGGTCGCCTTATCGATCGACCGTAAGGGGATCGAGATTGTTAATGAATTTTATCAAGAGATAGGCATTGAGCATCTGGCTCCCTATATAGATAAAACCGGGATGGCTAGTGCAGATCTTGGGGCTGTAGGTATTCCCACGACGCTGCTACTTGACCGCCAAGGCAAAGAAATTGGGCGCCTCGTGGGGGAAGCCGAGTGGAACACTCAAGACATGATCGACTTTCTTACCGAAATGATTGCAACCAGATAATGAGGTAGCACCATGAGTTGTTGTGACGACAAAACCCAACAGAGCAAACAAAAATCGGGGCTACAAGGCCTGTTGACAGGGCCTCGCGGCCTGATGTTGCTGGGTGGCGTGGCAGTGGCTGGCGGCCTTGCTTTTGGCTGGGATAACCTGGTCTTGCTCGGCATCGCGCCTATTCTATTGAGCCTATTGCCATGTCTCATTATGTGCGGATTAGGCCTATGCATAATGAAGTGCAAAGACAAAAAAGGTGAAGCGACCGAGCAAAGCGACGCTACCAATGTTCAGGCCCAGGTAGAAGACGCTTCAGAAGTGAATGCCGACACAGCGCCCACCACTCACCAAATAGTAGATCAAAGCGAGTCAATCAAGCAGTCCTCGTCAAAATTCCAAGCCTAGCATAGGTAAAGGATAATGCTTGAAGTAGCCAATATAGGACTTGCCACTGCCTTTCTGGCAGGCCTGATCTCGTTTATTTCGCCCTGTGTTTTGCCACTTGTGCCTGGCTATCTTTCATTCATGACCGGCCGCTCGCTCGGACAACTACAGGAAGCGGATAGACGAGAGCGTCTTCGGGTATTAACCCAGTCAATGTGGTTCGTGCTCGGTTTTTCAACCGTTTTTTTGATGCTGGGAGCCAGTGCCACAGCCATTGGTCGTCTGCTGTTGGTGTATCGCCAAGAAGCAAACCTAGTCGGTGGCCTTATCGTCATCCTGTTTGGTGCCTTCATGACCGGGCTCATGCCGTGGCGCTGGTTTCAGCAAGAATGGCGGTTTATGGGTCGACTGAAGGACGTCGGCGGAAGCCGCAGTGCGGCTTATCTGCTTGGTTTAGCGTTTGCATTTGGCTGGACCCCCTGCATTGGCCCGATTTTGGGTGCCATTCTTACCGTCAGCGCTTCCACGGCCAACGCCTGGAGCGGCATGGCGTTGCTCGGCGTTTATTCTTTGGGTCTGGGTGTGCCCTTCATGCTGAGTGCTATTTCGCTCGATCGCTTCATAAAGCACCAGAAATTCCTGCGTCGCTGGGGGCATTTCATACATATAGCGGCTGGGTTGATCATGATTCTGATGGGTAGCTTAATGATCACAGGCAAACTATCCGAGCTGTCATATTGGTTATTGCGTACTTTCCCTGCCCTAGGTGTTATCGGCTAATCGTTATTTAAGGAAATATTGAAATGCACATGATCGTGAGTCGTTTTTTACGTGTCTTCTTACTGACAGGCTTGGCCGCAGTCAGCTTTGGCAGCGCCATTACGGCCTTGGCAACTGAAGAAGGGTTGCTTGCACTGCAATATGACGTAACAGGCAAACGACTGTTTAAAATTGAGGCTAACCAACTATTCCAGCGTGCCGATGAAGGCATGACCTGGAATGCGATTCCCTTGCCCGAAGACGTGAATGAAGGCCAGTTGCGCGCGGTATCGGTCCCCTCCACTGATCCGCAAGCGCTCTATATCGCAGGCCCCTCAATCGGGGTGCAGCGTAGCACCGACAATGGAGAAACCTGGCAAGAGCTTAGCGCTAACCTACCTAGCCGAGAGGTTACTGCGCTAGCTGTACATCGCCGTCAGAACGAAACACTTTATGCGGTAATTGAAGAAGACGGCATCTACCAAAGCGAGGATGCTGGCACCACCTGGAAAAAAATGGACAGTGGTCCTTCACAAAAGATTAACCGACTCGTCCACTCTGACATGGAAGGCAGCATGCAGACCGGCTGGCTCTACGGGGTATCGGACGATGCGGTGCGTCTATCGATGGACTGCTTTTGCGGTTGGAGACCGACCGGAGCACTTGATGCTGGCAGCGTCTATGATGTGGCTTATAGCCTTGGCAACCCAAAGCGAGTCTATGTGGTTACACAGCAAGGACTATGGCGTAGTGAAACGGGTGGTCAAGAGTGGCAACAAGTAGCTGGTGACGGCACAGAGCTCGTTGCACTCACACTCTCCGCCAAAGACACTCTCTATGGTTTAAACCAGAAAGGGGAACTTCTACACAGTGAAGACGAAGGCCAATCCTGGACTTATCCCGATGCGTAAGCACTGTTTTTTCACTGCCTCATGGCTGACGCTAATGGTTGTGGGGCACGCCATGGCTGAGGACCGTCCTTTTTCAAGCGATACTCCTCAGCTGGAAGACGGAAAAAGAGTTTACCGACAATACTGTGCTAGTTGCCACGGTACACAAGGCGAAGGCATGCCCAACTGGGAAGAGCAAAATGCTCTAGGCGAGTTACCTGCTCCACCACATGGGCCAGAGGGCCATACCTGGAAACACTCTGATGCCATGCTCTACCGAATTATTGCCGAGGGTTGGCGCGACCCCTGGAATAAAACCGATAGGCTAACGATGCCAGCGTATCAGGAAGTTTTGGCTCCCAGCGAGATACGAGATGTGGTGAATTATCTCAAGATATTATGGACACAAGAGCAAAGGCGTCACCAAGCAGACGAAAGTATTGAGAACCCCTTTCCAATACAAACTGGAATACCCCCAGAGTAAATAATAGTGTCTATGCCCTATAACAAATTTTCTTAGTCACCTTATGGGTCACCACACTGTTAGCTACCGTCTCAACCGCCCACTTGTGTTATTAAGTAGAAAACAACCTCTTGGTCCTTTTAACTCCGACAAACCTGCTCCCGGCGAATGCTAGCCCTTACTTAGAAAACCAACTTCGCATTGTCAGCGAATAAATATACACTTTAGCGAATCTCAAATGTTTATGTTGAGACATGGAAGTTAACAAATTTCATATAAAATAAACTTATTACCTAACGACTGAGGCGCCTTCAGGCTTAGTAAGATTGACTGGCTCACTTCACAATAAAGTTTTCGTCGCGCCACATATTTGATCTGAAGGCTGTGGAAGGGAGTTAGATTATTATGTTAGGTAAGCAATATAGTGTTAATAAACAACTAAGAGGTTCATAACGGTGACAACGACCCACTCCAGCGCTCGCGCTTATGGTTGCAAACAGGAGAGTACATATGTCCGTTTGGCTTGTAGATCGTTGACCTGCTCGTGCACATGGGCCTTAGGTGAACGTAAACCTGCTGACTTCGCGATAAGAGATTGACGCGTTTACAGAGCAGGAACATGTCGATACGATTTCCCAGGGATATCTGGGCTATGAACGTATTGGCGGCTATGAAGAGCTTCATGAGCACCTGGGAGTTAGCGTTTCAGACCCTAATGCGACCACCTATCGCCCTGTGCTGGCAATTTTTGCCACTGCGTTACTCATCGATTTTTCTGCCAGTTGGGAGGTTCAGTGCATAATATTCACTGCACGCGTGCTAGAGTATGCCGTAGCCACAGCGATCATACCCCCGGGTCTGCAAAAGCTGCAGGGCGTAGCGAGCTTTAGCGCCATGTTTCTCAACTATGACCTGCACGCCCAGCGCCAAGTCCCCTTCAGTTACGTTTACCTTCACGCCTAGATACTTCCGAAGCTACTAATTGCTGGCCGATACGCTTATCTGGCTGGCTGCGCCACTGGCGCTATTCGTTGGCACCGTGTGACAGGTTCTGTCTTTAAAGCGATATACCTCGATAAACGTGAGCTCAAGTGCGCCTGTGTCGGCAACAGTAATA
Organism: Vreelandella sp. 162(4c); assembly: GCF_058152265.1. Taxonomy (NCBI): domain Bacteria; kingdom Pseudomonadati; phylum Pseudomonadota; class Gammaproteobacteria; order Oceanospirillales; family Halomonadaceae; genus Vreelandella; species Vreelandella sp. 162(4c). The sequence goes on from NZ_CM176981.1 coordinate 929,116, forward strand.
CCCATTAAGCTTTGTATCGCTCACCGAAAACCTAATGATGATGGGAATGAGGCTATGGATACCGCTTGGGTAATTATCGCCTACTTTTTGCGAGGCGCTTGATCAGGATCATATTTCCCTCCGATGCTGTTCAGGTTGCGTTCAGACAAATCATCCATGCTGTTATTGGGGTTATTTATTTGATTTTTCCCAAACCAACGGCCTTAACTGCTGTTGGCTCTTTGGGCGAGTTACTGAGGTGATTATGAGTAACAGTACAAGTAGTCGTTTGCTGATGTTGTGGGTGCCACTTGCTGGGTTTGTCATTTGGGCGGGATACCTGATTGGAACCGAGCACCGTCTCCACCTATTTCAGTTCTTACCTTTCCTCTTTTTGGCAGCATGCCCACTGATGCATATTTTCATGCATAAACACCACGGCGGTCATAAGGACAAAATAGACAAGGACTGAACCACTCTATATATACATGTACGCGCCTGGGAGAAAGACCATGAAAACGACACAACAAGAGCACCGCTTGGGTGTTTCCAAAAACACACTGGTGACTCGGAATTTAAAAATCAAGCCTAGTAAATCCAAACGCATTGAAGAAGCGCTGTCAGATATCGACCGACTCTATGGAATGGATAAGGTGGTCTACAACGAGAAAAACCGAAATATCAGCCTTGCTTACGATGCGCTGAGGCTCTGCATCGATGACGTTGAAAAAATTCTCAAGCTCCATGACATACAGGTCAGCGCTGATCGGTGGAACCGCTTTAAGAAGGAGTATTACCGTTTCGTCGATCAGAACGTTAAAGACAACGCTAAACAGGAACCTTGGAGCTGTCATTAATAGTCATAACGGCTACATGACACAACCAGGAGCAAGACTAGCTAGTTTAGGGTAAGAGCTGCTTGCCTGTGGCCTCGCAAAATCAGACCTTCCGTTAGTCATTTGCCATGTGGCTGCACATAGGTTCTATATTTAATTTATATAGCATCAAAAAACACCGCACAGGAGTCCTCGGCAGTTATTGCTGCTGTGGTTGCCGTTAATACAAGGAGTCGCTTTCATGGTTGGGCAGGATAGAACGCCACAATATAAAGAAAACAGTCTTTCGTTGGTCGGTGCCGTTGCATTAGGCACCGGCGTGATGATTGGGGCCGGTATTTTTGCGCTAACCGGCCAAATGGCCGAAATGACTGGTCGGCTATTTCCTCTAGCCTTTCTGGCCGCTGCCGTCATTGTCTCTTTCAGCGCTTATTCTTACGTTAAAATGTCCAATACCTTCCCATCAGCAGGTGGGATTGGCATGTATTTACAGAAAGCGTATGGCCCGACGCTTCCCACCGCCTTTCATGCCCTCCTGATGTATTTTTCCATGGTGATCGCACAGAGTTTTTTGGCGAGAACGTTTGGTTCCTACACGCTTGAGTTGTTTGACCTGGGGGATCGTTCACTATTTGTGCCCCTACTCGGGGTTGGTTTACTGCTAATAGCCTTTTTGATCAATTTATCCGCCAACCGCTTGATCGAGACCGTCGCCTCGGTGCTCGGATTTATCAAAATAGGTGGCATTATAGTGTTTGGTATTGTCGGCGTGTTTATTGCCGACTCCATCGAAATGGGTGCTGGCAACGATGCACCTACGCCTACGATAACGGGCTTTTTAGGTGCTACGGCGCTCGGCATACTGGCATTTAAAGGCTTCACGACGATTACCAATAGTGGTTCGGAGCTTAAAGATCCTAAGCGGAATCTTGGCAAAGCTATCACGATCTCGATTGCGCTATGCGTGGTGATCTATGCCCTTGTCGGTTTTGCCGTTGCCAGCAACCTATCTTTGCCTGAAATTATCGAAACCCAAGACTACTCCCTGGCCGCCGCTGCCCGTCCCGCACTGGGTGAAGCGGCAGTTGCGTTTACCGTCATTCTCGCCATGTTGGCAACGGCGGGCGGTATCATCGCCAGCGTCTTTGCCGTTTCACGCATGCTCGCCATGCTGACAGAAATGAAGCTGGTTCCTCACCGCCATTTCCACATGCCCGGCAGTGTACAAAAGCATACACTGGTGTACACCATCGTATTTGGCTTAGTGCTCACCGCTTTTTTTGACCTGAGCCGCATCGCAGCATTAGGCATCATTTTCTACCTGATCATGGATATGGCCATCCACTGGGGTGTGCTTCGTCATCTCAAGGACAGAGTGGGGGCTAATCCTGTTATTCCTAGCATTGCCATACTACTAGATGCTGTCGTGTTAATCGGCTTTTTATGGGTAAAAGCCATCTCGGACCCCATGGTGCTCATCGTTGCTGGCGTAGTAATGGCTACTCTTTTACTCGGCGAATGGATTTTCCTATCCAAACGCGACGCTTCAAACGATAGCGAGCACTCTCACACTCATTAACGTTAATAGCGTTATAGGAGGTACCAAATGGACGTTAGAACCTTTGGTGAATTGATCGATTGGACCCGTCAGTTACACGAGCATCTTGCAGCTTGCCTTGCTCATTGCGCCGATATACACGAAGAAGAGCGCGCTCGCATGTTGCTCAATTACTTAGCTGCACAGGAAGCGGAAATGCAGCGCGTTGTGGCGCGCTTTGAACAGACTGCTGACGCGAAAGCATTAAAAACCTACGTTTATGACTATTTGGAGCATAAACCTATCCGTACGCATCGTACCTGCGATGCGCCCTATTCCACGCTAAGTGTTGACGACATTTGCCGAGAGGTTTTTGATTTCCATGAACAAACGATAAACCTTTATCGAACCCTCGTTGGCAAAGCGGAAATTCCTGAGGCTAAAGAGCTCTTAGATTCCCTTTTAGCACTTGAAGAGCACGAAGCCATGCGCCTTGTTCGCCAAACGGGGAGAATGAACGATGTCTGAAGACCATAACGAGACAAAGGTGAAAGACCCTGTTTGTGGCATGGACGTTGATCCCCATACCTCCCGCCACCGTGCCGATCACGCGGGTAAGACTTGGTACTTCTGCTCAGAAAAGTGTCAGGAAAAGTTTATTGCCAAGCCTGATGCGTATCTTGAGCCAAGCAAACAGTCACAAGCGTCAGTACCCTCGGGGTCTATTTATACTTGCCCGATGCACCCAGAAGTTCGACGAGAAGGCCCAGGCGACTGTCCAATCTGTGGCATGGCGCTGGAACCTGAGACCGTCTCTGCTGACACCGGCCCTTCGGACGAACTCAAGGACATGACCAGGCGTTTCTGGATCGGCCTAGTACTGACCCTCCCCGTGTTTGCCCTAGAAATGGGTGGCCACGTGTTTGGCCTTATGCATTTTATTTCCCAGCAAACCTCTAACTGGATTCAACTGCTGCTGGCAACGCCGGTAGTCGTCTGGGCAGGTTGGCCATTCTTTGTACGCGGATGGCGTTCGCTAGTGCATCGCAGCCTTAATATGTTCACGCTAATCGCGATCGGTACCGGCACCGCGTTGCTCTACAGTTTGCTGGCCACCCTCACACCGGGCATCTTTCCCGACGCCTTCCGTCAAGCCGATGGTTCGGTGGCCGTTTATTTCGAAGCAGCGGCAGTGATTGTCGTTTTAGTTTTACTGGGACAAGTATTAGAGCTACGCGCTCGTGAAAAAACCTCTGGCGCTATTCGTGCTCTGCTCGACTTGGCGCCTGCTACCGCTCGACGCCTTGATGATCAGGGCAATGAGGAAGATATCTCTCTTGACCAGGTTCAGGTAGGGGATCGTCTCCGGGTGCGCCCCGGCGATAAGGTGCCATTAGATGGCGAAGTGATGGAAGGTCGCTCCAACGTTGACGAATCCATGGTTACCGGTGAACCACTAGCGGTGAAAAAGGAAGTCGGCGATGGCGTCATTGGCGGCAGCATCAATGGTCAAGGATCCTTTGTCATGCGCGCTGACAAGGTGGGCCAGGACACGATGCTGTCGCAGATTGTGCAAATGGTCGCCAGCGCCCAGCGCAGCCGCGCACCCATTCAAGGGCTTGCCGACAAAGTCGCCAGCATCTTTGTACCCGTCGTTATTCTCATTGCTGTTGTGGCTTTCATCGCCTGGTCATTGTGGGGCCCTACCCCGCCGATGGCGTTTGGCCTTATTGCGGCGGTTAGTGTTCTGATCATTGCCTGCCCGTGCGCGCTAGGTCTTGCTACCCCCATGTCAATTATGGTCGGTGTAGGGCGCGGTGCCCAGTTAGGCGTGTTGATTCGCGATGCCGAAGCTCTTGAACGTCTAGAGAAGGTCGACACCGTCGTCGTCGACAAAACCGGCACGCTTACCGAAGGCAAACCACGAGTGACCGAGTTGATTCTCACTGAAGGCATTGCTGAATCGGAGCTTTTGCGCTTGGCAGCTAGTCTTGAGCGAGGCAGCGAGCACCCCTTGGCCCATGCAATAGTCGAAAAGGCTAAAGAGGCAGAGGTAAAATTAACAGAAGCGTTGGACTTCGAGGCTCCCAATGGCATGGGCGTTATAGGCCAGATAGATGGCAAGCGTATTGCCCTGGGCAACCGGCTATTGATGGAAAGCGAGGGCGTTAACACCCAGTCTCAAGACACACATGCCGATCAATTGCGCAGCGACGGTGCTACTGTCATCTTTGCGAGCATCGACGGGAATTTAGCTGGGCTGCTCGCCATTGCCGATCCGGTCAAGGAAACCACCGAAGAAGCCATTCGTTCACTCCAGGCTGACGGCATTCGAGTGGTGATGCTGACAGGCGATAATCGCACCTCCGCCAACGCTGTGGCACGTCGGCTAGGCATTGATGAGGTCGAAGCTGAAGTGCTTCCAGAGGATAAAGGCCGAGTGATTCAGCGTCTCCGTGATGAAGGGCGCATTGTTGTCATGGCCGGCGACGGCGTGAACGATGCACCTGCGCTGGCTACAGCGGATGTCGGCATTGCCATGGGAACCGGCACCGATGTGGCGATAGAAAGCGCTGGGGTTACTCTACTGCGAGGAGATCTTACCGGTATTGCCACGGCGCATAAGCTCTCAAAAGCCACCATGCGTAATATTCGCCAAAATCTCTTTTTTGCCTTTGCTTACAACGCGGCAGGCATCCCCATTGCCGCAGGGATTTTGTACCCCTTCACAGGTATGCTGTTATCACCGATTATCGCGGCGGCGGCGATGTCACTCTCTTCAGTGAGCGTGATTGGCAATGCTTTACGACTTAGGATGATTGCTATTAAGTAACAATATCTACTCGAAGATAAATCACTCAGTTGTTCATGTTCACTATGGATATTATCCTCACGTGCATTAGCCCGAACATTTTGATCTCAACTTTTTCCTTTATGGGTTGTTTGCCATGACATCTGAGGCAACCCATTCTTTGACCTCCACCCGATGGAGGATCATGCCATGAACGTTCCAACTGAAATCTCATTTACACCTTGGAATAAAGGCAAGTTGGTTGGGCAGAAGGCGCCTCTGCGCCTTCGAGATATCTGGGACATACGTGTGCGCCTACAGCTTGCCAAAAAGACGAGAGACCTTGCCCTCTTCAATTTAGCCATCGATAGCAAATTACGAGGCTGCGACCTTGTCAATTTACGAGTATGAGATATAGCCCATGGTACGTCCATATCACCACGAGCCATGGTGATGCAGCAAAAAACGCATTGACCTGTCCAGTTCGAAATAACCGAGCAAACCCGCATTGCTATTATGGATTGGATACAGCTTGCTCAACTCAGAAACGAAGATTTCTTGTTTCCCAGCCGCATCAATAGCGCAAAGCATCTTTCAACACGCCAGTATGTCCGTATCGTGAAAGCATGGGTCACTGAAATAGGTCTGGAGGCGTCAGTATGTGGTACGCATACGATGCGACGCACCAAAGCGTCGCTGATATACCGTCGAACGAAAAATTTAAGGGCAGTGCAACTGCTCCTGGGTCACACAAAGCTGGAAAGCACCGTCAGGTATCTAGGGATAGAGGTCGATGATGCGTTGGAAATGGCAGAACAGACTGAAGTTTAATAAGGACAAACGACGACCTATCCTGGGCCGTCGTTGTTCGGCCAAAAGCAGAACCTGTCAGCAACATATAGCTCTTTGCAGTATCGGCTAAGCTCAGCAAGCTTGGCCAGTTTATCCATGTACGATCTCTTCGACCTCTTTGCGGGCCGCAAATATGACACTTTGAGCATCGTTCGCTAATAAATTTTGTGGCTTAAGGCCGCCTAACCAACTGTTACTAGATTGGAACCAAAAGGCCATTTCCCAGCTACCTTTTGTACTTTTGAAAATATCGATAATTTCCTTCACTGCTTTTAATGGTCGGTAGCCTGCAGTCGAGTCGAGTGCAAAGCCTGGATAGTAATTTACACCATTATGCTTGATGGCAAAGATCTGACCTTTTTTTTTCCACCTGTTGGGCTGTGCACTGGGGTCACTAGCACTAGGGTCAGCTAACTCCGTTATCTGTGCTGCAGAGAGCCATTCCCCACTGTTAATAACCGCTTTGCGAGCGCTGATGCTCATACTGACCTCCTGAAGCAGGTGTGGCTTTGCTACCGGTACATTTGTAAGGATTTCCACTATTTGAAATAGTGCTTTTTGTTCGATTTTTTCAGCAAAAACACCTCGCATGGCCAAAACGATTTTGCTGATATTATCCCCGAATTGCTTAAATTCACTGGCTTTAAAATGGTCTGCCTGAATGGCCAAGAGTTTTTCAGAGTGAATTTTTTGAAGCTCATGAAGAACGTAGCTCCGACTGCCATGAAGTATTTTGACTTCGCTTTTTTTCGTTTGAGTGCTCATGATACTCGCCCATATGATAGCCATTATGTAATGCTAGCTTAGCATCATCAAAATCATGGAATTTTTAATCTATTAATTATTAAGTTATTTTTTAGATTTTTTGTGTTACTGGAACCATGTTGCAGCGTTTCGCTGCGCTCCTCACTGACGCTGTCTCTCTCTAATGAACATGGTAGTAGCCTGCTCTACGCTGCCGCTCACATGCCATCTTGTTTAGCCATCAAGGTCATAGAACCACATTAGAGAGATACCGGAGCTTCGCAGCAATGCCTCATCACTATGGCTCAAGCAATGGGAAGCGTCAGGCCTTGATTAATTGATTGACAAGCTTTGCCTTGGTCTCACGCCTGTCTTGGACGATCGTGATCATCAGCAACTGCAGGACAACATAGCCTCATCAGACTCGATCCCGGCAGACTTGTTTTGAAGAAGAAGCCGCCAGCAGGATGAACCTTCGCCGAGCGTTGAAAAAATGACTTAGTCGATACCCTGCGCGTGGAGTCTCACCGGGCATACAATGTAACCGCTTACTTATGTAGCCGCAGGCTGAACGTATTGAGGGGCTCAGAGCTGCTAGAAAATGATCTGCCATACCACAACGAGGTCAGTGACAGCTAAGACGGTGATCAAAGCGTTTGACGAGTTTTAAGTGCGCAAAAAACTGTATTCTCACTTTGTAGTGCTCGATAACGCCAGGATACACCTTTCAGGCAAAAAGTCGTTGAGTGAATGCACACCGTTTGCATATGTTCGACCTACTCGCCAGAGTTGAATCCTGAGTGAGATATTGAGTCGTCAGATGAGGTATGTAAAGCCACTGTTAAGCGCTTTCCTCTCATGTGATCGCATCTGTGATGAGATACACCGGCCATTGAGTAGCTATGGAACTGATCATGCAATTAACGTTGAATGAGCGCTTGCTAGGACAGTATTTATTTTGGGGGCAAGCGATTCAAAAGCCAGTGAAACGCCAAGGAATGAAGTGGCGGTTTATCAAGGTCCTCTCGAAACTGGTTCCAGATCATGACTAACGAAACAATTATTAAACTCATTAGCATAGCTATAAGCCCCCATTTGTTCATCACTTATTTCTCCGTCTTGCGCTGCCTTTATATAATTTCGAGAAACCTGCAGGCCATTTTTTTCGGCAGCGCTCATATCAAGCGCCTCGATATCGTCATCCCATTCGTGCATGCTTAAGACCTCTCAGGTAATTTAACAAACTTTTTCATGCGCATGCGAGTTTTATCTGGGAAGCCCTACCTTGCCAAAAATCATCTAATCCACTGATATAAATGGGGTAAATACCATTTCCTGCTAGTAAGGCTCGTTAGAAAAATGCGCATGCACTTCAACATTATCACCCGTCTCTGAAAATTGCGCATAAGCATAAAAACTCTGATCATAAGCAATTTTTTATATGTATTTGCAAGATTATCCTCTGGCAATACAAGCCTTCACGTTACAGCCCTCCCCTCTGCTTTACCGATCAAGTGAAGCAGAGGGAGTTTTTCTTCACGAAAATAGACCTTTACTCAGCTCTGAAAGGGATGGCTTGATCAGCCAGCAAACTTCCCTTTAGAAGGCAAGAATCGGCCAAAAGCGGTCTTTTAGGTAGTGCTGATGTAACACCCTCAACACGGGCAAAGTTGAAGCACAGCAGAGACTTTGCCCGTGTGCCTGCGATTGTTAGATGATTCAGCTTGATAGAACTCCACAGACCTATTAAAGCCCTGCAGAAATGCCATAGTAATAGTTTTTGTTCGCGAATTTTCGTCTGTATTTTCGTCTCCAAAGATACTTACAAACACCTTAGGGCCCCTGGAGTTCATGGGTAGCATTTCTGTGGGGCCTGAGCGCGCTGGCATAGGCCGATCCTCCATCGAAAGCGCTTTTCCCCAGTGCACTGGGGATCGTTGGTTCGCGGTGAGACACCAAAAAAAGGGGGTAGCCCGAAGGCTGCAGGGGGAGCACCGATCAATGCGTTGGTTAACGCCACTATTACATGCGGCGGTGTTATCGCAAGCGACGCAAATTCGGGGGCGAATATCGCTTACGCCTCCTTAGTAGTTAGTTACTACTCTTGACTAACCATCCCAGCTCCTACGATTCAAAGCCCCATGGATGTAACCATACTTTTTTCGTCCACAGGCTCCGGCGTCACCACCGCATCCTTGATCATCAGCTTTCCGCTCAACAGCCGATCTAGGTGTACATCGAAGGAATCGAACTGCGGATGTAGCGCAGCGGGCAAATGAACGTATACGTCCTTTGTCTGCCCGATCCGGTACACTCGATCAGTTGCCTGGGCTTCTTTCGCCGGGTTCCAGTGACGTTCTACGTGGATAACATGGTTGGCGCCTACCACCGTCAAGCCCACACCTGCAGCAATTGGTGACATGATGATAATATTGAACCCGGCAATTGATTCGAATTGCTCAATCATCTTCTTGCGAGTCAGCACGTCCCGTTTTTTCTGCACAGCTGCGGTATCGCCGTTGATGATGTGAATGTCCAGACCATAGATCTGGCTCAGCCACATCTTGAGCGCTATCTGTAGCTGTTTGGTGACCATGAAAAGAATCACCTTCTCCCCTTTAGTCTTGATGCGGTCAAGCTGCTCCAGTACCACCGACAACTTTGCCGACTCTGCAATCACATTGCGAGCAGCTTCTGCTCCGGTAACTCGGAGCAAGCCCGTATCACCCATTCGTGGATGCAGCGAGATAGAACGCAACTGCTGCAACGCTGAAAGTGCCTGCCCACGCATATCTTCCTCTACACGCTGTCGCCGGTAACTATCCAGCACACCGTCATAAGCCTGTAACTGACCACCTTTCATCGCTACTGCGAGTTCGGGTGCCCTATGAAGATTCCCAGCTTCGCTCTGGAGTAGCCCTGAGCGTATATATTTGTTCGGCAAGCCTTCAAGCTGCTGCTCTTTGATTCGCCGCAGCATGAAAGGGCCAACCGCTTCGCGCAGGGAAGAGCCGGTCTCGATGCGCATCTGATCCCGTGTTTCTTCCGTAGCCTGAGTAACCGGAGTGATCCATTTACTCCGGAACTCTGCCCAGTTGCCGAGTAAACCCGGCTGAGCCGTATCCATTAGACACCAGAAATCACCCAGACTGTTTTCAACAGGAGTGCCGGTTGCCAGTAGCTTGAAATCCGCCTTCAGCCCCTTTGCCGCGCGGGTCTGCAGTGTATTCGGATTCTTGATATTCTGCGCCTCGTCAAAAATCACCACCCCCCAATCGATGACACAGAGTGAAAACTGGTAATCGCGCAAGGTCTGGTAAGTAGTCAACACTACCCGGCCACCCATATCGAGACGCTGGGTACCGGCTTCCCATCCAATTTGTAGCGAGTAACGGATATCCGCTTCGCTCATCGCATCGCTTTCATCCAGCAAATCAGCCAATTGAAGCGACTCTCGTTGGGCGCCCTTGATACGGAACTCCGACAGATCCCTGCCGGCCTGCAGCACCTTCACATCCCGGAACGGAGAAGTCTTGAAGGTCTTGCTTATCTCGTCTTCCCAGTTTTCCAGCAAACTGAGCGGCGCTACCACCAATATGGGCTTCTGTGTTTTACCCGCCGCCGTCTGGATGGCCAGATATTCGGCAACCATCACCAGAGTCATGAAGGTCTTGCCCAGACCCATATCGTCGGCTAGCAAAGCCCCTTGCAACCGATACATGTTTTCATGATCGTCGGCCAAAGCCTTGAGCAACAGATCAAGCATCCAACTGATCCCTTCGGCCTGATGCGGGTAGGGCGATCGAAGCAGCTTCGAGGCATCGACTCCCGGCGCTCTGTCCTGCTGCTGCGCTTTGGTCAGCAATTCACGGTTGAGTTCGTCCACATCCTTTAAAAGAAGCGTGACCCGCTCGGTTGCGAGCTGGTCGTTACCTTCCTGTTCCTGTTTTACAGGTTTATGCTGAAGGTCTGCTTCTATGTTCCTAAGGACACTGGCGACATTGGCAGGCTCACTGATATCAAACTGCTCTCCTTCAAATTCAACGCTCTGGGCACCCTGTTGCTGGGCGGCGTGCAAGCGTTCCTTGAAGGCATAAAGATCTTCAGTACAAGTAACATGTTTATGCAACGCTTCAGGAGGCTGGGGACGCGATGAAGTCGCAAACCAATCCCGTTTCTTGTCATCCAGTGGGCCGAAGTCCACGTGCAGCATTTTGCCAATACCCAGCACGCGAACCGAAAATCCCATATCTAGATTGATCAGAGAAGCATCAAGGAACGCGGAGGGTGTCTTGATGAACTCCTCCACCTTGTTAGCTGGTATAAGCCGACTGCCCAGCACCTCTCGTACCGCAGCGATCTTCTCCGGCTCCAGCAGTACAAGTCTTTCCTCTACCCTCAACACGCCACCATCGCGGGTCAGATCTAACTGGGTCCAGCGCTTGTCGAGTTGATCCGGAGTCGAACCATCACCCAGTGAAGGACAAAGCTCAAGGCTGCCATCCGGCATCCGCGTTGCCACAACACCAATCCCTTCAGGTACCACCACGTCGAGATTACTGAATGCGCCAAGGGCAAGATCCATGCCACTGCGCCGGGCTGCCTGCAGCTGCGCTATCAACCGCAGGTTTGCGGCTTCACCGGTCTCATCAGGAGACAGGCTGCTATGTACTGCAAGCGCCGAAAATGCCGACAGTTCAGCCGGATTCAGACGGTACGGCTGGCTCTGGCCAACATATAAGTAAGGGCCCTTGATTAGGATCGGATACTCCTGCCCATCAATGGAGGCAAAAAGCTGTACTCTGAAGCCAGGATTTCGGGTATGCCCTTTTACATTCGCGACAAAGCCATGGGTAAAGCGACCAGGCAGATTCAGCAAATCCGCCTGTTCATCATCCAGCGCGGCAGCAACTCGCGAACTTACCAGATAGCCGTTTGGCAACGACTCGGCATCGCCTTGTTCAAGCAGCATCTGCAGCACAACCATTTGCAATAGCGCAATAGGCGAGCCCTTACCTGCCTTAAGTTCAGCAATGGTCTGGGGAGAGGCAAAAAAGAGCAGACCGCTGGAATCAACCTGCGTCTGCAGCGGCTCGCCATCTATTCCAGTTGCTTGCCGACCAAACATCAACGAGTTGAACAGATCCTTGAGATGATTTTTCATGTTTTCAAGCCATTCATCGTCTTGGTTTAACCCTGGCCATGTCTGTCAGCGTTATCGTTTCTTGGGCTAGCAGCTGACAACGGATCAAGCCGCGTTTTCAGCGGCTTTACATAGGGTACGCCAAACCGCCTGAGATAGTTTCTGTAGTCATCTGGGAACATCAACTGTTCGATATCAATAGACACCCCATGGTCGGCCAAAAAGCTGAAAAAACGGTTGTGCCACGTAGAGGGACTATGGGTGATGGCTTCGTATGGCGCATCTGCACCGTAAAGTCCCTTATATCCACTTGGGGCACGTATCGTCAGTTCGGAATGTGATAGTTCTTTAGTATTATAACTATACAATCTCTCCCACGGTGGCCGCAGGTATACCCACAGTTTGAAGTTATGGGAGCCTTCAATCAGACAAAAATCACCGCAATCAATATAGATAACCGCTTTGTCAGACATGCCGTTGGCATTGGAGAGTCTTACGAAGTTTGTTTTTAATTCATCGCCAAGAATACTCTTCACCGCGAACGCGGCTTTGGCTCCAAGCATCAGGCGTGTTTTGCGTACCAACTTGAGTCTGTCGAGTCCCTCGATAAACCGCTTACGAGCCGGAAACATGCGCTGCATGGCAGCATCACCGCTTTCCTTACCAAATTGCTCCAACGCGCTAAGAAATAAACGCAAATCCTCCTTGTAAAGCCAACGTCTCACCTTTTCAATTCGATCTTCGCCCAGCGGCTGCCACCATTCACGATAGCTCTGTGCAGTACTTGCGATACGTGGATCACCAGCCAGATCCATAATGAAATTCTGCCACTCATCACCCGGTGCATCACCTGCCCGATCAATAAGAATTTCCAGAGCAACATGGCCGATACGCTTGCCGTCCTCAAAGGGGGCTTGGCTGACCGCTGGCTTGAGCAGCTCAGCCAGTACCTCGTGATATTGACCAACCGGCAGCTCCCTCAAGGTATTCAAATAATAATGCGCCCGACAGATTCTCGCATACCGCCCATCATCGAGCCCCCGTAGCTCGAAGTACAAGAAGGCCCGGTCAAGCTCCCAGCCTTCCTCATAGACGTAATCCACCAAGTGTTTCGGCCCATTAATTGAAAGAAGCCATTTCGCTTCGGAATACAGAATGGACAATAAGTCCCGTTGGTGACCAGAGCATCTGGAATTATGTGCAAAGCGGGTAGACAGCTGTTGCTCTAAGAGGTCTTGCAGTTCTTCTCTGAGGTTTTCCCCATGCTGATCTAGCTCGTCGAACATGCGGAAGTACAAAGCAATCAGGTTCTGCAGCGGAACCACGCCTAACTGCCCAAGCTGTTGCTTCACCAAGATATCAAGGATTTTCGGGCTCAGCATTCTGCGGCGGAACTCGGCATCTTCCAGCCAAAGCTGAGTAATGGCCCTCGCCGTAATGCGTTTGCACATTAAGCCAGCGAGTACCCGGCCATCCATGACCCTTGATAGCCGCCTCAAATGCTCGGATGTTTCGTAAAACAAATCGTTTTTGCCAGCAGCTCCGGCCACCCTTTTCAGGCGTTCTGTCAGTATCGGCCAACTTTCCAGAGTACCCTCAGGCCAATCTATTACCAGCAGTTCAGGTGGCGGAAGATTCATCGTATAGCTTCCTCAAGGTTCTCACTGACCCTACGGTACTCTGCACTGCTCGGCCGCCTGATGGTAAAGCGGATATCGATTCGTCGATTCTGGCTAAGCTCTTCTTCTGTATCCTGTCTTCTGGTAGCCGGTCGGGTTGGCCCATAGCCACTGACTGAGAACAGCGGCTGATTGTCTTTATTCTCTATGTCATCCAAAGAGAATTGCTCGGGCAGCAGCTCATCCCATAGCTGCCAGAGCGAGATGGCTCGAAAAGCCGACAGCCCCCAGTTTCCCTTACCCATAAAGCCGTTAAGTGGGCGGTTATCTGTGTGGCCCTCAACAAAAATCGTATCCAGGTAATCGACTCGATTATCCTTATTTATGACATCACTAAGCACCCTGCCAATCTCTACAGCTGTGCCCTGATAGGCTGTCCCAATCTCATGCGCACCGGTACCAAACCCCAGAATATCGTTAGGAATACTCAGAACGGTGTCATTTTCACTTACCGTGACGCGTATGCCCCGTTGTTGCAACAAATCAGCTGCCTCATGCAGGATAGTTCTACGCACCTGCTCTGCTTGCCGTAACTCCTGTATTTCCTGATTGAACTCCTGTTGCTGCTTTCTCAATTCTTCTTGAATTTCCATCAGTTGGATGATCAGCACAACAGACGCTAGGATGAATATGATCAAAAGCGCAGACATTACATCGGAAAAGGACATCCAATAGGGATTTTCCTCATCCACATTAGCGGGACCCTTTTTTAAAAAGCGCATCAGACCTTCTGCTCCAGATCATCCACTATCCCACTGATCGCATTCACCGTGCGCCGCATCTGATCAGCAAACTCCAGCGTGTTCTTGTTCCAGTGCTCCATCCTCTCGCCAACCTGAGTACGCACCTCAGTGGAGTAGCTGCGTAGCCACTCATCAGCCTGTTGCTCGATCCCGCCGACCTGCTCCTTGAGCGCCTGGCCAAGCCCTTGAAACTCAGTATTGATGCCCTGCAGGAACTGCTGTTGATGGTTGGCAAACACTTCAAAGCCTTGCTCTGCAGCCACCGCAGCCTTCTCGAAATGCTGGGTCGCCGTGGTCAGTTCTGCCTGCAATTGTCTGAGCGTATCCGCCTGCAAGCTCACCTGCTCGGCCAGCTCGCGGTTTTGATCAGAGGCCCCCGCCAGTGTTTCTGTTACAGCCTGCAAGCGCGAATCTAGTACGTCAGCTGCCTGCTTAAGGTTAGCTGACAGCAGACCCAATTGAGTGGAGCTGTTGTTCATATGCTGACTGCTAACCTCAACCGAACGACTGACCTCGCCCATTTCAGTCATCAACTGCTGGTGCTGTTTGGTCAATTCAAGCATCTGCTGTTGAGTCTGCTGGGCCCCCTGCGTCACGGCAGACAATAACTGCTGCTGTTCTGCCGCAAGCCGCTCAAGCTGGCTATTGAAGCGGGACTCGATAACACTCTCACGTTCACTGGCTGCTGCAGCCTGGCTGCTTATAAGCGTTTGCAGACCGCCCAGTGCCGATTCAAAGGTCTGCCCCATTTCGCTCTGCTGTTTGGCCGAGGCTTCGTTAATTGCCTGGATCTGGCCGCTCGAAGCGCTATTGAATTGCTCCAGCTGACTCTGGAATCCAGCCACCATCTGCGTATGCAAATGCTCCTGGGTGGCTGCCCGTTTGCGCTCATCCTCCGACGACTTGTCGAACTGCGCGCTGACTTTATGTTCCATCTGTTCCATGAGCTGATTGAAGCGTTGCTCCATCTGCTGCTGACGCTGCGCGGCATCTGCGCCCTGCTGTTCAAGCAGCTGTGCAAATTCTCTTGAGGTGCCCTCAGTCTGTTCTCTCGTCCTACTCTGCTGCTCGTCCAATTGCTTGAATAGCGCCTCCATTCGGCCGGCCATACCGGACACAGCCTGTTGCACTTCTTCAGCGGCATTCTTCATCAGATGACTCTGATCTGAACCTGCCGTTTTCATACCATCCATAAAACCAGATACCAGCTTCTCCAGTACATCCGTTGACTGCTGGTTAGTATTATTCACCAAGGACTGAATGGCGGGTGCCATCACGGTATTGATCGCATCAGTAAAGGCCTGCTGCATGGAGTCACTCATGCCAGATACAGTTTCCTGTAGACGATCGCCGATACGTTCATGCAGCTCCTGCAGCGCCTCCTTGCTTTCCTCGGTGGCAGCCGCGATCTGAACCAGCGAATGCTCCGCTGGTAATCGTGGATACAGATAGTCGATACGTTGCTGCAGGTCACGGATTTTTGCCAGTGCCTTCCGTTCTACCAGCTTCTCAAACACGTTAAGCAATAAACTGAGGGCCACACCCCAGATCGAGGTCATGAAGGCAACAGCCGCACCGTTGATCATCACTGAAATGCCATCTTTCAGAGTCTCGACATCTCCGGCATTAATCTGCAAGCCCTTGAGTCCGAGCGTCAGCCCGAGAAAGGTACCCAGCACCCCGATAGCAGTTAGAAAGGCAGGCGCGGCCGCAAGCAAACGACTGGAAGTCAGACCATAGGCCAGAGTGTAGTTATTGAAGAAATGCTCGGCTTCCAACGTATTGAACAGTCGGGACTTGTCTGCTGAATAAACTAGGCTTTCATCAAACTCCCGCCACAAAGGGCCGGTGACAACCCGATCCTGTTCCAGCGCCTTTTCCAGCGTGACAAGCCGATTCTGGGCCAAGCTGTTGCGATCCTGCCCTTGGATAAGCTGCTGAACCCTTTTCAAGCGCCGAGAGAAATGCAACCAATGCCGAATTACAGACATCACTGATATGGCCATGATTATCATCATGAACAACCAGATCCAGACTGCAATTTCCTCCATTTCCAGACCTGGCGTGAGTACCAACGCGAACTGTGGCCATAAATGACTGATCAAGTCGAACATATTTAACCCTATTCACTTTTCCTATTCTGGCGCTCCACGAGCTCCAGGTAATTAGTTCTGACGGCGGAAGATCCCCCACGCCACGCGGTAATTCTCCTCCCTGCACGGGCGGAAGAGTGCACTTTATCATCCACTCTGTACTCTACCGGGCCAACTGGCAAAGTATTATCTAAGTAATCTTTTAGTACCGTACCTTCAGTCAAATGTTGGACACCTTCTCAGCACTGGGAGATGCAGTGTAACTGCTCCTGTGTCGCACGAAGCTGGAAAGCACTGTCAGGTATCTAGGGATAGAGTTAGATGGCGCGTTGGAATGGCAGAACATACTGACGACGGCCTATTTGGGGCCGTCGTTGTCCGTCCAGAAGCAGCCTACTAGTCGACATTGATATAATGCGAAAGCTCAGCCGCGGCGGAGCCGTCGACTGCAACTTCTGGTCATGCGCTTATGCTTGGGCCACAAGATATTCCGCCCCATTATTGGTAAGGAGATCGTCAAGCTCAGCCCCTTCCATTAGTTCAGCATCTCGAACGCGATCGACGAAGAGCTTGTATGCATGAGCCCCAAGAAGGTCAGCCCTTCTCTCTTTGGGAAGCCTCACGATCGTTGTAACGTCCTCGGCTGTAAGCGCCTCAAACAGTGGCAGGATTACTCGAGTTATGACCGCATTTGTTCTATCCCACGAGCCTGATTCCGCTAAAAGCTCAAAAGCTCTTCCCTTGCATGCATCATGAACTTGAGGAAATTCTACAACCCTCGCAAGCTCGTCAAGGTTGAACCCTCGGATTCTTGTCTGCAATTCAGGCCGCAGTTCATCAATATCGGCAAGCGCACCTATGGCAGGTGACAGGTCGTCATACGGCGCGACCTCTACAAACCGCTCGATTCGAGCTTTAGAGGGCTGATCAATAAGGTCCCAAGCACGCGTGACTGACGCGACGAGGTAGAAAACGCTCAAAAACCTGTCGTCTCCCACATCATTGATTGCTTTGCTCAACTGAAGACCGAGCCGCTCTTCTACTAGACCAGGAGAAATCTCGTGCAATGCATTGAGGGCCGTGACAGCTTGATCCTTCTCGTACAACTCGTCGTCAGGCGTCAGAAAACCGAAAACGAGGGCATCCAAAACGGAGCGCACAAGTGCATCCGTTGGACTGACCAAGCCAGCCTTCCGAAGTTCAGCTACTGCCTTATCTACAGATGCAGGAAAATACTGAGAGGCAATAGTGGTCTTAATCCCAGCGAGTGCCGCCCTGCCCTGAACCGGAGGCTGTGAAAGCACATGAACCACAGCATTTCTAATATGGAGCCTAGCTTGCTCTGCGGATGGCCTATAAGGAACACCGACCTGCTGAAAAGAAGGATGAGCACATCGATGTCGATCTTCTCGTAGACGCTCAAGATCTACGAACTGTTGCTGATCAAAAAACTGCAATTTGTCTCGACAAGTAGCAAGGATGTTTCGCTCAAACTCGAGAGCCTTTGAGGTTCCCTGTTGATTACCTGAGTTTATCTGGCCGATATAGGTGGTGAGCTTATGCTCAAGGGCTATCGCGTTGGCGTCACCACTCACCGATAAGTCTCGGATCTTGTCGATAAGATCGAAGACCACCGCGACCCAAGTACTTACTATCGCTGCTCGGTAGGCACCGGCGCGATAGCATTGGTTAGCCTCTGCTATATAGCTCTTCGACTGATCAGAGCGGCACCGTAGGGTAAGCGCCTCAATATCTGCGAGTGTTTCCTGCAATCTTTACCTCCTTACAGCATAACGCGAAGCTTTGCGGCAGTTTTGGAGTCGTAAAAAAACAGAAAAACTGTACGGCAACAGCGACTGGTTAGGTTCTGATCTCATGGGTTTCAGTTCATATTCAAAGCAGAGACGAGATCTTTTTGAATTTTTTCGCTGTGGTCAGACGTACCGACACGAGGATTCAGGCCCCACTGAGCAGTGTGAACCAGCAAATTGCGTTCCTCTGATGTGGACATAAACACATAACGCACAATTGTTCCGATTACTTTACGGTTCCTTCTTTCATAAATTTTTTGCCAGACTGGGGCAAAACGCTCGATGAGAACGTTCATCAAACTGTCGATAGACTTAAGTAAATGCGCGTCATTTTCTCTCATATAGATGCGATCCCCGGGATTTAGGATCTTTGATACATCAAGGGCGACAATTCCTCTATGACCTGACCTCGTCTTCTTTTTGAAGACTTCTTCAAGTTGGCTAGAGGCTTTTCTGGTATTTTTCTCAATCTTTCCTTCAGATGTAACACGCTTGCACTCGATCCAAATTTTGTTCCCGCCAAATAGCACCCCGGTATCTGAGGGCGCACCGAGAATGGCAGATGCACCTTTAGCTGGGGCATGAAGCCTGGCGGCTACCAACGCTTCGAAAAGAAAGTTTCGTGCTGTTGCGGAGGTTGGAGACTCCTGTTCTAGATATATTGGCCCATTCACTGCTTTATTGAGCTTTGCAACAATACCTCCAAGCTCTGCGGCAGGAACATCTTTAAAGGCTTTGTAGACGCTCACAAAGTCATGAATTTCTAGCATCGAACTGACAAAACTCGGAAATATTCTTTCGCCATCTACAAGTGATGCCGTTCTATATGATCCGGTCCAATTGCTGACGATATTCTCATAGTGCGATGTACGCCCGGCGCCAAGATTTACCCCGATATTCTGCATCCATTCGAGGGCAGACGTATAGCTTTCCAAAATGCCTTCGTAAGACTCAGAGTCGATCATAATGTCAGTGACCTAACCTATTTAAACCAATGAATATTTATTATAGCTTGGCAGCAAACAACCATCATTGTACCAGCAGTATTTCCCCGGGAAGTCCGCTAAGGGTCATGGCCGTGTAAAAACAGAAAAAAACTGGTCTAACTCAAGAATCTTCACCCTCAGCTTCTTGTTGAGTCCACACAAGCCATTGCTCGGATGATTACCGCCTGATGCTGTGGTGATAGATGGGAATGGCAGAATCAGCAGAAAGCTCTTATTTGGCCCTGAATAGACGGAAACAACTGGGCTTTTACGCCCTCGCGGCCCTCATCAACCCATTGATATCCAAGATCTTTATGACACGCGTCAGGTTGTAGGCCAGCTCATGAAGACTCATTTCCGTGCTGACATTTTTGAGCCGCTTGGTCGTAAAGTGTATTACCCCCATCCAATCCTTCAGCGTGCCAAAGGGATGCTCCACCGTTTGGCGCCTTAAGCGCATCATTTCCGGGTTCCAATTAAGATGTGACTGCAGGGCTTCGAGTACATCTTCATGTTCCCAACGCCTTATCCGCCTCTGCTTTCCTGTTGTGCATTTTTCCCTTAAGGAGCAGCTGACACATGACGAACTCCAATAAGTATCTAGCTTCTGCCCATTTCCTTCAGATACATACCGCCAAGTAAGCCCCTGCCCTGCTGGAAAAGAATATTCATTTTTTGGGTATCCGGATTAAGTGGTAGATGGAGCCCCTTGCTCCTTCGAACCCTTAACTCTTCCAGAAGGTTGATAGATCGACGCCGTAGTTTTTCTCAGGCTCGGGAAGACCCATGCTGTAGGTCATGGTGGCCTTGCCCAGGAAGGGGGATTCCTTGGTCTGCGGCACCTTCTTCTTGTGCTTGGTGGTGTAGAGCATCCGGGCCCGCATCACCTCGAATGAGTAGCCACGGCCATCGCGGTTCTTATCCTTGGCCAGCCGGTTGATTGACTCCGTGAAGGCGTTGGTGATCGGGATGTCGGTCTCGAAGTAGGTCAGCATCTCCTCATGCCAGCCACTGATAGCACTGACGAGATCTTTCCAGACCTCCTTTTGCCCCTGTGGGATGTCGTCAATCCAGGCAGTCAGCGCCTTCTCGGCGTCACGCCGGGTTGTGGCGTCCCAGATGTGGAAGAACCGCTCCTTGTGCTCGTAGGCCGCCAAGAGCTGGGGGAATGCCCCTGTCCAGGTCTCCATGATGAGCCGTTCGCGATCTGAGACATCGTGAGCGCGCTTCAGCAGGATCTTCCGGTCACCCTTGAGGGTTCGGCGCTGGTTGGACGTCAGCTTTTTCCTGAGCCCCTTGCGGACCTTTTCCAAGGCCTCGTTGGCCATTCGCACGACGTGGAACTTATCGACCACAATGCGAGCCTGCGGCAGCACCGCCTGGACAGCACGGCGGTAGGGTTTCCACATATCCATGCTGACGATCTCGACCTGGTGGCGCTCGGTCATGCTCATGAGGCGCCTCGTCACCGCGTCCTGCTGGCGACCGGGCAGCAGGTCCAGTAGGGTACGCTCCTCCAGGTTGGTCAGGATGCAGCGGTAGCGGCGGTTCAGGTACAGCTCGTCGATCCCCAGGCAGCGGGGTGTCTCGAAGCGATGCCAGGCTGCCAGGAACTCAGCCTTCTTCTTGAATATCTCGCGGACAGTCTTCTCGTCGAGGCCCGTGGTATCAGCCACGTAGGCGTAGGGGTGATTGAAGGCTTCCTTCTCGACGTGGTTGTAAAGCCTCCGCGTCATGCGGTGATCGTCTACCATTTCCGGAAGAGCTGGCCGGAACGTCCTTCCACACGCCCGGCAGGTGTAGCGGCGACGGACCACCCAGAGGGTGACCCGCCTTCCGTGGATGGGTAGGTCGCGATAGGCCACATCGCGCTTGCCGAACCTGACAAACTCACTCTCAACGCCGCATTCCTCGCAAGCTAGAGGCTCAGGAGCTTCGACCTGGTAGTGGAGATCATGCTCTTCCATCTTGGTGGCTAGGACGTGGTACTCGGGAAGGTGCAGGATGTTGTCAGGCAAGCTGGTCATGCAAACTTTCCTTGTCGACATGGTCCATAGATGATTGCGACTCTTTGACCGCGTTGTTTTCTACGAACTGAAGGTGATTTACTCCCTTGGGTCTTCTGCTTCTCTGAGCCCTTCATGCAATGACGCAATTAGCGGGCAAGTGATATTGCCTTGTTGTGCATGGCATCGGTCGACCATTTCGCTCAGCACCTTCTCAATTCTTTCAAGCCTGTCGATCTTCTCGCGAACGTCCCCTAACTTGTGCTCTGCGAGAGCACTGGCTTCTTGACAGTGGGCGCCATCTTCCAGCCGAAGTAGGTCACTGATCTCATCCAGACTAAAGCCCAGCTGCTGCGCCGTTTTCACGAACGTCAACCTGTCGATATCGGCGGCACTATAGCGTCGAATACCTCCGGGAGGTCGTTCGGGCTCCGATAATAGCCCTCGTCGCTGGTAATAGCGGATTGTCTCGACATTGACGCCGGCCGCCTTGGCCAGGCCGCCAATGGTCATGGTGTCCGCCACTTTATCTGCATGTCTCTTCATGATGCTTGACTCCGTACCAAGCTACGGAAGTAACCTTATCGTAGCTCCCCCCATCCCGAAAGGAGAATCGTCAATGCGGACACCTAAAACGGGGCGAGGGCCCCTGGCCGCCGGAGGAGTCGCGGCCCTCCTGGCCTCGGCGTGTTGCCTCGGCCCGCTGGTTCTGATCACGCTGGGCGTTTCCGGCGCCTGGATCAGCAATCTGGCGTCGCTGGAGCCCTATCGCCCGCTCTTTATCGGCGTCGCGCTGGTGGCGATGTTCTTCGCCTGGCGTCGCGTCTTTCGGCCAGTGGAAAAGTGCCAGCCGGGAGAGGTGTGTGCCGTGCCACGGGTCAGGACGGGCTACAAGGCGATCTTCTGGCTCGTATCGCTGCTGGTGCTAATCGCCCTGGTATTCCCCTACGTCTTGCCCTTGTTCTATTAAAAGGAGATCTACCATGAAAGCTCGTTTCGCCTTCATCGCGCTACTCGCCCTGCTCAGCACGCCCGCCTTAGCGGCCTTGCAGACCGTGAAGCTGTCGGTGCCGGGCATGACCTGTGCCGCCTGCCCGATCACCGTCAAGGCCGCCCTCAACAAGGTGGACGGCGTCTCGCAAGTCGACGTGAGCTACGCGGATCTCGAGGCCGTGGTCACCTTTGACGACGCCCGAACGTCGGTGGAGGCATTGACCGAGGCCACCACCAACGCTGGGTATCCATCAACCCCGACATCCTCGCAAGCGGATCGAGAGTGATCATGAAGAATCCCAAGACCCTGCTGCGCGTGAGCGTGATCGGCACCGTCCTGGTGGCATTGTGCTGCTTTACGCCGATCCTGGTGATCCTGCTTGGCACGGTGGGCCTGGCGGCGCTGACGGGCTATCTCGACGTTGTGTTATTGCCGGCCCTGGCCTTCTTCATCGGCCTGACCATTTATGCGATTTGGCGTAAGAAGCAGTTCGACGCCTGTTGTGACAACGGCTCTATCAAATCAAGGAATACGCCCCCTGAGTGACATCAAGCAGCTGCACATCGCGGTCATCGGGTGAGTTGTTTACGAGCTTGTCCGTCACGGTGAAGGAATAAGCGTGAAAGATTCGCAGAAATTTATAAGCGTCGTGCTTGGCACCGGGTTGATGGTGCTGTGTTGCGCCGGGCCAATCGCCCTGGTGCTATTCGGTACGGCGGGCCTGGCCGCGTTGGCAGGCTATCTCGATTACCTGCTGTTTGCCGTCCTGGCCATCGTCATCGGCTTACCTCTCTACGCGCGATACCACAAGCGGAAGCAGGATGCCGGCTTTACTAATGAAGACTCGGAGAAACGTGATGATTGAACTCAACGTGAGCGGCATGACCTGTGACCGCTGTGCGGATCATGTCAGGGAAGCCTTGGAGAAGCTGCCCGGCGTGCAGTCGGTGGAGGTATCCTATCCTCAGAGGACGGCATCGGTAGCCGTTGATCCGGGGACACCGGCCTCGGCGTTGACGTTTGCCGTGACCCGACTTGGCTACCAAGCTCGACTGGCCAACAGTGGGCCCACTTCCCCGGCAGGCGCATCGGTGTCCAAGGGCCGTGATGAAGACGCCCCGCACATCGCGGTGATCGGCAGCGGCGGCGCCGCCATGGCGGCGGCCCTGAAGGCCGCCGAGCGCGGCGCCCGGATCACCCTGATCGAACGCGGCACCGTCGGCGGTACCTGTGTCAATACAGGCTGTGTGCCTTCGAAGATCATGATTCGCGCGGCCCATATTGCCCACTTGCGTACGGAAAGTCCCTTCGATGCAGGCCTGAGCGCCCAGGCGCCGGTGGTGGATCGGGCCAAGCTGCTCGAGCAGCAGCAGCGACGTGTCGAGGAACTGCGTGACGCCAAGTACGAGGGGATTCTGCGCGACCACCCGGCCATCACTGTCCTGCACGGCGAGGCCCGGTTTATCGATGCCCATAGCCTGATGGTCAAGCTGAACGAGGGCGGCGAGCAGGTCGTCCACTTCGACCGCGCCTTCATCGGTACTGGCGCCCGACCGGCAGTACCGCCGATCCCGGGTCTTGCCGACACCCCCTACCTGACCTCTACCAGTGCTCTGGCCCTGGACACTCTTCCCGAGCGGCTGATTGTGATCGGCGCCTCGGTGGTGGCCCTGGAACTGGCCCAGGCCTTCGCCAGGCTGGGCAGCCGGGTCACGGTGCTGGCCCGCAGCCGCCTGCTCTCCCAGGAAGACCCGGCGGTAGGGGATGCGGTGGAGGCGGCGTTTCGCCGCGAGGGCATCGAGGTCCTCAAGCAGACCCAGGCGAGCCGTGTGGACTACACCGACAATGAATTCATTGTCGACACCAACGCCGGCACCTTGCGGGCGGATCAACTGCTGGTGGCCACCGGACGGACACCCAATACCGAGGCCCTGAACCTGGCGAGCCTCGGCGTGGAAACCGCACATGGGGCTATTCTGGTCGATGAGCATCTGCACACCACGGTGCCGGGGCTCTATGCCGCCGGTGACTGCACCGATCAGCCGGAGTTCGTCTATGTCGCCGCCGCCGGGGGCAGCCGGGCTGCCGTCAACATGACCGGGGGCGAAGCCACCCTGGACCTGAGCGCCATGCCGGCGGTGATCTTCACCGACCCCCAGGTGGCCACCGTCGGCCTGACGGAAGCCGAGGCCATCGAGCAAGGCTTCAGCGTCGATACCCGTGAGCTGGACCTGGAAAACGTGCCGCGTGCGCTGGTGAATTTCGACACCGGTGGTTTCATCAAGCTGGTGGCCGAACGCGACTCGGGCCGGTTGCTGGGGGTGCAGGCGGTGGCGGGGGAAGCCGGTGAGCTGATCCAGACGGCGGTGATGGCGCTACGCGCACGCATGACCGTACACGACATCGCCAATGAGCTGTTTCCCTACCTGACCATGGTGGAAGGGCTCAAGCTCTGTGCCCAGACTTTCACCAAGGATGTGACGCAGTTGTCCTGCTGTGCCGGGTGAACGATATGAGCGCGACCGTGGTGCCACTGGGCGGCGGCACCACGGGTTTTGGGCATGGACACCACAGGGAGCCCTGTCACGATGAACACGACACTACCAGATTGCGGGATGATGGGGGCGATGGGCTGGATAATGCCAGTGATCGGAATTGCCCTACTATTGCTACTGGTCCTGGGCATCGCCTGTTTGGTGAAGTATCTGCTCTCTAGCAAGTGAGCGTACTCAGCGAGCCATCAACCAGCCAATCCGTTGTGGGTTGAGTTTGTCGGCCACCTTTCGCTCTCGCATACCAACCAGATAATCCGGATACCCCATTTTTTTCAGGTAGATATCGAAAGGCTTCTCTTGGGAACAGTCCCTTTGCCTGGTTGGGCGATGTCATCGGCTTGGGGAGGTAAGTAGTGATTCCTTCCTTGTGGCTGGACAGAATTTCCTCGCCCTTGAAGTAGCCTCTATCCGCTACGACTTTCATCTCCTTGATGCCAGTGGCCTCCCGAGCTTGCTTGGCCATGTTGAACAACTGCCCCCGATCATGTCCGACATTGGTCACCTCAGGGCGACAATTAGATGATGCTTGCTATCGACCGCTGTCTGTACATTGTATTCCACCGTCCCCGTACCTCTACCACTCGCGGCCATCGACCTGGAGTCTGGATCCGTTAAGGATATTTATTGGTCGGGAGGCTGAAGTCGCGCCTTCTTAACTGATTGTAATCGTGCAGTTTCTACCCTGAGCTTCGTGATGTTCTCCTTCAGGTGCGCTGTCCTCGCCTCTGCCAGTGCAGGTTCCTCGCGATCAGCTGCGCCAAGCTGACCAAGGTACCGATTGAAGCTTTCTTCGATCTGCTCAAGGCGACGCTTCATCTTGGTCGCCGTGAAATTACGGTTGCGGTTGTTGACGGCTTAGAACTTGCTGCCGTCAATGGTCACGATGGCCTGGGAGAATAGCTCCAGTCGCTGGCAAAGCACGATGAACTCTCGTCAGACACGGCGGATGGCCTCGCCGTAGTTCTTTCGAAAATCGGCAACCGTCTTGAAATCGGGTGTCAGACGCTCAGTCAGCCACATCAGCTCGACATTGCGCTGAGTCTCGCGCTCTAAACGGCGACTCGACTGGATGCGATTGAGGTAGCCATAGATGTAGAGCTTCAAAAGTACAGAGGGATGATAGGCTGGCCTACCTGTCGCATGCGGATCAACACCCTTAAAACCAAGCCCTCTGAGATCGAGGCCGTCCACGAAGGCTCAATAGCACGAACAGGGTTGTCGTTGGCGATGAAGTCGTCCAAGAGCGCGGGGAATAACGTACTTTGTTCTCGGGCCTCTCCTACCACAAATCGCTTCATCGCCATTTCCTCTACGGGCCTAGGCAAAGTATAGCGGTCACTACGTTTTCACACAGCCTCGGTCGATAAGTGACGGTTCGTTACCACATGCGAAATTGCTGCAATTCAAGAAACCCATCAAAACCCCACCCTCTCCGCATTTTCCCTCAACCACTCTCGGCATTGTGGATAGTCCGGCATCACCCGTCCAAGCTCATTCCAAAACTCAGAGGAGTGATCGTGGCGGATCAGGTGGCAAAGCTCGTGCATCACCACGTAATCCACCATTCGGTTGGGGGCCATCATGATCTGCCAGTTAAACTCCAGCTTGCCCTTGGTGGTGCAGCTGCCCCAGCGTGATTTAAACGTGCGAATGCCTACGCCCATAGGTGATACTCCCACGATGGGGGCAAAGCGCGTCACTTTCTCTTTTATTTTTTGTTCGGCTTGGCGTTTGTACCAGCGTACCAAGGCGTTGCGCACCATGTGCGGGCGTTCCGGGCCGCTGGGTAGCGTTATTAACAATCTGCCGTGTACCAGCTTTACCGGGGCAAAGGCACCGGTTTCTATCTTGAGGCGGTAGTTGCGCCCCAGATAAGGAAACGCTTCACCGGAGACAAACTCGCGGCTACTGGCAGGCGCGGCCAGCTGGTGTAAGGCCATTTTTTCTTTGATCCAGCGCCGCTTGCTAGCCAACAGCTGGTCAATCTTTTCCAGTGGGGTCTCACTGGGCACCACGATAGATACTGCGCCTTCTTCCACGCGGATATCCGCCGATTTACGGCGATTAGTGCGGATGATTTCGGCAATAAAACCCGAGGCATCTCGGTATTCGGTTGGGTTTGCCATGGCGGTCATGGATTCGCTTTTCCAAAACGGTTTTTGGCCAGCTCCATAAAGCGGTCTTGCACCACAGTGACCAGTGCTTTATCCGCAAAGGAGCCATCCAGAACGGCGCGCTTAATCTCTTTTTTCATGCGTTTGACCTGATCCTGCTTATCGAAGAAGTCGACGATCTGGGTGGCTTCATCAAACATTCCAACGAGGTCTTGGCTGATGGCCTTGATCTCATCATGCACCGCTTCGCTGATGGCATCTTCCCCGGCATGGTGGGTCACTTCCGCCATTAGGATGTTGTAGAAAGCAAACTCGGTTTCACTCAGCCCCAGGGCATCGGCTTCCTGTTTATGCTCGGTGCTGATGGTGCTAACCATCTGCGAGAGCAGCTCCAACTGTTGGTCCCATTTACCCGCCGTTTTCTCGATAATATCGCGCAGGCGTAGGCTAAGCGATTTGTAATACTCGGGGTCTTCTTCCAGGTTGACGGTGATGTGGTGCTTAATCGCGCTTTCGATCTCGGACGCTTTCGATTCCGGGGATTTGATCTGCTCCACGGTTTGCTTGAAGTTGGCATCCATTAAATCCACTGGCGGGATCTTGGGGTCTACCCCCGTGCTGATAATGTGGTCTTCCACCAGCTTGCGAACTTTTTCACCTACATCAGCAAGGTTAAGGCCTGGGTCGCGGTAGCGGTTTCTCGCGGCGTTTTGTACCTTGCCCCAGAATTTTAGGTCAGGCACAAACGGTTTGGCCGCTGTATCCGGCAGGATGATATCCATTTGTTTGGCAAAGGCTTTATACGCCAGCTCAAACTGTTGGCGTTTGTCTTCATCCTTGAGGAAAAGGACGTAGGCATCAATATCCTTCTCTTTTACCGCTGCAAATAGCTTTGCAACCCTTGTGTGGGCGGCCTTCAGCTTGGGGATCTCGTCTTTAAGGCTGTGGTAGGTGCCTTCAGCGTCTTCGTTACTGAACATCTCCAGCGCTTCGGTCAGCTGATCAGATAGTCCGTAGTAATCGACAATAAAGCCTGCCTGCTTTGTCCCCTTGCCGTTAGGTGACGAGCAGGTGCGGTTAACCCGTGCAATCGCCTGCATCAGCGTGTGGTCTTTCAGATTACGGTCGATATACATGGCTTGGGCAATGGGCGCATCAAAGCCGGTTAGCAGCATATCTTTCACGATCAGAAAAGCCGTTGGGTCTTCACTTAACGGCTTGGTGAAGTTGCCGACAACCTGTTTCTGGCGTGCTTTATCGGTGTGCTGCGCCAAGTAAGCCGGGTCGTTGTGGCTGCCGGAAACAATGACTTCAGACGGTGGAGCATCCAGCTCATCCAGGGTTTTCTTGAACAGAGTGGCAGCATAGCGGCTACCGACTACAATCATCGCTTTGAAGCCGTTGGGATGAATGTGCTCGCGGTAGTGTTTCAGCAGGTCGATGCATACCCAGCGGATGCGTGCCGGTGCCTCGCGTATCGCACGTTCCACTCCGTACTTTTTCCTGATCTCTTTTTTTTCGTCGTCGCTGTAATCGCGAAAGTACTCCTCGAAAAGCGCATCCAGTGAATCGCCCACCACATCGGACAATACCTGACGGCCTTCGTAGAGAATACGCACCGTGGCCCCATCGGCTACGGCTTCGTTGATTTTGTATTGATCAATATAGCCACCGAAAGCCTGGCTCATTTTCTGTGTTTTCAGCAAAGGTGTGCCGGTAAAGCCAATCTTGGGGGCATTAGGTAGCGCGGCGTTAATGGTGGCAGCGAGGTTACCGAACTGGGTGCGGTGGGCTTCATCGGCTAGCACGATCACTTTATCGCTGGGGTTCAGGTCGCTGAAATCGCCTTCGGCTTCTGCATCCTGAAACTTCTGCACCATGGCAGTAACGATATCGGATGAATCGAGCTGTAACAGCGTTTTAAGCTGAGCAACAGAACCGGCATTGTGAATGGTTTCATTCTGAGCATCGCGGAACGTCGCGGAGAGCTGACTATCCAGCTGTGTGCGGTCAGTGATGAACACCAGCTTGTACTGTTGTAGCTCTGGGTCGCGGCGCATCTTCACCGCCAGCATTACCATGGTGAGCGACTTACCAGAGCCTTGGGTATGCCACACCACCCCCGATTTTTCCTTACGATCCTGGCCTTCTTTCAGGCGCTTAATCACCTTGTTAACCGCACGGTACTGCTGATAGCGGGCAATTTTCTTAATCAGCCGCCCATCCACGGCTTCAAACAGGGTGAAGTTCTGTAGCACGTCGAGAAAGTTAGCGGGTGAGAAAAGCCCTGCCAGCAGGCGCTCTTGAGCGTTGATATCTGCGTGAGCCGGTTGGCCCGCTGCAATGCGCTGCGCTTCTAGCAGGTAAGCTGGGGAAGGCACATCGGTAACTTGGTAAGCAGTGGCGGCAGGTAGTGGATGCTGTTCTGCCTGAGCGGAAGCGAGTAACTGGCGGATATCCCCGTCGGTAAAAGGATAAGCATCTTTCCAATCACCGTAATGTTGAGTGCTAGAGCTAATCGTACCTACCCTGGCTTGGTCTCGGCAGGTGGAGACCATAAGCTGGTTGTACCAGAACAGCTTTTGAGCACCTTCGTCATCTTCGTGATAACGCAGATTAGCGTAGCGCCGTAACTGGTCAACACCTTGCGCTAGGGCATCAGCAATATAGGGCGACTTGCACTCAATCACTGCCAACGGCAGGCCGTTTACGAAGCAAACGATATCCGGGATGATGTTCTGGTTAAGGCCTTCAATCTTGAATTGGTTGGTGCAGAGAAAGTCGTTGTTGTCAGGCTGGTCGAAGTCGATGATTTTGACCGTCTGCCCCTTGCGCCCCTTACCCACGTCTTGCTCTACCGAGAGATAGTTGACCAGCTGCTGGTAGATTGCGTGGTTGTACTCCATCAGGCCCGCATGGTGGGGATGAGTAATCTCCCGCAGTACCTTGCGCAGGTTCTCTTCGCTGATCCAGGGATTTAAGCGCCGCAGGGCGGCTTCTAACTGTTTGACCAGCACTACATCACGATAGTAGCCGCGCTCACCGGTAGAAGGGGCACCGTCAATAGGCAGCACAGGGGATAAACTTGCCCCAGGAACATAATTCCAGCCCAGTTGCTGAAGCTGAGCGATGGCGGGCAATTCGACCTTTTCGACTTCATCCTGGAACAAGGTAATTATCCTTTGTAGTACTTTTCGCTCAGCCTAGCATGCTACCGCCATCGGTTCAGCCGTTTACGGCATTCAGTCTCCGGTAATCGGGCACCTGCCTTCAGCATGCTGTCTAACGCATCGGCGAGCTGTTGCGTCGAAAGCAAGGCATGGCGTTCCAGCTCGTCCAAAATCCAGAGCACACCCCGCACTTCAAGCTGGCCTTGTTGGCCGGATTTGCGCAGCGCACCGTCACCGGTTAATAGCGGCCAGCGCCGCTCTCTGGCCAGAAAATAGCAGGACACATCGGCCAGAGAAGAGTTGCCCAGGGTTTGGCGAAGTTCAAAAAGCGACACCACCTCATCGCCACTTAAGCCTTCTACCATCAGCCCCAGATCCGTCAACTGCTGGCCGGGTGGCTGCCTTAACTCTCGCCATACAAAATCCGTGGTGACGAATTGATGGGGCAGTGCAAAGACGGTTGAAAGCAGGCCACTACGATGAAGATCAATCCAAATATTGGTATCAGAGACAAGTATTTTCGCTGACATGCGCGCCGCCACCTGTCTGTCCGTTGGCCATTACCTCCTGGATATTCCCCAGGCCGGTATTGAGTAATTCCGCTGCCCGTGAGGGGGTCACTAACCCTTCCGCAAGGGCTCGGTAAACCAGCTGCCGTAGGCGGTAAGAAGTCTCTGATGGCAAGGG
The DNA here is from genome assembly GCF_058152265.1 of Vreelandella sp. 162(4c). Classification (NCBI taxonomy): domain Bacteria; kingdom Pseudomonadati; phylum Pseudomonadota; class Gammaproteobacteria; order Oceanospirillales; family Halomonadaceae; genus Vreelandella; species Vreelandella sp. 162(4c). Next base: position 959,836 of record NZ_CM176981.1, read on the forward strand.
GTTAGGCTCACTGGTGCGGTAGCCCTGCATTGACCAGTATTTGACGGTGCTTTGGTAGAGGTTCGGGTTGATGATACCCAGGTCATGCAGCCGCCGTAGAATCGCCTGAATAGAAATGCCCCACTCTTGTTTGGCCAGCAGGAACTCGTCAAACAAAACACGCTTTCGGTGCTCGCCGAAAATGGCGCGTACTTGGCTAGCAGGAAACAGAAAAGCACCGGCAAAGCGGTGGCAGTTGTTCTCTTCTTCCCGGGTGCCGTGAATAGCGTCAGGCATAGCCATCACGAGGTGGCCTAACTCATGGGCGAGGTTAAAGCGTTGGCGTTCACCGGGGCGGTCAGTGTTGCTCACAATCACCGCATCCGCGCCCTCGTTGACCAGCGCACACAGGCCATCAAATTTTTGGTGGGCATGTAAGCCCACGACCTTGATGTCGTTTTCTTCAAGGGTTTCGGTCAGGTTGGCAATGGGGTTGAGCCCCAGGTTCCAGGCGTGGCGCAACGCTTCTGCCGCCTGTTCGATCTCTTCAGCGTTAGCTACCGAAAAACGGCGATGCCAATGGGTAAAACCACGGCGGCGTGGTTCAGTGTCGAACACGTTTTCCGCTGCCAAATAGCGCTCAAGATGCTCGCGCACCTGCTCTTTCACAGCTTCCTGCTGGCGTTTGCCAAAGGCGGAGTGCTTGCGAAAGTCGACCGCGCCTAACGCCACGGAATCCGGGCGGAAAAAATACTCAGGGCTTACCTCCAGCACATCGGCGAGCTGGATTAAGCGAGTGGAGTTGGGCGCGTCCTTGCCCTGCTCATATTTAGACAGAGCCTGCTTGGTAATGTCCCCCAGCTGGTCGGCCACCTGCTGCAGGGTCATGTTCTTGAGGACACGCGCACGATGCAAACGATCATGCAGCATGGGGGAACCTTAATGACGAGGAATTGAGTTGACAAGTATGGGTTAAAAAACAAACCTGTCAACGCAAGTGGAAGGCTATTGCACGAGAAAAATCAGGCGTCGGCTAGCTCGCGGGTATCGACATTGACGCGGACTTTGCCGGTGAGTAGATCTTGCATGAGGGCTTTTTTGATATTTATTTTGCCAGCTAATTTTTCTTCAAGTAGACGTTGCTTGTCATCAATTGCACCCAAAGTTCTACAGATGCATTCTTGCTCAGCGATAGACGGCAACAGAACTGGGAACATCTTTAGCTGACTTGAGTTTAGACTTGCAAGGTTAGTAGTTTGTTTGGCACAACTGAGGTAATAGTTTTTACCATACTGACTACCGGACAAATAATTAAAAAACTCAGGAAGTAGTTGATCTTTCATTGTTCTAACGACAAAAACATGATTTTGATGAACGCAGGGGCTTATCAACCCTTTCCAAATGGCACCTCGCCCAATCTTATCAAAGTCTCCACCCTCGTTTACCAACACATCATCGGTCTGCAAAGAAAAGCGACTCAATCGTCCTTTATCAATTTCAATGTACTTTATTTCAGTTAAGTCAAGATAGCCGTCCTGCACATTTGCCACTCTAAGGTAAGGAACATTTATCATATCCCCCTTAGAGTTTGAGTTTTTTGCAATTCCTGTTTGAATAGTTGCAACTTCTTCAAGCAATGCACAATCCCATCCCACCGGTGACTCTTTGAACTCGGTATGACCAATGCCCTTGGTCAGCAGCTCCTGCATCATGCCGGTTTTCAGGTCTTTCAGCTTGTCGATCTGGGAGCGTGTTTTTTCAACCACCTCGTCGACGGATGACAGAATGGCGGCGATTTTTTTCTGTTCGGGGAGTGGAGGACGATATAGCTTTAAACCGCCCAGCTGCGCAAGGTTTAAGTTTATTTGGGCATTTCCAGCTTGTGAATCATTTATTTGCTTTGCTATATAAGGACTTTCAATTGAAAATCTAACAAATTCTGGAATGACTTCATGGTTATGAAGTCTAACTATTCCAATTGCTTGGTTAATATTAGCTGGAAGGTTATTCTCTTTAACTATTGCTGACCGTCCTATCGCACCGGCTATTGATACTAGCAAATCTCCAGCATGAAGTTGTGAACGCTTTAAAAGTTGATGAGTCTTATGATCTATAAACTTCAAGTCACTTTCATCAATATGCCCATCTTTAGAAATGTTCTCAACTCTAATGAATTTAATGCCATATTGAGTATAGCTAGCGCCACTAGTTGTAGGTGTCGTGCCTTTAGTAACCACTGATGAAACATCATTTAACGAGCATTCACTCCACCCAGCAGGTAATAAATTATTCATACCCCAGCTCCCTCAAATACCCCTTCATCACGCTTTCGGCTTCGGCGACTTCGGCATCCAGTTCATGCAGCGAGACCTTGTACTTATCCCACCAGCGTTCTAGCTGGCTGATAATGTCAGCGCTGTTGTCAGCATCGGGCGCTGCTTGCTGGACGATGTCACGCAGCTGTTCTTTGCTATCGATGGCAGGTTTGAAAGCAAAGTAGGCCTCATCACGGCGATCAAACACGCAGCTAACGTCAAACTCCATCAGAATTTCTTCGCGGATATACTCACTCTCCACTTCCCGCACGGGGATTCCGCCGTGGAGGATGGCATGCACATCGAAGATCTCTGGCGGTGGGCTGGTATCGGCGTAGCGGCGGATATTCAGGTTGTAATCGTTCTCGGCAATGCCCGCCAGGGTGACGACTTTTGAGTAGCGCTTGATCTCGGCGTAATCGTCAAAGGTAGTAACGATCTTCTCGATATCCTGCTGACGAAGCTTGTTCTGGTTCTTACCTTCTTCAAACTCCAGCTCGCTGTTGATAAACAGCACCTTGCCTTTACGCTCGGCAGGCTTCTGCTTATTGATAATCAGCAGGCTGGCGGGAATGCCGGTTCCGTAAAATAGCGCCGGTGGCAGGCCAATTACGGCTTCCAGCAGGTCGTCGTTCAAGATGCCCTGACGGATGGCTTTTTCACTGGCACCCCGGAACAGCACACCGTGGGGCATCACCACCCCCATCATGCCTTCGGCATTGAGACTGGCTATCATGTGCTGAACAAAGGCCAGGTCGCCGGAATCCTTGGGTGGCGTGCCGTAGGGGTAACGACCATAGGCGTCGTTATCGGCTTCTTCCTTACCCCACTTCTTCAAGCTGAACGGTGGATTCGCCAGTACCCGGTCGAAGGTCATCAACTCACCGCCTTGGGTGTGCTGTGGATCGCCTAGCGTGTCGCCCTTGCGAATATCGGCGCTGTAAACACCGTGCAAGAACATGTTCATCTTGCAGATGGCCCAGGTGTTCAGGTTCATCTCTTGACCAAACAGCGATAGGTTAGCCGGGTTCTCGCCATTGGTAGCTAGATGATTGCGAGTTTGCACAAGCATACCGCCCGACCCCGCCGTGGGGTCGTATATGCGCATGCCCGCGTGGGGCTTGAGCAGCGATACCAGCAGCTGCACCACTTCAGACGGCGTATAGAACTCACCGCCTTTTTTACCTGCGCTGTCCGCGAACATCTTGATCAGATATTCGTAGGCCGTGCCCAGCAGGTCAGGCCGCTCGAAATCCTGGTTGCGTAACCGGTAGCGGCTGAAATGGCTAAGCAGATCACGCAGCTTTTTATCAGAAAGCTTGTTCTTGATGTTGAAGTCGATAGACACCAGCACGCCTTCCAGCGTGGCGTTGTGCTCTTCAATGGCTTCGGTGGCCTTGTTCAGCTCAGCGCCAATATCGTGCTTCAGGTCTTTGATGGCACCCCAGCGGGCAACGGGCGGAATGTAGAAGGTTTTGTCGTATTCGTCTTCATCATCGGCCAACTCTCGCGCCTGGGCCTCGCTTTTGCCTTTACTGAGGTAATACGCAACCACCGATTCCTGGGCTTCCTCGAAGGCATCCGACAGGCGCTTCAAGAACATCATGCCGAAGATGTAATCCTTGTACTCGGACGCATCCATATTGCCGCGCAGAATATCGGCGGCTTCCCATAAGAAGGATTCCAGCTGTTGCAGCGTAACGGTGTGGCTCATTGATGATTCCATGTATGCGATAACCGTGGGCATTGCTGATACCTAGCCCCCACAAAATAGTGAGCCGAGTTTAGCGTTGTGGGGGCATGTGGGCAAAGGTGTTCGCTGTGAGCGATCTTAGCTAATTACTTTTGTTACAGAGCAAATAGCTGTTAAAGCTTAAAATCGCTCAGTTATGACTGGTACTGAATGAACGCATCCTTAGCCCATACTGTTTCGTATCAGCTTTGCAAAGGTAAGAAGCTCGATAGAACGCCTCCTGAAAGCTATTCACGTCACCTCGGTCAATCCAATAGAACGGATGGTCAGGCACATGAATCCATGGCTCTTGAGGATTCCAAACGATCCCAAGGGCACTGTACCAAGCGCGTGACACACGACTGATAAGGTTCTCATTGGGAGAGCATGCCTTGCCAGGCATGTGATAGGAGCCACGGTTGAGTATCAAGAAAAAGTGATAATGCATCTTGCCATTGTCACCTACTTCGCGAGTCCAGGCGAAACGTACCTTGGTATCAGGCACCCAGTTAATTTTACGCCTGCGTTTCAGGTCGTGCTTGATAATGGCCCTAAGAGAAGCTATGAATTTTGGCATCAGAAGCATGTGATCTACAACTGTCATTTGGTCACTTATTAGGGTGGGGATGACCGGTTCAACCCGTATAACAAGTACATGAGAATAGTCTTCTAACGCATCCTCAAGTGTCTTTTGTAGCGATTCAAGGTACTCAAACACCATCGGTAAATACTTTACTTGAATGGGCATGTCATTAAACAAGGGATCATGGTGCAAGTGCAGGTTAGGGTTAGAGGTTAGTCGTTGTGTCATTTTCAATCTCCGGTATGTGAATAACTACTCATTACCGACAAGGCTTGGGCTTTAGTGGCGAACACGATGAATCCTCCAGCAGTTGCTGGATTAAGTACATGATGGTTTATCGGTTATTAGCCTTTAGGCGGCTACTTAGGTACAGGATTGAGGACCCTATCTTTATCCTTTGGTTAGACTATCAATCTTAATAAGATCTATTGTTTTAATTACTAGATCTACCTAGGATAATGTTAATAATAATTAAACAAGGGTAAAAAAGGTTTATTTAATGATCATAAACGCAGGTGGGTAGTGGCGTGAGCGGATGGTAGCTGATAAAAAAACAACTCTTCAATTAAATTAAAATAATTTAAGAAACGAACACTACACGACACCTCCGTCCCTGCGCTCAATACTGTCAATAATCCAGGTCTCGATCTCACTCTCGACCCAGGCAACGGCGCGAGTGCCAAGCTTAATTGACTGGGGGAATTGTCCCAAGCTTATGTACTTGTAGATCGTTGATCTAGCCAACCCAGTGCGTTCCATAACATCTTTGATGCGGATCAATTTAGTGCTCATGACGAACTCCTGTTATTCGTTCATGAGATGAGGCCAGCGAGTATTCTATTACTTATCCCACTCTCTTTATAACTCCCTATAATAAACCAATCTTTCTTAATCTAAATAATGTGCACCCCTACTCTGATAGCATGCTAAAGGTAGCTGGCATGCTGCTTAAAAAACAAAAAGAGCATTCAAAGATAACCTTTACATAATTCTTCAATAACATATTTTAAGCCATTAGACTAATCACAACTGATGGATAGTTCACACCGCCCAGTTCTGTTTTTGGTAGAGCTAGGGCCTCTGAGCATGCTGGCATCTATCTGCGTTTTTTATAGAAACATCAGCTCATTTTGATAAAGCTAATCATTGGTGAATTCACTTAATTTGCGAACCACTCTATGCTGCTACAGCCAATGCCTTAGCATCCATAATGGTGGTTTCGTCTGGCAAACAACCTGCTTAGATCTAGCCCGGCAAAGCAGGGTATGAAACCGGTTTATTAATATACTTATCATCTTCCAAATTGATCATTAATTAGCCATTTTCTTGCGAAAAAAAGGGCATAAAATGTGATCAACCTATATTCCATATATTTAATATCAATAGCTTATGCTATCAACAATCCTTTACTAACACATTGTTACGTTACGTTGTAACGATACGTCGTTATGTAACGCTGTGATGATATTTTTTTTCAAAAGCCTTCATGCTAAGATATACAACAAGGTGCATCACAAATATACATCCATTAAAGTAAAGAGAAGATAATGCCAGGTTTAATTAAATGGTTAAAAAAAGATGATACAGAACAGCACACCTGGGCTTATAAGTACTTATGCTCAAAAGGTTTAAAACTATACCCTAACCCTTCAAACTATTATGAAGCCTTAGTTAATTTTGACAAACAAAATCAAACAGACCCCGTCTACAAACTAGCATTAAACTCCCTCAAATCTGCTTGGCGTCAGAAAAATCTTAGAGAGAAAAGAAAAGGTAAAACAGAATTTAGCATAGTCATTAGTAATGAAAAAAAGAAAAAGTTAAAAACACTTGCTCGGCAACAAGGAAAGACACTTGGTGAAACGCTTGAGGATTTGATAAATAATGAAATAACACGAAACAAAGAGTACGAAGAAAAAATAAAGAACGAGAAAGAGACTTTAAAACAGATGCTTCATATTACTCGGGAAGCTCATAAAATAAAAATAAATGAGCTAGAAAAAACGACCACAACTCTTTTACATTTACTTAAAAAATATGTTTTAAAAATGATACAACATGAAATAGGTGCCTACGAAGCAAACCACCCATCCATTTATGAACACATGGGGAGTAAAAAACATCAAGATCAAAGGATTGCCATGGAAAGTGAAATTATTAATAAAGAATTAAAAAAACTTCCTTCTTGGAACGCAAAGAAATTTCCATTTCTATAGAAAAATAAATTATCACGAAATTATTTATCCACGATAAAAAAATTTATGACGATGATTAACTGTAAGTTATTCATGACACTTACCAATAATGATGACACTTTTAACTATAAGCACTGACCAAAATTTAGCGACAAAGACCTTAAACGCAACAAGAGAGCAATATGATATATGCACATGATAAAAACCTCCTTTTTAGTCTCAAGGAGGATACTATCCGTAGAAGGAAATTAATCACGCATGATGTGAAGGCAAGTATGAACCGCCCCGGTTATTCCGGAGACCGGTTTGTTTGAGTCAGGCAGCTTCACCCGACTCCTCCAATTGACGATAATACGTCCTTTCTCGTTCTGCTGGTGGAACGTTTCCGATGGGTTCCAGCAGTCGACGATTGTTGAACCAGTCAACCCACTCTAGCGTGGCATACTCAACGGCATCCAGTCCCCTCCATGGGCCACGATGATGGATCACCTCCGTTTTGAACAAGCCGATGATGGTCTCGGCCAGCGCATTGTCGTAGGAGTCGCCGGTGGTACCGACTGAGGCATTGATACCCTCGTCAGCCATACGCTCGGTGTAGCGGATCGAGAGATATTGGCTTCCCCTATCACTATGGTGGATCAACCCTTGTCTGTGTTTTCGTGCCCACAGAGCTTGCTCCAGAGCGTCCAGCACCAGTGCTGTTCTCATCGACGTCGCTACACGCCAACCCACGATACAGCGTGCATAAACATCGATAACGAACGCAACGTAAACGAAGCCAGACCAGGTAGCGACATAGGTAAAATCGGCCACCCAAAGCTGATTAGGACGCATGGCCGTAAAGTCACGTTTCACTAAATCAGGTGCCCGTTTCTGGCCGGGATCACTGATGGTCGTGAAGGGGCGTTGGCCTCGCACCACGCCGCGAATTCCCAGGCGGCGCATGAGCCGTTCTACAGTGCAACGAGCAACCTTAACGCCTTCACGGCGGAGTTGCCGCCAGACCTTACGGGCACCGTAGACGCAGAAGTTTTCTTCCCACACCCGCTGAACCTCAGCCGTCAGAAGCTCATCCTGCCGATACCGGTCTGCCCGCCGTTCAGGATCAGCTTCAAGTGCCTTGTGGTGGTAATACGTCGATGGGGCGATTGGCAGCTGGCTACAAATCGACTCGACCCCGAACTGAGCACGATGCTCGTCGATAAATGACACCATCAATTGGGTTTGCGGTCGAGCTCCGCCTGGGCGAAAAAAGCAGCCGCCTTACGGAGAATTTCATTGGCACGCTTCAATTCGGTGTTTTCACGCTCTAGCTGCTTAAGTCGTTCATGTTCAGACAGGTTAACCGAGCTGTTTTCCTGCGTGAGTTCTGTGCGTTTGCACCAAGCTCTCAAGGTCTCTGGTGTACAACCGAACTTGCTGGCAATGGAACAGATCGCCGCCCACTTGGACGGGTATTCGCCTTGCTGTTCAATAACTAAACGAACAGCTCGCTCCCGCACTTCCGGGGAATATCGTTTTGGTGAGTTCATAACTCCATCCTCTCAAGATATGGAGTCTCCGGTAAAGACGGGGCGGTTCACTCAGCTTACGCGCTTATCTTGTAATAATTCTGCCAATTGCTACTAGACAGATAAGCCAAGTTACCCACATCAGACAGCGCATGACGGTAAAGCCAACAGGACACTTCTTAACTCTTGCTTTAAGGGAATGGGCTGAAATTGAATCGCCAGAGTTTAATACAACCGACGTTTACTATAGCCAAAATGGGCGGTCTCAATGACCAAGTGCAACACCTAACCTATCAGGTAGGGTATTGCCATGACTCACTGTTATCGCCATCTTTCTGCCGAAGACCGAGCCGCCATCATGCTGATGCGGGCTAACCACTCGATTCGCGCTATCGCCCGTCAGTTAGGGCGTTCGCCCAGTACTATTTCACGAGAACTGGTGCGTCATACTGTTAGCCCTAACAGAGCGTATGACGCCAGCCTCGCTGGACATCGCGCCCGACTGTCCCGCTGTCGGCCTCGCCGTAGCTTGAAGCTTCCTCTCGACGGTGAGCTGTTCGAACTGGTGCTCTACCTGCTGCGCAAGTACTGGTCACCAGAGCAAATAGCCCGCACACTAAAGCGTATGTTTCCTGATAATACTGACCGCCACGTCTCGCACGAAGCCATCTACAATGCGCTCTACCTCATGCCGCGCGGCTCGCTCAAGAAAGAGCTGATTGCCTGTTTGCGCCAGGGTAAAGGTAAACGACGCCCTCGCAGCCGTGGCAAGGATAGGCGACAACAGATTCCAGACTTGGTGAGCATCCATCTGCGGCCGCCTGAGATCGAAGATCGCCTGATGCCCGGCCACTGGGAAGGGGATCTCATCATGGGCGCTAACAATCGCTCTGCCGTTGGTACATTGGTGGAGCGCACGACGCGTTTAGTGATTCTGGCGAAAGTGGATGGCACCACGGCCACAGCGGCGGCTGTCGGCTTCAGCGACAAGCTCAATGAGGTGCCGCGCTCCCTGCGCCTGTCCATGACCTATGACCAGGGCAAAGAGATGGTGAAACATGCCGAGATCACTCAGAAGACGGGGACAGCGATCTACTTTGCCGACCCGCATAGCCCATGGCAGCGGGGTTCCAATGAGAACACCAACGGGCTGTTGAGACAGTACTTGCCGAAGGGCACGGATCTGTCGGTCTACAGCCAGGAAGAACTCGACGAGATCGCCGACTCACTCAATACACGGCCGCGCAAGACACTGGACTGGCGCTCGCCACTGGAAGTCTACGCCAAGGTGCTCAAGAAATCCGTCGCCAGCCCGAGCACTCTTCAATATTGTTGCACTTGGAACTTGAGGCCGCCATGTTCCGAATCACATTGTACTGTCGTATATATTTCACTGGGGGACTATTTGGGGGACTAGATAAATTATAGACACAAAAAAGCCGCTGAAATCAGCGGCTTAATCTATATTCATGGCGGAGGGGGAGGGATTCGAACCCTCGAAGCCTTGCGGCTTACACACTTTCCAGGCGTGCTCCTTCGACCACTCGGACACCCCTCCGCGTTTTGGCGCTGTTGAAAGGCTGAACCTTTCGCGACAGAACGGCGCATATACTATTGGCTAAGCCTCGAAATAGCAAGCCTTTTCCGGCTGACGAACCTTTAGGTTAGTGACATACCCCGGTTATCGTTCAGACAATACAGCGTAGCTGCCGTTGGCTTCCAGGCAGAGCGTCTCGCCACAATAGAGCTGCTGGGTTAGCGCTATGCGGCCTTTTCCTCGCTCAGCGAGCTTGTTGGCAAGCTGAGTAGGGCCTTCTGGCACTGCTGGCGTGCATATCAGGCGGTAGTCACTGGTTACCGGCGCCAGAAAACGCTGGCTAGCCTCGGCAACCACGACATCCCGCACAATGCCCCGCTCACGTAGCCATAGCGTTACCCAGCACCAGCCTTGTAGCGTCGTCTGCGCCGTCAGTGCACCACCAAAGCCCGTGCCTTTATCGTTAAGGTTGGGCTCCAGCGCTAACTGCCAGGCTAGTGAATCACCCTGACGCGTCATTTTGCTAATACCTAACGCGCCCACCATGGGTATGGCGTCGCTCAGCCACTGCTGAAAAACGGCCAGATTTTCCGGCTGGTCTTTTGGTAGTGGCAATCGTGGATGAGGGATGCCTGGCTGACGGGGGAGACTCATCGCTAGTCCCAACGCTCTACAAAGTCAGCAACATTATGCTGCGGTACCGGTTTATGGCGACCACCCAAAGTGCCCAGATAGATAAACGCGACGACTTCGTCATCTTCATCCAGATTCAGCCCTTTGCGAACTACGGGGTCGAAAGCGTACTTTCCGCTGCGCCACATTGCTCCCAACCCTAAGGCGTGGGCGGCTAGCAGTATGCCGTGGGCGGCGCACCCGGCGGAGATCACCTGCTCCATTTTGGGTACTTTTTCAAGTTTGGGCGTGACCTTGGCGATCACGGCGATAATCATCGGCGCCCGCAGCGGCTTTTTACGCGCCGAGTTGAGCGTTTTGTCATCGGCGCTAGGATCCTCCTGAAACTCCGCCTCGGCGAATAGCTCGCCCAAGCGTTCTCGCCCTTCTCCGCTAAACTCGATAAAGCGCCAGGGGCGCAGCTCTTTATGATCCGGGGCACGTAGCGCGGCCTGATAAATGGCGCTGAGCTGTTCGCCGCTGGGCGCTGGCTCCATCAGCTTGCCCATTGAGCTACGCTCGTGAAGCAGCGTGAGTGCGTCCATTGATGACTCCAAGTCCAATTGTGTGAGGCTACTTTAGCACCGTCATTTATAGCATTGTCATTTATAACATTGCCGCTTACTGCCTTGCTAGGCGCAGTGGCGTGGGGGGCGTTAACCCTGGGGTTGCGCGCCAGGGGCTGATATCTAACCCGCCGCGCCGCACATAACGCGCCAGTACCAGCAGCTGCGTAGGCTTTGCCTGGGCCATTAAATCGCAGAAAATATGCTCAACGCAGTGCTCGTGAAAATCCTGGTGCTGGCGAAACCCAATCAGGTAACGCAGCAGCCCTTCGCGGTCGATTTTCGGGCCTTTATAACGAATCAGCACGCTGCCCCAGTCTGGCTGGCCGGTAACCGGGCAGTTGGATTTCAGCAGATGGGAGTAGAGCGTCTCCTCGACGACCTCTTCCCCTACCGTGAGGTGGTCACTGCTAGGCGTATAGTCGCTTACTGCGATATCTAAATCGTCCAAGCATTCGCCCGGTAAGTGCTGTGGCGAAAGCTCTGGCGCATCCACATCAAACAGCTCGACACTCACTTCAGCCCCCGCCGCTAAGGAGAGGTCATTGGCCAGCGTTTCCATCACTTCCTGACGACTATAGAAACGGGTTTGGTTGAAGCTATTGAGGTAGAGCTTCCAGGATTTGGACTCAATCAGATTAGGTGAGGCTGCTGGCAAGCGAAAGCGCACCACGGCCACAATAGGCTTACCGCGGCTGTTCAGCCAGGAGACTTCAAAGGCGTGCCACTCATCTTCCCCCACAAACGGCAGAGCCCCCTCTTCGATCCCCAGCGGCACTCGATTAGCCGCGCGGGGAATAGGATATAACAGCCCCGCGTCATACTGCTCAGGGTAAGCGGAATCGCGCCCTAACGGCGCGTGCGCTAAAGTGTCTGGGCGATGTGCCATTGTATAAAGCTCTCTCTTCTCAATCAGATTGATGCGTCTAGCAGCCTGCTAGCTGCGGATACCTTTGCCGCGCTCTAGCATCGCCAATGCAATACTAAACAACACAATGATGAAGGCAAAAATGGCAGCGAGCGCCCAGCCAACGGGAATATCCGACACACCTAAGAAGCCATAACGGAAAACGTTGACCATGTACAAAATTGGATTGAGCATGGAAACGCCCTGCCAGAAGTCAGGCAACATTGAGATAGAATAAAACACTCCTCCCAAATAGGTCAGTGGCGTCAGGATAAACGTCGGCACGATAGAAATATCGTCGAACTTATTGGCCAGTAACGCATTAATAAAGCCGCCAATAGAGAACAGCGCAGACGTGAGCACTACGACTAATACCGTGAGCAGCGGGTGTTCCATGGTTAGGCGAGTAAAGAACAGTGAAACGACCGTCACAATCAGCCCGACGCCCAACCCACGTGCCATACCGCCTAAAATAAAGCCGGCCAGTATCACCCAATTGGGCATGGGCGAAACCATCATCTCTTCGATCGAACGCTGAAACTTATTGGAGAAGAAACTCGACGCCACGTTGGAGTAGCTGTTGGTAATCACCGACATCATGATCAGCCCTGGAACAATAAAGTCCATGTAGCTGAAGCCGTCCATGTCACCAATCCGCGAACCGATTAGGTTGCCGAAGATAATAAAGTACATCGCCATGGTGATCGAGGGCGGCAGCAACGTTTGCGGCCAAATGCGGGTGAAGCGTTTGATCTCTTTTAGCACCAGCGTCCACAGGGCGATCAATGTTTGCGTAGCATTCATACGCGTTCCTCCGTCTTCTCAACGCGCTGGTCTATCGCCCCTAGCCCACTACCTTCCACCATCGACACAAACATCTCCTCTAAGCGGTTGGCTCGATTACGCATGGAAACCACCTGGATGCCCTGTTCACTCAACGCCTTGAAGACATCGTTTAAACGTTGCCCGCGATGCACCACGAGTGATAGCTGAGTAGACTCCAGCTGCTTTATCTCAAACCCGTCTATCTTGGGTATGTCTGTAATGGCTTCGGAGGTATCAATTAGGAAGGTCTCGGTATTCTGCTCAGCCAGCAGGCCTCGCACGCTAGTGTTCCGCACAATGTCGCCATTATTGATAATCGCCACATTACGGCACAGGCTCTCAGCCTCTTCCAGGTAGTGCGTCGTCAGGATGATGGTGGTGCCTTCGTCTTGGTTAATCCGCCGCATGTACTCCCACATACTGCGCCGCAGTTCGATATCCACCCCGGCGGTTGGCTCATCCAGAATCAGCAGTTTGGGGCGATGCATCAGCGCTCGAGCGATCATCAGGCGGCGTTTCATTCCACCTGACAGCATGCGCGCGCTGCCGTTGCGCTTTTCCCATAGGCCCAGATCGGTCAGTAGCTGTTTAGCTCGGGGTAAAGCCTCGCGACTGGTCATGCCGTAGTAACCTGCCTGGGCCAGTACGATATCGAGCACTTTCTCAAATTGATTGAAGTTGAACTCTTGAGGCACTACGCCTAGCTGGTACTTGGCTTTAGCGAAGTCTTTATCCACATCAATGCCGAATATGGAGACCTTGCCCGCCGTCTTTTGCACCAGCGAGCAGACCACCCCCAAGGTGGTGGACTTGCCGGCTCCATTGGGGCCCAACAAAGCAAAAAAATCGCCCTGCTGGACGTCGAGATCAATACCTTTGAGCGCCTGAAAGCCGTTGCCATACACTTTGGTAAGGCCACGGATCGACAATGCCGGTTCGGCCATGAACATGTCCTGTCAGCAAAATAAGAAGAGAAGGAGAAACATTAGGGCGCAAACGACTTTTTTCAAGGTGGGCAATCGAGCCGAACGCCAGACACGCAAAAAAAGACGCCCAGCAAATAGCTGATGCATCAGGGAAGAAATTGAAACTAGAAGCGCTTTGAGTGGGAAAGGAGGCTTTTGCAGTCAGCGCTCCCCCTCAATAAGGTTCTCAATAATACTGTAGCCGTACTTTAGCTCGTCGGCCCTGCGGAGTGCAAGACCACCAGTCACATGCCCCTAAGAGTCGTTTAGAGCATGTTTCAAAACCTTGAAAACATGCTGTGACCGATAACCCCACTTCGTGCGTACTGGCAAGAAAATTCACATTAACAATGCACTCCCGAGCATGACGATCAGAACTGACCGTCGATGTCGGTAACTCCAATCAACTTGTGGTTGACGAATTCCTTCAGCCCGAGGCCGATCAACTCGCGGCCATAGCCGGAGCGACGAACGCCGCCGAAAGGCAAGTCGGCCTTCACTGCCGTTGGGTGATTGATGTAAACCATACCGGTGGATATCTGAGCCGCCACCTGGCGACCTCGCTCAATGTTCTGCGTGAACACTGATCCGCCTAATCCAAAGGGAGAATCGTTGGCGATCTCGATGGCTTCGGACTCACCCTTGGCTCTGAACACCAGAGATACCGGACCAAAGAACTCCCAGTAGTAGGCAGGGTTATCCTTCGTCAAGTCCGTCAACAGCACGGGCTGCACGAATGCACCGCGCTCGGGTATTGCGGCACCGATTACGGTCGCCGTAGCACCATGCTTAATTGCATCTTCCACTTGCTTTTGGATATCATCCGCTGCGCTCTGAGACGACAAAGGCGCCAATGTCGTCGTCGGATCCATGGGATCCCCCGCCTTGAGTACGGCGACGCTGGCTTTGTACTTCTCCAGGAAGGCGTCATAAACCTCCTCGACGACGATGATCCGCTTGGACGAACAGCACACCTGCCCAGCGTTCCAGTGGCGGCCGAACACGGCCCATTTCACCGCCTTGTCGATGTCGGCATCATCCAGCACCACAAACGCGTCGGCGCCGCCCAACTCCATCGTTGACTTCTTCAGCGCCTTGCCAGCCTGTGCAGCCACCACCGCGCCAGCTCCTTCAGAACCGGTCAAAGCGACACCGTGAACGCGTGGATCGTTAATGATGGTTTCCAGCTGTTCGCGCGTTGCATAGAGATTCTTGAATCCGCCAACCGGCAAGCCAGCGTCAAGCATCAGCTTCTCGAAAAGCGCAGCCGATTGCGGAACGTTGGATGCATGCTTGAGCACGACCACGTTACCGGCGGCAAGCTGAGGAGCGATGATGCGGGCGATCTGATAATAGGGGAAGTTCCACGGCTCTATCGCAAGGATAATGCCCAGCGGCTCGTGTACCAGCCAGGCCTCGGTCACCACCGGATCCTTGGACGGCAGTTTCTCAGGTGCCAGCTGCCGCTCGGCGCTCTCGACATAGTACTCGAAGATCGCAGCTGACAGCTCGACCTCCGCCTGCGCCTCGCCCAGCAGCTTGCCCATCTCCAGGGTCAGCAGTTTCGCATACTCCTCGCTATTGGCTCGCAACAAGTCGGCAGCTTTCTGCAGGATAGCGATCCGCTGCTGGATGGGGGTGCTCTTCCAGTTGCCGAATGCTGCATCGCCGCGATCCAGCGCCAGAGCGACCTCTGCATCGGTTGCGCTGGGAAAATTTTTGATTGTCTCCCCAGTATAGGGATTGGTCGTTGCATAAGCCATTCTTTTAACCCTCCGTTACTCGGGTTATCTGTGTGCATCAGGTCAGCGCGCAGGTCCCCCAAAATCACTGTGAAAAGAAACGATTACCCTGGACTACCCCCTCTCCAGCAGACATCCCCGTCCTATGCCTGCAGTTTTGATATTCATCGACATGGTGGCGGACACAAATTGGTGAGCAGAGCAGCTCGTCGATGACGGCCTGACCCTCACGGTGGCACACCACCAATCGAGTCGATACCGTATGCCTCAGCCTCGGTGAGTCAAAGCGCCCGGCAGCTGCCTGCGATCGTCGGCCATCGAAGCCTCACTGCATGTGGGAATAAAAGCCAGCGCGCACATTGGTCATCGCGATCTGAGTGGTAGATGTACCCACGACCATGCACCGCTGGGTCACCATCATAGCCAAGGTTAAGCATTTGTATATTGTCATGGATCATGTCTGCGTGCGCTTCCGTTGTGAACGTACACAGTCGCAATAGCCGCCGTACCTCAGTGGAGGCCGCCGCTGACGGTAATAAGTAAGTGAGAGCGTTAGTTACTGGCTTATCTTCAAATTAATAAGATTCCTAACCGCCAACATGGAAGCCACAAGCTTCACATGATCTTGAACGACGATGATAACCTGACAGGCGGGAGTACTGGCGAACCAGCTGAGTTTGGGCTAAAAACCAAAGCAGATCAGCCCACGGCCATCCACGACCTTTAGTCAGAGCCCTATTGTGCTGAAAGCCACTGACTCAGTATCAGCAAAAAGAACCTAGACCAAGACTGCATATTAAAGCAGTGAGATCGGAGAAGTTTGGGATAATAGAAGCTTAGCGGAGAAGGTGAGCTATAGGGCTGGCATGTCGCAGGACTGGCATTCCAGTTCCCGACTTTGGCGTAGCTACCTGATACTGCTTACATGGAGCGGGAAAGGAGATTCGAACTCCCGACCCTCGCCTTGGCAAGGCGATGCTCTACCACTGAGCTATTCCCGCAACGCAAACAACATACTAGATGGCGTCCCATAGGGGGTTCGAACCCCTGTTACCGCCGTGAAAGGGCGGTGTCCTAGGCCACTAGACGAATGGGACTAAATCAAACCTGGAGCGGGAAAGGAAATCGACCGGGCTGGCGTTCCAGCTCCCGACCCATCGCTTACCGATCCGGTACTACTAAAACTGGAGCGGGAAAGGAGATTCGAACTCCCGACCCTCGCCTTGGCAAGGCGATGCTCTACCACTGAGCTATTCCCGCTTATAGAGCACTTACTTAGCTTTTACCTAACTTACCGGAAGTGGCGTCCCATAGGGGGTTCGAACCCCTGTTACCGCCGTGAAAGGGCGGTGTCCTAGACCACTAGACGAATGGGACACTATTAAGCACTTTAATGCTTGGAGCGGGAAAGGAGATTCGAACTCCCGACCCTCGCCTTGGCAAGGCGATGCTCTACCACTGAGCTATTCCCGCATTCCGATAACCCTGACGACCGCTTACTCTAGCTCTAGAAAGAAAAAGAATAAGTGGCGTCCCATAGGGGGTTCGAACCCCTGTTACCGCCGTGAAAGGGCGGTGTCCTAGACCACTAGACGAATGGGACGTTGCATTGCCTCGTCGAGGTGGCGCGTATGTTACTCAGACCTTATTGAGCTGTCAAGCACCCTGCCTTCACCAAACTAACTGACACGCTTTCAATTACCTACCTCTACGTCCAATTTTTGCGAAGCCAGTATGCACACCGAGGGTGCCCTGGACACTCATTCGGCGTCATAACGGTGCAAACGGTTATTTTTCTTATATTTAGTCTTTTCAGCAGAGACCGACAAAACCCTTAAAAATCTTTTATTTAAAATAAAATCGATTTTTATGGCACACCCCTTGCTACTTCATTGTGTTCCCTGGCTGACCAATTCCATCATAAATGAGGTGTGCTATGTCCTTATCCCGTCGCAAGTTTCTCACCACAGCTGCCGTCTCCTCCACGGCAGGCCTTGTCTTGGGCGCCCCGTCTATCGCCCGTGCGCAGTCCGCTGAGAGCTTCAACTGGCGTATGACCAATGCTTACCCGCCCGGCTCGCCCTTTTACGTGGAAGGCCCTGGCAGCCCCACTGACGTGATCGCCAAAATCAACGCCATGTCCGGCGGACGACTCAATATTCAGCATTTTTCATCCGGCGAGCTGATCCCAGCCTTTGAAGGCTTTGAAGCCGTTCAAAGCGGCACCATCGAGATGAATGCCGCCAATAGTTACTTCTGGTCAGGCACCACCTTTGCCGCTCAGTACTTCACTACTGTTCCATTTGGTATGAGCTTTATGGGCCATATGGCGTGGCTTTACCACGGCGGCGGCTTGGAGCTTTGGCACGAAGTGTATGAGCCCTACGGCATGGTCGCCTTCCCGCTGAACAATACCGGCGTGCAAATGACCGGCTGGTTCCGCGAACCGATCGAGGATATTAGCCAGCTCAACGGGCTGCGCATGCGCGTTCCTGGCTTGGCGGGCCAGGTTTACTCTTCGCTTGGCGTGGATGCCCGTGTACTGCCCGGTGGTGAAATCTTCCCCGCGCTGGAGCGTGGCGTGATTGATGCAGCTGAATTCGTAGGCCCCTTCCAAGACCGTCGCATGGGCCTGCATAACGCCGCCAAGTTCTACCACACTACAGGCTGGCACGAACCCTCGACCACGGGCGAACTGCTTATCTCGAAAACCCACTGGGATAGTCTGCCAGAAGATCTGCAGATGATTGTCAAAACCGCCTGTATGGCCGCCTGCTTAGAGAGTGTGACTTGGTCTGAAGCGGTCAATGGCGAAGCCATGACAGATCTAGTGGAGAACGAAGGCGTCACTGCCAGCATGCTTCCCGCACCCGTTATCGATGCGCTGCACGAAGCCACTCAAGATACCCTGGCAACAGAGGCCAACGCCGACCCTCTGGTACGCAAAGTGCACGATAGCTACATGGCGTTTAAAGCCAATCATGACCGCTGGGCGGGCGCCAGTGAGCGTGCCTGGTTAAACGACATTATCGGAGTCTGATATGCGCGCCGTGGCATTTTTTGTCCACGGAGTTGAGGCGGTGGTTCGGCTATTTGGCTGGATCGCCGCCTGGACCTGCGTGGTTTTAGTCGGACTCGTCGCTGGCGACGTATTGATGCGCTATGTGTTCAGCATTGGCGCGATATGGCTGCAGGAGCTGCAGTGGCACTTGATCTCACCTATTGCACTGTTTGGCATGTCGTATTTGCTATTGATGGGCGAGCAGGTGCGCGTCGATGTTTTCTACGAGCGCTTCCCTGTAGGCCTGCAACGGGTGATTGAAGTGATCGGCGGACTCTTGCTGCTGGTGATGGGGCTGTATATCGCCTGGCTGACGCTGCCCTGGATCGCCCAGTCGTTCGCCCGCGGCGAGGCGTCGCCCAACCCCGGCGGCCTGCCTCTGCGCTGGCTTCTCAAATCTCTGATCCCATTCGGTTTTCTCCTTCTCGCGCTGCAAGGGCTGGCCCACGCGCTGCGTCAGGCTTTCGCCCTACCCACACGAGGTGAATAACGCATGTCTCCCAATGAATGGCTCGCGATCGGCATGATCGTGGCTTTTTTTGTGTTCCTGCTGATAGGTATTCCGGTCGGTATCAGTATCGCGGCGACGGCCTTTTTCTTTGGCTACGTTGGCTTTGGGCCAATGCTGTTTAATCTGCTGCCATCACGTATTTACGGCGTAGTGACCAATTACACCTTTATGGCCATACCGCTATTTGTGTTTATGGGGGTGATGCTGGAGAAGTCGAAGCTGGCAGAGGAGTTGATCGATGTCATCGGCCACTTGTTCGGCGGCATTTCAGGCGGCATGGGCGTGGCGATCATCCTCGTGGGAGTGCTGTTAGGCGCCGCCACAGGCATTGTGGGCGCCACTATCGTTACCCTTGGCCTGCTCACGCTACCGACGCTGCTACGCCGCGGTTACCCTAAAACCCTGGCCACCGGGATGATCTGCGCATCCGGCACCCTGGGGCAGATTATTCCGCCCAGCCTGGTGCTGATTCTGCTGGCGGAAATTCTGGGTGAATCAGTCGGTACGATGTTCGCCGCCGCCATGGTGCCGGGACTAACCCTGGCGGCGGTGTATATTATTGCCATTCTGGTGATCGCCAAGCTCTACCCCAACTTAATGCCGCCTATTCCTGCCGAGGAGCGTGCAGAAATGGGCCGGGGTCAGTTGATACGCAAAGTGATTACCGTGGTAGGCCCGCCAGTGGGGTTGGTGTTTGCGGTATTAGGGTCGATTATTGGCGGCATTGCCGCGCCTACTGAAGCAGCCTCAATGGGTGCGCTAGGAGCATTGCTAATTGTAGCCTGCTCGGGGCGGTTAACCTTTGCGCTACTCAAAGAAGTTGCCAAGGCCACGCTGGTGATCTCGGCCATGGTGTTCGTTATTTTGATCAGCGCCCAGGTATTTGGCCTGGCATTTCGCGGATTGGGCGGCGAGCATTTGGTTGCCCGTATGTTCGACTGGGTGCCCGGCGGCGAATTAGGCGCGATGCTATTCATGCTGCTGCTGATGTTTGTGCTGGGTTTCTTCCTGGAGTGGATTGAGATCAGCTATATTGCCCTACCGTTATTTTTACCCTTCTTTGTGCAGATGGGCGTCGATATGGTGTGGCTGGGCATTCTGGTGGGGCTGGTGCTACAAACGTCGTTTCTTACCCCACCCTTTGGCTGGTCGCTGTTTTTCCTCAAGGGTGTAGCGCCGAAAGAAGTCTCGACGCTGGATATTTATAAAGGCGCCCTACCGTTTATCGGCTTACAGTTTGTCGCCGTCGCGCTGGTATTTATCTTTCCCAGCATTGCTACCTGGTTGCCCGAAGCCATTGGCTGGTAACGATCTGCCTTAGCATTTATTTAACAATAAGGATTCAAAGATGCTCCACACCCAACGTAGTTACGGCGGCAGCTGCGTCGCTCCTCATCACCTAGCTGCCAGTGCCGGGCGAGATGTGCTTAAACAGGGTGGTAACGCGGTGGAAGCCATGGTCGCAGCCGCTGCTGCCATTGCGGTGGTTTACCCGCATATGAACGCCCTGGGTGGCGATGGATTCTGGCTAATTCATGAGCCGGGCAAAGCGCCCATTGCCATTGACGCCTGCGGCCCTGCGGCGGGGCTTGCCAGCACAGACTTCTACGCCGGTGAAACGCAGATTCCCGAGCGCGGCCCCAAAGCCGCCCTCACCATGGCCGGTACCATTGGCGGCTGGCATGAAGCGCTGAACGTGGCGTCGGCATGGGGCAAGCAGTTGCCTCTCACCACACTACTGGCTGACGCCATTCATCATGCCGAGGGGGGTATTGCGGTCTCCCAGAGCCAGGAAGCGCTTACCGCCAAACACCTTGAGCGTTTAACCCAAAGCCCAGGCTTTAGTGACACCCTGCTGCTTAACGGCCAGGTACCCCGTGAAGGCGAACGGCTGCGCCAGCCGCGTTTGGCCGCCACACTCAAGCGTTTGGCAGAAGCAGGATTAGATGACTTCTACCGCGGCGAGCTGGCCGCCAGTATGGCGCGGGATTTAGAGGCCGTCGGCAGCCCACTGCGCCTGGCAGACTTTCACGCCTACCGCGCCCAGCGAGTCACACCGCTGGAAGTAACGCTTCAGGATGCCACGCTCTATAACCTGCCTGCGCCGACCCAAGGCATGGCCTCGTTAATGATTTTAGGTATCTACGAGCGCCTAAAAGCCGCCGAGCCCAACGGTTTTGGCCACCTGCATGGCCTGATTGAGGCCACCAAACGCGCCTTTATCCTGCGCGACCAAAACATCACTGACCCCGGCCGTGTGCCAACACCGCTGCAAGATTTGCTCAGCGAAGAGAACATTGGCTTAGAAGCGGCTCAGATCGACCCGCAGCACGCCCTACCCTGGCCCCACGAACCAGCGCCAGGCGACACCATTTGGATGGGCACCGTGGATAGCGAAGGACGTTCGGTGAGCTTTATTCAGAGCATCTACTGGGAGTTTGGCAGCGGCGTGGTGTTACCGAAAAGCGGCGTGCTGTGGCAAAACCGCGGCATCAGCTTCTCGCTTAACCCCGACGACCTGCGCGGCTTAGCCCCTGGTCGCAAACCCTTCCACACGTTGAACCCGGCGCTGGCCAAATTTAACGATGGCCGCACCATGGTTTACGGCACTATGGGCGGTGAAGGCCAGCCGCAAACCCAGGCAGCGGTATTTTCGCGCTACGCGCTGCATGGCATGCCGCTGCAGCAGGCGATTACGGCCCCCCGCTGGCTGCTGGGGCGCACCTGGGGCGAAACCAGCACTAACTTGAAACTCGAAGCGCGTTTTGACGACACCCTAGTCACCGCCCTGGCAACGGCAGGCCACGATGTGGAAGTGCTGCCCGAGGCATTCAGTGACACCATGGGCCATGCAGGCGGTATTGTGCACCATCCGGATGGGTTGATAGAGAGCGCCCACGACCCGCGCAGTAACGGCGGCGCGGCTAGCGTATAGCGCTTACACTGGCACAGCGATGTATAATCGCCCATGCTGAAACTCATGATGATCAAGTGGTGTCACTAGGCTAGTGAGTCCAAACAACACTTGGCCTTAGCGATGTAAGCGCAATGCATAAGGGAGAGGAACAGAGCATGGCGAAAATAGAAAAATCCCCTGACGAGTGGCAACAGCAGCTAACCCCAGAGCAGTACCGCGTAGCACGTGAGAAAGGCACAGAACGCCCATTCACTGGCGATTATCAGGTGCGTGATGCGCAGGGTATTTACCACTGCGTCTGCTGTCATGCGCCGCTGTTTGAGAATGAGCACAAATTCGATGCTGGCTGCGGTTGGCCAAGCTTTGATCGGCCACTGGGTAGCCGCTGCGTTGAGGAGCATACGGATACCACTCACGGCATGCAGCGCACGGAGGTAGTTTGTTCCCACTGCGATGCTCATCTGGGCCATGTGTTCCCCGACGGCCCACCGGAGACTACTGGGTTGCGCTACTGCATTAACTCAGTGTCGTTGGAATTTCACCCCGACGAGTAATCGCTGATAAATCCTCTCAAGGAAACCCAGCAAGGCGGGCGCCATCTGCTAGAATGGCAGCCCGCTTTTTTGTGCCGCTATTTTGTACTTGCAGGAGAAACCCATGCTCGGCTGGTTCCCCGGACATATGAACAAGGCCCGCCGCCAGATTAAGGAGGTGCTGCCTGAAATTGACGTAGTCATCGAGGTACTCGATGCGCGTCTGCCCTACTCCAGCGCCAACCCAATGCTGGCCGAGCTAACCCGCCATAAGCCGGTGCTGAAAATTCTCTCCCGGGCAGATCTCGCTGACCCGGAGCGAACGGCCGAATGGGTGGCTTATTTCGATGCCCAAGAGAATATGCGTGCCTTGGCAGTCACGACGACCAACACCCGCGAGCTAAAGAAAATTCCCAAGCTGTGCCATGAGCTGGCCGGTGCCGTTCGTGCTGACCGGGATGTGCGCGTGATGGTGATGGGTATTCCCAACGTGGGAAAATCCACGCTGATTAACGGCCTGGCCGGGCGAAAAATCGCTAAAACCGGCAACGAGCCAGCAGTCACCAAGCGCCAGCAAAAGGTGCGTATCGATGGGCGTGTGGCACTCACCGACACCCCGGGAGTGCTGTGGCCGAAGATTGAGGACCAGGCCAGCGCCTATCGGCTTGCCGCCACCGGCGCCATTCGCGATACCGCTATCGAGTACGCCGATGTAGCCATTGTTACCAGCGCAGAGCTGGCCAAACGCTACCCCGAAGCGCTCACCGAGCGTTATAATCTCAAAGAGCTGCCCTCTTACACCGCGCCGGATATCCCCCATGACATTGATGCGGATGGCCCGAAAAAGCCCGACTTTCTCGCTATTGCTGGCTTCGACGGTAACGCCATCTTAAAAGATATCGCTGCCCGCCGAGGCGGCCTGCGTCCCGGCGGCGCCGTTGATCTGCACCGCGGCGCGGAAGTGCTGCTTCACGAACTGCGTGATGGCAAGCTGGGCAGGCTAACGCTTGAAACCCCGGCAGACATTCCTCCGCCGCCCGTGCAAAACGACGAAGACAATCAAGCACTTTCCGACGCATAATGGCCTAATAGCTCTATAGCCGACGATGGCTTGTGGACGCTGTTTTTAGTCACTCATGCTTTTTGGACACTTTTGGGCCTCTAGCTACTTTTGGACAGACACCTCATGGATACCCCGCAGTCGCACGAATCACAACCGTTAAAGAAATCTCATAAGCTGCACAATGTCTGCTACGACATTCGCGGCCCGGTACTCGACCACGCCAAGCGCTTGGAAGAGGAAGGTCAACGAATTCTCAAGCTAAACATTGGCAACCCTGCGCCCTTTGGTTTTGAGGCGCCGGAAGAGATTCTCCAGGATGTGATGCGCAACCTGCCCACGGCCCAGGGCTACTGCGACTCCAAAGGCCTCTACTCTGCCCGTAAAGCGATTATGCAGGAGTGCCAGCGCAAACAGATTCCCGGCGTAGGTATCGAAGATATCTTCATCGGCAACGGCGTCTCTGAGCTGATCGTGATGACCATGCAGGCGCTGCTCAACGACGGCGATGAAGTACTCATTCCCGCGCCGGACTACCCGCTCTGGACCGCCGCCGCCCACCTTTCCGGTGGTCACGCGGTGCACTACCTATGCGACGAGCAGGCGGACTGGACGCCTGACACAGCGGATATTCGCGCCAAGATCACCAGCCACACACGTGCCATTGTGCTGATCAACCCCAACAACCCCACCGGCGCGGTGTATCCACCCGCCGTGGTGAAAGAGGTATTGGCGATCGCCAAACAGCACAACCTGGTGGTGTTCTCAGACGAAATCTACGACAAGATCCTTTATGACGGCGTCGAACATACTGCCACGGGCGCACTAGCGGACGATGACCAACTGGTCATCACCATGAACGGTCTCTCCAAAAGCTATCGCTGTGCAGGCTTTCGCTCGGGCTGGATGACTATCTCCGGCACCTTGGCCAAGCTAAACGCTCAGGACTATATCCAGGGGCTGAATATGCTGGCCTCTATGCGACTGTGTGCCAACGTACCCGCCCAGCACGCGATTCAAACCGCGCTGGGGGGCTACCAGTCGATCAATGATTTAATCCTGCCCGGCGGGCGGCTGTTGGCCCAGCGAGACATCACGGTGGAGAAACTGAACGCAATCCCCGGCGTCTCCTGCGTAAAACCTAAAGGCGCGCTGTACGCCTTTCCACGGCTCGACCCCAAGGTCTTCAATATCAAAGACGACCAGCAGATGGTGCTGGATCTGCTGCTACAGGAAAAAATCTTACTGGTACAAGGCACGGCCTTTAACTGGCCAGAGCCGGATCATGTGCGCATCGTCACGCTGCCCTGGGCCGACCAATTAGGCGATGCACTCGACCGTTTTGCCAACTTCTTGTCACGCTATCGGCAGTAGCTTTTGTAGCCATGACTTGAAACTGCCATGAACAGCACGTATCTAAGCCATTAATCTAGTAATGCTTCGATGAACTTTAGGGGAGAACCTGCACCATGATGCGAATTCTGCTGTTTTTAGGCACCAATATAGCGGTCTTGCTGGTCGCCAGCATTACCCTGCGCCTGCTAGGCGTAGAGGGTTACCTGCGCGGCCAGGGCATCAACTTCACCAGCCTGCTGATTTTCTGCTTTATTTTCGGTATGGCGGGCTCCATTATCTCGCTGTTTATCTCCAAATGGATGGCTAAACGCAGCACCGGCACGGTGATTATCGAAACGCCCTCCAACTCTACCGAACAGTGGCTGTTGGACACAGTGGCTGAGCTCTCCCGCGAGGCGGGTATCAAAACCCCGGAAGTGGGTATTTTCCCGGCTCAGCAGTCAAACGCCTTTGCCACGGGTTGGAACAAAGACGATGCGCTGGTAGCCGTCTCGGCAGGCTTAATGAATCGCATGCGTCCAGAAGAGGTGCGTGCAGTACTGGCTCACGAAATTGGTCACGTCGCTAACGGTGATATGGTAACGCTGGCGCTGATTCAGGGCGTGGTGAACACCTTTGTGATGTTCTTTGCCCGGGTCGTGGCGCATCTAGTCGATAACTTCCTGCGCAGCCGCAGCGATGGCGAAGGCGGCCTGGGCTTTATGGGCTACTTTGCGGTGGTCATGGTCGCTGAAATTGTGTTTGGTATTCTGGCCTCGGCTATCGTCGCCTGGTTCTCGCGCTACCGCGAATACCGCGCCGACGAAGCCGGTGCGCGCTTAGCGGGCACCAACGCGATGGTCAGCGCCCTGGCACGCTTGAAAACCGAAACCGAACTGCCCGACCAAATGCCGGATACGCTGCGCGCCATGGCGATCACCAAAGGCCAAACACGCTCGCTGGTGGAAAAGCTATTTGCCAGCCACCCGCCGCTGGATGAGCGCATCCGGGCGTTAAAAGAAGCCGCTTATCGTCAGTAAGTTTTCTCTGCTGTTTATACATTTAAGGCCCGCATCTGCGGGCCTTACTGTTTTTCACTACTTTTTTTCACTACTTAGCTAGTGTTACTACAAACCCTGCCCCACGCAGCATGCCCTCTAGCGCTACCGCCTCCCCTGATAGCTGCACATTGAGCGTGGCGAATTCACGCCGCAGCGGGTAGTTGGCGCGGCAGTCATCAAAGCCTTTACGCATTCCATAATTCAGCGTTTGGCGCTGGAGAGCATCGTGATCACGACGCACGTCATATACCGCTCTCATACAGAGCCGCAGGGCGTCTTCCGGGGGAAGTGCGTGCTGCAGATGCAGGGACGCCAGCGCAGGCGGCGGGCAAATATCAGCAAACGTGAGATCGCTTGACTGGCCGCAGTAGCGGGCTAGCGCCTGCTCAATCATCCAGGTACCGCGCAGCTTGCCATCTAGGCTATGCCCGGCAATATGCGGCGTTGCCAGAGAGACCAAATCACGCAAGCCAGCGTCAATATCGGGCTCTTCCTCCCACACATCCAGTATGGCACTGATATCGCCCTTGCCCGCAAGACGACTACGCAGCGCTAAACCATCCACACAGTCCCCACGCCCCGCATTCAGCACTACGCTACCTGGCGCCAGCTCATCGATACGCTGGGCGTTGAGTAGCTGATAAGTCGCGTGCGGGCCTTCACGGGTTAGTGGTGTATGCAGGCAGAGCACGTCACAGCGCTCGATCAGGGCGCCCAAGGAGTGAAAGCCTTGCTCAGGCTCCTCTTCTGCCCTCTCTACAGCTGCCTTGGGCGGGTCACAGGCCAGCGTTGCCACGCCCATGGCGGTTAGCCGCGCCTGCAGCCGGCTGCCGACATTGCCCGCCCCCACAATACCCACGGTACGCTCGCTAAGTACCCAGCCATCGCGTTCCGCCAGCGTTAGCAGGCCGCTTAGTACGTAATCAACCACCGCTTCAGCGTTGCAGCCTGGCGCACTGGCGAAGGCAATATCGCGCTGAGCGAGCGCTGCCTGATCGATATGATCGGTGCCGATGGTGCAAGTACCAACAAAGCGCACGGGGCTATCGGCAAGCAACTGATCGTTGACCTGGGTAATGGAGCGGACGATGAGCGCATCGGCGTCCTGAAGGTGGGCGGCGTTTATCTCCCGCCCTGGCACGCGGATGAGCTTACCGAAATGGCCGAAACAGCGTTCGGCAGCGGGGATATTGGCGTCGACGACAAGTTTCATAGGCGTTTTGGTATCCGGGCTTTACAATACGCCCGCGACGGCTTGATGGGCAGGCGTGTTTAAAGGGTATTTAAGGAGAGTGTTGTGATCGTACGCTGGGAAACCAACCATGACTATGTGTTGGTTCATATTCACCAGGATATGTTTGGTGACTGGATTTTCAGCCGCGCCTGGGGCCAAATCGGCACTCAGTTTGGCGGTCTGAAACATCAGCTAGCCGATACGCTGGATCAAGCCCATATGTGGCTGGAGGACGAGACCACTATCCAGTCCTCACGAGGCTTTCGCAAGGTGCTGGAAGTGGCCGACCATACCCCCGAAGGCCAAGAAGCCATGCGTCAACTATCGCTACTGGACGTGATGTAAACCACTCGAACCCAGCCATGCACTTGTTAACCACGCACTTGTTAACCTAAGAAACGCCGCCCATGACGCTTATGGGCGCCTTTCGGCGGCGTAGTGTCTGGCGGTACTGTGAACCCCGCCAGCGCGTCTTCATCCAGCCAGCCGCGCTCGCGCAACCATGCACTTAATCGCTCCAGCTCAAAGCCACGATCCAGCTCATTGCCGTCACCATCCACCAGCACCGGTATCCGCAGGCCGTAGCGCTCAACCAAGGCTTCGTCGTCGCTAATCTCGATGTGGTGCAGCCACACCTTTTGATTCGCTAGTGCCGCCACCAAAGCCTCTAACTGGCTGCATAGGTGGCAGCCCATCGTTGTGTAAAGCGATAGCTGAATCATGCAAAAGCTCTCTTATGACGCCTTATGACGAAGTAAAAACACGTGGTGCAGGTTGGTGCGCCGCTGGAAATCGGGGTCGAAGCTACGCCCGGTGATATCCTCAACAGCGTAATGCTCGCTAAGCGCTTCATCGAGTTTAAAGCGCCGCTGGTTATTAGAAAACACCAAGGTTCCACCGGGTGCCAAGCGCGCCATGGCGAGCTCCACAAGCCGCGGATGATCACGCTGCACGTCGAGGGTATCACGCATTTTCTTCGAGTTAGAGAACGTCGGCGGATCCATAAAGATCAGGTCAAACTCAGCATTGGCGGTTTCCAGCCAGCGGAAACAGTCGTCGCGCACCACTCGGTGCAGTCGTGTATCGAGCTTATTCAGCGCAAAGTTGTCCTTGGCCCACTCCAGGTAGGTGTTGGACATATCCACGCTCACACTGTCGCTGGCGCCGCCTAAGGCGGCCTGCACCGTTGCTGTGGCGGTGTAACAGAACAGGTTTAAAAAGCGCTTGCCGCTGGCCATTTCGCCCAGCATCCGACGTACCGGGCGGTGGTCAAGGAATAACCCGGTATCCAGGTAGTCGCGCAGATTGATCCAGAGCCGTGCCTTGCCCTCTTGCACCTCAAAACGCTCGCCACTAGCGGCACGCTTCTGATACTGGGCGCTGCCGGTTTGGCGCTCGCGGCGCTTGATATAGATTTTACTGGCGTCAACGTTAAGCGCCTCGGGCATGACTTCCAAGGCATCGTACAAACGCTTCTGCGCTTGAGCCGGATTGATCGAACTGGGCGCCGCGTACTCTTGCACGTGCACGCGGTCACCGTAGCGATCTACCGCTAGTGCATACTCGGGCATATCGGCATCATACACACGATAGCTGGTCTCACCACTCTGCTTCAGCCATTTCTTCAAGCGCTTCTGATTTTTGATCAGCCGATTGGCAAACATCTGGGCATTGTCTTGGTTTTTGTGAACAGCTTGCTCTTCGCTAGCCTCTTCACTAGGCGTCGCTACTGCACTGTTCTCGTTCTGAACGGGCTTTGTATCGCTCGCGGCAGGCGGATGCTCGGCGCCACCAATCTCCATAAGCAACAGCTTGGCCTCCAGGGCACCGTTTTTGAGTGTGTACTGTTTGTGCGCACGCATACCCAGCCGGTGGCCTAAATCCGGGTTGCCAGTAAACACCGCCAGGGTCCAGCCGGGAAACAGCGCTTTGGCTTTATCACCTAGCTGGGCGTAGAGACGCACCAGTTCGGGCAGCTCGCCCAGCCGCTCGCCGTAAGGGGGATTGGTGATCAGCAGGCCGCTCTCAGCAGTCAGTGTTTCGGGACGCGTCAACTGGGCAAGGCTCTGCCCATGCAGGGTAATCAAGGCTGGGATGCCTGCCCGCATAGCATTGGACTTCGCCGCCGTAAGCGCCGCGGGACTCTGGTCGAAACCTAATAGCTGGGCTTTGCAGCGCTTGCGACCAATCGACGCGCGCGCTTCGGCTTCACGCTTCTGTTCCCGCCACGCTTCGTCATCGTGCCCTGCCCAGCCGTGAAAGCCGAACCGCTCGCGGTTCAGGTTAGGTGCTTGATCAGCGGCCATCATGGCGGCTTC
This sequence comes from Vreelandella sp. 162(4c), assembly GCF_058152265.1. Classification (NCBI taxonomy): domain Bacteria; kingdom Pseudomonadati; phylum Pseudomonadota; class Gammaproteobacteria; order Oceanospirillales; family Halomonadaceae; genus Vreelandella; species Vreelandella sp. 162(4c). Next base: position 989,395 of record NZ_CM176981.1, read on the forward strand.
GATCAGTAACGTGCCTGCACCACAAAGCGGATCAATCAGCGGTTCACCGGCTTTGAGGCGCTCAGGCCAGCCTGCGCGCACCAGCAGCGCGGCGGCCAGATTCTCTTTTAGCGGCGCATGGCCTACATCCCGGCGATAACCGCGACGGTGCAGGCTTTCACCAGAGAGATCCAACCCAATAGTCAGGTTCATCCGGTGGAGGTGGGCGTATATGCGCAAATGTGGGGTTTTAGTATCAACGTTGGGACGTTCCTGCCCTGCCAGTTGAAGGGCATCAACTACGCCGTCCTTAACGGTCTGGGCACCAAAACGGGTGTGGCGAATATGTTCGCTGCGGCCGTGGAAATCGACCGCCAAGGTGTTACCCGGCGCCAGGTGCTGCGTCCAGGCAATACGGGCAACCACATCGCGCACTTGCTCAGCGGTATCGATCATCGATTCGCGTACCAGGGTCAAAATGACCCGGTTAGCTAACCGCGACCACAGGCAGACACGATAAGCGATCGCTTGGCTGGCAGTGAAATAGACGCCCGCCACAGTGGTTTTACCCGGCGTGGCGCCCAATGCCACTAGTTCATCGTGAAGCAAGCCTTCAATGCCTTTCGGGCAAGTGGCTAGCAGACTCAAGGGGGCGTTTTGATTCAACTCGGTCATGATAATAACGGCGCGTAAAGGCGCAATATTCCTGTATATAACAAATGAGTTTACGTTTTATGACAAATTGGTAGTCGACAGATGACCCCATCATGGTCTAACAATAAGAGAGTAGCTACTGAAAAACGCATGCGTTTCTTGTCAGGGTCGGTTCAAGACCAGACCTATGGCGTATAAGTGTTCTTTGTAAGAGATTGCCGCTCGGCTCGTTCCGCCCGTGAGTGCCAAACAACAGGGCTGAAGCGGCGTCTCGCTCTTGAAGCAAGCTCTCGGAATAGTGGTTGTTGTTGATAACATAAGTCGATAACACCCTATTTCTTATCAAAGGCTTTCGTGAAAAGAGGTTAGCCAATGAAACGGCAAAAACGTGATCGCTTCCAGCGGGCTTATGTCCACGGCTACAAAGCGGGTGTATCGGGTCGTTCTCGTGACGACTGTCCCAGTCAAGATATCAATTTACGCGAATACTGGATGAGCGGTTGGCGTGAAGGTCGCGGCGACCAGTGGGATGGGATGACCGGCATCTCGGGCATCCACAAAAATCCCTTAGTCATGGCCTAACGTTTTATTTTTCAAGGTTTTAAAAGAAAAATTTTAAGCGAGAGGTTTTCAATGAGCCCACTTTTTCAAGTGGGCTTTTTAGTGCCCCTTTATGCCCACACTGCTTCGCTAATCATCTTCGCGCTCAACCTTTAGCTTTCAGTGCCCTCGCGCATTCACCGACCAGTTTAGGACCTTGATAGATCAACCCCGAGTAGAGTTGCACTAAATCAGCTCCCGCCGCGATTTTGGCCTGAGCAGCAGCAGCACTATCGATCCCACCGACACCTATGATAGGTAACGATGGTAGATGCTCACGCAGTTGGCGAATGACGCGATTGGATGCCTCGAAGACCGGTTTCCCAGAGAGCCCTCCAGCCTCCTCCGCTTGTGAGTCACCCTCTACCCCCGCGCGGGAAACCGTTGTATTGGTGGCAATCACGCCATCAAGTGCATTGCGCTGAATACTTTCTGCCATCAAGGCTACTTCTTCAGCGCTCATATCCGGGGCTATCTTAATCAGCAATGGTACGTTGCGGCCCGTTTGGTCATTGAGCTCTGAGGCTCGTGCTCGAATCGGCCCCAACAGCGCATCCAGCTGTTCGCCGAACTGTAGGCTGCGCAGCCCAGGGGTATTCGGTGAAGAGACGTTAACGGCAATGTAATCCGCATAAGAGTGCACCGCGTCTAAGCATACCAAGTAGTCATCCAGCGCGTGTTCTACTGACGTCGTCAGGTTTTTACCAATATTAATGCCCACAATGCCGCCGTAGTGGCGCTGTTTGACCTGCTGGATCAGGTGCTCAACCCCTTTGTTGTTAAAGCCAAAGCGGTTGATGATCGCCTCATGCTGCGCTAAGCGAAATAGCCGAGGCTTAGGATTGCCTGGCTGCGGCTTAGGCGTGACGGTACCCACTTCGACAAACCCAAACCCCAACGCGCCAAGGGCATCCAGGTGGTCGGCGTTCTTGTCCAACCCAGCGGCAAGACCCACCCGATTGGCAAATCGCAGCCCCATCAGCTCGATAGGATCATTCACCTGCTGACCAAACAGGCGTGCTACCCCACCCACCCGATGCAGTGCATCCAGAGCGCTCAAGGCCATCCCGTGAGAGGTCTCTGGGTCAACGCGAAAAAACAGCGAGCGAGCGAGGTTGTACATAGCGGATCTCTTGAAGCGGAGGCTGAAAACGGGCATCAGTATAACGCAATAAAGCGCGCCCTGGTGGAGAACCAGGGCGCGCTTTTTTAAGTGGATTAGGGTACGTCTACGCTTCGCTATCGCTCTCGGCAAGATCTACCAGCTCGCGTACCGCCACGGCGAAGAGCGCAAAGCCTCCTTCACTGCCACCGCGCACCTCTTCAATAAGGCGGCACCAGCGGCGATGCAGACCGGCGTGCTGATCCAACCACTGCGCAACCCGCTCTTGGGTATCGCGGCTGCCGGCGTCGAGCTTCAACACGCTGGTGGTCAGTGCCAGCTGCTGACGCTCAATGTCGTCGCGGAAAGTCTCACGAGCCTGAGCCTGCCAGGCGTCGCGCACTTCCAGCTGGGTTACCTGCTGAATCATCCACGGTAGCTCCAGGCGGCTGCCAATTTCGTACAGCACTTCCGCCACCCGCTGGGGTTTTTCATTGGTCAGGCGCGCCGCCTGGATAATACCCAGCCCCGCATAAAGGCTTGATGACGCCGCCACGCTGGATGCCAGTGCATCTGGCACACCCGCCTCCAACAACTCGTCACGACGCGAGTTCCAGGCGCCAAGCTCTTCACCACTGAGTAGCTCACCAATACCTTCCTGCAACTGCGCCAAGCGAGGAGCGAAGTACTCAATGGTATCTTGTGTCGAAAGCCCTAAGTGCTGACGCACAAACCAGCGCGTGGCACGGCGGATCAAGCGCATCAGGTCAAGCATCATCGAGTACTGAATGCGGTTGGGCACCTGATTATCGAGGGCTTCAATTTGCGCCCATAGACTGGGCAAGTTAAAGCTATCACGGGCCACGATGTAGGCTCGCGCAATATCGGCACGTCCCGCTCCAGTGGAGTCCATCAGGCGGCGTACAAAGACGACCCCCATATGATCGACCAAGTCGTTGGCGACCTGTGTCGCAACGATTTCACGCTTCAGACGGTGCTCGTACATTTCGTCTTTAAAGCGCTCGACCAGCACTGATGGGAACAGCCGCTCCAGGTGGCGGTGAATATATTGATCGTCCGGTACGTCAGAGGTGATCAAGTCGCCTTTCAGGGTGCTCTTGGCGTAGGAGATCAGTACCGACAGCTCCGGCAGGCGCATCCCTTGATTGTTGCTGGCCCGCTCTTTGAGCACATCATCGGTAGGCAGGAATTCCAGCTCGCGGTCAATCTGTCCGGCAGCCTCCAGCTCGCTGATAAAACGGCGGTAAGGGCCCATTGACTGGTCGGAAAGGGTAGCCGATAGATCCAGCGCCTGACTTTGGCGGTAATTATCCAGGATCACCAGATCCGCCACCTCATTGGTCATTTCCGCCAACAGCTGATTGCGCTGTTTCTCGGTCATGTCGCCGCGCTTGACCACTTCATCGATCAAAATCTTGATATTGACCTCGTGGTCGGAGCAGTTCACCCCACCGGCGTTGTCAATAAAGTCAGTGTAAACGCGCACGCCTTTGGCGGCGGCTTCCATTCGTCCGCGCTGGGTCAAGCCGAGATTACCGCCCTCGCCGACCACACGGCAATTCAGGTCATTGCCGTTGATGCGCAGGGTGTCGTTGGCTTTATCGCCCACATCCGCATCGGTTTCGTCGGAACCCTTCACGTAGGTACCGATACCGCCGTTCCAGATCAAGTCCACCTTGGATTTGAGCATGGCGCGGATCAGTTCATTAGGCGACAGGCGCTCTTCCTTGATACCAAATACCTGCTGCATCTCCGGCGTGATGCTAATCGACTTGGCGCTACGGCTAAAGATGCCGCCCCCAGCGGAGATCAGCTCCTGGCTGTAGTCTTCCCAGCTGGAGCGTGGCAGAGCGAACAATCGCTTTCGCTCGGCAAAGGACGCCTCGGCGTCCGGGTTGGGGTCTACAAAGATATGCAGGTGGTTGAAGGCACCCACCAGTTGGATCTTGTCGGAAAGCAGCATGCCGTTGCCGAAGACATCTCCGGCCATATCGCCGATTCCCACCACGCTAAACAGGTCGCGCTGGGTGTCGAGATCCAGATTTTTGAAGTGGCGCTTAACTGATTCCCAGGCACCGCGAGCGGTGATGCCCATTTTCTTGTGGTCGTAGCCGTTAGCACCGCCAGAGGCAAAGGCATCACCCAGCCAGTGGCCATACTCAATGGAAATTTCGTTGGCGATATCTGAGAAGGTAGCGGTGCCTTTGTCGGCAGCTACCACGAGATAAGCGTCGTTCTCATCGTGGCGGACAACATTTTCCGGCGGCACAACATCGCCGCCCACCAGGTTATCAGTGACATCCAGCAGCGCACGGATAAAGATTTGGTAACAGGCAATGCCCTCTTTCTGGGCGACATCGCGACTGGCATTTTCCGGCATGCGTTTACAGACAAAACCGCCTTTAGCACCAACCGGTACGATAACGGCGTTCTTAACCTGCTGCGCTTTCACCAGCCCCAACACTTCGGTACGGTAATCTTCAAAGCGATCCGACCAGCGCAGGCCACCGCGGGCCACTTTGCCGCCACGCAGGTGAACACCTTCCACCCGCGGCGAGCAGACAAAAATTTCAAACATTGGTCGCGGCTTGGGCATGCCGGTAACCTTGGAAGGCTCCAACTTATAGGCGATGTAATCTTTAAAGCGCCCACCCTCAGCCAGTTGGTAGTAGTTGGTGCGTAGGGTGGCGAGGATCAGCTCCATAAAGCGGCGCAGTAGCTGGTCATCGTTAAGGCTGGCAACTCCTTCCAAGCGCTCATTTAAGCTCGCGATGCACTCGTCGGTGGCGTGGCTCTGCTGCTCAGGATCAAAACGCAGGCGGAATAATTCAACTAACTCACGGGTAATGGCAGGATAGTTGGCCAGCGTAGCAGCGATGTAATCCTGGGACATGCCGAAGCGGATCTGTTTGAGGTAGCGGGCGTAGCCGCGCAGCATGGCCACTTCGCGCCAATCCAGCCCAGCGCCGATAATCAGGCGGTTAAACGCATCGTTATCGGCCTCGCCGGTCCAGATGCGCTTGAAGGCTTCCGTGAATACATCACGCATATCGCCCAGGCTGACATCCGCACCGCTGTGCTCAAGCTCAAAATCGTGAATCCAGTAGCGCTGTTCAGGGGCGTTAATATCGTAGGGGCGTTCACCAATTACGCGCAGGCCAAGGTTTTCCATCATCGGCAGCACGTCAGAGAGCGGAATCTGCGATTCACGGTGGAACAGTTTCAGGTTAACGCCACCACCCTGTTCTTCTAGTGGCCGATAGAGCGACAGCGAGAGGTCGTTCTCGCTATCCAGTGTCAGCAGGTGCTGAACATCAAACACCGCGGTGCGCGCAGAGAAGTCTTCACGGTAGCTGGCCGAGAACGCCTCGCGGAACCGATCCATCAGGTTGTTGGCGCGCTCTTCACCGAAGCCTTCGATCATGGCGTTCTGCAGCTCGTCACGCCAGCTGCGCGCCAGCCGTGACACTTTGCTTTCCAAACGCTTGAGGTCATAGTCGCTGGGCGCGTCGCCATTAAAGCGTAAAATCAATTGAATACGCGCCAGCACCGACTCAGATAAATAGGTATTGAAGTCGCCAAAGTGGGCGTCTAACTCGTCGCACAACACGTTTTGAATCCGCTGACGCAGATCCGTGGAGAACACGTCCCGGGGGACAAACACCAGGCAAGAGTAGAACTTGCCGCTGATATCGGCGCGGATAAACAGCCGCACCTGGCGGCGCTCGCGAATATTGAGGATGCCCAGCGCAGTGCTGGCCAGTGACTCGGTATCGATCTGAAAAAGATCATCCCGGGGGTAAACTTCCAGCACCTGGAGCAATTGCTTGCCGTTGTGACCCTGGGGATTGAATCCGGCAATATCCATCACCGCTTTTAGCTTACGGCGCAGCAGCGGGATATTGCGTGGCGATTCGTTATACACCGTAGAGGTAAACAAACCAAAGAAGCGCCGCTCACCAATTACATTGCCGTCGTCGTCGTAGCGATCAACGGTAATGTAGTCAGGGTAGGTAGGACGGTGCACCCGAGAGTGATGGGCGCTTTTGGCAAACGATAGTAGCTGCGGCACCAGCACATAATCATTGTGCTCATCCACCCCCTCTTCGGTGCGAATACGCTCGCAGTAGCGCGGCTGATCCAGGCGGAAGACGCCCAGCACGCTATCTGCGTCACGCTTTAACTCGCTGCCTTCCAGCAGGTACTCGTCGTAGCCCAGGAAAGTAAAGTTATCTTTGAGCATCCACTCTAAAAAGGCAATCGCCTCTTCGTGGTCGTCAGGATCGATCTGCGGCGGGCAGTTTTTCTCGAGTTCTTGAATCGAGGCGGTGATTTGCGAACACATGGCGTCGAAATCGCCCACAGCGGTACGTACATCGCGAAGCACGTCATTTAGGTTGCTTTCGATTTTCTCAAGCAACGCTACGTCGGTGTGCCGGTCTACTTCGATGACAATTAGCGACTCGCGCGCTTCTGGCGCGTTTTCTGCCCTGGGCGAGGCCAGCGCCTGCAACTGATGGCGCTCATCACGGGCGACCGCCAGCACGGCGTTTTGAATGGCGTGTACCGTCAAACCGCGGCGGTTGAGCTCGATACGCACCGAGTCGACCAAAAACGGCATATCTTCATGGAGAACGGCGACAAAAGTATGCGTCGACTGCCAGCCGTGCTCTTCAAAATCAGGGTTAAATACTCTTACCTTGGGACTTTGTGGGTCGTGATGCTGCAAAAACTGCCAGACCGACAGCGTTGCGCCATACAGATCGTCCAGGCGACGATCCACTAGGTCTTCCACCGGCACGGTGGCATAAAAGTGCCGAGCAAAAGCGTCCACAGTGGCGGCGCGAGCGGGGTCTAACCGCGCGTGTAGCCGCTCCTGGAGCTGCTTCAAAAGATCTTGCCGACTCTCTTCAATCGCAACGTAGTGCATCCATCACCTCGACTGCCTAGGCCATTAAACGGCCAAAAAACGAAGGACAATAGGCCTTTAGGCCAACATAACGGCTAGCTTACGCTACCTATCGTCGCGTCCCTAATCACTTGACGTGTTGTTCATGGCACATACCGTTTACGCATTAGGTCGTATGCTTACTCGCCTGTCCGCCGCTTCAACAGCACTCCACACTCACAGTGGTCGGTAAACGGAAACTGGTCAAATAGCGCAAAGCGTTCTATCCGATGAGTGTTGGTCAGTATGGTCAAGTTTTCAGCTAACGTGGCTGGGTTGCATGAAATATAGACGATTTGAGCGTACTCGCTGAGTTGTTCACAGCTCTGCTCGTCTAAACCAGCACGGGGCGGGTCGACCAGCACGGTGGAAAAATCGTACTCTCCCAGCGCCATTTCCGCCACGCGACGCCCGGCTTTTTCGCCCTTCAGCGCCAGCGAAAACTCCTCCGCTGACATACGACCAATCTGCGCGTTCGTTACCCCATTGGCTTCCAGGTTTACGTTGGCGCTAGCCACTGACGTGCGGGAAATCTCTGTGGCCAGCACGCGGCGGAAGTTATCCGCCAGGGCAATGGTAAAATTGCCATTACCGCAATAGAGTTCGACTAGGTCTTTCTTCGCATTACTCTCCTGCTGGCCAGCGGTGACTTCTCGCGCCCAGCTAAGCATTTTCTGGCAGATATGCGCATTGGGTTGGGTAAAGCTGTTTTCGACCTGCTGGTAGTGCAGCGTGCGGCCATCCACCTCTAGCCGCTCCCATACGTGGTCTCGGGTAAGTACGATACGCTGCTTGCGGGAGCGGCCAATAATCATAATACCCAGCTCAGCCTCCAGAGCGCGGGCTTCGCGCTCCCACTCATCGCCTAACGGGCGGTGGTAAATCAGCGTTATCAGCGCCTCACCTGACAGCGTGGTTAGAAACTCTACCTGGAACAGCCGCCGACGCAGCTCATCACAGCGAAGGCAAGCTTCGCGTAGCTGCGGCATTAGCTGATTGATTCGCTCACTGGCGACTGCGTACTGATCTAACCGAATCACCCGCTTGTTCTTCGGATTCTCAGGGTCTACCTCGAACATGGCGTAGAAGAGGTCGTCCTCTTCGTGCCATATGCGAAACTCGCAGCGCTGACGGTAATAGCCTGGCGGCGATTCAAACACTTCTAATGCCGGTGGTTGAAAAGCGGCAAAGGTACTTTCCAGATAGTCGCGTTTGGCGGCTAGCTGCTCAGCGTAGCGTTCAGGTTCTACAACGGGGATAGCCAAGGCTGCTCCTTTGAATAATTCGATCAGCAATAGTAGTAAATAGTGCTCAGTCGCCCACATTAAGCAATTGGGACGCCTTAAACCCATAGCGGGCTAGACCAGCGGTCAGATTGGCAGCAGGGGCAGTGGTAAAGCAGCGGCCATCCTGCTGATCACTGTTTAGCTCAGAAACGACTTGCGAAACCCGTCGGGCTATCGCATCGCCGGAGTCGACCCAATGTAGCGGCACGGGGGCCAGCTGCGTCAGCCAGGGCTTTAGCAGCGGGAAATGAGTGCAGCCCAGTACCACTGTATCTAGCTCTGGGGTATCCAGCGCCTGATGAGCAGACGATAAACAATGCGCAGACGATGGAGGTGCAACGGCGTGCCATAACGGTGCCAGCGCCGCCTGCATGCGATCAATATTGGGGGTGACACCAGCCAGGTATGCTTCCGCCTCGACCACCAAGGCATCGGCGGCGACGCGAGTAATCACACAGTCGCTGGCAAAACTATCAATCAAGCGCTGGGTGTAGGGCCGCCCTACCGTGGCCTTGGTGGCTAACAGCCCAATATGGCGTGTCTGGCTAATCGCTGCGGCAGGTTTGATAGCAGGTACGGTGCCCACGACAGGGATCGCCAACTGCTCGCGCAAGTTTTCCAGCGCCAGAGTGCTCGCGGTATTGCAGGCGACAACCAAAACACTCGGCTGGCACGCTTCCACAGCGGAACGACATACCGCCACAATGCGGTCGGTCAGGGCTGCATCTTCGCGCAGCCCATAGGGCAACCAAGCATTGTCGCAGGCATAGCACAGGGCAGCATCAGGGTAGTGTTGGCGCAGCGACTGCGCCACCGACAGGCCGCCGACACCGGAATCAAAAATTAACACGGGGCCTTTCCTGACTCTGCCTATCATGGCTCTGCCTAAAAAAAACGGAGCCGCTATTTTAGCATGCTCCGTCATTTTATTGATGCCCCGTAGCGGCCACTTGTCCGCTAGCGCTATACCACAGGCACGTCAGCACCACGCAGTTCAGCATAGAGCTCGGGATAAGCGTCCTGTAGGCGCTCTAGCTCTTTCTCTGCGCCTTCGGGGAGCGCCTGACGCAGCTCGTCCATATCTTCCTCGCTAAAGTGCTCGTCAATCAGCGGGAACAGCCCCTCGCGTTCGTGACGCAAATAGGCACGATGCGCTTCCAAATAATCTTTCAGGTCGTCGGCAAAACGATCCATCGGAATGATGTTATCCATTAACACCATGTCAATGTCGTTGGAGAGGCGCTGTAAGCGCGGCTTTAACTCACGATAGTCATTCGCCATCTGTTCGGTCAGGGCAACGTGCTCTGGGGCCTGGGTTTGCAATCGCTCCACGCAGACGCGTTCCAGAGGGGCTGCAAAACCATCCATATAGGACAAAATATAGTCGACGACCTCGCGCATAAGCTGGAAGTTGGGCCGCTCACCTTGGGCAAGGGTTTTCTGCTTAAGCTGCAGCACATGGAGTAATCTCGCCATGTTGGCATGATCTAGACGCAGTTGGTTTAACATCGAACTGTCTCCTTTATTGTGTCATGCCTACCGTCGAGCCTTCGTGATTGACGGCATGCGATAATAAGCGCGAGGTAACAAACATGTTGTGTCGCTAAAACATATCGTAACCTGAGCGTGTCGTAACTAACGGGGGTTATCAACAACAGTTATCATGAACAATGCCCCTCTCAAGCTATCCTCGCAAGTGTATCTTTCTGATAGGTTACGTCTAAGGTAGTTCTCTAAGACGCAGTTTACCACCTATACTTGTTGGCAATTTGTTGCTCAACGTACTGATTTATAACGGAAGCTTACATGGATCTTTTTGATAGCGCTCAGGCGACACCGGCTGACGATGCTCCGTTAGCCTTTCGTATGCGGCCACGCCAACTGGACGATTACGTGGGCCAGCAAGCGCTGGTGGGGCCAGATAAACCCCTACGTCGCATGGCGGAGTCAGGCATTGTGCGCTCAATGATTTTATGGGGGCCGCCAGGGGTTGGCAAAACCACGCTGGCAGAGCTGTTGGCCCGAGCCTCCCAGGCCCATCTGGAGCACCTCAGCGCGGTGATGGCCGGAGTAAAAGAGATTCGCGCTGTGGTGGAGCGGGCCCAACAGATGTCCTCCACGGTTATCCTCTTTTTAGATGAGATTCATCGCCTCAACAAGAGCCAGCAGGACGCATTATTGCCCCACGTGGAGTCGGGCCTGTTAACGTTGATTGGTGCCACCACCGAAAACCCCTCCTTCGAAGTCAACTCGGCGTTGCTATCCCGTGCGCGGGTATATGTGCTGAAATCGCTTACCCATGAGGAACTGATCACGGTGATGCGCCAGGCACTCAGCGACGTAGAGCGAGGGCTGGGCAAGCGTGACATTCAGGTTGATGACGAAGTATTAACTGCTCTGGCCCACGCTAGCGCTGGCGACGCACGACGGGCGCTGGGATTACTGGAAACCGCTTGCGATTTCGCTACTCAGGAAGCAAACGGCGAAGTACTGCATAAAGAGGTACTCGCCGATGTGATCGGCCATCAGGCCAGCGCCTTCGATAAGCAGGGGGACGCTTATTATGATCTACTTTCGGCCATTCATAAGTCGATACGCTCTTCACGCCCTAACGCAGCATTGCTGTATATGGCCCGCTTTATGCAGGGCGGCGGTGACCCGTTGGACGTAGTGCGCAGACTGACCGCGATTGCCTCAGAAGACGTCGGCAATGCTGACCCTCGCGCGCTACCGCTGGTGATTGCCGCCTGGGATGCTTATTTACGCCTGGGCGATTACGAAGGCCAGCGGGCAATTGCCCACGCGGCAATTCATTTAGCAGTGGCGCCCAAGAGTAACCGCATTGACCGCGCCTGGAGTGAAGCCAAGCAGTACGTACGCCAGCAGCCCCAGGTTGAGGTACCGACGTACCTGCGCAACGCGCCCACTAAGCTGATGGAGCAGTTGGGTCATGGCGAAGGCTATCGCTATGCGCATAACGAACCAGACGGCTACCCGGCGGGAAGCGCCCACGACTGCTGGCCTGAAGAGCTGCCTAAAGCCACCTTCTTCAAGCCAAGTGCCTTTGGTCAGGAGAAGCGCTTTGGGGAAATCATGGCATGGCGGGAAAATCTTGACCAGGAAACAGATCAGGCGCCCTAAGGCGCCTGATGGTTAAACCAGTGGCAGGTTTAACTGCCACTCTCCAGCAATTACTTATCTTTAACGACTGACTCCTCACACCTTACCATTCACGCTTCACCCTTAAAGCTCTTCACGAATAACATCGGTGCCTTCGGGAATTTCGAAATCAAACATGTCCTCAGCAATCTCGCCATTGAGGGTAATATTGCTAAAGGTGATGGCGGTGCGCTGGCCGGTACTGTCCATCATCCACAGCTCGGTTAGCGTATCGGCATCGAACACCATGCTTAGCTCTTCGAACAGCGTATCGGCCGAGATAGGCACTAGGGTAAAGACATCTTCTCCCCCGTCCTGCTCGTAGAACACCTCATAGCTTTCGGTTAAATCGTCCACGCTTCCCGACAGCAGTAACGCAGGGGTATGGGTTACTCGATCGTCCATCTCTTGAACGGTGACTTGTTCAAGGTCGGGATCGTACATATACACATCATCGCCGTCAGAGACCACGGTTTGAGAGTAAGGCGCTTCCACTTCCCAACGCAGCATACCGGGGCGAGACAGCCACATCTCACCACGCGCGCTTTGGAGGCGTTCCCCGCTGCCATCAAGAATTTGCTGCTCAAAATCCGCTTGATAACGCTCAAGCGGATCCAGCCGTTCAGTCAAACGCTCGGCAGCATCGTCTGCCCAAGCGGGAGCACCAAAGGTTAAACCCAAGGCACTTGCCGCAAATGCCAGTGGCGAAGCGCCCATTGCTGAAGTGCGTTTTGTTTGCGTATCGCGCATATAATCTCCCTAGGCAACCGTTGCCCGGTAACTGTTGCTCAAAACTGTTGCTTAAAAATCAAGCAGTGAGGTCGGCTTAACCGGCCATGGCTAACTCAAAAACGTAACAATCAGACGAGAAAAACGCCGCAGGGTTTCACCCGCGGCGCTACTTTCACGCTTATTGCATAATTGTGGCTTTCATCAAGCGGTTAGTGGCCCACCGGAGGCGGGGCAAGCACTTCCCGAGCACCGTTAGAGCCCATAGAGGTCACCACACCGGCGCCCTCCATTGCCTCAACTAAGCGAGCGGCCCGGTTATAGCCAATTTTAAAGCGACGCTGCACGGCGGAAATCGAGGCTTTGCGCGTTTCAGTGACAAACTGCACGGCTTCATCGTAGAGCGCATCCTGCTCCGCATCGTCGCCATCCCCCCCCTCAGCCTCAAGACCCGTTAAGGCATCGGCGGATACGCCACCAGAAAGGATCTCTTCGATATACTCGGGTGCTCCACGGCGCTTCCAGTCATCGACCACGCGGTGTACTTCGTCATCGTCCACAAAGGCACCGTGGATGCGGTTAGGTGGTCCGGAACCTGCAGGCAGATAGAGCATGTCACCATGCCCCAACAGACTTTCAGCGCCGCCCTGATCCAGAATGGTGCGCGAATCAATTCTGGATGAGACCTGAAACGCCATCCGCGAAGGAATGTTGGCTTTGATCAAGCCAGTCACAACATCCACCGAGGGGCGCTGGGTAGCCAGAATCAAATGGATACCTGCGGCGCGTGCCTTTTGCGCCAAGCGCGCAATCAGCTCTTCGACTTTTTTGCCGACGATCATAAACATATCGGCAAACTCGTCGATCACCACGACGATGTAGGGCAGTTTCTCCAGCACTGGATGCGGCTGATGCACTTCCCAGGGCTGCGGTTCCCAGAGCGGGTCTGCCACTTGGGCACCGGCGCGCTCCGCTTCATCCAAACGGCCATTGAAGCCCGCGATGTTGCGCACACCCATGGCCGCCATGAGCTTGTAGCGGCGCTCCATCTCGGCCACGCACCAGCGCAGGCTGTTGGCCGCTTCTTTCATATCGGTGACCACGGGCGCCAGCAGATGGGGAATGCCGTCATATACCGACAGCTCCAACATTTTCGGGTCGACCATGATCAGCTTTAGCTCACTAGGCTTCGCTTTAAGCAGCATTGAGATCAGCATGGCGTTAACGCCCACCGACTTACCCGACCCGGTGGTACCGGCTACTAGCAAGTGGGGCATCTTGCCCAGGTTGGCGACCACAGGGCTGCCACCAATATCTTGGCCTAACGCCATGGTGAGTGGTGACGTCTCCTGCTGGTAACGGTCGGAGTCGATAACTTCGCGCAGGCGGATCATGGCCCGGTTGGGATTAGGTATTTCAATCCCCACCGTGGGACGCCCTGGAATAACCTCGACCACTCGCACACTTTTCACCATCAGGGAGCGCGCCAGGTCTTTGGCAAGGTTACTGATTTTAGACACTTTGACGCCCGCGGCGGGCTTGATCTCAAAGCGGGTAATCACCGGCCCAGGCCAGGTATCCACCACTTCCGCTTTCACACCGTATTCGCGCAGCCGCACTTCAAGCAGCTCAGCCATATCAGCCAACTGCTCGTCACTATAATTGGGTTGATACGGCTCTGCAGGTGTCAACAGCTGCAAGCTCGGCACGTCGCCCTCAGGTTCGTCCAGAGTTTCAAAAGCAGGCCGCTGGCTCTGCAAATGCTCCACGGTCCACAGGGCGGGGCCTTCATCCGCCTCTGGCGTGCTCTCTTCGGGCGCAAAGCTGGGTTCTTGGCGAGCTGCTGGGGTGGGCGTGGACGGAGGAGTAGTCGTTGAGTGCGCTCCTCCATCGCGGCCTTGGGCATACAGCTCATCATCCATCTCTTCATCGTCCCACACCGGCTCAGGCACTACTTCCGCTACACGTTCAGGTTTACGTGCAGGCTCAGGCGCGGTGACGCGCTCAGGGCTCCAGGCAGCATCAGTGTCACCAATATGTGGCTCACCAACACGTGGTTCAGCTTGGCTGCTGCTGGGATCAGCGGTGAGTGATGGCTCACTGCGACGCTCAACGGGCGCGGCATGAACAGTCTCTTTCTCGGCGGGCGCCTCATCGCTGGCAAAGAAGTTACTCCTGGCAGGCGCCGGAGGCTCTTCTTGACGAGTAGCACGCAGCGGGAAGGAAGTCTCGGCTTCTTTGGGTTCATCACCGGGTGCAGGTGCTTGAGTCTCAGGCGCTGCTGACGTTACCTCTGCCTGGACAAAGGCATTTTCCCGCGGCGCTGGGGGTGCCGCTGCTCCCTCCTCTTCTGCCGTTTTAGCCGCTGGCGTCACTGACGGGGCTGCCCCAGGCGCTGAAACCGTCGGCTCCGCGGTAGGTGTCGAAGAGATAGGCGCGGGTGTTTTAGCAGGCACATGCTTATTACTTGAAAACGCTGCGGCCTCCCAGGGAATCGAAGTATCCGTGGTTTCGTTGCTATTTGAAGGACTCGCTTCTGACGCATTGCTCTCTGAAGAGCTGTTCGCCTCACGACTGGAAAGTGGTACAGAGAAGCCTGGCTCACGGCGTTCGCGGCCACTGGGGCTTTTGCCTACTGGCTCTGCCGCAGGCTTTATCTCAGCGGGTGCAGCTTCAGGTTTAGCTTCTTGAGACTGCGCTTCAGGCGCTACTTGAGGCTTGGCCGCAGTTTTGGCAGTTTTAGCAGCCGCTCGCTGAGCAGCGCGCATACGACGCGCTTGGCGACGTGCCGATAACCAGCTACCCAGCCGACATATACGCTTGCCGAGCTCATCAGCCACTTGCAGCCACGACATACCGCTAAACAGCGGAAAGCCGCTTAAAATTAACGCCGCAGCGATTAAACCAACGCCACCACTTCCCACTAAAGGCCTTAACGCACCGACCAAACCTTCGCCCAAAATACCGCCTGAGGCATAGGGCAGCATGCTATCAGGGTGATAAAAGTGCAGCGCCCCCAACATGGTAGTGCCGAAAATAAGTAGCACTAAGCCACCCGCATGGACAGCAATTGCCACGGGGTCGAGTTCAAAACGTACCTGGCGTGAGCGAATCAGCCACCAAGCGGCAAAGCCGAACATACCCGGCCACCACAAAGCGCTGGCGCCAAGCAGTGAGTAGAGAACATCGGCCAGCCAAGCGCCAACCTGCCCCATCCAGTTACCCACATCTGTCTCAGGGCCCTGATAAGACCAGCCTGGGTCAGAGGGTTGGTAACTAAATAGCGCTAATAATAAGAAAACACACAGCGCCAGCAGGATCACCACTACGCCTTCGCGCACGGAGCCTTGTAAGCGCAGGCCAAAACGACGAGCCTTATCCTTTGCGGCGTTAACGCGCGCAGCTGAAGCCGATGATGGTGTTTGACGCGCGCTACGCTGCGTTCGCTTGTTTACTGCTTTATTCACTTTCAAGCGACTCTCCCTTTACACCTCAATGGCGTCTTTAATCCACTTGCGAGTTTGCATGATACCGAGCATCCTTCCGCCGTCACAGAGGCTATCGTAAAGCGCTCAGTACAAGAACGTCGTAACAGGAGCAAGTAATGCTACCTTGGCTTTCCTCGCCACATCCTAATTTTCCAACTACCTCCCAAGCGCTGGCCTCCCCCAATGGCCTGCTGGCCGCCGGAGGGGAGCTCTCGCCCGCTTGGCTGGTAGAAGCCTATCGGCAGGGCATATTTCCCTGGTTCAGCGACGACGACCCCATTTTGTGGTGGAGTCCAGACCCGCGCATGATACTCCTACCTGAGCAATTTAAGCAGCGTCGTAGCCTCACCAAACGATTACGCCATGGTGGCTTTCATATCACCCTGGATCAACACTTCGATCAGGTGATTCAGGCCTGCGCCGCCCCGCGTGGTGAAGAGGCGGGCACCTGGATTACAGACGAAATGCGCGAGGCCTACGGGCTGCTGCACGCTCTAGGCATTGCTCATAGCATCGAAGTCCATCAACACGGCCAATTGGTGGGCGGGCTGTATGGCATCGCCATGGGGCCGGTGTTTTTTGGCGAGTCGATGTTCTCCCACGCTCCGGATGCTTCGAAGGTAGCGCTGGCCCATCTCGCCAGGGCCATGCGCGAACATGACGGAAAACTCATCGACTGCCAAATGCACACGCCTCATCTGGCAAGCCTGGGCGCTATTACAGTCGCTCGCGAGGCATTCATCAACTATCTTAAAAACTGGTTACCCGATAAGGCATTTACGTTTACCACGTCACCCACTGAAACACCCACTGTTCCTGCATCGCTCTGGCTTAAGGCGATTGCCACCGAGGGTAATGCGTAGTGATGAACCATAGTGACGAACTTATTCTGTTCCAACCATTTTTTTACAACGAGGAGGCAGGCCGTGAGTAGTAACACTCCGCGTCGGCCGGTGCGGGATTTGCGCTTTTTCCTTACCGTGCCGCATGCCTGTAGCTATTTACCCGGCAAGGAAGCGACAACGCTGTTTCTCGACCCGCAGGAGTCGCCCGTTCCAGGTGTCTATGACTCGCTGGCGCTGCTAGGGTTTCGTCGCAGTGGGCGCCATCTTTACCGCCCTCACTGTGAGGGCTGCAACGCCTGCCGCTCGGTGCGTATTCCGGTTGACCAGTTTGCGGCTAACCGCACGCAACGAAAAATTTGGCGCCGCAATGCCGATATAAACGTCCGCATTGTACCTGCTCACTTTGCATCTACTCACTACTCGCTTTACGCGAATTACATTCGTCAGCGCCATGCTGACGGCGATATGTTCCCGCCCAGCCGCGAGCAGTACCGCACATTCCTTACCCTTGATGAGTCCTATGCTCACCTGATGGAGATGTACCTCGACGAAGAGCTGGTTGGTGTGGCTGCATTCGACCAGTTGGAGCATGGGCTCTCGGCAATCTACACCTTCTTTGCCGTTAGCGAGACTCTGGACAAGCGCTCACTAGGCACTTTTGCCATTCTTCAGCTCATCGAGCTCAGCCGCGAAAAAGCGCTGCCGCACCTTTATTTAGGGTATTGGATCGAAGAGTGCCGTAAGATGCGCTACAAGCAGGCTTTCGCGCCATTGGAAATACTCGATGGACGCCATTGGCGGCCGCTGATTCGCTAAAAATGCCAGCTTTTTTGCCTTGACGACGGGCTTACGGCACAATATAGCGCTGTTTCTTGAGCGCCCACCTAGCGGCACTCAAATTCTGACCGATAATGACATTACTAACTCATCAGTGAGGACATGCCTATATGGCACGCGAAGATCATATTGAAATGGAAGGCGTTATCGTCGATACCCTTCCGAATACCATGTTTCGGGTTGAGCTGGAAAACGGTCACGTTGTTACCGCTCATATCTCCGGCAAAATGCGCAAAAACTATATCCGCATTCTGACCGGCGACAAGGTAAAAGTTGAGCTGACACCTTACGACCTGTCTAAAGGCCGTATCGTTTACCGCTCGCGCTAAGTCGTTACACCATTAACGCGTTCGGCTGACTTTAACTGTGCCAGCTAGACTGTCCTTTAACGACAGCGCCGATCAGCGTCAATGGCGGTTCACTAAAAACGACAACGCCCCGTCGATGACAGGGCGCTGCGTTTTTATGCATATAGCATGAGTATTAGAAAGATAGCTTTTAGCACGGCTTAGCGCCCTTTTCAGGGCGCATCTGCCATCTCAGTCTCTGTGGAAAGGTGCAACTCGCCCTCCTCCAGGCTAACGTGGACAATACCGCCCTGATCCGCCAGTTCTCCGAACAGAATCATTTCGGCTAATGGCTTCTTCAGCTTCTCTTGTATGAGGCGCGCCATTGGGCGTGCACCCATGTCAGGATCGTAGCCTTTATCGGCCAGCCAATCACGCGCCATGTCGTCTACATCCAGCTGAACACGCTTCTCATCCAACTGCGCCTGTAGCTCGATCAAGAACTTGTCGACCACATTGCGCACCACCGAGACCGGCAGCGAGTGGAACTGAATAATACCGTCCAGGCGGTTGCGGAACTCCGGTGAGAAGGTACGGCGGATCACTTCCATGGCATCGGTGGAGTGATCCTGGTGCTGGAAGCCAATGGAGCGACGCGACGCCTGCTCCGCACCAGCGTTAGAGGTCATAATCACGATAACGTGACGGAAGTCCGCTTCACGCCCGTTGTTGTCCGTTAAGCGGCCATGATCCATGACCTGCAGCAGCAGGTTAAAGACTTCCGGGTGCGCTTTCTCAATCTCGTCCAACAACAACACGCAGTGCGGCTGCTTGGTCACCGCTTCGGTCAGCAGACCACCCTGGTCGTAACCGACGTAGCCCGGAGGCGCACCAATCAGGCGCGATACGGTATGGCGCTCCATATACTCAGACATATCAAAGCGCACCAGTTCAATGCCCATGATATGTGCAAGCTGTTTGGCCACTTCGGTTTTACCCACACCGGTGGGGCCTGCAAACAGGAAGCTACCAACGGGCTTATCGGGAGATTTAAGCCCGGCCCGGGACAGCTTAATAGCCGCAGAGAGACTATCAATCGCCTCATCCTGACCGAACACCAGCATCTTCAGGTCACGATCCAGCTTCTCGAGCAGCTTGCGGTCGGAGCTTGAAACACTCTTCGGTGGGATACGTGCAATGGACGCTACCACGGCTTCCACTTGCTCGACATCGATCGTCTTGGCGCGCACTTCTGGCGGCAATAGACGCTGGTGAGCCCCTGCCTCGTCAATCACGTCAATCGCTTTGTCGGGCAGGAAGCGGTCATTGATGTAGCGATCCGCTAAGCGTGCGGCACTTTCAAGCGCACCATCGGTGTACTTAAGTTCGTGGTGCTCTTCAAAGCGTGAACGCAACCCTTTGAGGATTTTGATGGTGTCTTCCACCGACGGTGCCATCACATCCACCTTCTGGAAGCGCCGTGCCAGAGCACGATCTTTCTCAAAGATGCCGCGGAACTCCTGGAACGTAGTCGAACCAATGCAGCGCAATTCACCCGAAGAAAGCAGCGGCTTGAGCAGATTGGACGCATCCATCACGCCACCAGACGCGGCACCTGCACCAATCACCGTATGAATCTCATCAATGAATAGCACAGCGTTAGGCTGCTTGCGTAGTTCGCTCAGCAGGCTTTTGAGGCGCTTTTCAAAATCACCACGGTACTTGGTACCGGCCAGTAGCGCACCCATGTCCAGCGAGTAGACCACTGCATCGGCAATAACATCGGGAACGTCTTCTTCAACGATACGCTTGGCAAGGCCTTCGGCCACGGCGGTTTTACCTACACCCGCCTCACCGACTAACAACGGGTTGTTTTTGCGCCGACGGGCCAGAATTTGTACCACGCGCTCAAGCTCGTGGTCGCGGCCAATCAGCGGATCAATTTTACCCAGCCGTGCCTGTTCATTGAGATTGGTAGCGTAGCCAGTGAGCGGATGCGCAGCGCCCTCACTGCCACCCTCCTCCGCGTCTTCACTCTCAGGTGAAGAAGGCGAGGGAGACGGCCCGTGACCGGCCACTTTGGAGATACCATGGGCGATGTAGTTGACTGCATCGACCCGCGCAACGTTCTGCTGCTTAAGGAAGTATACCGCCTGACTCTCCTGCTCGGAAAAGATCGCCACCAACACATTGGCACCGGACACTTCGCTTTTGCCAGATGACTGAACGTGGAAGACCGCCCGTTGTAAAACACGCTGAAAACCAAGCGTGGGCTGGGTCTCACGATCACCCTGGCCTTCTGGAATCAGTGGCGTAGTCGAGTTAATAAAATCCTGCAGATCGGACCGCAGCTTGTCGAGGTTAGCCCCGCAGGCCTTCAGTACGTCTACCGCTGAGGCATTATCTAGCAACGCTAGCAGCAGGTGCTCAACGGTCATAAACTCATGGCGCTTTGAACGCGCCACGGTGAAGGCCGTGTTCAGGGTCATTTCAAGTTCTTTGCTCAGCATGGCAGTCCCCTTTTCGCTACTACCTAGGGCGTGTCGCCACCTAGGGCTTGCGTCGGATCAATTTAGTCGACCGGCACTCTCAACATCGGGTACAAATGGCACGGTTGCAAGCCTCACCACCAATTATTTCTCAACGCTTTTAATTGGCGGCCTCAATATCACTTATCAACGGGTGCTCACACTCACGGGCATATTCATTTACCTGATAGCTTTTTGTTTCGGCTATATCGCGCGTAAACACGCCACAAGTGCCCTTTCCTTGGGTATGTACGGCGAGCATGACCTGAACGGCCGTCTCGCTGTCCATGTTAAAAAAATCTTGCAGCACTTCAATGACAAATTCCATCGGCGTGTAATCGTCGTTGTGAAGCACCACCTTATAAAGCGGTGGTTGCGCCAGCGCCGGTTCTGCTGACTGTACCGCTATATCACCATCTTCATCGGGCATATCTGGCCGCGTCATCCCCGCTTTTACGGGTAACACGGTCAAGTATGAACTATCTTGGTTGGGCATAAGCTGCACGGTTGGTTGTCTCGACACTGACCGATGGAAGCGTTTATCAGACCTCACATCGCCAATTCACTAGTGTAGTTTCTTAACTGTAGCCTCTTAACTACTATAATTTCTTAACTACTATAGCTTATTAGCCTAAACGTAAGACGCTTTCGATCAGCAAGGGTTCATGGAAAACTTAAAATATTACAGCGCGCAATAGCGAGTGCAATGCAAAACCCCCGCCCGCCAAGCGGACGGGGGTCATTCAGCCTAATCACAGGCGGGCTCTATTAGCCTTTTGCGACCATGGCAAGCGTTTCGTTGAGAGTCTGGCTGGGACGCATCACCTGAGCCGTCAGCTCGTGATCCGGGTGGAAGTAGCCACCAATATCCGCAGGCTGGCCCTGAACGCTGTTCAATTCATCGACAATGGTCGCTTCTTTGGCCGTTAGCTCGTCAGCTAGGCGTCCGAATAGCGTCTGCATTTCGCTATCTTCGCTCTGCTCTGCCAACGCTTCAGCCCAGTATAGCGCCAAATAAAAGTGGCTGCCGCGATTGTCCAGCTCACCCACTTTGCGCGACGGCGACTTGTTGCTATCCAGGAACTTGCCGTTAGCCTGATCGAGCGCTTTAGCCAGCATTTTTGCCCGAGCGTTATCGAAGGTGCTGCCCAGGTGTTCAAGGGATGCCGCCAGGGCCAAAAACTCGCCCAGCGAATCCCAGCGCAGATGGTTCTCTTCCAGCAACTGCTGAACGTGCTTGGGAGCAGAGCCGCCAGCGCCGGTCTCAAACAGGCCACCGCCATTCATCAACGGTACGATTGAGAGCATCTTGGCGCTGGTGCCGAGCTCCATAATCGGGAACAGGTCAGTCAGATAGTCGCGCAGTACGTTACCGGTGACGGAGATAGTGTCTTCGCCCTTGCGGATACGCTCCAGAGAGAAGCGCATGGCCTCTTCTGGCGTCATGATACGAATATCCAGGCCAGCGGTATCGTGCTCTTTTAAGTAGCTCTCGACTTTCTTGATCAGTTGAGCATCGTGGGCGCGCTGGGCGTCCAGCCAGAAGATAGCCGGCGTTCCGCTTTCGCGGGCACGATTAACCGCCAACTTCACCCAATCGCGAACCGGGGCATCCTTGGTCTGGCACATCCGCCAAATGTCGCCCTGCTCAACGTTGTGCTCAAGCACTACATTGCCGCTGGCATCGGTGACGCGTACGGTACCGTCGGTAGGAATCTGGAAGGTCTTATCGTGGGAGCCGTATTCTTCGGCTTTCTGGGCCATCAAGCCTACGTTGGGTACGCTGCCCATAGTCGTCGGATCAAAGGCACCGTGCTGTTTGCAATCATCGATGACCGTTTGATAGATACCGGCGTAGCAACGATCAGGAATGACGGCTTTGACGTCGTGCAGTTGGTCGTCGGCGCCCCACATTTTACCGGAATCGCGGATCATCGCCGGCATGGAAGCATCGATAATCACATCGCTGGGCACGTGCAGGTTGGTGATCCCTTTATGGGAGTTCACCATCGCCAAACGCGGGCGCTCGGCATAAAGTGCTTGAATCTCATCCTCAATCTGGGTCTGACGCTCTTCCGGCAGTGACTTAATGGCCGAATAGAGATCGCCGATACCGTTATTGGGGTCGAAGCCCGCCTGCTGGAGGTCATCTGCGTGCTTACTCAGCACGTCCTGATAAAACTCGCTGACCACCATACCGAACATAATCGGGTCAGAGACCTTCATCATGGTCGCTTTAAGGTGCAGCGAGAACAGCACGTCTTTGGCTTTTGCGTCAGCGACTTCGTCGGCCACAAAACGACGCAGCGCGTTACGGCTCATGACCGAAGCGTCGACGACTTCGCCTTCCAGTACCGAGGTTTTCTGCTTGAGCACCGTGGTGCTGCCGTCGTTAGCGACCAGCTCGATCTTGAGATCGGTGGCTTTTTCAATCAGCGCGGACTTCTCGCTGCCGTAGAAATCGCCTTCACTCATATGCGCCACATGGGACTTGGAGTCGCTGCTCCACTCACCCATGCGGTGGGGATATTTGCGAGCGTAATTCTTGACCGACAGCGGAGCGCGGCGATCCGAGTTACCTTCACGCAACACCGGGTTAACGGCGCTGCCTTTAGTCTTGTCGTAGCGCGCCTGAATGTCTTTCTCTTCATCGCTCTGGGGCGCTTCAGGGTAGTCAGGAAGTTTGTAACCCTGCTGCTGCAACTCTTTAATCACCGCCTTTAGCTGAGGCAGAGAGGCGCTAATGTTGGGCAATTTGATAATATTAGCTTCTGGGGTCTTGGTCAGTTCGCCAAGCTCCGCCAGGTGATCGCCGATCCGTTGCTCTTCGCTCAGATAGTCAGGGAACTGAGCAATGATGCGAGCGGCCAGGGAAATATCGCGGGTCTCTACCTGAATGCCGGCAGAATCGGTAAAGGCATCGATAATCGGCAGTAGGGAGTGCGTCGCGAGCGCGGGCGCTTCGTCAGTGAGCGTATAGATGATCTTCGGCGTTTTGGTCATTTTTGCGTTAACCTCTCTCTTTTCGCTGCGATGGCAAGAAATCTTGAGCGGAGCGCGAGCTCAACGATGGGCGCCCCATCAGGTAGCCGGAGTATACCAGCGCTGCCCGCCATGCGCATTGTCGACATACCCATTCCTGAGAGTGAATAGAAAGTAAAAAGGGTAACGAGAAGTCATGAGCAACCTTTATTTACTGCATAAGCCTTTCCAGGTACTGAGCCAATTCACCGACCGTGAGGGGCGGCAAACCCTTGCACAGTATGTCGATGTGAAAGATATTTACCCCGCAGGACGGCTTGACTACGACTCTGAAGGCCTACTGCTGCTCAGCGATGATGGCGAGCTGATTCACCGCATTTCTCATCCGCGCCATAAGCAGCCCAAAACCTACTGGGCCCAGGTGGAAGGGCAAATCGATGACACGGCATTGAAGGCGTTGCGCCAAGGCATTGCGCTGAAAGATGGCCCAACGCAGCCGGCCAAAGCGCACAGAATAGATCCGCCTACGACCGCACCACGCCACCCTCCCATCGACCCCAAACGCCACCCCTCGACTAGCTGGCTGGAGCTAACCATAAGCGAAGGCCGTAACCGCCAGGTTCGCCGTATGACTGCTCATGTCGGCTACCCCACCCTGCGCTTGATTCGCGTAGCGATCGGCCCCTGGCGGCTGGATGGTTTGGCACCTGGCGAATGGCGCAAAGAAGCCCTACACGCGCCCAGACCGACGAATACACCCCCAAGTCAGCGACGAATAGCTCCGCAAAAAGATCAGCGTAGGCGGCCCACCACAAAACGCAGGAAACCCTGATGAGCCTTATTCGCAGCACGGCTGCCTGCGTCATCCAGCAGGGCGAGCGCTTTTTGATGGTAGAAGAGCAGCGTGGCGGCCCGCAAAGTGTGTTTAACCAACCCGCTGGGCATATTGAACCCGGCGAAGGTCCCATAGCAGCCATTCTACGCGAAGTAGTGGAAGAGACTGCTTGGCAGGTATCGCTCACCGGATATTTGGGTTTATACGTATTTCATACCGACGAAGGGCAAACGTTTCACAGCCACGGTTTTATTGCTGCGCCGCTTCATCAACTCGACCTTCCCCTCGACCCGGATATCTTCGCCACCCACTGGCTTACCATTGAGCAAATACGGTCGTTAGATCAGCAGGCGCGCCTACGCAGCCCGCTGGTACTCAAACGTATCGAGGATGCACTCAGCGGGCCTGGCTATCCCCTGTCGGTGATTCGCGAGTGAAGCACTCGAAGCCATTACCCCCCATCGTGTATAATCCTCGCCCAACTGCACACTGCTTATTTGCACCCTACTTCAACTGAGGATGCCCATGTCATCCACTGAACCAACTACGCCAGGCTCATCCACCACTGAGTCATCCGCCACAGCCGCTAATGGCAAAGTGATTGTCGGTATGTCCGGCGGCGTCGACTCGTCCGTTTCGGCCCTTCTCCTCATGCAACAAGGCTATGAGGTCGAAGGCCTGTTTATGAAAAACTGGGATGAAGACGACGGAACCGAATATTGCACGGCCAAAGAGGATCTCGCCGACGCCGAGGCGGTCTGCGCCAAACTGGGCATTAAACTGCACACCGCTAACTTTGCCGCCGAGTATTGGGATAATGTATTCGAGCACTTTTTAGCCGAATACAAAGCGGGCCGCACGCCCAACCCGGATATTCTGTGTAACCGGGAGATCAAATTTAAGGTCTTCCTTGAGTACGCTGAAATGCTCGGAGCCGACAAAATCGCCACCGGGCACTATGTTCGTAAAGGGCATGTTAGCCAAGGCGATGGCGATGTTCGCCCGCGCCTGCTGAAAGGCCTGGATAGCAATAAAGATCAAAGCTACTTCCTGCATGCAGTGCCAGAAGCCGCCATTGCCCGTACTCTGTTTCCCGTAGGTGAGCTGGAAAAGCCCGCCGTACGCGCGCTTGCAGAACAGCACGATTTGATCACCGCTAAGAAAAAAGACTCCACCGGCATCTGCTTTATCGGCGAGCGCCGGTTTCGCGATTTCCTCCAGCAGTACCTGCCCGCCCAGCCCGGTACCATTGAAACGCCGGATGGCGATGTCATCGGCAAACATATGGGGCTGATGTACTACACCCTGGGCCAGCGCCAGGGTCTAGGCATTGGCGGGCTTGCCAACTACTCCGAAGACCCCTGGTACGTGGCGGCAAAAGATCTTGATCGCAATGTACTGATCGCGGTGCAGGGTAAGCATGACCAGTTGCTCTACTCCGATACCTTGGTCACAGAGGCCATGGATTGGGTGGCGGGTGAGCCGCCGGTTCAGCAGGGGCGCTTTACCGCCAAGACGCGCTATCGGCAAAGCGACTGCAGCTGTGAAATGCGCGCGCTGCCCGACGGTGGCGTTGAGGTCACGTTTGACGACCCGCAGTGGGCGGTCACCCCTGGCCAGTCGTTGGTGCTTTACGATGGCGACATATGCTTGGGCGGCGGCGTTATTCGCGCTACCTGGAAGAAAGCCGCGGAGGCTGCTGCATGAATCCTACCCCGATTCATCGCGCCCCCGATTCTCCGGCAGTCCGCCAAGCACTTGCCCTTGCTGGCGTCTTTCAAGCCGCCAGCCTGGTCGATGAGCTGGCTCGCACCGGGCAGGTCGACACCCGCGCCTGGGAAACGCTGATTGAGGCCACTGTGGATACTAACCCGGAAAGCTTCGAGGCGATTTATGGCGGGCACCCCAATAATCTGCGCCGCGGCCTGGATACCTTAGAAGCCCTGGTGGGGCGTAAGCAGGCGAACCCGGTGGTGTTGCGCTACGGTTTTTCGCTGCTGATGCTAATGAATAAGCTGCGTACCAATAACGACATGATGGATTCACTGGGCCAAAAATTAACCCGCATTCAGGGTCAAGCCGAGCACTTTGGCACTACCCATGAAAACGTGGTGGCCAGTCTTGGGGAAGCGTACCAAGAGACGATATCCACCTTTAAAACCCGCATTGTGGTGCAAGGGGATCCATCACTGCTGCAGAGCCGCATGATGCCTGAGCGTGTACGCGCTTGCTTAATGGCGGGGATTCGCTTTGGATTATTGTGGCACCAGCAAGGCGGGCGCCGCTGGAAACTGGTATTCCAGCGTAAAGCGCTACGCCGGGCACTGGATAGCCTCGACTAGACGGCTACTCTGTTCTCGATCGACGTCTTTTCAATTAACTTGCTCTCGACTAATTTTCTTTCGAACCTCCTGGAAACGATGCCATGCAACTCTCCGCTTTGACCGCCCTCTCCCCCGTCGACGGCCGCTACGCCTCTAAAGCCGCCGCCCTGCGCGAACACTTCAGTGAATTCGGCCTTATTCGCGCCCGTGTGATTGTGGAGGTTCGCTGGCTACAGCGCCTGGCTGAGCATGCTCAGATTACCGAGGTACCGCGCTTATCTGCTGAGGCTACCGCGTTCCTTGAGCAATTGATTCGTGAGTTTTCTATCGCGGATGCCGAACGCATCAAAGAGATCGAGCGCACCACCAATCACGACGTCAAAGCAGTGGAGTATTTCCTCAAAGAGAAGATCGCAGGTCAGGCCGAGCTACATGCAGTGACCGAGTTCATTCACTTTGCCTGCACCAGCGAAGATATCAACAACCTCTCTTACGGCGTAATGCTCAGCGACGGCCTGAACGCCATGCTGCCCACCATGCACGAGGTTGCCGATGACATTGCCAAGCTAGCCATTGCCCACGCCGCCCAGCCGATGCTGTCGCGTACTCACGGTCAAACCGCCACCCCGACCACGCTGGGCAAAGAGATGGCCAACGTGGCGTACCGCCTTAAGCGTCAGCTGAAGCAGATCGAAGCGGTGGAAGTGCTCGGCAAAATCAATGGCGCTGTGGGCAACTATAACGCCCACCTGACCACCTACCCGGAGATCGATTGGGAAGCCAATGCCCGCACCTTTGTGGAAGGCTTAGGGCTGACTTTTAACCCTTACACTACCCAGATCGAGCCCCACGACTATATCGCCGAACTGTTTGACGCCATTTGCCGCTTCAATACGATCCTGATCGACTTCGATCGCGACGTTTGGGGCTATATCTCACTGGGCTACTTTAAGCAGCGCACGGTTGAGGGCGAAATTGGCTCCTCGACCATGCCACATAAAGTTAACCCGATTGATTTTGAAAACTCCGAGGGCAACCTGGGCCTGGCCAACGCTGTGCTTAGCCACCTTGCGCAAAAGCTGCCGATCTCCCGCTGGCAGCGCGACCTGACTGACTCCACCGTGCTGCGTAACCTTGGCGTAGGCTTGGCATATGGGTTGATTGCTTACCACGCCAGCCTCAAAGGCATCAGCAAGCTTGAAGCCAACCCTGAGCGTTTAGATGCTGATCTGGATAACAGCTGGGAAGTGCTCGCCGAGCCGATTCAAACGGTGATGCGCCGTTACGGTATTGAAAAGCCCTATGAAAAACTCAAGCAACTGACTCGTGGCAAACGTATTGACCAAGCAGGCTTTGCGGCGTTTATTGATACCCTTGAACTGCCCAGCGAGGTCAAAACCGAATTGAAGGCGCTCTCACCGGCCAACTATATTGGTAATGCCCAGGCGCAAGCCGAAGCACTGACACATCAGCTAAACTCTCTGTAACCCATTTGTTGTGACCAACTTGCTGTGACCAACGTTGCTGCGACCACTACACCAGGACACGCCATGAACCATCACGATAAGCCGCTAACACTGCTGGGCGATCTTACCGCTGCAGACTTTCTGGCCAATTATTGGCAGCAAAAGCCGCTGCTGATTCGTGGCGCCATGCCCGACTTCATCAGCCCGATTGAAGCCGATGAACTGGCTGGACTCGCCTGCGAGCCTGGCGTAGAAGCGCGTTTGGTTGAAGAGGAGGGCCCGGATGGCCCTTGGCAGGTCTCCCACGGCCCCTTCGATGAAGCCACTTTTGAACGGCTCCCGGAAAAAAACTGGAGCCTTCTGGTGCAAGCGGTTGACCACTATGTTCCATCGGTGGCTGCGCTAATGAATGAGTTTGACTTCCTACCTCGTTGGCGGCTCGATGACGTGATGATCAGCTACGCACCTCCTGGCGGAAATGTGGGTGCGCACATCGATCAGTACGATGTCTTTTTACTCCAGGCCAGCGGCCACCGCCGCTGGCAGCTGGGCGGCAAGCTCACGGAAGATGCGCCGATCATCCAAGGTATCGATCTCCGCATCCTGAAAGAATTCACCGTAGAGCCCGACTCCGACTGGGTGCTTGACCCCGGCGACATGCTTTATCTCCCTCCCGGCTGGGCGCATCACGGCGTTAGCCAAAGCGATGACTGCATGACCATTTCAGTTGGCTTTCGCGCTCCTTCGGCCGATGAGGCGATCACCTCCTACGCCGACTATTTGGGTGAGCAGTTGCCTGCCTCTCAGCGTTACAGCGATGCGGGCATGGCGCCTGCTCAGCAGGTCGGTGAACTGGACGACGCAGCCGTTGAGCGTATGCGTCAGCTGATTATGTCGACGCTGGATAACCCTACTCAGATTGCCCAGTGGTTTGGCCGGGTGATGACTCAGCCAAAATATGTCGATCAAGTGGTACCGCTTGAAACACCGTTGGACGAAGAGGCGCTTGTTGCTCAACTACAAGAGGGGGAGCCGCTCTACCATATGCCTGGCTCACGCTTTGCCTGGCGTCGCGATGCCAGCGGTACCACGCTATTTGTGGATGGTGACGGCCACGCCTGTTCAACTGAATTAGCCAAACGCCTAGCCGACACCACCCCTCTCTACGCCGAAGACCTTGAGCTTGACGGCGCAACTGCGCTCATCACCCAGTTGGTCAATACCGGCAGCCTCGGCTTTATGAGTGATGAAGGTGATGATGACGAGGAGTATTAATGGCGATTACCCACATTAGCACTGGCAGTTGGGAAACGCTGGGCCCAACGGCCAGCGAGATCCGCCGCAAGGTATTTATTGAAGAGCAGAGCGTGCCCCAGGATGAGGAGTGGGATGGCCTGGATCCGGCGTGCCAGCACTTTCTCGCCATGCTTGATCAGCAGCCGGTAGGCACCGCACGACTGCTGCCCGACGGGCATATAGGCCGCGTCGCCGTACTCGCTAATGCCCGCGGCACCGGTATTGGTGTACTGCTGATGCAGGCCGCGATTGAAGCGGCACGCCATGCGGGCCACTCCCAAGTGGCCCTGAGTGCCCAGGTACACGCACTGGCGTTCTATGAGCGTCTAGGCTTTATCGCCCATGGCAATGAGTTTCTGGATGCAGGCATCCCTCATCGAGAAATGACGCTTTCGCTCGATTAACAAGCCCTCTTGATTGATCTCTAGCACTGCCTCGGCAGTGCTTTTTTATGCGCTCTTGCCGCCATCTTGACGAAAAACGACTACACAAACCCTCCCTTCCTCTACCTCCCTGTCGTCGGGTTACAACGGCCTCTGCCCCCAAGTGTCAATTGTTGAAGGCGCCATCCTCGTGGATAGTTATTGCATTGCAGCGTTAAGCGGATTGGGTCAATCCATCAAGCTCAACGCTGTAGCTGAGGTCTCTAGCGTTACTGCTTCCAGCTTTCAAGACGTTTGCATGAGAGACGATTGACCTAGAGACACAATCACGAAAATCAATAATGCTAAATACAACTTCGCAGGTGCAGCATAAGCAAAAGCTGATTTGCGAAACACTATCCAGCCCGAAGAGGATAAGCTCATGACAGGACTGCTCGACGATATCAAAGCCATGGCCCAACTACGCGAGGCTCAAGGCGGCAAGTGGGAAACCATCAAACCTGAGTATGCCGCTCGCATGCGTGCACAGAACCGCTTTCACACTGGCCTGGATATTGCGCGTTACACCGCCAAGATCATGCGCGAAGATATGGCCGCCTATGATGCCGATACCGCCCAGTACACCCAGTCGCTAGGTTGCTGGCACGGCTTCATTGGTCAACAGAAGCTAATCTCGATCAAGAAGCACTTTGGCACCACCAAACGTAGCTACCTCTACCTTTCCGGCTGGATGGTTGCCGCGCTACGCTCCGAGTTCGGCCCGCTGCCCGACCAGTCGATGCACGAAAAAACCTCCGTCGCGAACCTGATCGAAGAGCTCTATACCTTTCTAAAACAAGCCGATGCCTGGGAGCTTAACCACTTGTTCCGCGCCCTTGATGAAGCCAAAGAGGCTGGCGACAAATCAAAAGAGCAGGAACTGATCGGTAAAATCGATAACTACGAAACTCATATCGTACCGATTATTGCTGATATCGACGCTGGCTTTGGTAATGCAGAAGCCACCTACCTGTTAGCCAAGAAGTTTATTCAAGCGGGCGCCTGCTGCATCCAGTTGGAAAACCAGGTCTCTGATGAGAAGCAGTGTGGTCACCAGGACGGTAAAGTTACTGTGCCCCACGAGGACTTCCTGGCCAAAATCAACGCCGTACGTTACGCCTTTTTGGAACTCGGCATTGAAGATGGCGTTATCGTTGCGCGTACCGACTCACTCGGCGCGGGCTTGACCCAGAAAATTGCCGTCACCAATGAACCCGGTGACCTAGGCGATCAGTACAACAGCTTCTTGGACGGCGATGTGATCGAAAATGCCGCCGACATTAACAACGGCGACGTAGTCATCAAGCAGAACGGCAAGCTGGTGAAACCCAAGCGTCTCGCTTCAGGCCTCTACCAGTTTAAACCCGGCACTGGTGAAGATCGCGTGATTCTTGACTGCATCACCAGCCTGCAAAACGGCGCCGACCTACTGTGGATCGAAACCGAGAAGCCCCACGTTGGCCAGATCGCCAGCATGGTCAACCGCATTCGCCAGGTCGTGCCGGATGCCAAACTGGTCTATAACAACTCTCCGTCGTTCAACTGGACGCTCAACTTCCGCCAGCAGGTGTTCGATGCATGGCAGGAAGAGGGTAAAGACGTTTCCGCTTACCAGCGTGACAAGCTGATGAGCGCAGAGTACGACGATACCGAGCTTGGCCAGCTGGCCGATGAGTGGACACGCAATTTCCAGCGCGACTCGTCTCGCGAAGCGGGCATCTTCCACCACCTGATCACGCTGCCAACTTACCACACGGCTGCCCTGTCCACCGACAACTTAGCGAAAGGCTACTTCGGCGATGAAGGGATGCTGGCTTACGTGAAAGGCGTACAGCGTCAGGAAATTCGCCAAGGGATTGCAACCGTTCGCCACCAGGATATGGCAGGCTCCAATATCGGTGATGACCATAAAGAGTTCTTCCACGGCGATGCCGCGCTCAAAGCCGGTGGCAAAGACAACACCATGAACCAGTTTGGCTAATTAGCAGGTTTCAACACCATAGTTCACTATGTCCCCCTTCAACAGGAGGCCTTCGGGTCTCCTGTTTTTGCTTGGTTATACGTATTTGCACACTGTTTTCTTAATACGCTGTTAAACTCTTGGTTAAGCTTTTTTTGGCGACTGCTCTACCAACTTTGATCTTTTTTCATGAACGCTGGTCAAAGCCGTTAGCATCGGCTATCTTTAACGAACACTGTTCTATAACTGCATCTACTCTGTGCCTGCCCAGTTATGAGCGCTATATGGATAACAGGCCAATGGATGACAGCTATAAAAATAGACACTCTGGAGGTTTTAATGAAACGTCTTCTTCTACCTGTTGTAGCACTGAGCATTCTCACGCTGGCAGGCTGTGCCAATACGTCTGGCTACTCTGGTGATGTCTATCGCGGCAGCCAAGCCAAAACCGGTCAAAGTGTTACTTACGGCACTATCGTGGCGGTTCGCCCGGTGCAGATCCAAGCGGAAAGCCGTGCCGGCGGCCTTTTAGGTAGCGGCGGTGGCGCGGTTATCGGCGGTCTTCTGGGTAGCCAAGTCGGCGGTGGCTCTGGTCGTCAGTTGGCGACTGTGGCAGGCGCCCTGGGCGGCGCTGTGGCAGGTACGGCCGCTGAAGATGCGACTAACCGCGTTAATGCGCTGGAGATGGAAATTCGTCGCGATGACGGTACCGACGTGGTTGTCGTTCAGCGTGCGGATCGCCAGTTCCAAGCCGGCCAGCGTGTGCGTTTGATTGGCAATGGCGCCAACATGAGCGTGGCCCCCTATTAATCGAGAGCGTTAATCTAGCGCTTAAGTATCAAAAAAGCCCGGCCATCAAATGAGAGGACCGGGCTTTTTATTTTATCGCGAACAGCTTAGTGATGGGTTTTATTCCCAGCCCATTTAGCCAGCGCCATGATTGCCCAGCCAATCAGGGCAAGCAGGATGACGACCAGCAGCATTTCAACCGGCTGCACCAGGGTGGTGGCCCCCAACACTGCCAGCGTAATCACCCATAGATAGCGATTGTCGCCATGGCTTTTCAAAAAACCGGGCAACACCTTATCTAACCCCTCGCTAACGCCGCTATTCCAGCGCTGATAGACAAAATAAGCAATCAGGCAAAAAGCGATAAGCCAAATAATCAAGATCGTCATTACATGCTCCAAAAGTGATAGGGCAAAGGAAAAAATGATGGTTGTAGGGTATCCCTGGTCACCCTGACGCGCAATACCGCCGAAAGTGGTGAGTAGGAAAAAGCGTCGCTACCCCCTGACAAGCCGGCGCACACGCGTTACCATATTGGGACATGCACTCACCGAAAGGTTATTCCATGCAAATTGCGCAAAACTCGGTTGTCGCGTTTCACTACACCCTGACCAACGATGCAGGTGAAGTGCTAGACAGTTCCGAAGGCCGTGAGCCGCTTACCTACCTCCACGGCGCTGGTAACATTATTCCGGGTCTTGAAAAAGAGCTGGAAGGTCGTGCAGCAGGCGAGAAGCTGAACGTTGCCGTATCCCCTGAAGAGGGTTATGGCGAGCTGCAAGAGCAGCTGATGCAAGAAGTACCCCGCGATGCGTTCCAAGGCGTTGAAAGCATTGAGCCGGGTATGCAGTTCCAAGCCCAGACTCAAGGCGGCCCTCTGATGGTGACCGTTAAGAAAGTCGAAGGCGATACGGTCGTTGTCGATGGCAACCACCCGCTGGCCGGCCAGCAGCTCAACTTTGATGTTGAGATCGCTGAAGTACGTGAAGCAAGTGCTGAAGAAGTTGAGCACGGCCACGTGCACGGCGAAGGCGGCGTTGAGCACTAAGACGCTCGCGTAACCGCTGCAAAAAGGGCGACCCTATCGGGTTGCCCTTTTTTATGCTTAAAAAGAAGGTTCTCCGTCAGGTATTAGCACCAACTGGCCGTGACGAACGCTGCGCGACGAAGTAACTTCAGCGGCAAACTGCTTGAGCGCCCGCCCCTGACCTTTGAGCAACGCCACTTCCAGGCAACTGTCATGGTTGATATGTACATGCAGAGTCGAAAGCGTCAGGTCATGATGGTCATGGGAGTGACGCGTTAAACGCTTGGACAGCTCCCGAGCGGCATGATCATAGACATACACCAGCGCGCCCATGCAGGGCGAGTCAGGTGCAGCCTCTTCTCTCGCCTGTTTTAAGCCGCTGCGGGTCAAATCGCGAATCGCCTCTGAGCGGTTTTGATAACCGCGCTCGCGCATCAACGCATCCACTTCTGCCACCAGCTCCTCATCAAGCGTTACCGTTACACGCTGCATTCACGCCCCCTGTACTGATTAACTTTGCATGCGCTGCCACCACCGGTAGTATGATGTTATTGTAAAAACATCATACTAGTGACGCTAACAGCATAAAGGATAAAGCGATGACTAAACCAACTCGGCCCATCTTACTGGGTATTGCGCTAAGTTGTTTAGTCGTAGCCTCCACTGCGCAGGCAAAAGAACAGCTGGTACTTGCCATTGGCGGCGAACCCGAACAGGGTTTCGACCCACTGCTGGGCTGGGGGCAGTATGGCAATCCACTGTTTCAGTCGACGCTACTTTCACGGGGCAAGGATCTTGCGCCGCAGCCAGAGCTGGCCACTGAGTGGCGGCTTTCTGAAGACCGCCTGACCTGGACACTCACACTCCGCGAGGACGCCCGCTTTGCCGACGGCACGCCGCTGACCGCTGAAGATGTGGCTTATACTTTTAATGCGGCAGCCCAGGCGGGCGGGCGAGCGGATCTTAGCGCCCTGGCTGAAGCAACCGCACTTGATAAGTACACTGTTTCGCTCCGCCTGAAGGCCCCGCGCATTACCTTTATCGACCAGTTGCTGACACTGGGCATTGTGCCCCGCGCCGAGCGTAATAACGGCTACAGTGATCAGTATGGTCGTCATCCCCTGGGGTCTGGGCCCTATCAGTTGGTAGAGTGGCAGGAAGGCGAGCAGCTAATTGTTGAGCGTAATCCTTACTTCTACGGCCCTACGCCTGCTTTTGAACGGCTGGTATTTCTCTTTACCGGTGAAGACGCCACGCTAAGTGCCGCCCATGCCGGCCAAGTGGATATCGCCTCGGTTCCCCCGGCACTGGCGGCCAATGTGCCAGCACATATGCAGCGGGTGATTATGGAGAGTGTCGATAATCGCGGCATTCTTTTTCCCATGCAGCTTGCTAATGGCGAACACGCCGCCTCCGGCGCGCCGGTTGGTAACAATGTGACGGCAGATATTGCTATACGTCAGGCGATCAACCTTGCGGTTGACCGCGATACGCTGGTGGAAGTGGCACTGCACGGTTATGGGCGCCCCGCCTTTGGCCCGGCGGACGGCCTCCCCTGGAGCGATAGCGATGAGCGCCTTACCGCTCCCGACCTTGACCGGGCGGAGGAGATACTCGACGCCGCAGGCTGGCAGCTACGCGATGATGGCCTGCGCTATAAAGATGGCCTGCCCGCTAGCTTTCGACTTACCTACCCCTCCAGCGA
Organism: Vreelandella sp. 162(4c); assembly: GCF_058152265.1. Classification (NCBI taxonomy): domain Bacteria; kingdom Pseudomonadati; phylum Pseudomonadota; class Gammaproteobacteria; order Oceanospirillales; family Halomonadaceae; genus Vreelandella; species Vreelandella sp. 162(4c). The sequence goes on from NZ_CM176981.1 coordinate 1,024,664, forward strand.
TACCACCCGACAGCTGCTTGCGGAAGTCAGTGCTGAGATGGTGCGTCCACTGGGAATTGAGATACAACCCACCGGCCGCCACTGGGACGAAATCCAGCGCGAAGCGCTGCACCAGGATGCCATTATGTTCGGCTTTGGCAGCCATAGCTCCCAGGAAGTTTACTACCTCTTCCACAGTCAGCATGCGGGCAACGGTTTCTACAACAGCGGTTTCTACGCTAATCCAAAGGTGGATGCCCACTTGGACGCCGCCCAGGCGGCGTCTAGCCTTGAGCAAGCCAACCGCGAGTGGCAGGCAGCGCAGTGGGACGGCACCACCGGCTACGGAGTACGCGGCGATAGTAGCTGGGCCTGGCTGGTCAATCTTGAGCATGTCTATTTTACCAATACCTGCTTAGATGTCGGAGATCTAGGTGTAGCGCCCCACGGCCATGGCTGGCCGATCACCGCCAACCTGCTTGAGTGGCGCTGGACGTGCGACTAATTGCGCCTATCGCCAAGCGCATGGCTCGCCTGGCGCTGGTATTAATCTGCGTCGCCCTGGTGTCGTATGGGCTTATGATGGTCTCCCCCATTGACCCCGTTGATGCCTACCTAGGCCCACAAATGGCCCAAGTGAGCCCAGAGCAGCGCGCACTGATTGCCCAACGCTGGGGGTTTGATGAGTCAGCTGCCGTTCAATTTGGCCACTGGCTGCGCCAGTTAGTCAGTGGTGACTTAGGCTGGAGCCACGTATACAACCAGCCGGTCAGTGAGGTAATCGCTCAGCGCTTTCAGCGCTCCATTGCGCTACTCGGCAGTGCCTGGCTGCTCTCTGCGCTGGTGGGGTTTAGCCTCGGGGTTGTGGCGGGTGCCAAAGAGGGCTCCAAGCTGGATAACATCATCAGCACCTACGCCTTTATTACCGCCTCCACGCCCGCCTTTTGGCTGGCGATACTTGCGGTGCTGCTATTTTCGGTAACCCTGGGATGGACACCCACCTGCTGCGCAGGCCCCGCCGGGGCGTTAAACCAGGAAGTCACCCTCGCCACACGGTTGCACCATTTACTGCTGCCAGTGGCTACCCTGGCACTGCTGGGCATCGCCAGTATCACCCTGCACACCCGCACCCGCATGCTTGAGCTAATGCGCTCAGACGTTGCTACTCACGCCTTTGCTCAGGGCGCCAGCCGTCTTGATGTGGCTTGGCGTCACGGTCTTCGCCATGCCAGTGTACCGGCGATTACGCTAGCGTTTGCCTCACTGGGCGAACTGTTTGGCGGCTCCATTTTAATCGAGCAGGTATTTGCCTACCCCGGCTTAGGTCAAGCCACAGTGGCGGCGGGCCTGCGCAGTGACGTCCCACTGCTGCTGGGCATCGCACTCTTTACCGCCCTGTTTGTCAGCGTCGGCAATATGATCGCCGATAGCCTGTATGGCGTTATTGACCCGCGCATTAAGGCAAGTGGTTTATGAGTCAGGCTCAACCGCGCCTTCGTGCCGCCTTCAGCCTGGGTGTCACTGCCCTGCTGGTCATGGGACTAGTCGCTAGCCAGTGGCTGCTGGGTGATTCACCGCAACAGATGCAGTTTGACGCCCGCCTGGCACCGCCCAGCGTTGACCACTGGTTGGGCACCGACGCGCTGGGCCTTGAACTCTGGGCGCGCACTCTGGCGGGGCTGGCACTAAGCTTCTGGGTGGGCTGCTTGGCGGCGCTACTGAGCACGCTGATTGCCTTGAGCCTGGCAGCGATAGCCACGCTGTCAGCGCGGCTGGACGCACTGGTTAGTTTGCTGATTGATACGCTGCTTAGCGTGCCTCATTTGATTTTATTAATGCTGATCGCTTTTGCCCTGGGTGGCGGTACCCAGGCAGTGATTATTGCCGTTGCGGTGACTCACTGGCCAAGCCTAGCCCGGGTGCTGCGTGCCGAGCTGTGGCAATTGCGGCAGGCGCCCTATGTGCGCATCTCCCGCGCTCTAGGTAAATCGCGCTGGTTTGTGCTCCACGGCCACCTGCTCCCCCATCTTATTCCCCATTGCCTGGTCGGCGCGTTACTGCTGTTTCCCCACGCAATTCTCCACGAAGCCGCATTGACCTTTTTGGGCTTTGGTTTAAGCCCCAGTCAGCCCGCTATTGGCGTGTTACTGGCCGACGCCATGCGCTACTTAAGCGGCGGTTACTGGTGGCTGGGAGTATTTCCCGGCTTGGGGCTGTTACTGATGGTGCTGGGTTTCGAGCGCCTCTCAAGCCACCTACGCCGTGCACTTTAGCGCTTTTCAGAAAAATTGGCTGTAAAACTATTGATGGGAGGCCTACCGTGTTAACAATTGATCAATTATCGCTACAGCTACCTCTGTATGCCTCTTGGTGGAAGCGCGACTGGGCCACCTGCCTGGATGAATTTTCACTAACGGTGTTCCCTGGCGAGGTTCATGCGGTGGTAGGCGCCTCCGGTGCCGGAAAAAGCCTATTGGCTTATGCCATTATGGGTTTACTGCCAACACCTGCACGCTTAAACGGCCAGCTTTACTATCAAGGCAAACCGCTTAACGCGTCACGCCAACGCCAGCTTCGCGGCCGTGAGCTGGCGCTGATCCCCCAATCGCTAAGCGCCTTAGATCCGCTGGTGCGTACTCAGCGCCAGGTGACCTGGGCAGCCCAGCGCGCAGGCCAGCCATCAGCACATGCTTGGCACGCCTCCCAACAAGCCCTTGATCACTATCAGCTAGATGCCCGTGCACAGCAGGCCTATGCCCATGAGCTATCCGGCGGCATGGCCCGGCGCGTGTTGACGGCCATGGCCCATGTCAGCCAAGCCAAGCTGGTGATTGCCGATGAACCCAGCGTAGGCCTTGACCCCCACCAGCGTCAGCGGGTGCTGGATGCGCTGCGCGAACTGGCCAACCAGGGCAAAAGCGTGATTCTGATTACCCATGACCTGCGCCATGCGCTGCCAATCGCCGACCGCGTCACCATTATGCGTGACGGCAAGCTGGTCGAAACTGCGCCCGCCTGCGCCTTTCAAGGCAGCGGCGCTTCGCTTACCAACGCTTATTCACAGGCATTGTGGCTGGCGCTGCCGGACAACGCTTTTGCAACGACTGCCATAAGCCGGCGTGAACAGGAGGCGCACGTTGCTTAAAGCACGCCAACTGAGTTTTCACTTTGCCCCCAAGGTACCGCTACTTCAGGACATTTCGCTAACGCTGTGCGCGGGTCAGTGGCTAGGGTTAAGCGGCGACTCGGGGGCGGGTAAATCGACGCTAGGCCAACTGCTGGCGGGCTACTTAGCGCCCCAGGCAGGTGATGTCACCCTGGATGGCGAGGCGCTACCGAAAAGCGGTGTGCAGCCCGTGCAGTGGCTACCGCAATCGCCGGAGCTAGCGGTGAATCCACGCTGGCGGGTAGGTAAGATACTGCGCGAAGCCTGGACGCCTTCTGACGCACAGTGCCAAGCGTTTGGCGTACAAGCAAAATGGCTGTCGCGCTTCCCTCAATCGTTATCAGGGGGAGAGCTGCAGCGGGTATGCGTGTTGCGGGCGCTCGCGCCGGGAGTACGCTTTCTCGTCGCCGATGAGATATCCACCATGCTCGACCCCATTACCCAGGTTGAGCTTTGGCAGGCATTAAAACGGGAGGCGGAACAACGCCAGCTGGGCGTGCTGGTGATTAGCCACGACACCGCCCTACTGGAACGGCTTTGCCCACAGCGCTTGCACTTAAGCGAAGGGCAGCTGAAGCCATGGTAGTTGATGAAAGTTAGCCAACCGCTTGGCGACGCTCAAAGCGCCATAGGCCGAAAGCAATTAGCAGCGTGATACTCAGCAGCAACCACGAACCGACGCTCACGCCCGACCACCCGGCCCAGCGCCAGAACGGCTCCAGCCAGAAGCCGCCCAAACTGGCTCCCACATAGTAAAACACCAGGTAGAGCGCCGAAGCGCTGCCCCGCGCGCCTTGGGCATAGCGCCCTACCCAGCTGGAGGCCAACGAATGGGCCAGGAAAAAGCCAAAGGCATTAACGGTTAAACCGACGATAATCAGCAGCAGCGAATCCGCTAAGGTAATCGCCGTGCCCAGCATTAAAATCATGACCCCCACCATCATGCATGCCGCGGGAGAAAACCGCCCGGCCAGACGCCCGGAAATCATCGAACCGAAGGTGCCGCCGAGATAGGTCAAAAAAATCAGCCCCAGACCACTGGCGGCTAATTGATACGGCGCTGCCGCCAACCGAAAGGTGATATAGCTGTATTGATTGATAAAAATCAGGAAGTTGATACCCCCCAGGCAATAAGCAGCGAGTAGCACCGGGTTACGCAAATGATTGACTAAATCGCTTGCCGCTTTGCGCAGCTCAAAGCGCTGGGGAGTAAAGGCGCGGCTATTGGGCAACAGGCGCCAAAACACTCCACAGCCAATTAGCGTCATAATGCCGACCGCTAGAAATGCCGCCATGGGCCCGCCAATTTCAGCGGCGCCGCCACCGACGATACGCCCACTGATTCCGCCAAGTGAATTAGCGCCAATATAGAGTCCTACAGCGCTTAACAGCGCAGGCTTCTCAAACTCATCGCCCATCCAGGCGATCGCCACCGCTGGCAGCCCGCCCAGCACAAAGCCCTGCACCAGGCGCAAAAACAGCAAGCTTTCAAAGGTGGGGGCGAATGCCAAGGCAATAGAACAGCCGCCTGCAAGCAGCAGAGTAATGCGCATTATGCCTTCGCGACCAATGGCATCCGAGAGTGGCCCAAAGACCAACAGCGCAATGGCTAAGGAGAGAGTTGACACCGACATGAGCAGGCTGACACCTAAGGTCGAGACCTGATAGGTCTCCTTTAACCCCGGCAGCAGCGGCTGTGGTGCGTATAAATTGATAAAAACAAGAAATGAGCCGAGGCAAAGCGCCAAGGTGGCGCGCCACCAGGCGCGCGATTTGGCTTCAATCATGCCGTTCCTAAAACGTGTCCGATCTGGCTACTGGAAAACGCTGCCACCCAGCTGGGCCAGATGCGTTGGCTCCAGCGCGCGACGTGACTGCCAGTAGTAGCGCTGCCAGTAACTATTATTCAGGCTGGAGATAATGACCCCTTTTGAGGTCGAGGCGTGGAGAAAATACCCATCGCCCACGTAGATACCCACATGGTTATAACGACCCGGCGGTCGGAAGAACACCAGATCGCCCGCCTGCAGCTCTTGGCGGTCGATCGGGCGTCCCTCGTGTACTTGACCACGGGTGGAGCGCGGAAGCTCTAAATTAAAGGTGTCACGGTAAACATTGCGAACCAAGGCCGAACAGTCGATGCCTCTTTCTGAGGTGCCGCCAATTCGGTAAGGCGTTCCTGCCCAGCGCTGGTGTTGCGCCATCAGCGCCTCGCGAACCACTGTTGGCGGTGGTACTTGCAAGCTGCGCAAATGCGCATCGATGGGATCAACCGGGGACATTTGTGGGTTCGCCCCCATTCCCGGCAACGTCATTGAAAAGTAATTCTCGGGGGCCTGAATATTGTTTTGTCGCGCTGAACCTGCACAGCCAGCGATCAATGTAACTAAAAAACAGACACTTACGACACGGACAGCGGTCACAGCGGGGCGTGGCGACGCAACCATGCGATTAACCTCGTGACATTAATAAGAGGGCGGTATGACAAAACTCATTTTTTCTAAGCACGACTATAAGCTAATTATCATATGTTTGGCGAGCATCAATGTAATGTGCGCTGATCGCCCGGTAAGGTATCAATATGCAGTGGCGCAAAATGGCGCGGTTTATTGCCTGGAAAATCCAAGCTCACCCATGGGCCAGCCAAAACCGGCGCACCGCATATCCAGGCCACCAGCGCCTGACGAAAACCAGCTAAAAAGCTTTCTCGCTCCGGGGTTTCGCCCATAAAAAACGAGAAGCCTGCGTACATCCCCATGGCGTACTCCTGCCATCCGGCATAGTGATCTGCCGCCAGTTGGTAAGCACGATCCAACACCTTAGCGAAAGCAGCGCTATCCAGCCAGTTTAACTGTCGCGCGGCAATGGCCAAATCGACCAGCTGGGCAATATCCCAGGCCGCCATATCCACCTCATTACAGCCATCTTCGTTGTCGCGCACACGACGTAAGCGAAGCAGGTGGTGGCGTTCATCTTCAGCACAGTCGCCGGATTCAAGAATGGCGATTTCAGCGCTTAAGCGCTCAGTATTGAGGGTATAGGGCGCGTAGTTAATCTGATACTCCTGGCGATCCCCCGATTCGAGCATGTAGGTCAAAAACTCCTGCATATCGCCTGCGTTGCTCAAGTGGTAGTGGCTCTCCACCCACTCGCGAATCTCGGCACACTCACGGGCACTCTCAGGCTGGGGCTCACTCCATACCGCACTGTTCAACGGGCCCACCAGCGACATAGCGGTGAAGTGACTCAAGGTGGGGCGGCTACCCGGTTCGCGCCAAGCGTCGTGACGCCAATCCAACCAGTGAAACAGACTGCCAGGATCTTCAATGTGCCAAATAATTTCATTCACCAGCGAGGCGTGCTCAGGCTCGGGCAGACAGCTCTCCCAAGCGAACCAGGCTTCTAACAACCGTTTGGCATTGGGATAAAAACGGCACAGGCAGCTTCGCAGTGCGCTGGCATACTCCATTAACGGCGCGCGATCGAATAAACCGCTGTCGAGGGACATATGCAGATAGAAGGCGAATTTTTCGGCCATATGGATCGTCGCCGCATGGCGGCTTACCCCTTTAACCGCATTGCGCTGCTTAAGCTCTTCCGGAGTCGGCTGACCAAACCAGCTTTGCGAGGGAGGCAAAACGCCATGCACGGCGTCGGCCGCCAACTGATTAAGATGGTGCGCCTGAGCGGGTAACCAGTAGCGTGCCAGTGCATGAGCGCCTTCATCGGCATGTAAGCCAAGTGACTCCTGCAAATAGAGCGCCGCATCGGCACGCTGCTCTTCCGGCAGCGCCGCGGAGGGGGCTATCTGGCGCAGCATGGCATCCGGTTCGCGTACGCTGGCCAGCGCCAACAACCAGTGATGGGGCGTATTGCGCCACTGCCGAATGCGCGCTTGGGATGCCTTGCGCGTAGGTTCATCCAATAACTCCCCTGGGAGACATTTCCAGGGGCTATTCCAAGGGCTATGGGCGCTGTGCAGCAATAACTGATGCCGCTCGCTGGGTGTTTTACCCCGCCGGTCAATGCCGTCAAACAGGCTCTGCCCGCGCCCGTACGCATTCAGCACGGCATACCAGTCGTGGTAGCGCCGACTGAGTAAATCAGCGGCGTGCCCCGCTAAGTCATCAGCCTCTTCCTGGCTCAGCAAGCCACAGCAGGCGCCAGCCCAGGCAAGTTCCACAATCCGTAGCCAATCCCAAGCCGCCCACTCCAGGGGCTCGCCTTGAGTGACGAACTTATTCAGCACCGGCGCATAGGGCGAATCTTCCACAACGCTACGCTGCCACTCCATGCGTTGGGCGTTGTCCATACTGAGCAATTCGCGTGCTTCAATATCCCAGCGCTGGCGCTCACCTTGAGCGCCTAGCCAAAGTATCACGCCAATTAGCGCATCACGGTCATGGACATCCCACACGTGGGCCAGCCACTCAGTGGCCTCAGGCCAGTCGGTTTGGCTGGCAGGATAGACAATAACCGGCCGGAACAGCGCGCATAGCCGCCAGCTCTGCGCTTCGGGCTGCTGGGGCCATAGCGAAGCGGGAGCCGGCAGTTCAGCCAGGGCATTTTCAAGCGTATCCCAGGTAACCCCCTCGCCATCGGTTTCAAGCTTAGCCAGCGCTTGGCAAGCGTCAATAAAACGGTCATCGGCCCCCACTTCCCAGCCCCGCGCGCCTAACGCACGGCGCAGGTCTGCTAGCCAGGCACGTAGGTCGCTATAATCACTGGTGATGCGGCGAGTTAGGTGATGCGCCCAATGACGGGCTTGATCAGCCTCTAACCAGCCAGCCGCTCCCGCCAACGCGGCCCATTCCAAAGCGCCTAGCAAACGGTCAGCGCTACCTGCGGGAGCCCCCAGCCCGTGGAAGAGCTGTTCGGCCAGCTCGCCTCGATTGGTAATGCCCAGTTGTAGCAGGCGCTGCTCTGCCGCCCCTGCATCGACCGCCAGCGGATGAGGAGTAAACGCCCAATCACACAGCACCAGCTGTTGGGCCCACCAGGCATTTAACACGTCGATCAAGAGGCACCTCGAAAAAGCACAATAGCACCAGCAAATAGCCGGAAGTAAAGCTGCCTAGTGTAACGGAAAGTGGTGCGAACACCGATAGCCTTAGGCCTCGGTATGCATAAAACGACACCGCCCGGCAAAAGGCCGGGCGGTGACATACAGGTAGCAACTCAATCGCTACGCTTTTTTAACCTTACTGATTACCCAAAGAAGCACCACGGCCCCCACGATCGCGGTGACTAGCGAACCGATAAAGCCACCGGACGAAAGGCCCAGAAGGCTAAACAAAAAACCACCTATAACCGCACCAACGATACCGACACCGATGTTACCCAAGATGCCAAAACCGCCGCCGCGCATGATGTTGCCAGCAATCCAACCAGCCAAGCCACCAATGATTAACCATGCAATAAAGCCCATATAGTCTCCTTACTATCTCGATTACGGGTTGCAGTTACGCGTTTTACCTTAGAGTCACGCTTGTTCTACCATAGCACACAGCGTTAGTGTTCGGCGCCTACTCGGTATCGATGCTTGGCAACTCTTAAAGGAAAATTCATGATCCCCGACTCGCTCAATCAACTGATTAAAAGCACTCAAGGACAGCAAACGACACAGTGGGAAGGCCGCGACGTGGTGCTTTTCAATATGCCTTGGGGCGAGTTGGTGGTTAGTCTCCAGGGCGCTCAAGTGCTGCACTTCTGCCCTGCTGGTGATACCGGCTGGTTATGGCTGACGCCTACGCCCCAGGCGCTGCCAGGCGCTATCCGGGGTGGTATTCCGCTCTGCTGGCCGTGGTTTGCCGACGAGCGCTATGCCGATGAGAGCCCCAACCACGACGGCCCTTTCCATGGCCTTGCCCGCCATGCTGAGTGGCGTCTAGACGCTGTTGATGAGCACGCCGAGGGAATTGAGCTCCACCTCTCTCCAGCACAGCCCCTGCATACACTACTTACTGCGCGCCTGGTGGTACAAGCCAATGCCCAGCGCTTAAACGTGGAGCTGATTAGCGAAAACATCGGCGAAACGCCGATTAAAACCAGCGGTGCGCTGCATACCTATTTAGCCGTTGCCGATACCCACCAGTGTCGTCTGGAAGGCCTTTCCGGCGCACGCTATCTCGACAAACTGCGCGACTTTGCGGAGAGCGAACAGCAAGGCACGTTGGCCGTTCAAGGCGCCGTTGACCGCATTTATCACACCAATGAAGCCGTGCTGCTCAACGATGGTGAGCGCAGCCTGCGCATCGGCAAGCAGTCCAGCGACTCCACGGTAGTGTGGCACCCCAACAACGACCTTCCCAGCGACACGCCCGTCGACGTAGCACGACATTTTATCTGCGTTGAAGCCGCCAATACACGCCTAGACCCAGTCTGGCTAGTGCCTGGCGCCCAGCACCTGTTAGGCACCACCCTCAGCCGCAGTTAATCTTCGGTTCATCAATGCTTTGCTATCATGTGCTCAATGGCATTAGAGCTAGGGAGATCCAATGGATCCGCAACAATGGCTAGAAGCCGCCACGCTGGCGTTTAATTTAATCGGTATGGTGGTGTGCTTAGTGGGCCTAACCTTGGCGCAGAAGATGACCCGGCGCTGGCCAGGCTACACACTGGCGGGGGTTGGCTTTTTGATCGCCACCCTACCGATGCTTTCGCAACTGGTATTAATGTTTAGCCAGTAAAGGCTAAGAGAGCCTGCCTGGCTTGGCCGATCGTCGCGAGAAGCGCGGATTTTGAGCCAAATTTATCGATCGATTGAGGCGAATAGCGTGCTATTTAACGAAATCGATCGAATAAAGTTGGCCAAAATACTGGGATTCGCAGTAGATCAGTGTTAAGTCAGACAGGCTCCTACAAAGGGATCGAAAGGATGCGCCAGCCGTTAAGTCGCGAACTGAGCAATTTATTAGAGCGTGGGCGAGATCGCCAGCTGCGCTTGGCGGTCACCGGCCTTTCCCAAGCGGGGAAAACCGCGTTTTTGACGTCGTTGGTCAATCAACTGCGTCATGCGGGCGTTGAGGCGCAGCTCGATTTGCTACCCGCTGCCCGGGAAGGCCGCTTGCTGGGTGCCCAGCGGCTTAACCAGCCCGACTTAGGCGTGCCACGGTTTCCCTACGACCCCGGCATGGCTGCACTACGCGATACGCCGCCGCGCTGGCCGGAGCCCACCCGCGGCATCAGCGAGTTACGCTTACAGCTGCGCTACCGCCCTGCCCGCAGCGGCTGGTTAACCCCTGAAATTGCCCACCTTACTCTGGATTTATTCGATTACCCCGGCGAGTGGCTACTTGATTTACCGCTGCTGCAGCACGACTTTTACAGTTGGAGCCAAGCCCAAGCACTGCATGAAGGCGAACAGCGCCGCGGCCTATTTAGCGAATGGCTTGCCGCAGTGGAGCAGCTCGACCCCGCTGGTGAGGCCGATGAAGCCCAGCTTGCAGCCCTGGCGGAGGAGTATGCCCAAGGCCTTCGCCGCGCCAAAAAGGCCGGCTTTTCTGACCTACAGCCCGGACGTTTTTTACTGCCCGGCGAACTAGAAGGCGCACCCGTGTTGCAGTTTTTTCCGCTGCCGCAGCTCGACGCCTCTCAACACAACACATCGAGAGAAACGCTGGAAGCACTGCCTGCCAACAGCCTTTACGCTACCCTGGCCGCACGCTTTCGCTACTACCAGCAGCAGGTGGTGAAACCCTTTTATCGCGATCATTTCCGCCGCTTTGACCGCCAGATTGTACTGGTGGATGTGCTGGGCGCACTCAATGCCGGGCCGGAGCGCTTTGAAGATCTTTCCCGTGCGCTGCGCCAGTTAATGCACAGCTTTGACTATGGCCAACGCAGCCTACTGACCCGCCTCTTCGCACCGAAAATTGACCGGCTAGCCATTGCCGCCACCAAAGCCGATCACGTCACTCCCGATCAACACGGCCACTTGGTACAGCTGTTGGAGGCCCTGCTGGCAGAACCTCTCAAAGACCTTCGCTTTGCCAACGTGCCGGTTAAAGCGCTCTCGCTGGCAGCGATTCGGGCCACTGAAGCCCGTGAGGTAACCCATGAGGGTAAGCGTTCACCTGCACTGCGAGGCACCACACTAGAGGGCGAAGAGGTGCTGGTTTACCCCGGCGATGTGCCCGCCCGGCTGCCCGCTGCCGATTTCTGGCAGCAGCAGGGCTTCGACTTCCCCGCCTTTCGCCCGATGCCAACCAGCTCAGAAGCGTTGGATCATATCCGCATGGACGCCGCCATCGACTGGCTGATTGGAGATAAACTGACATGACCACCCCACAGCCACGCCGCCACTTCACGCTGGATGACCAGCCTGAAAAGGCCGCTGATGCAGAGACAGTCCTACGTCAGCGCGAAGCCTTTGCTGGCGCCAGCGAGCATCATCCATTGGCGCCCCTTCCCGAAGATAAAGCGCTGCCTGCTGCCAGTTTAGGTGCGCCGCGTAAACGCCGCTGGGGGCTGCTATTTGCCCTGGTGGGTGGTGCCGGGCTAGGCACGGCAGAACTGGTCACCGGCATTCCTGATGCGATGGCTCAGTCGCAGTGGCTAGCCATGGCCTGGCAGCTGTTCGGGGTCAGCCTGATTGGCTTGGGCGGCCTCTCCCTGCTCAAAGAGGTGGGCCGTTTGCGCCGTCTCAAGCGCCACGACAAACTGCGCGGCGATCTGGCCGAGCTGCCGCTACGCTCGCCCAAGCAGGCCCGGGCCATGGCCGAGCAGTTGAGGCGCCAACTTAAGCTCGCCGACGATGACCCGCACTGGCTAGCCTTTCAGCGCGCCAGCCAACCCCACCATAGTGGTGAGGAGATCCAGACGCTGCTGCGTTACCACCTGCTAGCGCCGCGTGACCGGGAAGCCCAGCGCCTGATTACGCGTATGTCCGGTGAAACCGCCATCATGGTCGCCATCAGCCCGCTAACACTGGTGGATATGGCGCTGGTGGCCTGGCGCAGCCTGGCGATGGTGGATCGACTCTGCCGCCTTTATGGTCTCGAGCTGGGCTACGCCAGCCGCCTGCGGCTGTTTCGTAACGTGCTGCACAACATGGCTTTTGCGGGTGCCAGCGAACTGGCTACCGACGCCAGTATGGATATGCTCTCGCTGGATTTAGCCAGCCGCCTTTCCGCCCGTGCGGGTCAAGGCCTCGCCACCGGGCTGCTTAGCGCGCGCCTTGGGTTACGCGCCCAGCGGCTCTGTCGTCCGGTGCCCTTCACTGCCGATGAGCAGCCCAAAATCGCCGATCTACGCCAAGACCTGTGGCGGCAAATCAAACGGCTCGATAAAGAAAAGGTGCCGCAGAATCGCTAAAGGGTTAAACGGCGGCACCCCTCCTTTTCGGCCACAAAATGGGATTCAACGCTGTTTATCCTCATGATGGGGGTTTGACATGGCATCTTCCACTGAGGAGACGTAGTGTATGAACCATCCCAATGATCCTGAGTCGCCTTCGGTAACGAGCGACATGCAGACCGACTATGTCGTCGGCCAGGACAATATCAAGGGGCAGCTTGGCCCCATCGGTTTCGACATCCACAACCGCGTTTTTGTGGTATCCGCGCTTGCTTCCGCTATCTTCATCGTCCTCACCCTGCTGTTTCCAGAGCGAGCGGGGAGCACTTTTCAGTCCATTGTTGCCTTCTCGACGGGAACGTTGGACTGGTATTTCATGATTCTGGTCGACTTCTTTATTCTGTTCTGCTTAGCGCTGGTGGTTTTGCCTTATGGCTCAGTCAGGCTGGGCGGGGCCGATGCGCGACCGGATCACAGCTATCTCTCCTGGTTCGCCATGCTGTTCACCGCGGGAATCGGCATCGGCCTGCTGTTCTTCGGCGTACTCGAACCGGTTTATCACGCCAATGTCTCGCTGCCTCTGGGCATCGCATCCCCCTTCGGCGCCGATGGCGAACTGAACTCAGCGGCTATTGATGATGCCAGCGCCATGGGCCTGGCGGGTACCTATCTACACTGGGGTATCCATGGCTGGGCGGTGTATGTGGTGATGGCGCTAGCGCTGGGCCTGTTTACCTATAACAAGGGCCTGCCATTCTCTATTCGCTCGGCGTTCTTTCCCATTCTCGGTGAGCGTGTCTGGGGCTGGTGGGGCCATGTGATCGATATCCTGGCGGTGTTTTCCACCCTCTTCGGGCTGGCCACCTCACTTGGGCTTGGGGCACAGCAGGCTAATGCGGGGATGAACTTTGTCTTCGGCCTGGAAGTAAGCACCTTGACCCAGGTCATCGTCATCATTCTGGTGACGGCGGTGGCGCTGGTGTCGGTTTGGCGCGGTCTTGAGGGCGGCTTGAAGAAGCTCTCAGAGATCAACATGATCCTGGCCGTTCTGTTCTTCTTTTTTGTGCTTTTCGCTGGCCCTACTCTGCTGGCCATGGCGGGTTTCTGGTCGGGACTTACCACCTATGTCACGGACTTTATTCCTCTGTCCGCGCCCTTTGGTCGTGAGGATGATGCCTACCGCCAGTCCTGGACGATTTTCTACTGGGCTTGGTGGATTAGCTGGGCACCTTTTGTGGGGATGTTTATCGCTCGGGTATCCCGGGGCCGCACGGTGCGTGAATTTATCCTCTGCGTTTTGCTGGTTCCCAGTCTGTTTATCTTTGTCTGGATGGGCGTCTTTGGCTCGACCGCGCTTGAACAGCTCTATGCTGACCCGGCGGGCAGCCTGGTTAAAGAGTATGTCATCGACAACTACAGACCCGAGCTTTCTCTGTTCGGCATGCTGAACGAACTACCCTTGACGGGGCTGATGTCGACCCTGGGCATCGTGCTGGCGCTGATCTTCTTTGTCACCTCCTCGGATTCCGGCTCCCTGGTCATCGATACCATCACCGCCGGTGGTAAAATCGATGCTCCGCGGCCACAGCGGATGTTCTGGGCGGTCGTCGAGGGTCTCATCGCGATTGTGCTGCTTATCGGTGGTGGTCTGACCGCCCTTCAGGCCGGTGTTACCGCCACCGCTATTCCGTTCTCGATTGTGATGCTGCTGATGTGCTACTCGATCATCAAGGCGCTCAATGGCGAGCTACGGCTTATTCGTAAGTAATACCTGCAGTTGAAATCTTTAGGTAACTACAAAAGAGGCCCCCTGCTGAAACCAGCAGGGGGCCCACTATTTCACAACAGGTTCAAGTCAAACCGCTTACGCAATACGCTGCTCGGTCTCGGCATCAAATAGAATCGCTCTGCCCATATCAACACGTAGCGATAAGCGCTCCCCTGCAACCACTGCGCATTTAGGCCCAACACGGGCGGTAACTTCCTGTTCGCCAAGGGGTAAACGCAGCAAGATATCCGCCCCGGTAGGTTCTACCACCGCCACACTGGCACTTAGCAGCGTTCCTTCGGCTTGGGACGTTAATCGCTCATCCTCTTCGCTGAAGTGCTCTGGGCGTAGGCCAAGAATGACCGGCTGGTTAAGCCGTTCGGCCATATCTGGGGCGATGCGCTCCTCCGGCCAGGGTAGCACCAGCTCATCCTCACCTGGCGTGGCAATCCTCAGTTGATACCCACCGTTATCGTCCTCCAGTGTGGCGCGAATGAAATTCATCGACGGCGAGCCCATAAAGCCAGCCACAAACATATCCACTGGGTTGTTGTAGACCTCATCCGGCGAGCCGAGCTGCAGAATATGGCCATCGCGCATCACCGCAATGCAGTCGGCCAGGGTCATGGCTTCGACCTGATCGTGGGTGACGTAAACAATGGTGGTACCCAGGCGCTGGTGGAGCTTTTTGATCTCGGTACGCATATCCACGCGCAGTTTGGCATCCAGATTAGAGAGCGGCTCGTCAAACAGGTACACCTTTGGCTCCCGGGCCAGCGCCCGCCCCATGGCTACCCGCTGACGCTGCCCGCCGGAGAGCTGGGCAGGCTTGCGTTCCAGCAGGTGAGTGATCTGCAGTAGATCGGCTACCCGCTCCACGGCCGCTTCCCGCTCGGCTTTGGGCACCTTGCGCATCTCCAGCCCGAAGCTGATGTTCTGGCGTACGGTCATGCTGGGGTAAAGCGCGTAGGACTGAAACACCATGGCGATATCCCGATCCGCGGGGGTGCGCCAGGTCACGTCTTCACCATCGATATAAATATTGCCAGAGGTCACCGGCTCAAGCCCGGCAATGGCATTCATCAGCGTGGACTTACCGCAGCCCGAGGGGCCAACCAGAATCAGGAACTCGCCGGAATCGATCGAGATGCTGACGTCTTTGAGCACCCGCTCGCTGCCAAACTCTTTGCGCACGTTGTGGATTTCTAAAGCTGCCATAATGAAAATCCTATTGTAAAGCGACTGACAAAACCCACTTATTTGGATGGTTAGAAGTAGCCCGTAGCGGGGGTCTTTCGCCATGGATGGCGAAAGTAGCGCCCAGGGATGGGTTCACAGCGCCCCCGCCTAGGGCTGCTTCTAACCTTTTAAGAAAGGTTGCCATTCACTTAATTGTTATTAACCTTTAACCGAGCCTGCTGTCAGCCCGCGCACGAAGTATTTTCCCGCCAACACGTACACCACCAGGGTGGGCAGCGCGGCAATCATCGCCGCCGCCATATCCACGTTGTACTCGCGAACGCCAGTGGAGGTATTCACCAGGTTGTTTAGCGCCACGGTAACGGGCTGGGTGTTGTGGGCTGAAAACGCCACGCCAAACAGGAAGTCGTTCCAGATTTGGGTGAACTGCCAAATCACTGAGACGACAATAATCGGAGCCGAAACCGGCAGTAGAATGCGCCAGAAGATGCGGAAAAAGCCCGCGCCATCCAACTTCGCCGCCGATACCAGCTCGTTGGGGATACCCACGTAGAAGTTGCGGAAGAACAGCGTGGTGAAAGCGATGCCAAAGACCACGTGAACCAGGATCAACCCGGCGCGGGAGCTGGAGATCCCCAGCCAGCCGAGGGTTTGCGCCATGGGCAACAGCACCACCTGGAAAGGAATAAAACAGCCAAACAGCATTAATGCGAAGACTAATTCAGAACCTTTGAAGCGCCATTTGGTTAGCGCATAGCCGTTAAGGGCACCGATAGTGGTTGAGATCAGCACCGCTGGAATCACAATCGCAAAGGAGTTCCAGAAGTAGCCGCCAACGCCATCGCAGCGCATGCCGGTACAGGCTTCACCCCAGGCTTTTGTCCACGGCGCGAAAGTAGGATTTTGCGGAAACGAGAGCAGCGACCCGGCGCTGATTTCGCTCAGCGGCTTCACCGAGGTCATCAGCATGACCACCAGCGGTAGAATATAGAACAGCGCGGCGAGTATCAGCACACCATAGAGCAGACCACGGCCCAGCCGCGCAGCGGGCGTCTGACGACGAATCACATTAGCCATGCTTGCGGCTCCTTAATTCGGAGTAGAGATAAGGAATCAAAATCGCCAACACGCCGCCCAACATCAGCATGGCGCTGGCAGAGCCCAAACCTATCTGCGCCCGGGTAAAGGCATGAGCGTACATAAAGGTGGCGGGTAAATCGGTGGCGTAGCCAGGCCCGCCGCCGGTGAGCGCGACGACTAGGTCAAAGCTCTTAATCGCAATATGGGCCAAAATCATCACCGCGCTAAACACGACCGGGCGCAGGCAGGGCATCACCACGCGCAGATAAATCCGCGGCAGACTAGCGCCATCCAACTGCGCTGCTTTGATAATGCTGTCGTCGATACCCCGCAGCCCGGCTAAAAACAGCGCCATCACAAAGCCTGACGCCTGCCATACGGCGGCAATCACCAGGGTATAAATCGCCATATCCGGATCGACAATCCAGTCAAAGCGAAACGACTCAAAGCCCCAGCCTTGAACCATCGCCTGAATGCCTAGCTGCGGGTTGAGTAGCCACTTCCACACCACGCCGGTAACGATAAATGACAGCGCCATGGGGTAAAGATAGATCGTGCGCAGTGCCCCCTCTTGGCGAATTTTTTGATCGAGTAGTATCGCCAGCAGCGAGCCAATCGCCAGGCAAATCACCACGAACAGCACGCCAAAAATCATCAGGTTGGTCGAGGCGACCCACCAGCGCTCATTGGCCATTAAGCGTGCATATTGACCAAAGCCGACAAAGTCATAGCTGGGCAGCATGCGCGAGCTGGTTAGCGAGAGCACGAACGTCCACAGCATGAAGCCGTAAACAAAGAACAACGAAATGGCCACCGACGGTGCCAGCACCAGACGAGGCAGCCACGCCTGCAAACCGCCGGATGGCGTCGACCGCTTAGCGCCAGCCCCTAAAGGCGTCGCAGAGGTATTTTTCATGGGGAGGGAATCTCTCATGGAGAAGTATCCTTGCCAAGCAACGAAGGCGCCGCCGTTGCAGCGGCGCCTGAAGAACGCTAACGCTAGAAAAGCCTAGAAAGAGGCCGCTTCGGCAGCGCTCACCATACGTTCTGCCGCTTCTTCAGCAGGCATATCGGCGTCGTTGAAGTAGTTGGTAACCACATCAAAAATGGCACCCTGTATATCCGCACGTACGGCCATGCCGTGGGCCATACTGGGCACTAGGCCACCCTCTTCAGCGGTGCGCTGGAAATCAGCCAACGACTGCTGGGCACAGCTATCGAATTCGCTCATGTCCAGATCTGGCCGCGCAGGAATCGAGCCTTTGGCAAGGTTAAACGCTTCCTGGAAAGTAGGCTCAAGCACTAGGCGGGCTAACGCTTGCTGCGCTTCGCGCTCATCGTCGTCAGTGACCCGGAACATGGCCAGACTATCGATATTGAAGGTGAACGCATCTTCGGTGCCCGGCGCTGCGGCACAGAGGTAATCTTCCCCGGCGGTCAGTCCAGCCGCAGTGAACTCCCCTTTGGCCCAATCGCCCATCAGCTGAAACCCTGCCACTCCTTCAATCACCATTGCCGTGGCAACATTCCAGTCACGCCCGGGCATGCCTTCATCCATCAGCTCGCGGGTACGCTTGAAGTCCTCAAGGGCATCGATCATTTGTTCGCCGCCCAGGGCTTCAGGGTCTAGTTCTACCAATGCCTGCTGATAAAACTCGCTACCCTGACCACCTAACAGTACGCTTTCGAAGACCGTAGCGTCCTGCCAGGATTGGCCGCCATGAGCCAGCGGTACGAAGCCCGCTTCTCGGATAGCCTCACCTGCCTCGAATAGTTCATCCAGCGTGGTGGGCATCTCTACCCCTGCCGCTTCGAGCACTTCGGGGTTGGCCCACAACCAGTTTACCCGGTGTACGTTGACGGGTACCGCCACGTATTGGCCGTCGTGACGCATGATATCGGCCACGACTTCCGGCAGCAGCTCATCCCAGCCTTCCGCATCGGCAACGCCGTTCAGGTCACCGAGCAAGCCAAGCTCACCCCACTCCTGAATTTCGGGGCCTTTGATTTGGGCTGCAGAGGGTGGGTTGCCCGACATGGCACGAGATTTAAGCACCGTCATGGCGGTTTCACCGCCGCCGCCTGCCACTGCAAAGTCCTGCCAACCGTAGCCTTCAGCTTCCATTAACTCTTTAAGCACGTTGGCAGCGCGAGCTTCACCACCGGAAGTCCACCAGTGCAGCACTTCTACTTCACTCGCTTGAGCGGTGGTGGCTAGCGTGGCACCTGCCAGAGCAAGCGCGAGGGTCGTTTTCTTTAACGTCGACATGGAGTAACTCCTTATATTGTTATTGTCCTCTCGGACGTTCGACATCCAAGAGGTTACGCCAAGGTGAGCGTCAACGGGAGTTACCGAGTACTGCATAGTGTTGGGGTTTTATTACAAACCTGTAATAGTTTCCTGGCGGGGTAGCGTGAGAGTTACCACCAGCCCACCATCAGCATGGTTGGCGAGCGTGATATCGCCGCCATGGGCGCGGGCAATATGCCGGGCAATGCCCAACCCGAGGCCACTACCGCCAGTATGTCGGCTACGTGAGGGCTCCAGGCGAACAAAGGGCGAAAACACCCGCCCCAACTGCTCTTCGGGTATACCTGGGCCGTGGTCACGAATACGCATGGTGACAACATCACCGTGATCGATTAGCTGCACATCGGCCTGCTTTCCGTAGAACACCGCGTTCTCAAGCAGGTTTGCCAGGCAGCGTTTAAGCGCTACCGGTTTGACAATCAGCGGCGCGATAAGAGAACCACTTTTAATCTCAATAGTGACCTTACCATCCTGAAGGCTAAGCTCTTCGGCCAGCTCTTCGAGCAGGTGCGTTAGATCAACGGGCGCGGGTTCCTCATGCAGGTCTAAGCCTTTTACCGAGGCCAAGGCACCTTTAACCAAGCTATCCAGCTCATCCAATGAGGCGCAAAAACGCTCGCGCTGATAGTCGTCATCGAGCATCTCAGCGCGCAGGCGCATGCGGGTTAAGGGGGTCTTTAAATCATGGGAAATCGCTGAAAACAGCCGTTCGCGCTCCTCAATCTGCTCACGAATACGCCGCTGCATACGATTGAACGCCGCGGCGGTGGCGGCCACTTCTTTGGGGCCACTCTCCCGTAGTGGCGGCATATCCAAATCATCGCCCAACTGATTCGCTGCCCGTGAAAGCCGCGCCAGTGGCCGGGTCACGCTGGTAATACCCAATAGAGAAAGCGCCAGCACACTCAGCAGCACCAGTAACCCGACCAGCAAACGCTCTTCAGAAAGCCAGCGATAACCGCTGAAAATATCGGGTACGCCCAGCAGCGTGGCAACATAGAGCCAGGTGCCTGGGGCAAGCTCCAGTTGAACCACTAAAATCGGCGGCGAGAGTGGCTCCATCAGCAGGCTGTGCTGCCCCCAGCGGGGCGGTAGGTCGTAAAGCAGTACTTCGTTATTGAGCACACGCAGGTTTTCCGGGCGGGAGAACTCGACAATCACGTCGTCGATATTGAGCTGCTGGGTGAGCACCGAGCGCACATTGTTCACCACCACCTGTTTTTCCGGCCCGGAGCCGATATCGTCGATGGCCAGCCTGCGTTCGTTGACGCTAACAAAAAAGCGCGTGCCACCCATATTACGCAGCTGATCGAGCACAATATGGCGGTAATCAACGGGCAGTGAGCGGAAAAACTTCATGGTGGAGGCGATGCTAAACGCCATATTGGTGGACAGCTCATCAAGCTGTGCCAAGTGGCTGGAGCGCACCTGGGAAGTCCAGATGGCGTAGCTGGCCCCTTGGGCGACAAGCACTCCGGCGATCATGATGATCACGAAGCGCCCGCGCAGCGACGCCGGCAGCCAGCGGGCAGCTCGTCGGGATAAGCGTCGACGAATGGTTGCCCACTCCACGCGTCTCACGTTAATGCATCTACTTGGGCGGTTAACACATAGCCTGCCCCGCGCACCGTTCGAATCAACTGCGAGTGCTGGGCATCTTCACCCAGCCGTTGGCGCAGGCGGCAAACGTGGACATCAATGGAGCGATCAAGCGGCGGCGCGTCCCGCCCACGGGTAAGCGCGTATAGATCATCCCGAGTGAGCACCTTCGCCGGATGCTCTAAAAACACCTGCAATAGCTGAAAATCAGCCCCTGAAAGCGCGGCGCGCTCGCCCTGCAGGTCAATCAACTCGCGGGTCATGCGGTCGAGTTGCCAATTACCAAAACTGACCCAGCGCGCCTGCCCCGCAGGCAACTCTGGTGGAGCACTGCGGGTGCGTCGCAGTACCGCTTTGACGCGCGCCAGCAATTCGCGGGGATTAAACGGCTTGCCCAAGTAGTCATCAGCACCCAGCTCCAGACCCAGAATGCGATCGGTCTCATCGGCGCTGGCGGTAAGCATTATGATCGGCACATCGCTGTGCTTTCGGACGTCACGGCAGATGGTAAAGCCATCGTCACCGGGGAGCATTAAATCGACAATAAGCAAGTCGGGGGCGTGTTCTGCACGCAGAGAATGCAACGCCTGCGCACCGTCCGCTGTGAATACCCGATAGCCATGGCGCCCCAGGTAGTCAGCGAGCAGTTCACAAATCTCTGGGTCATCGTCGACCACAATCAAAGTAGCAGGGGTTGTCGTCATCTCAGCGGGTTCAGCCCTACGCTATTGTCGTTATTGGGCCTTGATGATGGTCGAGGAAACTGTGCATCTCAAGCCCCCTTCGACTAATGATGAAATCACCTGTGGCTACGCTATTTCTGTGTATTAATAAGAATGCTAACAAAAAAATACAATATTTACTTAATGCTTTTGTTTGCTTAGCCGATTAATAATGTAGATATAGAGCAATAACCAGCGCTTTCGCCACTATCATCGGCCACATATTGATGGCGGTTAAGCAAAGCCACAAGGAGGTATTGCAATGACAATCGGTATCGGGCCATCTACTCCGGTGACCTCTCAATCTACATCGGGTAGCCGCACTCAGGGTGTATCAACCAAGGGAACTGAACAAGGCGAAAACGCAACGCCTACTTCTGGTTCATCGAAGCCAACAAGCCAACTTTCCACGTTGGCTCAGCAGTTAAGTGACAGCGCCCTACGGGCCGAAAAGCGTGATGCCAGCCTGGATCGTAAAGCGTTAGGGCAAAAAGCCGATGCACTGCTCAGCCAGATTACCGGCCAAGGCTACCATAATAACCGAGCACGATACGACGCCGAAGTGCCCAACACCGATGACCCAGAACTCTTGGAGCGAGCAAAACAGGCCACCTCCTTTGTTAATGGCAGAGGTAGCAATCCTTTTAGCGGCTTGTCTCAAGATCAATTAGTACTGATTATTTATGACGATAGTGGCACGTTTACGGCCAATGAACAGCGCGCAGCCTGGCAAGAAGATTATGATCAGCGGCAAGTATGGAAACAGGCCGTCGTAGCCCGTGGCAAGCTGGAGTACAGCCAAACAGGCAAGATGACCGACTTCTTCAAAGAAGTGCTTGGCAATTACAACGACCTGCCTCCCATCATGCAGGCACAATATCCCGACTTCTATGCCCCACGCCTTGAGCACCTGATCGAGATGGATTTCAACTTTATGACCCACCGCGCCGAAGGCAAAGGGGCACCTGAAGATATTTTTGACATACTGATGTCGAGCGAAGACTTTGCCAATCTTGGTAAACGCTTTGCTAACTCAACGGTTAGTTGAAAAGAGATAATAGTAAATGCGAAGCAATTCTAGCGCTGAGGAAGATATTTCACGCGAAGCGCTCATGGCCGATGCCAACGCTCTTCCTCAACAGCTTAATCAAAGTCTGCTTGAGGCTTTTATTGGCAAAAACGATGAAAAACCCACTGAACGTAGCTTTATAATGAAAATGTTTGATTGGCTGAAACCACCAGCGAATAAATAAAGCGTAACGTCAGTTTTTGAACAGCTCATCAAGGGAGTTGGCGGTCAAGATCGCTCCAGACCACTCATCCAACTGCGCAGGCGTTGCTTGCTCCAGCCGCTGTTCTGCCCAAACAGGCAGCTCGCCAAATTTTAGGCCAAGCTGTTGAGCTGCTTCAGATTGACCTCAGCCCCAAGTCGCTGCAAGTGACGAAATTAAGAGCCACTAATTAATACGTAACCCTACAGCCCAAAGCGCTTTTTCAGCCATTGGGCAACGGCGGCTTCGCCATGGTGACCGATACGTTCAGCGCCGGTGACACGATCAAATAGCGCAGGGTGGGCATTGGCCATTACCTGGGCCTCCCCTGCTAAATCGAGCATTTCGGTATCGTTAAGATTATCGCCAAACGCTAGGCAATCTGCAGGCGTTAAGCCCAACCGTTCCAGCAGTGATGACAGCGCCACGCCTTTGTTGACCCCACCGGCCATGATTTCCAGAGAATCAATGGTGGAATAGGTAATATGCAGCCCGTCGCCGTGGGCCTCTTGCGCCTGTGCTTCTAACTGCTTTAGCGCCTTTGGGTCGCCTAGATAGAGCACTTTGCCTACACCGTTAGTGTCCATTTGCGCGGGGGACACGACTTCATAGCCAAACCCTGTAGAGGCATGAAGAGATAATAAGTGCGGGGCCTCTGAATCAATATGCCAGCCGCTTTCGCGATAAAGATTAAGCCGTACTTGAGGAGGGCGCGGAAGACCGATTAGCGTCTTTGCATATTCAGGCTCAAGGTGATTAGCCGCCAACAAAGCATCGTTGGGATCATGTATATAAGCACCATTGGTGCTAATCAAGTGCGCCGGAATATCCAACTGATCACGAAACACCTTCATATCGTGGTAGTGGCGGCCAGAGGCGAGTGCGACATGATGACCTTGCTTCACCAATGCTCTTAGCACCTCTACGGTGCTTGCGTGCAGGGTGTGGTCGCTTCCTAATAGGGTGCCATCCAGGTCAGAAACAATCAGGCGAGGTGCCATAGCGCGCTCCGTGAGTATGAATATTCAGCTTAACCGATTCCCTTGAGCGCATGTAAGCCTTTGACTCGCCATTACCAAAGCCAACATCAGGGCCAACATCGCATAGCGACAATTGGCGCAGCCTGCGGGAATCCGTATAGTGGCAGCCTAACTCTCGCCAACTGATTGAGCTCATGCTTCAGAACAACGCCATGCTTGCCCAGCTCAAGCAACAGATTCGTCAAACCACCCCCCGCGCTGAAGGGGTGATCAAAGCTACTGACAAAGGTTTCGGGTTTCTCGAAACCGACGACGGTGAATCCTATTTCGTGCCGCCGCCCGCCATGAAGCAGGTGATTCACGGTGATCGCGTGGAAGGCGTGATTCACGAGAACGGTGACAAAAAGTCCATTGAGCCGGAAAAGCTGATTGAAGCGGGTCTTGATCGGTTTGTCGCCCGGGTGCAGAAGCGCGAAGGTCGCCTGTCCGTCGTACCCGACCACCCGTCGATTAAAAATGTGATCAAGGCACGGATTAAGAACAGCCTTGATGAGGACACCATTGCTGACGGCGACTGGGTCGTTGCCCGCTTGGTACGCCATCCGCTAAAAGCCGACGACCGCGCTTTCTTTGCCCAGATTGATGAGCTGGTCGCCAAAAGCGATGATCCGGCAGTGCCGTGGCGCGTCACGCTTGCACGCCACGCGCTGGAGCAAGAGTGCCCAGATGCGGGCACCGACTGGCCGCTGATTGATGAAGGCCTGACTCGCGAAGATTTAACGTCCACGCCCTTCTTCACCATTGATGGTGAGAAGACCCGCGATATGGATGATGCGCTGCACGTGGCTACTCGTGCGGAAGGCGGCTGGCGGTTGAGCGTAGCGATTGCCGACCCCACCGCTTATGTGGAAGAGGGCCATGCGGCTGATTTAGAAGCTCGCACTCGCGCCTTTACCGTTTACCTGCCCGGCCAAAACGTCACTATGCTGCCAGAGCAGCTAGCGGATGATCTCTGTTCGTTGTGGGAAGATAAGGAGCGCCCCGCGCTGGCCTGTACGCTGGATATTAATGCCGACGGCAGCATGGGCGATTACCGCTTTTTTGCGGCGAACGTTAAATCTCACGCCAAGCTCGTTTACGACAACGTCTCCGACTGGATCGAAGGTCAAGGCGACTGGGCACCCGCGGATGAGATCGCCGAGCAGCTTACTGCGCTGCGTGATTTGACCGAAGCGCGTACCGCTTGGCGCAATGAACACGCGCTGGTGTTTAAAGACCGTCCCGACTACGTGTTTGATCTCGATCCCGCGGGTAACGTATTGGCGGTGCGCACCGAAGAGCGCCGCATTGCCAACCGCATGATCGAAGAGTCGATGATTGTGGCCAACGCCTGCTGCGCGGACTTCCTGGCCCAGCATATCGGCCACGGTATCTTTAACGTGCACCGTGCTTTCGAGCCGGAAAAAGCCGAAGCCGCCCAGGAGTTCCTGGCAGGTCAGGAGATCGTGGTTGAGCGCGAAGCGCTCACCGAGCTTGCCCGCTACACCGAGCTTAAGCGTGCGCTGGAAAGCCGCGATGACGCCTGGCTGGATGCGCGCCTGCGGCGCTTCCAGGGTTTTACCAGCATGTCGGCCCAGCCCGGCCCTCACTTTGGCCTGGGCCTAGCCGCCTACGCTACCTGGACGTCGCCAATTCGTAAGTATGGCGATATGGTCAACCACCGCCTGATCAAACGCGTGTTGAAAGGCGAACAGGCCCCCGCCGAAGCGACCCAGCAGCTTACCGAGCAGTTGACGGAACGCCGCCGCTTGAACCGTATGGCCGAGCGCGACGTGAAAGACTGGCTCTACGTGCGTTACCTAACGCCCGCTGCGCAGAACCAGGATACGTTTGAGGCCGAAATCATGGCCATCAACCGTGGCGGCATGCGCGTTCGTCTGGTGGAAAACGGCGCAACGGCGTTTGTACCCGCGCCCTTGATGCACAGTGACCGTAGCAAAGTGGTCATTGACGATAAAGAGGGCCGTATCCAGATCGAGGGCGAAGAGCGTTACAAGCTTGGTGATCCGTTACGCGTAGTGCTCACCGAAGCGCGTGAAGAGACCCGCTCGCTGGTGGCAAAGCCCACTGATTGATGGGTCATCACTAGCTAGATATTACCTAAAGGGGCAGCAATCACGCTGCCCCTTTTTTAGTGTGTTTGATATCTGGATTCGCTACTAGCTATTGGCAAGTGGTCAAAAAAGCACTTCGTTTCGCTCACTGATTAAGGGCCAGCTAGCGTCTTTTTCAGACACCACCGTGGGTGGAATCGGCCACTCAATCGCGAGACGTTCATCGTTATAGCGCAAACCACTTTCAGCCTCGGGATGATAGGCAGCCGAGACCAGATAGCTGACTTCAACATCGTCGGTCAGCGTCTGAAAGGAGTGCGCAAAGCCTGGCGGTACATACAGCTGGCGCCGGTTTGCGTCGGTTAATTCAAATAACTGATGGTGCAAGTAGGTTTCCGAGTCTTTACGGATATCCACGATGACATCGACAATCGCGCCTCGAATGCAGCGCACCAGTTTGGCTTCGGCATGGGGCTGGCGCTGATAATGCAATCCCCTTAAGGTGCCTCGATGAGCAGAAAAGGAGGTATTCTGCTGCACAAAATCACTCAGCAGGCCATGGCGCTCAAACTCCGCATGGCACATGGTACGGGCAAAAAAACCGCGCTCATCACCATGTGGTTCAAGTTCTATCAGGCGGGCATCCTTGAGGTTCGTTTGATGAAAATGCATGTCTTACTCCGTGAAAGTAGCAGCGACACCAGACGTCAATTCCAGGGCAAACATGGCTTCCTGTTCGGCATAAAGACGGTCGATCAACCGCCCTGGTGGTATACGCACATCATCAAAGGTCAGCGCCGCATCCTTTTCCACATGCCCCACCACCTGGCAGCCCAGCGCTAGCCCGATAGGTAATAGCCGATCCCTGCGTATTACCTCGATATTTTCCGCCACTCCATAGACTTCGAAGCCACCGAGTTCTTCTATTGTTTCGCCCTCCTGCAAAGCTTTCTTGGCTACGGCGATAACGCCCACCCTCGGGCCCTCTAAGGGGGATAACACTGGATCACGGAAAAGCACGGCACGGGCAACGGACGTGGGCACTTCGAAATGGCAAAGGTGGTAGGGCGTTGTGAAGCAGTAATATGGCCCCTCGCCCAACTTGTAGAGTTCGAGATAGTGGCGCTGACGGGGACTGTCGGTCGTCCCTAGCACAAACACGCCCGGCCCCGGCCGCGCCCCAACAACGTAATCCACCAGCCCCGGCCCCTTCGGGTTCAGGTAGGGCTCAAATGCCGATACCGTCTGTTCGATGGGTATTAAGGGCCCACCGGCCACACCATCGGAGAAATCAGGGCCAAGCATGCCGCGCTGCGCCACTTGCATACCGGTGCCGTTGGCGACGATCGCCTGTTCGAACGATATCTTGGTGCCATCAGCAAAAGAGGCCACCATTGCCGGCTTTTGCCCCCAGCGTTTGGCAAAACCTTCCTGGGTAGCCGGGTTGCGATATGGGTCATGCAAGCCTTTAATGTTGCCACACAGTACCGGCTTAATGCCTAGCCCGGCGACGAACCGATAGAGATTCATCTGTACGCCAGGCTGGTCGCCATCGGCAAAGCTGTAGACAGCCCCTGCCGCATCGGCTTTCACTTTCAAGATGGGGCCGATCGTACCGTCGAGTTCCGCGTTCATTTGAATGACGTCTTTGCCACTTTCCAGCGCCGCCAGGACGGCATTCGCCGCGAACTCCAACGAGCCAGTGACTTCAATAATTGCATCCAATCCCTCTGCGCGTGCCAGTGCCACGGCATCCTCGGTGACTGCCGGTCGCCCAGCCGCAATCGCCGCTTCAAGTTCCTGCTGAGTCTCGCAGGCGACTGGCTCAATCCCGGTTTGCTGGAAGACTTTGATCGCTGCATCCAAATGACGATTGGCAATCGCACAAAGGCGCATCCCGGGCGTCGCGGTCATAATCTGCAGACCGATACCGCCCGCTTGAAACCCCGCCCCGACCATCCCCACTCGAATGGGATTACCCTGCGCCTCTCGTTGGGCAAGCGCCGTATCAACAATAATCATTGATGGTTCATTCCTTCCAGAGCTTCCAGGGGGCGCCTTCTGCCCAGGCGGTCTCGAGTACCATTCTGTCTCTCAGCGTATCCATGCTTTGCCAGTACCCGTTATGATGGAAGTAGCCCAACTTCCCCAGCTCGATCATCCGGTTCATGGGCTCGTTTTCCCATACGGTCTGGCTATCGTCGATCGTCTCGAACACTTCCGGATTACAGACGAAGAAGCCGCCATTGATCAGCCCTCCATCTATTTCGCCCTTTTCACGAAAGCCCTCTACCTGGCTGTTGCCCTCTTTCAAACGCAGGGCACCGTAGCGGCCCGGCTGCGTTACTGCCGTCAGGGTGCACCAATTTTTCGAGGCCAGATGTGAGTCGATCAAGGCATTGATATTCAGATCACTCAACCCATCGCCATAGGTCAAACAGAAAGGCTCATCTGCCAGGAGAGACATTGCCTTCTTGAGACGCCCTCCGGTCATGGCATCGGCGCCTGTATCCAGCACAGTGATTTTCCAATCATCATTAACGCTCTGAAGCCAGTCGACGTTACCTGTCTTCAGATCGATGGTGTAATCGGTTCGATTGCCGCGATAATTGAGGAAATAGTCACGGATGTACTCCACCTTATAGCCACCCAGGACGATAAACTCCTTTAAGCCATGATGGGCGTACATCTTCATGATATGCCAAAGGATCGGCCGACCACCCACTTCCACCATGGGCTTGGGGCGAATGGCTGTTTCTTCACTTAAGCGCGTTCCGAACCCTCCCGCGAAAATTGCGACTTTCATAGTCTAGCCTCCGTTTCAGGCCTCAAGGTTAATGTGGGTAGCAGCAGACAAAGCACTCGGGGTGACTGCATCACACATTTGCCAGCGCAGGTTTTCAGATAGACGGCGCGCAGTGATATGTGCCTGCAGCGCATGCAGACGCATATAGCGCGAGGCTCGGAACTGGGTATCGGAAAACTCCATGCTTTTGAGCCCATTGATCAATCCCATGATCGAATCTATTAGCGTCATTTGTGGTTGGTGCTCAGGTGCCAACTTGGCAAACAGGCTGAAATCCACTTGGTAGGAGCGACTGTCCGCCGGGGCTTGGGTATTGATACTCAGCGTGGTGCCGGGAACGGCTTTGGCCACTGCAGTGGCTAAGTCTCGCACTTGATGATTGCGTTCGTTCGATCCGGTATTGATATTGAGTATGCGCCCGCCGTTTTCAGGCTTGCGCTGTACTGCCCAATCGACAGCTCTGGCCATATCGGAGACGTCGATCAAGGGCCGCCAGGGAGACCCATCGCTAAGCACGGTAATATGCTGCTGACTTAGGGCACAGGCAACGAAATCATTGAGCACCAGATCCAGCCGTAAACGCTCTGACATTCCGCAAGCAGTCGCAAAGCGTAAACTGGTAATCACCATGTCGCCCCCAATGCCGGCTAACGCTTCTTCAGCTGCTATTTTCGAGCAGGCATAGGCGGTAACGGGAGCCACGGGATCCAACTCACTGCGCGGAGCCCCTAAAGCGATGCCATAAATGCTGCAACTTGAGGCAAAAACGAAGTTTTCTACCCCCGCCTGAGCCGCTGCCTTGGCAATCTCAACCGTCGCCTGCTGATTGACCTCAGCTGTCACTGCGGCGAAACGGTCTCCCATGGGGTCATTGGAAATCGCCGCCAGTTGAACTACAGCCGTATAACCTTCAAAAAAATCAGCCGGAATATCTCGCACATCCCCCATAAACTGCTGGTCGAGATAGCGCTCAGGAAGAAGTTCGGCATTCGTCAAACAGTGTGCGAAGTAGGCAGTGTCATACCCATGAAGAGTGGCGGATGGGTGACGTAAGGCTAGCTCCCGCACCACAACGGAGCCAACATAGCCCATGTTCCCTATGACCAAGATTTTCAAAATACCACCTCGCCATTATCGTCAATTAAACGAGTTTCCCTACGCTCTTATTTTCAAGCTTATTTAATTCCGATGTTTTTATTCATGCCTACTTGTTGCATTGCATATTTCTGGACTAAAAAGTGTATAGCAGGTAACACAAGGATACTTTAAAGCAATAAAAAAATTGCCACTTCCCAATCAGAAACACTTAAGCCGGACAATATGACTACTGCTTATATAAGTAAAAATCACATGTAAACTAACAACACTACACTCCTGCACTAGTTTTTTAATGTATTAAAAATCAATGTACTATGATCTTTATAATTAAATTTCTTCCGGTAGCCCTCATGAAAAGCCACACACCCACACACATTACAATAAGAAACATAAAAATTACCAAAGATTACATTTTAAAGATAAGTGACACCGCTTTTACTGTCAAGAATAGAGGCGGGTTAAAAATCTAGTCTGCAGTACTATTTTTTTCATGTAATAAAGCAAAAAAAAGAGTGCTTTTTTCAAACATTGCTTTTTATTTCTCTATATACTTTTTATAAAATCTGCCATCAATCAGTCTTACTAGCAGCTCACCCAGCCTATGATAAAGCCTCGGCGTTGATGCCAGTGGTGTTTGTTCCCATTGACTACGGCAGAGGAGTGATTGATGACAAAAAAGAGCGTACCCAGACCGAAGAATTAGAGTGTTATACGCTTGTCAGTTCGCTGCGCGAAGAGGGCCACTTCCTGATGGCACAACCTAGTGAAAAACTTTATTAGCCCATTAAAAAGCAGCAGCGCCTTTGAGGCGCCACTGTTGTTATCAGATTATTAGAACTCTGCTTGTCTTGCAGCCGAGGATAAGGCCATTGCAGGCTTGTACTCTGTTGCTTTTTTCACAACAGCTTCATCTATTTGAAAGGCAGCTACCAGCTCGCGAAGTCGCCCAGCCTGATCTTCCAGGGAAAATGCTGCATTAGTCGACTGCTGAACCAAGGTGCTGTTTTGCTGAGTGGTAGAATCCATTTCAGTAATAGCAGTATTGATCTGCTCAATACCACTGCTTTGCTCCCGAGTGGCAGAGGAGACCTCGACCATCAGCATAGCGAGGCGCTGGATCACCGCTTCCGTCTCACCTATGGTCGCAGCGCCTCGCTCCGCTTGGTCAGAACATAGCTTTATTTTGCTACGCGTATCGTCGAGCATACTACGAATCTCACCTGCTGAAGCGGCACTGCGGCTTGCTAGCGCACGAACTTCTGTAGCGACCACTGCAAATCCACGGCCTTTATCACCAGCACGCGCCGCTTCAACGGAGGCGTTTAAAGCCAGGATATTGGTTTGAAATGCAATCGTATCGATGGCCTCAACGATCTTATCCATGCTTAGCGATGCGGCTGTCACTTCGCGCATTAACTCCACACTTCGGGAAACTTCTTCACCACTGCTTTGCATCTGTTGCGAAGCATTATGGGCCAGCGTATCAGCCTCTTTGGTTGAATCACTATTCTGGCGAACCGTTGCCGTCATCTCCTCCATACTTGAAGCCGTCTCCTGCAAGGCAGCTGCTTGCTGCTCAGTACGAGCGGCGAGCTCCTGCCCACCTTGGGCAATTTCATTGGCTCCGTTCAAGACATTCTCGCTAGAGTCACGTAGTGATGCGACCAAGGTAGTGAGCTCTTTACTCATTTCGGCCATGGAGGTTAATAACTGAGCCGTTTCATCACGTCCTGTGGTTACGATATCGTGTCGCAAATCTCCTTCCGCAACGCGCCTAGCAACCTCAACCGCTCTCCGCAAAGGCAATACAATGCTACGCGTAATAGCAATTGCCAGCGCCAGCGCCATCAACAACGCCACCCCCGCGAAAATACAAAGCTGCCAAATAGCCAAACGATACTCGGCATTTATCGCCTCGTTAGCCGTCTTGACCCCTTCAGCAGCCACTAGGCTAATTTCATCAGCCAACTCCTCAAGCTGGTAGATACTCTCTTTATGCTCACCGAAAGCCAGATTGGCTTGAGAGGTTTCGGTAATACTGCCTAGTTCAATTTGGCGATAGACTGACAAAAAACCCTCTTCATACCCCTGGAGGGCTCTTCCTGCCTGTTGGTACAAAGCATCGAGGCTATCCTTATCGGCAATTTGGCTACCCGCCTGGAAGGCGGCCTGTATTGCTTCGATGGTCGCCGTCCAACTTTGCTGGTAAGCCGCTACCCGATCACTACTGTCGATATTGATGAAGATATCTTTTTCAAAACGCCGCGCTTGCAATGCCAGCCGCTGAATTTCTGCGGCATTGCTTGCGAGTGCTACGTCCGTGTCCAAGGTTTTTTGGGCAGTATCCTTGGTGAAGGTGATGCCCATAATTCCCGCTATTAAAGTGCCCAAAAGAAATAGCGAGACCAAGCCAAAAGCCAGTGCGAGCCGTGTACCGATCTTGAACCGTGAAAGCATTGCCAAATCCTAACAAGTGAAAGAGCTAGGATTTTAGGCAACAAGAATGAAAACTGTAACTCAACCTTTGCAAACTATTGTCAACTTTTATACATAATCAAAGAGTATCTACTATACCAGCGCGTCTCACCTGCGCTAACTTACTGACAGACTAGACATAACCTGAGCAGATATCGGCCAGTTCTATGACACTATCTGCCGATGCTGACAGAAGAACCGCAGCATTTCCCGGGCAGCGTCAGGGCCTTGAGGGTCGGTATAGCTGCCCTTTTTGCTACCTCCTGACCAAGCCATGCCCCCATGGATACGCCACTGCTCTAAGCATGGCTTACCCGAAGCATCACGGTGGGTGGTACAGGTGTAGCCGCGGCCCTTGGAACGTTGCCTTGCACTACCGTCGCTCCTGCTTGACGCGATGTGCTGTACTGGGCGGCCACGCGATCCGCGTTGCGGGGGAGCACGGTGGTGTCGCGGTCGCCATGAAACATAATCGCTGGCACATCCGACGCCCACCCGGCTCCTTTTGCTTTGTTACCGCCAGCGAGGGGCCCTGTGCCTCCCTGCATGACCCCCAAGGCATCGGGGGAACTCTTGACCACGCCGTGGAGCAGCCCAGAGTGCACGCCTACCGCCGCAAAGATATCGGGGTAGATCATCGCCAGAGTGGTCGCCATGGTGGCGCCTGCCGAGAGCCCTGCCACATAGACACAAACGGGCTCCGTTGTCTCTGAACTGACTTATTTCTCCTTTATGGTGAAACGATGACACTCTTTGGGGTTGGAGGTTAGCTTGCACATTGCCGATGTGACGATGTTTCATGCCCCCGCCAGCGGCGGTGTGCGTACCTATTTGCAGGCCAAACACCGTGTTTTCTCGCGTATTCCACAGCTGCGCACCAGCCTGCTGGTGCCGGGGGCGGAGCGGGATAGTCTTGGCGACCACCACACGCTACCGGCGTTACACCTTCCTTTGGGGCAAGGTTACCGCTTTCCGCTACGCGGTTCTCCGTGGCGTGATGCACTGATTGATCTGAAGCCCGATCTGATAGAGGCTGGCGACCCCTATGTAACGGCCTGGGCGGCGCTCGATGCGGGGCAACGCCTCGGCGTGCCTGTGGTGGGCTTTTATCACTCTGATCTTCCGCGCCTGATGGGTGATCGCTTTGGGCGCTACGTTGAGAAACGCTTAACCCACTATGTCACGACGCTTTATAGCCAGTTTGATAGCGTGCTGGCACCCTGTAACGCCATGGCGAATCGACTGAATGACTGGGGCGTCAATAACGTTCGCGTTCAGCCATTGGGCGTCGATTTGGCGCAATTCAATCCCCAGCAGTGTGACTCTGCGTTTCGCCAAACCATGGGTATACCCAGCGACAAAAAGCTGCTGATCTTTGTGGGCCGCAATTCCCGCGAGAAAAATATTGATGTGCTGCTTACGACGATGCGTCAGCTAGGCAGCGATTACCATTTGCTGCTGATGGGGCCCGGCATGCCACATCACGTACCCAGTAATGTCACCATCGTTGATCGCTGTTGTGGCGCCCACGAGGTCGCGAAGGCGCTAGCCAGTAGCGATGCGCTGTTACATGCGGGCACCCGAGAAACCTTCGGCTTAATTGCTCAGGAAGCGATGGCAAGCGGCATTCCAGTAATAGCAGCGAACGCAGGGGCGCTGGCAGAAAACGTGCCGCTGGGGGCGGGTATTTTATGCAAACCGCTCGACCCCGTTGCCATGGCGGAGGCGTGTGTGGCACTGTTCAGTAATGATGTCGCCGCCAGTGGGCGCTATGCGCGCCGCCATGTAGAGCGCCATTTCAACTGGGATGGTGTCATGCATTCCCTGCTGGAGCACTATCAGCAGCTTTGCCACGGCAGCCAACCGTATGCACTCCACCAACACCACTAGTCGCCGTCAGCTACTGAAGTGGCGACCCATCCATGGTGTGATGATTGCCTTAGCGCTGATTGCACCGCTAGTGCTCACTGCTTGGTTGGGTGGCGCTGAAGCACTGCAGCGCGTCAAACACTTCCCACTTGGGCTGCTGTTATTGATGCTGGTGATGGCCTTTCTGTGCTGGAACCTGAATGCAGCAAGGCTACGTTTGATGCTGGGTGGCCGTGCGGGCAGGCTCGGCCAGCGCGGCGCGCTGGGTATCGAGCTGGCGTCCAAGTTTGCCCTGTGCGCCACCCCAGGCGGCAGCGGTGGCCCAGCAACCCTGTTGTTGTTGCTTGCGCGGCGCGGTTTCCCGCCTGCCAAGGGCGCGGCGGTGTTCCTGATTGATCAAGGCTGCGATTTACTGTTCTTCCTGGCCATGCTGAGCGGCCTGGTGCTCTTTTCAATGCTAAGCGACACCCAATGGCCACATCAGTCGCTCGTGCAGTGGGCACTGGTAGGATTAGCGTTCATGGCAGCGCTGGTGATTGTCGTAATGCGTTATCTACCCAGCCTATTGCGTTCACCCGGCGTGAACACGCCATGGCCAAGCCGATATCAGCGACGCTGGCTCGTACGGCGCCTCTTGCGCTGTCGGCATGCGTTAAAGGTCACCCTTAAGCTCCCGCGCAGTATATTGATCACCATGCTAGCGCTGACGACGGCGCACTGGCTCATGCGCTACAGCTTGCTCTATTTGGCAGTACTGGGAGTAGGTGGCCATGCGGACTGGATGTGGACATTCTTGACCCAGATGCTGGCGATGGCAGCCAGCCAATTTAGTTTTCTGCCCGGCGGCGCGGGTGCTGCGGAGGTGGGCGTAGGAAGCCTGTTGTTACCGTTGATGGAGCGCGAGCAGGCCGCAGCAGCGGTACTGGTGTGGCGGTTGGTCAGCTACCATTTATATTTGGCGGCAGGCGCGCCGCTCTTTGTACTGTATAGCTATCGCATGCTGCGTCGCTCACCGACGCCATAGCAACATTAGCCAGAACAACATTAAATGTGCAGAAATGAATAAGGGCGCCCCGAGGAGCGCCCTTATAACGTGCAGCTAAACGTCAATGGCTTACCAGCCAGTCACTTCTTTCAGCGCATCACCGATTTCAGCCAAAGAGCGCACGGTTTTAACACCAGCGTCTTCTAGAGCAGCAAACTTCTCGTCAGCGGTGCCTTTACCGCCAGAGATGATCGCGCCCGCGTGGCCCATACGCTTGCCAGGAGGTGCAGTAACACCGGCAATGTAGGAAACCACGGGCTTGGAAACGTTAGCTTTGATGTAAGCCGCCGCTTCTTCTTCAGCCGTGCCACCGATTTCGCCGATCATGACGATAGCTTCGGTTTTCGGGTCTTTCTCGAACATCTCAAGAATGTCGATGAAGTTAGAGCCCGGAATCGGGTCGCCGCCGATGCCCACACAGGTAGACTGACCAAAACCGTGATCAGTGGTCTGCTTAACGGCTTCATAGGTCAAGGTACCAGAGCGCGATACGATACCGACACGGCCCGGCTGGTGAATGTGACCCGGCATGATGCCGATTTTGCATTCGCCTGGGGTGATAACACCTGGGCAGTTGGGGCCGATCAGACGTACACCCAGTTCATCGCACTTCACTTTGGCTTCGAGCATGTCTAGCGTGGCGATGCCTTCAGTGATGCACACAATCAGCTTGATACCGGCATTCGCCGCTTCAAGAATCGAGTCTTTACAGAACGGCGCCGGTACGTAGATAACGCTGGCTTCCGCGCCGGTTTTCGCTACCGCTTCTTTCACGGTGTTGAAAACGGGCAGACCGAGGTGCTCCTGGCCGCCTTTACCCGGCGTAACACCACCGACCATTTGCGTACCGTAGGCAATCGCCTGCTCGGAGTGGAACGTGCCTTGGCCACCGGTAAAGCCCTGGCAGATGACCTTGGTGTTCTTATCGATCAGGATGCTCATTACTTGCCCTCCGCCGCTTTAACGACCTGCTGAGCCGCGTCGGTCAGACTGGTAGCCGCGATGATGTTCAAACCGCTAGATGCTAGTTTTTCAGCACCCAGCTCGGCGTTGTTACCTTCCAGACGTACGACAACCGGTACGTTGACACCCACTTGCTCAACGGCACCGATAATGCCTTCAGCAATCATGTCACAACGAACGATACCGCCGAAAATGTTAACCAGTACGGCTTTAACATTGTCGTCAGAGAGGATGATTTTGAACGCTTCTGCCACGCGCTCCTTGGTGGCGCCGCCACCAACGTCCAAGAAGTTAGCGGGCTTGCCGCCGCTCAGGTTGACGATGTCCATGGTGCCCATGGCCAAACCTGCGCCGTTAACCATGCAGCCGATGTTGCCATCAAGCGCGACATAGTTAAGTTCCCACTTCGCCGCATCGGCTTCACGCTGATCTTCTTGCGAAGGGTCACGCATGGCCTGCAGGTCAGGGTGACGGTATAGAGCGTTGCTATCCAGACCCAGTTTGGCGTCGAGGCAGTGCAGATTGCCTTCTTCAGTGACGACCAGCGGGTTAATTTCCAACAGCGCCAGGTCTTTGTCGTGGAACAACTGAGACAGACCCAGGAAAATCTTGGTGAACTGCTTGATCTGGTCGCCCTTCAGGCCCAGCTCAAAGGCTAGCTCACGCGCTTGGTACGGCTGCGCGCCGACCAGCGGATCGATTTCGGCTTTGAGAATCTTTTCCGGCGTCTCTTCTGCAACCGTCTCGATCTCGACACCACCTTCGGTGGAGGCCATGAAGACCACACGACGGGTAGTACGGTCAACCACGGCACCGAGATACAGCTCATCGGCGATGTCAGTGCAGGTCTCAACCAAAATCTTGGCAACAGGCTGACCTTTTTCGTCAGTCTGGAAGGTTACCAGGTTTTTACCCAGCCACTGCTCTGCAAATGTTTTGGCTTCAGCCGGGTCTTTAATCAGCTTAACGCCACCCGCTTTACCACGGCCACCGGCGTGAACCTGGGCTTTAACCACCCACATGTCACCACCGATTTTTTTGCAAGCCTCTTCCGCTTCTTCGGGCGTGTCGACTGCAAAGCCTTTAGACACTGGTAGACCATAGTCGGCAAACAGCTGTTTACCTTGATACTCGTGAAGATTCATCGATTCATGCCATTGGTTGCATGTGACTCGAACGATGATCAGTTTCTAAAAAACTGGCCATCCCCGTTCTTTCGATCTTTGTGGATTAAGACAAAGCCGAAAGTTTGCGCCACCCTTAAAAGGTGGCGCTTCGTTGTTTAACTAAATTACTTACGCTTCTTGCGATTGGCCATATGAATCGCGTGACCATCTACCGCAAGCGCTGCTTCATGAATTGCTTCAGCAGTCGTTGGGTGCGCATAACACGTCAATGCCAAATCCTCAGCGCTGGAGCCGAACTCCATGGCAATCACACCCTGGGCAATCAATTCGCCAGCGTGTTGACCCACAATGTGCATACCGAGAATGCGGTCAGTTTCCGCATCAGCGATGATCTTAGCCATGCCATCTGAAGCGTTGTTGGCGAGCGCCCTACCGTTAGCTGCAAACGGGAAAGAACCCGTTTTAATCTCAATTCCAGCAGCCTTGGCTTCCTGCTCGTTAATACCGACCCAAGCCACTTCTGGTGCGGTATAGATCACGCTAGGAATAGCGTCATAATTCATCTCAGCCTTATGGCCAGCGATAATATCGGCCACCATAACGCCTTCTTCAGAGGCTTTATGCGCCAGCATCGGGCCGCGTACACAGTCGCCGATAGCATAAATGCCCGGGACGTTGGTACGGCACTGGTCATCGACAAAGATAAAGCCACGCTCATCCAACTCAACGCTAACGCCTTCGTCAATTACGCCTTTGGTGTAGGGGCGACGGCCAACACAAACGATGAGCTTGTCAAAGGTCATCTCTTGTTCGCCGTTGGCATCGCTGTACTTCACAACGACTTCTTCGCCTTTGACTTCCGAACCGGTCACACGAGCGCC
Source organism: Vreelandella sp. 162(4c) (assembly GCF_058152265.1). Lineage (NCBI taxonomy): Bacteria > Pseudomonadati > Pseudomonadota > Gammaproteobacteria > Oceanospirillales > Halomonadaceae > Vreelandella > Vreelandella sp. 162(4c). The sequence goes on from NZ_CM176981.1 coordinate 1,062,415, forward strand.
GAGTTTGATATCCAGGCCCTGCTTCTTGAGTAGCTTCTGGGTCTCCTTGGCGATGGCGGTATCCACCATCGGCAGGAAGGTGTCCATGGCTTCAAGCATAGTGACTTCACTGCCCAGGCGACTCCACACACTGCCCAGTTCGAGACCGATGACGCCAGCCCCAATCACACCCAGACGCTTAGGTGCTTCGGTAAATTCAAGTGCACCACTAGAGTCAACGATCAAGCCTTCGGTCATCGGGGTCGGCGGAATCTCAACCGGCACAGAGCCCGCTGCGATAACAATGTTGTCAGCGTCATAGGTGGTTTTTTCACCATCATGGCCAGTAACTTCGACCTGCTTAGACGCGACTACTTTGCCGGTGCCTTCAAGGGCGGTAACACCATTGGCTTTGAACAGCGCGCTAATACCACCGACGTTCTTGGCGATGACCTGATCCTTGAACTCAAGCATCTTGGCAATGTTCGTTGACACATCGCTGATTTCAATACCAATCTCGGCGTAATGGTCACGGGCCTCAACAAACTTGTGCGAGGTTTCCAGCAAGGCCTTCGAGGGAATACAGCCCACGTTTAGGCAAGTGCCGCCGTGAACTGTTTTACCTTCCTTGTTAACCCATTTTTCGACACAGGCCGTTTTTAGGCCCATCTGTGCGGCACGAATGGCGGCGACGTAACCGCCAGGGCCGGCACCAATAACGATCACATCAAACTTATCAGCCATGTTGGCTCCTCTAGCTTGCTGGCCTTCCGCCCGCTTTAACTCGAACCGGGCGGAAGGCTGTGTACGATTGCAGATATATCCTGGTTAAGCAGAAGCGTACTAAATCAATATGACGCTTATGCTTTTTTAGATATCCAGCAGTAGACGTGCCGGGTCTTCCAGCAATTCTTTCAAGGTGACCAAGAATTGAACGGCGTCTTTGCCGTCGATCATACGGTGGTCATAAGAGAGCGCCAGATACATCATCGGGCGAATCTCGACCTTGCCGTTGATGGCCATCGGACGATCCTGGATTTTGTGCATGCCCAGAATGGCAGTTTGCGGCGGGTTGATGATCGGGGTGGACATCAACGAGCCAAAGGTACCGCCGTTGGTGATGGTAAAGGTGCCGCCGATCATGTCGTCCATGCCCAGCTTACCGTCACGACCACGCTTGCCGAAGTCGACAATCTTGCGCTCGACGTCAGCGATTTTCATGCTGTCGGTGTCACGCAGTACCGGTACAACCAAACCACGGTCAGTGGATACCGCAACGCCGATATCCTGATAACCGTGATAAACGATGTCGGTGCCGTCGATAGAGGCGTTAACGTCCGGGAACCGCTTGAGCGCTTCTGAAGCCGCTTTTACAAAGAAGCCCATAAAGCCCAGCTTAATGTCGTGAGCTTTTAAGAACGTCTCTTTGTACTGCGCACGGAGGGCCATGATCTCGGTCATGTCCACTTCGTTGTAGGTAGTCAGCATCGCCGCGGTTTGCTGCGCCTGAACCAGGCGCTTGGCGATGGTCTGACGCAGACGGCTCATCGGTACGCGCTTCTCGATGCGCTCACCTTCGGCAGTTGGTGCCGCGGCAGCTTTCGCTGGTGCAGACGATTTTGCTGCTTTCTTGGCAGAACCGTCTTTGACCGCTTTCTGAACGTCTTCTTTCAAGATGCGGCCACCTTTGCCGGTGCCTTCAATCTTGGCAACGTCCAGGTCATGCTCGGCAACCATTTTACGTGCGGCCGGAGCGAGGATTTTGTCACCGACTTTCTCGTCGGCGCCATCGCCATCGCTGCTGTCTGCTTTAGCGGACGCTGAATCGCCACCGCTTTCGCTTCCACTGTCGCCACCGGCCCCTTCGGTGAAGGTCGCAAGAATCGCTTCAGATTCAACCTGGCTACCCTCTTCGGCTTTAATTTCAGCCAGGGCGCCATCGGCCGGAGCGACCACTTCCAGCACAACCTTATCGGTTTCGATGTCGGCCAGCACGTCATCGCGCTTGACCGCTTCACCGACCTTTTTGTGCCAGGTCGCCACGGTGCCTTCCTGGATCGACTCAGGGAAGCTGGGGGCTTTTACGTCGTGTTGCTTGCCGCCACCGCTGGCTTTTTTCTCTTCTTTCTTACCTTCAGACTTCTCTTCGGATTTTTCAGCGCTGTCATCGCCCGAAGATTTCTCTTCTTTTTTGCTGCCAGACGCGCTGCCTTCGCCGATTTTGCCCAGCACCTGTTCTGACGCAACCGTATCGCCCTCTTCGGCCATTACGTCGGTCAGGGTTCCCGCTTCCGGTGCGACGACTTCCAGCACCACTTTGTCGGTTTCGATCTCAACAATCAGCTCGTCACGCTCAACGCTGTCACCCGGCTTTTTATGCCACGCCGCCACTGTGCCTTCGGCAACGGATTCCGGAAAGGTTGGCGCTTTGATCTCAGTAGCCATGTCGTTTCCCTTATATGTTCTCTAAATCCGGTGGTCGCTTATAAATTAAAAGCGTCTTCCACCAGCTGGCGCTGCTGTTCAGTGTGGACGGACATATAGCCAGCTGCTGGAGCAGCAGAGGCAGGACGTCCTGCAAATTTCAACTCGCGACCAAGGCCATCTTTCAGCATGTCGGCCACTGCACGCATATTGTGCTGGCTGGAGTACCAAGCGCCCTGATTAAGCGGCTCTTCCTGGCACCACACAATATCTTCTACGTTGGTATAGTCTTGCAGCGCTTCCAGAAGCTCTTCTTTCGGGAAGGGGTATAGCTGCTCAATACGCACAACTGCCGTGTCATGACGCTCATTCTCAGCGCGCCAAGCGGCTAAGTCGTAGTAGACCTTGCCAGCACATAGCACAACGCGTGTGACCTTCTTCGGCGCCAGATCTGCCTGGTCGGCGAGTACCATATGGAACTTACCGTGAGCGAGATCTTCAAGGCTCGAAATCGCTTCTTTATGACGCAGCAGCGATTTAGGTGTCATCACCACCAGCGGTTTGCGCAGCGGGCGAATCACCTGACGACGCAGTAGATGATAAATCTGTGCGGGCGTGGTGGGTACGCAGACCTGCATATTGTGCTCAGCACACATTTGCAGGAAGCGCTCCAAACGCGCCGAAGAGTGCTCCGGGCCCTGGCCTTCGTAGCCGTGTGGCAACAGCATGGTTAAACCACACACCCGGCCCCACTTCGTTTCACCCGACGAGATGAACTGATCCACGACCACCTGGGCGCCATTAAAGAAGTCACCAAACTGAGCTTCCCAGATCACCAAGTCATTCGGCGCAGTGGTTGAGTAGCCGTACTCAAATGCCAACACTGCTTCTTCCGAAAGGAAGGAGTCATGAATGGTGAAACGCGGCTGACCATCGGCCATATTCTGCAGCGGAACATAGGTAGTGCCATCTTTCTGATTATGCACCACCGCATGACGGTGGGAGAAAGTACCGCGCCCAACGTCTTGCCCGGTAATCCGGATCGGATGCCCCTGCTCTAGCAGCGTGGCGTAGGCTAGCGTTTCCGCAAAGCCCCAGTTAAGTGCCAAACCACCAGCCTGCATTTTACGCCGGTCTTCATAAATCTTGGCCACCTGACGCTGCACTTCGACGCCGTCCGGCACTTCACACATGCGAGCCGCTAACTGCTGCAGACGCTTCATATCAAACGTCGTGTCGGCATCACCAGACCATTCGTGACCCAGGTAAGGCGCCCAATCAACGAACAGAGAAGCGTTGGGCTCTTGCACCAGTGCATTGGCAACGTGGTTGCCTGCCACGAGATCATCACGATAGGTTTCGATCATCGCTTTAGCGGACTCTTCAGAGAGCACGCCCTGATCAACCAAGCGCTTGGCGTACAGCGAGCGCGCAGAAGGGTGATCTTTGATCTTGGAATACATCATCGGCTGCGTGCCTGACGGCTCGTCAGCTTCGTTGTGGCCACGGCGACGGTAGCAAACGAGATCGATCACCACATCTTTTTTGAACTGCTGGCGATAGTCGAGAGCGACTTGGGTGGCGTGCAGCACTGCGTCCGGGTCATCGCCATTGACATGAAAAATAGGCGCTTGAACCATCTTGGCAATATCAGTGCAGTATTCGGTAGAGCGTGCATCCAGCGGATGCGAGGTGGTGAAGCCCACTTGGTTGTTAATCACAATATGGACGGTGCCACCGGTTTTATAAGCACGGGTCTGAGACATCTGGAATGTCTCCATCACCACGCCTTGACCGGCAAACGCCGCATCACCGTGGACGTTGATCGGCAGTACTTTACTGCCCTCTTCGTCGTTACGGCGATCTTGGCGGGCACGCACCGAACCCTCTACGACAGGCGCGACAATTTCCAGGTGCGACGGGTTAAACGACATCGCCAAATGGACTTCGCCGCCCGGGGACATGACGTTCGAACTGAAACCCTGGTGGTACTTCACATCACCTGAGCCACGCTCGATGACTTTCTTGCCGTCGAACTCATCAATCAAGTCAGCTGGGTTTTTACCCAGAATATTGACTAGCAGATTGAGTCGACCACGGTGCGCCATACCGATGACCACTTCCTTGGTGCCATAACCGCCAGCACGCTGGATAAGCTCGTCCATCATCGGCACAAACGATTCGCCGCCTTCAAGACCGAAACGCTTGGTACCTGGATACTTGGATGCCAGGTAATTCTCCAAACCTTCGGCGGCCGTCAAACGCTCCAGCACGTGCTTGCGCACGTCGGCACTGAAATCAGGCGCACTGCGTACCGACTCAAAACGCCGTTGTAGCCAGCGTTTCTCTTCCGTATCGACGATATGCATGATCTCGCAGCCGATGGAGCGGCAGTAAGTACGCTCCAACGCATCTACGATGTCACGCAGTGGCGCTTTGTCGATACCTAAAAAGAAAGAACCGGTTTGGAACTCGGTATCCAGATCAGCTTTTGAAAGCTGATGAAAGGACAGATCGAGATCGGGGACGGGGGTGGGATTACGCAGCCCTAGCGGGTCGATATTGGCCTTTTGATGGCCACGGAAGCGGTAAGCGTTGATCAGTTGCAGGACTTTTACCTGCTTTTTGTTTTCACCGCTATCGGCAGCGGCGACTACCCGGCCCGGGCGACTTTCGCGCCCCAACTGGTAGAACTGATCACGCACGGGGCTAAGTGGAACATCGTGGGAGGCACTGCCCTCGGGACGCGGCAACTCATCAAAATAGCTGCGCCATTCGTCAGGGACAGACTCAGGATCGGCGAGGTACTGCTCGTAAAGCGCTTCCACGTAGTGAACATTGCCGCCACTAACGTGAGAGGAACGCCACATCAACTCCATTATGCCTTGTTGCATCTCTCGGTCACCCTGCACTGATGGGGTGGTATCGGTATCGTCGCAAACATGCGGCGACATCGCTATTGCCCTGCCGGCGGGGCGGGACATTTGCCGGCGGCGCCGGCCAACGGCCGGAAACCCTGTTCGTCTAGCTATTCTTCATCTAACACTTTATGTCGCATCTAGCGGTCATACTGTGCTTCTAGCGGTCATACGATGTTTCGTCTTCAGTTCATGCTCGAAAGCCGGTACCCCAGGCACCGGCTTTCAAACTTGTCTGATCAGCGGTGCGACGTGACGCCGCACCGCCTGACAAACCCTATGATAACAAGCGAAGCGCCATGATTTAAGTGGCATTATCACCCAACTTAAGTGGCAGGCGCTTTTTTACTAAGATGTCATAGGCTTAGGTAGCATCAGCGAGTAACATTTCGCGAATTTTACCAATTGCCCGGGTAGGGTTGAGCCCTTTTGGGCACACCGCTACACAGTTCATGATGCCACGGCAACGGAACACCGAGAACGGATCTTCCAGGTTGCTCAACCGTTCGCTGGTAGCCGTGTCACGTGAATCGGCCAGGAAGCGGTAAGACTGCAGCAAACCGGCCGGGCCGACAAACTTCTCGGGGTTCCACCAGAACGACGGGCAAGACGTTGAACAGCATGCACATAGAATACACTCATACAAGCCATCTAGCTTGTCGCGCTCTTCTGGCGACTGCAGACGCTCAATGGCCGGTGCAGGCGTATCGTTCTGCAGGTACGGCTGAATACGCTCGTACTGCTTATAGAACAGCCCCATATCCACGACCATATCGCGAATAACCGGCAGGCCCGGCAGCGGGCGCAGGGTCAGCTTGTTGTTTTTGACAACGTCTGACAGCGGCGTGATACATGCCAAGCCGTTTTTGCCGTTCATGTTCATGCCGTCTGAACCGCAGACGCCTTCACGGCAGCTGCGACGAAACGCCAAACCGCTGTCTTGTTCCTTCATCATATGAAGAACATCCAGCACCATCACATCGCGGCCTTTAGTATCGACCTGAAACTCCTGCATGTAAGGTGCGGAGTCGGTTTCCGGATTGTAGCGGTATACGGATACCTGAAGATTGGACATAGTGACTCCCTCTCGTCTATGCGGCGTTTAGTAGGTACGAACCTTAGGCTCGAACGTATCAACGGTTTTCGGCTTGAAGTTAACGTCGCGTTTTTTCAGCTCTTTCGTCGCTGGGAAGAAGAGCGAGTGCTTCAGCCAGTTGACGTCATCACGGTCTGGATAGTCGTAACGCGAGTGGGCGCCGCGGCTCTCTTTACGCTCTAGGGCAGCGATCGCCGTCGCTTCAGCCACTTCCATCAAGTTATCAAGTTCCAGTGCTTCTACACGGGCAGTGTTGAAGGCATTGGACTTGTCAGGCAAGTAGGCATTAGCGATGCGCTCGCGCAGCAGCGCTAGCTTGTCGACGCCTTCCAGCATGTTTTTCTCTTCGCGGAATACGCCGAAGGAGGTCTGCATGATTTCCTGAAGCTCAGCTTTCAGCTCAGGAATACTTTCACCACCCTCAGACTCATTCCAGCGCGTGATCCGCTTCATGGCCGACTCAATGTCAGACTCGGAAGCGTCCAGGTACTCAATGCCTTCGTTCAGCGCGCCTTCAATAAACATGCCTGCAGCACGACCGAAGACCACTAGATCAAGTAGCGAGTTACCGCCCAAGCGGTTAGCACCGTGAACAGAAACACACGCTGCTTCACCACAGGCAAACAGGCCGTTAACGATATGATCGTTACCGCTTTCGTCCATGGTAATCGCCTGACCATGAATATTGGTCGGAATACCGCCCATCATGTAATGGCAGGTCGGTACGACCGGGATCGGGTCTTTTGCCGGATCGATGTGAGCAAACGTCTTGGAGAGCTCAACGATACCAGGTAGGCGCTTACCAAGTACTTCTTCACCCAGGTGATCAAGCTTCAAGAAGACGTGATCGCCCTTCTCGCCACAGCCACGACCTTCCAGAATTTCCATGACCATCGAACGGGCGACAACGTCACGGCCCGCCAAATCTTTGGCATTCGGCGCATAACGCTCCATAAAGCGCTCGCCGTCTTTGTTGATCAGGTAGCCACCCTCACCGCGGCAGCCTTCTGTGACCAGCGTGCCCGCACCGTAAATACCGGTCGGGTGGAACTGCCACATTTCCATGTCTTGCATCGGGAAGCCCGCACGCAGCGCCATGCCAATACCGTCACCGGTGTTAATCAACGCATTGGTTGTGGAAGCATAAATACGGCCTGCTCCACCAGTAGCTAATACTGTGGCCTTGGACTTAATGTGAACCACTTCGCCCGTCTCGATACACATGGCGATACAGCCGACCACATCACCGCTGGCATTTTTGACCAAATCCACTGCATACCACTCATTGAGGAACACGGTATTGTTCTTCAAATTATTCTGGTAAAGGGTGTGCAACAGCGCGTGGCCGGTACGGTCAGCAGCGGCACAGGTACGAGCCGCCTGGCCACCTTCACCGAAGTTCTTCGACTGACCGCCAAACGGGCGCTGATAAATGCGACCGTTATCTAAACGCGAGAACGGCAGGCCCATATGCTCGAGCTCGAATACCGCTTTCGGGCCTTCAGAACACATATACTCCGCCGCGTCCTGGTCAGCGATATAGTCGCCGCCTTTAACGGTGTCGTACATATGCCAGCGCCAGTCATCATTCGGGTCATCGGACGCAATCGCGCAGGTAATACCACCCTGGGCAGAAACGGTGTGAGAGCGGGTCGGGAAAACTTTCGATAACACGGCCGTCTTTTTGCCGGACTTCGCCAGCTCCAGAGCGGCTCGCAGGCCAGAGCCACCGCCACCAATAATAATGGCGTCAAACGTCAGGCTACGCAGATTAGACATGTAATCAAGCTCCCCACAGAATTTGAATGCCCCACACCAAGTACACGAAAATGCCCAAGATGATGACAGCTTGGACACCCACGCGCAGGCGAGTGGACTTGAGATAGTCGGTGGTGACGGTCCACAGACCAATCCAGGCGTGTGCGGCTAAGGCGACGAACGCCAGTAGCGAGAAAATCCGCATCCACGTCTGGCTGAACAGACCGCTCCACGTGTAGTAATCGAGGTTCGGATTAAACAGCAGAAAGGCAACGATAAAGACCGTGTAGAGGGCCAAAATAACAGCAGAAACGCGCTGCATCAGCCAGTCAGAAAGCCCACTACGGCCAAAACTTGTAATGTTAGTTACCATACCCAAACTCCTGCCAGAATAATCAGAACAGCGCTGACCACGACGGTGATCTGCGCTTTTTTAACGCCACCCTCAAGGGTTACCCCAATATCGGCATCCATCAGCAGGTGCTTGATACCTGCTACAAAGTGGAATGCCAGTGCGGATAACAACCCCCAAGCAATCAACTTAGCCAAAAAATTATTGGCCAGTGCATCGCTAACGGCGTCGAAACCCGCAGGAGATGACAAGGACTTGCCCAGCGCCCAAAAAGCGAAAATCAGGCCAACGAACAGGATGACACCCGTGATGCGGTGTGTGATCGACGTCAGCGCCGGCAGTGGGAAATGTATCGTAGTAAGGTCTAGGTTTACGGGTCGTTTGCTATTCACGGCTTTGTACACACTCTCTTGGCCCGCTCTGCGACAGGTCGGGCATGGCCCGAGCGGGCGGTGGTTGCTGGAAGGGGCTCGGCCGTTGCCAAGTCGGGCACGACCACCTACCTGCCGGTCGCGCGCCGTGGATTATAAGAACCTTCGCCCTCGCTTACAAACCGAACTCAGCCCTAACTCGACTATGGTGCAAGAAAATTGTCCGCATCCTGAGTCGATTTTGCGCTGCAGCATGGTTATAGTGACAGTAGATTAGCAATTTGATAAGCCTGTTAACATATCATGTTAGCCTATCGTCAATCTTCTGACGCTTCGCCATAATGTAGGCTTTTTCATCGTATACAAAAACTATTCAAAGCAACAATATTTGTACAACCTGCAGCTAGCGCTTAGGCTAATTGACAAAATGTCGCACACTTCTATAGTGGGCAAGCCTTTTCGCCGGCGCGGTATGCGCAGCAATGACTTTACGTCCCAACCCGAATTCGAAAGGAGGCCAGCATGGCTGACAGGAAAGCGACATTGACGGTAGACGGTCTGGATAAACCGATCGAGCTACCCATGTATTCCGGCACACTTGGCCCCGACGTCATCGACGTACGCGGTTTAGGCGCTGAAGGCCTGTTCACCTACGACCCCGGCTTTATGGCCACCTCTTCCTGCCAGTCTGCCATCACTTATATTGATGGCGGCAAGGGCGTGCTGCTACACCGCGGCTACCCGATTGATCAACTGGCCAAAGAGTCCAATTTCGTAGAAGTGTGCTACACCCTGCTGTTTGGTGAGTTACCCAACGACGAGCAGTACGCAGATTTTGAATCGCGCATTCGTAACCACACCATGGTTCACGATCAGATCAACAACTTCTTTAAAGGGTTCCGCCGCGATGCCCACCCGATGTCTATTTTGTGCGGTGTAGTGGGCGGCTTAGCGGCCTTCTATCACGACCACATGGACATCACTCAAGAGGAAGATCGCGTGATCAGCGCGATCCGCCTGATCGCCAAGATGCCTACCCTGGCGGCAATGTCCCATAAGTATAATGTGGGTCAGCCCTTTAACTACCCGCGCAACGATCTGACCTATGCAGAGAACTTCCTCTACATGATGTTCAGCAACCCTTGCGAAGAGTACAAAATCAACCCGGTATACGCGAAAGCCATGGATCGCATCTTCATGCTGCATGCGGATCACGAGCAGAACGCCTCTACCTCGACTGTACGCTTGGCAGGCTCCACGGGGGCCAACCCATTCGCTTGTATTAGCGCAGGTATCGCGGCACTTTGGGGCCCCGCTCACGGCGGCGCCAACGAAGCCGTGCTGGCTATGCTCGACGAAATCGGTGAAGACTCCGAAGAGAACATCCAGCGCTTTGTTGATAAAGCCAAGGATAAGGACGATCCGTTCAAGCTAATGGGCTTTGGTCACCGCGTGTATCGCAACTTTGACCCGCGCGCCAAGGTAATGAAAGAGACCTGCGACGAAGTACTTGCAGAGCTCGGCATGGCCGACGACCCTCAGCTTAAAATCGCCAAGCGTCTTGAGCAAATTGCCCTAGAAGACGAGTACTTCATCGAGCGGAAGCTGTACCCGAACGTTGATTTCTACTCAGGCATCATTTTGAAAGCCATGGGTATCCCCACCAATATGTTCACCGTGATCTTCGCGGTATCGCGCACTATTGGCTGGATCTCGCATTGGCACGAAATGCTCAGCGAAAGCTACAAAATCGGTCGTCCGCGCCAGCTCTATATTGGCCACGACCAGCGTGACTATCCGAAAAAATAAACCATCCCCGCTTGACAGTACGATCAAAGGCCACCTTCGGGTGGCCTTTTGCGTATGGGCTGATTAACGCTGGTTCATAGACCACCAACGCACCACCACATGCGCTCGCGACCATTCACTAACCTACCAGATGCCTTGAGCAAGCTCTCCCCTTAGAGACCACCCCTTGCCCCTTCTGAGCCTAGGACGCTGCGATAGCCGGATGCAACATTGAAGGACGTCAAAAACGCCTAATTCGACTCCATTATCGCTTGACTTTTTTGCTTCTGGATCCTGCTCAAGGTTTTCCACACTATCTGTGGATAACCCTGTTCACAACCACTTCAAAACGTCCCGAAATCGCCATGGGCAGTGGGCCAGCCTTAAATTGGTTATTTTTTAACCTTCTGTAAGTCATTGTTTTTTAAAGACTTAAGTTCTGTTAAAGATTTTTTGCGTCAACAACAAGGGGTTGTGCACAACCTTTAAGCCAGAATCGCAAAAGTGGACAAGTCAAGCACAAAATCGTCCAAAAATTGTCGATTTGTAGCTCTTTTGTGAACAGCGGGAATACAAAAAGCCAGCAAATGAGAAGACTCATTGCCAGAGAAATAAACGATTAGGAGGGATACTGAATTAGTGGCGTCCCATAGGGGGTTCGAACCCCTGTTACCGCCGTGAAAGGGCGGTGTCCTAGACCACTAGACGAATGGGACGTATATCGAGCTGCTTCGCGAAAGGTACTGATAACAAGTACTACTAATTGGTGGAGCCTAGCGGGATCGAACCGCTGACCTCAACACTGCCAGTGTTGCGCTCTCCCAGCTGAGCTAAGGCCCCACATGTCGCGAAGACGGAGCGTATAATACTGATTCCGCTGGCCTTCGTCAACAGAAAAAACGCCAATTTCCTAAGGATGAGAAATTGGCGCTAGCGCTATCTCATGCGCGGTTAGCTGATTTTACTAAACTATTTCACGAAGCGATCTCACGAAATTCTTTTTCAAAGCGCTTGGCCTGCTTTTTCGAGACGCCGCCCAATACCTCTATCGCACTACGCAGGCGTGCCCGGGTAACGTCTGAACCCAGAATCGCCATGGCGTCCATCACTGAGGTGCTGGACGCGCTGCCGGTAATGGCAATAAACACCGGCGCCAGAAAGGCTTTCATTTTCAAGTCAAAGTGCTCAGCCAGCGTTTTCACCTCGTTCAACAGCGCCTCTTTATGCCAAGCCGAAACGCCCTCGAATCGCCAAACAAGGAACTGAAGCAGTTTGACCAGCTCCTCTTCCTCGAGCTTCACGCTATCAAACGACGCTTTTGTTAGCGCCGGAAGACCAGAGAAGAAGTGCCCTGCCAACGGCATTACCTGGGAGAGCGTCTCTACCCGTGGTCGCACCTGCGGCAGTATCTGCTTAACGTAAGCTTCATTGAAAGCCCAGTCACGCAGTGCGCTCAACAGTGCATCATCATCCAGGTCTTCACGGATATACACACCGTTTAACCAGGTCAGTTTCTCCAGATCAAATACAGGGCCACCTAACGAGACACGCTGAACGTCAAACTCCGCCATCATCTCTTGTAGACTGAATTTCTCGCGCTCATCAGGCATCGACCACCCCATCCGCCCCAAGTAGTTGGTAACGGCCTGGGGTAAAAAACCCATCCGACGATAATAATTGATGGAGGTCGGGTTTTTGCGCTTAGAGAGTTTGGATTTATCGGGGTTGCGCAGCAACGGCATGTGACAAAGTTGCGGCATTTGCCAACCAAAATACTCATACAGCAGTTGGTGCTTTGGTGCGGAGTTAATCCACTCTTCCCCACGCAGCACATGGGTGATCGCCATTAGATGATCGTCGACCACATTGGCGAGGTGATAAGTGGGCATGCCGTCTGATTTAAGCAGAATTTGCGCGTCCACCTGCGCCCACTCCACTTCAATCGTACCGCGCAGCATATCGTTGACCACACAAACGCCTTCGGCAGGCACCTTCATGCGCACTACATAAGGCCAGCCTTCCTGTTCACGGCGTGCTTGCTCCTGGCTCTCCAATGCTAAGTCAGCAGGCTTCAATGCCAGGTGCAAGCCCGCTGCCTTGCGGGTTTCACGCAGTTCATCAAGCTCTTCACTGGTGCGGTAACACTTAAATGCATGCCCGGCATCCAACAACTGCTGGGCGTATTGAGCATATATATCGCCACGCTCGCTTTGCCGATAAGGGCCGTGGGGGCCGCCAACATCCGGGCCTTCATCCCACTCAAGACCCAGCCAGCGCAGTGAATCGAGAATCATCTGCTCCGACTCAGGAGTAGAGCGCACCCGATCAGTGTCTTCAATACGAAGAATGAATTGGCCGCCGTGCTGACGCGCAAAACATAGGTTAAAAAGCGCGATGTAGGCCGTGCCAACGTGGGGGTCTCCTGTGGGAGAAGGTGCAATGCGAGTACGTACGGTCATGAAAACGTCCTATTGGCAAAAATGCATGGCGATATTATACGCACCTTAGGCGCAACCAACAGCGTCGCGCAGGGAACGACTAGCGCAAGAAAGCGTCAGAGAAATTAACTCAACGTTATTTGTCCACTAATGCGCGCTAAAGCACAATCGCTTAGTATGGCACTGCAGCAACATCTTGGGTGCATACCCCAAGCTTGAGATAGACCAATAAAGTATGTTCATAGCTCCACTATCTATATTAGAGAAATTTATAGTGGAAGACATTCAACGAGCTTGTTAGCTCATCATCAGGAAGACGAAATGGAATCGCTAGGCTCACGTATCAAGCAACTGCGGCTTAGGGCCAAGCTCAACAAAGCTGCTCTCGCACGCAAAGTTGGCGTGTCAGATGTCACCATTTCTTATTGGGAATCTGGGGCGATCAAACAGATCGGTCACGAACGCCTTGTGGCGCTCGCTGATGCACTCGACTGCTCCCTGGCAACTCTATTGGAAGGTGATAGCGCCCCCGAGCTATTAACGTTGACCCATACTGGTCCCCTCCCCTGGGAACAGGTACAGGCAACGACCATTAAAGTGCCCAGTCATCTGCCGCTGCACATCGACTGGAAAGCACCGTGCGTGATGGCAACACCCGGCCAAGATACAGATTTTTCACCCGTTAATGCTGGTGACCTTCTGCTGCTTGGGCCAACACATGTGTTTCACAAAGCGGGCCACTATGTAGTGCAACGCGACGATCGTTTCGTCATTGAGCACTTCGCCAAAGCCCCAAGCGACACATCGATTCATGCAGTACTGTTAGCCCATTGGCATCCTGCCTAAAGCGTCTACCTCCCCGGACTCTCTAGCACCTCCACCTGGTCACGCGTTTGTCTTGGCTCACTCCCCACCAAGAAGCGACGTGAGTAGGTGGCCACTTGGCCCAGCCCATGGCGGGATTGGCTTACCAGCTCTCCCGCCAGGTGCTGGCCCTCGTGGCCTATACGTGCCTGAACGGCCTCCGGCTGCACACTGCCTTCGGAAACCTCAACCCGTACTATATAGCCACCGTCAGGTAAGCCGCTGCCAGGGCCAAATGGCCCCGCTGCAAACACGCCATCCTCTATACGTGTCCGCTCGCGCCAACGCACGCTGCTAATCTCTCGCTCGACAATAATCTGCACCAGCGTTTCGTCAGGTAAGTTGCTTTCACCTTCCACCATTAAACGCCGATCGCTGCGCAGCGATACATGCGCAGACATCTCGACGACAAGTGGCGCCACTTCTTCCGCTTCAACAACTTCTATCTCGGCAACTGTCGGTTCAGGAACTGACGTTTGCTCTACGGTTGACGCTGACTCACTCGGCTCGTCTGTTCCGCCACAGCCTGCCAGTAGCGCAGCGGATATCATCAACACGCCAACACTGCTTAATACATTGCGCATACGCACTCCAAAATATTGCCCTGGAGCCTGTCAGGCTTGACCGATCATTGCGAAAAGCACGGACTTGCAGTAGATCAACGTTAAGTCTGACAGGCTCCTAGCAGCTTACCACTGCATAGCCGCTACCACAGTGGAATAGTTGTTTTTGGCCCCGCTACAGGCACCGCTTCCGGTACAATGTGCTTATCATGCTAACAAGACACTTTTAGGAGCAGCGGCTTTGGACATCATTTGGTGGTTGGCCTATGTAGCACTGGGCGGTTTTGTAGGTTTGATGGCAGGTTTATTGGGGATTGGCGGCGGCGGCATTATGGTGCCGATTCTAACGTCTCTTTTTGTACTCCAAGGCGTACCCCACGAGCACCTTGCCCACTTGGCCTTAGGCACCGCCATGGCGGCCATTATTCCCGCCTCTACCGCTAGCTTGCTCTCCCACCATCGGCACGGGGCCGTTCGCTGGGACATCGTGCGCTTTATTACCCCAGGCATATTAGTCGGCACCTTTTTGGCGACCTTTATAGCTGCGCTGCTCCCCACCCGCGGCCTTGCCATCTTTTTCGCCTGTTTTATGGTGCTAATGTCGCTCCAGATGCTAGCAAACATCAAGCCCAAACCGAGCCGCAGCTTACCCGGCCCTATCGGCGTAAGCGGTGTGGGCCTAGGCATCGGCGGTATTTCAGCGCTCGTCGCCATTGGCGGTGGCTCACTAACAGTGCCCTTCCTCACCTGGTGCAACGTCAAACTACCCCGCGCAATTGGCACCTCCGCAGCCGTAGGACTACCGATTGCCGTTGCCGGGGCACTGGGCTACATCATCAATGGCTGGTCTACTCAAGGCCTGCCCAGTGCGGCGCTCGGCTATGTTTATCTGCCCGCGCTACTGCTAATGGCACCCTTCAGTATCTTAACGGCTCCCATCGGGGCAAAGTTAGCTCATAGGCTACCCGTCAAACTCCTCAAACGAGTATTCGCTTTTATGCTGATGGGGCTGGCACTGCAGATGGTGTATGCGGTGTTTACTGCTTAAACCCAGGCTTTAGCGTATGGCCCTTTTTCGGAATGCTAAAATGGGCAGTATATGAGAAACTGCCGCCCCTTTTTGGACGCTTCACGATCGTCGCCATCACTGCCTCGAAATGTGATAAATGAAAGTGCCACGAAGTGCCAAATTTGTGACACCAATTAGCTAAAAACGTGGCTAAACCACTGTAAATATGAACAGTTATGAATGATACCACAACCGCGCAAACCCGCATGAAGTCTGGCATTGCCCGCCCGGAGCTGGATAGAACTTTCTCCGTCGCGCCTATGATGGACTGGACGACCCGCGATTACAGAGCATTTGCACGCACGTTAACTAGGCGTGCACTGCTGTATACCGAGATGGTCACTACCGGTGCTATTTTGCACGGGACGCCTCGTGAGCGCTTTTTGGGCTATAGCGAGGTGGAGCACCCGCTTGCGTTGCAGTTAGGCGGTAGCGATGCCGGTGAGCTGGCGGAGTGCGCGGCTATTGCAGAGGCGTGGGGCTATGATGAGGTCAACCTGAACGTAGGCTGTCCGAGCGACCGCGTGCAGAACAATATGATTGGCGCGTGCTTGATGGGTTACCCCGAAAAGGTAGCCGAGGCAGTGCGGGCGATGCAGGCAGAGGTTTCTATTCCGGTCACGGTGAAGTGCCGTATTGGTATCGATGACCAGGATGAAGATGCCGACCTTGAGCGGTTTATCTCTATCGTTGCTGACGCAGGCTGCGAGGTGTTTACCGTTCACGCCCGTAAGGCGTGGCTGCAGGGGCTGTCGCCTAAGCAGAATCGCGATGTGCCGCCGCTTAACTACCCCCGCGTTCATCGTTTAAAGCAGAGCCGACCTGAATTGCATATTGGCATTAACGGTGGAATTAAAACGCTGGCGGAGTGCCAAGCGCAGCTTACCCATGTGGATAGCGTGATGGTGGGGCGTGAGGCGTATCAAAACCCGTGGCTGCTCGCGGGCGTCGATGAGCAGCTGTTTGGAGAGCAAGGCCCGGCGGCAAGCCGCTTGGATGCCGCAATTGCATTCCGGCCGTATATTCAGCAGCGCCTGGATGAAGGCGCGAAGCTGAATCATATTACCCGCCACCTGCTTGGCTTGTTTCAGGGTTGCCCTGGTGGCAGGCGTTTTCGGCGTCATTTGTCAGAACATGCGCATAAAGAAGGCGCAGGATTGCGCCTATTTGATGACGCGCTTAGCTTGGTGAACGAACCCGAGTGCGTTGTATAAAAAAACCCGCTACGCAAGCGTAGCGGGTTCGTTTTTCTAATAGCGTAAGCTTACTGACCGTTTTCCCGACGGTTCGCCATTACGCCCTGCTCGACACGCTCGCCGATCGTTTGGTCGACGTTCTTCCAGTACTCAAATACCCGTGATAGCACCGGCTCTTCAACACCGTCGGAAACGTGGCCAACAATGTTGTTTACCAATCTGTCGCGGGCAGCATCATCCATTACCTTATTGACCAGGTCATTGGCTTGGTTAAAGTCGCCATCACCCGGGCGCAGCGTGTAGGCGGCGCGAACCAACTCGCCGTCAGTCTCCCATACCGCATCCTCAGGGTACTTTTCAGGGTTGGCGTGCGCGCCCCCTTTGCTATTAGGTGCGTACACCGGGTCGGTGGAGTGGTTAATACGCATCTGACCACCCTGACTGTAGCTGTTAACCGGGACCTTGGGCGCGTTAACGGGGATATGTTGGTAGTTCACCCCTAAACGCGCGCGGTGCGCATCAGCGTAGGATATGACCCGCGCCAACAGCATTTTATCTGGCGAGAAACCTGTGCCCGGTACAGAGTTGCTGGGCTGAAACGCTGCCTGTTCGATTTGGCTGTGGAAATCGACGGGGTTACGATCCAACGTCATCTTACCGACTTCTTGCAGCGGGTAGTCGCCGTGCGGCCACACCTTGGTCAAATCGAAGGGGTTGATGTGGTAGGTCTTGGCATCTTCAAACGGCATGATCTGAACTTGCAGCGTCCAGGTTGGATAATCTCCACGTTTGATAGCATCGAACAGGTCGCGGCGATGGTAGTCGGCATCCGCGCCCGCCATCTTATCAGCCTGTTCCTGGGTCATGCACTTAATGCCCTGATCAGTCTTGAAGTGGTACTTCACCCAGAAGCGCTCGCCTGCAGCGTTGACCCACATATAGGTATGGCTTGAATAGCCATTCATGTGGCGCCAACTGGCAGGGATGCCACGATCGCCCATTAGCCAGGTTACCTGGTGGGCAGATTGCGGAGAAAGCGTCCAGAAGTCCCACTGCATATCGTGGTCACGCAAGCCGTTATCCGCTCGACGCTTTTGTGAGTGGATAAAGTGCTGGAATTTAAGCGGATCGCGAACGAAGAACACAGGGGTATTATTACCCACCATGTCGAAGTTGCCCTCTTCGGTGTAGAACTTTAGCGAGAAGCCACGAGGATCGCGCCAAGTGTCCGGACTACCCGCCTCACCGGCCACCGTCGAGAAACGAGCCAACATCTCGGTTTTCTTGCCCGGCTGGAGAAAGTCAGCTTTGGTGTATTGGCTAACATCGTGAGTTACTTGGAAGTGACCAAAGGCGCCACTCCCTTTTGCGTGGGGCTGACGATTCGGAATCATTTCCCGGTTAAAGGCAGCCATCTGCTCCATCAAATAGTGATCATGCAGAACAATCGGCCCATCAGGGCCTACTGAGAGTGAGTGCTCATCACTGGTAACCGGTATACCCGCATCCGTTGTGGTGTGTTTTGGTTTATCGCTCGTCATCGCTTTTCCTCCATGTCACGGCAGACGTGGCGTATGATCGCCACTCGTTCTAGTACGATGAAAGCTTGGCTATTTATCCTCATTGTTGTCATTTTCATAGCCGCTAACAAAGCCCATAATAGGTATAGTCAACGAGTCACTAACTTGCCATTCGTGAAGGCTATCGCTTGCCTATCAGCTCAATAGTTTTTATTTATGAATAAGCACTTAAGAGAACGAATCAGTGGGCGGCACTAAGCTGGAATTAAAGCTTTCAACGGCGGTTTCGGCCTCTTCAATTTCATCAAAACGGGCAATATGAAACAGCGCTTCGCCTTCGTTGGCCAATGGCAAGCGGCTCATCCCAATCACGATGCCATCCGCCACAGCACGCACTTCGCCCTCGTCGTTACCAAAGGGGTCAGCCACTTTGCCCAGCACTTCGCCTTTGGCAACGCGGGCGCCCAGGCGCACCTTGGGGCGCAAAATGCCGTCAATCGGCGCGCGCGCCCAGCTTGACCCATTGGCCAATTCAGCGGGTGCTGGCGTGCGGCGGCGCTGCTCGCCGGTCAGCATGCCTAGGCGCCGCATTACCCGCAGCACACCGCGCACGCCGGGGGCAATCGCCCACTCGTCAAAACGCAGCGCTTCACCTGCTTCATAGGTCAATACCGGAATGCCGCGAGTCTGGGCGTAATGGCGAAGGCTGCCTTCACGCAGTTCCGCATTGAGTACCACGGGCGCACCGAAGGCATCGGCCATACGCTCGGTTTCACTGCCTGGGCGCAATTGAGCGCGGATTTGTGGCAGGTTAGTGCGATGAATGGCGCCTGTGTGTAGATCAATAATATGGGTGGCGTGATCGACGATTTGTTCGCGGAACAGCGCGGCAATGCGCCCGCCTAGCGAACCCGATTCACTGCCTGGAAAGCAGCGATTAAGATCGCGCCGATCAGGCAGGTAACGTGTTTGCTGTAAGAAACCAAACACATTCACCACCGGCACAGCGATTAAAGTGCCGCGAATGCTATTGATCGCTTTTGCGCGTAGCACCCGGCGAACAATTTCCACCCCGTTGATTTCATCACCGTGAATACCACCACACACCAACAGCACGGGGCCATCCTTACGGCCGTGAACCACTTCCACAGGGATATGCAGCGGCGTATGGGTATATAAACGCGCCACCGGCACATCCACTTGTAAGCGTTGGCCGGGCATAATGGTATGTTCGCCCAACTGAAAAGGAGCTCGCGCCATGCTTTATGTCCTGTTTTTAATCGGTTATTTTCGCGATGTTAGTAAGATTCAAAGCTAGTAACATTGCCTGTTTATACGCTTTCACTGGCAAAATGACGAATTTGTTAACTTACGTTATGCGTTGAGTCAATTATCCATACAGTTTTGAATGTAAAAACTCACTCGCTTAGGTTAAAATATGACCATACAGAGTTGATAACGAGGTTCCGTTTCCATGGCAAGAAAGACCAAAGCTGAAGCTGCTGCTACTCGCGAAGCGCTGCTTGAAGCTGCAGAAGAGGTATTTTTTGCCAAAGGCGTGGCACGCACATCGCTTGAGCAAATTGCTCGCCATGCGGGCCTCACCCGCGGTGCCGTCTATTGGCATTTCAAGAATAAAGGCGACCTGTTCATGGCATTGGTTGAACAGGTACGCATGCCCTTCCAGTCGTTAATGGATGAAGTCGACAAAACGGACACTGCCCTATCACCGTTAGAAGCGATACGTCTTGCCTGCCATGCGGGCTTAGTGCGCCTCGAACAACCGTCGTACCAACGGATACTGTCGATTTTACTGCACCGCTGCGAGTTCTTCAGCGATATTAACCCGCTTGATATGCAAGAAGAGATCGGTAACGAGTGTTATCAGGAAATGCTGGCGGTATTTGTACAGGCTAAAGAGCAGCAACTACTGCGCGAAGATTTAAGCCCGGAAATAGCAACACGGCTAATGCAATCCATGTTGGGTGGTCTTTTCCATGACTGGTTGCGTAATCCTGACGCTTTTGCAATACGTGAACGCGGCGGCGAGCTGATCGATACCTCTATTCGTATGATGCAGCGTTAAACACCTCCCCCATCCCTCGCTGCAATGCAGCAAATATGCTACTACTGGCGCTATGTCTAGCCGTGTGAGCATTCTATGGATACCCTGGAGTTTGTTCGCGTACGCGAATTAGAAGTTGCCGTACGCATTTGGAACCCTTCCGCCCCCCGCACGCTTATCGCCTGGCATGGACTTGCTCGCCACGGCGGTGACTTTAGTGCACTGGCGCGTGAGCTGGGCAGCGAATGGCGTATTCTTGCACCCGATACACCAGGCCGTGGGTTATCAAGCTGGTCGTTATTTCCGGCTCACGACTACCTTTATAGCCATTACGTGACGGTCGCCATCGCTCTATTAGATCACTTTAAACTTGATCACGTTGATTGGCTGGGCACATCGATGGGTGGCCTGTTAGGCATGCTGATCGCTGCTGATTCAGAACACAGCGCACGTATTTCTCGGCTAATCCTGAACGATGTAGGGCCTGAACTGAACAAACAGGGGCT
This sequence comes from Vreelandella sp. 162(4c), assembly GCF_058152265.1. Classification (NCBI taxonomy): domain Bacteria; kingdom Pseudomonadati; phylum Pseudomonadota; class Gammaproteobacteria; order Oceanospirillales; family Halomonadaceae; genus Vreelandella; species Vreelandella sp. 162(4c). Next base: position 1,083,322 of record NZ_CM176981.1, read on the forward strand.
GATTGCCCTTTCCAGCTACTTTGGCGTTACCCACCGTTTTTCTAGCTTTAGCGAGCTCCATCAAGAACTCACCCAGCACTACGCAAGTTTCGGTATCACTAAGGAGTCTGCTTGGCGTGAACTAGCGCTTAACAGTGCCCGTCGGTTGCCAGATGGTAGCTGGACGTATCACTTTGACCCACGCATCGGCGAGCAGTTTGTGCACGATACACCGCGCGACACCTGGGCCGACTGGGCGAGTATTCGCTGCCCGGTGATGGTTATTCGCGGCGAAGAATCAACCTTGTTAGATGCCGAAACGCTGCCCCGCATGGCCGAAGCACAGCCCACACTTGTCACCCTGACCGTACCGAACTGCGGCCACGCCCCCATGTTGGATCAATCTGCACAGGTCGATCCCATTCGCCGCTTTTTAAACCACCCCGTACCACACCCAATTCCAGGCAAGTCATCGCAACCCGGCACTGGCTGGCATTACATCTGGCAGCACCCAGTGCAGTGGTTGGCGCATCAGTGGCGGCGGTGGTGGAAATAAACCGGGATGCCCAAGCCTTGGGCATCCCGGCGGCGACCCTCAATGCGCGTGATAACTCAGTGAGAGGCCGAGTAATGGCTAGCAGGGTGATGTTTTTTGCTTAACCGCAGTTTATTCAAACGAACACGTGTCTCCAGATACTCTTGCTCAGTGACACTGCGGTAAGCCCCCTCTTTAGGCAGGTACTTCACCAATACCCGGCGCTCGCCCTGTACAGGTAAGGCGTCGCGTTTGCTGAGCAGCTTTACTGTGCTGTTAGGCTCATCATCAATTACCGCAAACGCCTGTTCGCCCTCCCCCTGGCGCTCGGTCACCACTACCGTTTGGCCAAGCAAACACCGCCGGGTAAAGGGGCGGTAGCGATGCAGCACGCGGTGTAACGCATTACAAAGCGCAGCCGCCACGGGCGAGGCAACCACCAACGTGGCCCAGAGCACCACCACGCCGACCGGAATACGTATTAAACCGAGCGGCAGCCAGCGCAACACTAGTAGCTCGATCGCGACGGTGAGTGCCGCCGCAATGGTTAGAATGACCGTTAATGCCAGCGTCGCTGGTACGCCCGCAAAGCCTAAAGAGACTAACGTGCTAGCCAAATGATCCTCTTTTAAGCTATCGCGCTCAAAGAGATCTAAGGGGGCTAAACGGATAATCACTAATAGCCAGTAGAGCGCTAATAACCCAAGTAGAAACGTAAATACAATGCTCGGGAATTGCGTCGCTGCGTGCAGTAGCTCGTTCATGGCGTCCTCCTCCCCCGGTACTTAGCCAGGGATGTATTGTACTTTCAGCTTAGTCGACATTAGCTTTCCAGCGCCACTTTTACTTTGACTTAGGTCATCACGACAAAAAAAGGGTGCCACCCGAAGGTGGCACCCATCTCTTTACACATTGGTTTATCCGCTAGGGGCTAAAACTTAGTGGTCATGCTCCAGCGCTGGCTGATTGGAAGCATGCTTTTTCCCCTTCATTTTGCGACCCAACCAATCAGAGGCTGTCGCAATCATGGCGTAGAAAGTGGGGATAAACAGGCTACCCAGAGTAGCAACGGCAAGCATGCCCACAGCGACCGTGGTACCGATATGGTGGCTGCTCACATCGCTGGCACCAGTGGCTAACGCCAGCGGCAAGGTACCGAAGATAAATGCTAACGACGTCATCACAATCGGGCGGAAACGCAGCTCAGCCGACGAAATCGCCGCCTCACGGATGGTTTTACCCTGCTCTTTGCGCTGCAGTTCGGCGAATTCAACAATCAGAATAGCGTTCTTCGCCGCAAGGCCAATGACCACCAACATACCGATCTGCACATACACGCTGGTGTCCAAGCCGCGCAATGCAATCCCGCCGATAGCACCCAGGAAAGCAAAGGGTGTCGCGGTCAATACCGCCAGCGGTAACGACCAACTTTCATACTGAGCAGCCAGAATCAAGAAGACCATTAACAACCCGAAGACGATAGCCAACGTTGCCGCATTGCCCTGGTTTGCTTCCTGGTAAGCCGTCCCGGTCCAGCCCATACCCCAATTAGCGCCTAGTGTCTCTTGAACGATTTCCTCCATCGCCTCAATCGCCTGAACAGAGCTATAGCCGGTGGCAGGACCACCCTGGAACTGGGCACCAGCATACACGCCGAAACGCGATACCACGGCTGCTCCCGTTTGACGCTCAAGCTCGACAAACTCCGACAGCGGGATGCGCTCACCATTACCGCCGCGCACATAAACACTGCTGAGATCCTCGGGCGTTTTGCGGAACTCATCTTCGTTTTGCAGATAGACCTGGAAGTTACGGTTTTGGTAGCTGAAGTAGTTCACAAAGCCGTTACCAAAGGTATTAGCAAGCGTCGACGTAATGTTCTCCAGCGCCACGCCGTAACTTAATGCTTTCTGCTGATCAATGTTCGCGCGGTAAGACGGCACGTTAACGTTGAAGGTTGAAAATACTTGGTTCAAGGCAGGATGCTGATTAGCCTTCTGCATAATTTGCAGCGAAGCCTCGTACAGCTCACGTGTGGTTGCGCCATCAAAGGACTGCAAGTAGCCGGTAAAGCCGCCTGTCGTCGAAAGCCCCATAATGGGCGGCACGTTAAACGCCATCGCTGAGCCACCATCAATGCTGGCGCCCAGCCCCATAATCTGCCTAACAAGACCATCCGCCGTCAGGTCACGCTCCTCCCAAGGGCGCATGTTGATAAACATAACACCACGCGCCGTATTCACAGCCCCCGAAAGAATGTCGTAACCCGCCACAGCAGAGGAGTATTCGACACCGGGGATTTTTTCAACCTCAGCACTGAGTTTCGCCATGTAGCGCTGGGTGCGGTCAAGCGATGCGGCGTCTGGCAGCGATACGCTCACCAACACGACACCCTGGTCGGTTTCCGGCACCAGCGTTGAAGGCGTATTGGCATACAGCCAGTAGGAGCCAACGCCTGTCGCCACCGTCAGCGCAAGCGCCAGCACCCAAAAACGCACCAGACCTTTTACCAGCCACATATAAACGGCGGTAATACCGGCAAACATACGATCAAATAGGCGCAGCGGCGTATTCACCGCACGCTTGAACTTAGATTGACCGGCACCGGCAATTTTATGTTTAATAAAAATAGCTGACAGGGCTGGCGTAAAGGTCAACGCCATTACCGCCGAAAGCCCAACAGAGAGTGCTATGGTAAGTGCAAACTGCTGGTAAATTTGCCCTGTAAAACCACCCAAAAAGGCCACGGGTACAAACACGGCCGCCATGATTAACGACGTTGCGATAACCGGTCCGCCAACTTCCTTCATTGCCCGGATGGTGGCATCGCGTACGCTGATATCATCTTCTTCACTCAGCACGCGTTCGACGTTCTCCACCACCAGAATGGCATCGTCGACCACTATCCCTATCGATAGCACCAGCGCAAACAGCGTTAACAGGTTGATCGAGAAACCGAACAGATAGAAAAATGCGAACGTACCTATGACCGATACCGGCACCACTGACATGGCAATCACGGTAAAGCGCCAGTTCTGTAGGAAAATAAACAGAATGACGATAACAATCAGGAAGGCTTCGACAAACACTTTTACGACGGTACTAACTGAGGCATCAATGAATAGCGTCGTGTCGTAGGGGGTAACATATTCAAGCCCGGGTGGGAATCGCCCCTGCAGTTCATCCATGGTCGCGCGCACGGCATCTGCGGTGGCTAAAGCGTTTGCACCAGGCTGCTGATTGATAATAATCGGCGTCATGGTCGAGCCGTTCAAACGCGCGTCGATACCATAAAAAGAAGCGCCAAGTTCAATGCGTGCCACATCTTCTAAGCGCAGCGATGACCCATCAGGATTAGTGCGTAGGTAAATGTTGCGGAAGTCGTCGACATTATTCAGACGCCCGCCAGCGGTAATCGTATAGGTGTAAGCCCGTGGATCGCTCTGGGGTGTAGCAGCCAGACTACCCGCAGGGATTTCAGTATTTTGCACTCTAATCGCACTCGCCACTTCGCTAGGCGTCAAGTCGTACTGGGCCAATTTATCGGGGTCCATCCAGACCCGCATGGCAAATTCACCACCGCCCAACACTTCTGCGTTACCCACCCCAGGCACCTGACGCAGTTCGTCAAGAATATTCAAAGTGGCGTAGTTCTGCATATAGACGTTATTGTAGTCACCGTTAGGTGAGGTTAACGCTAACAGCATCAAAATAGAGTCTGAACGCAGTTCAACGGTCACACCTTGAGACTGCACGGCCTCAGGGAGCTGTGAAAGCGCTCCTTGAACACGGTTGTTAACGTTGATGGTATTAATATCGCCATCGGTGCCGATGTTGAAGGCCACGCTCAGGCTCATAACGCCGTTATCAGAACTGTTGGAGGTCATGTAGAGCATGTCCTCAACGCCGTTAATGGCTTCTGCAAGCGGTGCCGCGACCGTTTGCGCCACGGTTTCAGCATCCGCGCCGGGGAACTGCGCTTGAACGGATACCGTTGGGGGAACCACGCTGGGATACTGTTCAATGGGCAGTATGCGCATCGACATAACGCCCACCAACGTCACGATAATGGCCAGCACCGTGGCAAATATCGGGCGGCTGATGAAGAAGTTAGAGAAGTTCATTATTGCGCACCCTCTTCTCCTTCAGCGGGCTGACCATCGGCTGCCCCCGCTTCCATCTCTTGCGCCGCTTCGGCCTGTTGCTGCGCCTCTTCTTGCTCGGCTTCTTCGACCACTGCCTCCGCATCACCACTAAACGGTTGAGGGTCAATCGCCATGCCTGGCTCTAAACCAGCAGGGTCGCCGACCACCACACGATCCCCCGGCTCTAGACCCTCACGAATCAACTGCCACGGGCCAGCCACTTCACCCAATGAAACAGTCCTTTCACGGGCTTTGTCCTCGTCATCCAGTACAAACACCTGCGGGCCCATTAGCCCTTGGGTAACGGCTATCTCTGGCACTGCCATCACGTCAAAACGCTTCAAGCCCTCAATACGTACACGTACAAACTGGCCGGGCAATATGGTCGCATCGGGGTTTTCAAACGTTGCGGACGCTTGCACGGTGCTAGTGCCGCTATCCACCCGTGACCCCAGGAAGTCTAAATGACCTTCCAGTTCAGAATCGCTACCCCCACTCACGCCTGGGATGCTTAAACGAGCACGAATATCAGACGTATCACCACCCTCACTCAATTGGCGGCGAAGCTCAAAGGCGTCACGCTGAGGAAGCTGAAAACGCACTTCTAGTGGATCCAGAGGGGTGATTGTCGCCAGTTCGGTACCGGAGGTAACCAGATTGCCCACGTTAATTTGGCTCAAACCAATCATACCCGAGACAGGGGCCGTCACCCGGGAATAGCCTAAATCCAGATTGGCGCTGGTCAAGGCAGCCTCTGCTTGCGCAACACTCGCCTGGGCGACCCGCTGGTCAGCCAATGCCTGGTCATACTGCTGACGACTCACCGAGTTTTGGCTTAACAGCTGCTCGAAGCGCTGGGCATCACGCTGAGCGCGGGCAAGCTCCGCCCGGGCGCTCTGTAAATCGGCCTCACGCTGATTGACCGTTGCCTGGTAAAGATCCGGCTCGATGGTGTAAAGACGATCGCCCTCTTCCACCAACTGGCCGGGTTCAAAGTGGCGCTCCTCCAGAAACCCATTTACACGGGCAACCAAAGTGACTTCATCATCACTGCGCAGCAGTGAGGGATAAGACTTATCCAGCGGTATATCTTGACGCGCCATTTCGGCCACTTCGACCTTATGGGGCGGGGCTTCTTGCTGGGCACCCTGTTGAGGTGCCTCGGTTTGTTCTTGACCACAGGCTGAAAGTGCCAGCGCAGCTACTAGCGTCACCAGACTCGCTCGGCGTGAGTGAATCATCTTCTTCATACGTTAAATTCCCATATATCTTTTTAAGGTGACCGATAGCACGTGCACACCTGAATCACTTCCAACCGACGGGCAATTACATGCCAGGCTGGGGCGGTGCACCGATGTTGAGCGCGGGCTCATAGCGGTCGTTGCCGCCGCTCTCTGGCAAGGTAAAGTTCACCTCATCACCGGTTAACCAAGCATTGACTTCCTCAATGGCATCCACATCCAGGCGCCCAGCCTGCTGACGCAGCGAAAGCAGATTGACGACATAGTCGTAGCGAGCCTCGGCGTAGTTGGCGATGGCGTTATACAGATTTTGCTCGGCGTTCAAAACATCCACGATGTTACGGGTGCCCACCTCATACCCGGCGCGAGTGGCTTCAAGTGCGCTGCGGTTAGAGACGATCGCCTGCTCGCGGGCTTCGACAGTCTCCACATCATTACTGACTTGGGTATATAGCGAGCGAACCTGCTGGATCGACGAACGACGCTGGGACTCGAAATCATACTGGCTACTTTCCAGTTGATAAGTCCCCTGGCGGATGCTGGCGCTGGTACTGCCGCCGGTGTAGACGGGTAAATTAGCGCGTATGCCCACCTGGCTAGAGGAGTCATTCCCGGTGGTGTTATCAATATCACTGTCGCCATACTGATAGTTGCCAAAGGCTTGAAGGGTGGGCAACCGTCCCGCACGGGCAATTTCCACACCGCTACGTGATACCTCAATACCTGCCTGTTGCGCCAAGACTTGAGGGTTAAGCTCAAGGGCTTGCTCTACCCAGTAGTCACGACTGCTGGGCTCAGGAAGTGCAATCGGCATGCTGTCGCCCAGCGCTTCAATGCTGGCGTAACGCTGGCCAGTTAACTGCTCTAATGCCTCAAAAGCCACCTGCAGGTTGCTCTCTGCGGCAATGCGATCAGCCCGGGACTGGTCGAAGGTGGCGCGGGCTTCCTCAACTTCGGTAATCGCAATCAAACCGACCTCAAACTGCTCACCCGCCTGCTCAAGCTGACGGCCAATGGCCCGCTCTTGGGCAAAACGCGCTTCTAGGACTTCGTAAGCACGCAGAATGTCGAAATAGGCGCTAGCTGTATCGATTAGCAACTGCTGTTCAGTGGCTGCCAGCAGGTATACCTGCTGGTCAATCTGGCGCTCGGCCTGGGTGACTTGTCGGCGGGTCACTTCATCATAGAGCGCTTGGGTGGCTTCCAGGGTGAGCGATACGGTGTTGTAACGGTCATCACCGGCACTCGCGCCCCCCGTGCCAGTACCTATTCCTGTTCCCGCTTGGGTCGAACCCTGGCTTTCATACTGCTCATTATGCGCCACAGTGCCCGACGCGTTGATTTGGGGAAGTAAGCCACCTCGAGCAATATCTCTACCTGCTTCAACGCCCAAATATTCTGAGCGTGCCGAGGCAAGTGCAGCGTTATTGTCTAACGCATCACGGGTAATCGTGATGAGGTCGGCAGCTTGAGCAGGCAATACAAAAGAAGCGGTGAATACCGCTAATAGTAAGGGTCGTAAAGGGGCATTGACTGCCCAGTGTGCCAGTCGCATGGGATTGCCTCTAGATATCAGCGTCAGGTTGGCGAACGCACTAAATCACTCAGCGCACTTATTCAATCAAAGCACGGTGCCACTCAAAGTACGGTGCCACTCAGAAAGATGAGCATTATAGTTACATTCATGTATGTATGCTAGCCTTGAACAATCGAAAAATGTGTGAACAGCCTATTGTCAAGTCGCTTCCAGCTTACCTTAGTCCAAAGCATGATGCGTTGGCGATTAATGCGGCGCTCTTTTACGAAATTCCCGTGTGTCGATGCCCCATTTATTTAGCCGTGAAGCAAGCGTCGTGGGCTTTATGCCAAGCAGTTCCGCCGCTCCACCTGCCCCTGAAACTTTACCTCCCGCCTGCTCCAGAGCGGCAATCGTGCTCTCCCGCTGGCGCTGACTCAGCGCATGTTCGGTAAGCAGCGCTACTTCACGTCGCTCCCCGCTGGCTTGGGTCGCCGTAGACATCAGGTTAGTAAGGCCTGTCGTAGGCAGCGGCTCCCCTAGCAACAGGTCGTCAAACATCAAACGTCGATCCTGGGTCACGATGACCTGGCGCTCGATGATGTTCTCCAGTTCACGAATATTGCCCGGCCAGGGGTAGCGCTGCAGAATTTCCAACTGGGCCGGGGGAATGCGCACTCCCGGCTTATTAAATTTCAGGCAGGCACGCTGTAAAAAGTGCCGTGCCAGTAGTGGCACATCTTCTATTCGTTTGCGTAACGGTACCGAATCGATTGGGAACACGTTGAGGCGAAAATAGAGATCTTCGCGAAAATGGCCAGCGTCAATCATGTCACGCAGCTCGCGGTTGGTGGCGGCAATCACTCGCACATCGACTTCTCGGGTACGGTTGTCGCCGACGCGCTCAAACTGCTGATCCTGCAACACCCGCAGCAGCTTACTCTGTAGCTCCAGGGGTATTTCACCGACCTCATCCAAAAACAGCGTGCCGCCGTGGGCAAGCTCAAAACGCCCTGGACGATCCTGTACCGCGCCAGTGAACGCCCCTTTTACATGACCAAAAAACTCGCTCTCAAACAGGTCTCTCGGAATAGCCGCACAGTTGACGCGGATCAACGGCCGATCACTGCGCGTGCTACCCGCATGAATGGCGCGGGCAATCAGTTCTTTGCCGGTGCCCGACTCGCCGCTGATAAGTACGTTGGCACTTGTGGGGGCAACCAGCTCAATCTGCTGGATCAGCTTTGCCACCGCCGGGCTGTTGCCGACAATATCGCGGTGGTTAAGCTCCGCTTTTATCTCTTCTTGAAGGTACTCATTCTCTAGCTCCAAACGCTGCTTGAGTGACTCTACCTCAGCGAGGGCATCACGCAGCTGCTGCTCAGCGCGCTTGCGCTCGCGAATATCGCGAAATAGCACCACCGCCCCGACCAAACGACCCATCTCGAAAATCGGCGTGCTGGTGTACTCAACAGGAATCGCTTCACCATTTTTATGCCAGAACACTTCGTTATCAACGTGATGCACCTGGCCGTCGCTAAACGAAGCATGAATAGGGCACTGCTGCACTGGAAAGTGGCTGCCGTCAGCGTGGGTATGGTGGAACATGAGGTGCGCGTCATGACCCACCATATCCTCAGTACTCCAGCCCAGAATGCGCTCAGCGGCGGGGTTAACAAAGGTGGTTTTGCCCTCGGCATCCAAACCGTAAATGCCCTCGCCTGCTGCGCCCAGAATTAGCTGGTTCTGCTTCTCAATCTGCTCGAAAACTTGCTCGACACGCTGCCAGCCCACCTCGCCCTGGCGGTGCTGGCGTCCTAACTCTGCTTTTGCACGCCGCTGCTCGGCTTTATTGCGATCAATCAGTGTAAATAACAGCTGCGAAGAGCCTTCGATATGCTGGGCGTAGACTTCTACCCGGTAAGGCTGGCGCAGCATGTCTAGCATCACCAGGTCATCCGACCAGGCCGTTTTTTGCACCAGTGTCTCATCGGTAAAACTCACCCATAGCGGCAGTGAAGCACTCAAACGATGGCTAAACGGTGACGTTAAGGAAAGTGCACTTTCAATACACAACAATTCGCAGGCAGCGGGATTAGCCGCTAGCAGCTGATCTGCAATCGGGTCGACAACAATCATTGCAAGCGGTGAATACTCACCCATAAGTGCTGAAGCTTCGGTCTGCGCAGCCACTCGCCCTACCATTGGCTATTACCTCAATGTTTAGAGATGATCCTTCTCTTTAGCTTTCAATTCCCGCGCCACTTACGAGTTTTCGTTAAATAAACAACGAAATATCGTTATTTACGATTTTTCGTGCCTTTTAAAGGCCCCCTCTCAAAGTTTTAAAAATTAAAATAATAAATTAATAAACAAACACTTAAAGATAATAAGCCCTAACTGGCACGCAATTCGCAATGCCTTTGTTAGCGCCGCATGCTTAAACCATTACGCACCAAGACGGCGCAGCCATCTGTTTTTTTGCTCCTGTGAGGTGAACGTCCATGAAAGACAACAACGACCACAGCAGTCTCGGCAACCCGTTCGACCACCGTCAATCTCTCATTCATGGGCGGCACTGTGATTGTCACGACTGCCAGCCTTCAGGTAACACCACCATTACGCCTGTCCAGGCAGGTCCCTCTTCAGCGCCCACCGATACTGAAGCAATGATGGATCGTATGGTGGAGAGTGCCTTGGTTCGCGGTATGTTCGGCCACAGCGACATGCATCGTCGTCAATTTATGAAGTTGATTGGCGGCGGCACGGCCGCAGCAGCATTAGCAAGTTTGCTTCCCATGGATGCCATTAAAGCAGCGATTAAAGAAAATTTAGGCCCCCTGGAGAAAACCCAGCTTAATATCGGATTTGTCCCCATCACCTGCGCCACACCAATCATCATGGCGCACCCCATGGGCTTCTACGAGCGCTATGGCTTGGATGTATCCGTTATCAAGACCGCTGGCTGGGCCGTGGCTCGAGACAAGTCGCTGAACCGCGAATACGATGCGGCGCACATGCTTACCCCAATGCCACTGGCTATGACCCTTGGTGCTGGCTCCAACCCCGAACACTTCATCATGCCTGCCGTTGAGAACATCAATGGGCAAGCCATCGTGCTGCACAACGACCATCAAGATAAACGCGACCCTCAGCAATGGAAAGGCTTTACCTTCGGCGTACCTTTTGAGTACTCCATGCATAATTTCTTACTACGCTACTACGTGGCTGAGCATGGCCTTGACCCTGATCAGGACATTCAAATCCGAGTCATTCCACCGCCGGAGATGGTGGCCAACCTTCGGGCGGGCAATATCGACGGCTTCTTGTCACCTGACCCCTTTAATCAGCGGGCGGTATTTGAACGCATCGGCTTTATCCATCTTCTGACCAAGGATATTTGGGACGGACACCCCTGCTGCGCCTTTGCCACTAGCGCACAATTTGCGCGTGAAAACCCTAATACCTACGGCGCCCTCTTGAGGGCGATTATCGACGCTACCCAGTACTCATCAGACCCAGCCAACCGTTCTGAGATCGCCGAGGCGATTGCGCCCACTAACTACCTCAACCAACCGGTAACCGTTATCGAACAGGTGCTGACCGGCACCTTTGCCGATGGCCTGGGTGAGGTTCAACGAGTGCCTGACCGCATCGATTTCGACCCCTTCCCCTGGGAGTCAATGGCGGTATGGATCCTTACCCAAATGAAGCGCTGGGGCTACATCGAAGGGGACGTGGATTATCAGCAGGTAGCAAGAGACGTCTACCTCGCCACTGATGCCCGAGAAGTAATGCGCGAGCTGGGCTACGACGCCCCCGAACAGAACGCGCGTAATTACCAAATCATGGGTAAAACCTTTGACTACACGCAACCCGAAGCCTACCTCGAGAGCTTTGCAATCGGGAGGAGCTAACATGGATCGCACAACTACTGAGTGGAATTTCAGTCTCAACGTACGCGCCAGTGTGCTCGCTGTGGTGCTTTTGGTTCTAGGCCTGGGTATATGGGAAGGCCTTAATCATGTTCCCCTTCTGACCGGTGGAGCTGGTGAGCTAAGCGAGTACGAACAGCTAATGGCCGGTGCTAATGAAACCGCCAAGGTTCCCCCTCCTTCTGAAGTTTTGGTTCGTGCCTGGGAAGAGTTATCCAACCCTTTTTATGATGCGGGCCCTAACGATAAGGGGATTGGTATTCAGCTTGGCTACTCTCTGTATCGTGTGCTTACGGGGTACCTGCTGGCAGCAGCCATTGCGATTCCACTCGGCTTTCTGATTGGCATGTCGCCACTGATGTATAAGGCGCTCAATCCCTATATTCAGGTATTGCGCCCTATTTCGCCGCTGGCATGGATGCCATTGGCGTTATTCATCATCCAGGATTCCGAAGCCTCAGCGATTTTCGTCATCTTCATTTGCTCTATATGGCCCATGCTTCTCAATACGGCATTCGGGGTCGCCGGGGTGAGAGAAGATTGGGTCAACGTCGCCCGTACCCATGAACTCTCGTCGCTGAAAACCGCGTTCAAAGTCATTCTGCCCGCCGCGGCGCCAACCATTCTAACCGGTATGCGGATCTCCATCGGTATTGCTTGGCTGGTGATAGTGGCCGCTGAAATGCTCGTTGGCGGCACCGGCATTGGCTACTACGTGTGGAATGAGTGGAACAACTTGGATCTCACCAGTGTGATCTTCTCCATCTTAATGATCGGTGTCGTCGGCATGCTGCTGGACATGTCCCTGGCCTATGTGACGCGCTTTGTGACCTACGCCGAATAGAGTAAGAGAGCGAACACAAAGAGCAACCGAGAGGAGTTAACTATGAGTCACGCTTTTGTTGAAGTGCAGCAGGCCGCCAAGCGCTTTCCTGGCGCTACAAAAACAGCACCACCACTAACGGTATTTGAGAACGTTAGCTTTCAACTGCAAAAGGGTGAGTTCGTCTGCATCATTGGCCACTCAGGCTGCGGTAAGTCGACCATTATGAATGCCCTGGCAGGCCTGGATCAGTTCTCCGATGGCTCCATGGTAATGGAAGGCAAAGAGATTAATGGCCCAGGACTTGAGCGCGGCGTGGTATTCCAGAACTACAGCCTGCTGCCCTGGCTCACCACCTTGGAAAACGTGCGCTTTGGGGTTCGTGCCCGCTGGAAAAACTGGAGCGAGCGCGAAGTCACCGAGCACAGCATGAAGTACCTGGAGCTGGTGGGGTTGAAAGAAGTCGTTGATCGCAAGCCTTCCCAGCTTTCCGGCGGCATGCGCCAGCGGGTGAGTATTGCCCGCGCCTTTGCCACCAAGCCAAAGCTGCTGCTACTGGATGAACCGTTTGGGGCGTTAGACGCGCTCACCCGAGGCGTTATTCAGGACGAGCTGGTCAAAATCTGGACTCAAGACCAGCAAACGGTGTTCATGATTACCCACGATGTGGATGAAGCGATCCTGTTGGCAGACCGTATCTTCTTAATGACCAACGGCCCAGAGGCACGTATTGCAGAGGCGGTGGAGATCGACCTGCCTCGGCCGCGTAACCGCGCCGAGATCATTAAGCATCCCCACTTCTATACCATCCGCAATTATTTGGTCGACTTTCTGGTTAACCGATCAGGCGACCTTCGCGTTCAGGAAAATGAACCCCAAGGCATGCGGTACCCACCATCGATTAACCCAGTCAACCTGGACGCAGCGGTTGATGCGCCCACTCACCCACCAGAGGCAACCCCAGCCGCTGGTCATGAAGAAAAACTAGTGAAGTTTACCCCTAAGGAGATTCGTCATGGATAAGCTCGAAATGCGTCATACCCTGCTCGCCGCTAAAGCGCGTAAAAAAATGAGCTGGGACGATATTGGTAAAGCCGTGGGTATGTCACCGGTTTGGGTGGCCTCCGCCTGCTACGGCATGAACAGCGCCAGCCCAGATGTAGCACATAAACTCTGCGATACCTTGGGCGTAGAGAGCAATGTCGCCGATGCTTTGGTAGCTTTCCCCACCAAAGCCTGGGATGAAGCGATTCCCCAAGACCCGTTCATCTACCGCCTGTATGAAGTCGTTGGTGTTTACGGCGAGACCCTGAAAGACGTAGTGCAAGAAAAATTTGGTGACGGCATCATGAGCGCCATCGACTTCACTATGGAGGTCGACAAAATCGAAGACCCCAAAGGCGACCGGGTACTGCTCACCATGAACGGCAAGTTTTTGCCCTATAAGTCTTGGTAAGACTCAAGTGAAAGACTCGACCCTCGCTACGCTGCGCTCAACCGCCGAACGGTAACCGGCACCGAACAGCAGCAGGTGGTTTAATAGCGGGTAAAGCTGAAACAACGCTTCACGCCTCGGCCAGTCGGCCGGGGCGTCGCCGTTCCAGTAGGCGTTAAAAAAGGCCTCCCCTGGAGAGCCAAATAGCGTCAGCATCGCCACATCCACTTCCGGGTAGTGGCGATATACTGCTGGGTCGATAATTGCCGGCCCTTTGGAAGTGAAAAGCACATTCCCTGACCACAAATCTCCGTGCAGCAAGCTGGGCGGTGCATCGGGCAACCAACTCTCCAAATCGTGGGCCAAGCGCTCGATACGACTGCGCAGCTCGCCGTTCAATAGCCCCCGCTGGAGGCACGCTTCACAAAGGGGGAGTAAGCGGCGCTCGCGCTGAAAGGCTCGGCCATCGCTGAGCGAGGCGTTCGGCTGGGGCGTAAGCCCGCAGGCGTTATCCTGATGCCAGCCGTGGGCATCACCAATTACGCTATGCAAACCGCGCAGCCCTTCGCCAAGCGCGGCTTCGCTCTTCGGCCCACCGGGCACGGTGTCCAATGACTCAATGACCAGCCAGCCTTCTGCCAAACCTAACACCTCTGGCACTACCAGCGATGAACAGGCGCCACGCAACGCACGCAGGCCTGCGGCTTCACCGCGCAACCGCGCTGCGTCGTCGTGCTTAATCACCACCGGCCCCTGCCGGGTCTCCAGGCGATAAACGGCAGCAATGTCACCCCCACTAAGCGACTGCAAATCGCCGACGGGGGTTAATTCGATAGATTCCAACAGTTGGCTCAGGGTGGCATCCATACGACTTTCTCCCTGTACCCGATTGTGTCACGGCGTCAGGGTTAGGGCGCACCCTAACCCTGACGCGCTTAAGCTATGAACTCGCTTATTTCTCAGCCTAACCGCTTATCGATCAGGCTTTCCAGCTCCAGCTGGTCATCATGGAAGCGGCGGATGCCATCGGCCAGCTTGTCGTTGGCCATGGCGTCTTGATTATGGCCCCAGCGGAAGGCGGCTTCGCTGAGCGGCTCGGTAGGCTTGCCGCTGCCTTCGCCGGCTTGAATTTGCGCAGCAACGCTGCCTTCAGTGGCATCCAGCTCTTCCAGTAATGCAGGCGAAATGGTCAACCGCGGGCAGCCTGCCAGGGCAAGTACCTGCCCGGTATTACGGAAGCTTGCGCCCATTACCACAGTGTTGTAACCGCCCTGATTGGCACGCTGGCAAACGCCTTGCACAAACTTAACGCCAGGGTCATTTTCCGGCGTGTAATCGTTGCCGGTCTCTTTTTTGTACCAATCGGTCACGCGGCCTACGAAGGGTGAGATCAGAAACACCCCGGCATCAAAGCACGCCTGGGCCTGGGCATCGCTGAACAGCAGCGTCAGGTTGCACTGAATACCTTCGCGTTCGAGCACCTCGGCGGCACGAATGCCTTCCCAGGTAGACGCCAGTTTGATCAGCACGCGGTCGCGGGACACGCCGCGGGCATCGTACAGCTCGATTAACTCGTGGGCCTTGGCAATGCTGGCCTGGGTATCAAACGACAAACGAGCCGCCACTTCGGTGGAAACACGCCCCGGCACAACGGCGGAAATCTCGCTGCCCATGGCCACCGCCAGGCGGTCAACGGCATGTTTGACCTGCTCTTCACGGTTGCCGCCAGAGGCTTTTACGCTGCTCAGCTCTTCGTCGATTAGCGCTTGGTAACCGGACAAGCTAAACGCCTTGAGCAACAGTGAGGGGTTGGTCGTGGCATCCTGCGGCTGATAGCGACGGATAGCCTCAAGATCACCGGTATCGGCGACGACAAGCGAATGTTGCTTTAACTGTTGCAGCTGGCTGGTCATAAAATCTCCTTGATATGCTTTTAAGCGCCGCCATGGCGTTGTTCAAGTGCTGCGCAATATCGCGCATAAATCGGTTGGTAGGCGGCCACATTTTCTGGTTGTGGGTTGGCCAACGACTTGGCATCCAAATGGACGAGCCGCTCACACAGAGCCTCCAGAGTTACGCCCTCTGAACGCTGGTCACACCAAGCCGCTTGTATGGCCGCGCCAAGCGCCGCTGCATCGGTTATCTCGGGGCAAATCACTTGGGTACCGGTAATATCCGCTACCATCTGCCGCCATACGGGGCTGTTAGCGCCGCCACCGATCAAACGAATCTGGCTGGCTCCAGCGGTTAAATCACCCAACAATTCCAGCCCATAGCGTAGCCCGAAAGTGGCCCCCTCCACCACGGCCCGACACAAATTAGCCTGGGTGGTATTCAGGCTGGTCAGGCCAAGGAAGTCCGCGGAGGCGTCGGGCAGCATCGGCACCCGCTCGCCGTTGAAGAACGGTAATACGGTAACGCCTTCGGCGCCTATCGGCGCACTGGCCACTTTCTCGCCAAACGCGGCCAGATCCAAGCCAAACAGCTCGCGTACCCGCGTGGTGGCCGAAGTGACGTTCATAGTGCAGATCAGCGGCAGCCAGCCGCCAGTGCTGGAACAGAAGTTGGCGACCATGGCGCTATCGCACTCAACAGGCATCGCCGAGTAAGCACAAACGGTGCCGGAGGTGCCTAAACTCAGCGTGATGAGCCCCGGGGTAATATTGCCGGTGCCAATGGCGCCCAACATATTGTCACCACCGCCGGAGGAGACAACCACTTGATCACCCAACCCAAGTTCGCGGGCCACCGCCGGGCGCACAACGCCTACTGACTCATGGGCTTCCAGCACGCGAGGAAGTACCCGATGAGGGTCTAACTCAGGAGCAATTTCAGCAAAAACATCGAGCTGCCAGCAACGCTTGCGGGTATCGAAATAGCCAGTACCGGAGGCGTCACCCGCCTCGGTGAGGCGCTCGCCAGTAAGCCAGAAGTTGAGGTAGTCGTGTGGCAGTAGCAGGCTCTCGATGCGCCGATACGCATCCGGCTGATGCTCGCGCAGCCAAGCGACTTTAGACGCGGTATAGCCGGTTTGCAGCACCAACCCCAGCTTCTCTAAGCAGCCTGCCTCGCCACCCAGTCGAGCAACTAAATCAGCGTTCTGGGCGCTGGTCTCGGTATCGCACCACAGCTTTGCGGGATAGACCGGCACGCCTTCGCCATCGAGCGCGACCATGCCATGCTGCTGACCAGAGACACCAATGCCGCGCACTTGGCTAGCCGATACAGCAGCTTTATCCAACGCGGCAAAAAACGCCGCCTTCAAGGCAGCTAACCACTCTGCGGGTGCCTGCTCTCGGCGACCATTTTCGCCCTCGTCCAGGTGATGAGGGCGGCTTGCTTCAGCCAGAATCTTGCCCCGCTCAACGTCTACCACCACTACCTTGGTACTCTGGGTACCGCAATCTACCCCGATATACATCACACTGTTCCTTTGGACGACGCCAGACCCTCTAGCGTAGCGCGTGCGCCACGTTCGTGCAGTGAACTTAGCGCAGTTAAATAGGCTTCCACAAAACGGGTGCTGTCGATTAAGTCGCCAAACAGCTCGCGGTTTTCGATAAAAGCCGCTGGCCGCTGGCGGTTCTCCGCAGCAATCGCCATGAGCGGCGCTTTCAAGCGATCAACAATTTCGATGGGCTCGCCCTGCTCGTCCACCCCTTCAGCGTAGCGTGCCCAGCTGGCCACTACGGCGGCGCTGCGCTCTATTTCACCACCTTGTGCTAACTGTTGGCGAATCACCGGCACTAGCCATTTAGGAATGCGGTCAGAGCTCTCGGCGCAGAGCCGTGCCAGGGTATCTTTGATTTGTGGGTTGGCGAAGCGCTCAATCAGCGTTAGGCGGTAGGTTTCCAAATCAACCCCCGGCACCGGCGCCAGGGTCGGCGTGCCCTCTTCGCGCATATAGCCCAATAAAAAATCAACGAATAGCGGATCTTGGCACACCTCATGGGCGTAGCGGTATCCGGCTAAATAGCCAAAATAGGTCAGCGCCTGGTGGCTGGCATTGAGCAGCCGCAGCTTCATCAATTCGTAAGGTTCAACGTCCTCGACGACCTGAACGCCTACCTTTTCAAACGCCGGGCGGCCAAGGGGGAAGTGGTCTTCCAATACCCACTGAGTGAAGGGTTCGCAGACTACCGGCCAGGCGTCCTCTACTCCAAAGCGCTGACTCAGTTCATCAATATCCGTGGTCGACGTTACCGGGGTAATACGATCCACCATGGCGTTGGGAAACGCCACTTCGCTTGCAACCCAGGCGCCTAGCTCGGCGTCCCGCGCCTGGGCATAGGCGCCGAACATACGTTTAGCGACATCGCCGTTACCTTGAATATTATCACAGGACATCACGGTGAACGGCGCAATGCCCCGCGCACGGCGGCGGACAAGCGCTTCCACTACCAGCCCGAAGCTGGTAGTGGGCTGGGTGGGGTTAGCAAGATCGGCGCGCACCTGGGGATTATTGAGATCGAACTCGCCGCTCACCGGGTGAAAATTGTAGCCGCCTTCGGTCACCGTCAGCGAAACAATGCGAATCGCCGGATCAGCCATCTGCTCAATCACTGCCTCGGTATCTTCCGGTGCAAACAGGTAATTCACCATGCTGCCAATGACCCGCGGCTCATACTGGCCATCAGGGTGTTTCACCACCAGGGTGTAGAGGTAATCCTGCGCTGCCAGCGCCTGCTGCATGCGTTTGTCGCCAGGCATCACTCCTACGCCGACAATGCCCCAATTCAGCGCCTCGCCCTGGTTCATCAGTGCATCCAAATACATTGCTTGATGGGCGCGGTGAAAGCCCCCAACCCCAATATGTACGATACCGGGTGTGAGCGTTTGGCGGTCATACTGAGGTTTGGCAACATCGTCGGTTAGCTTGCCCAGGTTGTGATTATTAAGACGGGTCATGGGACTCTCCAGCCAAGGCCTTCTTGGCGCGATGGGGTGAATAAAGGCAGGTAACAAATGACGCTATCAATGGGCTAAAACAAATGTTCTAAAACAAAGGGGCTAACACAAAGTACTAGCGCCAGCGCTGATCAGGCGGCAAACAGCAACTCTTCACTAATTGAGCGTTAAGCATGTCTTTGTGGTGGGTGCGCTGCAGCGCACCAGTGCGATCCTGGCCCATCTCAAGCCAGCGATTGATCAATCGATCGACTAGCACGACATCATCGACGTCTAGAAATAGCGTCCAATCGAACAGCGGTCGCAGTTCGCGCCAGGGGGAGCGGTCAAGCAGCAGGTAGTTGCCCTCGACAATGACGATACGCTGTTCAAGGGTGATCAGTCGTCCACCGGCACGGGCGAGATCCAACGGGCGGTCAAAAACCGGTACCGCTACCGGATGAGCCGCTTGGCGGATGCGTTCAAGGTCGCAGCGCAGCCCCTCTATATCGAAGGTATGGGGCGCGCCTTTTACCGGCACCTGCTGCTCGCCCAGCACAGCGTTATCGAAGTGGTAGCCGTCCATGGGCACCAGTCCGGCCTGGCCCGGCAGGTGCTGATTAATCGCATCGCAGAGCTGGGCGCTGCGATAGGATTTCCCCGCACCCGGCGGCCCTGCCAGCGCGACCAGGTAGCGCGTGGCACCTTCGGCGGCATGAATAATCTGTTGTGCTAAGGCATCAAGATCAGGGGTCATGGCCACCTCAGCTCATCCAGTTGCCGCCATCGACATTGAGTGTCTGGGCGACCACGTAATCACTGTCGTGACTGGCCAAAAACACCGCCGCGCCGGTGTGATCTTCCGGCAGGCCCATTCGCCCAAACGGCACCGCCTCGCCCACTAAGCGCTTCTTCTCGCCAAGCGGGCGATTTTCAAAACGGGCAAACAGCGCGTCGACCTCTTCCCACATTGGCGTATCCACCACGCCAGGGGCGATGCCGTTAACGTTGATGCGGTGTTTGATGAGATCCAAACCACTGGATTGGGTAAGGCTGATGACAGCCGCTTTGCTGGCGCAGTAAACGCTTACCAGGGCTTCACCGCGGCGACCTGCCTGGGAGGCCATATTGATAATTTTGCCCCCCTGACCACGGGCCACCATCGAACGGGCAACCGCCTGCAGGGTAAAAAACATGCCTTTGGTATTGACCGCAAACTGCTTATCGAAGCTCTCCTCGGTCACCTCAAGCACCGGCGCCATATCAAAGATGGCAGCGTTATTGACCAAAATATCGATGCCGCCAAAACGCTCTATTACCGCTTTAACCATGGCATCAATCGAGGCCTGATCGCAGACATTCAGCTCGACCCCCATCACTTTTTCGGCAGGCGCCTGCTGCTGCAGCGTCGCTAAAGCATCATCAATAGCGGCCCGATCAATATCGGCCACTACTACGCTGGCGCCTTCACTTAAATAACGCTGAGCAATAGCCAAGCCGATACCCCGCGCGCCGCCGGTAATCACCGCGATTTTGTTGTTTAGTTTCATCGTCATGCTCTCGTTAAGGCGAAAAGCTGGAAGCCTTGGCTTGCCACTCGTTCACCAGGGCTTCCAGGCCGTGCATATGCTCTAAAATACGCCAGGCGCCGACTTGAGTAAGGCGCGCCGCTTGATCAACATCCACATGACTGGCGCCGACAAACCCAATCACGCACATTCCCGCGGCACGGGCGGCCGTCACCCCGGCCACGCTATCTTCTACCACTAGACAGTCCCGCGGCATTTGGCCTAAGTGAGAGGCCGCCAATCGGTAGAGTGCGGGGTCGGGCTTGGGGTGTGCTACCTGATCAGCGGTAAAAATGGGCACCTCGCCAAACGCATCGGCCAACCCTGTGCTTGCCAGTGATGCCAATACGCGACTGCGTCGACTGTTGGAAACCACCGCCTTTTCCAAGGTAATGCCACGAACCGCCTTGTCGGCGCCGTCTATAGCTTTAAGCTCCTGCGCCAAACGGGCCTCGATAGCAGTATCCACCTGCTCGGTGGCATCAGACGGCAGCGTGTGGGCGCTTAACGCTTCAAGATGAGCAAGAATAGCCGCCGTGGTCATCCCCAGCGCTTGGCCTAGTTCCTGGTCGATATTCAGATCGGGCAGCCAGCGGGAGAGGTACTCCACCAGCGTACCTTCAGCCAGCGCCTCGCTGTCGACCAGCACGCCATCGCAGTCAAAGATGAGTGTCCTCATGCAGGCTCCTCAGAAGGCGAACCGGGCGCGCGGTTATCGTGTCGGGTTAGCCCTGCCAAGGGATGCTGTTGCAAGCTGGGCAAGGCCAGGCCGCCAGCGTCAAACAGGTGGGCGCGCTCAGGGGCAAAGCCGAAATGCACCGTATCGTTGACCCGATAGGCCACGTCGCCATCGGCCATAATCGTGATGAGTTCGTCGTCCATCTGGACATAAAGCGAGGTTTGGCCACCTAGCCGCTCCAGCACTTTGATCTCGCCACTCAGGGGCCCCTGCTCTTCGAGCACTAAGTGTTCCGGGCGAACACCCAGCTCAAGGGGGGCGTTGGCCTCCAGGTGCTGACCGTCCACCGGCACGCTGCGTTCACCGCCGCCGGGCATACGAATCCCTACGCCTTCAGGCGAAACGCTGGTCAGCGTTACCGGCAGAAAGTTCATTTTCGGCGAGCCGATAAAACCTGCTACAAAGCGATTGCGCGGATGATGGTAGAGCGCCATGGGCGAGCCCACCTGCTCGACCACGCCGTCGTGGAGCACAACGATTTTATCCGCCATGGTCATCGCTTCGATCTGGTCGTGGGTGACGTAGATCATGGTGGCGTCCAGCTCATCGTGCAGACGCGCCAGCTCAATACGCATCTGCACTCGCAGCGCGGCATCCAGGTTGGAGAGCGGCTCGTCAAACAGGAAGATGCTGGGGTTACGCACAATCGCACGGCCAATAGCCACCCGCTGGCGCTGACCGCCGGAGAGCGCTTTGGGCTTGCGGTCTAACAGCGGCTCTAGCTGTAGAATCTTGGCCGCCTCCAGCACCTTGGCGCGACGCTCCTCCTTGGGCACTCCGGCCAAGCGCATGCTGAAGCCCATATTGCCCTCTACCGTCATGTGCGGGTAAAGCGCATAGCTTTGAAACACCATGGCGAGGCCACGGTCTGCAGGGCCAACGTCATTGATACGCTGACCGTCGATCAAGATATCGCCATCCGTCGCGCTTTCCAGCCCGGCGATCATGCGCATCAGGGTCGATTTACCGCAGCCGGAGGGGCCAACGAAGACCACAAATTCTCGGTCATTAA
This sequence comes from Vreelandella sp. 162(4c), assembly GCF_058152265.1. Classification (NCBI taxonomy): domain Bacteria; kingdom Pseudomonadati; phylum Pseudomonadota; class Gammaproteobacteria; order Oceanospirillales; family Halomonadaceae; genus Vreelandella; species Vreelandella sp. 162(4c). The sequence continues at coordinate 1,105,137 of NZ_CM176981.1, forward strand.
CCTCAAGGTCGATACCCTTGATGACCTCGGTGTCGCCGAAACGCTTGGTAATATTGTTCAGTTGTAGTGTTGCCATGAGGAAGATCCTTTACTTGACGGCACCAAAGGTCAGGCCACGCACCATCTGTTTTTGTGTCATCCAACCGAGTATCAAAATCGGCGCAATGGCCATGGTGGAAGCGGCAGACAGCTTGGCCCAGAACAGCCCCTCAGGGCTTGAGAATGAGGCGATATAGGCGGTTAACGGCGCAGCACTTGAGGTCGTTAGGTTGAGACTCCAGAACGCTTCGTTCCAACTCAAAATGACCGATAGCAGGCCCGTTGAGGCGATACCCGGCAGCGTGAGTGGCAGCAGCAGAAAGAACACTTCCTGGAGGGTGGAGGCGCCGTCCATACGCCCTGCTTCAAGAATGTCTTTGGGCATATCTTTGAAGAAGGTGTAGAGCATCCACACCACAATCGGCAGGTTCATCAGGGTATAGATGATGATTAGCCCGGTGCGGGTGTCGAGCAGACCAACGTCGCGGAAAATGAGATAAATCGGCACCAGCACGCCCACTGAGGGCAGCATTTTGGTTGAGAGCATCCACAGCAGCGTGCCTTTGGTGCGTTTAGTGGGCAAAAAGGCCATGGCATAGGCTGAAGGAATCGCAATCAGCAGCGCGAAGAACGTTGAGCCAAATGCCACCGCAACGCTGTTGAGCGCAAAGCGTGCATAGCCGGAACGCGCGTGCACATCCTGGTAGCTCTCTAAGGTGGGCGAAAAAATCAGCGAGGGGTCGGCAATCGCCGCTGTTTCTGTTTTAAAGCCAGTCAGGATCATCCAGAAAATCGGAAAGAAGATCACCAGCGCCACCGACCACCCCAAAAGTGTCAGCAAGATGCGCTTGCTTTGCGCCGACCGCCACCCTGACACCGAGCGTGGCGCTGCGGTTTTGGAACTTAATGTTGTCATCGAAGTACTCCCAAGACACAAGTGCCGGTCTAATCTTCCAGGTTCTTGGCTACCATACGAACCAGGAAGATCGCCACGATATTGGCGAGAATGATCGCAATCACCCCACCGGCGGAGGCAGTGCCTACGTCAAAATCCAGCAACGCACGAATGTAAATCAGGTAAGCCAGATTGGTCGTCGCCAAGCCAGGCCCACCGGAGGTGGTGACGAAAATTTCGGCAAAGATGGTCAGCAGGAAGATCATCTCAATCATGATCACCACGCTGATGGCACGCTTTAGATGCGGCAGAGTGATAAAGAAGAAAATCGCCACCGGCCCTGCGCCGTCCATCCGCGCCGCTTCCACCTGATCCTCATCCAGCGATTGCATGGCAGTAAGCAGAATCAGCAGTGCAAATGGCAGCCACTGCCATGCAACGATGATCACAATCGACGTCAGCGGTAGCGAGGAGAACCAATCGACAGCGGGCAGGCCAATGGACTCAGACAACCACGCCAGCACCCCGTTAGAGGGATGCATCATCATGTTTTTCCACACTAGGGCACTCACGGTGGGCATTACAAAAAACGGTGAGATCGCCAGCACACGAGCGATCCCGCGTCCCGCAAACTCCTGCTGAAACAGCACCGCCAGCAGGGTACCGCCCACCACGGTAATCGCCAGTACCCATCCCACCAGCAACAGCGTGTTGCCCATAGCGGCCCATAGGGCAGGGTCGGTGAGAAGGTATTCATAGTTTTCCAACCCGGCAAAGCCAGTCATACCGGGCATTAGCAGGTTATAACGCTGGAAGGAGAACCATAGCGTCATACCCAGTGGCACAATCATCCAAAGCAATAGCAACGTTACAGCAGGCGCTTGAAGCGAAAGCGTCCGTAGCCCGCCGACCGTCCGGCCAGAAGCACGTGTTTTATTCATGGAAATACCTGCAGAAACAGTGTGGGGGCAATGCCTGCCGGGTTAGCCAAGGCAGGCACTGCGGGTCACATCAGTCTAGATAACCGGCACGCTGCATGGTGCGTTCGGTGGCACGCTGAGCACTGTCTAGCGCCTGCTCCACCGTGGTGTCACCGGTCAACGCCGCGGCAATGGTTTGGCCTACCTGAGTGCCGATCGACTGGAACTCTGGAATGCCCACAAACTGCACGCCCACATAGGGATTGGGCTCCAGGGTGGAGTCGGTAGGATCGGCGTCTTGAATAGCCTTCAGCACGAAGTCTGCAAAGGGGGCTGCTTCGGTGTACTGCTCATTGGCGTAGGTCGACTCACGGGTGCCTGGGGGTACGCTGGTCCAGCCTTCGGTTTCACCGACCAGCTCAATGTACTCTTGTGAGGTCGCCCAGGTAATAAACTCAAGCGCCGCTTCCTGATTCTCTGAAGAGGCTGGGATAGCTAGCGCCCAGGACCACAACCAGTGTGAGCCTTTGGGTGTTTCTGCCACGGGTGCTGGGGCAAAGCCTAAGCTGTCCGCCACATCGGACTCATTGCCGTCATACAGCTTGCCCGCTGCCGAGGTGGCATCTACCCACATCGCGCAATTACCGCGGGAGAACAGCGCCAGGTTTTCGTTAAAGCCGTTGGAACTAGCGCCTGGCGGGCCATAGTCGTTGAGCAGATCGACATAAAACTGGATAGCGTTGACCCAGGCTTCAGAGTTGAGTTCAGGGTTCCACTCTTCGTCAAACCAGCGACCGCCGTAGGTATTCACCAGTGTGGAAACAAAGGCCATGTTTTCGCCCCAACCTGGTTTACCACGCAGGCAGATCCCTGCTACACCCTCTTCACTGCCGTGCAGCTCGCCCGCCCACTCACGCACCTCTTCCCAGGTGGGCTGATCGCTCATTTCAATACCCGCTTTCTCAAACAGATCCTGACGGTAGTACATCATTGAGCTTTCGGCGTAGAAAGGCAGCGCATGCAACGTGCCATCCAAGCTCAAACCATCGCGCACTGAGGTCAGTAGATCGTCTTCGTTATAGTCGTCGGGCAGATTATCCAGGGGGGACAGCCAGCCGCGCTCTGCCCAGATAGGCACTTCGTAAGTGCCGATGGTCATCACGTCGAACTGGCCGCCATCGGTGGCAATATCGGTGGTCATCCGCTGACGTAGCACGTTCTCCTCGAGCACCACCCAGTCCAGGGTGATATCGGGGTGAGCTTCTTCGAAAGCCTCGGTGAGGCTCTGCATGATCACCATATCGTTATTATTGACCGTAGCCACGGTAATTTCGGTTTGCGCCTGGGCATGGCCCGACATGGCAATGGCGGCCGCTAGCGTGGTAACGGGCAAGTGACGTGCGAGTCGCATAAAGCACTCCTATGGGCTGGTATTGGCATTGTTGTCGCCTTGATCTTATTGATCATCTATCGAACAAATGATCGTACGTAAGCCCAAAAAAAGCAAAGCCGATTAGCTTAGACTTTACGCTAATTCATTACCCCTAGCGCATGTTGCAGTGCACCCACTTAGGTTTTAAAGACCTAGAGCGGTTTGAAAGCCCTAGAGTGCTTCAACGATCTGCCGAGCAGCCACTTCGTCAGTCACCAAGCCCTTCAGCCAGCCGCCGCGCAACGCGGCGTGAATCGCCGGGGCTTTTTCGCGGCCACCGGCAATCGCCACCATATGATGCTTACCAAAACGTTCCAGGGGAAGGCTGGTAACTCGCCGCGTAATCGAACAGTCGATCACCTCGCCGTCACGGTTCAGCGGCCAGCCTAGCAACTCCCCTACCGCTTTCAGTCCCAGCAGTTCATCCAGCTCGCTTTCGCTAATAAAATGGTCTTGAAACAGCGTGGCCTGGCGGTCGATGCGCCCAACGCCGATAAAGGCAGCTTCTGACTGCCGCGCCACATCGGCAATCGCCGTAAAGAGACGCTGGGCCAGCATTGCCTCTTTTTCAGCCAGCGACTCTGCCACCACCGGCGCGGGCAGTAAAAAGCGCTCACCACCGGTTTTATCCGCCATCACCATTACTGCATCGTAGCGGTTGGCCGAACCATCTCGGGCGACATTACCCACCAGCGACACAAAGCGATGCTGGGGCCGCTCAACACGACTAAGTGCTTCCACCGCTGCCCGCACCGAACGCCCGGTGCCTAGCGACAGAGTCAACGGTTCGCTGCGTTCAACCAGCTGCGCAATGCGCTCGGCAGCGGCGACTGCCAGGTAGGAGGCGGCGCCGTCGGCTGCGTGACTATCGGCAGGTACCACTTCACAGAAGGTCAAGCCAAAGTGATCACGCAGCGTGCTGCCCAGCGCCATACAGTTAGAGATAGGATGATCAATATGTACTTTGACTAACCCCTCCTGGCGAGCCAACGCCAATAAACGCTGCACACCGGGTCTTGAGACACCCAGTTGGCTGGCGATCTCATCCTGAGTCATTCCACCTACATAGGACATCCACGCGGCTCTGGCCGCCTGATCCAGCTTTACCTCAAATTTATCCATAGGATGGCTCATCTAACAGTCGTGGGTAAACGTCATAAAAGCATCATCATACAAAGCCAAGCCCGCGACCAGTAGTCGCCTATCCGCTAACATAGCCAGAGTTCAACGTTTCACACTGGATTGATCGTTTGGAGGTACAGTATGTATAAGCTCGCATTTTTTGTCCCCGTAGAAGATGCCGAAAGCGTTAAGCAGGCGGTATTCGAAGCCGGAGCCGGGCGTATAGGGGCGTACGAACACGCCTGTTTTCAAACCCGAGGCACGGGGCAGTTTCGCCCAACGGAAGGCGCCCACCCGCACATCGGCTCGGTGGGCAGTTTGGAAAAGGTCGAAGAGTTCAAAGTCGAACTGCTCTGCGATGAAGCGCACATTCACGGCGCCATCGCGGCCTTGAAGCTTGCCCACCCCTACGAAGAAGTCGCTTATGATGTGTGGCAACTCGCCGACCTATAACCAGACTTTTAAATAAAGTATTACGCACTGCCAAAGTAACGCTCACGATCTTCTGGCGTTACCATGCTGATATGCAGCGGAAATTCATTGCGGGGGCGGTCGGCGTAAAAATGCTTGAGGGTGCGTTCAATCGTCATGAAGGCCAGCTCATCCCAAGGGATTTCATGCTCTTCGAACAGCGCGACTTCAAGGCTTTCCGGCCCGGCGCTGAAGCCGCCGACTAGCTCGGCACGAAAAATCATATAAACCTGATTGATATGCGGCAGGTCAATCAGGGTGTAGAGGTTGGCCAGTTCGACCTCGGCACAGGCCTCTTCACGGGTCTCTCTGGAAGCTGCCTGCTGGGTTGATTCGGCATTTTCCATATAGCCGGCGGGCAGTGTCCAGTAGCCTTTGCGCGGTGAAATCGCCCGCTTACAGAGCAGTACTTTACTACCGCTGACGGGCAGCGTGCCGGCCACGATGCGAGGGTTCTGGTAGTGAATCGTGCCGCAGGCATCGCACAAGTAGCGAGGCCGGTCATCGCCTTCCGGGACGGCAAAACGTACTTTATCACCACACTGGCTGCAAAAGTTCATCGCGTATTCTCAACGGCTAGTGAATAGAAGCCTCGACGCGCTTGACGCCAATGACCGCTGCTGGGTAAAAGAGAACAAAGTAACGGGATACCCCATGTTAGAGAAACTGCGTAAACAGCTGCAACAGCTGACTCCTCAACGCTTGGATCACATCGTGATGCCCGAGGCCGCCGTCCTGTTGCCGATTGTCGAGCGCCCAGCGCCTACCTTGCTGTTTACCCGGCGGGCCAGCCATTTGAGCACCCATAGCGGCCAAGTGGCGTTCCCAGGCGGCAAGCGCGAGCCCTTTGATAGCGACCTTTACGCCACGGCACTGCGCGAGGCAGAAGAGGAGATTGCCCTCGACCCCGCTCTGGTGCAACCCCTGGGGCGGCTGTCGGACGTTATTTCGCTGCACGGTATTCGCGTTACCCCCTGGGTGGGCATTATTCCGCCGGATTTACCGCTGATTGCCGACCCCGGCGAGCTAGACGCTATTTTTGAAGTGCCGCTAAGTCACTTTCTAGACGATCACCGCACCCATACCGACGTGATTACCGTGGATGGCGTTGCCCACTACGTGCCCAGCTATCATGTGGACGGCCATGTGATCTGGGGATTATCTGCCATGATGCTGGTCGAGTTACTGGCCGAGGGCTTCGGTATGCCAATTGATTTATATCAGCGCCCCCAGGGGCCGCTGCGCCACCACCCTGAGCGCAAAAACCGCCTATCGACACCCTCGACAACCGTTTCCAGTTCGGCGCCATCGAGATCCAACCAATGACACCCAGTGTTGCTACATCTTCACCTGCGCTTCAGCCCACGACGCAGGTCGCTCTTGTGGATGCGCTGGTTGAACAGGGCTGGTATGTGGGCCGCGGGGTTATTGACCTGGAGCTATGCGGCGCGCTGAATAATGAGCTTCTACACCGGGCGGCCTATAACGGACTGGATGAAGCGGGCATTGGCCGCGGTCAACAGCACCTGCTGCGTAAAGATATCCGCGGTGACGCTATTCACTGGCTTGATCGAGAAAGCGCTGCCCAGCGGCGTTACTTAGACGCCATGAGCGAGCTACAGCAGGCGCTTAACCACGCGCTGTTTTTGGGCTTATTTGAGTACGAAGCCCACTTTGCCCACTACCCGCCGGGGGCTTTTTATCAGCGCCACCTGGATAGCTTTCGTGGTCGCGCTAACCGCGTGATATCCACGGTCGGCTATTTGACGCCGGACTGGCCCAGCGACGGTGGCGGTGAGATGGTGATCTACCATCCGGACGACCCCAGCCAAGAGGTCGCCCGGGTGGTACCCGAAGCGGGTACCTTCGCCTGCTTCTTGTCTGAGACCATTCCCCACGAAGTACTGCCTACTCGCTGCCCGCGTACCAGCATCGCGGGCTGGTTTCGGCGCAATGCATCGCTGGGTGGGGTGTTGGATCCAGCACGCTAGCGCTGCACGATCGTTTAGCTAATCGGCACAATCTGGCCATTCGCTCGCTCTAATATTTCACTTACCTGCTCGTAGTTGGCGCTGGAGGCACCAATACCGTCATGCTTTTCAATTAAGCCAACAACGTTTAACAGCGTTTCCATACCAAATACTTGCTCATCCGTCGCAGTGAAGGCTTGTATGTAACGCTTCCCCCTTCACCCCAGCCGACTTTGATTGGTGAATCGATAATATTGACCTGGGTGCCTACCGGTACCCGCCAGAAGACCGACTCAATATCTTCCGGGTGCATTCGTATACAGCCACGGCTGGCACGCATACCAATGCCATCTGGCTGGTTAGTGCCATGGATCAGGTAACCGGGAATATCCAGCAAAATAGCGTATTCACCCAAGGGATTATCGGCGCCAGGGGGAACCACCGCTGGGGCTGGCTCGCCCCGCTCGGCGGCTTCACGACGAATCGACTCAGGTGGATACCAGGCCGGGTTTTCAAGCCGCATGGTGGTTTCGGTAATTCCCAGCGGGGTGTTATAAGCATCCCGCCCGATACCAATAGGGTATGTTTCGACCCGCGGCGTCTCGCCCTCTGCTACCTCGGGGTAGTAGTAAAGGCGTAGCTCTGCCACGTTAATCACAATGCCGCTACGCGTCTCATCGGGAAGAATATACTGCCCGGGGATCGTCACCTCGGTGCCTTCTCCCGGTACCCATAGGCTGGTATCCGGGTTGGCCATACGAATTTCTTCGTAGCCCACGTTGTGTGCCCGGGCAATATCCAGCAGCGTATCCTCTTCGGTCGCCGTGACGGTATACACCTGGCCCACCATATTGCCCTCTACAGGCAGCAGAAAATGCCCTTTAGGCAGCTCGCTGCTATCGGCCACTGCGCTTGAGGCTAATAGCCAAGCGCCTAGCGCAACGCTACTGACGCAGAGCTGCTTAATAATCTGCAAAGGGTGGGAAGTCATGGTCAGGATTCTCCTTTTTATGTGACCTCACTTTTATCAAACCAAGGATAAAAAGCGAGCCATTTGGAGACGAATATGAACACTGAGCGAAGGCGGGTCAACTCGACAGACTGCCGCACGAGGCGCGGTGTAGGCCCATGAGGGCGGAACAGCAGCGGTTATGTTACTTAAAAGTTTCACTTGAAAGGTTGTATTTTTGAACACAGCGACTAACCTGATAGTCGTCTTGGCGCAGTGAAGCGCAAGATAGCGTCAATTATCCTAGTGCATTAAATAACCAGGGTAATTAACACACTTAGGAATAATAGTATCGGCGTTGCTATCGCTTATTTTAGACGAAGCCAATACCGCCACTATTGATTTATTCGGGTTGTTACGCGGAGTCGTTAAGCCCAATAAAATCGCAAGGAGCAAGCAAAATGAAAACGATCAAACCCGCTATTCTAGGTACACTCATGGTTCCGGCCTTTATGTTTGCCGCTGGCAGTGTAAATGCTGAAGAGAGTACCACCACCATGGAAGCAACTTACCTGACGGAAACGCCAGAAAACACTTTCCATGCTGACGCTTTAACCGGCAACCAAGTCAAAAGCAGCGTCGAAGATGACGAAGATATCGGCACCATCACTGATCTGGTAATCGGTGAAGACGGCCAGATCAATGCTGTTGTTGTTGGCGTTGGTGGCTTCTTAGGTATGGGCGAGAAAAACGTCGCTATTAAATGGGACTCGCTTGAGCTGACCAAAAACGAAGATGACGATGATTATGTCATCACCGTTAATGCGTCAGAAGATGCGCTAGAAGCAGCTGAAGAGTACAATCGCAACGAAGACGAAGACAACAAATAAGCACCAGTCAGTAAATAAAAGCCTTGGCAATTGCCAAGGCTTTTTTAATGCCTATAACTTAAAAAAACACCTAAGAGGCTAAAATTAGTTTAGTCAACAAAATGGCTCGCGCACACTGTTTATACGCGAGCCATCTCTATTAAAAAACTATCTTCTTATAAGCAAATCACAGTCTAAAAAATTTAGGACTTCAGTTTAGCCGTCATGCTAATATCCGCATTAAGTACTTTGGAAACTGGGCAATTCGCTTTAGCCGTTTCCGCTGCTTCCTGGAATGCGGCGTCGTCAGCGCCACTGATCTCAGCCTCCACGTCCAGGTGAATTTTCGAGATACTGAACCCAGCATCGCTTTGGGAAAGAGTCACTTTGGCGCTGGTTTCGATGGCGTCAGCGGTATAGCCTTTCTCGCCCAAAATCATTGAGAGCGCCATTGAGAAACAGCTGGCGTGCGCTGCGCCAATCAGCTCTTCGGGGTTGGTACCTTTTTCATCTTCAAAGCGCTTGCTGAAGGAGTACTTGGCATCTAAAACGCCACTTTCGGTTGAAACGGTGCCTTTACCATCCTTGAGACCACCTTCCCAACGTGCGCTAGCTTTACGATCCATGAACAACTCCTTGTGTGTGCGATTATGCATAGACATGTTATCAGACAAGGCCTAACGGCAGTTGCCGCTCGACCACCTAACCAGCGTAGCTGATTTTCTCCTGTTCTGCCGAACCCGTGCTTCAATCACTTCCATCCCCTTCTATTCGGCCTTAAGCTAGTTAGCTACCTAACTGGATCACCTCTTGAACGTTAAGGACTTGCCATGTCGTCGGCTGATGCGCTGCGCTTGATACTGCTCTCTTCGCTATGGGGCCTGTCATTTATCTTTATGCGCGTGGCCGCCCCCGAATTCGGTGCAGTGCCTTTAGTGCTGGTGCGCATGGGCATTGGCGCGCTGCTATTGATGCCGCTGCTGATCAGCCTGCACTACCTGAGACTCATCTGGCAGCATAAGGGGCCGCTGCTGTTTTTAGGGGTAGTCAATCACGTACTGCCTTTTTCACTGCTGGCACTTGCCACCACGCGCCTTGAAGCGGGCTTTACCTCGCTGATTAATGCCACCACGCCGATTTTCACTGCACTAATTGGTGCGCTATTCTTCGCTACCGCGATACAGCGCCAGCAGTACCTAGGACTTGCCTTGGCACTCCTGGGTGTTTATGTGCTCTCTGCCGATCGGCTCGATTTTGCCCTGGGCGGCGACGGCTGGTTCATTTTGGCCGTTTTAGGCGCCACGTTTTGCTACGGTATTGCGGGCAACTACTCAAAAACACGCCTTGGCCATCTACCAACCCGTGTGCTGGCCGCAGGCAGCAGCGCCATGTCGGCGCTGGTGCTGATGATTCCCGGCATATTGCTGTGGCCAAGCGAACCCATTAGCCCACTGGCGTGGGGCAATGCCTTGGCCTTGGCTGCGCTTAGCACCACGCTGGCTTTTCTGCTCTACTTTGGCTTACTCGCCAGCGCGGGCGCTACTGCCACCTCAACGGTCACTTTTCTGGTGCCGGTGAGCGCGCTGATATGGGGCTATCTGCTGCTTGGCGAAACGCTCAACCTTCAGATTATCGCCGGTATGGTGATAACCCTTATCGGCACGGCGATTGCCACTAAGCTGCTGCGCATTAAGCGTCGCGAGTCGCCGCCGCCAGTCTATCCCCCACACGAATAACGCTGCCTGCGCCTTCAAGCAGCGTGGCATTTTGGCCAAAATGCGCGCCTTTAAGGTTGGGTTGCGTATTGAGTTCAATCAAGGTTTTTAGCGGTTCAGCAGGGGCAGGCACTGCCGCCGTATGCTGATCGATGGTGGTGATTTTGCAGCGCTTACAGGGCTTACGTAACGCTAGCTGAAAGGTGCCATTTTGCTCAGTCAACGTTGCCCAGCGATCTTCCGCCCACGCCTCGTCACTCTCTACGACGATATTGGGCCGAAAGCGGTTCATGGGCACAGGAGCATGCCCGCCTGCCACTAACGCTTGATTTAGAGCGTCTAACGACCCCGTAGTGGCAACCAAAAAAGGGTAACCGTCGGAAAAGTAGGTATGCGCCGCCCCGCCATCAAGGAAATCCTCTTCAACGGCACGGGTAAACTCGGTAGCAAAGCGCACCATGCTAAACCCCTGAACCTGCTCGCCTAGGGCGGCGACCAACCAGCGCGATACTTCATCGCTCTCCGGCAGAGCTTTGCAGTGGTCATTCCACACGCTGACCAGGCGCAAATTTCCCTCTGGCTCGGCCAGCGGTACGCTCATAGGCTCGACGTTAGGATGCGACAGCACCAAGTGCTCATCGGTCAGCGCGACCTCAACGGTGGCAAGCGCCGGGAGTTGGCGCTGGGTCACAAAACGCTGCTGCGCGTCTACCAGCATCCAGCGGCGATCCCAGGCTAGCCCGTGCTCTTGCAGCTCGCTTTGAGTCACGCTGATGCCTTTTAGCGATTTGACGGGGTAAATATTGAGTTGAGTAATCTGCACGACGGCCTCGCGACAAAAGTAAAAGGCTACTTTAGTCATTTACGCCGCTAACGGCTACTTGATAACGCGCTTTATAAGGTCATCCCCACTTCAATACGATAGCCCAAATCAACCACTTTTTGGGTCTGCTTCTCACCGCGAAGCCGCGCTAATAGCTCCCCCGCAGCCGCTTCACCGATGGCCTGACGGGGGGTGACCACACTGGCTAGGCGTGGTGTCATTACATGGCCTACATCGTGGCCGTGGAAGCCCGCCAGCGCCATCTGCCCTGGTACGTCAATGCCCCGCCGCTGACACTCGAAATAGGCCCCAACCGCGACGTCATCGTTGGTGCAGAACAGACCATCCGCCGTGGAGTAGTCAGTGATCACCTGTTGCAGCAGCGCCGCTCCCACACTGTAAGAGGAGCGCTGGGCGCTCTGCAGGGTAACGGGCGTCAAGCCGTGCTCTTCCATGGCGCGGCGATAGCCCTGTTCGCGCTGGCGAGTACGCTCATCCAAGCGTACCGCCAGATATATCACCTGGCGTCGACCCCGTAAGATCATCTCGCTGACCATGTCGTAGGCAGCTTGAACGTTGTCGTAGCCCACCGCCTGCTGTAGCGGAGGGCGGTGGGTGTCCATGATTTCTACAATCGGAATACCGGCGGTTTCCAGCATTCGCAGGCTGCGCGAAGTGTGGTCACGATCTGACAGAATGATGCCGTCGACATTATAGGAGAGCAGCGATGCCAGGCTGCGCTCTTCAAGCTCTGGGCTATAGCCATAGTGAGAAAGCATCAGGTGATACCCCGCCGGCTCCGTCAGCGTTTCGATACCGAGGATAACATCGGCGAATACCTGGTTGGTAAGCGATGGTACCAGCACCCCGATAGAGTGGCTGGTCGATCTGGAAAGCAGATCCGGCGCACGGTTGGGAATATAACCAATCTGTTCGGCAATCGAGAAGATGCGTTCGCGCAGGCCTTCCGAGACCGTTTCAGGGTCACGCAGGCAGCGGCTTACCGTCATTTTGGTAGCCCCTACGTGGTCGGCAATATCCTGCAGGGTGGGACGTTTTTTCTTCAAAAAGTAACTGCCTTATTCAAGGTGTAAGCATTGAGGTCTTCCCTAAAGCTGACCCCAATGCTTATTTTTCCTTTAACTTACTTCCTTTAAATGGGCGAGCGGCTGGGCGTCGGTAGCGTGGCAGCAAATTGCGTAATGATCGCTTGGGGCGATAAGGCAATCGAGGCATTGAAGGCCTCCTCTTCACTGGGCGGTTCCAGGTCGGCCAGTTGACTGGCCAACATGGTATCGCCTTTGAAGAAGTGTCCAGCCCGGGTTTCAAGCCGTTCAAGCAGTAGCTCCCGGCTGCCCTCTAAATAGAGAATCTGCAGCGCTGGGTCGCCTTGCCGCAGCCGATCACGGTAGCGCTTTTTTAATCCGGAGCAGGCAATCACCAGTGACTCCCCCCTTGCCCGATACTCGGCAAACAGCGCCGCCAAGGTGTCCAACCACTCACTCCGATCATCGTCGTTGAGCGGCTTGCCACTGGCCATTTTGGCCACATTGGCGGGTGAGTGATAGTCATCGCCATCGATAAACGTGGCACCCAGAGTCAACGCCAACTGGTGACCAATGTGCGACTTTCCGGAGCCGGACACGCCCATCACCAAAATACGATGCGAGTGGGTCTTCACTGCGGCTCTCCTATTCATTACCAAGAACCTTAATTGCCGCGCACGGCGGTAAGATCAGGCAGCCAAGTCACGATGCCAGGGAAAGCGATCAGAATTACCAGCACGACTAAGAGCGCCACATAGTAAGGCAGCATGGCTTTGACTAACGACTCCATGGAGACTTTACCCACACCACAACCTACGTAAAGGCAGGTACCTACCGGCGGGGTTAGCAGCCCAATGCCCAATACAAACGCCATCAGTACGCCAAAGTAAGCGGCATCAACACCTACCGAAGTCACGATCGGTGCCAGCATGGGCGCCATGATGACCATGGCCGGCGTTAAGTCCATTACGAAACCTACCAACAGCAGCAAAGTCGCCACAATCAGCAGCAGCATAAACGGATCTTGAGTTATCGCTTGCACTTGGCTGACCAGGGTTTGTGGCACCATATTGATGGTAAGGAACCAAGCAATAACCGTCGCAAACGCTAGCAGCATCATCACCATGCCGGTCAAACGAGCAGTGCGAATCAGCATACCGCCGAGCTCTTTGATCTTGAACTCACGGTAAACCACCAGCGAAATAGCCAGCGCATAAAGCAGTGCCGCCACGGCCGCTTCGGTGGCGGTAAATACGCCGCCAATAATACCGCCAATCACGATGACCGGCAGAACAAGTGCAAGCCAAGCATCTTTGAAGGCTTTCCAGAGACGATCCCAGCGGAACTGCTGCACGCCGCCGCCATCCTTTTTGGCAAGAATATAGGTGGTCACCATCAGCGCAAAGCCAATCAACAGCCCTGGAATGATACCGGCTATAAACAGGCGGCTAATCGAGGTTTCAGTGACGATGCCGTACAGAATCAGCGGGATGGAGGGCGGAATAATAATTCCGATCACCGACGACACGGTATTGATTGCGGTAGCATTAGCTGCGGTGTAGCCCTGCTCTTTCATAGAGGGAATCATCATCGCACCAGTAGCGGCCGTATCGGCCACCGCTGACCCACTGATGCCGCCAAAGAACATCGAACCGGTAATGGCAACCTGCCCTAGCCCGCCGCGCATAAAGCCGACCATAGCGCCAGCCAGTTCCATCAAGCGACGAGCAATACCGCCATTACTCATCACCTCACCGACTAAAATAAAGAACGGAATGGCGAGCAGCGGAAAGCTGTTCACCCCACGAATCGACTGCTCGATCATAATCGACAGCGGAATATCTGAGAGTACCGCCATGACCAGCGCCGCCACGCCTAAACCAAAGGCAATGGGCAGCCCAATAACGATAGAGACCAATAAAATGGCCAGGAAAATCCATAGCATGATTAGCGCTCCCGCTCAGAGTGGCGAATAACGTTAAGGCTGACCCACATTCGCCACACCGCTACCACCGCAATAAAGATGACACACAGCACCAGAGAAAGGCTGATAAAACTCAATGGCACATCCATAATCGCTGAGCGCCCGCTTGAACGCGACAGCACTTGGTAGCCACCCCAAATCATTACCACCATTAGGCCGGTAATAATTAGGTGCTGCAGTAAATAGAGCATGTGTGCCAAGCGCAGCGGCAAGCGCCGTACTAAGGCATCAACGGCAATGTGCTCGTAACGGGAAAACGCCGCAGCGGCCCCGATAAACACCAGCCATATAAACAGCATGCGCGCCAGCTCATCGGCCCAGGGCAGTGAGTAATTAAACAGCGCGCGCCCTACCACGTTGCAAGAAACGGACACAATCAACGCCACTAAAATAACGCCGATAAGATACTCCATACCTAAGGTTAGCCAGCGGAACAGTGCAGGGCCTTGGCGGGTATCGGTATCGATTTCCAGCAACTTGCGATTGGGGTCATCCAGATACACCGATGGATCTTCAATCGGCGTGGGGGTATTTGGGGGTGTAGAGGAGAGTGACATAGGAGCTCCAGAAGCACTGACACGTTGGGCAGGCTCGATGGCCTGCCCAACGGTGCGCTAAACGTAAGGTTTAGTTGCTGCTCTCTTCAACGATCTTTTGAATGTCGGCGATCAGGTCTTCGCCAATACGCGGCGCCCACTCTTCATAAACCGGTTGAACGGCATCTTGGAACGCGGCTAACTGCTCGTCGTCCAGGCGAGTAATTTCCATTCCTCGCTCTGCTAGCTGATCCCGAGACCAGTCATCATACTCAGCAGACAGCTGAATTTCATATTCAGCGGACTGGCGAGCGGCTTCCAGCACCAACTCTTGATACTCAGGCGCCATGCGATCCCAAGTACGCTCGGAAAGCATCATGATAAAGGGAGTATAGACGTGGCGTGTTTCAGTGCCATAGTCCTGCACTTCGTTGAAGTTAGAGGTCAGGATGGTGCTCCAGGGGTTTTCCTGACCATCAACCACGCCCTGTTCCATGGCGGAGAACAGCTCACCAAAGGCCATTGGCGTGGGGTTGGCACCTAAGGCTTCCCAAATCGCTAGGTGTACCGGGTTTTCCATGGTACGAACGCTTAAACCGCGCACATCTAGACCTGCAACGTCATCAGGACTAGCCACCGGTCGAGCGCTGTTCGAAAGCTGACGATAGCCATTTTCAGAGAAAGCGAGTGCTTTCAGACCGGTGCCTTCAAAGGCGTCCAGCATGTCCTGGGCAACATCGCTCTGCATGACCGCTACAGCGGCTTCACGACTAGGTAGCAGGAAGGGCAGATCAAAAGCGGCCAGTTCTTCAACGTAACCAGTGGTCGCCGAGCTAGAGGGATAGGTCATATCCAGCGTACCGGTTTGCAGCATTTCCATCATTTGAACGTCGTCGCCTAACTGACTGTTAGGGAAAACGTTAACCGTAATGCGGCCGTCGGTGCGCTGCTCCAGAATCTCACCAAAGTATTGGCTGGATAGGTACTGCGGAGAGCTTTCCGCCAGGCCGATCCCCATGCGCAAAGTATGCGAGCCGTGGTCGCCGACTACCTCGCCTTCAATTTCAGGCGGATCAGAGAGCTCCGGGCTTTGGGCATGGGCCATACCAAATGTCAGGGTGGTCGCGCCGACTAAGGTCAGCGTGTTGCGCCAAATAGAGGTCATAGCGTTGTCTCCAAATACTCATTGTTGTTAATGACTGGGTTGTTAATAGCTGAGTCGTTAATAGCGATGTTGTTAATGGCCGATTCAATGAACGGCAATTTGTTACCGGTAACATTGAGTATGCGAAGGCTAGCTACCCGCCTTGTGCGTGTCAAAACAAAACTGCCAACTTACGACCAACGTCTAGGGATAGCCACTAACTGCTTCCCGCGCTACATTAGGCGATGTATTTCGGATCGGAACCATACTTGTGCAACCATCTTGTAGCGAATTAGAGCTCGATCACCAACTTTGCTTTGCGCTCTATTCAACCTCGTTGATGATGACCAAAGTTTATAAACCCTTGCTCAAAAAGCTGGGACTTACTTACCCGCAATACCTGGCGATGCTAGTGCTGTGGCAAAACGATGGCATCACGGTAGGCACAATGAGTAAGCGCCTACTAACCGATCCTGGCTCACTGACGCCACTGCTCAAGCGCCTTGAAGCCGATCAGTTGTTGAATCGCAAACGCAGCCACGAAGACGAACGCGTGGTCGAGCTTTATCTCACTGAAAAAGGCAAAGCGTTGCGCGAACAGGCGTGCCATATTCCAAGCTGTGTGGTGCATGCCAGCGAGCAATCGATCGAGGCACTGACCACGCTGAAAGAGGACTTAGTGCGGCTGCGTGATAGCCTGCAAAAGAACCAATAGCCTTCGCTTTCTAGCGCAGGGCATAGAGATTTATTTACCATTTATATTGCGCGCAAAATAAAGCTGCGCTAAGTTAATAGCGCAGATTCATAATGAAAACACCGACAGGAGATACAGAATGACGACCACTATTGAAAACGTTGTTTATCGTGCCCACGCCACTGCTACTGGCGGCCGTGAAGGCCAGGCCAAATCGTCCGATGGCGCGCTGGATGTTAAACTCAGCACGCCCAAAGAGCTGGGCGGCGCAGGCGGTGATGGCACCAATCCTGAGCAGCTATTTGCTGCTGGCTACTCGGCCTGCTTTTTAGGTGCGCTTAAGCATGTCGCTGGCCAGGAGAAAGTAAAGCTTCCTCAGGATACGAAAATTGATGGCCACGTAGGTATCGGCGCCATTCCTACCGGCTTTGGCATCGAAGTCGAGCTAAAAATCAGTCTGCCCGGCCTTGAGCAAGACGTTGCCCAGCAGTTGGTCGAGAAAGCCCATGTTGTCTGCCCCTATTCCAATGCCACCCGTGGCAATATTAATGTCACCCTGACACTGGTCTAAGCGTCGTTACCTAGATTAATCATTTAGTGCCCACGCCACCGCTCTCTGGGCATGCAGAGCGGTGGTGTCGTAAAGAGGTACTGTGGTATCACGCTGGTTCACCAGCATAGCGATTTCAGTACAGCCTAAAATCACCGCCTGGGCTCCTTGGGCATGCAGGGAATCAATGATGGCCAGGTAGCGCTGCCGCGATACATCTTCTACTCGACCCTGGCAGAGTTCATCAAAGATCACCCGATGAATAGTGTCGCGCTCAGACTGATCGGGCACCACGACCTCAATACCGAACTGCTTTTCCAAGCGGCCGATATAAAAGTCCTGCTCCATGGTAAAGCGCGTTCCCAATAGGCCGACACGAGTGATTCCGTCAGCGGTAAGCTGTTCAGCGGTGGCATCAGCAATATGCAGTAGCGGAATCGTAATCGCCTGCTCAATAGCGGGCGCCACTTTATGCATGGTATTGGTGGCAATCAGCAGGCAGTCGGCGCCCGCGCGCTCAACACTTTGGGCAGCGTTGCCCAGTTGTTCACCAGCGGCGTGCCAATCGCCCTGCTGTTGCAGCGCTTCAATGTCGGCAAAGTCGACGCTAACCAGCACGATCTTAGCCGAATGAAATCCGCCCAGCGCTGCTTTTACGCCCTCGTTTAGGGCTCGGTAATAGCCTTGGGTCGACTCCCAGCTCATACCGCCCAACACACCAATAACACGCATCCGTCACCTCTGAAGAAAATGAGCTACTTTATTATCAGGCTAATCACCCTCTGCCACGAATAATAGCCGCAGCATTATCGATAAACCATTTATAGCGAGGAAACGAATGAGCGACAATACCTATACACCCCCGCGTGTTTGGAAGTGGGAACCTGGCAACGGCGGTAAATTTGCCAATATCAATCGCCCAATTGCAGGCCCTACCCATGACAAAGCGCTGCCGGTAGGCAAACACCCTCTTCAGCTCTACTCCCTGGCCACGCCTAACGGTGTCAAAGTCACCGTGATGCTTGAAGAGCTGTTGGAGAAAGGCGTAGCTGGTGCCGAATACGACGCTTACCTGATCCAAATTGGCGAAGGCGATCAGTTCAGCAGTGGCTTCGTCGAGGTGAATCCCAACTCCAAAATTCCCGCCCTAATGGATCACTCTACCAATCCCCCCCAGCGGGTGTTTGAGTCTGGCGCAATCCTGCTCTATTTGGCTGAAAAATTTGGCGAGTTCTTACCCAGCGACCCGGCGAAACGCACCGAGTGTCTCTCCTGGCTGTTCTGGCAAATGGGCAGCGCACCGATGTTAGGCGGTGGCTTTGGCCACTTTTACGCTTACGCACCGGAAAAGTATCAGTACCCGATTGACCGCTACACCATGGAAGTAAAACGCCAGCTTGATGTGCTTGACCGCCACTTGGCGGAAAACCGCTTTATGGCGGGTGATGAGTACACCATTGCCGATATGGCGATTCACCCTTGGTATGGCGCACTAGTGAAAAATCGCGTTTACGAAGCGGCTGAATTCTTGGAAGCCCATACCTACAAGAACGTTCTGCGCTGGACTGAAGAGATTGATGAACGTCCCGCCGTTAAACGTGGCCGTATGGTCAACCGCTCTTTTGGCGAGCCGCACGAGCAGTTGCATGAACGTCATGATGCCAGCGACTTTGAGCTTCGCACACAAGATAAGCTGGCTGATAGCGAGTAATTAGTCACCCAAAAAAGGGCCTACGCTTGAACTCTCAGCGTAGGCCCCGGTGCAGCATCAATACTCCAAGCCGAGTTCTGTTTAACGAGAAAAACTAAACTGACTCAATCCGCGAGTTATTCAACGCGTAATTCCAAACTCGATAGAAGTAGAAAATATACCCTAAACCAAAGGTGACCAGCGAAATCAACATCCATAGGATGATATGGCCGATATTGCTGAACAGGTTGATATCGCAAACCATTTTTCGCTCGACGCCAGTGCTGGCATCAACTAGCGATGTGCGATTGATGACAAACCGCGCAAACGAATAGGGAAAGAAAAATAACGCTATGCCAAACGTGATAATACTCAACACCACCCAGACAAGTAGATGGCCAATGATATCTAAAATGGAGAGGTCTGCTTTGATCTTCACAGGTTGCCCTTAGTATGCGTGGAAAGCGGCAGAGCGTAACACCGCAAGCCCCAACCGTGAATTATAAATTAATATAAATTAGGGGAGCTGCCGTTTACTCTCCCACCACTCGGCATAGGAACTGTTATGGGGCGCCAAACCGCCTTCATCGGGGGCGTCATCATCCCACCATACCGGGCCACGCTCGCCGAGGGCTTCTTTAGCGCTTTGCACCGCGTTGCGGGCTTGGCGCAGCGCGTCTTCATCGTCTTGCTGCTGGGCTGTTCTGACCGCCCTGCGGGCTTTCATCAATGCTTTGATATGGGTTCGCTTTTCGTCTTCATCTAAACGCGGGTCAGTGCAGCGCCAAAGCCGATTTTTGGCGACAAAATAGCGTCCATCGGGAGTGTGAGGATACTTGTTAGCCATAAGCAATACTCCTTTCCCGTTGGGCGCTTCTACTCACCTCATTTCACCTAACCGTTTAGAAGCGCTTAGATAGCGTGATAGAGCCGAATTTATCCTGCTCTTCCTGGCCGTCAAATTCACGTGAGCGCTGAACTGCCGCGTAAGTGACTTGCCAATCTTCCCAGGCCAGCGCCAGCCCTGCTGATACGTCGCCTACCCACTCTTTGCGATCAACCGAGTGGCTATTTCTAAACGTATTGCCGTCAAGCGTCAGGTTTTGCGCCATGTAGTAACCGTCTACGCTGGCAAACAGGTACCACTGCCACCCCTCTTTACCGGTCATGTGGTAGCGGCTACCAGGGCTTGGCGTTAGCGTAGGAATGCTAGGCGCCTCATCACCCCAGCGAACGCTATACCCGGCGCTTGCATAGGTGTAAAGGTTGCCCAAAGCGGCGCTAACGCTGGGGCCATGGGCAAACTGCTTACCCATCAAAGGGGAGCTATACCACCACTGGCGACGCATGGCGACGTTGACGATGGCTTCATCGCCAAGCTGGTTATCCCAACCGCTGGGGCGGTCGCTTTCGGTGATGCGGTGCACTTCGCGTTGAATGCTATCGGCAAGCGACGAAGGCCCTACCAAACCAATATCCAGGTGCAGGTCAGTCGCTTGGCGCCAATTGCCCATGGGCACGTCTTCGTAAAGTGAGATACCGCCGTAAACAATCCCGGCGTAGGGGCGATCATCTTCAATCAGTCCACGCTGCTCAATATTGTTTGGCGTATAAATCTGATGCACCAAACGAAAAGCTGCCATATCAGCGCTGCCAATAAGGCTATCGGGTAAAGCGGTGGCCAAGCGTTGCGTCCAGCTTTGTGCTTCAGGCTGAAACGTCCAATTAATCTCAAAGCCACTGGTAAAGTGGCCATCATCGCTGCTGGCCATGCCATCATTTGCGTGCTTAATCGAGAGGACACTATCGTCGGCTTGTGCCAGCGTTGACAGCAGGGTTACTACAGCCACTAGCGGTAGCAGCTGCCATCGTAGAGGGGAGGTACCTTTCATTGCTCGTTCCTTGAGATTGTCCTGGGGAGTGTTTTTTTGAGGCCACTTTTGAAGAACATCAACAAACATTGTTGATTGTATGTAATTGTGCAAAAAGATAGCAAGCATACTTTTACAGTCTTCTACAGAAAAGAGCTAAGTCACTAACATCAAAGGGTGGCTCGTAGGCCACCCCTTCTGCTGTCATTTGTTTAGATTTATTAGCGTAGTCGACTAGACGAAAGTTGGTAGGCCAATGACTTAGTTGAATCACTATCTGTCGCGCAGCAGCCACTGCGGAGTGATTTCATGTTGGCCGTTTTCATCAGTAATAAACAACGATCCTTCGCTGATCATTACTGCCCAGTTAATCGCCCGAGGCAGGTCTTTAGCGATAATCGCTAGGGCCTCTTGTGGCAGCCCCGCCACATGCACATTTTTCAGTGATGCCACGCTGGGCAACACTTTACTCTCCCATTGCTCTACCCGGCCGTAAGCAAGTAGCGACACGCGCTCTGCCCTACGTGAGCACCAGGTAATCCGCTCGGCATCGGGCAAACCCACTTCGATCCAGTGCAGTAGGCGACCGTCTAGGCTTTTCTCCCACAGTGCCGGTTCATCTACATCTGAAAGCCCACGCCCGAAGGCCAGCGTCTCGCTGTACCACAACACATAAGCAAGCAAGCGCGCGGTCATGCGCTCTTCGGTCTCTGACGGATGGCGAGCCACGGTAAAGCGCAGCGTTTCATACACCCCGCGATCCAGATCGGTCAGATTGATATCAACTTTGTAGGGCGTTGCACTAAGAGCCATGAAAATGTCCAAACGAAATTTGCGTCAGTGTACCCGATGCCGGGTGTCTCTGGTGAATAGTCTGACAGGTTAAGCTTTGCGGTGATCGTCCGTGACTGTGCCATTTTTCAGCGTATCGGCCTCGTGCATGGGCTCATGCCATGGCTCTTCGAGCGCGGCTTGATACCAAGTTTGCATTGCTGGCAGCGCTAGCAAGCGCTCGACATATGCCTGGGATTTCTCATGGATCGGCAGGTTGAATGTCTGCACGCGAAACGCCACAGGCGCATAAAACGCATCTACTGCTGAGAAGTGCTCACCCGCTAAAAACGGCCCGCCAAAGCGCTCAATCCCCTGCTGCCATAGCGCATCCAAGCGTGCCACATCGGCCTTAAGATTGGCCGATAAGCTATTCAATTCCACCCGCATACCGCAGTTCATTGGACACTCGTCGCGCAGGGCGCTAAAGCCGCTGTGCATCTCTGCTGTGGCTGAGCGCGCCCAGGCGCGGGCGGTTTTATCACTCGGCCAAACATTAGCGTGCTGCTCGGCCAGATACTCGATAATCGCCAGGGAGTCCCACACCGCCAGCTCGCCTTCATCCGTCACATCCACCAAGCAGGGCACCAAACCTGAAGGTGAGAAGCGAATGAAGGTGGCATGGCTTGCACCCAAACCACCCTCGAACGGCATCAGGTGTTCGTTAAACGGAATCTCCAGCGCTTTCATCAGCACCCAAGGGCGCAGCGACCAAGAAGAGTAATTCTTGTTGGCAATATAGAGATCAAACATGCAGCGCTCCTTATGTGGGAAATCGAATTAGCCGATCAATTAGGCAGCCACCTTAACGTGCTGCCTGAGCCAGTGTATTACCGCCTAATCCCATTAATACGCCACCGCCAATGCGCTGAATGAGCCGAGAGGAGCCATGGGATTTTTGTAACCACTCACGCAACGGGCTGGCCAGCAGCACCACCACAACATCCGCTGATGAGAACAGCACATTAGTGGCGATACCTAGCCAGAGCAGTTGCCACGCTACCGGCATAGCGCTCTCGGGCTGCACGAATTGAGGCAGAAACGCGACAAAGAAAAGCGCGGTTTTAGGGTTGAGCACCTCCACCAAAAAACTGTCGCGAAGCACGCGTTTAGTGGTTGCCAGCGGCACCTCATCATTATGGGCACGAATGCCCTGCTGCCATAGCCTCAGTCCCATCCAGAGTAAATAAAGCCCACCGATGATTTTCATGGCGATATAAGCAGGCGGAATCGCTGCAAACAGCAGCGCCAAGCCCAATGCGGCCGCCACCACATGAACGTAGCAGCCCATATGCACACCCATGACCGCTAACCATCCTGCTCGTCGGCCACGCCCCAGGGTTTGCGCTGCGGTATACAGCATTGCAGGCCCAGGAAGATAGGCAAAACCTAGTGCGGCGAGGATGAATGCGGCCCATTGCATATTGGCGATTCTCTTGAAGGTAATGGTTAGGTTTCGAGAATAAAACGGGGGTGACGTAAGCGCCACCCCCTAAATAAGTAAAGCTGGAATGAGGCGTGGTTTAGAAGTTAGGTTTACGCTTTTCAACAAAGGCTGACATGCCCTCTTTCTGCTCGTCACCGGCAAAGCAGAAGGCGAACAAGCTGGTTTCCAGTGCCAGTGCACTATCCAGATCCTGATCCATACCATCGTGAACGGCCTGCTTGGCACCACGCACTGATTGCGGGCCGTTGCCTTTCAGTTGCTTGGTGAGCTCTTCAGCGTAGCTTTCCAGCTCCGCTTGCGGCATCACGCGATTGACTAGGCCGATACGTAGCGCCTCTTGGGCATCGATTTTGCGCCCGGTAGTCACCAAGTCAATCGCCATTGCAGGGCCAACACGACGCGGTAACCGTTGGGTGCCGCCAAAGCCGGGGATGACGCCCAGCAGTACTTCCGGCTGGCCGAATACGGCGTTGTCACTGGCTACGGCCCAGTCGCAGGCCAGCGCCAATTCGCAGCCGCCGCCAAGGCAAAACCCGTTCACCAGCGCGACCACCGGCACGGGGAGAGTCTCTAGGCGTTTAATAGTACGCAGCGCTTGGCTGGCGAAAGCTCGCGCTTCTTCGGGCGTTTTTTCACGCATTTCAGTGATATCAGCACCCGCGACGAAAGACTTCTCGCCCGCACCGGTAATCAGCACGGCGCGTAGGTTCGGGTGAGCCTCAAGCTCTACTAAGTGCGCTTCCAGTGCGGAAAGCACTTCGCTGTTTAACGCATTCAGTGCTTTGGGACGATTGATGGTCAGACGCACCATCCCGTCGTTATCAACCTTCTCGATGACTGCTTCGCTCATGGCGGACTCCTTATTTGATTTGTTATGGAACATTAAAGTGAACACCACTCAACCCTAGCGAACGCTTGGTTGAGTGGCAATCACTTCTTTACGCCGCACTCTTCCCTTCAGTACAAGCTAATCGTAAGAGTAGAAGCCGCGCCCACTTTTACGGCCTAGGTAGCCCGCTGCGACCATGCGCTTAAGCAGTGGACAGGGGCGATATTTGGGGTCGCCAAAGCCCTCTTGCAGCACGTCCATAATCGCCAGGCACACATCCAGCCCGATTAAATCCGCCAGTGCCAGCGGCCCCATGGGGTGAGCCGCTCCTAGTTTCATAGCGTTATCAACCGCTTCCGGCGTTGCGGTGCCCTCCTGCACGATAAACGCTGCCTCATTGATCATGGGCACCAGCAGGCGATTTACCGCAAAGCCCGGCGCGTCGCCTACCGGCACAGCAGTTTTACCCAACGCTTTAGCTAGGGTTTCAATCTCGGCCACGGTAGCGTCCGAGGTTTGTTCGGCACGAATCACTTCCACCAGTTTGAGCACTGGCACTGGGTTAAAGAAGTGCATGCCCACTACGCGCTCGGGGTGATCGCACACCGCTGCCAAGCGAGTGAGCGACAGCGACGAGGTGTTGGAGGCCAGAATAGCGGTGCTGCTCAAGCGGCTTAGATCGCGAAACAACTTCTCTTTGAGTTCAGGCTGTTCGGGTGCGGCCTCGATAATAATTGCGCAGTCGCCTAGGGCACTCAGCGTGGTTGTGGTAGATAGACGGGCTAGAGCGGCGCTTTTATCCGATTCGCTGATTTTCTCCTTAGCGACCAACTTACCCAAGCCTTTATCGATGTTCGTTTTGGCACGGCCAAGCTGCTCTTCGGCCACATCGTAAAGGCACACGTTAAAGCCACTAGCAGCCACTACCTGAGCGATCCCCTGCCCCATGGTACCGGCTCCTACAACGCCAACAAGTTGGTCACTCATGCACTCTCTCCTCTATCGATTATCGCTACACTAGGGTTATCAATGGTTTTTAGCTTCTTCACGCAGTACGAACTTTTGGATCTTGCCTGTCGAGGTTTTGGGTAGCTCGCTGAAAATAACCGTTTTGGGGACTTTGTAGCCCGCCAAATGTTCGCGGCAGTGAGCGATAATGTCAGCTTCGGTGACTTCGCCGTAACCGACTTTGAGCTTCACAAAGGCACAGGGCGTTTCACCCCACTTCTCGTCGGGCTTAGCGACCACCGCGGCCTCTTCAACGGCGGGATGGCCATAAATAGCGTCCTCCACCTCGATGGTGGAGATATTTTCACCGCCAGAAATAATGATGTCCTTGGAGCGGTCTTTAATCTCGATATAGCCATCCGGATGCCAAACCGCCAGGTCGCCGGTGTGGTACCAGCCGCCCTCCAGCGCCTGCTCGGTGGCTTCCGGGTTCTTTAAATAGCCCTTCATAACGTTATTGCCGCGCATGAGTATCTCACCCATGGTTTGGCCATCCTTGGGCACTGTCTCCATGGTGAGCGGATCAGCCACGCACAGCGCTTCGAGCATGTGGTAGCGCACCCCCTGGCGGGCTTTAATTTTGGCTCGTGCTTCCAGCGGCAATTCATCCCACGCTTCCCGCCATGCGCAGACGGTTACCGGCCCGTAGACTTCCGTCAGGCCATAAACGTGGGTTACCTCAATGCCCAGCTTCTCCACCCCGGCGATCACCGAGGCAGGCGGCGCGGCACCGGCGGTGGTGACTTTGACCGGATGATCGAACTGATGCTTATCTTCCGCAGGCAGGTTCACGAGGCCATTAAGAATAATCGGCGCCCCGCTGAAGTGGGTGACCTTCTCTTCGGCAATGAGCTGCATGATCTTTTTAGGATCGACGCGGCGCAGACACACGTTTACCCCGGCGTTGGCGGCAATCGTCCATGGGAAGCACCAGCCGTTGCAGTGGAACATCGGCAGCGTCCACAGGTAGATCGGGTGGTGGGGCATCGCCCACTCCATGATATTGCTCACCGCATTGAGGTAAGCGCCGCGGTGGTGGTAGACCACGCCCTTGGGTTTGCCGGTGGTGCCAGAGGTATAGTTGAGCGAGATCGCATCCCACTCATCGGCAGGAAGCTGGTAGGCAAAGTCAGCGTCGCCCTCTTGAAGCAGCGCTTCGTACTCCACTTCCCCAATGCTCGGGGTCTCACCAAGAAACTCCACATCGGTCACATCGATGATAAGCGGCTTGTGGGGTAGCTTGGCAACCGCTTGCTGGATGACCTCAGCAAACTCGGGGTCGACCAGAATGGCTTTGGCCTCGCCATGTTCCAGCATATAGCTGATCGCCTCAGCATCCAGGCGAATATTCAGCGTATTAAGCACGCAGCCGGCCAGCGGCACGCCAAAGTGTGCTTCAAACATGGCGGGGATATTGGGCAGCATCGCCGCCACTGTCTGGCCCGGCTGAATGCCCCGCTTTTCGAGCGCCGAGGCAAGCTGGCGGCAGCGCGACCAAGTTTCGCTCCAGGTGCGTCGCGTACTGCCATGTACCACCGCCGGGTAATCGGGATAGATCGACGCCGAGCGCTCGATAAAGGTCAGCGGTGAAAGCGGCACGTGGTTGGCAACAGTTTTGGGCAAGCCTTGCTCAAAGATAGCGGTCATGGTCGGCTCCTGACTTTTGTTGATGTTTTTGAAAGCGTTCGTTTTAAGAGTTTGTTTAAAATGGTTGTTTTGATCGCTTAGAAACAGCGCCGCCGCCTCAAGAGGCGGCGGCGTGAAGCTGCAAATTAGCGTTAGTGAACCTCAAAATCGCTTAAGCACTGCATACCCGCCTCAATCACCGTGCGCTGGGCGCGGCCTACCGGCAGCCATTGAGTGATGGCAAATTCGGCGCTGCGCATCTTGGCAGTATAGAAGGGATCATCACTGCCGTTGTTAAGGGCAGCATGGGCGCTGAGAGCCGCCAGCCCCATCTGCCAAGCACACAGCACGTGGCCCGCCAAGTTCAGGAACGGCGTTGCGTAAGCCTGCACCGCATCTGCGCCGATTTCAGGGTCACTGCCTTGTTCCTGCACAATTGTCTGGGCAGCTTTCAAATCCTCAAGCCCTGCGGCCAAACTACTGCCCAACGCTGACAAAGCGGGGTCGGCATTGAGTTGCTCCACGGTGGCGGAAACGTCGTGAAGCAGCGCAGCGAGCGCTTCGCCATTGTCACGCTGGAGTTTACGTCCCGCCAAGTCGAGTGCCTGAATACCGTTGGTGCCTTCGTAAATAGGCGCAATGCGAGCATCGCGCAGTAGCTGCGCTGCTCCGGTCTCTTCCACATAGCCCATCCCACCGTGCACCTGAATCCCCATGGAGGCGATATCCACTGCCTGATCGGTAGAGAAGCTTTTGATCACTGGAATCAAAATATCCGCGCGGGCCTGGGCGGTTTGGCGGGCTTCGTTACTTTCAGCGTGGCGGGCAGTATCCAACTCGGCAGCGCAGTAGAGCGCCAGCGCACGCAGTGCATCGGTACGTGAGCGCATGGAGAGCAGCATGCGGCGCACGTCTAAATGATCGCTGATACTGCATTCAGCGCCGCCACGGGTTTTGGGAGAGCGCCCTTGGTGACGCTCCAACGCATAGGCAAAGGCGTGCTGGCAGGCACGTTCGGCCACGCCAATACCCTGAATACCGACTTTGTGACGCGCCTCGTTCATCATGGTAAACATATGATTAAGGCCACGCCCTTCTTCGCCAACAAGGTAGCCAATCGCCCCGCCGTTTTCACCAAAGCTCAGGGTGCAGGTGGGCGAGCCATGAATGCCCAGTTTGTGCTCGATAGAGGCGCAGGTGACGTCGTTGCGCTCGCCCAAGGAGCCGTCTTCATTGATCAGGAACTTGGGTACCAGAAACAGGGAAATACCTTTGTTGCCTTCCGGCGCATCGGGTTTGCGGGCTAGCACAAGATGGATAATATTTTCGGCGGCATCGTGTTCGCCCCAGGTGATATAGATCTTCTGGCCGCTGATGCGGTAATGGTCGTTTTCAGGTACCGCGCGAGTGCGTACTTGGGAGAGATCCGAGCCCGCTTGGGATTCGGTCAGGTTCATAGTGCCCGTCCAGGTGCCTTCCACCAGTTTGGGCAAGTAGGTCGCTTTGAGCGCATCGCTACCGTGATGGGCCAGCGCTTCGATAGCGCCAGCGGTCAGCATGGGGCAGAGCCCCAGCGCCATATTGGCACCGTGAAGCATCTCCTGCACCGCACTGGCAACCACTTCTGGCAGGTTCTGACCACCTAGTGCTTCTGATACACCAATACCGTTCCAGCCACCCTCGACATAAGCCTGGTAAGCCGTCGCGAAGCCTTCTGGCGTCGTCACACTGCCATCGGAGTGGCGCTTGGCCCCTTGCTGATCACCAATCTTATTAAGCGGGCCCCAAATGTCACCGGCCAGTTTTGCGGCCTCTTCGAGTACCGCCTCGACCAAGTCTGGCGTGGCCTCTTCAAAGCCCGGCAGGCTAAGCGAACGGTGCGCTAGCAGCTCTTCAAGCACAAAGCGCAAATCGCGTACCGGTGCGGCGTAAACATTCATAGCGAACCTCGGGCTGAAAATTAAACAATTGTTTGAAAGTGTACCCTTGATAGTAGTAACACTCTCTTGCCCACACCATTAGCCCAAGGTATCACCCGCTATGATTAGCGTCCTCACCCGTCTTTACTTTCGCTCACTTGCTTGCTCCACATCATCATAATAAGTGATATGGCTCTCATCTTCCGCAGGCGGCCCTACCACCGGTTCAGCGGCGTCGACGTCCCATACGGCATCTGAGAGATCCTCCAAGTGCTCGTGCTCCAGTGCCCCCTGCATCAACTCCTCGGTGACCACCAGCTCAGCACCAGCAGCGGTCATTGGCGTAGTCGGCGTAAAGGGTGCCACAGGCACAGGCGCCGGGCGCACGCTACGCCGCCAGGAGAAGAACATAACAAAGAACAGACTTAGTGAGCCGAAGGCCCAAAACAGACCCGCATCGCCCATCGCGGTCATCACCGGAGAAATCATTAGCGGGCTGATCGTGGCGCCAATGGAGTTGATCAGCAACAGGCCCTGGCTCATACGCACCAGCGCCCCTGCGGGGGCGCGGTCGGCGGCGTGGCTCACCGCCACCGGGTAGAGCGCAAATACCCCACCGCCAAGCAAGAATAGCAGTACCGCCAACAGCGGCGTAGAGAGCGGCAGCCAAAGCATCGCCGCCGAGATCAGCACGCAGAAACCGCTAATGCCAATCAGTACCATTTGTCGGTCATGGCGATCCGACCAACGGCCAATCGGGTACTGCAGCAGCATCGCGCCCATAATCACCACCGCCATCATCTGCCCCACCTGACTGACACTCATGCCAATACGCTGTAAATAGAGCGGGAGCAGTGTGTACGCTGCGGCTACCACCATCCCAGAGCCTAAACTACCCATCACACCGGTGGGCGTCAGGGTGATCAAACGGTGCGGGGGAAGCGGTTCGGCGTGCTCCATAATCGGTGACACGCGAGGAATCATCGCCATAGGTAGCACAGAGAGCGAGGCCAGTAGCCCAATCACCATAAAGGGCGCAGTGACGCCCATGGCGTTGGTAACACCCAGCAGCAGTTGGCCCAATACACCGGCGGCGTAAAGTGAAATCATATAAAGCGCCAGCAGGCGGCCGCGAACCTTCTGGTCGCCTGACGTGAGCAGCCAGCTTTCGATAACCAGATAAACCCCAACCGTGGCCCAGCCGCCGATAAGGCGCAGTACAAACCAGGCCCAGGGGTCGAAGAACAAGCCTTGCAGCAGCACCGTGACGGCCACTAATGAGGCAAAACTGCCGTAAGCGCGAATATGGCCAATGCGCAGCAACAGGCGGTCATTCACCATTGCGCCCAACGCTAAACCGATAAAGTAAGCCGACGAGACAATACCGATGACCGTGGCCGACTCACCGGCAGCATCCAAGCGCACGGTAATTAAGGTGGCAAGAAAACCGTTGCCAATCCCGAGAATGAAGAGCCCTAACAGGGGCGCCAGCGCCATGGCTAGCAGTTGCCGCGACATGAAAACCTCGTCTTGCCTAAAAGTGGTGAAACAAAGGACTGAAAACAGGCGTAAAAACGCTACTAAGCGTGTTCACAGGAACCGTCATCTCACCTGGCACATCGAGTCAGGCCGGGATAGCGGCGCGCAATTATTACCCCAAAGGGGGCAAAGTCAATGCTTTTCTAACGTTATAATTATTCACGTTAGCGTTTTGTGTAGAATAACCGTGTCTGGCCCAGGAAATTCCACTACTAAACTATTCTTTTGTGCCCACCAACGGAAGGTCTCCTCACTAAAAAAGCTGATATGGGTGGGGTCGCTAATATAGTGCCAGCGGGCAAAAGCCTCCGGCGAAGTGACGCGCTTGGTCATTAAGCCCAGATAGCCACCTGGCGAGAGCTGATCCGCCAACTGCGTAAGCACCTTGCCGGGCTGCGCCAAGTGCTCAACAACTTCTGTGGCGGTGATAAAATCATATATTTGTGTCAAAACTGAGGCATCGGGGGCGTAAAAAAGGTCGTAAATAGCCATCGGGTGCCCCTGCTCTGCGAACATAACCGACAGCGTCGGCCCTGGCCCTGAACCAAAATCAAGACCGCGGGCGTTGGGTTCGAGCTTAGCTAACAGCGGGGTAAATAAACGCCCTAAAAAGCGCCGGTATCCCGTATCATGCGGCGAGTTTTGATGTTTATCGTATTCGGCCTTTTCTGCAGCGGCGCTTAAATGCTGCTCGGGGGGGACAAATACCAGCTTGCACGTGGCACACTGGTAGTAGTCACGACGCCGATCCCGGTGGTAGGGCGCAGTAGTGGGCTCCACACAGAGCGGACAGCAGCGCATCATCGTATTCTCTGGCTTATCGTTACGTATTAAGGAAGGTGGCATGCTATCAGGTCTGGATCATCTTGTTGTAACCGTGACCGATATGGGTCGCGCAGTCGATTTTTACTCACGTGTTTTGGGCCTAGACGTGCGCTATCGCGATGCCCAACGGGTCGATTTAATGCTCGGTGATACGGCACTTCGCCTACATCAAACCGACACCGATATTGCCCCCATTTCAGCCACACCCACCCCTGGCAGCCTGGACTTATGCCTGCGCTGCCAGCTGCCGCTGGATGAGTTCAAGCAGCATTTAGATGCGCTGGCGATAGACGTAGAGCTAGGCCCCGTCGCCCGCCAAGGCGCCACAGGCCCGATTGAGTCGATTTATCTGCGTGACCCGGACGGTAACCTGCTAGAGATTTGCCGCCCCTCTTCGCGTTAATGCTAAGTCTAATGAATCAAGGTATTATATATCGCGCTTAAATAGCGCGCACTGATGTGCCAAGCACCATCACCCACTTCAGCATCTATACAATTGAATGAAAGGAAACGTTATGCTTGATAACGAAAGTGAATCCCCACTCGACGGCCAAGTCGTAAGCGAAGAGCAGAGCTCCCAGCCCGACACAACCATGGCAATGGTTATTTATGCGCTCTATCTGGCCAGTTTTATCCTTGGTTTTACGTCGATTATTGGTGTGGTCATTGCCTATGTCTATAAGGGCAAAGGCCCTACGTGGCTGGACGAGCACTACCGCTACCAGATCCGCACCTTCTGGATAGGATTGGTGTACGGCATTATTTTCTCGATATTGCTCTTTGCAGTGATCGGTTTCCCACTTTTGCTGGCGCTAGCCGTGTGGTTCATTATTCGCTGTGTTAAAGGTTTCAAAGGGCTGCAAGAGAAGCGCGCACCTTCCAATGTAGATACTTGGTTGATTTAACGATGACACCACAGGGGGCTAATAACGCTAGGCGTTTTTCCAAAGCCAGTGCGATCAGTTGGCTGTGGCGTCAACTGTCACGCTGGCCGCTTGCGCGCCTGTGGCGTATTTCTTCGGCGCTCGGCCCCCTGGTTTACCGCTTTAATAAGCGTGAGCGTTGGGTAACCGATCGCAACTTAGCGATCGTTTACCCAGACCTCTCCATTGCTGAACGTAAAACCCTTGGTCAGCACAGTTTACGCCACTCAACGGCTACGATGTTGGAGCTGGGCCACGCCTGGATGGCGGAACCAAACAAGGTAGAGACCAGCATTTTAGCGGTGCACGGTCGCGACAAGCTCGATAACGCCCGCACCGAAGGCCGCGGCGTGATTGTGCTTGCCCCGCACTTCGGCAACTGGGAGGTGCTTAACTTTTGGCTCTCGAGCCATTTCCCTTTCACCGCCATGTACGAGCCACCCAAAATCACCGCCCTCGATCCCGTCATTCGTCATGGCCGCGAGCGTATGGGGGCAAGTTTGGTTCCCACCAACCCCCGCGGCGTTGCGGCACTACTTAAAGCGCTTAAACGCAGCGAAGCGATTGGCATACTACCTGACCAGGAGCCCGACTGGGGCAGCGGCGTTTTTGCACCCTTCTTTGGTCGCGAGGCTTACACCGCCACCCTGCTGCCGAAATTGGTCGCCCGCACCCAGGCACGGGTAGTCACCGGCGTCGCGCTACGTATTCCTGGTAAAGGGTTTGAGATCCATTTTCTGGATGCCGACGAGCGGGTCTATAGCGACGATGATGTGCAGTCTGCCACAGGCGTCAATGCCAGCGTCGAGAGTGCGATTGCCTTGGAGCCTGCACAGTATCAATGGGAGTACAAGCGCTACCGTAAAGTAGTGCAGGAGCAGCAAAATCTAGCCAACTTCCGCGACTATCGTCTTTATTAGGCTGAAAAAGAGAGAACTGATGGCACAACCCCCTATACCCCGCGATGAGATACGCGCTCCGCAGATTATCTACGCGCTTTACTTAGCGGGTATTGTCACTGCCAATATCACCCTGCTGATTGGCGTAATCATCGCCTATGTTTATCGTAAAGAAGCGGCGCCCTGGCTGCAGCAGCACTACCGGTATCTGATCCGCACCTTCTGGATCGGCACGCTCTATGCCGGCATCGCCTTTTTACTCAGCATTGTGATAGTCGGCACCCTGCTCTGGCCGCTGCTAGCGGTATGGCTAGGCGTGCGCTGCGTACTCGGCTGGGTCGATGTTCGCAAAGGGCTAACACCGGCACGCCCTAATAGCTGGCTTTGGTAAGCCGCAAGTCATTCCGCCCTTCACTCATCACCATCCTCGGTGTAAACATCATTTAACTCTCCAAAATCGGCTTGTAGCCAGTGGCGTAATTGGCTCATTCTAGGTGCGTCGCGCGACTCTTCGAGCGTAGGCAACGTGCCGGGAACAAAGCCACGCTTTATAAAGGGCGCCAATAGCTCAGGGTTGCCACTAATAATATGCACCGGTACTGCCGCGCTGGCATCGTCACCGGTAATCAACGGCGCGGCTTGATGATCCCCCAGCACTATCATCAAGGTATTATCATCCACTACACGTTCAGCCCAGCGGCCGGTGACTTTCACAGCGTAGTCCACCGACCAGGCGTAGTGGTCACGAATGCGCTCAATGTCCTGCCACAGCACTTCTGGTGGGTCACCGGCATCCTCCCAGGGGGCAAAAATACGCCCATCGCCAATGGATGACCAATTGTCCAGTACCGGCAGAATCGGCGTCCATGGGGCATGGCTGGAGATCAGTGCCAATTGGGCAAACACCGGTGTCTCACCTAGCAAGTAGCGCTGGGTGTAATCGAGAGTGAATTGATCCGGCATGGTTACCCAGTTGAGAGCAGGCCCGGCGTAAGCGATATCTTTCGCTGCGGCAATTTCATCGAAACCGTAGGCCTCCCCTTCCGGCCACGCCAGGGTAATGGCGGGCATCACACTGAGGGTTCGCTGACCAGTGGCACGAAAATCATCGATCAAAGTGGAGTGGCCGCTGTCCAACATCAGCTGATACCACAGCTGGTTGTCGATCCAGCGGCCGCTGAGGGCTGTCGCGTGGGCTAGCCATGACTGCCCACCACGAATGGGTGAGGCCAACATGCCAGAGACCACGTGAAGGTTATGCTCCCCCAGGCGCTGTTGCATCTCGGCTAGAGTAGGCAGTAGAACGTCGGAGTAACGTGGGTTTTCCAGCGCCGAGATACCGTAGGACTCAATAAAGGTGAGCAGTACATTGCGCCCCGCCAATCCCGGCAGTGGTCGCGCCTCCATGGGTGCGGCCTCCAGCTGTGCAGTAAAGGCGAGGCGGGCGGCGTGGGTATCGGTAATTTGCTGCCACTGAAAACGCGTGGTGTCCACAGCTGGCAAGCGCGCGCTTTCTATCAGCCGTACTCCATTGAGTTCAAGCGCCGCGCCGGTAGTGGCAGTGACCAGCAGCGTTAACGCGACCACGCCAGGCAGGCGCTTAACAGAGTAGGCAACGGGTGGCATCATCAGGCGTGCCAAAACCAGAGTGATGGCTATCAGCAGGGCAACCCCCAGCAGCATTGCGCAAACTGCCAACAGTTGACCTACATTACCTACTAGCAGGTGATAAATTGAGCGCAGCAAAGGTATATCAAGATAAAGATTAAGTGGCCGGGCAAAGGCCATTTGGGTGGCGGCTGCGCCTAGATTCGCGGCGGTTGCCAACATCACCCAACTAACGAGTCCGATGGACACTATGCGGCGCGCTTGGCCGACGGGAAGTAGCAACATGAGCGGCGCAATGATAAGCGCCTCCCAAGCGAGCAAATATGAGCTGATCTCGCCAAAACGCCACCAGAGCGGCGCGATGAGTAAGAAATTCAGCGTTAGAAGCATTAGTAATAATCGACTCATCGCATCCCCATAGGTGCCTACTTTAGCTTACAGTGTCAAAGGTACAGTCTGTCAGCGCTTGGTCTCGTTGAGTAGCTGTACCCAATCGCAAGATAAGAGAGCAAGGAATAAGGCTGCTGAAAAGCGCAATAATCATGTACTGTAATATTTTATCGTATAGTTGTTGTGTAAAAATTTCACGCTTTGCTTGGCTTTAGGCCATGCGCTTTGCAGGCCCTCACCGGAAAGGATTTCGCCCATGCGTTGTAATCAAGTTGGTAGGAAGCCGGTTGCCAAGTGGCGGCCTGGCAAATGGATAGTGTTAATTGGCTGCGCGCTGACCTTGCCAGCGTTGGCCGCAGACGATGCGCACTTCAGGCAGGTTATTGAACGCGCCAAACAGCTTGCTCAAGAAACCTACCAAGCCCCGGAAGAGACCTTACCAGAGGTATTGCGTGAGCTTGATTACGATACCTACCGGCAAATTCGCTTTGATCCCGAACACGCCTACTGGAAAGACGAGAGCCCTTTTAACCTACAGTTATTTCATAGCGGCTTTCTGTTTCAAACCCCGATTGCCTTGAACGTTATCGAAAACGACACGGTAACGCCCCTGCCCTTTTCAGCAGAGGACTACACCTACGATGGCAATGCCGCCGCACTGAAAGAGCAAGACTTAGTCGGCAGCGGCCATGCGGGGTTTCGCCTCCACTACCCTCTTAACAGCGATGACTACGCCGACGAATTTGGTGTATTTCTCGGTGCCAGCTACTTCCGCATTGTCGGGCGTGACCAGGCTTACGGACTATCTACTCGCGGGCTGGCGATCGATACCGCCTCGCCAGATGGCGAAGAGTTCCCGGCATTTCGCGAGTTTTGGCTCTATAAACCCGAGGCTGATGCCGAACAGATTGAACTGCTGGCGTTAATGGATAGCCCCTCGGTCAGCGGCGCCTATCGCTTTGTTATCCAACCCGGTGAGAATACTCAGGTCGAGGTCGAAGCGGAGCTGTTTGCCCGGCAAGATATTGCCAAGCTGGGCGTTGCACCGCTCACCAGTATGTTCACTTATGGTGAGGCAAGCCGCGAGCGGCCGGACGATTTTCGTCCACAGGTGCACGACTCCGATGGCCTACTGATACATGCCGGTAGCGGCGAGTGGATCTGGCGCCCGCTGAGTAACCCATCTCACCTGCATACATCCGCCTTTGTAGACGACTCCCCTCAAGGCTTTGGATTAATGCAACGGGAACGGGATTTTAACCGCTATTTGGATACCGAAGCCCAGTATCACCGTCGCCCCAGCCAATGGATTGTGCCGCTGGATGATTGGGGCCCGGGCCACGTGGAACTTGTCGAAATCCCTACCCCCGATGAGACTCACGACAATATAGTCGCCTACTGGGTGGCGGACGACACCCTGGATGCCGGCGAATCGCGCCGCCTGCACTATCTCACTCACACGCTGAACACTCAGCCTGATGCGCACAATCTTGGCCGCGCCATTCGCACTCGTCATGGCAATGCGGCGGTGCCGGGGCAAGCGGACTCTGCCTCACAAGGCCAGCGCCAGTTTATTGTCGACTTTCAGGGAGGTGCCTTAGAGGAACTCACCGCTGACCAGCCCGTCGAGTTAGACATTAGCGCCCAACACGGCGAGGTACTGCTCCCCCAGGTCACCGCGCTGCCCAACAATGGCTGGCGAGCCAGCTTCCGGCTACCCGCCAGCGATCAACCCAGCGATGTTCGACTAAGGCTCACCTTAAACGGCGAACCAGTTAGCGAAACCTGGAATTACGTGTGGTATCCCGATGACGAATAGCACTTATCAAGCAAACCTTATCTCGCCAGCGCCTGTGTGGATCAAGGCACGTCCATTCAGAGAGCCCAACTAATGCGGCGCATGGCGCTACGACGACTGCGCAGCGCGGGTGGGCTAGCCCGCTCGCTGTTTATTTATTGGCGGCCTGGGCGTCAGCGTGGCCTGCAGCGCCTCTATCAGCCTTTCATACAACCCGGCACCGTTGCCTTTGATATTGGCGCGCATCTAGGCGACCGTAGCGCGGCTTTTCATGCGCTCGGCGCCAAGGTGGTGGCGCTGGAGCCCCAGCCCGACCTCGCCAAATGGTTTAAACGCCTGGTAAAGCCGCCGACCATTACCCTGCTGCCGATGGCGGCGGGCCCTACGGTGGGCTTTGCTGAGATAGCGATCAGCCCCAGCAACCCGACCCTGTCTACCTTGGCCACCGAGTGGCGGGAGCAGATCGGCGAACGCAACGCAGGCTTTAGTCAGGTACGGTGGGAGCAGCGTTTACGGGTGCCGGTGACCACGCTGGATGCGTTAATTGACGAGTATGGCGAGCCCAGCTTTATAAAAATCGACGTTGAAGGTTTTGAGGCGGAGGTTTTGGCGGGGCTAAGTTGCCCGGTGGCCGCGCTGTCGGTGGAGTTTGTGGCAGGCGCCCTGGAAATAAACAACGCCTGCGTGAACCACTTAAGCCGCCTTGGCGAGTACCGCTACAACGTGGTGGCCGGTGAACAACGCCACTTTCGCTGGACCGAGTGGCAAACACCACAAGCGGTTAGCGAGTGGCTAAGCACAGGGGCCGAAGGATTGCCTTCCGGTGACCTGTACGCCTGCCGCTCGGATCATCGATTACTTCTGAATGATGCTTAATACCTAAAGGCTTCTCATTTTATGATTCACCACTGGCAAACCCTCACCGCTCCACAGTTAGCCGAGTTCGCCCAATGCGACCCTGTAGCGGTACTGGTGCTCGGGGCCATTGAACAGCACGGCACTCACCTCCCTTTAGCCACCGACTTGACCATTGGCGAGGGGCTGCAAACCGCTATGTTGGAGAAGCTGGATACCCACCTGAACGTAATCTGCCTACCGCCGATTGCGGTGGGCGCCAGCGACGAGCACGCCAATTTTCCCGGCACGCTCAGCCTACCCGCGCCGCTGGCCATTGCTACTCTTGAAGCCTACGGCGACAGCTTAGCCCACGCCGGCATTCGCCGCCTGGTGCTGATTAACAGCCATGGTGGTAATAAGGCAGTGATGGATTTGGCAGGGTTAACCCTGCGTCGGCGGCATGGTATGCGCGTGGTCAAAGCGACTTACACACGGCTACCACCGCTAGAGGGCGCGATTGCCTTTGAAGAGTTGCGCTACGGCTTACACGGCGGACTGCTCGAAACCGCTATGATGCTCTATTTAGCGCCAACGCTGGTGCAGTTGGACGGCTATCAGGCCACCCCGCCTGCAGCGCCCCAAGGCGATGCATTAGTGAGCGCAGAAGGTGCTGCGGCTTTTGCCTGGCTGGCGGAAGACTTAAGCACCCAAGGTGTCGCGGGCGATGCCAGCCAAGCCAGCGCTGAACTAGGCGAGCAACTGGTTCAACACTACGCAAGACAGTTAGCAGCAGTGGTAAAAGAAACCGCCCAACTACCACCGCTAACCAACTAATGACAGCCCCGTCACTAGGTTCGTGTTGGTTCATGTTTAGCGCTTAGTACGGTTTAACGCTGGCTACTGAGCACATCTTCCAACAAGTGCCCGCCTCGGGTGGCTTTGGCATTTAGATAGCGCTGGTTGTGGTCGGTAACGCTGCCGTACAGCGCCTGGCGTGATACCACTTCAATACCACCCTGACGCAACGCTTCCATCTTCAAGGGGTTGTTGGTCAGCAGTTGAACTTGGTCGATATTGAGCGCATTGAGCATATCCACAGCCACCGCATACTGGCGCTCATCGTCACCAAAACCGAGTACTTGATCCGCATCCACGGTATCCAGGCCACCATCCTGTAAGGTGTAGGCGCGTAGTTTATTGGCTAAGCCAATGCCCCGGCCCTCTTGAGCCAAATAGAGCAGCACACCGCCACCCATGGCTTGAATATCCGCCACGGCGTTGCGTAGCTGCTCGCCGCAATCGCAACGCAGACTGCCGAACAGGTCACCGGTTAAACACGCCGAGTGCAGGCGTAGCGGCACCGCGCCTTCCCAGCGCTCCGGTTTACCGATCACCACAGCAACGTGCTCACGCAGGCCGTCCGGCTCACGGAAAAGCACAAAGCGGCTGTCGGCAGCATCCTCGAGGGGGATATTCGCTTCGCTCACCCGCTTGAGCATGCCCGGCGCCCCAGCAAGGCATTGTGTAGCGTCTTCAGCGCTGACTTGCAGCAGGCGTCCTTCTGCCAACTGCTGCTCAATGGTCGCTGTAGCCTCTTGGCTAACAAAAGCGCAGAGCGCTGCGGGAATCAGCAGGGCTCTGCGCATCAGCGTCACGGCGCCTAGTTCGGCTATTCCGGCGGGCTTTAACCCGCTCAGTAACCCACCCGCAGGTTGTGAAAGCGTTTCCGCCGTGGCCAAGCCATTCAGCTCATTGGTGCTAATGTGAGCTACCAGCGGTAGGCTGGCGGCCTCGGCGGACAAGTTCATGCCCATCGCCGTCAGGCGGTGACGAGTAAGCACCAGCGAAGGCCGCTCGCCTGCTAGCAAAGCCAGCGCTTCGACCGATTCACTGCCTTCCAGCGCCTGCACGAGCAAACGCTGCCCACTGGCATTCACCACCACTGGCAATCCACGGCGGATGTCGAAAATAGCGCGTTCAATCTGGTACATGTAGGCCTCCTGGCTTCCTTACGAGGGGGATGGCGCACGCTCGCGCTGAGCTATTTGCTCTGAACTGAATGAATGGCTGCCCCGAACGGCTTGCTCTTAACCAAGAAGCGCCCGCATGATGAAGCGAATCTTTAAGCGCGGAGGCGTCATGCCCGAATCTCATGTCAACACGATTACACTGGCCGACGCCTGGAATTGGCTGTTGGCACTGCGTCATCGGCGTCCTAGCGATGTGGCGATTAAGGTGTCGCCAACCGGCGAGTGGCAAACGGCTAAAGCGATCACCGCTGAGGCGCGAGAGCTGCTCGATTGCCTGACCCCGCTGGCCAGTCGACCGGCGTGGGTGGTGGCGCAGCTGGGACAGAGTATGGATGGCCGCATTGCCACGGAAAGTGGCCACTCCCACTACATCAACGGCCATGAAAGTTTGGTTCACCTGCATCGTCTGCGCGCTTTGGTCGACGCAGTGGTGGTCGGCGCGGGTACCGCCAGCGCCGATAACCCGCAGCTGACCGTGCGCCATGTTAGCGGCACTAACCCGATGCGGGTGGTGCTGGATCCACGCGGCCGCATTCCCAGCGACTTGGCACTGCTGAACACCAATAACGCCCCGACGCTGCATATCATGGGGTCTGAGCTGCAGGCAACGGCGAGCGTGGCCCACGTTGAACGTTGCGTACTGCCGCTGAATGCCAGCGGTCAGTTCAATCCCAAAGATGTTGTCACCCTGCTGGCCAAAAAGGGCTTGCCGCGGGTACTGATAGAGGGTGGCGGCATTACGGTGTCTCAGTTTATCGAAGCGGGTGCCGTTGACCGTCTGCATCTGTTGGTCGCCCCGCTGCTGATCGGCTCCGGTAGGCCAGGGCTGCAAATGACGCCTATTGAGACCCTTGAGAGTGCGCTGCGCCCGCCCATGCGGACTTTCCGCTGCGGTGACGACACGCTGTTCGATCTGCGACTGCGGGATACTACCGCCTGAAGGTTGCGCTTTTTCACGACGACTCAGCGCCACCCAGATACCCGGTAGGCTCGCCAGCAACACCAGCACCCCGTAAGCCAATGACACCGCCACGCCTTGAGCGGGTGGCAGGCCGACCAGCGCCCAGACCCCGGCAGCGGCGCCTTCACGCAATCCCCATCCGGCTACCGAAAACGGGATCAGCATGGCCAGTA
Source organism: Vreelandella sp. 162(4c) (assembly GCF_058152265.1). Taxonomy (NCBI): domain Bacteria; kingdom Pseudomonadati; phylum Pseudomonadota; class Gammaproteobacteria; order Oceanospirillales; family Halomonadaceae; genus Vreelandella; species Vreelandella sp. 162(4c). Next base: position 1,145,500 of record NZ_CM176981.1, read on the forward strand.
GCAGTACCGGTGTCAGCGCCAGCACTTGCAGCGACGGTAGCTCAACGCCAATCGCCCGAGCCGCACAGACCATTACCAGACCATAGCTCAACACAATCACCAGAGACGAAAGCAACTGCTGGGGCCACACGCCGTGCCGCAACAAACCACGCCTTACATCGCGCGCCAGGGCTTGACACCAGCTCGGCAGCCTTGTCAGCCCATGGCTAAAACGTTGGCGCAGCAGCAGGCCGCTGGCGATGAGCGCCGCAAGAGCGGCGAATGCGCTTAACCCCACCGCTGTGATCACTGACTCACCCAGCGCGGCATGCCAGAGCGGTGAGAAAAGCAGCGCGGTTAGCGTTAGCATCACCACGGCGACCTGCCCCGAGGCGCGCTCAATAATCACCGCTCGCCAGGCGCGCCCCCTAGACTGCGCTTGAGTGGCATGGCGGTGCGCCCGCCCGGCGTCGCCTAATACACCGCCGGGCAACAGCTGATTGACCAGTAGGGCCAGGTAGTACTCCCGTAGCGCGTAAGCAAACCGCAGCGGTACATCAATAAGACCCGCGGTAAACTGCCAGCGCCAGGCGCAAAGCATGATCTGTAGCGTGCTGATGGCTAACGCCAGCACGACCCACTCCGCGGAGAAACGTTGCACCTCCGCCACAATCGCCTGGGGCTCCACCCACAACGCCACCGCACCCAGCAACGCTATGCTGACCACCATGCGGCGTAGCCATGGGCTTCTCCGCGCCAGCTTTTTATAACAAGCCCCCAGTCGAGTGAACATACCTTGATCAGGCCCCATAGGATTAGGCCTCTTCCCTGGGGTTGGCAAACAGAGGCGTAGCAAACAGGTCGCGGTGCCCCACCCAAATACCCCGTTCGCCATTGGCCACCGCCTGCTGGCGCTGCTGTAACCAGGTGGCAATACGCGCCGCCGCTTCCGGGGCTTGCTCGGTGGCAGCTTCGGCCCAGCCTTCGAGTAGCGCCATCATTAACGGCTGCTGTTCTTGACTGCCAGCAGCGAGCTGCCACGGTGTTTCAGCTTGTTCAATGCGATAATCAGCCCTCTCTAACGCGGCAACTAATGCCCCGTGCGCCTGCCCGCCTAGTGCATCACCTAAACCTTTATCGCGCTGCTGGTGAGCCATAAACATCGCCTGCAGCCAGCGGTCTTCGTCATCCAGCACCGGCGCGCCTTGAGGGTCAATAAAGTGCCACTCACCGGTCACGCTTAGCGCTATCAGCAGCGCCTGCTGCTGCCCAGCGATGCGGGTCACCAAGGCATCGATCCATTGTTGGGAGACCAGATCTAGCAGCGCCGATGCGGTGACGAGGTACGCGTCGTCAAGTGGCACCTCGGCAAGCGCCTCCAGCGATATGCAGTACGTCTCAATGGCCACGGGCTGCCCTTGGCTATTGCTTAATCCGGCAGCACACTGGCGCGCCTGGGCTAACAAAATGGCGTCGTGATCGATCAGCTTCCAGCGCTGGTGGCCATTCAGGCGCGGCGCCAGAAAGCGCATGTTACTGCCCCGGCCGCAGCCAAGATCCGCTATCAGCGGCGCCGGAGTACGCGCGCTCAGCCACTTCGCGGCAAGCTCAGCCAAGGGCTGGCTACGGGAATCGACATCAGCCGCCTCCCGCAGCGTCAGCCAGTCGGACGCAAACTGGCTGCCTGGGCGCAAATTTGGAGAATCGGCGGGCGCAGTTAACGCCGTGGCAAACTTAGCCCCCGCTTCTTGCCAGTCGCTTAACGCATCCAGGGCCTGGGCCGCTCCCTGGCGCAGTTGGTGGCGTAGTTTGTCGTCATGGCAAAAACGGCTGAGGGCATCTTGAAGCGCGTCGACGTCACCCGGTTCAACGCTCAAACCAGCGCCTGCAGGCAAGGTATCGCGAAGCGCACCACCGGTAGTGGTAATCACTGGCAGGCCGTGGGCCAGGGCTTCGGTGACCACCATACCGTAGCCTTCATACCAAGAGGGCAGTACCAGCGCATGGGCGCTGCGATAGGCCGCTTCCAGCGTAGCGCCATCGCACTCGCCGTGAAGCCGTACGCTGTCTTGCAAGCCGTTCTGATCAATCAGTTGCTGTACACGCTGGGTAAAAGTGGCATCCCGGGCGCCACCGTAGCAGTCGCATTGCCAGTGATCGCCGCTAACGCCCGCCAATGCCTTTACCAGAATATCCTGCCCTTTGCGCGGCGTTAACGTTGCCACACATAGCAAACGTAGTAGCTCACCCGGTTCTGCTGCGGAGCTGATCGGCGCCTGGGCAACACCCGGCTCAACCACAGTGACACTGGGATTGAGTGGCATTTCATAGTGAGCCGCCAGCTCAGGTAAGCGCCGGGCGGTAAAGTGACTGGTGACGATAATCCGCGCCACGTGGGCAAGCGCGTTTAACTCGCTGCGATGAAAGCGCTGCTGATCAGCCTCATCAAGGCCCAATTCATCGCCTAAGGGGTGGTGCAGCAACGCTGTGATTTCCAGCCGCTGGGCATGTTGGGCAACCACCTCCGGCAGCGCTCCCATGGCCAGGCCATCAATCACCACCGCCGCCTGATCGGGAAGCGACGCTAGGGCCTGAGTGAGCGCTTCTGCTGCCTCGGCATCCGCATCAGGAAACGTGCCAGCCAAGCCGACGACGTCAATTTCCCATCCCTGGTCACGCAGGGCCGAGACAATTTGGGCGTCGTAAATATAGCCGCCGGTACGCTGAGCAGGGTCACCGGCAACGATAAGGTTAAACCGCTTACTCATAGAGCGCCTTCATAGCTTGCCCAGGCTACATGGGATTCATGTAGCTTGATCTCCATATGGGTAATCCCTTTGGCGGTGATGCCCATTTTGCCCTCACCAATCGCCTTGGCGAGCTGGTCAAAGATCACCTTGGCCATGAACTCGGTGGTGGTATTTTTACCCGCGAACTCGGGCACTTCATCCAAATTACAGAAGTTGTAACCTACCAGTACTGATTTTACCGTTTCGCTGGCAAGGCCGATATCGATCACCAGGCCGTCCTCATCCAGCTCGGGGCGCTGAAAAACCACATCGACAACATAGGTAGCGCCGTGGGTACGCTGGGCAGGGCCAAAGATCTCACCATTGAAACTGTGGGCGATCATAAAGTGGTCACGGACACATAAACGAAACATAGAGACTCCAAATGATAAGAAACCTCTGATTAACTATTGCGCTCGACCATACGGCGTTAAAAATCGCCTCAAAATGCTCATTTACAACCCGTAAACTCCGCTTTTTCGTTGATTTTTGCCTTGTCTGGCCTTCGCTCATTACGTTAATCAGAGGCTCCATAAGTAAATAGGTTATGAGGGGTAGCGCAGGCGGTGACAGAGCTCAACGCTACCACGGCCAAACAACTGAGGAGCAAGCGTGGGCAGTTGTGCAAAGTCGCTTTCACCGCTGATTAGCGCATCCAACCGCTCGTCTACCAGCAGGCTCAGCGCTAATTGAAGGCGGCGCTGGTAGTCCCAGCGGGGACGTAGTTTGGGTGGCAGCTGGCCTACCTGGCTGGCCTTGAGCGTCAGTCGCTGGGAGTGAAAAGCTCCGCCCAATGGGATCGCAATATCCCCCTGGCCAAACCAGCTCATTTCGATAATGCGCCCTTCGCTGCCCGCTAACGCCAGTGCTTGGCGCAAGCCGGCGGACTGGCCGCTGGCGTGGATCACGCAATCTTGGTCATGAAGGGCTTGTTCGGGAGTGCAGAAGATCACGCCCAACTGCTCGGCAAGCTGGCGACGCTCAGGGTTAATATCGACTAACTGAACGGTAACACCAGGCACCTGAGCGCACAGGTACGCTACCAGCGCACCGACGACACCGGCGCCCATAATAGTGATTCGCTCACCCAGCATCGGCTCGGCGTCCCACACGCCATTGATGGCGGTTTCCATATTGGCCGCCAAGACGGCACGTTTAGCAGGCACATTGGTGGGTACTTCCAGCACTGCCGAAGCAGGCACAATGTAGTGATCCTGGTGGGGAAACAGGCAAAAAACGGTTTTATCCAGGAGAACGCTTGGCCCCTGCTCAACGCGGCCAACGCTGCAGTAGCCATATTTGACCGGGGCAGGAAACTCACCCGACTGGAAGGGAGCCCGCATGCGCGAGAATTCGCTTTCAGGCACACGACCATTGAACACCAACGATTCGGTGCCGCGGCTGATACCACTGTATAAGGTACGTATACGCACCTCATCCTGGGCGGGAGGACTTAGTTGTTCACGCCTCATCTCGCCTTGTGCTGGGTTGGTCACCCAAAAGGCGGTGGCCCAGGTTTTTTTAGCGGCATTGGGAGCTTTGCCAACATCGTCAAGCGCCGACATGAGCGTTCCTTTTCGTTACGAGCCCACTTGATTCGGGCTCTCTTTCATTCCGTTGAATGTGGCGTGGCACCATTGCGCTGCAAGTTAGGGATAAGAGACACGCCGTGTGTCTCAGCCCCCGAGTATAATGTGTGGCCATGCATTGCATGGCCTTAGGCAGAACAGTTTTCAATGGTTCACCATCTTCAGCGTAGCGGGTGAAAAGAATATATTCGATTAACCATTTGGAACAATTGAAACTAACCCGTCTATTTCTTGATCTTATGGACAACACTACCTTCTTCTACAAGAATGGTACATATAAAAATAGTTGCATCATTTATTTCAACTGCGGATAGCGACGCCGCTTCGTGAGCCACCATGCCGCTTTTTTCCAACGCTTCTTCTTACACCCTGCCTAAGCGTCTCTATGGCGCTGCAGAACTACTGCTGGGCAGCTTGCTGCTAATTGCTGTAGGCAAAGGCTTACCACTTTTAATGGCTACTCCGGCCAATTGGTGGGTGGCCTTTGCCTTCTACACGTTTATTTCCGCTCTGGTCATCATCTTCTGGCCCCACGGCGCACTGGGTTGGGCTAACCGGGTCACGTTGGTGCGTGCGATTGTGGTTTCATTAGTGGCAGGTGCGCTCGCCGCCAATGCCTTTGTAGGGGCAATCTGGCAATGGCTGGCGATCGCGGTGATCGCCCTACTGCTGGATGGCGTTGACGGCTGGATAGCCAGACGCACCAAAAGCCACACCCGATTCGGGGCGCGCTTTGATATGGAGTTGGATGCCCTGTTGATTTTGCTACTGTGCGCAGGTTTGTTGCGGCTGGAATCACTGGGGTTTTGGGTGCTGTTGATAGGCGCAATGCGCTACCTGTTTATCGCCGCCAGTTGGCAGTTCCCGTGGCTTTCAAAGCCGCTGTTTGCAAGTTTTCGCCGTAAGGCCGTTTGTGTCTGGCAGGCGGTGGCGCTACTGCTAGCATTAACGCCACTAACCTCCCACCTTGTTGCCAGCCTGCTGGCCATTAGTGCATTGATCTCATTGCTCTATTCGTTTGGTGTTGACGTGTGGTGGCTGTATCGAAAAACACAGCGCTCCTAGCCCACTGCATCTTGTTAGCGAGCCGCTTGGCGACTCAGGGAAATAACGGTTTGGATAAGCTGTTTCCTCCTGACTATAGTCATTGTTAGGCTATCTTTTCGCCTTTCGTGTACTGGGAGACTCTTATGGATCACTCAGCAACAGTTCCCCACGGCCCTTCTGAATTCCGCCGCGCACGTGCCCTCATCACGCGATGACTTTGCTACTGTCGAGCGCTCCCCAGGGAGAGCTAGGCACTTATCCTTTTGGAGTTTAGGCTGTTTTGGGGTTGAGAAGCCACACATGCACAAGCATCAAGAGCTTTTTGATGATCGACGCGCAGCAGGGCGAAAGCTTGCTTATGTATTATCCGACGCGCGTTATGACCTAGTGCTGGCATTACCTCGTGGGGGTGTACCAGTTGCTTACGAGGTAGCGGCAGCACTTAAACTTCCGCTTGATGTGGTCATCGTGCGTAAGATTGGTGCGCCTGGGCAACCCGAGATTGGGCTAGGCGCTGTCGTCGATGGCGACCCACCTCAAGTGCTGTGGACACCGGATTTGCTGCAGATTTTTCAGCCTTCTGAAAGTTATCTGGAAGCTGAAGTACAGCGCCAACTAAGCGAGATAACCCGCCGTCGTCAGACTTATATTGGTAATCAGGCGCCCATTAACGTTAGCGAACGTCACATATTATTGGTGGATGATGGTATCGCCACCGGTGGAACAGCTAAAGCAGCCGCCAGAGCACTACGCCAAGCAGGAGCCGCTTCCGTTACCTTGGCAGTGCCTGTCGCCCCGCAGTCCACGCTGGATGAGTTGGCTACCGAGGTCGACGATTTGATCTGTTTAGCTACTCCCGAGCCATTTATTGCCGTTGGCCTTCACTATCAAGATTTTACCCAAACCAGCGATGACGAAGTGATCTCCCTATTGCAGAAGGCTCACTCTCTTTAACGCATTCTTTGATATAGATTAAAGTACAAAAAAGCCAGCTTTCATACGCAGTGAAAGCTGACTTGTTTAATTGTTGAGGATTTTATGCGGCCTTAGGCAGCCATCGCAGCACACTCATTGGCGCAATGTTGGCACGCTTTGGCGCACTCCTGACAATGCTTAGCATCGTGTTTGGCACACTCATTTCCACACGCTTTACAAATATCAGCACATATCCGACAGATTTCCTTGGCGTATTCACTCCCCTGGGCCATGAAGGAGGCTGCCAAGCGGCATATCTGTGCACATTGACGATCTAAACGGATGCACTCAGCCATCATTTTTACATCATCTTCTTGCAAGCAGGCAGTGGCACAAGAATCACAGTAGATCGCGCAGATATTGCACGCTTCAATACATGGCTTATATTTTTCAAATTCCATCTTTCTACCCTCCTTGTCATCAAACGAGCACTCGGCCTACTCCTGCACAGGCGTGACAAGCCGTATGTTGAGTTCCTGAAGAACTCGTCTAATAGAGTATAACAGAGAGCTTGCAACACAAGCGCAGCAAGCGGCGTCACTTAACTCTAACACTCCAACCTCAGGCGCTGGTGCCACTCAGCAAGGCTTTCATCGGGGTATTCGTCGAAGCATTTATCTTGGAACTGCCCATTGACCTCGACCCAGTCGGCCCGACTTCCCAGCATCATGTGCGTTTTCCGGGGAGGGGTCGGCAAGTCCGTATCAATCGCCGAAGCGAAAGGGTGTACCAGCTCGGGCCATTCGGGGTCATAAACCCACAGCGACGATGCACAGTGCTTGCAGAAATGCCGCTCTCCCGTGCTCTGCTCCCCCTTAATGAAGGCGCGGTAGACAGTAATATGCTCTTCGCCGCTAACGTTGAGCGTTTTGCTGTCGCCGCTGAGATTGATGGCATAGCCACCACCGCCCGCCGTTTTACGGCAGATTGAGCAGTAACAGCGATTAAAAGGATAGGGGTGGTTTGACTTCACACTGAACGTCACTGCCTGGCAGTGGCATGATCCTTTGAGCAGCATAGTTACCTCCGTTTGCAGCGGTTACCCAAGACAAATATCAAGGTGCGACTGCATGAACCGAGTGCGATCTTAAGTACTCTCTTAAGTTCTCTCTCAAGCTCTATCTTAATATCTTAGCTTAGCGCATAGGATCTACGTCGCTTTCAACGGGGATAATTGACGCTGTTTGTGAGTCAATGCATCAGCGTTCAGACTTTAAGGCTTGGAGCAATTCAGCCACGGCCATCTCCCCTTCGGGCTCGTCAAACGCTTGTGCCAGCGAAGCTTGTACATAGCTCAAAAAACGAATGGCGGCGGGGGGTAAGCGGCGTTGCCGTCTGACCACAAAGTGCCAACGACTTTTCAGCGGAAAGCCCTGCAACGGCAGCTCTTGGACGCCGTTGGGCGAATCTGCAACAACGTGGCGAGACAGCACCGCTAGACCCATGTTTGACGCCACCGCTAGCCGAATAGCCTCGTTACTGGCGACCTGCTGGGTAGAGCGTAGCTCAATACCCGCACTGTACAGCCAGGCTTCAAAGGTATGCCGAGTCGCAGAGCCCGGTTCGCGCAGCAGAAATCGCTCCTCTTTGAGTGCGTCCATGCTGAGACCTTCTACGCCTGCCCAGCGGCAATGCTGCGGCCCCACCACTACCAATGGATTGCTCAGAAAAGGCGCGGCTAACACATCGTCATCAATGGGCGGGTGGCTAAATACGTAGATATCATCCTCATGGCGCTCAAAACGATTGAGCATCTGCTGGCGATTACCTATCTCCACCGTGACATCTACCTGGGGGTTAGCCTGACCAAACGGCCCTAACAGCCGTGGCAGTACATATTGCGCGGTGTTCACCAAGCCGATACTGAAGTGTCCGCGCCCTCCGCTGTTGTACTCCTCCAGGTACTGACTAAACACATCAGCACGGCTAAGCAAGTCCTGGCTGAGTTGATAAAGCGCCTGACCAACCTCAGTGGGCACCAGGCGCCCTTCCTCGTGGCGCACAATCGGTTCACCGACAATTTCTCTCAGCCGCTTTAGCTGCTGAGACACCGTGGGTTGGGTCAGGTGGAGCCGATTTGCCGTGGCCGTCAGTGAGCCTGTGCGAACCACGTCGGCATAGACCTGTAGCAAGCGAAAAGTGAGTTGTCGTACTTTCATAGCCAGCCCCATAGATAATCATCTATGACTATATAAATCTTATTTGTTTTCATCAATCTCTTTGGATCGCTAAAGTAACTGCTTTAAAACCCATCAAGGAGATTGTCCGTGCCGGATATTGTGGTGATGTTTTTTGTGCTAGGTGTGGTTGCCGGTGTGGTGCGCTCCGATCTCAGTATTCCCAAAGCCGCTTATGACATATTGAGCCTACTGCTGATGCTGACCATTGGCCTTAAAGGCGGCATGGCGCTGCATGGCAGTTTGAGCATATCGCTGCTGGTCGAGTTATCTGGCGTCACTCTGCTGGGGATCATCATTCCACTGCTTATCTTTCCGGTGGTTCACTATTTAGTACGGCTATCCATCGCCGACAGCGCCAGCCTTGCAGCCCACTATGGCTCCGTTAGCGCCGGTACGTTCGCCGTGGCCCTGGCGTATACTGAAGCGCATAGCCTAATAACAGGTGGGCAGGTGACGCTTTACCTGGTACTGCTCGAACTACCGGCCATCATGCTGGGCCTGTTGCTCTACCGGCGCTTCAGCCGTAAAAAGGCCGCTGACACAACGTCAGAGCCGATCAAAACTTCCGGGCTGTGGCACGAGACTCTGACCAATCGCGGTGTAATCCTGTTGGTGGGCGGTGTGCTTATTGGCTGGCTATACGGCCCAAATGCAGGTGAGTCAGTCACCGGGCTGTATACCAAAGCCTTCCATGGCATTCTGGCGCTGTTCCTGTTGGAGATGGGCTTGGTCGCGGCAGAAACACTGCGCAGCCTGCGGTGGGGGCACAGCCGTCTGATTATATTCGCGCTCGCGGCACCTATCGTGCTTTCCTGCTTTGGCCTGCTAATGGCGTACTGGCTAGGGCTATCCGCTGGATCAGCGGTTATTCTAGCCAGTCTCTCCGCCAGTGCCTCTTACATTGCCGCCCCCGTTGCTATTCGCGCCGCCATTCCAGATGCCAACATTGGCCTTGCCATGCTGGCATCTTTGGGGCTCACCTTCCCTTTTAACGTGTTAATGGGCATACCTCTCTATCATCAACTTTGGGCATGGCTGGTAGGGTGAGGTGAAGTGTCCAATGTAGCGCTATGATGGCTGACCAATGGGCCAGACAGTTTACGCAGCGCCACGTAGAACACCGGCGTGAGGAACAAGCCAAACAGGGTGACGCCGATCATGCCGGCAAACACCGCAGTTCCCAGCGCCGCCCGTACCTCGGCGCCTGCGCCGGTGGCAACTACCGAAGGCAACACCGCCGCGGTGAAAGCGATCGAGGTCATGATGATCGGCCGCAGGCGCAACCGGCAAGCTTCCAGGGCCGCTTCCACTACGCCCTTGCCCTGCAGTTCCAGCTCCCGGGCGAACTCCACGATCAGGATGGCGTTCTTACAGGCCAGGCCAATCAGCACCACCAGCCCCACCTGCACGAAGATGTTGTTGTCACCTCCGCCAAACCAGACACCAATCAGCGCCGCGAGCATCGACATGGGCACGATCAGAATCACCGCCAGCGGTAGCGTCCAGCTCTCGTAGAGGGCCGCCAACACCAGGAATACCAGCAGGATCGACAGCGGGAAGACCACTAGAGCCGCATTACCCTGGGTGGATTGCTGGTAGCTCAGGTCGGTCCACTCCAGCGCCATGCCCGGGGGCAGCACCTCTTCCGCCAGGGCGTTGATGGCATCCATCGCCTGGGCGGAAGAAAGCACGCGGGGGTCAAATTCGCCGGCCAGGTCTGCTGCTGGGTAGCCGTTGTAGCGCAGCACCGGGTCGGGCCCGAAGGTTTGCGTGATGTTCACCATCGTGCCGATAGGCACCATTTCTCCCTGGTCGTTGCGGGTGCGCAGGCGGGCGATGTCCTCCACGCTGGCCCGGAAGGGGGCGTCCGCCTGGGCGATCACCTGCCAAGTGCGGCCAAAGCGATTGAAGTCATTCACATAGGTCGATCCAAGATAGGTCTGCAGGGTGTCGAACAGCTCGGTCAAGGGCACGCCCTGGGCCTTGGCCCTCAGCCGGTCCACTTCGGCATCCAGTTGCGGCACGTTGGATTGATAACTGCTGATCGGAAAGCCCATTCCCGGCGTTTGCGAAATAGCCCCCTGGAGCTGGTTCACCGCCTGCTGCAGCGCCCCATAGCCAAGATTGCCACGATCCTCGATAAACAGCTGGAAGCCCGACCCATTGCCTAGCCCCAGAATCGGTGGCGGCATGAAGGAGAACGCAAAGCCTTCTTTCAGGCCGCCAATGCCCTGATTAATGCGGGCGTTTATCTCCGCGGCGCTAAGGCTGCGCTCACCAAAGGAACTGAGGGTAAGAAACGCCACACCGGTGTTGGAGGTGTTGGTGAACTGCAGCGCGTTCAGGCCGGGAAAGGCAATGGCGTGCTCCACGCCCTCGGTCTCCATGGCAATATCCACAACATCCTGAAGCATCTGGTCGGTTCTCTCCAGAGACGCGCCTTCCGGCAGGATGACGCCCGCAATCAGGTACAGCTTGTCCTGCACCGGGATAAACCCGGGCGGCACTGCCTTGAACATCACGCCGGTACCAAGCAGCAACAGCGCGTAGACCACAAACACCGCGCCACGATGCTTCAGGGAACGAGCCACGCCGCCCTGGTACTTGTTGGAGCTGGCGTTAAAGAAACGGTTGAAGGGTCGGAAAATCCAGCCGAACAGCGTATCGATCACGCGGGTGAGCCGATCCTTGGGCGCGTCATGGGGCTTGAGCAGCATCGCTGCCAGCGCGGGCGACAGGGTCAGGGAGTTGATGGTGGAGATCACCGTGGAGATGGCAATCGTCACCGCGAACTGGCTATAGAATTGACCGGTCACCCCCGACAGGAAGGCCATGGGAATAAACACCGCGCACAGCACCAGCCCCACGGCAATGATAGGCCCGGAGACTTCTTTCATGGCCTGATGAGCGGCGGCCTGGGGCTTCAGGCCCTCTTCGATGTTACGCTCCACGTTTTCCACCACCACGATGGCGTCGTCCACCACGATACCGATGGCCAGCACCAGCCCAAACAGGGTCAGCGTGTTGATGGAGTAGCCCAGCAGGTAAAGCGCCCCGAAGGTGCCGATCACCGAGACCGGCACCGCCAGCAGCGGGATAATGGACGCACGCCAGGTCTGCAGGAATAGCGTGACCACCAGCACTACCAGCAGCACGGCTTCCAGCAGGGTGGCGATCACTGACTTTATAGAGTCATTAACAAAGATCGTAGTGTCGTAGACCGCTTCGTACTCAACACCTTCAGGGAACTGCTCGGACAGCTCCTCCATGGTAGCGATCACCTGCTCTCGGATATCCAGCGCATTGGCACCCGGTGCCTGGAATATTCCCACACCCACCGCGTTGTTGCCGTCCAACTGCGAGCGCAGCGTATAGTCCCCGGCGCCCATTTCCAGCCGGGCCACATCCGAAAGCCTGAGTATCTCGCCGCCCTCGCCGCGCTTCAGCACGATGTCGCCAAACTCCTCTACTGTTTCCAGCCGCCCTTGGGCGTTGATCAGGGTAAGAAAGTCACTATCTTCAATGGGCTCAGCTCCCAACTGCCCGGCGGAGACCTGTACATTTTGTTCACGCATGGCCCCCACCACATCACTGGCCGTCAGGCCACGGGCAGCTATTCGATCAGGATCGAGCCACGCCCGCATGGCGTAGTCCCCACCGCCGAAGATTTGCGCGTCCCCGATCCCTTCGATCCGGGCCAGCCGGTCACGGACATTCAGTCGCACATAGTTGCGCAGGTAGAGGGTGTCGTATTCACCGCTGGGCGAGGTCAGGTGAACGACCATCAGAAACGTTGGCGACTGCTTCTGGGTGGTGACGCCTTGCCGACGCACGGCTTCCGGCAGTCGGGCTTCCGCTTGGCTGACGCGGTTCTGCACCCGAACGGCGGCCTGCTCAGCATCGGTACCAGGGCGGAAGGTGACGGTCATTTGCAGCACACCGTCAGAGCCCGCCACGGACTTGAGGTACATCATATCCTCAACGCCGTTGATGGCTTCTTCCAGTGGCGTGGCGACCGTTTCGGCGATCTCCTTCGGGTTAGCGCCGGGGTAGACCGTGCGAACGACCACTGATGGCGGCACCACGTCGGGGTACTCGCTAATGGGCAGGTTGGGTATGGAGATCAGCCCCACCGCTAGAATAATGATCGACAGCACCGCTGCAAAAATCGGTCGATCCACAAAGAAACGCGAGAAATTCATGGCGGTCTAGTCCTCCCTGGCAGCAATGGCGGGTTGGGCGTCAGCAGCCGGGGCGGCGGGCACCGTTTGGGGGCTCACTTCCATACCCGGCATGAAGACTTTTTGCACCCCGTTGACGATCACCCGGTCGCCGGCAGCAAGCCCTTCGCTGATGACCGTGCGTTCATCCACCCGGCGCCCTGTGTCGACCTAGCGACGCTGGGCGAGGTTGTTCTCATCCACCACGTAGACGTAGCGGCGATCCTGGTCGGTCAGGACCGCCTTGCCATCCACCAGCAACGCTTGGTCCAACCGCGCGACCGGCATTTCGACCCGCGCAAACTCCCCGGGCCGAATGCGGCCATCCGGGTTGTCCAGCACTGCCCTGAATTGCAGGGTACCGGTGTTGGGGTTCAAGCGGTTGTCAATAAAGTCCAGGGTGCCTTTGTACTGGCGCTGAGGGTCGCCGCCCAGCTCGATATTCAGGCTGTTCGACGCGTCACCGGTGAGAAGTGTCTGGCTGGCAAACGCGGCCTGCTCGTCGGCCTCAAAGTAGACGTGGATCGGATCAATGGTGACCAGCGTGGTCAACAGACTCTGGTCGGCGTTGGCTAAGTTACCGCGAGTGACCATCGCCCGACCGACGCGGCCACTGACCGGTGCTGTAATGCGGGTGTATTCAAGGTCAAGCTCGGCGGTCTGCAACGCTGCCTCAGCAGCATCGACCATGGCACGCGAATTACTCAGGGCCGATTGACGCTGGTCATGCACTTCCTGGGAAATGGCCTGACGCCCTAGCAACACCCGGGCACGTTCAGCTTCACTGCCAGCCTGAGCCTGCTGGCTCCTGGCCTGGGCAAGATCCGCTTGGGCGGCGTTAACACGGGCCTGGTATGGGCGTGGATCGATCAAGAACAGCAAATCTCCCTGCTCTACCAGCTCTCCCTCCTCGAAAGCGACTTCCTGGATATAGCCGCTGACTCGCGACCTTAATTCAACCGTTTCAGCCGCTTCCACCCGCCCGGTGAATGACTCACTCAACACCACTGGCTGAGCGGTCACTTCTGCCACCTCGACTTCTGGGGGTGGCGGGGGCGATGCAGAAGCCGCCTCCTCACTCTTGGCTTCGCAGCCGGTAAGCAAGGCCATCAGCAGCAGGAACAGGAATATCGCCCGGCTGCTTGCAAAGCGGGTTCTTAGAGACAGACTTCCCATGATTACTTGCTCCAGTGGCTATCGGACGCCGATAGCAGCATTCGTTATATAACGCCTCACCGCGTTGGCGGTTGGCATTTAATTAGTCGGTTCAGCAAGATCCATTTCGACATTGCCCTACGGCTTCCACCGTGAGGGGGAGTCTCAGACCGGTAGCGTTCTTGAAAGACGCTCTGGTCATACGGAGGGCAGGCAAGCCCGCAGCACCAGGCTGCGGGCTTAGCGCCCATCAGAGGCTACCTACAATAGGCGGTACGAGCGCGAGGGAGGTATCGTGTTCCTGCGGAAAGCTTGCCTGTTTCTGTCACGGGCAGAGAGCGGCCCAATAAGCAGGCCCAATCAAACAAACGAACGATTTTCGGACTTGCACAGCATGACGGTCAGGTGACAGCTGATGCGGGTTGTCGATTTCTACGGGGTACTTGCCTGATCCTGCAGAATCAAATGAAAAAGCCTACGATTTATAAATCGAAGGCATATACTGCGAACTAATAGGGAGGAAAGCCATTGACCACTATCTTGCCTGAGCAGATTGTCCAGCTCAGCGACAACCTATCGCAACAGTTAATCAGCGTTGCCCGTCGCTGGAGCCCACTTGAAGAGCTTCAGGATACGGCGATTGCCGAAGTGCAACTGGTGCGCGCTGACGCCCCTACCAGCTTTCACTGTGCGGTATACGAGCCGTGCCTGTGTTTTGTCATTCAAGGCAGCAAGACCGTGCTACTAGGTGACAAGGAGATCGTCTACACCGGGCCCAGCTACATGGGTAGCGCCGTTTACCTACCGGTGGTAGGCAGGATTGACCATGCCACCCCGGAAAAGCCCTACTTGGCGGTAAAAGTCTCAGTGGATCCCCAGGAGGTAGCAGGACTGATACTGGAACTGGGCGACACAGCGCCGCCCGCGGGAAATGATACTATCTGCTCCGAGACGGACTGCGGATTAAAATCGGCCCCCATGGATGCACGCATGCAGGGTGCACTTTATCGATTGTTGAGCCTGCTCGACTCCCCGGAAGACATCAAGGTGCTTTCCCCCTTGGCCCGTCGGGAGTTGATCTATCGGGCACTCATGGGTGCCATGGGGCCTCACATGCGCCGGTTTGCCGCCTCCGACTCCCAGGCTAACCGGATTGCGCGGGTCATCTATGCGCTTAAAGAGCGCTACACGCAACCGCTCAAGATCCGTGAACTGGCAGCAACCGCCAACATGAGTGAATCGACGCTTTACCATAGCTTCCGGCAAGTCACACGCATGTCGCCCCTGCAGTACCAGAAGAAACTTCGCCTGCACGAGGCCCGACGACTCATGCTGGCCGAGGGGCTCGAGGCGGCCACCGCCAGCTACCGGGTAGGTTATGAAAGCCCTTCCCACTTTAGCCGCGAATACAGCCGCATGTTCGGCGCGCCACCCCGAGCTGATGTTATTCAACTGCGGGCAGCGGGAACAGCACCGCAGACTGCATGACTTCCAGTGTAATCGGCTTCTGGTTTTCCCGATGATTCTGATAACGGCTATTTAGTCTTTTATAACTTCAAGCCACTTAATATTGAATTATTGCAACTAAATCACCAACAACAATAACGCTATAGATAACTATAAACCTTTAACCTTAAAAGCACATCACAACGTCATTAAACATGACGAACACAATAGATTCACATCTTTATCACAAGTCACACAAGTATATTAAAAGCAAACAAAATCAGCTAACACACACATTGTTAGCCAAGGCTATGTTAGTTCACTATTACAAACTTTATTTTTAAAGCTCTGTCTTGTTTGTTTAATAAATCGTGGTAGGATTCATCGCTATTGAATACCCGACTTTTACACTCAAGCATAGTATTACTACTCTGCCACTGGGTACATGTGCACGGTACTTTTCCAGCGAGCGAGTTCACACTCCATGACACCAATTACCCTGCTGTTTCTAGCCGTATCCATGTCGGCAGATGCCTTCGCCGCCTCCATCAGCAAAGGCGCCGAGCTGCAAAAGCCACGGTATCGTCACGCCATCGGGATTGGCCTGGTCTTTGGTGTGATCGAAGCCATTACCCCGGTACTCGGCTGGGTAGCGGGCAAGGCATCTCAGCAGTATGTGCAAGCCTGGGATCACTGGGTGGCCTTTACCCTGCTGACGCTTATCGGCCTTCACATGATGCATACCGGGCTCAAAAAGGAAGACAAGATAGAGCACCGCAAACAGACGCTCTGGTTATTGGTGTTGACCGCCACTGCTACCAGCATTGATGCCATGGCTGTGGGCGCCAGCCTCGCCTTTATCGATGCCAATATCATCGCCACCAGCCTAGCTATCGGCCTCGCTACTACGGTAATGGCCTCTATAGGCACTTTTCTGGGCAATAAGCTTGGCAAGTTCGTCGGTCACTGGGCAGAACTTATCAGCGGTATTGTGCTAATCGGAATTGGCTTAGCAGTATTGGCCGAGCACACAGCTTTTTTTAATGCTTAACCAGCAATTTATAACCTTGATCTCTTTTAAACCTGAAAGTCCTTCTTAAGCGATTGAGCTTTTACACATGAAGCTGCCGTAAAAGAAAAGCTTGAGAAAAATCTATTTACTTAACTAAAGACTAAAGCTGCGGTAGCTGGTCAGCCAAGTGGCGTAATTTATCCGGATTACGCACAACGTAAAGTGCCTGGATACGACTATCCACGACCTCCAGAGTCATAACCTGAGGTAGCCCATCGTGTTCGATCGTTAACCACCCCGGAAGCCCATTGACAATTACATGACTTACCCAGCAAGGGTTGGATGACGTCGACTTGTGGGCCAAGCCTGCAAAGAACCGGCTTATTTTATCTGCGCCGATAATGAGTCTGCGTACAGCAACTCTCTTGCCGCCTCCATCGGCATGCAGCGTCGCGCTGCCGCTCAACAAAGCCTTCAATTCGGTGACGTCGCCACTGCGTGCTGCTTCAAAGAAGCGTTGGGTCAGTTGGCTGTGCTCTCCAGCCGCCACCTGATAGCGCGGGCGTGCGGCCCGCACCTTTTTTCGAGCCCGGCTGGCAAGTTGGCGACAGCTTGTTTCACTACGTTCGAGGCTGATGGCGACCTGACCAAAATCCAGCCCGAACACATCGTGCAGTAGGAAAGCAGCCCGTTCCAAAGGCGACAGCCGCTCCAGCGCCAGCATCAGGGCGAAAGAGACATCGCTGGCTAGCGCCTCGGGGTCCACCGGAGTATCCAACGTTTCCACCAGCGGTTCAGGCAACCAGGGGCCCACATAAACCTCACGTTGTCGATGAGCGACCCTAAGGCGATCAAGACAAAGCCGGCTGGTGACAGTGGTCAGGTAGGCACGCACATCGTTCACCGAAAGGTGGTCAGTATCATGCCAGCGCAGGTAGGCATCCTGTACCACATCTTCCGCTTCGCTCACCGACCCCAGCATTCGATAGGCGATACCGGTCAGATAACGGCGCCAGTGATTAAACTGGCGCGCAGACTGTTCCGTCATGGTGATTGGCTCCCGCTACTCAAGCACGGCGGTCGCGTCCACTTCAAACAGCATGCCATCCAGCGCTAACCGCGGTACCGGCACAAGTGTTTGCGCAGGCAGCGCATCGCCAAAGGTCTCCTTCACATAGCGGGTCATAACCTCCAACATCGAAGGATCATAATTGACGACATAGGTGTTAATACGAGTAACCTGTTGCGGGCTCGCATCAAGTTCTTGCAACACAGTTCTAAGGTTGCGATAAGCTTGGGCAACTTGATCCGCAAACGACTCAGGCAGTACTCCCTGGGCATTTTCGCCTCCCTGACCGGCAATGTAGGCAACCCGGCTGCCTCCGCTGGCAACCACCGCGTGGCTATAGCCGTTAGGTGCAGGATCATAAAGTTCATCAGAATTGACGATGGTTGTTGTCACTCCACCTGCGTGAGCTGTGTTCAGCGCCATAGCGATAATTCCCCATTTAAAGCGTTTGATGATGCAACAAAACATATCACTACCCCTCAGCTCTGATCACTGACGGCTTTGGGTTTCATTCGGATGAAGCGAACGAAACCCCACACTAATGCGGTTCCAGACGTTAATCGCTCCAATCAGTAAGGTAAGGTCAACGAACTCTTTCTCGGTAAAATTCGCCACGCCCTGCTCGTAATCCTTCGTAGGAGCGCCTGTGTCGGGTAGCTTTGTCAATGCCTCGGTCCAGGCCAACGCCGCCCGTTCCCGTGGCGTATAGAGAGTGGACTCGCGCCAGGCAGACAGCAGGTAAAGGCGTGCCTCGCTCTCACCCGCTGCGCGGGCATCGCTGGTGTGCATATGCAGGCAAAATGCACAGCCATTGATCTGAGAGGCGCGTGTTTTAACTAGCTCAATCAGACTAAACTCCAGTCCACAGTGGCGAACGTACTCCTCTAGCTTAGTCATCGCGGTAATGCCCTCTGGAGAGGCTTTAAAGGCGTTCAGGCGTGTTTCCATTGTCTTGCTCCTCTGTTTTATATGGAGTGGAAAGCTATCCACCGGTCGTTCTACAGAGATAGACGGAACAGCCTTAATGTTTGTGACATGGTGAGAAATAATTTAGAAAATAAAACGCCTGGGAGACGAGGAGTACGCCAAAGCATTGGCTAGTGGCCAGGGCATTTCGGATACTTATCGCTATCTCCCCTACCCTGTGGGCCACTCAATCACTCTCTTTTCCAACGGCTTTCACATGCCGTAGAGTAACGGCTGATATCAACGCAAGCGCCAAAAGGGTGGCGCCACTTACTGCGGCGGCCATATTCATACCTTGCGTAAACGCAGACTGGGCTTGCTCAAGTATCCCATCGGGAAGTCGTTCAGCAACTGACGTTGTTGCCCACAAGCTTTCTCCAAGGGCACGGGAGATATCGTCTGGCATCCCGTTAGGAATCGCACTGGCAATCTGCACGCGATACAACAGGGTCGCCATGCTGCCGAGAAGTGCTACGCCTAGTGCCACCCCCAACTCTTGAACCATCTCGGACATCGACGATGCAGACCCGGTTTTTTCCGGAGGCGCAGACCCTACCACCAAGTCTGTGCCCAGCGCGGCGATGGTACCCAGCCCCAGGTATACCAGTGAAAATCCGATTACGACCTGGAGTACCTGAACGGAGAGTGGGTCTACTTGAGCCAGAAAACCACAACCGATGCTTGAAAGCATAAGCGCTAAAGCAATAACAAACGCTGGCCGAATTCGGCGCGCAAAGATAGGGGCAAGGATACCGGCTAGTACCATCATCAGCGCTGGCGGCCCCATCCACAACCCAGCAATCAGCGGCGTGTAGCCCGCCACTAGCTGAAGATATTGGGTAACTAAGAGCATCATTCCCGCCACGCCCACCAGCCCTATCAGGAGTATAAAAAGGGCGGCAGTGAAGGTTTTACTGGCAAACAGTTTGAGATCAAGCAGTGGATCGAGAAGCTGCTTTTGGCGACGCACAAAGAACAGTGTTCCCACTACGCCTAGTGCGAGAGTAACCAATACCAGTGGCGTCAATCCTGCTTTAGAGAACTCCTTTATGGCATAGATACTTGGCAAAATTGCTATCAACAGCAACAGGACACTCAAAAGATCCAGACGGCCTGCCTGTGGGTTACGGTACTCCGGCAGGAGTAATGGGGCAGTTAACAACAGTATGATGACGATGGGCACGGCAATTAGGAAAGCGGCTCCCCACCAAAAGGGTGCTAACAGCAACCCACCGACCACCGGGCCTAACGCCATACCCAGTGCGAACATGGTTGCCCATATACCGATCGCCAGTGCCCGCTGGTGCAAATCAAAAAACATATTGCTAATCAGGGCCAACGTAGAAGGCATCAGGGTTGCTCCGGCAATACCCAATGCTGCCCGCGCCACAATGAGCCACTCGGCATTGGGTGCATAAGCTGCAAACACCGACGCGACCGCAAACGCAGAGGCTCCCATCATCAGTAGCCGACGTCGGCCAATCCGATCCCCTAGCGTGCCCATAGTGATCAGAAAACCGGCGATCATGAAGCCATAGGCGTCCATAATCCACAGCGCCTGGGTACTGCTTGGCTGTAGCTCTACCGCCAGGGCTGGAAGCGCCAAGTAGAGAATAGTTACATCGAGCCCAAGCAGCATGGTGGGCAGTGCCAATACCGCAAGCCCCGCCCACTCTTTAAGGCCAGCCTTGTTATAAGGCCGTCCTCCTGCAACCGTATAGAGAGGGGTGTGAACATCACAATTGAATGACATGTAGCCTCCGACTTCATCATGGAAGCAGGCATTCTCAGACACTCAATATGGGGTTACAATATAGCCAATTATCCTATTACCAAAGGTAATAGCATGTCGAATCATAGGCTTGAACGAACACAGAGTGATCTCACCGAATTCATGCTGCGGCATCGTCGCAAATTGACGCCCGCGGACGTTGGACTTCCCACCAGCGGGCGAAGGCGTACACCGGGCTTAAGGCGAGAAGAGGTTGCGGCGCTTGCTGGGGTAGGACTGACTTGGTACACGTGGTTTGAGCAGGGCCGTGACATTAAGGTCTCCGAACGCTTCCTGCTCAATATCTCCCGTGCCCTGAAACTGGATGACGCCGAGTGCTGTCATCTTTTTCTGTTGGCACACCGCCGAGCGCCGCCAGCAGAAGCGTATCAAGAGCAGAGCATATCTCCCCGGATACGATCGCTGATGGATGATCTCTCTCGCCCTAGCTACGTCATGAATCTGCGCTGGGATGTTATTGGCTGGAATGCGCAGGCCGATAAGCTACTTCAGTTCAGCAGCCGAGAGGCGTCTGAACGCAACCTGCTAAGGATGGTATTTACCGCCCCCGATCTACGCCGACGACTTCCTGACTGGCAACTGGATGCCTCGCATATGCTGGCGCAGTTTCGTTGTGACTTAGCTGTCGCCCCTGAAGACCCGATCATGCAAACGCTGATCGACGAGCTTTGTCAGTTATCTCCAGACTTTCGGCGCTGGTGGGAAGCTTCGAGTATGGAAGGCTACCATCGAGGAATCAGCAGCCTCCTCGATACAGAGGGCGGGCATCATACTTATACCCATGAGACGCTAATCGTTGATGAGCACCGTCATCTCAAGATGGTTGTTTACTTCGACAGCTAAATCGTTCCTATGCCATCTTCTTTCACGGAATATTGAAGAGAAGACTCAACCGTCACACGGTCTCTGCTTCACGTGCCTCACTCGGCGGGTGGCCAATAATGCGTTTGAACGCGCGACTGAATGAGGCTTCGGAGTCATAGCCAAGCCGGTTCGCGGCCACGGC
Organism: Vreelandella sp. 162(4c); assembly: GCF_058152265.1. Lineage (NCBI taxonomy): Bacteria > Pseudomonadati > Pseudomonadota > Gammaproteobacteria > Oceanospirillales > Halomonadaceae > Vreelandella > Vreelandella sp. 162(4c). The sequence goes on from NZ_CM176981.1 coordinate 1,166,725, forward strand.
GATGCGCATATTGTCCCGCGCTATCCACTGTCGAGCCTGAAACATCTTTACCCGCGCCACATACTTGGCGGGAGTCACCCCTAACATCCGGCTGAACTTATCGTTAAAGCTTGAGCGCGAAGCTCCCATGACATCCGCTAACTCGGCGACTGACCAATCGCGCTCCGGCTGCGTATGGATGGCTACCAGCACCTTGCCGAGTTGTGGGCAGCGCACGGCTGCAATCCAGCCGCTAGAGTCGCTGCAGGCACACTCAATCCAAGCACGAATAATAGTGGCGGCCAGCACATCGGCCAAACGGGCAAGTATGCCGCAGGCACCGATTCGATCCAGGCTAATTTCTCGCTCCATTGCCTCCAATAAGGCAGGTACCGAGGGATCACGTTTAGCCAAATCGCTAGCGCGCATCATGTCAGGCATTATCGCAATCAGAGGGTGTAGCGGGTCGAGATTGAAGTGCATGGCGCCACAAAAAAGCACATCCGGCTCAATATCACTCTCTTTTGACTCACTGTTCACCAGATAAATATTCTCGGAGACCGGCCTACGAGCCAACGTAGCCTTATCCACTGCAGGCACGTCCTGCGAGCTGGCCATTACGTAGGACGCTCCACGCGGAAAGAGCACCGCATCGCCAGCGTTCAGGTATGTCCACTCGGTTGTCTCGGTACGCAACCAACACCCGCCTTGAGCCACAAAAAGAAAAAGTGCTGCTGGCTGGGCAGAGGTTGCGACGGCCCAAGGGGCGCGCAGCAGGCAGCGCCCATACTCCACGCCCTCAAGGCGCAGGCCGAGCAGAATTTCAGTTAAGGTGTCGCGCATATTAATGAACCCGGTTTGGACAAATAGTCATGCTTTACGGATTTTATATCATAGAAAAGCCAAACCCTTAATTTTACACTGCAGCTTCAACTAACACTTTAGTAGGCCTGCAATGAACGACACTACTTGCTCCGCCAGCCCGTCATTACTAACGGCAACACCCACCGCTGAACCTACCTCAGCCAATTGGATGGGCATTGTCAGCCTCGCGCTGGGGGTTTTTGGTTTAGTGACTGCCGAATTTTTACCGGCCAGCCTGCTGACGGCCATGGCAGCGGATCTCAACATCTCCGTTGGCGCCACGGGCCAAGCGGTCACGGCTACTGCTGCAGTAGCTGCGCTTGCCGCGCTAACAATCCCACTTCTGACCCGCAATTTTGATCGTAGGTTTGTGCTGCTTGGTTTATCGCTGCTGCTCGTCGTTTCCAACGTCTTGGCGGCAACGGCGAATAGCTTTTTTGTTTTAATTTTTGCTCGAGTACTGCTGGGAATTGCCTTGGGAGGGTTCTGGTCGATGGCCGCTGCCCTGGCAATGCGCATGGTGCCCGACAATCTGTTTGCACGCGCCATGTCTATTGTTTTGACCGGCGTGTCTGTCGCTACCGTTTGCGCAGCCCCTCTGGGCGCCTATATTGGTGGTCTCTGGGGGTGGCGCAGTGCGTTTATTGCCGCTAGTTGCCTTAGTCTAGTGACGCTCGTGACTCAGCTTTTCGTCATTCCTGCCATGCCGCCAAAAGACAACCCAAGCCTGCGCACTCTCTTCCAACTGCTCACACGCACGCAGGTTCGCGTTGTGCTGTTAGCCGTAGTGCTGATGATTTCAGGCCATTTTGCCGGATTTACCTACATACGACCGCTCCTTGAAGAGGTGGCGCAGCTATCCGTCAGTGCAATCTCTGCGGTACTACTCGGCTTTGGCATTGGTGGTTTTTTTGGCAATTTCGCCGGTGCATTTATCGCAGAACGTAGCGAGCGCAACGCCATTATGTTTGGTGGGGCACTCATTATTGCGATCACCATTACGCTACTGTTCGCGGGTAGTTTGGCCAGCGTTACTGCCGTGTCTATCGCACTGTGGGGGTTTGCTTTCGGCGCTTTTCCCATCGGATTTCAAACCTGGATAGTTCGTGCCGCGCCGGATCAAGTTGAAGCTGCAGGGGGCTTGATAGTTGCCGCCTTTCAGGTTGCTATCGCCAGCGGTGCTATAGGCGGCGGCATACTAGTGGATTACCTCGGCGCGCTGGGTGGGCCCCTATTAGCCCTGATCACTACCAGCCTGGGAACCCTGCTTGTGCTGTCATTTGGGCCACGCTCACAAAGCCCGGCCTGATAGCAAGAGAGCCGGGAGTAGTGAGACTTCCCGGCTCCTCAGTTGACTAGACCACCCAGCGGAAATGCGGTGATTCAAGCGTTACATGCCTCCTGCAGTTCCCGTTACCCACTGTTCATCACCGTTCAATATCGCACAGGAAACTCTCCAGAATGGCACGGCTTTGGGCCAGTTTGGCTGCTTTCTGGTCGGCAAACTCAATTTGTTCGTGCAAGACATTGCGTAGTTCGTCACAGGGCTCGAAAACTGGGCCCTCCCCTCTCACACACGGTAGGAATTGCTTGATGGTTGCCAGAGTCATGCCTGCTGAACCGAGCAGTTTGATCCGCTCGACAGTGCGAATCTCACCCTGCCCGTAATGACGGTACCCATTGGTGGCGCGCGTTGGCTTAAGCAAACCTTCCGCTTCATAGTAGCGCAGCATGCGAATGCTTACTCCGGTGCGTTTTGCCAGCTCGCCTATTTTCATTTCACTCTATTGACTCTTACAGCGCTGTTAGGGTTTAGGGTAGTGACTCCTCACTGCAAGTTCAATCAGGAGTTAATGCCATGTTCACTAACACCAGCACTTTTCAGGCCCATATTAATGGGCAACCAGCCACTCTTTCAGAGCTGATACCCCTGGCCTTTGCAGGGTTTGCCCATTTCACGGCCATGCAGGTACGAGATCGAGAGGTCAAAGGGCTAGATCTTCATCTTGCCCGCCTGCAGAAAGCGTCAAAAGAGTTTTTTGGAAAGATGCTTCCCGAGGAGCAACTGGTCTCCTACATCAAAACAGCTATTGATAAAGGCCCGAAAGACCAGTCATTAACGGTTACTCTCTTCTCCCGCCATGGCGAATTCACCGCGGCCAGCATGGATGCGGAGCCAGACGTGCTCGTCCGTAGCAGCGCACCGGCTAATGGCCCTAAAGGGCCGTTGAGGCTGAGTAGGGTAGATCACGAGCGACCTCTAGCTTCTATCAAGCACGTTGGTGAGGCGGGCAAAACCTACTATCTACATCAAGCTCTGCGCCAGGGTTTCGACGATGCAGCCTTTGTCGACCGCCATGGGCGATTGAGCGAGGCAACCATCTGGAACCTTGCCTTCTGGGACGGTGAGACGGTGATCTGGCCACAGGCAACGATATTGCAGGGCACCATGATGGGTATTGTTCAACGCCAACTGAACCGCCTCGGTATTGCCCAGCGCCACGAGGAGATCACCATTGAGCGTCTTCAGGAACTGCCCGGTGCCGCGGTGATGAATTCATGGACACCTGGGATCGCAGTCACTGCCATTGCTACCACTGCTTTTGCAGAAATAACCCCGTTCATCAGTCTGCTTCATAAAGCCTACCAAGCTGAGCCCAACAGTGTGTTGTAGGGGGTCTTTCCATATAGCGCGGAATCTGAGACAACACCATCGATTTTCCAGCGTTGTCTCAGCAAGCTCTTCGGCAAAGTGCATTGCACATTGCCCCCCGCCACCACAAGAGTGAACACGGCCTTTCCGTTCAAACGTTGCAATCAACAGACCAGTTGCTCGCTCAATGCTGGTAAGCGCACCTTTATTTAACAAAAGGCTTTCAAGGGCCTGCATGTAGGCTCGCTTGTATGTGTTGAATTGCCATGCCTTACTCACTCTTATAAGGGTAGATTTAGCAAACACAATGTGAAATTTAATTAACTTTAGACTTAAGCCAATCGACAAAGGCCTGCATTTTGGCGCTATGCTGCCAACTTTGGGTCGGGATGTAGTAACACAGTATTGAATCAACGCCTTGATACGACATTGGCTGTAATGTGTTAGCTTTCACAAAGTCAGAAACCAGAGTCTCTGAACAAAACACCAGCCCTTTCCCAGCAATAGCTTCATACACGCCATAGAGCTCCTGATCAAAATATCTTATTTCAAAGTTTGGAAGAGACTCCCCATTTTCCATTAACCAGCTTTCCCAAGGTGAATCCGGTAATTTACTATTCTTCCATTTAGTCAGGTAGACAATAGGAGGCTTATCCGCTGTGATAGAGTTGATAAAAGAAGAGCCTCCATACACGTTAAAACGTTCTTTTTTCAATAAGCTTGACTCATCAACACGGGTTACGTCTCCCAAACGGATAGAGAGGGCATTAATTTTAGATGCCACCACTTCACCTGTTGATATTTCAACATCAATATTTTGATAGATTTTATTGAAATCATGTAATAACGGAATTAACACCAGGGCAGCAAAGGATGAAGTGGTATCAACATTCAGTCGTGATGCCCCTGACTTTATATTATCTAGCGCAGTCTGAATTTTCTGCAGACCTGCTGTTGTTGCCTCAGCGAGCTGGTGCCCCTCTGAAGTTAATATCACTTTTCGGTTTTTTCGGTTAAACAGCCGCACTCCCAACCTACTCTCAAGGTTGCTGATGTGGTGCGACACACCTGCTGGCGTTATCGACAGCTCCTCAGCGGCATCTTTAAAGCTCCCCAGTCGAGCTGCTGCTTCAAACACCTTAATCGCTTGCAATGAAGCCTTCACCGCCAGCCCCCCATTTTGGACTCAAACCCGTTTCTCAATAGGTAAGTTTTACTCATCTATCGAGCCAGTTTATTCATTTGTCGCAGTATTGGCAAAAAGGCAGCATAGCCACTCCACATCACTATCAGTCGAGCCCACTATGCACACATTACTTCATATAGACGCCAGCGTACGCAAGACGTCCAACCCCAACCCCGACCACAACTCAATATCAAAGCGCATTGCTATGCAGTTTGTTGATAAATGGAGGTCTGCTAAAAGTACAGATAATTACATTTATCGTGATATTGGCTTAAATCCACCAGCTTTCATTGACCAAGACTGGATAGGCGCTGTGTTTACTCCGGATGACCGAAAAAGTTCTGAGCAACTCGAAAAACTGGCTTTATCAGATCAGCTATTTAACGAGTTATCTCAAGCGGATGTCATTTTAATATCTTCACCTATGTACAACTACGGCATGCCCGCCCCTCTTAAAGCATGGTTCGATCAGGTAATGCGTATAAATAAAACATTTAGCTTTGACTTGGCTCGTGGCGACCATCCTATAGAGCCACTTTTGTCTGGAAAAACACTTATTTTAGTGACCTCATGCGGAGAATTTGGGTTTGGGCCAGGAGGTGAACGTGAGCATATGAATCACCTCGGGCCACACATTAAAACATTGGGCAGATACTTGGGTGTCGAGTCATTTTATGAAATAACGTCAGAGTACCAAGAATTTGGGGACGAAAGGCATCAGGAATCAGTTGCTAATGCGCTTAAAAATGCAGGATTACTAGCGACTGATTTGGCTAGCAAAGCATAAATCCTTAAGCAGTAGTAGGGCAGTGCAATATGCGCTGCCCTGCTTAAAAGCTATTAATCTTGAACAGTAATACAGAAACTGCAACGCTAACCTGCCGTTTTAGGTGGGCTAAACGCTTTACTGTAATAGCCAGATGGATCGAAGCAGCAAACGCGGCGCTTTCCAGAAGCAAGCATGTCGCAAGCATCTAGAATCCGCTTCGCTCGGGTCTTGGACTGCTTGGCGGATGTAATCCAATGAATCCAGTCCAGGCGAGCAATCGTCGTGGTATCGCTCCAAACAGTTTGAGCTTCTGGAGACGCTGCAAGGGCGTCCTGCAAATCAGCGGGCACCTCGGGTTCAGGCTCCTGCTCTACGGGCGTAATCTCAAAGGTGACATCGTCGCCACTGTTAACGCCTGCCGATTCAAGCAGCTCTTTACTTACCCGCAACCAATGGCTCAATTGGCCGTCCGGTTCAAGAGTAGCCTGGAAGGCATAAGTATTGAGGGTGCCCTCTACCGTTGTCCTGCCTCGCCGTGGGAGCTTCTCACTCACGCTTTTGGGCAGCACGACAAAAGCCCATGAATTATCGCTATCCTGCTTGGCGGGCCGAAGAAGCGTTGCTTTAAACTGAGATGTCATAGCTCTTTGTATCCTATTTTTAGTGTGGCAATTAACAGTACTCCAATCAAAAGGGGCAGCCCCTCCTTCAGAACGGGCTGCCTGTGGCATGCTGCTGCATAGCTCAAGGCCCCTAATCCTGATTATAGTCAGAGTGAGGCCCTATATTCAGACGCGATTTATTGATACTCCACCATCTGCCAATAGTGCCGTTCCGGTCGTAAAGCTGGATGCATCTGAAGCCAGGTAGAGTGCGGATTGAGCAATCTCTTCAGGCTTTGCCGTCCGCTTCATTGCATGTAGGTTGGCTACGAACGCTAACGCTTCGGGAGTGTTGGCAAACTCCCTGGCTGCAGCAGTATCCGTGCCTCCCGGTAGTAGCGCATTCACTCGAATGTTATCAGAGCCATATTCACAAGCGAGTACTTGCGTCAGCCCGATTAATCCCGCTTTACTGGCCGCATAAGCAGCCATGCCTGGCATTCCAGCGCTATAGCCAACAAATGTTGAAGTGAAAATTAACGAACCACCGCCACTCGTTAGCATGGCCGGCAGTTGATACTTAGCTGCCAGAAAAGCGCTCGTTAAATTGGTCGTGATCACCTGATTCCAATCGGCCAACGACATCTCGGGCACCGGCCCCATCGCACCTAAAATGCCTGCGTTGTTAAATGCCGCGTCCAATTGACCAAACCTCGCGAGCGTCTCGTCAACGAGCTTTCTGGCGAAATCCTCATCACCTACGTCGCCAGCAACCGCTAACGCTTGGCCACCCTCCTCTTTTATTGCGCTGACCAGCACCTCCAGCTCTGACTCTCTTCTGGCCGCTACCACGACAGTAGCTCCCTCCCTAGCGAAAAGCCGGGCAGTCGCTCTACCAATACCTGCGCTGGCACCAGTAACAATGGCAACTTTATTTTCGAGTGCACCCATCTTTATGACCTCCATCACTGTTCAGAAAAAGGGGAAATTCCCCCACCAACAGCGAAGATCATAAGAAGCCTTTTACCTGGCGCCGACCCGAAACTTGCTACATTGCGCAGGTACTAAAATGCTGAGCATACCTGTGGCCTTTTCAGGGCACGGCGTAGCTGACCCGCCTGCTGATTCCCGACGAGCCGGGCTTCAACCTGTACTGTTCGAGCTTAAGGGAGTAGGGTAGCCCTCCGGATCGACTCCCCCAGCGCTTTGTTGCGATTCACTGTGGAAGTCCATCTGCCTCCCTATTTAAGGCGTTTCCAGCGCCTGACACTTGCACGACCTGATCGCCAACCGCGATATCATCTCGCTACAGACATACCTAGAAAGATGTTCTGTTTTTTGCTTACGTCCTGTCGCGGCCACTCCTTCAAGGGAACTGTGGTTGCTATTTAGGATGCTAGGGCTGCAAAGCCTATGGGTATTCAATGAACGAAGAAAGTTTCTATCAATTCTCGACCGTGACTGTGCTCGCCTTGTTGGCGTTTTTTTACGGCGGCACTTACCTGCTGACCTTGCTGATCAAGAAGAAAAAGGAAAATACTGACGCCTTTATGGTGTCTAATCACCAGATCGGCTTTGGCCTTGGCGCTGCCAGCATGACCGCCACCTGGATCTGGGCAGCCTCGTTCTACGGCGCCGCCACCTCGGGTTATACCTATGGCATTTCCGGCCCTTTACATTACGGGCTGTGGGGCGCGCTGATGATTCTGTTTATCTACCCCTTTGGCCGACGTTTTCGCAAACTGGCGCCCAATGCGCACACCCTGGGTGAGCTTATCCATGCCCGCCATGGTTCTTCCAGCCAGCTGATTCTTGCCTCCTCCAACATCCTGGGCAGCATCATCAGCCTGATGGTCAACTTCACCGCTTCCGGCGCGCTGGTTTCGGTGCTTTCGCCCCTCTCTTTCCAGGCCGGTGTGGTTATTGCTGGGGTCGGGGTGCTCTCCTATACGCTGTGGTCAGGCTTCCGCGCCTCAGTGCTGACGGACTTTGCCCAACTGATGGCGATGATGGCCGTGGCCATCCTGATTATTCCAGCGGTAATGTTTGCTCTCGGCGGCCCGGAAACGCTGTCAGACGGCATGAGTCTTCTTACGCCAGAACAAGCCAACCTGTTCTCGATGGACGCGATCCTCAATCAAGGTGCGCCCTTCTTTGTAGCGGTGCTGGCATACGCCATTGGCAACCAGACCATTTCCCAGCGCCTATTCGCCGTGCGTGAAGATCATATCAAACCGACCTTTATCACCGCGACCATTGGTTATGGTGCCATTGTCATTGGTCTTGGCATGATCGGCTTGATGGCATTGATGACCGGCATGGAGCCGATCGATGGCGACATGAACAATCTGATTCCGCAGATGGTTTCAATGTACCTCTCACCGGTGTTTATCGGGTTGTTCTTTATTCTGGTGATCGGTTCGCTCTCCTCCACTGCTGACTCGGATCTTTCCGCCATGTCGGCGATTTTGATGGCCGATGTCTACGGTAAAAACATTGCCAAAAACAAGCCCGACCCGACCAAGATGCTGTTTATTGGCCGGTTAACCATGATCGTCGCGACGCTGATCGGGGTGGTTCTTGCCAGCTTCTCGATGGACATTCTGATCATGCTGGTCTTCGTTGGTGCGCTGTGGGGTGCAATTGTGTTCCCGGTCATCGCCAGTTGCTTCTGGGATCGAGTCACCAACAAGGCCTTCACCTCCGCTGTCATCGCGGGCTTGGTGATGTTCTGTGTCGCACGATTCGAGCTAGTACCGATGATTGGCGTCACTGCGGGGCTGTTTGAACTACTCGCCGCCGTCGGCGGTGGTGTGGTGCTCGGTCTGATGGCCTTCGGCTTCTGTGGGCGCAGAATTGGTTTGGTTTTCGGCACACTCTGCGCCATTGTGCTGGCCTACTTCTGCGTCGGATTCCTGCGGGACTACACCGTGCTGCTGGCTTCCTTAATGGCTTACGGCGTCAGCACCATCTTCTGCATCGCGGTCAGCCTGATGAGTTCCAGTAAGTTCGACTTCTCGCAGATCGATCAGAAAGTGATCAACTACGACCCGACCAAACCTGCGACGCAAGGCTAAGTCCAGCGCCACGCTAGATTCATCACTTCATCCGCTGGTGCGCCAAGCGCACCAGCCAGACAATAGGAAAGCGCATGCAAACCTTTATCTTGGCGTTATATGTACTGATCTGGCCGTTGATCTCACTTGTCATCTTCGCGGTGATTGGCATCGCCACCGTCAAAGACATTCGCATTGCACGACGTGATAAGCGTGAACTGGTGTGATGTAGCTCTTCATCGATGAACAGTAACAGTGGTTAAGGAAAATAGAGGCAAGGAAAAGAGATGCGGCAAAGGATTGCCGTGGTTTGTAACCCTACATCAAGCTCCAAAATGCATCGACCAGCGGGTTTTTTAAGTTTTTCTTTAACGTAAACAAGCCAATATCGTAGGGTTCCAGCTCAGGCTTCACATCAAGCACCCGAATACGATCCTTCAATGGGCTGTTATCGAGCACAATTTTTGGCACTACGCCAATGCCGAAGCCCAAGCTCACCATACTTACAATCGCCTCATTGCCCGTGACCTGTGCATAAATGCGCGGGGCAATATCGCGTTGGCGAAACCATTCGTCCACACGAGTTCTTGAGACACCGCTTTCAGATAAAATCATCGGGATATTCGCCCACTCTCCGGGTGCGGTTGGCGAGGTCGTGGGAATATTTGGCACTTGCTGCTCAAGTGGTGCGATAAATAACAAAGGCGATGTGGCAATGGGCTTGAATGCTAACCCGCGAGGTAAGTTTGCGGGGCGTGCCGCGATGCTGAGGTCTTCTTTACCGTCCAGAACATGCGCAATCGCGTGTTCTGGATCCCCCGTGCGCAGCTTTATTTCAATCGCAGGATAGGCGATACGAAAGCGACGCAGCAGCTCGTACAGAAAACTGTAGCTCGCGGTGACTGAACCGTACAAGCTGATTTCACCGCTTAATTGATCAGAGTTGTCAGTTAACTCATGGCGGATCAAGTTCCACTGGCTGCTGGTATCGCGCGCGTATTTAAGAAATTTCTGGCCTTCCTGAGTCAATGCCACGGTTCGATTGTCGCGATTAAACAGCGGTACACCCAGCTCGTCTTCTAAATGACGAATGTTGCGCGACAGCGCAGAAATGCTGATATGACACTCATCGCTGGCGCGTCCAAAATGCAGCGTTTCTGCCAGGGCAAGGAATTGTTTTAAAAGTTTAATATTCATAATAAGACCGACGCTCCGCGACTGCGCTTGTGGCGATGTCCGAATACTAACCGACAGTTGCGAAAAATGGGACGTGTTATTGCAAATATATCAATTTAAGAAAGAGTCACTCTTCTATACATTACCTCTCATCACATGCTCTTACCGACATGGCGCTAGCGTTTCCCCCTAGCGACGGTGTCACCTTTTTAATATCGGTGTACCTTACACCGACACATTGATCATAAAATTAGGATGCTAACGATGGCTAACTATTTCAATACGTTACCGCTACGCGAGCAATTGGCTCAGCTAGCGCAATGCCGCTTCATGCACACCGCTGAGTTTGCTGATGGCGTCGAAGCGCTAAAAGGCAAAAAAATGGTGGTTATCGGCTGTGGCGCACAAGGCCTTAACCAAGGTTTGAACCTACGTGACAGCGGCCTAGATGTTTCTTATGCACTGCGTCCTGAAGCCATTGAGCAAAAGCGCCAGTCCTGGAAAAACGCCACTGAAAACGGTTTTGTGGTAGGAACTTACGAAGAGTTGATCCCCACCGCAGACGTTGTTTTGAACCTCACCCCTGATAAGCAGCACACTTCAGTAGTGAACACAGTGATGCCGCTGATGAAGGAAGGCGCCTGCCTGTCTTACTCTCACGGTTTCAACATCGTAGAAGAAGGCATGAAAATTCGCGACGACTTAACCGTCATCATGGTGGCACCGAAGTGCCCTGGCTCTGAAGTTCGCGCTGAATACGTGCGTGGTTTCGGTGTTCCCACCTTGATCGCTGTTCACGAAGACAATGACCCCAAAGGCGAAGGCCTTGCGCTCGCCAAAGCTTACGCTGTAGGTACTGGCGGCCATAAAGCGGGCGTGCTGATGTCCTCTTTCATCGCGGAAGTGAAATCCGATCTGATGGGCGAGCAAACGATCCTTTGCGGCATGCTGCAAACGGGCTCCCTGCTTTGCTTCGACAAGATGGTCGAAGAAGGTATCGACCCGGGTTACGCCTCTAAGCTGATCCAGTACGGCTGGGAAACAGTCACCGAAGCGCTGAAGTACGGCGGTGTGACAAATATGCTAGATCGTCTTTCTAACCCAGCGAAGATCAAAGCGTTCGATCTTTCTGAAGAGTTAAAAGACATCATGCGTCCGCTGTACAACAAGCACCAAGACGACATCATGAGTGGCCACTTCTCTAAAACGATGATGGAAGACTGGGCGAACGATGATGCGAACCTTCTAAAATGGCGTGCAGAAACGGCTGAGACGAATTTCGAGAAAACACCCGCTGGCGATGTAGAAATCTCTGAGCAAGAGTTCTTCGACAACGGCATTTTGATGGTCGCTATGGTGAAAGCCGGTGTTGAGCTTGCTTTCGAAACCATGACAGCGGCGGGCATCATCGCTGAATCGGCTTACTACGAGTCGCTACACGAAACGCCGCTCATCGCGAACACCATCGCGCGTAAGAAATTGTACGAAATGAACGCGACTATCTCTGATACGGCGGAATACGGTTGCTACCTCTACAACCACGCCTGTGTGCCGCTGTTGGCAGACTTTATGAAAGGCATCAAATCCGACGTGATCGGTAAAGGGCTTTCGCTAGACGACAACGGCGTTGATAACGCACGCCTGATCGAAGTTAACACTGCCCTTCGTTCACACCCCGTAGAAGCCGTTGGCTCGGTTCTTCGTGGCTACATGGCTGACATGAAAAAAATCGTTTAATCGCCTGATTAAACGATAGACGTTCAGGTCATCAAAACCTAAGCCGTCAAAAAAAGCCGAGATATCATCACGATATGCTCGGCTTTTTTGGTTCCCCGAACAGCGTAAGGAAGAGAGTAATGGATTCGTTAACCCGCCTAGACGATATTCACCAAAACCATATCCGCCTAACAAAAGCGACGGTTAGCTTTGATGATCGTTTCACACTAAGCGAGATTGATTGGACCATTACGCCAGAACAGCATTGGGTTATCACTGGCCCCAATGGCGCAGGTAAATCCGCCCTTGCTGCTGCGCTCGCGGGCATTGGTGACATCCAGAGCGGAAGCATTCAAGGCCTTCCCAACAACGTGGAAATCGTCTCTTTTGAAGCCCAGGCAGAGCTCATCGCCCAAGAGTTGAAAAAAGACGACGCCGACATTATGGACGTCATTTCACTCGGTACTCCCGTCAGTGAAATGATTTTCGACCACTGCCAAGACACTGAACTTGCCCAATCCTTGGTCGAGAAATTTGGCCTAGGGAAACTGCTCGATCGCGCGTTTCGTAAACTTTCCACCGGTGAAACCCGCAAAGTCATGCTGATTCGCGCGCTGGCCAACAAGCCTGATTTACTTATTTTAGACGAGCCCTTCGATGGCTTGGATGTCGATACCCTCGCCATGCTGCAAGCACATCTAGCCTCTATCATCGACACCGTTCCCATGGTCATGGTATTGAATCGCTTTGATGAAATGCCGGACTTCATCACCCATGTGGCCTATCTAGACAAAGAGCGTGGGGATAAACAGAGTGGCGACAAAGGCCGCTTGAAGCTCACGGTAGACCGTCAAGATGACGCCGCCTTTAATGAGCTCTACCAATTACTGCATTTGAAAACCACCGACCTAAGCGTGCCGGAGGCCGACCCCACCAATAAGCTACCCGCTCTCGACCCGAGCCAGCCATTAGTAAAACTAACGCAAGCGACCATCCAATACGGCGACACCGTGATTGTCGATAAGCTCGATTGGACGATAGAACGGGGCCAGCATTGGCAACTGAGCGGCCCTAACGGTAGCGGCAAAACCTGCGTTTTATCGTTGATCACCGGCGATCATCCGCAGTGCTATACCAACGATATTTTCGTGTTTGGTTTCCAGCGCGGTAACGGCGAAAGCATCTGGCAGATTAAACAGTTTATCGGCTATGTATCCACTAACCTGCAGTGGGAATACCGGGTTAGCACCAGCTGCAAAAACGTGATTATTTCCGGTTTCTACGACAGCATCGGCATGTACACCAAGCCCACTGACAGCCAGAAAAAAATTGCCGACCAATGGCTCGAACTACTCGGCATGCAAGACCGCGCCGACCAGCCGTTTAACAAACTCTCGTACGGCGACCAGCGCCTGCTACTCATTGCCCGCGCCATGGTCAAACATCCGCCCCTGTTGATTCTAGATGAACCTTGCCTTGGCCTGGACGACATAAACCGCCAGCTCGTCCTCGCCCTGATCGAAAAAATCTGCCAAGGCTCAGAAACCACCGTGCTCTACGTTAACCACCACGCGGAAGACCAGATAACAGGCATAGAGCATTATTTAGGGCTGGAGAAAAATAACTAATTTTTCAAATAGTTAAGATCAGTAACTATACTGAAAAATGGCCAGCCAGCTAGTCTTTTTTGTCTATCGTTACCTCAATCGATTTGCTATCGCCAGCAAACCATTTCTGAACATACAGAGTGCCCACGATAGGCGCCGTTCCTTCATCAGGCACTTCTTTATAGCGAACGCTGTTTTTGGTTTCTTTCTCGTATTCAAACATAACTACTTTCTTCGCCATGAAACATATCCAGTAAGTAATAATTAGGACTTGGGCGACTAATGCCGCTCAACAGGCTTGTTAGGTTTTGGAGTTAATCAGTCTCAAAGCGAACAGTTACTTTCGATCCGCACGCCTGAGCGACGCAACGCGCATAGCCTTCAAGAGATCATCGACCTTGTGATGATATAGATCAAGGTCTACGTTGGATGCAGGCGCAGCCTGTTGCCGTGCCTTCACGCATCACACGGAGGTGAATATTGTTAGCAAGCTCAGGATCCACGCCCAGTCGCAGACACTGCCCGGTAGCAAGGCCGCCTTCGTCAGCGGCCAAACGATCCACCCCAACGGTGGCACCATCGTCAATGGCTGAGGCGAGCGCCCTCTTGATCACATAAAGATATGGATGCAATGAACCACGGCACAAAGCCCCATGACACCGATCAAAAGCCCCGGCGCTGGCTCGATAGCGCCACCCACCCTTCTGGCTGACCCGCGAAGGGCTCGCGCTGTTTGAGTTCCACCGCCAGGAGCGTCTGGACTCCGGCGGCTTCGCACCGCTCGATGGTGACGGGCGCATACCCGACGACGCCGTGGCCGACACCATGCTTACCGCGCGCATGGCACATAGTTGTGCCTTAGCAGCGCTACAGGGCGTGCCGGGCGCTGCCGCGCTGGCCGAGCATGCTATTCGCGCGTTGGAAGGTAAGCTGCACGACGAGCAACACGGCGGCTGGTTCGGCGCCGACCCCGCCACCAGCGACGACCGCACCAAGCAGTGCTATATCCATCACTTCGTCGCCCTCGGCGCTGCCACTGCGACCCACGCCGATATTCCCGGCGCGGCTGCTCTGCTCGAAGAGGCCATTGGGGTGATCGACACCCGCTTCTGGTCGATGGATGAGCAAGCTTTCGTCGAGAGTTTCAGTCAGGACTGGAGCGAACTGAGCGACTACCGCGGCGGTAACAGCAACATGCACGGCGTAGAGCTGTGCTTGGCGCTAGCCGATGTGCGCGACGAACCGCTGTGGCTTGATCGGGCGCTGGCCATCGTCGAACGACTGATTCACCGCCACGCGGCTCCCCGGGAATACCGCATCATCGAGCATTTTCACGGCGACTGGTCGGAGTGGCCGGAACACAACGCCGACTGCCCCGACGACGGCTTCTCCCCCTATGGCGCTACGCCGGGGCACGGCTTTGAGTGGTCGCGTTTGATGCTGCACCTGGAAGCATCGCTGCAATCCCGCGGCCGAACGGTTCCTGCCTAGCTGTTCACCGACGCTGCGGCGCTATTTGACGCCAGCCTGCGCGACGGCTGGAATACCGACGGCGCCCCGGGGCTGGTATATACCGTCGATTGGGAGGGTAACCCGCACTCCCTGCGGCGACGCCACTGGACCCACGCCGAGGCGGCGGGCGCGGCGGCCGCGTTCCTACAGCGCACCGGCGAGGCCCACTACGAGCACTGGTATCGGCAACTCTGGGATGCGATCGACACCCTCTTTATCGATCGTAAACGGGGCGGCTGGTACCAGGAGCTCAGCGGTGAGTTGCAGATCGACCCCGCCGAAGGCGACGTCAAACCCGATCTCTACCATGCCTACCAGTCCACCTTGCTGCCACGGTTGCCCTTAGCCCCCAACCTAGCGTTAACCGTCCACCGGTTGTAGCTGGTTGTAATAAATAGTGCAACGTTCACCCGAGGTGGTCCCCCCTCAGTCGCCGTGCCTGTCGTGGGCCCGGCTTTTTCAGTTTATTTCAGTCATACCAGGGGTGGATTACGCTCGGTAAACTGGCCGTTCCAATAGGGATAATAGGGGTAAGGTGGCGTTACCGCGCTCGCCGCGTCTAATCGTGCAACTTGAGATTCATCAAGGCGCCAGCCAACCGCACCGAGATTCTGCCGTAACTGGGTTTCGTCCCGGGCACCCATCAAAACCGATGACACCGTCGGACGGCGCAGCAACCAGTTAATCGCCACCTGGGGCACGCTCTTGCCGACTTCGTCAGCGATCTCGAATAGCACGTCCAGTACCCGGTACAGTCTTTCGTTCGGCACCGGCGGCGCGAACCCTTCGGTCTCGTGAAGACGGCTCCCGGCGGGCAGTGGTTGGCCGCGACGAATCTTACCGGTCAGACGCCCCCAGCCCAGCGGGCTCCACACCAGAGCGCCCAGGCCTTGATCCTGCCCCAACGGCATCAGCTCCCACTCGTAATCTCTGCCCACCAGGGAGTAATACGTCTGGTTCGCCACGAAGCGCGCATAGCCATAACGCTCGGCAACGCTCTGGGACTTCATCAACTGCCAACCAGAGAAATTGGAGGCCCCGAGATAGCGCACCTTGCCAGCCCGTACTAGGTCATCCAGTGCGGACATCACGTCCTCCACCGGAGTCATGGCATCGAAGTGATGTAGTTGCAGCACATCGATATAATCGGTTCCCAGCCTTTTTAGTGCGCGCTCGGTGGCGCGGATCAAGTGGTGTCGAGAGCTGCCCACGTCATTGGCGTCCTCCCCGCTGCGTAGTGACAGCTTCGTGGACACGATCACCCGGTCACGACGGCCTTTGATCGCCGCACCAAGGATCGCTTCCGAAGCACCGTCGGAATAAACATCAGCGGAGTCGAACAGATTGACCCCAGCGTCCAGACATATATCGATCAGCCGCTTCGCTTGCTCAACGTCGGTATTACCCCAGGCACTGAACAGCGGTCCCTTGCCACCAAAGGTGCCAGCTCCAAACCCCAATGCAGGCACCTTGAAACCAGATCGCCCTAGATAACGATATTCCATCACACTCACTCCTGTTCGCAGTAAATTGCCGGGGCGGGCCCAATGGACTCGCCATGCTCACGCTTGATTGCCCAGACGGCCACCGCCAGTCCGGTAAGAGCAACCAGTGCGGCGGCGCCAGGCACGGCGGTAAAGCTGCCGCTGCGCTCGATCACCACACCGCCCAAGCCCGCACCAATGGCATTACCCAGATTGAACGCACCGATATTGAAGCTGGACGCCAGGCTGGCCGCGCCTTCCGCCCGGTTAAGTACCCACAGTTGCAAGGGCGCCACCGTAGCGAAACCGGCCATGCCCAGCAGGCCGACGAAGACCACCGTTGTCCACTGATAGCCGAGCGCAAAAGGAAACAGGCCCAGCACCGCCGCCAGCACTGCCAATGTGATAATCAGGGCCGGTGCCAGCCCCCGATCCGCGAGACGCCCGCCGAGCAGGTTACCGACGATCATGCCAACGCCGAATACCAGCAGAATCAGCGACACCGCATCCTGGGAGAAACCGGCGATGCCGGTCAGCATCGGCTGGATGTAGGTAAACACGGTGAACACCCCGGCGATGCCAAGCGCTGTCATCAGCAACCCCAGCAACACCGTGGGTCGACCGATCGACGCCAGACTCTTTTGCCAACCCAATACCTCTCCGTCACCGCTGTCGCGAGGCACCATGAGGGCGATCACCAGGGTCGCCAGTACGCCCACACCGGTGATTGCCCAGAAGGTGGTGCGCCAGCCATATTCGTGCCCCAGCCAAGCGCCAGCGGGCACGCCCAGCAGCGTCGCCACGGTCAAGCCGGTGAACATCGTGGCGATGGCACTGGCCCGTTTGTCCGGCGCCACCAGGCCAGTGGCGACCACCGAACCGACGCCGAAAAAAGTGCCGTGTGCTAGGGAGGTCACCACCCGGGCAACCATCAGCATCGAGTAGTTCGGAGCCAGCGCACAGGCCAGGTTGCCGAGGGTAAAAATAACCATCAACGCCACCAGCACCTTCTTGCGAGGCCAGCGGGCACTGGCAATGGTGAGCAACGGCGCGCCCACGAACACACCCAAGGCATATCCGGAGATCAGCAGGCCCGCTTGGCGGATACTTACATCCAGATCGGCGGCCACTTGCTCCAGCACCCCCATGATCACGAACTCGGTGGTGCCGATGCCGAAGGCACCAATGGTCAAAGCGTAGAGCGCCCAGGGGATCGGGCGCGAAGAGGTTGAAGCCATCATCAAAACGTCCATCAGGGAATGATGAGACGAATGCTAGACCTGCATCACCCTCCTTGATACCTTTAGGATCTTTAATGACTTTCAATATTTTATTGACAATGAGGCCATCATGGATCGTCTAAGCGACATCGCTCTCTTTCTGCGCGTGGTGGATCTGGGTACGATCAGCGCCGCCGCCCGCAGCCTTGACCTCTCGGTGGCCGTGGCCAGCCAACGTCTGCAGCGGTTGGAAAAGGGCCTCAATGTCCGGCTGTTGCACCGCACAACCCGTCGCCTCCACCCCACCCCAGAGGGGCTCGCGCTGGCGGAACAAGGCCGCGAGTTGGTGGAGGGGCTGGAAGCACTCACCCAGGATCTACGCGGCAGCGCCGACAACGTCACCGGCACCCTGCGCGTCACCCTGCCCCACTCCTTCGGGCGTCAGTACATTTCACCGCTGTTGCCCGAGTTCCTTAACCGTTATCCCCGGCTGGATCTGTGTGTCGGCCTGACTGACCAGGTAGTGGATCTGGTGGGCGAGGGCTACGATCTGGGCATTCGCATCGGCATTCTGGAAGATTCCAGTTTGGTGGCGCGACGCCTGGCCGACGACGAGCGGGTACTGTGCGCCTCTCCCGACTACCTGAAACGCCACGGCACCCCGCAACGCCCCGGCGAACTGGCTGATCACCAATGCCTGGTACTTTCCAGCAGTCGGCGTCGGCAGGATATCTGGCACCTCACCGACAACCAGGGGCAAAGCGAGGCGATACAAATAGGCGGCCGCATACGCAGCAATCAGGGTGAAATGCTCACCGAGGCGGTACTCGGCGGCCTGGGCATCGCACAGCACTCGGTGTGGCACATCCACGAATACCTGCACAGCGGTCAATTGAGCGTGGTATTGCCGGATTACCGGTTAACGGAAACCAGCATCTACGCGGTGATGCCCCAGCGCCAGTTGGTGCCACCTCGGGTGCGGGCGTTTGTGGCGTTTCTGGGAGAGCGGCTCGCTGAACATCCTGTCTGGGCGTTGCGGCGGGAAGATCAGTAAGTGTCAATTGCATCTAGATCGAGATGGATCCATCGATGTGAGCCGACCAGTGCTTTTCACCAATCTTGCCTATCAAAAAGTTTTCACCCAGCGGTCGTCCTGTTTAACGCTACGAAACTGGAAAACCATGCTTTCGAGCGGCCCAGACAGCCAACAGAGTTGCCGTCAGTAACACCAAGAGCGCGGGCGGGAAAGCACCAGCACCAAAGCGATCCAAAAGCACGCCGCCGATGACACCACCGCCAGCGATAGCCAAGTTCCAGACAGTAACCAGCATCGATTGCGCAACGTCTGCCGCTTCTCCAGCCGCCTTGGCGAGAGCTGTTTGGAACA
Organism: Vreelandella sp. 162(4c); assembly: GCF_058152265.1. Lineage (NCBI taxonomy): Bacteria > Pseudomonadati > Pseudomonadota > Gammaproteobacteria > Oceanospirillales > Halomonadaceae > Vreelandella > Vreelandella sp. 162(4c). The sequence goes on from NZ_CM176981.1 coordinate 1,185,936, forward strand.
GCGTGGCAGCTCCCCCAAATGCGAGTCCCCAGGCGCCGACAGCTACATAAATGGCAACAGGCATATCACCTGCGATACCAAGCATCAGTGCCGCTACCCCGAACAGGGAGGTGCTGGCGAGCGTCATTACACGAAGATAGCGATCAATCAACACGCCAATGACCCAAATGCCGACCAACGCAGCAATACCGAATACCAGCAAGACCAGATCGGTTCGCTCAGCCAGATTAGCATCAGCCAAAAAAGGAGCGATATAGGTGTAAAGGATGTTATGCGCGAGCACGAAGGCCAGTACTACAAATAGCACCGGACGAATACCTGGAAGGGTGAATACCTGCCTAAGCGTTAGCCGCTTACCAACGGATTGACCCGCGAAGTCAGGCACCTTTATATGAACCCACACGATCAGGATCAGCGCCATAAGCGTCATTATTCCAAAGCAAGCGCGCCACCCCATCAGTGTGCCTAGAAACGTGCCAGCCGGGACACCCAAAGAGAGTGCCAATGGTGTTCCCACCATCGCAATAGCAATAGCGCGCCCTTTTAAATGCTCTGGCACCATTCGAGCGGCATAGCCTGCCAATAGAGCCCACAATAGGCCTGCTGCTACACCAGCGAGAAATCGGGCCATCATCGTCAAGATATAGCTCGTTGAAAGCGTCGTGATCGTATTGGCGATAGCAAAGCCCACGATAGCGGCCAGCAATAAGGGCCTACGCCGCACCCCCTGCGTGGCTGCCATCAATGGAATAGCGGCTACTAAGGAGCCGATGGCATAGAGGGTAACAAGTTGTCCCGCAAGAGATTCTGAAACCTCCAGTCCTGCTCCGATCTGGGGCAACAGGCCCGCTGGCAAAGCCTCGGTCAAGATAGTCACGAAACCCGCTAATGCAAGTGCGAGCAAAGCCGTAATGGGCAGTCGATCCGATTGTTCGGTTTCGCTTCTCTCCCGATCTAAGTTACTCATTTCCGATGTAGACATCATTATTGCCCCGTCTAAAGCGAAGGTTCAGGTGCTAAAGCACGCTTACCTGCCGCATGTGAGAATAGGCACTCACATTAGGCATATTGAGCAATTAGGAGAATAATGCTAATTTTCCGAATATATCGGAACAAAATTCCTTAATGGAAAAATATGGATGTATTAAGCGGCATTGAGTACTTCGTACAGGCGGCTGAAACCCGTAGCTTCTCTGCAGCTGGGCGAAACCTGGGCGTGTCTTCTTCAGCAGTAGGAAAAAGCGTAGCCCGACTGGAAGCTCGCCTGGGTGTTCGTTTACTTCATCGAAGCACTCGCAGTATCACGTTGACGGCGGAGGGAGTACTCTTTCTTGAGCGCTGCCGTCGTATATTAAGCGAGGTGGAAGCAGCAGAACTGGAGTTGTCAGAGATACATACGGAGCCCAAGGGCAAACTTCGGGTGAGTTTTCCACTCGTTGGGCAGCTTGTGATGCCAGTGCTGACTTCCTTTATGCATCGTTATCCTTTGATCGAGCTAGATGTGGATTTTTCAGACCGGATGGTAGATGTAATCGAGGAAGGGTTCGATGCCGTTATTCGCACCGGAGAGCCAGCAGATTCTCGTTTGATGTCACGCCCACTTGGGAACTATAGCCTGGTGCTTGTGGCCTCACCGGAGTATCTATCCAAGCACGGTCACCCACAAACACCCGCTGACTTGGTCGATCATGCTTGTTTGCAGCACAAGTTTCCCAGTACCGGTAAATATGAGGCTTGGCCGCTTCGGGCAGTTGGCAACGAAACAACTCCCACGCTAAATACAGCCATGGTGTGCAACACCTCTGAAGCGTTAATCGCAGTGGCCCGTGCAGGACTGGGCATCGCGTGCCTACCGGACTTTATGGTGAGAGAAGCTATCAGCAAGGGAGAGCTGGTTACTGTCCTGAATGAGCATATCGAGCATCAAGGAACATTTCGCATGCTATGGCCCTCCAGCAAACACTTGGCCCCCAAGCTACGGGTATTTATTGATTTTATGGTTGAAGAGCTTTTTAAGGCTTAGCTTTTTCGGTTCCTTATAAGATTGCAAACCGAGGTGATCAGACTGAAGCAGAACGGCCTTTGAAACGCATGCACAATCTGCAAAAAAACGCCTCACTTCAATGGTTGTTTAGCTCACATATGAGTTTCAGCCGTCATACTCGTCGTGGCGGCGGTTCCACACATACGGCTTCGTCTGTGGCCAACCTTCCGGTGAGTCCTCCCAGGTTTCCTGGCGACCAAACGGCGTCAAATCCAGGTATGTCCAGTGGCTACCTAAATATTCGACGCCACGGGCACCGGTAAAGTAGGTACGATAAATGTCGTTTCCATCGCGGAGGAAGACACTCGCGCCATGCCTTTCGCCCTCCTCTGTCGTTGCGCCGACATCCTCGTTGAAGTCGCTTCCGTAAGAGGAGTACCAGGGAATCGTCCAGCCCATGCGCGTCTTATATTGATTGATTTTCTCTAGCGGAGCGCGTGACACCATGACCAGCGAAGTGTCACGTGCATGGAGGTGGGCCGGGTGCGTCATGGCATCGGCCACCCACGAGCACCCATCACACCCCGCCTTCCAATCGGGGGCAAACATGAAATGGTAAACAATCAGTTGACGTTGCCCAGCGAACAAGTCGCGGAATGACACGCTGCCCTCATCACCCTGGAAGACATAAGGCTTTTCCATTTTCACCATGGGTAGCTTGCGCCGCTCAGCGCTCAAGGCATCGCGTGCCCGAGTGTGTTCTTTTTCTTTAATGAGCAATCGGTTGAGTGCCGCCTCCCACTCTTCAGGTGAGACAACTTGCGGTAAAGGGTGTTTAGTTGTTGGCATATTTGGCCCTTCTTCTTTAAAGCCTGTTTGTTCTCGCTCCGCAGAAAGATCTAACTCATGGGTTGATACTAATAGCCGAGTCAGTGCTTGAGTAGCACCATAGCCGCCGCCTCCCTTTCGGTAAGGGTCAGCGCTTCTATCAACGCGGGGTGGCAAGGCACGTTTCAATAGATTTCCGCATGGAACAAATTAGCGCCTGGAACTCCCCCTGCTTCCCCTGCCATTGGTCGTCGACCTTTCCGAGATAGCCTTGCTTAGCGTAGTCCAATAAAGCCGCATCTTCCTTTGCCAGCTGTTCCTTTGCCCACTCTGCTGCCACATCTTTTGAAGCAATATCACCCGTTGCTACAGTCAGCCACATGCGAGACAAGGTTAAGAGCACATTGCGTTCATCGCCTGCTGTCTCTGCCAGCAGAGTAGGCAAGGAATCACGAATCGCTCTTTGGACATCAGCCATTGGCACTGGCCCAAACACCTCAGCGGCGTTGACTCCATATAGCGGCAGGCTGTTATCGATCACCTTTTTCAGCACAATCGCCAGATCAGGATCACAGGCTGGTTTCGGGATGTGCCCTGCCTCGAACTCATCCCGCAACCACTCACCGTATATAAGTTCCGCCCGCGGCGGGAACCGCCAGGGCACAACATCAGAGATCGTGATGACCGTCAGCTCTACTGGCCTGGTAGCTTGTGCATTGCCAATCGTGCCAGAGACCTTCATCAGCTGCGCAACCAGAGCCTCCCTCTGCTTACAGGTTGGTGAGTCGCTCACTGCCACCAGAACATCAACATCGCTGTTACGCTGCAAGCCCCCAGCAACAGCAGAACCAAAAAGATAAATACCCACAATCGACTCACCAAGCACGTCTTCCGCGATGGATTGCGCTTGTTGTGCTTCATATGGAATCACGGGTCACACCACTTTTGCTGGAATGTAGTTTCCTACACTGACGAAATGCGGCGATGGTAAAAATCGAACCAGATAGAGAGTGTTTTTGAGTTTTTAGGTGGCCCAATATCTTCATCAAACATAAGCTTATGACCTCGGGTGTTACTATCCCAAACTCATGCAGGCCCCACGGTCACGGTTTATCAGTGATTCTCTAAAAGATATTAACTCCACGACGCTGATAGTCGTGAACAATCTCGGCGAAACCTTCACAATCTACATAGTCAAAGTAGGAATGTTCTCACGCATCACGAGCAGATAATTCATCAGGACAGTGGCCTAATGAAAAACAAGCTGGACAAGTTCATCGGCCACGGGACTGAGCTTATAGGCGGCTTTGTGATGACCAGCACTGGCTGCTTGATGCGGCAGCACACACGACTTTTCAAACAGCTTTAGCTTTTAAGATGGCTATCGGCTTGCTGGAACAATGCATTGGCAGCTTTAACATATTGGCTAAAACAGATGCAAGTAGCCTCGCCATGGGCTATTACTGGCTCACTGACCGCCTCCATCTCCTCCGCCGCCAGAGCAATCGATGCTAGACGCGTCACCTCCAAAACTCGCTGACGCTGCTATTACGCTTGAACAGTTGAACTCAGTACTACCCGAAAAGTAGACACCGTCGACCTCTTCACGCAGCTTTTCATAGCTGAAATTTTCATGTAGCTCGCTCTGATAAACGACAAATTCTGGATGATTGGTATACATCGCCAGCGCGTAGTGCTGATGCTGGCTATTTAGCCCCGCACGCTCAATACTCCGCCTTACCTGCAGCTGTGTGTAATATTCCTGGCGGCCATAATCGTTGACCAAAACGTTAGGCAATTTCTCTATGTAGCTTTTAATAGCACGCTTCTTCTTAAAGTTATCGAGTAGCCCCACCCTTAACCTCCGTTTTTTAATAAATACCAGGAAACCTCTGGTTAACTATTACGCTTGGCCATACTCTATTAAGAATCGGCTCGTGCACGAGTCCAATCAAAGTACTCATTTACAACCCGTAAATTCGCACGCGAATCCGATTCTTTTTAATAGGCTGTGGCCTTACCTGGCCTGCGCACGCCGACTTTTCAGAAAAAGCCTAGGCATTAGTCTGACTCTATAGGCAACAGATTTTAAACGTCCCCTGTGCGCTCGTTAAGACGCTCTGTTTACTCATGGCCCAAGCAAACCCTGTGACACCGCAAAGAGTGCGAAGAGAGGAATCGCCACGACCGTTGCGGCCGCATCAAATGTAATGACAACAGGCGTTGCGATAACACGCCCGGCTGTATCGATGGGGCCCCTGGGCATGCTCATACTGACTTGATACTCCTTTTCGAGCTTTTCAAGCGGCAAACTTCCTTCAATGGTATATCGCTCGCCTCTAATCTCCCGTATCAAGTGGAAGCTATCGGTGACGGGGTTTTTCGTAAAGCCCAATGCGGTTAATTGACTGACAAGTTCGGCTGAAGGGTTCTGTTCATGCAGTGTGAGCTTAATGCTGCCGGTCACCACATTGGAGCTAGAGAGCGAGAAGCCGCTAAATTCGGGAAGAAACTCAACTTCTCGGCTAAGCACCAGCACCTGGCCAAGTTGCTGCTGAGAGGGAAACAAAAAAGCTTCACGCCGCGTAGTGACCACTAAGTCGTTCGTTTCTTTATTAACGTAGAAGCCGTTAACGGCCATCAATCTCTCTGGCTTGGGCTCCCACAGTTTTGTGGTGCAGCCCGCTAAAAAAATACATAGAACGATCACTACTCGATACATGCTTCCCTCCTGGTTATGGTCTATGGCAGTCCAAGTAAACTTTACCTGACCAGAGCTTTAAAAAACCAGGGTTTTTTATAAGTATAATTTCATATAAACCTGAAATGGGAGGAGAACGACTCGTCAGCGCTATTATCAATCCTACGGCGCACCAGCTCCTCGCTATGTTTCGACTGCCGACAACCGCACATACTCAGGAACCCTTTCCTTGAGCAAGGTGATGAGTTCAGGCTGCATTAGCTCGTAGTGGTCGGGAATATCCAGGCAGACTAATCTCTTCCCCTTGAGTAACTCCCCGTACTTCTTAGCGACTTCATCCCGGTGACTCTTTTCCATCACCAGGACGATGTCAGCCCACTCAATTAAGCGCCAAGAAACGGGCGTTTTAGCACTCGAACTTGTCCCAGCTCCGACTGCTTGAATACCGGGGTAAGCTGAAAAGATATGTTCAGCCGTCGGACTGCGGAGTCTATTTGCGCTGCATATAAACAGAAGATTCAAAGCTCCTCTCTGGCCCGGCTTTACGACGCGCCTAAAGCACAGCATAATTAATTAGCAGTATTTCGAGCCATCTATCTTTGCACTTTGCAACCTTTGTAACTTTCTCACGTTATTATAGTTGCTTAGTGCTAGTTAATTACTTAGAGCCCGTTAGCTACTTAGAAGAATTACGGGCCCCACGCCGCCACTCAACCGTAGAAGAGCTGTCATGGACGATAATCGCCTAAATACCCTGGACCGGGCCACCAGCCTGGGCTTGATTTTTCTCGCCTTTGTACAGGGTTGTGCGCTCTATGCGCTGCATTTGGCTATCGACCATGAGTACTGGCTGGTCGCCGACCAGCGCTGGCTTAAGGCGCTCTACACCGTCGCAGTCGCCTTGCCAGCGTTTTATCTGATCAGCATCGTGCGACTGCGTGATCGCATCAACTTCCTACCGCTGCTGCTGGCTCCCCTACTGTTTTGGCTGGGCTGGCACCTTGGCTGGGTTGAGCAGGTGCCCGAGCCGCAGCAGTGGAGAGGCCACCCGTTTACCTTTGCCTTTTGCATGGCCGTAGGAACTGCCTTGTTTATTCTTGCGCTGTTCTTTCGTAGCAGCGCCACCAGTGGCACTTGGCCAAAAACCTATCAGCCCATGCTGAATTACTCATGGGAGCATGCCCTGACAATCGCCCAACTAGGCCTATTCATTGGAGTTTTTTGGAGCTTGCTATCTTTGTGGGCAGCGCTCTTTTCAGCCATTGGCTTAGACTTTTTCAAAACATTGTTCCAAACACCCGCTTTTTTCTATCCAGTCACCTGGCTGGTGATTGGCATGGGGCTGGTGATGGTCCGCAATCGCTTTCGTTTTATCGCGAGCGTAAGACTGATGTGCGAAGCGCTTATCAAGGCGCTACTGCCGCTGGTTGCTTTAATATTATTGATGTTCTTTGCCGTGCTGCCCTGGACCGGCCTGCAGCCGATATGGGATACCGGCAGAGCCGCGCAAATACTTATGACGCTGATGTTGACCCTGCTGCTGTTCTTCAACGCCGTTTTCTATCAAACCGATAACAAGCTGCCCTATCCTATATGGTTACGCAGCGCCGTTATGCTCGCCGTCGTATTGCTGCCGATAGGTAGCCTGCTGGCCGCCTGGGCGCTCTGGCTACGAATCGACCAATATGGTCTCAGCTTGGATAGGCTCTGGGCGGCACTGCTGCAGGCACTGACGGCAGCGTTTACCTTCAGCTACAGCCTGCTTCTGCTCTGGCGAAGACAGGCGGCGCTCCCCAGTATGCAGCGCGCCAATATTGGCCTTGCCCTGCTGGTGGCCGGGGCGCTGATCGTGGTTAATACGCCGCTGGCGGATATGCGCCGCTGGGTGGCCCAGCATCAGGTCAAGCGGTTGATAGACGGACGCACCACCGTGGATGCTTTCGACTACCGCTATCTACGCTTTCACCTCGGCCAGCCGGGCAGTTTGGCATTACAAGCACTCGCTGACAGCGAGTTTGCCCAATCGCGACCTGAGCTGATACGGCGTATTGATCTCTCGCTAAAGCAAACCAATCGCTGGAACCAGGATCCACTAGTGGATACCCACAACCTGGATGATGTCGCCCAGCAGTTTAGCGTGACCCCTGAAGACGCCACGCTACCCGAGCCACTGCTCGCCTTGTTAATTGAGCAGGGCTCAGCCTGTCTGAGCCAAGTTGAACCCTGCCAAGCGTTGCAGGTAAGCAATGGATCAGGGTTCCAATGGCTTATCTACGCGTCCTACAGCTCGCATGGACAGGTCTATACCGAGCACAATGCAGGCTGGCAGCATCTAGGCACGCTGACTGAGTTAGGCGCAGCGCAGGATGAAAATGCTGACGACTGTCGACATACCAAACCGTCAACCGATTTACAGCCCATACCAGGGTCGTTAAACGCCTATCAGAGTGGTATCTGCCTATATAGCTTGCAGCCCAGCCTCGAAAGCGTCAGGCAACAAATACAAGCCCGCGCAGAGGCAAGCGATGTTCGGATTGATTAAGGTGGCTGCTCCCCGCATTGACTACGGTTTACGCGGGGGCTAAAGCCTTACCTCCACGGCTGGATCAGTGCCGGGCTCTAACTGCTCACCGACCCAGAGCCGATGCAATCGGGTTTTGAGAATATCGCCAGGTCCAGAGATGAATTTAGGTTGTCCGAAGTGAGTCATCACTTCGTGTTGGCGCTCTAGTGCACGACGATCCTGCGAGACCACTGGGGCCAGGAACAATCGTATGGCTGCTTGTTTGAGCCAGCTTGGCGCCAACCCCTTGGGTGTCGAAAAGCGCGCGAAAGGCGTGAAACTGTTTCCCGTCGCTGGCGTGAAAATGGCGGTGACACACAGGGTTAGCTTGGTCTCACCTTCCCACCGCGCTTGAACCGTAGTGGGCGGATAATAGCGCGATACACTGCGCGAGCGGTCGCGCTCCAAAAAGCGCGACATCAGACCATAGTCAGGCTGGGTTTGCTCGATGGCCATATCGATCCCGTCGCCGTGGCTGGTAACAATCAGCTCCACTGGCAAGCGTCGATCCCGGCGACGAATAAAACCATGATGCAGATGATTGGTGTGGAACGGATCCATCACATTTTCAACCGCATCGTAGGCGCGACCCACCCAGGTACCTTGTTGCCACCAGAAATGATCAAGTTCAGGGTTGCCAAAATCAGGCGGTAACACGGGCTCGGGCGGTGCCGCGTCAGAAAGCGCCACAAAGATCCCGCCGTGCCGTTCGACTACGCGCAGTGCGTCGGCCTTCAGCTTTTGATCATGGGCCGTATCGATCAGACAACCGGGCACTTCGATACAGGTTCCATCGCTTGCGAAGCGCCAGCCGTGGTAAGGGCACTCGAGTGCCCCCTTGTGCACACGCCCTTCAGAAAGTGGGTAATTGCGGTGCGGGCAGCGATCGACCAAGGCGCCAATCCCCTCTTCGCTGCGAAAGAGTGCAATCGGTGTATCGCAACACATGACCTTTTGCGCTTTGCCGCGTTTCAGGTCTTTCGATAAGGCAACCATGTGCCAGGCATCACAGACTGACTTGGGAAATGTCATTAAGGCAGCTCCTCACCATTCCACTCGAGATCGTAAGTGGCGGCGGCATTCGTCGAGATATTGTGTTTGAAACCCGTCAGGGAGAAGGAGGCGGCGTCGCAAAGCGCACCAAGCAAAGGCCAGCGATCGCCAGGCCGAGACACCACGTCGCGCCCGGTAGCAACGCAGCGCCACCAATCGCGCATACGCGCACCTCGCACCGCCTGCGGCAGGCCAAATACGACCATCGCCGGGCCAAGATAAAGAGTGCGTGGCGCGGCCTCGGGTGCGGCGATCCCGTCACCGATTGCATGGGCAAGATGACCGGCACCAGTGAGCAATTGCACACCGCTGGTCGCGCGCGGATTGCATTCAAGCAAGTAGGCAGCGCCAGCTTCATCGAACATTGCATCGCAGGCGAACTGCCCATGAATGGCGGCACACTGCGCCAGGCGAGAAGCTATTTTGCGCAGCGTTTCGCGATGGTGGTCAGTGACAGGTTCGAAAGCATAGCCAGCCCCTCCGCCCAGGCGCCAGCTGGAACGGTAGGCAGCAAAGGCAACCAACTCTCCCCGATGCGCCACGCCGTGAAAACAGACTTCTTCACCCTGGATACGCGCTTGTGCCATCCAGGGGTTGTCGGGGCTGGGTGTAATAGCGGCCAACGCACGCCGGTCAGGGGCGACCAGAGCGCTATCACCAAATCGGCTGAAGCGCGGTTTGAACACCCACTCGCGACTTCTGCTAGCGAAGCCCGCCAAGTCTTCTACGCAGTCTATCGGATGGCTTTCCGGCACAGGCAGGCCCCATTCGCCGCAGTGGCGCGCAAAGGCGAACTTGTCGTGCAGTTGGCGCAACGTGGCAAGGTTAGGCACAAACAGGCGCTCACCCAATCGGCGTTGAAGGGCGGGCGCCGCAAGATGGAAAACCTCCTCGCAGGTCGGCACCACCCGCTCGAAACCGAAGGTATCGACTAGCTCGACAATACGCGCGCGGAAGGCTGCGCCCTGCTGCCGGGGCGCAGGATAGCGGTGAACCCGCGCAGGGGCTTTCGACCAGCGCGCCATACGCACCGGTACGCTGTCAGCCAGATGCGGCTCCCATCCGGCCGCGGCGAAATCCCGGGCAATATCCAGCGCGGCAACCGCCCGGGCGCCGGTGATAAGCACGCGTCTAGCCATCGCGCCACACCACCTTACGGCGCTTAGGGCCGCTCCACGCGCTTAGATCATGAACGACCTCAACCGGCACCGGCAAATCCCATGCCTGGCTCAGCGCCCGAGCAGCAGTCGTTGCGCTTGGGGTGGAAATCGAGGCTGGGCAAGGCGGCGACAGATGAAGCACGACACGCTCAGGCCCTGCTTCGACCTGCCAGATATTGTCGCCCCCCAGCACCGCCTCAAGCGCTGCTACCACTAGAGGTGGCGTAACGGTGCGACCCTCAAAACGCCAGATATCGTTCACCCGGCCTTGTGGCGCATGGATGACCCGACCCGCAAAACCGCACGGGCAGGGACAAGCGTCGAGCTCAAGATAATCGTCACCGCGAATACGGACTATTGGTTGGCTGGTGCGGCGAAGATCGGTAATGATCGGTCGATAGCCGGGCGTGCCGGGAACCGGCTCAAGCTCGATAGCCAACGCATGGTCGTTGAGATGCAGCCGGCCGTTCGCACACTCAGCGGCCAGAAACCCTTCGGTCGCTTGGTATATTTGACGTGGCCTTACCCCCAGCCGCTCGGTAAAGAAGTGGCACTCAGCTTCACCGGCGGGTTCGCTGCCGCAAAACAGATGCTGCAGCGAGGGGAAATGCGCCCCTGCTTCAGCGAAAGCGGCCAGCCGATGGGGCGGTGCGATCAGGATCGTCGGCTCGAATTGCGCCAATTCCTCAATGCTCTGTTCAATCGACGCTTCGAGGGGGAAATGGGCAAACATAAACCGCCCTCGCCCAACATCGCTGTAGAGCGCATTACTGGCGCGCAAATGCAGGGCGAGCCGTTGGCGCTTGAGCCAAGCACGCGCCGGTAGCAGTCGGGCCAGGCTCTGGCCGATGTAGTCGGCACGCTCTGCGGGGCTGGCGAGAAATAGCCCTCGCGCACCGCCTCCCGTTCCGGTCGACCAGCCTGCCGACAATTCGCCAACGGCTGTGCCTTGCTCCGCGGCGGCGGCCAACCCGCGCAGTTCCTCATCGCTCATGCCTAGGCTATTCCAAGCGCCGTAATCAGCACGAAGATCCTCGATGTCAGTGACCGGAAACTCCGCCAGATCACGACCGGCATATCTTGCCAGTGCGGGAGTACGGGCGATGACAGGCTGCAGCTTGCGCCACATATTGGCTCGCCGCGCAGCCAGTTGCCCCGACGACAGGCTCAGCGCACGCCGCGTTCGTATCCACGCGGCTAAGACCCGGTCAGTTTGCATCATGGCCGCCAAAGCGCTTGGCACTGGCAGCGCAATGCGAAGGTAGGATGACCAAGTCGCCATTGCAGCACGCCGCCTCGCTCAACAGGTTTAGCGTAGCGCGATAACGCCGGGTATCGCCGAGAAGTGCGGTGGTAAGCCGCGGCGGCGGTCGGCGCTGCGTGATTGACTTGCCAAGCCACACCGCATCGGCAGCCAGCAAAACCTGGCGATCATCGGTGGTGCGCAGTGCCAGCCCCCAGTGGCCGACGCAGTGGCCGGGCAGTTCGACGGCGATCAGGCTACCATCGCCCAGGATGTCGCGACCTTCGTTAAAGGGCGCAAATCCGCTGGGTAGCGCCACTGCTGGAGCATCTTCGAAAAAGCGAGCATTGGCATCGGCCGCCTGAGGAACCAGCGCAGGCAGCAGGCCCTGGCGCACGCGGCTAAAGCGACCCGGTCGGCGCAACTCGGACAGGCCCGCACGGGCGCAATAGACCGGCCGCTGGGCAAGGTGGCTCATTCCCGCGACGTGGTCGCCATGAAAATGCGAGATGATGGTGCCGACAATCGCACTGTCTTCAATCCCATGGGTCGCGAGCCAGGCGCTCCACGCCTGCTGTGCATCGATTTTGACCGGCGTTGTCCAGCGATAGAACCGCTCGGGAAACGTCTCGGTTGCATCGATAAAAGCAGGATCATAGCCGGTATCGAACAACAAAATACCCCGCGTCGGGTGATCAATCACCCCCACCATGGCGGGAAAATCAACCGCACACAGGCTCCCACCTGAGAGAGTGGCGATCTCTGGATGTCGGCATAAACCGCGTTCAAGCCAACGGAGTCCGACGCGGATCATGGCTGCTCTTCCTTCGTGGAGAGCTGCCTCGCTTCGGCCAGCAGGGTTGCCAGTGCATCATGCTGGGGTCGGTAGCCGAGTAATCGCTGAGCAGGCTCGAGATCAAAGGTCTGAGAGTAGGCCAGCGTCGCCAGCTTGTAGCGGGTCAGCATCGGCTCGCGGGCGGCGCGCATCAGCAACGCAGAGTTTTCACTGAGAACAGCAATAGCACGCGCCAAGCCAACCGGCAGCGAGACCAGTTGCGGTGTTTTGCCTAACGCATCGGCGAGCTTACCAGCCACCTCTCGTACCGCAATAGGGTTACCTCCCGATATGTTGATTGCCTTTCCGGCAAGCCCGACTGCCTGCTCCTCAGCGGCGCAGATAGCCCATGCGGCGTCGCGCAGATCGGTCAACTCAATTAGCGCCCTGCCGCCACGCGGAAGCGGCATCCGCTCGCGCCCCGCCAGTTCGGCCAGCTTGGGCAGGATCACCTGATCGCCCGGCCCCACCAGCGCCCGCGGGCGAATGGCGCAGCAGGCCATGGCGTCTTCCCGCGACGCAAGCACGCTGCGTTCCGCCGCTAGCTTGGTACGTGCGTAGTGGTTAAGTGGCTGAAGCGCGGGGCCGTCATATTCGCCGATGGCTATCCGGTCACGATACGCAGCAAAAATTGACGGCGAAGACACAAACACGAAACGCTCAACGCCCGAGCGGCTGGCCGCTTCAAGCAGGCGTTCGGTCAGTTGAATGTTGTGAATCTCAAATGCTCGCCGGGGGCCCCAGCTGGCCGATAAGGCGGCGGCATGAATCACGCTATCGACATCCTTTAAGAGCCCGCGAAAATCAATTTCTGGCTGGGTAAGATCCGCCCTAACAAACTGCGCGCCGAGTGACGTAAGCGCCTCGCCCGCCGCCTGCGAACGCCCTGTGGCTCGCACAGCATGCCCGCGTTTTAGCGCCTCGCGCACCAGCGCCATGCCCAGCCCGCCGGTCGCCCCGGTGATAAGGATACGCCGTTGACTCATAGCTTGAGCACCATTGCACTGGCACTGATCCCCGCGGCAGTGCCCAACAGCAGGATATAGTCACCCGGCTTGGCGACCCCCGTCGTGAGTGCGTGGGCGAGCACGGTCGGGATTGAGGCGGCGATCTGGTTACCGGTATTCGGGAAGATATTGACCACGCGGTCACGGTTGGGCGCGAAAAGCCGCTTGATATGCTCGACCCCTGGCGCACTCGCCTGGTGGCAAATCACGCAGGCGAGATCATCCTTGCTTATTTCCGCCTGAGTGAGCGCACGCTCGATGACGCCAGGCAACGCTTTGGCAGCGGCCTTGAAGATGCCAAAGGCGTCCATCTCGAAATAGGAACCGGCGACCAGCGCCTGGTAACCTTCAGCGATGCGCAACTTTGTGCCGCCCGCGCGAAGCTGCGCTAGCGCGTGGTGAGCACCATGGGTAACCGAAACGCTTGAACGCATTCCACAGGTTGGGTCTGACGTCGCCTCAATCGCCAGTGCCGCCGCACCATCGCCAAAGATGGAGCGCGTTTTCGGCTCCTCAGGGTTAAGCCCTGCCGACGCGATATCGCTCGCAAATACAAGCGCGCGCCGCCAGCGCCCGCAGGCAATGCCCATGGCGGCGATATCCAGTGCCACCATAAAGGATAAACAGGTCTGGTTAACGTCAAAGCTAGGCACGCCGGACTGGCCAAAGCCGAGACGGTTCTGGACTAAAGCGGCTGTAGACGGAATCGGTTGCTCCATAACGCCACAACCGCCAATGATGACGTCGGGCGGTGTACTGCCCCAGCCAGCGCGGTTAAGCGCCTCACGGGCTGCCTCAGTCGCCATCATCGAGGTGGTTTCCTCCTCGTTCGCGACATGGCGCGCAGCGATGCCAAACTGGCGTTCAGTCCAGCCGGCCGATTGACCTTGACGCTCGTCCAGGGCGCGCGAAGTTAACAGGGTGCGAGGGCGATAGCTGCCCCACCCGGCAATCGTAAAGTTGCTAATCATATGTCCAATTCTAATCGATTCGCTCTCATACTCTAATAAAGCTTAATATCAATCAATTAGAAATTAGACGATGTTCATTTTATGGCTAACTTGGTGGAGCGCGTAAAGGAGAGCCAATCACACGCTAAAAAAGCTCGTGATTTGCGGATAGCTGTCTGCTGCTTACGTTTGTTAAATTCCAGTTGCACCGACCGTGGCGAGGCCCAGGGAAAGAGCCAACACCGCTAATAGCCTCACCCACCACAGAGTGAACTGCCTGCGAAACAGGTTTATAACAAACAGCATACTTCCTACTATCCCAACTAAAACACCTACTCCAACGACTATCGCCCCTGGCTCGCCACCGAGAAAGTAGGCGCGCATTATTTCGGGAAACAAACTCCAGGCAAAAGGGATGAGCAAAGCAACTGCAATACTTGCTAAACCAGTAACTAATGCCGCGACTTCGAGCCTAAACATAGCACTCCAATATATTTAATGCCGCTTCTCACGGGTGGCAAAAACGCGGAAATGTAGAAGCTATGGTATTCGATACTTGACCAACTGTTTTGGCGCAAAGACTTTGCGCTAAAACTAACGAAGCGCGACGATGAAAAAAGCGAACCAGGCTGAGAAGTGCGCCACCTGACGGTGCGATAGGTTGTATGTCTTTATGATTGCATTTTCTATAAGTCGGATTCATGGTCATAGCATATAACGTAGCTTTGGCTTCTGGCGCATGGATTGTGTATGCGGCCACAAAGGGCTCGGTGTCTCAATTAAACATAACCTACGCCCCTTGAGCAAAGCACCGCTTATAGCCTTCCAGCTGTCAGACCGGCGGCACCATCGTCAATGGCTGAGGTAAGATCCCACTCGATCACATAAGGCATGGCTGCGATGAACCACGACACCGATCAAAAACCCCGGCGCTGGCTCAATAGTGCCACCCATCACCACTGGCTGACCCGCGAAGGGCTCGCATTGTTCGAATTTCATCGCCAGGCGCGTCTGGCCTCTGGCGGTTTCGCAGTACTCAATGGTGACGGGCGCATTCCCGACGGCGCCAGCGCCGACACCATGCTCACCGCACGCATGGCGCACAGCTGTGCCCTAGCGGCGCTACAAGGTCTACCAGGCGCTGCAGCACTGACCGAGCACGCCATTCGCGCTTTGTCTGGCAAGCTGCGCGACGAGCAACACGGCGGCTGGTTCGGGGCCGACCCCGCCACCAGCGACGACCGCACTAAGCAGTGCTATACCCATCACTTCGTCGCCCTCGGTGCCGCCACTGCGACCCACGCCGACATTCCCGGCGCGGCTGCTCTGCTCGAAGAGGCCATTGGGGTGATCGACACCCGCTTCTGGTCGATGGATGAGCAAGCTTTCGTCGAGAGTTTCAGCCAGGACTGGAGCGAACTGAGCGACTACCGCGGCGGTAACAGCAACATGCACGGCGTAGAGCTGTGCTTAGCACTAGCCGATGTGCGCGACGAACCGCTGTGGCTTGATCGGGCGCTAGCCATCGCTGAACGGCTGATTCACCACCACGCAGCTTCTCGGGATTACCGCATACTCGAACATTTTCATGGCGACTGGTCAGAATGGCCGGAGCACAACGCCGACCGCCCCGACGACGGGTTCTATCCCTATGGCGCCACGCCGGGTCACGGTTTCGAGTGGTCACGGCTGATGCTCCACCTGGAGGCAGCGCTTGAATCTCGCGGCCGCGCAGCTCCTTCTTGGCTATTCGCTGACGCTGCGGCGCTATTTGACGCCAGCCTGCGTGACGGCTGGGCCACCGACGGCACCCCAGGGCTAGTGTATACCGTGGATTGGGAGGGTCGCCCAAACTCCCTGCGGCGTCGCCACTGGACTCACGCCGAAGCACTGGCCGCCGCTGCCGCGTTTCTACAACGCACCGATCAGGCCCACTACGAGCGCTGGTATCGGCGGCTTTGGGATTTCATCGACACCACCTTTATTGATCGCGCGCGGGGCGGCTGGTATCAGGAGCTCGACGGTAAGCTGCAGATCGACACTGCCGAAGGTGACATCAAGCCCGATCTCTACCACGCTTACCAGGCCACACTGATACCGCGGCTACCCTTGGCACTCAACTTGGCGTTGGCTGTCGAGAGGCTGTAGTAGCTCAACCTTTACCCGAACTGATCGTATTATGACCACCTGAGGTTAGCTGCCAGGGTAGTGGTCACTGTGGCTAACCTAGCTATTTTTCGACTGTCGCTAATCGTACATACTCTGGAACTCTTTCCTTGAATAATTTAATGAGTTCAAGCTGCATTAACTCATAGTGATCCGGAGTAGATTCAAAGCTCCCCCTAGGCCCGGCTATACGGCCTGCCTGAAGCGCAGCGATGACTTTGACGTATCGAAGCGGAGGCATTCGAGTGACGCGCCTGGCTAGCTGCTCCTAAGCATGTACGCCCGATGCTTCCGCTCTTCTCGCATGATATAGAGGACGAGAACCCACCTCTCATCCATTTACCCAACAACCAGGAGGAGAACATGCAGACAATCAAACTAGGCGGAGAAAGCGTACCCCGTATAGGCCAGGGCACCTGGCATATGGGAGAGAATGCCGGACAACGGCAGGCTGAGGTCAGGGCGCTGCGTGAAGGTCTGGATCTGGGCATGATGCTGATCGATACCGCAGAGATGTATGCCGAGGGCGGTGCTGAAGAAGTCGTTGGCCAAGCGATCCGTGGCCGGCGCGATGAAGTGTATCTGGTCAGCAAGGTCTACCCGCACAACGCCAGCACCAAGGGTGTTCAGGCTGCCTGCGAGCGCAGCCTGCGCCGATTGGGCACCGACACTATCGATCTATACCTGCTGCACTGGCGCGGCCAGTACCCGCTGAGCGAAACAGTGGAAGCCTTCGAACGGCTGCGTGAGCAGGGCAAGATCCTGCGCTGGGGTGTGTCGAACTTCGACATTGACGACTTAGCAGAGCTCAGCGAGCCAGCTTGCGCCACCAATCAGGTGCTCTACAACCCCGAAGCACGCGGCATTGAATACGACCTGCTGCCTTGGCAAGCACAACAAAACATGCCTCTCATGGCCTATTGCCCGATAGGGCAAGGTGGCGCACTACTGCATGATACCGCCCTGCAACGCATCGCCGACAAACACAGCGCCACCACCGCGCAAGTCGCCCTCGCCTGGGCACTGCGCCACCCCGGTGTGATTGCTATTCCTAAAGCCGTGAATCTGGATCACCTCAAACAGAACTTTGATGCAGATAACGTCAGGCTCGATGAGGATGATCTGGCACAAATCGACGCCGCCTATCCTCGGCCAACGCGCAAGCAGTCTTTGCAGATGGTGTGAGGACGAGTCATTAACGGATCAGGATTAACGGACTAGGACAGGAGCGCTGTCATGTCACTGCCCGCCCCAAAACCCAATGGCTGGATCCGCTTTCTCGCCCACCTGCTGTTTATCCTCGCAGCGTGGACGCTGTTCATCAAATACCTGTTTCCGGTGGGTTACGCGCTGGCATACGGCGAGCCCTGGGCGCGCTATATCTATTGGGATCTATGGCCACTGGCGCACGTCTGGCTGGGCTGGGCACTGCTCGAACGGCCTCGCTATACGCGTGCCTTGGCGGTGGGCATGTCCGTCATTGAAATCCTCATCATCTGCACCCTGTTCGCCCGTTTTCTCGCCGACCCTGAGTGGTCGATCTGGCGTACCAACTGGTTTGTGAATAAGGTGTTTGTGCTGACATGCTTTGTGCTGGTGTTGGCTGCCACGGTGCCGATTCAAAAAAATCTGAAGGAGCGGCCACTATGAACCCACGCATCAAACATCGCATCACGCGCCGACAAAGCCTTACGCTCATCGGCGCCACGCTCATCGGCGCCACGCTCACCGCCATGACGCTCCCAACCGCATCGCTTCTTGCCAACACAGGCGGGATGCGCCAGAAGGCCTTTGCGGGCACTGACAAAAAGCTGCCCGTTATCGGCATGGGCACCTGGCGCACCTTCAACGTTGGCAACGACCCACAATTGCTCGATGCGCGTACCGAGGTGGTCAAGGCATTCTTCGAGCATGGCGGCGGCCTGATCGACTCTTCGCCCATGTATGGCTCGGCGCCGGACGTGATGGGCTATGCCTTACAAGAGCTCGGCACGCCCGAGAGTCTGTTTGCCGCAGAGAAAGTCTGGAGCCCCGCCGGTGGTTCCGCCCGTGAGCAGGTGGCCGAGCTTGAAGACCGCTGGAAGGTGGAACAGTTCGATCTGGTGCAGGTACATAACCTGACGGACTGGCGCGAGCACCTGGTAGCGCTTCAGGAGATGAAAGCCGAAGGCATCATCCGCCATGTCGGCATTACCACCTCACACGGGCGCCGCCACAGCGAGATCGAGCAGATCATGGCGTCAGAGGATATCGATTTCGTTCAGCTCACCTACAACATCACCCACCGCGAGGCCGAAAACCGGCTACTGCCCCTGGCAGAAGAACGGGGCATCGGCGTGATCGCCAACCGCCCTTACGATGGCGGCAGCCTGATCAAGAACCTCAAACGCCGTAACGCGCCATTGCCCGAGTGGGCACAGAAAGAATGCGGCTGCGACACCTGGGCGGACTTCCTGCTGAAGTTCATCGTCAGCCACCCAGCGATAACTTGCGCGATACCCGCCACCACCCAGGTCAAGCACATGCACGAGAATATGCGCGCCGGCTACTCCTCCCCCATGCCTTCGGCCAACGCCCGGCAGCGGATGGCCGCCTATATCGAGTCGCTATGAACGAGTGGACGAGCTACCGGCTGCAGGACTTTATTCCCTTCACAGCGGAGGTTTACTTTCGCCTGCTGGAGCGCATGAGGGAAACCTTCTGGCCGCTGCATCTGCTGACCCTCGCCCTGGGCGCCACCACCCTTGTGCTGGCACTGAAACACCGCCCGCGTCTCGCCTGCCTGCTACTCGCCCCGCTCTGGGCCTTTGTCGCCGTCGCGTTTTTCTTTCAGCGCTATGCAGAACTCAACTGGGCTGGCGGCTATGTTGGTAACGCTTTTATCGCCCAGGCCGTGCTGCTGGCATTGATGGCGTTAACGGGATGGGGAATGGATAACGCGCCACGCCTCAAAAACCCACCGGTTGCTATAGGCATAGCCATCACCCTCTTTGGCCTGATAATAATGCCGCTGATGGCGCCGCTAAGCGGCGGTTCCTGGTACCAAGCGGAAGTGTTCGGCATACACGCCGACCCCACGGCGGTCACCACGCTAGGCCTGGTGCTTATCATACTTAGGGGTTTTGCCCTCTGGATCGCCGCCATCATGCCAGCGCTCTGGCTGGTCGTTTCAGGCATGACCCTGCAGGCACTGGATTCAACAGTCTCCGTCGTGCTGTTCGCCGTGTTGGCGATCACTCTGGTTGGGCTGGTCTGGAAAAGCATCAAACCCAAGCGATAACGTAGCAGCACCGGTGCCATTGACGGGGAGGCAAAGGCACTGCGTGCCGCGCTTGGTTAACGGTTTTGTTCGATATTTATGGTGCTAACTCTTTTTTATGACAACAGCCTGGGCCTTTTCTTTACTATACCCCAGAGACTCATAAAAGAGGTGGACCGGGGCCACCGGTGAGTATGAATCGATGGTTCATCTTAATTAAGAGTGCCCACAAGCTAGATAACCGCTGTAGCCTCGACTTCAAGCAAAATACTGGATTCCGTAAGCCCGGTCACCAAAACGACCGAATTTGCCGGCGGCTCGGTACCGAACGTACTTTCAAGTATCTTACGGAGCGCTGAAACGTCTTCTTGCCTCGTAAGGTAGGTCACAAGACGGACAACGTGTCGTAGATCGGCCCCGGAATTTGCAAGAACAGCAGCAATATTTTTAAAGACCTGTTCGGCTTGCGTTATGAAATCATCTGCTGGCAATAAATGGCCGTTTTCATCGGCAGGTACCTGACCAGAGCAAAAGAGGAACTTTGTAGGGTTCTGAACCTCTACGCAGTGCGTGTAATTGCTAAACGGGCGATGGACGGTTTCCGGGTTTATGAACTCGCGCAAAAGGCCTCCTATTTTCTCAAACACGATAACGAGGCTGTAGAAAAACCCGATTTTTAGCCATCTCTACCGCCTGTGATCCTAATTTAGTTACCCAGCCAGTCATCTGGCTGGATAATATTAATATCGGCATTCAGACACTAAAGTGCGCGCCTAACGCCAGTTAAGAGAACTACTTGGCTCTTATGTAGCGACTTATCTCGCTCATAGCCCTTCATGACGCGGCCAAATGACCATAATTCGCTAACTTCTCAATATTGTGCACCAAGCAGTAAAGCTGCCACTGACCTTGCACCTTTTTCTTACCCCGAAGGCTGAAGCGGTTCAGTCTTTTCGTTGTGCCAATATTGCCGAACACCGGCTCTACGACTGACATGCGATGGCTGTAAATTTCTTTGCCCTTCGGGCTATCAACTCGGTGCTTCATCCAGTCCGTGTAATTGGGTAAGCGGTTGTTCTCGATAATAAAAGACACTTGTCGCCCTGCGCCGTTGCGATGGTCGGCAGAGCTCGGGTTCTGCATGCATCGGTATTTCTTTGGGCAGTGCCGACATTGCAGTAAACGCCCTTCAAAGTGTACACGGATCTTGCCATTGTCTGTTTCTCGTTGCCCACGATAGGACAGCTTTTCACCGGTGGGGCAGATACACGTTAGGTTTACAGGATCAAACTGGAACGCGCTGGCGGGCGTCGTCTCTCGCCAGCCTTTATCTGGTAAGTTCTGGTGGCGCTTGCCGTATTTGTCTTTCTGGTTAGCGAACTTTGGATCTCGGCTGCGGAACTGGTTATCGGGGATGTAGCCGTTGATCTGCTGTTCGTTCAGATACTTCATATTGGCTTCGTTGGCAAAGCCTGTATCGGCGGTGACGACGGTGCCTTTCTGGTAGATGTTTTCCGCAATGCCCAGTTTCTTAAAACGAGATTCGACCATTTCCAGTACGGGCTGCAAGGTGTGATGTTCCTGGCCTTCGCCGAAGGCCTGAGCGTCAATGACGATCTGGTGTTTTTTATCCACCGTGGCTACGCCGTTATAGCCCTGGATCGTGCCCTTGCTTGTCGTCATTTTGGCACTTTCGTTATCGGTCAGATTGCTCTTCACTTCCTTGATTCGCTTCCCCCGGCCCATCCTTGGGCTGTGCGTCTTTAGGAAACGATCCACTTTATTCATGGCGGCATCTAGCGAGAGAATCGTCTTGGCCCGTCGGATATCCCTATCCAGATCGGCTTCCGTCTCGGCCTCATCACGCGCGTAGTGCTCCAGTAGGTGATGCCGAATCAGGCCTCTCAGTTTCTCACGTTTCTCGTCCAATTCTTTGAACGTGCCAGACCACTCTTTGGAGGCATCGGAGGACATCTTGCAGCCGTCAATGGCAAAGAGTTCGTTACCCAGCAAGCCCTGTTCATGGCACACCAGCAGCACTTGTTCGAACAGCGCTTCAATCTCATCGGCATGGCGACTGACAAAGCTGGCCAGTGTGGTGAAGTGAGGAACGGTATCGCAGGAAAGAGCTTTAAAAATAATATTGGTCTCGCAGCACCACTGCATTTCACGACTGGAGGTGATGCCTTTTGAGTAAGCAAACAGGATAATCTTAAGCAGGATGGCCGGATCATAGGCCAGCCGGCCGGTCGCATCGTTGCGGTACTTGGGGTGGAAAACGGACAAGTCGAGTTTATGCTCGATCAGGTAATGCACTGCGTGCTCAAAGGTGCCGGGTTGGAGTTGATCTTGGTAGTTGATCACCACCATGGCATTTTGATCGTGGTTATAAGGCTTGAAGCGCGGCATGCTGACCACTCCTCGTCTGTTTTCTCGATCCTACCAAAACTTAGCCGTCAGTGGGGTTTTTCTACAGGCTCAACGCTGAGCACAGCGGCGACCTTGGAGTGGCGACGAAGAAGCCAAGGAAAGGGCGGCCACCAGACGCGAACTGCTGCGACTTGTTATATCTTGTTAACTAACTGCAAAGTCTTCAAGCGCTTTTCCTGTCAAACGGTAGCCTATCCATTCATTTTGCGGTTTTGCGCCTATTGACTCATAGAACTGGATCGCAGGTTCATTCCAGTCAAGAACGTTCCACTCGAAACGGCCGCACTCTTTCGATATTGCAATGTTAGCAAGATACTTCAAAAGTGCTTTGCCAGCCCCGACGCCACGATATTTTTGAGTAACGTACAAATCTTCAAGATATAGCCCATGCTTACCGAGCCATGTTGAGAAATTGAAGAAATAGACCGCAAAGCCAATAGGTTCGTTATTGAAATAACAGATAACGGCCTTAGTCGTCGTATTATCGCCAAACAAAGCGTTTTCTATATCCGCGACTGTCGCTAACACTTCATGCTCTGCTTTTTCATAAGTCGCAAGTTCTATGACAAATTTATGGATTAAAGCCGAGTCTTCAATGGTAGCTTGCCGGATTTCCACTTCTGACATTACCTACCTCCGTATCTTGTAATAATGTTTGTGTTCCGCTTGCTGCGTCACCAATTCGCACGCAACCGCTCTCGCGCTACTCTACGCTGGCGTTATATAAGATCACTTCATCTCCAGCCCCATAGCCGCTAATCACGGCCGCGCGGGAGACTCCCAGCGTGGATTGATACAGCTTCTCTGCGAAGTTGCCTTCCGAGGTGGTCACCATCACCGCCCCCACATCGCAGCCCTGGCGACGCACGTGGGCCTTGAACGGCGCTAGCGACTCCACAATGAGCTGCTTACCCAGCCCCCTACCTGCTGCTTCCGGGTGAATGCCGATTTGCTCCAGCTCGATGATGCTTTTTTCCCGAAAGCCGTTCTTAACGCACCAAAGGATATAGCCACGCACCTGGCCTTCCACCTCCACCACGTAGTAAACGCCCCGTGGATAGGTGTTAAACGACGACTCAATCCACAGCACGTGATTTTTCTCACGGGGGAAACACGCTTGGTACACCTCGGCGATGGCGGCAATATCGTTTTTTTCTGCTGCTCTTACGGTCATTCTAAAGTCCTTTTTTCTTTGAGAGCCCGTTGCTATCGGCTCATACTCGCCCTTTCTGGGGCTTACATCATGACTTTTTCGAATCCAAAAAACTCTAGCTTGTGTGCCTTACTGCCTGCCTCCTCATCATCCGGCAAGGGGTAATAGCGGTTGTAAAAGGAGGCAATCTTAAAACCACACTTGTTGACATAAAAGTGGATGTTTCGCTTTTCGAAGTAAGGCGTATGGGTCATCCATACCCGCGTCTTGGGGTACGCCTGCTCGATGGCTTTCCACGCACGGTAGCCCACGCCACGTCCGTGGGTGCTGGGCAAGAGATAGAACAAGTCCAGCGAGTTGTGTTGGGTGGATTCGTCAATGACTACAATCGCGCCCCTCACTTTAACGCCATCTAAAAGGATGTGATGCACCATGGCATCTGGCGCATTAAGAGAGTTCTCAATATCTGAGTCAGAGGGAATCAAGCTCGGCTCCACCGCGCCAAAGGTCTCTTCTACCGCCACGCTAAACGAGGCTTTTAACTCTTGCTTGAACGCATCAAATGCCGATGCGTCTGCCAACGCCAGCGTGACTGCGGATGAATGTTCCATGGCTGCGCCTATTTGCTCAATGAGCGTCATCAACAAACCGTTTAGGCTAACCGCTGCCATGACGTTTTGCTATACCACGCCCCTGCAACCAACTACTTATCCGCTTTAACGCTGAATCTCGGTGACCACTTCTGCCTTAACGGAGTTGGCGATAACGCCAGCAAGTCGTCTTTTGCAGCACCAGCGTTATCAGTCTGCCATCATTTCTAGCGCTGCGCGCCCCGATGCTTCGCGCGACTTGCGATCAAAGAACCAATGACGATGAGCACGCTGGCACTCAATACGGCCACCGTGGCCTCGCCGTATCCTGCCAGGATCAGTAACACCACCGAAATGAGTGGCGCGCTGTAGGCTAGGGTGCCAAGTAGCTGGATGTTCCCGTGTTTGACGCCATAGTCCCAGGTAAAAAATGCGATTCCAACCGGCCCGAGTCCCAGCCCAACCACGCCTACCCATTGCATCAAGCCATCCGGCCACACCGTCTCTTCCCACAGCATATGGCACCCTAAAGCCAGCAGTGCCGTCACACCGCAGAACCAACCGATGGCATCGGTTGGCACTGAACGTACCAATCTGCTGAGCACGGAGTAAGAAGACCAAATCAATGCACACGCCAGCGCTACCAGATAACCGGGCAGGTTCTCCCAAGCAAATCCGCCTGCATTTCGGCTGATCAACAACCAACAACCCACCAGCGCCACCAAGGCGCCAACGATAGACTGAGCTCGCATCCTCTCGTCCGGTAACAGGGCAGACAGCAGAACGATCAGTAGCGGCCAGAGGTAAGCCAACAGGCTGACTTCCACCGCCGGTGCTAGCGTCATCGCCTTGAAATATGCAAAGTGATAACCGAATAACCCGACGATACCGATACACCAGGCAAACGGCGACTGGCGTATATACCGAACGCCCGTATGGCCAGCCAAGATCCAACGCCCACCCATCAACAGAAACGCAATGCCGAAAGTCATGGCCATCAGCTGGAACTCTGGAATATCTCCACCGGATAGCTTGGTCAGCAAAGCCAAAGTACCCCAAAGCAGAACGGAAATGGATCCGATCCAGGTAGCGGCATTCACGGTTGCCATGTCACTCTCCCCCGAGATTCTCATGCGTTAGCGGTTGCGGGAGAGCGTATCCATGGCATCAATGAGGATCTTTTGAATCCTGGCGGAATTATGTCGAGAGACGGCGGAAGTGGCTAGGCGGTTTGCCAAAGTGACGTCTGAAGCGGTCGCTGAAGGCCGATAACGACGAGTAGCCTACCGCATCAGCCACCCGCTGAACGCTGAGGCCTGACTGTTCCAGAAGCCGAAACGCCTCTTTCATTCGCACTTCTGTGAGGTATTGATGAGGCGTCATGCCCACCTGATGGCGAAAAAGATCGTTCAACTGCCGAATACTCAAATGGGCCACGTTAGCAGCCTCAGCCATGGAAATAGGTTGGTGGAAGTGATCATCCAGAAACTGTTTTGCCGCGTGAACCCTGCGATCCAGTTTCAATTGACTTCCATGGCGCTCCTGCAGCAGTTGTAACAGCAATAGCAGCATGTGATGCTGGGTAGCATCCGCTCCAGCCCCGCTCATGACCTGAGCATGTAGGAACTGGACGTAATGGCGCAAAGCCGAATCAAGCTCCACGAAACAAGGCAGCTTATCTAGCGCAGGAGCCAGCCCCTCAGGCAAATCAGCCACCAAAAACCGATTATCTTCTGTTGCAGCAAACCCATGGCCGCTTCCTGAAGGGATGATGGCCGCACGGTGCTGTGCCACCTCCCCCGCCATGGAGTCTACTGACAGGAACAGCGTGCCGACCAGTGGCAATACCAGTTGATGATGGTCATGGGAGTGACTTTTCACTTCATCATCATAGGTACGTATGTGCAGGCCGATCTCTGGATATTTCATGACCTTACTCAGCAGTCGTGGGCATATTCACTTCCTTGACCTGATTCCTCCAGCCTTAGGCTGTGCGTTTTTAGGCAACGCTCGCTTGGTGGATGGAGGTGGCATCCAGCGAGAGGATTCTCTTGGCTCGGCGCATATCGATAGTGATGATGCTGTAGTTCAGCAGTCTTGGTAAAGCGTGGGGAAGAAAACCGTCAACAACAATGACAATTTAAAGGCTATTTACATGCTGTAAAACGAACTTCACGCGCTCATCAATAGTGTCACGCGGCACTTCCAGCGTTTTGTAACCCCATTGCGAATACCAGCTTTTCATCCCCTCGAATACCTTGAGGGACTCCTCGAACGTTTGATCACGCTCTGAATCTGTACCGTAAATGTCTTCCCATGGCGGCAGAAGAAAAACAACGGGATTATAGGGGAACAGTTGAACATAGTTGGCGATGTCCGCCCGTGACAACGCGCTCTCCGCATCAAGCATGTACAGCGCATCCAGCACCCCACGATCAAAGAACGTGGCCTGCTCGCCAACAGCGACACTTCGGTACTTTTCAATATCGGTTTTCAGAATATCCTGAGCGAAAGCGACCGGGTCTGGCCGAGGTGATAGCTCCGCCGCCAATCGCTCTTTGATGATGCTACGGGCAGACTCAGGTACAACGCGATAGCCCCGCTCCGCTAGGGCATCAAGGAGAGCAGTTTTGCCACCACCGGGGCCACCGGTGAGTACGAATAGATGGTTCATATTATTAACGCCCTACAGCAGACAAGGAAAACGCTATTGAGTGAGATGCTGTCTCCCCCAACACAATAAAAGCTCAGGCTCCCCCATGATCTCATCTAGCTGCTCGCCCATTCGCACAAGACACCATGTTTCATAGGTGTACTCTGTTGGCATAGATGTTAGATATTTATATCAACGCAGTGCTCCTTTTTAAAGACTTTTCTAGCCCACTTAACTAAAAAAAGCGTTAGCAAAAATGCTAACGCTTAAAACAACCTTACGATGAAGCAAGGTTCAGATCACTATCCGCACAACTAGCCATAGACATATAATCAATTACAACTTTTTATTCAGGCCGAAGCCGCAGGTTAAAACCGATAGATAATACTCCCTTGTAGGCGATCGACACTTCCACTACGGCCATCCACAGTATGCCGTGCAGCATGAGCCAACTCAATTCCGTAGGTTATGTTATGACCAGGGCTCCATTGGTAATTAATATGCACAAGTTCACGCTCTTCATCATAAGCGCTTATGAACTCATTTGAACTACCAGTATTAACAAGAGACACGCCATCGCGCTCGGCATCATCCCAATCTGCATTAACAAGTGAGTATGAAACGTTGAAAGCACCGGGGCCTATATCGTGGCTAATGCCAATCGTTCCCCCCCATGCAAAGATGGTCTCTAGCTCGTTGCCTGCTCGATAAGCTGAGGGTGCCGGGTTTACTTTCATGTAAGCCCCAATCCCCTCACCGCCGGTTATTTGACCACGCAACGTCGTATTTGGCGTAAGAGCGTAATTAGCCGCGACAAAAGCGCCCCACCCGATCTTTGAGTCCTTTGCTGCACCATCGTCAAAGGCCACTTCTCGAATCATGGCAGCTGATGCCCAGCGTAATGCACCAGCCAATGACTCGTACCGAAGCGTAATGTCTGGCAAGCCATCTTTACGATCAACATCAGTACCAGCAATGGATCTACCACCGGTGACTGCATCGTATCCTCCGTCAAAAGAGTTGCCAGACATAGCACCACTCGGATCCTCAATAGCAACATGAAAATTGCCTACTGAATACCGTAGTTGTGCTTGTCGAAGGAATGCATCGCGACCTGCGGGGCCAGTAAAATCAAGCGTAGGAGTAGTGCTTATAAAGGTGTGAAAATTGCTCCACGTTTGTCCTGCCGTAATACCGTTCCATGAGCCATAGGCCTGACGCATTCGGAGATTACCGAAGAAAAAATCGCCTTCGATATTGGTAATCAAGTCACCTTTCTCTGTCGGCGTTGTAGTGCGGATACCCAGGCGTGACTCATTAGCATGCAGATTCGAATGCCCACTTGTGCTTGGTTGGCCATCCACAGCAATTTTAGAGAAGTTCACACTATCGCCCATGCCACTGCTATTTCCAGCCTTAATGTCGCCACTGTCATACATCACATCAAGCTTAGCGTAACCGTATAAAGAAACGTTGGTTCCATTCACATCATAATCAATTGCAAATACAGAAGGAGTAACGAATAGAAAAGAATAGCCTAAGAAAGGAAGCACTCTGCGCCACGACAGACACTTATTCATATCTTTATTCTCCATGTTTATAAATTTTTATTTTCAACTTAACCCAGGAGCCTAAAAACAAGCTGAGAAGACATTGCGAAAATGGTCACCAAACCCAGTAGAGCAAGCATGGTTTGCAAAGGGCCATTTTTTAGATCCCCCATCACATCTTCACGTCTTGTCAAAAGAAAGAGAATAATTCCCAAAAAAGGTGCTACTAGGACGGTTAAGGCTTGAGCGATAATAATTAGCTCAATGGGAGAACCTTTCGCCACCACAGCAACCGTAGCTCCCCAAGCCAACACCCCGTATACAAGCAGCTTGACTCTCCATCCGGATAAACTGCTGTTCCAGCCCAACGCATCCGCTAATAGCGTTCCTCCCGCAGAAGCATTTGCCGCCATTGATGAAAAGGCGGCTGCGAAGAACCCAAGGCTGAACAGTACCGCCCCTACCTTTCCAGCCAGCGGCTCCAATACGCTTGCCAACTGTGGAAAAGTCGTTGCTACAGTACCAGTGGAGTGAAGTACCGCTGAGGCTACAATGATGATGAGCATCGCCATAAATGCGGTTGCCACATTCCCCGGAAGAGTATCCATTAACGTAATAGCTCGGTACTGCTGCCTATTCAGCTTTCTTTCATGGATGGCATAGCCAGTATAAAAAGCTGAGTTAATGGAGAAATTTGTACCGATCAAAGCAATTAAAAGAACGCTGGCCTCAGCAGGAAATTTGGGAATAAGACCTTGCGCAGCAGCCGCCCAATCTGGGTCACTCAGTATGGTTGATGCTAAAAAACCTACGGACATAAGCCCAATCAAAGCGACCAACAAGCGCTCCATCGCCTTATAAGTATTCCGCATGGCTATTAATAAGCCGACTGCTACTGTACTAGCGAGCGTCCAGCCTACTACCGAACCTCCTAAAAGCAGGCTTAGCGCTAAACCAGAGCCAACGGCATTGCCTACAGCAAACATCAAAGTGATAGAGAAAACACCGAAGCCAGCCATGACACCAATTGGCCGACCAAGTTTTTGCTTGGTGACTTTGACCACAGAGTCACCAGATGCAAGGCCCAACCGAACAGCCATATCATTAAACACAAACATTAGCACTGCAGACACAAGGATTACCCAAAGCAGCATGTAGCCATATTGGCTGCCTGCCTGCACAGCGGATGTCAGCGCACCGGGTCCGAAACGCCAAGCGCCAGCGACAAATGCAGGCCCCATTAACGCAAGCATTTGTGGCAACGTCAGAGAAAACCGAGATCGATGGTGGTTTGTCGCAGGGGGAAATGGCCCTGAATCATGTTTGGTATTCATACTCATCCTACGCTCCTATTAAATTTGTTATTTAGGATGCATACGGTGATGCCTCATTGGCATCACCGTTCGGGGACGCCCAGCGTCTAAGGATTCGTCAATCCCGGTTAGACTAAACCGGCTTGTTTCATAGCAGCAGCAATTTCACGATCTGCGCCTTCGGCAAGCGGACGAAGCGGAGAGCGCACAGTAGCGTGATCAAGAATACCCCGGGCTACCAGGGCCCATTTTAGAGCCACAGTCCCTTCCATATGCGAACCACGGTGATAGACATTCTTGGTGACTGGAAGGAGGCGATCATGCAATTCGCGCGCCTTGGCATAATCCTTGGCTTTTCCTGCTTTGATCAGTTCGATCAGAGGCTCCGGTGCAATACTGCCATAGCCAACTAACGCACCATCGACATCAAACATGGTGTGAAGCAGGTACTCATCATGACAAGTCAGAATTTGTAGATCCGGGTGCTCAGCGCGAATGACAGGAATTTCAGTATCCCAGCGCTTCATATTGCGAACACCATTTTTCATCGCAAACACACCAGGTTGAGCCGCAATATCAAGCTGCGTCTGGAGGTTGTAAGTGGCTTTCGTGTTGTCCGGATATTGGAAAAGAATCAGCGGTAGCCCACTTTCCTCATGAATGCGGCGATAGCGCTCTTGAGGCGCTCCTTCCTGATAACCAAACCTTAGCCAGCCATGAGATGGGTAGACTAGACCAGCAGATGCGCCCGCCTCGACAGCCCGTTTTGCTTCTTCGGCTGCAACATGGTCGCCTTCGCGAGTGATGCCCGCAATAATTGGGATCTCACCTTTTACCGATTCAACAAATGCCTCAATAACACGCCTCTGCTCATCAGAGGTCATGAATGTACCTTCACCAGCGTGGCCAAGAACAACGAGACCTTTAACGCCGTCGATGCCGCCCAACCAAGAGCCAAGCTTCTTGATTGCAGCAAAATCAACCTCGCCATCGCGAGTGAAAGGAGTAACCGGCGCGGGGGTTAAACCTCGGAGATCGAGAGACATGATGATTCCTCTTATATGATTGTGTTATCGTTCCTGGGAACGATTGCAATCGTTTCACCAAATACACCACATCGAAAATTAGACGTTAGTCTACGACTCACAAATGATGTGTGGATACGGAAAGCAAACTAATAGTAAATCAGTGGGGTTAGCGTCATATCGCTTATAAGATCGCTGTAAAACCGATAGAATGGTTCGCCTAAATGCCTGTTTATGCGAGCCAACACAGAGGTTCAGTAATCCACCTCACGTCATGGAATAATATATTCATGAACGGTAAGCCTATAACTATGCAAGACGTTGCCAAAGCCGCGGGCGTCAGCACGTCTACAGTCTCTCGCGTTCTTGATGAGCGCCTTCCGCCTTCCAATAGCCCAGCCGCTCAACGGGTTAAAAAAACGGCGGAAGAACTCGGCTATAAGCGTGACATTCTTGCCTCCAGCTTGAGGCGAGGTGGTACAGGCACTATCGGTGTACTGGTGCCCCGACTGAGCGATACCGTCATGGCTCTTATCTACGAAGCGATCTCTAAAGTTGCTCAAGAACGTCACTATTTCGCTATCGTAGCAACCAGTGGTGACGATCCTGAAAGCGAGCGTCAAGCGGTTGAATTGCTTCTCAATCGACGTGTGGACGGCCTAATTTTGGCTACCAGCCGACTTGATGACCAATTACCATCTCAACTGCGTGACCGGGGAGTTCCGCACTCATTG
This sequence comes from Vreelandella sp. 162(4c), assembly GCF_058152265.1. Lineage (NCBI taxonomy): Bacteria > Pseudomonadati > Pseudomonadota > Gammaproteobacteria > Oceanospirillales > Halomonadaceae > Vreelandella > Vreelandella sp. 162(4c). The sequence goes on from NZ_CM176981.1 coordinate 1,217,133, forward strand.
GTGCTTCGTACCGATGGTAAAAGTCCTTCTGCCTTGGGTGACGATATTCAAGGTGGATACCTTGCTACTCGGCACCTCATCGACCTGGGGCACCGTGACATTGGCCTTGTTGCAGGCCCTAGCTTTACCTCTAGCGCTCGCGACCGACAAAAAGGCTTTCGCAAAGCCATGAGCGAATCAGGGATTCCTGTGCGTGAGCCATGGATTATCGAGTCCGGCTATGGAATCGAAGCTGGCGAGGAAGCAGGGCTGGCTCTGCTCTCACAGAATGAGAAACCAACAGCCATTTTTGCAGTCAACGATAACCTCGCTATTGGCGTGATGGCTGCTGCACATAGACTTGGCATTGAGGTGGGCAAAACGCTTTCATTAGTCGGATATAACGATATCCCTCTTGCCAGTCGTCTACCTGTGCCGCTCACGTCTGTATACATACCTTTTGACTATATTGCACAACAAGCTGTCGACTTACTGCTAAGCGATAAACACTCTGGCTCGCCGATCAATAGAGTGGCTATGCCTAGTTTGATCCCAAGATCATCATCAGTCCGACATATATAAAAAATCATGAGTACGCAGTATTAAGCTATTACTCTGAGAGCCCTCCTAATGCTAATCTAAATTATGGCAGAGGGCTATTCACTAGATACTCATTAGCAAATAGTATACGCCCTATATTTATAAAAATATTTACTTTTTCATTAACTGCTTATCATCAGAGAAGAACTTGATAGAATCCAGCGCTACTCAGCATCCTAACCTTACACTTAAGTAAGTTATTTTACGCACCTAGTTTAATCAAACGAGCTTTCCTACCATAACGTGTATTGCCCTGCATTCCATCACTGGCCTAGACGCCGTGAACATAGACACCAGCCTCGTATTCATTGATGTGAACATCATCACCGTCAGCCTCACCATTGGCTTAGCCATCACAGTGATGGCCTCCATAGGAGCGCTACTAGACCACAAACTCGGTAAATATGTTGGGCCATTGGGCAAAACTCATTGGCGGCGTAGTGTTGATTGGGATGGCACTCAGTTTTAGTAATGCTGCCGTTTCTTGAGCTGTAGCCAAAGTTGCAATAGGCATTGCAACGACAGTTTTGCTTGGCGTGAATCAGCCCCACTGTTTCAGAGTATTTATAGATTCCCTTGGTCAGAAAGTTTTTCCCTACTATGGATGGAGACTAGCAGGTATCCATCCGCTCGAACTGGAATTTGGTTTTGCACCAGACCGCAGGACTATTGGCACTGTAGCGGCAAATTCCCAGGGTAGCTGTGCGTGGCTTGGATCGCTGACGCAAAGGAACGGAGAACGACAATCCTGGTGAGCTTTCGGCCAGCAGCCGCCGTCAAAATGGCGCTCACCGAAACGACACAAAGCTGTTCAAAGTCTTTCGATCAACATATCGATAAAGGCGCGTACAGCGGGGTTGGTGCTACGACTCTGTGGCCATAGCGCAACGATATTATGCCGCTCTACGCCGAAGTCGGGCAGGATTGGTACCAGTTCCTTTCGCCTAACCCGCGGGGCAGCCATGAAACTTGCAGCCATCCCGATACCTGCACCCGTGGCCATAGCAGCTATGACGGCTTCGCTTGAATCAACGATAACAGGGGAAGATGGCACTATTTCGATCTCCTTCTCGCCGATCCGGAACGGCCAGCGAAACATTTGCCCCGTACTTTGGTAGCGCAAATTGATCGTTTCGTGCCCCACCAGTTCATCTGGATGCTCGGGAGCACCATACCTAGCCAGGTAGTCTGGCGAAGCGTAGCAAGAGAGCCTGTAAGGCGAGAGTCGCCTGGACAACAGTGACGAATCCGCAAGGTCACCGATCCGCACTGCAAGATCAATGCTCTCTTCAACCATACCGACGATGTGGTCGCTCAGCCGCAGGTCGATCGTTACCTTCGGGTAGTGTCTTCGAAAATCCGTAATAGCAGGAGCAATCAGATGCAGACCCAGTGGAAGTGATGTCGCAATTCGTAATGTGCCTGCGGGCTCGGAACGAGCGGACTTCACTACCTGCTCTATCTCTTCTGCTTGGCGCAGCAGCTCTAGCACACGCCCATGCAAGTCGCGGCCCTCGGCCGTGAAAGACAGCGAGCGTGTCGTACGAGTGAAAAGAGAGACGCCGAAGTGACGCTCCAACCGCTGGATGCTTTTGCTTATCGCAGAGGGCGAAACAGACAGCGAGCGCGCCGCAGCGGTGTAGCTGCCTAAGGAGCCGGCGCGTGCAAATGCGATAAGCCCCGTGAGGCGTTCCAATCCGATTTGTTCCTTCATGGAATTATTAAAACGAATCTACGCACCATTATCAATGACAAGGAACTTCCTTACTATTTGCCATGTGACTATTCTTGAGTGAGGTTGTGATGAACGACATGATGAAAGCAGTGCAGCTGCATAGTTTCGGTGGCCCAGAGGTCTTGCTTTACGAAGATACGCCCCGACCCGAAGTACAAACCGGTGAAGTGCTTATCCAAGTTAATGCGGCAAGTCTTAACCCACCAGACCTTTACCTGCGCGACGGCTATCGGGCGCTACCTCCAGAATGGCAGCCTAGCCCACATTTCCCGTTGATATTGGGCACTGATGTGTCAGGGGTCGTTGCTGCCATTGGCGACGAGGTTTCCAAAGTCAGCGTAGGTGACCACGTCTTTGCAATGGTGCGTTTTCCCGAAGACCTGATGACGGGCAGCAGCACCTATGCCGAATATGTCAGCGTTCCTGAAAGCCACCTAGCGTTGAAGCCAAAGGGCATTTCTCATGTCGAGGCAGCAGGTGCCCCAATGTCACTGCTTACTGTCTGGCAGTTTCTGGTTGATCCTGGTAATGACCTACCCAATCCATTCCAGGCATTTCGGCATGTGCCTGTACCGCTCGAAGGCAAGACCGTCTTGATCAATGGAGCTGGCGGTGGCGTGGGGCATCTAGCGGTTCAAGTCGCCAAATGGAAAGGGGCGCGTGTAATCGCGGTTGCTTCAGGTAAGCATGAAGAGCTTCTTCGCGAGCTGGGTGCTGATGACTTCATTGATTACACCAAGGCAGCCGCCGAAACGATCGCACATGATGTGGATCTGGTGCTTGACGCTGTGGGTGGCCCGAACATGGAGCGCTTCCTCAGCATTATTAAACCAGGCGGTTCGCTCTTTCTGGTCAACCCCTTGGGCTTTTCTGCCAGGGATGAAGCCGACAGGCTAGGGGTTACGGTTTCCTCACTACAGGTGCACTCAAACGGAATGCTGCTGGCGCAGGCCAGTCGCTTGCTCGACGACCGTACCATTCGGATCGTGATCGACAGTACCTATTCGTTGGCAGAAGCATCGGCTGCGCATCAGAGAGCTATGCAAGGCGGCGTTCAAGGTAAGGTCGTGCTTGTCGTTAAACAGTAACCGGCCAAGCGTTGTTTCTGAGCGCGAACCACTTCTGTCAGAAAATCCATCAAGGCATGAATCCTCACTACGCCTCGTAGATCCGGGTGCATCAGAAACCACAAGCCGTATTCCAGCTCGGGGATAGGATCAGTGAGCTGGATAATGTCCGGATCTTCGTCCGCCAAATAACAGGGCAGCACACCCAGCCCCATACCGGAGCTAACAGCGCTGAGTATATTGACCAGCGTATCGACACGGTAGACACAGGCCGCTTTCAGCGCGTTGTTGTCCATCCACTGATCCAGTGCTGAGTCCTGCAATCGCGGGCCAGCACCAATCCAGGGCTGGCTAGCAAGGGTCTTGATAGAAGCTCCTGGTGACAGATTGAGGCTTCGGTGTCCGTAGACCGCCTGCCCTATGGCCGTCAGCGGTCGCCCAATCAGATTTTCAGGAGGAGCATTGGACGGGCGGATGGCGACGTCAGCTTCTCTGCGTGTCAGATTGAATAGCTGGTTGGATACGGCGACGTCCAACACGATGCCTGGATATATATGCTGAAACTGCGTGAACAGAGGAGAGAGCAGCCCCATCAACAAAGAGTCCGTTGTGGTGAGCCAGATTTCCCCTCTCGGCTCCAAGTCGCGCCCAGCGACTTTACGTTCGGCGGCCAAGGCTACTTCATCCATGATTCTGGCGGTTTCAGCGAGCTCTTCTCCAGCAAGCGTTGGCCGGTAACCGGTTCGGCTTCTTTCAAAAAGAGCAACACCAAGGCGCTGTTCGATATCACCCAGCCGTCGGAAAACCGTAGCATGACTGACGCCCAAGGCGCGTGAGGCACCCGACAGCGAACCTGCAGTTGCGATTGCCAGGACGACCTCAAAGTCGTTCCACGCTAGGTGACTCCTGGTTTTCTGTGTCATGGCAGAAGGTTGCCTGAGATTTTTACCTGTTCGTTTTTGCAAAGTTAATTCTCACTTTCATGGAATACCTTGCAGCTTAGAACAAGATTAGCATGCACCTGAACCCATGAGATAACCCAATCGCCCCGGGAACAGGGACGATATGATGGAGGTCAGGCGCATGATGAACACAACAAAAGTGCAGAACTTTCACCACCACGGCTCGTTAGCCCGCTGCGATAACGATGCCGTGCCAGAAGGAAGTGCCGGCAGTTTGCTCAAGGGAAGCATCCCTTCCAGATACCGCGATGGGCGGGGAGGCGTTGATCTTGAGCGTGTGCGGCTGGATCAGCAAGAAGCTCGACGACAGGTAATCCAGGCGATGGTACGACGTATCGAAAAGCTATGGCGTCTGCGTTGAGACAACGCATTAGCAAACAAGCTGCCAACACGCGTAACTTTCCAATGGATTCGAATCCACAAAGCGGCGGAAAACCGAGCGCTGTGCAGTTGATTGTCAAACCTCACTACGTACTATATCCTGTACATTAACAACATCCTGTACAGGAGCAACCTTATGGATGCTATCAGCTACACAGCCGCTAGAACCAATCTAGCAAAAACCATGGAGCAGGTCTGTGAAGACCATTCACCTATGATCATCACCCGAAGCAAGGCGCAATCCGTGGTAATGATCTCTCTCGAAGACTATGAGGCGCTGCAAGAGACAGCCTATCTTCTGCGCGCACCTAAGAACGCCCGCCGTTTGCTGGAATCCGTTGCCGAATTGGAACAAGGTGGTGGTCAGGAGAAGGAACTTCTTGAATGAAACTAATCTTCTCCGAGAGCGCCTGGGAAGACTATCTGTACTGGCAGAAAACCGACAAGAAGATTCTTAACCGAATTAACAAGTTAATCAAAGAGACCAAACGAGAGCCATTTGAAGGGGTCGGCAAACCAGAGCCTCTCAAACACAGTCTCGCCGGTTATTGGTCTCGGCGAATCAACGAAGAACACCGAATGGTTTACAAAGTCACGGATGACGCTTTGCTAATTGCCCAACTCCGATATCACTACTGATTTAACGCAGCATTAAGGTGTAAGCAACGCTGCCACCTAACCTAAAACATTCCAGCCTTGAGCTGAAAATGCCAAGCGTTGCGATTCACTCTTAAACGCTTTGTTATGACGCTGAGCTTTGAGTCAGTTAATTTAATCGTGTGCCATAACGTTTTGTTAAGGGGTGGGCTTTAGCCCGTCCCAGCGAGCACAGCGAACGGTTTGAACCACTTGTTGGATGGTGCCAATATGACCTCACTATTTATTAGGGAAGTATTCAAGTATCTCATCTTCCGCATCATCAAATAGACCAGTTGAACGCCAGCCTAGGTGTCGATAAAGCCATATGAACGAGCTTTCGCATCGGATGAACACCCGAGGAAAAGTCGTTCAAACCCGAAAGAGTTGAAAGACTCAATCATTTTATTCAATAGTGCTTTGCCAACACCTTTACTTTCATATTCTGGCAATAGTGCCAAAACAACAATTTCTCCGGTTTCGCTATCACCGAAGCAATAGCCAATAATCTTTCCTTCACTAACACCAACGTAACCAGGTAAGGAGCCATCGCTAATTCCTGCTTTCCAGCTCTCTAAAGTAATACCGAGTTCTTCCAATTGTTCGACAGAGAAAGCGTTTTCTCTCGTCTTTCCTCTCAAGGCAATGCATTCGGCCGCATCGTCAGGTGTTGCCATCCTGTATGCAACTTTCATTAGGAGCTCCATTTTAGTGCTTGGTTGTAGATCTAACGCCGTTCAGCACGCGCGGCTACGAAATGAAGGCGTCGCCGTGACTGACCTGGTTAGGAGTTCTTTAGCCAGCCTTGATCCACTGCGTACTCAACCTTTGAAATAAACCAGTCGTATATTTCTGGGTTTTCCTGCTCTATGAACCCATGCATTTTCAGCACTTGGCTCTTCCGTATGCCATGGTCTCTCCAGGCACGACCCTCGCTCGTTACATTGCGCAGAAAGGGTAATAGACGGTCGATGACTTTCAGAAGCCTTGCTTCCTTAGTTTCCCCAGTCTCTTGCTCTTCCCAGAGCTCTGGAAGAGCTCCGATTGGGTTACCGGGATGAGAAGCCAGTTTCTCGATATATTTACGCTCTTCAATGTGGGCATCATTGCGGTTTGCGCTATAGAGAAATGTATCTCCTGCACCAATCTCACCAAGATCATGCACCAGGGCCAGTTTGAGTAATTTTAAGAGGTCAAAGTCTTCCTGTGACTGCTCCGCAAAAGCCCAGCAAGCCATCGCTAGGTGCCACGAATGTTCTGCTGAGTTCTCAACTCGCTCTCCACCGTTGATGTAGGTTTTGCGGTTTACCGATTTTAACGCATCAAACTGAAGTAAAAATTCCGATATCTGAGTGACTTTTTTGGTCACGTACTCCTCCTAACTCCGAGCACAGCGGCGACCTTGGAATGGTGACGAAGGAGCCATGTAAAGGGTATCCGGCGGTCGCAGGCCGCGTACTGATGCGAATTGTTATGGCGAACCTGCACTTAATGATTAGCGAAAAGAACTAAAAGCAAGCCAATTGCGCCTGGCAATGCCTGCACAAATAGAATTTTCCGGTTTGCTGTTGCTGCACCGTAGATTCCGGCCACAACAACGCACGCCAAAAAATATAACTTGAAATCGTATCCTGCCGCACCTTGAAAGATACCAACCAAAAGACCGACTGCAATAAAACCGTTATAAAGACCTTGATTCGATGCCAAAACTTTTGTCGTTGCGGCTTGCTCTTTGGAATGACCAAAGACTTTAAGGCCCATCGGCTTATCCCAAAGAAACATCTCCAATATCAAGAAATATCCGTGGAGCAAAGCTACCAATAACACTACCAAATCAGTAATCATTGCCATGTGCACTTACCTACTTTTGAGACATAATTGAGCTTATGTAGCCATCAAAATTAACTCTACCCCATTGATTCTTCAGGTGGCAAAGAAAATTTCGGCAGCACACCCAAGATTCGGGTGCTTGCGCGTTTTGCTCAACTCGACAACGCTGTATATAAGCACACATTTTGTAGGGAGCGGCCCCTATGAAACTGATGGAGCGGGTGAAGGCTACCCTCAGAGTCAAACGCTATACGGATTCAATATCTCGACCTGCCCCACTGATCACCATTGTCCATATCGGGGGAAGCTACTCAGGAACGATCAGAATGTAGCTTCCCACCTTTGGCCCAATGCTCATCATCAAAATTTTGCAGGAAGATTGTTACTGCTTCAGGGCTGGTTCCATATGCTTCTGAAAATGCTTCGGTTATACGCTTAACTAAGAGCTCACGTTGCTCTTTAGTCCTGCCTGGAGACTGCTGAACGGTTACGATTGGCATATAGATCTCCTAATAAAATCAAAGATATATATAGGTTTAAATGAGGCACCCTGAGCAACCTTATTCAACCTGACGGCTCTTCCACTGAAGTTCTATCAACTATATCTTGACTCTACTCCACTCTTTCACAACCAAGCAAAGCCTAATTCGGCAGTATCAACCTTCCCCTTGCATTTCCCCCACCCGCCTCCTGCACTCCACCAACAAAAAGCTTGACGGGGTGCCGGTGATATCAGGCTGAGATCGCGCAAGGTGAGCATTTTGCTGCCAAGCGCTGATCCCGCTAAACCTGATCCGGCTAATGCACTGCCTGTGCAGACACCGGAGTAGGGGGTTAAATATCACAGTCAACGCATTCTTATATCTTGTCTGTTACGCCTCAAGGTGATGCCCTTCCAGGCTTCGACAAAGCGCTGCCAACCTGTCGACCGCCTGCATCAACACTTCATCCGGCACTGTCAGCGCCAGCCGAATTAGAGATGTAGCACTCTCGCCAAAGGAAGCGCCCGGCATCACCGCCACACCCTGCTCTTCGAGAAGGCGCCAAGCGAAGGCCTCGCCGTCCATACCTGTTTTGGAGATATCGATCATCAGGAACATGCCGCCCTGGGGCAGGCTTGAAGACAGCATGGGGATTTGGCTGATGGCTTCGTGCAGTAGTTTGGCGCGACGTCCCAGCGCTTCGCGCAGACGCTCGGCGGTATCGAAATGCTGGCGCAGGGCTACCTCGGTCATGTCAGCGATAAATGGCTGGTTGCCAAACAACATGGTTTCAGAGATGGGCAGCAAGCGGCGCGAGAACTCCACCGGCCCAATTGACCAACCACTACGGAAACCAGTTGCCGCATGGCTCTTGGAGATCGATGACACCACCACGGTTCGCTCTCGTAGGCTGTCGATTTCCAGCGGTGAGACAAAATCACCGTCGAAAATCAACGCTTCATAAACCTCATCACAGAGAATCCACAAATCGTGCTTGATACACAGCTCGCCCAGCTGCACCAAGGTCTTACGATCCAACACCGCGCCGGTAGGATTGTGCGGAGTATTGAGCATTAGCACCCGACTTTCCGGAGTAATAGCGTCGGCCAGATCATCGGGCTGCATGATAAAACTATTCGCCATACGCAGCGGTACCGGTTGTAAATGCGCACCTGCCGCGCGAATAACCCCTTCATAGGTGGCATAGTACGGGTCGCCACTCAACACACCATCGCCTTCACCGACCAGTGCCAGAATGACAGCGAACAATGCAGTTTGGGTGCCGGGAAAACACAGCACGTTCTCTTCGCTGATAGAAGGAAGGCGTGGTGCATAGGTGTCGATAAGCGCATCGACCAATCCCGGTTCACCACGCCCGTTAGAATAGCGCGTTCGCCCCGCCCGCAAAGCATTGATGCAGTGTTCGACAAGAGCCGGATCTGTGGTGATATCCGGCTCACCGATGCTCAGTTCAATGACCTCTTTGCCTTTGGCTTGATGCGCTCTGGCGGCATTGTGCACCGCCCATTTGTCACCGCCAAGTTCATAAAGACGGTCGGTAATCGCTGCGTAGCGCATGAATAAATCCCTATTGTGTTGCGGGTTGAGAAGACGATTTGTCGACAGCGACATACTGCATCAGTGTGTTATTGGGCAGCGCTAGAATGCCTTCGGCGGCGCTCAACGCGATCTTAGGTAGCAACGCTGTGTCATATAGGCCGTGACCCAGCCCCCCTTCAAGCCACAGGCCATCAATCAGCGCATTCAGCGCAATAGCGTAGTGTTTACAGGTAACGGGGTCTGCCGGACGCTCCAGCGCTAAAAGTACCGGATGGATCAATGTTTCCAGCAAAGCCAGGAATTCTCGATAGCTTTCGCGGTGGATATCGGAATATTCCGGCTCGGTTCGCACGCGACCAATGAAGGTTGCCCACAGTGCGACCTTTCGAGACGACAGGTTCGGCGAGGTTACGTTAGCGACGATAAAGCGTGCCAAGCGCCGCTCTGGCACTTCGCCCGCTTGCTCAGAAGATTCCTCGGCTTCACCCGTCAGTTGGCCAATCAGGTAGGCATAAGCAGCACTCACCATGGCATCTTTAGAGCCGAAGTAATGCCTAATCAGCCCAGCCGTTACCCCTGCACGTTCGGCCACACGACGCGCGCTGGCACCATTCATTCCGTGCTCAGCAATACAGTGCAGCGTGGCTTCGAGTAAGCTGCGCCGCCGTGCATCCATAGACCAGCGCTGAAATGATTTCCTACTCATAATTCCCTTCGTTTCCGCTAAGAAACATCCGCCTAGGCATTTAATGCCACGTAAATTACTTCACAGGATCTACTTCGCATTGTTTCCAGCACATAAGTTAAGCAACTGAATAACCTTGTGAGATCAATACAAAACCTGCCTCAACAGTCGATCACCAACAGCAATCGACTCACCTTTCGTTGAACATTGATGCTTTGAATCTGACCGTACTTGGCTTACAGTTATACTGTCGTATAACAAGGAACTAATTGCAAGCGCCTGCTAAATGATGAAGATGTTTCCCCTCCGGGAGGCAGATGGGCGCCCCCAGAGACGAGACAATCAATGGCAAACGTACCTGCAATAGAGATCCGTGATCTTCACAAACAATTTGGCTCTCTCAAGGTCCTCAAGGGCATCTCCCTGACCGCATGCCAAGGCGATATCGTCGCCATCATTGGTGGATCAGGCTCGGGAAAGTCCACACTACTTCGCTGCATTAATCTGCTGGAGCGCCCGACCTCGGGCGAGATAGCTATCCAGGGTGAACCCTATCGCATGAAGGACGCCCGCCATGGCGGTCTTGAAATCGCAGACCGTCGCCAGGTTCAGCGTATTCGCGCTCACCTCGGCATGGTTTTCCAGAACTTCAACCTGTGGCCACACCGTACGGTTCTGGAAAACGTGATCGAGGTGCCTATTCATGTGTTGGGCATGAAGCGCGACGAGGCCATTCATCGCGCTGAGGAACTACTCAACCGAGTGGGACTTGGCAGCAAGAAAGACATATATCCGGCCGTCATGTCCGGCGGGCAACAGCAGCGCGCAGCGATTGCTCGCGTGTTGGCCGTCGACCCGCTGGCCATGCTGTTCGATGAGCCCACATCAGCACTCGACCCGGAGCTGGTCGGCGAAGTGCTATCCGTGATTCGTGACCTAGCAGCCGAGCATCGCACCATGCTGCTGGTGACTCACGAGATGGCGTTTGCGCGTGATGTGGCCACACATGTGGTGTTCCTGCGAGAGGGCATAATCGAAGAACAGGGCCCTCCTGATCAGATTTTTGGTGACCCTCGCTCACCACATTTGAAGCAATTCATCAGTTCGGTGGCCTGACCGCCACCGATATCCCACCACTCCTGCAGACAATCTGGAAGACAACCCCGAAAACAACAGAGGTAATCCCCATGTTCAAGACATTCACTGCTACCGCCGGCCTTATCGGCCTGAGCATTTTCGCTGCCCCTGTGTTGGCAGATAGCTACAAGATCGGGCTATCCGCAGAGCCTTATCCTCCCTTTTATGCACCAGATGCCAGTGGCAACTGGTCAGGCTGGGAAATCGATTTCATCGAGGAGCTGTGTGACCGCCTGGATGCCAAGTGCGAGATCAAGCCAGTGGCCTGGGAAGGCATCATTCCGGCCCTGAAAACCGGCAAGATTGACATGATCATCGGTTCAATGTCGATCACCCCTGAACGTGCCGAACAAATCGCTTTCTCGAATAAGTATTACTCCAGCCCCACCGGCATCCTGGCACGCAAGTCCACTGACATAGAGCCTACTCCCGAAGGCCTGGAAGGCGCCTACCTGGGCATTCAGTCGGGCACCAACCAAGAGCAGTATGCACGCAAGCATTTCGCGGATAGCGCCACCCTTAATGTCTATCAAACCCTCAACGAAGAGCTACAGGATCTGGTCGCTGGCCGTATTGATGCCATCGTCGCCGACACCCTGGCGGTACAGACCTTTATCAACTCTGAGACCGGCCAATCCTGCTGCGAATACCGCGGCGAGGTGGCCAGCGACCCTGAACTCATGAGCGAAGGCATGGGAGTAGGCCTGCGCCAGAGTGATACCGAACTTCGCGAACGGGTCAATTCAGCCATCGACGCGATGCGCGCCGATAGCACCTATGAAGAAATTAGCGCCCCTTACTTCGACTTTGATATCTACGGCAGCTAATCCCCACCAGCAAAGGCCGCCCACCCAGGCGGCCTTTGCTTTCCAATTTCACAAGGACAAGCCACTATGACGACTGTCTTCGATTTAAGCTTGTTGGCCTATGAGCCTCCCGGCTGGGGCAAGGTGTTGCTCGTCGGGTTCATGCGCTCGATCCAGCTGGCGGCGGGTGGCTATTTGCTGGGTATCCTGATCGGCATCGCAGGTGCCGCTGGCAAACTGTACGGCAACAAGGTCGTTCGCGACCTGTTTGAAATCTACACTGTGGTCATTCGTGCCGTGCCCGAATTGGTGCTGATGCTGCTGTTCTACTATGTTGGCACCGATCTTTTAAGCCGTGCTTCAACCGCCATGGGGTTTGGCAGCGTCGATATCGACGGCCTGACCGCCGGGATTCTGGTAATAGGCTTGGTACAGGGCGGCTATGCGACCGAAGTCTTTCGCGGGGCCATTCTCGCCGTCCCCCGCGGGCAGACCGAGGCGGCCCACGCCTTTGGCATGTCGCCCGCCCAGGTGCTGCGTCGGGTCACGCTGCCAGCAATGACACCACATGCCCTGCCCGGCATGGCCAACCTGTGGATGATTGCCACTAAAGACACCGCCCTGCTTGCCGTCATCGGCTTCAGCGAGCTCACACTGGTCACCCGGCAGGCCGCTGGCGCTACGCAGCATTACATTATGTTCTTTCTGGCCGCGGGCGTGCTGTATCTGGCGCTAACGCTGATATCAAACGTGGCCTTGCGCCGCTTCGAACGCTACGCACGGCGTGGTCTTGTCTCTACACGCTGAACTCAAGGAATGCCTGTGTCTGACCCTCAAACTCTGGCGTCGCTTACCCGACCGTCGCGAACGCCCATGTTAACCAAACTGCCGGGCCTACTTGAGCCTCACCGTATTATCCTGCTTTTGATATTCATCGTCGGTCTGGTGGCCGCGATTCAACTGATGGACTGGAGCTGGCTACCCCGCTACTTGCCCAAGCTCTGGGAAGGCCTGCAGATGACTTTGATCATGCTGGTATCCAGCGTGGTGGTGGGCTTTCTGATTGCTTTGCCTTTAGGGCTTGCGCAAGTCAAAGGAGCGTGGCCGCTGCGATGGCTAGCCACCGGCTTCTGCACCGTCATCCGTGGCACGCCACTGCTACTGCAGCTATGGCTGTTCTATTTCGGGCTAGGAGCGCTGTTCGGCCAGTTCCCGGAAATTCGCGACTCCTGGGCCTGGGACTACCTGCGCCAGGCCTGGCCCTATGGTTTCATTGCCCTCACGGTGTCATTTGCCGCCTATCAGGGTGAGGTTATGCGCGGTGCCTTTGCCGGTGTACCGCATGGCGAGCTGGAAGCCGCCAAGGCTTTCGGCATGTCGCGTCGCAAGGTTTTTAGCCGTGTCTGGTTTCCGCGTGCTGTTCATCGTGCTCTACCAACGCTGACGGGCGAGATCATCCTGCAACTGAAATCCACACCGCTGGTTGCCACCATCACCGTGATGGACTTGTATGCCGTCATCACCCAGGTACGCCAGACCACTTACCTGACTTACGAACCGTTACTCTTCCTGGTCGCCGTCTACCTCTGCCTGAGCGGCGTCTTGATCGTTGGGCTGCGCTGGCTGGAAAACCGCGTACCACAACACTAATGGTCACGGGCCTGTGCGAGCATCACGTTTATCAACGCTAATTCAGGACGTGGCACAACCAAAAAGGGGCCGTCCAGTGGCCCCCTTTTGCTTGTGTAGATATTCGTATAGTTCTGATACTGGCTTGCTTGCCGTGCTGGCAACCGCGCCAATTTAGTCTTTGTAGCTTGGATCCAGCGCCTCAAGCGTGCGCAGGTGCGCGGCCCATTCGAGTTCAAGATCGCCGTCTTCATGAATAGTCTGGTCGTATTGGCGCGCCACGTGCCGCGCCACCTCTTCTGGCACCAGCCGTAAGGGCTGGCCAGTAGACTGCGCCGCCACCTGTAGCTCACAGGCACGCTCAAGATAAAACATATTGTTGAACATCTCTGCAGCCGACGCACCGGTCGTCAGCAGGCCATGGTTACGCAACACCAGCGCCGGGTTGTCGCCAAGGCTTGCCACTATTCGCTCACGCTCAGCCAGATCCAGGGCAATGCCTTCATAATCGTGGTAAGACACCCGTTCGTGAAACTGCAGCGCAATCTGGTTAAGCCGTGTTTCAAGGCCCGACTCCAGCGACGACACCGCCACGCCAGCGCGCGTGTGGGTATGCATCACCCAGGCCGCATGGTGGCTAGCAGTATGAATCGCGGAATGGATGGTGAAACCAGCCGGATTCACTTGTTCTGGGCTGTTATCAATCTTATGGCCATCAACGTCAATCTTCACCAGCGAAGAAGCCGTAATCTCCTCCCAACGCCAACCGTAAGGGTTGATCAGGAAACGTCCCTTCTCACCAGGCACCCGCGCGGTAATATGAGTGTAGATCAGATCCGTCATGCGATAGTGGGCGGCCAGACGATAGCAGGCTGCCAGCGCGATGCGGGTTTCTTGTTCGGCGTTGCTCGTCGTGGTGCGTTGAGACTTATCGAGACTCATCAGGTGTTCCTTTGCAGCAAAGTGATTGTCATGCAACGTGGTTAGCGTTTACGTCAGTAACCGCGCGCCCGATCAACGCCCATGGCAAGCGGCTGCCCATCGCGAAGGGCGCGGGCGGTGTCGACAACCTGCCCTGCGACCACCTCTGGCAACGAATCACTGGCAATGTGTGGTGTGATGCGCAGGCACTCATGCTGCCAGAAGGGATGATCCGCAGGCAGCGGCTCTGCACGGAACACATCCAGGCTCGCCCCACCCAAATGGCCGTGTTCGAGCGCTAGGAGAAGATCGTCCTCGACCAAGTGCTCACCCCGACCGATCTGCACCAACCAAGCGTCTTTGGCGAGCTTCGCGAACAGCGCCTTGTTAAGCACGTTTTCAGTGGTAGCCGTCAGTGGCAGCACATTGATCAGATAATCGGCGCCATCCGCTGCCGCCATGACAGCCCCGTCACCTGTCAGATAGGTCACGCCTTCAACCGGCGCTTGTGGCTCGCTGCGGCAGGCTACGTGTACAGAAAAGCCAAGCGCGGCCACCGCTTTCACCACGGCGCGCCCCATGGTGCCGTGTCCCAGCACCGCCACCTTTCTTGATGCTGGCGCGCGCATCGTCAATGGCGCCCAATGCGCCTTGGCAGCATTTTGCTCCAGGGTGGTGAACTCACGCTCACGATGGAGCACCTCATGCGCGGCAAAACCCGCCATCAAGTCGGCCTGATGTGGATCCCGCACCCGGGCGATATGTACTTCATCGCTCAGGCCAGGATGCGCCAGCAGGGCATCAACACCGGCACCGATAGACATCGCCAGCTCAAGATTAGGATAGCTCTCGAAAGCCTTGTCATTGGGCAACCAGCAGATCGCAAAACGCACATCTTCGGGGTTATCGATCTCATGGGGATGGCGCAGGACGACATCACTCGCTTCATCGCGCAAGGCGTTACCATAAATGGCATCAAGGTCGAGCGAATCACTGAGATAGACGCCTAAAATCGAGTTCGTGTTGGTCATGCAACTTCCTACGGTTCACATTCGAAATAGCAGTGGCTGTAAAACAGCCACTTGTTACTCAACTGTATAATAATTCACGTACCGATGCCATGAAACGCCATTACAGCACCTAAACTCTCATCGCTGTAATGATGCTAATAAATTGTTTCCCGATAACTTTCCATGTCATACACCCTTGCATCTCCCTCACCCGCCTCCTACACTCCACCAACGAACAGCTTGACGGGGTGCCGGTGAAATCCGGCTGAGATGGCGCAGGGCGTAGCAATTAATGCTGCCGAGCGCTGATCCCGCAGAACCTGATCCGGCTAATGCGCTGCTACTTACACAAGTTCGCAGCGAGGGTACCGGCGTAGGGATCAAGCGATGGCCACGGCTGCTCTCTCACGATCGCACGCCGCCCTTCTGCGCCACTCCCTCGATCTTTTTCGCCCGCCCTCCGGATCATTACCACCGGAGGAGTCATGGGCTACCGCTTTACTGATCTCACTACCGCTTGCCAGAAAGATTGGCGCGCCTATATTGAGCACGATTTTGTGCGCCAGCTAGGCACCGCCACGCTGCCCGGGGCGTCGTTTCGCCACTATTTAAAGCAGGACTACCTGTTTTTGATTCACTTCGCCCGCGCCTATGCGCTGGCTGCCTACAAAAGCCCCACCCTCGCCGATCTTCGCCAAGCCCATGAAGGCTTGAAAGCCATTGTGGATGTGGAGCTGGGCCTGCACGTGGGCTTTTGTCAGGAGTGGGGGATTTCCGAGCAAGAACTGGAGGAGCTTCCCGAAGCCAGAGCGACGCTTGCCTACACCCGCTATGTGTTAGATACCGGCAACCGCGGCGACCTGCTGGATTTGCACGTGGCGTTGGCCCCCTGCCTGGTGGGCTACGGCGAAATCGCCAACTGGCTAAACGCCCAGCCTTCCACCCTGCGCGGCGCGCAAAACCCTTACGACGCCTGGATAGCCATGTACGAAGGCGAGGAGTTTCAGGCCGCCATGCAGGCGGAGCTTGAATGGCTGAATATCCGCCTTGCCGACATTACCCCCGCCCGCTTTGCCGAACTGAGCAAGATCTTCCGCGACGCCACCCGCCTGGAAATCGACTTCTGGCAGATGGGCCTAGAGCTGATAGACCAAGACCTCACCCACTAATTCAGCAAAACAACACAAGGAAACAACCGTAATGACTAAGACCGTAACAAGCAAAACCAGCCACTTTTTAGCCGAAACCGCCCAGGTCGATGCCGCCGCCATTGCGCCGCTGCCCGGCTCACGTAAGGTATATATCGAAGGTTCGCGCCCGGATATCCGTGTGCCGTTCCGGGAAATTTCACTGTCGCCGACCAAAACCACCGGCATTGATGAAGAGAACCCGCCACTGCTGGTGTACGACACTTCAGGCCCCTATAGCGATCCGGATGCTAACAATGACCTGCGCCGCGGTCTGCCGGAACTACGCCGAGCCTGGATTGAAGAGCGTGACGATACCGAATTTCTATCAGGCCCCACGTCTGATTACGGCAACCGCCGCGCCAACGACCCGACGCTTGCCCAGCTGCGCTTTGATCTAACCCGCACACCACGCCGAGCAAAACCGGGCAAGAACGTGACCCAGCTGCACTACGCCCGCCAGGGCATTATCACCCCGGAAATGGAGTTTATCGCCTTGCGCGAAAACCAGCGCCGTCAAGCGCTAGGTACCGCTGAAGTAGAGCGCATTCTGGGCCATCAGCACAAAGGCCAGAGCTTTGGCGCCAGCCTGCCGGAAGAAATCACCCCTGAGTTTGTGCGTGATGAAGTCGCCAGAGGGCGGGCGATTATTCCCAATAACATCAACCACCCAGAAAGCGAGCCGATGATTATTGGCCGTAATTTCCTGGTCAAAATTAACGGTAATCTGGGTAACTCAGCGGTGACTTCTTCTATCGAAGAGGAGGTGGATAAGATGACCTGGGGCATCCGCTGGGGCGCGGACACCATTATGGATCTCTCCACTGGGCAGAACATCCACGAAACCCGCGAGTGGATTTTGCGCAACTCTCCGGTGCCGATTGGCACAGTGCCTATCTATCAGGCGCTGGAAAAGGTCAAAGGCGTGGCCGAAGACCTCACCTGGGAAGTCTTCCGCGATACGCTGATCGAGCAGGCCGAACAGGGCGTGGACTACTTCACCATTCACGCGGGCGTACTGCTGCGCTATGTACCGCTCACCGCCAAGCGGGTCACCGGCATTGTCAGCCGCGGCGGCTCGATCATGGCCAAATGGTGTTTGTACCATCACCAGGAGAGCTTCTTGTACACCCACTTCGAGGAGATCTGCGAGATCTGCAAGCAGTACGATGTGGCGTTCTCCCTCGGTGATGGCCTGCGTCCTGGCTCAGTGGCCGATGCCAATGACGAAGCACAGATGGCGGAGCTAAAAACCTTGGGCGAGCTGACCCATATTGCCTGGAAGCACGATGTGCAGGTGATGATCGAAGGCCCCGGCCACGTGCCCATGCACCTGGTGAAAGAGAACATGGATAAGCAGTTGGAATACTGCGACGAAGCGCCCTTCTATACCTTAGGCCCGCTGGTAACCGATATAGCCCCCGGCTACGACCACATTACCTCGGGCATTGGGGCGGCGATGATCGGCTGGTTTGGCTGCGCCATGCTCTGCTACGTCACCCCCAAAGAGCACCTGGGCCTGCCCAATAAAGACGACGTCAAAACCGGCATCATTACCTACAAGATTGCTGCCCACGCGGCGGATCTCGCCAAGGGCCACCCTGCAGCACAGCGGCGGGATAATGCACTCTCTAAGGCGCGCTTCGAGTTCCGCTGGGAAGACCAGTTCAACCTGGGGCTAGACCCGGATACTGCTCGGGAGTACCACGACGAAACCCTGCCCAAAGACTCCGCCAAGGTGGCGCACTTCTGCTCCATGTGCGGACCAAAGTTCTGCTCCATGAAGATCAGCCAGGAGGTGCGCGATTACGCCAACGAACATGGCCTAAACGGCGATCAGGAAGCGGTGATGAAAGGCATGGAAGAGCAGGCAGAGAAGTTCCGCAACAAAGGCAGTGAGCTGTATCAGGAAGTTTAAAATAGCGACTTACTGAACAGCGTCGCAACTATATGTGGCCCTTGAGTCTTAGAAAAACTCAAGGGCCACTTTACATATCTACTTGCAACGGGTCAGACACTGCATGTTTTTCTGGCTTTGCAATTCCTTATAGAGTTCCCGTTCAACGACCTCAACTGTTGCCGCGATCAGGCTTCTAAGTACAAATAACCATTTACTGAATTTTCTCTAAAAGTATTTATCGCTCAAGTAGATTAATTATACATTGCTCGTGTATGATTCTCATTTGCGCAGCGCTCTGTTACGGCGTTCTATTTAAAACCAACACCATTCAAAGAACCGATTCCAGATGAAAACCAAACTTTCCTTGGCGGTAACCGCGGCTCTGCTCAGCGCAGGCTTATTAACCGGCTGCAGCGATGATAACGAACCAACAGCCGCAGGCACACAGGAGGAAGCGCCGAAAAATAATGCAGCTCTCATGCTGAAATATATTCCGGCTGACTCTCCCTACTTCATGGCAACACGTGAAGCAATGCCTGAACAAGATGCTTTTGATCGTTATCAACGCATGCAACCCAAGGCTAGCATTGAGTCTAGTCTGGATGAGCTACGCGAGACACTGCCCGAGATAGACGATGAAGTGATGCATTCGTTGATGACGGTATTGATCGCCATGAGTGAAGAACTGGTCGATGTTGAAACACTGGACGATGTCCATGCGCTAGGCCTGAAAATGAACCCTCAGGCCGCCCTCTATGGGTTGGGTGTCTTGCCTGTTTTACGCATGCAACTGCAGGATGAAGATGCCTTCCGCGAAACGCTGCAACGCATTTTGACCAAAGCAGACATTAACCTGAGCACGGCCACCACCAACGACACCGAATACTGGGTGCTGACGCCTGAGGGGCCCGTCAAGGCGATTCTAGCCATTGACGACCAGCAACTGCTGGTGTCTGTGGTACCACAGAATGCTAGTGACGAGCTGCTAGCACAAGTGCTGGGCAACACCCTGCCCGACAGCAGCATCGGTGATACCGATGCACTGGCAGAGCTTGAAAAGCGCCATGGCTTTACACCTTACGGCGCGGGGAAAATCGACTCCTCACGCCTACTTAATGAGCTGAGCACCCCCACTCACTCAGGTACTCAGGCACTGATGGAAGCGGTTGATGCCGAGCAATTGGATTTATCCGCCTGCCAGGCAGATATCGACCGTATCACGAACCGCTTCCCTGGCCTTGTAATGGGCTCGCGCGAGAACGATCTTGACCGCATGGAAATGAACCTGATTCTAGAAACCGATGAGGATATTGTCAGCGACCTGCGCACTCTGACGACTCAGGTGCCGGGCCTAGGTAGCACAGAAGGTATGGCCAGCTATGGCTTAGGTCTGAACATGCCGCTGTTGGTTCAGACCGTTCAGAAATATGCTCAGGAAGTGCGCCAGAACCCCTTCAGCTGTGATGAACTACAAGATCTGAACAGCTCCTGGAATGAGATCAACATGGCGATTAACAACCCGATCACCATGATGATTGGTCAGTCACTATCTGGCTTCAGAGCTCGTATCAACAGTCTGACAATGACAGACGGCGAACCTACCATGACGGGGCTCCTGACGCTTGCTTCACAAAATCCTCTTTCCCTGCTTTCTGCCGCAAGCTCTTTCGCGCCGGAGTTAGGGACTCTAGGGCTTGAACCCGGCGGGGAAGCCAAGCAAGTCGAGAGCATGATGCTGCCCCCTGAGGCACCGGAACTCTACGCCGCCATGTCTGACACGGCTATTGTACTGGGCGCTGGTATCAGTGATTCGGCGACACTGCAGAAAGAGCTGGAAGCCCCTGCCTCAGAGCGCAATCTGCTTGTTCATGGACACATAACAGGCGAGTTCTACCATTCACTGGCCGACTTTGTGGAACAGATACCATCAGATGATTTGTCAGCGTCCGATATTGATATGCTCAAGCAATATGGTGACATCTACAAAAACATGGAGTACTGGTTCAGAGTAGATGACGCTGGCGTGGAAATGAGTTTATCGCTGGAATTAAACTAAGATCAGGCCGCTTCAATAATGCGAAAAACCTGCTAGTGGGTTAGCGGTTTTTTCGTTTGAGCAAGACAACTGTTTAAAACCACTTAAACGCCAACAGGGGGCCGAAGCCCCCTGTTGGTATCAGTGTTACATAACTAGCGCTGTTTTTTCTGGCTCTCCTTGGCGTCGCCTTTGCCTTTTTGCAGTTCGCCTTTAGCCTGCTGGGCCTTACCTTTGGCTTCAGTTTTAGCGCTTCCTGTTGCCTTGCCCGCGGCTTCTTTCACTTTTCCCGCTGCTTTGTTGGCCGTTCCTTTCGCTTTATCTTCTTTACCAGTTGCCATGACGAACACCTCTAATCCGTTAGTAGGGAAACACATCAAATCACACGTCGACACATTCATCAGAGTAGCCTTTATTAAAAAAGTTGCGCTAATTAATTTAGGCCGGGTTGTTGGCGGGTAACCGCGTTGGTGCCCAGCGGTTCAACACGAAGTGCAGGGAAGCCATAGCCAGAAGCGTAAGAACCAGTGCCACACTCATGGAAGAGAAGCGATAGAGCGCGCTATACACCAGATCCTGCTGCGGGCCTAACGACTGGCCAAACAGAATCCCCAGAGTGGTCAGTCCACCAAAGCCAATCCCTGAACCGCCCCCTTCATGGATATGCTCCCGAGCGAAAAGCATTAACCCCAGCCAGTAGAGCAACACCACCAGCAGGAAATGGTGGCTCTGTGTATATAAGAATAACTGCATTAATAGAGCCAAGTTGCACCCTAGTAGGGTTCCTATGGCTCGCTTACCGGCTGATACTTTCGCTCCAGAGTACCCCAGCGTAAACAGCACCAGGATGGTCGCCATCTGCGCAGAGAGCGACCCTTGCAAGTCGAACATCTGAAACACTACAAATGAGAGCGTGGCGGTTAATCCACCGATTAAAGTTTCATGGCGAATTTGCGAGGGTGTTTTGGTAACCCTGGGCGGCGGTTTGCGGGCTTCCACGTCGGGAAACAGCGTATGCATCAGCATGGCAATAAACACCGCCAAACCACTGGCGACGAGATTACAGGCCAGTAAATCGCTCAAGTCCACATTGGGGTAGCTGGCGAAGTGAAGCAGAATGCTGAGCGTCAGAACACCGTTGGCGCCAAACAGAAACAGCGGCCCTTTCGCCATCAGGTTAAAGCGAAACAGAAAAATGCCCATCACCACCAGGGTCATCACCACCGGTATATGTTTGAGTAACCCCACCACCAGGCTGACTTCAAGCACGTTAAGCGATACGTTGGCTAAAAACTGGCGAATAATATGGCCATTCAGAATCGGCACCATGCCCAGCAAGAACATCGGGAAAACAGTAAAAAACACCCCGTAGTTCCAGCCCATTAGCTGGCTGACCACAAACCCCAGCGTGCCACCACCGGCCACCCGCAAGCACTGACGCAGGCCGTTTTGGGTTAACACCGGGCGAGCAGTTCCCTTGGCATTAGCCCGGTCACGCTTCCCCCACCAACCTTTAAACGGGGTCAACAACAGGCGCTTAATATACGGGCTCTTAATAAACATAGTGCAACCAGCTGATCAGATGTGCCTGTAACCATACAAATGGTTTGGTCAAAGCAGCATCTCCTGGCTGAAGCTGCACCGTGGCGCGGGCGCCGCTGGGTAATAAATTCGCGATTGGCTGAGTTAGCACCAGGTGTACACGCATC
Source organism: Vreelandella sp. 162(4c) (assembly GCF_058152265.1). NCBI lineage: Bacteria > Pseudomonadati > Pseudomonadota > Gammaproteobacteria > Oceanospirillales > Halomonadaceae > Vreelandella > Vreelandella sp. 162(4c). Next base: position 1,239,384 of record NZ_CM176981.1, read on the forward strand.
CGCTGGGCATCGCGTATCCAGCGATCGGTGGTGGGAATATCAGCCAGTTGACCATCGGCAGCCAACTGTCCTTCACGAACACCGGCATCCATGGCGAGCACTTGCGCATCAAATACCTGGCCTGGCCAAGCATCAAACACTATTTGCGCTGCGTCACCAGGTGCCGCATGGCGCAGGCTCTTTTCGCGAAAATCGGCAATGACATCTATCGCATCCGCCACTACTGCTACCGCTGGCTGCCCCGCCTGAACGTAGTCGCCTACATCTAGCTGCAGGTTGGAAACACTTCCGGCTTGCGCGGCGCGCACCTGGGTATGAGCAAGATCCAACTGCGCCTTGGAAAGCGCATTGTCTGCTTGGCGCAAACGCAGATTCGTCTCACCGGCCTCGCCCAGTTGCACTTCCAGGCTGACGATTTTAGCCCTGGCTGCCGCCACACTGGCCTGTGCGGTACGCTCAGCAGCCACCTGCTGTTCGTACTGTTGGCGCGATACGCTCTGCTGCGCCACAAGGGTTTCAGCACGCTGAAGTTCTCCCCGACGCTCGGCAGCCGTTGCCTCAGCGGATGCCAGCTCCGCTTGGGCAGAGGTAAGCTCTGCTTCCAACCGGGCATTCTCCCGCTTGGCCTGTTCGCGATTAAGCTGCGCCTGCTCAACGGCTAATCGAAACGGCGCCGGGTCAATCTGAAACAGCACATCGCCTTTTGCTACATGCTGGTGATTACTGACCAGCACCTCACTCACTGGGCCGCTGAGTTCGGGCGCTATTCGCGTGACCGGCCGCATCACCCTCGCCTCCGGCGTCATAGGCATAAAGCTATCGGCCACCAGAAAATAGATAAAAAGCAGTACAAAGGTAGCAAGGGCTACCCTCACCCATCGGGCAAATATTTGATCGGGGGTCATGCAGAGCTCACTTGTTAGCCACCAGGAAACCACCTGGCCAGCGCCTCTCAACGGGCGCGCATCGTGTAGGGAATCACATAGGGGACTTTAGTCTAACAATCAATTAGCGCGCTAACAATATATCTATGTCTATCTACTGCTACATAAACGCTCTCTACAAGCCTATAAACAAAAACCCCATGGCATAAAGGCCATGGGGTTTAGTCATTCGCTACGCTGTTACGCTAAGGATTTAGAACCGGTAGCGTAAACCTACGCTTGCAGCATCAAAGGAGTAAGCTGATTTATCCAGGTAGCGCATATAGTCCGCGCTGAGGGAGAGGTTTCTGGCCACATCCATCTCAGCGCCTGCGCCGTAGGAGAAGTCGCTTTCGCTGTCGCCGCGGTCAAACTCTACTTCCGTAAAACCCGCCAGGCCATAAAGACGTACTTCAGGTGCTATGGGAATAATCCCTTTAGCATAAGCACCCGCTACATAGTCTAATTCGGCACCACCGTCGGAACCGCCCGTACCTAAATGACCTTCAATGCCAAAGTAGTCATTGAACTGGGCACCGCCGCGCAGGCGTAAGCCTACGTCATCACGGGACGAGCCTCTGTCTGGATCCAGACTCCAGAACATGGCATCAGCGCCCAGGTAAGCTTGCGGATAACCGGTAGACTGTTGTGCTTGAGCAGTGGTTGCAAATGCGCCTGCACCCACCAGGAGTACCGCCGATGTAAGTGACAACATGGACATCTTCATAGCTTGCACCTCAGTTAAAAAACAGTGTTTCCTTACACATTTGTATTGTGATTCATAACTATGAAGAACGCAAACATTTACCGCCCCTTGGATAAGCTCAGCACGACAATACCGCCAACGACGACTGCCCCACCTACCAACTGGCCGGGGCTAAGCATTTGCCCCAACACAAAGTAACCCAGCACCAGGGAGGCAACCGGCTCGATATTCATCACCGGTGCGTTGCGGGCCATATCGAGTCGCGGCACAAAAATAAACAGCGTCGAAAACGCCGAACCATACAGCAGACCAAGCAGCGTCAGCCCTAGCCAGCCGGTACTGTTATCCGGCAGGCTCATACCCCCTGGCACTACACCGGCGATGCCGCCAATGATCATGACAATAAACACGGTCTGCATGGTCAACAGGCTGCGCAGGGTACTGCCCACTCCTGCAAGGCGGTGCTCGGTAACCCACAGCGCGCAGGCAAATACGAAGGCCGCCATTAATCCAAAACCAATGCCTGCTATCCACCCCGGCCCCATGCCATCGGCGCTGGCAATCCATGAGGGAATATCCAGCACCACCAGTAAGCCGATTAAAATCGTGCCCATGATCAGACAGCTACGCAGAGTAGGACGCGGGCCGCCCAACGCCCAACTGAGCAGCGCCAGCTGAATAGGAAAGGTATTGACCAATAGCAGTGCGATCACCACAGGCAGCCTGGCCACCGCCGAGTAGAGGCTAACGCTTTGGATCGCAATCAGTAGCCCCACGGTCAGTTGCCACGGCCAAGATCCCGCGGGCAGCCACAAGCGCTTTTTCTGCACGATGACTAGCGCCACTAAAATCAGGCAGGCAACCCCCGAGCGGGTTAATACCGCCAGTAACAGACCGGTGCCATTATCAAACGCCAGCCGAGCTGAAACGTGATTGGCGGCGAACATGGTGGCCACGGTCATCATTAACAGAATGGCCAAATGGCGCGGCAGTAGTTTCGGCAAAGAGGACGCTGACATAAGAACGGTACGGCTCGTTATAGGGGTGAAGGTGTAAGATGGCGAGTAGCCAGGTAGGCAAAGATCCCAGCATGCCAAGCTTTTGCCTAGAAGGCTAACGAAAGCCTGACGCTGCTTTTGCGCGCTGCAACATGTTAAACTAAAGTCTACCCCTTTGCTCAATAACCTCCTAGCGAAAAGGTTTTTATGAACGCACCGGTGCTGGTCATTAACTGCGGTTCCTCCTCTATTAAATACGCGTTGATTGATTCCGACCCTCAGGCACCGCGACTTGAGGGCATAGCGGAACGCTTGGGTAGCGAGGATGCACGCCTCAAGGGCAAAAACAGCGCCGGTGATCGTTTCAGCCAACCACTTCCTGGCGCTGACCACACCCAAGCACTTAACGCGATCCTTGAGCGTATGGAGGGCCGATTACCAGCGGCGGTGGGCCATCGCATCGTGCATGGCGGCGAGCACTTCACCCAGGCCGCACTCATCGACGCTAGTGTCATTGCGGCTATCCAAACCACCGCAACACTTGCCCCCCTTCATAACCCAGCAAATTTAGCGGGTATTGCGGCGACCCAGAACGTCTTTCCAGACCTGCCCCAAGTGGCAGTGTTCGATACCGCTTTCCACCAAACCATGCCGCCGCGTGCTTACCGGTACGCACTGCCAGAAAGCCTCTATGCTGAGCATGGCATTCGCCGCTACGGCTTTCATGGCACCAGCCACGCTTATGTTAGCCAGCGGGCGGGCGAACTGAGTAGCCGTGGCACAGGCGGCTGGCTGACTGCCCACCTGGGCAATGGCTGCTCCACCAGCGCGGTTTGGAACAATCAAAGCCAGGATACCAGCATGGGCCTTACCCCACTGGAAGGCTTGGTGATGGGCACCCGCAGTGGCGACGTTGACCCTGGCCTGCACGCCCACCTGCACCGCCAACTGGGCTGGTCGCTAGACAAAATCGACGACGTGCTCAATAAAGAGAGCGGCCTACTGGGCCTTTCAGGCTTAACCAACGACATGCGCGAAATTGAGGAGGCTGCTGAACAAGGGCACGCCACCGCACAGCTGGCGGTAGAGGTATTCTGCTACCGGATCGCTAAATCTCTGGCGGGGCTCTCCTGCGCCCTGCCCCAGCTTGATGGGGTTATTTTCACCGGCGGTATCGGCGAAAACTCGCCGATTGTACGTCGCCGTGTGCTCGCCCTATTGCCCCACTTCGGCTTTGCGCTGGATAACGACGCTAACGAAGCGACTATCCGCGGCAAAGAGGGCAAGCTGGATAGTGCCAGCCATGAAGGCCCCCAGGTGTGGGTGATCCCTACCGATGAAGAAGGCCGCATTGCCATGGAAACCCGCCACTGCCTAGAGACACGTGTATGACTCACCCCGACCAGCCACAAGCGATTCTGTTAGTGCCTACCAGCCAGGGCGTCGGGCTTACCTCCGCCTGTCTGGGGTTAATTCAAGCGCTGGATACCATCGGTCTGAAAGCCGGGTTTTTAAAGCCGTTTATGCAGAACGAGCTGAACGGCCCAGGCCTGGATCGATCCACCGCATTGGTTTCCCGGGCACTCAATCAGCGCCCGCCTTCGCCGATTTCCCAGGCTCGCCTTGAGCGCTTGCTGCGCGACGACCAAATCGATGAGCTGATGGAAAATGCCGTCGAGCTCTATGAACAGGTTGTTCAACAGGCCCACCGCGATGGCAGCACCCTAGACCTAGTCGTGGTAGAGGGCGTAGTGCCCACTCAGCACACCACCTACGCCACCCAAACCAACGCCCAGCTCGCCAACGCGCTTAATGCGCGAATTATTCTTGTCGGATCCGGTGATTTAAACGAGCCCCAGGCGCTGGCCGAGCAGCTTGATATGCACGCCCGCAGCTTTGGCGGGGTTAGCTCCAGCCGCACGCTGGGCGGCATTTTGATGCGCATGAAAAATCTGCCCTACGCGCAGGAAGATGATCTTTCTGCAGCACCGGGCACCTTCAAACCGCAGTTGGAAGAGTCAGTGCTCGCTGAGCTGCGCCAGTACTCCCCCGCCCTGGCGACCGATAAATTCCACCTGATTGGTGTGGTGCCTTACAGCAAAACGCTTAGCGCCCCGCGCACCCTGGATGTGGCCCGGGCGCTTAATGCCAAGTTGTTGAACGAAGGCGAGGCGGCCAGCCGTCGGGTACTCTCCACCAGCCTCTGCGCCCGCAGTGCTGCCAACGCACTGCATATTTTCACCCCTGGTAGCCTGGTAGTGGCTTCCGGTGACCGTGATGATGTGGTGCTGGCCTCAGCGCTGGCGACCATGAACGGTATTCAGCTAGCGGGCGTACTGTTGACCAACGGCTTTATGCCCAACGACAGCATGATCGAGATGTGCCGCCCCGCGCTCAAAACGGGTCTACCGGTCTTGGCAGTAGAAACCGACAGCCTGACCACGGCACAGCACCTCAGCCAGCTAAGCAGCGAAATCCCTATGGACGACTTCGAACGCGCCGAACAGGTGGCCCGTTACGTCGCAGCCCATATGGATCTTGAGTGGTTGAAAGCCCACCTGAGCAGCGGTTATACCCGCCGCCTTTCACCTTCAGCGTTTCGCCACCAACTGGTTAAACTTGCCCAGCTGGCTAAAAAGCGCGTAGTGCTGCCGGAAGGAGATGAACCGCGCACCGTAGAAGCGGCAATAATTTGCCAGCGCCGCGGCATTGCCGACTGCGTACTGCTGGGTAAGCGCGACGATATCGAAAATGTAGCGCGCAACCGCGGTCTGACACTGCCAGAATCGCTGACGATTGTTGACCCTGAAAGCACCCGTGCGAACTATATTGGCCCGATGGTCGAGCGTCGTCGTGGCAAACTCAACGAGCTAACCGCCGAAGCGCAGTTGCAAGATAACGTGGTGCTCGGCACCATGATGCTGCAGTTAGATGAAGTCGACGGACTGGTTTCCGGCGCCGTACACACCACCGCCAACACCGTGCGGCCCGCCTTCCAGTTGATTAAAACCGCGCCGGAGTATAATCAAGTCTCGTCGATCTTCTTTATGCTGCTGCCCGAGCAGGTGGTGGTCTACGGCGACTGCGCGGTGAATCCCGACCCAGACGCTGAAACCCTGGCCGAAATCGCTCTACAAAGTGCCCGCTCCGCTGAAGCCTTCGGTATCGAGCCACGTGTCGCCATGATCAGCTACTCCACCGGCGACTCCGGCACCGGCGCGGATGTGGATAAAGTCCGCGAAGCCACCCGGATTGCTAAAGAACGCGCGCCGCACCTGGCCATCGACGGCCCGCTACAGTACGACGCCGCCGCTATCGAGAGCGTGGGCAAACAGAAAGCCCCCGACTCGCCAGTGGCAGGTAAAGCCACCGTGTTTGTGTTCCCCGACCTCAACACCGGCAATACCACCTACAAAGCAGTGCAGCGAAGTGCCCGCGTCGTGAGCGTTGGCCCCATGCTGCAAGGGTTGAACAAGCCAGTGAATGACCTTTCCCGCGGCGCACTGGTCGACGATATCGTTTACACCATTGCACTAACCGCCATTCAGGCCAGTCAGCGGGAAAGCTGAGTTACAGAAACTTTCCCTAGCCAATAAAAACGCCCCAAGCAGATAACTGCTTGGGGCGTTTTATTAACGGCTTAACGGTATGTGAGGGCTAAACCCACATCGGCACCATCGATTCCAGCACCATGACTAAACTCATCGCGGTGATGGTAAGGATAGAGACGCCAAACACCTTTTTGGCCCAGCGCACATCGTCATCTAAACGGTAGCCGCGCAGTGCCAAGTAGAGCCAGTAGCCGCCCATGGTCAGCGCCACGCACAGATATCCCGCGCCCGCTTGGCTGGCCAGCCCTAGCGCCAGCGAGGCGGGAATAAACGCCACAATGTAGCCAAGGATATGGTGTTTGGCCATTTTCACCCCGCGCACCACCGGCAGTACCGGAATCGATGCCCGTTGATAATCGGCGTAGCGGAAGATCGCAATCGCATAGGAGTGCGGCATCTGCCACAGGCAGAAAATCACCAGCAGCATAATGGCACCGCTGTCGAACTGACCGGTCACGGCGCAGTAGCCTACCACCGGCGGCATGGCGCCGGAGAGGCTGCCTACCAAGGTGCCGTACTCCGAGCGGCGCTTCATATAGAGGCTATAAAGCCCCACATACACGCCCCAGCCAATCACCGCCAAGGCAACGGTTAGCCCGTTGGTGCCCAGCGCCAGGCACACCACCCCCGATACACCCAGCAGCGCCGAAACGCCCAGTGCCTGGGTAATAGAGATGCTGCCTCTTACCAGGGGGCGATGGCGCGTACGCGCCATCAATGCATCAATATCGCGGTCAATAACGTTGTTACACGCACAGCCTGACGCGATGATTAATGCAATCCCCACCATGACCGAGACAAAGCTGAGCCACTCGAACTGCCCCTGGGCGGCGAGAAAATAGCCCCCCAGGGTGGCAATCAGGTTGCCGCCGATAATGCCCGGCTTGGTCAGCTCGAGCAGATCCCGCCAGCGGCTGGGCGCTGAGATTAGCCGATCATCATGTTGAGATGCAGATGCTGCATGATCCACAGCGAGCCTCCTACCACTAGGACGAGAATCGTCAGTGTGAAGACGAAGGACATCAGATTCCAGCCTTCGTCGGCTTTGGTACTCATATGCATAAACATGACCAGTTGCACCAGTATCTGCAACACCGCGGTCACGGCTATCACAATCACGGTAGCCAATACGCTAAAAGCGCCACTCATCACCACCGCAAAAGGGATAATGGTCAGTATCAGCGACAATACCAGTCCTGTCACATACGACTTAACGCTGCCATGGGCATTGGTTGAACTTGCACTCATCTCACAACACTCCCATCAGATAGACGAATGAGAAGACACAGATCCAGACAATATCGAGGAAGTGCCAGAACAGGCTTAGGCACAAAATCCTCGGCCGGGTCATATCGTTCAACCCTTTGGTGTAAAGCTGTACCAACATCACCAAAATCCAGATCATGCCAAACGTAACGTGCAACCCGTGAGTACCGACTAGGGTAAAGAAGGCCGATAAAAAGCCGCTACGGTCCGGACCGTACCCTTCATGGATTAGATGCTGGAATTCATAGACTTCCATCCCCAGGAAGCACAAGCCCAGTAGAAAGGTAATAATCAGCCACACTTTCACTTGGCCAACACGGTTGGCATGCATTGCCAAAACGCCCATACCGAAGGTGAAACTACTGATCAGCAGTGCAAAGGTTCCGAAAAGGATCAAAGGTAATTCAAAGATATCAGCGCCAGTTGGCCCACCCGCCGTGCCCTTCATCAGCACGGCGTAAGTGGCGAACAGTGACCCGAAGATCACCAAATCGCTCATTAAGTAGACCCAGAAACCAAACAATTTCGTGCCCGAGGCATCGTGATGCTCTTCTTCGTGCTCTACCGGGTGGTGCGAGCTATGATTTAGCGTATCTGTCGACATTACGCTTGCGCCTCCACGCCTAGTTTTTGTTCACATTTGAGTTGATGCTCACGTTCGATTCGCTCAACTTCAGCAGCGGGAACGTAGTAGTCGATATCGTCGTTAAATACCCGTGCCATAAAGCTGATGAATACACCCACGGCGCCGACGCCGGCTAACCACCAGATATGCCACACCAGCGCAAAGCCGATGACCAGCGCAAAGAAGCTGATAACTGGCCCGGCCACGGTATTACGAGGCATATGAATATCGGTATAGGGGGCTTCTTCAAGCTGCTCTTCGCTACGCTGCTTTTGCGACCAGAAGCTGTCGATATCGCCCACTTCCGGCAGACGTGCAAAGTTGTAGAACGGCGCTGGAGAAGAGGTTGACCACTCCAAGGTGCGGCCATTCCAGGGGTCGCCGGTGACATCAGCGTTCTGTTTGCGGTCACGAATACTCACCCAGAACTGGATGATGGTGCAGACAATGCCCAGCATAATGATTACCGCGCCTACCCAAGCCAGAATCATCCACGGCTGCCATTCGGGGTTGGCGTAGGACTGCATGCGGCGCACGGCACCAAAGAAGGCCAGTACGTAAAGCGGCATAAAGGCGACGTAGAAGCCGATAAACCAGCACCAGAACGAACGCTTGCCCCACTTTTCGTTCAAAGTGAAACCGAACGCTTTGGGGAACCAATAGGTAAGCCCCGCCATCATGCCGAACACCACGCCGCCGATAATAACGTTGTGGAAGTGCGCAATAACGAACAGGCTGTTATGCAACACAAAGTTAGCCGCGGGCACCGCCAGCATAACGCCGGTCATACCGCCTAGGGTAAAGGTGATAATAAAGCCCAGCGTCCATAGCACCGGCGAAGTGAGTTCCAGGCTGCCGCGGAACATGGTGAACAGCCAGTTGAACACTTTCACCCCGGTAGGAATGGCGATGATCATTGTCATAATGCCGAAGAAGGCGTTGACGTTGGCGCCCGCCCCCATGGTGAAAAAGTGGTGCAACCAAACCACAAACGAGAGCAAGGTGATCGAAATGGTCGCCCACACCATGGTGGCGTAGCCGAACAGCCGCTTACGGGCAAAGGTCGCAATCACTTCAGAGAACACGCCGAAGGCTGGCAGAATCAGGATATAAACTTCCGGGTGGCCCCAGGCCCAGATGAGATTGACGTACATCATCATGTTGCCGCCAAAATCATTGGTAAAGAAGTGCATACCCAAATAGCGATCCAGCGTTAGCAGCGCGATGGTCGCGGTCAAAATTGGGAAAGAAGCAATGATCAGCACGTTGGCGCACAGCGAGGTCCAGGTGAAGATCGGCATGCGGAACATCGTCATGCCTTTGGTGCGCATTTTAATGATGGTCACGAAAAAGTTAATACCGGTCAGCGTGGTGCCTATACCGGATATCTGCAACGCCCATATCCAGTAGTCGACCCCCACCCCGGGACTAAACTCGATCCCCGATAACGGCGCGTAAGCGAGCCAGCCGGTTTTGGCGAATTCGCCCACCACCAGCGAGATATTGACCAGTATCGCGGAGACCGCAAACAGCCAAAAGCTTAAGTTATTCAGGAAAGGGAAAGCAACGTCGCGGGCACCAATTTGCAGCGGCACCACCAGGTTCATCAAGCCGATGACCATGGGCATGGCGACAAAGAAGATCATAATCACGCCGTGGGCGGTAAAGATCTGGTCGTAGTGTTCGGGGGGTAAATAGCCCGCTGCATCCCCGGCGGCCATCGCCAGCTGGGTGCGCATCATTATCGCATCCGAGAAGCCGCGCAGCAGCATCACCAGAGCGACGATGAAATACATAATGCCGAGCTTTTTATGGTCAACGGAGGTAAACCACTCGTTCCACAGCCAGCCCCACTTACGGTAATAGGTGATTAAACCAAACAGTGCGATCCCACCAATGGCCATAAAGGCCGCGACGACCATGATGATCGGCTCGTGGTAGGGAATTGACTCTAACGTGAGTTTTCCAAACACGGCTTAACCTCCCACTTCTACGCTAGAGGAGTGGCTGCGCATGGCATTATCCTGACTAGCATGGTTGTTAGTGACATGACCTGATTCGGCCGCGTGATCGGCAGTCTTCTCATTTTCGCCATCGTGGGAGTCAGCATGATCGCCGCCCATCTGATGCTCGCCGCCGGTATGGAAGCTTCGTAAGATGCTTTCATACAGCGATGGTGAGATGGCTGAGAAGTACTCAACCGGATTCGATTCGCTAGGTTCCGCCAACGCTTCATAACCTTCTGGGTAGGTCAGCGTTTGTGGAGCAGCGCGTACCGTTTCCACCCAGGCGTCAAAATCCTCGGGGTTGGTCACCTTGGCTTCAAAGGTCATGCCAGAGAAGCCCGCGCCACTGTAGTTGGTGGAACGACCAGGGTAGCTACCAATTTCATCGGCGATGAGATGGACATCGTTATCCATGCCCGCCATGGCATAAATCTGGCTGCCAAGATGGGGGATAAAGAAAGCGTTCATCACTGAGCCTGAGCTGACCCTAAAGCGCACCGGTGTATCTACCGGAAAGGCCACTTCGTTAACACTGGCAATACCCTGCTCGGGGTAGATAAACAGCCACTTCCAATCAAGCGCCACCGCCTGTATTTCGATCGGCGCCACATCGCTTTCCAGCGGTTTGTGGGGATCAAGGCTATGGGAGGTCTTCCAGGTCAACAGGGCGAGCACCGCGATAATCGCACAGGGCACGATCCACACCACCGCTTCAATCACGTTGGAGTGCGCCCAATCAGGCGTGTATTTAGCCAGGCTATTACTACGCCGGTAACGCCAGCCAAACAGCAGCGTCATGACAATCACAGGAATAACTACAATCAACATTAGGCCAAAGGCGGTCAGAATCAGTGTGCGCTGCTCAGCGCCAATCTGGCCTTTTGGGTCTAGCAGCGCTGAACTACAGCCTGCTAGAAACAGACACAGCGCAAGGAGCACTAGAGTGCCTCGCCTGCGCCAAAGTGAGCGTCGTTGCATGGTGTGATCTCGTCAGAGGTTGTTTAAAACACTAGCTAGCCATGTCGCCCTTCTACATAGCAGGCTAACTACCACCCCATACTCTTCCCAAAACATGCTCTGCATGGCGCTCTTGAAAACGTGCTAGGAAAACGCTCTCAAGGACAGTGCACACGTGACGCTGGGCGCCATTGCTCCGGGAAAAATATGCGTCGCCGGATGGGAATTGGCGACGAGCCTCGCTGGCCTAAGCACTAAAGGCTTAAGCAGTTAAGACTAAAGTATTTTCTATTGATCGAGATCATGAAAGAAGTGGCGCATTGCCGCACCCAAGGTATTGACTGGGATGAGCAAGGGGGAAATCGCTTACGCCACTGTGACGGTGGGAACCACTATCTCAGGTACAACGCGGCCATTTTTTTTAAGCAACTGCGGGGCGCCCTCTTCGTCGGTAACCACCACATCAAAATCGTCCAGAGCAGCGAAATAGGCCGGGCGAACTACGCTGAACTTACTGGCATCTACCACCAACAGGCGCTGCATAGCGGTGGCAATGGCAGCCTGTTTAGGCGCCACTTCGTGAAAGTGAAAGCAGCTAACACCACGCTCTAAATCCACCCCTGCAGCGGAGATCAGCGCCTTATTAATGCCTAACCGCTCGATAGCAGCAGTCATATTGTCGCTACCGAATGACTGCGAGGTGGCATAAAACAGCCCGCCCAGTAGCACCAAGCGCACGTTGGGCAGGGCGGCAACGGCATTGGCAACATTAAGCGCATAGGTCACTACCGTCAGCTCTCGGAAATGACTTAACTGGCTCAGCAGCGGCATTAGCGTTGAGCCGCAGTCGATAAACAGCGTATCGCCCTCTTCTATGTAGGCTAACGCCCGCTGACAAAGCCGATACTTGGCCTGGTAGTGGCTAGCCTGCTGTTCGGTCAAGTCATAAATAGGCGTTACGCCAGGGTAGTTTGCCATCACTAGGCGTCCACCCAGCAGGCTAATGGCAGTATCCTGAGTCGTCAGATCGCGACGGATGGTCATTTCGGAAACATCGCATAGCTCTGCGGCATCGCGCAGATGAAGAGTACCGCCACTGGCAAGCGCTTCCTGAAGCTTGGCAAGGCGCAGCGCACTACGGCCATTCATGGTGGGCATCTCCTGGCAAACCCCTCTTGTTGTGATTTTCGCAACGAGAGCATCGGTGTTGCGTCCATTTTCATTTCTATGCTGAGCGAGCGGCGGCGTAATTTCCACTGCTACGACGGCTATTGGTGCTATTAGTGCCTCAATGAGAGCCATATGACATTTAAATAGCGTTGATGTGACAACTCTTGCAAATCAACGTTAGAAAAATAACACTAAATGTTATAATTTTAACATTAACGCCAGCCCGCACGACTACAACCTCGGATAGCCACACCCAAGTGGCTCCGCGACAACCAATGTTGAGGCTCTCATGACTGCTCGTACACACTCTCGCCCCCCTTCGTCTAAGATCGCGCTTGGCGCTGGCGTATTAGGGGCCATACTCACTACGCCGCTAATGGCAGACGAGGCTGCTCAGTCGCATCCTCTAGATCGACTGTGGTCATTCGCCAACGTTTCGGTTAACTACCTGGACTGGTCAAACGGCACCGAGGCGCGCACCGCTTCCAACGCGGCGAAAAGCGACTTTATGTTTCTCGAAATCGAAGGCGGCGCTGGCTTTAGCTGGGGCGAGTTCTACGGCTTCTTTGATTTCGAGAACCCCACCAACGACCAGTTCGATGAGTCCAGCGGTGGTAAAGACAACTTCCGCACCGCGGGTAAAGTGACCTCACACATTTACCTGGGTGACAGCTCGCTGTCGATTTACGCCCACCTGTATGACTTCCGTGATTACGGTTATGACAGCCGCGAGCAGGATCAGATTCTTGGTTTGGGTTACCGCACTACCTTCGACAATGGCCTGTGGTTCAAGCCCTTTATCGGTGCTGCGCGGGTACAAAGTAACAGCTATACCGGCATGAACGGCTATATGGCAGGCTGGGTCGCGGGTTATGATTTCACTGCACTCAACCAGGACTTCAGCGTCACCAACTGGCACGAACAGACCTTTGGTCGCGACGATGAGTATCTGGAGCAGAACTACGTGGGCGATACAGCGGGCAGTGTAGGCACCAACGGTGCACTGAGCCTATGGTGGCATCCGAGTGATTTGATCACCACTGGCATTCAGTATCGCTACTCTGACAATAAGTTGGGCACCCCCAACAATTATCAGAATGCGATGATCTACTCCGTCAAGCTCAACTTACTATAAACGCGCTTCTTACTCGCGGACTCGAAGGATCTCCTTATGACACTCCTTATGAGCTTGGTGGGTATGGTCACTCTGGTGGCCATTGCCCTGATCTTCTCCTACGACCGTAAATCGATCCGGCTACGTACCGTGCTGGGCGCCTTTGCTATACAAGCGGGGATTGGTGCCTTTGTACTTTATGTGCCGTTTGGCCAAGCGGTACTACAGGCCATCTCCTCCGGCGTTAGCCAAATTTTGGTGTATGCCAACGATGGTATCGGCTTTCTGTTCGGCGGCTTAGCCGATGTGGATAATGTCGGCTTTGTATTTGCGATCAAAGTACTCCCCGTCATTATCTTCTTCTCCTCGCTGATCGCCGTGCTCTACTACATCGGCATTATGCAGTGGGTGATTCGCATCCTCGGTGGTGCCCTGCAAAAAGCCCTGGGCACCTCTCGCACGGAGTCGCTTTCTGCAACGGCAAATATTTTCGTCGGCCAGACCGAAGCACCTTTGGTGGTGCGTCCGTTTATCGCCCGCATGACGCCTTCGCAGCTGTTTGCCGTTATGTGTGGTGGTCTGGCATCGGTCGCCGGTTCAGTATTGGCGGGCTACGCCGCGCTGGGTATTCCCATGGAGTACTTGGTAGCGGCCTCCTTTATGGCGGCGCCGGGCGGGTTGCTGTTCGCCAAGCTGATCATGCCGGAAACCCAAGACGTTACCGACAGCGACAGCGTTACCAAGGTGGAAGAAGAGATTGAAGCCCTGGAAGATAAACCTGCCAACGTACTGGACGCTGCAGCATCGGGCGCTACCTCGGGCCTAATGCTCGCGGCCAACGTGGGCGCCATGCTACTCGCCTTTATCGCGCTGATTGCGTTGATCAACGGCATCCTGGGTGGCATTGGCGGCTGGGTGGGCTTTGACTCGCTGAGCCTGGAGCTGATCCTGGGCTGGCTGTTTGCCCCGCTTGCCTTCCTGTTGGGTGTACCCTGGGAAGAAGCGACGCTGGCTGGTTCATTCATTGGCCAAAAATTAGTGGTCAACGAGTTTGTCGCCTACATCAACCTAGCGCCTTACATTGATGGGGAACAGGTGGTAGCTGCGACGGGTCAGATAATGACACCGCACACCATGGCGATCCTCTCTTTTGCGCTGTGTGGCTTTGCGAACCTCTCCTCCATTGCGATTCTGCTGGGTGGCCTGGGTAGCATTGCCCCTACCCGCCGCAAAGAGATTGCTCGTTTTGGCGTCAAAGCCGTATTGGCCGGTACACTGTCCAACTTGATGTCGGCCTCGATTGCTGGCTTCTTTATCGCCCTAAGTAACGTCACTGCTTAACGCAGCGGGTTTTACTGAAGGTGGCGGGCACTGCGGCTTTATCCGCAGTGCCCGTTTTTATCTTTTACTGATTTGTGAGAATTCCATGACTGCGACCGCCTCTCCCCATATCGTCCAAGCCGCCCGCCAAGCACTCACCCTCATGGATCTGACGAGCCTGAACGACAACGACACGGACAGCACCATTGAAGCGCTCTGCCAGCAGGTGAAAACGCCCTTTGGCACCCCTGCCGCGGTCTGCGTATACCCACAGTTTATTGTCACCGCCCAGCGTGCCCTTACGGCTCACAAGCTAAACGAGCAGGTGAAGATCGCCACGGTCACCAATTTCCCTAATGGCGACGACGACATTATGGCCGCCGCCCGTGAAACCCGCGATGCGGTTGCCTCCGGCGCCCATGAAGTTGATGTGGTATTTCCCTACCGCGCGTTGATGGCAGGCGACGAAGAGACCGGCCTTGAGCTGGTAGAAATGTGCAAAGCCGCCTGCGCTGGTCAAGCACTGCTCAAAGTGATCATTGAGTCCGGCGAGCTCAAAGAACCTGCGCTGATCAAACGCGCCAGCGAACTGGCCATTGAAGGCGGTGCGGATTTCATTAAAACCTCGACCGGCAAAGTAGCTGTTAACGCTACACTGGAAGCCGCAGAAATTATGCTCAAAGCCATCAAGGCCAGTGGCCAAGACGTTGGTTTTAAAGCAGCAGGTGGCGTCAAAACCGCCGAAGACGCAGCAGAATATTTGGCTCTTGCTAACGATATTATGGGCTCAGGCTGGGCGACGCCCGCTCACTTCCGCTTTGGTGCCTCTAGCCTGCTGGGTAATCTGCTGGCTACGTTGACCGGCAACACCAACGCGGCCACCACTGACGGAGGTTACTAATGTCTGCCAACGCGACTAAACACACCCTTCTTCCCCAGGAGCTGATTCGCCTAAAGCGTGATAACCAGCCGCTGCCCGCGGAAGAGATTAAAGCCTTTGTGCAGGGCATTGCCGATGATCGCATCAGCGACGCCCAAATTGGCGCCTTCACCATGGCCGTGTTTCTCAACGGCATGAGCCGTGAAGAAGTCGTTGCGCTGACCACCGCCACCCGCGACTCTGGCCACGTGATGCAGTGGAGCGATCTAAACCTGCCCGGTCCGATCGTCGACAAGCACTCCACCGGCGGCGTGGGCGATTTGGTTTCGTTGGTGCTCGGCCCCTGGGTCGCCGCCTGCGGCGCCTTTGTACCGATGATCTCCGGTCGCGGCCTGGGCCACACCGGTGGCACCCTGGATAAGCTCGAATCGATCCCCGGCTACGACCCCTACCCTGCCCCTGAGCGCTTCCGCGAGGTGGTGAAAACCACCGGCGTGGCGATTATTGGCCAAACGGGTGATCTCGCCCCCGCCGACAAACGCATCTACGGCGTACGCGATGTGACCGCAACGGTAGAATCAATTCCGCTGATTACCGCCTCTATCTTGGGCAAGAAGCTGGCCTCCGGACTGGATGCGCTGGTAATGGACGTTAAAGTCGGCAGCGGCGCTTTTATGCCTACGCCGGAAAAATCCCGCGAACTGGCCAAAAGCATCGCCAATGTGGCCACCCAGGCAGGCACGCCCACCACCGCCCTGCTCACCGATATGAGTCAGCCGCTGGCGCCCTGCGCCGGTAACGCCGTAGAGATCGTTGAGACTCTGGCCCTGCTGCGTGGCGACCGCCCCAACAGCCGCGTGATGCAAGTCACCCGTGAACTGGCCGTGGAAATGTTGATCGCCGGCAGGCTCGCAGGCTCACGTGAAGAAGCGCTTACTCAGCTTGAGAAGGCGCTAACCTCTGGCGCAGCTGCTGAAGTATTCGCCCGCATGGTGCGCGAACTCGGCGGCCCCAACGACTTTATGGAGCGCTCAGAGCACTACCTGGCCAAGGCCGACGTTATTAAACCCGTGTATGCCGAGCAAGCCGGTGTGGTCCAACGT
Source organism: Vreelandella sp. 162(4c) (assembly GCF_058152265.1). NCBI lineage: Bacteria > Pseudomonadati > Pseudomonadota > Gammaproteobacteria > Oceanospirillales > Halomonadaceae > Vreelandella > Vreelandella sp. 162(4c). The sequence goes on from NZ_CM176981.1 coordinate 1,256,063, forward strand.
ATTGATACCCGCGCTGTAGGTATGAGCGTGGTGGAGCTGGGCGGTGGTCGCCTGCGCAACGACGCCAGCGTCGATCACAGTGTCGGCTTTACGGATATCGTCGAAATCGGCGAAAGCGTGGATAGCCAGCGCCCCATTGCGACGGTTCACGCCCGCAGTGAAGCCGCCGCTGAACGTGCCGCCGAACAGCTGCGCGCGGCGTTTTCGATTGGCGAAGGTACGGCCAGCGCCGACACCCTGCTACAAGACACTTTTCGTGGAGAAACCTTATGAGCCGCGCGATTGTACTGGTACTTGACTCCTTTGGGATTGGCGCCGCCCCGGATGCCGCGACCTTCGGTGATGAAGGGTCCGATACTCTGGGCCATATCGCCGCTGCCTGCGCCCGTGGCGAAGCGGATAACGCCAACCGTTCAGGGCCGCTGAAACTGCCCAATATGGCCAAGCTGGGGCTATTTCACGCCCACCGCGATGCCACGGGCAGCGTTGCCGAAGGCGTCACGCTGCCGGATAGTCTGGAAGGTGCTTACGCCCACGCCAAAGAAATTTCCAGCGGCAAAGATACCCCTTCCGGCCATTGGGAAATTGCCGGAGTCCCGGTACGCTTCGAGTGGGGTTACTTTCTAGATAAAACCGACAGTTTCCCCCTTGAGTTGCTCGACGCCATCGTGCAAGAAGCCGACCTCACTGGGGTGATTGGCAACTGCCACGCGTCAGGCACCGAGATCATCACCCGCCTGGGTGAAGAGCACGTCGCCACCGGCAAGCCAATTGTTTACACCTCGGCGGATTCGGTCTTTCAGATCGCCGCTCACGAAGAGCATTTCGGCCTTGAACGGCTTTATAAGCTGTGCGAAACCGTCCGCGAACTGCTTGAGCCCTACAATATTGGCCGTGTCATTGCGCGTCCGTTTATTGGCGAAGACAGCACCACTTTCGCCCGCACCGGCAACCGCCGCGACTACAGCGTTGAGCCGCCCTCGCCCACCGTACTGCAAAAGCTCGCCGATGCCGGTGGCGAAGTGGTCTCGCTTGGTAAAATCGCCGATATCTACGCCCACTGCGGCATTACCCACAAGGTAAAAGCCAGCGGCCATGACGCACTCATGGACGCCACCCTCAGAGAGATCGAGCGCACCAACCAACGCGACGAAGGCGAGCGCGCCATGATCATGACCAACTTTGTCGATTTTGACTCGGTCTATGGCCACCGCCGGGACGTGCCGGGCTATGCCGCCGCGCTGGAAGATTTCGATGCAAAGCTGCCTAAGCTACTGGCTGCGCTAAGCGAAGATGATCTGCTGATTCTCACCGCCGATCACGGCTGCGACCCCAGTTGGCACGGCACCGAGCACACCCGCGAGTACATCCCCATTCTGGTACATGGCCCCGGCTTTACCCCCGGCCCGCTGGGCGAGCGCGGCACCTTTGCCGATATTGGCCAAACCCTGGCCGACTTTTTCCTGCTACCGGCCATGGCCGATGGCAAAAGCTTTCTACCCGACGCCGCTTAACGACTAGCGCCGCTTAAAGGAGACCTTTGATGGCAACCCCACATATTAACGCTGCTCCCGGTGATTTTGCCGATACCGTACTGATGCCCGGCGACCCGCTGCGCGCCAAATACATCGCCGATACTTACCTGGAGAATGTGCGTCAGGTCAACGACGTGCGCAACATGTTTGGTTATACCGGCACCTATAAAGGCCGCGAGATTTCCGTGATGGGCCACGGCATGGGCATTCCGTCGGTCTCCATCTATGCCAAAGAGCTGATCACCGACTACGGCGTAAAATCGCTAATTCGCGTGGGCTCCTGCGGCGCGGTGCGCGACGATGTCAACGTCCGCGATGTGGTCATCGGCATGGGCGCCAGCACCGACTCCAAGGTCAACCGCATGCGCTTTAACGACCACGACTTCGCCGCGCTTGCGGATTTTGAACTCACCCAGCACGCAGTGGCCGCCGCCAAGGCCAAAAACGTGCCGGTCAAAGTGGGCAACATCTTCTCTGCAGACTTGTTCTACAACCCGCAAACCGAAATGGCTGAAATGCTCAAGCGCTACGGCATTGTCGGCGTCGAGATGGAAGCCGCAGGTCTTTACGGCGTCGCCGCTGAGTTTGGCGCCCGCGCCATGACCATCTGCACCGTATCGGATCACATCCTGAAAGGCGATTCGCTCTCCAGCGCAGACCGTCAAACTACCTTTGACGACATGATGCTGATTGCTTTGGACACCGTGTTACGCGACGACGCAGCCCGCGCTTAAGAGGAAGTTGTGATGAGTCAGCAAACGGATGAAGTATCAGAAGAGATCGTTGAGAAGTTATTCAGCGCGCGGGCTAACGCCTATGTGCCCTACTCTAATCACCCGGTGGCGTCGGTGATGGTGACCCCTGACGGTCAGCAGTTTGCGGGCGCTAATGTGGAAGTGGCGCACTACAAAGGCCTGTGTGCTGAAGCCTCGGCCATTTCCGCCATGGTGACCGCAGGCCAACGCCAGTTGGCGACCGTCTACGTCATGGGCCCCGCTGATCACTTATGCACGCCCTGCGGCGACTGCCGTCAGCGCATTCGCGAGTTCGCCACGCCAGAGACTCAGATCAAGGTGCTATCCGGCAGCGGCGAACTGCTCAAAACCTACACCATGGAAGCACTGCTCCCCGACGCCTTCGGGCCGGAGCAGTTGCCGCCGCGTTAACTCGTTTCCCGTAGCACCAGCGCCACCGGCAACGATACGTGCCGGGGCGCTTCTCCCGCCCTTGCTTCTGCCAGTAGTGCCATGCTCGTCTCGGCTATCTCGGCAATATCCTGCCGTACGGTGGTGAGCCCAGTAGCGAGGGTGGGCAGGTCATCAAAGCCTGTCACCGCGACCTGAAAAGGCACTTCAATCCCGCGGTCTTCAAGCGCGGCCACACAGCCCAACGCTAGTTCGTCGGTGGCGCATACCAGCGCATCAAAAGGCAGTGATTGAGTGCCCTCTTCGTCTAAATAGCGATTTAGATAGCGATAGCTGTTAAGGGAGTCTGACGCGAAGCGGTGCGGTAGGCTGATCAAGCGTTCAGCAAACCCAGCCTCTGCCAACGCCCGCCGGTAGCCCTCCAAACGGCTATGGGGACGCGGCACCTCTAGCTCGCCGCCCATAAACGCCAGCCGCCTGCGACCCTGGGTAATGAGGTGGTGGGTCATCTCATACAGCCCCTGCCGATCGTCCGGGGCGACGGAAAAGCCTTCCCCGGCATCACCTATGCGCACAAAAGGAATCGCAGCGGCCTTAAGCAGCGCTGGGCGCTCATCGTCTGGGGCTTCACCAAGCAAAATAGCTGCCCCCGCGCGTTCGGGTAATTCAGCGGTTTGTTGGTGATTAAAGAACACCGGCACTATACCCTGCTGATGAAGGGCCACGGTAAGGTGCTGGTAGAGCAAGATATAGTAAGGGCGCAGCTCGATATCCTGACGGCCAAGAGAGATGCCTACCACCGCCGTTTTACCGCTTATTAGCTGACGAGCCGCGGCGCTGGGTTGGTAGGCCACTTCATGGCTAATCGCCAAAATCTTCTCACGCAGGGCGTCACTGAGCCCTGGCTTGCCGTTCAGGGCCCGGCTAACCGAGGCAATCGATACCTCAGCCCGCCGGGCAATTTCTCGAATGGTGGCCGTTTGGGCGCTTTGTTTGCTCTTTATCACCGAATCTCTCAACGACTATTTCCCGCCCTATTACTCATCTGGAAGGCTGTCAGTGTGCCGAAAAACGCCCTGTGTTGCGACGCTGATTACACTGCAATTTCCAGGCTGCGATCTTCCTGACTGGAGATAACACAGGCATCAAGAACGGTTTGAATCGCCGCGCCGCGGGCAAAGTCCGGCTGGTCGTTTTGACCACTGCGGATGCTTTCCACAAAACGCTGATAGATACTGGGTGTTGGTGGTGCCTTCACTGTGTTCCAGCGCGCCGGGTGAACGTCATCGTCCAAACACACCTGCACGTCGTCTTTTGAGGCGTCTAAATCGACGCGAGTAGCACCTTTATCGCCGTGTACGCTCAGGGTTAACGAGTTGTGGTGCCCGGTCGCCCAGCGGGTGGCTTGAATGGTGCCCTTGGCCCCATTGGCAAACGTCACTCGCATTAGCGCGGTATCGTTGGCATCCAACAAATAATCACCAATCCGGTTGTCTGGAGCTTTTTCAAAACAGGTCAGTTCGCAGTTAACGCGAGTAATATCGCCGACCGGAAAGCTGGCAAAATCGACAATGTGAACTCCCACATCGCCCAGTACACCTTTGCTGCCATGGGCTTCCGAGAGCCGCCATAGCCACTGGCTCTCCTGATCCCAGCGCCCCCACTCATTGCTGACCAGCCAACTTTGCCGGTAGCTGGCATCTACGTGGCGAACTTGACCAATCGCCCCAGCGGTAATCAGCGCGCGAGCGTGCTGAATGGCCGGGGCATCGCGATAGCTAAAATTGACCATATTGATGACCTTGGCGGCCTGCGCCGCTTGGGCCATTTCATGAGCATCATCCGCATTCGTCGCCAGCGGCTTTTCGCACAGGATATGCTTACCTGCGGTGATCGCGGCCAATGACGTGCGCTTATGAACACCATCTGGCGTGACATTGCTAACGGCTTGGATATCTTCCCGCGCCAGCATAGCTTCCAGGTCGTCATACGCATCGGCGATACCAAAACGGCCAGCAAAGTCGCGGGCCTTGGCCAGCTCCATATCGCACACCGCCACTACTTCCACCCCCTCGATCCGGCTAAAGTGCTTGGCGTGTTCCCCCGCCATACTGCCAGCGCCAATTATCGCTAAACGGATCATTTGAAGCCCTCCTCGCCAGGTTTATGCAGCCCTTCGCCTTTGATTTCCACCGGGTTGGGGGCCTGGTCGGCAGGAACATTGGGGCAGCTATCGATCCAGCGGGAGCCTTCCGGGCGCGCCCATTTCACAGCGTTCTTCAGCACGGTTTTTACCTGTTCGTTGTAATAGATCGGATAGGTTTCGTGACCTGGGCGGAAGTAGAAAATCTTGCCGTTGCCGCGCTTGTAGGTCAGCCCTGAACGGAATACCTCACCGCCCTCAAAGGCGCTGATAAAAATCACTTCATCGGGGTTTGGCACCGCAAATGGCTCGCCGTACATTTCAGTATGCGGCAGTTCGATATAGTCGCCCAGGCCCTGAACGATAGGGTGACCAGGGTTAACGACCCACAGCCGCTCGCGCTCTCCCGCTTCCCGCCACTTAAGTGAGCAGGTCGTGCCCATCAGGCGTTTGAAGATTTTTGCGTAGTGCCCAGAATGCAGCACAATTAGCCCCATCCCCTGCAACACGCGCGCCTGCACGCGGTCGACAGTTTCCTCCAACACATCGCCATGGGCAGCGTGGCCCCACCACAGCAGCACATCGGTATTCTCGAGAGTCTCTTCACTTAAACCCTGTTCGGGATCTTGCAAGGTAACCGCGTTGGCGTGGATACCCTCCGCTTCGTTTAAACCTTCCGCGATGCAGTGATGCATACCTTCTGGATAAATTCGCGCCACGACTTCATTGGTTTGTTCGTGGACGTTTTCACCCCAAACGGTAACGTTAATGGTCATCTATTCTCCTTAGCCATAGCTGGTTAACAGCACAAAAGCAGCTTAAAAGTGCTGCATAACCCACAAAGTAAACGCTTACCTCGAATACGTAAACGTTTACCCATGTGCAACTTTAGTCGCTAGCCCGCTTATAGTGCCTAGACCATCACCATTGGCATCGCGACGAAGTTATCCGTATTCTGAAACGCAACCTCGCGCTTTAGCGTGACTCACGATGCGTGTTTAATGATTTGCTTCTAACAACAGGCTGTTTCTAAAAACAGGAGAACGCCATGGCTGGTTTACTACCCAACGTCGACCCCGACGGCTTGCTTGAATACTCGGTGGTCTACACAGACCGTTCGCTGAATCACATGTCACAGCAGTTTCAAGGTGTGATGCGGGATATTTCAGCCACGCTGAAAGAGGTGTACAACGCCCAAGCGGCCGTTATCGTGCCCGGTAGCGGCACCTTTGGTATGGAAGCGGTGGCGCGCCAGTTTGCCGTTGACCAGAAAACCTTGGTTATTCGCAACGGCTGGTTCAGCTACCGCTGGACGCAAATTATTGAGATGGGTCGCTTAACCGATCAGCACACGATGCTTAAAGCACGACGTCTGAATGCCGATGACCCTCGCTCGCCTTTTCAGCCAGTGCCCATTGAGGAGGCCGTCGCGCAGATTCGTAGCGAAAAACCTGCCGTTGTGTTCGCCCCGCAAGTCGAAACCTCTGCGGGCTTGCTACTTCCGGATGACTATATTCAAGCGCTCGCCGAAGCCACTCACGAGGTAGGTGGCCTGTTTGTACTGGATGCCATTGCCGCGGGCACTCTGTGGGTGGATATGCAGGCACTCGGCATTGATGTGGTGGTAAGCGCGCCGCAAAAAGGCTGGAGCGGTTCGCCCTGCTGCGCCATGGTAATGCTCTCAGAACGCGCCACACAGCGCTTAAGTGAGACCCAGAGCAACAGCTTTGCCTGTGATTTGGGCAAGTGGCACAGCATTATGCAGGCCTACGAAAATGGCGGGCACGCCTACCACGCCACCATGCCTACCGATGCACTGCGGCAGCTAAGGGACATTATGCAGGAGACCCGCGCTTACGGCTTTGCCAAGGTAAAAGAGGAGCAGCAGGCGATTGGCCGGGAAGTCCGCGCCATGCTTAAACGCCACGGTTTTGTGAGCGTTGCTGCGGAAGGTTTTGAGGCCCCGGGGGTAGTAGTGTGCTATAGCGACGATAGCGGCTTAGTGGGCAAACTTGCCCAGGCGGGCGTGCAAGTGGCGGGAGGCGTACCGCTGATGTGCGATGAAGGCGATAACTTCCAAACCTTCCGCATCGGTCTATTTGGCCTCGATAAGCTGCACCACACAGAGCGCAGCGTGAACAGCTTAGAGCAGGCGATTAAAGCAGTGGTTTAAGGTAAAGAAGGCAGAGCCCGCTATTTTAATAGCGGGCTTTAGGTCACATATAGCCCACGCCCCGCGGCATCATGCCCAGATGATTTTCAACTTGGGTAACCCCAGGCACGTTTTCCGCAGCAACGGTTACCGCCTGCTTCTGTTCAAGGGATTCGACCAGCCCCCATACCTCCACAGCGCCGCCATCCACAATCACGCTAATGCCTTCAACTTGTACGCCGGTATTATTCTCAACTTCTTTGAGAATAGCCTCACGAATTTGGCGATCATCCGTGGGCGACTGGGTTGGCGCCACTGCGGCATTGGCGATACCCTGGAGCAAGTTAGCACGGCTAACAATACCCACTAACTTGCCATCACGTAGCACAGGCACCCGCTTGATATGATGTTTTTCCAGCATTCGCGCAATGGTATGCAGCGGCGTGTTCTCTTCCACGGTCATTGGATTCGGGGTCATGACCTCGTGGGCTTTACGACCATGGGACTTAACATAGTCGCCAGCATCCTTGCCGCCGGTAAACAGCGATAACCACCAGGAGTGTCCATGATCACTGTCACTTTTTACCCGGCGCATTAAATCACCTTCGCTGACAATGCCAATCACCCGCCGCTCACTATCTACGACAGGCACCGCACTAATACGGTGCTTGAGCAGCAGTTGCGCAATTTCACGTACTTCGGCGTCAGGCCCCACACTCACCACTTTGGGCGTCATAATATCGATAGCTTGCATTGTACTCCTCCTTGAGCTCAACCTTTAAAGACTGAGCCGCAGATGCAGATTATCCTGCTTGTTCTTTGAGCCTAGCTCGCTGCTGAAGATTTGCCCATGCTGGCCAGCGATCTCAAAGAACGCATTGAGGCTGAGTTGACCTAGCGCAGTTTATTGGCACTTTAGTTACTTTCCTTCACCACGCTGCTCTCTTCGACTTTCTCGACATCGACAATGCCCGAGCGGCTAACGACAACCTTCCAGCGGGCCAAGTAAGGAGTATCTTCGCTGCCCGTCTCCCGAATCACTAAGTTAAACAGATGACGGCGCTCGACGCCCTCGCGAACCGCTTGGCCATCTTTTAAACGATAGATGTGATGCTTGCCCTTACTCATTAGTCGCGTAAGCATCGAGATATCCAGATTGAGCGTTTCGCGGGTATGCTCGTAGCCGCTCAAAAAGCGCGTAGGCGACATACGTGAGCTTGAACGATAGTGCAGCACCACTTCTTCACGCTGGGCTACCGTACGGCGGCGCATCTGCTTGATATCATCGCCCAGCGATGCGTAGCGCTTGTAGTCAAACCACTCCAACTGGCGGCCCACCACGGCGTTGCGCGTGGGGTCTAAATACTGGCGCCGCCACTTGGGACGGCCTTTACGCAGCCAGCGCCACAGGGTATTGCGCAAATCATCCTTAAACACTTCGCGCAGGGCGTAGAGCAGCGCCATGGCTAATACGAACAGCGCGGTGATATCTCCCAGAGCATTACGCAACTGCAGCACGCCTAACGATACAAAGGCCATTACCACGGCGGTGGCAAGCGCTTTGACCGCTTTTTGCTCGCCGCCACCCAGCTCCAATGCCTCTTGTTTCAGGGTAATCGGGTGCTCAATCAGGCGCCGCAACAAGCGCATTTTATTCGACATCCGCGTGGGATCAGCCATCACGCGCTCGGCGTTGTACTGCTGTTCGCGGCGATACTCGCCCTCCCGGTGACACACGCTAATAAAACGTCGGCGAATATCGGTAAACTCTCCGCCGCGGGGCATGTGTGCCACCAGCGCCAGCAGCTGTTGCTCGGTAAACCAGGAGAGGTAGTTATCGATATTGGCAAAGTACTTATATAGACTTTCGTCATCAGGCTGGTGGCGACGCAGCCGCTTGAGAATACCATCGCTCAAGTCGATCATCTCATGCAGTTGGTCACGTAGGGCAACGGCACTCTCTTGCACCTCACTGTTCTCTTCGCGCTCCTCTTGGCGAGCATGGCGCAGCTTATTGGCATTCACCAACATTGCTCGAGTAGTGCGCTCCATCGCTTCCACGTATTGATAGGCGTAGAGACTCAAGCTCAACCGATACGAGTCGCTGCCGAGCCGATTACGGCTGGCCAGCCGACTGTGCACCAGCGGTAAGAGATACTCGTCACTGTAGTAGGTGCGCGAGACATTGATAGCGGCATGATAAAAGGCTTCTTCTGAGATAAGCTGGGTGCTTAATCCCAAATCGCCAGGCACAAAAAGATAGACGTCGAGGTTATGCGATGTCTCTTCCTTGAGCCGCCGGGTAAGACGCAGCTGAAAGCTGTTTTTACGCTCAACGTTGATCAACTCATCAATCTCCTACTCCTTTGCCTAACGCGATGATATACCATGGCTAACTTGATCATGGCGCTACCTAAAGCCACCCCTCTGCTCACCTCTTCACCTATGGAGCTAGGAAATGTCCATTGCCCGTTTTTCACCCTTTGAGCTGCTGCTATTAAAGAGCCGCAGCCAAGTGGATACGGCAACCCTGCTGCTGTTGGCCTGGGTGCTGGTGCACCGTCAACATGTTTCAGAGGGGCAGCGGCGCCGCCGCCTGGCTCAGGTGACCGCACAGTTTCGCCACGGGCATGAGCTGGGGCCAGTAATGAGTATTGCCCGTAGCCAAGACTTGCAAGCGATCCAACTAGCTGCCGAGGTGGTTCGCAAAGAATGCGGCACAGAACGCAGCCTGAGCGTTATTCATCAAGCGATTACCGTCGCCACTGACGACGGCGAGCTGTCCCTGGCCAACCACTATATTTTGCGTTTTTTGGCCGACCTGCTAAGTATCGCACCAATGACCTTGAATACTCTGTTTAAAGAGCTCACCGGCACACCCCTTGCCACACCCGAAGACCCCAGCCGTGATGCTTACTGGCAAGCACACGACCCAGATTATCATGCCCGAAAAGCACGCGAAGCCGAGGCCGCTGAGCAGTACCACCAACAGGCCAATGCTCGGGCCAAACAGCAGCAACAACAGAAAGAGCGACGCCACCAGCAGAAGCAACAAAAACAGCAGGAGAAACAGCAACGCCAGGAGCAGGCTCGCCAAGCCCGCGAACAGGAACAGCAGCGCCAGCGTGAACAGACGCGCCAACAGGAGCAGGAACGGCAACGGCAACAACAGCAGCGCGAACAGGCCGAGCGCGAACGGCGCCGCTCTCGCCAGCAAGATTCTCGTCACCAGCATCGCCAACAAGAGCATCGCCAGCAGCGCGCCTCACCGCCGCCCGATCGCACCACTCGGGCGCTTTCGGTGCTAGGACTTACCCCAGGTGCCACCCGGGTAGAGGTTCGCCACGCCTATCGGCGGATGGCGCAGCTCCACCATCCAGACCGCTTCTATTCGGAAAGTGAACAACAGGTCGCCTTGGCCTCAGCGCGGTTTCAGCGTATTAAAAACGCCTATGATTATTTGATGCAAACTTACTAAGACCATGTAACGCTAGACGTTTCGCAGGATGCACTGGCCCATGAGAATAAATTGACCCTATGCGCGATTTGTACCAGCGCCTCGCGGTTTCCCCCGAGGCCAACGAACAAGAAATCAGCCAAGCCGTGGCTAGCTGCCAGCATAGCGCGCTACGCCAGGATGCCGAGGCGGTGTTCGCGGTTGCCGAACGCCGCGAAACCTACGATACGCTGCACGACACCGTCAGCGATATCGGAAAGCTACGAGCGCGCCTGGGGCTCAGTCACGGCGCCCACTGGCAGGGCGATGTCGCCAACGACTTTTCGCTGCCGCCGGATCACGCCATTTCCCGTCACGACGAACTGGTCGACCGCGTTAGCCACGCGGTCTCGTTGTACAACCGTTGGCGCCGCTGGCGGGGCCCGTGGCTATTCATCGCCGTGTTCGCCACCGGGGCTGGCATAGGAATCGCTCTGGGGCTTGCCCTGTGCCTGGGGCTTTTGCCGATGTGACGCAGCACGATTAGTCGTATTATCGTGCTTGCGCGCCTGCTCATCCTGGCGAATCTCAGCTTTTGTTGGGCGCGGCGCGGGCTTCGGAGGTGCCGGTTTCTTATGCTCCTGTGGGTTGAAGTCACTTGCTTGCGTCGCGCTATGCTTGCCTTGTTCACTCTCAGGCGAAGTGTTTTCTTGCCCAGCTTGTTCTTGCGAGCCCTCTTCTAAAGAGAATGAAGTACCCGCGGTCGCCTCCATGCGGTCTTCAGCGCGTGCTTCCATACTGACACTAAGACGCGGCACGCCCAGGTCAATCTCTTGAGCTTCCATACGCTGCTTCAGCAACAGGTTAAACGCCCGCGAGACATCCCACTGCATCTCCGGCGCGGTGCGAAAGCGCATGCGTAAAATGGGGCAGCCATCTTCAAAGCCCTGAACGCCCTGCATCTCCAGCGGCGACCAGATGTAGTGGCGCATCATCGGATCACGGCGCAGCTCCTGGGCAGTCTCCTGCATCAGCGTAATCGCATCGTCGATTTTCATATCAAACGGAATGCGTATTCGCATCAGCGCGATGCCGAACTGGCGGGACATGTTATGAATCGACTCAATGCGGCTAAAGGTGATGATGTGCACAATGCCATCCAAATCGCGTAGCCGCACAGTGCGCAGCGTCAGCCCCTCGACCGTGCCCATATGGTTATTGATCTGCACGAAGTCATCGACCGCTAACGAATCTTCGATCAAGATAAAAATACCGGTAATCAAATCCTGCACTAACGTTTGCGCACCAAAACCGATCGCCAGACCGATCACACCAGCACCCGCCAGCAGCGGTGTGACGTTGACACCCAAATTAGCCAACCCGGCGATAACGGCAATAATCAGAATGGTTACAAAGATGACGTTGCGGATCATCGGCGTGATGGTTTGCGCCCGGGCCTGATTGACCCGCCGCCCACGTGAACGGGCTGACGATGTTAGCGCTCGCTGAATGGCGGTATCGGCAAATATCCATACCAGCCATGCAAGCAACACCGTGGCCCCCAAGCTAACCAGCGCTTGGCCAATCCGCGCGCTGGCCACGGCTTGTTGGCCCAAACCGAAGAACGAACTGCCCCACACCTGCATTGAGAGTTCGGCAAACACCATCCACGAGCAGATGTGCGCCAACACGAAGCCGAAGCGCTCTAAACGTTTACGATACTGGCTATAACGGCGGCGGTGGCGACGCTTACCCATCCGTTCCGCTTGGCGGCGCAGCAACCCGGTGACTACCAGTGTCAGTACCAGCAGGCTGGCGGAAATAATCGAGCGCGCCAGAGCAGTGCCCACATCGCCCACGGTGATAAAAATCGCCAGCAGCGAACCACTCACCAGCAGCAGCGCGGGTATGTGCCATAGCCCCCCCAGGGAGCGAATCATTTCGACCGCGGTGCTGGCGTCACGCCGCTGCTTGAAGGGCCGGTTGCAAATCAGGTGGCGCACGGGGCGCTTAAACTTGAGAATAAACCGCGCTGCAAGCAACGCCGCGAGCATATTGGAAAGCACAGAGGCTAGGCTCGACAGCTCGCTACCCAGCATTTCAACGAGACGAGTGGAGTTGACCGCGTCGCCAAGCGCAATCAAAGCACCAATCACAAACAGCCCGCGCAGCGCACGCTGTTGAAGCAGTTGAACCGCAGTAAAACGATGGCCACGGCTAAAGAACGCGATGACTGTTTCAAACACCACCGATAGCGCCCTGCCACACAGGCAGATATAGGCCACTACCAATACTAGCGTACGCCCAGGGCTATCGGGCAGCACCTGGCCAATCCCCAAGGTAATGGCAAACGACAGTGCCCAGGGCAGCATGCGACGCAAAAAGTGCACTGCCATCAGCCAGCCCTTGGGATCCCGAGGCAGATCCAACGGCCACTCACGCCGGGTAGCGATCATGCGCCCAAAGGCAATCATCAGCACCAACAGTACGCCCCAAACCAAGGCCAGCACCGCCCCTTCGGCAATCGCTCGAATCGCCTCCCCCTGGTCGGCATCATCGTTAAGCGCGCGCAAATCATCTACGCCCTGAACCAGCTGGCGTGACCACTGATCAACCGGCGAATCCCCCGCCTGGGCCTGATCACCCAGGTCACTTAAGGTATCGGCGAGAGCACCCAGTAATCCTTGGCGTACTACGCCCTCATCTGCGCTGGCAGCGTCTGCGGTTACTTGCAATTCGCGTAGCGATTTAAGCAACTCTGTGCGCCGCTCTTCGTTTTCAAGCATGGTGATGACGTCAGTGAGCGACTTCTGAAACTCTTCACCGCTAACGTCAGCGCTTTCCTCTTCGGAACCGCTGCTCAGGCCGGGCAGCGACACCGTTTGCGCCTGGGCCTGAGTGATTGCCATGCTCGTCATTGCTAGGCTTGCCAATACAAACAAGACAAAACCTATTAACGAATTGATTAACCAGTGCTGTCGCACGCCTTACTCCTGAAAATTAGCTTAGATGGCGTCCTGCTTATCATTTGCCGCCGCTATTAATACGCTCAGTCTCAACGCGTGACTATGATAGGCTGAAGACTTAAACGTTCACCTCAAGGACGCCGAGATGACGCTACAAGCTCCACCTAACCGCTTAAACAGCCAGGGGAAAATCCGGCACGTTGGCATTGAAATCGAGTTCGCTGGACTGCCGCCCCGAGACACGGCGATGATCGTACGTGAACTGTTTGGCGGGGAGCTTAACGTGGTAAGCCCCCATCGGCTACTCGTTGAGGATACCCGCTGGGGCGAATTTGGTATCGAGCTCGACACCCAATACGCGCATCCCGACAAATCGCTGGCCGACGACCCTCACCCAGAAGATAGCGAGTGGGCGCGCCATCAGCATCAACGCCGGGTCGAGTTCCATCACAAAACCCGCGAGCTGATTGGCGACATGGTCACAGGCCTGGTGCCTACCGAAATCGTTTGCCCACCGATACCTTGGAATGAGCTGGAAGATTTAGACGCGCTGTTCGAGGCACTACGAGCACATGGCGCTAAAGGCACCGATGCCAGCCTGCTGTATGGGTTCGGCTTACACCTAAACCCTGAAGCGGAGCGTTTCGACGTTGACTATTTGCTAGCCATGCTGCGTGCGTACCTGCTGCTGGCTGGCTGGCTGCGCGACGAAATTAAAGTCGATATTACCCGTGAGATGCTGCCCCACGCGAATCCATTTCACAAAGCCTATGCGTTAAAAATACTGGATAGCCACTATTCGCCTGATCTCGACACGTTAATTGACGACTACTTGCACCATAATCCCACGCGCAATCGCGAGCTGGATATGCTGCCGCTATTTGCCTATCTACGCCCCGACCACTCTCATGAATTGCTGCATACGCAGCTTACCAAGCCGCGCCCCACCTTTCACTACCGCTTACCCAACGCTCAGCTTTCCCAGCCGGGGTGGGGCTCAGTGACCGAGTGGAATCGCTGGGTGGAAGTCGAGAAACTTGCCGCTAATTCTGAGGTGTTACTCGCTCGCTGCGCTGAACATATCGCCGACCATAACCGACCGATGCTGACCCGCGTAAAAGAAAAACTAGTTCGTTTGCTTCGCCGCGAACACTGATTGTGTTGTAGAGCCCAGCTATATAAAACCCGTTTAGCATTCTTCATTTCCTGTCACAGTGAGTAACTATCCACATGACTCGGCCGCTTATCGGAATTACTACCTCTGACCAAAAAAGCCACTTAGCGTGGTGGTTTGATTGGTTCGCCGTCTGGCGGCATGGCGGCAAACCGTTGCGGTTATCGCCTTCGCGCCCGCAGCCGGAAAGCCTGGACGGCTTGATCATTGGCGGCGGCGACGATATTCAGGCCCACCTCTATGGTGGCGAAGTACAATTAGATGTTCGTTTAGACCCTGCAAGGGATGAGCTGGAGCTAGCCCTGCTTGAACGTTTTATTCCGCTGCATACACCGGTGCTGGGTATTTGCCGAGGGGCACAATTAATCAACGTGCATCTTGGTGGCACACTGGATCCCGATATCTACACCACCCACGAAGGGTTAAAACGGCGACGCACCGTTCTGCCGCGCAAAACCGTTGATATCGTGGGGGCAAGTAAGTTGCATCGCCTGCTAGGAGTTACCTGGTGTCGGGTTAACAGCCTGCATCATCAAGCCGTTTATCAGGCAGGCAGAGGGATTGAAATCGTTGCACGCGACCGGGATGGCCTAGTGCAGGGCATTGAGTCACCGGAGCACGACTTCTTGATTGGCGTGCAGTGGCACCCGGAGTGGCTGATTTTCAATCGCCCCCAGCAGCGCTTGATTCGCGCGCTGGTGAGGGCGTCAGAGCGGCATGCTACACGGCATACGAGCTAGCTCAGCACCGCCAAGGCAGCATCATAATCAGGCTCGTTCTTCAACTCGCTCACCAGCTCGCTGTGCAGCACTCGGTTATCGGTATCCAGTACGACGACTGCACGGGCGCAAAGACCTTCCATGGAGTTGTTGCACAGCGCTACGCCCCAGGCTTCGCGAAACTCGGGGTGGCGGAAAGTAGACAGCGTTTCGACGTTATCCAATCCTTCCGCGCCACAAAAGCGTTTGGCTGCAAAGGGTAAATCCGCGGAGACGACCAATACCACGGTGTCGGCAAGGTTAGACGCCAGCTCGTTAAAGTGACGCGTGGACATGGCACAAGTGGGCGTATCCACACTGGGGATGATATTGAGCACTTTACGCTTTCCTGCGTACGTATCGAGCGTAACGTCTTGCAGATCGGTGTTGGTCAGCGTCATCGCCGGTGCCGCCTGCCCTTTTGCTGGCAATGTGCCAGCCACATCCAGCGGTTCGCCTGCGCGGGTAACCTGTTGCATTATTGTCTCCTTATGATGTGCATAATTAATGCGTTCTTACCATTTAAGCAGCCATGGTAGGCTATCTTCACGCCTTTGCGCTCTTCCTGAAAGGCCTTTGTTCAATGTTTGCGTTTCATCATACTGAGGGAGTGATATGGCCTGTGTATTGATCGTTAAAACCGGCGACGCTTTTCCGGAAGTCGTCGACCAGCACGGTGATTTTGAAACGCTATTTATAAAGCAGCTTAGCACCGCGCTGCCCGCGCATTTAGAACTACAGGTGTGGGATGCAACCCGCCAACCCAGCGCTCCTGAACTTAATACACTCGCGGGTATTGTGATTACAGGTTCGCACAGTATGGTCAGCGAGGCCGAACCCTGGAGCGAAGCACTGAAGCCGTGGCTGAAGGAGGCGCTGGCAAACGACATTCCCATGCTAGGCGTTTGCTATGGCCACCAGTTAATGGCCGCCGCTTTTGGTGGCGTGAGTGACTACCATCCGGCAGGCCGTGAATCCGGCACACGCACCGTGCGGCTCACTCAAGCAGGCCAACAAGACCCCCTGTTTAGCCAACTACCGGAGAGCTTTGCCGCCCACCTGACCCATGCCCAGTCGGTGATGCAGGCGCCCCAAGGTTGCACGGTGCTGACCCATAACAGCCACGACGCCCACCAGGCGCTGCGCTACGGCCCGCGCCAGTGGAGCGTGCAGTTTCACCCGGAATTTACGGCACCGGTGATGCGCGCCTACCTTGAACGCCAACGCGCCACCCTACGCGACCAAGGCGAAGAGCCCGACACCCTGCTGGCGAACATTACTGACTGCCAAGAGGCCTCCAGCCTACTGCGACGTTTTTTGGCGTTTGTATAGCCCTTAGCCATTGGCAATCGAAAGCTACTTACGCTGATCACGCCGAGAGGCCAGCCGATCTGCCAGCCGCGTTGGCTCAGGTAGCTTGGTACGCCCCAAGCAGCGCAACACCCAGGCCAGCGAGGTTTCTAAAGTGATCCGGTGGCCAGGTGATACGTACACGGGCTTGACCTTGGTGCGGGAACGCAAAACGGCACCAATGGTTTCCTGCCCCGCGGAGAGTGGCACCCAGTCGCCGCGCTGCTCGCCCACCTCGGCGTGTTGGCCATATAGGCGTGACTTGGCAATACCGATGGTAGGTAGATCGAGCCATAGCCCTAGGTGAGCCGCCACGCCTAACCGGCGTGGGTGTGCAATCCCCTGGCCGTCGACCATCACCAGTTCAGGCATCACGCTGAGTTTTTCAAACGCGCCTAGCGCGGCGGGGATTTCTCGAAACGAAAGCAAGCCGGGGATATACGGCATTCGGGTGGGCTCGCGATGAACGACCTGTTCCACCACGCTTAAATCGGGTGCGGTGGCAGGATCCCATTTCAATACCACCACCGCTGCCCGAGTGATTTCGCCGCCCTCTTCGAACCCAATATCCACCCCGGCGATATGCGTTATCGGCGCTAGGCGATCAGTAAGTTCCAATCGCCTCGCCAACTGCAACTGCAGCGCCATCGCTTCCTTGGGTGCCAGATTCCATTCGTGTAGTGGTGCGGACATGGTTTCCTCCTTGAAGTGGTGAATGGTGAATGGTGAATGGTGAATGGTTGGAGTGCCCCTAGTTTAGTAGACACTTGATGTTAAGAGGCGGCTACGTAGGCGCTGGGGGTCAGTCCACCCAGCGTCATATGACGCCTCACTTTCGAATAATAATGATCAATATAATAGCGAACTTCATCTACCATCTCGTCTCGATGGATCATACCCAGCGGCTGAATCCATTCTTTCTTCAGTAGAGCAAAGAAGCTTTCCGCACAGGCATTGTCCCAACAATTACCTCGACGAGACATGCTAATCGTTACTTGCCGATTGTTTAACCAAGTCATCACCTCTTCGCTTCGGTACTGAGTCCCCTGGTCGGAGTGGAACAAGAGGTTCTTTCCCGCCGGCCGTTGATGCTTCCATGCATGTTCTAACGCCTTCAAAACAAGCTGTGAGCTATTAACTGGCCCCATCGCCCGACCCACGATTTGGCGAGTACCTAAATCAAGCACCGCGGCGATATAAAGCCATCCCTCCCGACAGCGAACCTGAGTAATGTCTGATACCCAAACTCGATTGCCAGCCCCTACCGAAAACTGGCGATTCAACAGATTTGGCAGGACAGGCAAGGATGACTTGCTACGCCTATAGCCTGGCTTTGAGGCTGTTCGTGAGCGGTATCCTGCCTCTTGTAACAGACGTTGTACCTGATTTTTGCCACAGCAGAAACCAGCATCCTGAGCCTCTAGCCATAATTTCCGATACCCCGGCACATGCTCCATTTGGCGAGCACGATTAAGCAGAAATTCCTTGATAGCTAGGTGTCGCGCTTGACGCGGGCCAGGACGACACTGTCGCTCCCGCCAACGATAGTAACCTGCACGCGAGACGCCGAGTACTTCACAAACGACCGATACTGGCCATTGCTGACAACGGCGAGCATCAATAAAAGCAAACCTTATTTGCCGTGTTTGACGAAGTACTCGTCCGCCTTTTTTAGAATGTCATTCTCCAGCTCAGCGCGCTTCAGCTGCTTTTTCAAGCGCTTCACTTCGCGTTCTAGTTCTTGAACACTCTTCTCTGGTTGCGTATCCCTGATTAATTTATCCGACGAATTCTTGCCCATCATCCACTCCCTACGCCAGCGGCTTAACGTGTTCGGGTGAATGTTTAGCTTGGCAGCAAGTTGAGCCTGTGTCTGCGGCGAAGTGAGTGAGACCTGAATAACCTGACGTCTGAACTCGTCACTGTAGCGAGGGCTAGATTTAAATTTCATAACACCTTCTCTCTATAAAGGTGTCTACTTTTTCAGGGCCACTCCAGGTGAATAAGGTAGCAAAAAAACGCCCCCGCACCAGTAACGGTGCGAGGGCGTCGAGATTCTCTCAGTTGCCGCTTGGCGGCAGCTGATTAATCCTTACAGTGGTGAAGACTTAGGCGCGTTCGCGACGACGAACCGGCGCATCACCTTCGTCACGACGACGGCGTGGAGCGCGCTCAGCCGGTGCGCTGTCTTCGCTGATTTCCAACGGACGACCGGCCACACGGGCACGGGCCATCTTGGTCAGAATCGTCGAGGGCAAGCCGCTCGGCAGTTCGACCACAGAGAAAGCGTTGCGAATATCGATACGACCGATACGCGCGCCTTCAATGCCGCCTTCGTTGGCGAGGGCACCGACTAGTTGGCCAGGCTTGACGCCATCTTTATGACCAACCGATACGCGGTAGCGCGTCATACCTTCAGTTGGTGCACCAGTGCGTTCGCGGCGTGCTCCCGGCTTACCGCCAGACGCTCCATCACGCGAGGGCTTCTCTTTGCGCGGCGCCTGAAGGCGACCGATCGGCGCTTCGTCAGCACGCGCCATAGCGGCAAACGCACAAGTCAGCTCGATCGGGTCATGGCCTTCTTCGATCAGACGCTCAATCAGCGCACGCTGCTCTTCGGCGCCCTTCGTTAAGGAGGCGATAACACGCTGATAGAAGACGTCATCGCGATGGGCACGAATAGCGGCTTCATCAGGTAGCGGCATTTCGGTCATTTTCTGACCGGTTGCCTGCTCCATCCAGCCCACTTTGCGGCCTTCACGGAAGCCAGCAAAGGTAATCGCGATACCGCTACGGCCCGCACGACCGGTACGGCCAATACGGTGCGTATAAGCCTCTGCATCTTGAGGCAGATCGTAGTTGATAACGTGAGTGATACGCGACACGTCAAGACCACGGGCAGCTACATCGGTAGCGATCAGTACGTCGACTTTGCCACGCTTCAAGCGCGTAATAGTACGCTCACGCAGGCTCTGATCAAGATCACCGGACAGGCCAGCAGCGTTAACGCCACGAGCAGTCAACTGCTCAACGAGCGTGGTACAAGCGGCACGGGTACGTACAAAGACGATGGCCCCATCGACCGGCTCGACTTCAAGAATACGCGAAAGAGCTTCAAGCTTAGCGCCACCATCAACACGCACAATGCGCTGTTCGATGTTTTCGCCGGTCGTGGTGCCCGACTCAATCGCGACTTTCACTGGGTTAACCAAGTAACGGTTAACGATGCGCTCGATTTCAGTGGGCAGTGTCGCTGAGAAGAACACACGCTGAGCATCTTTCGGGGTATCGGCAACCACGCGTTTTACGTCGTCGATAAAGCCCATGCGCAACATTTCATCAGCTTCGTCCAGCACTAGGGCGGAGAGGCCATCAAGCTTCAGGCTACCGCGGTCCAGGTGGTCGATAATCCGGCCGGGGGTACCGACAACCACTTGCGCGCCACGCTTAAGGGCGCCCAGCTGTTCACGGTACTCTTGGCCACCACATAGGGTCGCAACTTCGAGACCTTTCAGGTTTTGGCCATATTTACTAAACGAGGCAGCTACTTGCTGAGCCAATTCGCGGGTTGGCGCCATAACCAACACTTGGGGCTCACGGCGAGTCAGCTCTAAACGTGACAGTAACGGTAATGCAAACGCTGCGGTTTTGCCGGTACCCGTCTGGGCCTGGCCCAGCATATCGCGGCCTTCAAGCAACGCAGGAATAGTTTGTGCCTGAATCGGCGAGGGAACGAGGTAGCCCTGTGATTCAACAGCAGACAGAACGGCAGGCAAAAGAGCCAGATCGCCGAAGCTCGGCGAGGCGACAGAAGTCGAGGTCATTAATCACACCTTGGTAGGCCGGCAAGTACCGGCAAAAAACATCATAAGCGTCTCTGACTCAGTCATCGCACAACGACATGAAGAATGGTCATCATCGATAACAGGCACCGCCGTAGCGGTCAAAGCCATCAGTGGAGTCGGAGACGCCGGTCGCACCTAGCATCCGGTTGGCAAACAACGCATTAGCGGGCCAACCGTTGTGGCGACCTTCTGCGCCGATTTCACCCGTTTGGTGAAATACTGGAGGCGCGCCATCTACACAGCAATGAACATCTAGCAATTGGCGAGATGTTCCCGCAAGCGACACTACAAATAACTATTAACATCTACTCATTAATAACTATGCAGTTAAACGCTTACCGTCGTGATGGAGGGGTCAACACATGCGAGGAGCGCGCATCCTACCATTGCATTTGGCGTCTGACCAGTACTTTTAACTTACACCACAGTGAAACAAGGACTTGCGCTCATGCACATATGGTCTAACCTGAAAAAGTGCCTAATCAAGTTCACTATTCTCAAGGAGCGATGCAATGAACTGGGATCAAATTGAAGGCAAATGGAAAGAGATGAAGGGTAAGGCACGCTCAAGCTGGGGCGAGCTCACCGACGATGAGTTGGATCAGATCGGTGGTAAAAAGGATCAATTGATAGGCAAGCTTCAGCAGAAGTACGGCCTAGAGCGCGAAGAAGCAGAGCGTCAAGCCGATGACTGGGCTGATAAGCAGTAATAGCATTATAAGCCCCCCCCTTAATTACACCATTTCCGTTTTGGTAGGTCGTTTTTTTTAGCAACACGATGTGTTGGTGGTTCTAGTTACGTTATCCCCCAATACACCTACAAGCACACCGATCTATTATCTATCGTAGCCACATGGAGAGATGCTATGCGTAAGACAATCCTCACAACCGTTATCGGTACCGCCCTTATGGGCAGCGTTGCCATGAATGCTCACGCGCAGGATGAGCCCCAGGGCATGTATTCTGCCGACGACATTCTTGATGCAGAGGTCTATTTTGCCGGCGGTTCCGGTGAAGAGATTGGTGACGTCGATGACATCCTGTTTGATGAAGAGATGCGCATTACCGCGATTGTGATCGAAAGCGGTTCAGTACTGGGCCTCGGCGGCCGCGAGATCGTTGTTGATACCGACTACTTCACCCTCGAAACCGAAACGGACGCCGATGGTGATACAGAACATCGCATTATGGTCGAAGCCAGCCAGGAAGAAGTCGAAGCCTTCCCGGCTTACAATAACGAGTGGTGGGAGCAGACTAAAGCCAACGCTCGCGATGCCTGGCAAACTACCCAAGAGGGCGCTGAAAGCGCTTGGCAGCGTACCCGTGAAGCGTTAGATATCGATGATAATGGCTAACGCTTCCCCATTGTTTTTAATAGCAACGTTTTTAATAGCAACGAAACGCTAGCAGTAGAATCTCAGCATTAGAAAAAGGGCTGCCCAACTGGGCGGCCCTTTTTGCTAGTTAGCGATACGCATCTATTTACGCCGCACGCCCTGCCCCGGTAAACGCTCCCGGTCGTGAGACCGTTCAAGGTCGAGTAGTGGCCCAGCAGGTACGATTCGCGTTGGGTTAATCGTGTCGTGACTATAATAGTAGTGGCGTTTGATGTGATCCATATTGACGGTCTCCGCCACTCCCGGCCACTGATAGATTTCCCTCACGTAATTGGAAAGATTGGGATAATCTTCAATGCGCTTAAAATTGCATTTGAAGTGGCCATAGTAAACCGCGTCAAACCGGATCAGCGTGGTAAAGAGACGAATATCCGCCTCGGTTAACCACTCCCCCGCCAAGTAACGATGCTCGGCCAAGCGTGCTTCCATACGCTCTAGACCGTCAAACAACGCCTTCACGTGCTTCTCATAAACCGCCTGTTCGGTGGCAAAGCCTGATTTATAAACGCCGTTATTGATGTGGTCGTAAACATCGGCGTTTACGTCATCAATGACACCGCGCAGATCTTCTGGGTAAAAATCCAGGTCGTTGCCGGTCAATTCATCGAACGCACGGTTAAAAATACGTAGCAAGTCTGCAGACTCATTATTAACGATGGCGCTGCGCTGTTTGTCCCATAGCACGGGCACGGTGACACGCCCGGTATAGTGGGGGTCGGTCATGGTATACAGCTGGTGATGGTAGTCGACGCCGTTAACGGGGTCGCCACTGGCACCTTCGTCCTGACGGTACGTCCAGCCTTGGTCGAGCATCAAGGGGCTAACATGGGACGTGCCGATCAACGGCTCTAGCCCTTTCAACTTACGCATAATCAGCGTGCGATGCGCCCAGGGGCAGGCTAGCGAGACATATAAATGATAACGCTCTTTTTCCGCTGGGTAGCAGTCACCGTCAGTCTCCGGATGGCTGCCCACCCAGTCGCGAAGCTGAGCGGACTCACGAACAAATTCGCCGCCGTGTTTTTTAGTGTCATACCACTGGTCTTGCCACTTGCCATTTACCAGTAATCCCATTGGGCGTCTCCTGAAAGTCATTAGAGGTGCTAACAATTACGTTCTTTTCTTCAGCATACGCCCGCTTCAGGAACGCTCAAGCGGATGTTTTACGGCCTTTCATTCGAGTCAGTCGAATCATTCAGCGCGCATTCGCTCACCACGGCCTGTTTCAGTGCGGCGGCCATCGCATGAGCCGCTGGCCCTGCCCGGTCTCGGTCGCGAAAAATCATCTGAATCGGCACTTCACGAATACCGCCCGCGGGTAGTGGCAGCGGCTTTAATTGCCCGCTGTTTAACTCCTCCGCAATTCGTGTTTCCGGCATCCAGGCAAACCCCAAGCCACGCCTTAGCATATCCAGTGAGGTATTGAGGTGGCTGACGGTCCAACGCTGCTCGGCTTTCAACCAGCCAGCATTGGTTGATTGGCGCAGCGCTGAATCACGCACCACCAACTGCCGATACTGGGCTAGATCGCGTAGATCCAACGAGCGGCCCAATTGATGTAGCGCATGCTGGGGATGCGCCACGGCAACAAAGCGCACCGTGACCAACGGCTCGCCCAAGAAGCCCTGCGCCTCAATGCCGGAGACTACCAAGTCTGCGCGGCCATCATAGAGCATCTCAATGCCGCCATTGAGAACACTCTCGTGCAACTGAACGCGCACCTGCGGGTACGTTTCAGAGAATCGCTCTAGCGCTTTAGCTTGAGCAGCAGCGGGAAACACCTGATCGATTGCCACTACCACTTCCGCTTCTAAACCAGCGGCTAGCCGGGTGGCGACATCTTCAAGTGACGCTGCGCTCTCTATTAATTGACGCGCGCGCCGAAGCAGCAGCTCGCCCGCTTCGGTTAACCGTACTTGTCGGCCAATAGGCTCCAGCACCTGCACGCCTAGCTGCTCTTCTAATTTATGAACGGCATGGTTCAGCGTGGAGGGGCTTTTATGTACCGCCTCTGCCGCACGCGCAAATCCACCGTGGTCAACCACGGCGGCCAACATTTGCCATTGTGAAAGTGTTACCCGGGACATTTCGATTTCCTCAACGCAATACAGCGAAACAATGCGCTTAATGTTCGAAAAAACATGGCTAGAATGCCAGGAAACAGCTAACACTTCCGCCCATGCTTACAAAATGCTTGAGATTAACTGCTGGTCGCAGGTAAAAGAGCACGTTATTTCTATCCAGCGGGAAAATATTTGACACAGATTATACTTTAGCTTTTAAAAGCGTAGTTTTCGTCTATAGTTAACACAGATTATTTAGTTAGCACGCTTCACTGGTTACATTTGTTAGCAAACGCTGTTTATAAATAGTAATCTCTGTCTGTTAGTGCTATTTTTGTATTTAATTACGCTTTATGTATAGATATACAGTCTATGCACCCCTGCCTTCATGGGGTATGGTTTCCGGGTTTATTCGCTTAATAGTTACTTTTAATCACGAACTCGGCGGTCCATTTACCCATGTTGCGAATCCTCCATTCGCTGCCCCGTACGCACAAATTATTACTGTTACCCGTGGCCACAATGGTCACCGTGCTGGGCACACAAAAGTTATTGACGACATACCAAGATTTAACTCAACTAAACACACCGCTTGAAAGCGTGCTAGTACCGCTCCCAAGCGACTCTACTCCGGGCGTCCCTTCCCTGCATCAAGAACGCACCCCGGTAGCAGATGCGATCGATCGCGCCTCGCGCGCCCTCGACGCGACCCGCGAAAATATCCCCCTCAGTGAACTCACCGCAACCGAGATCGTTGATCTTGACGTCATTGCCAGCGCAGAGGCCGACATGGCGAACCAGCCGGCTTTGGGCGGCGACGTCACGGTACCGAATACCGCAGCACTGGAAAGCGGTGGTCTCGATGACGGTGCGCTGCATATGGCAATTGTGCTAGGCACATTGGCTAGCGGCATGCTGGATAATAATGTAGACAACAGCTCTTCCGTCGAAATTGCCGACGCTACCTCTTATGAGGATTATGGCGTTGAGCTATTCGATGATATCTCCTTTCTGGATTTAGAGCTGGCAGCTGAAGAGCCCTTTGTACCTGAGTGGGAAACCCACATTGTTGAATCCGGCGAAACTTTTGCCGTACTGGCACAAAACGAATTAGGCCTAGGCTATAGCGAAGTGATGGCTCTGCTGGAGGATTTACCTGACCCGCGCATGCTAACCAATTGGCGCGCCGGGCACAGCTTTGATTATCAGTTGGATGAAGATGGGCGTTTATTGTCGCTACGCATGATGAAAAACACCCGTGACGGCATACTGCTGGAGAAGGACGCAGACCACTTCGCCATCACCACGATTGAACGCCAAGGAGAACCTGTTCAGCGCCTCTATGCCGGTAGCGTCAGCGGTAGCTTTGCGCGCTCCGCCCAGGCGACAGGTTTGAACAGCGGCTCGGTAACAGAACTGACGAAACTACTCGAAAAGAAACTCGATTTTCGGCGTGACAGCCGCCGCGGCGATCGTTTCCAGGTACTGGTCGAGTCAGACATGATCGATGGTGAAACTTTAGATTCCCGTGTATTGGCTGTTCATTACAACGGCGAACGCATGGACTTAACCGTTGTGCGTAATGCCAGCGACGATAACTTCTATACACCTGAGGGTGGTAGCCTGGATCCTGCCTTTGCGCGCCACCCGTTTGAAGGCAACTACCGTTTAAGCTCCAGCTTCAATCCGCGCCGTAAGCATCCAGTAACCGGCCGCACTAGCCCGCATAACGGTACCGATTTTGCTATGCCGATTGGCACGCCGGTAACGGCTCCCGCTAACGGTGTTGTGGAACGAGTGAGCAACCATCGCGCCGCAGGACGCTATGTCGTCATCCGTCATGACAATGGCTACCGGACGCGCTACCTGCACCTCTCCCGGCCGCTGGTGAAGCAAGGTGAACGTGTAACAATGGGCGAGCGTATCGCGCTATCAGGCAATACAGGCCGCAGCACCGGCCCTCACCTGCACTACGAAGTCATCGTCAACAACTCACCGGTCAATGCGATGACGGTTCCCCTACCCGAAAACACCAGCTTGAGCGGCGATACGCTTATTGCGTTCCAGAATCAGGCAGCACCCATATTGGCGGCGCTGGAAAGCGGCGAAACAGGCCCGGTTAGCGTGGCTAATTATCGGCAGGAGAGCGACGACTAGCGACCGCTATATAGCTACCGTGTACTCAAACGCAAAACACCGCCACTGGGCGGTGTTTTGCGTTGGCTTACGTATTTTCAACTGTCTAGACTGACCGCTGCAGCGCGGCCAGTAGCGTTGCATCCCGGCGGTAGATATCAGGTCTAAACTCCACCTCGCCTTCGGCATTTGGCCACGCGGTCAAATAATGCAGCGCAATGGGAATACGCTGAGATAAGCTCACATTGCGATCACTCCCTCCTTTTAACAGCGTACTCATTTGATAACGACTGCCGGTGTCTTGCAGCAGCATTTGCGCCAGCTCAGTCACACCTTCAACCCGAATACAGCCTGAACTCAGTGCACGCTGATCACGCCGGAACAATCCACGCGCGGGGGTATCGTGCAAATAGATCATTTCATCGTTGGGAAACCGTACCACGACGCGACCTAGCGGGTTACCTGTACCCGCTACCTGACGCAACATAACGCCGCCAGGACGCTGCCAGTCGATCTCCTCCGCAGCAAGCGGTTCGCCCATGGGGCTAATCACCTGGATGTTTTTACGCGCCAAGTAGTCGATATCGGCACGCACCTGGGGCAACACATCCTCGCGCATGATCGTCGGCGGGATTGTCCAGGAAGGATTAATGGTTAAATGGCTGATCGTAGAGTGGATAATCGGCGTCTCGCGCCGCGGGGTTCCTACCACCACACGGGCGTCCCAGTGCTGGCCGTTAGGGCGCACGTAGTGCATCCGGTAGCCTGCAATATCAACCCATACTCGTGGCTCAGCAGATTGCATCGGACGGATCCACCGCGCGCGCTCTAAATTGACCCGCAGTTGGTCGATTCGCGACGCCACTGAGGTGTTCAACGCCAAGCGAGTTTGTTCGCCCACTACACCATCTTCCTGCAGCAAATGACGGCGCTGGAAACGCCTCACCGCGGCTTCCAGCGGTGCATCAAAGGCACGCCGATTCGACCCGGCTTGTACACCGATTAATGGATAGGCGCTGCTATCCGCCACCTGTAACTCAGCCTCTCCCCATAGTGCCAGGCGCTGGCGCAGCACGCTCACATCGTCGGCTTCATCGCCTGGCCGCAACGACTCTTCCCGCGCAGCCAAGTAGGGCACGCTGCCCAGGTTAGCCAGCTGATAATGCTGCTTCAAGGCATCGCGCAGTTGCTGATATTCAGCAGACGAGGGCCGAGCCAGCGCGATCGCGTTATCAAGCGAGCGGTCATCGACGGCATGCACCACACGCAGCAGTGAGTAGCGACGTTCAGGGCGCGGCGCATCCCACTGGGGTTCGACATCGCGCGGGTTCACCTTACCGCGCTCTAAATGATCCAGCGCCAGCAGCAACGCTCGAGTTGCTTTAATATCAAACGACGCCTGAGCGGCTTGACTGCTTGCCTGACTGCGCTGGAACTCATCAATCAGTGTATCAGCGTGGTAATCCTCGGGTGTTAGACCATCGGTTTCCAAGCTATTCAACGCAGCCACCAGTGACTCAACCGCCACGGCTGCCTGCCAGGCGGGCTGCCCATCACGCAGTTGATAAAACTCAGTAACGGGTAGCCGCTGCGCCTCAACCGCGCTTAATTGCTGGGCTAACGCCTGTTGTAACGGCGCTGAATCCGCATTCGCATAGCTAATGCCTAAAGGGCTGTGGGTAAGCGTGAGACAAAGAGCGACCCCTATCGCCCATTGTCTTAGTGGCTGTATCTCGTTCATCGCCCTCTCCTTGCGTTACTATAGTCTTCCACATCGCCGACCCTGTTTTTTATATTAGTCGGCTAATCTTTATAATGACTTATATTGCTCGTAGGATCGACTTTTATGGCTCTTCGTTTAAATGTTGCCACGTTATTATTTTCTCTCCCTTTTACATTATTTACATTACCGCTCCACGCTGCCAGTTTCTTCGCCCAAGTTGATTCAACGCCACCTCGCGGCATACTGCCTTTACACCATCAGTTGCTGCAGCTCGCCCCCCAGGCCTCGCCCGATGCGCTGCGTTTAGCCGCCCAAGCGCTTAACTGCGCCGAGCCTAATGCCGAGCGCTTGGCAGTGATCGATTACTCGCTGCCATCTACCGAGCCGCGCTTGTGGGTATTTGATTTGCGCCAGCATAAGCTACTCTTCGAAGAGCTGGTCTCCCACGGCCAGGGGTCTGGCGACGCCCAAGCAGAGACGTTTTCCAATACCCCCGATAGCCATCAATCCAGCATTGGCCTATTTCGCACTATGAACAGCTACTATGGGCGCAACGGCTATTCACTGCGCCTGGAGGGTCTGGAACCCAACGTCAATGACTTGGCGTTTGAGCGCGCTATTGTGATCCACGGCGCGGACTATGTAAGCGACGCCTTTATCACCCAAACGGGGCGGCTCGGTCGCAGCCATGGCTGCCCGGCGGTACGCGAGGACGTCACTTACCCGCTGATCGACAGTCTAAAAGAGGATCAGTATGTGTTCGCTTATTATCCCGATGCCGAGTGGCTGGCCACCTCCGCGTTTTTAGGCTGCACGGCCACCGCCGCACAGCTAGCCCGGCGCTAATGTTACCCAGAATCTTAATGAGGGGAACGTTAACAACCTCAGCCTTACAGGCAATCAGTAGCTGAATTTTATCATTTTCGGCCGCTAAATCAGGCGCACAGGGGAACCCTCTGCAATACTTTGTGACAAATTAACACAAAATATTGCTATCTGCCGTAGGTGTCTCTGCCATGTTCACCTTTATGCACCCGTACCAAAAAATTCGCCGCCTGGAACAGGAAGTTGCCGAGTTACGCACTCAGCTTGACGCTGCTACCCCCTCCCCCAGTTGTCGATTATTGAGCCTGATGAAACCGGCACAATCCATCGGCATGCTGCAGGCAAGAGGCGCGGATATGCTGGCTTCTCTCAATAGTGGCATACAGGAGTACGCGGATCAGCTTGCCGGCGAGCGGGCCACCCTAACGGAAACGGTTAATTTAATTGCCACCGCTGAACAGGCGGTCAGTAGCCTTGACCAACGCTGCCACGACACTGAACGTACCGAAGCGTTACCCCCATTAGTGTTAGCTAAAACTCTGCACGCCTTAAGCCAGCTACAGGTCGCTCTCGCCCGTAGTGCAGGCCACGCCCAGGCGTTAGCGGTAAGTACGGCCCTCGAAACGGCCCATAGCCAAGGTCTGCTTGGCAGCACCGATGCCGCTAGCCAGCAATCTCCAGGATTGGCAGCCATTGCAGACGATGTCCACCGCTTAGCGTTGACTATGCACAGCTTGAGCCATCAGCTCAGCCTACTGATGGAGCAAATTAATAGCCAGGTAAGAGAACACTCGCAGGCCGTAGTGAAAAAACGTCTGGCCGACGAGGAGATTACCCATTCCGCGCAAGCAGCCAAGCAGGCAGTGCATCAGCTTGCTGACCAAGCTCAGCATATGCACAAGGTGATTCATCACAATGCCACCGCTGCGTTTTTACACTCCGCGAAGCTTGATCATGCGGTGTGGAAGTGTCGGCTTTATAAGCAGCTCCTCTCTGCCAACACAGACACTCCCCTAGAAGACCATCACCAATGCCGTTTAGGGCGCTGGCATCAACATGGAGAAGGTCACCAACGTTACGCCCGCACTGAGGCCTATCGAGCGCTGGCGGCACCCCATCGCCGTATGCATGACAGTGGCGCGGAAGCACTTAAGTTTGCCCGCCTGGGCGACCGCAATGGTCAACTGGCCGCCTTGGGAGTCATGGAAGAAGCCAGCCAGCAGCTCGCCCTGCAGTTGGACAACCTCATGGAGCACGCCATGTATGAGGCGCCCTATTCAACCAATCATCACTCACCGCTTGCGGGCGCACCTTAAATAGCCGTTGTACGCTAAATAGCCTTTCGTCTTATCTAGCCGCCTATGCCATGCTGGTTGCAATAAAACCACTTTCCTCACCAGCAGCAATGGGAAAAAGCATATGGCACAGGTCAAAAAGCTAGATCTCGCGTTACAAGGCGGTGGCGCCCACGGGGCTTATACCTGGGGTGTCATTGATCGCCTACTGGCAGATGACCGCATTGAGATTGAGGGCATCAGCGGCACCAGCGCCGGGGCAATGAATGGCGTGGTAATGGCCGATGCGCTCACAAGAGGCGATAAAGAGACCGCTCGGCAAGCACTGCACGACTTTTGGCAAGCGGTGAGTCGCGCGGGTATGGCCAGCCCCATCCGCCGCTCTCCCTTGGACATATTGACCGGCAACTGGAGCCTGGATCACTCGCCCGGTTTTATTGCGATGGATCTATTAAGCCGTGTGGCCTCCCCCTATCAACTCAACCCACTCAATATAAATCCGCTGCGCGATATCGTGGCCGAACATATTGATTTCGAGCGGGTTAGGCAATGCCAACAGCTTAAGCTGTTTGTCGCGGCCACTAACGTACGCACGGGTAAACAGCGGGTGTTCCGCCGTGAAGAGATGAGCGTTGACGCGGTGATGGCCTCCGCTTGCTTGCCCTTTATATTCCAAGCAGTGGAGATCGACGGCGAAGCGTATTGGGATGGTGGCTACATGGGTAACCCCGCCCTGTTTCCTCTCATGGAGGAGTGCAGCGCACGGGATATTCTGCTGATACAAATCAACCCAATCAGCCGTAACGAAGTCCCCACCTCGGCATCGGCCATTATGAATCGCCTCAACGAGATCACCTTTAACTCAGCACTGATTAAAGAGATCCGTATGATTGCGCTGCTTAAGCATACCCTCGATGAGCAAGGCATTGAAAACTGCTACCAGCAGGCGTTGTTCCACCGCATTAGCGGCGAGCAGGCACTTGAGGGCCTCTCTGTCTCCAGCAAATCCAATTCTGAGTGGCCTTTTCTATGCCATCTTTTCGAGCAGGGACAAGCTGCCGCTGAACGTTGGTTAAGCGAACACTTTGAAGCGATTGGTAGCCACTCCACACTGGATATTGATGCCGTCTATTTACATGAATAATGGCTGCACGTTCAGTCCGCCCATTGCACCCTTCTAGCACCAAGATGCCGCAAAATCGGCGTTGCATGCCCAATCATGCAGCATAGACTTGATCACTCATCTCTAATACGCACAACAAAAATAAATTAAGATATTGATTTTTAGCAATAAATATTCAACTGGCAAACTACCTGCATAACTCCTACCAGTGGTGGTAGGCGTGGACCAGGCCCAGTCGGGTACGAGTGCGTCGAACCTGACCTTCAACGGTGAAGGCATGTTCTCGTCAATTGTTTGCGTAACGCGCTAACTTGTTTGCGTTGCGTAGCGATCAACTCGTTTTATGCCCCGTGAGGCCATCCCATGGACATACGCAACAAAGCCAACCGCATTCGGCTGTTTAACTTCTCGACTCCTCAGATGCGCGCTTTCCACTTTTCATGGTTCGCGTTTCATATCTGTTTCTTCGGCTGGTTCGGCATCGCCCCTCTTATGGCGATTGTTCGAGAAGACCTTTCACTGACTCAAACACAAATCGGCAATACGATTATCGCTTCGGTAGCGATCACGGTCATTGTGCGCCTTGCAATTGGCGTACTGTGTGACCGCATCGGCCCGCGTAAAACCTATACCGGGCTACTGATATTAGGCGCTATTCCGGTGATGGGCATTGGCTTGGCCGATAGTTTTGAAACCTTTTTATTGGCGCGCTTAGCCATTGGGGCCATTGGCGCCTCCTTCGTGATTACCCAGTACCACACCTCGATGATGTTCGCCCCCAATGTGGTCGGTACCGCCAACGCTACTAGCGCAGGTTGGGGAAACCTGGGTGGTGGCACCACGCAGATACTGATGCCACTAATCTTCTCGGGTATGCTGATGCTGGGCGTTAACGAAGCCTTTGGCTGGCGTTTAGCGATGATGGTGCCTGGTGTAGTGATGTTCTTTACCGGCATTGGCTACTGGTTCTTTACCCAGGATGCCCCCAACGGCAACTTCAGCGACCTGCGCGCACGGGGTGAACTGCCTGAAGCTTCTGGCGAAAATGGTGCCGCGCAAAGCTTTCTAGCCGCCGCCAAGGATATTCGTGTTTGGGCGCTGTTCGTTGTCTATGGCCTCTGCTTTGGCGTGGAACTGACGATCAACAATATTGCCGCCATCTACTTCTTTGATAAGTTTGAGCTTACCCTGGCCACCGCGGGTCTGATTGCCGGTCTGTTTGGTTTAATGAATATTTTTGCGCGTACTTTAGGCGGCGTCTTCTCGGATCTTTTCGCTAAGCAAGGGGGCTTGAAAGGACGCGTTCGCTGGCTGTTTATTGCCTTGGTTTGCGAAGGTATTGCGTTGGTAGCGTTTTCGCAGATGCACGTATTAAGCCTAGCGATAGGTATCATGCTGGTGTTCAGCCTGTTTGTGCAGATGGCGGAAGGCGCTACTTTTGGCGTGGTTCCGTTTATCAACAAAAAGGCACTGGGTGCCGTAGCAGGCATAGTCGGCGCTGGCGGTAACGTGGGCGCGGTAGGCGCTGCCTTTCTGTTCCGCAGCGAAAGCCTGACCTATCAGCAAGGTCTGTTCTATTTAGGCCTCACTGTACTGATCCTGGCTTCATGTGTGTTGGTGGTACGCTTTAGCGATGCTACCGAAGCAGAAGAGGCCAAAGCGTATAGCGACGCAGTAGGTGATGATGTAGGCGCGGGCGCTCTGTCGTTACGCTAAGCGCTTTCCAGTACACTCATACTTCCATAACGTTCCTGTTCACTCCCATACGCTTCAGCATGGTATGGGAGAATAACGGTATGGGAGTGTTCACATTTAGGCGGCGAGTCACCAAGGAAATTTCTATGTCTTCAGCGCAGCAACTGCTCTTAACCGCCATCCGTTGCGATATCGACAACCTTACCCACCTTGCCACCACCGCCGATATTGTCGGCGACATCAGCCGCTTTATTCATATGCTCCAGCGTGAACGGGGCGCATCGACGATTTACCTTGTTTCCCAGGGGCAGCGCTTCAAAACCCGCCGCGACACCTACCGGCAACACAGTCAGCAGGCCGAAACACTAATGCGCCAACGGCTGGAAGCGCTCAGTGAGGAGGCCCGCCCCCAGGCCGCCGCGCGCTTACTGCGCCGGATTGCCGCCGTCTGGTACGCGCTTGACGAACTTGGCGCGCTTCGCCAGGCCATTGATACCTTTGCTATCACCCCCGATGCAGCGACCCAGGCGTTTAACCAGTTGACCAGTGGCCTACTAGCCATTGTGTTTGAGGCCGCAGATACCTCTATCGATCCCGATATTACCCGCACGCTAGTAGCGATTTTCCACTTAATGCAAGGCAAAGAGCTGGCGGGCCAGGAGCGCGCCTGCGGCGCCTTTGGCTTTACCCATGGCCACTTCGACGAGCCTCACCGTGCCCTGCTCAACCAGCTAATGTCGGATCAACAGCGCTGTTTCGACACCTTTGTAGAGTTTGCGACACCCGAAGCGCAGCAGGCATGGCAGAAGGAGCTTTCACCGCGCACGCTGTCGGGTATTTGCCATCTACGCGATATCGCCTGCCAACGCTCGTCGGCAAAACAATCACCACCCAAAGAGACACCCGATAAGCTGGGTGAAACCTGGTATGAACTCACCACGCTGCGCATCGACTCAATGAAAACGGTTGAAGATGCGCTGATTGAACAACTGAGTGTGCTTTGCCACCGCAAAATCGCCCAGGCCGAGGAGGCTTTAGAAAAAACCAAGGCGGATCCCTGTCGCCCAACATCCGCCCCCTGCGAGCAGCTGTTGGCGCTGAATGGAGCGCAACCATTAGGTGACCTGACCGCCAACGCTCTCACCTCCCCCCTGGGCCGCTCGCTGATCGAGCTCACCCAAGCCCAGGCCAGCCGCTTACAAGGGCTCAGCGATGAGCTTGAAAATACCCGCAAAGCGCTACGAGAACGCAAACTGATTGAACGCGCCAAAGGTCTCATCATGGCCCACCAGGAGATGAACGAAGAGGAGGCCTACCGCTTTCTGCGGAAAACCTCAATGGATCAAAGCAAAAGCATGGCAGATATGGCTCAAGCGATACTGGATCTCTCAGCGATGCTAAAACGCAACGATGCTAAAACGTAAAGTAGATGGGCTCCTCGTTAGCAGTCAGTTAGCAGCACAATACCAAGCTGCTTAAGCCTATATTTGCAGGATGCTGTCACCTTAGCCATGCTAAAAGCTCACTTGACTGACCAAGCAAGGAGCGCACCCCATGCAACACCGCGTGCTATTAATTACCGGCGCATCTAGCGGCATCGGTGCGGCCACCGCTCGCGCAGCTGCACGTGAAGGCTATAAGTTAGTACTCGCTGCACGTTCTAGCGACAAGCTCACCGCACTGGCGCTAGAGCTGGGGCCGGAAAACGTACTGACCTGTGAGCTGGACGTGATTAACATGGAACAGCAGCAGGCCATGGTTGAGCAGGCGCTGGAAACCTTTGGCCGCCTGGATGGCGTCTTTGCCAACGCTGGCCGTGGCGGTTCACCCGGCGGCTTTAGTGAAGCCGACCACGACGCATGGCGTGAGATGATTCTCACCAATATCTATGGAGTGGGCCTCACTATTCAAGCCTGTTTGCCCGCCCTTAAACGCAGCAAAGGCCATGTATTGCTCACCGGCTCAGCCGCAGGCCGCACGACTATTCCAGGCTCGATGTATAGCGCGACCAAGTGGGCGGTCACCGGAATTGGCTACAACTTACGTGAAGAGTTACGTGGCACCGGCATGCGTGTGACGCTAATTGAACCTGGAATGGTCGACACCCCCTTTTTTGATGAGCCGCCAACTCATGCCTTAGAAGATCGCGATATCGCCAATGCGGTAATTTACGCACTAGCGCAACCTGCCCATGTAGATGTGAATGAAATTCTTATTCGCCCCACTCCACCTTTAAGTGAGGAGTGAGGAGCCAACGAACCTGTATATCCGCCACCTGGATAGTCGACACCTTGCAATTCATCTGCAATGGCCGCATAACGTGTAATTACCAAGCGCGCTAAGTAATTTTTCACCCGACGCGCCCACGAATTAATTTGCAGGTGATCCATGAGCCAACTCGCTTCCACGGCACTTTCCGTTCTTGATCTGGCACCTATTCGCCAGGGCGGCAGTGCCGCAGAGACCTTTCGCGATAGTGTTGCCCTGGCGCAATTAACCGAGCGACTAGGCTATACCCGTTACTGGCTTGCCGAGCACCACAATATTGCCGGTATCGCCAGTGCCGCAACCGCCGTGTTGATTGGTCATATAGCCGGGCAAACGTCCACCATCCGCGTGGGTAGCGGCGGCATTATGCTGCCTAACCATCCACCGCTGGTGATTGCCGAGCAGTTCGGCACACTGGAAACGCTCTACCCTGGCCGTATTGATCTGGGATTAGGCCGTGCGCCTGGCTCGGATGGTGCCACCATGCAGGCTATGCGCCGCAACGCCCACGCCGGGGTCGATGATTTTCCACAACTGCTGAATGAGCTGCGCAGCTACTTAGCCGATGCAGAGCCCCAGCAGCGAGTGAAAGCGGTGCCTGGCCAAGGTACCCATGTGCCTATTTGGTTGCTGGGTTCCAGCGGTTACAGCGCGCAGCTGGCAGCCAAACTGGGCTTACCCTTCGCGTTTGCGGCTCAGTTCGCGCCGGGCTATTTATTTGAAGCGCTGCGTTTGTACCGTGATAACTTCCGCCCTTCGGAGCACCTGGATAAGCCCCATGCGATGGTCGGCCTTCCCGTGATGGCCGCAGAGAGTGACGCGATGGCTCACTACTTGGCCACGACAGCGCAGCAGAAGTTTTTAAACCTTATTCGCGGCAAGCCGACTCAGTCACAACCGCCGGTTGAGCAGTTGGATTGGTCGCCGATGGAACAGGCCCAAGTCAGCCAATTTTTAGGCGCGGCGATTATTGGTGGGCCCGAGACAGTTAAAGCCGAGCTTGAGGAATTCCAAACACGCACTGGTGCCGATGAACTAATGATTAATAGCGATTTTTACAACCACGCCGACCGTCTACGCAGCTACGAGATTGTGGCTGAGGTCGCCCGATAAGCGCTTAGCTGCACAGGATAGTTATGACCACACTCGCTTTCTCTCCAATAACGGATGACGATTTTGCTGCTTTCTGGCCCACCTTCCAAGCCATTGTTGCAGCGCAAGAGACCTATGCGTTTGATCCCGATATCAGTTTTGAAGCTGCCCGTCAGTTATGGTGTAAAACGCCTAACGCCAGTGTGGTTGCCAAAGATGAAACGGACAAGTGCTGGGCGCTTACTACTTAAAAACCAACGCGGCTGGCCCCGGCGATCATATATGTAACTGTGGTTATATGGTGCCCCCCGCCGCACGGGGCAAAGGCGTAGCGCGAGCCATGTGTGAGCACTCCCAGCAACAGGCCCGGGAACTAGGGTTTCTGGCCATGCAGTACAACGCCGTGGTGGCCACCAATGAGGTGGCTGTCGCGTTATGGCAGAAGCTTGGGTTTAGTATTGTGGGTACCGTTCCTAACGCCTACCGCCATGCGCGCTTCGGTTTTGTCGATACGCATGTGATGCATAAGACGCTTTAACAATCATCCATTTACCAAAGGGTTCTTTACCAGACGACTATTTACTAAGCAACTCTTTATCAAACAATTATTTTCCAAACAACTCTCAAACAAGTTTAAAAAAACATTTAATTATACGGCTTTATTATGATTTAGCATTTAACAATATAGAAAACTAGCACCAACTTAATCAAATTATTATTTTAACGGAAAATTGATACCTTTTAAAACTCCTCATGCACCAATTCAGGTGCGGGGAGTATTAGGAGAAGTATCAATGCAAAACATATCAGTTAAGAGAGTGATTGCTGGCGCACTGATTGTGCTTTTAGCCATGCTTATCATTTTGGGTAGCATGGGTGTCATGGCAGAACGCGAAGGTGCACAGCTGCTGGCAGAAATTAATGAAATCAGTGCTCAACAAGCGAGTGCTGCTAACCGTGCAGAAACCAATCTAATGGAAGTGCGGGTCAGGCTAGAGCGCATGTCACAGCACTACCGCAATGGCAACGAAAGTTACGCTGAGCGGGCGCTGGGAGAAGCGCTGGTGAGCCTGGAGAAATCTGACCAGCGTATTGCAGAACTCACTCGCCTTGAACTCCCGATTGATTCCGAGCGTCGCCCACTAATCGATGCAATTGTCGATAGTTACCACCTTATTGTCACTGACACCTTAAGAAGTGATTTAGCCAACGAGCGCTATGAGACACTGGACGAATACCGTGATCCCATTAATCAGAAGTTCTCTGGCTTTAGCACTGCGATCAGTAATTTCAATGATTATGCATTGAGCAGAGGCAACCAAGTTCACTCGGAAGCGCAGCGCGACAGCGTCATTTTTGGTATCACCGTAGGCGTTCTCATTTTAACCGCGATTGTACTCTATATTGTGGTACAAATAATGATTAATCGGCTCGTCATCAGTCCCCTACAGCGGGCAGTCAGCATTTGCGAAAACATTGCAAAGGGGGATTTGACCAGCCATATCGATGCCCTAGGGCGTAACGAGATTGGCCGCCTTTATAGTGCCATGGAGGATATGCAGGAGCGCCTGGAAGAGATAATCGGTACGCTCAATCAAAGTAGCGAAGCCGTCGCCTCCAGCTCTACGCAAATTGCCAGCGGCAGCCAGGATCTCGCTTCGCGTACAGAGCAACAAGCCGCAGCTTTGCAGCAAACCGCCGCGAGTATGGATGAAATTTCATCGATTGTGCGGCAAAACGCAGATACTGCCGGTCAAGCACAGCAATTGACCCAGGACGCCGCGCAACAGGCGAATAGTGGTAAGCAGGCATCTGAACGCACCAGCCTACTGATGCGGGAATTAGAAGAGACCTCGCACAAAGTCCATGACATTATTCAGGTGATTGACTCGATCGCCTTTCAAACCAATATCCTGGCGTTGAATGCATCGGTAGAAGCTGCCCGGGCTGGCGAGCACGGTAGAGGCTTTGCGGTGGTGGCCAGCGAAGTACGCTCCTTAGCCACCAAGACCTCCACCTCATCGAAAGAAATACGCACCATGATTGAAGATATCTCACAGCGTATTGTTGTCGGTGCGGAACAAGCAGCGAAAAATGGCCATGATATGGCGGAGATCAACGAAGCTATTCGTAAAGTGACGGAAATGATGCAAGAGCTTGCTCTCGCCGCAAAGGAGCAGGAGTCGGGCATTAGCCAAGTCAGCACAGCGGTATCCCAGATGGACTCGGCGACCCAGGAAAATGTATCGCTGGTTGAAGAGACCAGCACCGCGTCAGCCTCACTCCAGGATGAAGCTACTCGTTTGGCCGAGTTAGTCACGACCTTCAAACTTAAGCGCGTAACGCACGGTGGCTCGGAATCCCCCACCGCCTCTTCATCACCGCAGGCATTTGCAGCGTCTAACGCTTACTCAACTAGAAAACTGCCCAATGCCACACCTGATTGGGAAGAGTTTTAATTCATGTTTTTGGGCCAGCTTGACTGGCCCTTTTTCCATTGGTCTTCCGCTTCAGGTCATAAAAATTAGCGGCTCGTTAAATGCGAATATCGACATAATACAACTTGCGGATGGCGCCCTGTATGCCGCTAAAAGCAAAGGCAAGCATCAGCAAGCGATTCACAAACCTTAGTCGCTCACGTCAAAACAGTGCTGCAACTGCTGCTCAGCGACGTCGCTGCCCATCGCCGTTAACTTAGCGATATTGCGCTCAGGAATCGCGTCGGTATCGCCGTAAAACTCGATCGCCTTTTCAACACTCTCTTCACGTAGCAGATGCACCATGGCATAGGGAGAGCGATTGGTATAGTTGGCAGCGTCATCGGGCTCAGCCCCGTCGAAGCAGTAATCGGGATGAAAAGTAGCGAGCTGATAGACCCCTTCATATCCCTGATCGACCAAGATACTTTCGGCCAGCTCAACAAAATCCAGGTAGTGATCAAAGCTTTTAAAAAGCGTAGGAAATACCAGCAACGTCGTTTCAGTTTCAGGGTGTTCGTCCAGCCACGCTACCTCGACCATCAGCTCTTCAAGCGCCACTTCAATTTTTTTAGAGCGCACAACCTCAACGCGGATGGCTTCACGCGCTAGCTCCCGCTGAGCGAACGGGCAAATATCGTGGGCGACAATGAAGGTGCGCACCCAGTTCAGCGTTTGCGCGGCTACTTGGTCATCTGCGTGTTGGTTATCTGTGTGCATAGCACCCTCATGATCATGGTTAGGTCGGCGATGGCCGACGCTTTATGCGCAGCAGTTTACCAACTGTTCATGACCAACTACACGTGCTCTTGGTAGCGCTTCAGGGCGACTTCATAGGATTTATGGATATGGTCGTCCATTAATTCACGCGCTGCTTTAGCATCCCGCTGTAGCGCCAGCTCCACCAGCTGATGATGCTGCTCGTCCAGCTCTTGACGTATCGTCGGCATTTTTGGCCCCAAACGTCGGTAGCGATCGAACTGGTCGTGTAACTGCTCAATAAAACGCAATAACCAGACTGACCCACACGGCGCCACCAGGGTGCGGTGAAACTGTGTATGCAGATGCTCCCACTCTTCGCCTTTATCCAGGGTTATATCGGCCCGTTTCAGGCGATGTGCGGCGGCAAGCAAATCGGCCTCCCAAAGCGAGTCACCGTTAGCAATAGCTCGCTCTAGCGCCATCCCCTCCATTTCCAGGCGCATTTGGGCAATATCGTCCAGTTCATCCCGCGACAGCTTCGGCACCCGAAAGCCGCGCTGGTTTTCCTGCACCAGCAACCCATAAGCCGCCAATCTATTGAGTGCTTCTCGCAGTGGGCTCAAACCGACTTGATAGCGCTCTTTGAGGGCATTGATAGCGAGCTTTTCACCGGCCACAAAACGCCCACCCACCAAATCCTTGCGTAAATGATCAAACACGCGACTTGATGCGGTACCTGCTGGCCCCACTGGCCCTACTGACTTGGCTGACGTAGGTAGAGAATTATTCATCACGATGTCCTTTGTTCATCTCAGTTCCCGCTGTCCATTCTGTTTTGACTGTTGACGTTGGGTCGGGCACTACCTATATTCTATTTTAGACGAGATAATCGATTTTTTAACCTACAAACGATAAATAAGGTCTAGGTATGCTTCTGATCTCCTCTTTGGCTTCGCGGGATATGCATCAATGACACCACCCGCCACCTCCTGGCAACTTTTCTGGGCCTTTTTCCGCATCGGCATCTTTGGTTTCGGTGGCGGCCCCGCCATGATTCCATTAGTGCGCGCCGAAGTCGTCACCCGCCACCACTGGTTAACCGATGAAGAGTTTGCCGATGTACTGGCGATTGGCAATACCTTACCCGGCCCCATTGCCACCAAGATGCCCGGCTATATTGGCTATCGTGTAGGGGGAGTCGTCGGCTGTATTGCGGCCGTCATTGCTATTATCGTCCCAATGATTGTGGCGATGATTGTCATGTTAGGCATTTTCAGCCGCTACCGCGATGTGGCTTGGATTCGCGGCATGGGCCAAGCCGTGGTGCCGGTGGTCATGGTGATGATGGCGCAGCTCACCTGGGACTTTTTTGATAAATCCCAGGCCGCTCTTGGCTGGCTGGTCAGCATTGCCATGGCCATCATTGCCGCCGGGCTGATCTACTGGCTTGGCATTCACCCAGGCTGGGTGATTGGCGCCATTCTACTTGCCGCCCTCCTGCGCCCTGCCGGTAAGAAAAAAGCGGAGGGAGCGGCATGATTTATTGGGATCTCTTCCTAGCCTTTTTTATCCCAAACATTATCGGTTATGGCGGCGGCCCGGCCATTATTCCACTGATCGAAGCCGAAGTGGTTGGCCGTTATGGCTGGATGACCGCACAAACCTTCGCGGAAACATTAGCCCTCGGCAACGCATTACCTAGCCCTATCGCGACCAAAATGGCCGGCTATGTGGGCTATGAAGTAGCGGGTATTGGCGGTGCCTTCATTGCCGTAGCTGCCACAGTGATCCCTACGCTGCTACTCATGTTAGGCGCGTTAGGGTTGCTCTACCGTCATCGTGATTCCCCCCGGGTTAAGCGCATGAGCCAATGGGTGCGCCCTGTCATCGCCATGATGATGGCCTGGCTGACCTTGGGGTTTCTGCTCGAAAGCCTTAATACCAGCGGGACGATTCATACCCTGATCATTGGCATAGTCGCCGCTATAGCACTGATTCGTTTTAACACGCACCCCGCCTTTGTGGTTATGGGCGCCCTGGTTTATGGAGGTTTCTTTCTAGGCTAACGCTTATTGGCAGATGTATTTATTAGATAACAAAAACCCGATAACGGGATCACGCGCTCACCACGTCGCTGCAGTCAGGGCGGCATCCCACAACACCAACCTCAATCTATAAAGGTGTATAAGAATGACGCGTTCAACATTTACTCTAAGCACTACCCTCGCAGCCATCGGACTTGCGTCTAGTTTGGCAATTGCCACCACCGCACAAGCTGACTATCCCGAGCAGGATATTCGCTTAATTATCCCTTATGGGCCTGGGGGAGCAACGGATATCCTCTTCCGGTTGATTTCTCAGGAAGCTGAAAAGAACCTTGGAGAATCCATCGTTCCGGTCAATATGGCAGGAGCAGGCGCTACCCTGGGGTCTCGCAATGTAAAAGACGCAGAACCCGATGGCTATACACTGCTTGGCAGCCACGACACCATTGCACTTTCAAAGCTAGCGGGCACCGTCGACTACTCGTTTGATGCCTTCGAACCTATCGCGCTACTTACCCAAACCATCAATATCCCAACCGCCCATGCGAATCACCCTGTCCAGAGCGCTGATGAAATCGCTGACTATGTTAGCGAAAACCCAGGCCAAGTGCGCTTCAGTATGATTCCTAGCTCCACTGACCACTTCTTCTGGGCACAGTTCTTCCAGGAGGCTGGCATTGATATGGCCGACGTGCGTCTAGTCGGCTATCCAGATACGGGTGAACAGGTATCGGCTTTGATGGCGGAAGAAGTTGATTTCGCAATGTTCAACCTGCCCTCTGGCGGTGCATTTTTTGAAGATGGCACCTTCCGCGCGCTCGGCATCGCCCATCCAGAGCGCCTTGATAGCATGCCAGATGTAGCCACCCTGCGAGAGCAAGGCATCGAGATGGATCACTCCACCAGCAGAGGTATTTTTGCTCCCAAAGGCACTCCGCAAGAAATCCTCAATACCATCGCTGACGCTTACGAACAGGCCTTGGAAAATGAAGAAGTACAGAGCCGCATTGAAAATGAATTTGGCTCTGTTGTTCGCTTTCTGGCCGGTGATGATTATCAAACGTTTCTGGATGAAAACGAAGCAGCACTATCCGCCGCTGCTGAGAACATCGATTTCCAGAACTGAGGGCGCACCCTCTAGCCCTCGTGAGTACGGGGGCTAGAACTACCGGAGGCATCGCTAATGCTTACGCTAACGAAAGACCGCGCCTTGGCGCTGGCTCTGCTATTAATTGTGGCTGTCATGTGGATGGAGTCAGGAAGCATTGCTCCACCGACCAGTTGGCAACCGTATGGGTCAGCTCTTTTCCCACGTATTTTGTTGGTAGTGATTGGTTCGTTCTCACTGCTGATCCTAGTGCGCTCCTTATTAGTAAAAGTACCTGAGCGGGCGGGCGCAAAGCAGCTTGTTGCTGGGTGGTTTAAAAGCCGGCGCACCATACTCGCTCTGTTTCTACTGTTTGGGCTTTATGCAGCACTTCTCCCAGCAGTTGGGTATATCGCAACCACTATGGGCTTCTTAGTCGCCTCGCTTGCTTTACTTATGGGTATAGATACGCGGCGAAAATGGATCATTAATCTCACGTTGAGTTTCACTCTGACGCTCGTGATATTTGTGGTTTTCCGCTATGGCTTAAATGTCTGGCTGCCCTAATCTGCGGAGTAAATAATGACCAATTTTTTTCTCCAAGCTCTCGCTGAGGTCGGTACTCCCTCGGTGCTGGGCCTAATTGTAATCGGTGTTTTGTTTGGCATTATTGGCGGTAGCATCCCTGGCTTTACCGTCACCATGGCCATCCTGGTGGTCTTCCCTTTTACCTTTGCTATGGATCCGGTCAGCGGCGTCTCACTGATGGTTGGTGTATTTGTGGGGGGATACTCGGGCGGCATTGTGTCTGGCGTCATGTTGGGGATACCCGGCACACCCTCGTCTATTACTACTGTTTATGACGGCTACCCGATGGCACAGAA
The DNA here is from genome assembly GCF_058152265.1 of Vreelandella sp. 162(4c). Taxonomy (NCBI): domain Bacteria; kingdom Pseudomonadati; phylum Pseudomonadota; class Gammaproteobacteria; order Oceanospirillales; family Halomonadaceae; genus Vreelandella; species Vreelandella sp. 162(4c). The sequence goes on from NZ_CM176981.1 coordinate 1,299,379, forward strand.
AGGCGAACCGGGCCGCGCCCTAGGCATTGGCGTCGCTTCATCGTTTCTAGGCACCATTATCAGCGTGGCGGTGCTGGTGTTCTTCGGGCCGCTAATTGCAAGCTTCAGCATGAACTTCCGTCCTTGGGAAATCACTGCATTAATCGTTTTCGCTCTGACACTTGTGGCAGGCCTTTCCAGTGGCGCTCTGCTCAAAGGCCTGATGGCCGCCGCTTTGGGGCTTTTGATTACCACCGTTGGCTATGACCGCAACAGCAATCTTCGCTTTGACTTCGGCCTGCCGGCGATGGGATCTGGGTTCGAAATTCTCCCCGTGATGATCGGTATATTTGCTTTTTCGCAGCTACTTGGAAATATAGAGAAGCTCAAAGATGAGAAAAGCGAAGCCAAAAACATCGATACCAATGTAACGATTCCCTACGGCCAAATACTCAAAGATATGGCGGGACAAAAGCTTAACACGCTGCGCTCTTCACTCATTGGTAGCTTGGTGGGAGCGCTACCTGGCACGGGTGGCACCGTGGCTAATTTCTTAAGCTACGACCAAGCCAAGAAATTCTCAAAACATCCAGAGAAGTTTGGCACTGGCACACCCAGCGGCATCGTGGCGTCTGAAGCCTCCAATAGCGCGGTGGCAGGCGGCGCGTTTGTACCTACGCTCGCGTTGGGAATACCGGGCGATTTGCCCATGGCGATCATGATGGGGGTTCTGATCCTGCACGGCATTACGCCGGGGCCAATGATGTTTGAACAGAACCCGGTGCTGGTGGGTGCTATTTATGCCAGCTTACTGATCGGTGCGGTGGTCATGGTGCTTTGCAATCTGCTGCTAGTACGCTGGTTCGCCAAAATATCGTTGATCCCCCAACAGATCCTCGTTCCTGTCGTATTAATGCTGTGTGCCATTGGTGCTTATGCACTGAACAACAACCTGTTTGATATTTGGGTGCTGTTTATCTTTGGCATCATCGGCTACCTGCTGTGGAAAGCTGAAGTACCGCTAACGCCTCTGATACTCGGCGTAGTACTTGGCGATAACCTTGAGCGCCAGCTCTTCCGCGCCCTTGAGCTTAATGAAAGCTGGCTGACTTTTTTGACTCGACCACTCTCTGCGCTTTTTCTGGCACTCGCTGTCGCTTCGATACTGTTTTCGCTCTATCAAGATCGCAAGATTCAGCGCTTAAAAGGTGCCGCACAGCAAGAGAATGTTTAATACCTCTACGTTATTTCAAAACATTGTTATTTCAAAAAACTGTTGTTTCAAAACAACGTTCAAAAGGACACTGGTATGCAACATGATGCTCTCTATTACCCCAGCGCCTCGCGCCGGATGGCAACGTTCGGTAAACGTGGCATGGTCGCCACCTCACAACCGTTAGCAGCGCAGGTAGGTATTAGCATTTTGCAGCAAGGTGGTAATGCGATTGATGCAGCCATTGCCACGGCAGCCGCATTAACGGTGGTGGAGCCCACCTCGAATGGGATCGGCAGCGACGCTTTTGCCATTGTGTGGGTCGATGGCAAACTGCATGGGCTTAACGCCAGCGGCCCTGCTCCACAAGCGGCAACCATTGAAGCGCTAAAAGCCCTCAGCCATGACACGATGCCCAACCACGGCATGCTCCCGGTAACGGTACCCGGCGCACCCGCTGCCTGGGCGGCGCTATCTGAGCGCTTCGGCAAACTTCCGTTCGCAGAGTTGCTGGCGCCTGCGATTGCACTGGCCGATGAAGGATTCCCGGTTTCTCCCGTCATTCATCAAATGTGGAAAGAAGCTTTCAACACCTACTCGGCTTACGATGAGGCTTCCTTCAAACCCTGGTTTGATACGTTTGCTCCCAAAGGGCGTGCGCCGGAGCCCGGTGAACTGTGGCGCTCCGAAGGCCATGCTAAAAGTCTAAAAGCGATTGCTGACAGCCGCGCCAAAGCATTCTATGAGGGCGAACTGGCCGAGGCCATTGATGCCTTTTCCCGCGAACACGGTGGCCTATTACGCAAAGAAGACCTAGCGGCTTACCAGCCAAAGTGGGTAGACCCTATTAGCGTGCGCTACAAAGGCCACGATATTTGGGAAATTCCCCCTAACGGCAGCGGCATAATTGTCCTGCAAGCGCTGGGCATGCTTGAACATTTAGGCGATGAAGGCCGCGACCCCGTCGAAACCCTGCACCGTCGTATTGAGGCCACCAAGCTGGCTTACGTCGATGGCTTCGCGCATGTGACCGACCTTGATGCTATGCGACCCACCATTGATCAGATGTTGAACGACGACTATTTGAAGTCGCGGGCAGCGATGATTGGCGAGCAAGCCGTCGACCCTATACACGGCAATCCGATCAAGGGCGGCACAGTGTATCTCGCTACGGCTGACAACGATGGCAATATGGTGTCGCTGATTCAAAGCAACTTCAAAGGCTTTGGTTCTGGCATGGTGGTACCGGGCACCGGCATTAGCCTGCAAAACCGTGGCTGGTCGTTCTCCCTCGACCCGCAGCACCCCAACGCACTAGCCCCTGGCAAGCGCACCTACCACACCATCATCCCAGGCTTTATCACCAAAGATAACCAAGCCGTTGGGCCGTTCGGTGTGATGGGTGGCTATATGCAGCCCCAGGGCCATGTGCAGGTGGTAACGGCGATGCTTGAGGATCAACTGAATCCTCAGGCGGCGCTCGATATGCCGCGTTGGAAATGGACCAAAGGCAAAACCATCGAAGTTGAAGCCGACTTCCCCAATCACTTAGCGCTTGCCCTGGCACGCCGCGGCCACGACATCGTTAAAGTCGCCGATTCAATCAGCTTTGGCCGTGGCCAAATCATTCTGCGCGATCCTGACACCGGCGTACTCCAAGGAGGCACCGAGCCACGCACCGATGGGGCTGTGCTCCCCTGGTAATATCTCACCACTAAACTGGGTCTCCGCCGTGTTGCCGTTGAAGGCAACCGGCGGCTGAGCTGGCTATCCACGCTCAACCACCGCATCATGGCACTCTTTTTTTCGTCGGTACTTTTTGCCAGCCTAACTATGTCTCCACCACCTTCTGAATCGACTTCCTCACCACTAAGCGGCTTTTTTGGCGTATTTCGCTATAGCCGACGTGCACTTGGCTTAGTCTGGGAAACCTCTCGCTGGATGATGCTTGGGCTGGCGCTGTGCACGCTGGTCGCAGGGGTTCTGCCTGCCGTGGCGGCCTGGGTGGGTCAATTGATTGTGGATGGGGTGGTAAGTGCCATGGAGGCCCATCAAGCAGCCACTGATCCCAATCTACTAGCGTCCATCACACCGGTGCTAACGCTGGTGGGGATCGAAGCCGTGATTATTGCGCTCATTGCCCTGGCCCAGCGCGGCCTCTCAGCCCAACAGTCACTGCTGCGTGCGCTGCTGGGGCAGAAGGTCAATGTGATGATTCTGGAGAAAGCGGGACAACTGTCACTTAGCCAGTTTGAAGATTCAGAGCTTTACGACCAGCTCACGCGAGCGCGCCGTGAAGCATCTACGCGCCCGCTTGCACTGGTGAATAAAACCTTTGGGCTGCTGCAAAACGCTATCTCGCTGGGTAGCTTCGGCGTGCTACTGGTGCAGTTCTCCCCTTGGGCGCTGCTGATTTTGGTGGCAGGCGCCCTACCGGTATTTATCTCAGAGGCCAAATTCTCGGGCGATGCTTTCAGGCTGTTTCGCTGGCGCTCGCCGCAAACCCGTATGCAGATCTATTTAGAGACGGTGCTTGCAAGGGAAGACAGCATTAAAGAGGTCAAACTGTTTGGCCTTGAAGGGCTGTTTCTCAAGCGCTATCGCGACATTTTTACCAAATTGTTTGCTGAGGATCGCCGCCTAACTTTGCGTCGTGAAAGCTGGGGGTTTCTGCTCGGCCTGCTTGGCACCTTAACCTTTTACGCCGCCTACGCCTGGGTGGTGATTGAAACGATTGCCGGGGCGCTTACCCTGGGCCAGATGACCATGTACCTGATGGTCTTCAAGCAGGGGCAGGCCGCGCTCTCCGCAAGCCTCACCGCCATCAGTGGCATGTATGAAGATAACCTCTATCTCTCCAATCTTTATGAGTATCTTGAGCAGCCGGTAGAAGGCGAGAACGGTACACTAACCCAAGGTGCACTGCCCGGCGACGGGCTGCGCTTTGAGCACGTTAGCTTCTCCTACCCTGGCGGCGACTCTGTTCTCCAAGATCCGGTTCTTCACGATATCTCACTGCACCTCTGCCCTGGGCAGAGCCTGGCTTTGGTAGGCGAAAACGGCTCGGGTAAGACGACCCTTATCAAGCTGCTCACGCGGCTCTACCACCCAACCCAAGGCCGAATTCTGTTAGATGGTAGCGACCTGCGGGATTGGAGTACCCAAGCACTACGTGAACGCACCGGGGTGATTTTTCAGGATTTCGTGCGCTATCAGTTGCAGGTGGGCGAAAACCTTGGTGTCGGCGATACGCATGCCTTTAACGACCAAGAAAGGTGGCAGAACGCCGCTCGTCACGGTATGGCGGATGAGTTTATTACCCGCATGGCCAACGGCTACAAAACCCAGCTTGGCCGCTGGTTTAAAAATGGCCAAGAGCTCTCTGGTGGCCAGTGGCAGAAAATTGCCCTCTCCCGAGCGTATATGCGCGAAAACGCGGACATTTTGGTACTGGATGAACCTACCGCTGCCATGGATGCTGCCGCAGAAGCCGAAATATTCGCCCGCTTTCGCGAGCACAGCCGCGATAAAATGGCGATATTGATCTCTCACCGTTTTTCCACAGTACGCAGCGCTGATCTCATTCTGGTTATTGATCAAGGGCATATCGTTGAACGCGGCACCCATGAAGAACTCCTGGCCACTGCAGGCCGCTATGCGAAACTATTTCAACTCCAGGCAGCGGGTTATAAATAGCCACTAAAATATTAATAATTCTCATTATAATTATGTTTAAACTCTTACCACGCTAATTAAAACCTCGAACGTGAACAAACGTCACAAGCGTTACAAATCTGTCGACCGTTCTAACGCTTTAAAGGTAATGTGCTCTCATGGTTTGACACTACAGGAGTGGCACATATGAACCGTCTTCATCAGATAAGAGTTAAGTATGCTCTTGCCTTTATCAGCGTTGCGTTAGCACTACTGGTTATTGTGGTAGCCGATGCACTGCTGGTTAATATGGTAAAAAGCCGTTTAGATACGTTTATCACCAACTATATTCCGGCGACTTCAGCCACACTCAACGGCGACCGAGACCTTTATCAAGCACGCGTTGCTGAGATTGAGTATCTGTTATCTGACCCCAGCTCCGAGCGAGCAACAGCGTTAATCGCCGAGTTTGAAGAGAATGCTCAGCAGGCTTATGACCGCATGGAGCTCTACGCCGAACTAATGCAGAACTACCCAGAGCTAACCAAGCAACTAGCTAACTTTGAAACGCTGTATAGCGATTGGAAACAAGAGGCAACACGTGTTTTTGAGCTGCACCAAAGCGGCAATACCGCAGCAGCATTAACGATGCTATCCGGTTCATCATTAGACGACTTTAATGCACTGCGTGATATATATGATGTATCGGGAATAAATATTGAGACAGCCACTTATCAAGCAGAAGCAGCGGTGGTTGATAGAATCCAAGTGCAGCAAACATCCACTATTATTGTTGCTTTAATCATCTTTATTGCTGCAACGCTTATTGCGCTACTGGGGCCGCTAATGATGTCTCGGGCTATCCGTCAAATTAGTGGACGTATTAAAGAGATTACCGAAGGCGATGGCGATTTAACCGCGCGGATTGAGAGTCAACGCCGTGATGAAATTGGTGAATTGGCACAACAGTTCAATGCCTTTATTAAACGCATTGACGATACGCTTCAGTCAGTTAGCAGCAGTACCGTTAGCCTGCAGCATGCATCTACTGAAATTGCCAAAGGCAGTCAGGAGCTTGCGGCACGTACTGAGCAAGCTGCTGCGAATTTACAGCAAACCTCTGCTTCGATGGAGCAAATCGCAGCAGTGGTCAACAACGCCTCTGATTCTGCCCAGCAGGCTGACCAGTTGGCGCTTTCAACCCGGGATCTCGCTCAACAGGGTTTGCACTCCATGCACAGTGTTGAGCAGACAATGGATACGATTAACGACTCTTCCTCTGAAATCAGCAGCATCGTCAACCTTATTGATAGCATCGCTTTTCAAACCAATATCCTGGCGCTGAATGCGTCTGTAGAGGCCGCCCGCGCAGGCGAGCATGGCCGTGGCTTTGCGGTAGTTGCCCAAGAGGTACGTATATTGGCCAGCCGCTCAAGTGATGCATCCAAAAACATTGCCACTCTGATCAATACGTCGTTAAACCGCACAAAGGTGGGCGTTGACCAAGTGAAACAAACCGGCGTCACCATGCAGGAGATGGTAAAAAGCATCGAGCGTGTGGCGGACGTGATTGCTGAGATCAGTGCTGGTGCTAAAGAACAGAGTGTAGGTATCGGTCAAGTAAATGACGCAGTCAACGAGCTGGATAGCATGACCCAGCACAATGCCTCCATGGTAGAAGAGTCCAGCGCTGCGGCGGCGGAACTAAGAGAACAAGCCGACCGACTGGGCGTGCTAGTGGGAGGCTTCAAGCTCAGCAATGCTAACGCGCAACCAGCTCTTGGCAAAGCAGCGCTCACCTCGACAGCACACAGACCTGCGACTACGCCTATAGCTCAACGACATTTGGGGAGCTCCCCTCAACCCGAGTGGGAATCGTTCTAAGCAGCCAGTACCTTTACCTTCCTTGGGCTTTCATAGGCCCAAGGAATTTAACCAATTAGTTTTAAGCATTTTCCTTTCGAACTACCGCGCCACCCGAAAACACATAGCTAAGAGTATGGGGTCATCTAAGGAACCACTATGCTGTCTAATGCTTTAATTATTGATGATGACTGTAACGTTCAACTCTTGGGCAGAATGCTATTACGCCAGCACGGTTATCAGGTGGTGACGGCGAGCAGTTTTGGCGAGCTGGTGCGCCAACCCGACCTACTCAATGTCGAGCTGATCTTGCTTGATCTCGGGCTAGGTGAATTTACGAGCCTTGATATTCTGGAATATCTGTATGATTTACGCTTAAACGCTTCAATTTTATTAATTAGCAGTTGTACGGAAGAAACTGCCGCGCATGCGCTTGCAGCAGGTGAAACAAAAGGCTTGCAAATGTTAGGTTTCCTATCTAAATCCAAGCTGCTCACCGGCCTAACGACATTTCTGGGGCCCTTAAAAAAAGCGCCCAAAGCGCCTACAGGCGATGAATTGGCGAAGGCCATTCGTGAACAACAGCTTTTTCTAGCTTTTCAACCCCAAATAAGCCTGCAACAAGGCACTCAACAAGGGCAGGTTATTGGCGTTGAAGCGCTGGTACGCTGGCAAGACCCTCAACGCGGCGTGCTATACCCCGACAGTTTTATACCTCTAGCAGAGCAAAACGACCTGATGCTTCCACTCACTTGGTACGTTATTGAGCTTGCCATGAAGCAGCAAGCCCAATGGCTGTCACAAGAGTGGGACTTAAACGTCTCGATAAATATACCGGCGGCCTTTATTCAGGCAGAAGGCGTACTCGACGCGTTTGATCAACTCACCCAAGCGCATCATGCTGTGCTTAGCAAGATCACCCTGGAACTCACCGAAACAGCGGGGGTTGAGTGCTTGGGCTACGCTTGCTACGTGCTCAAAGCTTTGCGACAACGGGGCTGCAAACTGGCGTTAGATGATTTTGGTACCGGCCACTCTTCGCTGACACAGCTCTATCGGTTGCCTTTCAGCGAGCTCAAAATTGACCGTAGCTTTGTCTCACTGATCGATCAGGACAAAGAAGCACTGGTGATAACAGAGTCGATTGTCGACTTAGGCAAACGCCTGGGACTGACTGTTGTCGCCGAAGGTATCGAAACGTCGGCACAGCTCACTCGGCTTGTTGAAGCCGGGTGCACTGTTGGACAAGGCTACTGTATTGCACACCCGTTAACCGCCGACGCTTTCAACACCTGGTTACGCGAGTACTCACCGTCCACATCAAACGAGCATGCTTTCTTGCTCCAAAGCCAGCTTAGTAGTGGCCTCAAGAGCAACTAAACGCTCCAGATAGATCATCAATTCGCTTAATGGGGCTTCTAGCGCTGCTTGCTCCAATTGGCTTGCTTGCTCAGCAATCGCAGCACAGCCTAGAGAGGAAGCGGCGCCCTTTAGTGAATGGGCTTCTTGGCACAAGGCTTGTCGATCCTCTGACTGCCAGTAGGCATTCAAGCGGGCGATACGTTCACCAAGCCGTGTTAAAAACGTGCTCAGCAGCGCATCCAGTGCCTTGGGTTCAAAGGTACTTTGCAGCTCTTCGCAAAGACGCTTATCCAGCACTTGAACTGCCCCAGCGCTATCCGCCCAGCGATTCAGGTTTTTTAGCAGGAGCAGCAGCGTGAATGCTGACAGAGCCAACGCTTTCGTCGTTTGAGAGATAGCGACAGATCACCTGATGCAACTCATCGCGGGTAAAAGGCTTATGGATCATATCGTCCATACCGCTTTGCATGCAGCGCTCACGATGCTCAGGCATCACATTGGCGGTCATCGCCACTATGGGCAGCTTAGGCAGTTGATGCACAGCTTCATAATCGCGCCAGCGTTGAGTGGTTTCCGTGCCATCCAGCTTGGGCATCTGCATATCCATTAACACCAAATCAAATCGACCATGGTCAGCTTTCAACTGATCGAGTGCCTCCTGGCCGTTCTCTGCAACCGATACCTGCTGGCCAAGGCGCTCAAGCATGACGCGTGCCACCGTTTGATTTAGCGGATTATCTTCTACCACCAAGATATGGTGATGAGAGGTCATTGCTGGCGGGTGTTCACCGCTTTGATAAATGGCCAAAGGTTCGGTTTCCGGCAGGCTGACCGTGAACCAGAATCGACTGCCGAGCCCCTGCTGGCTGTTAACACCTATCTCGCCCTGCATGGCATCGACCAAGCGCTTACAAATTGCGAGCCCAAGCCCTGTGCCTTCGTGACGACGCGCCATTGAGGTATCCACTTGCGAGAACGCCGAGAACAGCTGCGTTTGATCCGCTTCCGTGATACCACAGCCAGTATCGTGCACCTCCACTAAAATATTATCGTCTCCAAGAGGTTTTACCTGGCACTTAACGAACCCCTCTTCAGTGAACTTCAAGGCATTATTGATTAAGTTCATCATGACTTGGCGTAGCCGCGCGATGTCTCCCAACACATAGCGGGGCAGTGCCGGGTCGATAGCGTAACTAAAGGTGACCTTGGCCTTCGGTTCGCGAAGAGTGTAGCTTTCACAGAGCTGGTCGATGCATTGGTGAAGATCAAACGGCTGGATATCCAGGTCGAGGCGTCCCGACTCAATTTTGGTGTAGTCGAGAATATCGTTGATCACCGCGCGTAGGCTCTCTGCACTGCGCTTAAGTGCCGCTAGATAAGTCTTCGCACTTGTTGTTTTAACCTCCTCGCTTAACAAATCCGCCATACCTACGACGCCATTTAACGGGGTTCTAATTTCATGGCTCATCACCGCCATGAACTCAGATTTTGCCAGGCTCGCTTTCTCTGCTTGCTTGGCGGCCTCGTTCAGCTCTTTACCCTTGGCTTCTAATGCTTGTGCCTTGTGATCACTTGAACGGCTTTCCAGAATCAGCGCGCGAACCAGCATGCCACCTGAAAACATTAACAGGACAATAAGCAACAGCACCAATCCGTAGAGACGCGTCAATGCGCGGTGTTCTTCACTATGTAGATGTGAAACATGGGCGTTGGTTTCGATCAGAATGTTACCGGTGAGTTGCTGTAGCTCAGCCGTTTGCTGCAGCAGGGTGGCCGTTAACTCGCTATTTAACTGGGTAGGGTTGTCCCATACTGTTTCGAGTAGGGTTTCCATCTCTAAAATGCGGATGTGAGTTTGCTGAATGATCGCTTCAATATCCTCAAGTTTCGCCACCATTCTTCCTATTTCACCTTGAAAAAAAAGTGATTGTCGGCTAAAGAGAATCTCAAAACGCAGCAACACATCATCAACCGTAGCGTTCCCTGCACTCGTTTCGAATAGCGAGAGGCGCAATTCGCGCACCTCTCGATCAAACTGATACCCGGCCCATAATAAGTTTTCGAGCAGGCGATTCTCCAACGCATGCTGACGATTATAAATAATCCCACCGGTAGTTAGCGCTGAAAGAAAAAAAAGGATCGCTGAGAATGTAGCGACCCTGGTGCTGCGGGAAAAATAGAACTTCAATAAGGCCAGCATGGCAATTGTCCGATTATTTTATTCAACGTCGATGCGCGCCACCTGCCACACAGAGCGCGAAAATATCTCTTCATCTAGCAGCTCGGGGTGCTGATCAAAGGGATAAATGACAAATAGCGGCCCCTGATCGCGAATTCGCAGCGCTTTGCCGTTTGCCTGCATAGCCAGAATGACATCGTAATTCTCAAAATCGCTGATAGGCACTGTCGCGGCGTACTCATTCAACGCTACTACACGAATATCCTCCCCCTCAGCATCAACGGCTTCCAGAATAGTTCGCACCAAGGGGCCAGAGAAGCGCATCACACCGTCGTGCCAGGGTGTACGGGTAATCGTTTCGTGCTGCCTTAAGCTTTCTAACATCGCTTTATCAAAATGGGCTTCGTTACCCACATTAGTCTGCCCCACCTTTCCACTCACTACCAATATCACTGGGCCTTCAGGTACTTCCAAGGCAATAGCCTGGGATGACAGCAAGGCTATACACAACGCGACGATGCCCTCCCTGAATTTAAGAACCAAAGAACGACGCATTGAGCTGCACCTCGGTATTAGCGATTAATAGTGCAATGAGTATATATCGGCAGTCTGCGGATAAACTGTGAACCTTTGTGTCAACGCATCATCATCCACTAAACTTAACGTATGAGTTTGCCGCTTCTACGGGTGTAACATTTATAAGACGATAATACGGGAAACCACCATGCATATTGGCGTACTTGAAGATGACCTCGACCAACAGGCCTTTATTGAGCAGTGCCTACTAACGGCAGAACACCAAGTCTCGCTGTTTAGTCGCTCTAGCGAGCTTCGCCGGGCGACGCAGCAGCACACCTTTGACCTGCTCATTATCGATTGGCGCCTGCCCGACAGCGACGGCATGGATGTGGTTGCTCATCTTCGCCAGCACGACAGCTGGCATGGGCCAATCCTGTTTATTACCGCCAGCCAGGGCGAAGACGATGTTGTTAAAGCCCTGGAGCGAGGCGCCGATGATTTTCTCGCCAAGCCCCTTCGCCCCAGTGAGCTGATTGCCAGAGTGAGTGCGTTAGGTAGACGCTCTGGCTATGCCACATCGCGCCCTGCACCGGCCTGTCCCGAGATATTTACCCTGCATACCGATGAGCACTACATCAGCGTGGCGGGCGACGCCATTGATCTAACCGAACGTGAATACCGGTTAGCCACGCTGTTTTTCTCTAAAATGGGTGAGCTAATTACCCGTGCGCACTTACTAGAGCTGGTGTGGGGCATTAAAGGGGATATTTCGACGCGTACCGTTGACACCCACGTAAGCCGCCTACGCCGCAAGCTGGAACTGGATGGTCGGCATGGCCTGCGTCTACGTAGCGTTTACCAATCGGGGTATCGCATGGAAACTTGCCAGCCCCCCCACCTTGAACAAGTCGCTAAATAGATTGACGCTCATATAAGCATCGGTTAAAACATAAGAGCTCCCCTTTAAGGGGCAGTTCTTTTTTATTAACGAAACTTTTTCAGAGACCTTCTCATGCGCTGGCAAATCCCCGCGACACGAATGAATAAGCTGCATCGCATTATTAATAATGCGGTATCAGCTTATTATTGTCGCGCGCCAGAGATGTAAAGAGGAAATTGGCCGCGGCAAGTGTCGCGGCCATGTTGTTTTATCGTTACCTTTGAGACTCCCTGATCGCGATGTTGCCCGGCCTCCTAACCCAGGAGACCGACCCCATGGCAATCGCAACCATTACCCGCAAACTACTCAGCGCTTTCACCCACTATCGTACCCAGCGGCGCTTTTACGAAGACCCGCGCTTTCATGACCCGCACCTGTTAAAAGATATCGGTTTACGCTGGGAGCAGGGCCAGCTGGTATCCATTCATGGTGTAGAGGAACCAAGTCAGCGCAACCAACGCCATCAGGCTGAAACCCGCGATGCCTACGAAAAATGTCCACACTGTGGGAGTAGGTTGGCATAGCCAACGCCCCGGTCACAGGAAGTGGCCGGGGCGTTTTCAGTGGCGTGCCACGCCTGGCGCGCAATAAAAAAGCCGATCCATTGGATCGGCCAAGCTGATGGGATATTGCACAGCATGGGGAATACTGTGCAGAGATGCCTGGGGAAGGCATCGCCAAAACGCCGGGTTAGGCGGCTTGGCGATGCCCTCCCAAAGAGTTGCGTCCTTTCCGAGAGTAGCTGCCTTTACCTTTTTTCGGGGCTTGCTGCTGCATTTTAAACATCGGCGTTCGCAGCTGCGCTTTTAACGCGTTGTCTTTTATCTTGCGCTGTTTCATCGTTTTCTCCATTCTTTTAAAGATGCCTGCCTGGGCAGGCACCTACTACGACACATACTATTAATTGAAGTTCATCGTTTAGCGTTTCAAGCCCTGGTTATTCATTCCTCTTACTCATCCCAGAGCGGCGCTATTTCAGGGTTGGCGATACGCTCTTTACGATCCAACTTGGCGATTTCCGTCATCTCGCTGTCGCTCAAGACTAAGTCAAAGGCGGCAATGTTGCTTTGAATATTTCGCGCCTTGGTCGATGAAGGAATCGTAATCATATTGCGCTGTTTTACCCAAGCAAGGGCAATTTGCGCAGGCGTGGCGTTATGCGCGTCGGCGATCTGCTTAAGGGTTGGGTCATCCATGACTTTACCCACGGCCAGGGGCATAAAGGCAGTAATTTGAATGCCATGCTGCTCGCAGTGATCGACCAGTTTACGGTTCTGTAAGAAAGGATGAACCTCGATCTGATTGGTGAGAATTTCACCTTTACCCAGAATGCTAACCGCTTCGTCCACCTGTGCGATGGTAAAGTTGGAAATGCCGATATTGCGCGCCTTACCCTCGGCTTTGACCTCTTTAAGCGCCGTCAGGTAATCGACCATCGGCACTTCATCCTCTGGGGACGGCCAGTGGATCAGCAGCAGGTCAACATAATCGGTGCCTAATTTCTGCAGGCTTTCGTCCACGCTGGCTTTAAGCGTTGTGGGCTCAAGATTATCGAACCACACCTTGGTGGTTAGGAAAATATCGCTGTGTGGCACGCTGCTGTCGCGAATCGCCTCCCCTACCCCTTTTTCATTGCCATAAAACTGTGCTGTGTCGATGTGCCGATACCCGGCCTCAAGCGCTGCGTGGATACTCTGCTTGAGCGTATCGCCTTCCAGGCGAAAAGTACCAAAACCAGGGTTGGGTATCACCGTCTGCATCATTAACGTCCTTTTCTATTGATAGCGTGTTAACTAACATGGGGTGGTCACTGCCCCACTTCAACCCCCTTGTTTGTTATCTCTTGATCAGCCTCGGTGCTTATCAACGCACTAGCAGGAGGATAACTACTACCACCAAGATCAGCGATACGCCCTTCCAGAACAGCACCGGATCACGTTCCAGCAGCGGTAACTGGGCGCGCTTCAGCATGTCTGGGCTTGGCGAGCGTAGCTCGAAGATAAACTCCGAAAGCGCCGGAAAGCGTTTGTGGGGAGTGGGATGTAATGCCTTTTTGAGCACCTCATCCACCCAGGCGGGCAGTTCACGGTTCTCGCTAAGCGCCGATTGGTAGGCAAGCTTATGCTGCGCTGCCCGAGTGCGAGTTTTGGCCACCTCGGTGCCATAGGGCAGCGTGCCGGTTAGCATCTGATAGGTAATCACTGCCAGTGAGTACTGATCCGAACGGGGCGTGCCTCCTTCACCCAGAAAATACTCCGGCGCGGTGTACTGGGCAGTGCCTAGAATATCGTCGCTAGCCGACCCGACCTCTTCGGCAAGACCCGCCACCTTGGCAGCACCAAAATCGATCAGCTTCACCGTGCCGTGGCTATCGATCATGACGTTATCGGGGCGTAAATCTTGATGCAGCATTTCCAGGCGATGAAAGGCGCGTAGCCCCTTGGCAATCTGCTCGACGATGGGGCGTACGCTGGCTAATTCGGCGTTGGGGTGGTCGCGCATCCACTGGGTCAGGGTTTGCCCTTCGATATACGCCAGCACGGTGTAAAGGTAGCGGCGAGGGCGCTCTTGGGCGGGGGCTTTAAGCACGTGCTGATTATCGATGCGTCGGGCAATCCACTCTTCGCGCACAAACCGCTCGATACTCGCCGAGTCTTGGCTTAGCTCGGTTGAGAGGGTTTTTAGTGCCACCTTCTCGCCACTCGCTACCTCTTCCGCCAGGTAGACATGGCTGCGACTGCTGGCATGCAGTTGACGCACAATGCGGTAGCCGTCCAGCTCGCTTCCTGCGCGCAATTCAGACGGTGACGGCAGTGTGCTCAGCGCCGCGTAGAGTTCATTAGCGTGGCGCTCAGGCAGCGAATCAATGCGCACAATTTGCACGGTGAGGTTGTCATCGCTGCCATGATCGATGGCAGCCGCGATTAGCGCCTCAGCCGCCGCATCGAGATCGCCCCAATGGGCGTGAATCAATGCGGCCATTTCAGCGCCGGTTAGCCACTCATAAACACCGTCGGTAGTGAGTACAAACACATCGCCCACACTCAGCGATACCGAGGAATAATCCAACTCCAGGTGTTGGCTGGCCCCCATGGCACGGCTTAAATGACTAACTTCCCGGGATGCCCAAAAGCGATGATCCTCGGTCAATGGCTCCAGCGTATTGCCGGCGAGCTGATAGATACGGCTATCGCCAACGTGAAACAGGTGCGCAGTGGTGGATTTAATCACCATCGCGCTCAGGGTGCACACATAGCCACGATCCAGGTTATAGCGATACTGGCTCTGCCGGGTTTGGGCGTAAAGCCATGCATTGGTGGCCTGCAGTACCCGCTGGGCGGAGGTTTTAACCGCCCAGGTAGCCGGGGTGGCGTAGTAGTCTGTTAAAAACCCACCCACCGCCGCTTCACTCGCTTCCCGGCTCACTTCGCTGCTGCTGATCCCATCCGCTAACGCAACCGCAATGCCTTTGGTGGCACGCAGGGGATCGCTGGGTAGATAAGCGCCGTAAAAATCCTGATTGCTTGGCTTGCGCCCTTTATCAGAGTGCTGGCCGAGCGAAATGGTCAGCGCTGCCATTATGCTTCCCCTAAAAAAAGCCTCCGCCGGAGCGAAGGCTTGGTTAATGACAAACTCTATTGCAACTTTATCGAGGTCTGAACCAACCCGTAGCGGGGGTCTTTCGCCATGGATGGCGAAAGTAGCGCCCAAGGATGGGTCTACAGCGCCCCCGCATAGGGTTGTTCAGACCGTTTAATGCACAAGGCTCGCTCACCGTAGTTAATCATAGGGCTTTCTGGGGCGCGGTACGCACGTGAGTGGTGTAGAGCGTGAGCCCCGTTAATGCCAAGCCACCGATCAAGTTACCCAGCACTACCGGAATTTCGTTCCAGATCAGGTAATCCATAATCGAGAAGTTACCGCCCATCATCAACCCAGATGGGAACAGGAACATGTTGACCACCGAGTGCTCAAAGCCCATACCGAAGAACAGCATAATCGGCATCCACATAGCAATGACCTTACCGCTCACCGTGGTTGAGATCATCGCACCCACAACCCCCAGCGAGACCATCCAGTTGCACAATATGCCGCGAATAAAAATCGTCGCCATGCCGCCAACACCATACTCTTTATAACCAACCGTGCGCCCTTCGCCCACTTCACCAATGACCCGCCCCACTTCGCTGGGTGCGGTGCTAAAGCCGTAGGTGAACACAATCGCCATGAGAAAGGCGACCGTTAATGCCCCACCAAAATTACCGATAAACACAATACCCCAGTGCTTGAGAATACGATTAATCGTCACCCCAGGTCGTTTATCCAGCCACGCCAGCGGCGTTAACACAAACACCCCGGTCAACAGATCAAAGCCCATTAGATAGAGTATCGAGAAGCCCACCGGAAACAGGATGGCGCCGATAATCGGGTAGCCGGTTTGCACCGCTACGGTCACCGCAAACACCGCCGCGATGGCCAAAATAGCCCCCGCCATAAAAGCGCGAATCAGCGCATCACGGGTAGACATGTGCAGCTTGGCTTCGCCAGCATCGACCATCTTGGTGGCAAATTCGGCAGGCAATAAGTAGGACATCGAGAGCGTTTCCTTTGTTGTGAGTTTTAAGGAATAGAAGGGTCAGAAGAATAAAACGAGCACCGCAAACCCTGCCGTTAAGGCGTGGTTTGCTGTACAGAGCAAAAATTGGTGGCTAGGGCAGCGGGCGTCGTGGCGACTCTTTGCACGACGCTGCCCACCACAATCAAGCAGGGTGACGGTAAGGGTGTGGCGGCGAGCCTCTCGGGCATATCAGCCAGCGAGCCCACCAACGACTGCTGATCACTCTGGCTGGCGTTAGCCACCAGCATGACCGGCCACTCATCCGGAAGGCCTGCCTGGCGCAGGCCGTGGCAAATTGCACTCACTTTTGAAAGCCCCATATAAAACACCAGGGTTTCATCCTTGCGCGCCAGCGATGCCCAATCCGGCGTACCGTCTTCGCGGCATAGCTGGGCAGTCACAAAGCGCAGTTGCTGCGCATGACCGCGATCAGTGAGCGGAATGCCCATGCAGGCAGCGGCAGCAGAGGCCGCGGTAATCCCTGGCACAATGGCAGCGGGGGTCTCTGCGGCAGCCAGGGCATCCAGCTCTTCGCCCATCCGCGCGAATACCGCTGGATCACCGCCCTTCAGACGCACCACCGATTTACCTTCCCGGGCGAGTTTTACCATCAGCTCGCCGATCTCCGTTTGGGGTACACTGTGGTGGCCGCGGGCTTTGCCAACGTAGTAGCGTTCGCTGCCGCTAGGAATCAGCGCCAGAACGTCATCGCCCACCAAGCGGTCATACACCACGGCGTCTGCCTGCATCAGTAAGCGTGCAGCCTTGAGGGTTAACAGCTCCGCATCGCCGCTGCCTGCGCCAACCAGGTAAACCTGCCCGGCGCGGCACTCGCCACGCAGTGGCAAACGTATGTCTACAGCCTGCTGAACCCACGGCGTTAGCGCGCGGTGCGATAACCGCATAAAGGCGTTAAACCACTTCTGTAGCAAGGGGTTGCTTAGTGCGGGCATTGGGCCGCTCCTCTTCAATAAGTGATTTCAATTCGGGAATACAGCTACCGCACTGGGTGCCGCAGGCGAGCCTGGCGCCCAACGCTTCTACGCTGGTGTCGCCCTCTCGGATAGCGCTGACGATGGTGGTTTGGCCCACTTGGTGGCAACTACACACCACCGGCCCGGTATCCGCAGCACCGTCGTCGCAGCCCGCCAATAGGCGCCGGCGGTGGGTATCGCTCAGCGCCGCCTCGTTAAAACGTGCTTCCAGCCACGCCAACCCTGGCAACTCTTTGGGCGGGCCAACCATCAGCCACCAGCGCAATTGACCGCTTTCCACGCAGGCGGCGCGCAGACGTCCGTTAGTAGGGTCTTGGCTGATAACCGATACGTCGCCGGGCAGCCACGTTTTCAGTTGCGCCAACCAGTCATTAACCGACTGCGTATTGGCAAGCTGCCAGCGTTGGCAGCCGCGCATGGGAATACGTGTCCAGTAGGCACTGGTGCACCAAGGTGTTGATTCCGTTGCCCCTTCGGCGATCAGTAGAGTGGCCTGCCAATCAGTAGCAAGAGGCGCCAGCGCCACGGCGCCGTGCTTCGACTCTGGCTGCCCAGAGAGCGGATCGGTAATGCTGTCGATCAGCGCGCTACTTATGGCCTGCTGGGTGAAGCAGTCAGTCCAGTGGATGGGCACGAAGATCTCACCACGGCGTTGGGCATTGGAGACCCGCACCCGAGCGCGAAATTCGCCTTTCTCGGCGGTTAACACCGCCAGCCCTTGATCGGTTACACCGGCAGTGTGGGCATCCTCTGGGTGAACATCCATAAAGGGTTCGGCGCGGTGATTCATTAACCGCGGTGAGCGAGCGGTGCGGGTCATGGTGTGCCACTGATCACGAATCCGGCCGGTGTTCAGACGCAGCGGATAAGCGGCGCTCAGCGCCTGTTCAGGCCCTTTGGGATGGATCGCCAGCAGCTTGGCGCGACCATTGGCGGTGGCAAACTCGCCATCCTCAAACAGCCGAGCAGTGCCATGGGGTGCGGCCTTTGTGACCGGCCATTGGATGGGGGCTAAGGCGTCGTAGCCATCCCGGCCCAGGCCCACCAAACCCGATATATCAAACAACCGCTGCGGGCTGCCGGGCACCGTGCTGTTATCAAAGCCGTTTTCAAACCCAGAGAGCTTGGCGTGCTCGTCGAAAATCTCCCAGGGGTGCGCGTAGTTAAACGCCTCAGCAAACCCCAACCGTTTCGCCACTTCGCACATTATCCACCAGTCGTGGCGGGCCTCACCTGGGGGCGGCAGCATGCCCCGCTGGCGAGAAATGCGCCGCTCGGAATTAGTCACGGTGCCATCTTTTTCCGACCACCCCGAGGCGGGCAGCACAATGTCGGCATAAGGCAGTAGGTCGGTATGGGCAGCGCACTCGGAAACAATCACCAGCGGGCACTTTTCCAGCGCAGCACGCACCCGCGCAGCATCGGGAAGGCTAATCGCGGGATTGGTGGCCATCACCCACAGCGCTTTTATTTCGCCACGCTCAATGGCTTCAAACAGCTCCACTGCTTTATAACCCGGCCCTTCCGGCAGGACCGGAGTAAGGCTGTCGGTAGCCCAGAAGCGGGTGACCAAATCCAGGGCGCCTGGGGTGTGGTAATCCATATGCGCGGCTAACTGGTTGGCCAGCCCGCCCACTTCGCGGCCCCCCATGGCATTGGGCTGGCCAGTAATCGAGAACGGCCCTGCCCCCGGCAAACCGATTTTGCCGCCGGCCAAGTGGCAGTTAATAATCGCGTTACACTTATCGGTACCGCTGGCGGATTGATTAACGCCCTGGGAATAGAGCGTGACCACATGCAGTTGACTGGCGAACCAGTAATAGAAGGTTTCCAGTCGCTCGGGGTCAACATCACAGACCGCCGCTACCTCCGCCACCGAGCCTGCGGTTTGCTGGGCTGCCGCCAGCGCATCGTCAAACCCTTCGGTGTGGCGTTCAAGGTAGAGGGTATCAAGCTTGCGACGCTTTGCCATCCACGCCAATAGGCCGTTAAACAGGTAAGCATCGCTGCCTGGCTTAATCCCCAAATAGAGGTCGGCGATTTCGCAGCTGTCGGTGACGCGCGGGTCGATCACCACCAAACGCATCAATGGATTGCGCTCTTTGGCCACTTTGATGCGCTGGTAAAGTACCGGGTGGTTCCAAGCCAAGTTGGAACCCACCAACACGATCAGTTCCGCCTCTTCCAAATCTTCGTAGTTACACGGCACCGCATCCGCACCGAAGGCACGCTTGTAGCCAACCACCGCTGAGGCCATGCACAGCCGCGAATTAGTATCTAAATGGGGCGTGCCTAAAAAGCCTTTAAACAGCTTATTGGCTACGTAGTAGTCTTCGGTAAGCAACTGACCGGAGAGGTACGCTGCCACACTGTGGTTGCCATGCTCGGCCCGTAGGGTGTTTAAGCGTTCGGTAGTAGTGCTTAGGGCGGTGTCCCAGGAGACCTCAACACCATCAACGCGAGGGTGAGTCAGCCGCCCCTGTTGTCCCAAGGTTTCATGTAGCGCAGAACCTTTGACACACAGCCGCCCGAAGTTCGCCGGATGCTCGCGGTCGCCTTCTACAGCGCTCAGCGTACCCGCTTCAACGGTTGCTGTCACACCACAGCCAACGCCGCAATAGGGGCAGGTGGTTTTGGCTTGCTGCGTCGTTGTGGACTGCTGCCCTGCTTTTGCCCCTCGCATAACACCTCCTCGGGTCGAACCTGAACGCCGTATATACGTATATAAATGGCGGGCATAAAAAAACGCCCAGTCCCATTCTCTAATGCGCTATATAAACGCATTAAGAGAAGAGGGCTGGACGTCGTTGCCACAGCGCACCTTCATCGGTGCATTACTCTTTACAATAGTCTCTTCAAACAAATGAAGATTTACTAACAGCTACACATTTTCTAACGGCTTTGGAATTGTTCGTTGCCATCGCCAAACAATGAGCGCTTATCCCTTGTTAACTTACTTATTGCCTAGGGAACTGCAAGAGCCAAGCCGACAATCGAATATATAAAATTTAATCATTTAAAAACATGTAGTTAAAAAATAAAAAATCATCACGCAACGCTCTTTTTCGCCCTGTGCACATGCTAAATGGTTCTTGAGAGTGCAGGCCACCTCTCTTTTCGCACCATCACCGTGCAGTCTATCCGAAGAGCCTGGCCACCGCTCACCCACCACCTAAACATAAGCAACTGAAGTTATTTAAAAAAATATGCTATACGGCCAGTTGGCTAGCTCCTTGCTTGTTACAGGGTAAGGTTTTTAATCAGCTGACAGCCAATGGCGGTTGTCGCGTATTTAAAACGACGCTATCGGGCAACGACGCCCCTGTTACGCACGCTTTTGCGATTATTTGCAAAGAGGTGCGCGACAGGGGCGTTTTTTTGTTTGGTGCTCAAGCAGCCGCAAAGACACAGAGGAGCCCCCCATGGAAACTACTTCCCGGTGCTCATCCAACGACCATCTGGTGGTCATTGGCAATGGTATGGCAAGCCACCGCCTAATTGAGGCGTTGGTAAAACAGCCCACACGCCCCCAGCGCATCACGGTGATTGGCGCAGAGCCAAGCCCTGCCTACAACCGTATTCTGCTTTCGCCACTGCTGGCCGGTGAGATGCAGCAGGAGGCGCTTACCCTGCGCGATACCCAGTGGTACACCGAACAGGGCGTTACGCTGATACTGGGTGAAAAGGTCGAGATGCTTGATCGCGCACGCCAAACATTGACCACCGATAGCGGCCGATCGCTTGATTACGATCATTTGGTCATCGCCACCGGCTCGCGCCCAGCGCTGCCCGATGTTCCCGGGATTGAGCTTGAGGGCGTACATGGCTTTCGCGACCTGCAAGATGCCGAATCACTAGAAGCCATTGCCCAGCGTGGCGGTGACGCTGTCGTGATTGGCGGCGGCCTGCTGGGTCTTGAAGCGGCTGAGGGGTTACGTAAACGCGGCAGCGACATCAACGTAAGCGTGCTCCAGCGCAGCGAGCGGTTGATGAACCGTCAGTTGGATACCACCGCCGCCCACCTGCTTAAAGACACCCTCACTCAACGCGGTCTACAGATCATCACCGGCGCGCAGTTAGCGAGGCTAGAGAGTGACGCCCTGGGCCGGGTAGCTAAGGTGCATCTTGCCGATGGCCGCCAGTTGAACGCCTCCAGTGTGATCGTTGCCGCGGGCATTACCCCTAATGCGGAACTTGGCCGCCAGGCAGGTCTGCGCACGGATCGAGCTATTGTGGTGGACGAATGGCTCACCACCAGCGACCCGGCGATCTCAGCACTGGGCGAGTGCTGCCAGTTCGAGGGCACCACCTACGGCTTAGTGGAGCCGATCTGGCGTCAGGTAGAAGTGCTCGCCGCGACGCTGTGCGGCACGCATACCCAAGGCTACGCGGATGCTCCCAGCGCTACCAAACTCAAAATCAGTGGCGTAGCGCTCTACGCCTTTGGCCCCACCGAGGCCAGCGCCGAGCATGACGTACTGAATTACCACGATCTTGAACGCGGCGACTACCGCCGCCTGCTGCTACGCGACGGCCAGATTGAAGGCGCGGTGCTTTACGGCGACACCAGCCAAGGCCCCTGGTACTTCGGACAGGCGCTCGCGGGTACCGATCTCAACGCTTACCGCCAAGCCTTGTTGTTTGGTGGTGCTGATGTCGAGGTGCTCCGCGAAGCATCTCAACACAGCCCTGATTCTTCTGAACTCTCTTCAAAGTACTCTTCTTCAAAACACTCTTCTTCTACAACGTCGGAGGCGGCTTAAATGTCTACCCAACAGCAGCTTATTATTATTGGTAACGGCATGGTCGGCCACCACCTGGTCGAGCAGTTAGTCGATAACGGCGCCCTTGAGCGCTATCAGGTCACCGTGTTTGGCGAAGAGCGCCACCGCGCCTACGACCGGGTGCACCTGTCTGAATACTTCAGCGGCCGCGATGCCGATTCGCTAGCGCTTTGCGAAGCGGATTACTACGCCACCAGCGGCGTTGAACTGCGCACAAGCGAAGCCGTCATTGAGATCGACCGCAACTCACAAGAGGTGGTCACCGAACAAGGCCGTTACCCTTACGACCGCCTGGTGCTGGCTACCGGCTCGTTCCCCTTCGTGCCGCCGATTCCCGGTAACGACCGTGATGGTTGCTTGGTTTACCGCACCCTGGACGATTTAGACGCCATCCAGGCGGCCGCCGAAAACGCCACCACCGGCGTGGTCGTGGGCGGCGGTTTGCTGGGCCTTGAAGCGGCAAATGCCCTGCGCGGGTTGAACCTGGATACCGCTGTAGTGGAGTTCGCCTCACGCCTAATGCCCATGCAGGTGGATAATGAAGGCGGCGAGCTACTGCGGGAAAAAATCGAAGCGCTGGGCGTACAGGTGCTTCTTGAACGGGCCACACAGCGTATTGAAGATGGCGAGGCAAGCCGCCACCGCATGGTCTTCCAAGACGACAAAGTGCTGGAAACCGACCTGATTGTGTTCTCAGCAGGCATCCGCCCCCGCGACCAGTTGGCCCGTGACTGCGGCCTGGAGATTGGTGAACGCGGCGGCGTGGTGGTGGATAACCAGTGCCTCACCAGCGACCCGGCCATTCTCGCAATTGGTGAAGTGGCGCTGTGGAATCAGAGCATTTTTGGCTTGGTCGCCCCCGGTTATCAAATGGCCAAGGCGGCGTTTTCGACGCTAACTGAAGGCGACACCCAGTTTGGCGGTGCGGATATGAGCACCAAGCTCAAACTGCTTGGCGTGGATGTGGGCTCGATTGGTGATGCCCACGGCAACCAAAACCCCAGCGCTCGCATGTTCCGCTACCTAGACCCCATCAAGCAGGAGTACCGCAAACTGGTGGTCTCCAGCGACGGTAAAAAGCTGCTCGGCGCCATGCTGGTGGGCAATAACAGCGTTTACGACACGCTGCTGCAGTACTACTCCAACGGCATTGAGTTGCCCGACGAGCCCGCCTCATTGATTTTGCCCCAAAGCAGCGGCGGCGCACCCACTCTCGGCCCCGGTGCGCTGCCGGAAACCGCCTCCATCTGTTCTTGCCACAACGTCACTAAAGGCGATATTTGCGCCACTATTGACGCTGGCGCAGTAGATCTAGGCGGTGTCAAAGCGGCCACCAAAGCCAGCACCGGCTGCGGGGGCTGCACCGCGCTGCTCAAAAGCGTGGTTGACCATGAGTTGGAAGCCCGCGGTGTCGAAGTCGATAAATCGATTTGCGAGCACTTCGCCCATACCCGCCAGGAGCTTTACGATATTGTGCGCGTTGAAGGTATTAAAACCTTCACTGACTTGATTGAAAAACACGGCAACGCCGACACCCACCGCCTGGGCTGCGATATCTGCAAACCCGCCGTGGCGTCCATTCTGGCCTCCTGCTTCAATGAGCCGATCACCGACGCGGCGCATATTCCCCTGCAAGACACCAACGACACCTTTATGGCCAACATGCAGAAAAACGGCACCTACTCGGTAGTGCCGCGTGTTGCCGGTGGCGAGATTACCCCGGACAAACTTATCGTGCTGGGTGAAGTGGCCAAAAAATACAGCCTCTACTCCAAGGTCACCGGCGGCCAGCGTATTGACCTGTTCGGCGCCCGCCTGGAAGACCTGCCGGATATCTGGGGCGAGCTGATTGCCGCAGGCTTCGAGACCGGCCACGCCTACGGTAAATCGCTACGCACGGTGAAATCCTGCGTAGGTAGCACCTGGTGCCGCTACGGCGTGCAGGACAGCGTCGGCATGGCGATTCAGTTAGAGAACCGCTACAAGGGCCTGCGCTCACCCCACAAGATCAAGTTTGGCGTTTCCGGCTGCACCCGCGAGTGCGCCGAAGCCCAGAGCAAAGACATCGGCATTATTGCCACCGAAAACGGCTGGAACCTCTACGTTTGCGGTAACGGCGGCATGCGCCCCCGCCACGCTGAACTGTTTGCCACCGACCTGGACGACGAGCAGCTCTACCGCACCATTGACCGCTTCTTGATGTTTTACGTGCGCACTGCCGACCGTTTGCAACGCACTTCGGTGTGGCGCGAAAACCTCGACGGCGGCCTGGAGTACCTCAAAGAGGTGATTCTGGAAGACAGCTTAGGCATCAACGACGAGCTAGAGCGCCAGATGCAAACCGTGGTGGATACCTACCAGTGTGAATGGGCCGACGCTATCAGCGACCCGGAGAAGCTCAAGCGCTTCCGCAGCTTCGTCAACGACGACCGCCCGGATCCGTCAATCATTATGACCTCCGAGCGCGGCCAGCTGCGCCCCGCTTAAGCGACGCTGGGCCCTGACACTGACAACGACACTGATTCTGAATAAAAACGAGGCAACCCATGACCGCAACGGCACTGAAAAAAGAGATGGATATGGCGGATGTGCACAATAGCGAGGCTTTTGAAAACCACGCTTCTGAAAACAACACGGCGTGGCAAAAAGTTTGTACCAAAGATGATCTGGTAGCGTTCTCTGGCATCGCCGCCTGGCTGGAAACCGCCGAAGGCCCCGCCCAGGTAGCTATTTTCTACTTGCCCGGGCTACGAGGAAAGGGCGATGAACTCTATGCTCTCGACCACCATGACCCCTTCTCAAATGCTAACGTGATCGCCCGGGGCATCGTTGGCGACCTTAAAGGCGCGGCGGTAGTCGCCTCGCCTATCTACAAGCAGCACTTCCGCCTTGAAGACGGCCAGTGTTTAGAGGATGAGGACGTTAAGCTACGTACCTGGAAGGTTGAATTTAAAGGTGATGAGGTGTGGGTTGAGGGGTGATAACGCTGCTTAACACTGTTAAGGACGGCCAGAACCGCTCTTAACATTATTGAAACACACCTCAATCTCAGCTTGCTTTAGAATCGACTGCATCTGGCTATCGAAAACCTGATTGCCTGATGCAGAATCTCCTTACGCTTAGGTGACGGAAGCTCTACTTTTGACGATCGTTATTTTTTTGAAGGGATTACCATACCGCACCATTTTAATATTTTCTTAAAAGAAAAACGTGAGAGTAGCGTCGTTGTTGAAGAGTGCTGAGTAGTGTCAGGATGACATAGCAACGTTTCACCTTGAATAACCGCGCAAGTTTTAGGCATTGGCTGCCCACCCTGCTCTGGCGGAAGGCTGATAACTTCATCCTCAATAAACGCTAACCACCACTGCTTCAGGCGGCGCCCAGGCTCACTGGTTAAGGGAAAGGCCTGTTCAACCAACAGCAGCTGAGAGGCAGCATGATCATACTCTGCATGATCCAATAAAAGACTGTTTACCATAATAAAAAGCGTATGCCACGCTTGCAATTGGTCTTGTTCGGAGGGGCTCTGTTTCAAGTATTCGATAAATTCACTAAAGAAATTATTACTAAGCGCCATGGGGCTGCCTGCTTTTTCAAGGCGAGCATCATGTTGTCTAATATCGTTTAGGAAATCTTGTCGCCCTCCCCCTCTTTGCATAGAGCTAGGTTCATATTCATCGCTAGTCAATGGTGCAGTCATATACACATAGAGTTCTTGTATCAAACGTGCGCGATCCAACGCATCAGGCGCATCCAGAGCGACTTCTAACGCCAGGTTAACCAAGCGCTCGTTCAGTTCTTTGAAACAAGTGCAGATTGATGAACTAAGGTTTGCAGAACACTCTGAAACAAGCCACATTAAATGCTCATGGGGTACAAAACGACTGCCCGCTCGGTTATGAAATGCTACTAATGGCTGAGCAATAGACACCCAGTTACGGGCTTTATTTTCAGCGGTATCGACATACTCAAAAAGCTCTTTTTCAGACTCACTTAGCTCATTCGACATTGTGTCCTCATAGGACAATCTTTTCTCTGAACTAACCGCTTGATAAATTTCAGTAGATATAGACTCAAGACCTTCTTCTAACTCTGCTAGCAAACCAGCAACATTTTCATGATACGTATCATATAAAAAAACGGCTAACTGATTTTTAGCAATATCAATTTTTTCATCTTTACTTATTGCCATTAAGACACTGCCCAGCACAGAAGCACCGTGCGGTTCAAAGGCGTTCACTACAGCATGAGCAATGCGCGTTGCATGCCATTCCAGGGCGTATTCAAGCTCTATCATCGACACTTCACTGAAGTGCCCGGCACGCCGCTGCTGGTTAATACTATCTAATAAGGTAGATTTATTAAGTTTCTGCCACTCGTATAATACATTGTTTACCGTATCAGGCTTTAACATACTTTCGGCTGTTAAATTGTGAACCGACAAGTTAAACCTAGCAAATGGTGGGCTCATCGAATCCTCATCAAGCTTCCCTTCAACCGCTTGGAGAGCTTGGGTAAAACCAGCACCTGGCAACCACGCCACCTCTGCTTTCAAACGCATAGCAGAGTCCACTAGAGCAGACTCAATCATGTTGGCCTCTTCGGTATTTAAGCAGGATTGCTGAACGTTATGCCGCAGCCGATGCTTTAAATCCGTATGGCTATTACTGGGCGAATAGTTTAAAAGGCAAAAAAGATTGTCATTTAATGAAAATGAGGAAATTTTCATTTCTCGAAGAGCGCTGACTTGCGCCCTGGATTCATAGAATAACCGCAGCACTTTGGATCACACAGTAGAGGAAGGAGGGCCAGCGCCGGTACCCTCTCGACTTTACCGACCAAAGTGAAGCAGAGAATGGGATACCGACAACTGACCCAGGCCCAACGATACCAAATTTTCGCTTACCTCGAGACTGGCATCAGCCAGCGACAGATAGCCAAGGCTATTGGGGTTCACAGCAGCACCATTAGCCGGGAGATAAAGCGCAATGGGCTTACTGCTGGCTATGCGCCTGAGCAGGCTCAATTGAGAAGTGATCAGCGTCGACGCAGCGCCTGGAAAGTGACGAAGCGACTGCCCAGCCTAATTCGATGGGTCACTGATCAACTGATGGACGAATGGAGCCCCCAGCAAATTAGTGGCTTCATGGCGAATGCCAACGGCGTTTGCGTAAGCCATCAGTGGATCTATGCGTTAATCTGGGACGACAAGAAACACGGCGGCGACTTATGGAAGCGACTCCGCTTACCACACCAGCGGCGCTATCAGCGCCGATTGGCCAAGCATGCGGGATTGGGCAAAATTCCACACCGGGTAGGTATTGAACAACGTCCCGCCGAAGTGGAAGAAAGGCGCCATATCGGCCATTGGGAAGGCGATACGGTGCTCAAGGGCCACAAAGAATCCGGCCTGGTGACCCTGGTCGAGAGACGCAGCGGATACCTCTTGGCAGCGCGCCTGCCGACAATCACGGCCACAGGAACGGCCAAAGCGATGACCCGGTTATTAAAACCACGCCGAGGTGCAGTGCAGACCATCACCTTGGATAACGGTTCGGAATTCGCCGAGCACCGACAGGTTGCCAAGGCCGTCTCGGCCAAGACCTATTTTTGCGACCCGTACCGCTCATGCCAGCGTGGCACCAATGAAAACACCAACGGACTGATTCGCCAATATTTCCCGAAAGGGACGGACTTCCGAAAGGTGAGCGACTCAGCACTGAGGCGAGTCGTTGCCAAGCTGAATAATCGCCCCAGAAAACGCTTGGGGTATCGGACACCGGCACAAGTGTTCCTGGGAGAGTATTCAGGAGCGCTGGAAACCGCGGGTGCTGCGCTTAATGTTTGAATTCAGGGCCTGCATACGGCCATTCATAATACTTCCTAAATCAAAAGAGAGAAAACATTAACATCAGAAAAACAACAACTAATCAACAGCAAGCCCTTAAATCCAACCACTTCTTTTTAAAATGTGGCATAGGTCAAGAAACTGACTCCAAAACCCAGCCACACTTCTAACATCCTGGTCAACCCTCTACCAAATAGACAACATCACCATCATCAGGCTTTATTCAGACCAATTGTCAAATCAGTCTGGTTATCAACGAGCGCCTTCAGTAAACCAAAAATCCCCAGCCCGACGGGCATATAAAGAATAAACCCAAGTCCGCCAAAGTAGAGAGACACGATTAGTCCCCCGAGGGTGTAGAGCAGCATAAAGACAACCATCGCCTTCCCGAATCGCTCTCTTTTCTTCATAACACTCGCTAGGCGATCCTTGTCTTCAGTCCCAATCAGCAACTCGCCTTCACAATCTGGGCAAGTAGCCTTATTGGCTTTCAAAAGGTCGGCAATCCATGGTGAATCTTCGCAGAAACAAGAGCTGCATGAGGGACACTCGAAATCAATGTTTTCAACTAAGGCTTTCTCTTCTTTTGTGCAGGCTTCTTTTTCACTCAATGCTGTACTCTCCAATACTGGGTTATTGATACACTATCGCTAAGCGACCTGGTTGCGCACCCACTCTCGGTTCTTCAGGCTGAGAGTAGCGTTTCCTCTGCATAGACCTCGGCGAAGATAGCCGTGATTGGCCGGTTTGGCTGTTGCGCATGGCGCTGTTTGACTTCTTTTGATAGACGCGTGAGCTCTTCGCTGGGCTTGGCCCACTGCGCTTCGGGTAACGGCTGAGACCACTCATCAAGGCTCGCCGGTAGCGTCTTCTGTCCGGCCTTTTGGATAACGCGTATTTCCCATTCCGCCAGATGGAAGGGAGTCGTCCATAGGTCGATAATGTGCCACAGGTACCACATCGTGACCTTGAACAGGCCTACTTCGCCCTCGCGGTAACGGCGGTGCAACCGGCGCCGGGCATTATGGAAGGTATGCACACCCTCGTAGGGCGGATCGCCGGGGCGATACAGGCCGTGCGGGTCTTGGAGTTCCTCGCGAGTATTGACCTCGTACTCCATATAAGCCCGCACCGCTTCCCAAAGCTCCAATGCCAATGGCATGCCGGGCTGTGATAACTCCAGGAAGTGCTGCTGCCCGGTTTCAGGCTCGATAAAGCCTATCCCCAAGCCATACTGACGCTGCACACCGTATTGCGTTACCCCTTGCGCCTGGGTCACCCAGGCTGCCACGTTTTCCCAGGGCACGATGATGGGCGGTTTTCCGCCACCCGGCGCAAAGGCCACCTCACGGCGCTGGCGATGAAAACGCGTAGGCACAGCCTCACGGAACTTGAAGTGGAAGTGGGCTTTAATCACTAAGGCTAATAGTAATATCAATATCGAGAACACAACGGCCTGAGCAAATACCTCATTAAAGAGCCCAGCAATCCCTACGTAAAATAGTGCGATATCCTTTCCTATTATCCACATTAGCCCCCCCCCCAACATTGGAATAATAAAAACCAACATTAAAAAACCTATAAAAGGTATGCCTAACGTAAACTGCCAAGTGAAGGGAGTAGGAAGACTGCCGCCGAAATCCAAGTAGGCATCGTTTACTTCCCCAATCGCCTGATTGAAATCCAAGGGGGCTACACCCGTAGGCAAGGGGACTGGCGACAGGTAAATAACCTTGCCACCTGGAAATGACTCAACATCACCAGCCCGGTGGGGATGGAGAATATCAGGCCGAGGCGAGTCCGGTATCTTCTGGTTCATAACTGACATCCTTGTCGCGTTAACATAATCATGCTTTGAGCCCCTGCCACCGGTAGGGCGACATCGGGTGCTGCACATATGGCGCTAGGTATTGATGGCCTCGGCGTCTTCCCCGCCCTGGTTAAGCCTCCTCTGTAGCTTGGCACGCCCCAAGTAATTGATCATCGGTAAGGCCAGTAGGCTCGATGGGGCAGTGGGTAAAGCGCCGATCGCGAGGAGTACCATAGATGGGATAGACCACTTCTCTTGGCCAGGCTTATAAGCATAAGCCCTCAATGCCAGTCCAGAGAGGACGAAGATGACACAGGCCAAGGCATAGGGGTAGAGAAACGCGACATTGTTGTGAGTGGTATACAGCAACCCACCGCCAGCGACCAGAACGACATAAAGAAGAAGACAGCCGATACCGATATCAGGCGTAACCTCCTGCTGGTGAATATCCCGCTCCTTCAGAAAAGCAAACAAGGGGTCTTGAAGCGGCCCCGCATGCTCCGTGTGTACGATTCCTTCCTTCGGGCTCATCCCGAACAGCTGCTTGTTGTTGGCATTGCGAATTTCTCCAATACCGGCCTTCTCGGGGTCATCGGTCTTGCGCCCATTCTTTGTCCTGAGTATCAGCTTTAGAGAGTCATCATGGGACACAAGCCGGTCATACAGCGATTGAATAAGCTCAATATCAAAAGACGTTTTAAAACTTAATGGAAGCACGCACACTCTCCTTAACACGAAGGTTTAATTGAAAGCAAAATCAAGAAAAAGACATACTTTCACCTTTATCTTTTAATGCTCTCTTGTTGACAAACTTTATTTTCGGCTTGGCTTCTGAAGAAATTGCTAAATTTTGATTAGCCGCTTCTATTATAGCGACGTACTAAAAAATGTTTTATAAGTCTGGTATCAGGAGAGCGACTTTCATCTACAAGCGCAACCACACCTTTTAGCAAAAAAACATGCTCTAAACACTCACTAAACCTAGCCTTTCATAGAACATTAACTTTCCCCTCTTCATACTCCGCATCAGGCAGATGCTCTTTGAAGAGCTGAATGCGCTCATCCAATTCGTCTGCGCGGCAGAAAATAAAGTGGGTGCGTGGCCTATAGTAGGAGTTTTTGCTAAAAGGCTTCCATTGATAGGTCAGCGCAATAATGCTGCGTTTGCGCCATACCTTGATATGCTCGGTTTTCTCCCACGTCCACTCTTCATGTCGACTATTACTCTGCTTCGCCTGTTGCGACCCCATGATCCACGCCATCAGCCCCATCCCTAATGGCCCAATCCCCGCAATCACGAGGGAAGGATCCATTAAAATCAGCACACCCACGATGGGCAACAAAATAATCGCAGACCACTTCAGGAAAGAAGCAGCGGCAGCCTCTTGTGGCTTCCATGAATACTCCTCAGCCAACGTTTCGGTAAAGCGGTAGACAAGTATAGTGGTATCATGGGTTACGCTCATGGAGATCAGCATAAAAAACAGAAACGCCCCCCCTCCCACCAGAAAGGAAAAAAATAATGTCTCTGCCAGGAGGGACATGGCATAAGCCGCACCTATGTTAATTAATGTCAATACAAACAATATTGTATTAGTCACAAAGGTATTATAATTACGCGCTCTAATTTGCCACGCCATGATCGCTGGCTCATCGGCATGTTTCCAGGGTATTTCGGGAATATAGTCCTGCTTGGGTTGAATAAACCACATACCTGTATCCTTACTCTTCTGGGGTTATGGGAACCATGAGTTCAAAGCGGGGAGGCGCGCTGAGCCCCCAGTTCGGATTCCCCTATAAGGCATAGTTACTAAACACCTTAAGCTCTCGCTCGTGATACGGAACGTTTGGCAATGCCTTTCTCAGGTATTGGATATTTTCGTCAAAATTATGCGGCTGACAATAAATGGTGCTATAAAAAAAAGTCTCTATTCCATCTTCGTGAATATCAGTAAAACGTAAGCCAATTAAATTCCGCTTACGCCAAGCTACAATTTCCTCGGCTTCCATCCATTCTATTTCTTTATGTTGAATTTTATTCTGCTTCGCCTGTTTCCTTCCCATCATCCATGCCATTAGGCCCATTCCCAATGGCCCGATACCCGCAACCACCAGCGAAGGATCCATTAAAATCAGCACACCCACGATGGGCAACAAAATAATCGCAGACCACTTCAGGAAAGCAGCAGCGGAAGCCTCTTGTGGCTTCCATGAATACTCCTCAGCTAACGTTTTGGTAAAACGGTAAACAATAATGGTGGTATTATGGGTTACGCTCATGAAAATCAACATAAGCAACAGGAACAACCCCCCTCCCAGTAAAAATGAGCCTAACAATGATTGTCCAAATAAGGACATTACATACCCCCCCCCCAAAGCAATGAGTGACATTGGAATTAAAGCAAGATTATCCGGAGTGGTGTTATAATTACGGGCTCTAATTTGCCATGCCATGACTGCTGGCTCATCGGCATACTTCCAGGGCATTTCGGGAATATAGTCCTGCTTGGGTTGAATAAACCACATACCTGTATCCTTACTCTTCTGGGGTTATGGGAACCATCAGTGCAAAACGGGTGGGCGCGCTGAGGCCCTGGCTCTCCTCGCTATTGGGTTCGATCTCTTTTTTTCCTGCGGCAGCGTTGGGCTTGTAAAAGGTGAAACTTAAGGTGTTGTCGCTTGAGAGCAACTCTTCGGCATAGTCCACCGTGAGGATGAAAGAGGCATTTTTCCCTTGTTCGCTGGCCGGAATCCAGGCCTGCCAGATACGCACATCGTCTGGGTTATATTCTGTGTCAGCGGGTAACGCTGCGCCGCGCTCCGCTTGTTGCGAAGGACTCTGCTCGAAGCTATCGCCCGGTGCCCAGAAGCCGTCTCCGGCGATCTCGGAGATTCTGACGATGTCACCTGCTAGCGAAGCGGGGAAGGAGATTTGTAGCCAATAGCCATGATACGTAGTGCTCATTCTACCTGGGCTGTAATTGGACGCACTAGACATATCGAATGTCGTATGACTTACTTGTGTCAATTTGACAGAGGGGCGTAGCAGAGTTTCCATCAACGCCTGCCACTCGTTTTTTTCGCCTTCGTCGGTTTGCTCCCACTGATACTCTCCATTGCCCCAAGTGCTGGTGTATAGCCAAATGCGCACCCCTTCACGGTTATAGCGGGCGGCAAAATGTGAGGCGATTAGGTGAATAATACCCGCCGCAAACAGAATGCCAGAGACCCACCCGCCAAGTATCCAAGCGAAAGCTTTTGAACCTGCCCGAGCTGCACCATAAATTTGAGCACCGGCTGTACCAGCCATAGCGAATCCTGCAAAAGCTTTAACTGCTAAGGCCAAACGCTCTTTCCCACTTGTCGCCTCTCCATAGTCACTTAGGCTATTCCACGTATCGAGCCCTGCAGAGATTGCACCGATAGCCGACAAGCCCGCCACTCGCGTGGCTAATTTGGCCGCTAAACGCGCCGTTTGCGGCGAGTTCTGACCTGACCATTCGGTAATACCAGCCTTTGCTACTTCTGTCATAGTTCGTGACAGCATGAACTTTTGCGTAGCATACTTGTTCCAAAATGGCATGACCCATAGGCTCATTGTTGCACCAGCGGCGAAACTGGCGGTCGTCGCCAAGTTCCGTGCTTCCTCTCCATCAATGCCTTCTTTGTTAGCGGTGCGTACCGCTTCCTGAAAGTTGTAGAGGTTTAGCCCTGCAATTAAGAGTGGCAACCCGCCACCCAGTCGTTCGACTAACCCCGTTAGATGTCGACGAGCAGCCCTCACGCCGCCCATGATTTTTAAGCGGTGTATTTCACGCTGTTCGTAAAAACCGACGGAGGCAAGATTATTCGCACGCGCCTGATTGCCGGGACTACTGCGGTCAAGGGTATCGTCCGCAGCGGTGACACGCCTGGGTTCATCATAGGCATGCTCGTAGCGTTGTTGCTCCAGTCGCTTCATCTCATCGACATTTCTTTGCCGCTTTGCGGTACGGATGTCTGTGGTTAGCTTCCAGGACTTTTCCCGCCATTCGCGGTGCTTAGCCTCGTACTCAAGGTCTAGCACCAGTTGTGATGAAGCAACATCTGGATGGACAAGAACGACCATAAGGGGGTGCAAGAGTGCTTTGGTTGCTTTTGCCACAGACACTTGGCCTCTGGCACTTAAGGAAGGAAGAAAGTGGTAGGCGATGCTTTCCCAAGCTTTTTGTGTTGGCCCGTTCACCCCCACGCGCAAGGTATCAAATGCCTCTTTTACATGCGGTGCCAGGGCTTTATAGGCGGGATGACTCTGCACCTTTTCGTACTTGAGGATACCGCGAAATGCACTGATCCGCGAAGCCACGCTCGCAGCGCCAATGCCATTATCGGCGGGTTCTCCATCTTCCGTACCTTGTTCAATAAAATGTTGTGCAATGGTTTCAAGGGCCTCGGCCAAGGCGGGGTCAAGGTTACTCATCGCAAAACCAATCAATGAGTCGCTCGCTTGATAGGTGTCATTCAACCAAGCACGGCCAGTCTGCGTAGCGCCGAGGGCTTCAATCACCATGCAACCAAATTCATGAATGCCCTGGTTCTGCTTGACATTGCAGGTATCAAAACAGAGCTCTTGGGCGGACAGCGGCAAGCGTTCTAGCCAAGTAATCAGATCCGCCAAGCTGTTTTCGATATGCGCCTGCAGACGCTCAAGCTGTGGCACTTTTTCGGTCAGAAAAGCGATGGCCTCATCCAGCCTGACATCAAGGCGGGGAAGCTCTTTGCCATGCCACTCTTCATACTGCTCGCTATTACGATTGGGGGGGTTGGGCATGCCTAATTCGATTAGCTCTTCTCGAATCTCTGTTACGCGCCTTTGCCTAGCGATCAATGTATGATCAGAACCGTTCTCTGCCCTTTTCATTGCATCGAGCAGTTCACCAGTCTTAACGGTTATTTCACGATAACGCTCTGGATCTTGGCGCGCTTCATCACTGATCAGGTCATCAATATCGATCAGGCACAGGGATTTGACGACCTGCGCGGTCTCAAGCTTATGACCGTGTTCATCCAGAAACGCTTCTAACTCCATTTCGCGACCGGCTAACGCCATGTGCAGATCGTTAACAATCCCCAAATCGTCATCGAGCGCTACAAAGATAGCTTCATCGTGATTATCGATATTGGCGAGAACGCTAGCCTGGGTTATCTCCGGCTTGACCTCACAATGCCGATAAACGCTTGCCTCTTTACTATCGTCTTCACTCTCCCCATTTTTATCTGCTCGGTTTTCGCTATCGCTGCTGTCGTCGCTTTCCGGTGCGGTCTCCCTCTCTACCGTCGAAACGGTCGTGCTGGTAAAACTATCCACAGCACCATCGGGCGTAATGTCCGCCACGTGCTCGCCGAGCTGCGTTATAGGGGCAGCATGGGAAGAAAATGACGCGCAGTCGCCCGTTGCATTGATCGCCGCTATCAAACTGACGGAACGCATGATGCGTTGACGAAAATCCGCGTTCTCCAGCACATACTCACGAATACGTTCAGTCCATTGGACAGAGGAGTAAGCTAACGCGATGGAGGCGTAAGTGGGATACGTTAGGTGAGGGGCTTTATTAAACGTTGCACCCTCTATGCAGTACTCATCAATGCGCGGCTCCTTGCCAGCTTCACTCACCCAGACATAAAGCCAGCCATCGCGCAGTTGCCGAAGCGTGTAGTCGCGCGTTTCGATAGTAGGGTAGCCCGGCCCCTGCCACTCCTCATCAATCGGGTGTGGCGCTGGAGCACCGGCCTCGGCAGGCGCCTCGTCAATGGCGTAGCGCACGGGAAAAATGTCTATATCGATAAACAGCGGGCAAACACCGCCACCTATGGGGGTTTCATCAAAGGCGGCATCGCGTTCCTGTGCCTGAACATCCGTGTTAGCCATTGGCTTCCTCGTCTACTGATAGCGGTGCTTGGGAAGGTGACCCGTAATTTTGGGTGCGTTGCGAGGCGCCAGCAGCCGGTGTTCGGCTCCAGGCGTCAAGGGCATATAGCTGCTCCTGCCGGGGAAGACACACTTGGTCAGATGAGTGTCTTGCCCACTGGGCATATAGCCCATCATCAGCCGTCATAAGTGCTTTGCCCCAGTGCAAACTGAGATCTACCCAGATGGCGAGCTGACGTTCGGTACTGGCCCCCCATGCGATGGCATCGTCCAAGCGTTCGTCAAGCCATCGGCCGTGATCGCCCTCAAGTCGTTGCCACGCATTAGGCACATGCTGTTTAAAGTAGTCCGTTAACCGCTCTTTAAGCTGCCAGCGCGCCACGGCTTTGAGCGCTGCATACTGTTGATGCCCCATTGGCGGAAAATCGGGAGCTTGTGCCGCAGGGGTTGATTCGGGGTGGTGGCTGGCTTGAAAGGCTTGCCATTTCTGAGCACGCTGACCAGCCCAGTTAGGCGTCCAATCGGCGACCCACCACGTATTGATGGAGCCCATGAGGATAGCCGGTAACTCGTCGCCATAGCTCCTTAACCAGTGGCGTGTCACCAGGGGGTCGGCGAAGCGCAATAACTGTTCTTGCCCTGCCTCGCTGTTGAAGGTAATGAACCGGCGGAGATGCTTGCTTAGAGATTGCGTGCTTGCTTGGCTACTGAGCAGGGAAAGCGAGCGATAAAGCGGAGTGTGGTCATTTTGGCTGGCCTGACTGATCAAGCCAGCTCCTTTAAGAGTGACCAGCATGGGCCCATGCTCGGCCACCGCACTCCACCGGGTTGACAAGTAAAGTGGCTCAACTTCCTCAACACTATCGTGTCGATATAAGCGCTTCCATGCATCGGGATAGCAGACACCGTCTACCAGCGCATGGGTCGCGGATGATATAGGCGGCATTTAGCTTTCCCCCTGATTCGACTCTTCACAAATTTCGCAGTAGGCAGGCGCTCTGAGCAGGGCTTTAAGCTGTGCGGCCTGATTGATCGGAGGGCCCAACAACGGCGAATGCCCTATCGCTTCTGCCCGGTCATGATCTTTACCTTCTAACACCGGTGGCAGTTTGGGCGGCTCGGCCGCTTGCCCGGTGCCATTACCAGGGCTGCCGCCGGCGTTGATCTTGACCTGGGGGCCGACGATGGTGATGCCGCTGGCGTCCAGTTTGATAAAGCTGCCACCCACCTTGAGGGTGATTTCGCTACCGGCTTCGAGTACCGCTTTTTGGCCCGACTTGATATGCAGTTCCCGGCCACTTTCGCTTAGCCAGGCCTGCCCGGCACGCATATGCATAGTGCCTTCAACATTTAAATGTTGGGCGCCTTCGGTGTGCTCAAAACGGTGGCGATGCACCGTGTGGTGCTCGTCGTTGTCGATCTCACTGATACGGTCGTTGTGCACTTTGAGATGGCTATCGCGTTTGATCTCTTCGGTGCGGTCATTAAGCGTCAGCAGCTCTAGATCTTTTTGGGCGTGAAACCATATCTGCTCTTCGCCAGTGGCGTCCTCGAAGCGCAGTTCGTTAAAGCCTTCCGACTTATGGCTCTGGGTGCGGATCACCGTGCGGGTCTTGTTGTCCGGCAGCGGGTAGGGCGGGGTGTTCACCGCGTGGTAGGTGCGACCGGTGACCAGCGGTTGATCGGGGTCGCCCTCTAAAAACGAGACAATGACCTCATGGCCGATCCGCGGGATCGCCATGCTGCCGTAGCCACCCCCGGCCCAGCCCTGGGCCACCCGTATCCAACAACTGGCGGTCTCATCAGGATCAGCATAACGATCCCAGGGGAACTGCACCTTGACCCGGCCGTGTTCGTCGCAGTAGATCTCTTCGCCTTCGGGGCCGACCACAAAGGCCACCTGGGGGCCATCGACCCGCGGCTTGGGGTTGGGCACTGGGCGGAAAGTCTGATCCCGGGGCATGATCACCACGTCGTTGTGGTAGCGGGTCATCAGCTCGCCTGCTTGCGCCGAGGTAGCACTGCTGCCATTGTTTCCCCGCGCCATACCGTCCTCTTCCAGGGCCTGGGGCTGTTCGCCGTGGTGTACCACCGAGACCACCTGCCACGCTTGGTTAAGGCTATCGATATCGTGGTCGGTGAGGGTAAAGCAGATGCCGGGGGCGAGCTCGGGCAGGTCACTCTCGGCTTCGGCGGTGGTGGCGTCGGCGCGCAGGGATTCTAAGCGGTGGCGGGTAAAAGGCTTACCGGAAGCGTCCTTCTTATAGCGGCCGGGGTAGTCGAAGTGCTCGTAATCCTCCCGCTGGGCGTGCTCGCCCAACCCCGGCGCCAGGTGCTCGTGGATCTGGGCGTAAGGCGGGTTCTTAAAGGTGTAGTCCTTGAGCATGGCCGAGGCGGGGCGCACGCGGTTGGCCTGACGCAACTTACGCAGGTGACGTCGGGGCGGCGTGCCCCCGGCGCGGCCGTGGTAGGTGCGCTCGCCCACGCTGGGCAACACCACCGTGGCGTCCGCAAATACCAGCTGGTGTTTACCGCCCTCGGCGTTCTCGAACTCATGGAAATAGAAGCAGCCCTCTTCGGCGGCTAAACGCTCGATAAAGGCCAGATCGGTCTCGCGGTACTGAACCAGAAACTCCCGATCAAGGGGCGTGCGGGTGGTGGCAAAGCCGATATCGGTGAGGCTACGCTCATTAGCGAGGGTGGTGATGGCATCAAACGGCGAGGTGTCCTGAAAGATACGCGAATTATGGCGCAGCGATAACCGCCACAGTGCAGGGCGAATCTCCACCCGATAGAAGCTGCGCCGGTGTCCCCTATCGCCGCGGTGCAGCTCTGAAATCATCCCATGCACGCGGCGCAGCGGCTCGCCGTCCTGCCAAATGGTCAGGGTGGCGTTTTGATCCAAACAGTCGCTGGGCGACAGGTCGTGGGTGCGGCTGGCAAACTCAACCGAGAGCGAAAACGGCTCAGAGAGAGCCTCGCGATGGGTAAAGCGCACCACGGCGGTGTCATCGGCCCCGGGTAGGGTCAGGGTAAATTGCAGGCCCGTTTTGTCCGCCATCGCTCCGCTCCTTGGATCATCAACTGCTAATGAGAGGCAGTCAGGATAGCGAGCCAGGGGCAGAGGGCAACCCCTTGAGGGCACGAAGCGTCAATGTCTTACACGCTTGTAAGAGATCTCTTACAAAATAGGGCCGAAGACTCATCAAACAGGCAGCCAGCATTCAATAAGCCACTGACGTTGTGACCAACAAAGTTGCTATGCTTATTGGCTATTTTGACTATGTACACTGGAAGAAACCTTCGTGAAGACAGAATCAAGCACTCTAGCGTTCTCCGCTTTTATGGCGCTGTTAATTGGTTGTGCAGGCATCGTGGCCACACTCGCCTCCAACTCCCAGGCGATCCTACTGGATGGGCTGTTTAATCTGATCTATTTCAGTGTTGCCCTGGTGACGATCAAGGTGAGCAAGTTAGCCAGCCGCCCCGATAGCGAATCCTACCCGTTCGGCTATAGCTACTTTGAGTCGCTGGTGAATTTGTGCAAAGGGCTGCTTATTTTAGGCGTGTCTATTTTTGCCTTGGTCGATGCCATTGCCGCCCTACTCACCGGCGGCCGCGAGATCGCGGCAGGCTTGGCGGTGCTGTACGCGCTATTCGCCACCGCGGCTTGTTCACTCACCGCTTGGGTGATGCACCGCAGCCAGCGCCACGTAAGCAGCCCACTGGTGGCGGCAGACAAACTCAACTGGCTAGTCAACAGCGTTATCTCTGCCGCTGTACTCGTCGCCTTCTGCCTGGTGATGCTGTTTGAGCGCCTAGGCTGGCAGACTATTCTGCCTTACGTGGATTCGGTGTTGGTCATTGCGGTGGTGGTGCTGTGTTTAGGCGTGCCGGTGCGGATGGCCTCCCAAGCCTTGAAGGAGCTGCTCAACAGAACCCCGGAAGAGGCTATCGCGGTGCCCGTTCGCCAAGCCGTGGCGAGTGCCCTGGCGGATACCGACACCCAAGAGGTGCGGGTGCGCATGGTTCGCCCTGGACGCCTGCTATATGTGATAGTGCATGTGGTACTACCCGACGCATCCGATGTTTCGGTCTCCACCCAGGATTTACTCAGGGCACGCGTCGATGACGAGGTGCGCCGCTACTACTCTCCCGTGGTGTGTGACGTGGTGTTTACTGCCAACACCCGCTGGGCAGCGCCCTCCTGTGGTCTATTGGTAGAGAAGCAACCATAGATCAGTTGTCCAAGTTACCGAGCCTTGCGCAATAGAACTAGCGTGGCGATCACGCCCACCAGTAGCGCAAGGCCAAATAGCGTTAACGCCAAGGTATGCCCTACAGCATCAATGAGTACCCCAGTAGTGATCACCGGGATACTGAAGCCCAGATAGGCCATCAGGAAATAGCCCGCGCTGGCTTGGGTGGCTTGTTGACTAGCCGAGCCGTCCGCAATCGCCAACACGCCGCTTAATCCCCCCAGGTAGATAAACCCATAGCAAGCGCTACTGGCTGCTACCGTGCCCAGCAGCACCGCCGCAAGATAACCATGAACCGCTCCCCAGGCGATCAACCCATAGGCAATCGGCAAAATCACCAGCCCCAGTCGGGTAGCGCTGCGCGGCGCAAGTCTTCTCGCCCAGGGCTGAAACAGCACCCCGCAGCTGCAGATACCGAAGGTGGCGAAGCCACTCCAGGCGGATAAACCGTGTTGGCTTAATGCCGAAGGCAGAATCGCAATCACTAGCCCCACCAACGCCCAGGCCAACAAAATCGCCAACCCATAGGAGATAGCCCCTTGGGGATAGCTGGGCAAACGCAGCATAGAACTTTTAGTGGTGCTCGGTGCACGATCCTTAAGCGTGGTGACCACCACCAGCGCCAACGAAGCGGTAGCCAAATAAATCCACAGGCTGGGTGGCGATACGCTTGGGGTGTGGAAAACAAACAGGCTAGTCACCGCGGCCCCTAGCCCAAACCCGAGAGCGGTACTGGCCGTTACATAGTTAGTCGCCACACGGTTGTCCTCACCACCCAACAGCATCTGCATATAAGCGGGAGCTACCGCAGACGTTAGCCCCGTACTGATACCCAGCAGAAAGCGTGCAACACCCAGCGCCAGCAAACCGGGCGCTATCAGGGTGATCCCGGTCGCCAAGAGACATAACAACAGCGCAGTCATAATTAGTGGCTTGCGCCCTACCCGATCGGCCAAGCCATTTAACCCCAGCAACACCGGTATAATGCCCACCACATAGCAGGCAAAAGCGATACTGGTGGCGCCAACGCCCAAGCTATCCCGCGCCGCCAGCGCATCGTAAAGTGGAGCCTGTAAATTAACCGCCGTGGTAATCGTACATAGCGCAAACGCCAGGCAGGCTGCGCTCCTTCTATTGTTAGCGCGATTGACAGTGCGGCTCATGGCTAAGTCCTAAATAAGTAAGTCATTGAACCGCTACCCTCCCACGCTTACTGCACAGCGGTAAGGTACACTTAACCTCCACTTTCCAGACACTGTTCCGCCTTTTTAGTGAACAGTTGAAAGCCATAGGGAACGTTATGAAACTAGAGGTTAATCGGCACGCCACAACGCCCATCGCCCAGCAGCTCGAAGCGGGTATTCGCGCTTGGATTGCAGCGCACGGTGCCGGTGGTGGCCGTCGTTTACCCTCTATTCGTCGCTTAGCCGCCACCCACCACATCAGCCGTAATGCGGTGATTGAAGCCTACGAACGGCTTGTCGCTTCTGGCTTAGTGCGTTCACGACCCGGTTCAGGTTTTTATGTGGCGGATAGCGCGGCAGCACTGGTATCACAACCCGCAGCTACGAGCGGATTGGAAGAGGTCACCAACGGGCTATGGGGGCTTTTCAGTGCCAATGAGCACACGCTCAAGCTGGGCTGCGGCTGGCTGCCCAGCAATTGGCGCGAAGGCGATGACCTCACTCACGCCATTCGCCAAGTGGCACGTAAAAGCCGTTCGGGGATTTTCGAGTACAGTACTCCTCAAGGGCCGCAGGATTTACGCGGCTTAATCCAGGAACGCCTGCGCCCAATGGCGATTACTGCGGACGCCCAGCAGATCGTGATGACCGGTGGCGGTAGCCATTCGCTGGATCTACTAGTGCGGATGCTTCTTGAGCCTGGCGATGTGGTCTTCGTGGAATCACCAGGCTATTACAATCTGTTCGGCCTGCTGCACTTACAGCGAATCCGCGTGATTGGCGTGCCGCGATTAGCCGATGGGCCTGATATCGAGCGCTTGGAGGTGTTGTTGGCCGAGCACCGCCCAAAGCTGTTCTACATCAATAGCGTTTTTCACAACCCCACGGGCAGCACGCTAACCCCGGCGGTGGCGCACCGAGTGTTACAGCTCGCCGAGCAACACGATTTTCAGATTATTGAAGATGATATCTACGCGGATTTTCAGCACACCCCCACCACCCGCTTGGCAGCGCTAGACGGTTTGAGCCGGGTGTTCTACCTGGGCAGCTTTTCGAAAAGCCTTTCCTCTTCACTGCGAGTAGGCTTTGTCGCCGCCCCCGTGGCTTGGGTGCAGCGCCTTGTGGATATCAAGATGTTGACCAGCATCTCCGCTTCGCGGTTTGCCGAGCAAGTGGTCACCACCCTGCTACAAAACGGCAGCTACCGGAAGCTTACCGAACGGCTGCGCATCAAGCTCGCCAATCAAATGGCAATGGCACTAACGATGCTGAAAAATGCCGGCTGGGAGGTGTATACCCAACCGGCTGGTGGGATGTTTGTGTGGGCAAAACCACCGGTAGCCATCGCCCCTGAAACCCTGAGTGAACTGGCTAACCGGTGGGAAATCACGCTATCGCCGGGGCATCTGTTTTTTGCCGATCACCAGCCAACACCCTGGCTCCGGCTTAATGTAGCCTATATACAAGATCCCAGAGCCAAAGGGTTTATTGAGGCGGCAAGTTAGGATT
This sequence comes from Vreelandella sp. 162(4c), assembly GCF_058152265.1. Lineage (NCBI taxonomy): Bacteria > Pseudomonadati > Pseudomonadota > Gammaproteobacteria > Oceanospirillales > Halomonadaceae > Vreelandella > Vreelandella sp. 162(4c). The sequence continues at coordinate 1,342,003 of NZ_CM176981.1, forward strand.
AAAGCGGCCCTTCTGATATCGCTGAAGGGGGCTGGTAACCCCCCGTTAATTACAGCTCGCGTTTGCCGTCAACTAACCGCGACACCTTCAGCGGGTTGCCCTCTTTCAGCGCATCGGGCAGTAAGCCTTCTGGCAGGGACTGGTAACAAACCGGACGTAAGAAGCGGTGAATAGCCGCCGAACCGACGGAGGTCGAGCGCGAATCAGAAGTGGCCGGGAACGGGCCACCGTGCACCATGGCATGGCACACCTCGACACCCGTGGGCCAACCATTGGCGAGAATACGCCCTGCCTTGCGCTCAAGCGTAGGCAGCAGCGCTTTAGCGGCATCCAAATCGGCGTCGTCCATATGCAGTGTGGCGGTGAGCTGGCCTTCCAGCTGTTCAGCAACACGTTTTACTTCCGACGCGTCTTCGCACTCAACAACCAGCGAGGTGGCGCCGAACACTTCCGCTTGCAGCGCTTTTGATGCAAGGAAATCGCTCGCTGAAGCGGCAAACAGGCCTGTCTGGCACTGGTAGTCGCTGCCGGTTTGGCCACGGGCGATTTCGCGCACTTTAGCTGCGCCGCTCAGACTGGTCACGCCCTCTTGATAGGCGCGGTGGATACCCGGCGTCAGCATTGTCTGCGCGCCGCTGGCTTCCACGGCGCCTCGCGCTGCCTCAATAAAGGCATCCAACTCAGGACCTTTTTCCGCAATGACCAAGCCAGGATTGGTGCAGAACTGGCCCGCGCCCATATTGAGTGAGCCAACAAAGGCTTCGCCCAGTGCTTTACCGCGCGCTTTAAGTGCCGCTGGTAGCAAGAACACAGGGTTAATACTGCTCATCTCAGCGTAGACTGGGATCGGCTGAGGCCTTGCTTGCGCCGTTTTCATCAGCGCCATACCGCCACTGCGCGAGCCGGTGAAACCAACCGCTTGAATACGCGGATCATCCACCAGCGCCTGGCCAATTTCGTTACCGGCACCAAACAGCAGCGAGAAAACGCCTTCCGGTAAATTGCAGGCTTTTACGGCTTTTTGAATCGCCTGGCCCACCAGCTCAGAGGTGCCTGGGTGCGCAGAATGACCTTTCACCACCACCGGGCAGCCAGCCGCTAGGGCCGAAGCGGTATCACCACCCGCAACCGAAAATGCTAGCGGAAAATTGCTGGCGCCAAATACAGCAACAGGCCCCAGGGCGATATGACGCTGACGCAGGTCAGCACGCGGCAGCGGTTGGCGATCTGGCATGGCCGGGTCGATGCGTACATCAAGCCATTCACCGGCACGTACTACTGAAGCGAACAGTCGCAGCTGCCCGCAGGTTCTGCCTCGCTCGCCTTCAATGCGTGCCTGGGGCAGGCCCGTTTCAGCCATGGCGCGCTCAATCAGCTCACTACCAATCGCTTCTATTTCACTGGCGATGGTTTCTAAAAACGTAGCGCGCTCTTCTAGAGACGTTTCGCGGTAGATGGCATAGGCCGTTTCAGCTAGCTCGCAGGCTTGCTCAACATGGGCTCGACTGCCGCCAATATAGACAGGCTCTAGTTTTTCGCCGGTGGCGGGGTTAACCGCTTGAATATTGGCTTGGGTGCCGGTCACTGCTTGATGACCGATCAGCATTTCGCCTCGAATCGTCATATGTTGCTCCTTATATGGGTCAGCGATATCACTGGTCACGATACTGGGCGTACGTGTTGCGCGCCCGGTTAAGGTGCTGGTACATGGTTTCGCGGGCTGCTTGAGCATCACGAGAAAGAATAGCTTCGAGAATGTAGGCGTGCTCTTCCTGAACTCGCTCTAAGTAGCGCTCGGAGGAGATAGGATTAATATCAATGCTCAGCAACTTCGCGCGGGGAATCACGCTCTGACTCCACTGCTTGTAAAAAGATTGAAAAAAAGGATTTTTAGTCGCAGTAACAATCGCAAAATGGAACAGGTAATCTTCTTCACGGGCTTGGGTTTTGGCAGTATATGCATTACTAAAAGCTATATGCTGCGCCTCAAGCCGCTGGCGATCCTCATCGTCATGACGTAGGGCCGCCAGTTCGGCTGCCGCTGGCTCTAAGGTTAGCCTCAGTTCCAGTAGGTGCAAGATATCTTCCACGGTGGTCGGGTTGATACGCTCGGCGGGCCGCGCCTCTACCGTAGAAGAGCGCAGCACAGAGGTGCCTACACCACGCCGGGTCTCAACAAGCCCCAGTGATTTAAGGTGTGTGATGGCCTCACGTATGACTGTGCGGCTAACGCCGAAGGAGTCACAAAGACTGTTCTCAGTGGGCAGTTTTTCTCCCACGCCTACTTTCCCCTGAGTGATCAACGCTTCCAACTGGTCGGCCACATGCACGGACAAGCTTCCCTGCTGTGTCACTTTACTTATTTGAAGCGGTTTTAGGGCAGATGCCGCTGTGCTGGTTTTGACCATGGAAGCTATCCTTCATTAATATCCAAGTTGTATTATATCGCACAACTGAAGTCCTAGAAGTGTCGTCTTAACAGAAATTTAGGTGCATTCAAAAATGCTGCAGCCACAAAATAAGAATTCTTAGCCTTTGTCAAGGTTCTATTTTCCAAAACCGCTTGGCTAATTATGCAAAACACAAATGAAACCAATGCAAAAGGAAGAAATTATTCTTCTCAAAAGAATGGAATATCACTCTATTCTACAGTTAATTAGCGAACTATCTTTAAAATGATCACGCCAACTTCCAGAAGACGAACCTGAAAATTGACGTGTATCGATGTTGATTCTTAATAGTTTCAGCTGCCGTAACTGTTACAATAAGTCCCTTTAATAATGCAAGAGCAAGTGAGCTGAGTTAGAAACAATGAAAAGACAGATCTTTCTCAACTTCCATTGTAGCCGTAAGTTGCCTTGGCTTGTTCGGCAGAAACATACCCATTGTGTACGTCGCTCATCATGGCTTCGCGCGAACGAGCCTTAGGATCACCATAGCCACCACCACCAGGTAGTGAAAACACAACGCGATCCCCTTCAGGCACCTCGGTGCGCATGCCCTTCCCTTTTAGCTTCGTACCATTGCTTAACATGAGCGTTCCACTCTCACCATCCAACCCATTACGACGACCTCGAGCCGGGTTGTTAATACGATCAAACATAGAATTGAAGGTCATAGTGTAGCCTGTAGCTGGGGCAATTTCGATAATTTGCCCCAACCCTCCACGGTGCTCGCCTGCGCCACCAGAATCTGGCCGTAACTCCTTACGCCAAACGACTATAGGCCCAACCTGTTCGGTGGCTTCGACAGGCATCGTATGGATACCACTTGGAAATGCGGTCGCATTTATACCGTCAATACTAGGGCGTGCACCTGTTCCGCCACTGTTGAACATCAGAATTTCAGCAGAACGACGAACATTCGGATCGGTAATAGCATCGGTAGCGCGAGCGCTAATTTGGATATTCCAAGTTGGTCCCGACCCCTCCACGGGTAGTTCATCAGGCAAAAACTTATGCAAGGCACCCAATACAGTATCAGGTACAAAATGACCTAAAACGTGACGCACTGACACCGGCGCAGGATGGAGTGCGTTAAGAATACAGCCAGGGGGAGCGGTGATTTCAAATGGTGCTAGCGATGCTGCGTTGTTGGGGATTTCTGGTGCAATCGCGCATTTCAATCCATAACAAGCATACGCTTTAGTATAAGTAAGAGGCACGTTAATACCATAACCACTAGGCCCCGAGGTGCCGTCAAAGTCGGCAATAACGCGATCCTCTTCTATTGTGACAGTGACAGCCATAGTAACAGGGGCTTCGTAGCCATCGACTTGCATGCGATTATTGTGTGAGCCCCGAGGAAGAGCTGCAATTTTCTCAAGCGTAGCTCGGCGGCTATTGTCAAGAATATAGGCACCCAACATCTGAAGACTATCCAAATCAAACTCATCCATCATGCCTGCAAGACGCCGAATTCCCGTATCATTGCAAGCTGCTAATGCATAAAGATCACCAACAACCTGATCTGCCTCGCGTACATTGTTGAGCACAACGTTAATGAGATCCTGATTAACTTCGCCACGCTTCGCAAACTTCATTATTGGTACTAGCAAACCCTCTTCGTAAACTTCGCGGCCATCCGGCCCAAACCCACGCCCCCCAATGTCGACTACGTGAGCGGTGCAAGCGAAATAACCAATCAGACAACCATTACGGTGCGCCGGGCTGACGACAGTAAAATCGTGCAGATGCCCCGTTCCTTTCCAGGGATCATTGGTGAGGTAAACGTCTCCTTCATAGATATTGTCCTCACCTAGGTCACGGATAAAGTGACCAACGGACTCAGCCATAGTATTAACATGTCCCGGTGTGCCAGTGACCGCCTGGGCCAGCATCAGGCCGTCCGCATCGAATACACCAGCCGATAGATCACCAGCCTCACGTACACTAGTACTAAATGCGGTACGAATCAGTGTCAGTGCCTGCTCCTCGACTACAGAAATTAGACGATTCCACATTACCTGCATCTGAATATTATTTATTTTAGTTTTCATTTATAGCTCCTTGCTAGGTGTGTTCACTCGAGCCTGGACGAATAGACAACGATCAGTCTGAACGGTGGCATCGAAAGTCGCAGGTAGAATGGTGGCGGTTTCACGCTCAACGATAACCGCAGGACCTGTAATGACATCCCCGGATTCTAAAGTGTCACGGTCATAGACACCTGCCTCAACGAAGACTTGATCACGTGCCTCAAAAATTTTGCGCTTACTTTGGGGCTTAATGGTTCGAGTTTTTGCAACAGGTACTGACGGAGTAACCTTTTGCCGTGCTGAGACTGCTTTAATGGACCAGCTCACAATCTCGACATCCAGCCTATCAATGGCACGACCAAAGAAGCGCACATATACAGTTTCAAAAAGTTCACGCAAATAGTTAGTGTCATTTTGGGTAAAAGTGCGTTCGGGAATTACAACTGGAATTTCCCAGCCCTGACCCGCATAACGCATGTGGGCGGTGCGCTCGATAGTTGGATTACTCTTATCCAAGCCCTGTTTCGCAAAGCTAACCGCCTCATTAGACATATCTGAGATCAGCTCGTTTACCGCAGTGGCATCAAACTGACTCAGACGCATGAAGCCACTACGAACAGATTCAAAACCAAAAGGCGCGCGCAGAAATCCTATTGCAGACCCCACTCCAGCACCAGGTGGAACCAGATAGCGGTCAATGCCCATTTTTTCGCACAAACGCCCTGCATGCACAGGCCCACCCCCTCCAAAGGTGATCATTGCAAAGTTGCTGATATCGTGGCCACTCTCAACTGCATGAACACGCCCGGCATTTGACATACTCTCGTCTACGACCTCAATAATACCGTATGCAGCATCATCGACTGAGAGCCCCAGAGGAGTAGCAATTTTATCTTCGACTGCAGCTTGGGCGAGCGCGCTGGATAACCTCATGTCTCCGCCTGCAAAGTTATCGGGATCCAAACGTCCCAACAGTACATTGGCATCGGTGACAGTAGGGTGTTCACCACCACGCTGGTAGCACGCTGGCCCAGGCTCCGAGCCAGCACTACGGGGGCCTACGCGAATCTGTCGCATGCCATCGACCGACGAAATAGACCCACCACCAGCACCGATTTCAACCATTTCAACCACAGGTATAGAGATTGGCATGCCACTACCTTTTTTGTAGCGATAAGTGCGCGCTACCTCGAAGGTTTTAGCTGTTTTGGGAACATAATCTTCGATCAAACATATCTTCGCAGTCGTCCCCCCCATATCAAAGGATACGACTGAATTTAAACCATAACGCTCTGCTATATAAGCGGCAAAAATAGCACCGCCTGCAGGGCCAGACTCAACTAGCCGCACAGGAAACTCTGCGGCAATATCTACAGAAATAATGCCTCCGCCCGAATGCATCATGAATATAGGACATGGTGCTCCAGACTCTTTAAGTGCATCGCTAAGCCGGTCTAAGTAGGATTTTATAAGCGGCTTAACGTAGGCATTAGCGCAAACAGTATTGAAGCGCTCATACTCACGGATTTGTGGTGAAACCTCCGAAGAGACCGAAATACTAATTCCTGGTAGGCGCTTTTGCAGAGCCTCACGCACGAGACTCTCATGGGATCCATTGGCGTAGCTATGTAAAAATCCGATCGCTACGCTTTCATAGTCCCCCTCCTCAATCAGGTCAATTAAATTTTCAATATCCTCTGCCGCTGGCTTGATTAAGACATTACCGTTTACATCAATACGTTCTTTAAGCACATGACGATCATGACGTTCAACCAATGCTGGCGGCAATTGAATATTGAGGTCATACTGTTCGAAACGATTCTCTGTGCGCATCTCAATTACATCTCGAAATCCTTCGGTAGTAATGAGAGCAGTACGTGCGCCATCACGCATAATTAAAGAGTTTGTGGCTAGAGTTGTTCCATGAATAATAACTTCGATATCAGAAAATTGTAGAGATGCTTTTTCAAGCACCTGCTTTAAGCCAGTTAGAATGGCGCGCTCGGGAGCCGTATAGTCGGTTAGCACTTTTGTCGAGTGCAATTCGGAGCCTACTTCAAGCGCTACATCAGTAAACGTTCCTCCTATATCGACACCTACACGAACTGCTTGTTTCTTGGAATTCATGCTGACCTCCACTATAAAGTTTCGATGTTTGGTCTTTTCGGCACCATTACATCTTGAGTATTGTCGTCGACCATGACGACGAAACTAATCACAAAGACAAATGCATACGACGCAAGATCGATAACAATGCCTTCCGACACTAACCCTTATCTAATAATAATTATAGCTAAAACGTGACCTTCAAACTTTTACCAAACCAATATCGCATTAACAATAATACTGGGGCAATCAGCTTTTCAACGTTCTAACAAATATAGACAAAAGCATCATTTAAGAAATTAACTTTTAAATCCTTAAGAGCATCACCAAACCTCTATTTTCGACTAAATCTTTTGATATATTTCAAACATCTAGCTAAATAGACTTGGCAACCATAATGAAACTGAGGGAATATAAGCCACTATCAGTAGCGTCGCCAAGCAAGCCAAATAATATGGCCAAAGCGTCCTAAGCAAATCACCGACTTTGACTTTTCCTACGGCGCAGCCTACGAATAACAGCGTCCCAACCGGCGGCGTACATAGGCCAATTCCTCCAGCCAGAATAAGGATCACACCAAAGTGTACCGGATCAATATTGAACGCCATCGCGATGGGTAGAAAAATTGGTGTAGTGATAATAATCATGGGTGCAAGATCCATGAACGTACCCAAAGCCAATAAGATGAGCAGTATTAACAGCAATACAATATTCGGATCAGACGAGAGCGAACTTATTAGGGCAATGACTTTACTGGGAACCTGCAGAAAGGCCATAAACCAGCCAAATGAAGCAGCGGCACCAATAATCAGTAATACCATCGCTGTAGTGCGTGTAGCACTAATGACAGATTGGCTCAGCAAATGTATCGAGCCTGTCCGGTAGACGATGGCCATCAAGGCAAAAACGTATAATACTGCCATACAGGCGCTTTCAGCAGCAGTAAAGATGCCGAAGCGTACGCCACCAAAGATCACTCCAATTAAGAAAAACGCAGGAATAGCTGCTACGAAGTAGCGACCGATAGCGACAAAACCAGCAAAGCGCTCGCTAGGATACCCTTTGCGTACTGCCTCGATGTAAGCCACAGCCATCAGGGCAAACGCCAGCAACACGCCGGGCAAGATTCCTGCCGTAAACAAATCAACAATCGAAATGCCACCACCCGCAATCGAATACATGATTAAATTAGGTGAAGGCGGCATCACAAGCGTTACAATAGCACTGGTAATTGTGATATTGACGGCATAAGTACTCTTATAGCCCCGTTTAGTCATTTGCGGTACCATAATCCCGCCTATTGCTGATGCATCGGCAACAGGGGAACCCGAGATACCGCTCATCAATAAAGAGGAAGTAATATTGACCTGCCCTAACCCTCCACGCACATGACCGACTAAGCTGTTGGCAAAAGCAATCATGCGGTCGGCAATTCCTCCGCGCATCATGAGCTCACCAGCAAAAATAAATAACGGAATAGCAATCATCGCCATGGAATTAAAGCCTGCGTTGATTTGCTGAAATACAATAAGTGCTGGCATTCCCATGTATAGCGCCGTACAGAGCGAGGAGATTGCCAAACAAAAGGCAATTGGCATGCCAATCAACATCAATAACACAAAAATGCCAAAGAGGACATAAAGTTCCATGAGTTACTCCTCATCTGGCAGGGTATATACCTGCATCAATTTTTCTGTAGAATAAATAGCAATCAGCACACCACTAATAACCAGAGGTATATAGTCGACTCCTTGAGGTAAAAACATACCGGGCATGTTTCCTGCCCAAGTTCCTCGCACTAAAGCAACGCCATACCAAGACATTAGCACACCGAATACCATCATTAGGAAGTAATTTACTGTATACATTGCCCTACGCACTTTGGGCGTTGCCATGCTTAAACCAATGGTAAAGCCTAAATGATCTCCGTGACGGACGCCGGCCGCTGCTCCAATTAGAATAAACCAACTCATTAACAGCAGTGCAGTACCCTCACTCCAACTGGGCGAATCGTTTAGAACGTACCGTCCATATACTTGCCAGGATATGACGATTGTCATCAGAACTAGTGAGCTGCTCGCCACCCAGCGTGACAACCAACTCAATAGATCAAGCATGCGGGTTGCAGTTGTTTTTTTAAGCATAATAGTTGCGCCCATTAATAATTATCATATTAGGCAAAGCGATGGTCGACTCTTACCTTCTGGAGTAGTGAACAAATAGAGAGAAGCTAACCATCGCAGGTATCTATATTGCGTTAAGAGTTACTCAACAGCCTGGATGCGCTCAAAAAGATCTTTGAGCTCTGGGCTATCAAGATACTTTTTTTGCACTGGCACCATAGCATCTATGAATGGCTGTTTATCTACAGTAAATACCTGTGCGCCTTGTGAACGCACCGTCTCTTCAGCGCTTTTTTCGCGCTCATCCCAAAGCTCTCGCATATACGGAACGATATCTTTGGCAGCTTGACGCACTAATTGCTGATCCTCAGGGCTTAAGCCGTCAAAAACTGTTTTAGACATCACCAAAGCTTCGGGCAAAATGAGATGTTCGGTGATTGAGTAGTACTCGGCCACGTCAACATGGTTAGCGGCCTCATAGGTCGGCCAGCTTTGTTCCGTCCCATCAATAACACCAGTTTGCAGGCCTGAGTAAAGCTCACCAAACCCCATCGCTACAGCATTCGCTCCCATCTCATTAACCATGTCAATGAAGATATCCGAAGGCTGCACTCTAATCTTGAGACCCTCCATGTCTTCGAGTGACTCGATAGGACGTACCGAATTATAGAAATTCCGAGTTCCAGCATCCAAGAAAGCTAGGCCAACCAATCCATGCGGCTCAAAGGCTGACAGTATCTCATCACCAATAGGGCCATCAACGGTATTTCGCATATGCTCAACCGAACGAAAGACATAAGGTAACGATAAGACCACTGTTTCAGGAATAAGGTTGTTAAAACCGCCCAAACTAATGCGGTTCATATCGATGATGCCAAAGCGTGCCTGCTCGATGGTTTCCTTTTCATTGCCTAATTGCCCAGAAGCAAAGACATCGACACTTAGACGGCCATCGCTTCGCTCTTCAAGGAGTTCTCCCATGTACTCCACAGCTTCAACCGTTGGGAATCCTTCAGGCTGCACATCGGCAGACCGAAAAACTCTCTCCTGAGCATTAGCTTGTGTGCTCAAAGATAGGGCAACTGCAGCGATACTCGCACTCAGAGCGATGCCTAATTGACGCAAAAAAACGGGCGACTTGTTTGAGGGACTAAGGTAAGTGACGGCTGGGATCATGAGCATCTCCTTATTGTTGATATAAAATTGACCTAATGCTTTAGCGCCTTATATGCGGCCAATTATTATTAGAACTTCTTAAACGTTATTTTGTAACTTCAAATATACGACAACTGACTTACTGCAGGTACTTCAACAAACTATGTATAAGAACACATAGAGTGATGTGCCAAAGACAAAGGATAAGCCCCTGTTGTCATACATCGTACAAGTATAAATGTAAGGTAGAAAATAGATCATTGCAACCCTGATCCTTAACCCTCAGACCAAAGTCTAGGAAAATGCAGTGATATAGTGAATTTGACTGGCTAAAATGGGGATAATATAACGCGTGAGCGCGACGTCACCCCATCCTCAGTAGCACCCGGGTTTAGAGTCTGAAGTTACTTTATCGTTTTTTAACACCAGTTGCTCGGCATAGGCGAAAGGCGTTAATACTCCAAGCCCCTTCTTCGGTCTTTCCTCGTTGTATTTCCGTCGCCACGCCTCGATGACAACTCTGGCGTGATGCAGGCTAGTAAACCATTGTTCATTCAGGTATTCATCACGGAAGCGCCCGTTAAACGATTCGATATAGGCGTTTTGATTGGGTTTTCCAGGTTCGATTAAAAAAAGGGCAATACCGCGTAGAGGCGCTCGACGCGCTTATGATTGCCCCGTTCACCGGCTTGACGCAGCCCCCTCTGTCAGCCTAGTTGTCCGGTTGGCGATATCGCCTAAATCTAACCCAGAGGGAGCGGCATGGAGCCCTTGTGCCACGTTATTCTGCAGAGCGTAGAGCAGCCGTCCTGAAGAAGTTGTTACCACCCCATAATCACAATGTGGCATCGGTAGCGACAGAGGAAGGTATCTCAGACGCGACTCTGTATGGTTGGTTAATACAGTGTCGAGTAAAAGGAGTGCCTGTGCCGGGTTACACTTCAGGCGACAGCGAATGGTTGCCCGACGCCAAGCTAGTCGTGGTCATCGAAACCGCCACCCTTTCAGAGGCAGCGCTTGGCGCTTACTGTCGCGAAAAAGGCCTTTATCCCGAGCAAATTCAGCAGTGGAAAGCGGCTTGCCTCGAAGGCGCTGGTCGGCAAGAAGATCAGGAAACAGCGGCGCAAAAGCAGCGTAAAGAAGACCGTAAGACCATCAAGCAACTCAAAGCGGAAGTGCGGCGCAAAGACAAGGTAGTGGCAGAGACGACGTCGTTACTGGTGCTCTCAACAAAGCTCGAAGCTTTGTACAGCGAGGATCCCGACAGCGGCGAGGACGACTAACGCCGCTCGACGAACGTGCAAGGCTCATCGCGCTACTTGACGAAGCGGTTGTGGGTGGCGTTTCCCGCTATCAAGCAGCCGTTATTATAGATGTAAGCGAGCGCACACTAAAGCGTTGGCGATCTGAGTGTGGGACTATTGTTGAGGATCAGCGCCCACAGGCGGCACAAGGTAGGCAGCCGCATCAACTCACGCATGAGAAAGAGCAGACCATTTTGAACACTTGTCATCGTCCCGAATATCAGAGCTTGCCGCCGTCTCTAATTGTGCCCTTACTGGCAGACAACGGTGTCTATCTGGCCTCCGAATCGTCGTTTTATCGGGTCTTGAAAAAGCATCCCAGCACCACCATCGTAACCGTATGAAACCACGCCGTCCAGTTTTACGGCAACAGGGCCAAACTAGGTCTGGAGTTGGGATATTAGCTATTGCGACTCCGTTGTACGAGGCCAGCACTGGTATCTCTACCTGATCATGGATATCTACAGCCGCAAAATCATTGCCTGGAAAGTTCATGAGACGGAATCGGGCGACTTGGCTAAACGGCTGATGGAGCGTGCATTATTGCGTGAGAAATGCTGGCGTCAGCCGCCGTTATTGCACTCGGATAATGGGGCGCCGATGACGCCCTATACGCTCAAAGCGAGGCTAACCGAACTGGGCATGTTGATGTCTTACAGTCGGGCAAGAGTGAGCAACGACAACCCTTACTTGGAGTCACTGTTCCGTACCGTCAAATATTGCCCAGCATGGCCCACCAAGGGCTTTGCATCGCTGAACGCGGTACAAGAATGGATGTTGGTGTTCGGTAAGCGCACCATAAACCTTTCAATTACCCACAAGTCATCGATCACATGAGTTTCTACTTGATTAGCCGGGGACGGTTATGATTCGTTGTTGAATATCTTCAACAACGTTGGGAAAGGCTCAAATATGGAACGATGGGTGGATGCGGAAACGTCTGGCTGCGATCTGGGTGATGCACGATTGAACCGAAGGCTAGGGATGATCTTGGAAGATATTGGCGAGAGACCAGATAGATCCCTCCCCACGGCATTCCAGGATTGGGCGAATACAAAGGCCGCCTATCGTTTCTTCACCAACGAAAATGTTAGCGAAGACAAAATATTAGAGGGGCATTTTGCAGCCTCGGCTTTACGAATCCAGGCCACCGATGGCCCCGTTCTGATCTTGCAGGACACAACAGAGTTTTCTTTCAAACGCTCTTCACCCGAGAAAATCGGGTTTACCAAGGTATCTACCGGGTGCAAGATGAAGGAAGGACGACACCAACAACACACCGTCTGTGGTCTGTTGATGCATGCTAGTCTGGCGATCACCCCAGAAGGTTTGCCATTAGGCTTAACGGCCACCAAGTTCTGGACGAGGGACAAGTTCAAGGGAGCCTCGGCTCTCAAGCGTAAGATCAACCCTACCCGGGTACCCCCATTGATCAGAAAGAGAGCATACGTTGGCTCGATAATTTGCGTCTATCCACTGAGCTAGCCGGTTCACCTGAACGTTGCGTACATATCGGCGATCGAGAAAGTGACATCTTCGAACTCTTTTGCTTAGTTCAAAAACTGGGCACTCACTTTCTGGTTCGAAGCTGCGTCGACCGCCTCGCTGAGGATGGAGGAACAACCATTTCCCAAGTAATGGCGGAGACGCAGGCCAGCGGAACGCACGATATTCAGTTTCGCGATGATCGAGGTAATGAGCAACAAGCTAAATTGTTGGTTCGACATGCAGCGATGACTGCCTGCCCACCGATTGGGAAACAGAGAAACTATCAGCACCAACAGTTGAATATCATTTTTGCGGAAGAAATCAATCCACAGAAAGACCGCTCTCCCATCTTTTGGAAACTGATCACCAACCTTCCCGTCGCCAACCACGCCGATGCGGTGCAAAAGCTCAACTGGTATGCACAACGCTGGAACATAGAGACATTCTTCAAGACCCTGAAAACGGGATGCCGGATTGAGAAGATGCGGCTCACCACTGCTAGTCGAATCTCTAACTGTATTGCGCTTTGCTGCGTCGTATCATGGCGAATATCCTGGCTGACTATGCTTCGACGTCAGTTCCCAACTGCCTCACCAGCAGCGGTGTTTACGGGTACTGAAAGAGCCTTGCTCGACCGTTCAATGACTTCAACTAAACAGGGTATGCGACGCCGCGATATTGATTTTTACATGACGGCGGTTGCTCGTTTGGTTGGCTACTTGGATCGATCAAACGATGATCCGCCAGGCACAACGTTTCTCTGGCGAGGCTTCACACGATTAGCTGACCTCGTCGAAGGGTTCCAAGCTGCGAATCCAAACGCATCACCAACTTGTGGGTAATTGAAAGGTTAGTGGAGCTCTTACCAACTAGGCAGGATATGCGACGCGATATCGTTTTTTACATGACGGCGGTTGCTCGTTTGGTTGGCTACTTGGATCGACCAAGCAATGATCCGCCAGGAACAACGGTTCTCTGGCGAGGATTCACACGATTAGCTGACCTCGTCGAAGGATTCCAAGCTGCGAATCCAAACGCATCACCGACTTGTGGGTAATTGAAAGGTTGGTGGAGCGCTTACGATGTTCGAGCGGGCTTACAACGAACAGCACCTTCACAGTGGTATACAATATGTCACGCCAGCTGACCAGCATCGTGGTGTTGATCTAAAACGCCTTGAACGTCGTAAAGCGATTTATGAAAGCGCTAAGCATCGCTATCCGCAACGCTGGTCGGGCAGCACCCGAAACTGCGAGGTCACTGGTTCAGTGCCGCTTAACCCAGGGAAAGTGCAGGAAATCGAGCGTAATAAACATGCTGCTTAAGCGCAGCAATTTGGACAACTGGGTTGAAAATCACCGGCAGCTTCAGGTAAATCATTCCAGCGCCGTACGACGATGCCGATGTGCCAAGGTAACAATGAGTACACGCAATGGCCCATTGCGGTCAGGGGCCGATTGATAGTGCAACGCACTGGCACTCATACGGATAACACAGAGCGCTCGGCGCTCACTCAGACCACGTGACACCATGAAACGCACTTATCTCTCGGTGTGCAGGGGCGCTCACCACTTTTTTCTCAGCGCCTCGCAAGTGACCTCCATCTCCAGTAGCGATTCGGCGAGAAGCTTCTTTAATCGCGTATTTTCAGTTTCGAGTTCTTTAAGCCGTTTGGCGTCCGGCAGGCTCATGCCGCCAAACTTGCTGCGCCATAGATAGTAACTGGCTTCTGAGAAACCATGCCGACGGCATAGCTCCTTGATGGGCAGTCCTGCTTCTGCTTCGCCCAGAAAACCAATGATCTGTTCTTCGCTGAAACGCTTCTTCATGTCCAATCTCCTTACGCATAGGATCGGACTCTAAAGTGTAGCGCTACTCAATCAGGGGGTGACGTCGGTCGCTTGTAAACCCCGTTTTGGTCGAATAGTTAGCAGCTTGCTATACCATTTGTGAACTGACGTGCGAATAGCCCACTAGGATCCGATGCCACTGGCATCCTCTAAAGACCAGATATACGTGTGCAGTCGTACCTACTAACCATCGTGCTTTGTGCTTGCACCCGAGTAGGAATTCATATCACTACCAAAGTGAAGCAGAGCATGGGATGGATACCTACAGTTGACCCAAGTCCAACGATACCAAATTTTTGCCTATCTTGAGACTGGCATCTGCCAGCGACAGATCGCCAAGCCCATCGGCGTCTACAGCTGCACCATTAGCCGCGAACTAAAGAGCAACGGTCTGACTTCGCCTAAAGAAGCCCAATTGGCCAGCTAGCGGTGCCGACGTAGTGCTTGAAAAGTGACTAAGCGGCTGGGTTACCGAACCCCAGCCCAGGTGTTCTTAGGTGAATACTCAGGTGCAATAAAAATCGCAAGTGCTGCATTTATTAATTTAAATAAGGAGATCAAAATTAAACAATCTCAAAAATCATTTCAATCTCTACTGGCATATTAAATGGGAGAGAATTCACACCTATTGCAGTTCTAGCACCTTTCCCAACATCCTCTCCAAATATATCGACAAGAACTTGAGACGCACCATTTAAAACCTTAGTTTGTTCAAAGAAGTCGTCACCACTTGATATAAAACCCAATACTTTAATTATTTTTTTAATTTTATTTAAATCTTTTATCTCTGCTTCAATATTCCCCAATAGGTTAAGCATGCTCATGCGTGCTGCTTCTTGACCTTCCTCTACACTTAAGTCTTTTCCAATCTTACCGGTACAAGCAGGCCTACCCTCTTGAGTCCAACCTTTCCCCGAAGTATAGAAAAGCTTATCACTAAAATTCGCCACAGTTAAATAAATACCCGAAGGTTTTGCAATACCAGGTAGTATTATTCCATTTACTTTCATATTCTCATACACATCGCTCATACAAAACTCCTCAACACAGTCTATTTTAAGTGGATAACAAAAATCAATAGAGACAAAGCTAAAACAAATAGCGCCTTGAGATATTACCTGACAATCTTCTACCTATATTTCTATCTACTTAACACCCCCATCTAAAGGAAAATTTTTTCCACATATACAACTCATGTGATTTTATGTATACCTGTAGTTCCTAGCATGCTCGTGAAGCCAAAAACCTTCAACCCACATGCTTAACTCATTCAATATTAATATCTCGCTAAAGTTATATATCGAAACAATAAGTAATAATGAGAACTTATTATATTAATAAAATCAGAAAAAAATTGATCATAGCACCAAGTGTGATATCGCATTATCCAAGCGTTTACAAGCCTCTTTTAACTCATTAAGTGGAGCAGCAAAAGACATACGAAAATATGGCGACAGACCAAACGCAGATCCTGGTACGACTGCAACATGTGCCTCTTCAAGAAAATAAGATGCTAGCGCTTCATCATCATAAATAGTTATGCCTTCTGCTGTCTTTCGTCCAATTATATTACTGCACTCAACGAATGCATAAAATGCACCATTCGGCTTTCGTGCATGTAACCCCGGAATATTATCTAGCGCATCAAAGAGCACCTCTCTTCGCTGTGAATACTCTGTCATTGCCGAAGCTAAAAAATCCTGCGGCCCATTTAGTGCTGCAATAGCCGCAGCCTGTGAAATTGAACAAGGGTTAGAAGTACTTTGCGATTGAATTTTGGCCATAACTTTAATCAGCTTTTCAGGCCCAGCTGCGTAGCCTAAGCGCCAGCCAGTCATAGCATAGGCTTTTGATACACCATTTACAATTACAACACGATCATGCAGCTCTGGGCACGCATTTAAGATTGATGGAATTCGTTCAGAGCCATAATTAATATGCTCATAAATCTCATCAGATAAAACCAAGACTCCCTTATGGCGTTTAAGAACATTACCAAGCTTACGAAGTTCTTCTAACGTATAAGCCATGCCTGATGGGTTGCTAGGTGAATTCAAGATTAACCAACGTGTTTTAGGTGTAATTGCTGCTTCAAGCTGATTAATATTTAACTTATAACCACTCTCGACAGGGCATTCTAGTATCTTTGGCACTCCTCCAAGCAGTAAAACCATGTCTGTATATGAAACCCAATACGGAGCAGGTACAATTACTTCGTCTTCAGGTTCCATCGTTGCCATTAAAGCGTTAAATATAACCTGCTTAGCACCATTACCTGTAGAAATATTGTGGCGAGAAAATTTCAAACTATTTTCGCGTAAAAACTTGTCTACGATTGCATTCTTTAAAGCAATAGTACCGTCTGCAGGTGTATAATGAGTTTCACCACTTCTCATAGCCGCTACAGCAGCATCAATTATATGACTAGGCGTATCAAAACCAGGCTCTCCCACACTAAGATTGATAACATTCATACCCGCCTTACACATTTCCTGCGCTTTTACAGATATCGCCATTGCTGGTGAAGCTTGAATAGGCTTTAACCGACTTGACTCATACATCAAGGAAACTCCTTCAGCCTGTAGGGTACAAAAAAATTACTTTTTTATATGTTGATTCAGATCTATAGTAAAAATCATATATCTTATTGAAATGCATTGATGAAAATCAATCGATATTTTATAGCTTTATAGCAGCAACTAATTACCAGCAAGATAGCAATTTTTATTTTCATTAACATTTAACCTCATCGGGCTTCGTGCTTAACCAACTACTAGCTATCTTACTGGCATAATAATGGACTCTAAAAAAATGCGCACTAGAAATTTCTTGCCACACTGATCAAAGCTTCAAGCCGTCGAACTTCATCTTCAGTTGGCATAGTTAGTGGTGCGCGAACATTACCGGCTGGCCGGCCTATCATTGAAGCTCCTGCCTTAATCAAGCTGACTGCATAACCTGCTTTATTATCACGTAAATCCACAAACGGAATAAAAAATTCATTAGTGATTTTCTTGACAGCCTCTTTATTTCCTTTACGCAGCTCCTTATAAAAGGTAACAGCCATATCAGGTACAAAGTTGAATACGGCAGAGGAGTAGGTATTTACCCCAATAGAAAGATACGCTTCTGCAAAGATTTCTGCTGTTGGCACACCACCGATATAGGTGAGGCGACCCCCTACCGTTTTGATAATTTTGTTTAACGCCTGAATATCACCTTTGCCGTCTTTAAGGCCGATCAAATTAGGACAGCAATCAGCCAATTGCTGAACAGAAGAAGCTGTTAAAACACCGTTACCACGATTGTAATAGATAACATTGACTGATGTGGCATCACAAATTTGACGCGCATACTCAACCAAACCATCTTGCGGGCATTCAGTAAGATACGGAGGCATTAATAGAATGCCATCAGCGCCCGCTTCTTCCGCAGCTTTTGCAAATGCCAAACCTGATGCAACACTTAAGCCAGCGCTAGCTATAACCGGCAGGCGGCCATCAATTACCTCAACCGCCACACGAACAATATTATGATATTCTTCAAGCGATAAACTAAAAAACTCGCCTGTCCCACCCGCTACGAAAACGGCTGAAATTTCATGACTAATGAACCACTCTAGCCGTTTACGATAGCTCGCCTCATCAAAGCGACCTTGGCTATCGAAGTCGGTAATGGGGAATGACAGCAAGCCATCGCCGATAGCATTCGTTACTGCTTCTTTTGAAAACTTCACGTTGTACCCTCTCAGTAAATGCGCCGTACCTTGGGTGAGCAAGTCCTATCAAACTGCCCAACGCCAATGTAATACATCATACAACATCAAGACTAAATATTTTGAATCGATGAAGCAAGTAGAACAAGCAAAATATAAACCAAAGTAGTAGCCAAAAAATATTTGAGAATAATTCTCAAAAACCCTCAAAACAATGCTCTACCTATGGAAATAATTCATTGTATTACACCTCGACAACCCAATCTGGCTTAAACAACGCTGGAGTAAACTCATCAGGGTATCCGCCGGGGTTGGCAATGATACGCTTGCCATTCCGCAAAATATCCACGGGTTCGTGAACATGCCCGTGCACCCATACATCCATATTGCCCATTAAATGAGGCAAATGGGAGGCAAACGCAGGGGATAACGCGTCGCCCAGATATTGATCAGGAATACACTCATGCAGCGGAGCATGATGACTAATCACTACCTTAGGGCCATCAAACGGCTGGGACAGCTCGTTCTCAAGCCACGCGAGTGCTTCAGCGTGCACGTGCTGGCTCGCCTGAGGGGTAAACGTCTCCCCTGGCGTGGCTTGAACGATTTTAAAATCGGGCATGTAGCGCAGCGCCTTAGCCTCTGTATCGGCGGGGTTTTGAGCTGGGTCACCGGCGTATAACGCAAAGTCAGTCCATAGCGTAGTACCGTAAAAGCGTACGCCATTGAGAGTTACGGCACGATTATCCAGCAGTTCAATGTCGAGCCGCTCGGCTTCGAGCGCCAGCTCCTCGCGCAGCAGCGGCATGCAGGTACCGTAGAACTCATGGTTGCCTGGCACATAGATAATCGGCGTGTCTGGAAACTGAAGGCGCGCCCAGGCAAGGCCTTCGCACTTGCGGTGTATGTCCCCCGCCAGAATGACTACATCGGCCTCCACCTCAGGCAGCTTGCGGTTCCCGTCAAAAAATTCCAGGTGCAGGTCAGACAAAATACGCAGACGCATAGGGCTCCTCGTAGCAAATACCTATTTAAACTACCTTAGCCAATCTTACCCAGCCTAGGACACTTTGTCGCAGGGCATCGGAGTCATGCCAAGATATGCTGCACTGCAACAAAAATAGGCTATAATAACGATGTCGTCCCAATAGGAGGACCGCACAATGACTTCTTTAATAACCCCTGCACGCGATAATGAAGTTCTAGAGTTCTGGAGCTTGAATGCTCAGTGGCATCGTGCCGCAGTTGAAGCGCTGAAAGCCTATTTAGGCTAATTCAGGTGCTTTTGCACCCTTTAGACCAAAGATAATCACCGAAGCCGGAATATTTTCCGGCTTTTTTATGCCTATGAAAACCTTTTCCATTCAAATACCTAATATCGTCATTTCAGCATTTGTAAGCCATCGCTTACGAAAAATGGCAAATCACCTACATCGTTAGGACTAGCCCTGCGTAAAAAAAGCTCATAATATCTCACCACAGCTAACTTGCTGCTATGCACAACACAGGCTGCGTACAACATAAGCTTTACAACAAAGGCTCATCGCATTCCCTGACCCTGAAAAAGGAGTGAACCCCATGCAACACTTAGACACCCCAACGCAAGCGTTGGAAGTAGATGTTATGGAAGTATGGGCACAGCGTGCACGCCAGCAGCGTGCGGCACTTGACGCTATTAAAGATTACCTGCGTTAAGTCCCCAAACGCCATATTGGTTCAACGCCGCTCAACGCCTCGTTTCAGCGAGGCGTATTTTGATCATTTACGACCAGCTTTTGTCGGGGTCTTCAACAATGTCTAGCTGGTCAAGGTAAGTTTCCTGCAAGATATACATCCGCTTTACATCGCGGTACTTGCCATTGATAAAGAACTCCTGCACCAAGTGGCCCTCTTCTATAAAGCCACTCTCCTCGTAAAGATGAATCGCTTTAACGTTCTCCACCGCCACAATGAGGTATACCTTGTGCAGGTTTAAAATGGTAAACGAGTAATGCAGCGCTTGGCGAATTAACGTTCGGGCAAACCCTTTGCCCTGATGCTCTGGGGTAATAATGATTTGAAATTCGCCGCTGCGATGGATGTAGTCGATCTCAATCAGTTCTACCAGACCAATGGCATTTCCATGGCTATCTTCCGCGACAAAGCGCCGTTCGGCGTTGTCATGGATATGCTTGTTATACAGCTCCTCCAGCTCATCGAATGACTCGTAAGGCTCTTCAAACCAGTACGACATAATGCTCTGGTTGTTATTTAGCTCATGAACAAAGCGCAGGTCGTTGCGCTCCAGTGCACGCAAATAAAGTGTGTGGCCCATTGCCCGCTATCCTTATGAATATCCACTCAGGATACTCGTTTTAAGCTTGTTCGCTATCCGGTTCTTGCATTTAGGTTAGGCTATTTTGGCCAGTCGCCTAAATGAAAACAGCTCTGCCAAAGGGTGTTCTCTACCCTCTATAAGCGCTCGCAGCAGTTTGGCACCTATCATGCTATAGCTGATGCCGTTGCCGCCGTAGGCCATAGCAAAATGCACGCGTGGGCCTAGGGCGTCATGCGGGCCGAAAAAAGGCAGGCCGTCGTCGGTTTCAGCAAAGGTGCCACCCCAAGAGAATGTTGGGTTGATATCGAGCTTAGGCCATAGCGTTTCTATTTTAGCTGTTAACCCTTCGGCCTTCTCTTCTACCCGCGCATTGCGGCGCTTGGGAATATCTTCATCGTCGTCGTCTCCCCCTACGAGAAGTCGCCCATCACAGGTAGTGCGCATATATAGGTAGGGGCGCGATGATTCCCACACCATGGTGTGGCGCAGTTTGCCCAATGCCTCTGGCGGTAGCGGGTCGGTGATCAGCGCATAGCTGCTGCGATTGACGGCCACCTTTTCTGGCAGCCAGGCTTGCGACTCATACCCTGCGGCCATCACCACGTACTGACAACGCAGCTTGGCACCATTGGCGAGCGTGAGCGTGACGCCTTGATCATCCGGCGTCATCGTCTCCATTTGTGTGCGGTCATATACTTCTCCTCCACGCTCGACCACCCTGGAAAACAGCTGATATGCCATGCGATAAGGATCAATAGTGGCGGCTAGCTGAGTAAGAATAGCGCCGGGTGCCTCAAAACCGTACTCCGCCAAAATAGCCTCGCGTTCAACCCACTCGGCTTCAAAACCGTGTTTTTGGCGCAGCGCCAACTCCTCCTGAAGCGATGCGACATCCTCTTCGCTACTGGCATAGTAAAGGCTTTGCTGACGCTCAAAGTCCACATCGCCCAGCCCTGCCGCCAGGGACTCAAGCTCACCAATGGCCTCTGCACAGGCGCGGTAAGCACGCACTGCATCGGCTTCCCCGTAGCGCTCGGCTAGCTCTGTCATATGGGTGTCAATTTCGTACTGCAGCAAAGCAGTACTGGCGGCTGAACTGCCCCACCCCACATCCCGGCGTTCAAGCACCACCACATGGTGACCATTGCGGCTTAGCTCATCAGCAATCAATGCCCCCGTAATACCGCCACCAATCACAACAACCTCGCATTGATGATCGCGAGTCAGCTGAGGAAAGGTTTTCAACAGGCCATTTTTGACTGCCCAAAAGGGATAACCACTTTTCAGATCCATCTGTTTGCCTTTGCTTGAGAGACTTGCAGTATGCTGTTAACCATAGATGGTTCCCCAGAACTTGCTTGAGAAAACGCTTCCGAGTGATTGCTCCACACAATAAAGGAGATGCGCATGATTGATTTACGCAGTGATACGGTGACTCGTCCGACCTCTGCCATGAAAGACGCCATGATGGCCGCCCCGGTTGGCGATGATGTGTGGGGCGATGACCCAACGGTCAACGCGTTTCAAGCAAATCTGGCCGAACAGGCAGGCAAAGACGCGGCGCTGCTATTTCCTAGTGGCACACAAAGCAACCTAGTGGCGCTAATGGCCCATTGCGAGCGTGGCGATGAGTACATTGTTGGGCAGTCAGCCCATACTTATCGTTATGAAGGCGGTGGCGCAGCGGTGTTAGGCAGCATTCAGCCACAGCCTATTGAGAATGACGCCGATGGCACGCTGCCACTGGAAAAAATCAGTGCCGCGATTAAAGCCGACGATTTTCACTTTGCGCGTACTAAGCTGCTGGCATTAGAAAACACCATTGGCGGCAAAGTGCTGCCCACAGACTACGTTTTAAGAGCCACTGAGCTCGCCCGCGAGCGTGGCCTGGCAACGCATTTAGACGGCGCGCGCTTATTCAATGCCGCTGTCGCTACCGACACCTCGCTCAAGCAGCTCTGCCTGCCGTTCGATAGCGTGTCGCTGTGCTTCTCAAAAGGCCTGGGTACGCCATTAGGGTCGGCACTGGTGGGCTCACAAGCATTGATCGACCGCGCTCGGCGCTGGCGTAAAGTTGTGGGGGGTGGCATGCGCCAGTCAGGCATTATCGCCGCCGCCTGCCAGTATGCGTTAGATAATCACGTGGCGGACTTAGCTGACGACCACCGTCGTGCAGAGCGCCTTGCAGGGGGCTTAGCAAAGCTGCCAGGGGTCGAGATCACCGCTCAAGCAACTAATATGGTGTTCGCGCATTTCCCCGATGAGCATGTAAAGCCACTCTCCGCCTGGCTAAAAGAGCACGGCATATTGATTGAGCTGCTTTACGCTACGCGGTTCGTTACGCATCGCGATGTTAATGACGCGGATATCGACAAAGTCATCGCGGTGATGGAGGCCTACGTTAGTCGTCATTAAAAACGAGCCGCTATCAACCAGTAAGCGGCTTAGCTAAGAGAGGATGCCCCTAAAGCAAGATGCACGGCGATGCCGGCCATCATCAAGCCAATCAGGCCATCGATAATGCGCCATGCGATGGGTTTTGAAAGCCAAGGCGAAAGCGCAGCGCCCCCCCAGGCCAGCAGGCTAAACCAGAGGATGGAGGCAGTAGATGCTCCCGCTACAAAAACACCGGCACTCTCCTGCTGGGCGCCAATGGCGGGTATCAACAGCAGCGTATCCAGATATACCTGGGGGTTAAGCACGGTGACGGCAAGAGTGGCGAAAATCACTTTGGTTAAGCTGCGCGCTTTTCCGGCTTCAGCGCTTAACCCTTGCCGTCCGCTACAGGCTCTAAATAATGCCTGGGCCGCCAGCCAGCTTAAAAACACTACGCCTATCCAGCGCATAGCCTCCAACGCACTGGGCATCGTCAGCAGAAAAGCACTTACTCCAAACATCCCCGCCGTGAGCAGTATAATATCCGCACTCATGCACAGACCTGCCGACCACCAGTGGTACTCACGACGAATAGCCAGCCCTAGGATGTAGGCGTTTTGCGCCCCAATCGCCATGATAATTCCGCCGCACACCACCAGCCCGGTAATATAACTTTCCCACATTGCCCTGCCCTCATTGCCGGAATTAGCGTCGCGTCAATAAATCTGGCAATAAAGTAACTGGGAATGCTGATTGCTAAAAATCATCCTGCTAATGGGGTATTAGTTTTTCTTATACTCACACCCTTACACACAGCCTATCTATCTTGATTCCAAGGCTATGATTTGCTCGAGCGTTTGAACTGAAGCGCACGCTCAACACCACGAATTTCCGCCATGCCGCGCAAACGCCCGATTGCCGGGTAGCCAGGCTTAAAGTCGCTGCGCAAATCACTCAACATCGCATGACCATGGTCTGGGCGGAAGGGAAGTTGTTCGCCCCTTTTTGCTTCAATGTCCAGAATGATATCGACTAGGCGAACCATATCGGTATCACCCTCTAAATGGGCATCTTCGTGGAAACTGGCCCCATCTGCTTCCAGGGTGGTATTGCGTAAGTGTAAAAAATGCACCCTATCCGCCTGTTCTTGCAATATTGCAGGCACATCGTTATCAGCTCGTACGCCCAATGATCCAGAGCAGAGCGTGAAGCCATTTACCGTCGAATCAACCATATTCGCAATGTCTCTTAAGTCCTGAGCGGTTGAGACCACTCTCGGCAGCCCGAACAGAGAATACGGTGGATCGTCTGGGTGAATCGCTAATCGAACGCCGGTATGCGCTATCTTTGGGATAACTCTTGAGAGAAACGAAGCGAGGTTTTCTCTCAAAACCTCGGCGGTAATGTCTTTGTAGGCAGCGAGCCGCTCGCTGAAGCTATCGAGACTGTAGCTTTCTTCAGCGCCGGGTAGGCCAGCAATAATAGTATTCGTTAGCTCCTCAACCTGATCTGCGTTCATTTCAGATAGGCGAGCCCGGGCTGATTCCTGCGTTTTCTCGTCATAATCTGACGCTGCGCCGGGGCGCTGCAGTATAAGCAAATCAAAAACGACGACGCTAAGCGCGTCATACCTTAAGCATAAGGCGCCATCAGGTAACTCATGGCGCAAGGACGTCCGGGTCCAATCAAGAACCGGCATAAAGTTGTAACAGATGGTTTTTATGCCAGCCTCGGCAAGGTTAATGGCACTTTCTGCCCAGGCATCAGCCAGTGTTTCCCAACCATGGGCGTGAGTCTTTATATCTTCATGTATTGGAATGCTTTCTGCTACTGTCCACTCAAGCCCAGCAGCTTCGATAATAGCTTTACGCTCCATGATTTCACTCAAGGGCCACACACAACCGTTCGGTAAGTGATGCAGAGCCGTCACAACACCAGTCGAGCCCGCTTGTCGTACATCCGACAAGCTGATTGGATCGTCCGGCCCAAACCAGCGCCATGTATGTTTCATCAATCTTCTCCCCCGTATTATTAGTGTTAAATAATGCTCTTATTAAATTGTGCTCTTGTTAAACAGATAACCGTCAAAATTCGGGTCTTCCACGTCGGAAAGCTCCATTAGGGTGTCTCGGACGTTATCTAAATGAACCCACATCGCCTTACGCGCCCCTTCGGCATCTTTTAGCTGCAGTGCAGAGAGAATATCCTGATGATCCTTTAGCCATTTTTCTCGGTAGTTGGTATCAAATATCCGCTCATGCAGTCTGGCCCACATCAAGCTCTGGTCTCTTTTGGCCCACAGTTCAGAAACCATATCGACCAGTACACTGTTTTGCGTGGCCTCTGCTATCAGGCGATGGAATAGTTCATCACTGGAGTAGTCGTTATTCTTTTCTTCAATGCCCTTGCGCTCCATATCAAGCGCTTCCCGCATGCGTACAATATCGTTTTTGGTGACTGACACCGCGGCAAAGCCGGCGATGCTGCTTTCCAAAAGCTGCCTTGCCTGTAACAGTTCAAACGGTCCTATATCATCCACAACAGGCTGTGCTACCGAGCGACTGTCGGAAAGCAAATAGATGCCAGACCCTTTTCTCACTTCAACCAGCTCTTCAATTTCAAGCATGAGTATGGCTTCGCGTGCGGCAGACCTGCCCACGTTCAAAGCCTCTGAAATCTGACGCTCAGTCATAATACGATCGCCGACTTTATACCCTTTCTGCTGAATCAAAATCTTTAAGTCGCGAGCCAGCTCCTGGTAACGCCGTAAACCTTTATGCATTAGATTTCATTTCCATTTTTAACCTTTTATAGAGTGGTAAAAAGAAGCTAGAACATTAAATGCTTCTTTTTTTGTAGATTTATCAGCAGCAATTAACCCTTTTCGATTGAATCCTCTCTGGAAGATATTTTGTCTTCGCTCAACTCTAAAATCGTATAAAATCCAAGGCGACATGCCTTTGATATACGCTAATTTTTGCAGCGTATCGATCTGCCGCCGGTAAACATCCGCCATATACTTTTCGCTGAACAGGCCTTCAGATGGGCCTTGAGACGAGTTATCGCCATCCGCCCCCGTTTCAGAAATGATGACGGGGCGATCAGGGTCGGAATTTTTTCCGATGGCGTACAGGTCGTCGAAGTTTTCATCGTACCAACCGTAGTACTCATTAATGCCTATAACGTCTAAATGGTCGACTAACCGATCCTCAATTTTCAATTTTGCATGATTAATTAGGCACGCTGCGGCGACTAAGCGCGTGGGGTCATACAAGCGTGCAGTTTCAGCCAGGTCTCGCATAAAAGAGAGACGACTATCCGTATCTGGATTCTCGTTACCAATCGACCAAATAATGACGCTAGCCCTATTGCGATCACGCTTTATTAATTCAATGAGTTGGTTTTTAGCGTCTTTAAGCGTGTTGTGATTATCAAAGTCAATGGCCCAGTAAACGGGAATTTCTTGCCACAGTAAAAAGCCCATCTCATCGGCTAGTTCAGCTGCGCGTTCATGATGGGGATAGTGCGCGAGGCGAAGAAAATTGCACCCGAGCTCTTTCGCATGAGCGAGCCGTCTGCGAATGTCTTCGTCGGACGTCACTTTCCCTAGGATGTCGTCGTCTTCATGGACAGAAATGCCGCGCAGCCAGATAGGCTCGCCGTTTAGGAGAATATCTACCCCTTGGCGAACGATGGAGCGGAATCCAACATTGTCAGTGATACGGTCTTCACCAGCCGTCAGCACCACTTTATATAGGCGTGGGTTTTCAGGCGACCATCGCTCTGGCTCTGCTGCTATTCGGCAAGTACCTTTGCCATGTTCAATGTTAATCTTTTGAGCAATTCCTAATTCAGGTATCTCAAGGTGAGCATGGTGAATGCTGGGGCCATCAACAGCGCTATCAACAACTACATCAACCTCTATCGCCCTTCCATCCTGAGAAAGGCGAATGAACATATCGCGAATGAATTCTCTGGGTAAGCTAAAGAGCTCGACCTCGCGGTAAACGCCACCGTAATTAAACCAGTCTGTATTGCGCATCGGGACGCGATCCAGCGTACGGGTATTATTGACACACAGCATCAGCCAATTGGTTTCTTCGGCAAGGTCATCCGTCAACTCAACGTAGAAGGGCGTCGAGCCGCCATAGTGATTGCCTAGGAATTTTCCGTTAAGAAATACTTTACAGTCGTACTGAGCCGCACCGACCCTAAGGATGTAGCGTTGGTCTGATTCAGCGGCGCTATCCCGTTTGTTAGCCAGCTTTTTGGTGTACCAAGCACTGCCCTCAAAGAAGTACCATTTTTCCTTTAACATGGCCCAGTTTGAGGGCACCGGGATGGACTCACCCATAAATGGGTCGTAGTCCCAGGGTTCAACGCGATCGACAGGGTTGGCCGGCTGCATTTCATACCATTTTTGACGCAGACCTGTATCAAGCAAATCCACGCAAAAATTCCAACTGCCGTTAAGCGACGTTGACGTGCGGCCTTTCGTGAACACCATGGTGGAGTGGTTCAGATTTTGCAGATTCAACGGCACGTCGTACTCTTCGTCATGTAACGACGTTAGGGCATTCTCAGCCAAGGATGATCGCTCTAGCATCTCCCACCTCCCCTGCAGCGGTTTTAGTTAGCCTCTGCCTTGATTCGGCTGATTAGGTCGGCCAATTCAGCAGATTGGTTGGCCACTTCATCGTGCATAGGCATGACCGCTTCAATAAAGGGCGCTTTATCTACTTCATTAATCTCAACCCCCATCTCAGTCTCTGCGGTTTCCAATGCTGCCATTGCCGCTTTATTCCAGGAATCGGAATGGAATGCCTGAGCCTCTGATGCCGCCTGTCTCATCGCCGCTTGCTGATCCTCCGACATACGATCCCAGGCGCAGCTGGAGATGACGACCACGGATGGGATGATGGTATGTTCATCAAGCGAAAAATGGCTTGCTACCTCGCCATGACGCGCGTTCGTCAGGGCCGTTGGGTTATTTTCTGCCATCTCGACCACCCCTTGCTGCAGCGCACTGTAAAGCTCGCCCCAATCAATAGGTGTCGGATTGCCTCCCAACAGCTCAACCATTCTTACCGCTGATGGGCTTGGTTGTACTCTTACATTCAGACCCTCTAGGTCTGCTGGCGATTGAATGGCCCGGTCACCATAAAAGGAGCGAGCCCCCTCGGTTAAAAAGGCAACCCCTATGAATCCTTTATCACGTGACGCGTTAAGAATATCTTGGCCAATATCTCCGTTAATGACCCGTTCAAAATGCTCTTCGCTTTCAAAAATGAAAGGTAAATTCATGGCGCTGTACATTGGCTCGAATGCTTCCAGTTCGGCCGTATTGCTGCGCGCCATATCCAATGTACAGTTTTGTACCAACTCCATGGATTCACGCTGCGAGCCAAGCTGTGCGTTGGCATAAATGCGGATATCCAGTTCACCATCGGTGAGCTCTGAAAGACGTTCACTCATGTACTGCATGCTGACATGAGTAGGATGGTCTTCAGGATTATTGTGGTTCAGCCGCAGTGTCTGGGCTTGAGCTGAGGCCGCTGACATGAACAGCGCCGCACTGATTAGAGCCGTGTGTCGCAAGGCTTTTGTTGTCATCAGCTGTTTCTCCTGCTTGTTATGCTTGTTGTTGTGAAAGCCGACTATCATTGAGGCACTCACTTTCTAAGTTACAGATGCAAGATGGCTTACCGACTATATCATGTCAACCAATAAAACAAATTGGTTGACATCTTTTAGAGTAGAAGCGACTCTCTGCACAATGACTAGGGAGTAAGAAGCTAGTCACCCATACACAAAAATAAAACCAGAGGTCTTACGTATGAAACGCACAATGGACTATGTGCTTGGCACGTCTGTGTTTTTAATACTGTTGATCATCGTCGTCAGTGTGACGTGGCAAGTATTATCCCGGTACGTACTAGGCACCCCAAGCACAGCGACAAGTGAAATCGCTCGCTTGTTGTTCATGTGGTTAGCGCTACTTGGAGGTGCTTACACCTTTGGCCAAGCTCGACATCTCGCCATTGATATATTGCCTCTTGCCTTAAACGGCCGCTCACGTCAGTTACTTAATACACTCATACTGTTAATCGTGGCTGGCTTTGCCTTCTTTGTAATGGTTTGGGGTGGTTGGCAAATGGTCTCCCGAACGCTGGCATCGGGCCAAATCACCCCCACGTTGAGACTCCCCATGGGCTATGTATATGGTCCCATTCCAGCTTCCGGGCTAATCATCATTTTTTACTGTTTTATCTTTTTAGGGCGGGTTTGGCTTAACCCTAAGTCGGAGGGCGGCTTCACTATCGATCCGCAACAAGCACCTGCTCCACAAGAGAGAGATTAATATGAATATAACCGTCCTGGTGCTTTTTGGGTCGTTCGCGCTTTTAATGGTCTTAGGCATACCCATTGCGTTCGCGATTGGCGTATCTGCGACACTCACCTTCCTGCTATTCATGAGCGTCGACCAATCCCTCAGCATTGTTGCCCAGCAAATAGCGTCGGGGCTTGATAGCTTTACGTTAATAGCCATCCCCTTCTTCATTTTGGCTGGCAACATTATGAATCGAGGCGGCATCGCACTTCGCCTTATCGATTTAGCGAAAGTGCTTGCCGGAAGGCTTCCCGGCTCGCTTGCCCACGTCAATATCATTTCCAATATGCTGTTCGGCGCTTTATCCGGCTCAGCCGTTGCGTCAGCGGCGGCCGTTGGGGGCGTAATGGCTCCTATCCAGAAGCGGGAGGGTTATGATCCTGCTTTTTCGACAGCCGTTAACGTCACCTCTTGTCCTACGGGTCTGTTGATTCCTCCCAGCACAACACTCATTGTTTACTCGCTGATTACTGGCGGCACGTCGATAGCCGCGCTTTTTTTGGCGGGTTATATCCCCGGTATCATCATGGGCTTATCCCTGATGGTGGTGGCAGGGATCATATCTAAAAGAAAGGGCTACCCCGTCGCGGAGAAACCCTCCCTTGCCGAAGTTAAATCAGCAGTACGCCGGGCGATATTACCTTTAGGCCTTATTGTTGTGGTGATTGGCGGGATTATTAGTGGCGTATTTACGGCGACCGAAGCCTCAGCGATCGCAGTTGCTTATTCACTGTTCCTGTCTTTATGTTGGTACAGAGAAATAGGGGTAACGGATCTCCCCAAGATCTTTATCGACTCGGTCGTCACAACGTCTATCGTATTATTTTTAATCGGCTGTTCCATTGCCATGTCCCGCGCTATGGCATTCGGCGACATACCTTTAACGATCTCTTCTTTTATGATCGGTATATCTGATAATCCGATCATCATTCTACTGTGCATTACCGCCGTACTGCTGGTGATTGGTACTTTTATGGATATGACACCGGCACTGCTTATCTTCACCCCTATCCTTATGCCAGTGATGCAGGATATCGGTATAGACCCGGTTCACTTCGGCATCATCATGACGATCAATCTCTGCGTCGGTATCTGTACCCCGCCAGTGGGCTCAGCACTGTTTGTCGGCTGCTCCATCAGTGGCGTGAGTATTGGTCAAGTGATGAAACCCATCCTGCCATTTTATTTAGTCTTGATAGCCATTGTTCTACTGGTGACCTTCGTTCCACAAATCAGCTTATTTTTGCCCCAGCTTATTTTAGGTTATTAACGAGTTGGTTCCAGGTGATGACCACCGTTAAATCCTGAATTCAGGAATCAAAGGATAAACAATGAAAACCTTAAAAAACTGGCGCCTGGAGCACCACGACGACACGACAGTGCAACTGAGAGTGCACGATAGACATTTAATCTGCATCAACATTCTAGACAACAAATTGTTCCGAGTGCGGCTGCTAAAAGATGGTGCATGGCGCCTTAACCGCTCATGGACGGTAAACCCGGATGGCCACACCTTACCAAAGGGGCGCTCACGTGATTCGGTGACGGGGTTCAGTTGTCCCCAGTACAAGCTTGGGTGGTCGGATGGGCAGTTGCAGATCGAGACCGATGCCTTACGGCTCATCGTCTCTCAGCCGCTGCATTTTAGGTGGGAAGCCTTCGTGGATGAGGGCTGGAAGTATTTAACTGAAGACAGACCCACCGGCGCTTATATGCTGGGCGTTAAGAACCATGCCCACGCCCACTATTTACGTCGGCACCCCGATGAGCGGGTTTATGGCTTGGGCGAAAAAGCCGGGCTGTTGGAGCGGACGGGGCGGCGTTTCGAAATGCGCAGTTTAGACGCTATGGGGTATGACGCAGAGCGCACCGACCCGCTGTATAAACACCTGCCGTTCACCCTTACCCAAACCGCGTCCACCGGTAGTTTTAGTATCTTCTACGACACTTTGAACACCTGTGTATTGAACATAGGGCAGGAGCTTGATAACTACCACGCCCCTTATCGCTCCTTTACCGCCGATGATGGCGACCTGGATTACTATTTCCGCTGGTCTCCACAGCTTCTAGACCTGGTGAAGAGCCAGTTGGCCTTAACCGGGGGGATGGCATTTCCGCCACGCTGGTCGCTGGGCTATTCCGGGTCAACCATGGCCTATACTGATGCACCCGACGCTCAGGATCAGCTCATCGGCTTTTTGCGAAAGCTGGAGAACGAGGCTATCCCCTGCGACAGCTTTCATCTTTCTTCGGGTTACACCTCCATTGAAGATAAGCGTTATGTGTTTCATTGGAATAACGACAAGGTGCCCAATCCAACCACGTTGACGAAAGCCTTTAATGATTCCGGGGTGCGATTGATCGCCAACATCAAGCCCTGCTTGTTAAGGAACCACCCGCGCTACGCAGAAGTGGCAAACAATAAATTATTTATCCAAGACAGTGAATCTGACACACCGGAGCTTTCAAGCTTCTGGGACGATGAAGGCTCTCATCTCGACTTCACCAATCCCGATACGCTCAGTTGGTGGAAAGAGAACGTCACTCAACAACTGCTGAACCTCGGCATCACTTCCACTTGGAATGATAACAACGAATTTGAAGTGTGGGATCATGGCGCTCGCTGCGTTGGCTTTGGTGAAGAGGTCGAGGTGGGGCTGATACGGCCCTTGCATTCGCTGTTGATGGTTCATGCTTCATGGGAGGCGCAGTCACAACATGCGCCCCAACATCGCCCATACGTGGTGACCCGCTCAGGCTGTGCTGGCCTACAACAGTTTGCCCAGACCTGGACGGGAGACAACAAAACCAGTTGGGAGAGCCTGCGTTGGAATATCCGCATGGGGCTGGGCCTGTCGCTTTCGGGAATCTACAACATTGGGCATGATGTCGGCGGGTTTGCTGGCCCCCAGCCTGGGCCAGAGCTTTTACTCCGTTGGGTTCAGAACGGCATTTTTCACCCCCGGTTCTCCATTCACAGTTGGAATAACGATGGCTCTGTGACCGAGCCTTGGACGCACCCCAGCGTTGCCGACGGCATCCGTGCCGCTATCCAATTCCGTTACCGCTTGTTGCCATATTTTTATACCTGCCTTTGGCAGGCGGTCAACAACCATGAACCCATGCTACGGCCCACTTTTCTCGATCACGAGAATGACGCACAGACCTATGCAGACACCGACGATTTCCTTCTAGGTCGAGACCTACTCGTAGCGTCTGTAGTTGAGCAAGGCGCAGATAAGCGGCGCATCTATCTGCCCGACAACCATGCAGGATGGTGGGACTACTGGACAGGCCAACTGCATGCCCCAGGAACATGGTTAGAGAAGCCGGTTTCATTGGCGGATATGCCGCTGTTTGTTAAGGCTGGATCAATACTGCCGCTTGCTAATGAGGCCATAAAAGCAACGCCGGAGGCGCAAGTTGGCCGAACGTTGGCACTGTTTCCACAGCCTGGATCGTTTTCCTGCACCTCACTGATTTACGATGATGACGGCGAGTCCAAAGATGGCCCGCACTGCATCACCACTCTGCTGCTTACCGGCGATGAGCATAGTTTGGAACTGCAAATCAGCCATGCTGGGGATATGCCTTTTCCTTTTTCACAACTCAATATAGTGCTACCAGCAGGTGAAAATCGCCCCTTGAACTACGGTGGTCGCGTCATAGAGCATGGCGGGCTAATCACCGTGGGAGAAGCGTCGTGAGCAGCGATAACACATTACTTTGGCGCTTTTGCACGAGCCGCTATCGCTGAAATGGTAAACCAGAAGGCTTTTCTATGAATAATTACCTACACACTGATTTCTTGCTGGATACAGAAACAGCACGCCGCCTCTACCATGATGTAGCTGCGGACTTGCCGATTATTGACTACCACAACCATCTTCCGCCCGAAGAAGTGGCTCACAATCGCAGCTGGGACAACCTGGGCAATCTATGGCTGAGCCATGACCACTACAAGTGGCGTGTCATGCGCTGGGCGGGCGTCCCTGAATCTCATATTACCGGTAGCGCAACAGACAAAGAGAAGTTTCTGGCGTTTGCCCAGATTCTGCCTAAGGCAATTGGCAACCCCATGCACCACTGGAGCCATCTCGAACTGTGGCGCTACTTTGGTGATGAGGGCAAATTGATCAACAGCGATACCGCAGAGGAGATTTGGCAAAGCACGCAAGCAATGCTGAGCCAGCCTGAGTTCCGCGCCCAGGGCTTGCTAAAAAAAATGAAGGTCGAACTCATTGGCACCACCGATGACCCGCTCGACAGTCTTGAGCACCACCAAGCGTTTGCTGCCTCGCCACACAAAGACGGGCTTACCATGGTGCCTACGTTTCGCCCGGATCGCGCGCTGGCCATCGAAGGTTCGGGATTCAGCGCCTACCTTGAAAAACTGGAGACCTTGACCGGACAGCCCATCAGTACCTTCGAACATCTGGTAAGCGCACTCACGGATCGCCTGGAGTATTTCATTGCCAACGGCTGCCGTGCCGCCGACCACGGTATTGGCCAGCTAGAGCAGGCCGATGAGCTAAGCGCTAGCCAGCTTGATGCCATTCTTGGAAAAGGCCGCCAGGGCAAAGCCTTAGCGCCAAAGGAAGCAGAGAGCTTCCGTATGGCCGTATTGGTAGAGCTTGGCCGTGGGTACGCGCGGGCTGATTTGGTGATGCAACTTCACATAGGGCCACTGCGTAATAACAGTACGCAAATATTAACGGCGGCTGGCAGCGATTCAGGTGCTGATTCCATTCAAGATACGCCCATTGCCGAGCCGTTAAACAAATTGCTGGATCGCATGGATAGCACCAATGAGCTACCGCGCACCATTCTTTATGCGCTGGATCCCAGTAAAAACCCCATCATCGTCACCACAGCGGGTAACTTTCAAAGCGGTGGCATAGCAGGCAAGGTACAGGCGGGGACTGCATGGTGGTTCAATGACCAACTCGACGGCATGGAAAACCAGATGAACCATCTGGCGCAAATGGGCCTGTTGTCTACCTTCACCGGCATGCTAACGGACAGTCGCTCCTTCTTGTCCTTTCCTCGGCATGAATACTTCCGAAGGTTGCTATGCCGTATCGTCGGGCGTTGGGTTACTGATGGACTGGCACCGAATGATCACAAGATGCTTGATGAGATCATTGCGGATATCTGTTACCACAACGCCCGCCGCTGGTTCATTGAATGAATTAAATACATGATGATTTAGTAGTGCGATTAGCCAGCAGCATTAGGGGGCGCTTGCGCCTCCAAGGCTTCAACAAGCGACTCGGCGAAACGGAGGGCTGAGGGGAACCCTCCCCATGGCCAATAATTTACTTCTATATTGACCGGGGTATCATCCAACCAATGCTGCCATAGCCCCGACGTTGGCAAGGCTGAATCAGTTAAGTATTGAGAGTAAGTCGGGTGAAGCAGAATGAACCTACCTTCTAATTGAAACGCCTCTGAAATGGTTAATGTGCTGAAGCCCCAGTCGTTAGTAGGGCCTTGCCAGGCATTTTCCAATCCCAACTGAGTGATAACCATATCTTCCAGGCTTCCATGCCCATAAATGCGGACATGTCGGTCGTCTCGAATTTCTACAACCAACAGGGGGTCTACAGGCCTTGCAATCTGTGCCGCTATTACTGCCAGCCTAGTTTGGACAGACTCAATTAATTCTTGGGCCAGCTGTTGCTGATCGTTCAGCTCCCCTACTTTTCTAGTAAGTTGTTCAAGGTTCTGCCAAATATTTAAGTTTTCTCCAAATAGCGGGATTTTTATTACATCAGCAATACTGGAAAGTTTATTCTCTAAATTCAAATGGGCCGGTGGCGATATTAGAATAGCATCAGGCTCCAACGACGCTAGGTATTCCTGAATTCAAACATTAAGCGCAGCACCCGCGGTTTCCAGCGCTCCTGAATACTCTCCCAGGAACACTTGTGCCGGTGTCCGATACCCCAAGCGTTTTCTGGGGCGATTATTCAGCTTGGCAACGACTCGCCTCAGTGCTGAGTCGCTCACCTTTCGGAAGTCCGTCCCTTTCGGGAAATATTGGCGAATCAGTCCGTTGGTGTTTTCATTGGTGCCACGCTGGCATGAGCGGTACGGGTCGCAAAAATAGGTCTTGGCCGAGACGGCCTTGGCAACCTGTCGGTGCTCGGCGAATTC
Organism: Vreelandella sp. 162(4c); assembly: GCF_058152265.1. NCBI lineage: Bacteria > Pseudomonadati > Pseudomonadota > Gammaproteobacteria > Oceanospirillales > Halomonadaceae > Vreelandella > Vreelandella sp. 162(4c). The sequence goes on from NZ_CM176981.1 coordinate 1,377,464, forward strand.
CGAACCGTTATCCAAGGTGATGGTCTGCACTGCACCTCGGCGTGGTTTTAATAACCGGGTCATCGCTTTGGCCGTTCCTGTGGCCGTGATTGTCGGCAGGCGCGCTGCCAAGAGGTATCCGCTGCGTCTCTCGACCAGGGTCACCAGGCCGGATTCTTTGTGGCCCTTGAGCACCGTATCGCCTTCCCAATGGCCGATATGGCGCCTTTCTTCCACTTCGGCGGGACGTTGTTCAATACCTACCCGGTGTGGAATTTTGCCCAATCCCGCATGCTTGGCCAATCGGCGCTGATAGCGCCGCTGGTGTGGTAAGCGGAGTCGCTTCCATAAGTCGCCGCCGTGTTTCTTGTCGTCCCAGATTAACGCATAGATCCACTGATGGCTTACGCAAACGCCGTTGGCATTCGCCATGAAGCCACTAATTTGCTGGGGGCTCCATTCGTCCATCAGTTGATCAGTGACCCATCGAATTAGGCTGGGCAGTCGCTTCGTCACTTTCCAGGCGCTGCGTCGACGCTGATCACTTCTCAATTGAGCCTGCTCAGGCGCATAGCCAGCAGTAAGCCCATTGCGCTTTATCTCCCGGCTAATGGTGCTGCTGTGAACCCCAATAGCCTTGGCTATCTGTCGCTGGCTGATGCCAGTCTCGAGGTAAGCGAAAATTTGGTATCGTTGGGCCTGGGTCAGTTGTCGGTATCCCATTCTCTGCTTCACTTTGGTCGGTAAAGTCGAGAGGGTACCGGCGCTGGCCCTCCTTCCTCTACTGTGTGATCCAAAGTGCTGCGGTTATTCTATGAATCCAGGTTCAAAATTGGGCTGAAACCTATTCCCGAGCTCCCGGGTGTCAGGCAGTAAGGGCTCTCGGTAGAAGCGCCTATATTGTGCCAAGCCCGCCATCGCTAAAGGAGGCTGTTGCAAAGCAGAAAGTGTATCTGCAATGGCATAGTCAAAAGCGACCAGCTTTTTGGACTCTTCAGCGTTAGCGAATGAGACGAGTAGCGGTAAAAATATAACTAGGAGAAAAATTATACGGCCTGATGGTAGAAAATTACCCATATAGATCATCAATATATTTTCTATTTTGGCTCTTATAAAACAATGACAGGCGGTGAAGCCGCCTGCCATTGTCACTCTTGGTAATGACGTTACCACTGATAACTTACTGAGCCTACAATGCTTCTCGGTTCACCATAGAAGCATCCATAAGTGCAGGACTCGATATAGGTTTTGTCAGTGAGATTGGTGGCATTCAATGCATACACCCAAGATCCGGTTTCATAACTCACTCGCGTATCGACAAGTGTAAACGACGGCACTTCTCCCTCTACCCAAGTCGCCCGGGTTGGGCCTACGTAGCGAACTCCACCTCCTACCTTCAACCCCGGCAGGCCGAAATCGCCAAAGCGATAATCACTCCATAGCGAGAATTGGTTATAGGGTGTATTGGCCGTTCTCCTGCCCACCTGATCTGGCGTAACGGGGCTGCTTTTCGTTGTACGCGCATCAGTGTAGGTGTAGGCTGCTACCAAGTTGGCGTTGGGGCCTAGTGCCGTCTTCGCTTCCAATTCGACACCACGTGAACGTACTTCCCCTATCTGTGTCTGGAAGCTGGTGTCCACCGGATCGGTGACGCTGACGTTTTCCTGTGTCAGCTCATAGGCGGTGGCGGTGAGCATGGTATCCCACCCTTCCGGCTGAAAGCGAACGCCCAGTTCATATTGCTCTCCTCGCGTGGGCTCGAATTGATTGCCGTTACGGTCGGTGCCGCTGGTAGGTTCAAACGACTGGCTATAGCTAATGAAGGGCGCCAAACCGTTATCGGCAAGATAGACACCCCCTACACGTCCAGTGAAAGCATTATCCGTTTCACTACTCCACACTGTGGGGCCAAAGTAGGGAGAGGTCTCAGATTCAGTCCAGTCCTGACGCCCTCCTAACATGAGAACCCACTTGTCGGCGACTTTCATCTGATTTTGAGCATACAAGCCAACCTGCTCGCTGCGTTGCTTGGATGACCATGCAAAAGGCACCGGTTCGCCGAAATCTTCACTGCCGTAAACAGGATCAAAGAGGCCTGGATTCATAGAATAACCGCAGCACTTTGGATCACACAGTAGAGGAAGGAGGGCCAGCGCCGGTACCCTCTCGACTTTACCGACCAAAGTGAAGCAGAGAATGGGATACCGACAACTGACCCAGGCCCAACGATACCAAATTTTCGCTTACCTCGAGACTGGCATCAGCCAGCGACAGATAGCCAAGGCTATTGGGGTTCACAGCAGCACCATTAGCCGGGAGATAAAGCGCAATGGGCTTACTGCTGGCTATGCGCCTGAGCAGGCTCAATTGAGAAGTGATCAGCGTCGACGCAGCGCCTGGAAAGTGACGAAGCGACTGCCCAGCCTAATTCGATGGGTCACTGATCAACTGATGGACGAATGGAGCCCCCAGCAAATTAGTGGCTTCATGGCGAATGCCAACGGCGTTTGCGTAAGCCATCAGTGGATCTATGCGTTAATCTGGGACGACAAGAAACACGGCGGCGACTTATGGAAGCGACTCCGCTTACCACACCAGCGGCGCTATCAGCGCCGATTGGCCAAGCATGCGGGATTGGGCAAAATTCCACACCGGGTAGGTATTGAACAACGTCCCGCCGAAGTGGAAGAAAGGCGCCATATCGGCCATTGGGAAGGCGATACGGTGCTCAAGGGCCACAAAGAATCCGGCCTGGTGACCCTGGTCGAGAGACGCAGCGGATACCTCTTGGCAGCGCGCCTGCCGACAATCACGGCCACAGGAACGGCCAAAGCGATGACCCGGTTATTAAAACCACGCCGAGGTGCAGTGCAGACCATCACCTTGGATAACGGTTCGGAATTCGCCGAGCACCGACAGGTTGCCAAGGCCGTCTCGGCCAAGACCTATTTTTGCGACCCGTACCGCTCATGCCAGCGTGGCACCAATGAAAACACCAACGGACTGATTCGCCAATATTTCCCGAAAGGGACGGACTTCCGAAAGGTGAGCGACTCAGCACTGAGGCGAGTCGTTGCCAAGCTGAATAATCGCCCCAGAAAACGCTTGGGGTATCGGACACCGGCACAAGTGTTCCTGGGAGAGTATTCAGGAGCGCTGGAAACCGCGGGTGCTGCGCTTAATGTTTGAATTCAGGGGTTAAGCGGTGGCGCTGTGCGGTTGTAGCGCTCGGTTTCGTGGCGTTGTCGTATGTAGTCTATTCCGATCAAGCTGGTGTTGGTGGTATTTCCAGCCTCCCAGTCGTATTGCAAGGAGGTATCTGAGGTCAAGGCCGATGACGCATCACGGCGATCCTGGGCGCTCCGGGCATAAATCCGCTGATCGCTACTTTGGCCGAGACTTATAGAATCGTAAGTCCGGTCGGATCGGAAAGTGCGGAGGCTATGTCGAAGGTGGAGGTTGTTAGAGAAGTCATGCTCGAGTAAGTAGCCGATCGAATAGCGCTCGTTATCGTATTCATCATAGCCGGGCTCTCCGGTGAAAAGCTCCAGGGGAATGCCACCATTCGGGTTAGTAAGAATGGTCCCGCTGGAGGGTAGCCCATACACATAGATTGTTTGATCGCGCTGATACTCGCTCAGCAGAGTGAGCGAGGTATCCTCATTTGGCTGCCATTTCAACGCTGGAGCAATATAGGTGCGGTCATCCGGCACATGGTCGATAAAACTATCGCTATCCCGATGCAGCATGGTCAGGCGATATGACCAAACACCATTCTCATCCAGAGCATCGGAGAAATCAGCAGATATTTGGCGACGGTCGAAACTGCCCGCCTCAACATTCACTTCGCGCAGAGGGGAGCTAGTGGGGCGTTTACTGACGGCGTTGATCATGCCTCCGGGGGCAGCTACCCCATAAAGAATAGAGGATGGGCCCTTTAACACCTCCAGTCGTTCAAGGCCATAAAGCTCTTGCTGACCATCATAAAGATTAGCTTGGTATTTGCTGCCGTCACGATAGGATCTATCAACGGTGAACCCGCGCACTCTTAGTGATTCAGTAGTGCGATCAGCACCTTCCTGCCTTGATACACCAGCTGTGTAACTCAATGCCTCATTGAAATTTCGAGCACCATAATTTTGAAACTCTTCGCTACTTACAACTGAGATGGACTGTGGCGTCTCAATGATAGGCGTACCGGTCTTGGTGCCTGTTGCGCTACGAGTGGCGGCAATACCCTCTACTGGCCCTCTGGCCGTCTCACGTATCCAGTCGGCTTGCACCTGCATCGTCGTCAACGCCACATCAGCCGCCCGCTTTTCCAACCGATAACTACCCTCAGCGCTGCGCACTGGTACAAGGCCGGTATCTGCCAACAAGCGCTCCAAACCTTCGTTTATTCCATAGTTACCTTGCAGCCCTGCGGTTTGCTTGCCAGCGGTCAAAGTGGCATCGAAGGCAATCTCGATGCCTGCACTGACCGCGAAACGGTTTAGTGCCGTATCGAGTCGTCCTGCTTCGATGGAATAGCGTTGCTGAGCGGCGGCACTCTGCCCTGCTTCTTGCTGGGCAAGCGCCGTTGCGGGTAGGCCAGCCAAACAGCTGGCGAGTAGACTGTATTGAATGGCGCGGGCCAAAGGCGTTCGGATAAAGCGTGAGTGCGCTTGCTGCGTCGTCATGAAGATCCCCGTTGATTTTTATGTCTACATCTTCTCTTCCGAACGAGAACGAGAATCCCTCAATGTTTTCTGACATTTTTCTTCTTAGCTTTCGCCGTCGCTGCGCGGCATGACCGTGACCCAAAATGGCGTTCGGTAGACCACCTTTAATGACAGTGCATCGGCAAGACTAGCCAGGGCGCGGTCGGTATCTTGCAGCGAGAACACGCCGCTCACCCGCCGGTCGGCCACCTCTGGTGCGCAGCGCACTACACCATGGCGATAGCGGGCCAATATCTCGACCACCTCACTAACCCGCATGCCTTCGGCCACCAGCCGCCCCTGAAAGCGGGCTAACCCAGCGGGTTCCAAGGGCGCCGGTGGCGTTACTCCATCGGCGCTCATGGCAGCCTGCTGACCAGCATCCAGTGTCGTCCGTTCATCGCTTCCACGCCGCTCCAGAGCCACCCGCCCTTCGTAAACGGCCACTTGGGTGCTGTCATTATGCTGCTGCACACTGAAGCGGGTTCCCAGCGGATAGGATAGTCCCTCCTTCGTCATAACGCTGAATGCCCGGGCGTCCGGTGTTTTTGCTGTGGTAATCAACACTCCGCCACGTAGCAGGTGGAGTCGCCGCTGGTGAGCATCGAACCTTATGTCGATGGCGGTATCGGTATCCAACGCCAGATGAGTGCCATCGCTCAGCGTCACTTCGCGGCTCTCGCCAATACCGGTGGCGTAGTCGGCGAACTGACGCTGCCACTGGGGCGTACGCGGTAGCCCAAACCCCAGCCCGCCTAACAGCACGGCCAAGCCGCCCCACTGCAGCAAGCCCCGCCGGGAGACCTGGGAAGACGAAAACAGCTCGCTACGGGCAGCGTGACGCGGCAACGCAGCCAGCCGGCCATCAATCGCCTGCAACTGCTGCCAGGCTCGCTCATGTTCCGGCGACGCTTGTCGCCAGGCCAGGCAAGCCTCGCGCTGGGCCTCGCTGATGTCGTCGCTCCATAGTCGTGCCATCCACAGGCTGGCCTGCTCCAGCACGGCAGGATCAATGGCCTCATGGGAAGCGTCGGCTGACGTGCGGCTCATAGCATTCACTTAAGGTTGAGATTCGCTTATCGCGCGGTGGCAGGCCAGCAGCGCCCGAGCGATATATTTCTCTACCGAAGAGACCGAGACACTCAGCGTCTCGGCAATGTCTTGGTAGCTCTGGCCATCCAGGCGGCACATGAGGAAGGCCCGGCGAGGCTTGTCAGGAAGCTCATGGAGCAGCGTATCAATCTCTACCAGCGCTTCGATAGTGAGTGTTTGCTCCTCGGGAGAAGGCGCGTGTGTCTCTGGAAGCAGACTGAGAGTTTCCAAATAGGCAGTTTCGATTCGCCGACGGCGGTAATGGTCGACGACCAGCCCTTTGGCGATCTGGGTCAAAAAACGGCGTGACTGTTCGGGCGCTGGCGTAGTGCCCCGCGCCAGTATGCGTAGGTAGGTATCATGCGCTAGGTCAGCAGCGGTATGAGAACAGCCCAGCTTGGCGCTCAACCAGCTCCGCAACCAGCTATGATGATTGTGATAGAGGGCGTCGAATGGAACCTCGCTTTCGCCCTGTTGCTTTATCGATACCATCGCCCGTTGCCATTGATTGCCCGTGCCAACTGCCCCAAAAAAGGGGCAAAACTAGACGCAAACAATAAATGATAATACTTATCATTACAAATCATATGGCGGTGATCAGATCAGTGTTAGGGCGTAGTTGGCCCCTCTAATGCCTCAACGAGGGAGTCGGCGAAGCGAAGGGCGGAGGGGAAACCTCCCCAAGACCAGTAGTTGATAGGGACAATTGTATAGTTGCCCTCTTTCACGGTTGGCAAGTGTCTCCACTGACCATCATAGAGGAGCTGTCTCTGCCCTCCAGGTGGATCGTAGGGGCTTTCAAGAAATATTATTTGAGCCTTGATATTAGAAAGGGCTACTGCGCTGACGGTAATCGACCCCCATTGGCCTAAATCTCTTTGCCATGCATTCTGAAGGCCAAGGCGATTTATCACCATACCTTCAACGCCTCCCTTACCATAAATACGAGCATGGCGCTCATCCACTAAGCGCACTATTAATAGGGGAACGTCTATGCTGTTAAGCTGATTTTTTAAATCATCAAAATAGCTGTTGGTTCTCTCCACATACTGCTCTGCAGCAACAGAATCATTGACAAGAGAACCAAGTTCACGAGTCAATTCCTCAACCGCTTCCCAATGGTTCTGCTCAGCATTAACATCATCAGAAAAATTATAAAGCGTATATTCTTTAACATCAGCAATCTCTCTGAGTCTTGGTATTAAGCTGACATGGGCCGGTGGAGAAATTAGAATATGCTCTGGCGGATGATGTGCAAGAAGTTCATAGTTGGGAAGAAAACGGGAGCCAAGATTCGTCGTGTTAGGGATGACATTATCTTGACGTGAGTAGGTTTCGTACCCTTTTAGACCCGCTAGAAACATAGGCGGATGGCCTATCGCATTGAGCGTCTCGGCGATTGCGAAATCAAATGTTGCCAATGATGATTCATTGATATCGTTACTTGCCATCGAAGCAGCACTAGTCTGCAACCCAACCAATAGAATTAAAAATAAGGGGATACTGCTAAGACATATTGAACGATTAAGAATGCATCTGTGACACTTCACTATTATGCCTGCCTTTACGGAGTAGAATATAGCGTTTCCACTTAGTAGTTGAGGATCAACCAACTTGCCATATAAGGTTCTTGGGCTGCTTTAGAAACTCTTTGCCCAATAGACAATTCCGTTCTTACTCATGGAAATATGCATGGGCAATGTTAGGTTCGCTGGACAACAAGGTCTTATAGAAGCAAGGGGAAAAATGTCGCACCGCCATGCGGGATGTCGGTGCGAAATATTCAAGATACGCTTCAGGGCCAATGCCTTACCAGCTGTAAGACACGGTACCCAGGAACGTGCGATCGCCCCCCCAGTAGCAACGTCCCCCGTTGTTACAGCGGGCAACATACTCACGATCAAATAGATTCTTGGCGTTGACCTTAGCGCTCCAGTTATTGCCGAAATCATAACCGATGGATGCGTCTACTAGCGTCTCGCTACCTACCTCGAGAGTGCCATAATCTAGACTCTCCGGCGGATAGGCGTAGGATTTACCCAAGTAACGGACACCAAGCCCCGTTTGCAAGCCGTTCAACACCCCTTGGCGAAAGGTGTAATTGGCCCAAAAAGAGGCTTGGTGGCGTGGTATTCCAGTAATCTGCTCATCTTCTAAACGTGAGCCCGCATCATCAATGATCCTGGCGTCAATGTAACTATAGGCAGCGGTCAAGCTCAGGCTTTCGTTAATATCGCTTTTGACCTCAACTTCCAAGCCCTGGGATTGCGTCTCGCCAATTTGTCGGTATTCACCGGAGCTTGCATCATAGCTAATGTCATCTTGCTTATTAATATCGTAAGCAGCAACTGTCACCTGTGTATTCCAACCCTCAGGCTCATACTTCACCCCCAACTCTACCTGATCGCCAGTAATAGGCTTGAATTCATCAGCCGTTTGGAGCTGCACTGGTACGAAAGTTGTGGAGTAGCTAACGTAGGGAGAGAAGCCATTGGCAAACTGATACATCAATCCAGTTTGCCAACTGAATTCCTCGTCGGAGCGCTGAGTATCATCGTTGGCTGCCGTGTAGTCATCATATTCACTATCTGACCAGTCGTAACGACCTCCCACCAGTGCAATCAAACCGCCCACCTTGCCCTGCCACTGAGCATAGGTTCCAGACAAATCCTGCTTGAGATCGCCATCATCTGATAACCTAGAGGTTTGCGGCGCGCGACTATACTTCGGATCGAAAATATTAATAATTTCGAATTCGCCATTGGCTATATCACCAGCATACTGCTGCTGTTCAAATGATGTCTTGTCAAAGCTAACACCAAACAGCAACGTATTTTCGAGCGCCCCGGTGGTCACGTTACCCACCACCTGGTTATCGATGGAATAAACTCTAGACTCGTTGGCCCGATCAAGATTATAGGTGCCAATATTAGAGCCGAAACCTGCATCGATAAATTGCAACCAACTTTCCTGGCGATCTACCAAAGATCGCGTGTAACGCCCATTTTGACGAAACGTCCAGTCGGCATTAAAGCGATGCTCGTATTCATAACCCAATGTCCAGAATTCACGATTAAAAGCGTCCCAATCGGTACGCCCCAGATTGGCATCGGTACTCAATTTTCCTTCGGCATTGCCAAGCAAACTCCCCGATGCTGGCAGCCCTAGCTGCATTTGAGTACTGTCCTTTTGATATTGTCCTAGCAAGGTCAAGGTATCCCTATCGCTAAGGTCTATAGCAAGCGAAGGAGCGAGGTAGACTCGGTCGTCTGGCATGCTATTGATTTGAGTGTCAGCATTTCGGATCAAGGACACCAGCCGACCACGAACACTGCCCTCTTCGTTGAGAGCGCCCGCCACATCGAGAGAGACCTGCTTGCGATCATGAGTACCATAGCTAAGATTAACCTCACCCTGACGTTCATAAGTAGGCCGTTTGCTGACCAAGTTGACCATTCCGCCAGGCACATTTTCACCGTATAGAATCGCTGAAGGCCCCTTGAGCACTTCGACCCTCTCCAGACCATAAGGCTCGGCAGATGTGGAGTAAGCATTGGGCTGAACACGTAGGCCATCACGATAGGTACCGTAGCCATAATCACGCTGGTTCATGCCACGAATGTAGAAGATATCACCGGCCAAAGACTCGCCGCCAGGGTAACTATACCTGTTAACACCGGGTATATACTCCAAAATATCTTCCAGCGTTTGCGCTCCTTGATCCTCTATCTGACTCCTCGTTACCACCGAAATGGAACGTGGTGTCTCTGAAAGCTGAGTATCTGTTTTGGTTGCCGACAGGCTACGTTGAGCCCGATAGCCCTCGTCAGGCCCTACGGCAGAAAGCCCCAACCAATCCGCTTCCACCCGCACCGTCGTCAACGCCACATCAGCCGCCCGCTCTTCCAACCGATAACTACCATCACTCTGCCGGGCTGCCGTTAACCCCGTTCCATCCAATAGTCGCCCTAGCCCTTCATCAACTAGATACTGGCCTTGCAGGCCGGGGCTTTGGCGGCCTTCCCCCAGCTCGCCAGCGCCGCTGATAAAAACACCCGACTCGGCGGCAAAGCGGTTGATGACGCTGCTTACCGGGCCGCTGGCAATGTCATAGTGGCGTGCTTGCTGCTGGGTAGTTTGTGCCATGGCGGGCTGCGATAGCTGCGGCACGGCCAATAATCCGACGGCGGCAAAATGAACCGCCAGCGCCAAGGCGCGGCGGTTAAGCGCCGGTTGGTGCTTGGCAGTAAGCGGTTGAAGTGCAGTGCGCTGTTGGAGCATGTCGGTTCCCCTTGCAGATACGTTTTAAGTGCTTATAAAGGGGAATCGAACCAGCGCGAAAAAGGGGAACCAGAAAAACCAATTTTTGCTCTTTTTTATTCCTCGCTGGAGCTTGCTTTGCCTGCCTCGATTTTGATCCACCAGGGCATTACCCGGCGCACCTTCACTGGCAGCGTGGTCTCGACCATGTTCAGGGTGCGCTCTAGATCATTGAGCGGGAAAGCGCCGAGCAGGGTGAGATCCGCCACCGCCGGGTCGACTTCAAGGCGGCCACGGTGATGGCGGCTAAGCGCCGCGGCGAAGGTTTTAAGCGACATGCTCTCGGCCAGCAGAATCCCGTTGGCCCAGGCTTCCCGACGGCCTTCGGCGGGGGTGAGTTCCCCAATGCGGTCAGCGGCGAAGTGGGCCTGCTGCCCCGCATTAACCACCTGTCGCTGGCTCGCATGCTGAGCATCGCCCAGGGTCTGGATGGCCACGGCACCGTCAAACACCGCCAGCAGTTCGCCTGATGGCTGCTCACCCACGCTAAAACGCGTGCCCAAGGGCGTTAGTCGCGCACTGCGGGTATCCAGGTAAAACGGTCTTTCGGTGTCTTTGCCGGTCTCTATCAGTATCTCGCCGGTCACCAGCGCCAAACGGCGCTGCTCTTGGTCGTAATCGACATTCAGCGCCGAGGCGCTACTCAGCCAGACCTGAGTGCCATCCTCCAGCACGATGTGAGTGATTTCGCCGGTGGCGGTGTGATAATCAGCGCCCCACTGCTGTACTAGTCGTGTCAGCGGTGTGCTTTGCCAGAGCGCTGCGGTGAGTACAGAGACCAGCGCAAGGCTTGCCAGCCCACCCAAAAGGTGACGACGCCCCCGCCGTCGCTGGCGCGCCAGGCTAATCACGCTGTCAGCGGTTTGGCGTTCATCTTCGTCTAGATGCTCGGTGAAGCGGCGGCTTACGCCCTCCACCTGCTGCCAAGCCCAACGATGGGTGTCGTTGGCATCCCGCCATGCTTGCCAGCGTTGACGCTCTGTTGCCGACAACTCCTCCGCTTGCCACTCGGCAAACCACTCGGCTGCCTCCGCCAACGCACGACGTTTGGCGGCTTCCTCGGAGCTGGCGGCAGAGGCCATTTAGAGACTCGCCTCAAAGCCCGCTTCGATCAACGCGCACTGCAGCATGGCCTGAGCCATATATTTTTTGACCATGCGTTCGGAAACACCCAGCTCCTCAGCAATCTGCCGATAGGGTTTGCCATGCAGTTGGGAGGCCAAAAAGGCGCTAGCGACTTTCTCGGGCAACCGCGCCAGCATGCGGTCGATTTCGCACAGTGTTTCGATGACAATTTGCTGGTATTCGGCAGAGGGCAAATGCGCCTCGGCGCTGGCCGCCAGGGCTTGCTGCCAGGCGCGCTCGATATCCTGGCGGCGCCAATGATCCACGCACAACCCTTTGGCCATACGGCTGAGATAGGCTCGGGCACCTTCGAAACTATCCAGGTGGCGGGGCGTTTTCATCAATCGCACAAACGCATCCTGCGCCAGATCCGCCGCCGACTCACTGCACCCCAACCGCTGGCTGAGCAACTGCTGAAACCAAGGCTGATGGTGGTGATACAGCTCACCGAGGGAGTCTCGACAGCCGGTATGGTAAGCCGCAGGCTCGGCTGATCGGGGTGCCGCCGCCATATAAAAAGTGCCCCACTTCTACGAAAATGATTCTTATTCTTTTTCAATTCGCAGACAGTGTCAATGCACAGTGCTCAACGAATCTCTCCATTTTTTGATATGACACCCTGCAAAATCCTACCCCCCAGCAGCGCCATCACTGTCACCGCCGCCATGCCTAGCGCCAACGCCGTAAACATAGCCGGGTAGCCCAGCCGGTCTAGCAAAATACCGGCGAGCACAGGCACAGCCAAACGCGACAGGGTGAACAGACTGGCCTGTAGACCGTAATCCAGCGCCTGATACCCAGACCGGGCGAAGTGCATCATCAGGCCGAACATTACGCCCGATAGCGCTCCCATGGCACAGGCCAACAGTCCTGCGCCCACCAGCCACAGGCCATACCCCGCAGCCATGTAACCCACTCCCCCCAGAGTCGCCAGGGCCAGCGTTGCCAAAGCGGCTAACAGCGGTAAGGCACGGCCAAGCCCAACACTCCGTGCCAGGCGTTGCCCCGCCAGGCTAGCCAGGGCGCCCGCTATGCCACCACCAACCCCCACCCACCAGGCGACTTGCTCCGCTGGCATCCCCAGGTCGAGCAACAGCGGTTTTAGATAGACCCAACCGGCGCCAACGAAGGGAAAGAGTAGCATCAGCAGGGCTACCCAAAGACCTGCGGCTGGCTGACGGACAAAGCCCATTGCCCCCTTATGGCTCACAGGTTGAACTGCTTCCGTTACCGAGACATACCGTTGCCTGCCGGTCTCTGGCGGTAACGATATCCAGCGCAATAAGAGTCCTCCCACGGCCAATAGCAACGCCATCAGTACGAAGGGCACTGCTCCCCCTGCACGCTCGTGCACGACCAGCAATAGGCCACCGCCCACCACCGCAGCCAGAAACAGCGCCGCCGAACGAATTCCCCCGGCGCGTAGTCGCTCTTCGACGGGCAGACAGCGAATCGCCAGCGCGTTCACGGGCACATCAGCCCAAGTCGCCAACCAACTGATCAGCAGCACCCAGGCATAGAAACGCGTCGGCTGCGCTAGTGGGAAGTCGTACGCTAACCCTAGCAACGCCAAGCCCAACAGCAATCCGAGCAGACCAGCCCAGGCGCGATAGCCTCCGCCACCCAGGCGGCAGCGCTCAACGGGAACCGCCATCACCAGTTTGAGCACCGCTGGCAGGCCCGCCAGTTGCAGTAGGCCAATCTGGGTACCGCTCCAGCCCTGCTCGCGCAGTACCAGCGGCATTCCCAACAGCAGATAGATACTGGGCAGCGCCAGAGCAAAGTGGAGCCAGCCAAATGCCAGTTGCCGGGCGGTCAGGCCGCGCATCATTTCGCCCTCCTACGCGCCACCAGAGCCGTGGCAGGCGCCATGGGAAGCGCAATCGGCTGCGCCTCACACACCTCGAAACCCTGCGCCAGCAGTGCCTGACGCAGCTCACCGGCCTGGGTCACCCGACGACCCTGCCACAGCAGCGGCAGGTAATAGGACAGCATGCGGCGGACCGCCTCGGGTTCTTCGGGAATTTCAGCGTGCACGCAGATCAACTCGCCGCCGGGCTTTAGTGCGGCATGCAGTTTGGCCAGGCAGGCCGAAAGCTCGGGCACGAAATGCAGTACCGAGGAGCACCAGATCAGGTCGTACCCGGTGCCGATATCATCCCTCGCCAGATCGCCGCCCCGCGCTTCGAGACGCGATGCCAAACCAGCCTCGGCGATGTGTTGCGCGGCGACATCGGCGGCTTCGGGCAGTTCAAAGACCACGCCGTGCATATGTGGAAACGCCTTCGCCAGGGCGACGGCGACCAGCCCCGGGCCACCGCCTAGATCCAGCAGCCGCCAGGCTGATTCAGTCGCCCTCCGTTGTGCCACCAATTCACAGGCAGCAGGCGCCGTTACCGCCGCCTGCTCGCGTGCCAGATGGCCGCGCGCTGCCACGGCCCAGCGCTCACCGTTAGCCAGCGGTGCTGGCCGGCTTTGTCCGCGCAGGCCATCGGCTAGCCCGGCACCGAAATCACGCAGTGAAGCAAGCCGAAAACGCCAAGCATCACCACAGTCTAACGCTGAGGAAGACGCCAGATAGCGCCGCGCCACCTCGCTGCTGGTGTAGTGCCACTCACCCTCCGCATCGCAGCTTCGGTCGAGCAGTTGCATGCTCCATAACAGCGTCAACCAGTGACGCGTGGCTTCAGGCTGCCATGCATGCATTTGTGCCAGGGCCTCGGGGGTGCAGGGCGACGCCAGCGTCTCAAATAGATCCTCTGCTAAGGCAAGCTGTAGGGCCTCGGCCTGTACAGCGGCCAGCGATAGATCCCAATAGGGCTGCAGTGCATGGGGAAGCGCATCCACGAGCCGGCTCATAACGATACCCCCACACGCAAGCCAATCTCACGGGGCGGGCTGTACTCCCGTATCGTGCCGTTGAGCAGGCCCACTGCATCGTATTGTCGGTCAGTGGCGTTGTTCACATAGCCCCCCAGTTGCCATGGCCCCTGTTGATAGCCACCAGCCAGATCCAGCAGGGCATGACCGGGACGACTGAAGCGGTTGGCCGCATCCAGGTAGGTCTTACTCATGCCACTCAGGTTGGCCTGGGCATACCAGCCCTGGGGTGAGTCGTAGCGCAGCCCCAACCGACCACTGATATCGGGCGCAAAGGGGTTGTGGTGGCCGGCGTGGTCACCGCTAAGATCGTTGAACTCGCGAAATCGGGTACGATTGAGCGCCAGGCCCGCCTGGAGCGTCCAATGTCCGCCCAGCAGGTAGTCAATATCCAGCTCTACGCCCTGGGAACGCGCCGCGGCAGCATTGGTGATCTGCACACTACCGGGCTGAATAACTTGCTGAACTTGCATGTCGTCAATGATCATCCAGTAACTGGCTAACCCATAGCGGAGCCGTTGCGACAGCGCTGTTCCCTTGATACCCAGCTCGTAGGAAGCCACTTGCTCAGGTTCGTAGCCGGGATAGTCACTCTGAGCAGAGAAGGCGTTGAAGCCACCGGCGCGAAACCCTTCGGCATAGCGGGCATACAGCCAGTCGTCGTCACCCAAGCGGTACTGCAGGGCTAACTGCGAGGTAACATCCCCCCAGCGCTCGCTGCGCTGCCCGGCTCCTCGGGGCGTCAACGCCACCCGGCTCTGCTCTAAGCGCAGGCCTGGTGTTAGGCGCCAACGCTCGCCCAGCGGCAACGTCCACTGCCCGAACAGCGCGAGGTTCTCAGCCTCCAGCGTCGCCTCACTGCGCTGGGTGCCCATCGGGTTGCGTTGCTCGAACTGCAGTTGATGATCATCACGGTCACCGTACAGGCCCAGCACCCAACTGCTCTGCCCCTCATCACCCTGACGCTCCAGACGCAGTTCCTGGGAGAAGGTGGTCAAACGCTGGTCGCGCCCGACGGCAAAGCGCTGAGCTGGCGTTAAATCGGTATCCTGGGTGACGCGATCACGAATCTCGCGCCGCGCTGTGATGGATCGCAGCGTCAAATCAGGCGCTAAGGCATGACGCGCATCCAGGGAAATATCCCGTCCGCTTGAGCGGTTACTACCGGGATGAGGGGAGTCAATGCGACGCGTATCGTGACCGTTTGACCCGACAGGCCCCCAGGGAGCCGCACCGTCTTGGTAGTGTAACTGCCCATAGCGCAGGGTAACGTCCGTCTCCGCTGTCGGCATCCAGAGCAGACGTAGCCGACCGTTCTTGCGCTCGCGGTCATCTGCCTCACCCGCGCGCGCCAGGTTATCCACGAAACCATCCTGCTGGCGCCACTCCCCGCTGACCCCAAAATAGAGCTGCTCGGGTACGAGTGCCTGAGCGGCATCGAGGCGTAGCGCGTTCAGATCACGGCTGCCCAGCGTAGCCTCCAGTTCGGCATAGGGGCCTGCATCCGGCTGACGGGTATGCAGGCTGACCACGCCTGCCTCGGCGTTGCGGCCATAGAGCGTCGACTGGGGCCCGCGCAGCACCTCAACCCGTTCCACACCCTGCAGGTTGTGATCAAACCCTTGGCCAGCCACGACGGGCACCCCATCCACCAGCATTAGGACTGATGAGGAGAAAGCGGTAGCACCTGAGGTTAGCCCACGCATTACCGGCAGGGCGGTACCCGACTGGCCAAAAGGCTGAAAACTCAACCCAGGCGCATAGCGCGCCAAGTCGCCCATATTGGAAGCACCGGCATCCACCAGCGTCTCGCCGGATATTACCGCTAAGCTCGCCGGTACCTCTTGCTCAGTCTGCGCGACTTTGTTAGCCGTTACCTTCACCACGGGTAGTACTTCCCCTTTAGCGATGCTGCCCACGCTGCATCCCCCCAGCAGAAGCACCACCACTGCATTTCTTTTCAACCCCTTGCTCTGCATCGCCCCCCCCCTTAGTGCTGTTTCTGGCTCCCGACTAGCGCGGGAACCTTCAAGGGAGTAGGCTAGCTATAAACGATAGCAATTATCATACTCATTCATATGCAAACCAATTCACTTCTTATGCGTAGCGATGCATCACGCCCCATTGGCGACTCTCTGCAAGGTTCTCAATGCTGCGTGCTGGATGATGGCCTCTCGGTAGTGTTAACCCGCTACCGTACTAAACAAGCGCTCGTCGAAGAGAGCCGCACACCCCATACGGGCGCAGGCGTGATTGTGACCTTTGGTCTACAAGGCCACTCTGATTACCGAGAGCGCTGGGGGCCGCGCATCGATTTCGGTCACGGTCACACCACGGTAACCACCTTTAACCACAGCCAGGGGGAGCGCCATATACCGGAAGGGGAAACAGTGCTTCAGTTACGCCTTGTCGCCAGTACTGGCTGGCTAACGCGCTACCTGGGCGAGCGATATCAAGCAGCACTCCCTGCCTCTGGGGGTATTCGACCGCTGGCTTTTCAGCCTACGTCGCCGGTCAGCCGGGCACATCTGCAGGCGCTCCAGGTATGCCTCCAAACAGGCAGCGCTCGGCTCCAGCAACACATTCACGCCTTGAGCTTATTGGGGGAACAACTTGAGATGCTGCTGCCGGAACCCTGCCCTACACAGACTATCGCCAGCGCAGACGCCGAGCGCATCGTTCAGACCCGTGCGATCCTTCTCAACGAACTGGATCGCCCCTTGCCCCTGGCCTATCTAGGAGCACGAGTGGGGCTAGGAGAGCAGAAGCTTAAGCAGGGATTTCGTCGCATGTTTGGCACGACGCCTCAGCACTTTCTTCATCAACAGCGCATGCGCCACGCCCATACGCTGCTGGAGAGCGGTCAACAGGTCGCTCAGGCCGCCTACGCCACGGGCTATCGGCACCCAAGTAACTTTAGCTTAGCCTTCACACGCTTCTTCGGTTATGCCCCTAAAGCCATCAAACAGCGCAAAAGTTGATAACAAGTATTGCGAGTACTGATGCAGCTGTCCGAGCGAGTTCCGGCGGAATTGCACACTGTCGCGCGACACACTACAATAAATAAAAGCCAGTTAGGCATAAGCCGGTACGATGGATGATTAAAAGCATCAAGCATAAGGGACTAAAACTGCTTTTTGAAAAAGGCAGCACCAAGGGCGTTCGTGCCGATCATGTCGACCGTCTCCGTGATCGTCTGACCGTACTGAACGCAGCCACAAGTCTCGACGATATAGCGGCTGGCAACTGGGGCCTTCACCCTCTAACTGGAAAACTGGACGGCCAGTATGCCATCAAGGTGTCGGGTAACTGGCGACTGTTCTTCGAGTTCCGAGACGGTAATGTTTACCTGCTGGACTATTTACCTTCTGAACCATGACGATTATCACTGATGGGAGAAGAAACAATGGCGATGTATAACCCCTCACATCCGGGTCGCATTATCCGGCAACGTCTGATTGAGGATGAAGACGGCCACAAGATTGGCAGCGTGGCATCGGTCGCTGAACAACTCGGCTGCCACCGTAACACCCTGAACCGGGTAATTAACGGCAGCGCCTCCGTCACACCTGAAATGGCATTGGCTCTAGAAAAATTGCATGCCGGAAGCGCCGAATTCTGGCTATCCATGCAAACCAATTATGACCTATTTCAGCTTCGCCATAACCAGGGCGCAGCTTAGCTAAGCGATATCACTCACTATAACTAATTATTCTAAGCGACTCACATCAATGACTACCCACCCGGGCCACCGCATCGCGGCTGGCGGCTTCTCGCTGTTCGCCGGTGAGCTCTACCAACTGCCCCTGTCGCATTTCCAGCAGCCGGTCGGCTTGGTCGAAGTAGTGGTCGTCGTGGCTGATCACCACCAGCGTCTTGCCCAGCGCTCGCAACTGCGGCAACAGCTCACGGTAAAAGACCCGGCGGAACTGGGGGTCTTGGTCGGCGGCCCACTCGTCTAGCAGCAATAGGTCGCGCTGTTCAGCGACCGCTAATAGCATCGCCAAGCGCTTGCGTTGGCCCTGGGAGAGGTTGACGTTGGTGATGCGATCGCCGTCGAAGTCGAGCTTGCTATGCATGCCCAGCGCGGCAAGCCACTCCTCCACCAGCGCCGGGTCGGGTGACTCGCCCGCTGGGCCCATCAAACGATCAAACAGGTGCAGATCGGTGTAAATGGCCGAGAAGTGCTGGCGATAGCGTGTCCAGTCTTCCTCCTGCAGCGGCCTGCCATCGACCCGTACGCAGCCACTTTGGGGCTGGTAGAGCCCAGTCAGCAGCCTCGCCAAGGTCGATTTTCCGCTGCCGTTACCGCCGATCAGAAACACTACCTCGCCACGCATCAAGGTCAGGTCGATAGGGCCGATGGCAAAACCCGCCCGAGACTCCTCATCCGGGTAGCGATAGCTAACCTGCTCCAGGGTTAGCTCTTGCCAGTCGTGGCGCAGCGCAGAGTGGCCGAATGCCTCGCGATGCTCGGCCAGGTCTAAGCTGCTGATTTTTTCGAACGCCACTCGGGCGTTAATCAGCGTCGGAAAAGCGCCAATGGCCTGCATCAACGGCGCACGCAAAAACAGCAGCGTGAGTGAAAAAGTAGTGGCTACCTGCACCGATGCCCAACCCAGGCCGTTGGCCAAAAAGAACGCGACGCCGATGGCGCCCAGCATCATGATGTTGAACCAGTTCACTGCGCTGAGATGATAGGTATCACCAAGAATAAAATGACGCCGACAATCCTGTGCGTTAGGCGTATAGACATCGCGATACAGCCATTCGGCGCGGTCACGGTTGAGCGCCAACTCTTTGCGCCCCTCGATCACCGACTGGTAATCCGCGTAGAGACGATCCTGTATGTCGCGCAGTTTGGCCATATGCCCATAGACCCGAGCTACCAGACGTATGCCAATTAAAATAGTCACGATCACCCAGAGCGCGGTGACACCCAGCATGGCAGGCGAAAGCCACGCCAAGTAGAGCGTAGCGCCTATCGTCAGCACCCCGCCCTGCACCAGCTCCGGCAAGCGTATAAAAGCAACGGTCACTGAACTCACATCGGTGGAGAGGCTCGCCAGCAAACGCGCACTGCCAATCTGCTCGGTGCGTTCGATATCGGTATCCAGAATTCGCTTGATCAACTGCCCCCGCAGCCGGTAAACGAAATGGTGACCCAGCGTGGTCAGCGCTAACTGTGATGCCAGGGTAATGACCAGCAGCAGCGCGATCAGCCCCAGGAATTCGGGTAGGATGCGCCAGGGGTCAGTGAAGGTACCCAGCAGCCGTTGATTGATAAAGGCGATGACACCGATGCCCAGGCCAGCGCTTGTCAGGCTAAGCAGTACCACGGCCACAAACGGCCAGCGATAATCACGCCATACGATTCTGAACAGTTCCATTAACTTTGACTCCTTGCAAGAGTTGAACGCTAAAGGAAGCGCTGCGGCGTGCCGTACTACCCTAACGGCGTTTCTTGGCCGGTTTATTTTCGGGTTTTAGCGGGCATCCACCGCACAGCGGCTCACCGGGTAGCCGGTATTTGATACAGCATAGCCGTCGCACACGAGCAGGCGTTTCACCGCCCAGCTCCAGATAACGCACCGGCTGATAGAGCGGATTACGACGCCCATCGGGAAGCGTCTTGGTGGCGAGATAATCCAGCAGCGGCTCACCCGCCCCTGTAAAGGTTGGATGCCGCGAGCAGGTCTTGCCCACGAACTCCACGTAGTGACCAAGATTGCTCCAGAACACCTTGGCAGAAAGCCCAGAGACAGCGGCCAACGCCTCGATCAGTGGGGCACAGTGGTCATCGAATAGACTGCTGAAGCGTGCCTGGAGCGCTTTAGAGGCCAGCGGCACACCACCATGCGGCAACCAGATACGAGCCGTCTGGCCGTGATCACCAAACGCCAGTCTCAGTTCATCCCCACCCACCGGCAGGTCGTAGCCCAATAGCAGGTTGGCCACCAGCGTCGGGATCGAGACGCTGCTGAAATGAAATTTCGACCATATCGAAGCGACGGCCAGAAAATCGGCATCGTCACCGTGGTATCGCCGGTAACGCGTCAGCTGGGCGTTAAGCACCTCATGGTTCAGCAGCTCAGAGGCCGCTAGCGTCGGCACATCAGGCTGACCAAAACAGGGAGCCTTGGCGTTATCCAGCGGCGGCTGGCGGTAAAGCGCCAACAGCGCCTCCGCTGGATCCACCGTTGCTAAAAGCTCCCTCGTTTTGATCGCCACGTTACTCATAGCCGCCGCAGCCCCCACATAAAGTAAGCGCCGCCAATCAGGGAGGCGACCAAGCCCGCTGGTATCTCATAGGGGAAAATAATCTGGCGCCCCACCCAGTCAGCCAGCACCATCAATAACATGCCGATCAACGCTGCTCCCAGCAGATGCTGACCCGCCCGGGAGAAGCCGACCAAGCGCGCCATATGCGGCGCCAGCAGGCCAATAAACGAAAGCGGCCCCACCACCAGGGTGGCGCAGGCGGTTAACAAGGCCACCAACAGCAGCAACGCCAAACGGGCTCGATTGAGGGTTACCCCAAGCGCCTTGGCCGTCGGCGCGCCTAAGGGCAAGATATCCAACCAGCGGGTGAAGGGCAGCGTGATCAGCGCCAATACAGCGGCAATGCCCCCAACCACCACCGCATTGGTGATATCCACGTAGTAGGTGGAGCCCGCCAGCCAGGCAATCACCTGCTGGCCACGAGGGTCGCCGCCCGCCAGCATCACGCTGCGCACTGCATCAAACAGCGCGCTGACCGCCACCCCGGTGAGCAGTAAACGCTCGGGGAGATAACCGCTCTTGCGGTTGATACCCACCAACACCAGCAGCGTCGCGAAAGCACCCAGGGTACCCACGCCAATCAGCATCATATTGGTGGGCGCAGGCAGCAGGAAAATCCCCAAAATCAGCGCAATGGCACAGCCACCACTGATACCCAGTACTTCGGGGCTGGCCATGGGGTTGGCGGAAAGGCGCTGGAGAATAGTCCCGGCAATCGCCAGCATTAACCCGCTGGCGGCTGCCGCCATCACCCGGGGCATGCGCCACTGCATGACATTCCAGTTATTGGGCGCCAGCCAGTACCAGCCATCTACACCCTGGCCAAACAGCAAGCCGAGAACCGTTGCCCCCAGTAACGCGAGGATTAAACCAGTGGCTAAACGTGAAGGCGCTGGGTGACGACGGGCGAAAATCCCCGCCCCTTTCGGCGGCTGGTCGCCCTGCAGTTTCAGGCGCGGAATCAGCCACATTAACAGCGGTGCCCCCAGGGCACCGGTAATCGCCCCGGTAGGAATAAAAGCTGCCACCATGCCACCGAACTGCTGCAGCAGCAGATCCGTGGTAGCCAGCAGCACGGCCCCTAATAGCGTCGACCAGATTAGCCGCGGCCCTAAGCGGCGCGCACCGGCCATGCGCACGATATTCGGCGCTGCCAAGCCGATAAAACCGATGATGCCCACCACGCTGACAATGCTGCCGGTAATAAATACTGCCAACCCCATCCCCGCAAAGCGTAGATAGGTCAGCGAGACTCCCAGGCTCTTGGCACTGGCATCGTCCAGCTCCAGCACCGCCAAGGGCCGTAGCAAAAACCACGCGGCCACGCAGCTAATCGCTAGCCGAGGCCAGAGGATTGTAACGCCGTCCCAACCGTTTTGCGCCAGCGAGCCCGCCCCCCAGATCAGCAGCCCGGAGAGCGCCTCGTGGTTGAACAGCAGCAGCGCCGTAGACAGCGCCCCCAAGTACAGATTGACTACTAGGCCCGCCAGCACCACCACGATCGGCGCCAGCCCGCGCCGCCAGGAGAGCAGAAACACTAATCCAACCGCTAGCGCACCGCCCAATAAGGCGACCCATTCGCGCCCGGCGACAAGCAGCCCCGGCGCCAGCAAGGTGGCGGTCATCAACGCCAGGTTAGCGCCCGATGCCACCCCTAGGGTGGTGGGCGAAGCCAACGGGTTGCGCAGCACCTGCTGCATAAGCACGCCTGCCAACCCCAGGCCGCCCCCGGCGAGCAGGGCGATAGAGAGGCGCGGCCACCAAGCGTAGTAAAGCAGCAGCTCGTCAACGTTCTCAAAAGAAGGGGCCACTAATGCCTGCAGGCCCAGCGCGAAACCGCCTTGGCCCTCTAGGCCCACCCAAAACAGCACCACCATGGGCAGGCTAAGTAATAGGCAGGCTTTAGCAGGCGACATTCCCCCCATTCTTTGGGTAAATTGCGCAGCGCCTAGCATAGCGAGCACCCTTTTGTGATAACCGGACAGTTCGCCAAAAGAGACGTGATAGGCAGCAGCGTCATTTTCTTAGCCTTACTATTTATGCAAACGAGTTTATGGAAATTAGCGATTGAATAACTAACAACGATTCTAAATGATAATAATTAGCACTACAATTGACTCCTTATATATAAAGGAGGCATCACTATGGCAGCCAAACCGAGCTACCAGCTTTTCGATATCACCCTCGACCGGCGCACCCAAGTCAGCGCCTCATTAGTCAGGTTCACCTTTACTGGCCCAGAGGTCAGCCAAATGGCGACCTACGCACCGGATCAGCGCGTCAAGCTATTCTTTCCCGAAGGCGGTGGCAGTCTCGACCCGCTGTTTGAAATTGCCAAGCTGGAAGAACACGACTGGTACGGTGCCTACCGCGCGCTGCCGGATGCCCAAAGGCCCTCAGCGCGCACCTACACTATTCGCGCCCTCCGCCCGGAGCAGGCTGAGGTGGACGTTGAATTTGTACTCCACGGCGACAATGGCCCCGCGTCGCGCTGGGCAATGCACGCCCGCCCGGGTGACCGGCTAGCCATGACAGCCCCCGACGCTAACGCGGAAGGCCCAAAGTTGGGCTACGAGTGGAAGCCGCCCCAAGGCGTACGCCGTATTCTGATCATCGCCGATGAAACCGCCCTCCCCGCTGCCGCCGGCATTCTGGAAACCCTTGATGATTTGCCGCTCAAACCCAAAGTCGAAGCGCTGTTCGAAGTGCCTCGCCGCGACGATGTTCAGCCGCTGCCCCAGGCCGCCAAGCTGCGCTGGCTGGCACGTGACGCTGAGTCCGGCTGCCAACATGGTGAGCTACTAATGAGAGCAGTACGCGATATTGATTTACATAGGGAAATTCAAGCGCTAGGCGGCACGCCTGCTAACACCACTACCAGCGCCACTACCGGTGCCACGACCAACGACGAAAGCGACGATGAGGATGGCCCACTCTGGGAACCCGCCACCCTGGATGACAGTGCGCCCTTCTACGCATGGATCGCCGCTGAAACCAAGGTCGCCATGAAGCTGCGTCGCTATTTGGTCAACGAGTGCGGGCTACCCAAGCAGTACGTCACCAGCATGGGCTACTGGCGCCAGGGCAAGGCCAATGGTTAAAGGAACGGCAAACAACACGGCGTTAAACAGTGATATCACAAGCAAGCCAGCTCAAACGCCTATTGGCTGGCGAGACAGCCCCAACGGCTATGGGCGGGTCAGCCGTGTACTGCACTGGTTGACCGCCGCGCTGGTCACGCTGCAATTTTCCGTGTTGTTGGCCTGGAGAGGAATGGGCGAAAACGCTATCACGCTGTTCTTGGCGAGCATCGGGCCTCACGGCTCATTAGGATTTATGATTCTGATCGTGACGCTGGCTCGCCTTGGCTGGGCATGGATAAATCGCAAACAACGCCCGCCCCACACGCCAGGGCTAGGTGGGCGCTTAGCGCGCTTTGTCCATATCACCTTTTATGGGCTACTAATGTGGTTGCCCGCTTTCGCTATTTTGCGCCAGTACGGCCGCGGCGGGGCGCTACGCTTTTATGGCATGGAGCTGCTGCCCGAAGCGGAACGCGATATCACTTGGATGATCGCCCCCGCCGAGCTCCTTCACGGCCCGCTCTCGTGGCTGCTATGTGGATTAGTCATCGGCCACATCATGATGGCGCTGACTCACCGCTTCTGGCTTAAAGACCGAGTACTGGCGCGTATGGTGGGGTCAAGTGGCCGATGAGGGTTCCGCTAGCGGCTCTTCGGTAGTCTCAGACTCAGCAGTCAACAGCTTGCCACTCTCTAGCCGCACCAATCGATCTGCGAGGTGGAAATAGCGGTCATCGTGGGTGATGACCAGCACCGCTTTACCCATGCGTTTTAGCTCGGGCAACACCTCGCAGTAAAACACCTCTTTGAATAACGGATCCTGATCCGCCGCCCACTCGTCAAACACCAAGAAGGGCCGATCCTCAAGGTAGGACACCACCAGCGCCAGACGCTTACGCTGGCCCTGGGAGAGTGCTTGGGTGGTGAACGCACCGTTTTCAACCCGCACCTTGTGCTGCAGGTGCAACTTGGCCAGCAGGCGATTACCCTCCTCGTCCAGACCATCACGCGGTGCCTCTAACAGGCGTTCAAAGAGATGGAAGTCCGAGAACACCACCGAGAAGAGCTGCCGGTAGGCATCCCAGCCATCCGCTTCGACCCGCTCGCCATTGAGCAATACCTCGCCACCTTCCGGCGGGTAAAGCCCCACCACTACTTTGGCCAGCGTGGTCTTACCGCTACCGTTGCCCCCCACCAGAAACACCACTTCCCCCGGCGTAAAGCTCAGATTAATCGGCCCCAACTCAAAGAAGTCATCGCTCTGCTCGTGGTAGTACTGATGGGTGACGTCGCGCAACTCAAGACGCTGCAAAGCAGGCACCTGAGGTGACGCTTGCCTCTCCTGCCCCTGGGGCATCTCTCGTGTGATGTCATCAATTCGGCTAGCGGCTACCCGCGCCATATTGATCCGCGGAATATTGATCAGCAATCCTTCAAGGGGGGTCACCATAAACACAAACACCAGGGCAAATCCGGTCATTACCTGGGTTTGATTAGGCCCATCGCCCGCCAACACAAACAATACCAGACCGATAAAGGCGTACATCAGGAACTGCCCCCAACTGGTCGAGATCACGAACAGCGACATGCCATAGGTGCGCAGCCGCCGCACGCCTTCAACCGACTCCCCCAGTATCTGATCCATAAAGACCCGGCTCTTGCGCTGGTGTAGGCGTAGCTCTTTTGCACCATCGGTCAGCGCGCGGAAATGACCAAACAATCGATCCTGCTCTGACGAGGCATCCTGGAGGTAGTGAATAGCGCGTAAGTGCACCAAGTGGTAGCCGACAGCGCCCAGCCCAATCACCCCAAGTGCAAATAAAAACACCTGCCATGAAAGCATTGCCAGGTAGCCCAAGCACCCCACCACGATGACCGTATTGGTCAAAATCACCGGCAAGCTAACGAACAGCACCGCCACGTTGTTGCTGTGCTCGGTGAGTGCTGACTGGATCCGCGCACTGCCCACACGCTCGAACTGAGCAAAGGAGGTCTCGGCCACACACTGGGCGACAAAACTGCGTAACTCGGCCAGAGCACGCTGCCCCAACCGCTCAAACAGCGCCGTCGACACCATCCGACAGACCATTAGGGCCACGGCGATACCCGCGAAGGCCCAGGCAGCATTGGCGCGGCTGGCGGAGTCGCTGGTTAACGCCGCATTAATTTGGGCAATCAGCAGCACGCTGAAAAGCCCCGAGAGAATGCTGGCCAGCGCAGCAGCGGTCATCAACCCGCGGGTTCGACGAAACAGATAGAGAAGCACATTCACCTCATTGGAAAGCTATTAGAAAAAGCGATTGGAAAGCAGTACCTACCCATACAGACGAATCACCGCTGCAAAAAGTTAAACACCTTTCTTGTAAACATGCCTCATTCTCATTCGTCTTTAGATAGAGAAGTCAGTACGCCGCCCTTCGATGGGGGTGATTTTTTATTGCTGTTTTTTGATTCGTTTTTTCGATAGGAGCTTAGCGGTGTCCAGTTCTGTCCAGGCACAACCACAGGTACACGTACCCTCTGAAAGCTACGCGGTGGCCCCGCTGCTCTCACGCCCAGAGGGGTGCACCTATCAAGTTTCCTATGAGGTAACCACGCAGACACTTTATGTGGAAGGACATCAAGAGCGTCTTGAGTGGTTGCTAGTAGACGATAACAGCACCTTGATACTGCAGTGGTCACAGCGTTCAGCACCACCTTTCCCGGCATTGCTTGCCGCTATCGAAGGGGCTTTTGCCTTTTACCCGGCCAGTGTTGCGCTACGCCTTCAGCTACCTAGTGTTTTGCACGCCAACCTGTGTGCCGCCGGCATCGCGGTTCAAGAAAGCCATGGGGAGCTCTGGGTCTATGCCGAGTTAATTTGGCAGTTACCCACACTTTGGCTTAACTCGCCACCCACGTGCCCTTACCCGCAGCAGCCCATATTGGAGAATGGAAAACGACACCCACGCCGCCCGCCGCGCCCCAGTGGCACGGTCTATCAGCGTCATATTGCCTGGCTGGATGCCACCTTAAGCTTTCGAGTGCTTGACCTGGAACTTGATCTGGAGCGCTTCAACCGCTGGATGAACGACCCGGTCGTCGCCCATTTCTGGGAAGAGCGGGGTGATTTGGAACAGCATCGCGAGCGGCTAGAAAGCACGCTCCAGAACCCCAGCGTTGTGCCATTGATCGGCTGTATCGACGGTGAACCCTTCGGTTATTTCGAGACCTACTGGGCCAAGGAGGATCGCATCGGCGCTTATTACGATGTCGGTGACTTTGACCGCGGCTGGCACGTGCTGATCGGCGAAGCCGCTTTTCGCGGGCGGCCTTATGTCGCCGCTTGGCTGCCCTCTATCTCTCACTACCTGTTCCTGGACGACTGCCGCACCCAGCGCCTGGTAATTGAACCCCGAGTAGATAACGCCAAGATGCTGCGCAACCTTGCCCAGTGCGGTTACGCCCATGTTAAGGCGTTAGACTTTCCTCACAAGCGGGCCATGCTCGGCATGCAGCTACGCGAACACTTTTTTAACGAGCGCTGCTGGGTTCCGCTGCCCTCGCACCCTGGGTCAGCCCCACGACCCGATCCACGCCTCACCCCATAGACACATCAGCCACGAGGACTCTTATGCATATTCACGATTTGATCGGCATCGGCTTCGGCCCCTCCAATATTGCCCTGGCCATTGCGCTCGACGAACAGCGCCAAGCAGGGCAAGCGAAGGATGCCTTGTTTATTGAGCGTCAGCCCTGCTTTGCCTGGCACCCGCATATGTTGCTGGAAAATGCCCATATGCAGATCTCCTTCCTCAAAGATCTGGTCACGCCGCGCAACCCTGGGAGCCGTTACAGCTTCCTCAATTACCTCCACAGCAAAGGCCGCCTGCAGGACTTTATCAATCTGCAGACCTTCTTCCCCAGCCGTCATGAGTTCAATGATTACCTAAGCTGGACTGCCAGCCACTTTGAACACCAGTGCACCTATGGAGAGGATGTGTTTGAAGTGCTGCCTGAAACTGATAACGACGAGGTAGCCTACCTTCGCGTTCGTTCACGGGATGAGAGTGGCGCGGTGCAGGAAAGGCTCACCCGTTCATTGGTAATTAGCGTGGGTGGTGCGCCCAATGTGCCTGAATGCTTCGCCGGGCTAAAAGACGACCCACGGGTCTTCCACTCCAGCCACTACCTCCGGGAGTTGGCGAAGCAAGACGCCCCCAAACGCATCGCGGTGATCGGTGCGGGCCAGAGCGCCGCTGAAATATTCCTTGATCTGCACGGTCGTGAAGGCATTCAAGTGGATCTTATTAGCCGGGCATGGGCCTTTAAACCCTCCGACGATAGCCCCTTCGTCAACGAGATTTTCAATCCCGAATACACCGACTACGTGTTCAACAACCCCACCGGCCAGCGGGAAGCACTGCTGCAGGAGTACAAAAGCACCAACTACTCAGCCCCTGACTTGGCGCTGATTCAGGAGATTTACGATGTGTTCTATCAGCAAAAAGTAACCGGCCAGGCCCGCCACCGCTTCCGTCGCCGCCATGAGGTTACCAGCAGTGAAGCAGGCCCTGAAGGCGTTGAGCTAAACGTGCGTGATTTGGAGACTGGCCATACGGATATCACCCGCTACGACGCAGTAGTGTTAGCCACCGGCTATGTACGCGACACCCATAAACAGCTACTGGCCCCCGTCGCGGACTACCTGCCTGAGTTTGCTGTCAATCGCCACTATCAGCTCTACACCAAGCCTGAGTTCAAACCGGCTATTTTCCTGCAAGGCAGCTGCGAGCCCACCCATGGTTTAAGCGACACCCTGCTGTCGATTTTGGCAGCACGGACAAGCGAGATATGCGATGCACTAGATCATGCAGCAGCCTTCTATGCCCCCTCACCCTGCAAGGAGGAAGCTACTACACCTTAGTTTTCACCAACTCACTTTCATAAATCGTACCAGTGGTCAGGCCACCTCCTGGCCACTGGACGTAGCAACTAGATGCCGTTCTTCAATACGTTCTCGGTTAGAGAACAGGCGTTGACTCAGCATGGCTGATGCACCTTAAGACCACCACCATCTACTATTAAAAAGCATGGGTAAAACATGTCTAAACTAAAACTAGCTTATATCCTGTCACTGAGAAATGCTGCAGCCGATAAAGCAGGGCAATACATTGAGTATAAGGGGGAGAAACAGTACATGATGTCCCCTCTTGAGTATCTGGTGACATCCCTCAACGAAACTCCGCTAGGCGATGCTTACTCTCTGGAAACTGTGATTTATGATGACGATGAAGGCTCAATAAAAGATCAAGAGAAGCTCAAAGACTATGGCTTCTGTCGTCAACTAGGAAAGCCGTGGATCTTGCCACAAGAACTCTTTGTGAAGGGATCACACATTGACGATCTTTTCTGCTCTATACCATCCACTTACCGACGCTTACCAACCGACTCGCCCGATAGACTCCCTGCGAAATCGACTTTTGAAAAAAGCTTGCTAGAAAAGTTAGTGGCAGTCGGAGCAGACGTCGTCGTTCTTGACGGACTATTAGTCATTCTAGACGAGCTCATCCGACCTCATAGCCCTTTTTATCGCAAGATCGTCAATATCCATCCCGGACTTACGCGCCAAGACTCCCCATATCAAAGACGGGGTGCCTCCGCAACACTTGATGCACTGTACGGGGCTCAAGGAAAAAAAGTTATCAACTGGCAGACAATGGAGACCGAAAGCGTTCCTGCTATCAACAAGACTGGCGCCTCACTCCATTATGTCGACAGTGGAATTGATTCTGGCGAAGTCATCTACGACCTATTGGAAACTCATATCGAACCAGATGACTCCATCATTGAATTACGGTGGCGAAACTTTAATAAAAGCCTCTTTCCCACGCTTCACGAGGGGCTGAAAGCTCTAAAAAACAACATCACAGCTTCTCAGCATGCTGAATTAATTGAATAGCCGCAGCGCTAACCCAAGCAACAACACTTCGTGCTCCCCTACCTGTGAGCACGAAGCCTTCGCACCATAATCTTAAGCCAATCCCCATTTTTTGATTTGAATTCAGGTTTTGTCCCCCTGGGTGCTCACATGAAGTTGACATCAAGATACAGATACCCATAATACAAACAATAACAATTAGCATTTACATAAAATCAAAATGAACCTCATGCAAGGAGAACATTCGTGAACCAACCCTTTTTCCGCAAGCGGTGGCTAACGGCCGCAGTTGCTTTGGCTGCCTGCAGCACGTCGGCAGCTGTGCTTGCTCAAAATGCTGAGCAGAACACGCAATTAGATAGTAATGCGCCGAACACATTGCCTACAGTGCGAGTAACAGGGGACAGAGTTTCAGGTGCCCTACTGCCGACTGAGGGATATACCGCCGATACTAGTCTCAGTGCCACCAAGACTGACACTCCTCTGATGGAGACAGCCCAGTCGGTATCCGTGGTCACACGCGAGCAGATCGAAGATCAAAGCGCGCAAACGATACAGCAAGCCCTACGCTATAGCCCTGGTGTCTTCACAGGCACCCGCAATGGCATTGGAGGTCGTGTTGATTTTATCAATATGCGCGGCTTTGGGGGCGTCGGCAGTATCGACAACATCTATTTTGACGGCCTTAAAATGGCTAGCGATGTTTCCGGCTATAATTCATTACAAATTGATCCCTATTTTCTTGAGCGGATCGATGTTTTCAAGGGGCCGACATCCGTTTTGTACGGGCAAAGCTACCCTGGTGGCTTGGTTGGGCTGACCAGTAAACGCCCTCTATTTTCATCTAGCCATGAGATCCAACTAGAAACGGGCAGCCATAATAAACGTACAGCACGATTTGACGTCAGTGGCCCCATAGGGGAAAACCAGCAGGTCGCCTATCGCCTAGTAGGGCTAGCCAGCGGTTCGGACAGTCAGTTCGACCATGTAGAGAACGAGCGCTATACCATTGCTCCCTCTTTGACGTTCTTGCCAACCGATGCGACATCATTAACCGTCATGGCCTACCTGCAGCACGAGCCAAATCGTGGTTACTATGGTTGGACACCAGCCGACGGTACGGTGCGAGATTATAATGGTAGACGGATCGATAATAACTTTTTTGATGGCGAGCCAGGCGTCAATGGGTTCGAGCGTTATCAACGGCTAATAGGTTACCAACTAGAACATCAGTTCAACGATCAGTGGCAAGCCCGGCAGAACTTCCGCTTTACCTCTTCGACTATCGATTATGATTCAATTTATTCCAGTAGTTACGTAGGGGATAGTAATCTGCTAAATCGACGCGCAGCGAGAGCCGATGAATCCATGCACGCCTACCATGTGGATAATCAGCTACAGGGGGATTTTACGACCGGATCTCTTGAACATACACTGCTAGCCGGTGTGGACTACCAGTACCAACGCAACTCTGGAGACTGGCAGTTCGGATCGGCGTCTCCCCTGGATGCTTTCAACCCGCAGTATGGAAACACTCAAATTACATATGGAACACCCACCAATTTCATAAATAAGGTAGAGCAGACTGGATTTTACTTGCAGGATCAGATCAGTTTCAATCGCTGGCGTTTCAACCTGTCAGGGCGTCAGGATTGGGCAGACACCAGTACCGCCTATACCAACTTAGGCATGTCTTCTGAAAGCGACAATGAGAAGTTCACTAGTCGTGCCAGCTTATTGTATGCCTTTGATAACGGTATTTCCCCTTACGTCAGTTACTCGGAATCATTTCAGGCAGCATCCGCCACAAGAACTGATGCCTCAGGAAACACATTAGATCCCAGCGAGGCCTCTCAGTACGAGACAGGTATCAAGTATCAACCCCCTGGCAGCAATGACCAATACACGGCCGCTTTATATCATTTAGAGCAGAAGAATGTTTCCGAAGCCATTCCTAACACATCATTCTATGAGTCTATCGGGAAAGTACGTTCGCGCGGCTTAGAACTCTCTGCCATCTTACGTCCCACTGAGCAGCTTTCGTTACTCGCCAACTACACATACACGGACATGGAGTACGTCGAGACCAACGATGAAACCCAAGGAAATACTCCTTATGCCGTGCCCCGTCATATGGCCTCTGCGTGGAGCAAATATGAATTCACGAAGGGTGCGTTAAACGGCCTGGGGATTGGCGCGGGAGTCCGCTACAACGACTCTACATGGGGTGATGAGGCCAATACATTCCAAGTAAGTGGCTATACTCTGGTCGATGCCATGTTGGAATATGATCTGGGCGCGTTATCAAGCGACCTTGAAGGCATGGACTTGCAGATCAATGCCAACAACCTACTTGATAAAGAGTATACGTCCTCTTGCTCTAGCTTCAGGATTTGTCATTTTGGCGAAGAGCGCAATGTGACAGCAACCGTCAGCTATCGTTGGTAGGTGCTTGTCCTATTGAGGAATTAAGAAAAAATATTCAGGCTACAATGAAAAATCGAGGTGCCTTTATACTCATAGGCATCTCGTTTTTTTATTTAAACTCCCCTATTATAATGACAGATCAAAAACCAAAGTTTAATTTTTTATCTATTAGTCAAGGTATACAAAGACGACATGACATCATCAGCCTATAAAAATCTTATGTTACCAATATTGCTTATATTAATTTTATTATCTGCGGCTAATGCTGATGATCAGCAGCGTGATGTTACTTTTGATTATGCGGTGGCAGATACGCTTAGTGCCTTACACCAACCACCCATTGCTTTAGCTGGCCTAGCACAATACAGACAATTATACAAAGAATATCTACTTCCTGATACCTTTGAACTCGGACTTAGGTTTCAACCCAATCTTGAGTATCTTGCATCACTGAAACCTGATGACATAGTGATAGCACCACCAGCCCATCTGAACTTAGAAGACAAACTTTCCCGTATTGCTCATGTAGTAAAAATCCGGCCATTTATGCAAGGTCTGGATGTTTGGCTAAGCCTTGAACAATTGACCAGGGATGTGGGGGAGCTGAATGGCGGGCAACAGCAGGCCGAAGCATTCATTGACTCTGTAGAAGCCAGAATGTCAGCGATTGCGGCACAGATTGGGAGGCCTGCAGAAACTCTACTGATTATCGAAATCCGAGACAACCAGCATGTGCGTGTCTATGGGCCAGGGAGCCTGGAAGATGCAGCTTTGACACGGCTTGGATTTGAAAATGCTTGGCAGGGGCCTACTAATAACTGGGGGTTCAGTACTCTTTCAGTTCGTGAAGCATTTGCACTAACAGGCCAAATCGTTGTTCTCCAGCCAGCTTATTTTCAAGACATATCTGGTTCAACATTACCAAAGTCAGGGCTATGGCAGCATTGGCTAGATGATACGTCGGTAAGTATGGAAAGAAACTATTGGCCATGGGGAGGCTTCCCTTCCATGCTCCGCTTTGCTGAATCTCTCCAAGAAGCACTCCAAGCAGATACCCAAACTTAATCAAAGCGCGCTAAGCGTACCTAGCGCGCTACTGAAACCACCTTAAGAGTTATAAACTCAAAAAATTATATTATTCAAAATAGGTTTTTCTCCACTTCGTACGAGTGTTGCCCAGCACTAACTCTTAACCGCTTCTCCAGTTGAGAGAGCAAGGCACTATCAGTAATGATTGAGAAATGATCATTGAGAGTCTCAATTGAGGTTTTCGGGACGCTATTCAACTGATTCGCCAGCGCCTGCTGTTCTTCCCAAGCTCTTCCCGCTTCCCACCAACAGTCCACTTCACAGTTTAACGCTGGCAAGGTATCAAGCTGCTGTGAAAGCAATTTCAGATAACGCGCCACACAAAATATCCGAGCAAGTGCTTCACTACCCAGTGCAGCATAACCCTCGCGACCATGTATATCGGATGATGCTATTGATCTCTCCAACTTAATGGCAATTTCTTCCTCGCTCGGCTCTTTCGTGTCCTCTTCATTACTTTCGAATGCTTCAAGCGAAGCACCTGGCAGTATGACCGATGAGAAACTAACAAGATCTCGCTGCCAGCTATCCTCACTATGTGGACCACCGCCCGGTATATAGGGATCTATCAAAGCCAGTTGACTCACACCTTGCCCGAGCCCTTCAAGTCGAGCCGCGATCATCGCAGCCAATGCCCCGCCAAGAGACCATCCTAATAGCCGATAGGGGCCCACAGGCTGTATGCGACGTATTGTCTCCACATAATCATCAGCCATTGCTTCAAGTGAGGAATCTCGATGCTGTGGATCAGTCAACATTCGGCTTGGCAGACCGTAAACAGTGCATACTCCGTGCAAGCGCCGGGCTAACGGCTGATAATCAAAAACTGTTCCCATTACGGCATGGATGCAGAACAGCGGTGGCTGATTAGCACACTCGCCATTTAGCATGATAGCCCCTTTGGGCAGCACCTCAGTGTTTTTCCTCACTCCCAGCAGATCAGCAATGGTCGGTTTCTGCATTAGGTCAAACAGCTTAAAGTTAAGCTGTGGTTCCTCTAAAACTTGTACTCGGCTCATCACTTGTAGGCTCAACAGAGAGTCTCCACCCAGCTCGAAGAAGTTGTCGGTCTCGCCGATCCGTTTAATGCCAAGCACTTCTTGCCATATCTCGGCGAGCTTTCGGGCTGCCCGCGTCGAGGGAGCGACATACTTGCGGCCTTCCTCAACATTAGGTTCAGGTAGTGCCTTGCGCTCCACTTTGCCGTTGGCATTTAGCGGCAGTGAATCGAGCATGACCACGACTCCTGGCACCATATAGTCAGGCAATCGTTGACCCAAACGCTCGCGTAGTATGGTGGTGTCGAGTTCAATGCCGACTTGGGGAACTACGTATGCCACTAGCCTCGAACCATTTAGGCCCTCTTGGGCGACCACAACCGTCTCACGAACCTCTGGCTGAGATAATAGTTCGGCTTCAATTTCTCCTAGCTCAATACGCAAGCCGCGGATCTTCACTTGATGATCAAGGCGGCCCAGGTACTCGAGCTGGCCATCCTCCCGCCAGCGAACTAGATCGCCGGTACGGTAAAGGCGGTCGCCTGCAGCAAATGGGTCGGCAACAAAACGCTCCGCCGTTAAATCACTTCGATTGAGATATCCACGAGCCAGACTTACCCCGCCCAGGTATAACTCACCCGCTACACCCTGTGGGACGAGGGTGAGCTCATTATCTAATACATAGGTGCGGGTGCCACTGATGGGACGTCCAATGGGTATTTGACGTTGAGTGTCACCACGACACCACCAGTGAGTGACATGAATGGTGGTTTCTGTGGGGCCATAAAGATCGTGCAGGTTGGCACCCTCAAGACACTCAGCTACGTCCTGCTGTAACGTGGCTGGAACGGCCTCGCCACCGCACATAATATGCTTGAGCCGCGTCCTGGTCTTAACATCGGGATAGGTCAGGAAGGCCTTTAACATTGAGGGCACAAAATTGAGCGTGGTAACGCCGTGCCGCTGGATCAGCTCAATGATGCGCTCTGGATCTCGATGATCACCTGGCTGAGCTACCACTAGGCGAACCCCGACACTCAATGGCCAGAAAATCTCCCATACTGAAACGTCAAAACCGAAAGGTGCCTTGTGTAGTACGGCATCCGTATCGTTGAGCTGATAGGTTTGCTGCATCCAGACCATGCAATTAGTTAAGGAATCATGGCGGATGGCCGCACCTTTAGGCTTCCCAGTAGAGCCCGAGGTGTAAATCACATAGGCTAGATGCTCGCCGTGCAGCTCCACCTCCGGGTTAGTTGACGCATGATGCGCCACATCCAGCCGGTCCAGTTCAATAACATTCAGCCCATCGATCACCGGCAACAACTCGCGCAAGTGTTGCTGGGTGATCAGCAATTCTATACCGCTATCTTCGGCTATGTAGGCCAAACGTTCGGAGGGATAATCAGGATCCAGCGGCACATAAGCACCACCCGCTTTGAGAATACCCAACAGCCCCACCACCATTTCGATGGAGCGTTCCATAGCGATGCCCACGCGGGTTTCGGAACGCACGCCCATACCGATCAAGTAATTGGATAAACGGTTGGCACGGGTATTGAGTTCGGCGAAGCTAAGAGATGTGTTTTCGAATACTAGCGCCGTGGCCTCTGGGATTACCGCAGCTTGGCGCTCAATCAAGTGGTGAATAGGTGGAGTATCGGGTATCTGGTCTGAGCTTTCTCCCCATTCGTTTAACAGATACTTCTCGTCCTCCCCTAGCAACGTGATGTTGCTCACAGCTTGTTGCGGTGCCGTTTTTAGGCTCTCTATGATACCTGCAATGGATGTGCACAAGTAGTCGCACAGCCGCTGAGCACTGATCAAGCGGCTGGTCTGCCCAACCAGTTGGAAGCCTTCGCCAAGATCATCGACTGACATCACAATTGGGTAGTTGGTACGACCCCTATTGCCTAATGCCTCCATACCGTCCCACGCCCGGCTAGTTGCATCTTCCTTCTCTGGAGTACTGTAACGATAGTTCAGCAAGGTTGAGAACAGTGGTGATCCTCCACCTACTCCGCTGCATCGCTGTGCTAGTCCGAGACTAGCATGCTCGTGGTTCAACAATTCGGCCAACTCACTATGGGTCTGGCGTAAACAGTCGGCCACACTGTTAGTACCTAGTCTAATACGAATAGGTAAAGTGTTAATGAACATCCCAAGTGCTCTTTCGGCGCCCTCAATACCTTGCATACGGCCAAATAGTAGAGTGCCGAACACCACATCGTCCCGCCCCGTCGTTTTACTCAGCACGTGCGCCCAGGCTAGGTGAAATAGGGTAGCGGTACTGACACCATGTCGCTGTGCCTGCTGTCGAACTTGTTGGGCCAGTTCTTCTGTCAGTTGTAGGCGAATCTCCTCAATACCACTGCCATCGCCGCGTACATCCAGTAATCCGAATGGAGCAGTAGGCTCGTCCACATCACCCAGCTTCTCTCTAAAGAAAGCCTCATGCTCTACCGGACTCACCCCCAACCTTGCCTGTGCTACGAAGTTTCGGAATGGCAGCGGTTTGGGTAACTCGCCTTCTCGTCCTTGCTGGATTAGGGCAATCTCGTCCACTAGCAGATCAAGTGTGGTGTGATCCAGTACCAGGTGGTGGCTGGGCAGTTGCAGCAGCCATCGCCCTTGCTCAGAATCTTGTGCCGCAATAGCTCGCGCCATCGGCGCCTGGCGTACATCAATGCGATAGTGTTCAGGATCCACATAGGCGTTTAGTCGTTCGGAAACGCTGCACGAAACACCGGTTTCTTCCAGTTCCAGCCACTCCACCTCTAGTGAGGCGTGCCGGTGCACCACTTGTACTGGTTCATGAAGCCCTTCCCAGAGCACTGCTGTGCGCAAAATATCGTGACGGGTAATCAGTTGATTGAAACCAGCAACAAACTGCTCAAGCCGTTCCTGACTATCAAAACCAAGTAAGCAAGGGAGTACATAAGTGTCACCCTCCTCCTGCAACCGATGATGGAACAGGATGCCCTCCTGCAATGGCGCCAGAGGGTAGATATCCTGGATATTGGTCGCTCCGCCTGGCACTGCATCTTCTATGCGACTGATTTCATCAGTATCCAAATCGATCAGTGTCAGCATATCCGGCTGGATCGACTGACAATGCTCTGGAATCCTATTGGGCGGTACAACCAGTTGTTTCCTATTAGGCTCTAGGGACAGTGCCTTGGCGAAGGCCGCCAATTCGGGCGACTGGAACAGCGTTCGTACTTGAGACTCAAGGCCTCGAACCCGCATACGCTCGAGCACACTCAGTGCCAACAGCGAATGCCCCCCTAACTCGAAGAAGTTGTCGTGACGCCCTACCCACTCGACACCCAGCACCTCGCTCCAAATCGCCGCTAGCGTCTCTTCCGTCTCACCTTGGGGTGGCTCATATTGCGCGCTACTGGCGAAGTCGGGCTCGGGCAATGCTTTGCGATCCACCTTGCCGTTGGGCGTTAGTGGTAAGGCATCGAGCATTACCACTAAACTTGGCACCATATAGTCGGGCAATACCTGCCCTAGACGCTCGCGTAGCTCGGCCGTATTGATCAGTTCATGTGGCTGGGCGACGGCATAAGCCACTAACCTGGCGCCTCCTGGCCCCTCCTGGGCCACCACTACCGCTTCTCGTATAACATCGAATTCCACCAACCGAGACGCTATCTCTCCCAGCTCAATGCGCTGGCCCCGTATCTTGACCTGCTGATCGGTGCGTCCGATGTATTCAAGCACCCCATCAGTGCGATAGCGGGCCAGATCGCCTGTCCGGTAGAGCCTTTCCCCGGGCACATCGGCAAACGGGTTGGGCACGAAGCGATCCGCCGTCAGTTTCGGCTGGCTCAGGTACCCCCGCCCAACACCGACACCGGCGACATATAGTTCGCCGCTCACCCCCATAGGTAATAGGTTTAATTGATTGTCGAGAACGAGTAGCTGGGTGTTATCAGCCGGTTTGCCGATTGGCATCACGGCTACATGCTCATCATCGTCGCTACGCAGCAAATGCAGGGATACGTCATCGGCACATTCAGCAGGGCCGTACGCATTGACCAATGGGATCGCTGGATAGCGCGCAAACCATTGGCGCACTAGCTCGCAGGTGGAGGCTTCACCTGTGGGCAGCAGCCAGCGCAGTGCTGGCAGGTCGACTGAGACAGTGTTCAACATTCCCTGGATCAGTGCGGGCACGCTTTGCAGCACCGTGACGCCGTTGTCGCGCACATAAGGAAGCAACGCACTGGGGTCACGTGCAATCTCATCAGGCACGATATCTATGCTGGCGCCACATAACAGTCCCGCCAAAGTTTGCCAGACGGAGATATCGAAACTCAGCGCTGCGGTCTGGGCAATGACATCGCTGGCCGACAGATCCAGGTAGGGAATCTTACTCAACTGGTTGTTGAGCATGCCACGGTGACTGACCACTACGCCCTTGGGTTCACCGGTTGAGCCGGAGGTATAGATGATGTAGGCGGCCTGATCAGGGTGAGCCGTTACAGCGGCATCCCCCTCTAGTCCTTCCGCCGTGACGAGATCCTCGAACACGAGCATCCGCGGCGGATTGGGTATGGATTCAAGCACAGCTTCGAGGCGCGGTGTTTGCTCAGCAGTGGCAACCAGAACCGATGCATGGCTTGACGTCAGCATATTGGCGATACGCTGATCAGGAAGTCGGGTATCCAGCGCTAGATACGCACCGCCAGCCTTGAACGTACCCAGAATCATGCTTGGTAACGCTAGGCCGCGCTCGGCATGCAGGGCTACGACATTATCCTTCTTCACCCCTGCTTGCCGCAGTGCTTGGGCAATGCGATTGGAGGTGTCCTCTAGCTGACCATAAGTGAGTGTGTCTCCCTGATGGCGAACGGCAACTTGGCGTGAATGCTGTCGTACCTGCTCACGGAACAGGTCGATATAACCTCGCTCAAAGGGATAAGCAACCGACTGCCCTCTACAGTGCGCCCGCTGTGTCTCCATCTCATTAACAGGCAATACGTCCAATTCATGATAGGGAGCATCAGGCCTGTCAATAATGTGCAAGAGAATTTGACGGAAGCCCGAGAGCAGCCTCTCGACCTCGGAATCGTCAAACTTACGGGCGTCGTAGGAGAGCTGCAGCATCAATTGCTCGCCAGGCACCACCACTACGGTCAAGGGGTAATTGGTGTGGGTGCGGTTGCCCTTGATAGACACATGAAGATCATGGATTTTCTCCGTTATGCTGGCATCTATCGGCGCATTTTCGAATACAAAGAGGCTATCGAATAGACTGCGTCCTTGTGACTGCTCTCCCAACGATTGAATTTCGACTAACGGTAGATGCTCGTATTGACGCATCTCCAGGTTTTTCGCCAATAGCCCATGCAGCCAATCAAGGACAGATGTTTGCGGCGAAGGGGCTGACACACGCAGAGGAATCGTGTTGATAAACAGCCCCATCGTCTCCTGTATGCCCTCCAGTTCTAGCGGGCGCCCAGCCACTGTCACGCCGAATAGGATGTCATCTACCTGGGAAAGCCGCCCTAACAGCAGTGCCCATGCCCCTTGTATGATCGTATTGACAGTCAATTGATGCTGTCGGGCAACGT
This sequence comes from Vreelandella sp. 162(4c), assembly GCF_058152265.1. NCBI lineage: Bacteria > Pseudomonadati > Pseudomonadota > Gammaproteobacteria > Oceanospirillales > Halomonadaceae > Vreelandella > Vreelandella sp. 162(4c). The sequence continues at coordinate 1,416,944 of NZ_CM176981.1, forward strand.
TCTGTAGCTCTGCACTCTCATCGTGGGAGAGCGAGGAGAATACATCAGCCACCGTGGCAACACTGTCGTGCGAACCGTGCGGCTTAAGATAAGGAATCGGCGTTATCTCATCGAAACCTTCAAGCTCATGTTGCCAATAGTTGCGTAGCACATTGGCATCCTGCTGCTGCAACCAAGCGATAAAATCACGATACGGCCTTGGTTGCGTCAACTCGTAACTCGTCCCGAGACGATAGGCATCGTAGTAGTGGAAAAAATCGCTGAGCAACAGGGAGCGGCACCAGGCATCCATCAGAATATGGTGGAAACTCTGTACGACGTAGAACAGGTTCTCCGCCAGTTGAATAAGGCGTACCTTTAGCAATGGTGGCCGTTCCAGGTCGAAGCCATCATCAAGCTCCTGACGCAATAACACCGCCAAGCGCCGATCGGCCTCATCCTCGTCAATACCGCGCCAATCGATATATTCCACAGGTGAAGGAATTTGCCGATACACCACCTGCAACTGTATCTCTTCGGTTCGCCATACGAACCCTGTACGTAGAACCTCATACCGTTCGCCGACTCGCTGCCAGGCTTTCTCGAAAGCATTGACGTCGATAGGCGAAGCAAACCGGTAGCGATCCTGCATCATGTACATACCAGCGCCTGGATTGAGCAGGGTATGCAATAGCAGCCCTTGCTGCATCGGCGCCAACGGGTAGATGTCCTCAACATTGGCGACATCCAATCGCAAGCCGTCCAGTTGCCCTTGACTCAGCCCCACCAGCGGGAAGTCCGAAGGTGTTGCGCCACGAACGCCACTAGCACAGTGCTCAATCAATGCCTCTAGTTGCGCTTGGAAGCTTACTTGCAAGGCATGTATCGCTGCCTCGCTGTGAATCTCACGACTGTAATTCCAGTCGAAGCGCAGTTGGCCATCTTGAACCCAGGCCACCACCTCAATCCAGGTACGGCGCTTGCTTTGCGGCGCGCGAGCCTGCCCTGCATTCTCTTTGGCGAGCCGCCAGGCCCCATCGCCCTGTAGGGAGCGATCCAACTGGCCTAGATAATTGAAGGTGACCTGGGGGTAGGCACCACCGACCAGCGCGGGCTCTTCTTTCAAATAGCGCAGCACGCCGTAGCCGAGCCCCTTGTCGGGCACTTGGCGAAGTTGCTCTTTGATTGCTTTTAGGCTTGTACCGGGCTCCGCATTATCTGGGGTCAGGCGAACCGGGTAGAGCGAGGTGAACCAACCTACGCTGCGACTGAGATCGACACCGTCGAACAGGTCTTCGCGGCCATGGCCTTCCAGTTCAATCAGTACGCTATCTCTCTCTGCCCATTGGCACAGGGCGCTCGATAGTGCAGTGAGGAGCAGGTCATCCACCTGGGTGCGGTAGGCTTTATGCACCGGCCCCAGCAGTTGCGTGGTCGCTTCGGTAGGCAAGCTGCCAACGAGCGATGCGGTATCGGCGACGGTGTTGCTGCCATGTGGATTATGTGCGGGTAGGCTAGGCTCTGGCTCTTTGACAAGGCTCTCCCAATAGGAGCATTGCTCAGCCAAAGCCTCCGATTTGGCATAGTCGGCCAGGGCATGCGCCCACCCATCTAGCGAGGTGGTTGCCGGTGGTAGGTCGATTGCCTTTCCTACACTTAACTGCGCGTAGGCCACTTGCAGGTCGTCGAGGATCACGCGCCACGAAACACCATCTACCGACAAGTGGTGAGCCACGAGCAGCAATCGCCCGCCGCGCTCGCCTCCCAGTGCCATCCAGATAGCACGGAACGGCCGCGCCAAACTCAGACTGCGTTGCGCAGCATCGGCGGCCTGGGTGATGGTCTGTGCCGGATCCGCATGATCGCTTACGTCCACGTGCTCGAAGAGATCATCGGCTAGCTTACCATAGGCTTGTTGCCAGCTATCGCCAACGCGTTCAAAGCGCAGCCGTAAGGCGCTATGGTGAACTACCACTGCCTCAATGGCACGCCGTAGCAGCGTGGTATCTACACCACTGACCGCTTCCAGCATCAACGACTGATTCCAGTGGTGTGGCTCGGCAAAGTTCTGCTCGAAGAACCAGCGCTGTACCGGCAGCAGCGCAAAGGAAGCAGCCTTATTGGGCGCAGCCGCTTGTTTAGGAGCGGTAGCAGCTAGAGGCGTGGCCATCGCCGCCACTGCGGCAATGGTCTGCCCTTCCATCAACTGCTTGGGCGTTACCTTGTAGCCACGCTTGCGCGAGCGCGCGACGATCTGCAAGCTGAGGATGGAGTCACCACCCAGCTCAAAGAAGTTGTCGTTACGCCCCACCTGCTCGCAGCCGATCACGTCAGCCCAGACCTCTGCCAACGTCTCTTCTGCTTCTCCCAGGGGCGCCTCGAAGGCTTTATCACTACCGGCTTGCACCGGCTCGGGCAGCGCCTTGCGATCCAACTTGCCATTGGCGGTTAGCGGTAAGGCATCCAGCCGTACCAAGCCGCTGGGCACCATATAGTCCGGCACATGCTCGCCAAGCTGCGCGAGTAACGCGGCGTCATCGATGTCGCTCCCGGCTGCCATCACCACATAGGCGTAAAGTTGCGCGCGGCCTTCCTCGTTTTCTCGTGCAATCACCTCAGCTTCCGCAATACCCGGCTGTTCGCGCAACAGGGCAGCTATTTCGCTTGGTTCCACCCGATAGCCGCGAATCTTGACCTGGTCATCCATACGGCCAAGGAACTCCAGGCTACCGTCGGCCAGTTGGCGCACCCGGTCACCGCTGCGATAGAGCCGTTCGCCTGCATGGAAGGGGCTGGCAACGAAACGTTCCGCCGTTTGCCCCAGGCGCTGTAGATAGCCTTGAGCAAGCCCTGGGCCACCCAAGTAGAGCTCCCCAGCAACACCTTGCGGCACCGGATTAAGCCAGGGGTCAAGCACATAGGCCTGAGCATTGGCCAGCGGTGTGCCGATCGGCAGCGTGCTGGCAGCTCGATCGGCCATGTCGGCTTGCTGGGTGAGAATACCTACCGTGGTTTCCGTAGGGCCGTAGTGATTGAGCACCCGACAGGTTGGCTTCAGCTCGGCGATACGCTCCAGTAGCGCCCAGTCGGTCGCTTCGCCGCCCAGAATCAGGCGCTCGTGCGGAAGCGCGTCAGCCGGGGTTGCCGCACTCAGCAGTGCCCGCAGATGGCTGGGCACAATCTTGAGCACATCCACCTGCTGTTCCCGCATATAAGCCGCAAAGGCATCCGGGTCAAAGGCGCACTCGGGAGAAATGAGGTGCAAGGTGCGGCCGGTGCACAAGGCGCCAAACAGCACCGTATGCCCCAGATCCGCCGCTACCGTCGACACCATCGCCATGTTGCGGGCGCCCTCTGGTAGCGCCAGCGCCTCCAGAACGCCCTGCACGTAATTAGCCAGAGCACCGTGACTCACCGCCACCCCCTTGGGCTTGCCCGTGGAGCCAGAGGTATAGATCACATAGGCGGTCTGCTGGGGATGGATGACGGAGGATTCACTCTCTACGGCAGCTGGAATATCGTCGGCAAACGCCAGCGCCATTACCGGAACGTCACCATTCCAGTCGCAAGCCATGCTGCTCAGCATTAAGCGAGCGCCACTGTCAGCCAGTTGATAGGCCAAGCGTTCGCTCGGCAGTTGTGGATCAAGCGGTACGAAAGCCCCGCCCGCTTTGAGTACGGCGAGAATGCCAAGTACATATTCGCATGAGCGTTCAGCGTGAATGGCAATGCGTACTTCGGGGCCGACTCCCTGTGCCATTAACTCTGCCGCTAACCGTTGAGCCTGGGCATCCAAGCTGGCATAGGTGGCTGCATTATCCGGTTCATCTTGCATCGCAAGTTGTTGGGAGTGCTCTTCGACGGCTCGATCCCAAAGCCCTATAACGCTCCCAGAAGTGAATGTAGTTGTATTTCCTTCAAGCACCGAAGTGGGGGCGGGGGTTTCGAGCAATGCCAATGGCGTACTCGGCGTTTTCAGCACTTGCTCAGCCAGGCTTTGTAGTGCTTCGGCGAATCTCTTGACTGTTGTTTCGTCGAACAGTGCCGCCGCATAGGCGAATACACAGCGAATACCATCAGTGGTATCGGTAAAGTCAAAGCTCAGATCGAAGTGCGCATCACCGCCGCTGAGTGCTTCAAGATGTACCTTTAAATCACCTACGATCTTTTCTCTTTCCAACTCTTTCTGCTGGGTGCACTTGACCTGAAATAGCGGATGTACGCCAGGAAGTCGCTCAGGTTGTAACGCTTCTACCAGAGTATCGAAAGGAATATCCTGGTAGTCCTGTGCATCAAGCACGGTTTCTTTAACGGCGCCTAATAAACTGGTAAACCCCTTGGTAGGCTCTAATAAGGTTCTAAGCACTTGAATATTGAGCAGATAACCAATCAAACCATGTGTTTCAGCTTTGTTCCGATTAGCACTGGGAGAGCCTATACGTATGTCGCTTTGTCCACTGAAACGATGTAGCGTCAGCTTTAAAAGTGACAGCATCACCATATACAGTGAAGCGCCATGCTCACGGGCTAGCTGATGAATACCATGGCTCACCTCTCGAGATAATTGAACATGGCACAGACCGACTTTCGATGTCGCCTGTGAACCTCTTGGACGATCCAAAGGAAGCTCGATAGGCGAATGCGAGTCACCCAGACGCTGGCGCCAGTGGTCTAGCTGCCGCTCCATTTCGCCAGCCTCGAACCAACTTCGTTGCCAAACAGCATAATCACCAAACTGAATGGGTAACGAAGCTAATGCAGCATTGCGCTGTTGGATTCGGGCTTCGTAAAACTCGAACAACTCATTGATGAGCAACTGAATCGACCAACCGTCACAAGCGATATGGTGCAATACAATGGCAACCGCATGATGGTTAGTATCTAACTGGTAGATTGCCATGCGGAATGACGGCTCAACATCAATCGCAAACGGGCGCTGAGAGAACCCGCCAATGAGGCACTGTAGCTCTTTTTCCTGTTCTAACTCGGTATATTGCTGTAAATCATCGTGTAATACGGGAACACGCCAGTCATTGAGAACCTCCTGGAGAGGTTCTCCCTCACTGCTCTGAGGATATATCGTGCGGAGTACTTCATGACGCGTCACAAGGTCATTCACACTCGACTCGAATGCAGCAACATCCAGTGGGCCTTGCAAATAAAACACACCTGGCATGTTGTAAGCCGGGCTTGCCGGATCAAGCTGCCACGTCAACCATAAGCTACGCTGCGAATATGACAACGGAAGTTGCTCAGCTCGGTTAGCGGGCACGATAGGAAGCTCACGAAAATCAATGCCACTACTATTCAGCTTATTTAGAAAACTTCGCTGTGCATCAACCTGTAATTCTGCAAAACGTTGAGCAATCTTTCTTTCGTCCAATTCCATGCCTTACTCCTCCAATTCGTTGAGCAGTTGATCCATAGTGGAGAGTCTCTTCGCGCGGCCACCATCGGCATTAACCTGTTGTAACGCGACTCGTGTTGCCATTTTCGCCAGCGTCGGGTGTTCAAAAATAAGTCTTACTGGCAACGCCTCTCCAAAGCGCTGCGTGAAACGTGCTGATATCTGAATCGCTGCAAGCGAGTGACCTCCTACCTCGAAGAAGTTGTCATGGCGGCCTATCCGTTCTGTCCCCAACACCTCGCTCCAGATCGCCGCTAGTGCATCTTCCACCTCATCTTGAGGTGGCTCGTACTGCGTGCCGCTGATTAAGTCCGGCTCGGGCAGCGCTTTGCGATCCACCTTGCCGTTGGCATTCAGCGGCAGCGCATCAAGTGCTACTATCGCTCTCGGCACCATATAATCCGGCAACTGTTGGCTCAGTCGCTCGCGTAGTGGGCTAGTGTCGAATTCGATGCCTACTTGGGGAACCACGTACGCCACCAGCTTCGAGCCATTAGGATCTTCTTGGGCGATCACCACTGCCTCGCTAACCTCTGGCTGAGCCAGCAGTTCAGCTTCTATCTCGCCCGGTTCGATGCGTAGGCCGTGGATCTTCACCTGGTGATCAAGGCGCCCCAGGTACTCGAGCTGTCCATCCTCCCGCCAGCGCACCAGATCCCCCGTGCGATAGAGGCGTTCGCCCTGCGCAAACGGATCAGCAACAAAACGTTCCGCCGTTAAATCACTACGGTTTAGATACCCCCGGGCCAGACTTACCCCACCCAAATACAGCTCTCCAGAGATGCCCTGAGGTACTAGGTTGAGTTCACCATCTAATACATAGGTGCGGGTGCCGCTGATGGGCCGCCCAATGGGAATTTGGCGGTGAGTTTGATCACGACACCACCAATGAGTGACATGTATCGTGGTTTCGGTTGGGCCATACAGGTCATGCAGATTGGCACCATCAAGTCGCTCAGCCACATCTTGCTGTAACGTCGCTGGAACAGCCTCGCCACCGCACATAATATGTTTGAGACGCGTCTTGGTTTTAACATCGGGAAAGGCCAGGAAGGCCTTCAGCATCGAAGGCACAAAATTCAGCGTGGTAATTCCATGCTTCTGTATCAACTCAATGATACGCTCAGGATCGCGATGATCACCCGGCGGTGCGATCACCAAACGTGCCCCGACACTTAGCGGCCAGAAAATCTCCCATACAGAGACGTCGAACCCGAACGGTGCCTTGTGAAGTACGGTATCGGTATCGGTGAGCTGGTAGGTCTCCTGCATCCAGATCATGCAATTGGTCAAGGCATCATGTCGGATGGCGGCGCCCTTGGGCCGACCGGTGGAGCCTGAAGTGTAAATCACGTAGGCGAGGTGCTCGCCGTGCAGCACCACTGCAGGATTGGAAGAGGCGTGATGTGCTATATCCAGTCGATCTAACTCAACAACGCTGAGTCCATCCGCTACCGGCAATGAGCCATGCAAGTGGTGCTGAGTCAGCAGCAGCTCAATGCCACTATCTTCGGCGATGAACGCCAGCCGCTCCGAGGGATACTCTGGATCCAGCGGCACATAGGCACCGCCCGCCTTGAGAATCGCCAGCAACCCCACCACCATCTCGATGGAGCGCTCCATGGCGATGCCCACTCGGGTTTCGGGGCGCACTCCCAGGCCGATTAGATAGTGCGCTAGATGATTGGCGTGGGTATTAAGCTCAGCATAGCTGAGTGACTGATCAGCAAATACAAGCGCCGTGGTTTCAGGGGTTGCCGCAGTTTGTTGCTCAATCAAATGATGAACTGGCGCAGCATCGGAATATCCTTGAGAGTTTACTCCCCATTGAATAAGTTGCTGCTGCTCAGAATTTTCAAGCAACTCGATATCGCCCAGTGCCTGCCCTGGTGACGTAAGCAACCTTTGCAGTAGTGTCTCAAAGTATCCTGCAAGGCGTTGAATGGTCTCAGGCTCGAAAAGCTCTGACGCATAAACCATGCTAAATTTCAGCTGTCCTTCAGGGAAATCCCGCACCTCTAGCGTTAAATCGAACTGAGCATCCTGCTGTAGAAACCCTGACTCAGCCAGTATCAAATCGGGCAATGTCTGAAACCCAGAGAGATCCTCTTGCCGATAGTTGAACATGACTTGGACAAGTGGGTTATGAGCCGAATTACGTGTGGGCTGTAGCGCTTCCACTAGCTGCTCAAAAGGTAAGTTTGAGTGCGCCAAGGCACCGACAACAGCGTCTTGACACTGTGTCAGTATCGTTTCAAATGAGTGGCGACTATTGATGTCATTGCGCAATACCAAGGTATTAACAAAAAAACCGATTACCCCCTCTATTTCCTGACGCTGCCGATTAGCTACCGGCACTCCCACGCGAATCTCTTGCTGCCCGCTATACCGGTGTAACAGTCCTTGAAAGCCTGCCAAAAGCACAGTGAAGAGGCTCGTATTCTGGCTCTCAGCGAGGCGACGCAGGCCTACTAGAAGTTCTTTAGGAAGAGAAAACGCATGTTGCCCGGCACGTTTGGCCGTCAACCTCTGCCGGGGGTGATCAGTAGGCAGATCCAACGTAGGGTGTTCACTGCCCAGCTGTTGTTGCCAATAAGCAAGCTGCCGTTCCCCTTCTCCGGATGCCAGCCACTCACGCTGCCAAACTGCATAATCAGCGTATTGGATGCTCAAGTCAGGCAACTGAACAGGCTCACCGCGCATCTGAGCACGGTAAGAAGCTGCCAGCTCATCGAGCATAATCTGCATAGATACACCATCGGAAATGATGTGATGCATGACGACGATCAAGGCATATACATCGGCGCTCAATCGTAGCAACGCAGCCCGCAACAAGGGGCCTTCTGAGAGATCAAACGGCTCGTCATTAAGCCTTCGTATCGTGTCTTCCTCGTGCTGCTGAGCCTCACCAGCAGACATGCCACGAAAATCAACGACCTCCAGACCGAAGGAGACATCAGGCCTGATCGACTGTTTGGCCCCCCCTTCACTGGCAACGTAAAACAACGTACGCAGCGACTCATGCCGCGCTATCAAATCGTCAAAGGCAACACGCATCGCGTCTATATTCAGGTGACCCGATAAACGTAGGACACCACCGATATGATAAGCCGTACTTTCAGGGTCTAGTTGCCATAAGAACCATAGGCGTTGCTGGTCATGAGAGAGAGGTAGTGGCTCGGCACGGTGTGTAGGTGACAATATTGGGATCGGCGAGCGCCCAGAATTGACATGATCACTGCTGATACGCTCGACTTCATTTGCCATAGCGCCCAGTGAGGAGTGTTCGAAGACTGACTTAGCTGAAAAATCAATCGCCCAATAATCGCTAATACGTGAAGCCAACTGCACCGCCGCCAGAGAATTACCCCCGCTAGCAAAGAAGTGGGCATCTTTTCCCAACGGCTTTTCCTTGCCGTCCCTCAGCACTTGGCGCCAGAGCTTCGCTAACGCTTGCTCCGTTTCGCTTCCAGCTTCCGCAGTAGAGTGCGATGACTTTCCACCACCAGCATCCTCATCGCTGCCGCCACTGACAAAACGCCCAAAGGCGTGAATGGCGTAGGCATCCAGGCTACCCGCCTCCCAGCCTTGGCGGCAGGCACTGCGCTGCAGTTTGCCGCTGGAGGTTTTGGGAAGGCCACCTGGGTTAAGCAGTAGCACTACCGAAAGCGGCTCGTGGCAAGCGCTCCCCACCGTCTCGCTTAGCGCTTCGACCAGCTTCTCGGCGGGCACTAGCTTCTGTATGCCGCGGGAAACTTCTGCCGCCACGCCGATCCCTTCAGCGCCTTCCGGTGTGGTCACGGCAAAGGCCGCCACGCGCCCTTTGCGCACCGCTTCCACCTCGGCTTCGATAGCGCTCTCGATATCCTGGGGGTAGACGTTATGGCCGCGCAGAATGATCAGGTCTTTGATACGCCCGGCGATATACAGCTGCCCTTCGTGCAGAAAGCCTAGATCGCCAGTGCGCAGCCAGCGATCATCGCGGGCGTCGTGGTTCTGTGCATCAGCATCATCGGTGCGCTGCCAACTGACCCCATCGCGGGTAACAAAGGCTTGAGCTGTTGCTTCTGGGTTCTGCCAATACCCGTGCGCCACGCTAGGCCCATTGACCCAGATCTCGCCGACTTCACCACTTGGCAGCGAGTGAAGCCCCTCAGGATCGACAATATCGATAGCGTGACCGGGTTCCGGTGTACCGCAGCCCACCAGGGTGTTGCCTTCAACCGCTGAGGCAGCCTTTCCCTCGGCCAGCGACTGTTGAGAAAAAGCCGAGCCTACCACGCCCGTACCGCGCGAATTACAGCTAACCAATAGCGTCGCTTCGGCCAAGCCATAACAGGGTGCTGCGGTGTCAGCGGCAAAGCCCGCCGGGCGGAAGCGTTCGATAAAGCCAGTGAGGGTATCGTGGCGTACCGGCTCGGCGCCTGAGAACGCAACCCGCCAGCTGGATAAGTCGAGCGCCTCAAGCTGCTCGTCGCGGATACGCTCAAGACACAGCCGGTAGGCAAAATCAGGGCCACCGCTAATGGTGCCCCGGTGGCGGGAGATCGCTTCCAGCCAGCGTACCGGCCGCTGTAAAAAGAAGGTGGGGCTCATCAATACCGCAGGGATACCGCGATAGATGGGCTGCAGCAGGCCACCGATCAGCCCCATGTCGTGGTAAAGCGGCAGCCAACTGACGAAAACATCGTCGGCACCAATCGAGAAGCCCGTCTCGATAGCACGCTCGTTCGCCATCAGATTGCCATGGCTCACCATCACCCCTTTGGGAGTGGCCGTGGAACCTGAGGTGTACTGTAAAAAGGCGAGATCACCGCGCTTTGGGCGATGCTCGACCCAGTGTTCAGCGCGGCTCTCATCTACGGCATCCACGGGGATCAGTTCGGCGCTGCCGAAGCCTTCGCTTGCAGATGCGACCACATCGATAATCGTTGTAGAGGTGAGCACACAGGCGGCCTGAGAGTCGGCGGCAATGGCGAGCAGGCGCGCCAGATGCTGCTGCTTGGCCGACTCTGGAGGGAAGACCGGCACGGCAATCACCCCGGCATATAGGCAGGCGAAGAACGCCACCACATAGTGTTCATCGTTATCCAGCAGGATCAAGGCACGCTCACCAGCCGGGAACCGCTGCTGGAGCTCGCTGGCCAGGGCGCGGGAGCGCCGCTCCAGGGTGGCGTAGTCAAGGGTGGTCTCACCTTGTGCGTTCACTACAATCAGCGCCCTGTCGCTGGGCATTTCCCGGGCCAGGCGACTTAAATGTTCAACGAAGCTGTGGTTAACAACGTTATGGGACGGGTGGCTGTTCATCGTCTGGGCGTGCCTTATATTCATATGCGTACCTGCTGGAACTCCTGGCCGTGGCGTGGGATTGAGCCGTTGTATTCAGTCTTTGGAGAGGTTGCCGTGACCTTCCGCCATGGCCACGACGACTTTGCGCGGCCCTTTGAACGGCGTGCGCGCATGGGCGACCAGCATGTTGTCGAGCATCAGCACATCGCCTGCCTGCCAGGGGAACATCACCGTTTCGTCGGCCAGTACGCCGCGGATCTCATCGAAGATGGCATCGTCAATGGGGCTACCATCGGCAAAGAAGACGTTACGCGGCATGTCTTCGGGGTCGAGCAGCTCTTCCAGCGACTCTCGCACCTCTGGCTGCAGGTTGGAGACATGGAAAAGATGGCCCTGGTTAAACCACACCTGCTCACCGGTGACAGGGTGAGTCTCTATGCTTTGGCATAACTGGGTAGTACGCAGGTCGCCATCAGGCTTCCACTCACAACGAATCCCCGCGCGCTGGCAGAATGCCTCCACCTCGGCACGGTCTTCGGTGTTAAACACCTTTTGCCAAGGCATGTCGAAATCGCCGTAGTTGCGTACGTAGAGAATGCCGGGGGCAAAGCGCTCGCGGATCTCTGCAGGCATACGGCGGTAAATAGCGCGGCTATCGGCTATCGGCGTCTCTCCCCCTTCGGGGGAAGCGGTGACACAGTGGAACCAGATTTTCATCGGCCACTCGCGGGTGTAGGCCTGCTCATTGTGGAGGGGAATATGTTGATGAGCGGGGTACTCGGTCGAGGTATAAATGCCCGACGAAACCGCTGAACGCGGTGTTGAGGCGAACTCATAACTCAGCAGAGGATGACCAAAGGCGGCAGCAAACTGCTGAAAATCGTCCACGGAGGGAACATCGAAGCCTCTTAGCAACACCCCACCGACTCTGGCCACCAGCGTCTCAATATCAGCACGCAACTCGCCAAAGGCTTCCAGCAGCGGCTGCCCTGGATAGGTGGGGGAAATCATAATGGGCAGCTCCGAATCAGCAGGCCCCTGACGTTTGGATATGGTGTTGGTTTGTTGCGTTGGTGTTGCGCTTTGGCTGTCCATTATTGAACTCCTGAAAATTCGTTGAGTAGCGTTTACCCTGGGCGTTTGTGTGTGAATAGCCTGAATCGACATAGCTTGATTCGACATAACTCAGGGCAGCGGCATAGCCACTCGGCGCTGGCAGCGGCCATGCTTGCAAAGGTGATGAAACGGGAAGCGAGTGCTCAAGGTGATAGGTGCCTGGCGGCCCTAAAGAGGAAGTGATCGAGAGCGCCTGCAAATGATCAGCGATGCCCAGGCCCAAGGCTTTGAGCACCGCCTCTTTAACCACCCAGCGCTCCATAAAGGGCAGTGCGAAGCCGTCGCGTGCGTGGCCGAGCTGCTCACTTGGCGATAGCACCAGCCCTTGCAGCGGCGCCAGCTCGGCCTCGGGTCGGCAGCGCTCAATATCGACCCCCACCGCGCCGCCGGGAGCAAGCGCGATCAGGGCGACATGGCCAGAGTGGGAGACATTGAAAGCAGGCCCATCAGCGTTTTCCAACGCTGGTTTGCCGTAAGCGTTCTGAGTGAACACCAACTTTTCAGGCGCCACGCCGGTGCGCGCTGATAGCAGTCGCCGTAGGGCAGCGCGTGTCGCCACAGCGCGTACGACATCAGCGTGATGGCGAAGCCGCTGGGCGCGCTGCCGCTCGGCTCGACTCAGCAACCGATCATCTTCGTCAGCCACCGGGGCGTTCAGGTCGAGCGATAAGCGCCAGACTTCAAGCCCCTCAGGAGCCCCTTCAGCTAACTGCAGGCGCTGCATGGGGCACCTCCTCAAGCCGTCGAGTTAGCGCCCGTTCGATAGTCTCCAGCACTTGTGCTTGCTGCTGGCGAATAAAGAAGTGCCCTCCTTCGAACCAGTCCAACGAGAATGCCCCGCCCGCTTCTCGCTGCCACGCTTCTAAACGCTCTCTTTCGATATCGTCATCGCGCCCTGCGAGTACCTGTAAGGGATAACCAAGCGGCGACCCGCCGCGATAGCGGAAACTGCGGCAGAGGCTATAGTCCGCCATCAAGATATCGAGGGTAAGGCGCAGCAGTTCCGGGCTTTCGAACACTTCCTCTGGGGTGCCGCCCTGTTGGCGAAGATCCGCAATCAGGGCTTTGTCGTTATCAAGGCCCGCCAAGCGGTCTGAGTCGCGCATTGAGGGCGCCGCGCTGCCTGAGGCGAACAGCATCCGCGGCTGAGGTCGCCCTACATCGCGCAAGCGAGCTGCCATGCCGTAGGCCAACAACGCCCCCATGCTGTGACCGAACAGGACAAAGTCTCCACGCATCCGCGTTGCTTGCTCTTCGCACAGCCGCACGACCTGGGTCTCGAAGTCATCGATGAGCGACTCACCCAGGCGTTCACCACGCCCAGGCAGCTCGACGGGATATACCTCGATCCAGGCGGGCAACTGACGCTTCCAGCGCAAATACATAGTGGCGCTAGCCCCGGCACAGGGCAGGCAGAGCAGCCTTAAACGCTTAACCTGCATCCACCTGCTCCGCCTCACTTTTGGCCTGCGCATCCATCCACTGGCGCAGCGACAATGGCCGCATATCAGTCCAGGTCTTTTCGACGTAGTCGAGGCAGGTTGGCTTATCGCCGAGTACGCCGGTATCGGTCCAGCCAGCGGGAATCGCTTTCCATTCTGGCCAGAGGGAGTACTGCTCTTCGTGGTTGACTAATACGCGGAAGACACCATCTTCACGATCAAAACAGCTTGTCATGGGACTAACCTCATCGTTGCCAAAGGAATGAGAAATAAAACGCAATTACTTCTCATTACTCAATGACGAGTGAGGCACAGGAAAATTTAATGTGAAGGAAGAAGAAAGTAGAAAAAATACGTGCGGGGGCTAAACGGCTCTAGCGCTTAAAAACGCGACAGCCGTTAAATCATCAATGAAGAAAACCAGGGGGAACAAAAAACGGAGTGGGCAAAAAGCAGCGATTTATCAGTTGCTCTCATCACTGCGCGGAATCATCCCCGTTAGCAGCCATAGCTGTTCGGCTTCACGAAATACACGGCGGTGCTGAGAGGAAGCCGCTAACCACGCATGAAGCGCCTCGCGATCAGCGTCGCTCAACGTCTCTTCATGCTCGCGCATCAGCCAGTCTAGCGCCGTTTGCCAAACGGCATCATCGCCGCTGTCGTTATCCATCGTTACTGTCAAACCTCGCTACTGCTGCCTGCTGAACACCTGTCTCGGGAAGCGTGTAATATTATCAACGCTATTTGCTGACAGTGTAACAAAGCGACAACAAAGAAGGGACGGAACGTGGGCTTACCTATCTGGCAACATCTGGCCTTGTAGCGACTGGCGGCAATGAGTCAGTGCATCGCGAATCATAAAATTAACTAACGTGGTGGAAATACCTAACAAGTGGGCCACTTCCCGCTGCGTATGACTTCCCGAACGATAGAGCTCAAAAGCGCGCCGCGTACGCTCGGGCAGCTCGTCCAAAGCGTTAACCACCTGGGCCAAGGCTTGGCGATCAATCGCGATCACCTCTGGGGAGTGTGATGCGTAAGAGGTGGTATCCCCCTCCTCTTCTTTTGCAAACAAAGTTGACTCAAACGCCGAACGGCGGCAGCGGTCAATGGCGAGGTTGCGCACCACACGTGACACATAGGATATGGGCTGCTTCACCTCAAAAAGAGTGGTTGCCTCTGAAATTTTCAGATAGGCATCCTGCACAACATCATCGGCTTGATCAGCATTGCCCAATACTCTTGCAGCGACACAGCAGAGCCGGGGCCGCTGATTAACGAAGATATCTTCTAACTCAGCGCTCCAGGTCTGGGTATCCACAGCTCGGCCTCCTGCCTTGATTAACACCACGGAATAAATGGCAATAATTATTATTTGCGTTAGAGCCTGACAAGTCAACTGGTGAGAGCTAACTCACTTTTTATAACGATATGCTTGTTGATTTTTTTGTTGACTCAGTTAATAGCAACATGTAGCGGGGGCATCTCTCATACGCCAAATGCATAGATGATCTACCATTAAACCAACTTGACTCCTGTCATCTCCGCGTCATGAATGGCTAGTTACATTGAATGCATACAGTTTTTGCCATTCACTAAGACACGATGAATGCTCAGGGGAAATACAATGCTCGATAGCAGTAACGACCTACTCGAAACGGTGAAGCAGGCGGCGTACGAGGCAGGTGCGCTGTTACGCGAGGGATATTCGCTAAAGGGAAGAATTGCCTTTGAGCAAAAGGGGGCGTCAGACTTTGTCAGCTACTACGATACGGCCGCCGAGAACATCATTATCGACTGTATCAACAGCGCTTTTCCCGATATCGCTTTCCTTGGTGAAGAGAGCGGGCTTACGCCCACCGATAGTGACTATACCGTCATCATTGACCCTCTTGATGGCACCAGCAACTTTCTGCATGGGGTGCCTCACTTCTCAGTCTCCATCGCGGTTACTAAGGACGATGAGCTGATCATCGGCGTTGTCTATCAACCGCTGCTTGATGAAATGCTTTGGGCCAGCCTTGGCACCGGCGTCTTCCTCAACGACACGCCGCTCACGACGCCTGAACCGCGCCCACTGAACGAGATGCTGGTAAGCACCTGCCTGCCCTACCACGCTAAAGGCGACTGTACGACGGCCCTAGATCAACTCGCTGCTCTAATGCCCCAGGTGGCCGGTATCCGCAGCCCAGGATCGGCGGCGCTGGAGATCGCCTACACCAGCCTGGGCCGGTTTGATGCTTTTTGGTCTCAAGGCGCTAAGCTCGACTTTTGGGATATCGCCGCCGGCATTGTGATTGCCAGAGAAGCTGGCTACACCGTCACGGATCTCACTGGCGAGCCGAATCCCGCTCAATGGAACAGCCTGATTGCAGCGCACCCTGAGCGGCATAGCCAACTGCTAGCGTTTTTAACTTCCCACTGATAAAAAATCTACCTCGCTTCTAGGCTCACGCGTGTTCGATTCACCATCGAATATCCCGTGAAACCTGCCTACACTCAAAACACCCACGCCGCGGCCCAGAGGACGTAATTAATGAAGCCTTCCTATCTTCTGCCTAATTTGCCCATTACAGCAACGATTATACTTTTTGGCCTGCTGGCCGCTAACACCGCCCATGCTCAAGAAGAGGCTGACGCAAAGCTCTGGGATGATGCCCTGGTTAAGGCGGCACAGCAGGTAACGCTGGGGCCGCGCCCGTTGTTCTTAGTAAACGACATGAGTGCGGATAACGATCACGAGCGCGAACTGAAAGCCTCTTTATTGAGCTGCGCTGCTGAGCAAACCCAGTGGCAGCGGTCTCCATTAACGATTGGACATCGTGGCGCGCCGTTACAGTTTCCAGAACATACTCTCGAATCTTATATTGCCGGTGCTCAAGGCGGGGCGGGTATTCTTGAGTGCGACGTCGCCTTCACTGCCGATGAGGAACTCGTCTGCCGTCACTCTCAGTGCGATTTACATTACACCACCAATATCGTCGAGACCGACTTAGCTGAAAAATGCAGCGTGCCTCCCGCTTTTGATGAAGAAAACGGCGAGCTAATGAATGCAGCAGATATTCGCTGCTGTACCAGCGATATTACCTTAGCCGAGTTTCGTAGCCTTCAAGGCACCATGGAGGGGGTGAACACCGATGCCACTACCCTTGAAGAGTACTTAGCAGGCACACCGGAATGGCGCACTGAGCTTTACGCTACCCGCGGCACATTAATGAGCCATGCCGACAGTATTACGCTATTTCAACAGCTTGGCGTGCAGATGACCCCAGAGCTGAAAGTGCCAGAGGTAGAGATGCCGTTTACGGGTAATTCAGAAGGCTTTACGCAGCAGGCGTACGCACAGAAGATGATAGATGAGTACAAAGCGGCAGGCGTTTCCCCCAATAATGTATTCCCACAATCTTTCAATCTGGATGATGTACTTTACTGGATTGAACATGAACCTGAGTATGGAAATCAGGCGGTTTACCTGGATGGCCGCTACAGCGATGACTCCTTTGATCATACAAACCCCGATACGTGGCAGCCAAGTATGCAGTCGCTGGTGGAAAGCGGCGTTCAGATTATCGCTCCTCCTACCTGGATGCTGGTCGAAGCGAATCCAGAGTTCGGCAGTGACGAGCAGGCAAGACGCCTGCAATCTTCACTTTATGCCCGCCGCGCCCGGGATGCAGGCCTATCTATGATCACCTGGACACTTGAGCGCTCGGGGCCGTTGAAGGAAGGCGGCCAGTGGTACCACAGCACCACTGACGATGTTATTCAGCGTGATGGCGACAAACTGGTTACTTTAGATGCCCTCATCAATTACGTTGGCGTTATCGGCGTGTTCAGCGACTGGCCCGCCACGGTTGCTTTCTATGACAATTGTGCTCAGCGGGGCGCGCCCTGAACTGCACCCCGCGGGAGCAGCGCGAAGCGGTGCCGGGGTTGGTGTGGTGCCATTGGGCGTCGTTCCGACGCCTCCCGCGGGTGCCTTGAAACGCTCGCTGAACTCGCGCTCTTCGTTACCACGCGCTACGGGATGTGCACGGAGCTGAAGCAATGGGTTTTCGTAGCGCGTATATGGACTCCTCCTCGTCTGCAAGCACAAAAGGTCATAGCGGCACGGTCGACTGCTAGCGTATATCCGGTCTCGTAAAGGATGCCTAACGTGGACATCGGACCTTAATGGGCTATTCGCACGTCGGGTACCCTCAGCGTAAACGAGCTTTATTACTCTACGCGCTACACGGTATGGCCCGACGTCGGTTCGACCTGTTCGCCATCTCTCTTTTGGTGGTGCAGTCGGGGCGGTAGGAACACCGGTTAAAGGTTCAACATTGATGGTCGCGTCGCCTGCTTAAGCGGCGGCCAACTCAGGGTTATACGGCACTTCGTAACGTGTGACGGCCCACGCCATGCGCGCTGTCTTATTGGCGAGTGCCACGATCGCCACGTTGCGATGTTTGCGCACGGCAAGGTGCTTGATCCACTGGCTGAGTCCGTCGTCTTTTTTCACCGCATAACGAAGGACGGCGCGGGCGCCATGTACCAGCAGCTTGCGTAAGTAACTATTGCCACGTTTACTGATCCCCAACAGGCGCTCTCTCCCGCCCGTGCTATGTTGACGCGGGGTCAGCCCTAACGAGGCGGCAAAGTCGCGTCCTCGCTTATATATAGCGCCGTCACCCAGCACACCCGATAAGGCACTGGCGGTGATGGGGCCAATGCCGCGGAGGGTCATCAAGCGCTTGGCAACCGGGTCGGTATTGGCATGCGTTTCAATGGCGGACGTTAACTGCGCAACACGCTCGTCTAAATAACGTAAGTCATCCGCTAAGTCGGCCAATAGGCGGCGAAAGCGGTCACTGAGCCCGTTGGTGGCATCCTCCAGCCAAAGAGGCAGCGCCCGCCGTAACTGCTGAATACCGGTGGGGGCAATAAACCCATACTCACCGATGAGGCCACGGATTTGATTGGCCTTCGCTGTGCGCTGGCTAATCAGCTCTTCACGGATCCGGTGGGTGGCCTGGCTGTCCTGTTGATCAACGGTTTTTACGGCCACGAAGCGCATCGTGGGACGGCCTAATGCTTCACAAATCGCTTCAGCATCTGCCCGATCATTTTTATTCGTTTTAACGTAAGGCTTCACGAATTGGGCCGCAATGAGCTTCACATGGTAGCCACGCGCTTGAAGTTTGCGCGCCCAATAATGCGCCGATGCACATGCTTCCATGCCGATGGTGGCGCCTTGAGGAACGCGCCGACAGACAGCCTCCAGCCACTTGGCCCGGGTATATTTACCTCGCCATTGAGGCTTCTCATGCCGGTCAACGCCATGTACGTGAAAGACAGACTTTGCGATATCCACACCAACTCGGCTAATGTTCATATGGGCTTCTCCTGACTCTCAAGCTGATAGTTTTCCAACCACCTACCAGTATGGCGCACTGACGCCGGAGTAGGGTGAGGAGGAGTCCATCCCATTGGGTAAGCGTCAGCGCACCCGCGGGAGCAGCGCGAAGCGGTGCCGGGGTTGGTGTGGTGCCACTGGGCGTCGTTCCGACGCCTCCGGCGGGTAATCAAAGATTAGCTGGCTGAGGCTTATCCACTTATCTGCTTCCCCAAGCGGCGTTTGCCCTCTATCACGTAAATCTTTTCATTTTTTTGTTAAAAATGAGAACCATTAGCACTAGAATGGAGGCATTATCATCAACCCTATCGCCAGGAGTCATTCATGTTCGAGGTCAAAGGCGCCACCTTTGAAATCAATGGTAAGCAGATTTTAAATCCCATTGACCACAGCTTTCATGAGGGCAAGGTTTACGGCCTGATTGGCCATAACGGCTCGGGTAAGTCGACGCTGATCAAGCTCATGGCCCAGCAGCAGCCGGTAAGCCAGGGAGAGATTCACTTTGAACAGCGCCCACTGAGTGACTGGGAAAATCGTGAGTTTGCCCGTCAGGTGGCTTACCTGCCCCAGCATTTACCGAGTGCAGAAAGTCTTACCGGGCGCGAGCTAGTCGCCTTTGGCCGCTACCCATGGCACGGGCTGCTGGGCCGCCACACCCAGAAAGACAAAGATGCCATTGATCGCGCCATTGCCCTGACCCACACAGAGGCCTTTGCCGACCGCTTGGTCGACACGCTCTCTGGTGGTGAACGTCAAAGGGTGTGGTTGGCGATGCTGCTAGCCCAGGGCAGCCGATTCCTGCTGTTGGATGAGCCGCTAGCGGCGCTGGATATCGCCCACCAAATCGAAGTGCTGGCGCTGATCCGTAAGCTGTGCGATGAGCTAAATCTTGGGGTCATTATTGTACTGCACGATATCAACATGGCCTCGCGCTACTGCGACGAGCTGATGGCACTGCACAGCGGTCGCTTACTGGCCCATGGCAGCCCGGGTGATTTGATGAGCTGCAGCACCTTAGAGGCGATTTATGGCCTACCGATGCAGGTCATGAAGCACCCCAACGGAGAGCACAATATCGCTGTTGCACAATGAGACGCTGCTTTCGCCGTGGCTTTTTAGCGTTGGCCTGCCTTGGCACACTAGCATCCAGTGGAGTCGCTGCTTCAGCAAAGGTAGTCACCCTGGATTGGGCAATAGCCGAAACGCTGATCGCTTTAGATAATCCCCCCGTTGGGTTAGCAGAGATTCCCCAGTACCAGCGATGGTCTGGTGCCGAGCGATTACCGTATGGCGTTCTTGATGTCGGCCTGCGCGCTCAGCCCAATCGAGAGCTCATTGCTCAGCAGGCACCCGATTACGTCCTTCTCTCACCGCTGTTTATGCGGCTGATCGACCAGTTAAATACCATTGCCCCCGTCACTGCGCTGGGCACTTACCAGCTTGGCGATCCACTCTGGCAACGCCTGCAGCGCACAACGCATACCCTGGCCGCACTGAGCGGCAATCACGAGCAGGCGGTTGCAATGGTCGACACCATCGAAGAGGCCCTGGATCAACAAAAGGCGCAGTTAGAAGCGCAGCCGCCGCTAATGGTGGTGCAGTTTATCGATGCGCGGCACCTGCGAGTATATGGCGAAAACAGTCTATTTCAGTCGGTACTGGAACGCTTGGGGCTAATCAATGTTTGGCAACAGTCTACCAATCAATGGGGGTTTTCGACGGTGGCGCTGGAAGAGCTGTTGGCTTACTCCGATGCGACTATTGTCGTCGTTGAGCCGCTGCCTTTAGAAATGCGCGATGGGTTTGAGAGTAACGCGCTGTGGCAGCATTTGCCTGCGGTAAAAGAAAACCGCGTTGTTCGCCTACCGCCAGCGTGGAGTTTTGGTGGTTTTCCATCTGCAGCACGCTTCGCTGAATTACTCAGCGAAGCGCTATTAGCCCGTTAAACAAAGCCCTTTTAAAGGAAGCCCTCTAAAGAACACTCTGTAACGAAAACTTAGAAGTCCAGTGACGCCGAGAGTTTCACCGTGCGCGGCTCGCCTTGGGTCAAATAACCACCGGTTGCCGAGGCCCAGTAGTTCTCATCTGTAATATTTTCGATATTAGCGCGCCAAGTAAGCGTATTGCTGTTGAGCGGCATGGCATAACGTACACCGAGATCCCAGCGCGCCCAGGCGTCAACTTCAAGCTGATTGGCAGCGTCTAAATACTGGCTGCCATTACGCACCGCACGGCCACTGAGCGTCCAACCCGGGGCTTGTGGAATATCCCACTCGCTGCCTAAGACTAGCCGATAACCGGGCACCCCAACCGCATCGTTACCCTGGTTAGTGCCATCGTCAGTACGCGTCAGTTCAGGATCTATCCACATCGCACTGCTTAGCAAGCGCAAACCGTCTACCGGTTCACCATAAACGCTCAACTCCACACCACGATTCCGCTGTTCGCCGTAATAGCCATAAACGCCGGTTTCAGTGTTAATAAAGGCATTGGGTTGCTCAATTTCAAACAGGCTTAAGCTGCCACCCAGGTTACCCAGATCGAGTTTGGCACCGACCTCGTTCTGTTTAGCTTCGACCAAACCAATACTCTGCCCAGCATTTACCGCCGTGGTAGGAGCCGTATCACCCGGCTGTAATGCCTCAATATGGTTGGCGTATAGCGATAGGGATTGGGTCGGTTTTACTACAACGCCATACACAGGCGAAAGCCGCGTATCGCTGAAGTTGTTGTCAAAATCACCCTCATAGTCATAGTTGGTGACGTCGACTTCCTGATAGCGGGCGCCCAGGGTAAACAGCAGTCGATCATCCAGAAAGCCCAGCGTATCGGAAAGCGATACACCACTGTTGCGGGTGCGGCTACGTAGATTAGGATCATTCATATCCCCCCCTGCAAATACAGGTTCGCGCACCGAGATGTCGGAAGGCTGATAAATATTGGTGGGTAAACCAGGCGAAGCCATTTCATAAGCCGAACGAGTGGTGCGATAAACGCTAGAGTAGCCAAGATCCAACTGATGGCTAACCGCACCTGTATCGAATGCACCACGCAAACCAGCCTGCCCACCAATACTTTCAGCACGATAAGGCACTTCCATCTGGCCGATAGTGGATGAGCCGTCCACTGCATTAACCGTAGGCGTTGCATAAATGCCGCTTTCACGAGTGTCGTTACCACCCAGAGCCGCATAGGCAGTCCAACTGTCGGCAATATCGTACTCACCACGCAGCATCGCGAAGCTGGTCTCTAGCTCGGTATTGACCCACTCCGGCGCATGGTTGCTACTTGCTGAGGGGGCACCTGGCACCCGGCTTAATCCGGATCCTACGCGTACCACTGGACGGCCACCGTTCACAGTATGACTTTGGTGACCGATATCCAACGAGGCACGACCACGCTCACCGCGATAATCCAGCCCAATAACGGCGGAGGTCGCACGGCGTTCTTCATCGTCAATCGCTGTGTCGCCGCGCCCACGCATGACATTAGCGCGCACGCCAAACTGATTTTCATCACCAAAACGCCGCCCAAGCTCGATGCCGCTTTCGATATAGCCGCTATCCGACACCCCAGTAGTAAGCCGATTGAGGGGGGCATCGGCGGCGCGTTTAGGCTCAATGTTAATAGCACCACCAACGCCAGAACCACTGGGCGAAACACCATTAGCGAAGGCGTTGGCGCCCTTAAATAGCTCCACACGCTCGGCAATATTGGTCGCGACTATCTGGCGAGGTAGTACGCCATACAGACCGCCGTAAGCAATGTCTTCGCCATCGAGTTCAAAACCGCGGATCTGAAACTTTTCAGCGTAGTTGCCGAAGCCAAAACCACTTTGTACCGATGCATCATTGATTAACACATCGGCCAACGTCTCAGCCTGCTGGTTTTCGATCAGCTCAGCGGTAAACCCAATCACATTGAACGGCACATCGGCCGCATTGCGCTGCCCCCAGGTGCCAACGCGGGCACCGGCAGCCACTTGGCCACCGGCAAATGCAGGCGCCGGAGTATCACCTCTCGCGGTAGCCTCCCCGATCACCGTTACGGTCTCCAGCGAAGCACTGTCGTTGGAAGATGCTTGCGCCCAGACAGTGCAGGGCAAAGGGAGCGACCCCAGCAATACGAACGTGAGCGTACGCCAGGAGGGAGAAGGTAGTGACATAGAGGGTTCCTCTTTAGATAAGAGCAAGCAGTAATATAAACAGCGATATGAGAGCGTGAACTTTACATCAAAACACAATCATTTTCATTTGGGATAGAGACGCGTTTAACATACATAAGCTATTTTAGTGATATGCATTATCGTTTATGATGGTCTCAGCCTCATTTCTCAGTGCGCTGTGTCAAAACCTATGTGAAAGCCCTGTGATGGAGCCCCGCGATGCCCTCTGCTCTGCGTCAGCCGCAACTGTTCGAGCCTTCGTTAGCGTCCTGCTACACCGGGCCGTTGGCGAACTTTACGCCGCCGTTAATAGGCGGAACGCCACCGCTGGAAGCGTTCAAAACAGCCCGTTGGCGGAATGCCGATTGGCTCAAAGAAGATCTCTCCCGTTTCGCTGAACAGTACCCAGACGGAGACCAGCGGGCAGTGGTATCGATCTGGTCGAAATGGCACTTAAGTGCGCTAACCGTTCCCACACTGACTGCCAACCTGCTGCTTAACCGTGACCTGCCGGTGGGGCTGGACGACATGCAGGTTATCTTTAACGACAAGGGCGCCACCTCGCGGCTGTGGTTGCCCCACGAAGGTACGCCGATAACCACTCAAGATCCGTTTGAGCGTTTTGCTACCCTGATTGAGCAGCACTGGGCACCGTTGATTGAGCAATTAGCGGCTATCTCCGGCGCTGCACAGCGGGTGTTCTGGAGCAATGCCGGTGGCTATCTGGACTTTTACGTCAACGCACTAGGCGAGCATCCGCTTGCCAATCGGCAGGCGTT
Source organism: Vreelandella sp. 162(4c) (assembly GCF_058152265.1). Lineage (NCBI taxonomy): Bacteria > Pseudomonadati > Pseudomonadota > Gammaproteobacteria > Oceanospirillales > Halomonadaceae > Vreelandella > Vreelandella sp. 162(4c). The sequence continues at coordinate 1,440,519 of NZ_CM176981.1, forward strand.
TGAGGCCGCCAAGGCGTTGCTGGAAGCGCGCGACCTGCCCAACGGCAAGCGCAACCCGCTGTTTCAGCCGGTGCGTTACTTTACGCCCAAGGGGAGTGAGGAAGTTAAGCGGGTGCGCAAGCTTTGCTGCCTGCGCTACTTACTGGATGAGTTTGATACCTGCGGCACCTGCCCGCTAGAGGGCTGCGACCTGGAAGCGCGTAAGCGTGCCAGGCAGGTCGCCCGTTAAAACGTGAGCTATTTTTAACACGGTTTAGATATTAATTTGCGCAACAGCATCCTCACTCGCTCGAGCACGCTGTTCGCCTTTCAGCTCGCTTAGCTGGCCCTTCGACATCTCCAGCAACCGATCAGCGTGAACGAAGTAGCTGTCGTCATGGCTGATAGCAAACACGGTTTTACCCATCGCTTTTAAGTGCGGTAACAGCTCGCGGTAGAACAGCCGCCGGAACTGCGGGTCTTGATCCGCCGCCCACTCATCGAGCAGCAGGATATCGCGCTTTTCGGCAATCGCTAGTAGCAGGGCCAGGCGCTTACGCTGCCCTTGGGAGAGCTGGGTGTTGATGACACGATCCCCCTCCCACTGCAATTTGTGCTGCATCTGCAATCGCTCAAGCCAGGTATCAACGACCTCTGGGTCAGCAGGCAGGCCTTCAGGGCCCATGGTCTGATCAAACTGATGAAAATCGGTAAACACGCTGGCAAAGCGAGCGCGAAACGCTTCCCACTGAGCAGCGGTGACCACCTGTCCATCAATCTTAATAGTGCCGCTTTGGGGGCGGTATAACCCCGAGAGCAGCCTTGCCAGAGTCGACTTACCGCTACCGTTGCCGCCGATCAGAAACACCTGCTCACCGCGCTCTAGGGTCATATTGAGTGGCCCCGCCTGGAAGCCCTCGCTCTGGGCAGTGTCCGGGTAGTGGTAGGTGACGTCCTCCAGCTCCAGACGCTGCCAATCGGCCAGCGTATCGTCGACGGCAAAGCTCGACTGATACTCGGCCAATTCCAGGCTGCTCAACTTATCAAAAGCGACCTGGGCACTGATCAGCGTTGGCCAAGCGCCCACCGCCTGAATCAGCGGCGTACGCAGGAACAGCAGCGTCAACGCGAAAGTGGAAGCCACCGTGGTACTCGCCCACCCCAATCCATTAGAGAGGAAAAACACCACCCCGATGGCGCCCAACATCATAATGTTAGACCAGTTGTTAGCGCTTAAATGGTAGGTATCGGCGCGGATGATATGGTGACGATAGTCACGGGCATTGGCGGTATAGCGCTCGTCATAAAAGCGCCGGGCACGGTCGCGGTTGAGCGCCAGCTCTTTGCGCCCTTCAATGGCCGCCTGGAAATCTTTATACAGACTATCTTCGCTTTCACGCACGAGGCGAAAATGGCGATACACCCGCGACACCAGCACCCAACCCACGCCCATGGTGAACGCGATCCACAGCACCGTGATCACCACCATTTGCGGCGAAAGCCATGCCAAATAGGCCACCGAGGCAAGCGTTAGCACCACGCCCTGAATCAGCTCCGGCAGGCGCACAAAACCAATGGTGATGTTACGCACATCGCTGGACAAACTGGCAAGCAAGGTGGCGTTGCCCAGCTGCTCCAAACGCTCAATATCGGTGTCGAGAATCCGCTTCACCAGCCGCGAGCGTAGGTCAAACACAAAGTGGTGCCCCAGCACGGTCAGCGCTAATTGCGTACTGAGTGTGACCGCCAGGAGCACCGCCAGCAGGCCGAGAAATTGCGGCAACGCCGCCATGCTGCCTACCTCGATAAGCCGCTGGTTGATAAAGGCAATCACCCCGACCCCTAAGCCAGCGCTTAACAGGCTCAGAGCAATAGCGCCTAAAAAGGGCCAGCGGTAGTGATGAAATACTAAGCGCAGCAGTTCCATGGGGCTCCTTGCCTTCCTGTAAAGAGCGCTGAAGTCTAACAGCAGCGCCTCTCACCAAGAAGACGTCATTCATATTGGGTGGCAAACGAGCGGCCTGACAGAGATCTTACAAAGAGTAGTCTGAACCGGAACGCTATTCCTAAGAGCTATTCCTAAGAGCTATTCCTAAGGGCTATGTCAGATGGTTATCCCAGCGGAGTTCCAGACTGGCGACCAGCTGGGGTGTTGCCGAGCCAGGCGTTACTCGGTAGAGCCCGCCCTGGCCGGAGGAGACCAGAAAGCCGCCGTTGCCGTCACAGCGGGCGCCGGCGGCGTCGGGCAGCGCCAGGCTGGCAACAAGCTTGCCTTGCGCGGCATCCAGCAGCAGTACCCGGTTGCCGCGAGGGGCAGTCACCAGGACATTGCCAGAAACACGGCTAAACGCCACGCTGGCAGTGTAGTGCTTCAGACTGGCGGTGACTTCATCGGCCAGCGCCAGCTCAGAGAAGTGCCCTTGGGCATCCAGACGGCAGATCAGCGGATGGGTCTCCCACTCGGGCCCTTCAAACTGGTAGCCAGCGATCACTGTACCGTCCGCCGCCACATCCAGATGACGGCAGCTGAGCTGGTGGTGCGAAGGTTGGTGGCGGGCCAGTATCTCGCCGCTGTGGCGATCCAGCAGCATCAGCGCTGGTGCCATGGTATCAAGATTGAGTTTAACCCGGCCGTAGTCAGGATGAGTCTTGATACCCCCCAAACCAATCACCAGTGTGTCACCATCCGGCATCAGCCTAAGCTCATGAGGCCCGATACCACCCAGCGGCATATCGCGCACATGGGCGTAGTCGTTGGCAGCGTCGTAAACGCGCACTAGCCCGGCGCTGTCCTCCAAACGATTGGCGGTGACATACAGATAGCGCCCGCTCAGGTCGAAAACGCCATGCCCGTAGAAGTGGTAGCCCTCCCCGGCCGCAATGGTGTGGGCTAATTGGCGGCTGTCCCCATCGATCACATGCATCCGTGTGCCAGGGCGGCGAGCAAACAATACCGCCTGGCGAGAGTCGGGCCGCAGACAGCCTCCATGGCAGCGCTCGGGTACTTCGATCATAAAGCGGGTCTGACCATCCAATGCCACCCCGGCGATGTAATGCCCTCCTCTGGGTTCGTCTACCGCGCTGAACAGCCAAGCGGCTTCCTCCCGCGCGGGCAGCGCCCAGCTCAGCGGGGTCAGCGCCATGGCGATGCTGCCCAACCCTACTTTGAGTACTTGGCGTCGCTGCATGGTTCAATCCCCATCGCTGGAGTTAAAGCCTCGTACCAGCCCCAGTTCACCAGCGATCTCGTTACCCAGTAAATGGCGTAGCTGGCTGATGTCGAGGTAGAGCGACTGCAGACCGCGAAACGCCTCTTCGTCTTCAAGGGAAGGCACCAAGCCCGGTGGCAGTTCGCTGGCCTGAACGAGTGTCTTATCCAACTGATCACGAAACGCCTCGGCGAGCGGCAGCGCATCGGCCTCGCGCAACAGCGCGGTGAGCCCCGGCAAAAAGCCGGTACGCAGGCCCTCCAGGCTGCTCTCTACCAATCGAACCGTTTGTCCACTACGCCACGCTTCCGCCAAGTAGCCGTTGGAGGGCGCGCCTTTAAGGCCCATGGGCTCACCGAGCCGTTTATCTTCGAGTATTTCGAGGGCCTGGATGGCGCTGGCCAGTGTTGTTTCGGTGTAGTCGGCAGTATCAAGATAGTGCTCGCCAAAGGCCTGCCAGTCGCGATGCAGAGCGCTCGTGGTATCCGCAAGATGCGTGGTGATGGCATGCATCAGCGAGCAGGCTCCAGGGTCGCTCAGGGCCTGTTCGTCCATGGCGTCGTCATAAAGCAAGTATTCAAGGGCGGGAAAGCCTTGAATCGCCACGCTGTCACTGGCGATATCTTGGGCATCCGGGGCTTCGGCTGCCTTCAGCCAGCCGCGCACCTTGCTGCCCACCAGGTTTTTACGGTCTGGCCAGAATTGCAGTTGCCAGCCTCGGCTATTCTGCTCGACCGGGCCGAACTGAATAAAACGCACCGCCTGCCAAGCTTGATAGGCGCTCAGCCAGTCATTTTCCAGCCGCTGCCTGAGAGCTTCGTCTGGGCTCTGGCAAAAGCGTGCGGCGCTAGCTTCCAGGCGCTCGGAGGCGGCGCTCAGCTCAGCATACTGAAGTTCCACCGCGCCGTGCCACATTTCCCGCGGCGTAGGGGTGTCCGTAGCAAAAGAGAGCGGCGTCGCGAGTAGCGCGCAAGCCAGCAAACTCAGGTGGCGAAGAGATGCGATCACGTTAACTCCTTAACAGTAATGACTTACAGGGATTCAAGGAAACGTATAAGTTCCGCTCGCTGGTCGGCGGGCAATGCGCGATAGCCCTGGGTGGCGCTTTCTGCCTCACCACCGTGCCAGAGTATCGCCTCTTCCAGAGTGCGGGCGCGACCATCGTGGAGAAAACCAGCCCGGGGGTTAACCGTTTGCGCCAAGCCGATGCCCCACAGCGGCGGGGTGCGCCATTCGCGGCCATCGGCCTGGAACTCGCTGCGATGATCAGCCAGGGCATCGCCCAGATCGTGGAGCAGTAGGTCGCTATAGGGCCATATTTCCTGATTGGCTAGCGCCGGACGGGCAGCATCCGCAGCGGTGCGATGGCGCGGCGTATGGCAGCTCGCGCAGCCGAGCGCGTTAAATCTCTCAGCGCCCTGTTTCACCGCTGGGTCATCCATATTGCGTCGCATCGGTACCGCCAAGCTGGAGGCGTAGAAGGTCACGAAGTCGGCCACGTCATCGCTGACTTCGGGCGCGCCACCGTTAGGAAAATCATCGCACCCCTGGCTCTCCATGCAGTCGGTTTGTGGCACCAGACTGGAGGTCAGCCCCATATCCCCGGCGAAGGCATGCAGGCCCTGCTGCTCAATGCTGGGCTCGCCGGCTTTCCAGCCGAAACGCCCTAGCACCGTGGTGCCACTGCGCACATCCCACACTTGGTTGTAGCGGCCGGAAATTCCGTCGCCATCGTCGTCTGCAGGGTCTGCGGCAGCGATAAGGTCAGCTTCAGGAATCGCTTCTAGCAGGCCCAGGCCAATCATTGGCGGTGCCAACCGTGGCGAGGTTTGCAGTGACTCCGGCAGCTCTCCGTAGGCGGGTTCGGCTATCGAGTAGAGCGGCTCCTGCAAGGTGACGCGGGTGCCATCGGTGAAGCTCACTTCCCGAGGGCGATACTCAATCACCAGTTTGGCCTCGGGCTTGGCACCGCTAATCGCCGCGGTTTGTAGCTGCAAACCGTAGTTAGGTACCGGAAGCGCCCCCCGCTGCTCCAGTGTTTCTGGATCCGCTTGGCTAGCGGGTAGCGAGAGGCGCAGAAATAGTGCGATGGGGTTTTCGTCGCCGGTGGGTGGGTGCCCCCGACCATCCTTAAGGTGGCAGCCCTGGCAGCTATTGGTATTGAGAAGCGGCCCCAGGCCATCCCGGGCCTCGGTGCTGGCGGGCGCAGCCACCCAAGGATTGCGAAAGAAGCTGTTGCCAACGCTGAAATCCAGCCGCTTGGTCATCGACATATTACCCAGCGGCAGCGAATAGGCGTTATGGTCAAACTGCTCCACCGAGCCATCGCCGCCACTCATGGGCGAGGTCTGTATAGGCGTCAACTGAATGGGGTAATCTTGGGTAGGTGATTCGGCTGCCTGCAAGGGCACGGCCAACAAGAACAGTAAGAAACTGCTGTGGGCTAATGTGCTGGGCACCCACTTGGCTAGGACAATAAACCGGGGTAAGCGGTACATGGTGATACCTTGAGAAGGAAGATACTGACAAAACCAACAGAGCCGCGCGATAGCAACACTATCGGCGGCTCATGGTAGACGCTAGTCCGCTCTAGAACCGGTGACCGGCATCATCAGGCTGTAGGGAGGTCACGCCCAGTTCACCTGCGGCCTGTTCGATAGACCCTGTTTGCGCCACCAGGGTGAGAATCGCCTCGTTGATCAATTCACTGCCCTGCTCGTTACCCGGCGCAATCATCATATCGAATGCCATCGGCGAGCTTTCCGCTTCAGCCGCCTGCTTGATAGCATCAAGCCTCGCCATGGTGGCTTCAAGCTGCTCACCAAGGGTGTCGGCTAGCTCGCTATCTGCTTGAGACAGTAAGTCTTGCAGCGAAGGCCCCTCTACCACACTGCCATCAAGGCGCTGATAGCTGCCGGTGTAGATATTCTGAACACCCTGGCCGTTGTAGTAGTGAGAGTTGTGGGTATTGTCACTGAAGCAGTCGTGTTCATCCTCAAAAGAGTTGGCTTCCAGCGCTACCTTCATGCGCTCACCCGCCAGCTCGCCAAGCGACAGCGAGCCCATGCCAAACAGCATGCGGCGCAGGCCTTCCTGATCGCTCTCCGCCAGCAGCTCTTGGCGATAGTTGCCTTCAGTTTCCGGCGCCCACTGGGCCACCATCCACTCAAGGTCGTCAACGAGCAGGTCGGACACCGCGTCCAGATAGCTGCGGCGGCGATCGCAGTGGCCATGAGTCCAGTCATCGCCGGTTTGGTAATCACTCACCGGTCGTTCGCCGTTGCCTTCCTCAAAGCCATGCAGATCCTGCCCCCAGAGCAGAAACTCGATGGCGTGATAGCCGCTGGCGACGTTAGCCTCCGAGCCGCCAATTTCATTCAGGTCGGCGAGTAATGCTGGGGTAATGTCGCTAACGTCCAGAGTTTCGCCGCCGACAGTGATTTGCTCGTTGGCAATAATATTAGCAGTGGCGCCTTCGTTACCCAGCTCATGCTGGTAGTCGTCGCCTTCGACATAATCGATCATGCCTTCGTCCAGGGGCCAGGCGTTGAGCTGCCCTTCCCAGTCGTCCACCACCGCATTACCGAAACGAAACACTTCGCTCTGCTGATAAGGCACCCGCGCCTGCAACCAGGCTTGCTTGGCTGCGCTCAGGGTTTCGGCCGTGGGATTGGCGAGCAATTCGTCGATACGCTCGTTCAATGCTTGGGCAGCATTCAGTGCATCGGCGTAATTGGCATGAGCCAGATCGGCGTAGTGTTTAACCACGGCGTCAGCGCTAACGGTGTCAGCAGCAGCGGTGTCGACAGCAACTGGGGCAAAAGGCATCAGCGCGCTAAGCGCAACGATGCCTGCAAGAGGGCGACGGAGCATGATGGCGGGCATTACAGTGTCCTTTAGGCTGTGGCATTACAGAAACTACTCACATAAAGTGCTAGGCGACCCCTGAGGGTTTGGTACTCTAGCCCTGCCTGAAATGTAATTCATTGACTTATGAGATTCAATCCTATTTGAGCTTAAATAGAGAGCACTACGCCGTTTCATCACCATTTTTTGCTCTGTGTCACTTTTTGCTGCCTTGGGAAAACCGACATGTTGGATTATAAACTGCTTCATGCCTTGGCAATCGTGGTGGAGTGCGACGGTTTTGAGCGCGCAGGCGATGTGCTGGGGCTTTCTCAATCAGCAGTCTCCCAGCGCATTAAGGCACTGGAGGTTCGCCTTGGACAACCGGTGCTTATACGCTCTCCTCATTTAGCTCCCACCCCTGCGGGCCAGCGGTTGTTGACCCATTACCAGCAGGTACAGCTTTTAGAGCGCGACCTCCGCGGTTCTCTACCCACGCTGGACGACCAGGCACCGCGCCTGCGGATCGCCATCAATGCGGATAGTTTGGTCACCTGGTGGGCTGAGGCCGTTGCCACTATCTGCCAAGAGGAGGGTCTACTGCTGGATCTAGTGATTGAAGACCAGGATGTCGGGCTCAAGCGCTTGCGCGATGGCGATGTAGCGGCCTGCCTGTGCGCCACACCACAACCAATAGCCGGTGCACGCAGTGTTGCGCTGGGTGAAATGCGCTACCACCCTTTGGCGACACCGGCTTATATCGAACGCTACTTTCCAGAAGGCCCTTGCAAAGAGAGCTTTCAATCCGCGCCAGCCATCGTCTTCGGCCCTCACGATCAGTTGCAGCATCGCTTTCTTGCTCAGTGCGGCTACCACGGCCACTTTCCTTATCACCTCTGCCCATCTTCAGAAGGGTTTGTGCGCTTAGCCACAGCCGGGGTCGGTTACGGCATGATGCCTCAGTTGCAGGTCGGCGAATTAATGGCCAGTGGCCAACTAGCCAGTGTTGCTCCCGGTCATTTTTTAGCAGTGCCCTTGTACTGGCATTTTTGGCGCCACAGCGGGCAACTCATTCAACGACTTACGCAACATTTAAGTCGTGCTATGACTTAAGCATGAGAGTTTTCAACGTTTCCTTTCACCAAAGCCAACTACACTCAAAGAGCTTATCGTACGGCACAAGGAAATTTGAGCTACTTTTGGGCGGGGCGGCATGCAAACCGCGTCTGAGCGCTATGTCGACGAATTAGCGGCCCCCGGCGGGTAAGGGAACCCAGGGAACAGCGAACGGGGTAAAAAAACGAAAAAAGCGATACCCTATGCATGCACAACGTTTAACAGCGGGTGTTTACACCGGCTTATTGCTGCTGCTTGCGGTTTGTTTTATGCCCTGGGCGCAGGCAAATACTCTCCTATCCGCATCGCCAAGCCAGGCGAGCTATTCACTTGCCCCTTATAACGAGTTCTGGCACGCCGACGAACAGTCTGTAACGCTTAACGATTTGCTCGCCCAATCGCGTACTTTTACCCCCACGCACCAAGCCCAAGATTTAAATTTCGGCTATACCCGTGGTGATGTGTGGCTGCGAACTCAGGTGCGCAATGATTCGTCGGAACCCCAGCGTTGGATCGTGGAGTTTGAATACCCGTTCTTGGATTACGTTACCCTTTATACGCTTCGCCAACAGTTCCGCGATGTGCAGCAAAGCGGCAGCGCGGTTCCCGTTGAACAGCGTGCGCTTGCCCACCGTCAGGCAGTTTTTCCATTGGAGCTGGCCGCCTTTGAAACCGTCACGCTGTACACCCATGTGGCTGCCTCAGGCAGCAAGATGCTGAGCTACAACTTATTAACGCCAGAGAGATTTTATACCCAGAATGATCGCCATAATTTTTGGCTGGCGACTTACTTCGGCATGCTACTGGCGATGGGGTTATATAACTTACTGCTATTTTTTGGCTTAAAAGAGCGCATATTTCTTCACTACTCGCTATTTGTCGCTGGCTTTGGACTTGCCATTCTGGCGTTTAACGGCATTGGCACACTCATGTTTTGGAGTTTTCTGGGTGAGAACACATCTCGCTTGGTGGCGCTCGGTTTCACCTTTGCCTCTACCATGGCCACACTGTTTGCGCAGAGCTTCCTAAACACAGAGACGTATTGCCCACGCTGGCACCAGGTATTAAACACCTTTCGCAGCTACTGTTGGCTCGCCGTCATTGCCTCGCTGCTGTTGCCCATTCCTGCGGCCCTCCACCTAATGGATGTGACGGGGTTTATGGCGGCTTTACTGCTCCTGATATGCGGCAGCTACTGCAGCTTTCGACGCATACCCAGCGCTAGACTCTTCGTGTTTGCGTGGTCGATATTTCTGCTGGGTGCAGGTGTCTTTGCACTCCGCAACCTGGGCATACTGCCGGCTAATTTTATTACCCTACACGGCATTCAAATTGGCTCAGCGCTAGAAATGTTACTGCTTTCGTTTGCACTGGCATCACGCTTTAACAAACTTAAACGGCAAAAAGAGCGCGCTCAAGCCGCTATGCTAGCTGCGCTAAAAAAGCAGGAAGCCGTGCTGGAACAAAAAGTCGCTGCCCGAACTAAAGCGCTAGAGCATTTAGCCAACGGCGATATGCTGACCGGTTTATTAAATCGCCATGGCCTGGCGCGCTGCGCCGCAGAAGCTCTGGAGCGTAATCGTCAAAACGGCCATCGCTTGGCGCTCCTGATGCTTGATCTGGATCGTTTCAAACCCATTAACGACTGCTACGGCCATGAGGCAGGTGATTTTGTCTTACAACAAGTTGCCAAACGTATTGCCCATATGGCGCGTACCGGTGACCATTGTGCACGCTTTGGTGGTGATGAGTTTATTATTATCATGGAGAACATCGAACCTCACGATACGCTTGAGAATATACAGGCACGTATCGACGAAGCCATTCGCTCACCCATCAAACTCCCCTGCGGCGAGCGAGTTAGTGTTAGCGTGAGCATTGGGGTAAGCACTTGCCAGGGAACAGAGGGCGCCACTCTTGAGAGTTTACTGCGTGAAGCCGATAGCCATATGTACGCTGTCAAATCACGCCAAGCGGTAGAGTTCTATCGCTACGGCTCGGCGAGTTAGGTATTAACCTTGGTCATTAATCAAACAGGCTCATACGTTTCATAACGTTATCGCGTTTGATTTTCCAATGGAATATGGCACCGGCGACGTGCAGTACCACCAAGCCTAAAATAACCCACCCCAGGCGCCCATGCCACATAAAGAGTTGTTCAGATAGTTGCTCGCGCTCGCCAATCAAACCGGGTAAATGCCAGTGGAAAAACTCCACGGGAAAGCCGCCGCTTGCGGTAGCCGCCCAGCCCAATAAAGGCATAACGACCAACGCCAAGTAGAGCAAATGGTGAACGCTGGTACTCACCACCCTCTCGAAGGCATTTAGAGGCGGTTCATGGTCAGGCACCACAAAGGCCAGGCGGGTAATAATACGTAGCGTCATTAGCAACAGGATCAGCACACCCAGCGTCTTATGGCTGGTATACAGCAAGTTCGTCAACATATTGCCGACTAGAGCGAGGGTGCGTTCATAGCCCAAAAAGCCTAACGTTAAACCGCTGGCCAAGGAGAGCAGCACCGCGCCAGCCACCAGCCAGTGCAACACCCGATGCGGGTAGATATAGTGATCCAGTTCGTGCATGCAGTGCTCCTAACAGCCAATTCATTTGCTCTTCATTCTAGTCAGTAACGCTCCCTTACGCTGATTAAAGCACTACACGGCCATCAACGCTAAGCACTACCTAGGCTCTACTTGGTCTCAAAAGCCACTTTATAACGCTTGTTCGGGCACTGCCAGCTGATCGCGTATTAACTCTGCCAAACGGCGCGCAGGCTCCGAAGGTCGGTGCGGCGCCCGGTGCAGCGCCAACTCAATCATCGGCAGCGCAGGCAGCCCACTGCTCTCATCCAGCGGTCTCAGTGCAGGGGTTAGCATGCTGCGAGTCACCACCACGATGGCCAGCCCAGCGGTCACAATTGGCGCCAGCCCCGCCATGGATTGGCTGGTATAGGCCACGCGCCAGCTGCGCCCCGCCGATTGCAGCGCCTGCTCGGCCACTTCACGGAATACGTCAGCCCCCGGTGAGTAGAGCGCCAACGGCAACGGGTCGCTTAGCAGCGGCTGCTGGTTCATACCGACTGCCCACAACAGCGGTTCCCGGCGAATCACATCGCCGCCCGGCGAGTTGCGCTGCCGGGTCACCAGGGCGAGATCCAACTCTTTAGCTTTAACCTGCTCAACGAGATGCGCGCTAGTGCCGCAGATCACCTTTAACCCCACGGCGGGGTAGAGCTGATGAAAGTAGGCAAACACCGAAGGCAGCAACGAAGCGTAATCTTCAGGAATACCGAGAGTAAGATCGCCTGTCACCTGGCGCGCCTGCATATCGCTCCACGCGTCATCGTTAAGTGCTAATAGCCGTCGGGCGTGGTTAAGCAAGCGTTCACCTTCTGAGGTAAAGCGTATTCGCCGCCCTTCCCGCTCGTGCAGCGTGAGCGAGAGCTGCGCTTCTAACCGCTGGAGCTGCATGCTCACAGTGGACTGGGTATACGCCAACCGTTTAGCAGCTGCGGTCACACTCCCAGTGTCCGCAATCGCCACCAGGGTGCGTAGCAGGGTTAGGTCTAACGTGGGGGCACGCATATATCACCAAGCTTGATGAAAACGATCACAAAAGATCGATATTGTGATGCATTGATGATGAGTATGCTGCTCGGTACATGCTCAAATCAAGGAGAACTCTTATGCATCCCGTTCACTCCCCTGCGTTATTCCCACGTTGGTACAGTGTTGGTGCGGCGCTGGTGGCCGTGATGCTTTGGAGTGCGGCACCGCTGCTGGCTGAGTTTGCCAAAGCGACACCGCCCTTGCAGTTAACTGCCGTTACCCTGTTAGCGGGATCATTGGCGACGCTACCATTAAGCCGCCGCATTAATGTCGCTGCCTGCGGCGCGGGTTGGCAACTCAGCGTTTGGGTGGGTATCCCACTGCTCATCTTTGGCGCCGTCAGCACCTACTTTATTGGTATGCGGCTAGCCCCCGCCGCCGAAGCGGCGCTAATTACCTACACGTGGCCTGTGCTGTTCGTGCTGCTCAGCCAATGGAGCCGTTTTAGCCGCCTACGCATCGCAGGGGTTGTCGGCGCCCTGATTGCGTTTTCAGGCGCGGCGCTGCTGCTGGTTCCTCAAGCCATCAGTGGAGGGCTCGGTGGTGCCACCACGGGCTACGCGCTAGCACTGCTGGCTGCCTGCTGCTGGGCGATCTATTCATGGTTAAGCCAAGCTGCACCAGTGGCCTTAACACCACTGCTGCCGCGGCTATTGCTGATTGCCTGCGCTATTGCCGTGGCAGCCAGCTTAATACTGGAAGGCACCCTCGCCCTCCCCAGCGGTGAAGCGTTACTCGCGGGCATCGCACTGGGCTTGGGGCCTTACGGAGTAGCCATGGTGGCGTGGGATAAAGCGCTGCGCTGGGGGCACGCAAGCCTTGTGGGCAGCTTGGCGTATGGCGTGCCGATCCTGGCCGCCCTACTGCTGGTATTGGCAGGTATGAGCGTGCTCGACTGGCGTTTACCCGCCGCGGCAACGCTGGTGGTGGTAGGCTGCCTAAAAGCGAGCCGTTAACCTCCTCACGCCTAACTATTTACGCCTCACCATCGACCAATAAACCAACGCCCCTATCACGATAAGCAACAGGGGCGCGGGTATTATCGATTAACGCTAACAATTAAAGCTCTGGGGGAATATCCGTCGGCTCCATTTCGAGGCTTAGTTCAAATAAGCCGCTACCGGTAGCGCTAAACCCGCGTGCGCTTACCGTGTAAGTGCCGGGCAGCAATTGCTCTTGAAGCCGTGAGTCGGTACCGCCTGCGCCGTCGTCATCGCTGGCGACAAAACCCTGGCCACTGATCTCAATAAAGGTATCAAAATCGTCAGAGCGCATTTCCAACGTCACTAACGAGCTCTCTTCTACTTCCAACTGATACGTCAGCGGTTCACCGCTATACCAACCGTTAAGCGCTTCACCAGGGGTAAGCGTACCTTCATTACGCAGATCGACATCTGGCATATCACGCGGTGCCATGGAGAGCGTAAACATGCCACTGCTCTCGCCATAGGCAGTACGTGCCGTTAACTGATACTCACCGGGAGCAAGAAAATCAGCGATGCTAGCATCCAGGTTGCCGGCACTGTCATCATCTTCGCGGTAGTAACCGTTAGGCCCTTCAAGCACCAGGTAGGAATCGATGTCGCTGGAGCGCATCTCAATTTGGTACATGCCTGCTTCTTCTACTTCTACTTGGTAACTAAGCCCCTGGCCACTAAACCAGCCGTTGAGAGAGTCATCGGGAGTGAGCGCTCCATCATTACGCAGCTCACCATCACCCGGTAACTCGTGAGGCTCTACTGAAAGCGTATAAACGCCATTGCCATCATCGTAGGCGCTACGTGCCGTCAGCGTATATTCACCGGGTTCAAGGAAATCAGCGATGCGCGCGTCTAAATCACCGGCGCTGTCGTCGTCTTCGCGGGCGTAACCGTTCGGCCCTTCAATCTCCAGGTAAGCGTCGAAGTCGTCAGAGCGCATTTCCAGTTGGTAGAGGCCTGCCTCTTCTATGTTCAAGGTGATTTCACGGGCATCCCCTTGCAGCCAACTATCGATGGGCTCGCCCACTGCCACTGTGTCAGCATCCGTCAGCTCAACGGTTCGGCTGACAACGGTAAACGGGCCATAACTGTGGGCATCGGCACCGCTAACCACCACTACATAGTCGCCGCTCTCTTCTATACGGTGACGAACGATAGGGGCATTATCGAGCAGCTGTAGCTGATCATCATAAAGCGCCACAACACCTTGCAAGGCTCCGTTGAGAGAAATCTCAACAATCTCATCCTCTTCCAGTGCGATGGCGTAGCGCATGAAGCGGCTGCCATCGTTACCGTTCAGCTCGCTGGCCGAGGTTAGTTCGCCACGCATGCGCTCATCAAGCGTGAGCTTTTCAAGGCCAACAATAGCCTCGGCAACGGACGGCTGATCAGTTGTCTCAGCAGTTTCGGCAGGCGCTTCATCGGCGGTTTGCCCCGGTAAGGGAATAATTTGAGCAGCGAGAAAACCAACGGCTGCGCCACCGATCGCCACCAATACAAACGTAAACGAAGAAGATCTAGCCATGAGCGGTTCCTTGTTGAGTCGCAATGACAATCATTAATTAGATAAGTGTCAGTGATTATAAGATGCTTACTCAATTAAAGTGAGCGTTTCATGAAGAATGCTGCTTTGCACAAAGTGCTTTCTCTATTCATTTCATACCTGGGTTGATAAGTCACTGAAACCCAAGGCCACATAAGCAGAGATTTAAAAATCTTGAAATTGAACCTATTTGCATCGATCTTCTCAAAGCTTGCTGACTCGTTGCGACAAGGGTAGTATCGAAAAGCCTATTCAGGCACCTCGTCAAGAGTGCGGGATTCGCAACAAGCAAAACCGAGGTACTCCCATGGGAGCCGAAAAACGACTGATCCGAACGATTTGTTTGGCAGCGATAGTGGTAAGTAGCGCTGCTAATAGTGCTTTTGCACATGAAACAGAAACGCAGGAAGGCGTCGCCTCCTTTTACAGTGACCGCTTTCAAGGAGCGACCACTGCCAGTGGAGAGCCCTTTGACCAGCAGGCGTTGACCGCCGCCCACCCGAGTTTGCCGTTTGGCACCAAGGTGTTGGTGACACGCCCGGACACGGGGCAAGAGGTAGAAGTACTGATCAATGATCGTGGCCCTTTCATTCAAGGACGCATTATTGATTTATCTAAACGCGCGGCAGCGAAGCTTGGCATGATTCGCCGCGGTACAGCTCCAGTGATGGTAACGCTGTTGGATTAACGGATAACACATCTTTGGTTGTTGTGTGATACCCATTAGCCTAATCAATGCGACAGCACACGAAGCATCGTTATCTTAAAGCAGTCAACAGATAGGGTGACCAGCAATGGTCACCCTGTTTCTTTATATGGCTTACCTCTTGTGACTTACTTCCCGATACATTAACGAACTTGCAAGCAGGCTAATGGTCTCTATGCTGCAAGGAGTTCGATACACGCTCAGTATTCGCAGGAGACAAATCCATGCAGTCACAATTCTATACGCTTACCGATTATCCCAAAGGCCTACCCGATCGCACGCTCTTCAAGCTGGAAACACAAACCCTACCCGACCTAGCCGAAGGTGAAGTGCGTATTCGCAACCGTTGGCTTTCCGTCGACCCTTATATGAGGGGGCGCATGAGCGGCATTCGCACCTATGTGGAGCCGTTTGAACTCGGCAAGCCGATGGAAGGCGGCGCCATTGGCGAAGTCATCGAGACCAATGATTCAAGCTTAAAAGTGGGCGACAAAGTGAGCCATATGGGCGGTTGGCGGGATATTGCCCAACTGCCTGCGCAGGGCGTCACGCCGCTACCCGATATCGATGTTCCCGAACAAGCCTATCTGGGCGTACTCGGTATGCCTGGCATGACCGCCTGGACTGGCCTCAACCTGATTGCCGAATGCAAGCCGAGTGACAATGTGTTGGTTAGCGCGGCTAGCGGTGCCGTAGGCTCCCTGGCAGTACAGTTGGCCAAAGCCAAAGGTTGTCATGTGGTCGGTATTGCCGGGGCTGCGCATAAGCTGGCCTGGCTTGAATCATTGGGCGTTGAACCGGTTAGCTATCGTGACCGTACCGCACAGGAGTTAAGCGACGCCATTAAGCTCGCCAGCCCCAACGGCATTGATGTGTATTTCGAAAACGTCGGCGGTATCTGCCTAGAAGCAGCATTGAACCAGCTAAATGAAGGTGCGCGGATTGCCGTATGCGGCATGATCGACAGCTACAATGCAAAAGAGCCTACCCCCGGCCCGAGCAATCTCTCTCAGTTGGTAGTGCGCAAGGCCAAAATGCAGGGCTTTATTGTGGCTGACCATTGGGCTAGCTACCCCTATTTCCTGAACGAAGTAGCCCCCCAAGTAGCGGAAGGTAAGCTGGTATATAAAGAGACAGTGAAAGAAGGCCTGGAGAACACCCCCGATGCATTCCTGGCCCTGTTTGACGGCGGCAATACCGGTAAAATGCTAGTCAAGCTATAAACCTCACGCCCTCTGGCTAACCCTACCGCGACATCAACTACCCTGGCGGTAGGGCACCCGCCTTAGAAAAAAACATCAAATCGTTAGACCAATAGCGAATTGATTATTAAAATCATCCACCATAGCGGTGTGTTTTAACCCATCGGCGCCGCCGATGGGTTAAAGCGCGTTGCGGGTTCGCCGCTTGGCACTTATTGCTTGAATTTAGGGTTTAAGCGGCATGCATTAACGTATTAAGTACGTTTCACTAGGGGAAATCTCATGGAAGAAAGCACGCGCGCTCACAGTAAATGGCCAGCTATTATAGTTGGCCTGCTACTATTTATTATCGGCTTGGTGCTTGCTTTTGGCGGCAGCAAGCTCGTCAGCGTAGGCGGCAGCGCCTACTACTTAATTGCCGGGCTTAGCATTATTGCTTGCGGCATTCTATTTGCTCTGCGCAAAGGCGCCGCTCTGTGGCTCTACGCGCTGATTCTTTTTGCCACATTAGTGTGGGCTCTGTGGGAGGTTGGTCTCGACTGGTGGCAGTTAGTGCCTCGCGTTGCCATTCTCTGTTTAATAGGTATTCTGCTGCTCCTGCCCTGGTGGCGTAAGCCACTACACTCAAAAGGCGGCAGTCTGGCGCTTGTTGGCAGCATTACTGCCGCTGTTATCGTGGCCATTGCCAGCCAGTTTAACGATCCCGGTACTATCGAAGGGTCGCTAGCCGCTAACAACCAATCAACGACCGATAGCGTAAACCCTGCCCAAGTGGCGGGCGATGATTGGCCCGCCTATGGAGGCACCAATGCAGGCACCCACTACTCTTCCCTTGCTCAAATTACGCCGGAAAACATCGGCGAGCTTGAAGAGGTATGGCGGATTCAAACCGGTGACAAAGCGGGCCCCAATGCGCCCCCGGAGATCACCAATCAAAATACCCCGCTGAAAGTGAATGACAGCCTGTATATCTGTACCTCTCACAGCCGGGCAATGGCGCTGTCACCCGAGACCGGTGAAACCCTGTGGGCATTTGACCCCGAGATCAGCACCATGGGGGCGGATGACTTTTCTGGCTGGGCACATATGACCTGCCGCGGCCTCGCCTACTATGACGCCGCAAACTATTCTACTGACACTAATGACTCTGCTACCGATAGCACAGAAGTGACGAACAGTGACGCAGCCCCGAGCAATGCAACGGCACTCTCTTTCGATATCTTCGATGACAGCGATATTTTCAGTCTGGATCTCTCCTTCTTGTCACTGCTGTTTGGTGTTGAAGAAGAAAACGGCGCCCCGCAGCAACCCATGCTCAGCGAGACCGACGTCATGTGCCCACGCAGGCTCTACCTACCCACGGCGGATGCACGCTTGATTGCGCTGAATGCGGATACGGGTGAGCGGTGTGCCAGCTTTGGCAATAACGGTGAAATTGATCTCACCAACAATATTGGCGATTTCTCACCAGGCGGTTACTACTCCACCTCCCCTGCAACGGTAACCGAAAATCTGGTTATTCTGGGTGGCCACGTCACCGACAACAGTTCCATTGACGAGCCCTCAGGCGTTATTCGTGCCTTTGATGTGCATACCGGCGAGCTGGTATGGAACTGGGATAGCGGTAATCCCGACGACACCGACCCGCTACCAGAAGGCGAAACCTACACCCGCGGCTCCCCCAACGTATGGGCACCGATCAGCGTTGACGAAGAGCTAGGCCTGGTTTACCTGCCAATGGGTAACGCCACGCCTGACCAGTATGGCGCTGACCGCACCGAGAACGATGAAACCTACAGCGCGGGTCTAGTGGCACTCAACCTGGAAGATGGTCAGGTTGAGTGGGTTTACCAGTTCGTACACCACGACCTATGGGATATGGACTCACCTGCGCAACCGGTACTGATTGACCTAGCCACTAGTGATGGCACCCAGCCCGCGGTTATTCAGCCGACCAAGCAGGGCAGCCTATATGTATTGAACCGTGAAACCGGTGAACCGATTGTGCCCATTGAAGAGGTTCCTGCACCTCAGGGCGCCGTGGAAGACGACTGGACCGCCGAGACTCAGCCGCGTTCAGCGCTTAACCTGCTGCCACCGCCGCTCACCGAGCGCGACATGTGGGGCGCTTCACCGTTTGATCAAATGATGTGCCGCATTCAGTTCAACTCTTTGCGCTACGAGGGCCAATACACGCCACCTTCGCTGGAAGGCAGTATTGTTTATCCAGGTAATGTCGGTGTAATGAACTGGGGTGGTGTGGCCGTTGATCCCGAGCGCCAAGCGCTCTTCACTGGCGCTAAATACCTGGCGTTTGTGTCTACGTTAATTCCTCGTGAAGAGGTAGAAGAAGGCCAAGGCTCTGCCAGCGAACAGGGTTTACAAGCCAATGAAGGCGCACCTTATGCCGTTGAGCTTGGCCCGCTGCTTTCAGTGCTCGGCCTGCCCTGCCAAGCGCCCTCCTGGGGCGATGTAGCCGGTATCGATCTGCAAAGTAACGAGGTGGTGTGGAAGCACCGCAATGGCACCACACGCGACAGCATGCCGTTTGATCTACCGATTGGCTTGAACGTCGGCGTTCCTGCACTAGGCGGCCCGCTGACGACGGCTGGCGGGGTGTCGTTCTTAAGCGGCACGCTGGATCAGTACCTGCGCGGCTACGACATCACTACTGGCGAAGAGCTGTATAAAGCGCGCCTGCCAGCAGGTGGCCAAGCCACGCCGATGACCTACACCGGCCAGGATGGCCGTCAGTATGTGGTCGTCACGGCGGGTGGACACGGCACCTTTGGCACCAAGATGGGCGATTACGTGATTGGTTACGCTCTGCCTGAGTAAACGGCTAACTTAGCGTTATCACCCACGAGAACGGGCGGCCTCAGCAATAATGAATGAGCGCCGCCCGTTTTTATTTACTTGCAATGCGACTTAAAAGCGTACTTCTAAACCGCCATACACACTGCGCCCCGGAGCAGGTTCATAGAAACGGCCAAAGGTGCCGTTCAAGCGCACGTTGGCGTAGTGTTCTTCATCTAAGAGATTGCGCACGCCCACATACGCATTCAGCCGTGTATCGCTTCCCAACTGCCAACCATCGCCCACCCGCAGGTTCACCAGCCAATAGCTATCGACCTCTGTCTCATTGGCGTTGTCCGCCACCATATCGCCCACGTACTGGGTTTCCAGCGTGGCAAAGCGCTCATCCAGCCCCTGCCAAGTGAGTTGATTGACCCAGGTTTGCTCGGGCAGGCCAGGAATGCGATTCCCGCCAAAGCTTTCAGTTGGTGTAGCAAATTGATCAAACTCATAGCTCGCCAGCGTAAGAGCGCTATCCAACCGCCATTGGTCGGCGAGCTGCCAGCCTAGCGCCAGCTCAATGCCGTCGCGGTCGGTGTCGCCTGCGTTTTGGTAGAAGGTGCGGCCGCCGTCATCATACGGCACGAGCTCGTCACGCACGCGCACCGAAAATAGCGCCAGATCGTAATCCATGGCCAGCGGTTCAACGTAGCCCCGCAGCCCCACTTCACGATTCCAAGCTTTTTGCGGCGACACCGACGGGTTAAAACCACCGCCCGCCGGATTGGCAAACTCGGAGAACGTAGGCGTTTCAAACGCCGTACCGGTATTGATATAGGCTTGATGCTGCGGACGATAACGGTAACTTAACCCCGCCGAACCGCTCCACTCATTGAAGGTCTGGTCACCGCTTTGATCGCCATCGTCCTGATAGCGATCATCTACTTCTAGCTCCACTCGGTCAAAGCGTGCGCCAAGCGAGAGCGTTACCTGCTCGGTCAGCGCTAAATCGCCCTGGGCAAATACTCCAGCGGAGGTCGCCGTTTGGGTCTCTTCCGCCAGTTGCTCGCCGACCACACCTTGGCCATTTACATCGTTCCTAAAGCGCTCGTCGTCTTGACGCGCCACATCGACACCGGTGATATAGCTCAGCGGCAGGCTGCCCAAGCTGACTTCATGGTGATACTCAGCACTCGCGCCCAGATAATCACGCTGGTAGCCGATACGGCTATCGCCCACATAGGGCAGTTGCTGCTCAAAATCGCGCTGCGCAACAAAGCCTTTTAAATAGAACTCACCAGGGCCAGCGGATAAATCTTCGTACTGTAAGCCAAGAAGCTGCTGATCTACGTTCTGTCCTGCATCCAACGCCAATGAGTTCGGCGCTGCTTGATCACGGCCACTGGCCACTTCACGCGCGTTCAGCGCGCCAGGATCTTCGGAACGGGGGTTGTCCAGCAGGTTGATAATCGCGGTTAACGCCCGATCACTGCCTAACTCTCTTCGCAGTTTGGCATTCAGCAGGTATTTCTCCGTAGAGCTCTGTTCCCGATAACCATCCACATTGAGTGCCGAGAAGCTCACATGGTGCGACCAATCACCCTGGGCTCCACCGGTTTGTACGACCGCCTTACGGTAGCCATCACTGCCCACCTCGGTTCGCACGCTTGAGCCAGGGTTATCGCGGCCATCGGCGGTGGTCACATCAATTACCCCACCCGCCGCGTTGCCGTAAAGTACCGAAGAGGGCCCACGGATAACTTCGATGCGCTCAGCGCTGTCCAGATCAATGGCATCTAACTGTGCCTGACCATCGGGTAACGTATACGGAATGCCATCCACCATCACGGTAATACCGCGAACGCCAAACGGCGCCCGAGCGCCGAAGCCGCGAATGGAGATTCGCTGGCCTTGGGCAAAGTTATCGCGGTTTTGCAAAAACATGCCAGGCACGCGCACTAACGCCTCATCCAGCCGTGTGCGCTGCTGCCCCTGAGCAATCGCCTCACGGTCGAGCGTTGAAACCGCAGCGGGCGTGGCGTAAAGCTCTCGCGATAGTCGTGGCGCCGTCACTTGAAGTGTGGCCAGCGTGTTGTCAGTTGACGGACTCTCTTGTGCCCAACTCTGGCCAGCGCCAAGACAGCTTAATAAACAAAAAGACGTGGTAGTTACTTTTAATGGCACTTTGATGAACACGGAGTCCCTCCCAAACAGCGTAGAGCGGAAATAAATGACGGAATTGAACGATTGCCTACTCGGCTAGTCACAGGGAATTAGCCAAGGCATGGATAAAGTAGGTTGATCGTGCCTACACTTGTACAAGTTACACCAATGAAAGCAAAGGAGGCTTCATGGCGTTTACAGCGACTGATCCAATCAAAATGATTTTTGCCGTAATACTTCCCCCGCTCGGCGTATTTTTTGAGGTCGGTTTTAAAGGGCATTTCTGGCTGAATATTATTCTAACGCTATTTGGCTTCATACCGGGCATCATTCATGCGCTTTATGTGATATTGAAGCACTGATACCCGAGAGCAGTAGATTGCTTTAACTAAACAGGCGTCTCTATTTAGGGGCGCCTGTTTGGGTTCAAATGGGATCGTTATCGATGACTACTATGCGTATGGATATGCGTAAAGTCCGGCCATGGCACCTTAGGCTGGCTCAGGGCATACTCTAAGGAGTCGTGCCTACTCACCATCAAGAGCCTCCCCCCTATGCCATTGGGCCATCAACCGCCTCTGCGCGTCGGATTTATCCTACTCCCGCTATTTACCATGAATGCCTTTGCAGGGTTCATCGATTCATTGCGCTTGGCTGCCGACAAGGGTGGCCGAAGCCGACAAATCCACTGTAGCTGGCAGATCATGGGCCCCGGTCCAATCACCTCCAGCTGCGGCTTGGAGGCCCACCCACAAACACCATATCGTGAACCGAGTGAATTCACTCATATTGCCGTTTGTGGTGGTAATAATTATCTCAATCCCCACGAAGATCAGGCACTGAGTCAATATCTCAAGGAAGCGCATAGCAAAGGAGTGAAACTTGTCGGTGTATGTACTGGCACGTTTGCTATTGCCCGTGCAGGCCTGCTGAGAGGCCAACGGGTATGTGTGCACTGGAACGTAATCAATGATTTTCGCCAACAGTTTCCCAAAATCGATGCCACTCCCGATCGAATATTTCTGGAATCCGCCAGGGTAATCACTTGTGCAGGCTCGTCAGGTGCAACGGATATGGCCCTGCACCTGATTCATCGCACATGTGGCCCCGAGAAGGCCCAGCAGGCGGTTCGTCACATGATCTTAAACGGCATGCGTACGTCCAACTCTCCACAAACACACTTTTTTGAAGCCATCCATGAAATTCGCGATGAGCGAGTCCGGGTAGCCGTACTCACCATGGAGCAATCGCTGAATACCCGTCTAAGTGCTTGTGACCTGGCCAAGCGGATCAATTTAAGCCCCCGACAGCTTGATCGACTCTTTCGTCAAGAACTGGGAATCACACCTATGCGCTACTTCAAAATCATGCGCCTGCGCTATGCAGACTGGCTACTCCACCATACCGACAGCTCAATTGCCGATATTGCCGCTGACTGCGGTTTCTCCGATGCCGCTCATCTCGCCCGAGACTTTCATACGCATTTCGCTTGTAGCCCAGGCCAGTCACGCCGTCAGGAAAAACGTTTGTAGCTCTTCGTTAGCCGCCTGCTGTCATGATTTTCAAACAGTTACTACGTGCGCAATCCGTCCAAAAAATTCAATTTTCTGTCTCTTTTATTCTATAAATCATGGTGGCGCAGACCTACTCTAGAGACACGTGATCGTAAAGGTCCGTGACATGACTCCCGCAAAAACAACCTCCGGAGCGTCACCATGAAAGCACTTTCCTCCGTACGATATATTGCTTCCTTCGCCCTAGGGCTCGGTTTGGCAGGCCAGGTAGCTGCCGCCGAGCTAGAGCTTCGAGCGGCGACCATTGGAAGCCAGCAAGGCATCCAGATGGCGGGGTTGAATGCCCTAGCCGCACACGTGGCAGAAGCGACCAATAACAGTGCCGACATAAAACTTTTTCATTCTGGTTCACTTGGCGATCAAGTCAGCAATATAGAAGCAATAGATACACGCTTGTTAGATATCGCCACTATTGAAACGCCGATTACTACCATTGATGAAGATATGGGTATTCTTTCACTTCCCTATCTATTTCGAGACAGGGAGCATGTGAGCAATGTCCTGAGCGGTGAAATTGGTCAAGAATTAAAAGACAAGCTTCAAAAGCAAGGCTACCGTGTTATCGGTTTTTATGAAGGAGGTTTCCGTCATATTACCAACAATAGTCATGCCATTGAAAAACCTGAGGATCTTGACGGGTTAAGAATCCGTACCCCTGGCAGCCGCCAGCGTGTCGAGATGTTTAATGCCTATGGCGCTAACGCTTCCCCGCTGCCTTATCCAGAACTTTACTCCGCCCTTCAGACCGGTGTCTTCGATGGCCAAGAAAATCCTCTCGTCGAAGTAGAGGCCAGCCGCTTTTACGAAGTACAGGATTACCTCTCACTCTCTGGACATGTTTACACCGTCGGCTTCCTGCTGATGAACGAGTCACGTTTCCAGGATCTTGATGCCAGCGTTCAGCAAGCTCTACTCGAGGGTGGCGAACAGGCCTTCGAGGCAACGGTTAACTTTGGAGAACAAGCGGATCAGAGCGTCGTGGAGCTTGTAAAAGAGAACGGCATGGAAGTGAACGAGGTAGACACTGACGCCTTCATAGCAGCCTCTCAACCTCTATGGGACTCCTTTACCGAAGGACTGTCACAAGAGGCACGTGACATGGTGCAACGCATCGCCGACCTCCCCTAACGACAGAGCACACTTCCCGGCGGGCACTTTCTGCCCGTCGCTACTCCCGGGAGTACTACCATGCTTGATCGTTTTTTTGAAGCGGTCGCGGCACTGCTGTTGGCTGCCATTACTCTCCTGGCAATAGCGGCAGTGGCTGCGCGCTACATCCTGAATGCCTCGCTATCGTGGAGCGCCGAAGTCTTAGTGGGTCTGCTGGTCTACATTACCTTTTTCTGCGGTTATCTGGCACTCAGGCAAGGCGCTCATCTACGTATTGATGTTATCGCTGCCTTACTTCCCTATCGCGGTCAATGGGTATTGTTCTTTATCAACCAGGCACTGATAGGGCTGGTCTGCGTCATCATGATCGTGTGGGGCTTGGAACAAACACTCACCTTTTCCAACCGTACAACGCTTATGCTAGGTGCACCTCAGTGGCTTTTCTACTCCGCCGTGCCTATCTCCGGCGCGGGCATGTTGCTGGAATTGGTTCGCCAGTGTGTCGTTGCCGCCAAGGCAAAGATACCGCCCTATGAAGCTGCTCGAAGAGCCGCTCTGGAGGAGCCAGAGCTATGATTCTACTCGTCATACTACTTGCACTTCTGGCTCTGATTGGGCTGGCCATGCCAATCGCCTTCGCTTTGACACTTGTTTCTATCGGCGTACTCGCTTTTTCCGGTGTCGATATGCTCGTGCTGGTACAGCGCCTATACCGAGGTACCGAGTCCTTTCCGCTATTGGCTGTTCCGCTGTTCATTCTAGCGGGCCAGATAATGAACCACAGCGGTATTTCAGCACGGCTTGTCGATCTGGCTCGTTCCATGGTGGGGGCCATACGGGGTGGGCTGGCGGCGGTCAATATCTTGACCTCCATGTTCTTTGCAGGCATGAGCGGCACCTCCATGTCAGATACGGCCGCCGTGGGCGGTGTGATGATCCCCCAGATGGTCAAACGGGGTTACTCCGCACCCTTTACTGCCGCCGTGACTGCCTCCTCCTCCACTATTGGCATCATCATTCCTCCCAGCGTGCCCATGGTGTTATTGAGTGCCTATATGGGACTTTCGACAGGGGCGTTATTTGCTGCCGGTCTAGTCTCAGGGCTCCTCATTGCCATAGGACTCATGCTGATGGCGTGGTGGATATCGGTGAAACGCCAATATCCTATCGAAGCTGCATTTTCGATCAGGCAACTGGGCAGTAGCTTGGTCAGTGCATTCCCGGCCCTGCTAATGCCAGTCATCATCCTCGGCGGTATCCTCGGCGGCATTTTCACACCGACCGAAGCCTCCGCCGTGGCAGTCGCTTATGGCATCTTCGCTGGCATGGTGCTTTATCGTTCGCTTTCACTACGTGCGCTTTACCGTGCCCTGGTTGAGAGTGCCGTGTTGACCGGTGCGGTCATGTTTGTGACGGCAGCGGCACATACACTCGGCTACACCTTCACTTACCAAAGTCTCGGGCAGCTAGTTCTCGGGCCGATAGCAGCTCTGGATATGGGCCCCATCGGCTTCCTGCTGATTTTGAGCATCGTCTTGATTATTGCCGGTACCTTCCTCGATGGCATCGCGATGATGTTCATAGTCGTGCCACTGTTCCTGCCCAGTGTTCAGTTGCTAGGCATAGACCCTCTCCAGTTCGCCATGGTGGTCATTCTTTGCTGGGGTATTGGCCAGCAGACACCA
Source organism: Vreelandella sp. 162(4c) (assembly GCF_058152265.1). Classification (NCBI taxonomy): domain Bacteria; kingdom Pseudomonadati; phylum Pseudomonadota; class Gammaproteobacteria; order Oceanospirillales; family Halomonadaceae; genus Vreelandella; species Vreelandella sp. 162(4c). Next base: position 1,466,037 of record NZ_CM176981.1, read on the forward strand.
CCGGTCGGGGCCGCCTTGTTTATTACGAGCGTGATTTCACGTGTCGATATCATCCGCATTACCTACGCCAACCTACCGTTCATTGCCGTGATGCTGGCGGTGCTGCTCGCCGTGATTGTCTGGCCTGCTGGCATGGTCATGAGCGTACCCCGCTGGTTCGGCCTTTAACCCAAGACTAATAACCCAACCGCACAGCCCACAGGAAGAAGCAACCATGAAAAACCAACAGTTCCTTGACGTTATCTATACCCATACGGAAGGCGAGCCAACCTGCATTGTGCATGCTGGCATTCCCTACCCGTATGGCAGCAACATTCTATCCAAACGCGCTTATTTGAAAGAGCACCACGACCATGTCCGCACTAGTCTGATGCGTGAACCCCGCGGCCACCAGCACATGTTTGGTGTTTTTCTAACCCCACCTTCCGATGAACATCATGACGCTGGCATGCTATGGATGGATGGCGAACAGTTCGTCGACATGTGTGGTCACGGCACCATAGCCCTTTCCATGGCGATGGTTTCTCACCGCTTGGCGCCCCCAGCACAAGAAGACGGCATGACACGCATCCGTTTTGAAACTACCGCTGGCACCGTCGTCTCGGAGGTCAAAGCCGATGCCGACAAAGTGCATTGGACTCGCTTTGAAAATGTGCCCGCCTTCGTGATGGAGCAGGACATTCCTGTTGACGTTCCGGGGCTGGGTACACTAAAGGCTGACCTGGTATTTGGTGGCAACTTCTTCGCTATCATTCGCATTCCATCTGACAAGCAACCCATCTGCCCCGAAAATGGCAGTTATTTTTCGATGGCGGGAGAGGCGGTCAAGGCAGAATTGAATAAACGCATGACGATTCGTCACCCCGTACATGCTCACATCAATGGTCTGAATTTCGTTACGTTCTGGCATGAGGGAACGCAGCCAGATTCACTTTACCGCAACGTCCATGTGTTCTCAGGCGGCAAGCTGGATCGCTCGCCTGGTGGCACTGGAACCAGCGCCATGATGGCCATGTTTCACGCACGAAATGAACTGGAAGAGAACAAGGAAATTTACTCGGAAGGCCTGCTGGGAAGCGGCCGTTTCACTGGCAAAATATTGGGTAAAACCGAAATTGGTGGTTATTCTGCCATTCGTCCAAGCGTGCAAGGCACCGCTGAACTGATCGGTTATGCCAAATGGCTGATTGATGAGAGAGACCCCGTGGGTCGCGGCTTTATGATTGGTTAACGCGATCTCCCCCCTAAGTCGTTCTCAGGGGGGAGATAAACACACTACCCTTTTACTGCCAACCCCGCGTCCTCGACGGGCTCCTCTTGCAACTCCTCGCCTTCACTACGGGCTATCACGGAGGTGCCGACCAAGTCGCCTGTCACGTTCAGCGCCGTACATCCCATTCCCACCAGTGCATCGATAGCGGTGAGCAACGCGACGGTTTCAATTGGCAGGCCCACCTGAGTAAATACTGTGGCAATCATTATGATACCGGCCCCCGGCACCCCTGCCGTGCCCACCGACACTAGCGTGCCGATCAACACTATTTGCACCATGCTGATGAAATCCAGCGGTGCACCAATCACGTTGGCGGCAAACACCGCCGAGATGGCGATACGAATCGCCGCTCCATCCATATTTAAAGTAGCCCCTAACGGCAGACTAAAACCATAGATGCTTTTGGGAATTCCTAAGCGGTGGGCAGCATTAACCGTTAGCGGTAACGTACCCGAGCTACTCTGGGTAGCAAACGCCGTGGCCATGGGCGTACGGGCTTCGCGAAAAAAGGTGCGCAGCTTCACGCCAAACAGCCGCATGATGCCGCAATAAATCAGCAGCTGGGTTGCCAGGGCGATATAAAGCACAATCACCATATCGCCCAATGAGAGCAGCGTTGCCAACCCCTGCTGACTCACCGTTTCGGCGACAATCGCAAACACGCCGATGGGCACGTAGTGCAATACCCCCGACATTACTTTTAGAGTGACCTCGTTTAGCGCTTCAATCACCCCATAAAGGCGTTCCCCCATGGCATGCTGGCGCTCCGACTGGCGCATTTTTAGCAGCGCGATGCCAAACACCAGCGCCGTAAAAATAATGCCCAACATGTTGAGTTCGGCAAACGCACCAATAATATTATCCGGCACTATATTCAGCAGCGTATCGACAACGCCTGGATTCTCGGGCACCGAGAAACTGGCACTCTCATCCAACGTCATACCGCTGCCGGGACTAAACAACGTGGCAACCGCTAAGCCCACCATGATCGCCAGCGCTGAAGAGGTAAGGTAATAACCAAACACCTTGCCGCCCACGCGGCCAGCTCTTCCCTCCCGGGACTGATTCACCCCCACCATCAGCGTAAACAGTACAATGGGGACAATCAGAAAAGTAAGCAGCCGTAGCAGCAGGTCACCCAGCGGCGCTAGCCACGCAGCCACTGTCTCACCACCAATAAGCCCAACGACAACGCCCAGAACAAGCGCAACAGTGACGCGTAAAATCAACGATGCCTGAGCATAGGCCTTCCATATACGAGTCATTTGCGTCCCTACAGATTTGAAGAAGTTGGTTGGTCTAATTTGATAAGCGTACATCACACTCTATTAGTGTGGCACAGCGATATCTACCAGGTGAGTAGGCGGCAATAAATCAAGGCTTGCCTTCATGGTACGCACCTCCTCTGCTGGTGGGCGGCCAAAGAAGCGCTTGAATTCACGACTAAACTGGGAGGGGCTTTCATAGCCCACTCGGCTAGCGGCCGCGGCAGCCGTCAACCCATCACGTATCATTAACAGCCGAGCATGGTGCAAGCGGGTGGATTTAATGTACTGGATAGGTGAGGTCTGGGTGACCGCCTTGAAGTGTACGTGAAAGGCTGGCGCACTCATGCCAGCTTCATTCGCCAGGCTTGCTACTTCCAGCGCATCGGCATAGTTAGCATGAATACGGTTGAGCGCCTTAGCAATTTTACCAAATTGCCCATAATGGGAGAGCGCTGTTCGAACACTGCCGCCCTGCTCTCCCGTCAATACCCGATAGCAGATCTCCCTGACAATAAAAGGGGCAAGAATATGCGCATCCGTTGGTGAGGTAAGCGCATTCAATAAACGTAATGTCGCATCTGCCAGCGGCTCTTCCAGCAGGCTTGAAAGCATGCCGCGCGGCGCCTCAAACCCATACTCGCCTGACGCCTCCAACATCGTCACCAATTCGGCGATTACCACCGCATCCAGGCGGATAGCAATACCCAGCATTGGCTCGTCAGGGCTGGCTTCTGTTTCCGAAGTAAACGGCAAGGGTACTGATAGCACCAAATAGCGCTGCGCATCGTAGATATACACCTCATCTCCCAAATAGCCACGCTTTCGGCCTTGGCAGATGATGACGATACTCGGCTCGTAGAGCACAGAGGTGTTTTTAAGCGGGCGGTTAGAACGCATAAAGCGTACGCCATCCAGTAACGACTGGGTATATCCCTCGTGTGGTGCGAGTTGGTATAAGCATTCGACGATATTGCTGTAAACCACAGAATCGCTCTTCAGTGTCATGTTAACCACCTTGGTCATGCGTGCCGCACCTGAATCAACTCTAAGAGCCAATAACATCATAAGAGCAATATACATGCTGTGTTGCTTGTCTCGCCGCCCACCTTTAACAAACAAATAGGATTAGGCAAGCATGCAATAGGATCGCCTATACAGATGCCAGCCGCAGCAGCTTAATCTTCTCTGGGTACCCACCACCCTTAGGATTATCCAATGACTGCTTTAACAACCCCATCTTCCAAAGTCGTTTTACTGACCGGTGCCAGCAGCGGCATCGGTGAAGCCACTGCTCGCTGGCTTGCAGGTCAAGGGCACCGTTTGATTATTGGCGCACGCCGAACTGATCGGTTGGAAGCATTGACCCACTCCCTTCGCGAAGAGGGCGGCAGCGTGGATTTCCAGGCGCTGGATGTCACCGACCTTAAAGACATGCAGGCGTTTGCGGATTTCGCGATCAACACCCACGGCCGCATAGATGTCATCGTCAACAACGCGGGCGTCATGCCCCTATCGCCTTTGGCAGCGCTCAAAGTAGATGAGTGGAACCGCATGATCGATGTCAACATTCGCGGCGTACTCAATGGTATCGCCGCTGTTCTGCCTACTATGCAGGCCCAGGAAAGTGGCCAGGTGATCAACATCTCCTCCATCGGTGGCCTCACTGTTATGCCCACCGCAGCAGTCTACTGCGCCACTAAATATGCGGTGCGCGCTATTTCCGATGGGCTACGTCAGGAAACCGACAAGATACGCGTGACCTGTGTCTACCCCGGGGTAGTGGAATCAGAGCTGGCCAATACCATCACCGACTCTGAAACCGCAAAGGCAATCGACCTTTTCCGCCAAATTGCCCTCAAGCCCGAAGCGATCGCCTCCGCCATTGCGCATGCCATCAACCAGCCCGATGACGTGGATACCAGCGATATCGTCGTACGGCCTACGGCGAGTCACTAACTGCGCGTCAGGTGCTGTCCGAGCTTTTGGCCAAACGTAAACATTAGCACGAGCGATATTCATGTAAGAAAACAAGCTTCCCATTTACTGGAAACGTGCCCTGATGGTCGCTGGCATTATCACTACTTTCCAGCGACCACCTCTAATAGAGGCTCTCACTGCGCCCCATAGGCAAGACAATCCAGAAAGGCTTTGACACGCGCTACAATTCATGACAATGTAGCGCCAGTTGGTTAGCAAGCAAGCATGGTTTCAGAAGTGTACGAAAAAGATTTAGAAATGTACGAGATAGACGTGTACAAAATCTTTCGGCAAGACTGTAATTGTATTCCTTGTTTTATCCGCTATTAATCTGGGTGATACCAGGAACTTTACAAAGCGCTTTGCGCGAAAGGATTTTTACTATGTCTACTGGCACAGTTAAGTGGTTCAACGATACTAAAGGCTTCGGTTTTATTGCTCCTTCTGACGGCGGCGATGACCTGTTTGCCCATTTCTCTGAAATTCAAGCAGACGGCTTCAAAACCCTGCAAGAAGGCGCTAACGTTTCTTTTGACGTTACCCAGGGTAAGAAAGGCCTTCAAGCTTCAAACATCAAGCAAATTTCCTAAGCCCTAGCGCTTAAGAATTTGCTCGAACCTTCTAAGGTTCGGATAACAAGGCCCGCTTATGCGGGCCTTGTTGCGTTTGGGCATATTAAAACTGCGCGTTTAGAGCAGACTAAAGGGAAGCTGCGTTTGCACTACCCTTCTATATTCGCATGTACATCACTATTCGCACATCCACCGTCACCACCAGCACCTCAAGTGCCGCTGCGCGATCACGCCCCTCAGGGCTGGCTCGGTAAAGATGCGGCGTCATCGCCAACAGATCGGCAATTTCCTCACTTCCGATTAGTGCAATTGAGTAGCTTACCCTCTCGCTGCCATGTTGAATAAAGCCATCGGGCACTACCGTCTCACTCGCACGTTCAGCTTTTAACGTGGGGTAGATAATCTCCCGCAGCTCCCTCAAGTGATTAGGCCCCGCTTCAACCTGCAGTAGTACGCCACCGGTTTTCAACACACGAGCAAACTCGCTTACTACTGGAAAGCCAAACATACACAGCACGCTATCCAACGTTCCCGCCTGCACCGGCAAGTGCGCATTACTACCCACGACCCAACTGCTTAGCGGTGCCTGCTTAGCATCCTGTTTTGCTGCGGCCAATACCGCCCATTTAGAGATATCCAGCCCCATCAGTGAAAGTGGCTGCGCGTTAGTCGCCGCGTCAGCTAATTGGCGAAGGTAATAACCTTCACCGCAGCCCGCATCCAGGCAGCTAAAAGGCAGTCTGTCTGCCTTTTGAACCTCGGCATGGCCCAACACAGCATGACTGACTGCCTCCGCAATGGGTTGATAGTACCCCGCGTTAAGAAAACGCTGGCGAGCAGCTACCATCGCCTTGCTATCCCCCGGATCGTGGGAACGCTTTTGCTGCACAGGCAGTAAATTAACGTAGCCCTGCTTAGCAATATCAAAGCTGTGGCCATCAGAGCATCGCCAAACACTAGCCGACCAACTGAGTGGTTTTCCGTCTAGCGGGCACGCCAGTGCTTGAAAAGGGGTGATGCTCATATCGGTGTCTTCGCAAAGGTAGATGGGTGCATGCGTTTAGCGAGTCACCAGAATGATGCCAACTAAAATAACGCCACCGCCGATTATAAAATTAATACTCAGCGGCTCATTGAGCAGCAGTGTACCAAACAGAATACCGAAAAGCGGCGCCAAGAAAGAAAACACGCCTAACTGCGAAGCGCGGTAGCGGCGCAGCAAGGTAAACCATAACAGCAGCGCAGCAAACGAAATGATCAGCGTCTGAAAGCCAAGGCTGGCTAACGCCATTGGGGTAAACTGCGCGCTCATTAGCTGCCCGGATATAGCCGCCAACGGCAGGAGCAACAACGCCGTCACGCTCAGTTGATAGCTCAGAGTGAGCTCTGCTGGCGCCTCAGAAAGCGAAGTCTTGCGGATCACGACGGTCGTGGCCGCCCATGAGAGGCCAGCGAGCAAGCCCAGCGTATCCCCAATAAGAATCTCGGTGCTGTAAGCACCGCTTGGCGCCATGGCAACCACCATTCCCAGAAATGCCAAGCCAACGCCCCACCACTGGCGAATGGAGAGCTGCTCGCCAGGTACCCAAAGATGCAAACCCAGGGCAGCGAAGATGGGCGCAGTATACAGAAAGACCGACATGTGGGACGCCAAGGTATAGGTTAATCCCCAGGCGATAAAAGCGAACTCAGCCGCAAACCCCAGGCCCACCAGCAACCCAGGGCCCCAATGATGACCCACATCCGCCCAGCGAATACCGCGCCAAGAAGCCAGCCCGCCGACCAGACACACCGCCAAAGCTGAGCGCAGGGCCATCTGCACCACGGGTGAGATATCCTCAGCCACACCCTTGATCGCCACCTGCTGAAAACCCAACACCAGGCAAAATAGCAGCATCAACGATGCTGCCGTTGCGTCCACTGACTTTCGCTGCGATCGACCAACCATGCAGACAGTGTGGTTGTTGGAGGCTATTCTTTGATTACTCATTGCGGGCTCCTATAACATATAGGTGCCCATTGCAGCAGTAAGCGTCATTGCATACAAACGATTACTTATCGACCCTAGGCTTATGAAAACTCACTCTATGAGAATAGAAAGGCTACCGCTGAATGCATTGCGCGCGTTTGCCGAGGCCGTGCGAGAAAATAGCTTCAAAGCCGCCGCTTATCGCCTCGGGGTGACGCCTGGCGCCGTTAGCCGACAGGTCAAACAGTTGGAAGGCCACTTAGGCGTGGTGCTGTTTGAGCGTCATGCCAATGGGGTATGCGTTACCGAAGCAGGCCGGGTACTGGCTGAAGATGTGCAGGCAGGCCTTTTGCGCATCGCCAGCGGTGTACAGAACGTCACCGAGCGCTCAGAAGAGGCTTTTCGATTGTTACTGAGTGCACCGCCCTCCTTTCTACAACTCTGGCTACTCCCCCGCTTACCCCGCTTTGAAGCTAATGAACGGCAAATAGAAATCTCTCTGGATGCCGAGGCGCGCTTAACGCCACCGCTGTGGTTGCCCAACAGGGCACGCTTATCATTGCGCTATGGCCAGGGCCCTTGGCCCGGTGTCACCAGCCTGCGCCTGTTTGAAGACACGTTATTTCCGGTTTGTTCGCCCTCTCTATTAGCGCAGGCAAACATGCAAACCCCCGACGATTTGCTGGCACAGACACTGCTCACCGTGGATTGGTGCAGCCACGCAGGCCACCCCATTCCAAGCTGGAGCGATTGGTTTAAAAGCGCCAGCGTAGAGCTAAACAAGATGCCCAACCAGCGGCAATACTCGCTTTACAGCTTGGCTCTCGATCAGGCCATTGCCGGGCAAGGCGTGGTACTCGCCAGCTACCCATTGGTGGCTGACCGGCTAGCGAGCGGTGTTTTGGTACGCCCCTTCGCGGAACACTATCCACTCGCTTCTCCGTTCGCCTACGAACTGATTCTGCCTAGTGATGGAGAAACGCCACCAGCGGTAGCACGCTTCGTCGAGTGGCTAGAACAAGAGGCCACTCTCTTCCGGAACACATCTACGTAGCGTTGGGAACTACTTGGCCTCCCCGCTTGTAACCCTGAAACAGCCCATACTGCCACTGCCGTACCGCCAGCACCGAAGTCGTGCCAAACCGCTGATGAATGGGTAGCCCGCTCTCTCGTTCGCATAGCGCATGAAACTCTTTCGCCAGGCGCTGCATGGTCTGCTGCCATTCAGCATTACCCGCAGAGGATAATAGGCCATTGAGGACAATGAGCTTTTCGCTGTCACTATCAAAACGGGAACGGAAAAACTCGTTGGCGATATGCTGCTGAAAGAAACGCTGTATCGGCCCGTCCGCCCGCCAGCGGAAATTGGCGGCTACCCTACGTCTGATCCGGTTATCGGGAAGTAGATCAATAAGCTTAAGCCGCTCAAGCTTCAGTAACTGCCGGATACACTCTGCTTCACTTAGCTGGTACTGGTGATGAATTTCGTCGAAGCTATAGCCATTGATGACGCAGACAGCCACCAGAAACAGCTCACGATCATCCACAATACTCTGCTCTTGGGCATGGGTTAGCGCCTGCAAACGCTGCTCGTCAGCTTGCATGGTCTGCACCAGCTCGGCGAATTCGATATTCAACTGGTCACAGATGCACTCCAGCCGCGATAGCGTAAAGTGCTTCTCTGCGAACAGCCGCTTCACGGAGGCCTCGCTCAGCGCCAGCCACTCTGCGACATCAGCATAGGTTTTACCCTGAGCGCGAAGCTGGCGCTTTAGCGTTTCAATCAGCGAATCGGCTTGGGACATAGTAACCTCTAAAGCGGCATGAAAAGACATCACACACAAAAGTATTAAATAATGATACCAAACAGCACCTATGACACAACTTTGTGCAAATGAGTTGCAACCAGTAAGCCTCACAGAGAAAGTGCTACGACTTCCAGGGATTAAGAAGGCTAAACAACGATGCATCGACTACTGCACTTGAAGGGCGCTTTGCCCTATTTGATCGCTATTTTCCTCAATGCCTTTGTGGATCTGGGCCACAAGATCGTCATTCAGAACACGATCTTCAAAAGTTACGATGGCGAAGCACAGGTCGTGCTCACCGCACTGGTCAATGGACTTATCCTGCTGCCGTTTATTTTACTGTTCAGCCCGGCGGGCCATGTAGCTGACAGCTACCCCAAGGTACGCATTCTGCGTACATCGGCCTGGGCCGCCGTCGTGGTCTCACTGGGCATCACCGCCGCTTACTACCAGGGCTGGTTCTGGTTGGCTTTTTCCATGACGCTGCTGCTGGCGATTCAATCAGCCTTTTACTCACCGGCCAAATACGGCCTGGTAAAAGGGCTATTCGGCAAGCCGCGCTTGGCGGAAGCCAACGGGCTGATCCAGGCCGTCACGATTGGAGCCATTCTGGCGGGCACCGTGGCGTTTACCGCGCTGTTTGAAACCTGGATTACCCCTGATGATCAAACCCCAGCGCAGCTGTTGCGCCAAATAGCCCCTCTGGGCTGGCTGCTGGTGCTCAATAGCGCCATCCAGGTGGTGGCGCTTTACCGCCTTCCGCTTGATAACACCACTCGGTCAGATATACCGCTGACCTGGCAGCGCTACATCAAGGGCACTGCCCTAAAAGACAATCTGAGGATTATCGCTCGCCAGCCTGTCATCAGGCTCTCCATTATCGGCCTTGCCACCTTTTGGTCAGTGGGCCAAGTGCTGCTGGCGGCCTTTCCTGCTTATGCCAAAGATGCCCTGAGTATCGATAACACCTTAGTGCTTCAGGGAATTCTCGCCGCTAGCGGCATCGGAATTGCGCTTGGCTCGCTATTCGCCAGCAAACTTTCCCACAACCGTATTGAAACCGGCTTGATCCCCGTAGGCGCTATTGGGGTGGCCGTGGGTTTATGGTGCTTGCCGCTGTTGACCACACCCGTTGGCCAAGCGCTGAACTTTGTGTTCATCGGCATCATGGGTGGGCTGTTCATCGTGCCGCTCAATGCGCTGATTCAGTTTCACGCCGCCGACAACGAGCTAGGCACCGTACTGGCCGCCAACAACTGGATTCAAAACATCGCCATGCTGGGCTTTTTGGTGCTCACGGCGCTGTTCGCGTTGGCGGGAGTGAATAGCCACTACCTGCTGCTACTTATCGCTACCGTGGCCATGGTGGGCGGTGGTTACACCATTGTTAAGCTACCCCAAAGCTTGGTGCGCTTTCTGTTGAGCTTCCTGCTGACACGCCGCTATCGCGTAGACGTCCATGGCTTGCAGAACCTGCCCGCCCAGGGCGGCGTGCTGCTATTGGGCAACCATATCAGCTGGGTGGATTGGGCCATGGTACAGATCGCCAGCCCTCGACCGGTGCGTTTCGTGATGCTCAGATCGGTTTACCAGCGTTGGTACCTGCGCTGGTTCTTCAAAGCCTTGGGCTGTATTCCCATCGAGCGTGGCAGCGGTGCCGAAAAGGCCCTAGCCGGTGTTGCTGAACAGCTCAACGCAGGCGAAGTGGTGTGCCTGTTTCCTGAAGGGGCGATCAGCCGCACTGGTCAACTGGGCGAATTCCGCCGCGGTTACGAGCGTGCCTGTGACATGGCAAATCCAGACGTCAAAATTGTGCCCTTCTACCTGCGAGGCCTGTGGGGCAGCCAGTTCTCCCGATCTTCCAGCAAGCTTAAAGAGCTGCGTAATGCGCCTCTGCATCGCTCGGTAGTGGTCGCCTTTGGCAAGCCGCTGCCCAAGGACACCCCCGCCGATGTGCTCAAACGACGTATTTTTGAGCAGGCTACCCGCTCTTGGCAGCGGGCCATGGGCGAGCTCCCGAGCCTGCCTAACGCCTGGATTCAAAGCGTTAAGCGCCGCCCTAGCGACCTTGCCCTGGCCGATACGCTGGGCCGCTCACTCAGCGCAAGCCAAGCGCTCACTGCCAGCCTGCTGATGGCAAAACGACTTCGCAAGCTCAACCCAGGGCAGAACGTTGGCTTACTGCTACCTACCAGCAGTGCCGGGGTTATCGCCAATATGGCCACGCTGCTAGCGGGTAAAACGGTGGTGAATCTTAATTACACCGCCGACCACGAGGCGCTGACCTCTGCCCTTTCCCAGGCGGAAATCGCTACCGTCTTCACCTCACAGCGCTTTGTGAAGAAGCTCGAGCAGCGCGGGCTCGACGTTAGCCAATTGCTTCGCGCGAAGCAGGTGGTTCTTTTAGAAGACCTGCAGGCCACGATTGGCCGTGGCGAACGTTTGAGTACCTGGCTGGCGGTGAGAATACTGCCGACTTGGCTGCTACAGCGCTGCTTCTGCCACGGCCACGATGCCGACGCCACCGCCGCCATCCTGTTCTCCAGCGGAAGTGAAGGCGAACCCAAGGGCGTGATGTTGAGCCACCGCAACCTGATGGCCAATATCAAGCAGACCTCTGACGTGCTCAACACCCAGAGCAACGACGTTGTAATGGGCTCACTGCCGCTGTTCCACGCCTTTGGCCTTACAGTGACTCAACTGCTACCGCTGATTGAAGGGCTGCCACTGGTGTGCCACGCCGACCCCACCGATGCCCCCGGCATTGCAGGCGCTATTGCCAAGCACAAAGCCACTATCATGTTCGGCACCTCCAGCTTTTTAAGGCTGTTTGTGCGCAGCTCAAAAGTGCATCCGTTAATGCTGGAAAGCTTGAGGGTGGTGGTTGCCGGAGCTGAAAAGCTCGACGAAAACGTGCGTAATAGCTTTGCGCTGAAATTCCACAAGCCTATTTATGAAGGCTACGGTGCCACGGAAATCGCCCCAGTCGCCTCAGTGAATCTGCCCGACGCCATGGGCGTTCACTATCAACAGGTGCAGCGGGGCAGCAAAGCAGGCACCGTCGGTATGCCGTTACCCGGCACCAGCTTCAAAATCGTCGACCCTGACAGCTTTGAAGAGCTGCCGACCGGTGAGGCCGGTATGATATTGATTAGCGGCCCGCAAATAATGCAGGGCTATCTCAATGACCCCAACCGCACAGCCAAGGCGCTCCATGTGATCGATGGCCACCGCTGGTACATAACGGGGGATAAAGGCTTTATCGATGAAGATGGCTTCTTAACCCTGATTGACCGCTACGCCCGCTTTGCCAAAATAGGCGGTGAAATGATCAGTCTCAGCGCCGTTGAGGCAGCAGTTAAAGCGGCTCTGGAGGATACAGACACCGCACTGATGGCGGTGAATATTCCCGATAGCCGCAAGGGCGAGCGCATTGTGCTGCTTTCAGAAACAGCGTTAGACGCCAAAACCGTCAAAGCCACTATGCTCGCTAACGGTACGCCACCCATGATGATCCCCAGCCATTGGTTTACGGTAGAGACCATCCCTCACCTTGGCTCTGGAAAAGCGGACTTTGCAGGGGCGAAACGTTTGGCCCAAGCACTAATAGAGGAAGAACTGAAGCATTAAAAGCTAGTGTTGGAGTGAGATACTGTACAGCAAAGCCCAAACTCAATATGCGCTGTGCAGTATCGAGCTCTTCTTAATAAATCAGTTCTAAAATCAGCAGGCCGCTTAGCTTAGCCATTGCTCAATCAGCAGCATGACTTCATACCTGATATTACATTTTCAGCGCCACTTGACCTCAAGTTAACTTTAGGTTTTAGGCTACCTTAGTCGGAAAAAAACCACTGGAGCTCTTATGCGCTTATTCAGAGTCGTTAGTAAAACTATTTGGGATCAAACTCAGCAACTTGGCTATGTACCCCGCTGCGGAAACGACCATAAGCTCGACTGCGTTCATTTGAATGTTGAAGAAGCTGTTCTTTTTATCGCCAACAAATACTTCGTCTATGCAGAAGCACCGTTGGTGTTAGAGATTGATGATGCGCTATTTAACGACCGTATTGAGTGGTTGCCACCCAGTGATGAGCAGCCCTGGCTGCAACCGAGAGCGCATATCGACAACCTGCCCCAAGCAGCCATCATCACCGCCATACCTCTTAGCTACCGAGATGGGCTTTTTGGATGGAAAAATGAGGAACAGTGACTTACAGGTGTTTTGAAAAGAAATCTAGCAGCAGCCCATAGTGCTTATTCTGCCCTGAGCTACTAGGTATATGATCTTCACCTTCGTAGTAGTGAACTTCTGGGGAGCGGCCATGCTCGCGCAGGCGTTGTTCCAGGCGTTTGGTCATTTCCACCGACCACATTCGGTCTTTGGTGCCATGGGAAAGTAGTAGCGGCCCAGGGTAGCGTTCGATTTCGATCGGCGTGGTCGGTAGCAAGCTTTCGTGACTGTCACGCCATGTCCAGGCGCGTTTGCTGACGTCCCAGGCTTGCCAGCCTGGATCCCCTACATCGCGAAAACTACGTGCATCAAAGGCCCCGCACACAACATCCGGCGGGCTATGCGCAGCGATGGCATCAGGTGCGCCCTTGATCTTATCTCTTGCCATTAGGGAAGCGAGCAATAACGCATGCTCGGCACCGCGTGAAATACCATAAAGCCCTACCCGCTCATCAGCGAACTGGAATTCTCGTAGGGCTTTAAATGCCTCCACGCTGCGATCCAGTGGGTAATCGATAATATGCCCCGCATTCCATGCATTACCGCCGCTTGAGTAGCCATAAGGGAACGCCAAGAAGCCATGGGCGGCGAATAGCATCGCATCACGATGGCTCCACCCCGCCCATGCGCCTTCAGAACCATGCAACAACATGACGGCTGGAAAAGAGTCATGGCCCGGTGGGCCATAAGTAACGCCCCAGCCGGGTAGCAAACGCTGCACAATATTTAACGACATTTAGACAACCACTCATTCACCATAAATTTCTCTGCCATCACCATGCTATTCATTTCGAATTTATGCGATGCCGTGCCCCAGCATCGTATAAAGTTTAACTAGCATAGTAGCTAAAAATGACGCTTCCATCGCATTAGAATATTATGGATCATTAGACTTTAGCCGACACCCAGGATATTACTATGCACCAGCCAATCGCTGTTTTCGACGCTGGCATTGGTAGCTATGCCATTGTTGCCGAGATACATAAGCGCCTTCCCAAACAGGATATTGTTTATTTCGCTGATCGGGCGAGCTTTCCTTATGGGAGCAAAGGGCGTGAAGAGCTACTCGCTGTCATGCATCGCACACTGCGTTTTCTTGAGGGCTATGCACCCTCTGCCATCGTCATCGCATCGAACGCACCGTCTATCATGGTGCTGGATGACGTTCGCCAAAGCACCTTGGTGCCATTGTTCGGCGTCTACCCGCCCATCGAAGAAGCACTCGCTATGTCGGCGAGCGGCAAGATCGGCATCATGGGGGTGCATTCACTCATCGAAAGCTCGCCGCTCAAGCAGTTCATAGCTCGCCATGCACCCCACCCGGAGAATGTCAGCCTGATCAATGCTTCGTCCATGGTGGAGCTTGTCGAGAATGGCTCCTTTCTCTTCGACCCAAAAGCGACGCAGAAAGCGGTCACTGCTTTTATCGACAGCGTCTTCCGGCAGCACCCCGATATCGACACGCTGACACTTTCCAGCACGCATTTACCATGGCTTCGCTCCTTCTTCGAAGCGGCGAGACCCAGTTGCCGATTCCTCGACCCCGCCGAATCGATTGTCGCTGGATTAGGCGATGGCACGCCGGGCACAGGCCAAATTCAAGGTCTGGTGACAGAAAGCGAGGCCTATGATGTTGAGACATTCCGACGTATGTTGCAGCAGTTCGGCGTCGATATACCGCTAGAGGTAGTCTAAGCGCCATAAGGCTTTATCAGGTCAAAACGCGTAGTTTTTCCCTGGGTTCTTTAAACGAGTCGGTAGCGATGCCAAACCGTTCCGAAAGCTCGCAGATTTGGCGCCAGTTCAGCTTGCGGCGCCCACTGAGAACTTCAGACACCACTGATTGAGCGCCAACTTCAGGTAGCTCGCTCTGCGCTATCCCATGCTCTTGCATAAGGTAGCGAAGTACCTCACTTCCAGACACCTCAGGCATCGGGCGATGTGCTTCATCATAGGACTCAATGATATCACCCAAGCGATTCGCCAGGCCGACAAGTGGGTGTGTCTCATCGTCACCGACAAGATCAAGAATTTCATCAAGCGCCTCGACCCGGGCATCGTATTCAGCTTCGGAATGTGGATCGCTAAGAAGAGGGGCAAGATAAACCCAGTGTTCCGTCGCTTGCTCAACGAGTGCGTGCATAGTCACTCCTTTTTCCACTTACCCTTGTCATAACAAGACTACTCTATGGATAAAATACGCAAAAGCGTTATCTTCCGCTGCACAATCCCCCTTTATTCAGATGGTTTCACCTCAACACTATCCATTTCCCCCGAGCTTTTCCCTTGCGACCCGCGGGCGATATCGTTGTGACTGATAACCACAATTTCACGTGGCCACCACTCTGGATGGTTATCGCGGATAAACGCCAACAGCTTCTCGCGCAAATTCATTTCCGCTGTCCAACCCGCCAAAGGGTCTGAGGTCATGAGGTAACAGGTGACGGTTTGCGCCGTTCCTGTTTGTGCCGTTACGTAGCAGAGCAGCTTATGGTGTTCGATAACGCTGTCTTCTTCTTTGGCGACCTCGAGAAATTTCTCTCTTAACAGTCCTATATCGGCGCTTAAGTGAAGCGTCAGCGTCAATGACCGGTACATCTTGGTACTTTTTACCGACAAATTGTCGAATGGCTTAGAAGTAAAATAGGTAACGGGCACAATCAAACGCCGCTCATCCCATGACCTCAACCGGATAAAGGTATAAAAAATACCTTCGACATAGCACCACTCGTCTTCAAAGATCACCAAATCGCCAATGCGAATGGGTTTAGCAAACGATAACTGAAATGAAGCGAGGATATTGCCAAGTACCGTTTGGCCCGCCACACCCACTAATACGGCCAATACACTGGCAGACGCCAGAATCGATAAGCCAAGAGTTTCGAAAAGCTGAACCTGACCCAGTATGTAGATGGATACGCCAGTAACGGTGATCAGAATAATGACCCGGCGCAACGCGTAGAGCGACGTTAGCAGTCTGCGTTCGTCTCTGGGCTTGGTATCATCGATTTCCCCCACAATACGCCGCGTTAAACGCAGCATAATGGTATCCACTAAGCGCAACGCAACCGTGCCGACTCCCCAGGCCAAAATACTGATGAGTAAAACTCGGAAGGTCGTCGTGGCAACCGCTGAAAACGACACTACATAATCCAGTACCATCTGGGTAACCAGCGACATCGCAATCAGCGCTCCAGGCATACCGATTTGGCTGGCAAAAATGCTCGACACCCCTGAAGGTAACCATTTCGACATCAAGCCGATCAGACGGTGAACTCCCCACCCTACGAGCCCGATGAATAGCACAAACAAGGGAATCGCGATCCATTCCCAAATTCTCAGGATGCCAAACGAGGCCTGGAAGCGTTCGGGAATATAGCCTTCCAACGCTGAGGGGCCGTACTGCTCATAAAGCGCCGGAATATAAGACACACTGATAGGCATGATCAGCCAGACTGGTTCCTGCTCCCCCACGCGGTAGCGACCCAAGCGAATATCGTAGGTTTCCCCGTCGGCTTTTAAAGAGGAGACCTCAACGTTGCGACGTGTCTCGCCAACACGGGGGTTTTGGCCTGCGGGATCTTCAATCACCGCGTCTTCGCGACCGGGCAGACCGGAAACGCTCAACCAATCGCCGCGTTGAAAAACCTCTGCCAGTTGCCGGGCGAGTTCACTCCCCTGCTCGCGTTGTTCATCCTCTGAGAACTCGGAAAGGTTGAGCATATGGGCAGCGGCCTCATACTCCTCCTGATCCGTTAGCTTCAGAAAACTCCTGATCGATTCTCGCGGTGTTACTCGGTTTGCCTCTTCGGGAGGTTCACCAAGCCCCGTATTTAACGCATCGATGGTAAACCACCGCTCACTTTCGCTCTCTCCTCCTTGAGTTTGTGCCGCGCATAGGTTGGAAAAGGTCAGCGCCATCACCAACAAACCCCATGCGCGCCACGAGCTGTTTGCTTTCATAAATGCCTTATTCATTGAAGTGGGTCAGTTTGACTACCCACCGACCGGCCCTATCGAGCCAGTCCAGCGTCATTACTGGACTATCCATGTCAGTGGAGGAACAAAGTACAGCCTACCTTACTGAATGAAGCAAGACAGAATGCAATAGTGAAAAGTGAGATGAGAACAGCTCGCCAGATAAAGTAAATTTTACTTAACGCTTTCTCCTAACTTAGTTAATTCTGCATTGTATAAAGCCACCAGCAAGGGCTCGTCCTTGGTATTCACCCTAAACTGACCATAACGCGCTGGCTCATAGCGCTCACCGTGCCCCTCCTGAAAGAAAAACGCATCGGTGGCAAAGCGTACCTGACCATTGCGTAGCCGGTAGCGCAGGCGTTGTTCGTCATCGCGTAAAGAAGTACCTTCATCCAAACGCTGGAAGTGAGCAATACGCTGTTCATCCAAACGCACCACCACATAGCCGTTAAGAGCTTTCAGCGAGTCTTCATCACGCTCACTCTGATAAAGCGCGCTTTGAATTTGGTTACCCAGCGCAAAGTTTAGCGCCATATAGTCGCCCTGCATCAATGAGCGCGGGTCGACGGGCGCCAGCTCCAGGTAAACAATTTCTCCCTCGGATAAATGACGCTCTTTCTGCCAAACGGCCCAGTTCACCGTCACCAACACAACGACGGTGGTTAACACTATGATCCAGCGATTTCGCTTGGCTTTCAGCATCATTTCCCATGTCCTTCCACAGAGGTCGACGGACTATTTTCCGCTACGCTCAACCACTTGAGCAGCGTCCAACGTAGCGCCAGTAGCCCTCCCCCCAACACCAGCAACGTTAGAGCCTTGGTTAACAGTGTTGCGTCCAGCCAGTAGTAATAGCTGCCAATGCCCATCAGCAGAGAAAGCACTCCAAGCCCCAGCACTAGGCGATGCCCGATCGCGAACCCTAACAGTACGACGACCAAACCTTGGCCCACACTCGGTGCATAAAATGAGACCAACAGCAGCGCTAAAGGACTGAGATACAACCCCCAATGGGTTTTGGAATGAGGGATGGTATAGAGCAGCAACGCCAGAGAGAGAGTGCCACGAACACGGCGTTCAACCAGGGTGCTGACCATGCAAAAGCGTTAGTGCTCTGTGCGTCAAACCAGAAGGCAAAGGAGTGGCCGCTATGCGCTAATCCCTGCATCACCAAGAGGCCTATCAACAGGCCGTAGCCCCATGCTTGCACATCTTGAATACGGCCAGGACAGCGAAACTCATTCAGCCAGAGCAGCGCCAATGCCAACAGCACCAATCCACCCGCTGCTGGCGCCATAGTGTTCACTGCCAAAGCCATATAGAGCGCCAAGCTGGCGGCAAAGGCTGAAAAGGTGCGATGTACCTGGCTTGGCATTACCAGCGCCAGTGCGCACTGTAAGGCCAGCAGCGACCACCACAAATAAGTGGACACATTCCAGAACTCGACCAGCGCCCACGCTATTAGCAGTTGCCCGGCTAAGCTAACCGCAAGCGCCAAGTGCTCGAGCACATCACCGCGAGCTTTGCAAAACAGCCCATAAGCCGCACCGATCATCACAAGCCCCAGGCCCAACGACGCGGCGGGGCTCTCCACCACGAACACCACGCCCATGGCGATAAAGCCGAGCAGAAATAGCGCCGCTAACCAGCCTGAAAAGGCCTGCAGCGCACGTACAAACCAAGGCGTTTGCAACTGCGCTGGGGAGGTAGGCTCGTTTAACGGAATACCCGCTTGGCTCAGCCTAACGCTTAAATCATTAACGTTGTTCGTCACTGGGAAATCTCCCGATGTAGACGCTTTAGCCATACCACGGCCCCAGCGCCCATCGCCAGTACCGCGATGGTGATCAGCAGCAGACTTCCCTCCTGCCAATCGCCTTCCCAGAGCAACAGCCTGGCAAGCAGCAGTGTGGTCACCGTTAACGCCGAGACACAGCCGCCCGCGATCATAAACAGGTCAGGCCGCCAATAGCGATAAACGCCATACAGCACCGCCAGCCAGAGTGAGTAAATCGCCAGCATTGGCGACCATACGAGGCCTGCATCGACTATCAACCTCATCGTTAACAGCGTCATAGGCACCCCGCTACCCACCGCCAGCAAGCGTAGTGCCCACTGCCGTGACCAGTTCCGGCAACGAGCCCCCCATTCCCATGTCGCCAAGGCAAGGGTATTGAGCCCAAACAGCCCCCAAAGCGCGGCATCGCTACTGACCAAAACGCCAAACGGCCCGCCCCAGGTACGAAAATAGAGCCCGACGACCAAATTGAGTAACCCCAGCCACAACACCCAGAGCAGCTCAAAGCGCGCCACCCAGACCCAGGGCAGAGCAAGCAGCGCCCAGGTAAAAAACAGTTGCCAGGGGTCGGCACCGGTTTGGTACACCTGCCCGAACAACGCCAACAGCACGCCCACCAATAAAGTGGCCGAGGTTAGCGCCACACGTTGAACCATCGGGCTGGCCTTGTGCCAAACGGCGATGCCTACCGCCAGCACCATCGCTGCCTGCACCACGTCAAAGCGCAGCCAACGGCCCATCTCAGCCCAGTTATAAGCGATGAAAAACAGCACCGCGAAGGCCAGCGCCAGTCCGCCTAGCCACAGCAGTAAGCGATCAATAAACAGCGCCCAAGCGCGAGGCGAAGGGTGCAGCCCAGAAGCTTGCACTGCGCGCGTCACCTGTTCAGGCGGTATCACGCCCTGCTCAATCAGTGGTATCAGTTCACGGCGGGTAGATGCCATGGGGGCTCCCTTCTAAACGGCGCAGTGGAAACAAAGTAATCTAGGCTAAGCGCCACGATCACTCCAACTTAGTAAAGCGCAACCGAGCAACCTGCGCAGGCGGCTGGAAGGAGTCGGCTCGGGCATTTTCCCAATAGTGCTTGAATACCGTGTGCTCGCACTTTGCATTGAGCAGTTCATTGGGTTTTAAGAAGGTGAATATCTGATCGTAGGACTGAATCTCGTTTTCCGAGACACGCCGGATAATGTGTTCGGGCCCCAGCTCGCTAGGGTGGCTAAGCCCTGCGGCCCCCAGCATTTCCGCCAGCGCTTTTAAGGTATTGCGGTGGAAGTGGTAGACCCGCGCTGTTTTATCGGCAATATCCAGATGGCGGCTGCGGTTGGGGTCTTGAGTAGCTACGCCGCTGGGGCACTTGTCGGAGTGACAGTTAAGCGCCTGAATACACCCCAATGAAAACATAAAGCCCCTGGCCGAATTGCACCAATCAGCCCCTAGTGCCATGGTTCGGGCAATGTGAAAACCGGACATAATCTTACCCGCCGCGCCGATACGAATCTCCTCGCGCAGCCCGGCCCCCACCAGGGTGTTATGCACTAGCGTAACGGCTTCTGTTAAAGGCACACCTATACGATTGATAAACTCCAGCGGTGCCGCACCGGTTCCTCCTTCGCCACCGTCCACCACTATAAAATCAGGCCGCTCGCCGGTTTCTAGCATCGCCTTAACGATCGAAAACCACTCCCAGGGGTGGCCAATCGCCAGCTTGAAGCCGATCGGTTTCCCCCCAGAAAGCGAACGCAGGCGGGCAATGAATGCCATCAGTTCCAGCGGCGTCGAGAAAGCTGAATGGGCAGCGGGTGAAATCACGTCCTGGCCCATGGGGACTTCTCGCGCTTCGGCAATTTCGGCAGTTACCTTAGCCGCTGGCAATATACCGCCATGGCCCGGTTTGGCGCCCTGGGAAAGTTTGATTTCGATCATTTTCACCTGATCGGCACTGGCGTTAGCTGCAAAGCGCTCCGCATTAAACGAGCCATCGTCGTTGCGGCAGCCAAAGTAACCAGAGCCTATTTCCCAGACGAGATCACCTCCATGCTTGCGGTGATAGCCGGAAATAGAGCCTTCACCAGTATCGTGATAGAAACCACCTTTACCAGCGCCCGCATTCAGCGCCTCGATAGCGTTGCCCGAAAGCGAACCGAAACTCATTGCCGAAATATTGAAAACACTCGCCAGGTAGGGTTGGCTGCAGCGGCTACCGCCCACCCGAATCCTGAAGTCACTGTTTTCGATAGCCCGGGGAAGTAGCGAGTGGTTGATCCACTCATGCCCCGGCTGATACATATCCAGCAGGGAGCCAAAAGGCTTTTTATCACTCTCATTTTTAGAACGCTGATAGACCACAGCGCGCTGCTCGCGGGAAAATGGTCGTTCGTCAAGATCGGACTGGATAAAATACTGACGTATTTCCGGCCCAATAGACTCTAGAACATAGCGAAAATGGGCCAGAACAGGATAGTTACGGCTCACCGTTCGCCGCGTTTGGCGTAGATCATAAAGCCCCAGCCCAGCGAGCATGCCAAAAATCGCCACGCCCCAAAGCCATGCTAAAGAAAACACCACCCCCACCAGCGAAACCAACAGCAGAATCAGGCAGGCAACAAAGACGGCATTACGCAGAGGAATACGGGTCAATCCCCGGGCTTCGATCATCTGAACACGAACTCCTTATCAACAGTTCACCACAGGGGCGACCAGCTACCCCGACAGGCTCAATTTAAATCGTAAGGGTTTTGTGTAAGTTTTGGCGAACTTACTACACCCATTAATATCGAATGCTGCACTCACCTCGTATGCTACCCACAAAGGCCTTAGTGGAGACACCCAATGCTAATAAAGATTGCCAAACCGAGTGATTTACACGAATCCGATGTCACGCCGGAATCTATCTACCTCTCCCGGCGGCGCTTTATGGGCGGTATCGCAGGCCTAGGTGCAGGGCTCGCCCTATCCGGCCACGTCCGCGCTAACGACAACTACTCCGATGTACCCGAAGGCGATGCACCAGCGTGGTTAAAGGAGAAAATCAGCGAAACCCAGTGGCGAGCCGTCACCCCTAGCGATCCTGACAAAGATAAAATTGCCCCCTTTGATGACGCCAGTGGCTACAACAACTTTTTCGAATTCGGCACCGACAAGGGCGACCCTGCCCGCCATGCGGGCAGCCTGGAAACCCAGCCCTGGAGCGTGGTGGTCGATGGCGAGGTCAATAACGGCGGGCGCTTTGCCCTGGAGGACTTCGCCAAGCCCTCGCAGTTTGAAGAGCGCATTTACCGCCTGCGCTGCGTTGAGGCATGGTCGATGGTCATTCCCTGGCTGGGTATTCCGCTGGCCGATATCATCAAACGCGCCGACCCCACCAGCAAAGCCAAATACGTACGTTTTGAAACTCTGGTGGATCCAGAGCAAATGCGCGGGCAGCGCTCCTCGTTTTCGATCATTGATTGGCCCTACGTGGAAGGCCTACGCCTGGACGAAGCCATGCACCCGCTGACGATACTGGCCATGGGTATGTACGGCCGGGAATTGCCCAATCAAAACGGCGCCCCTCTGCGGCTGGTCGTGCCGTGGAAATACGGCTTCAAGAGCATCAAGTCGATTGTGCGGATATCGCTGACGGAAGAACAGCCGGTGAATTCCTGGCAGAAGATCGCCGCCGACGAGTACGGCTTTTACGCCAACGTGAATCCCAACGTCGACCACCCCCGCTGGAGCCAGGCCACCGAGCGCCGGCTGCCCAACAGCCTGTTCAACCCCAACACCATTGATACCCTGATGTTTAACGGTTACGCCGATGAAGTCGCCGAGCTCTATGCGGGTATGGATTTAAAGGAAAATTATTAATGGCCAGCCCACGTATATGGTTAGCATGGCGCGTGGGCGTGTTTCTGGCCGCGCTAGCACCGCTGCTGTTTTGGAGCTGGCAGGTGGCAAATAACGCCGCAGGCCCCGAACCGGGGCGCTACCTGCTGCTGAATATCGGCATCGGCGGGCTGTGGATGCTGCTGCTCACGCTCAGCCTTACCCCACTTACCAAGCTCACCCGTTGGAAAGGCTTTGCACTGATCCGGCGCCAACTGGGCCTATGGACACTCGCCTACGCCACCCTGCATATGCTCAGCTACGCGCTGTTTATTCTGGGGCTTAACTGGGCACTGCTTGGCAGCGAGATCGTCAAACGCCCCTACATCATCGTCGGCATGATCGCGCTGATCGGCCTTGCTGTGCTGGGTGCCACGTCCAACCGCTGGGCAATGAAGCGCCTGGGCAAACGCTGGAAACCGCTGCACAAATTTTCCTACGCCATTTTAGGGCTGGTACTGCTGCACTTCTTCTGGGTGGTGCGCGCGGATATGCAGGAGTGGGCCATGTATGCCGCCATTGCGGCGCTCATCATGTCCACTCGCCTGTCCCCAGTTGCCCGTACTCTGCCTAAACTACGCCATCGATTGAGTCGTACTTAGGGCTTGTAAGAGATATCAACCGACGAAGCCTAGCCAAGTACGCAGCGCAGATGCTTACGATAAGCCGCTTTATCGCGATCGACATCCGGCATCTTCATTACATCGTTGGCGATAAAGGTCGGCAGCGCTTCTAAGCCGATAAATTCCTGAGATTTGTGGAACGGGAAGTAGACACCATCCACACCGCGCCCTTCGAAGAAGTTGTCAGGCTCATCGAACGCTTCCAAAGGCGCGTTCCAGGTCAGTGATAGCATATAGCGACGGCCCTGCAGCAGGCCACCACTGCCGTACTGCTTGGTCGGGTCTTGGCGGCTGCGGCCATCGCTGGCGTAAAGCGAACCGTGGCCTTCTGTAAACACCTCATCAATGTAACGTTTGACGATCCATGGCGCGCCCATCCACCAGCCAGGCATCTGATACACAATCGTGTCCGCCCATAGGTAGTTCTGCACCTCAGTATCAAGATCATAGCCCTGATCAATCACCGTCTCGCGCACTTCATAGCCCATTTCCTGCAACGTACTCACCGCCACACCGTGCAACGTATTGTTGAGTTCACCGCCAGAGTGTGCAAACGCTTTACCGCCATTAATCAGCAGAATTTTCATTAATAAAACCTCTCATTATAGCCTGACATCCATGCTTATATTCTTTGGCATGGCGTTTAATGGGCGGTATTGTGAGTTCAAAGCATGCGAAAAAATAGCGACGCTTCAGCAAAACACTTTTGATTTAAAATCAACAAATATGGTATTCGCCATTAAGGCAACCGATAACGTTATGAACAGCACTCTATGAAAAGCACCCTTGAAGAACAGCAGGCCTTTGTGACGGTCGTCGATAGCGGCTCAATCACCGGTGCCGCCGAACGGCTTGGCATTACCGTTTCTGGGGTTAGCCGTGCGCTCAACCGCCTGGAGCAAAAACTCGGCGCTACCCTGCTACGTAGAACCACGCGTCGCCTAGAGCTGACCGAGGAGGGAGAAACATTCCTAAACCATTGCCGCCGTATTCTTGCAGCCGTGGAAGAAGCCGAAGAGGCGATGCTGGATCGCCACAATCAGCCTCAAGGCAGGTTACGGATCAACGCCGCTCCCAGCTTTATGCAGTTCGTGATTGTGCCGGTGATTGGCGAGTTCCGCGCACGCTACCCTGGTATTACGCTGGAACTCGACACCCACGACCGCTTTGTCGACCTGTTGGAACAGCGGGTTGATTTGGCCATCCGCATTGGCAAACTGGAAGATTCGTCGCTGCACGCCCGCCTCCTTGGCTACAGCCCGCTGCGCCTTCTGGCCAGCCCCGCTTACCTTGAACGCCACGGTACGCCGGAAAGCATCGACGACCTTCAAGATCACAGCTTGCTAGGCTTCAGCCAGCTCGATCATCTCAACCGCTGGCCACTGCGCCGCGCCGATGGCCAGCCCTTACATATTACCCCAACGCTGGCGGCCTCCAGCGGAAGTACGCTAATAGAACTGGCCATGGCAGGAGAAGGCATCGTTTGCCTTGCTGACTTTATGACCATCACTCCCCGTCACAACGGCACACTGGTGGATGTACTACCCGACTGCACAGAGCTTCAGACCCAAGCTGTGAACGCCGTGTACTACCGCCAAACCACGCTTTCACAGCGTACCCGACTGTTTATGGAGTTTTTAGCAGAACAGTTACAGGGGCAACTGCATGGAAGCTTATCCAATCACTGATTACAGCTTGCGCGATTCACTCCCTCATTCTAATTTACTTATATGCAAGGCTATTCAACGTCGCTCCAGATGTCACTTACCACATCGCTACTGAGATAAGGTGCCGCCTATGCCTCCCGCCGCCGCCCACTCTTTATTGCAGTCGCCACTAAATCACTCACACGGGGCTTGCTGTTGCGGTTCACCGTTACTACAACGCTTTCATGAGCGTGTGATGGCAGATATTACCCGCCGCCAATTCATGGGAGGAGCCGCTGCAGTAATGGCACTTTTCTCTGGTCTGCGCGCACCCACCGCCATAAGCGCTCAACCTAAACGGGCTGATGGCCCACTATTATTGACCAATCTAAGGCTATTCGACGGCAGCGGCGCGGCGTTACGCGACAACGTTTCAGTACGTATTGAAGAGCAGCGTATCCAGGCTATTTTGCCTGGTGATGCCGCACCTGAAGGCGCAGAAATCATCGACTGTGGTGGTAGCGTATTAATGCCAGGCTTGATTGATGCCCATTGGCACACGACGCTGGCGGCTATTAGCCAAGTAGACGCCATGACCGCCGATCTAGGCTATATCCATCTAGTGGCGGCTCAGGAAGCAGAGAGAACGCTGATGCGTGGCGTTACTTCAGTGCGAGATGCGGGCGGGCCATCCTTTGCACTGAAGCGTGCTATTGATGAAGGAATTGTGGCTGGACCGCGCATACTTCCAGCAGGAGCCATGATCTCCCAAACCTCCGGCCATGGTGATTTTCGAATGCGCTACGAAATCCCACGGGCCAACAACGCACCGCTTAGTGAACAGGAACGCCAAGGCGTAGCCGTCATTGCCGATGGGGAAGCAGAAGTATTACGACGTACCCGTGAACAACTCATGCTAGGAGCTTCACAGATCAAATTGATGGCAGGTGGCGGCGTGGCGTCTACCTATGACCCATTGGATAGCACCCAATTCAGCGAGCGCGAGCTGCGCGCAGCGGTGGATGCAGCAGAAGACTGGGGTACCTATGTCATGGTGCATGTTTATACCTCCCGAGGTATTCAGCGTGCATTAAGGGCAGGCGCTAAATCCATCGAACACGGGCAGCTCGCCGATGAAGAAACCGTAAGGATGATGGCAGGGGAAGGCGCATGGTGGAGCCTTCAGCCTTTCTTGCAAGATGAAGATGCAAATGTTTATCCCGATGCCGCTCGCCGCGAAGCACAACAACAAGTAGCCGAAGGCACCGTGCAGGCCTACGAGCTAGCCCAACGTTTTGATATCAAGACAGCCTGGGGCACTGATATTTTATTTACCCCGCAAAATACCCCCAACCAGCTGCGTCAATTAGTCAAGCTGACTCGCTTTTATGACCCACTTACCGTGTTGGCCATGGCGACTGGCCGCAATGGTGAGCTTCTTTCACTATCAGGATCACGCAACCCCTACCCTGGCACGCTCGGTAAAATAGAGCCGGGCGCGATGGCCGATCTACTTTTAGTAAACGGTGACCCTAGTAAGAATCTTGATTTCCTTCATGACCCTGAACGCAATCTGCGACTGATCATGAAGGGCGGACGCATCTATAAAGACAATGTATAAGGATTTCTGTGATAGCCAAATTACGCCCATTTATCACTGCCTTCAGCATCTTAGCGATAGGCTTTGCAACGAATGCCAATGCCCAAGAGGATGCTTGGCGTTTCCAGCTTACCCCTTATGTCTGGATGACGGGTTTAGCTGGCGATGTGCGTCCACTGGCGACTGCTCCTACCATTAGTACATCGCGCTCATTTAACAATGTACTTGATGATCTTGATGGTGCCTTTTTCATGGCTGGCAGCGCACGCCGCGACCGCCTAGTGCTGTTTGGTGACATTACCTGGGCATCGCTTAGCCACGAGAGCACGCTGCTTCCTGGCGTTGCTATAGAGGGCAAGCTGCGCCAACGCTCTTTAACTGCAGCAGCAGGTTATCAAGTGGTCAATACTTCGAGCCAATACTTAGATTTACTGGCGGGCGCTCGCGCTTGGCGGATCGAGGCGGAAGTGGATGTGCCCGCGCTGGGAGTTGGTGCAAGCGAGACCGAACGTTGGCTCGACCCGATTTTAGCCGCTCGACTGCGTTCCACCTGGAGCCCCCAGTGGTCAACATTAATGCATGCCGATATTGGTGGCTTCGGAGTTGGTTCTGATAGCACCTGGCAGGTAGTGGCTACCGCTAATTACCAAATCAATAAGGCGCTCCACCTATCAGCAGGCTATCGCCATTTGGCAGTGGATAGAGACGAATCGGGTACACGCATCGATATATCGATGAGCGGTCCTTTGCTGGGTGCTACTTGGCGCTTTTGAGTAGGCCAATTCTTCCCTCTTAAACCTCAGAATCATCTCTCCTGCCATAGTCCACCCACACCCGGCGGGCAATGGTGGTCAGAACGCTACGCGGCTCATGAAGTTTGCTAAAGGAAGGTGTCCTGAGCCAGATCAGCCGCCTGCTTCACCTCCAGCCTTTGGATGTCAATACACAGCCAATTTTCTCATTATTTGTCTTTCACCGACGCCATGACCCTTCCGGCATATCAATGTCGCGTTGAGCCTCATCGAGCGCCTGACGCACCCCTTCCCGATCAAACGGTATACAGTAAGCTGGTTTGGCGCGCTCAAAACGCCAGCTTTCCGCCAGCGACCCAGCATCGACAACGTCGAAGCCGAACTGTCGCACCAACCTTGCGACGCTCTCCTTAGCCGCATCGTCATCTCCCGCTATCGGTAGGGCGCGCCGGTTTCCCGAAGGCAGCGTCTGCCCACCCTTCTCCAGATCGGAGGCCAGAATCGCGTTGAATGCCTTCACGAGACGGGAGCCTGTCAAATGCTGCGCCAGCAGTCCACTCGTCGTCGCCCTGCGCTCATCCAGTTCGGGGATCGATCCATCTCGATCTGGATAGTAGTTATTGGCGTCCAGCACTATCTTGTCACGCAGTGGCTCAACCGGAAGAGTGGCATATTGATGAAAAGGAATGGCGATCAGTATAATTTCGCCGAAGCCTATGGCTTCATGCAGGGTGCCAATTTGTGCTCCAATTTTCGGCGGAATGCTGCTGAGTGTCTGCGGCCCCCGCGAGTTGCTGATCATGACGTCATGGCCTGCCGCAATCACCTGGCGTGCAAAGGCTTGTCCGATAAAGCCCGCACCAATAACCCCAATCCGCATGTCTTTCTCCCGACCGTTTTAAGATAAGCAGTACTTTATTGCGTTACTCAAACGTGATAAACAGGTCTTTATTGACTTAATAATCCACTGAGAGTTGATAATGCTGGATCGGTTAACGAGCATGGCTATTTTTGTGAGGGTTGCCGATCTTGGCTCTTTCACAGCCACCGCCGCAGAATTCGGCCTATCGACGCAGATGGTTTCCAAACACATCATGGCCCTGGAGCAGCTGCTTGGGTCGCGGCTCTTGCACCGCACCACGCGCAAACAGAGCCTGACCGAGATCGGACATCTCTATCACGAACGATGTCAGGTTATCCTTGCAGAAGTCGAGGCGGCCGAAGCGCTGACGGAACAGGCCCGGGCCGTTCCACGGGGTCGCCTCAGAATCAACGCGCCCGTCACATTTGGCAGTCAAAGCCTGGTGCCTCTTGTCACCCGCTACCTTCGTAAGTACCCAGAGGTGGAGGTCGACCTCACCTTGTCGGATCGTCTGGTCGATCCTATCGAGGAAGGTTACGAAGCTGTCATTCGCCTCGGGCCCATCAGCGACAGCACCACATTGGTGGCACGTCCGCTTGCCCCCTACCAGCTCATCGCCTGCGCCTCGCCTGCCTACTTAGCGAAGCATGGAGAGCCGGAGACGCCTGCGGATCTGGTTGAGCATGAGTGTCTGGGGTTCGCCTATTGGTTCGGCACCTTGGGCAGGCAGTGGCGCTTCAGTCGCGACAACTGCAATTTCGACGCTTCCGTGAACGGGCGGCTACAAATCAACGACTGGAAGGGGCTGCTTCGCGCAGCATTGGAAGGATTCGGCATTACATTGGGCTACGAAGCTGCATTGACGGAGGCGTTATCCACTGGGCGGCTGGTGCGCATCTTGCCAGACTATGCTGGGCCATCAAGACCAATGCACCTGCTCTACGCCGCCGATCAACGCATGACGCCGAAACTACGTCATTTCATAGACGACGTTGTGGCCACGTTCGCTTAACTTCCACCGTTACCTCGCGCCTTTGTCGTCACTCACCCAGCGGGTAAAAGCAGCGACCTGAGGATCCGCCTCCTTTACGGCATAATAAACCAACCGTAGGTGGCGCTCTTCATCAACGGTTAACGTCGTGTGCTCGAACGCTACCTCGCCTAACTCCTCAAGGTGAAGATGACGTACTCCCTGGCAAGGGGCGTTGACCTCCTGGGTTTTCCACAACTGCTTAAACTCAGGCGAGACCTTGGTTAACTCTTCGACAAGCTCATCAATGGTGGGGTCTTGCGCCGCTCGGGCAAAGTCGCGGCGAAAACTGGATAGCATTTGGCTGACCTGCGTTTCCCAGGGTGACAAGCGCTGACGCATGGCAGGGTCGGTAAATAACAACCACAGCATGTTGCGACGCTCTGGTGCATGGCAAGAGAAGTTGAACAGCTTATTGGCCGCGCTGTTCCACGCCAGCACATCCCAGCGCAAGTTCAGGATATACGCAGGTCGCGTAGGCAGGTCGTCCATCAACCTTTGAACCAGCGGCGGCACGCTGCACCAGGTTTTGCCTAGCTCAGAGGGTAAGCGCTGATGGGTAAGCAAGAATAGATGTCGGCGCTCAGCCGCATCCAGCTTGAGCGCTTTGGATAGATTGTCCAGAAAAGTGGCCGATACGCTGATATCGCGACCCTGCTCCAACCAAGTATACCAAGTCAGCCCCACGCCTGCTAAAGCGGCGACTTCTTCACGCCTTAACCCCGGCGTACGCCTTCGGCGGCCACGAGGAAGCCCCACCTCTTCTGGTGCGATTTTCTCTCGGTGCATGCGTAGAAACTCAGCTAGGTCTTCCCGCGTTCGAGTCAGCGTCCGTGGAGCGGTCATTTTATTACCTTGAATAACTTATCACTTTTAGTAATAGCATAAATAGTTAAATTGTACCCCCTTTAAAGCCTCTCCAGAATAGCCCTTCGCTGGCAAAACAGCGCTGGCGGATTCTTTTCTAATGCTTATGCCTGGAGTGCGTTATGGCTGACCAATCTCGTCTATCGGTATATCTCGTGGCACTGGGTGCGTTTGCACTTGGGATGGCCTCTTATGTGACTGCGGGGCTAATTCCCCTCATCGAAGACGCCTTTAGTGTCTCTGCGGCCACGGCTGCTCAGTTAGTCACGGCATTCACCTTAGCCTATGGCTTAGGCTCGCCTGTCGTCGTTGCGCTACTACCTGGCAAGCACCAACGCCTGGGTTTACTACTAGCGTTAGCCGTTTTTATTGTGGCAAATATCGCCAGCGCACTAGCCAACAGTTTTATATCACTCTCGATATGGCGGGCGGTCGCTGGCGTTGGCGCAGGGGTTTACCTTGCCATGGGCATTGCCGCCTCAGCCGCCATAACGGCTGAAGCCCACCGCGGTAAAGCGATTGCCATCATTATGGGCGGTATGGCGAGCGGCACGGTACTGGGGGTGCCTATCAGCCTGTTGCTAGCAGAGCGTTTAGGTTGGGAGTCAGCGATGTGGCTTATTTCAGCACTTGGGTTAATCGCCTACGCGGGGCTACAGGTAAAACTACCTGCTCTTCCATCCGCACCAACGCTTTCACTTGTTCGCAAGCTCGCTATTTTGCGAAGCCCTCATGCCATGGCCATTCTGGCGGTTTCCTTATTGGGCGCTGTGGCCAGTTTGGGGATGTATACCTTTATTGCCCCGTTTATGGCGGCCACCGAGTCAGGTGCTGTTCAGTCAATTACCGGCTATTTATGGGTGTGGGGGATTGGCGGCGTCGTGGGCAGTTTTCTGATTGGGCCTCTGGTGGACAGGTTTATCGGCCCTGTGATTACCCTGGCGATTATGTTGCTGCTCTTTTTGGCGCTCATTGCTCTACCTTTCACGGCGTCGGTTCACCCACTGCTGACGTTACTTCCAATTGCGCTTTGGGGTGCTGTGGGCTGGGCGCTTCAAGTGCCACAAAACAATGAACTCGTTCGTGCACGCCAAGCCCACGGCGACGGTAACCTGGCGGTCGCACTCAATGAATCAGCGCTCTATTTAGGCAGTGCGATAGGCGCGGCGTTCGGGGGCGTTTTGCTGGCTTTCCACCTTCCCGTTTCGACATTAGCCATTGGCGCGGGGGTTATTGCCGCTGCAGGTGCAGCAACACAGCTAATCATCGTCATGCGCATGAAGCGCTAGATCAGTTAGTGCACGCCAAGTGGCACTCTTCATGCCCCTTGGCGGCTCTACATAGATCAGTCTTTTGCTTAACACCCAAACATCAGCGACCGGTGTGTAGAAAGCCCGGCCATGGCGCCATCAGCCACGGCAAAGGTGACCGACCCTGCGGCGCGGGCTACATCACCGCAGGCGAAAACACCGGGGATTGAAGTGGCCTGCATTGCATCGGTTTTAACAATGCAGCCCATGGGAGACTCCTCTAGCTCGCATCCCAATTGAGCTGCTAACGGGCTAAGGTGAATGCGCGGCGCGACAAATAAGCCCACCAATGGAAACACCCGACCATCCTGCATTACCAGCTCAACGCCAACCTCTGTTTGGGAGACTAGCCGTGCCGCTGCGCCATATTCGATATGAGTACCGCGCGCCTTAAGCTGAGCCAGTTGCTCAGCAGTGGGTTCAAAGGCATCGTTAACAAACAGCGTGGTTGCGCCCCAGTCGGGCAGCATCAAACCATGGTGCATCGCGAGTTCTGAGGTTGCCAGCACACCGATACCCTCTTTGCCCAGCTCATAGCCGTGGCAGTACGGGCAGTGGAAAACGCATTTTCCCCACTGCTCGGCGAGCCCCGGTAAGCCTGGAAGCTCATCGGTAACACCCGCGGCCAGAATAATGCGCCGTGCCTGATAGGTGCTGCCATCGGCCAGCGCCACCAAGAAATTATCAGCCGTCCCCGTTACTGCCTCCACCCGCCCCGTGCGCCACTCAACCGTTGGGTACTCCATCAGTTGGCTACGGGCCTCTGCTGCTATCTCTGCGGGTGGTGCACCATCCTGGGTTAAAAAACCATGGGAGTGAGAAGCAAAACGGTTACGGGGTTGTCCCGCATCTATCAGTAATATTTTCCGCCTTGCTCGGGCTAGCTGTAGCCCTGCCGCCATGCCTGCGTAGCTGCCACCGATAATCACTGCATCAAAACTCATTGCCCTTCCTCCGTGTACACCCAGTCTTTTAAGCCCATGGTGAATAAACTCATTTCATGTATCTTTTATTGATACATTAAAAAGCGTACAGAGGTCAATGGCAATGTTGAGAATGCCGATTAACGCTAATCGGGTTGGTGGTGAAGATTAAGGCGTCGGCAGCTGGTAGCCTTTGCGCGTCGCAATATCGTCAAACTGAGTGGCTAGTTCCGCCAGCGTGACCGCTCCCAAGCGGTCGATCAGTAGCGCTTCTGCTTCGCGCATGGCATCAAAAAGCGCCGCATTAACCACCTGCTCTACCGCGCAGTCCGGGTTATCACGGTCGGTGCCGATGGCGAAAATGCGCGGTCCGCCTACGGCGTTGTGTATATCCAGCAGCGTTACGCTGTGCAAATCACAGGCGATGCGCCAGCCGCCGTTGTGCCCCTTTTCAGACTTTACATAGCCCGCCTTACGAAGGCCCGCCATAGTGCGCCGCACCACGGCAGCATTGGTGCCCAGCATGGCGCCAATCTGCTCTGAAGTAATCGGTTGGGATTCCCGCGCGATGTGCAGCAGCACATGCAGCATACGAGAGAGGCGGCTATCTGTTCTCACGGGCAACAGTCAACTATTCAGAGGATAAACAAAGGAAAACAACGAAGCTGCACTTTAGCACACCCGCGAGCGGGGCTGGGAATGAACCCAACCAGGGCCACCGCACACGAACCTACACCTCGTTCGCCGTTATAAGGCAAACTATGCTCTCGCTCTCTATACTGGTGCTGAATCACTTTCACTGGCAGGGGATAAATGTCTGGCACGTCATTAGCCCCATTTAGCGCCTCCCATTGTCGTTACTTCCAGGCCACTTAAGGATGTTATGGGTCTTCACGAAATCGCTGTCGGTGGCATCTACTTAAGCCCTCTGTTGATCTACGCGCTGATCGGCTTTGTGGCTACGCTGACCATTCGTTCACTACTGCACTGGGTGGTCGGCGAGTACGCGCTCTGGTACGAGGCGTGGTTCGACATTTCATTATTTGTCATCCTCACCGCTGCCACCACGTTCATTTTTACTGTTTTGCTTCAAAGCCCTTAAGACAGCCCTTGAGAGAATCGCCGATGCGCCCTTCGCTCCGTATTTTGCTCACCCTCGTTATTGTCGCCATTGCCGTTGCCGCCGGTGCATGGCTATGGCACTACTACCTCTATACCCCCTGGACTCGTGACGCTCGGGTTCATGCGGAAGTGGTGACGATTGCCCCCGATGTCTCTGGCTGGGTACGCACACTTGAAGTCGTGGACACCGACCATGTTGCCCAAGGCGATACGCTGTTTGAGATCGATAACACGCGTTACCAAGCGGCGGTGGACAGCGCCCAGGCCACGGTTGACCATCGCCAGGCAACCCTGGAGCTAAGCCGCGCCGAGGAGAGTCGACGTAACCAGTTGAGCAACAATCGTGCGATTAGCGCAGAAAACCAGCAGATTGCCCAGATCAACTCGCGCATTGCCGCCGCCGATTTACAGCAGGCTCAAGCGGAGCTGGCCAGTGCCCAGCTTGATTTAGCGCGCACCCAAATAACCGCGCCGGTAAGCGGCCATATCCTCAATGTCCACCTTACCGCTGGCACTTACGCTAATCGCGGCACGCCGGTGATGGCGCTGATCGCGGATGATTCCTTCTATGTCGTGGGTTATTTCGAAGAGACCAAAATGACGTCGATCGACATGGGCGATCCGGTAGATGTGATTCTGATGAACGGCGACACCCATCTGGCGGGCCGGGTGGCGGGTATTGGCCGAGGCATTGCCGATAGCAACACAACCCTTAACCAGCAGCTGCTACCGCAAGTGGAGCCCACCTTTAGCTGGGTGCGCTTGGCGCAGCGTATTCCGGTGCGCATTACACTAGAAGACGTTCCTGATGACACCCTGCTGAGCGTCGGCATGACAGCAACCGTGCGCGTCCGCCCTGCTAAAAACGCTGCCGAACAGTCTGAGTAACCCATGTCGCCGTTTGTTAGCACCTACCTGACGCCCAACGCTACGGCGGTCAAGTTTGCGATCAAGACCACCCTGGCAATGATGCTCGCGCTCTATATCGCGCTGATGTTCGACTTGGAGCGCCCCTACTGGGCGCTGATCTCGGCGGCATTTCTACAGATTCGCCCCATGAGTGGCATGGTGGTCGAGAAAGGTATCTGCCAACTTGGCGGCACCTTGATTGGCGCCTTGGCGGGTATCGCGATCATGGCCCTATTCGCCCAGGCCCGCGTACCTGCGCTTATCGTGCTTACCGCTTGGATTATGCTATGCACTTACGTGGGCTCGCTGTGGCGTAATAACTACACCTACGGCTGTCTGATGGCCTCCGTAACGGCCATGCTGATTGTGGTCATCTCCAGCGGCAGCACGCCCGCCGGGATCTTCGATATCGCCGTGGCGCGCCTTACCGAACTGGGGCTGGGCGCCATCTGCGCCATGCTGGTCAGCTCGCTGCTCTGGCCATCCCATGTGGGCGCCCACCTTGCCACTCAGGCCGACAGCGTGATCAACGAAGCCTTCGAGCATGCCGCCCTGCGCTTAGAAGCCAGCGACGATATTCCAGCGATGCAGAAAGCCCTGCGCAGCAGCCTCGTGCCGTTAACCCTGCTGGAAACCGATAGCCAGGCCGCCCGCTTTGAAGGCCCGGTAGGCCCCGGCCGAGTTCGGGCAGCCCATGTACTAACCCGCCGCACGCTGCGCTTTTTCGCCAATCTGCAGGCGCTTCATCAACTGATGCACGACCACGCTGACCGGCTCGCCCCACAAAGTATCGAACTCGCGGGCGAGGTCGCAAAAGGCTTTCGCGATGCTGAACACGTCAAAGGGGTCATTGAGGCCAGAAAAGCTCTCCAGTCGCTACGCCACCGGGTTCATGAAAGCGAGGAAGAGGCCAGCTTAGCTCCCCTCGATCGACGTCTGCGGTTGGGGCTACGTGAATCGATCGGCCACGCCATGATCATGCTCGATGCCCAGGAGGCGATTGCCTCGCCGGAGAGCCATAAACTGCGCTCATCGCCACTGGCCTGGCACCGCGATCGCCTCGCCGCCGGTATTAACGCCATTCGCTCAGGGCTAGTATTTTCGCTACTGGCGACTTTCTGGATCGTCACCGCCTGGCAGAGCGCCATGATCGCGATGATGCTGGGCACACTGTTTTCCGCCTTTTTCGCCAGCCGTGACAATCCCCTCGCCATCACCATGATGTTTTATAAAGGTATGCTGGCGGCGATTCCTAGCGCTTTTCTGTTCGGCCATGTATTGCTCTCCCAGGCCAACGGTTTTCCGATGCTAGCAATGCTGTTTGGTACACCGCTGTTCTTAGGACTATTAGGTGCCACTAACCTAGCCACCATGGGCTACTGCCTAGCCTTCACTATCTTCAATATTCTGCTAACCATGCCCGGCAACGGCATGGATTTCTCGTTCGACAGTTTTGCCAACCGGGTGGTGGCCGTAGTGATTGGGCTAAGCTGCGTGGTAATGGGCTTTCGTCTACTGCCGGGGCTGGGCACCCGACTTCGGCGGCGACGTTTAATCAATGCGATTTCCACCGATATCCATGAGCTAAGCCAGCGCTCGATTCGCGACGCCGAAACCCGCTTCAGCGGCCACATGGCGGATCGGCTTCTGCAACTGGCGCAGCATGACGACATGCTACCCGAAGACCAACGCCACCTGTTTATTCTTGGTTTGACCGGGTTGGATGTTGGCACCGCTACGCTGCGCCTGCGTGATCGGCTTGATGATGCACCGCACCCGCGAATTCGCGAGGCGCATCGCCACCTACTAGACACGCTAGCTGGCGGGTTTGAAGAGAGCGCCAACGGGTGCCAGCCACAAGGAATTCGCGAAGCAGGCCAGCAGTTGGAAGAGGCAATAGAGGCTTACGGCGACGTGCCCGCTGACCGCCGTGTACTGTTGGAAGGCTTGGTTGAGCGACTCGAATTGGCTCTGGAGCGCCTTGCGCGCATCATGGCGGAGCGGCCACAGATTAAGTCTGTGCATAAAGCCCCGAACGCTCCCGTGCTAAAAAAATAAGTGTCCGCTCATGGAATTACCAGAGTAAAGCGCTAGTGAACTAGCTGCTTGTATCGCTACTGCCCCCGTCGATCAACCATGGGCGCATGCTGAGCCATCAACTCCACGACCCAATCGATAAACACGCGCAGCTTGGCGCTTACGTGCCGATTTGGTGGAAAAGCGACGTACATCGGCATTGGATCGAGATGCCAACCATCAAATATGCGAACCAGCTCCCCGCGAGATACGTGCTCACTGGCCATGTAGTCAGGAAGCCAGACTACGCCGAGCCCCGCCAGACCCGCTGCAAGCCCAGCGTTCCCATCATCGACCGAGATCACATAACGCCCCTGCACGGTGACACGCTCTTCGTTGCGGTGCAGGGCATAGGGAAAGGCCAAGCCAGAACGTGCCCAGCGGAAACCAACAATGTAGTGAGGCGGGAACGACAGTTCTTGTGGGTGCGAAGGAGTACCAGCTCTCTCCAGATAGCTCGGTGAAGCGTAAACACCCAGCGTCAGATCGCCCACGCGACGCGCCATCAACGATAGGTCGGTAAGCTCACCGCCACGCACCACGCAGTCCACGCTTTCACCGATCAGATCCACCATGCGATCACTTACCCCCATATCGATTTGAATATCGGGATAACGGGCGTGAAACTCAGGCAAAGCGGAAATCAGGATCATGCGTGCAAAAGGGCTGGGGACATCCACTCTTAGTCGACCCCGGGGCAATACCGAGGCGTTGGACAAGCTGGTTTCAGCATCATCCATATCAGCCAGAAGCTTGATAACGCGTTCGTAGTAGGCGGCGCCGTCAGCCGTTACGTTCACCTTGCGCGTGGTGCGGTTGAGCAGCTTTACCCGTAGCCGTACCTCTAGTTGTTGCACGAGTTGCGTCACGCTGGTTTTGCTCATGTGAAGTGTTTCAGCTGCCTTGGTAAAGCTGCCCGTTTCCACGACCCGAGCAAAAGCCTGCATTGCGTTAAAACGATCCATGAGGGTGCCAAACACCTTTGATTGTTTGAAATATACAAACAATGTTGAACAGAATTCGCCGTTTATCTACCAAAAATGGAGGTCTAAAGTGACTTCATCGTAAACAACGGGTCGGTTTCGACCTACTGATGGAGATTCACATGGCTAAGCGTGACGCTGTTTTCCCCTCCGGCCGCCAGGCACTTTATGACCAGAATACCTATTCCGCCGCTGTTCGCTCGGGCGATTTTCTGTTTGTCTCGGGCCAAGTGGGCAGCCGTGAGGACGGCTCGCCCGAGCCAGATTTTGCTGCTCAGGTGCAGCTTGCTTTCGACAACCTACAGAGAGTACTGGAAGCAGCGGGCGCAAGCTTTGACGATATCGTCGATGTGACGAGCTTTCATACTGACCCGGAGGCCCAATTCCCTATCTGGCTGGAAGCCAAGGCGCGTGCGTTTCCGGAAAAACCTTACCCAAACTGGACAGCGGTCGGCGTGACATGGCTGGCAGGTTTCGATTTTGAAATCAAGGTCATTGCCAGACTACCCGAGTAATCAAATGCCATGTGGCACAAGCGCCTATTCGCAGGGACATCGCTGCATGGTTACTGGCTGCCTCGATAGTTTTCTGACAGCGCAGCCTGTTTAGCTGCGCTTGGCATACGTCCGGGTGGCCTATTTGAGTGGATCCGTCTGATTTTCTCCCGCCTTTCAACTCAACGTTAGCAAGATGCTGAAGGTATTCACCCGCCCCTGCAGGATCAGGCAAGTTTTGCGCAAGGGTTGGCAAGCCCTGCCGCCGTGGAATTGTTAAAAAGTAAAGGTCAGCGCAGCCGTTCAGGGGCCTCACCAACGAAGCGGTTCGAGCTGCGCGACTATCGATGTCCATATTGATGACATTGAATCCTAATGATAGGCGGAGTGTATAACAGTGAAAACATCAGGAAACACCATTCTCATCACCGGCGGTGGCTCCGGCATTGGCCGTGAGCTTGCTCTACGCTTTAACGCGCTGGGCAACACCGTCATCGTCGCTGGACGACGCATGGAAACGCTGGAGGAAACCATTGCCGGTCACCAAAATATGCACGCGATGGTCGTCGATGTAGAGGATCCGCGAGCAATTGTGGCCTTTGCTGAGCGTGTCATCGCCGAGCACCCCCGCCTTAACGTGCTGATCAACAATGCGGGTATCATGCGCCGCGAGGACTTGACCAGTACCCATGACCTCATTGATGCCGAACAAACGGTCGTCACCAATCTGCTTGGGCCTATCCGGCTGACCAACGCACTGACCGACCACCTGACAAGCCAGCCAGACGCGACGATCGTGAACGTATCGTCCGGGTTGGCGTTTGTGCCGTTAAGCGGCACGCCCACCTACAACGCCACCAAGGCGGCCATTCACTCCTATACGATTTCGCTCCGCGAACAGCTCAAGGGCAAGGTCGAGCTTATCGAACTGGCACCTCCCGCCGTGCAGACGGAACTGACACCAGGCCAGTCGACCCGCGAAGGCTATATGCCGCTCGATGACTTTATCGACGAAGTCATGACGCTTTTCCACGAAAAACCCACGCCCAAGGAAATACTGGTGGAAAACGTCAACTTCCTGCGCTGGGCGGAACGCGACGGACACTTCGATGAAGCGGTGGAGATGCTCAGTCAATTTTGAACGGCACGGCTTCACTACGACTGACGGGCTACCCCGGATCAAAACTGCCAATTGGCCGGAACCCAGGCATAGCCGTTGTCGGTCTTGAGCATTCGGCCAATGCCCGGGAAGGGAAAGTGGAAGCCGAGAACGGGTAGCCTGTCTGCCGCGGCCATATCGAAGATCCGGCGGCGCGAGGCGAGTGCCGTTTCCTTGTCACGATCCGGCCCGGGCAGCCATGAGTGATCAATATTGACGATAGGATGATAGGCAAGATCAGCGGTCAGCAGTAGCTGATCCTTCCCGGAGTGGACAAGGAAGTTCGCCATGCCGGGGGTGTGGCCCAGTGCCGGAAGCGTGGTCAAGCCAGGAACGATTTCTGTGCCAGCTTCGTACAATTCGATATCGCCGGTGACCGGCGTGAGGCTCTGCCGGATGGCTGTGGCGAAATGGCGGCGAAAATCCTCGGGTACCGGCATGTAGGAAAGATCCGGATCGTTAGTGATGAAGAAGTCCCAATCGGCACGGGGCGCAAAGACTGTTGCCCGCGGAAATGCCTTGCCACCATCGGCCGTTCGCAGGTTGCCGACATGATCCGGGTGCGTGTGCGAGATAACCACAATGTCGATATCATCGGGCCGTAAACCGATAGCGGCCAGATTATCGAAGATGCGACCGCCTAGCGACCCCATGGTCTGCCCGGCACCAGCTTCGAGAAGAATTCGCCGGCCATTCGTTTCAATAAGAAGGGTATTGAGATTCAGCGTCATGTGGTCGGTCGGCAGGAAGGCTTGCCTCAACACCTCCTCAAGTTCCGCCTCCGACGCATCGCTGGCGTAAACCTGCGGTGGGCCGCCTATCAGCCCATCGCTCAACACGGTGGCAGAGATGTCGCCGACGCGAAAACGATAATAGCCGACATTGCCACTCGCATTTATACCCTGAGCCGTAGATGACGCGGTGGAAGCCTGCTGTGCAAAGGCTATGCCGCTGGCCGGCAAGATCACCCCCGCCGCTACCGACGCCGCTGTCAGCATCACCTGCCGACGATTCACTGTTATTCCGCTCATATGTCCACCCTGTTCGAGTCACTGATTGCTCTGCAGTACTTGTTTTCAGCGCCGGCCAAGACCAGGGGTAACCAAAACCGAGTCATTGCGACGCGCTTTTAAAGGATGACCCAGAACAGGCATGCGGATAAGCTAACGAAAACGGATCAGCTTATTAAGCAGGGCTTTGCAATGAGCCAACTACGCCTTGACAGCTTAGAGATATTTGAAGATGTGGTGCGCTGCGGTGGCTTTAGAGCCGCTGCCCTTGGCAGGGGCGTGTCATCGTCCGCCATTAGCCAGTCGATCAGCGCACTTGAGGAAGCGCTGAGCATTCGGCTGCTGAACCGAACGACACGTAGCGTCGCGCCCACTGAAGCAGGCGAACAGCTTCTTGAGCGACTTGGACCCGCTCTTCATGACATCAGAACAGCGATCGACGATCTCAATCAGCTTCGAGAACGCCCATCTGGCAGCGTGCGGATCAATGCCCCAGGGCCAGCGGCCGACCATGTGCTGTGCCCATTGGCCTTTGAATTCATGAAAATGTATCCCGATGTCAATGTTGAGATCGTCAGTGATGCTGCGATCGTCGATATTGTGAAGCAGGGCTTCGACGCTGGCGTGCGCTTCGGGAATCAACTCGCCCAAGACATGATCGCCATGCCCCTGGGCCCCTCCTTGCGATATGCCATCGTGGCCTCGCCCGATTATCTTCGCGAGCGTGGTCGGCCCGACTCACCGCGCGATCTCTTGCAGCATGACTGTATTCGCCGCCGTTTCCCCGGCGGCACCATGGTAACGTGGACATTCGAGAAGGACGGCGATGAAGTGGAGATCACGCCGCAAGGCCGGTTGACGCTGAGTTCAGCGCACCACGAACGCCAGGCGGCGATCGCGGGATCAGGAATCGCTCATCTGTTTGAGGACTATGTCCTCGCCGATCTCGAACAGGGCAGCGTTATTGAATTGCTCAGCGACTGGAAGAAGAAGCTGCCGAGTTGGTATCTGTATTATCCGAACAGGCGGCATACCAGCGCGGCCATGCGGGCCTTCCTCGACTATATCCGCCATCGTGAATGGCCTCCTGTCAGCAACTAATGCTTCACAGGCTATGCTTGCTTATTCATTTAAACCAATAGCAAAGTAAAAAATAACCGCCCCCCTTAAACGTCGATGGTTTTAATAATGTTGGTGGGATTACCCCCTACCACAACATTATCTGGCACATCTTTAATAACGACGGCCCCCGACGCGATAACAACGTTATTACCTACACTAACACCTGGGTTAATGATGGCACCGCCACCAATCCAGACGTTATTTCCAAACGTAATCGGCTTTGCGTACTCTTTGCCCGAATTACGCTCACGCGGATCCAAGGGGTGCGTGGCCGTATAAATCTGCACATTCGGCCCAAGCATGCAGTTATCACCAAATCGTATTTCACAAACATCCAGCAGTGTGCAGTCGAAGTTTGCAAAGAAGTTTTCACCGACATGGATATTATATCCATAATCCAGTCGAATATTTGGCTCTACATGAAGGCACTTCCCCGTAGAACCAAATAAATCTTTTAACGCTTTCAAGCGCTGAGCATCGGTTTCCAACACTTGATTGTATTGCCAAACCTTGCGCTTTGTTTCCTCATGCTCTTTTCGCAATACCGGATCAGCAGGGTTATAGAGCTCTCCTGCTAGCATCTTGTCTTTTTCCGATCGCATTATTCGCCTTTCTTGCTAGAACTCTATGTTAATCACCCCCAACCGGTATTGTCTCGCTCCGGTTCGGAATCAAGCGGTGCAGCCAGTTCAAGATATCATCGACACCACTGTAGGCAACGGGAATCACCAGCAGACTCAAAAACATCAACGTGACCAGCCCACCAATGACCGCGACGGCCAGGGTGCCCAGAAGCTGGATCACCCTCCTCCCTTGAGCTCAGTGAGAGTTGATCATGTAAAGTGATCGTTTTACACTACTCACATGGATACTAAAACAAAGCTTATTTCAGCAGCAGAGCAGCTATTCGACCGGCACGGCTTTACCGCCACCGGGATGGACAAGCTAACCAAGGCGGCTGGCATGTCGAGCCGAACGCTCTACAAGCATGCGGGTAGTAAAACGGCGCTAATAACGGATGTGCTCAAAGAGCGCCATCGACGGTTCCTGCCGCTCATCGAAGTAGACAACGTTGATGCGCTCTTCGACGCGCTGGAAGAATGGATAAGGAGCGAGAGCGCAAGAGGATGCCTTTTTCTGCGCGCTTACGGCGAAACCGGCGGCGACACGCCGGCAATCACTGAGGCCGTGCTGGCTCACAAGGCAAGGCTTTATGAGAAGATCCAGGATATTGTCGCGATAGAAACCGATGGCCAGGAGATGTCGGAACTCGCCGAGCAGGTCCTTATTCTTTACGAAGGCGCCACCGCGGCCGCGATATACCGTGGCCCGGAGGCGATAGCCTCGGCACACAAAGCCGCATCAGCACTGCTCAAGCAGGCACGATCATGAGCCCCAGCGTGTACCTCGGTGCGTCGGGGTTTGGCCTGATTGCGGTGTGCTATGGTTTTGCACGCTTCGCCTTCGGGCTCTTTCTGCCCCAGATCGACACTGACCTTGCTCTTACGCCCACCTTGAGTGGCTTTATCTCAGGTGGATCTTTTCTGGGCTACTGTGTCGCCATCATTTTATCGGCGTACCTGACCGAACGGATCGGCGCCCGCGCCGTTGCCATCGGGGCGGCGCTGGTCGCGACCGTCGGCATGGCAGGCATCGCCATGGCGCCCTCCCCCGTATTGCTCGCCAGCGCGGTCATGCTGGCAGGCTCCAGTACGGGGCTAGCATCGCCGCCCATGGCAGCAGCGGTGGCCGCCGCCGTCCGCCCTGGACGGCAAAGTGCCACCAACACGATCATTAATGCCGGAACGAGTGCCGGTGTGGTGCTTTCCGGGCCAGTCGCGTTACTGATGGGAGGTCAATGGCGGTTAGCGTTCGCGTGTTTTGCAGTGGCAGCTTTTGTGATGGCGGTAGTTGCCGCGCTCAGCGTACCCAGCGGCATCAAAGCGACCCAGACCTCGGGTGGCTTGCCACCCTTTAGCAGCGTTGTTATGCGCTTGATCGCGGCTGCTTTTCTGATGGGCGCGTCCAGCACTGCTATTTGGTCTTTCGGCGGCAAACTCGTCGCGCTGCAGCTTGGCTGGGGCAATACTGGCGCAGGGCTGCTTTGGATTGCCATCGGTGCAGCCGGTATTGTGGGCGCAGGCGCAGGCACGTTAGTGGCGCGCTTCGGGATCGACCGGGTGCATTGGCTTTTTCTGGGGGCATTGGCAGCAGGCATTCTTTTGGTTGGTACCAGCGCCACCACTCCCCTACTGGCAATCGTCGGTGGCATGCTGTTCGGTGCTGCTTACATCATGGTAACAGGTGTCTATCTGGTATGGGGCGTCACGGCATTGCCCGACCGGCCCGCCACAGGTCTGATGATTGGCTTCCTGACCATCGCGATCGGCCAGACGGCTGGCGCCCCACTCTTTGGCTTTTTGATGGATCGGCTGACCCCCGACTACGCTGTGCTGGTCTTCGCATGCATTGCCTTTACCGCGGGGCTGGCAAGGGCCGGCAGCGCCATACCCAAGCCCGCCCCAAAAGCCACCTAGTCAACACAAGAGGTAGGT
This sequence comes from Vreelandella sp. 162(4c), assembly GCF_058152265.1. Classification (NCBI taxonomy): domain Bacteria; kingdom Pseudomonadati; phylum Pseudomonadota; class Gammaproteobacteria; order Oceanospirillales; family Halomonadaceae; genus Vreelandella; species Vreelandella sp. 162(4c). The sequence continues at coordinate 1,509,824 of NZ_CM176981.1, forward strand.
CGCCTAATAGCGGGGTTACTGGCCATACATCGACAATAACGAGGCAGCGTTAACACTCCTGACACAACACGTTGAAGCAGCCATCAAGAGCTGCTCGACGGGTATGTTCAGCTATTCGCCGCCGTACTCAAGCCACACAGTGTTTTACCGCTAGAAACGTTAAAACAACGCTGCATTGGACTGATCGACGCAGGCTGGGTGGCACATGCCGATTATCAGAGTAGATACACGCCCCTTTCTTGCCAACACCGAACTTATTGCACGTCCACATTTGCAGTGTCGGTGGCTTCGTAAAGTGGGCGTAATGCCTCTTCCCGGGCGGCACCTCCTACGCCGTCATTCACCAAGGCTTCGGCATTATTTTCAAGATATTGTCTAACTCCTTCGCTTTCAGCAACAACCTGAAAGTCGCGAAGTGAAGCCATCAGTTGTGGTGTTAATTGGTCAAGTTGGGGACGGATATCTTCGGCAAGGTCTGGCGGGGATTCAAAGGGAGGCTGCTCTGTTTGCCTCCATTGTTCATGGAGCCGGTGCTGGATAACCTTGCTTGCCTCAAACTGATGTTTGAAAAACGTCTGGGCAAAGGCCTCATTGATACCCGCCCGGGTGGCTTCAGCCACGACCCTCTCTAGAATTTGCGCTTCTCGTGCGGGAGCATCAATAGGATCACCGGAGTTCCATTTAGCCTTTGCAACATCGGGTGCAATAGCAAGCCGCTCATCAACCAACCGAAGCAGCTGATCCACCGTCTGTCTGACGTCGTTGGAAGGTTCGGCGGCACGGGCCTGATATCCAACACCGAGTACCAGCGCCACCAGGAGAATGGCGCACAACATGACACGCAGGGAAGCAAGAGAGATCGTTCTTAGAGTGACCATCATGACCATCCATAGCTAGTTAGAGTGAATTCAATTTTTCTGTTTGAGACGTGCCAAAGTTTAGCAAAAGGCATACTGACCAACATGCTTACGCATTCAATGGGACGCAAAGGTCACGCTGTGGTAACCGTTAACGGCGATACTCTATGTTCGATAGATCTCCGAGCTCGCAGAGCGTCCTGTTTCGGCGGCTTCTGAAACAGCCGCCCATATTCACGGGTAAACTGGGGCACGCTCTCGTAGCCCACTTCAAAAGCAGCACTACTCGCTGAGAATCCTTCATTGAGCATCAAGCGGCGCGCTTCAATCAGGCGAAGTCGCTTCTGGTACTGCCCCGGCGTGAGCGACGTCATGTGCTTAAAGTGCTTGTGAAACGAGGTGCTACTCATTCCCGCTTCTGCCGCAAGTCGCTCAATGGGCACACGCGACTGATACTCAGCTCTGAGTACCGTAATGGCGGCGGCAAGACGGCTTGCATGGCTGTCCGGGTCTGCCAGCGTCCGCAAAGCATTACTGTGAGGCCCAGACAGGAGCCAATAGTGCAGCTCCCGCATGATTCCTGGGCTCAAGAGCGGCGCCGCTTCCGGGCGATCCAACAGGTGCATCAGCCGTGATGCGCAATCGAGCAGTGCGGCTTCGGTGTCGACGGCGAATAGCGTAGGCATCTCTGAAGAGCGCTGCGGGCGGGGGGTATCGATATGGGCCGTGAGTTCGCGCAAGAGCGCCACCTCCAGTTCGACAGCGATCGCCAGATAGGGCTCGCTCTGGCTTGCTTGCACGACCCGTCCGATGACCGGCATGTCAGCACTAACGAGGACGGACTTCCCGCTAGAAAAAACCCGCTCCTCATTCCCCACTATCAAGCGCTTCGCACCCTGCAGAACCAGGCATATCAGCGGCCTGTAAACCGAATGCAGGTCGCCAGATGGCGCCTTGAGGCACATCATTCGTAACCCCGGCACCGGGGTTAGCGCCATACCACGGTTGTCGGCGTAGCGGCTGGTATAAGCCCGGACAGCCTGTTTGAGCGAGTTCATAGGATTCCTCCCGCATTTCAGCTGGAACTTATCATGAAGGGATGGCATGAGGGGATGGTTTCAAACAGCGGTCTCACCCCACCCGACTTTGCGCTCGCGAAGCATCAAAGCTCCAAACGCCTGGGCCTGCGGCACTAATATAGAGAAAGATGAAGCAATAAAGCATGGCCGCTTCACCGTGGTTGAGAACAGGAAAAAAACTGTTCGAGCTGTGCGCGATAAAGTAGGCAAATGCCATTAAACCAGAAAGTAAGAAAGCCGTTGGTCGCGAGAACAGACCCATTAATAGCAACAACCCGCCCACTACCTCCAGGATGCCAGCGGTATAAAGCATGGGGTTAAGGGGATACTCGAAAGGGGCGGGCCAGCTGAAAAGCTTCATCGTCCCATGTGTCAGGAAAGACCCAGCGGCAAAGATTCGCAGAACGCTGAGAAAGTACGGAGCCAATTTGCTCAAGCGGTGCATTGGTAGTGTCGGCATATTGTCCTCGCTCTATGCTAGAGATTACGGTGCCGGGCTAACTAAGCTCTGCGGCGACAACGAGGATGGTAGGTGATGGTTGTGTCCATGATATGCCGTAGTTTTGGTTATTTTGTAGCAAACTGTGCCACTAAAGCTAAATCACAATAAACAATGTGATGAGTTTGCCTTGCCATATTGGGTATGGGTTACTGGAGTGTCAGGGCAAGAAACAGGCTATTTCGGTGAGTGAGCACTTTGCACGGATCGTGAAGCTTTTTTGAGTCGCCAGATACGCTCTTTTCGCACTGGCGCTGCGTCTACACTGCCTTCCCTGGGAAGCGAGATGATGGCTTGCATACCGGCTTCGCCATTGAAAAACGAGATATCTCCCCCATGCTGCCGCGCGACTGCGCGCACTATCGAGAGGCCGAGACCGATGCCTCCGGTCTGTCTGTTTCGCGACGTTTCAAGCCGGACAAAAGGTGCGAAAACCTTCTCTTTCATGTCGTCCGGAATCCCCGGCCCACGGTCTTCAACGACGATATCAACCGTGGAAGGAGTCTCCCGAAGAGACACTTTTGCCTCACCCCCATAACGCACCGCGTTCTCGACCAGATTTCTTAACGCGCGGCGAAGGCTATCTGGTCGACAACGGTACTTCATCTTAACGCTCTCGACATGGGTGACCGGATGTCCCAGATCAGCGTGGTCGTCACAAATACTCCCCACAAGCGCTTCCAGATCAATGGTGCGCGTTTCCTCTTTAATCGACTCTCCACGCGCAAACGAAATCGCGGCTTCCGTCATCGACTGCAGCTCGTCAATCGTCACTATCATTTTGCGCTGGATATCTTCGTCGTTAACGAATTCGGCTCTTAACCGAAGCGAGGTCAGCGGCGTCCGTAAATCATGGCCAATCGCTGCAAGCATCTTCGTCCGATCCTCTACGAAACGATGTAGACGGCTTTGCATCTTATTGAAGGATTGAGCTGTGCGCCTGATCTCTTCTGGCCCCTCTTCCAACAATGGCGGCAGGTTTTGCCCTCGCCCTAAAGCTTCAGCGGCTGTGGCCAGATTTCGTAGTGGTTGAGCGATACGGCTTGCTATAAAAATGCTGATCAAAGCGAGCATGATAGCAGTAAGCCCAAGCGAAATCAGAGGCTTGGATGTCCACAAACTACCTTTATCGTGCTGGTAAAAGGCCGCATTCAACCAACGCCCGTCACCCAGTTGCGCCTTGTACCCATACCCAAGACTGCCTGAAAATTGGAGCACCTTGGTTGGCTGCGACAGCATCCACAAATAGGGCGTTGGAGTCCACCATGGGTCATCGGCGTTTGCAGTGGCCACTTCGTCGACGTTCGGTAATTTCGGATGGGGAGAGCCAGCCCATCCTAATGTTCCGTTTGGATCGACGGCGCTATCCAAAGGCCGGGAAAGCTGGGAGAGGGCCGCTAATCTCCAGGCATTAGGATCCGCAGGGTCGCTGTCGGTCAACCAGTATCTTAAATAACTGCCTTCACTTGCGCGCAGAGCCTGCTCTCTCAATGGCGGCGATAGCGATTCCACCAAGCGGGTCACTGATGACGCTCGGCTGATAAATTCAGCTTTTACCCCTGCATCGAACTTTTTGGTGTACTCATCCATGGAAATCAGGAAGGTAAGCGCCTGGGAGACGATTAACGCCGCTAGCGTCAGCCCGATGATTTGTATAGCCAAGCTTTTACGCCAAAGACGAATCATTCGAACACGACCTCAATACACAGGCTGTAGCCACCGCCCCAATGGGTTTTGATGATCGACGGATTCTTGGCATTCTCCTCAATCTTCTTTCGCAGACGGCTAACTTGGTTATCAATGCTGCGGTCAAAGATGTCGGCTGTCCTCCCAACCGTCAGATCAAGAAGCTGCTCTCGGCTGAGTATTAACCCAGGTCGCTCAATGAAAACCTTGAGAAGACGAAATTCCGCTGTACTGAGAGGAATGCCAACACCATCGTCACCGAAGATCTCCTGGCGCCCTAAATCGAGTTTCCAATGTCCGATGCGCACTATCCTACGATTGAGAATTGTACCCACCGGCGTAGAACTGGTAGCACGACGGAGGACGGCTCTAATTCGAGCAAGAAGCTCACGCGGATTGAATGGCTTAACCAGGTAATCGTCCGCGCCAAGCTCGAGACCGACGATACGATCTGTATCTTCGGCCATCGCAGTCAGAAATATGATAGGAACATCTCCGGATGCCCGAACCTCCCGGCATAGCGAGATACCGTCCTCACCGGGCATCATGACATCGAGAATGATCAGGTCGACCGTCTGTCGCGCGAGGATTCGTCGTAGGGTTGCCCCCCCTTCCGCTACGCTGACCTTGTAACCTTGATGCTCGAGATACTCCCGCACCAGATCCCGTATATCATTATGATCGTCAACGACGACTACATGTGTGGCCTCGTGCATTGCCCTAACCTCCGCGCCGTAAACCTGAAACTCTCGTCAGCCGATATCTGGCCTGTCTTCTTAGCCAGTTCATCATAGAGTCGCGCCGCCTTCGCCAACCCCGACTTCACTTAAATCATTGACGGGATCCTAGGAACTCCACCGTGCGCTTCTGGATTAGTTACGGCATAGGCGGCATAGAGGGTCGAGAGCGCTCCGGGCGAGACGTGATGCAGAGCATAATCAATACGATCAATTTGTCACTTAAGTGTGCCGTACTGATACCAAATTGTAGCAAAGTGTCCCCCAAAGGAGGCGAGTTGGATGGACGCCCCCTTTTCAGTTCCACTTGTGACTTCAGAATCGACCAAATAGAGCGAATCTATCTGTTTCCTTGCCGCATTCAGGTTGAACTTAGCATGATGTCGAAGGCCTTCGTCGCCCCCCTGCAGGAAAAGGCAAGGTTTGCGCAGGTGCTGGCAAGTATTGTCTCCATCAAGTTGTTAAAAAAGATAACGCAGCCTTGGCCGAAGCCAACTGCTGTCTCTAAGGCAATCGAGAAGAGCCAACAACCCTGCCATGTTACGACCCGAAATGAGGCCAAGGAGAAACACCCATGACAGCATTTACGATCAACGGACGCGCGGTAGACGTCACCGCCGAGCCGGGTACACCGCTTCTCTGGGTGATCCGGGAGCAACTGAAACTCACCGGCACCAAGTTCGGCTGCGGCGTCGCACAATGCGGTGCGTGCATGCTGCATGTGGATGGTGAGCCGGTGCGTGCCTGTGTTTTCCCGTTATCTGGCGCCGAAGGCAGATCCATCACCACGATCGAAGGGTTGTCCGAAGATGGCTCGCACCCCGTCCAGCAGGCCTGGGTGGAACTGGACGTCCCGCAATGCGGCTACTGCCAGTCGGGTCAGATCATGAGCGCCGCTGCGCTTCTGGCGCGCAATCCGCACCCTACCGATGCGCAGATCGATGACGCAATGAGCGGCAATCTTTGCCGCTGCGGCACCTATGTGCGCATCCGGGCGGCCATACACCGTGTCGCCGAAAGCTAACCGGCACCGTATCACCTCAAGGCTTATGGAAAGGACAGGTCAACAATGAAAACACATCATTTATCCTTTAGCCGTCGCGCCTTTCTAGGCGGCACCTTAGTGGCAGGCGCCGCGCTCATCATTCCCCTTCGTCTACCCACGGCCTGGGCACGAAAGGACGAGGATTCACTCCTTTCGCACGCTTATATCCGCATCGACACTAGCGGCCAGGTGACCTTCCTGCTACCCACGAGCGAAATGGGCCAGGGCACCCACACGGGCCAGGCCCAGATTCTCGCCGAGGAGTTGGGCGCCGATTGGTCGAGTATTACTGTCGGCATGCCGAATAAGCTCTCCGACGACTACAGAATTCCATTCATCGGCCAGATGCGTTCTGTGGGTTCGTTCGGCATCCGTTTCTGGCACGACCCGCTGCGCCGCGCGGCCGCCCAGGCACGGGAAATGCTGACCCAGGCGGCGGCCGAGCGCCTAGACGTAGCAGCGGCAGCCTTGCACGCCGAGAGCGGCTTCATTGTCCACGCCGACAGCGGCCGAAGGATCCCCTTCGGTGACCTGGTGGAAGACGCCATGGCGCTGCCGATGCCTGAGGATCCAACCCTGCGACCCGATAGCGAACGCACGCTGACCGGGCGCAAGGTAGCGCGTCTCGATACCCCGGCAAAGGTGACAGGCAAAGCCGTATACGGGATAGACGTCGAGCGCGAAGGCATGCTGTATGGCGCCGTCAGACTCGCCCCGGTCTTTTCCGCCGATGTCGAGACATTCGATGAGAGCAGCGTCTCCGGGATGCCGGGCGTTGTCGCCGTGGTTCGCGTGCCGCGCGGCATGGTGGTGGTTGCCGACTCCTGGTGGCAGGCCAAACAAGCAGCCGATGCCCTGGATATCACCTTCACACGAACACCGGCGGATACGCTTTCCTCCGATGAGATAAATGCAATACTTCGCCAGGGACTGGATCGAACCGATGTCCCTATCACCACGCTGCGGGGCGAGGCCGAGGCAACCCTGTCGGACGACGGTCAGGTCGTCGAGGCCGAATACTCGGTGCCGTTTCTGACTCATGCCAGCATGGAGCCGATCAACTGCACGGCCGAGTCCACCGAGGAACGAACAGAACTATGGATCGGCACGCAGGGCCAGGACATCGTGCGCATGACGCTCGAGAATGCGATGCAGATACCGGCTGACCAGTTTTTCATCAATACCACCTATTTGGGTGGTGGCTTCGGGCGCAAGACTCACGGCGAGATCGCCCTTCAGGCAGCGCTTGCCAGCCGCGCCGTCGATGGTCGGCCGGTCAAGGTGCTATGGGCGCGCGAGGATGACGTTCAGCAGGGCCAGTATCGCCAGACGATGATGTGTCGCTTCCGGGCGGTTCTGAACGAGGCCGGCCAGATCACCGGCATGCGCATTCGCGTCTCCGGGCCGCAAATGGGCCGCGAATACGGCATTGATCCGGAGCAGCGGGCGCAGTCGACGGGCAATCTCGCCAACTTCGATCCCTTCTCGCTCGGCGGCCTGTCGGACATGCGCTACGTCATCCCCAACCTTGTCGTGGATCATGCCGTGGTCGACCTGCCGATACCGCTTTGCCCCTGGCGTTCGATCGCCCACTCCTTCAACGGCTTCTTCTTTGAAAGCTTCATGGACGAATGCGCTGCAGCAGCGGGCCGCGATCCGCTGGAGTTTCGCAGAAACCACTGCACCGATCAGGCGAGGATGCTCGCCGTCCTTGACCGGGTCGCCGAGATGTCGCACTGGCACGAGCCTGTGGCAGAGGGAGTCTCGCGCGGCTTGGCCGTGGTAGAAAGCTACGGCTCCTATGTTGCCCAGGTAGTCGAGGCTCGGGCTGACGATGAAGGTATTCAGGTGGAACGTGTTTATGCCGCTATCGACTGCGGACGCGCGATCAATCCGGGCCAGGTGGAAGCGCAACTACAGGGCGCCGTCATCGATGCGCTCGGAGCCGCCATAAGGCAGAAGGTGACGATCCGTGACGGCCACGCCGAGCAGTCGAACTTTCACGATTATCCCTTGCTCCGCATCGGGGAGGTGCCAGAGGTAGCGGTGAGCATCGTTGATATCGGCTCGCCGCTAGGCGGCGTTGGTGAGCCGGGCATTCCCCCGCTCGCCCCGGCGCTGGCCAACGCGCTGTTTGCCGCTACGCAGCAACGAATCCGCCACCTGCCGTTGGCCGATCATGTTCAGGGTTAAAGCAGCCGACCACAGATTGACGAGGCCTAACATGTATCTGGAACACGCGCAGGATGTCCTTGGACAGTGGCTCGATTGGCGCAGAGAAAGCAAGACAGCTCTCGTTATCGTGACCGCGACGGAAGGTGGTGCCGTGCGCATGCCGGGCGCCCTGATGGCCGTGTCTGCCACGGGTGACCGTTGCGGCTACATTTCAGGCGGGTGCATCGACGCGGATGTGGCCCATCATGCGCGGCAAGCGCTTAGCACGGGGGGGATCAAACGCCTGAGGTACGGCAAGGGCTCACCGTTCATCGATTTGCCGCTACCCTGCGGTGGTGCCATTGACGTTTGCGTACTTCCCAACGCCCAGGTCAGTGTTCTGCGTGCCTGCCATGATCAGCTCGCCTCGCGCCAGCCGGTATCGATCACGCTTTCTGACTCGGGCTCGCTCGGATTGGGACATCTGCCCACCCCAGGCACTCTGTCTTTTCAGTACATACCCAAGCTCCGCCTGCGCATCGCCGGGCGCGGCGCCGATAGTCTGGCGCTTGTCCGGCTGGCGACGGCAAGCGGCATCCACACCGAACTGCAACTCCGCGACGCTGCCGAAGCCCAGGATGCCCAACGGCTAGGCATCGGCCATGTCACGTTATTGACGGTTCCATCAGCGCTTCCCAAGCTGGACGATGATCCATGGACGGCATTTCTGCTCGCCTTCCATGACGTGGACTGGGAGGAAGCCCTACTCGCCCAAGCGCTTAAAGGCCCCGTCTTCTATATCGGCGCCATTGGCAGCAAAGCTACCCATGCGCGGCGCTGTGAGAGGCTTCAGTCAATCGGTTTTACCGAGAGACAGATCAGACGAATCCATGGCCCCGTTGGGTTGATCCCATCAATGCGTGATGCGTCAATGCTTGCAGTGTCCATACTCGCCGAGATCGTAGAAGCCTATCAACGCAAGGTACGATCTCCCTTGAGTTCGACCGCGCTTGCGCTGCTCGCCGATATGCCGAACGTTCCAGACACACACCTTTTTAAATCTTCGTCATGCACTAACGTCTGAGCGCTCCTCAGTCATGTCATCACCGGGAGCGGTGCATATGCCACCTGCCAACTTCGCTAGCACAGGCTAAATTGGATCATTTAGCCAAAGCAACTCGAGTCGATGGTGAACTGGGATCCTAAAGGTGAAAGCTCAGCCGACCGCCCGCGATTGCTTGCCTAAGAGTTTCGGCTCAAGCAATGGATCCGGTCTCTGGTGAGCTATCGGCTTCGGCCTGTAGCAGCCTGTCAAACGAAGCACCCCGGGCATAACGGGCAGGCGGAAGCCCGACATGACGGCTAAAGGCGACACTAAAGGTGCTGGCGGAGCTGTAGCCAACCCGTTCGGCGACGTCAGCGATACTGGCTTTTTCTCTGCGCAGCAAATCCTTGGCCAAGGCCATACGCCAGGCGAGCAGGTACTCCATTGGCGCCATGCCCACCGCGCGACCAAACCGCTCGTAAAACGCGGAGCGGGAGAGTGTCGCTTCGTTTGCAAGCTGTGCAACCGTCCAGGGCTGCTCGGGACTCTCATGTATCCGGCGGATTGCGATCGCAATCCGCTCGTCGGTCAGGCCACGCAGTAGCCCGGGCGAGGTGTTCGTCTTACCGTCAGAGCGAAGGGCCTCGATGAGCAGGACTTCCAGCAGGCGTTCCAGAACCACATCCCGCGCCGGTCGCTGCGCACGCGCTTCATCGCCGACGAGTTGCATGAGAGTGGCCAGCCGATCCACTCCCCGAACGTGTACAAGCTTGGGGAGCAGCGACGAGAGCAGAGCCGCATCCGGGGAGCGAAAGACACAGTAACCCACCAGAAAGCGGACATCGGGAGAGTCGTCTGGGTTGCCGACCCTGTGTTCGCCATCGGGTAACACGATGGAGGTATGAACGATGTCTTCGGGGGTCGTGGGCGAGTGGCTCGACATTGAGAAGTTATACGCGGAGGGGAGGAGCACGAAATCCCCTTCTTCGAGGACGATCTCGTCGTGCCCGTCGGCTTTGAGACGGCATGCTCCCTCAAGAATGGCGCAATAGAAAGGGTGCCCGACCTCTGTGCGGAGAACTCTCCAACGACCGGCGCCGCTACCCCGTTTCGAAAACGGGGTAGCGGGTTGAAGGAGCGTGACTACCTGGGCAAGCGGATCGAGCAACACAGGACACCTGCAAACTAAATACGGACGATTTATTGTAGTTCATCCTGCTTCGGCTTGCCATACTCGACTCATGGCAGATGCCAGAGGCGCTCTGCAGCGGGGATCTCTCCCGCAACTGTTGTGAACATGATTCACCTGCACCGTTGCCATCATACGAGGAGAGCACCATGCAATATCGTCAACTTGGCCGTACCGGCATTCAGGTCAGCCCCTACTGCCTGGGCACGATGATGTTCGGGAAAATCGCCAATGCTGATCACGATGAATGCGTCGGCATGATCCACAAGGCACTGGATTTCGGCATCAACTTCATTGATACCGCCGATGCCTACAGCCAGGGCGAATCTGAAGAGATCGTTGGCAAGGCACTGAAGGGGCGGCGAGACGATGTCGTCCTTGCCACCAAGGCTTCTCTCCCGATGGGGGACGACCCTAACCGCCGGGGTGGGTCGCGGCGTTGGCTGACCCGCGCGGTCGAAGACTCGCTGCGCCGCCTGCAGACCGACCACATCGACCTTTATCAGATTCATCGGCTGGCGCCGGATACCGATATCGAGGAAACCCTGTCGGTTCTCACCGACCTGATGCGCGAGGGCAAGGTGCGCGCCATCGGCGCGTCGACCGTTCCTGCTTCCGCCATCGTGGAGGCGCAATGGGTCGCCGAGCGACGCGGACTGGCCCGTTTCCGCACAGAACAACCCCCCTACTCTATTCTCAACCGTTCGATCGAGCGGGAGGTGCTGCCCACCTGCCAGCGTTATGGCATGGGAGCGATGGCTTGGAGCCCGCTGGCTAAGGGTATGCTCACAGGCAAATACCGCAAGGGTGAAGAGCAACCGGACTCGCTGCGGGCGAAATATTTCCCCAAGGCGATGTCCGACGAAGCCAGCCTCGACGCTGTCGAGCAGCTCATCCCGCTGGCCGAAAATGCGGGCCTGTCGTTGACCCACATGGCACTGGCCTTCGTCGTGACGCATCCGGCGATTACATCCGCCCTCATCGGCCCCCGCACGCCCAAGCAACTCGACGATCTGCTCGCCGGCGCGGAGGTGCAGTTAAGCGATGAAATCCTCGACCGGATCGACGAAATAGTCCCGCCGGGCGTTGATGTGGCGCCGCTGGAAGGAGCGGCCTATGTCCCGCCTGCGATCGCCCAGACATCCCTGCGGCGGCGTAATCCCCAGGAGCGGGCGGCCATTGTGCGTGGTGAGCAAGGAGAAAGCTGAAGGCAGTGCCGTGTTTATGCCCTTGTGGCGGAAATCAAAAACAGGAGACTTTCATGAACGACATCGAACAGGTAGGCACCTTTAAATTAGGTGATCGGCAGATCAAACGCATGGGATATGGCGCAATGCAACTGGCCGGCCCCGGCGTATTTGGCCCACCGAAGGACAAAGAGAGCGCCATTGCCCTACTTAGAGCAGCCGTGGAATACGGTGTGGATCATATTGATACGTCCGACTTCTATGGCCCCCACATCACCAACCGAATCATTCGGGAGGCCTTGCATCCCTATCCCAAGGAGTTAACGCTTGTCACAAAAATCGGCGCCCGGCGTGACGACAAAGGTGACTGGCTTCCGGCCTTCTCTAAGGCTGAGCTTACGCAGGCAGTCCACGACAATCTGATTAATCTAGGCTTGGAGCAGATAGAGGTGGTGAACTTGCGGGCAATGTTTTCTGCGCACGGTCCGGCTGAAGGTTCCATCTCTGAACCCTTTTCAGTACTTGCAGAACTACAGCAAGAAGGGCTTATTCGCCATTTGGGTGTCAGCAATGTCACCGAAAAGCAAATCGAAGAGGCCCGCGCCATTGCGCCTATCGTCTGTGTGCAGAACCATTACAACCTTGCCCACAGACATGACGATACTCTCATCGAGCAGCTTGCACAGGATGGAATTGCCTATGTCCCTTTCTTCCCCTTAGGAGGCTTTACACCGCTGCAGTCTACAATTCTGCAACAAGAGGCAGAAACGTTGCAGGTATCGCCTTTGCAGGTTGCTCTTGCCTGGCTGTTACAGCGATCCCCAAACATCCTGTTAATCCCTGGAACATCATCCATGGTACATCTACAGGAAAATTTGGCTGCCGCACAGTTGGTTTTGCCGGAAGAATCGGTCAACAATCTCAATCGCATTGCCAGCGAAGCTTGAGTGGAAGCAACACGGGTAATACCGCCCCCCCTATAAGAGAAGATGTTGCTGACAACAATCTGAAGTACAGGAGGAAACACCATGAGCGCACACAAGACAATCCTCGTGACGGGTTCAACCGATGGACTTGGCCGTCGGGTCGTCGAAGAGCTTGCGCGACCCGGCATGCATATTCTGGTGCACGGACGTGATACGCGACGCGGAGCGGCCGCTGTCCATGCCGTCGAACAGGCTGGAGGAACCGCCCGGTTCTTTGAGGCGGACTTCGCCTCTCTTGGCGACGTGCATAGACTCGCTGATGCGGTTCACGCGGAATGCTCTCATCTTGACGCTCTCGTCAATAATGCCGGAATCTCGAAGCCCGATGGGCCACGCCGAGAAAGCACGGATGGCTACGAGCGACATTTCGCGATCAACTACCTCGCGACCTTCTTACTGACGGAACGCTTGTTGCCCTTGCTCAAAGCGGGCGGTGGCGAGGATCCTTCGCGCATTGTGACCGTCGCTTCAGCAGGCCAGAGCGCCATTGACTTCGACGATGTGATGCTCAAGCACGGTTACCAGGGTTATCGCGCCTACGGGCAAAGCAAGGTCGCACAGATCATGTACACGATCGACCTGGCGGAGAGGCTGGACGCAAGAGCGATTATCGCCAATTCCCTCCACCCCGGCACTCACATGAATACGACTATGGTGCGGCAGGCCGGCATCACGCCGAGCACATCAGTTGGTACGGGGGCGGCCGCTGTGATCGCCCTTACAACCGGAAGGGATCGCGCGGCGACAACCGGCCGATATTTCGACGGTCAGCGCGAGTCACGCGCGACATCGCAAGTATATGATGCATCGGCGCGCCGTACACTGCGGGCTCTCAGCGAGGACTTAACAGGACTGAACCGGTAAATACCGCAATCTCGGAGGTATTCAATATCTCCCTCCTGCTCATCCTGTGCTTAGTCCCTCTGGGGCAATGCCACGGCAATCCCAGCTAGAACCATCAGCTTCAACAGATCGCGTCTGGTTGTTTCGCTAGTTGCCTGCATGACAACTCTCCTTATCAAGCTCCGAACCGGGGCTGGCGGCTGCGGTCAAGCTCAATCGAATGTGATGATGATTTTTCCCCGTGCACGTCCTGAGGCCTGATGTCGGAATGCTGGAATGAACTCTGTAAACGGTACCGTTCGATCCACAAGGATCCGTAGACCGTACTGGTCGATAGCTTTCGATACTCGCGCCAAGCGCTGGCCGTCGGAAGCATGGAATACGAAGCCGACAGTGACGTTAAGTGAAGCTCTTATCTAACTCAACAGCTCTATCCCTTGGTTCTCGATGCATCCCACACTAACATCACTTGGGTGATGGCAGTATCCAGGACAGAGTGGCGAATACCGTCTCGAGCTAGTGTAGAAAGTCCCAATAAAAATGAGTCAAACACCGTGGATAAGGCACGCTCATTGGTGTCAGCCCGCAGCTCGCTGCTCTCGATACCGCGTTTCACGCAAGCCACGATACCCGCGCGGGTTCTTGCACGTGAACGGGTTAATGGAGCAATCACAGCGGCATTTTCATCCGAAGGTGTGCTAATGACGCTTAACCCAACCATACAGCCTTTAGGGTGCCCGCGTTCACACTGCATCTTAGCTGAGCGCCGCAGGGTAATTTCAATGGCGTCGCGGGGAGCAAGCTCCTCCTCCCACAAGGATTCCGTCACAAGTGCATAGGTGGACAAATAACGTTGTGCGCACTCCTGAAACAACGCTTCCTTAGAACCAAAAGCGGCATAGAAACTGGGGGCAGAGATACCGTTGCCAATACCTGCCTTTAATTGGCTCAATGACGTAGATTCGTAGCCATTCTGCCAAAAGATGTACATCGCCTCCTCCACTGCCTTATCGCGATCAAAGGTTCGAGGCCGGCCCATCGTTGCCATATTGAACTCCATAAATTACTCCACTTAACTAACATACTATTCGGTATATAAATCCTTGACAAGGGACTCTCGGCGCGCATATATTTATACCGATCGATACATATATAGCAAACCTCAGGGTGTCACCGCACTGAACGCTGCCCGGAAATTACTTAACTTTCTAAAGGATCTTTGTTGTGAGCTACTTATCCACACAGGCAGAAGCAGCTGAACCTGATCGTCTACCATTCGCGGGACTGCTGGCCTTGGCCATGACGGGCTTTATTTGCATTGTCACAGAGACGATGCCCGCGGGTTTGTTGCCTCAAATCAGCCAGGGCTTTGGCATTAGTCCAGCACTCGCGGGTCAAATGGTAACGGCCTATGCGCTGGGATCTTTGTTAGCTGCTATCCCACTCACGATTGCAACCCGCGGGTGGCGGCGCCGTAACGTGTTATTAATAACCATTGTTGGTTTTCTCATTTTCAATTCAGCGACAGCGCTTTCCACTAACATCTGGTTAACGCTAGCCGCTCGCTTTTTCGCCGGGGTTGCCGCGGGACTTGCGTGGAGCCTGCTTGCTGGTTACGCAAGACGAATGGTGGCGCCTCATCAGCAAGGACGCGCCTTGGCAGTGGCAATGGTAGGAACACCCATCGCACTCTCCTTGGGAGTTCCTCTTGGAACCTTTATGGGTTCAGTTATCGGCTGGCGAGCGGCGTTCTGGATAATGTCAGCCTTAGCGCTCATCTTGATTGCATGGGTACTCGCCAAAGTTCCTGACTACCCCGGTCAGCCCTCCCACGAACGTATGCCATTGCTGAAAGTGTTTACGACAGCCGGCGTCAGACCGGTACTGGCTGTTGTTATAGCGTGGATGCTCGCTCACAACATTCTCTATACCTACATTGCGCCCTTTGTTGCCCCTGCGGGGCTTACCGATCGCATTGACCTTGTTTTACTAGCATTTGGCGCGGCGGCCCTCGCCGGGATCTGGATCACCGGGAAGCTGGTGGAGAGCTTTCTGCGCGCAACCGTACTGGCAAGCTTGGCAGCATTTGCTCTAACGACGTTGGTGTTCGGTTTGGGTACGCTGAATCCCCTTGTTGTTTACCTGGGCGTCGCAGTATGGGGCATTACCTTTGGTGGCGCGGCAACGCTACTACAAACGGCGCTCGCTGATACTGCCGGTAGCGGCTCTGATGTAGCACTTTCCATGAATGTAGTGGCCTGGAACAGCTCTATAGCTGGCGGTGGGTTATTGGGAGGCTTTCTGTTGCAAACATGGGGAGCTGGCTCATTTCCATTAGCTCTTACCTTGTTGCTCCTAGTAGGACTCGCTATCGCTTGGTCGGCAAAAATACATGGTTTCCGACCAGGACGACGCACCGCAGAGAGCCCTTCAATTAGTCACTAAGCCTATCGCTAAACCTCTTTTACCAATCTAGCAGTAACCATCTGGATCTCTGCCTATCTTTCCACCAATCAATTAATTGAGGATCAATCCGTGTCCCAACATCATAGCAATACGTTTTCTAATGCTTCATCTACTTGCCCCGCTGATGAATTCCCGATCCCCGATGGATTCACTAGTGGGTATCAGACCATCGACGGCGTTAAACTTCATTACGTCAAAGGCGGATCGGGCCCACTGGTTTATCTGGTGCATGGTTTTGGACAAACGTGGTATGAGTGGCACCAACTGATGCCCGCGCTGGCAAAAAGCTTCACCGTCGTTGCACCAGACTTGCCAGGTCTGGGCCAGTCGGCTGTTCCCCCCTCCTATAGAGCCACCGATATTGCAGTGCTGCTCTATAAGCTTGCCAAACAATTCAGTGGCAATCAGACGTTTGATCTGGTCGCCCATGATATCGGCATCTGGAATACCTACCCGATGCTGGTGCAGCATCAGAATGCTATTCGTCGTGTTATCTACATGGAGGCACCGATCCCTGGCGACAGTATTTACTCGTTCCCCGCTTTTACCCCCGAAGGTGAATCATTGGTATGGCATTTCAGTTTCTTTGCCGCAGAGCAGCAGTTGGCAGAGAAGTTGGTCTCAGGCAAGGAGCGCATCTTCTTCGAACACTTCATCAAAGTTCATGCCGCCAATAAGGAGGTATTCACACCGGAGCTTCTTGACCTGTATGCCAGTTCGTATGCCAAACCACACAGCCTTAATGCCGCTTTCGAGTACTACCGGGTACTCAATCAAGGCGTAAAAGATAATAACGAATTGGCCAGGACAAAGGTCACTATTCCTGCACTTGCCATCGGCGGTGGAGATCATGGCGGTATGGGACAGTATCAGATTGATATGATGCGTCATTACGCCAGCGACGTGACAGGCATCGTTCTCCATGGTGGTGGCCACTGGTTGCCTGAAGAGTGTCCCGAAGCACTGAACAAAGCTGTGATGGAGTTCTTGAATAGAGACTAAGAGAGCCTACACTTTCTTGCGTTTAGTGCTTTAAAAACCATCGGGATCTACAAGATCCCGATGGCATCATATCAAGAGCCTTCACCCTTTTATCAAAAAGACACTGTTTGTATTACGAATCAGGAGTGAGAATATAACGAACGCTTGGATCTCCGCCCCAGGCCTCTGCCACAGCACTAAGCGGTAAGCATTTATGCGGGGCATGGAAACCAGCTGCCGGTGCAGCGGCAAGCAACTCGCCAGCACCTTGGATGAGTTCATTGACAGCCACACTGCCGATGCCGCTTCCGATCAGCTCCAACCCTGAACTACGCAGCATATCGCCGCGAATGAGGATCTCATCTCCCGCCACGGTGCCGAGTTGCACATAGCGGAGACGTGGTTCACCGGCACCCGAGCCACGATTTAGAGTGGCGGCCCTTAAAACATGTACAGCGGGCTCACCCCATAGGAAGTCGAGCACAATATCGACCCGCTCGTTAAACTGCTCACGCAATGCTGCCTCGCTGCCGTCATTGAGGGCGATCTTCACATCAGCGTTGAGGCTTTGAAGTTTTTTCTCATCACGGCCGACGGCGATGATCTTACCTGCGCCACAATATCGAGCGGTATCAAGTGCCATTCCACCAGCTGAGCCTGCCGCACCCAGCACCATCACCGTTTCACCTTTTCGCAATTTGGTTCGACGTGTAAGCGCGATCCAGGACGCTAGCCCAGCCGTGGCTATGGATGCTGCGTGTATGTCAGGCAACTCATCTGGCACTGGCACCATCATGTGATTGGTAACCAATGACTGCTCTGCCATAGAACCAAACGGTGCCTTGGGGAAAAGAAAGTAGACGCGCCGTCCGCTAGCGTCGACTCCTACGCCGTCAACACCCGGTATGAATCCGGCTTCTGCACCACTCGCATAGTGTTTGCCTGACGCTAATCCTTTCACAATAGGGCTTAGCGCAGTGGCATTCACCTTGACCACCGACTCCCCCTCACCGGCCACTGGCTCGCGAAAATCCTCAAACGATGGTGGAGCACCGAATTTATTCACAACAGCTGCTTTCATGATGTTTATTCCTGAATATTGATTCTTCCCACTGAAGAATTGCCGCATTGGCAATGTAGGCAGAATCAACCGAACGATCTATACTTTAAAGTCCACTTTTTTTACGCATTCGTCCGAGAAATATATGGATCCTCTTTCTGAAGTACTCTCAATGCTAAAGCCCCGTAGCTATATCACCGCTGGCTTCGATGCAGGCGGTGCATGGGCGCTCACACTCGATGATCTAGCTGGTCGAATCAAATGCTATGCCGTCATGCAAGGCGCCTGCTGGCTGTCAATGAAAGATATGGAAGCACCAGTGCTTCTCCAGGCTGGTGACTGTTTTGTCTTGCCCAGTGGCAAAGCCGTACGTATAGGCAGCGACTTGAGCACCGAGCCTAAAAGAGCCAGCGAAGTACTTGATCCCTCTCGTAGCGGCGAAATCGTCACCTATAACGGTGGTGGCGACGTATTTCTGGTGGGCAGCCGTTTCGAAGTCAATGGACGTCACGCAGAGGCACTGCTGCAAACGTTACCACCCCTGATGCGGGTCGAGACCTCGGCTGATCGCGCCAGACTACGATGGTCGATCGAACTGATGATGGAAGAGTTGCAAGAGGCCCGCCCCGGTTCATCCTTGGTGGCACAACAGCTGGCACACATGATGTTAGTACAAGCGTTACGGTTATACCTATCGGAGCAATCTTCTAATGACATTGGTTGGTTTGCCGCGCTTGAAGATCCTCAACTCAGTAAAGCACTCAGAGCGATGCATGCGAACCCTGCACACTCCTGGACAGTTCAGGAGCTAGCGACACAAGCAGGGATGTCACGCTCTACATTTGCCGAGCGCTTTCGCCATAAGGCAGGTGAGACTCCCATCGCCTACCTGACGCGCTGGAGAATGATGCTTGCGGGGGAGCAGCTCACTCACGGTCGTGACACGCTAGCGCGAATAGCCCTGTCAGTCGGCTATGAATCCGAGCATGCGTTTAATACGGCTTTCAAGCGCGTTATGGGCATATCACCAGGGCGTTATATCAAAGCCACGTGGTGAGTCGGACATCGTGATCGCACAACACTTCAGGCGATCAGGCGCCGAGTG
Source organism: Vreelandella sp. 162(4c) (assembly GCF_058152265.1). Taxonomy (NCBI): domain Bacteria; kingdom Pseudomonadati; phylum Pseudomonadota; class Gammaproteobacteria; order Oceanospirillales; family Halomonadaceae; genus Vreelandella; species Vreelandella sp. 162(4c). Next base: position 1,528,743 of record NZ_CM176981.1, read on the forward strand.
CCGCCTTTACCCGTTCAGGTAGGAAAGGGTAGTGCCGGAGCCGCACGCCGCCAGTGAGGCGCGCCACGGCGTTGGCGATTGCTGGCCCGACCGGCGGCAGGCCAGCCTGGCCTATGCCGCCAACCGGACTCCCGCTTGTCGGCACCACCGCCACTTCGATTTCAGGCGCCTCTGACATACGAATCACCCTATAGGTATCAAAGTTTCCTTCCTGCACCTCGCCATTGACGATGTTGATCTGCTCGAATAGCGCGTGGCCGGTTCCGTTTGTGATGCCCACGATCATCATGCCTTCAATGTGGCGCGGTTGGATCGCCACCCCTGGATCTACAGCACACCAGACCTTATGCACTCTAATCACACCGGTTTCCCGGTTGAGCGACACTTCCGCAATCTGCGCACAATGAGAGCCAAAGGCATCGGAATAGGCGAGGCCTAACGCCCGGTCATCACGCTCACGATCCCATTCGGCCATCTGGCCAACGGTCTCAATGACGTTGCGCGCCCGTGGCTGATCCTTCAGGAGTTCGAGCCTGAGCTGCAGAGGATCAGTTCCCCTAGCGGCTGCGATTTCATCGATAACGCATTCGATACTGAATCTGGTGTAGCCAACCCCGACGGCGAACCAGAAGCCGATATCCAAGCCATTATCCTGACGGATATACTCGATCCGGTGCCCTGGCACCGTGTAGTTGAAATGCGCGCCCTCGGTCACCACGTCGTCATGCCCACCCGCGCTTGCGAACAGTTCAGCATTCGTACGAGCAAAAATGGAATCGGCCACAATACGGTGCCGCCAGCCAGTGATATTTCCATTGACGTCGAGACCAACCTGAATGTGCTGCGCTTCGAGTGGTCGGAATTTATCGTGCCGGACATCGTCCTCGCGGCTCCAGATGACCTTGACCGGACGTCCTTCCACCTCCTTGGCCAGCGACACGGCATCGACGATGAAGTCTGCCTCGGCTTTGCGGCCGAAACCACCACCAAGCAGGGTCACGTTCACCTTGACCTTATCCGGCGTCGTGCCGACCACCTCTGCAGCAAAGCCTTGCGTGCCCGTCGGTCCCTGCGTGGGCGCCCAGATTTCAACAGTGTCACCAGTCACCAGCGCCGTGGCGTTCATCGGTTCCATGGTTGCATGGCAAACCAGATCGCTCATGTAGTCGACTTCAATGACCGTTGCCGCATTCGTGATCGCGGAATCTGCATCACCCTCCGAGAACGCCTCAACGCCCGTTTGCGAGAGATCGCGCCCCACATCGCGATAATGTTCCAGCAGGCGGTCGCTTGTGTAGTTGCGAACCTGTGAGGATGTGCTCCACGTCACATTAAGCAGATCTTTGGCCCGCCGCGTCGCCTCGACCGTCTCGCCGATGATACCGACCCCGTAGGAGAGCGGAACAATATGCGTGATGCCAGGCAGGGCCCTGGCTTCCGAGTCGTCAATTCTCTCGGGTTGCTCACCCTGGACAGGCGCCCGCAATACTGCGCCATACAGCATGTCGGGAAGCTGCACATCAATGCCATAGACTGCACTCCCGTCGACCTTCGAAGGGAGGTCGATGCGGTGGATGTCACGCCTGCCGATATAGCGCCATTGATCGGTCGGCTTCAGATCGGCCTCGGTTACCTGCGGCAGCGGATCGGGAAGCGAACCATCTGTGGCGATCTGGCCATAACTGAGTGAGCGGCCGGTTCGTGCATGTACGACCCTACCCGGCTCTGTTGTGAGCTCGCCCACTGACACGTCCAGCATGTTGGCCGCGCTCGACAGGAGAACCTTACGGGTCTGCGCGCCGGTAATCCGTAGCAGCTCATAATAGCCGCGCGTAGATTCGCTGCCGCCCGTGAGCTGGATGCCATAGAAGCCAGGATTGCCGTATTTATCCGCATCGGATGGAGCCTGAACAATGCGAACCATCTCCCAATCAGCATCCATTTCTTCCGCGATGAGAAGCGGCAGAGTGGTCATGATGCCCTGCCCCATCTCGGAGGCAGGCGACATGATCGTCACGGTTCCATCGCCCGCGATGGTCACCCACGCATTCGGGAGGTAATCGCCCTCACCGACCAACGACATTGTTGCGCCAAAGGCATTACGAACTAGGCCGCCGAATGCAACCGCAACGCCGAGACTTCCAACCGAAATAAGGAAGCTGCGCCGAGAAATCGCGTGACTGAAAATCTTGACTGTCTTGGTCATGTCTCAGGCCTCCCGTGCGGCGAGCTGTATGGCGCTGATAACCCGCACATAGGTTCCGCAGCGGCAGATATTACCGTCCATATGTTCAATGATCTGCTCACGCGTGGGATTGGGGTTGCTCTCAAGAAGTGCCGCTGCTTGCATGAGCTGTCCGGACTGGCAATAGCCGCATTGCGGCACCTGTTCGTCGATCCAGGCCTTTTGAAGCGGATGGCTCGCATCTGGCGACAGCCCCTCAATCGTTGTTACTTCACGGCCAGCCACGTCCTCGAGCCAAGTCACGCAGGAGCGCGTCGGCGCGCCATCGATATGAACCGTACAGGCTCCGCACTGCGCGATGCCGCAGCCGAACTTGGTGCCAGTGAGCTGCAGATGCTCCCGGATCACCCATAGAAGCGGCGTGTCTTGCGCGGCGTCGACATCCACCACACGCCCATTGATTGTAAACGCTGTCATGACGGCTTCTCCTGGGAGGGTTACTGATTTTCGAGATAGTCGATGATCGCCGCACGCTGAGTGTCGTCGGGGACGGTGACGGTCATCCGAGTGCCTGGAACCACCTCATGCGGCGCTGCAAGAAACGTGTCGAGCGAGCGATTGTCCCAGACGATGCCTGAATCACGCATAGCATCCGAATAGCGGGCCCCTTCGATGCTGCCGGCAGCGCGGCCGATAACACCCGCGAGATGCGGGCCAATTCCGTTCTGGCCAATCTGAAGGCTGTGACAGGAACCACATCGTTGTTGAAAGAGCCTCTCGCTGCCAGTTTCCTGCGCCTTTACAGCAGTCGCCAGGGCAAAAAAAACCGCTAATATGCCCGTGGCGAACAGCAGCAAAGCGGCAAAATGAGGGGATTCGTTGGTAGTCTTCATGCCGTTATATCCATATCAGGGCTGCAGTGAGAGGAGGTTGCTTCGTGCGCCTCTAAAAGATAGGCCGTCGGAGAAGTACTATCTATGCTCATAAATCCGTTTTATCTTTGCGATCGTCCAGGATACTTGATGGAATCACTGCCAGACGTGCTGGTATTGTTCAGGCGAGCAGCTATGTATCCTCCGTTTTTGGCACGGACGTCGACGGGTCAATCCAATTTTCCTGTCAGCAAAACCGAATAAAATGACACGCGGCAATATCAGCATGACCTGACCCAAGCACTGGTAGCTAATGCGTGGAAGTGACCCGACGGAAACGGTAGACCGTCGCCGGGGGAAGATTGGCTAACGTGCGGCCTAGCAGTTCCGCTTTAATCCCAAGATGATGCTGGAACCGCTGTGAAACGGGGCAGCGAGCACCATAAGTGAACTGATAGAGCACACCCTCTGGCCTCATTTTACGAAACGCCCCCGACAGAACCGCGATCACTTTACGCGGTGACATAGAAAGTAAAGGAAGACCACTAATAACCGCACCAGCCGGTCTCCCTTCGAAAAGGTCGACCATACGAAGGCGAGTGGCGTCCATCCTCAATATCTGGGCCTGCGGATAATGGATACTGAGTGCCGCCGCAAATTCAGGCATCGACTCAATCAGCGTCAGATCCTCTTGCTTAACACCACGCGCAATCAGAGCTCGGGTAAACACCCCGGTTCCAGGCCCAAGTTCTATTACGGGCCCCGTTTCGCGCGAAATTTCTGAGGTGATAAGGCCAGCTAGCGCACTTCCAGAGGGTAAAACGGAAGCGACAAGTAGAGGATTCCTGGCCCATGCCAGGAAAAAACTTAATGACGCATTCGTCGTCGTGCACTGCTTCATAACCGATGCTCCTGAACGCGAGTTATAGATGGAAGAAAGTCGGTTGCATGCGCGCATTCGGTGCTTCTTATTACATTCCGCCGACTTGATACCCGTCGCATAAGCCAAAACAGGGCAATTTCTAAACACAACAGAAAACCGAGCGCTACCAGGGTTAGAACCGTTGTATTTTCAGCAGCTGACCAATGGGAAGCGAAGTAACCGATGCTAATAAATAGGCCGTTCCAAATCACGACTCCAGCAGCCGAGGCCAACAGGAAACTCCCTGAGTGACAGCGTAGAAGAGCCGCAAAGGCAGGAGCGAATAGCCTGACGGTAGGCACGAGCTGGAGCGCAAAGGCCAGTACGGTCTGGTGTCGCCAGAAAGATGCAACCCATTGTGTGATGCGATCGGCAGACATCCCGAAGAGTCGCCCTAATTTGTTGAGAAGCCGCCTAGAGCGGAGCTCGCTAAGCCCTCTAAAAATGTAAAAGCAGAGGGTCGCCCCTAAGGTATTGCCTGTAACGGTCACCAGGAAAGCAATTGACAGCGACCAAGTTCCTTCCGCTGCTGCAATCCCAACAGCAAGTAGCAATCCATAAGAAGGTATTACCGGAACGAAACGCTCCACAAAAGTGATAGCGAAAAGTGCGATCAAACCATAGGCACTGAGCCATGCGGTAACAGTACTAACTGGATCGAAGTTCATAGGTTGTACTCTCCTGTCACAAGCTACTGTGAGCCCTCTCTTCACACCGCAGAGGTAGGTAGAACGGTTCGCGTGCGGCGTTCAGCTATGGTTTCAGTAGTGGTCAGTGGCAGTGAGCGTATCCGTCGGCCCGTGGCGGCTTGAATGGCATTGGCGATGGCCCCTGCGATGGGCACGATGCCGGGCTCACCCGCCCCGCCAGGCGGCAGGCCGCTGTCGACGATCGTGACTTCAATCTCGGGTGCGTTCGCTAGGCGCAGCATCGGGAAATCGTGGAAATTCGATTCCACGACCGCGCCACTTTCCAGCGTAATGCTACTCATCAGCGCGGCTGTCACGCCAAAGGCGATTCCACCCTCCATCTGAGCGATCACAGCATCAGGATTGATCACCATTCCTACATCGATAGCGCAGAAAACGCGATCCACGGTGACAACACCATCTTCCCCAACAGTGACTTCAGCAACCTGGGCGACCACGCTGCGATAGCACTCTTCGATGGCGATGCCGCGGCCACGGCCGGGGGCCATGGCTGAACCCCATCCAGCCATCTCCGCCACCCGATTGAGCACGGTCAAATGTCGCGGACTGTTTCGAAGCAAGGCACGGCGGTAGTCCAATGGGTCTCTCCCCGCCGCCAGTGCGCATTCGTCGATGAAGCTCTCGGTGAAGAAGGTATTGAAAGAAAAGCCGTTCGAGCGCCAGAGCCCGATCGGCACGTGGCTGGCCACATGCTGGCTGCGAATGCGTCGGTTGGGAATGGCATAGTGCAGCTTGTCCACCCCTTCGACGGTCAGACGATCGCCGTTGGGTCCGGGGTTGAACGGCAAGTTGCGGCCAGCGACAGATTCAATGACCGATTGAGCCGCAACCAGTGCGTCATAAGCGCTGGGCAGACCGTCGGGCCCTAGGACAGCACGCAGGCGTGCGGCAGCATGGCTGCGGTAGAGGCCGCGGCCGACGTCCTCCTCACGCGACCAAATCAGCTTGACCGGCCGGCCTCGGTGCCGAGTGGCCAGGAAGGCTGCCTGGGCCGCAACGTCTAGATCACCGCGTCGACCAAAAGCACCACCATTCATGGTGATGTTGCATGTGATTGAGGTGGGCTCTACGCTTCCCCATTCCGTTCCTCGCTGCACACCGGTACGCACCCCCAGGGGAGACTGGGAAGGAACCCAGGCCTCGGCCGTCCCATCTTCACGTACGATCACGGTCGCATTCATCGGCTCCATGCAGGCATGCGTCAGAAAGGGAACCTCATAGGTTTTCTCGATTACAGACATGGAGCTGTTAGCTATGCTGGCCTCCACATCACCGTCATTGATATTTTCGTACGGCGCATCGCTGCCAAGCGCAGCTTGCAGCCTTACGGACATCTCGGCGCTGTTAATGCCATCCCCGTCGGTTTGCGCCCACTCAATATCGAGACGCTGGGCTGCCTGTTCAGCACGCCACCAGGATTCAGCCACGACGGCCACCTGACGCCCATCAATGATCGCGACATCTCTAACGCCGGCAACGGTACGCACCTCAGCCTCGTTCACGACCCGAGCCACCTGCGCTCCAAAAACCGGCGCATGGCGGATAGAGGCATACAGCAGGCCAGGCTGAACCACATCCATTCCAAAGACCGGCTCCCCTCGGATCTTGGCGGGAAGATCCACACGGGGCTGCGACCGGCCAATCAGCCGCCAATCAGATGCCGGTTTCAGCGGGGGATCATTGGGCGGCGGCAAAACAGATGCCTCTCGAGCCAGCTCGCCATAGGACAAACTTTGGCCCGAGGCCTCGTGCCGAACAAAACCATCGGCGGTTGTCAGCTGATTTACCGGGACGCCAAGACGCGCGGCACCGGCGGCAAGCAGCATCTGTCGGGCAGCGGCACCTGCCACACGCATCGGATACCACAGTGCCATCGTTGATGCCGAGGCGCCGGTCGCGATAAAGCCAAGAAGCCCGAGCACCCGCCGTCCGACCCAGACCACAGGCCCGCTGGCTTCCTCGGGACGCTGTTGCAAGACGTTGAACCAGCTAGCATAGGCAGGCAGAGGTTCGACCGGAAACTCAACGCTGATACGGTCATCGAAGGGAATATCAAGTTCCTCGGCCACCACCATGGCGAGACCGGTATGGATGCCCTGCCCCATCTCGGTACGTGGTACGTTAACCACTACGCGGCCATCTTCATGGATAGTAAGGAACGCATTGAGCACAGCACGATCACCATCGACATATCCATCGAGGCCATCCACATCGACCGACGCTAGGTATCCGACGCCACCTACAGCGGCAACAAGGGCGGTGCCACCAAGGGCCGCACCGGTGAGCAGAAAGGCACGTCGGGAAAGTAAAAGAGGCATGACTGTCTCCTCAGCGCTCGGCTAGCATGGCGGCGGCACGATGAATGGCACGGCGAATACGCGGATAAGTGCCGCAGCGACAAATATTGGTGATCGTTTCATCAATGTCGGTATCTGTTGGTCGCGGCGTCGATTCCAGCAGCGCTGTGACAGCAATAATGAAACCTGGTTGACAATAACCACATTGCGGCACCTGCTCATCCAGCCAGGCTTGCTGAATGATCGATAAACGACCTTCCGCATCCGCAAGACCCTCGACAGTGACTACCGATGCGCCTGCCACAGAGCCAACCGGCGTTATACAGGAAAAGCTCGACACTCCATCAATGAGGACACGGCAAGCCCCGCATTGAGCAATACCGCATCCGTATTTCGGTCCGAGCACTTCCAGATCCTCACGAAGTACCCAAAGAAGGGGCTTGCTGGAATCTGTCTCGACGCTTACCGACGCTCCATTAACCACAAACTCAACCATGCTCTTTCTCCTCGGTTTTACCCGTTTTGCATAGGTAATCGGCTGATAGACCTTAAATCGCCTACCCCCTTGTGGGCACTTACATGAAGTTCATGCTGGCTATGAGTAGCTCGTCGCTAGTCCAGTGGCTGTCGTGGCTGTCACCTTGTGCAGAATCATGCGACATCGGTTCTGGAGCCCTCGCCAAGATCGACTGCCAAGTGATTTGCCATTCCGCAAGCGCTTCACCGTCGCCCTCAAAGACTAAGTCGAAGAAAGCTAAGGCCAAATCGGCGGTGGCGACTTTAACTTTGGCGTTGAGCGCACGACCGCCGGTAAGGGTGCGATCAGTGAATATGCTGTGGGAACCGCCCCGAAAAACGGCCAGAAACTTGTTCGGGCTGGTGATCGCATCGAAGATATCGATCCGATCCTCTATGCCCGAGTGATAGCCTGGGATCTGGATCACATCATCGGTCGCAGTGACGTGAATGGTAGGGATCGACACATTGTTAAGCACCGTTGCCACGTCGGACTCCCCATAGAACGGCGGAGCGGAGATCAAGACTGCCGCGGAAAAGCGTGAATCCAAGTAGTCAATCGTTTGGCCTTCTCTCACAACTTGCGCGCCAATCGTGAGTAGTGTGGTATTCGCGCCGTATGAGTGGCCTGCAATAACGAGGCGCTGACGGTTAACTGCAACACCGCGGCTGCCCATTTCATCCGAGAGCATTTGGTCAAGCGCAAAGCGTACATCGGCGGCACGTTCGATGGCCTCCGTTTCCCGCGCTGCAGCCTGCAGGCGATCGACCATCCGAAATGGATTGCCTCGCCACAATTCCTCATCACTGCCTACGTGCTGTACATGTAGGCTGGCAACGCCCTGGGCCGACCAGTGTTTTCCGAGATAGCTGTAACCTTCCCGCGAACCACCGATGCCGTGTGAAAACACGACCAACGGCACCGACATTTCAGGCGTAGCCGCCGTAGGCCAGTACAGTCGTGCGGGTACCGGGCGCGAACGATCTTGATCCACCCAGTCGAAATCAGTCACTGAATAGGTGGGCTCTGACTCTATTAACTGCGCGCTCACCGCCGAGTACGGTACGGCCAACCCCGCTAATAAAAGCATGGCGCTCACTTTTCGCCGCCACATGTTTACCTGTTTTTTTACAATCACTGTAGAGATCGGTGTGCCGCTGAACTCAGCGGATCGATCTGGAGCTATTGGTCGATGTATTGGGATATCGTTCATAAGTTGTCTGGTTCCGCACTACGCTACTTTGATAGAAGGCTGTAGTAGTAGATTTGAGAGAGATACGAAAAAAGGCGGCAGACTAAAGACTCGCTAGCGGCCAGCGAATCAATGGAGGCTTATATTTCGTTTATCAGCGACGCTAGAATTCTGAATTTCCTCAAGGGAAAACAGTGCTCCCGTCAATCGTTCCGACTCCTCCCATAACCTGATTGCAACTTCTAGATCCAGTGCTTGTGGAGGAAGTTTGGCCGCGGAAGGATAGCCTCGGGTTTCACCAAACCTATCGGGTCCGTAATAGGCACCACCTTGCGCCTGCGGTGACGTAGCGGCGAAAAGTGTTGGCAACGCCCCCTGCGCTGCTGGCTGAAACAGGAACCAAAGGTAACGACGGATGATCCCCACGACACTTTGTGCTCCAGCGCCATTGGGCAACAAGTCGGTGCGTGAAACGCCTGGATGCGCCGCAATACTCTGGATGCCCCATCCTGCGACATCGCTGCGACGTTGCAATTCGAGAGAAAACATCAAGCAGGCCAGTTTTGACTGGCCATAGGCAACCATTGGTTTATAGCTGCGCCCGGACTGCAAATCGTCGAAGTCGATCGCACCGCTACGAGCGGCAACGCTTGATAGAGTGACGATACGCGGATGATTACCATTACACAGAAGCGGCAATAGCTGGGCCGTCAAAGCAAAGTGGCCAAGATAGTTCGTACCAAACTGTAGTTCGAAATGATCGGCCGTCATTTTCCGATCTGGGGGCGCCATAACCCCTGCGTTGTTGATAAGGAGATCGATGCTGTCAAATGAGGAGTGCAGATGCTTACCAAATGCTGCAATTGAATCGAGATTAGCGAGATCTAGTTCCTCAAACCACACATTCGCGTTAACAACATCATGGCGAATCCGATCAATGGCCGCCGCCCCTTTTGATGGGTTTCGGCCTGCAAGGATGACGCTCGCGCCAGCGCGAGCCAGCGCCAATGCGGTTTCTAGTCCAAGCCCACCTGTGCCAGTGACGACCGCGGTACGGCCACATTGAGAGGGGATGTCGGAATCTGTCCAGTTGGTCATGGGGCGTACCTCGCGTTAAGAAGAAAGATCAGTTGAGTGAATAAATCAGCTCATAGGCATTTCCGTATGCAGCAGTATTTACTGGCGAGATTAATTTGCGTTTAAGACGCTCGGCACGAAGGTTGTGTTCGAGCCTGGGCTTCCAGAAGCGTCAGATATGACGGACTAGGACTTAAATGTTTCGAATAGAACAGAGTGAGACGTTCAATGGCTTGATTGACGTAATCGGGCTTGTGGTACAAGTCGTAGTGGCTGGCCCCTTCTACAACGAAGAAGTCTTTCTCAGCGGCAGGTGAACTATTGAACAGCGCTTTACCATTTTTGTATTGACCAGTGTTACCGCGGCGCCCCCCAACGATCACTTGAAGAGGCTGCGTCAGCAGTTCAGGTACCAAGTTAAAGGCATCAAAGCCGAGCAGGTGGATATAGCTGGTGAAGAGCAAGCGATTACTAGAGTTGGGGTGGCGATAGCGCGACTCCCGATAGAACGTGACAGCTTCTAGTACTTCCGGATCCGTGATGCCAACGGCTTCTGCTACTTTTATGCTGTCAGGAATCCAAGGATCAAACCTCGGTTCGGCTCCGCGTGCTTCGTCTGTACGCTGCCTGCCTATTTCTTCCAGCATTTTGAGGAGGTCTTCCCTTGTCTGCATCTCACGGAATGCTCGACCTATATCATTAGCCACGACCGTTCCAATGGCGTTGAAGCGCCGGTCGGTAAGCGCCGCTTTGACCGCGTATCCACCACCGGCGCAAATTCCCAGCAGCCCAACACGTAACTCGTCTATGAAAGGCAGTGTCATCAGATAATCAACGGCGCAACGGATGTCCTCGACCCGAACGGATGGGTCTTCGAGATTTCGCGGCACCCCGCCACTTTCTCCCTGATATGACGGATCGAAAGTAAGGGTCACGAATCCTTGCTCCGCCATCTTCATTGCGTAAATCGCGCCGACCTGCTCCTTTACACTACTACCTGGCGTGGCTAGAACGAGTGCAGCATAGGTTTTGGTTTCGTCGAATCCGTTAGGAAAATGGATAATTCCGGCCAGTTCGATGGCTCTGTTTCTAAAAAAAATGCGTTTCATACTGACTCTCCTGCTTATATTGGCTGAGGCCGCCGTATGCACTGGGATACTGCATACGGCGACAGGGAAGCCTTTACTGGTAATCAATAAATTCGACCCAGCCATGTCGCTTGCTTCAAAAGGTCACCGCTAAACCATGGTTAACAAGCTGGATGAACGGCAGATCAGCTTAGTCAGGATTGGTTAAGGGGCACTTGATGGATAATGTGTGCCGGCGATCTCTTCGGTGACCGCCCACAGGCGAGCAGCGATCGCAATATCATTGGCCACAGAGGGGACGGTCGCCAGGCCAAGCGGGCCACTAACCTCCCGTTCTCCAGTCGGCCCGTAGTAGGCGCCACCTTGTGCGTCAGGCGCAGTGGCAGCATATAGCGTCGGCATTGCACCTTGGGCTGCCGTCTGGAGGTGTTCGCGGTTGGCAGACCACTGGCGCCCCTGCTCACTATCCAATCCGGGGCCGCGAGCAACCAGTTCGGTTACCGCAACACCGGGGTGGGCGGCCATGCTCTGGATGCCCCAGCCTGCCGCAGCGCTGCGCCGCTGCAGTTCGAATGCAAACATCAGGCCCGCCAGTTTGGACTGCGCATAGGCCGTCATTGGTTCGTAGGCCTGAGCGGAATGAAGATCGTCAAAATTGATGCTGCCGCGGAGGGCAGCGATACTCGACAGCGTAATGACGCGAGGCACATCACTGTTGCGTAACAGCGGTAATAGCTCTGCAGTCAGGACGAAGTGCCCGACATAGTTGATGGCGAATTGCATCTCAAAGCCCTCTGCGGACGTACTGCGCTCTGGAGGCGCCATGATGGCGGCGTTGTTGATCAGACCATCCAATCGAGGGAGTGAAGTGTTGAGGCGTTGGCCCAGGGCACGAACCGAGGACAGATCGGCTAAGTCAAAGGGTTCAAAGGTCACCTGAGCATCAGGCACCTCCTGCTTGATCTGATCAATCGCCTCCTGTCCCCGCTCGGGATTGCGCGCAGCGATCACCACCTGGGCCCCCGCAGTTGCAAGGGCTTTTGCGTCTTCATACCCCATGCCGCTGGTTCCGCCAGTGACCAGAAAAATGCGTCCTTCCTGGGAGGGCATATCGGCCAGACTCCAATCCGGTTTGGGTGGGTTCTGCGCCAGCGTGGCACCCGCAAAAAATAGACACATCAACAGCACACCAAGGGCGGCGACACGGATTCGTAATACGTTAAACATTTTTCTTTCCTCATTTTTGGTTTGCTATATATCGATAGATCAGAAACGCCTGCTCAACCCCAGAACGAGGCGTCCTACGCCATTTTGATCAGGCTCCAGCAGCGGGCTGTCTCTAAGTTCGCTCGGCAGGAACTGGTACTCGACCGACCCGAGGAGTTGCCACTGCGATGATCCAACGGAATGCGCCATCGTCAGGCCAATACGCGGAACAACAGCAGAACCCGGCAAGTACTCTGCGACCCCGCGCGCCACTTCTTCATCCAGTACCCCGAAGTAGTAGCCCGCGAAATCGGAGGACATCCAGCTTGCCCCCGCATTGGCTGTGAGCGCAGCTCGGCCGAATTGCCACGTATTGCGATAGTCGAGCGAGATTTCATAGCCTTCACTGGCATCTGAAACGTCGTGAACAGCCTCAAGCGATACCGCACCCCACGACGAGCCCAAGGTCGTGCGAAAACCGGCATCTATGCCGTCATCGCGATCACTCAAGAGGTCAGGATCCACGCCATTGACCAGAAGCTCCGAACGTCCCAGATCGTCGATATCGAACCCATAAAGCCGCGCAGCTAGAATCGCATCGAACGTTAATTGACGAGACTGGTATAAATGCACACCGCCGGAGGTACCCCGGAGGAACATGCGCTCTCCCTCGTAGCTGATCAGCGGCAATGGTCGGACACGTAATCCTTCGCCTGCATAAGGGCTGTCGATAGCTGCAGCACCGACGCCGACGGACCACCTGACGGAGGGTGCCGAGACCTCCTGACCGAACGCGGCGATAGGAAGTACGCTAGAAGCGAGTTGCAATAGTATTCGAGCTAACATATTCATTCTGTGACCCTCATAGCCACGGTTTTATTGGAGTTTGGGCGACACCTCATCGCATCTATTGCACTGAAGAGCTCACGCTCTTTTCTACCAGTTGTTTAAGGCCACCGAATTCGTCTTTAGGCCCGGTGAGTGCTACTTGACCGGCCTGTGCGCGGCCCAACCAGAGACCCAACACGGCCCAAACCAACGCCAAAGGAACAACCACACTGACCAGCCCACCTATAGCCAGCCCTAATCGCCCAAGCGCGCCCTCAGTTTGGGCACCGACAACATCGCCAGCACGGTAGATGAAGGTATCTACGAAGGCCTTGGCCTTGTACTTGTCCTCACGGCCGACCACGGTAAATAACGCCTCCCGTGCTGGACGGGTGACGCCGCGTTGAAGCGCACGAGTAGTGGCCTCTAACAGGATTAACATCACGAACGACCCGTATATCGCCAATCCGATGAAGCCAAGCGCGGTTGCTATCGGTAGGATCGCTAGCGCCACGCCCAAGCCGTAACGCTGGATAATCTTACCGGTCAGAGTAAGCTGTAGAACCAGCACCGCTACCTGCGTCCACATGTCGATCTGGCCTAGTATTTCCGCGCGCGCGTCCATGTTGTCTGATACCGCTGCGACCATCTGTAGGCGGGTGAAGTAGATGAATGTTGCGAGCACAGTCATTAGCAGGATGTACCCGGCAATACCGGTCAGATAGCGTGATCGGAAAACGGCACGTAGACCTGCCCAGGCGCCACCACCGATACGTTCGTATTCGCTCGCGAATCCGGCTACGGCAGAAGTCTCCATGGAGCTGGCCTGATCCGGCACCACGCGCACCAGCAGCCAAGCCAAAGAGAGAGCTAGCAGCAAGAAACCACCGGCGACAAGCAGCAGGCTGGGCGTACCCAATGGCAGGGCCAGTTGCGACGTAAGCCACGGGCCAAAAATCGCGCCGAGGGTGCCACCGACCGAGATAAGGGCGAAGAAACGTTTGCCCTGCTCACTGGTGAACCGGTCAGCCAGCAACGCCCAGAACACCATCGTGACGAACAGGTTGAACACACTGAACCAAACAAAAAATACCTGTCCACTGCGCTGACCCACGGCGGCGGGCGCGAACACCAGCAATGCCCAAAAGGCCACCAAACTCAGCACGAAGAATGTGTAGGTCGCCCCGATGAACTGTAGTCGCTTCAAGCGACTGACCAGCCAGCCGAACAGTGGATTCACTGCCAGCGTCACCAATGCGGTACCGATAAACAGCCAACGGACACTCTCGATACCGCGTTCCATACCTAGCGCATCACGAACAGGGCGCAACAGCATCAATGCGGTCAATATACAAAAGAAGAACAGTGCTGCAATTAGCACAGGCCCAACCTCCTCAAGGCGGAGATTGAAGAGGGTTTTCAATAGACGTGGACGTTGTGCCACCGAAGTCTTGGTTCTGCTCATTGGATAGCGTCCTGGGTTGAAGCACACCACAAAGGCGTCTTTAATACTCAGTCGAAGCGGCTGATGTCGCAGTATTTACCGGTGAGATTAATTTGCGTTTAAGACGATTAGGGCAAAGTTGTTGCCGCTGTAAGCGACCGTATCCAGCGATCGCCAGCCACCTAACAGCCTTTAAGCACAGGCCTTAATCCGTTATTAATGTCGATGTAGGAATATCGCTGCTCTCCCCTTATTACTCGAGCTGCCCGCTATGGATGCGATCCTCCTTGTTGAAGACGACCACATGCTGGGTCGTGCGCTGTCATCCGCCCTTGGCCAGGAAGGCTGGCGCGTTGTGCATTGCAAAGACGTTGCATCCGCGCGTACAGCGCTGGTCGACCACGCATTCGTCGCGGTTCTACTTGATCTCGGGCTGCCGGGCGGCTCTGGATTGGAGGTGCTGTCCTCGATGCGCAGTCGCTACGACCCGACGCCGGTGCTGATCATTACCGCACGCGATCAGTTGAGCGACCGCGTCCGCGGGCTTGACGTTGGTGCTGACGACTACATCGTCAAGCCGTTTCAGCGCGACGAAATGCTGGCGCGGCTTCGTGCGGTATTGCGCCGCAGCCGTGGCGCAGTCACCCCCGTGTTGCGGTGGCGTGATGTCGAGATCGATCCCGCTGCGCGGGTTGTGACCCGTGAAGGTCAGCGTATTAGCCTTAGTGCGCACGAGTTCCGTCTACTGCTGGCACTGTTCGAGTCGCGTGGTCGTGTTCTCAGCCGTGATCAATTGCAAGATCGGCTCTACGGCGACGATACGGAGATCGGCAGCAACACCGTTGCGGTCTTCGTGCACCAACTGCGCCGCAAGCTCGGCGATGGCGTAGTGGTAACGGAGCTTGGATTCGGCTATCGCCTCGGGGATGAGCACTAATGCGCGCGCTACGCACGCGGTTGCTGGTTGCGCTGGCCACAGTGCTGCTCTCTACTTGGGCTATCGGGTTCGCCATTCAGTACGTAAACGTACTGGAGCGCCAGGGTGGCGAGATAGATGGCATGCTGCGCAATATTGCCGAGCAGATACTGCAGTCGTTGCCTGCGGACATCGCCACCGCAGGCCAACAGCAGCAATTTCTGCTCAGCGGCGAGACGGTGCCCGCGGAAGGCAAGTTCGGAGCGCTAGGCTTCCAAGCCTGGGAGCATGGCACTGGGCGACGATTGATGTCTTCGCGTCCGGCACCCGCGCACCCGATGGCGCCGGACTTTGTTGATGGCTTTGCCGATGCAACCGTTGCTGGAGTGCCCTGGCGCGTATTCGCAGTCAGCGACGCTGACCAACGGGTGCAGGTGCAGGTCGGCGTGCCGACATCGGCCATCCGGGCGGAATTGATGCGTTGGCTCGGCCCGACCCTACTCACAGCACTGTTGCTCCTGTTCGGTATCGGTGTCGCGATATGGTTGGTGATCCACTGGTCGCTGAGACCAGTGCTGCGCGTCAGCGAGTCGCTCGCTACGCGTGCCCCTCTCGATCTGGCACCGTTGCCCGAACATGGATTACCAAACGAATTCACGCCGCTGGTGCGTTCGTTCAACCAGTTGATGGCGCGATTGGCGCAGGCGCTTCAGCATGAACGCGAGTTCATCGGTGAGGCCGCCCATGAGCTACGCACGCCGTTGGCAGCGCTGCTGACCCAGGCGCAGGTGCTACAGCACGCCAGCGACCAAGAAGAAGCGGGCGAAGCGCTTGAGCATCTCATCGCTGGTATAGAACGCACCTCGCGACTGGCGCAACAACTGCTTGATACCGCGCGGGTGGAATCCGGCGGTTCCGCCGCGCGCGCGCAAGATGTGGATCTGGCAATGATTGCGGGGATGGTGGCCGACGAGTTCGAGTTGGTTGCGTTACGCAGTGACCAATCAATCGAAGTCGAAGGAGGTCACGCGCCGGTACATGGCGACATTGATGACCTCGGCATACTGGTTCGCAACCTGCTCGACAATGCCTTACGTCATGGAGGCCCGGGCGCGCGTGTACGGCTGGAAACTTGGGTCGAAGATGAAGGACATGCTCGAATGGCGACCCTAAGCGTTGCTGATAATGGCCCTGGCATTACCGATGGCGATTACGAGCGCGTATTCGAGCGATTCTACCGCGCCGAGAACGGTCATCGTACTCAGGGCATTGGCATGGGCCTTTCGTTAGTCGAACGCGTGGTCGCTTCGCATGGCGGACAGTTAAGATGTGGCGTCGGTCTTGAAGGTCGTGGATTTGGCATCACAATCCAATTACCGGCATCCAAAGGGCAGAGATAGTCCCACCTCTCACCTTAAAGCCTCTCAACTAGCTGACGATTGCGCTTTTAGGCCAGAATACGTAACCCCCTTGTGCAACATATCCGTTGTTGGAACACCAACGATGCGGCACTTGAACTTTGCCGGGGCTTTTTATGCACTATCGAACGCGCACGAATTCTGCACTGACTCGCCCTCCATCAGGGCGAGTGAACGTTTCGTACATCCGATCGCCTTCCACTCTCAGTTGAAGCTCCCGCGAGCTTCTTTCACTGCCCACCCAGTTAGGGAACGTAGAACCTTCTACGTAATTACCGGCGAAGCGCCCCTGTTCATCGACGGTATAACTACCAAAGAAGCCAATACTCGAAGCCATGGCACGGCTATTCTCTTCGTCGGTGCCACCACCACGTGAATTTGACTCAAAACGCTCGGTGTCACCATTGGTTAATACCTCGACGAAGTGCATGTCAGCAGTGAAAACCAGCATGCCCTGTGGATTCTCACCATAAGGATGCTCGGTAGCCCCATCGTTTTCCAATGTAGCTGACACCATGCGCCACGTTCCGGCAACCTGATTGGGTTCGGAAGGAGGCAGTAAAGGCTCGCTAGCCTGAGTAGCTACAGCGGCCGCAAGTAATAAAGTGCCAGTTATAATTCCTAGCTTCATAAGGATGCTCCTGACGGGTTCTGAAGAGATATTTATTCTGTTGTTTTTAACTGTTGAGATAAATACCTATATTTCGCATGACCTAGTGAATAAATACCACCAACAGAAGTGCTTCAGCGCCTAGCTGCCTGAGCTTATCTGCACTTTAGCCGGATCGGGCCAACCCTAGAACTTGATGGCCACTAGCAAGTAGCTCTCTCGTAACGGCTATGCCTAAAAAGCCTGTCGCATCAGTCAAAAACATCTTCATAACGCTTCCCCTTCCTCCCAGTGAATACTTGTCATGGGAGAGAATATCGATCAATCTTTATCCAGATAAATAAGCGGCTTTATAGGGGGATAATGACTAACACGCTAGCTCCCTCCTGCGATTCCAATAACCTTGGTGCTTTCTTAAAGGATCGGCGGCAACGACTTGACGCGCTAGCACTTGGTTTCGGAGGGCGCCGGAGGACATCTGGCCTTCGGCGTGAAGAAGTCGCTCAGCGAGCCCATATCAGCACAACATGGTATACGTGGCTCGAACAGGGACGTGGGGGCGCACCATCAGTGCGCGTACTCGAAAGCCTTGCTAAGGCGCTGATGCTGACCGAAGCCGAGCGCGAGCATCTATTCTTGGTCGGCATCGGTCACCCGCCGAAAGCCCACTCCTCTGTTCAAGAAGGTATCTCGGAACGACTACAACGATTTCTCGACGCTATGCCTATGATCCCAGCGACCGTCGCAACGTCGACATGGGACATTGTTGGCTGGAACCGAGCAGCTCAACTAGCGCTCACGGATTACCCGGCACTACCTCCCGATCAACGAAACATATTGAGGCTCATGTTCCTTGATCCAGCGACACGCGCGGCCCAAAACGACTGGGAAACAGTGGCACGGTTTCTAGTGGCAACCTTTCGCGCAGAAACCGCACGTATGGGGGAGAACCCGCGATCTGCTGGACTCGTGGCGGAAATATCCAGCAAGAGTACGGATTTCAAGCGCATGTGGAGAGCAAACGATGTTCATACCGCTGGGGAAGGATCGAAGACAATTTTCCACGCAGTGGTAGGAGAAATTACCTTCGAGTTTTCATCCTTTGCGATTGACGGGCGGCCGGATCTAAAACTGATGACCTACAACCCGGCGGAGCGCTCCGACTTGGAAAAAATGGATCGGCTGAGCCACTCCGGATAACCTGTCGGCCGACCCTTTTAAAGGTGCTAATCGGCGTAGGCTGAGTCGATCGCACCATCGAAGACCACGAAGGCGACACAGAACTCTGACAAGCAATTGTCAGAGTGCAACTGGCCTCCAGGCTGATACCAATAGGCGCCCGCTGTCTGAATCGGCACGTCCGCTTCAAGCTGACCTTCATCCCAGTGCTTCATAGTCCCCTCCATAAGCGACAGGTGGTAAGCCGCGCTATGACTGTGGAAGCGACCGCCATAATTCAGAGGGAACCGAAACAGCGCTGCCGATGGGCCAGTCTGAGGATTCCCCCACAGCACCGAGATCTGAGGGCTGTTTGGATTATCAGCGTAAAGCGGCGTGAAGCGAGCCTCGGCAGCTTCGTAAGGAACCACGTACGTTCTTCCTTCGGTGGGCGGGATTTGGTCGACGTCGCTCGAATATGCAGGGATGCAAACCAACGAGCCAAGCAGCGAAGCGGCGCATGCCAAAAAAGCAGAGCGGGTCCCTAATCCAGTCCTGTCCATTCTTCTTACGGCATGTAAGCTGAACACTACCATGATGCTTTCTCCATTTAGAGGGTGGCGCAAGCGTGTTGCCTGCCGCCGAGAAAGCTGGATTGTGTGCATACCTCACATCCTGGTAAATATGTTTTGTTATAGGGGTAAAAGCACTAACAGGTTGGGCAAACCATTGCAGTCACTGCACGTTCTTGAAAGAGTGCTAGAGAGCCTAGACGCTATTTTCATCACTTTCAGCGATCTATGCTGGGTTGACGCCAGCGCCATTGAGACCAACTGCGTGGCTATACGAAGCGGGCGTTGCCCCACGACTATACTGCCTCGGAGAAACTCCCATGACCCGCTTAAACGCAGTGCTGAACGCGCTTTCGGATTCGTATCCAAGGGATAATGAAATAACGGAAACGGGATCTTGGGAGTTCTCCAACCTCTCTCCCGCCAGCATCATGCGCCAGCGCGTCACGTACTCCATGGGCGATGCTCCTATCGTTTCCCTGAACTTCTGAGCGAACGCCGAGCGCGACATACAGGCGCACTCGGCCAGCGCCTGCAGCGTCCAGCGGTGTGCAGGGTCGGCATGGATCGCATTAATTGCCGGCCCCAACTGTTTGTCCGCTACCCCCAAAAGCCATCCCCCACCGTTAATGACTCCTTCCGCCATATGAAGCCTTAGTGCCTGTACCAGCATCATATGAGCGAGGTGCTGGGCAATCAGGAAACCACCGGGCTCGGGGTCGTGCAACTCCTTCATCATGCGTTCCACAGACCACCGTAATGCAGCCTGTTCTGTCTCGTTGTGGATGTGGACGATGGGCGGCAGCATGCCCATCAGCATATCGGCATGCCCCCCACTGACGCCGAACCGGCTGCCCACGATAAAGAAATCGCCCCCGCCGTTGACCTTCACAACGGTGCCAGTACGTGGTGGGGGAAAATAGTTGCTGGAGGGCTCTGGTGGCAACGACATATCGCTCGCCAACCGAAAAGGGCGTCCGCTCGGTAGAACGAAACAGTCGCCCTTCTGCAGATGTACGGCCTCCGGAACACCATCGACGGCCAACCAACATTCGCCGGAGACTACGGCATAACACTTGAGGAGCTTATGCTGATCCGGAAATTGGAGCGACCATGCACCGCCAGCCTCCACTCCAGAGGAGACATAGCTTCGCGGTTTCAGTAGCGAGAGTACATCTGATAGGGGATCCATGGGTCCTCCTGGACGATTGCAAAGATAAGCAGGACAAACGCGCATAGACCAACCTGCACGCACCCCTTATGGTCGCAGAGTACTCGACTCTGGCAGACACCGCGAGACCTAGTTGAACGCTAAGTTAGCCACACCCTTTGTCATTCACGCCAACAATCTGAACAGCATTATAGAGGACAACACTCTGATGCCATCAACTGTAAGCCCCCATCCGTTTAGCAGTGCGAACGATCAGTGTAGGCCGGGGACATCGCCGCGGGACATGGAACAGGAAATACTGATTGAACAGGAGCAGTATCTACGCAACTTATCCAATAGAACACGATACGGTTCCACTTCTCAGTCAAAGGAGATGAAACATGGACAACAAACAACTTCATCACAGTGAGCAATGCATAGGGGTAAATGATGTTGCTCGGCGCCAATTTCTTAGCGGCCTCGCTTTGGGTGCCGGTGCAGGCTTAGCTATGAGCCTAGCAATATCGCCTCTGGCGAATGCAACCAACCGCACAACTGGCACTCGAATCGTCGTGACTGCGCCGACTGGCAATATTGGTTCGCAAGTACTGACAAATTTACTAACCAGTTCCAGTGATGCGAAAATTCGCGTTATCGTGCGCGATCCATCGCGCCTTCCAGCGCAAGTACTTGATCAGGTCGAGGTCATTCAGGGCTCACACAGCGATGCGAGTGTCATGGATCAGGCCCTAGAGGGAGCCAGCAGTCTGTTCTGGCTATGCCCTCCGGACTCTCGCGCAGAAAGTGTTATGAGTGCCTATGTAGACTTCACCCGCCCCGCCTGCGAGGCAATCAAGCGGAATGGCTTAGGAAGTGTGGTCAGTATCTCGGCGCTAGGAAGGGGTACACCAATGGCGGCAAATGCCGGTTACGTCACTGCCTCTCTGGCAATGGACGACTTGATTGCGAGTACGGGAGTGGCGTTTAGAGCGCTAACCATGCCTTCGTTTATGGATAATATTGCTCGCCAGGCTTCCTCTATCCACGAACAGGGTAGATTCTTTCTACCTATTGATGGTGACCTCAAACTACCGGCCGTTGCCACCAGAGATATCGCTTCGGTCGCCACAGGGCTTCTACTTGATCCAACTTGGCGCAGCCAAGAAGAAGTGCCAGTGTTAGGGCCGGAAGACCTCTCCTTCAATGAAATGGCGCGAATCATGTCCGACGTTTTGGATAAGCCCGTAATTTATGAGCAGGTTTCTTTCGAAACGTACAAGACTGGCTTCGTTCAACGAGGAATGTCAGATGCCATGGCTCAAGGCCTAACCGACATGGCAAAGGCAAAGAACGAGGGGATCGATAACGCACTCAATCGCACGCCTGAAAACAGCATGCCGACCAGCTTCAGGCAATGGTGTGAAGAAGAATTGCGACCATTGATTCTCGTGTAGCGGAATTCTCCTATTTTCACTTCACTAGCCTTACGACTTACCGACGCAGCAAAACATAGATCTGGCGCGTCCGCCGGTCACTACAGCGATCAAACTGAAAACAACAGTATCAAGGTCGTCGACTATCTCGTCCGGGGGAACTTGCCAGCAAGTTATAAACCGCACGAAAGCGGCTTTAAACATGACAACGGTGCTTTTAGCCAAAGAACTTCATGATACGAGAATAAAGGTAAATTCGGTCGCACCCGGCTTTACTGCTACTGCCCTGAACGGTGGTGGCTCAGGTGCGCAAACTGAATCAGAAGCGGCTCGGGTGTGCGTCATGGTAGCACTATTGCCTGATAATGGGCCCACGGGCGGCTTCCTTGGGCAAAATTGCAAAAGAGCCTTGGTAATAGCCATTCTATGTTAATTCCGACCAAAAAATCGCTACAGCCACACTCACAACGCTAACAGACTTGTTGGCGATGATTGTCTTATGCGCTACTTACTGGAACCTATTTTAATTCAGATTTAATGTCCATAAGAAAAAATAGAGAAATTAAGTTTAATCGTGTAGCCACGCATTCATCTTTTACCGCCGAATAGTTAAGTTTCTCTAAGTAACTATTCGGCGGTAGTCATAGGTCGAAAGAGTATCAAGTGCGATTGATCAATCGATACTCTTTGCTAATTATCATATTGGCTTACCATCGAGGTTACTATGCATATTTTAAAACGCAAGCTCCTAAATCCGCCCAACCTGCCCGATACCTTGATTGAGGGACATAGCCAAGCCGTATTAGTAGAGGGAGGCACCCGGGTGCTGATGTCTAGCCAGGTGGGGATGGATTCCGCAGGAGAGTTGGCGGGCCCTGAGCTGGCCGAGCAGACCGAAGCGGCGCTGGACAATGTCGAACGGTTGCTAACAGGCCTCGGTGGCGATCTCTCACGAGTGGTGATGCTAAGAATCTACTTAGCCGAATCCGCTCGCTACGATCAGCAAGTGGTGATGGAGGCGTTGAAGTATCGCTTCCCTGTCGCACCGCCGGCTGCCACTTGGTTAATTGTGTACGGCCTTGCCGAACCGGAATGGTTAATTGCTATCGAGGCTGAAGCTGTACTACCGGGGCTCGTCTTGAACAGCTAAATGCTTGTCACCACCGTTCACTGGCTAGAAATAACCGTAATTTTAATAGAGGCTTTGATGGTATGAGTTGTTGTATGAATTAAGTCACAACAAGCGCAAACTAACCCTGCAACTCTCGTAGCAGATCAATAAAAGCCCGCAGGCTAGGCGGCACATGCCGGTTATTCGGGTAGTAGAGAAATAGACCGGGAATGCTTGGACACCACTCTTCTAGCACGGTGACCAGCCTCCCATCCCTCAAATAATCTTGTGCATAGGGCTCTGGCACATAGGCGATGCCTAAATCATCCGCGGCGGCCTCCACCATCAGTTGGCTACTGTCCAAGGTCAGCGCACCGGGCACATCTACCGCCACATCCTGGCCATGCTGCTGAAACTCCCAGCGGTAGAGTTTACCGCTCGGCAGCCTTTGCCTTATGCACTGGTGAGAGGCCAGATCGTCCGGTGTCTTTGGTACCACACGGCCACGCAGATAGTCTGGGGAGGCAACGGCAAGAAAGCGCAGCTCATGACCCACAGGGATGGCGATCATATCCTGGGGAACCGCCTCTCTCAGTCTTACGCCCGCATCAAACCCCTGCTCGACAATATCAACCAGCCGCCCCTCGGCCACGAGATCAAGCTCGACGCCATCATGAAGGGCAAGAAAACGCGGCACCACGGTTTGCAGCAACAGCCGCACGGCTCCTTCACTGCCATTGATACGCAGCCGCCCCGTGATCTTTCCTTCGGCGCTGGAAGCATCCTCAAGGATTGACTCCAAGTCGCTCAATAGAGGGCTCAGCCGTAATAACAGCCGCTCGCCGCTCTCTGTCAGCGAGACACTACGTGTGGTTCGGTGCAGCAGCCGGGTGCCCAACCGTTGCTCAAGCGTGCGCACAGTATGGCTGAGTGAAGAGCGGCTGACTCCCATCAGGTCGGCTGCTCGGCGAAAGCTACGGTGCTCCGCCACGGCCTGAAACGCCTTGAGGTCGGTTAACGTTGGCTTACTCATTGGTGAATAAATTTCACCTCCTCGTGCCAATTGATGAGCATTCCCTTACCAGTTTTACTGCCCTAACCTTTGTCTTGCAACATTTAATGAATGACTTAGGAGATATCTCATGGCTAAAACCTGGCTTATCACAGGCACATCCACCGGCCTTGGCCGACTACTCACTGAACGGCTGCTTGAACGCGGCGACCGCGTTATAGCAACGCTACGCCGCAAGGGTTCGCTGGACGACTTGCTCGCCCTGCATGGTGATCGCTTGCAGATACTGACCTTCGACGTGACGGATACGTCGACGATGAGAGATGCCGTTTCGCAAGCGTTCACTACGTTCGATCGAATCGATGTGGTCGTCAGCAATGCGGGGTATGGACTCTTTGGAGCTGCCGAAGAAGCCAGCGATGAACAGATTGAGCGGCAAATCGCGACCAACCTCACAGGCTCTATCCAGTTCCTTCGCGCCGTACTGCCACATTTACGTGAACAAGGGGGCGGCCGCATCGTTCAGGTATCGTCAGAGGGCGGCCAGATCGCCTATCCAAGCTTCAGCCTTTATCACGCCACGAAGTGGGGCATCGAGGGGTTCGTCGAATCCGTGGCAAAGGAGGTCGCGCCATTTGGTATTGATTTCGTTATCGCCGAGCCGGGCCCCACGGCCACTCACTTTGCTGAAGGACTGGATCGCACACCCACGACGACGATCTATGAAGATACCCCAGCAGGCGAGCTGCGTAGAGCACTGGCGTCAGGAGACTTGGCCATTAAAGGCGATGCAGGCAACACCGTTGATGCCATCATTAGCATAACTGACATGCCGAACCCACCACTGCGTATTACGTTAGGCAGCACGGCCTATGACTCCATTAGCCATGCGCTAAAAGAAAGGCTTGAGTCGCTCGAAGCGTATAAGGAGGTGGCGCTCTCTGCGGACAGAGATGAAGTGACTTAATATGCAACTCCCGCTATGCATTGTCTTCACTCAAGCGCCTATTCGTTGCGCTTCAGGAACGTCTCCATTAACGGCTTGGAGAGATTTTTGATAGCGGAGAGCATCGCGCTTCGGTGGTGTTTGAAAAAGACGGCCGTATTCGCGAGTGAATTGCGATACGCTCTCGTAACCGACCTCAAAGGCAGCATTACTCGCGGAGCATCCCTCGTCGAGCATGAGGCGGCGCGCTTCAATCAAACGCAGCCGCTGTTGATACTGTCCCGGCGTTAGCGAGGTCATGTGCTTGAAGTGTTTGTGAAACGAGCTGAGGCTCATGCCTGCCTTTGCTGCTAGTTGCTCCACCGACACCCGAGACGTGTACTCGGCTCGCAAGAGTGCAATGGCGTCAGCAAGGCGGCTCGCGTAGCTATCCGGGTCGGCGATATCCCGTAAAGCGGCCCCCTGAGGGCCCGACAGCAGCCAGTAATGCAACTCCTGCATGATGCCTGGGCGAAGAAGCGGCGCTGAATCAGGGCGATCCAGCAGTTTCATCAGCCTTGATACGCAGTCAATCACCTCGACTTCACTATCTTCGGCAAATAAGGTCGGCATCTCGGGTAGTTGCTGGGCATGGGCACTCCCTATATGAGCGGCTAGCTCACGCAGGATCGCCCTATCCAGCTCGACCGCAACGGCTAGATAGGGCTCCTCCGTACTTGCCTGCACAATCCTACCCACCACGGGCATATCAGCGCTGACGATCGCTGACTCCCCGGCGGACAAGACCGCTTGTTGTTTCCCAACAAGAATGCGCTTGGCGCCCTGCAGAACCAAACATACCAGTGGCTTATAGACCGATTGCAGATCGCCAGCTGGCGCCTCGACGCACATCATTCGAAGTCCCGGCACGGGTGTTAACGCCAAACCATCGCTATTGGCGTGACGTTTGGCATACGTCTGAACCGCCTGTTTGAGTGAATTCATCTGCTTTCCTCCAGCATCTCAACTCAAATTTAGCATGGCGGAGAAGACGCTTCTCCACGCGTGCAGGGTCAGGCAAGTTTTGCGTAAGTGATGGCAAGCCCAGCCCCCCGTCAAATTGATAAAAAGTACAGGGTATTGAGTCCTAAAAATAGACGGAGCGTGAAACCATGAAAATGTCAGGAAACACCATACTTATTACCGGCGGCGGTTCCGGGATTGGTCGTGAACTTGCCTTACGCTTCAATGCATTTGGCAACACCGTAATCGTCGCCGGACGGCGCATGGAAACGCTGGAGGAAACCATTGCTGGCCAGCGCGACATGCACGCGATGGTTGTCGATGTTGAGGATCCAGAGGAGATCACCTCCTTTGCTGAGCGTGTCATCGCCGAGCGTCCCAGCCTCAATGTGCTGATCAACAATGCGGGCATTATGCGTCGCGAGGACTTGTCCCGCACCCGCGACCTGAGCGATGCCGAGCAGACAGTCGTTGTCAATCTGCTCGGGCCCATCCGGCTAACGAACGCACTGACCGACCATCTGGTAAACCAGCCAGACGCGGCGATCGTGAACGTCTCCTCGGGGTTAGCGTTTGTGCCGTTAAGCGGCACGCCCACCTATAACGCCACCAAGGCAGCCATCCACTCCTATACAATCTCACTACGCGAGCAGCTAAAGGGTAAGGTCGAGCTCATCGAGCTTGCGCCTCCCGCCGTACAGACAGAGCTGACGCCAGGCCAGTCGACCCGGGAAGGCTATATGCCGCTTAATGACTATATCGAAGAGGTCATGACACTGTTTCAACAGCAACCGACACCCAAGGAGATTTTGGTGGAGAAAGTCAATTTCTTACGCTGGGCAGAGCGTGACGGACACTTCGATCAAGCGGTCGAGATGCTCAGCAAGATGTGAGTTCACCCATCCTCTAAGCTTCTAACTCGCACATGCACTGTTTGCTGATGGCCGCAGTGCATTTGCCCATTCACACCTGCCAACCGTGCTCAGAGCGAATAAAGGATAGAAGACAAACCCTTACCTCAACGCAAGCTAACGGTTACCCACCCTTAACTGCAATATTTTTAATTATGCGAGCAGGATTACCGCCTACCACCACATTATCGGGTACATCCTTGGTTACAACGGCGCCCGACGCTATAACCACGTTATTGCCTACTATAACGCCTGGGTTAATGATGGCGCCGCCACCAATCCAGACGTTATCGCCAAAAAAAATCGGCTTTGCATACTCTTTACCCGCATTGCGTTCATGGGGATCAAGGGGGTGCGTGGCCGTATAAATCTGTACATTTGGCCCGAGCATGCAGTTATCGCCAAACCGAATTTCACAAACATCCAGCAGGGTGCAGTCGAAGTTGGCAAAAAAGTTTTCGCCAACATGAATGTTATACCCGTAATCCAAGCGTAAATTAGGTTCTATATAGAGATGTTCCCCCGTCGATCCGAACAACGCTTTCAAGGCTTTTAAGCGCTGAGCATCAGTTTCCAAAACATGATTATATTGCCTCACCTTCCGCCTTGTTTCTTCACGCTCTTTTAGCAATACCGGATCAGCAGGGTTATAGAGCTCTCCCGCTAACATCTTGTCTTTTTCTGATCGCATTAGTTGCCGTCCTAGCTTGAACCCATTGTTAATCAACCATAGCCGTTATTACTTTTACGTCGCTTCGTCGTAACCTAACACAGCTGGTTGACGAGCAGACTCAGCGGCATTGAGGTCATCAGCCTCTGAACACGGCGAAGGCCATAGGGACGCTAAAGCTTGGATCGATGATCGCGCCCCAGCGATTCAGACCGTGATCCTTCCGCGCCCAGAGATTATTCCTGAACGACAAATGATCCATTGGGGTAATAGTTGCAGATGAACTCCACAAAGGCCCGGACTTTGGGGCTCTGTAAGCGTCGGGAGGTATGCAGAACCCAAAGCTCGACTTCGTTGCCGGCGGCGCCCCACGACACCAGCTCGCCTCTTTCCAGCAGGCCTCCGATGATGGATTGCGGCAGCATGGCCGCTCCTGCACCCGCTACAGCGGCATCTCGAACCGTCGCGTTCTGTACGTCAATGTGTCGCACTTTGCCGACAAGTATAGTGTGGAGCACATGATCGAGCAGATGGGCTTTAACGCCACCATCCTGCGGCGCAGCCAATTCACTATGCCACTACACTTGTTGTTCCTGGTCATTGAAACCGCCAAGCCTTCAACGCCGCACGGGGTTCGGGGTCGAAGACCTGTACCTTGTCGGGTTCCCCATTGGCCTGTTCAACAGATGGTTATAGGCATTGAGGCCATGGCTGATTCACTCCGTACGCTGAAGTCGGCAATGCACCACCCTTGGTGTTTTAGCGATAGAACCTCGACAGCGCCCTGAGTACCTCGTTCGACACCCGGGGCTGGAGCTCTATATCGTCGAGTTCGTTCATGCGGTAGTCATAGACTTCAAAGGCCCCCGTGGGGTGCACCGCCACCTGATAGTCGGGCATCAGGATGCCATAACCCATGTAGCTGCCTGAAAGCATCCAGTCGCGATGGGGTTCGACGTTCAACAGGCTTTGCCCCAGGGTGTAATGTTGAGGAGCCGATTCACAGTCGAGCAGCTCCTCGAGCAGCGTCGGTGCGATATCGGCGTGGTGTGTTCGCCGCTCCAGCGCACCACCGGATCGCCCCGGCAAATGCATCACCAGCGGAACCTGGATCTGCTCCGGCGTGTAGTTGCTGCCATGTCCCCAGTAGTTCTTGCCATGTTCGTTGAAGGACTCACCGTGGTCGGCAGTAATCACTATCGCAGTATCCTCAAGCCGCCCACGGCGCTCCAGGTCATCGAGTACACGTCCCAATTGCTGGTCCACATAGCGCGCTGCCGTACGATAGCGGTTCCAGTAAGGTTCGGGATCAAAGTCAGGCCCCAGGCTCATGTGGTTGATATGCTCCCAATAGGGCGTGAACCGCGGGAAGTCTGGCGGATGGCTGTAGCCATGCACGGCGTCATAGAACAGGAAACCAAAGAACGGGCGCTCATCTGACCTTGCCTCTTCTTTGTCCATCCAGGCTAGCCAGTTATCGGTGATCTGCTGATCGCGCTCCCAGGGCTCGCCTTTTGCTGGTTCCAGCGAGACATCCTTGAGGCCGGCAAAAACGTTACGGTCGAAGGCAGGGCTCACCAGCGTCGCCGAAGAGAGAACCTGAAATCGGTAATCGGCAGCCTCTAATCGCTCCATCAGTACCGGGGGCGTCTGGCTGGCAGTAAATGCATCCCAGTAGGTGACTGGCAGGCCATAGAAGAGGCTGAAGACGCCGGCCTTGGTGGAGTTGCCACCGCTGATATGCTCACGCGCCCTGAACCAACCGGGTTGATTGGCGTACCGGTAAAGATTCGGCATCACTTCAGGAGTGAGCACGTCGTGGCGCAGGGTATCCACCAGCACCAGCAGCAGGTTGTCGGAAGACACCGACGGCGAGCAGCTCAGCGGCGCGGAGGGGTAGACCAGGTTCTGCGCCTCGCCCTCCGTCGCCTCGAGATCCACCTGATCGCGCACTACCTGGGGATCGACCCACCCCTGCTTGACGAAGAAGCGCTTGGCAGTGGCTGGATAAAAGACCGGCACATGACGCGTTATGCCGGTGATGTCGCGGTCGTAGTGGGCATCCGCCCAGGCATGCCAACCGTGCCCCCCCAGCAGGGCCAACAAGCTCACTACCAGCATTGCGCCCACAGGCCGTGAAGGTGGACGTCGCTTGAACAGCAGTCCGAGACCACCCTGCACCGCCAACATGCCCAGCACGCCACCGACGGCCAGTGCCCAGGCGACCCATGAGAAGCTGAACACGTCTCCTCCGGCGTTAAGCAGCAGGTCGAGGATGAAGCCGCTCAGGTGAAAGCGATACTGAGCGTAGACGAAGGTATCAAGCAGCAGTAGCAGCTGCAGGCCACTCGCCCACAGGGTGGTCATCAACCATAGCCCGCTGCCGCGCAAAACCATGGCCAGCAGGAACATCGGCAAAGCTCCCAACCATACCAGCAGCGAGAGATGACCGAGGAAAACCATCAGCAGGTAGCTCCACTGCTTGGCCCCTTCGGGCTGAATATAGCCGACATAGCGCAGCGAGATCACCCAGGCAAGCAGCAGGTTGGCCAGGGTCCAGGCGCCAAGCCAGCGCCACCGGTACAGGAGTCGATAGATCATGCACGAATCCTCGAAAGAGCAGAGGCCCTTCAGTCGACGTTGAGTGGAAAGAGTGTTGACTGTCGCAGCCGCTGGCTTACTGAGAACTTACGCAATACTTCTCGATCGTTCCGATCCCCCGCTAAGGCTTCTGAAAGACGCATTACCGGGCAGTCTCGTCCTATGCGACGAGGACACCACATGCTTCCATCCACCGATGTCATTCCTGATGCCTTTATGCCTCGCCGTCGCTGCTCAATGATGGGCCTCGACATGATCGGAGAAGGTCAGACAAGCTGCAGAAGAAGCCGAAAACGTCCTATTCGCATTTGCTAGTATCACTAGATCGCCGCTTTCACATTTCAGCGACGTTTTAGCCACATTGGCTTTGCTAACCTCCCAGAGTTTCATCAAGACAGCGAGGCCGAGCCACTAATTGGTCTGCGACTAGGTTATGCCTGAAAAGGGGGATTAGCTGATGGGAAACGTGCTTGGAGCGGCACCGATTAGAGTGTTGATGGGAGGCAAGGCGCCTCGCTTGGCATCCTTTGGCTGTACCCTTGAGATACAGCCAAAGTGATCTCCGGTTATGGCCCCGCTGACACCAAAACCAATCGGCATCATTCGATCCCGGGCGGATGCATCAGACCTTTATTCCGAACAGCTTTTCTGCATTTCGGAACGCAATCTTTTCCTTGGCTTCACGGGGCAGATCCACCGCCCGAAACCAGTCGGTTCCTTGCTTCATGTCTGCAAACGGGTAATCCGTTCCAAACATCACTCGATCCACACTGATGTACCTCAGCAAAAGATGAAGCAATTCGTCCTGGAAGAATGCGCTGGTTGTGTACCAGAAATTGTCACTGAAGTATTGCCCGATAGGCTTGTTCAGCGAGTCTTCAGTCGACTCGCTCATATCTCCCACGATACGCTCGTAGTAGAATGGAAGGCCCTCTCCCATATGGCCGATAATCATCTGCAGTTTAGGAAATTTATCGAACACCCCAGTGATGATCAGTCGAAGACATTGAGTCAGCACCTCCTGGTGCCATCCATATCCTGAACCGCTGAAAATGTAGTTCTGGAACAATTGGTCATACCCTGGCCGCATGGTGTTGTAATAAATATTGAACACGTCTTCCGGGGGGAAGCCTGGATGCAGGTATATCGGCACATCAAGTGCCTCGGCGCGCGCCAGAATGGGCTCGAAATCCGGGTGGTCGAGGAATTTGTTGCCAATGAATCCGTTGGTCATGGCCCCCACAAAGCCATCTTCCCGAACGGCGCGTTCCAGTTCGTCCGCTGATGCTTCCGGGTTCTGCAGAGGCAAGGTTGCATAGGCCTGGTACCGCCCAGGATGGGTGGCCATCGGGCCATCGGCAATCATCTTGTTGAGACGATAGGCAAAATCGATGCCCTCCTGACCGGGGACATTCTGCACGCCCGGCGTATGTGCGGAGAGGATTTGAACATTGATCCCCGCCTTATCCATTGCGCCGATGCGGCCAGGACCGAGTTCGGCAAGACCCGTTTCCCTGAGGTACTCTACGTGTTGATCGTTAATCGCGTTCAGCGCGATCAGTTCCTCGGTGGTATAGGTCTCTTCCGTGGCGATAAATGGCAGATCCTGGTCTCGCAACGCGATGACCGATTTCTCTGTCGCGGCAGCACTGGAGATAATGGCAGGCGCGGACAACCCAGCACCAACACCAAGTGCAGCCGCGCCAGTTAGAAAACTGCGGCGTCCCATTGTCAGGCTCTCTAGGTTTTTTTCGATCTGTTTCATGACAATTTCTACTCCGATGTTTGCGTTGCGTGGTTTGGGGGCAGCTTGAACCGCCCCAGGATATTGCCGATGTCATCCACGTAGCTGTACACCACCGGGATAACCAGCAAGCTCAGAAGCGTTGAAGTGAGCAGTCCGCCAATGACCACGAAGGCCATGGGGGCCCGGAAGCTGGGATCGCCAGCCCATCCTAGGGCGATCGGCATCATGCCCGCCCCCATGGCAATGGTGGTCATCACGATGGGCCGGACACGTTTTTTGCAGGCATCAATAATGGCGTCCACGCGTTCCAACCCATGCACCCGACGGGCAATAATGATGTAGTCCACCAGCAGGATTGAGTTCTTGGTGGCGATGCCCATCAGCATGATCAATCCGATCATGGCAGGCAGCGACACGGGCGTCTGCGTGAGGAACAGCGCCAGGAAAGCCCCAGGTACGGAGAGCACCAGCGCCACCAGAATAGTGACCGGTTGCATGAAATCCTTGAGCAGCAGCACCAACAACATATAGATACACAGCACGCCGGTCAGCATGGCAATTCCGAAGCTTGAGGCAAGCTCCTCCATTTCCTCTGCATCGCCTTCTGCTTTCTGAAACACGCCGCGCGGCAACTGACGTAAACTGGGCAGTGCCTGCACGGCCTGTTCGATTTCTCCCAAAGGCTGCCCTTGCAGGCTCACCTCGAAATTGACGTTGCGCAGACGATCATGCCGGGTGATTTCCGAAGGACCGCTGCTCCACTCAACGTTAGCCACGCTCTCCAGCGGCACTGGCCCGTTCGCACCAGGCACTGGTAGCCGTTTAAGGGTCGCCATATCCTCCCGAGCGGCATCCGCCAGCCGAACCATCACCGGCACCTGACGCGAGCTGAAGTTCAACTTAGGAAGGTCCTCGGCGTTATCGCCCACGGTCGCGATGCGCAGCGTATCGGCGATGGTCTGAGCCGAGACCCCAAGGTCGGCGGCGCGGGCAAAATCAGGGCGTACAATGAGTTCAGGCCTGACCAGGCTGGCCGTCGAACTCACCGCGCCGATGCCGGGAATGGCGCGCATCTCCCGCTCGACTTGGCGGGCATGCAGTTCAAGCACTCGGCTATCCTCACCGGCGAGCACCAACTCATAGCCATCCCCCTCGTCGCCTACGCGAGTTCGCACGCCGGGAAGCGTGGCGAGTGCAATGCGTAACTGCTGCTCTATGTCTTGCTGCGTAACGCCCGCGCGGGTTGCGCGATCCGCCAAACCAACGGTCAGTTCCACCGAGGTCACATCAGAGTCACTGCTGCCGGAGTCCTCACCGACGGCCGCGAAGACGCTGACTACATGCTGTTGCGTCTCCAGTCGTGAGCGTGCCTGCTCGGCAAGCGCCTCCGCTTCAGACAAGGTGCTACCGGGCGGCAAGGTGAGCGTCGCCTGCGTCTGGGAATTATCATCGGGGGGTATGAAGGTCCCCGGCAGGGTCGAGGCCAGCCAGATACCTCCTGCAAAGCAGGCCGCCGCCGCGAGGAGCGTTGTCTTACGGTGGCGCAGGCACCCGTTAGCAACGATCAAGTAGTAGTTAATCCACGTTGGATCGCGCGAGGGATGTTGGGGTTTGCGCAGCAGATACGCAGCCAGCATGGGCGTGAGAAGACGCGCCACCAGCAGCGAAAACAGCACCGCTACCGAGGCCGTCCAACCGAACTGAACGAAGAATTGCCCGACGGTGCCACTCATAAAGGCCGTGGGCAGAAAAACGGCAATCAATGTAAAGGTGGTGGCGACAACGGCCAGGCCAATTTCCGCCGCCGCGTCCATGGCGGCCCGGCGCGGGGGCTTGCCCATCAGCAGGTGCCGTTCGATATTCTCAATCTCGACAATGGCATCGTCCACCAGCACCCCGATCACCAGCGAGAGCGCCAGCAACGTCACCACATTGAGCGAGAAGCCCACCAGGTGCATGAAAGCGAAGGTGGGGGTGATCGACAGCGGAAGCGTGACCGCCGCTATCAGTGTGGCCCGCCAATTGCGTAGAAAGCAGAACACCACCAGCACCGCCAGCGCCATGCCCTCGAATAGCATGTGCATGGAGCCCTGGTAGTTCTCCAGCACCGGCCCAACAAAATTGAAGGCTTCTTCGACCTCGACATGGGGATATTGCGCCTGCAAGTCGGCAACAGCAGCCTGCACCCCCTCGGCCACATCTACCTCGCCGTACCCCTCGGCACGGGTCATCTCGACGCCGACGACGGGCGCGCCATCAAGCAATGCCATCGAGCGCCGCTCGGCCACGGTATCGGTAACCGTCGCCACCTCATCAAGGCGAATACGCCGACCGTCGCTGAGTGCCAGCTCCATCGTCGCAAGCTCAGCTGCGGATTCAGCGTTGGCGATGATGCGCACGGCCTGTTCGGCTCCGCCGACATCCACGCGCCCACCGGGCGCCTCCAACTGCGCCTGGCGCAGCTGGTGTGAGATATCCAACGCTGTCGTGTTCATCGCCAGCAGGCGGTTCGGATCCAATGCCACGCGGACTTCGCGATCGACCCCGCCGATACGCCGAACCGAGCCAACGCCTGGCACCGACAAGACGGCCTTGGTCATTTTGTCATCGACGAACCAGGAGAGTGCCTCATCGTCTAGATCGGAGGAGCTCACCGCGTAGCGTACAATCGGCTCACTGAAAAACTCACCCTTCCGAATCACTGGATCACGCAGGTCGGCGGGTAGATCCGAGCGGATGCGAGCAACAGCGTCGCGCACATCCTCCAGAGCCTCTTGCAAGGACTTTTCCAGTCTGAATTCAATAGCAATGTCGGCATTGCCATCCGTCAGCGTTGTAGAGATGTTTTTGACGCCGGAGACGGTAGCGATGGAGTCCTCGATCTTGCGGGCAACCTCGTTCTCCATTAAGGCGGGAGCCGCCCCCGGCAACGAGGCGGATACCTCTACGAGGGGCAGCTGTACATCCGGCAAGTCCTGAATAAACAAGCCTCGGAAGGAGATTAGCCCCCAGAAGGTCAATAGGATGAAGAGCAGAACAACCGGAATAGGATTGCGAATCGCCCAGGATGAGGTATTGAGCGTCATACCCCCTCCTCGGCGTCGGTCTCAACCACCCGCACCTGATCACCGTTGCCAAGAAAAGCACCGCCCGAGGCGACCACCAAGGCGCCAGGTTCAAGGCCGGAGAGAATTTCAATGCGATCCCCCGAGTGCTGGCCCAGGGAAACTTTAAGCTCCGTTATTTGGCCAGCATCGCTGACGCGATGGACGTAGCCAAAGCCATCGCGTAGCTGCACCGCGGCACGGGGAAGCGTCATCACTTGGCGGCTGCCCAGTTCAAATTCACCCCGTGCAAACATTCCCGCCCGGGCAACGTCGCTTAACGGTAGGTCGACATAAACCAGACCATTGCGTGTAGCGGTGTCCACTAGCGGCGCGATGGTGCGCAAGCGCCCTTCGAGGTCGTAGCCGCCAGGCAGGCTTATCCTGGCAGTCTGGCCGGGTCGCAGCTTATTCAGATCGGACGCGGCGACCTCGGCCCGCCACTCCAGCCGACCGTGGCGCGTCAATCGGAACAGCTCCTGACCGGCGCCTGTAACAGCGCCAACAGTGGCCGTGCGGGAGGTAATCAAACCGTCGTCTGGGGCGGCAACCTGCGTCTGAGCCAAGCGTAGCGCTTGGGCTTCATTCTGCGCTTGCGCAACGTTGAGCCTCGCCCTGGCGGTGAGCTCGGCGGTTTCGTATTGCTGAATCTGCTGTTCTGAAAGCGACCCGGTGGTTTTCAAACCCCGGGCACGTTGGGCGTTAGCCGTTGCCTCCGCAAGCGTTGCTTCGGCTTCCGCCACGGCGGCGCGGCTTCTAGCCAGCTCCGCGCGCACGGTCGTGTCGTTATAAACGGCCAGCACCTGCCCTTCCGTGACCTCATCACCCACGTCTGCCTTGACGTCGACCAGCCGCAGGCCACCGATTTCGGTACCGATAATGATCTCCTGCCACGCAGCAATATCACCATTGGCCGCAATCGTCGTTGGAAGCGTCTGAGGTTCTAATGTCGTCACGTTGACTGATAGTGAGGGCTGCGC
This sequence comes from Vreelandella sp. 162(4c), assembly GCF_058152265.1. Classification (NCBI taxonomy): domain Bacteria; kingdom Pseudomonadati; phylum Pseudomonadota; class Gammaproteobacteria; order Oceanospirillales; family Halomonadaceae; genus Vreelandella; species Vreelandella sp. 162(4c). The sequence continues at coordinate 1,564,422 of NZ_CM176981.1, forward strand.
CGTCGGTTCGGCGACGGCATCACTTTCCGACGACACCGCCTGCATACATGCCAGCGCGGCAGCGCTAGCAATCACGACAATCATAATGCCGAAACAACTTTTTCGTTTTGGAAATGGCATAATCCAGGCCTGCTTCAAAGGGTTCAATTCATTGATGAAAAAGAAAATCCAAGAATTTCAGTTGAACCACTATCGGTCTGCCTTCCTTTCTCATTTCTTACTGACGTCACGTTTTAAATAAATCCGGCACCAGTAAGAAACGCGTAAGATAGCGCTCCTGATGATGGCACTTTCAAACCACTCTCACTTTCAAACCATGCTAGGAGTGCCACCATGAGTTATCATCAGTCGCTATTACTGAACGGCCGCCTCATCACTATAAGATTGGCGACAGCCGCATGTATCGGTGGTCTTGTTATTGTCTCTCCGTTGGCGTTCGCCGACGAAGAGGACTCAGACGAAACCACTTGGGGATTGGGCGTAGGCGCAATAAGCGAACAGGATCCCTATGCCGGTATCGACAGGAAAAACACCCCATTTCCCTTGTTCCTGATCGAAAACCGGTACATTAGTGTCTTCGGACCGGAAATCGAATTTAAACTGCCGAGTCTTGTCATCAACGACTCACAACAGCTCAATTTCGGCATCGTCGCCCAGTACGATGAGAGCGGCTACGAGCCAGGCGATGCCCCGATTCTCAACGGCATGCGTGAGCGCAAGGGCGGATTTTGGGCGGGGGCCAAAATGGAATGGGAGACCGACTTCGTTGATGTTAGTGCCGAATGGCTCACCGACGTCTCCGGCAACAGCGACGGACATCGCTTCGATCTTGGCCTGGAGAGAACGTGGGAATTCGGCGAACATATAATGGTAACCCCACACGTGGGGGCGTCCTGGCAGGACGACAAGAACGTCGATTACTACTTCGGCGTTCGCGATAATGAGGTTCGCTTCGATCGCCCCGCCTATAAGGGAGAGTCGGCTACCAATATCGAGGCGGGGGTGCGCGGCGTGTACCAGTTTGACCAGCATCACTCTGTGCTGTTAGGCGTTGAGGTCACGAGCCTGGCGAACGAAATCAAAGATAGCCCACTGGTGGATCGTTCGACCCAAAACGCCGTGTTAGTTGGCTATCTTTATACATTCTGATGAGCCGCATACTGCTGATCGAGGATCATGACCGGCTAGCCCACTTGATGTGCAAAGGGCTGGTGGACGCCGGTATCGGCGTTGATGTGGTCGACCGCATCGATTCGGCTTGGGCTGCCGTTCAGCAGATGCCCTACCAGGCACTGGTACTCGATCGTGGCTTGCCGGATGGCGATGGGCTGCTATTGCTCAAGAAGTTGCGCAACGCAGGCCTTAGCGTGCCCTGCCTGGTGTTAACGGCTCGCGATGCGCTGCATGACAGGCTAGAAGGCCTCGAAGCCGGTGCCGACGACTACCTCCCCAAGCCGTTTGCCATGGATGAGATGGTGGCACGTGTCCGTGCCTTGCTACGCCGCCCTGCGGAATTCCATTCAATCGACCCCATTCACGGCGACCTGAGGCTGCATACGGAAAGCGGCGTTCTGTTTAGCGGCGACAAGAGCATTACCCTCGCCCCGGCGGAGCTGCACATCATGCAGTTGCTGTTATATAAGCACGATGAGGTAGTTCGCCGCAGCGCGCTGGAAGCAGCGGCCTGGGGGCTAAGCGAGGCGGTGACACCGAACGCCTTGGATGTCGCCCTGCACCGTTTACGCCGCAAGCTGCTTGCCATCGGTTCGCGCCAGCGGATCGCCAACGTGAGAGGGATGGGATATGCGCTTCGTCAAGCGGATGACGCTCAATAGCCTGAGGCTGAAGGTGCTGCTGGCCTATTTGGCAGGTATGGTGCTGAGTATCACACTGCTGGTAATTGCCGCAGCAGTGGTGCTTCAGAGCGATCTACTGCCTCGTATGGATATGGCCGACGCGGCCGATGGGCTGGTGGACAATGTCGAGTTCGACAGCCGTGGCCGGCCCGTTGGTTTCGACGCCAGCATGGACGACCGCGCTTGGCTATACGAAGGCCCACAACCCGAAACGGCGTACCGTATTCTGGATGATGCCGGGAACGTGGCGGTGGCCTCGAGTGCCAGAGAAGCTTTCTGGCCAGCCGACGGCGAGGTTCTGCGTTTGGCGCGGGGCACCTTTTCCTTTGAGTATGACGACAGAACTTTCTACGGTGCCACGGAGCCCTTTGAGCATGGTGAAAGAACGTGGTATCTGCAGTTCGTCGCCAGTTCAAGATTCGTTGATGTCCTCTATCTCGTCGCCTTTCCACTGGTGGCAGCGGGCGTACTGGTGTTTGGCTTTGTCATGTTCGTTGCCTTCGGTCTATGCGCCTACATTACCTTGCGCTTAACCCTCAAGCCGCTGCGCGATGTTTCCAAATCGGCGGCGGCTATCTCGCCGCGCTCTATAGACGCCCGTCTCGATACGGACGCCGTGCCTGTGGAAATTGCCCCGCTGGTACATAGCTTCAATCACGCTCTGGAACGCCTTGGGCGGGGTTATCGCCTGCAGCAGGAGTTTCTCGGCCACGCGGCCCACGAGTTAAAAACGCCCCTGGCGCTGATCCGCGGGCAGGTTGAGTTGCTCGAGGAAGGGCGAAATGACCGCAAGGAACTATTGAGCGATGTCGAGTACATGACCCGCCAGGTGCAACAACTGCTACTTCTGGCCGAAGCGAGCGAGGCGCACAACTACCAGTTTAGCGTTGTTCGAATGCACGACATCGCCCACGAAGCTTCCATCTACTTGCAACGCATGGCGGAGTCCGCCGACGTGCATTTAACGGTGCTTGCCGCGGATCAAGGGGTGACATGGAAGGCTGATCACGGGGCATGCTTCACTCTGCTCAAGAACTTGCTGGAGAACGCCATCCAGCATGCCCCCGCGCAGACTCTCGTCAGCATGGAAATCCAGAGCAATACGATAACCGTGCGTGACCGAGGGTCTGGCGTCGAGCCTGAACAGCTGTCTCTGCTGTTCTCTCGTTTCTGGCGAGGTGCACATCGACGCGACCATGGTGCTGGTTTGGGGCTGGCCATCTGCCAGGAAATCGCCATGGCACACGGCTGGGTGCTTTCGGCTCACAACGCCCATCCCGGGTTGATCATGACGCTACGCAAAGAAGCCTAGGGTTAATCCCTGCAAACAGCGCCCTACATCACTTATCAACGAGGTGGTCATGCAAATTTTAAGACGCAAGCCCCTAAATCCGCCCAACCTGCCCGATACCTTGATCGAAGGTCACAGCCAAGCCGTATTAGTTCAGGGAGGCTCCCGGGTACTGATGTCCAGCCAGGTAGGGGTCGATGCCGAAGGCCATTTAGCGGGCCCTGAACTTCCCGAGCAGACCGAAGCAGCGCTGAACAATATCGAACGATTGCTATCAAGCCTCGGCGGCGATCTCTTGCGGGTGGTGATGTTGAGAATCTACTTAGCCGAATCCGCTCGCTACGACCAGCAAGTGGTAATGGAGGCGCTGAAGCATCGTTTCCCCACCGCCCCGCCGGCGGCTACTTGGTTGATTGTGTACGGCCTTGCCGAACCGGAATGGTTAATTGCTATCGAGGCCGAGGCAGTGCTGCCGGGGTTTGCTTTAAACAGCTAAATGACCGTAACCGTCGAAATAATAACGCTGCTCGTTAAACACCGCACCGCCCGGTTGCCCGATCATTCTAAATAAGGGGGAGCACATTTGTGGCTCTCTGTCAGAGGCAAGCACCTACAGAGAGGGTTTCATGATTAGCCGCCTGAACGTTCTACTTTTCACACTTTTCTTGCTGGCTTCCTGCGCCGTGCCACCGGATTCGCCGGGTTTTCAACCCTCAGAAAACCTGCCTCGCTATGATCAGGAGAGTTTCGATCAATATGTGCGCGAAACACGTGCATGGATTGCGGATAACCGCGCTTTCATCAGTGACGACCGCGACCTTGAAATACAGCTCAATACGCCGTTCGAACTCCGCCCTGATAAACCGGCCAAACGCGGTATCCTGTTAGTGCATGGACTGGGCGCAAGCCCGTGGTATTTCATCGATATCGCCACCGCCATGGCGAATGACGGCTGGCTGGTTCGCTCCATCCTTCTGCCTGGCCACGGCACACGCCCAGCCGATCTGATGCTGCCTGATAATGATGATTGGGAAAAAATCATTGCCCATCACGCGGAACTGCTAGCAGCCGAGGTCGATGAGCTTTGGCTTGGCGGTTTCTCAACCGGCGGCAACCTGGTCACCTCCCATGCGTTCACAGACGACAATGTCGATGGCCTGCTGCTGTTTTCTCCTGGATTTTACCCCGATACCCACTATCTATTTCTCGCCCCGACCATTGCCTATTTATGGGACTGGCTCGATATCGATGATGAAGACAATATCGTCACTTACCAATCATTTCCTGCGCGAGGGGCCTCGCTCTATTATCACTCGGTCAGTACCGTGCAAAAAAATCTCAAAACCTCACACTTTAATAAACCTGTCCTGATGACGATGAGTCAACATGATAGTGTCCTTGACCCCAACGCGACGCTCATTGCCTTTCAAAACCGCTTTCCCAACCAACAATCGCGCTTCATCTGGTACGGCGATCCACCACAGCACCTTGACGACCCCCGCGTCACCGCCTTTACCAGCCACCTTCCCGACCGGCGAATCAGCAACTTTTCCCACATGAATGTGCTGTTTGCGCCCGAGAATACCTATTACGGTCAAGCGGGTAGCTACCTCATGCTGGAAAACGGCCAGGATGGCCTCGCGCCGCCCGACGACCCGGATGCCCTGTGGTTCGGCGCATGGGGGCAGAGCGACGCGGAAAAATACCACGCTCGACTGACCTGGAATCCCTATTTTTACGACCTCCTCGATGGTATTCGCGAGGTAACAGGAGACTAATCGACGTCCCTCCCCGACTGAGTTTTTCGGGACTCATGGAGAATAGGTGCAATAAGATGGTTATATCTATATTTTCACTATCCAAGTGTTTTCTTGTAACGCTATGCATGGAAGAGAAAACGTTATTCACAAATGCTTGGCTATCAGAAACTCCTGGAACTTTAAGTCATTCACAGTGCTTTGCTTTACGCATCACAATAACTTTAACTGCCTTTTTAGCGTTACCCATGACACTTCTTGATGCAGGATCAATTGAAAACATCATTGCCGTCTTTAGCGTTGAAGCTAGCACTACAGCCTTAATCTTTTCCAAAGTAAAATCAAAAAGCACTACAGCTTGGCTACTGAGTGATATTGAGGATGAGATACTAGAGTGCACCAATACAATAGGAGTGGCAGGCGTAGGGACTCTTTTAGTTATATTTTTGTTGGCCTAATCCACTTCTTAATTGCTGTGCTGAATATCAAATGACGAATTAATCATTAATAACGACTTGGCCGCAGAATCTGAGAAAAGCAGCCCCTCGAATATACTTGCTGGAAGAGACAGGTAGCAGCACAGTGTCACTCGCAAGCCGGAGGAAACTCACTCGGTAAGTCAAAGACAGTCTCTTTTCTTTCAATGTGCCGCTCCCCCCCCCGACCGCCAATCATCATTCGCCTGAAACCACTGCTTAGCATTAGATGAGTTTGGTCTCGACCATTCGCAATAGAACTCTCCTCCGGTGGATAAGTAGCTGTGTGGCTTCAGCAACATTTACCGCGCTTTAGTTGTCTTGATGCACCTTGCTACAAAATACCCAATTCTTGACACACTGTGGGCATAACCATGGCTTACTTTTCATTTCCAGCGAAAAGTTTTGATAGCCCGGCTCGGTAAGCAGAGATAATCACATATAGAGAGCAGCGAAGTATTAATAGTAGGCAGGGTCTTGGTAACAATCGATAGCCTTCGCAGATGCTGCCGTCTTCGATCCTTTGGAAGAGTTTAGAAAAGCTATGGAACTTAGAAACCTTTCCGATACATTTTTATTCTTCAAGGCTTGGCTCTTTAACCCACTGAGTATTGGTGCGCTCATGCCTTCTGGTCGAGCGCTGGCCAACCTTATCACCTCGGAAATATCTACGGATACGGGTCTGATCATCGAGCTTGGGCCGGGGACGGGTGTCTTTACACACGCACTCATTGAGCGTGGTATCGACCAGAAAAACATAGCATTAATCGAGAATGACGCGGCATTCGTTACCAAGCTACAGCATCGCTTCGGGCATGCTCACACATTTTGTATTGATGCTTCACGGCTACACGAAGTTGAGTTTTTCGACGGGGCACATGCCGGTGCTGTCGTCAGTGGGTTGCCCATGCTGTCAATGTCTCCACGCAAGATGATCGCCATTCTGGACGGTGCTTTTGCCAAAATGCGGCCCGAAGGATCTTTCTATCAGTTCACTTATGGCCCCCGTTGCCCGATCCCACGAACGCTGCTCGATCGTCTTGGGCTGAAAGCAATGCGTGTCGGTCGCATACTCGTAAACGTCCCTCCCGCTACCGTCTACCGCATCGTTCGACGTAAGCCTCGTCCTGCCGCTAGCGGTGAGCGCATCAGCGTGCGATGACGGAGTGTCATCTGCACTACTCCATTCACAGTAATCGGAACCCACTGATGGCTTTTCTCCTAGCAGAGGATGGCCGGAGAGGATGACAATGACCATCAAATTCTGGCTTTCTGGATTCGCCTGTTTTCTGCTGACCGCCTGTGGCACCCCTGCTGACGATAATATAAGTGACAATGAGCGTGCTGCCGTACCTGTCTCAGCGGTACCAGCGGAACTGGCGACGTTAGGCGAGCAGTTGTCGCTTACGGGCACCCTAACCGCTGAGCGCCAGACACGTCTCTCCCCTCGCGCGGACGGACTCGTGGCACGCGTGCATGTTGAAGCGGGTGATCATGTTGAGACCGGACAGCTACTCCTCGAACTCGACCCGGCCCTTGCACAACAGGCGCTCACGCGTGCTCGCGCTCAGGAGGAAGAGGCAAACGCCTCGGTGCGAGAGGCTGAACGCTTGGTAAATGAGGCACAGCGGCTCGCTGAACGTCAGGCCATCCCCGCAACAGAGGTCGCATCGCGTGTTGCCGCGCTAAATCTAGCACGGGCATCGGCAGCCTCCGCTCAAGCAGCCACACGAGAGCAGGAAGAACTGGTTGAACGGCACAGTTTGCCAGCCCCCTTCCCAGGCGTCGTCGCCGAAAAACTCACCGAAGTTGGCGAATGGGTGCAACGGGGAACGCCGGTGTTATCGTTAGTCACGATTGATCGTATACGTCTGGATGTGCAAGTGCCCCAAGAGCGATTTGGGCAGCTAGATGAGCAGGCACAAGCGCAAGTATATGCCGATACGCTGGATGACACCCCATTGCCAGCGCAGATCATTGCACGGGTTCCCGTCACCGACCCCGAGGCGAGAACCTTTCTACTTCGCCTACTGGTAAACGATCCACAGGGTCGATTACTTCCTGGCACCTCCGCCCGAGCAGAAATTTCTTTACCCCCGCAAGCAACCGATACGTTGGCCATCAGTCGCGATGCGTTGCTGCGCCAACCGGATGGTAGTCACAGCGTCTACATCGTCGATAACACAGACGATGAACGCATCGCCCGCCGGCGCCAGGTGCAAATTCTGTATGAACAGGGCGGTCAGGTCGCCGTTGCAGGCGACACCCTGCGCCAGGGCGATCCGGTCGTCACCCGAGGCAACGAGGCCTTGACCGACGGTCAGTCCGTAGAAGTGGTGGAGCGTTAACACATGGATTTCGGACGCGTTATTCACCACAGCACCCTGATTGCCGTCGCGGTTCTGATCCTGTGCTTGCTGGGGATCACTGCTGCACTGCGGGTACCGGTTCAGATGATTCCCGACCTGGAAGTACGCACCATCAGCGTGGAGACAAGCTGGCCTGGGGCGTCTCCCCGTGACGTGGAGCAAGAGATCCTTATCGAGCAGGAACAATACCTCCGCACCTTGCCCAATCTCCAACGAATGGTTTCCACCGCCAGCATCGGCCAAGCCAGTATTGAGCTGGAGTTTCCCTTCGGCGTCGACATTAATGAAGCGCTGATACGCACCAACAACGCGCTTAGCCAAGTATCCAGCTACCCTGAAAATGTCGATGCCCCCGCCCTGACGACAGTCTCTTCCTCAGACGAACCTTTCATGTATTTCCGCATCGGGCCACATGCAGAGAGTGGGGAAAATCTCGATCTGGCGATGATGCGCAACTTTCTGGAGGATGAGGTGCGCCCCCGTATGGAGCGCGTCAATGGTGTTTCGCTCGTGGAAATATGGGGCGCGGAAGCACGACAGGTGCGGGTAGAAATCGATCCGTACCGTTTGGCCGAACGCGGGCTCGACATGACCGATGTTCGCAATGCACTACAGACCCGTAACGTCGACAGTTCAGCGGGCGACCTGGACAGTGGAAAGCGCAGTGTGATGGCACGCACGATCGGCCGCTTCCACGAGCCCGCCGATATGGGCGAGTTGATCATTGCCGAGCGCCAGGGCGCCTTGATGCGGCTCTCCGAACTGGCCAATATCCGGCTCAGTCACCATGAAATGCGTACCCAGGCATTCTATAACGGCCTACCTTCACTGATCCTGGCGGTGCGCCGCGAAACGGGATCGAATGTCGTCCAGACCAAGTATGCCGTACTGCCGGAAGTCGAGGCGATCAGCGACGAGATTCTGGCGCCGCTGGGTCTTGAAATGACGCTGATCAACGAAGATGCGCGCTACGTTGAAGACTCGGTCGCCAACGTCTGGAATAACCTTTTACTCGGGACACTGCTGGCAACACTGATAATGTTTGCCTTCCTGCGTTCGGCGCGCAGCACCTTTGTCGGGGTGATTGCCATACCGGTCTGTACGATCGCCGCCTTTATCGGCCTGTTACTCGCAGGCCGGACGCTGAACGTTATCTCATTGGCCGGCGTAGCGTTTGCCATCGGCATGACGCTCGACAACACCATCGTCGTCCTCGAAAGCATCGATCAAGCACGACGACGCGGCCTAAAACCCTTCGATGCTGCAGTGGCGGGTGTGCGCCGGGTCTGGACGGCGGTCATGGCGAGCACGCTTACGTCAGTCCTGGTATTTGCCCCCACACTGTTCATTCAGGAGGAAGCCGGACAGCTCTATTCGGATATCGCGATTGCGATTTCCTCTTCTATTCTTGCGTCGATGGCCGTTGCGGTGACCGTGCTACCGGCGATGGCGGCGCGGCTGCTACCGGCAATACAGCCAGATGTTACCGTCAAGGACGGCGCCTTTGACCACATCGGCCGCTGGATCACCCGCGCCTATAGCCGTCCGATGCGGCGAACGATGATTCTACTCGGCATGCTTGGCTTGTCGGCATGGGTCGTGGTGTGGCTAACCCCTCCGGCGGAGTACTTGCCGGAAGGCGAAGAGGCGCGCATCTTCTCTAACATGATCGCGCCGCCGGGCTACAACCTGACGGAGATGGAATCCATCGCGCAGGAGCTAATCCCGGAGCTGCAGCAGCGTCTTGATGACGAACCGGCACGCTTCCACCGTGGCGAAACGAATATGCCCGCACTGCGCTTCTTCGCCATGTTCGTCGATGCCCAGGGCATTCGTGTCATTACCGATCCGAAAGATCCAACCGATCTGGAAGCATTAATGGGCGCCCTCGAGGCACGCTTTACGGCCTGGCCGGGCATGCGCGCATTCGCCTCACGGGGCTCCATCATCTCCACCAACGATGGCGGTACGCGCAGTATCAACATGGACATTTCCGGCTCTGATCTTGCCGAGATCTATCAGGTTGCGAGCCTTGCCTATGCCCGCGCAGGAGCACTGTTCGACGACGCGCAGATTGGTTCCGAACCCAGCTCACTCAGCCTGGATCAGTTATTGCTGGAGATCCAGCCTCGGTGGGAGCGTCTGGTGGAAGTCGGGCTCGACGCTGAGCGCTTTGGCTATTCCGTGGCGGCGCTAAGCGATGGTGCGTTTGCCGACCAAATGATCCTGGATGACCGTCGGGTCGACATCTACCTATTCAGCAGCGCGGGTAGCGATCAGCGGGCAGAGCGCCTGGGTGACCTGCCCATTGCCACACCTTCTGGCGACGTGCTGCCACTTTCTGCATTGGCCGATTTGAACGAGTCCGTCGATACGGACAGCATTCGACGGCTGGACGGGCGCCGCACGGTGACGCTGAATATCGTGCCGCCGCGCTCGGTGGCGCTGGAAACGGGCGTCGAACGCGTGCAAAACGAGCTGATCGGGGCCATGCGCAGTGACGGTGAGATCCCGCACGGCGTCTCGATAGATATCACCGGTGCCAGCGACCAGTTGCAAGCCACCCGCGAAGCAGTCTCGGGTAATTTCATGATCGCGGTGCTGTTGTGCTATCTGATGCTCGTGGCGATTTTCCGCCACTGGGGGCGGCCGTTATTCGTCATGGCCACGATTCCTTTGGGGCTCGCGGGTGGGATTCTTGGGCTGGCGATACTCAACGGCGTAGGCGCTCCGTTTGGCATCCACCAGCCTTTCGATATGATCACACTCCTAGGTTTCCTGGTATTGCTCGGCTCCGTCGTCAACAATCCGATCCTGATCGTTCAGGAAACCTACAAGCGGCTGGAAGAAGGCGCGGAATCCATCGTCGCGGCAGTCGACGATGCGGTCAATATCCGTCTGCGCGCGATCCTGATGTCCAGCCTGACCACCATCTTCGGTATCGCTCCTCTGGTACTGATTCCCGGGGCGGGCACAGAACTCTACCGTGGCCTGGGCGCCATCGTGATGTTCGGCATCGCGTTTTCCACGGTCATCACCCTGACGTTCCTGCCCAGTTTGATGGTAGCCGCCATAAGCGGGTACCGGCATATTGCCGGATGGGTATCATCGCGCAGGGCTCAACGCTCAACACCATGAAAGGCGCGGGGCTGGACAAAGCAACACTTCACCTAATGGGGTAAATGTTGTGCTTGGCTATTGAGACTGCAGCCCTAGGAGGTAGCGTAAAATCTCAACCTTACTGAATCAAATGGAAGCCTGAAAATAAACGGGCGGGCCTAAAATTACTAGGCCCGCCCGGCATTACTGTCTATATCAAGATCAGTAGTTCGCTTTAAGGTTTATAACCAGCGTGTCAGATAATGGAAAACCCCTTTCGCTTGTTGCGAAGACATTTACTCGAGCTAAGCAATCTCTTTATCTTCATCGGAACCTCTCTCAACGGATGTTTCACCTGAGAAAAGTACTAATATAATTATTTAGGCTGCATTTAAAATTTTCATAATTTACTCCTTATCCTTAAATAACTAGCCATCACTCGACCAACCCTGTGACATGTGATTAATTTAAAATCCACATGCCACCGAGCAGTTTCAATGACTTTAATTCACATCAAAACACACTACCTACAACTGACCTACTTAGCTCTGTTCAAGGGTTGTCAGAAAGCACCTGGGAGGCCGGAATATCCTGATTACCGCTGTCTGTAGATGTCGATCCAGAATAAACAATCCTGTTATCTTCATCCGAGCCTCTTTCAGCAAGTGCTACGCCTGAAGAAAGCAGTAATGCAATGATTAAGGCCGCATTTAAAAGTTTCATGATTCACTCCTTACGTTTAACTACTCGATCAACCTACTGAGCTAAAAGCAACCTCATGGATCGCTTCCCCCTCTAATTTCCTACATGTGAGTTAATTAGCTCTTTTAGAGAAGAAGGCTTGGTTTGCTAGTCGCTTCATCAGCATATGAATGATAGATTCAAAATGAACGGATCAGAATGCCAAATACTCTTTCGTTCTTGCCTGATCCAGTCTTTCGGTATATTTCCGAGAATCTTTTAATACTGAGAAGAAGTGATGCCCGCATGAAACTCTCGTCAGACAGCTAGTACAGAATAAAGGCAACTGCCGACCAAAACCCTCACCGAAATCGAGGATATCAACATTCCGCCTCTCAATTGGCACTTAAGATCTCCAGCTATCGATGTCTTCTAGTGAGGGGGCACTTGGGGCTAAACTGTTATTTTCACGCTACTCAGAGCAGCCAGCCCCCAACGCCGCAGAGCCTATGATCAACACCTTTGCCGTATCCAACTACCGCAGCCTGAAAAACGTTGTCTCTCCCCTGTCGAGTCTCAATGTAGTGACTGGGCCCAACGGGTGCGGCAAATCCAATTTATACAAAGCGCTGCGGTTATTGGCAGAAACAGCCAAAGGCAATCTTATCTCATCGATTGCTCAAGAAGGCGGGCTTGATAACACCTTCTGGGCTGGCCCGGAAAAACTCACCAGAGGCATGAGAGACGGCTTCGATCCCATCGAGGGCACTGCCAAGAAAAACAGTCCCCGGCTTAGGCTGGGTTTTGTGGGTGAAGATTTCGGCTACGCCATTTCATTGGGGATGCCCGCACCTCAGGGCTTTGCGGGCTACCAAGACCCGTCCATGTTCCAGTTCGACCCCGAAATAAAACGGGAATGCATTTGGGCAGGCGATGTTTGCCGACCCAGCAGCTGTTTGATTGACCGAGTTGGGTCTGTGGTCAAAGTGCGTGCAGGTCGTAAATGGCAGGTTTACGGCGCCCACCTTAACAGTTACGAAAGCATTCTGAACGAAATCAGTGACCCGATCGCCGTGCCTGAAGTCCATGCGGTTCGGCAAACTATTCGTCATTGGCGCTTCTACGATCAGTTCCGAACCGATCCGCACTCCATCATCCGCACACCGCAAATCGGTACCCGTACCCCGGTGCTGGATCACGATGGCCACAGCCTAGTGGCCGCATTGCGCACCATACACGAGATTGGCGACCGAAAGGCCTTGTATGAGGCAATTGAAGACGCCTTCCCCGGCGCAACGATTGATTTTGGGGCCGATGCTGGGAATCGCTTTCTACTGCAGTTTCTACAAAAGGGGCTGTTGCGCCCCTTAAACCAGTCCGAACTATCAGACGGCACGCTTCGCTATCTGTTGCTGGTGGCGGCGCTGCTCACACCCAGGCCGCCTTCCTTGCTAGTGTTGAATGAGCCAGAAACCAGTCTACATCCGGATTTGCTTCCCGCCTTGGGCCGCCTGATTATCCGTGCATCGAGGGAAACTCAGGTGTGGGTGGTCTCCCACGCGCCACGCTTAGTGGCAACACTGGAGCAAGATCAGGCCTGTAACTCTATCGCGCTGGATAAAGAGTTTGGTGAGACCGTTATCCTAGGCCAGGGGTGGCTAGATGAACCGCCCTGGCAGTGGGCGGATTAAGCAGAACGCTAACGAACCGAGGACACTAGCGTTTCGTCTTTTCCATTTAGTTTGCCTAGAAGCCCTTTTCGCTAACTAAAGTGTAGCTGTTGGGGTGCTTTAGATTGATCAAAACGTAGGCTCATCACTATCAGCCCAATAAAAATCACCCCAAGCATCAGCCATGCCTGCTCAAACCCTCCCAGTAAGTCTTTTATCAACCCCGCCGCGATAGGTGCTAAAGAGGCGATGAGATAGCCGATCCCTTGTACCCAAGCAGCAAGCTGACCAGATAGCACGGGGTCGTCTGAGTGATCCATAGTGATGATCAAGCTTAAGGGAAAAAGGCCTCCAATTCCTAACCCCAGCAGCGCGGTTGCCAACCAAGCCATTGTTTTAGGCATTAGCCCAAGAAGCAAAAAGCCCGCCACCGATAACAGAAGCACCAGCAATAACACCGGGCGACGGTCTTTCATCTGTTGAGCCAGTATGGGAAACGTTAGGCCAGCCATCACCTCAATGGCAGTTAGCCAACTAAGCGCCAGCCCCGCTTGCGTTTGAGACCAGCCTAAATTGATAAAGGTGGGCGGAATCCAAGCCAGAAGGCAGGTATAACCCGCCGTACCTAAACCAAAGAAAATCGCCAACGACCAAAACCGAGGCTGCCGAGCCATCGCTGAAAAAGCGATGCTAACACTGTTGTTTTGACTAGGGGCTGGCAGTATTCGCCTGCGCATCACCCAGCAAACGAGCCCTGCAAGTGCTAAAAGTCCCCATAACGCCAAGGCGCTCTGCCAGCCAATATAATCACTCACCACAGGCGTAATGGCAGAGGCTAGAGCCGCGCCCCCCATGATGGAGGCAATGTAGAACCCCATCACCATCGGGGTTTTCTCGCCTGCCGCCTGTTTTATCACCGCAGGAAGTGCCGCCTGGATAAAGGCTATGCCAATGCCGGCGCCCAGCGCGGCTGCCCATAAGCCTGTATACCCGAAGCCAAACCAGTGTAACGCGTCCGATAAAGCAATCGACGCAAGCGCCAGGGTAATCACGCTATTAAAGCCGATCCGCTTTGCAAGCAACGCGCTAACAAAACACCCCAACCCCATCGCTAGTACCGGTAACGTGGTTAAAAGCGACAGCTGTGTAAATGAAAGACTCACATCATACCGGATTGCCTCAACCAGCGGGCCAATAGCCGCCATGGATGGCCTCAGGTTGAGCCCAATCAGAATGATCAGAAGGATCGTTCTTACCAACGGTATTGATCTCGAATTGCTATTGCGCATACCCACTGCCCACCCTTTATCGGCCATTGCTAAAATAAGAATCGGCGCTTACTTTAAAACCTCAGGTTAACTTGAGGTCAAGATAAATGATGAACTGGCTAATTAGGCCTAAAGAAGAGAGTGTTAAGCGTGGGTGCAGTGGCTAAAAGAAGCAGGTTTAACGTATCGACGATGTATTATTACGGTGCAGAAGGGTTATAACGAGCTGGCAAAAATCGCGGCGACCAGCGCCGCTTCGCTTTGGGCAAGTTGTTTATCGTCAACTATACTGCGCCCTAACGAACATGATGTCGTTGCCTGAGTTGGGGCTAGCGTGCAGCGCCAGCCAACAAAGGTAAATTAGTCAGCTTGAACAGCATAAGGAGTTTGCCGTGACAGCCACTAACGATCGCACTTATCGAAGCGGACCAAACCCGTTTCATACCGTAATGCTTGCAGGGACTACGCCACTCTTTCTTGGCACCATGCTATGTGATTACGCCTACTCAACCACCTACCATATTCAGTGGGCCACCTTTGCTTCTTGGCTAAATTTGGGTGGGCTTATTTTCGCGGGACTTGCGCTTTTGTGCGCAATTATTGGCTTTTTTCGTTCCCAAGACCGTCGTTTGGCTTTTCTGATGTATCCAGCGCTGCTATTGCTCACCTGGGTACTGGGTCTTGTCAATGCGTTAGCCCATGCACGAGACGCCTGGGCCATGATGCCAGTTGGCTTTGCTCTTTCGATCGTCGTTGTTTTGCTCGCAGGCACGGCGACGTGGGTCGGTTTTTCCCGCTTTGGTATCGGAGATAAGCCATGAAGTTTTCCCATTTCTTCGCCGCTCCTCTCTCGATACTTCTGGTGGCAGGTGTTGCTCGCGCTCAGGACTCTCAAAAGTATGGGCCAAACCCTGACCTTCCTGAACCACAACGTGGGCTTCTGCCGGATATGTCAGTTCCCGAGCCCGCAGAATGGGGCGACCAGCTACCGACGGTTCCCGACGGTTACACCATTACGGCCATTGCTACTGATCTTAAGGTGCCGCGCCAAACGCTGGTGTTGCCCAACGGCGATATTCTGGTGGCAGAGGGAAGCGGCGGCAACGCACCGCCCCTGAAGCCAAAAGATTTTATTGCTGGCTACATAAAAAGCCAGGGCACCACCTCCGTTGAAAGCGGTAACCGATTGACCCTTTTGCGCGATAGCGACGATGACGGCAGCTACGAAGAGCAAACGGTGTTTGCCGAGAACCTCAACGCGCCTTATGGGCTGGCATTGGTTGATAACAACCTCTATGTCGCTAACCAAGATGCGGTTGTACGCTTCGATTACGAGGAAGGCCAAACCGAGGCCAGTGGGTCGCCAGAAATAATTACGCTGCTACCCTCGGAAATCAACCACCACTGGACCAAGGCGATGACCGCGAGCGCTGACGGAGACTACTTGTACTTGGGCATTGGCTCCAACAGTAACATCACCGAACGTGGCATGGCAGCGGAGGTTAGTCGAGCCGAGGTATGGGAAATTGATGCCGACACCGGCATGCATCGGCCTTATGCCACCGGCCTGCGCAACCCCACGGCGTTGGCTATCCAACCCGATACTGAGCGACTTTGGGCAGTCGTTAATGAGCGTGACGAACTAGGCCCGGACTTGGTTCCAGACTACCTAACCACCGTACAGGACGGCAGCTTTTATGGCTGGCCATTTAGTTATTGGGGGCAGCATGTTGACCCCCGCGTACGCCCGCAGAACCCTGAAAAAGTGGAGTCAGCAGTGGTACCCGACTACAGCCTAGGCTCGCACGTAGCACCACTGGGTCTCGCCTTCTCCATACCGGAAATGGGAGATGAGTTCGCTGAAGGCGTGTTTATCGGCGAACATGGCAGTTGGAACCGCTCAGACCCTGTGGGCTACCAGGTTGTCTTTATCCCTTTCCGCAATGGCGAGCCCGACGGTGACCCAATTGATTTCGTTTCCGGGTTTCTTACTGAAGACGGTAAAACTCGCGGTCGCCCAGTCGGCGTCACCATCGATCCAGAGGGCGCCCTTATCATCGCTGACGACCTGACGAACGCCGTTTGGCGCGTGACCTACGATGGCGATGAGTAAACACTTAACCCTCCGCGTAAAAAAAGGCGGCAGCCTGTTGTACTGCCGCCTTTTCCGTTTGTTCTAAAGAAGCCTTTATATGAACAACTCATACCAGGTTAACTCATGCACTACTTCAATTAACCGCGCAGTAGCAAGTATTGTCATGGTTAAGATTTATGATACAAAGCGATCTGTCGCGCGTATCAACTGATCGAGAATGCCGGGTTCGCTCCAGGCATGCCCTGCCCCTTCGATCAAATGGAATTCGGATTCTGGCCAAGCGTTATGCAGTGCCAGCGCATAACGAACAGGGCATGGCATATCGTACCGCCCATGGACAATGACGCCGGGAATGCCTTTTAGGCGTGAAGCGTTAGCAAGCAGTTGCCCCTCCTCCAGCCAAGCGCGATGAGTGAAATAATGGTTCTCTAACCGCGCAAAGGCTAACGCAAAATGCCCCTCTCTGTAGGGAGCCGATAAGGCAGGGTCTGGTAGCAGGGTGATGGTTTCACCCTCCCATATCGTCCAGGCCTTCGCCGCCTCAAGCTGAGCGATAGGGTCGTCACCCATCAAACGATGATGGTAGGCGGCCACCATATCGTGTCGCTCTGCTTCAGGAATAGGCGTCTGAAACGCCGCCCACTTATCGGGGAACATTTCAGACACACCAAACTGATAGTACCAGTCAATCTCCGCTTGAGTGACCGTATAGACGCCTCGCAAAATCAACTCACTGACACGTTCAGGATGCGCCTGGGCGTACGCAAGGCCCAGGGTAGAACCCCAAGAGCCGCCAAAAACCATCCACTGGGTTACGCCAACATGCTCACGTAGCCTCTCGATGTCTTCGACTAAATACCACGTAGTATTGGCTTCGATACTGGCATGGGGCTCTGAACGTCCACAGCCACGCTGATCAAAGAGAAGAACATCGTAGTGCTCAGGGTTAAACAGACGTCGATGATCAGGCGAAATTCCACCGCCGGGGCCACCATGCAGGAACACCGCAGGCTTACCGCCCGGTTTGCCAACACGCTCAAAATAGACCGTATGGCCACCCCCAACATTGATCATGCCTGTTTCGTAGGGTTCGATCGGTGGGTATAGGGTTCTCAAGTTCGTCATTCAAGCCTCCCGCTTCAGTTTCACCTTTCCAAACACCGTTTGACACTTCCACCTTCGCCGACGACTTTACTACAGGCGATTCTCAAATGACCTCGAAGAACGGTCAGGAATGCTAGTATCTAGGAAAGGAAGTGAACCCGGAAGTGGTACAGCCAGCACTGGATCAATCTGGCAATAAATGAAAGGACCTCATCATGATTGAATCAATAGAAGAACTCGAAGCGATTAGAAAAACGTGTCATTCGATGGTCACCAAGAGTTCGAGCCTCTCTGCGGGCGCAGCGGTTATACCCATTCCAGGGGTGGATATAGGTTCAGACGTTGCCATATTGATGCGGCTAATTCCCAAAATTAACCAGAAATTTGGTTTAACGCCTGAACAAATCGACAGCCTGGATACAGAATCCAAGCTCTTTGTGATGACGGCCATCTCAAATACCGGCAGCAAAATGGCCGGTAAATACATCACGAAAAAACTTATCGTGATGCTGTTAAGCAAGATGGGCGTCAAGGTAGCGTCTAAAGGTGTTGCTAAGTTCGTGCCCTTTGTAGGTAGCGCTGTGGCAGGTGGCATTAGCTTCACCGCCATGAAGTACATGGGTAACAGCCATGTTGAAGATTGTTATCAAATTGCCTTGGCGGCACTGGAAAAAGAGCGTCGGGAACATGAAATCGTGATTGAATCAGAGCCAGACGTATAACCCGCCCCTCACTGCAGAGATACTCAGTAAAGCTGAATAGCGGTCTTTCTAATGTGGCTCCGCTAGTGGGCGGTGATATGCTCTAGTTGATTTCTTAACGATTACATCAGGAGAATTTAATGCCCGCTTACGTCGTACTAACCCGTGAACATACTCACGACGCCAAGGAAATGGAGCGCTACGGCGAGAAAGCAAAAGCTGCTCGCGAAGGCCACGATCCGCAACCGCTCGCTTTTTATGGCGATTTTGAAGTGCTTGAAGGTAGCGCTATGGAAGGTGCGGTGATTCTGCGCTTTCCGGATATGGCTGCCGCCCGCGCCTGGTATCAAAGCCCCGCCTATCAGGAAGCCCGCAAGCATCGCTTCCAGGGCGCCGACTACCGCGTTTTTATCGTTGATGGCCTAACAGAAGCCTAAAGAACCTCACCTGCAAAGGCGATGGAACCCTCGCCTTTGCGGGGCCGATTTTCCCTATCCCAATCATGACGCAACGATTACCCCCGCGTTAGCGCTCAACTTTCTTTAAGCAGTACAAAATGCTCAATCAATCGAATCATCAGCGTTTTCTGATCGGGCAGACTTTCCGCCACTAATAACGCTAACGCGACCAACGTGTTGTCATTAATAAGCTGCTCAACAGGGCGTGCCAGTAACGCGGCGTTGCGGCGCAGGTACCACAAAAACAGAAAAGAGCCACAGCGCTTATTTCCATCAGCTAGGGGATGGTTCTTGATAACAAAATAAAGCAGGTGCGCCGCTCGGGTAGCCACATTGGGGTAAAATAGCTCATCACCAAAACCTTGTTCGATGGTGGCGAGAGCTGATGTCAAACCATCACCCCGCACCTGTCCAAAAAGCTCGGTTGCTTCGCCTTTGCTAATGAGAGTTCGCTTCAACTCACTAATGGCTTTCAGTGCCTCTTCTAACCCTAGCGAATGCATATCAGGCTGCTTGATGTTTAACTCAGCTAATTGCTGTTCATCGTAGCCCTGCAGCAAACTCCAGGAGCGTGCGTAGTCGCTAATAACACGCGCAACGGCTTCGCCCTCGATAGATACCAGCCCTTGGTTGGTCAAGGTTCGGCTGAGCAGATTGACTGCCTGTTCAAACTCGATACCGCGCTCGGTTAGTCGGCGTTGGTTAAGGGTATAGCCTTGAACCAGATATTGTTTGAGTACATCGGTAGCCCACTTGCGGAACTGTACACCACGCTGAGATTTCACGCGGTAGCCAACTGAAATAATGACATCAAGATTGAAGTGATCAACCTGATAAGCTTTGCCATCTTCGGCAGTATGTGCAAATTTTGCACATACTGAATTTCGCTCCAGCTCTCCCTCGTTAAAAACGTTACGAATGTGCTTTGTAATAACCGAACGCTCACGCCCAAACAGTTCACACATCTGCGCCTGACTCAACCACACGGAGTCCTGTTCCAACGCCACTTCCAGCTGCGCTTTGCCATCTTCGCTGGTGAATATCTGTATTTGCTGGTCATTCATCGATTGCGCCCCCGTTTTTATCCCGATCTACCTGTCGCTAAAGCGACTTTCTTAGTTAGCTAAGTATAAATCGCGACTTAAACTGTACACCTATACAGCAAAAATCCCAAAAAATGTTTGCTGTTAAACATCCACGAACGCTCTGGGGGATGGAAAACGCGATACCAAAACGCCCCGAACCAAGTCGGGGCGTTTTGCCGTTGCTTTACCTCTGGGATAGGCGGAATTACATCACCAGCGATAGCTCACTTTCGCGCTGATTTCGCGACCCGGATTATAGTAATCGGCCGTGCTTGAACCGACCACGTGCTGCTCGTCGAGCAAGTTGCTGACATTGACGGCTAGGTCGGCGTCTTTAGTGAGCTGGTAGCTGAAGGCCGCGTCAAACAGCGTTGCCGCACTGCTCTTTGACGTATTGGCGACATCAAAGTAGTAGGAGCCAATGTAACGGGCGCCGAGACCAACGCTCATATCCTGGCTTGGCAAGGTATAGTAGCCCCACAGCGACGCCGTATGTTTGGGTGCTGCGGTGAACTCGTTACCCTCTCTGGCTGCGTTGCTGTCGCGTACCACCTCCGACTCCATATAGGAGTAACCACCGGCCACGCTAAAGCTATCGGTCAACTCAGCCTTCGCTTCCAGATCAAGACCCCGTACGCGGGACTCACCCACGGTTTCCCGCTCGATAACGCCATTGTCCTGTACAACCGAGATGGTGACGTCGTCCCTGGTTAGGTCATAGATGGCCGCCGAAAACAGCGCATTGGTACCAAAGGGGGAATATTTCGCACCAATTTCGTACTGCTCACCCCGTTCGGGGTCGACACCAATCGTGGGCGGTGCGACCGACTCCACCATGCTGACATAGGTAGAAATTTCGTCGGTGACCCGATAGGTCAGCGCACCGCGAAGTGAGGTCTCAGAGAAGTCATCGGAATCGGTAACGCCCGCCATGTTGGTGCTTGAGACATCCATCGAGTCGTTGCGCACACCCGCTGTCACAATGAATCGGTCATAGAAGGACAAATTCTGAGTCAGGAAAACAGACTCAGTGGTGAAGTCCTGCTTGTTGCTGCTGTAGACGTTCAGGCTACTCGGGGCACCGCTAAAAACGGGATTTGCGATATCAATGGAGGTCGCATCCCCGTAAAACGAACGGTCTTCGGTTGAAGCTTCGCGATACTCGACACCCACGAGCGTGCTGCTATCGACCTGATCAAAGCGGGCGTCGTATTGCAGGATAGCGTTGCCGATCAACTCCTGGGCTTCGTTGTCCGTTCCAAAATAGTCGCGATCCACCACGCTACCAACTCGCGCCGCGGAGTCAGTGATATAAACGTAGCCGAAGTCATCAGTCAGGTCGCTATAGCGCAGATTACCCCGCAGCGTCAGCCCGTTGTTGAAATCATGGGTGAGCTGTCCGGTAAGGCTGGTACGCTCAACATCGTGATAATTAAAATCAGGCTCACCAAAGAACTCGCTGCGATCGTACTCCCGGTCGAGTGGATAACCGCCGCTGTTAGGGGTGTCGTCACGCTTCAGGTAATCGAAGATAACGCTTGCTGAGGTGTAATCTGTCGGCTCCCAGGCCAAGCCCCCCATCAGGAAACCATTGTTGTCTTTGGAGTGATCGTATTCGCGGTCGCTGTCTCGGATGGTGCCGGTAAAGCGGTAGGCCACTGTCTCGTCAGCGTTCAGCGTGTCACCCACATCAACACCGGCTTCTTTTGCGTCAAATGAACCGTAGGAGAGATAGCCCTCTCCAAAACGCTCAAAGCGTGGCCGCTTGCTCACGAAGTTGACCGAACCACCTGGATCCGCCGGGCCAAACAGGGTGGAGTTGGCCCCACGCAACACTTCAACGCGTTCGTAGGCGTAAGGCTCTTCGCGTACACCGCGCATTGAGCCTAGCGTAAGCCCGTCACGGTAGGTGGTGGCCTCGAATCCGCGAATTTTAAAATAGTCGTTACGGTCATCGGTGCCGTAATAATCAGTGAGGACGCCTGGCGTATATTGCAGCACTTCCTCGGTGGTAGAGGCGTTGCGCTGCTCAATCTCCTTCTCAGTGACGACCGACACGGAAGCGGGGGTATCAAGGATACTGGTAGCCACCTTACCGCCGACCCATAGCTCTTGGGCCACTATCGAGTTGGCATCATCATCAGCGTAAGCCTGAGCATTGACGATAATGGGAGCAAGGCGATAGCCCTCATTACCTTCACTGCTCTCGCCGGTTTCCTGGGCGTTCCCAATCATGGGAATAGTCACCAGCGTGGTGCCGCACAGAATGGCGGTAGTGGTCTGCTGCCACCGTAACCAACTTGCGTTGCGCCGGACTGTGCTACTGCTATCAGTCATGTTGAAGATCCCTTGAAATGATTAAACCGGCCCTGCTCGCCTTATGGTTTTCTTTTAAAAGGCCGTGAGAGTATCCAAAGGTGGCAGCACCTAGTCAATAGTAATAACACAAATCATAATCATTTATTTTGAACTTTAGTTCATGATTGCAATACACGTATGAGGTCATGCACCAACCGACTACCCGTCCTATATCTGCAGCGCTCGTGTACCAGCGGCATCTGATCAACAAATAAAAAAAGCCCCGTGTTATCCAAAACACGGGGCTTTTGACAAAGGAGTGTGGCCTGGCTCAGTGTGCCTCGACAGCGGCACGCCCTTTGATGATAGAGCGGGCAAGCATCAGATACGCCACCGAGCCACAGGCGGCCATGGCCAGAATGACCGCTTCAAGCGTATGCGGCAACATGGCGGACAATGCGCTCAGCAGCCCGGCGACACCGAACTGTGCTGCGCCCAGAAGCGCTGCGGCCGTCCCGCCACTGGTGGGAAAGAACTCCAAAAAGCAGGCCTGAATATTCGGAGAGATCGCCCCCACCGCGCCGATGGTCAGCATCATGGCGGCGAGGAAGGCGTAAAGCGACCAATCCATAAAGGCAGCCATCACCAGCAATACTATACCCACTGCCTGACAGCCCGTTGCCAACTGCAGGATACGCAGTGACGGTAGCCTGGAAAGCAACACTCGATTGAGAATGTTGAAAATAAGCATCGCGACGATATTCGCCGCAAACAGCATCGAAAAGCTTGAAGGCGACTGGCCGAAATGCCCCTGATAGATAAATGACGCATAGGTGATGAACATCATCAGAGTAGAAAACGAAGCAGCCTGCCAAACGATGAACGGCAGCGCCGGTTTTGTCGACAGTACCAGTTTGTAACGCGCCAGCAGGCTCATCTTAGGGCTTTTCGCGCGCGACACCTTTCCCGGGCCGGTAAACAGCACCCGCACCAGCAACGGCACCAGCAGCACCGCGTACACCGCCAAGGCAAAAAAGATATAGTGCCAGGAACCCAGCGCCAGAATCGCGCTGCCTACGCTCGGAGCGATTCCAGGTGCCAGCACCATGATAAAGCCCATCATCGAGAACAGTTTCGCGGCGTCGCGGCCCGCCACCCGGTCGCGCACCAGCGCCGGCACAGATACCAGGGTAAAACCGGCGCCAAGAGCCTGAACTGCCCGCCCGCCGAGCAGGGTGTTCAAAGAATCCGCCATACCAATGACGATGCTTGAGAGCGCAAAAATCGCCAGCCCGCTCATCAGCACCCGCTGGCGCCCGAAGCGGTCTGAAAGCGCACCGCCGATCAACTGGCCAAACGCCAACGCGAGTACATACACTGAAACGCTCAACGATACCGCCTGCTGAGAAATCCCCAGCGATTCACCAATAACCGGAAAAGCCGGCAGATACGTATCCATGGAAAACGGGCCCAGCATCATGGTCATTGCCAGGCTCAGCACCACAGTGAAGGGCGTTTTAGATTGGGTCATAGAAGCTCGCGGTAAAAGGGCGTAATGATGGACAACATCAACGATATGATACCGACTGATGCTATCAAGGCAATCGAACAGAAAACGAGGGATACGCTGCCGGGCGGTAATTGACAAAACACACAGCCAGTTTGTTATCGGTTAGCGCGGCTATGCAAAAGAGTGTGCTCAAAGCTATTTTAAAAACACACCCCCAACGAGGAGACCAGGATGTCTACCCCTCAGCCAGAACGACTCCATCTCGACAGCGATGCAGCGACCGGCTACCCCAACTCCCCTCTACCAGTGCTGGTTTATCGCCAGGTTCTCGATATCAGCAATGCAGAGGAGCGGGCCGATGCCTTTGAAAGCATGTTCAAACACCACGGTTGGCCGCCTGCGTGGCGCTACCACCTGTATGACTTTGATCACTTTCACTCCACCGCCCATGAAGCACTGGGCATCTTCCGTGGGCAGGCCCGGGCACGGCTAGGTGGCCCTAACGGCCAGGAGCTGATGCTTTACCCGGGCGATGTGCTGGTGCTGCCGGCAGGAGTTGGGCATGCCAGCCTGGAGGCGGACGATGATTTCTGCATGGTAGGCGCCTACCCACCAGGCCAAAAGCCGGAAATAGAGCGCGGTGATCCCGCACAACTTGCAGCAGCAAAAGCCCGAGTCGCTGCCGTTGCCTTACCCGAGGATTCCCCGGCAGGAGGTTCACTAGCGGAGCTGTGGCGGGAAGGCTCTTAGCAGGTGGAAGGCAATTGGCAAGCTCGACGATTAATTAGCTTTTCGACGAACCGGAGCAGTTTTTAACTATTTATGCATAATCTGACGCTTCACCTGAGGAGTTTTAACAATGTAAGTAATATCTTGGGGAAACGACCAATGTAATGTGTGAAATATCATTAAATAGGTCGTCGGAAAAAGAGTACTCTATAGCACCATATATTGCTAACATGGCTTATTCTCTGCATTTATACTATTTTTTTCTACATAAAATCGTGGTTTCTCAGCCAATACAGCAGCCTTTTTCAATAAATAAAAACCAGCACTAAAGGGAGCTCATGGAACTCAGACACTTAAGATACTACATTGTCGTCGCCGAACAACTTCACTTCGGGCGCGCGGCTAAATTACTTAATATATCGCAACCACCCCTAAGTAATCAGATAAAAAACCTTGAAGAAGAAATCGGCGTTCAGCTTCTTATTAGGAATAACAAGGAAGTCCGCATCACGCCAGCGGGTCAGCATTTTCTCGAAGCGGCAAGAAAGTGCATTGCGACGCTGGATAAGGAAATAGCCTTTACTCAAAGAATAGCACAAGGCAAGGAGGGATCTATTTCAATCGGATTTAGCGGTACTATGTCGTTTCACTTGATTCCATCTATCGTTAAAGACTTTAAAAGAAGCCATCCAGGTATCGACATACGTTTGCAACAACTTACCACTCACAATCAGATTGTCGGCTTGATACATGGGACAATTGATGTCGGATTTCTTGTCTCTCCTGTCTCAGACAAACGAATAGACAATATCACGATACTAGAAGAGCACTTCGTTGCCTGTCTTCCTAAAAGCCATTCACTAGCGACCACTAACCAGGAGGTCGACGTAAGTAAACTCAGTAATGAAAACTGGGTGATGACACCCCGAGAAGCAGGGCACGGTTACTATGATGCGATAATGGCTCTGTGTAAAGAACATGGCTTCAAGCCCAATGTCATTCAGACAGCTCAGGAGCAGCAAACACTGGTGGCACTCGTGGCCGCCGAAATGGGCGTTACGCTACTTCCCCACTCGGCCACCTACATAAAAAATGACCATGTGGTGTACAAGTCGATTAATTCAGATGTGCAAAAGGTCAGCTCGATGGCGTGGAATTCCAATTTATTGACTGATACGGCACGTTTCTTTATTCAGTATATTGAATCGAAGATAAATGAAGGCACGATCGAAAAGCCGATCGTGCCTAAAACTTATCTGCTTTCTTAAAAAGGGCCTAGGTTGATGGCCACCGCAATGCTTAGCGCCGCAGCCCCAATGGCTATCCAGATTAATAGCAAAGGGATCACGAACTTAAGCCATTTAAGCCATGGAACCCCACCGATCGCAATACTGGCCATTAAAATTCCCGACGTAGGGGTAATAATGTTAGTAAAACCATCACCAAAGTTATAAGCCAGCACGGCAACTTGCCGGGTCAAACCGATAGTGTCTGCTAATGGCGCCATCACGGGGACAACAATCGCCGCCTGACCGCTGGCAGAACTAATGATGATATTGAACGCCAGATTGAACCCGTACATACCTAGTGCCGCCAACACATTAGGTAATGGCTGAAGTACCATCGCAATCGAGTTAACAATGGTGTCCAGAACGTAAGCGTTTTCGAGCACGACCACAATTGCCCTGGCAAGGCCCACAATTAATGCTGCGTACAGCATTCCTTGCGCACCTCTGATGAACAGATTCACATACTGGTTTGCGGGTACCTTTTCAATCGCCGCCGTTCCCAGGCTTATTACCAAGAACAGCGCGGCCATTTCATGCAACCCCCATCCTAAGTTAAAAATGCCCACTACGTAGCCAATCATACAGGTCGAAAAGTATCCCAATATCACCTTATGTTTCCGAGTAAACTCGGCGGGGATTGTGTTAGCGTTTTCAACCTCTGTGGGGAAAGGTGTAGCGCCCAGCACAGATTTACTTTGATCTTTTGAAACTTTGGAAATGTAATGACAAAGATAGGCGATCGTCGACGCTAAAATGCAGAGGTAGACGGCAAAACGAAACCATAGGCCGCTGAAAATGGGGAGCCCCGCGATCTCTTGACCAAACCCGGTGGTAATCGGATCCAAACCGCCAATCGTGTAGCCTGCATATGCTCCCAGGTAAATAATCGCCACGCCTGCTACCGCATCTAGCTTAAAGGCTCTGGCGATAATGATGCCGATGGGGATAAATGCAATAACAGCCGTTTGTAACGCGCCAATAAACCCCGCTGCCGAAAAAGCGATAGACACCGCCACTATCAACGCATATTTTTTATCCTGCGTTTTCTTGATCAGCTTCATAATGCCAGCCTGAATGGCTCCTGTGTGATCCAGGATGGCGAACGAGCCGCCAATGGTCAGCACAAGAAAGATAATGCTGGCAGAATCGATCAAACCAGACTGTATCGAAAGAAAAAAATCATAGAGCGTGGTGGGACTTGCAGGCAACGCTTCATAGCTACCTGGCACCACCATAGCAGTGCCACTTTCTGTTGTACGCTCAAAGCTGCCTGCTGGAATGAACCACGTCGCTATTGATGCAATCATTAGCATCGCGAACAGGATGACATAGGAGTCAGGTATATTTTTCTTCTTTTTAACAGCTGAGGCATTCGGGTCTATTTTTTTCATTTTTACCTCTCTAAAACTTATAAGGGCAAGGTCAAAGGCCTCACCCTATTGTGAATTAACCAATGATTAGCGACTCGAAGTCTCTGGGAAAGTAAGTGATCATATCCATACCCTTTTCCGTTACCACGATAGTGTCGGAGTGTCGGAAAGCGCCCAGGCCATCGACATACAGCCCCGGCTCAACGGAAAAGACCATGCCTGGTTCAAGCAGAGTGTGATCTCCCAGGTCGAAAAATGGGGCCTCGTGGTTTAAAAGTCCCATGTTATGGCCGGTATGATGTTTAACGTATTGCGTTAAGCCATTATCCTTAAAGTATCGTTGCACCTCTTCCTCTACTTTAGAAGCGGGAATACCTGGTTTAATAGTTCTAAAAGCTACTTCCTGCGCTTCATACATATGATTGAAGAATATTTCCTGTTCTTTTGTTGCTTCTTCAATAAACATGGTACGTTCTAGCTCGCTCTTGTAGCCCCAAACATCGCAGGCCGCCTGCGAGACAACATTGAACCCTTTCTTGAACATGGCGTTCTGGTTTTGCGAATGAGGGAAAGCCGAATGCGGGCCAATCTGACCGCGATAGAATGCATGCGCTGGCGATCCATAGGAACGATAACCTGCGCCCAGGGTTTCGAACATCGCCTTGGTCGCTTCCTGGGTAGCGCGGCTTTCCGCCTCCATTTCACGGCCACCCGCATGGGTATACTTAGTCAGCAGGTTGTGCGCCAAATTACCCCATCGGGCAGACTCTTTAATCAGCTCTATTTCCGTCGATGATTTAATATAACGCTGCTCTTCAACGAGCCCTTTGATAAGCACCTTATCGGCAAAAGTGATCAGTGAAGTAATTGCCGGCCCCGCATAGCCCTTTGCTGACCCATACCCCTCGGCATCAATGCCAACACTTAAAGAACCAAAGTTCTTATCCTGAAGTACCTTTTTGAGATACTCCATCGGATGAGTAATGCCAGGGTATTCAGGGTAATCGTAAGAAGTACTTATAACGGCGTATTCTTGTGCATGCTCTACCTCCATGCGGGGCACAAATAAACTGAAAAAGCCCTGTGCATCCACAATAAGAGCAATCGGCCTTTCTGAAGGGCGGAAGTTAAATCCTGTAAGATAGAAGATATCGGTAACACTAAAAAGCAACGCTGCGTCGCAGTGCTTATTTTTAAGATTAGTTAAAAAAATTTCTTGCCTTGCTTTAATTTCTGAAACAGAAATTTTCAAAATCATGTTGCTAGCTCCTGAGTTAACCACCTCAGGAAGCTACCAGTGCCCTCACGTGAGGGTAAAATACTATATAAATGTCATTCGATATCTTATAAATATCATTAATGGAGAACCAAACCGCTCAACTTGAGCGGTTTGGTTGTTTATTTCCAATGTATTGCATACTAACCGAGCGTATTCTTACGCTTGATTAGAAAGGCCCGTAGTTAATCAACACAGCGGTAACTACAAAGGCGATGCCCACTAGCGTCCAGAGGCATACCAACGGAAACGCGAAACGTACCCAGTTACTCCATGGCACTCCGCCCACGGCAAGCACAGACATCAACACCCCCGATGTCGGCGTAATAATATTGGTGATCCCATCACCAAGCTTGAATGCAATCACCGCCGTTTGCCGAGTGATATCAAGCATATCCGCAAGCGGCGTCAAAATCGGCATCACTACAGCTGCCTGACCGCTACCAGAAGGCACCAGGAAGTTGAAAAAGAGGTTGAATACAAAAACAGCGAGCGCACCCAACATGGAGGGAAGCGTACTCAAGGGCACAAAAATTGAATTCACTACCGTATCGAGAATCATCCCCTCGGCCATGAGCACCGTAATGCCTTTGGCAATGCCAATAATAAAGGCACCATATAGCATACCTTTGGCCCCCTTCATGAACATCTGCACAAACTCATTAGGCGAGAAACGAGCGAGTGCAGCGCTTCCTATCCCATTGATCATAAAGATGGCAGAAAGCTCATTAACGCCCCATCCCAAACCTAAAGAGCCATAAATAAACACCGCCAGGCAGGCAACAAAGAAGATTAAAATGACCAGATGCCGACGCGTAAACGTTAAGTTCTCATCATCGGACCCAATGGCTTCAGTGCTAAAGGGCTGATTCCCCATCAAACTACGGGCGGGATCGTCGCTAATGCGTTTGATATACCGACACACATAAGCAATTGTCACTGCCAGTAGCACGAAAAATAGCGCCACCCTAAGCGGCGCGCCAGAAAATAGTGGCAGCCCTGCTATAGATTGCGCGATACCCAGCGTAATAGGATCGAAAACAGCCGCCGCTGAGCCCGAAAAATAGCCCAGATAGACAATGGCGATCCCCGCGATCGCATCTAACTTAAGCGCTCGTGCCAACACGATACCCAACGGAATAAAGGCAATAACGGCATTCGACCCAACGCCAATGGCAGATACCACGCCAAATACAAAAGACACCACAATCGCGAGCAGATATTTACGCCCCCGGGCTTTATCAACTAGGCTTTTGATACCTGCATTGATCGCACCAGTAGACTCCACCACTGCAATCGCACCGCCCATTACCAGAACTAAAGCAATGAGGTTTGCTGAGCTGATAAAACCGTTTTGAATAGAAAGAAAAATATCGAAAAAATTAAGGCCGCTAGACTCCACCAGATGAAAACTGCCGGGAATAACCGTAGGACGCCCCTCTGTGGTTCGCTCAAACTGGCCCGAGGGAATAAAGAAACTCAATAGCCAAGCCACCAGTAATAACCCAAACAGAATCACAAAGGCATCGGGCATGGCCATTCTTTGTATTGATCTAGTTTTCACGTTGAAATTTCCTGAATATTTTTTCATATAGTTATTTATTTAACGCACTGACAAACGGCTGAATGGCGTATCAGACCTGCCGTATCAACGCCGCCAGGATCGCCGCACGCGGTACAATTGAGGCTATTTCAATGTGCTCATATTCCGCATGGGGGGCAGCGCCAGTTGCACCCAGCCCATCAAGGGTGGGAATACCTTTGGCTGCAGCGAAATTGCCGTCGCTTCCTCCACCTACCGAGGCTTCCGTAAGCTCAATGCCGAATGCACCGGCAGCGTGCTGGGCAAGTTCAAACAGACGAGCCGTAGCATGTGTTCGCTCCATCGGCGGGCGCGTCATGTCACCGCTAACGGTTAGCGTTACGCTGGGATGAAATGGGGTACTTTGATAAATGGCATTGTAGAGCCGCCCGGCTTCTTCCAGCGTCGTTACCCGAACATCAATACCTAACTCAGCTTCCTCCGGCACGACATTAAGTGGGCCACCGCCACGTACCATCCCAACATTCACTGTGGTTCCCAGGCCGGGGTCGGCCAGACTATGTAAGTACTGAATCTGGTGGGACAACTCCTCAATCGCACTCACCCCTTCTTCAGGGTTATTGCCCGCATGAGCTGCTTTACCCGTTATATGCATGTAAAAGCGTCCAGAGCCTTTACGTGCCGTTTTCAAAGCGCTGCCATTAGCCGTGGCAGGTTCAACAACCAGCACCACATCGCTCGCAACCGACTCCTCCTCAATTCGTTGTCGCGAGGTAGGGCTACCTAACTCCTCATCACTGGTACATAGAAAACGAATACGGGCATTGGGAAGCGCATCGAGTTCAACGAGTGCTTTGACAGCCCAAATGGCTTGAACAATACCTGCTTTCATATCCAAAATGCCGGGACCGTAAAACTTGTCCGTCTCACGGCGGATAGCGAGCCGGCCGATATCCCAAACCGTGTCGAAATGCCCCAAAATAAGAATCTGACGATCCCCCTCTCCTAGCGTGAAGCCAAGATGATCGCCCTTTTCAGTTTGTGGGAACGTTTCCGCCTGACATTGGAGCCGGTCTTGAAATAACTGGCGCAACATTTGACCACAGGCGTCCACTGCGGCTTTATCATTTGATGGCGATTCAGCACGTACCAACGCTTCAATATCATCGAGAATAGAACGCTGATGCTCTTGCAGATAAGTGTGAAGGGTATTCATATAGCCTCTCGAGTAAGAATGACAGCCTCTAAACAGCAGCAACTCAGAACAGCGTTGTGCTATTAGGCGCACGGTCAGTATGTGAGGGGCGTAACAAGGAAAGAATAAGAAGCACGCAGCCGAATCGTTGCGTTCAAAGCAACGGTTAAGAAGCCGGTGAAGGATAGAGAGAATGGTGCAACAACGCATAGACCAGGGAATTACCGAGCATCGACTGGCTTACCTTTACGAGGTTGCCATGCAAGGAGGTGTTAGAGCGGCTGCCGAGTCAGTCGGCGTTAACCCTTCGGCCATTAGCCGGCAAATAGCACTGCTTGAGCGCCATCTGCAAATTCCCTTGCTCGAAAAACAGGGAAGGAACGTCACGGTGACCCAGGCGGGAAAGCTACTGATCGAGCACCACCGGGAAATGCTGTATCGGCGGCGTCAGTTAGCCGAGACACTGCAGGATATGCGCCACTTGCGTCGAGGCAGTGTCAGCCTACGAGTCGGGCAGGGTATGATCAGTGAATTTGTGGAAGGGCCTCTCCAACAGTTCAGTGCAGATTACCCTGATGTGTTTGTCGATATTCACTCTGGCAACATGAGTGAAACAATCAACATGATGCTGCGGGGCAAAGTGGACATGGCGATCAGCTTTGGTCCATTAGGCGATCCTCCGGTCATGGTTCGCAGTTTTAACCGCGGCCCCATTTGCGCCATAGTGCCGCCACATCATGCTTTGGCAGGCCTTGAAGCCATTACGCTTGAAACCCTGGCCCCCCAGCGATTGATCTTTATGGCAGAACAATTCGGCATCCAACAGTACATCAATGAAATGTTCAGCAGCCAACACCTAGCCCCTCTGCCCGCTTACCAGTGCAATCATTTTTCAACGGCTATTGCGCTCGCAATATCAGGGCTAGGTATTGCCTTCATGACGCGGCAGTCTGCCCGCCCATTGGTGGATCGTGGTGATATCGTTGCGATCCCTGTCGAGCACCCTTTATCGCATACCGCTACCTGCCATCTCATCCGTAGCCAAGGAAGAAGGTTCACTCCTGCCGCTGAACACCTATGGAAAGTACTCGCGAGCTCAATGCAATCACAGTCTGCCGGGAAGCGCTGAGCTTAAATCAGGTAGCGGTTAAATTTGGGGAGTAATTCGCGCCCAGTAATGCCCCCATATGAAACTGCCAAGGCAACCCGCCACGCTTACCTTAACAGCTAACACCGGGGCTAGAACCACATGGATGTACCAGTGCCCGACCGACATCACTCGTGCGCACCCACCTTGTCTGGGTGGCTACCCAGCATCAGAAAAACCACCACCGACAGCAAGGCGATGAGAATCGCAGCAGCTGTTAGCAAGATCGAGTGCGTGGTGGAGAATGCCGCCTTCGCGGCCATGATGAGTGCATCCGCCTGATCTGCAGCCAGTCCTTGTGCCACAACGATGCTGTCGCTCATTGAGCGCGCTGCCTGTGCACCGAGGGCTGGCTCCAAGTGTGGCGGCAGTACAATAGTGCTGGTATAGACGCTCGCCATGAAAACCCCGAACAGGGTAATACCGAGCCCACTGCCCAATTCATAGCCGGTGGCTTCCAAAGAGCCTGCAGCCCCTCCTTTACTGGCATCCACGGCCCCCATAATGGCAAT
Organism: Vreelandella sp. 162(4c); assembly: GCF_058152265.1. NCBI lineage: Bacteria > Pseudomonadati > Pseudomonadota > Gammaproteobacteria > Oceanospirillales > Halomonadaceae > Vreelandella > Vreelandella sp. 162(4c). The sequence goes on from NZ_CM176981.1 coordinate 1,597,201, forward strand.
TGAGGAAGCGGTCAGGCCGATGCTCAGGGTGAGCCCCAGCACGGCCAAAGCTGTTGGCACTGTCCAGTCAGGCGCGTGGAAGTCAGCCTGCGCCAAGTAGCCCAACGCTGCAGCCGCTAACGCCATCGACATACTGGCCACCAGCCGTAAGCCAAACCGGTTGGACAGGTAACCTGCAACGGGCCCACCGACTGCAGCGGCCGCCATGATCGGCACCATGAACAAACCGGCCTGCAGCGGCGTCTTGTCCAGCACATATTGCAGCTCTTGCGCCAGCGTCAGTTCGACACCTGCCAGTGCGCCGGAAGCCACTAGCGCCATCACCATGCCAGCAACAATGGCCGGATGGCGAAATAGCGATAAGTCCAGCATCGGCTCCGCCGAACGCAACTGGATACGTGCAAACCAGGTCAGCATCGCTAGTCCCAGGAAGAGCACCAACCCTGCACGCCACAGCGGCTGCCCCGCACCCACCCCAGACTTGATGCCGTAAACCACCGAGATGATACCAACAAGCAAAATCAAGGCCTGACCGAAAGCCCATTTGCCTGGCGTCGTAGCCTCGTGGCGGGGCAGCAGCGCATAGGCGACCGGCGCCACCACTAGCATGATGGGCACATTGATGAGGAATACCGAGCCCCACCAGTAATGTTCCAACAAGACACCACCAATCAATGGGCCAACTGCCGCGCCTGCGGCCCCAACCGTTCCCCATAGGCCAAGCGCCATCGCACGCTCGCGCTCATCTTCGAAGGTTTTGCGGATAACACCTAGCACACAAGGCATAATCATCGATCCGCCAATGGCGAGCAGCACTCGAGCACCGATCAACATGACGGGTGTCGTCGAGAATGCCGCCAGTAGTGACGCCACCCCGAACACCAAGAGTCCGGTCAGCAGCACACGACGCGTACCGATTCGGTCAGCCAGCGTGCCCATCGGCACCAGCAGGCCCGCCATCAGCAGCGGATAAATATCGATGATCCACAGCACTTCGGTGCCAGTGGCACCTAGCGCCGGCGTCAGTACAGGTATAGCGACGTGCAGGATCGTCATGTCGATGACAACGGGCAGGAACGCCAGCATTACAGCAAACAGAACTAGCCAACGTTGTGGGATAGCAGAAAGCATTAGCCACTTAACTCCTAGATAATGATGTCACTTCCAACGCTGCCACTGAAAAGGTGTCTGACACAGGGGACGCCGACAGCGTTAGCACGACAGGCAGAATCAGTCGGCGCATGGCATTAATGCTCTATATCGTTATGAGGTTGTAAGGATGAGGGGCGACGAGCAGTACGCCAGCCATTCACCCGTTCCTGAAGGCCTATCACGAAAACGAAGAACACCGGAACAAAGAGAATCACCAGAAGCGTTCCGCTAACCATGCCGCCGAAAACGCCCGTGCCTATCGCATGCTGGGTTTTAGCACTGGCGCCAAACGCGACCATCAACGGCACCACTCCCAAGCCGAAAGCGAGTGAGGTCATAAGGATCGGACGCAGGCGCAGGCTGGCGGCTTCCACCGCGGCCTCCATCAGCCCCTTACCTTGCTCACGCAACTGTTTTGCGAACTCAACGATCAAGATCGCGTTTTTCGCAGACAACCCGATCACGGTGACCATACCGACTTTGAAGAACACATCGTTAGGCAGGTCACGCAGCAACATAGCAGCCACCGCCCCCAGCAACCCCAGCGGCACAACCAGGATGACCGACAGCGGAATGGACCAGCTCTCGTAGAGAGCGGCTAACACCAGAAACACCGCCAGGATGGATAGCGCAACCAGCATGGGTGCCTGAGCAGCGGACTGGCGCTCCTGAAGGGACTGCCCCGTCCAGGCCACTGCGAAACCGGGCGGAAGTTGCTGCGCCAGACGCTCCATTTCAGCCATGGCATCACCAGTGGAAGCCCCCTTCGCCGCACTGCCGGAAATGCTGGTGGCGGGATAGCCCAGGTAGCGCACCATTTGTAGCGGTGTTTCGTCCCACACCGGAGTCACCACCTCTGACAGGGAAACCATGCCCCCCCTGCTATTTCGCACATGCAGCTTGAGCACGTCGTCGACCTGCATGCGTGCCGACGCATCCGCTTGCATAATCACCTGCTGCATCCGGCCCTCATTCGGGAAATCGTTGATGTAGGACGACCCCATCGCGGTAGACAGGATTTCGCTAATGTTGGCGAACGACACGCCGAGCGCTTCGGCTTTCTGGCGATCGATGTCAAGACGAATGCTCGCCCCTTCCGGAAGGCCGTCGGAATAGACGTCACTAACTACCTTGCTCTGCGCCGCCAGTTCCAGCAGCGTCGTCTCGGCAGCCTTAAGGGCGGCCGGCCCCTGGTTGCGGCGATCCTGCAAGAACATCGTAAAGCCGGACTTGGTACCCAATTCATCAATGGCCGGCGGCAACATACTCATCACCGTCCCTTCGTTCAATTGACTCATGGCTGCCTGAGCTCCTTCCGCTTCACTCGCCGCCGTGGCACCGTCGCGCTTCCCCCACTCCTTTAGCGTGGTGAACGTCAGCGCTGTATTCGCGCCAGACCCAGAGAACCCGAAGCCCAAAATAGACATATTGCCGTCCACTGCAGGGCGCGCCATGACGTACTCCTCATACGCCTTGACGACATCCAAGGTACGCTCGGTGGTCGCATTGGCAGGTAACTGGATACTGGTCATGAAATAGCCTTGATCCTCTTCCGGCAGAAAAGCCGAAGGCAACTGGCGGAAGGCGAACACCAGCACACCTGCGATGACCACAAACACCAGCATGACCCGACCGCTGCGGGCGACCAGTTTCCCCACACGCGATTCGTAACGGGCGGTCATACGTTTAAGCGACCGGTTGAACACGCCGAAGAAACCGCCTTTGTCGTGGTGCCCCGGCTTAATGGGTTTGAGAAGGGTGGCGCATAGCGCCGGTGTTAGCGTCAACGCCAGAAACGCTGAGAACAGAATCGAGACCACCATCGCCAGCGCGAATTGCTGGTAGATCACACCGACCGAGCCACTCGAGAAGGCCATCGGGATAAACACCACCGTCAATACCAGGGTGATGCCCACCACCGCACCAGTAATTTCCTTCATCGCCTTGATGGTGGCGTCCTTTGGCGACAATCCCTCTTTGGCCATGATGCGCTCAACGTTCTCGACCACCACGATAGCGTCATCGACGATGATGCCAATCGCCAACACCATGCCAAACATCGTCAGCACGTTGATTGAGAAACCTGCCAGCAGCATCACCGCGAAGGTCCCCAACAACGCAATCGGCGCGACCAGTGCGGGAATCAGCGTGTAACGGATGTTCTGTAGAAACAGCAGCATCACCAGGAACACCAATACCATCGCCTCGATAAGGGTATGGATGACCTTCTCGATAGAAACCTTAACGAACGGGGCCGTATTAAAGGGGACCGATGAGCTCATACCCGCGGGTAGCGCCTGGTTTAACTCAGCCAAACGCGCTTGCACACTTTCCGACGTGCGGACAGCATTGGCACCGGGTGCCAGCTGTATGGCTGCCGCCGTCGCTGGCTGGCCATTCTCACGATTGGAGAAGCCGTAGGATTGGGCGCCCAACTCGACTCGCGCCACATCGCCCAACACCACTTTAGAGCCGTCGACATTAGCGCGAAGCACGATAGCGGCGAACTCTTCCGGCGTGCTCAATTGCCCCTGTGCGGTCAACAGCGAGGACACCTTTTGGCCGGGTAAGGCCGGAGACGCGCCGATGCTGCCCGGCACAATCGGTGCGTTCTGCTCCGTGATCGCGGTCGAGAGATCATTCACCGACAAGCCGAAAGCAATCAGCTTCTCCGGCTCTATCCAGATTCGCATTGCCTGCTCAGCACCGAACAGCTGCACACGACCGACACCGTCAATGCGGCGCAGCTCCTCGACGATATTGCGGGCCATATAATCGTTCAGGGCAATCTCATCAAAGCGCCCATCATCGGAATTCAGACCTACGATCATCAGAAAACTGGATGACGCTGACTCGACGCTCAGCCCATCCTGACGAACCGCCTGGGGTAACCGAGGCTCGACTGCCTTGAGTCTATTCTGCACATCCACTTGAGCCAGTTCCGGATTTGTCCCTGGCTTGAAGGTGGCGGTGACAGAGGCCGACCCTGAAGAGTCCGCCGACGATTCGAAGTACAGCAGATTCTTGACGCTGGACAGTTCTCGTTCGATGAGACTGAGCACGGCGTCATTCATGGTCTGCGGTGTGGCACCCGGATATGTCGCGGTAATGGTCACCGAAGGGGGCGCTACCGAGGGGTAGTGAGCGACCGGCAACTTAGGAATCGCGATCACACCCGCCAAGATAATAAACAACGCGACCACCCACGCGAAGACTGGGCGCTGGATGAAGAACTGAGGCATTGCGGAGACTCCTGAAGCTTAATTAAGAAGATGCCACTGAAGCCTCAAGAGGCGATGACCTATGCCAATCAGTCGCGCTGACTTCGACACCATCAGAAAGTCGCTCTATACCCTCGACGACAACCTTCTGCCCCTCTGTCACCCCCGTCTTAATCCGATAATTACCGTTCGCCAATTCACCAAGCTCCACTGAGACCATCACCGCCTTGTCGCTGTCACCAATCAACCACACGTAGGGCTTACCGCCGATGCGCACCACGGACTGTTGCGGCACCGTCAACGCGTTGTCATAGCGTGCGTAGGGCACGCGGGCGCGCACAAACATACCGGGCAGCAGGCGTCGATTGGGATTGTCCACGAGTACACGCAGTAAAAGGTCACCCGTGCTGGCATCCACATTGATGCCCGAAAAAAGAATGTGTCCGGTGACATCGTAGGGTGTACCGTTGCTGCCGAGGATGGTGACCGGTAAACCATTATCTAGCGAAGGTTGCGCCGCCATCGCATCTTGAAGCGATTCAAGTGAGGAAGCCGAACGCTGAACATCGACATAAACTTTATCGATCTGCTGAACACGGGCCATGGGCGTGCTATCGCTGCTACCGACAAGCGCTCCCACCGTTACCAACTCTTGATCAATTCGGCCAGAAATGGGAGACGCCACCGTGGAAAACTCTAAGTCAAGGCGGCGACGTGACAGCGTGGCACGCGCTTGAGCCACCTCAGCAGCGGCCTGCTGACTTTTGGATACGGCGTCGTCATAGGCCTGGCGGCTCACCGACTGCCCCCTGACCAGCGACTCCAACCGAGCGGACTGCGCACGGGCATTCGCAAGCTCGGCTTCGGCTTTCTGCAAAGCGGCTTCTGCCGTTTCCACTTCAGCTCGAAACGGCGCTGGGTTGATTTCGAATAATGGCTGCCCCGCACTCACGTCGGTTCCCTGTTCGAAAAGTCGACGTTGAACAATTCCGCTGACCTGGGGACGAATTTCCGCCACTTGAAAAGGAGCGACCCGGGCCGGTAAGTCTTCGGTCAGCTCCAATCTAACGGGTTCCAAGGTAACAACAGACACTCGGGCAGGCGGCGGCGCTACTTCTTGCTCAACTGGCCCGCAGGCGGTTAGCACGGTTAGCAGCAAGGCACAGAAGCCACCATTGCGGTAAATATGTCGGATCGTCATGCATCGTCCCTTCAGATATAGGCAAACATTTGCCTACTCATAGAATTGAAGGGGACTATATCGCTGTAGCGTGGTATTAACGTCGACGGTATGTGTAGATATGATGGAGAACACAATTAATGTTTCATTAGGCACTTTTATGTCCACGACTCAACAGTCGCCAAATTCTTCTTCTGGCCTGCAAGCACTGGTTCTCATCGCCGAAGACGAGCCTGAGATCGCTGATATTTTGCAGGCTTACCTGAAACGTGCGGGCCTGCGAACCATCTACGCAGAAGATGGACGCAAGGCATTGGACATGCATTTGTCGATGAAACCTGATCTCGTCTTACTTGATGTAAAGATGCCTAAAATGGATGGTTGGCAGGTGCTGTCAGAGGTTCGTCATCGTGGTGAGACGCCCGTCATCATGTTGACCGCAATGGATCAGGACATCGATAAGCTGATGGGCTTGCGTTTTGGTGCCGACGACTACGTCGTCAAGCCGTTTAATCCTGCCGAGGTCGTCGCACGCATTCAGGCGGTGTTAAGACGCACCATGGCTGATGCTAGCCATCAACCCCGTGTCCTCCGGGTTCCGCCCTTTGAGATCGATCTGGAACAACACGAAGCCTTTGTTCAGGTGGGAGGAGACTCGCATAGTCTTGCATTGACGCTCACCGAATTCAGGTTGTTGACGCACCTTGCACGCGCGCCCAAAAAAGTTTGCACCCGCGCAGAGTTATTGGCCGCCTGCCTCCCCGAGGGTGAGGCGCTTGAGCGCACTGTCGACAGCCATATCAGCAAGCTGCGTAAAAAACTGGAAGACGTCGATGTGAGAGGCATACCCGTTGGCATACGCGGCGTTGGGTACCGGCTGTGGGGAACAGAATGAAACTCATTGGATTGAGCCGGACAATCGCGTTGACAATGGCAGCAATGGCGTTTGGGATCACACTGTTAGTCGTGGTGACCTCTTATGTGTTCTATTTCATTACCTTCCATTTTTGGCAGGGGTCGATTAACGAACCCAACATGTTCCCGTCGGGGCTAGAGTGGGCTTGGCTCGTTGGCACTACGTTGGTTGGGCTGGCGTTCGCCGTGATAGTGGGTATTCACTTGGCACGTCGCATTCTGGTGCCGCTAAACTCCGTCACAGAAAGCATGCGTCGCGTCGCGCAAGGCGACCTGGACGCACGCGCCACGACGGGTGATCGCTCTTTAGGCGAGGCCGCCGTTTTGGCAAACGACTTCAATGCCTTGGCAGACCAATTACAGCGTATGTCCAAGGAAATGACGTTCTGGAATGCGGCGATTGCCCATGAGCTGCGTACGCCCGTTACTATTTTACGCGGACGCCTGCAAGGCTTGGCAGAAGGCGTATTCCCCCCCGAAAAACCCCAGTTTCAAAGCCTCCTTACCCAAATCGACGGTATGGCACAACTGATTGAAGACCTTCGCGCCGTAAGCTTGGCCGAAAGCGGCCATCTGAACCTTGAGATCAAGAAATGCGATCTTTCTACTGAAATTGAATCAGTCGTTGAATTTTGTAGACATGCCCTAGATGCATCAAATCATTATCCAACCCTTGATCTGCAATCTGGCGCCGCGTATTGCGATCCTGTCCGTATTCGTCAGGCATTGCTTGCGTTGCTGGAAAACGCTCGCCAGCATGCATCCCCAGGGACACTCATCATCCAAACGCGCCAGGACGACGGCTGGTGTATTTTGCGTGTTGTGGATTCCGGCCCTGGTATTCCTCAGGAATATGCTTCTCAGATTTTCACGGCATTCCGGCATGCGCGGGACGCTGACAGTGGTATGCCAGGAGACAAGCGAGGAAGCGGGCTAGGATTGGCGGTAGTGGCGGCGATTGCAAGAGCCCATGGTGGCGAGGCTAAATGCTACCCCTCTGATGAGGGTGGCTCTTGTTTCGAGTTGCGCTGGCCTTCTCAATCACATAGGGGGTGATGACATAGCGCGTTTACCCTCTTGGCGAACTACTAAGAAAAAATCCTTAGTGGTTGCCTGCTCGCGCAATTGGCGCTGCTCCCAGAGATACACGAGCCGAATAGAGTTCATATTCGGCTCATAGGTTAGTCAGAAAGCTAACTGGGATGGAGAAGTATAGGTGGAGGGAAATCAGGGGAGAAGAGTGGATTGTGAAGAATGGATTGAGAGCATGCTGACGTTCTTGCTCGCGGTTACCCGGGAACGCCGAGGGCGCCCCCAGGTTTAGAATCAGCATACGGCTAAGACTCAACTCCAGCTGCCTGTGCCACCGCCAGCGCCGGTAACGGTGGAGACGGCACCCGACTGGAAGTGGCCCAATAGATTACTGTCGCCGTCGAAGAACAGAATGCTCAGATAGACTGGCGTACCCTGAAATTCGAAACTTACCGTATCACGATAGAGCCGTTCGAGATCTTTGGTATAGACATCCCCAAAGAGAGCGCCGCCGCCCGCTGAGGAGATGCCGCCAGCATTGCCATCGAAGGACTTGCCATCGGTGATGTTAACCTGAAACCTAAGATAGAAGATCAGGCTGGCTACGCTGCCAGTAGCAGGATAGGCCTTCTCGGAAGCCATCAAAGCGTCGGCAACGTCATCGATCTGCTCAGGCTCGAGTTTTTCATGCATGGCAACACGAAAGTCGTGGGCGATCAGTTTTTTATCAATGGTTTGAGGAGCATTGTTTTGAGGAACATTGCTTTGAGGAGCATTCATGGTTAGATACCTCATGCGGATGTTGTGAAATCGGCGGCCGGTCATCGACCGCGGCTTACCTGCCCTAAGCATTTCAGCTTAGATACTGCGCAGTCACAGCATCAGCTCGGCATCACCAATATTGCTAACAATAGCCACACGAAGTACAACGGATCACTTCGGTATCAGCTTCTCTTGCGCCCTTGGCAGCAACGAACTCTTGGAAGATCCTGGAGCAAACGACTGCATAAGGAGAATAACGATGGACACTTCAACGCTTCGGGTTGCCATTATCGGCGGCGGCGTCTCTGGCCTGTCACTGGCCTACTACCTTCAGAAGCTCGGTGGCAAAGCAGCCCAGCAGATAGAAATCACCCTATTCGAGCGCAAAGCCACGCTTGGCGGCAACGCCGAAACGGTGTGGGTCGACCTCGGCAATCGGCGGCAACCGGGCAAGCCCGAGTCGCCCTATCGGCGCTGGGCCGACCTGGGGGTCAATGATGTCAACTTGGCCACCTATCATCGCCTGCGCACGGTGCTTAGCGAGATCGGCGAGCTAGAGCGCATGAAGCCGCTAGAGAATACCGAGAGCTACTTCAGCCGTGACGGAGCGATAGCCCTGACCGATGATAGCGACTTGGCCCGCGGTGTCAGCGACCCCGCCCACGAGCTAAATCAGGCCGAAGGGGGCAAGCTAGCGCCGTTGATCACCGTGGTGCATCAAAGCGCCATCGACCTAGTGGAGAGTGGACGCATTACGCCCCACTATACGGTAGATGACTTCTTCGACAGCTGTGTCGCCACGCCCGTCGAGATGCTGGCAGCCGCAGCGGATCATTTGAAAATCACCATCGACTGGCAGGACCCGGCGCTACCAGCTCGGCTGGAACGCATCCGCCACACCATCTACTATCCACGCATATCGGCCATGTACTTCGCCGACGATCGCGGCCCGGGCGGTATGCCACTCCAAGCTCCCTTCGAGTATTACCGCATTCAGGAAGGTGGCTCGCCCCCGGACCGCCGCTACTTCGAGCATGGCTCCCAGCACTGGCTTGAGGCCTTGGCCGCTTATATCGCCAACCCCGAGACTCAGGGCCCAAGAGTCAAAATCTTGCGCGGCATCGACGTAGAGGCAAGGCTCTCGCCCCAGGGCGCAACGCTAGCCGAGCGTACCGCTTCAGGTGAACGCCGCTGGCAGGCAGATATTCTAATCATGGCCACCCATGCTGAAGATGCCCTGCCGATACTGACCTTTGGCGACGGCCTGACTGAGATCCAGCAAGGCCTTCAGCATATTCTTGGCAAGGTGCGCTACACCCGCAGCTTCAGCGTCTGTCACACCGCTGCAGCCCGCCTGCCACCCAATCGCAACCTATGGCGTACCTACAATATCGAAGTACGGAACCCTGAAGACACCTTCTTCCCCTACCGTATCGACTATGTAGCCAACCGCCACCAGAACGATGCAGAGAACAGTGATTACAATCAGGCAGGCCTGCCGCAGTACTTCGTCTCTCTGGTGGATGATCTCAACAAGATTCCCCACCGCGAGATGCTCGAGCGGCGCCCTTCGCCCCTGAACGACTCCATAGCCACTGAGCCAAACGAAGCTGGCTACCGAGACCGCTTGCCGCCACTGGGCAGCGCTCTGGAAGCCAAAGCCTGGACCCTGTTCAAGCACAATGTACTGGATGCCAACTGCCTGGAAGCTCAAGCGGAAATCGAGCGCTATAACCAAACCACCGCCCAAGGACGCTTCGAGGGAAACCAGAACGTATGCCCGCTGCTGTTTGCTGGCGGTTGGGCGCGCGGCGCGGGCCTTCAGGAGCAGTGCCTGGAACAGTCAGAGCATCTCATCGCCCTGCTGTTGGGGGATACCGGATCAACGTAAAGATAACGCGCGACGACTAGTAACGGCTGGCAGCCAGACAAGGCATCGTCATCAGCAGACCAGCCACTTCGCCCTGGCGCCAGCAATCCCGTAAAGCTTCCAGAGCGCTAGACTCGCCGTTCTCTTCGCAGCTCTCCGACCAAACAGCGTGAGCCTCAATCAGCGCTCGGTGATGCTCGCCCCAGGCACAGGGCTCCGCCGCCATCAGCTGGGTCAAGCGCTGGGCATAGTGGCGGGCTGCGGAAGGGCGATGGTCAAGCAAGCTAACCTCCGCCGCCGTGACCAAAAAACGGTAGCCGTTGTGCCCCACGCAGCCAGCATCCAGCAGCGCTTCACCCTGTTGCAGCGTCTCCAAGCGAGCCTCGGGATCCTCTTCCAACAGCGCCCGAGTGCCGAGCACCCAAGGGCCAATAAAGGCCGTCAGACGGTGCTGTTCCACCAACTGCCAAGCACGCTCGATACTGGCTCGCGCCTCAGCCTGTCGTCCGGTGATCAGCTCGATACGGGCACGGCTCTCCAACAGAAAGGCCTCGAAGCGCCCTGACCCCAGGCCGCGAGCCACTGCCAGCGCCTGTGTGACCTGCTCGTCGGCCGCATCGGGATTGCCCTGGGAAATCAGAACCCAGGACGCCGTTAGCCGAGCCACCACTTCAGCACGCCGATTGCCAACACGCTTGCCCAGCTCAGCAGCATCGAAACAGTCGGCCAACGCCGCCTCGGTCTCGTTAGCATAAAGACGAGCCGTACCCAGCATGAACAAATTAGAGGCCTCTAGGTCAGCGTGGCCGTGAGTTCGGCAGAGTGCCACACAGTGGTCGAAAAGCTCGTAGGTGCTGCGCATCTGCCCCTCGGCATAATGCGCATCGCCCAGCCCACTCAGGGCCTGGATTTCGGTATGCACATCGCCACCCAATCGGGCCTGCTCTAGTGCCCGAGTGTGGTAGGCCCGGCTGGTGGCAAAATCGCCCCGGGGGAAATAGAGATTACCTTTTAGATAAAGCACTTCAGCTAGGGGCAAAGGGTCTTTCAGCATCTCGGCCAGGGGCAACAGTCCATCGAGTATCGCTTCTTCTGCCTCTAGGGCATCGAGCATGTTCAGCACCCGGGCTAGCCAAAGATCCGCGGTAATGCGCTGACACTCCTCTCGGGCGAACGTGCGCGCCGTCTCGAAGTGCTCGCGAGCCGCCTGGATGCGCCCGGTCGCCATCGCCACTTGGCCTTGCAGCAGCACTAACCGGTACTCATCCTTCGGCGCATAATCGATGGCTCGGCATTGTCTCAGCAGCGCCATGGCTTCCTCATGCCGATAACGCAGCATTTCCGCTGCCACCGCCTCCAGGAACGCATTCGGTGCTTCCAGGGAACGTGCACGGTGAAGATGGCGCGCACGTAGCCCCAGTTCCGTTTCACCATAGAGCTCGGCCAGCCGGAGATGCAGGCGGTCGCGTTGTATTTTTGGAATCCCTTCGTAGATGCCCTGCAGAATCAGGTCATGCACAAAGCGATAGCTCCCCTCTTCCAGCGGGCGTACCAAACTGTAGCGCTGGGGGAGTTCAGGTCGATAATCGGCCTGCCCCACCACTTCCTGCAGCAACGCTAGGGAGAAGCGCTGCCCCATAACGGCGGCGACGCACATGGCCCGACGATCCAGATCGGTGAGCTGATCCAGCTTGGTCTGTACCAGATTAGCGAGGCTGGCTGGCAAGCTGCAGTGGGGATGAAACAGCAACAGTTGAGTCAGAAACAGCGGATTGCCCTGGGCCTGAGTGACAAGGCGGGAGGCATGCTCGGTGGGAACCGCTCCGAAGCTGGCTACCAGGGCCTCGGCCTCTTGGGGGCGCAATGGAGGAAGTTCGATCAGGGTTAGCGGCGACTCAGGCAACTGTGGCCTTAGACGGGTCTCTAGTGGGTCCTGCTCTAAGCGTGAGGTAAACAGCCAGATCACCGGCGCTTCCAGGGTCTCCTGGAGTAGCCCAGTCAGGGTTCCCAGCAGCGCCTCATCGGCCCAGTGAAGGTCTTCCACCACCAGCAATTGGGGGCGATGAATAGACCGCGCCAGGAGAGTGTCGCGCAGTGCCAGAACCAAACGCTGGCTGCGGGTCTCCGGGGTCATGGCCGCATAGAGACGCTGCGCATCCTCTGGCTGAGCCAGCCCCAGCAAGGGGCGCAGCAGCATGGCATGATCCACGGGCAAACGCAGCGCCGAAAGGCGAGCGAGCAGGCTCGCTTCGTCTATCGTTTCACCTTTCGTCTCATCGGACGTTTGAAGCAGCGAACGAGTCAGCTGCATCAACGGGCCTTCATCGGCACGCGTGCCGAAGTCCAACACCTCGGCCTGATGATGATCGGCATGCGCCGCCGCCATCTCGGCAAACTCGGCGCTGAGACGCGTCTTGCCGATGCCCGCCACGCCGCGAATATAGATCAGATGGCCAGCCTGATAGTCACAGGTACTCTCTAAAATGGCCTGCAGCTGCCCCAACTGCACCCGGCGCCCCACCAGTTCGAAGCGGGCCTCCTGAGATTCGTCTCGGGGATGGCAGTAGCGCAGCCAATCTCCGCCTTCATCATCGAAGATAAAGCGTTCCGCCAACTGCACCGCCACCCCGCGCTCAACCCAAACACCGCTCCGCTCCTCCGCTATCGAAGGGGGCGTAGCGGACGGCCATTGGCCAGCCTGGAGATATACGACCTTCGCCACTCCCTGTTCCACCAGGGTAGCGGCGCACAACAGGCCCCGCTGGGCATCGCTACGGTAAGCCCGGGGCAGCCCAAACAGGGCCGTCCCTTCTTCCGCCAGGCTGCCGCCGAAATGCTGAACCCAGGTCGCCAGGGTTGGCTGGTCAGCCACCACGGCATGCAATTGAATCAAGACACGCGCGCTTTCCATCTCCTCGCTATCAGCGGCAGGCACAGCGGCGGCCTCTTCCGCATCCACTGACAACGCCTCAACCTCGACGCCGTAGATCTCAGCCAAGTGGCGAGCGGTGCGATAAAGCACCGCCCGCCCACTCTCGGCCCGTTTAATCGAAGCAATAGAAACGCATAGGCGCTGGTCGAAGCAGTACTCGGCCAGCGCCTCCTGACTAAAGCCCAGCCGTTTGCGGTGCTGCTTCAAGCGCTGGCGATCCAGCCGCAAACGCCCATCTTGGGGAGCGATCATGATTGCCTTCCTTTCTCGAACACGCGGGAAATGTCGACCATGGCACTGCATCACGCTTTACATGAAAAATCGGCGTGCAAAGACTGGCTAGCTTTTGTGCAAGCCTATGGTTTTTTAGTATTAGATGGAACTAAGCCTAGCAGATTACGAGCTAGTGCAGAGCAAGCGGCACTAGTTTTGAGGAAAGATGAGCAGAAATACATAGACCTACCACCTCGCCCATTCAGCTCACAGGATGAGCCGATTATGGTTTATATTCGGCTCATAATATAGCCAGATACTAATTGGAATTTGGTAAAATAGAATCAGTAGCAGAAAAAGCTTGATGCAGCTATGGCTGACGGTCATGCGTAGCGTTAAAACCAACATTAAAGAGGCAATTAGATAGCCAAAAGACTCACCCCGTTTGTTATTGCCTATGATTTTGATGGTACTGAAGGCCGTTACTACACGATTTATCTTCTCGGCTGGCTCCCACTGGTGCTGCCCATTCTGGAGGTAATCCTGGTTATTCAGGGGCCTTCCAGGCCAGTCCAGGAAATCGGCGTATCGCATAAGATGATTTACGTTCTTTACGTGCAGATTTTACATATGCTGACGTGCGGGTATTCGTGGATTGGGTCATTGAACGCATACAACTTGCCGAGCCACGGTGGCAAATTAGCAATATCATTTAAAGGTTTGCGCTCGCCCCCCTGTTGTCCGGCATACGGCCTTTACCTAGGCAAAGCGATGCTTCGCAACGTGGGTACTACAGCTCACGGCTCCACACCTGACCGACAAGATCCTTGCCGAAGCTGTGATGGGGCGTTTCCTCAACCAGTTCGAAACCCGCCCTTTCATAGATTTTTCGCGCACCAATAAGAACGCTGTTGGTCCACAAGATGATTTTTTTATAGCCAGATTGGCGGGCGAATCTTAGGCATTCATCGACAAGACGGCCACCTATTCCAAGACCGCGGGCGCAGGGATCGACATAGAGTAACCGCAGCTTTGCGGTCGCTTCGTCCTCCCTAACGACGAACACGGAACCAACGACACTTCCTTGCTTCTCGACGACCCAGCACCGTTCCCATTGCGGGTCATAATCACGCAGATACTTGGCGACGATGTCTGCTGTCAGTGCTTCATATTCACTGTTCCAGCCGTACTCCTGGGCATAAAGAACCGCCTGCCGATGGACGATCCATCCCATATCGCCTGGCTGCGGGTCGCGCAGCAGGTAGTTCGAATCAGTATCGCCAAGCAGGCTCTCGATTTGATGCATAGCCTCGATCAACTGGTGTTGCTCAGGCTCCGAAAGCCGCTTGAGCATGGCAACAACTTCGCGCTGCGATGCATCACTCAACGGCAGGTAAGTTTCCCGCCCATGATCAGTCAATTGCAGTTGCGCCGCCCGGCGATCGGAGGGCAAGGGGATCCTGGTGATAAGCCCCTTCTTCTCGAAGCCTTTCAGCACCCGGCTCACGTAACCGGCATTGAGCCCCAGCTCCCGGCAAATATCCGAGCTGGTAAGCATCGGCCGATGCGCCAGCTCATACAGAATGCGAACCTCCGTTAACGAGAATGGGCTTTCCAGCAGATGCTCGTGCAGCACACCGATCTGACGCGTGTAGAAACGGTTGAAGCTTCGCACCGTTCCAGCTCGCTCATGCAAGCGTTGTTCTACGGCCATGAAGAGGCCTCCAATTAGTTGCCTTAAGCACATAATTAATTGCTTTTGGTAACCATGTCAACAAGATCTCATAAGAAACTACTGACAAAATAAATCAAGCTCTCTCGACTGCGCGACGCCCTGAATATCAAGCGCCACACATCTCCCAAACAGGCATCTCCCAAGCAAGCAACACTCAATGAACAAAAACCATCACCACCAGCACCATGGTCAGCAATAGCAGGTACACCCTGGCATGAAGACGATCAGGGATGCGCCCGATCCAGGTCGATGCCAGGCGGATTCCGAGCCATGAGCCCACTGCAAGTACCAGCAAGGCGCGCAGATCCACATAACCGGCATACCAGTCCCCCAACGCTGGGTGATTTGCCGACAGCAACACATACGTCGCGGTGCCACTCACCGCCATGGGCAACGACAACGGATTGGCCATGGCAGTAGCTGCCGTCATACTTGCGCCTCTACGGCGCATGAGCGGTACGGTCATCACACTGCCGCCAACGCCCAGCAAGGCGGCCACCGCACCAATCAATGTCCCCGTCATCGCCGTTACCCCACGCCCTATAGGACGCACATCACTCCCCGCCTGATGCAGAAAACCGGGTCGCAGAGCGGCATCCGCAATCGTGATGCCCAGATAGCCGATGAACGCCCAGCGCACCCACTCCCCGCTCAACGACACGGCAGCCGCCGCGCCAAGCACGGCGCCCACGGCGATATAGCCCACCAGCGGACGCACCAGGTGCCACTGCACGGTCTGCCGTAGATGGTGGCGCCATGTGGACAGGGAAGCAGCAAATACCATCAACGCCGTCGAGGTGGCCACCGCGATATGCATGGCCGCCTGACCGATACCACTATCCGGCCCATGGACGGAAATCAGCAGGGTATACAGCAAGGGAACCACCACAAACCCGCCACCGAAACCGAACAATACGGTGGTCACTCCCGCCACCCCGCCACAAAGTAGCAATACGCTATACACCGGCACTCTCCTGATGAAACGAAACAGCAGGCACTATATGCTGGCGAGGATTGGCCGACATTCGTCATTCGGACAACCATCAACGCGTTTCAGCCAGGTTAACGCTAATGCTCAATACACCTCTTTCAGATGTGGATCATGTAGCACGGCCCGTGGTGGCCATCGGCACTGACTACCGCCCCGGCACCCTCCTCGACTTTCATACCCATCGCCGTGCCCAGTTTCTCTATGGCATGACCGGCGTGATGGAAGTTAATACGGATGATGGCACCTGGATGGTGCCGCCATTCAGCGGCGTCTGGCTACCTGCGGGCAAGCGCCACCAAGTGCGCATGAACGGGGTGAGCACCCGAAGCCTGTATATCGAGCCCCACGTTGCGCCACGCACATCGCGCAACTGCGAGGTGCTAGTCGTGACGCCTCTCCTGCATCACCTGTTGCTGGCTTCCGCCCACATCCCCGCGCTCTATGACGAAAACGGCCGCGACGGTGCCCTGGCGCAACTACTCCTATACGAGCTGGAACAGGCTCAGGCCCTGCCACTGTTTGCCCCCCTGCCCCATGACCTTCCGCTCGCCCGCCTGTGCAGAGAGTTCCTCGGCCAGCCGAGCATTCACACTCTTCCTGAGGAGTGGGCGCGGCAGTTACATTGCAGTCAGCGCACCTTCAATCGCCTGTTCCGTCAGCAGACTGGACTCTCTTTTGGCCGATGGCGCCAACAGGCCTGCCTGATGGCAGCAATTCCCAGGCTACTTTCGGGCAGTTCCGTTACCCGAACCGCACTGGAACTCGGCTACGACAGCCCAGCCGCTTTCTCCAGTATGTTTCGCAAGGTGCTTGGTCAATCTCCCAGCGCTTTTGTTCGGGCGGCTAGTCGCCCGCCGGAGGAAGGCGGCGGTTCTGGCTTGGTTTGCTGTCGTAAATTTATGCAGCAGATGGGCAAGTAGATGAGGTATTCGGAGCCCTGCAGATAGTCCTTGTCGCTTATTTAATCACCCGGGACTCAACACATAGATAGGAAAGTATTACCTCGACCGCATGGGCACGCCGCTCAATCAACCAATCCGGGTCAGCCAGATCCTGCTCGAAGATGATGGATAGCGTGTCGCGTTGATTGATGTGAATGATTGATAGCGAAAGAATAGAAATGTAGAGCTGGGTAGGGTCTACAGCCGAGCGAAATAACCCTGCTGCTTCCCCTCGCTTTAGGGTATCCCGGATCATGCCTACGAGCGGCGTCGTTTGCTGGACGACTTTGCTCGATTTGCGCAGCATGCGCCCACCCAGCAAGTTCTCATTGCGCACCAGGCTGGTGAACTCGGGATGCTCGGCCATATGATCGAAGGTGAATTCGACCAGCGCGCGCATACCTGCAACGGGCTCGAGATAGCTTAAATTGAGTGCCTGCTCCTTGGCGCGCAACTCCTCATAGACTCGTTCGAGAACAGTCAGGTAAAGACCTTCCTTGTCATCGAAGTAGTGATACACCATGCGCACATTACAATCGGCTGCACGCACGATACGTTCCATGCGAGCACCATCGTAGCCGCGCTCGGAAAACTCTTGAGTCGCCGCTTGAAGCAGGCGCTCGCGTGTTTCATGAGCATTACGGCGGTTTTTTCCCCGGGTACGGGCACTCTGTTTCACATCGAGCGTATCGCTTTTTGTCATGTACACATCCTTGTTTCTATTGGTGCTATAGCCCTAACGCGATGCCATCGCTGCGAGGGTCATGAGCAGCGTAAAAGCCTTTCGCCGGGTCGATAACGACCGCGCCGGGGTGGCCAGCCAGGGCACTTTGAACGGGTAGCGGGCTCATCTGATGACCACGCCGGGTCAATTCAGCGAAAATAGCATCTCCCGCATCCTGCTCAAGTTTTAGCGTGTCACGTCCATCGGAAAAGGTTCGCCCCAGTAGGAAGCGCGGCGCTTTAAGCGCACTGAGCGGATCCATGCCGTAGTCTATCAAGCGCGTCAGCACGGCAGCGAGGGTTTGCGGCTGTCCATCTGCTCCTTGAGTACCGTAAAGTAAACGAGGCTTTCCATCGACACGATACATACCCGGGTTAAGGGTATGAAAAGGACGCTTTCCAGGGGCAAGCGCATTCGGATGAGCAGGATCAAGACTGAACGCGGCACCACGGTTATGCCACAAAATCCCCGTATCACCGACACTGACACCACTGCCCCAGTCGTAATAAATCGTCTGCAGCATGGAGACGGCATTACCGAAACGATCAGCTGCCGCCAGATAAACTGTGTCGCCATGCTGATAAGCAAAGGGCCAATCCAATGCTTTCCCCGCCTCCACTTTTGCCGCTTCAGCATCAAGATGAGCAGGCGATAACAACCTTTCACAAGGCACCGACGCGAAATCGGGATCAGCCAGGTAGCTATTACGATCCAGGAAAGCGCGCTTTACCGCCTCCACCAGCAGATGGTAATAATCGGCGCTGCCCTCTTCGATCCTGGAGAGGTCAAAACGCGCCAGGATACCCATTATCTCTAGTGTCGTCATACCCTGGGTTGGGGGGCGATGGGCCAGCAGCTCGCCACCACGGTAGGGAACAGACAACGGCTTTTCTACTCGTGCTCGGGTAGCCGCCAAATCAGTGGCCGTGAGTGGAGACCCTACTGCTGCCAGTCCAGCGGCGATTTTCTTCCCCAACTGCCCTTCATAGAAGTCCCGGTAGCCGTGGGTCGCAATGGACTGCAGTGAAGCGGCCAGCTGTGGCTGGTACAGTTTTTCACCCTCATGGGGAATCTTCCCGCCTGGCATAAAGTGCTCTCGCACGCCTGGCATCATCGACAGCTCATCGCTACGAAAATCAAGCCAGAAGCGCTGCGATGGCGTTATCGGGAAGCCTTCCCTCGCTAGCTGTATCGCTGGCTCCATCAGCGCTGCCCAGCCAATTTGGCCGCCACAGTTCTGACGGGAAATCTCATGCGCCTGCCCCCAGGTATCAACCGTGGCAGCCGTGGTTAACATGGAACCTGGCCCTCTCGTAGGCAATTGGCCAGACAGTTCCAACTTGGCCTGTGGTGCCTGACCAATGCCTGACAGGGTTCGCACACCACCGCTTGCATCCGCAATGATCATGAAGGCATCGCCGCCAAGCCCGGTAAAATGCGGATACGTCACTGACAGACAAGCCCCCATGGTGATGGCAGCCTCAACCGCATTGCCTCCTTGACGAAGTACCTCACGACCCGCCTCTGTTGCCAACGTATGTGGACTGGTCACCACCCCCTCATGGGAATGCGCCAGCGCTGATGAAGTTAAACTAATAGACATTGCTACCATCCTTATTCGGGCTGTTTAGCCGCCATACACCACACTGGGTAGCCACATACTGATCGCAGGAATATAGGTCAGCAAAATCAAGGCAAACAGAGCAATGCCAATAAAGGGCAAGGCACCACGTACCGCCTGGACGTAATCGACGCCGTTGATAGTGCCCGCCACGAACAGGTTGAGGCCGAACGGCGGCGTAAACATACCAATCGCCCCATTCACGGTCAGTACTGCCCCCAGGTGGACAGGATCAATACCAACGCGCATGCCCACCGTGTAAAACAGGGGAGCGAGAATCACCATGATGGAGGAAGCATCAAGGAACATGCCGGCGACCAGTACCGTCACATTGATCAGCAGGAAGATATGGTACGGATTGTCGGATAACGACAGGATAGCGTTGGCCAACATGGCCGCTAGCCCATTACTGGAAAGAAACCACGCCAGAACCGAGGCAGCAGCGAGAATAATCATTACCTGAGCCGTTGTGGTCGCCGCTTCAATCATGCTTTGGAATAGCTCTGCAAAGCTCTTCTCACGATAAATCTGAGACCAACAGGGCATAGATCACCGATACAGCGGCGGCTTCAGTGGGCGTAAAGATACCCAGGTAAATCCCACCCAAGACGACGAGAGGAACCCCTAACCCCCACGAAGCATCTTTGAATCCTGCTAAAACCTCGCCCCAACTGGGCGGCTCCACGGGAGTGACACCGTCCTTTTTGGCGCGATACCAACAGTAAGGCAATAAGCATGCTGCATATAATAAACCGGCGCCCACCCCCGCCATGAACAGCGCACCCACTGACACACCAGTGACAGCCGCGTAGACGATCATTACAACCGAAGGGGGAATGATGATGCCCAATGAACCGGCAGACACCAGCACGCCAATCGAAAATTGACCGGAATATCCTTCCTTGCGCATGGCCGGATAGAGCAATGAGCCCACCGAAACCACCGTGGCCGGGCTAGATCCGGAAATAGCGCCAAAAAACATACTCGCTGATACCGCCGTCATCCCCATACCACCGGTAAAACGCCCCACCAACAAGTTGGCCAAGCGGATGATACGCTGCGATAACCCACCCGCACTCATCAAACTACCAGTGAGAATAAAAAAGGGTATCGCCATCAATGGAAACTTATCCAACCCAGCAAACAAGCGCTCGGCAACAATGGTCAACGGAATATGGCTAAAACTCCCCATCGCCACCGTGACGGAACCCGCCAACGCAATAAAGATGGGCGTTCCCACTAACATCCTGAATTCAAACATTAAGCGCAGCACCCGCGGTTTCCAGCGCTCCTGAATACTCTCCCAGGAACACTTGTGCCGGTGTCCGATACCCCAAGCGTTTTCTGGGGCGATTATTCAGCTTGGCAACGACTCGCCTCAGTGCTGAGTCGCTCACCTTTCGGAAGTCCGTCCCTTTCGGGAAATATTGGCGAATCAGTCCGTTGGTGTTTTCATTGGTGCCACGCTGGCATGAGCGGTACGGGTCGCAAAAATAGGTCTTGGCCGAGACGGCCTTGGCAACCTGTCGGTGCTCGGCGAATTCCGAACCGTTATCCAAGGTGATGGTCTGCACTGCACCTCGGCGTGGTTTTAATAACCGGGTCATCGCTTTGGCCGTTCCTGTGGCCGTGATTGTCGGCAGGCGCGCTGCCAAGAGGTATCCGCTGCGTCTCTCGACCAGGGTCACCAGGCCGGATTCTTTGTGGCCCTTGAGCACCGTATCGCCTTCCCAATGGCCGATATGGCGCCTTTCTTCCACTTCGGCGGGACGTTGTTCAATACCTACCCGGTGTGGAATTTTGCCCAATCCCGCATGCTTGGCCAATCGGCGCTGATAGCGCCGCTGGTGTGGTAAGCGGAGTCGCTTCCATAAGTCGCCGCCGTGTTTCTTGTCGTCCCAGATTAACGCATAGATCCACTGATGGCTTACGCAAACGCCGTTGGCATTCGCCATGAAGCCACTAATTTGCTGGGGGCTCCATTCGTCCATCAGTTGATCAGTGACCCATCGAATTAGGCTGGGCAGTCGCTTCGTCACTTTCCAGGCGCTGCGTCGACGCTGATCACTTCTCAATTGAGCCTGCTCAGGCGCATAGCCAGCAGTAAGCCCATTGCGCTTTATCTCCCGGCTAATGGTGCTGCTGTGAACCCCAATAGCCTTGGCTATCTGTCGCTGGCTGATGCCAGTCTCGAGGTAAGCGAAAATTTGGTATCGTTGGGCCTGGGTCAGTTGTCGGTATCCCATTCTCTGCTTCACTTTGGTCGGTAAAGTCGAGAGGGTACCGGCGCTGGCCCTCCTTCCTCTACTGTGTGATCCAAAGTGCTGCGGTTATTCTATGAATCCAGGATCAAAACAGCTAATAGAACCAGGAAGGTGATGACCATATTCTTATCCAATTTGATCAAGGTGGGCAGAGGATTGCTCTCGACCAAGCAACGTCCGGAAGAAATGCTGGGTAAAGCGAATGCCCATTAAGAGAGCGCCCACTGGAATGGCCAACTGAACGATCCACATAGGCGCCTGAAGAGCAGAGCTCACCTGACCGAACCGATGGGTTTGCTCAGTTAACTGGATACCGTAAACCACCAGGAAGAGGCAGAAAGCGATAGAAACCGCATGAACTAGCAACTCTATCCATTTCGCCATAAGGGGAGGACTAAACCTGCGTAGAATATCGATCCCAATATGAATCCCTTGCCGTGCAGCAACGCTCGCGCCAAGCAGCACCATCCATACAATTTGGTAACGCACCAGCTCCTCAGCCCATGAAAAACCATCGTTAAACACGTAGCGTGCAATGACGTTGGCGAAAAGAATGAACGAGGCGGACAAAATCAGCAGACCAATCAAGACCTCCTCGGCACGCGATATTAGGCGATCAAGTTTGCGCATAGCGGACTCCACCAGCGATGAAAACAATGGGGAAGGAAAGGGCTATCGGGATCACCGATCAGCCCTTTAATGGGTGAAGCGCTACTATTCAGCATCAGCAATGGCTTGCTGGAATTCCGCCATTAGATCTGCGCCAATTTCATTGGCAAACTCATCGTGCACCGACGCTGTCGACTCTCTGAAAGCCGTCAGTTGGGCATCATCCAGTGTGCTCACGTTAGTGCCACTTGCTTCGATAGTGGCAATGTAGCCCGTTTCACGGCGGGCGGTTTCTTCACGCTGGAATGCGGTGGTTTCACGTGCAGCGTCCGTCAATAGCGCCTGATTCTCAGGGCTTAAGCTATCGAACCAACTCTGGCTAAACAGAAATGCATAGGCTAGATAAGCGTGGTTGCTGATAACCACATCCGACTGCACTTCATAAAATTTCATTTGTGTAATCGATACCAGCGGATTTTCCTGGCAGTCGACAATGCGTTGCTGCAGCGCGTTGTAAGTTTCACCGAAGGCAATCGGTACCGGGTTAGCGCCCATCGCTTTAAACTGTTCCATGATGATAGGGCTTTGCATCACGCGTACCTTTTGGCCTGCGAAATCCTCCGGGCCATTAACGGGCTGGTCACAGGTAAATTGCTTAAAACCACTTTCCCAGAACGTCACCCCCTTCAGCCCCACCTGCTCTACCGTCGCCAAGAGGTCATCACCAGCCTGCCCATCCAGAACGGTGTGGGCGATATCGGGAGATGGGAACAAGAAAGGCAGATCGACGATCTGCATGGCGGGAACGAAGCCCGATAACTTGGCGGTCGGAATAATCGCTGCTTCCACAGCCCCCATCTGCAACTGTTGGGTGACTTCGACATCATCACCGAGTGTGTTATTAGGGAAAATTTCTACTGAAATCTCACCACCACTACGCTCAGCCACCATGTCCCTGAAGCGCTCAGCCGCCAGGTGCTGTGCGCTATCTTCAGGCAAATCATGGTGAAACTTGATATTAATATCGGCGCTTGCCATACCAGTATGTGCCAAAGCACCCAACGCGAAACTACAAGCGAGGGCCTTCAGCTTCATGTTCTTAAATTGCTTTTTCATGGTGTGATCCTTGCCATTGCGCCCATTCAGAAAACACTCTTCATGGAGCGAGTTAAGTAACTATTTACTTACTTAAAGAAAAAGCAATTATCATGCCACCTTGAAACATGAGAGATTCTGCGGGTTGTTGAACGTATCTATGCATAAATTCGCACCAACTTTGTGCTAAAGGGCTCAATATGGTGCGAATTTATTCGGGGCCTGATGCCACCCATCAAGCCATCGTCCTCTTAGTCAATTCTTGGCAGGATCGGGCCGGGAGCTCTTTGCCGCCCGGCAGTGTTTGAACAGCTTTTGCATCGAGGGCTTGGGGGTCGAACAGAGCGCGCTACTTGAAGGCTTTGAGGCCGCGCGCAGTTACTCCGTTAAAAAGACGGCCAGTGGTGCTATTCCCAAATATACATGAGCCGATTGCATCATCTATTCAGATCATCTTATGAGCCGAATAAGGTTTATATTCGGCTCATGGGCTAGTCGGAGGGTATGTTGGGGTAAGAAGAATGGGTTAAGCAATTAAAGTGCCCAGCAGACCGCACCAGTTAGGCTTCAAAAGGGTTAATGACGTCCACATTGGCTGCCTCAAAAGGAGCCATATCTCTGGAGGCGACTTGATAGCCTTGTGATACGGCAATAGCAGCAATGTAGCCATCCGGCACAGGAAAACCACGCCCGGCGGTTCTGGCTGTCACGGCTAGCTCTGCATACTTGCGAGCGGCGTCAACGTCAAAGGACAAAATCCGCCCTCTGAACAACTCCACAAGGCCGCCCAAGGTCTCGCTCAACATGTCCTTGCGCTTCCCGTTGGGCAGCGCCGCAATACCAAATAACAACTCTGCAAGTGTGACACTAGACAGGTATAACGTTTCAGCCGACTGCTCATTAAGCCAAGCTCTGACGGCTGGATCAGGCTCGGGTTTCATCGCCTCGGAAACGACATTGGTATCCAGAACGATCATTCAAACCTCATCGGTTCAGCAGGCGTCTTGTCACGCACCTTTTCAAAGACCGCTACGTCTTCATTGGTCAACCCGATCTTGCGACCCAAATCAGCCAGGGCATCACCCATTTTGAGGCGACTTTCTGGCCGTGTGATCTCTTCCAGGATGGCCCGCACCTCAGCCTCGGCGCTGCGGTGATTCTGCTTGGCTCGCGCTTTTAGTGCATTGTGTACTTCGTCAGGAATGCTTCTAATAGTCATCATGCCCATAGCCCAAACTCCTATTGCATGTGGTAAGCGCAGCTGCGCTCCAACTGCATTCAGTATAGTATACTGGATGCAAAAGGCAAGCACTTGCAACACTGCTTTTCAGAAGTAACGTGTACTTTAAGGATATTTTGCAACCGCAAAGCGATGCCTGCATAACTAATCCCGTGGAGAACACTCCCGCACCAATTGCTGACATATTTGGTCAAGAGGCTGCTTTTGTGGCCAAAAGACAATCAGATTATGGTCACACCGGCTTCTTTGCTGAGCGGGTACTACTGATCCGCCAAAACGGCTATTCATTACTGACTATGAACCATTGCATCAGGTTATTTCATGGCATGGGGAATGTCTGCCATCCTCAGCAGCCAAATACAGAAAGGGCAGTCACTTGGACTGCCCTTTCGTTTTATGTGTGAAGCGGGAATACGTAAATGAAAGCACGGATCAGCGCTGACCTTCAGTGCGCAGCTTTGCCACTTCATCTAGCGCCAAGCCTATCGCTTCAGCAATCTGCTCATCACTCTACACCTCACGCAGCCAACCCAATAATGCCTCGCTGCCTGGGCGCTGAGGTGCGCCTTGACGTGTGTATAGGACAATAGCATCGTGCTGAGGCGATGGGTGTCCGGAATCAGTGAACCACTACATAAAGCAGTTTAGTGTCGTAAGGTTGGCGCGGATCCTTGTGTAAACCAACTACTCGCTAACCAATGAAATCGGATGGGCAAAAAGTTATTATCCAGCTAAATAATTTTTCTACCGAATTCATGCACTTTTATATCCTCTCACTGGACACTCTATGCATAACCTATGGATTCCCGTCGTCGCCATTTTCGTCGTTGCTGGCCTGGTATTCGGTAACCAGGCCTATTCTGAGGCCCAGCGTGATGCCCACATCGCCGCGACTATATCTGAACGCCTCGACAGCCAGGCACCGGCCGAAATTTCCCACTTGACGCAAGTCAATAAGGGCTATGGGGTGTGCGGCGACTATGAGCTTTCAAGCGCCGAGTCCGGTCGTTTCTACTACAATCACGCCACCAAGCGCCTAGTGTTGGGTACCGATGCTCCGCTGTATCACGACAACTGCGAGGGCGTCTCTGACTGACCCCTTAGAACCTGTTCACGATCTTTTCAGCAGTAAAGTGATTGCGCACAAACCCCATGCCCCTCCTCACGCAGCGCTTTTCTATGCCGCTGCTTTAGTGGCCCTTTTACCCCTCGAAACTTCCACCATATTCTCTCGGGACAAGATCAGCCTCTTCGTCGCCCGTCCTGATAAGGTTGACGATCATTTGCGCGACCAATGACAGTGGGTGAGCTATCGAAGTTGCCCCAACCTCTTGCTCCTGTGCGGTGCTCAGGCCTGACGAGAGGGACAGCCAACAGAGTTCAATGATCCGGCCATAGCAGCGCTCTGAGCCGTTAGAAAGCTCCACCGGAAACACCCGGCGTAAACCTTACTCGACATGCGCCTTCTTAACAGGAAGTAGGTGCACCACGCCCACCACTACCGAGCCCACCAAAAAGCCAATCACCGCAGAGCACAGTGTATTGAAGCTCCAGCCCAGCGTGCCGCCCAGGGCACCGGTTGCCTCGCTAATGCCAAGCTCAATATGGTGTACCCACTCATAGGGAGCGTTGAACCAACCCGTACCATCGGCACCTAGATTGGCCATCAGTATATGCCCACCCACCCAGAGCATGGCGACAGTACCCACGACCGAGATGGTCGCTAGCACCTTAGGCATGGCTGTCACCAGGCCACGGCCCAGTGTCTGCACGCCCGAACTATCCCGCTGGGCGAGCCTCAGGCCGATATCATCCATCCTGACCAACAGCGCCACTACTCCATACACCAGAAGTGTGATGACAAACGCGACCACCACCAGGCTAACCATCTGCGACCAGAACCCTTGATGGGACACTGTTGAAAGCGCGATCACCATGATTTCGGCGGACAGAATCAGGTCGGTACGAATAGCGCCACCCACGATCTGTTTCTCGGCCTCCGGTCCCTTTTCTACCGCTGGTTTGTCGTCGTCATGCTGACCAGAGAGCTTGTGCCAGACCTTCTCAGCGCCCTCAAAGGCCAAGTAGGTGCCGCCCACCATCAGGATGATCGGCAATAGCGCGGGCAAAAAGTGATTCAGCAGCAGCGCCACCGGCAGGATAAAAATCAGCTTGTTGCGAATCGACCCCAGCGCGATCTTCTTCACAATCGCCAGTTCCCGCTCCGCTGTTACCCCCTGCAAATATTGCGGCGTCACCGCCGTATCATCCACCACCACCCCGGCCGCCTTCGCCGTCGCACGCCCTGCGGCGGCACTCACATCATCCAATGATGCTGCGGACAGCTTCGCCAATGCGGCAATGTCATCCAATAATCCTATCAAGCCGCCTATGGCCATGGGTGCTTCCTCCGTGAATAACAGGTGCAGATAGTAGAGCACAAAGCGGCTTGGGCGGATCGCCTCTTTTGCTTCAAGATTCCGACTTGCGCACCTTACCCCAGCAGTACTTTCAGCTCATGACGTTGTTCAGCATGTTTGGCCGCGTTTTCGTTTTTCAGTTTTTCCAGATTGATAAGCTTCCAGCGTACGGCAGGCAGATCCGCCGCCCGAGGGCGATCAATAGCATCAAAATCGGGCATACCGTCATGCAGGCTCATTAGGAATTGCTTGGTGTTCTCATCGAAGCGGGAATGAATATCTGCAATCAATCGTTTACGGGTGTCGAAGAGCTCTTGGAGACTGACAGAAGCTCTGGTCATTCCCTCAAATTTTTGGTGGCCATCGCGTTGTTGATCTCGGAAAGGCTATCGTTTCGATCTTTCACCGGCAGGTAGGTCAGGTCGATATCGACTGACAAACGCGGGAGATCACGATAGAACAGGTTTATCGCCGTGCCGCCCTTCAGCGCGAATACATCTTCCTTAGCGACATGCGGGAGAATACGCACAAGAAGTGCGACCTGTGCTTCATAGGTTTCACGTGCCATCGTTGGTCTCCGTCCTTACAAACGCTTCAGGCGCCATAATCCGATAGCGCGGACGTATCTTGCCCCTTTTACCAGTGCACGGTCGCCGCTGCCGAGATTGAACTCTGCTGGGTCGAAGCGCTTGCGCCAGGGGGGATCGAGGCGATCGACAAAGACAAAGAATAGCCGCTTTACCTTGATCTACTTACAACTCTGCAGCAGAGCTGCCAGTAGTTTAGGGCGCAGCGTTGTCAGGCTCTCAAATAGCATATCGAGATTGTGAAAACTCTCATGGTCGGGCAGCTCGTCCATAGCTTCCATAATTGCCCTTTCGAGTGCCGACCTCTTGAGCGTCCAGTCCCATGGCAGCGTGTCTTCGGCGTTGATTAACTAAAGAATCTTCCATAAGGCTCTTTAATATCGTCAAATTTTGTGTACTTTTAGTTCACAAAGCACCTATCTTTTAAAGACCCACGGGGAGGCGATTTACCAGCTTAATATCCGCGCCTGCTTGTAACCGAGATACAAACTAATTCCGGGCTCTAAGGCAAATCCGCCTCCTGCAACAGCTAGCTTTTATCGGTTTTCGGGCATCAAATACCAACGAGACGGCAGCAAGACAAAACAAAAAGTGCCACCTACTTTGAATGTATGAATCTTCTGGAGATTGGCAATGGAACAACTAACAGGTGGCTGTCTCTGCGGTAAGATCCGAATCTTGGCCAATGGCGAGCCGCTTCGGGTAGGTATTTGCCACTGTATGGATTGTCGCAAGCATCATGGGGCGCTTTTCTATGCGGCTGCTGATTATCCCAAGCAAGCTGTCATTATCGAAGGCGAACCGCACAGTTATCAGGGGCGCTACTTCTGTTCCGCATGCGGTTCGTCGGTTTTTTCGGTAAGCGAGGAAGAAATCGAAATACACCTTGGTACCCTTGATTCACCCAATCAACTTAAACCGACGTATGAGCTTTGGGGCATTCGCCGCGAACATTGGCTACCGCCATTTCAAAACGTGGAGCGATACGAACGAGATCGGGAAGATTGAGCGGGTTCAAGGGCTGCCGCTTAGGTCAGAAGGTAATCGATCAGCGCTTACCTTCAGTGCGCAGCTTAACCACATCCTCTAGCACCAAGCCTGTCGCTTCAGCAATCTGCTCGTCACTCAGCACTCCCAGCTTGAGCAGATTACGGGCCGTTTTCTCAATGCCCAGCTTTTCGCCTTCCTGGCGTTCTTGCTGAGCCCAGTTTTCCAAATTTTCTGCCAACATGTCTTTATCCTCCACCAAACTATTGAACTGTTGGCTACGCGGTCAGCAACTCCATTTCCTCGCGGCTACGAACCGGATGGCGGATCGCCTCTTTGGCTATATTCACTTCTAATGCCACTTTCGCAGTATCTAGCACGCCAACATCAATTTGGTAGCCCCCTCGGGTCATCAGCCAGTCAAGCACCTCCGCCAAGTGCCAGATTGAGGCACTGCCTTCGTGAACCGGCATAGGAAACGTCGCTCGGTGGGTGAGCATCAACTTCCTCATTGCCTGTCGCGAAACGCCCACAACGTCTGCTACATCCGTCAGGCCAACAAGATCCGGCGAGGCCTCGATCAGCCGCGCGGAAGGGATCGCTTTTTTTACGTCAACCAGGGCAGCGCGAACCGCTTCCTCGGCGCTGCCCGCTTCACGAGAGAATTCCAGCGCCAAGCGGCCCGGCTGCCCTACGCCCACCAGAGCATCATCACAACCGGCGGCGCCCAAACGCTCCACCAGTGCATCTAGGTCGCTGTCGCAGTCAGCCAGTTGGTATTTCAGCGTAAAAACATATTCCATTCTTCAATCCTCCGGCTCCGCTTCGTCTCGATGCTTGTGGGTCGAGCACTTGTCCACCACTCTCCGAATTGCCCGGGCGTGGCTGCCGGGATTTTTCGGTGTACTCCACACGCTCGCGATACAAAACTCACCGCAGCGGCATTCATCATCATTATAAGGACAGTAAATTTTGCCCCAGGCATGGCTACCGCCGACTTCAACTCGCCAGCCCTCCGCTTCCGCATGTTTGAGGGCAGTTTCGATCTCTTTTTCGGATGTGCTGGACGAGTCATTATTTGCCTCTGAGTATGAAGCCCCCTTCAATGGTTGTCAATTGACAACCATTGATGCAGCAGTTCATATGCTTGCCGACGTTCATCTAAATAGATAGACCCAAGTGTCTCTTTTAGCTCCCTAATAATCATTTAAGAAAGAATATCAGTAGGTACAACACTTAACCTGACGCTGGGGGCTTTAATGGCATGGGGAATGTCTACCATCCTCAGCAACCAAATACAGAAAAGGCAGCCAATTGGACTGCCCTTTCGTTTTATGTGTGAAGCGGGAATACGTAAATGAAAGCAAGGATCAGCGCTGGCCTTCAGTGCGCAGCTTAGCCACATCCTCTAACGCCAGGCCTGTCGCTTCAGCAACCGGCTCATCACCCAACACCTCACGCAGCCAACCCAATAACGCTTCGCTGCCTGGGCGTTGGGGCGCGCCCTGGCGTGTGTATAGGGCGATAGCATCGTGCTGGGGCAAGCTCTCTGTCACCGGGCGGATCAGTTCGCCATTTTCAATTAAGCGTTGCGTTGTGCGCCGCCATCCCAAGGCGACACCGTGCCCCGCGACAGCCGCTTGCAGTAGCAGTGGATAGCTATCGAAAACAGCACTCTCCGCCGATGAGAGTTCAAAGTGCCCCATGGCACGCAACCAGCCATCCCACTCCAGCCAATCCGCCGGGTCAGCGTGGTGGTGCAGTAGCCGCTGCTTCAGCAACGCGTTGAGACTCAACGGCGTAGTGACCCCTTTCAGGTAAGCAGGGCTGCAGACCGGAAATATCTCATCCTCGGCGGTAAACACCAATCGATGGCTCCCGCTGGGTCGTCCGTTGGTTTGCAGTGCAATATCGAAGCTGCCACTAAATTCGGTAATCGGCCTTGTCGAGGTCGCCAGCTGTATCTCAATGTCAGGATAACGACGATTGAAGTCAGCCAGCTGTGGCATCAGCCAATAGAACGCTTCGCATAACTGGCAGAACAACACGACGCGCTTATCATCCGGGTCGCCGCGCAGCGCCTGAGCCCCCGTAGCAATACTTTCCAGCGCCTGGGAGACTGTACGGCCAAACTCACGCCCTTCGCGGGTAAGAAACACACTGCGATTACGGCGCTCGAAAAGCATCACGCCAAGGTCTTCCTCCAGCGCACGGATCTGTCGGCTGATAGCCGCCTGGGTCAGGTGGAGCTCATCGGCCGCGCGCGAAAAGCTTTCAAGCCTGGCGGCTGCCTCAAAGGGGCGCAGCGTCGCCAGCGGTGGAAGAGACTTGATGAAGTTATCCATAATCTGAACTCATGCATTGTGACGCAGAAGTCGTTTGAAGCACTGCTAGAGGCAGCGGCATTCTAGAGCGGAATTCAACTCTGGAACGCTGCAATGAAGGCCACCGCTGAACCACAAGATAATATCCTACAGGGTGTATGCCTTATCGTGGGGGCTGTGTTTCTGCTGGCGTTGACCGACGCCCTGGTTAAGTATCTAAGTGCCAGTATGTCGCTATGGCAACTCTATGTCATCGCCTCAACACTATCGCTGCCGATACTCTTTGGATTGATCATTAGCCATTCAGGCCCCCGTCCCAAGGTAAAATCACGCCGCTGGGTGGCGATTAGAAGCCTGCTTCTGTTGCTGATGTGGATCGCCTACTACGCAGCACTGCCGCTGATTCCACTCTCGGTGGCAGCGGTCGCCATTTACACCACGCCGCTGTTTATTGCCGTACTGGCTGCTTTTGGGGCGGGCGAGCATCTTTCACGCCAGGCTTGGCTGGGCATTCTCTGCGGTTTCCTGGGCGTGGTGGTGGTGTTGCGCCCTGGCGGCGACACCTTCACTCCTGCCACACTGCTACCCGTGCTTGCCGCCCTCTTTTATGCGCTAGCCATGCTGGTCACTCGCCACCACTGCCAAAAAGAGCATCCCTTACTTCTCACCCTGGGATTAAATCTAGCCTTCCTGGCAGCAGGCGGTTTCTTCAGCGTGCTGGTGGCAATCAACAGCACGGCAACACTCGCTGAACGCGCGCCTTTCCTGTTCGCCGGTTGGCAACCGCTAGACGCCACAGCGTTATTGATCGTGGGCGCCTACGCCCTACTGCTGATCATTGTGAATACCGGGGTGGCAAGGGCTTATCAAATTGCTCCTTCGGCGTTGATCGGCACCTTTGATTACGCCTACCTCATCTTTGCCAGCCTTTGGGGCTACCTGCTATTCAGCGAAGTACCCGATGTCATGACCTGGCTGGGTATGGGCATGATCTTAATGGCGGGGGTGATGGTGTTACGGCAACGGCGGAGCTAATCGATATTTCTGCTTACTTCGTCGCAGCCCACACCTACTCGGCATGCGCCTTCTTATTAGGAATGAGGTGCAGCATACCCACCACCACCGAGCCCACCACAAAGCCAATCACCGCAGAGCACAATGTATTGAAGCTCCAGCCCAGCAAGCCGCCCAAGTCACCGGTTGCCTCGCTAATGCCTAGCTCAATATGGTGTACCCACGCATAGGGCGCGTTGAACCAACCCGTGCCATCAGAACCAAGATTGGCCATCAGGATATGCCCACCTACCCAGAGCATGGCAACGGTGCCCACCACAGAGATGGTCGCTAGTACCTTTGGCATGGCAGTCACCAGACCACGGCCCAAGGCCTGAACTCCCGAATTAGCCCGCTGGGCAAGCTTCAGGCCGATATCATCCATCCTGATCAACAGGGCCACCACGCCATACACCAGAAGTGTGATGACAAATGCGACCACCACAAGGCTCGCCATCTGTGACCAGAATCCCTGATGGGAGACCGTGGCCAGCGCGATCACCATGATTTCAGCGGACAGAATGAGGTCGGTACGAATGGCGCCACTCACGATCTTTTTCTCGGCTTCCGGCCCCTTTTCTACCGCTGGTTTGTCGTCATCATGCTTACCGGAAAGCTTGTGCCAGACCTTCTCCGCGCCCTCAAAGGCCAGGTAGGTGCCGCCCACCATCAGGATGATCGGCAATAGTGCGGGCAAAAAGTGATTCAGCAGCAGCGCCACCGGCAGGATAAAAATTAGCTTGTTGCGGATCGACCCCAGCGCGATCTGCTTCACGATCGACAGTTCACGCTCCGCTGTCACTCCCTGCAAATATTGCGGCGTCACCGCCGTATCATCCACCACCACCCCGGCAGCCTTCGCCGTCGCACGCCCAGCGGCGGCACTCACATCGTCCAATGATGCTGCGGACAACTTCGCCAGTGCAGCAATGTCATCCAGTAATCCTATTAAGCCGCCTATGGCCATGGGTGATTCCTCCGTGAATAACAGTTGCTGATAGTAAAGCACATAGCGGGATGGGTGGGCCGCCTCTTATGGCCCTAGAGTACCGCCAACAATGCCTCACTGATGGTTTGCCGTTCAGGCATTTGAGTCATTGCGTTAGCCAGAATCAGCGGGGAACACCTCCATCCAATCACATTGAATATGCTTAAAGAATGGCATTATTTGGAATATCTCATTGATTAAGGGTACTTATATATGTGGAAGGTCATTAGATATACATGAGCCGATTACCCTGCCTATTCAGGTCAAATTACGAGCTGATTATGGTTTTTCTTCGGATCATAAGTTAGATAAAGGATTGATTAGGATGGAAATAGGTATGCAGAAGAGAGAAGTCTGGACGTGAAATACCCATTTATTTTGAATTGTTGCTATAAAAACACTCATTGAATTGTGAGGTATTTAGGCGGTGGCGACGTCGGTAGCAGACCGTCGGCTAGACTAAAGTCGAACATTTGCAAAGAATATTGTAGTCATTTTCCTACATATAATGAGAACGAGGCATGCTAGCATATTGGTAAGTTCAAGTAGCCATAACAACGCGCTGGCCTTGGAGGATGCAACGTGACAGGAACTAAACAGGTTGGATCTGCTGAGATAATTAGAGGTTCCATGTTTCAAGCTGACGGGCGATCAATACGTGATCTTGGACATTACCTTCTGACTGAAATCCAGCACAACATTGGCAAAGGAGCACCAGAATATGTAGAAGTACTTTCTTGGGCCTTTGAAAAAATAGGGATCGCTAATTTCAGCTATGTCTATGTGGGTTATCTACCACCCGAGGCTGATAAGGCTGTCATTTTAGGTAACTATCCAAAAGACTGGGTAAAACTCTATGAATCGCATGCTTTATACCGCAACGATCCTATAATCAATCACTCTTCAACAACGTCCGCAGCTTTCTTTTGGAAAGGTAGCCTAAGGAGAGATAATAAATCAAGACACATATTTGACATGTCTGCTCAATATGGCATTGAGCAGGGTTTTACTGTCCCGATACACGAGCCAGGCTGTGCTTTTGGGTCAATGCACTTAGCGAGCAGAAAAGAAAATTTAGAATTTAAAAAAATTGTGCAAAATTATTCATATCTAATATCTACTATTAGCTACATAGCACACCAGAAACGCCCATCCCTTGCTAGGCTTAAGCCTTACCGACGCCTCTCAGAACGGGAAGCGGAATGTCTACACTGGGTTGCAATGGGCAAGTCCTACGGAGAAATTGCTTTAATACTAAGCATATCCGAAAGAACTGTTAAGTTTCACGCACAGAATATAATTAAAAAATTAGATTCAGTTAATATTAAGCAAGCAATGACAAAGGCATTGCGCATGAACTTGATTTAACAAAACAATCATTTACGTTGCCACTTCCATTATTCTTATTAGCAATAAGCATAATATCTTCAACTGCCTTTTGACAACAAGGAAGATTTCCATAATAAACTTTTTCACTTAATGACCCAAAACCAGAATTGAGAACATTGAGGGGCCACCCGCACATTCTTAACACACGCCTCATCATTTCATCAACAACGACTTCATAGCTTGGCCGCAGAAATTGAGTGCAACACCTGAGCATTTCGCTAAGGTGTTGTCCCATGTCTTACCTCGAACTCAGCATTGAAGAACGTGCCAGCATCCAAGTGGGTCAAGCCCAAGGGATGAGCCTTCGGCATATTGCCCAGCTCTTAGGGCGAGCTCCTTCAACCATCTCTCGTGAAATACGCCGTAACCAAATAGCCCAGAACGGTTACTGTGCCCGGCACGCTCAACGTCAGCGAGAAAAGCGTCGAGCTGCCTGTCGCCCGACACAGAAGCTTGTGCCGGGCACGGAGCGTTTTGACCTCATCGTTTATATGTTGCGACAACGCTTGTCTCCTGAACAAATTAGCGGCAAGCTCAAAATGATGAAACTACCTGATTTGCGCGATGCCTACGTCTGCCGAGAAACCATCTACACGGCCATTTATGCCTTGCCTGTTGGCCACCTTCGCAAGGAACTGATTCACTGCTTGCGACAAGGTAAAACCACACGCAAGCCTCGCCGTGGCGAAGTGGATCGACGTGGACAGATCCCTGACATGGTCAGCATTCACTTACGTCCGCCCGAGGTCAGTAAGCGTGAAATGCCCGGCCACTGGGAGGGCGATCTGATTAAAGGTAAGAATAACGCGTCTGCGGTAGGCACCTTGGTAGAACTTAGTAGTGGCTATCTGATACTCGCAAAAATGGATGACGCCACCGCCACATCCGCCGTCGCAGGCTTTAGTGCTGCCCTGAACCGAATGCCGACCACCGCTCGAAAAAGCATGACTTATGATCAGGGGCGTGAAATGGCACACCATGCAAAAATTACTCAAGAAACCGGTGTTGCGATTTACTTTTGCGATCCCCATAGCCCCTGGCAGCGGGGGGCCAATGAGAATATCAATGGCCTAATCCGTCAATATTTACCGAAAGGAACGGATCTTTCAGTGCATAGCCAGGAAGAGCTAGACGCCATTGCCTTTGAGCTAAATATGCGACCTCGAAAACGCTTTGGGTTTAAATGTCCGATAGAAGTGATGAGCGAGCTGATGACCAAGTACCATGA
Organism: Vreelandella sp. 162(4c); assembly: GCF_058152265.1. NCBI lineage: Bacteria > Pseudomonadati > Pseudomonadota > Gammaproteobacteria > Oceanospirillales > Halomonadaceae > Vreelandella > Vreelandella sp. 162(4c). The sequence continues at coordinate 1,632,674 of NZ_CM176981.1, forward strand.
AAGCCCATCAACCATCCAGTGAGTGTGTTGCACTCAGAGTCTGCATCCGCCTAGTTTATAATCTCTCTATTCAAACCAAAATCAATCATACTTATAAATAAAGCATATATTCTTGCATCAAAACTCTTTTTACCTCCAAAGTTTATTTTTTCCGGAGTAATAAAAAACCGCGAGGCTTCCCAGCTATTATCAAGCTGACTTTCGTCAAACTTACTTGGCTCTTTTAACCACTTCAGAGCTCCAGTCATAAGAGTTGGGGATGTTGATGGACGAAGTCTTACACAACCAGAAATACAGTTATTAATTAACAGATAGATATAGTAAGCTTCATAATTATCATACTCGTCATATTCTAAATCCCCTCCAGTGTAGCTCTCTATATTCCATTTTCTTCTATCAATAAACACTTTCTTTCTAAGTTCAAAAATTTTATCAAGACTAGATTTAGGTAGACCAGTGTAATTAGAAACTACAATTTCTATGCCATGAAAAATTTGATTTTTATTTAATGAAGATAAAAACATAACCCTTCCTCTGAATCAATTCCTTAAAATAGTAAAACTAGTTAATTCATTAACACACCTGTCCCATAGTACAGTTGACTTTTAAGGGCTTGGCCGCAGAAATTGAGTGCAACACCTGAGCATTTCGCTAAGGTGTTGTCCCATGTCTTACCTCGAACTCAGCATTGAAGAACGTGCCAGCATCCAAGTGGGTCAAGCCCAAGGGATGAGCCTTCGGCATATTGCCCAGCTCTTAGGGCGAGCTCCTTCAACCATCTCTCGTGAAATACGCCGTAACCAAATAGCCCAGAACGGTTACTGTGCCCGGCACGCTCAACGTCAGCGAGAAAAGCGTCGAGCTGCCTGTCGCCCGACACAGAAGCTTGTGCCGGGCACGGAGCGTTTTGACCTCATCGTTTATATGTTGCGACAACGCTTGTCTCCTGAACAAATTAGCGGCAAGCTCAAAATGATGAAACTACCTGATTTGCGCGATGCCTACGTCTGCCGAGAAACCATCTACACGGCCATTTATGCCTTGCCTGTTGGCCACCTTCGCAAGGAACTGATTCACTGCTTGCGACAAGGTAAAACCACACGCAAGCCTCGCCGTGGCGAAGTGGATCGACGTGGACAGATCCCTGACATGGTCAGCATTCACTTACGTCCGCCCGAGGTCAGTAAGCGTGAAATGCCCGGCCACTGGGAGGGCGATCTGATTAAAGGTAAGAATAACGCGTCTGCGGTAGGCACCTTGGTAGAACTTAGTAGTGGCTATCTGATACTCGCAAAAATGGATGACGCCACCGCCACATCCGCCGTCGCAGGCTTTAGTGCTGCCCTGAACCGAATGCCGACCACCGCTCGAAAAAGCATGACTTATGATCAGGGGCGTGAAATGGCACACCATGCAAAAATTACTCAAGAAACCGGTGTTGCGATTTACTTTTGCGATCCCCATAGCCCCTGGCAGCGGGGGGCCAATGAGAATATCAATGGCCTAATCCGTCAATATTTACCGAAAGGAACGGATCTTTCAGTGCATAGCCAGGAAGAGCTAGACGCCATTGCCTTTGAGCTAAATATGCGACCTCGAAAACGCTTTGGGTTTAAATGTCCGATAGAAGTGATGAGCGAGCTGATGACCAAGTACCATGAAAGCCCATCAACCATCCAGTGAGTGTGTTGCACTCAGAGTCTGCATCCGCCCAATAAATAAAAATCGTCTAATTCTAGCAGTGGCATGTTATCAATCATTGCTACCATATACTTGGATGATTATCACTTCCCACACTTTAAATTGATAACAGCAAATAACTTTAAAAGCTTTTTTCTAAGTATATTCAAACGCATGTATAAATTTAATTTTTTAAAAATAAATATCTTACACTTTCAGCTGACATACGAATGTTTATTTTAACATAAAATTAATCATCCCTCGGCACATTACATCTTCCTATATAGCATCTATTCCTAAGGTTTTTCACTTAATTATAAATGCATAACCATCCATACACTTTCAGATCGTATAGATAGACAGAAAGGTATACATACCTGTCCTTTAGGCCAGTTGTTGTCACAGCAAAAATTTATTTTACTAAGTGTTGAATGCATGTGATGTGTGTAGCGTAAGCAGATAGATAAAATGACAATAAGGAGAGACTTAATGCAGCAAGCACAGAAGTCGGTACTGGATCTAATTGAAGCACATGCCTGTAAAGATCCTGATAGAAAAGCAATTGACAATGGAAACTTTAAATTAACTTATGGTGGTCTTTGGCATAATATAGAGAAAATTTCAGAATATATACAAGCTCAAGGCATAGAGCCAGGCACTATCATAGCGGTAGTCCAATATAATGTCTCAACTGCAATTGAAACTATACTAGGAGTAATGCATGCCGGTTGTATATATACACCTATATCCGCCGACATAGGCCCAGAAAGGATTAACAATTTAGTAAGCATGAATAATATTTCATGTGTGATAAGTGACGCACCAGAGACAACCGACGCCATTAAAAATGCAACTATTTATTCATATCAAGATATCATTTCGCAACTTTCATTAGCAACCTCCCCTGTAAGAAAACATCACCCTGTAGCCTACGTAATGTTTACTTCTGGCTCAACTGGAGTACCCAAAGGCGTCGTCATTAGCCACGCTAATTTATACTACGTGTATAATTGCTGGCGAAGTATATATGGGCTTGAAAAAATCAAAAGGCACTTGCAAGTAGCCAGCCTTTCATTTGATGTATTTGCCGGTGATTGGATAAGAGCGCTGGGGTCTGGTGCGACATTGTATATCCCTGATATAAGGGATAACAATGTGAGCGAACTCTATAAATACATTGAAAGAAACAGAGTGGAGTGCGCTGAATTTACTCCAATTATTTTGAGAAACTTACTAGATCATGTAATTAGTATCGACAGCAGGTTAGAGAGCTTCAAGGTTCTCGTAGCCGGCTCTGATGTAATGCATATAAATGAACTGAAGAAAATAAAGAGTTTCATGCATCAAAATGCTCGTTTGTTTTACTCATATGGAACAACAGAAACTACAATAGATAGCGTTTGTCTTGAAGTTAAACCTGGAATACTAAACATGTTGCCTGATGATGCAGCAGCACCAATAGGCAAGCCAATACCTGGAACCAAAATACAGATTCTTGATGAGAATTACCAGAGAGTAGCGGATGGGACGATAGGAGAGTTATATATTGGTGGGCATGGAGTAGGAGTGGGGTATCTAAAACATACAAAACAGACAGCAGGACGTTATCTAAGCGACATAAACGGCAACTTGAAAGGTACATGGTACAAATCCGGAGACCTGGCCTCGTGGAAAGATGGGATTCTATACCTCCATGGTAGATCAGATCATATAATAAAGTACGAAGGGAGAGTCGTAGATATTTCGGTAATTGAAAATAAATTAAGGAGCCATCCAGGTATAGAAGAATGTGCTTTAGTTCCGGTTGGTGAAGGGCTTAATCAGAAAATATCGATTTTTATTAAGGCTGAAAAGACAATACCAATGTCGAGGTCTCAAATTGTTCAGATTGCAAATGACTCATTTATTTCGGAGAAAAGTGTCGCTTCAATACTCGTAAATAACGAAATACCGCTTACTACAAGTGGTAAAGCTGACAGAAAAAAACTTCGTGAAATTATGGAAAAACTGTGAGGTTATCATGTTGCGTATTCTTCAAGTTGGAGCTGGGCCTTCAGGAGCAAGTTTTCTTAGACAGCTTACTCGGCGTTTGGGTAACTCAATGAGTAAGGTGGAGTACACCGTTGTAGATGAGATGCTATCTGGTGGCGGCGCAGCTTTTAGGACTCCTTGTAACACACATATTTTAAACTTGCCAGCAAGCTCAATGAGTTTGGATCCGAATAATGCAGACGAGTTTTTGGAGTGGCGTGAAACGTACAAAACGATTTGGCAGGAAAATATTGATAGTAACGAAGAAGTTTGGTCGGAATACCCGCCAAGGAAGCTGTATGGAATTTATGTACAATACGTTCTTAATGAAACAATCCGTAGCTTCAGAAATATTAGACTATGCCGCGACAAAGTAGTAAACATTGTTCCAATGGGCAGCGATAATTACATTGTAGAGTTTTCAGAAAACAAGACAGCTATATTCGATTTAGTTATTCTTTGCATAGGCTCCGTTCCAATAAAACCTTTATTTGATGAGAGTGTGAATGGCTTCATAGCATCACCTTATAGCGAATTTAGTGTGCCAGATAACGCAAATGTCGGCATTATTGGGACTAGGTTAAGCGCAATTGACACTGCCCTTAAGCTTAAGGAGACTGGACACCGAGGTAAAATAACAATGGCTTCTAAGAGTGGCAAATTGCCAAGCGTAATTGGCCCTCCCTATCATTATACATATAAAGATTTCAAAGAGGCTCTTGCTGAAACAGTAAACTCCCCTTCGTTGGTTGAAGTTTTTAATGTCTTCAAGCACGAAGTAAATAACCATTGCTTTGAAAGCTTCTCCTGGGATTCCATTTCAAAACCGGGGCCTACATCCCTAGGTGACCTCTCTGGCGAGCTCACCATTGTCGAATCCGGGAAAGTACGGCCATGGCAGTCCATACTTATGTCTAGTTACCTAACCAGTGAAGAAATATGGAGGAATTTGCCTTATTCTGAACGTGCATATTTTTTAAAAAATTATGCAAATATCTGGATGCGCTATCTTGCGGCCTTTCCTCCAGCCAGCGCCAAACGAATTATGAATCTTATCAGCACAGGGCAGTTGTTCATTAAAGATGGGCTTGAATACGTTGGCGTAGATAGTAGTGGTTTTAATTTTAGTTACACTGACCGTCCACCTGATAGATTCGATTATGTAATCGATGCGCGAGGCCTAGGGTATGATGAAGAATCTCTAACAAGAATTCCTTTAATTAGAAATATGCTCAAATCAAATTTGATAGCCACTGACGAATTGTGTGGTCTTAGAGTGGATCCAGAAAGCTTTAGATCGTTGAGTAAAGAAAATCTTGATATTTATATACTCGGAGACCTAACAAAAGGGGCTTTCCTAGCTACTACAGATGTGGCAAGAAATCTCGATCAAGCCGATCGCTTATCTTTGGTTATCAGTAGCTTAGTAAAAAAAATATCTAAACTTGACTTTTCTTCTTAAAAATGGATATAACGGAGCTTGAATTGGCTCCGTTTCCCTAACATTTTTTAGGTTTTATTGTGAAATTAAGAATATTATCTGATTTGCACTTAGAACATGATGGCTCTGATTCTGATATAACGTCAGCTGATGCTGATGTCGTTATACTAGCTGGTGATATTCACAATGGCGTATGCGGATTGGCTTGGGCAGCTAAGAAATTTCCTGATGTGCCAACTATTTATATTCCTGGCAATCATGAATTTTATGGCGCTTGCATCCTGGATTCATAGAATAACCGCAGCACTTTGGATCACACAGTAGAGGAAGGAGGGCCAGCGCCGGTACCCTCTCGACTTTACCGACCAAAGTGAAGCAGAGAATGGGATACCGACAACTGACCCAGGCCCAACGATACCAAATTTTCGCTTACCTCGAGACTGGCATCAGCCAGCGACAGATAGCCAAGGCTATTGGGGTTCACAGCAGCACCATTAGCCGGGAGATAAAGCGCAATGGGCTTACTGCTGGCTATGCGCCTGAGCAGGCTCAATTGAGAAGTGATCAGCGTCGACGCAGCGCCTGGAAAGTGACGAAGCGACTGCCCAGCCTAATTCGATGGGTCACTGATCAACTGATGGACGAATGGAGCCCCCAGCAAATTAGTGGCTTCATGGCGAATGCCAACGGCGTTTGCGTAAGCCATCAGTGGATCTATGCGTTAATCTGGGACGACAAGAAACACGGCGGCGACTTATGGAAGCGACTCCGCTTACCACACCAGCGGCGCTATCAGCGCCGATTGGCCAAGCATGCGGGATTGGGCAAAATTCCACACCGGGTAGGTATTGAACAACGTCCCGCCGAAGTGGAAGAAAGGCGCCATATCGGCCATTGGGAAGGCGATACGGTGCTCAAGGGCCACAAAGAATCCGGCCTGGTGACCCTGGTCGAGAGACGCAGCGGATACCTCTTGGCAGCGCGCCTGCCGACAATCACGGCCACAGGAACGGCCAAAGCGATGACCCGGTTATTAAAACCACGCCGAGGTGCAGTGCAGACCATCACCTTGGATAACGGTTCGGAATTCGCCGAGCACCGACAGGTTGCCAAGGCCGTCTCGGCCAAGACCTATTTTTGCGACCCGTACCGCTCATGCCAGCGTGGCACCAATGAAAACACCAACGGACTGATTCGCCAATATTTCCCGAAAGGGACGGACTTCCGAAAGGTGAGCGACTCAGCACTGAGGCGAGTCGTTGCCAAGCTGAATAATCGCCCCAGAAAACGCTTGGGGTATCGGACACCGGCACAAGTGTTCCTGGGAGAGTATTCAGGAGCGCTGGAAACCGCGGGTGCTGCGCTTAATGTTTGAATTCAGGATGTCTTCTCTTCGAGAGGAGTTGGCCAAAGAGGCAATGCGCTTAGGTATTCATCTATTAGATAACCAAAGTCTTACTCTTGGAGGTGTTCGTTTCTACGGTACTACACTGTGGACAGACTTTGCTCTTTATTCGAATCATCAGGATCATGACCCAGCGCTTATCGAAGAGAAAGCACAAAGGTTTATGCCAGACTTCAGTGTTATAAAGGCAGATGAAAGTAATGCTTTTACAATAGCTGAGAGTCAGCGGCTACACGCAGATGCGCTTGCCTGGCTAGATTCAGAGCTATCTCTCCCATTTAATGGGCCACGAGTAGTGATTAGCCACCATGCACCTCTTGCAGAGTGCATACCAAATAAATACCAGGGCGACGACCTTTCGCCCGCTTTTGCCTCGCATCTTCCTCATTTCATGGGTCGCATGAACCTATGGATACATGGTCATGTCCATGAACCAGTGGATCGAGTCGTGGAAGGTACACATGTCTTCGCAAATCCCAGAGGCTATCCGGGTGAATTTGCACCGCCACTATTCGCTCCCGCATGTATCCTTGAAGTATGAGGCACCGGCTACGATCTTTTCTATGAGCCCTTAGTAGCCGTTATGTGATGTATTGATGCAGCATCAGCAAGTGATCGTCGAGGGTGTCACCCCACGGACTACGGTTACTAGGCTCAGGACTGATGCCTAAGCAATGGGCAATGAGTGGGTAAAGAACTCCCTTACCAGGGCGTTGATGGGCTTCTGACGTTTTGCTCTGCCAGCCTGGCGCCCCCTCCTGGCCTGGGTTCGTCGTGTTAACCCGCCGCCGCCCCTCGCGGCCGAAAGGTGCCGCAAGCATATTCCAGCCTGCCCTTCAGGAAGGATAATCAGCAGAATGTAGTCGTGACGCTGGCCTGCTCCCGGGCTTTCAGGCCATCAATTTCAAAGGGCTGAGCCCGAGCGCCCAGGTCGATGACGTTGATGCGCTCTCTGTGAAATGGTGTGCCGAAACGGTCTTCGCATGCGGCGGTCTAGCTTGTTCTCTTTGGAAAGTAGTGGGCGATGATCACCCAGATGGTTGGGGCATTATATATACAGCTCATACATGAGTTTCTTCCCAGTCGAGGTAGTATGGCATTGGAGAATGGCAGCCACCAAACCACGGCCCAGGGCCTGAATTCCCGAATTATCCCGCTTGGCGAGTTTCAGGCCAAAGTCATCCATCCTGACCAACAGCGCCACTACCCCATACACCAGAATGGTGATGACAAAAGCGACCACCACCAGACTCGCCAGCTGTGACCAGAATCCTTGATGGGAGATCGTGGCAAGCGCAATCACCATGATTTCAGCGGATAGAATGAGGTCGGTTCGAATGGCACCACTCACGATCTTTTTCTCGGCTTCCGGCCCCTGCTCTACCGCTGGCTTGTCGTCCTCATGCTTGCCGGAGAGCTTGTGCCACACTTTCTCCGCGCCCTCAAAGGCTAGGTAGGTGCCACCCACCATCAGGATGATCGGCAATAGCGTGGGCAAAAAGTGATTCAGCAGCAGCGCCACCGGCAGGATAAAAATTAGCTTGTTGCGGATCGACCCCAGCGCGATCCTCTTCACGCTCACGCTCCGCTGTCACTCTCTGCAAATATTGCGGCGTCACCGCCGTATCATCCACCACCACCCCGGCCGCCTTCGCCGTCGCGCGCCCAGCGGCAGCACTCACATCGTCCAGTGATGCTGCGGTCAACTTCGCCAATGCGGCAATGTCATCCAGCAATCCTATCAAGCCGCCTATGGCCATGGATGCTTCCTCCGTGAATAACAATTGCAGAAAGTAAAGCATACCGCTGCTTGGGCGGGATGACTCCTTTGTCTTAAGGGCAGTACTGTTTCATTCTCTCAATTACCTGCCACCTGTTGTGTATGTTTAAAGAACGGCAACAGGCGAAATATCTCGTTGAGCGAGTGATACTAATCTAGGGGAAAGATCAAGATCCTTAAAGTCGTGTTAGCACACCACCATACGTTTATTTTTAAAGCCATCGCAGGCACAAAGCTAACACCTACAATGCCTGCAATTACCAATAAAAGTACATATAAATCAACTGCTTAAAAATCCACCCAGAAGATACATAACAGTTCATTCATAAGAGCTTATATTCAAATAATTCAGCTTTTTCACAGCTACTAAATTTCATTTAAAATTGCATTTTGGATACGATTCTCCATCTCTACGACTGTTTCATTAGCATTAGGTTTAACAATATAAGGTGATATTTCAAAAAAAGCTCTGTGAATTTCTCGACGGGCCCAATGATGTGACCCGACTTTTACTGCATAAACAGCCATCTCAGCACTCGCATAGCCCTTCCGTACGGAGCGGCTGGAGTAGACGAGTACTGGGCTAGCTTCACGTGGATCGCTTTTTTCAAGGTTTATATATCGTAGAAGTATTTGAAGAGGTGTGCCTATCAAATGCGCTAAGTCGGGCACAACTCGGATAACAAATTTCCTTGCACTTGTACTATGCTTAACATCTCTTGTCTTAGTAGACAATTCAGTTTGAACATCTATAAGAGGAGCACCATTCATCCATTTATTAAGAGCTGAATGTAATTTTGGAAGAGCGAAAAAAGCTCGTTCCTCGTCGTTTAATTTTTTGAAGTCTTCGCCAAATAAGGACTCAATATTTTGAGGTTTTATCAAGCGAGATAAGTTCGTCGGATTTTTAAGTAGCCAGCTGAACATCCAGTCGCATAAATCGACAACACTGGTAAAATTTTCAACTCCCCTTTCCTCGAGTGCACTGGAAAGGTCTACTAAAACATCCTCTGGTATACCCAAAATTGAGGCCAAATCACGTAAAGGCCAAGATTCAGTATCTACATTTTCAGTATCGCTATTAAGCAACACGAGAGCTGCTGCTGTTCGGCTGACTACCCAATCTTCTTCACCTCCCTGTTTTTTTCTAAATGCTGCAAAGCTGCGGCCCAGCCCAAGTCGAACGTGGCGCTGTTCACTCTCGCTGTGATCGACTTCAGCTAATCGAGCAACGATATATTTTTCCAAATCTCCTACTTCGTCTGCATTATTATGTATTCGATCCATTAATGCCGTAAGAGGGTCATCCAGAATAAGGCACTGATCAGAAAGACCAAAAATATTGCGCAGACGAGACCAGCGGTTGCCGATCTTGTTTTCGGCATCATTAAGGCCGACAACCTTACCAGGAATTACAATAACGATACCCGTTGCACTTTCACCCGCACGACCTGCCCTACCCGCAGCATTCAACAGTTCTTCAGGTTTAAGAATATCTCGACGTCCAGAGTCGGCGTTATATTGACTATCCTCAGCAATAATGACTATGTCTGCGGGTAAGTTCATTCCTTGACCAAGAGTTGGAGTCGCAGCCAGAACCGATATAGCTCCATTACGTGAGTATAGGGACTCGGCAAGATGTCTCTCGACGGGAAGCAGTTGACCATGATGACATCCAGCACGGGCCGTCAATTTGCCATCAGTAAGATTTATATAGAGCTGTTCAGACGACCCTAACTCATCAACTGCTGTGTCATAAAATCTGCGCTCTGATTCGGTCAGTTCAACTTCGCAGGCATCAAGGACTTTAGAGGTTTTTTTCAGCAATAGATACTGCATTTGGAATCGACTGAGAGAAGACTAGTGTTCTTAGACCTTCTTTAGCAGCAGCAGCGGCAATAGAGGACGCTACGACACCAGAGTTTGGGGTTAAGCCCCAAGCAGTATTTGTCGAAAGCTGCAACGATTCAGTCGCAAAGGGCACCAACGCATAGTCACGTCGAACTTGAGAAGCCCAAGTTTGTTTTACACTAAAAAAAGCTAAGGGACGCACTGTCAACTCTCTTTTTATAGCTGCAGGCACACTTCCCTTTGGCTTTCGGATACGCTCTTGCTGAAGTATTTTTTCGAGGGTCTCGAGACGATCAGAATCGTATACAATGCATCCTCTTAATTGGCGGGTCGGCTTCCAGGCATTATCCAATGCAAGTGCTTTTCGCCCAGTCAAATCGGAAAGCCAACTGCTTAATTCTTTCGTGTTTTTCATCATTGCAGACAAGAGAACAAGATCGGCTTTAGGTGCCACACGTACAAACCCCAGAATACATAGCATCGCGTCAACCGCGCGGCGATCACCATCAGTCTTAGGATGTATCAAATGACATTCATCAAAGATTAAAAGCCCTACGTCATCAAATCGCTCTGGTTCCATATGGGTCAAGAGTAAACAGGCTTCAGGCGTCATTATCATGACATCGGGAAGGTCTTCACCTCCATTCAAAAAACCAAACTCGTCAGCACGCTCGCCTTGAACACTTGCCCGCGGAAAATATTCACGCAAATCGCGAGTGGTCTGATCTACAAGAGCATGTGTTGGAGCCAAAAAAACAGCCTTGTGTCCTGACAGCAAATTGGCTTGAATTTTGAGTTGCGCTATCGTTGATTTTCCAGCACCCGTGGGGAATCCAATTGCGGAAGATGTTCCTTGCTCAAGATATCCCTGGCCCACAGCCTCTTTGTGATTTCGCCAGAGATAAGGTCTCGTCTTTGCAACAAACTTCATTGCACTTTGCCACTTGTCTTCCTCAACACCACTGGGTGGTGGAAGTTTAATAACAGCTCCGTCTAGCAAAGAGTTGCCAGCAGCCACAAGCAGGCTGGCAAGGTGAAATGGCCCTGGAAACACAGCAATCGCATCGTTTGATGAAGCAGCCGGCATTTCACCCGAAGTAGGTGCAGATAAAGTTTTTACCTTATAGAAAACCTCAATTGGATTCGCTATATCAGATAAGGTGCGCCCTTGTAAAAAGAACGCAAGCGCACGCACTCCCCGCAAAATCTGATAATACAAAGCCGCGTTAGCACGCTCTGCTCCTTCACCCTGCACCAATTTCTTTTGTGAAGATAGCTTACGATCAACAATGCTTCCGATCTGGCCTTTTGCCAGCATTATTAAGTGTGAAATTAATTCAAATTGAAGGGGATCTTCGGTTGGAATCTGAATCGAACGTGCAACCTCTAAAGCATCCGCTGACGCCTCAGCCACTAAAAAAAGGAGCATTGCCGATATATCAGAGCTTATAGCGGTTGATGTTATAAACGCCGCAGGGTGTTTTGGCTCACGTAAAGCTGTTGCTTGGTAAACAAGCTGATATGCCGTAGCAGCAACAAAACCAGCTGCAGCTCTGTTCGATCGCTCGGGCTCAATTGCAATTAAAGCTTCATTTGTTCTAGCAAGCCGTAAAGCGTAACGAATTGTTTCTGAGATTTGAACCCTGTCTTCAGCGACATCTCGTGCTATTACCCGAGAAGAAACAATCTCTGCAAAAGCACGGGAAAGGTCATCCGGCAGCGCTTCTCGATCTAAACCTGGTAGTTCCGGTGTTGACTGAATGAGTGCAGAAGTTACGGGATCATACATGGCTATTTGCCTCCTCTGCGTCTATAACTGCAATTGCTTTTGCAGAAATGCTAGCAATCCAACCCCGTACATCTGCGAGATAAAGAGTCTCAGCGCGACGCTTTGTAATATCACCAACAACCTTTTTCTCATAGCCCTTAAATAATTTTTCACGCCCCTTATCATTTGCGTGTTTTTTCCCAACGGTAACCGCAACTCTATAAGCGCGCAGATCTTGCCATAATATATTGGCGACTGTGCTATCAGGATCCGGATCAGTTGATCTATCTAATATTGATGTTACTGATGCGATAAGTTCATTGTCACGTGCTCCAGTCTCAAAATCTTCAAACTCTGGCCAAACGGCAGACTGAACCTTTTGACGAGGATTTTCTGTAGCCTTTTCTTCACATATTACTACTCGTGCAATATGGTCTTCATCAAATTCAATAATCAAACCATCCAAGCCCTTATCCGCTTTTATCATCTGTGGTGCTCTGATCAGGGCATCCTCATATGACTCATGTGCCGCTATCCAAGAGATAACCTGAAACACCCATCCATCACGGTGGTAAGGATCCTTGCTCGGATTTTCTGAAAGCAACTCTCTAGCGCCATCAAAACCACTCTTAGGAAAAACATTGCTTAGTGCGTCTGTCTCGCGCAGAACTCGCTCTACAACGCGTGACTGTCCAATCGCAACTCGAGCTATCATCTCAGCTAGTTTATCTTCGTCATCAATAGTCCAAGCTGTTCCAGACCAACAATCTTTTACAGAAATGGCTGTGAATGAAATTGGCATAGTTTATTCATCGGCTAATAGTGCATTTATTATTCAATTTATTAGTATTTTCGACAGCATTCTTATCATGCACAAACTGAGGGACGTTCATACCAAAATCAGCTGTTATATATAAACTTGAATATTCGACATCTTGACTAGATATAAAAAAGCCCATCGTAAGATGAGCTTTTGAAAAACCAATATCTAATAATCACTCCCACTCAATAGTAGCAGGCGGCTTACTGGAGACATCATAAGTCACCCGCGAAACCCCTTCCAACTCATTGATAATCCGGTTGGAGACTTTTTCCAGCAGCTCATAGGGAAGGTGGGCCCAGCGGGCGGTCATGAAGTCGATGGTTTCTACCGCGCGTAGTGCGATGACCCATTCGTAGCGGCGGCCGTCGCCTACTACGCCTACGGATTTCACCGGTAGGAACACGGCAAACGCCTGGCTGGTTTTTTCGTACCAGCCAGAGGCGCGCAGCTCTTCGATGAAGATGGCGTCGGCATCGCGGAGGATATCGGCGTACTCTTTCTTCACTTCGCCGAGGATGCGCACGCCCAGGCCGGGGCCAGGGAACGGGTGGCGGTAGACCATATCGTAGGGCAAGCCGAGTTCCAGGCCGAGTTTGCGCACTTCGTCTTTGAACAGTTCGCGCAGCGGCTCAACCAGCTTGAGCTTCATGGTTTCCGGCAGGCCACCTACGTTGTGGTGGGATTTGATCACGTGTGCTTTGCCGGTTTTAGAGGCGGCGGATTCAATCACGTCCGGATAGATGGTGCCCTGGGCCAGGAACTCAACGCCTTCGATCTTGCTGGCTTCTTCATCGAACACGTCGATAAAGGTGTTGCCGATGATTTTGCGCTTGGCTTCCGGGTCTTTCTCGCCTTTCAGCTTGCCGAGGAATAGGTCTTCGGCGTCTACGCGGATCACCTTAACGCCCATGTGCTTGGCGAAGGTTTCCATTACCTGGTCGCCTTCCGCTTTACGCAGCAGGCCGTTGTCGACGAATACGCAGGTCAGCTGGGTGCCAATCGCTTTGTGCAGCAACGCAGCAACTACAGAGGAATCCACACCGCCGGAAAGGCCGAGCAGTACGTGGCGGTCGCCCACTTGCTCGCGCACACGCTGAACCTGGTCTTCGATGATTTGCGCGGGCGTCCATAGCTTTTCGGCTTTACAGATATCCAGCACGAAGTGCTCAAGAATGCGCTGGCCCTGCAGGGTGTGGGTCACTTCCGGGTGGAACTGTACGCCGTAAAACTGTTTCTCTTCCCAGGCCATGGCGGCAATCGGGCAGCTCGGCGTGGAAGCGGTCACGGTGAACTCGGTGGGCGCTTGGGCCACCTTGTCGCCGTGGCTCATCCATACGTCCAGCAGGGCTTTGCCGCTTTTAGCGTCCACATGGTCTTTGATGTCTTTAAACAGCGCGTTATTTTCGTCGATTTGAATCTGCGCGTAGCCGAATTCACGCTGATTGGAGCCTTCAACCTTACCGCCCAGCTGCTCGGCCATGGTCTGCATGCCGTAGCAGATACCAAACACCGGCAGGCCCATCTCAAACACGCACTGGGGCGCACGCGGGGAGTCCAGTTCCGTCACGGATTCCGGGCCACCGGCCATGATAATGCCGTTGGGGTTGTACTCGCGGATCTCTTCTTCGGTGATATCAAACGCGCGGACTTCGGAATAGACGCCGATCTCGCGAACTCGGCGGGCGATCAGTTGGGTGTACTGCGAGCCGAAGTCGAGAATCAAAATCTTATGGGCGTGAATGTCACTCATGGCGGGGTCTCGGTTAAGCGGTGTGGGTGCCGCTGGTAAGGCCAAAAAGCAAGCGGCGGGGCAATGCCCGCCGCGCCATATAACTAATCTTGCTGGTTAGCTCACCCGGTAGTTGGGAGCTTCTTTGGTGATCTGCACGTTGTGGACGTGGGATTCGTTAAATCCAGCGCCGGTAATTTGTACGAACTCCGGCTTGGTGCGCATTTCCTGAATATCGCGGCAGCCGGTGTAGCCCATGGAGGCGCGCAGGCCACCCATCAACTGGTGAACGATGGCGCTCATCATGCCTTTATAGGGAACGCGGCCTTCAATGCCTTCCGGCACCAGCTTCTCGGCGCCTTCGCTCTTATCCTGGAAGTAGCGGTCGGCGCTGCCCTGGCTCTGCGACATGGCACCCATGGAACCCATGCCACGGTAGGCTTTGTAGGTACGGCCCTGGTAAAGCTCGACTTCGCCGGGAGCTTCTTCGGTACCAGCCAGCAGGCCGCCGACCATTACGGCGCTGGCGCCAGCGGCAATCGCCTTGGCCAAATCACCAGAGTAGCGCACGCCGCCATCGGCAATCAGCGGAATGTCGTACTCTTTGAGCGCTTCGGCCACGTTGGAAACCGCGGTAATTTGCGGTACGCCAACGCCAGCAACAATACGCGTGGTGCAGATTGAGCCAGGGCCGATACCGACTTTAACGGCATCCGCACCTGCTTCGGCCAGCGCCCGGGCTGCACCAGCGGTGGCGATGTTGCCGCCAATCACTTGAATCTGCGGGAAGTGCTCTTTGATCCAGCGAACGCGGTCGAGAACGCCTTGGGAGTGGCCATGGGCGGTATCGACAATGATCACGTCCACGCCTGCTTCAGCCAGGGCGGCCACGCGATCCGGGGTTTCCGGGCCGGTGCCGACCGCTGCGCCGACTAACAAACGGCCGTCGCTGTCTTTGGCGGCCATTGGGTAGGTGCGGGCTTTTTCGATATCCTGGAAGGTAACCAGGCCACGCAGGTGGAACTCGTCATCCACAATCAGCATTTTCTCGATACGATGTTCGCGCATTTTGGCTTTGCTGGTTTCGAGGTCGGTACCCTCTTTGACGGTAACCAGCCGGTCGCGCGGCGTCATGATCGCTTCTACACTGTCGCCGTGGTTAGGCTGGAAGCGCATGTCACGCTCAGTCACGATACCCACCAGGGTTTCGCCTTCTACCACGGGGAAACCGGAGAAGCCGTATTCACGGGCCATGGCAAGCAGGTCTTCGAGCTTGGCTTTCGGGCTAACGGTGACCGGGTCTTTCACAATCACGCTTTCGTGCTTTTTGACCTTGCGCACCTCAGCGGCTTGCTGGGCCATGGCCATGCTCTTATGGATGATGCCGATGCCGCCTTCCTGGGCCATTGCAATCGCTAGACGCGCTTCGGTGACGGTGTCCATCGCGGCAGAGAGGAGCGGAATATTGAGCGAAAGATTGCGGGTCAGGCGGGTTTTGAGGCTGACATCCTTGGGAAGGACATCGGAGAAGCCGGGAACGAGGAGAACGTCATCGAACGTTAGTGCTTCTTGGGCCATACGTAGCATAGCGGCAACACCCTGATTGAGAGGAAGTGGGGCGTGAAAGGTTAATCGCCTATTATAGCGTTTTGAGGGCCTTTCCAGCAATGCAGTCAGGCTTTTGTGCTTATACCAAATGCTAATGACGTATGCTGTTAGGCTGATAGCTGGCCATTTTTACTGTTCAAGGGGGCTTTTTGTCTCAACAGATTATTGTTTACACCGATTACGTTTGCCCCTTCTGCCTGCTAGCCGAAGAGGCCATTGTTCAGGCAACCGACGGTATGGATGTGGAAATCCGCTGGCGGCCCTTCGAGCTGCGCCCTGCCCCGGTGCCCACGTTGAAGGTGGAAGACCCTTACTTGCCTAAGATATGGCAGGATTCGGTTTATCCCATGGCCAAAAAGCTCGGCGTGCCCATCAAGCTGCCCAATATTTCGCCGCAGCCGCGCACCGACAAAGCCTTTGAAGTGTTTGCCATGGCCGAAGAGCAAGGCTTGGGCCACGCCTACTCCATGGCAGCGCTGAAAGCGTTCTTCCAGCAGGAGCGCGATATCGGCGACCCGGAAGTGCTGGCGGATATTGGTGAGTCGGTAGGCCTGGAGCGCCAAGCGGTGCTCGATGCGCTGGCCGAAGGCCGCTACCGCGAGCAGCACCAGATGGCCCAGCGCCACTCGGTAGAAGAAGCGCTTATCCAGTCGGTGCCTACCTTGGTCATCGATGGCGAAGTGATTCAGGGCGTGCCTGATCCTGCCGCCCTCAAACGTTTTCTGATTGAGCGCGCTTAAGTCTATGGCCTCCCCTATTCCCCAGGCCCTCACCGTCAACCAACTCACCCATCGTGCCTAGCAAACCCTTGAGTGTGATGGTGAGGTTATGGGGTGTATCATGCTGATTATTATTAATAAAAGGGGACAAGAATGGCAGACCAACCTAGGCAGCTCTACTACAGCAATCCAGATAACATCACGGGGGCACGTGTTTCGCGCGATATGATGGTGACGTTATGCAGTGCTTTCGGGGAAGCGCTTGACGACCCAGATACGCGTCATTTCATTCGCAATACGCGTATTCCCAATGAGCGGGAACTCTACGGTACCTTTATCAAGGCGCTGCTCAGTGATGGCTTTAATAGCCAGATTGGCCACATTGCCACTGAAGTACAGGTATCTCGTCAGACAGATGAAGCCAGCGGCAAAGGCCGAGTGGATATCATTTTCGACTATCGCAGCACCAGCTTTCTCGTCGAACTAAAAGTCATTCGTGCTTCTGTGAATGGTCGTCAACCTGGTGAAGAATACGCAACAACGACACAGCGACTCGTTCGCCCATGGCAGAAAGCCGTCAATCAGCTCATCGAGCTTGATGAAACAAGCCTGGGAAAAGCACTAAAGAAGAAGGTTATCAAGCTACCTATCGCCCTCTACCTGCATGTGGATAACAGACAAAAGGGCAATACGGATCAATGGGAAGCACTCTGCTCTGCAACACACGAAAGGATCGTATCTCAGTTATACGCGAGCTACCACTTCAGCTACTTCCAGCCACTGACAGACCCGGTGACCACATCACGCCGAAGAGGCTGCCTCGTAGAGGGAACGCCAGACGTAAGGCTTTACGGCTTTACCATTATTGCGGCATGCCAGTAACAATATCCGAATAATACAGGCTACTCCTTATGTGCCTCGCTCCAATACTGGATCGAGGCATCTGAAACGATGCCCTGCTCGGCACCAATACGTATCACCGCTTCCTGTAAAGCCAGCGCCAGATCGTACTGATGGCAAAGCGCCAACGAACGAATCATCCGCGAGATACGTAGGTGATTATGCCCGCCTGCTTTGAGCCAAATATGCTCGCGGATATTGAGGCTCGGCTGGGCAGTAATGGTGAGCCCATCCCGAGTTAAACCCAAAAAACTCAGCATGACATCCAGCGAGACTCGCTGTTGCTCACGTAACGCACTATCGTCTTGAAATATGTCACGCTCGACATCGGTCAGCCGCGGAGCAAAACCGTTAAAACGTCCAGCCTCGGGAATGGGAAAAAGCCATTGAATATAATCATGGGTGTGCTCCAGCCAGAAGTGCGACAAAGCCCAAATGGCATTGATATAGCGCCCTTTATGATCCGGTGCCTCGCCACGGTAAAAAGCGATCAGCGATGTAAGCTGGTGGCTCATAGCATTTCCTCGTGATTCCCTCGGTAATACAATGATACTTTGAAGTAACGACACCACTTTACTCGACTAGCCGTAAAGATTCCCGGATTCCCTAAAGCAAGGGACAGCAATGAACGCACCAACGCCCGCTACACTCTCCGTCAGCCAACTCAACCAGCGAGCCTATAAAGCTTCTTGCCAACGCTCAGGGTAGGTCATGAGCGCCTGAATTTCTTCGGGTGCAGGTACATCACAAATCACTTGATCAAACTCATCAAGATGAGTAACACGCTGGATACCGCGCTGACATAATTTCGCTGATCCCATCAGCAGCACTTTACGGCCAGCGTGGCGCATCATGGTTTGTTTTACTTCTATTTTTTCACTGTCGAAGTCGAGCAGGTAACCCTCTGCATCTATGCCTGAAACGGAAATCATCGCCACATCCAGCCGATAGCTGGTCAGCTCTTTGATGGTGCGCGACCCAGTCAGCGCCCCATCCCGTCCCGCCACCTTTCCGCCCACCACATGAATATCGAACAACTGATGCTGGGCAGCGAGCGTCAGCGCGGCCGTTAGGTTATGAGTGACCACGTGCAGCCTTTTACGGTAGTTCAACAGCTCGCGTGCAACATGATCGCAGGTTGTGCCCGTATCCAGAAACAGCGCTTCACCTTCCTGCAACTGCGATACCGCCAGGGTCGCCATACGCCCCTTCTCTACCTGCTGCGAATCCTGTTTGGTGGCGTAGCCAAGCCTAACCTGGGGTTTTTCGATCCGAGCCCCGCCCCGAAAACGCTGGAGTACGTTGGCGTCACACAGTTTACGAATATCGCGCCGCACGGTTTGAGCGGAGCAGTTGAGCCGCTGGGCAAGAAATTCGATCGAGGCATGCCCATGCAATTCAACCAAGGCAATTAGCTCGCGATGGCGTGGGTTCAAATGCGCTAGGTCAGTCATCGGTAACAAACAATCCCCTGATAAAAAATCCGGCCTTGCGACCGTCCGTCATCAAATTGACACAGCGGGGCGCGACCATAACGATCAAATTCTTACATTTTGATCAAAATCATGACTCATACATTACAAATTTATCTTGATGAATGCCAGCGTATCATGACCCACGCAGGTGAGCCTCTGTTGCCCAAAATGCGTCCGCTTGGCGAGGCCGACTGGCCAGCCGTGCTGCAATCCCCTTGTTTGCCCCGCGAAGCGCTGATTGCGCTGAAGCACAGCAATACGCCGATGCAGCGGCCTCCGGTGGGCGTGATTGGGCCTCGCGAGGCCACCCAGCGCCAGCTTGAAATAGCCTATGCCTTAGGCTCGGGGCTGGCCGAGCTGGGCATTCCGCTGTTATGCGGTGGCCGGGGCGGCGTTATGGAAGCGGCCAGCAAGGGAGCCGCACTCCAAGGAGGCGAGGTCATCGGCCTGCTTCCCGATACCCACGCAGAGGCTGCCAATCCTTGGGTTACCCTACCTATTGCCAGCGGCTTGGGCGAGGCACGCAACGTGCTTATCGCCCGAGCCAGTGTGCTGCTGATCGCCGTTGGCGGAAGCTTGGGCACCCACACCGAGGTGGCCTTTGGCCGCCATTTTGACAAGCCTGTACTCACCTTTCCGGACGCCCCCACTGCTGAAGGCATTACACCTGTCAGCAGCGTAGAGGAAGCCCTGCGCCTCACGGCTTCCTACCTATGGGGAGTCACACAACCGTCATGAATACATCAACAAACGATCAAATTCTTACATTATGGTCATTTATATTTAATCGTGGTTAGGGGGCAGACATGCGATTGATCACTTATGGTTACTTGGTTTACTTGCTGGCCCCTATCGTACTCCTGCTTATAGGCGCTTTCGGTGATCATTGGAGCAACACGCTGCTACCTGAGGGGCTAACTTGGCGCTGGTTTATCACGGTATGGGAAGACGCCACCTATCGAAATGCGATGGTAACGACCTTCAAGCTGGCCTTGACCACCTGCCTGATCAATATATTACTCGTCGTACCACTGGTGTATGGCGTCACGCTCAAGTTCCCTGCCGTGGCGCAGAGCATCACGCGCCTTCTGGTCATGCTGCCAGTAGCCGTTCCCCAGTTGGTCATAGGCTTTGCTTTCATTTTGGCCTTTAGTACCGCCATGCTGCCCTGGTTGGGTAGCCCCTGGCTGCTGGTAGCAGGCCATGTGGTGGTTACCTTCCCCTACCTTTTCTACACCGTATATGCCGATATCGAGGCCTCTCCCCTCAAGGCGTATGAACGCATGGCCCAGTCCCTTGGGGCAGCCGAGTGGCAACGTTTTGTGCACCTCTATTTGCCACTGGTATATCGCTCGGTATTCACCGGCAGCTTAACGGTTGCGGCGCTGTCCATTGGCGAGTTTGAGCTGAGCAACCTGATTTCAGGTTTTATGACCCAGCCCTACCCAGTGGTGTTGATCCAAGCGTTTTACCGCACCACAGGCTTCGCCTGCGCCGCAACGCTTTTCCTGCTTTCACTCGCACTGCTGTTCTCGCTGTTTTCCACCCTGGTGCAGTGGCGGCTGGGCCGATCCTCTTCCCGGGAGTTACCGCAATGATTGCGCTAGAAAACATCCAGTTCCACTACCCCCATAGCAGCGTGGGTGTTCACGACATCAACCTGCAGGTAGAAACGGGCGAATTTCTTGTGGTGGTGGGTGCCAGCGGATCGGGAAAAAGTACGCTTTTACAGCTTATCGCGGGCTTCCTCACCCCGCTTCAAGGGCGCGTTCTACTTGATCATCAGGATGTTACCCAGCTCTCATGCGGCGAGCGCGGGCTGGGAATCGTGCTGCAGGATTATGTGCTTTTCAACCATATGACAGTGCTTGGCAACGTCGCCTACCCGCTTAAGGTTAAAGGTGTTCGCCAGGGAGAGCGCCACCGACGCGCCCGCAAGATCCTCCATGATGTAGGCCTTGAGGCGTTGGAACATTGCTATCCATCCCAGCTTTCCGGTGGCCAGCAGCAGCGCGTGGCCATTGCACGCGCGCTGGTATTCGAGCCCCGCGCCCTTCTGCTCGACGAACCGTTTTCAGCGCTCGACGCCTCCCGCCGCGAGTCAATGCGCCAGGAGCTCAAGCATATACAGCGTCAATTCGGCGTCACCACGCTGATGATCACCCATGATCAAGAAGAGGCGCTGATGCTGGGCGATCACGTTGCCGTGCTTGAGCAGGGCGAACTCCTTCAACACAGCGCGCCCCACCAGCTTTACACGCAGCCTGTTAGTGAAGCCGTGGCACGTTTCATTGGTCGCACCAACTTTATCGACGCTCAGGTACTTGATTCACAGCGCATTCAAACCGCCGACCTGGGCATCTTAGAAGTGGCACCACACGCCTTCACGACGGGGCAGACCGTACGCGCCATGATTCGTCCCGAAGCCATTATTGCCAACCCAGCTAGCGATATCGCTAACCAGGCGCCTGCCACGGTGATAGAGAGGCAGTTTCTGGGCGCCCAGCAACGTCAGTATCTTCTCTGCGGCACTACCACGTTGTCGCTTGAGTCGGCGTCAATGCCGGATCACATCACTCACGTGGCGCTTCCTCCCACTCATATCCACCTGTTCAATCGCTGAGGTACTACCATGCAACGCTATTTTGCTTACTGCCTACTCTCCGCCCTTAGCCTGCTGCCTTTATCAGCGTATGCGGCTAACACGCTTGACGCTGAGCTCTACGACGGCGAGCAAGCCCTCTACGATGCCGCCCAGGAAGAAGGGCTGGTTGTATCGTTTGATACCGGCCCCACCTGGGCCAATTGGCAAAGCCAGTTCAACCGTTTCACGGAACGCTACCCGGGTGTTCAAATTGTTTTTAACGACCTAGGCTCGGGTGCCACCGTGGTCGCATTGGAGCAGGCCCGCAACCGCCCCCAGGCCGATACCGCCTACTACTACGCTTCTTCCGCCATTAATGCCTATGAAAAAGAGCTGTTAAGCCCCTTTACTCCCATCAATTTCGACAGCATTCCCGATGTCTTCAAAGCAGACGCGGGTGAGTGGTTCACGATCCACTCCTTGAACGTGGCCTTTATCGTTAATACGCAGTTAGTCGATGAAGTACCGCAAAGCTGGGAAGACCTGCTCGATGAGCAGTACCGTAACAGCATTGTGTACCTTGACCCGCGCTCGACCGGGCAAGGCCAAGTCCTAACTCTGGCGGCCAATTATGCGATGGGGGGCGATCTCGATAATTTAACGCCGGGCATCGATTATCTCGCGGAGTTGAGCCGCATCGGTAATGTTGCCCGTGTGGTTGGTACCACGCCCTATGCGCAGTTCGTGCGCGGTGAAATTCCTATCTGGATCGGCTATGAAAACGACGGTCTAAAAGCCAGCATTACCGATGGCATGGGCGACAACGCTGCGGTGGTGATCCCTGAAGAGGCTTCAGTGGCAGCGCCGTATGCTATTTCGCTGGTTAAGAACGGGCCAAACCCTAATGCCGGGCGCTTGTGGCTGAACTATGTGATGTCGGACGAGGGTCAACGTACCTTTGCGGAAGGATTTGTTCGCCCTGTCAATGGAGATATCGAGCTGCCCGACACGCTGGTAGAGGCGCCGCAGATTCGCCCGTTGGATGTGCAAAAAGCGTCAAGCATTAGCGCTGACCTCAGCCACCAGTGGACTCAGCACGTCCTTAATCAATAAGGCCACGCCATGCCTCGCCTGCGCTTTTTTAGCGTTTTGCCGCTGGTTCTACCCAGCGGCATTATTTACACGCTGTTTTTTATGGTGCCGCTGACACTGCTGATCATTGCAGCGCTTGAGTCACCTTTGATCACGGGTGCTCGTCTTCTTGACGAAGGGCTGGTGTTTAAAAGCTTAATAACCAGCGTTGCTTTATCAATGAGCACTGCGCTCTTGTCGGTCATCGTTGGTGTCGTGATTGCTGAGTTTCTCTATCATCAGCCGGAACGGCGACGCTTTTTTCTTCTCTGGCTGATCTCTCTCCCGCTGATTTTCAGCGGCTTGATTGTGGCATATGGTTTTATCCTCTTGTTGGGGCGGGCAGGCTTTATCACCCTGTCCCTGGCATCGCTGGGCGTAGACCCGGCATGGTTTGGCCGCTTTGTGTATACCCCACAGGGATTGGTGTTGGTGTATGCCTACTTCTTGGTACCCCGCGTGGTGTTACTGATGCTACCGGTGGTTCAAGGGCTTGACCGCCGCCAGCTGGTGATGGCCGAAAGCTTTGGTGCCTCTCGGTGGCAGCAAATTCGTGACGTGTACCTACCGCCGTTACTGCCTGCGTTGATCTCCTCCTGGAGCCTTTGTGCTGCCGTAGCTTTTGGCGCCTATGGTACGGCCCTGGCGCTTACCGGTTCACAGATCAACCTGCTACCGCTCCTGCTTTACAGCAATATTTCCGACGCAGGGTCTGATATGGCTTCTGTTGCTCTTCTTGCGCTGCTAATGATGTGTTGCTGCTTGTTGCTAACCCTTCCCGGCGAATGGATTCGTCGACGTTCTCAGCATCGATAGCGCTTGCGGGGCAACGAATTTGCCCCGCTCTATATTCGATGAGCGCTAGTATTTGATGCTAGGCTACAGTGCCCTGCATTCAGATATCCGCCATGACCCAAACACCCGCCCAAACACTCTCCGTCAGCCAACTCAACCAGCGCGCCAAGCAGACCCTTGAGCGCGATGTGGGCGAGGTGTGGGTGGAGGGCGAACTCTCTAACGTTTCTCGCCCCGCTTCCGGGCATGTTTATTTCACGTTGAAGGATGACCGGGCGCAGATTCGCTGCGCGCTGTTTCGTCAGCGGGCACGGTTTGTTTCGGCGCCGATGCGCGACGGTGATCAGGTCAAGCTGCGCGGGCGGGTGTCGCTGTTTGAACCCCGCGGCGATTACCAGCTAATTGCTGATGCCGTTCAGGCGGCAGGCCTGGGCGAGCTGCTGGCGGCCTTTGAGCGCTTAAAAGCGCAGTTGGAAGGCGAAGGCGTGTTTGCCAATGCCCGGCCGCTGCCCTTCCCACCCCGTAAGCTGCTGATTTTGAGCTCCGCCACCGGGGCAGCCATTCGTGATGTGCTGGCGGTGCTGGAAGCGCGCTGGCCACTGGCGGACGTGACGTTGATTCCGGTGCCCGTTCAAGGTGCCGAAGCCGCCCCGGCGATGATATCGGCGCTGGCGCTGCTTAACCGTCAGGCGCGGCTAGACCCTGAGCGGGATGTGATTCTGATTACCCGCGGTGGCGGTAGCCTGGAAGACCTCTGGGCGTTTAACAACGAACACCTGGCTCGGGCGATTTTTCACTCCCGGCTACCGGTGATGTCGGCGGTAGGCCACGAGGTGGATATCACCCTGGCGGATTTTGCCGCAGACATGCGCGCGCCTACCCCATCGGCTGCCGCCGAGCGCTTGGTTCCCGACCAAAACACCCTCAAGCGCCAGCTGGAGCACCAGCACAGCCGCCTGCAGCGGGCCATGCAGGCACGGTTAGAGCGCGACAGCCAGCGGCTGGATACGCTGCGCGCCAAGCTGCGCCACCCCGGCGAACAGCTCAACCGTCAGCGCCAGCACTTAACCGCCCTTGAGCAGCGCTTGAATCGCGCCATGCAGTTAACGCTCGGCCAGCAGAAAGTCCAGGTGACACAGCTGAGCAGGCGCTTGGCCAGCCAGGATATGGCGCGGTTGCACCGTGCAGAAAGCGAGCGTGTGAGCCAGTTACAGCGCCGTTTGGGAAGTGCGATGCAGCGCCAGTTAGAGAGCCGACAGGCACGCTTGAAAGCCGCCGCACGGGAGTTAAACGCGGTCAGCCCGCTGGCGGTGCTGGGGCGCGGCTATGCGATTGCCCAGGATGAGCAGGGGCAGATCATTCGCCGCGCGGAAGATACCCAGCCCGGCCAGAAGCTGAAACTGAAGCTTGGCGAAGGCAGGCTAAGCGTGGAAGTTAAGCGGCGTTTAAAGTCCGGGGGTTAAAGACCGGGGGTTAAAGTCCTAAGTTAAATGGTCGATATCTTCTAACAATGAGGAGAGGATACCGCCATGAAGATAGGATTTTCGTCATTCACACTGATTCACCAGCGCCAGGATAAGCCGCAGTTTTTAACGCCTACCCGCGTTGCCTCCCAAAAGAGCGAGCCTGCTGAAGACGACCCGTTCACAAAGCGGCTTAAAAAACAGCAGGAAGCGCTGGAAAGCTTGGCGTCGCTACCTACTCCAAAGGAAGCCTCCCAGCAGCAGGCCACCGATAAAGTGGGCTTCCTGCGCCAGCGGATTGAAATGCTGAAAGCCATGATGGCCTTTGCCTCTCCTGAACAGCTTAAAAACATGGCCAAGGAGCTCAAGAGCATCGCCCGTGAGCTTGCCGGTGCAGCTAAGCTGTTGAACAACCAAGGTGGCGGTGGTGCAGGCATGACCGCTATCCCGTCCGTGGTTGCAACGCCAGCAGTTCCCACGACAGCAGCTCAACCGGCCGTGGCTCAAACCAGCGGAGCCGAATCAGCGGGGGCCCCGGCGGGTGGCGATGAGAGCGCTCAGGCAACGGTTTCCAGTGACGCGCAGCAAGCCGAAGCCAGTGCGCAAACAGCCGAAGATGATGCTGAGAAGGCTGCTGAGCAAGAGGCCGAGAAGGCAGCGGGCGAGCCTGAAAGCGATGAATCCACCGAGCTCGGCGTATTACCAAGCCTACCTAACCTCATTCAGAATGAAGACAACCGCTCGAAATCCAATGGCCCCAGCGCTAGTGAACACGCACTACGCGGCGTACTGACTGACGCCCAAAAAGCGCTGCGCGAAGCAGTTAACGAACTTAAGGTTCGGCTGAATGAAGAAGATAAAGAAGCTCGTCGTGAGCTAAAGAAAGCTGAAGAAGCCATGGAAAAGACGGATCGAGCGGTTGCCGCATCAACCTCTGAGGCCCTCTACTCCTCATTGGGGCAGTTACTGCCTACCTCGCTAGGTGACGTTGCCGTATCAACGTCCTCTATCAACATAGAGGTTTAACGCTAATAGAAAAGGCGCTACCGGAAGTAGCGCCTTTGTTGTTTTGCGTTGGCCTAAAAAATGTTGCATAGATTATTTCTTGGTATCCCTGCCTGACTTTTTATCGTCATCGGACTCCGGGTTTACATGATGAGTATCCGGCATCGGATTGGCCTCATCATGGTGGTCATCCTTCTCTTTAGGGGCTTTCTTGTCTTTATCGGGAACTTGAGTCATCGCTTCTTCCTTACCGTGGTGGGTGAGCGAAAGAGTGGGAGGCGTTCGTGGTGCCTCCTATCTCTGGCTGACTTAACTGTAGCCCTTCCTCTTCAACTTGCAATTCACACCCATGGAAGCCCACAGCACAATCACAACTAAAATATATTAAAAAACAAACACTTAAAACAATACAACTTCATGCCAGCTATATTGGCAAGCTTGATAGCATTAATAACCTGACGCTATCAGCGTCTGTGGGTTACCAACCATTTTATCGCTATGCGTTCGCCCTCCGGTTTGCCGTTATTACTACCTTGGTCTACGTTTACAGCGTGAAGGTACTCGAGGATACGAGGGCCTAAACAGTGGTTAGTAAGTGATGTTTTACGATGACTAACCGTATGTGCAAACCAAATTGTGCCAACAATGGAGTGACCGCACATGAGTGATCAACACCAACCACCCCAGCATCAGGATAAACAGCCTGGTGATGAACACGCCATGCGCCCAGAGCCCGAATACATTCGTGAAAGCTACCGGGGCGCCGATAAGTTACTGGACAAGGTCGCGATTATTACCGGTGGCGACAGCGGCATAGGACGTTCAGTCGCCGTTCACTATGCCCGCGAAGGTGCCGACAGCGTGATCGTGCACCTTAAAGAAACCAAAGATGCAGAAGAGACCAAGCGGCTGGTGGAAGCCGAAGGCCGTCGCTGTTTGGTTTTGAAAGGCGATGTGGCAGCGCCAGCGTTTTGCCGTGAGATCGTTAAGCGCACTCTCGACCACTTCGGCAAGATCAATATCGTCATCAACAACGCCGCCGAGCAGTACGATTGGGATGACATTACCGAGATCCCCGATGACCAACTGCTGCGCACCTTCCAGACCAATATTTTCAGCCACTTCTATCTGAGCAAATCTGCCCTGCCGCATCTCAGCGAAGGTGACACCATTATTGCCACATCATCGATCAATGCCTTTAAGGGCAACGATACGCTGATCGATTACACCGCCACCAAGGGCGCTATTCAGGGGCTGGTGCGTTCGTTGGCGATGTCGCTGATGGATCGTGGCATTCGCGTGAACGCCATAGCGCCAGGGCCGGTATGGACGCCGCTGATTCCCGCCAGCTTTGAGGATGAGAAAGTGGCCTCCTTTGGTGGCCAGGTACCCATGAAGCGCGCAGGGCAGCCTAGCGAAATGGGGCCGGCGTACGTCTATTTGGCCTGCGAAGAGTCCTCTTACATGAGCGGCCAGACCATGCACCTGAATGGTGGGGTTATCTTAAATACCTAAGTGTTTCTTATTAAGATATAGCGCACTTTAACGGGGCGGCCTTGGGTCGTCCTTTCGCCAGAGCACCGTACATAAAATCACGGCAACGCCAAAATATTCCCGCTCGGGAATATTTCCTTCCAGAAAGCCTCTCTAAACACTGAAAGTTACCGATCGGGAATAATCATAGCGTTTTGATCACTAATATGGTCTATCATTACCGTACGGTAATTTTATTGGACAGTCGCTATGACCTCCCAGATAGAGAGCGCAAAACGTATTCGCAACAGTGAAGAGCTGGGCAAGCTAGTTCAACAAACCCGGCGTGATCAATCATTGCTGCAAAGTGATATTGCCGGGCTTGCGGGTACAGGCAACCGCTTTATCGTCGATCTTGAGCGCGGCAAGCCAACCCTGCAGCTACAAAAAGTACTCGATGTTTTGGATCTAATGGGATTGGAAGTGATTATACAGCGCAAAGGGAATCACCATGGCCGCCCATAGCGAAGCGCTTGACCTGTTCTGGGGGGAACTGCATGTCGGGCGTTTGCATAACACTCAGCCGTTGCGGTTTGACTATACTCAGGAGTGGCTAGCCAATAACCAAGCGAATAGCCTTTCGCCCCAGCTACCGCTGACTCAACAACGACATAGCGGCGATAGTGTGCTGGCATACTTCGAAAACCTACTGCCTGAGGGCGAACTACGTCGCTATATTGAGCTACGCCACCACACCACCACTGTTTTTGGTCTTTTAAAGTCGATTGGCGGTGATACGGCGAGTGGCTACACCCTACTCCCGCAAGGTGAAACGCCTCGACCAGCCAGCTATCGCAAGACGAACTGGGAAGCTATAAACGACTTTCTGCATAATGAAACCCAGGGTGAATTAACCGGGCAACTTGCTCCCCAAGCGCGAATTTCATTAGCGGGCGCTCAAAATAAACTGCTGCTAATGGTACTCGCTGATGGCAGCCCGGCGCTGCCTGAAGGGGCCGCGCCTTCAAGCCATATTTTGAAACCGG
Source organism: Vreelandella sp. 162(4c) (assembly GCF_058152265.1). Classification (NCBI taxonomy): domain Bacteria; kingdom Pseudomonadati; phylum Pseudomonadota; class Gammaproteobacteria; order Oceanospirillales; family Halomonadaceae; genus Vreelandella; species Vreelandella sp. 162(4c). The sequence goes on from NZ_CM176981.1 coordinate 1,661,381, forward strand.
ATATCCGTGGTTTGAAAGGCGTGTGGTGTTCTGCGCTTAATGAAACGCTCTGTATGCAACTAGCCGCCGCGTTAGCGCTAGGGGTAGCTGAAGCTACCTTCCAGCCTCAAACACGCGCCTGTTTAGTTAAGCGCTATGACCGGTTTTATGATGAGCACGGCAACTTACAGCGTTATCACCAGCTAGATATTTGCCAATTAGCAGGGACACCTTCCACCCTCAAATACGAAAGCGACGGAGGGCCTGGTCTCATTGAGTGTCGACAGTTACTTCAGGCGGCGGGTGTTCCCGCAAAAGACCTGCTGCGTTTTTCGCAGTGGTTTTTTTTCAACCTGTTTATTGGTAACAATGACAGCCACGCCAAAAACCTCTCTATATTGCAAACGCCGCAGGGCGTTCAACTAGCCCCGTTTTACGATCTCATGTGCACAACGCTCTATAGCGGCCTCTCGAACCGCTTTGCATTTCGAGTGTCAGGCATTGATCAGCCAGGCAGTATCGAACGCTCACACCTTGCGTCTCTCGCCCAGGCGCTGGGATTTAAACCTGCTTACTTCATGAGCTTAGGCGCACGTCTCGCCGATGAGATTCTCAGCGTTTTGCCCTCTGTGATGGAGGCCCTACAGGAGGTCGCAACGCCAGGTACAGAGCATGTATTGTTAGAGCGCCTGTCTCGGCGCATTAAACAAAACTGCCAAAAAATGACAAAACGCTGGTCGGCTTAAGTAATGATCTACCCAGATCAAAATGACTGACTGGCCTCGCTTCTCACTGCCGCCTGGGGATAGCCGTCGCATACGTATTGAGATGCGAGAGGTGTTCATCCGCTTGCTGCAAAGCGTCTAGCGTCTTAGGCCGGTCGAATTCCGCCAATAAGCTGCACAGCACTTCGGAAATGGCTAATGCCGGGGTTAGCGTGTGGAAAAAGCTATCGGTTTCCGTGGGGCATAGAATCGTCTGCGCTGACATCCCCACCAGCGGCGACACTTCACTATCGGTGATGGAAACAATGCCTACCCCCTTATCTTTTGCCAGTTGGGCCAGTTCCAGCGTCCCTGTTGCATAAGGTTTGATGGAGATAACGAGCAATACATCCTCAGATGTGGCACGAATTAGCCCATCTCCGCCGGTACACCCAGGCCCATCCAGATGCACCGAGCGCTCGCCCAGTAGGGTCATCACGTAATGGAAATGCCAGGCAACGGCATGGCAGGAACGTAAACCCAGCACGTATACCTTTCTCGCTGATCTCAGCCTAGTGGCGGTGGCTTCCAGCTGCCGTAGTGAATCGGGTTCGCAGAGCTTAGCAAGCTGGGCACTCAGCCCTTGAAGCATATGCGAAGCGGTATCGCTGACTCCCCTTTCACTGCTGCCTTCATCTACCCGCTGGCGAACCTTGGCCGCAAAGCCATCGCCCCCCTGACGTAACACCGCTGCATACTGCGCCCGAAGTTCATCGTAGCCTGGCAACCCCAAGAATTTGGCAAGCCGTGTCATGGTGGCGGGTTGCACACCCGCTAGGCGCGCTACCTCTCGCATGGACACCAGCGCCACTTCCTCCGGATGCTCAAGCACGTAGCGAGCGGCCTGTTGCAGCTGCGCAGACATGGCATCGTACTGGGCAATAATCTGCTCTCTCAGCGAATCGCTCGGCTGCATAGTAGTTGGCTCTGTGAAGAAATAGTCGGTTGGCTCTGTGAATATATGATCTACATGTTTCACATTATATTTAAATGATTTATTTGTTGCAAACATCTTTGTGAGTGTGCCAATCTCATTGTCATATGAATTACTCACCGTTTGATAATGAGGGAAAGAGGCTATGACGCGTATTCTTCACCGCGGTATCGGCGGGAAACTGCCTCATGCTGCGTCGGCACAAGGCGTCTATATCACGGACACCACGGGGCGCCGCTATCTGGATGGCTCGGGAGGCGCTGCGGTCACCAGCGTAGGACACGCCCACCCGGAAGTGCTGGCCGCCATGCGCTCACAGATCGATAGCCTCTGTTACGCCCACACCTCATTTTTCACTACCGATGCCGCCGAAGCACTTGCCGAAAAGCTCGTGGATTTAGCCCCCGCAGGGCTGGATTACGTCTACTTGGTGTCGGGTGGGTCAGAAGCCGTCGAAGCGGCGCTGAAAATGGCCCGGCAGTACTTTGTAGAGATTAATCAGCCCCAGCGACGGCATATCATTGCCAGACGCCAGAGCTACCACGGCAATACCATCGGCGCGTTGGCAACCGGTGGCAATGCCATGCGGCGCCAGCAGTTTCAGCCCATTTTGCCAGAAACACACCATGTATCGCCCTGCTATGCGTATCGCGACAAGGGCACCGACGAGACGCCCGAGGCCTACGCTGCACGGCTTGCCGAGGAGCTTGAGGCAAAGATTCTGGAACTTGGCCCTGAAGAAGTCATGGCCTTTGTTGCCGAGCCTGTCGTCGGTGCCACCTTAGGGGCGGTCGCCTCTGAGGCGGATTACTTCAAACGCGTGCGTGCCATTTGCGATAAATACGGCGTACTGCTGATCCTCGACGAAGTGATGTGCGGCATGGGAAGAACCGGCACCGTCTTCGCCTGCGAACAAGATGGGGTAACGCCAGATATCATCACGATCGCCAAGGGTTTGGGCGGCGGTTATCAGCCTATCGGCGCGGTGATGCTATCGGCCGACATCTACGCCAGTTTTGCCAATGGGTCTGGGCTGTTTCAGCATGGTCATACCTATCTTGGCCACCCTGTGGCCGCCGCGGCCGCCAACAAAGTGGTTGAGATCATTGCACGGCCAGAGACGCTGGCGAACGTCAATGCCATGGGCACGAGGTTACAGAGCGGCCTTGAAGCGGCGCTCGGCGCATCCCCCCATGTGGGCGATATTCGCGGCAGGGGCTTGTTTCGCGGTATCGAGATTGTCGCGGACAGGGAAAACAAAACACCTTTCGATCCGGCTAGAAAGATTTACGCCAAGATCAAGCGACAGGCCATGGCGCGTGGCCTGATCAGCTACCCGATGGGCGGCACTATTGATGGCATTAACGGTGATCATATCTTGCTGGCTCCGCCCTATATCATTGCGCCTGACGAAGTAGACCTGATCATTGAGCGTATTGCCGAGGCCATAACCGCCGCCATCGCAGAGTGATGACACAATCAATAACATCTGAAAGGAGACCCACCCATGCCCTCTTCTCCCTGCCCGCCTATTTCCGATGCCGACTGGCCTGAGGAGATCCCTGATTTACGCGAGGGCTTTGCTGGCGCACTCAACGTTTATCGCACCATGGCCCATCACCCGGCCTTGCTTAGAGCGTGGGCGCCCTTGCGCCAACACGTTGTTAAGGAGAATGCGTTAGGCCCGGAACTGACCGAAGTGGTGATTTTACGCGCGGGTTTACGTATGGGCTCAGCCTACGAGTGGGCCCATCATGTTAGTCGTGCACTTGCCCTGGGATTCTCCGAACACCGGATCACGGCTATTCGCGGTACTCCCGAAGGTGTTGACGGTCTTATCGTCAACGCCGTGGATGCGTTATTCGATGAGCGCATGCTGGCCAAGGAGCAGGAAGCAGAACTTGCCGAGGCGATCGGACGCAAAGCAGTGATCGACCTGATCGCCATGGTGGGTTTTTATTCGGTGCTCGGTTACCTGCTCAAAACCTACGACACACCGATTGACGACACTATTCAACAAGAAGCGCAAAAACAGCCGGAGCTGTTTTCGCTAATGCCGCGTTAAACCAGCTAATCCAGATCTGCTAATAAGCGAATTACGCTAACTGCTTAACCAACACCTTCGATTTGCGGGCGTGGTTGTAGGTTTCGCGTTTCAGCGGCGGGAGGTCTTCCAGGCTGGCGGCGCGGAAGCCGTGTTCCACAAACCAGTGGGCGGTGTGGGTCGTCAGCACGAAGATTTCAGTTAAACCGCGCTGGCGGGCGCGGCGCTCCATGGCCTCCACCAGGCGCTCGCCCCGCTCGCCACCGCGGTAGCTGTCGTGCACCGCCACGCAGGCGAGTTCGGCAATGCTGGTATCCGTAAATACATGCAGCGCGGCGCAGCCAATCACCATACCGTCACGCTCGATCACCATGTAGTCATCGATTTCGTGCTCCAGGCGTTCACGGGAGCGCGCTACCAGCATGCCCCGGCGCTCTAGCGGTTCCAGCAGTTCCAGCAGACCCGCTACATCGTTGAGCGTGGCCGGGCGCAGCTGTTCGTAGCGGTGCTGGGTAATCATGGTGCCCACGCCGTCCCGGGTGAACAACTCACCCAGCAGGGCATCGTGGTTGCGCCAGGAAAGCAGGTGCGTACGCGCCACGCCTTCCCGTGCGGCGGTGCAGGCGGCCTGTAAGTGGCGGGCTAGCTCGCTGCCTGGCACTGCGGCGCTTAAACGCGGCTCGGCCTCCGCTGGCGAAAGCTGGCGCAGCAGCGCGCCCTGCTCATCTTCCAAGCCTTCGGATTCCCCCAGCAAGATCAGCTTATCGGCTTTCAGCGCCACGGCGGCGTGTTGAGCGACTTCAGAGGCGTCTAAATCAAAAACTTCACCGGTACTGGAGAACCCTAGCGGCGGCAGCAGCACCAGCGAGCCTTTTTCCAGCAGGCCTTCAATGGCGCTGGCACGCACCCGACGCACTTCGCCGCTGTGGTCGAAATCCACCCCTTCGCGCACGCCTAATGGCTTGGCGGTCACTAGGTTGCCGGAGATCACGCTCAGTTCCACACCGTGCAGCGGCGTGCTGGGCAGGCCAAGGGAGAGCCGTGCTTCAAGCCATAGCCGCTGGTGGGCAGCTACCTGCTCAACGTGAGCCATCACCGCGCGATCCGCGACCCAGCGGCCATCGATGCGCGTGGGCTCTACGCCAGCGGCAGTCAACGCTTCATGCACCTGGGGGCGAATGCCGAACACGACAACCAAACGCACGCCCAGGGTATGCAGCAGCGCCAAATCCTGAATCAGTTGCTCCCCTCGGCCAGACGCCATGGCTTCGCCTTCAATTAAGATGACAAAGGTTCGCCCCCGGTGGGCATTGATGTAGGGGGAAGCGTTACGAAACCAATCAACAAAAGGGAAGCGCGTATCCAAGGGCCGCTCTCCGGCAGCAGGTGAAAGAAACAATCTCAAAAACAATTTCAAAAACAATCTCCAGTTACTTTACCAGAGCACGAAAAACAGCGGCACCTTCAAATGCAAATCTGCTCGATCTAATGCAGATAAACATGAAGATGCCGCTGTGATCTTATCGCTCAGATGCTTCTAAAGCCTTTCGAGCCTTGGCGTACTACGTTTACAAGTGCTGTTTATTATTCGTTAACCGAACATGCCCTTGAACATGAAGAAGAACAGAATCGCCAGGCCAGCGCCTGCTGGTAGTGTGATCAGCCACGACATGGCAATCGTGCCGATGACCCGCAGGTTCAAAGCCGCCATGCCGCGTGCCAGCCCCACCCCAAGAATCGCGCCGACCAGGGTGTGGGTGGTGGAAATCGGCAGGCCAGTGCCCGAGGCCAGCACCACCGTGGTGGCTGCCGCCAGGGTAGCGGCAAAGCCACGGCTGGGGGTCAGTTCTGTAATACCGGTGCCCACGGTAGCGATGACCTTATGGCCGTAGGTGACCAAGCCCACCACGATGCCGCTGCCGCCAAGTACCAGCACCCACCAGGGCACCAGTGCAGAGCCGCCAATTTCACCGCCGGTTTGCACCACGCTGATGACTGCCGCCAGTGGGCCAACCGCATTCGCCACATCGTTGGAGCCGTGGGCAAAGGCCATGGCGCAGGCGGTGAAGATCATCAGCACGCCGAACACACGCTCAACATTGGCATAGCCGAAGTGGTCGTTGGTATTGTGCTCGAACTTGATACGCCGCTGCATGATCAGGCCAATACCCATGATCACCAGGCCCAGCAGGATCGACAGCAACAGGCTCTGATTGAAGGTTAGGTCCAACCCCACATGAGATAACCCTTTGGTCAGCGTGACCATCGAAACGATGAAACCTACCAGAAACACATAGCCGGGTACGTAGCGTTTGGCGGCCGTGAATGGGTTGGCGTCCTCGAAAATCAGGTGGTGTACCGATTTAAACAGCACGAAACCGATGGTACCTGCCAACAAGGGGGAGACCACCCAACTGGCGGCAATCTTGCCTACCGCACCCCAGTCCACCGTGGCAGGGCCTAGCCCTGCAACCGCAAAGCCTACGATCGCGCCGACAATCGAGTGCGTCGTGGAAACCGGCCAGCCTTTCATGGAGGCCACCAGCAGCCATGTTCCCGCCGCCAGCAGGGCTGCCAGCATGCCGTAGACCAGCAATTGTGGGTCGTCCTGTAGCAGTTCGGGGTCGATAATACCTTTACGGATCGTATTGGTAACTTCGCCACCGGCTAGCCAGGCACCCAGGAATTCAAAAATGACCGCAATCAGGATAGCCTGTTTGATGGTGATCGCTTTCGACCCCACCGAGGTTCCCATGGCATTGGCCACGTCGTTGGCGCCAACGCCCCAGGCCATGAAAAAGCCAAACAAACAGGCCAGGATGATAAAGATTTCACCGTGCTGGGCAATAATCAGCATGAAAGTCCCCTTAGCGGGCAGTCAGGATCTGCAGACGGCTACCCACGCGCTCGGCGCGGTCGGATAGTTCGCCAACCCATTCAATGATCTTGTAGAGAAAGATCACGTCCACTGGTGGTAGCTGGCTCTCAAGCTTGAACAGCTGGCGGCGAATGGTGATCTGTTGGTCGTCGGCTTGGTGTTCGAGGGTGTGCAGCTCACGGATCATCTTCTGCATCACATCCGAGACATTTTTGCCAAAGCCGGACTCGAGCAGATCCTTGAGCTCTTCTAGCGCTTGACGCGCTTGCGCCACGCAGGCAACGCTGGTTCGAATGTAGTCGCGCATCGGCGCGGCCAGCTCATCCGGCACGCGCATTTTACGCCCCAGCATAATGCCGGTAATGTCACGCACCTTGTTGGCGATCTTGTCCTGCACGCTGATCAGATCAAGCAGATCGGAGCGCGACACCGGAAGAAACATGGTGTTGGGCAGGTTCAACCGTAGTTCTGTTTTCAGCGTATCGGCGTCATGCTCTAGGCGGGTGACGTTTTCGCGCAGCTCAGCCGCTTTGTCCCAGTCATCAACCAGGGTTGCTTCAAAAAACGGCAACAGCTGATCGGCACACTCATTCGTCTTGACGATATGGGCCAATAACGGCTGGAATGGCGAGCGGCCAAACATCGAAGAAAAAGGATTGGAGGTAACCATAATGCCTTTTAGCCTGTTTTCGGGGAGCCTGGAAATGGCGGCGCCAGTATAAAGAGTGCGCCTGCCGCCGTCATGAAAAGTTCACAAATGTAATCAAATATTCATTTAAATGTCACGATAACGAGGTGGCTAGCGTCATGAAAAGCCCAAACCCCATGGAAGTGGAACTTAAACTGGCCCTTGCCCCGACAGGGCCTGCGGCGCTGACTCAACACCCGTATCTCGCTTCACACGCCGTGCGTAAACAAACGCTGACCAATACCTACTTTGATACCCCTCAGGGTGATCTGGCGAAAGCACATATTGCGCTGCGACTTCGCCAGGTAGACGGCCAGGTGCTGCAAACGGTGAAAACCGCTGGCCAAGGTGGTGGCGGGCTTTCCCAGCGCGAAGAGTGGGAGTGGCAGATTGCTGGCCCGCAGTTGGATCTCACTTCAATTGCCAAGCTCCCCCCTTTTCAAGGCGAACTTAGCAGTGTGCTAGATGCCCTCGCCCCCCAACTCAGCACCGATTTCACACGGCGTAGCTGGCAGCTAAAAGAGGGTGGACAAGGCCAGGAGAGTCATGTCGAGCTGGTATTGGATGAAGGCGAAATTATTAGCGGTGGCTACCGCACGCCGATTCGCGAGGCAGAGCTCGAATTAAAAGGCGGCGAGCCTGAAGCTCTGTGGGCGCTGGCATTGACCCTTGCTGAACAGGTACCCCTGCGACCCTCGGACAGTAGCAAGGCGGCCCGTGGCAATGCCCTTAGCACCCAACACTGGCCGCTACCCGAAGCGCACTCCCCGGCAGAGTGGCTGCACCGTGCCACGCTGGCGCTGGACGCCTACCACGACAGCCAACAAGCCAGCTTTTTAAACGATGCCCAGCAGGCGCTGGCCACTCTCGCCGAACATCCCGAACTGGATACCACCGCACGCGCTTATGCCCAGGCGCTGCCTGGCGCGCTCGATGCGGACGGCCAGCCCAATGCAGCCTACGGTAAAGCGGCGTTAGCGCTCGCCCATCGCTTGGCGTACCAAACCGCGCTACGCTAGGTCCTAGCGCACTTTTCAGGACGGCATTGAGGTCCACTTCAGGATGATGCAATGAATTTAAACTTAACCCCCGGCGCGGAAGGCCTACGCACCCGCCTGTTTCATATCATATTTGAGTCTGACACGCCGGGAGCAAAAGCTTTTGATATCGCCTTGATTGTGGCGATTCTACTCAGTGTTGCGGTCATTATGCTGGGCAGTATCGAGACTTATGCCGAGCGGTACGGCGACCTATTCTTCTATCTTGAGTGGGTCTTCACGCTATTGTTCAGCATTGAGCTGATCTTGCGCATTTACTGCCTGGAAAAGCCGACACTCTATTTAAGAAGCTTTTATGGCATCGTCGACTTAATCGCGATTTTGCCCATTTGGCTGGTACTACTGGTGCCCGGTGCACATGGTCTGGTGATTGTACGTTTGCTGCGGGTACTGCGCATTTTTCGTATTCTGCGCCTGATGGAGTTTGTCGGCGAGGCGCGTCTTTTAATGGATGCCCTTAAACGCAGCATGCGCCAGATATTGCTGTTTTTTAGCGCCATATTAATGGTGATTACCCTGTTCGCGGCGCTGATGTACACCATCGAATCCTCTGAGGCGGGCTTCACCAGTATTCCGATGTCGATGTACTGGGCCATTGTCAGCATGACCACCGTCGGCTATGGCGACATCGTCCCCGCTACTGCGCTGGGTAAATCGATTACGGTGGTACTCATGCTGCTCGGCTACTCGATCATTGCCGTGCCCACCGGGGTATTTTCCGCTCAGGTGATTCGCTCGATCCGTGAAGAGCGTTACTCCGAAGAAGCCTGCCCCGGCTGCGGTCACGAACGCCATGAAAAACGCGCCCGCTACTGCCTACGCTGCGGCACCTGGCTGGATGAAGACAGCGAAGACCCGCGCAAGAAGGACGACGACAAAACAGATGACGCTCAAGAAAATAGCCACGAGAGTGACGAAGACAAGAACTAAGACAAAAACACGCCCCAAGACAGCTAAACTAAATCGTCAAACAAAATAGCCAAATCTGGGGCGCGCAGCGTTTATTTAATGCGGTATGGAGTGGTTATCTAACCGATCACTCCACTTCGTGCGGGGCTTCCCAGGCGTCTAACTCAGCCTCGCTCCAGGCACCGTAAGTAGCGTTGGGGAACACGATCCAATCGTTGCCAAAACGCTCGGCATTCTCTTCAACAAGCGCATGCTGCTGGTCAAGGTCGGCGCCCGCGAAGTCACCCGCGAAATCGTGAAGGGAATCACCCAGCTGCATCACCAGCGTGTGGTTATCCACCACTTCCGCGCGGCGTTCTGCCTTGGCAGGCCCCAGCAACATCACGCTCTGTTCAGAGACTTGGGGTAGCTCTAGCGCTTCCAAGGTGGCGATAGTGTCGGCCTCGTTCTCCTGGTAGCGATCAGAGACGTAAAAAATGGCCACGCCCTGCTCATCCGCGTAATCCAGGAACGCTTTGGCACCCGGCATCAAACGCGGTTCGCCTTCACGCTCCCAATGCTTCCATGTGTCCCAGGTGGTGTAGTCGTGGCACGCCTGCATGTCGCGAACCAACAGAGCGCTATTATCCAGCACCGTTTCATCCAGGTCGGTAATGATCGCCAAGTCGTCGCTGCCACCATGCGCCTCAATCTGATCCTCAAGCCGGTAGGTGGCGAGGGCAAAACCCTGACGCTGCAGAGCAGCGGCTTCAGCAGACTGCTGTTGATAGCGCAGGCCCATTGCATAGGCTTCCTGGGCACATATTTCTGCGTCATCACTATTTGCATGGCTGGTCAGCGGTAAAGCGGTGAGGCTGGCTAGAGCAGCAAGGGTGCAGAGGCGAGAAGGGAATGGCTTCGTCATTGAATGATCTCCTGGGCTAGGCGATCTCAAAAAGACGAGGCGATTCCTCGCCTTAAAGGATCACAATTTATTATCGAAAAGAACCGTTAGGATCATATTTTATTTTCATTGAACATTCAAATAATGAAAAATAGACAAATTCCCTGCTCATTAAAGCTAAAAGCAGGGATTTGCTCTGAAAAGTGTTTTTAGACGACGAAAGGAGAAATATCGCCGCGCCCTTCACGGATGATTTTCGGCGGCAGTTCGCGCAGGTCGATGACGCTGGTGGGGTCTAAATGGCAGGCGCCGCCGTCGATAATGGCATCCAGGTGGGCGCCAAAACGCTCGCGGATCTCTTCCGGGTCGTTCATGGGCAGGTCATCGCCCACCGGAATCAACGTTACGCTCATCAACGGCTCGCCTAATGCGGCCAGTAACGCGTGGGTAATGCGGTGATCCGGTACGCGCACGCCAATGGAGCGACGCTTGGGATGCAGTAGCAGGCGCGGCACTTCTGAAGAGGCATCCAGAATATAAGTGTAAGGCCCTGGAGTATGGGCTTTCAGCAACCGAAATACATCGTTATCTACCTTGGCGTAGGTGCCAATTTCCGAGAGATCGGAACACACCAGGGTGAAGTTGTGTTTATCGTCCAGTGAACGTAGCCATTTTATCTTCTCAATGGCTTTCTTCTCACCCAGATGGCAGCCAAGCGCATAGCCCGAATCAGTGGGGTAAGCAACCACACCGCCTTTACGAATGATCGCAATCGACTGATCGATGAGGCGTTTCTGAGGGTTTTCCGGGTGAATCTGAAAATATTGGCTCATTGGTAACTCCTGTCCGTAGGCACTGCCTATACAGCATAGCCGACTTGGCTTTTAACTGACCGGGCTTTGCAATGACCCGGCTGTGATTTAACCGACCGCCAGCAGGCCGGGTGACGCATCGCGCAGGTGCAGCAGCCGGGGATGCTGCCATATGGGGGGCGCCGCAGTGCGCGGCACTAGGCTCATGCTGCCGGGGGCCGCATGACTGCCAGGGAAGTGAAAATCGCTGCCCATAGAAGCGTAAAGGTCGCGCTCCACTAGCTGACGCGCCAGGTCGCGGGTGCTATCCGGGTTCTGCTGGCCGCTGACCAGTTCAACCGATTGGCCGCCCGCCGCTTGGAAGGTATCCATCAACAGGCCTCGCTTGCGCCGGGTTAAGCCGTGGCGCAGTGGATGGGCAATCACGGCCACGCCACCGGAATCGACAATCCAGCTCACGGCTTCGCTGATTTCCGGCCAGTGGGCTTTAACATCGCCCTTTTTGCCGCTGCCCAGATAGCGCTTGAAGGCGCTGGCCCAGTCGGGCACCACGCCTTCCGCTACCAGCGCTCGGGCAAAGTCCGGGCGGCCTAGCGGGCGGTCGCTGCCGGCGTGCAGGCGCGCTTTTTCCAGCGCGTTGGATAAACCGACTTTTTCCAGCCTTTCGGCGATCACTGCTGCACGCTGTATCCGCGCTTCACGCTGCTGAATTAGGCCTTCTACCATTGGCCCCTGTAAGCCACCGGGCATCAACGCCACCACATGGATATTGACGCCCTGCCAGCGTGTGGATAACTCACAGCCGGGGATAAGACACAGCCCTGCTTGCTCCGCCGCGCGGCCCGCTTCTTCAATGCCGTCCATGGTATCGTGATCGGTGAGCGACATGTGCGTCAGCCCGCGTTCGGCACACAGGGTTACCAGCTCGGTGGGCGTTAACGCGCCATCGGAAGCGGTTGAGTGCATGTGCAAATCAACTGGGTAGCGCTGATCGGCATCAAAGGTATAGGGAAGTCGAGGCATAAGCATGACGCCGTGTGGCCAGTTTGTCAGAATGCGCTTTTCAGCTGTGAATGAACCCTTCGCAATGGGTAAGATATGGTGCGCGCTTATGCCAGTGCGGTCAATTAACGGTCACTTTGCATCCTCGTCTTATCAAGGAGTTAACCCCAAATGCTGTATGCCATTATGAGTGAAGATGTACCCAATAGCTTAGAGCGCCGCTTAGCGGCCCGGCCAGACCACTTGGCACGCCTGGAAGCGCTGCGCGATGAAGGCCGCCTGGTACTGGCTGGCCCTCACCCTGCCATCGACGCTGAAAATCCTGGTGATGCAGGCTTTTCCGGCAGCTTGGTGGTAGCGGAATTCGACAGCTTGGAAGGCGCCAAGGCGTGGGCCGACGCTGACCCATACATTATTGCAGGGGTGTATGCCAAGGTAATTGTTAAGCCGTTCAAGAAAGTTATGCCTTGACGCCAATAGGCAAGTATGGAGGGTTCGTCGGCTTTTTCACAGAGCCTGTGGAAAACTCTGTGCAAACCCGGCGGACGCTTTGCGCTAAGCCAGAGATAACGCCAGCGCTAACAAATTGATCATTTTTTAACCACCTGTTCATCAATACGGATACCTGCGTGACCCAACGTTCAAACGCTTTGCCACCGCTTGCGGCATTAACGACGCCAACCCTTACCTGGAACGAGGGAGCCCCCCACGCAACAGCGTTTGATGACATCTATTTCACCCGTGGTGATGGGCGCGCAGAGACCGAGCATGTCTTTCTGGGTGCCAATCACCTCCCCGAACGCTTTGCCGCCTGGGAAGCCGCGCGGCCCTTTGTGATTGGCGAAACCGGCTTTGGCACCGGGCTCAATATGCTCTGCGCCTGGGCCTGTTTTGAACAACATGCCCCTTCTTCTGCACGGCTGCACCTGTTATCCACAGAGAAGTTTCCCCTTGAGCTAGTTGCCCTTGAACAAGCATTAGCGAGCTGGCCCTCGCTGGCGACTTATGCACAGGCGCTCTGCGGACAGTGGCCCACCGCCGTTAGCGGTATTCACCGCCTGCACTTAACCGATCGTGTCACCCTTGATCTGCATTTTGGCGATACCACTGAGCGCCTGGAGCAGTTGGATGGTCAGGTCGACGCCTGGTTTTTAGACGGCTTTGCGCCCTCTAAAAACCCCGATATGTGGCAGCCTGAATTGTTTAACGCCATGGCCGCCCGTTCACACCCCGGCGCAACTTTCGCCACTTTTACCTGCGCAGGAATCGTCAAACGAGGCCTGAAAGCGGCGGGCTTTAACTGGAAGAAAGTGCCGGGCTATGGCCGCAAGCGGGAAATGCTAGCGGGCAGTATCGAAGCTCCACCAGCGGATCACCGCCGCCAGGCCACTCCCTGGTTTATCCCACCGCCTGCGACACCGGCCAAGCACGTTGTGATAGTCGGCGCCGGGTTGGCGGGAAGCAGCGTAGCGGCAGCGCTGGCACGGCGGGGCGTTAAGGTGACAGTGGTGGAGCGCGAAGCACTCGGTGCGGGCGGTTCGGGTAATCGCCAGGGCGCGCTATATGTAAAGCTTGCCGCCGAGACCAATCACCAAAGCCGGGTTTATCTTGCTGGGCTGTTGTACAGCCAGCGCTGGTTAACGCAGCAAAACTCCCCCCAAAGCTTATGGCAGCCCTGCGGCGTGGTGCAGTTGGCAAGCAGTGATAAAGAGGCACGCCGCCAGCAGCGTTTTATCGAGCAACACCCGCTGCCACCTGAAGTCGTCACGGGCATGGAGAACCCGACGTTAACCGAAACGGCGGCAATCACCGTCAGTGCACCTCACGGGCTTTATTATCCACAGGCGGGGTGGGTAAGGCCTAAGGCGCTGTGTGAGTACTTGCTTAGCCAACCAGGCATTAGCTTGCAGCAAGGCGACGTTAGCTCCCTTACCCAACTAGAAAACGGCTGGCAACTGAACTTGGCCGATGGCAGTACGTTGCGGGCGGATCAGGTGGTGATTGCCAGCGCGCATTTGGCTAACTGCTTTACGCAAACGGCGGAATTACCGCTACAGTCGGTGCGCGGCCAGATTAGCGAGCTAACGCTACCCAATGAGGTAGCGGGCCCTAAACGCGTAGTCTGTGCTGGCGGCTATGTGGCGCCCGCTTTAGATGGTGTGCTGACCTTCGGGGCTAGCTTTATACCCAACAATGCGACAACTGATGTGACGGATGACGACCATCAGCGCAATATCGATGAGCTGCGTCAGACGCTGCCCGCGCTGGTAGAGGCGTTGGAAAAGGCAGGCATTGAGCTGAGCCCTGAGAGCCTTAAGGGCCGTGCCGCCGTGCGTGCAGCAAGCCCCGACAAAACCCCTTACGCTGGGCCGGTGCCGGTGGCAGAAGCATGGCGAACGGATTATTCGCTGCTGAGCAAGGATGCCACCCGCGTGGCGGAGATACCTGGCAGGCACCATCCAGGCCTGTGGATATCCACCGCCCACGGCTCAAGGGGGCTCGCCAGCGCGCCGCTTTGTGCCGAGGTAATCGCCTCACGAATCTGCGATGAACCAATGCCACTAGAAGCGCCGCTGGTCGATCACCTGCATCCGGGGCGGCGGATTATTAGTGCGATTATTCGCGGCGAGAATGCTTAATAGAAAACCGGGTAACAGCTCTTTTTTGTCACTGCGAAGTACTCCGCCTCATTATATGGGGTGCCATTGCAAACGCAGTGAAGCAAACTGGGGTGGGGGCCCCGACAGGTTGAGATTGCTTCGTCGTTTCACTCCTCGCAATGACACATAGGCGTCATTGCGAACGCAGTGAAGCAATCTGGGGTGGGTGCCCCGACAGGTTGAGATTGCTTCGTCGTTTCACTCTCGCCATGACACATTGGCTGGGCGCCTGGCTACAACATTCTTTTGTCATCGCGAGCGTAGCGCGGCGATCTCGGGTTTGCCTGCCAATGCCAGCAAAGATTGCTTCGTCGTTTCACTCCTCGCAATGACACATAGGCGTCATTGCGAACGAAGTGAAGCAATCTGGGGTGGGTGCCCCGACAGGCTGAGATTGCCGCGTCGCTGCGCTCCTCGCAACGACATATTGGGAGGCTTTTCGCAAGATGAGGCTAAATATCGCCCTCTTCTTCGTCGTCGGCGACATCGCGCCCAAACGAACGCCACTGAGCCAGGGTCATCACTTCGGTCATCTCTAGCTCAAGGTCGTGGGCGATAATCAGCTCATTGCGCTCAAGCTGCTTTTTCAGTTCGGCTACCCAGCCGTGCATGCCCTCGCCCGTGGTATCAGTGGTGTCGTAGCCCTGGCGGGTCACAAACGCCTCCAGCAGGGCATTGAGGGTGTCCGGTGGCAGCATTCGGGCGGGTACTTCAATAAAACGGCTCATTAACGCTGCTCCCACTCTGCCAAACGTTCGATAAAGGTGGCTTCGTCCACGACTTCCACGCCCATCTGTTCAGCTTTGGTAAGTTTACTGCCCGCCGCTTCGCCTGCGACCAGGCAGGTAGTCTTCTTCGATACACTACCCGCTACCTTAGCACCCAACGCCTGCAAGCGTGCTTTGCCCTCATCCCGGGTCATACTCTCCAATGAGCCGGTGAGCACCCAAGTCTGGCCTTCCAGCGGCGTAGGGCCTTGAGTGACTTCCGCTTCTTGCCAGGTAATGCCCGCATCAATCAGCGCGGCAATGGTTTCCTGGTTGTGCGGTTGGCGAAAGAAAGTATGCACATGGGCGGCTACAATCGGGCCGACATCGTTGACCGCTTCCAGCGCTTCCAACTCAGCGGCTTGAATGGCCTCAAGGGTACCAAAGTGGTTGGCGAGATTGGCCGCCGTCGCCTCACCTACTTCACGAATACCTAAAGCATAAATAAACCGCGCCAGCGTAGTCGATTTAGCGGTTTCAAGCGCGTTGACCAAGTTGGTGGCTGACTTCTCGCCCATACGCGGCAGGTTTTGAAGCTGTTCAACAGACAAGTGAAACAGCGCCGCCGGCGTTTCTACCCAGCCCAAATCAACTAACTGCACGATCAACTTTTCGCCCAAGCCGTCAATATCCAGCGCTTTGCGACTGGCGAAATGCTTGAGCGCTTCTTTACGCTGCGCCGCACAGTAAAGGCCCCCCGAACAGCGAGCGACCGCTTCACCTTCAATACGCTCGATATCCGAACCGCACACCGGGCAATGTTCGGGAAAAATGATCTCCCTTGCATCCGCTGGTCGCAGCTCGGTATGCACGCTCACGACTTGAGGAATCACCTCGAAGTGTCACTCTCTACAATTACATCATATGAATAATTTCTCATTTTATCAATTGTTTATACGATAACAATAGTGCACGATCTCTACTTGATACTTTCAAATAGGTATTGAGCATTGACTTACAACGACAAAATTGAATATCTATCTACCTTCATTGATAGCGAAACTCTTAATTTCATCACTGGATATGCGAATAGCCTAGCCAAGTCGAACCGCGAGGCCACTATGCATGCTCTTTGTACATGCATCGGCTTGCTCATCGAATCCAAGACTGGAAACAATAATTCATTTTCTCTGGTACGAAACCTCGAATTTATTCGTTCGTATTACTGCCAACAACACACTCTGACAACCGCCGCAAAAAATTATGCATACATCTTAATTATAACTAACAAACTTATAGGTTATGGCTTTATTAAAGAAGATGGCGAACTTCCATCTAAGCCTCAAACAAACATGGATCACCAAAAGTACAAAGAAGAAAAAATTCCCGATAAAACGCTCAACAAGCTAAAAGCAAAGCTAAGTGCCGACCAAATCTTTGACGCTATACTTTTAAAATGTTGCACTCCAAATATTGCTAAAAGACTTAAAGAACATGTCAACTCGAAAAAAAATAGCAAGCATCATCGCGGCCCGCTGGTTGAAATTCTACCGCAGCTTCACGCAACATCCACTAACTGGCATGAAAATCCAAAAATTATTAACAACGAACTCTCTATATTTCGAGATGATTTGTTAAATAATTATCAGCGAAGTAGCGCATATGGTCGTTTTCAGAATGTAAAAAATTCGTTTTTGGTACTCATCGAGCACCAATTGCTACCCAATAATATTGTTCTCCCGAACAACTTGCGTCGATGCACACGAACGCAGAAAGTGCGTTCTAACAACCCTTTAATATCAAATATTAAAGTGTATGACGAACATCAAAAAGAAAAGTTTATTGACTCCAGCACATTTATATCTGATTTAAAAAAAGATTTATCTAACAATTTAAATATAATCGTATCAGAAGCAAAAAATATAGTTTACGACGCTTATCACGCCTTCCAATCAAAGAAAGAAATAGTTGAAAAAAGCCAGGTTAAGGAGTTTATTAACCACCCCAAAATGCTGGTAAAAAACAATACAAAAGGTAAGAAATATCTTAATCCATTTTATAATACAAACCCACTGAGTTTTGAAAATCAAGTTGCAGCACTTGATCATTATTTTGATTCCGTGGTGCAGAACGTTCAAACATTTAGTATTTATGGATTTCGTTGTCGTCATGAGCTTTTAGGTTATTTGGGACTACTACCTAAAGTTGCGTCTGCCATGCAAATCATCATTGTAGAAGAACTCGGGATTAATCCCTACTCACTCTACAAAGTTAAAATCTATAGTGATAGCCACGGCCATGAATTTGTTCAAGTAACAGATGAAGGGAGTGTACGACTCAAGGCCTTAAAGCCTCGCGCCAGAAATGCTCGAACCAGACATGCTGCTGGCAGCACATTTCCACTGACTGAAATAGATCCTAATGATATTGATGCAGCAACGTGTTTGAAGATGGCACTAGAAATGACATCACGAACTCGAGGTATAACCAAACAATCTGAGCTTTGGTTATGCCTAACCAAGTGGGGAGCAACATCCCCAACACCAGAAACTTTCCAGAACTGTTTTAATAACATAAGACAAAAGCTTGCAAAAGAAAAAACAGTTTTTAATGAAGCTTCGTTGAAAAAAATTCGCACGTCGAAAGCAATTTTAATTTATCTTGATTCGAATGGAAACGCATTAAAGTCCGCAACCTATCTTGGTAATCACGTAAAAACAACACTTGCACGGTATATACCCCCATACCTTTCAGAGTTAGTTTATAGAGTCAAAATCCGAGCTTTCCAAAATATTTTATTATATATGGCAGTATCTAGTGATGCTGCACCAGCTCAGTCACTTTTGCTTGACAGCGAAACTTTTGAAAATCAAGTCAAACAAGCTTTTAAAAATCCAGATATGGGCGGTAATCTCTTCGAGAGAATCGCTTTTCACCCACAAACAGTAAGTAAACCCTCCAACATATATTTTTGTGTATCCGAAAAAAACATCGCTCTCGCAATTAAATATGCCTTAGAAGGCTCCGAAGAGACCTTGCGGGAATACTGCAAAAATGTACTTACCAAAATCTCAGAAGGTCCTATCACCATGAAACAGCTTTTGCGTAAAGCGCATTTAGCCGTGCAGAATGGATAATATGTTAAATAATATGAAAAATTTCAATTTTAGTCCAAAAAGAGAGCTGGTCGATTATATTGAGGCGGTCAATATAATAGAGGATAAGAACTACCCAAAGCCCAGATGGATGTTAAATAATTCTGTAGACGATGAAGTATGGATACTGGCGAAGACAGCATTTCCCGCTACAATACCAGGAGAGGATCCCCAGAGTGTAGATAAACTGGAATTCAAACGATCCGTGTCATATGGAGAATATTTAACGGATCCTCTATGGTCACCTTTACTAATCGATATCCGCCATAGCCTTTTGTACTTACACCTAATCGGAAAGATCAGCCGACCTCTTCGCATGAGAGACATATTAATTACGACAACATATGTCATATTTCATGCGAATGAGCTACGACATAGAACCAATAAGCCACCAGTAAGGAATCTAGACCAATTAACATTCAACGACCTTAAACACTACCTACTGTCATACAAGGTTTCTAGACAACATTTAGATGCTGCATTAGAAATTATAATGCACCGCTGGAGAGCAAAATCAGAAATTGATTGGAATGAACTTTCTCATGAATTTCAGATGACTTTAAGAGAATTCATGAGTCTGAAACACAAGTTGATTCTCCTCTTAGATTCTCGTTTCGATAACTTTCAAGCACAAAAAAATCAATTTCGAAAGTATCAAAAAGCAAACACGAAGGATTTTAACTCAGATATAGACCTAGCTCCTAAAGAAAAAACAATCTCAAATATTATTTCTCATTTAGAAGCGCTCTACGTATCGCGGACGGCTCAGCTATACAAATTCCAGCACTCCCCCATAAAGTTATTTTCTTCGGGAAAAACAATATTTAAGCACATGCTGGAGCCAGAAAAAACGCCCTTAATGCCTGTTAATGTTGCTCTTCATACAATTTCTTCAGCTTTACATTTTGCACGGAATTTTGGCCCCCCGTTACTAGAACTTGTTTCACAACTTAATAAAACAGAGCAAAATAAAATCAAAGAACTAGGGCACTCACCATCTACAATTCAAGCTAGATATTCTAAAGAAATTAAAGAGTATACGTTTAAACATACCAGTATTCCAGACGCTCTTACCTCTCTCAATATAACATCGTGGCTCACAGAAACAGAAGAAACAGTTTCGCCAAACGATAAAAAAGGCTTATCAGTATGTAATGCCATAACATTATACTGTGCGGCTATATGGCTTTTATTAGCGAGCTTTTCAGCCGGGCGTTCAACCTCCCTACTCTCACTTAAGCGTGACTGTTTTCGACAATCTCCAATCGATGGTTTATTCGACCTTGTTCTTCGCATCCCAAAAACTTCAGAACGATTTGATTTAGAGGAAGTGCATCGACCCATTCCCAATTTAATTCATGATTATGGGCTAGACTTTGCGGCACTTATTTGTGAACTTGAATCACGTCGCAACTTCTTCTCACAAGACTCTGAATCATACTTATTTGGCGCGATAATAGCAGAGAGATCAATGTACGCTAACCTTTATTCCGGTGGAGAATTTTATAAAGCGCCTTTAGGACTCGATAGTATCTACAATGCTATAGATTTTTTCCAAGACTGGAGTGAATCTCCACTCATAGATGGTAAACGCTGGTATCCAACCACACACCAGTTTCGTCGTTTATTCGCAGTGCTTTATTTTAACTTCTCTGATTCTTACGGTTTAGATGAATTATCTTGGTTTATGGGACATGCAGACCTAGATCAAACATTCCATTATGCCGAAGTATCGCCTACAGATGAATGGCTTGAGGAGGCAAAATTAACGATTGCACGTACTGCCGCCCAACTACATAAATGTATTTACAGTGATGAAACCATACAAAATATCGTTTCATCAGCCAGGCAAGAATCAAAAATTTCCACTGTTTTGGAGCCTCTTGTCCACAGTATGATCAATGATCACATAGCAAATACTGGCGAACAAGTACGTTTTCATAAAATAAATGGTGAGGATGTTTTTTTCTATTTCTCAGATAAAGAGGAATCTTAAAAGTGTCAAAATTTAAAACTGGTGAAACATCTAAAAACGTGCTTGATAAGAAGAATAAAATAACAAAGTCAATATTGCTAAAAGCTAAAATTCTTGATCAAATTGATATTATAGATGATATACCTACAAGCCTTATGATAAAAGGGCGAAAAATATCTGAAGTTGCTATACACAAATGGCACGATGAGGAACTTAATATATGTGCATATTCTCGTAATACAGCGTACGCAGACCATAACGCAAACGCTCTCAAAACCTTACTTTCAGCTATTAATAATGCAAACCAAAGAATTATAAACTCGGATACGAGTAGCCGTGAATATAAATTCTCCTCAAATGCTAGTTACGATAGTTTAACTGATCTTCGTGAAGAGAATGAAATGTTGAGATCCGCTCTTGCGGAGGTATATCGCGCCTATATGCAGTTAATCGAGAAAAATCGAGAAGACAAACATATTGATGAAGCATATAGAACAATGATTTTAGATCAATCACGAATTCTTGGAAGGCATCGTTTTCAGATGATTAAGTAATGTCTAAACTACAGATAGCTAAGTATCCGCGCTTAGATTTTATACTGACCAGCAGCCGAAAGCACGAAAGCTCCAATTGCCCATTACCTTTAATCATAAAAAATGATGGTAGCTTCGACTGGGAAGCAAATGCATATTTAACAAATTACGGCGGGGGTTCGCAAGTTTACAACATTTCTCCCTTAGCTACTACTGTAGTTAAAAAGGCATACAGCCTTAATATTTTTACTTCTTTTTTAGACGATAATAAAATCAAACTAGAAATGATTGATGATAGTATTATTTATGATTTCATTGAAACCTTAAATGATCGAGGCGTCAATGACGACACTATTATCTCCCATGGTAGAACTGCACTCAACTATATTCTTTACCTAAGTGGTAAATACCCAGAATGGCAATTGGCTACTTCAAATTTTTCATTAGATAAGAAATTCAATGTACACTACTCTTTATCAAGTTTTCAAAAAAACGGTCGTAACATTGAATATATAACACACCGCGCCTTAGATGGTTTAATACATATAAGTCGTGAAACTGATTACATTCGTGACCACGAACTAATGATGTGGTTTGATGCAATTAATCATACCACCTATCATCCTAATATTAATGATTTTTTAGTTACTCGTTGGCAAGCATTAGGCACTTTACTAGATATATCAGGATCACGAATTACTGAAATTCATAAAATTACACGATCAATGATTAAGAAGGCAATGCATCCATTAGCGGATGTCAATGAAGTAGCTGTTATCCGGGACCTCCCTATTCTTAAAGGAAAATATAAAGGTAAGACCCGTCAAGTTCCCACTACAATGGATGACTTGCAAATTATAATGATACATATCTTAAAAGTTGAAGATAAATTTCCAAATTTAAATCATGATGCAATTTTTGTTGATATAAGAACTGGGAATCCTCTTACTGCATCCTACATAAAAAACTATGCTAAGAAAGTGATAAATGGTAGCCAATACTCTGACTACTTAAAACACCTCAACAATCACTCTTTTCGTCATCGTTTCATAACAATTAACATTGCTAAGGCAATCCAAAAAATTTCATCTTCAGGTAGTTTCTTCAACGTATTAACAGTAGCTGCAGACGCATGCAGAAAATTAACAATGCACGCATCAAACGACACGTTATCACGATATATACATTTAGCTTCAGAATACAATAATTTACAGAATGGCAATAATGAGAATATTTCTACGCAAGTTAGAATACGCATACAAAAAATGAAAACTATTGCAAAAGATTTAAGATTAAACAATATTAATGAGAACAAAGCATTACAAAAACTATTAGTTTTACTTGATGAGCTATAAAGGATTTATCCACGTTTAATTAATATAACTCTACGACTGTTTATCTTTGCAATTGGTGTTTAATTACATTTTAAATGGCGTCAGTTAGACGCCATCAAGTGCTTCCCTCACTATTGTTATATTTATAGTATTGAAAATATTAAATGTACGCTCTTGTTGAAATGATAGTTATGAAACCTGTATATTCGATCTATTTACTTCCGGCTTAGTTTACTCCTTTGTTTTGATGTGCGCTAAACACTCTGCCTCGGTTAGTATATTTACTTCTTTTTCTTTAGCATCTTCAAGCTTATTTCCAACATTATTGCCTACAACTAAAAATGAAGTATTTTTTAGATACTGATTTACTAACTTTTGCACCAAGTTTTTAAGCGGATGCTTTCATAATAGATCTTCCTCAACTTTCCATCGTACCAGTAAGTACAATTTTCTCTCCCGACAAGAATTGGCTAGATTCATTATCTGATTCTTTAGTCTCTACAACATTAAACCCTAAACCATACACTTTTTAAAATTCGTTTCTTATACTTCTTAGATCTTCATAAATAGTCGATGCGCTAACTTGAGCAAAACCATCTAACTCGATCATAGGGCCTTTACTCAAATTAAAGCCAGAATTCATCAAATGCTTAAAATTGCAGGTTACTATAATTCCAACGAAATGAGTGACAAAGACGCACTCAACTCACTTCTGACTACTATTTCAGAACTGCGCAGACTTCCTTCACTTATAAGCTAATGATTTCAGCAGCATCGTCACGCCTCAATCAACTGGATGGAAGCATTTAAAGGCAGATCTGTCTAAATTTTCTATCACTCATGCTTAGATAGGCGGCTTATTCGATCTATTGGCTCAATCACACTGAATACCGACTGCCCTTGCCGCGATGAGCCCAGCTAGTATTGGACACTGTAAGAATAAAAACCATATAACCCCCTAATTTTAACTTATTTTCCATTAGCTTTTTATAGCTCGTGAAGTAGGTATTGTTTTCTCTATCCAAGCAGAATGGTTACCATAGCAACTTCTTTTTCATCATCGATTGCTTGAACCCTTTTTGGAGTGGTCAACCAATTTGTGACACCCCAGTTAAGCTACTTTCTTTAGTTCTGCCATTGCTGATTCGTAATCATTGGGGCTGGTGTAAACTAGATATGAGTGTAGCCGCCGACTGTTATAAAACATCGCGATATAGTCCAGAATGTCTTACTGCGGCGCGGGTTTGATAATGTTTCCATTGGACTCGCTCCTTCATAAGGCTGGCAAAAAAGCTGTCTGCCAATGCGTTGTCCCAGCAATCGCCTTTGCGACTCATGCTACCGACAAAGCTATGGGCTGATAGCAAACATCCATACGAGTTGCTTGCGTACTGAGATCCCCTGTCTGAATGCACTATCAAGCCTGCTGCTGGCCGTCGCTGCCATAAGGCCATGTGCAGCGCATCAGTGACCAGACGGGCCTTCATCCTCGACCCCATACTCCAGCCCACGACCCGCCGACTGAACAGTTCAATATAGACAGCCAGATATAGCCAGCCCTCTTGTGTCCAAATATACGTAATATCTGATACATAAGTCTGATCCGGCACCGCCACCGTAAACGCTCGCTTCAGGACGTTTTCAAATACCGGCTGTTTATGCTGACTGTTGGTCGTTACCTTGTATTTCTTACGGTAGCGCGCCCTGACGCCGGCCTCGCGCATCAGTGATCGGGCTTTCCTGCGGCCCACCGGGTAGCCCAAAGCATTGAGCGCCCGTTTCATTCGCCTCACCCCGTAGCTGTAGCCACTCGCTTCAGCAATTTCTGTGACCGCTGCCAACATCGCTTGGTGTTCAGGCGCTGGCGGTTGGCTCTGATGGCGCCGTCTGTACTTATAGTAGCCATTGCGGCTTACACCCAGTAATCGACACATTAAAGCGATCGGCCAGATCTTCTTATGTTGGGTGATGAACGCGTATTTCACCGCGTTTCCTTGGCAAAGAAGACCGTCGCTTTTTTTAGAATTTCTTTCTCCATCTTCAGAAGCCGCACCTCTTCACGCAGCTTGCGAATCTCAGCCTGCTCCGGCGTCAACTTTCCGTTACCGCGAAATGCTTGCCCGTCGTCGGTCGCCAGCTCTTGCTCTTTGATCCACCGGCCCATCATGTTGGCATTGATGCCTAAGCTGCGTGCTGCTTCCGCTCGGCTACAGCCTTGCTCTAACACGAGGCTAATGGCGTCCAGCTTGACTCCTTTGAATACTTCTTTTTTGCAGTCATTTAGCACAGTCTCCAGTAGAGGGGATTATTCCTTAACTGGGTTGGTCACATCCATTAAGCCACTTCAGAACGCTCTTCCCAATCAAGCGATGCAAATAGACAATGCTCAAGGGTTGAAGCTTTAGTTGCTAGAGGTTTTATAGTACCAAGAACAGATAATTCGAGAGAGGGTAACAGATGGGACATCATCATGATCATCCCCACATTGATCCTGCCTCTGGCGACCGGCGCGTCAGCATCTCCATTTGGGCCAATGGGCTCTTAACCATCGCTCAAATCGTCGGTGGCATTATGGCGGGAAGCTTATCGCTGATCGCTGATGCGTTACATAACTTTTCAGACATGGCAGCGTTAGTCATTGCCTTTGCCGCTCGTAAAATCGCCAGACGGCCCGCCGATGCGCACATGACCTTTGGCTATGGCCGCATCGAGATAGTGGCAGCACTCATCAACTACACCACCCTCATTATTGTCGGCGTCTACCTGATTTACGAAGGCGCTATGCGGATGATCGATCCTCCTGAAATAGAGGGATGGACGATCGTGATTATTGGTGGCGTCGCGCTTGTCGTCGATGCCCTTACCGCCGTGCTCACGTGGTCAATGCAAAAAGAGAGTGTCAATATCCGCGCCCTTTTTCTGCATAACTTATCGGATGCTTTTGCCTCCATCGCCGTGATTATCGGTGGTTCGCTTATTTTACTGTACGACATGCGCTGGGTAGACCCCGCGATCACGATAGGGATTGCGCTATATATTCTTTACCTAGCCTTCTCTGAAATTGGCGGCCCTATCCGTACGCTAATGCTGGGATCTCCCCCGGACATTGACGGGCAGGCAGTCGTTGAGACCGTACGAGATATCGAGAGAGTCCAGGATATTCACCATGTGCATCTATGCAGATGCAGGAAAACACGGCAGCCCTTGACTGCCACGTGGTTCTGACAGAAACCGGCTGGCAGCAGCTTGAATCCGTCAAAGCAGAGATCAAGGAGCAGCTAAAAACGCGCTTCAATATTGCTCATTCCAGCCTAGAGTTTGAGCATAGTGACCACGCCCATCAAAATGCCTATCTATATGGGCATGAGTGACAGACCGAGGCCGGCTCCCGGCTTAGGTAGATAGCGAGCAGCTTACTCCCATAGCGATTGGCTTATTTTTCAACCCGACTTTTCCACCCTATCGTTGAGACAGAGAGAAAAACATGTTCAAAAAAGCGTCTTTTATATTGGCCGGTACGTTAATGCTGACCGCTGCGATCGTCGCCGTATCGAAACCTGCCCTCTTAGACATGCAAGCTCAGGCAGCAAAGGAGAGCGGTGTCCAGGCAGAGGACTCCTTGGTGCGCTCACACTCCCCCATCTTGGGGCGAGAAGACGCGCCGGTGACGATTGTGGAATTCTTCGATCCGGCTTGCGAAGCCTGCCGTGCTTTCTATCCCCTGACAAAAAGTATTCTGGAAACCTACCCAGAAAAAGTGCGGCTCATCGTGCGCTACACTCCTTTCCACGGCGACGTATCTGATAAGGCCATTCGGGTATTAGAAGTTGCTCGTCGTCAGGGCGTCTTTGAACCGGTACTGGAGAGGCTGCTGGCTCGCCAGGATCAATGGGCTTCACATGGCAGTTTTGATGAATCCGCTATCCTCGATATCGCGAGCCAAGGGGGCCTTGATTTAGCGGCTGCCGAAGAGCAACTGACTTCTGCTGAGGTGCAGGCGGTGATTGACCAAGACATGGCGGATGTCAGAGCCAATCAGATTCGCCAAACACCCACCTTTTTTGTCAATGGCGAGCCTTTAGACCCCTTTGGTATGCAAGAGCTGATTGATGCCGTCGAGAGTGAAGTAGCGGAGATCTCTGGGGAAGAGGATGGCCAGTGATGCAGCGCTGGTGGTTACTAGGCTTGGTGGGCTTTTACCCCTTGCTAGCCGAAGCCAATTGGCAAACGCATCTTTCGTTGCCGCCGTCTGAACTTAGCCCTGTCAGGTTACAAGCGACTAGCGAGCAAGAAGGCACATTACCGCTTGATAGCGTTGATACCCTAACCTTTGGGCGTGATGTCATCATTGATACCACCCTCTACGAGGCTTTAGCAGCAGAAGGTGTCCCTACGCGTTTCGCCAGTAAACTGGAAATACTGCTCAGCGAGTTTATCGCAGCGCCGCTGGAGTTTTCTGGCAGTGAACGTATTCAATTAGTGTGGGAGGAAGATCGACGCCAGGACGGCACCCGTGTTGGGCCACCACGCCTCAGTTATGCAGCTCTGCCTGATCAGGCAGAGCCCTTGGAGGTCGTTTGGCCGGTCACCCAAAAGGGGGACGTAGCTCTTTTCAAAAGCGACACCCTGCTAGGCACGTTGCGGTTGCCCGTGCTTAGTGCCCGCTTAACGTCTCGCTTTGGGAATCGGCGACATCCTGTGTATGGAGGGATGCGTCCTCATAATGGAATTGACTTGGCTGCGCCGACAGGAACGCCGGTCATTGCCACCGCACCTGGGCGCGTATCCTTTATGGGTCGCCAAGGGGGATATGGGCAGGTGATCGAGGTGGAGCACGACACAGGGGCCATTAGTCGCTACACACACCTTAGCCGAATCTCCCCACAGCTAGTGGTTGGGGATTTAGTCAACGCGGGAGAGTCGCTCGGAGAGGTAGGTTCGTCCGGGGTCGCCACGGGCTCCAACCTGCATTACGAAGTGAGAGTCAATAACCAGCCTGTTGATCCCCTTGGTCAAGGTCAACGCATCATGCTAGGCAAACAGCCGACTCAAAGTGAATATCAAGCGTCACTTTACGAGGCAAGAGATCGCTTAGAACAAGCTATCGGTACGGCTTCTATTTACGTTCTGATTTCACTTAACGAGCAATAAAATTTAGATAAGTGGATTAAATGGTGGGTGTCACCTTTGCATGAGAGTGAGGCAAACCGACCTCTCATCGGAATATCTGGTTGATGCTTGAGCCTACTGTGAGTACATATTTCCTTCGCTAATTCCGGCAAGAACGCCACACGCTTCAATTTCTCGATCATCATTGCAACATGCTCGCAGTGAAATGAGATGTTTCTCAAGCGTTTGCAGAGCGGTTATCTGCGATTGCACATGAGAGATGTGCTCATCCAGCATTGCGTTGACGGCAGTACACGGCTGGTGAGGGTCGTCCTGATAGCGTTGTAGCTCGCGAATCTCTGTCAGTGACAGATCAAGGATTCGACAGTGACGGATAAAGGCAAGCCGCTCACCATGCTTCTCGTTATAAATGCGGTAACCATTCTGCTGGCGGTCTGGCAGCGGCAACAGGCCCTGTTTTTCATAGAAGCGGATCGTCTGCGTGTCGATACCCGCTATCTGGGCTAACTGACCAATGCGCATCAGGCTTACTCCTTAACGGATCATCTGTCCTATTGACCTTATAGTGACTATATAGTTTTAAATGATGACAAACTATGTTGGCTAACTGGAGCCGTACCGTGCGTAAAACCTGTGGAGGCCCATGTGGCTGCGACGCAACGTCTGCAACGGATACCGATATGCCGGTCTTCTCCGAAGCGTCAGGGAAGTATGTCAGTGTGTATGCCGTGCCGAAGATGGATTGTCCTTCAGAAGAACGGATGATCCGCTTGGCGCTGAATGGCTTTGATGAGATTCAAACGCTGTCATTTGACTTGTCGAACCGCCGGTTGGAGGTCTTGCATGATGGTGAGGCTGAGCCCATTACCGCGAAACTGGCAACCTTGGGGCTAGGTGCTTCTCTTCAGGAAACTGTCATTGCCGACCCAGAGACAATTAGGGCCGCTGAGAGCTCGGCGGCTTCTGCGACGCAGGAGTCTGGCACCCTGCGCGTGTTGCTCGGCATCAATGCGCTCATGTTCGTGGTGGAAATGACTGCTGGCCTGATCGCCCAGTCTACCGGCTTGATCGCTGATTCCCTGGACATGTTTGCCGATGCAGCTGTCTATGGCCTGGCCCTCTATGCCGTAGGGCACAGTGCGAAGATGCAGGTACGTGCCGCGCATCTGGCTGGGGTACTGCAACTGATTTTGGCTATCGGCGTGCTCGTCGAGGTGGTGCGACGCTTTGTATTCGGCAGTGAGCCCGAATCACTGATGATGATGGCCATCGCCTTCGTCGCGTTGATCGCCAATACCGGTTGTCTGCTGTTGATATACAAGCACCGCGAGGGCGGCGCGCATATGAAGGCAAGCTGGATATTCTCGGCCAATGATGTGTTGATCAATATGGGCGTCATCACCGCCGGTGCCTTGGTCGCCTGGACGGGGTCTAGCTACCCTGACCTGATTATCGGTACCATCGTGGGCCTGATCGTCCTCAACGGCGCCCGGCGCATCCTAGCGCTCAAGGCATAAGGCTGCACGGTATGCAGCTATCGATGCCTGGGACACTTAATCGAAGTGGCTGTACAAGTGCGCTAGGCCTGAACGACTACGAGTAGCGTGAGGTCCGGAACTAGTAAGGCAGCGTATCTAGGAATCTACCAAGGAAGGAAGATGATGGATAGTATTTGGCTGGTACTCGGCTTGGCGCTGTTGCCCGCGTTGGGAAACTTCAGCGGCGGGCTTGCTGCGGAGGCCTCCCGAACGACAGGGCGCCGTCTCAATTACGCCCTTCACGGTGCTGCCGGCCTCGTCATTGCGGTGGTGGCGGTGGAAATCATGCCACGTGTGCTGGAGAGCCTTTCAGCCTGGCTAATCGCCCTCGCTTTCGCGCTGGGTGGCATTGTTTACGTAGGCCTTGAGAAGCTCGTTGAGAGTCTCCAGAAGCGGCAAGGTCAGCAGAAAGAAGGCAGTCAGACGAGTGTCTGGATGATCTATATCGCCGTGTCCATCGACCTGTTCAGCGATGGCCTCCTGATCGGGGCGGGGTCGGCGGTCTCACCGTCGGTCGCGATAATACTGGCGGCGGGGCAGGTGCTCGCGGATGGCCCTGAGGGGTTCGCGATGATCGCCAACATGAAAGACAAAGGAATTCCCCGCAGCAAGCGCTTGCTGATCTCTGCCTCCTTGGCGGTTCCCGTACTCTCGGCAGCCATCTTCGCTTATTTCGTGCTCAGGGACCTACCGGAAGCGTTCAAGCTAGCAGCATTGACGTTCACGGCAGGCCTTCTCACGGTCGCTGCCATCGAGGACATGATATCCGAGGCTCATGAGAGCGGAGAAGATACCCACGTCTCGCCGCTGGCCTTCATAGGCGGCTTTGTCCTGTTCGTTCTGGTATCGGCAGGCTTGGAAGGGGTTGTGTCACAAGGCTAATGTACAGCTCTCCAATAAAGCCCCTGTCGTGCTGGCCCACGAAGCAGCCCCTGTTTACGGTGCACCTAGTCGTGGACAGAAATATTCACTTTCCCCCCAGGTCAATCCCGCCGAATGGGTTGATGTGCAAGAATGCCAAGCGTGGGCTATTCACGTTGGCGGTCATGGACGATTGCCGCCCTTACGGGGCTTGTTGAACCGTTGGGTGGCTTATTAGGCGCTGGAGTCATCAGCATGTCACAAGCGCTACTTCCCTGGGGTTTGGCCTTTGCGGCGGGAGCGATGCTGTATGTGATTAGTCATGAGATTATTCCCGAAACTCATCGGAGCGGGCACCAAAAAAAGGCCACGCTGGGCCTCTCCATCGGATTGGTACTCATGCTGTTTTTGGATGTTTCTCTGGGCTAACCAGTGGGCGTGGGGCGTAGCGTTAGTTCTAACCCAAGTCGTGAGCCCCTCCGTGCGATTTTTCAGTGATACAGAGCTGATGATCACTGATGACCTCAATGATTCGGCAGCTTTCCACTTTGCCACCGGCACA
Source organism: Vreelandella sp. 162(4c) (assembly GCF_058152265.1). NCBI lineage: Bacteria > Pseudomonadati > Pseudomonadota > Gammaproteobacteria > Oceanospirillales > Halomonadaceae > Vreelandella > Vreelandella sp. 162(4c). The sequence continues at coordinate 1,691,787 of NZ_CM176981.1, forward strand.
CTGTGTGACCATCCGTTGAAGCTCCTCACGCAGTGCGGACAGTCGTTGAAGGCGGGATTCCACTTTCTTTAGGTGATGCGTGGCGATGGCATCGACTTCTTGGCAAGGCATGTCAGGTTGATCTGACATGGCCAAAAGCTCTCGCACTGACTCTACCGAAAAGCCAAAGTCTCGGGCATGACGAATAAAGGTCAAGCGCCGCACAGCGTCGTCTCCATAGCGGCGCTGCCCCCCACCGGTTCGTGTCGCATCGCGCAACAGCCCAATACGCTCGTAATAGCGAACCGTTTCAGGTTTGCAATCGGCTCGTCGTGCTAACTCACCAATGCTGATACTTTGCCCCATCATCGACATGGTAAAACTCCTTACGCAGGGCTTGAAGCTATAGTTGCTACAAGGTTTACACTGCGAAACCATAGCCCATTGGGAGAAGAGGCACCATGAAAACATCAACGCAGGCGACAGCGCCTACCTTTTTGACGCTGCGTGTTGAAGGCATGGACTGCGGCGGTTGTGAGCGCAAGGTCGTGTCGGCGCTAGAGCGGCTGGACGGCATTGAGGAAGTCACGGCAAGCTCGGTCACGGGATCGGTGAAGATTCATCACCACGATCACGGGGCCCCCTCGCGAAAGACCATTGAGGGCATCCTGAACGAACTAGGCTATCAAGTGGCTTCCCATGATGGCCAAACACACGCATCTGGCTCTGCATCCCCTTGGTGGCAAACCGCTAAAGGGCGCTTGGTCATTATCACAGGAAATCTGCTGATCGTGGCCTTCGCGCTTCGTTTAGCATGGCCTGCGCTGGGCAATGTGCCTTTCATTCTGGCCACGCTGGTCGGCTTAATGCCCATTGCGCAGAGTGCCTGGGGTGCCCTCAAGATGCGCAACCCCTTTACCATCGAGATGCTGATGTGCATCGCTGCGCTTGGCGCATTGGCCATCAATGCTGCCGCTGAAGCTGCGATGGTCGTGTTCTTGTTCGCCGTAGGTGAGCTACTCGAAGGGGTAGCTGCTTCTCGGGCGCGCCGCAGTATCTCAGCCTTGGCAAATTTAACACCCTCAACGGCGAGGCTGATGGACAACGGCCATCTGCGTGACGTCTCGGCGGAGTCACTTAAACCCGGTCAGCGTGTGCTGGTGCGGCCCGGTGATCGCGTTCCCTGCGATGGACGCATCCTGGTGGGCACCTCCGACATTGACGAGTCGCCGGTTAACGGCGAGTCCATCCCCCGTTCGCGAGCGCCTGGTGATGACATTTTTGCTGGCACAGTGAATCTTGATGCCGCCCTGGAGGTGGAGGTAACACGAGGCGCTGATGACAATACGATCGCACGCGTTATTCGCCTGGTTGAAGAAGCACAGGCCGCCAAGGCACCGATAGCACGCTTTATTGATCGTTTTGCGTATTACTATATGCCCGCCGTCGTCTTACTCGCCCTCCTGATGGCGATAGTGCCACCGCTGGTATCGACCATGGCATGGTCGGAGTCGATTTACCGTGCGTTAGCATTGCTGTTAATCGCATGCCCCTGCGCGTTAGTCATTTCCACCCCAGCCGCCATCGCCGCAGGCCTCTCGGCGGGCGCTCGGCGCGGCCTACTGATCAAAGGGGGAGCCGTTCTTGAACAGTTAGGTAAGCTTCGCTTGGTGGCATTAGATAAAACGGGCACCCTCACTGCGGGTACCCCAAGAGTCACAGATGTGGAGTCTTGGATCGCTGAGGAAGACGATAACAGCGTATTGCGGCTCGCCGCTGCGATAGAGCGAGATTCCAGTCACCCTATCGCCATGGCTATCGTTGAGCATGCCCGACAGTCAGGCCTAAACCTCCCCACCGTCACTGGCAGTCGTGCTTTGGCGGGGCGCGGTGTCTCAGGCCGGGTGGAGGGTCGCGAGCTGAGCTTAATGACGCCTCGTCACCTTCACGAGCAAGTCATCCTTGAGGAAAGTCTCAGTGCTCGGATTATCGCGTTAGAAGAAGCCGGTAAGAGCCTCGCTCTCCTCGTCGAAGGCGAGCGTTTGTTGGGCTTGATCGCGGTTCGCGATGAGCCACGCGAAGATGCCATTGAAGGCCTAGCGGCGCTATCCCGTTTAGGCGTACAGGCGGTCATGCTCAGCGGTGATAATGCCCGCACCGTCGCTGCCACGGGGGGTCGCTTAGGCATTGAAGCGTACGGCGAACTAATGCCTGAAGACAAGGCAGCGTATGTTCGAGACTGGCAAGCGGCAGGCCGTGGCCCCATCGGTAAAGTAGGCGATGGCATCAACGATGCACCGGCACTCGCGGCAGCCGATGTGGGTATCGCGATGGGGGGCGGCACGGATGTGGCGTTGGAAACCGCCGATGCAGCCTTGCTCAAGAACCGCGTTACCGGCATCGCTGAGCTGATAGACCTCTCTCGTGCCACGCTGCGCAATGTGAAAACCAACGTTGTTCTCGCCCTTGGCTTAAAAGCCATTTTCCTGGTCACCACAGCGCTGGGTATTACCGGTATGTGGATTGCGGTGATGGCCGATACCGGTGCTACCGTCCTGGTGACGTTGAACGCCATGCGACTGCTGGGTTATCGCTTTTCGCCCAGTACCGCATTGACAGGCCTGTCACACGGAAAAACAACGTCATGAGAACAGCGCAACACGACAGCCCTTCACGACGTTGGCCATGGTTCACATTTGCTTGCGTGTTGGCTCTAGCCGATCAACTGGTCAAAGAAATCGTGCATGCCCAGATGTCGTTTGGCCAAGTCATTCCGCTAACACCGTTTTTTAACTGGGTTTACACCGGTAATACAGGGGCCGCTTTCAGCTTTCTCGCGGAGGCAGGTGGTTGGCAGCGCTACCTCTTTCTTGGTTTAGCGTTGGTGGTGGTCGTCGTATTGCTCGTGCAGCTATGCAAACCCAAGCCGCGCTTGGAAGCCTGTGCGTACAGTCTGATTCTTGGCGGCGCACTCGGTAATACCGTTGATCGCTTAGCGCGTGGGTACGTCGTTGACTACCTGGACGTTTACTGGGGCGAATGGCATTGGCCCGCCTTTAACATGGCCGATATCGCGCTGTTTGCAGGTGTATTGATGTTCGCAGTGGCGTTATGGCGTGAAAGTCCTGCTTTTAAGCGCTCTGAGTAACGCTATGGATGTGGTCGATAAAGATAAAGAATATACGCTTTTTGCTGGGCGCTCCTCACCAATAGTCGATTGCGTTGTAGCGCTCGCCGCTGGGGTACTGACCACCTTGAGTGCCGCCCCCTTTTCCCTATGGTGGCTTGGCCCAGTGGCCGTGGCACTGGTCTATTGGAAAATAGCGTCGCTAACGCCCGCCATGGCCACCCTGCGTGGGTGGTGTTATGGCGTAGGCCTGTTCGGTTCAGGCACGTCGTGGGTCTTCGTTGCTATTCACGATTTCAGTGGCACCGGGGCCTTAGTAGCGATGTTCCTCACCACTCTTTTTGTCAGCGTCCTGGCGCTCTTCTTTGCAGTCCCCTTTGGGCTCTATCGACGCATCACGGGGCCACGGTTCGCCTTTCTTAGCTTTGCCGGTATGTGGGTGGTGAGCGAATGGCTACGCACCTGGTTGCTCACCGGCTTTCCCTGGTTATTGCTGGGCACCTCTCAGATAGATTCTCCACTAGCCCCATGGGCGCCCGTTGGTGGTGTGTACTTGCTGTCACTCATGACCGCGCTGACAGGCACGTTAGGGGTAGAGGTACTGCGTCGCCGCTGGGGTTTCCTCGTCCCAATGGCCGCCTTGTGGATCGTTCCATTCCTATTGCCCGCCCAATGGACAACCCCTGCTGGCAAGCCCATCCAGGTGGCATTGCTGCAAGGGAATCTTGATCAGCGCATTAAGTGGACTGCCCAAGGGCAGCGCGAGGCGGTCAATATCTACACAACAATGACACAAGAGCAAGCAAGGGACATCGATCTCATCGTTTGGCCCGAGGCAGCCCTTCCCATGCTTGAGCAGGAAGCACAGCGAATACTGGAGCAAGTAGCGTCAGACCTGGGGCCTGACACCGCCTTGTTGACTGGCATTTTGCAACGCGATGGTGAAGGGCGCTCTTATAACAGCGTCATAGGGCTAAATGATGTGCAAGGCGAATACCAAAAAGCGCACTTAGTACCCTTTGGCGAGTATTTGCCATTCCAAAGCCTCCTCGCTGACACCCTTGCTTTTTTCGACTTGCCAGCACCCCGCCTGACCCCAGGGTCAGACGAACAGGCTCCGTTACACGTGGCTGGAGCCACCATTGGCACTGCCATCTGTTACGAGATCATTTTCGCCGACCATGTCGCCCAACAGGCGCGTAATGCCGAGCTGCTATTAACGGTTTCCAACGATACGTGGTTTGGGCGTTCCATTGGCCCACACCAACATCTTCAAATGGCGCGTCTACGTGCCTTAGAAAATGGTCGTCACCTACTTCGAGCTACCAGTAATGGCGTGACGGCCATCATCGATTCACAAGGTCACGTCACAGCCCGTGCCCCACAGTTTGAACAGGCCAGTTTAACTGGCAAAGTGACCCCGATGCAGGGCCTAACTCCTTTCACACGCACCGGTAGTGGCCCCTCTTGGATACTCGCTGCCTTGCTGACGCTGCTCGGATTACAACTCAACTTATCTCGATCAAAAAACGACGCATTAGATGAAAAAGGAACCTAGCGATGCTCTCGGTAAATAACGCAGCAATACTTAAGAGACTCCTCCCATGGCCAATGCAGATGGGCTTCATCATGAGTGTGATGGTTTCGTCTCTGGCATGGCTCCCTGTTGCCATGGCGGCACAACCCGCCACTACCCAGGAGACGGAATGGCCCAAGGGGCATTACCCGCTACCTGAGGAAGGCAATATTATCGGAGAGGCTGACACCTTCACCGTGAAGGATTACGACGATACATTGATAGATATTGCCAAGCGTCACAACCTTGGCTATTTGGAGATGACCCGTGCAAATCCAGAGGTCAGCATCTGGGTTCCAGGGGTGGGCACGGAAGTGACTATTCCCGGACGTTTTATTCTGCCGAATGTCGAGCGAACTGGGATCGTAATCAATATTGCCGAGCTGCGGCTTTACTACTACCCAGATGTCAAAAAAGGTGAGACACCGCGCGTTGAGACCTATCCTATCGGCATCGGTCGCGAAGGGTTTGATACCCCTCTCGGTGTGACCGAGACCACCATGAACATTAAAAACCCCGCATGGTACCCGCCTGAGTCGGTAAAACGTGAAGCTGAAGCACGCGGCGAAACCGCGCCAAGTGTTGTCCCGCCCGGCCCCGATAACCCGCTGGGAGACCACGCCATTATCTTAGGCTTCGATGGCTATTTGATTCACGGTACCAACCAGCCCGATGGCATTGGCATGCGTGCAAGCCGTGGCTGTATACGAATGTTGCCTGACGATATTGAATCAATTTTTGACCGCATACCGGCGGGCACCCAGGTCAATATCATCAACCAACCTATTAAAATCGGTTGGGACAACGGACAGCCGCTGGTACAGGCATTACCTCCTTTAGGGGTGGAGGATCACACCGTGACCGCTATATCAGATGCCATTTCACGCCTTGAGCAACGCAATGTAGATGGCGTTAGCTTCGATTACGAACAGCTTAGCGATTTACTAGCATTATCCAACGGGCTTATCGAACCTCTGTATCCGAAGCCGGAACCGAGTAATAAAGAAGACGACAATATCAACAGTGTTTATGAAGAACTGACACTTCATTCGTCGTGAATGTCGATAAAGACAAGGCAGCGCGTTTTGTCAGACCTTAGGAGAACAACGGCTTGGCTACCGTCAAGCCCTTAATATTCGTCGTGTGTTGTTGATTGAGCTCTTCCATCCCTAGCGTAGAAAGAGCTAATACGATCATCACAACGTTGGTAGCATCCACTTGCCGCATCGTGCAGTCGCTGCCTCAATGTGTTTAATCTGAGGGAGAAGGGCTATTGACGTCGCTCTGAGCTACTTAAGGCCTTGGGAGTTCTCACTGACGTGGGCAACCGCCTGTGTGCTGGCTATCGTTCTCTACCTGCGTGGCCTCCGACAGTGCCAACGGCTCGGCGAGCCTACAAGCATAGCCCGCACGTTCACCTACCTGCTCGGAGTTGCGGCGATCTATGGCGTCACCCTGACACATTACGACTACCTCGCTCAGTACATGTTCTTTGCCCATCGTGCCCAACACTTGGTACTGCATCACGCTGCCCCCTTCTTGATCGCTTTGGCAGCACCCCTGCCGGTATTGATCGAAGGTTTGCCAACACGAATTAGACAACTTTCTAGGGGGAGGCTATTCACACATGTGCTGCACCCCGCCTACAGGATACTTCAGCAACCATTAATCGCCACCGTGTTGTTCGTTGGGCTTATCTATTTCTGGCTGATCCCCGAGATCCACTTCGATGCCATGCTGAGCGCTGACCTTTATCAGGTGATGAACTGGAGCATGGCGCTGGATGGGTTACTGTTTTGGTGGCTGATCTTTGATCACCGCTCGCCACTACAAGGTGGACTCGGCTATGGTAAGCGAATTGCCATTCTAATGGCGGTGATCCCACCGCAGATTGTTCTGGGTGCCTACATCGCCTTCAGTGAAGAGGTGATTTTTGATGTCTATGAGGTTTGTGGCCGTGCTTGGCCGTTGGATCCTCTCGATGATCAACGTATTGGCGGCCTGCTGACCTGGATTCCAGCCACCATGATGAGCGCTCTTGGAGTGCTTATTGTTCTTAGCTTTATGTTCCGTGACGCTCGAAATGAGGATACTGTTCATGCTCCCCACCCAACTCGCTAAATTACCGCGATCAGCGAGCATCTGGTGCTCGACTTTTGTGTTGGCTTTCGGAATGCCCGGCACGCTGCTCGCTGCAGATTTGCAGATCTCTGATGCTCGTATACGACTACTGCCAGGCGATATTCCTGCAGCAGGCTACTTTACCCTCACGAATACCGGTGAAACAGGCACCACGCTGATAGGGGCGGATAGCTCGGCCTTTGATAACGTCACGATACATCAAAGTGTCAGTCAGGACGGTTGTCATTTTCAACAATTGTTGCGACTAAACAATAATTGCTGCGACAATCTCTATGTTGAGTTTACATAGAGCGCGCCCTTGTGACCGTTTCCCTCAAACAATACAGAACCTTTAGGGAAACGCTGATCAATTTGTCTCTGGGCAACTGAAGCGCTCAATGTGGCCCGAGTATTGTCTCCGCGTTCACTATTTAGCCGCTGTCGGTGGCGTTTTTTACCTGGCAGCCGTGTTTTCCGGCTGCCAGACCGAATTCAAGACGCACTTACCCCCTTAGGGTGTTTCTGGCATCGTCCAGCGAGTACCAGGTTGGCCAACGCAAATAGGCTGAACAGCTGCGCTTGGTTCTTGGTCAGCCCTTTGTAGCGAACCTTGCGATAGCCGAACAGGTTTTTGATGACATGAAACGGGTGCTCGACCTTGGCGCGGATACTGGCTTTGGTCTTTTCGAATGCCAGCAGCAGCGTTTTCTTCCGGCTGTCTTCCATTTTCTTAATCGCGCCGCGCCTGGCAGCGGCACAGCACCGAGTGGCCGGATCCTGCTTATCTTCACCCAGGTATTTCCCCATGCCGAGATAACCCGCGTCGCCGTATATCCGTTTGTCATCTTCACGAACCAAATGCCCCGTCATGGTGACATCGGCGACATTAGCCGATGTGGCGACCACACTGTGGGTCAGTCCGGTCACGGCATCGACGCCGATATGGGCCTTCATCCCGAAGAACCATTGATTCCCTTTCCGGGTCTGCTTCATCTCCGGATCGCGTTGCTTGGCCTTGTTCTTGGTGGAAGGCGCAGCGGCCACAATGGTGGCGTCGACGATGGTGCCTTCACGCATGAACAAGCCTTGCTCAGCCAGACTGGCGTTGATCTCCTCGAAGATCCGTTGGGTCAGGGCATGCTTCTCCAGAAGGTGGCGGAAACGCAGTAGCGTAGTCGCGTCAGGAACACTCTCAATGGCTAGGTCGATACCGATAAAATCACGCATGGCTTGGCTGTCATAGATAGCATCTTCAAGCGCCTCGTCGGCCAGTGCATACCATTGCTGAAGAAAGTAGACCCGCAACATCCGTTCCAGGCCGATGGGTGGCCGTCCGCGCTTGCCCGCCGACGACGGAAAGTAGGACGGCGACAACGCCTCGATCAGGCGTTGCCATGGCATCAAGGCCTCCATCTGCGCCAGAAACCGTTCCCGGCGGGTGACCTTCTTCTTGTTCTGGTGTTCAGCCTGAGCAAACGAGATCTGCTTCATTGGAAACTCTGTCGGACAGTGGAAGACTATATTTTACCCTGCCGGTGGCACTTAGGCAGCCACGGCTGTATTTATGCAGCGTTTCCTTAGCTTCCCAGATGGCACTCTCAAAGACGAAGCTGAGCGCTTGGTCGTTTGGTGGTATGGGCCTATCTTCAAAAATACTCGCTCACAAAGCGTCCCTAAAATCTATGTGTTTTTAAGACCTATTGATCAGTGGAACAATTTAGGAGATGTGATTAAGCGTGAGACGGTCTTAACGCATGTGGGGCTATTGAGAATAGGGTCTGTCTGGGAAAAGGGGGTGAGCAACTCCCGCATCGCGTTTGATGAGAAAATATTCCCCGTTTCGTTCTCCCCTGGCGGCTGGCGGATTATCTCCTTAGACGACTTGCACAAAGCAGGGCGCAGCCTCCATACCCCCTTTCATGATGCAAGCTATTTACCACTGGATAGAAAGCACAAATCGTACCTGATTGAATTTGACCTCCCAGATGGCAAACATCTGCTCATCCCTTGCACAGAATTTTTTGCACGCGTTTACGGTCGATCCTCTGAAATAAAGCGTGTGCTCGCCACTTACTGTTGGGAGGAAGTCAAAGAACGGCTTTATCGACCGCTTAATGCGCCCCCATCGCCAGGAACCTGGCCTGTCAGATTTACATATCGTGTTCATAGGCACGATGCGATTTTGCTCGCGCACATGCTGTACGACCCCTATGCCGAACAAGCTGCCAGAAATATTTATTCGCAGACTGAAGCCAGCTTCCCCCAAGATAAGATGCTGTTAAAAGTCACTCCCTGGTTTCAAGGCAGCGGGGAAATCTCTGTTTCTGGCGTTCCAATTGATGATGGCAACGCATTTCTAGGCTTGCAGATATTGGGCTGTACCCAGCCCGACGGTGCCACGATCCACCGTGAAAGAGAGAAATCAACGCCGATATCAGCCACCGATGGCGACGACGCACTACCTCAATTTCCCTATAATCAGCTTCAAGATATCCCCGATGTCATTGACCTTACGGATGATGACGAGCCTGACCATGGTTCATCTTGGCTTGATCTTCCTGAGGACGAATTCGTTGTTCTAGGTAAGCCCCGCGCCGTCCTTGATAAACAATATATTCAAAAAAGCGTACCCAGTAAACGAGGCGTTCCGGTTCCTGGTGACGAAACCATTTTCTCCACCGGGGAGCCACATGGATCAGGAAAGGGGGTCGGACAGGCCTCTATTCACGCTCCTATTACACTGGGGTCGCAGGGATTTCTACGTGATATGTGGAATGCGCTGCTCTATTTACAATCTGCTTATCCCAAGTCGGTTCATAGCGTTAGCTGGTTTACCTTTGAAGATGGCTTTAGCACTTCCCCCGACCCTCGATTGATCAGCCTCGAACCTTTCGAAATAGACGACGATGTTGAAACGTCAGTCGCCAATTGGGTTTACATTGATACTCAGACCAAGGTATCTCGCGGGGTGCTCGTCATTAGGGTGCATGTGTTAGATCAAACACTCTATCTCATGGAACTCCAACGCCGCCCTCCTAAACCCAGAGCTGACGGAAGTGAGGAGGTATCCAAACCTCCCTCCTACAAAGGTTTAGTATTCACTCTTAACCATCAAGGTCGCTTTGAGAGTTGGTTACGCCAGGTGCTTTCCAACGTGCGGCTCGTCCAAGGTGTCGTGCAAAAACTGACCGACCACAGTCCCGAGTTTGCCGACACTTTCAAACATCCTAAATCTAAAAGCGAGAGTGTACCTTGTGAAGCCTCTGTGCTTAATGCATTTAGCAAAGTTGGAATTACACGCGATGATCTAGCTTAAAACCTGGATTTAACTCATAGCTAGGTGGCAAGAAGACTACCTATAACTAAAGCTATAAATTTTTACTTTTGGATTGTGCACTGAATTTCTATAGCAATTCATAGGAGAGAAGGTTCTTGGCCATCTAACTACATAAACAGGCTACAATCCCACTAAACTCGTGCTGAGTTCCAGGCAGAACCCACTAACACCGGAGATAGCGAGCTGGTTAACCAGTATGCGGCCTGACCGATTCGACTATCCGCCGTTGGCCTCCCCCCCAGCGGCGATGTTATGGTCTCGATAGTACCAAATATCAGCCTAATGCTGATGGCGTGCCGAAGTTTGCTACCCCAATAAATATAAAATTATTAATGTTCCAACTCCTGCAGTTCCTAATGCGTTGAGCGTATCTATCAAATCATTTTCAACTATTTTTAATACACTGACAGAATCATAGCGTCCAAGTAACTGTGATATACCATTTGACGTTACACTTAATGCGGCGATGGTAATCTCGATTTTTTCTATTCCTGTTAACCACAGCAGAGTCGCTAGCAAAGTAATCAAAACAACGCTAGCTCTAAAGGAAAGCCATTTAGCAGAATGAATAGATGAATTGACACCGCCTAACAAGCCCTCCTCTGTTGCCATTTTTTTGGGTAGCAGCCGTCTCCAAAAACCTTGGCTGGAGTCCAATAAATGCGATAAAACCATATGCATACACCAGAATAATTGAGCAGAATGGATAGCAGCTTGCCATGGAATACTTAACGATCACTTAAGCATTCATTAATTGGCGAGGCTCCGGCACGTTTGGCTAATATCTTTTGCCTGCAGGTAAACGTCCGTTGCTACGTCAAGCAAACCCAGCACACTGTGAAATAAGTTATCGTGCGAGGCGGCTTGATCAGAGACTTGGCGTAAGCAGTCCGTATCAAGCCCTTGTTGCTGTGAAAATGAGTTGGAAAGCCACCAAACCATAGGCACATGCGTCTGTTCGTCAGGGGCAATGGCGTAGGGAATACCGTGCAAATAAAGCCCTTTTTCGCCCAGTGATTCACCATGGTCAGAGAGATAGATCATCGCCGTTGCATAGTCTTCCTGACGCTTTAACGTCTCAATTACCTGATCCAACACAGTGTCGGTATACAGAATGGCATTGTCGTAGCTGTTGGTAATGGCGTCTCTTGAGCACTTGGCTAAATCAGCGGTGGTGCAAGCGGGAACAAAACGTTCGTAGTCATCAGGGTAGCGTTGGTAATAGCTGGGACCATGGTTGCCTAGCTGATGCAGCACGACCACCTGATCAGCTGAGGTACCGCTAATTTGCTTGGTCAAGGCTTGAACCAGTGCTTCATCCAAGCATCGCCCATCTTGACACAAAGACGCATACTCCTCTGGCGAGAGCGCTTTTGTTGTCACTCCGTCGCAGACACCTTTACAGCCTGACTGGTTATCAAGCCAGGTGACCTCTAACCCGGCGTGGGCCAATACGTCCAGCAAGGATTCATGTTGCTGAGCATAAGATTTAGCGTAATCGTCACGCCCTGGTAATGAAAACATGCAGGGTAATGATACTGCTGTGCTTGTACCGCATGAGGAAACATCTGAAAAATTGATAACGTCAGGCTGCAGGGCAAGTTTAGGTGTGGTTTGGCGTTCATAACCATTTAACCCCCAATTCGCCGCCCGTACCGTTTCGCCCACCACGATGACGAGAAGTGTGGGCTTGTCACCCGCTTGTGAACTGATACTGGCGTCCTCACCCACTGGGGAACGCACCGTATTCGCGGAAGCGTGTTGGCTGGAAAGAGCCTGCGCCATCGAAACAATATAATTACCTGGGGTCACCAAATAGCGAAGCTCTTTATTGTTGCGCATGAGTGACGACACTTCTTGGTAAGATAAGAAAATTGCGAACAGCAATATAATAGTGCTGGCAAGGCAATAAGCCGAGCGACGCAACATTGCCTTCTTCCAGGTTGAAGGTGTGATTTTAACGCGCCAAATCATGACGGTAGGCAAGCCAAAAAAGATCGCCAAATGAATCAGTAAACCAGCTGTGAGAAGTTCCTGTGCTTCGTTAGTGTCCGTTTGAAGCACATTGTCTAGCATGGAGGTGTCAAAATAGGTGCCATAGTAACTGGTAAAGTAACTGACAAAGGCGGCAATCAGAAACAGCAAGGTTAATAAAGGTTTTACCAGCGTTCGAAAAGCAAGGCTCACGAAGACCAAATAGTTAAGGCAGGTCATCACCAAAAACATATTGGCAAAGGTTAGCCACGTCTGGACGGCAAGAGGGTCATAGCCAGCAAAGGCTTGTTGCCAAAAAGGGACATTGTAAAAAACACTGAATATGACAACGCCCCATAAGACAAGCTGCTCCGTACTTAATGTAGGGCGATAATGCCAAGCGGTGCCTACAATTTTTGAAGGCAATGATAGCAAAGGACGCATCGAAAGGCTCTCTGTATGAAAAGATTAATGAACGCTGGTGGGTAATAAGAATCTTGAAAGGACAAAGCTTACGGTCCAACAAATCATGACGGTCCAGAGGTCGTGGGAGAGAAAGTGCGCCCCGCGGAACTGTTGAGTGATTCCAAACGTAAGGCCAAGTCCTAAACCCAGTGCAAGCCCTGCCCATCGCCAGTGGGGCCGTATGGCGGTAAAAAAGAAATACAGGGCTATCCACGTATATCCTGCGCTGGCATGCCCGGCGGGAAAGCAGGCGGACGCTGGCATTGAGGAAGGCCTTATGTTGAGCAAGCCAATAAAGTCTCGTGCCCCACCATAGCGAACTAAATCCCAAGGGCATTCCATGCTCACCAAGTGTTTAATAGTTGCTACAAGTAGCGCTGAAAGAAGCGTTGCGGAAAAAAGATATAAAAGCGGAGTTCGATACACTTTAAAGCGAGCAACCACGGTGCTTAGCATCAAAAGGAGGAGTGTGATTAAACCCATCGTTAAGCTTAACCATTTACCACCTTTATGAAGAACATCTTGGGTAATTAAGGTATCTTTCCACGCCCAGGCATTACCCTGAAGGCGATATATAAAATCAGTTATGGTGAAATCTATTTTTAAAACACTGAAGACTGACATGGCGATTAGAAATAAAAGCCATGCTGATGCTACGGGTTTGAGAACATTTAGTAGAGCAGCACGCATAGCCAAATACCCATCATCATAAAAATGGTCATCATGACGGCGGCAGCCCCCATGTCTTTAGCACGCCCGCTAAGTTCGTTATGTTCTAGTCCGATACGGTCAATGGTGCTTTCTATGGCGGAGTTAATGAGCTCCACTATCACTACAAGTGTGAGCGAAGAAAACAGCAATGCTTTTTCCACAGAAGTGACATTAACAAAAAAAACAAAAGGGTAGAGAATGAGACAGAGCACCACCTCTTGTCTAAAGGCAGATTCATTTACCCAGCAAGCTTTTAAACCCGACACTGCATTCATAGAAGCGCGGAAGATGCGTTTAACACCCGTGCCATTAGGTTTTGACGTAGTTGAGATAGGCAAGACAGTACTCTCGATAACGTAATAGTAGGGTCACTATAAAGCGCAAAACTTAACGAACAGTTATGCGCTTTAATTTAGTAACTAGAATACAGAGGGTCAGCACTGGGTGGTGGTGTTACCCACTGTGTTGGTTGGTTTGTTGCCGAGGCCGGTTGAACGGGAGCCGTTGAGTTTTGTCCGTCAAGATTAGCGCGTATGGCTTCTATTACCGTGCTGATCTCTGGGCGCCACAGAATAGTGTCATAGGCTTCTCGTGGTACGAAGGCGAGTGATTTTTTCTGGCGTACCAGGGAAATAGTGGCTACATCGAGTGCTGCCGCTAAGTGCATAGGCCCGGAGTCTGGCGTCACGAGTAACTGCGCACGCCCTAGAACAGCGGCAAAGTGCCGGATAGGAAGCGGTGGGCATAAGCTACCATACAGCGATGACCTCAAATGCTGCTCAATAGGCGCTAGAAGCCTAAACTCCTCCGGGCCAAGAAATACGACATAGCGCATTTTACGGGCTTCCATGGAATCAATGAGCATTAACCAAAATTCCAACGGCCAACGTTTGTTTTGATGCCCACCAACGAAGATCGCAATAAAATTTGTATCTGATGATTGATGGCTATGAAGGCTTACTAGCTTTTGTATTTTCGTTATTGCCTGATAGCGTTCCTGCTCTGTTAACTGGAGCAATGGCCGGTTACGGCAAGCAACACCGAGCGGACGAGTCAAATTAACGATGGCATCGTAGGCATGTGATGACTTGCCTTCCGCCTCAATGTTGTACCAACGCTGGTGACCTTTACCTGACCCCATGCTGTACCGTGCCCCAATTAACCGGGTAACGATAAAGCCGCTCGTTGATCCTCCGCTCACTTGTACCGCCAAGTCATAGCGTTGTGCTCGTAAACGTCGTAATAGTGTCACACACTGCCAAGGTCGAAGAATGGCGGTTCTCGACAGTAAATAAAAATGATCAACAGGACGTTGCTGCAACAGTGGCCATGTTTTATCAGTCGCTAAATAATCTATGCGTGCGGAAGGAAAACGGTCACGAAAAGCATCGATGACAGGAGTGCTGATTAGCGCGTTGCCCAGACGAAAATTGGGGCGAATAATGAGGATTTTTTCTATTCCCACAAGGCTGTCAATGGTTTCTGTTGCAGGCGCTTTGACGATATACCGTATGCCTCCCAGTAAATATCGCTTCATTCTTTTTTCTAAAAAACGGGCCATTATTTTTAAATAATAGTTTGTTCTAATCAATGTTAGCAAGTGCATACTCTGGCGCTCTGTTCAGTTAATAAAAAATGACCTGCCCACGATAGCGACAGGGCAGATTCAAAATGACCGCCATTGAAGGCACTGCTTTGGCTTTGCCCATGGCGAAAGATGAAGCTTGAGCCTAAATAACTTAAAGAAGAGTTAAGCAGCGCAAGAGATTCGCAAAAATAGAGTGGTGGGCTTACTGGTTGGATTAGATGAGGTTGTTTTTTTTTGGAAGCCCCCTCTGTCAGCCTTGTTGTCCGGTTGGTGATATCGCCTAAATCTAATCCAGAGGGAGCGGCATGGAGTCCTTGTGCCACGTTATTCTGCAGAGCGTAAAGCAGCCGTCCTGAAGAAGTTGTTACCACCCCATAATCACAGTGTGGCATCGGTAGCAACAGAGGAAGGCATCTCTGACGCGACGCTGTATAGTTGGCTAAAACAGTGTCGAGTAAAAGGAGTGCCTGTGCCGGGTTACACCCAAGGCGACAGCGAATGGTCGCCCGACGCCAAGCTCGCCGTGGTCATCGAAACCGCCACCCTGTCAGAGGCGGAGCTTGGCGCTTACTGCCGCGAAAAAGGCCTTTATCCCGAGCAAATTCAACAGTGGAAAGCGGCTTGCCTCGAAGGCGCTGGTCGGCAAGAAGATCAGGAAAAAGCGGCGCAAAAGCAACGTAAAGAAGACCGTAAGACCATCAAGCAACTCAAAGCGGAAGTGCGACGCAAAGACAAGGTAGTGGCAGAGACGACGTCGTTACTGGTGCTCTCAAAAAAGCTCGACGCCTTGTACAGCGAAGATCCCGACAGCGGCGAGGACGACTAACGCCGCTCGACGAACGTGCAAGGCTTATCGCGCTATTTGACGAAGCGGTTATGGGGGGCGCTTCCCGCTATCAAGCAGCCGATATTATCGATGTAAGCGAGCGCACACTAAAGCGTTGGCGATCTGAGTGTGGCACTGTTGTTGAGGATCAGCGTCCACAGGCGGCACAAGGGAGGCAGCCGCATCAGCTGACGCATGAGGAAAAGCAGACCATTTTGAACACGTGTCATCGTCCCGAGTATCAGAGCTTGCCGCCGTCTCAAATCGTGCCCTTACTGGCAGACAACGGCGTCTATCTGGCCTCCGAATCGTCGTTTTATCGGGTCTTGAAAAAGCATCACCAGCAGCATCATCGTGGCCGTACGAAAGCACGCCGCACAGTACCCGCGCCGACCAGTTTTACGGCGACAGGGCCGAACCAGGTTTGGAGCTGGGATATTAGCTATTGCGCCTCCGTTGTACGAGGCCAGCACTGGTATCTCTACCTGATCATGGATATCTACAGCCGCAAAATCATTGCCTGGGAAGTTCATGAGACGGAATCGGGCGACTTGGCTAAACAGCTGATGGAGCGTGCATTATTGCGTGAGAAATGCTGGCATCAGCCGCCGGTGTTGCACTCGGATAATGGCGCGCCGATGACGTCCTATACGCTCAAAGCGAGGTTAACCGAACTAGGGATGTTGATGTCTTACAGTCGACCGAGAGTAAGCAACGACAACCCTTACTCGGAAGCGCTGTTCCGTACCGTCAAATACTGCCCAGCATGGCCCACCAAGGGCTTTACATCGCTGAGCGCGGTACGAGAATGGATGTTGGTGTTCGAGCGGGCTTACAACGAACAGCACCTTCACAGTGGCATCCAATATGTCACGCCAGCTGACCGGCATCGTGGCGTTGATCGAAAACGCCTTGAACGTCGTAAAGCGGTTTATGAAAGCGCTAAGCGTCGCTATCCGAAACGCTGGTCGGGCAGCACCCGAAACTGGGAGGTCACTGGTTCAGTGTCGCTTAACCCAGGGAAAGTGCAGGAAATCGAGCGTAATAAAAAGGCTGCTTAAGTGCAGCCATTTGGACAACTGGGTTGAAAATCACCGGAAGTAAGATTCCGTATTTAAGAAAAGCTTAAGTTTTGGAGGCGACAATAGCGGTTTGTCGATTAAGGGGATCAGCATGCGCGCACTATTAATAGAAGATGACCCCTTGCTTGGGGATGGCATTAAAACGGCACTTGAGCGCGAGGGCTACACAGTCGATTGGTTTATGCTTGGCCGAGAGGCAATCAGCGCTATCGGCAGCGAGACCTTCAGTGTGATTATTTTGGATCTTGGACTGCCCGATATGGACGGTATCCAGGTACTGCATTTACTCCGACAGCAATCTACTCTGCCTATTCTGATTTTGACGGCCCGCGATGGGATGGAAGACCGTATTGGCGGCTTAGATGCGGGGGCGGATGACTATGTGCTCAAGCCTTTCAATTTGCAGGAGCTACTCGCCCGTTTGCGTGTCGTAATGCGACGCGCTGAGGGACGTGCCTCGCAAATATTGACGCTGGGAGCACTGAGTATTGATGAGGCCCGCCATGCGGTGAGTTGGCGAGGCAAAGACGTAAAGTTGGGTCGACGCGAGTATGCTTTATTGCTAGAGCTAGCTAGGCATCCGGACAGGGTGTTATCTCGCCCTCGTTTAGAAAATTTGCTTTACGGCTGGGGCGACGAGGTAGAGTCCAATGCGGTGGAAGTTCACATTCATCATCTGCGTAAAAAGCTTGAAAAGCATCTGATTATTAACGTGCGCGGGATTGGCTACCGACTGGATAGCCAGGCGCAATGAGATCGATACGGCATTATCTGCTTCGCACGCTAGCCATTACCATGGTTGTCGCGGGGGGCGTTGCGGTTACTGCGGCTTACTTAATTACAGATCACGAGTTAGAAGAAATTCTCGATACACAGCTCAGTCTGCATAGCCGGATTGTGGCTGGCCAACTCGATCCAAACGCCACCATTGACGACTATGCTCGCCTGGCTTCACGCATGGGCCTTCCAGAACATCCGGCTCAGCTATATCGCGACGGTAACTCAGTGCCCGTGAGCAGTTCTGAATCAGGTCCCAAGCTTTATCACGAAGAAGAACTTAAATTAGTACTGGGTTTTTGGAATGCCGATAGCTCTCCCAGGCTGTTAGGGGCCAGTTGGAGTGATGCAGGCCCTTTCCCCGCGCCTTTAGGGGAGGGTTTTCGCTGGGAAAGTTACAATGGTCATCGCTGGCGGGTTTTCAGCATGTTCGATGTTGCTAGCGATACCTGGATTAGCATGGGGCTACGAGGTTCGTTTCATGATGAAGTAGTGGAGCGCATCACCTGGAACAATTTATTGCCGATGCTCTTGTTGCTGCCACTCCTCCTTTGGCTGATGAGTCGTATTATCCGGCGGGGTATCGCGCCTATTCAAGCGCTTTCCAGCCAGGTACAAGGCCGCTCCGCCCACGACCTGCGTCAAATCGATAACGCGGTTCCTCAAGAGCTTAATGGATTACGCCAATCGCTAAACGACTTTATCGCCCGGTTGAAAGAAACGTTAGAGCGCGAGCGGCGCTTCACTGCAGATGCGGCCCATGAATTACGCACGCCCTTGGCAGCGCTGAGAATCCACTTAGATAATGCGCAGGCAGGGGGAGAGCAATCATTACAAAAGGCTTATGTCGGGGTTGAGCGACTTCAGCGTGTGGTAGAGCAACTACTTATTTTGGCTCGATTGGATCAAGTTGCCACAACCTCACCGGCCACTATCGACCTTTATCCGATTATTGCTGAATTGTTAGCCGAGCTGTGGCCACTCGCTGAAGAGCGAGATCAGCACTTGAGGCTAACAGGCTTAACTCGGCTGGAGGTTCGCGCCGACGAAGTCGAGGTGGGAATTCTCTTTCGTAACCTACTAGATAACGCCTTGCGCTATACGCCGGGAGGCGGCCAAGTGGAGGTAGAATTAGCGCTTTGGGAGGGGTTGCCTCAACTCACGGTGAGAGACACTGGCCCCGGGCTCCCCGAGGCACTTTTGGATAAAGTCACTGAGCGCTTTAGGCGAGCGTCTGGCCAGGGCACCACCGGCAGCGGATTAGGTTTATCGATTGTCTCGGAGTTGGCTCAGCGCCAAAACGCACGCCTTACGCTTAGTAATCGCACGCCCAACGGTCTAGCGGTCAGTGTGACCTGGGAGCAAAACCAACATCAAGATCGTTGATTAGTTTGCTGGGCTGGTCTTCGAACTTAACTGCGTTTCCACCGATATATGCACCAGAGAATCGCACTGTTGCTGAATGCGCTGTCGGTAAATGTCAGGTGATTCTGGGGTGCCCGAGACCAGGGCGACAATCGCTGCATGGATATTAGGGCCAATAGACCAAATGTGTAAGTCGGTGATATGAGTTTGCTCGTCTTCGATAGCCTTTTTAACCTGTGCTTCTAGTTCACTGCGCTGCTGATCAAGTAATACGCGGGCAGTATCCTTAAGCAAAAGCCATGACCATCGGGTGATCAGCACGGCGCCAACAATGCCCATGGCCGGATCCAGCCAGTTCCAGCCCATGTATTTACCTGATAGTAGGGCGGCAATCGCCAGCACTGACGTCAAGGCATCGGCAAGTACGTGAAAATAGGCCGCCCGGCGATTGTGATCGTGGCTGTGATGGTCATGGCCATCATGATCGTGTCCATGCCCCTCTCCACCTAATATCCAAGCCGAAAGACCATTGACTGCAAGCCCTATAATCGCCACAAAAATCGCCCCGTTAAAAGAAATCGCCACGGGATTGATAAAACGATCAATACTCTCGATGACCATGTACAGCGCGAATACGGCTAGCAAAATAGCCCCGGTGAAGCCACCTAGGGCGTTAACCTTGCCGGTGCCGAAAGAGAAGTGTGCGCTAGTGGCATGACGACGTGCATAAATATAGGCGAAAGCTGCAATGCCCAACGCCACCGCGTGCGACCCCATATGGAGACCATCGGCAAGTAAGGCCATTGAGCCATAGGCAATACCGGCGGTAATTTCCCACACCATCATGACAAGGGTGAGGCCAACCACCAACAGCGTGCGGGTCTCGCCGCTGCGTCGTTTATCCTGATCGAAAACGTGATCATGCTGCCAAGCACTAAGGTTATGGTGCATTGGAATACTCTCCATTGAGATAGCTATTAAATGAGATATCCATTAAAGGTAACGAGCAATAGCCTTGAAATCCTTGACATGCTCACGTTGTAAGGCTGTTAAAGGCCCGACTGCCGCTTCCATACAGTGGTCGATGTGATCCTGCACCAAGGTTTTTTTGGCTTGTTGAATGGCTTTCTCAACGGCGTGGAGTTGCTGGGCAATCTCTAAGCAGGGCCGCTCGTCTTCTATCATGTTGGTCACGCTTTGAAGGTGGCCGCGTGCTCGGTTTAGCCGCTTGATGATCTCTGGATGTGTTTGATGTGTATGCGATGTCATGATGTGTCCTCTTTATATTCCTATCCCCCTGGAGGGGATACTAGGTTATTCAGAGTTTTTTTACTATAGCCTGTGAATGACGGGCATCGATGATGGTGCATTGCAATGGATTATGCGCCCGATGTTGTTGCTATCAGAGTCGCTGTGAACGCTTGTCCATCGAAATTTACGTCAACGCCTGAGGTATTTAATGTTACTGCTGATGGTGATGCAGGGGCTTGTCGTGACTAGTATTAATCTCTCACTTGAACCGCTCCGGTCAAAAGGCCGGAGCGCCTCCCCCTTAGCGCATCTAGCTATTAACACCTGGGCTTGCTCTTAGTGTGTGCATTGATGCTTGTTAACGCATCAATAATACATCTGAACACTCATGCAATAGGCAGCCAGTAGCTCTCGTCGCCCATGGTAACCCGTACCCCGTCTCCTGAACTCTCTATGGCCTGCCACCGAAGTGCTTTTTTGGTCACTTTCTTGTCATGAAAGTATTCCATGGCAGTTACGATCCACCGCTCCCTCCACTCATCCCCTTGTTCAGCGCACTTAGCCATTTGCATCATGGTGCGAGCCAACATTTCTTTTCGCCGGTTTCTTGCCCGTTTCTCATTCACCCTAGGGGCCAGTGTGGTGGCATATTGTCGATTTAAAAAATTGATAAACCCCGTCACCGAGGCAGCTTGTCCAGGCACTGCCTGCAAATAGCTGTCTACATCGCCTTGTTGAGGCAGCCGCTGCCCCTCCTGGTCAGTAGCGAATAGCAATGCGGATGCCGCTCTTAGGGCAAGCCGTGCGGATGTGTGGGACGCTTTTCCCGCCTCTATACGGGTTTCCAATTGAAGCCAATAGGCTTGCAGCACTTGGCCTGATAGCGAAGCGGACGGCATAGAACTGAGGCACGCTTGGATACGTCGTTTCTCTGAGTCGATCTTCTTTGCTTGGTGATCCAACTCTACCCCTTACTCTTCATGCAACCATCGCATGGGCAGCCTCACTCGCCGCACCCCCTCCGCCCCGAAGTGATGAAGTAGCTCCGAATAGCTCGGTATCCGTGACCACGCCTGGTCGAGCTCAAGGAAGAAGGAGAAGAAATGATTGATCTTGAGGGCAGCTTTATGCGTCCCCGTGGTACGGATCAGCCATTCACCAAATTCCCCAATTGCCTCACTTAACGCTTTTGTGGTGATACCGGCTTGTCCAATGGTGATGCGTTTACGGCATGTTCGCGTCCTGTAACAGGGCTCACAGACATCGCCTCGACCCGCAGGCATAGGATGGCCACACGATGGGCAGGCAATCTCACCTTGCTCATAACAAACTTTGCACAATGCGTCACCGCTTGATGTCATGACCAATAAGCGATGTCGACGACACGCAGAGCAGGTACCGTGATCAGCCATCGCACAGCGTGGACATAAGCGATGATCATGCCCCATACGCGTCACTCGGGTAAGACGTTGAGATGCTTTCCCACACGCCTCGCAGGGCTCTGGTGCTTTGAAATAGGGAGCGCAGGCGTTACAGACAGGGCCGTAGGGAGTGACCTTGCCGATGGTGTAGTCTGAACTAGCTTTTCCACATCGTGCACACGGTTTGTCGACGTCGCACTGATGACAGGCGACGTCTGGATCATTTTTAGGCAGACGGGCTAACTCGCCACATCGTGGGCACATCCGCCGCTTAAACACACGAGCATAGCAAGTTGAGCAGTAACCATGACCATGACCCTTATGGCGTCGCCACAATTTAGAGACTTCTCGACCACACTCATCGCAGTCTACCGTTAGGTGTTGCTTCAAGAGGTTGGCTCCGCTTTCATTCTCCGTTTTAAACGCGCCCATGAGGCTCTAACTGCGCGTTCCGACATGGGCGATGAGCCGGTGGAGCGCGGCGGCGATGCGGCCCATGGGGGTGGTGGGATAACCGTGTTATCAGCGCCAACAACACAACGGTGGGGTGACTTTCGGGGATCATGAAGCGCGCTCGTTTTGACCTTGAACGCGACCAGAGCGCTGAATATTTGATTGTCTGTCTAAGCGCTCGACATCTTGCTGCCAAGGGGGAATTAATCGCTCGCTGGTCCATGTCACCAATTGAAGGAGTGTGGCCTTTATCAGCTCTCTATGGTTAACGGATTGGCACCATATCTCGACCGGAAATGCTTGAATATTTTAGCCGCAAATCTTGGTTCAAAAGCTGGGGCAGAATCGCCCCAGCTCTCATAATCAGCGTGTCTACCGCGGCGAGCTCGGGGTATCCCTCCCTTTAACCAAGCTGCTGGAACATCCGTGAGAGGTTTATCGATGGTTGCAGGAATCCTAGTCAAGGCATTCGATAAGCTCCGCTCATCCGCGATTCGATCGGCAGAATTTTCTCGCTGACCATCTTTATTGATTATCAACCGGTGATATAGGGACAAATCCATCACTCGCTGGGCTGCAATTAAAAGGATATGTTTATCTTTAACCAGGTAGAGAGCCTGCAATGCTGTGCTGACGATGTCTTCCAGCGTATGAGCTGTAAGCTGGTATCAGGCCTGGAGTGTCTACGAAACCTGGGGCGATTCAATGCCAGTCAAGCAGTTTTTTAGTCGTTTTTATTAATGTAATTCACACCTAGGGCCGGTACCAAGAACCGAGAAGTGGAGTACTACGGCCGTCAGTGAGCCAGGTCCGGCAATGCAGCCCAACTCAGACGCCGATGCCGACAACCGCCTCCATTAGGGTCGATTACCCCGCATCATTACCGCCGACCAAAATGTTGAGGCCTTTGTTTGGATTGAGGGTGAATCACCTTAGACCCGATAGTCTTGCACCCTGATTTTCATGATCATATGCAGTCCTTATGTGAGTGCTAAAGATTCTGAGATCGTATCATGCAGCCTATTGGAGACAGCTCATCAGCGGCGCGACGATTTCATTATGAATTCGGCTAACAGCCCAGGCTGCCACCGGCCAAACCGCTTGGACTGCAAGAAAAGCTACGAAGCAAAAGAAGGCGCGCAGTAGGTACTCATGCGTCATTTTTATGCAGCTGATCTTTTGGTTTGTGCCGTTGTAGTTGTAAATCACGGCGCTCAGCAGATGTTTCACAAGTTGCTCTTCAGGCCTATCGGAGCTGAAGGTTTCTGCGATATCACCTGCACCTAGCTGTGCTGCAGCAGAGGTCTTGATGGTCTTCAGTGCCCATAAACCTGCTCGCATAAGGTATATCAGCGCGAAAATGAATATACCCAGCAAGGTGCCAGCCAAAGCTTTATTGATTTGATCATCCCAGAGACGAGGGAGGATCGTTGCCAGGATCGGCATCAGCGCTGTAATCGCCGCGAGATAAAGCCCGGCTTTGGAATCAGCCCCACGACGGCGCTCCTGCTCTGCGTCAAAAAGCCTGCGCGCCTCCTCCAGAGCGACATCATTTTTTTCCAGCCAAGAACCTTGGTTGACCTTGTCCCTCTCACTTTGAAGCCACTCGTGCTGAGATGAGAGCGTAAGGCGAGGCCACAGCCATTGAGGGATTAACTTTGGCACCGAGCAATTTCCTCAAGTTCATCAACTATCGCAGCGGCAATGGGGTAGCCGGTGAGGTTTTCAATCCAGGCCCATTGGCCATTCGGGTTGATCTCAAGAAACCACAGTTTGCCCTGCTGATCGCAGATTAGGTCAATCGCTCCATAACGTAGTTTCAGGCATTCCATCAGTGCCAAGCACTGATCGTTGACCTCGCCAGGAAGTTCAATGCGTTCATGCTTGAGATCGGGCCGGCGCCCCTGGCGCCAATCCACTGTGGTTTCTTCGTGTTCCTGCGACTTGATTGCGGTTGCGAACACCTGGCGGCCTACGACTGTAACTCGAACGTCATACTGTTTTTTGATTTCGGCCTGGGCGATGAACGGTGCCAAGGCAATTGATTCTTTGTCGCTGTCGCGAAGAATCTCCAGTCGGGTGGTAAAAATCACCCTTTCTTGGTCTCCGTTGATCAAAGCCTGCCGAAGCGGCTTCCCGATCGCGGGTCCAGCCTTAGCAACCTCACGAATCGAGGCGATGTCGTTCGTGATCTGAACCTGCGGCACGTTGAAACCGATCTCGCTCGCGAGCATCAGTTGCTTTGGTTTGTCTTCAGCAGCAAAGATATCCATCGGCGAATTCAGCCAAAGGCCTTCCAGACGCGCATACAGGCTCTTCAGAAAGGCTTCCCACTCCGCGCCCACGTATTCCCTTTCACCGTCATCCGAAATGGTGAGGTTGCTAGCAGGCGGAGCAGGACGTCGAAAATACGCAGCGCGCACATCGGCTCCCTGGAGTATTCGCTCTCTGAAAGATAATGACCATGCGCTTCTCGGAAATGCGGACATTGTGCAGCGAGCCGTCGACAGCTCTTCGGTATTCAAGCGGAAAAAAGACGTCTGGCGGCGTTTGAGTTCAGCCACGACATAGTCGATCGTAATGTCGCGGCGATTTGTGACTAACAAAAGCATTCGCTTTCCTTAACTCGATCGGTCCGGGTCAGCAATCAAATCCTAGGGTTCGGAAACCATCGTCATCTGTTTCCTGCTCTACCTTGGTTTTGGTAACTAGCTCCAGCAGTTGGCTCGCGGAATAGTTGTCATCGACTTCCTGTATCGAATCTGTCTTGGTGATTAACTGCAGGAGGTTGTTGTATCCCGTTGGTCTGGTGTCGTCGTCACTTTCGAGCTGCTGGTAAGTCTTGGTAATCAGTTCAAGCGCAAGATAGTTGTCGTCATCCTCTTCATTATGCACTCGTGTCTTGGTCATCAGCTGCGAGAGCGCTTGCTCGTTGATAATAGGTAGTGCGCCTTGCTCCGTATCGACCACCCACATTTGTTGCTGTTCGCAATAATAGCCAGGAAGCTGATCTTCTCCAGTGCGAGGCTTTCCAGCCTTAGCTAGAAAGGGCGAAATACCTTTTTCACTGCGGTAGTTTCGAGCTTCCATGTTTATTGTATTACCCATGAAGCCAGTCCTTTAGATTAATTGTTCGAAATGGGTTTAATGCTACTTTGCGATCAGCTACCGAAAACATGATTTTTTCGGCGGTGCGCACACCACTGTTGCGATAGCTTCAGCAACGTAGCATTTGATCAGAGCATTTAAGGTACAACACTTCAGCTTTCAGAGACGAAGCGTTGCGTTATCCAAAGCATGTGCAGCTGATGCAAGCTGTGAAAGAGCCATAAGCATGGATGTCCACGCAACTTAGGTAAGAGTACGTGGCCCTGGACTCATAGATATCCATACTTGGAGAAATTAACCTTTCTCTGATGAAGCTAACGTCTGCGTTAACAAGCATCAATACCCGGCACCATGTTCTTTTTGGTTCTAACCGCTTTTGGCCGGTTTGTGCCCTTCTGGTTCCAAGGTGGTTTGATCAGGTAAAAGAGATGCTGGTTCACATTGGAGCACGGCAGCAATCTCATATAACTTTTCCACGGTGATATTAACTTCTCCTCGTTCGACTCTTCCTATATAGCTGCGATCAATACCAGCAGCTAAGGCAAAGGCATCTTGCGAAAGCCCCTTCTTCTTCCGTTCTTCCCTGATATTTTGTCCCAGAGTCTTCGCTAGCTCACCCATACCCGCCTCATTTCCTTTTGGCGGGACTATCCTTCGTTGCGGCCTACCTAGCCACGGACTATAATCCGCATTTCGTTTTTACCTCTCCTAGGTGATGGTCATGTCGGGTACCCCCCCTTCGATTGAGGAGCGCATTTTCGAACTCCTTTTAGAAACTGATAACGCTCAATTCACTATACGCAGCCTCCGTGACCAATATGCACACCAACATGGCATAGCCGCTGAGTACCGCACTGCTCTGAGGCGTTTTATCTATGAAAGAATTAAAAAGCTAATCACCGCTGGCTTGGTGGAGAAAGACAGTGAAAAACGCAAACGCGATCAGCTCTATTTTGTTTTGCCTTCAATTAGAGAAGCGGGCTTGAGCCTGGAGGGAGAAAGTTTTGAAGCATGGCACCAGCGGCTCGTGTCGCAAACAGCAAATGAAACAACAGAGACAACCGTTATTCCAAAAGACGAAAATAGTAGTGAACAGAGCCCCAGTGCTAGAAAGGCTTCGAGTCAATATGCCTTGGAGAAAGTGTTAAAGGAAACGCAAAGTGAATTCCTTTCTACACTGGGTGAAGTCGAGGCGTTCCGTGAGCTTATGGATGAATACCCTGATCTTAAGGCGAGTATCGTGGTTGATCATCGTGATGCTTATGACCGGAGCGCACGCTTAATGGGCCGGGTGCGTGCACTAGAAAAATCCCTACATCGGCTAAAGGGTACATGAGCACGAGGCTGCGGAGATGGCAAGCAGAGTGCTTGGAGCTAGCGAAGGTTCACTACTTACTCCATAGCGACTTTTTCGTGCAAGCAACACCTGCGAGCGGAAAAACCCGACTGGCAGCTGAAATGACTCGATGGCTCCTTGAAGAAGGACATATTGATTTTGTTATCTGCTTTGCGCCAACGAGAGAAGTGGTGGCTGGTATCCAGCGCACCTTTACCGTCGTATTGAATCAGCGGTTTGGCGATACGCTTGCGTCAGTAGGGGCTGCCTATACCTACCAATCAATGGAATATCACCCTGAGGATTTTTGGACGTTATTCACAGAATATCGCACATTGACCATTTTCGATGAGATACATCACTGTGCAGGCCATGATCCGCTCCTCAGCAACACGTGGGGCCAGCAGATAATTCAGCGTATCCAAAATGCGGCCACTTACACGTTAGCGCTGTCAGGAACGCCCTGGCGTTCGGATGAGTTACCTATCGCATTAGCTCGTTACAGCGATCCAGAAGGCAAACTCATTTGCGATTACCGTTATGACCTTAAAACCGCCATTCAAGACGGTGTATGCCGCTCGCCACGAATTACGCTCATCGATAACCCACTGATCCGCTTAACCGAAGAGAACGAAAGCACAGCATCGGTAAGAGCGTTTTCCTCATTTCAACAGTTGCTTAGTGAGTCGCCAATCAGCTACGAAGACCTGTTGCGACACGACGACATCCTGAATGCGGTGCTAGACCTTGGCATCAAACGACTCAACAAAGAGCGGAACAGCGTGCCTAATGCTGGCGGTCTAGTCGTTGCTACTGACATTGAACATGCCCATCAAATCGCTGAGCTTTTGCTTCATAAGGGTGAAAGTTATGTAGTGGTGACTAGCCAAACACCGAAGGCGCATCAACTAATTGACCAATACCGATATAACAGTACGCGCTGGATTGTCGCGGTAAGCATGATTTCCGAAGGGACGGATATCCAACGGTTATGCGTTTGTGCGTACCTGAGCAGGATTCGAACAGAGCTGCATTACCGGCAGGTTTTAGGGCGCATTTTACGCAAAATGGGCGACTCAGATGTAACAGCATGGCTCTATGTCATCGCCGAGCCACTGCTGCGTAAATATTCGCAGCGAATAGCTGAGGATTTACCCGAAGATCAGGCGATGCTTCAAACCCAAAAGCTGAACCTACGATTGGAGAAAGCGCGCTCCAGTCAAATGGGCGGCACTGAGGAGAGTGAGCCAGCTGCGAGTAATAGCCAACCGTTATCAGCAGAAAATATTAATGAGCGTGAGATGCTGTCTCTTGAGCCTCCCTTGCTAACGCTTAGCTTCTCGGAATACTACCGCCAGCACCTCTTGTCTCTTATATAGGCCCTCTTTTATAAAGTTTTATGAACAAAAAACCTTTTGATTCATCTACGTAAGGACCACCAAAGATGAATCAGAGCCGTCTGCTCTATGGGTCATTCCCCCATTTTAAAAAGCTACAGAAGTAGAGCTCAGAGCACAGCCGGGCACCTCTATATTTCAACAACGTCGGTAATAATAGCTTTTTGCCAACCAAAATGTGGCGCTTAAGTGAAAAGCTGCATAAATACTAACGCAGCAGATTGATCGGTGCCGCCAGTGTAGAATCTGTCCATCAGGACACCGTATAACAGAACTACCCAATGGAAGCAGATCTCGGTAGCCAAGAAGTTACCTGCCGAGATCGGTTCCTGGCCCGGAGGCCGTGTGTCAAAGCAACAATTGATCGAAGTACTGTCGCCGTCCTACTTCGCCCAATGCGGCATGTGTCAAACTGACCTGGCTATGCTTTTGCGTACTTAGCTAGCATCTGAATCAGCTCACTTTCATTAATTACCTCTACACCGAGGTCTTTAGCTTTTGTAAGCTTAGACCCTGCACTCTCTCCCGCCACAACGTAAGATGTGCGAGTTGACACGTTTCCAGACACTTTGCAGCCTAGGCTTTCCAGAGATTCCTGTGCCTCAGACCTAGTCATACTGTTCAAAGTACCTGTTAAAACGAACGTTTTTCCTTTCAACGGCTGCGAACTCTCATCTACCTGGACTACTTCCCACCGTACGCCTTGCTCGATGAGCGCGTTAATTACCGACAAGTTTCTTTCCTGCCGAAAAAAGTGATAGATATGTGTTGCGACGATTTCTCCTATATCAGGAACATCTACCAACTGCTCCATAGAAGCAACTATGAGTTTGTTGAGATCCCCAAAGGATAGTGCCAAGTTCTTTGCTGTAGCCTTTCCAACTTCTCGTATCCCTAATGAATAGACGAACTTATCAAATGTCGTTTCTTTAGAATTATCAATAGCTTGAAGTATATTCTCAATCTTTTTAGGACCCATTCGATCCAGATGCAATAAAGAGGGCGCGGTTAGGGTATAAAGGTCAGCGGGGCTTTTGACTATCTCTTGCCTAACCAACTCCTCAATAATTTTTTCACCTAGACCAACTACGTTCATGGCATTTCTAGAGCAGAAATGTCTTATTGCTTCTATCAACTGCGCTTTACAAACTAGCCCACCGGTACATCTTGCATCAGCTTCCCCTTCAACCTTTTCAATATCTGATTTGCATACTGGGCAGGATTGAGGAAATATGATGGGCTTTCTATCTGCCCCCTTGGTTGATACAGACATGACCTGCGGGATGACATCTGCTGCGCGGCGAATGATCACCTCATCACCTATACAAAGGCCAAGGCGCTCAATTTGATTCGCATTGTGTAACGAAGCACGACTTATTGTCACTCCTCCTATAAAAGCTGGCATCAGAACTGCAACTGGCGTTATCTTTCCAGTTCTCCCAACTTGAAACTCAACGTTTTCCAATCGGGTCTTACCTTCCTGGGCTGGAAATTTATGAGCGATTGCCCACCTGGGAGCATTTGTAATGAAGCCAAGTGACTCCTGTTGAACAATTGAGTCAACTTTAAAAACGACCCCATCAATCTCATACGGAAGGGCTGAACGAGAAGCCATAAGCTCCTCAATGTAGTCGTGACAACCAGATACTCCAACTTTAGTCGTACTTTCTTTCGGAAGTGCAAACCCCAGATCTTTGAGATAAATTAGTCGCTCAAACTGGCTAGCAGGGAGCTCTTTACCTTCACAAACGCCGACTCCATATGCAAAAAACTCTAGAGGCCTACGTGCTGTTACATCAACATTCAGCTGTCTCAAACTCCCAGATGCCGCGTTTCGTGGATTTACGAGCAAGTTTTTTCCTTCGCTCGCTAGGCGTTCATTAAGTTCTTCAAACTTTACCACAGGAATTACGACCTCACCCCTAACCTCAAGCCTATTAGGAGCATTAATATTTGATAGCGTTCGAGGCACATTACGGATGGTTTTTACATTCCGTGTTACATCTTCACCAACACTGCCATCGCCTCTAGTTGCCCCCCTGACCAGAGCCCCATTCTCGTATATCAGACTAACGGCCAATCCATCTAGCTTCGGTTCTGCGCAAAATGTTACAGGACTCGATGTACCAAACGATTTCTCGATCCTTCGAATGAAATTTTCCAAGCCACTGAAATCAAACACATTGTCCAATGAAAGCATTGGAACTTCGTGCCTCACCTTTTTAAAGCCCTTCGCTACTCCTCCTCCAACTTTCTGAGAGGGTGATGAAGGATCACTTCTCTCGAGATTTTCACTTTCTAGTTCCTTCAACTCACGCATTAGCTCGTCGTATTCGGAGTCAGTAACGGAGGGCTCATCCAAAATGTAATATTCATGATTGTATTTTTCTACAAGAGCTCTCAGCTCCGAAATTCTGTCTTGATTTTTATGATTCATCGTCATCAACTCGACCGCTTGGGTGCATTTGCTACCTAGCTATGATTATTTTACAAATTAGCCTATTTGAAACTCCGAGCTACAGGGTGACACCTACATCACCGGCCCGGCGAATCGACACCGTATCGCCGATCATGACATCCAAGCGTTTGATTTCATCGGCGTTGTGCAGCGTCGCGTTAGACACCGTCACACCGGCCACGGTGACTGGTTCCAGGCGCGCCACGGGCGTAATCGCCCCGGTTCGGCCGACCTGGAACTCCACATCGTTAAGCGTGGTGACCTCTTCCTGAGCCGGATACTTGAACGCCACCGCCCAGCGCGGCGCGCGGGCAACAAAGCCAAGTTCACGCTGGTAGCGCAGGTCGTTCACCTTGATCACCACGCCGTCGATATCGAAACCTAAATCGTCTCGCCTTTCGCCTAACTGGTCACAGTAATCGGCAACGGCCTGCGGGCCTTTGACCACCTTCAATTCTGAACTGGCGCGAAAGCCTAACGTGGACAAACGCTGCATTAGTTCGCTGTGCGCAGTATCCCCTAAGTCTGGCTCCAAGCGCGCAGCCTGATAAGCATGAAACTCTAGCGGGCGCTTTGCCGTGATGCGTGGATCCAGCTGGCGCAGGCTGCCTGCCGCCGCGTTGCGGGGGTTGGCAAAGACCTTGCTGCCCTCTTCCCGGGCGCGCTCGTTCAGCGCCTCAAAGCCCGCATGGCGCATAATTACCTCGCCACGTACTTCTAGCAGCGCGGGCACGTTTTTGCCCATTAGCTTGAGCGGCACCGAGCGCAGCGTGCGCAGATTAGAGGTAATGCCTTCGCCGGTGCGACCATCACCTCGAGTCGCACCGCTCACCAGCATGCCCTGCTCATAAACTAACGAGACGGCCGCGCCGTCCAACTTTGGCTCGCAGGTAAACTCAAGACCGTCTGCCGTGCATTCGAGGCGTTCGGCCACCCGTTCAGCAAAGGCGAGGATATCGTCACGGCTAAAGGCGTTATCTAGCGACAGCATGGGGATAGCGTGGGCCACCGATGGAAAGCCATCCGCAGGGGCAGCGCCCACACGCTGAGTGGGTGAATCGGGAGTGACCAACTCCGGATGCTCAGCCTCCAACTGCTGTAAACGCTGAAATTTACGATCATAGTCGGCATCCGTCAGCGTCGGTTCATCCAGCACGTAGTAACGGTAGTTGGCCTCGTCCAGGGCGGCCCGCAGTTGGTTAATCTCTTCCAGAGATTGAGAATCAGACTGACTCATTGGGGTGGGTTCCAGTACTAGCTAAAATCGGCAGCGAAAACGCAAAAGCTAAATTTCAAAAGCTAAATTTCAAAAACATAAAAAATGACAAAACAACAGCGTATTGAACAGAAACACCCGCCTCCTGGCAAGAAGGCGGGTGTTTCACAGCAAGTGCTGCTTCGTCGGTTAGTAGGCGACGATTAGCGGGCTTGCAGTTGACGATGCAGGCGATGGCGGCGCTCAAACTCACGCACCCGCTGGCGGGCAAATTCGATCGTTTGTGCGGTCATCACGCTGCGGTTTTCGTCTTTTAGCTCGCCGCCCATATGGCGAACCACCACCATGGCGGTTTCTACCATCGCCTCAAAGGCAGCGGCACTATCGATGGCGCCAGGTAGCGGCATCAACAGCGTGATACCGGGCGTCATAAACTCACCCATCTCTTCAATGGGGAAAGTACCCGGTTTAACCACATTCACCATCGAGAACTGAAGCTCACTAGCATCGCTCTCGGTTTCAAAGCGGTGGAAAACACCCATTTCACTGCTGTAGCGCAAACCGCACACCATCATCAGCTCAAGTAGTTTGGTGCCATCGAAGCCTTCTGGATCACGGGACAGAACGCTAATCACCACGACTTCTTCGGCATTGGACAGCGTCTCTTTAGCGTGTTCACCGTTCACATCATGGCGCAGAGCTTTTTCTAACGTTGGGTGTACGCGGACTCGCTCGTTCATACCACGCTCGCCGGCCGTTTGGCCATCATAAGCGTCTGCCTCGAAGCTTTCTTCAAAACCTTCTTCGTGGGCTGCATACTCATGGCTTGCGTAGCGACGCGCCTCTTCATCGGCAGCATGCTGCTGGGCGGCTAGCCTTTCGGCGGCAGCCGCTTCTTCACGAGCTTGGGCCTGCTCTTGAGCAAGGCGGGCACGCTCTGCGTCAGCGGCTTCTTTGGCTTCACGCTTCTGCTCTGCTTCCAGCGCTTTGCGCTCGGCCTTCTGTTGGGCCAAGGCTTGATCACGCACCGCTTTCTCAGCTTTTTTGCGCTGCTTCTCTTTACGCCGCGCAATCAAACGACGCTTCAGCGAGCGCCCCATGCCTTCAAAGTCGACCAGGCGATACTCATCAACTTCGTCATCATCCAACTCGTCGTATTCGCCCGCTGTATCAGAACGCAACTGACGCCGTTTCGGCGAATGCTCATTGGCGTGTTTAGCAAATACTGCATCTTCTGGCTCAGCCCGCAGCACAGGCTCCTGGGTGTGCTCTGGTTCCTGCTGAGTGCGAGGCTGTGCCGCCATTTCGCTGTCTGTTTCAGTGGCAGCTGCGTCACTGGCGGTGAACGAGATAGCATCTGAAGCAGCAGGTTGAGACGCTTCAACGTTCTCTTCTGCCACCGGAGAGCTAGGCGTTGCAGCAGAATACGCAGGCTGCTCGCTTTGTGGTTCCGGCTGCGAAGGTACTGTCGCCTTGACCTGCGGCCTCTCAGTTTGAGGAGAGCCAGTTTGTGCAGAGTCAGTCATTGAGATACTGGGCTCGCGGCGCTCATGTTCAGTGGGCGCATTGTGGGCAGCATAACTAGCAGAAGACGTCGCCGCAGAAGTGACTGGCGGCTCTGTCTTAACGGCTACGCTTGGTGCTGGCTTAGCAACTGATGCTGCTTTATCGAGTTTATCTGCCTTATCAGCTTTGCGCTTGGCGGCTTTAGCAGAGGCGGAACGTCTAAACTCTGAAAGCACTCTAGAAGGCCCAGGATGCTCTTGACGTTCTAACTTTGGTTTATTACCTAAGCCACTATAGTCTGCGGGTTTAACAACTCGAGCACCGCCATTTGGAAGTTCCCAATTGATCTCCGCAGCTTTAGCAGCCTCCTCGGGATCATCTAGCGAACTCCCGGATAGGTCTTTCTCCGCCTGATCCAGACGGGGTACACGACGCTGCCGTTGAAGTCTTCGCACACCGTCAATAACGATGAGCGATACCAACGCCAGCCCTAAAATGATTAGCCACTCTCTTAGTTCCATGTCGAACGTTCCATGGTCGTCTTGCCGGTTGCTAAGGCACGGTGTCTAAAATGTCATGCCTGAATATAGGTAACGGCTATTGAATAATTACCTGCTATCAATAAAGCCAAGCATAGCGCGATTACTACCAAAAGGGCCAATTTTTGCTGCATTTAACGCGATTTTCACGCCATGGCAGAATTCTGCCTCTCTTTAGGCCAGAGAAATCTGACCTTAACTTCAAACAAAAGTGCCGCAATCATTAGATCTAACATCTATAAATAGCTTTATAAAGGAATCCGAGAAGCAAGAAAAGCCGTTTTGACAACCGACACACCCGCCATTGCGTATTGCCTCTATAAGCCGTTTAACCATCTCAAGCGCGCTATTAGTAGGGTTAATATAGTTAAGAAGAACGCTTTAGGACATTTTTTTACGCATTTTTCCAACAAAAAGTTTATCTACTTGGCGTTTGCCGCTTCAGCTTTGCTCACTCTACTATCGCCAATAGTGCTTTCGCTAACTCTGCTTTCGACAATAGCCTCCTTGGAAAAACGCTCTCAACAGAAGTGCTCTTCCAAGAACTCTGCTGCTTAGTCTTCGTTCTCCCAGGTCTCAATCAGAATGCTTTCACTGCTGCTTGGTAGGATAGGGAGTTAGTTTAATCGACCAGCGCCGCCGCTTCTTCAATACCCACCGAGACTAACCGCGATACGCCGGGCTCTTGCATGGTGACACCCATCAAGCGCTCGGCGGCTTCCATGGCAATCTTGTTGTGGGTGATGTAGATAAACTGAACGTTTTCAGACATCTCTTTCACCAGCCTGGCGTAACGGCCCACGTTGGCGTCATCCAAGGGGGCATCGACTTCATCCAGCATACAGAACGGCGCGGGGTTAAGCTGAAAGATCGCAAATACCAGCGACAGCGCAGTCAGCGCCTTCTCGCCGCCCGAGAGCAGATGAATGGTGCTGTTCTTCTTACCCGGCGGGCGGGCCATAATCGCCACGCCGGTTTCCAACAGATCATCGCCGGTTAGCGTTAGCCATGCAGCACCGCCGCCGAATACGCGAGGGAAAAGGGTTTGTAGCCCAGCGTTCACCTGATCAAAGGTTTCGCGGAAACGCACACGGGTTTCTTGATCGATACGCTTAATCGCCCTTTCGAGGGTTTCCAGCGCTTCGGTCAGCTCAGCATGCTGCGCTTCCAGATAATTTCGCCGCTCGGCCTGCTGGTCGTACTCCTCAATGGCAGCGAGGTTGATCGCCCCCAAGCGGCGAATTTTATCCGTGGTGCTTTCCAGGCGTTCCTGCCAACGGGTTTCCGTCGCTTCCTGGGGTAACTGTTCGGCAAGAGTCTCGACGTTATGACCAAGCTCAGCTAGCTGCTCATCCTGGGTGGTGGCTTTAAGCGCCAGCGCCTGCACGTCCATGCGCCGCTGCTGGAGCTGCTCGCGGCTCTGTTCCAGGTTGCGCTCGTGCTGCTGGCGGGCAAGTTCATCGTTACGCAGCTGTTCTGCCAGTGCCTGAGCCTGCTGACGAGTGGCGTTTAAGCGCCCTTCCTGCTGCTCGCGCTGATGAAGCAGCTCTTCAAGCTCTTCACCGGCCAGCTCGTCGGGTTCGATCAGCATTTCCCGTGACTCTTCCAGCTCGGCAATCCGCAGCGAGAGCCGCTCTTCAGAGTCACTTGAACGCGCCTGCTGTGAGCGCAGACTATCGCGCTCGGCACTCAAGCGTTCACGCTCCAGCGCCAGCGCCTGCTGCTGCGCTTTGAGCGGGGCGTGCTGCTGGGTCAACTGGTCACGCGCTTCACGCTGCCGGTTGCGCTGTTCGGCGCTGGTTTCCCGCGCTTGCGCCGCGCTTTCCAACTGTTCCATCGCCACATGCCAGCGGGCACGCTGCTCGTCGATGGTAAGCGCTAACTCCGCCTCATCTTCTTGCAGCTGGGCAAGCTCTTCATCGAGTTCAGTGGCGCGACTCTCCAGATGTTCCAAGCGCTGGGCCAGGCTGCGCTCTTTTACCGCCAGCTGTTGCAGGGTGGCGGCGTGGGCGCGCTCCTGTTCGGCCTGCTGTTCACGGGCCTGCTCCAGGGTTTCAATGGTTTCACTGGCCGCTTCACACTGCGCTTCTGCCAGCGCCAGCGCCTCTTCTTCGCTTTCGCGCTGGGCGGTCAGTTCGGCGTAGCGGCGGCGCGTTAATAGCAGCCCGTCGATACCTTCGCCGTTGGCCTGCTGGTTCAGCCAGCCGCGGCCCAGCCAAACGCCATCCTGGCTTACCACGCTTTCGCCAGGTGCGAGGTGCGCTACCAGCGCCTCCGCTTGTTCTGCCGTTTGCGTATAGTGAATGCTCGCTAACCATTCACCCAACGCACCGGCGCCTTTGACCAAGCTGTCTAATCGCTGGCCAGAGGTTGAGGCGGCGGGTGGTGTTTGATCAATCAGCCGCCACTCCGTGGCTAAGGCTTCAGGTAAAGCGGCCAGTTGGTGGCGGTTCACCAAGCGGGCATTGAGCCAGGGCGCGAGCAGCCAGGACACCAGCGTTTCCCAGCCGGGCTCAACCTGCAGTGCTTCACCCAGTTGGGGGGCATCCGCTAAACCATACGCTTCCAAGGTCGTGCCAATAGCAGGATCGTGATCCACCAGGGCGGCATCAATCAACGCTTGAAGTGAGGCTAACTCCCCCTGGCGCTGACTGAGTTCAGCGCGCTGATTGTCCCGCGTCTGAGTGGCCTGCTGGTAGGCTGTTTTGGCATCGCCGTAGCGCTGCTGCCATTGATCCCGCTGGGTTTGAAAACCTTCCGACTGCTCCTCGGCCTCGGTCAACTGCGCCTGGCACACAGCGTGCTCTTCACGCAGCGCGGTGAGATCGGCTACCTCGCTGCGCTGCTGACGGCGGCGCTGATTTTCCGCTTGTAAACGCTGAATACGCTGTTCAAGGTCGCGCAACTGATCCTGGCTACGATCCGCATCGCGGCTGGCATCCCGCCAGCGGGTTTCGGCATCGGCCCACTGCTGCTCGGCGGCTTCCAGCGCGGGAGACGCGTCGGCCAGCGCCTGCTCCAGGCTTTCGAGCTGCTCCTCCAGCGCTTCATGTTCGGGGAGTAGATCGTCAAAGCGCTCGTCAATGGCGGCTAAGCGCTCCTGATCGCCTTCGCTAACGCGGCGCTGCTCGTCCAATTCGCGGCGAGCCGTGGCGATGTCGCTGGCCAGTTGGGTTTCACGGCTACGCCGGTGGGCCTGATCCTGTTCTAAACGGGCGATGCGCGTAGTGGTTTCAAAGAACTGCTGCTGATGGCGATCGAGCACCTCAGAAAGTTCGTCGTGCTGCTCCCGGGCCTGCTCCAGGCGGGTTTCGCACTGGCGGACACCGAAGACATCTTTTTCTACCGCTATTTCCAATTCGCGAACGCGGCTCTCTTGATGCGATTGCTCGGCACGCAGGGCGCGCCCGCGCAGCAGCGCCAGCTCGCCCTTGAGCCGATACTCCTGTTCCTTGAGATCCTGATAGCGCTTGGCGGCTTCGGCCTGACGTTTGAGGCGCTCTAGCTGCTTATCCAGCTCTTCGCGAATATCGTCCAGTCGCTCCAGATTCTCCTGGGTTCGCCGCATGCGGTTTTCGGTTTCCCGGCGGCGCTCTTTGTACTTGGAGATACCCGCGGCCTCTTCAAGCGTTGAGCGCAGATCGTCGGGGCGGGCTTCGATCAGCCGCGAGATCATCCCCTGGCCGATAATCGCGTAGGAGCGCGGCCCCAGACCGGTACCCATAAACAGGTCGGCGATATCGCGCCGACGGCATTTCTGGCCGTTAAAGAAGTAGTTGGATTGTCCGTCGCGGGTGACCAAGCGCTTAACGGCAATTTCCGCGTACTGGGCGTAAACGCCGCCCATGCCGCCATCACGGTTGTCGAACTTGAGTTCTATGGACGCCTGGCTGATTGGTTTACGGCCGGTGGAGCCGTTAAAGATAACGTCGGCCATGGATTCGCCGCGCAGGGTTTTGGCGGATGACTCCCCCATTACCCAGCGCACGGCGTCGATAATATTGGATTTACCGCAGCCGTTGGGGCCTACGATGGCGGTCATATTGCCATCAAAGGGCACCGTGACGGGATCCACAAAGGACTTAAACCCGACTAAGCGAATCGACGTTAAGCGCATACCGAAGCGGCGTTCCTGTTGCGATTATTCAAAGACACGGTTAATCACCACTTCGGCCGCTTCGTCGTCTTCAATTGGCCCGATGCTGACGCTCTCAAGGTCACCAAACAGATCCCCGGGCTGGGGCGCTGCTTGGCCAGAAGGAGAAACACGCACCACTAAACGGGCTTCCTGTACCTGGGATATTTGCGCCTGGGGAGACATTGCGACACTGTTATCTAGCGTCACGGTCATAGGCAGCTCGGATACCTGTGCCCGCACCACGGCCAGGGGCGGTAACTCGCCCTCAATATCGCGGGCGGTAATAAAGACGCTGGCATCGCCATCTACGCGCCCGACGAGCTCCTCATCCAGCGAGACACGCACACGAATGCCGGTGCCCTCGGTGACGGCTTCTTCGGGTTCAATACCCAATCGCTCCTGAGCCACGCGAATGCCGTCGCGTAGCGAGGACACAGTGTTGGGATCCTCGATATTGGCAATCGCCCGGCGCCAGTGGTCAATAGCCTGCTCGTAATCGCCGTTGTCGAAGGCATTAATGCCCAGCAAGCCCAGCACGGTGGGCTGGCGGGGATCCTGCTCCAACGTCTCGTCGACCAACGCTTGTACTTCGTCGGTAAGCTCGCGCTCAGCCATAAAGAAACGAATCTGCGCCAACTGCGCAAGCAGCGGTGGAATGCGCCCTTCAATCTCGATCAGGCGCTCCAGGGCGTCCACGGCCTTGGGCATTTGTCCGGTTTCACGGTAGAGCGGAAACAGCTCGCTCCACACATTAGGGTTATCCGGCTGGCGTTCGGCCTGCTCCTCCATGCGCTCGATATACATGGCAAGCGATCCATCAGGGTCGTTCTGCACTTCTTGCTGCACGGCCAGTAGCACCAGGTCGCCCTCAGCGCCCTTTTGCTGATACCAAATAACGCTAACAGCGACCACAGCGAGCATCACCACAGGCACGACAATACGGCCGGCGCTGGCAGCCTTTAGCGGCCGACGCTCGCGAAAAGCAGTGTCTTCCAGCAGGCTGCGCTCGAGTTCCAGCCGGTCTTCCTCAAAGCGTGCGGCATCTATGTCGCCGCGTTCAAGAGCCGCTTCCAGTGACGCCAAGCGGCGCTTGAAAATCGCCACGTTCTGCTCGGCGGAGGTGTCGTTGGCTTCAAAATCGCGCTGCTGGTCATGCAGGGCACGCGCGTTTCTTAGCGGCGAAACCAGCAGCCACAGCGCGGGGAGCAGTAGAATGGCAATGGCTATCCAGATCAGCGTCATGAAGACCCCTTACGGTTAGTCAGCGCGTCTATGCGCTGGCGTTCTTCGGCGCTCAACGCTTTAGCAGAGGCGTTACGGCGGGCGCGAATCATCAGCACAACCACCATCGCACCTAGCAACACCAGGGCGATGGGCAAGCCCCAAAGCAGGTAGGTACGGCTCTCTAAACGCGGGTTGTAGAGAATATATTCACCAAACCGCTGCACCATATGGTTGATAATTTCGATATCCGACTGCCCGTCTTGCAACAGTTGATAAACCCGCTCACGCATATCTGCCGAAATGGGTGCATCGGAATCGTTTATGGCTTGGTTTTCACACAGTGGGCAGCGCATGGAGGCGGTTAAATCGTGATAGCGCTTCTCCATGACCGGGTCGTCAAATTCGCGCAGTTCGATACCACCTGCCGCTGCACCAAACGCTATGACCAGCAGTAGTAGCGCTGCCATGGTTCGCATTAGCGCCATTTTTCCACCTCCGGAAGAATTCGCTCGCGCACGTCTTGCGGTGATACGTAGCCTTTATGGTGATAGCGAATGACCCCGTCGGCATCGACCAGGAATGTCTCCGGGGCGCCGTAGACGCCAAGATCAAACCCTAGCTCGCCTTCCGGATCAAAAATATTAACTTCAAACGGATCGCCAAATTCGCTGAGAAACTGCATGCCTTTCTCGCGGGTATCGCGGTAGTTGACCCCGACCATGCGAATGTCGTTATCAGCCAGTTCCAGCAGTTGCGGCATCTCCTGCTTACAGGCCGGACACCACTCGCCCCACACATTCACCAACGTCACCTCACCCTTTAACAGCGTTTGGTCAACGCGGCGATTCTCATCACGCAGCGTGCTGGCTTCAAAGGTCGGGAACTCCCGCGCCATCAGCGCTGAATCCCGCTGGGAGGGGTCCAGCGAGAGGCCTTGGTAAAAGAACAGCGCCAGGGCTAAAAAACACACCGGCAACAGTAATAGCAGTAGCCGTCGCTTCATGCCGTGGCCTCCCGTGCGCTGTTCTGAGTACTATCATCCTGGCTAGCCACTTTGGGCGCTTCACGGGTGGATGCGGTACGGCGGTAGCGCTTGTCGAGCACCGCCAATACACCGCCAAACGCCATTAGCAGTGCGCCCAGCCAGAGCCAACGGACGAACGGCTTATACTGCACCCGCATTGCCCAACTGCCATCGCCCAGGTTCTCACCCATGGCGACATAGAGGTCGCGGAACAGCCCTGGGCGCAGGGCCACTTGCGTCATCGGCATACCGGTGGCCAGGTAGAGACGCTTTTCGGGCCGCATGGTAAAGCTGCTGCCTGAGTCGCCGCGCTGCACTTGTAGAATCGAGGTGTCCGCCAGGAAGTTAGCGCCACGACGCTCGGTTAACTCGGTCATGGTGAACTGATAGCCCGCGACTTCGACCGTGGTGCCCGGCGACATGCGCACGTTGCGCTCAATGTTGTAGTTGGACACTACCGTCACGCCGACGATAGTGACCGCAACACCTACGTGCCCCAACACCATGCCCCAATAAGCCAGGGAGAGCTTACGAACACCGGCCAAAAACGAACTGGCGTGGCGGGTTTTATCGAATACATCGCGCACCATCGGCAGCACAATCCAGAGTGCAGAGACAATGCCCAGGGAGACAAACAGGTTCCACTCGCCACGGTACAGCAGCGGCATTAATATGCCGATCACCAATGCGGCCACACCGGCTAACCACAGTTTACGAATCAGATCCCGTGCCGCCATGCTCTTCCAGCGCGTTACCGAGCCAAGCCCCATAAAGATACACATCAACACGGTAAGCGGCACAAACAGGGTATTAAAGTAAGGCGGGCCCACGCTGATTTTCCCCAGCCCCAGAGAATCCAGAATCAGCGGATAGACGGTACCCAGTAGCACGGTGACGGTCATAATCACCAGAAAGATATTATTAACCAGCAGCAGCGCATCCCGGGAGAGCCAGTTAAACCCCACCTTATGACTTACCCGCGGAGCGCGCAGGGCAAACACCAGCAGCGACAGCGTTACCGTAATGGCCAGCAGCATCAGGATAAAGAAACCGCGGGCCGGGTCGTTGGCGAACGCATGCACCGAGGTCAGCACCCCAGAGCGCACCAGGAAAGTGCCCATTAGCGACAGCGAGAAGGTCGAGATCGCCAACAGCACGGTCCAGCTTTTAAACGAGCCGCGCTTCTCGGTGACCGCGAGTGAGTGAACCAGTGCGGTTCCCGTCAGCCAGGGCAGCAGTGAAGCGTTTTCGACCGGATCCCAGAACCACCAGCCACCCCAGCCAAGCTCGTAATAGGCCCACCAACTGCCTAACGCGATACCCACGGTCAGGAATGCCCAGGCCAGATTCGTCCAGGGCCTTGCCCAGCGCGTCCAGGCCGCGTCTAAACGACCGCCCATCAGCGCTGCAATGGCAAATGCAAAGACCACGGAAAAGCCCACATAGCCCATGTAGAGCATCGGCGGATGCACCACTAGCCCGAAGTCTTGCAACAGCGGGTTAAGGTCGGCGCCATCCTGGGGCATACCGGGCAGTAGCCGCTCGAAGGGGTTCGATGTCATCAGAATAAACAGTAAGAAGCCGACGCAAACCATACCCATCACGCCCATTACTCGCGCGACCATATCCCGCGGCAGGTTGCCGGTAAACAGGCTGGCCGCACACCCCCAGCCCGCGAGCATAAAGCTCCACAGCAGCACCGACCCTTCATGGTTGCCCCACACCGCGCTGAACTTGTAGTACCAGGGCAGCAGCGAGTTGGAGTTGTTGGCCACGTTCGCCACGCTAAAGTCGTCCAGCATATAGCTGGCGGTCAAACAGGCGTAGGCAATGGCAATGAACACAAACTGCCCCACCGCCATGGGCTGACCATAGGCCATCCACAGCGGGCGCCGGGTGGCCGCACCGGCCAGCGGCATCACGGCCTGCACCGCCGCCATCAGCAACGCGATAATGAGGGCAAAGTGGCCAATTTCAGGAATCATTTTGATAAACATGTGCGCTCCGAACCAGCACTGGCGGTAAGGCAAGGCGGTTAAACGGTGGGTCTTAGTATTCGCTTGCTTGGGGTACGCCTTCTTCGTCCAGGCGTTTACCCACTTCCGCGGCTTTGGCCTGGTAGTCGGCTGGCGAATAGCCCGCC
Source organism: Vreelandella sp. 162(4c) (assembly GCF_058152265.1). Taxonomy (NCBI): domain Bacteria; kingdom Pseudomonadati; phylum Pseudomonadota; class Gammaproteobacteria; order Oceanospirillales; family Halomonadaceae; genus Vreelandella; species Vreelandella sp. 162(4c). Next base: position 1,733,929 of record NZ_CM176981.1, read on the forward strand.
TCTTCAAGTGCCTGGGCGACTTCAGGGGGCATATAGTTCTCATCGTGGCGCGCAAGCACTTTATCGGCGTACAAACGACCATCGGACTGAAGCTCTCCGATCACTACCACGCCTTGGCCTTCGCGGAACAAGTCGGGCAGGATGCCGCTGTAGTAGACCTCCAGGTCATCAACGTAATCGGTGACGACAAACTCGACGTCCAGGCTCTCGGGGTCACGGGATACTGAACCCTCTTTCACCATGCCACCGGCGCGAATCTGCCGCTCCATGGGCGCGTCGCCCTGGGCGATCTGTACCGGGCTGAAAAACAGATTGATGTTAGCGCGCAGCGCGTACAGGGTCAGCCCCACGGCAATCGCGGCCAGCGACACAAGGCCCAGGATAATAAAGAGTTTCTGTTTACGTTTAGGCGTCATTGGGCGTTTCCCCTTGCGCTGTTTGCGCGTCTTGCACGGCGTTTCAAGCCTTTGATCAATTGGCGCTGTTCAGCACGCGCATGCCATACGGTGGCGAGCAGCAGTAGCGCTGTCACGCCCCAGGCAGACCACACATAAGGCGCGTGACCACCCATGGCGAGAAATTCGGAAAATGAGTCAAACGCCATTAGCGAGCCTCCTCTGCCGGTACTTTCACCACTTGGCCGGTCACCAATTCCTGTACCCAGCGTTTGTTAGCTTCGCGGCGCAAAACTTCACTGCGTGTGCGCATCAGCGTTAAGGCAATGAAAAAGCAGTAAAAACCCAGCACCATAATGACCAGAGGCAGCCACATTTCAGTAGGCATGGCCGGGCGCGAGGTCAGCGTAAATGAAGCGGGCTGGTGCAGGGTATACCACCAGTCCACCGAGTATTTGATGATGGGAATATTGATCACCCCCACCATGGCCAGCACCGAGGCTGCCCGTGAGGCGCTATCGCGGCTGGTAAAAGCCCCACGCAGAGCAATTACGCCCAAGTACAAAAACAGCAAGATCAGCATTGACGTTAGCCGTGCATCCCACATCCACCAGGTTCCCCAAGTGGGCACACCCCATACGGCACCGGAAAACAGCGCGACAAAGGTCATAGCTGCGCCAAGAGGCGCCATCACCGCCGCCGCCATATCGGCGACTTTAATTTTCCAGACCATAAACACCAGGCCGGAAACCGCCATGGCAATGAAGATAGACTGAGCCAAAAAGGCCGCCGGCACATGGACGTAAATAATTCGGAAGCTATTACCCTGCTGGTAATCCGCTGGCGCAAACGCCAACCCCCACAGCGAGCCAGTGACGATCAACAGCGCCGCCGCGGCCCAAAACCAGGGCTGTAATTTGGCACTAATGCCGTAGAACCACTTGGGTGATCCCAGCTTGTGTATAAAGGCCCACATAGCGTGTCCCGTCCTTAACCGTTAATACTGATACGCAGCGATGCGGCAATCGCCCACGGCGCCAACATGAGTGAGGCGGCGAGCAGCGCGCCCAGGATAGCCAGGTGTGCGGAGACACCCTCTCCAAAAATGGCCGCCTGCACCGCGCCTGCGCCAAAAATGAGTACCGGGATATACAACGGCAGCACCAGTAGCGAGAGCAGCACTCCGCCCCGTGCCAAGCCAACGGTTAACGCCGCACCGATGGCGCCAATCAAACTCAAGCTTGCCGTACCCAATGCAAGCGACAGCGCCAGCACTGCGTAGCTACCCGCCGGCAGCGCCAGCATAATACCCAATATCGGCGCCATCAGCGCCAACGGTAGGCCTGTCAGCAGCCAGTGTACGGCCACTTTGGCCAAACTTAGCGCGACTAACGGCTGCGGCGCCAATAGCAGTTGCTCCAGACTACCGTCGTCATAATCGCTGCGAAACAGGCTGTCTAATGAAAGCAGCGCGGCTAACAAAGCCGCGACCCACAGCAAACCCGGTGCAATCACCGCTAACAGCTCAGGATCGGGCGAAATAGCGATCGGGAACAGCGTGATCACCAGGGCAAAAAACACCAGTGGATTGAGCACTTCGCCACGACGTCTCAGCAATAGCGTTAAGTCACGCACGAGCGTGGCCTTCACTGCGGTCATTAACCCACCATTATGCTCACGCAGTGGCACTGCTGAAACCTGTTGGGTGGTCTCCGAGCTTTGTGAAGAGCTATTTGAAGCGCCATGTAAAGAGCTGTGCAACCCTTTCTCCTCTACCATACAAGCATCGGTGCCCAGTGGAGGTTTCCGCGAGGGCGCTGTAAACCCCTCCCTGGGCGCTACTTTTGTCATCCATGACAAAAGACCCTCGCTTCAACCTCCCCTGGCACCACGCTGTCGAGCGTTATTTAAGCCGCTATTTCCAATTGAGACAGTCCTGCTTTCTACCCTAGGGATATCCGTCTGAGCAACGGTGAAGCGGTTAACTCGTGGTGTGTCGTTACTAACACGCAGCCCCCCGCCTGAGCGTGGGCAACCAGCTGTCTTTCTAGATCAGCGACGCCGTGGCGATCAATCGCGGTAAAAGGCTCATCCAGTACCCATAGGGCGCGCGGCGTTAACGTTAAGCGCGCCAGGGCAACACGGCGCTGTTGGCCTGCCGAGAGTTGCCCTGCGGGCACATCTTCAAAGCCTGCCAACCCAACCCGTTCAAGGGCTTCCAAGCGCTGATCTTCATTACCACTTTCCCCGCTTAAGGCCTGGTACCAGGCTAAATTTTCTAACGGTGAAAGCCCTGATTTAATGCCTGGTGCGTGTCCTAAATAGAGCAGATTCGCGAGAAAATGTTCGCGTGTCTCGTTCATCGCAGCGCCATTCCAGAACAGTTCGCCCTGGTAGTCACTGAGCTGGCCGGAGAGAATTTTCAGAAGGCTGGTTTTACCACTACCATTGGGCCCTTCAATTCGCACTATTTCACCGCTGCGAACCTCCAGATCCAACCCTTGAAACAGCCAGCGGTCATCGCGTTCACAGGCAAGCTGTCGGGCTTGTAGACACAGGCTCAAGCGTCTCTCCTGGCATATTGATTTCGCGTCGAACTCTACACGTAAAGCCCCTTTCTCGCCACTCACACAATGCGGCGCTGGGTCGCAGCGTGATCTTCATCAATATGTCGTGAGAGCAATTATCTCTGGCACTGTATGCAAAAACAGGTCTACAATGAAAACCACTGTATGAAAGAACATGCAATGGAGATTCTTTGATGACCCTATCGATGGCAGCACCTACCGTTACGTTTGGCCGTAGACAACCGACACCGCGCCCTTACGCAATGGCGCCTAGCATTACCCGACGCAATACCTATGCACTCAAAGTGCGTGGCAATGCACTGTGTGATTGCAACTTGTTCGATGGCGATGTCATTATTATCCGGCGCTATCAACACGATACCCAGACAGAAACTGCCGTTGCCGAAATAAACCAGCAAACGATCGCCTTGAGGCAGCTCTCTATCAGCCGCTTTGGCGTAGAGCTATGGCCAGAAGATACTTTGCAGCCAGCGCTATTTTTGCACAACCGGGATATTCAGGTACTCGGCATGGTAATGGGTGTGAAAAGTGAGACTACCTTTACGGAGCATTAATGCGCTATCGGGTTCCCGAGTTACCCACAGGGTCATGGCACACGGCTGACATTGAAGTAGAAAAGAGCCAATTTATCACCTGGATCTGCCACGCTCCCGATATCAACGCATTCACTACTCTGCTGAATGCGGCGAAAACCGCGCATCCTAATGCCAGCCACCACTGCACTGCCTACATTGCCGGGCCACCCGGCGAGCAAAATCTGATTGGCTTTTCCGATGATGGCGAGCCTGGCGGCACCGCTGGCCGCCCCATGTATCAGGTTCTCCAGGGGAGCCAACTGGGCCAGATTGGCTGTGTGGTCATTCGTTATTTTGGCGGTACAAAGCTCGGCACCGGTGGCTTAGCCCGCGCCTACGCTCAGGCGGTTAGCCATGCCCTTGAGACACTCGCTACCCGGGAAGTGGTTGAGCGCGACACCTACACCCTGCGCCTTACTTTTGCCAATGAAGCGATTGCCCGCGCCTGGTGCGAAGAGCACGACATCCCTATTGAGCAAGCCGACTACGATGGTGATGGCGTTCGCCTGACCATTGGCTGGCCACGGGACTGCCCGCTTGACCTTGCCCCGCTAGAAAACCGCTTGAAGAGTGCTATTGAGGTTCTCTCTGCACCAAAGGCATAACGCAGCAGATGAAAGGGCCCCATATGTCATTGCGAGGAGCTTGCGACGCGGCAATCTCGTTCTGCGGTGGCAAACAAACCGAGATCGCCGCGCTTCGCTCGCGATGACACTCACCGGCCATTGCGAGGAGCCTGCGACGAAGCAATCTCAAGCCTACCCTGAGAACCAACCCCAGATTGCTTCACTGCGTTCGCAATGACACCCCTATGTCGTTGATGGCAGAGGACTAGTTAACCCAGGTATTTAATCATTACCCCGGCCGCGACTGCCGACCCAATAACACCCGCCACGTTGGGGCCCATGGCATGCATCAGCAGGAAGTTATGTGGGTTGGACTCCAGCCCCACCTTATTCGCCACCCGCGCTGCCATAGGCACGGCGGAAACGCCCGCGGCACCTATCAATGGGTTGATGGGCATTTTGCTCACCAGGTTCATCAGCTTGGCCATCAATACCCCAGCGGCCGTGCCGATACCAAAGGCGACAATACCCAGACCTAATATCCCCAGCGTCTCAAATGCCAGGAAACTCTCGGCCATCAGTTTGGAACCTACCGACAGTCCCAGGATAATCGTGACGATATTGATCAAGGCGTTTTGCGCGGTATCCGACAAGCGCTCGACTACGCCACACTCACGCATCAGATTACCGAAGCAGAACATACCGAGTAGCGGTGCCGCATCGGGCAGAAACAGCGCGACCAGAATCAGCAGCATAAGCGGGAAGATGATTTTTTCCAGCTTGGAGACCGGCCGCAACTGGGTCATCTTGATTTGACGCTCTTTATCGGTGGTCAGCAGACGCATGATGGGCGGCTGTATCAGCGGTACCAACGCCATATAGGCGTAGGCAGCCACCGCGATAGCACCCAGCAGCTCCGGCGCCAGCACGCTGGAGACGTAGATGGAGGTCGGGCCATCCGCCCCGCCAATAATACCAATGGCGGCGGCCTGATTGAGCGAGAAATCCATGATGCCCATCGAGGTGAGCGCCACGGCACCAAACAAAGTGGCAAAAATGCCAAACTGAGCGGCCGCACCTAAAAACAGCGTGCGCGGATTGGCCAGCAGCGGACCGAAGTCGGTCATGGCGCCCACACCCATAAAGATAATCAGCGGGGCGATACCTGAACCAATTGCTACTTTATAGAAGTTGTAAAGCATGCCATCGCTATAGCCGACGCCCACGGCGATATCACGTGCGGCACGCACCTGATCCGGTGCGACGCCATCGTGGGCTATCACTTTTAACGATTCACGCCAGGCTTCCGCATTCGCTAACGGATCCAGCGTCGCGCCCAGCGCTGCCGCTATCTGCTGTAGCACTGCGGGTTTCGCCACCTCGATCGCTTGGTCTAGCGCTGAAATCGCCAACCCTGCTTCGGGAATATTGGCCAGAATGCCGCCAAAGCCAATCGGCACCAGCAGCAGCGGCTCAAACTTCTTATAAATGGCCAGGTAAAGCAGCAGTAGCCCCACCATGATCATGACGGCTTGGCCAAGCTCAAGGTTATATAGCCCAGAGCCTTCCCATAACGTTACTAATTTATCCATTACTGGGCCCTTAGAGCTCGATCAGCGCATCGCCTACGGCTACGCTGTCGCCCTCGCTGACGTTAACCTTAGACACAGTGCCTGCGATACTGGCACGCACTTCGGTTTCCATTTTCATCGCTTCAAGAATGATCACCACATCCCCTTCAGCGACTTTATCGCCAGGGCGGACATTAACCTTGAAGATATTGCCGGCCAGCGGCGCATCAATGCTCTCACCAGTGGGTGCAGACACTTCCTCTTTGGGGGCGCCAGTGCTGGCCGCCGTTTGCTCCTGCACTTCGCCCAGTTCACCACCTTCAGACACTTCCACCACGAAGGCTTTACCGTTGAGCTTAACGGTATAGGTTTCCGGGCCACTGCTAGCCACCGGCGCTTTGCTTTCCACCTTGGCGGGTGTCTTTTCAGCACTTGCGTCAGTTGCCTGGGGGGCAGGTTCAAAGGCGTCGGGATTGTCGCGGTTTTTAAGGAACTTCAAGCCGATCTGCGGGAACAGCGCGTAGGTCAGAACATCATCTACTTCGCGCTTGCCTTCGGCCAAGCGAATGCCTTCAGCGCTAGCCTTCTCTTTCAGTTCGGCAGCCAGCCTATCCATTTCCGGTGAGAGGTTATCCGCCGGGCGACAGGTAATCGGCTCGCCGCCTTCCAAGACGCGCTTTTGCAATTCGGCGTTGAAGGGTGCTGGGGCAGCACCATATTCACCTTTGAGCAGCGCCTGAACTTCCTTGGAGATCGACTTGTAGCGCTCGCCCATCATCACGTTCATGACCGCCTGGGTGCCGACGATTTGCGAGGTGGGCGTCACCAGCGGAATAAAGCCAAGATCTTCGCGCACGCGGGGAATCTCGCTGAGCACGTCGTCCAGCTTATCGCCCGCGCCCTGCTCTTTCAGCTGGCCTTCCATGTTGGTCAGCATGCCGCCGGGCACCTGAGCAATCAGGATGCGCGAATCAATACCACGCAGCGAACCTTCAAAGGCGGCGTACTTCTTACGTACTTCGCGGAAGTAACCGGCAATATCTTCCAGCAGCTCAAGATCCAGACCGGTATCGCGGCCGGTGTCTTTCAGCATTGCCACCACTGACTCGGTGGGGCTGTGACCGTAGGTCATCGACATGGACGAGATCGAGGTGTCGACGTTATCGATGCCCGCTTCTACCGCTTTCAAAATAGTCGACGTAGAGAGGCCGGTGGTGGCATGGCAATGTAAATGCACCGGAATCGATAGCTCTTTCTTCAGCCGGGAGACCAAATCAAACGCTGTGTAGGGCGTCAATAGCCCCGCCATATCCTTGATAGCCAATGAATCTGCGCCTAAGCCGGCAATGGTTTTGGCGAGATCAACCCAGCTATCCAGGGTATGTACCGGGCTCACGGTGTAAGAGATGGTGCCCTGGGCGTGACCTTCGACGTTACGCACCGCCTGAATGGCGCGCTCTAAATTGCGCGGGTCATTCATGGCATCGAAAACACGGAAGACATCAACGCCGTTGGTTTTCGCCCGCTCGACAAACTTATCGACAACGTCATCGGCGTAGTGGCGGTAGCCCAGCAGGTTCTGACCACGTAGCAACATGGCCTGAGGTGTATTGGGCATAGCCTCTTTTAATGCACGAATGCGCTCCCACGGATCTTCGCCCAAATAGCGGATACAGGCGTCATAAGTGGCCCCACCCCAGGTTTCCAGCGACCAATAGCCAACGCGATCCAGTTTTTCGGCGATCGGCAGCATATCGTCCAGCCGCATACGTGTAGCGAATAGCGATTGATGGGCATCGCGCAGCACGACATCAGTAATGCCTAGAGGGCGTTTTATTTCGTTCATTGTCATGGCTCACAGTAGAGAGTTGTAAGTTTGTAGTAAAAATAACAAAAAAATAGCCACAAGAGGGCCAAAATGAAAAAAATCGAGAAAGTTAACGACGCCGGCTTGAGCGATAACGGTGCACTGCAGCACTGATCACCGCCATGACCTCGTCATTTTGCGCAGAGGAACCCGAAGATGGCGACGATTTATTGCCCGTATTAACAGCCACAGGGGCGGGCTGAAAACGCCCAACAAGCTTCGACATCAGCGTAACGCTAATGACCAAAACAGTAAGAAAAACAAACACTACGCCCATACCGAGCGCCATCAACGCCAGCCCTTCTTGCAATAGTTCTAGATCCTGCATAAAGCGATCTCCTTGAAGCCCGGTGTCTTGAAGCACAGCTCAAGTACCATTTTTACGCACATCATGACGCCAATACGGTGAAAGGCGCTTGGCGCAGTAAGGGGAATGCACTAACCTGCCACACCCAGAATAGAATGCAATGGCGCGATAGTGGAAGTCATGGTTGTTAATTTACTACAAAACGGCAGAATCGGCCTAGCCCCGATGGAAGGGGTAATCGACGCCCTGACTCGTGATCTGCTGACCCGGCATGCCGGGTTCGACTGGACAGTCACCGAGTTTGTACGTGTGGTCGATGCGCGCCTGCCGCCAAGAGTGTTTTATAAACACTGCCCCGAGCTTGCGCAACCGCCTGTGGCCACACCAAGCGGCATTCCCGTGCATTTACAGTTACTGGGCTCTGACCCAGTCGCCCTGGCGGCTAACGCGCGCCAGGCGCTTAGCCTGGGCGCGGTGAGCGTCGATCTTAATTTCGGCTGCCCTGCCAAACTGGTTAACCGGCACGATGGCGGCGCCTCGCTGTTACGCCAGCCTGATCGCGTCTATAAGGCGGTTAAAGCCGTTCACGACGCTTTAGAGGGGGAAATCCCGGTGACCGCCAAGATTCGCCTGGGCTTCGCTAATCGCCGTTTAGCGGTGGCCTGCGCCCAAGCCACCGAAGCGGGCGGAGCAGCACAGCTGGTCGTTCATGCACGCACCCGAGACGAGGGCTACCGCCCACCGGCACACTGGGAGTGGATCGGCAAAATTCGCCGCCAAGTGAGCATCCCCGTGGTCGCCAACGGCGATATCTGGACACTGGAAGATTACTGGAAAGCCCGCACCCTGTCAGGGTGTCGCGACGTGATGCTGGGACGGAGCGCCCTGGCCGATCCTTGGCTGGCGCCACGCATTCGCCACTGGCTGCAAACCGGCGAGCGGCTACCTGAGAGTAGCTGGGCGATGCGCGCCAACGTGCTCAAAGAATACGCCGCTCTACAGCGTCAAAAGCTACCCGACCGCGTCGTGGTCTCTCTGGTAAAGCAGTGGCTTGCCCAAATGCGTCAAGGCAGCAGTGAAGCTGAACAGAATTTTCAGCGCGTAAAGCGCATCACCGAGTTAGACCAACTGCTCGACAGCCTTGTTGTCGACGAACAGCAAGCTGCAATGGCTTAGCCCTTCTTTCGCACCACCCCTTTAACAGGCAAAAAAAAGCGCCCTACCGCAAAGCGGGGGCGCTACAAACGATCGCAAGACCGGGGCGCGAGCGACTTCCGGTCAGGCTAGAAACTGGCGGTCAGACTGGAAACAGAAAACCCGCTCTCAATAAGAGAGCGGGTTTTGGAATCTGGCGCGCCCGGGAGGATTCGAACCTCCGACCCCCTGATTCGTAGTCAGGTACTCTATCCAGCTGAGCTACGGGCGCGTAACGTTTTACTAACGTTTACTTTTACTGCGACCAAGACTATTACAAATACTGATTAATGCAATTAGCCTCTGGTACAACTAACTTTAAATACAGCTAATCTCAAATACGATTAACCATAAATGCAGTCAGCATAAAAAGGTGGCGCGCCCGGGAGGATTCGAACCTCCGACCCCCTGATTCGTAGTCAGGTACTCTATCCAGCTGAGCTACGGGCGCATACCTTGTGACCATGCACTTTTTAACAAAGTAAAAGCACTTACTGGCCATGCGATTGGCGGAGAGAGAGGGATTCGAACCCTCGATAGGGCTATAAACCCTATACTCCCTTAGCAGGGGAGCGCCTTCAGCCACTCGGCCACCTCTCCTCAACGGCACGGCGCGAATATTACCGATTTAGTCTTCTTGTGTCTAGTCTTCTACGGATTTTTTTCGCACCGGCCATATCTTACATATAAGCTTACGCTTTAAGCATCGTTTCATCATGCGAGCTCGCAAGGCTTATTCCACTTCATTTTCACTGTTTCGTTCACGCTGAATACGCTGGTAAATCTCTTCACGGTGAACTGCCACATCTTTAGGCGCATTTACGCCGATACGTACTTGATTGCCTTTCACACCTAGCACGGTGACGGTGATTTCATCACCGATCATCAGCGTTTCGCCAACACGGCGAGTTAGGATGAGCATGGCTGATCTCCTTTTCAGACGTTTTATGCAACGGGATATGTCAGCCGGAGGCAACACCATGCCATTATGCGACATAGTGTTCCCTGTCACCAATGACTCCGGCTCCATGACACCTTATACCTCCCGTTGAAAGAAAGCTCACCACCACACGGCAGTAAGTACCCCTTCAGCGTAGAAGGTTTAAGGTATTAATGTTATTCAGATTCGATATCTGCCTTATCTAAACCAAAAGCTTTGTGTAATGCATTAACAGCAAGCTCCATATGCTTCTCATCAATCACGACCGAGATTTTAATCTCAGAGGTGGAGACCATACGGATATTGACGTTTTCGTCGGCTAGCACACGGAACATTTTCGACGCCACACCGGCGTGAGAACGCATACCGACACCCACTAAAGAGACCTTAGCAATATTGTCGTCGCCACGCAGCTCACCGCCGCCCAAATCAGGAATCACCGTCTCTTCAAGCAGCTTCTTAGTGGCTTTGTAATCGCCCTTAGCAACCGTAAAGGTAAAGTCGGTATAGTCTCCGGCCGGCGCCACGTTCTGCACGATCATGTCCACTTCGATATTGGCATCGGCAATGGGGCCTAGAATGCGTGACGCCACACCCGGCACGTCCGGTGTATTCAGCAGGGTTAATTTTGCTTCATTTTTGGTGAAAGCGATACCGGAGATCAGTGGTTCTTCCATAGCGTCCTCGTCTTGGTCGGCTTCTGCAACAATTAGGGTACCGGGGCCGTCTTCAAAGCTCGACAGCACCCGCAGGGGTACGTTGTACTTTCCGGCAAACTCTACCGCGCGGATCTGCAGCACTTTAGAGCCGAGACTGGCCAGTTCCAGCATCTCTTCCACGGTAATGCTCGTTAAGCGCTGGGCTTTGGAGCAGACGCGAGGGTCGGTGGTGTATACCCCGTCAACATCGGTGTAAATCTGGCACTCATCGGCGCCTAGCGCGGCGGCTAGCGCCACCCCTGTGGTGTCAGAACCACCACGGCCCAGGGTGGTGATATTGCCGTCTTCATCGACCCCTTGGAACCCGGCCACAACCACTACCTGACCAGCGTCCAGATCGGCCTTGAGGTCTTCGGTTTCAATGCGCTGGATACGCGCCTTGGTATAGGCACTATCGGTATGAATACCTACCTGGGCGCCTGTGTGCGAAGTGGCTGGCACACCGATTTGCTGCAGTGCCATGGCGAGCAGTGAAATAGTTACCTGCTCGCCGGTCGACAGCAGCATATCCATCTCACGCGGTGCGGGATCGTCGTTAAGCGCCTGTGCCATGTCCGTCAGGCGGTTGGTTTCGCCACTCATGGCGGAGACCACGACCACTACCTGATGGCCTTGATCGCGGAAGCCCTTAACCTTTTCCGCTACGGCCTTGATACGCTCGACAGAGCCCACCGAAGTGCCGCCGAACTTCTGTACGTATAGTGCCATATGCCGTTTTTCCTATGCGTTCGGGAATGGAGGGTGAAAGTGTCACAAGTTTTAAATAAATAATAAGGCCGGTGACAATAATGCCACCGGCCCAGAGGTTTAGCTAAGAACGTTTTCCAACCATGCTGGTACGCTCTTCAACGCATCCGGCAGGGCGTCGGGTTGACTACCTCCCGCTTGGGCCATGTCGGGGCGGCCACCGCCCTTCCCTCCTACCTGGGAGGCAACATGGTTCACCAGCTCACCGGCTTTCACTCGGCCGCTCAGATCCTGGGTGACCCCAGCGATCAGACTCACTTTGCCCGCCGCCTGGTCGGCAACGCCGAGGATAATCACTCCAGAGCTTAGCTTGTTCTTAAGCTGATCAAGGATGCCGCGTAAATCTTTGCCTGATACGCCATCCAGCTGCGTCGCCAGCAGCTTCACGCCATTGACCTCCTGCACCTGGCTGAGCATATCGCTACCCGCTGCACTGGCTAGTTTGGCCTTGAGCTGCTCAAGCTCTTTTTCCAGGCTACGGTTGCGCTCAACCAGTGATTCTACCCGCGCTTCGACCTGTTCAGGCTTGGTCTTCAAGCGCTCACCCAAGCGCTCGAGGCGGGCTTCCTGCTCGCGAAAGTGGGCCAGCGCATTTTCGCCGGTGATCGCTTCGATGCGGCGCACGCCAGAAGCAATGCCCACTTCGCTCATCACATGGCAGCAGCCAATATCACCGCTGCGTGCCACGTGGGTACCACCGCATAACTCGATCGAGAAGTCATCGGCCCCAATGGTCAGCACGCGCACGTTCTCGGCGTATTTGGCCTCAAACAGCGCTGCTGCGCCCTTGGCCTTGGCTTGGTCCAGGCTCATCTGCTCGATCTTGGTCGGCGCATTAGCCAGAATCTGCTCATTGACCAGCCGTTCGACTTCCGCCAGTTGCTCGGCGGTCACCGGCTCGAAGTGGCTAAAGTCGAAGCGCAGGCGCTCGGCGTTCACCAGCGAGCCTTTCTGCTGTACGTGATCACCCAGCACCATGCGCAGCGCTTTATGCAGCAGGTGGGTGGCTGAGTGATTGCGAATGGTGGCTGTGCGCAGGCTGGCATCCACTTCACCACGCACGCTTGCGCCAACGCTTAGCGAGCCTTCTACCATCATGCCCTGGTGAAGATGATGACCGCTCTGCTTTTGGGTATCAGTGACCTGGAAACGGCCACCGTCGACATACAGGTAGCCGGTATCGCCCACCTGGCCGCCTGACTCGCCGTAAAACGGCGTGCGGTCTAGTACCACGACACCCTTCTGCCCCGCTTCCAGCGCTGCCAGTGGATTGCCCTCGCTGTCGACCAGCGCGGTTACCTTGGCCTGATCTTCCAAGCGGTCGTAGCCGGTAAAGGCAGTTTCGCCCTCCAACTCGATGGAGGCGGTGTAGTCGGCGCCAAATTGGCTGGCCGCCCGTGCGCGTTCACGCTGGGCCTCTAACGCCTGCTGAAAGCCATCTTCGTCCAGGCTAACGCCACGCTCACGACAGACGTCGGCGGTAAGGTCGAAGGGAAAGCCGTAGGTGTCATAAAGCTTAAACACCGTCTCACCCGGCAGCACCTTGCCATCCAACTCGGCCAGTGCCGCATTCAAGAGCCCCATACCGTGATCCAGGGTGCGTGCGAACTGCTCTTCTTCTTTCAGCAGTACACGGGCAATTTGATCGCTCGCTTCACGCAGTTCCGGATAGGCATCGCCCATCTCCGCATCCAGCGCCTCCACCAGCTTGTGGAAGAACGGCTCAACCGCGCCCAGCTTGTGGCCGTGACGAATTGCACGGCGAATGATCCGACGCAGGACATAGCCGCGCCCTTCGTTGGAAGGCAGCACGCCATCAGCAATCAGGAAGGCACAGGAACGGATATGGTCGGCAATTACGCGCAACGAAGGCGTAGCGGTATCAGGGTGCCCGGTCGCTTTCGCAGCGGCTTGCAGCAGGTTCTGGAACAGGTCGATCTCATAGTTGGAGTGGACGCCCTGCATGACAGCGGCGACACGCTCCAGCCCCATACCGGTATCGATGGAGGGCTTGGGCAGCGGGTTGAGCGTGCCCTGGGCATCGCGATCAAACTGCATGAACACCAGGTTCCAGATTTCGATATAGCGATCGCCATCCTCTTCCGGGCTGCCCGGCGGCCCCCCCCAAACCTCTGGGCCGTGATCAAAGAAGATTTCCGAACTGGGGCCGCAGGGGCCGGTGTCGCCCATCTGCCAGAAGTTATCTTCATCCAGCTTGGAGAAGCGCTCAGGGTCGATGCCAATCTCATCTTTCCAGATGCGCTCAGCTTCGTCATCGCTGATGTGTACCGTTACCCACAGCTTGTCTTTGGGGAGTCCCAGCGTTTCGGTTAAAAACACCCAGGCAAAGCGAATGGCGTCGCGCTTGAAGTAGTCGCCAAAGCTGAAGTTACCCAGCATCTCAAAGAAGGTGTGGTGGCGTGCGGTATAGCCGACGTTGTCTAAATCATTATGCTTACCGCCCGCGCGAACGCAGCGCTGCGCAGAGGTGGCGCGCACGTAAGGGCGCGGATCGCGGCCTAGAAACACATCTTTAAACGGCACCATGCCGGCATTGGTAAACAGCAGCGTCGGGTCGTTGCCCGGCACTAATGAGCTGGTGGGTACAATCGTATGCCCCTGCTCTTCGAAGAAGGTGAGAAAGGCCTGTCTAATCTCTGCGCTTTTCATAGGGTATCCGTAACAAGAAAGCGTGATGTCCCAGGGCGCTGTTGCCGCTACCCTCAGGGGTCGCAAAGCAGCCATTATAGCGCAGTTGTCAAACGACTAAAGCCGCACTTAGTGGCAGAAAGGCAAACAGCCACGTAAACAACTGGATGAACAAGCGTATTAGAGCGCTACTAGAAATGTAAGAGGGGGTATTGTATAGGCTGGGGAAAACGTATTACAGACAGGAGAGCGCATAGCGAATTTGTTCAAAATCGAAGCCGCGACTGGCGAGAAAACGTTCACGCCTAGCGCGCTCTTTGGGGGTCTCACCGGGGCTATCAAAACGCCGCGCCAGGGTTTCCCGGGCTAGCTCAAACCAGTCGACCTGCTCGCCCCCCTCCACTTCTTCAAAAGCGGTGGCAAGGGTTTCCTGGTCTATGCCGCGCTGGCGCAACTCGCCTTTAATACGAATCACGCCTTGGCCACGCAGTATGCGCGAGCGCACGAAACTGGCCGCAAAGCGCGCGTCAGACTGCAGCCCTTGTTCAACCAAGGCGTCCAGGCACTCATCAATAGCGGCATCGTCGAAAGACTTTTTCTTCAGACGCTGAGCAAGCTCGGCGCGGGAGTATTCGCGCCGAGCCAGTAAGCCAATGGCGATATCACGGGGCGTAGCATCACGCTGGGAGGTGAATGCCATCAGCTTATCTTAGCGAGAGTCGTCTTAAAGCAGATCGTCATCACCCGCATCCAATTCTGCCGCTGCTTCGGCAGGCGCATCTTCCTTCTCCTTTTTAGGATCGGGCTTGGCCAAGAGCTGCTCACGAATCTGCGTTTCGATTTCGAGCATAATTTCCGGGTGCTCTTCCAGATACAGCGCTGAATTGGCTTTACCTTGACCGATTTTCTTACCTTTATAGCTGTACCAGGCACCGGCTTTGTCGACTAGGTTGCACTGCACGCCCAGGTCGATGACCTCACCGGCGTGGTAGATACCCTTGCCGTAAAGAATCTGGAATTCAGCCTGACGGAATGGCGGTGCTACCTTGTTTTTGACTACTTTCACGCGGGTTTCGTTACCGGTGACTTCATCACCCACTTTCACCGAGCCGGTACGACGAATATCCAGACGCACGCTGGCATAGAACTTCAGCGCGTTACCACCAGTGGTGGTTTCGGGGCTACCAAACATGACGCCGATCTTCATGCGGATCTGGTTGATGAAGATCACCAAGCAATTGGCGTTTTTGATATTACCGGTGATTTTACGCAGTGCCTGAGACATCAAACGCGCCTGTAGGCCAACGTGGGAATCACCCATTTCGCCTTCGATTTCAGCGCGCGGGGTCAACGCAGCGACCGAGTCGATAACAATCACGTCAACACCGCC
Source organism: Vreelandella sp. 162(4c) (assembly GCF_058152265.1). Taxonomy (NCBI): domain Bacteria; kingdom Pseudomonadati; phylum Pseudomonadota; class Gammaproteobacteria; order Oceanospirillales; family Halomonadaceae; genus Vreelandella; species Vreelandella sp. 162(4c). Next base: position 1,749,437 of record NZ_CM176981.1, read on the forward strand.
AGAGCGTACCAGCATGTCGGTAATTTCCAGCGCCTGCTCACCGGTGTCCGGCTGGGAAATCAGTAGATCATCCAGGTTGACGCCTAGCTTTTCTGCGTAGCTGGGGTCAAGCGCATGCTCGGCATCCACGAAGGCACACACTTTGCCCTGTTTTTGCGCCTGAGCAATCACCGAAAGGGTCAGGGTCGTTTTACCCGACGATTCCGGGCCAAAGATTTCGCACACACGGCCAAACGGCAGCCCGCCGATGCCGAGGGCGATATCCAGACCCAATGAACCGGTGGAAACCGACGGCATGACGACACGCGGTGCGTCGCCTAGACGCATGACGGTGCCCTTGCCGAACTGACGGTCGATTTGGGTGAGTGCAGCGTTTAGCGCTTTAGTGCGGTTGTCATCCTGAGCCATTCAGAGATTCCTCATAACAAGCTGTATAATTAGCCAGTAGTATGCCAAAGATTGCGCCGTAAACAAATCCTTGATCGCGCTTTCTCTCATCTATTTTATCAACAGCCTTTTTGCATATGCGCCTTTTTCTTACGGCTGGTTCGTCTTGCTCGCCTTCTCGCGCTCATTCAGGCGCGCCACCAGCCCAACCAAGGCCTGACGCACGGCCTGCTCTCGCACCGACTGACGGTCACCTGGAAAGTGAAAGCATTCAGCTTCCTGGGCAGCAGCATCTCCCCAGGCCAACCAAACCGTACCCACCGGCTTTTCAGCGCTCCCCCCCTCTGGGCCTGCAACACCGCTAACGGCAACAGCTAAGCCCGCGCCACTTTCATTACAGGCGCCCAGCACCATGGCTTTGACGACCTCCTTGCTGACAGCACCGTGCTCGGCCAGCGTGGTCTCAGGCACCCCCAATAAGCGCGTTTTAGCAGCATTCGCATAGGTCACATAGCCCGTCGTAAAGTAAGCAGAGCTACCCGCCACCTCGGTAATGGCGCTGGCAATGCCGCCCCCCGTACATGACTCAGCGGCGGTCACTTCCACATTCAACTGCTTACACAGCCGCCCCAGCCGCTGAGCTAACAGGGTTAAATCAAGATTTTTCAGGCTAGTTTCGCTGGGCACTATGGTCGCTCCTTCAAGTGAGTCGTCTGTTCAGCGTAGAATACTGCGTTTAGCTTTCTCAAAGAAATTGCTCAATCAGGACGCCCATGTCACAGGCTATTCCCGCCAACACGCCAATGATCACCCAGTATTTAAAGATCAAACGCGAGCACCCCAAGGTACTGCTGTTCTACCGCATGGGGGATTTTTACGAACTGTTTTTCGACGACGCCAAGCGCGCCGCCGCACTGCTGGATATTACCCTTACCCAGCGTGGGCAGTCAGGCGGCAAGCCTATCCCGATGGCGGGCGTCCCCTATCACAGCGCTGAGGGCTATCTGGCCCGCCTCGTCGCTGGCGGCGAGTCGGTCGCTATTTGTGAGCAAATTGGCGACCCCGCGACCAGCAAAGGGCCCGTTGAGCGCCAAGTGGTGCGTATCGTCACCCCTGGCACACTCCACGATGAAGCGCTGCTCGATGCCCGCCGCGACAACGTCCTGGTGTCCGTTTCTCCCGGAAAAGAGAGCTGGGGCCTTGCCTGGCTGGAGCTCTCCAGTGGTCGCTTCAACGTACTGGAAGTAGACAGCGAAGCCGAAATGCTCGCCGAGCTGACGCGTCTCTCCCCGGCCGAGCTGCTGGTACCCGAAAGCTTAACGCTACCCGAGGCCTGGTCGCAGAAACGCAGCCTGCGCCGCCAGGGCGAGTGGCTGTTTGATTTGGAAAGCGCTACCCGTAGCCTCTGCGACCAGTTCGAAGTGCAGGATTTACGTGGCTTTGGCTGTGCGCACTTAACCTCTGCGCTAATTGCTGCCGGGGTATTGATCGATTATGCCCGGGACACTCAGCGCTCGCGCCTGCCCCACGTGACCGCCATCAGCGTTGAGAACCGCGACGACGCGGTGGTGATCGACGCTGCCAGCCGCCGTAATCTGGAAATTGATATCAACCTGGGCGGCAGCAGCGACAACACCCTGGCCAGCGTGCTGGATACCTGTACCACCGCCATGGGTTCACGGCTACTCAAACGCTGGCTTAATCGGCCACTGCGTCAACGCGAGATTGTCCAGGCCCGTCATGCGGGTGTGGCGCTGCTAAGCCTGGATGCCGCCTATATGCCGCTGCGCGAGACGTTGAGCGCGGTGGGCGACGTGGAGCGCATTCTGGCCCGGGTGGCGCTGTATAGCGCCCGCCCGCGCGATTTGGCACGGCTGCGGGATGCACTGGTAACGCTTCCGGAACTGGAGCAACAGCTTAGCGAGGTTGAGAGCGGCAGTGCGCTGGATAACCTGCGCTCGCATATTCGCCCCTACCCAGAAATGGCCGATATGCTCAGCCGGGCGCTGGTAGAAAATCCGCCGGTGGTGATCCGCGATGGTGGGGTGATTGCCGATGGCTTTGATTCAGAGCTGGATGAGCACCGTGGCATGGCCGAAAACGCGGGCGACTATCTTATTCAGCTCGAGCTTCGCGAGCGCGAGCGCACGGGGCTAGCCAATCTCAAAGTGGGCTACAACCGGGTGCACGGCTACTTTATCGAACTACCGCGTTCACAAGCCCAGCAGGCGCCCGCCGACTATATTCGCCGCCAGACACTTAAAAATGCCGAGCGGTTCATTATCCCCGAGCTCAAAGAGTTTGAAGATAAGGCACTCTCCGCTAAATCTCGCGCGTTGACGCGTGAAAAATGGCTCTACGATCGCCTGCTTGGCGATCTCAACGCAAGCCTTCACGCGCTGCAGAGCACCTCGCAAGCCTTGGCGGAACTGGACGTACTGTGCGCCTTTGCCGAGCGCGCCGAGGCGCTGAACTGGGTGCGTCCAACACTCAGCGAAACCACCGGGATTCAAATTGACGCGGGACGACATCCGGTGGTCGAGCAGGTGAGCGAGACACCCTTTGTGCCCAACGACGTGACGCTCAATCCTGACCAGCACATGCTGATTATTACCGGCCCCAACATGGGCGGTAAATCGACCTATATGCGTCAGACGGCGCTCATCGCCCTTCTCGCTCACTGCGGCAGCTTTGTGCCCGCCAATGCCGCCGAGATCGGCCCGCTGGATCGAATATTCACCCGCATTGGCTCATCGGATGACTTGGCCGGCGGGCGCTCTACCTTTATGGTCGAGATGACTGAAACCGCCAACATTCTCCACAATGCCACCCAGCAAAGCTTGATCCTGATGGATGAAATTGGCCGCGGCACCAGTACCTTTGACGGTCTGTCGCTCGCCTGGGCAAGCGCTGAACATTTGGCAAAAGGACGCGCGCTAACGCTGTTTGCGACCCACTACTTTGAAATGACGGCGCTGCCTGAGCATATGGAAGGGGTGGCCAATATCCACCTAACGGCGACCGAGCATGGCGACAGCATTGTGTTTATGCACCGCATCGAAGCGGGCCCGGCCAGCCAGAGCTATGGTTTACAGGTGGCGCAATTAGCGGGTGTGCCCAACCATGTGATTAAACGTGCCCGCGAGAAGCTGATAAGTTTGGAGCAGCGCGATGTGGATAACACGGCGCAGGCGCCGCGAACCGCACCGCAGCAAAACGACCTGTTCGCCGCTGCACCGCATCCGGTGGTCGAGGCGTTGGAAAACGTCGATATGGATGGTTTAACACCGCGGGAAGCGCTATCACTATTGTATCAGTGGCGAGACCTGATCTAATGGTGCTTACAGGAGGGAAAGCCATATGGCGCTTGCCGCCAGGTATGCGCACCTCTAGAATGTCGTTCAAACTTTTAGCTTATAAAAAACGGCTGATTTATAACCATTCACGATTGACCATGGCTGGGAGTTACCCGGCCCTGCAAGAGGGATAGCAAGATGACGTTTGTCGTTACCGAGAACTGCATCCAGTGCAAATACACCGACTGTGTGGAAGTCTGCCCGGTCGACTGTTTTTACGAGGGCCCGAACTTCCTGGTCATTCATCCTGACGAGTGTATCGACTGCGCGCTGTGTGAGCCCGAGTGCCCCGCCGAGGCGATATTCTCCGAGGATGAGCTGCCGGATGGACAGGAGGCCTTTATCGAGATTAACGCTGAGATGGCCGAAGTATGGCCCAACATCGCCGAAAGAAAAGACCCGCTGCCGGACGCCGAAGAGTGGGATGGCAAGCCCGGCAAGCTTGAGAAACTAGAGCGCTAAACGCTGTGACGGTTTAAAAATCAGCACATAGCTCTTTTTAAAAGCTCTCTTTAAAAATTCTCTTTAAACCAGCGCTGGTTGTTAAAAACAGCGCTGGTTTTTTTGTGTTTTCAAAAGTGTATCGTCAAAAATGTGCTGCCAAATTGCGGGCAAAAAAAGGCGACCCGTAGGCCGCCCGCTCCAAGCACTTCCTCTGACCACTCCCTGGATCAACCTCCTCAGATGACGTCCTTGCCAGGGCTCACCTCACTGTATCACCCGGCGCATCTGACCTACATCCCGCTGCATCCTGACTGAAGCGTCCTTGCCTCCCCTTGTCCTGTGTATATTGTGTCAGATCATGGCCGCTTCTCAACAAAGCCAAAATACAAAAGGGCGAGCCGCTGCGACTCGCCATTTTTAAAAAACCACTTATTAAACAATTACTTAAATTTTAATTAGTGGCAAAGTAAGCTATTTCTTACCCTAAACTGAGCGATTCTCGTCGGTATTTGTAAGATATCTCTTACAAAATTTTGAGACATCTCTTACAAGCACCTCTAAAAATTCGCTCGATATTGGCATTTTACTGCCCTTTAATGGCTTTCAAACCTGGGTAGGTCACATCACCCAGCTCTGCTTCAATCACCAGCAAACGGTTGTACTTGGCAACCCGATCAGAGCGGCAAAGTGAGCCCGTTTTGATCTGACCGGCACAGGTACCCACCGCCAAATCGGCAATGGTGGTATCTTCGGTTTCACCGGAGCGGTGAGAAATAACCGCCGTAAAGCCAGCATCCTGCGCCATCTTAATCGCGTCCAGCGTCTCAGAGAGCGAACCGATCTGGTTGAACTTGATCAGGATAGAGTTACCGATCTGCTCATCGATACCGCGCTTGAGAATCTTGGTATTGGTCACGAATAGGTCATCGCCCACCAGCTGCACTTTATCGCCCAGCTTATCGGTCAGCGCTTTCCAACCCGCCCAATCCGATTCATCCATGCCGTCTTCGATAGACACAATCGGGTAATCGGCACACAGGCCTGCCAGGTAATCGGTAAAGCCTTGGGCGTCGTAGCTTTTGCCTTCACCGGAAAGGTTGTACTGACCGTCTTTGTAAAACTCAGACGAAGCACAATCCAGCGCCAGCGTGACGTCTTTACCCAGCTCATAGCCAGCATCGGCAACGGCTTGTTTAATCACCGCTAGCGCATCAGCGTTAGACGCCAGGTTAGGCGCAAAGCCGCCCTCGTCACCGACGGATGTAGAGAGCCCTTTCGCGGAGAGCACTTTCTTCAGCGCGTGGAAAATTTCCGCGCCCATGCGCAACCCTTCGCGGAAGTTAGGCGCGCCCACTGGCTGCACCATAAATTCCTGGATATCGACGTTGTTATCCGCGTGCTCGCCGCCGTTGATGATGTTCATCATCGGCACCGGCATGCTGTACTGGCCAGGTTGACCGTAGAGCTCGGCAATGTGGGCGTAGAGCGGTACGCCTTTGGCGTTAGCAGCTGCTTTAGCCGCCGCCAGCGAAACGGCTAGGATGGCATTCGCTCCCAGATTCGCTTTGTTCTCAGTGCCGTCCAGCGCTAACATGGCATCGTCCAAGCCGCGCTGATCACGCGCATCCATACCCATCAGCGCATCACGAATTTTGCCATTGACCGCATCGACTGCTTTCAGCACGCCTTTGCCCAGGTAGCGCGACTTATCGCCGTCGCGCAGCTCTAACGCTTCCCGGGAGCCGGTTGAAGCACCACTGGGGGCACAGGCTTCACCGACAGCACCACTGGCAAGGCGTACGTGCGCCTGCACGGTCGGGTTACCACGAGAATCCAGCACTTCCAACGCACTGATAGCAACAATTTTGGTCATGGCAGTATCCTTTCCTGTTAGTCAGATAAAATTATTAATATAACGACCTGATTAGCTAAATACAGCTTAGCGAATCGTTAGCGGCTCAAAACCTTTAACCAGCGCATCCAACTGGGCAAGCTGAGTCAAGAACGGCTCTAATTGATCCAGCGGCAATGCACAGGGACCATCGCATTTGGCGTTGTCTGGGTCAGGGTGGGCTTCCAAAAACAGCCCGGCAAGGCCGACAGCCACGCCTGCACGCGCTAACTCAGCCACCTGGGCACGGCGCCCATCAGCACTATCGGCACGCCCACCGGGGCGCTGCAGCGCGTGGGTCACATCGAAAAATACCGGGTAGCCGGTTTGCTTCATATCACCAAAGCCCAGCATATCAACAATCAGATTGTTGTAACCAAAGCTTGAGCCGCGCTCGCAGAGCATCAACTGGTCGTTACCCGCTTCCTGGAACTTGCTGAGGATATGACGCATTTCATGGGGCGCCAAAAACTGCGGCTTTTTGATATTGATGACCGCGCCGGTTTTGGCCATGGCGACCACCAAATCAGTTTGGCGAGCCAAAAAGGCCGGCAGTTGGATAATGTCAGCGACTTCAGCGGCTGCTTGCGCCTGCCAAGGCTCGTGAACGTCAGTGATGATCGGCACGTTGTGGCGAGCTTTGATATCGGCCAGTATCTGCAGCCCTTTCTCGATACCTGGGCCGCGGTAGGAGTGAATCGAACTGCGATTGGCTTTGTCAAAGCTGGCCTTAAAAACGTAGGGCATACCCAGCTTCTGGGTCACCGTGACGTAGGCTTGAGCGACTTCGTCGGCAAGATCGGCCGACTCCAGTACGTTCATGCCACCCAGCAGCATAAACGGCAAGGAGTTACCGGCGGTTAAGCCGGCAACGTTAATATGACGCTCTTGAGATCGGTCTTGAGAAGCCATGCTTCTGCCCTCTTATTCCTGCGAGTTCGCGTGGGCGCGACTGCGCGCTGTTTTGTAATCCAAGGCGGCGTTCACAAAGCCAGAGAACAGCGGGTGACCATCACGGGGAGTAGAAGTGAACTCCGGGTGGAACTGGCAGGCTACGTACCAAGGGTGGTCAGCCAGCTCGATGACTTCAACCAGCGATTGGTCGACGCTCTTGCCTGAGATAACCAAGCCCGCCTTTTCAAGCTCATCGATAAACTGGTTATTGACCTCGAAGCGGTGACGGTGGCGCTCGACAATCTCATCCGAGCCGTAGGCTTCGCGTGCTTTGGTTCCCGATGCCAAACGGCATACCTGGCCACCTAAGCGCATGGTGCCACCTAAATCAGACGCTGCATCACGCAGCTCGACTTTGCCTTCTGGGCTTAGCCATTCGGTGATCAAACCTACTACCGGGTGCTGGGTGTCGTGGGTGAACTCGGTAGAGTTGGCGTCGTTCCAGCCTGCCACATTACGGGCAAACTCAATCACCGCCACCTGCATACCCAGGCAAATACCCAGATATGGCACGTTGTTTTCGCGGGCGAATTGAGCGGTCATAATCTTGCCTTCTACGCCGCGCTCGCCGAAGCCGCCGGGCACCAGAATGGCGTCTTTACCCGCCAAGCGCTCGGTGCCGTGACGCTCGATGTCTTCGGAGTCAATATAGTCGACGTTGACCTTGATACGACCCTGGATACCGGCATGAATCAGCGCTTCGTTGAGCGACTTGTAGGCATCCAGCAGCTCCATGTATTTACCGACCATGGCAATACTGACGGATTTGAGCGGGTTGAGCTTGGCATCAAGTACCTTCACCCACTCGGATAAATCTGCTTCCGGGGCTTCCAGGCGCAGCTTATCGCAAACGATCTCGTCCAGACCGTGTTCATGGAGCATCAGCGGAATGCGATAGATCGTATCGGCATCCTGCAGCGGTACCACGGCACGCTCTTCGACGTTGGTGAACAGAGCGATTTTGCGGCGCTCGCTCTCTTCCAGCTCAACTTCGCTGCGGCAAATCAGAATATCCGGCTGGATACCGATAGAGCGCAGCTCTTTAACGCTGTGCTGGGTCGGCTTGGTTTTGGTCTCACCCGCCGTTTTGATGTAGGGCACCAGAGTCAGGTGCATAAACAGCGCGCGGTTGGCGCCCTGCTCACTACGAATTTGGCGGATCGACTCCAGGAAAGGCAGCGATTCGATATCACCGACCGTGCCGCCGATCTCTACCAGCGCCACATCAAAACCTTCACCGCCCGCGTAAACGCGCTCTTTAATCTCGTCGGTGATATGCGGAATGACCTGGACGGTGCCACCGAGATAGTCGCCCCGACGCTCTTTACGCAGCACGTGCTCGTAAACACGGCCGGTCGTAAAGTTGTTGCGCTGGGTCATTTTGGTGCGAATAAAGCGCTCGTAATGCCCGAGATCAAGATCGGTTTCGGCGCCATCTTCTGTGACGAACACCTCACCGTGCTGGAAGGGGCTCATGGTGCCCGGATCCACGTTGATGTACGGGTCGAGCTTGAGCATGGTGACCTTAAGGCCGCGGGCCTCTAAAATCGCCGCAAGCGAGGCGGAGGCGATGCCCTTGCCAAGAGAGGACACAACGCCGCCGGTCACGAAGATATATCGTGTCATGGATAACCTGTCGAAACGTGATCAGAAGGCACGGCAGAAAGCCACGCCAGGATGGGTCGACAGACTAGCAGATTACGACCTAAGGCTCAATTTGAACTGCACTGCTTAAAGTACGCGCTGTCATTCTGAAGCATCGCATCTTGTCATTGAGAGGAGCGCAGCGACGCGGCAATCTAACCCAGATCGCCACGCTTCGCTCGCGATGACATGAAGCTAAATACGCGCTGTAAATTGTGAAGCATCGCGCCCTGTCATTGCGAGGAGCGCAGCGACGCGGCAATCTAACCCAGATCGCCACGCTTCGCTCGCGATGACATTAAGCTAAATACGCGCTGTAAATTGTGAAGCATCGCGCCCTGTCATTGCGAGGAGCACAGCGACGCGGCAATCTAACCCAGATCGCCACGCTTCGCTCGCGATGACATGAAGCTAAATACGCGCTGTAAATTGTGAAGCATCGCGCCCTGTCATTGCGAGGAGCGCAGCGACGCGGCAATCTAACCCAGATCGCCACGCTTCGCTCGCGATGACATTAAGCCTATAAAGGCACTTCTTTCACACGCCCAGGTAATCCAGAATGCCTTCCGCCGCCTGGCGACCTTCGTAAATCGCCGTGACCACCAAATCAGAACCGCGCACCATATCGCCACCGGCAAAGATTTTTTCGTTGCTGGTTTGGAAGGCGTACTGGCCGTGCTCCGGCGCGGTGACGCGATCGCGCTCGTCGACCTGAATATTGGCGCTATCGAACCACGGCGCAGGGCTTGCCTGGAAGCCGAAGGCGATAACCACGGCATCCGCCGCAATGATCTCTTCAGAACCGGGCACTACTTCAGGACGCTGACGGCCGTTTTCATCAGGCTCACCCAAGCGTGTGCGCACAACTTTCACGCCTTCGACCTTCTCTTCACCGACGACCGCCACCGGCTGACGGTTGAACAGAAACTCAACGCCCTCTTCACGAGCATTGGAGACTTCACGGCGCGACCCCGGCATGTTGCCTTCGTCACGACGGTACGCACAGGTCACGCTGGTAGCGTTTTGACGAATCGAGGTACGGTTACAGTCCATCGCCGTATCACCGCCGCCCAGCACTACCACACGCTTGCCTTCCATGGAGATATAGTCGTTAGGATCTTTTTCAAAGCCCAGGCAGCGATTAACGTTGGCAATCAGGAAATCGAGGGCCTTGTACACGCCCGGCAGATCTTCGCCAGGGAAGCCGCCTTCCATGTATTTATAAGTCCCCATACCCAGGAAGACCGCGTCGTACTCCTGCATCAAGGTCTCAAACTCAATATCGGTACCGATTTCGGTATTCAGGCGGAACTCGACGCCCATCTCTTCAAAGACTGCCCGGCGGCGCTCCATCACGCTCTTTTCCAGCTTGAACTCGGGAATACCAAAGGTCAGCAGGCCACCGATTTCCGGGTACTTGTCGAACACCACCGGCTTGACGCCGTTACGGGCCAAAATATCCGCACAGCCCAGGCCCGCAGGGCCTGCGCCAATGATGGCGACTTTTTTATCCGTCCAGGTAACGTGGGACATATCCGGGCGCCAGCCCATGGCAAACGCCGTATCGGTGATGTACTTCTCCACCGAGCCAATGGTGACCGCACCAAAGCCGTCATTCAGCGTGCAGTCGCCTTCGCACAGACGATCCTGGGGGCACACGCGACCACATACTTCGGGCAGCGAGTTGGTTTTGTGCGACAACTCAGCGGCTTCAATAATGTTGCCTTCCACCACCAGCTGTAGCCAGTTGGGAATGTAGTTGTGCACCGGGCACTTCCACTCACAGTACGGGTTACCGCAGTGCAGGCAGCGATGCGCCTGACTGGCCGCATCGGTGGGCTTGTAAGGTTCGTAAATTTCCGCAAACTCTTTGGCACGGGCGCGGGCGTCTTTCTTCTGTGGATCCTGACGACCCACATCGACAAACTGAAAATCGTTATTTAAACGGTTAGCCATGATCTCTCTCCTGTCAGCGTGAGGGGCATAAGCGGGTTATTGCGGCTGACGCCGAGACTGATCCAGCAAACTACCCAAGCTGGCCGCTTTTGGCTTAACCAGCCAGAAGTGACGCGCATAGTCGCTGAAGTCTTCCAAAATAGCCGCCCCACGCGCGGAACCCGTCGCGGCCACATAGGCTTCGATCATTTCACGCAGGTGACGACGATACGCCTCCATGGCCTCTGTGTTAACGCGGTGAATCTCGACCAGTTCGTGGTTGTACTTGTCCACGAAGGTGCGCTCTTCATCCAACACATAGGCAAACCCACCGGTCATGCCCGCACCGAAGTTGACCCCGGTCTCACCGAGCACGCAGACCAAACCGCCGGTCATATATTCGCAACAGTGGTCGCCTGCGCCCTCGATCACCGCTGAGGCACCAGAGTTACGTACTGCAAAGCGCTCGCCCGCGGTACCGGCGGCGAATAGCGTTCCGCCGGTGGCACCGTAAAGGCAGGTGTTGCCGATAATGGCCGTTTTATGACTCTCAAACTGGCTGACTTTGGGCGGCACAATCACGATACTGCCGCCATTCATACCCTTGCCGACGTAGTCGTTGGCGTCGCCTTCCAGGAAGAGATTCAGCCCCCGAGCATTCCACACCCCGAAGCTCTGCCCCGCCACGCCAACGAAATTGGCCGTGACCGGCGCCGCTTCTAGCCCCTCTTCACCGTATCGCTTGGCAATGGCACCAGAGGTGAGTGCACCCACGCTGCGGTCACAGTTGGTGATGGTGAAGTGGAATTCACCGCCCGACTGGCTTTCGATAGCATCTTTCAGCGCCGCCAGCACTTCCTGGTTTTTAGCGCCCGGATCGTGGGGCACGTTACGGCTAACCCTGCAGAACTGCGGCGCATCTTTGGGTACAAAATCATTGGCCAGCAGCGGCGTTAGATCGAGCTTACGCTGGGAAGCCGTATCGCCTTCAAGTACTTCCAGAAGGTCGGTACGCCCGATCAAATCAGTGAGCTTGCACACACCGAGCATAGCCATCAGCTCACGCACTTCTTCGGCGATAAAGCGGAAGTAGTTCTTGACCATATCCACGGTGCCGCGGAAGTGCTCGCCGCGCAGGAAGTCATCCTGAGTCGCGACCCCAGTGGCACAGTTGTTGAGGTGACAGATACGCAGGTATTTACAGCCTAACGCCACCATGGGCGCGGTACCGAAACCGAAACTCTCGGCGCCGAGAATCGCCGCTTTGACCACATCCAGGCCGGTTTTCAGGCCGCCATCGGTCTGCAGGCGAATCTTGTCACGCAGGCCATTGATACGCAGCGCCTGGTGCACTTCCGGCAGCCCCAATTCCCAGGGTGAACCGGCGTGCTTGATCGAGGTCAGCGGGCTTGCCGCTGTACCGCCGTCGTAGCCTGATACGGTAATCAAATCCGCGTAGGCCTTGGCCACACCGGTGGCGATCGTGCCGATCCCCGGCTCGGAAACCAGTTTCACCGACACCTGGGCATCCGGATTGACCTGCTTAAGGTCAAAAATCAGCTGGGCCAAATCCTCGATAGAGTAAATATCGTGGTGCGGCGGCGGTGAAATCAGCGTGACGCCGGGGACTGCGTAGCGCAGCCGAGCAATCAGCTGGTTTACCTTACCGCCGGGTAGCTGACCGCCCTCACCGGGCTTGGCGCCTTGGGCGACCTTGATCTGCAGTACTTCTGCATTGACCAGATACGCCGGGGTTACACCAAAGCGGCCAGAGGCAATCTGCTTGATCTTGGAGCTGCGAATGGTGCCGTAGCGGGCTGGATCTTCACCGCCCTCACCGGAGTTGGAACGCCCGCCGGCTTCGTTCATGGCCTGGGCCAGCGCTTCGTGGGCTTCCGGCGATAGCGCCCCCAGTGACATACCGGCGCTATCAAAGCGCGGCAGTAAATCTTCAACCGGCTCTACGTCTTCCAGCGCAATCGGTGTTTCCGCAGGCTTGAGCTTGAGCAAGTCACGAATAGTGGCCACAGGCCGCTCGTTCACCAATTGAGCAAACTTTTTCCACTTGGTATAGCTGCCTTCCTGAACCGCCGCCTGTAGCGACATCACCACATCGGGGTTGTAGGCGTGGTACTCGTGGCCGTGGACATACTTGAACATGCCGCCTTGGGAGATGCCTTTACGGGGAATCCAGGCATCTTTCGCCAGCAGCGCTTGCTGCATCTGCAGCTCGGCAAAACCGGCGCCCTGAATGCGCGACGCCATACCGACAAAGCAGAGATCCATTACTTCATCTGCCAAGCCCACGGCTTCAAACAGCATCGAGCCGCGGTAGGAAGCCAGCGTCGAGATACCCATTTTAGACAGGATCTTGAACAGGCCTTTCTGCAGCCCTTTACGGTAGTTCTCACGACCGTCAGCCGGGTTGCCGGTCAGCTCGCCCGTGCGGTGCATATCCGCCATGACCTGATAAGCGAGCCACGGATAAACCGCCGTAGCGCCCACGCCAAACAGCACCGCCATTTGGTGGGCGTCGCGAGCGTAGCCGGTTTCTACCACGATGTTGGCGTTGGGGCGCAGCGCCAACCGGCCTAAGTGAGAGTGCACGGCACCCACGGCCAGGGCGGCCTGAATGGGAATCAGCCCTTTCGTCAGCTCCGCATCGGTGAGTACCAGAATGACTTTCCCGGCGCGGACTTGAGCTTCTGCCTCCTCACATAAAGCTTTAAGCGCTTGATGCAAGCTCTGCTGTTCGGGGTCGTAACCCAACGACAGTGTATAGCTGGCAAACGCTGGATCGTCCTGGCTAACCAGGGCGGTAAACTTGCGTGGGGACAGTACCGGTGTGGTCAAGATCAAGCGATGCGCGTGCTCAGGCGTCGCTTTAAAGACGTTAAGCTCAGCGCCACAGCAGGTTTCCAGCGACATCACGATCGCTTCACGCAGCGGGTCGATGGGCGGGTTGGTGACCTGAGCAAACTTCTGACGGAAGAAGTCAGTCAGCAGGCGCGGACGGCTCGACAGCACCGCCATGGGCGTATCGTCGCCCATGGAGCCAACGGCTTCCTGGCCACTCTCTGCCAGCGGGCGCAGCACCTGGTCACGCTCTTCGAAGCTAACCTGGAACAACTTCTGCTGAACGTTGAGCGAATCGGCATCCATGGTTTGGAAACGCGCAAGCTCGGTCAGTGCCGACTCTAAATAGTTCGCCTCCTGCTTAAGCCAACGCTTATAGGGGTAGGCAGATTTCAGCCGCTCATCTATATCAGTGGTGTGCAGCACTTCGCCGGTTTCGGTATCCACGGCGAGCATTTGACCAGGGCCAACGCGGCCTTTAGCGACCACGTCTTCCGGCTTATAACCGTAGGTGCCGATTTCAGAGGCCAGGGTAATGTAGCCATTCTTGGTAATGACCCAGCGCGCCGGGCGCAGGCCGTTACGGTCTAGCATACACACCGCTTGGCGGCCGTCGGTCATCACTACGCCCGCCGGGCCGTCCCACGGCTCCATGTGCATGGAGTTATATTCGTAGAAGGCGCGCAGCTCGGCGTCCATGGTCTCTACGTTCTGCCAGGCGGGCGGCACCATCATGCGTACCGCGCGATGCAGCTCCATACCGCCGGTCAGCAACACTTCCAGCATGTTGTCCATACTGGAGGAGTCGGAGCCGGTGGTGTTAACGATCTCGTCCAGCTCGGTGATATCCGGCAGACGCTCGTTAACGAAGTTGGCTTTACGCGAGTTCGCCCAGCCGCGGTTGGCCTCAATGGTGTTGATCTCGCCGTTATGGGCCAATAGACGGAACGGTTGTGCCAACGGCCAGCGCGGCGCGGTATTGGTCGAGAAGCGCTGGTGGAAAACGCAAATGGCGGTTTCCAGGCGCGGGTCATTCAAGTCCTGATAAAACGCCGGTAGGTCTTCCGGCATCACCAGGCCTTTATAGGAGACCACTTCTGACGAGAGCGAGGCGACGTAGAAGTCTTCTTCACCGCGTAGCGCCTGCTCGGCACGGCGGCGGGCCATAAACAGGTCAACATCGAAGTGTTCACCCTGGCCTGGCTGCACAAACAGCTGACGAATACGTGGCAGGCAGTCCAGCGCCATGGGGCCGCAAACGCTGGAATCAGTGGGCACATCGCGCCAGCCAACCACGTTCAGCCCACGTGCTTCCAGCTCGCCAGTCAGGGTATCGCGGGCATGCGCTTCACGGGCATCATCGTTGGGTAGAAACACCACACCCACGGCAAAGCGTTCGCCCAGCTCAGCATCAAACGCCTCTTTGGCCAGCGCCTGCATAAACGGGGTGGGCATTTTCAACAGCAGACCGCAGCCATCGCCGGTTTTGCCGTCGGCAGCGATACCACCCCGGTGGGTCATGCAGGTCAGGGATTCAATGGCAGTTTTCAGCAAATCGTGGCTAGCCTGGCCTTCCATATGGGCAATCAGGCCAAAACCACAGTTATCGCGAAACTCGCCAGGCTGGTGAAGACCTCTATTCATGGGCGTGCCTCTACTAGTCAGCGTATTTTTTTTAGCAGCGTGCTTATGGTATAAAGGACGGTTTCGCTTTTTTTATAGTGCTTATAACCTGCCCAGAATGGGGTACTTCCCAAGTTCGCTGCCGCAACAAAATGGCCGGTCAGCATAGCGATTGCTAGCCACTTTGCGCAATCTCTTGGCGCCCACATCGTTAGAGAAACTCTTTTCAAATCCTGTATTTGCATCCTCATTCAAGGAAAAAATACATATACTTCAACCACTTGTAACAAGGTAAAACGCTATTTTAACGCTTTTTATTTTCCATTAAACTTTAGTCTAAACAGCGCCCAAAAACCCATGCCGATAGCGCATAAGGCATACGGATTATATAAAACAGCGTTCGACAAATGGGCTCACGATGTAGCCGAGCGAATAAAAAACCGCCCAATGAAAACCACTCTACGTAAGGAGCGATCCATTGGGCGGATAGGATATAGCTGGCCAGGTTTTGAAATGACCAGTTTTTGGAATGAATAAGTTTTGAAATGACTAGCTGGTGAAAGAATTACTTTTCCACTGGGCAGCGCGGGTAATCATCGAGCAGCGTGCGAAGGACATCAACGGGCGTGGCATCGCTAACACAAGCATCGCCCAGGGCGTTAAGCAGCACCAATCGCAGCCGCGTATCGATATTTTTCTTATCCAGCCGCATGCGGGTTAAAAAGTCATCGCTGGTCATATTCGCCGGTGCCGCTAACGGTAGCTCGGCGCTCTCGATCACCGCCAGGCTGCGTGCTAGCGCCGCATCGGTGAGCCAGCCCAAGCGTCGGGAAAGCGTTGCCGCCATGGCCATGCCAGCGCCCACGGCTTCGCCGTGTAGCCAGTTGCCGTAGCCCTGATGCGCCTCAATGGCATGACCAAAGGTGTGGCCCAGGTTGAGCAGCGCGCGGACGCCCTGTTCCGTCTCATCTTCGGCAACAATGTCTGCTTTGATTTGGCAACTTCGTGCAATGGCGTCTGCGACGACCTCAGGCTCCACATCAAGTAGTGCGGGCATGTTGGCTTCCAGCCAGCTTAAAAACGCTTCGTCGCGGATCAGGCCGTACTTGATAACCTCGGCCAGCCCGGCGGAGAGTTCGCGACGGGGCAGACTCTTGAGCGTATCAATATCCACCAGCACCGCTTTGGGCTGCCAGAAGGCGCCAATCATGTTTTTCCCCAGCGGATGGTTAACGCCGGTCTTGCCCCCCACCGACGAATCCACCTGGGAAAGCAGCGTGGTGGGCACTTGGATAAACGCTACACCTCGCTGATAGGAAGCGGCGGCGTAGCCGACCATATCGCCGATCACTCCACCGCCTAAAGCAATTAGCGTGCAGCGGCGGTTAAAACCGGCCTCTAGCAGCGCGTCCCAAATACGGCTGACCTGTTCGATGGTTTTGTATTGCTCGCCATCGGGGAGTATGACCGTGCGCACTTCCAGATGATCCGGCAGGCTAGCGCAAAGCTTGTCCAGGTAGAGCGGCGCGATAGTCTCGTTAGTGACGACCATCACCTGCTGGCCGGCCAGATAAGGCGTTAGCATATCGGCACGCCCCATCAGCTCGGTGCCAATATGAATCGGATAGCTGCGCTCGTCTAAAGCAACATGAAGGGTGCGTTGCGCGCTGGCTGTCGAGTTCATGGTGATACCTTATGGTTAAGCGTTTTAGCCGACGATGATGAGGGCTCAAGTGGATCTACCAACCGATGCACCCGGCGCAGAATTTCATTGACCACCGCTCGCGGGCTGCGCCGGTCGGTGCGCACGGCAATATCCGAGGTGGCGCGATAGAGCGGGTCGCGCTGGGCAAACATATCGTTGAGCACCTGCTCGCGGTTGGCGCACTGCAGCAGCGGCCGGTTGCGATCTTTCGCTGTCCGTTTGAGCTGCTGGTCGACGGTGGTCAGCAGATAAACCACCGTGCCACGCTCGCGCAGTGCGCGGCGATTCTCTTCGCGCAGCACCGCACCGCCGCCAGTGGCGACCACGACCGGAGAGAGCCGGGTTAGCTCATCAATCATATGAATTTCCCGCAGGCGAAAGCCCTGCTCGCCCTCGACATCAAAAATCCACGGGATATCTGCCCCGCAGCGGTCTTGGATGGCGTGGTCACTGTCGTAAAACGGGCGCGCAAGCTCGGCCGCCAATAGGCGACCAATGGTGCTTTTGCCAGCCCCCATGGGGCCTATGAGAAATAAATTGGGTAAATCCTGCATCAGCGAACCGTTAAGCCATCGTCTAGGAGTCGTGGAGTAATAAAGACTAACAACTCTACCTTTTCATTGCTCTCTTCGGTATAGCGAAACAGTCTACCGAGCAAAGGAATATCACCCAAAAGCGGTGTTTTGGCGATTTGGCGCAGCTCTTCGGTGGTCAAAATTCCGCCTAACACCACCGTTTGGCCGTTATCTACCAGCACTTGGGTCTCAATCTGGTTGGTATCAATCGGCGGTTCACCGCCAAACTCCGATTCACGAAAACTGTCATTTTTAATCACCAGATCCATAATAATGCGGTTATCCGGGGTAATCTGCGGGGTGACTTCCAATGAAAGCTCGGCTTCTTTGAATTCGGTATCCAGGTTGTCGTTGCCATCCACACTCTGAAAGGCACGCTCTTCACCCTGGCTAATTTTGGCGGTACGTTGATTGGCGGTAATAATTCTGGGCTGAGAAATAGTCTGGCTTTTCCCTTCGCTTTCCAGTGCGCGCAGCTCCAAATCCAACAGGATATCACCAGATAAGTAGCCAAAGCTAAAACCGGTGCCCGGCCCAGTGGCAGCACCTAAATCCACAGCCAGGCCGCCCTGTGCCCGGTTGATGCCATCGGGGTTGATATCGCGTCGGCTGAAGGTGCCATCTTCCGCCTCCTGAAAACCGCGGGTACTCGACATACCCCAGTTAACTCCCAGTTCACGGGAAGCAGTGTCCCTTGCAATGACAATGCGTGCCTCAATCTGTACCTGCCGAACAGCCACATCCAGGCGGTCAATGGTGCGGGCGATATCGCGCACTTGATCAGCGGTATCTTGCACCAGCAGCGTATTGGTGCGGTTATCAATGCTGACGCGCCCCCGCTCGGTGAGCAAACCAAAGCCGTCATCGCCACCTCCGCGTAGCAACTGAGCTAAATCTTTGGCCCGCGCATACTTGATCTCGATAAACTCGGTGACCAACGGCGAGAGCGTTTCACGCTGATTGCGCGCCTCTAGCTCTTGGCGTTCCAAATCGGCCAATTCACTAGCGGGCGCTACCACGATCACATTGCCCTGCTCACGGCTCGATAGCCTCTTACTTTGCAGAATCAGTTCGAGCGCCTGATCCCAGGGCACATCATTTAAATTGAGCGTTACACGCCCCGATACGCTATCGCTGGCGACTAAATTTAGCCCGGTAAATTCGGCCAGTTTCGCTAGCACCGAGCGTACTTCTATATCCTGAAAATTAAGACTCAACCGTTCGCCGGTGAAGCGTTCACCTGTCGTCTGGGAGGGTTGCGCCTTCTGACTGGCGGGCTGGACTTCCACAGTCAGCGTGCGGCCATTTTGCGTGGAGATCATCGCATAAGCACCCTGCGTGGCGATCGCTAACTGGGTGGCGTCCTGGCTGGTGCGGGGCGTAATCCGTGTTATGGGAGTGGCGAAATCGGTGACATCGTAGATTTGGTTAAGCGAGTCTGGAATCGCCACATCGCGCAGATCCACCATCACTTGATCGGGGCCACCTTCCCGCACGTTCGCCTCGACGCCTTCGCGATCAAAGGTGACTATCAACCGTCCGGCACCATCTGCACCGCGACGAAAGTCAATATTCTCAACCTGCGGCCCTTCATCGGTTTCAAGCCCCGCTGAGGCGATGCTGGGCGAAGGGCTAGGCAAGCGGCTGGCACCTGAAGCAAAGGTAATGCGTAGGCGATCATCCATTACCCGTGATGTGAACGCCTGCGACTCGCTCAGATTGATCACCAAACGCGTGCGGCCATTGCCCTCCAGCGCGGTAATCTGTTCGATACCGTTACGATTAACGTTGATGCGCCGATCAGTGAGACCACTTTGGGTTGCTGCCAAATCCAGCGTCACTCGGGGAGGAGAGTCTAAGCGGTAGCTGCGTAGTTCAGGCATATCACCGGTAAAACGCAGGTCAAGATGGGTTCCACCGTTCTTAGCGGGTTGAACCTCAATACCGGTCAGCACCGAGGCAGCTGCCAATGAGGGCAACAGTAAGCATAGTGCGGCCATGGCCATGTAGAGAGTGATTCGCCAAGCTGTAACTGCCATGAGCTGTATCCGCTTACTCGCTGTTTTCGTTGATGACTAGTGACACTTGCCGCTCCTGCCACCCTTCAGGCTGAGTGAACACCCGTTCGGTAACGCGTATTTCTTGGGCGTTGATCTGGGCGATACGCCCATAGTCGGTGCCCATATAGTTACCCTCTTTGACGCTGGTCACGTTGCCATCCGGCGATGCAATCAACGCCACTTGTCGCTCTCCCATACGCATAGTACCGACCAATCGCAGCTCTTGCAGTGAGAAGCGCTCCAGCGGCTCTGGCGCGCGCTGCCGGTCGGGAGCGAGCGCAACTTCGCCTCGATCAGCGCTATCCTGAGCAATCTCGTCGGGAGGCAAAAAAGGGCTACGCCCGTCGCTATACAAGTAGGATAAATCTTGGTTTTCGGGCAGCGCGACAGCCATAACTGGCGGTTGCCCGCCAGGGGTCTGACGAATATCGGCCAGCGTGCCTTCAAGCTGAGCCAAGTCGGCGTCTGCACAGCCGGTGAGCACCACCGCGGAGACCGTCAAGGTGACGGCCGAGGTTGCCCTTCTTGTCCTTCTTGTTGCTACAAAAAGCAGTTGTTCAGCTCTCATGGCGCCTGCGCCCCCTCTGTGGAGGTTTGGTCGCTCTCCTCCACATAGCGGTAGGTGCGGGCCAAAAGCGAAAGACGCAGCGCTTCGCCGCGGCCATCGGCGGGTTCCAGGTTAAAATCGTGCTGGGTCACCATGCGGGGTAGCGAGGCGATATCGGCACTAAAGCGCGCTAACTGGTGATAGCCGCCACGCACCTGTATATCCAGCGGCTGCTCGACATAATGGGCCTGGGCTTGCGCTGTGCGCAGCCGAATCGTTTCAATGGTCAGGCGGTTATCGGCGGCGGCATCGCTAATGCTATCCAGCAGCGAGGGGATTTCTGCATCGGTAGGGAGCATGGTACGCAAGCGCCCCACCTGCCCTTCCAGAGTCGCCAACTGATCGCGCATTTCCGGCAGGAAGGCCGCTTGCGAGGCTTTGCTGCGGTATTCGCTCAGCAGCCTGGCTTCTTGGCGCTGGGCGACCATCAAGGCCTCGCGCTGTTCACTCACCACTAGCCACAGCATGACGCTCAATGCTGCCAGCAGCGCCAAGCAGCAGCACAGCACTTTTAATAGCCACGGCCAGCCGCCGGCCTCTTTAACGTCTAGATCCCGCCAGTCGACATCCCACAGGTGCTGCCACTCAATAGCCCACTGCTCGCGGTTAAGCGTCATGGAAGCGCCTCCTCAACGCCTTGCGGCAGCGCTGCGGTGGTCTGTTCCACATCAAAACGAAATACTCGGCCTGAGCCGTTTTGCTCACTCTCTACCGCCAATAGCGAGGGCACAGCCAACCCCGGTAGAGCGGCAATGCGGCGCAGTTGCTCGGAAACCTGGCGATCACTGCCTGCCACCGCAGTAACACTGACGTTATTCCCGCTCTTCGATAAGCGTTGATAAATGACGCCATTGGCCACGCTCTCTGCCACATCATTAAACAGCTGCACAGCATCCGTTCGCTCGGTCTGCAGCGCCTGAAACACCGCGATCTGCTCGCCTAAACGCTCGGCTTCGCTGGAGTAGCGTGAGACGCTCTCGATATCGGCATTAAGACGCTCAATATGGTTACTAATGTAAGCATTACGTTGCTGCTGGGCTGCCAGCTTGAGCTGGTAAAAATGCGCGACCAGCAGGCCCAGTACAACACCCACCACCAGCATGCCCGCCACCACGACGTAGAATTTGCGGGTTCGCCGTTCACGCTGCGCTTCCCGCCAGGGCAGGAGATTAATTGTCATGCTCATTGGTTAACTCTTATTGACCATATCTCATTGACTTACCCTCATGGCCAAGCCACCCGCGGTAAGCATCGCTGGGGCATCGCTAGTCAACGCCTGAAGGTTCAAGCGCTTGTTCATCCGCATGCTCTGGAAGGGGTTGGCAATGGTCACCGACATACCGCTATCTTCAGCAATGCGCTCGGCAAGCCCTGGAATCACACTCGAACCGCCCGCTAATACGATGTGTTGCACTTCTTGCTGACGCCCGGCGGTGTAATAGAGCTGCAGGGAACGCCCCACCTGCTGCACCACGGTTTCCAAAAAGGGGTTGAGAACACGCTCATGGTAATCATCGGGTAGCCCGCCGCGCTCTTTGGCGAAACCCGCTTCCTCCATGCTTAAATCGTAGCGGTCGCGAATCGCATCGGTGAGCTGACGGCCGCCAAACAGCGTATCGCGGGTATAAACGATATGCCCGCCGCGGACGACGTGGAAAGCATTCATATTGGCACCAATGTCCACCAGACCAACGCAGGCGGTAGGGTCATTCTCCACCTTAAGCTGGCGCCGCAGCTCGGCAAGTGAACGCTCCATGGCGAAGGTTTCCACGTCCACTGCCGCGGGCTCTAAACCTGCCTGTTCTAGCGTGTCGGTGAGCTGCGTCACATCCTGCTGCCGACAGGCGACCAACACTACCTGCTGGTGCTCATCGTCAAAGGGCGCAGGGCCAAGGCACTCAAAATCAAATGCCACTTCATTGAACGGAAATGGAATATGGCGGTCGGATTCGGCCACGATGCGCTCTTCGATCTCCTCATCGCTTAGCCCGATAGGGAAGCTCAGCGTTTTGGTAATCGCGGCGCTAGCGGGAACAGCCACTGCAGCTTTACGGGTAGAGGGTTTAGCGTGTTCCACTGCACGACTAAGCACACTGGCAACGCCATCGATATCGCGAATTCGACGCTCCACAACCGCCCCTTCGCGAAGTGGCCGCACGGCATAGCTTTCTACCTGGTAATTATCATGGCATTGTTTTAGCTCAAGCAGTTTGACGGTCGCCGAGGTAATATCGACGCCAATCAACCCTTTACCAGGTTTTAGAAAGCGCATATTGGGTCTGGCTCCACCTGCTTGTCGCCCGTTTTCACATGTGATTTGAGGTTACATGATTTTTAGTTCCGTCACACGCGAACCCACTTAGCGCATATCAACACTGGTGGCCGCCGCTTCAGGTTCCTATAATGGCTGCCAATTGCATGATACGGCCGTTTAGATGCCGATCTTTTCATTCTTCCCAGGGTGCTCTTCGTACATGACGTTTCTTCGAACCCTTATTGTGTCGCTGTTTTTTCTCATTGTCTCGTTGGTGGGCGCCACCGCCTTAGCCGTGGTGGGGGCCGCCATTTACTTTGCCCCAGGGCTGCCCGACGTCCGCCAACTGCAGGACTTCGAACTGCACACACCGCTACGTATTTTCACCCAAGACGGTAAATTGATTGGCGAGTTCGGCGAAGAGCGCCGCATGGCGATCAATTTTGATGAAATTCCGCAGGATATGATCAATGCCTTGATCGCCGCCGAAGATGCCAGCTATTTTGACCACGCCGGTGTCGACCCGCGGGGCCTGGCGCGGGCGGTGGTTCAACTTGCGATGAGTGGCGATATCCAATCGGGCGGCTCGACGATCACCATGCAGGTCGCGCGTAACTATATGCTGACACTCGATCAGACGTTTACGCGTAAAATTCGTGAAATCCTGCTGGCACTACAAATGGAGCAGATACTCGATAAAGAGGAAATCTTCGAACTTTACGTGAACAAGATTTTCCTGGGCAATCGCGCCTACGGTATCGCTGCCGCCGCCGAAACCTATTACGACAAGCCCCTCGCCGAGCTTAGCCTAGCGCAAACGGCCATGATTGCGGGGTTGCCCAAGGCACCTTCTGCCTTTAACCCGCTGGCTAACTCCGAGCGTTCGCTGATTCGTCGCAACTGGATTCTGTTCCGTATGCGCGAACTCGGCTACATCGATGATGCCACCTATCAGACAGCGGTTCAGGATCCTGTAACGGCCCGCCGCCACTATACCCAAGCTGAAGTCGATGCCGCCTATGTCTCCGAAATGGCACGTCAGTATGCCGTGGAACGCTTTGGCGATGACGCTTACACCGGTGGCTATCGTATTTACACTACGATTGATAGCGAGCTGCAGCCCTTTGCCCGCCAAGCGCTGGCCAACGGCCTGACGGCCTATGACCTTCGCCATGGCTGGCGCGGGCCGGAGCAGCGTGAGATCGCGGCAAGCCTTGTCGAGGCCCAGGAGCAAACCGCGACCCAAGGCCTGGAGGAGGAGCTTTCTGAGTCTCCCGAAATTCGCCAAACCGCACGCCAAGCCGCCCAGCGCAGCCAAACGGAAGTCGAAGGGATCGAGGGCGACGTCAGCAACTGGGTTCAGGTACTTGAGCGCACGCCCAATTATGGCCTGCTTCAGCCCGCCATCGTGGTAGAAAGTAGCGGCCGCGAAATGCAGGTGCTAACTCGCAACGATGGTCTACAGACGATCGGCTGGGAAGGTTTGAACTGGGCACGCCCTTACCTGAGCCCGCGGAGCCGCGGAGCTGCACCCAGCTCGGCTGAGGAGATTGCCGTACGGGGTGATATGGTGCGCGTCATTGAGAATGAAGACGGTTCGCTACGCCTCTCTCAACAGCCGGATACCGAAGGCTCGCTGGTCGCTCAAGACCCTCAAACGGGTGCTATCCTGGCACTCCAGGGCGGTTTCGACTTTAACGCCAGCAAGTTCAATCGTGCTGTACAGGCACGACGCCAATCAGGCTCTATCTTCAAGCCGTTTATTTACTTAGCGGCCCTTGAGGATGGAGAGATGAACGCCGCCAGCGTCGTTAATGATTCGCCCGTGGTGCTCGACGATGGCAGTAACTCATTGTGGCGGCCGGTCAACTCCAGCCGTGACTTCCAAGGCCCTATGCGCTTACGTCCAGCCCTTGCCCGTTCGCGCAACCTGGTCACTATTCGCGTTCTACAAACCATGGGGCTGGATTACACGATTAACTTTTTGGAGGGCTTCGGCTTCTCTCCCGCCCAGCTCCCTCGTGGCTTATCATTAGCGCTAGGCAGCGCGAGCTTAACGCCGATGGAAATGACCAACGCTTACGCGGTGCTCGCCAACGGTGGTTTCCAGGTGTCGCCCTGGTTTATTGAGCGGGTTACCCGTGACGACGACAATGAGCTGATTGATGAAGCCACGCCGCAGGTTGCCTGCCCCAGCTGTGCCGAAGACCAGGAGACGGTGGAAATTGATGGCCGCGAATACCCGATCGCCAAACGGGTAGCCGACCCAGCCGCTGTCTACATTCTACGCGATATGCTACGTGACGTTATCACCTCGGGCACTGGCCGCGGCGCACTGAGCCTTAACCGTGAGGATATCGTCGGTAAAACTGGTACCACCAACAGCCAGCGTGACGCCTGGTTTGCGGGCTTCAACAGCAACTTGGTGACTACGGTTTGGGTCGGTAAGGACAGCAACGAGACCATTTCTGAATATGGGGCTCAGGCCGCGCTTCCTATCTGGGTAGAATTTATGGGGGATGCCCTGGAAGGTACGCCGAACGCCGTGCCTGAACGTCCAGCAACGGTGGTCACCGCTCGCGTTGACCCTGACTCCGGCCAACGCTTAGCAGATGGCCAGTCTGGCGGGATTACCGAGCTGTTCCACCAGGATCACTTGCCGGATTACCAGCAGCGCCGCATTAGCCGCGAGCTGGAAGAAGCCAGTGGTTCTGAGGGTTCAGGCACCGCTGAGTCGATCTTCTAACTCGATCTTCTAAACCAGTCAATCCTGTAGCACACCAAGCAAAAGGCCCGGAGATTATCTCTCCGGGCCTTTTCTGTTACTGGCTACCTTTGGGTCTGTATGTAGGGTCGCCTAACGTTTAACCACTAACGGGTGTCGCAGGCGCTTCGCGCTTACTGGCCAACCAGTTAGCGCCTATGGCGACGATCATGACCGCGACACCAGCAATTTCGGTCATCAGATTGGGATAGAACACCCCAAAGATCGCGGCGGTAATCGCGATGCGCGGTAGCCACGACATTTTGGTAAACAGATAGCCTTCTAGCGCCGCGGCAAATGCACCTAATGCCAGAATGGCAATCACCCCGTTCCAGATGACCACCGGCACCGGGCCACCAATGATAATCTCAGGGTTGAAGACCATAAACAGTGGGATCAGGTAGAGCCCTTTGGCAAACTTCCACGCCTGGAAGCTGGTTTCCATCGGCTTACTGCCCGCAATCGCCGCCCCGGCAAAGCCTGCCAAGGCGATGGGAGGCGTCACGTTGGAATCCTGGGAGTACCAGAACACGACCAGGTGGGCGACCAGCAGCGGCACACCAAACTCGGCTGTCAGTGCAGGGCCGACGAGGACGATGAGCACGATATAGCTGGCGGTAACGGGCAGCCCCATCCCCAGTACTAAGCTTGCCAACAGTACCATCACCAGCGCCAATACCAGGTTGCCGCCGGAGAAAGCCAGCATCATGGAGGAGAATTTCAGTCCCAAGCCGGTTAAACCCACTACCCCAACGATAATCCCGGCGACTGCACAGGCCATGGAAACCGCTACCGCATTGCGAGCACCTAGTTCCAAGCCCTCGATCAGCTTGGCAAAGCCTGTACGTACCACGTCTTTAACGGCCGTTGCGGTCACTGGCTGGCCCTGCCTGGGCGCCACAAAGAAGAACCACAGCACATAGCGCAATACCGCTACCGCCAAAATGGTGATCACTGCGTAGTAGCCTACCCGCATGGGCGACATACTCATCGCCAGCAGCCAGACCAGCACCGCCAACGGCAGCAGGAAGTGCCAGCCATCCTTCATGACCTGGCGCATCTGCGGCAGTTCATCCTTGGGTAGCCCCTGCATGCCCTGCTTGAGAGCGATGATATGCACAAACAGGTACACCGTCGCGAAATACATGATCGCTGGCAGAATACTGACCTTGACGATGTCCAGGTACGGCGTATTGGTGTACTCAGCAATCAGGAACGCCCCGGCCCCCATTAACGGCGGCATGATTTGCCCGCCGGTCGAGGCTGCCGCTTCGATACCACCTGCCTGCTTGGCTTTGTAGCCCAGCCGCTTCATCAATGGAATGGTAAAAGCACCGGTGGTGACCACGTTGGCAATCGCGCTGCCAGAAATCGAGCCCATGCCCGCCGACGCCAATACCGCCGCCTTGGCTGGCCCGCCACGCTGGCGGCCGGTCGCCGCATAGGCCATATCGATAAAGAATTTACCCGCCCCGGTGCACTCCAAAAAAGCACCAAAGAGGACAAAAATAAAGATATAGGTCGCCGCAACGCCTAGCGGCAGGCCGAAAATACCCTCTTGCCCCAAGTAGAGTTGACCGGCAACTCGATCAATGGTGTATCCGCGGTGCTCAAGAATGCCCGGCATCCACTCGCCAAGCCACGGCAGCTCGCCCCGCGGCCCCGCAAAGGCATACACAATCGCCAAGAGGCCAATCACGGTCATACCAAAACCTACCGCGCGACGGCTGGCTTCCAGTACCGTCACCGTAGCAATACAGGCAACCAGAATATCGGTACTGTTCCAAAAACCCGCACGGCTAAAAATCTCATCCAGGTTGAGTACCAAGTAACCACCGGTGAGAATCGCCCCGGCAAAAAACACTAGATCAAGCCCCCAGCCCAATACACCACGTTTGCGAGTGGGCCCAAAGGCTGGAAACATTAAAAATGCCAGCACCATAATCAGTGCCAGGTGAATACTGCGCTGATAAAAAAGCCCTAAGGGCTGAATACCGGCAGAGTAGAGCTGAAACAGGGAAAGACCCACCGCCACAATGGTGATCGACCACAGCACCATGCGGGGTTGAATCACATTACCGCCAGGCACCACGCTCGACGGCTGATTGGATTCGCTCATGAAGTCCTCGGAAGCGTTAACTAATGTCGTTTTTATTCACGCGGGGATGCGTGAGGGTCTATCAACTGAATGGTCACGCGTTGTCCAGCGGCGTGCTCACTGAGGCTCACTGGCGCATGCTCACCGCCAGGCCACACCACACGATGATTAACAGCCGGTGAACCTACCCTCAACACATAACGGTTATTGGCTACAGGCTCGTTAATGGCATTAATCCAGTAACCGCCCTCACCGTCTGATACCTGCTCGCCGCGGCCAAAAATATGCCCAAGCCCTGCGGCGAAATCGGGTTGATGGCTACGCTCTAATTGCATGACGCCCGCTACATTACGATAGCAGTCCAGCACCGTGAAATGTTCAACGGAGTGCTGCCACTTAATACACCAGCGACCGTCAGCCGGCACCGCTTCATCCACTAGCGTGTCGCCTTGTTCGGTCACCACGGCTAGGCGCATAAACGCCGACGCCGAAGCGGGGGAAGCCCCCACTTCGGCGAACGGACAACATGCAATCAGTAGCGCCATCAGTCGTCGCTGCCACTGCATGGCAATGTCCTTATGGCAATCTGATTATGAAAATATCATTACACGATTAAGGACGCAGACGATCCGGGATTTCAGCACCGACTTCTTCGAAATAGCGCAGTGCGCCCGGGTGCAGCGGCACGGGGGTCGACTCCATAGTGAACTCAACGGTGGTGTCGTTAGCCGCCGGGTGAACCGCAATCAGCTCATCGGTGTTTTCAAACAGCAGTTGGGTGAGTTGATAAGCCAGCTCTTCGTCCATATCGGCATTAACGACCAGCACGTTGGGGATACCGATGGTCTGAACGGCTTCGTCCATACCGTCGTACATACCCGCAGCAAGCTGGTAGGGAGCAAATACCGCTTCTTCTTCCTGGGCATTGGCTACCTCTTCATCAGACAAGCCAATCAGGCGAATATCGCGGGTGGCTGCCAGGTTGAGAATCGAGCTGGTGGGTGGCCCAACGCTCCAGAAGCCGGCGTCGATATCACCGTCGCGAATGGCATCAGCGGTTTCGTTGAAGTTAAGGCGCTGGGGAGTGAAGTCTTCATAGCTAATGCCATTGGCTTCAAGCAATGCACGGGCGTTCAGCTCGGTGCCGCTACCCGGTGCACCGACGGAAACGCGCTTACCCGCTAGATCAGCAATCGATTCGATATCCGACTCGGCCAGGGTCACCAGCTGTACCGCGTTGGGATAAACCGACGCCAGTGCGCGAGTATTTTCAATCTGGCGGCCTTCAAAATCATCCGTGCCGGTATAGGCTTGATAGACCGTATCGGCCAGAGCCAGGGCGAGATCCGCGTCACCGCGCATGATCAGGCCCATATTTTCAACCGAGGCACCGGTCACTTCAGCAGTCGCCTGAGCGCCTTCGATATGGTTGTTGATCATTTCGGCAAAACCACCGCCGATAGGGTAGTAAACGCCACCGGTACCGCCAGTCGCGATTGAGAGTTGTTGAGCGCTTGCTGGAAGTGCAACCGCGAGCATAGAAGCGGCAGCGGC
The DNA here is from genome assembly GCF_058152265.1 of Vreelandella sp. 162(4c). Classification (NCBI taxonomy): domain Bacteria; kingdom Pseudomonadati; phylum Pseudomonadota; class Gammaproteobacteria; order Oceanospirillales; family Halomonadaceae; genus Vreelandella; species Vreelandella sp. 162(4c). Next base: position 1,778,144 of record NZ_CM176981.1, read on the forward strand.
TGTGGCGTATAGAGAGCGTAGAGTTTTCATGAGCATTTCCTCCGTCCTGCTTGGACTTATAGGTATGGTTGACGATAAAAAGGAGGTGTTGAAGCCCCAGCTTCTGGCTGCCGTCACGACGAACCGGAAGCGGTGGAGGTGAAGTTAGCACGGCTTATGCGTTGGATGCTAATAGGGCGTTATCAGCGCAGCAGTGCCTTTACCTCATACAGCCATGAGTGCCTCAGAAGGTGTAACCGCCCAGCAGCTGGATCGAATAGCCAGCTATTAAAATCCTGAAATCCCGCATAAATGTCTTATTTTATGCCGAATTGTTATTATTTATTGTTAATGGCCGTCAATTTCGCCCACCCCACCGTTATTATTGATTCAGGATAGGAGCCACACTGCTATGGAGCCCGGTTTTAAAGAGGACAATAGTCGGGATAAAGGCGCGCCGCGGCAGAACCTCGCCATTAGTGCTTACCGCCAACTCAAGCACGACATTATTCGTGGCCGCTATGCGCCTGAGCAGAAGCTGCTGATGAGCAGGCTCAAAGAGCAGTACGGCGCCAGCACCGGGCCGCTACGGGAAGCGCTATCGCAGTTAGTCTCTGACCGCCTTGTGGTCGCGATAAGCCAGCGCGGCTACCGGGTAGCACCCATGTCGCTGGCCGAACTCAACGATATTTACGACGCCCGGGCTCAGCTTGAAGGGCTGATCCTGCGCTTGGCTATAGAGCGCGGCGACGACGATTGGGAAGCCACGGTGCTGGCTACCGCACATCGGCTGGCCAAGGTCACCGACATCAACACCCCCAACGACCTGCTCGACATCTGGGATCAGCGCCACAAAGCCTTCCATACCGCCATTGCCAGCGGCTGCAACTCCCCTCACCTACTGCAAATGCGCAACACCCTGTTTGACCAGGTAGAGCGCTACCGCCACCTGTGGTTGCAGGAAACCGTGATGTCGTCCCAGGCGCTGGAGCTTAAGCGCCAGGAGCACGCTGCGCTGGTCGATGTCATTCTGGCGCGCGATACCGCCGAAGCCGACACCCTGATGCGCGATCACCTGATGACCCCCGTACCGATCATTACCCGCGTCCTTCAAGAGCGCGGCATCGGCTGAGCTTTTCGTTTCGGCTCTTCGTCCCAGACCAAAGTTCTACGTTTTAAAAAAATGTAGATATTTTAAAAAAACGGCGATACATTGGCTGCAAGCTATTTTGCATCTATTCCTTCCCACTATCCGAGGAATCTACGCCATGACGCATTTCAACTGGGACGACCCGCTACTTCTGGAACAACAGCTCACCGATGAAGAGCGCCAGATCCGCGATGCGGCCTACGACTACTGCCAGGAAAACCTTCAGCCCCGCGTGCTAACCGCCTTCCGTGAAGAGCGCTTTGACCGCGAGATCATGACCGAAATGGGTGAGCTTGGCCTGCTGGGCGCCACCGTTTCCCCCGAGTACGGCGGCGCAGGCGTTAACCACGTAGCCTACGGTTTGATTGCCCGCGAAGTAGAGCGCGTAGACTCCGGCTACCGTTCGGCCATGAGTGTGCAGTCTTCGCTGGTAATGTACCCCATCGAGACCTACGGCTCCGAAGAGCAGAAGCAGAAGTTCCTGCCCAAGCTTGCCAGCGGCGAAATGGTCGGCTGTTTTGGTTTGACCGAACCCGATCACGGCTCTGATCCGGGTGGCATGATTACCCGCGCGGAAAAAGTCGACGGCGGCTACCGCCTGACTGGCGCAAAAATGTGGATCACCAATAGCCCAATTGCCGATATCGCGGTGGTATGGGCGAAATCAGCGGCTCACGACAATCAGATTAAAGGCTTTATTGTCGAGCGCGGCACCGAAGGTTTCACCACGCCCAAAATCGAAGGCAAAGTCTCTTTGCGCGCATCGATTACCGGTGAGATCGTGCTGGATAACGCCTTTGTTCCCGAAGAGAACCTGCTGCCCAACGTCAGTGGCCTGAAAGGCCCCTTCGGCTGCCTCAACAAAGCCCGCTACGGCATCGCCTGGGGTGTGATGGGCACGGCCGAGTTCTGCTGGCACGCAGCGCGCCAATACACCCTCGACCGCAAGCAGTTTGGCCGCCCGCTGGCCGCCAACCAACTGATCCAGAAAAAGCTCGCCGATATGCAGACCGAGATCACCCTTGGCTTGCAGGCAGCCCTGCAGGTGGGCCGGCTAATGGATAGCGGCAACTGGGCACCGGAAATGGTCTCGCTGATCAAGCGCAACAACTGCGGCAAAGCGCTGGATATCGCCCGCCAGTCTCGCGATATGCACGGCGGTAACGGCGTCTCCGACGAATACGGTGTTATTCGCCATATGGTCAATCTGGAGTCGGTAAACACCTACGAAGGCACCCACGATGTACACGCTCTGATTCTGGGTCGCGCCCAGACAGGCATTCAGTCGTTCTTTTAATCACCGCACCTTGATCACTTGTCACTTATTAACGGAGCCTCTATGAACGAGCTAACCAAACCACTGGCCGGTATAAAAGTACTCGATATTTCCCGCGTACTGGCCGGGCCGTGGTGCGGACAAATGCTCGCGGATATGGGGGCAGATGTGATTAAGGTAGAGCGCCCCGGTAGCGGCGATGACACCCGCCACTGGGGCCCTCCTTGGCTGGCGGGCAGCGAAGAGTCGGCGTACTACCTGTGCGCTAACCGAGGTAAACGCTCGCTGACCGTCGATATGGCCAAGCCCGAAGGCCAGGCAGTGATCAAGCAGCTAGTCGCTAACTCTGACGTGCTGATAGAGAACTTTAAAGTTGGCGGCCTGAAACGCTACGGGCTGGATTACGCCAGCTTAAAGGCGCTCAACCCTAGGTTGATCTACTGTTCGATTACCGGTTTCGGCCAGGAGAGCCCTTACGCTCACCGCGCCGGTTATGACTTTATGATCCAAGCCATGGGCGGGATCATGAGCCTAACTGGCAAGCCCGACAGTGAACCCGGCGGTGGCCCGGTAAAAAGTGGCGTCGCCTTTACCGATATATTCACCGGGTTATATGCCGCTAATGCAATTTTAGCGGCGCTTTATCAGCGCCGTGATAGCAGCGAGGGTTGCCATATCGATATGGCATTAATGGATGTGCAGGTAGGCGTACTCGCCAATCAGGCACTCAATTACCTCACCTCCGGCAATGTGCCCCAGCGATTGGGTAACGCTCACCCCAACATCGTGCCTTATCAGGCGTTTGCCACCCAGGATGGCCATATGATTATGGCTGTCGGCAACGACGAGCAGTTCAAGCGTTTTTGCGCGGTGCTTTCGCTACCGGCTTTGGCGGAAGATCCACGCTTTGCCACCAATGGCGCCAGGGTAAACAATCGTGCTCTGCTCGTTCCGCAGCTGGAAGCGGCGTTGGCCCAGCGCAGCACTGATGAATGGCTAGCCGCTTTTGAAGCCGTAGGCGTTCCCTGCGGGCCGATCAATACGCTGGATCGGGTGTTCGACGACCCCCATGTGAAAGCCCGCGGGCTTAAGCAAACCCTGCCCCACGACCAAGCAGGCCAGGTGGATCTGGTCGCTAACCCTATCCGTTTTAACGGTGCCCAAATGAGCGCCACTACGGCGCCGCCTCACTTAGGCCAACATACGGAAAGCGTGCTGGAAGAACTTGGTATTAGCTTGGAGCAGCGCACTGCGCTTCGCGCAGCAGGCATCATTTAATAGCACTAATGGTTTATGCACTCGATTTATGCACTTCCCTCTTATAGGCGCCTACTTGGCGCCTTTTTTTAAGCCAAAAGAAGCGACCAATATTGCAAGCTAAGAAGCAGGCACCTGGCTAATGCTTCGCAATCCATTATTGTACAAAAGCTATACAAAAAGTATATTAAGACCTAAAGTTAAGAGCGTTGAATGCTTCAACATAGGCTATAGGCATTAATCTATCTAATGTTATGGCATTAACAGCGCCATCCAACACCCATCCCTCAGGAGCAGCTATGAGCCAGTGCGCACGCGTCAATGGCAGTTGCAAACGCTGTGAAGGCGACTTGCCCTTTGAGTTCACCATGGCCTTTCAGCCAATCGTGGATCTATCGCTGGCCCAAATCGTCACCTATGAAGCACTGGTTCGTGGGCCGTGCGGTGAATCCGCTTGGAGCGTCATTTCGCAAGTGACTGATGAGCTCCTCTACCGTTTTGATCAGGCCTGCCGGGTAAAAGCAATCGAAATGGCCAGCGCACTGGATATGCAAACCGACCTTTCGATCAACTTTCTGCCCAACGCCGTTTATGAGCCCGAAGCCTGCATCCAGGCAACGTTAGCGGTATCAAAACGGGTGGGTTGGCCTACCCATCGGCTTATTTTTGAAATCACCGAAACCGAGCGCGTCCGCGACCGGCAACACCTGTGCAATATTATTAATGCCTACCGCTCCATGGGCTTTAAGACGGCGCTTGACGACTTTGGCAATGGTTACGCCAACCTTGACCTGCTCACTGACTTAACCCCCGATAAACTTAAAATCGATCGTGAGCTGGTGATGAACTGCGATAAGGATCTTCGCCGCCAAGCACTGTTAAACGCGATCATCCTGCTCGCCCAAGAGCTCGATATGACTCTTATCGCCGAAGGTGTCGAGACTCGTGCCGAAGCCTTATGGCTAGCACGGGCTGGCATTGTCCAGCAGCAGGGTTTCTACTTTGCGAAGCCTTCCATCAACTCGCTGGGCCAGGACATTACTCCCCTGCTCGCTGGGTTAAAAAGTGAAGCGCATGACAAGTTAGGAGCGATGGATGCAAGATATTAGTCCTGATCAGCTTTACCAGCTTTTTAACCGCTCCAAGCGCAACACCGAAAACGTCATCAAAGCGGCACCGATTGGAATCTGTATTACAACCCCTTCGGGTCACTTTGAAATGGTCAATCCAGCTTACTGTGAATTTTATGGCTACCGGCAGGAAGAGCTTTTAGGCCAGCACCTTACCCACGTAGTGCCCGAAGAGAACCATGCGATTTTATCAGCGCTGCATGCTGAGTTTATGCAGGGCAACGAGGATCAAGAGCTGCGCCAAGAGTGGGATGTGGTTCTCAAAAACGGCGGAAGACGCACCATCATCGCCGAAGCTGCGCGTATTGAGGCTGACGACGGCGAACCGCGTAAAGTCACTTTTATAATCGACATTACCCAGCGCAAACAGCTAGAAGAGCGGCTCAAGCAGGCTAATGAGCGCTTGGATCATTTGGCTCACCACGATGAGCTAACGGAGCTGCTCAACCGTCGTGCCGGTTTGCAGCGCCTGGATGAAGAGATCAAGCGCTGCGAGCGGTATGGAACACCTTTCAGCATCGCGATCTATGACCTGGATGACTTCAAAGCGATCAACGATACCTATGGGCACAGCGCGGGCGATAGCGTTTTACAACAGATCACCTCCTTAGTGAGTGCTGTACTGCGCGATACCGATTTGCACATACGATTGGGCGGTGAAGAGTTTTTAATCATTATGCCAGGCGTAAATTCTGAAGAAGCCTACCAAGGCATGGAACGCATTCGTGAAAGCGTCGCGCAACAAACGTTTACTAAGCACCAATTAACGATGACGCTCTCATCGGGGATTGCCAGCTACGTTGAAGCCTCGGGCAAACGGCTACTTGATCGTGCTGATAAAGCTATGTACCAAGCTAAACAGACGGGGCGCAACCGTGTTGTCATTGCCTCGTCATCCATGTAGGCAACGCTTTTAAACTTCACAATCAGGCCCCTATCAGGCACCCCTATTAAGCACTATGCTAAAAGATCAATCCTCATCAATTAGGAAGTAAGCCATGAGCAGCAATGCCGAACTAAACGAGCTAAAACATAAATACGTCGCTGCTGGCGCTGCAAGCCCCGCAACGGCGTTCGCCGACCACGCTGAAAACGCTGAAATCTGGGACGCGGACGGCAACCGCTTTATCGACTTCGCAGGCGGCATTGGCGTACTCAACGTAGGTCACCGTCACCCCAAAGTGGTCGCAGCGGTAAAAGCCCAGCTCGATAAGCTGATGCATACCTGCCAAACGGTCATGCCTTATGAAGGCTACGTGAAAGTCGCGGAAAAACTCAGTCACATCGTGCCCGTTCGTGGCCATGCCAAAGTCATGCTGGCCAACTCGGGTGCGGAAGCGCTGGAAAATGCGGTCAAGATCGCCCGCGCCGCCACTGGTCGTTCTAACGTTATCTGCTTCGATGGCGGCTACCACGGCCGTACCTTCTTCACCATGGCCATGAACGGCAAGGTGGCGCCTTACCAGAGCGACTTCGGCCCCATGCCGGGCACCGTTTTCCGTGCGCCCTACCCGGTGCCTTACCACGGCGTTAGCGAAGACGAAGCCATTCGCGGCCTGAAAATGACGCTGAAAACCGATGCCAACCCCAAAGATACCGCGGCCATCGTGCTCGAACCGGTGCTTGGCGAAGGCGGTTTCTACCCGGCCTCTACCAGCTTCCTGACCAAGGTTCGCGAAATCTGCGATGAGCACGGCATGCTGATGATAGTCGATGAAGTGCAGTCAGGCTTTGGCCGTACCGGCAAAATGTTTGCCATTGAGCATAGCGGCGTTGAGCCGGACATTATGACCATGGCCAAGAGTATGGCCGACGGTATGCCGATTTCCGCCATCGTAGGCACCGACAAAGTGATGGACGCTTCAGGCCCTAACTCGCTGGGCGGCACCTACACCGGCAGCCCCACTGCCTGTGCGGCGGCGCTAGCGGTCATGGAAGTGTTTGAAGAAGAGAACATTCTGGAGAAGAGCCAGGCCCTGGGCGACAAGCTGGCCAAGCGCTTCAACGTGTGGGCAGATAAGTTTGATTGCATCGACCACGTGCGCAACATGGGCGCGATGGCTGCCTTTGAACTGGTGTCGAACAAAGCCGACCATACGCCTAACCCAGAACTAGCGGCCGCGCTATGCAAGAAAGCCCGCGAAGAGGGTTTGATCCTTCTTTCCTGCGGCATGTACGGCAACACCATCCGCTTCCTGATGCCCGTCACCATTCAAGATGACGTGCTCAATGAAGGCCTGGATATTATTGAGTCCTGCCTGGATTCGCTGGTGTAATTAAGCGTTAGTCAGCAAGAACCAAACCGCCGCCCAAATTTGGGGCGGCGGTTTTACTTGTGTGGATACCTAACCTGCTTATTCCGCCATAAAGCGAGGCAGCCACAAGGCAATATCCGGCCATAAGCTGATGATCAAGGCCGCCACGCACATCAGCAGGAAGAAAGGTAGCGCTGCCAGGGCCACCCGGCTGATGCTTTCCCCTGTCAGGCTTTGCAGCACAAACAGGTTGAATCCGACCGGCGGCGTTATCTGGCCAAGCTCGATCATGATGATCAGGAAGATGCCAAACCAGATGGGATCGAACCCCGCCAGCAGTACGATCGGCAGCGTAATCGGCAGGCTCATCACGGTGATCGAAATACCGTCCAGGAAAAGCCCCAGCACCACATAGAAAACCGCCAGCGCCAGCAACAACGACATCGGGGTAAAGTTTTGCGCGGCGATCCACTCCGCAAGCTCCCGGGGCAGGTGCAGGTAGCCCATCGCCGTGGAGAGCAACGTGGCGGTAATCAACAGGCTGCACACCATGATACTGGTGATTAACGTGCCTCTGAACGCCTCAATAAACAGCCGCGCCGAAAGCTGGCGCTCGACGCCAAGCAGCACCAGCGTTGCGGCCACGCCCACCGCCGCCGCCTCCGAGGGCGTGGCAATACCGCTATAGATAGAGCCAATCACGATGCTGATCAACACCAGCACGGGCAGCAGAAGCAGAATGGATTGCCCTACGCTCTGGTCAGTCGCCGCCTGTTTGGGTGCCAACGACGGCGACAAATAGGTCCTCGCGCCGATATACACGCTATACAGCAGCGCAATTAACAGGCCCGGCACTACCCCCGCCATGAACAGCTGGCTAATAGAGACTTCCGCCTGAACGCCATAGACGATCATCACGATCGAAGGCGGAATCAACAGCCCCAGGCTACCGGCGCCCGCCAGCGAACCGATCGATAGGTTACGATCGTACCCCCTCGTTTTCAGCTCCTGGGTGGTGATTTTGCCAATCGTCGCGGTCGTCGCCGCGCTGGAGCCGCTCACCGCCGCAAACAGCGTACAGCCAAGCACATTGGTGTGGAGAATACCGCCCGGCAAATGGCGGGTGATCGGCACCAGCCCTTTGAAAAGCCGCTCGGAAATATTGGAGCGAAAAATCAGCTCGCCCATCAATATAAACAGCGGGATAGCCGATAACTCCCAGCTATTACTGGCACGATAGAGAATTCGCGAAAAAATCAGACCGATACGATCAGCACCGAAGTCGCCAAACAGCCAAAGCGAGCCAATGGACACGGCCAGCATGGATGCAAAAATCCAGGTGCCCATCGACAAAAAGAACAACAGCAGTACGCCGACCCCGACGGCCGACCAAAAAATATCCATAACGCCTTTCCTATTAGTCGCTGCTTCAATTGACGCTAGACGAGTAGCCTGAACGCAGAGCCATTATTTTTAGGGCTCTGACTAACAGCGTGATGGAAATTAACCACATGCCCACGAGGATGGCGCTCTCCGGCAGCCAAATAGGCGTCTCTGCCATGGTTTCACTGACGGTGTCGCGGCTGTAGCTACGCAGAACATTCTGAAACCAGAAGGTCGAGAGCCACACAAAGCAACCTGCCGTTACCAAGCTGCTGAATAGCTCCAGCGGCCAGCGCATGGTTTCAGGAAAGCGTTCCAGAAGCAGAGAGACACGGATCAGCCCGCCCTTCTCCAGCACATAAGGCAGGCCTAAAAAGGACATCGTAGCCACTGCATAGCCGATATACTCATCGAGGATAAACGTCGAGTGGCCAAACAGCCTCAGCGCTATCTCTAACAGGATATGGCCGAGCATATAAATAATGAGCAGCACGGCAATGACAGCACCGACCCGATTGAGCAGCTTAGAGATACGCTCAATGACATTGAGCGCCCTCATTCGGCGCCTCGGAACTCGCTCAAGATCGACTCGCCGTCATCACCAGTATTCTCCAGCCAGCTCTCGACCACGCCACTGGCGGCTTCCTTGAGAGGCGTTAGCAACTCGTCCGAGACGGGATCACTGATCACGACGTCGTGCTCACTAAGCGTCTGGTAGTTTTCTTCGGTACGCGTTTCAACCGCTTCCCAGTTGTGTTGGTCAGTCAGGCTGGCCGCTTCCATGACCGCATCCTGTTGAGCGTCGGTAAGCGATTCGAACGCATCGCGATTCATGTGCACCATGTTAAGGGGAATGGCGTACTGAACCCCGGCAAAGTAATTCTGGTGCTCCCAAAAGCTGGCATTGGCCCCCGCTTCGGCGGACGTTAACACCGCCTCGATACCGCCGGTGGCCAGTTGGGGTACCACATCGGCCCAGGACAGGCTGACCGGCGAGGCACCTACATTTCTAAATGTCTCGGTACCGTTACGGTCAAAGGTGCGAATCTTCAGGCTCTCAAGATCGTCCTGGCTCGCGACCTCGTCTTCCGACCAGATACCGCTCGGCGGCCAGGGCGAGGCATACAGCAGCACCTGGTTATTATCGGCGAACACCTCTTCGTAATAGGGTTTCGCTATGTCATAAAGTCGCCGCGCATCGGCAACGTCGTCGACAATAAAGGGGAGCGAAGAGAGTAGAAATAGCGAATTGATGCCGCTCATGGTGCCCGAGAGGGTATCAGCTATCTCGACGGCGCCATCGGCCACGCCATAAAAATGATCGCCGGAATTAAAGCCGAGCGAGCCACCCGTATGCAGCGTGATATCAATTTCGCCATCGGTTAATTCGGCAAGCTTATCAATAAAATAGGCATCGCCCTGAGCATGAATGGAGGACGCATTATACTCATTGGAGAAGTCCATACTGACCGACTGGGAATGCGCATAGCCACTGACGAGTAGTGCCCCTAGCGCTATCGAAAGTTTTTTACCTGAACGAGGGAATTTGTTATTTAAATCAGCAGGATGGAACATTCTTTTAACCCCTATTTTTGATTGGTATAGGGATTAAACTACAGTCATTTGGGAACCATTTATGTCCCATAGCGACGCGAACGGACCAGACAACGACACGCCGCCCAGTGGACGGCGTTGCCTATGCTGCGTGATTAGCGTGGCCGACGATCGCCTTCGAGGAAATTAGCCGTAAAGACCGCTTTGCCATGGGTCTCAAACGACCACTTCATCACCTCAGTTAGCGCTGCCATCACAGCATCGAACTCGCCAAATACCTGGGTGCTCATGCGATTCGGGTGTACTTCCAATCCTGTCGCCTCAAGGCGTTTCACCACCTCTTTGACCACCGGCTTGAAGTCATCGGCCAACGGGTAATAGCTAAGCTGTACGGAAAGATACATAACGCCTCCTTACGCTGTGTTTTGGGGCTGACGGACGCTGGATAAACGCTGCCAGGCAGCCAAAATAGCGGCACGGGTCTCGTCCGGATGCTCCATCGGGAACATATGCGTACCGGGGACTTCACTCACCGATAGCCCTCTACGCTTCAAGCGTTTTATACGTGAAGCGGTCAATAGGTGGGACTCTTTGCCCGCCACCAGTTCTAACGGTACGCCCAAACGCTGCGGCAGGCGCGATAGGTGATCCGGCAGGTGGCGGAAAATTTCCACCTCAATACCAGGATCAAAGGTCAGTTCTGCACTGCCATCGTTTAGCAAGCGCGTCCCTGCTTCAATGTAGTCGTTGAGCGCCTCTGGGGTAAAGCGACGAAACAGCCCCCGGCGACCCAGCGAGCTTGCCATCGCTTCGCGACTCGGCCACACGGTGCGCCGACCCAAGGTTTTTCCAGCAGGGGTAACTCGATCCACAAAGCCAAACCGCTTGGCGGCTTTCATTGCCCAGGCGTCCTTCCCCAGCATCAAAGGGGGATCAAGCATAATCACCCCGCAGAAGCGCTCGGGCTGCTTATCCGCGGCCATGGCCATTAGCGTGCCACCCAAAGAGTGCCCCACGCCCAGAAGCGGCGTATCCGTCTCGGGTAGGTAGCTCAGCAGCTCATCCACCAAGTTGCCCCAGTTATGATTAACGGGGTAGTCAGGGTGGTGACCCAAGCGATCCAGAGGGTGCAGATCAAAGGTCTCTGCCAGTGGGTTCAGCAGGCTGCGATAGCTTAAGCCCGGAAAACCATTGGCATGGGCAAACACTAAACGAGGACGTTGGGCAGCATTAGCAGACATGGCAAGGCTCGCGCGTTAAAAAGGCAGGAAGACGGCTAATGTGAAACATGATTATTTACGCCGCCTATCATACATCTGTTTTAACGCGCTCCTGCATGAGCGTCAATCGACAAAAGGATTAACAGGCTAATTAAAACAGCGACAATTGATGCTCCTGGCTGTTGTCCGCCAGTCGATACCCTACTCCAAGCAGGCGGACGGGCCGCTCGCCCCTGGCCCAACCAACGTTAAGCAGAGTTTCAAACTGCTCCAGGTTAGGCGCGGGGTCGGCGTGTTCGACGGTGGTTTGGGTAAAGTCGTTGAACTTCACTTTTACGATTAACCCGCGCACCGCCAGTGGCGGGTCAAGCCGTGCGTAGCGGCGCTCTAAATCTTCGATCAGCGCGGGCAGTTCACGGCGGCAGGCGTCGAGGTTGGGTAAATCCTGGGCGTAGGTCTGTTCGGTGCTAACCGACTTGCGCTCCCGGTGGGTTTTCACCGGGCGCTCGTCCCGCCCCCAGCTCAGCTCATGCAGTCGCCGTCCAAAACGGCCAAAGTGCTCGACCAGGTCGGTCAGCGTGCGGGTACGCAGGTCGGCGCAGGTGTGGATATCCAGCCCCGCCAGTTTCTCGGCCGTGCGGGGCCCTACCCCGTGGATTTTCTTGACCGGTAACTGTTGTACGAAGCTATCGACCTTATCCGGCGTAATCACGCACAGGCCGTCGGGTTTGTTCCAGTCGCTGGCAATTTTGGCCAGAAACTTGTTGGGCGCTACGCCCGCCGAAACGGTGATCCCCACTTCGCGGCTGACCCGTTCACGGATCGCTTCAGCCATTAGCGTCGCGCTGCCGTGATGCTGGGTGACCTCCGAGACATCCAGAAAGGCCTCATCCAGGGAGAGCGGTTCGATCAGTTCAGTCACATCGCGATAAATGGCGAAGACCTGGCGGGCAACTTCTTTGTATTTGGCCATCTCACCGCGGATCACGGTGAGATGCGGGCAGCGCTTGAGTGCCTGAGCCATCGGCATGGCCGAGTGAATGCCAAATTCGCGGGCGGGATAGTTGCAGGTGGCGACCACCCCGCGCTGCTCGACGCTGCCGCCAATCGCAATCGGTATATCCCGCAGCGCGGGATTATCGCGCATTTCCACTGCTGCATAAAAGCAGTCACAGTCGCAGTGAATGATTTTGCGCACCGGCTAGCCTTCCAACTGTAAAAAAACACAGTCTAGCATAGGCGTTATGTGCCACAGAAGGTTCTTAGCACCTGCTCATTTTCCGTGGCGGGCGCCGCTAAACGACGCGCTTCCACGGAGTCATCGAATGGCTGGGTGACGACCGCCAGCAGAGTATGGAAAGGGGTAAAGTCACCGTCGTAAGCGGCATCAATGACCTCTTGAACCCGGTGGTTGCGGGGAATAATGACCGGGTTGGCGCTTCGCATGGCCGCAAAACGCTCACTATCTTGGCTGGCTATCTGCGCTTGCTGCCAGGTATCCAGCCACGCGGTCAACTCGCCAGGCTGAGTCGTCAGCGCCAGCAGTGCCTGGCGGTACTCATCGCTCGGCGAGGAAGCGTATTGCGTGAGCGCGTCAAAGGTGGCGGTCATGTCCATCCGCCCCTGATGCATCTGGCTTTCGAGACCTTCCATTAGCGCTTCGGCTTGAGGGCTTTCCGCCGCTAAACCGAGCTTATCGGCATGCAGGCGGACTTGCTCGGCGCTGAACAGTGATTCAAAGCGCCGGATGGCGTCAGTGGCCTGCTCCATGACCGCGTCGCCCTCTTCCCGCATCAACGGCAGCAGCGTTTCGGCAAAGCGGGCCAGATTCCACTGAGCAATCGCTGGCTGGTTGGCAAAGGCGTAGCGTCGGCCTTGATCGATGGAACTGTACACCTTCTGCGGATCGAACTGCTCCATAAAGGCGCAGGGGCCGTAATCGATGGTTTCGCCGGCGATGCTGCAGTTATCGGTATTCATCACGCCGTGAATAAAGCCGACGCTGATCCAGCGAGCAATCAGCACCGCCTGACGAGCGACCACCGCTTCCAGCAGCGCCATATAGGGATCTTCTGCGTTGGCGGCATCCGGGTAGTGGCGCGCAATCACATGATCCGCCAGGGCTTTGAGCAATGCTTCATCCCGCTGTGCAGCGGCAAACTGAAAGGTACCCACGCGAATATGGCTACTCGCCACGCGGGTAAAGACGGCGCCGGGCTCAGCCATTTGCCGTACCACTCGCTCGCCGCTCGCCACGGCCGCAAGGGCACGGGTGGTGGGAATTCCCATCGCCGCCATGAACTCGCTGACCAGGTACTCACGCAGCACGGGGCCTAACGGCGAACGGCCATCGCCGCCGCGGGAAAACGGCGTGCGGCCGCTGCCTTTTAGCTGCACATCGCGGCGAACGCCATTCTGATCGATCACTTCGCCCAGCAGCAGCGCACGGCCATCGCCCAGTTGCGGCACAAAGTTGCCGAACTGATGCCCGGCGTAACCTAAGGCGCCCGGCTTGGCATCCGGCATGGGCTGGTTGCCGCTAAACCAATCGGCAAGCGTTGTAGAGTCAGGTAGCTCTGTGGCCCCTAGCTCATGGGCAAGCGGCGCATTGAACGCAATCAGCTCCGGGCTGGCCACAGGCGTTGCTTGGGTGGCGATCCAGAGGGGTTCAGGCAAGGTGGAATAGAGATGTTCGAATGGCAGCACGATAGGCTCCGCTATTGATGGCGATATCTACCTAATACCCTAGCATTCTACTCAACTAAACGCCGAGGCGATGTTGCCAAACATACCAAATGTTAAAAACAGCGAGCTGACGCCACTGCCAAGGGATTTTTATAATCGGGACACGCTTGAAGTGGCGAGAGATATGCTTGGCTGCTGGCTGGTACGTGAGCATAAAGTCCGGTCACTTTTCTCTTAATAAAGATTTCTGTGAATTTTTTCCGCTGGTTATTGTTTGGCACAAGGTTTACTTTTCACAAAATACTTTTATAAAAGTAAACCGAGTGACATCTATGCTAGGTCAACGAATCCATCAGGCACGCCTTGCTGCTGACTTGACGCTTGAAGCGTTGGGCCAGCAGCTTGAGGTTTCCAAGGCGGCAATACAGAAGTATGAAAAAGGTAAAGCAACACCCGACTCCTCTAAATTGCTCAAGATCGCTAAAGCGTGTGGCGTTCGCACAGAATATTTTTTCCGAAAGTCTACGGTAACGTTGTCGAACATCGAATTTCGTAAACACAGCACGTTTGGGAAGAAGCGTTCTGACGCTATACAAATCCGCATTACGGAAATGATTGAGAAACGTGTCGAATTGCTTAACGCGTTCCCCGAGTTGCCCATTCCACACTTCGCAGTCCCTGGTTGTGTACCTCGCCAAATAGAAGATTTGGACGAGATTGAGGGCATCGCAGAGAATGTACGACACGCATGGGAGCTTGGGTTAAATCCAATTGCCGACCTGACCGCAGAGCTTGAACCCTTGGGGTTGTTGGTAATGGCAGTCGACGTGGAACACAAAGCATTTCCGGGCATGACTGCTACAGCAATGACAGTAGATGGGCAGTACTACCCTGTCATAGTGGTGTCTTCTCGCTGGCCTGGGGATCGCCAGCGTTTTACTCTCGCCCACGAACTGGCTCACGTGCTTTTTGCAGGTCGATTGACGGACGGAGTAAATGAAGAAAAGGCATGCGACCGTTTTGCTGGCGCGTTTTTAGCCCCAAGAGAGTCCGTTGTTAAGGAGCTTGGCTCTCAGCGAAAGCGCTTAGAGCCACAAGAACTTTACCATCTAAAGCATGAGTACGGCCTTTCAATGGCCGGGTGGGTAATGCGTGCGTTTCAATGTGGCGTTATCCATGACGGGTTGCGAGAGGCAACGATGCGAATGTTCTCGGCTCGCGGCTGGAGGACTAACGAGCCCGGCGAGGTGCTACCTAACGAAGCCCCTTCTCTATTTGAGCAGCTAGTATATCGGGCATTAGCAGAAGACCTTATTTCCGAGGCAAAGGCGGCTGAACTGCTCGGCATCCCAAGAATGCGCTTCTATCGAGAACGCCTAATGGAGTCTGCTGATGCTGTTACTCATCAGTGACGCCAACGTAATAATTGATTTAGAGGCTGGGGGCATACTGGAAACACTCTTTCAGCTTCCTTATGTTTTCGCTATGCCTGACGTGCTTTATGAAGAAGAAATTGAAGACGGCAGCCCGTACCTAATTGATATGGGGTTAAAAACACTCGTTGTTGAATCCTTGTACATCGATTATGCGATCACCTTGGGAGAAGAGCATGGCGAAGAGCCCGGCTTGTACGACAGGCTAGCGCTGGCTTTAGCTAAGCAGGAAGCCTGCCCGTTGCTTACGGGAGACAATAATCTGCGCGCCCTTGCTGGGCGCGAAGGTGTTGATATAAGAGGCACGCTATGGGTGTTCACTGAGATGATTGAGTTCGGGCTATTGTCCAATGAGGAGAGCTTAGCCTCCCTTGATTTGATGAAAGCACGCAAACGCAGATTGCCTTGGGACGATGCCAAAAAACATATCGAACGGGCAAACTTTGGCTCCAGGCAATGAGGAGCATGGTAAAAAGTTTCCCAGGAAATGCTATCAGTGTTTCAGGCGCTCTAGTTTCCGTGCAAACAGCGCACAGCCTGCTCAAGCACCGGCGTCAACGGCGCCCGCCACTGGTGGGTCAATAGCGCATCTGCCCGGGTGACGCCGAGCGATAGCGATGCCAGAGGGATGCCCCGCTCATGGGCGGCGCGGCAAAAACGGTAGCCGGAAAACACCATCAACGAGGTGCCCACTGCCAGTACCGCCTCCGACTCTGCCAGCGCTACCTGCGCTGCAAGCCGCCGTTCGGCGGGCACCACATCGCCGTAGAACACCACGTCAGGCTTCAGGATGCCGCTGCAGCGCGGGCAGTCGAAAATGCGAAAGGTGCTGAAGTCAGTTTCCAGGTCGGCATCGCCATCCGGAGCGTGCCCCGCCTGCAAACCAGTAAAGCTCGGATTCATGCGCGCCATTTCGGCATGCATGGCGTGGCGCATCATTTGATAGTCGCACACCATGCACTTCACCATGTCCGCTCGACCATGCAGGTCGATCACCCGGCGGGAACCAGCGCGCTGATGTAAACGGTCAACGTTTTGGGTCACCAACTGCTGGATATAACCCTGTGACTCCAGCGCGGCCAACGCACGGTGTGCGCCGCTGGCTTGGGCTTCGCGCATGGCGCTAAAACCGATCAGCGCGCGGGCCCAGTAGCGCTGGCGAACGTGATGAGAACTCATGAAGTCGCCATGCTGCACCGGGGGTGGCCGCTTCCACTGACCATCCGCATCGCGATAGTCCGGAATGCCACTGTCGGTACTCACACCGGCACCGGTAATCACCCACAGTCTTGGGTGCCGCTGAATAAAATCAGCCAGTTCCTCGCCCGCCTGGGCAACGCTTTCTGCAATTTCCACGGCCTGCGTCAATCGTTCACCTCTAGGCAATGTGGCTCAAACTCAACGATACTGTATAGCAACAGCGGGCCATGCAATGCGCCCTCTAACGGTTATTGTGCACCCAGGAGATACTCTTATGCAGCACGATCATGACATTATTATTGTCGGTGGCGGCATGGTGGGCGCCGCTCTGGCGGCTCGCGTGGGTCATGCGGGTTTCTCCGTTGGGCTGGTGGAGCACGGCGATTCCCCTACTCCCCCTAGCGGTGACTATGACCTGCGTATTTCCTCGCTGAATGCGCGCTCGTTAGCGTTCGTTAAGGCCAGCGGCACGACGTTACCTGAGGAGCGTTGCTGCCCTTTTCGGCATATCGATGTCTCCAACCAGGACGGCACCGGCCATTCGCTGTTTTCCGCTCAGGATAGTGGCATGGATGACTTCGGCATCTTTATCGAAAACCGCACGTTGCAGTACGCGTTATGGCAACGGTTAGAACAGCTGCCCAGCGTCACCTGCTACACCCAATGCGCGCCGTTAAGTACGATCACCTCAAGCACTGGCCGCCTGCTGGAGCTGGATAATGGCAAAACCCTAAGCGCCCGTTTGATCGTCGGCGCCGACGGCGCGCAATCGACCCTACGTGAGCTAGCGGGGATTAACGTTAGTAGCCACGACTACCATCAGCGGGCGATGATCATTAACGTGGAAACTGAGCTGCCCCAGCAGGATGTCAGCTGGCAGGTCTTCACCCCTACAGGCCCCATCGCCATGCTGCCGCTACCAGGCCATCGCGCTTCCTTGGTGTGGTACGACACAGATAGCACCACCCAAGCCCGCGAACAGCTTGACGATGAGGCACTTAAAGCAGCCATCGAAATGACCTTCCCTAAACGCCTGGGCAACCTCATCCGCATCGTCGCCCGGGCCAGCTTCCCCATCAAGCGCCAGCATGCCCACCGCTATATCGGCAAGCACCTGGCACTTATTGGCGACGCGGCCCATGTGGTGCACCCGCTGGCAGGCCAGGGGTTAAATATCGGCCTGCACGATGCCGACACCCTTGCCGAGATCATTATCCAGGGCCGCGACCCCGGCGACTATGTCAACCTACTGCGCTTTGAGTGCCAGCGCCGCGCGGCCAACCAGGCAATGATCGCTGCCACCGACAGCTTTCACCACCTGTTTACCGGCGCCAAGCCGCTGCGCCAACTAGGCGATCTAAGCCTGCAAATAGCCGAGCGCTTCCCGTTCGCCAAGCGCATGATGATGCAGCAAGCTAATGGGTTGAATCCGTTTAAAATGCGCTAGGGTCTACTACGCTGAGAGGGCGGTCACTGCCGGTGGCCCATAACAATCACAATAACCCCTCGTTAAAGGCAACCCTATGGCATCTACACGATACGCGCTGTTCACGGCAACGCTCTGTTCCGGCCTTGGCCTCCTTCTAGCTTCTCCTCTGTGGGCCTGGGATGGGGTCGTCGAGAAACAGACCTTCGAAATGGACAGCTTCACTACCCATGGCGGCGAGACGATCCCCAACGTCACGGTGGGTTGGGAAGCCTACGGCGAGCTCAATGACGCCCGCGATAACGTCATTCTAATCACCCATTTCTTCTCTGGCACCAGCCATGCGGCAGGCCGCTATGAGGAAAATGGGCAGCCGACCGGCTACTGGGATGCCATCATTGGCCCCGGCAAGCCACTCGATACCGATGAGTACTACATCATCTCCTCGGATACGCTGGTTAACCTAAATGCCAATGATCCCAATGTCACCACCACCGGGCCCGCCTCCATCAACCCTGACACCGGCGAGCCCTGGGGCATGGACTTCCCGGTCGTCACCATCCGCGACTTTGTCGAGGTACAGCGCGAGCTACTCGAAAGCCAAGGCATTGAATCGCTGCATGCGGTGATGGGTGCTTCGATGGGCGCGCTACAAGCTATCGAGTGGGCCAGCGCCTATCCTGACCGAGTAGAACGGCTAATCTCAGTGATTGGCGGCGGCGTTGCCGACCCTTGGCTGCTGGCAACCCTAAGCGCCTGGGCCGCGCCGATTCGTTTAGACGCCAACTGGAACGAGGGTAATTACTACGACGGCGAACCGCCTATCGACGGGCTAAAAGAAGCGCTAAAACTGGTGACACTCAACGCCAACCACTGGCAGTGGGCTAACGAAACCTTTAACCGCGATTGGGCCGACGAAGAGCGCGACCCAGCCCAGGATATCAACGCCCGCTACGCGATTGAGAAAACGCTGGATGACATCGCCGCCGCCCGTGCGGCCACCTCCGATGCCAACCATCTGCTCTATCTGGTGCGCGCCAACCAAACCTTTATGGCAGGCCACGGCGACTCGCTAGAGGAAGGACTTGCCGCCATCGAAGCACCGACACTGATGCTGTATAGCGAAAACGACCTCGTCTTCGCGCCTGAAGGTGTGCGTCGAACCGCCGAGCTAATTGAGGCAGATGGCACTGAGGTGACGCTTGAAACCCTGGAAGGCGATCGAGGCCATTTGGATGGCGTTGTTTCCATCGACCAAGCTAGCGATACATTGCGGGCGTTTTTGTAGTAAGGGATTGAGCGCTGACTTTGAGTCTTAAACCCAGCACTGAAGAAGTTGCAATATGAGCCAGCCTTACCAGCCGCATCTCACTAAAACATTAGCGGCTGGCGTTCTCTTCGGCCACCTGACGAAGCGCATCGACAAGCACGTCAGCTGGCTGGGCACCAGGAATCAGGTAACGTCCATCCAGAATGAATCCCGGCACGGCGCTTACACCCGCTTCTATGAAATGCTGCTCTGCCGCGCGTACTTCGTCTGCGTACTGATCAGACCGGGCGATGGCCTCGGCAACATCACCATCAAGCCCAACCTCAATGGCCTTCTCCCGCAAAACCTCTGGGTCTGAAGGGTTTTTCGCCTCACCGAAGTAGGCATCGAAAAGTGCCAATTGCAGGGGTGTCTCTAGGTTCTGCGTTGCAGCCCACGCAAGCACGCGGTGGGCAGCGAAAGTGTTGTTCGCCCGACGCTCCTGGGCACCACGAAAATTTAATCCAAGCTCTTCGGCCACCGCCATAATCTCGCGCTGGGACTGCGCCATGCTGGCAGCATCCTTACCGTACTTGCGGCACAAGTGCTCCAGGATCGGCTCGCCCTCAGGCGGCATGTCAGGGTTGAGTTCAAAGGGCTGCCAGAAGAGCTCGACGTCGATCTCGCCATCAAGGGTTTCTAACGCTTGTTCCAAGCGCCGATAGCCGATCGCGCACCATGGGCAGGCTACATCGGACACTAGGTCAATTCTCAACTTCTGCATGATGGATCTCCTCGTTGGGTTCTGTCATCAGCGCACAAACTGCGCTAAGCCTTGGCTTTTATCAAGCAACACCTAAACGCAACCAACCCAGTAGGTGTGCACTTTTTCCAACCCATTGACGGCGTTGGTAAGCAAAAGCCTCTCACTCACGGCTTAGCATCTTACTGGCTCCGACGCTGGGGGTTGAACTGGTAACGAGGACTAAAGTGCGCCAGCACCAGGTGGGCAGCTCTGTTGATTCGGCAAACGCGGCGATCACGACTTTCCCTGGTTTGTGTTTGAAGATTAAGGAGTCATGGCTTTCAAGAATGTAGCTTGCACCTTATCAAGAGAAAGGCAACCACACCCGATGCAGTCTGTCATCATATCTCTCAGTTCAATTAACTGCGTTATCTTCCTGTTTAGCTCGCCTCGCCACCTAGAGCCCAATTTGTCCCAATCAACAAGAGTGACACGGGTATGATTCGGAAGCTCTTCAAGCTCAAATAAAATGCCTATAAGTTTATTTTTCGCGCCCCTCTTGACCTCAACCTTAGTTGAGGTTTCAGAATAGCCCTACGTCAAAGCCAACTCAAGCTTATCGCTTCAGATAACATTTTTATTAAAAACGTGTAACTAAAACCAAACCAACACCCTTGAAAAAATAAACTCAGAGGATTTTAAAATGAAAGTACTTTCCTTCGGCGCTAGCAACAGCAAAAGCTCCATTAACAAAAAGCTGGCTTTTTATGCAGCACAACAAATCAGCGATGCAGATATTTCGTTAATCGATCTTAACGACTTTGAAATGCCAATATTTAGCGAAGAGAGAGAAAAGGAGTCTGGCATCCCAGAATTGGCGCATGCTTTTTACAACGCTATCGGTGAAGCAGATGTCATTGTAATGTCATTCGCGGAACCCAATGGGACTTATACGTCAGCCTATAAAAATCTATTTGACTGGACATCACGAATAGATATGAAAGTATTTCAAAATAAACCCGTTCTTATGCTATCTACCTCGCCTGGTCAAGGTGGAGCGCAAAGTGTCTTAGCTTCCGCACAAGCGTCAGCTCCTTATTTTTCAGCAACCGTTATAGGCGCGCTTTCCTTACCCAGCTTTTTCGAAAATTTTGACTTAGAGCAGGGCATCGTCACTAACCAGCAGTTTAACCGAGACTTACTTGGAACATTAAGTAAGATTTAATTTTTTTCTATTTTTAGGAAATCATCTGCAGTCTGTCATTACAGGCGCTATAGAAACTGATAGCGCCTGCCATCACCAGTGGCAAAACCGCTGCGACTCGAAGGAAATGTCACTTGGAGAACGATCTGGCTATGTGCTATTCCAGACCATAACAAGCTTCTTCACGTTGAGCTCTTCACGATATGGGTCAGCACCACAACCAAGCTCAAGGACTGGCCCGCAGTCAGCTCGATCAGTGATAAGAGGTAACCAACGTTGAAGCCAGGGGTCTGAAGACATGGGAAATCCTGAAGATATCTAGTTAACAGTGATTTCATAAATTAATTTAACTCTATCCCATTGATTCCCTCACGAGCAAAAATAAATTCAGCAGTGTTTGAAACAACCACCGGGCGTACCCCTGTTCATAACCAGCAAACCGGTGTGTACCTTTTTAAAATACCTCAGCAGTACATAGCCCATCGACATATACCAAAATACGTTCAAACTGATGAAAGTACATTTCGTCCTATACTGAGCAACACCCAGTAATGATAAGGAGCCAGCTATGAAAAAAGCATTATTAGCGCTAATCACTACGATGCTGATAAGTGGGTGTAGCAACAGCAACACCACCGCATCAAACGCGCCCGTTTCAGATACTGCAACCGAGCAAAACCAACCCCACCATCAGGTTACCGATCAATGGGTCGGCCGATGGATTGGCGTTGAAGGGTTATTCCTGGAAATCAGCAAGGACAAGCCTGCAGGCCCGGGACATTATCTCCTTCACATGCGCTACGGCCTGGATGACGACCAAATCGGCACCTTCGAAGGGCAGGCCACCACCGAAGGCATTAGCTTCAACCGCGGAGACGGCCCGCAGTTGCTTCGCTCGGGCGACGGCGAAGCCACCGGCATGAAGTGGCTATTGGAAAAGGAAGATTGCTTGGTAGTCGCAACAGGTGAAGGCTATTGCCGCGACTGACCTGAGCGGTGGTCACTCAAGGAGCGGCGGGATAAAAGCAGTTATTCAGCCGCTAGTTCAGCAAAGTGGCCCGCTTAATCCAGGGTGTACTTAAACCACCGCTGCTTTAAGCGGCAACCAGCCTCTTTACTTTAAGCTCTTTGCGATGCTGTTCGGCATGCCAAAGCTCGTATTGGGACTGCTGGTTCAACCAGCTTTCCGCAGAGGTATCAAACGCGATAGAAAGCCGCACCGCCATTTCAGGGCTAATACCGGCCTTGCCGTTCAGCACAGCACTGAGCGTTTTGCGACTTACGCCGAGCGCTTCCGCAGCGGCTGTAACAGTAAGACCAAGGGGCTCCAAGCAAAGCTCGCGTAATACTTCACCAGGATGGGGAGGGTTGTGCATCAGCATTGGCGGTACCTCAGTGGTAATCTTCATAATTCACTATCTCGGCATCTCCGTCCTCGAACCGGAACGTCACGCGCCAGTTACCACTAACCGTGACTGACCAGATTCCAGAGCGCTTACCTGAGAGTTCGTGCAAGCGAAGACCTGGCAAGTCCATATCGTTGGCATCTGACGCTGCATTAAGTCGACCAAGAATAAGCCGAAGCCTCTTTGCATGCGCAGCCTGAATCCCTGCAGTGCTGCCGGATTTGAAGAATTTTGCCAAGCCTTTGTGTTTGAAGCTTCGGATCATCTATAAAATGTACCCTGCAACGTATCAGGTGTCAAAAACATGGTGCAAATCAAAAAGAGTCGATAAACGTGCTATGTCCCTACCGTTGATAACACAATTAGGTTAAAGACTACTCGCCCGCCACTTCAGTAAAGTGGCCCGCTTTATCCAGGGTGTATTCGCCAAAATCCCGCGCCAGGTAAAGCGAGCCCGAGTAGACGCGCAGGGCCTCTTGGCGGATCTCCTCAATGGAAGGCGAGGCAAGAGGGTGGGGCTGGTAACGGGGGCTAAAGTGCGTCAGCACCAGATTGGGAAGCTCTGCCGTTTCGGCAAACGCGGCGACCAGCTTGGCGTAGCTATGCCCGACATCACCAGCCTTCTGGGCCATCTCTTCGGTGTAGGTGGCTTCATGCACCAGCACCTGTGCCCCCGCGCACGCTTCATTCAACAAGTCAGGCTGGTCATTGTCCCCAGCTATCACCACTTTTCTCGGCTTGTGCTTGAAGATCAAGAACTCATGGCTTTTTAACCGCTCACCCTCAAACTCAACATCAAACCCTTGCTTCAACTGCCCCCACAACGGCCCTCTTGGAATCCCATTTTGCGCTAGTTTATCCACATCCAAGGCAGCGTCGACCCTTGTCTCCGTAAACCCATAAGCGTAGGACGGCGCCCGGTGTGAAAGCCTGAACGTGGTAACGGCAACGCTCTCAAACTCAACGCTGGGCAGCTCGTCCGAGTCGATAAACTCCAAAGCGAAGGGTAAACATAGCTGCGTGACCTCACAGGTGGCCTCCAACCATGCCTTGATGCCTGCGGGCGCCACAATGGTCAGTGGCGCTTTTCGGCCACCCATTCCCGCACTCGCCAGTATGCCAGGCAGCCCATAGCAGTGGTCGCCGTGCACGTGGGTAATCAAGATGGCTTTCAGCGAATGGAAAGACAGTTTCGTGTGCAAAACCTGATGCTGGGTGCCCTCACCACAATCGATCAGGTACCAGCCCTTCCCCTTGCTCTCTCGCAAAGCGACGCCGGAGACGTTTCTGGTTTTGGTGGGTACGCCGGCGGAGGTGCCGAGGAAGAGTAAATTCATATCTTGTTCTTGCGCTCGCTTATGCACTCGCTTTGAGGGTAAGGATGCAGATTTCAAATCTGCTAAATGAAAACAGTAGTGCTTATACAATGACTAGGCATACATTAATACAGTCAAGGCTTACCTACATCCGCCAAACTGAGCTGACGCCATGTGTGGCTAAAGCATTAGCGAACCTAACTCAGAGGGCACGCGCAATAGGCGCTAGCTTGCTAGCGTCCTAATTGGCAGGATTGTTAGCTCGCTACGGCTGTGTGTCATAGGTCAACACACCTTCTGGTATTTGGAACCAGTCTTGCTTTTCACTGACCCAAACGTGAATGGTGGGGTTGATATCGCTTGTATCTGAAAGCGTGGAAGGCTTCAACATTAGGTGATGAGGATTGCTTGGATTGTAATGGTAGATGTGGTTAGCGCACACGGGGCAGAACTTAGCTGAGCTTGTATTCCCACTCGCAGCAATCCTGCTCCACTCATTCATTTCTCCGCTTATATCAATGGCGTCTGAATCTATCATTGCAGTAATGCTAAAAGCACTCGTCGAAAGCTTTTGACATTGCTTGCAGTGACATGCGGCGACAGCAATCGGGGGTTTAGAAAGCTTGTAGGTGATATGTCCGCATAGACATGAGCCGGTAATTGGATACTTCACTTGTAATGAGCCTCTATCTTTTATACAGGTAATGGCCCAAGCAGGGGCATACTTGCATTGTCAGCGCAGCGAAGAAAAATATGTCCGCTACTTTGGATTGTCAGACGGTACTTTATGGCGAACGCTTAGAGAACCAAGCATGAACAAAACCTGCCTGGTAAAATTGAACTGGTGAGTCAAAACCGCCACGCCTGATGATGGCTTTAACATCGTCGGGAGGGAGTATTGCGACATCTTTCGCCCATGCTGAATGGGTCTTTTCTATAGCACCAGAAGAAACGTTTGCAGCGTGCAGCATGGCTACCCATGTCTGAAGCAATGCTCTGTATTCATATGAACCAACCTCTGACGAGAGGTCTGCGCTCACCAGAATTCCTCCAGGGTGCAGCCTAGCCGCGATAGCACGGAAAAAGTTCGAGCGTGCCTCAGTATCAATAATGAATTGCGAAACCATAAAACATGTAGCTGCGTCATGAAGCTCAACATCTGGCAAAGATTCCAGATAGCCCTCATGGAACATACAACGAGAACTAAACCCTTCTTTCTCAGCTCTTAGACGGCATTCATCGAGCATCGCACCAGAAGGCTCGACGGCGGTGAAGCTCCAGTTTGGGAATTTATTAGCTAAATAGGAAAGCTCTGCGCCCGTGCCTAAGCCGACGCAAAGTATACGGGCCTCGCGTGGCAAGTCCGACAATATCCATTCAAGCTGAAAATGAAGTCCTTCATGGACTGGCGCAAGCTTCTTTTGCCGCTGTTCATAGCCAGAAGCCTGTTGGTCAAAAATAGCCTTAAGTTCGTCTTGGTTCATGCAGATATCCGATTCTGTCTAATACTTCAAATAACCGGTGCAAATGTAGCGCAGCGAAATTTGCATCTGGACTTCCCCCAATAAAATGGACACGCCCCATCAGTTGATTCCTTCGAACTCTAGCGGAGTCCGGTAACCAAGGCCACTGTGCAGCCGTTGGGTATTATAAAAACCCTCAATATAGGCTTTTATATGTTTCCGTAATTGGCGCATCGTCACGAAGCTGGTGGCGTGCAGCAATTCTCCCTTGAGGGTCTTGAAGAACGATTCAACCTCGGCATTGTCGGTACACTGACCAGGTCGGTTCATGCTGTGTTTTACTTGGTACTGCTTCAGTGTCGACGCCGGTGCTATAAGTCCGTAAATCATCAAAATAGATTGTCCCCCCGACCCGCATGACCTTTCCTTGTTGGTGACCAAACCACAAGAGATCGCGCCATGCTAAGCCGAGAGGACTTTCTCATGATAAAGCAACTTCACCAGCGAGGCGCCCATCTCGTGGACATTGCGCACCAGATTGGCTGTTGTGAACGCACCGTGCGGCGCCATCTAGCCCGTGAGGAGGCGCCCACCGGGCGGCCGACCAAGCTGCGAGCAAGCAAGCTGGATCCCTTCAAACCCGTCATCGATCAGTTGCTGGCCGATAATGTCTGGAACGCCGAAGTGATCTTCCAACTGATCCGTGAACAGGGCTACACCGGTGGCAGCACCATGGTGCGACGCTATATCCAGCCCAAGCGGTCGTTGCGGCCCAGCAAGCAGACCGTCCGCTTCGAGACCCCGCCTGGTTTCCAGCTCCAACATGACTGGGGCGAGACCGAGACCGTTGTGGCTAGTCAGCGCTGCAAGGTCAATTTTGCGGTTAATACCTTGGGCTATTCGCGGCGGCTCCATGCCTGGGCGGCCCCTAGCCAAGATGCCGAGCATACCTACGAGGCGCTGGTACAGGCCTTCCGTTATTTTGGCGGCGTACCGCGCACCGTACTGGTCGATAATCAGAAGGCTGCTGTGCTCAAGCATGACCGGGACCACCGCGTGATCTTCAACGCTGGCTTCCTGCAACTGGCCAACCATTACAGCTTCGCGCCCAAGGCGTGCCGCCCGCAACGCCCGCGCACCAAGGGCAAGACCGAGCGCATGGTGGGCTACGTAAAGCAGCACTTCTTCCAGCGCTATCGGGCGTTCGAGAGCTACGCCCACTTGAACCAGCTGCTCCGCTGTGGCTGGAGCGCGTGGCCGATCAGCGGCCACTGCGGCAGTTCCGGCAAATCCCGCTGGAGCGCTTTATGGCTGAAGCGACGGCCCTTCAGGGGCTACCGGCCACCGACTTCGATACCCGCTACCATGACCTTCGCCAGGTCGGCTGGGACGGCTACATCGAAGTCCGTGGCAACCGCTACAGCGTGCCCGACGGCTATTGCGGCCAGGCGGTGGTGATCCGGCTCAGCCTGGACGATGAGCTAACGGTGTACACCGCCGCCGGTGACACCATCGCCTATCACCGCCTACAGGCCCCGCAAGCAGGTTGGCACACCGTGCCGGAACATCATGCTGCCCTGTGGCAGCAGACGCTCTCCGTGCAGCAGCGTGACCTGAGCGTCTACGAGGAGGTGCTGTGATGGCCCTGGAACAGCTACTTGATCGCCTGAAGATGGAGCACCTTCAGGCGTCGCTCGACAGCCTCTGTGAGCACGCCAGTAAGCAAGACCTGAACTACCGCGAGTTCTTGGAACAGGCCCTGTTGCAGGAATGGGGCGGGCGTCATCAGAAGGGCCTGGAGTCCCGTCTGAAGCAGGCCCGACTGCCGTGGATCAAGACCCTGGAGCAGTTCGACTTTAGCTTCCAGCCCAGCATCGACCACAAGATCGTGCGTGAGCTGGCTGGCCTGAGCTTTGTCGAGCGTAGTGAAAATGTCGTGCTGCTCGGGCCGCCTGGCGTCGGGAAGACGCACCTCGCCGTGGCGTTGGCGGTGAAGGCGGCAGAAGCTGGCCACCGGGTGTTGTTCATGACGTTAGACCGGCTGGTCAGCACGCTGATGCGTGCCCGACAGGAAAACCGCCTGGATCGACAGCTCCAGCAACTGACGTACCCGAAGGTGCTGGTACTGGACGAGATGGGCTACCTGCCGATGACACGCGAAGAAGCCAGTCTGTTCTTCCGCTTGATCAACCGGCGTTACGAGCGGGCCAGTACGATCCTAACCTCGAACAAATCGTTCATGGACTGGGGCGAGATCTTTGGCGACCAGGTCATTGCCACGGCTATCTTGGATCGGCTACTGCATCACTCGACCACCCTGAACATCAAAGGCGAGAGCTATCGACTGAAGGACAAACGACGTGCTGGCTTAGTGACGACACCGACGACGAAGGAGGACACCACCTCAAACGAACCTGACGCTGTTCCGATAAAAGAGCACTGATAAAAACGGGACAATCTAGAGTGATGAAATGCGGACATCCTTCATTGACGTTGACATCAGCAGCGCTTGTGTCTTATGAGCTCGGTATTCGATGCCGCGATCCGTATGGAACAACAGACCAGAATCCGGCTTACGGCTTGTGAAGGCCTCCCGCAACGTTGCTCTGGCAAAGTTTGCTCTCAGACTCGCCCCCAAGCGCCAACTGATAATGCGGCGAGAGTACAGGTCCAACACTACCGCCAGGAACACGTACTTCTTGCCAAGCTTGATATACGTGACGTCACTGCTCCACTGCTGGTTTTCCGCAGTCGGTCTCGCTGCCTCAAGTCGATAATTTGGCAGGGCTTTCAGATCATTCCTGAGCTTCCTCAATCGGCGGTACACACGAGCAGAGCGGGCCTTCATGCCCCACTCCCGCATAATTTTCGCGACCCGATTCTCTCCGACCACCAGGCCTTCTCGGCGCAGCGTCTGGTAAACGCGAGGACTACCATAACGGCCTTTACTGTTGTCGTAGATCTTCCTGATCTTCAACAACAAGTCTGCCTTGTCAGTGGCTCTCTTGCTGAGCTCCCGGTTGGCCCAGGCATAGTATCCAGATCGCGACACCTTCAGATGTCTGCACAGCGCTTTTACACTGTAGTCTCGTCGGTGTTTCCAGATGAACCGGAACGCTTCCGTCGTTCCTCGGCCTGAAAACGTTGAAACTTTTTTAGAATGTCGTTTTCCTCCTGAAGCTCCGATATCCGGCGTTTCAGGCGGGCAACCTCATCCTGTTCCTGGATCTTCTTCTTGGCGTCTGCTGGCGCTTTCTTTACCCGTTTCATGGCGAACTTTCCCTCTCGGTATTCCTTACGCCAGCGTGACAGCATGAAAGGGTGAATATCCAGCGCTTCGGCGACGCTTTTCACACTCCGGTGGGCCTGGTGACTCCACTCCACCGCTTTGACCTTGAACTCAGTGCTGTACTGCTGAGTTTTCTTCCCCGTGATCATCTCCGGCATCGTATTTCTCCTCCTGAGGAGTTATCGATGCGTGTCCACTGAACTGGGGGAAGTCCAATCCGAGTTAATTTTTCTTGTTAGGTTTTGCCATAAAAATTGCGACTCGTTCCAACCCAGCGTCGCGATGGACTTCACCTTTGTGAAATTCTTCGCTCTCAATGGTGGCCAGAAGGTTACGGCGCTGAGGATAGCGTACAAATATGAAATGGTCCCAGTAATTAACTAGCATACACTCCTTGTCACTGCTGAATAACCCAAGGGGCTTTCCACCATAAACTGGATATGCGCCCCTTCGCAGCAATTCAAATCCCGCAATTTTGGAGTAGCGGTCATAGGCCTGTTTGCCGCTAATACCTTTAGTGACCTCGTAAGAATTATTATATTCGGCTTTCGGTTTATATTTATTCAAATTGTAAACAAAAAGAGGCTCGTCAAGATTTTGGGCTCTTGCTACTTTCATTTGATTCTCATCGGGCCAGACTGCGTCATTCTCAGCTTTCCATGTAGCTGTAGGGATTCCTTTGTCGGTGACACCTTTGAACAACCTAACAGCACTAGAGACAACCTTAACCATAGAAAAAAGCACTGATGGTTCTGGTTTGATTGCAAGGACGGTATGCTCAGCGCAAACCTGATCTAGAGCTTCATCGAAGGTCGAAAGAAACTTGAAAGCCGCTTGGGTGGATGGAAACTCATCGATGATAATTTCATCTATCCACATCCCTTCTCGTGCAACAGGGTCAGCCTTAACTCGAAACAGCCTTTTGCTGTTGAAGCTATTTTCACTCTCTTTCAAAAACTTACTATAGCCATTTAGATCTTTAACTGTCAGGTGGAAAACAAAAGCTACTTTTCTTATACCAGCCTCTTCTAAGGATTTACTGAATGACTCTTTATCAATTGAGAAGGGCATATTCATTTCGATTCCATACTCAAGCCTAGCAGTAATTATACGGAAGGCCCCATGACCTCAATAAACGTCTCGGCGCAGTCACTGAGGTTATGTAACCACCTCATTTGACTCTATCTCATTGATCCCCCTGAGAGCAAAGCAAACTTTGGCGGCATACCCAAAATTCGCGTGCCTGCCCTAACAACACTCATCTCATGGCAATGAGCATTTAGACGATGGCATATTACGGAACAGGCCTTGTTATCACAGTGAAAGAGTCGCTTCGATTTTATGGGTAAGCGTAACCAAGCTGAGCAAGGTTAAAGCTAACTGAGAGGCCGCTGTTGGTGTTCGAAATGTTTGGCGATCGCGAAGCTGATAAGCAATATTAGTGGCACGAAGCATTCATTAAGGCTTGTAGCGTGTCAACGTAATACCGCAAGCGATGAGGCCTGAAGAAACAAACCGCCATACGCCGAAGCCTTCTTTCAGAATGATGGTAGAAATCAGTGCGGCGAACAATACGCTGGTTTCTCGTAAAGCCGAGACCATGCCAAGAGGGGCGTAGGCCATGGCCCAGATAACGATCCAATACGCACCGACCTGCATTCCACCGCCTACAACCGCGGGTGCCAAATTGCTGGATATAACTCTTTTTATCTCCTTGGCTTTCCATATCAGGGCAATAGCAAACGTCAGCAAGCCGTTACCGAGGGTCAATAAAACCGCAAAGCCGAGCACTGAGCCAGCTTGTCGTGCACCTAGGCCGCCCACCAGAGTATAGGAAGCAATAAAAGCACCTGTGCCGAGTGCAAGGAGAATAGCACGGGGATTTTTGGTAATACCGGTGCTGGTATCAAAGGCTAACGACATCACGCCCACCCCAAGAAACAGCACGCCGAGCAACGGGAGAAACCCCAACATCTCGCCAGCGAATGCGGCTGCGCCAAGGGTAACAAGTAATGGCGCCGATCCACGCGCTATGGGATAGACCTGGCCGAAATCGCCATAGTGGTAAGCCATGGGCAGGCAAAAGTGATATGCGGTATGAATCAAGATGGCCAAGCCAAGCAGCGGCCAACTGGCAGGATCGGGGAGCGCCACGAAAGGCAAGGCGAGTGCAGAAACGAGACTGCCCAACAGGGTGATCACCGCCAGGACGGCGATCCTATCACCACTTACTTTAACGATCGCGTTCCAGCTGGCGTTAAAGATGGCAGCGAGCAGTACAACCATTGTTATTTCTAGGCTCATGTCATCGTATCCTTGAGCGGCAGGATGCTACGTTAAGAAAAACTAGTTTTCCCAGCATAGTCCAAATTCCTATACACGCATGTGGCCACACTCGCCAGTATGCCCGGCAGCCCATAGCAGTGGTCGCCGTGCACGTGGGTAATTAAGATGGCTTTCAGCGAATGGAACGACAGTTTCGTGTGCAAAACCTGATGCTGGGTGCCCTCACCACAATCGATCAGGTACCAGCCCTTCCCCTTGCTCTCGCGCAACGCGACCCCGGCGACGTTTCTTTGCTTGGTGGGGACACCGGCGGAGGTGCCTAGGAAGAGTAAATTCATAGTTTGCTCGTGATCTCTCTTGCAACCTCATTGGCCGTTGCACTCATGAACAACAAGTCATCTGTGGATTCTGACGTGATGACGGAGAAGCCAAGACTTGAATATAAAGAACGAGCAGCATGGTTATCTCGATAGACGCGCAGCGTCACCGTCGACGCGCCTGTTGTTTCTCTGGACTTTGCTATCAGCTTTTCGCAAAGCAATCGGCCTGCGCCATTCCCTCTCGCCTCAGGCGAAATAATAATCCTGCCGATATGCACAGCGCCCTGCTTTCCAGGCCAGAACTGCCCAAAACCAATGCAGTGGTTATCGATATCGGCTAAACAATAGCTTGAGCAACCTTCTACGGCGAGTACCTCAGGCAAATTGGCTGCTGCAAAGGGAAACGGCACGGATGGCCCCGCCCAGCGAGAACAGGCTTTACCATCAGTGATCCAAGACGCGATGGTGTCGTAATCGGTTTGTTCTGGTGCTCGTAGAGTTGTTTTCATATGGTTAACGCCATTCAGCACGCGCGGCTTTGTAATGGAGGAGAAGCCGCAACGTAAACGCCATCGCCGTGCTTGGCCTTGTTAGCTAAAGACGGCATGCCACTATACCCAGACATCATTTTCTGCCTGGAGCTCTCCGCCAGAGTCTCCGGTATTCACCACTCCTCGGGGCTCAATTAGAAGAACATGACACTCACTTTCAGCGAAGGGTCTATGTTCCCCCCCCCCTTTGGGCACTACATATATTTCGCCCTCGGATAGATGAGCAGTGCCGCCTCGGAGTTCGATGCCCATTGCACCTTTGACAACCAGAAAAACCTCGTCCGTATCTTTATGGTCATGCCACACAAAATCGCCCTGAAACTTTGCCAGTTTGAGCTGATAATCGTTCATTTCAGCGACCACACGTGGCGACCAGTACTCAGAAAACTTTCTGAATTTTTCGGCTAAATTAACTACGTTTGACTGCATTGGTATGCCCCCTGTTGTCTCGCTAACATTGCGCTCAGTCGCGGCGGGCCGCATTACGAACCGCCGTCGGCTGGAGCGCATGGTTAGAAGGCGGCTCGCCAAACCATTGGTGAAAAGCGTGCGGCAAGCGCTCTTCCGTTATCCCTCGCGCCAAGAATATCTCAAACACGAAGCGTCTAATGATTTCAGGGTACTCTACCGCTTGCTCGAGCGAGAGCGCTTGGAAGGCAGACATATCAGCCATGCCATGGACGTACAAAGGGCCAGGCAATTCAATTGATTCATGCGAGGAAACGAAATGCATGAGTGCATTCCTGTGATTCTTGAGATCCAGGAATCGCTTCACGTTCGCGGTTGACTCATCCAATCGAACTCCCAGCACATTTTCAGGCCATTTCTTGATCTTCGCATCCAATGAACGACGTCTCTCGATATCCTTCAACACCCGATCTCTGTGAGTCCGAAACCCGTCCTCTTCGACAACCACGCGGAAGAACGCATTGATGAACGTCTCCACCACCGACACCGCAAGGAAAAGTGCAAGTGCGAGCTCCTGCTTCTGCACCCGATCAGGCTCGTCCGTAGGCACTCGTCTTATCTGTCGCTGTAGGCATTCGTAGTAGTGCCATATCAAGGAATGCGGGCTTGCTAGTGTCCGTGTATCTGACATGCTCTCCCCCTTTTAACGTCCGCGTAATAGGCGCGAGCTTGCGAGCGTCCTAATTTACGCGTTTGTTAGCACTTTTATTCACCACCGAACTGGAGCATTTCTTCACTAGAATAGGTTTTCATTTGATAGCTCCACATTGGGCGACCAGGGTAACCATGGTCATTTAAATGTTCCTGAATCTTTACAGTAAACTCTTCATTACTCCAAGGGTGATAGCTAGGGTAGCCTTGATTACCTGGATACATAAAGGCAATGAACATCCTACTTTTCACCTCCAAAACCTCAAGATCATACCCATCTTTCAAATCATCAGGGTAATGCCCTCTTAGATAGGTATCTAGAACCTCCTGAGCATCACCTACTTCAATTCTTTCTTGGACTTGCTTAGTTATCGTAATCCCCATGAACACCATTGGTGTTGCAACGGCTATAATCGCCAAAAGCCCAGACAAGCTAATTCCAATTTTTTTCCATTGCTGTAGGCTTAATTTCGCTGCTATGGCAAAGATTATACTTGCGATTACTGAAGCCAAAATACTATAGCCGAAACCATCTAAATCCACTTCGTCCATCCTTGTAGTGTTAACAGTGCATCTACTCCCCGCTGCAAAACCTCAATCATTGGGATTTTGCAGCCAACCCATTTGACTCTACCCCATTGATTCTTATGAAAGAAAAGCCAATTTTGGCAGCATAGCCAGAATTCGTGTGCCTTCTCGTTTTGCCGGTCTCAATCATCACACCAGCGCCACGCGCTCCAACCACTCGCCCAACCACTGCTGCCTTAGCCCGCGCTGCTGGTCGAGTAGTAGCGTTAGATACGGCTGTAGCGGATGTGCGGCGGGTAGTTGGTCGCGATGGCGTTGCAGGCGTGGGCGGTGTTCGAGTTGATTGGCAGGGTCGTGGAAGGTGGTGGCCTGCTCGGTGAGCGATTCCAGCGACGGGAGTAGAAGGTGAGAGGCGCCGCTGGAAAGTGCGATGCCGAGGCCTTCGACATCAAAGTCGCCTGCGTAGAAGTGTGGCTTTTGGGTCGCATTCCAGGCGCTGGCGAGTTGCTTGAAAGCGCCGCCGTAGTGGCTGTCGCCGCGGTACACCACCAATGGCTGTGGGTGGTCGCCTAGCGCGGGGATTTGCGGTGAAAAGGAGTAAAAGCTGTCCAGGTTTTCGACCTGGATAAGCACGTCGCACTGGTCAAGGTTTATGTCTCGCCAGTCGACATCATGCATGGAGCGCGGCTGGGCCGACAGCCAAGCGGGTGGGCTGGCAGGCGTGTTCACCAGCACCCGCTGGGCGCGCGGGCCTTCGCGGTTGGCTTTATCTTCATTGACCCCCTGCTCCGCTTGCGCCGCACTCGTCAAGCCGCTTTGCCATTGCCCAATGGTAGTCAGCCGTTGGCTTTCGAGCGCGGCATTCACCTGCTGGATAAGGGCGCGGTCAAAACGCAGGGATTGATGGTTAACCATTGAGCCAAGCTCAATGTGTTGCTCATCACACCAGTGAAGGAAGTCCGTTACCCACTGCTGGCTGCGCTTCTTGTCGACCCATGACTGCTTGCGCAGTTGGCGGTCCACGTCGCCTAGCTTGCTGTAGACCTTGGCCGTGAGTGTCTGGTCATTCATCGTTACACCGCCAGGCCTAACGAAACATCGCGGATCAGCCTCACATCATTGAAGGCGCTCGCCCGCTCTTCCTGCTGATGAAGATGAAACGCGCGCTGCTCGCTGTGCGGCAGGCCCTGGTGCTCGGCGATGACCTGGAACAGCCAGATTTCTGGAGGCCACTGCAGCTCGCTTTGGTTCAGGTAGTCCAGGGCGCTGATGGGGGCTTGCTCGGCTCGGTCCACCACGTTGAGGTAGAAGGTTTCGACGTCATCCTTGAGGGCCTGCTGGCGGGCGGCGAAGAGCGTGTCTTCGACGTGTTCCGCCGGGCGTGCCGCGGTGACCGACTGGGCGGAACGTAACGGCGTGGGCACATTTTCCAGCAGCGCGCTGAGGGTGGGCATGTCCTGGGCGCGGTCCAGCGCCACGGCCCCGGCGGCGGTGAGGGGTGCTGCGTGATTGAACAGCGCGGGCACCTCGCTGCGGCGGGCGTAGTTGCCGGGGGTGAAACCGGGGTGTTCGCGCAGGAAGGCGGCCATGCCTGAGACCAGGCGGCTGCGTGCCTGCATGCGGCGAAAACGCGCCATCAACTCGATCAGGCGGTGCTGTACTTCACGCAGGCTGGTGTAG
Source organism: Vreelandella sp. 162(4c) (assembly GCF_058152265.1). Lineage (NCBI taxonomy): Bacteria > Pseudomonadati > Pseudomonadota > Gammaproteobacteria > Oceanospirillales > Halomonadaceae > Vreelandella > Vreelandella sp. 162(4c). Next base: position 1,813,248 of record NZ_CM176981.1, read on the forward strand.
TGCTGGCTGAGCTGCTGCTGCAGCTGGCTGATCAACACCTTGCGCAGCGTGCCGTCACTGCCCACCAGTTCGATCAACTCGTCAAAGTCGATCAGCGCCAGCCCATCGAGCAGGCGGACCACCTGCTTTTGCGCGCGGTCGTTTTCGCGCACCTTGTCATTGAGCTGGCTGACAAATCCAAAGTCGCTGTTGAGCCGCTGCCACAGGCTGTCGATGGCATCGGCAAAGCGGCCGTTCATGTCATCTACCGCCTGGCGCAGGCGCAACAGTTGCTGCTCCTGCTGCCAGTAGTCGCCGCGGCTGCTGGAATCGCGATAGCTCTGGATCAGACTGCGGATCAGCTCCAGCGCCTCGGCCACGTCGGCGTTGACGTGGCGCCGGGCTTCATCGGCCACCATCTCAGCGATCAGTTCGCGGACTTTGGGGGTCAGCTTTAGGCCGCCCTGCTCGTCAGGATGCCAGACTATCCGTGCGCTTAGCAGCTTGCGCAGCGCGGTATGACTCAGTCCTTCCAGGGGGACTTGGTCGTTGGTGTAGCCCTGCATCAGCGCCTCGGCGTGGCGGCCCAACAGGGCCAGGCGCTCTACCCCGGTAGTGATCAGGCGGCTTTCCAGCCCCGGCGTTTCCGCATCGTTCACAGCAGCGCCTCCTGGGTATCCTCGCCCTCGTCGTCCACCGGCAGGTGCTCTTCATCGCGGATAAAGCGCACTAGTTCGAGCAGGTAGTCGACCTTGCCAGTGACCAGGAATACCTGGCGGTCGCCGTGAGGCTGCAGCAGGTAGCCGTGCTCTCTTAACCGCTTGAACACCTGCTTGACCTGGGCGTCCAACTGGTCGCTCTGGGAACCGAAGAAGCTGTCGGTAGCCAGGCGTTCAATACGTTCGCGCAGGCTGGGGTTATCCTCGCTTTTGGCCTGTAGCTCGCCGGGCTTGAGCACATCGCCGGGGGACAGCACACTGTCGCGGCCCAGGGTTTCCTGCACCAGCTGTAGCCATTCCAGCAGCGGCAGCAGGCTGTTGACGGTGTCGCCCAACTGGCGGGCGAGCTGATCCCGCGCGCTGTCATCCAACTGACGCCAGGCGAGAAAATACACGCCTTCCTCCTGGCTGCTGGCCACGCGGCGGTTGAGCGGGCGCAGGTAGCTGTCGATGGCCTCGCGCGTGGCGTCATCCTGGAGGCGCTTGAAGGCACTTTCATCGCTCACCGCGCAGATAAACTCGCCCGCCAGCAGCCGCTCCAGCAGCGGGCCATGGGGTAGAAGACTCATATCGCTCATACCGGCACCTCCTCATGGCGGGCTTTGAGCCGTTCGGCCAGGCGACTTTGGCGGGGCTCGATGCGTTTCAACCGTCGTTTGGCGGGGTCGTCGGCGTCGCGGTCGATCAGGTAGCGGTTATGGAACAGCAGCAGCACGTCGGACTCCGGGTTGGGGAAGGCGCCGACAATATGAATCTGGTTGCTGTCGCAGGCGTCAAACAGCTTTTCGACGTTGTGGTAAGCCAGCGTGCCGATTTCGTCGATGGGCCAGTGGATGGCGATCGCCGCCCGGCCGCGCAGCAGGCGGGTAAAGGCCAGCAGGAACTTGCACAGAATCAGATACGCCATGCCGTGGCTGGACGATTCGAGCAGTTGGCGGTCGTTCTTGATGACCAGGTCGGTGCCGCCTTCGTTGAGGTGCAGCTCCAGGCGCAGCAGGCTTTCAAAGCTGTATTGCTGGTCGCTGCGCAGCAAATCGACCACGTCCGCCAGGGCGTTCAGGTAGTCGTCGCTGGGCAAGGTCTGCTCGGAGTCGCGCCACGCCTTGTAGCGCTGGGCGAACAGCTTGAGCGGCTCCCAGAAGCCGAGTTCGTCGATGGTCGACTGAATGCGCACCTCGGCCTTGCTGATGCCATCCAGGCGCAGGTCGTCGGCCACTTCATCCGAGAGGCGCTTGCTCTGGGCGCTGATGCGACGGTTGAGGTCGCGGAACACGGTGAAGAACTTGTCCAGGTCGTCGCTGAGGTTGCGCCCCTGCTGAATCAGCTGTTGCTGCTGGTCTTCCAGCAACTTGAGCATGCCGCCGAGCAACGGCAGCAGCGCCCGCGGGTCGTCGGGGTCGGCAAGCTGCGCGCGCTCGCTTTCCAGCGCATCGACAAAGCTGGTGCTGGCCCCTTTTATCAGCTGGCTTTCCGCCTCCTGGCAGCCTTTGCGCAGCGTGTCGCGCTCCTGGGCCCGACGCGAGAGTGCCTGGCGGGTGCGCGACAGCCGCTCGGTGACATCGCCTGGGGCCTCCTGCTGGGGCGTGGCGTCCGAGGTCAGGGTGAGTTCATCGAGCTGCTTGAGCAGCGGCTTGAGGTCGTTGAGCACCTCATGGCTTTCGCGGCGCTTGGTTTCAAACGCCGCGACGTGTTGCTGGTGGGCCGCCTTGGTGGCTTTGAAGGCCTGCTGGTGCGCCTCGCGCTTACGCTGGGCGGCGTCTATCTCACGGCTTAAACGTCCTTCTTGTTCGACCAGCTCTGGCTTGCGCTGCCCCCAGCTCACCCGCATAAAGCGTTTGTAGGCGTCCAGCTCGTCCTGACGGGCGGCGGTGCGGCGGATGTGTTCGTCCAATTGCTGCAGCCGGGTGCGGGTATCCCGCAGTTTTTCCGGGTCGACGCCCTGAGCCTTTAATTCCTCGTCGAACGCCTGCTCCAGCTCTTCGCATTGACGCTTGTGCTCAGCCTTCTGCTCGGTGAACTGGGCCTTGTACTGCTGAACCTGTCGGTCGATGCTATCCAATTGGCTTTGCGCATCGGCTTTTAGCTCCAGCAGTTCGGCCTGATGGGCGGCGTTGAGCTTGTCCAGCGCGATCTGGCGTTCGTCGCGCAGGGCTTGCTGCTGCGCTTGTTGCTCCTCTAGGGCGGCCTCGTGGTCGGCCTGGCGCTGGCGTTGCGCTTGGGCATGGCGCGCCTGGCACTGGCGGCGGGCCTCCTGGGCGTATTCGACTTCCTCATCGGCGCGCTTCACCGCCAGTTGAGCCTGGCTTAGCGCTTCCTCGGCAGCCTGGACACGCTCGTTATGCCGCTTGAGCTGCTTTTCGCAGTTGCCGAGTTCGGCCTCGGCGCGCACTACGGCGTCGTCCGCCGCTTCAATGGCGGCCAGCAGGCTGGCTTCATCCTGAGCATAGTCCGGCGGCTCAATCAGGTGGGTATCCAGCACCAGGCCGTAAAGGTCGTCGCTGGGCTGCTCCGTCAAGGTCGGCGACAGGTCACGGCGTTCCAGCAACTCAGGGGCAATCACTTTACCCAGCCGCTGTTCCCATTCAGGCAGATGATAGCGCAGGAAATGCCGTAGCGAGCCTTGCGCGGGGTCGCGCTGGCGGTGCAGCGCCTGGCTGGTTTGCTGGGCGCGAGTAAGCGTTCGGCGTGCATCCGCGTGGGCCTGTTCGGCGTTATCGCGTTCGCGCTTCAGGCTATCCAGCTCGCGGCGCTGGCTTTCCCGCTGGCTGCTGGCGGCGTTGTGGTCGCTTTGCGCCTGGTCGATCCGCGCCTGAACCAGGGTGGCTTCTTCACTTTCCTCCGCCGTGGGGCCGCTGTGGCTAAGCGCAGCTTTCAGCGCCGCCAGCCGTTCAACCCCTTGGTTGAGGCGTTCCTGAAAATCGGCTTCCGCCTCTTCACGCTGGGTCTGGTAGCGGGCGTCCAGGTGGCGCTGGGCCTCCCAGTGGGCTTCCTGATGCGCAGCTTTTTCTTCGTTGAGGGCATCGACCAGCCCCTGAATTTCTTCGCCCTGACGGGCCAGCGCTTCGCCCAGCTCACGCAGCCGCTCTTCCTTGCGGGCCTGACTTGCCTGCACGGCCTCTTGCAGGGCGGTCAAATGGCTTTTTAACTGCTCGAACTGCTCGCGTTTTTGGGGCAGCGCGTTGAGGTCGCGCTCAAGGGCAGGCATGTCCGCCGCCTCATAGGCTTCAAACTGCGCCTGCAGGTCGCTCAGGTCGCGCTGGGTTTGCTTGAGGCCGCTTTCCAGCTCGCTAAGCTGCTCATTCAGGTCATCCCGGGCCGCCTCGTAGGCGTTTTTCTCGGCGTCGAAGGCCTCTTGCCGCGTGCCCATCTCGGCTTCGGCATCGGCCAAGGTGCGCTCGATGCGGTGGCGGTCGGCTTCCAGCTGCGGTTTCAGCTGCCACAGTGCCGCCTCCACATCCGCCAACTCGCGGTCAACGTCGTGCAGCTTGGCAAGCGAACGCTGCAGCGGCTCCAGGCGCATGGATTGGCGCATCTGATCAATCCACTCCCTCGCCTTGGCGCTGCGGATGCGGGTCACGGGCAGCTCGACGCCGTCCTCTTCAAAGATCGCCGCCAGCATGGTCTTGAGAGTGTCCATCTTGCCCTCTTTGGCATGCACCGCCGAGACCAGTTTTTCGATATGGCGGATACGGTGCTCGGGCTTGACCAGGCTGAACTGCGCGGCCAGCTGGCGCAGCTTGAGGGCATCCTTGCGATTGCCGTGGGGCATGATACCGGGCGTGGGGGTAAAGTCGTTCTGGATCACCGCGCGGTATTCGGAAGTAGCAGTAAGCTTGGATGAGAAAGAGATATTTTCTCGGCGTAAAACACCCAACCACTGGGCGTACTCCAGCGCCACGGCGCCACCCTCCCCCTCCACCAGATAATCTTCTGGCCGGTAAGGCGCGGCGACGAAGCGATACTCCACACCGCCTTCCGATTTTCGGGTCAGCACCGCCTGGCAGATGTTGCCCGCTTCGCGGCGGTATTCGTACACCAGGTAGCTGTTGCGGTGGGGCAGGTAGAACGCGTCGAACTTCATGCGCGTCTTGGGCACGACCTTGTTGGGTAATTCACCGTAGAACACCGGTACCAGGCGCTGTAGCGTGGTTTTGCCGGAGGCGTTGGTGCCGCAAATATTGGTGTGACCGTCCACACTCAGTTCGACCACGCCTTCCAGGTGGCCGTGAATCATCACGATGCGTAGCAGGTGGGCCATGCCGTGTCCTTTCGATGACTATTTCAATGGCTGTCTCAATGACTATCCGGATCGTTTTGCTGATCGCTGAAAGTGGCTATAGTGCCAGACACAGACCAAGGTGGCATCCGTTGAGTCCCAAACATCAATTCCAGTACCCCAATGAAAAACCTTTAGAACAACCCGGGCTAACGGCTGGCCTTTTACGATTTTCCGGCGACTCACATATTGACTGGCCAAGCGCTAAGTCGCTCGCGATAGCCAACCCTACTACCTATGGCGTGTTGGCTGGATCAGAGGGGGACGGTAGAAAAAGCGGCAAGATATGGAGATGGACCGGCACTGACAGCCGGCCCGGGGTGGGATCAGCCCTCGGCGAGCCAGCCGTCGATGAGATCGCGATGTTCCTCGATCCACTGCTTGGCGCCTTGCGTGGGGTCGCCGACGTTTTCGATGGTCAGCATGAGATCGGCCAACTGGTCGTGGCTCATGTGCCAGGTGTCAAGCATTTGGGTGACCTCGGGATGCTCCTCGCCAAACCCTTTGGGCGACATCCACATGATATCGTCACCACCCCCATAACTCTTCTTGGGATCTTCTAGCGCCTTCAGGTCGTACTGCGCGTAGGCCCAGTGGGGCTGCCAGAGTGTGACGGCGATGGGTGCTTCATTGGCATAGGCTTCCTCAAGGGCTGCGAGCATGGCGGGGCCGGAGCTGTTCAACTGCCGAAACGGAAGGTTGTAACTCTTGATGGCGTTTTCGGTCTCGCCGGAGATAGCCGAGCCCGATTCGATGCCTAGGATGGTCGGCTCGCCCTGATAGTCGAAGCGCTCGGCGTTGTCTTTGAGGTCACTGATGCTATTGATGTCTTCCATGTAAGCGGGCACCACCAGTTCGTCCTGGGCGCCGTCGAACCAGGCATCGTGAACGTCGATGCGGTCCTTGTAGGGCTCGATGTACTGGGCGTCGCCATGCGGGAGCCAGACTTCCAGCGAGATATCCAGATCGCCGTTTGCGAGCCCGCTGAAGAGCACACTCTTGCCGGTGGTGGTCAGCTCGACGTCGTAGCCCTGCTCTTCAAGCAGTTGCTGCCACATGTGCGATACAGCAATGTTTTCCGCCCAATTGTTGGTACCGATGGTCAGCGTGTCGTTGGCCGAGGCGGTTATCGAGAGACCGGCCAGGCCGCAGGCGATAAAAAGGGGTGTCAACGGTTTCATACGCGTCCTTTTTTTATGTTCGTTAATCGAAAGGGATGAGAAAGAGTGATGCGCTACGTCGTCATTCTTCCATCAGTATGTCGGAATAGCCGTAGGTCGAGAGGCGTTCGATGCCATCTTCGGTGATCAGTACCTGCTCTTCCAGCTTGACGCCTTCGGTGCCGTCTCGGTGGCCGATATAGGCCTCGACGCAGAGCGTCATGCCGGGTTCGATGGTGCCGTCGTAGCCGACGTCGTCCCAATCCATGTCGTGGGCGATCAGCGGCCACTCGCCGGCCATACCGCAGCCGTGAACAATATCCAGGTAACGGTTTTCGCGATAACCATCGGGTATCGGCCACGCTTGTTGCGAGTAGTCGCGAAAGCTCATGCCCGGGCGCAACAGGGCAATGTTGCGCTCGAGCTGGTCGGCGGCCATGCGATAGAGCGCTTTTTGCTCGGCGCTGGGCGCGCCTGCGCCGGACACATGGAAGGTTCGCGAGAAATCGGTGTAGTAGCCGAAGCAACCCACGATGTCAGTATCGAAGGCCACCAGCTCGCCTGGAGCGATGACTTTGTCCGAGCATTCCTGGAACCACGGATTGGTGCGTGCACCGGAGGTTAGAAGTCGAGTTTCGGCGTATTCACCGCCGGTGGCCAGCACGTGCTGGTTGAAGATCGACCACAGCTCGTTTTCGTTCATGCCGGGGCGAATGGCGGCTTCCATACGCGTCATGGCGGCTTCGGTCAGGGTCACCGAGCGGTGAATGAGGGCCAGCTCGTCGAGGCTCTTGATCGACTTGGCGCCCTCGACCACGGTGGCGGCGTCGGTCAACTGGAAGCCAGCCTGGCCCAGCGCCTCGATGGCGCCGGTAGGTGCGGACTCGATACCTAGACGCTGCCCCTGGGTATGCGAACGCTCGAACAGGCTGCGGATGTCATCGACAAAGGCCTGGGTATGTACCGCGCAGCGAGGACCGCTGTACTGCGGCATCACCGCCCGGGCGGGATGCACCTCGTCGAGTAGCTCGGCGTTGGCCGCCAGGTGCAGGCAGGCGCTGAATTCAAACAGCACCACTGGGCCGTCAGCCGCCACGTAGAGATAGCGCGCAGGGTTACGCTGCGAGTAGACCTGCATGTTGCGCACGCCGCAGGCATAGCGAATGTTGATGGGATCGAACAGGATCACCGCATCCAGTTGGTGATGCTTCATCTGCTGGCGCAGGCGTTGCAGCCGGTAGCGCTCGACGCGCGACAGCAGCGCGGCGTCGAGCGTGGCATGGCGGAAGCTCCCGCCGGCATAGGGGCCGCCCGTGGGAACTGATCCGGCGAGTGACACGATATCGCCCATGGCAAGGCATCCTTGTGTGAAGTGGATAAATAAGGGGCGCGTTCAGTAGCACCTAGCCCATGAGCGCGTCGTGACGGCGCTGGTTATCGGCGTCGATGTGTTGCTGCGTAACGCGGCCGTAAATCCGCTTGGTGTGCTCCAGGCTACCCATCATGTCGGGCGTCTTGGCGTACCCTAGTAGCGTGCAGAGGCGCTGGCCCTTGGCGGCGGCGACGCGGTGCATGGAATAACGTCCTTTGAAGAGCTGCAGGTCGCCGGTTTTGAGCGTTAACGATTCGACGTCGGTGTGGTCACCCTCAAGTACGCGTTGCACGGCAGCGAAGTTTTCCTCGCCGGGGCGGCGAATATTGGGCACGTACTGGAATTCGCCGCCTTCATTAGGACGCCGCGTCATAAGGCTGACGATGAATTCGTTGGTGTCGAAGTGCCAGGGCAGCTCGGTGTCGTCGGGCATCACGTTGATCACCAGCCCCGCGATAGGATCGGCGAACTCGTAAATCACCGGCTCTTCGAGGCAGTCGGCAACGAAGCGCTGGAAGTCAGGGTCGCGATAAAGCTGCTGGACAATGGCGTCCTCGGGGATCAGGTCACGCGCCACGAAGCCATTGGTGTAGTGCTGGAAGAAGCGTGCAGGGTGATCCTCGGGCAGAGACGGATCGTCCGGCGTGACGTAAGGGTTAACGTTGTTGTCCGAGTAGAACGCCTTTGGCGCCAGGGCCTCACTTTCCTCGCGCAGTGGCTCGATAAGATCTTTGCGGATGAAGCTCGATAGCAGAGCACAGCCGTCGGTACGCAATTGTTGACGAACGCGCTCGACCGCCGATTGGTAGGCGTCGCTATCGCGCTGCAGGATCGAGTAGCGTTCAAGATCGATAAAACGCGCTAATGGATGGCGGTCATCGGTGGCGTCTTGCGAGGCCGGTTGGGTTCCGAGCGTAGCTTGTGACATATATTGCCTCTCCTGATAGTTCGTTAATGATCAGTTATTGCTAACAGATCGTTGCTAGGAAGTGGCAATACAGTAAAAGTGTGGGGACGGGGATACTAATGAGAATGTCCGACCATCTGCGACGAGATTCTTATCGTTCTAACTCGCTCAGAGATGGATGCAGCCTTATCTCACACGTCGGTGCGGTAGAGATGGCGGAGCGTGGCCGCCAGCGGCTCGGCGACGGCGGTGATACGTGGCGTTTGCGCATAGGCCAAATACCAAGGAATGCGCAGTAAGTTACCCGCCAATGGCCGCATGACGACGCGACCGGCGTGATGTGCATCCTGAACGGCCCAGCGCGATAGGATGCTCACACCCTTGCCAGCAGCGACGAGCTCAAGGATCAGGGCGACCGACTCAATCTGAACCATATGCGACGGGTAGACGCCGGCTGGCTGGAAGAAATGCTCGAACTCATGGCCGGACTCGGGGGTGATGCTGTAGGTAAAGTGCCGCCCCTGATCGAATACCTCGGCGGGCACCGCGTCGCTTTGCGCATAGGGGTGCTCGGGCGGCAAAACGGCCACCAGTGGCTCCTCGAACAATAACTGGTGGGCAATGCCACGCTGCGAGGGCACCTCAATCATGCAGATCATGTCGACGCGACTGGTGAGTAACGCCGTGGTCATGTCTGCCATGGACAGGCGTACCAGGTCGATGTCACGCTCATGCTGGTCGTAGAGATGCGGAATCGCCCTCGAGAAGGTGTCGTAAGGGCCGATGCCCAGTCGCAAAGCGGGTTCGGTCCGGCGTGCCAGTTGCCACGCCTCGAGCTCGGCGCTGCGCAGTCGAGGGAGCACTTCATGTGCAGTCTCAAGCAGTCGCTCGCCTGAGGCGGAAAGCGTCAGTCGGCGTCCTTCACGGTGAAAAAGCGCCACACCCAGGCGGCGTTCCATTTCACGAATGCGATGCGTAGCCGCGGGCTGAGTAATGCCGATAGCGGCAGCAGCACCGTGCACCGTGCCGTGAGTGGCAATGGCGTCTATCAATACGTAATACTTGATATCCAGCATGGGACTCTGGGTCTCTTTGGGAGGTGACGCGTCGCGTGAAGCGACATGCTAGCACCAGCCAGTTTCTTTTGAATACGCCGTGTTCCATACATTACCTAGCCCTCTTCATAAGGCTTGGAAATACTGGCTTAATCGTCAGGGCGTTTTGTTGCCAAGCAACCCCTCGAAGAAACTCACCGCGTTGGCTTCCAGTCCTTCCAGATAGTAACCGCCTTCCTGCACCACCAGCGTGGGTACGTTCAGGCCCGCTACCCTGCGGCCAAGCTCAGCAAAACCCGCGGTAGAAACGGCGACCTTGGCTTGAGGGTCAAGTTCGTAGATATCGAACCCCAGCGCCAGCACGATGGCGTCCGGTTCGAACAGGCGGATGGCTTGGCAGGCTTGCTCCACGCGGTCAAAGAACACCGACTCCTCTGATCCATGGGGCATCGGCAGGTTGAGGTTATAGCCCAGCCCGCCCCCCTGCCCGCGCTCGTCTTCAAAACCAGTCACCGCTGGGTAGAAGTTGGTGGTATCGCCGTGGATCGAGATATACAGCACATCGTCGCGCTGGTAGAAAATCTCCTGAATCCCCTGCCCATGGTGCATATCCGGGTCTAACACGACGATGCGCGGGTAGCGCGAGGTGAGGTGCTGCGCGGCAATGGCGGCATTATTGAGAAAGCAGAAGCCACCGGCGGAATCGATGCCCGCGTGGTGGCCCGGCGGGCGCGATAACGCATAGGCAAATCGCTCCCCGGCTAATAAAGCCTCAGCCCCGGCGACCGCACTCTGCGCCGACCAATAAGCAGACTGCCAAGTGTGCTGGCCCACGGGAGCGCTACCGTCAGCCAAGTAACGCCCGGCTTCCGCCAAGATGCCGCGCAGAGCATTGGGCGAACGCACAAAAATATTGGAAATAACTTCTTCACCCCAATCCTCGCCGAGGGCATGCCAGCGCCGATGGGCACTTTCGAGAAAGCGCAAATAGGCCAGCGAATGCACCGCCCTTAACGGCGCCACGCCATGATCCGCGGGCGCTTGAATATCAAACCCTAGCTGTTTGGCGGCTGCCAGCAGGTGCGTGGCACGCTCGGGCACTTCCTGGGGTGTGCGCATTTTGCCCCGGGAGAAGTAGGTTTGCGGCTGATGAAGCAGTTGGTCAGCGTGGAAGAACGTCTTCATCGGCACTATCTTCATCAGAACTATCTCCGGTTTCGCCCACACCCTTGACTACGAAATCGCGGGCAACGCCGATATGGTAGTCAATCGCCTCACGGCAGGCTGCAGGGCTGCCGCTATCCAGCGCGTCGAGCAACTTAAAGTGGCTGGTGGCAATGGTGTCGGGGGCTTCATGGGTTTTGGTAATTAGGGTGATGCAGAGGCGCAGCTCATGGGACAGGTCGTCAAAGGCGCGCAGCAGACGCTCGTTACCTGCGTAATGCAGCATCAGTCGATGAAACTGCAAATCCTCCTCGATGCGGCGGGTGCCATCGTTCCCGGCTGCCGCTTCACATAGCACCTCTACTTGCTGCTTGAGCGCGCGCTGGGCATCGGCGGTATAGCGTTCTGCCAGGCGTTCGATCGCGTGGCGCTCAAGGCAGAGCCGCAAATCAAACACATCTTCGAGTTCAACGGCATTCAACGCGCGAACAAAGAAGCCTCGGCGCGGTTTCGAGATCAATAAACCACGGCTTTCCAGCAAACGAGCGGCCTCGCGAACCGGTGCGCGGCTAACACCCAGGTCGCGGGAGAGCTGCACTTCAGAAAGCCGTTCGCCGGGTAAAAAGTGTTGCTGAATAATCGCTTGGGTTAAATAGTCAGCCACCTGTTCGACCAGGTTCTGCTGCTGGATAAAGGCCCTGGGAGCCGCCGTTGGTGAGGCCATCGCATTCACTCATGGGATATGACGTGTTCTTCCCAGTATGACGAAAAAAAGCCACTTGTCGACGAACGATTGCCGACTGTCGACAGTTTTACCAAGTGCTGCTATGGTCAAAACAGATCCCTAACAAACATCACAACAGGGTCTGACACGCCTCGCTCGCCTAACGACTACGTAACCTCATTACGTGCTAATAACCGAGGAGCAGGAAACATGAAGAAACCTTTAGCTTTGGCTATTTCCGCTGCAGCACTCGCTTTTACCTCCGCCGCTATGGCAGACGACCCCAAAGAAGGGGGTGTCGTTAACACCATTATTCAGCCCGAGCCGCCAGGCCTGGTGCTGGGCATGATTCAAAACGCCCCTACCCGCACCGTGGCAGGCAATATCTACGAAGGGTTGTTGCGCTATACCACCGACCTAGAGCCCATGCCGCAACTGGCGGAGTCATGGGAGGTCAGCGAGGATGGTCGCACCTACACTTTCCACCTGCGTGAAGGCGTTACCTGGCACGATGGTGAAGCCTTTACCGCCGATGACGTCGTGTTCTCCGCCGATGTCTTCCACCGCGAGTTGAACCCCAGCGCCCGCGCCGTGCTGCAGCATGTGGAGAGCATCGAAGCCACCGACGACCACACCGTTGTATTTACCCTGACCCAACCCTTCGGCCCTTTCCTGCTCTCCTTCGAGGCGGGCACTTTCACCATGGTGCCCGAGCACCTCTACGCGGGCACCGACTTCCGCGATAACGAGCACAATGACCACCCCATTGGCACCGGCCCGTTTAAGTTCTCCAACTGGGAGCGCGGCACGGTGATAGAATTGGTTAAAAACGAAGAGTATTACGAAGAGGGCCTGCCCTACCTGGATGGCGTCAATTGGCACATCATTCCTGACGGCGCTTCCCGTGCGGTGGCGTTCGAAAATGAAACCATTGACGTGCTGCCGAGCGGTACCGTCGAGAACTTCGATATTCCCCGCCTGGCCGAGATGGATAATGTCTGCATGACCGAAGAGGGCCACGAGTACTTCAGCCCCTTTGCCATGCTGTGGATGAACAACCGCGAAGGCCCCACGGCGGATAAACGTTTCCGTCAGGCGGTGATGTACGCTATGGATCGCGAGTTCGCCAAAGACGTACTGTGGAACGGCCTGGGCAATGTGCCGCTCTCCGCCTTTGGCTCCAATGCGCGCTTCCAGAACGACGACCTGGAACCCTACGATCACAACCCCGAACGCGCCCGTGAGTTGCTGGATGAAATGGGCTACGACGGCGAAGAGATCACCATTCTGCCGCTGCCCTATGGGGAAACCTGGACACGCTGGGCCGAAGCCGTACAGCAGAACCTGCGCGAAGTGGGTATTAACGTTGAAACCCAAGCCACCGATGTGGGCGGCTGGAACCAGCGCCTGGGCGATTGGGATTACGACCTCGCCTTTACCTACCTATACCAGTACGGCGACCCGGCACTGGGTATTTCACGCACCTACCTTTCCGACAATATTGCCAAGGGTTCGCCCTGGAATAACGTGGAAGGCTACGAAAACGAGCGTGTGGACGAGCTGTTCAACGAGGCTGCCACGGCTTTCCCCGACGAAGAGCGCGAAAAACTTTACCGCGAAGTACAGGAAATCCTCCACGAAGACGTACCCGTTGGCTGGCTGATGGAACTGGGCTTCCCGACCCTGTACCGCTGTGATGTGCAGAACCTCGTCACCTCCGGCGTGGGTGTTAATGACGGCTTTAAAGATGCTTGGCTAGATCGCTAAACCCAAGCCACCCAGGTAGCGCGAGCTACCTGGGTTTTTTAGCTATGTCTTGAAGGTATACGTCAGGAAACGACTTATGGTTTACGCGCGCCTTATTCTGATGCGGCTGTTTAAAGCCGTGATTGTGCTGTTTTTAATCGTTATTTTTAACTTCCTGCTGATTCAGCTGGCCCCCGGTGACCCGGCCGCCATTCTGGCCGGTGAAGCGGGTGCCGCGGATCAGGAGTTTCTCAACCAACTGCGCGAGCGCTTTGGGCTCGATCAGCCGATGTACGTGCAGCTGTGGCGCTACGTGTCGGGTATCGCCATGCTTGATTTCGGCTACTCCTACCGATTGGGCGTCCCAGTCTTTGATCTGATTATGGATCGTTTACCCGCCACCCTACTGCTCACCGGCACCGCTTTTGTGCTTTCGCTGGTACTGGGTATTGTGGCAGGCTCCATGGCTGCCGCCCGGGTTAAAAAGCCTTCCGGCTCGCTGATTATGGCGCTGGCGCTGGTGTTCTACGCCACGCCGCTGTTCTGGGTCGCACTGATGTCTGTGGTGGTGTTCTCCGTCTACCTGGGTTGGCTGCCCGCCTACGGCCTCTACACCGTGGGGGCAGGTCATACCGGGTTTGCGCTGGTGCTCGACGTTGCCAAGCACCTGGTGCTACCCGCGACCACCTTAGCGCTGTTTTTTATGGCGATTTACACCCGCATGACGCGCACTTCGATGTTGGATGCCGCGCAGCAGGATTACGTCAAAACCGCCCGCGCCAAAGGTTTGAAGCCCAGCATTATTCAGCGCCGTCATGTGTTGCGTAACGCCCTGCTGCCGATCATCACGTTAGCGGGCCTGCAGGCGGGGCAGATGGTCGGCGGGGCGATCCTGACCGAAACGGTGTTTGCCTGGCCCGGCATCGGTCGGCTGATGTTCGAAGCGTTGCAACAGCGCGACTACAACCTGCTGCTGGGCATTTTCTTCTTCTCGGCGGCGCTGGTCATCGTCTTCAATATCATCACCGATTTGGTGTACAGCCTGGCTGATCCACGCATCAAGAAGGGGGCCGCATGAGCTTTTTCGCACGCTTCGCGCAAAACCGTGGCGCCCTCGTCGGCCTGATCATCCTGCTGCTGATTATCGCCATGGCCATACTGGCGCCGCTACTGTTTCCTGAATCGCCCTGGCGCATGGTTCAGCGGCCCTTTTTGCCGCCACTCTCGCAAGATGGCTTTCCCCTGGGCACCGATACCATGGGCCGTAACGTGGCCTCAGGCTTAATGCACGGCGCCTGGGTTTCGCTGCTGATCGGGCTGGTATCCACCAGCGTGGCCCTGCTGATTGGCGTTCCCTTGGGGGCCATTGCTGGCTACTACGGCGGTATCATTGATGACGTACTGATGCGCTTTACCGAGTTCTTCCAGACCATTCCCAACTTCGCGCTGGCGATTGTGCTGGTGGCCATCATGCAGCCCAGCATCACCTCGATTGTGCTGGCGATTGCGATTGTCAGCTGGCCGCCGGTGGCCCGTTTAGTTCGCGCTGAATTTATGTCGCTGCGTAACCGCGAGTATGTCGAAGCCGCGCGCCTGGTCGGCCAGTCCAACAGCACGATTATTCTGCGTCAGATTCTGCCCAATACGCTGTCGCCGATTATCGTGCTGGCATCACTAATGGTGGCCACCGCGATTTTGCTGGAGTCGGCGCTGTCGTTTCTCGGCCTGGGCGACCCGAACGTGATGTCCTGGGGCTATATGATAGGCGCTGCGCGCACGGTGATTCGCCAGGCGTGGTGGCTAAGTTTCTTCCCTGGCGTGGCGATTTTGCTGACGGTACTGGCGTTAAACCTGGTGGGTGAAGGTTTAGACGACGCACTGAACCCCAAACTATCACGCGAGCGCTAAGGACTTTATATGCCTATTACAGAGAATCAATCGGCTGACACCGTCCTCAGCATTCGCGACCTCAACATTGCGCTCCCAAAAGGGGCGGATCGCGCCCTGGCGGTGGAAGACGTTAGCTACGAGGTGAAGCGCGGCGAAATCATGTGCGTGGTGGGCGAGTCCGGCTCCGGTAAATCGATGGCCGCCAACGCCGTTATGGGGCTGCTGCCCAAAGGCGTGAACGCCACCCATGGCGAGATACTCTTTGAAGGGCAGGATTTACTTGCTCTGACGGAAAAGCAGCACCGCGCCCTGCGCGGGCTAAAAATTGGCATGATCTTCCAGGAGCCGATGACCGCCCTTAACCCGCTGATGCGGGTAGGCGCGCAAATTGCCGAAGTGTTCGAGGCCCATGGCCAGTTCACCCCCAAAGAACGCCAAGCCCGCGCCCTGGAGCTGTTGATCGAAGTGGGCATTCCACAGCCGGAGAAGGCCATTCGCGCCTACCCGTTTGAGCTTTCCGGCGGCCAGCGCCAGCGGGTAATGATCGCCATGGCGCTGGCGTTGGAGCCCATTCTACTGATTGCCGATGAGCCCACCACGGCGCTGGATGTCACCACGCAAGCGCAGATTCTGGAGCTGATTCGCGACCTTCAGCAGCGGCGCGGCATGTCGGTGATGTTTATCACCCACGACTTTGGCGTGGTGGCCGAAATCGCCAACCGCGTCTGCGTCATGCGCCACGGCAAGATTGTCGAACTGGGGGACGCCAAGCCGGTGCTTGAGAACCCTCAAGACGCCTATACCCAAGCGCTAATTGCCGCGATTCCCAGCAATGCGGTGCCGCCCCACCGGGAGACCAGCCAGGTCGCTCCGCTGCTGGAGATCAAGCAGCTCAATAAGATCTTTCGCTCCCGGGGCGGATTCCTTAAACCTTCCCGCGAAGTGCGTGCCCTAGAGGATGTTTCGCTCACTTTGGCGCGGGGTGAAACCGTGGGCATCGTAGGCGAGTCCGGTTCCGGAAAGACCACCCTCGGACGCTGCGTGGTGCGCTTGGAGCACCCCGATAGCGGCGAGCTGCTGCTGGATGGGGTGAATCTTTCCCAGCTCAAAGGCGATGCGCTACGCCGGGAACGCCACCGGGTGCAGATGATATTCCAAGACCCTTACGCCTCGCTCAACCCACGCACCAAAGTGGGCATGGCGATAGCCCAGGGGCCGATTGCCAATGGCACGCCCAAAGCCGCAGCGCTTAAACAGGCGGGCGAGTTGCTCGATATGGTCGGTTTGGGCGCCAGCGCCGTGGAGCGCTTCCCCCACGAATTTTCCGGTGGGCAGCGCCAGCGCATCGGTATTGCCAGGGCGCTGGCGCTCAACCCTGAACTGATTGTGGCGGATGAGGCCGTATCAGCCTTGGACGTGTCGATTCAGGCCCAGGTGTTGGAACTGCTGGAGGAGCTTAAACAGCGGCTTTCGTTATCGCTGCTGTTTATCACCCATGATCTCCGCGTCGCCGCGCAAATTTGCGACCGTATTGTGGTGATGCAGCACGGCCGCATCGTCGAGCAAGGCAGCGCCGAGCAGATTTTCCTCGCCCCGCGTGAGGCGTATACCCAAGACCTGCTTAAGGCAATTCCCGGCCGCGAAGCGCCCGTGGCGGCAACCGCATAAGTTTGCAAAGCAGGTTTTTCAAAAGCTAGTTTACCGAATGGACAAGACACGTTAAGGAACACACATGCACATAACCCTGGAGGCTCTGCGCGCCATTGTCGGCCCGACCCACGTATTAACGGGCGACGATGTTATTAGCCGCAGTGTCGATTGGATGACCGGCGCGCCCTGCCAGGCAGGCGCTATTGTACGCCCGGCGGATACCGAACAAGTCGCCGCGGTGATGCGCGCTTGCCATCAGGTGCAGCAGCCGGTGGTGACCCACGGTGGCCTAACAGGCTTGGTACACGGCGCTGAGGCGAGCCCAGATGAGCTGGTGATATCGCTAGAGCGGATGACCGCGATTGAAGAGATAGACCAGGTAGGCGGCACCCTCACCGTGCAGGCGGGGGCACCGCTGCAGCGAGTTCAGGAGGCCGCGAAAGAGGTCGGCCTGCAGTTTCCGCTGGATCTGGGCGCTCGGGGCAGCTGCACCATTGGCGGCAATATCGCTACCAACGCTGGCGGCGTTCGGGTGATTCGTTACGGCATGATGCGACAACAAGTACTTGGCCTGGAGGCTGTGATGGCCGATGGCCGGGTAGTCAGCTCCATGAACCGCATGCTGAAAAATAACGCCGGTTTCGATTTGAAGCAGCTGTTTATCGGCAGCGAAGGCACCCTGGGTATTGTGACGCGCGCGGTACTGCGCCTTCAGCCCCCCACGCCAAGTGAACAAACCGCGATGGTGGCCTGCCCCTCATTTGGGGCACTCACCGGGCTGCTCAGCCATATGGGCAAAGCGCTTGGCGGAAGCCTGGGTGCTTTTGAGGTGATGTGGCAAAACCACTACCGCCTGCTCACTGAAACGCTGGGGCGTCATACCCCACCTATTGCTACCGAGCACCCGTTTTATGTGATCATTGATTCACTGGGCAGCGACGTCGAGCGCAATGCCACCCAGTTCAGCGAAGCATTAGAAAGCGCGTTAGAGAGCGAGCTGATTGTCGATGCGGTGATTGCACAGTCGACTACCCAGCGCGATGGGCTATGGGCGATTCGTGAGGATATTGAGGGGCTGGTCAAAGGCTTGGCGCCGGTGCTTACCTTCGATGTCAGCCTGCCGATTGCCGATATGCAGCGCTACACCAATGCCTTGGAAGCACAGCTAACCCAGCGCTGGGCAGAGGCGAAACTGGTGGTATTTGGCCATCTCGGCGATGGCAACCTGCATATTTCCGTTAGCGTGGGGAGTGCTGAGATCGAAGTTCGGCGAGAGGTTGAAGCCATGGTTTACCAGCCGCTGGCCACACTGGGCGGTTCAGTCTCCGCAGAACACGGCATTGGCCTGGAGAAACGCCCCTGGCTCGCCACTTGCCGCTCCAGCGCCGAGATTGAATTGATGCATACGCTCAAGCAGGCGCTAGACCCACATCGCCTTCTCAATCGCGGTAAAATATTGAGTTAATAATTGTTTTTAGGATATCAACATGCCCCGCTACCCCAACCACTTACTGAGTGAAGGCCCTGCTAATCCATTTCCGGGCATTAAGGTGCTAGAACGCCGACTTGGCAAGGTAATCCCCCATCGGCTGGGCTCTAACGAAGGCCTGGATATGCCTCACCGCGCCCTGCGCGATCACTTTGGCGATGCCCTGGTCGAACACGTTTACTGCTACGGCGACGCCGAGGCGCTGGGTGTTCGCAAACGTATTAGCGAACAACAGGGTATGGCGCTTGAAACCCTGCTGGTAGATGCCGGTGCCGATAGCTTGATTGCCCTGGCCCTGCGCACCACCTGCGAACCGGGTGAAACCGTGGTGAGCACTGCAGGCACTTACCCCACCTTGGGTTATTTTGCCAAAGGCCAGGGCTGCAACCTGGTAGAGCCCAGCTATTATGAAGCACCCGGCGTGCTGGCCCCCGACCTGGAAGCTCTGGCCGCCGCTGCCCATCAGGAAAACGCACGACTGGTCTATCTGGCCAACCCGGATAACCCCAGCGGCCACTTACACAGCGACAGCGACATCCTCAAGCTGCGCGATGCGCTGCCCGATACCTGCTGGCTGTTGTTGGACGAAGCCTATGGGGACTTCCGCGATGACGCGGGTAGCGAGTTCGCTGCTAAAGCAATACCGGGGGTGATTCGCCTGCGCACGCTTTCCAAGGCTCACGGCCTGGCGGGCCTGCGCATTGGCTACGCCATCGCCGACCCTGACGTGCTGGCGATGATGATGAAGGTGCGCATTCACTACGCAGTATCGTCGTTGACCCTGGCCGCTGCGGAAGTGGTACTCGACCACCCTGACGAAGTTCACCAACACGTCGCCGATGTAAAAGCCCGCCGTGAGCAGTTGGCTAAACACTTTCGCGAACTCGGTGCCGATGTGTTGCCCAGCGCCACCAACTTTATCGGCATTCGCCTGCCCAGCGCTGAACTCGCCGCCGAGGTACATCAGCAACTGCTCGCTGAAGGCGTTTTGGTCGCTCGTTTGGCACACCCAGAGCTTGCCAATGTAATACGTATTACGGCCGTGCAAGCCGCACTGGTGCCTGGAAGATTGGCGGCTCTCGAACAGGCTATTAAAGAGCACGCCTGATTAAATTAGTAAATTTGATAAAGGATGTATGCATGCAGATAGCTGTAAGCATCGAGGGCAGGTTTCCGCGAGGGCGCTGTGAACCCATCCCTGGGCGCTACTTTTGTCATCCATGACAAAAGACCCTCGCTTCAACCTGCCCTCGCAGCGGGTGACAGGGGTTGCATAGTTCTTACTTCCAACCCCAATAGTCCTAAGGCGTTAACCAATGCCTGAAGTCATCCAACTCACCCCGTACCGCCTGGCGATATAAGCCCTGCAGTTGCGCCGTCACGCTATCTGGGCTGATCGGCTCGTTGACAGGCGGCGCACCCGTTCGGGTGCCGATATGGCGACCATCCAGTTCGCGAAGCGGGAGTATTTCGGCGGCGGTGCCAGTTAAAAATGCCTCATCGGCAGTGTAGAGCTCATCACGAGTAATTCGCCGCTCGCGCACTTCAATACCCAGCACTTTTTGCGCCAGCTGAATCACGCTATCCCGGGTGATACCTTGCAGGCAGGACGTCACTTCCGGGGTGTGCAGCACGCCATCGCGGAGCAAGAAGACGTTAGCCGCCGAGGCTTCAGCCACATAGCCTTCCGGGTCGAGCATGATGGTTTCATCGAAACCGGCTTTGATCGCGGTATTCAGTGCCAGTATCGAGTTGACGTAGTGACCATTGGTTTTCGCCCGACACAAGCTGATATTGACGTGATGGCGAGCCCAGGAAGAGGTCAGCGCGCGCAAGCCGTGGGTGGCGGCCTGGGGCGAAATGTAGGGGCCTAGATCCCAGGCGGCGACCATTACGTGGGTGGTTAATCCTTGGGCGCGTAATCCTAAACCTTCCGCACCAAAAAACACGGTAGGTTTCAGATAGGCATTGCTCAGGCCGTTTTTGGCCAGGCACTCGCGCTGAGCCTCGATCAATTCCGCTTCACTAAACGGCAGCGGCATATCCAGCGAATGGGCGCTTTCTGCCAAGCGGCGGGTATGTTCAGCAGCACGAAATAGATGCGTGCCGCTGGGGCCAGCGTAAGCGCGTACGCCCTCAAAACAGCCCATGCCGTAGTGCAGCGTATGGGTGAAAACATGCACCTTGGCGTCGCGCCACTCACGCCACTCGCCATCCTGCCAGATCCAGCCGTCGCGGTCATAAAGCGGTGTCATTGTTTGCGTTGCTCCCACTGTTGGCGCCAGCTATCAATTAAGGTTTGCTGGTGCGATTGCAGAGCCTGGTAGCCCCAGGCGGCAATTTCATCGTTTTGCGGGTCGGGCACGGCAATGGCGCTGCCCGCCAGGGTCTGGATCACCGCGTGGCCGCAGAGCGGTACATAGCCTTCTGAATAACCACCTTCGTGAATAAACACCAGCTTGCCATCGCAGCAGCGCTCGGCCAGCGCTTTAAGCTGAGCGATCATGGTGGCGAACGCCTGGCTATTGAGCAGCATTTTGCCTAAGGGATCCTTAGCGCAGGCGTCGTAACCGCAGGCCACCACGATGAGTTCGGGCTTAAAGGCTTCCAACGCTGGCAGCACCAGCGTTTCCATGGCGTAGGCGTAGGCGCCCAGGCCACAGCCCGGTGGCAGCGGCAGGTTGAGATTGGCGCCCAGGCCTGCGCCTTCGCCCTGCTCGTCAAAACTGCCGGTTTCCAGCGGGTAGTTCGCCGCCTGATGAAGTGAAACGGTCAACACATCGGGCTCGCCATAAAATGCCGCCTGCTGACCGTTGCCGTGATGAACATCCCAATCGAGTATCGCTACCCGGTTAACCTGCCCCAAGGCCCGGGCGCGCATCACCGCCACGGGGATATTGCCCAGCAGACAAAACCCACGACCTTGATCGGCTTCGGCATGGTGCCCCGGTGGGCGGCATAGGGCATAGGCGTTGCTCACCTCGCCCTTCGCCACGGCTTCAACGGCGGCAATGGCCAGCCCTGCGGACTGCGTGGCCGCCGCCCAACTGCCGGGCATGTAAGGTGCACAGTCGCCGCCGTTGCCGCCCCGGGCTTTATCCCCTGTCTGCAGTTCATCCAGGTAACGCGGGGTGTGAAAACGCAGCAGGTCAGGAAGCGAAGCGGCGGGTGGTTTCACCACGTTCAGCTCATCAATCAGCCCGCTGACTTCAAGAATGTTCTTCAGCCGCCGTTTGCTTTCCGGGCTTTCCGAGGCGGCCTGGGGCTGTAAAAACTCACCGGGCGCGGAAAATACCCCAATCGCGCCCAGGTCGTGCCAAAAGCAGCGTTCATGCCAGTAGAAGCCGGTTCTGCTCATGCCGTAAAACCCTGCATAAAGGCAGCCAAGTTGGCGCTTAGATGCTCAGTGGGGTAGCCCCCTTCCTGAACAATCACCATGGGTAGCGCAAGCGCCGCTAACCGTTTGCCCACCTCGATAAACGCCTCGGTTTCCACGGTAAGCCCCGCCAGGGGATCATCTTTATGGGCATCCAAGCCTAGCGCTACCACTACAGCATCGGGCTCGTAGCGCTGCAGGTGATCAATTAGCACTGCCAGGGCGTCCAGATAGACATCCCCATCGCTGCCTACCGGCAAGGGCAGATTAACGTTAGCGCCTACCCCCTCTTCATCGCCCTCTTCATCAGCGCCGCCCCAAAAAAACGGATAGAAATCACTGGGGTCGGCGTGCAGCGAGCCCGTCCAGACATCGCTACGGTGATAAAAAATATCTTGGGTGCCGTTGCCGTGGTGCAGATCCACATCAATGATGGCTACTTTGGCGAAGCGTTCGCGCAGCACCGTGGCGGCCAGCGCTGAATTGTTCAGCAGGCAAAAGCCCCCGGCGCGCTCAGGCCCGGCATGGTGACCCGGCGGGCGGCACAGCGCATAGGCCGTTGGCGCTCCATTCAGCACCTCTTCTGCCGCCGCTTCGGCGCTAGCGGCTGAGGCCAGCGCGCCTTGGAAACTGGTGGCGCTTAGCGGGCAGGCCATATCGTGCAAATGCCAGCCCGCTTGCCCAATCGGGTGGCGCGGGTAGTGGTAGCCACCGCCGCAGGGGTGAATATTGGGCGCCACCACTTCCGCCGCATTGGGCAGCGCCTGCCAGCGAGCGTAAATGGTGTCCAAAAAAGTAAGGTAGCGCGGCGTATGGATCTGTTCCAGGCGCTTGCGCAGCGTAGGCGAATCGGCCTCGGCAGGTGCAGACAGGGTCAGCCCTGCCGTTGCCAGCCCTTGGGTAAGCAGTTCAGCGCGCACCGGGCCTTCCGGCGAAGGCGCAGGTTGGCCGCGCAGCAGAAAGGTCGGCGGCGCATACAACGCCTGATCAGGGTGATAAAAACACTTCATGGGTCGCAGTCCTTAGCTAAATTACAGCAGTGACGGAATCCAGGTAGAGAGCGCCGGAAACGCCGCCAGCAACACAATCACCACCAGGAACGACACGTAAAACGGCAGCGATGCCACGATTGCCCGTTCATAAGGCACCTCGGCTATTCGCGCGGCGGTCATCAGCGTCATCCCCACTGGCGGTGTCACGTTGGAGATATTGAGCACCACGATCATCAGGATCGCGAAGTGGAGCGGGTCAAAGCCCAGTTGGATCATCGCTGGCACCAGCACCGGGGCAATGACCACCAGTGCGGGCAGCACATCCATCACCGTGCCAATCACCAAGAGTAGCAGACACACCAGCATCAGTTGCACAAAGGCCGCATCGCTGAAAGTGGTGATCATGCTGGCCGCATCCCTGGCGATGCCCGAGCGGGTGACGAACCAGCCCAATACCGCCGAGGTGGCTAACAGGAAAAAAACCACACCGGAGAAGCGCACCGTGGTCACCAGCGCATCCCAAATTTTGCGCCAGGTAAGATTACGGTAGAAGACCACGCCAATCACGATGGCGTAAACCGCCGCAAACCCCGAGGCTTCGGTAATCGTGGTGAGCCCCGAGAGAATCCCGCCAAGAATAATCAGCGGCACCACCATGGCAGGCAGCGCGACTAACAGTGCAATGATGGCCGCCTTAAAGGGTGTAGGAGCCTGTTTCGGGTAGTTGCGCTTCCAGGCCAGGAAGAAGCTGACGCCCAGTAGCGCCAGCGCCATCAACAGGCCGGGAATAATGCCACCGGCAAACAGGTCAATCACCGAAATATCCCGCAGCAGTGTTGCGTATACCACCATCACCACGCTTGGGGGAATAATCGGCCCGATGATGGAAGAACAGGCGGTAACCGCAGCGGCGTATTCGGCATCGTAGCCCTGATTTTTCATCTCAGGAATCATGATTTTGCCGATGGCGACGGTATCGGTGACCGCCGCGCCGGTGAGACCCGCAAAGAACACCGAGACCGAGATATTCACATGGGAGAGTGACCCGCGCACCCGGCCGAACAGCGCATTGTTGAAGGCGATCAGCTTGTGAGTCAGCCCGCCCTGGTTCATCAGCTCAGCGGTGAAAATAAAGTAGGGCACGGCAATCAGCAGAAAGCCGGAGACGCCGGAGAACATGCGGTCGGCAATGATACCGAGCATGCGCTCGCCGCCGATGGCAAAGCCACCCGCTAGCCCCGACATGGCCATCACCACCGCTACCGGTGCTCCGATAAACAGCAGCACGACAAACGCAATAATTGCAGGAGTCATGAGCGGTGCTCCCCGTCAGAGGTGTCGATGAGTTCGCTAATCACGTCCTGCTCATCAATGAAGTGCTCCAGCAGGGCAAAGCCATGCACCAGATGCAGCAGCATGAGGACGCCACTGAGAGGCACCACGATAGCGGTCACCTTGCTGGGAATACGAATTTGATCAGAGACCATGTAAACCTGGGTGGCACTGGCGAAGTAATCCCAGCCGTACCACGTCAGCATCAGTGCAAACAGGCCAATCACCGCCAGGCAGAGCCCGGCAGCCACTTGCACCATTACTCTGGGCAAGCTGCGAACCAGCAGGGTCATGGCGACGTGCTCGCCATAGCGCAGCGAAATCGTCATGGAGAGAAAGCCGATCCAGGGCAGAAACAGCCGCGCCAGCGAGTAGGTCCAGCTAAGCGTGCTGCCAGTGATCAGCTTGTAGAGAAACGCAGTGAACGATATGCCCAGCATCGCCAGGATACAGCCCACACACACCACGATGGCCACCTGATTGACGAGATCGCTCAAGCGGCGCAAAGGAGTTAAAACGCCCATGGTTTTTCCTCACGCTGGGGCCTCACATTGCCCCAGCGTATATCGTTCGCTAACCGTTATTGGCCTTGTTTTTTTGACCCAGCTTTATTGGCCTAGGTTTTATTGACCCAGGTTTTATTGGCCATAAATGCGGTAGTCGTCTTCTGCCAACTGCTGGCCGACGCGTTCAACTTCGTCAAGCAGCCCCTGTACGCGGGCTTCGTCCATGCCGAAGTCATCGACGATCCACTCCTGCCAAGCGGGACGGGCAATTTCCGCCATCCGCTCACGCTCAGCGTCGGGCATCAGGTAGCACTCTTCAAAGCGTTCACAGGACTCCACCCAACTAGCGGTAGCCAGGGCACCCGACATACCGTGACTCAGTTGAATCGCTTCCCGTGCGGAGCTGATCACCGCCTGCTGATGCTCTTCGGGCAGCGACTGGTACCAGGACTCACTAACCACCCAGGGGGCGCTGTTATACACATGCCCGGTGAGCGTGGTGTAGTCAGTCACCGCATCGAAGTTGAAGGTGGTGTTGAGCACCGGCGCATTGAACTGGCCATCGGCAAGACCTGTTTCCAACGCGGTGATTAGCTCGCCCCAGGGCAACGGGGTGGCCGAAGCGCCTAGCGAGCGCATGATCGCCACGTGGGCGGGGTTCTCTTCAGTACGAATATTGAGCCCTTCTAAATCCTCGACGGTCTCAATCAAGCGCACATTGTTAGTGAAGGCGACGAAGCCACCGCCATCGTCGAAGGTACCCAGGTAACGCATATCAGCGGCTTCGACGGTGCCGGACATAAAGTCGGCGAACCACTCACTATCAAAGAAGCTCCACGCCTGACGCCAGTTGGTAAACAGGAACGGCGCCGTAACTACTTGGTAGTCTTCGTAGAAGGAGGACATCGCCCCGGCAGACATAATCGTCGACTGTAGCGTTCGTCCGCCCTGCACTTCGGAGCCGTTTTCTACCTCGGAGCCTAGCTGGCCGCCGCCAAAAATCGTGACCTCAAGATCCCCGTCGGTTCGCGCCTCCACCAGGTTCTTGAAATGCACCAGCGCCGGATAGATTTCGTTATTGCTCATATCCTCTGGCAACTGCGTGGCGATCACCATTTCATAGGATTGCGCTTGGGCATTGGCGCTGGCAATAGCCAACGGGAGCGCCGCCAGGGCGGCGAAAAATACTGATTTTTTTGCGTTCATAACACACCTCATTTTGTTTATTAGTCGGTCTTCGTTATGACTGGCGTTGCCACCTGATCGGTGACGATGTGGTGATTACTATTTTTGTTGTAAAAACCATATCTGTTGAAAAAACTATGTCTCCTGAAAAAGCTATGGTTATTCGAGAAGCGACTCCCACACTTCAATGGCAGCGGCCAGGTCTTCCAGCGAAGCCCCTACCGATTTGAATAGCGTGATGGCATCCGGTGCGGAGCGCCCCGATCTAGTCCCTGCTAGCACCTCAGCAAGCTCCGCCTGAATCTGGTCGAACTGGAATTCGCCCTCTTCAATGGCTTGCAGGATGTCGCCCGCCTCGCCTTTGGCACCGGCGTAGGTATCCACAAATACCTCTGAGCGACGCAGACACAGTGCATCGGTTTCGCGCATCTGTGGTCGAAACGCGCCGATCAGATCCAGGTGAGTGCCGGGCGTTAGCCACTCACCTTTAATCAGCGGCTGATTGGAGAGCGTTACGCAGCTAATGATGTCCGCCTCAGCGACAGCATCCGCTAATTCCTCCACCACATGGGTTTCGAAGCGTTCGGCGTACTCGTCGGCAATCGCCGCCGCTTTACTGGGATTGCGGCCCCAGATCAGCACACGTTTGATGGGGCGTACGCTGGCGTGGGCCTCGATCACCATAGGCGCCAACTTCCCCGTACCCACCACCAGCAGCGTTTCTGCGTTTTCATTGGCCAAGGCTTGAGCGGCCAGCGCGGAGGCCGCCGCCGTGCGACGCCGGGTTAGCTCGCTGCCATCGATACAGGCCAGCGGCTGGCCGTGCTTGCCCTCGCTGAGCAAGTAGAGCCCAGAGATCGCCGGGATACCGTGGTCGGCGTTTTGCGGAAACACGTTGACCATTTTCACGCCGATGTAACCCGCCGCTTCCCAGGCGGGCATTAGCAGCATGGTGGCTTCGCCATCTGGCCGGTGCATCGCATGGTGATGGCGGGGAGGAGACTCCACGCCATTCACGAACGTCGTGTGTAGCCGCTTGATCAAGCCATCCCACGTTAGGTGGCGAGTGACCTCTTCGGCAGAAACAACCCGCATATCAGGCCTCCGGCAGCGCGGCTACCACCATGATCTCCACTTTCCACTCGGGCTTGGCGAGCTGGGCTTCAAGCGCTGCACGCACAGGTGGGCGACCGGGCACGACCCAGGCGTCCCAGGCAGCGTTCATTTGGTCAAACTCCGCCATGCTGGTAACCCAGATTTGCGCTGAGATTAGGTGCTCTTTCGAGGTGCCCGCTTGGGCTAGCAGTTGATCGATACGCGCAAGCACCTGCTCGGTTTGGCCGCGCATATCCGCCGTGGCATCAGGAGGAACCTGGCCTGCCAGGTAAACGGTGCCGTTGTGAATCGCCACTTGGCTCATACGTGCATTGCTGTCTTGATAGGTAACGCCCATGGTGTTGCTCCTTGAAAGCGGTGCTGCTGATAAAAAGGGTCTTGATATAAGGGATTAGTCAAAGACTAAAGCGCTAGCAGGCAAATTACTTGCCCGAAGCTGAGATAGATTTGCCCGCAAGTCATGCAGGCAAGAAAATTTTATCACTAACGGTTCGGCGAGGGGCTAGCGGTCAGATGAGGGCCTAACGATCTGAAGAAGGGGAAAGCTCGAAATAACGCCGATAGGCACGGGAAAAACTGCCTTGATCGCGAAAGCCAACCAGCATGGCGATATGCCCCAGGCTGAGTGTGCTATGGCGAACCAAGGTGCGGGCATGCTCTAAGCGCCTGCGCTGTACATAGGCCAGCGGCGTTACGCCAGTCAGCTCGCGAAAGCAGCTGTGAAAGTGGCCTGGGCTCAAGGCACACAAAGCAGCTAACTGCTCCACACGGATCTCATCGGCAAGATGCTGATCCAACCAGGCATCCAGACGCGCAAGATCCAGGCGTTCGCTAATACAGTGTTGGCCCAACTGCCCAACCGCTGTGGAAGAGGTGTCATGCAGATACATGGTCAGCGCGCGTAACAGCAGAATCGCAATTTCGTTCTGTAGCGCGGGGCACTGTTCAAGCTGATTCGCCAGGGCGTGGGTAAGCTGGTTTAACGCGGGGGGGACGCTGAAAAAACGCGGTTTATCGAACAGGCGCTCAATCTCGCTGCCTTTCTCAAGCGAAGCTAACTGGGCAACGGGTATATCCAGAACTAAGGTACGATTGCTGCCATCGCCTTGGTACTCGTGGTGGCGCGATGAGGGAATCAGACACCCACGGCGGGCGGTCACCCGCTCCCCCTGACCTTCCATCGAAAGCTCTGTAACACCACAGGTAGCTAGAATGAGTTGATGGAAGTCGTGGGTATGGGCCACCTGCTCTTGGGCTAAATTGCGGCTATGCAGCTCAAAATGGGCCATGGTGGGGTACCGTCTGTACATCGAATGCTATTCCAGCACTATAAAACGGCTAAGCAACAAAAAGCGAGAGTGAAGCTAACTGTAGGCTAACGCTCTTCCCGGTAAGTGCACGGTATTTATCTAAGCGCGCTGGCTGTCATCCGCCAGTCATGGACTCAAGATAGCTTATTCGTAAGCTGCCACAAGAGTCAAAACAACATGCCACAGCGCCGACGCCCCTCTCTCAACTCTCCTCTCAGTGACCAGGAAGTCGCGGCCCTCACTCAATTAGCCAACGGCAATGCCCTACATCTACAGCGTAAAGCTGAACGCGAAGCACGACTAGCGCCAACTTTAACGCTGCTTCACTCAGCGGCGTCAACGACCGAGACGCCGTTGAGCGGTATGAAGATACTGATGATTTCGGATGTCTACTTTCCCCGCGTTAATGGTGTTTCCACCTCCATCGCCAGTTTTCGCGGTGCCCTTGAGCGTTTGGGCCACTCGGTCATGCTGATCTGCCCCGATTATCCTGTGGGCCAAGTGGACGAACCGGGCGTATTGCGCATCCGCTCGCGCCAGGTACCCGGCGACCCGGAGGATCGCATGATGCGCTACCGGGACTTGATCGCCCTGGCACCGCAGCTTGCCGCTGAAGCCTTTGACCTTATTCATGTCCACACCCCCTTTACCGCCCACTATGCCGGTGTAGCGCTGGGGCGTCGGCTTGGGCTTCCAGTGGTAGCGACCTACCACACCCTGTTTGAGGAGTATGTTCACCACTATATCCGTTGGCTTCCACGACGTTGGCTGAGGCTGGCCGCGCGTCGGCTTTCAGTGCGCCAGTGCCAGCAGCTCGACGCCTTGGTCGCTCCTTCACGAGCAATGCAGGAAGCCCTTACCCGCTACGGAGTGACCACGCCCTCCACGGTCATTCCCACCGGTTTGTCGCTGGAGTCGTTCTGCCACTCTCAGGGAGCCCAGGATGATAGCGACTTTCGTGCTCATTACGATCTACCTACAGATGCGCGCCTGCTGCTCTATGTAGGCCGCGCCGCCTTTGAGAAGAACATCAATTTTCTGATCGATATGCTGCCCAAGGTATTAGCCGAACACCCCAACACCCGGCTGATCATTACCGGCGAAGGCCCGGCCCATGACTCGCTTGTCCGGCGCGCCCAGGAAGTTGGCGTGGCAGAATCGGTGCTGTTCCTCGGCTATCTCAACCGCAGCGGCCCGCTGCAAGCCGCCTACCGCGCCGCCGACGTTTTTGTATTTGCGTCACGCACGGAAACCCAGGGGCTGGTACTGCTGGAAGCGATGGCACTAGGCACGCCAGTGGTTTCCACCGCCATGATGGGCACGCTGGATGTACTAAAAGAAGGAGAAGGCTGCCTAATCGCCGAGGATAACCACGGCAACTTCGCTACCAAAGTCAACCGTCTGCTAAGCGATGACACCCTGCGCCAACAGCTCGCCGAACGCGCCCAAGCCTACGCCGCTAGCTGGCACGAAGATGCCAAAAGTGCGGAACTCGCGAGTCTTTATCATCAGATCGCGGCTGAGCGTTTGGCTAGTGAGAGAAAGTAAGCGCCGAACTCTCCGCTGACACTTTGTTGACACATTCGGGCACTTAGGAGGGAAAAACTCAAATTGCAGACACAAAAAAAGGCACCTAAGTGCCTGATTTTAAAGTTGGTGCCGGTGGCCAGACTCGAACTGGCACACCCGTAAAGGCGGCGGATTTTGAATCCGCTGCGTCTACCAATTCCGCCACACCGGCAATGGCTGCGCATTATACGTAAATGTCGAGGTAGGTCAATCACATTGACTGACTTTATGCAGCCAAAGCGCTATCCTATGCCGCCTGTTTGATCAACGCTAAGAGTTATACGCCATGCAGCGCGCGGATTTTCATTACGAGCTACCCGACGAATTAATTGCTCGCTACCCTTCTGAACAGCGTAGCGACTGCCGTTTGCTGTGCGTGGATGGCCAGAGCGGCGCGCTGGAACACCGCCGCTTTCCCGATTTGCTTGAGCTTCTGGAGCCCGGCGACCTGTTGGTGTTTAACGACACCCGGGTGATTCCGGCGCGCCTGCACGGCCATAAGGCCAGCGGCGGCAAAGTGGAGATGTTACTGGAGCGCCCGCTGGATGCTCACCGTGGCTTGGCGCATATTCGTTCGAGTAAGTCGCCGAAGCCCGGCACCGAGCTGATTTTCGAGGGCGATATTCACGCCATCGTAGAAGGCCGCCGTGATGCCCTGTTCGAGCTGCGCTTTTTAGGCGATACGCCGATGATCGCGCTGCTTGAAAAGCACGGCCATATGCCACTGCCACCGTATATTACCCGGGAAGACGAACTCAGCGACCGTGAGCGTTACCAAACCGTCTATGCCCGGTGTGATGGTGCAGTAGCGGCGCCGACCGCCGGGCTGCATTTTGATCAGCCACTGCTGGACGCCCTTGCCGATAAAGGCATTAACCGTGCCTTTGTGACGCTGCATGTGGGCGCGGGCACTTTTCAGCCGGTGCGCGTCGACAACATCCTTGAACACCATATGCACAGCGAGTGGATTGAGGTCACGGAAGCTACCTGCCAGCAAGTGCGCGAGACCCTGGCAGCAGGCAAGCGGGTGGTGGCAGTGGGCACCACCAGCGTGCGTTGCCTGGAAAGCGCCTGCATGAAAAGTAGCGACGGACAGATCGCGCCTTATAGTGGCGATACCGACATTTTCATCTACCCCGGTTACCAGTGGCGCTGCGTGGATGCTTTAATTACCAATTTCCACCTACCGGAATCGACGCTGCTAATGCTGGTGTCCTCCTTCGTGGGCTATGACACCATCATGCACGCCTATCAACGGGCAGTGGCCGAGCGCTATGCGTTCTTTAGCTATGGCGACGCCATGCTGTTGACACGCTAGGTATTGCTGCTGATTGTTGACCCGCTTGCCCTGCACCCGTCGCGCCAAACGAACGAGATTAACGAGTTACTTTATATGCGAAACGAATGCTTTATGCGCTTTGAGCGCTTGGCCGACGATGGCCGTGCGCGCCGTGGCCGCCTCCACTTCCCCCGTGGCACAGTGGAGACCCCGGCGTTTATGCCAGTAGGCACCTACGGCACGGTGAAAGGCATGACGCCCGATTCCGTCAAAGAGATCGGCGCCGAAATCATCCTCGGCAACACCTTTCACCTGTGGCTGCGCCCTGGCACCGAGGTGATTGAAGCTCACGGCGACCTGCATGACTTCGCCCAGTGGGACAAACCGATTCTGACCGACTCCGGCGGTTTTCAGGTCTTCTCCCTCGGTGAGACGCGCAAGATCACCGAGCAGGGCGTGCACTTCCGCTCGCCGGTGGATGGCAGCAAAGTCTTTATGGGCCCGGAAGAGTCCATGGCGGTTCAGCGTTCGCTGGGCTCCGATGTGGTGATGATCTTTGACGAGTGCACGCCCTACCCGGCCACGTTTGACGAAGCCGAGAAATCCATGGAGCTATCGCTGCGCTGGGCCAAACGCTCGCGGGATGCCCATGGCGACTCGCCTTCCGCGCTGTTCGGCATCATTCAGGGCGGCATGCACCCTGAGCTGCGCGAACGCTCGCTCAAAGGGCTGCTGGAAATCGGCTTTGATGGTTTGGCGATTGGCGGGCTTTCCGTCGGCGAACCGAAAGAAGAGATGATCAAGGTGCTCGACTACCTGCCCACCTGGATGCCGGATGAGATGCCTCGCTACCTAATGGGCGTCGGCAAACCCGAAGACCTGGTGGAAGGCGTGCGCCGGGGTGTGGATATGTTCGATTGCGTAATGCCCACCCGCAACGCGCGTAACGGCCACCTGTTCACCTCGGAAGGCACGGTCAAAATTCGTAACGCCAAGCACCGTTTTGACACCCGCCCGCTTGATGAAGAGTGTGATTGCCATACTTGCCAGAATTTCTCACGAGGCTACTTGCACCATTTGGATCGCTGCAATGAAATGCTCGGCTCGATGCTCAACACCATCCACAACTTACGTTACTACCAGCGTGTGATGGCCGATTTGCGCGCGGCAATTGAAGCGGGTACATTGACGACCTTTGTGGAAGGCTTCTATGCGCGGCGTGGCTTGCCAGTGCCTCCGCTAAGCCAGCCCTGACGAATTAATCGCCACGCGCCTTGGCGCGTGGTTTAAACTGTTTGGCTATGTTTTAAAAACCAGGCTTTTTACAAACCAAGCTTTCAAAACCAAGCATCTAAAAACCTAAGCTTTTCTAACTCAGGAGTTCTCTGCAATGCTGGATTTCTTCATCTCACCAGCCCATGCCCAAGAAGCCGCCGCTGGCGGTGGTATTGCGCAAATCGTCATGCTGGTCGGTTTCGTGCTGATTTTTTACTTCCTGTTGTGGCGCCCGCAAGCCAAGCGCGCCAAGCAGCACAAGCAGCTGGTCACCAACCTGGACAAAGGCGATGAGATCGTTATTGGCGGCGGTTTGGTAGGTCGTATCACTAAGGTGAGCGACGAATTCCTGACCATCGAGATCTCTGAAGGCACCGAAGTTAACGTGCAGAAGAACGCCGTTGCCGCCGTACTGCCTAAAGGCACCATCAAGTCCATCTAAACCTTGTAATACCCCTGCCGAGCCAGTGCCAGCCACCCCGGCAGGGGTGACATGGTATGAATGATGGTGAACTTTGCTGTGCGCGGCGTGTCCGTGCACAGCATTCCGTTTGTAATTGAAGGCAGGGCTTGCATGCTCAACCGTTACCCCCTGTGGAAGTATCTGCTGATACTGGTCGTCCTGGTGGTTGGCCTTATCTACTCGCTTCCCAATCTATTCCCCGAAGATCCCGCCATCCAAATTAGCAGCGCCCAAGGCGACTCGCTGGATGCGCGTCAGATAGACCGTGTTGAAACCGCGCTCAGCGAACACGATATTGAGATCAAAGCCCTCGAAGAAGAGAACGGGCAGTGGCTTATTCGTTTACGCCACGATGACGATCAACTTCCTGCTCGCGACATTGCCGCTGACCTTTTAGGCGATGATGCGACGGTAGCGCTAAACCTCGCCGAAGCAACGCCAGAATGGCTACAGGCATTCTCTGCTTCCCCCATGACGCTGGGCCTTGATTTGCGCGGTGGCGTGCACTTCCTGCTCGAAGTGGATATGGACGCCGCGCTGACCCAGCGTCTGGAAGTCAACGCCAGCGCCATGCGTGAGCTGCTACGCGACGAGCGGATTCGCTATCGTAATACCGATATCGAGGAGCGCACGCTGTCGATCGATTTTGCCAGCGCCGAAGACCGCGATACGGCCCGCAGCCTGATCAGCCGTGACTTTCCTGAATTTGAATACAGCAGTGAAGGCGATGGCCGCGCTTCAACGCTGGTAATGACGCTTAGCGATCAATCGGTAAACGAAATTCAGGATTACGCGATCAACCAGAACTTGACCACCCTACGCAACCGGGTCAATGAGCTGGGCGTGGCTGAGCCTATGGTGCAGCGCCAAGGCCCCAACCAGATCGTGGTGGAGCTGCCGGGCATCCAGGACACCGTGGCGGCCAAGCGTATTGTCGGCGCAACGGCGAACCTGGAGTTCCGCCTGGAAGCGCGCAACGATACGCCGGATAACGAAACGGAAACCCTCACCTTCCGAAATGAGCCTTCGCGCTCTGCCGAGCTAATGCGCGACGTGATCATTACCGGCGATAGTGTCTCCAGTGCCAGCAACAGCTTTGATGAGAATGGTCGCCCGCAGGTCAATATTGATCTGGACGGCACCGGCGGTACGCTAATGAACCGTGCCACACGCACCAATATCGGCCGCAATATGGCGGTGCTGTTCATCGAGCATAAGAGTGAAGACACCGTGGTGGTCGACCCGGAAACGGGCGAAGAGACCATTGAGCGCGAGCCTTACGTTGAGCGCGGCCTGATCAGTTTGGCCACTATTCAAAGTGCGCTTGGCAACAGCTTCCGGATCACCGGTTTGGATTCGCCGACAGAAGCCGCTGAGCTGGCGTTGCTGCTGCGTTCGGGCTCCCTTGCGGCTCCCATCTACTTCGTCCAAGAACGCACCATTGGGCCAAGCCTGGGCGCTGAAAACATTGAGCGGGGCCTGCTCTCGGTACAGATTGGCTTGCTGCTGGTCGTGCTGTTTATGCTGGTGCGCTATAAGGTGTTTGGCGTGTTTGCCAATATCGCCCTGGCGCTGAACTTAACACTGCTGGTCGCGGTGATGTCGATGCTGGGCGCCACGCTGACGCTGCCAGGTATTGCCGGTATCGTACTGACACTGGGCATGGCGGTAGATGCCAACGTGCTGATTTTCGAGCGAATACGTGAAGAGCTGCGTAACGGCATGTCAGTTCAGCAAGCGATCCAAGCCGGCTATGAGCGCGCCTTCACCTCCATCGTTGACGCTAACATCACCACGCTGCTGGTGGCCGTTATCCTGTTCTCGATTGGCTCCGGCCCGGTGAAAGGGTTCGCCGTCACGCTCTCTATCGGCATTTTGACGTCGCTGTTCACCGCTCTGATGGTGACTCGCGCCATGGTCAACTTGGCCTATGGCAGCAAACCCGTCAAAAAGCTGTGGATTTAAAGAGCATGGATTTGAAAAGCATGAATTTAAACCACGTGCTTAGCCCAGAACTGAAGAGGTGGTAATGAAACCCCTATCACACCTGCGAATCGACTTTATGGGACGGCGCAACATCGCGTTTGCCGTCTCCGCTGTGTTACTGATCGTGTCGATTGGCGCCATCCTGTTCCAGCAGCTCAACCTAGGGCTGGACTTTACTGGCGGTACGCTGATTGAGGTGCGCTACGGCGCTGCGCCCTCCCTGGACGCTATTCGTGTGCTGCTCGAAGAGAGCGGCTTTCAAGATGTCTCGGTGCAAACCTTTGGGGCATCAACCGAAGTCTTGATTCGTCTCCAGCAGGCGTTTGACGCTGATGTAGGCGGCGAGGTAGTAAACCTGCTACGCGCGAGTGGTAATAGCGTTGACCTTGTTCGCTCTGAGTTTGTTGGTTCCCAGGTAGGTGACCAACTGCGTGACCAGAGTGGATTGGGTCTGCTGGTAGCGCTCGGCGTGGTCATGCTCTATGTGGCCTTCCGCTTTCAGTACAAGTTTGCGATTGGCGCACTGCTGGCACTGCTGCACGATGTGATTATCGTAGTGGGCGTGTTCGCTCTGTTTCAGCTCGATTTCGACCTTACCGTATTGGCAGCCATCCTGGCAGTTATCGGCTACTCGTTGAACGATACCATCGTGGTTTATGATCGCGTCCGCGAAGCCATCCGCACTTCGCGTATCGACGATATGCCGCAGATCTTCAACGAAGCGATTAACGCCACGCTCTCGCGCACCTTGGCAACCTCGGGCACCACCATTCTGGTACTGCTCGCTCTGCTGCTATTGGGCGGGGATATGATTGAGAATTTCGCCATTGCGCTGCTGGTCGGCATCGTTGTGGGTACGTTCTCGTCTATCTATATTGCTGCGGCGCTACTGCTACCACTGAAGCTGTCGCGAGAAGATTTGATTCCCACCAAGAAAGAGTTCGACGAAGAAGAGGAAGAGCTGCCTTAACGGCGCATCTCTATACTCCTCTTATTTAGCCTACAAAAAAGCCCCTGCTGGGAATCCAGCAGGGGCTTTTTTTGTCTTTAAAAACGGTCGTCTTTAAAGCTTTTATCTTTAAAAGCTTAGCATTGCTACTTAAAAGTGCGGCGTGAGCTGCTTGATCAGCGCTTTATAGAGACGCGGCCCGGCTGCCATTAGCTGCCCTTCCACTTTCACCGTAGGCTGGCCGTCCGGCGTACCCATCAAGGCGCCCGCCTCTTTCAGGAACAGCGTGCCTACCAGCATATCCTGCTCTTCCAGGCCGAGCACAAAAGCGCTATCCACTCGCCCAGTGGCCAACTCGCACAAATCCAGCAGCCCACAGCCGGTGGCCAGCAGGTTTTCTACCTGTGGGGCAAGCTGCTGTGAAACGGTTAAATAGGCAGGTAAATTGCGCGGGCGCAGCCAAACTTCCGGCAAGCTCATGGCCATACGCGTGCCGCTAATGGCGGTAGGCTTGCTAACGCGCATGCGCTTGTCGTTGTGCTGGGCGCCGCGGCCGCGGCTGGCGATATATTCATCGTCGGCGAACGGACAGATAATCACCGCGTGTTCGGGACGACCTTTGTTAAGACACACCACTGAGAGTGCAAAGCCCTTGCCGGCAACGGCTAAATTAGAGTAGCCGTGCATCGGTTCAATTTTCCAGACGATATCCGCGCCTTCGCCTTCACCCGCGCGGTGCGGGGTAAAGCGGCCGGTAACACCG
The DNA here is from genome assembly GCF_058152265.1 of Vreelandella sp. 162(4c). Taxonomy (NCBI): domain Bacteria; kingdom Pseudomonadati; phylum Pseudomonadota; class Gammaproteobacteria; order Oceanospirillales; family Halomonadaceae; genus Vreelandella; species Vreelandella sp. 162(4c). Next base: position 1,849,480 of record NZ_CM176981.1, read on the forward strand.
TGCTGGGGATAACCGCGCTCCAACTGCTGAACAATCGTCGCTTCGGCCTTGCGCGCCGTCTCGTCGAGTAGGCGGTCAAGGTTAAATTCATCGTGCGCGTTTTCAATACGTTCGCGTACGCGTAGGAAGTGCTCAACAGCGCCGCGTGCAGCACGCAGCGTAAATTGGACCATCGGATTCATGATCGGGCCTTGTGACAGTGATGTTAAAGAACGTAATGCTAATCATAGAGCATAAGTAGGCGCAGGTGCCGCCTTTGGCGCGCAATTCTAGCAGACCACTCTCGGGCATACCACCGACTCATGCTAGACTGCGCGCTTTACGCGATAATAATCACCCTCTTTATTCACCGAGCCTTATCATGCTTGAGCGCATTCGCATTGTTCTTATCGGCACCAGCCATCCCGGCAATATCGGCGGCGTGGCACGCGCCATGCACAATATGGGCCTGGCAGATTTAGCCCTCGTTGCCCCCCGCTGTGAAGTGATTACCCAGGACAGCATTTCCCGTGCTTCCGGCGCTGACCACCTCCTTCATCAAGCCAGTGTGCATGCCTCACTGGAAGAGGCGGTAGCTGATTGCACTCTGGCCGTGGGCGCCAGTGCGCGCTCACGCACTCTGCCCTGGCCGATGCTCTCACCGCGGGAGTTAGCTGACCGGCTGCCCGCCGAGTGCCAGGCTGCTGAGTCCCGCGTGGCGCTGGTATTCGGGCGCGAGGACAGCGGCCTTACCAATGCTGAATTACAGCGCTGCCACGCACATGTGCATATTCCTACCAATGCCGACTTTAGCTCACTCAATTTGGCCGCAGCGGTTCAGGTGCTTGCCTATGAGTGTCGCATGGCGTGGCTAAGCCAATCAGATGGCCAAGCGGATGCACCTCCAACTGTGCCAAATGATGACGATGATCTGGCCACCCACGCCGAGCTAGAGCGCTACTTTGAGCACTTAGAGCGCACGCTGATTGGTATTGACTTCCACGACCCTGATCAGCCACGACAGCTAATGGCGAGACTGCGCCGCTTGTACCTGCGCGCTCGCCCAGAACGCATGGAAATGAATATTTTGCGTGGAATTCTGTCGGCTACCGAAAAGGCTGCGAACACCAAGCAACCCAAGCCGTAATTTATTAGGCTGGAAACGCTAAGCTTGAAGTTGATGCTGCGTGCCCCAACTTCGCTATTCTGCTAACGTGATTTCTCTATTGATATTCCAAGAACCGGCGATATTTCAAAAATCCGTTCTAATAGTTCAATAGCTAGACGCCGCCTTATATAACGCCAAGGAACACCTCATGTTTCAACGTCTACGTGAAGACATCAACAGCGTATTTGACCGCGACCCGGCCGCACGTAACTTTCTTGAGGTGCTGACCAACTATCCTGGCCTGCACGCCCTCCTGCTGCATCGCTGCGGCCACTGGCTGTGGAAAAAAAACCTCAAGTGGCTAGCGCGGACGCTATCGACGTTTTCACGCTGGCTCACCGGCGTTGAAATTCACCCTGGCGCCACGATTGGTCGGCGGTTTTTTATTGATCACGGCATGGGTGTGGTGATTGGCGAAACGGCGCTGGTGGGCGATAACGTAACGCTCTATCAAGGTGTCACCCTGGGCGGCACCAGCTGGAACAAAGGCAAGCGCCATCCCACCTTGGGGGATGGCGTGATTGTCGGTGCGGGCGCCAAAATACTGGGGCCCTTTACGGTCGGCGCTGGAGCGAAAATTGGCTCTAATGCCGTGGTCACCAAAGAAGTACCGCCGGGCGCCACGGTGGTAGGTATTCCCGGTAAAATCGTTAAACGCGCCGACCCCGATGTGGAAGAAGCACTGGATGTCGACCCCGCCCGACGCGAAGCCATCTGCCAAAAATTTGGCTTTGACGCCTACGGCGTCAGCCAGGACATGCCCGACCCCGTAGCCCGTTCGATGCAGGCAATGCTCGACCATATGCACGCCGTGGATGAGCGCATTGAGCGCATGTGCTCTACCCTGCGTAAGCTAGATGACAACTACCGTGACGGCCAGTTACCGGCGCTGCGCGATGAAGATTTTGCCGATATTCTGGACGAGAACGATACCGGCTGCACCGGCGTTGGCAAGCACTCGGCCACTCCACCATCAGCCGAGCAAGAAACGCTGCCGCCGCGTAATGGTTGACCAAAGCACTCAGGTTTTCCCATAATGGCAGCACATTTGCCGTTAGTGCGCTGAGCTTTCAGCGTCGAGGGGCTTGCCATGCGCTTGACCACTAAAGGCCGTTACGCCGTTACCGCCATGCTCGATTTAGCCTTGCATGCCCACAACGGCCCGACCAGCCTAAGCGATATCTCCCAGCGTCAAGAGATATCGCTCTCCTATTTAGAGCAGCTTTTTGCTCGCCTGCGCCGTGCAGGCTTGGTCAACAGCGTGCGCGGCCCAGGCGGCGGCTATCTGCTTTCGCAGCCTGCGGACGCGATTAGCGTTTCAAAGGTGATTGACGCAGTAAATGAAAGCGTTGATGCCACCCGTTGCCAGGGGCTCTCTGACTGCCAACAGGGTGACACCTGCTTGACCCACCATTTGTGGTGCGAGCTCTCCGTGCAGATACGCCATTTTCTTGACGATATGACCCTGGCACAACTGATGCTGCGTCCTGATGTCATACGTATTGCGTCGCGACAGAAACAGCGTGCCGAGGCAGGCATTCTCGCCTCTTCACCCTGATCCCACGACACAAACCCGATTACCTTGATCGATCAACCGCTGGAACGTAACGATGACCACACCCACGCTGCCCATTTACCTGGATTACGCCGCCACCGCGCCGGCGGATGCCCGCGTGGTTGAGGTTATGCAACGCTACCTGACGGTTGACCAGCTATTTGCCAACCCGGCTTCGCGCAGCCATATGCTGGGCTGGCAGGCAGAGCAGGTGATTGAGCAGGCGCGCCGCCAGGTGGCCGATGCCATTGGCGCCGACCCGAGAGAGATCGTCTGGACCAGCGGCGCCACCGAAGCTGACAACCTAGCGCTGATTGGTTTTATGCGCGCCAACCGCGAGCGTGGCCTACACTTGGTGACCTCGACGATTGAGCATAAAGCCATCGTTGACACTGCCCATGCGCTGGAGAAAGAGGGCTTTGAGATTACCTGGCTAACGCCGGGCCAGGATGGCCGTATTGAACCCGAACAGCTGCGCGCAGCGATGCGCGATGACACCGCGCTGGTTTCATTGATGGCGGTTAACAACGAACTGGGCAGTATCAACGATATCTCGGCTCTAGCGGCCGTTGCCCATGAGTTTGGCGCGGCGTTTCATACGGATGCTGCCCAGGCGGTGGGGCGTATTCCCTTAGACGTAGTGGCTCAGCAGATCGACCTGATGTCGCTGTCCGGCCATAAAACTTACGGCCCTAAAGGCGTCGGGGCGCTTTATGTGAAGCGCCACCCGGACATCCGCGTTGAGGCGCTGATACATGGCGGCGGTCATGAGCGCGGTATGCGCTCTGGCACCCTGCCGACACACCAAATTGCTGGCATGGGTGAAGCCTTTGCACTGATGCAGCAGCAGTACGACGAAGACAACGTCCATATTATGGGCTTGCAGCAGCGCTTTCTGCGTGGCCTGGAGGGGCTTGATGGTGTGTTCTCGAACACGCCGCTGAATGACACTGAAAAGCGAGCAGTACCCAACATTCTCAATCTGGCATTCGAAGGTGTCGACGGCGAGTCACTGCTGATGGCGTTGCGCGATGTAGCGGTCTCCACCGGATCGGCGTGCAACTCGGCCAGCGTCGACCCGTCCTATGTGCTGCTCGGCATCGGCACACCACGCTCGCTGGCGCTCTCATCGCTGCGTTTTAGCTTCGGGCGCTTTACCACCGAAGCCGACATTGATCATGCGCTAACGCTCATACGCCATGCGGTGAGCGGTTTACGTACACCGCCCCGTCAAGCGGCTGACTAGCTGACTATTTTTAAGGAGGACGCCTCATGGCAACACTCAATATTACCCCGGCTGCCGCACAACAGATTCGTCACGTGCTCGACGAGCGCGGCCAAGGCCTCGGCCTGCGCGTCTCGGTCAAGCCAAGCGGTTGCTCTGGCTATAGCTACGTGCTCGATTTTGCCGACACCGTCAGTGACGAAGAAGTCCATTTTGAAGCCCACGGTGCCAGCGTCTATGTCGCTCCCGATGCGGTAGAGATGCTTAACGGTAGCGAAGTGGATTACGTCAGCGAAGGGCTGAACCGCTTTTTCCGCTTCAACAACCCTAACGTCAAAGATGAGTGTGGCTGCGGTGAGAGCTTTACCGTCTAAGCATTGCTTGGTCAGCTTCATCGCCGGTATTCATACCCCGGCTTAAGCGCTATAATCACGCCCCTGGATACACAAGCGCAGGCAGCCGGGTTACGCCCGCATGCTTTTTTGACACATTAGCGTTTAAAAACGCTAACTGCCGAAGCGCTATTAACTGAATCATTTTCTGGGCCGCCCTGGCCTTCTAGGGCGGCACTTTTTGCTTAAGCCTTTTTAAGGAGACCATTTACATGGCTACTGAACGCACTCTTTCTATTATCAAGCCTGATGCCGTTGCCAAGAATGCTATCGGTGACATCATTGCTCGCTTCGAAAAAGCGGGTCTAAAAGTCGTCGCAGCCAAAATGGTTCATCTCTCTGAAGAGAAGGCTGGCGGCTTCTACGCAGAACACAAAGAGCGTCCGTTCTTTAAAGACCTGGTTGGCTTCATGACCTCTGGGCCGGTGGTTGTACAAGTGCTTGAAGGTGAAGGCGCCATCGCTAAAAACCGTGACCTGATGGGTGCGACCAACCCGAAAGAAGCGGCACCCGGCACTATTCGCGCCGATTTTGCGGAAACAATTGACGCCAATGCTGTCCATGGTTCTGATTCTCCGGAAAGCGCTGAGCGCGAAATTAGCTACTTCTTTGGCAACGACGAAATCTGCCCGCGCTAAGCCTTTAAGGTAGCGCCGCCGAATCAACTTTCGTTGCCGGCCATTTTGCGGGGGCTAGTCCCCCGCCCCTTTCTATAACGCTGACCGCCATGACCACCACTGTAGCCCAACACACGCCCGCCCCACATACTGACGCCGCCAGCAAGCCTGCTGCAAAAGCGACGCCTGAGCGTCAAAACCTGCTTGGCATGTCCCGTGAGCAGATGGAAGCCTTCTTTTTGTCGATCGGCGAAAAGAAGTTCCGTGCCGCGCAGCTAATGAAGTGGATTCACCAGGAAGGCAGCGATGACTTTGCTGCCATGACGAACCTTTCCAAAGCACTGCGTGAAAAACTGGCCCGGCTGGCAGAAATTCGTGGCCCAGGGGTGATTTATGAGGGTACTTCCAGCGACGGCACCCGTAAGTGGGTGCTGGAAGTGGAAGACGGCAGCTATGTAGAAACGGTACTGATCCCGGCGGAGAACGGTAAGCGCCGCACGCTATGCGTTTCCTCCCAGGTCGGCTGCTCGCTGGACTGCAGCTTCTGCTCCACCGGCAAGCAGGGGTTTCAGCGCAACTTAACCGCTGCTGAAATTATCGGCCAGGTATGGGTCGCTCAGCGCAGCGTTGGCCCGCGGCGTGATACGGCGAACCGTCCGGTGACCAACGTAGTGATGATGGGCATGGGCGAACCGTTGCTCAACTTCGACAACGTTGTGCCTGCCATGAAGCTGATGCTCGACGACAACGGCTATGGCCTGTCCAAGCGCCGCGTGACGCTGTCGACCTCTGGCGTGGTGCCGATGATCGACAAACTTGGCGATGAAATGGACGTTAGCTTGGCGATTTCGCTGCATGCGTCTACGGACGAGTTGCGCAATGAGCTGGTGCCCATCAACCGTAAGTACAATATTCGCACGTTGCTGGATGCTTGCCACCGCTACCTTTCCAAATGCCCGGACAATCGTCAGGTCACCATTGAGTACACGCTGATCAAGGACGTCAACGATCAGCAGGAGCACGCCGAGCAGCTTGCTGCATTGCTTAAAGAGCTGCCGTGTAAGATCAACCTGATCCCGTTTAACCCGTTCCCAAACTCTGGGTACGAAAAACCGTCGCGTAATCAGGTTATGCGCTTCCAGCAGTGGTTGTATGATTTAGGCTACAACGCCACGGTTAGAACAACCCGAGGTGAAGATATTGATGCTGCCTGTGGCCAGCTCGTTGGTCGCGTGAAAGACCGCACCAAACGCAGCGCGCGCTATATCCAGTCAGTACAGCTCGACGCGGACTAGGGGGTGGAGTGTCGAAAACCGGGCTTATCTTGACTTCCGCTTGGCACGGCGCTTTGATGGTCACGGTTTTTATTTAGATTAGCACTGCTGTTTGTATGTATTGCCTTACTCGCAGTTGGACGTTCACCACAAGAGGATTTACATGATCGCTCACCGCAGGCGCCAACACCCATCGCGGGTGCCCATGCTCACCGTGCTTATCGGTAGCTTGTGGCTAGCCGGCTGTGCCTCGTCCAACAACCTTTCACCACAAGCTACCCCCGCGGCGGCAGAAGCCTATACCCAGCTTGGCGTCGCCTATTTAGAGCGCGATAATCTTCCCCGCGCTCTCAACGCACTGGATCGGGCACTTGAAATTGCCCCACACCATGCAGAAGCGCTGCAAGCACTGGCACTGGTTTATCAACGCCAGGGCGAAAGTGCACTTGCCAACGACTATTTTCAACAGGCGGTGAATGCCGAGCCTGACTTCACCCGCGCCCGCAACAACTATGCGGCGTTCTTGTTCAGTCAGGGCCAGTTAAACGCCGCCTGTGAGCAGTTAGAAACCGCATCACAGGATGCCCAGTACGCCAACCGTGCCCAGCTATTTACTAATTTAGGGCAGTGTTATCTGGCGCTGGAAGAATTTGATAAGGCGCGCGCTCGATTGGAGCGCGCGCAAAGTATTGATCCGCGTAATTCACGCGGCTATTTAATGTTAGCTGAACTCGAATATTCGCAGGGCAATTACTCTCAGGCCTGGGCACCGCTGCAAACCTATTTACAGCTCGCCGAGCCCAACCAAGCAGCGCTAAGAATGGCGGTTGATATCGCTCATTCACGCGGCGAGCATAGCGTCGCCGCCGAATACCAGCGCCTGCTTGGCAACGACTGACTGATTGACGCCCTGATCACCGCTTATTTAATGAAGGATGCTCAGCCATGAGCGATACACAGTCACAAGAAAACGTCATTGATAGTCCTAACACTAGCGCCTCTCCTGGCGAACTTCTTGCTCGCCAGCGCGAGCAGCTTGGTATTCCGCTCGCCGATGCGGCCCGGGCGCTCAACCTGCGCCCCGCCGTGGTGGGAGGGCTTGAGCAGGATGACTACCAAGAGATCCCTGTCGCCGCTTATCGACGCGGCTACCTGCGCTCTTACGCTAAATACCTGGGCATGGATGACCGGCTGGTGCTTGAAGCTTATCAAGCCCGCAGCGGCGGTAGCGACACCGAACGCCAAGTTACCCCGGTCTCCACGGCGAGGCCACCCTCCCGTATTGGCGCCTGGCTGTTCAAGTTGGTGACTTTGCTGGTAATTGTGGGTCTTATCGCGGTGACCGTGATGTGGTGGCAAAGCCGGGGTGGCAATGAGCCGCCGGGCTTTGGCTCAACCTCCCCGGAAGAGACCGCTACCGCCCCGGCAGAGCCGACCAGTGAACCCGCTGAAACAGCAGAGAGTACGGATTCAAGCTTCACCAGTGGCGATGAAAGCGCGACGCTGCCCAGTAATGCCACCAACGTCACGCCTTCACCGACGGCTGCGCAAGAACAAGCGCCCAGCGATCAAGCTGATGTTGACGCAGTGACTGGCCTCGACGAATCCGCACTGGATAGCACCACCGATACGGCCAGCACCGCCGACGATAGCAATGAGCCTAGCAGGCCTGAGCAAAGCAGTATTGAAGAGAGCGATACTGATAGCGAACAAAACGCTGCCGCCGAGCAAACCGCCAATGCCAACGTCCTCGAACTGACGTTTAACGAGCAGTCGTGGACGGAAATTTTTGATGCCACCAACCAGCGCGTCTTCGTGGGCCTACAAACGCCCGGCACCTCGACAACCGTCGAGGGTGAGCCTCCGTTTCGCTTAACCGTAGGTAATGCCACCGGCGTTGAGCTGCGCTACCAAGGCGAGGAAGTTGATCTTCCCGCCCGCGCAGGCGCCAACAATGTTGCCCGATTCACCTTGGGAGAGTGACCCGTCTTATGCACGCCCCTTCTCCGATAAAACGCCGCCATTCCCGCCAGATTCAGGTTGGAAACGTCGCGGTGGGCGGTGATGCCCCCATTGCCGTTCAAAGCATGACCAATACCAACACGTTGGATGTCGCCGCGACCGTGGCCCAGATCCAGCAGTTGGAAAAAGCCGGTGCGGATATCGTACGCGTTTCAGTACCTGATATGGACGCCGCCGAAACCTTTGGTCAGATCAAAAAACTCGTCAATGTACCGCTCGTTGCCGATATCCATTTTGATTACAAAATTGCCCTACGCGTCGCCGAACTCGGCGTCGACTGCCTGCGCATCAACCCAGGTAACATCGGCCGTGAAGACCGCGTACGCGCGGTGGTTAGCGCGGCCCGCGATCATGGCATTCCGATCCGGATTGGCGTCAACGCAGGGTCGTTGGAAAAAGATCTGCAGAAGAAATATGGCGAACCCACGCCAGCAGCGCTGGTGGAGTCTGCCATGCGCCATATTGACTACCTGGATCGCCTGGACTTCCCCGACTTCAAAGTCAGCGTCAAAGCCTCGGATGTATTTATGGCCGTGGCCGCCTATCGCGACCTTGCCGCACGCATCGAGCAGCCGCTGCACTTAGGGATTACCGAAGCGGGAGGTCTGCGCTCGGGCACGGTCAAGTCATCGATTGGTCTGGGTATGCTACTGATGGACGGAATCGGCGACACGATCCGCGTCTCGCTGGCAGCAGACCCGGTGGAAGAGATCAAGGTCGGCTTTGATATGCTCCGCAGCCTCAAGCTGCGCTCGAAAGGCATCAACTTTATTGCCTGCCCCAGCTGTTCGCGCCAGAACTTCGACGTCATTGACACCATGAACCAGCTCGAAGAGCGGCTGGAAGACGTAATGACACCGCTCAACGTCTCGGTGATCGGCTGCGTGGTCAATGGCCCCGGCGAAGCCAAAGAGACCGATATCGGCCTGACCGGCGGTAGTCCCGCTAACCTGGTGTATATCGACGGCAAGCCCGCCAGCAAGCTGCGCAACGACCACTTGGTAGATGATCTCGAGCAGTTGATTCGCGAAAAAGTGCGCGAAAAACAGCAGCAGCAAGACGATATGATTGCCCGCAGCGTTTAGCTGGGGCTGGCTGCCAGCCTGGGTGCGCCACGCCTGATGGCAGAATAAGGAGTTTTCTTTGAGCAAGTCCGCCGTTAAAAAAATTCAAGCCATTCGTGGTATGAACGACCTACTGCCCAGCGATAGCCCACGCTGGCAATTTTTTGAAGCCAAAGTACGCCAGCTAATGCTGCGTTACGGTTTTAATGAAATCCGCACGCCTATCGTTGAGCAAACCGCGCTGTTTGCACGCTCTATCGGTGAAGTTACCGATATCGTCGAAAAAGAGATGTACACCTTCGATGATCGCAACAGCGAGAGTTTGACCCTGCGTCCCGAAGGCACTGCCAGCTGCGTGCGCGCGGCCATGGAGCACGGCCTGCTGTATAACCAAACTCAGCGGTTGTGGTACCAGGGGCCGATGTTTCGCTATGAGCGCCCGCAAAAAGGCCGTTACCGCCAATTCCACCAGATCGGCGTCGAGACCTTCGGTTTTGATGGCCCGGATATCGACGCCGAGGTGATCTTGCTTTCAGCGCGCCTGTGGCAGGAACTCGGCTTGATGGAGCACGTTACCCTGGAGCTAAACTCGCTAGGTTCATCAGAGGCGCGGGCAGCCTACCGAGATACGCTGGTGGCCTACTTTGAGCAGCACCTAGACGCTCTCGATGAAGACTCCAAACGCCGCTTGACCAGCAACCCGCTGCGTATTCTCGACTCCAAAAATCCGGCCATGGCGGAGATGCTCGACGGCGCGCCGCAGTTGATGGATCACCTGGATGCCGAATCCCAGGAACACTTTGAGCAGCTCACGAAGATGCTTGAAGCAGCAGGCATTGACTATGTGATCAACCCACGCTTAGTGCGCGGGCTCGACTACTACTGCCGCACCGTGTTCGAGTGGACCACGACTGCGCTGGGCAGCCAGGGCACCGTGTGTGCAGGCGGACGCTACGACGGCCTAGTCGAACAGCTGGGCGGCAAGCCTACCCCAGCGGTAGGCTTTGCCATGGGCATTGAGCGGCTGATTCTGCTACTCGACACCCTGGAACTGATTCCTGAGAACGCCCTTGGCGGCTGCGATGTCTATTTGCTGCCCATGGATGATACCGCCACCACGGCAGCGATCACCCTGGCCGAGCAACTGCGTGGCGAGCTGCCTGAACTGCGTCTACAGCTTCATTGCGGCGGCGGCAGCTTTAAAAGCCGAATCAAAAAAGCCGACAAGAGCGCTGCTACGATAGCCATACTGATCGGTGAAGATGAAATCGCGACGCAGTCGGCAACGGTCAAGTTTCTGCGCGATGACCGCGAACAGCAAAGCGTTCCTCAAGCCGCATTAGGCCGCACGCTGGGCGAGCTTTTAACGGCTAACGCATAAGCCCTGCAGGCTGCCTGCTTGCATGCGACGGTCTAAACATACGACTTTAGAAGAAAGGAGCCCGCCCGTGGTGGAGCTGAGAAGCGAAGAAGAACAGCTAGACGCCGTCAAGCGCTGGTGGAAAGAGAACGGCATGTCGTTGATTGCAGGCGCTGTCCTGGCGGCGGCCGGGGTGTTCGGCTGGAATGCCTGGCAGAACTATCAGCAAGGCCAGGCTGAAGCGGCCTCCATGCGCTATCAGCAGTTAGTCAATATGACCGCTGGCAACGAGCTTGACGAGGAGCAACTAGCAAGCGCGCGGGAAATGGTTAGCGAACTGACCGACGAGCATGGCGATACGCTCTACGCCGAACTCGCCCTGCTGCTCGACGCCCGCTTGGCTGTTCAGCAAGGCGACTTGGAAGCAGCACGCACCGCACTGGAAAGCGCAGCCGATTCCTCGCGCCGCTATGTGCAAAGCTTGGCGTGGCTACGTTTAGCCCGTATCGAGCTTGCCGACGGTAACCCTAAACAGGCGCATGCGCTGTTAGACGAGCCGATTAGTGATGCGCTAGCGGCCCAAAAAGCTAACGTGCGCGGCGATGCGTTCGCCGCCCAAGGCGACACCGAGGCGGCCCGCGATGCCTGGGAAACCGCTCTAGAAGTGTCTCAAACCAAAGACCAGCCGCTTTACGGCGTGCAGTTCAAGCTTGACGATCTCGGCGCTGAGGAGGCGACACAATGACTTTTGGTATCCCAACGAAACAGCTAGTACGCGCAAGCTTAGGCGCGCTGTCGCTGGCACTGCTGGTCGGTTGCGCGAGTAAAGGCGAGCCTGCCTATACCCCCAAAGAGCTGCGTAGTTTCGACGAGACCTCCTCGCTGGAAACTCAGTGGCGGCGCAACGTGGGCGATGGCCTGGGCCATGCCCGTTACCCCATCGCGCCTTCCCGTGAAGGCGACACCGTGTTTGCGGCCGATGTCGAAGGCGTGGTGATGGCGATGGATGCCAACAGCGGCGACGTCGAGTGGGAAATCGACCTTGATACCCCTATTTCCAGCGCGCTAACGGCAATTGCCGGTCAGGTTTATCTGGCCACCGGTAACGGCGAAGTGATCACGCTGGATCAACGTGACGGCAGCGAAGAATGGCGCTCGCGGGTATCCAGCGAAGTGCTTGCCGCGCCCCAGGCCAACCAGCAACTGCTGGTCGTGCAAAGTGTCGATGGCCGTGTGACTGCCTTGGATCGCGCCACTGGTGAAGAGCGCTGGGTATACACCAGTTCGCAGCCGTCACTCACCCTGCGCGGTACCGGTACACCGATGGTCATTGATCCAGTCAGCTTTGTTGGCCTGGCCAATGGCCGCCTGGCCACGCTGGATAACCGCAGCGGCCAGCCGCTATGGGAAATGCAGATTGCCACCCCCCAAGGGCGTAGTGAAGTGGAACGCCTGGTCGATCTTTCCGGCCAGCCGATCATCAGCCCCGATGGCCGCCTGTTCGTGACCAGCTATAACGGCCGCGTGGTGGCGCTGGAAGCAACTCAAGGCGACGTACTTTGGGAAGCGGATCTCTCCAGTCGCCATACCCCGATTCTGGTCGGCGACTTCCTGTTTGTGGTCACCGATGACAGCCAAGTCGTCGCCCTCGACGCTAACAACGGCCGCGAAATTTGGCGCAACGACGATTTAGAAGATCGTTGGTTGACCGCCCCCGCCTTCGCCGATGGCCGTTTAGTGTTCGGCGATTTTGAAGGTTATGTTCACCTGATCGACGCTCGCGAAGGCGATATCGTGGGTCGCACTCGCGTGCACAGCTCGGGCATCAGCGTACGCCCGGTCACTGAAGGCAGCACCATTCATGTTCAGGCCAACAATGGTCGCCTGGAAACCCTGGAAGTCACTCCATGACACCCGTCATTGCTTTAGTCGGTCGCCCCAATGTGGGTAAATCGACGCTGTTTAACCGCCTAACGCGCTCGCGTGATGCCCTGGTGGCCGACTTTCCCGGCCTCACCCGCGACCGTAAGTACGGCAATGGCATGCTGGGCGATAAGGTCTATACCGTGATTGATACCGGCGGTATCAGCGGTGACGAAGAAGGCATCGATGCCGCTATGGCAGAGCAGTCACTCGCCGCCATTGATGAAGCCGATATCGTGCTGTTTATGGTCGACGCTCGCGCCGGCCTTATCGCCGCTGACCAGGCGATTGCCAACCACCTGCGGGTTAACCAGAAAAAAACCTGGCTGGTGGTGAATAAAACCGATGGGTTAGAAGAGCATTCGGCAATGGGCGACTTTTGGTCGCTCGGCCTAGGCGACCCCTGGCCAATTGCTGCCGCCCACGGGCGCAACGTTTCCACCCTGATCGATGTGGTACTCGAACCGTTTCCGGAGCGCGATGCCAGCATTCCCGCGGACACCGGTAGCAAAGGTATTCGCATCGGCGTGATTGGCCGCCCGAACGTGGGCAAATCAACCCTGGTCAATCGCCTTCTCGGTGAAGATCGGGTCGTCGTGTTTGATGAGGCAGGCACTACCCGCGATGCCATCGAGATCCCCTTCGAGCGCCGTGGCAAGCCCTATGTACTGATTGATACCGCGGGTATCCGGCGGCGCAAGAACGTGCGTGAAATCGCCGAGAAATTCTCCATCATCAAGACCCTGGATGCGATCAAAGAGTCCCATGTAGTGATCATGGTTCTGGATGGCTCCAGCGGCCTGGTGGAGCAGGATTTGCACCTGCTCGACTATGTGTTGACCACCGGGCGCGCCCTGGTGCTGGCAGTCAACAAGTGGGACGGCCTGGAGACCGAAGCCAAGGATAAAATGCGCACTGAAGTGAAGCGCCGCCTGGGCTTTGCGGATTATGCCGAGCTGCACTTCATCTCTGCTCTACATGGCACGGCAGTGGGGGATCTCTACCCCTCGATTGATCGCGCCTTTGACGCCGCTAACGCCCACTGGTCGACCAACCGCCTCACTACCCTGCTACAGGACGCGGTAAGCCAAAACCCACCGCCGATGGTGCACGGTCGACGCATTAAACTGCGGATGGCTCACCAGGGTGGCAGCAACCCGCCGATTATCGTCGTCCACGGCAACCAAACCGAGGCGTTGCCAGAAGCCTATCGTCGCTATTTGACCAACACCTTCCGCAAGGTGCTCAAGGTACGCGGCACGCCAATTCGCTTTGAGTTCCGCTCGGGCAGTAACCCGTTCGATGACATGGCGGGCGCCAGCGACAAAGAGAAAGCTAAAAAGCGCGAGCTTAATCGCACCAAAGAGGCGCGTAAAAGCCGTCGTTAAACGCCTTATTAGCTGCCTTTTGAATTCGCCCGCTTGTATCATCAAGCGGGCGTTTTGGTTCTAGCCTTAAATAGGCGCTTGAACACGTAAATTCTCTTGACAGGAAATGACTTCAGCCCTCAAATAGCCGCGCTTATTAGCCCGAAGCTAACAAGCTTGCATCAGCACCTTACATTTAGCGTCGTTACCCCACTGCTTACGCCCTACTTAAGGGGACTCTTATGCTTTATATTGCTCGCTACTGGCGCTGGCTGACCCTGTTTAGCGTTGCCAGCCTACTCACGGGCTGTCTCGCCCTGCCCCAAACCGGTCTGTTTGCGTTTCGTTTGGCGGTGACCTCCCTAGGGGTCGAGGATGTTCGTATCGGTCCTTACAGCATTAATGCAGGGCTAGACACCAGCGATTTAACCAGCTTGATTGCTTCCAGCCTTGGCGCCAGTAGCCTGCCTATACAAGCCACCATTGCCATGGGGCTGGGCTTACCTGCGGGCATGCCACCGGTGGAGATGTCAGGCTTTCGCTGGGCGCTGGATATGCCGGGCGTTGATCCTGTGGAAGGTAACTATGAACAGGACGTCACGCTGACCTCTGGCGATGATGCTAATTTACGCCTACCGGTTGCCTTTGATGTACTCGCCACCGACACCCAACGCCTGGCCCCCATGCTGGAGCTTGCCAGCCAGTTGGCGTCTCAAGGCGAGCTACCGCCTGGCAGTCAACTGGCCATCACGCCTGGGGATCTACGCGGGTTGGGTATGAAACTACCGTCAGGATTATTAACGCCGACAATTCGCTTAAACGTAGGTGCCGATGGGCAGCTAGTACCCCAGCGCTAAGGGTTTATGTCTAGGAGCTTGCAGCCAATCGTCTGCGGCCTAGCCTTGGTTCAGAGGGGACTCAATTCAGCACCCATGCTCAACCACTAGGTGGGTTATGATGGGGGATTGATTTACTGCTATCAGCGGTTATCTTGTGTGCAAGAAACTCTTTCGTCTATAAGGAAACCGACTTATGCGCTGGCTTCGCCCTCTCGCTGTTACCGCACTATGTGCGTCTATCGCCGCTTGTACCACCTCGCCTACCGGACGCTCGCAACTGCTGTTGCTCTCTGATAGCGAATTGAATGAGATGGGGCGCCAAGCGTTCACTCAATATCAGCAGGAGCTGCCCACGGCGGGCCAGGCCAGCCACCGCTATGTGCAGTGTATTGCCGATGCCATCGTGGCGGAACTCCCCGCCGAACAGCGGCAGCTAGACTGGCAAATTCGCGTATTTGAGTCCGAACAGCCCAACGCGTTCGCGCTTCCCGGCGGCTATATGGGCGTGAATACCGGCATGCTGGATATTGCCACGACCCAGGATCAGCTTGCTTCCGTTATCGGTCACGAAATTGGTCACGTACTGGCCAACCATGCCAATGAGCGCGCCTCCACCGAGAGCGCCACCTCATTAGGCCTGTCGGTGATTTCCAGCACTTCTGGCATGCAGTCTGCCGGTGGCCAGCAACTCATGGGCGTGCTCGGCATGGGCGCACAGTACGGCATCGTACTTCCCTTCTCCCGGGCCCATGAGAGTGAGGCCGATGTGATTGGTCTGGATCTCATGGCTCAAGCCGGTTTCAATCCCCGTGAGAGCGTGACCCTTTGGGAAAATATGCAGGCGGCCACAGGTGGCGGTGCGCCCCCCGAGTGGATGTCGACTCACCCTGGCCAAGGCCAGCGCATTCAAGGGCTGCAGGGTAATATGGATCAAGCACTTGCCTTGTACGAGCAGGCTCGCAGCAATGGTCGTACACCCAACTGCCCGCGTCCTTAACGGCTCTTGAGGTTTAAATGATTAAGCTGGGATTACTGCTACTGGTACTGCCGCTGTTTGTGCTGATGGGCGTGTATTTCTGGGAGCTAAACGACGTACGCGCGTGCCAGCTTGATGGCGGCCATTGGGACTATATCGAGAGTGCCTGTAGAGACACCCCGCAACCGTTTGTCTCCTGGCTGGAGCGTTCGCCGCTGTTAGTCAATGGCGGCATGCTGCTCTCGGTAGTGGGGCTGGCGATGTGCACGGTGGGCTTGTACGTCAAACGCACTAAGTGAAACGTTATTAGTGGCATCAATAAAAAGTGGGGGCGGATATATTATCCGCCCCCACTTTTTTAGCTATGTTGTTGATCAATGAAGATTGATACTAGCGAGGAAAAAGACCTCATTTAAAACTCTTTAAAAATGCGGGTTATAGTTCTGGAGCATCCTCCATCACCCATTGACGGTCTTTCTCAAGCATAAAGCCAATATCTACTAGCTCATCTATAGCGTCACCTAAGGATTCTTGGTATGACTCAGGGCTTGAGTATCGGCTTGATACTGACTTTCTACCATCATTACTACTCGCAAAAGGGATAAACCTGCCGGATAAGTTACACAATTGGCCTTCTGCGTACCCTTGATCGCGCAAATTCCAGCCTAAATAAGTACCTAGAGGCACAGCCACATAGGGTTGG
This sequence comes from Vreelandella sp. 162(4c), assembly GCF_058152265.1. Lineage (NCBI taxonomy): Bacteria > Pseudomonadati > Pseudomonadota > Gammaproteobacteria > Oceanospirillales > Halomonadaceae > Vreelandella > Vreelandella sp. 162(4c). The sequence continues at coordinate 1,865,944 of NZ_CM176981.1, forward strand.
CGAATGCCTCCCAAGGCAATGCCATCTTCATCCACTTCTGGCACCTTCACCGAATATTGTTCACCCTCTTCAGGTGGCACCACAGTATGGTTTCTGGCATACAGCTCGTTGACAGGCGGCTTAGGCCCTTCTCCCTGTAAGGGCGGCAAATTCAACTCCTCATTCGCCACAAGCCCATCACCCTTCAAACCTGGATAACGGCTTGCTGGCGGGGCTATATCATTTACGACCCAAGACTCCATCGCACTCACAAGCGCACGCATGCTAGGCGCCACACTAATTGGATTACTCGGATATTTACATACTTCACTAGCCGAAGCCGATCCTCCCCAAGCATTAAAATGCGGCGCCCCAGCGAAAAAATATAATCGCACATCATCAGGCATAGTCAGGGGGTCTCCAGTGGGGGATGTAGAAACCAATGACGCACGAGCCTGCCAAAATTCTGCCGACGTGTCGGTGTGCATAAGTTTCGGACACGTATTGTTTTCACGACAGACGGCCAAAATACTGTCGCTCTGCCCCGTCAACGGATCTAGCATCTCGACATAACTGAAGGGGAACTGATCTCCTACCGCATCATGATCTTCATGCTGTCGAGAGAAGCGACCAGGCTGAGCAAAAGGGTAGTTGGTGAACGTCTTCCGTGATCCCGCAATATGCGCCATGGCGCCATCAAATACTCGGTTGCCCTGACTATCAGCATTGTATCCTTGATATATCAAGTCGCGCAGGAAGCGTCCTGACTGAGAAACCCCCATTGCCACGGTATGCTCAATATCGTTCAGTGGTGTTTCAACATCATGTCCTTGCGCACCTCTCAGAAAGGCGACCAAGTCGCTCGTCGCGAGCATCCCTAACCCGGCGGGCACTGCATCCTTAGCGGTATAAATAAACTCGTATATAGCGCCGCCATCCATACTAGTGGGCCGCTGAAACTCTATACGATTTTCATCCAAATAACGAAACGACAAACCCTCCACCATTTGACGAGGCGCATCAGGCGTAGGCCTAACGGTTAGAGAGGCATGTTCGGGGTTTAGGTCTGCAGCAGGGTATGTAAGGGACGCAACACTTACCGACTCATGGTTATCGAAAACGAACTCCTCACGAGATTCACCCGTTACCCCCTCAATAACCGGCAAATCAATCTCGATCAAACTATCGCTCAAACCGGTCTGCCAGCCACTCCATACCATGGTGTGGCCCTGGCGCATTAAAAAACCATCACCTGGCTCATCGACTGCAAAGTCGCCCGAGATACTCGTTAGATTAAGTAACGGAAAACTCAAGTTGCGGCCACGGTTAGGGACTTCGTAGAAAAGCACTCCTGAGGTTTGCTCAGTAGGTCGTAGAATCACCACTTCCGTACTAAAGGCCACTTCACCTTGATCATTAACAGGCGCTTTTTCTAAATCGGCAATGTTACTGGCTCTAGCACTCGTAGGATCAATAGCAAAGCTTGCCACGGCCTCAATTCTCTCGTAAGCACCAGACTCTCCAAAGCGTTCACCGTCGTAATCAACGACCGTGTTGCCGATTTCAAACCCAGTGACTCTGGCTTGAATATCAGGTGATAACCCCATTCCCCCAGCCACCGCCAATGTCATTAATGCTATGTGTGGAAGATGCTTCATGACAACTCCTAAGTATTATTTTTATGTACCCATAATCATAAGCGTCAGCTATATAAATAGCTAACAACTCATTTTGGCGTTGGCTCCTAAGACAGAGAACCATCGCCACTACGCTCTTTTTGAAAGCTCTTATTGCAGGCTAGTTTTACCGCCAATCACGCTGTTTTGATGTCTTACCAATTCCGGGGTTGAATTGATTAGTGGGGTCGAGTTGCCGATAGAAATCACGTAGCGCTGGCTTGGCGTGATACAGATGTCCCACATTGTGCTCGGCTGGATATTCGGCTCCCCTGGCATCGAGCAGCGCACAAATCTCCTGCTCCAAGGCGTGACAATCCTCGCCTTTTTTCACCAGATACTCCTGATGCAGAACATGGCACAGAAAGTGCCCTACATAGAACTTGCGCTCGATCCGCGCCTCGATCTCGGGCGGCAAGGTCTCGAACCAGTCGAGGGCATCCCTCGGCAGCGCCACGTCAAGTGCCACGATATCTTCGACCGTTCGCGGATGAACGGCTCGGTAGCGCACCACGGCGCCCCCTGAGGCGAAGCGATTGAGGAACGCGGCGCTGCCCTCCTCATCGGTGCACTCGAAGAACTCACCGTGCTCGGCTGGGTAACGCTCCGCCAGATAGGCGCGCATTTCCTCGATACACTCTTCCCCTGTGCGCAGCATCAGATGGTGTATGTAGCGGTCACGGTAATCGAGCAAGCGTCGTGGCAGATGTTCGGGGAACAGCCGGGATGCAGCCTGAAGCAGCCGGTCAGACAGATGGCGGCCCAGGTGCAGCGACTCGGTGACACCATCGAACCAGCTTTTCGCGGCAAAGGCTTTCGGTACATTCAGGGTGCCGAACCGGCGGATAAACAGAAACACATCCTTGCCGTAGACATGCGCCATGTCGAAGGCGTCCTTATGCATGTATTCGCCCGCGATGGGCAGATGCTGGAACTGGCCGAGCAGGTCTCGTCTGATCTGCTGCAACTGTGCGGGATCGTTGGTGCCTATATAGAAGACGCGCTCGTTGGACGCGGCGGGGAACGTGTCCATGCGCACGGCAAACACGGCCAGCTTCCCCGCAGAGCCGGACACTTCATAATGGCGGCGCGGGTCGGCGTTGAAGCGCGCTGGCGTCGACGCTGAGATATCGCGCACATGCGCTTTGTACTCTCGATCGGATGCCCAGGAGGTCTCGCTCATCTGGATATCGCTTTGTGAGTAATGGCCACTGTCCAACCGCGTCAGCACCTCTTCTGTCGAACTCCCCAGTTCAATACCCAGGTGATTCACCAGCACCAGCTTGCGCTCCGGGGTCACCTGAGCGAATAGAGATAGCTGCGTATACGCTGGCCCACGCTGTACCAGCGAGCCGCCCGAGTTGTTGCAAATACCGCCGGTCACCGACGCGCCAATGCAACTCGAACCAATCACGGAGTGTGGCTCACGGCCAATAGGACGCAGCGCACGCTCCAGCCTATCCAGCGTTGCCCCGGGAAAGCAAATAGCCTGACGACCCTCGTCGATCAGATCGACCCGGTCAATCCGCAGGGTATTGACGATGACGATGGGCCGATCATAGCCCGTCCCGAAAGGGGTGGAACCGCCGGTCAGCCCGGTATTGGCGGCCTGCATGATGATCGCGACATCGGCGTCCACGCAGGCTTGCAAAACTTGCCACTGCTCCCAGAGCGTGCCCGGCTCGACGGCGGCCATCACCTCCCCGTCGCCGTAACGGTACCCTTTACGGAAGCGATGGGTGGCGCGGGTGCCGACATGTACATAGCGCTTGCCCGTGACACTTTGGAGCTGAGCAATAAGCGAACTGACCATCTATAAATACCCATCAATGTTCATGGTGAGCAGAGAGCGCTACCCCTATGCCGGGAGAGCGCACTCCGAATGCTTTAGCTGCCTTGTTAACGCGCCATCGTGCCAGGTAGGAACAGCGAGAGCTGAGGGACAAAGGTGATGATCATCAGGCAGACGATGATGACGCCCAGGAAAACCAGCAACGGTCTCAGCATATGCGTGACCGAACAGCCGGCAATCTGCGCGGCAGCAAACAGGTTAACGCCCAGCGGAGGTGTAATCATCCCCAGCGCAAGGTTCACCACCATGACGGTGCCAAAGTGCACCGGCTCGATACCCACGCGCAGTGCGGCATCCTGAAGGATCGGTGCGAGCACTACAATGCTGGCGCCTGTCTCGATGAACATGCCCACCACGAACAGCATAAAGTTGATGGCCAGCATCAGCGAGGTTGGGCCATCGAAGGTGCTAGTCAACCAGAGCGCCACGGCATCGGGCACCCCCTGACGATTCAACAAGTAGCCCATCAAACTGGCGGCACCGATGATGAACATGATCACCGCGGAGGTGACCACCGATTTACGAAACGCCAACGCAACGTCTTTGAGCGTCATTTCACGATGCAGGAAAAGCCCTACCACCAGCGCATAGACCACGGCAATGACGCTGGCCTCGGTGGGCGTGGTCACACCGCCATAAATACCGCCCATAATAAGAACGGGCATCACCAGCGACCAGACCGCTCGCCGGGTCGCGTCGAGGCGAGAGAGCCTTCCATCGCCATCGCGCTTTCCCCACCCCTTGATCCGGCACCAGATGAAGATGGTGGCCATCAGGCTACCGGCAATCAATACCCCTGGCAGCACCCCCGCGAGAAACAGATCCGGAATGGAGGTCTGCGTGGCGACACCGTACAGAATCATGGGAATCGAAGGCGGGAGAATCACGCCAAGCTCCGCCGATACGGCCATCAGGGCGGCCGCGAAGCCAATGGGATAGCCGTAATCGCGCATGGCAGGAATGAGGATGGCCCCTACGGCAAAGGTAGTGGCGACACTCGACCCGGAAATGGCTGAAAACATCATGCAGGTCAGTACACAGGTGATAGCCAGCCCCCCCTGCAGTTGGCCGGTAAAGGCGCGTGCAAACTCGACCAGCCTGCGCGACAGCCCACCTACTTCCATCAAATTGCCCGCAAGAATAAAGAACGGAATGGCGGCCAACGGGAATTTATCCAGCGCGATAAAGATCTGCTGCGGCACCACGAGCAGCGGCAGGCTGGTAAAGCCCACCAATCCGACCATCGAGGCCAAACCGATGGCAATCGCGATAGGCACCGATATCGCGAACAGAATCAGCATGGAGGTGATCAGCGCACTGGTCATGGTGCCTCTCCTCTACCTGTTTCGATAAAGTGAACAATGCTACCCAGCATGGCGAACACCGCCCCCACCGGGAGGGCGGCGTATCCCCAACTCATCGAGATATCCAACCCCGCCATCTGCTGAAAACGCACGCGGGACACCACCTCCCAGCCAAACCAGAAGAGCGTGGCAAACAGCGTCAGGCAGGACAGTAGCGTGACCAGCTCGATCGACCGTCGCACTCGGCCCGAGGTCAGTACCTTGGCTAAATCGATGGCTACGAATGCCCCCCGCCGCAACGCCACCGAACAGCCCAGCAGTACCATCCAGACCAGAGCTAAGCGGGTCAGAGCTTCGGACCAGACCGACGGGGCTTGGAAGACGAATCGGCCCAGCACCTGCCAGAAGCTGGCTCCTACCGCAATCGCCAAGGCGCAGGAGGCGGCTAACGCCACCCCCATTGCAATGCCTCGATCGATGCGCTGGATCGTGGCGATGCCCCTGCTCATTCGGCGCTCCAGTCTCGGATGGCTTGCAGTCTCTCGGCGCCGAACTCGGCTTCGAAATCGGCGTAGGCACTGGCCATGGCATCGCGATACGCCTGGATGTCATCGATCTCCACGATATCGATACCGCGGTCGCGTAGCGTCTCGATGCCGACTAACTCATCCTTTTCCACCCGTTTACGGTTCGCGGCTGCCGCAAACGCCCCGGACGTTTTGAGGGCCGCTTGTTGCTGCTCGTCAAGCCCCGCAACGAAATCGGGATTACAGGCAAAAATGCCGGGGGAGTAAACGTGACGCGTCAGATAGAGATGCTGCTGCATCATATCGAGGTTGTTCGCCAGAATGACCGGAATCGGATTCTCCTGGCCATCCACCGTGCCCTGCTGCAGGGCGGGCGGAAGCTCAGAGAACGCCATCGGGGTAGGCAACACGCCAGCCGCCTGCCAAGCCGCGATGTGGATAGGGTTCTCCATGGTGCGGATCTTCATACCCACCAGGTCGTCCGGCGACACGATGCTTTTGGAACCCGTCGTCAGGTTGCGAAAGCCGTTTTCCATCCAGGCCACCCCTTCGAGGCCATAGCGAGGGAAAAGCGCCAGCAGCTCTTGGCCGATTTCGCCATCCAGCACCCCGCGCGCGTGGTCGTAGCCATCGAACATAAACGGCACGTCCAACACGCGGGTTTCCGGTACAAAGTTGCCCAGCGGGCCCGCTGATACGATGGCGCACTCCTGCGTTCCGAACTGGACGCTCTCCAGCGCCTCGCGCTCATTGTCCAAACGCTGGATGACGACGTCGATGGCACCCTCGGTTTGCGCTTCGAGGCTCTGCTCGAACGCGATGGCCGCCTCACCGAAGTGGCTGTCGGCGGGTGACGAGTGGGTGACGGTCAACACGGTTTGCCCCAATGCCGTTGATACACCCCAGCTCATGGAGAGCGCTAGCGTTCCCACTATCGCGGCGATTTTGTCGTATCTAAAGTAAGTCATATGATTAGCTCCTAAATTATTTTTAGTATTGATGCGTGCTACCGCTTGAACAGCGAAGGTTTTTAACGTTGGCGTTTTGGATTTCATTTTTATGGCACCTGTGTTGTTTTATTGTGGTGATGTGTTGCGCGTGAACCGGCGTGCTAACTGAGTGAGTCCCGGCTGAGTTGCCCGTTGACCAAGCGCATCAGCCCTAACGGATTGGCGTTTTGGAGGGCACTCGGCAGGAAGGCATCGGGGTAGTTCTGGAAGCAGACGGGGCGTAGATAGCGGTCGATCGCCAGCGTGCCGACTGAGGTTCCGCGGGCATCCGAGGTCGCCGGGTAAGGCCCGCCATGAACCATCGCATCACACACCTCGACGCCCGTAGGGTAGCCATTGAGCAGCAGGCGCCCGGCGCGATGCTCTAACTGCGTCATCATCTCCGTGTGGGCCGAGAGATCTTCCGGCTCGGCGTGCAGGGTGACGGTCAACTGCCCCTGCATGACGTCGAAATAGCGCGCCAGCGTCTCGCTATCCGGCACCGTCACGACGATGGTGGTCGGCCCAAAGACTTCGTCCTCCAGCGGACGATCCGACCTGAAGAGAGAGTCGGGCGTCGCGCGGAACAGGTGTGCTCCCGCTTTGCCCGGCACAGCGCCGCCCCCAACTAGCTGGGTGACCCCGGGCAGTTCGGCGAGCCGCGCAACGCCTTGTTGGTAGTGTTCCAGGGTCTGGCGGTTGAGCATCACCTGCTCATCGGCACTCGCCAGGGCGTCGCCCAACGCGGCAATAAACTGCTCCGTTTCCGGGGAGTCCACCGCCAACACCAGCCCCGGGTTGGTGCAGAACTGGCCGCACCCCAGGGTGACCGACGCCGCTAGATCGGTAGCAATGCGCACGCCTCTTTCCCGCAGCGCCGCCGGCATCAGCCAAACGGGGTTGATGCTCGACATCTCGGCAAACACAGGAATGGGCTCCGGACGTTGCGCGGCCAGATCGCAAAGCGCCCGCCCGCCCGACAGCGAGCCGGTAAAGCCCACCGCCTTGATACCCGACGCCTGTACCAGGTCTTTACCGACCCCACTGCCATAGATCATGTTGAACACGCCCACAGGCATGGCGGCGTTGCGTGCCGCTCGCTCGATGGCCTGTGCGACCCATTCGGCGGTCATCACGTGGCTGGAGTGGGCTTTGACCACGACCGGGCAGCCAGCAGCCAGTGCTGACGCGGTATCGCCCCCCGCCACGGAAAACGCCAGCGGAAAGTTGCTGGCCCCGAAGACCGCCACCGGCCCAAGGCCCATCTTGACCTGGCGCAGATCAGGGCGCGGCAGAGGGGAGCGCTCAGGCAAAGCCAGATCGATGCGCGCCCCTAAAAAGTCGCCTCGGCGCAACACCTCGGCAAACAGCCGTAACTGCCCGCTGGTACGCCACCGCTCACCGTTGATGCGGGCGGCGGGTAGCGCCGTCTCACGCACGACGTCATTGATGAAGTCATCGCCCAGTGCGTCGAGCTCGTCGGCAATCGCTTCCAGAAACTGTGCACGCGCTTCTGGCGCGAGCTGGCGAAAAGCTGGATAAGCCGCAGAGGCGGCCGCTACCGCCTGCTCGACCTCTTCCACCGTCGCCTGAAAGTAGGCCAGATCATGGTGGCTACCATCCGCGGCGGCGACGCTGGCGAGCAAGGCCTGGCCCTGGCCGCTGCGCTCGCCGCCGATGAACTGCTGGCCGGTCAACGTGGTACTCATACATTGCTCTCCCGATGGTTCAGAGGAATCGCTCGCCAAGACTTACAGCGAACATTCGAGAAGTTGGCGGTAGTCGTTGGCGCTGGCATCGATGGGGTTGGTCTTGTGGCTATGATCCGCCAGCGCCCCCTTGATGATGTCGTCGAACATGGCCGAGGTAATACCGAGCTCGCCCAAGCCCGTGGGGAGATTCAGACGCTTCGTTAGCGCCTGCATGGCATCCGCCACGTCTTGGCCCGCTGGCAGGTTCATCGCTTGGGCCATCCGGGCCAGTTTGTCGTCCTCGACCATCGTGTCGGCCTGGGCGTTGAAGCGGATCACTGCGGGCAGCAGAATGGCGTTCAGGGTGCCGTGGTGCAGCGACGGATTGAGCCCACCCAGCGAGTGACTCAGGCTGTGCACGCAGCCAAGCCCTTTTTGAAAGGCCAGCGCGCCCTGCATGGAGGCACTCATCATGTTCGTGCGTGCCTCACGGTTACTCGGCTCGTTGACCGCGGTTTCGATATGCGCCCAGGCGCGCCGCAAGCCATCCAGGGCAATGCCATCTGCCGGAGGATTGAACGAGGGTGCCATGAAGGTTTCCATGCAGTGCGCGATGGCATCGATGCCCGTTGCTGCGGTCATGCGGGCGGGCAAGCCAAGCGTCAGCTCGGGATCGCAGATCGCCAGTTTGGGGACGACGTGGGGCGACAGCACGCCCACCTTGCGGCCATCGTCGAGAATCAAAATGGCTCCACGGCCGACTTCGCTGCCGGTACCCGCCGTTGTCGGGATGGCAATCACTGGGGCGGTTGCCGAGGTAATCCGTGACATGCCGCCTTCGATGACGGCGAACTGGCGCAGCGGCCCAGGGTGCGCCACGCTCACCGCCACGCCCTTGGCGAGATCGATGGGCGAGCCACCGCCCAGTGCGATCACACCATCGCACTGCTGGGACTGGTAAAACGCCACCGCCTCGCGTACCGCGCCCTCATTCGGGTTGGGCGGCGTACGGGTAAAGACAGCAGCGGGGTGATCCAGGACACGCTGTATCCGCTCCAGCAGTCCCGCCTGTTGAATCCCTTCATCTGTTACAATCAGCGGGCGATGGATACCCAGGCGGGTGCATTCGTCTTGCAATAGATCGACGCTGCCGTCGCCAAACTGTACTTGGGTCACGTAGTTGATGAGTGCCATAGCGTGTTGTCGTCTTTGTTAATTATTCGGAAATAGAGAGTGACTTGCTGCATTGACTATATTCGCGCGGCCCAACGCTGGATAATGACAACCTCTGATAGCGGCATAACAAAAATTCATGTCTACACTGACGTCCATCATTTCCCGCCTGCGCATGCGCCACTTACGCCTGCTGATTGCCTTGCATGAACATGGCACGGTGCAAAAAGCGGCCGAGTCCGTGGCGCTGACCCAGCCAGGGGCCACCAAAGCACTCAATGAAATCGAAGCCATGCTGGGCGTACAGCTGTTTCAGCGTACGCATAAGGGGCTGGAAACGACGGACATGGGGCTCTGTGCGGTGCGCTATGCACGCCTGATCAACACGGATCTGGCCCACTTCCATGAAGAGTTGGAAAGCATGCAGCAAGGCCGTGGTGGCCGACTGGCGGTGGGATTGATCATGGGGGCTGTGCCACTGATTTCGGCGGCGTTGTCGCGGATTCGCAGCCTGCAGCCGGCGATATCCATAGAGGTGGTCGAAGATACCAGCGCGCGCCTGCTCAACTTACTTGACCGTGGTCGACTCGATGCCGCCATTTGCCGGTCGCGAGTGAATCAAAGGCCGCATCTGTACACCAGTCTGGACATCCACGAGGAGGAGTTGGCGGTCATTTGCCATCCTGACAATCCGCTCACTCGCCATTCAGCGCTGACACTCGCCGACTTATCTGACACCTCGTGGATTGTGTATCCCGCCAATATGCCGATGCGGCTATTGCTGGAACGCGAGTTTCACGAGGCCAAGATCCCGTTTCCGCTCTACCCTATCGAAACGGCATCCGCTTTCACGAGCATCTCAATGCTTGGCCATGACCGCGAATCAGTCGCACTCATGTCCGTCGATGCCTCAAAACCTTTTGTTGATGCGGGCATGGTGTATCGGCTACCTATCCAACTGCACTCGCGTAGCGAACCCTACGAATTAGTCACCCGAAAAGGGGCTAGCTTATCGCCAGCCACTCAGTTGTTCATGAGGGAAGTCGCTTTAGTTGGCAATCTACATGCAGATGTGGAGGCATATATTGAGTCCCTTTGAGTGCCTCTCTAACGTCTTTCATCATTAAAAGGCGTCAAACTCCAGCGACTGACGTAGCATTTCGCGTACCGATGCCGTCTCTGGACGCACATTACGCCATAGAAAAAACGACTCGGCGGCCTGCTCGACCAGCATGCCTAAGCCGTCAAGCAACTTCGCGCCGCGCGGGCCTGCCCACTGTAAAAATACCGTCGGCTCGGCCCCGTACATCATGTCGTAGGCCCAGGCATTGGTATTGAACAACGTATCAGGCAACGGCGGTAAATCGCCTGATAGGCTGGCACTGGTGCCGTTAATCACTACATCAAAAGTGCCGTTAACGGTATCAAAACCGCCGCCATGGATAGGCCCTAGATCAGCAAAATCGCTGGCCAGCTGCTCGGCCTTGGCGGCGGTGCGGTTGACCACGACGATTTCACTGGGCTCCTCGGCAAGCAGGGGCTCCAGAATGCCGCGCACGGCGCCGCCTGCGCCTACCACCAAAATGCGCTTGTCTGCTAACGCCACGCGGTGATAGGCCAAATCGCGCACTAGGCCAATGCCATCGGTAGTATCGCCGTAGGTACGGCCATTGCCACCCAGGATCAGCGTATTCACCGCCCCTGCACGACGGGCGCGGTGGCTCAAGGTGTCGCACAGCGCAAAGGCATCTCCCTTGAACGGCACGGTAACGTTGGCGCCACGCCCGCCCGCGTCGATAAACGCCCGCCACGCACCGGCAAAACCATCCACCGGTGCTTCTTCAGCGGTGTACTCAAGAGCCTGCTGGGTTTGATGGGCAAACTCAGCGTGGATCTGCGGGGATTTGGAGTGTTTGACCGGGTTGCCAAACACGCAGTAGCGATCGGTCATGAGAGCTCTCCGCTTTTTCCTTGATGCATCCTCAGCGAATTCGCCGAGCCAGTCCCGGGGGTGTAAGAAATCCTGCAAGCGCGCTTCGGGACTGCCGGGCTCTGGCTCAAAGGCGTACTCCCAGCGCGCCATTGGCGGCATTGACATCAAAATTGACTCCGTGCGCCCGCCGCTCTGCAAGCCAAATAGCGTGCCGCGATCCCACACCAGGTTGAACTCCACGTAGCGGCCACGACGATAAAGCTGGAAATCGCGCTCCCGCTCGCCCCAGGCGTCATTTTTACGGCGCTCAACGATGGGCAAATAAGCCTCTAGGAAGCTGTCGCCCACCGCCCGTTGCACGGCAAAACAGTCAGCAAACTCGCCTTCATTTAGGTCATCGAAAAACAGCCCGCCGACACCGCGGGTTTCATCGCGGTGCTTGAGGTAAAAGTACTCGTCGCACCAAGCCTTATAGCGCGCATAAACATCGTCGCCAAAGGGGGCGCAGGCGGCTTTCGCCACCCGGTGCCAATGCACCACGTCTTCCATCACGGGATAAAACGGCGTTAAATCAAAGCCGCCGCCAAACCACCATACCGGCGGCTCGCCGACTTTTTCAGCAATAAAGAAGCGTACGTTGCCATGACTGGTAGGCACATGGGGGTTTTCCGGGTGCAGCACCCAGGAAACGCCCACCGCATGAAAGCTGCGTCCGGTCAGCTCAGGGCGCGCGGCAGTGGCCGAAGGCGGCAGCTGGGTGCCATAGACATGGGAGAAGTTGACGCCGCCTTTTTCAAATACGCCGCCATGGGTCATCACCCGTGATCGACCACCACCGCCCTCTGCACGCTCCCAGCTATCTTCTTGGAACTGGGCAGCGCCATCGGCTTTTGCCAATCCAGCGCAGAGCCGATCCTGCAGATCAAGAAGGTAGCGTTTAACGTCATCAAGGTGCTCGTGGGCCACGGTAACTCCTGGGGGCATTGGTAAGTAGTAATGGGCGAGTGGTGAATGGAGAATAGTAAGTAGCTGGAAAGCCGGTTAAGAACGCATGATTTTACCGGTGGCTAGGTCTCTAATGGTGCTGGGTTTGGCATTGCCACCCAGCTCGCCTTGCACTACATAGGCCACTTCATCAGTAAAGATGTCAGTAATCTCAGCGGCGCTCATCGCGGGCGGTTCCCCCGAACGGTTGGCCGAGGTTGATACCAACGGACCACCGAAAGCTTCGCACAGAGCTTTCATCACCGGGTGGTCGGTCACCCGCAGCGCTACGCGCTCGTGGGCGCCACGCACCAGCCCGTGGCTGCGGCCATAATCAGGCACTAGCCAGGTATTGGGCCCCGGCCAGCTTGCCGCAAGGGGAGCGTGCATCTCGAGGGGAAGCTGGCTCAACCAGGGTTGGAACTGGCCAATATTGGCAGCAACAAGGATGACGCCCTTGGCAGGATCGCGCTCTTTCATGCGCATTAGATGGGCTAAGGCTGCGTCGTTTTCGGGGTCACAGCTAAGCCCCCAAACCGCTTCAGTGGGACAGGCAATCACTCCCCCACTACGCAGCGCGCTAATCGCAGGGGCTAGATCGGTCGCCAAACTCATGCTCTCTCCTCACGGCTAACAGGCCTTTAATGACTTTATCCTATCATGGCCGCGGCAGCCGCACCCAGCCTCCCGCCTGCTGTGCAACCCAGCCTTCTAACTCCAGCATCAGTAGGCGCTGCTGGCAGTCGCTGACCGTCACACCAGTGGCGTGTACCAAGAGATCAATAGGCGTCGGTGTGGCCGATAATGACGCTAATAAGGAATCGGGCAAGCTATTGTCAGACAAGCTATCGGGTAGCGGTTCTTGCTCAAGTGGCTGTTCTTGCGTCGCGGGCGGAATAAACGCCTCCGCCCAGTGACCAAGATCAGCGATGATATCGTCGACACTACAGGCCAGGTGTGCACTGCCCTGACGCAGTAGTGTCAAGCAGCCACGGGCCTGTACATTGTGTAGCGAACCGGGCAGCACAAACAGTTCGCGATTTTGCTCTAGAGTAAGCCGTGCACTGACCAGCGAGCCGCTTTTTTCGGTGGCTTCGACCACTAGGGTACCGAGCGAGAGGCCGGTAACGATTCGGTTGCGCCGCGGGAAAAATGCCGGGCGGGCCAGCGTACCTGGTGGATGTTCCGACACCACCAGGCCACCGGGTAGAGAACTAAGCTGCTCGTGAAGATCACGGTGGGAGGCAGGATAGATCACATCCACACCGCAGCCGAGTACAGCAATCGTGCGCCCGCCGGCATTTAGGGCCGCTCGCTGGGCCACGCCGTCAACGCCCAAGGCCATACCGCTGACCACGCACCAGCCGCGGCGGGCTAGATCGCGTGCGAAGGTTTGGGCGTTATGGGTGCCTTCGCCGGTGGGGCGACGAGTGCCTACCATGGCAAGTTTGGGGCCCTCCAGGGCGCTAAGATCACCCTGGGCCCAGAGCACCACAGGCGGGTCGGGCAATTCATTTAACAGCGCAGGCCAAGCGGGGTGATCTCGATGCAGCACATGGCGACTTGGGCCGCTTCGCTGCCACGCCAGGGTTTCATCAACCACATTTTGCAACGGGCTGCGCGTGGGATGTTCAAGCCACAGGCGCAACTCGCTGGCAGCACGGCTCGGCAGTGCTGCCAGCCAGCCTTCCGGCCACTGCGGCTGACGGGCTAATAATTGCGCGATACGCAGCGCCCCCATACCCGGCAACGCATTGACCACCAGCCACGCCTGGGCGTCCATACTTCCTCCTTTTAAACGTCTTTGTGTGCCGCCTGTTAGTTCGTCGCTGACCCAACCCCATCGCCCACTTCCAGTATCCGGGACGCCTGCATCACCAAGGCATAGCTGACGCGACCATAGGGCTTGAAGACCATCACACTGCCCGCCTCTGTGCTGGGCAGTTGCACCAGCTCCTGGGTACGTGGGTCGTTGATCAGTTCACCCTGCTGATTGACTCGCAGCACATGCCCCGCCTGCAAACCATCCAGGGTGCCAAGATCCAGCGCAACGATCTGAAAACGGCCAATAAAACGCACGCCACCTGGCACGGCAATAACATGACCCTCAACCGCATTGGGCGGCGCGCGGGGCATAAACTCACGGCTCAGCTCGCGCTCCTCCAAGGGCAACACAATATCGTTAACCCGCACTTCCTGATGGGAACTAACGACTTCAAGCTGCGCAATATCGCCTTCACTGCTGACGTGGCGAGCGATGCCAACGTTGATCAGCTCTAAGCCCAGCGGCGTGCCATCCATTGCCAGGTAGGGCTCCGACTGCCGATAGATACCCACCTGACCATGGTGTGGCACAACGCCACGCACGTATAACCTATCTCCCGCACCACTGATCAAGCGGCGATCATCTCCCGCCACTACGTAAGCCAGTTCCGGCAACACCTCGGTATCATCGACGACGCGGTGTTCGCGCAGAAAGGCTCGTGCTTCCTCCAAGGCGATGGGCTCGATCGCTTCACGATGGGGCAAGGTACGCACCTGAGGCGAGAGTTTAATCACTGTCTGATCACGCTCCCAAGCAGTGGCATCAATACTCACCAGCACCACTGCGCTCAGCAGCAAACCACTCAAAGCCCTCCGGTAGGCGTGTTGTTTTGCCGCCATCCAGTTCTCCCAAGAAAATGCATCACTCTTAGTTCCATGTCGAAGCGCTGCATAAGCGCAGTCATTCTGTTGCTGCTGAAACCCAGTGCGTATCGGGCGCCCATGCCCAGAAACGTTGACAGCATGATATAGTGACCCATCATAAAGTACCTAGGTTAGAAGACGCTCGTCACTACCTAGCTTGACTTAATTTAGACTCAGCATAACGGTGATTGTAACGCCATGGCCAAACTTCCTATTCTTGAATTCCCCGATGAGCGCCTGCGCACCAAGGCCGCTCCGGTGGAAACCGTCGACGATGAGGTACGCCAGCTCGTCGACGATATGCTGGAGACCATGTATGACGCCCGTGGTATCGGTCTAGCCGCGACCCAGATCGATGTCCATCGCCGTATTGTCGTCATGGATGTCAGCGACGATAACTCCCAGCCGCTGGTGCTCATCAACCCGCGCTATACACCCATTGGCGACGAGAAAGAGCCACTTTCGGAAGGCTGCCTGTCGATTCCCGAGCACTACGCCGAAGTGCCGCGCTATCTTAAGGTGCAGCTCAACGCGCTGGATCGTAATGGCGAGGCCTATGAGTTAGAGGCAGAGGGTCTGCTGGCACACTGTATTCAGCACGAGTACGACCACCTTGAGGGTGTGCTGTTTGTTGACTACTTGTCGCCGCTAAAGCGCGACCGTATCCGCAAAAAAATGCAGAAACGCCACAAGCAGATGCAGGACGCCTAACACTTCTCTCATTCACGCCAGGTAGCCTTCTTTATATGTCACGATTGCGCGTTGTTTTTGCTGGCACGCCTGAATTCGCCGCCTCTAGCCTTGCCGCGCTGCTGGAAAGCCAGCACGAGGTGGTGGCGGTGTATACCCAACCCGACCGCCCCGCTGGCCGCGGCCGTAAGCTAACGCCCAGCCCGGTCAAACAGCTGGCTCTGGAACACAGCCTGCCTGTCTATCAGCCTCAGACGTTAAAGCAACCCGAGGCTCAAGCCGAGCTGGCCGCGCTCAATGCCGACATTATGGTCGTTGTGGCCTATGGACTGCTGCTTCCTCAGGCCGTGTTGGACATACCGCGTCTCGGCTGCGTTAACGTTCACGCTTCGCTGCTGCCCCGCTGGCGCGGCGCTGCCCCCATACAGCGGGCGATCGAGGCGGGTGATAGCGTATCGGGTGTAACTATCATGCAGATGGATGCTGGCCTGGATACCGGGGCGATGCTCACGGAAGTGCGCACGCCCATTACGAACCGCACCACCGGCGGCGATTTGCACGACCGTCTCGCGATTCAAGGCGCCAATGCGTTGATCAACACGCTGGATGCCCTGGCCACCGGCACCGCGCATGCCACGCCTCAGCCCGAGGAAGGCGTCACCTATGCCGCCAAGCTGAGCAAAGCGGAAGCCGAGCTCGACTTTGCCCAGCCCGCCCAGCAGTTAGCCAGCAAAATTCGCGCTTTTAACCCCTGGCCAGTGGCTTGGTGCGCATTAGGCGATGATCGCCTGCGGCTGCTAATGGCGAACGTAGAAGAGGGCGATCAGCCAGCCTGCGAGCCCGGCATGCTACTAGACCACGGCGACGATCATCTGCGGATTGCCTGTGGGGAAAACGGCAGCGAGGTACTTTGTGTGACCAGCGCACAGCTGCCCGGCGGTAAAGCCATGGACGTGCGTGACTTACTCAATGCCCGCCACGCGCGCCTTGCTACCGGTACTCGTCTTGGTAAACCAGCGGCTCAGGCCAGCGAAGGAGAAACACCATGAGCCAAAAGCGCTCCCCCCAAGGCGGCAGTGGTCAGGAAGTCCGCGCCGCGGCGGCTCGCGCGCTGGCCCCGGTGCTCAGCGACCAAGGCTCACTGGCGGGGCTGGATGAGCACAGCGTGGTGGCTCGCGACCGCGGGCTGCTCAAAGAGCTCTGCTTTGGCACCTGCCGCCGCTTACCGCGTCTGGAAGCCTTAGCGGGCACATTACTTAAGCAACCGTTTAAAAAGCGCGACAGCGATGTTCAGGCGCTGCTGCTGCTGGGTATTTACCAGTTGTTGTACATGCGCATTCCAGCCCACGCGGCAGTAGGTGAAACCGCGGGCGCTGCGCGCTTGCTGAATAAGGAGTGGGCCACCCGCGTGTTAAATGGCTGTTTGCGGCGATTGCAGCGCGAATCCGAGGCGCTCCAGGCCCAAGTAGACCGGGATGAGAGCGTCGCGTTAGAACATCCACCCTGGCTACTTAACGCCTTGCGTCAGGCATGGCCAGAGCAGTGGCGGGCGATTGTCGAAGCCAACAACCAGTCAGGCCCGATGACGTTGAGAGTGAATCAGCACCACAACGATCGTGAAGCCTACCTGTCGCAGTTGACCGAGCAGGGGTTGAGTGGTCACCTGTGCCCCCACGCCCCAGACGCCATCACGCTGGAAACACCCTGCGATGTCACGGCGCTGCCTGGCTTCGAAGCGGGACATATTAGCGTTCAGGACGAGGCCGCCCAACTCTCGGCAGTACTGCTGGGGCCCGTGCTTGCGCCACGGCCAGGTGCACATGTTCTGGATGCTTGCTGCGCCCCCGGCGGCAAAACGGCCCATTTGCTCGAACTGTTCGACATCAATCTTACCGCTATCGATAGCGATAATCAGCGCCTGGCACGGGTGGAAGATACCCTTAGCCGACTAGGCGTAGAGGCCGTTCTCCAACACGCCGATGCGACCGAGCGCGACTGGTGGAGCGGCACGCCGTTTGATGCCATCCTGCTCGACGCCCCTTGCTCTGGCACCGGTGTTATCCGCCGTCACCCGGATATCAAGAAGCTGCGGCGCAAAGACGATATCCGGCCGCTGGCCAAGCTTCAACGTCAGCTGTTAGACAACCTTTGGCCGATGCTGCGCGAAGGCGGCACCCTGCTCTACGCCACCTGCTCGGTGCTTCCGGAAGAGAACAGTGAGCAGATTGAGGCATTTCTCGCCCGCACCCCTGACGCCCATGTCACCACGCCTAACGATGTTGCCTGGGGCATTTCCAGCGGCGCGGGTCGCCAGCTGTTTCCAGCCCAGAACAGTCACGATGGCTTTTTTTATGCCAGACTAGAGAAGCGCACTGCCTAGGCGTTCACTGATGCCGGGGGCAGTGATTTCATGACAAGGAAGGAGGTACTATGAGTCATCATACTTACAAGCACGTGGAACTGACCGGCTCTTCCGAGAAGGGCATTGAGGAAGCGGTTCAGAATGCACTGGCCAAGGCGTCAGAAACGATTAAGCACATGCGCTGGCTGGAAGTAGTCGATACCCGTGGCCATATTGAAGATGGCCAAGTGGCCCACTGGCAGGTCACGGTTAAAGTCGGCTTTACGCTAGAGTAATCCTCACCTGCTTTTCGACGGCGGCTGGTTTACACTGGCCGCCGTCTTTATTGCAACGCATGATAGACCGTTGCCTGACCTTGTCGGCATGTTCTTAAAAACAAGGCCTTAACGACATCGCGCGCTGGCGCTTTTAATGGAACCGATGCTCAGCAATGAAAATCATCATTCTCGGCGCCGGCCAGGTCGGCGGCACACTGGCTGAACACCTCGCCCGCGAGGAGAACGACATCACCGTCGTTGACACCGACGCCAAAAAACTGCGCGAGCTGCACACCAAAATCGATATCCGCACCGTCACTGGGGCAGGTTCCTACCCGATTGTGTTGCGTCAGGCTGGCTGCGAAGACGCCGATATGTTGATCGCTGTCACCAACAGCGACGAGATCAATATGATCGCCTGCCAGGTCGCCCATACGCTGTTTCGCACCCCGACCAAAATTGCCCGGGTGCGCGCCACCGCCTACTTGACCCGTAAAGGCCTTTTTGCCCACGAAGCGATCCCCATTGATGTGCTGATCAGCCCCGAGCAGGTGGTTACCGATCATGTACGTCGCCTGATTGAGCATCCCGGTGCCCTGCAGGTGCTGGAGTTTGCCGGTGGCCTGGTACAGCTGGTGGCAGTGAAAGCGTTCTACGGCGGCCCGCTGGTAGGCCAGGATTTAGCCTTTCTGCGCCGCCATATGCCTAACGTGGATACCCGGGTGGCGGCGATTTACCGCCGTAACCGACCGATTATCCCCCGTGGCGATACGGTCATCGAGGCTGACGACGAGGTGTTCTTCCTCGCCGCCCGCCGGGATATTCGCGCGGTAATGAGCGAGCTGCGCCGGGTCGAGCGGGACTTCCGCCGGGTAGTGATCGCCGGGGGTGGTAATATCGGCGAGCGGCTGGCGGAGCATTTGGAGCATAGCCACCAGGTCAAGATCATCGAGCACAGCCTGGAGCGCTGCACCACCCTCTCCGAGCGGCTGGATCGCACCGTGGTGCTCCATGGCAGCGCCACCAGCAAGCGCTTACTGGAAGAGGAGAATATCGAAGAGTGCGATATCTTCTGCGCGCTGACCAACGACGACGAAGTCAATATCATGTCGTCGCTGCTCGCCAAGCGTTTGGGGGCGAAGAAGGTGCTGACGCTGATTAACAACGCCGCTTACGTGGATTTGGTGCAGGGGGGCGAGATCGATATCGCTATTTCTCCCCAGCAGGCGACCATCGGCAGCTTGCTCACCCATGTGCGTCGGGGCGATATTGTCAACGTTCACTCGCTGCGCCGGGGCGCCGCCGAGGCTATCGAAGCCATCGCTCACGGCGATAAGCAGTCCTCCAAGGTGGTCGGGCGTACCATCCGCGAGATCGACCTGCCCGAGGGCACCACCATCGGTGCGATTGTGCGCGGCAAGGAAGTCATTATCGCCCACGGCGACGTGATGGTTGAGAGCGGTGACCACGTGATTCTATTTGTGATCGACAAGCGCCGCATTCGCGATGTGGAGCGCCTGTTCCAAGTCGGCTTAACGTTCTTTTGATAACCCTCGAACCACGGCCACTGGCTGCTAATAACAGGAGCATGCGACAACCATGAGTCTGCGGGTTATTTTGCGCATTTTGGGGCTGCTGCTGATGCTCTTCAGCCTTACCATGCTCCCCCCAACGCTGATTTCACTCTGGTTTCGTGACGGCGTGTGGAGTGCCTTTATTAGCGGTATTGCGATTTCGGTGGCGACGGGATTACTGCTTTACCTTCCCAATCGACGCTCGCAAAAAGAGCTGCGTATCCGCGACGGCTTTATTATCGCCGCAATGTTCTGGACGGTGCTGGCGCTGTTCGGCTCACTGCCGCTGATGCTATTCGGCGAAGGCTCTCTCGGCGTCACCGATGCGGTATTTGAGTCGTTCTCCGGTTTAACCACTACCGGCGCCACGGTGATTACCGGCATCGATTTTCTACCCGAGTCGATTCTCTACTATCGCCAGCAGCTCCAGTGGCTGGGCGGCATGGGGATCGTCGTTTTGGCCGTCGCCATTTTGCCCACTCTAGGCGTGGGCGGTATGGCGCTGTATCGCACCGAGATTCCTGGGCCGTTGAAAGACTCCAAGCTCACACCACGCATCACCGAAACCGCCAAGGCGCTGTGGTATATCTACGCCACGCTCACCCTGGCCTGCATGATCGCCTATATGTTAGCGGGCATGAGCTGGTTCGATGCCTTGAGCCATAGCTTTTCCACCGTCGCCATTGGTGGCTTCTCCACTCACGACGCCAGCATCGGCTATTTCGATAGCGCTACCATCGAGATGATATGCGTGGGTTTTATGTTGATTTCGGCGTTCAGCTTTAGCCTGCACTTTATCGCTTGGCGTGAAAAAAGCCTGATGCACTACTTTCACGACCCCGAAGCGCGCTTTTTGATGCTATTTCTACTCGCGCTGTCCGTGGTCACCGTGCTCTCTCTGTGGTTAACCGACACCTACGACACCGCGCGCGGTCTGAGACACGGGGTTTTCCAAGTCGTGTCGGTGGCCACCACCGCGGGCTTCAGCGTTGCCGACTTCTCCATGTGGCCCGGCGCCCTGCCCTTTTTACTGTTTGTGGCAGCCTTTGTTGGCGGCTGCTCCGGCTCTACCGGTGGCGGCATGAAGGTGATAAGGATCATTCTGATCCTCAAGCAGGGCATGCGTGAAATCATGCGATTGATCCACCCCAATGCGGTGATTGCGGTCAAAGTAGGTAAAGTCAGTGTCCCCGACAGCATTGCTCAAGCGGTATGGGGGTTCTTTTCAGTCTACGTGATGCTGTTCTTTTTAATGCTAGTGGGCGTCATGGCGACCGGGGTTGATCAGGTCACAGCCTGGTCGACGGTGGGCTCGGCCCTCAACAATCTCGGCCCTGCACTGGGTGAATCCCACACTCACTATGGCGACATGCCTAGCTTGGCGAAATGGATACTGGTCATGGCTATGCTGCTCGGTCGCCTGGAAATTTTTACGGTACTGGTGCTGTTTACCCCCGCTTTCTGGCGGCGTTAAGCGCTTCACGCCTGCCCCCTTATTGATCGATTTGAGAGCTGTTAATGAACCACGAAGATACATCTCACGACGAAACGCCCAACGCAGAAGCGGGGTCGCTGGCTGAAACACCGACTTCGCTGCCAGCCACCAGCGGGCCGTTAAAAACAATCACTGTCGGTGAAACCCGCTACACGCTGCTGGGCACGGCCCATGTGTCGGCGGAAAGTGCCGACGACGTGCATGCGCTGTTAGCAAGCGGCGCCTTTGATGCAGTGGCCATTGAGTTATGTGACGCCCGCCACCACAGCATGTCCAACCCGGATGCAATGGGCGAGCAGGATCTGTTCCAAGTCTTTAAACAAGGTAAAGCGGGCATGGTGGCCGCAAGCCTGGCGCTGGGCGCCTTTCAGCAACGGATTGCCGATCAATCCGGCATTCAGCCGGGGGCCGAAATGCGTGCGGCAGTTGAGGAAGCTAACCGACTGAAACTGCCGCTGTTGCTGGTTGACCGCGATGTCGGCGTAACGCTGAAACGCATTTACAGCAATGTGCCCTGGTGGCAGCGCTTCTCGCTGTTTTCAGGCCTGCTTGGCAGCGTGTTATCGCGTCAGGATGTCTCCAAAGAGGACATCGAAAAGCTCAAAGAGGGCGATATGCTGGAGGCCACCTTCAGCGAGTTTGCCGCCGAATCCGAAGCGCTCTATACACCGTTGATTCGCGAGCGCGACCGCTATATGGCGTTACGCTTAGCCGAAGACGCGCCGCCGGGGCGCTACCAGCACGTGTTAGTAGTACTCGGCGCAGGCCACCTCAAAGGTACTGGCGAACATCTGGAAACACCGCTGCCAGCCGAGCCAAAGGTAGAGCGCGAAACACTGGAAGCCACCCCGCCACCGTCCAAGCTTTGGAAAGCGCTGCCGTGGCTGATTACCGCGTTGGTGCTTACCGGCTTTGCGATTGGTTTTTCACGTAACACCGACCTTGGCTGGCAACTGGTGCTTGAGTGGTTCTTGATTAACGGTATTCTCTCTGGCGGTGCGACGATTATCGCCATGGCGCACCCGGTGACCGTGATTGCCACCTTCTTTGCCGCGCCGCTCACCTCGCTGAACCCCACCATCGGCGCTGGATTTGTGGCCGCTGGGGTTGAGCTCTTTATGCGCAAACCCAAAGTGCGCGATTTTTCATCGCTACGCCACGATGTCACGCAGTTGAAAGGCTGGTGGAAAAACCGTGTCTCGCGCACCCTGCTGGTGTTTATTCTCGCCACGCTAGGCTCCGCGGTGGGCACCTGGGTGGCCGGATTCAGAATCGCCGGTGCTCTGTTTGGCGGCTAGGCGCCGCATCGCTGCAGTAGGCGGGTCGATTTTGTGATGCAATCGGCTCGCCGCATAACTATCGTTAAACACCTCAAAGTAGTCATCCAGCACGTCCGCAGCAACTGTATCCCCACCCTGGCGCAGCAGCTCGATAGCCACTTCCACAGTACAAAGGTGCGATTTTGACGCCGGTTTGCGCAGCCGGTAGCGCGTCTCACGCTCGGTTCTCAATGGCAGCACGGGCAAAGCATCCAGATAAGCGCTTTTACGGAACATGCGCCGCGCCTGACGCCAGGTGCCATCCAAAATGATAAACACCGGAATGCGCGCCTGGGCTTTCGCCGCATGCACCGCGTCTATGCCAACCACCCGGTCCGCATAGTCGGGCTGATCATCGGGAAAGATCACAAAGGGCGCGTAAAGAGGATCTTTCAACAACGCGGCCAGCTGTGCATCCGGCGCCGTGCGGTACCAGGTAAACACTTGGGTCGTCGTGATCACATCACCAATCAAACGCCCGGTGTTGGTTGGCTTGTAATGCTCCAAGGGGTGGGTCAATAACCACACCTGAGCATGGCTCTCCGCCTTCACCTGATAGGGGCACAGGCAATTCAGTACGGGGAGCTGACAGTTATCGCAGCGGGTGACAAAACTGCCCCGCGCCTTGAACTCGCGCCGCGGCGGACGCGGATATTCAGCGGCTGAATCATGATTCACAGAGCTCTCGTCAACAGAGCTATCAACATCAGACATCCACGCTCCAGAATGTGAAAAAGGGCGCAGAGTATAAATGAGCGCATCATCTTTTGACGAATGTTTCCACCACCACCGTAAACCTAAAAAATCTCCAACGTTGACACCCAAAGCGCAACGCCGCTAAAGTCTCGTCAACTATTAAAGGTAAAAAGGTTTACACCATGACCGTGCATCACGAACAGCTTCTTCATGCGCAGCGCCACGACTGGACGCTGGATGAGATCAACGCGCTTTTCGCGCTGCCGTTCAATGACCTGCTGTTTCAAGCCCAGCAGGTTCACCGTGCCCACTTCGATGCTAACGCGGTGCAGGTCTCTACCCTGCTGTCGATCAAGACCGGCGCCTGCCCCGAAGACTGCAAATACTGTCCCCAATCCGGCCACTACAACACTCAGCTGGAAAAAGAGAAGCTGCTGGAAATTGAAAAGGTCGTCGAACAAGCCAAGGCAGCGAAAGAGGCAGGTGCCAGCCGTTTTTGCATGGGCGCCGCCTGGCGAAGCCCGCGGGATAAAGATCTACTGCTGGTCGAAGAGATGGTTCGTCAGGTGAAAGCCGTGGGCCTTGAAACCTGCATGACGCTGGGGATGGTCGACGGCGAACAGGCCAGTCGATTGGCCACGGCAGGGCTCGATTACTACAACCACAACCTGGATACCTCGCCGGAGTTCTACGGCGAGATCATTACCACCCGCACCTACAGCGACCGGCTGGAAACGCTCACCAACGTGCGCGATGCGGGCATGAAGGTCTGCTCTGGCGGGATTCTCGGCATGGGTGAAGATGCCAAAGACCGTAGCGCCCTGTTGCAACAGCTGGCCAAGCTCTCCCCGCACCCTGAATCCGTGCCGATTAATATGCTGGTGAAAGTGCCCGGCACACCGCTGGAAAATGTTGAAGATTTAGACCCCATCGAGTTCATACGCGCCATTGCGGTCGCCCGCATTATGATGCCGCAAAGCCATGTACGGCTCTCCGCTGGCCGCGAGCAGATGAACGAATCAACCCAGGCGCTGGCGTTTTTGGCCGGTGCCAACTCGATCTTCTATGGCGACAAACTGCTGACCACTGGCAACCCCCAAGTGGATCGTGACCGTGCCCTGTTTGCCAAGCTGGGCCTGCACCCTGAGAAGCGCGAGACCTGCGAAAGCGAAGATACTCAAGCAGCACGCCTTGCCCAACAGGCACAGCAGCAGGTGCACGCCGAAAGGGTTGCCGAGCTGGCGGTAGACGCCAGTGTCTGAAGCGTGGCAACAGCGTCTGGCCGACGCCCGCGCTCATCGTCAACAGACGGAGCGCTGGCGAACTCGTCAGGTAGCCAAAAACAATACCCTCGACTTTGCAGGTAACGACTACCTGGGCCTCACCCTAGACCCTCGCGTGTGTGAAGCCCAGGCGGAAGGCGCGCGCCAGTTTGGCGCGGGTGCAGGTGCTTCGCACTTGGTCAGCGGTCATCTAGAGATTCACGACGCTCTGGAAGAAGCGTTAGCACGCTGGACAGGCCGCGAACGTGCGCTGCTGTTTTCTACCGGTTATATGGCCAATCTCGGCGTGCTGCAAGCGCTGGCAGATCGCCATACCGCTATTTTCCAGGATCGCCTCAACCACGCATCGCTAATTGATGGCGCCGCGTTAAGCGGTGCCCGCTCGCGGCGCTTTCATCACCGCGATGCCATTGATCTGGAAAACCTGCTGGCGCGCAGTGAGTGCGCGCACAAGCTCGTGGTCAGCGATGGCGTTTTCAGTATGGATGGCGATATCGCCGACATTGCCACGCTTGTCGAAGTCAGTCAGCAGCACAGCGCCTGGCTGATGATCGATGATGCCCACGGCGTAGGCGTGCTAGGCGACAATGCCAGCGGCTGCGTGGGCAGCACCTGGAATAGTACGGACGTGCCGATTCTTGTCGGCACGTTAGGAAAAGCATTAGGCACCGCCGGGGCGTTTGTTGCTGGTGATACCGAGTTAATCGATCACCTGATCCAGTTTTCACGCAGCTATGTCTATACCACCGCCCAGCCGCCGGCCATCGCCGCCGCAACTTTAAAAGCGTTGGAGATCGTTCAGGGAGAACCGGAACGCCGCGCCCAGCTAAACGCCAATATCGCTTACTTTCGCAATGAGGCGCTGCACCTGGGGCTAGCTCTCAGCGATTCGGCCACCCCCATTCAGCCGCTGATCCTGGGGGAGGAAGCGCGCACCCTAAGTTGGGCAGTACAGCTCCAGCAAAAGGGGATCCAAGTGGGGGCGATTAGACCGCCAACGGTGCCCAAGGGTGAAGCCCGTCTGCGGGTGACGTTAAGCGCTCGCCATCAGCACGACGATATTGACCAGCTATTAGCCGCGCTCCACCACTGCCAGCACCAAGAGGCGTTATGCAGCCCCTGCGCTTAATCCTGCTCTCCGGCTGGGGAATCGGCCAGCGTATTTGGCAGCCGCTTGAGGCGCACTGGCCCGCCTGCCTAGCTGCCCAGGCGGTGGATTGGCCCGGCTATGGCGATACGCCGCCGCTTGAGGCCAACGCGGCGCTGCAAGAGTTGGCCGACATTATGGCCGAGCCGTTAGCCAGCGATGCGGTCTGGGTCGGCTGGTCATTGGGTGGGCTACTTGCTACGGCGCTACTGGCATATCTTCCCCCACCTCGGGGCCTGATTCTGCTCGGTGCGGGGGAGACGTTCTGTGTCAAAGGCAAGGCCAGCGCCCAAGGTGGCGTCACTAGCGCCGAGCTGAGCGCCTTCCAACGCGCCTTTCAACGCGACCCCACCGCGACCTGGCAACACTTTTTGCGCTGGCAGACCCAAGGTGAGCCCGGCCCCCGGCAAGTTCACCGGCAACTGCGTAATTTATTGGGCGATACACCGCCTGCCGACAGCCCCACCTTGGCTACCGGCCTACACTGGCTGGCAACCATTGATAATCGCCCACGCCTAGCGGCGCCCCCTTGCCCAGTGGTACGTCTCATCGGCGACCATGATCCATTCATCAGCCCCGCCCAGCGCCGCGTAAGCAAGCCCCTAAGCGATGTCGGCCACTGCCCGATGCTCTCGCAGCCCCAGGAACTCGCAGCAACGATTGGCCATCATGCCAGACAGATGACTGACATCAGTACGGCGGTTTTATGAACGATCTAACGCTGAAGGCTGAGGTTAACTGGCAGGCACGGGTCGCCCACGCTTTCTCCCGGGCCGCTCCCCGCTACGATGCGTTAGCCACAGCACAACGCCACATAGGCGAGAAGCTTTGGGGTTCGTTACCTCCACACGCTTTTAACGTGTTGGATATGGGGTGTGGTACCGGATACTGGACACAGCGGTTGGCTGAACGTTACCCGAATGCTCGTATAACGGGGTTAGATTTAGCCCCCGGCATGCTGGAACAGGCCCGCCAGCACCACGGTGAAAGCATTCATTGGCAACCGGGAGACGCCGCGGCACTGCCGTTTGGTAAGCATGCATTTGATCTGGTGTTTTCCAACCTGGCGGTGCAGTGGTGCCCCGACATTGGCGCGGTGATGGAGCAGCTTTACCGGGTCCTCACGCCCGGGGGATTGGCGCATATTACGACGCTGCTGCCAGGAACGTTGAAAGAAGTTGGCCATGCCTGGCAGAGACCCGAAGCGCTGCTGCAAACGCCTGATCGCGCCAGCGTCGAGAGAGCCATCGGCGAAAGCGGCTTAACCATCACCCGGCAGACGGCCACCGTTGAGCGCTTCTATTACCCTGACTTGAAGGCGGTAATGGCGTCCATCAAAGGTGTCGGCGCCCAGATTGCCCGGCCACAAGCCAGCCTTAGTCGAAATGACATCGCCGCCGCACAAGCGCGCTTTGAACAACTCCGCCAACCGGAAGGCCTACCCGTGAGTTACCACTGCTTAACGCTGCAATTGGAAAAATCGCTATGAACGTCTGGTTTGTGACTGGCACCGATACCGATGCGGGTAAAACATTGGTGACCAGCGGATTGCTATATACCGCCCGCCAACAGCAGTTGAGCACGCTGGGCTTGAAACCTATCGCCTCAGGCAGCCAAGCGACGCCTGAAGGCCTGCAAAATAGTGATGCTCTCGCCCTTCAGCATCAAAGCGTGCCGCCGGTCGACTACGCCACGGTGAATCCCATCGCCTTTGCCCCCGCCATTGCGCCTCACCTCGCTGCGTTAGAGGCGGGTCAGCCGCTTGAGATTAGCACCATCGTTAGCTTGCTGCGCGAAACGCTTAGCCAAACACCCAGAGACATCACTCTGATTGAAGGCGCCGGCGGCTGGCGCGTACCGTTAAACGAACAGGAAGATTTTGCCGACCTGGCGATGGCGCTTGAGCTACCGGTGATTCTGGTGGTTGGCCTAAAGCTGGGCTGCTTGAATCATGCCCGCTTAACCGCAGAAGCCATTCGCGCCGACGGCTTGGTATTAGCCGGCTGGGCAGGCAGCGTGGTAGACCCCGCTTTTGCGGCTGACACAGCCCGCTTTGAGGCCAATATTGCCCATCTAAACGCCAAGCTGGCGGCTCCCTGTTTAGGCATTATTCCCCATCTAGAGGCCCCCAACGCCGCGACTGCCGCCCCCTGTCTTTCCCTGGAGCCGTTATGAAAACGCCAGTTTGGCACCCTTATGCTCACCTAAAAACCCAGACACCCGCACCTAAGGTGGTTGGCGGTGAGGGCGCTCACTTTATGCTTGAGAGCGGTGAACGCCTGCTGGATGCCACCTGCTCCTGGTGGTGCATGATTCACGGCTATGGCCACCCCCGTTTGGTGGCGGCCATTCGCGAACAGGCAGGCGAGCTGTGCCACGTGATGCTTGGCGGCTTGACGCATGAGCCCGCCGATCAATTAGCTCGTGAACTGGTGCGCATTACCCCCGCCGGGCTGAACCACGTTTTCTATTCAGACAGTGGTTCGGTGGGCATGGAAGTGGCGATGAAAATGGCCCTTCAATACCAGGTACTCACCGGCCACCCCGGCAAGCGAAAGATGCTCTCGTTGATGAAGGCCTACCACGGTGACACCACCGGCTGTATGGCAGTGTGCGATCCGGAAGAGGGCATGCACAGTCTGTTTGCCAGCCTGCTCCCCCAGCACCATTTCGCCCCGGCACCTACGGCTCCTTTTGATGCCACCGCTGAACAGGTCGAGCACGACCTTAGCGCTCTGCGCAGCGTACTTGAGCGCCACCATGAAGAGATCGCCGCCCTGCTGATGGAGCCCCTGTTACAAGCCGCTGGCGGGCTCAATATGACCTCGCCAGCTTACGTTGCTGGCGCCCGTGAACTGTGCGATGAGTTTGGCGTGCTGCTAATTTTTGACGAAGTCGCTACTGGCTTTGGCCGCACCGGCAAGCTGTTTGCCGCTGACCACGCAGGCGTAACGCCGGATATTATGGTGCTCTCCAAAGGCTTGACCGGCGGCTATTTGGGTCACGCCGCAACGCTCGCCACGGATCGCGTCCACGACGCCTTTATCGGCGACACTCCCCGGCACGCCTTTATGCACGGGCCTACCTTTATGGGCAACCCGTTGGCCTGCCGGGTGGCGCTGGAAAGCCTGCGCGTCTTCGAGGAAGAGAATTACCTGGGCAAAATTGCCAAGCTCAGCCAACAGCTGCAGCGTGAGCTACTTGAAGATCAGGCGCTGAATGCACATCCGGCCGTGGCTGACGTTCGAGTGCTCGGCGCCACCGCCGTGATCGAAGCCCACTCCGCTGAAGCGTTAAAAGGCGTCGGTGACTTCGCCCGCGAGCGCGGCGTATGGCTGCGCCCCATTGGCCGCTGGCTGTATACCATGCCCGCCTACATTACTTCTGAAGCGGAAATTAGCCAGATTACCGATGTAATGAAGGCGTGGTTCTTAAGGCCTCAATAAAGCCACAATGATTACTCAACACGAGATCGGGATCAGCCTGTAGCGGGGGTCTTTTGTCATGACCGGAAAATGTTCCCAACAATTCCGGCATTTCCGCCATCCATGGCGGTCAGAAGACAAAAGTAGCGCCCATGGACGGGTTTACAGCGCCCCCGCAGAAGGCTGTGCCGATCCAGTCTCGAATTTTCAAGACAACAGTAGATTACCCTGCTGCTTCCAGCGGTTTACCAACGCTGGAACGCCTTCTCCAGCGGTGGTGTTAATTGCCAATACACCTGGCGGGCTGAGCATATCCGCCTCCGGGTCGACCAGTGCGCAGGGCGTGTCGTAGTCAATGTACGAGAGCAGCGAAGCGGCAGGCATGACTGCCAGCGACGTGCCAACGACCAGCAGAAAGTCAGCCTGGCTAACAAGGTCACAGGCCTCCGCAAACAGCGGCACCGACTCGCCAAACCAGACCACGTCGGGTCGCAGTTGGCTGCCCTTGTCGCACACATTGCCTAGTTCGATGCCGCCTTTCGGCAGCGGGTAGCGCATGCGCTCATCGATTGACGAACGTGCTTTTAAAATCTCGCCGTGTAGATGTAATACATGGCGGGAGCCTGCACGCTCATGAAGGTCATCAATATTCTGAGTAATAATGCTGACGTTAAACCCCTCTTGCTCCAGGGCAGCTAGCGCCTTGTGCGCCGCGTTGGGCTTGGCACGACGGATCTGATCACGTCGTTGATTGTAAAAATCCAGCACTTGCTGCGGGTCACGTTGCCACGCCTCGGGAGTGGCAACATCCTCGACAGGATGGTTTTCCCATAGGCCGTCGCTGGCACGGAAGGTCTTGATACCACTCTCAGCACTAATCCCCGAGCCGGTAAACACCACCAAATGCGGGCTTGCTGCCATGATGACCTCGTTGTTTATGTTTCACTGTTTCTTAAGTAAGACACTAATATACTAGCTGGCCAATACTGCCCGCAAAACGCTGCTTATTGCGGTAAGGATAAACGTCGATGACACGGCCATCGATGATCGCCTGCTGCAGTTCCAGCCAGTAATCCGGGTCAAATAGCTCGGGGTGCTGCGCCATGAACATGTCGCGTAGGATCTTATTAGCGAACATAAAAGGCCCAAACTCCTCAGGAAAAATATCGTTAGGGCCGATAGATAACGTATCACCCCCCTGGAAGTCATTGCCCTGGGATTTGGGTATATGCCGAAAACGGCACTCGGTGAGGTAGCAAACTTCATCGTAGTCGTAGAAGATCACCCTTCCATGGCGTGTCACGCCAAAATTTTTCAGCAGCATATCGCCAGGAAAGATGTTCGCCGCGGCCATTTGCTTAATGGCATTGCCGTAATCCTTAAGCACCGTCTCCTTCTCTTGGTCGCTGCACTGTTCCAGGTAGATGTTCAGCGGCGTCATCATCCGCTCGGTATAGCAGTGTTTGATAATCACCTTATCGTCTTTCAACACAACGGTTGAGGGAGCCACTTCCAGTAAGTGCTCCAGGCACTCCGGCGCAAAATGATCCTGGCGGACAATAAAATTGGAGAATTCTTGAGTATCGGCCATGCGCCCTACCCGGTCATGGCGCTTTACTAGCCGATACTTTTCGCGCACTACGGCGTGAGTTACGTCTTTGGCCGGGTCGAATTTATCTTTTATGATCTTAAAGACGGTGCGAAAGCTGGGCAGTACAAACACCGCCATCACCATGCCGCGCACGCCTGGGGCGATAATAAACTGATCCTCGCGCTTAGCGACCTGACGATTCAGTGCCCGGAAAAACTCGGTTTTACCATGTTTGAAGAAGCCGATGGCAGCGTAGAGTTCGCCTTCAGGTTTGTGCGGCATCAGCTGCTGAAGGTAATCGACAAACTCCCTGGGCACCGCTACTTCAACCTGGAAGTAGGCGCGGGTGAAGGAGAAAATAATCGACACCTCGTCGGTTTCGATCAGTACCGTATCCAGGTGTAGGCTGGGATCGCCCCCCTGCTGCTCTCCAAAACCCTCGCCGTGGAGTACCGGCAGCACCAGCGGCACCTGCTCGCCGCTGCCCAGGATTCGCCCCACCAAATAGGCGCCTTTATTGCGATAAAAGACGCTATTCAGTAGCTCGATTTCAGCATCACTGGCGTTCAAAATCGCCGAGGGTAAGTGCTGCTGTAAGAAGGTGGCGCCGAGATGAGTATCCTGATCTATTTCCGCAAAGCGATTTTCGAAGGGGGCATCGATAAGTGCCCATTTGAGGGCAGCCTGCCAGTCGCCATTAACCTGTTTGCGACGGCATAGGTCAATTCCCGAGCGGTGGGCGGCATCTTCCCGGGAGCTATACACAAACATCCAGTCGTTGCGGATATGGCGATGATGGAAAATAGCGCAGAACAGCGAGTTAAAGAAGGTTTCAGCGAGCTCATAATCGAGCCGGTGGCTGATCAACTCAGCGTAGTGGTTGCGCGCCTCTCGCCAGCACTCGCAGTGAGACACCACCTCGGGATCAAAGGTACGCTTTAAGCGCCCCAGAGTGTCATCAATCTTTTCCTTATAGAGATTGATGCGCTCGGCGGATGCCTGCTGCGTTTCGCGCCACGCCGCGTCACGGAAACGACGGCTGGCATCGGCGGTAATCTCCTTAAAACGTGCACGGTACTCATCAAAGCCATGCAAAATCGTCGTCGCTAAGCGGTACGCAGGCGAGTGCTTCACGGGCTGGGCTCCTGTTGATTTGCGCTAGCGTTGCCTAACGGCAAACTACATGCGAGACGACCTTGGTTGGGTAGCCCCAGTTTAGCGCACTGCCGCAATACGTTTGAGCCGAAAGCAAAAAGGCCCCGCGGTGCGGTCAGCGATTAAAAAGCCAAGTTGGTGAATCTCGCTTGGCGTTACTGCCGGGGCGTCACTCAATAGCGTTCCCCGCCTCACCGCTTCAAAAGCATCCCATGAGAAGTACAGCGTCTCCCAGGCATCTTGAGAAGGCGTAAATTTCACTCGGTACGCTGAGGCATTGCCAAGGGAGGTGCTTTTCAAGCGCAGTTGATAGGTACGTCCGTCGCCCCGCACGGTCAGCTCTATGCCCTGGGCATCCGCTAGCGTTGGCTCGAACCCATTGGGCTCGCGGCGAACGGAGGCAAAGCCACCACCGTTTTCAAGCGACACCTCGCCCTGAAAGCGACCTACGCCATCGGTAACGCAAAAACCACTCTTTGAAACGCCACCCATCACGCCATCATCAACGGAGTACCAGCGCTGCTGCTCGCTGGGACTATCAAATGTCAACGCCATGACGACTCCTTATCATTAGCCAAAAAAGCCTCTTTGCCGCTGGGCAAAGAGGCTTGTTCAGCCTAGGCGATTAGTCTTGTGAATTACAGCTTCGCTGTCGTGACCACAGGATCTGAGTCAATATCATCCAGATCTTCAGGTGACGCGACCACCAACGCAAACTCCTCCTCGGCGGTTTTCGCTACGAGGTGATTCTTGCTGTAGAGGAAGAAGTAGGCTGCGCCAACAATGAACAGCACGATAGTGTAGTTAAAGGCGCGTGGGTCGAAGGCGTATACCCCGGTGAGCGCAACCAGGGAAAGCACCAGTGCAATCCCCGAGGTAACGACACCGCCAGGCGTTTTATACGGACGCGGCAGGTCGGGTTGTTTTACCCGCAGTAGAATATGGCTGAGTGCCATGAGCGCATAAGAGATCGTCGCACCGACCACGGCCATGCCCAGCATCAGGTCGCCTTCACCGCTCAACGACACCAGAAAGCCAAACACGCCGGGCACGATCAGGGCAAGATAAGGCACTTTACGGCCACTGGTCAGCGACAGCGCCTTGGGGAGGTACCCCGCCCGTGAAAGCGCAAAGACCAACCGGCTATAGCCGTAGATGATCGAAAAGAAGGAAGCAATCAGCCCCGCCAGGCCCAGCACGTTCACCACGGTTGCCAAGGTCGGATTGCCCGCTGCATTCAGCGCATCCACCAGCGGCACGCCGCTTTGACCGATCATCTCGGCGCCCGCGGCACCGGCCAGCAGCACCACGACTAACAGCGCTGTGAAGAGCAGGAACAACATCGCGCCGATGATGCCTCTGGGCATGTCCCGGGCAGGATCTTTAGCCTCTTCGGCCGCAAGCGGTACGCCTTCTACCGCCAGGAACAGCCACATACCAAAGGGTAGTGCCGCCCAGACGCCGTACCAACCAAACGGCATAAAGGTGCTCGCACCTGCCGCATCGGTGGGAGCAATATCAAACAGGTTGGCGGCATCAAAATCACCGATCAGTGCGACGGCGGTGGCCAGGATGGCAAACACTGCCAAGCCACTGATGACCATCATGACTTTTAGCGCTTCCCCCACACCCGCCAGGTGAATACCGATGAACAGCGCGTAGAAAATGAGGTAGACCAGCGGGCCGTTGATACCCAGCAACGACTCTACGGCGGCGCCAATGAAGATCACAATGGCCGCTGGCGCCAGGGCATACTCGATCAATACGGCCAACCCGGTCAGATAGCCGCCAGCAGGCCCCATTGCCTGGCGGGCAAAGCTGTATCCGCCCCCAGCCGCGGGTATCGCCGCCGACATTTCGGCAAGTGACAGCACCAGCGCCAGATACATTAACGCCATTAGACACGCGGCTATCGCAAAGCCACCCCAGCCAGCTTCAGCAATACCAAAGTTCCACCCGGCGAAATCACCGGAAATTACGTAGGAAACCCCGAGGCCCGCCAGCAGCATCCAGCCAGCGGTGCCTTTGCGCAGTTGGCGTTTTGCCAGGTACGCTTGATCTATCGTTGGTTGTGTCATCGTTTTGCCCTTTCAGTGTGGAACGAAATCGTCGTCAGCGGCGTGCTGTGGTTTACCAACGTTGTTCCGTTTTGTTGTGTGATCGTTGTTATAGGTTGTCGCTTTTTGGGTGACGTTAATCCGCCACCAGGAAGTTACGCGTCGAGCCTGATGCTGAGTCACCTTCCAGCACATCGTCTTCACTGCGGTCTTTCAACTTAACGCCCGACAATTTGCGCTGACGGGCCTCTTTTAACAGCAGAAAGAAGCGTCTGGCGGCCTCTTCCACCTGCAAACCTGCCGGACGCACATTGGAAATGCAGTTGCGTCGATCGTCCTTGAGCCCCGGCTCGGGCGCCCAGGTCATATACAACCCCAAGCTATCCGGCGAACTCAGCCCCGGTCGTTCGCCGATCATGACAAGCACGGCGTCGGCATTGAGCAGTGCGCCAATTTCGTCGCCAATCGCCACCCGCCCCTGCTCGACAAGCGTCAGTGGTGCTAGCTGCCAATCAGCAGCATCGCTGCTCAGCATCTGATAAAGCGCGCCAAGAAACGGAGCACTGTTTTGCTGTACAGCCAACGCAGAAAGCCCATCGACCACGACGATCGCAAGGTCATAGCGCTGCTGGGACGCGGCAGCTTTCTGCAGGTGCTCACGGGTCTCGTCGTTAAGGCGACGGCCATAGTCGGGCCGCTGCAGGTACATGGCACGATCCTGGGCATGGCTGTGCAGGCGCAGCGGTGCCTCAGACAAATCGAGGGCTTGGGTCAGCTCGGAGGCCAGCGCTGCTACATCCAGCGGACAGTGAACCGCATCCTGTGCTTGGGCGTGAGCCAACTGAAACGCCAGCAATTTGCTGGTCGGCAGGCTGACCCCAGCGCGGCCCAGGCCAATTCGCGCGTCGGTAAAGGCATTCAGCCGCTCCCAGGGGTTCTCCACCACGATGGGTGATGATGGATCATGTGCCATGGCGAGGCTCCTTGGGCAGGTGGCGCAGGCTGTTGGCAAAGGCGGCGGGCAGCTGGTCATTGAGCCGGTGGGTGCTAACATCCTGGAAAATCTGCATCTCTTCGAGCCAGCGCTCAAACTCCGGCGCGGCCTTCAGCCCCAGTACCCGCCGTGCATAGAGCGCGTCGTGAAACGAAGTCGTCTGGTAGTTGAGCATGATGTCGTCAGAGCCTGGGATACCCATAATGAAGTTGCAGCCCGCCACGCCGAGCAGCGTGAGCAGGTTATCCATATCATTCTGGTCGGCTTCGGCGTGATTGGTGTAGCAGACATCGCAGCCCATGGGCACGCCCAATAGCTTGCCGCAGAAGTGGTCTTCAAGGCCTGCACGGGTGATCTCCTTGCCATCGAACAGGTACTCTGGGCCAATAAAACCCACCACGGTATTCACCAGCAAGGGCTTGAACTTGCGTGCAACGGCGTAGGCGCGGGCTTCACAGGTTTGCTGGTCGAGCCCGTGGTGAGCGTCGGCAGAAAGCGAGCTGCCCTGGCCGGTTTCGAAATACATCACGTTGCGCCCCACCGTACCGCGATTGAGCGACTGCGCCGCCGCTTCGGCTTCGGCCAGGGTGCTCAAGTCGAAGCCAAAGCTGCGGTTGGTGGCCTCAGTGCCGCCGATCGACTGGAAGACCAGATCGACCGGGGCACCCTGCTCTATGGCTTCCAGCGTATTCGTTACGTGGGTAAGCACGCAGGACTGGGTGGGGATTTGATACTTCTGGATCACTTCATCCATCAAGCGCATCAGCTTGACGCTCTGGGCAACGTTATCCGTCGCTGGGTTGATGCCAATCACCGCGTCGCCACTGCCGTAGAGCAGGCCGTCCAGAATGCTGGCCGCAATGCCGGTCACATCATCGGTGGGGTGATTGGGCTGAAGCCGAGTGGAAAGCCGCCCCGGCAGGCCAATTGTGTTGCGAAAAGCGGTGGTGACCCGGCACTTCTTGGCCACCAGAATCAAATCCTGATTGCGCATCAGCTTGCTGACGGCAGCGGCCATTTCGGGGGTAATCCCCGTTTTTACTTCTGCTAACACCTCACTGGTAGCGTGGTCGGAGAGCAACCAGTTACGAAAATCGCCGACGGTGAGGTGACGGATGGGGGCGAAAGCGTCGGAGTCATGGTCATCGATAATCAGCCGAGTGATTTCATCCTCTTCGTATGGAATCAGGGCTTCATTCAAAAAAGTGGTAAGCGGGAGCTCGGCGAGTACCATCTGGGCGACCACCCTCTCTTCGGCACTCTCCGCCATTACTCCGGCCAAACGGTCGCCTGAACGGGGCGGCGTGGCTTTAGCCATCAGCTCTGCCAGGCATGCAAAGCGATAGCTGCGACTCCCCACCGTCGTGTGATAGGTCTGCGCCATGGGGCTATCCTTTTTTATTACGATGGCTGTTGTTGATCGCGTTGACATCGCGCTGAAGTACAAAACTTGCTTGTTTCCACCATAGCGTTATCAATAGAGAGGGAGTATCAAGTTTTGGCAAACTCACTAACTTTCGCTTTACTCAAGTAAATACAAAAAGTTAAGGCGTTACATAAATTATGATTAGCCAACTTATCACTGCGAGGAGCGCTTCATGACCACGCTCGACAGCTCATTTGCACCAACAAGGTGCATTCAAGAGGCCTTTGATGCCGATGAGCACGCGCAGAACCTGACGCGATGGCAACAGGAGTACGATCAGCTCAGCCCAGGGAGTTTCTACGGGCGGCTGGATGAGGTGGCACTGGAAACCATGCAGGTCTTCAAGGAGCATACCGGGCAAGCGCTACGTCAGGACTGCCGGGTATGGCCTGAGTCGCTGTGGATCGGTATTCCCACTACCCATCAAGGCTCGCGCATCAATGGACAAGCGCTCAGTGCGGGCGAGGTGATGTGCCGCCCGGGTGGACGTGATTTTGAACTGGTGACGCCGGAAGGATTCGACATCTATGGGCTGGTGATCCAGTTGCCCGCCTTGACGGCGGCAGCCAAGCGGCAGGGGGTCAGCCTGGATACACACTGGCACGCCATGCCCCGTCGCCAAGCGGCCGGTGACACCCTGCGCGCCGTGTCGTTCCTCATTGAACGTCTACTCACCAGTCAGACGCTGTCCATCGCCAGCCATATCCATCAAGACATTCTGCTGATGGCGCTACTGGAGTTATTGCAGGTCAAGCAGCCCAGTGCTGAGCTGCCACCCAGCTATGCCCATCGCAAGGAAGTGGTTGATCGCGTCAAGCGCTACGTGGATGAGCATCTGGAAGGCCCCGTGACGATGGAGGAGCTTTGTCAGCTTACCCACGTTAGCCGCCGCACACTGCAGTACAGCTTCACCACCATCCTGGGCATCAG
Source organism: Vreelandella sp. 162(4c) (assembly GCF_058152265.1). NCBI lineage: Bacteria > Pseudomonadati > Pseudomonadota > Gammaproteobacteria > Oceanospirillales > Halomonadaceae > Vreelandella > Vreelandella sp. 162(4c). The sequence continues at coordinate 1,903,141 of NZ_CM176981.1, forward strand.
CCCGCTACAGTTCTTACGCCTGACCCGGCTGAACCGCGTGCGCCGGGCGCTGCGGGCGGCATCTCCGCAACAATCGGTCACGGAAATAGCCACCTACTGGGGTTTTTGGCACTTGGGACAGTTCGCCCACGACTACAAGCAGCAGTTCGGAGAGAGCCCATCGCAAACGCTCAGTGCGAAAACGTTATGAGCGAGTCAGTGAATAGCGGCAAATACAAGCCAGCCTCTCAGCCAGCCTGATTAAATGCGAGAGTAGCTAAAAAAAGAGCGTCTGCCTAGTTAAAGGTTGGGAGGTGCTTGGATTCACGGCCTGGCAGACCACAGTCAAACCAACTGTGATGTGCCTTGCTGTCTTCCCAAATGTGGTAGTGCAGTTGCGACATCATCACCGGGTCATCTAGAAAATCCAAACGCTCCAGCTTACTCATTGCCGCAGGCCCCATCCTGACTCCGCGTGCAACCCGCTCGGCCCGACGTTGGCGTATTGGCTCGGCATCGGTATGCCGTGATGTGCCTAAAGCAGTAGCCAACGCATTCGGCACAGGATCTACCACCATTTGGGCAAAAGACGGCGCCGCCATTCCGGTATTCATGTGGGAAAGCAACCTCACCATGCGCCGCAGCACACGGGGCGGCTGTGTTTCTTCGGGGATCCGGAAAAGCCGCTTTTGAAAGCAGAACCACCCTAACGAGACACGGCTCGACAGTGCCGATACCGGGATAGACAGCATCAAAGCGACGACGATGGGCGAGAGCCACCACAGAAATGTAGGCTCCATAACGTAAACACCCGCTGCCCACACAGCCCCTATTAGGGTTTGACTCCAATGTGCGCGGAACGCATCCCCCCACGTCGTGTCGCTATTTTCACGTGATGGTGAGCGCCATTGAACCGCCCACCCCATCAATGACGTCAGTACAAAGCGGGTGTGAAACAGCATCCTTACCGGCGCTAATAGCATCGAGAATAGCGACTCGAGAATCATACTTTCCAATACCTTGAGAGGCCCGCCAAATTGACGACTCCCCTGTATCCACACCAGCAATACGCTGAGCAGCTTAGGCAAGAACAGCAGTAACGCCGTCACACCAAACAACCCCACCGCTAAGGTTGGATTCCATTGTGGCCAAACAGGAAACAACATTCCCGGCTCAGGAAAGTAGTCGGGCGTGCTAAAGGTATGCACTGCTAAAAGCGCGGTCGAAAGCACTAAAAAAAGACACCATAGCGGCGCGGAAAGATAAGACATTAAACCGGTCAGGAAAACGGCACGGTGGACGGGGTGGATGCCTTGCGAGAAAAACAGCCGGAAGTTCATCAAATTTCCGTGGCACCAGCGTCTGTCGCGATTGAGTTCATCGAGCAGGTTAGGTGGCATTTCTTCAAAGCTGCCTTCCAATTTGTAGGCAATCCATACCCCCCAACCGGCTCGCCGCATCAGCGCCGCCTCAACAAAATCATGGGATAGTATCTCCCCAGACATCGAGCCTTTACCGGGCAGTGGCGCCAGGATGCAGTGCTGCATAAACGGGGCGAGGCGAATGATCGCGTTATGGCCCCAGTAATGCGACTCACCCAATTGCCAAAAATGGAGCCCGGCAGTAAACAGCGGTCCATACACTCGTGTCGCAAACTGTTGCATCCGAGCGTACAGATTGAGGCGCCCCGAAGCGCGTGGCGCTGTTTGGATAATGCCGACCCTGGAGTGCACCTCCATCATTTGCACCAGTCGCGTCAGGCATTTGCCGCTCATGACACTATCGGCGTCCAACACCACCATATAACGATAGAGCGCCCCCCAGCGGCGGCAAAAATCGTCGAGATTACCGCTCTTGCGTTTGACTCGACGCTGTCGGCGGCGATAGAAAACCTGACCGAAAGCATCCAGATCACGACACAACACCAGCCAGGCATAGGTTTCTTGAATGGCAATATCGGGATCGGACGTATCGCTCAGAATAAAGATGTCGAAATGCCGGTCATTACCCGTACTGCGCAGGGATTCCAGGGTGGCGCGCACCCCGGCAAAGACCCTGGCAACATCCTCGTTACAGATTGGCACCAATAGTGCTGTGCGTGCCTCATCATCAATCGGCTCGTCGCCCACCTCGCTGTCAATGGCGTAGCGGTCATGGCTTCGTAATAGCTGGAAAAATCCCATCAAGGCAGTCCAAAACCCGGCGGATACCCAGGCGAATAGCAACACAAATAACGACAGGATAGCTATCTCAAGCCACTGCAGGCCCTGGCCAGGGAGGACAGTACGCATCTGATTGGCAGCGATGATACTTTGACCGAAAATCAGCACTAGCAAAACCCAGCGTCGCCTAGTGGCGACCCACTTCCAGGACGCGGAGGGTGACTCTCTTCTGCGCCGACGAAAATCACCATTTGCCCAGCGCTTGAAGCGGCGACCAATATTCACGAAAGGATTGGTCGACCACTGCTGGGGCGCCAACGGCGTTCGCTTCATCGGTGGCGCAGTTTGCAGGCGGGTAATACCGGAGGCGTCCGTAGACAGCACGTCTGGCGGCGCTAGCGGCGGCTCTGCATAGGCAAGCGCCAGGCGCCGACCTACTGACAGCGCTGCAGGATCACTATTGTCACCTCTCTGCCAATTACCATCCCCATCACTATCCTCGCTCAACGCAGCGTGTAGCGACGCCATGTCGTGCTTATCAAGATCACCGACCAGTAACTTGTAGCGCTCCTTACGATTCTGGGTTTCCAACGCCAAGCGCTCTAAATAAATATCCGTTGGCGTTGCCTGCGATGAAGACATCATTTCAGCCATTAGCAGGCAGCCTGTAGTACCAGGTTTCGGACATTTGCTTGCCATCGAGCATTAGCTTGGCCCTGATATCCAAGGGCTGGCTGCCATTATTCCGCTTCACATTGACAAATACACGCCAACCGTTGGTCGCTGGGTTATGAACAACGCGGCTAGTCGCCAATTCTCCATTATCGCCCACGCTTGCCTCAACGGTCATATTTGCATCGCTGCCGATACCGGAAAGCGAGGGCCCGATAAAATCGAGGACAAAAGCGAGTGTCCCGTCGGGCTCGCGCACTAGGTTATCGCGCATCACCTCTCCCCGTGAGCGACGTGTTTCTTCAACCCAGGCAAGCTGAGGATCAAGGTGGCGGCTTTCATTGGTTGTGAACGTAATACGGTAATCGAATGCCAGCGGTGTTCCCGGCTCATGGGGTTCATCAGACAGCCACATCGAGACGATATTATCGTTGGTCTCGTTGTCAGTCGGAATCTGAATCAGCTCAACGCTACCCGCCCCCCATTCGTTTTGTGGCTCGACCCAGGCGCTTGGGCGCAGATCATAACGTGCGGCAATATCCTGATAATCGCTAAAATTGTGGCCACGCTGCATCAAGCCATAACCGCGTAACTGAGGTGTTGCATGCCTATTCATCATCAATCTGGCCGGATTGGCTAGCGGGCGCCACAGCCAGCCATTCTGCGCATCATTGATCAAAAGGCCATTAGAATCATGGATTGCTGGGATATAGTGTTGTGTCGAAGAGGGCTGCTCTGGGCCGTAAAGATACATGCTGGTGAGTGGAGCTATTCCTAGTTTCTCGACAGCCCGACGCAAATATAGCCGCGACTGTACGTCGACTATAGTGTCTTCTCCGGGACGCAGCACGAAGCGGTATGCACCGGTCACGCTAGGTGAGTCAAGCAGTGCGAAAATAGTCAAGTACTGGCTTTCCGGGCCAGGTTCGACGATCCATATTTCCTTGAAGCGAGGGAACTCCTCGCCCGAAGGTAGCCCTGTATCAACGGCAAGTCCTCGCCCGGAAAGCCCATAAACCTGCCCTTCGCCAATAGCGCGAAAATAGCTAGCCCCCAGAAAGACCATCACCTCATCTTTGCGATCACCTTCATTGAGTGCATGGTTGATCCTGACCCCGGCAATACCAATGCCATCGCTATTCTTCACTTCGTCGGAGATGCCTAAATCACCGTAGGTAAAATCATCCGGATTATAGGCAAAGCCATGTACCCCCCCCTCCTGATCAACGCTGTTTAATTGGATGGCACTGTCATAATGCATACCCTCATGGATAAAGCTCAGGGTGAACGGTGCGCCTTTACCGCTCCACACATCGCGATCTCGCTTGAACTGTATTTGCGAATACTCCATATAGCTGAGTTCGCGCAGCTCATCAGGCAAAGATGTTTCCGGGGCTCGGTAGCCCTGCTGGGCTAGTTCCTCTGCTTTTCTAGCGACATCATCGAAGCCAAATGCAAAAGCCTCAAGAGGGATGCTTCCAACCAGCAGGCCACCCAGAACGGCGACTGAAAAAAAACCTTTGCAGCTTGAAAATTTACTTAACCGGGTCGATCCACTCATTTAGCGTCATGCTCCTGTACAATCCTTTGACTAAATTCAAATTCGCTTACTTGCCGAATCGACATACGAAAGAGTCCATTCGATCAGCTAAATGCGTCCTTTTGATTTTCTCACCATCCTAAAGCGCACCTCGAGCGTATGTGAAGATGAGGTTACGTTTTAGGTATAGCATGAGTCTAGACTACTTGGCACCCCGACTAACCGGGCTTTTTGAAAGGGTTGAGGCTAAAATTAGAATGGGCTCGATTCGTTGAACCGGGAGAACAGGCGCTACCTTAAGCTTATTGTCTATTATAGATAGCAGTTTGGTGGGCGCCCTTCAAAAACGCTCAATGCAAAAACGACCTACTCACCTAGCGCAGCCAGCGCTGGGCAAACTCTTTAGCTGCCAATGGCCGATCAAAGTAGTAGCCTTGGCCCTGGGCACAGCCCATTGCAAGCAATGCGTTAATCTGGTTTTGGTTCTCAATCCCTTCCGCAATGGTTTCAAGGCCCAGCGTGTTTGCCATGGCAATGATCGTTGCCACAATGACACGGTCGTTGTCGCTGGTGAGCATATCGCGGACGAAGGAGATATCGATTTTAATTTTATCGGCGGCGAAGCGCTTTAGGTAGGCAAGCGACGAATACCCGGTGCCAAAGTCATCAATGGAAAGCCCTAACCCTTTGCTCTTTAACACTTCGGTCATAGCAATCGCTTTTTCAGGATTCTCCATGATACCGCTTTCGGTAATTTCCAGGCTAAGTTGTGACGCCTCAACGCCAAAGTCGACACAGCAACCGAGCAGGCCAGTCACCAAATCATCCTCTTCAAACTGCTGGGCGGCAATATTAATCGCTAACTGGCCAGGCATAGAGCGCCCCTGCTCTCGCCATGCGGCAAGTTGCCTGCAGGCTTCCTCTATCACCCAACTGCCGAGCGCGACAATCATGCCGCGCTCCTCGGCAATAGGAATAAATTTACCCGGTGAAACGTCACCCAGTTCCTCATCGTGCCACCGACACAGCGCCTCAGCGCCAATTAACTGGCCGGTGTGCAAATCTACCTGGGGCTGAAAGTGCAGGCTCAGCTGTTTTTCGGCAATGGCGGACGCCAGGCGTTTGGCGATATGCAACTGTTCAGCCACAACGCGCCCCATCCAGGGTTCAAATACACATACGGGAAGCTTTTGCCGCTTGGCTTGATGCATGGCAATGTCGGCGTGTTTCAACAGCTCTAATGGCATTGCCGCATGCTGAGGATATAGCGCCAGACCGATTCCCACAGAAAGCTCAAAGGAGTGTTGCTCAACAATAAACGGTTGCGCGATGCTGTCGCACAATTGCTGAGCTGTGGCTAACGCGCTGCTTGCCTCAACACCAGGGCAAACCACCACAAACTCATCACCAGCTAAGCGTGCTAAATACTGTCCCTCCGTCAACGAAGCTGCAAAGCGCTCGGCCACGGCCTTTAGGACTAAATCGCCCAGGTCATGCCCAGCGGTATCATTGATCTCTTTGAAATGATTAAGATCCAGTAGCAATAGCGCCAATTCAGTGGTCTGCGTATCGGCGACCACTCGCTCTAAGTGGCGCATAAAGGCAGCACGGTTGGGCAATTGAGTCCCCGAATCAGAAAAAGCCAATTGGCGAATGCGTACTTCGTCTTGTTGGCGTTCAAGCTCTGAAGCGGCCCGCGCAGCAAATATCTGCAAGACATTGCGCACAACATCCACATCGTCCAGCGGCTTCTTAAACATGACGCCAATAAGCCCCATCGGCTGACCATGGCTATCATCCAGCCGCCGCCCAACATAGCCGTTTACCCACGAAAGCGCCCCGTTGGTTTCAGCAGGCAGCCTAATGGCGGCGCCCTCGTGAACGATACACTCTTGCTCCACCATTACCTTATGGCAAGGAACGCCGGGAAGATAATAAGCAAAATTATCCTGGCACTGACCATTTACATACAGCGTTAAGGTATGCGCGATATCGGAATCCTGCTCGTCCAGTAGCGCTATAAACCCCACTTCAGCGGATAACGCTTCGGCCATATGGGCGGTTAGCCGGCGCAGAAACGCTTCGCCATTCTCAGCTGAGACCGCAGTTGCCAAGCTAACAACGGCGTGTTGAAAGCGTTGCTGCTCATTAATGGTGTTGATCAGGGCGGTGTTGTGTCGACCAATGCGCTGCAACGCCTGCTGCTTATATAACAGACGTTCGCGCGTTTGGCTTTCTGCTAACTGACGCGCCAACTCTGCGCCAGCCAACGCCGCAGAGATACGTAACACTTCATCGGCATAAGAAGGAAGCTCCAGGACGGATGAGTGCATTAGCGCAATAGCACCCAAAAAGCCGCCACCAGGCGCTGCGATGGAGATACCCAAATACCCCTCAACGCTCAGGGAGTCCAGCCGCTGATCATCCGGGAACTGCTGACGAGCAGAAGCAGGCACAAACAACCGTGAGTGTTCCGCGACCTGTTGGCATGGCGTGCTTTGTAGTGAATACGGAGCTGTCTCAATGAACTCACCCTGAGACCACGCTGCCAATGTGCTCACAGTGTCCTGGCGGCTATCGACATATTCAACAACGGCATGATCAACGCCAAGGATACCCGTCAGGGATCGCACAAGGTGTTGAAAAAAGCCCTCTTCACTGACGCAGGTCAACTTATCCGCCAACTGTCGAAAAATCTCTGGTGCAGAAGTAGGGAGCATGTTATTAAGCGCCTTCGGATTTACACATCAAGCTTCTCTCCCGCTCTTGCTGAACAGTATTTAAAAAAACGCACCGATCTGCCGCATAAACGCCATTCGGTAACCGATCAACGACTAAAGTTTATAAACGCCTAAAGCTTACAAAAGAAAAACCACCCAACATTCAACACCTCACAATCTTCTTTCATAAGCTTTTAAACAACCTTCAAACAACCAACCAAAGCAACTTGAACATTAACACTGAAAACATATTGATAACTTACACTACTAAAGCTGCCCTCAGTTATATGCTTTATAGCTTCGGGCATTTTCACCTATCACACCTATGCTTTTTATTTTTTTTGGCTACCCAATTAAATCATTACCCCTTAATTACACATTTCACGGCGTAACCAAACGAAACAAAAAGTAACTACAGGCATCCAAATCAACCTTAGAAGATGATATTCAACCTAAACAGTCCTTCATGTCAATAGGTCGTTCCTCAACCATCTAGGTCTAATGGAGGACATTGTGAATAAAACAGAACAGAAACGGCTTGCAGGCAGTATCGGCCGGGCAATTGCCAAACAGCGGGTTCGCAGTCAATTGACCCAAGAGGAAGTTGCTGAGCGCCTAGGTGTTGGTAACGAAGCCGTTTCGCGCATCGAGCGCGGGCGGGTGATCCCCAACATTGTGCGCTTAATAGAGCTTGCTGAAATTTTCAACTGCGAGGCAGCTGAGTTATTTGGGCAAGCCAGTTTTCATATCGATGATCAGTCAAGCAGAATGAAACAGCTTTTAGAGCCTTTAAATCAAAATGATCGACAGCTAGTTATCGATATTGTTGAAAGCTTAACTACACGCCTACAAAAAGGGTAATCAAACACAATGACAAAACCTTATCTCTACAACTTTAAGACCAATCAAAAATTACTACAAAAAATCAACCAAAGGATCACTATAACGTTTGCTATTTCATAAATCCCACACAATAAATTTGATAAGGTGATAATATTAGCCATATAAAATAAATCATCCAACATGAGCACGCTTTATTGGTTGAATGATTGCTTTCATGCTATAGGTAGTCTGATGTAAATAGTCGACACCCGGCATTCAGCAATCGCAGCGTTGAGCTGCAAAGGGGCGTTATGTTCAACACCACCGCGTGGAATCGCCTTCGCTACACCGTTTACGCACCTTTCTACGATGCGGTCGCCGCCCGTGCGTTTCGTAGGCCACGGCGTATTGCGCTTGGACAAGTAGATTGGGAGCCTGGTATGCGGGTGCTGCTGGTAGGGGCTGGCACAGGGTTAGACCTGCCTTTTCTGCCTCATGACATCGAATTGCACGCCACCGATATCGCTCCGGCCATGGTGAAGCGCACGGCAAAAAGAGCCGAGGAGCTTCGCCACGATGTGGAGTGTAGTGTGATGGATGCCGAGGCGCTCAACTACCCCGATGAGCACTTTGAGGCCGTCATCATGCATCTGATTATTGCGGTAATGCCTGATCCACAGCGAGGGCTTGCCGAAGCGTACCGCGTGTTAAAACCCGGTGGGCAGCTGTGCGTAATGGATAAGTTCCAGCCAGACGGTCAATCTGTGGGCGCGGGCCGACGTCTTCTGAATGGAGTCACATCGGCACTTGCCACCGACATTACACGCCAAGCACAGCCACTGCTCAGCGAAGCTGGGTTTCAGATTCACCACGACGAACCGGTGCTAATGAATGGTCTATTCCGTGCACTCCTGGCCGTCAAGCCCGCTCCGTCTAGCCGCTAAGCGTGTGACTTTTTACCGCTATGCACAGGCTAGCGATTGCTAATTAAACTATCTAAGCTGTCTGGCTAATTTACCGATACCACTCGGATTCAAGCCAATGACAGTCCACTCCTCTAACCGCACCGGCAAGCTGCTTTTTGCCCTGCTTAGCCGCTTACACCTATATATTGGCCTCTTCGTCGGCCCTTTTATTCTTATCGCGGCACTGTCTGGTATCGCTTACTTGCTTAGCCCACCACTTGAAGAGTGGCTCTACCATGACACCCTATATGGCGCTACTCAGGGCGAACCTCATTCACTTGCCGAACAGATCACTACGGCCCAGCAATACCTGGGCGCACCAACCCTGCCCAGCGCGGTGCGCCCTGCACCGGCTTTAGGCGATACCACCCGACTCATGTTTAGCGAGCCAGGGCTGGGGCCTTCTGAACATCGGGCGCTGTTTGTCGATCCCATTACCCTGAAAGTGACCGGTGATACGACGGTTTACGGTACCAGCGGTATTTTACCGCTGCGCACAGCGATCGATCATTTTCACCGCCAGCTGTTAATGGGCGAGACGGGGCGTCTCTATAGTGAGCTGGCTGCCTCATGGCTTTGGCTTGCCGCGCTGGGTGGCATAACGCTGTGGATTCGCCAACGCCGCACACTGAAAGCACTGTCAGGCGCCCACACCACACGCCAACGCCACGCAACACTTGGCGTAGTGCTTTCCTTCGGGCTGCTGTTCTTTTCGGCAACGGGGCTCACTTGGTCACAGTGGGCAGGGAGCAATATTGCGGAACTTCGTCATGCCTGGGGCTGGGGCACGCCAAGTGCCTCAACGGCACTGATCGATACCGATAGCCAGGTAGCCGATGAACATGCTGAGCATCACGGCCATATGGCAATGGTGGCCACGTCTATCACGTTAGAGGACTTTGACCGGGCGCTGAGCGCTGCTCGTAAGGCGGGGCTTAGCGCAGCGCGCATCCAACTAACGCCTCCGAGCAGTTCCCAGGAGGCATGGCGGGTAGCGGAAATTGATCGCCAGTGGCCTACGCAGGTAGACCAGGTGGCGCTGCATCCGCAAAGCATGGCTGTGACCGATCAAACCGACTTTACCACCTTCCCACTAGCCGCCAAGCTCACCCGCTGGGGGATTGATCTGCATATGGGCGTACTGTTTGGTATCGCTAATCAAATAGTGCTGGCGTTGATCGCCGCGGGGCTTGTGACGCTGATGGTGTGGGGTTACGTAATGGCGTGGCGGCGGCTACGCACGGCGAGTGGTCAGCGCTTCCCAACGGTGACTGAACCCTGGCTAATGCTTCCGCTTACGACCCAACTCGGCGTGCTGTTCGTCGCTATCACGCTTGGCGTAGCACTGCCCGTACTGGGTGTAAGCCTGGCGATTTTCATCGTGATTGATGCGCTGCGCTGGTCTATTAAAAAGCGCTACACTGCCCGCAGACTTAATACCCACCAATAACATACCTTGAGGTGAACGATGCCAAAAGCCCCCGTTAAGCGCTTTCGCCGCTTACCCGATGACGAACAGTCACGCGTTATAGAAATGGCCTGGGAAGACCGCACGCCGTTTGAAGCGATCGAAACGCTGTTTGGGCTTGCCGAGCCCGATGTGATTGAGGTGATGCGCCACCAGCTTAAACCCGCCTCGTTTCGCCTCTGGCGCACACGTGTCACCGGCCGCGCCACCAAACACCAAGCTCTGCGCTCGCCGGATGTTCTACGTGGATATTGCCCAACGCAATATAAGCGCTGAAATCCACTAGGCTTTGTACGAAAACTGACTCGACCTCCTCTGAAACAAATCTTCCTCTAAGCATCTAAATTGTTATATTATCACATAACATAAACCCATTTAGAGGTGCCCTAGCAATGACCGCATTTTCTCCCCTGCCCGTGACGGTGCTCTCGGGCTTTCTAGGTGCCGGTAAAACCACCGTGCTTAATCATATTCTCGCCAACCGTGAAGGCCGCCGCGTCGCGGTCATTGTGAACGATATGAGCGAGGTAAATATCGACGGTGCACTGGTGCGCGGTGGCCCTGGTGAGTCGACGCTGGATGGTAATGTTGCTCTGAACCGCTCTGAAGAGCGTTTAGTAGAGATGAGCAATGGCTGCATCTGCTGCACCCTGCGCGAAGACCTGCTGGAAGAAGTCAGCCAGTTGGCCCGGGAAGGCAAGTTCGATTACCTGGTCATTGAGTCCACCGGGATTTCCGAACCGCTGCCCGTGGCGGAAACCTTCACTTTTGAAGATGAAAGCGGCCAGAGCCTCTCCCACGTCGCCCGGCTGGATACGCTGGTCACCGTCGTTGATGGCGCCAACTTTCTTGAACAGTACCGCGAAGCGCAAAGCCTCACCGAAGCGGGCGAAAGCTTAGGCGAGGATGACGAGCGCAATGTCGCTGACTTGCTGGTCGATCAAATCGAGTTTTGCAATGTGCTGCTGATCAGCAAAACTGACCTGATCAATGAGAAAGAGTTGGAGGCGCTGAAGGCTATCCTGCACTCGCTGAACCCCGACGCGGAACTGGTGCCGATCACTCAAGGCGGCGTGCCGCTCGATAAAGTACTGGATACCGGCAAGTTCAATTTCGAGCGTGCCCAGTTGGCACCGGGCTGGCTAAAAGAGATGCGCGGCGAGCATGTGCCAGAGACCGAAGAGTACGGTATTGGCAGCTTTGCCTATCACGCCCGCCGCCCCTTCCACCCACAGAAATTTCATGACCTGCTCAACCAGGAGTGGTTTGGTAAGGGCCTGCTGCGCTCGAAAGGCTTCTTCTGGCTCGCCACTCGCCCCCAATCCGCCGGTCAATGGAGCCAGGCAGGCGGCATCGCCCACCACGGCCCAGCCGGGATATTCTGGAAGGCGATTCCCGAAGAGCGTTGGCCAACGGATCCCGAAACGCGTCAGTTTATTATGGAAAAGTGGCAGGAGCCGTTTGGCGATATGCGCCAGGAGCTGGTCTTTATCGGTCAGAACCTGGAACAAGATAAAATGCGTGAAGCGCTGGATGGCTGCCTGATAAGCGAAGCGGAACTACTGCAAGGCATGAACGCGTGGAAGAAACTGCCCGATCCATTCCCGTCCTGGGAATAAGTAAGAGCTAATAACGCTTAAACGCAAAGAGAGGCCGCAGCCTCTCTCTTTTTTACTACCTGCACTTTTCTTGCTAAACGCTCTATTGCAACATGCTGGGCAACCAAGTCGCCAGGCCCGGAAACACTATCAGCACTGCGACCAGCAGCATCGAACAAAGAATGTAGGGAATCGCTGCCGAGTATATTTCTCTCATGGTAGTACCTGCCGGTGCGACCCCTTTCATGACAAACAACAAAAGACCCAAGGGCGGCGTTGAGAAGCTAATTTCAAGCGCCAGTAGAACAACGATACCGAACCACACCAAATCAAACCCAAGCGCCTGGGCGAGCGGGAAAAAGATCGGCACGGTCAGCATCATGATAGAGATCTGCTCCATAAAGGTGCCCAGCACCAGTAGCACCGCAAACATCGCCAGGAGCATCAGAATCGGCGACAGATCGAAACTGGTCGCCCAGCCGATCAAGCCACCCGAAGCGCCTGAGAAACCAAGCAACTGACTGAAGGTAGCCGAGCCAAACACGATCAGGTAGGCCATCAGCGTGACTTTTAATGCCCCGGTGACCGAAAGTTTAAACGCCTCCCAGGTCATGCAGCGGAAAATAAACGCCAGGATAATCACACCTAGCGCGCCAAAGGCTGCAGCCTCTGACGGCGTGGCAAACCCAATCAGCATTAATGTGACGATAATCACCATCACGCTGAGCATGGGTAGAATATCGGTCACGATCAGTTTGAGCTTCGCGCTCAGCGGCACCGGCTCAAGCTCATAATTCGGGGCGGCCTGAGGATCCAGCTTGGTCTGAATAAAAATGGTCGCGATATAGAACCCCGCCAGCGTTAGCCCCGGCAAGATACCGGCAATAAGCAGCGCGCCAATATCCACTTTTGCCAAGGTTGCTAACAACACTGCCAGCGCAGAAGGCGGAATAATAATCGCCAGGCCGCCAGTGCCCAGAATCGGGCCAATCGCCATTTTCTTTTTATAGCCCCGCCGCTCCATTTCTGGCACCAGTAGCGAACCCATTAATGCCGTAGAGCCCATGGAGGAGCCACTGAGAGTGGAGAAAGCCGTCCCACCCACCACTGTTACGTAAGATAAACGCCCCGGCACCTTGCCCATTAGCTGGTCAATAGCGTTGAACATTTTCATGCCTAGACCAGTGCGGAAAAACAGCTCGCCCATCAACAGAAACAGCGGAATGGGCACCAAATTAAAACTGGATAGTGCGCCGAAACCGTTGTTGAGCATCTGCAAGATGCCGGTTTGGCCGCCCATAAAGTGCCAGGCACCAATCACATTGGCGGCCAAAAAGGCCAGGGCAATGGGGGTGCCAATCGCCATAAAGATCAAAATCAACGAGAGCAGGAAAGCGAGTGCAAAGTACCATTCCATTATTCTTTAATCCCCGCTTCGCCGCTGTGAAGAATTTCATGGCCCACCACAAAGCGGCCAAATTCGATCGCCATCAGGGTAAAGCTGATGGGGAAAACAATGGTCAGTATCCATTTCGGCACAAAGAAAGCCCGCACGTCATAGTCAGTGCGCTCGATATTAAGCAGCACCAGATCAAGCCCCTTCCACGCCAGCACGCCGCACACCACGACACAGAGCAGCGCTACCCCTCGGCTGAGGATATTTAGCGCTGCTGGCGGCAACACCGAGGTCAGTAGTTCAATATGCACATGCCCTTTTTGGCGCACCAGCCAGGGAGCCCCGAGTAGAGTGAGGTAGAACATGGCGTACTCGGTGGAGAGAAAAAACCATGCAGAGGGCTGAAGACCTAAGTTACGAATCACCACCGAAAGCACCACGGCCACCATCAGCCAAACCAGCATGATGGCGGCCAGCAGGGCCATGCCGTTGAGCAGCAGCAGATAGCCGCGTTGTGCGTAGCGCATAAAAAACCCTAGAAAATAAGCCACACAAATAGGGCGCTCGACCGCTCGGCGCCCCTACGTTTCTATAGATCGTTGAATTTTTCGATCAGCGTATCGTAGTGCTCAAGCCCCATGGGGTGGCGCTCCATCTGGCCACGCATACGTTCCCAGGTGGCATCCCGGGCAGCGTCTGAGAATCGCTGTGCTGCTTCGCCTTCCAGGGTGATGACCTGCATGCCATCGGCCTCAAGCTGAGCCTGTTGCTCGTTGGCTAATTCAGCCAGTTGTTCGGCGCTGTCGCGCTCATGCTCAATGGCGACTTCCTGAAGAATTTGCTGCGACTCTTCGCTGAGCTGGTTCCACTTATCCAGGTTAACGATCACCCCCATATCGGTGGAGAAGAAGGCAGGGTCAACCCGATAGTTAAGAAAACGATCCCAATTTAGGTCTTTCAGGCCAATTTGAGTCCAGCCAGTCGCGTTCACTACACCCCGCTCCAGGGCCGCGTAAACATCGGTGGTCGGCAGGCTGATTGGCTGAGCGCCCAGGTAGTCCTGGAAGAAGGCGTCATACACCGGATTACTGCGTAGGCGTAGGCCCGAAACGTTTAGGTTACCTTCGCCATCGACGGTGGGCTCATCAATGGTGTAGAAGTTGTAGCTGACCCCGCTGTCGAACCAGCCCAGATAGTAGGTGCCCATCTTCTCCTGATGAATTTCATTAAGCAGGTCGATGCCGCCATTTTCGCGTGCGTAGATAGCGTTAGTGTTCGAGGCGACCATGGCATCGCGCTCTGGTACGGTACCTGCGTAGAAGCTCGCAGCGGTGTAGGCCATATCGACCACGCCGTTGCGAACTGCGTCGGGCTGCTCGGAAAGGCCAATCACTTCAGGGCCGCCGCGTACGTTAATTTGCACCACACCTTCACCGCGTTCGTTCACCTTATCGACGAACTCTAAAAAGCTCTGGGTATAGATCAACGAGGGGGGAAATGCATGCACTGCGTTAATTTGATCAACGGCCAGCACTTGAGTGGAAGCCAGGGCAGTTAGCACGCCCAGGGTAAGGGTTACTTTTTTCATTAGTTTGTCTCCTGCACAAGATAATTTGCGTTATAGCGTTTTTGTTTCTAAACCGTTTTTATAAGCTGCTGTTTATTAACCCTTCTTATAAACGTCTGTTGCAAACGTGCGTGCTGTTGTTAGCAATATACTTCCAGGCCGTTTCTACCCCTTGCTGATAAGGGTACTCTCTGGCGGCTGAGCCGCTGTCCAAGGGAACTGTGCCGTGTACTGTGCTGAGAAATCAGTAATGGTGTCAGCATGCTGGCGGGTCATATCAATATCATCCCAACCGTTAAGCAGCTTGGTGCGCCAAACCGGGCTAATTGAAAAGCTGACTTCTACTTCGGCGACACGGACGACCTGCTTGTCTAAGTCAACGTGTATCGCCGCCGGTGCATCGCCAAGCGCTGATAACAAACGCTCGGCTTCATCCTCTTCCACCACCGCAGGCAGTAAGCCATTATTGACGGCGTTAGAAGCAAAAATATCGCCAAAGCTTGGCGCCACCACACAGCGAAAGCCGTAATCGACCAGTGCATAGACTGCCGCTTCCCGCGATGACCCCGCGCCAAAGTTGCGGCGACTGACCATCACTTCAGCGTCGGCAGCATTAGGGCGATGAAGAATAAACTCTTTGTCCGGTGTGCCCTGCTCGTCGTGGCGAACGTCATAAAGTAAAAACTGACCGTAGCCAACGCTGCGCGGCTCTTTCATAAAGCGCGCGGGAATCAACTGATCGGTATCCACGTTAGCCGCGGCAAGGGCAACGCCAAGAGTGTCCAGTACGGTAATAGGTTGCATTAGTGCGCTCCTGAAGCCTGAACGGATGAATCAGCGCCCGCTGCTAACGTACGCACATCGGCTAGCCGCCCACTCACCGCCGCTGCGGCCACCATGGCGGGTGACATCAAATGAGTGCGCGCGCCAGGCCCTTGGCGGCCCTTGAAATTGCGATTGGTGGTCGAGGCGCAGCGTTCGCCGCTGGCCACTAAATCACCGTTCATACCCACGCACATGGAGCAACCGGAGTGGCGCCACTCAAGCCCGGCATCAATAAAGATACGGTCTAACCCTTCGGCTTCGGCCTGGGTTTTCACCAGGGTTGAGCCTGGCGAGACCACGCCGGGCACGCGGCTTTTGTGGCCTGCCAGGACAGCCGCAGCGGCCCGTAAATCTTCAATACGCGCGTTGGTACAAGAACCGATAAAGACCCGATCAATGTTGATATCGGTGAGTTTTTGGCCCGCCGTTAAGCCCATATAGGCCAAGCTCTCCCGAGCCTGGCGCGCTTTCGCGGGATCACTCAATTTCTCAGGGTCGGGCACAGCGCGATCAATCGGCAGCGCTTCTTCGGGCGAGACGCCCCAGGTCACCGTCGGCGCGATTTCGTCCGCATGCAGCGTCACTTCAAGATCAAAACGGGCGCCTGGCTCGCTGTAGAGCGTGGCCCAATAGGTGCAGGCTTGCTCGAAGGCTCCCCCTTTCGGACTCCAGGGGCGGTCACGCAAATAGTCAAAGGTGGTTTGGTCTGGAGCAATCATGCCGCAGCGGCCGCCGCCTTCAATGGAGAGATTACACAGCGTGAGACGCGCTTCCATGGAGAGCGAGCGGATCGCCTCGCCAGCGTACTCAATGGCATAACCCCGTGCGCCGTCGGCGCCTAGCCGCGAAATCCAGGTGAGCGCAATATCTTTGGCGGTGATGCCCTCGGCGAGTTGGCCCTCGACGCTAATCCGCATCACCTTGGGCTTGCTCTGCCACAAGGTTTGCGTGGCCAGCACGTGGGCCACTTCCGAGGCGCCAATGCCAAAGGCAATGCTGCCAAAAGCGCCATGGGTGGCGGTATGGCTATCGCCGCACACCATCACCATGCCGGGCTGAGTGAGTCCCTGCTCGGGGCCTAGCACATGAACAATGCCCTGACGCGGGTCATCGAGACCAAACAGCGTCACCCCATGCCGCTGGGTATTGTGGGAGAGCTGCTCAATCATCGAGCGCACTTTGGGGTCGGCAACACCTGCCAGGTCGCGAGTCAGCGTTGGTACGTAGTGGTCAGCAATACCAAAGGTTAAATCGGGCCGTGCAACGGGCAACTGGCGTTCAGCCAGCTTATTGAACGCGTGGAAGGAGCCTTCGTGGACAAAGTGGCGGTCAATCCACAGCAGGCTCTGACCGCTTTCACTGCGGTGAACCTCGTGGGCGCGCCAAACTTTGTCAAACAGCGTTGTTGGGGTACTCATGGTCGTCGCTCGTTGCCTCGGCCTTCGTTAGACTTATCGTTCTCACCCAATACAACTAGCGCAATTTCACAACACAGGTCAAATGTATTTTTTGTAATTTTAAATCTGTATTAAATCTAATACATTAAAAAATCAACCAATCACACTACTCAGCCTTCCCGTTGGTGGGCATTCCACCTACCTTGGGCTCCCAGTAGCGGGAGTTATCTTCGCCGTTGCGCTCCAGATCAATTTGGAAGCGATAACGATCTGGACGGTAAAGTGCATCCAGATGTTCTACCCCCCGGCCCTGCTCATCAAACACCACACGGGTGAGAGAAATCAGCGGGGAACCCACGGCAACATCCAGCGCTTCCGCCACTTCGTGGCTGGCCAGAGTGGCGGAAATCGATTGGGAGGCGTGATCAACTTTCACGCCACTTCGCTCCAACAGAACAAACAGCGGTGTATTGGCTAAATCCATCTCGTTGTAGTGCAGGGCAATCGATTCAGGCACATGGGTTACCAAATGGGAAAACGGCTTGTCGTCGACCATGCGGACACGAACCGAACGCTGCACCTTACCACTCGGCCCCATGCCTAACCGCTCGCGAATCATTTCCGGTGGCAGCACATAAGCAAACTCCAGCAGCCGCACCTGAGAAGCCTGGCTCATCTTGACCATATTGGGCATTAGGTTAGACACGCTGGCAGTCATCACCGTGGCGTCCAGCGGCTGCTCCAGCACCACCGTACCCACGCCTGCTTTACGCTCTACCAATCCTGTCGTTTGCAGCGCCTCCATCGCACGTCGAACGGTGACGCGTGACACGCCATGCTGCTCTGCCAGTTTATTTTCGCCTGGCAGTTTACTGCCCGCTGGCAGCCGCCCACTCAAAATAGCGTCTTTCAACAGCAGGTAGATGCGGTGTGACTTGGTGCCGCCCACCGCGGAGGGTTGTGCCTCACTCATCCACGCCTCTCTTTAGAAATGGTTAAAAAATTCAAATCTGGCTTGACGCAGGGATAATAATAGACATAAAAATGTATTATATATAATACATATTGACAGCTAATCAATAACACAGCTGCTGCCCTTTGAGAGCCATTATTACAGAACCAGTGCTCTTAAGTATCACTAACTGGGTGGCCTCATATTCGCCGCTGACGCTTACTTAAAACAGATGAGATCGCTATGACACGCCCACACCGCTCTTCAAACCAGGCTTCACAGCAAGTTTCACAACAGTCCGCCCAGCTTAGACAGCAACTGAAAGATAGCTCCATTGTGGTCGCCCCCGGTGTGTTTGATGCGTTAGGCGCATCCCTAGCTGAGCAAGCGGGCTTCGATACGGTCTACCTTTCCGGCGCCAGCCTGGCTTACACCCAATTGGGGCGGCCGGATATTGGCCTGCTCAGCATTACTGAAATTTGCACCGCCATGTCGCATATTCGCGAGCGCACCAATTTATCCGTGGTCGTGGATTGCGACACCGGCTTTGGTAACGCCATGAACGTGATGCGCAGCGTTAGACTGCTGGAGCGCGCAGGCGCTAACGCGATTCAGCTTGAAGACCAAACTTACCCCAAACGCTGCGGCCACCTGCGCGGTAAAACGCTGGTCTCCAAAAGCGAAATGGTCGGCAAATTGCATGCTGCATTGGATGCCCGGGCGAGCGATAGCACGCTGATTATTGGCCGCACAGATGCACTTGGCGTGGAAGGCACCGACAGTGCCATCGAACGTGCCCAGGCCTATTACGAAGCCGGCGTGGATATGCTGTTTATCGAAGGCATTCGTAGCGACGAAGACATCAGCAAGATCATGACCCAGTTCAAAGGCAAGGTGCCGATCATGGCCAATATGGTCGAAGGCGGCGACACGCCGCTGCAGAACGCTCAGGCGCTTGAAGACCTAGGCTTCTCGCTGGTGATTTTCCCCGGCGCACTGGTGCGGGCGATTACCCACATGGCCAGCCGTTTCTTTGCCACGCTTAAGCAGGATGGCACCACCGATGCCTTCCGCGACCAAATGCTCGATTTCAAACAGCTTAACGACTATTTAGGCACCCAGGCGATGCTGGAGCTCGGCGAGCAGTACGACAATCGCTAGTGCCTCTCATCAAACCGTGCCCAATATTTATAAGTGCGAATAAATAACTATTCAGGAGACGACGATGCAGACCACCGACAAAACGGCGAAAGAGATTTTTAACGACGTCATGGCCAACCCTCAGCGGGTACCCTTTGGCTTTGGCAACAAAGCGGTGCTGGTGAATGTCGACCCACAAAAGGCCTATACCCGCACCGATCTCTTCAAAACCGCCTATGAAACAGACCCCAAGCAGTTGGAGTACACCAACCAACTGGCCCGCGGTTTTCGGGAGAAAGGCTGGCCGGTGGTTTGGACCCACGTGGCGTTTCTAGACTCCGCCGAAGACGCCGGGGTTTGGGGTACTCGTACCGATACGCCTGATTCGTTGCAAAACATTAAGTATGGCTCTGAACGCGCTGAATTCGACGAGCGCTGCGAGATAGACCGCAGCCGTGATGTGATCTACACCAAGCGTATGCCCTCGGCGTTTTTTGAAACCCCGCTGCAATCGCTTTTAGTGTGGCATCAGGTCGATACGGTGATCATTACCGGCGGCTCAACCTCTGGCTGCATTCGCGCTACCGCCGTGGAGAGCCTGTCCCGGGGCTACCGCACCATCGTGCCCATGGAGTGCGTCGCGGATAAACACGAAAGCTATCACTACGCCAACCTGACCGACCTGCATCTCAAGTATGCCGACGTTCTGCCGGTTGCCAATGTACTCGAATGGCTAAATGGCAACACCTAAGGACTACCAAGTTTCAAAGGAGCCGGTTATGAAAGAGTCACTAGGCGTTTACGACTACTGGGCCTACGACCAACGCCCTAAAATCGAGTGGCCAGGAGGCGCCAAGGTGGCCTTCTGGGTCGCACCCAATATCGAGTATTACGAACTCGACCCACCGCTGAACCCCCAGCGTAACCCTTGGCCGCATCCGCACCCTTCGGTACCCGGCTACAGCATTCGCGATTACGGCAACCGGGTTGGCCACCAGCGCCAGATGACCCTGCTGGATAAGTACGGCATTCGTGGCTCGGTGTCACTTTCGGTCGCACTGTGCGAGCACCACCCCGAGATTATCCAGATGTGCAAAGAGCGCGACTGGGAGTTTTTCAGCCACGGCATTTACAACACCCGCTACACCTATGGGTTGAGCGAAGCCCAGGAGCGGGCAATGATCCGTGACAGCATGGAGACCATTTACCGCCATACTGGCCAGGCTTGTGCAGGTTATCTGGCGCCCGCGCTTTCCCATTCAGAGCGCACCCTGGATCTATTTGCCGAAGTGGGCGAAGAGTTATTCGGTGACAAAGGAGGGATTTACACCTGTGATCTCTTCCACGATGACCAGCCGACGCCGGTCAGCGTTCGCTCCGGCAAACGTTTTATCTCCATGCCTTACTCGCTGGAGATGAACGACACCATCGTCTACGCGGTGAATAAAGTAGAGCCGCGCCAGTACGCCACCATGCTCAAGCGCCACTTTGACCGCCTCTATGCCGAGGGCGCGGAGTCCGGCACAGTGATGTGCATTCCCACTCATAACTATCAGGTGAGCTGCCCGCATCGTATTAAGGCGTTCGAAGAGGCGCTGGAGTACATCACCGGCCACCCGGATGTGTGGGTCGCTACCGGGCGCGAGATTGCTGATTACTACTTGGCCAACTATTACGATACCGCTCTCGACAGTATTGCGGCCCAGGCCGCCACCGCAGGCAAACAGGGGTAACGCTATGGCGCTTAACAACGACTATCTCGACTACCCCCACCGCAATCACGGCTACGATCACAAGCGCTATGAATGGTCGATGCTGAGCGAGCGTGCCCCGGTCACCTGGCCTGAAGGCAAAACCCTGGCGGTGTGGGTCAATATTTCGCTGCAGTTTTACCCGTTAAACCAGCGCGGCAAGCCGTTTAAAGTACCTAACGGCATGACAATGCCCTACCCGGACTTGCGCCACTTCTCACTGCGGGATTACGGCAACCGCGTGGGCATTTATCGCGTGCTCAAAGCGCTGGCGGCGCACAACATTACCCCCACCTTTGCGATCAACGCACAGTTGGCGGAGCAGACGCCCTATCTGGTGCAGCGCTTAAAAGAGCACGGCGGTGAATTTATCGCCCACGGCTGGAATATGGATCACCTGCACTACGGCGGCCAACCGATTGAAGAAGAGGCCGAGCTGGTCAAACGCTCCGTGGAGACCCTGCGACGCGTGACCGGCCAACCCGTTCGCGGCTGGCTAAGCCCCGCCAAGCACCAGAGCTTCAACACTCCCGACCTGCTGGCAGAAAACGGCATCGAATACTGTGCCGACTGGGTCAACGACGATATGCCCTACGCTTTTCATAGCCAATCAGGCCCCTTGATGATGATGCCACTGGCCACCGAGATCGAGGACCAGTTTGTGATCGGCCAGAACCTGCACTCGGAGGATTCCTGGGTGACTCAGGTGAAAGACGCTTTCGACTTCCTGTTGGCAGAGTCCCGCGAGCAGGGCGGGCGACTGTTTGCCTTGAACCTTCACCCCTGGTTAGTCGGCCAGCCCCACCGCATTGCCTGCCTGGAAGAGGTGCTGGCCCATATCAGCGGGCACCCAAAAGTATGGCAGGCCCCGGCGGGCGAGATTCTTGATGCGTTTCATCGTGCAGCGGAGCAGGCGTAATGGCGATACTTCCCTATAACAACGACAGCTTTGATGCCCATCTGCCGTTACTGATTATTGGCGCAGGGGCCTGTGGCTTGGTCGCCGCACTGGCTGCCCAAGAGGCGGGTGTGGAGCTGGCGGTGCTGGAGCGCGACGCGCTACCCCGCGGCAGCACGGCGATGTCGTCGGGTTTTATTCCTGCTGCTAATACGCGCTTTCAGCATGAGCTTGGCGTCACGGATTCCGCCGAAGTCATGGCAGAGGATATCCAGAAGAAGAATGGCTTTGAGGCAGACCCAGCCATTGTCGAACTACTCGCTACTCAATCAGGCCACACCATCGAGTGGCTGGCGGGTGAGCACGGCGTGCCCTTTGAGCTGGTGGAGGGCTTTCTCTACCCCGGCCACCGCCACCTGCGCATGCATGCTACGCCACGGCGAACCGGTGAAGAGCTAATGGGGGCGCTGCTCAATGCCGCCGAAGCGGCAGGCATTGATATTTTGGCCCAGGCGCGAGTAGTGGATTTGCACGTTGATGACACTCAGCGAGTGCGGGGCGTAACCATTGAGCGCCCGGATGGCAGTCGCGAAAGCATTGGCTGCGACGCGCTGATTCTGGCCTGCAACGGCTACGGCGGTAATGTTGAACTGGTAGAGCGCTATCTGCCCACGCTCAAACACGCGCTCTACTACGGCCATGAGGGAAACCAGGGCGATGCACTGCTGTGGGGGCAGGCCATGGGCGCCAGTACAAAAGATCTGGGTGCATGCCAGGGCCACGGCTCGCTGGCAACACCCCACCAGATTTTGATTAGCTGGGCGCTGATGATGCAGGGCGGCATTCAGGTCAATCTAAACGGCAAGCGATTCTCAAACGAGCACGGCGGCTACTCCGAACAGGCAGCCAAAGTGCTGGCGCAGCCGGAGCAGGTAGCCTGGAATCTATTCGATGCGCGCATACAGGAATCTGCCCAGGCCTTTGAGGATTACCGTAACGCCCAAGAGAGCGGCGCGGTACGCAGCTTTGCCACCCTTGAAGAGATGGCAGCTGGATTGGGCCTGCCACTAACAGCGCTGCAGGCCACCTTTGCGGCGATGCAGCAGCATGCCGAAGAGCAAACGCCCGATACGTTTGGCCGCCATTTTGAACCTGCTAATTTGCTCAAACCACCCTACTACGCCATTCGTGTCACGGGTGCGCTATTTCACACCCAGGGCGGTTTAGAGGTCAACCCCACCGCGCGGGTACTCAATACTCAGGGGCAGGCGCTACCCAACCTGTTCGCCGCAGGCGGTGCCGCCCGCGGTGTTTCAGGTTCCAACGACAGCGGCTATCTTTCTGGCAACGGCCTGCTTAGCGCCGTGGTGCTGGGTGCCGTAGCGGGTAAAAGTGCCGCGGAGTTGCTGCACTTAAAGTTAAGCTCAGCGGCACTCCCTTGAGCCACTACACCACTAAGTACAGGGCGCCACCCGTTGGCGCCCTGCCTGACAGGCGCGCCTTGAGCTGGGTAAAGGTCAGTTGCTAGCCAACTATTTTGAGGCTTTCGAAAATTTTTTGCTCGATTATAGCGATCAGCTCAGCATTGATGTTGTTGATGGCGGGTTCAAGATCTTTTTCCAGCGGCAAAATAATTTGAAAGTCATAACGAATATCAAACGCGAGAGGGCGAACCACCACGCCCGCTCGCTTTGCATAACAGGCCGATACGGCGTTTAACACCGCAAGACCGGCACCGTTCACTACTAGCCGGATCGCCATCTCCCCCAGCGAGACTGTCCATATTTTTTTGGGCGAAACGGCATGTTTCCTCAGTCGCTGAGTAATCCGACTACGGCTTTGCTCATTGGGCTCACCACAAATCAGCGTTTCATTGGCGAAATCTTCAATGTCGATAAGCGCTTTAGCTTCCAGCGGATGCCCTGGCGGAATAAGGCACATGCCAGGTAGAGAGTACTGAAAGCTCTGGTAGCGCGGATCGATTCGAGGATCGGTGGTAATGCCAAAATCGAAGCGCTGGGCCACCACTTCCTCCGCTATCTGGCTGGATCGGTAGGAGTAGAGACTAATTTCAAGGTCAGGGAACTTCTCGGCAAGCAGCGTAGCGGCATCTGGCACCAGACTCACCGCAAAAGCAGGCATGCTGACCACTCTTAACTGGCCTGCCACTCTCTCTTTCAGTCGTTCGGCAAACTGTCGCAAATGGTGTAAACCAATATAAACCCGCTCCACCTCGTCATAAAACAGCGTGCCACGCCGGGTCGGGAGCAGGCGATTATTGTGGCGTTCGAATAGATCAAACCCAAGCCGCGCCTCCAACTGTTTTATCAAACGGCTAATCGCCGGTTGTGAAATCAGCATCTTACTGGCGGCTTCCGTAGCGCTACTGGTTTTCATAATCCACATGAAGGCTTCTATCTGGCTGTCCGCAAATCCTCGATAAGCCATAACATTTCGTCATCCTTCAATAAGCAAAAATCAATATATCTGACTAAAAAAGCCAGTATACAGTTAAAGGTAGCTAAAAGACTTCGTCCCAAAACTCAAAGCATAATATTTAGCTATAGCTTAAGTGCTATCGTTTCAATAAACCTAAAGGGCTACCTATGATCGATGAAATTGCGGGTAACAACGCACAGTTCACTGCTTGGCGACAGGATATTCATCAGCACCCGGAGCTGGGCTTTGAGGAGCAGCGCACCGCTAAGTTAGTGGCGGACAAGCTCACAGAGTGGGGATTTGACGAGGTTTATACCGGCATCGCTAAAACCGGGGTCGTCGGCGTACTGCGCGGCAAAACGCTCGCCGCTCGTACCATCGGGCTGCGCGCCGATATGGATGCCCTCGCCATGACGGAAAACAATCAGTTCGCTCATGCGTCTCTTAACCAGGGAAAAATGCACGGCTGCGGCCACGACGGTCACACCACCATGCTGTTAGCCGCCGCATGGTATCTGGCTAAACATCGCGACTTTTCCGGCACCGTACACTTTATTTTCCAGCCCGCTGAAGAGGGCTTAGCCGGCGCTAAGGCAATGATGGATGATGGTTTGTTTGAGCGCTTCCCCTGTGATCGCGTTTACGGCATCCACAATATGCCGGGAATTCCTCAAGGCGAATTCTGGTTTCGCGAAGGCCCCCTGCTGGCCAGCTCAGACCGTTTCACCATTGACGTTCACGGCAAAGGCGGCCATGCGGCAATGCCGCAGCACGCCGTTGACCCGATGCTGATCGTGAGCGCGATTATCAGCGGCGCGCAGACTATCGTTAGCCGCAATACTGCCCCGCTCGATTCCGCCGTGCTGTCCTTTACCGACCTGCATGCTGGCTCGGGTACGTTCAACGTCATTCCCGATACTGCCAGCATGCGGGGCTGCATTCGCTCCTTTAACGACGCTGTACGTGAGCATGCAATTCAACGACTGGAACAACTGGTTGCCAGTACTGCCCATGCCTACGGCGCCACCGCAACGCTCACCATTCACCCCGGTAGCTACCCGGCCACGGTCAACGACCCGCAAGCCACCCAACTCGCCACCGATGTTGCCCGCGCAGTCGTTGGCGATGCAAAGGTCAACCCTGATTGCTTACCGATTTCTGGCAGCGAAGACTTCTCCTTCATGCTGCAAGCCGTTCCGGGTTGCTATGTGTTTCTGGGCAATGGTGTTGAAGGCGAAACCGGTGGCGTAAGTGTTCACAACCCCAGCTATGACTTTAACGACAACATTATCCCGGTGGGCGCTTCTTATTTTGTTCAGCTAATAAAGCGTGAACTCCCCTCTCGCTAAGCATTTCAAGAAAGCGCAGTTCAAGAAAGCACACTTCAAGAAACAGCACTTCCAGATATAAAGCGGAGAACAACATGGAAGCGAACAAACTCTCAACGTCCGGTGGCAACACCGGATTAATGCACCGGATTGCGCGAATAGCCGATGTCCTGCCCCACCCTTTTATTATGTTTTTTATACTTTTTGTCGCCACGCTAGGCCTGTCGGTTGTGATGAGCGTGTGGGTCGAGCCTGTGCGCCACCCTGCCACCGACGAGCTCGTTCAGGTTCGTTCGTTGCTTAGCTGGGATGGGCTAAGATTTATGGTGACCGGGGCAGTCACTAACTTCACTAGTTTCCGCCCGCTAGGGCTGGTACTGGTGATGGTATTAGCGCTGGGGCTGATCCAGAAAACTGGCCTCGCCGATGCCACCATCCGACGCATGTTGAGTAATGTGGCGCCGCGCTTTATTACCCCGGCGGTGGTCATCACTTCGATCATCGGCAATCTGGTTTCGGATGCGGCGGTTTTCCTGATTCCCCCTTTGGCCGCCATCATGTTTAAAACTGTTGGCCGGAACCCGATTGCCGGCATTATGGTGGCCTTTATCGCCGTTTTTGCCGGTTTTAGCGCCAATTTCTTTATTGCGGGCACGGATCTGCTGCTATCCGGCATCTCGACGGAAGTCGTTCAGAGCGTTCGTCCCGGCTACGAAGTCAGTGTGGTGTCCAACTGGTTCTTTATGTGTGCCTCGGTGCCGTTAATTACCCTGATTATCACCGTCATGAACGACAAGTATGTCGAGCCCATGCTGGCGCGCTTTCAGGATCAGAGTGATGATGAGAACAAAAGCCACGGCGTACAGTTAACCGACACAGAACGGCGTGCGCTGCGCTACACCGGTATAGCGGCACTGGCCTATATCGCGGTTATCCTGCTGCTGATTCTGCCAGCGGGTTCCGGCTTACGCAGCGCTGAAGGGGGTCTGTTACCTTCGCCCTTTATGAGTGGTTTGGTGCCCATCATCGTGCTGTTCTTTAGCCTGTGCGGCATTGTGTACGGCGTTTCGGTAGGTAAGATCAAACAATCCAGCGATGTGCCGCGCTTAATGGAAGCGGCGATGCGCGATATGTGTGGGTTTATTGTCATCGTCTTTATGGTGGCGCAGTTTATTGCCATCTTTAACTGGTCAAACTTGGCGATTGTCAGCGCAGTGAATGGCGCGGATCTACTGCTGCAAATTAATATGCCTACGGCGCTGGCTTTAGTGTGCTTTATTTTACTGGCCGCCGTCGTGAACCTATTTCTTTACAGTGGCTCTGCGCAGTGGGCGCTGATGGCGCCGATTTTTCTACCCATGCTGATGCTGCTGGGCCTTGAGCCAGAAGCCATCCAAGCAGCGTACAGGGTAGCCGACTCATCGACGAACGTGATTTCACCCATCAACCCCTATCTACCGTTAGTGCTGGCGGTCATTCACCTTTACAACAAGTCGTTTACTCTTGGCCATCTACTGACCATCGCCATGCCCTACTCCCTCGCCGTGTTAACCGGCTGGAGCAGCCTGTTCTTTATTTGGTACTGGCTGGGGTTACCGTTCGGACTTTGATCGGCCTTTATTGTCCCAGCATCGCCTCCGCCCACTCACGCACTTTTGGATAGGCGCGCTGCTCAAAAACCGCGAAGCCGTTCAGGCTGCGGGCTTTGAGCGGGGTAAACACCGGCATGGTTAAGCCACACAGAAAGTGCGCCACCCGCTGGGCATTGGGCGGCTGACCGAACTGTTCGCTGTGGCGCTCAATCAGCGGTGTGGCGTAGCGCTGAAAATCGGCCGTCGTTAGCGGTGGCTCGGGCGGCGCATCCGGTAGTTTTACCGGGTGGCCATAGCACACCGAGCAATGCCCGCAGCGTCCCTGCTCAGTATTGGATGGTGTATCAAAGGTGCTGTCACCAAAGGTACTATCACCAAAGTGCATGGCTAGCCGCCGAGTCAGACAGCTCCCCGACTCAAACAGCGCTAGCATTGCCTGTAGCCGCTCAATCTCGATTCGCTCCCGCTTCAGGCAATCCTCAAACAGCTGGCTCGCCAGCGCCTCAATGGTAAAGTTCGGCTGGCAGATCTCGTAGACATCGGTCATCCGCTTGCCTTCCAGGGTTAGCCAGCCCTTATCTTGAAAGTACTCAAGGGCGGTAATGACGCGAGCACGGGAAGCGTCAATCTGCTGCGCCTGCCCCGCCTGATGTAGGCGGTCAAAATCCACCGTTCCCCAGGTGCGGGCGATAGGAATATTATCGACTAAAAGTCGCACAAAGGCCGCCCGCTCGCCTTCAAAGCGGCTAACTAATTGGTCTGGCTCAAGATGATAGCGCAGCCGGTACTCGGCTAGAAATGCGAAGCGCGGAGCGATAATGCCGTGCATTTCCAACCGCACCAGCAGCGTTTTCAGCGGCAGCGGGCGAATATTGGTATCCCGGGAAAGCGTATTGAGCAATACCTCCCACTGGCGATCCGGCGTTTGGCCTGCCGCAGCGATCTCTTCCAGCAGGCGATAGATGCCAGCATATTCAGGGGTATCGCCGTAAACGAAGTTTTCCAGCACCCGCAAGCCATCCCGCCCGGCCAGGGTCAGGCAGGTAGAAGGCAGGCCGTCGCGTCCCGCCCGGCCAATCTCCTGGCTATAGTTCTCGATGGATTTAGGCAGGTCATAATGCACCACGTTGCGAATATCGCCCTTATCGATGCCCATGCCAAAGGCGATAGTGGCCACGATGCAGGGCGACTCGCCGCTCATAAATTGCCGCTGAATCTCATCCCGTCGCTGGGAATCTAGCCCTGCATGGTAGGCCTGGGCAGCGATCCCCTGGGCCGCCAGCGCCTTAGCGACTCGCTCGGCAGTTTGTTGCAGGGTGACGTAAATAATCGTCGGCGCTTCGCTACCCGGCTGCATCTGCGGTTTTAGCCAGTTGATCAGCTGCTGCTGGCGACCTTCCATGGCCGGAGATACCAGCAGTTCAAGATTGGAACGGTAAAAGCCGGTAGTAATCACGTTCTCCGGCGCAATGGCAAACTTCTCACCCATATCGGCTATCACCGCTGGGGTCGCCGTGGCGGTGAGCAGCAGCACCTGAGGGATAGCAAAATCGCGCTGGTAGTCCGGCAGTTTGAGGTAGTCAGGGCGGAAGTTATGCCCCCACTCAGAGAGGCAGTGGGCTTCATCGACCACTAAAAGCGATATTTGAACCTGGCGTAGAAAGTGACGAAAGCGCTCATTCTTGAGCCGCTCCACCGAGATCATAAGGATTTTCAGCTTACCGCTTTTAGCGCGCTCCATCACCTCCCGGGTAGCGTCACGATCTTGGGTGGAATCAATGCTTGCCGCTGCCACGCCGTGGCGGGCCAGAAACGCCAGTTGATCCTGCATCAGCGCCAGCAGCGGCGATACCACCAGGGTTAAGTGCGGCAAATGCAGCGCCGGGAGTTGATAGCAAAGCGACTTCCCCGCGCCGGTGGCAAAAATCGCCGCCGTGGAGTGCCCTTCCAGCACTCTTGACACCACCGCCTGTTGGCCGCCGCGAAAGTCGTCAAAACCGAATACTTCTTTCAGCGTCTGCTGGGGTGATGAGGGGGGCATGAGCACTCCTTGATAACGAAATTCCGCCTTAAAACGCCTTCTCCAGCGCAAAGCGCGGCTGGGTGTGGCCCTCTTTCGTCACTGTTTCCGTAAACATCTCAAGCGGGCGCACCCAGAGGCCGTAGTCACCGTAAAGGGCACGATACACCACCAGCGGCTCTTCGTTTTCGCTGTGCTGGGCGGTGCCAAGCACTTCGTAGAGGCTGCCTTTATAGTGGCGATAAATACCGGGAACGGGGGCGGTCATTGGCTCTCCTCTTGAGTGGCGTTTGTGGCACTTGGCTGGTTGGCTTTTTTGGCAAGGCGTTCGAGCACTTTTGACGCGGCGACAAAACCAAAGGTGCCGGTTAAAAAAGTCGCAGCACCAAAACCGGAAGCGCAGTCCAAGCGCGTGGCATCACCACTGCCAGGCTTTTGCAGGCACACTTCACCGTCGGCGCCGGGATACACCAACTGCTCGTCGGAGTAGACGCACTCTACCGAGAAGCGCCGTTTGGGGTTGCGTGAAAAACCGTAATCCCGACGCAGCCGCGAGCGCACTTTGGATAGCAGAGGGTCGTGCTCGGTACGGGTGAGATCCGCGACCTGAACACGCGTGGGATCGGTTTGCCCACCAGCCGCACCGGTCACCGTGATGGGAATTTTGCGTCGCTTGCACCAGGCGATCAGGGCGGCCTTGGCAATCACGCTGTCGATGGCATCTACCACGTGATCGGCGTCATCGGGAATCCGCTCGGCCAGGTTGGTGGGTGTCACGAAGGCAGTATCCGCCACAATCTCAATTTCCGGGGCAATCAAGCGGCAGCGCTCGGCCAGCACATCAACCTTGGGCTGACCGATAGTACCATCTAGCGCGTGGAGCTGGCGGTTGACGTTGGAAACGCAGACGTCGTCCAGGTCGATCAACGTCAGCTTGCCAATGCCCGAGCGTGCCAGCGCCTCTACCGTCCAACTGCCTACCCCGCCGACACCCACCACCACCACGTGGGCATGACGAAATGCCTCGGCTGCACGCTGGCCATAAAGACGGCGAATGCCGCCAAAGCGAAAATCATAATCTGCAGAAGGAGGTTTCACGTTAGCCGTAGGCACAGGCGAGGCGGACGGCATGCTCGATGGAGTAGCTGAGGACATCACAAACTCACTCATAACGCTTGAAGGGCGGAAGGCGTGGTGTGGGGCGGCGTGCGCACGCTATCCATCGGTAAATGCCCCGCCCAGCCAAGCTGGTTAAACAGCGCGATCATGGTGTCATCCAAGGCACAGCTCAATTGTACACGCTTGTCTAACAGCGGATGGTCAAAGGCCAAATAGGTCGCGGCGAGCAGTAAGCGCGGAGCCTTCATCTGCTCGGCAAAAAAGCGGTTGTGGACACTTTTACCGTGCTTGGCATCGCCAATAATCGGGTAGCCACGCCGGGAAAGATGGCGGCGAATTTGATGGCGGCGACCGGTCATCGGCCGCGCCTCTACCAGGGAGTAGCGCGCCACCGGGTAGCGGTCGACCTGCACGGGCAGCTCGACGCTATCCAGGCGGCGAATATCGGTCATCGCGGGCATAGCGGGCATTTCCGCCTTGGGGCGCGTACCGTCTTCTTCCCTTAGCGGGTAATCCAAACGTTCATTTTCCGGTGCTTTACCGCGCACCACTGCCAGGTAGCGCTTTTCCACCTGGCGCTCGCTAAACGCATCGCTGAGCAGGCCAGCCACTGCCGACGAGAGAGCAAATACCATTACCCCAGAGGTCGGCCGATCCAGCCGGTGAACGGGGTAAACCCGCTTGCCAAGCTGGTCGCGTAAGCGTTGAAGCAGAAATTCGGTTTCACCACGCGCCAACGCCGAGCGATGCACCAAAAGCCCTGACGGCTTATGTACCGCGACGAGATACTCATCCTGATAGAGGATGTTGAGTGGCGTCATAACGCTCCCCGGTTAAAGCTAACAATCTAAACAGGGCGCCATTGTCGCGGCTTGGCCGTGAGATGTCATCCGCGCAATACGCTATTCACGCCAGCGCTTACTAAGAAGGCAGGTGATCAGCAGTTAATTGTTGGTGGAGTAGGAAAGAGCGGCAGTTGCCCAGGCGGGATATGCTCTTTTAGAAACGCTAAAAATGCCTGCGTCGCCGTCGGCAATGTTCGCTTGGCAAGGGTCTGGACTTCGATAAAGCGGGAGTCCATGCCCTGGTCTCGAATAGGAATCGCGACCACACGCTGCTGTTGAATGCGGTAGCGCACCGAGATTTCCCCCGCCAGCGCCACACCGCCCCCGAGCATGGCGAAGTTAATCAAAGCCTCCGTGTAATCGCTGCTAAAAATGGATTCAAACGCCAGGTTTTGACGGCTACAGCAGATATCAAACAGCTGGCGCAGGGTCGTGTCTGGCGAGGGTAACGCCAGCGGATAGCGCTGAAGCTGCGCCAGCGAGATATGTTTTTTAACGGCAAGCTCATGGTGCGGAGAAACCAGCGCCATAATGGGCGCGGGCTGCCTAAGGGCAACGGTAATATCCGCCTCAGGCTTGAGGCTAAAAGTAATGCCGATATCTGCATCGCCTTCCCTTACATACCGAGTCGCTTGGGCGGGCGCCCCCACCATCAGGTGGAAATGTATACCGCTGTAACGCTTGCGAAAAGCCGCGATTGCCGCGGGTAAAAAATCCACGGCAAAGCCTTCCGAACTAGCCAAACGTACCTTACCCCGCTGTAACCCACGCAACGCCATTATTTCGCTACCAATGCGGTCTGCTTCAAGCTGCATATGGCGAGCATGCACCGCCAGCAGCTCGCCTGCGGCGCTGGGCACCATGCCGCGGGCACGGCGTTCAAACAGCAAGGTATCCAGCTCACTCTCCAACCGGGCAATCTGACGACTGATGGCTGAAGGCGCCACATTTAGCTTCCCTGAGGCTTCACTGATAGAGCCACAGCGCACCACCTCGAGGAAGTAGCGTAACGCCGTTTCTTGTAACACGCGTGGATTCATAACGTCTCCCTTAGCCATAAGCATTGCCAAAACGGCAATGATAAATTCTAAACATTGCACTGGCGGCATGACTAATCAATAGATTAGTTTTAACTCAAGGCGGCGGCTCATCTAAAAAAATAAAAGCCTCGCTGGTACGCCAAACGCTCATAACCTTCCTTTATTAAAAAACGAGGTATGGCATGCAAACACCTAGAACTCTCTACTGCATTACGTCACTTGCTTTACTCAGCATCGCGACACCCGCATTAGCTGGCAAGGCCAACGATACGCTGGTCTATGCGTCTGACAGCGAACCCGAGAACGTTAGCCCCTACCATAACAATCTGCGTGAAGGCGTTATCCTCGCCCACCTAGCGTGGGACACGCTGATTTACCGCAACCCGCAAACCAACGAGTATGAGCCGCGCCTGGCCACCGAGTGGGAGTGGGCCGATGATAAAACCCTGGACCTTGTGCTGCGCGAAGGCGTGACCTTTCACAACGGCGAAGCCTTCAACGCTGACGATGTGGCATTCACCTTCAACTACGCGGTATCCCCCGAATCGCGAGTGGTGACACGCCAAAATGTTGACTGGATTGAAAGCGTTGAGAAGCTTGATGAGTACGAAGTGCGCATTCACCTCAAAGAGCCTTTCCCGGCAGCCCTTGAGTACCTTTCCGGCCCAATGCCAATTTACCCCGATGAGTATTTCCAGGAAGTGGGTATCGAGGGTTTTAGTCGTGAGCCCGTAGGTACCGGCCCTTACCGGATTACCAACGTCCGCCCCGGGGATGGGGTTAGCCTGACACGCTTTGATGACTACTTTGCCGACAGTCCTATTGGTCAGCCGGAGATCGCTAATATCGAGTTCAAGGCCATTGCCGATGCGGACTCACGTATGGCGCAATTAATGTCCGGTCAAGTCGATTGGATCTGGCGCGTGCCGTCGGATCAAGCTGAGTCGTTAAGCGGTATGTCTCAGCTTAGCGTGCTTGGCGGCGAAACCATGCGGGTGGGTTATATCGGGCTGGATGCCGCAACACGGGAAGATTCACCGCTAAATGACCTTCGCGTACGCCAAGCCATCAATCATGCGATGAACCGGGAAGGGCTCGCTAACGACCTAGTACGCGGCGGCAGCCAGCCCCTCTACGCCCCCTGCTTCCCGACTCAGTTTGGCTGTGAAACACAAGACGTTATTGAGTATGAGTACGACCCTGACAAAGCCCGCGAACTACTCGCCGAGGCCGGTTACGCCGATGGCTTCGACATTGACCTTCATGCCTACCGTGAACGGGATTACGCCGAAGCAATGATTGGCGACCTGCGTGCAGTGGGCATCAATGCCAACCTGCGCTTTATGACCTCCCCCGCGTTGCTGGAGCTTCAGCGCAACGGTCAAACCGATATGTCGTTCAAAGCCTGGGGCTCCTTCTCTATTAACGATGTCTCGGCGTTCGTCAGCGTCTACTTCACAGGCGGCATTGACGATCTCTGGCAGGACACCCAGGTGCAGGAGTGGTTACAAGTCGCCGATACCTCGGTAGATCCTGATGTGCGCTTAGAGCACTACCAAAAAGCGTTCGCCCGCATTTCCGAGCAAGCGTACTGGGCACCGCTGTTTTCCTACTCCACCTACTACGCCCACACCGCTGATCTTGAGTTCACTGCTTACCCCGACGAACTACCGCGCTTTTACGAGGCAAGCTGGAAGTAACGGCGTGGTATTTGAACTATCGGCAGCCGTGGCTCTTCCCACGGCTAGCCTTCTATAGCGAAGGGGTGATGCTTTATGTGGGCATTTGTTTTCAAGCGCACGCTAATAGCGCTTAGCGTCGCTCTGACTATTTCGGTTCTCTGCTTTAGTCTGCTGCAGCTCTCGGGTGACTTGGCGCTCTCCATTGGCGGCCCCGAGGCCACCGCCGAGCAGGTAGAACAAATCCGCGTTGATTACGGCCTGGACCGCCCGGTGATTCAGCAATTTACCACTTGGCTGTGGGGAGCCGTGCAGCTCGACTTTGGGCGTTCATATTACTACCAAAGCGAGGTAATGGATCTAGTCGTTGAGCGACTACCGGTGACGATGACCCTAGGAATATTGGCCTTGGCGATTGCGCTGGGCGTGTCTATTCCCCTCGGTGTGGTCGCCGCGCTCAAACGTGGCAGCTGGATAGACCGTATGGCCATGGCGATTGCGGTTACCGGTCAGGCAATGCCGAACTTCTGGTTTGGCTTAACGCTAATCATCGTATTTGCCGTCAAGCTGCAATGGTTTCCGGCCGCGGGCAGCGATAGCTGGCAAGGCTTTGTACTGCCCGCTATTGCGCTGGGCTATTACGCTACCCCCGCCATGATGCGGCTCACCCGTAGCGGCATGCTGGAAGTACTAGAAGCGGACTACATTCGCACCGCACGGGCCAAAGGGCTGCGCACCGGGTCGGTAATCTTCAAACATGCGTTACGCAATGCGGTGATTCCTGTGGTGGCGCTGGCTGCCGTGGAACTGGGTTTTATGCTCGGCGGCTCAGTGGTGATAGAGACTGTCTTTTCGCTACGCGGGCTGGGGCAACTGGCCTGGAACGCTATTTCCCGCAATGACTACCCGGTTGTTCAGGCCATCGTTCTGATCATTGCGCTGTTCTATATCGTGCTGACGCTACTTGCCGACATTCTCAACGCAGTACTCGACCCACGCCTACGCGCGCGCTAACGGAGAACACCATGGCACAAACCCTTTCCCCACCGGCGGCGGCCGCGCAACGCCCAGCGGATACTTGGTCTTCGCGGCTGGTTCGCAGCACGCTCAATAACCGCAACTTAACTATCGGGTTATTGATCATTACTTCACTCGGGATTATTGCGCTTCTGGCGCCGTGGTTGGCTCCCCATGACCCCTATTTACAGGACACCGCCAATCGCATGGTGCCGCCGATTTGGCATGAAACCGGGAGCTGGACACACCCATTAGGCACCGACCGCCTCGGCCGCGACTACCTGAGCCGCCTAATTTATGGCTCCCGGATTTCACTCTTTATCGGGCTGGTGGTGGCGCTCATTTCAGGGCTAATTGGCACTACGCTAGGCGTGTTGGCAGGCTACTTTGGCGGTCGCGTCGATGCTGTGGTGAGCTACTTGCTCACCACCCGTCTTGCCATGCCTGTGGTGTTGGTAGCACTGGCCATGGCGTCGCTGATGGGTGGGTCGATGCTCTCGGTAACACTATTGCTAGGGCTGCTGCTGTGGGATCGTTTTGCCGTCGTTGCCCGCTCGGCTACTCAGCAATTGCGCGATGCTGAGTATGTGCAAGCCGCTCAGGCGCTAGGTTGCCCGTTACCTTACATTCTACTGCGTGAGGTGCTCCCCAATATTGCGGGCGCACTGATCGTGGTGGCTACTCTCGAAGTCGCCAACGCCATTTTGCTCGAAGCAACGCTGTCGTTTCTGGGCATGGGCGTACAGCCACCATCTCCCTCCTGGGGGCTGATGATCGCCGAAGGCAAAACCTATATGTTCTTTCAGCCCTGGGTGATTACGATCCCCGGCGGTGCGCTGTTTATGCTAGTGCTGGCGATTAACTTGCTGGGTGATGGACTGCGCGATCTCAGCGCACCGGGAGGCCGCAATGAGTAATCTATCAACCGCTGAGCATTCCGCGGCAACAAGCTCGCCTCTACTGACGGTTAAACAGCTGCGCGTCGACTTGCCCGTGGCAAAGGGCACCCTTCACGCGGTACGGGGTATCGACTTTCACGTTGAGCGTGGAGAAATGCTCTGTCTTGTAGGTGAATCAGGCTGTGGTAAATCCATGACCTCGCTGGCATTAATGGGCCTACTGCCGCGCAAGGCGCAGGTAAACGCCGACTGCCTCAACTTTGACGGCGTTGATCTCCTTACGGTGCCTGAACGCGAGCGCAGCAATCTTCGCGGTGCACGCATGGCGATGATTTTTCAAGAGCCCATGACCGCCCTCAACCCCGCCTACACCCTGGGCAATCAGCTCTGCGAAGCCCTGCGCCGCCACCAGCGGGTATCGCGTCAAGCGGCCCACGATCGCGCCCTCTATTTGCTTAAACGAGTCGGCATTAGCGCTGCAGAAGAGCGAATGCGCCAATATCCCCACCAGCTTTCGGGCGGGTTGCGCCAGCGGGTGATGATCGCCATGGCACTAATGTGTGAGCCCGATTTGATCATCGCCGATGAACCCACCACTGCATTAGATGTGACGATTCAGGCGCAAATCCTGCATCTGCTACGCGACTTACAGCAGGAGTTTGGCACGGCGATCATTTTCATCACCCACGACTTGGGTGTCGTTGCGCGTATCGCCGACCGGGTCGCCGTGATGTATGCCGGCGAAGTGATTGAAACCGCCTCTGCACAGGCCCTCTTTAAAGCCCCCAGCCATCCCTATACCCAAGGTTTGTTGCGCTGCATACCGACGCCCGGCAAGACACTGCCAGGCAGTCGTTTGCAGGCGATCCCAGGCGTAGTGCCCAGCTTGGTAGGCAAAATCGAGGGCTGCGCCTTTTGCAATCGCTGCGATCAAGCGGATGAGCGGTGCCGAACCACGCCCCCCTTACAGGCAGTGGCAGGCGAGCACTTTTCACGCTGCCACTTTGCCCATCAGCTAGCCAGCCCAGCGCCACTAAACGATCAGGAGGTAACGTCATGACAAACACCACCTCTCCTGCAAACAGTATGGATCCTCTTGCCCTCGAACTCTGCGCGCTGTCTAAAACGTTCAAACTGGGCGGTGGCATGCTACATAAGCCTCAAACCCTAAAAGCAGTCAATGAGGTATCGCTACGCGTTCCGCGCGGCCAGGTGATGGGGCTGGTGGGCGAATCAGGCTGTGGCAAGAGCACCTTGGCCAAGATGCTGCTGGGGCTGACACCCCCTAGTTCAGGCGATGTGCTGATCAATGGCAAAGCGATTGTTAACGCTAACCAAAAGGCACTGGCCCGGCATATACAGCCGATATTCCAAGACCCTTATTCGTCGCTTAACCCACGCCAGCGGATTGCTCAGATCGTTGGTTTACCGCTACGTATTCACGCGCTAGGCACGCCCCGTGAACAGGCAGCGAAGGTCGATCAGATGCTTGACCTGGTCGGCCTACCCAAACGCGCCGCCCAGCAATACCCTGGGCAAATGTCAGGGGGGCAGCGCCAGCGGGTGGCGATTGCCAGAGCGCTAATTATGCGCCCTGATCTGGTGATTTGTGACGAACCCACTTCCGCGCTGGATGTATCGATCCAGGCGCAGATCCTCAATCTACTGCTCGACCTTAAAGATGAGTTTGGCCTTACCTACCTGTTTATTAGCCACGACCTCGCCGTGGTCGAACATCTCGCGGACCGGCTCGCGGTCATGTATCTAGGCCAGATTGTCGAAGAGGGTACCCGTGAGCAAATCTTCACCTCACCACGCCACCCATATACCCAAGCGCTACTCGCTTCCGCGTTGACCCCGGAGCCAGGTCTAGGCGTGCCCGACATAGGCCTGGGGGCAGGCCAGCCCGACCCCACTCAGCCACCTTCAGGCTGCGCTTTTCACCCCCGCTGCCCAATCGCTCAACCGCAATGCTCAGAGCAGACACCCAAGCTGAGCGCTATTACGCATGCTTCCGGTCAAGCTTTTGGCAAGGGCAGCCAGGCGCGTGTCGCCTGCCACCTTGCCTAAACATATTTAATCAATATTTAACGTTAAAAGGAGTGCCTATGACGCGCCAACACGCCTTAGATCATGCCAAAGCTTACTTTGACAGCGGCGATTTTTATGACCAGCTTGCCCCGCGCATTGCCATCCGCAGCGAAAGCCAGGAATCGAATAGACAGGAAGAGCTTCACCGCTACCTTACTGAACAGATCATTCCGGATATTGAGCAGCTCGGTTTTAGCTGGGACATTGTTGATAACCCGGCTGAAGGGTTTGGGCCGTTTCTGCTTGCTGAACGCCTTGAGCCAGAAGCCTCGTTCAGCGTATTAACTTACGGTCATGGCGATGTCATCCGCGGCTATGACGACCAATGGGCTGAAGGGCTTTCGCCCTGGAAAATCACCCAGCAAGGGGATCGCTGGTACGGACGTGGCACGGCGGATAACAAAGGCCAGCACACCATCAATTTAGCCGCGCTGGGCTGCGTGCTGAAAGCAAGCAATGGGCGCCTGGGCTATAACGTTAAGCTGGTGCTGGAAATGGGCGAGGAGACGGGCTCCCCTGGCTTAAAAGAGATCTGCCACCGCTACCGTGACCGCCTCGCCGCCGATGTGTTTATTGGCTCAGATGGGCCGCGTTTGAATGCCGACGCTCCCACGCTGTTTTTAGGTTCACGGGGTTCCTTCAATTTCGACCTTAAACTCCAGGCCCGTGAAGGCGCTCACCACTCGGGCAACTGGGGTGGCGTATTAAAAAACCCTGCGGTGCGTCTGGCCAATGCACTCGCCACACTGGTGGATGCCAACGGCGTTATTCAAATCCAAGGCCTACGGCCTGATCCAATACCCGAAGCCGTGCGTAAAGCGCTCGCCGCATTGGAAGTCGGCGTCGGCGACAATGCCCCCACTATCGACACTGACTGGGGTGAGCCAGGACTATCGCCCGCTGAACGACTGTTTGGCTGGAACACCTTAGAAGTGCTCGCCATGAAGGCGGGCAACCCGGATGCCCCGGCCAATGCTATTCCGCCAACGGCCTATGCCCACTGCCAACTGCGTTATGTGGTGGGCAGCGACCAGGACAATTTTCTCGTCCATTTACGCCATCACCTGGATCAACACGGCTATCACGATATTGAGGTAAGCGCTGCGCGCATGTCGCAAATGGCGGCGACACGACTCGATCCTGAAGACCCCTGGGTGGGCTGGGCGTTGGCCTCTATGCAACGCTCCACCCATAAAACGCCGACGCTGCTACCCAACTTAGGCGGCTCGTTACCCAACGATGTGTTTGCCGAAACCCTGGGCTTACCCACGCTATGGGTTCCACACTCCTACCCCTCCTGCTCCCAGCACGCGCCTGACGAACACCTATTGGGGAGCATCGCTTCAGAGGCACTGATCTTAATGGCGGGGCTATTCTGGGATTTGAGTGACCAAGGATCAGACATCATGAGAGAGAAAGCCTTATGCAAGACGAACTAACCCAACAGGTTTGCGCGTGGCTGGAAGGCCAGCAGCAGGCGATGCAAGATTGCCTTGAGGCGCTGGTCAATATCGATTCCAACAGCTACGACAAAGCAGGCACGGATGCGGTTGCCGATCAGATTACTCAATGGCTTGAACAAGATGGCATCACCATCATACGCCACCAGCGCCCTGAGTCAGGCGATATTTTAGAAGCACAACTGGGAGGAACTGGCCAAGGCCATGTGCTCTTAATGGGCCATCGCGATACGGTTTTTCCTACCGGCACCGTGGCTAGCCGAGGTTATACCCAGCAAGACAACGTCGGCTTTGGCCCTGGCGTTGCCGATATGAAAAGCGGCCTGGTCATGAACTGCTTTGTACTGCGCGCATTAAGCCGCCTGCCCAACTGCCCATTGCCCGTTCGCGCCCTGTTTACCGCTGATGAGGAGATTGGCTCGCCAGATGGGCGGGCGTTCATCGAAGCCACCGCCCAGGGGGCACGTGCCGTCTTGAACGTCGAGCCAGGGCGGGTCAGCGGCAATGTGGTCACTGGTCGCAAAGGAGGTGCTGGTTTTTTGATCAACGTCACCGGCAAAGCCGCCCACTCCGGCGTGAGCCATGCCGATGGCGCCAGCGCCATCGAAACACTCGCCCGCAAGATCATCAAGCTGCATGCGTTGACCGATTACGAGGCAGGTATCACCACCAATGTGGGCACCATCACCGGTGGTGTATCACGCAATACCGTCGCGCCTTTCGCGTCGGCACAGTTGGACACTCGTTTTGTTACCACCGCCCAGCGTGATCAGCTGTATAAAGCCATTGAGGCGATTATCGCGGAATCCGACGTTCCCGACACTCTTGCGACCATAGAACAAACCTCTGAATTTTATCCTCTCGAAGCACGTATGAGCAGCGCGCTGTTTGAGCTTTATCAGGTTCAGGCTAAGGCGATCGGGTTTGCTGTTGACGGCGAATTCACTGGCGGCTGTTCTGATGCGGGCTGGACGGCCAGCCTGGGCATTCCCACTCTGTGCGGTCTTGGCCCTGTCGGCGCAAAAATGCACACTGACGAAGAGTACTGTTTGCTGGACACACTGGTGCCGCGCACTCAGGCACTCGCTTCTACGTTATTGAATTTGCACGATGTATCCTTTGCTTCGGCACGTTAAATTGGCAATGTAACTGCTAGCCAACTACCTTGAGTAAGCAACGCTGCTACAGCGTTTCCATGGATTCGGAAGGAGATCAACATGCGCTATTCAACTATACGTTTCTCAACACCGCTTACCGCTATTGCCGCCTCGCTGCTGCTCGCCACCTCAGCGGCACAAGCCAATGAAACGCTTGATGTCGAGATGCATAAAGTCAGCACCGAGGGTAATGAAGAGTCAATCGGTACCGTATCCCTTGAACATACGGATCACGGCTTACTGCTGACACCTTCATTGACGGGCCTTGAGCCTGGGGTCTACGGTTTTCATGTTCACCAGAATGCCAGCTGTGATTCCGCCGAGAATGACAGTGGCGAGATGACCGCAGCACTGTCGGCTGGCGGACACTATGACCCTGAAGAAACCGGCACTCACCAAGGCCCCTATGGAGAAGGTCATTTAGGCGATCTACCGGTGCTAACCGTTAATGAAGATGGCGAAGCCAATCTCCCCGTCTTGGCGCCGCGCTTGAGCATGGAAGATATGCCTGGCCGCAGCTTGATGATTCACGAAGGCGGCGACACCTACAAAGATGAACCCCACCTGGGCGGCGGCGGCACCCGAATGGCTTGCGGCGTCGTAGAGTCTTAAGCTTTACCGTTGTTGTTAATCGACAAAATGGGCAGCCTCTCGGCTGTCCTTTTTTTTGCTTACGGCCCACTAAAGTCTAGCTGTGATTTTATAGTGGTTATCTGTACATTCAGCTCTGCTAAAGAAGTGCCTGCTTGCATGCTCACCGACATGCTCGCCCATCCCCCTCACTGCTCTAGGTACCTTAGATGATCACCTTTATCGTATCGATCCTGCTGCTGATAGCGGGCTACTTTACCTATGGGAAATTCGTTGAGCGTGTGTTTGTCACTGACCGCAAGCGTCAAACGCCCGCTTTCAGCATGCGCGACAACATCGACTATGTGCCGATGAACACTACGCGCAATTCACTCATTCAGTTATTAAACATTGCCGGTGTCGGCCCTATTTTTGGCCCGATTCTCGGCGCTCTGTATGGGCCAGTGGCGTTTGTGTGGATTGTGATTGGCTGTATCTTTGCCGGTGCTGTTCACGATTACCTGACCGGCATGATCTCGATCCGCAACCACGGCGCTCACCTGCCGCAACTGGCCGGCAAGTTCCTGGGTAAAGCGATGAAGCATGTGGTCAATGGTTTCGCGATTCTGCTGCTGCTTTTAGTCGG
The DNA here is from genome assembly GCF_058152265.1 of Vreelandella sp. 162(4c). Lineage (NCBI taxonomy): Bacteria > Pseudomonadati > Pseudomonadota > Gammaproteobacteria > Oceanospirillales > Halomonadaceae > Vreelandella > Vreelandella sp. 162(4c). Next base: position 1,944,895 of record NZ_CM176981.1, read on the forward strand.
TACGGTATTCGTCACCTCGCCTGCGGCGCTGCTGGCCAATATGACCTCGCTGTCGTTAACGCTGATCATCGTCGCTATCTTTATTTATTACTTGATTGCCACCCTGCTGCCGATTGATAAGGTCATTGGCCGTATCTACCCCTATTTTGGCGCCCTGCTGCTGTTCAGCGCGGCGGGTATCGGTATCGGCTTGATCATCACGGGCGCTCCGATTCCTGAGCTCTCGTTCCAGAACATGCACCCTGACGCCGCACCGATTTTCCCGCTGCTGTTTTTAACCATCTCCTGCGGCGCGCTTTCAGGTTTTCATGCCACCCAAACGCCGATTATTTCGCGCACCACCCAAAACGAAACCAATGGTCGCAAAATTTTCTACGGCATGATGATCACCGAAGGCATTATCGCGATGATCTGGGCGGCCGCCGCCATGAGCCTGTTCTATGGCGACCAGTCGCTTTCCGATGTGCTGGCGGCCGGTGGCCCTGCTGCGGTGGTCAGCGAAGTTTCTACCACCATGCTCGGCGCTATAGGCGGCACCCTGGCGGTACTCGGCGTTATTGTGCTGCCGATCACCTCGGGCGATACCGCTTTCCGCAGCGCGCGGATGATCATCGCCGACTACATTAAGATCGATCAAAAGCCGATTATGAAGCGCGTCATGGTCGCTCTACCGCTGTTTGTGGTGTCTTACGCGTTAACGCACATGGACTTCACACTGCTGTGGCGCTACTTCTCCTGGGCGAACCAAACCACCGCCGTGATCGCGCTGTGGGTAGGCACCATGTACCTGGTGCTGTCGCGTAAGCCTCACTGGATTACCTCGATCCCAGCCACCTTTATGACCATGGCCACGTTTACCTACTTAGCCTACGCGCCGATCGGTTTTGGTCTACCGCTGCAGCTAAGCTATGTGGTGGCCGCGTTAGGCACACTCCTTTGCATTGCGCTGTTTATGAAGCGTGTCCGTCGCCTAAGCCGGGCAACTTTTGCTGTTGATGAGCCGGCGGTACCAAGCCAGTTTGTGGACAGCGGTGAGGCGATTGCCGCTAAATAGTTAGGCGCTCCATAACGTTACCGCCACACTTTCTTCACAGGACGCTCTTCACAAGACACTCTCCACACAAGAGTCACGCCACAAAAAAGGGCACACATCAGCCACATAACCGTGTTTGATGCGTGCCCTCGCTTTTTCTCCTATCTCTTTTATCCTACCTTTTCTCCCCTACTCCTCATGTTTATCGCTTCCATGCTGCTGCGGTATAGACGAATACAGGCAGGGACTACTCTAGCGGTATCGACCAGAAGTAGGTCTCGCCGGAACTATCGTCCACACCGTCGTTGTCGCTGACCAGCCAGGCGTTGCCATTATCGTTGACCGCCATTCCTTCAATCTTGTCCACCACAAAGCCGTTGTAGCTGGCTAGGTCGGGAATCAGGTCGCGCACTAGCTGTTTCTCGACCACCGGCAGTTCACCGCCCAGCGGGGTGGGTTGCAGGCCGTCGAGGGCAACGCGGGTCACTTGCTTAACCTTAGCCTCGGCGCCGATCTGGTTGTCGCGCTCGATCAGATACAGCCAATCGCCATGGGCAGTGATTTCGGAGAGGCCAATCCAACCCTGTTCCACGTTATCCAGCGGGTAATGAACAGCGGCCCACTCGCCACTGTCGATATCAAAACGCAGCAGCTTGACCATGCCCTCGGGGTCATCCTGCCAAGGGCGCTGCACCGCCAGCCACAGTTGATCATCAATGCGCGTGACGCCTTCTAATCCCCACTTCAATGCCTGTTGAGCGAGCGCCTCGGGCAGTGCAATTCCTTGGATAATCTCGCCGTCGGAACCCACATGATAAAGGGTGTTGGCAAGGCCTTTGTCGTTACCTTCGGAAGCGACCCAGAAGCCACCTTCACCATCGGTGGTAATGCCTTCCATATCCAGCCCTAGCGCAGGCTCACCGTTGCGGGTCACGTCCAGTGCTGCCGTAATCCGCGCCGGGGAGGCTGAGGGGTCGATGGTAAAGATGCGCGGCTGGGCGCTGTAGAAGCTGTCGTTGACCGCGTAGAGCATGTCATCAGCGGCGACCAAACCGGAAAGTGCGCCCCAGCCGATCAGTTCATCAGCGCCCGCCGAGGTCAGGGTGGGATAGACCGCTGGCGCATCCTGGTATTGATAAATCATGACATGGGCGCGGGGGCCGCCGTCTTCGCCCAGATCCCCTTCATTGGCGGTGGCTAACAGGCCACGGCTGGGAATCGCCACGGCGCCTTCGGGAGACAGGCCCGAGGGCAGTAGCTGGGTGAGCTGCGGTTCGGCCAGGTTGCTAACGTCATAAACGCCCACCAGCGAGCCGCGCTCGGAAAGCAGGAAGACATAGGGCGTACCTTCGAACACCGCAAACTCCATCCCCTCCGGCTCGCTGCCTTTGGCATCCGAACGCTTATCGGGGTAGTGACCCGCTTCAATCACCGCGCGCTCGAATGAAGTACCTGACTCGTATACCACCTCGCCACGCTTGTTGAAGATCGTCCAGCCGCGCGCGCCGCCATCCATATCGCCTTCGTTGGCAATAGCGAAGTGGTCGTTGTCGATCCACTGCAGCGCATCCGGCTCGCGCAGACGCTCGGCTTGCTGCTCGTTGAAGATCAGTGCACCGTCATCGCTGGCGTCAATGCCGTCCAGGTCGACAGTCCCGGCGCTGAAATCCGCCACCACCTTACCGGCGTAGTCGAGCACCACCAGGTGGTTGTTCTCCTGCACGGTCACGACGGTCTCACCCAGGGTGTTGATATCGACAAACTCCGGCTCGGGATCCTCGGGGGCGATCTCGGCGAGCCCGGTTACGTCGGCGTAGAGCAGGCTGTCACAGTTAACCAGCCCTTCCGCATTGATCTTCACCAGTGCCACGGAACCGCCGGGCATCTGCGGTACACGTCCATCGCCCGCCTCTTCGTCGCGTTCGTTCTCAATGGCGACAGCGACAAAGCGCCCATCGGGGGCCGCAGCGGAAGCTACACTATCGGGCTGTCCGTCCAGCGGGCAGGAGGCGAGTATCTCGCCACTGGCTAAATCGACCGTGCGCAGCTCCCCGGAAGGTTCGCTGTAGGAAACCGATGTATTCACTCCGACATAGGCCATATTGCCGAGCACCGATACGGCCGTAGGCTCGCCGTCCATAACGATATTACCCAGCGGTTGCGGATTAGCCGGGTCGCTGATATCGATGCGCCCAATCACGCCCAGCGGGCTATCGGTATACACCAGCGTCATGCCATCACCGGAAGCAGCAATGATTTCAGGCGCGGTCTCGCGTGTACGATCCTCGCCCTCGGCCATGTTATCGGGAACCGCGAAACTGGCGATGCGGTTGAAATGTTGATCTGCCGCGCCTGCCGCTTGCGTGGCGGCCAGCACAGCAGCCAGCGCCAACAGGGTTGGTCTGCGTTTGAGTATCATGATGGAGTTAATCCCTTGCCTAAGCTTAAGAAACGACTGATTAAGTTATTAAACTTGCTATGTCCGATTAACCATCCAACATCATAACGATGTCAGGCTTATGACACTCACTGGCTAAGTTAGCGCCGTTGGCTATCGGCACACCTCAGCGCGAAATCCAAGTTGCCGCAAAAATGTTAGATGGGTAAGTAGTGAAGGAACGCATAGGGGAAAAGGGAAGCAGGAAAATCGATAGGTTAAAGGAGACCTTAGAACGAAAGCAGCCAGTCAGTTAGCCCTGACTGGCTGCTTTTTAGCTAGTTTTGGTTGCTAGCTTACTTCTATACATACGCGACATACGCGCGATAGCGTTTTACTCGTCGCCTGCCATCTGCATTTGGCGTTGCATGTAATTCTGAATACCCACCTTGTCGATCAAACCAAGTTCCGTTTCGATGTGATCGATATGGTCTTCTTCGTCGGCGAGCAGATCGCGGAGCATGTCGCGGGTAACGTAATCTTTAACGCTTTCACAATAGGTGATGGCTTCGATGTAGTCGTTGCGGCCATCGTGCTCAATTTTTAGATCGCTTTCGAGCATTTCTTTGACGTTTTCGCCAATGTGCAGCTTGCCCAGGTCTTGCAGGTTGGGAATACCTTCCAGGAATAGGATACGCTCGATGATCTTGTCAGCGTGCTGCATCTCTTCGATGGACTCATCGTATTCCCACTTGGCGAGTGCTTTTAGGCCCCAGTCTTTGTACATCTTGGCGTGCAAAAAGTACTGATTGATCGCAACCAGTTCGTTGCCGAGCGCCTTATTGAGATGCTCAATAACTTTCGTATCACCTTTCATGACGTCACCTTTTCTACTGTAATGCTGATGTTTAATCTAGTTTAGACAATACGATCAAGCAGTTACGTTTGGAGAAGAGTATAGGCGCAAATAGCTATACCCCCAGCGTTTCTGAGAGTATAGATAAGATGATTAAAAGTTCAAGCAAATCAGTTATTTGCTAAAGATAACCCTAACAATAGTGATTCGCGTCACACGGCGTAGGCAAGGCCCATATCGGCTTCTTGACGTGCTTCCTGAACGGCATCGCGGGTAATTGATTTAGCGTAGCACGCGCACTTACCGCACTGCGTTGCGCAGCCGGTTGCCTCGCGTACTTCTCGCCAGCTGCGCGCTCCGTCGCTAACGTGCTGGCGAATCTGATGATCGGTTACTCCCTTGCACACGCAAACGTACATGGCGACACCTCATAAAAATCATGAGATGAATGTAAATGATTCGCATACATCTTATCAAGTAGAAATGACTGCTTTTTGCTATCCATTCGTCTTAATAAGCAAGAGCAGCAAAATAACGTACTGGCGTAAAAGCACTTTTTGCCCCATACCAGCTGAAATTATTTTTTCGGCAAAACCACCGTTTGCGTGTTGGAAGCAATATCCGGCCAGCTACGCCGCTGTTTATCGAACAGCACCCATAAGTAGCCCAAACCAAACGCCAGCAGCGAGAGCCACGCCACCGCGCAGCGGATGAGGCATTGCTTCAAGTTCAGTGAATACCCGTCTACCGTTTGCACCCGTAATCGCCATGCCTGCATACCCAAGGTCATACCACCGCGCGACCAGGAGAAAACAAAAAACAGCGTGACAAAAAACACCAGCAAGAGCTGCAAACTCAAAACATCGCTGGCCGTAGTGCCAATCTCTTCGGGCTGTTGACCCAGCACATAGCGGAAAAACAGCATATGCACGACGGTCACCGCAATCCAAATCGCGGTGACCAAAAAGCCGTCATACAGCATGGCGCCCAGTCGTCGGCCAAGACCGGCTGGCCATACGCTGTCCAACTGAGTAAAGCGTCGTGTTTGCATAGTTCTCTTCGTGGTTGCTGGCTGTTTCTGGACGATACGAGGCTGTGATGGCTACTATTGCGGCATTAACCATTGCGACGTAGAAAGTAGATCCCGACCCCAGCGCAGGCCAGAGTCGGCACCAGTACGGCCCAGACGGGTGAAAAGCCAAATATCGTCGAGGCGGGCGCCAGTAGATCCTGAACGTACTTAAAGCTCAGCCCAGTGACAACGCCATAAAACACCCGAGTACCAGCGGCCACGGTGCGCAGCGGGCCAAATACAAAGGAGGCGGCAATCAGCACCAGCGACCCCATGGTGAGCGGCATCAGCATCTTCTGCCAAAAATACAGCAGTGCCTGATCATTCTGCAGGTTCTGCTCTTCAAGGAACTGGGCATAGGCCCAAAGCTCGCTGGGCGCCTGACTCTCAATATCGCGCAGCAGCCTCTCTAGCTGGGTGGGGGTGAAAGAGGTGTCCCAACCCATGCTTGCCATCTGCTCAGACTCGGTGTGATCGTCAAAAATACGCGTGGTAGCGACGTTTTCCAAACGCCAGGCATCGTTTTCCCAGTGTGCGCGCTGAGCGTAAGTGGCTTCGACCAGTTGGCGGTCATCAAAGCGATAGCGGGTTAAATCGAGCACGACGTTATCCGCGCGAATTGCCCCAAAACGGTAGACGCTGTCACCCTCTATCTGCCAGCCGCTGCGACTGGTCAACACAGCGCCTTCACCCTGGAGTTTTTCCAGCCGCCACGCCTCGGCATACTGCTCGGTGCGTGGGCTAACGTATTCGGCAACTAACAGCACCACGACCACGACCACCAGCACGGGTTTCATCACCCCCCATACAATGCGCGCCAGAGAACGCCCAGCGGCGCGCATAACGGTAAGCTCATTGCTGGAAGCCATGCTGCCTAAGCCAATCAGCGCGCCAATTAATACGGCTACCGGGGCGTACTGATAGAATCGCCAAGGCGTGCGCATTAGCAGGTAAAGCAGCGCATCGAAGGCGGTATAGCCCGCCTGCACATCGCCTAAATCATCGATATAAGCGATGGTAATATCCAACCCCAGCAGCACGAACTGAACGACGATAATGGCCGCCAGCACGTTGCGGGCGATATAACGATCAAGACGGTCAAGCACCATTATCGCATCCCCTTGCGTTGCGAGCGCCATAGCAATAATAGGCCCAGCCCTAAAAACAGCCCATGGACTGGCCACACGCCCAGCGTGGTGGACCAAGTGCCACTGCCAATCGCATCGACAACCGCGAGCAGCAGACTAAGATAGGCGACGTATAAAAATACCGCGGGCAGCAGTTTGCCAAAGCGCCCCTGGCGGGGATTAACCCGGGAAAGCGGCTGCGCCATCAAGGCCAGCACAAACACCATAAGCGGGAGCCCTGCCCGCCACTGCCACTGGGCTTGGGCACGGGGGCTTGGATTACTCCATAGCGCAGGCGTAGTGGCGTACTCCAGTGAATCCAGTTCCTGCCGGTCGCGATTCAGCCCTAGTCGCAATGTATAACGCTCAAACGTTAGCCGCTCGGCGCTCTTATCGCCCGGCGTCACCCCGTAGCGCTCACCGTCATCCAACACCAGAAAACGGCTACCCGTTTCGAGGCGGGTTTCCTGATAGCCCGATGCCGCCCGGGTAACGTAGTCGTGAGTACCTTCGTCGCCTTGTTGGTTCTGCTCGTGCACCAGCACATCCTGCATTTCCGTTCCGTCGCTTGAGAAGCTGCCGATGTAAGCGGTACGGCCACCGCCGAACTCTTGAAAGCGCCCCGGCGCCAACACGGAAACATCCAGGCGACTGCGCTGTTCTTCCAGCACGGTCTCGGTTTGCAGCGCCCCAAAAGGCGTTAGCCACAGGCTGCAGACACCGACCAGTACCGCGACGACGCTGGCGGGCAGCAAAGTCACTTTCAACAATCGCGTGGGACTCATCCCACAGGCGACCATCACGGTGATTTCGCTGTTCATATAGAGCTGCCCGTAGGCGAGCAGGATGCCTAGAAAAAACGACAGCGGTAGAATCAGTTCCATAAAGCCAGGCAGGTGAAACATCATCAGGCTACCTAGCATGGTGACGGGAATATCGCCCTCCGCCGCGTCCGAAAAATAGCGGATAAAGCGGCTGCCCATAATCACCAGCAGTAGAATGCCAGCGACTGCCGACATGGTGAGTAACACTTCGCGAGTTAGATATCGAAATAAAATCAACGCGCTCTCCGGCTAGTCGTGCAGGATGCCATGCAATAAGCGTATGGCTTGGGTACACTAATCAAACTATTTTCAGTCCCTTTTCAAAATCAAAAGCAACGGGGCATTATCCCGAATCCCTCGATGCTTGTCTTGTTGGAGACGTCATGGAATTTTCCGTTCAGACCGCGAACCCAGCCAAAGCTGAAACACCCTGCCTTTTGGTGCCGGTTTATAAAGGTGGTGACTTCCTGCCCACCGTTGCCAAACTGGACGACGCCAGCGAGCGCCTGATTGGCCAATTGCTCGAACGCGGCGACTTTGACGCAGCACTGGGCAACGTGCAACTGGTACCCTTTGCGCCAGGCCTGGGGGCCGAACGCATTTTGCTGGTGGGCTTGGGAGAGCGCGAAAAATGCCAGGAAGCGGCCTTCATCAAGGCGCTGGATGCGGCCATGACAGCGCTAGTGAAACTGCCTATCGACGAAGCCAGCGTAGTATTTGGCGATGTTCCGTTGACTGACCGCGATGCGGCCTGGAAAGCGCGCAAGGTAATGGAAGCTGCGGAGCGGGCTATCTATCGCTTTGATCAGTTCAAATCCTCGCCCGCGCCAGCCCCCAGCCTTGCCAAGCTGACGTTAATTATCACCGATGCCGACTCTGTCCCGCAGGTTAAGCAGGGTGCGTTAGTGGGCAACGCTATTGGCCAAGGCATCAACTACACCCGCACGCTGGGCAACCTGCCCGGCAACGCCTGTACGCCCAGCTATTTAGCCGAGCAGGCAGAGCAGTTGGGTCGCGACTCACAAGGCGCGCTCGAGGTCGATATTCTCGATGAAGAAGCGCTGGAAGCCCTGGGTGCAGGCTCGCTACTATCCGTAGGCCGCGGCAGCAAAGAGCCGACACGCCTGATCGTTATGAAGTACCAGGGCGCCGAAGAAAGCGAAGAAGCACCCCATGTATTGGTAGGCAAAGGCATTACTTTTGATACCGGCGGTATTTCGCTCAAGCCCGGCGAAAGCATGGACGAAATGAAGTTCGATATGTGCGGCGCCGCCTGCGTGTTCGGCACCGTCAAAGCGGTATTGGCGATTAAACCCAAGCTCAACCTGGTATTTATTGTTGCCGCCGCGGAAAACATGCCAGATGGCAATGCCACCAAGCCCGGCGACATCATCAAAACCCTCAAAGGTTTGACCGTCGAAGTGCTTAACACCGACGCGGAAGGCCGCCTGGTGCTGTGCGATGCACTCACCTACGCCGAGCGCTTTACTCCCGCCAGTGTAGTGGATATCGCCACTCTCACCGGCGCCGTGATTATTGGCCTGGGCCACCACGCCACCGGCCTGCTCTCCAACGACGATGACTTGGCACTGGATCTGCTGGATGCGGGCGAAGCCGCCTGGGATCGCGCCTGGCACTTGCCGCTGTGGGATGAGTATCAAGAGCAGCTCGAGTCCAACTTTGCCGACCTGGCCAATATTGGTGGCCGCCCCGCGGGCACGATTACCGCTGCGTGCTTCTTGTCACGCTTTGCCGACCACTTCCCCTGGGCGCACCTGGATATCGCCGGCACCGCCTGGCACTCTGGCAAGCAGAAAGGCGCCACCGGTCGGCCCGTTGGGCTGTTAACTCAGTACCTGCTTGACCGTGAAGCAGACGCCCAAGTAGAAAATAGCGACGTCTAACAACACAATCAGGCAATCAACGGTTGCCTTTATTTGACGCAACCGTTACACCTAAACCCATTAGCGTGTGCCTTATCTCAAGGCACACGCTACGCCCACTTTAACGCTTATATTACGACGCCTATATTTGCCCTTCAGGGCTTGGATCAAGTAGAGAGAACATGCCGTGCCCACTAACTTTGAGATTTTGCCATCCAACCAGCCGATAGCCGATGAGATCCGTGACAGCATTCTCAAAAACCCCGGCTTTGGCAAACACTTTACCGATCACATGGCCCATGTGCGCTGGACCGTCGACGCCGACTGGCACGGCCACCAAGTGCGCCCTTACGGCCCGCTAACCCTCGACCCGGCTGCTTCTGTACTGCATTACGGTCAGGAGATTTTTGAGGGCATCAAAGCTTATCGCCACGCCGACGGCTCTATCTGGACATTCCGCCCAGAGAAAAACGCCGAGCGCTTCCGCCGCAGTGCCCGTCGTTTAGCGCTGCCGGAGCTGTCCGATGAAGACTTTATCGGCTCGCTGAAAGCGCTATTAGCGCAAGATCACGCCTGGGTGCCCACGCCTGCCAGCGCATCTGACGAGTGCAGCCTCTACCTGCGTCCGTTTATGATCGCCTCGGAAGCCTTCTTGGGCGTACGCCCCGCCCACGAGGTCGACTACTACGTCATCGCCTCCCCCGCGGCGGCGTACTTTAAAGGCGGCGTTGCGCCGGTGTCGATCTGGCTCTCCTCGAACTACAAGCGCGCTGCCGCAGGCGGTACTGGCTTTGCCAAGTGCGGCGGTAACTACGCCGCCTCATTAGCCGCGCAGAAAGAGGCCGAAGCCCACCAGTGTGGCCAGGTCGCATTTCTTGATGCTGCTGAAAACAAGTGGGTGGAAGAGTTGGGCGGCATGAACCTGTTCTTTGTCTTCAAAGATGGCCGTTTGGTGACGCCGCGCCTGACCGACACCATTTTGGAAGGCGTCACGCGCAACTCGGTGCTCACGCTGGCCAAAGATGAAGGCCTAACGCCGGAAGAGCGCGCTATCAGCATTGACGAGTGGCGTGAAGGCGCGGCGTCTGGCGAGATCACCGAGGTATTTGCCTGCGGTACCGCCGCGGTCATCACCCCGGTGGGCGAGCTGGTCACCGAGAACGAGCGTATCAAGCTAGCTGCCGGTGGCAATAATGAGATTGCCATGCGCATTCGTACCAAGCTGCTCGACCTGCAGTATGGCCGCAGCGAAGATAAGTACGGCTGGCTAACCCAGCTGGTTTAAGCGGTTTTAAAACCAGCGCTTATCCTTTCAGCACCGCCGCATTCTTGCGGCGGTGCTGTTTGCAATCGACGTATCTGAAATCGTTTTACCTGGAACCGCTATGGCGCGCATTGATTTCTACATTCTGCCCGATACCACCTTGGAGGCGCGCTTGCAGTTCGCCTGCAAACTGGCCGAGACCATCTGGCGCAAAGGCTACCGCCTGCATCTCCACTGTGAAGACAAAGCCCTCGCCGAGCAGGCCGATAACGCGCTATGGAATTTCCGCCCGGACGCCTATTTACCCCATGCTCTAGAAGATAGCGAGATGGCTGCCAGCGTGCCGATTACGCTAGGTTGGCAGCAGTTGCCGGTGCCCACGGAAGAAACCGCGCTGCTTAATCTACACCCGGAAATACCCGAAGGCGTAGAGCGCTACGCGCGAATTGCCGAGATTATTAATCAGCACCAACAGGTGCTGGTCGCCAAACGCGCCTGCTGGCAGCGCTATAAAGAGATGGGCCATGAGGTCGTGCCGCATAAATTGGGGTAGGCACAATGCATCCAGCGCGAAGAGGCTTGACCAGACGCTGAAATTGACGCCTTTCTCCATCGCGAGCTGAAGCGAAGTAAGCCATGACGATAAGTGAACTTCTTGATATGGTCGCACGCGGCGAAGACAGCCGCCACCAGTTCAAACGCGATGCCACCAACGCGGATGGCCTTGCCGCTGAGATGGCCGCCTTTGCCAACAGTGGCGGCGGGTGGTTGTTGCTGGGCGTCAATGATGACGGCTCAATTGCAGGGCTGGATGGCGCGGCGGTACGGCGGTTGAACCAGCTACTTGGCAACGCTGCCTCCCAGCATGTACGTCCTCCCGTGCATCCGCTGACCGAGAATGTGCAGACAGATCAGGGCATTGTAATAGTGATGGAGGTGCCCGATGGGCTGGCCAAACCGTATCTTGATAATCAAGGCCGCATTTGGGTCAAGCAGGGGTCGGACAAACGGCATGTGACCTCCCGCGAAGAACTGCAGCGCATGTTCCAGCGTTCTGGGCTGGTTTACGCTGATGTAGTACCAGTAGCGGGTACTTCGGTGGAGGATATCGATGACAAGGCGTTTACTGGCTACTTCAATCGCCGCTATGGTGAGAGCAGCGAGTTCTCCGGTCTGACACGGGAGCAGTTGCTGCAGAACTTGGGCCTGGGCGATGGGCAGGAGTTGAATCTGGCGGGGCTGATGCTGTTTGGTCGCAATCCTCAGCGCTGGCGTCCGGCCTTTGAAGTGAAGGCAGTGGCCTTCCCCGGCACCGCGCTGCACGATACTCGCTACCTGGATAGCGAAGATATCAAGGGCACCCTACTGGAGCAGTTCCGTGGCGCTTTTGCCTTTATCAAGCGCAATTTGCACCATGTGCAGCACGGGCGTAGTTTCAACACCCTGGGCGAGTTGGAGATTCCCGAAACGGCGCTGGAAGAGTTGTTGGTCAATGCCTTGATTCACCGAGACTACTTCACCAGCGCTTCCGTCCGCTTGATGGTCTTTGCCGATCGTGTGGAGATTGTCAGCCCTGGCCACCTGCCGGATAGCCTGAGCGCTGAGGACATTCGCCGGGGTAAGACCATCCGCCGTAATCCTACGCTCACCGAACATGCCAGCCATATCTTACCCTATCGCGGTATGGGCAGTGGCATTCCACGAGCGCTTGAGGCATGGCCAAAGATTGACTTGCTTAATGACCCTTCAGGCAATCAATTCAGTGCAATCGCTTGGCGGCCAGAGGCGGAGTGGACGGATGATACCCCACCAGTCACCGGGGAAGTCACCGGGGAAGTCACCGGGGAAGTCACCGGGGAAGTCACCGGGGAAGTCACACGACTACTCGCGGTCTTGCAAGGCGAAATGAAGCGCTCAGATATACAAGCAGCGCTTGGGTTGAAGCATGAAGACCACTTTCGGGAATCCTATCTGCGTCCGGCATTAAAGGTCGGCGCTATTGAAATGACAATTCCAGACAAGCCACGCAGCAGCCGTCAGAAGTACCGTCTGACAGCAGCCGGGCAGAAATGGGTAGCCACTCAAGGAAGACAACATTGATATGGGCAAACCAACCTGAAAAGAGGGAAGACTGGTCAAGGTCAATGCCCTGAGAATTGATTGATTCGATCCGTCAAGGTGCCAGCGAAGGCGAGCTCCCCTCGGCAGCGTGAGTTCTGCTCTGAGCGTGCCGTCTGGAGCGGTGGCCGCTAACCAACTTCAGCAACGCATCCAGTCAATGCTGTTCGAACATACCAACATCTCGAAGAAGCCCGAGAAAATCATCAGCCACAAACACGTGACCCCGCACTTGGCGGGGTCATCAACGGAAGTCGGCAATCGCTGTCAGTGCGTCCCAGGCGTCTTTGCCTTAGCCCCCCTGTTGCTGCATCTGCTCCTGCATCTGTTGTTGCATTTGCTGCTGCTGTTGAGCCACGGCCTCATCCAGTTGATCGCGCTGCTCCTGAGTGAAAACGCCTTCGATCTGAGACTGTATGATAATGCTATCCGCGGTCATCTCGGCCGTTAGGTCACCAAGACGCTCTGCATCTGCCCGAATGGCGGCTTCGTCATAATCAGTCTGAACGTGCTCACTGAGTTGCTGTTGCAACTGCTGGGCTTCCTGCTCATTGGCACCAACGTCGTCTTGCATCTGGGTCAAAAGGTTGCTGAGTTCTTCCTTCTGCCCATCATTCAGATCGACCATTTCGTCAAGTTGATCAACTTGGTCATCGACACTGGGAGTGCTACCAGCCATTTGCTGGGCCATGGCGGGAACACTGAATGCCAGTGCTGCAACGGCTGGAAGGAAAAGCTTGGCTACGTGCATAAAAACTCCAATTGCGAACAAATTTGTACTTCCTGCCCGACGAATCCTGACGGGTCTTGTGATCCGACACTGCTGTTTTTAAAAAATTCGTCGTAACGGTAAATTGTTGATTACCATTAGCGGGCTCTGGCCGCGCCCTTTGCCCTCATGGAGACGTAAACGTGTTCACGCGCTACCCGCTTGTTACGATTGTCATCGCCCAGCTGTTCGGCACCTCGCTATGGTTTAGCGTTAATGGCGTTGGCTTGGCGCTTCAGGAGGCCGTCGGCCTCAGCGAAAGCGATTTGGGTCTGCTCACCATCGCCGTTCAGGCAGGGTTTATTACCGGCACGCTGCTGATCGCAACCACTGGTCTTGCCGACCGAATTCGTGCCAGCCACCTGTTTGCGATTTCTGCCGTTCTCGGCGCACTGATCAACGCCGCCTTTATCGGCGCGGCTGAGAGCGTGACGCTCGCCGCTGTTGCGCGCTTTGCGACCGGGCTTTCCCTGGCGGGGATTTATCCGCTAGGCATGAAGCTGGTGGTGAGCTGGACACCCAGCCACGCCGGCGCCGCGCTGGGTTGGCTGGTGGGCATGCTGACCCTGGGCATTGCCTCGCCGCACCTGCTGCGCGGTTTAACGCTGCATTTACCCTGGCAGTGGCCGCTGCTGCTGGCGTCACTGCTGGCGCTGGCCGCTGCGCTAATGATTTTCAAGCTGGGCGTTGGCCCCCACCTGCCAGCCATCGCCAAAAGCGGCCGCCCCTGGGCAGGCCTGGCCGCTTTCAAACAGCCCCGCTTTCGTGCCGCCGCACTGGGTTATTTCGGCCACTGCTGGGAGCTTTACGCCCTTTGGGCGCTGGTGCCGTTTCTGGTCGCCCGGGAACTGGAGCGCTTGGGTGCTGCAAACAGCGCTCAACCGTGGCTAAGTTTTGCGGTGATCGCGTTGGGCTTACCGGGCTGCGTGCTGGCAGGCAAATGGAGCCGACAGATTGGCAGTGCCCGAGTGGCCTGCGTGGCATTGGCTACCTCCGGTGCGCTCTGTTTGGTTTATCCCCTGTTGGGCAGCGCCTCGCCCTGGCTGCTGCTGGTGCTTCTCGGCGTATGGGGCGTTAGCGTTATTGCCGACTCCGCGCAGTTCTCTGCGCTGGCCAGCGCCACGGCTCCACCCGAGCGGCTAGGAGCAGCGCTGGCGATGATGAATGCGATCGGCTTTGGGCTGACCATTCCTTCCATTGCACTGGTCACAGCGCTGTGGTCGAGCCAGTCGCTGGCTGTCATTTGGTGGCTATTGCCGGGCCCCATCCTCGGGCTAATCGCCATGCGCGGATTTTCTGCCCATAAACAGCTCTCATAAACACATCACATACGTACTGTGCACCCACAATAGAGCGTGAGTAGCCCCTGACGACCACTGCCCTTACGCGGTATACTCACGCCCATTAAATTATGCATTTATGCATTTATGCATTTGCGCATTTATGCGTTTATACATTTTTGCACATTTCTCGCCAGCCGTGAGCCAACTCTCCATGGAAAAGACCTACCAACCCGAACAGATCGAAACCCGCTGGTACGAGCGCTGGGAAGCCGACAACCGTTTCGCCCCCTCCGGCCAGGGCACGCCTTTTTCGATCATGATTCCACCGCCCAATGTGACCGGCAGCCTGCACATGGGCCACGCGTTCCAGGACACCATTATGGATACCCTGACGCGCTGGAAACGGATGCAGGGCAATAACACCCTGTGGCAGGTAGGCACCGACCACGCCGGTATCGCGACGCAGATGCTGGTGGAGCGCAAGATTGCGGCTGAAGAGGGCAAGACCCGACACGACCTTGGTCGCGATGCGTTTATCGACAAAGTGTGGGAGTGGAAACACGAGTCCGGCGGCCATATTACCCGCCAGTTGCGCCGCATGGGCGCTAGCGTCGACTGGTCTCGCGAACGCTTCACCATGGACGACGGCTTCTACAAGGCGGTACAAGAAGTGTTTGTGCGCCTGCACGAAGAGAAGTTGATCTATCGTGGCAAGCGCCTGGTCAACTGGGATCCGACACTGCACACCGCCATTTCTGACCTGGAAGTGGAGAACAAAGAGCAGCAGGGCAGCTTCTGGCATTTCCGCTACCCGCTGGCGGACGGCGTCAAAACCAACGATGGCAAGGATTACCTCGTAGTCGCCACCACCCGCCCGGAGACCCTGCTGGGCGATACCGGTGTGGCGGTGAATCCAGACGATGAGCGCTACGCCTCTCTGGTCGGCAAGTTCATTGAGCTACCGCTGGTCGGTCGCCGTATTCCGGTGGTTGCTGACGAGCACGCCGATATGGAGAAAGGTTCGGGCTGCGTCAAGATCACCCCCGCCCACGACTTCAACGACTACGAAGTCGGCAAGCGCCAGAACCACCTGCTGATAAACGTCTTCTCCAAAGACGCGGCGATCCTTGAACAGGCCGAGATCTTCGACCTGAAAGGACAGCCCCAGCCCGATGTAGACGCCACTCTGCCTGCCAAGTACGCAGGTCTCGACCGCTTTGAAGCGCGCAAGCAGATCGTTGCCGACATGGACGCCCTGGGCCTGCTAGAGCAAGTCGAAGCCGTTAACAACACCCTGCCTTATGGTGACCGTTCGGGCGATGTCATTGAGCCGCTGCTCACCGACCAGTGGTTTGTAGCCGTGGAGTCCCTCGCCAAGCCCGCCATCGAAGCGGTGGAAAATGGCGATATCCAGTTCGTGCCCAAGAACTACGAGAACATGTACTTCGCCTGGATGCGCGACCTGCAGGATTGGTGTATCTCCCGCCAGCTGTGGTGGGGCCACCGCATCCCGGCCTGGTACGACGAGGAAGGCAATGTCTACGTTGCTCGTAGCGAAGCCGAAGCTCGCGAGAAGCATGAGCTCGGCCCCGACGTAACCTTGACGCAAGATGAAGACGTACTCGATACCTGGTTCAGCTCGGGCCTGTGGACGTTCGGCACCCTCGGCTGGCCGGAACAAACCCCGGAGCTGGAGACCTTCCACCCTTCCAGCGTTCTAGTGACCGGCTTTGACATCATATTCTTCTGGGTTGCCCGGATGATCATGATGACCCTGAAGTTCACCAAGCAGGTACCGTTTAAGACGGTTTACGTACACGGTTTGGTGCGCGACGGCCAAGGGCAGAAGATGTCCAAATCCAAGGGCAACGTACTCGACCCCATCGACCTGATCGACGGCATCACGCTGGATGAACTGCTCGAAAAGCGCACCGGCAATATGATGCAGCCGAAACAGGCCAAGGCGATTGCCAAAGCGACCAAGGACGAGTTCAAAGACGGTATTGAAGCCCACGGCACCGATGCGCTGCGCTTTACGTTCCTCTCCCAAGCCACCACCGGGCGTGATATCAAGTTTGATATGAGCCGCCTGGACGGCTACCGCAACTTCTGCAACAAGCTGTGGAACGCCTCGCGCTACGTGCTGATGAACGCCGAAGGCGAAGATTGCGGCACTGGTGGTGAAGAGGTTGAGCTTTCACTGGCCGACCGCTGGATTATCTCGCAGCTGCAGAAAACCGAAGCCCAGGTCACCAAGGCGATGGACGAGTACCGTTTCGACCACGCCTCCCAGGCGCTGTATGAGTTCGTCTGGAACGAGTACTGCGACTGGTACCTGGAGCTTTCCAAGCCTGTTTTGTGGGATGAAAATGCCACGGCAGAAGCCAAGCGCGGTACCCGCCGCACGCTGGTACGCGTACTCGAAGCGATTCTGCGCCTTGCTCACCCGATGATGCCTTATATTACCGAAGAGATCTGGCAGCGCGTGTCGCCGCTGGCAGGCGTGTATATGGGTGACGATGCGTCGATCATGCTGCAAGCCTGGCCAGAAGCCGACGAAAGCAAAATCGACGACCAGGCCAGCCTGGATATCGAGTGGTTGAAAGGCGTCATCATCGCCGTGCGTAACATCCGCGCCGAAATGAACATCGCCCCCGGCAAACCGCTTGACGTGCTGCTCACCAAAGGCAAGCCCGAAGACGCCGAGCGCCTGGAGAGCAACCGTCGCTTCCTTTCCAAACTCGCCAAGCTCGAAAGCGTTACCTGGCTTGAAAACCCAGACGACGCCCCGCTCTCAGCCACGCAGTTGGTGGGCGACATGGAAGTGCTGGTACCGATGGCGGATCTGATCGACAAAGACGCCGAAATCGCCCGCTTAAGCAAAGAGATTGAGAAGCAGGACAAGCTGATCGGCGGCATCGAGAAGAAGCTTAGCAACGACGGCTTTATCGCCAAAGCCCCGGTAGCGGTGGTGGATAAAGAGCGCGGCAAGCTAGCCGAATTCCAAGCCACCAAGCAGTTGCTGGAAGAGCAGCGCGCTAAAATCTCAGCGCTGTAAGTCCTCCCCCGGCGCCAGGCAGCTCTGACTGCATGGCGCCGGCGCGCTTGCCCGCTGATCGGATAGCGCCTATAACGGGTAAATGGACTCCCCCAGCACAGACAGCGTTTCGCCCCGACACCCCCTGGCAGTCTTGCGTTTCCTTGGCTTGGTACTCTTGGGCAGTGTCGTCGGCGGAGTGGCGGCTCTTGTAGCCGTTGGCTTCGTCAATGCGGTGGTATGGCTCAACGACCTGCTGTTGATCTCCCCCCGAGGCCAGATGATGGCTGCAGACACCTCTCTGGTGATACTGGCTACCCTGCTGGTGCCAACCCTTGGGGGGCTGCTCGTTGGTCAACTGCACCGCGGCCTGCCTGGGGGCCGCCCCCATACCCCTGCCGACGCCATCGCAGCCGTCCAGACCCGCCGAGGTCGCCTACCCGCCCAGGCTGGTGCTCTCTCAGCGTTAAGCGGTTTGGTGTCGTTAGGCGCAGGCGCCTCGGTGGGTCAGTACGGCCCCCTGGTACATCTCGGCGCGACTCTCGGCTCCCTAATCACACGCTTGCTGCGCCTGGGGCGCTCAGAGGACAATATCACTATCGCTTGCGGGGTAGCGGCAGCCATCGCTGCGGCCTTTAATGCACCACTGGCGGGCATTGTCTTCGCCCACGAAGTCGTGCTACGCCACTATGCCCTGCGCGCCTTCGCGCCAGTGGCTTCCGCCGCCATCGTCGGCTATGTGCTGGCCACTCAGTTGCTTGCTCAGGGGACGCTGTTCCATATCACTGAGCCTGGCGTGCCTCAACCTTGGGAATTCGCCCTTTTCCTAGCCTTGGGTGGCCTAGGCGCCTTGGTGGCTGGAGGCTATATGCATGCCATTCTTGCCATGGGCCAGCTGGCCAAGCGGCTACCGCTGCCCACCAGCCTTCATCCCGCACTAGCCGGGGCTTTGCTCGGCCTAACGGCTCTTTGGGTACCCGATATTCTCGGCATGGGCCAAGAAACCCTGCGCTTCGCCACCTTGCCCGGGGCCTATAGCGGCGGCGAGCTGCTGATGGTACTGCTACTAAAGCTGGCCGCGACCGCTTTGTGCCTGGGGCTGGGCTTCGCTGGTGGTGTCTTCAGCCCAGCGCTGGTGATCGGCACCCTCTTCGGTGCCCTAGCGGGCACCCTGGTAGCGGAGCTGAGGGGCGGCCAGGAGACGTTTATCTTCTATGCGGTGTGCGGCATGGTCGCGGTCACCGCACCGGTTCTCGGCGCGCCTCTTACCACCCTGCTGATCGTCTTCGAACTTACCGGCAGTTATGCGTTGACCACCGCCGCCCTGGCCAGCGTCACGCTAGCCAATCCTCTGGCCGCCCAACTGTTCGGCCGCTCGCTATTCGATATTCAATTAGCCCGCCGTGGTTTGGATCTCTCCGCTGGCCGCAGCCGCGCCGTGCTCCAGGAGGCGCGGTTGACCGAGTTGATTAGTCATGATGCCGTCACCCTGGCCCCCGCGACCCCACTGAAAGCGGCCATCTCGCGCCTTAGTCAAGCGGGCCATGGCGAAGCTTATCTGGTGGACGACCGAGGGCGCTACCAAGGCTGCGTGACTCTGGCAGGCCTTGAGACCCTCCGCGAAGGCAGCGAGGCTACAACCCTGGCCGACTGTCCCGAAACGCCCCGCCCAGTGCTCGATCCGCACGCCTCGCTTTGGGAGGCAATGCAGCAGCTACAAAAGGTCACCGGCGAGGCCATCGCCGTCGTGGATGACGAACGGCGCTTCTTGGGGGTGGCCTATGAGTCGAGCATTGCTCGAGCCTTCTTGCATCACAGCGACGCCCTACGACGGGAGGAACACGGTGCTGGCTAGACGATTGATCCCAGGACTTCTGGCCGGGCTGCTCGTCCTGGCAACCCCCATCAGGGCGGGAGTGCCCGACGCTGCCGACTCTCTGACGGTATTGAGCTGGGGCGGTGCCTACGAGCACGCCCAGCGCCTTGCCCTCTTCACACCCTTCACCGAGGGCCATGATATACCGGTGGCAGTGGACAGCTATAACGGCGGCCTGACGGAACTGCGCCAGGCCGTGGCGGAGAACGATGTCCCCTGGGACGTACTCGATATGACCCGCAGCGAGGCCATGGCAGCCTGCGAAGAGGGCCTACTGGAGCCACTCCCCCCCGAGCTAGCCGCCCCAGCGCCGGACGGCACTCCGGCATCCCAAGATTTCCTTCCTGGCGCCCTGGGTCGCTGTTTTATCAGCCATTCGATCTTTGCCACCGTCGTGGCCTATCGCCGTGATGCTTTCCCCGGGGAGCGCCCCACTCGCATCGCCGATCTCTTCGATCAACAGCGTTTCCCTGGCCCCCGGGCCTTACAGCGCACCCCCGCGGCTAATCTGGAGTGGGCGCTACTCGCCTACCGGGTTCCCCGGGAAGAACTCTACCGTCTGCTCAGTACCCGCCGCGGCCTGGACTTGGCCTTCGCCCGGCTGCAAAGCATCGACAATATCCACTGGTGGGAGGCCGGTGAAACCCCGGTGCGCCTGCTGGAGGAGGGCCAGGTGGTCATGGCTTCCGGCTACAATGGCCGCTTCTTCGCCGCCATGGTGGAGCGCGACCTGCCCATCGAGATCCTCTGGGACGGCCAGCTCCAGGAACATGAGACCTGGGCGATCCCCCGCGGTGCCCCGAACCCCGAGGCGGCCCAAACATTTATCCGCTTCGCCACCACCAGCGAGCGCCAAGTGGAGTTGGCCCGGCATATCCCCTATGGCCCAACGCGACGCTCTGCTGCTATGCAGGTTACCACCCACCGCGACAGTGGCCTGGACATGCGCCTGCATATTCCCACCCACCCCATCAACGCCCAGGGTGCGGTGACCAAGGACGAGACTTGGTATGCCCGTACCCAGGAACGCATTGAGGCCCTCTTTCGCGAGACCCTGTTTCGTGAAGCCCTGACGACACAAGAATGAATGCGCAGTGCGGTTTCAAAAAATGGGCGGTTACAGTTAACGTGGCAATGCTGATAACCGTACTACGACATTGGGAACGAGGTGATCGCACTTCCCATGGTCCAGCGCTGGCATTACTGCATATCGTTGCCAAGGAACCAAAGGCTGTACTGAGAGCATTGGGCTAACAGAAATGCTCTTTTAAATTAAATTCGATATTTTTGAATTTGAAGCTGTCGGCTACTATGTCGGTTCACTCAGACTGAGTGTTATTGCGTATTACCCAACCGTTTAACCATTGGCTGCACCATAAGCGCGGAACCAACCCTCAGCGCTTCAAGCGGCCCCGTTGGAAGATATCCAGACGAGGTATAAAAACCAACTGCAGCTTCGTTGCTTGTTGTTACTGCGAGCTTTATACACTCACACCCTTTATTTACAGCCCAGGTACTAATTTCATATAGAAGAGACTTGGCGATCCCCTTCCCTCGCAGCGCAGGTGAAACCCACATTTGGTAGATATGCGCCATTTTCGTATCGGGCTCATGTATTACCCCCCAGGCTAGGCCAACCGCTTGGCCCTCCAACTCAGCAATTAAGGGCAGAGCGTCCAGGCCTCGCCATTTCAGATCCAAGCGTGTCTGCCATTCAGTGTCTGAGAGCGTTACTTCCTGCTCGTAAGTTGAGCCAAAAGAGTCAGGCGCATCCTCAAGAGAGTTCAACCGCGCCAACTTATAAAGCTGCCAATCTTGCGGGGTTAATACTCTGCTCTTTACGTCACTCATGATCGAGATCTTCCTGCATGATGAGGGGCCCCTGAGGTGCTAAAGATCCTGTGCGTAACGCGCAAGCATCTCTTCCTGTAACTCTGGCGAGCTGCTACGACCTGTTGGCACTTGAATCATCTGCCCCACCATCGGAAAGATACATTTTCATGAGCGGTATATATATCGAAGATAATTAACTTATTAGTTATGACTCATAATATCTATGCAGCGCTAGCGCATGACATATTGGTCCCCTTACCACTCACTTTAACCACATTTTCTTACGAAACGTGTAAGGTTGGTACAAGAACGGCCACTAAGTGGCATCGCTGATTCAGCAACGACACGGACTGCTCTATGCCGACACCAACCGAAGCGCGTTTACAGGCGCTGGCAAGCGAATTAAAGCGGGCCGGGATTGCATACCATGAGCTTACGCCAATGGCGGATACCGGGCTGGCCCATGATCATGTGTGGATCCATCGCAGCGTGGGCGATGACTGGGTGGCGCGACTGCCGAAGCAGAGTCAGATGAATCTGCCGCCTAGCGAGAACCTTGCCTATCAGACTGCCTGCTACCAGCGCTCTAGCCCTGGAGGACACACGCCAACGCTTTACGACACTCTGCCGCCGAGCGAGGCACTGCCCCGGGGTGGGCTACTGGTTGAGGCTATCCGTGGCCGCTTGGCCAAGTTGCCGGAAGACCTGCCTGCCATCGCGGATGCTCTAGCCAGCTTGCATAGCCAACCGCTGCCCAGTGTCGCAGAGCAGGCACCACTGCTTGCCCCCGAAGACCCATGGCAAGCGATGATAGATGAAGTGCGTCAGCAGGCTAACTGGTTGAGCGACGCGCAACTTTCGAGCAAGGTCACCCAGCGCATTAAGCAGGAGCTGGACTTACTGCCACCTCACTTAAGCGATGCCGCGCCGACACTGATTAGCTTTGACACCCACCCTGGCAACTTCTTAATCCACGACGATGGCCGCGCGGTGTTGGTGGATTTAGAGAAGTGCCGCTACGGCCTGCCGGGTATCGACCTCGCCCACACCAGCCTCTACACCTCGACCACCTGGGACGTAAGCAGCCAAGCGGTGCTATCGCTAAGTGACGTGATTAGCTTTTATCGCCGCTGGCAAGCCAACATGGATAAGTCGCCCGATACAAACACCCTGGTTGCCTGCCGCCGCGCTACCTGGCTCTGGTCGTTGACCTGGTGTGCCAAGTGGCGCGCCCAGCACTTGAATGCCAAGGATGCCCAGCAACGCGGCGAAGACTGGTCCGCGGAACTCACCGACCCGGCAGTAATCGATCACGTACGTGACCGCGTTGAACACTACCTCTCGCTGCCGACGATTGATCACGTTCATAGCGAGCTTCAGTGCTTGCAAGCCACCCTATAACGTTTTTCTCCTACTGATATGAGGTGTGCGATGCCGAATAAACGCAACTCCCTGGGTGCTACGATTGCCGTGGCGATGCTGGCTTTCTCTTTACCGGTCATGGCAAACCCTGATCCCAGCGATTGGCAAAGTGTTGTAGCGGAAGCCGAAGGCCAAACCGTTTACTGGAATGCCTGGGGCGGTGATACGCGCACCAATCGCTACATCGATTGGGTGGCGGAGCAAATGCAGGCACAGTACGGCGTCGATGTGGAACACGTAAAGCTGGACGATACCGGCAGCGCGGTAGCTCGGGTACTGGCAGAAAAGCAGGCGGGCAACCACACCGAGGGCAGTATCGACCTGATTTGGATCAACGGCGAGAACTTCGCTGCGATGCGCGAAAGCGACCTGCTGTTTGGCCCCTTCGCTGAGTCGCTGCCCCATTTTGCGCTCACCAATGCCGCCGATAACCCTGAGGTGGTGACCGACTTCACGTTACCTACAGAAGGCTATGAATCGCCCTGGGGTAAGGCGCAGATCACCTTTTTTTACGATAGCGCTCAAACCGAGACTCCACCCCAGAATATGCAGGCACTACTCGCCTGGGCCAACGCCAATCCCGGCCAGTTCAGCTATCCGCGTATTCCCGACTTCACCGGCAGCACCTTTTTAAAGCAAGCGCTGATCGAACTCACCGATCAGGAGGAGGCACTTTACCAGCCGGTTTCAGAAAGCGATTTTGAAGCCGTCACAGAACCTCTGTGGGCCTATTTAGATGCGCTGCACCCGCACCTGTGGCGTAGTGGTCGTACCTTTCCGGACTCTGGCCCCAACCTGCGCACGCTGATGAGCGACGGAGAGCTAAGTTTGGCGTTTTCGTTCTACCCCACCGATGCCGCCGTGGCAGTCATGGAGTATGAGCTGCCCGAAAGCGTGCGCAGCTACGTGCTGGAAGGCGGCACTTTGGGTAACGTTCACTTTGTGGCGATCCCCTATAACTCGCCGCATAAAGCCGGGGCCATGGTGCTCGCCAATTTCCTGCTTTCACCGGAAGCTCAGGCGCAAAAGCAGTCGCTAGCGATGTGGGGAGACCGCAGCGTGCTGGATATCGATCAGCTAGACGCTGAGACCCAAACGCTTTTTGAGCAAGGGGATCGCCATCCTTCCGAGCTACCGGCGGACGCGTTGTCCAACACCCTACCCGAACCACACCCTAGTTGGATGACCGCCCTGCAAAATGCCTGGCTTGAGCGTTACGGCGTTAACTAACGATGCTGCGACTGGCCCCAGCACTCATCATTGCCCTGCTAGTACTCCCCGTTGGGGCGGGTCTTATGATGGTGCTGCTGCCTGCGTTTGGCTACTTGCCAGCACTAGGCGGCTATGGCGCTAGTTTAGCCCCCTGGCAAATGCTGTTCGCCCAGCCGGGGCTAGGCCGTTCGGTGGTGGTTAGCTTTGCCAGCGGGTTAGTCAGCACAGCCGTAGCGCTGGTGATTGTGGCGCTGTTTTTAGCCGCCAGTCGAGGCACTTGGCTAGATCGCGGCATACGACGGTTGGTATCACCGCTGCTCGCCATCCCCCACGCTGCTATCGCCTTTGGATTTGCCTTTTTGATTGCCCCTTCGGGTTTGGTGGCACGGCTGATATCGCCGTCGCTAACGGGCTGGGAGAGCCCCCCAGACGCGCTGATCATCAACGATCCCTGGGGGTTCTCCCTGATGGCGGGGCTGGTGCTAAAAGAGGTACCGTTTTTGCTACTGATGAGCCTGGCGGCACTGCCGCAGTTAGCACCGGAGAAACGCTTACTGCTGGCGAGGTCGCTAGGCTATTCCCCCACCATTGGCTGGTTAAAAACGGTGCTTCCCTCACTCTACCCACTGATTCGCCTGCCGGTTTATGCAGTGATCGCCTATGCCACTTCGGTCGTCGATATGGCGTTGATTCTTGGCCCGAAGCTGCCCCCCACGCTGAGCGTGTCTATCTTGAGCTGGTTCAACGACCCGGATATCAGCCATCGTTTTATGGCCTCGGCGGCGGCGGTACTGCAACTGGGCGTCACTGTCGCTGCACTGCTGTGCTGGTGGTTGCTAGAACAACTGATCCGCATATTGACGCGACGCTGGCTGATCAATGGCAGCCGCCAGCGCGGCGAAATCATCCTGCGCATAGTTGGCCGCTCGGCATTACTGTTTTCGAGTATCACAGCGCTGGCGGCCTTGGTTGGGTTGGGGCTATTTTCACTGGCCGGTTTTTGGCGCTTTCCAGAAGTGTTGCCGCAGATGCTAACGCTGGATCACTGGCAACGCAGCGGCTCTATGCTGGTCACGCCACTCGTCAATACGGCATTGATTGGACTTGTTTCTACCGCCTTGGCCACGGTGCTAGTGCTAGCAACGCTGGAAAATGAACACCGTCAGCACATTCAACCCAAGCGCGCGTTATGGTTACTCTATTTGCCCCTACTGGTGCCGCAAATTGCGTTTCTATTTGGGCTAATCGTAGCCGCTGAAAGCCTGGGCATTCGCCCTCAACTTGGTCTGGTTATCGCTGGTCACCTGCTGTTTGTACTGCCTTATGTATACCTCTCCTTGGCCGAAACCTATCGCCAATTGGATCCACGCTGGTTAAAGGTAGCGCGTTCACTGGGGGTGTCACGCAGCTCCGCTTTTTGGCGGGTTCGCCTGCCGCTGTTGCTCGCGCCGCTGTTAACAGCGTTTGCCGTAGGCTTGGCAGTGAGTATTGGCCAATACTTACCCACCCAGTTACTCGGTGCGGGCCGCGTGACCACCGTGACGACAGAGGCAGTCGCGCTTGCCTCTGGCAGTAATCGACGTTTAATCGGCGTCTGGGCATTAGTGCAGGCGGGCCTGCCGTTGATTGGCTTTATGCTTGCGCTAGGGCTGCCCCGTTTATTGGGTACCCACCGCCGTGATTTAGCTACTTAAGAGGGACAATGTGACAGCTTCTTTTTGCGCGCCGCTACGCCTTGAGCAAATTAGCATCGCCCTGGCAGGCCGTGAGTTACTGGCAGTGGATGCCACGATTAGCTCCGGTGAAGTACTCACGGTAATGGGGCCTTCGGGGTCGGGAAAATCCACCTTATTGGCGTATATTGCAGGCTTTCTTGATCGCGAATTCACCGCCAGCGGCGGCGTATGGCTGGGCGAGCGCGATTTGCTCAGCCTTCCCGCAGAACAGCGCAACATCGGGCTTCTGTTTCAGGATCCGCTGCTATTTCCGCACTTAAGCGTGGGCGGCAACTTGCGCTTCGGACTGCCTCGCTATCTAAAAGACAAGCGCCAGCAGGTTACTCAGGCACTTGAACAGGTTGGGCTAGCAGGCTTTGAGTCCCGCGACCCCGCCACCCTTTCCGGCGGCCAGCAATCACGCGTGGCGTTGATGCGCCTGCTGCTCTCCAAGCCGCGGGCGGTGCTGCTGGACGAGCCGTTTTCCAAGCTGGATACGGCGCTGCGCCAGGAGATGCGCACACTGGTATTTAGCCAACTGCGCGAAGCAGGCCTGCCTGCGCTCCTGGTCACCCACGACCACGAGGACGCCAATGCAGCAGAAGGGCCGGTTATTGAGCTCGGCTGACCAACCACCTCGGCTGAGCATCGTGATACCGGTGCTTAACGAGGCCACGGAAATTGAGGCGTCACTGACGCCGCTGCAAGCACTGCGCGACCAGCGCATTGCGATACCCGTTGAGATCATTGTCGTGGATGGCGGGAGCAGTGATGCCAGCGCTCACATTGCCAAACCACTAGCAGATCGAGTGCTCAGTAGCCCAGCCGGACGAGCATTGCAAATGAACCTGGGCGCTCAGCATGCCACTGCGCCCGCACTGCTGTTCCTGCACGCGGATACTCACTTGCCCAAGAACGCCGTTGAGCAGATAACCCAAGCGCTTAACGGCCACGCCTGGGGGCGCTTTGATATTGAGCTTGCAGGCCGCAGCGGCTGGCTGCCCGTGGTGAGCTGGATGATGAACCAACGCTCACGGCTCACCGGCATCGCCACCGGCGACCAGGGCATGTTTATGCGCGCGAGCACTTTCAAAGCAGCCGGTGGTTTTCCCGAACAGCCACTGATGGAAGACATTGAACTGTCTAAACGACTCAAACGGGTGTCTCGGCCCGCCTGTTTGCAGGCGAAAGTGGTAAGCTCGGGCAGGCGCTGGGATGAGGTCGGCGCTTGGAAAACGATCCGCCTGATGTGGCGGCTGCGCTACCGCTACTGGCGCGGCGTTAGCGCAACCCAACTCGCCAAGGAGTATCGCGATGCCCGCTGAAACGCCCCACCTGCACCTGCTAGCCAAAGCGCCGCTGGCGGGGCAAGCTAAAACGCGCCTGTCGCCCCTACTCGGTTTGGAAGGTGCGGCCAACGCCCACGCGGAGCTGGTACGCCACTGCGTCGCAAATGCCTGCAAAGCGCTGCCTGCCGCCAATGTCACACTATGGACAGCGCTTGATCACGCCCACCCGCTGTTTATCGAGCTTCGCGAGGCATTTGGTGTGACGCTAAGCGCCCAGCCAGAGGGTGACTTAGGCGCAAGGGTTCGCCATGCCCTGAACAGTACTCCAGGGCCCGCTATGCTAATGGGCAGTGATTGCCCAAGCATCACCAGCGCGCTAATCACCACCTGCGCACAGCAGCTAGCCAGCTTTGAGGTGGTGATGTTGCCCGCCGAAGATGGCGGCTACGGCTTTGTGGGTACCCGGCAAGACTACCCTGCGTTGTTTGAAGATATCCCCTGGGGTACCCAACGCGTGCTGACCACCACGCAGCAGCGCATTGAAGCATTAGGCCTCCAGGTCGCCTACCCCGCGACTATTTGGGACGTGGATCGCCCTGAAGACTGGCAGCGCTGGAAGGAGCTAGAGAATCTCTAATTAGCCGTTTCAGTGTAAGGAAACGGGCACTCTCCTCACTCAGTGACAACCGATACTTCCCTTATTAGCGCTGGAGTTTTTATTGTGACCCGACAACGTTTGATTATTGCAGCGCTACTGATCACAGCCATTGGCGTGTTTTTCATTAGCGGTGCCCATCAATGGTTCACCCTGGAAACCATCAAAGCATACCAAAGCGACTTCCAAACGGCATTTACTCAAAATCCTTGGCAGGTAGCGGGGATCTTTTTTGCTGTTTATGTGGTGATAACGGCGCTCTCACTGCCGGGCGCCACGCTGATGACCTTACTTGGCGGTGCGCTATTTGGGCTCGGCTGGGGGCTACTGATTGTCTCCTTCGCCAGCACCATGGGGGCCACGCTGGCCTTTCTACTTTCACGGTTTCTTTTCCGTGGCCCTATCGAAAAGCGCTTTCCACGCCAGTTTGCCTCGGTGAATCGCGGCGTGGAGCGCGATGGCGCTCTTTATCTATTTACCCTGCGTTTAGTGCCGGTATTTCCGTTCTTTATGATCAACCTGGTCATGGGTCTAACGCGCATAAA
The DNA here is from genome assembly GCF_058152265.1 of Vreelandella sp. 162(4c). Lineage (NCBI taxonomy): Bacteria > Pseudomonadati > Pseudomonadota > Gammaproteobacteria > Oceanospirillales > Halomonadaceae > Vreelandella > Vreelandella sp. 162(4c). The sequence continues at coordinate 1,973,085 of NZ_CM176981.1, forward strand.
AACCGTCACTTTTTACGGGGTAAGCCAGCTCGCGATGCTGCCCGGCACCGCCATCTATGTGAATGCGGGTGGGCAGTTGGGCGAGCTAGAGAGCCTGGGGGGTATTCTTTCACCGACGCTTATCGCCTCGTTTTTACTGCTGGCCATCTTCCCCTGGATAGCTCGACGCATTGTACAGCTGGTTCAGAAGCGCAAAGCTTATAAAGGTTTTACCCGGCCAGCGGGCTTTGACTACGACATTGTGGTGATCGGCGGCGGCTCAGCCGGGCTGGTTACCAGCTATATCGCCAGCGCCGTGAACGCCAAAGTGGCGTTGGTGGAAAAACACAAGATGGGCGGCGATTGCCTGAATACCGGCTGCGTTCCGTCTAAAGCGTTAATTCGTGCCGCCCGCGCCGCCCATGAGATTCGCACCGCACACCGGTTCGGAGTGACTGCCAGCGAGCCGCAGGTCGACTTTGCCAAGGTGATGGGCCATGTGCATCAGGCGATTAGCGATATCGAACCCCACGACAGTATAGAGCGCTATAACGGCTTGGGTGTTGAGGTGTACCAAGAGCACGCCAGGCTGATCTCGCCCTGGGAAGTACAGGTGGGCAATAAAACGCTGACTGCACGGCATATCGTGCTGGCCACCGGCGCACGGCTCCGGGTGCCGTCGCTAGCAGGTATTGAAAGCGCCCCCGTTTTAACTTCCGAGAACCTCTGGTCGCTCACTGAGTTGCCCAAACGCTTAGTGGTATTGGGCGGCGGCGCCATTGGCTGCGAGCTGAGCCAAAGTTTTGCCCGCCTGGGTAGCCAGGTCACCCTGGTGGAAGGCGTCTCCCAACTGCTGGGCCGTGAAGATCCAGAGGTCGGTGAGCTAGTCGAAAGCACCCTGGCGGGCGAAGGCGTGTCGGTGATGACCGATGCCAGGGCGTTGGAAGTTCTCAACGGAGAGACAGGCTATCAGCTAGTGGTGGAGCATGACGGCGACCGCAAAATACTACCGTTGGACTACCTGCTGGTGAGTGCCGGTCGCCAGGCCAATGTGGAAGGCTTAGGGCTCGAAGCGCTGGGCATCACGACCACCCAAGCGGGCCCCCTTGAACTTAACGAGCGCCTGCAAACCCGCCTACCCAATATCTGGGCCTGCGGTGATTTGGCAGGGCCTTATCAGCTTACCCACGCTGCTGCTCACCAGGCGTGGCATGCGGCCGTCAATGCGCTGTTCGGCGAGCTGAAAAGCTTTGCGGTGGATTACCGCTATATGCCCGCCGTCACCTATGTACAGCCGGAAGTGGCAAGGGTGGGATTAAACGAAAAAGAGGCTAACGCACAGAGCATTGCCTTTGAAGTTACCCGCTACGCCATGGGCGAAAGCGACCGCGCCATCGCCGAAGGCGCCACTCAAGGCTTTATCAAAGTGCTTACCGTGCCCGGCAGAGACAAGATTCTCGGTGCAACCATCGTGGCGGAAAACGCCGGTGAATGGCTGAGCGAATTTACTCTCGCCATGAAACACGGTCTGGGCCTCAACAAACTACTGGGTACCATCCACCCCTACCCCACGCTGGGCGAGGCGGCAAAGGCCACGGCCGGGGTGTGGAAAAACGCCCACAAGCCCGAACGAGTGCTGGCACTATTGAAGCACTACTTCAATTGGCGACGCGGTGACAAGTCAGCTAAAACAATTGATTCCTAGCGCACCAAGTTGAAACATAATTAGGAACAAGAAGCGCGCCTAGTCGTTTCGCCCATTAGCAGGCGGGTGTACTTTGGCGAATGTTTCAATAATTTCGCGCACTACTTTACGCTGGGCAGCGGGAAGCTCCCGGTAGAGTGCCAGCAATTGGCGCTCTTCACTGGTGGATGAAACGTCCCAACTTGCGGAAGGTTCGCTGACCGTATAAGCGGTGCTGGCGCCGTAGCGCAAGTGGTGCGGGTCGACTAACAGCCAGCGAGCCAAAACCTGGAGCTTATCCTGACTGGGGATCGAATCACCACGCAGCCAGCGCCTAACGGCCTGAAACGTGATCGGCTTTCCCCAATAGCGCAGATTAAATTCCCGCTCAAGCACTGACGGCCGCGCTTCGTAACCCGCTGCTTCCAGTGCCGCTTTTAGACGCTCGGCGAACATGATTTTTTCATTCATGCCACCAATGTGAAGCGATTGTTCAATAACAGTTGAATAACGGTTCACCTTTTGATTGAATCATTAATTCAATTTCGAGTTTTCGCTTAGCAGTATTAGGCGAGTTGCTATGCTAAGCGCTGAAATGCGGCGCTTGAGGAGTCATTCAGAATGAGTGGCACACTATCTCCATCGGTGCAAAATCTCGACGACCTGTGTCATAAGCTGGCGCTACTATGCCGCTCGGCAACCCCTCTCGAGCTTTTTGAACTGCTGACCAAAACGCTGCATGCGCTTACCCAGGGTCAACCAGTGGCACTTTATCGCCGCTTAAGCACAGGAAACCTTCGTTTGGCGTACTACTATCCGTTGGAAAGTACCCTCGCCTCTCACCACGCGTTGCTCGCTATTCATTGTTACGACGACCTAGCCGCTTCAGAGCTGCAACTGTATGAACTAAAGGGCGAGCATGAAGTGTGGGGGTATATTGGGCATCCACCTGCGGTTCACGCTGGGCCTGGCAAGTGGATCCAGCTACTCGTCGATCTTGCATCCCAACGCTTACGCTTGTTAAAAGCAGAGCGTATGGTCACTCGCCAATCAGGTTTAAAGTCTCGCCGCAGATTGCTGTCCAGAGATATTAAAAAACTGACTTCCATTGATGATATTTTGCAGCATCATGGCGCTAGCTGGTGCGATATTTTTCAGGCCGAAGGCATTGCGCTGGCTTATCAGGGCGATCTTCACTGCTTTGGCGAGTGTCCCTCGAAGCACCAGTTATTTCATCATTTACAGCTGTTGAATCAACACAATCCCCATGACGAAATCGCCGAGCTGAATGGCAGCTGCCAAGGAGGTTTAGCGGCCCCGCTAAGCGTCGCCAATGCTTCCTTGGGTTGGTTACTACTATTTCGCCAACAGCCGCTACTCCCGGCTCTGGTTGCTGATACGATGCTTCAAGACGTCTTGAGTTATTGGATGCCGCAGGAAGCCTCCATGATGATTGAGCTGGCCGACGATTTAGCCGTGGCCATAACGGCCCAGGAGGTCGTTCATCTCAACCGCCAGTTAACCAAAACCAATCAACGCCTTGAGGGCTTGGCCCACACCGACCCCTTAACAAAATGCTGGAACCGCTACTATACAGAGCTGGTGATTGAGGATTTGATCAATTCGTCAGTCAGTTTTGCCATGTTGATGTTTGATATTGATGATTTTAAAAATATTAACGATACCTATGGGCATGCAACCGGCGATGATATCTTGCGTAATATGGCTCAGTTAGTGCAGGAAACGTTGAGACATGAGGATCACTTTGGGCGTTGGGGAGGTGAAGAGTTCGTCATTATATCCAAGGGGCTTGACCAAGACGCTAGTCTAAAGCTGGCTAACCGGCTCTGCCGCAACGTGGAGCAACACATCTTCGACATCGCTGGCCAATTAACAATCAGTATCGGCCTGACCCTCGCCCAGCCCGGCGACCGGCCTCGCCAGCTATTTGAGCGGGCGGATCAAGGCATGTATCTGGCTAAATTGGCGGGTAAAAACCAAGTCTTTGTCTGTTAATCCCCAACAGCACCTTGCTTCTTCTATAGGCGATGTCCATGCAGCAATTATTACTCATGGGTGCGGGCCATGCCCACGCCTTTGTACTCGAAGCCTTTGCCGAACAGCCTGAACCAAGCATCGCGATTACCGTGGTGAGTGATAGTCCTTTAGCAGCTTACTCCGGCAGCGTACCCGCATGGCTAGCGGGGGAGTGTACGCTGCGCAAGACACAGATCGACGTGGAAGCATTGTGCCAAAGAGCCAATGCTCGGCTAATTCTTTCCCCAGCGAACACGATCAACACCCAGGAGCGTTACGTAGTGCTGGCAAATGGCGAGCGCGTTAACTTTGACGTGGCCTCCGTCAACATCGGTTCGACCCTGACGTCTCCTCAGCAGCATGGGGAGAACCTCCCCAAGCTACTCGCCATGCGCCCATTGAGTAGTCTGCACCAGCGCTGGCAGGCACTGCAAAATGATATTAGCCATTTACCCAGCGGCGGCGCCCAACGGGTGGTAGGCGTTGGCGGTGGCGCTGCGGGCTGTGAAACATTGATGAGCGTACTGGCTCAGTTGCGCAAACAGCGCCCGGATATTGATTGGCAGGGGCATTTGCTCAGCGCCTCTAACGCTCTATTGCCCGATGCCGGGCACGTGCCACGCTGGCTAATGCGACGCGCGCTGTCACAGGCAGGGATTACCGTTCACGTTGAACAACGCGGCGAAACGCTGATTGAAGGCGGAGTAACCACCCAGAACGGTAAACGCATCGATGCGGACATCGTCCTGTGGGCAACGGGGGCTGTCGGCCACCCATGGCTGGCAGGGACTGGGCTGCCGTTGGATCAACACGGTTTTATCCGCGTTGACCATTCACTGAAGGTTAGCGACCAGCCGAATATGTTTGCCGCTGGCGACTGTGCAGCGTTTACCCCAGCGCTGCCCAACGCAGGGGTTTATGCGGTGCGCATGGGGCCACACTTAGCAGATAACCTTCGCCGCGCCTGCCACGGCGAACCATTGCTCCCCTGGCAGCCACCCAAACGGGTGTTGGCACTCATTGGCACTGGCGACGGCCACGCGATTGCCAGCCGCGGAGGCTTTGGGGTATCCGGCAAGTGGGTATGGCAATGGAAAAAGCGGATTGATGCGCGCTTTATCGCCCGCTTCAATCCGCCTTTTGAAGGCTAACTGGCTGAATCAGTTACCTTCGCGCCAGCCGCCTAGCACCCGGCTATCCGGGCCAAAGAAGACCAACCGATCATGGTCAATCAAATACCGATAGGCGGTCTCCAGCATATCCGTGACCCGCTTGGCATCGCCCATTTGCGGGCACGCCATGCGGGTGGTGGCTAACGGGCTAAACTCAATGCGCTGGTTTTCACCGAGTGTTACTTCGCCAGTAAAGCGGTTACAGCCGTCGTGGCCGCTAACTTTGCCCTCTTTTGAAATCTGGAAAAAAGGCGTTTCCGGCATGGAGAGCCGCTCATCGGTGCCCACCAACAGTAGGTTCCAACGCTGTTCAACAATGGCGCCCTCAAGCGAGGCATCGTTGGCGCCCCGTTGTGGTGTAGAACTTGGCCCCGGCGAACTGCTACAAGCACTTAACAGTAGCGCAGCGGAAGCCAACAGTGGTAATAAGCGCCAACCTTTCATGGTGATCGTTCCTTTTGTCATTGTTACCAGCTACCGGTGTTTTCCATAGAAGCCCATGGCTCTTGTGGCGCTAGGGCATCGCCTTTTTGCAGCAACTCCACAGAGATTCCGTCCGGTGATTTAACAAACGCCATATGGCCATCACGAGGTGGGCGGTTAATCGTCACGCCGTTGTCCTGAAGGTGTTGGCAGAGCGCATAAATGTCATCCACCCGATAGGCTAGGTGGCCGAAATTACGCCCACCGGTGTACTCTTCGGGATCCCAGTTATACGTCAGCTCAAGCTCCGGAGCCGTCAGCCGCTCTGAGCGTGGCTCATCTTCTGGTGCGGCCAGAAACACTAGCGTGAAGCGTCCTTTCTCGTTCTCTTTTCGGCGAACTTCTTTAAGACCCAGCAGATCGCAGTAAAAATGCAGCGAAGCATTCAGGTCACTGACACGCACCATGGTATGTAGATATTGCATATCGACTCCTGTTAAAAACGGCCTTGGTCATACTTTACAAAAACGTGACAACAGAAATAAATCGCTGCAACGCTGTATAATTAAATTATAACGTTTATCTTAGCTGGGTTTACCCGTCGGAGAAACCTGTGGATTCAGTCACTCAAGCCGCGCTTGGCGCAGCCATTGGCGGGGCCGTACTGGGCCGCCGCCTTGGCCGTAAGGCCATCCTTATCGGTGCCGTACTCGGCACCCTGCCCGATTTTGATGTAGCGCTGGATTATGGCGACGCTGTGGCTAATGTCACCGAGCATCGCGGTTTTAGCCATTCGCTTTTTGTACTAACAGGGTTAGCCACCCTGTTGGCGCTGCTATGCACACGATTTGCTCCTGCAAAAGATATTAGCCTACCCCGCTGGTGGTGCTTTTTTGCGCTTATTCTGATTACCCATCCTTTGCTTGATGCGCTAACCACTTACGGCACCCAGTTGCTTTGGCCGCTTGATCTTGCTCCCACCGCGTGGCCGATTATTTTTATTATCGATCCGCTCTATACACTGCCGCTGCTATTTACCTTGGGCGTTGCCTTGGTCTCTCAGCGGGTACGCAAAGCCTGCACATGGGGACTGGTCATCACAAGTGTTTACCTAATGATGGCAGCGGGGGCGAAATTAATGGTAGAGCAACGTCTTGCCCCTGCCCTGGCAGAACAGGGTCTTGAAGAGGCTCCGCTACTGATACAGCCAACGCCGTTTAACATTGTGCTATGGCGCGCCACGGTAATCGACGGGGAGCGCTACCATGAAAGCCTGATTAGTGTGTTTGACGGCGACCGTCAACCGCGTTTCGAACCATTAATTCGTAACGCTGGGCTAGAGGCGTTCGCCCTGGCCAGCCAACAGGGAGAGCGTTTAATGTGGTTTGCGGGTTCTTTTTTACGCTATGAAACGCGGCTGCTAGAAGGAAAAGAGACGCTGATCGCTACCGATATTCGGCTCGGCTTCCCAGGCTTCCATCCGTTTAGCTTTACCCTGGCAACGTTAGAGGAAGAACACTGGGTACCGCTTGCGGTAAGCGAACAGTTGGAGAGTACCCGCGGTATTCAGATGCAAACGCTATCGCGCCTCGCCGCTCGTGCCGCAGGTAACACCTCGGCCCTGTGCGCCAGCGATTTCGAGGCGCATGAGTGGCGGGCCGAGCGTGTGGTTTATCGCTGCTGAGCTAGCGCTTTATTAGATTCCTTAGGGAGCAATACCTTGGCCACAGCCGCTATATTGCTCCCCGCCATAGGTCAGCGTAACGCGAGCGGGAAAAGGCTTGCCGCTCATATTATCGAAACAGGCCCCAGCATCGATACGCACGCGGAAAAAGGGCTTCACGTCAGCGTTTTCAATCACGACTCGACCAGCTTCATTGTCCATCACACTAACCATATAAGGTAGCTGGAGACGCTCTTCCCCGTAGTTCGTTTCCATCATCAGTGTCGGCGTGTCATTAGCTAATGCAACCGTCCAGCCCGGTTCGTTACCCTGACCAAAGAACATCACGCCGGGCTTTTCAGCTCGGGTTAAGGCGTCACGCTGCTCGGCCAGCGAGCACTGCAACTGCCCTCGTGGCGTTTCCACTAGCGCCTCGTCACCCCGGTTCCAGAAGCTGATCTCACCATCTTGGTAGCGGGCGCCGCTGGCCACGACGGCTTGGGGCAACCGCCATGCGCCGTGCAGCGACCATAGGCGCAAATCGTTGGCGTTGGTGGCAGCCACTAAGTGCTGCTGAGCGGGTTCGCAGTGCCACGCATCAAAACGCTGGGCAGAGCCGGGAAAAAGCGCCGAGGGCAGAAAGGGTGCCCGGTTATCCAGCGTTGCTTGGTTAGCGGCTTTAGTTTCTGTGGAGGGCGTGGCTGCACACCCCCCGAGTATCACCATCATACCGACTGCGGCGATGGCCCCACCCCATGCTTTTAACGTATTCATATGCCATGCTCCCTATATAACTAATTCTATTGCTTGCTGAACTTCTTACCCACGTTTGAACGCCTGCAGATCATGCGTATCGATACTTTCCACCTGCGGGGGCAACCCCAGCTCTTCGCGTTTGATTTTAACCTGCATTTTTTCCGCTAGCCGTTCGGCGTCATCATCGGTAGTGCGCCCATTAAGCTCCGCCAACTGCGCCATGCCCTGGTGATAGAAAGTGAGCAGATCCAGCGCCGTGCGGTTGCTCTCTTCCACCGCTTTGCGCAGTTGCGAAAGATAGCCACTGACTTGCGACAAATGATGTTTGAGTTGCCAGACATAGCGCACCTCCGTCATCCATGGGCGCTCACGCAACACGGCAAATAGCGCGCTGGTGGCCAATAGCCCAAGTAGCACGCCTAGGGCATTGAGCCATAGGCTGCTGCCAAAGGTGGAGGTAAGGAGCATTGAGAACAGGAGGCCAAAAATAATCAGTTGCCCCGCCATGGCAAAGCTGATCATGCGGGCTTTGCGGCGGTAGGTCTCGGGGTCGTGATGTTCTAGGGTAAATACCATGGCCAGCCTCATTATCGCTGCAAACGTCCTATGATACGGGGCTGGCCAGGGCAAACAAGTAATAGCGTTTACAAAAGCAATTACGCCAAACGCTCCGCGGCCGTTTTGAGTAAGTGTTCGGTCGTTTCCCAGCCCACGCAGGCGTCGGTGACCGATACGCCGTAGCGCATGGCGCCAGGCTTGAGCGGCTGCTTGCCTTCGAACAGGTGACTTTCCAGCATCAGCGCGACCAGGTTGGCTTCGCCTGCCTGACGCTGCGCCAATACATCCAGCATCACTTCACTCTGGCGGCGATGGTCTTTACGCGCATTGGCATGGCTGCAATCCACCATTAGCCGTGGGTTTTGCCCAGCATTACGCAGCGCAGTGGTTGCTGCACGTACGTGTTGTGTCTGATAGTTCGGCTCGCCGTGCCCGCCACGCAGCACCACGTGGGTGTGCGGGTTGCCTGCAGTTTGCTGGACGATCGGGTAGCCTTGCGGGTCTACCGCGAAACGCTGGTGCGGGTGGGCCGCCGCACTCATGGCATCGATAGCCACTTGTACATCGCCACTGGTGGCATTTTTGAACCCCACCGCCGCTGACAAATCACTGGCCAGCTCACGGTGCAGTTGCGATTCGGTGGTGCGTGCGCCAATCGCCACCCAGCTTAGTAAGTCGTCTACGTAGGGCGCCAGCATCGGTTGTAAAAGCTCGGTAGCCACCGGCAAGCCGCGAGTGGCTACGGCATGCATCAGTTCACGAGAGAGCGCCAAACCGCGCGGCATATCACCGCTGCCATCCAAGCCTGGGTCGTAGGCCAGCCCTTTCCAGCCCACAGTGGTGCGCGGCTTTTCAACGTAGACGCGCATGACCGGCAAAATACGTTCGCTGATCTCTTCGCTAAGCACAGCCAGGCGGTCGGCGTATTCCAGCGCTGCATCTGGGTCGTGAACGGAGCAAGGGCCAACGACAACGAGCAGGCGGTCATCGTGACCACTCAAAATTTGCTGTACGGCGTGGCGCTGGCGGGCAATTTGCTCACTTAGCGGGTCGCTTAACGAGATACGTTGCCTGAGTTCGGCGGGGGTAGGCAGCCGCTTTGCATTGGGCTCAGGCGCTGAGGGCGTTAGCCGGGAAGTAGCATGGGCAGTGGATACAACGGTTTTATTAATAACAGGGCTGACAGGCGCATTCATGATTAATTCTCCGCAATCGTGTGACATCGTATGGTTGTGTGACCACCCAAGTGAACACGGTCGGAGGTGGCAGCTAGCACCGACCGCGCGTCGCTAAATCGCCAGCTATAGCCATAACCCACAAAGCTGGTAGCGAAAGCGTTAGTCAGTGCGCGATAAATCATGATGCTGCTCCTTGATGAAATAATGGTGAATAACTATTGCCGAAAATCGCTCAGTCTATAAATCGCTGGGGCCCCAAAACGCCAGAAGCCCCGACGGGGTTACCGACCGGGGCTTCTGTGCTTGCGGCAGGCAACCGAGTGGTGTGCCTGGTGGCGCGACGTTAGGCGTCGGCCAGGGGCACACCGTGGCTAAACCAATACCCATAAAACGCAAAACCACCAACCAATTCTGGTTGTGGGTTCACTGTATGTGGTGTGGTTAGTCGTTGCATGCCCATATTCCGCTAGATTCTGTTAGTTACGCTGGCAATAACTAGCCCCAGTGAATCGTTTGACAGGGCTGCCGCCATGGCGTTGTCGTTTTATCCTGCCTGCAAGCGCTGCAAATGGCAACACTCAACCGCTAAAAGCTTGTACCCAACCAATAGTAGCGGGCAGCGCGCTCATGCTAACCAGCACCACCAAGCCTAGAAAGATGGACAGGAAACCAGAATCGTCTTTAAAGTTTTCGTCGTGTTGGGCCATGTTAGCCTCCTTTTTTGACAACGCTATATCAGGGGGAGCGTTACAACGCTGCGGTCATATTAAGTAGAACGGGGTGCGTAGGCAAACACATCCGAAAACACCCGCTCAAGCTTTATGCCTTTTGTGTCGAGCACATCCAGGCAGGCGTAGACCATGTTGGGCGAACCCGAGATATAAACATCATGGGTTTCTGGCGTGATATCTGCGGTTTTCAACACCTGATCAATACGACCCAGGTGATGGGCAATCCGCTCGCCCGCTGCTAACGGCTCTTCCAAGGGCGATTCGGTTACCGCATGAAAGCAGACATTGGCGTGGGTTTGCGCCCACTGGCTGGCCAGTTGCTCTAAATAGAGGTCGCGGTGTTCGCGGGCGGCCCACCACAGCGAAATTTCTCGTTCGGGCTGTTCATGCAGTACCGCTTCGACAATGGCTTTCATCTGGGAGAAACCGGTTCCTGCTGCAATCAGCAGCAGCGGTCTTTCGCTCTCACGATCAAGCACGCACTCACCGCCGGGCAAACGCAGCGTGAGCTGATTGGCTACCTGCAGCAGTTCCCGCAGCCGCGCTGAGTTATCCCGCTCCGGCCAGTGTTGAATATGCAGCTCGATAACACCATCGCTGCGATCGGCACTGGCGATCGAAAACGGCACCCAGGTGGTGTCATCCAGCTTAAGCTCTAAATACTGCCCCGGCGCATGCTGCATGGCTTCGGCGCGCCCAGTTAGCGTCACGCCAAACACATCGGGGCTTAAGTTCTCAACCTCGGTGACTTGGCAAGTCAACGTCCTTGCACTCATGAAAGCCTCTTTTTACAAATTTGGTCAGCGATACATCGCATTCAGCGGCGAGAGGGCGGCAATTCAAGACCAATCCCCAGCGCTTCCCAGCGTTCATCCACGCGCGCTTTAACGGCATCGTCCATCACAATAGGGGTGCCCCATTCACGGTCAGTTTCTCCTGGCCACTTATTGGTGGCATCAAGCCCCATTTTCGAGCCAAGACCTGAGACCGGCGAAGCGAAATCTAGATAATCAATGGGGGTATTTTCGACCATTACAGTATCCCGCGCGGGATCCATCCGGGTGGTGATCGCCCAGATAACATCTTCCCAATTGCGTGCGTCCACGTCGTCATCCAGCACAATCACAAACTTGGTGTACATAAACTGACGCAGAAAGCTCCATACCCCCATCATCACGCGCTTGGCGTGGCCGGGGTACTGCTTCTTCATGGTGACCACTGCCATACGGTAAGAGCAGCCTTCCGGTGGCAGGTAGAAGTCGACGATTTCGGGAAACTGCTTACACAGAATGGGCACAAAGACTTCATTCAGCGCCACACCGAGAATCGCCGGCTCATCCGGCGGACGTCCCGTATAGGTCGAGTGATAGATCGCATCACGGCGCATGGTCATCCGCGTGATGGTAAACACCGGGAAGTGGTCGACCTCATTGTAGTAACCGGTGTGGTCACCAAAGGGGCCTTCCGCCGCCATATCATCGGGATAGATAAAGCCTTCGAGGATAATCTCGCTGGACGCGGGCACATCAAGATCCGCATGACCGCACTTCACCAGCTCGGTACGCGAACCGCGCAGTAGGCCCGCAAAGGCGTATTCTGAAAGCGAATCCGGCACGGGGGTGACGGCGCCCAAAATCGTCGCCGGGTCAGCGCCAAGCGCCACCGCAACCGGGAAAGGCTCGCCTGGGTGGGCTTTCTGGAACTCCAGAAAATCCAGCGCGCCGCCACGATGGGAGAGCCAGCGCATGATCAGGCGGTTCTTGCCAATCTTCTGCTGACGGTAAATCCCTAGGTTCTGGCGCTTCTTGTGCGGCCCTTTGGTAATCACCAGTGGCCAGGTGACCAGTGGCCCCGCATCGCCAGGCCAGCAGTGCTGAATCGGCAGCAGGCCGAGATCGACCTCGTCGTCTTCATACACCACTTCCTGTACCGGCGCATGCTTGACGTTTTTCGGCCCCATGCTGAGCACTTGCTTGAAGATCGGCAGCTTGTCCCAGGCGTCTTTCAAGCCTTTCGGCGGATCAGGCTCTTTGAGAAACGCCAACAGCTTACCCACTTCTCTGAGCGCTTCTACCGATTCTTGTCCCATGCCTAGCGCAACCCGTTTAGGGGTGCCAAACAGGTTGCCCAACAGCGGCATGTCGTGGCCTTTGACGTTTTCAAACAGCAACGCCGGGCCACCGGCACGCAGCGTGCGGTCGCAAATTTCGGTGATTTCCAGGTAAGGATCGACTTCGACATGAATACGCTTGAGTTCACCCTGGGCTTCAAGCGCCGCGATGAACTCACGCAAGTCTTTGTACTTCAAGGCACGCTCCCTGGCTGGCGAATGCGCCGCGTTAGCGGCGCTCTTTTTTACACCACAAGCTAGCGGCGCTTCATCGCTTCAAAGAACTCAAGATTGGTCTTGGTATCTTTCAGACGGTCAATCAGGAATTCAGTGGCGGCGGTGTCTTCCATCGGATTGAGCAGCTTGCGCAAAATCCACATGCGCTGCATTTCATCCTCAGAAGCCAGCAGGTCTTCACGACGGGTGCCACTCCGACGGATATTGATCGCCGGGAATACACGACGCTCAGCCAGCTTGCGATCCAGGTGGGCTTCCATGTTACCGGTACCCTTGAACTCTTCGAAGATGACTTCGTCCATTTTGGAGCCAGTATCGACCAGCGCCGTGGCGATAATCGTCAGGCTGCCGCCCTCTTCGATATTACGCGCCGCACCAAAGAAGCGTTTTGGCTTCTCAAGGGCGTGGGCATCGACACCACCGGTGAGCACTTTGCCAGAGCTGGGCACCACGGTGTTGTAAGCACGCGCCAAGCGAGTAATCGAGTCGAGCAGAATGACCACGTCTTTCTTGTGCTCAACCAAACGCTTGGCTTTCTCGATAACCATTTCAGCGACTTGCACGTGACGCGCTGGCGGCTCATCAAAGGTTGACGCCACGACTTCGCCACGCACGGTGCGCGACATTTCGGTGACTTCCTCAGGGCGCTCATCGATCAGCAGTACGATCAGATGACACTCTGGGTTGTTGCGCGTGATGGAGGTCGCGATGTTTTGCAACATCAGCGTTTTACCCGCCTTGGGCGGCGATACCAGCAAACCACGTTGGCCTTTACCGATCGGCGCGGTTAGATCGATGATCCGCGCGGTAAGGTCTTCCGTGGAGCCGTTACCGATCTCCATACGCATGCGATCGTCTGGGAACAGCGGCGTTAAGTTCTCAAACAGGATCTTGTGCTTGGCATTTTCCGGACGGTCAAAGTTGATTTGACTGACCTTCAGCAGGGCGAAGTAGCGTTCACCCTCCTTCGGCGGACGGATTTTGCCGGAAATGGAGTCACCCTTGCGCAGATTGAAACGGCGGATCTGCGAAGGCGATATGTAGATATCGTCGGGACCGGCGAGATAGGAGCTGTCAGCGCTACGCAGGAAGCCGAAGCCATCCTGAAGAATTTCCAGCACACCGTCGCCATAGATATCCTCGCCACTTTTGGCGTGTTTCTTGAGGATGGCGAAAATGATGTCCTGCTTGCGCGAACGGGCCAAGTTATCAATACCCATTTCACGGGCGATATCGAGGAGCTCGGGAACGGTTTTTTGCTTGAGTTCAGTGAGATTCATCGGTGTGTTAGAAAGTTGCTCATGGAAGCTGGGCGCCAGGCGCCGGGAATAAGACAGGAGGCGTGAAAGTGACGCCGTGTGATGCGTTCAGACCCCGGTAAAGGCACGCGCTCGAAGATGAAAGGAACGGCGTTGGACTTAACTAACAACGCTGCTGCTTGTTGTTATTAAGACTCAACTCGAGGGTGCTAACACTTGTTTAATCTGGCTACCCCAGGAAAGTGGTTGAACCAGTGGGCTATCTGACGACTTGGAATTCTGGCTGACGCTAACGGGATAAACAGTGAATAACGTCTGGGGCGACCAAGGTGTCGTATTTGCACGACGCATGCAAGATGATTTATCTAAACAGCGACTCATCTCCGCAGCGAAGTACTTGTGGACACGCTAACTAACCAGGTCAGATCAGGCCAGTAGCTCGATGGTAGTCAAGCGCCGCGACAAACGCAAGCCTTTAGGTGTCTAGCAATTGACAATAGATAAAGGTCGCCGCAACCTTGGCACAGCCAACACGAAGGAAAGCTCATGCCCAAGGACATTTCGCTCCCCATTGCCACCGCTTCCGCTGAGGTAGACAGTGGTGCGCCGCAGCGCTTCGCCGCTATAGACCTGGGTTCCAACAGCTTTCATCTACTGGTGGCCAATTACCAGCATGAACGCCTCCAGGTGGTGGCCCGATTGGGCGAAAAGGTGCAGCTCGCCGCGGGACTAGACGATGATGGCCTGCTCAGCGAAGAGGCAATGCAGCGCGCACTAGATTGCCTGGGCCGCTTCGCGCCGTTTTTAAGCGATATCACCAACGCCAATTTGCGCATTGTCGGCACTAACGCGCTACGCGATGCCGATAATAGCCAAACATTTATCGAGCGCGCCGAAGCACAGTTAGGCCACGCCATCGAAATTATCGCCGGCCGCGAAGAGGCTCGGCTGATTTATTTAGGCGCCGCCCACGCGCTGGCCGAAAATGGCCGCCGATTAATCGTCGATATTGGCGGCGGCTCGACCGAATTCATTATTGGTGAAGCTTTTGAGCCCAAAGCGCTGGAGAGCCTGCGCATGGGCTGCGTGACATTTTCCCGACGCTTCTTCTCCGACGGCGAGTTGAACGAAAAACGTATGCGCCGCGCCGAGCTAGCCGCTCTTTCAGAGCTCGCCAACATTCAGCGCCCCTATCAACGCCTGGGCTGGGACGACCCAGTCGGCTCCAGCGGCACGATCAAGGCCGCCGCCAGCGTGTTGCATGCCTATGGCGATACGCCCCACGAAGGTGTTATCACTCGCGCCGGCTTAAAGAAGCTGCGCGAACGGCTGCTGAAGTGCAAGCAACTGGATAAAGTCGCGCTGGAGGGCCTCAAGGCTGACCGTGCCAAAGTTTTCCCGGCGGGGATTGCTATTCTCGGGGCGATTTTTGAGGCCTTTGATTTAACCCAAATGCGTTTTGCCGATGGGGCGCTGCGCGAAGGCGTGCTCTACGATATGGCCGGGCGCAATACCGCCGAAGACTCGCGCTCGAAAAGCCTGGAGTCGCTACAGCGCACTTACGATGTTGATACCCGTCAAGGGCTTAACGTCGCCGACACTGCCGAGCGACTGTTTCAGCAGGTACGCCATGCATGGTCGCTGAACCTTGACCAAGGGCGCTATTTGCAGTGGGCTAGCCACGTGCATGAAATCGGCCTGGCGATCTCTCACAGCCAGTTTCATCGCCACGGCGCCTACCTGCTGGAGCATTCGGATCTCGCGGGTTTTTCACGCCCTGAACAGCGCCAACTGGCGTTTTTAGTGCGCGCGCACCGGCGTAAATTTCCGCTCAAGGAGTGGCAGGCCCTGCCGGAAGCGCAACAGGAGACGACCCAGAAGCTCGCCCGACTGCTGCGTTTAGCCGTTTTGCTCAACCATTCCCGCCCGGAAACCGCGCCCTCGCTACCGGAAATAAGCGCTGACAGCGATAGCTTGACGATCACGCTGCCTGCCAGCGATGAACCCACCCTGCTGAGTACCGACCTGGAACAGGAGCAGGCGTTTATGGAAGCCGCCGGTTTTAAGCTGATCGTTAAGCAGGCGAAGTCAGACGGGTAAAGCAAACGCCCTCTGCCTGCCATAACAGCTGAGCAGGGGGACAAACCACCCCGATACACGCCTCACCCTGCATGATAACCACCAGCCGCTGGCGCTCCCAGGGCGGTATATCCGCCTCTTGTAGCAACCGCTTTAGGTCGCGCCGCCCTCGTTTAGGCAGTTGAATAACCTCCCCACCTTGTCGCCAGGTCGCTCTCAACGGTTGAGACGGCTCTTGTAATGAAGCCACCTGCCACCCTAGCGGCCCGATAGGCGTTTCCAGTGGCGTTTGACCATCCCAGCTAACCTCCCACGACGATAACGCTTCAAAAGGCACCATCAGATAGAGCCGCTGGCGCCATAGGCGCGCCTGAGCACCCGGCCACTCAACGCACACCGCGGCACCCGCCTTGGCATGCAATTGATCCAGCAGGCTCTCTAAACGCTTCTGGGGCGGTGTTGGCAAGCCTTGCTGTTGGCAAAGAGTACGCACCAGCAGCCGCTGGCGGGGACGGGAGCGCTGACTAAGTGCGCTCGCATCTATCTGCCCTTCTCCGGTGACGAGCTCGTTTAGCTCGGCTGCTAAATACTCGCTAAGCACCGCATCTGCGTCACCGGCGTTGGTTGCGCTATTGGCTAAAGCAGCGACGGCTGTGGGCCAGCGCTCGCGCAATGCAGGCAATATTCGGTGGCGTAGGCGGTTGCGATCAAAGCGAATATCTTGATTGGTGGGATCTTCGCACCAGCGCAACTGAAGCAGCCCAGCCGCAGCTTCAAGTTCAGCTCGGCGCACGGAGAGCCAGGGGCGCACCAAGGTGATACTTTGGACCTCCCGGCGATAGGGCATACCGGCCAGGCCGCGTAGCCCGCTGCCGCGCAGAGCGGCGAGCAGAAAGGTTTCCGCCTGATCATCCTGGTGCTGGGCCAGCCAGAGCGTATCGCCAGTGGGAATGGTGGCCAAAAAAGCTTCATAGCGGGCGTTGCGAGCGGCACCTTCGATGCCTTCACCTTGTGTATTTACCGTCACATTGACCACGGTCAGCGGCACGTTCAAGCGCACACACATATCCCGGCAGTGCGCCTCGAATGTCTGCGCTGCTGCCTGTAGGCCATGGTTAATGTGGATAGCCCGCAAATGGCGGCCTGCTTGTTCGCAGGCCCGTGCGGCTAACGCGAGCAGCAGGCAGGAGTCCAAACCACCGGAGAGTGCCACCCAAATAGAGCGCCCCGGCGGGGTCTCCGCCAGGGCGTCGTTGAGCAAGCGTTGCAGCGTATTATGCGGCTGGGGCGCCATAGCTCATTAAACGCTTGTAGCGACGCTCCAGCAGCGCGTCAGTGTCCATTGACTGCAGACGCCCCAAGCTCGCGGTAAGCGCCTCTTTGACCCGCTCAGCAGTGGTTAGCGGGTGACGGTGGGAGCCCCCAAGCGGCTCTTTGATCAGCGAGTCGACGAAACCCAGTTCTTTCAGTCGCTCGGCGGTAATGCCCATAGCCTGAGCGGCGTCAGAGGCTTTTTCAACGCTTTTCCATAAGATCGATGCGCAGCCTTCCGGTGAGATCACCGAGTAGGTCGAATACTGCAGCATTTGCAGTTCGTCGCATACGCCAATTGCCAGTGCGCCGCCGGAGCCGCCCTCGCCCACCACGGTGGAGATAATCGGTGTTTTCAGCCGCGACATAACGGCCAGGTTATAGGCGATGGCCTCTGACTGACCGCGCTCTTCGGCGTCGATACCGGGATAGGCGCCGGGGGTATCGATAAAGGTCAGGATCGGCATTTTAAAGCGCTCGGCCATCTCCATCAGACGGCACGCTTTGCGGTAGCCTTCTGGGCGCGGCATACCGAAGTTGCGGCGCACTTTCTCTTTTACATCGCGGCCTTTTTGATGGCCAATCACCATCACTGGTGCATCATTCAACCGCGCAATGCCACCTACCAGCGCGGCATCATCGGCGAAGTTGCGATCACCGTGCAGCTCGTCAAAGTCGGTGAAGATGTGTTCGAGGTAGTCCAACGTGTAGGGACGCTGAGGGTGCCGTGATAGCTGAGAAACCTGCCAGGGAGTCAAATCCTTGAAGATCGATTCCGTCAGCTTGCGGCTCTTCTCTTCCAGCCGAGCGATCTCGTCGGAAAGGTTGACTTGGCTATCGGAGCTGACTAGACGCAGCTCCTCAATTTTTGCCTGAAGTTCGGCAATCGGCTGTTCAAAATCGAGATAATTAGGATTCATCGGCTCTGCCTGTAAGCTGCCTGTCAAAAACAAGCCTGATCAAAATAAGTATTATCGCACCCTGACACTGCCACGCAAGGTGAGTGCCCTTCTGTCACTATTTATCGATAGCGTAGCTGTACGCCTGTCTGACCCTGGACATCCTGCAGCGCCAGCAGTAAGTCGTCGCTCGGTGCGACTTTCCACTCATCGGCAAGTTCCAGCCAAGCCACTGCCGCTGGGTGGCGGTACTGCAGGCGCACCGGCAACCCCTCTTGATCGCGATACGGCGTCAGGCTGTCGCGCAGGGTTTCAATTAAGCGGCCATTGATCTGCCCCGCGTCCAATGCCAGTTCCACGGCTTGGCCGTAGCGAATGCGCGCCGTCACCATTGGTGTAACGTCTTTACCGCGTAGGCGCAGGCCACCAGAGTATTCGTCGCTGGAGACTTCGCCCTCAACGATGAGTACCTGATCAGCCTCAATCTGACCGCGTAGTTGCTCGAATAGCTCCCCAAACAGCGAAGCTTCAATACGCCCGGTGCGGTCATCCAGGGTGATAAACGCCATGGTATCACCACGCTTGGACTTCATGGTGCGCACGCCGACCACTAGCCCAGCAACGCGCTGGGGGTCGCGAGAAGGTTTTAAATCGCTGATCCGCGTGGAGACAAAGCGCTTTAACTCCCGCTCGTACTCGTCGATCGGGTGCCCCGTCAGGTAAAGCCCCAGGGTATCTTTCTCCCCTGAGAGCCGTTCGCGATCGGTCCACTCACGGGCGTTGATGTATTCGGCGTAAACGTTGCTGTCACCGTCACTTTCATCGGTCGCGGCGAACGCATCACCAAACATATCCAGCATGCCCAGATTCTGATTGGCGTGGTTTTGGGCAGCGGCTTTTAGCGCGTCCTCCATCGCTGCGAACAGCACCGCACGATTGGGGCCTAGGGTATCCAACGCGCCGGAGCGAATCAGCGCCTCCAGGGTGCGCTTATTCATCCGCTTGGGATCAATGCGACGGCAGAAATCGAAGATATCTTTAAAGGGGCCATCTGCCTCGCGGGCTTCGACAATGGCACCAATGGGGCCTTCGCCCACGCCGCGAATGGCGCCTAGCCCGTAGACCACACGCGCATCGGTATCGACGGTGAACTTGTAACCACCGACGTTGACGTTCGGCGGCGTTACGGTGAGCTTGAGGTTCCGACACTCCTCAATCAGCGGCACCACTTTATCCAGGTTGTCCATTTCCGTGGACATTACCGCGGCCATAAAGGGCCCCGGATAGTGGGCTTTCAGCCACGCAGTTTGGTAAGAGACCAGCGCGTAGGCAGCCGAGTGAGACTTGTTAAAGCCGTAACCGGCGAATTTCTCTACCAGGTCAAAGATGTTACCGGCCAGGTCTTTATCGATACCGTTAGCGGCACAACCCTCCATAAAGCCGTCACGCTGCTTGGCCATCTCTTCGGGCTTTTTCTTACCCATGGCACGGCGCAGCATATCGGCCTGGCCGAGGCTGTAGCCTGCCATTACCTGAGCGATCTGCATGACCTGCTCTTGGTAGAGGATGATGCCGTAGGTGGGCGCCAAGACAGGTTTCAACAGCTCGTGCTGGTAATCCGGGTGTGGATAAGAGACTTCGGCCCGGCCGTGCTTACGGTTGATAAAGTCGTCGACCATGCCCGACTGCAGTGGGCCGGGGCGGAACAGTGCCACCAGGGCGATCATATCGTCCAGGGAGTCAGGCAGCAGGCGCTTGATCAGTTCCTTCATGCCGCGGGATTCGAGCTGGAAGACCGCCGTGGTTTCGGCGCGCTTGAGCATCTCGAAGGTTGGCGCGTCGTCCAGCGGGATGCTGTCGATGTTGAGCGGATCCTGGCCGTTAACGCTGCGCACCTTGTCGACCATCTCTAGTGCCCAGTCGATAATCGTCAGCGTCCGCAGGCCCAGGAAGTCGAACTTGACCAGCCCCGCCTCTTCAATATCGTTTTTATCGAACTGTACCACCAAGCCGGAGCCATCTTCATCGCAGAGCAGCGGTGAGAAATCGGTCAGTTTGGTGGGGGCGATGACCACGCCACCGGCGTGCTTGCCGGTGCCCCGGGTGGTGCCCTCAAGCTTGAGCGCCATTTCCCAGATCTCTTCGGCCTCTTCATCGTTGCCGATAAACTCTTTGAGCGCGGGCTCCTGCTCAATCGCCTTGGCCAGGGTCATGCCTACTTCAAAGGGAATCAGCTTGGAGAGCTTGTCGCCCAGCGAGTAAGGGCGGCCTTGGGCACGGGCGACGTCGCGCACCACAGCCTTCGCTGCCATGGTGCCAAAGGTGACAATCTGGGATACCGCATTGCGCCCGTAGCGCTCGGCAACGTACTCGATCACCTTGTCGCGTTTTTCCATGCAGAAGTCGACGTCAAAGTCGGGCATGGAGACACGCTCAGGGTTAAGAAAGCGCTCGAACAGCAGGTCGTAGCCAATCGGGTCTAAGTCAGTGATCTTCTGCGCGTAGGCCACTAGCGAACCGGCACCAGAGCCTCGCCCAGGGCCTACCGGTACACGGTTGTCCTTGGCCCACTGGATAAAGTCCATCACGATCAGGAAGTAGCCAGGGAAGCCCATCTGAATAATAACGTTGAGTTCGAACTCCAGCCGGTCGCGGTAGCGCTGGTCGATCGCCTGATACTCTTCGCTGTCGCGAGGGTATCGCTGTGCAGGAAATAGAAAATCCAACCGCTCGGTTAAACCGTCGTGGGAGACCTTGCGGAAGAACTCGTCCTGGGTCATGCCCTCGGGAATGCCGAACTCGGGCAGGAAAATCTCGCCCAGGCGCACGTTAACGCTGCAGCGTTCGGCAATCATCACGCTGTTTTCCAGCGCTTCAGGAATATCCGAGAACAGCGCCGCCATCTCGTCGGGGCTTTTTAGATACTGCTCTTCGGTGTAGCGGCGTTCGCGGCGCGGGTCATCCAGTGCTTTACCTTCGCCGATGGCAACCCGGGTCTCATGGGCCCAGTAGTCGTCTCGCTCCAGAAAGCGCACGTCGTTGGTGGCTACCACTGGGGTGCCCGTTTCAATGGCCAGCTTGACGCTGGCGTGAACACAGGCCTCTTCCAGCGGGCGCCCAGTACGAATCAGTTCCAGGTAAAAGCGCTCGGGAAACGCTGCCTGCCACTCTTCAAGCAGCACCCGAGCGTCCTGTTCGTGGTCAGACAACAGGTGGCGACCAATCTCGCCCTCCCGTGCGCCGGAGAGCGCAATCAAGCCCTCGCTCTGTTCCAGCACCCACTGTTTATCCAGAATGGCGCGCCCCTGGCGCTGGCCATGGGTCCAGCCCTTGGAGATCAGCTCAGTCAGGTTGCGATAGCCAACATCGTTCATCGCCAGCAGCGTTAGCCGGTAGGGGTGCGACTCGTCATGGGGATTGTGCAGCCATAAATCGCTGCCAATAATCGGCTTCAACCCCGCCCCCTGGGCGGCTTTGTAGAACTTCACCAGGCCGAAAAGGTTGGCTTCGTCGGTCAAGGCCAATGCTGGCATCGCCCGCTCAGCCGTGGTGCTGACCAGCGATTTTAGCTTCACTAAGCCATCGACCAGGGAGTATTCACTGTGCAAACGTAAATGAACGAACGGAACCGTCATGGGACTCTCAGCAAAACGCTAGGTGAAGAAAAAATACGTTAAAGCAGCGCCAACTGGCGCTGCACCGGCGCGAAGCTACGACGATGTTCGGCCAGTGGCCCGTGAGCGGCAAGCGCCGTCAGGTGCTCTTTGGTCGGGTAGCCTTTATGGCGCGCAAAACCATACTCAGGATAGCACTCATCCAAGGCGACCATCTGTGCGTCGCGAGCGACCTTGGCCAAAATCGACGCTGCGGCAATGGCACAGTGGCGTGAATCGCCCTTCACCACGGCCTGGCCAGGCAGCAGATGACCAGGTAATTTGTTGCCATCGACGAGTAGATATTCCGCCGCCGGTGCCAGCGCATCAATGGCTCGACGCATGGCCAAGTGGGTGGCGTGGTAAATATTCAACGCATCCACTTCCGCTGCGCTGGCTTCTGCCACGGCAAAGGCCAGCGCCCGCTCGCGAATCTGGCTATCCAGCGCTTCACGTTTGCGCGCCGTCAATTTTTTAGAGTCGGTAAGACCGTTTATTGGCTGCGCGGGGTCGAGAATCACCGCTGCGGCCACCACGCTACCAACCAGCGGCCCTCGGCCTACTTCATCCACTCCCGCCAGCAGCTCGCCGCTGTAGGCAATTTCTAGCGTTGGAAAATCCTTGTGCTCGATCAACCAGTGCGCTGTCACCCTATTTTTAATGGCCATCAACAGTCTCCAGCGGCTGTCCCGCGGCCAACAGGCTAATTGCCTCGGCGGCGCGACGGCTGGCGTTACGCTGAAGGGTGGCGTGCATCTGGGCAAAGCGCGCCTCCAGGGCATGGCGGCTATCTTCGTCCGCCAGCATGGCGCTGAGCTGATCGGCAATCGCCTCCGGCGAGGCCGCGTCTTGAATGAGTTCGGGCACCAGCGTTTCCTGGGCAATCAAATTAGGCAGCGATACCCACTGGGTTTTGACCATTCGCTTGGCCAGCCAGTGGGTGGTCGGGGCCATCTTGTAAGCCACCAGCATGCTGCGGTGACACAGCATGGCTTCCAGCGCGGCGGTACCAGAGGCCAGCAGCACGATATCGCTGGCTACCATCGCTTCGCGGGCTTGACCATCCAGCAGCGTAGTACGCTCGGCCAGCTGTGGGTAGTTGGCCAGCAGCGCGCTAATTTCATGGCGGCGATCAGCGGTAGCCGCGGGAATAACCACGTGCAGCGCAGGGTGGCGTTGGCAGAGCTGTGCGGCGGCGGCAAGAAAGGTATCGCCCAGAAAACGAATTTCGTTGGCCCGGGAGCCAGGCAGCAGCGCTAACACCTGCAGATCAGGCGCGAGTTCCAGCGCCTGGCGGGTGGCAACACGGTCATTTTCCAGCGGCATTTCGTCGGCCAGGGGGTGGCCCACAAAAGCGACGGGCACACGATGTTGGCGATAGAAAGCAGCCTCAAAAGGCAGCAGCGTCAGCATGCCATCGACCGACTTAGCGATGCCTTTTACCCGCCCCTGGCGCCACGCCCACACGGAAGGACTCACGTAGTGGGCGGTGGTGATCCCCGCTTCGCGAAGCTGGCGCTCAAGGCCTAGATTGAAGTCAGGTGCATCGATACCCAGCATAATATCCGGCTGCCAAGCTAACGCTTCGGCTTTTAGGGTGCGCCGTACACGGATCAGTTCAGGGAGGTGCTTCAGCACTTCAACCAGCCCCATTACCGCAAGCGTTTCGAGAGGAAAGCGGCTCTCCATGCCTTCCGCCTGCATACGCGGTCCGCCGATGCCACGAAACTCGACGCCAGGGTGGCACGCTTTAAGTTCACGCATCAGCCCAGCGCCAAGGATATCGCCGGAGAGTTCCCCAGCCACGAGATAGACACGTTGCAGGGTCATAAAATGATTAGCATGGGTTAACGGGTGATGCCGCGGGTGGAACGCTCAATGGAGGCGGCGAAATGCTCAATTTCGGGAAAATCAAAGCGGCTACGCATTTCGACAAGCGCCTGCTCTGTAGTCAGCCCCTGGCGATAAACCATTTTATAAGCAGTGGTTAAGGCACTAATTGCTTCGCGGCTAAAGCCGCGGCGCTTTAAGCCCACTAGGTTGAGTCCACGCGCTTCGGCAGGGTTGCCATTAATCATGATATAGGCGGGTGTGTCCTTGGTGATAATCGAGCCACCACCGGCCATGGCGTGATCGCCAAAGTGACAGAACTGATGCACTGCCGCCAACCCACCCAGAATGGCATGATCACCGACGGTGACATGGCCCGCCAAGGTAACCTGATTGGCTAAAATGCAGTCGTTACCAATCACGCAGTCATGGCCGACATGCACGTAGGCCATAAACAGGTTGCGCGAACCAATGGTGGTTTCGCTGCGATCCTGAACGGTGCCTCGATGAATCGTGGCGCCTTCACGGACCACATTATCGTCGCCCATCACTAACCGCGTGGGTTCGCCTGCGTATTTTTTGTCCTGACAGTCTTCACCTACCGAGGCAAACTGAAAGATACGCGTACGTTCGCCTAGCGAGGTGGGGCCTTTAACCACCACATGAGGGCCTATCACGGAGCCCGCGCCGATCGTGACGTCGGGGCCAATGATGCTAAAGGGGCCAACCTCAACGTCGTCGGCAAGGCGCGCCGCCGGGTCGACCAGTGCAGTCGGATGTATCAAGCCACCTTCCTCTCGGCACAAATAATTTCTGCTTCGCAGGCCAGCTCACCGTCAACCGTGGCACGGCATGCAAATTTCCAGATACCCCGTTTACCTCTAATCACGTCGGCCTCTAAGGTGAGCTTGTCGCCCGGCATTACCGGGCGTTTAAAGCGCACTTTATCGCTGCCCACGAGATAGTACACATAACCATCGGCAGGCAGTTTATTGACCGTTTTAAAACCGAGAATGCCGCATACCTGGGCCAGGGCTTCAATCACCAGTACGCCGGGCATAATCGGGTGATGCGGAAAGTGGCCGTTAAAAAATGGCTCATTAATGCTGACATTTTTGTACGCAACGATGGATTCGCCGGTGGTTAATTGCGTTACTCGATCCACCAGCAAAAAGGGGTAACGGTGGGGCAAGTACTCGCGAATTTCATTGATATCCATAACCATCGTAGCGACCTCTAAAATAACAAAAACCTGCAGCTCCTGAAGAGTGTCAGGCAAATACCAGCACGTGCACTGGTTAAAAGGCTGTGGATTATACCCCGCTGTTATCTAGTCTCAAACCAGCAGCGGGTAAAAGTCATGCAGCCGTTACTATTCACGTTGCTTTTTTTCCAATCGAGCCAGGCGCTTAGCGATGTCATCAAGCTGTTTAAAACGCACCGCGTTTTTACGCCACTGGGCATTAGCCATGGCGCCAGTACCGGATGAGTAGACCCCCGGTTCATGGATTGAGTTCGTGACAAGGCTCATACCTGTCACCTGAACGCCGTCGCAAATGGTTAGGTGACCGGATAAACCGACCCCACCACCCAGCATGCAGTGCTTACCGACCTTGGTCGAACCAGCAATGCCCACACAGCCTGCTAAGGCGCTGTGGTCACCGATAATGACGTTATGGGCGATTTGTACCTGACTATCAATTTTGACGTCATCACCAATCACCGTATCTCCCAAAGCGCCACGATCGATGCTGGAGCAACTGCCTACTTCAACGTCGTCGCCAAGCACTACGCCCCCCAATTGGGCGATTTTATGCCAGCCAGCGCCATCGTGGGCAAACCCGAAGCCGTCGCCGCCAATCACACAGCCGCTTTGCAAGATGCCCCGTTTACCGATAACCACGCCATGGCAGAGGGTGACATTGGCGTGCAGACGCGTTGCTTCGCCGATAATTGTATCGGCTCCCACCACGCTGCCCGCCCCAATGACCACACGGTCGCCCAGCACCACGCCTGATTCAATCACTGCATGAGCTTGAATGCAGACATCGGCGCCTAGCTGAGCATCTTCCGCCACGACGGCGGTGGGGTGAATACCGACGATATCGCGGGCAGGCAGTGGGTCAAACAACTGCGATAGCTTGGCATAGCCCAAGTAAGGGTTATCGATTTCCAGACGCGCTACCGGGCAGTGCTTGCCATGCTCAGGGTGCAGCAATACCGCGGCCGCCTTGGTCGTCGCCAAATCTTTCAGGTAGGCACGATTGGCCAGAAAAGCCACTTGATCCGGCTGCGCTTCTTTTAGCGTCGCCAAGCCGCGTATCGGCTGCTGGGCATTACCGCTGACGGCAATGCCCAATTGGCGCGCAATGTCTGCGAGGGTAAAGTGATGAGAAGCGTGCGTCATGGGAGCCCAGAGAAGCGTTGGTGTGGCCTGACCACACCAATTAGCGTTTAAATTTAGTTCAAGGTATCAAAAATCTGGGTGACTTCATCGGTCACATTGGGCAGATCCACACCTGAGTGCAGTACGCCCTGGGGTTCAACCAGCACATCAATACCATGGCGTTCCAGCACTTCTGCTACCGCTTGTTCCAGCTTAGGCTCGGCGCCTTCTAAAAACTGCTGCTCGGAACGCTGCTGTGCCTGCATTACTTCCTGGCGAAGCTGTTCAAAACGGCTGCCTTTCTGCTGAAGCTCGCTAATCAGCGACTCCCGCTGGGACTGAGCCATCGTTTCGCCTTCGTTCTGCAAACGCTGCTGAAGCTGCTGCAACTCATTACCCAGGTTTTGCGCTTCACGCTGCTGATTGCCAATTTGCCCTTCCAGAGTACTCATTGACGCCTGTGCGGACTGGGTATTCATTAATGCTGCTCGCCAATCCAACACTGCTACTTCTGCAGCGTGAGCGGGCAAAATCATCGCGCCCAACAGGCATACCACCGCTGTCAGTTTACGCATCATGTTATCTCCTTAGGTCACGCTAGCACGCGCCACCATGGCACGCGGTCTAGCAAAATTAGAACGTTTGCCCTTTAGAACGTTTGTCCTAATGAGAACTGGAAGAACTGAGTGTCGTCACCGCTCTTATCGTTCAATGGCTCAGCAATGCTAAAGGTCAGCGGGCCTACCGGTGTCAGCCAAGAGAGGCCAATACCGGCGCTGTAGCGCAAATCGCCTAGATCAACGCCGGAGTTACACTGCTGACGCCCTGCGTCTTCTGCAAGCACATCGTAGCAAGAGGTCAGGAAGGTATTACCGCCATCCAAGAATAGCGATGTTTGCAGCGCGCGCTGATCTTCAACAAAGGGCAGCGGGAAAATGATCTCGGCGCTACCTTCTACTGAAACGTTACCGCCCAGCGTGCGGTCACGGCCGCCTTCGGTTGCTGGCGTGGTGCGCTGCCCAAGCGTATTCGACGTGAAGCCACGCACCGAGCCAAGACCACCCGCGTAGAAGTTTTCATAGAAGGGGAAGGGATCGTTGCCGCCCAGCGTATCGGCATAGCCGACATTGCCGGTAAATTTGAACGCCCAGGACTCGTCATCGTTAATCGGGAAGAGCTGTTGAGCACGGGCGCGCAGCTTGTAGTACTCCGAATCACTGCCCGGCACGCCGGTTTCCAGCGACAGTCGCTGATAGTTGCCATCGGTCGGCATAATACCGCGGTTGAGATTGTTGCGTGTCCAACTAGCGGTCAGCTTCAGGCTTTGCGCATCTTCGCCCTGATCTTCCACATAGCGACGAATTTCTGAGGCCGTGTCGAAGTAGGTTTTCACCGTTAGGTCTTCAACGCTGGCACCGAAGTTAAGACGCGACAGTTCGCTTACGGGGTAACCAAAGTTGATACCGGCACCATAGGCATCCGTCGAGAACGTCGAAATATCCGAATCGGCGTAATCTGTTTCGCGGTAAAAAACATTGTAGCCGCGAGAAATGCCATCCAACGTCCAGTAGGGATCAGTGAAGCCAAAGTTCACACTGGTAAAGGTGTCGCTGCGCTGAGCCCCTACATTGACCCGGTTACCCGTACCCAAGAAGTTATTTTGTGACAAGCCGACACCGTAAATAACCCCGGCACTCTGGGAGAAACCAACGCTGGCAGAGACCGACCCCGAGGGCTGCTCTTCGACATTATAAGTAACGTCGAGTAAATCCGGCTCACCAGGTACAGGCTGGGTATCCACTTCTACTTGGCTAAAAAAGCCCAGGCGTTCAAGGCGCTGACGCGATTGTGTAATGGCTTCGGTGGAAGCGGGTGCGCCCTCCAACTGAATCATTTCACGCCGCAGTACTTCATCCTGAGTAGTCGTATTACCGTAGAACTCGATACGACGCACGTAGGCGCGTTCACCGGGATTGACAGCAATCACCAGATCGACCGTTTCACCGTCCCCTGCCATTTCAGGCACGCCTTGAATATCAGCAAAGGCGAAGCCTTCGGCACCCAAACGCTGGCGCAGGGCTTCGGTGGAGGCATTAACATCGCCGCGGGAGAAAATATCTCCCTCTTTAACGGTGAGTAACTGGCGAGCTTCGTTTTCGCTGATCTGTAGATCACCCGCGAAACGAATATCACCTACCCGGTACTGGGCGCCTTCATCGACGTTTAGTGTAATAAAGATTTCGGATTTTTCCGGACCAATCGACACCTGAGTCGAGGTGACATCGAAGTTGACGTAGCCACGATCTAGGTAGAACGAGCGCAGCCGCTCAATATCACCGGAAAGCGCTTCACGGGAGTACTCGTCGCTAGAGAACCAGCCGAAAAAGCGTCCTGGCCGATCATTTAACTCAAACACGCCACGCAGCGTTTCATCATCAAAGGCTTCGTTACCAACGATATTGATTTGGCGAATCTTGGCCACTTCGCCTTCGTTGATATTGATATTGACCTGTACCCGGCCCTCATCAACCTCTTCCACTTCGGTATCGATGCTGGCGCTGTAGCGACCTTGAGACTGGTAGACGCCTTCCAGCTCGCGCTGTATCTCTTCCAGCGTAGAGAGCTCCAGTACCTGACCTTCCGAGAGCCCCGATTCACGCAAACCATTGCGCAAGTCCTCTTCGGAGATCTGATCGTTGCCGCTGATCTGTAGCCGCGCAATAGTCGGACGCTCGACGACCTGAATAACCAGTACATCGCCTTCGCGTGCCAGGGAGACATCGTCAAATAGCCCTGTGGCAAATAAGTCACGGGCAGCAGCAGCTAATTGCTCTTCGCTGACGCGCTCATTGGCACTCACCGGAAATGCATTGAAGACCGAGGCGGCGGATACCCGCTGCAGTCCTTCCACTCGAATGTCTGAAACATCAAAGGATTGTGCTTGGGCGCCGCTGGCGCCTGCCAGCAAGAGTGCCGCCATTCCAAGGGTCTTGATTTTCATGCAGTCAATTCGCTCGCGTTGGTCTGCCTATCATTCCAGAAAGGCACCATATACATTTGTGCAGGCAGATGACAAGGCATCCTGCGCGCTACACGCGTCATTACCACAGGCGCATCAGATCAAAATAGAGGGCCATCAACATCAGGGTGCCGACCATGGCAAGCCCAATGCGCAGTCCTACGGCTTGGGTTCTTTCGGATACTGGCCGTCCACGCACGACCTCCATAAAATAATAGAGCAAGTGGCCACCATCGAGCACCGGGATAGGTAGTAAGTTTAGTACCCCAAGGCTGATAGAAAGATACGCTAGAAAGCCAATAAACGCTTCCATCCCTGCACGGGCCGAATCACCAGAGATCTGTGCAATGGTGATTGGCCCGGACAAATTGGAAGGCGAGATAAGCCCGACAAACATTTTGCGTATGGCATCTAAGGTTAAGAGCGTCATCTCTCCAGTGCGCGAAACAGCCTGGCCTACCGCTTCGATAGGGCCGTAACGGATTTCACGCTGAAACGCTGCTGGCCACTCGACCTGCTCGGCGCCTGCACCGATATAACCAATTTCAACCCCAGTGTCCAAGCGGTTACGCCCGGGGGTTAAATCAACACTCGACTGCTCGCCATTACGTTCATAGGTGAGCTGCAGCGTTTCACCTGGATTACCTCGCACCATATTAACGAAGTGCATCCAATCATCCACTGGTTCGCCATTAATCGCCACCATCCTATCGCCCGCCTCAAGGCCTGCTTGCTCGGCGGCCTCTCCGCTCACTACTTGGCCTAAAACGGCCGGAAATTCCGGCTGCCAAGGAGTAATACCCAGCGATTGCAGCGGCTGTGGCGGATCTTGGCGAACCAAATAATCAGTCACCGATAAGCCAAAACGTTGAGGGTCGCTCGCGCCTTCGGGGCGGGCGTCTATATCCAGCTCACCGCTGAAACCAATAATCGATACCAGTTTGAGGTTAACATCTTCCCAAGAGCGCATCTCATCGCCCTGAATGGCGACAATTTCATCGCCATTGGCAAGTCCGGCTTCGGCGGCGGGCGAGTCAGGCGCAACGCTACCTACCATTGGCGACACCACCGTGGTACCCGCCACGAACAGTGCCCAGTAAGCCACAATCGCTAACAAGAAGTTGGCGATTGGCCCTGCCGCCACAATCGCAATGCGCTGCCACACGGTTTTGCGGTTAAATGCCTGATCAAGCTGCTCTTCCGGAACCGGCGCCTCACGCTCATCGAGCATTTTGACATAGCCACCCAGCGGAATGGCGGCTATCGCGAACTCGGTGCCGTGGCGGTCAACCCGCGACCATAGCGGCTTACCAAAGCCTACAGAAAACCGTAGCACTTTGACCCCACAGCGCCTCGCCACCCAAAAATGGCCAAACTCGTGGAAGGTCACTAACAGGCCCAACACCACAATGACCGCTAAAATATTCTGTATAAGGCCCACACTGAACTCCTTAATGCCCCGCTCTAACGACCAGCCCAGCGAATGCTTAAGCGTATCATTTTGTTACCAGTTCCAGCGCCTGCTGTCGCGCCCACTGATCCGTTGCTAATACGCTATCAAGGCTATCAACACGGCCTTGATAGGGGCGCGACAAGACGTCGGCGACCAGTTGCCCAATGGCTGTAAAGCCGATTCGACGCTGTAGGAATGCTTCAACTGCAACCTCATTGGCAGCGTTGAGCACAACGGGTGCCATGCCACCTTGCCGCATCGCTTCACGGGCAAGCCCTAAACAGGGGAAGCGAGTTTCATCGGGGGCTTCAAAATCAAGCCGCGCCACCTGAAAAAGATCCAGTGTCTCAACCCCGGCATCAATGCGCTCCGGCCACGCTAGCCCGTAGGCGATGGGGATGCGCATATCAGGATTACCCAACTGTGCAATCACCGAACCATCTTGATACGCCGCCATGGAGTGAATCACGCTTTGAGGGTGCACCACCACCTGGATTTGTTCGGGCGTGGCATCAAACAGCCAGCAGGCTTCAATAAGCTCTAGCCCTTTATTCATCAGTGTGGCGCTATCCACCGATATTTTACGTCCCATTGACCAGTTCGGGTGAGCGCAGGCCTGTTCGGGAGTGACATTATTGATTTCCGCCTGGCTCCAGGTACGAAACGGCCCGCCAGAGGCCGTTAGCAGCAGTTGACGAACGCCGTGCTTGGCAAGTCCGCCGCGGTGCTCCGCAGGTAGACACTGGTAAATGGCATTATGTTCGGAATCAATCGGTAGTAATGTTGCGCCAGAGCGGGAAACGGCCTCCATAAACAGCGCGCCGCTCATCACCAGCGCCTCCTTATTGGCCAGTAACACGCGCTTGCCTGCTTCCGCAGCGGCTAGGGCAGGCAGTAAGCCCGCCGAGCCGACAATGGCCGCCATTACGCAGTCGACGCTGGCGTCCCGGGCAACATCGCACAGCGCCTCTGGGCCTGCGCTCACGTCAGTTGACTGCCCAGCCCGCTTAAGCTCTTGGCGCAGCCAAGCGGCATCGGCCTCATTATCCAACACGGCGACCGCAGGGCGATGCGCCAAGCACTGCGCTAGCAGAGCCTCTTTTGAGGTGTGCGCGGTCAGGGCATGCACGCAATAGCGGTCTGGGTGGCGACTAATCACATCCAGCGTGCTAGTGCCCACAGAGCCTGTCGAGCCAAGCACGGTCACACGTTGCCTATTAGCGAGTTGGCTCATAGCGGCGGCACCCGAGCAAACACCTCAACCAGTACTTCCACATAGAACAGTGCAAACAGCGGTATCGCCGCGGTGAGGCTATCAATGCGATCCAGCACACCGCCATGGCCGGGCAGCAACTGGCTCGAATCTTTGATATTACGATGGCGCTTGAGCATGCTTTCCAGTAAATCCCCCAGCACAGAGGCCAAAGTGACCACGGCGGTGATGAGTATCAGGGTAATTCCACCCACCAGGCCCAGCGGCAACCACAGCGCAAAGAGAATAGCCAGAATAGTGGTCGCCGCTAAGCCGCCGTATACGCCTTCCCATGATTTGCCAGGGCTCACGTGGGGAGCCAATTTGCGCTTGCCCCAGTGTCGCCCCACAAAGTAGGCGCCGATATCCGCGCACCAAACCAGCAGCAGCACAAACAGCAGCCAAGCCATACCGATGTCACGCAGAACGTTAAAGCCCACCCAGCAGGGCAATAGCACCCACAGGCCCATCGCCAAGCGCCGCACGGTGGACTGCCACTGCTCACCCGCCGCAGGGTAGCGGGTTACCCAGTAGAGATTCACCAGCCAACCGGCAGCAGAGAACCAAAGCGGCCATATTGAGGTGGCGGCTCCGGCCAGCCACATGACCAGCATCAACACCGCCATCACGGCCACTAGCTGAGCACGCTGTGCCGTACGGGTAACGCCCGCCAGATTGGCCCACTCCCAAGTGGCGAGTAGCACCATCAACGCCGTAAATAGCGCAAAAGCGCCGCCGTCTAAACCAAACAGGCCAGCCAGCACCAGGGGTGCTAGCCAGGCTGCGGTGATAATCCGCTGTTTAAGCACCCTGCGCCTCTATTTGTTCGTCCGTCATGCCAAAGCGACGACGGCGCTGGCAGAAGTCGTTTAATGCCGCATCAAACGCATCCGCACCGAAATCGGGCCATAGCAGCGGGGAAAAGTGCAGCTCAGCATAGGCCAACTGCCAAAGCATAAAGTTGGATAGCCGCTGCTCACCACTGGTACGTATACACAGATCCACCGGCGGCACGTCATCAGTCCCCATTGCAGTGTCGAAGCACGCTTCATCGATTTGCTCAGGCGATAACTCCCCAGCCGCCACCTGCTCGGCTAAGGTGCGCGCCGCCCGTGCGATATCCCACTGCCCCCCATAGTTGGCGGCAATCACCAGATGCATCCCTGTATTGTCCGCGGTTAACGCTTCAGCACGCTGAATATGCTTTTGGATGGCGTGGGAAAAACCCCGCTGTTCGCCAATGATCGAGAGGCGCACATTACGCTCATTGAGCTTTTTGACTTCACGCTTAAGCGCCATCAAAAACAGCTCCATCAAGGCGTTGACCTCTGCGGCCGGACGCTTCCAGTTTTCGCTGGAGAAAGCAAACAGGCTGAGGGTTTGCACCTCGCGCTCGGCGGCTCGCTGAATCACCGCACGAACGGTTTCCACCCCAGCCCGGTGCCCACGCACCCCCGAAAGCCCGCGCGCGCGCGCCCAGCGGTTATTGCCATCCATAATGATGGCAACGTGAGACGGCGGGGCCTCCCCGGCCAGAGAAGACGCGCTGGCGTCGTCCGGCTGTTTTTCAGGAAGCTGCGGTGACGTCATGGATTCTCGCACCAAAGGTCAGTCATAAAAAAACCAGCCAGAGTGTGGCAAAACGGGCAGCCAAAGCTGCCCGCGGCTGAATAAAGCACAGGTTTATACCTGCATGAGATCCTGCTCTTTTGCAGTCAGCGCTTTATCGATCTCAGCAATATACTTGTCGGTCAGCTTTTGAATCGCATCTTCGCCTTCACGCTGATCGTCTTCGGTAATCTCTTTATCTTTTAACAACGACTTGAAATCACCGTTAGCATCACGACGTACGTTACGCACGGCAACGCGAGCGTTTTCAGCTTCGCTACGCGCCTGCTTGATATAACCTTTGCGGGTCTCTTCGGTGAGCATCGGCATTGGCACACGGATCACGTTGCCTGCACTGGCCGGGTTCAAGCCAAGATCAGAGGTCATGATGGCCTTTTCGATCTTCTGCACCATGCCCTGCTCCCACGGCGCAATCGTCAGCGTGCGAGCGTCCTCAACGTTGACCGATGCCACTTGGCTAAGCGGTACCTGGCTGCCGTAATAGTCCACGGTAACGGCGTCTAAAATGCTCGGGTGAGCACGACCGGTACGAATTTTATTGAAGTTGCTATGCAGCGCCTCAACGCTTTTTTGCATGCGCGAATCGGCATCTTTCTTAATATCGTTGATCACGTCATTACCCTCTGTATATCAGCGTGCCTTCCTTGCCCCCTACGACCATATTCAGTAGGGCGCCAGGCTTATTCATATCAAATACCCGCACCGGCATATTATGGTCACGTACCAGGCAGATAGCGGTCAAATCCATAACGCCCAATTTTTGATCCAGGGCGTCGTCGTAAGAGAGCTGGTCGTACTTCACCGCATCCGGATGTTTTACCGGGTCTTTATTGTAGACGCCATCGACTTTGGTCGCCTTGATCACTACGTCGGCGTCCACCTCAATGCCGCGCAAACAAGCTGCAGAATCGGTGGTGAAGAAGGGGTTGCCTGTGCCTGCAGAGAACAGCACTACGTCCCCGGAGGTTAAGTAGCGAATGGCCGTGCGACGGTCGTAGTGCTCTACAACGCCGCTCATTGGGATAGCCGACATCACGCGCGAGCGGATATTGGAGCGCTCTAGCGCATCACGCATTGCCAGCGCATTCATTACGGTCGCCAGCATGCCCATATGGTCACCGGTGACGCGATCCATGCCAGCCTCATTGAGCGCCGCACCGCGAAACAAGTTACCACCGCCAATCACGATGCCTACCTGTACCCCAATACCGACGAGCTGGCCGATCTCCAACGCCATCCGGTCAAGCACTTTAGGGTCAATACCAAAATCGTGTTCACCCATCAGCGCTTCGCCAGAAAGCTTGAGCAAAATACGTTTGTATTTTGACTTCGAACCCTCAGCCTTGCTGGGTGCTACATGGGGGGTAGGTTCTTGAACATCACGCGACATGGCATCTCTCCTGAGGCAGACCTGTAAACAGGCAGGCGGGGCAGCCCCGCTGTATAAACCCGTTATCAGGGTCGGCTAACTAACACCGGTTATACAGGGGCCGGATACGCGAAGGCGTGCGCTCACGCGCACGCCATCTTTTTTCTGAAACCTCTGACCTCAGCGACGGCCAGCCTGTTCCATAACTTCTTTAGCGAAGTCGACTTCTTCTTTCTCGATACCTTCACCAACTTCAAAGCGTGTGAAGCTTACCACTTCGCCGCCTGCGGCTTTCACGTACTCAGCCACAGTCTGGTTCGGGTCTTTAACAAACGGCTGCTCGGTCAGGCTGTTTTCTGCCAAGTACTTTTTCAAGCGGCCCTGAACCATTTTCTCTGCGATCTGCTCCGGCTTACCGGCCATATCCGGCTGCGCCAGAATAATCGCTTTTTCCTGATCCAACTGCTCTTGGGGCATATCGGCAGGATGCGCAACCGCAGGGTTGATCGCCGCCACGTGCATTGCAACGTCTTTCGCGACTTGCGAATTGCCGCCTGTTAGCACGGTCAGAACGCCAATGCGGCCACCGTGGACGTACTCGCCTACCAGACCACCGTCAACAGCGTTCACTACGATGGCACGACGCACACCGATATTCTCACCGATTTTCTGAACCAACTGCTCGCGGGCAGTTTCCAGTTCGCCAGCCATAACGGCGGCAACATCTTCGCTTTTCGCGGTGAAGAAAGCACCGGCGATTTTGTCAGCAAACGCGATGAAGTTGTCATCACGAGCAACAAAGTCGGTCTCGGAGTTGATTTCAACCATTACGCCGTAGCTGCCGTCTTCCGCTACACGCGTAACCACTACACCTTCTGCGGCGATACGATCGGCTTTCTTCGCTGCTTTTAGGCCGGAGCTTTTGCGCAGGTTTTCAATCGCAACTTCGATATCACCGTCGGCTTCGGTGAGTGCTTTTTTACACTCCATCATGCCGAGACCGGTACGTTCGCGAAGTTCCTTGACCTGAGAGGCGCTGATAGCTGCCATGAGAATTCACCTCTGAAATGGTTCTATGAGAGTTAGACGCAACACAGAGTATAGGCATGATAAATGACCATCATGTATCACGCTGCCCTATGTCTCTCTGTATTACGGGGCCGGTATTGAGTGCCGGCAAATTCGTCCGCGCAGACAGTTCATCTGTAGCGGGAAAAAGGGGGCAAAGCCCCCTTTATCTTGATGCGGCACACCTGCTCACCGCACCCACTGCTGCGATTACTCAGCGACAGTGTTGTCTTCAGCTGCAGCGGCCTCTTCGGTCACTTCAACAAACTCTTGAGCGTTGGCTTCTTTGGCACGGCCACACGCATCCGCAATCGCTTTTACATAGATCTGGATAGCGCGGATAGAGTCATCGTTGCCGGGAATTACGTAGTCAACGCCATCGGGGTTGGAGTTAGTATCCACCACGCCGATAACCGGGATGCCCAGCTTGTTGGCTTCGTTGATCGCGATGCGCTCGTGGTCAACGTCGATCACGAACAGTGCGTCCGGTAGGCCGCCCATGTTCTTGATACCGCCGATAGAACGCTCAAGTTTGTCCTGCTCGCGAGTCGCCATCAAGACTTCTTTCTTGGTCAGCTTCTCGAACGTGCCGTCTTCGCGCATGGTTTCAAGATCACGCAGACGCTTAA
The DNA here is from genome assembly GCF_058152265.1 of Vreelandella sp. 162(4c). Classification (NCBI taxonomy): domain Bacteria; kingdom Pseudomonadati; phylum Pseudomonadota; class Gammaproteobacteria; order Oceanospirillales; family Halomonadaceae; genus Vreelandella; species Vreelandella sp. 162(4c). The sequence goes on from NZ_CM176981.1 coordinate 2,009,449, forward strand.
TGGACTGACGGATGGTCTTGAAGTTAGTCAACATGCCGCCCAACCAGCGATGGTTGACGAAAGGCTGACCAGCACGGTTAGCTTCTTCTTTAATTACCTTGCTAGCGCTGCGCTTGGTGCCAACAAACAAAATTTTGTTGTTGGATGCCGCCATCTTCTCGACCACATCGATCGCTTCGTTCAGCGCCGGAAGGGTGTGCTCAAGGTTGATGATGTGAATCTTGTTGCGCGCACCGAAGATAAATTTGCTCATCTTCGGGTTCCAGTACTTGGTCTGGTGGCCGAAGTGAGCACCTGCTTTAAGCAGGTCACGCATATTAACGTGAGACATGGTAGAACTCCTAAAACTCGGGTTAGGCCTCCACGCACCCCATGGATCCGACCGTTGACCACGTTAGACGCTGCCAGCGGCACCCGGGACCATGTGCCGGTGCATGTGTGTTTTTAAGGCTTGATAGTAAGCATCGCGCCCGTAAGTCGAGCACGCTGCGGATTCATCGCCCTGCCCTACTGCGTACTTCCCAGCCAAGAAGCTCGGAATCACGATTGCAGGAAAGCGCGCGGCTTTATACCATAGATCATTGCCAAGATGAAGTCGCACCCCGTTTGACGGTCTTAAATTGCGCCATTCAATTTTCCATTCTGCATTCATATCGAGCATTCATGAACGTTCCTATCAAGACGCCTTCTGAAATCGAACACATGCGCGAAGCCGGGCGCCAAGCGGCTAGCGTGATTGAAATGATCACCCCCCATATCCAGGCAGGCATTAGCACGGGGGAAATTGACCGTCTCTGCCATGAGTATATTGTTAACGAGCTAGGCTCGACCCCTGCACCGCTGAATTACCATGGTTTTCCCAAGGCGACCTGCACGTCGATCAACCATGTGGTGTGCCACGGCATCCCCGACGACGCCAAGAAGCTCAAAAATGGCGATATCATGAACCTGGATATCACCGTTAAGACCACCGACGGCTATCACGGCGACTCCAGCGTGATGTTCGTAGTGGGTGAGACGATTCAGGGCGAACGGCTGTGTCGCATTACTCAGGAATGCCTGTATAAAAGCATCGAGCTGGTGAGGCCTGGCGTACGCCTCTCGGAGCTTGCCCGCGTGATTCAAAAACATGCCGAAAGCAACGGCTACTCCGTCGTTCGCGACTTCTGTGGCCACGGCATCGGCGCCGAATTCCACGAAGAGCCGCAGTTTTTACACTACGACGGCTACGCACCGGATGCCGACATTAAGCTCGCCGCAGGCATGTGCTTTACCATCGAGCCGATGATTAACGTCGGCGGGTATAAAACCAAGGTGCTACGCGATGGCTGGACCGCCGTCACTAAAGACCGCAGCCTTTCAGCGCAGTGGGAACATACGCTGCTGGTGACCGAGGGCGGCGTTGAAGTGCTGACCGCGCGTGGCGATGAAGACTTCAGTTTTCTAACCAACTGATGCTATTACACCACCACCGGTTTGAGCCGGACACCACGCTTTACGACCTGGATCTTTTCCGCACTGAGCTTGCCGGTTCACGCTCGCCGGTGGCACCCTTCAAGGCCGCGCTGCGCGAGCTACAGGCGCGCCTGGACGACCAGTTTCGCGCCGGTGCAGACATTCGCGACCTTGTGCGCGGCCGCGCCTGGTACCTGGATCAGTTGCTGGCGATTGCCTGGGCACAGCATGAGTGGCCCGACGATGGTATTGCACTGGTGGCGGTAGGCGGCTATGGCCGTGGTGAGCTACACCCCCACTCGGATATCGATCTGCTGCTGCTACTGGAGCAGGACGATGACACCGCCTATCGTGAACCGCTGACCGCCTTTATCACCTTCTTGTGGGATATTGGCCTGGAAATTGGTCATAGCGTTCGCTCGCTTAGCGACTGCGAGCGGGAAGCCGAAGCGGATGTCACGGTGATTACCAACCTACTCGAATCTCGCCTGATTGCGGGGCCAGAAAGCCTGCGCGAAGCGATGCGCGAACGCCTCAGCGCCGAACATATTTGGCCCGCCGACCGCTTTTTTGAAGCCAAGTGGCAGGAGCAGATTTCCCGCCACTACCGCTATAACAACTCCGAGTACCACTTAGAGCCGAACCTCAAAAGCTCCCCCGGCGGGCTGCGCGACATCCAGATGATCGGCTGGGTGGCCAAGCGCCACTTCGGTACCGAACAGTACACCGATATCGTCGCCAACGGCTTTATGAACGACGCCGAACTGCGCATTTTAAGCCAGGGGCAGGCGTTCTTGTGGCAGGTGCGCTATGCCCTGCATATGCTTACCGACCGCGCCGAAGACCGCCTGCTGTTTGACCACCAGCGCACCATCGCCGAAATGTTTGGCTTTCGCGATACGCCGGAACGTCTGGCGGTTGAGCAGTTCATGAAGCGCTATTACCGGCACGTCACCGCGCTGGCGGGACTCAACGATATGCTGCTGCAGCACTTTGACGAGGTCATCCTGCGCGGCAAAGAAGCGCTGGAAACCGTCAAACTCAACGAGCGCTTTGAAACCAAAGGCGGCTATATCCAGGTTCGCTCGCGGACACTTTTCCGTGAACGCCCCGCGGCGATGCTGGAGCTATTCCTACTGATGGCCAAGCACCCCGAAATCGAAGGAGTGCGTGCCGATACCATCCGACTAATTCGCGATCATCGCCACCAGATTGACGACCACTACCGGGAAGACCCGCGCCACCAGCGGCTCTTTATGGCTATTCTGCGCGCCCCCGGCAATGTGCCCCGCCAGTTGCGGCGCATGAACCGCTACGGGATTCTGGGCAAATACCTGCCCGAATTTGGCCGCGCCATAGGGCTGATGCAGCACGACCTTTTCCACATTTACACGGTCGATGCCCACACCCTGCTGCTGCTCAAATTTCTGCACAATTTTCGCAAACCGGAAGCGAAGGGTGACTTTCCAGTGGCGGTGGCATTGATGCAGCAGTTGCCCAAGCTCGACCTGTTGTGGATCGCCGGGCTGTTTCACGACATTGGCAAGGGCCGCGGCGGCGACCACTCGGAAATCGGCGCCCGGGACGTTGAGCATTTTTGTCAGCGCCACCACGTCTCGCCCCACGACACGAACCTGGTCAGTTGGCTGGTTGAGCACCATCTATTGATGTCGATGACGGCGCAAAAGCGCGATATCAGCGACCCCGATGTGATTCGTGATTTTGCCTTGATCGTGCGTAACGAAACGCGCCTGGACTACCTTTACGTGCTCACCGTGGCCGACATCAATGCCACTAACCCCACGCTGTGGAACGGTTGGCGGGCGTCGCTGCTGCGCCAGCTGTACGCCGAAACCAAGCGTGCCCTGCGCCGCGGCCTGAATAATCCGCCCGACCGCGACGACTGGGTGCGGGAAACGCGCACCGAAGCACGCTCTTTGCTGCAAACCATCGGCGTTAATCGTGAGCAAATCGATCATCTTTGGGAATCGCTAGGGGAAGACTACTTCCTGCAGTACGCCCCCAGCGAAATCGTTTGGCAGACCCAGGGCATTCTCAATCACAACCAGTCGCCGCTGCCGTTGGTGTTGATCAGCGCACCTACTGCGGACATGTCCGAAGGCGGCACCAAAGTGTTTATCCACACCCGTTCGGTGGACGACCTTTTCGCTGCTACCGCCGCTGCCATGGAGCAGTTGGGGCTCTCGATTCACGATGCGCGCATTGCGACCTCCCACAACGATTGGACGCTCAACACCTTTATTGTGCTCGACAGCCATGGTCAGCCCATACGTGACCCAGGCCACATCGAAGAGATGCGCCGACACCTGGTGGAAGAGCTTGATGACCCTGATGACTACCCGGATATCGTCACCCGCCACACGCCGCGCCAGCTCAAGCATTTCAAGGTACCCACGGAGGTGCTGATTGAGCAGGATCCGGCCAATGAGCGCACGCTGCTGGAGCTAACGGCTCCCGACCGCCCTGGCCTGCTGGCCCGGGTGGGGCGGATTTTTATGGAGCAGGATATCTCGCTTTCCGCGGCAAAAATCGCCACCCTCGGCGAGCGGGTAGAAGACGTTTTTTTCATCACCACCAAAGCAGGCGAACCACTGACCGACCCAGAGCGCCAGCAGCAGCTGCGCGAACGTCTGATTGAGGTGCTGGGAGTTTGAAGTTTGAGCCTGCACCTGGGCTTGCCTATAATCGACGGTTTACGCCGCCAGCCACCAACGGACACATCATGAACGCCGACCTCGACGCCCTGCATCCTTACCCGTTTGAAAAGCTGGCCGCGCTGAAGGCCGCATTAACGCCCCCAGCTGACTTGGCGCATATTCCGCTGACCATTGGCGAACCCCAGCACGCGCCCTTTCCTGCGGCGCTTGAAGCGCTGGTGGCGCACCAGCTGGAAATGGCCCGTTATCCCGCGACCAATGGCCTGCCAGCGCTCCGCCAAACCATCGCCAACTGGGCAAGCCAACGCTTTCAACTGCGCGAACTCGACAGCGAACGGCACGTGGTGCCCGTTAACGGCACTCGGGAAGCGATTTTTGCCTTTGTGCAGGCGGCGTTGGATCGCACCCGCCCGGCGAAAGTCGCGGTGCCCAATCCGTTTTATCAAATCTACGAAGGTGCGACGCTGCTGGCAGGCGGTGAGCCGCTCTATTTAGACTGTACCGCTGAGAACAATTTTCGACCTGACGTTAACGCCGTGCCCGCCGCGACGTGGCGCGACGTGCAAATCGTCTTTATCTGCTCGCCGGGCAACCCCACCGGCGCGGTCACGTCCCTTGATGAATTTAAGCAGCTGATTGCCCTCGCCGACGAACACGACTTTATTATCGCCTCGGACGAGTGTTACTCGGAGCTCTACCTTGACGAAACAGCCCCACCACCGGGGTTGCTGCAAGCCTGCGCCGAGCTGGGCCGTGATGATTACCGGCGCTGCGTGGTGTTTCACTCGCTCTCCAAGCGCTCCAACTTGCCGGGCCTGCGCTCGGGCTTTGTGGCGGGGGATGCGGCACTGCTCACACCGTTTAAGCGCTACCGCACTTACCATGGCTGTGCCATGTCGCTGCCGTTGCAGCACGCCTCTATCGCCGCCTGGCAGGATGAGCAGCACGTACGCGCCAACCGCGACGCCTACCGCGAAAAATTTAGCGCGGTCACCCAGGTGCTTGCCTCAGTCATGGATTTTCCCGCGCCACAAGCTAGCTTTTACCTATGGCCTGCGGTGCCCGGTGGCGACGATATCGCCTTCACGCAGAGGCTGTTTGCCGAACAGCACGTTAGCGTACTGCCCGGCAGCCTAATGGGACGCAGGGGTGAAAATGGCGTTAACCCCGGCGCAGGGCGTTTGCGCCTAGCGCTGGTGGCTGAGCTAGCGCCCACCCTTGAAGCCGCCCAACGAATTCGCCATCTCATCGAGCGCGGTTAACTTATTCCACATTCTCTGGTTCAACATTCTCAGGAGGTCGTATGCTGACGCTGTATATCATCGATAACTGCGATACCTGCCGCAAAGCGCGTAAAGCGTTAGATGAGAAAGCGCTGCTGTATAAAACCCACGATCTGCGCAAAGATGGTCTATCTGCTGCGCTACTAGAACACATTTTACATCGCGTGCCGCTTGTGGAAGTCATTAACAAACGCAGCAAAACCTGGCGCGAACTTTCCGATGAGGAAAAAGATTACGACGCCAACTCGGCCCGCCAGCTACTGATGAAATACCCCACACTGCTGAAGCGGCCGCTGCTCGAAGTAGACGACTCCACTATCTTAGTCGGCTACCGCGAGGGCGATTACGACAAGCTCGGCTAAGTACTCAAGTGGCTAAGTGCTTCAGCAACTAGATACTTGAGAAACTAAGCACTTAAGCAACTAGGCACCTTGGCTTTGCCTGCTTTTCTTCACTATTTATCACTACAGGACACCTTCTTATGCTGAGCTTTGCGCTTGGAATCGGCACCCAAAACACCCAGGGCGACTGGCTGGAAATCTACTACCCGGCGCCGCTGCTCAACCCACCCGCCAGCCTGGTGGAAGCCGCCAAACAAGCTCTGGATGCCCCCCAAGGCAACGCCGCCATCAGCTTTTTGCCCGAAGACTGCACACGCCTGGCTAAAGCGTTAGAAGCCGCGGGGCACTCCGCCCAGGCAGAGCTTGCCGAAGCGCTCTCTGCCAGCCAGCGCCCCCTGGTCGCGATGTTCCTGGAGAGCGACGAAGCGCCACAAACCGCGCCAGAGGTGTATTTAAAGCTGCATCTGCTGTCCCACCGCTTGGTCAAACCTCACGGTCTTGATCTCACCGGCATGTTTGGCCTTCTGCGCAATATTGCCTGGACCAACGAAGGCGCCATCGACATTGAAGAGCTGCCTACGCGCCGCTTGAAGGCACGTATGGCGGGCCGCGCGCTGTCCGTCGACTGTGTCGATAAATTCCCCAAAATGACTGACTACGTGGTGCCTACCGGTATCCGCATTGCCGACACCGCCCGCGTACGTCTGGGCGCTTACCTAGGCGAAGGCACTACCGTCATGCACGAAGGCTTTGTCAACTTCAATGCGGGCGCCGAAGGCCCCGGCATGATCGAAGGTCGCATCTCAGCCGGCGTGATGGTCGGCAAAGGCTCCGACTTGGGCGGCGGCTGCTCCACCATGGGCACTCTCTCTGGCGGTGGCAATATCGTCATTAAGGTCGGGGAAGGCTGCTTGATCGGCGCCAACGCAGGCATCGGCATTCCCCTGGGTGACCGCTGCACGGTAGAAGCAGGGCTGTATATCACCGCTGGCTCCAAAGTGACCTTACTGGATGATCAGGGCCAGGAAGTGAACACCGTTGCCGCCCGCGAGCTGGCCGGGCAAGACGATCAGCTATGGCGCCGCAACTCCCAGAATGGCCGCATTGAGTGCTTGACCAATAAAAGTGCTATCGCCCTGAACGAGGCGCTGCATGCCCACAACTGAATCTGAAGGACTGTCGCCGACGCTCACGCTCGCCTTTGAGCTGCTCAGCCGGGCCTCGGTAACGCCGGACGACGAGGGCTGCCAGGAACTCATGATCGAGCGCTTAGCAGCGCTCGGTTTTCATATTGAGCGGCTACCGTTTGGCGACGTAAAGAATTTCTGGGCGGTTCGCGGCCATCACGGCCCGGTGGTGGCCTTTGCCGGCCACACCGACGTGGTGCCCAGCGGCCCCTATACCAACTGGCAGTACCCACCGTTTGAGCCCTGCATTGATGATGACGGCATGCTGTGCGGACGTGGCGCGGCGGATATGAAAGGCAGCTTGGCCTCAATGCTGACCGCCGTTGAGCGCTTTGTGGCCAACCACCCGAATCACGATGGCCGTATTGCCTTTCTGATTACCTCCGATGAAGAGGGCCCGGCAGTCGACGGCACTCGCGCGGTGGTCGAGCACCTGCGCGAGCGTAATGAACGGCTCGACTACTGCATTGTCGGCGAACCATCCTCGACCACGCGCCTGGGCGATGTGATCAAAAACGGTCGTCGCGGCTCACTGGGCGCCACGCTGCACATTAAAGGCGTGCAGGGTCACGTGGCCTATCCGCATTTAGCGCGCAATCCCATCCACCAGGCCATGCCAGCGCTGGATGCGCTGGTCAACGAGCACTGGGACGCGGGCAACGACTTTTTTCCCGCCACCAGCTTTCAGATTTCCAATCTGCGCGCAGGCACCGGGGCGACCAACGTGATCCCCGGCGACGTGGAAGTGGTGTTTAACTTTCGCTTCTCCACCGAGGTGACCTCTGATGAGCTCAAAGCGCGCACGGAAACCATTCTCGACCAGCATGGATTGGAATATCAGATAGACTGGACGCTCAACGGCGAGCCGTTTTTAACCGCGGAAGGCGCGCTGGTTGACGCCGCCATTAAAGGCGTTGAAGCGGTGACCGGCGAGCGCCCGGCGCTCTCTACCAGCGGCGGCACCTCGGATGGCCGCTTTATCGCCACCCTTGGCGCTCAAGTGGTCGAGCTAGGCCCGCTCAACGACACCATCCACAAGGTCAATGAGCGCGTTCGCGCCAGCGATCTGGACGACTTAAGCCGGATTTACGAAGCGACGCTGCAAGCGCTACTCTTCTCCGGTGAGGTAAACCTATGATGGAGCGTTACCCCGATATAGAGATTTACCTAGCCAGCGTGTCGCTTGATGCGCTCAATGAGTGGTTGAAAAGTGCACTAATCGCGCCACCGCTGAGCCCCGCAGGCAAAGGTAAATGGCAAACCCGCGGCCAATACCAGGGTGACTGCGTGCCGGTATTGCTGGTAGACAAAGCCGCTGATGGCTTTGCCAGCCTATGGTTTGATAGCAACCACACGCCGTGGATGACCGACCAAGAGTGTGCCCAACAGGCCGCGGAAGCGTTGCAAACCGAAATACGTTGCTCACTGGGTGGCTGGCACCCCGGTGATGACCCTGACCGCTTCTGGCAAGTGTTGCCCGGTGGCAAAGAAGGGGCAATAGAGTGGCCCGATTCAGGGCGTTAATCGAGCGCTTTAAACGTAAACGACCCCGCCGAAGCGGGGTCGTTACTATCCAACGATCAATTTAACTAGCCGTTGGGCTCACTCAATAATACTGACATCGTCGGCCTGCAAACCACGCTCATTTTTAATCACGTGATAACGCACGATTTGGCCTTCTGCCAACATACGCGGGCCACGACCACGAATGGCACGGAAGTGTACAAACACATCTTCGCCATTATCGCGGGTAATAAAACCGTAGCCTTTGTTGGTATTGAACCACTTTACTTCACCCTCTTCGCGGCCATCGTTAGGATCGATGATGTCTTCCTCCTCATCATCGTCCAACGGTGCAGCCGCTTGGGGTTGGCGCGTTGCTGGCTTGGGACGAACCACAGCATCGGACGCCACCACGATCGAGGGCGCAAAAGCGGCAGACGCTAATGTGCCAATACACAGAACAATAAAACTACCTATCGCAACGGCGATATAGACACCGCTAACTCCACTGATTGCCAACTCGGCCATCCACAGCTCGGCGAGGGCACTATCGGTTAAATGAACAATCCCCGCCAGCAAAAGTGGCGTGGGGGCGGCAAGTAATACACTGATTAAGAAACAGCGAAACACAACTTTTGGGTTCATAGAAAAAAAAAGCTCTCTTGTTGTATGGGTAACAGACGAAGGACAATACCCGCACTATCAGGCCCATTCCCAATAGCACCGGCATACTACTACATAAGGCTGCAATGTTATCATGACACATGAATTATCGCCTGTTGACCTAGCTCAACGTCTTGAATCTTTAGAGAGTCGCATAGCCCATCAAGAGCATTGGCTGGATACCCTGGATCAAGCGGTGGTACAACAGGAGCGCCGCCTGGAGAAACTGGAGCAGCTCAGCGGCCTAATGCGCGAACGCCTGCGTGAGCAGCACCAGGCACTCCAGGCAAGCGAACCCCAGGGCGGCCAGCGCCCCGAGGATGAACTTCCGCCCCACTACTGAACTAACGCCAGCCCCGGATGCGACTAATTAATTAGCCGCCGACAGCTAGCTTTCAACAGTTTAGCTGCCAACAACGCTCGCAGGGTCGATACTTTCCAGCCCAAAGGCATCCGCTACGGCCTGGTAGGTGACTTGCCCCGCGTGCACGTTAAGGCCCGGGAGAAAGTGTGGGTCGTCATGCAGCGCCTGCTGCCAGCCCTTATCTGCCAGGGCGAGTACAAAGGGCAACGTGGCGTTGGTCAGCCCCTGGGTGGACGTACGCGCTACCGCGCCGGGCATATTGGCCACACAGTAGTGCACCACCCCATCGACGATATAGGTCGGTTCGGCATGGGTGGTGGGCTTGCTGGTTTCAAAACAGCCGCCCTGATCGATGGCAACATCGACCAGTACACTGCCAGGCTTCATATCAGCCAGCATACTGCGAGTGATTAGTTTTGGCGCAGCGGCGCCGGGCACCAGCACCGCGCCAATGATCATGTCAGACTCACGGGTGGCCGTTTCCAGCGCGTCTGCGGTGGAGTAAACGGTTTTAATGCGCCCCTGGTAACGGTCATCCAGCACTTCAAGCCGCGCTAACGACTTATCCAGAATGGTAACTTCCGCGCCTAACCCTAACGCCATGCGGGCAGCGTTTTCGCCTACCACGCCACCCCCAATCACGGTTACCTTACCTGGCGCCACACCCGGCACACCGGGCAGCAGCACGCCCGCACCGCCCTGGGCCTTCTCCAGGCTATGGGCCCCAGCCTGCACCGCCATTCGTCCCGCTACGGTGCTCATAGGCGCCAGCAGCGGTAGGCCACCGCGGGCATCGGTAATGGTTTCGTAGGCGATACAGGTGGCTCCGCTCTCCATCAGCCCACGGGTAAGGGACTCTTCAGCGGCCAGGTGCAGATAGGTGAACAGCGTATGCTGTGGGGTGAGTCGCGCCACTTCGTCCGGCTGCGGCTCTTTCACCTTGAGGATCAGCTCAGCGTTGCGCCACAAAGTGTCCACATCCGCTTCTATTTGTGCGCCGGCGGCTTGAAAATCAGCATCGCTAAAGCCTGCACCTTCTCCGGCACCGGCCTGAATGCTCACCTGATGGCCGCGCCCGGCTAATTCCCGTGCGCCGGTAGGGGTTAAGGCCACGCGATACTCGTGATTTTTGATCTCTTTGGGGACAGCAATTTTCATTGGATTTTTCCTGTGCTTTTAAAGGTCAGTCATGTTGTTAAGCAAATTACAGCACAGCTAACGTTGACCACCACCCCAGAAACAAAAAACAAAAAAAACGCCGGTCAAGGCGTTTTTTAGGAGAAAAATCTAGCGATTGCCAGTTCTACACGAAAAAATCCACTTCGTTCTACGTCACTCCACAATAACTGCGCCGCCGTAGATACGCCGATACTCCTCGGGCAGGCGCTTGGGCCGCCCTGTTGAAAGCGCCACGCAGGCAAAGCGTGTACGGGCGTAAAGCAACGTTTTAGCGTCTTTGACTCGCACCAGCTGAAAACGGCGGGTCAAACTAAAGCGCTCGTCACAATCGACAATCCAGGTAGCCAGCTGTAGCTCATCACCTGCAAAGGCAGGCGCCAGGTAATCCAGCTCGTGGCGGTGAACCACCATGGCCCGATCAAGCTCTCGGTAACGCTCAAGAGAGAGGCCGAGCGCGACCGAGTGAGCCCAGCTAATCTGCTCAACCCAGCGCAGGTATTCACTGTTGTTGACGTGCTGATAAGCATCGATCGCCTCATCGGCCACGCGGATATCGATCACAAAAGGATCGGGCAGCGCCCACTCCATCGGCTAACTCCTGTGTACCTTTACTCCCCTACACGCTGACTTCTCTGAACTCTAGCTACCTGAACTAGTCGCGGAACACACGCACACCCAGCGCCTTCAGGTAAGACGTTTCAGGGATAGCCGGATGCACCGGGTGATCAGGCCCTTGGTGGCCTTGGAAAATCACCTGCCCGTGACGATCCTGGTGGCGAACCGCACCACGCACTACGTCCATTAGCCGCTCGGGCGCCAGGTGCATGGAGCAGGACGCAGACAACAGCAGACCATCGCGACCCAGCAGGCGCATGGCCTCGCGGTTCAAGCGGGCGTAGGCACGCTCACCGTTGGGAATGTCCTTGCGCTTTTTGATAAACGCTGGCGGGTCAAGAATGACCACGTCAAACTCCTCGCCCTCTGCCTTCAACGCTGCTAACGCTTCAAATGCATCTCCCTCACTAACCGCTACCTTCTCCTGCACGCCATTCAGCTCGGCGTTGCGCGCCACTTGAGCCAGCGCCGGGCCTGAAGAGTCCAGGCACATCACCTCTTTCGCGCCATGAACAGCCGCCTGGACGCCCCAACCGCCTACGTAGCTGAATACGTCCAGCACGCGCTTACCTTCCACATTGCGATTGATCCACTCGCGATTAACCCGGTGATCAAAGAACCAGCCGGTCTTCTGACCGTTCAGCACCGGCACCACAAAGTGAGCGCCGTTCTCTTCGAGCACCACTTCGTCAGGCAGCGTACCTTTGATGACGTCAACGTGGGCCTCAAGACCTTCCTGACGACGGCCGCCAGTATCGTTACGGAAGACGATCACCTCCGGTTTGATGACTTTTTCCAGCGCGTCGACAATTTCATCCGCCAGCGCCTGCATACCCGCGGTATTGAGCTGCACGACGAGGACATCACCAAAACGATCGATCACCAAACCTGGCAACAGGTCGCCTTCGCCGTGGATCAAGCGGTAGAACGGCTGCGCATAAAGGCGCTGACGCAGTGCCAACGCTTGATTAAAGCGGTGTACAAACAGCGAACGATCCAAGCGCATCTCGGGGTCACGAGACATTATCCGGGCAGCAATTAACGAATGAGGGTTTACATACGCGACGGCCATTACTTTGCCATTGGAGGCTTCTACCAGTGCGGTTTCGCCTGCCGCAAAGTTTTTCAGCGGCGTCTCTTTGATATCCACCTCATTGGAGTAGATCCAAAGATGGCCCGCTTTAAGACGGCGGTCGGCATTTTTATTCAGGCGCAGGCGTTGGGTCACAGCAATCTCCAAAAATTTTGTCTTTAAAACCTTGCCTTAAAAACCTGTGTCTTAAAACCTGGGCTTAAAAACCCGTGTTTTAAAAACTCAGACAAGGCAAAAGATGAGGCAAAGCAATACTTAAATAAAACAGTAGCACTGATAGGTAGCCATTAGCGCTGGCAGCCGGGGCAGAACACACTAGCACGCTGGCCAAGCGTAATGCGCCGAAGCTCAGCGCCACAGCGCAAACAGGGTTGGCCGTGGCGGCCATAAACATTAAGGCGTTGGGCAAAGTAGCCGGGCTCACCCTGGCCACTGACAAAGTCCCGCAGCGTGGTGCCACCTTGGGTAATTGCCGCCGCCAGCACGTCTTTCACGGCCAGGGCCAAGGCGTCATAGCGAGCACGGGAAACTCTCCCCGCCGCACGGCGGGGATCAATGCCGGCCATAAATAGCGCCTCTGCCGCGTAGATATTCCCGGCACCAACAACCACCTGGTTATCCATCAGAAACGGTTTTACTGCCACGCGCTTGTTGCGCGAGAGCGTGTAGAGCCATTTGCCGTTAAACGCATCAGACAGCGGCTCAGGGCCCAAGTGAGCAAGCCGTTTATCCTGCGCTGCGTCTGCGGCCTGCCAATCCACAAAGCCAAACCGACGGGGATCGTGATAGCGCAGCACATAGCCGCTGGCAGTCACCACGTCCACGTGGTCATGCTTTTTAGGCAAATCCCCCACCCGGGCAATCCGCAGACTGCCCGACATACCCAAGTGCCAGAGCAGCGTCGCGCTAGCGTCACCTTCAAGCGCGCCGCCAGCCTGGATAGGAATCTGCAGGTATTTTGCCCGCCGCATCAACCCCCCAATGCGCGCACCTACCAACCGCTCGGCCAGATCATCGGGCACAGGCACACGCAGCCGCGGCTGACGCACCAGCACTTCGGTGACTTCCTGGCCTTCAATATAGGGAGCAATCCCGCGTCGGGTGGTTTCAACTTCAGGAAGTTCGGGCATATTTAGACATCGTACCTGCCTGTAGTGACAGCCTAATGAAGGTGGTTTAGCGAAGCATGCGACACACGAAAGACATGCATGCAAAAACCCGGCTTGAGGCCGGGTTTTTGAACAGGCGCTCGCCTGCAGTGGAAGCCGATCAACATCGCAAAAGCGATTACTTGATCTTCGCTTCCTTGTAGATCACGTGCTTACGGATGACCGGGTCGAATTTCTTGAATTCGAATTTATCCGGAGTGTTCCGCTTGTTCTTATCAGTGGTGTAGAAGTGGCCTGTACCGGCACTGGACACCAACTTGATTTTATCGCGCATGGTTTAACTCTCCCAAAATGCTTGGCCCAAAATACCTGGCCCAAAGGGCTCTGTATAATAAAGCTGGCTTAGATAGCGTCGCCACGCTTACGAATAGCAACCAAAACTGTGTCGATACCTTTCTTGTCGATGATGCGCATTCCTTTAGTGGAAACGCGCAGCTTGACGAAGCGGTTCTCAGACTCAACCCAAAAACGATGGGTGTGCAGGTTCGGCAAGAAACGACGACGTGTCTTACGCTGGGAGTGTGAAACGTTATTTCCAGTTACCGGACGCTTGCCGGTAACCTGACATACTTTGGACATTAGAGCCTCCAACTGCTTGGCCAGGATATAATAACCTGAGTGTTCAAAACTGTCGGGCAAACCGGAGCAGGGAAGGTGTCGACGCCGTTAACCGCCAAGCTTTATCCAAATCCGTTATTCAACCCAAGTTTAAAGGTGGCACTTTATACCAGAGCACCCGACTTACAGCAAGCAAAACCCACAAAAAAGGCTGGAAAAGCACTTTTTTGCTCATTTTACTTAATCAAAACGGCATAGAACAGTGCATTCTTATACTGCTTATAGCCAGCCGCGCTCGGCAAAAGAGATCACTTCTCCATCCCCCACCACGAAATGATCCAGCACGCGCACGTCAAAAAGTACCAGCGCCTCTTTGAGGCGTTCCGTGATACGTCGATCAGCATCGCTTGGCTCTGCCACACCAGAAGGGTGGTTATGCGCCAGGATAACGGCGCCAGCGCTCAGCTCTAATGCGCGCTTGGCAACTTCGCGGGGGTAAACGGATGCGCTGTCTAGGGTACCGCGAAACAGCGATTCATAGCGAATAATTCGGTGCTGAGTATCCAAAAAAAGCACCGCAAACTCCTCATGCCCTAAATGGCGTAGCTGCGAACTCAGGTAGTGGCGCACCAAGGCAGGTGATGTCAGCGCATTGCCCCGCGCCAACTGGCTGGCTAAATGGCGCCGCGACAGCTCAAGCGTCGCCTGGAGCTGAGCGTACTTGGCGCTACCTAACCCACGGGCAGCACAGAAGCTTTCCTGATCGGCCTCTAGCAGTTGGCGCAAACCACCGAAACTGCTGAGTAAATCCCGCGCTAAATCGACCGCCGAACGACCCTGTACGCCAACACGCAAAAAAATTGCCAGCAACTCGGCATCTGAGAGCGCCTGGGCGCCAGTATTTAATAGCTTTTCCCGGGGCCGCTCACCTTCCGGCCAGTGATTAATTCCCATCGCACCTCACCCGCGCTGCCCATCTTTGTCGATCGAAGCCAGCCTCAACACGCATAGCTTTACAGCCATAAGCCTCATTAAACCTAGCTTAACCTTGTTTGTGCTCAATATGCCAAATTGTTGGTGCCAATGGTATGGTAAGCCTCCTTACGAACGCGGATATGGATCACTGACCATGGCCTCTGCTGTTAACTCGACAAGCGCGTCGACGCTCGCCGGCAAACGCGTACTGCTCGGCGTTAGTGCGGGTATCGCTGCCTACAAAAGCGCGTTGCTTGTGCGCCTGCTCAAGCAGGTGGGCTGCGAGGTGCGCGTGGTGATGACCGACGGGGCCCAGGCCTTTATTACCCCGCTCACGCTGCAGGCGCTCTCCGGCGAGCCTGTGCGCACCTCTTTACTCGACCCCGAAGCCGAGGCGGGCATGGGCCATATTGAGCTGGCCCGCTGGGCGGATATAGTGCTGATCGCTCCGGCGACTGCCGACCTTATCGCTCGTTTGGTGCACGGTATGGCCGACGACCTGCTCACTACGCTCTGCCTGGCCTCAGAAGCGCCCAAACTGATTGCCCCGGCGATGAACCAGGCTATGTGGCGCCACCCCGCCACCCAGCGTAACGTAGCGCAGCTTGAGCATGACGGTTGGCAGCTCATAGGCCCCGCCGCCGGTGACCAGGCCTGTGGCGATGTGGGGCCAGGCCGCATGAGCGAGCCTGAAGAGATTTTTAGCGCGGTTACGGCGCTGTTTGCTGCCCCTATCACCACAGCGCCTCACTCACATGCACCCCATATTGTGATCACCGCTGGCCCTACCCGTGAGCCACTGGATCCCGTGCGCTACATCTCCAATCAAAGCTCGGGGAAAATGGGCTTTTCCCTGGCCGCAGCCGCGGTAGCTGAAGGGGCCAAGGTGACGCTGATCAGCGGGCCGGTTAACCTACCCACTCCCCAGGGCGTCACTCGAATTGACGTTGAGTCAGCCGAGCAGATGCACGCTGAAGCTCAGCGGCTAGCGCCTCAAGCGGCGCTGTTTATCGGCTGCGCGGCTGTCGCCGACTATCGCGCGGCAGCCCCTGCCGAGCATAAGCTCAAAAAGCAGGATGATAGCGACACACTCACCCTGACCCTGGTTAAAAATCCCGATATCATCGCCGGCGTCGCGGCACTGCCCGCCAAACAGCGCCCGCTGGTGATCGGCTTTGCCGCCGAAACCCAGGAGGTTGAGCGTTACGCACGGGATAAATTACAGCGCAAAGGGCTGGATATGATCGTCGCCAACGACGTCTCCCAGGCTGGCCTGGGCTTTGGCAGCGACCAGAACGCCGCCTGGATACTCTGGCGCACCCCTCAAGGCGTCGAGAGCCGCTCAGAAGCTACACAGCCGAAGACACAGCTGGCCACCACCATCATCCGTCAAGCGCTCGCCCTACTACCCACAACAGCCGCTACGAAAACATCTGGAGAATCCCCATGAGTGCACGCCCCCGCCTGCAGTGCAAAGTATTAGATGAGCGTTTGCACGACTACCTCCCTGCCTACGCGACAGCTGGCTCGGCGGGAATGGATCTGCGCGCCCTGCTGGATGAGCCGTTAATATTAGCGCCCGGCGATTGTCAGCTCGTACGCACCGGCATTGCCATCTATATTGAAGATCCGGGCTTGGCAGGCATGATCCTGCCGCGCTCCGGTTTGGGGCATAAACATGGCATCGTGCTAGGCAATTTAGTGGGTTTAATCGACTCAGATTACCAGGGCGAACTAATGATTTCGGTCTGGAACCGTGGTCAGAGCTCGTTTACGCTAACCCCCTTCGATCGGCTGGCACAGTACGTGCTTGTGCCTGTGGTACAGGCCGAACTCTCCTTGGTGGACGCGTTTGAAGACTCCTCAAGGGGCGGCGGCGGGTTTGGCAGTACGGGCAGTCAGTAACGAGTGGTCGCGCCTGTTTAGGAACCCTTTTAAGGAAACGTCTATTTAGCTGGGAAGCCCTATGAACGCACAGTCTGTACCCGCTTCGATTTTTCGCGCCTACGATATTCGCGGTATCGTTGACGACACGCTCACTGAAGAGACGGTAGAAATGATCGGGCGTGCTGTCGGCTCTGAGGCCGCCGCGCGGGGCGAATCCAGCGTGGTAGTCGCCCGCGACGGTCGCCTTTCAGGCGCTCGGCTGCAAGCAGCGCTGATGCGTGGCCTGAACGCCGCAGGGCGCGATGTGATCGATATCGGCATGGTGCCCACCCCGGTGCTCTACTTCGCCACTCACATACTGGAAGGCACCCACTCAGGCGTAATGGTCACCGGTAGCCACAATCCGCCTGACTATAACGGCTTTAAAATTGTGCTGAGCGGCGAAACGCTCTCTGGTGATGCGATTACAGCCCTGTTTGAACGTATCCAGTCCGGCAACCTAGACAGTAGCTTAGACAATGCTCAAGGCAGTATCACCCAGCAGGATGTTCGTGAACGCTATTTAACGCGCATTCTAGGCGACGTTAAGATCAACCGACCGATAAAAGCCGTGGTCGACTGCGGCAACGGCGTTGCCGGGGAACTCGGTCCGCAGCTGCTGGCACGGTTAGGTATTGAGACCATCCCGCTGTTTGCGGAAATTGACGGCCATTTCCCCAATCACCACCCTGATCCGGGCAAGCCGGAAAATGTCCAGGATCTGATCCGCAAAGTGCACGAAACCGGGGCCGACATTGGCCTTGCTTTCGATGGTGATGGCGACCGTCTGGGCGTTGTCACACCCACTGGCAAGCTGATTTATCCCGACCACCTGCTGATGGTGTTTGCCACCGATATGCTCGCGCGCCAACCTGGGGCCAAGGTTATTTTCGATATTAAGTGCACCGGCAACCTGGTCAAAGTGATCAGCGAGGCCGGCGGCGAACCGGAAATGTGGCGTACCGGGCACTCGATGATCAAGGCGCGTATGCAGGAAACCGGCGCTCAGCTTGGTGGCGAGATGAGTGGGCATATTTTTTTCCAAGAGCGCTGGTATGGTTTTGACGATGGCCTCTACGCCGCCGCTCGGCTGGTAGAGATTCTCGCCAATCAAGCCGACGACGCCGATACTTTTTTTGCCAACTTCCCTCAAGACGTTGCCACACCGGAAATTAATATAGCGGTTACCGACGATAACAAATTTTCTCTGGTGGATAAGCTTGCTCGCGAGGGCGACTTCGGCGAAGGTATAAAAACAACTTTGGACGGCATTCGCGTTGACTACCAGGATGGCTGGGGGCTGTGCCGCCCCTCGAACACCACGCCTGCACTGGTCATGCGCTTTGAAGGGAAAGACGAGGCCGCGCTAGCACGCATCAAAGCAGTTTTTAACGACGCGCTTCGGCGCGTCGCGCCAGACATTGAGCTACCCCAGTAGACAGATAGCTCTTCAAATAGTTAGGCGCTGAAGGGATCGCGACCACCTAGAAAGCGCGACCCTCACCACTCAATCAGCATAAACGTTAGCAGCATAATAAACGTTCGCAAGGGACAACCTCATGAGTTCAGCCAGTCGCGATCCCCAGGTCGTTGTGGAGGTGCTTTCCGAAGCCCTCCCGTATATTCAGCAGTTCTCCGGCAAAACCGTGGTGGTCAAATATGGCGGTAACGCCATGACCGAAAGCACCCTGATCGACTCCTTTGCCCGCGATATCGTGTTAATGAAGGAAGTCGGCATCAACCCGGTGGTGGTGCATGGCGGCGGGCCGCAGATCGGAGACCTGCTCAAAAAGCTCAACATTGAATCTCGCTTCGTCAACGGCATGCGCGTTACCGACTCGCAAACCATGGACGTGGTCGAGATGGTACTGGGCGGCTTGGTCAACAAAAGCATCGTCAACCTGATCAATCAAAGCGGCGGTAAAGCGATTGGCTTGACCGGTAAAGATGGCTCACAAATTCGTGCCCGCCAGCTCAAAGTTGAGCACCAAAGTCCCGAAATGACGGCGCCCGAGATCATCGATATTGGCCATGTGGGCGAAGTGGAGTCGATCTCAACTGAGCTTATCGAGATGCTGGCAGCGCGTGATTTTATTCCGGTGATTGCACCGATTGGCGTCGACGCCGCAGGCCACAGCTACAATATCAACGCTGACCTGGTAGCGGGAAAGATCGCCGAAGCGCTCAATGCAGAAAAGCTGATGCTACTCACCAATGTCGCCGGGTTAATGAACACCGAAGGTGAAGTGCTCACCGGTTTAAGCACCGCTCAGGTGGATGACCTGATCGCCGATGGCACGATTTATGGCGGCATGCTGCCCAAAATCCGCTGCGCGCTGGATGCAGTGAAGGGCGGCGTGAACAGCTCGCACATTATTGATGGCCGTGTCCCCCACGCGGTGTTACTGGAAATTTTCACCAATGCTGGGGTAGGTACTCAAATCAAGGACGCGAGCTAACCGCGACGGAGGTCACATTATGAGCGAAGATCAAAAACCTCGCCGCCGCGAGCAAATTCTCCAAGCCCTGGCATTGATGCTCGAGGAAGATAGCGGCAAGCGCATTACCACAGCCGCCCTCGCCCGCCAGGTAGGCGTTTCAGAAGCGGCGCTCTACCGCCACTTTCCCAGCAAAGCGCGTATGTTTGAGGGGCTGATTGACTTTATCGAAGAGAGTATTTTTGCCCGCATCACGCGTATTTTAGAAGACGTTCCCGACGCCAACTCCCGCTGCGGCACCATACTCGCGCTGCTGCTGGGCTTTGCTGAGAAAAATCCTGGCCTGGCACGAGTGATGGGCGGCGACGTACTCACCGGCGAAACCGCACGGCTACGCCAGCGGGTCAACCAGCTGTTTGAACGCCTGGAAATGCAGCTTAAGCAGATTCTGCGCGAAGCCGAACTGCGTGAAGGCCTACGCCCCACGATTCCTGCCTCTGCCGCTGCCAATTTGTTAGCGGCCCAGGCGGAGGGGCGAATTTCACAGTATGTGCGCAGCGACTTTAAGCGCTTGCCCACCGAACATTGGGAAGATCAGTGGTCGCTGCTGTCGGCCCACTTACTGCGCGCCACGGCACAGCCTGCTTAGGCTCGCGTGCTGGCTGCACAAAAAGCCGGCTCCTTTAACGGGAGCCGGTTTTTTTAATGCTGAAAAGCCACAAATTGTGCATTCAGCGTGGTCTTAGGCGACCATTTCCTCACCCATTTTCTGACGCAGCTTTTTCATGGCATTTTTTTCGAGCTGGCGAATACGCTCCGCGCTGACGCCGTAGACGTCGGCCAGATCATGCAGCGTCTCTTTGCTATCGGCTAACCAGCGGCGCTGGAGAATATCCCGCGAGCGCTCATCAAGCCCTTCGAGGGCAAGCTGCAAACGGCGCGTCGAGTCTTCCTCGAAGTTGCTATCTTCCAACTGCGTGGCAGGGTCGGAAGCGGAATCATCCAGGAAGTGCACCGGCGCTTGATAGGTGCTCTCTTCATCATCGCCTGCCGGAGCATCATAGCCTGCATCGTAAGACGACAAGCGCCCTTCCATATCGCGCACGATCTCGGGCTTAACGTCGAGATCTTTGGCGATGGCGTCCACTTCGTCGTTGTTCAACCACGCCAAACGCTTCTTCGCACCGCGCAGGTTAAAGAACAGCTTGCGCTGGGCTTTGGTCGTGGCAATCTTAACGATCCGCCAGTTGCGCAACACAAATTCGTGAATTTCTGCTTTAATCCAGTGCACGGCAAACGAAACCAGACGAACGCCCTGGTTCGGATCGAAGCGCTTGACGGCTTTCATCAAGCCAACGTTACCTTCTTGAATCAAATCCGCTTGGGGCAACCCATAGCCCGAATAGCTACGCGCGATATGCACCACAAAGCGCAAATGCGACAGTACCAAACGACGAGCGGCTTCCAGATCGCCTTCATCATAGAGGCGATAAGCGAGCTCACGCTCTTCATCGGCCGTTAATACCGAAATTCCATTGACTGCGCGGATATAACCGCCCAGATCGCCGCCGGGCGAAAGCTGCCCCACCGGTAGAAGACTAGTGCTCATGTGCAGGTGGTCTCCCCTGTAACCCATCGTGGTTGACGTAGCACGTTATCAATAACCTATTACAAAACCGTGATACTAATTCAGTCATACACATTCAGTCATACACATTCAGTCATACGAATGTCTGCGATACTGAGACCTTAACGCAAGCATAAAGTTCGCAGGTTAAGCATTACCAGCAGTATCGCATTAGCTGCTTAGAATTCATCAATTATCTTGGCCGAATACTCGAAAGGTGACGAGTCACCGCCAACCAGGCACCCAACCAACCTAGTAGTGTACTGCAAGATAGCAGAATTGTAGAGCCTGTCACGTCGAGTTGGGGTAAAGAAAAACTCGCCCCGTAACTTGCCGCCAGAGCGGATACCGGCAGGGAAAGCCAGTGATTGCCCAGACCTAACAAACCTAGTGCCAACAGCCCACCGCCTAAGCCGTACCAAGCACCGCTGTACAGGAAAGGCCGTCGCACAAAGGCATGCGTGGCGCCAATGAGCATCACGACTTCAATTTCCCGGCGACGACTCTCCACCGAGAGACGAATGGTATTACCGACCACCAGCAGCACGCCTAAACCAAACAGCACCCCTAGCGCCAGCGCTACACGGCGACCTAGCTCGGCTAGGTTTCTCAGCCGCTCTACCCAGGCCAGGTCAAGACGCACCTCATCCACCCCAGCGAGCGCTTCAAGACGGGCGGCCAACTGCTGCATGGCAACTGGATCAACGCTTTCTGGGCGCACCACCATACTGATAGGCAGCGGGTTACTCTCCAGCCCTGCCAAGGCATCATCGAGCCCCAGCGACTGCTGGAACTCCGCCATACCCTGCTCGGCGCTGATCAGCTGGGTTTCGAGCACGTCCGGTTCCGCGTTGACCGCCTCCTCGATACGCAGCGACTGGGCATCATCAGCACTCAACTCCAGGTAGACCGTTAGGGTGGCGCTCTCATCAAGCTCTGCATCCAGCAGGCGGGCACTATCCAGGGTTAGCCACAGCGCCGCAGGCAGTACCAGTGCAATAGCGATCGCCAGCATGGTCAGGAGATTACCCAGCGGATAGCGTATCAAGCGCTGAAAGCTATCCCACCCCATACTGCGGTGATGGCGCCCCCATGCCCGCAGGCGGCTGGAAAAGCGCGTTTGCTGCGACCTGGCGCCCCGCTGTGGCGCTTGGGCTTTCTCAACCGCTGGTTTAACAGCGGCTTTGCGCGGCGTTTTTAATGCTGCTCCCTGACGACGCTTGGGTGTCGCGGATGACCTCATACCGCCCCCTCATCGGCTACCAACCTGCCGTCGCTTAAGCGCAGGATGCGGTGGCGCAGTCGGGCAATTAGGGCCAAATCGTGGCTGGCGATCATCACGGTGGTACCAATCCGATTAAAGTCCTCAAATAGCGCCATGATATCCGCCGAAAGCTGGGGATCCAGATTGCCCGTCGGTTCATCGGCAAGCAGGAGCGCGGGCTTATTAACCACCGCCCGGGCAATGCCGACCCGCTGCTGCTCGCCGCCGGAGAGCTCTATGGGCAACGCCTTTTCACGATGCAGCAGCCCCACTTTATCTAACGCGGCACGCACACGGCGGGCGGCTTCCCGAGGTTCAACCCCTTGAATCTCCAGCGGTAGAGAAACATTGTGAAAAATGCTGCGATCAAAGAGCAGCTGATGATCCTGGAAAACCACGCCAATTTGGCGCCGATAGAACGGCACTTGGCTGGCATGCAGCTGGGCAATGTCGTGCCCCGCTACGACGACGCGCCCACGGCTAGGTTTCTCAAGGCGCATGATTAAGCGTAGTAGCGAGCTTTTCCCCGCCCCGGAGTGGCCGGTAAGAAACACCATTTCGCCCCGGGCAACCCGAAAGTTAAGATGTGCCAGCGCTTCAAAGCGTCCACCGTAGCGTTTTCCCACATGCTCAAAGGCGATCATGCGCTGGCATCGTCCCCTTGGCGGTCAAATAGCGCTTGGACAAAATCATTGGCCTCGAAGGGGCGCAGATCGTCGATGCCCTCCCCCACACCAATAAAACGAATCGGCGTTTCCAGCTGTTTAGCCAGCGCGAAAATAATCCCGCCTTTGGCGGTGCCGTCCAGTTTGGTTAGCGTGATCCCGCTGACCGGCACGGCGTCGTTAAAGGTGCTGGCCTGGGAAATCGCGTTTTGCCCGGTGCCCGCATCCAGTACTAGCATCACTTCATGAGGCGCGGTGTCATCTAGCTTCTGCATCACCCGGTGGACTTTTTTCAGCTCTTCCATCAGGTGGCTTTTGTTATGTAGCCGTCCGGCGGTATCGGCGATCAGTACATCAACACCTCGCGCAGTGGCGGCCGCTACCGCGTCATAAATCACCGAGGCGCTGTCCGCGCCGGTGTGTTGGGCGATGACCGGCACCTTGTTGCGCTCGCCCCAGACTTTGAGCTGTTCGACAGCGGCGGCACGGAAAGTGTCACCGGCCGCCAACATAACGCTTTTGCCTTCGCGCTGAAAACGCTGGGTGAGCTTACCAATGGTGGTGGTTTTACCCACGCCATTAACACCCACCACTAAAATAACAAACGGCCCCTTGCCCGCCTTTTCCAGTACAAGCGGTTTGGCGACCGGCGCCAGCATGGCGGACAACTCTTCTTGCAGGCCACGGTAGAGGGCTTCTGGGTTGTTCAACTCTTTGCGCGAGACCCGCGCTTCCAGGCGACCAATAATCTCGGTCGTCGCATCAATGCCCACATCGGCCATTAACAGCTGCGTTTCCAGATCTTCCAGCAGTTCGTCATCGATCTGTTTTTTACCTAAAAACAGATCGGCGATGCCATCGGTTAAATTGGCACGGGTTTTCCCCAGGCCTGACTTGATACGCGCAAACCAGCCTTTCTGGTCGCTTTTGTCAGCCACCGGTTTCTCTTGCAAAGCGGGCGCGGGCGTCAGCTCTGGCTCTGGCTCTGGCTCTGGCTCTGGCTCTGGCTCTGGCTCTGGCTCTGGCTCTGGCTCTGGCTCTGGCTCTGGCTCTGGCTCTGGCTCTGGCTCTGGCTCTGGCTCTGGCAAAGTTTCCGGCGCTTCTGAGGTCTCTTCAACAACGTCAGTGGAAGTCTCGGGCGTTGCAATGTCCATCTCATCGGCTTGCTCTTGAGGCTGCTCCTTTAACTGCTCCTCCTGCGCCTGCTTGTCTTGAGGCGCCTGTTGCGGATCTTGCTTATTCTTGCGTTTAAAAAAACCAAACATGAGTGTTACCCGACATAAATAGTGGACATTAAGGTTATGCTAACACCGTAACCCAAGACTTTGGATAAACAGCCCGCTACAATCCGCTTTATGACACGACAACGCCCCCCTCGATCCTCTACATCCCGCCGCACACCTGCTCAGCGGGGTGGTCAACAACTTGGCAAACCCGTTGGTAAGCCACTTGGTAAGTTACGCATCATCGGCGGTGAGTTCCGCCGCCGTCAGTTGCCGGTGCTGGATAGCCCAGGCTTGCGTCCAACCCCAGACCGAGTGCGTGAAACGCTGTTCAATTGGCTCGGCCAACAGCTTTACGGCCAGCAGGTACTCGACCTGTTCGCAGGTACCGGTGCGCTAGGCATTGAAGCGGTGTCTCGCGGCGCCTCCTGGGTCGATTTTGTCGAGCGCGACCCGCGGGTAGCGGCGCAGCTGTCGACCAATCTGGCATCGCTCAATATTACCGCAAGCGCGGTGCATGTTAACGATGTTCAGACTTATCTGACGCGCCCAGCCAAGCCCTATACGCTGGTCTTTCTTGACCCGCCTTTCCATCAGCAGCTGGCCGCGCCCTGCTGTTCGACATTGGAAACTAGTGGCTGGCTGGATAACGAGGCAATGATTTACCTGGAAACCGAGACATCGCTGGCTCCCAAGGTGCCCGCCAACTGGCTATTGCACCGCGAAACCCAGGCGGGCGAAAGCACTGCGCGGCTCTATCAACGTCAAGCACCGTAAACAGCGCTTGCCGCCACGCGGCGGTGGCGTTACGCTCGCCTCATTCGTCCCTACTGACAAGCTTTGTGCTTGTTTATTTGGGTGCCTTTTTATGACCTATTTTGGGTTTTCGTTTTTACGCTAGGGAGAGATACATGAGTCTGGAGCTATTTAATCAACTTGAGCAGAAAGTCACCGACACTGTTGATGCACTGGAGATGATGAAACTGGAAAATGAAGAGCTGCGCGGCGAAAACGCCAAGCTGAAAGAGGAGCGCGAAGAGTGGGAGCGTCGCCTCAACAGCCTGCTCAGCAAGTTCGACAGCCTCGAAACCTCCAGCACGCCTTAGGCTCAGGATAAGTGCGCTGCTGCCCTAAAGCACCAGGGACATCAGCAGCGCATCCTCACGCCCGGCGGCGGCTTGCGACGATAGCGGTGGGTAGTAGCCTTTGCGCCGTCCGTCTTCGCTAAACCCGCAGCGCTGGTAGAGCCGGATAGCGCTAAGATTACTCACCCGCACCTCTAGCAGCAGCCGCTCGCTCAGCCAGCCGCGTGCGGTGGACAGCACGACCTCCATCAACGCCCGACCTGCTCCACTGCGTCGCTGCTCTGGGTGTACCCCAATGGCTTGTAGTTCCGCCTCAAACGGCAGTCGCGCCACAATGGCGTACCCTAACAACTGCTCATCCTGCCACCAGCCCAGTACACAGGTATCCTGGCTGCCCAACGCTGCCAGCATTTGCGTCTCAGAAGTACCGCTCTGCGCCCGGTACTCAAGCGCAATCAGTAGGGCTAGGTGCTCAACGTTGAGTTCAGTGATCATCCGTTGCCTGCTGAGCACTTTCTAACTGAGTGCCCACTGCCTGAGCGCCAGTCGCCTTATCGGCTTCCCACTGCTGGCCTAACGCCTGCAGCGCTGGCCAGAGGTCGCGCTTACTATGGCTACCGTCGAGGAGCGCCCCAAGTGAGGGGCCCTGCCATAAGGGCAGCGAAAGCGTTTGGCTGTGACCTTCAGCCACGTTCAGTATGCGCTCCAGCGGCGCTTGTTCAGCTCCAGATTCGGTATCAGGCTCGGCTTCCAACTCACCCCACCAGAGTAATCGCTCTAACCGCCACCCCTGTCGGCTCGCGCTTCCAGCGATAAACGCCGCCAAGCCCTCGCGGGCTTCGTCCAGGGGATCCTCCACCGCAAAGGCGTTGGCCATTTGCGGCCAGGTGAAGTGGCTCACTTCCGGCAACGCTCCACGCTGAATGCCCGCGGCCTGTAACAGGTTGGCCAGTAGCTGCTGCTCAAGCGGACTCATTTCCCCCGCCTGCAGCACCATCCAGCGGCCCTCAAGACAAACGCAGGAGAGCGCGAACTTAAGCGGTTTGGCTGGCACGGTTTCCGCGCTGGAAGTCGCCGTCTCCGGGTTGGCAATCGCCGGCTTATTTTGGCCCGACTTGTCCGCACGCTGCTTGTCTTGACCCAGCAGTGCCCGCACCGCCGAGGGTGAGGCAATGGCTTCGCCTGAGGCCTGGGGGTCGGAAGATTGAAGTTCGGACGGTTGAGGTTTGGACGTTTGCCGCTTGGGCGCAGGGGCGTCGTCCAGCAATGCCTGTAGCCGCTCCCGAGGTGGCGTAGGGGCAGGCGTCGAATCCTCCCACTCGCAGGCCTCGGTGGGTAGCGCATTAGGCAACTGGTACTTCGCGGCCCAGGCGGTAATACCCATGGCGTCCAGGTAGTGGCGCCGAGTAACTTCTTGATTCACTTCCCGCCGCCGCGACAGTTGGGTGAGCTCGGGCGTTCACCGCCGTGTGCCTGCCACTCGCTGGGGGTATAAAGATGCAGCGCTAAGGCGTGCACCGGTCCGGAAAGCTCATCGGCCAACAGCGCATAAATTTGCTGGTGACGCTTCACCGGCATCATGCCGTCGAAGGAGTCACTCACTAGCGTCACTTTGAAGTGGGTTTCAGAGTTCGCGGGCACGTTGTGCATGTGGCTTTCGTTTTCAACCTGCAGCACGTCCGGCGCAAGTGCCGTTAACTTCTGCTCAATCTGTGTCTGCAGCGTCATAAGGTTCTCCTTGAGAGATCACAAACCATTTTATTGTACGCGCTTACTGGCCCGCAGACGATGCCCGTCGAGCGTGTAACGCACGCCTTGCCAGCGGCATACGCGCCACGCTTGCCAAGAGCGCCAGCAGCGTGGTCGCCGCCCCCAGCCAGAGCGTTACCTGTACCGGCCAGCCTAGCGCCAATGCAGCACCGACTAAGGCCACGCCAAACGACTGCCCGACGGTACGCGTGGTGCTCATGACGCCAGAGACGTTGGAACTGCGCTCCGGTGGCAGACTACCCATCATTTCGCGATTGTTGGGTGGCTGGAACAGGCCAAAACCAATACCGCATAGCGCAGTGCGCCATAGACTTCCCGCCACGCCGGTCGACTCATCGACCAGCGCCAGCGCAATCAGGCCAATGATAAGTAGGCCAAGCCCCGCGCTGGAGAGAATACTGGGATTAATACGGTCGGCTAAGCGCCCCGCTACAGGGCCAACGAACATGATAGCCAGTGGCCAAGGAGTGAACAGCCAAGCGGTTTCCAGTGGCGAAAAACCCATCTGCTCCTGGTAGAAAAACGACAGCGCTACAAACGTAAGGCCCTGACCTATAAAGGCAAGCCCAGAGGCCGATACCGCCAGTGTAAAGCGCAGCTCGGCAAACACGCTAAGCGGCAACAGTGGATACGGCGCACGACGCTGACGCGCAATAAACCCAGCACAGGCCAATACTGCCAACAGTACCCAGCCGCCGCTTTGCCAAATCGGCGCGGCGTGGCTCACGGCGTCCATGGCAATAAAGAAGCTGGCCAGCATAACGATCGAGAGCAGCGCCCCAGCCACATCAAAACTGCCTTTGCGTGGCTCTTCTCGGGGCAGCGCACGCTTGGCGAGCCATAACGAGCAAAGACCCAGCGGCACATTTAGCGCAAACAGCCAGGGCCAGTCGGCAAAGGACAGGATTACCCCACTCAGCGTGGGCCCTGCCGCGTACCCACCGGCCACCACCAAGGCACTCAAGCCAAGGGCGCTGCCCAAGAGGCGCGAGGGGAAAATGGCTCGATAGAGCGATGGGCCAATCGATAGTGTGGCCGCAGCACCTAGCCCCTGAAAGGCACGAAATACCAGCAACGTTTCTAAATTGCGTGATAGTGCTGCCCCTAGCGCGGCCGCGACAAAGGTGGCCAGTCCAAACAGGTAGAGCCTGCGACGTGTGATCAATTCACTAATGCCCGCAAACACGAGCAAAAAAGCCGCACAAACAACCTGAAACAGGTTGGTAATCCATACCGCTCGGGATGCCGACACATTCAAGTCGGCGGCAATAGTGGGCAGCGCTAGATTGATCATGGTGGTATCGACCACCGCCATCAAGGTACCGGTTACCAGCGCCAGCACGGCAAGGGCGCGTTCAGGCCCAGGCAGGCCATCGTCGCCGGGGCGGGTTTCAAACAGTCGCATGCAAGCGTTCCTAGGCAGGAGATATCTTAAACAAAACGGTGAAAGCGAAACGACTCAAATAGTGGTATTCAAAATCCTGTCTTAAAAACCACTATCTTAAAAACATTGTCTTAAAAACATTGTCTTAAAAACACAGAAACCGGCCTAAGCCGGTTCCGTATTGCGCTATTTCGAAGTGCGCTAGCTGGCTGTTAGCAACCAGCCGCTCAGGCAACCACTAAGCTTAAATAATACTAGGCTTGCCTAAATACTAGCACGCTAACGGCTAGTCCTGCTCACTATCGAGCAGTAACGCATCATCGACTTCTGAGATTTCCAGCGCCGTTTCGTCGTCTAGATCAATGGCCAGGTAGCTGTGCTCGACGCGCACAAACTCCTGGAACAATGCCCAGTCGAGTTTATCCGGCCACTGCCGTTCGTCCTCTTCCCAAGCGCGCAGCTCAGTCTCGAGAATTTCCACGTAGCGGTCGCGCACAAAAGTTTCCAGCGCTTCCGGGGTATCCATCTCTGGAATCAGGTAAATGGTACTTTCACGTTCGACGTCGTCCAGGGTCAGGTCGTCGTCTCCCATGGTGGGTTCCAGCGCGTTGATCCAGTCCACAAAGGGCTGGGTCGGCCTGACGCTCAGTGCGGAGCGGTTAAGCAGTTTCATGGGATTCTCCTCGCCGTCGAAACGTTGACCATTATGGGCGCTATAACGCGCCCTTACCAACTTTTCATCCGTTATCGTAGCGTGTTAGTCCACTTCAGGGCGCATCGCCGGGAACAGCAACACATCGCGAATCGATGCGCTGTCGGTGAACAGCATCACCAAGCGGTCAATACCGATGCCTTCGCCCGCGGTGGGCGGCATGCCGTACTCCAAAGCACGCACGTAATCTGCATCGTAGTACATTGCTTCCAGGTCACCGGCATCTTTTTCCGCGGACTGGGCACGGAAGCGCTCCGCCTGATCTTCTGCGTCGTTAAGCTCCGAGAAACCATTGGCGATTTCGCGACCACCGACAAAGAACTCAAAGCGGTCAGTAACGAAGGGATTGGCGTCATTACGCCGGGCAAGCGGACTCACTTCAGCTGGGTATTCGGTGATAAAGGTCGGCTGGTCGAGCTTATGCTCGGCAACCTCTTCGAATATCTCCGTTTGCACCTTGCCCAGGCCCCAGCTCTCTTTGACCTTGATGCCCAGTTTCTCGGCGGTTGCCCGCGCCGCTTCCAGCGAATCCAAATCGCTGTCGGCAATGCCGTCTCCATGATCAAGAATCGCCTGACGTAGCGTTAAGCGGGCAAAAGGTTTGCCGAAATCGTAGCTCGCGCCCTGATACTCAATCACTGAGTTACCGAGCACTTCTTCAGCGGCGGTGCGCAGCATCGCTTCGGTCATATCCAGCAGGTCGCGGTAATCCGCATAGGCCCAGTAGAACTCCACCATGGTGAACTCTGGGTTGTGGCGCGTTGATAACCCTTCGTTGCGGAAGTTGCGGTTAATCTCGAACACTTTCTCAAAACCGCCCACCACCAGACGCTTGAGGTAAAGCTCTGGCGCAATACGCAGATACATGTCGATATCCAGCGCATTGTGGT
Organism: Vreelandella sp. 162(4c); assembly: GCF_058152265.1. Taxonomy (NCBI): domain Bacteria; kingdom Pseudomonadati; phylum Pseudomonadota; class Gammaproteobacteria; order Oceanospirillales; family Halomonadaceae; genus Vreelandella; species Vreelandella sp. 162(4c). Next base: position 2,039,496 of record NZ_CM176981.1, read on the forward strand.
GGGTAATGAACGGCCGAGCCGCCGCTCCGCCGGGGATCGGCTGGAGCATCGGTGTCTCTACTTCCATAAAACCACGCGCTTCAAAGAAGCGGCGCATGGAGCTGATGACCGCTGCGCGGGTTTCAAACACCTTGCGCGACTGCGGATTCATGATCAGATCCACATAGCGCTGGCGATAGCGGGCTTCCATATCGGTGAGGCCGTGAAACTTGTCCGGCAGCGGGCGCAGGCTCTTGGTGAGCAGCTGCGCCTCTTTCATCATCACGTACAGATCGCCCTTGCCGGATTTATGCACCGGCCCGTGGGCAGCGACGATGTCACCGATATCCCAGCTTTTAACGTCTTCCAGCACGTCGGCGGGCAGGCCCTTTTTATCCACGTAGAGCTGGATTTGCCCGGCCACATCTTGAATGACGATGAAGGGGCCACGTTGACGCATCACACGACCCGCCACAGCGGCGTGGTGATCCAGCGCTTCAAGCTCGGCCTTGTCTTTATCGCCGAAGGCATTTTGCAGCTCGACGGTTAGGCTGTCGCGGCGAAAATCATTGGGAAACGCACTCTTTCCCTGCTCAGCGGCGCGCTCACGGCGAGCAGTCAACTTGGCACGGCGCTCGGCGATCAGGTGGTTTTCGTTGTCTGCAGGAGACGCGTCTTGGTTAGCCATGGGGCACCCTGTTCATGTTCAAACGCTAAAAAAATTACAAACCTTGCTTCAAGCTGGCGACGATAAATTGATCAATATCCCCGTCGAGTACTTTATCGCAGTTGCTGGACTGCACGCTGGTGCGCAAATCCTTGATGCGCTGATCATCCAGCACGTAAGAGCGAATCTGGCTTCCCCAGCCGATGTCAGCCTTGGAGTCCTCGGCCTCCTGCTTGGCGGCGTTGCGCTTTTGCATCTCGTGTTCCCACAACCGCGCTTTCAACTGCTTCATGGCAAAATCGCGGTTGGCGTGCTGGCTGCGTTGCCCCTGGCAGGCCACCACGATACCGGTCGGCTCGTGGGTAATCCGCACGGCCGAATCGGTGGTGTTTACGTGCTGACCGCCCGCGCCGCTGGAGCGGTAGGTATCGACGCGCAAGTCCGAGGGATTAATCTCTACCTCGAAACTGTCGTCAATTTCCGGGGACAGGAATACCGAGGCAAACGAAGTATGCCGACGGCCACCGGAATCAAACGGGCTTTTACGCACTAGGCGGTGCACGCCGGTTTCAGTACGCAGCCAGCCGAAAGCGTAATCGCCCTGGATATGCACCGTGGCCGACTTAATGCCCGCCACTTCGCCCGCAGAGATTTCGGTGATATCGGCTTTGAAGCCGTGACTCTCCGCCCAGCGCAGATACATGCGCAGTAAAATATTGGCCCAATCCTGAGCTTCGGTGCCACCAGAGCCGGACTGAATTTCCAGGTAGGCGTTGTTCTGATCCATTTCACCGGAGAACATGCGCCGAAACTCAAGCTTTTCTAACGCCGCCTGCATGCTGTCCAGCTCTTTGCACACTTCTTCGACGGTGCCTTCATCCTCTTCCATTTCTGCAAGCTCTAGCAGATCCCGGCTATCGCCAAGGCCCTGCTCAAGTTCATCAATGGTGGCCACTATGGCTTCGAGGGAGGCGCGCTCTTTGCCTAACTTCTGCGCGTAGTCTGGATCGTTCCAGACATTGGGGTCTTCCAGTTCGCGGGTGACCTCTTCTAGCCGATCTTTCTTCTCGGCATAGTCAAAGATACCCCCTAAGAACGTCTGTCCGCTCAGACAGGTCCTTGAGCTGGTTGTGAATCGGATTGGTTTCCAACATGGGATCGCCCTAGCTTGGTCTACTCGGATCGTACAGAGGTGTATCGATCAGAAAAGCGCATAGTGTAACGAAAGCCGACACGCCCCGCATCCAATGGCCTGCCACTAGGCAATAAAAAACCCGGCATGCGCCGGGTTTCATTGGGGTTTGGCTCTTTAGGGCTTAAAAGCGATAGGTTAACTGAGCACCAAAACCGTGAGCTTCGTTTTTGTAGTCGGCTGAGTAGGAGGCCCCGCCAACCGGCTGGCCACCCGTGGCCTGGCTGGCCAGCAGGTCGCTACGATCCTGCTCAACAAAGGTGCCGCGCTCTGACAGATAGGAGTAGGCAACATCGACAGTCAGGTCAGGCGTTGGGCTCCATCCTGCCCCCAGCGAGAAAATACGCCGATCATCGGAAGGAATACGTACGCTACGATCCTCATCATTGGTCGGCGTCATGTCTAACGTAACCCCAGCACGAAGCGCCAATGTCTTGGTTAACTGGTACTCGCCGCCAGTGGCAAACGCCCAGGCGTTTGAATAGTTCTGAAACTCTTGGGTAATCGTATCGCCTTGGCTGCCGGTAACCAAAATTTGATCAAAGTGGCTCCAACGCACCCAGGATGCACCGAACATCAGCTTGAGACGGTCAGTCATTTGCTGGGTAAGCGAGAAGTTAACCGTCTCAGGGGTGGTCAAATCCAGGCTAGCAGTATCTGAGCGAACGACATTACCCAGGGGATCAGTAGCGCTAAAATCACCTTCCAAGGTGTAGTCTACTTTCGAGCGGTAAGTCAGCCCCAGGGTGGTTTCAGGTACTGGACGATAGATTACGCCTAAGTTATAGCCCCACGCTTCGTCGTCACCATCAACCCGCGAGTCGATGTCGGCATCTGGGTTAAAGGTGGCCTCACTGGGTACTTGTCGGCGTAGTTCGCCTTCCACACGGTTGTAAGTAATCCCCGCGCCTACTGACCACTGGTCATTAAAGCGGTAAGAAACCGTCGGCTGTGCACTGACCACCTTGACTTCGGTGTAGTCGCCAAAGTAGCGACCCTGGAAATCATCTTCATAATCGGTTTTTGAGCCAAAGGGTGCATACACCCCAAACCCGAATGCAAGTTGGTCGGTCACCGGGTGCGCATAAAACGCAAAGGGGATCGGCGTCCCCGGCACCATATCGCCATCATTCCCACCGGGGATACTACCAACGGGAATCTGATTGCCATTTGGCGCGCCACCAAGCGCGACCCCGGAGTCGATATAGCGAGAAGCTTCGACATTAGAGATGTCAGTATTCACGTTTAGATACGTGCCACCAACGGTCACCTGGGCACGGTCTAAAAACGACATACCCGCTGGGTTACCGTACACAATGGTTGCATCATGGATGTTAGAGCTTCGCCCGGCATGGCCATAGCCCTGCCCACTCACGCTCTGCTCGTTAATTTGATACCCGCCCGCGTGGGCTTGGCTGGCAAAAGCGGCCGTAATGGCAGCAGCCAGGGTGAGCTTATTAAATTTATTATTCATAGTGGGCCTCTCTTCCCGATGATCCAGTGGATACCGACGATCCACCCTCTTTATTTTTACATGACTGTTTTCTCGCAACTGAGCCAAAGGTTCAAGGGCAAACGTTCGTTTTATTTTATTTTTGGCTTATACATTAGTCGCACGGTCGTTTTAAATCAGTGTTTTAGTCATTTCAGCTTACTGAGCCAAGAGGCCTTGACCTATGGGTTACCCATAGGTTCTACACTAAATAACCACTATTTAACCGGTCGGGAGAACAGGCCATGAAAGTTACTGAGCTTGCCAAACGGGGCGGTGTTACCGCTGAGACCGTGCGTCACTACGCTCGTGAGCGGCTACTTGCTCCTCAGCGCCACCCGGATAACGGCTATCAGCTATTTTCGGATACCGACTTAGAGCGGCTGCGTTTTATTCAGCGGGCGCGCAAATTAGGTTTTAGCGTGGCTGAGATTCGCGACATTTTGACCCACGCCGACCAAGGCGACTCTCCCTGCCCACTGGTACGCGACTTACTCGCCAGCCGCCTGCCGCAAATCCGCGCACGTATTGCCGAGCTGGAAGCGCTAGCCGAACGAATGGAACAGGCCATGGAGAGCTGGCAGCAAATGCCCAACGGCTCCCCCGACGGCCACAGCGTGTGCCGCCTGATTGAGAGTTTTCCTGACGCCACGCCTACCAAGGAGACCCCATGAGCGACGCCTCTACCGAAGCCGCCTCAAACGTGAGCCCTGCCAATGGAGTCACCACGCGAACTATTCCTGGCATGAATTGCCAGGCCTGCGTCAAGCGTATGCGCGAGGCAGTACAAAACGGTGACCCAAGTGCCGAAGTGATCGGCACGCCTAGCGAAAAACGCCTAGAGGTTGTTTCATCGCTAACCGACGCCGAGCTTGATCAACGCTTGACCGAGGCGGGCTACCCGCCCGGTGAAGCAGCGCTGGAGGAAGCAGCCCCAGACGGAGCAACTAAGCAACCAGATACCACGCCACCCGCTAAGGCTGAAAAGGCTGCAAGTCCCCCCTCCCAAGGCCAAGGTAAAAAGCAGCGTCTGGCGATTAGCGGGATGACCTGCGCCAGCTGCGTTAAGAGCGTGCAGAAAGCACTAGAGCGAACTGAGGGAGTCGACACCGCCAGCGTCAATTTTGGCACCCACTCCGCCCAGGTGTTTGGCAGTGCAAAGACCCAAGCGTTAATCGCCGCCGTTGAGTCAGCTGGCTATGGCGCCGAACCGATTGTGGATATGCGGGAAGCAGAACGCACTCGTGCAGAGCAGGATGCCAAGACTTACCAAAAACGGCTGCGCGGCAGCGCGATCTCGCTGGCACTGGCGATTCCGCTGATGCTCAGCATGCTTTTTTTCCATCCCCACCCGATGGGCATGGGGCGTCTCTACTGGCTGGTGATCGGCTTGTTAACCTTGGGTATTTTGGCCTTCCCAGGACGCCACTTTTTCGTCAACGCCTGGAAGCAGTTTAAGCATCGCCAAGCCAATATGGATACCCTGGTGGCCATGGGCACCGGCACCGCCTGGCTCTACTCCATGGCCGTGGTGCTGTTTGCGCCGTGGCTGCCAGAAGTCGCTCAGGGGATCTATTTTGAAGCCTCAGCCATGGTGATCGGGCTGATTCTACTCGGCAATGCCATGGAGCTACGTGCCCGGGGCCGCACCAGCGATGCGCTAAAGCGCCTGCTTGATCTACAGAGCCGAACAGCGCGGGTGATTCGCGACGGTCACGAGCAGGAGATTGAGATTGATGCGGTGCGCGCTGGCGACCACGTACGAGTACGCCCCGGCGAGCGTTTACCGGTGGATGGAGACGTCGTTGAAGGCCAAAGCCATATCGATGAGTCGATGCTTACCGGCGAGCCACTCCCCATCGCCAAAAGCGCGGGAGATGAAGTCAGCGCTGGCACGGTGAATGGCAAAGGCGGCTTGATCTATCGCGCCACGCGGGTGGGCACCGACACTCGCCTGGGGCAGATTACCGAACAGGTAGCGAGCGCTCAAAACTCGCGTCCACCGATTGGCGAGCTAGCCGACCAGGTCTCCAGCGTTTTTGTGCCTGCGGTAATGATCATTGCCGTATTGACGGCCCTGGTGTGGTTCAACCTAGGGCCCGCTCCCCAGGTGATCCATATGCTGGTGACGGCGACCACCGTGCTGATTATTGCCTGTCCCTGCGCGCTGGGTCTGGCGACGCCGATCTCGACCATGATCGGCGTCGGTAAAGCGGCAGAGCATGGGGTGCTGGTACGCAGCGGCGAGGCGCTGCAAACCGCTAGCAAGCTGACCACGCTAGTAGTCGATAAAACCGGCACGCTCACCCAGGGCAAGCCCAGCGTCACTGATGCGCAGATGTTTGGCGTAGAGCAATCCACCGCGCTGGCATTGGTGCACGCGCTGGAACGCAGCTCCGAGCACCCATTGGCGGCGGCGTTAATGACCTACGCGGATGAACACGAGGCTAACCCTGCCGAGATTAATGGTTTCGACAGCGTGACCGGTGGCGGAGTAAAAGCCCAAACCGCCGACGGCAAAGCGCTGCTGCTGGGCAATGCACGTCTATTGAGCGAGGTAGGGGTGGATCTCAAGGCGGGTGAAGAGCAAGCACGCGCCCTAGAAGAGCAGGCTCGCACGCTGGTGTACTTGGCGGTGGATGGCAAACTGGCCGCCCTGTTTGGCATCAGCGACCCGCTTCGCCACGACACCGTGGCCGCGATCAAGCGCCTGCAAAAAGACGGCTTAACGATTGTCATGTTAACCGGCGATAACGAGCACACCGCCAAGGCCATTGCTCAGGAAGTGGGTATTGATGAGTACCGCGCAGGCCTGCTACCCGAGGACAAGCACGCTGAGATCGAGCGCCGTCAAAAGGCGGGAGAAATCGTTGGCATGGTGGGCGATGGCATCAATGATGCCCCGGCGCTGGCCCGGGCGAACGTAGGCTTTGCCATTGGCCAAGGCACCGATGTGGCGATTGAGAGCGCGGGCATCACGCTAATGCGCGGCTCGCTGCACGGGGTGGCGTCAGCGATAGAGATCAGCCGCGCCACGCTGCGCAATATCAAACAGAACCTGGTGGGCGCCTTTGGCTACAACCTGCTGTGTATTCCTATCGCGGCGGGGGTGCTCTACCCGCTAACCGGTATGCTGCTCTCACCGATGATAGCGGGCGCTGCCATGTCACTCTCTTCCATCACCGTGGTGAGTAACGCCAACCGCTTGCGGCTATGGAAAACCAGCCAGGAGGACGCCTCATGAGCTTATTGATCAACTTGGCAGGCCTGGGGCTCATTGCACTGATCGTGTGGTGGTTCTGGCTTGGCTAAACGTTTTTAGCTCACTCCAATATATCGCCCTGGCTTATGGTTCAGGGCGATAATCAGGTTGAGCGTCAGCGCCCCTAGTACCGAATAGCCCACGCGGTCCAACGGTAGTTGGGTCAGGGCTACCAGCAGGATAACGCCATCAATGGCCAGTTGAACATAGCCTGCGCGCAGGCCGTGTTTATCCTGCAAGTAGAGCGCGAGGATATTGATACCGCCCAGGCTGGTACGGTGGCGAAACAGCATCAGCATACCAATGCCCATCAGCGCGCCGCCCATCAAGGCGGCGTAGATCGAGGGCACGTTGGCAAATTGCACCCAGCCTTGGGTTAACTCTGAAAACAGCGATACTAAGCCGATGGCGGCAAAGGTGCGTAGGGTAAAACTCCACCCCATCCGCTTCACCGCCAAGTAGTAAAACGGCAGGTTAATGGCAAAAAAGTACACTCCAAAGCCCCAGCCGGTAATGCTGCTGGTGATGTAGCTCAACAGCAGCGCTAAGCCTGCCGTACTGCCGGTCAATAGCACCGCATGGGTGTAAAAGGTCACTCCCAGCGCGACAAAGAACGTGCCCAGCAGCATCGCCATCATATCTTCATAGGGGCGATGCTGATCCTTGGGTAAATCTTCCACGCGCATGGGGCGTCCTTACTTAAGTTGCCAGTAGATGATACAATGTACAGCTTAAATTGGGCTGGCGTGCTCGACCATCAACTGCAGCGTCTCGCGGCCGCGCCAGCGGTTACGGTTAAGCTTATAAGCACAGTGCAGTGTATCCCCCACGTTAAACCCAGGCAGTTCCCCTGGCGTTAAGGCACGAAACCAGATGGCTTTGCAGGTCACCGGGCCAGTGGAGAGTTCCAGCATCAGGTGCGCGCCGTCAGCACCCACCGGGCGCAGCGCCTCGACAATAAAGCGGCCTTCAAACAGCGGCGGATCAAACTCCCGCCCGTAGGGCCCAAGGGTTTCTATCTCTTGCAAGGTGGTCAGCGAAAGCTGTGCCGTGGAGAGCTCGCCATCCGTCCATAGGCGCGGATAGAGCGTTCGTCCCTCCAGCTGTTCGCCTACGGCCCTCAGGAAAGCCGCTTTAAAGGCGTCAAGCTGATCCCGTGGCACGCCTACGCCTGCCGCACCACTATGGCCGCCAAAGCGCGGTAACGCCTGGGGAGCAAGCTCAAAGGTGCGCTGTAGGGCATCACGCAGGTGCAGCCCATCAATCGAGCGGCCGGAGCCGGTTAGCATACCCGGTGCCGAGGCTTGTGTTAGCACCAGCGCCGGGCGCCCGTAGGCCTGCACCAATCGCGAGGCGACGATACCCTGTACGCCGGGGTGCCCGTCTTCAAGCAGCACCACCACGGCGGGCTCATCGGCGTCCAGAGCTGCTGTGGCAAGAGTGCGCGCCTCGGCGGCCATATCAGCCTCAATCGCTTTGCGGGACTGGTTATCCTGATCCAGCACGTCGAGCTGGCGATTGGCGACCCCATCGTTCTCGGCCAGCATAAAGTGCAGCGCCGCGTAGGGGTCGTCCAGCCGCGAGCGGGCATTAATCCGCGGCCCCATCTGAAACGCTAACGTCTCGGCGTTAAACGGCACACTGTCAGCGCCTAAGCGCGTGGCCATGGCGCGCCAGCACGCTGCATCCATGCGATTGATCAGTTTTAACCCTTGATTGACCACCGCGCGGTTGGCGGGACTGCCCCCCAGGGAGACACAGTCAGCCACGGTGCCCAAAGCTACGTAGGAAAGCCAGGGCGACAGCTTGGGCGTCGACTCTGAAAGCGCCCCCCACTCAATCAGCACGCCGCGGGCGAGTGACATCAACAGCCACGCCACCATACAGCCAGCGATGGTTTTGTCGGGATACTCACAGTCATCACGGGTAGGGTTAACACAGGCGAATGCCGAGCTTGGCGGCCCCTCACTGGGCAGGGCGTGGTGGTCGCTGACTACCACGTCGATACCTGCCGCTTTTAATCGCGCGATACGCGGCTCATCAGAGCTGCCACAATCGGCGGTAATCACCAGGGTCGGAAACGGCTTTTGAGCCAAGGTGCGCTCTACCAGCGGTAGGCTAATCCCATAGCCGTCATGAATACGGTGGCCAATCAGGCTATGTAGCTTGCCCTCTGGCACCCCAAACAGCTCCACCAGCGTGCGCTTAATCACCACGTGGGAGGTAATGCCATCCACGTCGTAGTCGGTGAGAATGCCGATGGCCTCACCCTCTGCCACCGCCTGAGCGATACGTTCGGCGGCGCGGCGACCGTCAGCCAGTTTCTCCGGGTGGGCCAAATAACGCAGGCTAGGTGCGATTAACGGTAGCAACTCACCGCTGTAGCCCGGCAAGCGCGAGGCCAGCAAACGCGCCTGCAGTTCGCTTAGGCCTTCCGCCTGAGCGCGGGCATAAAGCGCCTCATCCACTGGACGAGGCTCTAGGCGCGGCCCGGCCTTGCTAGACGACAGCGTGCGATGGGGTAAATCAGTCACTGAGGCCATTAATACGTCAACGCCGGTTTTCCGCAACGTACTGCTGCACGGCGGCAAGTTCCGCAGGGAGCACTGTGTAGCGCTCTTCGCGCTCAATCAGGTCTTCCATATGCGGCGGCAGTGGCACGCCCAGGAAGCCCGCCTTCACAACGGCCTCGGCGAATTTAGCCGGGTGCGCAGTGGCGAGGGTAATCATTGGCGTTGACTGATCTGCCCGGGCACGCTCGGCAGCACGATAGCCGGTGGCGGTGTGCGGGTCGAGCATTTCACCAGTGCGTTTATGGGCGTCGCGAATCACTTCCAGAATCGTCGCATCGTCCACGCTGTAGCTGGAGAACTTCTCGCGCAGCTTGGCCAGCGGCGCATCGGCCAGCGCCGTGGGTTCCTGCTGGAAGCGCTCAAGCAGCGCCGCCACGGCCAAGCCATCGCGGTCGTAGGCGTCAAACAACAGGCGCTCAAAGTTAGATGACACAACGATATCCATGGAGGGCGCTAAAGTAGCCGCTAGCTCTTTTTTGGAGAAGTCGTTGGCGGCCAGCGTGCGGTGCAGAATGTCGTTGGCGTTGGTGGCGATGATGAACTGCTTCACCGGCAGGCCCATTTTGTAGGCCATATAACCAGCAAACACGTTGCCGAAGTTAGCCGACGGCACGCAGAAGCTCACTTCACGGTGCGGCGCACCCAGCGCAACGCCGGAGGCGATGTAGTAAACGATCTGCGCCATAATGCGCGCCCAGTTGATCGAGTTCACCGCGACCAAGCGAGTACCGTTGAGGAACGACTGATCGGCAAAGCTGGCCTTGACCATCGCCTGGGCGTCATCGAAATTGCCTTCGATGGCAATATTGAAGACGTTATTGGCCAGCACCGAGGTCATTTGTCGGCGCTGTACTTCCGAGACCCGGTTGTGCGGGTGCAGGATAAAGATATCCAGGTTGTCGCAGTGGCGACAGCCTTCAATCGCCGCCGAGCCGGTATCGCCAGAGGTCGCACCCATGATCACCGCACGCTCGCCACGCTTTTTCAGGAAGTGGTCGAGCAGGCGGCCGAGCAGCTGTAGCGCTACGTCTTTAAATGCCAGGGTCGGGCCGTGGAACTGCTCAAGCAGGAAGTGATTGGCATCCAGCTGTTTGAGCGGCAGCACGGCGTCGTGATTAAAGGTCGCGTAGGCCTCGGTCACGATGTTGCGGAAGGTCTCGTCGTCGATCTCACCGTTCACAAACGGCTTCATCACCCTAAAGGCGATTTCCGCATAGGAGAGCCCGGCCATGTCGGCCAGCTCTTCCCGGGAGAACTCAGGCATTGTTTCCGGCACATAGAGGCCGCCGTCGCTGGCCATACCGGTGAGCACCACTTCTTCAAAGGAGAGCGCGGGCGCCTGCCCGCGCGTGCTGATATAGCGCATCTAGGCTTACTCCCCTTCACTCAAGCTTTCCACGCGAATACGCGTGACGGGGCCCGCAATATCGGCCATGGATTCGATTTCGCGAATCGCTGCGTTCATCTGCTTCTCTTTAGTACGGTGTGTGAGCAGAATGATCGGCACCAGCTCGCCTTCGGTCGCCTCTTTCTGAATCAGTGCCTCGATCGAGATGCCCTGCTCAGATAGAATCGTGGCCACCCGCGCCAACACGCCGGGGCGATCCACCGCCAGCAGGCGCAGGTAGTAGGCCGTGATGATATCTTCCATCGGCATGATGGGCAGTTGGCTGACATCTTCGTCGATGCCGCTAAACGCCAGGTACGGCACCCGGTAGCGGTGCTCGGTGGAGATATCCCGCGCCACGTCGAGTAAATCGGCCACCACCGCTGATGCAGTCGGCTCGGCGCCGGCGCCAGCGCCGTAGTAGAGCGTCGGCCCTACCGCGTCGCCCATTACTGCAATAGCATTTTTTACGCCATGAACATTGGCCAGCAGGCGCTCTTTAGGAATCAGCGTGGGGTGAACCCGCAGTTCCAGGCCTTGATCGGTACGCTTGGAGATACCCAGATGCTTGATCACGTAGCCAAGGTTGTCGGCTTGCTCGACGTCTTCCGCAGTAATCCGTGAAATGCCTTCGGTGAAGGCTTTCTCGAACTGCAGCGGCACGCCGTAGGCAATCGAGGCCAAAATCGTCAGTTTGTGTGCCGCATCGATACCTTCCACGTCAAAGGTGGGGTCAGATTCGGCGTAGCCTAGCGCCTGGGCTTCTGCGAGCACGTCTTCAAACGCCCGGCCTTCATCGCGCATATGGGTAAGAATATAGTTGCCGGTGCCGTTGATAATTCCCGCTACCCATTCAATGCGGTTGGCACCCAGGCCTTCGCGCAGCGATTTGATCACCGGAATGCCGCCTGCGACTGCAGCTTCGAATGCCACGATGACGCCCTTTTCGTGAGCGGCTTTGAAGATTTCGTTGCCATGCACCGCAATCAGCGCCTTGTTGGCGGTAACCACGTGCTTGCCGTTTTCAATGGCGGTGAGCACCAGCTCGCGGGCGATATCGTAACCGCCAACGAGCTCCACCAGGACATCCACATTGGGGTTGGTCGCGACTTCAAACACATCGGAGGTGGCATTGATGCCGGTAATATCGCAGTCAGGATGAATACTGCGGTGAGCAACCTGCTCAATCACAATAGGGCGGCCAGCACGACGCGCAATATCATCAGCGTTGCGAGTCAATACGTTAAAGGTGCCGCCACCGACAGTACCTAGACCACAAATACCTACTCTTACCGGTTTCAAAATACTTCCCCTTTCGTGTTGTGCACCTGGTGGTGCTGGCCTTAATTACGGTTTTGAATTCGATCTTAAAGACCGTGCCTCAGCGCTTTGTATTATCTTTCAATGTGACGTCATTCGTCATCTAAGCCTAACATGGCAAAGAGCCGCTCGGGGGGCACAAAGCCCGGCACCAGTTGCCCATTGGGCAAAATAATTGCTGGCGTGCCTTGTACGCCCAGTGCCTTACCCAGATCATACTGCCCCGCCACAGGATTGTCGCAGTCTGCTGCACTGGAAATAGTCTCGCCTTCTTTGGCTTGAGTCATCGCTTCGCTGCGATTATCCGAGCACCACACCTGCTGCAGCATGGTGGCAGCCTGGCTGCCCATGCCCGCACGGGGAAAGGCCATATAGTGAACGGCGATACCACGCTCATTCAACTCCGGAATGGTGTCGTGTAACCGCGCGCAATAGGGGCAAGTAGGATCGGTAAATACCGTCACTGTTGCTTTCGGTTCATCGGCACCGCGGAAGATCACTAGCTCACTCTCAGGCACTGCCGCCAGCGCATCTGCACGCTCTTGGTTCTGCTCTTGCTCGGTCAAGTTGACCAACCCGTCGGGTGCATTTTCATATAGGTCGCCGACCAGGAAGTGGCTGCCGTCTGCATTGGAGTAGAAAGATTCGCCGTTCTCCAACCGCACGTGATAAACGCCATCCATAGGCGTTTCGGTGACCGCTTCCACGGGCATCGACTGGCCATTGACGCTAAGTGTTTCAGCCAAACGATCTGCCACGTCGTCAGCCTGTGCAGCGGAAGGTAGCAGGCTGGCAGTTAGCAAACACGCCAGCATCGAGGAAGGTGTCAGTAAAGGTAGTGTTACAAAACGGCGTTGACGCATCATCAATTCAACCTCGTGGGTGATGTTCAGCATGTAGGCTTTCCAAGCGCGCCTGGGCTACATGGGTATAAATTTGGGTCGTCGACAGATCGCTATGACCCAACAGCAGCTGTACGACCCGCAAATTGGCCCCATGATTCAATAAATGGGTGGCAAATGCATGGCGAAGCGTATGGGGCGACAGTGGCCGGGTAATCCCTGCCGTTATGGCATGCACCTTAATCCGGTGCCAAAACGTTTGCCGGGTCATCGCTTTGTCACCCCGCCCAGGAAACAGCGCGGGGCGTGTTGGGTCGCTCATCAGCGCCAACCGTGCAGTCTGCATATAGTGCGCCAGCCAATCTGCGGCCTCTTCGCCCATGGGAACCAAGCGGTCTTTATCGCCTTTACCACGCACCCTAACCACGTTTTGGCGCAGATTGACCGCATCACCAGTGAGCCCTACCAGCTCTGATACCCGTAAGCCACAGGCGTACAGCAGCTCCAGCATGGCACGGTCACGAACCCCCAAAGGAGTCTCCGTATCCGGCGCCAAGAGTAGGCGCTCAACCTCGTCCTCTTCCAAGGTATTAGGCAAGCCGGGTATGACCCGCGGTAGTTTGATATCAGTCAGTGGGTCACTTTCCACTTGGTTGTTTAAACGCCCCCAACGGTAGAAGCTGCGCAGCGTCGACAGCAGCCGGGCATTACTGCGCAGTTGATACCCCTCCTCCCGGCGATTGGCCAGCCACTCACTGAGGCGCTCCGGCGGCGGCGCCAGAAGGGCTTCACCGTGGCTCTCCAGGTGGCTCTGCCAGGCGGTTAAATCACGCCGATAGGCGGCTAACGTATGATCGCTGGCGCCCTGCTCAAGCCAGAGAGCATCTAAAAATGCATCGATAACGCTCATACGTTAGTCACCTCAAGCCGCTTTTGTTGAGCGGATAAACAAAACCCCGCCCCGCAAAGCGGTGACGGGGTCTTGGTATCCGGGCGCGACGCCTGTTCGAGAACAGCGTGCGCCCGAGGAGCAGTGGCGTTTAAGCCAGCTTTTCCTTGATACGTGCAGAACGACCACTGCGCTCGCGCAGGTAGTAAAGCTTGGCTTGACGCACGTCACCGCGACGCTTGACTTCGATAGAGTCAACCAGCGGGCTGTAGGTCTGGAAGGTACGCTCAACGCCAACGCCGTGAGAAATTTTACGCACGGTGAAAGCGGAGTTCAGGCCACGGTTACGCTTACCGATGACTACACCTTCAAACGCCTGCAGACGCTCGCGAGTACCTTCTTTTACTTTTACCTGAACGACAATGGTGTCGCCGGGGGCAAAGGGAGGAATTTCTTTGCCCATTTGCTCAGATTCGATCGCCTGGATCACTTTGCTTTTACTGCTCATCATCATACTCCTGAATAACGTGTTGGCTTGACCGCTCAATCATGGGTGGCGGAAGCCGTGATCCCGGCGCTCGAAACGAGCTACGCGGGAGTCGTTATGGGTGACACAGGTGCGCATACGCCCTGCACCGCCGCTCTGGCCTACTCAGTTTTAGCTGACAGAGCGTGTTCTTCGATAAACTCGTTCAACAGCTTACGCTGTTCGGCATCTAACGGCCGCCCTTCCAACAGGTCTGGACGACGCTGCCATGTACGCCCGAGTGACTGCTTTAACCGCCAGCGCTTGATGGCTGCATGATTACCGCTTAACAGCACATCCGGCACTTGGCGCCCGTCGATGACTTCTGGACGGGTATAGTGCGGGCAGTCTAACAGACCGTCATTAAACGAGTCTTCGATAGCGGAATCCTGATGACCCAGTACACCGGGAATCAGCCTTGCCGCTGCATCAATCAGCACCATCGCTGGCAGCTCACCGCCGCTCAACACATAGTCGCCAATCGACCACTCTTCATCGATGTCACTCTCCACCACGCGTTCATCAATGCCTTCATAGCGCCCTGCCACGACCACTAAAGGCCCGGCGGAAGCCAGTGCTTGAACGCCCTGCTGATCCAGCTTACGCCCCTGGGGCGAGAGGTAGATCACCGTCGGCACTAAGCCGGTGGCTTTCTGCGCCCGTTCCCGGGCGGCAAAGATCGCTGCGCGCAGGGTGTCGACTTTCATCAACATGCCTGGACCACCACCATAGGGGCGGTCATCGACGCTGCGGTGGCGGTCAGTGGCATAATCCCGCGGGTTCCAAAACTCCAGTGCAATACGCTGTTTTTCTACCGCTCTGCCGACCACACCCTGTTGCGTGAGCGCGTCGAACATCTCAGGAAACAACGACACTACACCAATCCACATTGCAGGCACTGCTGCTTCGCTCGCCGTTTCCGGCGCGTTGCCACTATCCAACTCGGTTGAGTCGGTAGATGCATCATTGCTCAAACTGTTCATAAGTTTGGTCAAAACTCAGGATCCCAATCGACGACCATACGGCCCTCTTGGGAACTGATTTCGATAATGACGTCGTCTGGCAAAAATGGCAGCAGTCGCTCGCGCTTGTCGATTGACTCTGAATCGCCGCGAACCACCATGACATCGTTGGCGCCGGTTTCAAACAGGTAGCTTACCCGTCCTAGCCGTTCGCCGGCCTGAGTGAAGACCGCCATGCCTTCAAGCTCATGCCAATAATACTCATCGTCGGAAAGCTCAGGCAGCGCCTCTTTGGGCATCAAGATATCCGTTTGGGCTAATGCTTCCGCCGCACTACGGTCATCGACCCCTTTAAGCTGCACCACAAGTCCTTTGCCCTGCCGACGCCCTTGAACAATGCTTATGCGCTTCAGGGTTTCACCTTGGCGCACCCACCATTCCGGGTATTCAAGAATGCTGTCCATTGGGCTAGTGTAGGAGTACACCTTGAGCCAACCTTTCACCCCATAAGGGCTAGTCAGCTTGCCTAGCACCACATGCGTGTCGTCAGTTTGGCTTATTTCAAAACGCGTCATCGACGACCTCAGCTACCCAGCACTCACTTTCTCACACAATAAGTCTCAGACAACAAGACTCAAAATCAGGCTTAGGCCTGTTTGCGTGCTTCTTTTACCAGCTCAGCAACACGACCAGACAGCTGGGCGCCTTGGCTCTGCCAGTGAACAACGCGGTCTAGGTCAACGCGCAGACGCTCTTCCTGACCACGGGCAACCGGGTTGAAGAAGCCGATACGCTCGATGAAACGACCGTCGCGAGCGTTACGCGAGTCGGTAACGGTCAGGTGGTAAAAGGGACGCTTCTTGGCGCCACCACGGGCCAAACGAATGGTAACCATACGATAACTATCCTTCGGTTGAGGTTACGAGAGTGTGTTTATAGCGCTAACCGCTATCGGAACACTCGTCGTGCTGTTTTCTTGGCGCTAAACTGGCACACGACCACATAAAGCGGCTTGCATGACCTTTTTTAACACCATTAAGGCCTTCATTGAGCGCTGCTACTGCTACGTTTTGACGTATTTGGGCAGCACCCACGCATGAAGAGGCCGCATTCTACGCAAATGCGCCCGGCTTGGAAAGCCTGACAGCCAGAAAACTGATAGGTCGTCAACCTCACCAAGCGCATCAGTACGTTACTATTGGCGTCTTAGCGCCGCGGCAATCCACCGGGGCCGCCCATTCCACCGGGCCCACCTGGGCCGCCGCCACCCATCATGCCGGACATGCCACGCATCATTTTCTGCATGCCGCCCTTCTGGCCTGCTTTCTTCATCATTTTCTGCATCTGCTTATGCTGCTTAAGCAGGCGATTGAGGTCAGGCACTTGCAGACCGGCCCCCGAGGCAATGCGGCGCTTGCGCGAGCCATTGATAATGTCGGGCTTGCGGCGCTCTTTAGGCGTCATGGAATTAATTAGTGCTTCCAACTTGCCCAGCTCTTTCTCGGGACCAGGGCCTTGAGCCATCTCAGCCATCTGCCCCATACCCGGCAACTTGCCCATTAGGCCACCCATACCGCCCATCTTCTTGAGCTGCTGGAGCTGATCGCGAAAATCTTCCAGGTCAAAGCCATCACCCTTCTTGACCTTTTTGGCCAACTTCTCGGCTTTGGACTTATCGACGGTGCGCTCGGCTTCCTCGATCAGCGACAGCATGTCGCCCATCCCCAGGATGCGCGAGGCGACTCGGTCTGGGTGGAACGGCTCCAGGGCGTCGACTTTTTCACCGACACCCATAAATTTGATCGGTTTACCGGTAATGTGACGCACAGACAGCGCCGCACCGCCGCGAGCATCACCGTCCGCTTTGGTCAGAATCACACCGGTTAGCGGCAGCGCTTCGCTGAACGCCTTGGCGGTATTGGCAGCGTCCTGGCCGGTCATGGCGTCGACGACAAACAGCGTTTCCTGAGGCGAGACCGCTTTATGCAGTGCCTGGATCTCCGCCATCATGGCTTCATCAATCGCCAGTCGACCGGCGGTATCAATCAGCACCACATCGTGAAACTGGATCTTGGCGTGCTTGATGGCCGCTTCGGCAATCGCCACCGGCTGCTGGTCAGAGCGCGAGGGGAAGAAGTCCACTTCGACTTCTTTGGCCAGGGTTTCGAGCTGATCGATCGCTGCCGGGCGATAAACGTCGGCAGACACTACCAAGACCTTCTTCTTCTCGCGTTCGCGCAGGTAGCGGGCCAGTTTGGCCACAGAGGTGGTTTTACCCGCACCCTGTAGGCCGGCCATCAATACAACGGCGGGGGAACCCTTAAGCACAAAGCCGTCGTTGGCTTCGCCCATAATCGCTTCCAGCTCTTGCTGGACGATTTTGACGAACTGCTGGCCTGGCGACAGGCTTTTGGATACTTCCTGCCCGACCGCCCGCTCGCGCACGCGCTCAATAAACTCCTTGATGACCGGCAGTGCTACGTCGGCCTCAAGCAGTGCGCGGCGTACTTCGCGCAGGGTATCTTTAATATTGTCGTCGGTCAGGCGAGCCTGACCCTTGATCGACTTTAACGTCTGGGAAAGACGCTCACTTAGATTCTGGAACATGGGGCCTCTCTGCCTCCGTCACTGCCGTCGGCGCGCACGCCCTGGACTCATTAGTAAAAAGATTATACGCGCTCATGCTTTGAGTCTCCATGGGCGAGTGCCAGCGATCCTGCCTGGGCAAGCTGACGCAAAGGCGCTGTTAACCCATCCATGGGCGCTACTTTCGCCATCCATGGCGAAAGACCCTTGCTTACAGCTTTCCCTGGCATTCCTGCATACTTACTCCGAGTCTTTAACTATTTTCATGCGTTTACCCCGCTGGGCGACGCCGCTTGGATTAGTTATAGTAGTTGGATAGATTCTCGTCGTAATCACACTTAATTCGTTTATTTATTCACCGCAACGCGCTGCAAGGCGCACGGATAGCATCATGCAGGCGCTACCTTTCGCCACGATTGCTTTTGTTCTTTATGTTGCCGCTGCCATTTGGCAAGGCATGACGCTGTTCCGGCGTGTGCCGCCTCGCCAGGGCATGGTGCGCCTGCTCGCTGTGCTGGGCTTACTGCTGCACATTCCTGTGGTGGTCAAATTAGTCGGCCAATCCCCTGGCCTACTGCCCGGCTTTACCACCAGCGCCACATTGCTGATGGCGGTTGCGGTCAACGTCGTGCTAGTTGCCAGCCTTTTTAAACCGGTGCTTAACGCCGGGATTGCACTCTTCCCGCTGGCGGGTATTGCACTACTCGCCGCCACGTGGCTGCCGAATCAGGGCGGCCATACCGGGCTTACACCGGGCATTTTATTGCATGCGATAAGTTCAGCGCTGGCGTTTGCCGTGCTGGCGATTGCCGCCGTCCAAGCGGTGCTGGTCGGCCTACAGAACCAGGCGCTGCGCCACCATCATATTCGCGGCATTGTGCAGTCGCTACCGCCGCTCACCACCATGGAGCGGGTACTTTTTGAACTGGTGTGGGCGGGCATTATCCTGCTGACGCTCTCCATCGCGAGCGGGCTTATTTTCCTGGATAACTTCTTTGCCCAGCACTTGGCGCACAAAACCGTACTCTCGCTACTGGCCTGGGTAATCTTCACGACCCTGTTGGTTGGTCGTTATCGCTTTGGTTGGCGCGGCATGCGTGCCGTGCGCTGGACACTGGGCGGTTGCGGCCTGCTGGTGCTGGCCTACTTTGGCAGTAAGTTCGTACTTGAGGTTGTACTCAATCGATAGCGGCTCAACCGCTACCGCGGGCGTTACCACGCCTTTGGTTGTCTTGACACACTACTCGCTACCTTCTACAAATCGAGCCTAATCCGCCACAAAGGACTTTTCGACTTGAGCGACGACTTCCCCCTGGGGTTACTGTTCGGCCTGCTAGCCTTACTGATACTGCTTTCTGCGTTTTTCTCCAGCTCTGAAACCGGCATGATGTCGATTAACCGCTACCGCTTGAGCCATCAAGCCAACAGCGGTGACCGCAGAGCCAAACGGGTCATGCGCCTGCTCACCCGCCCAGACCGCCTGATTGGCGTTATCCTGATCGGCAACAACTTCGTCAACAACCTGGCGGCCTCAATTGCGACCATTATCGCCATTCACTTCTTCGGCGACGTATCTGGGCCTGCAATCTCTACTGCTCTGTTGACCATCACGATTCTTATTTTTGCCGAAGTAACGCCGAAGACCTACGCCGCGATTAAACCCGAGCGGATCGCCTACCCGACCTCCTACGCCCTTGAGCCGCTGCTAAAGCTGCTTTACCCGCTCGTATGGCTGGTTAACGTGATGTCTAACGGCCTGCTCCGGTTGGTGGGCGTTAAAAGCGTTGATAACGGGGGCGATAGCCTGACCCGTGATGAGCTGCGCACGGTGGTTCACGAAGCGGGCACGCTGATCCCCTACCGCCACCGGGCAATGCTGCTATCTATTCTCGATCTTGAGAACGTCACCGTGAACGACATCATGGTGCCACGCCACGAAGTGCTGGGTATCGACCTGGATGATTCGCTCGAAGATATTTTGACCCAGATTCGCACCAGCCAGCATACCCGGCTACCGGTTTATAAAGGTGATATCAATAATATTATCGGCATGCTGCATCTGCGCAACGCGGCACGCTTTCTCTCCCGGGACGAAGTTACCAAGGCATCGATTGTTCAAGAGGCACGGGAGCCCTACTTTATTCCCGAGTCCACACCGCTCCATACCCAACTGCTCAACTTTCAAAAGCAGAAACGGCGCATCGGCATTGTGGTGGATGAGTACGGCGACGTAGAGGGCTTGGTCACCCTGGAAGATATTCTGGAAGAGATCGTGGGCGAGTTCACCACCGATGTCTCTGAAGATGAAGAGATTCACCAGCAGGACGACGGCAGCCATGTGATTGAAGGCACCGCCAATATTCGTGAGATTAACAAGATGCTCGGTTGGCAGCTGCCTACCGATGGCCCCAAAACGCTCAACGGGTTAATTCTTGAGCACCTTGAAGCTTTCCCAGAAGGCCCAGCATGCCTACAGATCGGCAATATGCGCATGGAGATTCTGGAGATCCGCGATAATCTCATTACCTCAGCACGCTGCTGGCAAAAGCTGCGGGCGCCACGCCGCTAATCAATGATAAGCGAGTTAATGGCGGTTGGCCAGATCCTGGTCAGCCGCCGCCTTTAGTGCTCTAACCCGCGCCTCGAGAAACCGCCGCAGCGCTATGTCATCGGCGTCCAGACGGTTGAGCGGGGGCCCAAAGTGCAGGCTCACCGGCGCCCGAAAACGCTTAGGGCACTTCTTTAGCGCCTTGCCATCATGGTGAGATGTCCACGACCCCCACAAGCCTGCTAACCCTGCCGGAACCACCGGCACATCGTCCCTGGCGAGAATAGCCTCTAGGCCACGCCGAAAGGCGTGAATTTCGCCATCAGGGGTCAATCGCCCTTCAGGAAAGACCATCACGACCTGCCCCTGGCGCAGCGCTGAGCTCACGTCATCCAGAGCGCGTCTCAGGGCGCCGGGGCTGCGTCGTTCAGACTCAATAGGGATTGCGCCAACCAGCTGAAACCACCATTTAAGCCAAGGCGAGTCAAAAATCGGTTGATCCATCACAAAGCGCAGCGGTCGGGGGCTAGCACCACCTAACACCAAGGCATCCATAAAACTGACGTGGTTACACACCACCAGCGCGGCCCCCTGCTTAGGGATATGCTCACGCCCATGCACCTGCAGCCGGTAGCAGAGGCGCATTGAGACAAAGATCAGCCAGCGCAGCGCCTGACGAGCCGCATTGACCCACCCACTCACGTCGCCGCCTCACGATGGCGTAGGCCCGCCAGAATGGTACTCATCAGTTGATCCAGCAGCTCATCTACTTTTAATTGCTGACCCTGCCAATAGCCCAATCGCTCATTAAGCCCTAGCTGAACTAAACCATGCACGCTGCCCCACAGCGTGCGCCCCAAACGGCGGGCTTCGAGATCATCCAGCGCTGGCTGGTAGGATTTAAGCGACGCTTCTACTTGGGTAAACAGCGCTTCGATCAAATCGCTCTGACGCTGATCAAGCTCGCCTTCTTGGGCCAGCGGGTAATCAAACAGCAGTTGCCAGCGGTAACAATCCTGCTCGGCGAACCGCCAGTAGGCACGCGCCAGCGAACGTAGCCATGGCTCAGGGTCATCGTCGATCAGGCTGGTAATGGTGTGCTGTAAACGCGCCAAGGTTTCCACATTGACGTGCTGCAATAAATTATTGAAGCTGCCATATAGCTTCAATAGGGTGCTGGGGGCACAGCCGACCTCTCTGGCCAGGGCACGCAGTGAGAGACCATGGACTGGCTGCTCAGCCAACCACTCATCACAAGCGTGCATGACCTGCGCATGGAGGGCATCGGGCGCATGCTGTCTAGGACGGGCCATGGCAATCTCTTAAGGTCAACGGCAAACAAGAAGGAAGCCTCACTGCGCTTTAGCGGGAGCAAGGGATAAGATAGGATACCTTACATCGAACACTGTTTTCGACACTAAAACGCTACATTTCGTGCTTTATTGCGCGCAGTCCCCCGCCATCCAGGTACACTTCCACGACGATTCTGCTTAAGGAGATAGCTAATGACGGGGCGATTGCATGTGCAAAATTTACCGCTGACCCGCTTATTGCCAACGCTAGCCACTCCTGAACCGTTGATTGAGTCGCCTAACCTAGCGCCTCGTAGGCCAATTTCCGCTATTCGCATAGAGCAGGGGCAGTACCGGCTCTCGTCGCTTTTCTGGGGCCTGACGCCGCCCTGGCTGGAGGTGCTGGATCACGCCCCCCACTGCGCACGGGCAGAAACCCTTGAATCACGGGCGATGTTTCGCGATGCCTTTAGCGCGCGCCGCTGCGTTATCCCGGTGAGCGGTTTCTATGTATGGAAAACCCAGCCCCGCAGCAAGCAACCCTATTTAGTGACCCAGGTATCCCGGGCGCCGTTGCTATTGGGCGCACTATGGTGCCGCTACCACACCACGTTAACGGCGTTTACCGACTCTGCCGCACTGATCACCGTGCCCGCCAACCTGCTGTTATCGCCGTTAACCGACCGCCTGCCGGTCACTATACCCAGCCATGCGTTATCCGCCTGGCTCAACCCAGACACCGATACCGAAACGCTTAATTCACTGCTAGCACCCGCACCATTGGAACTGTTGGGCGCTTTTCCGGTATCTAAACATGTCAATAATCCCGCCTACCAGTCACCGGCCTGTGCCCATCCTACCGGGTCGATGCTGCGTTGGGCTGTGTCACAGGAGCTGTAATGTTGCGATCCACTTGCATAACCCGCTGGCGTGTTTTCCCACAGTGCGCAGTGATTGGCGTTATCGCCAGCATCGCGTTAACACCACTGGCCTTCGCGGCCACCGATGACGCCGTTGCCGACGCCATTGCTGACACAGTCACCCCGATCATTAGCCCCTATGACAGCCGCGACTACCGGGTTTTGACGCTCGAGAACGGCCTCAATGTGCTGCTGGTCAGCGACCCGGAGGCAGACAAGGCGGCAGCGTCGATGAATGTGCGAGTAGGCAGCGCCCAAGATCCTGATGACCTTAAGGGGTTAGCACACTTTCTAGAGCATATGCTGTTTTTAGGCACCGAGCCCTACCCGGAATCTGATGCCTACCAGCGCTATATTTCCAATAACGCGGGCTCTCACAACGCCTTCACCGCGCAGCAGGATACCAATTACTTCTTTGATATTGAGCCATCGGCGCTGCCGGGCGCGCTTGACCGTTTCAGCGAATTTTTCCTCTCGCCGCTGTTTAACGCCGACCACCTGGAGAGCGAACGCAATATCGTTCACTCGGAGTACATGGCGCGTATTCGTGATGAGTCCCGTCGCGAAAACGATGTGCTCAACCAACTGCTCAACCCTGACAACCCCACCACCGGATTTGCCGTGGGTAGCCGGGAAACCTTAGCCAGCCCGCCTGAAGGCGAGGCAACGCTACGCGAGCGGGTGATCGATTTCTATCACCAGCATTACGACGCCAATGTAATGAACCTGGCGATTGTGGCACCACAGCCGTTGGATCAGTTGGAGGAGTGGGTAGCCGAGCGCTTTGCCGATATTCCCGACAACGACTTAAGCGTGCCGACGATTGACGCGCCGCTGGTTGATTCAGACACGCTACCCCGCTATATCGAGCGCCAGTCGCTGCAGGATCGTCGTCAATTACGCTTCTACTTCCCAGTACCCGACCCCACTGAGGACTACCGTACAAAGCCGACCCAGGTAATCGCCCACCTGCTTGGCGATGAAGGTGAAGGTAGCCTGTTAGCGGTACTGCGCGATGCAGGACTGGCCGATGGGCTTTCCGCCGGTGTGGGGCGCGGCGATGGCAACGAAGCACTATTCACTATTTCCATCAGTCTGACGCCCGCAGGCGCCGAACGCTTGGACGATATTGAAGCCACCCTGTTTGCCGCCATTGATCAACTGCGTAATGATGCCCTCGCCGAATGGCGCTACGAAGAGCAGGCAAAACTCAATGAGCAGGCCTTCCGCTTTCAGCAGTATGGCGCCCCACAGCAGGAAGCCACTCGCCTTTCAATGAGCCTATCTCGCTACCCGGTAGAGGACGTGCAGTACGCGGCCTACCGTATGGATGGCCCCGATGCAGAGCGCCAGCAGGTTTATCTTGACGCGCTAACGCCGGATAACATGCTGCGCTTCTACTCAGCACCGGATATCGAAAGCGACACTGTCTCCCCTTGGTTCAATACCCAATGGGACGAGCAAGTACCCGAACAGCCGGGCCAACCCCTGAGCGGTTTGGCACTCCCGGGGCCCAACCCCTTTATCGCCAGTGACCTGACGCTGTTGGAAGGCCAGGATGAGCGCCCCAGCCTGCTGGTCGAAACACCATCGTTTACCGCTTGGCACATGCAGGATGAGCGCTTTAATACTCCCACAGTTGAGTGGCGGGTCAGTCTGCAAAGCCCCACCGCCAGCTACTCCGCCCATGAAGCAGTGCTCACTCGGCTACT
The DNA here is from genome assembly GCF_058152265.1 of Vreelandella sp. 162(4c). Taxonomy (NCBI): domain Bacteria; kingdom Pseudomonadati; phylum Pseudomonadota; class Gammaproteobacteria; order Oceanospirillales; family Halomonadaceae; genus Vreelandella; species Vreelandella sp. 162(4c). The sequence continues at coordinate 2,063,645 of NZ_CM176981.1, forward strand.
CGCCAGCTGGCTTAACGACAGTTTGAATGAATCCCTCTACCCAGCGTGGTTGGCAGGGCAGTCGTTTAGCGCTTATCCCCACGCCAGGGGCATGACACTATCGTTCTCAGGCTGGCGTGATGGCCAAACCCCGCTGATTGAACAAGCGCTTGAGCAATTAGCGCACGCAGAAATTACCGACAGCGCTTTCGAGCGGGTGCGTTATCAGCTGCAGCGCGAGTGGCGCAATGCGCCCCAAGCATCGCTCTACGGTCAAGCTAGCCGCACGCTGGGCGAAGCCCTACTCACACCACAATGGTCTACCGCTGAACTTCTCGCCGCCAGCGAGCGCTTTGACAGTGGTCACCTGGAAGATTTTCGCCAGCGCTTTCTAGATAACCTGTACGTCGATGCCATGGCGGTGGGCAACCTGGACGCTGACCTGGCGCGTGAACAAACACAGCTGATGCGTGCCAGGCTAAAACCGCGGTTAAACCGCGACGATATTGCTAACCTCACCCCACTTGCAGCAAGTGATGAGCACAGCGTGCTGCACCCTCACAGCTCTCGGGATGAGTCCTTGGTTCTGCGCTATCTGCAAGGCCGCGATCAGACGCCAGAGGAACAAGCCACCACCGCGGTGATCGCCCAGTGGCTGGAAACACCGTTCTACCAGCAACTGCGCACCGAGCAGCAGCTCGGCTACATCGTCAACGCCGGCTATTCGCCGCTGCTCGAAGCGCCAGGGGTTGCCCTTATGGTGCAATCACCCGACGTGGATAGCGGCACCATCGCCGAACGCATGGATGTGTTTCTTGATGAGGCTAACCAGCGCCTTGAACAACTCAGCGACGCTGACTTAGCGCCTTATCGCCAGGCTGTTCACGACCAGTTACGCCAACGCGATACCAGCCTTGCGGGCATGGCCAACCGCTATTGGCAAGCCACCGCGTTGGAAGATGTGCGCTTTGATCGCCGCGACCAACTGGCCGAACTAGTGCTGAACGTTAGCCTTGAGGATATTAAGGCCCTATGGCCATCGTTGCGCGAGCACACCCTGGATATACGCTTTAATCCGGGCGACGAACCCAGCGATGTCAGCGATTATCGTGAAGAGCGCTCACCCCTGCCCAAAGTGCGTGATGACAATGCGTAAAGAGAACTCCCTACAGGAGTGACCTAAACGGGTACCGGCTCAGGCGTCAAATGCTTGAGCCGGCATCATGGCTTCCACGAACATCACCAGCTCTTCCAAAATCTGCCGCTCGCGATCAGTAAGGGTTTGCTGATTGTACTGAGCGATTTCCCGCGCAAACGCCTTGAGGGTAAAGCCCGCCAGGGCCGGATCATTGATCCGCATCCAACGAAACGCTTCCCACTGCTCGCGCTCTTCGCCTTCCAACGTGTCGGGGTAACTGCGTGCACGAAAGCGAAACAACATCTCTTCCAAGCGCGGATCCTGAAACGCAAAGCGCTGCCCTACCAAATCCCACGGCTCCATCTCTCGCACCCGCTCCATCTGCTGACGGTCGGCAGCCGAGAAGAAACTGCCTGAGTAGAGCATTAGATCAGGGTCTTGTGGCGCATCGTCGTAGCCAGCACTAAATACCTCTGCGACTTTTGCGGCGACACCGCTGGCATCGCGCAGGGCTTTCCAGTGCTGCCGACAAGCCACCACATCCAAGCCTAAGCGCGCGACGATGGTGCCATACTCACCCTGTTGAGGCCCCTCAACGTCTTTCAAAGCACTGGCGGGAAACACCACCGGGCAACGGTTGATATGAATCACCTTCAGCGGAATCCGCGCCTCGCCTTCGGCTAGATCCTGCTGACTGACAAACACGCGCTCACGAACCTGCTCCGCCGACATACTCAGCATATCGCTAGGATCAACGCTCAAATCGTAAACGATCACCCCATTAGGATTTGTCGGGTGTTCGGCCAGCGGCATGACTAACGCACTACAGCCCCGGCTGGCGGGATAACGACGGGAGATATGCAGCAGCGGTTTGGCGTTGGGCAGGTCAAGCTGCTTAGCCACCGCGCGCTTACCGCGCAAACCGAGTAAATAGTCGAACAGCTTCGCATTGCGCGCCTTGAGCAAGCGGGCCAACGCGATCGTGGCCCGTACATCGGCTACCGCATCGTGGGCACCCTCATGGGCAATGCCGTTAGCTGCAGTTAAGTGCTCAAGCTTGAAGCTGGGTGCGCCGTCTTCGCGCAGCGGCCACTCAATGCCATCAGGACGCAGCGCATAAAAGGCGCGCACAACATCGATTAAATCCCAACGGGAATTGCCGTTTTGCCACTCACGGGAATAAGGGTCGAGCAAATTGCGGTAAAACAGATGGCGGGAGACTTCGTCATCAAAACGCAGGCTGTTGTAACCCACCACGCAGGTGCCCGGCTCACTCATATGGCGCTGAATCTCGCCCGCGAATTCTGCTTCGGGCAAACCATGGCGTTGGGCTTTTTGAGGCGTAATACCGGTAATCAAACAGGCGGCAGGATGAGGCAGGTAATCATCGGCGGGCTTGCAGTAGAGCTCGATCGGCTCGCCGATCTCGTTCAGGTCAGCATCAGTGCGCAGGGCTGCGAACTGTGCGGGCCGATCGCGACGCGGATCCGCCCCGAAGGTTTCATAGTCATGCCATAGAAAACTGGCAGGGGCAGCATTGGGTGGCGCCATGAACAATCACTCCGCTGGGCAGTTAAAAGCCCAAGCCTAGCACACCCGCCGCCCCTTTCGCCGCGTCTTCAGCGCTTAGGGTTAGCTTTTGGGGAGCGTAACGTTCAGTTCAAGCACTGAGCAGTTGTCTTCGCTGTCCAAGGAGATTTGAATGGCGTCGTCATCCACATGGACATAGCGACGGATCACCTCAAGTAGCTCGCGCTCAAGCATCGGCATATAGTCGGGCTGCCCGCGCTGGCTACGCTGATGCGCCACAATAATTTGCAAACGTTCTTTGGCTACCGAGGCGGATTTTCTGCGCTCACGCTTCAAGAACTCAAGCAGTTTCATCGACGACCTCCCCCGAACATACGGCTCAGCAGGCCTTTGCGTTGCATTTCATGGAAACGCAGCGGCATGTCTTCGCCGAGCAGGCGCGATACCGTATCGCTGTACGCTTGGCCCGCATCGCTGGAGATATCGTGGGTAACGGGCACGCCCTGATTAGAGGCACGCAGCACGGCCTCAGACTCAGGAATCAAGCCCAGCAGGTTAATCGCCAAAATTTCGCGGATATCATCGAGCGTCAGCATATCGCCTGAGGTCACACGCTCGGGATTATAGCGAGTCACCAACAGGTGCTCTTTGATAGGGTCTTCGCCCTGTTCGGCACGTCGGGTTTTAGAGGCCAGCAGCCCCAAAATACGGTCAGAGTCGCGCACTGACGACACTTCCGGGTTGGTGACCACAATCGCCTCGTCGGCAAAGTACATGGCCAACTGTGCACCACGCTCAATACCGGCAGGTGAATCGCAAAGAATGAAATCGAAATCTTCTTTCAATTTCTCCAGAATCTCCGCGACCCCCTCTTGGGTCAAGGCGTCTTTATCACGGGTTTGAGAAGCTGGCAAAATAAACAGATTCTCGACGCGCTTATCACGAATCAGCGCCTGGTTAAGCCCCGCTTCGCCTTGAATCACGTTGACTAAATCATACACCACGCGTCGTTCGCAGCCCATGATCAGGTCGAGATTCCGCAGGCCCACATCAAAATCAATTACGACTGTTTTTTTACCGCGCAGCGCAAGCCCCGTAGAGATGGCTGCCGCGCTAGTGGTTTTACCGACCCCTCCTTTACCAGAGGTCACTACAATTATCTTGGCCAAGAGTCACTTCCTTCTTGAAGTCGTTCGTCGCGAGCGCGAGACAGCTGGCGCTCTGCGCATAACGGGAACGTCAATGTCATCAACATGCCATACTGTAACGGATAGCGTCTTCGGCGTCGCTAGGCATGAAGCACCAACGCAGCCTCATACAAATACCTTAGCCCAGTGGCTTAATTTCAAGCTGTTCTTTTGTAAAGTGAACTTCTGCGGGCCGCCCCAGAAGCTGCGCATCAATATCTTCAGAGCGTTTGTAATTACCTGCCACTGAAAGCAGTTCAGCCTCCAATTCGCGGCAGTAAATACCCGCTTGGATATTGCCATGAATACCCGCCAACGCACGGCCACGCAGCGCGCCATAAACATGAATACTGCCAGCGGCCAGCACTTCTGCACCGGCATTCACCGCCCCAATCACCACTAAATCTCCATCAGAGGCGCTTACTTGCTGCCCCGACCGCACGGTACCGCGATAAAGCCGCGTAGCGAGCGTTGGCGCTTCCGCCTCACTTACTGCCTCCTCACGGGAGACTTCTTGGACTGGCGAATTACTGACACTTTCAAGCCCCCGGGCACGGCCCTCTGCCACTGGTGGAAACCACCCCAACCCCAGCGCCCAGGACGATTGGCGCACCGGCTCGGTGCCACCGCGTACGGCCACCGGCAACAGCTTGTGGTCACGGCACACAGCACAAATGCGTTCAAGGGCTAAGTGGGGTTCATCGAGTTTTTCCACGCTGAGCACAACCGGTGTATGCTGAAAGAAAGCAGGAGACTGGGAGAATTTGCCAGCCAACTGCTGCCGGATTTGCTCCGGATCAGCACTACTTAGCTCCATGACGGTCATCGGCAACATGCCCCCTTTGAAGGTAAAGGCCACTACGGCACTATCCACGTTAAGGCTCATGGCCGAACTCCCCGTCATGTTCAGATAAGATAAAGGTAGCGTACTATCACGCATTTCGTCGTCTAGAAACACTGTAGTCTAAAAACAGTGTGGTCTAGAAGCAGTGTGGCCTAGAAAATAGACGTTTATCACACCATAGTAAGGCCAAGCTAAGCGACAGCGCCGGTGACTGCAACCACTGAGCCGCTTTTTTCATGCTACGCATTTCATACTAGCAGGATGATTCATGCACGGACTGTTAAGACGACTGTTCGCACCTCGGTGGCAGCACCCTGACCCCGAGGTGCGCCGTCAGGCCCTCCAGCGATTGAACCCTGAGCAAGCAGAGCAGCGCCAAGCGCTGCAGTCGCTCACTCAAGATAGCGACAGCCAGATTCGCCTAGCCGCGCTGCTAGCCCTGGATGACTGCGCAGGCCTGGTCGACGCTTACTCGCACCACCAGCAGGATGAGGCCTGGTTCAATGCTATTTGCCAACGGCTCAGCGGGCGTGAAGGCCATACCGACTTGCACCAACGCCAATCCTTGGTGGAACAGATCGAAGAGCCGCGGGTACTGAGCGCGGTGGCCCTGCAGGGTGACAACCTGAATCTACGCTTGACCGCACTGAGCAAGCTGGGCGATGAAAATGATCTGATTCATCAAGCTTGCCACAACGGCGTGGCCGCCGTTCGCCATCAGGCTGCCGAACGCATTGAGGGCGAAGAGGGGCTAAAACGGTTGTTAAAAGAGGCCCGCCGCGACCGCCAAGTGGTGCGTCTGGCACGGGAACGCCTCAACCGCTTGCGTAGCGACGCCCAGTGGCTAGAAGCAGAAGCGCAGCAACGCGAAACGCTCCTGAATCAATTAGAGCAGCACGCCCGTGCGCCTTGGGAACCCCTCTATGGCGGCCGCTTTCGCCACCTTGAACGGCAGTGGGAACAGTTGAACCAGCCGCCAAGCGTGGAGCAAGAGCAGCGCTTTCATCAAGCGGTGCTCAATTGCCGCAAGACGCTTCACGACCACGAAACCCAGGAGCAGGCGCGCCAGCAGAGCGACGAGCGCCGTGAAGAAGCCGAAAACACCCGCGAACAGCTGCTTGAAGGCATCGAAGAAACCCTTGATGGCCTGCGCCACGCCTCAGCCATGACCGTGCAGGATATCGACAGCCTGCGCGCCCAGCGCCAACTATTAGGCCAACGCTGGCAGGCGCTTTCTGATATCCATCCGCCCAGTGAGACCATGCGCCAGCGCTACACGTTGGCGATTCATCACTACGACCAGTGCTTAGAGGCATGGCAGCGCTGGTGCGCGGCAAGCGCCCCCATCGAAACCGCATTGGCCAACGGCGACCACGCTACCCTCGCCACGCTGATGAGCGAATGCCAATGGCCGGATGCCTTAACGCCGCCCGCGCTGCTCGGCCGTGCCCAAGCGGCCCTCAACGCTGAAAACACTACGCCCTCGCAGCCGACAGAAGACAACGCCTCCCTAAAAGCACATGGCGCAGAACTCGACACCTTTGAGCACTTGTTAGAGCGCGGCGCCTTTAAAAGTGCCAGCCGTCTGCATCAGCGGCTAAAGCCGCGCATTGAAGCGCTGGAAAGCCCAGCCGCTCAACCGCTCAAAACGCGCTTAAAGCACTTAGCCGCCCGGCTCGCGGAATTACGCGATTGGCGGGGGTTTGTCGCCGGGCCAAAGCGCGAGCAGCTATGTGACAGCATCGAAACCCTCGCGAATGACCGCCATATGGCGGAAGAAGCACTTGACCGCCACCATCGCCAACTGGTCAAAGAGTGGAAATCACTGGGAGATGCGGCGGCTAACCGCGAACAGTCTGCTCGTTTTCGCAGCGCCTCGGATCGCATCCACGAACGTCTCGCCCCTTGGCGAGACCAGCTCAGCGAAGAGCGTGAGGCAAACCTTCAAGCCCGCGAAGCGCTGTGCGATCAGCTGGAAAACCTGCTGGCTCAGCCCGCCGAAGACGCCGACCCCGATGTGCTACGGCAAATCCGCGACAAAGCGCGCCACCAGTGGCGACACTACAGCCCCGTTCCCCGTGAACGCTCCGAGTCCGTTGGGCGGCGCTTTGGTGTCATTCGCCATCAGCTACAGGCGTTGATCGATCAGCGCGCTGAAACTATCGCCGCGCAAAAACGGGATCTGATCAGCCAGGTGAGCGCGCTGCGCAGCGACGAAAGCCAACCTCTTGCACAGCGCATTCACTTGACCAAACAGCTGCAGCAGCAGTGGCGGGCCCTGGGCCGGGCACCCAAAGGCGAAGAGCAAACGCTGTGGAAAACCTTCCGCCACGAATGTGATCAACTCTTTGCCCAGCGCGATGCGCATAAAACTGAGCAGGCAGCGCGCCAGCAACAGCAGCTTGATGAGATGCAAGCCCTCATCGACGAAATGGATAGCTGGCAGCCGATTGAGGCGAGTGAGTCGGCCACGTTGGAGCGCTTTATCGAACAAGCCAATCAACTTGAGCCGTTGCCACGCAATCGGCGCAGCGAAGGCATGCAGCGGCGGATGAGTGGCATCGTGCGTGCGCGCCGAGAACGCTTAAACCGTCTGGCGGTTGCCGATACAGTTCAACAGTGGCATGCGATCATGCCATTAGTGAGCGCTCACTTGACTGCCGACCAGCGCTACCTCGACGAAGGGATCCCAAGCAACGTGGACGCACAAGCGGCTCTCGGCACTTCACTGCCTACCGCCTTTAATGAGGCGCATAACGCACGCAATCAACAGCGCCATAGCGTAGCGGTACCGCTATCAGACGCTGATCACACTCGCATCGCCGACTCCCTCGCCAGACTGAGAGTGCACCTCTCGATGCTGGCCGTGGGTAGCGTGCGGCAGAGCGATGAGCCGCTGCGCTTGGCGATTCAGGTAGAGCGTTTGAATGAAGGCTTCAATCAAGAGCGCAGCCGTGATCAAGAAGTGATCAACATCTTGGTCGCGCTATTGGCGCTAGGGCCAATGCCAGCCACGCTATGGGACACTGAAGTAGAAGAGCTGGATAACCTGCTTAGCCGACTAGCGCGAGTCCCGCTACCTTAAGCGTTAGCAAGAAAACGGGAGGCTTATAGCCTCCCGTTTGCGCTCTCCTCTTGGGCTAATCACTAGCCCATAAACTGACCACCGTTGATATCGATGTTCGCACCGGTGATAAATCCTGACTCCTTATCGGCTAAGAAGGTAACCAGTCGACCAATCTCCTCTGGCGTGCCGTAGCGCTTCACCGGGATTGTTTCCCGGATTGCTTCGCGCACTTTTTCTGGAATATTCATGATCATATCGGTGGCGATATAGCCAGGCGATACGGTATTGACGGTAATCCCTTTGGTCGCTGTTTCCTGTGCCAGCGACATGGTCAAGCCATGCATACCGGCTTTCGCCGCCGCGTAGTTGACCTGGCCAAACTGACCTTTACGACCATTGATGGATGAAATATTAATAATTCGACCATAGCCATTCTCAAGCATCATCTCAATGACACTTCGGCAGGTGTTAAAAACGCTGTTGAGATTGGTATCGAGCACTTCGTACCACTGCTCGTAAGACATTTTTTTCATGGTGCCATCACGGGTGATCCCCGCACAGTTCACCAACACACTAATAGGGCCATACTTGTCGTGGATTTGGCGGGCTCCTTCCAGGCAGGCGTTGTGGTCAGAAAGGTCGATACCCGACAATTCGATATTGCGATAGCCGTCGGCGTGCTGCGTTTCTAGCCAGGTCTTAGCCTTGTCGGGGTTGCGATAACCCGCCACGACCAGATATCCCGCATCTGCCAACGAACGACAAATTGCCGTACCGATACCACCAGTTCCACCAGTTACCCAGGCGACGGGGGCTTGATTGGCCATTGACTACCTCCCTGAAATGACAAATGGCTTGGATCTCAAAGCACGCACATCGCGCCGCAAGCCATTGTGAATAAGCGCGACTGCGCCTGTATTACCCTAGTGCATAATTTTCTTGAACAATGCACCAACGTAAGCTTTTTGTTATGGCTATATAAAGCATAGCTGCACTTACCCCATGTTGCCGCAGGTCATAATCAACGGCTATAAGCCAAACGTGTTAATCACCCTATTGACTTCACCTAAAACTTCTGTAGAATACGCCACACGTTGATGCGGGGTGGAGCAGTCTGGTAGCTCGTCGGGCTCATAACCCGAAGGTCATCGGTTCAAATCCGGTCCCCGCTACCAATATTTTGAAAGGCAGATCAGTTACTTACTGACCTGCCTTTTTTGTGTTTATTAGCATACTAATATCCTGTGACACATATGTGACGTATATGTGCCACATTAGCTTTCTCTATTTCTTCAGCAATTTCTTCTAACGACCTTCAGGCGACTTACTCCACCGCCTCTAATCATTTCCCTTTGTAGCACGTTCTTCCTGAAATTCTAGCAAATCACCCACCTCACAATTGAAAAGCCTGCATAGCTTATCCAGTGCATCCAGCTCGATTCGCTGAGCAGTTTCTTTATAAAGAAGCGTAACAGTATTGCGGTTAAGTCCTGTTTCACGCGCAACATCCACGATCTTCATTTTGTGCTCACCCATCAAGCGCGCGAGATGACAACGAACCATCAAAACCTCCTGTAAATGCTTTTTGTCATCCTGAATGGCAAAAAACGCTTGCAAATGGTTTTTTGCTGTCTAAAATGTCATTCAGGATGGCATTCTGATATTTGGAATGCCTTTTAGTCACGCAGAATACCACTCCTTTTGGAGGTTTTCGATGGAATCATCCTATACCTATCTCACGACCGAAGAGCTTGCCCAGCGCATCAAGTACGACTGTCGTACTATCCGACAGCAGCTAAAAGACAGCGTCCTTATCGAGGGCACCCACTACATCAAGCCATTTGGCCGACGGAAAATTTTGTTCTTGTGGGAAGCCGTTGAAAAAGAAATGCTTAAAGCCGCTCATGGCACTATTTCCATTCCGATGGCAAATGGAGGCTATAGCCATGGGTAAGGTTCGCCAACGAAAAGAGACGGGTAAGCTCTATCTGGATTTTTTCTACCAAGGCCTGCGGTTACGTGAGCAAACTGCACTGAAAGACACGCCTACTAACAGAAAAAAGGTGGAGCAATTACTGGCAAAGGTAGAAGCAAAAATTTTGCTAGATGATCTCGACTATGCTGAGTTTTTCCCTGGCAGTAAAAATTTACAGAAGTTGGGGTTAAATAACGCCGCTAAAAATCAATCTCTTCAACCTGCACAGATCGAGAACACTCAACCGGCTGTGGAGACACCGCTCTTCAACGTTTTTTCTGATCAGTGGTTCGACGAGAGCAAAATCCAATGGCGTGCTTCCCACGTACGCAATGTGAGTTCGATCCTGGATAGCTCACTTAAGCCAGCGTTTGGGAAAAAACACATCGGAGATATCACCAAGGCGGACATCCTGGCGTTCCGCACCAAACTAGCCAAACGCAAGGGCCGTGGTACCACAGGGCTGGTTTCGTCCAAAACGATCAACAGCCATATGTCCATTTTGCGTATGGTGCTCGATGAGGCGGCCGAGCGGTTCGATTTTGAGACACCGTACAAAAATATCAAGCCGCTAAAGCTACAGAAGACGCATATCGAGCCGTTTTCGCTTCATGAGGTACAACGCATCATCGACAATGTCCGCCCAGACTATTGCAACTATTACACCGTGCGCTTCTTTACCGGCATGCGTACTGGTGAAGTCGATGGACTGAAGTGGAAAAACATTGATTTTGCTAAGCGTGAAATCTTAGTTCGCGAAACATTGATCAATGGCGAAACGGAATACACCAAGACCGATGGCTCGCAGCGTGAAATCCCCATGTTTGGTCAAGTGTATGAAGCGCTAAAAACGCAGTACGCCGCCACTGGGAATATGAGCCAATACGTGTTCTGCAATCAGTTGGGGCAGCCGCTTGATCACAATAACGTGACGAAGCGCGTGTGGTATCCCTTGCTGAAGTCTCTGGGGCTGACCAAACGTCGGCCTTATCAAACACGCCATACCGCCGCGACGCTCTTTCTGGCCTCAGGTGAAAACCCGGAATGGGTGGCGCGAATGCTGGGCCACAGTTCAACCGAGATGCTGTTCAAGGTCTATTCCCGTTACGTCCCCAATGCCACCCGTATGGATGGCTCTGCCTTTGAGCGTTTGTTAGGCAACACCACGCCCACTAAGCCCCAGAAGGAGCATCGTCATGAAACGGCTTGATAAAGTCCCGACTCACCTGTCTCGCAACTTCACGGGCACTTACCGCCTTACTGGACGCGTGGTGGAGTTTGATAACGCGAAAACGCCTTTCTTAAAGCTGCGGCTGAGCGATTGCGTGGGGGATCAAATCGCGATGCTCAATTTGAGCAAAACAACGGTACCTGAGCGCATCGGCCATCTGGACTTTGTTACCGCTTCCGGAGTGAAGTGTTTGTCAGGCCAATTCATCCTTGATGAGTTCCGTAGGGCGTCCCGGGATGAAGTGACCTCTATGGATACCCTGCAATCCTTACCACGCGTGTACTCCCCGATGCCAGAGGTATTCGATAAGCTAGTCGCGACCGTACAGTCGCTTCAATCAGACTGCCTTCGCGCGTTTTTGACGCGGGTACTGGAACGCAAGGATCGGCTTGAAGCTTTTTTGAATGCACCCGCCAGCGTCAATTATCACCATGCGTATCCAGGTGGTTTGCTACAGCATTCGCTGGAAGTTGCCAATCACTCAGTGGCTATGCTGCGCCTTAACGAACCAACCATACCTCGACTCATGCAGGAAGCCTGTTTTGTGGGAGGGTTATTGCACGATATTGGTAAGACATATACTTATGATTCCAAAGGCAAGCCAAATGCCGCCTGGAAGCTGTGCAGCCATGACGTGTTTACGCTAGAGGCTTGTGCCTACGGGCTTACATACTTGGATGCACATGAACCCGACATTGCGATGACACTTCGCCATTTGTGGACATGTGCTTCGCCAGGCGCTCGTTACGGCCATCCCGCAGCAATGACGTTGGCCCGCTATATTCGTGACGCGGATGGGCAAAGCGCGATGGCCGATAACCAACAGCGGGCTTTTCGCCGTCAAACTAGCAAGGGATTTGGCCGACTCGGACAAAACCTTTTTTGGCAGCCTCAACTACCTGCCGCAGCATCTCATTGATGCCGTCTTCTACTTTTCGACCTGAGCCGTCAGCTTTTGGTGTGGCGGTTCTATCAAAGCAAAAGAAAAATTTTATGACCATGCCAAATGAACGCACACGCTCGGTCATTTAAGCCCGTGAATTCTTAATCGAGCTTAGTCATAACACAGGTCTTTCAGAAACCACCCGCAGGCAAACAAAGCAGCTATTAAGGCATGTCCCTTCACGGATGGATATGCTTGGCGCTGGCCAACTGGAGGAGCACCTTACTGATGGGACTATATTCCAGCCTATTTTCAGCTCTGCTATTGAGGGACTCTAAAGTGTAGCGCTACTCAATCAAGGGGTGACTTCGGTGGCGTCAGCGCTGTCGGCTTCTTAACGCCCTTCCAGGCCTTGAGCGTGGCGAGCGGGTAACCGATATCGCACTATCTTGTGGCTATGACAGTATATATCCGCATTCATCACGGCCTTTCGCGAGCAGCTAGGCGCTACACCCGGCGAGTTTTTTCGTGAATCACCCATGCTATGAAAACCTGCAAAATACTGACCTCTTTATTCCCTGGATTCATAGAATAACCGCAGCACTTTGGATCACAAGGTAAAGGAAGGAGGGCCAGCGCCGGTATCCTCTCTGCCTTACCTACCAAAGTGAAGCAGAGCATGGGATGCCGACAATTCACTAAGATCCAATGATACCAAATTATTGCCTATCTTGAGACAGGCATCAGCCAGCGACAGATAGTTAAGTCCATTGGTGTCCACAGCAGCACCATTAGCGCAACGGTCTGACCAGTGGTTATGCGCCTGAACAGGCCCAATTAAAAAGTGATCAGCGTCGACGTAGTGCTTGGAAAGTGACTAAACGACTGCCAAGCCTGATTCGCTGTGTCGTAGGTCAATTGACGGACGAATGGAGCCCTCAGCAAATCAGTGGATTTATGCATTAATTTGGGACGACAAGAAACACGGCGGCGAATTATGGAGGCGACTCCGGCTACATCGCAGCGGAGTTATCAGAGCCAGTTAGCCAAGCATGCGGGATTGGGCAAGACCCCACCCCGGGTGGGCATTGAACAGCCCCGCTGAAGTGGAAGAACGCCGCCATATTGGCCATTGGGAAGGCGATACGGTGCTCAAGGGCCACAAAGAACCCGGCCGGTGACCCTTGGTCGAGAGACGCAGCGGATACCTCTTGGCAGCGCGCCTGCCGACAATCACGGCCACTGGAACGGCCAAAGCGATGACCCGGTTATTAAAACCACGCCGAGGTGCAGTGCAAACCATCACCTTGGATAACGGTTCGAAATTCGCCGAGCACCGACAGGTTGCCAAGGCCGTCTCAGCCAAGACCTATTTTTGCGACCCGTACCGCTCATGCCAGCGTGGCACCAATGAAAACACCAATGGACTGATTCGCCAATATTTCCCGAAAGGGACGGACTTCCGAAAGGTGAGCGACTCAGCCCTGAGGCAAGTCGTTGCCAAGATGAATAATCGCCCCAGAAAACGCTTGGGGTATCGGACACCGGCACAAGTGTTCCTGGGAGAGTATTCAGGGGCGCTGAAAACCGCGGGTGCTGCGCTTAATGTTTGAATTCAGGCTACCGGATAGCTCTTGTTACTTGCTGGCGGCGGATTTTGATAAGGGGGACTGGAAAGCGGATGTTCGTGCACTAGCCCAGGTCTGTCGTGGTGAAGGCGTACCCTATCTTGTGGAGATTTCTCGGTCCGGTGCGGGTGCCCATCTATGGGTTTTCTTTTCAGAAGCTGTTCAAGCTTCGTCAGCGAGGAGGTTGGGATTCAAATTGTTGGATAAGGCCATGGAGCTTCATCCAGGCTTATCCTTCGACTCCTATGACCGGCTATTTCCTAACCAAGACACCATGCCTGATGGTGGATTTGGCAATCTGATTGCCCTGCCGCTTCAACACGAGGCGCGAAGTCGCGGATGCACCGTCTTCGTCGACGACAACTTTACGCCATACCCGGATCAATGGGCACTGCTCAGTCAGCAACAGACACTTTCATCAGCTCAGCTTGAAGAGCTGATCGGCAAGGAGGCTAATTCCGGTGTGACTGCAGATACTGTGTTGCCGTGGGAGTCAACGTTACCGGTTGATACCGGGAAGCTTTCTGGATGTCCTGAAAGCTTTACGCTCATCCTGACCAGTCACATTCATATAAAGTTATCAGGCATTCCAGGAACATTGGCGGCACGAATAAAGCGAATGGCCAGCTTTGCTAATCCTGTATTTTTCAAAACACAGTCGCTTCGTTTCTCGACGCATGGCATCCCTCGCTACATATCATGCGCCCATATTGAGCAAGGTTATCTTTCTATTCCCAGAGGCTGCTTGGATGAGCTTCAAGATCTGCTGCTGGAACAGGGAATCACGGTGGACATTGATGACCGTATAATATCAGGCCAGTTTTTACCTGGAGTCAGCCTAAAAGCAACGCTGCGTGGCGACCAGGATAAGGCGGTGCAGGCACTTGTCCAACACGATACCGGAATACTTCATGCACCGACCGCTTTCGGTAAAACCGTAACGGCTATTGGCGTGATAACCAGGCGGCAAGTCAACACACTGATCCTCACGCACAGTCGTCAGCTACTTGATCAATGGAAGGAGCGACTCGACACCTTCCTTGAGGGGGCGCCCATCGGTGTAATTGGCGGCGGTAAAAAGAAACCTACTGGGCAGGTCGACGTTGCCACTTACCAAAGCTTGATCAATAAGAAAGACAATACGGTCTCGAAGCTGATCAAGGAGTACGGGCAAGTCATCATCGATGAATGCCATCATATCTCAGCGCCACGTTACGAGATGTTGCTTAATGAGGTCAGCGCTCGATACGTCATTGGTTTGACAGCAACGCCTGATCGTCAGGATGGCCACCAAAAAATCATGTTGATGGTTGCAGGGCCCATTCGTCACAAAGCCCAGGCGCAACACAGTAACCGATTTATCCAACGCGTCATTGTTCGAGAGCATCACGAAACGCCACCCACCCACATCTGCCAGCCTAGTGAGCGGCCCCATATCGCATCGGTTTACCATTGGCTTGCCCAGAGCAGCGCCCGAAATGAGGCCATTGTTCAGGATGTTGCAAGCTGTGCGCACAACCAAGCAAATTGCCTTGTGCTGACGGAACGACGAGAACATGCCGAGACCTTGGCGACAATGCTGGATGCTGAATCCATATCGTCAGTTATCTTACGTGGTGGAATGCGCGTCAAAGAGCGCCAGTCGGCAGAAAAAGAGTTGCATAGGGTTCAAGTCATCGTTGCAACCGGGAAATACATTGGAGAAGGCTTTGACTTGCCTCGACTGGACACCTTGTTTTTAGCTCTGCCCATCGCATGGAAAGGAACGCTGTCACAGTATGCAGGCAGACTCCATCGAGATACCGAAGAAAAACTAGAAGTCACTGTCTATGATTACTTGGATACTGGCCTGCCTATGCTTGAGCGAATGTTCCGAAAGCGTGAGAAAGGCTATAAGGCTATGGGGTATAAGTTTATCGCTTCCGGGCAAACCAGATTGTTTTAGCCTTTGAGAGGCAGTCAGTCGTTAAAAGCTCATCAAGTGAACTGAGGCCAAGAATTTCTTCACTTGTCTAGCTGAACCCAGTTTATCTGGTCACTCTCAGGCGGCTACTTCCTTCTCGTCTTCAATCTCCAGTTCGAGATGGAAGTTAGCTGGCCCCGTCAGGTTGACCAAAGCATCGAGACTGAACTTATTAATACGGCCGTTCAGCAAGTCGTTGAGGCGGGGTTGGGTGATTCCCAGACGATGTGCAGCCTCTTTCTGAGTAATATCCCACTCCCTTACACGGCCAGCAATCCTCGCCATGAGCTCGGAGCGCAGCCGCATGTTCAGCGCCTCTTCAGGAGTGTCCTCGATGGCGTCCCACACACTGTCGTAATACTCGATGGCCATTTTCTAACCTCGCTTGGTGGTTGGGCTCAGGGCAGCTCCTTGTATCGCTGCTTGCCCAAGTCGATGTCTTTTTTGGCGGTCTGCTGGGTTTTCTTCTGGAAGCAGTGGAGCACAAATACCGCATCGCCCCGGTTGGCCACGTAGAAGACCCGAAAGGCGCCGTTGTGTTCCCGAATGCGGATTTCCATGACACCAGGGCCAACGCTTGGCATTGGGCGGAAATCGTCCGGCTGGCCTCCAGCCTGAATCTTGTCTATCTGAAACCCCGCTTCTCGCTTGGCGTCCAGAGAGAAGTCGCGCAGCCGATCCTTCGAGTCTCCAACGAATGCAACAGGTTTCTTGCGCGCCACGCTGGCTCCTTGACTGCCATAAGTTTATATCAGTTCAGATATAATAAACTCATCAATCGAATGCTTCAAGCTGCTTCCACTGTAGCCGTATCACCAATAAGATGCCGTTGACTATTCGCACCTGGGTTGGCGATCTCAATGACCCAATGCAATATCTGACCCTCCGGTATGGTTTTGCCACGACTCACTGCTATTGCGACCTCTCTACTAAAGACCGAGCCGCCATCATGCAGATGCGGGTTCACTACTAAATCCGAACCATCGCCCGACAATTGGAACATCCGCCCAGCGCCATCTCACGGGAACTGGCATACCAAACAATCCGTTCTGACAAAACCTATGATGCCAGCCTCGCCGGTTTCAGAGTCCGGCTAACCCGCTGCCGACCTCAGCAGCAGCCTAACGGTCATTTATGCTGTAAATTTTACATTTTATTTTGTGACACTCTTTAGCGTGCGAGATTGACCTTAAATTACCTAGACAGCATTTCAAAAACCGACGAAAACACTTATATAGCAGGCTATTTAGACAAATAACAACAAATAAAGCAGTGCTAAGGAAATCAAATCAATCCGGCTCATAACCGTCATCGGTTCAAATCCGGTCCCCGCTACCAATATTTTTAAAGGCAGATCAGTTACTTACTGGTCTGCCTTTTTTTATTGCCTAGAGTTCGGTGAGAGTAGTCAGAAAAGCTCTCGGGTTCAGCGTCTCATCCCCCCTGAAGGCCATCGGTTCGCTTTTATTCTAAAGCCAAAGCCAGCGAATCTCGCTATCCAATACAACAGAGAAAGCCGTTATCGAAAGGCAGCGGCTTTTTTGTGCCTGAACCCTTACACCGCCAGCTGCTCACGCCAGCGATCCCATTCTGGTGTAGATCCAACCATCTCAAACAGATGATCCAAAAAAGCGCTTACCTTGCGGGTGTGCAGCCGACGCTGGGCGTAGAGCACGTGGATATCGCGCCTGCCTGGCACGACTTCACATCGCCACGCTTCGAGCAGAGGCAGCAGTTTGCCCGAGGCCAGCTCATCAGCGATCAGCCAGGTGGGAAACATCACCAGTCCCTGCCCCATTAGCGCGGCACGCACCAGGCTCTCGGCATCGTTGCTATACAGGCTGCCGTCGACTTTGTAAGCAAAGGCTTGCGGCTGCTCGGCATGATGGAAGTACCAGCGCTGACGACCCATTTCACCTTGGTAGAGCAGGCAGTCGTGGTGTTCAAGGTCATCTGGGGTATTGGGCCTACCGCAGCGCTGTATATAGGTGGGGGCAGCAACCACAACGTAGTTCATTGACGCTAGGCGGCGTGCCACCAGCGTTGAATCGGCCAATTCGCCGACACGAAAGGTAATATCGATGCCCTCGCGCACCGGGTCGGTCAGTTGATCGGTTAACATCAGTTCGGATTTGATCGCCGGGTAGCGGCGTTGAAAGTGATGCAGAATCGGCACGATTTGGCGCTGGCCGAAAGCCACGGGAGCATTGAGGCGCAGCACGCCGCTAGGCGCTGTATTGGGGGCCGTTAGCGCTTCCGTCGCCAGGTCGAGTCGTTCAAGTATCTCGCGAACTTCCTGATAGTAGCGCAAACCTGCCTCGGTCAGCGTCACGGCACGGGTGTGGCGATAGAACAGTTGCTGACCAAGCGCCTCCTCTAAAGAGGCAATCTGACGCGAAACCGACGACACGGCGCGATGAAAGTGGCGTGCGGTGGCGGTAAAACTTCCTGTCGCGGCGACGCGCTCAAAGATGCGTAGCGCATTGAGATCCATCGAGTTGCTCCTAGCGCAATAAAGATTTGCGATTTTTCCAATTGTAGCAATGATCCTTGGCGACCAGACTGCTTTTCATCGGACACAAAGCACATTTCCACTGCCCGTTCCGAAAATTTTGTCTACAAAAGGAGTTAACGATGCGCAAAGGCACCGCATTAGTCGTCGGCGCGACCGGCATCACTGGTGGCAACTTAGCCAGCTACCTCACCGCTAGCGGGTGGAGTGTCTATGGATTATCTCGTCGCCCCTCTGATCAAGCAGGGGTAATTCCCGTCGCTGCCGATCTGTTAGATCGCGAGGCTACGGCGGAAGCACTGGCGGGGCTACCCATCACCCACGTGTTTTATTGCACTTGGGTGCGGCGCGAAAATGAAAAGGCTAACGTCGAGGCCAACGGCGCAATGATGCACAACTTGCTCGACGCTCTGCAGGGCGCAAGCTTAGCGCATGTCTCGCTGGTGACCGGCACCAAGCAGTACCTGGGTGCCTTCGAGAACTACGGTAGCGGTAAAACCGAGACGCCGTTTCGTGAATCAGCGCCCCGCGTACCTGGCGAGAACTTTTACTACACCCTCGAAGACATCATGTTCGCGAAGGCGGATCGGGACGGCTTTAGCTGGAACGTGCACCGTCCGCACACGGTCATCGGCTATGCCCGCGGTAACGCCATGAACATGGGCGTGACGCTGGCGGTTTACGCCTCTATCTGCAAAGCAACGGGCAAGCCGTTCACATTCCCTGGCTCGCAGGTGCAGTGGAACGCCTTGACCGATCTAACCGATTCGCTGGTGTTGGCGCGGCAGATGGAGTGGGTGGCGACCACGCCCGGTGCCCACAATGAGGCCTTTAATACGGTCAATGGCGATGTGTTCCGCTGGCGTCGACTGTGGCATGAAATTGGCGAATTCTTCGAGCTTGAAGTAGCCGACTGCCCGGAAACGCCACAACCGCTCGAAACCCAGATGGCCGACATTGCGCCTACCTGGGCCGAGATTGTCGAAAAGAACGAGCTAGTCGAAGCCGATGTCAGCAAGTTAGCCTCCTGGTGGCACACCGATGCCGACCTGGGGCGCGAGCTTGAGTGCGTCAACGATGTCACCAAGTCGCGAGATTTCGGCTTTGATCACTTCCGTGAAACACGCGCGGCGTTTTTCGATCTGTTCGCTCGCCTACGCGCGGAGCGCATCATTCCTTAAGTAATTTCAGAAGCAATTTCAGAAACAATGCCAAAAATAGTAGCTCATCCAGGGCGCCTAACCGCGCCCTGTTTCTGCTTTATCAGGTTCACGTAGCTTGATACCCACTAGCAGTGAGTTTTATTTCCCTCCTCTTCCTTGAATCCACCGGCAAATGCCTGCATATCATGGGGAACTATTGTTCATTTTTTGATGCCGAGTCTACCCATGCAAATTATCGATCCCCGCTCAGGTAAGCCGCTTACGGCGGATACCGGAAGTGCTGACGCTACCGCGCCTAACGCTGAACAAGCGGCGGTGCGCCCTGAAGATGTCATTATCGAGCTCAATGCTGGCAATATTCAGCAGGTGCTTGAAGCGTCCATGCAGGTGCCGGTGCTAATGGGCTGCTACTCGCCGTCCAACGCAAGCAGCAGCACCCTGCTCGCGGTGCTGGAGAAGCTGGTGGTTGAGTACGCGGGCGCTTTCCTGCTCGGCAAGCTCGATATTGAAGCAAACCCCGAAATCGGCGGCCAACTGGGCGTGCGTTCTGTGCCCGATGTGAAGCTGATTAGCCAGGGCGGCTTGGTGGATGGATTCCAGGGCGCTCTGCCGGAGAAAGAAGTGCGCGAGTGGCTCAATCGCTACTTCCCAGCCCCCGGCGAAGCGCCGCCTACCCCTGAAGAGCAGGCGGAAGAAGCGCTTAAAGCCGGTGACACCGCCGCTGCCCGCGAGATTTATCAAACCCTAATGGGCCAGTACCCAGAGCACTATGCCTACCAAGTAGCCTTCGCACGGGTATTGGTGGCCGAAGGGCGCGGCAGTGAGGCCCGTGAAGTACTCGATAACCTGCCCCCGGAAGAGCGCGACGCGGCACCTGCGCGTGGCGTACGCGCCAGCATCGAGTTTAGCGAGCAGGCACTCTCAGCCGAAGAGATTGCGGCCCTGGGCGATCGTACCGATAGCGAAGCGCAGTACCAGCGCGCCCTGCGCCAAGTGGCCGACGGTCATTATGATGAAGGGCTGGAGGCGCTGCTGGCACTGATGAAGCAGGATCGCGCCTATAATGATGACGCCGCGCGTAAAACGCTGCTGCAGGTATTCGACGCCCTGGGCGCCGACCACCCGCTGACCGTTGCTTACCGCCGTAAGCTCTTTGCGATGCTGTACTAAGGTCTTCTGAAGGCTCTCAATCCTGCTTCAGCAGGGAATCCATACGAGACAGCGCCGCTTCCAGCTGGGAAGCGGTGGTACCAAAGTTAAGCCGCACAAAGCCGGGGCAGCCAAAGGCCGCCCCGTCCGAAAGCGCTACTCCCGCCTCTTTCAGCAACGTCTTGTAGGGCGCCTCACCTAACCCTGCCTCGCGCATATCCAGCCAAGCCAGATAGGTCGACTCCGGCGCACTCCAGCGCACGCCCGGCCAAGCCGCTACGCGTGCCTGCAGCGTCCCACGATGCTCACGTAACACGCTTAACAGCTCCTGGCGCCACGGCTCGCCATGTCGATACGCTGCTTCCGCCGCGACCAAGCCGAGCACGTTGCCATCGGGAAGTAACCCCTTGGTAGCCGCCGCAAAGCGCTCACGCAGTGCGGGGTCGGGAATCACCGCGCAGGCGCTGGTTAAGCCCGCTAGGTTAAAGGTTTTCGACGGTGCCCATAGCGTAATGGTGCGCTTCGCTAATTCAGGAAATGCCGCGGCTAACGGGCGGTGCTGGGCGCCTTCGTCCAATAACAGGTCGCAGTGCAGCTCATCGGAGACCACCCAAAGGTCGTGGCGCTCCACTAGCTCAGCCAGCGCTGCAAGCTCCTCATGGCGCCACACTCGCCCCGTAGGGTTGTGGGGCTGGCACCACAGCAGCAAGCGCGTACGTGGCGTAATAGCGGCCTCCAAGGCATCAATATCGAGCTGCCAAGGCTCATTGGGTGCTGAAGGCGCTGCCAGCATCGCCTGCTGGGGTAGTCGCCCGGTGCGCTTTGCAACCTCTAAAAATGGCGGGTAGATCGGCGCTACCGTCAATACACCGTCGCCTAGCTCGGTCAGCGTTAACGCGGCCAGGTGCAAAGCTGGCACGACGCCCGGCAGCCACTGCTGCCACTCCGGCTGAATGGGCCAGTCGTAGTGGTGGGCGCTCCACTGGCACAGGGTTTCTGTTAACGTAGCAGGCACTTCGCCATAGCCATATACACCGTGGGCCACGCGCGCCTGCAGTGCATCAATCACCTCAGGCGGGGAGCGAAAATCCATATCGGCGACCCAAAGGGGCAGTACGTCGTCGCCGTAGCGGTGCCATTTTTGCGATGCCCAGCCACCTTCAGGGTGGCGTCGCTCCACAGGCGTGGCAAAATCGTAGGCCATGAAAAATCTCACTCATTCAATAGGGGTTGTGCCAAGCATGCCGCAAGATGACTTTTATACCAAGATGCGGGCGGGGCTATCGGCGCTGTTGCGGCAATGGCGCTCGCTTGGGCAAGCGAATACGGATCAGCTAGCGCTCATTTTGGCTGAAACAGCACGGGTAGCTAAATTAGGTACACCCGACGCCACGCCCAGCGGCGCCACCCTGGAGCAGTGGAGCCAGGATGAGCTAGGTGAAATGCCGCTATGGGCGCCGCGCACTGCGGTCTTTCTGCTCAATCAAATGCCCGCTCGCCCGACCCCCGATAGCGACGCCGAAGCCTGCGCCTGGGCTTACTGCTGGCTGCGCAACCGTTCGTTTGATTCACTCCAAGCGGCGCAGGAGGCGCTCCCCGCGCACTTGAAAGCGCCCCTAAAAGATGCCCTTGAGGCCGCATGGCGCGACCAGCAAGGCCTGCGCTTGGTTTAATTAAAAGCGCGCGCTGACAGCACCCAAACAAAAACAGCAAGGATGACGCCGCATGATTGAAGTCCCTCTCACTTGGCAGCTAGCGAAATTAGGGCTCTCGATCAGCATGGTGCTGGGGCTAGGCGCGATTGCTGTGCGTGCTAGCCCGCGCATGGCGGGCCTGCTGGCGGGCTATCCGTTAGGCACGGCCTTGGCGCTATTTTTTATCGGCTTGGAAATTTCCCCTCAGTTTGCGACCCAAAGTGCGGTGCATACCCTGGCGGGCTTTACGGCCACAATGGCGCTAGGGGCCGGTTATTGGATGGCAGGACGACAGCCGGGCGTTAAAGGTGTCATTGGCGGCGTGGCGGGCGGCTTGGTTGCCTGGCTCGCCATTAGCACGCTGCTCGCTCAGTTTAACTTCACGCGTTTGAGCGGCACGCTGGTGACGCTATGCGCCATTGCTCTGTTCAGCGGCTTATTTCGCAGCATTACTGATGTCAGGATACCCGCCAGCAGAACGTTTTCGTTACCGGCGCTTGCCGCGCGGGCGGCACTTGCCACGGTGATCATATTTACCATTACCAGCCTGGCCCACTGGCTGCCGCCCGCCTGGGCGGGAACGTTGGCCGCCTTTCCCGTCACGATGCTGCCTTTTTTGCTGATCCTACACCTGAACCATGGGGCAGCGCCGGTGGCGACGGTGATCAAGCACTACCCGATGGGACTTGGCTCGCTACTGAGTTACACGCTATGTGTTTCCTATACTTACAGCACACTAGGGTTGCTATGGGGCACATTGGTCGGCTTCGCTGCTGCCACGCTATGGCTGTTGGGGTGGATGCAACTCATTGCGTGGTATCAACGCCGCACCGCTTGACCAAGCGCTTGCTTGGGCTAATCCTAAACGTTGCCGTTGCGATTACCCCTACTAATAACCTTTTTTTTAATAACAAGGACAAGCCATGTTTACCCGAACCATTGAGCCCGCCTTTTACGATACTGACGCCTTAGGGCACATTAACAACACCCGCCTGCCAGCGTGGTTTGAGCTTGCCCGAAATGACTTGTTCAAACTCTTTACCCCTGATTTAAACCCCAAGCAGTGGCGCTTGATTATGGCGCGCATGGAAGTCGACTACCGGGCTGAACTGTTTTACGGTCACGATATCGAAATACGTACTTACTTAACGCGATTAGGCAATAGCTCGTTTACAGTCACCCAAGAGGCGCGGCAGCACGGCAAGCTCACTAACCTGGGCCATGCGGTTATGGTGCAGTATGACCACCAGGCCAAGTGCGCCATGCCTATTGAGGGTGACCTGCGCGAGGCGCTAATGTCGCACCTTCAAGACGCGCCTGAGCCCGCCTGATCGACGCTGCCCTGCACTACCGGGGCAACAGGAGCCTTATAATGGCAATCCGCTACAACCTCTGGATAGACCCTGACAACGTCGCCCAGCATCGCGCCGTGGAGGCAGACCTTGAGCGCTATTTTATTGAGCGCTTTGCCGACTATCCGCATATCCGCTTGTTTGGTGCCGATCCCTACGATTATGATGCCCCCTTCAATCGCCTTTATGACGTGCTAATGGCACGAGCCGCTGAATACTGTGAGCGGACGTGGTGCTATGTCGCGTCGCCTGAACAGCTCAATCGCTGCTTTTTCCGTGCCGTTGGCCGCTCGACTAAATTTGTTCAAGACGACCGTTCGTGAGAGACCAACCCAATGGTGATACGCACCAACCAAGCGCCTGACGAACGTCAGCTCGCCATTATTGCCCAGCAGCTTGGCCGCGCACCGCGTGGTATCGAAGCGGTAGCCGCCACCGACGGTGAAGGTACACCGCTAGTACTGCGTATGGCGCCTATTGTCGATGGCAAACCCTTCCCCACCCTGTATTGGCTCTGTTCCGATGTTCTGAAAGTTGAGATTTCCCGCATCGAAGCCGTTGGGGTTATCAAAGCGCTCGAACAACGCCTACAGGAAGAGCCTGAATTTCTTGAGGCTTACCAACAGAGCCATCGCGACTATGTGACCGCTCGCTGGGACTATATGAGTAATGCTCAGCGTGAAGAAGTCGCTAAGCTGGGTTACACCAACGTGATGACCGAACGCGGCATTGGCGGCATTAGCAACTGGCATCAGATACGCTGCCTGCACACCCAGTACGCCCACCACCTGTGCGGTGATAATGTGATTGGGCAGTGGATGGATGAGCATCATCAGGTAGACCGCTGTTTACCCTAAGCCCCTTTTAACCTAAGCCTCGTAGTAATCTCGTTTTCTTTTTGGCTACGGTTTTAGTCACGTTCATTTTTTAACGACAGGAAATAGACGAATGGCTCGAATTTGCGTTTATCTTGGCTCCCGTGAAGGTAACAGCCCTGCCTTCCGCCAGGCCACCAATCAACTGGGGCGCACCCTCGCTGAACGCGGCCACACGTTGGTTTATGGTGGGGCACGCGTTGGCCTGATGGGCGAGCTGGCTAACGCAGCACTTGAGGCCGGTGGTGAAGTCATTGGTGTGATGCCCGACCACCTGGTGGAGCGCGAACAGGCCCACTTTGGCTTGAGCGAGCTGATTCGGGTGCGCAACATGCACGAACGCAAAGCCACCATGGCGGCCAACGCCGATGCTTTTATTGCCTTACCCGGCGGGATTGGCACCTTGGAAGAGCTGTTTGAAATATGGACGTGGGGCTATCTAGGCCTGCATGAAAAACCGATGGGGTTGCTGAACATCGACGAGTTCTATTCGCCGCTACTGACCTTTTTAGACAGCACGGTTAGTCATGGCTTTTTGGCGTCTCCCACCCGCGAGATGCTGCTCGATGCACCGTCCCCCAATGAGTTGCTCGAGGCGCTGGAGGCCCAGCTATAAAACTGGTGAGGGAAGAGTTACTAACGTCCCGGGTGCTCGGTGAGCTTGCGGGTATGCTGATAGGTAAGCTGCAGTAAACGGGCATCTTCACCTGCCCGGTGGCGGTGAATACCCTGTTCGGCGATCAGCGCTTCTTTGGTGTCGCTCCACACTGCCTGCTGCTCTTCGCTAAGCAGAATTCTTAGCGCCTCAAGGCGAAAACGCGGCAGCATACCCGCATGATGGAAGAGCAGCGACAGCCAGGTATTGTCGTACCCCCAACTATCGCTGTACGCCTTACCCAGCTCGCGTAGTTCATCGTTCAGCCAGTGGGCGACCTGGCGTACCGGGTAGCCCTCCTGAATAAGGCGATCACGGGAGATGCCATGCAGCAGTTCAGCCTTGGGATCCCAGTGCGTCCACTCTTCCAGCGGTTGAATGAGAAAAGCACAGCAGCTTCCATCGGCACGGGCGATGCCTACTTCAATGGGGTAGCTGCCGCGCCCAAATCCGGACGCTTCAATATCTAGCACTGTGGGTAGCGTCTCGGACACAACCTTCCTCACTCAATCAAAACGCGGTAACGCTTCATGCGGCGGCCACGCTATTTAGTGCCAGCTGATCCGCCTGTCGCTGCCAGTAAGCCGCACGCTCACCATCTACCGCCAAGCCTAATTCACCCAGGCGATAAGCGCGAGCAAGCCGCTCTGCGGCGAGATAGTGCCCAGACTGGGCGGCGCGTGCGTACCAGGTCACCGCGTAATCTTCACGGCGCGGGTACTGGGCACAGCCATGTTCGTGGATTTGTGCCACCTGGTACTGTGACTTTACATCCCCGGCATGCGCAGCTTCCAGAACGTACCGCGCTCCGCGCGCTTTGTCCTGGGGCGTCTGACTGCGATGAAACAGCATATGGCCGTATACGGAGAGCGCGTCTGGGTGACCCGCTTCCGCACAGCGCTTAAACAAGCGCATCGTTAAACGCTGGGTGCGCGGTGAACGCGGCAACAGCCAGTGATTATGAAACAGCCGTTCAGCTAGGCGAAATTCTAGCCGAGTAAACAACGTTGATGCCTGCAGCATGGCAAACCACCCTGCCTGTCGTCTGTTGGAACCTTGGGCTAGCAGTCACAAAAATAGCTGCCAACCACACGAGAAACCGGCCTTTAGCCGGTCGATGGGCTGGCAAGCATACGCCTGCCTTTGCGACGACTCAACCCCATTAATTTGCTGCTTGCAATGAGCCTCGCTAACATGCCATTCATACGCCGTTTACCAGCCTGGTAATGGCGGCTTATCTTGTGGCAATTCCGCCTTAGTAAGGAGATAAAAATGCAAACGCGCCCACTTGGCAGAACCGGCATGGAGGTAAGTCGACTCTGTTTAGGCACGATGACGTTTGGCGAGCAAAACAGCGAAGCTGAAGCCCACGAACAGCTTGATAGAGCCGTGGCGTTTGGCATCAATTTTATTGATACCGCAGAAATGTACCCCGTTCCGCCCATGGCCCAGACCCAGGGCTTAACTGAGCGCTATATTGGCAGTTGGCTTAAGCAGCGTGGCGCCAGGGACGATCTGATCATAGCCACCAAGGCCGCAGGCCCAGGGCTTGACCATATACGGGGTGGCCCGCGTTTAACCCGTGAGCATATTCATCAGGCCATCGATACAAGCCTGGAGCGCTTGAACACCGATTACGTTGACCTTTACCAACTGCACTGGCCCGACCGTCAAACCAATTTCTTTGGCAAGCTAGGCTACGTTCATAGCGAAGACGAAGATGCGACGCCGCTAGAAGAGACGCTTGATGCGCTGAAAGAGCTGGTTGATGCAGGCAAAGTACGGGCTATTGGGCTCTCTAATGACACGCCCTGGGGCGTGATGCGCTCACTGCAGCTTGCCGATAAGCTGGATTTACCGCGCGTGGCGTCTATTCAAAACCCCTATAACCTTCTAAATCGCTCTTTTGAAGTTGGTTTGGCTGAAATTGCCCACCGTGAAGATGTCGGTCTACTTGCTTATTCACCGCTAGGGTTTGGGGTACTCTCAGGTAAATACCTGAATGGCGCGCAACCACCCAAAGGTCGTTTGACGCTGTATGAGCGCTTCAAGCGTTACACCTCGCCCGAAGCCGAGGCGGCCACCCAGGCTTACGTTGCGCTTGCTGAAAAGCACGAGCTAGACCCTGCGCAAATGGCGCTGGCGTTTGTTAACTCTCGCAGCTTCTTGACCAGCAATATCATTGGTGCGACCACCATGGAGCAGTTGGAAAGCAATCTTGCCAGCGAGAGCCTCAAGCTGGACAACGAAGTGCTAGAGGCAATCGAAGATATTCACCGCCGTATGCCCAATCCCTGTCCTTAAAACAAACAGCCCTTAAAAACAGCCGACTCTCATAAGGCTATCACCGCTATAGCCTCGGCCTTTGCCGAGGCTTGGTATACTGAGCCCACTTATATCAGGCTTTTATTTATCAGGGCACGACCAGGAGCATGCGATGCTGAGCGTTATCTCTCCCGCCAAAACGCTGGACTTTGAAACCCCACCGACCACAGAGCAAGTGTCACAACCCGACTTTCTGAAACACAGCCAAGCGCTTATCACTATTTTGCGTGATTACTCGCCGCAGCAAATCAGCGAACTCATGGGTATCAGCGATAAATTGGCGGGCCTGAATGCGGCGCGTTTTGAGGAGTGGCACCCTCCTTTCACTCTGAGCAATGCCAAACCTGCTGCACAGGCTTTTCAGGGCGACGTTTATACCGGCCTGCAAGCAGAAAACTTCAGCGAAGCGGAGAACCGTTACGCACAGTCGCATCTGCGCATACTTTCTGGCCTATATGGCCTGCTGCGGCCGCTGGATTTGATTCAGGCCTACCGCCTGGAAATGGGCACCAAGCTGCCTAACAGTGCCGGTAAGGATCTGTATGCCTATTGGAAGCCCATCCTGGCACCTGCACTTAATGAAGCCATTGCAGAAAGCGGCTCCAACGTGCTGGTTAATCTCGCCTCGAATGAGTACTTCAAAGCGGTAGATACCAAGCAGCTTAATGCCCGGATCATTACGCCGGTGTTTAAAGATGAGAAAAACGGCACCTTTAAAATCATCAGCTTCTACGCCAAAAAAGCGCGTGGACTGATGAGCGCTTGGCTTATCCAGGAACAGGTCAACGATCCAGATGAACTCAAGGCGTTCGATGTGGCAGGTTATCGTTTCGATGCATCGGCATCCCAGGGGGATACCTTCGTTTTCACTCGTAAAGAAGCCGATCGCTAAAGCGAATGGCCTAATAGAAACGTACGGGGCGTGACGCGCGCGGCTTTAAAAAGCGCTGGTGCGCCTCTTTGAACAGCGCTGTATCGCAGCGGTGAAGCCACTCATAAGCCACCATATCTGCCGTCACCGCCACAGCACCGCTCGCGCAGGCGCGCTCACGGGCAAACGCAGCCTCTTGCGGGCGTCGACTGGCAGAGGCGTCGCTCAGCCAGTACAACTCGTAGCCTGCCTCTAATAGCCCTAAACCCGTTTGCAGCACGCAGATGTGCGCTTCTGTTCCACACAGTACAATCTGTGTTTTACCCGTTGCGTTTAGCGCTTCACGAAATTCAGTTTCCGCCATGGCCCCAAAATGCTGTTTCTGCCAGAACCGATAGTCATTCAGGCAGGCGAGCAGTGATGCCGAGGATCCTCCCAGTTTTTCTGGAGACTGCTCGGTTAACCATACAGGCACCTCAAGCAAGCACGCCATTTCGCCTAGCCAAGCCGCTTCATTCATGGCTTCTTGACCACCATCGATTACAGGCAGCAGACCCGCCTGGAAATCGACCATTAACAACAGGCTTTTATCGCGTTGTAGTAGCACGTTGCCACCTCATTTTTATCGTTATTCAGGCTAACCATAATAGACGCGATACAAACAATAAAGCAGCCGCTTTTCAGCGACTGCTTCGGTTAACTCATCAAACAAATGCTCGGCCTAGTTCTCGGCCGCTTCTTCCATATCTTCGCCGAGCTCTTCCATGCTCTCCCCGGCATCTTCTGCGGCGTCATCAATGCTTTCACCCGCTTCTTCAGCAGGCCCTTGATCATCACAAGCGATCAGTCCGCCTGCCATCAAAGCCATAAATAGAGCGATTGCTAACTTCTTGGCTACTTGCGTCGTCATACCGTTTCTCCTCCTGAGATTTTACTTCTGGGTACGTGCAACATAATACTAGATGCTGCGTGGCAACAATACCATGTTAAATGCACAAGCTATTGTTATATCTGGAATAAAATGCCTGGAAATCGCGCTGAGGTGTGAGGTGTGAGGTGTGAGGTGTGAGGTGTTGGAGTGGCCCTGAAAAAGTAGACACCTTTATAGAGAGAAGGTGTTATGAAATTTAAATCTAGCCCTCGCTACAGTGACGAGTTCAGACGTCAGGTTATTCAGGTCTCACTCACTTCGCCGCAGACACAGGCTCAACTTGCTGCCAAGCTAAACATTCACCCGAACACGTTAAGCCGCTGGCGTAGGGAGTGGATGATGGGCAAGAATTCGTCGGATAAATTAATCAGGGATACGCAACCAGAGAAGAGTGTTCAAGAACTAGAACGCGAAGTGAAGCGCTTGAAAAAGCAGCTGAAGCGCGCTGAGCTGGAGAATGACATTCTAAAAAAGGCGGACGAGTACTTCGTCAAACACGGCAAATAAGGTTTGCTTTTATTGATGCTCGCCGTTGTCAGCAATGGCCAGTATCGGTCGTTTGTGAAGTACTCGGCGTCTCGCGTGCAGGTTACTATCGTTGGCGGGAGCGACAGTGTCGTCCTGGCCCGCGTCAAGCGCGACACCTAGCTATCAAGGAATTTCTGCTTAATCGTGCTCGCCAAATGGAGCATGTGCCGGGGTATCGGAAATTATGGCTAGAGGCTCAGGATGCTGGTTTCTGCTGTGGCAAAAATCAGGTACAACGTCTGTTACAAGAGGCAGGATACCGCTCACGAACAGCCTCAAAGCCAGGCTATAGGCGTAGCAAGTCATCCTTGCCTGTCCTGCCAAATCTGTTGAATCGCCAGTTTTCGGTAGGGGCTGGCAATCGAGTTTGGGTATCAGACATTACTCAGGTTCGCTGTCGGGAGGGATGGCTTTATATCGCCGCGGTGCTTGATTTAGGTACTCGCCAAATCGTGGGTCGGGCGATGGGGCCAGTTAATAGCTCACAGCTTGTTTTGAAGGCGTTAGAACATGCATGGCAGCATCAACGGCCGACGGGAAAGAATCTCTTGTTCCACTCCGACCAGGGGACTCAGTACCGAAGCGAAGAGGTGATGACTTGGCTAAACAATCGGCAAGTAACGATTAGCATGTCTCGTCGAGGTAATTGTTGGGACAATGCCTGTGCGGAAAGCTTCTTTGCTCTACTGAAGAAAGAATGGATTCAGCCGCTAGGTATGATCCATCGAGACGAGATGGTAGATGAAGTTCGCTATTATATTGATCATTATTATTCGAAAGTGAGGCGTCATATGACGCTGGGTGGGTTGACCCCCAGCGCCTACGTAGCCGCCTCTTAACATCAAGTGTCTACTAAACTAGGGGCACTCCATGTGAGGTGGAACAGGATATTCGTTAGATACCCCTACACCAACGTTTTCTACTCACTATTCCCCTCACTCCTCACTATTTACCCCTCACGCCCATGCAAAAAAAATCCCCCAAGGCATCAGCCCTGGGGGATTTTTCATAATAAGTGCCTGACGATGACCTACTCTCGCATGGGGAGACCCCACACTACCATCGGCGCTAAGCGGTTTCACTTCTGAGTTCGGCAAGGGATCAGGTGGTTCACGCGTGCTATGGTCGTCAGGCGTAACTGTTAATGTACATCATGCTGTTTGTGATCGTCTCATTGTGCCGCCTGCTCGTTTGAGTCAGGCCACACGCTGCGTATCCGGCTTTTTAATGCTTCGTCATCATCACGACCAGACCCCTTGGGTGTTATAGGGTCAAGCCTCACGGGCCATTAGTACACGTTAGCTCAACGCCTTGCAGCGCTTCCACACCGTGCCTATCAACCAGCTGGTCTCGCTGGGCCCTTCAGGAGGCTCTAGGCCTCAGGGATGTCTCATCTTGAAGGGGGCTTCCCGCTTAGATGCTTTCAGCGGTTATCCCGTCCGACCATAGCTACCCGGCAATGCCACTGGCGTGACAACCGGAACACCAGAGGGTCGTCCACTCCGGTCCTCTCGTACTAGGAGCAGCCCTTCTCAAACATCCAACGCCCACGGCAGATAGGGACCGAACTGTCTCACGACGTTCTAAACCCAGCTCGCGTACCACTTTAAATGGCGAACAGCCATACCCTTGGGACCGACTTCAGCCCCAGGATGTGATGAGCCGACATCGAGGTGCCAAACACCGCCGTCGATGTGAACTCTTGGGCGGTATCAGCCTGTTATCCCCGGAGTACCTTTTATCCGTTGAGCGATGGCCCTTCCATACAGAACCACCGGATCACTAGAACCTGCTTTCGCACCTGCTCGACGTGTCTGTCTCGCAGTCAAGCACCCTTATGCTCTTGCACTCAATGCACGATGTCCGACCGTGCTGAGGGTACCTTCGTGCTCCTCCGTTACTCTTTAGGAGGAGACCGCCCCAGTCAAACTACCCACCACACACTGTCCTCGATCCGGATAACGGACCTGAGTGAGAACGCCAATGATGCCAGGCTGGTATTTCAAGGTTGGCTCCCTCCGAACTGGCGTCCAGAGTTCAAAGCCTCCCAGCTATCCTACACAGGCAACATCAGCGTCCAGTGTGAAGCTATAGTAAAGGTTCACGGGGTCTTTCCGTCTAGCCGCGGGTACACCGCATCTTCACGGCGATTTCAATTTCACTGAGTCTCGGGTGGAGACAGCGTGGCCATCATTACGCCATTCGTGCAGGTCGGAACTTACCCGACAAGGAATTTCGCTACCTTAGGACCGTTATAGTTACGGCCGCCGTTTACCGGGGCTTCAATCAAGAGCTTCGCCTTGCGGCTAACACCATCATTTAACCTTCCGGCACCGGGCAGGCGTCACACCCTATACGTCCGCTTGCGCGTTAGCAGAGTGCTGTGTTTTTAATAAACAGTTGCAGCCACCTGGTATCTTCGACCGGTTCGGGCTAGGAGAGCAAGTCTCTTCACCCTATGCCGGCGTGCCTTCTCCCGAAGTTACGGCACCATTTTGCCTAGTTCCTTCACCCGAGTTCTCTCAAGCGCCTTGGGATTCTCACCCTGACCACCTGTGTCGGTTTGGGGTACGGTCGCACATGATCTGAAGCTTAGAGGCTTTTCCTGGAAGCGTGGCATCAGTGACTTCCTGACCGTGGTCAGTTCGTCTCGTGTCTCGGCTTTAAGACCCCGGATTTACCTAAGGTCTCGGCCTACTCACTTTCACCAGGACTACCAACGCCTGGCTCACCTAGCCTTCTTCGTCCCCCCATCGCAACCATGTCCGGTACGGGAATATTGACCCGTTTCCCATCGACTACGCCTTTCGGCCTCGCCTTAGGGGCCGACTCACTCTGCTCCGATTAGCGTCGAACAGAAACCCTTGGTCTTCCGGCGAGGGTGTTTTTCACACCCTTTATCGTTACTCATGTCAGCATTCGCACTCGTGATACCTCCAGCGAACTTCTCAATTCACCTTCATCGGCTTACACGACGCTCCTCTACCGCGAATTCCTATCGAAATAGAAACTCACCCGTAGCTTCGGTACCTGGTTTAGCCCCGTTACATCTTCCGCGCAGGCCGACTCGACTAGTGAGCTATTACGCTTTCTTTAAAGGATGGCTGCTTCTAAGCCAACCTCCTAGCTGTCTGAGCCTTCCCACATCGTTTCCCACTTAACCAGGATTTCGGGACCTTAGCTGACGGTCTGGGTTGTTTCCCTTTTCACGACGGACGTTAGCACCCGCCGTGTGTCTCCCACGCGTTACTCACCGGTATTCGGAGTTTGCCTCGGGTTGGTAAGTCGGGATGACCCCCTAGCCGAAACAGTGCTCTACCCCCGGCGGTACTACGTGAGGCGCTACCTAAATAGCTTTCGAGGAGAACCAGCTATCTCCGAGCTTGATTAGCCTTTCACTCCGATCCACAAGTCATCCAAATCTTTTTCAACAGATCCTGGTTCGGGCCTCCAATTGATGTTACTCAATCTTCACCCTGCTCATGGATAGATCGCTCGGTTTCGGGTCTATATCCAGCGACTGTGTCGCCCAGTTAAGACTCGGTTTCCCTACGGCTCCCCTATACGGTTAACCTCGCCACTGAATATAAGTCGCTGACCCATTATACAAAAGGTACGCAGTCACAGAACAAGTCTGCTCCTACTGCTTGTACGCACACGGTTTCAGGATCTATTTCACTCCCCTCTCCGGGGTTCTTTTCGCCTTTCCCTCACGGTACTGGTTCACTATCGGTCAGCCAGGAGTATTTAGCCTTGGAGGATGGTCCCCCCGTCTTCAGTCAAGGTTTCTCGTGCCCCGACCTACTCGATTTCACATGATCAGATTTTCGACTACGGGGCTATCACCCGCTACGGCCACGCTTCCCAGCGTGTTCGCCTAATCAGTCACATGCTTAAGGGCTGGTCCCCGTTCGCTCGCCGCTACTAGGGGAATCTCGGTTGATTTCTTTTCCTCAGGGTACTTAGATGTTTCAGTTCCCCTGGTTCGCCTCGTACACCTATGTATTCAGTGCACGATACTCATCTTGTGATGAGTGGGTTTCCCCATTCAGAAATGCCCGGGTCACAGGTTGTTGCCACCTCACCGAGCCTTATCGCAGGCTACCACGTCTTTCATCGCCTCTGGCTGCCTAGGCATCCACCGTGTGCGCTTCATTGCTTGACCCTATAACCCGAAGGAGTCTGGATGTCGCAATGATCACGTTTCATTTTGCCGGATACGCTGACGCGTATCACAATTTAAGACCACTTCTTGCGAAGTGTTCTTGTCAGCATGATATACATTGTTAAAGAGCGACTGCTATAAGCAGTGATAAGCGTTCTTTCATATTAAAAAAGAAAAAGACCTTTAAGACCTTAAAAGCTATTTTTTCTTTTTAACGTGAAAAAAACAGAGCCACTTATCACTGCGTATCAACAGTATTCTGATCAGGTAATTCATTGTGGACGCTTACCGACTGTGACGCATCGTTTAAGGAGGTGATCCAGCCGCAGGTTCCCCTACGGCTACCTTGTTACGACTTCACCCCAGTCATGAACCACACCGTGGTGATCGCCCTCTTGCGTTAGGCTAACCACTTCTGGTGCAGTCCACTCCCATGGTGTGACGGGCGGTGTGTACAAGGCCCGGGAACGTATTCACCGTGACATTCTGATTCACGATTACTAGCGATTCCGACTTCACGGAGTCGAGTTGCAGACTCCGATCCGGACTGAGACCGGCTTTAAGGGATTCGCTGACTCTCGCGAGCTCGCAGCCCTTTGTACCGGCCATTGTAGCACGTGTGTAGCCCTACCCGTAAGGGCCATGATGACTTGACGTCGTCCCCACCTTCCTCCGGTTTGTCACCGGCAGTCTCCTTAGAGTTCCCGACATTACTCGCTGGCAAATAAGGACAAGGGTTGCGCTCGTTACGGGACTTAACCCAACATTTCACAACACGAGCTGACGACAGCCATGCAGCACCTGTCTTACAGTTCCCGAAGGCACACCAGAATCTCTTCCGGCTTCTGTAGATGTCAAGGGTAGGTAAGGTTCTTCGCGTTGCATCGAATTAAACCACATGCTCCACCGCTTGTGCGGGCCCCCGTCAATTCATTTGAGTTTTAACCTTGCGGCCGTACTCCCCAGGCGGTCGACTTATCGCGTTAACTTCGCCACAAAGTGCTCTAGGCACCCAACGGCTGGTCGACATCGTTTACGGCGTGGACTACCAGGGTATCTAATCCTGTTTGCTACCCACGCTTTCGCACCTCAGTGTCAGTGTCAGTCCAGAAGGCCGCCTTCGCCACTGGTATTCCTCCCGATCTCTACGCATTTCACCGCTACACCGGGAATTCTACCTTCCTCTCCTGCACTCTAGCCTGACAGTTCCGGATGCCGTTCCCAGGTTGAGCCCGGGGCTTTCACAACCGGCTTATCAAGCCACCTACGCGCGCTTTACGCCCAGTAATTCCGATTAACGCTTGCACCCTCCGTATTACCGCGGCTGCTGGCACGGAGTTAGCCGGTGCTTCTTCTGCGAGTGATGTCTTTCCTACCGGGTATTAACCGATAGGCGTTCTTCCTCGCTGAAAGTGCTTTACAACCCGAGGGCCTTCTTCACACACGCGGCATGGCTGGATCAGGGTTGCCCCCATTGTCCAATATTCCCCACTGCTGCCTCCCGTAGGAGTTCGGGCCGTGTCTCAGTCCCGATGTGGCTGATCATCCTCTCAGACCAGCTACGGATCGTTGCCTTGGTGAGCCATTACCTCACCAACTAGCTAATCCGACATAGGCTCATCCAATAGCGGGAGCCGAAGCCCCCTTTCTCCCGTAGGACGTATGCGGTATTAGCCTGGGTTTCCCCAGGTTATCCCCCACTATCGGGCAGATTCCTATGCATTACTCACCCGTCCGCCGCTCGTCAGCGGGTAGCAAGCTACCCCTGTTACCGCTCGACTTGCATGTGTTAGGCCTGCCGCCAGCGTTCAATCTGAGCCATGATCAAACTCTTCAGTTTAAGATCTATGTGATCCTTACATGCCACCCGAAGGCAACAAAAGCGGATCAAACTTGGCTCAAGGTTCAAACGAATTCATTCAAAACAGATCCCAAAGGACGAATCCTTTAAAACCTTATTGCTTGAGTCGCTTGCCTTGATATTGGGTGATTTGTCACCAACATCAGCAAGCGCCCACATGAATTACCTGATCAAATTGTTAAAGAGCTGTTTCGCTGTGATGGCTAGCTAATAAACCAACTGGGCCACTCGGCTTGCCGTTGAACTGGCTTGCCTCAGCGAGGAAGGCGTATTCTACGCATTTCCTGGTGGTTGTCAAGGGCGTTGTTTTCGATGCAAACCTGACCACATCCAAAACCGCTAACTCTTTGACAAACCGAAGCTTTTACACTTCATTTACCGCTGGTAACGCTTGGCGTCCCCGGCAGCGGATGCGTACTTTACGGATTCGCTGACGGGTTGGCAAGGGCTTTTTGACAGAAAGTTCAAATAAGTGTCACACGGGCGTAACGTTTCTTACCCGCCTGGATAACATAGCTCTTACCTGTCGCCAGCATGGTGTCTTTGGCAACGACGTCGCCGTCGACTTTGACCCGGCCATTACCCAGCATATCTTTGGCTTGGGCACTGTTGTTCGCGAGCTCTGCTCGATTGAGCACTGCCGCAATGGGCGCTTGCTCGCTGCCTTCGAAATCGACCGTGACTTCCGGCAGATCTTCTGGGAGTTCGCCATCGGCCAGCTGATTACCCGCAGACTTGTGCGCATTGGCTGCTGCTTCGTCCCCGTGGTAACGGGCAATTAGCTCACGTGCCAGCTCCATCTTTATATCCCGCGGGTTCGCGCCCTGCTCAACGCTCTGCTTGAGCGCGTCAATCTCTTCGTTCGATTTCAAAGAGAGCAGCTCAAAATAGCGCCACATTAAGCTATCCGGCATGGAGACCAGCTTATTGAACATGGAGCCAGGCGCTTCATCGACACCAATGTAGTTGCCCAGGGACTTCGACATCTTCTGCACGCCGTCTAACCCTTCCAACAGCGGCATGGTGATGACCACCTGGGGCTCCTGGCCGAAGTGCTTTTGAATTTCGCGCCCCATCAGCAGGTTGAACTTCTGGTCGGTGCCGCCCAGCTCCACGTCCGCCTCAAGCGCTACCGAGTCGTAGCCTTGTACCAGCGGGTAGAGAAATTCGTGAATGGCAATGGACTGATTGGCTTTATAGCGCTTTTCAAAGTCATCCCGTTCCAGCATGCGTGCGACGGTGCTTTGGGCAGCCAGCTCAATCATTTTGGCAGCGGAGAGCTCGCCAAACCATTCGGCGTTAAAACGTACCTCGGTCTTTTCAGGGTCGAGGATTTTAAACACTTGCTCTTTATAGGTTTCGGCGTTGGCTTTCACATCCTCTTCGGTGAGCGGTTTGCGCGTCACGTTCTTACCGGTAGGGTCACCAATACGCCCGGTAAAGTCACCGATCAAAAAGATAACCGTGTGCCCCAAATCCTGAAACTGGCGCATTTTGGTCAGCAACACGCTGTGCCCCAGGTGCAAGTCAGGGGCCGTGGGATCAAAACCCGCTTTGATACGCAGTTTGCGGCCTGAAGCCAGCTTCTGTTTTAGCTCATCCTCTACCAGGATTTCATGCGTACCCCGCGACAGCAGCGCTAAAGCCTGATCCACCTCACTCATTGCCTCTCTCCACTATAAAGAACCGCCCTTACCGGGCTCAGGTGATAAATAGCCGACGATGTTACCATGCTCGCTCGCCTTGGTTGAGCCTTGGTTTCGCTCTCACCCTGGTTTAGTCTCAGCCCAGCTTTGTACGAGTTCGCTTATGAAAACGCCTACCGCTTCGCCGCTTTACTATATTGGCCTGATGTCCGGCACTAGTCTGGACGGTATTGATGCGGCACTTATCACCATCGAAGGTGATTCGCCGCCGCGCCTGTTGGCCACCCATGCCGAACCGATGCCGGACGAGCTTCATCGCCTACTGTTTAAGCTGTGTCATGCGGAGCAGGTGAGTTTTGCGCAGCTCGCAGCAGCGGAACACGCGTTCTGCCAATGCCAGGCCCAAGCCGTGCAACACTTATTAGCGCCACTTTCAGTGGGCGTAGAACAGATCAGTGCCATCGGCAGCCACGGCCAAACTATCGAACACGCCCCTGCAGGTCACGACGACGGCCCGAGCTATACCTTACAGCTGGACAACCCCAGCCTGTTAGCGGAACTCACCGGCTGCACGGTAGTGGCCGATTTCCGTCGCCGAGATTTAGCCGCTGGGGGGCAGGCTGCACCGCTGGCACCAGCATTTCATCAGGCGCTATTTGGGCGAGCAGACACGCATCAGCTGGTACTTAATTTGGGCGGCTTTGCCAATCTCACCTGGCTCTCTAGCCAGCCGAACGACCTGGTGATAGGTTTTGATACCGGGCCTGCGAATGTTTTATTGGATGCCTGGTTTGCCTTGCACCAAGGCGGCCGCTTTGACCAAGACGGCTCTTGGGCCGCTAGTGGAAAGATAGATGAAGCGCTGTTAGCTCGGTTGTTATCAGAACCGTTTTTCCAGCAACCACCGCCGAGAAGCACAGGGCGTGAGCTATTTCATCTGGATTGGCTACAGAAACATCTCAGCGGTCAGGAAGCCGCCGCCGATGTTCAGGCGACGCTGGCTGAACTCACCGCCGTCAGTGTCGTCCAGGGGATTGAACAACTGCGGATCGATAGTGGCCCGCTCACGCTGATCACCGCTGGCGGCGGCGCCCACAACGCCTATTTGATGCAGCGCCTTGCCTATCATCTCCCCCGCGCCACGCTCACTTCGCCAGCGGCGTACGGCTGGCCTGAAGACTGGATTGAAGCGGGCGCCTTTGCCTGGTTGGCGCACCAGCGTCTGCACCACCTGCCAGGCAACTTGCCCTCAGTCACCGGCGCGCAGGGCCCCCGGGTATTGGGTGGAATCTATGCCCCCTAATACTCATTGTTTGAATACGCCCCTAGACCTCAAAGAAAAGCAGTGGGTACGTCACAAGGCTTAAATTATTCAGCTTTTGCGGCGAGAGTGCCTTTAGCCTGAGCCTGGGCTTCCTCTATGCTTACAACGCCCTCATTGACTAACCGAGACAGCGCGGCATCCAGGGTTTGCATACCCAGGCTGCCACCGGTTTGAATAGCTGAGTACATCTGCGCCACTTTGTCTTCGCGGATCAAGTTGCGCACTGCAGAAGTGGCAATGAGGATTTCGTGGGCCGCTACGCGCCCGCCGCCCTGACGTTTAAGCAGCGATTGCGACACCACTGCCTGGAGCGATTCCGACAGCATGGAGCGCACCATGGCTTTCTCTTCGCTGGGAAAAACATCGATGATCCGGTCAATTGTCTTGACGGCAGAGGTGGTATGCAGCGTTCCCAGCACCAGATGACCAGTTTCAGCAGCGGTCAGTGCTAAACGGATGGTCTCCAGATCACGCAGCTCGCCGACCAGGATCACATCCGGGTCTTCACGCAGCGCGCTACGCAACGCATCGGCAAAGCTATGGGTGTCGCGATGCACTTCGCGTTGGTTAATCAAACAGCGCTTGCTAACGTGGACAAACTCGACGGGGTCTTCAATGGTGAGAATGTGCTCGTAACGATGATCGTTAATGTAATCGATCATCGCGGCCAGCGTGGTGCTTTTGCCCGACCCCGTTGGCCCAGTCACCAGCACCAGGCCCCGAGGTAACATCGCCAGGCGCTCGAACACCTCACCGAGCCCCAGGGTTTGTATGGAAAGTACTTGATTGGGAATGGTGCGAAACACCGCCCCCGCCCCGCGAGCTTGAGTAAAGGCGTTAACACGAAAGCGGGCGATCCCCAGCACTTCAAAGGAAAAATCAATTTCCAGGTGCTCTTCGTAGTCGCGCCGCTGACGATCATTCATGATGGCGTAGATCAATCTGCGCACATCGTTATTATCGATAGCGGGCACATTGAGCCGACGAATATCGCCATCAACACGTATCATGGGCGGCAAACCGGCCGAAAGGTGCAAGTCAGAGGCATTCTGCTTTGCCGAGAATGCTAGCAGTTCGGTAATATCCATCTCTCTTCCCAGCTGCGGTAAGGTGCTTGAGTATGACAGACATCGCGCTTAACGAGTCACTCGGCCATTCATACGCTCAGGCGCTTGAACGCCTGCATAATGCATTAGAAAACGCGGGGCGCGCCCAGGGTGCAGCCAAGCTACTGGCCGTCAGCAAAACCAAGCCTGCGGCGATGATTCGTCAGGTTTGGCAGTTGGGTCAGCGTGAATTTGGTGAAAACTATTTGCAAGAAGCGCTGGAAAAGCAGGCCGAACTTACTGATCTTGACGGCATTGTATGGCATTTCATTGGCCCCCTGCAGTCCAACAAAACCCGCTCTGTGGCCGAGCACTTTGACTGGGTACACAGCGTCGATCGGCTAAAAATTGCCAAACGCCTTAACGAGCAGCGCCCAACGCACCTTGCGCCGCTCAATATCTGCCTGCAGATTAATATCAGCCGAGAAGAGAGCAAAGCTGGTGTGCTGCCCGAGGAGTTAGAGGAATTGGCTAGGGAAGTCGCCACACTGCCTAATCTGCGCCTGCGCGGTTTAATGGCGATCCCCGCTCCAGCAGTGGATATAAGTGCTCAGCGCCAGCCATTGGCAGCACTACGCGAAGCTTTTACCGCCTTACAAAGCAGCTTGCCAGACGCGCCCCTTGATACGCTCTCAATGGGCATGAGCGACGATTTAGAAGCGGCGGTGCTGGAAGGCGCCACGCTGGTGCGTTTGGGCACTGCAATTTTCGGCGCTCGCCCATCGGCTTAGACGAAAAGTAGCCCACTTTTTTACGTAGAACACTTTTACTTAAGGGACACCTACCATGGCGAATAAGATTACCTTCATTGGGGCCGGCAATATGGCCAGCGCCATTATCGGCGGCCTAATCGACAGCGGCGTCGCGCCTTCTACTATTACCGCCACCGCGCCGAATGACAGCGAACTGACATCGATTAAACAACGCTTAGGCATCAATACAGACACCGACAACAATGCGGCGGTGGCTGAGGCCGATGTGGTGGTACTCGCGGTGAAGCCACAAATCATGCGCAACGTATGCGAAGCGTTGCGCGACAGCGTTCAGCGCCAGCAGCCGTTGGTCATCTCGATTGCTGCCGGCCTGGATGCCGGCACGATCGACCAGTGGCTAGGCGGCCAGAATGCCATGGTACGCTGCATGCCCAATACGCCCTCGCTGGTCGGTTATGGCGCCAGCGGCCTCTACGCCAATGCCAACGTCAGCGATGCCCAGCGTGACGTGGCCACCCAGTTAATGGAAGCGGTCGGCATTGTGGAGTGGGTGGAAGAAGAAGCCCTGTTAGACGCAGTCACCGCTGTTTCTGGTAGCGCCCCGGCCTACTTCTTTCTGATGTTCGAAGCCATGGAAGAAGCCGCGGTTAAACTCGGCCTACCTGCCGCCACCGCGCGCCGCCTGGCTATTCAAACCGCGCTGGGTGCGGCCACCATGGCGCAGCAGAGTGATAAAGACCCGGCCACGCTGAAACAGAACGTTATGTCGCCGGGCGGCACCACCGAACGTGCCATTCAACATATGGAAGAGGCACAATTGCGCACCACGATTGCCGACGCCATGCAGGCCTGCGCCGACCGCGCCCAGGCAATGGCCAAGGAACTAAGCGGCAGCTAATGCAGCCATTCGGCTAACACAGCCTAAGCTACCGGATCATCAAGGAGACATAATAATGGGCAATGAATTGGGCAGTGCAGGGTTAATGCTGGTAAATACCCTCATCAATATTTACCTCTTTTTACTCATGCTGCGCTTCCTGCTGCAAGCGTCGCGGGCGGATTACTACAACCCGTTAAGCCAATCGGTGGTCAAAATCACCCAGCCGGTAGTGGGGCTATTTCAAGGCTTTTTAGGCCCTGTGGCTGGCCGCTTCGACCTCGCCACCTTAGCAGCAGGCTTTGTATTGAAAGTGGCTAGCATCATCGCCATTTTTATGGTGATTGGCGTTGGCATGCCGCCCATTGCTGGACTGCTGATTGCCGGTGCGGCCGCCTTGGCGAATGCAATTTTAAAAATCTACTTCTTCGCCCTGATTGTGATGATTATTTTGAGCTGGGTAGCGCCCAACGCCAGCCATCCAGGTGCGCTGCTGGTTATGCAGTTGGTAGAGCCGATTATGGCCCCGGTACGCAAAGTGATTCCTCCGCTGGGCATGATCGATCTATCGCCTATCGTGGTGTTTATCGCCATTAACCTGATCGATGGTTTGGTGGTCGGCGCCCTGATTCGTGCGGCGGGCATTTCCGGCGCGCTGGTCGGGCTGTGATGGCAACTGCCATCTCCGTATTCTTAGCAAGGAAGCCTCTGATTAACGTAATGAGTGCAGGCCAGACAAGGCAAAAATCAACGAAAAAGCGGAATTTACAGGTTGTAAATGAGCATTTTGAGGCGATTTTTAACGCCGTATGGGCAAGCGCAATAGTTAATCAGAGGTTTACAGGATCTACTTCAGTCGCCCTCTTTCAGCAGGACTAGCGCCTTCAATGCCTGACTCAGATACGCTTGCATTTGCAGACCGACCGGCGGGCTCCGTCGGCGTGGTCACCCCGCACGTGGCACGCTTCGACACGCCGCTCGCTCTCGCCTGCGGCAAAGTGCTGCCTGCCTACGAGCTGATTTACGAAACCTACGGCACATTGAATGCCGATCGCAGTAACGCGGTACTGATTTGCCACGCGCTCTCGGGTCACCACCACGCCGCGGGCTACCACAGCGAAGAAGACCGCAAGCCCGGCTGGTGGGATGCCCATATTGGCCCCGGCAAAGCGATCGACACCAACCGCTTTTTTGTTGTGTCACTCAATAACCTGGGGGGCTGCCATGGCAGCACCGGGCCGGTCAGTCATAACCCCGACACCGGCCGCCAGTGGGGGCCTGAGTTCCCCATGGTCACGGTCAGCGATTGGGTGGCCAGCCAGGCGCGGCTTGCCGACCACCTGGGGATTGAGCGCTGGGCCGCCGCGGTGGGCGGCAGCTTGGGCGGCATGCAGGTGATGCAGTGGACAATGACCTACCCGGAACGGGTGGCTAACGCGGTGGTGATTGCCGCCACGCCTCGACTCTCGGCGCAAAATATCGCTTTTAACGAAGTAGCCCGTCAGGCAATTCGCTCTGATCCGGAGTTTTTTGACGGTTGGTATGCCGAGCACGACACCGTGCCCAAACGCGGGCTAAAGCTGGCTCGTATGGTAGGCCATATCACCTACCTGTCCGAAGACGCCATGGGCAGCAAGTTTGGCCGCGATTTGCGTAGCGACGACCTTAACTTCGGCTTTGACGTTGAGTTCCAGGTGGAGTCCTACTTGCGCTATCAGGGCGATACCTTCTCCACCGCCTTTGATGCCAATACTTACTTGCTGATGACCAAAGCGTTGGACTACTTTGACCCTTCTGCCACCCAAGGGGGCGACTTAGCCAAAGCCCTGGCCCCAGCGCAATGCCCGTTTTTGATTGTTAGCTTTACCACCGACTGGCGCTTTCCCCCCTCGCGCTCCCGCGAGCTGGTCGATGCGCTCATTCGTGCGGGCAAAGCGGTTAGCTACGCCAACATCGACTCGCCCCATGGGCACGATGCTTTCTTACTCTCAGAGCCGCGCTACGACGCCATCTTCAGCGCTTTTATGAACCGCGCTGCCGGCGAGCTTAACCTCGCCGAAGTGGGTAAAGATGAAGCAAGCGAAGATGCAACGAGCTCAGAGGAGACGCCATGATGCGCGCCGATCTTGAACTGATTTATGACTGGGTGCCCGAAGGAGCCCACGTGCTCGACCTCGCCTGCGGCGACGGCGAACTGCTTGAGACCCTGGCTAACAATAAGGGCGTGACCGGCTATGGCTTAGAGATC
This sequence comes from Vreelandella sp. 162(4c), assembly GCF_058152265.1. NCBI lineage: Bacteria > Pseudomonadati > Pseudomonadota > Gammaproteobacteria > Oceanospirillales > Halomonadaceae > Vreelandella > Vreelandella sp. 162(4c). Next base: position 2,107,065 of record NZ_CM176981.1, read on the forward strand.
GACCATAACGGCATTAATGCCTGCGTCGCCCGGGGCGTCAGCGTGATTGAGCACAACCTGGATGACGGTTTAAGCAGCTTCTGCGACAACAGCTATGATCAGGTGATCATGACCCAGGCCCTGCAGGCGCTGCGCCGTCCGGACAAGATGCTTGATGAAATGCTGCGTGTCGCCGAAGAGGGCATCATCACTTTCCCCAACTTCGCCTACTGGCGTCACCGTGTTCATTTGGGTCTGCGCGGCTATATGCCGGTATCCAAATCGCTGCCCCACGCCTGGTACGACACGCCCAACATCCATCTCTCAACGTTCAACGACTTTGAGCATCTGTGCCGCGAGAAGGGCTTGATGATTGTTGATCGCGCGGTGGGCGTGGGGGATCATCAAGGTCACTGGAAATCGCGGCTATGGCCCAATCTATTTGGTGAAATTGCCATTTTCCGCGTTCGTCGCCGCTAGATATTCATCGCGCTTAAACGCAACCCAAGGAGCCACGCCATGTTACGCAGATTAATGATGAGTGCCGCCCTTGTCGGCATGCTCTTCGCCGCCGCTGGGGCCCACGCTGAGCAGTTCGTCAGCGTGGGCGATTACGAGATTCACTACAGCGCGGTGAACAGCAGCTTTTTGACCCCGGAAGTGGCCCAAGCGAACAACCTCCAGCGCAGCGCCAACCGCGGCCTGGTTAATGTAAGCGTTCGCGAGCGCCAGGAGGATGGCAGTACCCGCCCCGTTAACGCCAGCGTACAGGGCCACGTAAGCGGCTTGACAGGCGCCCAGGAGTCGCTCAGCTTTCGCACCGTGCACGACGGCGATGCCACCTACCACCTGGCGCCTTTTACCCTACTCGACGATGAGAACATGCGCTTTGAGCTAAGCGTGCGCTACGACCGCAACGCCGCCCCCGAACCGGTGAACTTTATTCAGCGTTTTTATATTGATCGCTAAGTCAATCCTGTATAGCTCTCGACATGCCGTAGGTAGATTGACGCAAGGGCGCTGTAAACCCATCCTTGGGCGCTACTTTCGCCATCCATGGCGAAAGACCCTTGCTTACAACTACCCACGGCCGCTGGTCATAGGCCAACGTATGCAAAGCTTGCTCTATCTACAGCCGTACAGGCAGGCTACGGGTTAACCGCACTCCAATGGGGCGCTCTTGCTCCCGCACCACCTCAATACCATAGGCCAGCACTTCCACTTCGCTGGCCGAGGCCTCCGCTAGGGCTGCCGCGTAAGTCGCGTCAATATGGGCTGCGGCGGCCACGTCCGCTATACCTTCGTGGGCGACACAAAACAGCAGCACCGCCCGTTCGCCCTGCTCTGCCAGCACTCGCAGCGAATGCAGATGCTTGGTACCGCGCACACTTACCGAGTCCGGAAAGTAGCCGTGACCATCCTGCTCTTTGAGGGTGACCTGCTTCACCTCGATATACGCCCGCCCCCGCTCTGGGTCATCCAGCCTAAAATCGAGGCGGGCGTCGGCCACTTTCACCTCCCGGCGCAGAGTGGCGTAGCCTGCCAACGGTGCCAAAGCCCCCGCCTCCAGCGCCGCTTCCACGATGCGGTTAGCGCGGCCGGTATGCACCGAGGCGAGCGCCACCTGCCCATCCGCTTGGGGCAGCTCGATAAGCTCCCACGTCCAGGCAAGCTTGCGCTTGGGGTTATCGCTGGGTGACAGCCACACTCGGCACCCTGGCACGTTCACCGCCTTCATCGAGCCGGTATTGGGGCAGTGGGCGACTACTTCGCGACCATCATCCAAACGCACATCGGCGAGAAAGCGCTTATAACGCTTGATCAGCGTGCCCGGTACCAGCGCCGGATAAGACAGCATCACAGCCTGCCCACAAAGCGTGCAATCCGCGCCACCGCCTCTTCCAGCCGGGCCACATCATTGGTGAACGCAATGCGCACATGGTGTTCGCCGCCACGTACGGCAAAATCAATACCCGGGGTAATCGCCACGTTCTCCTCCTGCAATAAGCGCTCGCAGAAGGCCTGGCTATCGCGGCTGTAGCGGGAGATATCCAACCACAAATAAAACGCCCCCTGGGGCGGGAGATCCGGTGCCAGCCCCAAGTCTACAAGGCCCTCCAGCAGCACTTGGCGGCGCTCTTTCAGGGTTTCACGGCGCTGTTCAAGAACACCACGACACTCGGGCGTAAACGCCGCCAGGGCGGCATGCTGCGAAGGCGTCGGCGCGGCCAGAAACATGTTCTGCGCCAGCCGCGTTAATGGCTCCACTGCATGCTCTGGCGCCACCAGCCAGCCCAGGCGCCAGCCGGTCATACCAAAATATTTTGAGAAGCTGTTGACCACAAAGGCGTTGGCGGAGAGCGAGGTCGCTGAGAGCGGTGCATCGTCGTAGTTGAGGCCCTGGTAGATCTCATCGACGATGACCTCGCCTTCGCGCTCAGCGACCGCTGCCAGCACTGCAGAGAGCTGTTGCGCGCTCAACGTGTGGCCGGTAGGGTTAGAGGGCGACGCCAACATCGCTAGGCTTGTGTCCTCACGCCAATGCTGGGCGACCAGGGCAGCGTCCAACTGCCAGCCGCTATCTCGCCCCACGGATACCGCATCAATCTCAGCGCCAGCTAGCGCCATAAAGTGACGATTGCAGGGGTAGTTAGGGTCAGCCATCAGCACCCGCGAGCCGGTTTCGACTAATAACTGGCTGGCCAGCAGCAGCGCCCCCGACGCCCCGGGCGTTACCAAAATACGCGCAGGATCCACCGTAGCGTTAAAGTGCTCGGCGTAATGTCCGGCGATTGCCTCGCGCAGTGCGGGCAGCCCAGCCGCTGGGGTGTAGCGGGTATGGCCACTGGCCAACGCCTGCTGCCCGGCAGCGATAATGGGCTCGGGGGTAGCAAAATCCGGCTCGCCTACTTCCAGGTGAATCACATCGTGGCCGGCGGCTTCCCGCGCCTGGGCCATTTCCAGCAAATGCATGACCCGAAAAGGGGCAACGTGATCGACACGCGAATTCCAGGCCATAACGGCTCCTTCATCTAATCATTTTTGAAACTGGACAAATATTGAAAAACTAACTAAAACATGGCGCTAGTCATATTCAAGGCCAAACAATCGTCGATAGCTCACCATTATGCTTGCAACCCAGTCATTTTTCAGCTAAACAAGCATCCCTTTGGCGTGAGATCGTGACAATCGCTCATGGTCGATCAGTAGTCACATATGTAAGGGGCAGTCCCATGCCAGTAGCAGAAAAGAAACCGGAAGCGTCCAAGTCCTTCACTCCGTATGAGCCAGCGCCGGGTGAAGAGTATATGAACGAGCAGCAGCTAGCGCACTTCCGTCAGCTGCTGCTGGATTGGAAACAGGATCTCATGGAAGAGGTGGATCGTACCGTACGCCACCTGCAGGAAGATGCGAACAACTACGCCGACCCCGCCGACCGTGCTACCCAGGAAGAGGGCTTTAGCCTGGAACTGCGTACCCGGGATCGCGAGCGTAAGCTGCTCAAGAAAATTAACGAGACGCTAGATAACATCGATGATGATGATTATGGCTTCTGCGAAGCCTGCGGCGTTGAAATCGGCATTCGTCGTTTAGAAGCTCGCCCCACCGCCACCCTTTGTGTGGATTGCAAAACCCTGGCGGAACTCAAAGAGAAACAGCTAGGCGGCTGAGCACTAAAAGACCGTGCTACTCGAACGCGGGCACCTTAGGGTGCCCGTTTTTGTGAATGGCTTTTTGTGAATAGCTTTTTGTAAATAACCAGCCCCTCTCAACAATGACGCTACCATGATTGATTTTGCTCGCTACCGGGGGCGCTTTGCCCCTACGCCCTCAGGCCCGCTGCACTTTGGCTCTTTGGTCGCCGCCTTAGGCAGCTATTTAGATGCCCGCGCAGCCGATGGGCAGTGGCTGGTACGCATTGAAGATATCGACCCACCGCGCTGCCCTGAAGGAGCGGCGAGCACTATCCTTCGCCAGTTGGAAACCTTCGGGCTGGAGTGGGACGAAGCGGTAATGTGGCAGCACACCCGCGGCGATGCTTACCAACAGGCGCTTGACCAGCTTGTCCAACTCGGCCTGGCCTATCCCTGCAGCTGTTCGCGCAAGCAGTGGCAGGCGTTTGATATCTACCCCGGCTGGTGCCGCGATGGCGTTTGCGATGCGAGTAAACCGGTGGCCTGGCGGCTGCGCAGCGACCGTGGCGAGCGCCCTATCCGCTGGCAAGACCGGCTGTTCGGCGAGCAGCAGTTTGACCCGGCTGAACTAGGCGATGTGGTATTAAAGCGCAAAGATGACCTATGGGCGTATCAGCTCGCCGTGGTAGTGGATGACGCCGAGCAGCAGATTACCGATGTGGTACGCGGGCTCGATTTGCTCGATAACACCCCTTGGCAGCGCCAATTGCAGAGCGCACTTCAGCTACCGCAGCCGCGTTACCTGCATCTGCCACTCATTGTGACCGCTGAAGGGCAAAAGCTCTCCAAGCAAAACCTGGCCCCGGCCCTGGCAGAAGACGAGCAGAAAGTGCGCCAGCAGCTCTTTCAGGCGCTGGAAGCGCTTGATCAAGCGCCGCCACAAGAACTGGCCTCAGAGCCCTCCGCGACTCAGCTACACTGGGCGGTAGCGAACTGGTCGTTGGCACGTTTAAACCCAACGGCACACCGTTTAAATCCCTCTTCACCTCCAGTAGGAGATTGATATGTATGTCTATCGCATCATGCTGTTTTTGGTGTTTGGCGGCTACCTGCTCTCTCCGCTACTGATGAATGGCTGGAGCGACCCTGAGGCCGCCTGGTACCGGCCGTTTGCGATTTGGGGCGGTTTGATTGCGTTAACCCTCTGGCTGGAGCAGAAGAGGAAGCTTGATGAACGTTGAGATGCACGTTGAGATAGTCGGCGTCCTACTGCTTGGGCTGGGCTACCTGGCACTGCTGTTTGGCTGCGGTTTTGCGGTAGAGCGCGGCTGGGTGCCGGTGCGTATTACCCGCCACCCGATTGTTTACACCCTTGCCCTGGGTGTTTATGCCAGCGCCTGGGCGATTTACGGCAGCGTGGAAATGGCTGCCCACGCGGGGTTTGGCTTCCTCGCCTACTACCTGGGCGCAGCGGGCGCCTTCTTGCTCGCCCCTGTGCTACTGGTGCCCATCCAGCGCATCACCCGCACCTATCAACTAACGTCATTGGCGGATCTGTTTGCCTTTCGCTTTCGCTCTCGTTGGGCGGGTACGCTGGTCACCATCGTCAGTCTACTGGCGGTGCTGCCACTGCTCGGCATTCAAGTCCAAACCCTGGGCGAAGCCATCAATATCATCACCGCCAGCCAAGCGGGAGGTAGCGTTGCGCTACTTTTTTGCGCCGTAATTGCCGCCTTTGCGGTTATTTTCGGTGCCCGCCACAGCCAGTCTCACGGCCGCCACGACACTCTGCTTAGCGCCATTGCGTTTGAATCCATTGTTAAACTGCTGGCCATGCTGGGGCTCGGCGTGGTGGCGCTATGGATGGTGTTTGACGGCCCAGGCGACCTGCAGCTGTGGCTGGAGGGCCCTGGCGCTCTCCTCCAACAACAGACACCCAAACTTGACCCGGCCCAGTGGCGAATTCTCCTGCTGCTGTTTTTTGCGGCGGCGTTTATGATGCCGCATCTGTTTCATATCAGTTTTTCAGAAAGTCTATCCCGGCATACCCTGCTACAAGCGAGCTGGGCGCTGCCGCTTTTCCTGCTATTAATGGCGCTACCCGTACCGTTGATTTGGTGGGCCGCGCAATCGGTCAATCCCGACATACCCATCGCCGCCTATGCCGCCTACCTAATGACCGAACACTGGTGGGTAGGGGCGCTGGCGTTTATCGGCGGGCTAGCCGCCGCCAGCGGCACCATGATTATGATTGCGCTGGCGCTTTCCGGCATGGTGCTTAATCATATTGTACTGGTAGCGAGGCCCCCGGAAGCGCGCAGTGATCTTTACGGCTGGCTACTGTGGCTGCGCCGTGGGCTAGTGGTCGCTGTGATTATCAGCGGCTGGATGTTTTACCAGTGGGTAGGTCGCCATCATGGGCTTATCGGTTTGGGATTAGCCGCATTTGTGGGGATGGCCCAGTGCCTGCCTGGCATGCTGGCGCTGCTCTACTGGCCGGGCGCTAACCGTAAAGGCATGATTATTGGCCTCATCGCAGGCGTCGGCGTATGGCTATGGGGGCTATGGCTGCCGCTCATGTTCTCGCTACCCGTACCGACGCTGCCCTTTACCCCACTTACCGACGCTGGTGCGCCGGTTTGGTACAACGTCACGCTGCTCTCGTTAGCGGTCAATATCCTGCTGTTGATTGTGATATCGCTGTTTACGCGTATTTCTGAAGGTGAGCAGTCCGCCGCGGAAGCGTGCTCCGTCGATGCGGTTATCCGCTCCAAGCGCTTTCCACTGGAAGCCGCCACGGCGAGCGATTTTTCGACTCACTTAGCCCATGCCCTCGGCGATGAGGCGGCTAGCCGTGAAGTGAAGCGGGCATTGCAAGCACTCAATTTAACGCCCCAGGAGCGCCGGCCCTACGCGCTGCGTCGCTTGCGTGACCGTATTCAGGCCAATCTCTCGGGCCTAATGGGCCCATCGGTGGCACGGGATATTGTTGATCGCTATCTACCCTACCGCCACGACGACACCCCTGAAACCGACGATATTCATTTTGTCGAGAGCCGCTTGGAAGCCTACCGGTCACGCCTGACAGGGTTAGCCCGTGAACTCGACGGTTTGCGCCGCCATCATCGCCAAACCCTGGCGTATTTACCGGTGGGGCTGTGTGTTCTGGGCGATGATGATGAGCTGCTAATGTGGAATCAGGCGCTCTCTCAACTCTCGGGTATTAGCGGTGAAAGCGTGATCGGTTCACGTCGCGACAGCCTGCCTGCCCCCTGGCCCAGCCTACTCGGCGGCGTGCTGAAAACCACGTCAACACCGCTCTACAAACAGGCGGTCACGCTGCACGGTAAAGACTATTTTTTGACCTTGCACAAAGCGATTCTCAGCGGTAGTGACAGCCGTGGCGGCAGCGTTATTCTGATTGAAGACCATACCGAAATGAAATGGTTGGAAGATGAGTTGGTGCATGCAGCGCGCCTTGCCTCTATCGGTCAGTTAGCCGCTGGGGTCGCCCACGAAATTGGCAACCCGATTACCGGCATCTCGTCGCTGGCGCAAAATCTACGCTACGACACCAACGACCCCGCCCTGCTGGAGACCGCCGAGCAAATCCAGCAGCTGACCCAACGGGTCACCAAAATCGTTAACTCACTGGTTGGCTTTGCCCATGGGGGAAGCCAATCGGTACCGCTCCCTGCCTCACCTGTGGCACTTGCATCCATTAGCGAAGATGCACTGCACTTGATCCACCTCGCCCGCTCGGGAGAGGATGTTACCTTAACCAATGAAACGCCTGACGACGTGGTGGTGCGCGGCGATGCCCAGCGATTAACGCAAGTGATGGTCAACCTGCTGAGCAATGCCCGGGATGCCTGCGGCCAAGGGGGAGAAGTTCACATGACCGCAGGGCGCCACGAGCAGCTTGCATGGTGGCGGATAACCGATAACGGTCAGGGCATCGACCCACGAGTGCGCGAGCACCTATTCGAGCCCTTTACCACCACCAAGCCCGCCGGCGAGGGCACCGGTCTGGGCCTTTCATTGGCCTACCAGATTATCAATGAGCACCAGGGTAAAATAGACGTGGCTTCGCCACCCCCCGGACAGCCTCGCGGCACGGCCATTACGTTATGGCTGCCGCTTTACCAACAGGATGATCAGCCAACCCATGCCCAGGATTCTGATTGTTGAAGATGAAGCGATTATTCGCAGCGCGCTAAAGCGCCTTCTGGAACGCCACGACTATACGGTCAGCGAAGCAGGCAGCGCTGAGGAGGCCAGCCAGCTTGAGCTCGCAGGGTTCGACCTCATCATCAGCGACCTGCGTCTGCCGGGCGAACCGGGCACCTCGCTGATCGCCGCCGCGGCCCCCGTGCCAGTATTGATCATGACCAGCTACGCCAGCATGCGCTCTGCGGTGGAAGCGCTCAAACAGGGGGCTGTGGACTACGTTGCCAAGCCCTTTGACCACGCGGAGCTATTGGAGACCGTTGAGCGGATCCTGCACAAGCAGTCGATGCAGCAGAGTCCGCCCCCGGATATCACCGATGCAGGCGGCAGCCGGCAAACCATGATCGGCAACTGCGTTGCCATGCAGCAGGTCTACACCCGCATTAGTAAAACCGCACCGGCCGATGTCACCGTATTGATTCTTGGCGAGTCAGGTACCGGCAAGGAGCTGGTGGCACGCGCCATTCACCAGCAGAGCAAGCGCGCCAAGGCACCATTGATCTGCGTCAACTGCGCGGCGATTCCTGAAACGCTGATCGAATCAGAGCTGTTTGGCCATGAGAAAGGCGCTTTTACCGGCGCCAGCGCTGCGCGCACCGGGTTAGTCGAAGCCGCTGATGGCGGTACGCTATTTTTGGATGAGATTGGTGAACTACCGCTGGATGCCCAGGCGCGTCTGCTGCGCGTTCTTCAAGAGGGTGAAATCCGTAAAATTGGCTCGGTGGAAACCCGCCACGTCAATGTCCGCCTGATTGCGGCCACCCATCGTGACCTGCGAGCACTGTCAAAAACCGGTGAGTTCCGCCTTGACCTTTACTACCGGCTGAACGTAATGCAGATCGAGCTGCCGCCGCTGCGCGAGCGCGAGGATGACGTGCTTGAGATCGCCGACATTCTGCTCGACAAGGCGTGTAAACGCCACGAACGCACGGGCCTGCGTTTGTCCCGCGCAGCCCGCCAGGATCTGCGCGACTACCCTTGGCCGGGTAACGTTCGCGAGCTGGAGAATGCCCTTGAGCGCGGGGTGATTCTTGCCGAGGGGCATCTGATCCACCCGGATGACCTGGGCCTAGCGCCGGCCACCCCACGCCCCCATCCGTCCTCTGGCGCGTCCAGCACACCTGCTGCCAGTGGTGGCGGTGATAAAAGTGCTGAAGAGAATGAAGATGATCTCTCTTTAGAAGATTATTTTCAGCACTTTGTCCTCGAACACCAAGACCAGATGAGTGAAACCGAATTGGCACAAAAACTGGGCATTAGCCGTAAAAACCTTTGGGAACGACGCCAGCGGCTTGGCATACCGCGCAAAAAAACCGCCCGGCGCCCAGGTTAAGCACCTGGGCATTGCTATCCACTCGCGCCTCCACACCACTCCTACGACCATCGTCTAATATACTGATTTAAATAAGAAATATTCTGCCTTTCGCTACCCAGGCACTGTTACCTTCCCACACAACGCCGCGCACAAACGGCCGCGAAAGGGGTAACACTTCTCGCGCCGTAAAGTTCCGCAGCGACTTAAAAAACCCCAACCTTCTGAAATTTATAATTTATTAAATAGGTGGCACAGGGTCTGCAGTATTACTGGGTAAGAAAAACAAACTGGGCATAGCGCCAGGTCACCAACAAAAACAACATGACCTCGCCACAACCTGAGCCACAACAAAAACAACAGGGCCAGGTAGAGATAACGGTACTAACAAGAACAACAGGCTTGAATCTCATTACTTGCTTGCGCAGGCAACACAGGCGCAGCGAACAACAACAAAAGTTAGCAAGTGGCCCGAAAGGACGCGACGTGCAATGTGACTTGGCATCCTAACAACAACAATAGCTGTCAGTGTGTACACCCCGGCGCCAATAATAATACCCCGGGGGGAGAAAAGTTCGCGGTTGGATTATTGTTTTGAATACGAGGCGGTCGGAACCATCGTGATCCTTACGCCTACCGACTGCGGTGCGTATTCAGGGCGATGTGCCATCATGAAGAAAAATAGCAGCACGGACGCTGATTAATTGCTTGATAGGGGAGGCTCTTTTAGCCTCCCCTTTCCGTGTTTGGAGCCTGGGTTTAAAACCTGTGTTAGCCCCCGCCAGCGTCAAGTGCTTTGCAAGCCGCTACTTTGCAAGCCGCTCTTTGCAAGCCATGAAGGGTCGGCTACACTCAGCCACTCGTGGTTTATGTTCAGTACTCGTTTGAAGTGTTTTCTAACGACTATTTTTACGACCATTTTTTCGTACCTGCGAGTTGAAATCGTCGCATGTTTAAAGGATTTACCCGTTTCCTACACAGCCCGGGGGAGCAATTGAAAACCTTGCTTGATCCCCAAGAGAGCACCACCAGCGCCCTCACTCCGCGCAACATCCCTCGGTCAGAGCACCCTGTTTCTCGCCAGCATATTAGCGATGCCGCGTTAAAAGTGCTTTATCGCCTTAGCGGCGCGGGTTTCGACGCCTATTTGGTGGGCGGTTGCATTCGTGATGCGCTGCTGGGCAAGATGCCCAAAGATTTTGATGTCGCCACCAACGCCACTCCAGAGCAGGTTCGCGATCTATTTCGTAACTCGCGCCTGATCGGCCGCCGTTTTCGGATTGTCCATGTGCGCTTTGGCCGCGAGGTCATTGAGGTCACCACCTTCCGTGGCAAACCCCAAGACGAGCATGGCGACCACATTGCCCACCAGTCCGATGAAGGGTTACTGCTGCGCGACAATGTATGGGGCAATATCGAAGAAGACGCGCTGCGCCGCGACTTTACCGTTAATGCGCTCTACTACAATATCGCCGACTTCAGCATCACTGATTTTGCCAATGGTGCCGAGGATATTAAGACCCGCACCCTGCGCCTGATTGGCGACCCGGCGACACGCTACCGCGAAGACCCGGTACGGATGCTGCGGGCGGTGCGCTTTGCGGCTAAGCTCGACTTCACGCTAGACCCCGCCACCGAAGCGCCGATGTACGATCAGGCACCGCTGCTGCTGCAGATTCCACCAGCACGGCTATTCGATGAAGTCCTCAAGCTGTTTATGTCGGGCCACGGTTTGGTCACCTTCCGGCTACTCAGCCACTACGGCCTGTTCGGCATGCTGTTCCCCGAGGCCGAAGAAGCCATGGCCGATGCCGCCTGGGCCGAAGAGCTGATTGAGCAGGCGCTGACCAACACCGATAAACGTATTGCCGAAGAGCGCCCCGTCACCCCGGCCTTCCTGCTGGCAGCGTTTTTATGGGCCCCGGTCAAGCATCGCCAGGAAGCGCTGGAGCAAGAGGGCATGCCGCCCATTCCGGCGCTTCAAGCAGCCGCTCAGCAGGTGGTCTCCCGTCAGTTAGAGTTCACATCGATTCCCAAGCGCTTTGGCATCCCGATGCGGGAAATTTGGGAATTACAGCAGCGCCTACCCCAGCGGCGCGGTAAAAAGGCCTTTCAAACCCGCGAACATTCGCGTTTCAGAGCGGGCTATGACCTGCTGCTGCTGCGCGAACAGGCGGGCGAGATACCCAGTGGTTTAGGCGAATGGTGGACGGCGTTTCAGCGCGGCGATGAGCACGAACAGCGTCGCCTGCTGCAAAAAGTTGGCGGCGACCCCGCCAGCCAGGGCGATCGTCGCCGCAAACGGCGCCGTAAGCCGAGCGCGCCAGAGTAGTGGGTACTCCTCCCCAGCTCGCCTATATTGGCTTGGGTAGTAATCTAGAGTCGCCTATCGAGCAGGTTCGCGAGGCCCTCAACGAGCTGGCAATGCTACCGCTAAGCCGATTAGTGGCAGCATCATCGCTTTACGCCAGCCGCCCGGTGGGGCCGCAGGATCAGCCGGACTTTATCAACGCGGTGGCCGCGCTGGAGACACGGCTCTCGCCGCTGGCGCTACTCGACCAGCTTCAGGCGTTAGAGCAGCAGCATCGCCGCCGCCGCCAGCGCCACTGGGGGCCCCGCACGCTCGATCTTGACCTGCTGCTCTACGCCAATGAGCACATCAACTCGCCGCGTTTACGCGTACCGCACCCGCAAATGACTGCCCGGGCCTTTGTACTGCTCCCCCTCGCAGAGATCGCCCCCTCTCTAGACCTTCTCCAACAGCCGCTATCCACCTGGCTTGAACGTGTTGAGAACCAAGGCTTGGAACGCTTATCTAACGCCTAATGTGCGGCTAACGCTACCATTTGACACAAATCTCGACACCGACACCCCATTCAGGTAACAATTGCCGGTTACGCCACTTCGCGTATGCAGGGATGCAGCATCAATAATGGTCGGCTGCCTATGTCGCAGCGGCCTCACGTAAAACATGAGAGCACGCCATGAAAACCGTCACCCTAAGCACGCTGCAGGCCTATAAGCAGGCTGGCGAGACATTCAGTTGCCTAACCGCTTACGACGCCTCCTTTGCCCATGCGGCAAGCCAAGCAGGCATTGATGTCCTGCTCGTCGGTGATTCGCTGGGCATGGTGCTACAGGGCCATAACAGCACTCTGCCCGTCACCATTGAAGACATCGTTTACCACACCCGCTGCGCTGCGCGTGGCAAAGGCCATAGCCTGTTGATGGTGGATCTACCCTTTATGAGCAACGCCACCACCGAGCGCCTGCTGGAAGACGCCGGTGCCGTGATGCGCGCGGGGGCGGAGCTGGTCAAACTGGAAGGCGAAGCGTGGATGGCAGATGGCATTCGTGAACTCACCCGCCGCGGCGTACCGGTATGTGCCCACCTGGGCTTAACCCCACAAACCGTGCATCAGCTAGGTGGCTATAAAGTGCAGGGGCGCGACGCTGCTCACGCTGAGCGCATCATTAATGACGCAAAAGTGCTTGTCGAGGCGGGCGCCTCGGTGATTCTGCTTGAGTGCGTCCCTGCCAGCCTGGGCAAAGCGGTCACCGAAGCGCTGGATGTACCGGTGATTGGCATTGGCGCAGGGCCGGATACCGATGGCCAGATTCTGGTGATGCACGATGTGCTGGGCGTCACCCATGGCCGCACACCGCGCTTTGTGAAAAACTTTATGGTTGAGGCGGACAGTATTCAAACTGCGTTTCAGCGCTACCATGAAGCGGTCAAAACACGCACTTTCCCAGCCCAAGAGCACTGCTTTTAAAGATGACGGTTAAGACATCTAGTCTATCGACCACCTTTTGTCACTAATACGAAACAACTATGCGCACTTTGCGAGACATTGATCAGCTACGCAGCACGCTGCGAGATTACCGCCAACGCGGCCAGCGTATTGCCCTGGTACCCACCATGGGCAACCTACATGCCGGGCACCTAGCGCTGGTCGCCTGCGCGCGCCAGCACGCCGATATCGTGGTCGCAAGCCTGTTTGTCAATCCGATGCAGTTTGGCCCAGGCGAAGATTTAGACGGTTACCCGCGTACCTTTGATGCCGACCAAGCGCAGCTTATCGAGGCTGGCTGCGACGTGCTGTTCGCCCCGGCGGTGAGCTCGCTCTACCCCAACGGCTTGGACGCCCAGACCCGCGTGCATGTGCCCGTGGTGGGTGAGGGTCTGTGTGGTGGCTCACGCCCCGGCCATTTTGACGGTGTCTCCACCGTGGTTAGCATGCTGTTTAATTTGGTGCAGCCCGACGTCGCCTGCTTTGGGGAGAAGGATTACCAACAGCTTGCGGTGATTCGTAAGCTGGTGTGCGATCTGCACATGCCCATCGAAATTATCGGCGTGCCCATCGTACGCGCAGAAGATGGCCTGGCACTGTCATCACGCAATGGCTATTTAAGTAGCGAGGAGCGTGCAATCGCCCCTGCGCTTTACCGCACGCTGTGTACGCTTCGCGATGCGCTAGAGCGCGGAGAACCTATCGAAAAGGTACTACACCAGGGCAACACCGCGCTGTATGATGCGGGCTTTACGCTGGACTATTTGGAACTGCGCGATGTCACGCTAGGCCCCATTAACCTAGCGACCCGCCATGCGGTACTGCTGGCCGCCGCCAAGCTGGGCCCGGCGCGATTAATCGACAACCTCACTGTTCAACTCCCGGCCAGCGCTGCCACTACTGGCAGAGAATAAACAAACAACGGGTAAAAATAGGAACTCACATGCATACTATTATGCTCAAAGCCAAGCTGCACATGGCTCGCGTCACTCACGCGGTGCTTAACTACGAAGGCTCCTGCGCCATCGACGGCGACCTGCTGGATATGGCGGGTATTCGTGAAAATGAGCAGATCCAGATTTACAACGTCGAGAATGGCGAACGCTTTACCACTTACGCCATTCGCGGTGAGGAAGGCTCCAAGCTCATTTCGATCAACGGCGCTGCGGCCCACCTCGCCGCCCCTGGCCACCGGATCATTATCTGCAGCTATGCCCACTACTCCGAAGCCGAACTGGAAAACCACCAGCCTGCTCTGGTGTATCTCCAGGAAGGCAACCACGTCAGCCACACCAGCAATATTATCCCGGTACAGTTGGCCTGATCACAACTGGCCTAATCTTAGCGCCTCTAATGCTTTCTTCTGACGGGCCACATGTTGGCCCGTTTTTATTTGCCCATAAAGGTTTATTGCCGCAACGCACCACCTTCCCCTATGCTGAAGAGACGGCTGACAGAGTACGAATAAAAGAGTACGGCTGACAGAGCACGCCTATCGGGCATCTGGTATCAGACTGTCTGTTAATTACTCCAGGAGTCATCTTATGCAAGAAGTAGTCATTGTTGCGGCACGCCGCACCGCTGTGGGCGCTTTCGGCGGCTCCCTCGCAGGTATTCCAGCGAGCGACCTAGGCGCTTTGGTGATCAAGGATATCCTTGCCTCAACCGGCGTTTCTCCCGATCAGGTTGACGAAGTACTGCTGGGCCAGGTGCTCACCGCGGGCGTTGGTCAAAACCCGGCGCGCCAAGCGGCTATTAAAGGCGGCCTACCGGACTCGGTACCGGCCATGACCATCAACAAAGTGTGTGGCTCAGGCCTTAAGGCACTGCATCTCGCTACGCAGGCCATTCGCTGCGGCGATGCCGAGCTGATTCTGGCCGGCGGTCAGGAGAATATGTCTGCCTCGCCCCACGTACTGCCCAATTCTCGCAACGGTCAGCGCATGGGCGATTGGAAGGCAATTGATTCCATGGTACACGACGGCCTGTGGGATGCGTTCAACAACTACCATATGGGCATTACCGCCGAGAATTTAGCCGAGAAGTACGGTATCACCCGCGAAGCGATGGATGAGTTCGCCGCAGCGTCACAGCAGAAAGCAGCTGCCGCCATCAAAGAAGGTAAGTTCAAAGGCCAAATCGTGCCGGTGGAAATTCCCCAGCGCAAAGGCGACCCGGTGGTGTTTGATACCGACGAGAATCCACGGGAAGTGACCGCGGAGAAGCTTGGCGGCATGCGCCCTGCGTTTAAGAAAGACGGCACCGTTACCGCCGGTAACGCCTCGGCGCTTAACGACGGCGCGGCGGTGGTTATGCTCTGCTCCGCCGAAAAAGCTAAGCAGTTGGGGCTAGAGCCACTGGCACGCATAGCGGCTTACTCCAACGCAGGCGTTGACCCTGCCATTATGGGTATCGGGCCCGCACCGGCCACTCGCCGCTGCTTGGAAAAAGCCGGCTGGAGCCTGGACGACCTGGACTTGGTCGAAGCCAACGAAGCGTTTGCCGCCCAGGCGCTATCTGTCAACAAAGAGCTCGGCTGGGATACGTCTAAAGTGAACGTCAACGGCGGCGCGATCGCTCTAGGCCACCCCATCGGTGCCTCCGGCTGCCGCGTACTGGTCACGCTGCTCCACGAAATGATCGCCCGCGACGCCAAGAAAGGCCTCGCGACGCTGTGTATCGGCGGCGGTCAGGGCGTAGCCTTGGCTATCGAGCGGCCTTAAAAACCCACCCTTCGCTCGCTTAGCTAAGAACTAATATAAGCCCTTGTCAATTGACGAGGGCTTTTTCCGTTCGGGATGCACAAACCTCTTTATCTTGTTCTACTAACATCATCATTACCGAGCTAAATGGCACTAGTCGCCATTGGCCTCTGACGCGACAAGAGAAAATCGTTGTTGAGTCACCCATCTCCCCTCAGTATTCACGATCAACGCAAAATTTTTGCAGTAACACTGAATCGCTCTCTGTTTCGCCATCAACAAACGCACCTCATCTTCTATTCGTTCGAGTGCCTCTGGCTCACTCTCTCTGGCGACGGTGAGGTGAAGTATGCTGCCCGTATGGAGACCACCGTAGGGTGGGTAGTCTGGGAAGGCATCGACGAATGCTTTAATCAGCGAGATAAAAGGAGCGCTAGGGCTTGGCTGAAGATACACCGTGTCCGTGAATCGGCCCACACCCGATAGCCAAAACTCAAAAGCAGTGGCTTGTTTAGCAATCGCTTTAAGCTTGCGAAGATCTTTCTCGACAATCTCGTTAGGTGATACAAAGGGATAAAGTAGTGTTATGTGCGCGGGCACGCCTATAGCCGCTGTGGCGTCATAGCGCTGACGAAGCTCGTCAACCACGGGTTCGGCTTCGCGAACAGGAACGATCAAGGCCGCTTGCGGTGCCACTCGGGTCATGTGCACATCGTCCAGTTAGACCAGCCCGCAGGGCTGTTAGCGTGAATACCCCGCTCGCAGGCAGCAAGCGCCGCGGTGGCGCCAATAGCAAACGAGGATGGGAAAACGGGATCATGGCCGGTCAACGTGATCTTGTCCAAAGCCTCCGCCGGCAAACCACCCAGTGACCAGAGCGCAGTCAGTGCATCGCGTGCTGTCATCGTATGAAAACTCATGCTAATGCCTCCAACAACGCCCACCCCTGAGGCCACTCCCCCAACTGACTTGCGGCGTTGATATGCCCGCAGGCGCCCACGTCAACAAAGTCGGCTTGCCATGTCGCAGCCTGCTGCCGGGCATAGTCCGTCGTCGCGTAGGGGTCGTCACTGCTGGCTACAACCAGCGCTGGAAATGGCAGAGGCCGAGCAGGAGCGTTGCGGAAATCGCTCGCTTCGGGTGGGAAAGCCTTTGCGCCAGGGTCAGGTACTGCCACCAGCAACGCGCCGCTTACCTGCGCCAATCGATGAGCTCTCTCATCGCTGCTCTTCTTATCGCTAATAGTGACCTCCTGTACCCAGTGCGCCACCAGCAGGCACGCAAGACTGTGAGCAACGAGCAACACCGGTGCCTCAGCTTCATCAATGGCGGTATCCAATGCCTGCAGCCAATCGTTGAGATTCGGCTCATCCCAGGAGCCAGGCTGAAAACGGAGGCTATTAGGCCGCTTTAGCCCCCATAGTGACTGCCAGTGGTCGGCATCAGAATTGCCGAGACCGGGCAGAAATAGCATCTGGGTCGCTGGCTTGTTAGTTGTCATTGCAGGTCTCCTTACGCGGTCGATAGCGCAGCTCGCCAGGAAAAGTCGTGGGCGGATTACCGGTGCGCAGCCACTCCATGGCAAGTGGCCAGAGCACGTCGCGAAAGCGCTTATGGAAAAAAGCGAAATGACCGATGCTTGGCTGGCCCACCGCAGTTGGCGCTAGCCGCAGGTGATAGCGTTCGCTACTACTGTAATACTCTAGAAGGCGATCAAGCGCGGGACGAGTGCCGAAAGGGTCATCATCGATGCCCAGCGCCAAAATCGGTGCCTGCACACGCGTGAAGCCCCGCACCAGCATCTCAGCTTCGGGCTCACCCTCAGGTGTTTCACGTTTACGCCGCACGTTGTGCTCAAAGCGCGGCCCCATTCGCGCCCAATCCAGTGCTACGCCTTTGGGTGTATCTTCCATCCACCCCAGACGCTTGGCGGGTACGTAGCCGACCAAAAGTGCCAACAGTGGCATCGCTAGATGCCAACGCAAGAACATAGATCGCCGAGCCTCGGGTGCGTAGTCCCGCCAGTAGGCATACTGTGCGCCCATGGTGAAGATGCGACGCACGCGATGGGCGGACTGGGCAAAGCCAATCACGAAACCGCCCGCAGAGTGACCCACCACATCGACAGGCTGACCAGGAAAACGTCTGGCGACGTAGCGTAGAACGCCTTCAAAATCATGCTGCCCCCAGTCGATCCAGTCGGCCTTGAGTTTGCGCAGCGAATGGTGGCGCGAATCGCCGATTCCCCGGTAGTCGTAGGTCACTACGTCCCACCCTTGCTGATACAAATAATCAGCAAAGGGCATGTAATAGCGGCAGCGCACCGAGGTGGCGGTGTTAATGATCACCACGGGGCCAGGGTGAGACGACGAAACACAAGGTCGGCGCCATACCCACCCGCGCAGCGCATAACTATCCGCCGCGCTGATATAGACGGGCTCAGGCATCAATGTTCTGTCGCCTTGCAGCTATACCGTTCTTAGCCCCAGTAACCGTAGCATGAAAGTCCGCAATCAGTTGCTGGGTGACAGGGCCCACGGGCCATTCGGTCTTCGCCTTATCTTCCACCAATGCCACCACCGGCTGAAGCTCGACCGAGGTGCCGGCAGTCAACACTTCGGTTGCAGCACGCAGTTCCTCGAGTGTAACCGCTCGCTCCTCTACCGGCAGGCCTCTCTGACGTGCCAAACCCAACACATGGCGCTTGGTGATGCCATCAAGAAAACAGGTCGGCAGTGGGGTTACCAGTACGCCATCACTGACCAAAAGCAGATTAGTGGCTGTCGTTTCAGCGACTAAGCCGTCGCTATCGAGCAGTAACGCATCATCACAGCCTACTGCTATGGCCGCATGGCGGGCTAGCGTGCCGATCATATACAGTCCAGAACACTTAGAGGCAGTAGGCGCCGTATTAGGGGGCGGGCGTCGCCAGTTGGCCAGTTGCAGCCGAATACCTACCTCTGCCCGCCCCTGGGACGCCGCCGTAGGCCAATCCCAAGCGGCAATCGCCACATGGACACGTGCTTGAGGCGCCGCGATAGACACACTATCCGCGCCACGCCAGGCGATAGGGCGGATATACGCATCGGTTAGCTGATTGGCCCATAGCACCGCGTCAATCGCTTGGCTGAGTTCGCGGTGCGACCAGGGCAGCCGATAGTCCAGTAGTGCGGCGGAACGCTCTAAACGCTCCAAATGCGCGTCACCCAGAAAAACACGCCGCCCGTAGGCACGCATGCCTTCGAATACCGCTCCCCCCATGTGTAACGCATGGCTAAGCACGTGCAGGCGCGCCTCACGCCAAGGAAGCAGCTCACCATCGAGCCAGATCAACCCATCTCGGTCATCAAGAGCGTTTAGCATGGCACCCACCCAGTAGCAGATTATCGATATCGTCAGTCTGTCCTCTGTATGTTTTAAAAACGAGTGAGTAAATCTCAAACTGGGCTGAGTTTTGCTCAGCGATTTTTACAGCGTGGTCAGCGCGGCTTCTTGTATGATCTGTTTATCAACCTTCGAGGGTGGGGGTAGCGATTATGCGGATTCCTGTGCCATTAAATGCTCTACGCGCTTTTGAGGCGACGGCGCGGCATCTTTCAATCAAGGAAGCGGCCATGGAGCTTTCGGTCACTCCTTCGGCCGTCAGTCACCAACTGCGCATACTGGAGGAGTTGTTTGGCGTCGTGCTTCTGCGCCGAACAGGAACGCGTCTTGAGCTTACCGACGCGGGACACAAGCTAACACCTTACCTGCAACAAGGCTTTACGCAGATTGCCAAGGGGGTTGACTCACTTCGCCAAAAACGCCGTGACGGGCCGCTACGTCTCAACATGTTGCCTACTTTTGCAACCAACTGGCTGTCGCCACGGTTAAGCCTGTATCCCTTCGAGCGGCGTGGATTCTCGCTTGAGATATCCACTACGCAGGATGAGGTAGACCTTGCCGCGGGGGTGGCCGATGTGGGCATCTGGTACGGCAACGGGAATTGGCCGGAATTACAGGCCGATCTCCTCTTTGAAGCAACCATCGACCTTTATGCCCGTCCAGGCTTTGCTACCGGCTCCCATCGCGATCGCCTTGACCGTGTCAGCCAGGCCAATCTGTTTGTCTCCCGCCACTGCCTGACATGGCAACGCTGGATGGAGAGCCTTCCCGACGGCCCCTTCAAACCCGCTGTGGTCACGCAGGTGGATTCCGGAGGATTAACCCTGCAGGCCGCCGCCGATGGGGTGGGTGTATCGATAGTGGTCTGCGAGCTGGCCGATAGCGCCGTGCGATTGGGCCGGCTAACGTCGGTATTCGAACATCCAGTCAACGCAGACGTTGGTTTCTGGTTAGTCTACCCAGATGCACTGCGCGAGGATCGCCGTTTGGATAATTTGCGTAGTTGGCTGCGCGAGCAGCCAACATAGCCAGATACTTGCGCATTATTTATCGCTTACTTAACGACGCTTCTCCCCCACGATGCGTGACGGTGTTCGCCAGACCAACAGCGCCCCCAACAGGAATAATCCGGATGCGGCCCACATGGCAATGGGAAGGCTAGTGCCATCGACGATACGCCCGCCTAGCATGGCACCCAGGCCAATGGACATATTGAAGGTAAACGCCATCAACGCCGTGGCGGCTTCGGTATTGGGTGCAGTGCGTATAATCCAGGTTTGAATGCTGACTGATACGCTGCCAAACACCGCGCCCCACATCATGAGCAACATGACACCGCTGCTCGGCTGAACACCCAGCAGAGGGAAAACAGCCACCACAATGAGCAGCAGGCTGGGAATCGCCAACACCGCGCGGTAAGGGTGGCGCCCGGCAAACATGCCTGCCGCAATATTGCCCACAATGCCTGCCGCCCCGTAAAGCAGCAGCAGACTGCTCACATGGCGCTGGGAAATACCGCTGATCTCTTGCAGGATGGGGCTAATAAAGGTGTAGGCGGCAAAGTGGCCAACCACTACAAAGGCGGTGGTTAACACCGCGACTCGCACACCGCGATTGCTAAACTGCTGCGCCAATACCCGCAAACGCACAGGTTCTCGCGGTGGTAGCGGCGGTAGCCAAAACCACAGCGCAGCTGCCGTTAACAGGCTTAGCCCTCCCAGCGCCCCAAAGGCGACCCGCCAGTTGCTTAGATCCCCCAGCAGCGTGCCCAGTGGCACACCCAGCACCGAGGCCGCCGCGACACCACCAAAAATCATCGTCATCGCTTTTGGCACCTGAGCCTCTGGCACTAGGCGTGGGGCAATGCTGCCCGCCACCGCCCAAAAGCCACCAATACTAAGCCCCACAAGCACGCGGGCGGCAAGCAACAGGATAAAGCTGCTGGCCAATGCCGATAGCACACTCCCGGCCACCATTACGGCCATCAATGCCGTGAGCATAATGCGCCTGTCCAAGCGCCCCACCGCTACCGGCAGCAGCGGGGCTGAAAAGGCAGCGACCACGCCGGGCACGGTGACCATTAAGCCCGCCATGCCGGGGGTAACGCCCATGCTAGATGCCACCTGGGAAAGCAACCCAATCGGCAGCTGCTCTGCGGTCACCAGTAAAAAAATGCCGATCATCACGGCCACCACCGCCCACCAACGCGGCGCTTGTTGCTGCTCCATCTGCTGCTCCCTGACTGTCTAAATCCCGGCGAACAAAGCGATACCTAACCACAAAACACTATCTAGCAAAAAAGTACTTAGCAAAAACAGTACCTAGCAAAAACAGTACCTAGCAAAAACAAAGCCCCCGTAGCCAGAGGCTACGAGGGCGGTCTCAGAAACCTAGCTAGCGATTTAAATCGCCGCTTCGGTTTCCGCTGCTTCCGCGGTAAAAGCGGCTTTCTCTTCTTCGCTGATCTCTTTCATCGACAGCTTCACGCGGTTGCGGTTGTCGATATCCAGCACCTTAACGACCACGTCATCGCCTTCGTTCAAGAAGTCGCGCACGTTGTTAACCCGCTCGGCAACGATTTGCGAGATGTGAACCAGGCCATCGGTGCCGGGCATGATGTTAACGAACGCACCGAAGTCAGCAATACGCACGACCTTGCCGTGATACAGCTTGCCGATTTCCGCTTCAGCGGTAATCGCCAGTACGGTGTCGATGGCGCGCTTGGCGGCGGCTTTATCTTCCGCGTAAATACGCACGGTGCCATCGTCGTCGAGATCAATAGAGGCGCCGGTGTCTTCGCAGATTTTGCGAATGGTTGCGCCACCTTTACCGATAACGTCACGGATCTTGTCCGGATCGATTTTGATCGTTGCCATGGACGGCGCGTTGTCGGAGACATCGCTACGGCTCTGGCTGATCACGACATTCATTTGCTCGAGAATACTCAGTCGCGCGGTCAGTGCTTGCTGCAGCGCGAGCTCCATAATCTCTTCGTTGATGCCTTCGATCTTGATGTCCATCTGCAGGGCGGTGACGCCCTCTTCGGAACCGGCAACTTTAAAGTCCATATCGCCGAGGTGATCTTCGTCACCCAGGATATCGGTCAATACCGCAAAACCGTCCGGGTCTTTTACCAAGCCCATGGCAATACCGGCGACCGGTGCTTTTAACGGCACGCCTGCGTCCATCAGGGCCAGCGAAGAGCCACATACAGAGGCCATGGAGCTGGAACCGTTAGACTCGGTAATTTCAGACACCACACGAATGGTGTAGGGGAAGACATCTTCTGACGGCAGCATTGCCTGCACGCCACGACGTGCTAAGCGGCCATGGCCGATTTCGCGACGCTTCGGGCCACCCATAAAGCCAGCTTCACCCACCGAGTAGGGAGGGAAGTTGTAGTGCAGCATAAAGCGGTCTTTACGCTCACCTTCCAGTGATTCGATTAGCTGTGAATCACGCAGCGTGCCCAACGTTGCCACGGCAATCGCCTGGGTCTCACCACGCGTAAAGATCGCAGAACCGTGAGCTTTCGGCAGCACACCGACTTCGATAGCCAGCGGACGAACGGTTTGATTGTCACGACCGTCAATACGCGGCTCACCTTTTACCACCCGTGAACGCACAACGCGTTTTTCCAGGCTAGCAAAGGCACCTTTGACGTCATCTTTACTGAACTTGTCGTTAACCGGTTCGCCTTCATCGGCTGCCAGTTGTTCAATCGCCTGGTCTTTCAACTCAGCCAATGCATCCTGGCGCTGCATTTTGTCGGTGATGCGGTAAGCATCGCCCACTTTAGCTTCAAACGCATCGGCCATGGCGGCTTTGAGCGCCTGGTTCTCTTCGGCGGCCTGCCACTCCCAGCGCGGCTTGCCCGCTTCAGCAACCAGTTCGTTAATGGCACTGATCGCGACCTGCATTTCCTGGTGACCGAACAGAACGGCTCCCAGCATTTCGTCTTCGAGCAGCTCTTTGGCTTCAGACTCAACCATCAGCACGGCTTTTTCAGTACCGGCGACGACCATGTCGAGCTCAGAGGTGGCCAGTTCTTCAACCGTTGGGTTGAGGAAGTAGCCTTTCTCTTCGTTAAAACCAACGCGGGCTGCGCCAATCGGGCCACTAAACGGCACGCCAGAGATGCTCAGCGCTGCGGAAGTACCCAGCAGTGCGGCAATATCCGGATCGTGGTTACGGTCGGTGGAGAGAACGGTACAGACGACCTGCACTTCGTTCATAAAGCCTTTAGGGAACAGCGGACGGATTGGGCGATCAATCAGACGCGAGGTCAGCGTCTCTTTTTCAGTGGGACGACCTTCGCGCTTGAAGAAGCCGCCAGGAATCTTGCCCACTGCGTAGGTTTTCTCTTGGTAGTGTACCGAGAGAGGGAAAAAGGGTTGGCTCGGGTTTGCCTCTTTGCGAGCGACAACGGTACACAGCACGACGGTGTCATCCATGGTAACCATGACAGCGCCGGTAGCTTGGCGAGCAATACGCCCGGTTTCGAGCGTGACGGTGCTACGACCGTACTGGAACGTTTTCTTTACCGGATTCACAGCGACTTCCTTCAGCATTATCAATATCTACTTGTCTATTCGTTTAGGTCGTTTTGACTCGTTACCATTCTAGGCGCTGGAGCGCGATAGGGCTACCAGTTCCCTACTTGCCGTAAACACGAAACATAAAAAAACGGGCAGCTCACAAGGAGCTGCCCGTTTCTAATCGTTGCCGTTAACGCTTAACGACGCAGACCCAGACGCTGAATCAGGGACTGATAGCGTTCGAAATCTTTACGCTTTAGGTAGTCCAGCAACTTACGACGCTGGTTAACCATGCGGATCAGACCACGACGAGAGTGGTGATCCTGTTTGTTGGTCTTGAAGTGATCCTGCAGGCCATTGATGTTGGCGCTCAGCAGTGCAACCTGCACTTCAGGGGAACCGGTATCGTTATCGCCGCGGCCGTATTCAGTGACGATCTCGGCCTTCTTCTCAGCGGTTAAAGCCATCTGTCTCTCCAGTAAGCAATATGCCTAAAAATGAATGGGTGAGACCACGCATATTTGCAGTCTCAAGCTACTATTTTCTACGTACACGTTTCGACGTGCACGTCGGATCTTGCAATTTTCACGTAGACGGTCGCCTCCTTGCAACGCTGTTTACGAGATAGCGACAGTACTTAACAGTCGCTTAGGTGCCACTTCCTGAGCACCTTTCACTACGCCAAGGCCGATAAACGTCTCGGCGTAATAAAGTCGGGCTACTTCGTCCGCGGCTAATGCGCCGGTTTCGAGAGCAGCGGGCTGACCATGGGCCAAACGAGAATGGGCGGTGTCGTCTACCGTCAGTAACGGTAAATGATCCACCAACACATCCACGGGCATGAGCTCAGCTTCCAGTGCCGCTTGGTCGGCCAATGCTTCCAAGGCCTCTAGCGTCCACATCGCGTCGGCTAAAAAGGGCCCCGTTTTGAGCCTCCTTAGTTGACTGATGTGCGCACCACAGCCAAGCGCTTGGCCAATATCTTCGGCTAACGTGCGGATGTAAGTGCCTTTACTGCAGCTTACTTCCAGCTCAAAAGCAGTGCCTTCAAACGATAGCAGGCGCGCATCATACACGCTTACGCGCCGGGCTGCACGCTCTACCTGCTTGCCTTCCCGGGCCAGCTCGTAAAGTTTTTTGCCCTGATGCTTGAGAGCCGAATACATCGGCGGCACTTGGTCAATCTCACCGCGAAAACGGGTGAGCACAGCTTCCACGTCATCGACGCTTAGGCTGGGAACCTCATGCTGCTCAATAATCGTGCCTTCCGCATCGCCGGTATCGGTGATCACCCCTAGCTCTACCCGGGTGCGATACACCTTGTCGGCTTCCAGCAAGTGCGATGAAAACTTGGTCGCTTCGCCTAGGCAAATCGGCAATAAGCCGGTTGCCATCGGGTCTAGCGTGCCGGTGTGCCCGGCTTTTTGAGCCTGGAACAGCCGACGTACACGCTGCAGCGCATGGTTGCTGGAAACGCCCTTGGGCTTATCCAGCAGCAGTACGCCATTAACGGGCAAACCTCGACGTTGACGCGCCACTAGCGAGTTTCCTCACTTTGCTGGGCGTCGCCGTCTGGGTCACTGTCTTGGCCAGCGTCTTGATAATCGTCATCATCGTTTTGATAGCGTGCACGATCCGTCGTCACCGCTTCATCAATCAATGAAGAAAGCTGCTGACCGCGCACCACGCTCTCATCGAAATGAAAACGCAGCTCCGGTACGTGACGTAGCTTGATGCGCTTGGCAATCTGGCTTCTTAGAAAACCAGCAGCACGCTTAAGCACCTGCAGATTCTCTTTAATACGCTCGGGCTCTTGCTCACCCAACAGAGTGACGTAGACGTCGGAGTAGCCAAGGTCACGGCTAACGGTGACACCGCTAACCGTGACCATGCCCAAACGCGGGTCTTTCACTTCTCGTTGGATCAGCACCGCCAGCTCCTTTTGGAGCTGGTCGGCTACCCGGTCGGTACGCTTAAATTCGCGCATGTTTAGCTCCTCGCAACCTTACAGGCTACGCTCGACCTTCACTTGGTCGAAGACTTCGATCTTATCGCCGACTTGGACATCGTTGTAGTTCTTCACGCCGATGCCACACTCCATGCCGTTGCGCACTTCCTGCACATCGTCTTTGAAGCGGCGCAGCGATTCGAGCTCGCCTTCGTAGATCACCACGTCATCACGCAACACGCGGATCTTCTTATTACGATGCACGCTGCCTTCAACCACCATACAGCCGGCGATGGCACCAATCTTCGGCGCACGGAAGACATCACGCACTTCGGCAATACCGACGATTTCTTCTTTCCACTCAGGTGCGAGCATACCGCTCATCGCCTGTTTGACCTCGTCGATCAGCTGGTAAATAACGCTGTAGTAACGCAGATCCAGGCCTTCGCGCTCAACGATCTCGCGGGCAGCGGCGTCAGCACGGACGTTAAAGCCGACTACGATGGCTTCCGACGCAAGCGCCAGGTTGGCATCGGTACCGGTGATACCACCGACACCCGAAGAGACCACGGCGACTTCAACTTCACCGGTGGAGAGCTCTTCCAGGGCGCCTTTGATCGCTTCCAGAGAACCTTGAACGTCGGCTTTGAGGACGATGTTGACCTTGGCCACTTCGTCTTGGCCCATCTGGCTGAACATGTTCTCCAGCTTGGCCTTCTGCTGACGCGCCAGGCGCACTTCGCGGTATTTGCCTTGACGGAAGTTAGCCACTTCGCGGGCTTTCTTCTCGTCTGCAACGACCATAAAGTCATCACCGGCATCCGGCGTACCGCCCAAGCCTTGAATCTCTACCGGCATGGCCGGGCCAACCGCATCGACTTGCTGGGCAAGTTCGTTGGTCAGCGCACGTACACGACCGTAGTGCAGGCCAGCCAGGACGATATCGCCCTTTTTCAGCGTACCGTTCTGAACCAGTACGGTAGCGACTGGACCACGACCTTTATCAAGGCGCGATTCAACCACCACGCCTTTACCCGGCGCAGAAGGAACGGCTTTAAGCTCAAGCACTTCAGAGACCAGTTGGATTGCTTCCAACAGTTCTTCAATACCTTCACCGGTCTTGGCGGAAACGTGAACAAACTGAGTATCACCGCCCCACTCTTCGGAGATCACGCCGTGCTGCGAAAGCTCATTCTTGATGCGATCAAGATCGATACCATCTTTATCGATCTTGTTGACCGCTACCACCATGGGCACTTCAGCGGCTTTGGAGTGTTCAATCGCCTCAATCGTCTGAGGCATCACGCCATCGTCGGCAGCCACAACCAGAATAACCACATCTGTCGCCTTGGCACCACGGGCACGCATGGCGGTAAACGCCGCGTGGCCTGGGGTATCCAGGAAGGTCACGCCACCGTGGTTATCTTCCACATGGTAGGCACCGATATGCTGGGTAATACCACCGGCTTCACCGGTCGCCACTTTCGCTTTACGGATGTAATCCAGCAGCGAGGTTTTACCGTGGTCAACGTGGCCCATCACCGTAACAACGGGTGAACGCGTGATCTCTTCGCCTTCATAGGAGATGCCTTCGAGCATTTCCGTTTCCAGCGCGTCATCTTTAACCAGCTTCGGTGTATGGCCCATCTCTTCCACCACGATCGCAGCCGTATCCTGATCGATGGTTTGGTTGATGGTAACCGCCGCGCCCATGTTAAACATGGCCTTGATCACTTCATTGGCCTTGATCGACATCTTATCGGCCAATTCCGCCACGCTGATCGATTCAGGGATCGATACTTCACGCACGATCGGCTGAGTCGGCTTCTGGAAAGCGTGCTTGCCATTGCCGGTCTGGTTGCCACCACGGCGACCACCGCGACGCTGTTCGGCACGTTTTACCTTCTTACCGCCGCCGCGCTTGCGCTCTTCGCGATCACCACGATCTTCATCGTCACGGCGACCTTTGTTCTTCGCCGCCGTCTTCTTGGGCGGAGCGGTACGACGGTCAGTGCGGCCCTCTTTCGGCGGCGCTGGCGGCATATCGTCACCGGACGGCGTATCGTCGATTTCAAGATTCGGCACAGGAATGTCTGGCGTAGCCGGTGCTTTGGCTGCCGCAGGCGCTTTCGGCTTGGCTTTAGACTCTTTATTGCTACGCGCCGTGTTACTTTGCGCCGTCGCTTCAGCTTCTTTATTGCTACGCGCGGTGGCTTCCGCTACCTGTGCAGCGCGGGCTTTCTTAGCAGCGGCTTTTTCTTCGGCTTCACGCGCATCAGACACTTTGCGCTCAGCTTCGGCTTCCGCCATATCGCCCACTAGCTGGCGCGGGCCAGTATAGCTAGGCTCCGGCGCTTTCGGCTTCTCATCTTCAGCGCTTTTGACGTAGGTCTTTTTCTTACGTACCTGCACTTCAATGGTTTTGCCGCGCTCGCCGGTATTGATACGGCTACGGGTTTTGCGCGTCAGCGTGATGCGGTTTTTGCCCGCTTCAGGGGTGTCGCTACCGCCGTGGCTCTTCTTCAAGAAACTCAGTAGCTTCTGCTTATCTTCTTCAGACACAGCATCGCTTTCAGAAGCGTGCTTCAAACCCGCTTCTTTCATTTGCTCTAGTAGGCGAGGCACATCACGGCCCACCTTTCCTGCGAAATCTTTAACTGTCATATCTGACATATTGACCCTCCTCAGCCCGTGACCTGTTTACTGTGTGTTCGAATCCGATGCGTCATCGACTTCAAACCAGGGCGCACGGGCAGTCATGATCAGTGCCGCTGCGCGCGCTTCGTCCAACTCCTCGATATCGACCAGATCGTCGACAGACTGCTCGGCGAGATCTTCCATGGTAACGATGCCGCGACTGGCCAGAATGAAGGCCAGGTGGCGCTCCATGCCATCCATCTCCAGCAGATCTGCTGCTGGCTGGGCACCGTCTAGCGCTTCTTCCGTGGCAATTGCCATCGTCAGCAGCTCGTCTTTCGCACGTGCACGAAGCGCTTCGACTAAATCTTCATCGAACTCTTCGATTTCGAGCATCTCTTCCATCGGCACGTAGGCGACTTCTTCCAGGGTAGTGAACCCCTCATCCACCAACAGGCGAGCGACATCTTCATCCACATCGAGGTGCTGGATAAAAGAGTCCACCAGGCTATCAATCTCTTGATCGCGCTTAGACTCCGCTTCCTCTTCGGTCATGACATTAATGCGCCAGCCGGTAAGTTCAGAAGCCAAACGCACGTTCTGACCGCTCCGACCAATCGCCTGAGCAAGGTTATCCTGCGCCACGGCCACGTCCATTGCGTGGGCGTCCTCGTCCACAAGGATAGACCCAACATCGGCAGGTGCCATGGCGTTAATCACCAATTGGGCGGGATTGTCATCCCACAGCACGATATCAACACGTTCGTTTTGCAGCTCCGAAGAGACCGCTTGAACGCGCGAACCGCGCATACCCACACAGGCACCGACCGGGTCGATGCGGCGATCATTGGTTTTTACCGCAATTTTGGCCCGTGAGCCGGGGTCACGCGCAGCACCTTTGATCTCAATCAACTGCTCTGCGATCTCTGGCACTTCAATTTTGAACAGCTCGATGATCAGCTCGGGGCACGTCCGCGATAGCTGAAGCTGGGCACCGCGTGCATCGGGATCCACTTTGACCAACAGGGCGCGCACCCGCTCGTTCATGCGGTAACGCTCGCCGTGAATCATTTCATTGCGCGGCAAAAACGCCTCAGCGTTTTCGCCCAAATCAATGATCAGGCCATCACGTGTGGTCTTTTTAACGATGCCCGCAACCAGTTCACCTTCGCGATCGGCATATTGGCGCACGACTTCGGCCCGCTCGGCTTCGCGTACTTTCTGTACGATCACCTGTTTGGCGGTTTGTGCAGCAATACGACCAAACGACGCATTTTCGATGCTTTTTTCGACCACATCGCCTAATTTCAGCGGCGGATCGCGCTGCTCGGCGATGCTCTCTTTAATTTCATAATCTGGCGTTTCGAATTCGTCATCTTCCACAACGGTCCAGGTGCGGAAGGTTTCGTATTCACCAGTGCGGCGGTCAATATGCACGCGCACATTGGCTTCTTCTCTTTCAAAACGCTTGCGTGACGCGCTCGCAAGAGCGGCTTCTACCGCCTCGAAGATGACATCACGTGGGACGCCCTTCTCATTGGAGATCGCGTCAACGACCATTAAAATTTCTTTACTCATGCGTATGCCTCGCCAGAAAACCTATCCTTATGTGCATCACCCCGGCAGCCTGCCGGCAGCGCCGCCACCCGGTCAATCGTCGAACTGCGGTACAATGTGAGCAGAATCAATACTCTCAATTGGAAAGCAGTACTCTTCGCCATCCAGTTGTAGCAGTACTTCATCCCCCTCAACACCGACCAAAAGCCCTTGATACTTGCGCCGCCCGTCAAAGGCAGTGCGCAGTTTCAGCGCGACGTGATGACCTTGAAAGCGGGTAAACTGATCCAGGGAATACAAGGGACGTGCCATGCCTGGCGAGGAGACTTCCAACCGGTACTCACCGGGAATGGGGTCTTCTACATCCATAACGGCACTGACTTGGCGGCTAATATCTGCGCAGTCTTCCACGCTGACACCACTCTCGCGCTCGATATAGATCACCAGCCGCGAATTTTTGCCCTGGGAAAGATGGTCGATGCCCCATAGCTCAAAGCCCATGGCAGCAACAACAGGTTCGATCAGCGCGTGAAGCGCAGCGTGTTTAGTGGCCACAGACAAAGCTCCTATAGCCGTTGCATCAGGCACCTGGCCAGGAGTTATTAGAAAAGCTAGGTGGCTGATTGGCGTTACTTGGGAATGTGTCTCCGGTTTTCCGGACGACATCCGCTATTAAGATATTCGTGCTAACGATATTCTGGCTAACAAAGCGGGGGCGCCAATAAAACAGCGACCAGGCGCGCTTGCTAGCCAAAAGCTGCTAACAAAAAGCCCCTTCACTGGAAGGGGCTTTTTGAAAGAAACCTTGTGTACCATTTCTTAAGTACTACTTCCAGTACCGTCTTAGCAACATGTAACAGGCTGTACCTGAAATGACCGTTATTTCCAATACGTCTTAAAAATAACAATCTAGAACATGCTACTAGAAAATGGTAGCGGGGACCGGATTTGAACCGATGACCTTCGGGTTATGAGCCCGACGAGCTACCAGACTGCTCCACCCCGCATCAATCTAGGTCGACGATAATAGACACTAAAGCCACTTACGTCAAGAACTACTTGCTTCAAGAACCACTTACTTAAAGCTGTCTTTTTCGCCTCAGGTGCCAATGGGCATTCTGGTAACAAAAGAAACGTTCTGGGAAGCTGGCGTGCCAGCAAAACAGATGGTGCCGAAGGCGGGACTTGAACCCGCACGACCATACGGTCACTACCCCCTCAAGATAGCGTGTCTACCAATTCCACCACTTCGGCATCAGGGGAGGCTAAAAAACAGCAGCTGCTTACTCGCTGCTTTCCTCTAGCACTGGCGCGGTATTATCCACGTCCGCAGGCCTGTCGTCAAGCGTCGGGACGCTTTGCTGCTGCTCGATCAAGCGCGAATCGGGAATACCTGCTTCCGGTGCCTGGCCCGCCTGGGTGGCAAAGTAAGCTAGCGCCATTGAGGTGACGAAGAAACCCGCCGCCAAAATAGCCGTTGTGCGCGACAGGAAGTTACCACTGCCCCGCGAACCAAATACCGTTTGTGATGCACCGCCTCCGAAAGCGGCACCGGCTTCGGCACCTTTACCCTGCTGAAGCAGAATGAGTACCACCAGGGCGACCGCAATCACCACATGAATCATAAGAATTGCAACTTGCATGGCGTTATCCTGCTGACTGACAAATGGCATAAAAATCATCGATCTTGAGTGAGGCTCCGCCCACTAGACCGCCGTCGATATCTGGCTGAGCAAGCAGCTCAGCCGCATTGCTTGCGTTCATACTGCCGCCGTAAAGCAAACGCAGTTGCTCGGCGAGGCCCTTATCGAAACCCGCCTGGTAGGCACGGATGCCTGCCATAACGTCCTGGGCTTGCTCAGGCGTTGCCGTGCGCCCAGTGCCAATGGCCCAAACAGGCTCATAGGCAATCACGACCTGCTTACGCTGGTCGGGCTCTAAGCGGGACATTACATAGCCCACTTGACGAAGCACCACATCCATCGTGCGCCCTGCGTCGCGCTCCTCCAGGGACTCACCCACACAGAGGATCGGCGTGATATCCACGCTCAATGCTGCTAGCAGGCGTGCAAAGATCTGTTCATCGCTCTCTTTGTAGAGCTGACGTCGTTCAGAGTGCCCCACCAATACGTAAGAGACCGCAAACTCTTTTAGCATGCGACCACTTACTTCGCCGGTATGCGCCCCAGAGTGAATAGGGTTCAACGTTTGCGCGCCCAATGAAAGCACCGTACCTTCAAACGCGTGGCGCGCCGCATCCAAATAGGGGAACGGCGGAATGATAACGACATCCACGCTCGTTGGCGATACGGCGGCGGAGAAGGCCTGGCCGAATTCATTGATTAACGCCACGGAACCGTTCATTTTCCAGTTACCGGCGATTAAAGGCGTACGCATCGACTCTCCTCACTCAAGGTGGAGCGAAATGGTATAGGAGCGGCCTTGTCAAGACAACCGCTGTTATAACCACAAGCTGGGTTTACCAAACCAGTTTACCGAACCGGTTAGCTGAACACATTTAATTAAGTAGCGCCTGAACCTGATCGGCCAAGCTATGCGCCAATTGATCGACATCTAAATGGGCACGTCCTTCCACCATTACTCGAATAAGCGGCTCAGTACCTGAGGGACGTAGCAACACTCGCCCCTCATCACCTAACTCATGCTCTAACGCAGCCACTGCCTGCTGAAGCGGCGCAGATGCCATCACCTCTTTGGCGCTGGCATGAGCGGGCAAACGTACATTAACCAGCGCCTGGGGCACTTTCTCCAACTCTTTTAACAGTGTCGGGAGGCTTTTTTGCTCGCGCATCATCAGCGCCAATACCTGCAACGCGGAGACAATGCCGTCGCCGGTGGTCTGCACGTGGGCGCACACAATATGCCCCGACGACTCACCGCCCAGCTCCCAACCATTGGCGGCCATACGCTCCATCACAAAGCGGTCACCCACCTTTGCGCGCTCAAAGGGGATTCCCAGCTTATCCAGCGCCATCGACAGGCCAAAGTTTGACATCAGGGTGCCCACCACGCCGCCTTGAAGCAAGCCACGCTCGTGGCGATCTCGGGCAATCAGATAGAGAATATCGTCGCCGTCGACTTCCCGCCCGTCGCCATCTACCAGCAGCACGCGGTCGCCATCGCCATCAAAGGCGATCCCCAAATCCGCATTTTGCTGAATAACGGCAGCGCGTAGAGCCGCGGGGTGCGTTGAGCCCACCTGCTGGTTAATGTTTAACCCGTCAGGCGCAGAGCCAATGGTGGTGACATCAGCCCCCAGCTCGCGGAACACATTGGGTGCGATATGGTAAGTGGCACCGTGAGCACAGTCTAAGACGATTTTAAGGCCGTGCAGGCTAAGCCGGTCAGGCAAGGTCGATTTACAGAACTCGATGTAACGGCCTGCGGCGTCGTCGATACGCGTTGCCTTACCCAGCTGCGCGGCCTCGGCCGTGGTCAGCGGCGCTTCCAGCATCGCTTCGATACGATCTTCCGTGTCATCGGGAAGCTTCTTGCCCTCAGCGGAGAAGAACTTGATGCCGTTATCATCAAAGGGGTTGTGCGATGCCGAAATGACGATGCCTGCATCGGCACGGAAGGTGCGCGTTAAATAGGCAATACCCGGCGTGGGCATTGGCCCCAGCAGTGATACATCGACACCCGCTGCCGAGAGCCCCGCCTCTAGGGCGGATTCAAACATATAGCCAGAGATCCGGGTATCTTTGCCGATCAGTACCCGCGTTCGACCTTTATCACGGCGCAGCACCTGACCCGCCGCCCAGCCCAGCTTGAGCATAAAATCAGCGGTAATCGGTGATTTACCCACCGTGCCGCGAATACCATCCGTCCCAAAATAGCGCCTTGTCATGCGTCAAACTCCTTATTTAGCGGCGGCTCGCAGCCTTCTTGTAGTACCGCCCACGCCATATTGACTGCATCGACCGTTGCAGCCACGTCATGCACGCGCAAAATATTTGCCCCTCGCTCAACCGCCATGGCAGCGAGCGCCAAACCACCGGAGAGACGCTCCTCCACTGGTCGACCCAACACTTTTCCAATCATACTTTTGCGTGACATACCCACTAGCAGCGGGAGCTCCAGCGATTGCAGAGACTCCATGTATTTGAGTAAGCGTAGATTGTGTTCGACGGTTTTGCCGAAGCCAAAACCAGGGTCAACCAATAGACGATTGCGGCGCAGACCGGCCGCCTCGCACTCAGCAATCCGACGGGCCAAATAATCCGCCACCTCTTCTTCAATCGGGCGCTGATAAGTGGGCGACTGCTGCATATCCTGCGGCTCGCCCTGGCGGTGCATCAAACAGACGGGCAGCCCGCTACCCACCGCGGCCAGCAGGGCTCCCTCGCGCTCTAACGCACGCACATCATTAATCATACCAGCGCCCAGTTCGCTCGCCTCGCGTATAACCGTCGGGCAACTGGTATCCACCGACACCAACGCATCCAGCTCGCGTACCAGGACTTCCACCACTGGCGCCACCCGGTCTAGCTCCTCCTGGGGGCTGACGGGGGTAGCCCCAGGGCGGGTCGATTCGCCGCCCACATCTATCATCGCCGCCCCTTCGGCCAGCATCCGCTCAGCGTGGCGCAAAGCGTCATCCAATGCCACGTGCTGGCCACCGTCAGAAAAAGAGTCCGGGGTCACATTAAGAATACCCATTACCCTGGGAAAGGAGAGATCCAACAGATGGCGCCCGCAACGCAGTTGGAGAGCATTTTCTGCGTTTCGTGAAGAGGACGTGTCCAGAATTGATTTCATGCTGCAGCCTGATCAAGAAATGAAACATTGCTGTTATGTATACAGCATATCAAAAAAGGCGCCCCATGACGGGGCGCCTTTGGCTCATACGGCAGTGCTGGCTTATGAGCCTGCAGGGCCACCTAGCGGGTCTGAGGGACGGCGACGCGGCCCGTCGTCATCTTCTTCACTGTCACCACCGGACGCATCGCCTCCAGAAGCGTTTGAAGAAGCATCGTCTTCAGCCTTCGCTTGCGGCTTGTCATCGTTGACAGGCGTACCGCCACCGGATGAGTCACCGTCATCCCAACCTTCCGGCGGGCGCGGCTCACGACCTTCCATGATGTCCTTCAACTGCGTGGCATCAATGGTCTCGTACTTCATCAAGGCCTCGGCCATGGCGTCCAGCTTATCGCGATTATCGGTCAGGATTTGGCGTGCCTGCTCGTAGCAACCGTCGATGATTTTGCGGACTTCCTTATCAAGGCGCGTGGTGGTGTCACCAGACTTCATCTTGCCACCACCCTGACCCGGGCCGCCGAGGAACTGATGCGACTCATCCTCGTCGTACATGATCGGGCCCATTTCGTCCGACAAGCCCCACTTGGCAACCATGTTATGGGCCAGCTCAGTAGCACGCTTGATGTCGTTTGAGGCGCCGGTCGTTACACCATTCGGGCCTAACGTCATTTCTTCGGCAATACGGCCACCAAACAGCGAGCAGATCTGCCCCAGAATTTGCTGACGGGAGAGGCTGTAGCGATCCTCTTCCGGCAGGAACATGGTGACACCCAGCGCACGGCCACGGGGAATAATCGTTACCTTATAGACCGGATCATGGGAAGGCACGACCAGACCGATAATGGCGTGACCCGACTCATGGTAAGCGGTATTGAGCTTCTCTTTGTCGGTCATGACCATCGATTTGCGCTCAGCGCCCATCATGATCTTATCCTTCGCGAGCTCAAGCTCTTCCATGCTGACCAGGCGCTTATTGCGGCGCGCGGCAAACAGAGCGGCTTCGTTGACTAGGTTGGCCAAATCCGCACCAGAGAAACCAGGCGTACCACGTGCGATCAGCTGCGGTTTTACGTCATCACCCAGCGGCACTTTACGTAGGTGAACGCCCAGAATATGCTCACGGCCACGGATATCCGGCAAGCCGACCGTTACCTGACGGTCAAAGCGGCCTGGGCGCATTAACGCAGGGTCAAGTACGTCAGGACGGTTGGTCGCAGCAATAACGATGATGCCTTCGTTGGCTTCAAAGCCATCCATCTCGACCAGCAGTTGATTCAACGTCTGCTCGCGCTCGTCGTTACCGCCACCCATACCGGTGCCACGTGAACGGCCCACGGCGTCAATCTCATCGATAAAGATAATGCACGGCGCCTGCTTTTTGGCCTGCTCGAACATGTCGCGCACACGCGATGCACCGACACCGACAAACATTTCAACGAAGTCAGAACCCGAAATAGAGAAGAACGGCACTTTGGCTTCGCCCGCAATGGACTTCGCCAGCAGCGTTTTACCGGTACCCGGGGGCCCTACCATCAGCACGCCGCGGGGAATCATACCGCCCAGGCGCTGGAATTTGGTTGGGTCACGCAGGAAGTCGACCAGCTCTTCTACTTCCTCCTTGGCTTCATCACAGCCTGCCACATCGGCAAAGGTGGTTTTGATCTGATCTTGAGAGAGCAGTTTGGCCTTCGATTTACCAAAGCTCATCGGGCCGCCTTTACCGCCACCGGCTCCGCCCTGCATTTGGCGCATGAAGAACATAAAGATGCCCAAAATCAGCAGAATCGGGAAGCTGGCGATCAGTAGCCGCGTCCAGATACTTTGCTGCTCTGGCTCTTTGCCCACCACCGTCACATTGTTGCTCAACAGGTCGTCCATCAGCTTTGGATCTTCCGCTGCTGGGCGGATGGTCTGGAACTGAGTGCCGTCCGTGCGCTCACCGCTGATGGTGTAACCATCAATCGTTACGCTACGTACCTGCTGATTTTGCACCTGCTGCACAAACTGGGAATAGTTTGTGTTTTGCGGTGCGCTTTCCGTACTGAAATTGTTGAACACTGTCAGTAGGACGGCCGCGATGACCAACCACAGAATCAGGTTCTTCGCCATATCATTCAAGGGGCTACCCTCATTACAAGAATCCGTCAGTTAAACCCTGGTGCTTCATAAAGTCTTTTACCAATAAGCTTAGTAATACGACATTACATCAGCATCAAGCGTTCAACCATTGCCAAAGCGTCTTATGCCTCGGGCCATCTGTGTCACGCGCACTTATGGCGACTAATGTGACACACGTTGCGCTTGCCTGTCTGGCAATCGCGCTGATAAATCTTGGCTATGAACCACACGGGCAGCCTCTCATGTTAAGGAGAGTCACCCGCGAAACCCTTCGGCCAGAAAATAGACTTCACGGGAACGCGCCCGGGAGGCGTCTGGCTTACGGGTTACTACCTTGTTAAAGCTGCCGCGCAATTCTTTCAAATAGGCGTCAAACCCTTCCCCCTGGAATACTTTAGCTAAAAACCGGCCACCAGGTGACAACGTTTCGCGGGCAAGTTCTAACGCTAGCTCCACTAAATACATCGCCTGGGGCTGATCAATCGCCGCCATACCACTCATATTGGGGGCCATATCCGACATCACAAGGTCTACACGGCGATTATCCAGGCATTTTAGTATCGCCTCCAGCACCGCCTCTTCAGTGAAATCACCTTGGATAAAATCCACCCCGGCCAGTGCATCCATCTCCAGAATATCAGAGGCAATCACCACACCTTCAGGCCCTACCCTTTCCGCTGCAATTTGACTCCACCCGCCGGGGGCGGCGCCCAGATCAATCACCGTCATACCGGGACGCAGCAGTTTATCTTTTTCATCCAACTCAATCAGCTTATAGCTGGCACGGGAACGGTAGCCATCTTGCCAGCTCTGCTTCACGTACTGGTCGTCAAAATGCTCCTTCTTCCAGTTATTGCTGGTCTTGCTAACGGAATGTTTTCGGTTCGGGGGCTTTTGCTGCATGTGGGAGTCTAACACTGGAATAAGAGATGGGCGCATTCACGCGATCGCTTTCACTCGGTGACGTTTCACCGTAAGATGGAGCGTTAAGCGCTAACCGGGATACCGCAAGATACCATGAGCTTGTCACAGGCACAAAAGAAAGCATTTCGTAGCATTGGCCACCATCTTAACCCAGTGGTCACCGTTTCTGAGAACGGCGTCTCCGAAAATTTGCTCGCAGAACTCAACCGCGCACTCACTGATCACGAACTGATCAAAGTGAAACTTGCCCTTCCTGAGCGGGATGATCGTGCTGCCATGATAGCCGAACTGATCGCCAACAGCCGTGCCGACTTGGTGCAAACCATTGGCAAAATGGCGCTGCTCTATCGTAGAAATCCGCAGGTGAACCCGAAGCTTTCTAACGTTACCCGCTTTGAGAACCACCACGGCCGCCATTAAGCGTTAAATTCAACGCGTGCAATAGAGAGTCGCCGTACGAAAGCGCCCCTTCAACTGACTCCAGAGTCAATCGAAGGGGCGTTTTTTGTCATACGTGTTCGACGCTACCTACTTCGTACTCCACGTCACCGCCGGGTGTTTTGACCACCACGACATCACCCTCTTCTTTGCCGATCAGGGCACGGGCAATCGGTGAGGTAACCGAGATACGGCCAGACTTAATATCCGCCTCATCTTCGCCGACGATACGGTAAGTGACTTCCGCATCAGTATCCAGATTCATTAGCGATACGGTTACGCCGAAAATCACTTTGCCAGTTTTCGGCAGCTTGGTGACGTCAATCACTTGAGCGACAGAGAGCTTACTTTCGATCTCCTGAATTCGCCCTTCGATAAACCCCTGCTGCTCGCGAGCGGCGTGATACTCGGCGTTCTCTTTAAGATCACCGTGTTCACGCGCTTCGGCGATGGCCGCGATCACCTGCGGACGAGCTTCGCTTTTAAGGTGGTCGAGCTCTTCACGAAGGCTTCTTTCTCCCGCAACTGTCATCGGGACCTTGTTCATTGACTTGCTCCTGCATGCAGATCCTGAAGGCGCCGCACCGTAATCTCCCTACCGTACTCAAGCGCCATGCAAACAGCATTAGCGCCCGCCAAGGTGGTCGCATAGGGCACCTTGCGCGAGAGAGCAGTACGGCGAATGACCGAAGAGTCGTTAATAGCCTGACGACCTTCAGTAGTGTTCACAATGTAGGCGATTTCGTCGTTCTTAAGCAGATCGACGATATGGGGACGGCCTTCGTAGACTTTATTGACGTGTTCCACGGCAAGCCCGGCAGCTTCAAAAGCAGCCGCTGTTCCCCGTGTAGCACATAGCGTAAAGCCTAATGCTAACAGAGAACGCCCCACTTCGATAATCCCCGCCTTGTCCGGTTCGCGCACGGAAAGGAATGCCTTGCGCTCACCGGTAAGTCCAGGAATGGCCTCACCTGCCCCCAACTGCGCCTTGAAGAAGGCTTCTGCAAAGGTGTCGCCAGAGCCCATCACTTCGCCGGTGGACTTCATTTCCGGCGACAGAATCGGGTCGACACCGGGGAATTTATTGAACGGGAAAACCGCCTCTTTAACACTATAGAAGTGCGGCACGATCTCCTGCTCAAAGCCCTGCTCAGCCAGGGTTTTACCGGCCATGCAGCGGGCCGCAATCTGCGCCAGCGAGGTGCCAATGCACTTGGACACAAAGGGCACCGTACGCGAAGCGCGGGGATTCACCTCGATCACATAGATCTCGCCATCCTGCCAGGCCAACTGCACGTTCATTAAGCCTTTAACGCCCAGCTCAACCGCCATCTGCTTCACCTGATGGCGCATCTCGTCCTGCACATCCGCAGGCAGCGAGTAAGGCGGCAGCGCGCAGGCAGAGTCGCCGGAGTGAACGCCCGCTTGCTCTACGTGCTGCATGATGCCGCCGATCACCACCTGCTGGCCATCCGACACCGCATCGATATCGATCTCGATCGCAGCACTCAGGAAGTGATCCAGCAGTACCGGGGAGTCGTTTGAGACCTTCACCGCATGGGTCATGTAGTTTTCAAGCTCGGAGGCGTCGTAGACGATCTCCATCGCCCGGCCACCCAATACGTAGCTGGGGCGAACTACCAGCGGGTAACCAATCGCTTCGGCTTTATCGAAGGCTTCGGCAAAGCTGCGTGCGGTCGCGTTGGGCGGCTGCTTCAGGCCCAGCTTGTCGATCATCACCTGGAAGCGTTCACGGTCTTCTGCGCGGTCGATAGCATCCGGCGTGGTACCAATGATCGGCACACCGGCAGCTTCTAGCTCACGGGCCAGTTTCAGCGGCGTCTGACCACCGAACTGGACGATCACGCCTACCGGCTTCTCTTTATCGGCGATTTCCAGCACGTCTTCCAGCGTTACCGGCTCGAAGTAGAGACGATCAGAGGTGTCGTAATCGGTCGAGACGGTTTCCGGGTTGCAGTTGACCATGATGGTTTCATAGCCATCGTCGCGCATGGCGAAGGCGGCGTGAACGCAGCAGTAATCAAACTCGATGCCCTGACCGATCCGGTTAGGGCCACCGCCCAATACCATGATCTTCTGACGGTCAGAGACATCCGCCTCGCACTCTTCTTCGTAAGTGGAGTACATATAGGCGGTATCAGAGGCGAACTCCGCGGCACAGGTATCGACACGCTTATAAACCGGGCGAATGCCGGCGGCCTGGCGGGTTTGACGGAACTCTTTTTCGCTGACATTCAGCAATTTGGCCAGGCGTGCATCGCCGAAACCTTTGCGCTTGAGCTGATAGAGCTCACGGGCAGAGAAGTCAGCCAGCGTACGTTTGGCGACGGCGTTTTCAGTCAGCACCAAATCTTCCAACTGCACCAGGAACCAAGGGTCGATATTGGTCAGGGCAAAGACGTCATCGACGCTCATGCCGGAACGCATGGCGTCCGCCACGTAGAAAATACGCTCTGCGCCGGCGGCCTGCAGCTCGCCCTGGATAATTGCCATGTTGTCCGGCGTGAAATCGGTAATGATCGGATCGAGACCATCGTTACCGGTTTCCAGGCCACGCAGGGCTTTCTGCAGCGACTCCTGGAAAGTACGCCCAATCGCCATCACCTCACCCACCGACTTCATCTGCGTCGTTAGGCGATCGTTGGCCTGGGGGAACTTCTCGAAGGTGAAGCGCGGAATTTTGGTGACCACGTAATCGATAGACGGCTCGAACGATGCCGGCGTTTGACCACCGGTAATATCGTTCTGTAGCTCGTCCAGGGTATAGCCAATCGCCAATTTCGCGGCGATTTTAG
This sequence comes from Vreelandella sp. 162(4c), assembly GCF_058152265.1. Taxonomy (NCBI): domain Bacteria; kingdom Pseudomonadati; phylum Pseudomonadota; class Gammaproteobacteria; order Oceanospirillales; family Halomonadaceae; genus Vreelandella; species Vreelandella sp. 162(4c). The sequence continues at coordinate 2,147,856 of NZ_CM176981.1, forward strand.
CAATCGGGAAACCGGTCGCCTTTGAGGCCAGCGCTGAAGAGCGTGACACCCGCGGGTTCATCTCGATAACTACCAAACGGCCGGTTTTGGGATCCATACCAAACTGGACGTTAGAGCCACCGGTCTCTACGCCAATCTCGCGCAGTACCGCGAGGCTGGCGTCACGCATGATCTGATACTCTTTATCGGTCAGCGTTTGCGCCGGCGCCACGGTGATGGAGTCGCCGGTGTGCACGCCCATGGGGTCGAAGTTCTCAATCGCGCAGACGATGATGCAGTTGTCGTTTTTATCACGCACAACTTCCATCTCGTACTCTTTCCACCCCAGCAGCGACTCATCGATGAGCAGCTCGTGGTTATTGGAAAGCTCAAAACCACGGGTACAGATTTCTTCGAACTCTTCCTTGTTGTACGCCACGCCGCCGCCGGAGCCGCCCATGGTGTAGGAAGGGCGAATAATGGTCGGGAAACCCAGTTCAGCCTGAATCTCCCAGGCTTCATCCATGGTGTGGGCGACTTTCGCTTTCGGGCACTCCAAGCCAATGCGCTTCATGGCCTGATCGAACAGATCACGGTCTTCGGCCATGTTAATCGCATCGGCGTTGGCACCGATCATCTCGACGCCGAACTTCTCCAGCACGCCATGCTTTTCAAGCTCGAGGGCGCAATTCAGCGCCGTCTGGCCACCCATGGTCGGCAGAATGGCATCAGGGCGCTCGGCTTCGATGATCTTCTCCACCGCCTGCCAGGTAATCGGCTCGATGTAGGTGGCATCGGCCATGGCCGGGTCAGTCATGATGGTGGCAGGGTTGGAGTTAACCAAAATAACCCGGTAACCCTCCTCGCGCAGCGCTTTACACGCCTGGGCGCCGGAGTAGTCGAATTCGCAGGCCTGGCCGATCACAATCGGGCCAGCGCCAATGATCAAGATACTGTTGATGTCGGTACGCTTAGGCATAACGGTTCCCGCAAAAAATGGTGACGATGAGCGACAAAAGACGGCGATACGGTGATGCTAGGGACGCGTTAACGGCGTGCCTGCATCATAGCCACGAAGCGATCAAACAGCGGCGCCATATCACGCGGGCCGGGGCTCGCTTCCGGGTGGCCTTGAAAGCTGAACGCCGGTCGGTCGGTAAGCTCGATTCCCTGCAAGGTGCCGTCGAACAGCGAACGGTGCGTTGCGCGCACGTTAGCAGGCAGGGTCGCTTCATCCGCCGCAAAGCCGTGGTTCTGGCTGGTGATCATCACGGTGCCACTATCCAGATCCTGCACCGGGTGGTTGGCACCGTGGTGGCCGTGGCTCATTTTGACCGTTTTGGCACCGGCGGCGAGCGCCAGCAGTTGGTGGCCCAGGCAGATACCAAACACCGGAATATCGGTTTCCAGCACGTCCTGAATAGCCTTGATGGCGTAATCGCAGGGCTCCGGGTCGCCAGGGCCGTTGGCTAAAAACACGCCATCCGGATTCATCGCCAGCACCTCAGCGGCAGGTGTTTGCGCGGGCACCACCGTCAGGCGGCAGCCGCGAGCGGCCAGCATGCGCAGGATGTTGAATTTCACACCGTAGTCGTACGCCACCACATGGTAGGGGCGCTCGCTTTTGGAAGCATCAGCGTAGCCTTCACCCAGCGTCCACTCACCTTCCGACCACTCGTAGGCTTGTTTACACGACACCTCTTTGGCCAGATCCATCCCCTTCAGGCCAGGGAAAGCCTTGGCGGCTTCCAGCGCCCGTGTGACCGCATCATCGCCCTCAGCATCTACCCCGGCCAGAATCGCCCCGTTCTGCGCACCTTTATCACGCAAAATGCGCGTTAGACGGCGGGTATCGATATCGGCAATACCCAGCACGTTCTGGCTTTTCAGGTAGTCCGACAGCGACTGCTCAGAGCGGAAGCTGCTGGCCATTAGCGGTAAATCGCGAATCACCAAGCCTGCTGCGGCAATAGACGCTGACTCAATGTCTTCAGCGTTAATGCCAGTATTGCCGATATGGGGATAGGTGAGGGTAACGATTTGGCGGGTGTAGGAAGGGTCGGTGAGGATTTCTTGATAGCCGGTCATGGCCGTATTGAACACCACCTCACCGCTTGTTAATCCGTCCGCGCCAATGGCGATGCCGTGGAACACGCTGCCATCTTCCAGGGCCAATATTGCGGGTTTGCTCAATGCGGGGTTATTCAAAACAAGATCCTCCCATGCTGGTGGGAGCCTGTGGGGCGCAGGCTCAGCAATTTCTTGATTATCCGCGACGTAACACTATCGCTAATAAAAACTATCACTAGTAAAACTGGGGTCGTAAAAAAGCGGGACGAAGCCGATAAAAAGAATCGGTTTCATCCCGCTTGTTGTTCGATGCCTTTCTGATTCGCTTAGCCTCTAGCGTTACGCTTAACAGCAGCACCGCTTTATAGCAGCAAACCCTGAGGAGGCAGGCTTTGGGTTGACCAACGCAACAAGCGCGCCGTTTAAGATTTCCAGGCCACCCGGCCAAAATTTTTGAAATGTTACAGGAATTCTTGGTCGAAGACTACCCCTTGATGGCAGGACTGTTCTAGCGCCCTGCTCAAGCAGTGACAGGCAATCCCCTACTCTAGCCCCAATACATCCTGCATGTCGTAACGGCCGCTCTCTTTGCCAGCGACCCAGCGCGCCGCGCGAACCGCACCTTTGGCAAAGGTCATCCGGCTGGAGGCCTTGTGAGTGATTTCAATGCGCTCACCTTCGGTAGCAAACATTACCGTGTGCTCACCCACGATATCGCCCGCGCGCACGGTGGCAAAGCCGATCTCTTTGTCGGTGCGTGGGCCGCACTGCCCGACTCGCTCAAACACGCCGTGCTCTTTAAGGTTACGCCCCAGGCTGTCGGCAATGACTTCGCCCATTTTGATCGCGGTGCCGGAAGGCGCATCAACCTTATGGCGGTGGTGAGACTCGATCACTTCAATATCGTAGCCTTCATCGCCCAGCGCTTTGGCAGCGGTTTCGAGCAGTTTCAGGGTCAAATTAACCCCGACGCTCATATTGGGCGCGAACACCATGGCTACCTTGTCGCGGTAGCTATCGAGCTGAGCCAACTCATCATCGCTCATGCCAGTAGTACCAATCACGATACGTTTGCCGTGCTCTGCGCAGAACGCCAGATTACCAAGCGTGACCTGAGGGGCCGTGAAGTCGATCAACACATCAAAATCATCGGCAATCGACGTGAGCGAATCGACCGCGACAACGCCGCGCTTCCCGACACCTGCAAGCTCGCCAATATCAGCGCCCGCCAAGGAGCTGCCTGGCTCCACGATCCCGCCAGCTAGCGTCGCCTCAGCATCTTGCTCTACAGCATTTACCAACGTACGGCCCATGCGGCCAGCCACGCCTACAATGGCAATTCGGGTCATGCGAACTCCTGAGCTCTAGGTTTCAGTGCGTAAGACTTATGTTTCAAAATCAGCGCGATTATAGCAGACCCATCGATGCCTTCGACGCTCTCCGTTTATAGCTGACCAGTCGTTATCTAGTTCTCCCACACAATCGCCAACTCTTCATCACCGGCCATACGCATCAGGTGGCGCTCGACGACCCCCTCCAACTCATCCAGATGCTCCTCTTCCAGGGTTTCGAGGGCCACCACCAATTTATCGGCCTCAGCAACCATTAAGCAGGTGCCAGTGGCAAACGTAATGGTGGCCTGCTGATCGCTTTGCTCGACCTCCAGCTTATGCGCCCAGTGTTTACAGAGCCGATTAATTAAACGCTCGGCGGAAGGCGTGGCAACTTCGACACGAGATAAAGGCATAGCGGCCTCTCCAAAAATGTAAGTACTTACAAACTAAGTAATCCTTCAACAATGAGCCGTTAGAGCCAAATATGTGAAGCCATCACCGTAGGATAAATGCTCAGTATAAAGCGTAGCATGTTGACCATTAAGCGCGGCACCCTAATAATGCCGCCCAAACGCTAATCAGTTACAATAGCAATTGCATCTCTGTGCTATCACCGTTAATGCGCATCAGCGATGCCGCCCTGTTAACCAATATCGACCAACGAGTTAAAAAATGCTCAATTCTCCGCGCTTAAAAATCCTGCTTGGTACGCTTATCACGTTTGCTTGCGGCGCCACTGCTATGGCTGACGCTATCACCGTCACCGATGTCGCTGGCCGCGAAATCACTCTGGATGGCCCTGCCGAGCGGGTTATTTTAGGCGAAGGGCGGCAAATTTATCTGCTCGGTTTACTCGAACCTGAAGCTCCTTTTGCCCACGTGGTCGGTTGGCGCGAAGACTTTTCTCAAGCGGATCCCGACAACTATGCCCGTTACGCCGAACGCTTCCCAGAGATTGAAGCGATCCCCACCTTTGGCGGCTTTAAAGACGGCACTTTTGACGTAGAGCAGGCCGCTTCGCTTAATCCTGACGTAGTGCTGATGAACATCGAGGCCAAAGCCGCCACAGAAGACGCCGCCTACGACGACAAGCTGGCACAACTCGGCATTCCCATCGTCTATGTGGATTTTCGCGAAGACCCGATTGAACACACCATTCCCTCCATGCGCATCATCGGCCAGATCATGGACGATGAAGAAGCGGCGGAAGAGTTCATCGAGTTTGCCGAGACACAGTTGGCACGGGTAACCGATGTCATCGCCGAAGCGAACCCAGAGCGCCCCAGCGTGTTTATTGACCGGGCCGGTGGCTACTCCGACGAGTGCTGCATGAGCTTTGGCCCTGCCAACTTTGGCGACTATGTCACCCTGGCTGGCGGTAGCAATATTGCCGAGGGCATCATTCCTAACAGTTTCGGCAACCTGAACCCTGAACAGATTATTGCTGCCAACCCTGATCATGTGGTTGTCACCGGCGGCAACTGGGACGCCTACGTGCCGGGTGGCAACTGGGTCGGCGTAGGCCCTGGGTCTGATATGCAAAGCGCTCGCGCTAAGCTTGAAGCACTGACCGAGCGCACCGCGATGACCGGCATCAAGGCGGTGGAATCAGGTAACTTCCACGCCATTTGGCACCAGTTTTACAATAGCCCCTACTACTTTGTGGCCGTGCAACAGCTAGCCAAATGGCTACACCCAGAGCTGTTTGAAGACCTGGATCCCAACGCCACGATGAAAGAGCTACACGAGCGCTTCTTACCCATCGACTATGAAACCGGCTACTGGATATCACTCCATGACGACTGATACGAGGATGACGGAAACGGCGGTAACAGACCGCCTTTCACAGGGGCGCGCCTTCTACCATAGCCAGGTTTTCCGCCGCCAAATGATACTGGCGGCACTGGTTTTAGCGCTGTTTTTTAGCCTCTGCGTCGATCTGGCGCTGGGGCCTGCCCGCTATAGTCTGGGTGAAGTGGTCGCAGCGCTATTCACACCAGACAGCGTCAGCCAGCAGGCCCGGGTTATTGTTTGGGAAATCCGCATGCCGGTAGCGCTGATGGCACTCGTGGTGGGTGCCAGCTTGTCGGTGGCCGGGGCACAGATGCAAACCATTCTGAGCAACCCGCTAGCCAGCCCATTCACCCTGGGGATCTCCGCCGGGGCCAGTTTTGGCGCCGCGTTGGGGCTTGCTTTTGGTGTCGCCATTGTTCCCGCAGCCATTGAGTTTGTGGTGCCCATCAATGCCTTCGTGATGGCCATGTTCACCGCGTTCTTAATTCATGCTTTAAGCCTTAAGCGCGGCGTGACGGTAGAGACGATTGTGCTGCTCGGCATCGCCATGGTGTTTATCTTCAACTCGCTGATGGCGCTGATTCAGTTCTTTGCCAGCCAGGAAGCGGTCTCCGCGGTGGTGTTTTGGACGATGGGCAGCTTAACCAAAGCCACCTGGCCCAAGTTCTGGATCGCCCTTAGCATTCTTGCCTTATCCATGCCGCTGCTTGCCCGGCATGGTTGGGCGCTGACGGCCATGCGCCTGGGCGACGCCAAAGCCGAAAGCATGGGCGTCAATCCCCGCGCGCTGCGTTTGGAAGTGCTGGTGCTGGTGTCACTACTTGCCGCCATCGCGGTGGCGTTCGTGGGCACCATTGGGTTTATTGGCTTGGTGGGGCCGCATATCGCGCGCATTTTACTGGGCGAGGATCAGCGTTTCTTCCTACCAGGCTCGGCCCTGTGCGGCGCACTAATCCTCTCCGTTGGCTCGGTCATCTCCAAGATTATTATTCCTGGCACCATTATTCCCATTGGCATTATCACCTCGCTGGTGGGCATTCCCTTCTTTCTGTTTCTGGTGCTTAACCACAAGAAGGCCTCATGGTAACCCTACAACTGAACCGTGTATCCGCCCGCTATGGGCGTCGCCCTATTCTGGAAGAGATCACCACGCCCTGCTTTCAAGGGGGGCAAGTCGTCGCTCTGCTAGGGCCCAACGCAGCAGGTAAATCGACGCTTTTTCGCCGCGTGTTAGGACTATTGAAAGGCGAAGGCGAAGTGATTATCAGCGGCACCAGCGCCGAACGCCCCGTGGGCTATATGCCCCAGGACACCGGTGCCAAGGCCGTACTGACGGTATATGAATCAGTGCTTTTGGCACGTATGCAGGGGCGTGGATTAAAAGTGCAGCCTGAGGATTTAGCGCAGGTTGATCGCGCGCTGGAAGAACTCAGCATTACGGCCCTTGGCGAACGGGATATTGGCGACCTTAGCGGCGGCCAGCGCCAGTTGGTCAGCGCAGCCCAGGCCCTGGTGCAAGAACCCGAGATTCTGATGCTGGACGAGCCCACTTCGGCACTCGATTTGAACCGCCAGATCAGCCTGCTGACGGTGCTGCGACGGTTAGCCGACGAGCGCCAGATGCTGATTCTGGTGGCGCTCCATGACCTGGGGCATGCGCTACGTTTCGCCGATGCCGCCATGATGCTCGAAAATGGCCGCTTGATTGCCTGCGGCTCCACTGCCGAAGTGATTACCCCTGCGCTGCTACGCCAGGTTTATCGGGTATCTACGCGTATCGAGTCCTGCTCGAAAGGTCAGCCGCAGCTTATCGTCGAAGCCGCTATCTAGCCCTTTGCCTAAGCCGCCGCCCTTCCATCGCCGCTAGCGCTACCCCACTTAACATCAGCGGTAGCGCTAGCAGGAAGCCGCTGGAGACCGGTATTCCAAACAGCACCCAATCGGCGAGGACGGGCCACACCAGGGCAATATATTCAAAAGGTGCCAAACGTGACGCCTCGGCGTAGCGTAGAGCTAATGTCATCGCGATATGCGCAGCACCGCCAAACAGGCCCGAGAGCACCAACAGCGAAAACTCTACCCGGTTGAGTGCTGCCCAGCCCAGTGGGAGCGTTGCCAGCCCGGCTAGCGCGGCCACTAAAATAAAGTAGAAGGCGATTGAAGCCGCTGTCTCGGTGCGTGAAATACGCCTGACGGTTAATAAAGCACCTGCCGTTAGCAGCGCACCCAACGCCCCTAGCGCATACCCGGCCACTTGGCCGTTACTGGAACTAGCATTGAGCCCAGGCAAAATCAGCACGGCCACCCCGGCAAGCGCCAGCACCACACCACCCGCGCGATTAAGCGAGCAGCGCTCCCCCAGCAGCAGAACACCACCAATCGCCATGAAGACCGGCGTAAGCTGGGCTAACAGGGTTGCCTCAGCGACGGGCAGAAGCGCCACCGCCGCAAAAGAGGCAAACATCGCCGCCGCCCCCAGCCCAGAGCGCAACGCATGCCCCAGCGGGCGGCGCGTAGCCAACCCACGTGGGAACTCCCGCCGCAGCAAAAGGAAAACGACGATAGGCAGCAGCGCAAACAGCGAGCGGTAAAATACCGACTGCCCCACAGGCACTTCGTCACTGACTGCCTTAATACACACCAGCATCCCAGTAAACAGGGCGCCTGACAGTATCCGCAGCAAAATACCCATGGTGGGCCGTTCTTCAAGGTGATCCATTGCGTGCAGCATTTCCTAAACAGCAAAAACCCCCGGTGAACCGAGGGTTTTTGGACTAAACACCTAACTGCTTACTATTATCTCAGACTTACGGCTTCATATCTTCAAAGAAGCTTTTCACGCTGTCAAAGAAGCCGGTTTTCTTCGGCGAGTGGTTGTGGCTATTGCTGTCGTCGAAGCTTTGTTGCAGCTTGCGCAACAGATCGCGCTGCTCGTCGTTAAGCTTCACCGGTGTTTCCACTACCACCTTGCACAGCAGGTCGCCGGGCATACCACCGCGCACGGGCTTCACGCCTTTACCGCGCAGGCGGAACAGCTTGCCTGTTTGGGTTTCCGGCGGAATCTTCAGCTTCACGCGGCCATCTAGCGTCGGCACTTCAAGCTCGCCACCTAGCGCTGCATCAACAAAGTTGATCGGCACATCGCACTGCAGGTGCTTGCCGTCACGCTGGAAGATGTGGTGCGGCTTGATAGCCACCTGCACATATAGATCCCCAGGCGGGCCACCGTTAACACCGCTTTCGCCTTCGCCGTTCAAGCGAATACGGTCGCCGGTATCCACACCGGGCGGAATCTTAACGGACAGCGTGCGTGTCTCACGTACACGGCCTTCGCCATTACACTTATGGCACGGCACTTTAATGTGCTGGCCAGAGCCATGACAGGTCGGGCAAGTCTGCTGCACGGCAAAGAAGCCTTGCTGCATACGTACTTGACCGTGACCGTGGCAGGTAGGGCACGTCTCTTTAGAAGAGCCGGGCTCAGCGCCGCCGCCATCACAACGGTCACACTCGATATGCCGCGGCACACGAATATCCACCGTGGTGCCTGAAACGGCGTTTTCCAGATCAAGCTCTAGGTTATAGCGCAGGTCGGAACCGCGTGCCGGAGCATTGGGGCCACGGCGGCGACCGCCACCTCCGCCAAAAATATCGCCAAACACATCGCCGAAAATGTCGCTGAAATCACCAGCGCCAGCACCGCCGAAACCGCCGCCACCTTGGCCATCAACGCCCGCATGGCCGAACTGGTCATAGGCAGCGCGTTTTTCGCCGTCGCTAAGCACTTCATACGCTTCGGACACTTCGCGGAATTTTTCCGCGGAGGTGGTATCGTCCGGGTTTCGATCAGGGTGGAATTTTTGCGCCAGACGGCGATAGGCCTTCTTGATCTCTTTCTGATCGGCCCCTTTTTCGACACCCAGGACTTCGTAATAATCGCGTTTGGACATAGGCCCTACGCCTCCTGGTTAGCTACGCACTCAACTGCACATTTAGCTATGTATTCAACTGTATATTTAACTACGTGATACTTAACTACGTGCGTCTTGGCCGCGGAAACAGCAACGCGGGAGTAAGCTCCCGCGTCACCGCTTTCCTTGGCAGAAAGAGGATGTTACTGCTTTTTCTGATCGTCGTTGACTTCTTCGTACTCGGCGTCAACCACGTCTTCTTCCGGCTTGGTGCCCGCGTTCTCGGCACCTTCACCGCCCTCTTGCTGCGCCGCTTCGGCCTGCTCGGCGTACATCTTCTGGGCTAGCTGGCCAGAGGCTTCGGTCAGTGCATCCAGTTTCTTCTGAATGTTATCGACGTCGTCACCTTTAACCGCTTCTTCCAGCTCGCTGATGGCCGTTTCAATCGCCTGCTTCTCGTCGTCAGTCGCTTTGTCGCCAGCTTCTTCCAACGTTTTGCGCGTAGCGTGAATCATACCGTCAGCTTGGTTACGCAGCTGCACCAGCTCTTCGAACTTTTTGTCCTCTTCGGCGTGAGCTTCGGCATCACGTACCATTTGCTCGACCTCTTCCTCGGACAGACCGCTAGACGCCTTGATGACAATCGACTGCTCTTTGCCAGTGGCCTTGTCTTTTGCCGATACGTTCAGAATGCCGTTGGCATCCAAGTCGAAGGCGACTTCGATCTGCGGCACGCCGCGTGGTGCAGGCGGAATGTCAGCAAGATCAAAACGACCCAGCGACTTATTCTGCGACACTTGCTTGCGCTCACCCTGCACGGCGTGAATGGTCACCGCCGTTTGGTTGTCATCCGCCGTAGAGAAGGTTTGTGTCTTCTTGGTCGGGATGGTGGTGTTCTTTTCGATCAGCGGCGTCATCACGCCACCCAGGGTTTCGATACCCAGGGTAAGCGGGGTAACGTCGAGCAGCAGAACGTCTTTAACGTCGCCACCCAGTACGCCGCCCTGAATCGCGGCACCAACAGCAACCGCTTCGTCCGGGTTAACGTCTTTACGTGCTTCTTTGCCGAAGAAGTCAGCGGCTTTCTTCTGCACCATCGGCATACGTGTCTGGCCACCGACCAGGATCACTTCGTCGATTTCAGAGGCAGACAGGCCTGCATCTTTCAGGGCCATTTTGCACGGCTCGAGCGAGCGCTGAACCAGCTCTTCGACCAGCGACTCCAGCTTGGCACGAGTCACCTTAACGTTAAGGTGTTTCGGGCCAGTGTTGTCGGCGGTGATGTAAGGCAGGTTCACATCGGTCTGCTGAGCGCTAGACAGCTCAATTTTGGCTTTTTCGGCAGCTTCTTTCAGACGCTGCATGGCCAGGTTATCGCCAGACAGATCAATGCCGCTGTCAGACTTGAACTGGTCTACCAGGTAGTTGATCAGCGCCAAGTCAAAGTCTTCGCCGCCCAGGAAGGTGTCACCGTTGGTGGCCAACACTTCAAACTGGGTTTCGCCGTCGACATCGGCAATTTCGATGATCGAGATATCGAAGGTGCCGCCACCCAGGTCGTAGACCGCGATGGTTTTGTCGCCGCGGGATTTGTCCATACCGTAGGCCAGTGCGGCAGCGGTCGGCTCGTTAATAATGCGCTTAACGTCCAGACCGGCAATGCGGCCGGCGTCTTTGGTCGCCTGACGCTGGCTGTCGTTGAAATAGGCCGGTACGGTAATGACCGCTTCGGTGACTGCTTCGCCCAAGTAGTCTTCGGCAGTCTTCTTCATTTTCTTCAGCACTTCCGCGCTTACCTGCGGCGGTGCCATTTTTTTGCCTTTTACTTCAACCCAAGCGTCACCGTTATCAGCTTCGCTGATTTTGTACGGCACCATCTTAATGTCTTTCTGGACGACGTCGTCTTTAAAGCGACGGCCAATGAGACGCTTGATGGCGTACAGGGTGTTTTCTGGGTTAGTAACGGCCTGACGTTTAGCCGCCTGACCTACCAGCGTTTCACCATCATCGGTGTAGGCGATAATAGAAGGCGTCGTACGACCGCCTTCGGCGTTTTCGATAACTTTAGCGCTGTCACCATCGAGCACGGCCACACAAGAGTTAGTGGTGCCCAGGTCGATACCAATTATACGTCCCATAGCAATACCTCGAATTCGGTTGTTACAAAACTGAAAATTTAGTTTTTAAAGCTTGTCTGCGGGTTTCCCCGCGGGGTTGCCCTTTATTTGGGGGCCGCCGCTGACATTTCAAGGGCTTTTTTTCACACACTTTTTTCAAACTCTGTGCCGCCAGTGGCTTAATCGGCTTTTTTACTCACTACAACCATCGCTGGGCGCACCAAGCGTCCATTGAGTAAATAGCCTTTCTGCATAACGTCCATCACGGTGTTCGGTTCGAGATCCGGGTTAGGCACCATGGTCATGGCTTCGTGCACTTGCGGGTCGAAGGGTTCACCATGGGGTTCAATGCTTTCAACGCCGAACTTGTTGAGTACATCCAGCTGCATTTTCAAGGTCATGGAAACACCTTCACGATGAACTTCCGATGCACCCTCTTCCATGGTCTCAAGCGCTTTTTCCAGGCTATCTACCACTGGCAGCAGCTCTTTAACGAACTTCTCCAGGGCAAACTTGCGGGCTTTTTCCGCTTCCTGCTCCGCACGACGGCGCACGTTTTGCGCTTCAGCGGCGGCGCGAAGGGCTTGATCCTTGGCTTCGGCCAAGCTCTGCTCTAACTCACCTACTTGGGCTGCCAGCATTTCCGCTTCCGGGTTGTCGACGCTGTCCTCTAGCGCCTCTTCGTCATTGATCAATCCTTCCAGTTCGCCCTCCATCAAGCGCTCTTCAGCAACCTTCTCAGCTGCTTGCTCGGCGCCATCGGCGTCTTGCTCGTGGCGGGCCAGCTCATCGTCCATTGGTGTTTGCGGTTCTTTCGCCATGTTGTGCTCCTAAAAAGTAGAGCGCGGCCACGCGGGCGGCGCGCAAAGAAGTAAGCTTTAAGTCACTAGCTTTGACTGATCATGCACGCTATATGGGGGCCATAAATTCCATCTCAAGAGGTGCATTGAAGTGAGTTATTAACTACTGTATAAATCAACAACTATTGGATAAGTATCCAGCTTCTATGCTGTACCGCCTCAGGAGGCGCCATGCTTACTCAGCTAGCTATTCAAGATTTCGCCATTGTCGATCACTTAGAACTCGACTTGACCGGCGGTATGACCGCGATTACCGGGGAAACCGGCGCGGGCAAATCGATCCTGTTAGGCGCCCTTGGGCTCTGCCTGGGCGAGCGTGCCGACGCCGGAAGCGTGCGTCACGGCCGCGAGCGTACGGACCTCTCCGCACGCTTCGACATTCAACACCTGCCCGCCGCCATCGAGTGGCTAACGGCGCGGGAGCTCCCCGCTGAGGAATGCTTGCTGCGCCGTGTGGTCACCGCCAACGGCCGTTCCAAAGCCTGGATTAACGGCCAACCCGCAACTATCTCGGATCTAAAATCCCTCGGCGAGCAGCTGATTCAAATTCATGGACAGCATGCTCACCATGCGCTGATGCGCGAAGAGACCCACCTTGCCCTGCTGGACGATTACGCAGGCCTAAACGATGCCACCACTCAATTAGCTGAAACGTTCCGCGAGTGGCGCAGTGCGCGTCGGCAGCTGAAGAAGCTAAGCGAAGAAGGCAGTGAAGTTGAGGCCAAACGGCAGTTGCTGCGTTACCAAGTAGAAGAGCTGGATCAGCTCGGTTTAGCGGAAGGTGAATTAGCCACGTTAGAGGAAGAGCAGCACACCCTGGCTCACGCGGAAGAGACCCTGCGCGAAACCCAGTTTGCCGCCGACTGCTGCGCCAGTGACGAGGGCGGCGCGCTCTCCTTACTCAACCAAGCGTTTACCCACTTAAGCGCCCTGCCAGGTAGCGACAAAGGCACCCTGGCGAACACGCTTGCCATGCTGAGCGATGCGCGCATTCAAGTGGAAGAGGCCTCCAGCGAGCTTAACCGCCTCGCCAGCACCACCGAATTAGACCCTGAGCGGCTCGCCTGGGTTGAAGAACGAATGACCGACGTACACCGGATTGCCCGCAAGCACCACGTTGCTCCTGATGAGCTATGCGCCCTGCATGCTGACCTACAGCGGGAAGTCGCGCAGTTAGAAGAGGGTGGCAATGACTTGGAGGCACTCAGTGCGCGGGTCGTCGAGCTACGCGAAGACTATCGCCAAGAGGCGAAAAAACTCAGCGAGAGCCGTCAAAAAGCCGCACTTCGCTTGGGTAAAGAGGTGCAGCAGCAACTGGGCTTTTTGGCCATGGGCAAAGCCCGTTTTGAAGTGGAGGTCACCGCTAAAGACGCGCCCTCCCCTGAAGGTCTCGATCGCGTGCAGTTTTTGATTAGCGCCAACCCCGGCCAACCCGCTCGCCCATTGACCAAAGTCGCCTCCGGCGGTGAGTTGTCGCGGATTAGCCTGGCGATTCAAGTGGTCGCGGCGACGCACTCAACCGTGCCCAGCCTGGTGTTTGACGAAGTGGATGTGGGTATCTCGGGGGCCACCGCAGAGATCGTTGGCCAACTGCTGCGCAAACTGGGCGAAAACGGCCAGGTCATGACCGTGACCCACCTACCCCAGGTGGCAGCACAGGCGCACCAGCACCTGCATATCGAGAAACAGGCGAAGCGCGATACAACGCTGACCCAGATGGCGCTACTCGACGAACAGGGCCGCATCAGCGAACTGGCGCGCATGCTGGGCGGCGTCACGCTTTCTGACCAAACCCTCGCCCACGCTCGGGAGATGCTGCACGCCAGCCAACGCCCGCCGCACTGATTGAGCGGGCGCCCTGCGCCGTTTCTGTGCATTTCTATAGCGCACAGCTATACAGCACATCTGCACATAGCAAAACAAACGCCCCTGATCCACTTGGCGAATCCAGTTAACATTCTGTTAACCAGGAATTCGGCCAAATGGCTCAGGGGCGCTTATATTTCGAACCGCGCTTAACGGTCTGCGACTAACAGCGACCTACGAACACTATTTCTTGTTCGTCGGCCCGCTGTCCTGGCGCGTCACGTCGGAACCGCGCGGACGTACATATAGCACCAGAGCATGATCCACTAGTTCGTAGCCGTGCTCTTCAGCGATTTCTTGCTGACGGCGTTCAATGATTTCGTCAACGAACTCAATGATTTCGCCGCTTTCTAGGCACACCATGTGGTCATGGTGATCCTCTTGGGTCATCTCGAATACCGCATGGCCTCCGTCGAAATTATGACGAATTACCAAGCCCGCTGACTCGAACTGAGTCAATACGCGGTATACGGTTGCCAAGCCAACATCTTCGCCCGCATCAATCAGTGTTTTGTACACTTCTTCCGCGCTAAGGTGGTGCTGACCCGAAACATTTTCGAGAATTTGAAGTATCTTGACGCGCGGCAGGGTCACTTTTAGACCGGCTTTGCGCAATTCATGGTTCTGATCGGCCATGGTCGCTCTTCGCAGTAACTGGTTAGGTCGGGTATGATCAACCGAAACCACGATAGTGAAGAATAGGCCCAAATGCAAAAATTGACTCAAATCATCACGCTCTCCGTTGCCCTTACTGTCATTAGCGGCTGCAGCTACGTAGGCGTGTACAAGCGCGATATTCCCCAAGGCAACCTGGTCACTCAGGAAATGGTCAGCCAGCTTCAGCCAGGCATGACCCAAGAGCAGGTGACTTACGTAATGGGCAGGCCATTGCTGGAAGCGCCCTTTGACGCCAGCCAGTGGGATTATGTGTTTCGTTTAGATAAAGCGTATGGCGACGTAGAGCAGCGTCGCGTAACGCTCACCTTCGATCCCCAGGGCCGCCTGGTGAACATTGAGCAAGAAGGGGATCTATCCAAAGAGCTACCGCTTGAAGGCGATAGCAGCATGGGGCCTGCAACGGAAGGCGTTGATCCAATGGATGCCCTCCCTACAGAGAGCACCCAGACGCGGCCACCTGAGGGCACACAACCTGTTCAACAGCCTTAAAAGCGGTTAACGCTTCGGGTCGCTCGCTTGACGCTTGGCGCGCTCTAGGCGAGCGGCCTTGGGGTCGATCGCCAACGGCCGGTAAACTTCGACCCGATCCCCGTCGCGTAATAGATGGGTATCGGGTTCGCGTAGCGCTTTACCGAAAATGCCCAGCGGCGCCTGAGCAAAGGTTTCGCCGGGCACATCAGGAAAGAGCGTGGGCAAATCGGCCAAGGCAACGGCCTGACGTGCCGTAGTGCCCTCAGGCACGCGCAGAGCCACTATGCGCTGTTTGGAAGGCAACGCGAAGGCTACCTCAACCGCAAGCGCTTCAGCGCCCATACAGCTCGTTTGCGCGCTTGGTAAAGGCATCGACTAGCTGGCCAGCGATTTGCTGAAAGAGTTTGCCGAACGCCATACTGAGCAGCCGGTTGGCGAACTCAAACTCCATCTCAAGGCTCACCTTGCAGGCATCCTCCCCCATGGGGATAAACAGCCAGCGACCTTTAAGCCGCTTGAACGGCCCTTTTACCAGCGACAGCTCAATACGCTCGGGCGCAAAAAGTTCGTTGCGCGTGGTGATGGTTTGCTCAACACCGGCACGACCCAGGGTCATTTCGCCGATCAGATGCACATCATCATGTTCGAGCAAACGCGCCTGGCGGCAGCCTGGCAAAAACTCCGGGTAGCGTTCGAAGTCGTTAACCAGATCGAACATTTTCTGGGGGGTGTGCCGCACTAAGGCGGAACGATTGACGGTTGGCATTGACCTCTCCGCTGACTTCACAGTGCCCAAAGCGTATCATGGGAAACATTTTTCAGACCCTAAATGGTATCACGCCTCCCCAAATAACGAAGGGGAAGCCACTGACAGATTAATTATGAGGTTCCATGGCCACTAAGAAAGGTAACAGTAAGGGCCCCGGTAGCAGCGTTATTGCCCAAAACAAGAAGGCACGGTTTGAGTACCATATCGATGAGACCTTCGAGGCGGGGCTATCGCTCGCTGGCTGGGAAGTGAAGAGCTTGCGCGCCGGTAAGGCTCAGCTCACCGATACCTATATTTTGGTTCGTAACGGCGAAGCGTTTCTGCTGGGTAGTCATATCATGCCGCTGAATACTGCGAGCACACACGAGATTGCTGACCCGACGCGCACCCGCAAACTGCTGCTGCATCGCAAAGAGATCGCCAAAATCTTTTCGATCACCCAGGACAAAGGCCACACCTGTGTGCCCCTCAAGCTTTACTGGAAACGCAATAAAGTGAAGTGCGAGCTGGCGCTAGTGACCGGTAAACAGCTGCATGACAAACGCGCAACAGAAAAAGATCGCGACTGGAGCCGCCAAAAAGGTCGAATTATGCGGGAACATAACAAGGCATAACTGGTCAATCAGGTGTGAGCACGTTAGAATGCTCAACTGAAATAAGGGGGCGACATGGTTTCGACGCCGGTGACAACCCTTGCGGTGCATGCCGAGAGCGTGATGTATCTCGTAAATCCCACATCACGAAAAATAGTCGCAAATGACGAAAACTACGCTCAAGGCGCGCTAGCAGCTTAAACACTGTTAGCTTCTTGTCTGGCCCCAAGGTGATGTGCCTATTCATCGCTGAGGGGATACGAGCTAAAGCTGATAGGATCGCGTTTGGTGGTGTCTTCTCGCCAAGCGCTAAACTTTAGAAGACTCGCGTGGCTGAATCCTGATCGTCGGAGTCAGTTGCGTTAAATCAAATGACGAAATCTAAGCATGTAGAGCCAATAGGCGCGTGCTGGCGGACGCGGGTTCAATTCCCGCCGCCTCCACCACCTTACTATACAAATCAAGCACCTACGGGTGCTTTTTTTGTTCTCCCATCCCAAATACCATCCAAAGTAAAACCGGTGCCTTCCTGCTGGATTCCTATTATCTCAGTACGAAAAATACGGATGCGTAGCGTTACGGGGTGTCACGACCCACTGTTTGGCGTTGGTCCTCGGAAGGAAGACTGCCAAAGCCAATTCGCTTAAGCCCTGGCTGCACCCGCTTCGGCCAAAAGAAGACTTTCAGTTTTTTCGCATATAAGCCTAAATATTATTAATTCAGATAACCCATTAATTACTATCTCACCTAATTTTGTAAACGCTTACCCATCATTTTAACAACGCTGATGGGAGAAAAACCTCTAGTCCTCAGGAGAGCGCTAGAGGCCACTGCTTTAGAAAACCTTATTCAGCTCCCCATAGTCCCTTCTAACACGCAACACCACGGTCACGTCGTTATCATTGCGATTATGAAAGAACCAACCTTGGTTACCGGTGAAGTCAGCTTCACGTTCGCCTTCGTCTTTGGGCAAACCACGCCCTTTCTCATCGCTGATCGAGTTGCCATTTCCGTCACAGTGGGTGTCGAAATGAAGTGGCCCACCAACGGAGGCCCAAACGAATGTCGCGACAGCGCCTTCTTCCATTGTCAGTTTGTACTCGGTGCCCTCACCCGGCGTGAGGTGAAGTTCACTTCATCGCCAAGGCTTATTGCGGGCCATGGTAGCTGCGCATGCTTCCCCTCATCTGTTCACGCTGCTCATCGGTTAGTAAGTCCTGCATCTGATTATGCATGCGCACATTATCAGCCATCATATCGCCATGAAGGTTGGCCATTTGGGCATGCAGCGCCTTTACTTCCTCTGGCTCTGGTCGCTCAGCCTGCATGATTTGCATCATGTCGTCGCGAAGGTTCATCATTTCGCCCATCCGCTCAAATTGGGCCGCGCGGTGTTCCTGACGCATCTCACGCATGGTACTCATCTGCTGCTCGTCGAGCATACCGACCATGCCGGACATAGTCCCCATGCCTCCCATCATTGGACAAGGCATCATCCCACTTTGCCCTCCCATCATCATTCCTGGGTACATGCCTTCTTGACTGCCCATCATCATGCCCGAACCCATACCGCCTTGGCCGCCCATCATATTGCCTTGACCTTGGGCGCCTTGGTTCATACCTTGAGCGAAGATGACGCTGCTTGTGACACTGAGGCTTGCAGCCAGACCAAGGGCAAAAATCAACTTGTGCTTAACCATGATATTTCCTCTCATGTTGCTGGTCGAGACATCGCCTTTTCCTACAGAAGAAGGCGGAGTTAGCTTACGTTATAAGCCTACAACCTATAGGTAGCCCAAAGGTAAAGGGGAAACCAATCCCAATACCTAAATGTTGTCACAAGTCATTTTTCCCGCCGTTTTCAGCCCTGTTTCAGGTTGGCACGTTATAAAACTGAGCCACTTCCATGAAGAAGAGCGCGTCCAAATGCCTGCTCAAATACCTCACCGCCCAAGAGGCGGAAACCCCTGAAGCCAAAGTGTTCCTGGACGCTCTCTTAGCTCCCAAAGGGCACGAAGCTATGTGCCTTGTTCGCCAAACAGGACGAATGAACGGCCTCTGAAGGCTCAACCGAATCAGTTTTAGCGCCTCCGCGATGAAGAAACGGCATCCATTCAACCCTGAAAAAACATATAAGGAATCGGCATGCAAAAGAAGACGAGATCTCTCCCGATCGTTCACGCTACCTTAGCAACACTGTTGATTTCGCTAGCAATCCCGGCACTCGCCCATGAAGGCCGCACAAGCACTTCGCCTAAGGATGGTGACACCGTTCAGGACTCCCCTGCGAAAATTGGCATTGAGTTTGGTGACGTGATGCGCATCACCCAGTTTGAGGTGACAGGCCCGAATGGCTCAGTTCCCCTTGATGGTCAGCCAGGTAGTGAACAGGTCGAACGCTACTTCGTAAAGCCCGGTGAAGTTCTTTCGGCTGGGAACTACCAGGTGCATTGGCGAGGCCTATCGGATGACGGGCACATGATGTCCGACGGTTTTAACTTCTCGATCGAGCCCTGACCCGTGGCCTGGTGGTACTCCGTAAATAGCCTCGACGTCTGGATCGTCACGATGATCCTCGTGGCGGCCGGGGTTTACCTTAGCGCCCTAGTCGCAACGGGGGCCGTGCTGTTTCGCCTAGCGTTTCCGCAACTCCCTGATCACGACCGGAGGCGCGTTGTCCGCATGGGTGTCTTCGCTGCTTGGTCGGGGGTTACCCTGGTTCTGTTCCAGTGGCCTTTGCAAGCCGGATACCTTGGGGGCGGCAATGTGGCTGCTGCAACCAACCCGATGCTGCTCGGGATCGTGTTCGAGGGTGCGCCCGGGACGCGGCTGATACTGGCCGTTACTGGCTTGCTGCTGGTCCAGGCGATTCAGCTCAATAACTTACTACTCTCGAAAACAGCCAATAGCTTGAGCCTAGTAGGCGTGTTACTGGTGATGCTGGCGTTCGTGCAGGTGGGACATACAGTGCCCCCCCCTCGCCTCGTTCTGTCTGGTTTGCTGATCTTTCACTTGATGGCAGCGGCATTCTGGGTGGCCTCACTGTGGCCGCTGTTCCACTTAGTGGGGCGACGTCACAACCAGGGCAATAGCGCCCGCATTCTGACTCGTTTCGGGCAAATCGCCATGGGCGGGGTTGGCTTGTTGGTGCTGACGGGCGTCACTTTGGCCACGCTGCTTACGGGCGGTCTCACGCCGCTGCTCACCACGGCATATGGACAGCTCTTGATCGGCAAGGTATTGATTGTCGCGGTGCTACTGTTATTTGCTGCCGCGAACAAGTGCCGACTTGTACCGGCCTTTGAGAGCGGCGACGCTACAGCCCCACGACGTTTACAGCGCAGTATTGCTCTGGAGATGGTACTGGTCGCAGTTATACTGCTGATCACTGCGGTGCTGACAAGGGTCACATCACCGAATGGTTAAGGAAAGGACATCCCCTGGTTAGTTAAGCGTCCAGCTTAATAGCTATAAGCAACGCTCTCCGGAAGGCAAGGCCGATACCATCCGCGCGCTGCAAGCGATGCACGACAGGTCATTGAGGCGATGGACGTGACACTAATCCGCAGCGAGCTCACCGCTGTATTGAAGGTGTCCTTAGGCAACTAACACTAAATGACATGAGGTTCAGGCTCATTTCAGGTTGGTACGCTATAACGCTTAGGTACACCACTAAGAGGTAAACATGATGCGCAAGACCTACCTGACCTACAGTCTACTGACAATATCACTCTGTGTTATGGGGTCCACCTCTTGGGCAGCGGGCGAACATGATGGTTCTCTCAATGACGCGAGCTCTGCCGATGTTGATCGCACTATTAGCTTTGAAGCAGGCGATATGTGGTTTGATCCTGAAGATATCCAAGTTACCGCCGGTGAGACCATTAAATTTGAAATTTCCAACACCGGTAATCTTGAGCATGAGTTCGTGATAGGTGATAAAGCCGCCCAGGAAGAGCACCGTAAGATGATGCAAGAAATGAGTAGTGGTCATGGTGAAGGTCATGGCGGACACGGTGGTCACGACATGGCGGAAGGTGCACATGGCGGGCAAATGCCGTCTATCACCATCGGGGGAGGTGAAACCAAAACGCTGGTATGGACGGCTTCCTCAGATGTTGACAGTCTGGAGTACGCCTGCAATATCCCTGGTCATTATGAATCAGGAATGTATGGTGATATTAACTTTTAACGCGATATCAGCTTATGAAACTGTTGCTTCTGGAAGATGATGACCTGTTAGCCGAGAGCCTAGCTGAAAGTCTGAAAGACAACGGTTACCTCGTCGATGTAGCCGCCTCTGTCAAGGCGGCTGCGTCGTTTATGGCAACCGAAGAGTACGAGCTTGTCATCCTAGATATTGGGTTACCCGATGGCTCGGGGCTTGAACTACTCACCCAGTGGCGTAAACAAAAACGTACTACTCCTGTTTTGATACTCACTGCGCGCGATACTTGGGAAGACAAGGTAGTTGGCTTGGAAACCGGGGCCGACGACTACCTCACTAAACCATTTCACGAAGCCGAACTGATGGCACGCCTAAAGGCACTACTGCGCAGGCGGTCTGGCCAGCTATCCCAAGTCATCACTCTCAACGGTGTCTCCTTGGATGAAGCGAGCCAACGTGTTTGCAGCGAAGAATCAGCATGGCGTTCGCTTACTGCCACCGAGTTTCGGCTACTGCGTTACCTGATGCTTCACCCCGATCGCATTCACTCCAAGGAGCGACTGCTAGAACAGCTTTACGCATTGGAGCAAGACGCCGCCGCACCTAACCTTGTTGAGGTATACGTGGCGCGTCTGCGCCGTTACCTTGGCAAGTCGATCATCCAGACGCGCCGCGGCCAGGGGTATATTTTTGTTTCACGTTGATAAACGCAGCTTACGGTTTCGTCTACTAGCTTGGCTGGGCGGCGTCGCGTTGCTGGTTGTTGGCTTGACATGGTTGCTGCACGGCGTGTTTCTGCAAAAGCTTGCTAAGGATTTTCTTGGTGAACGCCTCAAGCGTGAAGCCGTACATGCTGTATCACAGTTAGAAAATGACCGGTTGGCAATGCCCACATCGCTCGTCTCGACTAGCAAAACTTACCAAGTATTTCATCACCTTTACGTACTACGTCTCAATGGTGAGACCAGCGCCTCAGACCCAGAGTGGCAGAGACAGCTCGCAATGTTACTGAACGAAGAAGGTAATGCGCTCATCGAGGTAAAGCGTGGCAAGCGCCATTTGCTGGTGTATCGCCAGCATTTCGAGTGGCAGGACAGCACCGGCGTATTGCTGATTGGTGAGGATTTTTCTCAGGTAGAAAATGGGCTAGCCACGTTGCACTGGTGGGTAGGCGGTATTGCTGCAGGCTTACTTTCGGTTCTGGTCGCGCTCAACATGTTGGCCGTTAACCGTGGTTTGCAGCCCCTGTGGCAGTTGCGTGATCAGCTTGAAGCCCTGCAAGCAGGCGAGCGTCAGCGACTCTCTCTGAACGCGCCCGCCGAGCTAGATGGTTTGGTCGCGCAGCTCAATCGCTTTATGGATGACATCGACCTACGTTTGCAACGCTCACGGGAGTCAGTTGCCAACCTTTCTCATGCGCTTAAAACACCGTTGGCGGCGATCACCCAAGTGCTCAGGGGCAGCCGGCCAATTGACGACAGCCGCCGCCATAAGCTTCTGATGCGGCTAGAAGATATCAACGTACAATTGGATGCCGAGCTTCGCCGTGCGCGTATCGCAGGCCCTCATGCGGGGCGTTTGACCCACCTCATCCGCGACAGTCAACGCCTAATGAGCATGTTCCGTAGTCTCTACCCTCAGCAGGCGTTCGAACTAACGCAGGCAATTAATCAGCGTGATCAGGTCCCTATTGATGCCCACGATTACTCCGAAATATTGGGCATTGTGCTGGATAATGCTGGCAAATGGGCCAAACAAGAGATTTGTTGCCATATCGACGTTACGCCGCAAACGCTCATGCTAACTGTTGATGATGACGGTCCCGGCGTCGCGGAAAGCGACATACCTCGTTTAGGTGAGCGTGGCACTCGGCTGGATGAACGCCATCCCGGTTACGGCCTGGGGCTTGCTATTTTGACGCAGCTGGTAGAACGCTATCACGGTCACTGCCAGTTTGAGCGCAGCCCACTGGGTGGTCTGCGGGTTATCACCACGCTCCCATTAACGGCAGTGACATCCGCTTAACTGTTTTTCAGCGTTGATTCAGCTTGCTCCCCCAAGATGATGATATTCATCAGCGATGGGAGCTTTATATGACGCGTTCGAACATCATCACCCACCCACTCTCACGTCGCCAGGTGTTGAAAGGCGGCGCGGCGCTAGGGTTAGGTTCCGCCGCAGCAATGGGCTTAAGCCCCGCCTGGGCCACCCCCTGGGGGCGTACAAACGTCTATTCCAAAGGCGTGGAAGAAGGCCCGGTGGTATCGCTGGCCATCCGGCGTGAATCCATTCCGATTGATGGCCAGGAAGCGAGCACTTTTAGTATCAACGGCACCAGCCCCGGCCCGTTGATTCGCCTGAAGGAAGGTCAGGACGCAGTGCTGCGCGTCACCAATCTGCTCGATGAGTCCACCTCCATTCACTGGCACGGCTTAATTCTGCCCCCGGAAATGGATGGGGTACCAGGGGTAAGCTTTGCTGGCATTGCGCCCGGTGAAACCTTCACCTACCGTTTCCCTGTTCGCCAGAATGGCACCTACTGGTATCACAGCCACTCCGGCATGCAGGAGCAGCTAGGCCACGTGGGGCCGCTGATTATCGACGCCGCCGAGCGCGAACCCTTCCGCTATGACCGCGAGCACGTGATACTGCTCACCGACTGGACCTTTGAAGACCCCATGTCGGTATTTCGCAACCTGAAAACCATGGAGGGCTACTACAACTTCCAGGAACGCACGGTTGCCGATTTCTTCGCCGATGTACGGCAAAACGGCTTGGCCCCCACCGCCGAGATGCGCGGCATGTGGGCCAAAATGCGTATGAGTTCGCGGGACATCGCGGATGTCACTGGCAGCACCTACACCTACCTACTCAACGGCCATTCCCCTGAGGAAAACTGGAGCGCGCTGTTCAAGCCGGGCGAACGTGTACGACTGCGAGTGATCAACGGCTCGGCGATGTCCTACTTTGATGTACGTATACCCGGCCTCAAAATGACCGTAGTGGCCGCCGACGGCCAACCGGTTCAGCCCGTACCTGTCGATGAGTTCCGAATCGGCGTTGCCGAAACCTACGACGTTTTGGTGTCACCCGAAGACGATCAGGCCTACACCATCTTCGCCGAATCCATGGATCGCAGCGGCTACGCTCGCGCCACTTTAGCCCCGCGCGAAGGCATGCAGGCGGAGATTCCGGACCGTCGCCAAATTGCTGACCGCGGTATGGAAGCCATGGGTGCCCACGGCATGACCAGCATGGATCATTCCACTATGGAAGGAATGGATCATTCGGGCATGTCGAACATGCAGGGGATGGACCACGCCAGCATGGAAGAAATGGATCACTCGGCTATGTCAAATATGGAGGGTATGGATCATTCCAACATGGAGGGAATAGACCATTCGGATATGTCGGGTATGAACAACATGGATCACTCCAATGGCATGGCCGGAGAGCAGCGCAACATGCTCGCAAGCGGTATGTTGGCAGCTGGCGACGCCCAGCCGGGCTCACGCTATGGTCAAGTGGGCATAGGCATTGACCCCGATGAGCGTCGTGTTCTGGTTTACCGAGACTTGAAGGCCTTCACGCCATGGCCCGACCGCCGCGAGCCCAGACGCGAGCTTGAACTGCACCTCACCGGCAACATGGAACGCTACATGTGGTCGTTCGACGGCAAGAAGTTTAGCGAAGTAACTGGGCCAATTCACTTCGAGAAAGACGAGCGGCTGCGCTTAATACTGATCAACGACACCATGATGGAACACCCCATTCACCTACACGGCATGTGGATGGAGCTGGAAAACGGTCAGGGTGAGCTGATTCCGCGTAAACACACCCTGAATGTTAAGCCCGGCGAGCGGGTTTCGGCGCTGATCACGGCAGATGCCGAAGGCAGTTGGGCCTTCCATTGCCATCTGCTTTATCACATGGATGCTGGCATGTTCCGCGTTGTTCAGGTTTCTTAAGGAGGCAGTATGAAAGCCAAGTTCTACTTCACTGGCATTAGCTTAGCGTTTGCCATGACCACCGCTGCCCAGGCGGAAGATGGTTACGACGCGCCGAATGATTGGCCAGCCCCGATGATGGAACACAATATGGGGATGGCGCTCTTTGATCGCCTTGAATATAGCGTGCCCGACAACGGCGAAGAGGCCGTTGTTTGGGACTTTCAAGGCTGGTACGGCGGTGATATTAATCGTGTATACCTTAAGTCGGAAGGCGAGAACGTCCAGGGCGACGGCGAGGATGCCGAGTTCGAATCCCTTGAACTGCTGTACAGCCGCCTAGTTGCCGACTTTTGGGAGTTACAGGGCGGCGTGGGTTATCAGGGTGGCGTCTTTTCCGATGACCACGCCGAGCGAACCTATGCTGTGGTGGGCCTGCAAGGCGTGATGCCCTATGGCATCGAAACCGATGTCTCCCTACAACTGAGCGAGGACGGCGATCTGGCCGCCAGTTTTGAGGGCGAATACGACCTGCGCCTGACACAACGCCTTTATCTTCAACCACGTACTGAAATTGCCGTTGCTGCCAGTGAAGTCGAGGAGTTTGGTGTGGGCGAGGGGCTCAACTCAGTGCGTGTGGGGATGCGTCTCGGCTACGAGGTCACCCGCCGCTTCGCTCCGTACGTGGGCGCTTACTGGGTAAAAGAGTATGGCGATACCGCCGACCTTACTCGAGCTAGTGGGGTTAGTAGCGAAGACACCGGCGTGGTTGCGGGTGTCAGGGTAATGTTTTAGGTGGGATTTTTTGCTACATCCACCGTGTAATCGCCAGACACAACACCTCTTGGTAGGCTGATACAAACACCTGCCATGCCACATATTTGACTTAAAGGCTGCACATGAGTTCTAGACTATTAGAGCTATTAGAACTTAAAAGAGCACGAGGTCGTGCGCCTTGTTCGCCAAACCGGGGGAATGAACGATGTCTGAAGACCATGCCGAGACAAAAGTGAAAGACCCTGTTTGTGGCATGGACGTTGATCCCCATGCTACTCACCACCGTGCCAATCACGCGGGTAAGACATGGTACTTCTGCTCAGAAAAGTGTCAGGAAAAGTTTGTTGCCAAGCCTGATGCGTATCTTGAGCCAAGCAAACAGTCACAAGCGTCAGCACCCTCGGGATCTATTTATACTTGCCCGATGCACCCAGAAGTTCGACGAGAAGGCCCAGGCGACTGCCCAATCTGCGGCATGGCGTTGGAACCTGAGACTGTGTCTGCCGACACCGGCCCTTCGGACGAACTCAAGGACATGACCCGGCGTTTCTGGATCGGCCTCGTACTGACCCTGCCCGTGTTTGCCCTAGAAATGGGTGGCCACGTGTTTGGCCTTATGCATTTTATTTCCCAGCAAACCTCTAACTGGATTCAACTGCTGCTGGCAACGCCGGTAGTCGTCTGGGCAGGTTGGCCATTCTTTGTACGCGGATGGCGTTCGCTAGTGCATCGCAGCCTTAATATGTTCACGCTAATCGCGATAGGTACCGGCACCGCATTGATCTACAGTTTGCTGGCCACCCTCACTCCGGGCATCTTTCCCGATGCCTTTCGTCAAGCCGATGGCTCGGTGGCCGTTTATTTTGAAGCGGCAGCAGTGATTGTCGTTTTAGTTTTACTAGGACAAGTATTAGAGCTACGCGCTCGTGAAAAAACCTCTGGCGCTATTCGCGCTCTGCTCGACCTAGCGCCCGCTACCGCTCGACGCCTTGATGATCAGGGCAATGAGGAAGATATCTCCCTTGACCAGGTTCAGGTAGGGGACCGTCTCCGGGTGCGCCCCGGCGATAAGGTGCCATTAGATGGCGAAGTGATGGAAGGTCGCTCCAACGTTGACGAATCCATGGTTACCGGCGAACCACTAGCGGTGAAAAAGGAAGTCGGCGATGGCGTCATTGGCGGCAGTATCAATGGTCAAGGATCCTTTGTCATGCGCGCTGACAAGGTGGGCCAGGACACCATGCTGTCGCAGATTGTGCAAATGGTCGCCAGCGCCCAGCGCAGCCGCGCACCCATTCAAGGGCTTGCCGACAAAGTCGCCAGCATCTTTGTACCCGTCGTTATTCTCATTGCCGTTGTGGCTTTCATCGCCTGGTCATTGTGGGGCCCTACCCCGCCGATGGCGTTTGGCCTGATTGCGGCAGTTAGTGTTCTGATCATTGCCTGCCCGTGCGCGCTAGGCCTCGCTACCCCCATGTCAATTATGGTGGGTGTAGGGCGCGGTGCCCAGTTAGGCGTGTTGATCCGCGACGCCGAAGCTCTTGAACGTCTAGAGAAGGTCGATACCGTCGTCGTCGACAAAACCGGCACGCTTACCGAAGGCAAACCTCGAGTGACCGAGTTGATTCTCACTGAGGGCATTGCTGAATCGGAGCTTTTGAGCTTGGCAGCTAGCCTTGAGCGAGGCAGCGAGCATCCCTTGGCCCATGCGATAGTCGAGAAGGCTAAAGAGGCAGAGGTAAAATTAACAGAAGCGTTGGACTTTGAGGCTCCCAACGGCATGGGCGTTATAGGCCAGATAGATGGCAAGCGTATTGCCCTGGGCAATCGGCTCTTGATGGAAAGCGAAGGCGTTAACACCCAGTCTCAAGACACACATGCCGATCAATTGCGCAGTGACGGTGCTACGGTCATCTTTGCGAGCATCGACGGGAATTTGGCTGGTCTTCTCGCCATTGCCGATCCGGTCAAGGAAACCACCGAAGAAGCCATCCGCTCACTACAGGCTGACGGTATTCGAGTGGTGATGCTGACAGGCGATAATCGTACCTCCGCAGAAGCTGTGGCGCGTCGGCTAGGCATTGATGAGGTCGAAGCTGAAGTGCTTCCAGAAGACAAGGGCCGGGTGATTCAGCGTCTCCGCGATGAAGGGCGCATTGTTGTCATGGCCGGCGATGGCGTGAATGATGCCCCCGCACTGGCAACAGCAGATGTCGGCATTGCCATGGGAACCGGCACCGATGTGGCGATAGAAAGTGCTGGAATTACCCTACTGCGTGGGGATCTTACCGGTATTGCCACGGCAAACCAGCTTTCAAAAGCCACCATGCGCAATATCCGCCAAAATCTGTTTTTTGCTTTTGCCTACAATGCGGCGGGTATTCCCATTGCTGCTGGAATCTTGTACCCCTTCACCGGCATTCTGTTATCGCCAATAATTGCTGCAGCAGCGATGTCACTCTCTTCAGTAAGCGTTATCGGCAATGCTTTGCGACTTAGGATGATAGTTATTAAGTAAAATATCTAAGTGACTAAATCGGAGATAAATCGCGCAGGCGTGCACTGTGGATATTATCCACAGTGCACTAACCCGAACATTTTGATCTCAACATTTTCCTCAAATGGGTTGTTTGTCATGACATCATGGACAACCCAAACTGACGAACTGCACGGTAAAAATTTTAAGGCCTATCAAGCAGCTGACATAATAATTTTGAGCCTTAATTAACTTTGCTTTACAGAGTTAAAGTAACGAATGGCCGCTTTGGGTCCTGGCCGTGTGAAAACAGAAAAAATCTGGTCTGACTCAAGAACCTTCACCCTTTATTCGTGAGCCTCGTTTTCATTCCGCCTTATCTCCCGCACGTTGGCCTTTCTACGACTTAATAATCATCACATCCACCCCGGCACCTAGAATACTTCAAAGCGATCTCTTGGTTGATAAGGCTCGTAATGCCGCCAGGGGAAGCACTTTCGGTAGGCGGCCACTCGCCCTGCCCAAATGTGACACTTCTACCAGCGTCATCCTCGAAAACGAACTATAAGTCGTCTGTCGTCTCGCGCAATTCTGCCAGCTCCGGCGTCATGCGGACGGCAAGTTGGCCATCGTCTTGGCGTATTATGGCGCGGGCAATGACCGGAGTGATCTGCTCATCGACGTACGGGCCACCACTGTGGATGCGGATTGTCACAGCAAGAAGGATGGCGAACGAGACCATCAGCGTAGCCAGATGGAAGACCAGGACTGCTCGCACGTATCGCAGGAACGAGGGACAGCCCCGTCCGGCAGGGTGCGGTCTAGCAAGACCAGGTCGAAGGAAGCAAGCATCAACGCCTCGCGCGCGGTGGTCAACCGGGCCCGCAAGGGATATGGTGTCCGGTTGACCGCCTGGTTATGGGCCCGTTCACCCATTGTTTTGGCACCCGATACCGGATGCCGACTCCTTGATACTTTGCACCAACAGAACCCATGGCGCTACGAACCAGAACACTGAATGTGCAGGTTTACCCGGAGGACTCGCCGGATGGCATGATTGGGTGCCTGTCCACCAACCGGCTTCGCTTCCTACCGGCTAGTTTTCCGGCGCTCCATCGCTGCGGCGATGCTCTCTTCGTTCTCCTCGCCCCAGCCGCAAAGCGGCTCCATGGCCCGCACCAGACTTGCCCCGAAGGGCGTCAGCGAGTAGTCGACGCGCAGCGGGATCTCCCCATAGTCGGTTCGCTGGACGATGCCGTCGGACTCCAGCTCCTTCAACTGCTGGATCAACATTTTGTCGCTCACGCCTCGGACGCTTCGCTTGAGCTCGCCGTAACGCGTCGGGCCCTTGTTTAAAAAGAACAGAATCAAAGGCTTCCACTTCCCGGAGATCACGTGCAGCGTCGCATGCAGGCCGCAAATGAAACGTGGGTTTTCTGAGTTTTCTTTCGCCATAACGGATACTTACCAAAAGGTGCATACTTGAACATTTGTAAGTTGGTATATACCGTAAAAGCGAACCGAGTCAATACACACGGAGACCCAACCATGAGCCGGCTAAACGGTAAAATCGCACTGATCACAGGCGGAGCCAGCGGCATCGGCCTGGCCTCGGCCCAACGCCTCATCGACGAAGGCGCCTTCGTCTTTATCGCCGGACGGCGCCAGGACGTCCTCGACAACGCGGCTGAGGCACTGGGATCCAGCGCCCAGGGCGTCCAGGCGGATGTGACAAAGCTAGAGGATCTCGACCGCGTCTTCGAAACGATCCAGAAAGAAAAAGGACACCTGGACGTACTGGTAGCCAACGCGGGCGTCGGCGAATTCGCCAGCCTGGGACAGATCACCGAGGAGCACTACGACTACATCTTCGACATCAACGTCAAAGGCACCCTCTTCACCGTCCAGAAGGCCCTTCCTCTGATGACGAACGGCGGCTCCATCATCCTCACCGGTTCCACGGTCGGCAGCATGGGCACCCCCGCGATGAGCATCTACAGCGCCTCCAAGGCGGCCGTCCGAAACCTGGTGCGCAGTTGGGCCCATGATCTCAGGGGCACCGGCATTCGCGTGAACGTCATGTCTCCTGGCCCGACCAAAACAGACAAGCTGACGGAACTGCTCCCATCCGAAGCCCTGAGCGAGATGAAACGGACCGTACCGCTTGAGCGTCTGGGCGATCCCAAAGAAACCGCAGGCGCGGTCGCGTTCCTGGCGTCCGACGATAGCAGCTTTATGACGGGGAGCGAGGTGTTCGTTGACGGGGGCTACGCGCAGGTTTAGGGGCTAGGCGAAGAACGGGAGGCAATGAACCAAAAGGGGTCAGATAGATTTTAAATCAGTCAGCTTGGTTAAAAACAAATCAACCTGCCCCATTTACATGGATCAAAATAAAATCGATCTGACCCCTTTAGTTTTGGTTTCCCTTACTCATAACGTCGCAATCACGCGCTTGTCGCGTACATTGCCTGGTTATGCTGTGCTGGATGGTCACTTACCAGTCGCCCATACATTGCAGAGTCAGAGACGATGCCGTTGACTTCCCAACGCTGCCTCAGCAGCCCCTCTCGGGAAAATCCTAGTTTCTCTAGAGCTTTCGCGGAAGACTGGTTGCCTGGGTCGATCTCTGCTTCAATTCGCCGAAGTCCCAATGAATTGAATCCGTACTGAATTAATGCCTCTCCCGCCTCGCGAATGTAACCCTTTCCCCAAAAAGAGCGACCCAAACCAAAACCGATCTCGGCACGTTTGGATTCTTTGTCGTAGCTAAACAACATACATTTTCCAGCCAGCTCACCTGTAGACTTCAGATACACGCCGAGTATAAGCGAGTCTTGACGCTGCATCGAACCGTTACTCTCATTAATGAAATCAAGCGAGTCCTGAATTGTTGTCCAAGGTGCAGTATTCCAATACCGCATGACCTCAGGGTCAGAGAAAATTTCGAGTAGGCTATCCGAGTCATCAATTACTAAAGGCTTAAGTTCTAATCTCTCGGTTTCAATAACTGGGAAAAATAACTTCTCGGACATTCATTCCTCCATTTTTACGCATAACGCCAACATACCCCACAAAGTCTGGAGCGGCGAAGCCGCGGAAGAGTCTGTCGGGTTCATGTACTCGTTAGCGCATGGCACAACTCTTACCGATGGCACCCGCCAAACCGCTGATTAGAGCAGCCAGCCCTGTAGCGCCCGCTCAACCCGACCCCCAAACTGCTCCACCTGCGTCGGCGACAACTGTTCGCTTTTGTACAGCGACAACATCTGCAACCGACATTTCGGAGCGCAGGTGCCAACGATGGCGGTCTTCAGCACCCGCTTAACCGGCTGCCGCAGCACAAACTTATCCACCCACCACGGCGAGCCAAGCGATGTAACCGCCAGCATATGATGCAGGTTCGTTAACCTGGGCTTGATGGGACCGTACTGATCAGCATGGTCATACGCTATGCCGGGGGCCCATACCCGATCAAACCAGCCTTTGAGGATAGCCGGGAAACCAAACCACCAGGTGGGAAACACCAGCACGATGGCCTCTGCTGCCAAAAGCCGCTCCACTTGAGGCGCTACCTGCTGTGCAGTGTATGATCCGGCGTAGTAACTGCGCCGTTCTGAACCCGTTAACGAGGCGGCAAATTCGTGGGCGTACAGGTCTTCCACCTCAACGGAATGACCCGCAGCCTCAAGCGCCTTGATCGTGCGCTGGGCCAGAGACGAACACAGGCTTTCCGAAAGCGGATGGGCTTTTACAACAAGGCAATTCATTCGACGCTGGTCCTTCTTCTTCTCTCTTTGACGCTAACGTCCCAAGCAGGGGAATATTTTGCGTTTTGAGCGCAGCGAAGAAAATATTTCCACTGCCTTGGATGGTTAGAGGCGCCTTGTACTACGTTTGCTTTAAAAGTATGCCTCCAAATTTTTACCCTTTAGCAAATATACCTGCGCTGTTGAAAATATACAGCCTCCTGCTACGAGGAGAGCTGCGAAGAACAATGAATTTAGCCAAAAAAGTAAATGCCGTACAACACTGATACGACAACAGCTAGCCCGTATGCAATTGTGAGCCATTTCGCCCATTTCATGCCCTGAAGTACACACCAAGTTAGAACCGCGTAACCATGATACCCATCACAGTGTATGGTTACCCCAATGGTGGCTGCCCTTTTGCTGCCCACACAGCTACTGAAGGAGGCCTAATTGACGCGCAAACGCCAGATCGTCTACGAGGCACCACTGCTCCTGTACGAGGCCGTCCGCGACGCGGTAGATTGAAATCTCCTCAACAACGATCTTGCGCCCCGTAGGAAGAACGTCATCCAACGGCCCCGTATTGATCCCACTCGAGCGATAGCGAGTAACAACCTTGTTGGCGGTCTCGATGGTGTCGAGAATCTCCTCGCGCCAGTCGGGAAAAGCTGTCCGAATGCGCAAGAGCATGGCTCGCGCACCTGCATGCCCTTCGAATGTCGACTGAGCCCAGCCCTTCGGCATATGGGCAACGAAAGATGGGGAGTAGACCAGCGGTATGTCGGCGATAGCGCCTGAGTTCCTGAGATCGTGAAGGCGCTGAATGATGTCCAATGCACGCATAAGATGGCTTCCTCTGAGGCCTAACGCAGAGCGCACCGGTGGCCTTGGCGCAGCGAAGCGGAGACAAGGGCATCCGAGTGACGCGCATTGTTAGAGAATCCTTGAGGATTACTCGTGCTGTAAGACATTAATGAGCTTCCCGAATGGATCGCGTACATAAAACCGGCGGACACCCCATGGCTCACTTACTGGTCCGTACTCTATTGCAATATTTCCGCCTGTCACTCTCTCCAAAGCAACCTCCAAGTTATCGACTTCTATAGAGAGATCAGGGACTGGCGTGCCAGAGCCACCTTCCGATGCCACGCTTACCTGAGTGGTCATTTCCTCGCCCGAGCTATAGGTCCTTATCCACCCATGATCCATCACAACCTTGAGCCCAAAGATGTCCGCATAGAACCTCTCTGCTTCTGATGGGCTAGCTGCCGCGATATTGGAGACTATGCGTTTTACTATCATTCTGGCTCCAAAAGGTTGAACTCAACTCGCTCTAACAGGTATTAGACTGCCCACCCTATGATTGGATAAACGTGCCGGCACGTTTATCCGACAAATGCAGCCTACAAAATCCACTCTAAGTCATTGATAGACATGGTTGCTAATTTTTATTAGGAAAAATTAGCAAGATTCGCGCGACTGCTGCATTACCCGGCACCTCCGCCTTGGGTGGTTACCTGTCTTACTGCTTTAACTGATCCACCTACCCAATCCAGATTAGCACAGTTGTGCTTAGGACAGCTGATGATCTTAAGTTTCGGCTTTCAACGCCGACGCTGTCAGGTAAGCAGGAGCTGCTAGGGATAATAAGGCTCTCAGTAAGCGCGATATCCGCGCCCATTCGTTGCCCTTGCGAGGACGCAAACGGGTTGAGATATCCAGACGCAGATGCGGGAAGAAGTAACGTTTACCGCTGGGGGATTTAGCTGTTCAGCTATCTGAACAATCAACTGATTGCAGGCAACAGCCATCACCTGGGTGATGGCATCGTTGCACGGGATGGGAATAACGCGGGATTGGAGAGAGTGGTGGTCGGCTGCTTACCGTTTTCCCCTCCACTTACGTGGATCAATGCGGCCTTCGTACATCGGTAATTCCAGCACTGGGTCATCGTCTCGGAACTGAGACCACATGCGGTTCAAGCCTGCAGTGCCGAAGGTTCGCACACGCTCCACCTCACCCAGGTTGAGTACATCGGTAAGGATGCCCGGGGTAGCGCCTGACATCCGCGCGCGGATGCGGCCTTCGGGGTCGACGATCAAACTCTGACCCTCCCCCGCAGGCGCGGCTGAATTAGCGCTCACCATATACACCTGGTTGAAAATAGCATTGGCCTGCACAAGGATTTGCTCCTGGGCGCGGTCGCAGGTGGTGGTGGCCACTTGGTTGATGATCACCTCCGCCCCCAGCCACGCCAGTTGACGCACCATCTCGGGGAACCAGATGTCGTAGCAAATAGCTAGGCCGACCCGGCCTATGCCCGGCACTTCGAACACTTCAAAGCGATCTCCCGGCTGATAGGGCTCGTAAGGCCGCCAGGGGAAACACTTACGGTAGGCGGCCACTCGCTCACCTTCGGGAGAATATACCGGCGCGGTGTTGTACAGATGCCCGTCATCTCCCCGCTCGCATACTGTGCCGGGCAGCAGCCATACTCCCAGGTTGCGGGCGATACGTGACAAGTGCTGGTCACGGGGGCCATCGATCGGTTCAGCAGCAGCTTCCAGTTGCTCCCTGCGCTGCTGAGGCGTACCGGTGGCACCGCATAGATGAAGCTCCGGATAAACCACCATCCTTGGCTGTTCAAAATCAGCACCGAAGTCACTCAGGTGTACCGCCAGCTCGGCCTCGAAGTCCAGCAGTTCGGAGTCAATGCCGTGCGGCCGCGAGGCCTCCTGCACCACAAGGACAGGCAAATTTCTGGACATGGTAGATCTCCGTTTAAAGGGTCGCTTTTACTGAGGTGGGCGCTGACTCGGGCTCGGATTCATCAAAGGCCACTTCCGGCGGTTCGCGACGGAAGAATCGAGTAAGGTAGGCCAGCTGGGCGAGACCAATGGAAAGCCAGATCAGCCCAAGAATAAAGGCGTTGATATCCAGCTTACTCATCAGCCAAAGGTTAACCAGGGCACCGATGAGCGGCACCAGCATCCCTCTAATCACACCATACTGGCGCTTTGCATCGGCGTCTTTGCTGACCAGAAAGATCACTGACAGGTTCACCATCGTGAAGGCGATAAAGGCACCGAAGTTGATAAACGAGGCGGCAGATAATACATCGAGGAACAAAGCGATGATGCCTATAGCGCCCGTTAACACGATGTTGAACACCGGCGTATGGAAGCGCGAGTGCAGCGCACCGAACAGCTTAGGCGGCAGTACCGCGTCCCGCCCCATGGCAAACAGCAGCCGAGAGGCACTCGCTTGGGCGGCTAGGCCAGACGTGAATTGGGCAAGCACCATACCGGCCAGAAAGATAGCCCCGAAGAGATCCGCACCGATGGTCGTGGCAATTTCAAAGGCAGCGGAGTCAGCATTTACGAAACTGCCACCTGGGTGAACCAGTTGAGTTGTGTAACCTACCAGCACGTAGATACCGCCACCGATCAGTGCAGTCAGCATGATGGCTCTGGGAATATTACGCTTTGGCTCGATGGTCTCCTCGGTCAGCGTGGTAACGGCATCGAAACCAAGGAAAGAGTATGCGGCCACCGCTGCGCCCGCGGCAATCGCGGTGAAACCAGCCTCTTCACCCAAGAACGGCCCCAGGCTAAAAAGCGAATCAGTGCCACCGGTCGCAAATACGTGACGAATTGAAAGCAGTACGAAGAACGCGATCACCAGTATTTGGAAGACCATCAGCAACGAATTCACTTTGGAAGCAAGCTTGATGCCGTAGATATTCAAGAAGGTGGTGATACCGATGAAGCCGAGCAGGAATATCCAGCTCGGCACTTCAGGAAAACGCGCGTTCAAATAAGCAGCACCGATCAACCAAATCACCATGGGCAGGAAGAAATAGTCCAGCAGCACGCTCCACCCCACCATAAAGCCAACACGCGAGTCGATGGCTCTGCGTGCGTAAGTATAGGCAGACCCGGCTACCGGATAAGTACGCGCCATAATGCCGTAGCTGTATGCCGTGAATAGCATGGCGACGGTAGTGATGAGATAAGCAGTGGGTACGGCGCCATTGCTAGTGCTGGCAATCACACCGAAAGTGCCCAGCACGATTAATGGCGTCATGTAGGCAAGGCCAAACAACACCACGGCTTTTAGGGATAGGGTTCTTTCCAGTTTGATATTGTTATCCGTCATGATCCATCTCCAGGAAACGTTGGAACCGACAGCGGGCAATCGCTGAGCCGGCGCAAAACGAAGAGGTGGTTTATCAAGCCAGCCGCCGAGGCTAGACCAGCTTGCTACCGTTAATGATCGGCTAATAACCCTCAGTTGCTGGCGTTGCAGCTGTCCAGCTAGACTGAGATGCCTAGTAGCCAACCTATCTAGAACGGTATTGGCAGCTCATCGGATCGTATATAACCCCAGCGTGGTATGGGCCTTCGGATGTGGAATTGGTGACTCATAGCGAAATTGACGAAGTACTGGCCAATACCCTCATGGCGTTGGCGACCCCTGCGTTGCCTCAACACTTCTCCACATTGGTGAAACGTCTAGCGGCATTCGATAACTTGATCATCATCGCTTATCACGGCGAACACCGGCCAGCGGTGCTCTATCGCGAATACACCGACCCTGTCGTTTATCTACCCATGGATAGCCAATATTTAGGAGGAGATTACCTGCTGGATCCGTTTTACCGCGAGCACCTCAGAGGCGGTGTTCAGGGTATACGCCGATTGAGGGATATAGCGCCCGATCACTTTCGACGCACGCATTACTATAAGAATTACTACCAGCAGACCACACTACTAGACGAGGTAGCGGTTTTCGCCAATATCACTGAGAGTGATACGATAACCGCTTGTTTCGGTAGGGATCGTTCCAGTGGTAAGCCCTTTAACAGGCGTGAGCTTGAGGTTCTGCAACAGTACGAGTTAACCCTCAGCTCGTTGCTGAAAAAACACTGGCAAGATTACCGCTCTGACGATGTGATGAAAGCGGCACCAGCCCCTTTAGAGGAACGTCTGAGAGAGACGCTGAATCAGCAACACAGCATCCGGCTAAGCCCGCGCCAGGCAGAGGTGGCGCTGTTTATTCTAAGAGGCCACTCATCCCTATCGATCAGCCTACACTTGGGCGTCAGCCTTCAAACAGTTAAGGTCTTCCGCCGCCAACTCTACGCCAAGTGCTGCATCTCCTCCCAGGCGGAGCTGTTCGCGCTGCTTATGCCGCTGTTCGCTCGGCTGACCGAGCACGGATGACACCTTTACCTCGGGGCAACGGTTTGCATTCTAGCGCTTGACCGCCGTTTACCGAGAGCAGCTGAGATCGCCCTCTTCACAACTAGCATGCTCACGCAGTTGCTCGGTACGTTCCGCTGTCAGCGTTTCCAGACAGCCGTTACGCACCATGGGTTGGGCGCTACCGCCTTCCACAGCACTACTTTCAAACGCGCACTCAGCATCACGAAAGCCGATCCACGCCCGCTGCGCCGCTCTGAGCTTTTCGAGTGACGCTGAATTGTCCTCCAGACGGCTAACAACGGTTTGGTAAACCGCGTTGAGCTCGTCATCCGCCGCTTGATAGGCCTGCGCCGTGCACTGGTTTAGCTCGGTTTGCGTATTGGCGCTAGCACACGAATCATCCGCGGTAGCAAAGCTATTTGATAGCAAAAGCCCGACACTCAGAAAGAGAGACGATAAGCGCATAGTGACACCTCTTGATGCTGGTTAAATCCGAACCGGAAAAAGTTAGAACATGTCCACGAAGCTGTATTTACCCTGTACTAATAAAGCAAAGCGCTGGCATCTCGGCCAGCGCTTTCTAGGTACACATCAAAAGATGTTTTTCGCTTAGGCGGTAACCGCTAGTGCGCAATCATTTCTTCGACAATCTCTTCACCGCTCAACTCGTATGGGTAATAAGTCGGCCAGTTGGTAACTTCTTCTAACAGCGCCTCACGGTCATCGCCCCAATAGAGATGGAAGTGATGCGCATCGGTGGGGTAAATACTGTGGTCACTAAATTGGATGTATTGGGGTAGATCATCGGATGCTTCTTCAAGCGCGTAGATGAACCGCACACCCCGGTTACCGGCTTGGTAAGTTAAAATTTCATAGCCATCGTATTGGTATTCACCCGTGCGCTCTTGGCCATTTTCAAAGAAAGTGACGTCGCTTCCATCAATAACGATACGCTCTACATCCGTTTGATAACCGGTATCGTAATACGCTTTATACTCTTCGGCGGACTTGTCACCATTGTCTGCTTTATGCGCAAACACTTCGTCAAGGGTGCCATCTTGTAGGTAGGGATAAACGGACTGCCAATCACCCTCCCAGTCAGATAGCGTGCGATCCTCTACCTGCTCATCATCAAAATAGCCCGAATAGATATCGCTATCGTGGTCGTGGTCGTGGTCGTGGTCGTGGTCGTGGTCGTGGTCGTGGTCGTGGTCGTGGTCGTGGTCGTGGTCGTGGTCGTGGTCGTGGTCGTGGTCGTGGTCGTGGTCGTTATGAGTATGGTCGTGATCATGCTCATGGTCATGATCGCTGGCGCTAACGCCTTGAACGCCCGTTAGTATCAGTGCACTCAATACAAGCGCGCTGGCGGCCTTAAGTGGCAATGGTGTCATATTCAGTTTTCCTTTGGCTGCTCGTGAAACAAGTCGCCAAAAAAGATACAATATAACATACCAACCAATCAAGCTCGTTTTTTACATTACGCGAATAAACACCTATAAAGCTAAGGGATTGATCGCAGAGCTTTTGCTGATCTAATAACAGGCGCAGCTGTGCTTAATGGAAAATATTTTTTGGCAGGCACAAACGCATCGGGCCCCGCCTAAGCGGGGCCCGATCATCGAATCTAAACGATTCGAGAACTTAAATAATCGCTAGGATTAAGAAAGCAGCTTAATGTTTGAAGCTTGAAGGCCTTTCTGACCTTGGGTAACGTCAAAAGAGACGTTAGCGCCTTCAGGCAGAGTTTTGAAGCCATCAGACTGAATTTCAGAAAAATGAGCAAAAACGTCATCGCTGCCGTCAGAAGGAGCAATGAAACCGAAACCTTTAGAATCGTTGAACCACTTAACTGTGCCAGTTGCCATGATATTAAATCCTTTTCGCAAGTCGCGAATTGTAGAAATCCTGGTATTACCCAGATAAATAGTGAGTAGAACAAGGAATACAATTACAGACTACCGAAAGAATTCGAATGTTTCTGGAACCATGCTTGCTTGCTAACTTACTAACTGCCGACATCCTGCCACGTGGGCAGTCGCAGGTCAAAGCCTTTGTGCTTTTTAATTTGTTGTTCTGCCTCTTATAGCCGTTTAAAAACCGCGCAAATTCGCAAAAATAGCCTTAATCTTGCCAATGAGCCAGGCACTACTAATCCGACCGCCTGGCGCGCTTTGCTTGCTCGCTAAAACCCGCTTCATTCGCGGCCTGGTGAGCATTCTGGAAGAGGTTTCAACATGCTATACGGACTTAGTTTATTGGCGGGTATCGCCCTTTTGACACTTGGAGGGGAGTCGCTTATCCGCGGCGCGGTGGCGGGTGCGCGAAGAGTCGGCGTCTCGCCACTGTTAACAGGGTTGGTGGTGGTTGGTTTTGGCACCTCGGCCCCTGAACTTGTCGTCTCGATTGATGCCGCGATTAACCAGCAGCCTGACATTGCGGTTGGCAACATCGTGGGCAGCAATATCGGCAATATCTTATTGATTCTAGGCCTATGCGCGGTTATTTGCCCAATGGTGGTTCAGCCTTCAGCACTGCGCCGGGATGGGCTGGTCGTGGTGTTGGCCAGCCTGCTGTTTATTGGGCTCTCCTTCGGCGGCGCACTGGGTCGCATCGATGCAGCAATTTTTATAGCGGGCCTGGTCGGCTATCTTGTTTGGGCCTACTTAAGTGAAAGCCGTCAGCACATTCCCGCGGCGGAAATGCACGCTTCAGAAGCGGAGGAGATGACCAAACTACCCACTACAGGCTGGATGATCGTCGTAGCGTTAGTGATTGGCTTGGGCATGCTGATTGGCGGGTCACAGCTACTCTTATATGGCGCCATTGGGTTGGCCCAGGCCATGGGCATTTCCGAAGCAGTCATCGGTTTAACCATCGTCGCCGTTGGTACCTCACTGCCGGAGATGGCCGTGTCGGTGGTTGCAGCGTTACGACGTCATGCGGATGTTGCCATCGGGAATATTCTGGGTAGCAATATTTTCAACCTGTTAGGCATTCTGGGTATCTCCGCGTTTTTACAGCCGCTACCCCTTGCGCCACGCGTGGCCCTGTTTGACCAATGGGTAATGCTGGGAGCCGCTGGCATACTGGTGCTGTTTTTGTATACCGGTATGCGCCTGTCGCGCTGGGAGGGAGCCGCACTGCTTGCAGGCTATGCCGCTTATATAGCGTTAAGCTTTACGATCTTTTGAGATGGCCTAGTCGTTGATTGCGCCGAGCCAAAAACCCATCGTTTTTGGCTCAATGACTTGATTGTTTATCGTGGAGAAACGTCACCGTGCACATTGCAACCTTGGGGCCTAGTGGCAATAACCATGAACTGATTGCCAAGCGCTATCTCAGAATGCGTTGCTCAGGCGAAGGCAGCGTGACTCTGTTTAGCCAGTTTGAAGCGGCCTTTCAGGCGCTCCTCGCGGGTCATGTGAGCCACGTTCTACAGTGCACCGCCCATGCAACGCATAGCGACTGCGTGGGCCGCTATATGCATCGAGCCTATCCCGTAGACACCTTTATAGCGGGCAGCAAGCCGCTGGCGCTGATTGCCCAGCGCGACTCTGTTCGCCCCACCCTAGTAGCGCTACAACCAGCGACCCGCTACTACACCGACTTAACGGCCTATACAGAGATCATAGACGCCCCCACCACAGTGGCGGTGGCAGAAGGGCTTCTTGCGGGACGTTTTGAGGCGGGCATTTGCGCTGAAGAGGTGCTAGGCCAAGCCCCCGAGCAACTGCGTTTGGTGCAATCACTGGGGCCTGCGCTGGATACCTGGGTAATGTTTGCCACCACTCCACTAGCAGCCTCTTCGCCGCTACGGTTAGACGCTGACGTTTAAACAACCGGGCTAAACCACAAAGATCAGGATAATCCCTCCCACGGCCAACGCGCTCCGCTGCCAAAGTGCTTTTCGTGCAATCACCCCGTAAGAGATCGCCCCTAAACCAATCGCCACTTTTAGCGCATACAACAAGGCGCCGGAAGGATTGAAGGCCAGTTGGATCATCTCTGGGTTGGCCACCATGGCTAGAGGAATAATATACAGCCCTATTCCTAACGCCATGGCTTTGAATGCGACTTTTAGCCAGTTCTCCCCCACCATGCCCGCAGCAATGAACACGCCGCCACACACCGGCGGCGTGATCGTCGAGAGCAGCGCGTACCAAAAGACAAAAAGGTGCGCCAGAAGCGGTTCCAAACCTAGCGAGGTCAGGGCAGGCCCGGCGACAGAGACACAAATCACATAGGCGGCGGTGGTGGGCACCTCCATGCCTAAAATCAAGCAGGCGAGCGCCGTTAGTAGCAAGGCTGGCCAGAGCATGTCGTTGGAGAGCGATAGAATGCCCGAGGTGATCTTGACGCCCAACCCTGTCAACGACAGCACGCCGACCACCAGCGAGGCACATAGAATAATGGAACCAATGACGGCAATCTGACGCCCAGCGGTGACCACTGCGTCGGATAAACGGGTGGCAAAGCCGGGGAGCGAAAAGCGCAGCGTCACGTTAAAGAAGAGCAGCGCAATGCCCGCGAAAATCGCAACACTGGCGGCGTACTGAGGGGTAAAACCGCCATTAAAGATGCGCTCTAACAGCAGCACGAAGGGGATGGCAAAAAACAGCGAGGTAATCAGCACCTCTTTCGCGTTGGGTCGCTCGCTTTCGGCCACGGGCTTTAGATCATGCCGGGTCGCATAGGCATTAATACCCACCCAGACCGTCAAAAAGTACAGCACCGCTGGAAGCATCGCCGCGGCCATGATCTGGGTATAGGGCGTGCCCGTCAGTTCCACCATCACGAATGCCCCGGCGCCCATCAGCGGCGGCATAATTTGCCCGCCGGAGGAGGCAACGGCTTCCACCGCACCCGCCAGCGAACGCGGGTAACGCAGGCGCACCATGGAGGGAATGGTAATTGCCCCAGTGGAAGCGACGTTGGCAGACGCCGAGCCGGAGATAGAGCCCATCAGCGCCGACGAAATCACCGCCACTTTAGCGGCCCCACCGGTGAGCCGCCCCGCCACCGCACTGGCTAGGTTCATAAAGCCCTGGCCCGCCTCTCCCGCATTGAGCACCGCGCCGAAAATCACAAAAATCGCCACCACACTGACGCTTACCCCCGTCAGCGAACCCCATAATCCGCCTTCGGCAATCGTGAGCGTACCCACCATACTGGCCAGCGGCAGCCCAGGGTGACCAAAAGCGCCTGGAATATATTGACCGAAGGCGCCATACATCAACGCCAGCAAGGCAACCAGCGGCAGAGGCCAACCGATGGCTCGGCGCGCCGCTTCAAGCGCTAGAGCAATCAAAAACAGGCCAATCCCCATCTGTAGGTGGGTATCAATAAAGCCGTACTGGTTGGCTAGCGCAGCTTCGTTAAACGCAATATAGCCACAGGCAGCAACACCCAATACCGTCAGCAGCCAGCCGCTGACTCGCTGCGCTGGTGTATTGGCCATATAAATCAGTACCCATGGCAACAGCAGCGCCATATGCAGCGGCCGGCTGACCAGCGCAGGCGTTAAGCCATAAAAAATCAAGCCAAGATGGAATATTACACTGACTGCGCCTAACGCCATCCAGCCAGGCGCTACTGAGCGATCATCCTCAGGGGTCGACGCCTGTGAAGAGGTAAAAACACGCATGCCACACTGCCTATCAATACTGTATCAATACAGGACTGCCACAGCGCAAGCACCGTGGCAGCAAGAAGATGGATAATGGAAGAAAACGGCTAGCGCAGAGCGTCAGGTACCTCGATACCCGCTTCCTCGTAGTAACGCAGCGCACCTGGGTGAAGCGTGCCGGTCATGTTTTCCAACATATCAGGGCTAATACTGCTCCACCACGCCGCCTCTTCAGCCATGGCGTCGCGGCGTTCCCAAAACGTTTTGGTCAGCGTGTAGGCGGTGTCATCGTCCATATACGTTGTGGTGTAGGCGATCACCGGTAGCGATGTGGTTTCAACGTCTTTATCCACGCCGGGATAAGTGCCGCCGGGGATCGTTTGGCGTGGCGCTCCCGTTTGCTCGATTTGTTGGTCAGTCAGGCTAACCAAGGTCACCGGCATGCTGGCGGCTGTCTCAATCACATTGGGTGAGGGGAAGGAGCTGGCGGTCACAAAGCCATCAATCTGGCCGTTTTTAAGTGCATCGGGGCCGCTGCCCATCGCTGCATCGGCAATTTTCACGCTCTCTTCCAGGCCAAACAGTTCCAGGTAACGAGCCGCTTCACGGGCGCCAAAGGTGCCTCGACCAATCAATAAGTGCTTGCCTTCCAGTGTGGAAATATCGGTCACACCGTCATCACCCGCTAATACAAAGTGCATGGTGATAGAGGGGATCGGGAACAACCCCCGGATCTCTTGAAAACGCGGATTCTGACGCTCGGCAAAGGCACCCTCCCCACCCATGGCCTGATCGACTAACGCGGGCGGCGTGGTAAATACATAGTTGCCCTGGCGAGCCATGACTTCCATCACGTTCTGTACCGAACCCTGGCTTTCTTCCAGGGTAAGGATGATAGCGTCATCGGTTCCCTGGCGAATCGCTTCTGAGAGTTCTACGCCCATTTGATAATAGGCGGTACCCGCTGAAGCCGATTTATAGGTCACACGCGTTTCTGCGTGGGCGGAGAAGGCGGCACCTGTCAGCACTAACGTAGTAGCCGAGACGAAAAGCGTGCGGTGTAGGGAGCGAAAGGGATTGCGCATCGTTATATTCCTCAACGTATCCAGCGGCCACTTCTAATCGGCCTCGTTTTTATCTTACCCAGTTGTTATATGACCAAGCTGAGAGCGTGGCGCGCATTAAAATAGCACGACTGCCCTCGGACAGGCACTCTCCGCGGTCGCCCTCCCCATGCCCTCCAGGGTGTTTTATTGACATCTAATATTAGCTTAAAAAGATATAAATTCTGAATCTTTTTCAACAATGCTATGCGTCAATAGTATAATTCTTAAACCGCTATTAACTTTTTTATAAAACTATTACTGCACGATTTACCATTACCTAAAAGATTAATTTCCTAAAAAAAGATGCTATTACCTTAAGAAGAACTACTTCCGTTCGTTTTAATAAGGTATTGCGGCGCAATATAGACTGATAAAATGAGGCCGCTTTTATACCACTCCTGACAACTTAACCATGAGGAAGAACGTCACATGCCTACGTTGTGCCAACCCTCTTGCCAGCCTCGATTATATCGTCGCTGGCTTTTTTTGTTAGCGGCCTTACTATTAGGCGTAAGTCCCAGTGCATTTGCAGTGACCGGTGAACTAGATCTAACCACCTCTACCGTTGGCTTTTTTGCTGTTGCGATTTTCGTCCTGGCGTATGCATTAGTCATGGCGGAAGAAAAGTTCCATATGCGCAAGTCTAAACCGGTGTTGGTGGCAGCCGGTATCATCTGGAGCCTCATCGGCTGGGTGTATGTCCAAAACGGCATGTCGGACGCGTCTGAGTACGCTTTCCGCGTCACGCTGTTGGAGTTCACCGAGCTGATGCTGTTCTTGCTGGTGGCCATGACCTATATCAATGCCATGGAAGAGCGTCGGGTCTTCGATGCATTGCGTTCCTGGATGCTGCGTAAAGGCTTTAACTACCGAACCCTTTTTTGGCTGACCGGCGGTCTCGCCTTTGTGTTATCCCCCATTGCCGACAACCTTACCACCGCACTCTTGATGTGCGCGGTGGTGACCAAGGTGGCCGAAGGCAACCAGCGCTATATCAACCTGGCCTGTATCAATATCGTGGTGGCCGCCAACGCGGGGGGTGCGTTTAGTCCCTTTGGTGATATCACCACTCTAATGGTATGGCAAGCGGGCATGGTGGAGT
Organism: Vreelandella sp. 162(4c); assembly: GCF_058152265.1. Taxonomy (NCBI): domain Bacteria; kingdom Pseudomonadati; phylum Pseudomonadota; class Gammaproteobacteria; order Oceanospirillales; family Halomonadaceae; genus Vreelandella; species Vreelandella sp. 162(4c). The sequence continues at coordinate 2,192,456 of NZ_CM176981.1, forward strand.
TCCAGGAGTTCTTTATTCTGTTCTTCCCCGCCCTGGTCAACTTCATGATTCCAGCATGCATCATGAGCCTGTTTATCAAGGATGAAAAACCCGCAAGTGTTTATGAAGATGTGTGGATGAAGCGTGGCGCCCGGCGCATTGTGCTGCTGTTTTTACTAACGATTGTCACCGCCGTACTGTGTCACGTGGTGCTCCATCTACCCCCGGTGTTGGGCATGATGACCGGCCTTGGCTACTTGCAGTTCTTCGGTTACTACCTGCGCCGCAGCCTGCCCCGCTCCTTGGAGCGCAAGCGCGAGCGGTATAGCCGTGAAGGTGATAACCGTAAGCTGGCGCAACTGGGTAGCGTGGTGCCGTTTGATGTTTTTAACCGCGTTGCCCGGGCTGAGTGGGACACACTGCTGTTCTTCTACGGGGTGGTAATGTGCGTTGGCGGGCTTGGCTTCATGGGCTATCTAGGCTTGCTGTCGGAAGCGCTGTATACCGGTTGGAACGCGACTGCTGCCAATATTGTATTAGGCATTGTTTCGGCCGTGGTAGACAACATTCCGGTGATGTTTGCAGTGCTGACCATGGAGCCCGATATGTCCCACGGCCAGTGGCTACTGATTACCTTAACCGCTGGCGTTGGTGGCAGCTTGCTATCGATTGGTTCCGCGGCCGGTGTGGCGGTCATGGGTCAGGCAAGGGGCTCCTATACCTTTATGGGCCACTTGCGCTGGTCGCCGGTTATTCTGCTCGGCTACATCGCCAGTATTCTGGTGCATATGTGGCTCAACGCTGAGAGCTTTGCGCTCTTCAGCTAAGCCCGATCAAAAGAGAAATAGATGGCACTATTACTTTTCCTTGTATCTCTTTACCCCTTTTCAGCGTGCTGGAAAGGGGTTTTGGTATAGCCGTTTAATAGCTTTCGAAAAGATACTCAATGGGTGTCGGGCGGCCAAATAGATAGCCCTGATAGCGGTAACAGCCGTGGCCTCTTAGCCAATCGAACTGCTCTTTTTTCTCCACTCCTTCCGCGACCACGGTTAAGCCTAAACTTACCGCAAGTAGAATCGTGGTATCGACAATCGCTGCGTCTGTCTTATCGGTCAGCAGCTCGCGAATAAACGATTGGTCAATTTTCAATTCATCCAGCGGTAAGCGCTTCAGGTAACTCAGCGATGAGTAACCGGTACCAAAGTCATCCAACGCAAAGCGAATCCCCCTAGCACGCAGTTTCAACATCGTGCTACGCACCCTCACCGGCTCGTGCATCAACAGGCTCTCGGTGACTTCAAGCACCAAGCGGTTCGGCGGCGCCAGGGTTTCTGCTAATAGCTCTTCAACATCACGTACAAACTCCGGCTGCTGAAACTGCACTGAACTCACGTTGACGGAAATACTTAACGGCGCATAGGCCGGTTGATGAGACCATTTCGCTAGCTGCTCGCAAGCTGACCGCAGCACCCAGTAACCGATCGGCACAATCAACCGATTCTCTTCCGCAAGCGGGATAAACGTTGCGGGGGATACCCAGCCACGCTGAGGATGATACCACCGCAGCAGCGCTTCAACGCCGGTAGTCACGCCCTGATGGTCGACCTGCACTTGGTAATGCAGCGCCAGCTCGTTGCGCTTGAGCGCCTGATGCAAATCAGCTTCTAAACTGGCCCGTTCCAATACGCTGGTCTGCATTTCGCTGTTAAAAAAGCGCAGCGTATTGCCGCCCGCGCTTTTCGCCTGCTGCAACGCCATATCTGCCTGTTGCAGCACGCTATCCATACTGTACTCACCAGCTCCCGTAAACAGCGAAATGCCAATGCTGGCACTGATCGGTAACGAGTGACTGCTTCTTAATTGAGCAATGACTTCCAGCAGTTGCCGCCCCACACGCTCGGCTTTTAGTGCGGCGTCTTTTTGCTCCTCGCCCAGGTTCTTGATCAGCACCACAAACTCATCGCTACTGAAGCGGGCCAGCGTTACCTCTTCGTCAAGCCGCTGGCGTAGCTGTTCAGCCACGCTGACCAAAAGCTGGTCACCGCTCTCATGGCCCTGAATATCATTTACTAAGCGAAAATTATCCAGGTCGATCACCAGCACCGCACTGAAAAATGTGGCCCACTCATCATGATCAATGGTTGCCGTTAAGGAGTCCATCAGTAGCCGTCGATTGGGCAGCCCGGTTAGCGAGTCATAGAAGGCCAGGTAGTGGGTGCGTGACTGCATTTCGAGGTAGTCAGTCAGTTCGGTCGAAATACCGCACAGGGAGGGAGGTGCGCCAGGGGACATGGAAAGCGGCATTTTAATCGATAAGAACGTTCTTACCCGGCTTTCACCCCGCAAAACGTTGCTCTCTTCTACCGTTACTTTTTTCCCCGAATCTAATACGTTGCGATCAACCTGGTTGATTTCCGCAGCGCTCCCGGCATCAAAAAACGCCGCATCGCGCTTACCGATAATTTTGTCGGCTGGCAGGCCAAATAGATCGCTCATGCGACGATTAACGTATTGATACTCCAAGCTTGGGGATTTGATATAGATAAAGGCATCGACGCTATCCAGAATAGTCGCCAGCATCTCTTTATTGGATTGCAGTAACGCCCGGTTATGCTGCATGCGCCGCTTGAGCAACAGGTTGCCCAGCAGCGCCAAAAGAAGGAACACAAGCAGCAAGGCGATGCCCCATCGCCCCAAGTAGCTGTCAATGCTGCGCAGAAGCTCCGCCGGAAGAGCTGCAGACGAGGCAAAATAGTACATAGTGGCTGTTCACTGACCAGGCATGGTCAACGGGCCTGCCCGCTCGACCACTCGCTGCCAGGCAGCGTCTTTTTCAATACGTGACACAAACGCAGCGATGGCAGGATACTTTTCCAACGACTGCACGGCGGCCATGGCCTGTAACGGGAAACTCATTTGAATATCAGCACCACTGGGCCACGGCCCGGCAAAATTACCCTGCGCCAACAAGTGCTGGTTTATGAAGTTCAGGTGCTGTTTAAGCTGCGGTGCTAAGAAGCGCTTGCTTACCGTATCGCTAATTCCCTTAGCCAGTGGCTTAATCAGCCAGGGCGACTGTTTGGGAATTTGACTAAACACAAGCTGCATCACCAGCAGCGGCATTAATGACCCTTCGGCATAGTGCAACCAGTAGCGGTAGTCCACCCACGCACTCATATCATCGATGGGAGGCTGACAGCGCCCCTGCCCATAGCGTTGAACAAGGTAATCTATGATGGCGCCTGATTCGGCCACGGTAAAATCGCCGTCGGTAATCACCGGAGATTTACCCAGCGGGTGAATTTTTTTCAGCGAATCTGGCGCTTGCTGGGTTTTGCCATCGCGTTGGTAAACCACCAACTCGTAGTCCAGTTCAAGGGCTTCAAGTAGCCACAGGATGCGATGCGAACGAGACTTTTCCAGATGGTGAACGTGGATCATAAACACTCCGTGGGGCTGAGTTGCGCGCCAGCATTGCACTGGCGACACGTATTCCTTTTCTAATGGCACATTTAGCTTAGTACCATAAAGCCCATCATCATAGGAGCATTAGTATCAACGCAACGTCAAAATTAATGCTTATTAATTAGGTGCGTTATAAACGGTGCGCATGGCGCCAACGCGCCAGCAGATCCAGCGGTGACCACTTACCTTGCAGCCAGGGCGCAAGTAAACGCATAGAGAGCGGAATAAACACAAATACCATCACTGGCGTCAGCATTAGGGTGCTCACCACCACCCGCGGCAGCAACGCCCAATCGGCCAATACGCCGCCGAACACGAACTGAAAGATCAGCGAGATAGGAAAGAAAGCCAGCCAGACAGCCACGGCCTGCTTCCAGCGCGGCGGTGCACTGCTGCCGGTTTGAAACCACGCATCCAACCCGGTGGCCCGGTGCTCATGGGGCGCCTCATATAAGCCTTTACCACGCGCCAACCACGCATGCCGTGAAGCGGAGTGCTCCCAAGCGGCTAAGGTCTCGCTGCTGCTAAAGCGGAATATAATCTGGTATTCATCGTCATCAGCCGGTGGCGACAGTACGCCAGAACCGAGGTAGCCAGCGAAGTCGGCCGCCAGTTCGCGTCCTTCATTAAGCCAACGATTAAAATCGGCGTAGCGGCCGTGCTCAACGCGACGAGCCACCATCAACGTGACGGGTGAGGCAGACATGGTATATCTCCTAATGTGTCTACAGCCAGCGCCGGGTAGGCAGGCTGTTTGCTTTCAAGGGGATAACCCTGAAAGTCCAATTGCCACATTATACAAGCAATGTTGATGCCATGTGATAAATGATGCGCTATACCCGTTGGCGCGACATGGATTCGCGCCCAGGCACAGGGTGGGGGCGCTCGCCGCGTTGAAAGGCGCATACATGAACATAGATATCCACAGCGCTGCGAATGGCATCGGCCTCTTGGGCGTCGGGCTCTACTACCGGGCCGGTATACTCACCTTCGCTACGCAGCACAGCCTCTAACTCGGTGCGGTAACGGTCGAGCAGGTGCTCCAGGTTGATGCGAATACGATGAACTTCCAGACCAAACGCTTGGCGTTGATCGGTGCGTTTAAGGATGTCCAAAGGATTTGAAGCGGCTTCGATCAAGCTTTCTAACGTAGCGAAAACTAACTTTTCAGCACTGTTTAAATTAGGAATAATGGAATAAATGAGGTCATTTAAAGTGATCGGTGTTCCATGGCGGTGCATAGGCGGTTCAACGTCCGGTTAAGGGGTCAATGCTAATAAATCGGCCCTGCTCAGAAAAACTTAATCGATAAATGCCGCGCACACCGTCCCGGCCCACCACCCGCCGAATTGCTTCGGCGGGAAATATCACCCAACGGCCATCTACGCTGCGGGTTCGCACGTTGGCGATACGCCCTTCGTAATGGGCTAGACATTCATCATAATTAAGATTAATGACCACATCAATGGTTTGCATAGGGCAGGGATAGACTTGGCATAGGCTGGCATCGTGTCAGAAAAGTGTTGGCATCGCACAGCGCAAACTTGCACTGTCGGCGTTGCTCGCTAATACTTCATGGTATCCCAACTCGTACTTAGTCGGTAATGACCTATGGCCGTTTCTTCCATTAGCACTGTTTCTCACGCTGCCGGGACGTACCCTTCAGCGAATACAATGTCCCCGCGCGTTGAGCAAGCCGCTAAAGGCCGTGCTCTAGAAGAAGATACGGCGTCTACCGACGACCCAAAAACGACTAGTGCTAGTGAAGAGAGCAGCAGTGCCGAGGCTGGCCCCAAACGGGCTGACGGTACGCCCATGGCGCCGGATGAGATTCGGCTACTAGACCAGCTTAAACAGAACGACCGCGAAGTTCGCCAGCACGAGATGGCGCACCAAACCGTGGGCGGTGCCTATGCAGGCGGCGCCAGCTACGAGTATGAAGTTGGCCCCGATGGCAAGCGCTACGCGGTCGCGGGAGAAGTACCGATCGATTATGGCCCGGTACCCAATGACCCCCAAGCCACTATCGAAAAAATGCAGACCGTGATCGCCGCAGCCATGGCGCCTGCAGATCCCTCTCCCAAAGATCATCAAGTGGCTGCCCAAGCGCGTCAGTACTTGTTGGAAGCCAAGCTCGAAGCGTCCATGCAGCGCAGTGAAATGGAGCAAGCCCGCAGCAACGGCGCCGAGGCAACTTCTTCTGCTGATGAATCAGCCGCTAACGAGCAACCTTCAGAGGAACAAGCTGCTTAATTGTCCGCTAGCGCAAGAGAGCTCCACTCTTCACGGCTAGGCCAATTTGCCAACCAGGTAGGTAATGACTCGGCGGGCATAGGCCGCGCAATACCATAGCCTTGGGCTAAATCGCAGCCTAGCGCCATCAAGGCTTTGGCATGGTCTAAGGTTTCTACCCCCTCTGCCAGCATGGGCCGCTTAAAACGATTAGCCATGTAAATGACGCTTTCCACAATCGCCATATCATCCTGATCGGTGAGCATATCGCGGACAAAGCTCTGATCAATTTTGATCAGGCTGACCGGCAACTGCCGCAGATGGGTTAACGACGAAAACCCGGTGCCAAAATCATCAATAGCAAAACTCACCCCCAGCGACTGGCAGCGCGCCATATTTTGCAGCGCAGCCTGGATATCGTGCATTGCGGCGCTCTCCAGCACTTCGAGCTTGAGCAGTACGGGCGGTACATCAGGGTAGCGTGCCAATAACTCGCCAAGCCGCTGGCTAAAATCACTCACTAACAGATGCGTAGGGCTTATATTCACATTGATCGGCAGCGCGATGCCCTGCACTTGCCACTCACTCAACTGACGCAGCGCTCGTTCAATGACCCACTCGCCAAGATCCACCTCCAACGGCGTGGTATCGATGATGGGTAAAAACTGCCCAGGTGCCAGCAGCCCATCTTCAGGGTGCTGCCAACGAATCAGCGCCTCTAGACCGACCACTTTGCCACTGCGCATATCGACCTGGGGCTGATAGTAAAGGCACAGTTCATTGTGAGTGAGGGCATCAATAAAACGCTGGCGCTGCTCATGGCGCACCTGAAGCAAGCGGTCATGGTTAGGGTCAAACAGGTGGAACGTGTCGCGGCCACGCTGTTTGGCACGATACATGGCCTGATTGGCATGCCGCAGCAGCACATCGCCCTGAACGTGGTCATTAGGGTAGAGCGTAACCCCCAGGCTCGCCGTCAGATGAACACTCTGGCCCTCAATCATCATCGGTTGTCGAATGGAGCCCAGCAACTTCTCGAAAAAGTCATCGTCGACACCGTGGTGCAGTAACAGCACGAACTCATCGCCACCCACCCGCGCCAGCACGTCATCGCCAAACAGCAGATGGCTGATGCGCTGTGAAAAAGAAGACAGCAGCGCATCGCCTACGGTGGGACCCAGCCGGTCATTAATATTTTTGAAGAAGTCGATATCCAGCGAACACACCGCCAAGGGGAGCTGCTTGGCTTCTGCATGCTGCATGGACTCTTGAATCAACTGCGTCAGCAGTTGCAGGTTGGGTAGCCCCGTGAGGGCATCAAAGTAGACTTCTCGATTAAGGTGGCGGGCATGGGCCGGAATGGCCGAAAGATCTGCGAGCACAATCACATGGTGATCGATCTCGCCGTGCTCATTGCGCACACGATTGATCGACATCATGCCGGGATAAAACTGGCCATCGTGACTACGGTAGCTCACCTGGCTTTTGCTACGGTCACGCAACTGCAGCTCTTCCCGCATCAACCGCGTGGTGCGGCTATCGTCCAGCGGTAAAATGCTGAACGCTTCTGGTGTTTTGCCCTGTACATCGCCCTGCGTAATCCCCGTTAATTCACAAAAAGCGGGGTTCACCTCCACCACCCGATTTTCCGCATCAGTAATAATGATCGCTTCGTTGGCGTAACTAAATACCGATTCAGCGGGTGACGCCGAATGGCTTACGGATGCCGTTGGCATCACGTTCGAGCGGGGCAGTGAAGGCGCTGGCTGGGAGTGCTGTTGAGACAAAGACTGTTCCTTCGATAAATTCAAGGATTCATACATATGTCTTTGCTCTCCTCGTCGTTTTTATAGAGCCGTCGCTAAATAGGTTCGTTGTTATATAGAGCCGTTATTAGGTCAATAGAACCGTTATTATGAAGACAGTAGTACTGCTAGGCATAATAACACCCTATGACGGCGAAGGTACTTTGCACTGCAAAGTACCTTATCGGCTGACGAGGTAATTAGTTAAAGAGTTTGCTCAATATAATGACAGGTAAGCTACGCGGGAGAGAGGGCTAAACGCTGGGTGGCCAACGCCGTATCGCGCACTTGGTAATCGCTCACTTTGCTGGTCATATCATCGGCCTGATCATCAAGGGAGCGGCTCGCCGCGGCCATTTCCTCAACCAATGCAGCGTTTTGCTGGGTCACCTCCTCTAACTGGGCCATGGCACGGTTAATTTGCTCAATACCCGCCGACTGCTCATGGGTAGCCGACGCCATTTCATCCATCAGGCTTGCCATTTGCCCTACCCGTTGAGCAATCCGCCCCAGAGTTTCATTGGTGGTAGTCACCAGGCTTTCGCCTTCTGAAATTTTTGTCACATTATTATCGATCAATTGACGAATCTGGCTGGCCTCCTGGGCGCTGCGGCTAGCCAATTTGCGTACTTCATCGGCAACCACTGCAAAACCGCGCCCATGCTCACCGGCTCTCGCCGCTTCAACCGAGGCATTAAGCGCCAGCAAATTGGTTTGGAAAGCGATGTTATCGATAGTCACCACAATGCTAGTTACCTGCTCGTTGGCTTGCAGGATAAGCTGCATGGCTGTTTGGGCTTGAGAAGCGACTGCGGTGGCTTCTTTTGCCTCTTGAGCCACCTCCCCAGTCATCTGCTGGGCTTGCTGCGCGTTTTCAGCACTCTGCCGCACCGTGGCGGTAATCTGCTCCATGCTCGACGCGGTTTGCACCAGCGAGGCGGACTGCTCTTCGGTTCGCTGGGCAAGGTCTTGATTACCCTGCGCCATCTGATTGCTGGCCACCGCCACCGACTGCGCATTGCGCTTAACGTCAGCGACCAGCGCTTCGGTAACTTCCGACGATTCATTAAACGCCTGATATAGCTTTGATAACTCATCGCTACCCGGCACCACTAAGCGCTGTGTCAAATCGCTACCCCGGGTCGCGATACTGGTTAGCGCTTGGTTAAGCGATTGGGTAATGACGCGTACGATCAATACGGCAGCGACAATCGCCATCAAGCTGGCCACGAGCGCAATTACCGCATACTGCCAAAGTGCCTGTTGGGCCGACTCACGCAGCGCGACAGTCTGGGCCACCACTGTATCTGCCACGCTATCCTCTAACGCTTTAAGGCGGGCAATTTTCACCGTTTGCCACTCAAACCACTGTTCCGGGTCGACACCATAACCGCCGGCTTGCGCTTGACTGATCGCCAATTCGCGCCGAGCCAAGAGACGCTCGATCTCTGCACCGCTCAATGCCTGGTCAAGCTGGTCGCGGCTTTCATCTCCAGCCAACAGGCGGAAGCTCGTCAAGAATGCCTGTTCCTCGCCCAGCAAGGACAAGAAACGGCGTAACGTAGCGTCGGGCATGCCGTCGCTGGCGAAGGCATTGGAAAGCAGAGCCCGCTCAATCCCCGCTAAATCTTTGGCTTCCAGCAGTTGGTAGTAGGCACTTAGCTGGCGAGCAATACCCCCTTCGCTGGTTAGATGCGACAACGTACCCACAAAGGCCATTAGTTGACCGTTGATGCCAGTGTAGTGGCTTAACGCATCACCCATCGCCATATCAAGGCCATCGACACGCTTGCGTAAGGCTGCCTGGCGCTGCCACTGGGCGTCGATTTCGTTGAGTCGTTGCTGGACAGCAGGTGTTAACAGCGCTGGATCCAAGGCATCACGCTGAGCTTGGAAAGCCTGGACAGCGGCGTCGGTGTTGGGACGCTGCTGATTAAGCTGATCGCCAAAGGCATTACCTTCGCTGCCCAGAAAGCCAGCGGTCATGCCCCGTTCAAGCTGCATTTGGTGCACGGCGTCACCGGCACGCTGGGCCAGTTGGGTCAAGGCGTGAAGACGATCAAACTCCTGCACCGTCGCGCGCCGTTCCATAATGCCTTGCGCAGCAAACCAAGCCAGGGCAAGCAAGGGAAGCAGCAATACACAGACAAATTTAAACCGCATCGACATGCGGTTAACGATAGTTTTCATAGCTTAGCCTCAAACAGATAGCGTCGTTGGGGAGGTAAGCGGCGTGCTCGATTATTATTGTCCGCATCAACTGACGCGTTTAGCTAAGTCTGCCGCACTTTGCCGTTTAGTGAAATACGATTAATTTTAGTGGATAAAATAACGACAAGCGGCGCGATTATAGGGCGTTTGGGGAACTCTATATTGATTCAAATCATAAAGTCTGACGAATTTTCAGGCCTAACAAGCGGCTGAATTGAGCGCTCCTTAAGGCGCTGGACTGGCGGCACCCAAAAAGCGCGCCTGCCAGTAATCGATCTCTAACGGCACGCTGACTACTGCACGGCCCTTACCAGGTGCATGAATCATTTGGCCGTTGCCACGATAAATTCCTACGTGGGTCGCTTTGCGACGGTCGCCAAAGAAAAGCAGATCACCAGGGCGTGGTTTTTTCACCTGTGGCAAGGCACGAAACTGTTCATCGGCGGAACGCGGAACACGAATACCCGCCGCCCGGTAGGTCATTTCCACTAAGCCAGAGCAGTCCAGACCATCGGGCGTATTTCCCCCAAAACGATACGGTGTGCCAATGGCCTGCTGAGCATGGGAGAGAATCAGCGCACGCTCCATAGAGAGTCCTGCGCGGTTAGGAGGCGCCTCAATGGGGGTAAGATCGCGGCTGGCACAACCCGCTAGTGCCAGTAGTAACAGGCAGGTAAGCAGCCACCTTCCAGAAGGTGCCAACCCGCAAGGTAGAGGCCACAGGCGAACCAGTAGCATGGGCAGCCGCTCCAATAAATCAACATGCTTTCATGATGGCGCAAAGCATGCCTAGCCGCCAATGGTTAGCGGCCAATCCACTCGACAAAGCTGGTTTCACCCAGCGCATGGCGTTCATGCCGCACCCGGCTCATGGCCGCGTAGGGTAAATCCATTGCCAGTACCCGCGAAAGCGGCTGCTCGATCACCTGGCGCAGCAGGCCATTGCAGACAAATAGATGCGCCACTACCAGCACATGCTTGCTAGGCGGGTTACTTAACAGCTGCTGCCAGGCCTCGGCTAATCGCGCGTCAAAGGCTTGCAGGGTTTCGCCACCGGGGGGAGACACCGCGGCAGGATCGAACCAAAAGGCACTCATTCGCTCGGTGCCCTCTTCGGCAAACACCTGGGCGTGGGTTTTGCCCTCCCACTGCCCCAAATGCAACTCGGCGAAATCGTCTTCCACCTGAACGGGCAGATCAAACTCCTCGCCCAGCCATAAGGCGAATTCGCGGCAGCGCGTTAACGGAGAGGTCACGATCGCATCGTAGGGAAGATGCCCGTCGACCGTCTGCCGCATGACTGCATCGGTCACCTGCTGCCAGCCGGTTTCACTCAGCGGATGGTCGGTGGAGCCGCGGAGCATACGCCCGCCCACCGGCTCGCCGTGGCGCAGTAAATCTATCGTTGTTTGTTCGGCTTCAGGAAAGCGCATAGGGGTAACCTCGCCGATCTAGGCAGTTTGCAGATTAGGAAACCGATGACTAGATAATCGCGTGACGCACGCGTGCGGAAATCCACTCCGATACCAGCACGGTGGCGAAAATCATAATAAAGATGACGCTAACTTGATCCCAGGCGAGGCTATTGATCGAGGCATTCAACTGCAGACCAATACCACCTGCCCCGACCAAGCCCAACACCGTCGACTCACGGATATTAATGTCCCAGCGGTAAACGCTAATCCCCGCGAACGCGGGCATCACCTGGGGCAGCACGCCGTAGTTCATCACCTGCAGTCGACTCGCGCCGGTAGCGCTAATCGCCTCAACGGGCGTGGGATGGATCTCTTCAATCGCTTCGTAAAGCAGCTTGCCCACAAAGCCGATGGAGCGCAGGGCAATGGCAATAATCCCCGCCAGTACGCCGGGGCCAAGAATGGTGACCAGTAGCATCGCCCAAATCAGCGAGTTAATGGAGCGCGATGAAACGATCACCATCAGCGCCAAACTGCGCACCAGCGGATGCGGCGTCGTGTTACGGGCGGCTAAAAATGCCACCGGAAACGCCATCATAATCCCTAACGCGGTGCCCAAAGTGGCGATATTGATGGTGTCCCACATGGGCTTCCAGAGCACATTGGCGTAGCTCCATTCGGGAGGGGTCATGCGGCTGATCAAATCTGCTCCCTGGCGGCCGGCATCTTCCACAAACACCCACATGGTGTTGTCGGAAATCATCTTCCAGCAGAGCAGAAATAGGCTGACACCCGCCAGCCAAGCCAGGTACTGCAACCATTGAGCGCGGGTGGTGCGCCGCCGCCAAACCGGCTGACCCTGGGGTGTAGTGGAAACAGGCATTTAAACTCTCGACAAATTAAGGGGCCAGAACTTACGGATCCAGCAGTTACTGAATCAGCGTTTACTGAGTCCAGCGGCGGACATGGCTTGAGCTGTACTCGCACAGCAGCACGATGGCGATGATAATCAGCAGAATCGCCGCGGAGGTGTCGTACTCATAGCGGCTCAGCGAGGTATTCAGCGTGGCGCCAATACCGCCTGCGCCGACAATGCCAATCACCGAGGACTCACGGAAGTTGATATCCAAACGGTACATGGAGAGCCCGATCAAACGCGGCATGACCTGGGGCTGCACGGCGTGGTTCATGGTTTGCCACCAACTGGCGCCCGTGGCGCGTACCGCTTCTACCTGCCGCCAATCCAAATCTTCAATATCTTCCGCCAGTAGCTTGGCCATAAAGCCAATCGTCGCGAAGGCCAGAGTAATCATGCCCGCAAAGGGCCCGAAGCCGAACATCACCACAAACAGAATCGCGATGATGATCTCCTGGAACGTGCGCGAAACGGCGATAATCGCGCGGCACACAAAGTAGATCGGCAGTGGTGAAATGTTACGCGCTGCCCCTAAACCCACGGGTATCGCCAGCAGTACACCCAATACCGTGGAGGTGAGCGTCATGGTCAAACTTTCCAGCAAGCCCGCGACGATATCGTCGTAGCGGCTGACAAAGTCAGGCTGCATAAAGGCGCCTAAAAAATTAACCGCCCGGCCTGCGCCTTCCGCCACCCGCTCCCAGTTCACCTCTACCGAGGCAAGCGCTAAAAACAGATACACCACTGCACCAATGGCAAGCCCCCAGCGCAAGCGAGGACTTTCAATTAGCGGTAGTCGCCGCCACTGACCGTGCTGCGCCGCCTGCTGGCGTGCCTGCTCGCTCATCGTGCTGCCCCCGCTTCGATTGACGACATCACCCGCGCGTAGGGAGGATTAATCGGAGCAGTGTTAGTCGTCTCATCGCCGCTGACTTCTTCGTCCATTGGCTCAGGCGTGGTGTCCCAGTCCTCTTCACCATAAATCGTGGTGAGGATCTCACTGGTGAGTTCGCTGGGAAGGCCATCAAAGACGATTTCACCCGCCCGCAGGCCGACAATGCGGTCAGCAAATTGCTGGGCCAGCGCTACGTCGTGAATATTGATGATCGCCGCCAGTTCGCGCTCTGCGCACAGCTCACGAATCAAACGCATGATTTGGCGCGAAGTTTTTGGGTCAAGGCTGGCGGTGGGTTCATCCACCAGCAACAGCTTAGGACTTTGCAGGAGCGCCCTGGCGATACCCACCCGCTGGCGCTGGCCGCCAGACAGGGCATCGGCACGTTTATCGATGGCATGCGGCAACCCCACTCGCTCCAATAGACGGAAGGCTTCAATCACAGCCTCCTGCGGGTAGCGGCGCAGGAAGCTGCGCCAAAATCCCACATAACCGAGCTGACCTGAAAGCACGTTCTCCATCACGGTTAGGCGGTCTACTAACGCATACTCTTGAAAAATCATTCCCATGGAGCGGCGGGCATGACGCAGCTTATGTCCCGAGAGCTTCGTCAGTTCCGTGCCGTCCAGGCGAATACTGCCCTGAGTAGGCTCAACCAACCGGTTCACACAGCGAATCAGTGTGCTTTTACCCGCGCCAGATGGGCCAATCAGCGCCATCACTTGGCCTTTGGGCAGCGTTAGTTCAATATCCGTCAGCGCTCGATCCCCGGTAGGGTAACGTTTACCAACGCCGGTGAGTGTCAACATGGAAGTGCCTCATCTACATAGCGGTTCGGCCAGAAGGTTGCCCTCCTGGCCGATCGTATTGGGGTACTGCTTAAAGATTAATCGCAGTCGTAGGTCACGCCGTTGGCGTCAGCGATGGTGCGGATAACCGCCCAGTTTTCCTGATAAGTAATCGGAATAAACTGCGCTTCGCCGGAGTTGGCGAATTCTGACTCTAGGGCAGTGCCTTCCCAGTCGTAGCTGAAGAACGCATCCTGAATCTTCTCGGCAAGTTCCGGGTTCAGGTTATTCGCCAGCCCGTAAGCGGTGGTGGGGAAGGTTTGTGAGGTGTAGATAATGTCGTAATCACCTTCGTTCACTACACCGCGGGAAATCATCCGCTTGCCTACGGAGTTAGCAATCGCCGCCGCGTCGTAATCTTCGTTAACCACGCCGAGAATGGAGTTGTCGTGAGAACCAGAGAAAGCGGTCTCAAAATCTTCACCCGCTTCCATACCGTACTCAGAGCGCAGCAGCGCCGAGGGGGCGCGGAAGCCAGAGTTAGAGGTTTCTGAGGTAAACGCTAGTTGGCGACCCTGCAAGTCTTCAACGGCTTCAATGCCGCTTCCGGGGTAGGTAATGATCTCCATTTCATAGCCAAAACTGCCATCTTCCGCGGCCATCATGGCGAAGGGGCGGAAACCACCGCAGTTAACCGCGACCGGTACGCCACCGGTATTGAAACCGGCTACGTGGAGACGGCCAGCGCGCAGCGCTTCCTGCTGGGCAGCATTGGACTGCACCGGGAAGAACTGGACTTTTTTGCCGGTGGCTTCGCTCAGGTGATCCAAAAAACCAGACCAGACATCAGCGTAAACCGCAGGATCTTCAACCGGCGTATAAGCAAACACCAAGGTATCCGGATCCACCCACTGTGACTCGTCGCTGGGAACATCGGCAACCATATCGCCATCGTTATCCACATAGCGCGATGAAAGATCCGCAGAGGCGTTCACTGCGACCAAGGCGAAGGCACTGGCAACGGCGGCACTGATTAACGTGCGGGAGAGGGATAATGTCTGCATGGGTCACCTGTAGCGTTCTGTAGAGTTATTAAAAGATGACAACATCCTGACGACTCCAGATGACAAAAATGGGGCACTTATATGACCACTTCGTGACGTTTTGGCGAAGGACAGTTAATCTACAGCTTGAAAAGCCTCGTGACCGCGGCGCTCTACAAACAGGCTGTTACCGGGAATTTTTTTCGCCTGGTGCTTCAGCTCAGAAAGCTCGCCTGCGATATCCAGCGATTGGCAGGTAGTCGTATCATGGATGGGTTTTACCGCAATCGAGACGCTCACAAAGGGAAAAAACGTCATTCTATTTTGACGGTTTTCGATGTGAATCCCGCCCTGAAGGCGGTCAGCCTCTTCATAGAAGCCCGGAGCCATCACCTCGAATGAGTGTAGAATTTGCTGACAAACACTTTCCCAGTACTCAAGCGGCAGCAACATCATAAAATCATCGCCGCCAATATGGCCAATAAAGCCCCCGGCATTCTCTACCTGTGCTTGCAGCAGCCGCGATAGCGAAATGATGATGTGGTCACCTCGGGCGTAGCCATAGGCATCGTTAAAGGCTTTAAAGTTATCCAAGTCAACATAGGCCGCAGCAAACCCATGCCCGGAGGCCAAATAAGCCGCCAGGGTTTCATTGATCAGGATATTACCCGGCAGGCCGGTGAGCGGGTTGGCATGCCGCGCTTGGCGCACCTGAATCGCGGTAATCTCACGCAAAAGGTCAACGATATTGCCCATCCCCAGGTAGTCACCGTTAGCGTTAACGATGACAAAGTCCTCTTGCTCAATATCCCGGCTGTCGGTCAACTTCTGACTCAAAATCTCAAGCGGAGTATCCGCTTCGGCCACCAGCATGCGTGCATCAGCAACGTCCAGCACACGGCGCTTGGCATAAAGCGAATGGCTATAGGGGTTGGTAAATAGAGTTAAAAACGAGTTGCGTCGCACCACAGCCACGGGCTTACCATTCTCCAGCACGGCCACACAGCGCAAACTGGGTTGTTGGCGAAATCGCTCGGAGATATACGGCACTGCGCAATCCGTAGTTATGGCATCGGTAGCCCGTAAAATCGAGCGCGTGGTGCGACCCGCAGGGCTTTTTAATTGGGTGCTCGCTGGCAGCACCATATTGAGTTCTAAAGGCGGCTGCTGGTTGGGTCGGGCGAAATAGAAGCCTTGTAGTAGTGCGAGCCCACGGTCGAGTTCCCACAAGCAAAGATGCTCAGCAGCGGTCTCCACCCCTTCGGCGATCACTTGGCAGTCCAGGCTACGCGCCACATCGAGAATCGAACGCAGGAACTCTCGCTTGGCAGGATCCTGGTCAATGCCGGAGATAAAGTGTCGGTCGAGTTTAACGAAATCCGGGCGCAGCTCCGACCAGTGGCGCAGGCTTGAGTGACCTGCACCGAGGTCATCCAGCGCCACCTGGAAGCCCATGGTGCGGTAGTGATCCACCGCTTGGCGCATTAGCTCGTAGTCGTGGATTGGCACGTGTTCAGTGAGCTCGATCACCACCCGCTCTGGGGGCAAGCCGCTGTCACGAATAAAGCCAAGCGTTAAGCCTTCGCGAAAATCACGCTCTACGATCGTCAACGGCATAACGTTAAGAAACAGCAGGCCCGGCAGATCGAGCTCTGCAAAGCGGTAGATGGCTAACCGTCGGCAGAGTATATCTAATTCCACCAGCTTTCCGGCCTGAGTGGCTACTTCAAACAGTCGTAACGGCGAGTGAAGCGGCGATGTTTTAGGCCCACGAATCAGTGCTTCGTAGCCATAAATCGCCTGCTGGCTGGCATCCACAATGGGCTGAAAGAGCACGTGCAACTCTTCTGTTGCAATAATCTTTTGCAACCACTGCGATTCTTGTGCGGTCATTTGCCTGCTGCCCTATTCTGCCACCCTAATAACCAGCGGTGGTTCCTATGATGTGTCACCTTCCCTGGAGTTGGTTGATAAGCTGCAAGCAAGCGTGCGTCATTTTTGTGACGCTATAATGACAATCATCAAGGACATCAGTCAGTTGACGCTACACTGACGTTAAATGAGCGGTTTCTCCCGCGCCGGAAAGACCACCTCGCTACCGTCGGCGTCGAGCTGTCGGATATCGATAGGGTGGCCTTTTTCATCCAGCGTTACTAAGCCAATGCCGCTGGCGTTCCACAGCCGTTCACCCGCGCTGGCGCGGTCAGGATCGCGGGGGTGAACGCTTAGTTTGCGGCGCTTGGTGAACCAATTAAGCGGCGACCACGGCGCGTAGAGCCAGCGATTGAGCCGGTCAAAGGTATTGAGCAGGTTTTTGGGAAAGGTGTTTTTGATCCCGCTTGAGGTGATCTGCCA
Organism: Vreelandella sp. 162(4c); assembly: GCF_058152265.1. Classification (NCBI taxonomy): domain Bacteria; kingdom Pseudomonadati; phylum Pseudomonadota; class Gammaproteobacteria; order Oceanospirillales; family Halomonadaceae; genus Vreelandella; species Vreelandella sp. 162(4c). The sequence goes on from NZ_CM176981.1 coordinate 2,209,560, forward strand.
CAGATGGGGAGAACGGCGCTGATGACGCACCACAATGTCGTAGACAAACGAGTAGTGCACGTCGCCAGATAGAATCACGTAGTTGCCTGGGGTTTTGGAGTGCTGCCAAATTTGCAGCAGCGTATTGGCCGCTCCCCGGTGAGCCATCCAGTTTTCGGCATCCACCACCAGCGGCTTACCAGCAAGGGTAAACAGCTTTTGGATTCCCTCTATCAACTTGACGCCGAACATCGGTGCGGGAGAGACAATCACCGCACTTTTGGCCCCCATTAGCGCCTGCTGCATTTCCATTAGCGCCTCCCAGTCCATCAAGCCTGAAGGCCGATGCGGGCTGCGTTCGCTGCGCCAGCGCCGGGTGCGGGTATCCAGCACGATTAGTGTGGGAGTGCCGGGCACCTGAAACTCCCAGCCCTGAAAACGCAGCAGCCGCTCAATCAGCCCATCCTGTTCAGCGCAGACTAGCGGTTGGTCGCCATCACCCAGCAGGGTCAAGGCATGGTGGACTAACGGATTCAATTTATCCGGATCGTTACCCCAGGCTTGGCAAAGCAGATAGGCCACCAGGGCGTTACCGATAATTCGCTTAGAGAACGGGTGACCGTAGGCGGCGCGCTCCCAGTCGGCGGTTAGGTTCCAGTCGTCGGTAACGTCGTGGTCATCGAAGATCATCAGGCTGGGCAGGTGCGCCATCACCCGAGCGCATTGGGGCAAGCCTTCAGCAAAGGCATCGATTATCGCCTGCTCCTGACGATAGAGCTCGGCGTCTTTTTCATCTAAGGCAGGCGCTTCAGGGGCAATTACCTGCCAGGGCACCGGTGACCACACCAGGCAGTACATGGCGAGCATTTCTGCCAGCGTCATCAAGTGATTATGGGCGTTCGCCGAGGTAAACACCGGCTTTTTGACACCGCCAAAAAAGCGCTCGCGCAGCGCCACGTTACTGGTCACATCCGGCAACAGTGCAGCACGCCGGTAGTAGCTATCCGGCGAGCGGTAGAGCGCCTGGCTATCGTCGACAGTCGCGCCTTCCAGCCACTCATCCACCAGCCCTAACCGCTCAATCACCGCATGCACGGCGCGTAGCATCGGCCCGGCCACGTCGTCGGCGTACACCTGGTCGCCGGTCATCAGCAGCCAAGCGGGCCACTCGGTGGGCGCTGACTGCTGCTCAGCAAGCCAACTGTCGGCGCGCACCAGGCCATCGGCACTGTCGTGATGGGGCTTGCGGCAGGAGCCATGCATCAGGCGGTGATGGCGGGATGCAATCACAAAGGCAGGATAGGCGGCGCCATCATAACAGAGCCACGGCGCCCACTCGGGCAGAGAGCGCCACTCGCCCTGCTGTGTTTCCACCTGCAGGTCGTACTCGATGCGCTCGTCACAGGGCAGCGCTGACTCAAGCTCACAATCAATTAGGTAGATAAAGGCCCGCTGACCGATGGGGATGCACTGCTGGTGGTGCGCTAAGCCGATTGACTGGCTATCGGCGTGCCCTGGGCGCAGCACTAATGCCATATTCAGTGGCCGAGTGGCGACGAGCCAAAGTACCAGCCGTGTAGTGCTGATACGTCTTAATAGGGGGCCGGCGACTATATCGGGCAGCGTATCTGTACGATTCATTCGGTGCGGTCTCCATTATTTATACGAGACGATTACGAGCGACGACGGGCAGCTCCACCACGACTTTTAACCCACCAGTGCTGGCGCGGCTAAGGTGCAGTTGGCCGCTATACAGAGCGACAAGATCAGTCACAATGGCCAAACCCAAGCCACTGCCCGAACGCTGTTCATCCAACCGTTTACCGCGCTGCACCGCCTGCTGGCACTCTGCTTCGTTCATACCGGGGCCGTCGTCGCTAACGGTCAAGGTTAACTGCTGCCCGTCACTCTCTAGCTGTAGCTGCACATCGCTATGCGCCCAGCGCAGCGCGTTATCCATTAAGTTACCCACCAGCTCTTGAATATCCTGCCCATCCATATGGACTTTAATCTCACCCGCCCAGGTTTGGCGCAGCTCAATGCCACGCCGCTGGGCAAGCCTGGCCAGCCCATTGAGCAGCGGCGCCAGGGTGGCATGTAAATCAATGGGCGCAAAGCGAACGCCTTCGCCCGCCGCTGAAGCGCGTGCCAAATGATGACGTACCGCACTATCCACGCGTTCTAGCTCAACCTCCCAGGCGGCTCGGTTCGCTTCCGGCAACTGGCGTAGCTGCAGGCGCATCACGCTCAGCGGGGTTTTCAGCGCATGGGCAAGGTTGCCAGCGGTATGGCGGCCACGCTCAATCAAGCGCTGATCGCGGGCCAGCACCGCGTTCATTGAGGCAGCAAGCGTTGCCAGCTCGTCGGGCAAGCGGGTATCTAACTGCTCGGCGCGCCCCTGCTCCACCTCATGCAGGTTGGCATGCATGCGGCGCAGTGGCGCTAGCCCCCAGCGTACCTGGAGCGCCAATACGCCAAGCAACAACACGCCCAGGCCCACTAAACCGCCCCACAGCAGGCGCTGAAATTCGCCAATGTCCCGGGCCAACACATCGTCCCGGGCGGCGACGCTAATATGTAGCGGCGTTTCTAACGGCGCCAAATAGATATCACGCTCCACCACGCGCAGCGACTGCCCCCGAGGGCCAGGTATCGAGCGAGCGCTAAGAGTGTCGCTATCAATCACCGGCAGGCGCTGATCCCACAGCGAGCGCGAGGCCAACGTATGCTGCTCGCCATCGGTGATTTGCCAATACCAGCCGGAGTAGACATTGTCAAAACGCGGGTCGCCCAGCGCCCGGTCATGGACAAGCTGTTGCTCTATGCGGTCGTAGGTAACGCCCGCCATGATGACGTTGAGGGTGGCCCCCAGGCGCTCATCAAAGGCCTGAGTAGCCGAGGCACGGTAATGATGAGAAAGCAGCGTGCCCGCAACGGGCAGCGCCAGCCCTATCATCACTAGCACCGCCAGCAGTAGCCGCAGGCTTATAGAGCGCTTTGCCCAGCGCCTTACCCAAAGTTCAGGCCAGACCGAATTGAGTCGACTCATTCGGTAGCGGGCTCTTCTGCTAATAAGCGATAGCCCTGGCCACGCAGGGTGGCAATTCGCCAACTGCCCAACTTACGCCGCAGGCGGCTGACCTGAACATCAATCACGTTGGAGTCCGGCTCGTGGTCGCGGTCATAAACGTGCTCCGAGAGCTCGGTGCGGCTCACCACCCGCGGTGCGGCGTGCATTAAATAGCCCAGCAGTCGGGTTTCCTGGGCGGTTAATCCCACCGGACGCCCTGCCAAGGTGACGTGCTGGGTGTGGGTATCCAAACTCAGCTCACCCACTTTCAGTACTGGATGGGCATGGCCGTGGCTGCGGCGCACAAGGGCGCGCAGGCGAAACAGTACTTCCGCGGGCTCAAAGGGTTTTGTGACGTAGTCATCCGCCCCGGCAGTAAAACCCGCGGCTTTATCGGCCCAGCGTTCCCGGGCGGTAAGGATCAGCACCGGCAGGTCGATACCATCTTCCCGCCATGCCGAAAGCCAGCGAGTGCCATCGCCATCGGGTAGTCCGACATCCAGAATCAGCGTGTCGTAGGCTTCCGTGCGTACCAGAAAATCGGCATCCTGACCGTTAGCCGCATGCTCTACAAGCCAGTCGCCATCGCGCAACGCTTGGCTAAGCTCGCGAGCCAGCGCCTGGTCGTCCTCTACCAACAAACACTTCATCGGCTAACTACCCTTTTTTGGCAAGTGACATCAACAGGCTAGCGGCGCATATCATTGATACGCACCCCTTCAATGGCCATTAATTGGCCGTTATGGCCATCAAACTCGAACTCGACAACTTGGCCCTGGGGGCCAAGCAATTTGATCTCATACTCGACATAACCCCCTTCACGTTCCACCTCAACCTCCAGCACTTCCCCTATATAGTGCGCTTCCAGCCAGTCCAAAATAGTGTCGAGCGGCACGACCTCACCGCGGCGCACTTCGCCGTGTAGCGACTCCCAATGCTGGTCACCCACCGCGCTACCCGCCAGCAACAGCACCAAGGCTAACCCAGTGACGTTGCGACGAGGGACGCTGCGCAGTAGCTTTTTAAAGTGGCGTAGGATTTTACTCATAGGGTCAGCATGCCAAAGGCAACATGAACGTTAGATGAACAGCTTTGTCAGCTTAAGGAAAGTATCGGGGTGGTATAAATTCCCTGTCGCATTCGCTGAATGCCGTTTATTCACTATTGTATAAACATTGACGTACAGACATTCTCGTACAGATACGTAAAGAAGGAATTTGGGCCATTACCACGAACGCCTGTGGCATATGCTGTTAGATCACGCACCGAATACACGGCTGCTCGCCCGGAACGTGCGCATCACCCGCCAGCGCAACACCCTGGGCGAGCTGGATATGCTGTATAGAACCCGCGACAATCCGGCACCGATACATTTAGAAGTCGCTATTAAGTTCTACCTGGGGCTGCCCGAAGGGCCTGGGGCAGCCAATAGTCAAAGCCGCTGGATTGGCCCCGGCGGGTTAGACAGCCTGGCGCTTAAGTGCTCTCACCTCAGACGTCATCAGCTCCCCCTTTCCACCACGGCGTCGGCGCTGGAAACGCTTACGCATTGGCTAACGCCACGGGATCTGGGTGTTTCTGATCTGCGTTTAGGCGAGCAGTTAACCCAGCGGTTGGCGATGCCCGGCGTACTTTACTACCCCTGGCACGCCGCCATGCCAGCGCCCGAAGGCGCGACGGCAGACCATCGCCGAGGCACCTGGTGCTACTTACGTGACTGGCCTGCGCTGGCAGCCCGGTTTCCCGCCATGCCGCGCATGGCGTGGTTGGAAAAACCTCACTGGTTGGCACCGCCGCCCCTCAGCGCTTTTCGCCCTGCGGCGGAGCAGTTGCCCGCCATTATCGAAAAGGTTCACGCCTGGCGCTCACCCCAGCAAGTGATGCTGTGCTTCTCAGAGCGGGAGCACAATGAACAACGCTACGAGCGGCTATTTTTGGTACCTGATGACTGGCCCCGGCAAGTGCCTCTACCGCCCCGCATTCGGGACTGAAAAACGACCAGAAGAAGCCTCTATATCACGACAAGGTTATCGCGATGGATCAGTTCATGGGCTTCTACGTAGCCGAGGATGGCTTCGATCTGGTGGCTGGGCTGGCCCGCCAATTGGCGGGCTTCAGCAGCACCATAGTTGACCAAGCCTTTGGCCACTGACGCACCCTGCTCATCCACGCACACCACCATATCGCCGCGTTTGAAACCGCCCTGTACGTCGCGCACGCCCACTGCCAGCAGGCTTGAGCCTTTATCGCGCAATACTTTGACTGCTCCCGCATCCAGCACCAGCGTACCACGCACCTGCAGTTGACCCGCCAGCCAGCGCTTGCGCGCCGCCATGGGCACTTGGTCAGGACGCAGCAGCGTGCCTAGCGCTTCGCCCGACATTATCCGGTTGATAACGTCAGGCTGGCGGCCACTGGCAATCACCGTGACCGCCCCGGAGCGCGCCGCCAACTGCGCCGCGCGCACCTTGGTGGTCATACCACCCCGCCCCAGCGCGCCACCGCTACCTGCCACGGCGGCTAAGCGCGGGTCGTCGGCGCGCCCTTCGGCAATCATCTGGGCATCGGGGTTGTGCCGTGGGTCGGCGTCAAACAGGCCTTCCTGGTCGGTCAATAGCAGCAGAGCATCCGCTTCCAGTAAGTTAGCAACCAGCGCGCCTAACGTGTCGTTGTCGCCAAAGCGAATCTCATCGGTGACCACGGTGTCGTTTTCATTGATCACCGGCACCACGCGCATCTCTACCAACGTACGCAGCGCTGAGAGCGCATTCAGGTAGCGCTTGCGGTTGGAAAGATCATCATGAGTAAGCAGAATCTGCGCGGTGAGCATGTCGTGGCGGGCAAAGTGCTGCTCGTAGCATTGGGTCAGGCCATTTTGGCCTACCGCCGCAGCCGCCTGCAGTTCATGCACGGCGCTGGGGCGCACCTGCCAGCCAAGACGCACCATGCCAGCCGCCACGGCGCCGGAAGAGACCAGCACCACTTCAATCCCCTTCTGGTGCAAAGCGGCAATTTGATCCACCCAACCACCGATGGCGGGTTCGTCCAGGCCGCGGCCATCGTTAGTCAGCAGCGCACTACCAATCTTCACCACGACCCGCCGTGCACGGCTTAGCGCGCTGCGGCCCAGGATTTGCTCGTTACTTTCCATGCGACCCACCTCAATCAGACGCTAACAACTTAATCAGGCACTCATCACTAAATCAGATACTCACCACTAAATCAGCCACGTGCAACTTAATAAGACGCCCATAAAAGGGGCCGCGCGAACGCAGCCCCTTTTTGAATACTACCGATTTTAGCTGACTACCGAATGCACCCGCTTAATACCACTAAGGGGCGTATTCGACTTCAACGTCGTAATCATCGTCGTCGAAATCTTCGTCATCTTCATCGTCCCGCTTACGCCGACGGCCCAGGCGAGCTTCGGTACGCGCAACCGACTCTTCTTCCATGCGGCGACGCATCTCTTCTTCACGGGCCAACGCCTCTTCATCTTCGTGCTCAAGGCGGCGCTGCTCGGTCAACCAGCGGTAAGCCGCCTGAACCAGTTTATCGGTGCCGTCGCTGCTGATCGCCGAAATACGGAATACCGGGCCTTCCCAGTTGAGCGCCTGAATAATCTTCTGGGCGCGCTCTTCGCGCTCATCTTCCGGCAGCAGGTCAAACTTGTTCAGCACCAGCCAGCGCGGCCGCTCAGAAAGCGCCGGGGAGAACTGCCCCAACTCGTGAACAATCGCCTTCGCCGCTTCCACCGGATCGGATTCATCAAACGGTGCCACATCGACCACGTGGAATAGCAGCCGCGTGCGGGTTAAGTGCTTCAAGAAGCGCAACCCTAAACCGGCGCCATCAGAGGCTCCTTCAATCAAGCCGGGTACATCGGCCATTACGAAGTGCTCGTGCATACCCAGTTTTACCACGCCCAAGTTGGGCACTAAGGTCGTGAACGGGTAGTTGGCAACCTTGGGCTTGGCGGCAGACACCGAACGAATCAGCGTCGATTTACCCGCGTTGGGCATGCCCAGCAGGCCGACATCGGCCATCACTTTCATTTCCAGGCGCAGGTTGCGGCGATCACCGTCGGTGCCCGTTGTGGTACGGCGCGGTGCGCGGTTGGTAGACGATTTAAAGTGGATGTTACCCAATCCACGCCGACCACCTTCGCCCACCAGCACCACCTGGCCAATTTCGGTCACATCGGCGATGACTTCCAGGGTGTCTTCATCAATCACCGTGGTACCCACCGGCACTTTGACGTGCAGGTCTTCACCGGCCTTGCCGCTCATTTGACGGCCCATGCCGCCCTGCCCGTTCTGGGCTTTATAGAAGCGCTGGAATTTAAAATCGATCAAAGTGTTAAGAGCATCGTCACCAATTAGGTAAACGCTACCACCATGACCGCCATCGCCCCCATCGGGGCCGCCCCTGGGCACATATTTTTCGCGGCGAAAGCTCAGACAGCCATTGCCGCCTTTGCCCGCCTCAACAATAATCGAGGCTTCATCGACGAACTGCATTGGATTCTCCCGGCCGCTTCCGCCGCCCTAATATATGCACTACTTTTTCTCCAACCCTTTATTCCCACCAGTATCTTGGTAAAACCCAGCATTCTGGTAAAGCGTATTGGAAAAGAGATTTAACCGACAAAAAAGCCCCGCCATAGCGGGGCCTTTTTTCTCGCAACCGCGAGCATAGCACTAGCCGTTTAGGCAGAAACGATGCTAACGAACTTGCGGTTTTTCGGGCCTTTGGTCTCAAACTTCACAAAACCGTCGCTCAGTGCAAACAGTGTGTGGTCACGACCAAGGCCTACGCCCGTGCCCGCGTGGAAACGCGTGCCGCGCTGACGCACGATGATGTTACCCGCAGTCGCCGCTTGGCCACCGAAGAGTTTTACACCTAAGCGTTTGGACTCGGAATCGCGACCGTTACGCGTGGAGCCGGCTGCCTTTTTATGTGCCATTGCAAAATCCTCCTAAGGGAATTGACCGCTTACGCAGAAATTCCGGTAATTTTGACTTCAGTGAACCACTGGCGGTGGCCCTGACGCTTCATGTGGTGCTTACGACGACGGAACTTGATGATGGTGACTTTATCGCCGCGCCCGTGGGAAACCACTTCGGCAGAGACTTTAGCACCACTGATCATCGGCGCACCGATGTTGAAGTCATCGCCGTCAGCGACCATCAGCACTTCGTCAAACTCAATCGTTTCGCCGGTAGCGACTTCGATTTTCTCGAGCTTGAGGGTTTGACCTTCTTGAACGCGGTACTGCTTACCACCGCTTTTGATAACTGCGTACATGTCGCTCTCCGGACTGTCGTTAATGCCGTTCTAACGGTTAAACGGCACTCATCTCCTACGCTCTTTCGAGTCGTGCTCTTATCGACCTGCTGCGAGTGGCGCCCCTTTTGGAGCCATCTGACAGGGAGCAAGATGAGTGGGTCGCGGATTATAACGACTATCTTCTCTTACCACAAGACCATAGGCCGTTGTCAATTGACACGACCATCTCCTTATAACGGCATATCATAGCGTGACCACAGCGCGTGTCTTGACGCCTAACAGGCAGCCCCATAGCATGACCTCCACTATGGGCGGGAGTTACCGCCTCAATCTGCCGCGATGAACGTATCCCATGACCGCTAACGTCTCCTCAGCCCAGCCTGACAGCCCAACGCCTTCACCGCTGCATGCCGTGGTGGCCGATGATTTCGCAGCCGTCAATCGGACAATTGTCGAGCAGCTCAATTCTAAAGTGCCACTGGTTGAAACGATCGGCCAGTACATCACCGAAAGCGGCGGCAAGCGCTTGCGCCCTTTACTGGCACTCCTAGCCGCCCGCTCCCTCGACTACACCGGCGACAAGCATATTCCGCTGGCCACATTAATAGAGTTTATGCACACCTCCACGCTGCTACACGATGACGTGGTGGATGAATCGCATATGCGCCGGGGCAAGAAAACCGCCAACGACGCCTGGGGCAATGCGCCCTCGGTACTGGTCGGCGACTTCCTCTACGCCCGCTCGTTTCAGATGATGGTCGATGTGGGCTCGATGCGCATTATGGCGATCCTTTCCGGTGCTACCTGCATCATCGCGGAAGGGGAAGTGCTGCAGTTGACCAACATCGGCAACCCCAGCATCTCCGAAGAGGACTACTTCGAGACCATTTTGGGCAAAACCGCCATGCTGTTTGAAGCGGCTTCCCACAGCGGTGCTGTGCTGGCAGAAGCAACGCCGGAACAGGAGCGCGCTCTCCAATATTATGGCCGCTACTTAGGTCTCGCCTTTCAGTTGATCGATGACCTGCTGGATTACCAGGGCGACGCCGATGCCATGGGCAAAAACGTTGGCGACGACCTAGCCGAAGGCAAGCCGACACTGCCGCTGATCCACGCCATGGAGCAAGGTACGCCGGAACAGGCCAAGCTGATTCGCCAGGTGATTCGCGATGGCGGGCTTGAGCAGCTCGACGCCGTGCTGGAAATTATTCACGCCACCGGCGCACTCGACTATACCCGCCAGCGCGCCGAAGAGATGGCCGATAAAGCCCTGCAGCAACTGGACGCCCTACCGCCCAGCGTCTACCGCGACAGCATGGCCCAATTGGCCCGCTTAGCGGTTGATCGCCAAGCATAAAAATTGCTAGATCACACCGCCGAGGACTTGAAAAAACACCTCTGGCTAAGTATGATCCACCTCCGTTGTTGAGCACAGATAAGCATTGCTCGGCAACCTTCGGAATATAGCTCAGCTTGGTAGAGCGCTGCCTTCGGGAGGCAGAGGTCGTAGGTTCGAATCCTGCTATTCCGACCAAAAAATTTAGAAAAAACGGCCACTTAGCTAATATAGCAAGTGGCCGTTTTTTTATTTGCAGTAGCTCCAGGTTCCAAGCAGAAACATTAGGGGCTAGCAGCAAATGGCTAATACATCGCATACGCCGATAGCGTTGCCAGGCTACGCGACGAAGGCAAAATCTCGCTGCGTATTTTTCTGGATGAATGCCAAAAGCGCGGCATTAAACCCACCAAGTCCTACTCTGGCAAGTTTCAGGTGCGTCTACCGGAAGAACTGCACAAACACGCCGTCGACGCCGCCACGACCAAAGGACAAAGCCTTAATCAGTTTGTAACCACCGCTATCGAACACGAACTTTCTGTTTAAGCAATTCAGCCGCTTCATTTTCCCAATACCCTGTTTTAAAAACATAATCCCCGGCCATCCAATGGCCGATGGTCTTTGGTATCCGTCTCCTTACAGAAAAGCTGGCTCCTTCCAGCTCGCGCATCCAAGCGTCATAGCCAGCTCCTCAAGCCCCCATTGATGTAAGCCATTGCCGACAAGATTTGTAAAAGATCTCTTACACCGATAATCACCGGATAATCGGCGGAACCACCCATTGAGTAAACTGGGGTTATCAGGGTTATAGAAGTTGACCCTTTTTAAATTGTGGGGTTATAGTAACCCCAATAATTAACAGCACAGGGGCAGGAGGTGGATAGCAGAACACTGATAAAAGAACTGAAGAAAGATGGCTGGGAGTTGGTCAGAGTCAACGGCAGCCACTGCCACTTCAGGCACCCTACCAAGCCCGGCACGGTCACCGTGCCACATCCTAAAAAGGATTTGAAAACGGGCTTGGTAAGAGCAATCAGAAAAAGCGCCGGCCTCTTATGAGGTTGGCCACTGCTGCCCCCCCATAAAGGAGATCAACGTATGTTGTTTCCCATTGCAATTGAGCGCGGCGACGAACAGCACGCCTATGGCGTCGTAGTACCCGATCTTAACGGCTGCTTTTCAGCGGGCGACACCTTTGAAGAGGCGTTAGCCAATGTGAAAGCAGCGATCGAGGGATGGCTGGAAGTAGCCGTGGACTATGGCGACCCCATTCCCGAAGCAACGTCTATTGAGCACCACATGGACAACCCTGAATACGCCGGCTGGATCTGGGCGGTGGTGGATATCGACCTGACCCCCTATCTGGGCAAAAGCCACAAGATCAACGTCACATTACCTGATTTACTGGTTAAGCAAATTGACGACTTTGTGGCCAGCCACCCCGGCGACAAAACCCGCTCGGGCTTTCTCTCCCGCGTCGCCATGGCCGAACTGGCCAGAGCACGCAAAGGCGCATAACCCAAGATAAACAAGACCCCCAGCCACTCCACATGGCCGAGGGTTTTTATTGCCGCATTATTCTGGCGAAGCGTTTCCGCAACGCGTGCTCTTAGGCGACACTTTCACTATGGCAAAGTTTTGCTAAGTTGCAAACAAGTAATTTAACGTTACGTGATGTAATAGCTCGCCTACACCGCCCAACACCTGGCTTGCCTTACCACCACCCCTTGAACTGCTGTGCGGTCACAAAACAGCCCTGGCCACCATTTGTTGGCACGCATCAACAGTACGACCAAGTAAATGCGGAGACTGTATGATGAATATCCAGCCTATCCATAACGATGCCGATCCTGATCGTGCATTTGCTCGCCTAGAAGAGCTATGGGCCGCAGATGCTGATACTCCAGAGGCTGATGAGCTTGAGGCACTCTCCTTGCTCATCAAGAGATATGAAGATGACCGCTACCCCGTCGGTTCTTCCCATAGCGCTTAACGGTTCGTAGCCGAGCCTGACTGCTTGAGAAGTAGAAGGTAAAAAACACAAACATAGCACGCTAACAAACATGCTACGATTAGCGTTTGTGCTCTTCACTCTCTCCCCCTCCTCTTGATATGGACAAGACTATTAGCCAATTAACGCATATTAAGGCCGTACTACTGTTTGCCAGCACCATGACCGTGATGTCGGGGGCAATTATCGCGCCTGCACTGCCGGGCATCAGCCGCCATTTTCCCGACCAGCCCCAGGTAGTGATTCAGCTGATTCTGACCCTGCCTGCGCTGATGATTACGCTGTTCAGTCCACTGATGGGCTATCTTGCTGACCGGTTTGGGCGCAAGAAATTGCTGCTGATGATGCTGGGCATCTACGGTTTTGCCGGGGGCGCGGGCTTTTTCATTGATCGCGTGGATCTGCTATTAAGCTCCCGCGCACTGATGGGGATTGCGGTAGCCGGTATTCTCAGTATCAGTACCACGCTGGTGGGGGATTATTTTGACAGCTCCGAACGCGCCCGTTTTTTGGGGCTGCAAAGCAGCTGCATGGCGCTGGGCGGGGTAATCTTTATTAACCTAGGCGGGCTACTTTCCGACTGGAGTTGGCGCGGTCCGTTTTTACTCTATATGACTGGTGTGCTGCTGCTTCCCTATGCCTGGGCGATTCTCCAAGAGCCTCGATCCAGTGATGGTGCCAGCCGCGATACAAGCGATGCGCCGGTAACGGTGGACTACGGACGTACCGTTCTTGCTTACCTGATCGCCATGATCAGCATGACCATGTTTTATATGTTTCCCGCGCAGCTGCCCTTTCTGCTTTCCCAGCAGGGCCAGATTAGCGGCATGGCGATCGGCGTGGCGCTCTCGATGGCAGCCCTGACGGCCAGCATCGTGGCGTTTTGCTATGGTTACTACAAGCCGTTCCTGTCGGTGATGACAATCTATGTGCTCGGCTTTTTCCTGGCGGCAGCCGGTTTTTTGGTGGTGGGCTTCACCCAGAGTTACGCCATGGCCATCGTGGGTGCGGCGATCTCCGGATTTGGCCTTGGCGCCTTCATGCCCAATACCACCACGTGGCTGATGCGGATCACTCCTCAGCGAGTACGGGGCCGGGTATTTGGCGGTTTTACCTCAACCTTCTTTTTTGGCCAGTTTATCTCCCCGGTGGTGGTCGCCCCGGCGGTGATCTGGCTGGAGTCGTTGCGTAACGTGTTTACCGGCATGGCAGTCGTGTGCGGCCTGCTGGCCGTTGTCCTGATCATTCTAGGCAAGACGACGCTAAAGGCCGACAGCCAGCTTTGAGCATCAGCACTTACGCGGGCGGGTGAATCAACCCCACGACACTGACAAGAATCAGCACCGCGCCCAGCACACGAAAGAACAGCCCGGTGTTCGCTTTGAGCATATAGCGATGGGCTTTCTCGCCCACCAAATGGCCGATAAAGGCACAGGGCAGCAGCCACAGCTGGTGAATTAACTGAAGATCCACGCCTGCAATCAGGAACGAGACCATCTTGATCATCACCAGGATAAACCACAGCACAAACATGGTATCCCGCAGTTGCTCTTTGGCGACGTGAGTGGCGAATACCGCCACAATCAACGGCGCGCCAATCAGCGACGTACCGCTGACATACCCACCAAGCGCCAGCAGCACGTAGTCCACGTACTTGTTCTTGCTTTTGAACGGCTTATTCAATACATAGCCAATGGCATAGATGATCACAATGCCGAAAATGATACTGGTCATGACTTGTGCGGGCAGCGTTAACAGCCCCACTACCCCAATCAGCTTGGGGATGATCATGATTTTCAAGGCTTTGGTTAAATAACCCCAATCGATATTACTCTCTGGCGATGTGGTGCCCACGCCCGCTTGCTGTAGCTGGCGATGCCCACTCCAGGCGATCCAACTGGAGAAAATCAGCAGGTGAATGGCAATAATCGGCAAAAATACCAGTGGCTCGTTGACGACCAAAAGTAGGAAAGGCAGTGCCAGCACGGCACCGCCAAAGCCCAGGCTGGTTCGCACAAAACCGCTCCAGGCAAAAATTAGCCCGATCAGCGCATACTGGTACCAGAGTAGATCTGTCATGGTTCGCGTTAGGATCCTAAGTTAGGGGTGGATACCTCCCAGCGTCCACCAACGTGGCAATAGCGCACGTACGCTGGCCTGGGCAAAACGATCATCCATTAATACCACAACCCCTTGATCTTCTGGACTGCGAATAACGCGACCTGCGGCCTGCACCACTTTGATCATGCTAACTAAGTCTGCTTTCATAGCCCCCTCAATTAAGTTAAAGTGGCCGACTTTTTTGGGTGGGTCGTTAGAACTGTGTCTTTTTCCCTATATCTCGAAGATTGGCGGGGTTGGCTTCCTGAAGGGGCGATTACCACCAGCAAACCAAGCTGGCGAATCTCGGCTCAGTTGGGCAAAGGGATGCCGGCCATGCTGCGACGGCGTCTTGATGACACGGGCCGTGCCACCTGCGACATCCTTCGAGAATTGGATCCAGAGGCCGGCTTGCCCTTAGTGCATGCCTCACGACATGGGGGCACTGCCGATACGTTGGCGATGCTTGAAAACTTGCAAGGCGGCCACCCTGTCTCCCCAACCCGTTTTTCAATGTCGGTGCATAATGCAATTTTGGGTGTTCACTCCATCTCTCAGTCTCATCACCGGCCTTTACAGGCGCTAGGCGCCTGTGGCGATGAGTTTGACGCGCTACTTTACGAGTCATTCGGATATCTCATGGAAGGATATCCTGCCGTTATTGCCGCTTTCTCAGAAAGCCCTTTGCCCTCTGCTTATCAAGGGTGTACTGAGCATCCCGGTACGGCATGCGTTGTTGGCATGCGATTAACGCTGAACCAGGGACGACAACTAACAGCTACAAAGCCAACGCATTGTGCTTACCCAACGCCTATCACAGTAATGAACTGGCTTAATGGAGATGCTCCCTTCCTGGATGGTAGGAGTCGCTGGCAGTTGAGGCAGGAATGAATATACATAGATGGTACCGCGGATTGGGCACCGCTCTTTCTTTCACAGCCTTCGGAGTCGGTGGCCTTTTTATTGGTTTAGTGGTTGCCCCGTTGCTGAGCCTCTGTGTGCGTGACACCGAGCGGCGCCATTATTTAGCACGGCGCCTTATCCAGTGTTGCTTCTTAGCTTTTATCAAGATGATGCAGGGCCTTGGAGTCCTCGATTACCGCCTAGGCAACAAGGAACGGCTAATGCGTCCTGGGTTATTAGTGATAGCCAACCATCCGTCACTGATCGATGTCGTTTTCCTATTGGCTCATACGCCCCATGCCAATTGCATTGTTAAGGGTCGGCTGGCTCGCAACCTTTTTACGCGGGGGCCAATTCATGCGGCAGGTTATATCACCAACGACACCCCCGAAGCAGTACTCGACGCAGCACGTGAGAGCCTACGGAAAGGGAATTCGCTAATCCTGTTTCCCGAAGGCACCCGTACCAGCCCGCAACGTCCGATCAAATTCCGACGCGGTGGGGCAAACATTGCATTACGCACAGAGACAGCGATCACACCAGTACTGATACGCTGCACGCCAACAACACTGACCAAAGGTGAACCTTGGTATCACATCCCAGCCACCAAAGTCAGGATGGAGCTTCACGTACTCGACGATTTGCCCGTTACATCAGATAGCCAACAGCCGACCGGGCAGCTCGCTAGACAACTAACACAACGGCTGAGCGATCACTTCAACCGGGAATTGGATCACTTTCATCATGAGCGAAACCTGCAATCTGACGCTTGAGCTCAAGCGCCTGATCATTGACACGCTAGAGCTTGAAGATATCAATCCTAGCGATATCGACTCTAACGCCCCTTTATTTGGCGAAGGCCTCGGGCTCGACTCCATTGATGCCCTCGAACTCGGCTTGGCACTTCAAAAGCAGTACGGCATCAAGCTGGACTCCGAAGCCGAGGAAACCCGTCGTCATTTTGCTAGCCTGGCAAGCCTACAGGCACTGGTGGAGGCCCGTCGTGACAATTGAAACCGCTGACAGTAACCACGAACAGATACTGGCGCATATCCGCAAAACACTGGTCGAGTTATTTGACCTCAGTGCCGATGACGTTCAACCCAAAGCGCGCCTCTACGAAGACCTCGACATCGACAGCATTGATGCGGTGGATTTGGTTGTTGAACTCAAGCAGTTCACGGGGCGACGTATCAAACCCGATGACTTTAAGTCAGTGCGTACCATCGATGATGTCGTCAATGTCGTCGAACAATTGATGCAACGATAAGAGATGCCGAAACAAGCAAGCATGTTACTGGCGTTGATCTGGCCGATATTGGTATTCGTCCTGCACGACCACGTAGGCAGCTGGCCACTTTTAGTCGTCGGTGCCGCACTGCTCGCCTGGAGAATGCCCCAGGCTCGCTACCTCGCCATCATGGTGGCGATAGTGTTGCTAGCGTTAGGCGGCCTGGGGCACGCCGAGCTTGGTATGCGTGCCTATCCCGTCGCCGTCAATGCCATCATGCTGACCATCTTTCTATCCAGCCTGTGGCGGGGCATTCCGGTCGTGGAACGTTTAGCACGCCTGCGCGAGCCTGACCTGCCCCCCGCCGGAGTGCGCTATACCCGGCGCGTCACCTGGGCATGGTGCGGCTTCTTTGTCTTCAACGGGGCCATCGCTGGCTGGACGGCGCTGTACGCTGACCTGGCCACCTGGTCGTTATACAACGGCGTCATCAGCTATGGGCTGATCGCCTTGATGTTTGTCGGTGAATGGCTGCTACGCCACCGGCTGCGGAGGAGTCTGTCGTGACCTTCATCCCGCTTACTCGGTTGCCCTGGCGTAACACGATTGCGAACCATTACGCACTTCCGAATCACTGGATCGCCCCAGCGTCGCTCACTCGGCGCATCAATGCCTGGCGCCTCTGGTTAGCAGACAAACCCAGCGGCCACTGGCTGCTCTGCCATCAGCAACCTCTAGAGTTCTGCGCAGCCTTGGCGGCACTATGGGAAAGTGACCGGGTCGCGGTATTACCCGCTGACAATCGCCCAGAAACCTTGGCCCTGCTCCTTGAAAAGGTTGATGGTACGCTGCCCGACGATCCCGGTGAGCTTGAAAGCATTACGCCATTCGCACATCCCGAGGCACTTGACCCAACGGCTACGGCAGTCGTCCTGTACACGTCCGGCTCCACCGGCGAGCCCGTTCATCTGACCAAGCGTTTCAACCAGTTGGATGCGGAATTGACGGCGCATGCCAAGCTATGGCCATTAGCTGATAGCGGTGTCATCTCTCAGGTCAGCCATCAGCATATCTATGGCTTGCTCACCGGGGTATTGCACCCCTTATGCACCGGCACCCCCTTCTGTGGCGATGAGTGTCGTTATCCGGAAGGCCTTTTCGCACGCCTGCAAGAGGCCGGCGCGGCCGGCTTGAAGCCAGTAATCGTGAGTTCCCCTGCCCAATTATCACGCCTACCGGAGCACCTACCGTGGAGCGAGACACCCCGCCCCACGCGCGTGTTCTCGTCTGGCGCGCCCCTGGCGTTGGAACATGCCCAGCACACCGAGCGTCTACTCCAGGCGCCTGTGATCGAGATCTATGGCAGCACCGAGAGCGGCGGAATTGCCCAGCGGCGCCAAACGCAGGGTACCGTCTGGCAGGCCTTGCCAGGGGTGGAGCTAGCATTTTTTGACGACTGCTTGCGCCTGCGGTCGCCGTTTCTGGAAACGCCACAACGCTGGTGGCACCAGCCGGACCGGGTGGTACCGACAGAAGGCGGCTTTGAGTTGCTGGGGCGCGCTGATCGTCTGGTCAAAATTGCCGGTAAACGAGTCTCGCTGAATCATGTTGAACGCGTCCTCGCCGCAGCGGAAGAAGTAATAGAGGCACGCTGCGTCGATCTCGGTCGAACCGATGGCCGAATGGGGGTCGTGGTCGCCCTCTACGATGCGTTCATTCCGCACCAGCACGATACTCGTCATGACTTGGTGCAACGTATGCGAGCCCATCTCTCGCACCACCTTGAACCCATCGCCATTCCTCGCTACTGGCGCTTTGTCGATGCACTGCCGAGCAATGCCCAGGGCAAGCTGGATCGCGCTCTGATCAATCGCCTGTTTGCCGATCTCGATAACCACAAGATACCGCGCTGGCTGGGTGAGCAGCGACCAGGTGCTGACTCTTGTCTATTGACCCTGGAAGTACCGGAGCGATTGATTTTTCTCGAAGGACACTTCGACGAATATCCGTTGGTGCCGGGTGTCGTGATGGTGCAGTGGGCCATCGAGTGCGCCAACGACTGCTTCGCTGAGCTGGGAGAATTTCAGGGCATCGAGCGCTTAAAATTTCAGCGGGTTTTACAACCCGGCGCACGCTTCACTTTGCAGTTGACGCGCCGCGACGACGGTATCGCCTTTACCATCGAATCTCATGAAGGTCGCCATTGCGCCGGTCAAATTCGCCTGCAAGCCAGCCACGGGGGTAAACATGGCTGACCCACATCCTTGCATCTTGATCCCCGTTTATAACCACCCAGCGACGATCAGCCCGCTATGCGATGAGCTCGCTGTATTGGAGATACCCCTGCTACTGGTGGATGACGGTAGTGACCATGAGTGCGCGAGCGAGCTTGACCGCCTGGCCGCAAACGGCCATCACCTGCTGCGCCTGGATATCAACCAGGGCAAGGGGGCCGCGGTACGTGCTGGGCTCAAGCAAGCCCAGCATCTGGGTTACACCCATGCCCTTCAGGTTGATGCCGACGGCCAGCATGGCATCGATGACCTGCCCGCTTTTCTCGCCGAACTGGATACGGCACCCGATACGCTGGTGGTTGGCTATCCCCGCTATGATGCCAGCGTGCCAAGAGTACGTTTTTACGGCCGTTATGCGACCCATATCTGGGTATGGATCAACACCTTGTCGCTGGATATCCGCGACTCGATGTGTGGCGTCAGACTTTATCCGGTCGCGGCGCTCAACCGACTACTGGCCCAGTATAGCTGCGGCAACCGCATGACCTTTGATACGGAAGTGTTAGTGCGCTGGCATTGGGCGGGGGGTGATATGGCGCATCGCCCGGTACGCGTACACTACCCGCGCGACGGAGTGAGTCATTTCGCCGTGTGGCGTGACAACCGCCAAATCTCTCTTATGCACACCCGCCTGTTCTTTGGCATGCTGCTACGCCTACCGCGCTTGCTGGCGCGACGCTGGCGAAGGCAACACGAGGTGAGCCGATGAGCCATCATTGGGCGCGGATAGGCGAGCGTGGCACGGTAGCGGGCATGTTCCTGATGGTGGTGATACAGCGCCATTTGGGGCGCTGGCCCTTTCGGCTGGCGTTATGGCCAGTCATGCTGTGGTATTTCCTGATACATGCCACGGCAAGGCGCTCGTCACAAGCCTTCCTGCAGCGCCTCTACCCCCAGCTTGAGCAGCGCATTTTGGCCCGATGGTGGCACAGCTATCGCCACTTCCTGGCCTTTGGCGAAGCCCTGATGGACAAGGTAGAGGCGTGGTGCGGAAATATCACCGACGAACGTTTGGTCGGTACTGGGATTGAGCACTTCAGTGCCGCCATCGACGGCGGTCGGGGTGGATTAATTCTGGTCGCCCATCATGGCAATCTCGATGTGGTCAATGCCCTCGCTGAGAGACACGCGAAACTCGATTTGACGGTGATGATGCATACGCGCAATGCCCGCAAGTTCAATGCACTGCTTGAGCGTGTCACGGGTAAAGCCCGCCCCCAGGTACTCGAAGTCAGCGAGGTCACCCCTGCCACCGCCCAGACCTTGGCAGAGCGCATTAACGCCGGCGGCTATGTGGTCATCGCGGCTGACCGCCTTCCTCTGTCAGGGCAGCGCACGCAGACGCTTGATTTTCTCGGCGGTCAAGCAAGATTCCCCGAGGGCCCTTTCCGCCTGGCCACGCTGCTCCGTTGCCCGCTATATGCGCTGGCCTGCGTGCGCGATGGCGCTAACTTTCGAATCGACTTTGAATGCCTCGGCGATACCCAGGAACTGCCACGCCGCCAGCGCGAAACATGGATTGCCGACGCCATGCAGAACCATGCCAATCATCTAGCCGAGCGTGTTCGACGACACCCTCTGCAATGGTTCAATTTTTATCCGTTCTGGAACAACGACACTGGATACCTTCATGACGATACTCCGTGACCCGGTGGCGGGTTCTATCACCAGCGAACCTCTCATCCTGGATGGTTCGATTGTCAGCCTCGAGGAAGTACTGGCCGTCGCTGAAGGTCGCCGTCGCGTCACCCTATCAACGGCCCCGGACTTCCGTGAACGCATTGCACGCGGCAACGCCTTCCTTGAACGCCTACTCGAGGAAGAGGGAGTCATCTACGGCGTCACCACCGGCTATGGCGATTCCTGCACCCGTGAGGTCTCCGCGTCCGATCTGGAACAACTACCGCGCCAGCTATATACCTTCCACGGCTGTGGCTTGGGCGAGGCGTTGTCGGTGGAAGCCGCACGAGCAGTGATCATGGTACGCCTAGTCTCGCTATGCCGCGGCGTTTCGGGGGTCAGTGTCGAGCTCCTCGAACGCCTAACCTGGTTGCTAGAGCATGATGTGATCCCGGTTATTCCTGAGGAAGGATCCGTCGGAGCCAGCGGCGATCTGACGCCACTGTCTTATTTAGCTGCTGTCCTATGCGGTGAGCGCGACGTGTTTTATGGCGGCCAGCGGCGTCCCACCGCCGAGATCTTCGCCGAGCACGGCCTCGTACCCTATCGCCTAAAGCCTAAGGAAGGCTTGGCATTAATGAACGGCACCGCTGTAATGACGGCACTGAGTGTGTTCGCCTTCGCCCGCACTGTCTATTTAGCGCAGCTGGCCACCCGTATTACAGCCCTATCCGTACATGCACTGGACGGTAATCCCTATCACTTCGATGCTGAACTGTTCGCCGCCAAACCCCACCCGGGACAAAATAAAGTCGCCGCGCGACTACGCGAAGATCTTCACGCAGCCAAAACACCGCGCAACTCGCCTCGCCTCCAGGATCGATACTCAACCCGCTGCGCCCCGCACGTAATCGGCGTGGTGGAGGATGCCTTACCTTGGTGGCGCCAGTTTCTTGAGAACGAACTCAACAGCGCCAATGACAACCCGTTAATCGACGCCGAACAAGGCAAAGTGATGCACGGCGGCCACTTCTACGGTGGGCATGTCGCTTTCGTGATGGATAGCCTCAAGCAAGCCTGTGCCAACTTGGCTGATCTGCTCGATCGCCAACTGGCGCTGCTGGTCGACGCTCGCTTCAATCACGGCCTGCCCAGCAACCTGAGTGGTGCCACACCCGCGCGGGCCAGCCTCAACCATGGCTACAAGGCCGTACAGATCGGCGCCTCGGCATGGACCGCAGAGGCACTAAAGTTGACCATGCCGGCCAGCGTGTTCTCGCGCTCCACTGAATGCCACAACCAGGACAAGGTCAGCATGGGCACCATCGCCGCGCGTGATGCACTGCGTGTGCTAACACTGGTCGAACAGGTGACTGCCGCTACCCTGCATGCTGCCTGCCAGGCCGTCGAACTGCGCGGTCAACTCGCCGATGCCCCTCCACTACCCAAGCGCCTGGCAGGATTTCTCGATGACTGTCGGCAGACCTTTCCCGCTCTCGGCGAGGACCGCGCACTGGAGCACGAACTGCGCACACTCTGTGACCTGATTCGCCAACGTCACTGGAGCCTATATGACGCCTAACGACCGCCCATTACCCAGTTGCGAGACCGAGCTAACAATCCCCTTCCATGATATCGACATGATGCAGGTGGCTTGGCATGGCCACTATGTGCGCTATCTGGAAATAGCCCGCTGCGAACTGCTTGATGCCATTGACTACAACTACCCGCAAATGCAGGACTCGGGGTACGCCTGGCCGGTCATTGATCTACGCCTACGCTACGCCGCTCCGGCGCTATTCGCCCAGCGTATCGCCATCGAAGCGCGCCTTAGCGAATGGGAGAATCGCCTCAAGATCGACTACACCATCCGCGATGCACAGACGCGCAAACGCCTGACGCGAGCCTGGAGCGTACAGGTCGCTGTCGGGATTGAGGATCGCGAAATGCGCCTGGAGTCGCCGCCCGTTCTGGTCGAACGTCTTCTCGCCTGGCAGGAGGCTAATCAGTGACACGCCCTATTCGCCACTCGATTGTTTATGTAGCTGTTTATGTCGCTGTTTATGTCGCCCTTAGCCTGATGGTCAGTCCCGCTACGTGGGCGGCCCTCAATGGTGATGGCCTTGATGGTGACGCCCTCGCCGAACGTCTAGCTGCCCACGCCCCGCAGTGCGGCCGCTTCGATCAGTCGCGCTGGCTGGCCGATCTTGATGCCCAGCTGGATAGCCGTGGGTACTTTGAACAGCAAGCAAACGGCCTGGTTTGGCAGACGACATCCCCCGTGCGAGATCGTGTGGTTATGAGCGAGGACAACGACGAACTGCCCATGGGGTTTCAAGTGGTCGCACCGGTGCTTGGTGGTCTTCTGTCAGGCAACTGGCAGCGCCTGGAATCACACTTCACCATCGAGCTCAGCGGTGCGCTGGACGACTGGCAAGCCAAACTGACGCCCAGTGAAGTACACATCGCCGAACGGCTTTCGCAACTGCTCGTTCAAGGCAACCAGCAAGTGGAGCACGTCGAGCTGATGTTCACCAACGATGACCGCCTCAACCTGACTCTGGCAGCAGTGGATTGCGCCAGCCTCGAAGAGGGTGACCGTTCACTGTGAGCAAGGCAACGCACCCGAGCAGAATAGAACGTCTAGCCGCTATCGGTTGGGCCGGGCTGTTGCTGGGCTGCGCCATTCTGCTGGCGGGTTTGCTAGGCAGAGGGGCACCACTGGATACGCGCATCACTGCACTATTGCCGGAAACCCACCAGGGGGCTTTGCTTGAGCAAGCCGAACAGCGCTTAACCCAAACCTTTGAGGACCGCTTCGTGCTGCTGGTTCGGGGTGAGTCCCCAGCCAGGCTGGTCGCCGAACTCAAAACCCGGCTAACAGATTCGGCAAGCGTCAAGGCTTTCGACGATGACAGCTTGCAGCGCCCCAGCAGCGACTTGGCGGCGTACCGTTATCGTCTGCTGACCCCATCACTGGCGGATGCCAGTGATGGGGCCTGGGTACAGCGCGGCCTAAGGCAACTGTTTACGCCGGGAAGCGAAGCGGATCCTCGCCGCGATCCCTTCGGTCTACTGGATGCCTGGCTGAACCAACGGCTTGCTGGCCCCATACGATTGATCGACGGCCTGCCGGCCGTCAGCGACGGCGACAAGCACTGGTTCGTCGTCAGCGGCCAGCTATCAGCCAGCCCCTACGACATGGCCATGCAGCAACGCCTTATGGCAGCGCTGTCGCGCTTCGGCGAGGGTCATCCCCAGGCCGAGCTATTACGCAGTGGTCTGGTATTTCATGCTGCTGCCGGCGCCGATCAGGCCAAGCGAGAAATCTCCACTATCGGCCTGGGCTCGCTGCTGGGTATCGGCTTACTACTATGGGTCACGTTTCGGCGTGGTTCGATGCTGGCCAGTTTATGGCTGCCGGTCGCTTGTGGCATGCTGTTTGCGCTGCCACTGACCTGGGTGCTGTTTGGTACGCTCAACCTGCTGACGCTGGCATTCGGCGCCAGCTTGATCGGTATCGCGATAGATTACGCCCTGCATTTCCAGTGCGCCCGCCAATTAGCGCCCGAACAACCACTGGCACGGCTTTGGCCAGGGCTGTTGCTAGGCCTGATATCCAGCCTGGTCGCCTATCTTGTCCAACTTGCGACCCCACTGCCGGGGCTACGCCAAATGGCGACTTTCGCGGCGCTGGGCTTGGTCGGCGCCTGGTTGACCGTGCGCCTTTGGCTACCGTGGTTCACTCCTCGTCCCCATGCCGCGACGGCACGCATTGCAGCCCGGCTGGATCACCTGCGGCTACCACCCCGAGCGCCCTTGCGTTGGGGGCTGCTGGCCCTGCTTGGCATCCTGGCGGTGGTCATCGTCGCCACACGGCTGACAACCAATGACGACCTGCGTCAGCTCAACCCTTCGCCCACCGCGCTGATTGCTGAGCAGCAACGTGTACAGGGCCTATTGGCAAGTCCCACGGGCAGTCGTTACCTGATCGTCACCGCCAAGCATGAAGCCGAGCTATTGGAACGGCTGGAAGCCTTGGAGGCTACGCTGGCAGAGCTGAAGACCCAAGGGCACTTGAGCCAGTACCGTCATCTTGCCCGAGCGGTACCCTCCCCTTCGGCCCAGCAAGCCAACCTGGAGCGAGTGCGCCAAGCCTATGACAACGCCCTGCCCGAGCTGATCGCCAAAGCTGGTCTTCCCCTGGACTTACTGGAAGCCGCACAACAGCCGTTGCGAGCGGTGCCGCTATTGACCATCGAAACATGGCTTACAACCCCCGTAGGAAGTGCCGATAGCACGCTCTGGTTAGGCGACGTCGCCACTGACCAACGTTCTGACATGGCGGCGCTGGTGGTATTGGGCGATGCCGACAACATGGCCCAGAAAGCGCTCATGCGTCTTGCGGCACCGGCATATGTGCTCTACCAGGATCGGGTGGTCACGTTATCCGACCATTTGTCACGGCTACGCGATCAGATCGCCCTATGGCTGGCTGTCGCCGTCGCAGGATTAGCGGTGGTATTTGGCTGGCGCTATCGTGGGCAGGCTTGGCGCGTATTGCTGCCCCCGCTGGGTGCGCTGTTAGCGACCCTGGCACTGTTCAGCGCGCTCAATATCGGCCTGACGCTATTCCATCTTCTGGGCCTGCTGCTGGTACTGGGTATCGGCCTCGACGCTGGCATATTTAGCACGGAACACCCAGATAGCCCTGCGGCTTGGCTGGCCATCAGCCTATCCTGTGCGTCGAGCCTATTGGCCTTCGGCCTATTGTCGTTCAGCGCTACTCCGGCACTGCATTACCTGGGGCTCACCTGCCTCGTTGGGCTTGCGTCGGCGTGGGCCCTGGTGCCTTTCGCCAGGGCGAACACCCGGCACAATTCTTCCCACTGCAATTCTTCCCACTACAATCCACCATGATGGCGACAGGAGCCGCAAAACAAATGAAGACGCATGACACTACCGATGTCGCCATCATCGGCGCAGGCCCCTCCGGCGCCGCTGCGGCCGCTTGGCTCGCCCGGCGAGGCATCAATGTGCGGGTTATCGAGCGCCAGCGCTTTCCGCGCTTTTCCATCGGCGAGAGTCTGCTGCCACAATGCATGGTACATCTTGAGGCTTGCGGCCTGCTCGACGCCGTTCAGACAGGTGACTTTCAGTTTAAGAATGGCGCTGCCTTTACCTGGAGAGACCGCTATGCCGCCATCGATTTTCGTGACAAGTTCAGCCCTGGCCCCGGCACCACCTGGCAGGTCGAACGTGCTGATTTCGATCAGCGCCTGATCGACGGCGCGCGTCAAGCAGGTGCTAGCGTCGAGTTTGAAACACAAGTCGAGGCCTTCGTTGCCGACCACGATCGACCCAGCCTTACACTGGTTGATGCCAATGGCGAGCAACGCTCGCTACAAGCCCGCTTCGTACTTGATGCCAGCGGCTATGGGCGTGTTTTAGCACGTCTCACCGGTCTTGCTCGGCCTTCGACCCTCGAATCACGCTGTGCGCTGTTTACCCACATTGAGGACCGTATCGATTGTTCGCACTATGATCGAGACAAGATTCTGATCGGTTTGCACCCTGAACATTCGGGCATCTGGTACTGGCTGATTCCTTTCAGCCAAGGGCGTGCGTCGGTCGGTGTGGTGGGCGACCGAGCAACGCTGGAAGCCGCCGGTGTCGACGACAACGAGCGCCTATGGCATTTTCTCCATGCCGAGCCCAGGCTCAACAAACTGTTGGCCAATGCTAAAGCCATACGCGATATCGGCCGCCTGGAAGGTTATTCCGCTGATGTCGAGCAACTGCACGGCCCCGGTTTTGCTCTCTTGGGTAATGCGGGCGAATTCCTTGATCCGGTGTTTTCCTCGGGGGTAACCATTGCCTTGGACTCAGCCCTGCGTGCCGCTCCCCTGGTCGAGCGGCAGCTCGCTGGCGAAAAAATCGATTGGGATAGCCAGTTTGAACAACCACTACGCCGTGGCATCGCCACCTTCCGCGAGTTTGTCGACGCTTGGTACGATGGTCGCCTGCCACGCATTATCTTTAACGATCAACAGATACCACGCATACGCGAAATGATCAGTTCGGTACTCGCCGGCTATGCCTGGGATGAAGAGAACCCATTTGTCGCCGCCAGTCGCCGTCGCCTTCACAGCTTAGCTGAGGCCTGTAGCGACATTTCGAGCCATGCCACGGGTGAGGGTTGATGGCCATGAAGTTACCCCCTTTCGTGCGTCAGGCATGGCTGATCATCGCTATAACACTACTGGCCGGCTGCGCCGGACGGCCGGTCGCTACGCTTCCGGGGCTATCAACGTTGCCGGAGATAGAGACGCAGATGCAACGCCTGACGTTTTACCATCACGACCAACGGCATGAAATGATCGGAGTGCTGCGCCACGATGACATGTCGTTGCGTCTGGCCATACTCAGCCCACAAGGCCAGCGCTTGCTGACCTTGGTACATGATGACGATGGGAGCCGCTTTCTTCACGATGCCTCGTTCGAGCCACCCTTTTCGGCCGAATGGCTCGCCAGTCGCTTGAGCTGGAGCCTATGGCCCTCAACAGCTATTTCCCAAGCCTTCCACACCAGTGCCTGGTCGCTGGAAGAGGATCAAAAGGGTCGTACCATTCGCTACCATCAGCGCGTCATCGCTCGTATCAGTGGTGACGCCTCATGTCGGGTAATAGAAGACATTGAGGCTAATTACCGATTGTATATTGCACGACTTGATGACACCGACCGGACGGCAGCCACATGCTCAGCCCAGTGACTTCCTTTCAGGCGCAACCCTGCCGCCTGCTGCCGCCAGCACTGGTCTGCTCGATTGGCGACGACTTAGCGGCAATCACCGACGCCCTGTTCAACGGTCGGCGTGGGCTGGTGTATGACGACGTGTTTACACCAGGCCGCTCCTTGCCACTAGGACGGGTAACCACTGCATTACCCGATGCCCGCGATTTACCACCGGAGCACCGCTCGCGCAACAACCAACTGCTGGCCGCTGCACTAGAGCGGCTGGCACCGACACTCGACGCCTTTCGCAAACGCAGCCCCCAAGCGCGTATCGGCGTGGTGCTCGGTACCAGCACCTCGGGAATCGGTGAAACCGAAATGGCTGTGGGAGAGCGAATGAAAGAAGGCAAGTGGCCTAGCGATTTCCATTATCAACGCCATGAAATCGGCTCGCCGGCCAAGTTCATCGCCGAGCGGCTAGGCCTTGAGGGGCCAGCCTACACACTGTCCACTGCCTGCACCTCCAGCGCCCGGTCTCTCGCCAGTGCCAAACGCTTGCTGACGAGCGGTATCTGCGACGCAGTTATCGCTGGTGGCGCCGATAGCCTTTGTGGCTTGACAGTCAATGGCTTCGCCTCTCTTGAGGCGCTCAGCGATCACCCCTCCCAGCCCTTCTCAGCCAACCGTGATGGCATCAACCTCGGAGAAGCAGCAGCGCTGTTTCTGGTCACCGCCGAAACCGGCGGTATTCAGCTCAGTGGTTACGGCGAGAGCAGTGACGCCCACCATATTTCAGCGCCACGGCCCGACGGCCAGGGCGCTATTCGCGCCATTCAAGCCGCCTTGAAGATGGCTCAACTACCCGCCACGGCCATTGATTACCTCAACCTACATGGCACTGCGACACGCCAGAACGACAGCATGGAAGCCATTGCGGTCGCGCATATCTTCGGCGATAAGCTGCCATGTAGCTCAACAAAGGCGTTGACGGGACATACCTTAGGTGCCTGCGGTGCATTGGAAGCAGCGTTCTGCTGGTTAACGCTCAACGCCG
Source organism: Vreelandella sp. 162(4c) (assembly GCF_058152265.1). Classification (NCBI taxonomy): domain Bacteria; kingdom Pseudomonadati; phylum Pseudomonadota; class Gammaproteobacteria; order Oceanospirillales; family Halomonadaceae; genus Vreelandella; species Vreelandella sp. 162(4c). The sequence goes on from NZ_CM176981.1 coordinate 2,237,182, forward strand.
ATCGTCTTCCACCCCAGGTTCACGATGGTGAGATCGACCCGCAACTACCATCGCTGAATTACGCCACGGCAACCCAACACGACTGCCATCGGGCTATCAGCAACGCCTTTGCTTTTGGTGGTAACAACATCGCCTTGCTGTTGGAACGTTTTAATGAATGATTCACCCTTCTCCTGCTTACCTGATTTGCCTTGCGATATCGCCCCTTACGTACCGCATCGTTATGGCATGTGCCTACTGGATACGCTACTCGCGGTGGGCGAAGAACACCTGCATGCCAGCGTAACGCCTCAACGCGATGACCTGTTTGCCACCCACGATGGCATACCTGGCTGGGTAGGACTGGAGTGGCTTGCCCAGGCGGTTGCCGCCTGGGCTGGCATTCAGGCCGTGGCGGGTGGCGACAAACCGAAAATCGGCTTTTTGCTCGGCACTCGTCGCTATCAATGCCAGGCACCGTTTTTCAGTTTCGACCAGCCGATACGTATTGAAGTTGAACTCAATTTTCGTGCTGACAATGGCCTGGGCGCTTTTCATGGGCGTTTGTTTGACGCTAATAATCAGCCTATCGCCAACGCTACACTCAACGTCTTTCAGCCCGAAACGCGGCAAGCGCTGGACGTTATTCAACAAGGGAGCACCTTATGACGAATACCATCCTGGTCACCGGATCAAGCCGCGGCATCGGCAGCGCCATTGCCCTGCGCCTGGCGCGGGATGGCTTTGATATCGTGCTGCACTGCCGTCAACGCCAGGCAGACGCCGAAGCGGTCGCCAACGATATACGCGCACTGGGGCGCAGTGCCCGCGTGCTATGTTTTGATGTCGCTGACCGTGCCGCCGCACGGCATGCCATAGAGACCGACATTGAAGCACATGGTGCCTATTATGGAGTGGTCTGCAACGCTGGCATTACCGCCGATGGCGCCTTCCCCGCTCTCTCCGATGAAGACTGGGATAGCGTCATTCACACCAATCTCGATGGCTTCTACAACGTCGTTAAACCCTTGGTCATGCCGATGGTTCGCCGCCGGGCACCCGGCCGTATCGTCGTGATGTCTTCCGTTTCGGGAATGATGGGCAATCGTGGCCAAGTCAATTACAGCGCTTCCAAGGCCGGACTGATCGGTGCGATGAAGGCGTTGGCGGTGGAACTGGCCAAACGGCGAATTACGGTCAATTGCGTCGCCCCAGGGCTGATCGATACCGACATGACAGATGAATTGGTAAATGAAGAAGCACTCAAGCTGATTCCCATGCGCCGCACCGGAACCTGTGAAGAAGTGGCGGCCACGGTGGGCTTCCTGTGCTCGCACGATGCAGGCTATATCACGCGGCAGGTTTTCGCCGTCAATGGAGGAATGTGCTGATGCCAAACAACACATTACGCCAGGATGGGCTCGGTCGCAGAGTGGTGGTTACAGGGATGGCCGGTTTCTCACCGATCGGTAATGACTGGCCAAGTATGCGTGCACGCCTCGAGCGACTACAAAATGGTATTCGCTATATGGATGACTGGGATAGCTACGAAGGTCTCAACACTCGGCTCGGCGCTCCCGTCAACGACTTCACACTACCCGGGCATTACCATCGCCGTGCACTGCGCAGCATGGGCCGGGGAGCACAAATGGCGACCCGTGCCAGCGAACTGGCACTAGAGGATGCAGGGCTACTTGACTCGACGCTCTTAGGGAGTGGCCAAATGGGGATCGCCTATGGCGCGTCAGCGGGAGAGCCCGACGCCGTCGCCGACTTCGGCAACATGTTAATCAACAAGTCGACCGATGGGCTTAATGCGAACTCCTATATCCGCATGATGGCCCATACCGCGCCGGTCAACATTGGTGTGTTCCTCGGTGTGCGCGGACGCATCTATACCACCTCGAGTGCCTGCACATCGGGTAGCCAGGGCATCGGCTACGCCTATGAAGCCATTCGCTTCGGGCGCCAGACAGCGATGATTGCCGGTGGTTGTGAAGAGCTATCGGCCTCTGAAGCAGCTGTCTTCGACACACTATTTGCCACCAGCACCCGCAACGATGCGCCACACACCTCCCCACGTCCCTTCGATACCGAGCGCGACGGTCTGGTGATCGGCGAAGGTGCTGGCACCTTGATCCTTGAAGAGCTTGAGCACGCCCTGGCACGGGGGGCCAACATCTACGCCGAGCTAGTGGGCTTTGGCACCAACAGCGATGGCCGCCATGTTACTCAGCCCGACGCCCGCATCATGGAGCAGGCTATTCGCCAGGCGCTCGATGACGCTGGCTTGCAGCCAGAACAGATCGGCTACGTCAGTGCCCATGGTACTGCCACCGACCGTGGGGACATCGCCGAGAGTCATGCCACCCATGCCGTTTTCGGCTCAAAACTCCCGATTAGTGCCTTCAAAAGCTTTACCGGCCACACACTGGGCGCCTGTGGCGCACTGGAGGCCTGGGTCGCTATCGAGATGATGCGTGAAGGGTGGTTCCATGGCACTGCTAACCTTGACCAGCTCGACGACGCCTGTGTAGCACTCGACTACCTAAGCGGTCAAGGACGTCATATCGATTGCGACTATGTCATGAGCAATAATTTTGCCTTCGGCGGTATCAACACTTCGTTGATCTTCCGGCGTTGGCTCTAAAGGCACGACACCGTGCCACTCAAGGTGCCTGGTATCAGGTGCTTACAACCCAGCGAAAAGGAACGCTAAATGACCAGAGGATTGATTTTATTCACTATGTTACTGGGGGCTCTGCTGCTGAGCACAACTAGCTATGCACGGGATACCACCCACATGCTGTCGATTGAAGAGGCCATGAATACGCCTGCAGCCAGGGAACGGCTCGATCCCAACATCCGCTTTTTCTTTGCCGATACCCCGCACGGCGAGGTCGCCAACGAGTATGGCAACTTCGTTACCAGCAAAAAGACCAATGCTTTCAATAAGTCTGATGAAGAAGCCTGTCAATGGGTCATGTTATCAGCGCTAATCAGCCTGCAAGATCGTATCAAAGCCGAAGGTGGCAATGCGGTCGTCAATATAGAAAGCTTTTACGACCGTCAGCCGATGGCATCAAATACTGAATACGAGTGCCATGCCGGGGCCATCATGGCAGGCGTCGCCTTACGCGGCGATGTGGTCACCCTGCGTTAATAATGACGCCTCGTCTCGACATGTTGTTAGTACAAGCTCCCGCTGATAGCAGCGGGGCTTGTCTATCACGGCTGGGAAGAGAACTGCTCTCGCAGCTCACGGCAGCACACGGTTTCCACTGCCCAGTGGATGAGTGGACGCCCAGAGGATGCGGCGCACCGCGGCATCCCGCGCTTCCCTCCCCCTGGCGGGCGTGCCTCTCCCATCGCGGCCTGCGCGTTATCGCTGGGATCGCCACGGTGCCAGTGGGCATTGATATCGAGCAAGTGCGTTCCCGACACAGAAACCGGTTAAGCGGACTGGTAGCGTGCTTGCCTGAAGCCGATGTGCGCCATGAGATAATGGCGTCCACTGCCCCTTTAAGCATGTTCTATCGAGCCTGGACACTTCACGAGGCGTTGTTCAAGCTTGATAGCCTCTGCGGTAAAACGCCCCATCATGTACTAGGCACTCGTCTTTCTCGACTGCTTCCCGGTGGGGGTGCCCACGCTTGGCAGTGGCAACATGAGAACTGGACAGTCAGTATCTGCTGCCAATATAGCTTGCTGCAGATTCGCTCGTTACCCAGGCTCTCCATCAGCAAAAGCGATGGCCTATTAAGCTCCCCACCAGCGTGGCAATAGCGCACGTACGCTGGCCTGGGCAAAACGATCATCCATTAATACCACAACCCCTTGATCTTCTGGACTGCGAATAACGCGACCTGCGGCCTGCACCACTTTGATCATGCCGGGAATGCGGTAGGTATAGTCGTCACCTTGGCCGAAGCGGACGGTTAGTCGTGCTTTAAGCGCTTCGTTAAAGTCGTTAAACGGCGGTAGTCCCAAGGTGGCGATAAAGGCTCCGATCAATCGGTCGCCGGGCAGGTCGATGCCTTCTGCAAAGGCACCGCCCAACACCGCAAAGCCGATGCCTTCTCCGCCGGGTGCAAAGCGCGCCAGAAACTCCTCGCGCTGCGCTTCTGGCATCCCTCGGGTTTGGCTGAAAACGGGCACTTCCGGGTGCGCCTCGCGAAACCGCGCCAGCGCTGCCTCCAGGTAGGCAAAGCTGCTGAAGAACGCTAAATAGTGGCCTGATTTGCGCTGATACTGCTGCGCCATGGTCGCGACGATAGGATCGATAGAGGCGTCCCGATCCCGAAAACGCGTGGAGATATCCGTGCGTATACGCACCTCTAACTGACACGCGGTAAAGGGCGATGCCACTTCCCGCCATACCGTGTTTTCCGGCAAGCCCAGCAGGTCCCGGTAGTAGTGGGCAGGGTTTAACGTCGCCGAAAACAGCACCACTGAGTGCGCCGCGTTAAACCGTGCGGCCAAAAAATCGGCGGGTATCAGATTGCGTAACCCCAACACCGCCCGACCGCGCCCATAGCGGGTAAGATCACACAGGGAGTGCTCACCAAAGCGCTCCGCCAGGCGGCAGAATGCCAGCGCTTCAAATAACAATTCCTGTAGTTCCAGGCTGGCATCTTCGGGGTGCTCACCCAGGTGGTCGGTGATGGCGGCGCCCACCTGTTGGGCAGCGATGACTAGCTTATCGGGCAGTGCCGTAAGCAGCCGGTAGGCCGGTTTCCTGGGGTCGCCCTCCTCTTCCAGCCCTGCTTCTTTAATCACCGCTTGCCATTGGCGGGACAAACGACCCAGGGGCCGGGAGAGCGCTTTGGGCGCAGCACGGCGAACCCGGTTGAAACGCTGCTGATCGAGCTCGGCGCTGTACATGCCGCGGGCGCGCTCAATCAGATTATGCGCTTCGTCGACCAGCACGCCCGTTCGCCAATCGTTGGCCTGGGCCAAACCGTGCAGCAGGGCGTGGCTATCGAACCAGTGATTGACGTCACCGACGATCACATCCGCCCAGCGCGCCAGCTCCTGGCCGAGATAATAGGGGCAAACATCGTGGGCCAACGCCACTTCGCGCAGCGCGTCGCGATCCAGCCATCCCTGATCCACCGCCGCTTGGCGTGCTGCAGGCAGGCGATCGTAAAAGCCGGCGGCCAATGGGCACGACTCGCCGTGGCAGGCGCGATCAGGGTATTCGCAGGCCTTCTCACGCGCCACCAGTTCCAGCACCCGCAGAGGAAGTGTTTCATCACTAGTGCGCAGTGTAGCCAGGGCATCCAGCGCCAAACGGCGGCCAGGGGTTTTCATGGTCAGAAAGGCGATCCGATCGAGCTGCTGGCGGGGCATGGCCGAAAGCATTGGAAACAGCGTGCCCATGGTTTTACCAATACCGGTGGGCGCCTGGGCGAGCAGGCAGCGCCCGGTACTGGCAGCTTTGTAAACATCTTCAGCGAGTTCGCGCTGGCCGGGGCGAAACGCAGCATGGGGAAAGCGCAGGGTCTGCAGGCCACTATCGCGATCCTGACAGTGAACGGCCTCCTGTTCTGCCCAAGCAAGGAAGCGTTGGCACTGCTCGGCAAAGAACGCCTGGAGTTCGTCGGCAGTGGCTTCCTGGCTGATCAGGGTCTCTTTGCCGCTGGCAATATCCAGATAAACCAACGTCAAGGTAATCTGTTCCAGCGCACGCTCAGCACACAGCAGCGCGCCGTAGACTTTTACCTGCGCCCAGTGGAGGGCGCGCTGATTATCCGCCATGCGCTCCAGGCTGCCACGGTGGGTTTTGATCTCCTCCAGGCGGTTGGCCGTGGGGTCGAAACCATCGGCGCGGCCGGTAACTATCAGCCCTTCAAACTTCCCCGACAGGGGCAGTTCAGCGAGATAGTCTTCTCCCCGGCGGCTGGTCACCAGCGTATGCCCTTCCATCCCTTCGCGCGCACTGGGCGCCGGGGTAAAGCGGTGATCGAGATCCCCCTGCCGAGCAGTGAAGTCGCACAGCGCGCGCACTGCCACGCGATAGGTCGCGCTCATGGTTCAGGCTCGTCGCCAGTCGACCAGCTCACGTAACACACCGCCACGGGCATGGCATGGCGGTGAAAAAACGTAAGCCAGCGGCGCTGGTTATCCTGCAGCCGATCGCCGGGGCCTTTGACCTCAATCATCCGATAGCGTGGCTCGCCAACGGGCGCATCGGGCATAAATTGAATTAAATCCGGTAGCCCGGCCCGGTTGGCTTTCAGATCCCCCAGCAACCGCTCAAAGCACAGGCGTAGGTGCACGGCGGGAATGCACGTCAACGCCAGCTCAACCAGCGGTTCATCGACAATCGCCCAGTGCACAAAGGGAGATGCCAGGCCGTGTTTCTCCCGCCAAGTCGTCCGAATCACCTCTTGATAGCTGCCGTCGTTCAGGTGTGCCAGGCAGGCATCGAAGGTGTCTTGCCGCCGCGCCACAAAATCGTCGCGGTATAAATCCGCCGGGCCATTGTGGAAAGGATGGAAAAAGGCCCCTGGCAGTGGGGCGAAAATCGCTGGCCAACAGAGCAGACCAAACAGCCCGGTCAGCAGCGCGTTTTCCACGTAGTAGACCGGCGTCCCAGGCTCGCTGAGTGCCTCGACCACGGCGCGTTCGACCCACTGCGGCCCAGGCAATGATAAGTCCCAGCGCTCATGAGTGGGTTCGGGGTCGCTCGGCTCAGCAGGCAATTTAAGCCGCCGCCGTAAGCGGGGCAGAATCCGCGCCAGCGCCTGGTGCTCGGTTTCGTTGGGGCTGCTATTAAGGGCTTGGGTCGCCAGCTCAAAGGCCGCGGTGTGTTCGCCTTGGCGCTCCAACACACGTAACTGCCGAATGCGAGCTTCGCTACTGGCGGACTCGCGATACAGTCTCAGCGCTAGCGCTGCGTCTCCGCTACGCTCTGCCTCACGGCCCAACTGGAGCAGTAACCGCGCGCGCCGTGTGGCTAGCCAGCGGTTATCCGCAGGCGGTGGCATTTCAGGGAATAGATCGGCGGGCAGCTCGCCGTCGTCCAGACGTTGGCGCAGACGATGGAGCGCTAAATACGTATCCACTTCATGGCGCGACTGGAAAGCGCGGGACTCTGGCGTGAAGGGCACACTTTCAAAACGCTGGAGGCCAAGCTCGGTTAACACGAACTCGGCCCAGTCCTGGCGCAGGTTGCCAAAGAACATCAGGCGCAGGCGGTCGCAGGTTTCCATGACTGTTAGCCGCAGAACTGGATCGTTTGCCTCGGGCCACCACTGGCATAACCGCTTGGGTTCATTGAGTTGGCTCGCCAGCGTGTCGTAGAGCACGGTTTTAGCGCTTGAGGCGCTCAGCCCGGCAGCGCGTATCTCCGCTACCAACGCCAGGCGCAGTTCGGCCAAGCGTAGCTGGTTAAACAGCTCATCAACGCTAAGCACCGATTCACTATCGACCCAACCTAGCGACATCAAGGGCGCCATGGCGCTGGCACTGTCGCCAACCTCGGCGTAGCTTAATTTGCTGAGCCGAAACAGCTCGCCCTTGCGCATCACCATGCGCACCAGCAGCGCTTGGGAGGCTTGCGGTAAGCTCTCAAACTGTTCAAGAAAAGCGAGCTCGTCTGCCGCGAGCAGATCAGCGTGGCGCTCCCCCACCCAGGCCAAAACGAAGCGGAAGTTCGTTAAGTAATAGAAGGGGTCATCAAGGGAGGCAGTAGGTGTCGCGAAAGCACTGTTCATTTATCCATTGTATCAGTGCGATGCTATTTTGACAGTCTCGCCGTCATTGAGATTAAGCAGCACTATGTCAGTTGCCAGTCTGCAAGCTCTGACTACTCAAGCTTAATAACTCGTTACTGTCATTCCTTCGGCACAAGGTCAGCCGTGTTCTGCTGGTACTGGCGTGGCGTCATGCCCTTTAGCTCACGAAAGTGACGGTTGAAATTGGAGAGGTTGTTATAACCAACCTCGAAACATATATCGGCGATGGACTGCTTACCTTCAAGCAACAGCCGACAGGCATGACCAATGCGGATCCTCCTGAGAAAGGCAACGAAGGTGTCGCCGGTGGCATGCTTAAAAAAACGCGAAAAGGTGGAAGGCGTCATGCCGTTATTCTCAGCCATTGTCGACATGCGCAGCCCTTCATGAAAGTGGTCGTGGATATAGAGCAGTATGGCATCGACCTGCTCGGAAGAGGCGCCCTTGGCATCCAGGCCGTACTCTCGACCGGCCAGGGTATGGTATTCGCTTTGCGAGAGCCTGCGCAGAATGGTCAACATGGTCAGTAGCCTGCCAGCATTATCCTGCTCGCCCATCCTGATGAGCAGTTCGGCACAGCGTGCCGCTTCTTCCCCCTTGAACTCCACTCCCAAGGCCGAGTCCTCGATGAGCGTCGACAGGCAGTTGAGCTCCGGGCAGAGCGCCATCATGTGTTCCAGCCACTCGCCCTTGAACTGGAGGACAACGTCACGGCCCTTGATCACCGGTTGCACGTCATCGAGCTCGCTAAACCAGGCGTGCGGAATATTCGGTCCCACCAGCACTAAATTACCGGGTTCGAAGCGGCCAATATAATCCCCTACAAAATAATGCCCTGCCGAATAACGGATGAGATGTAACTCATATTCGGGATGGTAATTCCAGCGGGCAATAGGGGCGGGGAAATCATGGCTGTGCCAGTAGAAACTAAATTTCGGATCCTGACTGATGCACTCGAAAACAGGCGCACCAAGAGGAGTATCGTTGAGATGCGAAGTAATCATAGTTTATCAGTGCCTCTTTCAGCTATCAGCGATGTCTGGATAAGACGCCCATGCCTGATCTCTTACTATCCTGAATTAAAGTGAGCCGTTGGCCTTTTATACTTTGGTCACAAAAAGTCTTTCGTCTTTCCAACAGCACCACCCAGGCATTATGGAAAGTGCCATTTAAAACAGACCATTACCTACCACGCTAAGAAAGCCTGCAAAAAAGTATCAGTCCCAAGCAAATTATAGCCTAGCGGTTTTTTCCACATGGCGCGTAGATTTGTTTCAAGCCTGAAGCGAGGTTAACTAGACCAAAAAAAGGCCGGTTCTCGCCCCTTTAAATACAATTCGAGAATAGCGTCATGAAAGCAAAAGCTCTGGTGCTGGAGAAGAAACGCGAGCTGTCGTTACGAGAGATCGAGCTCCCTGACCAGCTCGGCCCGGAGGACGTTCGCGTGCGCATCCATACCGTCGGCATCTGCGGTAGCGACGTGCATTACTATACCCACGGCCAGATCGGCCCCTTTGTAGTCCGTGAGCCAATGGTACTCGGCCATGAAGCATCCGGTGTAGTGACTGACGTCGGCCGAAACGTAAGCCATCTTCATGTGGGCGATCGGGTGTGCATGGAGCCTGGTATACCCAACCCCAGCTCGCGCGCCGCCAAACTAGGCGTCTACAACGTCGACCCGAGCGTAAGGTTTTGGGCCACGCCACCCGTGCACGGTTGTCTGACGCCCGAAGTCATCCACCCAGCAGCATTCACCTTCGCACTTCCCGATTCGGTGTCCTTTGCCGAAGGCGCCATGATTGAGCCGTTCGCGATCGGCATGCAGGCGGTCATTAAAGCGCGCATGCAGCCAGGCGATATCTGCGTCGTGACCGGCGCAGGGCCGATCGGCCTGATGGTTGCCCTGGCCGCGCTTGCGGGCGGCGCCAGCGAGGTGCTGGTCTCCGACTTGGTTGAGGAAAAGCTGGCAATCGCGGCTCGTTATAAGGGCATCACGACTGTCAATGTTTCGCGGCACTCCTTGCGAGAAGCCGTCGACAGGTGTTGCGGCCACGAGTGGGGTGTCGATGTGGTATTCGAGGCCAGTGGTAGCCCCAAAGTCTACGACGACATCTTGGCCTGCGCCCGACCTGCCGGCACGATCGTGCTGGTTGGTATGCCTGTCGAGCCGGTCACCTTCGATATCGTGTCGGCGCAAGCCAAGGAACTGCACATCGAGACCGTGTTCCGCTACGCCAACGTTTACGACCGGGCGATCGACCTGATCGCTTCGGGTAAGGTAGACCTCAAACCATTGATTACCGAGACCTTTGATTTCGAACACAGTATCGATGCGTTCGAGCGTGCCGCAAGCGCACGGCCCAATGATGTCAAGCTGCAGATCACGCTTGATACCTAACCCCGCCAGACCTGAACCCAAGAGAGGAAAACAACAATGACCCAGTTCAAGCGTCGCGACATATTAAAAGGAATGGGTGGACTCGCCAGCCTGTCGTTGATGGGCGCAGGCCCACTGCGCACGGCCCTGGCCCAAGGCATGGCCAGCGATGAGGCCTGGAAGCAAGCCAGTGGCACCACCATCCAATTCATCTCCGAGAACACGCCGCCGACCACCGCCATCGCCGCCAACCTGGCGTCTTTCCAGGAACTCACCGGCATCACTGTCAACATCACCGAAATGCAGTTGGGTGCCTTGGTACAGAAAGTTGCGTTGGACTTCGGCGCTGGGCGCAGCGCCTTCGATGTGATCTATGCTGATCCTTACCAAGTACTCGCGCCATATCATCGTGGCCTAGTGGATCTCAATACCTTCATCAACGACGACCAGCAGCTGGTCGTGCCCCAGGGCATCGAGGACTTCATCCCCTCGCAACTGGCCGCCGCGGGCCGTTTCAAAGACAGTGAAAGCCTGTACACCCTGCCCTACGACTGCCCGACGATGATCTGGATCTACCGGCGTGACCTGTTCGAAAAATACCACGACCAGATGCAACAGGATCTCGGCTTCGACCCGACCCCCTCGGACAGCACCACCTGGGAGCAGTACTACCAGATCGCCGAGTGGTTTAGCCAAGGCAACGCCAGCGAGGTTCAGTACGGAACCGGTCATCAGGCTCAGCAGTACGATTCACTGATGTGCGACTTCTCCAACGTGCTGTTCGCCTACGGCGGCGATTACTTTGCCAACGGCCAGCAGGTCGGCCTACTCGGCACCGACTCCCCTGGCGCCTGCCAACTGACCAGCGAGCCCGCGCTGGAAGCTGCGCGCTTCTATCAGAAGCTGCTCAAGGTCGCCCACCCCGGCAGCACCAGTTGGGATTGGACTGGTGTCGCCAACGCATTCCAGAACGGCGAGTTCGCGATGATGCCAGAGTGGCACGAGTTCGCCGGCTCGCTGGAAAGCTCTCAGCTACAAGGCAAAATCGGCTACGCCCCGCTGCCCAAGGGGCCAGCACGCAGCGCCAACCTGTGGGGCGGCACCGGGATCGGCATTAACGCCAACGCCTCGGCCGAAAAGCAGAAAGCGGCCTGGCTATTCCTAGTCTGGGCGACCTCACCACAGACCCAACTGATGGGGCTAAGAAGCGAGGTCGGTGGCGGCACACCGACACGCCAATCGGTTTACGACATGCCTGAGGTCAAGGCCGCCAGCACCCCACCCACCGACATGCCCAACATGCTCACGGCGGACACCATGCTGACCGCCTGGCAGGACGACCACATCGGTCTGAGGCCCAAGATCGCCCAGTGGAACGAGGTCGACACGGTCATCTTCACCGAGCTTTCCAAGATGTTGGCGGGGCAAATGTCCCCCGAGGAAACCATGCAGAGCGCCAAGCAACGCATCGATCGCATCGTTGGGGCGTAACCCATGGCGCTGACGACCAGAAAACCCTCGGCGCGGCGACAGGGATTCGAGCTGGCGATGATGTCGCCAGCGCTTTTTCTGCTCGCCCTGATCACGCTGGTCCCGTTCTTCTCGATCATCTGGATGAGCTTCAACGACGTCAGCCTGATGGGCGGACTGGCCTTCGAGTTCTCGGGCCTCGATAACTGGCAGCGGGTGTTCACGGACCCGGACATCCGCTCCAGTTGGCTGATCAGCCTGGTCTATTTCCTGGCCACGGTGGGCCTGGAAATGGTCATCGGCACCGTGATGGCGCTGCTGGTTTATAGCCTAACGCGGGGCAGCAACATCATCATCTCGCTGCTGTTGATCCCGATGTTCATCGCCCCGGTGATCGTCGGGCTACTGGGGCGTTTCATGCTCGACCCCAGTCATGGCCTGTATGCCTGGCTGCTCAATGAAAGCGGTCTGTTCGACGGCAACATCCTGGGCAGCGTAGGCTCCGCGATGGTCGCAGTCATCCTCATGGATGTCTGGGAATGGACGCCGCTGGTCGCGCTGATCGTCCTGGCGGGGCTTGCTTCAGTACCCGAGGACACCCTGGAAGCGGCCGAGATGGACGGCGCCAAGTACGGCCAGAAACTTCTCTATATCATCCTGCCGTCTATCTCCAATATCCTGCTGGTGGCGCTGCTCATCCGCGCCATGGACGCGATTCGCTTCTTCGCGATCATCTTCATCACCACCAACGGCGGGCCCGCGGATTCCACCAAGATCATCCCCATTAGGCTCTACGACATCGCCTTTCGTTTTTTTGATCTGGGCTATGCCGCCGCCGTGGGCATCACCATGCTGGTGTTCTCGATCATGGTGGCTACAGCGTTTACGAAACTGCTCAAACGCCAGGAGACGAGTTCATGAATACCTCCAAACGCTGGCTGCCCCACACGTTAAAAATCGCTCTGTTAACGCTCCTGCTGTTATGGACGCTGATACCGATTATCTGGATGGTGCTGTCCTCTTTCAAGTCGAACGACATCATCACCGCCGGTACGCCGCGAGTCTTCTTTACCCCTACCCTGGAGCATTACACCTCGTTGTTCAGCAGCGGCAACAGCCTCTGGCCTTACCTGCTCAACAGCCTGTTCATCGCTGGGGTCTCGACGCTGATCGCCGTAGTGCTCGGCTGTATGGCCGGCTTCGGGCTGTCGCGGATAAGAATCAAGGGCAAGCAGCATCTGGCCTTCTGGATCATCAGCACCCGTATGGCGCCGATCGCCGCAGTTATCGTGCCGCTGTACCTGCTGTTCCGTTACCTCTACCTACTCGACACCCACGCCGGCCTGATCGTCGCCTACCTGAGTTTCAACCTGCCCTTCGCCATCTGGCTGATGACCGCATTCTTCGACGACCTGCCACCTGACCTGGAGGAAGCGGCGATGATCGACGGTGCCACCAAGCTCCAGGCGTTCCGCTACGTCGTGCTGCCACTGATGACCCCTGGGCTGGTGACCACCGCTATCCTGTGCTTCATCTTCGCCTGGAACGATTACGCCTTCGCCCAAACGTTTTCCGGGCCCAGCACGCAGACCATTCCCATTGCCGCAGCGCAGTTGCTGACCCAGACCGGCATCGATTGGGGCAAGCTGCTGGCGATCGGTACCATCGTGGTCTGCCCAATGGCGATCGCCGGACTGCTGGTCAAGCGCTGGCTGGTCCAAGGGCTGACCCTGGGCGCGGTGAAATGACTGGCCCTAAGACAACGGATCTACGGTAAAGGCCCCGACAATAACGGCTCTACAATAAAAACAGGGAGAAAACCATGAACGTGATGTCACAGTTCGATCTCAGCGGCAAGGTCGCCATCGTCACCGGCGGCAATGGCGGGCTCGGTGAGGCATTCGCCCATGCGCTGGCCGAGGCCGGTGCCCAGGTCGCCATCGCCGCCCGGGGGCACGCGCGCAGCCTGGAAGTAGTCAAGGCCCTGCAGGACGCCGGGCATCGCGCCATGGCGGTGGAAGTCGACATTACCCAACCCGAAGCGGCTGACACCCTGCTCGACGAGGTCGAGGCCACCCTCGGCCCGGTCGATATCTTCCTCAACAACGCCGGCGCCTGCCAGCACGCGCCGGCGCTGGATGTCACCCCGGAGCGCTGGCAGGACATCTTCAATATCAACGTCCACGGGCTCTGGTACTGCGCCCAGGCCGCCGGACGGCGGATGCAGTCGCGCGGCGGCGTGATCATCAACATTGGCTCGATCTCGGCGATGATCGTCAACCGCCCACAGATGCAGCCCGCCTACAACGCCTCCAAGGCCGCGGTGCATCAACTGACCAAGTCGCTAGCCGCGGAGTGGGCCCCCTACGGCATTCGCGTCAACGCGCTGGCTCCCGGCTACGTCAAGACCAGCATGGCGCCGGTCGACGACCCCAGATTCAAGCCACGCTGGATCGACGACGCGCCCATGCAGCGCGCCGCCACTCCCGAAGAGCTCGGCCCCACCATCGTCTACATGGCCAGTAATGCATCGAGTTTCATGACCGGCTCCATCGTCGTGGTGGATGGCGGTTACACCCTCTGGTAACCACAATTCGAGTATCCGCCCGACCCGCAAGGAACCCGACATGGCAACGCTACAACTCAACAATATCGTCAAAGACTTCGGCGGCACCCAAGTCATCAAGGGGGTCAATTTAGAGGTCAAAGACCGCGAATTCGTGGTCTTCGTCGGGCCTTCGGGCTGCGGCAAGTCGACCTTGATGCGGATGATCGCCGGGCTCGAGAGCGCCACCAGTGGCGACATCTCGATCGATGGCAAGCGCATCAACGACGTTGGCCCGGCCGACCGTGGCCTGGCGATGGTCTTCCAGAGCTACGCGCTTTACCCGCATATGACCGTCGAGGACAACATGGGCTTTAGCCTGCGCCTAGCCAAGGTGCCCAAGGCCGAGCGTCGCGAGAAAGTCCTCGCCGCCGCGCGCATCCTGCAACTCGAAGAACTTCTCGACCGCAAGCCCCGTGCGCTGTCCGGCGGCCAGCGCCAGCGCGTGGCGATCGGCCGGGCAATCGTGCGCAACCCAAGCATTTTCCTATTCGACGAGCCGCTCTCGAATCTCGACGCGGCGCTGCGCGTACAGATGCGCATTGAGCTGGCGCGGCTGCACGAGGAGCTCGACGCGACGATGATCTACGTCACCCATGACCAGATCGAGGCCATGACCATGGCCGATAAGATTGTTGTGCTACAGGGCGGTGTAGTCGAGCAGATCGGTTCGCCGATGGCACTCTACCACCACCCGCGCAACCGCTTCGTGGCCGGCTTCATAGGCTCGCCGAAGATGAACTTTCTGGATATCGAGGTTCGTGGGGCTGACACCGAGGGGGTCGATGCTGTGCTGCCTGGCGGCGATTGTCGAATACCGGTGGAGGGCGACGGTATCAGCACCGGCGACACGCTGACGCTGGGCATCCGCCCCGAGCACCTCAAACTCGATGATCAGGGACCGTTGACGGGTAAAATTTTGGTCATCGAGCGACTCGGCGGAGCCACCTCACTGTATCTAGAGAACGGTGACAGCCAATGGATCCTGGTAGCCGACGGCGATGTCGCTCACCGGGTGCACGATCAAGTACGCTTTTCCTTCAATCCGGCCTGCGCGCACCTTTTCAATGGCAGCGGCGAGGCACTGCCCCACCGACACCGCCATCCACTGGTCGCCATTGACCGTAAGGAAAACCGTGCACCGCCAGCCTGAAGATTTCTACTGGCCCTACCCCACCCGATGCTGCTTGAGCACGGTGAGGCTTCTCTCTTCCTCGCTTTGCGGCTGGGAAGGTGCTTGACGGGTGCCGACCAGCACGTACCACTCGGCCTCTGAAAGGTAGGTTTGGCACCAGCGGCCAAGGTCGGCTGCGCTCTCTTCGCGGCTAGAATCGCCGCAGCGGTAGTCGTTCGCCAAATGAAGGAGGTCTTGACGGGCGGTACGCGCACGGGCGTTGCCACCGTGTACTTTTACCAACGGGCAGCGCCGGTCATAGGCGGCGTTGGTTAACGCATTAAGCCAACGCTCCAATTCATGTGCCTGAATTCCACCATACACTGCCACGCTTGAGCTCCCTGCCCCGTTTAAAGGGCAATAGCCTGCCCGATTTAGGGGCCGCTGTCACGGTTAACCTTTACCCTTGTTAAGATGCAGTTCCAGACCTTTTTATAGCGCCTGTTCAAAACCTTGTAACACGTTGACTACATTGACACCTATTTCATCTACCGCATAGCCCCCTTCCATCAGAAACACGCTGGGTAGGCCTGCTTGGGCCAGGCGCTCACCTAACGCTGTGAAATCTGCGCTGGTAAAGGTGAAGGCACTTATCGGGTCACCTTCGAAGATATCGACCCCTAGCGATACGATCAGGCACTCACACTCCGCAGCTTTAATTTGCGCCAAGGCTTGTTCAAGTGTGGCCATCCACGTGGTAACGCTAGTGCCCGGCGGCAACGGGTAATTGACGTTAAAGCCCTCGCCTTGCCCTTCACCGTTTTCATCAGCGTAGCCCAAATAGTAAGGAAAGGTGACCTCAGGGTCGCCGTGCAGTGAGATAAACAGTACATCGTCACGCTGGTAGAAAATCTGCTGCGTGCCGTTGCCGTGGTGAAAGTCGACGTCAAGAATGGCGACCCGGCGTTTGCCTGCATCCAGCGCGCGCTGGGCGGCAATGGCGGCATTGTTAAAGAAGCAGTAACCGCCAAACTGATCAAACGCGGCGTGGTGGCCTGGCGGCCGGCATAAACCAAAACTGGGTTCGCCGGTTTGTAACGTATGCTCTACCGCGCCTAACGCCACGTCTTTGCTCGCCATGGCGGCTTCAAAGGTTCCTTCTGAGATCGATGTTTCCGCCGCCAAAGCATAGTAGCCTAGCTGACCGCTAACCGATCGCGGGATGCGGTCACCACGCATGGTTCGTGCGGGCCAAATATTGGGAATCGCCTCCCCCTCGTGCCCAGCCGCCTGCCACTCTTGCCAACAGTTGGCTAGAAACCCCACGTACTCTTTGTCGTGCACCGCTAATACCGGCGCTAACCCATAGGCGCTAGGAGTACGAATATCCCCAAGCCCGGACTGACGAAGATGCTTCAGCACTAGATCAAGGCGTTCGGGGCACTCAAACGGAGTCACCAAAGCGCCATCGTGCAACTCCGTGCGCGCTTGGCGTAAACGGCTATCCTCTGAATAAAACGTCAGCATGTGGGTTCCTTAATCTACGCCTAACGGTAAAGATACTAGTTAGCTTCTAATTGTACAGGCCACTGCTTGGCCCAGCGGCGCTTTTGGCTCGGCGATTGTTGCTTTAACTGATATTCAGCCCGGCTTGCAGCGGCGCGGTCTTCAAACGGTTCGGCACCCAACAGCGCAACGGGCGGATTCGCACGAGTATAACGCGCCCCTTTGCCGGTGCAGTGCGCTTGATAACGCTTTGCCAGGTTATTGGTAATGCCGGTATAGGTGCCGCGCTGGCACTCCAGCAAATAGAGATACCATTGCGGTTCGGCTTTGTGAGGCTGAACGATGCCACTATTCACCGCAACATACCTTTAATTTACGCCCACTACCACATAAGCACGGGTCGTTGCGGCGTGGTTTCAGGCGGGTAAGCGTGGGTGTTCCGTCTATATACCACCAGCGTTGCTGGTCTTTAACGAAGCGAGAGGCCTCTTCTAATACATGCCAGCCTTTTTGCACTCGCCCCCTTTCATAAAAACAGGCACGAAAATGCACGTAACCGATATTGTCGAGCGGCGGTTCTGCGGAGACGATAGATAGCGACTTCCACTCAGCGTCAGGATCAGGCGCAAGCTCTGCAGGGCGGGTAGAGGGGTACCATGTCGCCAACAGGTAGTCGCTACGCCCTAGCACAAAAGCCACATAGCGAGAGCGCATCAAAGCTTCAGGCGTGGGGGCAAGCCCGCCTTGGTGATAACGGCCACAGCACTTATCAAGCGTTAATAAGCTACCACAGGGGCAACTTGGATTAGTTGTGGAGGTCATAGAAAAGCTCGTTAGTCACATCTTTTATAGCCTAACCGATACGCCCTATGCGCGTCGCCCGACGCGTATCACTATTGTTCGATATTTATGCTGCGTTAGGTATATAGTAGTGGGGCAATACATTCAGACGATGGGGTACGAAACACGATCGATCATTCTTTCCAAAATTTTTGGAGGTTCTCCTATGAAGGTCTTTAAACCGGAATGGCAGTGCACGTTTAGCGTAAACGAAGGCGCGGAAGAATCAGCAACTTGGAAAGAGAAAATCGCGTGGCGGCTCAGGGGAGTTGCGGATCGGCTGGAAGGTGGTGGGCGCACGGTAAAAATCGATTACCGAGTGACGCCAGCGGTTAGCCAACAGGAAGTCGACACTTGCTTAGGCAAGGGCTTCGAAGTAACTCAACGCCTGCTAACGCAGTTAGCCCAACAGCAGGCGTGCGAAGATGTGATGCGCCATGCCAAAGCTGAGCTGTTTGAACAACATCCTCAGCACTGAAAAAGCGATATGGTATGAAAGCACTACAAAAAATCCCACCCCATTAACCGGGTGGGATTTTTTTGGGCAGTTATTAGCTAGTTAGACAGTCTTCTCTAACGCTTTACCCATCTTCGTTAGAAAATCCTCGCACGCTTCAAGCTGCTCAATATCGACATATTCATCGGGCTGATGCGCCTGGGCGATGCTGCCTGGGCCAAGAATTATTGTCTGCAAGCCCTGGCCCTGGAACTGCCCCGCTTCCGTGGCGTAAGCCACCGCGTGGTCGCAGCACCCTGCTGGCAAATGGTCTTTGGCTAAGCGAAGTACCTGGTCGTTTTCGCGGTCGGCCAAACCTGGCACTGTCACGTTTAGCGGCTCAGTGGTGATTTCAACGTGCTTGCCTTTGGCCTGCAGCTCAGCGCTTAGCTGAGCGCAATAGGCCTCAAAGCGCGCGTATATTTCGTCGAAGGTGTCCGTGGGCAGATGGCGAATCTCCCATTCGAACTGGCACTCCCTGGCCATGATATTGATCGCCGTACCGCCTTTTATTTTGCCAACGTGCAGGCTGGTGTGCGGCACGTTAAAGGCTTCATCAACGCGGCCCTCTTCTACCAGCGCCGCCATGATGTCCTCTATAAAGGTGACTAGCCTTGCCGCCACATGAATCGCCGAGGTGCCCTGATTAACCTGACTGCTGTGGGCTTCGCGGCCAATCACCGTGGTGCGTAAATTGGTTGCGCCTTTCTGCGCCACCACCGGCTGCATGCTGGTGGGCTCGCCGACAATCACATGGGCGGTGGTGGAGTAGTGCTCGTAGAAGCGCTTAATCAGGCTCGGCGCACCCACGCAGCCGATCTCTTCGTCATAGGAGAAACCCAGATAAATCGGCTGCTGCAGAGGCGCTTTCGTCCAAGTGGGCACCATCGACAATACGCAGGCGATAAAGCCTTTCATATCGCAGGTGCCGCGCCCGTATAAGCGGCCATCGCCACCATCGCGCAGGGTGAACGGATCGCTCGACCAGGGCTGCCCTGCCACCGGCACCACATCGGTATGCCCAGAAAGCATCACACCGCCCGGCGCCTCTGGGCCAATTCTTGCGATCAAATTGGCCTTGGTGCCACAGGGACTCATCACCCGCTCGGCGCTGACGCCGTACTCGGCCAAATAGCCTTCCACATACTCAATCAGCGCCAGATTGGATTCACTGGAAGTGGTATCGAATGACACCAGCTTCGTCAGTAAAGTGGTCACGTCAGTCATACTGCTCTCGTTAGTTGGACTCTTCCTATCACACTATCATCGCCCTCTTCCTTTTCCTACTCAGTAGGCCTGCTGGCAGCGCAATGTTGACTGTCACGGCAGGTTCATCGTGCATTCACTAAAACGTCATCTACACTTCTTAATGTTCAGTGCATCTAAAAATCTCAACAAACGCATTGCACGCCTGACTAAGTTCAGGCCTATAAGGAGCTTGTTATGTCTCGTTTCACACTGCACGCGCTTGCCGTAGGGGTGGCGACGGCCAGCCTAAGCCTGTCTGCTCAGGCGGCAACAGAGATTAGCTGGTGGCACGCCATGGGCGGCCAACTGGGCGAAATTCTCGAAGAGATGACCGAAGAGTTTAACGCTTCACAGGACGACTACCACGTCACACCCAGCTACCGCGGCACTTATACCGAAACGATGACAGGCGCAATCGCTGCCTTCCGCGCCAATGAGCAGCCGCATATTCTGCAGGTGTTTGAAGTCGGCACCGGTACCATGATGAACGCCAAAGGCGCCATCTACCCAGTGTACGAGTTGATGGAAGCGCATGGTCGCGCTTTCGATAACGAAGCTTTTCTGCCCGCCGTCGTGGGTTATTACACTGATACCAACGGCAATATGCTGTCGTTCCCGTTCAACTCCTCTACGCCCATCATGTATTACAACCGCGACATGTTTGAGGAAGCGGGCCTGGATCCCGAGCAGCCCCCCGAAACATGGGAAGAAGTGGCCGATTTTTCACGCCAAATCGTCGAGTCTGGTGCGGCCAGCTGTGGCTTTACCACCTCCTGGCCTAGCTGGGTGATGCTGGAAAACTTCTCCGCTTGGCATAACGTGCCGCTAGGTACGCTGGAAAATGGCTTTGGCGGTATGGAAACCGAGTTTACCTTCAACAATGAGCTGGTCGCTCGCCACTGGGACAATCTCCACGACTGGCAGGAAGAGGGTGTCTTCAAATGGGGTGGCCCCGGTTCTGGCCCCGACTCTGAGCCGATGTTCTACTCCCAGGACTGCGCGATTTTCTTCGGCTCTTCTGCTTCACGTGCGGATGTCGCCGCCAATTCAGAATTTGAAGTGGGCTTTGGCATGCAGCCCTACTACGACGACGTAGACGGCGCACCGCAAAACTCGATTATCGGTGGCGCCACCCTGTGGGCACTGCAGGGCCATAGCGACGAAGAGTACGAAGCCGTTGCAGCGTTCTTTGAGTACCTCTCTCAGCCCGAAGTACAGGCACAGTGGCACCAGCAAACCGGCTACCTGCCCATCACTCAGGCCGCTTGGGATCTGAGCAAAGAGCAGGGCTACTACGATGAGAATCCCGGTGCAGATATTTCGTTGAAGCAGATGACCCTCAACGAGCCGACCGAGAACTCCAAAGGCCTACGCTTTGGTAACTTCGTGCAGATTCGCGACATCATCTCCGAAGAGATGGAAGCGGTGATGACCGGCGATAAATCGGGTCAGGAAGCAGCAGATGACGCAGTGGAACGCGGCAATGATCTGCTCCGTGACTTTGAAGCTGCCAACCAGTAAATAAGCACTTACTTCGCCGCCTGCCCACTTGGGCAGGCGGCGATGTTGTTTATTGATGCTTATATTTACTCACCATTCGCAGAGCTGCCCATGCAAACCAAACGCATGACTTACCCTGGTCGCTTTTTGCCCTACGCCCTGCTGGCGCCCCAGGTGATTGTAACGCTGATTTTCTTTATCTGGCCTGCAGGTCAGGCGCTGTATCAGTCGCTGTTGCGCGAAGATGCCTTTGGACTTAAAACGACGTTTGTAGGCCTTGAGAACTTTGCTCGCCTGTTCCGCGACGGTAGCTATCTCAACTCTCTGTCGGTCACCGCGGTATTCGCCATCGGTACCACACTGCTGTCAATGACGGTGGCACTTTTAATGGCCAGCACCGTCAATCGAATGATTCGCTCACGCAGTACCTACACCACCCTACTGGTGTGGCCCTACGCCATTGCCCCCGCGCTGGCGGGCGTGTTGTGGTGGTTTATCTTCAACCCCTCCATCGGCATTGTGCCCTACATGCTGGAAATGGTGGGTTACCGGTGGAACCACCGTAACTCCGGCAGTGATGCCATGCTGCTGGTAATTTTTGCCGCCGCCTGGAAGCAGATCTCCTATAACTTTTTGTTTTTCCTGGCGGGCTTACAGTCCATTCCGCAATCGCTGATTGAAGCCGCCTCCATCGATGGCGCCAGCCCAACGAAGCGCTTTTGGACGATTATTTTCCCACTGCTCACGCCGACCACTTTCTTCTTGCTAGTGGTTAACGTGGTGTATGCCATGTTCGACACCTTCGCGATCATCCACGCCACCACCGCAGGCGGCCCAGCTCAGGCGACCAATATTTTAGTGTACAAGGTCTACGCCGATGGTTTTGTGGGCCTCAACCTCGGTTCCTCGGCAGCTCAGTCGGTGATTCTGATGGTGATTGTGGTGGCATTAACGATGATTCAATTCCGCTTTATTGAGCGCCGAGTCAATTACTAAGCCTTAGGGAGAACGTTAATGGTTGAAAACCGCCCTTGGGCTAACCTGATAGCCCATATTGTTTTGATCTCTGGTGTCGCGCTGGTGGTTTTTCCGGTGTATGTCGCGATCATCGCCTCTACCCACTCCCTCTCGGGCTTGCTGCAGGGCACGCTACCACTGCTGCCCGGTGGCCACGGGATCGAAAACTACACGCGCATGTGGCAGTCGGGCGTCTCCAATGCCGGCGCACCGCCGGCCGCCCTGATGCTGTGGAACAGTTTTATCATGGCCATGGCGATCACGGTGGGTAAGCTGTCTATTTCGCTGCTTTCCGCCTTTGCCATCGTCTACTTCCGTTTCCGCTTTCGGATGTTCTTCTTCTGGGTGATCTTTGTCACGTTGATGCTGCCCGTAGAAGTGCGCATTATTCCGACTTTTCAGGTCGTTGCGGATCTTAAAATGCTCAATAGCTTTGCCGGGCTATCGATCCCGCTGATTGCCTCGGCTACCGCAACCTTCTTGTTCCGCCAGTTCTTTATGACCATTCCCGAAGAGATGCTCGAAGCCGCCCGGGTCGATGGCGCCGGGCCACTGAAGTTTTTTAAAGACATCTTAATGCCGCTGTCGGTGACCAATATCGCCGCGCTGTTTGTGATCATGTTTATCTACGGCTGGAACCAATACCTCTGGCCGCTAATTATCACTACCGACCCTGATTATTACACCATCGTGATGGGCATTCAGCGCATGACCTCGGAAGAGAACCCACAGTGGCAATTAGTGATGGCCGCGGTGGTCATGGCAGCGCTGCCGCCTGTATTAGTGATTCTGTTTATGCAACGCCTATTTGTGAAAGGCCTGACCGAGACGGAGAAATAAGATGGCCAGCATTACCTTGGAAGGGCTAAAGAAAACCTATAGCGGCGATGTTCATGCCGTCAAAGGCATCAACTTACAGATTGAAGATGGCGAGTTTGTGGTGCTGGTGGGGCCTTCCGGCTGCGGCAAATCTACCCTACTGCGCATGGTGGCGGGGCTTGAAACCATTACCGAGGGCACGCTCAAAATCGGTGACCGGGTGGTCAATAAGCTGGAGCCCGCCGAGCGCGATATCGCCATGGTATTCCAGAACTACGCGCTCTACCCGCATATGACGGTGTACAACAACCTAGCTTACGGCCTCAAGAACCGCGGGTTTAACAAAGAAGATATTGAAAAGCGCGTGCGAATTGCCGCCAAAATGCTCGAGATCGAAGAGTTTCTGGAGCGCAAACCGCGCAAGCTCTCTGGAGGTCAGCGCCAGCGGGTAGCCATGGGCCGCGCGTTGGTGCGCGACCCGGCAGCCTTTCTATTCGATGAGCCGCTTTCCAACCTGGATGCCAAGCTGCGCGTGCAGATGCGCGTGGAGATCAAACAGCTGCAGCGGCGCCTGAAGACTACCAGCCTGTATGTGACCCACGACCAGCTGGAAGCCATGACACTGGGTGACCGTTTAGTGGTTCTTAACGCCGGGCAGATTGAGCAAGTGGGCACACCCATGGAAATCTACGCCCGCCCCGCCAGCATGTTTGTCGCCGGGTTTATCGGCTCCCCCGCCATGAACATGCTGCCAGTGGATTACTTGAACGAACAAGGCGCCAACGGCCTGCTGGATAACCTGCCCGACGGCACCGATGTCGTCGGCATTCGACCGGATGATATGCATCTAGCGCCGCCGACCGCGCCTCACCTAATTGTCGACTCAACGCTGGCGCTGTTTGAAGCCGCGGGGGCCGAAAGCCACCTTTATGTGACCCTCGCCGATAGCGACCAGCCTACAGTCATCCGCGTTTCGGGGCAGCCGCCCGTTGCCGAAGGCGAAACCCTGCGATTTTTTGTGACCCGCGACGCCCTGCATCCTTTCAACAGCGCCACGGGAAAACGCACCGGGGATTGAATACCTATCCCCCGAAAGACAAAACAAGAAAAACAAGAAAAACAAGTCAACGGAGAAACCATGCGCTACGTTTGAGATAAAGCTTACGGATCTCCCTTGATGAGTACTGAACCTTCATACGTCGATGACCTGTATCGTGAGCACTCCCGGCGCGTGCAGGCGACGCTGATACGCCTGCTGGGGGATTTTGAACTAGCCGAAGAAGCCATGCAGGATGCCTTTGTGGCGGCGGTTCAACAGTGGCCGGTTAACGGCAAACCTGACAACCCCACGGCATGGCTAATTCGCACCG
This sequence comes from Vreelandella sp. 162(4c), assembly GCF_058152265.1. Classification (NCBI taxonomy): domain Bacteria; kingdom Pseudomonadati; phylum Pseudomonadota; class Gammaproteobacteria; order Oceanospirillales; family Halomonadaceae; genus Vreelandella; species Vreelandella sp. 162(4c). Next base: position 2,261,265 of record NZ_CM176981.1, read on the forward strand.
GCTACCACTGCGGAATAGACCAAATTCGCCAACGCAGTACTGCTCGCCGTCGGGCTCACTTGCTATTACCCACAGATGAAGCGCTGGATCTTGAGCCCACCACCATCGAAGATGACGCCTTGCGGCTGCTATTCACCTGCTGCCACCCAAGTTTGAGCATGGAAGCACGGATTGCCCTGACGCTTCGCGAGATGTGCGGTTTGACCACTGAGCAAGTAGCCAGCGCGCTACTGATGAAGCCTACGACGCTGGCACAGCGTATCGTACGAGCCAAACGCAAAATTCGCGATGCGCATATCCCTTATGCCGTGCCTACCCAGGAAGAGCTGCCCGAGCGTTTACCCGATGTGCTCCAAGTCATCTATCTGGTCTTCAACGAAGGCTACTCGCGCAGCACGGGCGCCAGCGTGGTCGATATCAGCCTAACAAAAGAAGCCATGCGACTGGGTAATGAGCTGGCGCGGCTACTGCCCCAGGGGGAGGTATTTGGGCTGATGGCTTTGATGCTGCTTAATGATGCCCGCCGGGATGCGCGCCAGGATAGCGACGGTGAGCTGGTAACCCTGGATGCTCAGGACAGACGCCTATGGCGCCAAGAGGATATCCAGGTCGGAATAACGTGGCTAGAACAGGCGCTGGCGCTCACCCCCACCGGGTACTACACCCTTCAGGCGTCGATTGCCGCCGTACACGCCCAGGCTAGCCACGCCGAGCAAACAGACTGGGGGCGTATCGTCAGGCTCTACGATGCTCTCTGCCGACGTTTTCCATCGCCGATTCTGGCGCTGAACCGTGCGGTGGCCATTGCTATGAATGGTGCACCCGACACCGGCCTGAAGTTGCTCGACGACATCGCGCATCACCCGCAACTATCCCGCTATCATCTGTTCTATGCCGCTAAAGCGGATTTACTGCGGCGCCAAGGTCAGCATGAGGCCGCGCGCAGTGCCTATCACCAGGCGCTGCAATTGGTCACCCTGGATCCAGAAAAACGCTTTTTGCTAAAGCGGTTAAACGAACTAGAGCCAGCTCCATAAACATTCATTAGCCCCGCATAGAGATCGACATGTCGCCATAGATATTTGCCTGAACCGCCGGGCGCCGCAGGTACTCATGGGGAAATCCTAGAGGCACCGCGCTGACCTCGTCGAGCCGTGCCAGTTGGTCACCTGTCAGTTCCAGTTCGAGTGCAGCCAGATTGGCGTCAAGCTGACTTATCGATCGCGCTCCAATGAGCGGTGCAGCCATACCAGGACGGGTGAGCAGCCATGCTAAAGCCACAGTGGCAGGTGATGTATTTTGTTCCATAGCGACCTGTTTCACTTCGTCAATAATGCGAAAGCTACGTTCGGGGACGGGCCCCGCCTCGGTCGCGATGGCGGCACGGCTGCCGCTGACCACATTTTCGGGTGCGAGTTCGGCACGGTTGTACTTCCCCGTCAGGAGTCCACTCGCCAGCGGTGACCAGGGCATGATACCCATCCCCATTTCACGCGCCATCGGAACCAAGTCACCTTCCACGCTGCGCTCAATCAGATTGTATTCCAGTTGCATTGCAACCATTGGCGACCAGCCCCGGAGATCGGCGATAGCCTGCATCCGTGAAGCCTGCCAGGAAGGGATATCCGACAGCCCCAGATAAACGACCTTTCCTGCTGCCACCAAATCATCCATGGCGCGCAGAATCTCTTCCACGGGAGTGGTGAAATCCCAGGCATGCAGATACAGCAGGTCGATATAGTCGCTGCCCAGGCGCGTCAGGCTGTCTTCTACCGAACGAACCATACTACGTCGACTGTTGCCTCCAGAGTTGGGGTCATCACCGCGCATCGGCAAGGTGTATTTTGTGGCAATGACCAAGCGATCCCGTTTCCCCTGGGCGAAACGGCCGACAAAGGACTCGGAAGTGCCACCCGTATAGTAATTCGCCGTATCAATGAAGTTGCCGCCGTGATCGACGTAGCGATCAAAGAGCGCGCGGGAGGTCGACTCGTCGGCGCCGAAGTTCCATTCCGTACCGAAAGTCATGGTGCCTAGCGCCATCGGCGATATTTTCAGGCCCGAGCGGCCCAGCAAGCGGTAATGGTCGAGCTGCATGGGATTCTCCCTAAGCTGTTGGTTTCCGCAATGGTAGGCTTGTTCTTAAACTGACAGAATACACCGATATATTCATGGACTATGAAGCTGAAATGAACAATGAAAGGTAGCGATGTGGCGGAATTGGGTGCCTTCGTGGCAATCGTTGAACATGGCAATTTCGCACGAGCGGCGGGATGGCTCGGTGTTTCGCCCTCGGCACTCAGTCAGACGATCCAGCGGTTAGAGGCACGCTTAGGACAGCGCCTTTTGAACCGAACCACCCGAACCACGCGGCCAACGGAGGCGGGCCAACAGTTGTATGAGCGAGTTCGGCCCGCTCTGGAGGAGATTTCAGCGGCTCAAGCGCAGTTGCTGGAGCAACAGGACGAGCTTGGCGGACGGTTGCGAATCAATGCGTCGCGCGCTGGGGCTGCTTATGCGCTGGCACCACATCTGGCTAGCTTTGCCGAGACTTACCCTGGAATTGAAGTCGAGATCGTCGTCTCTGATCGTTTGGAAAATGTGGTGGCTAGTGAGTGTGATGCCGGGCTGCGGCTCGGTGAGAGCCTGGAACAGGATATGGTGGGAGTGCCAATGAGCGAGCCGCTACGTTGGATTGCGGTGGCATCGCCGCTCTATCTGGCTCGGGCAGGGACACCGGAGCATCCCGCTGCTTTGAAGGAACACACCTGTATCAATATGCGCTGGCCCAGCGGAGGACATCTGTTCCATTGGGAATTCGAGTGCGAAGGTCAGTCCGTTCGGGTGGCTGTCACCGGCCCGCTGTGTACCAACGATGTGGCAACGCGACTGCGTGCGGTCAAGGATGGACTTGGTATTGGTTATTTCCTTGAGCCGGAGGTGAGGGGCCTGCTATCGGCCGGCGATGCCGTTGAGGTGCTGGCGTCTTGGTGTCCAAGGGAACCAGGTTTCTACCTCTACTACCCAGGCAACCGGCTGGTCACTCCGCAACTTCGGGCTTTCCTCGATCATGTCATGGCGCGGCGTCGGAAAGTCGTTGCTACGTAATAAGATCATTTAACCTGCATCCGATGGCAGAAGGAAATCAACCAGATATGCCGATTACCAAAAATAATATCTAGGCTGTGTCGATTCGTGAGCACGTCAAACGACTACAGAGAGTTACTACCCTGAACAACCAGGAGGCTCTCAATGAAATTCATGCTGATACGCCGTGCCGATGCCAACACCGAGAATGGTGCTATGCCATCCCAGGAAATGTTTGCCGCCATGGCTGCTTATAACCAGCGCATGACCGAGGCAGGCGTGTTTTTGAGCGGCGATGGCTTACATCCGACCAGTGACGGGTGTCTGATCCGTTTCAAAAACGGTGAGCCCACCATCATCCCCGGGCCTTTGTCTCCAGCCAGTGAGCGTATTGCTGGCTATAGTGTGCTCGAAGCCCCTTCCCTGCAGGCGGCCATTGAGTGGGCCCAGCAGTGGCCCACCCAGGATGCCGATGGCAACGTGACCCTTGAATTACGGCGCTACTTCTCGCTGGAGGATTTTGAGCCCGGTGCCGGAATTGAGCAGCACCGTAACCTTGCTCGTATACCGGATGCCATGAACGTGCACGTTGCCTTTCCCGGCACCTGTCGGGAGGCCATGCAGTTCTATGCCGATGTCACCGGAGGGCATTTGGAGTGCCTGTTGACCTATGCTGACACACCCGCCGCTGAACACACGCCGCCCGACCTTCATGACCGCATCATCCATGCCTCACTGAACCTGCGTGGACGCCGCTTGATGGGTGCCGATATGGCGGCTGACTGCTATACACCACCGCAAGGGATAGAGGTTCAATTGGAGTATCAGGATATCGAGCAGGCCGCACGAACCTTTGCTCAACTAGCGGAAGGTGGAAAGATGATCATGCCGTTCGAAGCGACCTTCTGGTCACCAGGGTTCGGCATGACGGTAGATCGTTTTGGCGTCGGCTGGATGGTAAACGTTCCGTCAGACAACTGCCCCTTGGCCACAGAAGGAGACTCCCCATGAAGTACGTTGCGCTGGTCTATTACCAGGAACAGATTATCAACGCCATGAGCGAACAGGCGTGGCACGACCTCAACCAAGAATGCATTGCTGGGGTTGAGCGCCTGAGCGCCAGCGGCCACTACCTGGCCGGGCAGCCATTACAACCGACGGAGACCGCCACCACCGTACGCGTGCGCGATGGCGAGACGTTAATCTCCGATGGTCCCTTTGCGGAAACCAAGGAGCAGTTGGCCGGTTTCTACCTGCTCGAAGCCCACGACTTGAATGAGGCGCTGCAGCTGGCTAGCCGTATTCCACCAGCCCGGCTGGGCAGCATTGAGGTACGCCCCGTTCGAGAACTCCCCTCTAAAGCAGAATAAAACAGTAATAGGAGAACAGCCATGAGCAAGCTTACACACCCTTATGTAGATGGTTTCGTCGCTGCCGTGCCCAGCGCTAATAAAGATGAGTTTATTGAGCATGCCCGTGCCGCGGCCGTTGTTTTCAAGGAACACGGCGCACTGCGGGTCGTGGAGTGCTGGGGAGACGATGTCCCCGAAGGGGAAGTGACCTCCTTCACCATGGCGGTCAAGCGCAAGGATGACGAAAGCATCATCTTTTCCTGGATAGAGTGGCCATCGCGCAGCGTGCGCGATGAGGCCATGCCGAAAGTCATGCAAGACCCGCGCTTGCAGATGGACGTTAACCCGATGCCCTTTGATGGCAAGCGGCTCATCTTTGGCGGCTTTGAAAGCATCATTGATGAGTAAGCGCTACCCGTGGCCCGGAACTCACTACGACGCTTCCTGGGCCACATCCTCTGGCACCACACCTTCTTGAGCTACATCAGTAATCCGCCCTTCCACCTGGTAGAACACCTCTTTACGTTCCACCATATAGTCGCGCAGCATCTCCCAATCCGTATTGCCGACGATGGTGTTGCGCCCATCTTCATAGGCAGCGCCAAGTACCGTATGACCGTCGCCGCCAGCAGCGGTAAAGTTATTGGTGGCGATGGTGTAAGTACGCTCGGGGTCAATCGCCTGCATTGCGCCTTCCTGGGCAACGCTTAGGCTAACCACCCGCTCGCCCGACGGCTCGCCGCTGTCGTATATCAACTCAACGCCTGCCGACACCTGCAGAAAACCGCCGTCTTCGCCGGGTGCATTAGCCAGGGCGATCTCGAAGGTTTCCAGCAGCTCGGCGCCGGTGACATCAAGCAGCGTCAGGCGATTGCCAAATGGCTGCACGGCGATCAAATCACCCACAGACACATCACCACTCTCAATCGCTTCACGGATGCCGCCGCTATTCTGAATCGCCATAACCGTGTCGGGTGCCACCTGCTGCGCAGCATGCAACTGGGCATCGGCGATTAAATTGCCCAGCGCTGTTTCATTGGCACGCACGCTCCGTTCATCGCCACGCCCGTGGCGCGGGTTGGGTAGCGTGGAGATTACCTTGGCGCCGACCTGGGTATCCCGCAGTGTCTCAATCTCTGCGGTGTAGGATTCAAGCCGCTTGGCGGCATCAGCGTCCGCTTCCCGATCGTCGGCAGCGAGCAGTTCACCGCTGGCATCCACCACCACGCCGTTTTCGTCGAAGGTGACCTGCATAACGCCCAGATGCTGGCCATACTCGCCTGCCTGGCCAATCACCGTCGGTGATAGGAGCTTCTCTCCAGCGCGGCTCTCGCTCAGCAGCCTGGGGGGCGACACTTGAGTATGGCTGTGGCCACCAATAATAATGTCGATGCCTTCGACATGCTCTGCCAGCAGCAGGTCATTACCTACGCTGGGGTCACTGTCGTAGCCCAAGTGGGTAAGGGCAATAATCTTGTTAACGCCCTGCTCTTCAAAGCTTGCCACCATGGCTTCAGCCGCTTGGCGATAATCGCTGATGGTGACGTGGCCAGGGCTGGAAATCGTCTCACTGTCCTGAGTGCTTAACCCAAAGATGCCGATTGGCTCGCCGTTATGCTCAACGATCATGCCGTCATAAAGCGTCCCCGCCTGCGGCTCAGCGCTGACTGAATCACCCAACATGTCAGCAAACTCCGGGCCTGCGGAGAAGTCCAGATTCGCCCCTAAAATAGGAAACTCGGCGCCTGCGAAAAACGCCGCTAGCGCTTGGTGCCCCTGTTCCGGGTCACCCAAATCGAACTCATGGTTGCCGGGCACAAAGGCGTCGTAGCCCATTAAATTCATAAATTCGAGGGCATCCTGGCCTTGAAACTCTGTGAAGTAGAGCGTGCCTGTAAAGATATCACCGGCATCCAGCAGCAACCCTTCGCCAAAGCGCTCCTGCGCCTCATTCAGCGTGGTAATTAGATAGGGGTACTGATCGGTACGCCCATGTAGATCGTTGGTGTGAAATAGCGTCAGGGTGTAGTTATCAGCAAAGGCAGGAGGAACGGTGGCAAATAGCGCTGTCCCTAGCGCCAAGCCATAGCGGTGAAAACGCATTTAAATGACTCCTTTCATAACAGTGTTCAGACACTTTAGCAGCAAAGATAGCCTACCAGCGACATTTCGTCTCCATGGTAAAAGTATTGCCTTACCCCCCTCTCCCTAAATTTATATTGAGAGGAATAACTCACCGAGAAAAAGAGCGCCTCTTTTAAGGCAGGCAAGTAAAGCATAAAATATAAAAACGCTAAAAACCGGTGTGGAATTATCCACACCGGTAAAGATCGAAACATGCGAGCTAACTAAAAGCTAAAGAACTAATGCAAAAAACTAATGCAACACTACCGCTAACATCACTCTATTAATTAGAAGTGATAGCGAGCGCCTAATGCGTAGTACATATCTTCTTCGAAGTCATTAACAGCATCCAGGTTACGATCGTTCAGCTCAAGGAACATATCGAAATTGCTAGACAGCTTGTACATTGACCCTAGCGCCCAAGCGTTACGCTCATCGCTAGCGCCGTCTACGTCGATGTTGTAGTAATCGGCGAAGAACTTCCAGGAATCGATGGCGTACGTAGCACCAACGCCGATTTTATCGAAACCACCACCGTTAACATCGTCATCACCGCGGGTTTCATAACCTACACGAGCAGCGAAAGCATCTGTAACAGCAAACTCGCCCGTAGCGCCATAACGCACTTCACCGTTACCGCCACCACGTACCGTATCTTCCACATAGCCAAGCGCTAAACGAGCTGGGCCTGTTTCGTAGACAACACCACCCTGAGTGGCGATAACGGATCCTTCGGAAGTCTGCTCGGCTTCAGTCAAACCACGCTCAGAGAAGTGCTTGGCAGAAATAACCGCCTGAAAACCACTCATTTTAGGCGTTTTATAGCCAATAGAGTCGCCGCGTGCCTGGGTACCACCACCCGCAAACTCGTAGCCGCGCTCAACGTAAACATCGAACGGCGTCATCACGTAGTTATCGTAGAAACTGTTGTAGTTCCCGGCCATAAAGGTACCGAACTGCTGGCTTTCCAGGCCTAGGTAGCTGTTACGTACCTCATCGAAACCAGAGGATGTATTACGCTCATCACCCGTAAAACGCCACTCTACACGGGCGAATGCACGCAGGTCAGAGGAAATCTGGTGGCCAGCGGTAATCCGTAAACGCGAGCCGAAATTACGGAACTCTTCGCCGTTATCAACACCGTTGTCAACACCACCGCCTTCAAGACCCATAGCGATGCGACCATAGATTTCGAGATCGGTACCGTCTTGGTCATAAACGGTTGCTGCTTGTGCTGCAGAGGCTGCCAATAAACCGCTAACGGCTAGGGCCAGTGTCGTTTTTTTAAACATGATCGTTCCCATTGAAGTAGTTAATGCTTGCGCTTGCGAAGGCACAATGAAGGACGAATAACGCCTCAACACAGGGAACCTTAAAGGAGTTATGTTTCATTAATCTTAAAGTTTTATTTTTTGGGAACTTATTTTTTTATGCGATATTAAATAAAACTGCCATCCAAATTTAACATTGAACTGATATTAGAACAGATGGCTGTAGCACTTTGTCTACTAGCCTATTTATTTAAGCGTGTCATCACTTATTCACCTGTTTGTCTCGGCAGTGTCATTCACCCCACCCACACTGTACGAAAACGTGATAAAGGGATGAATCGCTCATGCGGCTCTGCATCGTTAGTGAGACATGGTCACCGGACATCAATGGCGTTGCCCATACGCTGAGCCGGTTAAGCTATGAACTTAACCGGCAAGGAGTGCCGGTGGATGTGATCCGCCCTCGGCCACGATCTGCGGGTAATGCAACCGGTATTAACCGCGAGCTACAGGTGCAGCGCCTTGCCCTACCTGGCTACACCGATGTGCAGGTAGGGCTGGTTAGGCCCGTTACACTGCGCCGCTTTTGGCGCCAACATCGCCCCGATATCATCTATGTAGCGACCCAAGGCCCTCTCGGCTGGGCGGCACGCCAAGCGGCACGGCAACTCAATATCCCCCTGGTAGCGGGCTGGCACACCAACTTTGACCACTACTGTGAAGATTATGGCGTCAATTGGTTGGCCTCGACCACACGCCGCTACCTGCGCTACTTCCATAACGGCTGTGACCTAACGTTAGTGCCTACTCATCAGCAGGCTAAAGCACTGCAGCGTCAAGGGATTCGGGGGGTTCATGTGCTGTCACGCGGGCTGGATGGCGAGCGCTTTTCACCTGCCCACCGTGACCCTTCATTACGCGAACGCTGGGGAGTTAGCGAGCATCAGCCGGTGGCCCTTTACGTTGGCCGACTAGCCGCAGAAAAAAATCTCACCTTGCTCCATGAAAGCCTTCAAGCCATGCGTGAGGTGCGGCCCGATATCGCCCAAGTGATCGTCGGCGATGGCCCCGCACGGGCACAGTTGGAAAAGGCGCTGCCCGACGCCCACTTCACCGGCTTTGTGGGGCAGGGATCGCTTGCTCGCCACTATGCCAGCGCCGACCTGTTTATTTTCCCCTCGCTTTCAGAAACCTGGGGCAATGTGGTGGCGGAAGCCATGGCCAGCGGCTTAGCCGTGGTGGCCTATGATCATGCAGCCAGCGCTGAGCTCATTAGCAGCGGCCACAACGGTGTCACCGTACCCGCTGGCAATAGCACCGCTTTTCAACAGGCAGCAGTTGAGTTGTGCCAACACCCAGCTGACTACGCTCGTTTAGGCCGAGTAGCGCGTTTACGCGCCCTTGAGCAGAGTTGGACAGGTATTGCCGAGCAGTTTTTGCGTTACTTACACCAAGCCCAGGAGGCTCATCATGCGCCCGCGTCCGCTTGTCGTATTCGATCGTCTTGACCTGCTGGAGTGGCAGTTCTGCCAGCGCATTGCGCGGCTATCGATCTACCGCCCCTGGCGAATCACGCTTCAGGCCGCCAGCCGCTTAGGCGATTGGCCTATTTGGGTGCTGCTGATTCTCGCCCAGCCCTGGCTTCAACCCAATGGCGCCTGGCGCGTACTGCAGTACAGCGTTATCGCTCTATTTGCCGTGGCGGTTTATCGACTGGTGAAAACTCGCTTATGCCGTGAGCGACCCTTCATTACCTATAGTGAAGGCATCGAGTGCTGTGAACCTGCCCGCGACCGTTACAGTTTTCCCAGCGGCCACACCATGCACGCGGTGATGTTTAGCGTCTTGGTCGCCGCCCACACGCCCTGGCTACTACCGGTGGTATTGCCATTAACGCTTCTAATAGCGGTCTCACGGGTAGGCTTAGGGCTGCACTATGTCAGCGATGTACTGGCAGGGGCAGCGATGGGCTACGCTTTTGCCTTGGCCAGCCTGTATTGGATGGGGTAAAGCGCGTCCTGCCCCCTTAATAGACAACCCTTTGATGGACAGCCAGCGCAAAAACGCCCGCATAAGCGGGCGTTTTACTTTCAAGGCAGATAGTTAAACGTCGGGCGGCATGTCATCGCGTTCATCAATACTGGCCGTAAACGATGTCTTAAACATCATATACACGCCCACGCCTGAAAACCCTAAGAACAAAACAAACATGCATAACATCAATGCCATCGCCATAATCTTGTCCCTGATCGTGCGCGGTCGTTACGTTGACGTTTTCTAACCGCTGCATTTTGGTTTCATCGAAGGATAGACCAAAATCACACTTTTTTCTGTACAAAAGCTGTGCAAAAACCAGAGCCTTATAGAAAGTACTTATCTATCAAATAATTATTTAAATCACACATGCGAAAAAACCACCTCACTTGCATGAGATGGTTGATTCGCATCGGTCCGCTCCCTGGTTTGATGAACAGCGCCTCCTTACGCTGCAACCAGTGAGTGGGCTAATTGTCCCTTAAACATCCTGTTCGTTTTTCGGCTTCCTGCCTTCCATTTTGCTGTTAGCCCACTCACTCAGTTACTGGTGAAAAATGTTAACTCGACTAGCGTTAAGTGACTGAATTTAAAAATGACTTACTTTATTCATTTGCGAGTATTTACTTGGTTTCTTGCTGGATTCTACTTAGTAACTGCAGGCAATGAGCCAAACCATGCCAATAACGAATATAAACATTAAAAAACAATTACTTAAAACAATAAAAAGTGAATGACAAAGCACTCTCCACCTCTATTTTCCATGTATAGAAGTGGCACATGCGACATAAACATACGGTTTCGAGGCACACTGCTATGCTTCCTTGTGTTTAAACGTATTGAAAACCGTAGCGTATCGTCACGACAGAGGGTATTTTTGCTTTCTACTCCTTTCACTAACGGTATGCCTTCGAAGGAGGCTTTTATGAAACGCACTATCGCCCTCGGCTTCGTGATGGTGGTGACCCTGATGCTGGTCAGTGGCTGTAATACCATTCGCGGTGCGGGTGAAGACCTTCAACAGGGTGGCGAAGCTATCCAGCGTGCAGCGAGCTAACCGTTATGATGACCGTTTATCTATCCCATGGCCTTGAGAGCGGGCCAGGCGCACTGAAAACCCAGGCAATGAAAGGTGTTGCGCAAAAGCTGGATGACTGTGAGCCGGTGGTCATGGATTATCGAGGCATAGCAGAGCCACAGCAACGCCTTGAATACCTGCTGAGAGTATTAGCCGAGCGCGGAGATGATCCTGCCCAGTGTGTGCTGGCAGGCTCAAGCTTGGGGGGTTGGCTAAGCGCGGCAGTTAGCGCTCAGCAGCCGGTGTTGGGCTGCTTTCTGCTGGCGCCTGCGTTGGGACTTGCCGACTATCCGGAAACGTCACCGGTTATTCAGGCGCAGCACAGCCATATTATTCACGGCTGGCGGGATGATGTGGTTGCCCCTGAACCGGTGATCGAACGTGCTCGTCTTCAGCGCCTATCGCTGCGGATGGTTGACGACGATCACCGCCTGCACGCGAGCCTGGAGACTATTTTATGTGATTTTGAGCGCTTCTTATGCCAGTGCGCCACGCCTAATCACTACGATTAGCAAGGCTAGTTAAAGCAAACATTCGACACGAGCACTTCAATCCTATACAAATAGTGTACAAGAGACATTGATAGCGAGGAGATTGCTCATGTTAGGTATGTTTAAGCGTGACCCCAAAAAGAAGCTTCAACAAGAGTATGAGCGCAAACTACAAGCCGCCATGGAGGCTTCACGCAATGGCGATATGCGTGCCAATGCCACACTTACTGAAGAAGCAGAAGCGTTACTTGCCGAAATCAGGCGCATTGAAGCGACACAATAACTGCCATAGACAACGCTGTTGCTGCCCAGCGTCACTTCGGCAGCCTACCCAAGCCCAGGGTAGTGGTGGCAGGATGAGCAGCCACTCACCAGTAGCGACTGCACTTTGCCCAACCCCACCACCCTAGCCGATGCGGTATATATACTCGCTGGCGACTAGGAGCCTGTCTGGCTTGGCCGATCGTCGCGAGAAGCACGAATTTTGAGCCAAATTTATCGATCGATTGAGGCGAATAGCGTGCTATTTAACGAAATCGATCGAATAAAGTTGGCCAAAATACCGGGATTCGCAGTAGATCAGTGTTAAGCCAGACAGGCTCCTAACGTTTACTCGTCAGCGAGTGCCGGTAGCAGTGTTTTCAGTTTACGCGTGAGCGTATTGCGCCCCCAGCCCAGCAGCTCGGCGGCTTCCCCTTTGCGCCCGCCGGTATGTTTTAGCGCTGTCTCAATCAGAATCCGCTCAAAATCGGGCACCGCTTCTTCCAGTAGATGGGTATGGCCTTCGGCCAGGGCATGATCCGCCCAGTCACGAAACGCCGTGCGCCAATCGCCGTGGGCGCTGCTTTCAGAAGCGCTGGGTGAACGCAGCTCCGGCGGTAGATCTTCAACCAGAATCTCACGCCCTGATGCCATCACGGTGAGCCAACGGCAGATATTTTCTAACTGCCGCACGTTGCCGGGCCACGGCAAACGCGTTAGGTGGGCTTCCGCTTCGCTGGTCAGCACCTTGATATCGGTCGTCAGCTCTTTCGCCGCTTCAGCTAAAAAGTGCCGCGTTAAACGAGGGATATCTTCGCGGCGCTCGGCAAGCTTGGGCAGGTGAATACGGATCACGTTCAGGCGGTGGAACAAATCCTCCCGGAAGCGGCCGTCATCCACCAACACTTCTAGGTTTTGGTGGGTGGCAGCAATAATGCGCACATCCACTTTGACCGGCGTATGCCCGCCAACGCGATAGAACTCTCCATCGGCCAGCACGCGCAGTAGCCGCGTTTGGGTTTCAGCGGGCATATCGCCTATTTCGTCTAAAAATAGCGTACCGCCGTTGGCTTGCTCAAACCGCCCCTGGCGCTGCTGGGTCGCCCCGGTAAAAGCCCCCTTCTCGTGACCAAACAGCTCAGACTCAATCAAATCACGGGGAATCGCCGCCATATTGAGGGCAATAAACGGCTTGCCCGCACGAGGGCTATGCTGATGGAGTGCCTGGGCAACGCGCTCTTTGCCGGTTCCCGACTCCCCATTAATCAACACCGTGATGTGGGAGTGCGAGAGGCGACCAATGGCACGGAACACCTCCTGCATGGCGGGCGCTTCACCGATAATTTCGGCGTTCAAGCCTTCCGGCACGGTCACCGGACGCTGGCGTTCACGGGCGTGAGCCACGGCGCGACGTACCAGCGCCAGGGCCTCGTCAACATCGAACGGCTTGGGCAGGTATTCAAATGCCCCGCCCTGATACGAGGCCACGGCGCTGTCCAGGTCGGAGTGCGCGGTCATCACGATCACCGGCAGGTCAGGATGCGCTTCGCGTACCCGGGACATTAGATCCAGCCCGTCGATACCTGGCATACGAATATCGGTAACCAGCACGTCGGGTGGGTTTTCCAACAAACGTGTCAGGGCAACGTCGGCGCGCTCGATACACTCAACGTCAAGGTCGGGTTGCGCCAAGGCGCGCTCCAGCACCCAGCGGATAGCGCGGTCATCATCGACAATGACCACCCGCGCAACATCATTACGTGCAGCCTCAGTCATGACGCTTCTCCGGTGAAATTAATAACCATGGGAATCAGTAAACGAAATTCGGTGTGTCCAGGACGTGAATCGCATTCAATCAATCCTTGATGTTGGTGCAAAATCGACTGGGCAATAGAGAGCCCAAGGCCGCTGCCTTCCGCGCGTCCCGACACCATGGGATAAAACAGTGTTTCCTGCAGCGTATCGGGAATGCCGGGGCCGTTATCGATCACGGCGACTTCACTGACCAGCCGGTGACGTTCGGCGCCAAGCGTAAACTGGCGACGGGCACGGGTGCGTAGTATTAAAGTGGGCTCCGGCGTTTGTGCATCGCTCATGGCCTGTACCGCATTGCGCGCCACATTGAGCACCGCCTGAATCATTTGCGATTCATCGCCGGAAAGATCGGGCAAGCTGGGGTCGTAATCACGGCTGATTGTCACACTAGGGTGTTCGGCAATCAGCAGCGCCCGCACTCGCTCCAGCACCTTATGGATGTTGACTGGCTCGTGTTTAAGCATCCGGTTAGGGCCGAGCATGGAGTCGACCAGGTCGCGCAGCCGATCCACCTCTTCAACAATGATATGGGTATATTCGCGCAGCGCCGGGTCGTCTAGATCACGCTCTAGTAGCTGTGCTGCCCCGCGAATGCCACCCAGCGGGTTTTTGACTTCATGGGCGAGCCCGCGGGCGAGCACCTTGATGGTCTCCTGGCGTGTGGTTAGCGCCTCTTCTCGGGAGATCTGCATCAGCCGATCCCGCGGCTCTACTTCCAGTAACAGCTCATCGTCGGATAAGGGCGTCACCGTGTAGTCCACCGTGAGCGGTTCGCTATTCAACGGGGTAATGCGTGCTTCACGCTGGGTATAGGGGTGAAACGCATCCCGCGCCTTGGCCAATACTTCGTCAATGCTTACATCCCCGCCAAGTAGCGTATCCAGGCTGATGCCGTGAACACGGCTAAGGCTGACCGCTAACAACGCTTCAGCGGCAGGGTTCATCCATCGCACACGCAGTTCGCCGTCTAGCAGCAATACCGCTGTGGTGAGATGCTCAAGCAAACGCTGATGCATGGTGGTGTCCTGAAAAATCGCGTCTTCCATCGCCGATACAGACCTACAGGTGGATGATCAATGAGGGAGCTGCAAAAAGCGCGCCAACTATACGTTTATGTCCATTTGCACGGCTTGCGGGCATCGCAGCGAAAGAGCGCGAATCGTTTTAGCGCACTTGCCGTGCCAAATGCTCCTGCTCATGCACCACTTTAGTGCACCCAGGTTTTGGTAGGTAATACTTAGGGCTGTTTTTTTGATCGCGTTTATTAAAGCGCTCTTAAGGAACCGTAATCGTCACCGCTGCCGTGCGGTGCTGTAAACGCTGGCTGCTCTCCAGCATTCTGCCTGGATCTCGTGCCCCCTTGCGGCAGGCACGTTAACCAGAAGACATCGCTGTGCGCGCTTTCTGGCTAATCTCGCCATTCACCAACAGCCGTACCTGATGGTCGTCGCGCAACGGTGGCGCAATAACCACCTCCACCACGGTCATTCCCTCTTCCACCTGTGCGCCTTGCTGGGGCAGAGCGATGGAAAAGTGGTCGCAGGGCATAAAGGGCTGCTTGGGTTATCGGTAAAGGTAACGTTGCCGTGCTGATCGGTCACCCGATACACCGCCTGCCCGAACGCCGTGCCACCCACTCCCCCACGCCCAAGAGAGCTACCAGCACACTGCTCATCGCCCCTCTGGCACGCTTCTCAGCCTCCCAGCAATAAAAAAACCCCGCCGTAGCGGGGTTCTATTGGCAATCATTGTTACCACCGCCTGGCTGATAGTAACAGCCAGAGGCGAGGAACGCTGATTAGCAGCTGTACTTAACAGCTGTACTTAACAACTGTAGTACATATCAAACTCGATGGGGTGAGTGGTCATACGAATACGCTCCACTTCTTCCATCTTGAGGTCGATGTAGGCATCGATCATTTCGTCGGTGAACACGCCACCTTCGGTCAAGAACGCACGGTCAGCGTCGAGGGCTTCCAGTGCTTGATCCAGGCTGTGCGCCACAGTCGGTACTGACTTGCCTTCTTCTGGCGGCAGGTCGTACAGGTTTTTGTCCATGGCATCGCCAGGGTGGATCTTGTTTTTGATACCGTCGATACCCGCCATCAACATGGCAGAGAACGCCAGGTAAGGGTTGGCAGTCGGATCAGGGAAGCGCGCTTCCACACGCTTGCCTTTCGGGCTGGCGGTGTAAGGAATACGGATTGAAGCCGAACGGTTGCGGGCACTGTAGGCCAGCATGACCGGCGCTTCAAAGCCAGGAACCAGACGCTTGTATGAGTTGGTAGAAGCGTTAGTAAAGGCGTTCAGGGCACGGGCGTGCTTGATGATGCCGCCGATGTAGAAAAGCGCCATTTCAGACAGACCAGCGTACTCGTCACCGGCGAACTGGTTGTTGCCATCTTTCCAGAAAGACTGGTGAACGTGCATACCCGAACCGTTATCACCGACCAGCGGCTTCGGCATAAAGGTGGCCGTTTTGCCATACGCGTGGGCCACGTTGTGGATCACGTACTTCATTTCCTGAACTTCGTCAGCTTTCTTCACCAGCGTGTTGAACTTAACGCCGATTTCGTTCTGACCTGCGTTGGAAACCTCGTGGTGGTGTACCTCGACGGTCTGACCAATCGCTTCCAGGGTATTACACATTGCGCCACGAATATCGTGGAAGCTATCGACCGGAGGAACCGGGAAGTAGCCGCCTTTAACGCGCGGGCGGTGGCCAAGGTTGCCGCCTTCAACGACACTGTCGGTTGCCCAAGCGCCTTCGTCGGAGGTGATTTTGTACATGGAGCCCTGGATATCAGACTTCCAATGCACTTCGTCAAAAATAAAGAATTCAGGCTCAGGACCGAAGAACGCGGTGTCGCCCAGGCCAGTAGACTGCAGGTAAGCTTCTGCGCGCTTAGCGATAGAGCGCGGGTCACGATCATAGCCCTGCATAGTGGCCGGCTCGATGATGTCACAGCGCAGCACCAGCGTCGCATCTTCGGTGAAGGGGTCAAGGTAGCCCGTACCATCTTCCGGGCGCAGAATCATGTCGGATTCGTTAATGCCCTTCCAACCTTCAATAGAAGAGCCATCGAACATTTGGCCATTCTCGAAGAATTCTTCGTCTACATCGCGCGCAGGCACGGTCACGTGCTGTTCTTTACCGCGAGTGTCGGTGAAACGCAGGTCTACCCATTTAACATCGTGTTCTTCAATTAGCGCGAGAGTCTTGGCTGACATAGTGTCCTCCGGTATGAGCGTGGCTTAAAGCTAACGACAGTAAGCTACCGATAAAAGTGTTGTTCGACAAAATACGTGCTAAACCGCACGTTTGTCATTCTTGTTCGCTCAACGTTTGCCTGACATTGGTTAACAAATCGCTCAGCGAGCATTTCAGACCGGCTATCGTTTTAGCACGCCGCAGGGCTTATGCCTACGGCCCGCTAGCCGCTTGCAAATACAATGCAGAGAACATGCCAACACTGCACCAATATGGCATAAAAAAACAACAACTATCTGTTTTATAAACATTAAAAAATGGCTTCGAATGCCTCTTGATGACGCATAACGGCGCAACAGGCTATTCTGAACCGTCTAAAAAACCTCTTATGCACCAAAATATAACAAAAATAATGCCGCGCGCCCCATTAAAGTGCACAAGTCATACTTAGCGCTGTTTTTTAGCTCGCAAATTTTTTTACTTGCTACGCAAATAAACCAGATACTACAATAAATTACAATTTGATAGATTTGCTCACAATCGGAGTCGGCAAATGGGATCGGTCTGCTTTATCGTTGATGCCATGGTGACGGGTGAAATGTTGCCACGCCACTTAAAATCCATACGTGAATCCGGTGTCGCCGACCACTTGCTGCCCATTTTGGTGACAGCCACTCAAGCGCAAGCACGCCTGAGTGCTATTGAACAGCGCTACCATGCTCATTCGCTGATTACACCATCAAGGCCGCTGGGGGCTCGCTTGAATAAAGCCGCGTTTACCAGCCAAGCAGAGTGGCTCATCATTGCGCTACAGAAAAAACCACTGCCTGCGGAGCTTTGGTGTGCACTCTATTCACAGCTCAACACTTACACCCTTGACGCCTTGATTATTGGCCTCACCCGGCCATCGCTGTCGGAACGCATCCTGAGGCGCTTATTGGCCAGTGCTTTACTTTTGCCGCCCTACATTGCCGTGAGGCGAGCCTGGCTAGAACGCTTGGGTGGGTTTGACCCTGAGCTGGACGATAACAGCGCGATCGACGATTTTCTGCAACGTTTACACGCCTGCCCTACGCGTTTAAAAACCTACAACGGAAACCTGCTTAGACTAACGAAAGAGCCAGAAAACCCTTTTCTGGCTAACGCCCCGGTTACGGCTTTCACTCCACGCCCATAATGCGTTTTCTGCCGCTATCTACCGATATCATCCACAGATACCATCCACCGCCACTCTCTGACTAACTTACCTTTAGTCGCTTGCCGAACAGCATGGCGCCCAGTGTCGTGGTATTGGCGAGCTTATTAAGCCCCACTGACCCCACCACACCAACCGCCATAAGCGCCAGTGCATACACGCCAATGGGCAACGACAACGGCTCGACAGCCAGATCAGCGAGCACAAAGAACATGGGGTGAGCCAAGTAAATGCCAAACGAATACGCATTAATGTGGCGCACCCACAAAGGCGCAGGACGCCCGGCCAAGTAGCGCATGGCACACAGCGTGAACAGCACGAAGAAAGGAATGACCCACACCTCTTTGGAAGAGAAGGCCAGCCAACCTGCAAAGGTCGCGGCAATAATCAGCGCCACCATTAGCACCAACCAGACCGGGCGGGCCATTTGCTGCATCCAGGCAGGCCGCGCCAGCATCACGCTCTCAGGGGGTAGCGGGTAGTAGCGCACCAGCACCAGGGCAAGAAAAAACACATAGATCCAACCCAGTGGAGCAATCCACAGCAGATAGCCGGGCAGGTCAACCTCAAACCAGTAAGCCAACCCCCAATACGCCATGCTGATCACACAAGCGCCCCACAGCCACGGCACCGGGTTCAAACGCCACAGCTGCCAACGGGTAAACAGCCAATAGGCCACATAAAACTGCATCGCAATAATCAAAAAATAGCCATGCCAGCCCGCGTACACATAATACTCAATGGCGTTGGCCACGAACCCCACCGGCTCATCCGATGGCTGTTGGCTTAGCCATTCAGCCGTCGAATAAATAAAGCCATACACAAAATAGGGCACCATTACATACTTCACGCGCTGGGCAAGGAATCCTTCCGGCACGGATTTATCGTAGCGAACGGCAAACACAAAGATCGCAATAAACAGGAAAATCGGGGTACCCAACACCAGCGGTATGCGCATCAAATCGGTGGCAACGTTATCGAGGCGCTGATTGACATGATCTAGTAAGTGAAACAAAAAAACGGCTATACAGCCGTAAGCACGCAACCAATAGATCTCTTCAATTTTGCGCATTGGGCCTCCCGCCTCGACCTACTCCTACCCTGGCATTTTGCATGGCGATGATGAATGACTATGCTAACTGACTGTCTTATATGGCTATGATGAACAATAAAAGCCTTCGCGCTGTCCGACCCCATTGAACAGTTTTAATTCCCGGAGGAAACGTGTTCATCCCCAAGCCACCAGTATTCTCGTACCGATTTCACGCCCTACTTACGGCATTTATTGGCTGGCTAACGTTCAGTGGCCATAGCTTAGCCAGCGAGGTTGAACACCATCAGTTTTTCTCGCCCACGCTAGGTTACGACTACCCCTACAGTATTTATTTACCCGACAATTATGACGCCCAAGCGACAGACGCGTATCCGGTCGTTTATATGCTGCACGGCTCATTTAACACTGACCGCGACTGGGTTTCTCGCGGCAACTTGCAGCAGGTGGCGGATAGGTTAATCGCTGCCGGGCATATTCCTCCGGCCGTTTTCATTATGCCCGGCAGTCGCAGTTGGTGGGTAGATGGCCACAACGAACCCGCCCGCAGCGCATTTTTTAACGACCTAATGCCACATGTGGAAGCAACCTACCGCGTGGGACAAGAGCGCCACCTGCGTGGCGTGGCAGGCTATTCCGCTGGCGGTTACGGTGCACTCAACTTTGCCCTGGAACGGCCTGAACTGTTTGCCGCGGTAGCCGCGCTAAGCCCCGCCAGCTACGCCCCCCTGCCGCCGCGTAACTCCACCGCCTGGCGCCACCCCTCATTTATCAATGACCAGGGCCGATTTGATCGCGAGCTGTGGCAAAACCTTAACTACACCAACTATTTGGAAGAGTATCGCCTGCGCGTAACCCCTCGCGGTAC
Organism: Vreelandella sp. 162(4c); assembly: GCF_058152265.1. Taxonomy (NCBI): domain Bacteria; kingdom Pseudomonadati; phylum Pseudomonadota; class Gammaproteobacteria; order Oceanospirillales; family Halomonadaceae; genus Vreelandella; species Vreelandella sp. 162(4c). The sequence continues at coordinate 2,281,103 of NZ_CM176981.1, forward strand.
CGAAGATGAGGGCGACCTTTCCCCCGTACCGCTGTATATCAGCGCCGGGCGAAGCGACGTTTATGATGCTGAATTTCACGCCCGCATACTGCGTCAAGCCATGGAACGCATCCAGCCCAACGATGTGCGCCTCGACCTCTACCCCGGTGGCCATACATGGAAAGTATGGCGCGCCAGCCTACCGGCAGCGCTAAACTTTCTCTTTCAATACGTGGGGCAAGAAAACAGCCCAGTGGTGGAGACCAACAGGGCGGAGGATGAACAGCATACATAACCCCATTGAAGGCACTACACTGAAACTACACTCATCACGTCATTCAGCAAGACAAGGAAGACAGCGATGCACCAGCATATCGAATGGGACGAACCTGGCAGCGCCAGTGTTATGCAGTACTTTAAAAAACACCCGGATCAAAGCAGCCAACCCGACCCGGGCGACATCATTTCCGCACGCTACCAAGGCGCCATGGTGCGCGTCAAAGTAGAAGCCTACCGAGAAGATGACGCCGTCAGCATCGGCGAAGTCGCCGCCATCATCGACACCAACGGCGGCCGCCACCAAAGCCACGACAAGCTGGAAGTCGGCCACATCGTCCGGGTACCCGACGACAAACGCGCGATGGAAAAATGGGGAGACGACGAAACATAAGCATGAAGAGTGGCGCGGTTCTCGATACAGCGTTAACAGCCTTTAATCGCAGATCGCTTGCAAGGCCGCCCATTCAGCTGGCGTTAGAATCGCAGTAGTACCGCCTTGGCTTTCAGCTAATTGCTGGGCCTGGGTACCGCGCCAGCTGGAATCAGGGTGTGTAGATAAATGCTCGGGGGTAGCAATATCACCGTCCTCCAGCCCCTCGATCCGCGTAAAAAAGTTTGCAAACCCAGCTGCATCAACTTCCGCCGTAGCGAGCATTTCGAGAGCAAAACGGTCTGCCTCGACTTCAGCCTCCCGGCTATAAGAAGCAGTAAGCAAATGCTCACCCACCACCGCGGCACCCGCAAGATCGCCAAAAACCATGCTAAGCAGCCCCGCAGCCCCCGCCGCCCGTAATGCTTGCCGCATTGGGTCTCGCCGCTCCACATGACCAATTTCATGAGCCAGAACCCCCGCCACCTCCTCGGGGGTCTCAGCCTCTTCCAGTAATGCACTCAGGATTATCACCTGCCCGCCGGGAGCGGCAAACGCATTGACTTCAGAATGATCGAAAACCTGAATGTCTATGGCGTAGTGCATATCACGCCCTACAGTCAGCCTCTCCAGCATCGCATCTAGCGCCGCCACCCCCTCAGGAGAATCGCAGCGCTGCATGCTTGCATTTGAACTACTTAGCACCCATTCGATTTGCTGGGTAACGGCTTTACCAAACGCAACTTCGCGCTCGATCGGAATAGCCTGAGCCAGGATATTGGCCATGCCCGGCAAAATAACGAACAGCATCAACGCAATGGCCGCCACCGCGCCCGTTCCCCATCCTGCCATGCGCAGCCAGGTTCTTTTACGGACATCACGGCGGAAAAGATCAGGCTGTGTGGCACGCAACCAAGCAATAAAGTCGTTATCAGTGACAATAAGCCGTGCCGGATCTCTCTCGTCAACAGACGAGACATAACGGGTCAAGGTCAGCTGTGTTGCACTCGAACTATCACGAAGAGCACGAAGATCGGCGAGTTCCCAGCGAGCAGGTTCAGCTAGCGTTTCTGCGTGGATGACCAGCGCCTGCTGGTCATCTAACACCGAAATGCACACCTCATGACGATAGGCCGTCACGCCGTCAAAGAATTGCGCCTGCAACATTAAAATGCGCCAGCGACATCGAGTGCATCCGCCACGCCCTCAGCACCAACGGCATCATCTGCCTGACGCTGCTGGATTTGATGTAAAGGCTCGGGGTTTATGATACTAAACGTCTGAACATAATGACCCAGTATAGGCTGAGTAATCATCACCATTTTCATTGCCTGAAACAGCAAGAATAAAAAGATATAGCTCAGCGCACCACCGACGAGGGCAAAAGTGACTGACGAAATACCAAAATCAAAAACGGCCGTCATAACGCTTATTATAAATAACGACATCACCCCCATCCCGACACCTGCAATTAAGTAGATCCGGATAATAGCCCCCGTTCTAGGCTCAGCCTTAAAGCTAACCTCCTCGCCTAACGTCTTGTGAGAAGTCATATAAGCAAAACTCTTAACCTGGTAATACACAACACCGATAGCCACCCAAATGCTACCAACAAAAAGAATGGCTGACGCCAAGCCGTCATAACCCCAAGCAAAAACACCTCCGCTTACCAGCAGAATGACGATGCCTATAAACAAATGCGTTAGCGACGAGTAAAGACGCGGCCAAGACCCACCTTGCTTAATACGAACATCACCATAGTAACTCCGCTCAGCCATATACTGCTCTAACTTGAACGTAGCCAGCGGGGCCAGCGCACCCAATGTTATGACCGTCAGCAACCTGTAGCCGATGGCACGGATCACATACCCCCAAGCGCCTTTTTCCATACTAAAACGAATGCCGCACCACCGCGTTCGACTCATCATGTATCGGCGTTTCTGATAACTGGCATAAAAAAGAAGAGGCAAAACAGCAATGACATGCATATACACAACTATTAGATAGCGGACTTGCTCCGCCGGATTAGTAGCACTCGACGAGACGTTAAACATCGAAAGGCCGAAGTAGAAGAGCAGCATCTGGAGAACGCCGAGATACAACGCCAGGATAACCAGGGCAATGAGAAAGCCAATAAACTTCTCAAGCCCTGTTCCCGTGTACTCCAAGGCAGAATCATTGGCGCTTGTAGAGCCCCAAAGATACTGACGGATGCGAGTCGTTTGCCAGAAACGGTAAATCCCCAAAGTAAGGATAGTGAGTAAGCCGGTCTTAAAAACCAGAAAGAAAAGCGAGAGACTATCGGGCTCTTGACGAGCGGCCACGCTTTTCGGTTCAGACGCTAAGTGATGAGTGTCCATGCGGGAAAGATCCATGTCTTTTAACGTTAGTGATATAGCTTAATTTGACGTCTAGCTAAATAAGTATATCTCAACGCTGCACAAAAACTAAGTAGGCTTTGCCATTAATTGCAATTAGATAACCAGAAACCGGCAGAAGGACTCAATGCTCGCCACTTATGACGGTTCATGCACATTTCGAGTAGCGCGGCGTAAGCGTTAGCGCACCCGCGACGGCGGCCCGGCGCGAAAGCACCGCGCAGCGGTGCCATGGGCACATATCTTTAAGCCAGCTTTACAACTGCCTTGGCTGAAACGCACTGTAGATGGGGAGACTCCAACTCCCACACCTTCTTCTGAGCTGCCTGGGCGGCAACACCCACTTTGTCACTCATTACGGATCATGCACATTTCAAGTAGCGCGTATATGGACTCCTCCTCGTCTGCAAGCACAAAAGGTTATAGCGGCACGGTCGACTGCTAGCGTATATCCGGTCTCGTAAAAGATGCCTAACGTGTGGGCATCGGACCTTAATGGGCTATTCGCACGTCGGGTACCCTCAGCGTAAACGAGCTCTATGGCTCTACGCGCTACACGGTATGGCCCGACGTCGGTTCGACCTGTTCGCCATCTCTCTTTTGGTGGTGCAGTCGGGGCGGTAGGAACACCGGTTAAAGGTTCAACATTGATGGTCGCGTCGCCTGCTTAAGCGGCGGCGGACAACTCAGGGTTATACGGGACCTCGTAACGTGTGACGGCCCACGCCATACGCGCTGTCTTATTGGCGAGAGCCACGATCGCCACGTTGCGATGTTTGCGCACGGCAAGGTGCTTGATCCACTGGCTGAGTCCGTCGTCTTTTTTCACCGCATAACGAAGGACGGCGCGGGCGCCATGTACCAGCAGCTTGCGTAAGTAACTATTGCCACGTTTACTGATCCCCAACAGGCGCTCTCGTCCGCCCGTGCTATGTTGACGCGGGGTCAGCCCTAACGAGGCGGCAAAGTCGCGTCCTCGCTTGTATATAGCGCCGTCACCCAGCACACCCGATAAGGCACTGGCGGTGATGGGGCCAATGCCGCGGAGGGTCATCAAGCGCTTGGCAACCGGGTCGGTATTGGCATGCGTTTCAATGGCGGACGTTAACTGCGCAACACGCTCGTCTAAATAACGTAAGTCATCCGCTAAGTCGGCCAATAGGCGGCGAAAGCGGTCACTGAGCCCGTTGGTGGCATCCTCCAGCCAAAGAGGCAGCGCCCGCCGTAACTGCTGAATACCGGTGGGGGCAATAAACCCATACTCACTGATGAGGCCACGGATTTGATTGGCCTTCGCTGTGCGCTGGCTAATCAGCTCTTCACGGATCCGGTGGGTGGCCTGGCTGTCCTGTTGATCAACGATTTTTACGGCCACGAAGCGCATCGTGGGACGGCCTAATGCTTCACAAATCGCTTCAGCATCTGCCCGATCATTTTTATTCGTTTTAACGTAAGGCTTCACGAATTGGGCCGCAATGAGCTTCACATGGTAGCCACGCGCTTGAAGTTCGCGCGCCCAATAATGCGCCGCTGCACATGCTTCCATGCCGATGGTGGCGTCTTGAGGAACGCGCCGACAGACAGCCTCCAGCCACTTGGCCCGGGTATATTTACCTCGCCATTGAGGCTTCTCATGCCGGTCAACGCCATGTACGTGAAAGACAGACTTTGCGATATCCACACCAACTCGGCTAATGTTCATATGGGCTTCTCCTGACTCTCAAGCTGATAGTTTTCCAACCACCTACCAGTATGGCGCACTGACGCCGGAGTAGGGTGAGGAGGAGTCCATCCCATTGCGTAAGCGTTAGCGCAGCGGTGCCAAGGGAAGCCAGCTCCAAAACTGCTTGGGCGGCAACGCACCAGTTGTACCTGCAGTGAATGCAATCTGCATTAAAGATCCTATATGGCCTAAAAATCTCACCGAGCGGTATTATCTGCTGCATTTTCAATGCAAGTAGCAACAGCTACCTGACTATTTCTGAAATCAAACAAAATGCAAAGCCATCTACCCTGTCCCCACAACGCACATTATCTTGCATTTCTTTGGGAAGAAAAATCGGCTCGGAATGGCGAGCCGATGAATCACTGTTATGGCCAGGTACTGATATCTTTCAATGTAGGTAACGGTGTTCTCGCACGCCACTCACTCGCTATGTGTTGTCCTTCAGTGAGCTGTTCACGCGAAAGTTCGTTAGCAATGGCCTCACGATTTTGGTGAGCCTGTCCATGTCCTTGCGCCGCTGCAAGATTGTTCAGCACATTAGCCATGACTGGATTACGGCTTACCCCTTCGCCATTGTAGTAGCTGACCCCAAGGTTGTACTGCGCGTCAGCATGTCCCTGTTCGGCGGCTTTTCGGTACCACTCGGCGGCCGTTGAGGCGTTTTGAGGGACTCCCTCGCCGAGGTCGTACATGACCCCAAGGTTGTACTGCGCGTCAACAATGACGCCAAAAGTGTACTGCGCATCGGCATCGCCCTGCTCAGCGGCTTTTCGGTACCACTCGGCGGCTGTTGAGGCGTTCTGGGTAACTCCCTCGCCAGTGCGATACATATTGCCAAGATTGAACTGCGCCCGGGCTTCTCCCTGTTCGGCGGCCCGGCGATACCACTCAACGGCCGTTGAGGCGTTCTGGGAGACCCCCGCACCGTTGGCATACATACTGCCAAGATCGGTTTGAGCGATGGCATTGCCCTGCTCAGCGGCCCAGCGATACCACTCAGCGGCCGTTGAGGTGCTCTGGGGAACTCCTTCGCCGTATTCATACATGAGGCCAAGACTTAGCTGCGCGTCGGCATCGCCCTGTTCAGCGGCTTTTCGGTACCACTCGGCGGCTGTTGAGGCGTTCTGGGTGACTCCCTCGCCGAGGTCGTACATGACGCCAAGAGTGTACTGCGCGTCGGCATCGCCTTGTTCAGCCAACGGCTCCAAATACTTCAGAGCGGTGGCGTAATCACCATTGTTATAGGCCTCGGTTCCTGCCTTCACTGGCTGACCCAGTATAGGAGGCGCCAGAGTAATCGCGGCGGCGAGAACAATGGCTTTATTCAACGAGTGCATAAGTGGAAATCCCTTTTTAAAGAATGCTCCTATGCTATCAATTTTAATTAAGAAAAGGTTCAGCTATTCAGGGATGAAGTACGATACTGAGCCAGCAATAAACTCAGTATCCCGCATTACCTTGAGTTTTTTTGGAGCTTTCTGGGCTGCCTGAGCGGCAGCGCACACCTAAGCAAGGGTGCCAAGCATCCATCAGAATTTTCTGAGCTGCCTGCACGGCAGCGAACCAAAAAGCAGATAATGGTCAGCCGCAGCTTTGTTTCTGAGCTGCCTGCACGGCAGCGAACCCCGGCGGTCAAGGCCCATAGCTCCCCTTTCATTTCTGAGCTGCCTGCACGGCAGCGAACATCGGTCGTGCGGGTAATGCGCGATTGAATCTTTTCTGAGCTGCCTGCACGGCAGCGAACATGGTCGTTGCGCCTATTGCGGGGAAGATCTATTTCTGAGCTGCCTGCACGGCAGCGAACGAGCCTGTGCGGGGGTTATTGCCTTGAAGATTTTTCTGAGCTGCCTGCACGGCAGCGAACGGTATGTAAACGCGCATCGTCTAGCGCCTCTTTTTCTGAGCTGCCTGCACGGCAGCGAACAACGAGATCCAAGCACTAATGTCCCGCGTGATTTTCTGAGCTGCCTGCACGGCAGCGAACGGGCGCGTGATGATTTTCGATTGCTCGCCCAGTTTCTGAGCTGCCTGCACGGCAGCGAACGCTGGGTGCGAAATAGCCACGTTATGCGCTCTTTTCTGAGCTGCCTGCACGGCAGCGAACACAGTAAGTGCCGCCTGCTTAGACCTCCCTGATTTCTGAGCTGCCTGCACGGCAGCGAACGATGCCTACATCCGTCGTTACACCGACATTCATTTCTGAGCTGCCTGCACGGCAGCGAACGCGTCCACGTTGTCATCGTTTAGCCGCCTCCATTTCTGAGCTGCCTGCACGGCAGCGAACAGATCCGTGATGCCCTGTTTGACGCCTTAGAGTTTCTGAGCTGCCTGCACGGCAGCGAACGCCTCGACTACCTCGCTGATTACGCTGTCGATTTTCTGAGCTGCCTGCACGGCAGCGAACTAACAGCCGCGAATCTCATTTTCTCCGTTGTATTTCTGAGCTGCCTCCACGGCAGCGAACCCTCGCCTTTATAGAAAATCCCTACCCGATAATTTCTGAGCTGCCTGCACGGCAGCGAACGTCAGCATCGGTTAGCTCTTCCCATTTGAGCATTTCTGAGCTGCCTGCACGGCAGCGAACCAATGGGCAGATCTTTATCGGCTCCCCCAATTTTTCTGAGCTGCCTGCACGGCAGCGAACTCCTTGTAATCGTGCTGCCGCCTCTCTCATGCTTTCTGAGCTGCCTGCACGGCAGCGAACTCCTTGTAATCGTGCTGCCGCCTCTCTCATGCTTTCTGAGCTGCCTGCACGGCAGCGAACACACTGAATATAAACACGCCTATCACCGAATATTTCTGAGCTGCCTGCACGGCAGCGAACAGGTACTCTTTGCAGCCATGCTCGGTGAAGCATTTCTGAGCTGCCTGCACGGCAGCGAACCCTGCGCTTGCTGAGAGCAATCGCGCTGTTAATTTCTGAGCTGCCTGCACGGCAGCGAACGCCAAAGCCTCGTAAGCCTCGGACTGCTCTGATTTCTGAGCTGCCTGCACGGCAGCGAACACCCTACGCCCCGGCCCCGATGCGGAGCTGGTTTTCTGAGCTGCCTGCACGGCAGCGAACTAAAGAGCTGCGGCGGCAGCTTGTTTCAATGATTTCTGAGCTGCCTGCACGGCAGCGAACTGACCACCGGCTACCAAGGGCGCGGCGTATTTTTTCTGAGCTGCCTGCACGGCAGCGAACTCATTAAGCGGCAAGCCAATTCGGCCATCATGTTTCTGAGCTGCCTGCACGGCAGCGAACTGGCCGTTGGGTGGAGGTGCTTTACACACCCATTTCTGAGCTGCCTGCACGGCAGCGAACTGATGCGAATCGTATTCACCATGCTTTTCGCATTTCTGAGCTGCCTGCACGGCAGCGAACGATCAAACCTCTCGTTTGATTCGCCCGTCTCGTTTCTGAGCTGCCTGCACGGCAGCGAACATGTTCCTAACTGACTTTGGCGACAGGATGAATTTCTGAGCTGCCTGCACGGCAGCGAACGGGGAGAGCGCAGCGTTTACGCGCCCTACTTTTTTCTGAGCTGCCTGCACGGCAGCGAACATTGCCTTCCCTCGCTTCGAGGAAGTGCTGACTTTCTGAGCTGCCTGCACGGCAGCGAACAACTGGTCGCGGGTTTCGCGCATGGCTTGGGCTTTCTGAGCTGCCTGCACGGCAGCGAACATCGACTACGACTACACGCCGGTGCCGCCGCTTTTCTGAGCTGCCTGCACGGCAGCGAACCCGAGCTCGCCCGCCGCATGGTCGAGTACGAATTTCTGAGCTGCCTGCACGGCAGCGAACTGCATTTTCTGCTCGGTGAACGGTGAGTCATTTTTCTGAGCTGCCTGCACGGCAGCGAACCGAACGCCGCGACCGTTGCGCTGCTGGATGCTTTTCTGAGCTGCCTGCACGGCAGCGAACATAAGGGCCGAAGCCCCGGTATTGCGCAGGATTTTCTGAGCTGCCTGCACGGCAGCGAACACGTCAGCGTTTGCGTTTCCACACGGGTCAACTTTCTGAGCTGCCTGCACGGCAGCGAACGCTTGCCAGCTTTGGCAACAGCATCGGCTCTTTTTCTGAGCTGCCTGCACGGCAGCGAACGCACAACTTGGCCAGCAGGCGCACTCCCTGATTTTCTGAGCTGCCTGCACGGCAGCGAACACTCCTGATCTGTCATACCAGTGCCCTTTTTTTTTCTGAGCTGCCTGCACGGCAGCGAACGCCGTCGCTTATGCTCATACAGTGGCACTCCGTTTCTGAGCTGCCTGCACGGCAGCGAACGGCGCGGGAGCCTATGAAACCGCGAGCAGCATTTTCTGAGCTGCCTGCACGGCAGCGAACGCCGACACACCCGAACTGCCCAAGCACTATGATTTCTGAGCTGCCTGCACGGCAGCGAACGCCCGCATCGCTTCCAGCTCTTCGGGGCTGGTTTTCTGAGCTGCCTGCACGGCAGCGAACGGTGATACTGGTATCTGCTGCGAGAATCGGCTTTTCTGAGCTGCCTGCACGGCAGCGAACAAGCAGTCGCGAATCCAGAGCTTGCAGAAACATTTCTGAGCTGCCTGCACGGCAGCGAACGGCAACACAACTTACATTTGAGGAGGCCTAATTTTCTGAGCTGCCTGCACGGCAGCGAACATCACTGCTCATTGGCGTGTCCGGGGCGGATTTTTCTGAGCTGCCTGCACGGCAGCGAACGTTGGCGACCCGGTCGCCTGCGGTTCGCTGGTTTTCTGAGCTGCCTCACGCATCAAGGCGCTAGCCGAGAATTTCTGAGCTGCCTGCACGGCAGCGAACTTACGTAGCACCCGTTTGGCACCTATCTCCGTTTTCTGAGCTGCCTGCACGGCAGCGAACGAGCTGTACGACCAGTACAAGCGACGGGCCTGTTTCTGAGCTGCCTGCACGGCAGCGAACGGTGAGCGAAGGGTTGGAGAGGCGTGGGATCATTTCTGAGCTGCCTGCACGGCAGCGAACAGCGCTGGGCTCCCAGTGGAACACCATGGCTATTTCTGAGCTGCCTGCACGGCAGCGAACGACTTAACTGGCTTATCCAACCTGCCTAGCAGTTTCTGAGCTGCCTGCACGGCAGCGAACCCTTTTCTTCGGGTTCGCTCTTATCCGCCTTTTTTCTGAGCTGCCTGCACGGCAGCGAACTGATTGGTACAACCGTCACGGCGCCCGGTTTGTTTCTGAGCTGCCTGCACGGCAGCGAACTAAGCAGGATTCTATTTCGAGTTTTTCGGACATTTCTGAGCTGCCTGCACGGCAGCGAACCAGTCATAAACGCATGGCGGATGTCGCAGTAGTTTCTGAGCTGCCTGCACGGCAGCGAACGCACCACAGGCGCTGGAGGCGGTTTTGGTCAATTTCTGAGCTGCCTGCACGGCAGCGAACACGGTCGCCTGATGCTTTCCCTAAGCGGTCGATTTCTGAGCTGCCTGCACGGCAGCGAACGTCAGCCAGGCGTAGCTTGATGCCGTCGAAGCTTTCTGAGCTGCCTGCACGGCAGCGAACCTCGCCGATAAGAAAAAGCCGCACCGCATCGATTTCTGAGCTGCCTGCACGGCAGCGAACGTGATCTGCTCTTTGACAACAGTGGTTTGCCCGTTTCTGAGCTGCCTGCACGGCAGCGAACCCGAGCATGGCCGACGTGCGGCGGCCACTGGTTTTCTGAGCTGCCTGCACGGCAGCGAACGGCTTGCTGCCGCGTGAGCGCACAGCCTTGGATTTCTGAGCTGCCTGCACGGCAGCGAACGCGACATGATGGACCGCCCGGAAGAAGAAGGCTTTCTGAGCTGCCTGCACGGCAGCGAACCCGAGCATGGCCGACGTGCGGCGGCCACTGGTTTTCTGAGCTGCCTGCACGGCAGCGAACGATCCAATTCGACTTCTTTTTCAGCAGCTCCATTTCTGAGCTGCCTGCACGGCAGCGAACTAGAGCATATCAAAATTAACATGCTGATTGTTAAAGAGCTTTAGCCAAAAAAAGCGGTATCACCCTTTTTCGAGCGATACCGCTAAGTGATTGATTATTGGTCGCCTATTTTCATGCTAGAAAAAAGGGTCAAAACCACGGCACTGTGGCGTCAGGGCTTAAGCCATAGTGATTAAACGAACCCGCCACCGGTTTTTCCTGAGGCTTGCCGTGTTCAATAAACAGACTAAAGCGCTGCTGGGTGGAGCGGCTGTTTATTTGCACGAAGGGTAGCTCAATGCGCCGCGCCGCTAGCTTGGCATAAATCTGCTGCGCTTCATCTTCCGAAATGTCATGCCGCTTGGCATAGCGTTTGGCACGGCTTGGGCTGCCCGTATTGAACTGCTTGCGCGCGACGTTGAAGTGCTGTGCATTAGCGGGCACGGCAAGCAGCTCGCTGACTTGGGTGTGATCGCGCATGCCGGTGAGCCAATCAGCGCCTATCAGTTGCTCTAGCCGTGCCTGGGTGCCATGCAAACGCAGGTGATCGCCTAACGTGCGAGCGCGGGCACCGTGTGTATGGGCTGGAAAGCTAACGCCTACATCCGTTGCCTGCAGGTCAAATAATGCTCGGTGCAACTTGTTATAAAGCGCCCCCATAAGCATAGATTCGGGAAAGTCTGGGTCGGGCCTTAGCCGAATATCAATATAGTGATCCATGGCTTACTCCACATCGCCGAAAACGCCGCCGCGAATTAGGGTTGCCATGACAAAGTGCTGCTGTTCCACCGGTGGTACTTGACCTTCCTTAGCCCATTTATCCAGCAGTGAATAGAAATCCACCTTTTGTTTAGGCTGGCGGTAAGCACTGCCCCGAGTGGTTACGGAGCCATAGGGCTCGACGGCAATAGGGCCAAGGTCACTGCCATCTTTCGACACCGGATACCAAGTATCAATGGTGCGCAAGGCATTGCCGAGCTTTTGGGAGTGGATACCAGCGATACCATTGACTTGATAGAGCGTCTTGCTCTTGTCGCCGCGACCACGATCCAGAATCAGCTCTTGCGAGGGGAATACTTCCTGACCGGCACCGACATGTGCAAATGCAACAATATCGAGCAATAGATAACGTTTACCTGCCAGTGCATCGGCGATCAGCTGTGCCAGTGCAGCGGTCTGCCCATCGTCATCGAAGTCACGCAACGAAAGGGATAGTGCGTCGAATATCCACTCCTGGGCAACATGACCACGTTCCATATGCCGTATGCGCACTTCAACCTGCTCAGCACCGACGCGGTTGCGCCACAAAAAGCGCCCGTTGGCTAGGTTGTGAGCATAGCGTCGTGCGAGTTCGCCAAAACCGTGTTCATTTACATAACCCTCTACGGTCTGCTGGAGCTTAGCCTGATAGTCGGCATTGTTACAGGCCGTGGGAGTCCCAGCACCGCTCAACACCCGCAGAGTGAAACGTGCCATCAACGTGTCAGCCTCATGAGGCAAGGTGGCAACATCGACGGTCTGCAGATTGGGATTCTGGATGCTGGCGTCCAGTTTGCCCGGATCCTGATCCTTCGTCTTGAGGCGGTTGGAGATGGTGCCACGCACGGATTTTTCGCGCACTTCGATCGACTGCCAAGCATTGAAATCACTTCGTTGCGCCCACTGGCCAGCGTAAAGCAGCGCATCAGAGGGATCGAGCTTACGCTCAAAAGCAAGTACAGTAGTTTTTAATGCATCGTTTTTAGCCATGATGAAATTCCTTGTCTAGTCAGTCGAGATCGAATTCGAAGTGATAGGGCTCTTCGTTATGAGCGGTTTGGCCATAGTCGTTGCGGCAACGATACAAATCATTCTCCGGCTGACTATCGGGGTACCAGAGGAACTGCTGAGGAGACTGGATACGGTGAGGGCTTATCCACTCACCTACGGAATAGAGGCTTTCAACAAAATGAAATGGAATGCTAGCGTCACGCGCATTGCTAACGCTGCCTGCCGGATGTAGCTCGCCAAGCGCACCGTAGCCAACTGGAATCGGCACGATCCAACCCTTCCCACGACGATCGTTAAGCCATTTGCCCTTACCCGCGTCCTCATCTACTTCGTAATGCCAGTTAATGCGCGACAAGGAAAGCCATGCATCTAGTGGGCTAGCTTCTGGGTCGTTCGTTTGTATTTCGGACAAGCGCTCTTTCAACCGGTCATCGCGAGATATCAAGGTAAAACCGGGCAGCAAATGCATGCGAGCCTTACGGAAAACGGCATCACGGTCGGCTTCTGTACCGGTCAAGTCGAGTACATAGGGTTGAAAGCGACGAAGCCAGGGTTGGGCCGGAGGTATCAGCGTACCGCCAGCAATGCGCATGCTAGCAAGCAACTCTGACACGGCCGCAGCATCACTTTCGCAAGCGTCCGGCTCCTTTTTCCAATGGTCACTTTCGACCGCCAGCACCAAGCTCAAGCTCAGATGGATGCGACCTTCCTCGACAATGCCGGGAGGCTTGCCATCCTTGCCTACTGGATTACGAGTCAAACGGAAAGCTTTTACGAATCCGCTCTCAGTAACGAGTTCTTGATAGTCATGGCAAACTACACCGACCGCCTTGAACTTGAGGTGCAGCCCCGACGAACGCACCTTACGCTCCAACGCCCACATCAAACCTAGGAATGCGGTCATCGAGGGAAAACCGTGGGTCAGTGGGCTGGAAACAGCGTTTGCGTTTTGTACCTGCAGGCGAGGCAGTACCAATAGGTGACTGAAGTTCGGGCAGGTGCTCATGCTTCACCTCCCAAGGGTGCACGCCGTTCCATAGGCACTGGCCAAGCGGTATCAATAATGGCCTGCTTAGCCCAATGCCAGTACTCGACTTCGCTTACTGCCGTAAGCCCGGCTTCGCGCAGCCGCTCATTGACCCAATTGGCAAAACGGCCAACGATCTCATCCGGCCAGTCGCCAAAGGTATAAGCTGCGTTGAATGCGCGATCTTCATCAGCCTGCTCGGGATCGCTGCTAAGGGGAAGTTCAATGCGCTCCGAGTCCAGCCACAGTTTTTCGCACAAGGGCAACTTGCAGTCTGGGTCTCGGGACCAGCCCGGTTCGAGACTAGCGCGGATGGATACGGCAAAAAGGGCTAACTGTTGCCCCAATGCCTGCTCAATGGCTTCCCGCTTCTCGACGATGTCCATATTACGTGGCTTGTCGGCAATGGATTTCAAAAAAGCTGCCAATTTGCGTAGTAGAAAAGGCACTCCCTCGAACCACGCGAACCGCTCTATAGATGATTCCAGATTGAGCAGCCTTGGTTTGCGCTCGTGCTGCCATTTGGGAGGAAGCGATGCCAGCAGATAGTTCACCCCACCACGTTCGCTGTTACGCATGCTTATGTTTTGAGGCTTTGTGCCGCCCAATTTGCGCGCAACCAGATCACGATAGTCGAGATATTTTCTATCGTGCGCCTCTCTCGTATAGAAAGCATGACGTGCCAGCTTGTTGGTTTCACCGAAGCGCGCGTCCTGAATATTGATATGAACGACATGCGCTATACTGCTGGAGAACATCGGTTGCAACAGGTGGAACTGGTTATCGTCCAGTGGCGTGTTGCCCACTAGCCAATAGATCTGTTTGGCACCCGCATGGGCTGCTGGAGACTGGCTTGTGCGAAGAATCTTCTTGAAATCCAAGGCTATTTGGGTGGCTTGTTCATGGTCGGCACTGAATGCCGCAAATAGGTCTGGATCATCATTCAAAAGCCAGTGAACCAAAGGTCGTTCTTCGACAAGAACCTCGGTGAGAAATTTGAACGTACCGAGTGCAGCTGCATCGCCACTTCCATCAAGAAAATCATCACTTATCAGATGACTCCCGATCTCTTCATGTTGTGCTAGATCACACCCTTGAATGAAGGGACTAGTGGCCTCCTTAATTTTCGCGTCAGGGTAGGTTGCCTTGAGAGGATGGGTCACAAGCTGGATAGCGCCTGCTCGTTTTGCAGCATCGACCAGCCAGGTCACATACTCATATTTTGCAACCACTTCAACATCATCTTCCCTGCCCTTAAGCTTGGCCTCGCGTCGCGCTTCAATAAAGGCGGCAATGGCCGAGCGGAACTGCTCGGAGCGTTTCGATTTTGTACTCATTGAGACTCCATTACATTCGACCCTGACGAGTCATGCATGTAGAATCTCTACGGCAGCAAGGCGCCGTAGAGGCGTTGATAAAAGGCTAAGACTTTTATTCGGCGTTTCTGGTCATGTGTTGGTAAAACATACTTCCTCCTTTGCTCTGCTTGCGTAGGGTAGGAGCCGGGCTCAATCGACTTGCTGTTACGCCCAGGGATCGTTGACGCGATACCCTGGGCTTTCTTAAGCTTGGCACCACCTCTACATCTTGTCAACGCCACTGTATGACCACTTGTTATCTATTGTATGATCTGCTTAAATCCAGATCGAGATGTCATGCTGTACAAGCAGCTCAGAAAACTGTATGACCCGCTGTAATCTGATCTGCCGCACAGGCAGCCTGGGGCCGAAAGGCCCCTTTACCGTTTTTTCCCAAAGCCCAGTTGAGGGTGATACCGCCACCCTTCATCGTTGACAGGCACTTCCACTGTTGCCATGCGTTTAGCGCAATCGCACAGTGGCAAATCGAGATAACTGGCTTGCTCAGCCAGCAGCTCCATCAAGTCAAACTCACCCCACGGATTAATACGCTCACCGAGTTTAAGCACCACCTCATGACGCTGGTTGCCTTCGACGAGCGGGTAGAGCTTCTGCCCTCGTCGAGCCTTGTCATCTTCGATGCGATGCAGCTTCAACGTCTCTTCTTCGTCATCCGGTAGGAAGGCCAACGTGGTGGTTTGGGAAGGGTCGTCACGAAAGGGCTGTTGCTGAGGAAGTACGCCTGTCAGGGCCGCGCTTGGGTATTTCCAAGTAGCGAAGGCTGCCTCCAGCTCCAAAGGGGGCGCTTCGGAGCCGGGCTTCCGGGCAGGTGGCAGCATACTGGTGGCCGTTCTAGCCTGTTCGAGATCGACCAAGCTGCGGTTAGACTGCCAAGCCACTGCTGGGCGAGGGGATACACGCGGCAACGCATTGATTGCCCCGTACTCCTCCTCCGTCAATAGTTCACTTAACCGATGGGTAGCCAACTGAAAACGGCGGGTGCTTTGTTGATTTCCCTGTTTTTCGAAACCTGGCCGGATATACGCCAAACCATCGCGAGAGCCTTTCTTGAAATGTTTTAAGTTGGTGTCGAAGATCAGCATATTGGGTTTATTGCCACACTTACCACGATGTCGCTGCACGCGCCCCGCCAACTGAATTAAAGAGCGCATTGATGAAGGCTCAGCAACGGCCCAATCTGCATCCCAATCCCGACCGACTTCACATACAGGACTCGCTATCACAATGAATAAATGATGTTTTTCGGGATAAACATCCAATGTATTGCGAATACTGGGCAACTCGTATATCGCTTGGCCTTCCTTGCCACGCCGATTGAAAGCGGTATCGAGTTGATATTCGATAGCCGAGCGCTGTACCAGTGGAAAGCGAGCATGGTAAACACACAGATGAATACGGGTATCATCGGGCGCACTGAGGGCGAACAGGGTTTGCGCAACATCGAACAACGGCTCGATGTTGGCCATACGTACTAAGCCAAAGCTGACTTGCTTACCACTAACGGGGTCAGTTTCATAGTGGTCGTGATGCAGCCGCAGACAAGCATCCCGCACCTGCCGAGCGAACTCTGCGTGTACCTTTTCGTCTGGAAGATTGGCGGCAATATTCAATGGAAGGATTGCGCCGCGCCGCAACGGACCACTTTTCTTTTCTGCATTTGTCAATTGTATGGCGCGTTTACCGATGAACCTATCGTGCTCATTAAGGAACTCACGGCCGTTGAAGCAAGAGGCCGTATGCACACCAAACTCATCGGCCCACAGGCAAGGCACTTCCACAGTTGCGTCGGTACGGCCGCCATCGCGGCCTCGGTTCCTTTGGTATTGTTGACGTCCGGTTCGATAGGCCTGATACATGCCCGTCACCAGCGAAGGTGGCAGAGTCGCAGAAGAAAGCACTACCCGGGAGCCCAGCATGCCAGCCCAGTGCACCAATCTAGTGAGTGCTGGTAGGTCGTTGAGGTCGTAGTCATCTAACTCGTCCAGAATCAGATCGCTACTCATCAGACGCAACATGGGTGCAATCTGTCGACCGGCACGCAACGATTCGGTAGCGGGTACCATGTGGTCCACGGTACAGACCAACATCGGAGCAGACAGTAGTTTACGGATGTGGCTATCGCGCATTGCACGCGACAGCATTGGATGATCAGCTACAACGCCCTCATAGAGAACATAGCTGTCTTCCTCTATCAGGTTCTGCACCGATGCCGAGCCATTCGCTTCCGCCTGCTCCTCGTAAAACTCGAACAAACTACGACTGGCTGAACCACCAACCTGAACAGCTAATTCGTCATCACCGAGATGAAGATCTGTATGATAACTACGACCTGTTTGAAGAGTTAGGGTACGCAGACCGAGAGCATAGGTAGCACGCATGCCTTGCTGAGGGTCAGCCAATGCGTAAAGGATGCGAGCATTGGCGAGAGTCTTGCCACAACCAGTGGAAGCCATGTTGACGATGAAGGCGCCATGTTCACGTGCCAACTCGCGTAATGCCGTAGCGGCATCAGCAGCTTTGTCCTGCCATTTGAAGCGGTCAATCTTGCTGCGCTTACGCAGGCCGCGGTGGTTGGCCAGTCTTGGTAAGTAGCGCTCGAAACCAGGCAGAGCCTTGGCCATCAAACCTGCCGTGTGCGTCACGCCAAGCAAGTGCTCGCTCAACGATTGATTCAGTACGGTAAAGTCATTCTGGTTTCGTGCAGTGTTGGCCATCAACGATGTCTCGGAATTCAAGAACCGCTTACGCTCCTCAACAGGCTTATCGTTTTTGTCAAAGCCCAGCCCTGAATAATAGTGATCAGCCAGCATGACGCTGAGCCGGGCCAGATGCATAACATATGAGTTACCAAGCCACTCATCATTGCGCCGCTGCTTCAATGCCAAAAGATGTTTGGCTAACCGCGCGGCCATCTCCTGCCATCTTGTTCCATTTAGCGGTAGCGGGCCGGCGAAGCGCCAGTAATGTTCCACCTGGGCACGTTCAGCAGGTTGTCGGGTTTCATTCCAATCGTGAGAAACCAGTGAAAGAGGCTCTTCCAACCAAAGCGGGTTGTAACTGAGCGAGCGCTTTCCAAGCCACTCTTGAGCCCCATCATCACTATAGACTGGTACTACCGGCAACCTGTGGTGGCTAACAATCAACCAAGCAACGGCGGCAGCCAGCGGAGGCAGGCCACGGAAAGGATACTTGTTTTCAGCATCTAGCCCATCGCATTGATAACGTCCAGGAGCGATCCATTCCCTCTCATCGAAACCTTTTCGATCTGCTAGCCGCTGCAACCAACCTTTGTCGTCGTCACTACCGACGAAGGCTACAAACAAGCGTAGCGAGACCCATTCATGGCGGTATAGATTGCGTCCTTCGAGCTTTCCTACCAAGCGTTTTTGGAAGGCCTCACTCGCCTTGCCCAAGTCATGCAGTAACGCAGCCAACTGTGCTAGCAGACGAATATCCTCGGCTGTATGCCAATCGTTTTCATCCTCGGCACGCAGGATATTACGCCGCGTGGTATTAGTAGGGGTGGCACCGCGCATATTAAACCGCGACGCATCCCCCACCACCCACATCAATTCGCTATGGTCGTGGCCACGAATCCAATGGCAGGCAACGGCGGTGTTCTTACGCGCTTTCTTACGCAGCAATTTGCGCAGCGTATCCAACCCGGCCTGGGTGATGGGTGTTTGCCAAGTGCGATCGCCCCGGCGTTCGGCAAACTGGTCGAGGATGCGACGCGTCTCTTTCAGGGCGTTTTTGTTGCACTGGGAAATCAGCAGCACGTTCATGCTTCGCCACTCCCCAGCGCTTGGGCGACGTCCTTGAGGGTATCAATCATAAAATCGAGGGATTCGGTGCGGGTTAAGCGCTCGATGCAGGCTTGGCGAAACTCCTGCTCTTCATCGCCGCGCATGGCGGATATAAACGCTTGGGGCAGAATCACTGCGTCTTTGACCAAGTCCGCCACGTCGAAGACTAGCCCGCCCCGGCGGGTTTTACCGTGGAGCACCGCAAGCCCATGGGGTATTCCCAACACCCAAGTGGCGGTCGCCGCCAGACCATAGGCAAGATAGTTGCCGTGATCGAGAAAGCGGTTGGCAGGGTCGGTGCCGGTACCGCGCTTGGCGCGGGTGAAGCCACCGTAATCAACGGCATTCACCGCCAGTTTGAACAGCGTTTTGGTTAAACGTGCTTCTAGGGTCAGCAGGTCGATGGTGCTGGGTGCCTTGCTGATCGCTTCGCGGTGGTGGTTGAGCGCGCTATGCAGGTGATCGGTGGAAATACTAAAGCCTGCGTCTTTCATCACGCGGCTGGTCCACAGCGCTTCGATACGGGCAAGTCGCGCCTGCTGAAACGCCCGGGCGGCATCCAGGCGCTTTACATCATCGAACCAAAAGCGCACCCAGTATTGCAGGTACTCCGTGGGCCGGTATTCGCTTTGCGGGGTCAGCCAGGCGACATCCACATCAACCTCATTGGCAGCAAATAACGGCGTACCGCCCCCACCACAAAACCCCACCAGCACCCCAGCTTTCGCCAATTCGCGCATAGCCGCTTGGGTAATCGAGGTGCCAGTACCCAACAGTATCGAGGTGGTGTTGGCAATGGGAATATTCCAGTATCGGGATTTACTGCCCTCATCGGTGACATACTCCACTCGGCCACCGTTCACCAACACCCGACAATGCTGCAGGTAATAGAGGTTGGCACGCTTGGAATGAAGAATGGTTTTTAGGTCACTGGGCGAAAAGTCATCCATGCGGTGCTCCTGATTATCGTCTTCCCCCATCTAACCATCCTTCACCCCGCAGCACCATTGACCTTAGTCATACTTCGCCACCCCTGAATCCCCCCACGTCTCATTTGTTTTGCGTGCTACGCTTAGCGCGACTGCTCCCCCTATATAGGCACTTCACCATGCATGCTTTTCGTCTTTTTGCCGCGCTGGTTACCACCTTGGTGATCACTCTGCCTGTCTCTTTACACGTCCAGGCTCAAACCGAGGGACAGTGGAGTGAGTACGATGATGTGTTTGAGGACGGCGCACGCCACGCTAATATTTGGCAGTGGGGTTGGACGGGCATTTACGCCACCAGCCTGGCGGTAAACGCTTACCAATCCAGCGAGGCGAGCGATCCGGATGACCGCTTTGATGCACGGGTGGGTGTGGTGAAATCAGCGCTGGCCTTGGGTGGTATGCTGACCGACCGCCAGCCGCACCCCGAGGCACTGGCCGAATATGAGCGTTTGAAAGCCAGTGGCGATTTAAGCGGCGTACAGGCGCTAGGCTTGCAGCTCGCCCAGGCAGAGCGTGAGCGGCGCGGCTGGGGTGCCCAGATAAGTTCGCTAGTGGTGAATGGCGTGGCGGGTGCAGTGATTGCCGCCGATGGCAGAAAAAGTGATGGTGCTATCAACTTTGCTACCGGCATGCTGGTCAATGAGCTACAAATTTGGACACAGCCGAATCAGGCGTCTTCTGCGATTAATCGCTTCCAACCCGCCAATCTCTCGCTGGGGCCGATCACTATCCCCGGTGAATACGCGCTGCATGTAGCGCCGCAGCAGTTGGGTGCTACCTGGCGCTATTGATACACCCTACGGTTATTCCTTTAAAGCGCTGGCGACGGTTTTCCGCTAGCGCTTTATCGTTGCTAGCGCGGCGTGAACGAGTAAAATACTCAGCAATTTTTTGGCTTTGCCAAACGTTATGTTATAACCTATTTGAAATTATACGAGGCCGCTTGATGAGTGAGCATACGCACCGCCATAACAAGGAGGGCCCTTGTCACTTCTCCTTGATGTCGCTATCGGCTGTTAAACGGCTGCTGTTTGTTGCCGTGCCGCTATTGGCGTTGTGGGGCTTGGTGGTTTGGGCTAGCGGGTGGTTAGGATGAATCAGCGCTCTTTGTCACGCTTACAGCTGCACAACCTGCACTTGGCCCAGGCACGCCGCACGGTGCTGGAACATATCGAGGGCGACTTTAAGCCGGGTGCGATTACCGCGCTGATCGGCGCTAACGGCGCCGGTAAAAGCACGCTGATTCAGGCCATTATGGGTGAACTTCGGCCTATTAGCGGCGAGGTGGTCTGCACCGTCGCGAAAGAGCGCCGGGCGTGGCTGCCACAGCAGTTGGCGCTGGATCTCACCTTCCCGATGAGCGTGGAAGAGTTAGTCATGACCGGCAGTTGGCCCAGCCACGGCGCGTTAACCGGCTACTGTGCGGGGCACTACCGTAAAGGCCGCGAGATTATGGCGCGGCTGGGTATTTCGCACTTGGCCCACCGCCCGCTGGGCGAACTTTCCGGAGGCCAGCGCCAGCGTGCACTGATTGGCCGTACGCTGATGCAGGAAGCCGAGCTACTGCTGCTCGATGAGCCATTTGCCAACGTGGATAGCGAAACCGTGGATATTTTGATCCGCATCCTGCGCCAAATGGCGGACGACGGCGCGACGATCATTGTCGTGCTGCACGATATGGATCACCTGCGCCGCCTGGCCGATGAAGTACTGATGCTAAACGGCGGCCATGGCCGTTGGGTGGCGCCCAGTGCGCTGACGCATCAACACGCACCCGCTCAGGTAGTGCCGTTTACCATGGGAGGACGCCATGCTGGATCTGCTTAATGCGTGGTTTGTCAGCCCGTTCGATTACGGCTTTATGCGCCGCGCGGTGGTGGGTGGTTTGGCGCTTTCGTTGGCTGCACCGCCGCTGGGAGTGTTTTTGGTGCTGCGCGGCATGAGCCTGATTGGCGATGCCATGGCCCACGCGATTCTGCCCGGCGTCGCGCTGGGGTTCCTGCTGGCAGGTTTTTCGCTGCCGATTATGAGTATTGGCGGGGTGTTGTTTGGGTTAATGGTGGCGCTGCTGGCGGGGGCGGTCTCGAAAATGGGCGGCCAGCGCGAAGATGCCGCCATGGCGAGCTTTTTTATTATCTCGCTGGCCGCAGGCGTGATGCTGATTTCGCTGGGCGGTAGCAGCGTTGACCTTACCCATGTGCTGTTCGGCTCGATTCTGGCGATCAACTCCACCGCGCTGTTGCTAATCGCGGGTATCAGTACGCTGATTGTGCTGACCCTGGCAGTGGTGTTTCGCGCCCTGGTAGTGGAGTGTTTGGACCCGCTGTTTTTACGTGGCCAAAGCCGCCGCAGCGGTTGGGTACACAGCGTTTTCCTGGGCCTGCTGGTGCTGAACCTAACCGCCGGCTTTCAAACCCTGGGTACGCTAATGGCGGTGGGACTGATGATGCTGCCCGCCACCTCGGCGCGCTTTTGGAGCAAACGCCTGGAGGGCTTGATCGGCATCGCGATTGTGCTGGCCATGGTAGCGAGCACCGGTGGCCTGCTGTTCTCTTTTCATCTGGATATCCCCTCTGGCCCGAGCATTATTCTGCTGGCGGGGTTCGGTTATCTCTTTTCGGCCCTGTTTGGTCGCTACCACAGCTTGGCAGCCAAGCTGCGGCGTAAAACAACGCCGCTTGAAGTGGAGCAAGGGGCTTAATTATCAGTCTTCATGCTTATCGTAAGGAGTGTTGTATGTCGCTTGCCTATTTATCATCTCGGCCTTCGCGCTGGTTAGTCGGTGTTTCCGCGCTGCTGGCTCTGCCTGCTGCCATGGCTAATGAGCGCGTGCAGGTGGTGACCAGTTTCTCTATCCTGGCGGATATGGTCGAAAACGTAGGCGGCGAGCATGTCGAGGTGACCCCGCTGGTGGCTGCCGATGGCGATGCCCACGTTTACTCCCCCAGCCCCGGCGATGCACGCTCCCTGGCCAATGCCGATTTAGTCGTTTTCAACGGCCTGCTGTTTGAGGGCTGGATGGAGCGCCTGATTAGCGCCAGCGACTACAACGGGCCGATGGTCACCGCGACCGATGGTATTGAACCGCTCTCTTTCGCTGCACATGAAGAGCACGGCCATGATGATCATGACGAGCACGACCATGGGCACGACGACCATGACCACGAAGAGCATGCCGATGAGCACGCGGGGCATGACCATGGCAATCGAGACCCTCACGCTTGGCAGGATATGCATCAAGCCGAGGTGTATATCGCCAATATCCGCGATGGCTTAATCGCCGCCGACGCCGATAACGCTGATGCCTACCGCACCAATGCGGAGCAGTATTTACAGGAAATGGCCGAAGTAGACGACGAGATTCGTGCGCTGATTGACGAGATCCCGGCCTCCACCAGCGTGATTACCGGCCACGACTCCTTTGGCTACTTCTCAAGCGCCTACGGGGTGACCTTCCTCTCTCCGGTAGGGCTTTCCACGGAAGCCGACCCCAGTGGCGCCAGCATGGCGGCGCTAGTGGATGTGATTGAGCAGGAGAACGTGAAGGCGCTGTTCCACGAGAACATGACCAACCAATCGATCATCACCCAGCTCGCCGAAGAGACCGGCCTGCCCATTGCGGGCACCCTCTACGCCGATGCGCTGGCAGCAGAGGGTGAAGCGAGCACTTATCTGGGTATGATGCGCCACAATGCCCATGTGCTGCACGACGCGTTGGCCCAACCGGGTCATAACGACCACGACCACGACCACGACCACGACCACGACCACGACCACGATGATCATGGTCACAGCCACTAAGCAGTTAACGTCAATAGTGCTGCTCAGGCATTAATGGCCGTGAGCAGCCATTCCCGGAAGGACGCCATGGCGTGGGTTTCGGGGCGTGTCTGCAGGCGAGTCAGCCAGTAACCGCCCAGACTGACAACGGTGTCGAAAGGCTGTACCAGTGCGCCGCTGTTTAGTTGGCGGGGAAACATCAGCGGTGGCGCCAGCGCCACGCCTGCCCCTTGTAGGGCTGCTTCCACCATGGCGATGGAAGAGTCAAACACAATGCTGTTGGTCATCGGAAAGCTGCGTGGTAGCCCTGCCGCCAATAGCCACTCTGTCCATTCATCGGCGCGATAAGAGCGCAGCCAGGTTTCCCCCAGCACATCGGCTGGGGTGTTAAGCCGCGCGGCGATATCGGGTATGCACATTACCGAGAGGGACGCCGGTAGTAGCGGCTGCGCCGCGGTGCCATGCCAGGCCCCTGTGCCAAAGCGGATCGCAAAATCCAGCCCTTCGCCGGCAATATCCGCGCGGTTGTTATGGGTGGAGAGCCGTAAATCGACGTAAGGGTACTGGCGCTGAAAATCTCCCAGCCTCGGCAGCAACCAGCCGACGGCAAAAGTCCCCACCACGCCGACGTTTAATACCTCCCGATAGCTGCTCTCGCCCACCCGCTCCAGCGTGTGGGCTATCTGGTCGAATGAACTCTTCAATACCGGCAGCAGCAGCTCGCCCTCCTGGGTAAGCATTAGCCCCCTGGGCAAACGCTTGAACAGCGGCACCTTCAACAGCGTTTCGAGCAGCTTTACCTGGTGGCTTACCGCCGCCTGGGTCACATGAAGCTCTTCTGCCGCGCGAGTAAAGCTTAAATGCCTGGCCGACGCCTCAAACGCGCGCAGCGCCTTCAACGGCAAGTAGGGACGCACCAACTTGACCCCCAAATTTTTCTAATGGCTTATGCAAAATATCGCTGTTTGTGAATTGCCGCAGCGCGCCGTAAGTTAACCCCTGTCACAGGCTTTGCGTCTGGAAATAACTCTCCGCCCTCTCTTGGTATTAATCACAACAGGATTTTGGTATGCGTAAGATGTTAGCAGCAAACTGCGGCCTTATCATGACAGGTTCGCTTCTACTCAACGGCACTGCATGGGCTTCCGGCACGCCTGAAAGCGCCGATATTGAGGCCCTGGTGAACGATACTATCGCGCCTTTGATGGCCAGCACCGTATCCCCGGCATGGCGATTGCGCTGAGCATTAACGGCCAGCAGCACTACTTTAATTATGGCCTCGCTAATCAAGAAGCGGGGATTCCGGTCACTGATGAGACGCTGTTCGAACTCGGCTCTATCAGCAAGATTTTCACGGCTGCACTCACTGGCTATGCCCAGGCTAGCGGCGCCCTCTCGCTTTCCGACCCGGCCAGCCACTACCTGACTGAACTTGAAGGCAGCGCCTTCGATGAGATCACGCTGCTGGAACTGGGCACTTACACGGCGGGCGAGCTGCCGCTACAGTTCCCTGAGTCGGTCCAAAGTGAAGAGACGATGATCGACTACTACCGCCAGTGGCAGCCTGAATCCGCCCCTGGCAG
This sequence comes from Vreelandella sp. 162(4c), assembly GCF_058152265.1. Taxonomy (NCBI): domain Bacteria; kingdom Pseudomonadati; phylum Pseudomonadota; class Gammaproteobacteria; order Oceanospirillales; family Halomonadaceae; genus Vreelandella; species Vreelandella sp. 162(4c). Next base: position 2,306,072 of record NZ_CM176981.1, read on the forward strand.
CCATCGGCTCTACTCCAACCCGAGCCTGGGCCTGTTCGGTTATCTCGCCGCACAAAGCCTTGGTCAGCCCTTCGAGATGGCGATGGAGGAGGCGCTGTTTCCCCCGTTAGGGCTTGAGCATAGCTACTTTCAGGTGCCTGAAGCGCAGCAGGCGAACTATGCCTACGGTTACTCTAAAGAGGATGAACCCATTCGGGTGAACCCAGGCATGCTGGATGCCCAAGCCTACGGATTGAAATCGACTGCCGCAGACGTACTAACGCTGGTGGAAGCCAATATGAGTGGTGCTGAGCTTAATGAGCCACTAAGCCAAGCCTTGGCCGCTACGCGCACGGGGTACTTTGAGGTCGGCGATATGACCCAAGGACTGGGGTGGGAAAGCTATGCCTACCCGGTGGCGCTCGATCAGTTACTGGCAGGCAACTCGCTTGAGATGATTTTGCAGCCCAACCCTGCCAACCGCTTAACCCCACCGCTAGCCCCCAGGCAGGAAGCGCTCTATAACAAAACCGGCGCTACCAACGGCTTTGGCGGCTACGTGGCTTTTGTACCCAGCGAGCAAATCGGCATTGTGCTGCTGGCTAACCGCAACTACCCCAATCAGGCGCGCATCGAAGCTGCACATCATATTCTTACCAAACTGACTGAAGCGCCCTAAGCAAGCAGCCAGACAACCTGATGCCGCCTTCGTGAACTGCACCCCAATCGTTGGATATTCGTCCAATGGTTGGGGTGTTTTTTATGGCGATATAACGAAGATCAAACAACCGAAAGTTGCATTTTTTGCTGTCGATAAGGAGACTAGCACCCTCCCCCGTCACTTACCTTCACTGCGAAGAGCCCTTTCCCATGCGTCTAAACGCCGATTTTAGCCACTTTGCCTGTGTTACCCCGGAAGAGTATCAGTGGGTCGATTCCCCCAGCGCGGGGGTAGAGCGCATGATGTTTGACCGGATTGGTGATGAAGTTGCTCGCGCTACCAGCCTTGTGCGCTACGCCCCCAATACAAAGTTTGAGCGGCATACCCACGGCGGCGGCGAAGAGATTCTGGTATTGGAAGGCGTGTTCGCCGATGAGCATGGGCGCTACGCGGCGGGCAGCTACTTAAGAAACCCCATTGGCACCGGCCATACCCCGCAAATTGGCGAGGAAGGCGCGCTGATATTTGTCAAACTGCACCAGTTTGACCCCAACGACACGCTACAGTTGGCAGTGCCAGCGCATCGGCTGCCCTGGCAGCCTGATCGACGCCCGCGCATTGCCTATAAAATGCTGCACACCTACAAGCAGGAGCGCACCAGCCTGGAGCGCTGGTCGGCGGGCACCTCCATTACCTACCCCACGCTGCTGGGCGGGCTGGAGTTTTTGATTCTGGAAGGCACACTGAGCGATAGCGAACAGAGTTACACGGCAGGCACCTGGTGCCGCTACCCCAGCGGTTCTGCTCCGGCACTTACCGCCGGTGATGATGGCGTCATGATGTACCTCAAACGCGGCCATCTGCCAGCCGCTTAGCTTCGCGACATACCCAGGAACGGCAGCAGCGTAAGGGCGGCAATAAGCCCCACTGCTAGCAGTACTAACACGACCTGCACCGGGTGAGCGGCCAAACGACGCCACAGCGTCTCCGCGTCACCCCGCTCAACCGCCGCCTGATGCTCGCGTTGGGCGCGCTCAAGGCGCTCCGCCTGGTAGGCCTCTAACGCCGCGATGGCAGCGTCGTGCTGATGTGGATTGCGCAGCCAAATCGCGTCAACGCCCAGGCGGAAAAAGCCCGCCTGGGTTTCATAGGTATCAAAGCCATGGGCAGCGAGCAGGTCACGCACCTCCATGGCCTCTTCGTCGGTCACATGGCGCAGCCGGAACAGTAGTTCAGCCATTGGCGTGCCTCAAGAGTCGCTCTTCCCCACCATCAGGTCTGCCTGAATCACTTCGATCCAGTAGCCATCCGGGTCTTTAACGAAGATAACATCTTTCATCTTACCCTGATCGGAGCGTTTGACGAAGGTGACGTCATGCTCGTCGAACCACGCCTGGGCCGCTGCCAAATCCGGTACGTTGAAGCAGATATGCCCAAAGCCCTGGGGTTCGGCATTGCCATCGTGATAGGCGAAATCTTCCTGGTCTTCAGTCCCCCAGTTGTGGGTCAGCTCCAGCAGCCCTTTCTGGCTAAACGTCCAGGCGGTACGCGCTTGTGCATCGTCCGGAACGCTGTCGCTGGGTTCCAGGTTGGCCAGGAAGTAGAGCGAGAACTGCATCTCTTCGAAATCCAGCCGCCGCATCACCTGCATACCAAACACTTTTGAGTAGAACGCCAATGCCTGCTCAGGGTCTTTCACCCGCAGCATGGTGTGGTTTAAACGAAACCCTTGAGTTTGGGGCGGCGTAGCCACGACGCCGGGATGCTGCTCGCCTTGAAAACTCATTTTGCTCTCCTATCGCTGATGTTGATCATTGAATCCATTGAGCTTCACGTACCGCTTACCATGGGGGCTTTATGACCATAATAACAGCCCTTACAAGCACGTAGGCAGTGTCGTATCGAGGTGCCGATAAGCGCACTGGCAATACTAAACAAAAACCCTACACTTATTCTTCATAAGCTTTACAAAAAGCAGTTCCCGCAACATGAGTGATGCCCCACCTTTGAGGCGTCCACAGGAGTTTTCCATGAGTGCGATCGATATGACGCTGGGTGACCACCTGACGCTAAAACAGCTTTCCAATGCGCTTCACAACGGTTTTTCGCCGATTGTTGAAGTCGAGTCGATGGATGGAATCTACAAAGTGCGTTTTCACCATGCTAACGGCGTGTCTGAGCTGAGCGATAACAAGGGCCACGTCAGTACTTTTCTGGGCACGGGCGAAATCCGCGATACCCTGGGCCAACTGGGCTTGACCCACGGCGTGCTAACCTTCGCCGACCAGTGTGGTGACGAGATGATTGGGGTCGAGGGTAAAGCGATGACACCTGATGAAATGCTTACCTACGGTACGCGTATTTCGTTTCGTTAGATTGCTATCGTCCGCATCCGGGGCTTTACAGGGCTACTTCAGGCAAGGATAGTAATCCCTCGACAGGGGCGCCCTCCGTTACGGTTGGGCTGAGAAGCACCCTTTGAACCTGAACCGGATAACACCGGCGTAGGGAGTCGTGGTAACGCTTACCACCTCCCTGCCGGGAGGATGCTATGACCCTACGCCCGCTTGGCGATTACCTTGAGACGCTGCGCTCATTGACACCGCTGGTTCACTGCATGACCAACTATGTGGCCATGAACAGCACTGCCAACCTGCTGTTAGCCACCGGCGCGTCGCTCGCCATGCTGCATGCGCCTGAAGAAGTGGCTGAATTCACGGCTATCTCCGCGGGGCTTTCGATTAATATCGGCACGATCTCTGCCCACTGGGCTGACGCTATGCTCACCGCCACAGCGACTGCCGATCAGCATGCCATTCCCTGGGTATTAGATCCCGTGGCCGTTGGCGCCACGCGCTATCGCCAAACGTTGTGCGCAAAGCTGCTAGCCGCTAAACCCAGCGTAATTCGTGGCAATGCGTCTGAAATTCTTGCCCTTAACGGTTTAGCCAGCCAAGGCCGCGGCGTGGACGCCACAGCCGCCACCGACCAAGCCGTGGACGCCGCGATAGCATTAGCGCAGCAGCACAGCTGTATTGTCGCGATGACCGGTGAAAGCGACTGGGTGACGGACGGCACACAGCACTACCGCATTAACGGTGGCCACTCTTTGATGCCCCGCGTAACAACGCTTGGCTGTGGGCTGAGCGCGCTAGTGGCAGGCTTTGTGGCTGCCAACCGCGATGCCCCACTGGGTGCAACGGTAGCCACACTGGCCTGCTTTGCGGTCACAGGGGAGCGTGCGGGAAGCCACGCCAACGGGCCTGGTAGTTTTCAAGTGGCGCTACTGGATGCGCTGTATCAACTCACCCCTGACGACCTCACTACTTATGCCCAACTGGAGGCAATCCATGCCGCTTGATCTATCGCTCTACTTGGTCACCGATGCCACGCTCTGCCGAGAGCATGGTTTGGAACAAACGGTTGAGGCAGCGGTAAAAGGCGGAGTCACCACCGTGCAGTTGCGTGACAAGCATGCCAGCGATGAACAGATGATTGCCCAAGCCAAACGGTTAAAAGCGCTTCTGGCAGGCACCGGAGTCCCGCTGATCATTAACGATCGTTTGCAGGTGGCACTAGAAAGCCAGGCAGATGGCCTGCATGTCGGTCAGAGCGACGCTGCCGTTCAGCAAGCGCGTCGGGTACTAGGTGAGCAAGCGATTATCGGCCTGTCGATCAATACTATCGCCCAGCTGCAAGTCTCTCCGTTTGAGCTACTCGATTATGTCGGGATTGGCCCCGTGTTTGCCACCGAGAGCAAACAGGATCACGCCCAGCCCATCGGCTTTGGTGGTTTAGCGGCGCTGGTCAAGGCGTGCCCACTGCCCAGCGTGGCCATTGGTGGGCTGAAAGCGGATCATGCGATTAGCGTACAGCGCGCGGGAGCGAACGGTTTAGCGGTGATATCGGCCATTTGTGGCCAACCCGACCCCTACCAGGCAGCACGGACATTTCAGGTTTTCCAAGCTGTTTCGGCGTCATGAACCAGTTAGAGCACATCGTCGCTTTTGTGCGGGTAGCCGAGCTGGGTAGCTATACCCGGGCTGCCGAAGCGCTGGATATTTCGCGCACCCGCGTATCCCGCCAGGTCATGGCGCTGGAAGAGACACTGGGTGCGCGACTGATACAACGCACTACGCGACGGCTGCATCTCACGGAAGCCGGGGAGCGCTATTTAGCCCGCGCCCAAGGGGTGCTGCAAGCGCTCGATGAAGCCGCCGCCGAAGTAGGCCAAGGCACCAGCGACGTGCGTGGACGGCTACGCGTGAATGGGCCAATGAGTTTTGGCACCCGCTACCTGGCGCCTCTCGTTGCCCAATTTATGCAGGCCCATCCAGCGCTTGAAGTGCGATTGGACCTGAACGACCGCCGCGTTGATCTGTTGGAAGAGGGGTATGATGTCGCCATTCGTATCGGCAGCTTGCCTGATTCAAGTTTAGTGGCACGCCGCCTAACCCGTTGCCGCCTGCTGTTTTGCGCATCACCTGAATACCTTGCCATCCACGGTGAACCCCGCAGCGTTAAGGCCCTTGCCGACCACCACTGCCTACGCTATCGCAGCGGCCAGCACAGCGCTGACTGGCAGATTGCCACACAGTCATTGACGGTCAGTGGCCCGCTGGAAAGCAATAACGGCGATGTACTCACCCACGCCGCAGAAGCAGGCTTAGGCATCGCTCAGCAGCCCAGCTTTCTGGTCACGGAGAGTATCGCCAGCGGGCGTTTAGTGCCCATTTTGACCCATGAGCCAACGGTGCGGCTCGATGTTCACGCGCTCTACCCCGCCCGGCGCTACCTGCCTGCCAAGGTGGAGCGCTTTATTGACCTGCTCACCGAGGCGTGGGGCGATCCACCGGTTTGGGAGCACAACATCGGATTGTCGCCAATTACGCAACAGTGATGTGCATAACACGCTGATTATCTCACCTTAGCCCGGCTGTAAAGTAGCGTCATCAATCACCCGATGGAAGCTACTCTTATGACAACCCTTACTCACTCCACTCCTTCTCTACAGCCCCATGCCATCTCGCTACTGCGTATTGCACTAGGAGTAATGGCCCTCGCTCACGGTTTGCTCAAGGTATTTGTGTTTACCCTGCCGGGCACCGTCGGCTATTTTGAATCACTGGGTTTACCTGGATTTCTGGCCTACTTGACCATTGCTGCCGAAGTCGGCGGCGGCATCGCCTTGCTGCTTGGCGTATATACCCGCTGGGTGAGCCTGGCGCTGGTGCCAGTGCTGCTTGGCGCTGCGTGGGTGCATCTTGGCAACGGCTGGATGTTTTCAAATGCCGGCGGCGGTTGGGAATTCCCGGTGTTCTGGGCGCTGGCGTTAATCGTGCAAGCGGGCCTGGGCAGCGGCCCCTGGGTGTTAAGCCGCCGCTTCGCCTAACACCTAACACCTAACACCTAACACCTAACACCTAACACCTAACACCCAATCCTATCGCCAGCGCTTGCCTCACCGCCAGCGCTGGCAATGCTGCTGAGGAGACTCACCCATGTTACCTAGCCTGTTTATTTCCCATGGTTCGCCCATGCTGGCCCTCAATAAAACCCCGGCTCATGCCTTTCTACGTGAACTGGGCAGGCAGCTTGCGCCCAAGGCGGTGGTAGTGGTCTCAGCGCACTGGGAGAGCCTGGCGCTCAAGGTCAGCATCAGCGCCAAGCCAGAAACCATTCACGACTTTGGCGGCTTCCCACAGGCGCTTTTCGAGTGCCAGTATCCTGCCCCGGGTGAGCCGGAACTGGCTGAACGGCTGGCCGTGTTACTGGGCGCAGAGCGGGTAGAGCGCGGCCTGGATCACGGCGCCTGGGTGCCCCTTTCACTGATGTTTCCTGACGCCAATGTGCCGGTTGTCTCGCTGTCGCTTCCGGTGCGCTGGAGCAATGCGGAGCTGGCCACGCTGGGCGAGCGCCTATCGGCTCTGCGGGAAGAGGGGATTTTGGTGATCGGCTCGGGCAGCCTGACCCATAACCTGTATGAAATCATGCCCCAGGAGAGCCCTGTGCCCGCCTGGGTTGATGAATTTGCCACTTGGGTAAGCGAGCGCCTTATCGCCAATGATCGTGAAGCGCTGCTTAGCTGGGAGCGCGCACCCTATGCGCAGGAGAACCACCCGACCCCTGAACACTTTCAGCCATTGCTGGTGGCCATGGGGGCAGGAGGCGACGCAAAACAGCTGCACCACAGCGTAGAGCACGGTGTGCTTGCGATGGACGTTTATGCGTTTAGCTGATCGCTACCCCTAACGATTCAGGTTGTGCTGCTCTGGAAGGCTTGAGATCACGCATTAACAGCGCAAACTCAAGCTGTTCAGGGGTAATGCTGACCTTGGGAACGGGGATTCGCACGCGATGCCCAGAACCAGGTGCTGCGCTCTGCGCTTCACCTCGCAAGTTCTCGATATGCTCAAGCACGAAGCGGTGATTACCACCTGGCAGCATCAGCTCCATGCCATCCCCCACTTCAAAGCGATTTTTAACCTCGACTTCCAACCTGCCACGAGCCGGATCGAAACCCAACACTTCACCGACGAACTGTTGGTGAACGCCGATCGAGTTCCCCTGCTCATAGCTTTGGAACTCACCGTGCACATGGCGTTGATAGAAACCTTCGGTGTACCCTCTATTCGCCAGGTTCTCAAGTTCATCCATTAGCCGTTTGTTAAAGGGGCGCCCAGCGACGGCGTCATCAATGGCTTGTCGATAAACTTGCGCTGTACGCGCGACGTAGTAATGGGACTTGGTGCGTCCTTCAATCTTTAGTGACGCCACGCCCATTTGCGTCAGTCGAGCCACGTGCTGCACCGCGCGCAGATCCTTGGAGTTCATGATGTAGGTGCCGTGTTCATCTTCATGCACAGGCATCAGCTTGCCAGGGCGGGAAACGTCTTCAATCAGCGCCGAAAGCTCGTCTGGGCTGCCGGCCGCAGCGCTACCACTTCCTTGGGCGGCTATTAAGTCGCCCGTGTCATCGTGGGTTGCCGCTATGGTGTTGTATTTCCAGCGACACGCGTTGGTGCAGGTGCCTTGATTAGGGTCGCGATGATTGAAATAACCCGACAGCAGGCAACGCCCTGAATAGGCGATACACAGTGCGCCGTGAACAAAGGTTTCGATCTCTAAGCCTGGGCACTGTTCGCGTATTTCGCCGATCTCTTCCAGTGATAGCTCCCTAGACAAAATGATGCGGCTGATACCCTGCCGCTGCCAGAATTGGGCGGCAGCCCAGTTGACGACGTTCGATTGCACTGAGAGGTGGATAGGTTGATCCGGCCAGCGGTCACGAACCATCATAATCAAACCGGGATCCGACATAATCAGCGCATCGGGCCCTGCCTCGATCACCGGCGCCATATCCTGAAGGTAGGTTTTCAGTTTGCTGTTGTGAGGGGCAATGTTGGAGGCAACGTAAAACTGCTTGCCTCGGGCATGGGCATACTCGATACCACGATGTAAGTTATCAATTTTAAAATCGTTGTTGCGCACTCTGAGAGAATAGCGTGGCTGCCCTGCGTAGACCGCATCGGCCCCATAGGCAAAGGCGTAACGCATGTTCTTGAAGGTGCCCGCAGGGGAAAGTAGTTCGGGAGCTTGCTTCAGTCGTTCGGGGGCTTGCATAGACAGTCACCGTGATCAGGACGATGGCTCGCAGCGGACTGCGATGAAAGGCCAGGATTATAACCAGCCCAAATCCGCCGTTTTGGCAAGCTCACCGCTTCCGTGACCTAGATCAAAAAGTGGCGGTAGAGTGACGTCAGTTAAGCGGTAGGACGACGTTTAAGGGTTGTCCTACGGTCGTGATACGCCACCGCTAACCCGCTGCCCATTATCAAGGCGCTGCCTACCCAGACCCAGAGATCCGGCATTTCACCCCAGAACCACCAGCCCAGCAGTACCGCCCAGAGCATAGCGGTGTAATCAAACGGCGCGGCGATGGCCGCAGGAGCAAACCGAAAGGCCAAGGTGATGAAAGCGGTGGCCGCAACGCCCAATACTCCCGAGGCGAAAAAGCCTACCCAGTGCCACGGCTGGGGTGTCTGCCACACCCAGGGCAGCGTTAGCGCGGTCACCACCAGCGGCACACAGGTCATGTAAAACAGCATTGCCCAGAGGTGTTCGCGGGCGCCGTAGCGCCGGGCGGTAATCATCATCAGCGCATAGAATAGCGCCGCCCCCACCAATACCAGCGCGCCCATCTGAAACGCATCGCCGTTGGGCCGCACCACGATCAGCACCCCCGCAAACCCCACCAAGGATGCGATCAGCACCGGTGGATCAATGCGCTCACCCAACAATGGCACCGAAAGCAGGGTCACAAATAGCGGCGCCACAAAGGCAATCGCCGTGGCCTCCGCCAGGGGGAGCAGCGTTAGCCCCCATACGAAACAGACCATGGTGGCGGTATAAATCAATCCGCGCAGCAAATGGACGCCCGGCCGTTTCGTACGCAGCTTACGTAACCCACCGGCAAAATGGGCAAGCAGCGCAATCAGCGGTAGCGATACCAAGGCACGGAAGAAAATAATCTGCAGTGGCGAGTGCACTTCACCTAACCACTTGGAAACAGCGTCGCCTAGGGCGAGGAAAAGAACGCCCAAACACATGCAGAGTATGCCTTTCAGCGAGGTTGTCACCGCGATCTCCCTGTTCACTGGTCAATACAAAGTGCCAAAAAAGAAAAACCCCGCCAATTAGCCATTGGCGGGGTGATGACGGCCCACCCCCTTACAAGCTGGCGTTAACGACCATACAGTCCATACCTTGGGAGTGCAGCTCACGGCACGCTTGGCGAGCTCGCTGCTCGTCCAATGCCATTAGCCGGGCGCGATAAACCGGGTTTTGGCCCTCTACCGTGTCTACAGCAATGCGTCCGCCTAAAGTCTGAGCAATCCGCTGAGCCGCCTGCTGCGCCAATTGCCGTGCCTGGGCTTCACGACTGAAAGCACCCACTTGCACCCCCCAGCCGCCGCCCGTTTCATTGACAGAAGCCATCTTGCGTTCACGCTCAATGAACGCTTGAAGTGGGTCGGGCTGTGGATCGTCGCTTGCCGGCGTTGGGCGCTGAATGGTGACGATATCGGCTAGCTGTTCTTCAAGATCGACCACCGGCGTTGAGGGGGTAGAGTTGGCTGATGGTGACAACGTTGACGTTTCGACCACCGCCAGCAGGGGTTGGCGTGGCGCTGGCTGCTGTGGTGCCACCGGCTGAGCAGGGGGGGCAAAGGCCATAAATTCCCGCGAGAAGCTGGTGTCACCCATCCAGCTTTGCTGGTCGCGTAGGGACGCACGCAAGAAGCTACGATCCAGCAGATTGGCCATATGGGTATCCCGGGACTGGGATGAAAAACCACCCATGACGACGCCCACCAGCCGCCGATCACCGCGCACTGCGGTAGTGGCCACGTTAAAGCCAGAGGCGCGAATGAACCCCGTTTTTAGGCCATCGGCACCTGGGTAGTCACGCACCAATCGATTGTGGCTGGTGTGCCGGGTGCCGCGGTAGGTAAACTCTTGCAGGCCGAAGTAGTGGTAGTACTGGGGGAAGTCCTGCATCACGCGTACCGAAAGCGTGAGCATATCCCGCGCGGTGGTGATTTGGCCGTCATCCGGCAAGCCAGAGGCATTGCGAAAGGTGGTGGCATGCATGCCCAGCTCGCGTGCCTTGGTGGTCATCATTTGGGCAAAGTGGGCTTCGCTACCGCCCAGGGCTTCGGCAACCACTGCGGCAACATCATTGGCAGAGCGAACCGCGAGTGCGCGAATAGCGGTATCCACCGGAATTGAGCTGCCCGCCGCCAGCCACAGTTTGACAGCAGGCTTGGCGGCAGCGTAATGGGAAACCGGCAAGGGTTGGTCCAAGCGCAGCGTACCCTCTTCTAACGCTTCAAAGGTTAGATAGAGCGTCATCATTTTGGTAAGCGACGCAGGATAGCGCTGATCGTCAATATTCTCGGCGTAAAGCACTTCGCCATTGTCCAGATCAACGACAATACCCGCATAGCGCGGGTTGTCGGCATGCGCAGTAGTGACCATCGCAAGTATGAGCAGCATTAGCATACTCAAAAACCCTATCGCCGACGCTCCCCCGGCAGCGCTTTTTATCCTCGCATACATACCTGCCCCTTGCTTGTTATCAATGCGCTAGTTCGAATCGCTGTTTAACCAACCTGCCGCTGCTTAACTACCATGCCACACTCAAGCTACAACACAAGGCTTGCCCAAGCGGCACGCGACGCTTACTCAATTTAATAATAGGCCGAGTATAGGGTATTAGTACGAAGAATAGACGACGTTAAGTGTAGAAAACAGAAGATAAATGCGCCCATAAAAAAACCGACCACTGAGGGTCGGTTTTCATTCGCTACCAAAGAGGCCTGGCGCAGAGGATTACTCTTCTGCAGCGGCTTCTTCAACAACCGGACGGTCAACTAGTTCAACGAACGCCATAGGCGCGTTGTCGCCGGTGCGGAAACCGCACTTGAGAATACGGACGTAACCGCCCGGACGCTCGGCATAACGCGGACCCAATTCGTTGAACAGTTTGCCGACGGCTTCTTTAGAGCGCGTGCGGGCAAACGCCAAACGACGGTTTGCAACGCTATCCTGCTTAGACAAGGTGATCAGCGGCTCGATTACGCGACGCAGCTCCTTGGCTTTCGGCAGGGTTGTCTTAATGACTTCATGTTCGACCAGCGAGACAGACATGTTCTTGAACATGGCCTGACGATGCGAGCTGGTGCGATTCAGATGACGACCACTCTTACGATGACGCATGGTTGTAATTCCTTACCAAACTGGGACTCAAGTCGACGCTCACGCGGAGGCTTTGTCGTCCTTCAGGCTTGCCGGTGGCCAATTTTCCAACCGCATGCCAAGGGACAAGCCGCGAGCCGCCAATACATCTTTGATTTCATTCAAAGACTTTTTACCGAGGTTCGGTGTCTTCAACAGCTCAACTTCTGTGCGCTGGATAAGATCACCGATGTAGTAAATATTCTCGGCTTTTAGGCAGTTCGCGCTACGAACGGTCAACTCAAGATCGTCTACGGGGCGCAATAGAATTGGATCGACATGATCCTCTTCCTCTTCGACTTCCTGTTCTTTATCAGCTTCCAGGTCGACGAAGGCGGCCAGCTGCTCTTGCAGGATGGTCGCACTGCGACGGATAGCCTCTTCCGGATCCAGGGTACCGTCGGTTTCCAGATCGATAATTAGCTTATCGAGGTCGGTGCGCTGCTCGACACGAGCGGCCTCAACCGAGTAGGAAACACGGCGGACAGGGCTGAAGGTGGCATCCAGCTGCAGGCGGCCAATGGCACGTGACTCTTCATCAGAGCCGCGCGCGTCAGCCGGTTCGTAGCCACGACCCAGCGCTACCTTAAGCTGAATTTTCAGCTCGGCACCTTCATTGACATGAGCAATGACGTGGTCCGGGTTGACGATTTCGACGCTATGATCAAGCGCAATGTCGCCAGCGGTGACGACGGCTGGGCCCTGCTTGTTCAGCGTGAGCACCGCCTCATCGCGGCTGTGCATCTTGATCGCAACATCTTTCAAGTTCAGGAGGATTTCAATGACATCTTCCTGCACCCCTTCAAGCGCACTGTATTCATGCTCGACGCCGGCGATTTCAGCCTCTACCACGGCACAGCCGGGCATGGACGAAAGCAGAATGCGACGTAGTGCATTCCCCAGGGTGTGACCAAAGCCACGCTCGAACGGTTCGAGCACGATTTTGGCGTGATGTGCGCTGATTTCTTCGACCTTGATGTCGCGAGGACGGAGAAACTCTGTCACTGAACGCTGCATATGAACACCTTTCAGGCTGCCAAACGGATACTTGGTACTCGGTAAGATCTGGCGCGGGCGTTAAACCGGCACCAGATTGACAAGAAACAGAAAACTGCTTACTTGGAGTACAGCTCGACGATCAGGTTTTCGTTGATGTCGGCAGACAGGTCACCGCGTTCAGGCAGAGCCTTGAAAGTGCCTTCCATCTTCTTGGCGTCGATTTCGATCCAAGCGATATCGCCACGGTTGGCCGCAATGGACAACGCGCTTTGAATACGTGCTTGGTTTTTCGCCTTTTCGCGAATGGAAACAACGTCACCCGGCTTCACTTGATAGGAAGCAACGTTAACGGTGCGGCCGTTCACGGAAATCGCTTTGTGGCTGACCAGCTGACGCGCTTCAGAGCGAGTCGAGCCGAAGCCCATGCGGTAGACGACATTATCCAGTCGGGATTCGAGCAACTGCAACAATACTTCACCGGTCGCACCTTTCAGGCGAGCGGCTTCTTTGTAGTAGTTACGGAACTGTTTTTCGAGTACGCCATACATGCGACGTACTTTTTGCTTCTCGCGAAGCTGCAAGCCGTAGTCTGAAAGACGCTGACGACGCTGGCCGTGTACACCCGGGATCTGCTCGGATTTACACTTTTTCTCGAAGGGAGTAACACCACTCTTCAAAAAGAGGTCGGTGCCTTCACGACGAGACAGTTTGCACTTCGGTCCAATATAACGAGCCATGAATCTGTCTCCTTAAACGCGGCGTTTCTTAGGCGGACGGCAGCCATTATGGGGAATGGGCGTCGCGTCTACGATGCTTTGCACGCGGAAGCCGGCGGCATTCAGTGCGCGCACGGCGGATTCACGACCGGGACCTGGGCCTTTAACCAGTACATCTACGTTTTTCACACCATACTCGGCTGCAGCAGTTGCTGCACGTTCGCTTGCCACTTGAGCAGCGAACGGGGTGCTCTTGCGAGAACCACGAAAACCCGAACCACCGGCAGTCGCCCAAGAAAGAGCGTTGCCCTGGCGGTCTGTGATCGTCACGATCGTGTTGTTAAAAGAGGCATGGATATGCGCAATCGCATCCACTACCTGCTTTTTAACCTTTTTACGGTTACTACGCGGGTTAGCCATGTTGATGTCTATTCCTGTCTTTACGCCAGAACGTGCGTGTTATTTGCGGATCGGCTTACGCGGGCCCTTACGGGTGCGCGCGTTAGTCTTAGTCCGCTGACCACGCAGCGGAAGACTACGACGATGACGCAGACCACGGTAGCAGCCTAAGTCCATGAGACGCTTAATGTTAAGCGTGACATCACGACGAAGGTCGCCTTCTACGGTGTACTTGCCAACTTCAGAACGCAGGGTGTCGACTTCTTCAGAAGACAGATCCTGGATCTTGGCAGTAGGCGCGATACCGGCTGCAGCACAGATGTGCTCAGCACGGGTACGGCCAATCCCGAAGATATAGGTCAGCGAGATCGCCGCATGCTTGTTGTCCGGGATATTGACGCCTGCAATACGGGCCATCAGCTTACTCCGAAATTTGAGCGGCTTGCTCGTTTATTCATCTACAAAAGGCGCAACAGCATACCCCATCATTTGCCCTAAGGCAAGGGGTATGCTGGCACCCGCTTAATACAACCCAGGCTATTAACCCTGGCGTTGTTTGTGCCGTGGCTCGCTGCAGATGACGCGGACAGCGCCATTGCGACGAATGATCTTGCAGTTACGGCACATTTTCTTTACGGAAGCTCGAACTTTCATCGATCTTTCTCCAAAAACCGGCTCGCGGCGCGCCCTCTCTAACTAAATAGGGGTGGACGGCGCCTCAGCGCATGATACCGCCGCTACCGTAGCCTTTCAGGTTGGACTTCTTCATCACTGAGTCATACTGATGCGACATGAGATGCGACTGCACCTGGGCCATGAAGTCCATGATGACCACGACTACGATTAACAACGAGGTACCGCCGAAGAAAAACGGCACGTTCCACGCCACAATCAAGAACTGGGGCATCAAGGAAACCGCAGTGATATACAAGGCACCGAACAGGGTCAAACGTGTCATGACCTTGTCGATATAGCGAGCGGTCTGCTCGCCGGGGCGAATGCCCGGCAGGAAAGCGCCTGACTTTTTAAGATTGTCAGCCACATCCTTGGGGTTGAAGACCAGCGCTGTGTAAAAGAAGCAGAAGAATACCACTGCCGCCGCGAAAAGCAAGATGTAAAGCGGTTGACCTGGGCCTAATGCCTGAGATGCACGCTGCAACCACTCCATACCTTCACCGGCACCCACCCACTGACCAATAGAGGCCGGGAAAAGCAGGATACTGGAGGCAAAAATCGCCGGAATAACACCGGCCATGTTGACCTTCAAAGGCAGGTAGCTACTTTGCCCTGCATACATCTTATTGCCCACTTGTCGCCGAGGGTAATTAACTTTGAGACGGCGTTGGCCGCGCTCAATGAAAACCACAAAGGCGACAGTCGCAATACCTAACACTGACAGCGCTAACAGCGGCAGAACATTCCAGGCCCCTTCATTACGGGCAAGCTCGAAGGCTTGGCCCACGGCACTGGGCAGTCCAGCGACAATACCGGCGAAGATCAGCAGCGAAATACCGTTGCCGATGCCCTTCTCGGTAATCTGCTCACCTAGCCACATCATAAACACCGCGCCCGATACAAACGTAATCACGGCGGTGAAATAGAAGCTGAAGTCAGCACTGTACGCGATGCCTTGGCTAGCCAGACCGACGGACATGCCGGTAGCCTGGACAAACGCCAGTATCACCGTGCCGTAGCGGGTGTACTGGCTAATCTTGCGGCGGCCAGCCTCACCCTCTTTCTTGAGCTGCTCAAGATGAGGGGAGACCGCAGTCATGAGCTGCATGATAATCGACGCCGATATATAGGGCATGATACCCAGGGCGAGAACACTCATGCGCTCCAGGGCGCCACCCGAGAACATGTTAAACATGCCCAGAATGGTGCCCTGTTGCTCCCTAAACAAGGCAGCAAGCTGGTCAGGATTGATACCGGGAACGGGAATGTGGGCACCAATACGGTACACCACGATGGCGAGGAGCACGAAGCGCAAACGCGCCCACAGTTCACTCAGACCGCTGCCCATCGCCGGCATTTTTCCTGACTTGGCCATTTAGTCCTCTACCTTGCCGCCAGCGGCTTCGATCGCTTCACGGGCACCTTTGGTGACCTTGATTCCGCGAACGGTAACCGCCGTTTTCAGTTCGCCAGAAAGGATGATCTTCGCGTGTAGCGTAGAGTCCTTTAG
This sequence comes from Vreelandella sp. 162(4c), assembly GCF_058152265.1. Classification (NCBI taxonomy): domain Bacteria; kingdom Pseudomonadati; phylum Pseudomonadota; class Gammaproteobacteria; order Oceanospirillales; family Halomonadaceae; genus Vreelandella; species Vreelandella sp. 162(4c). The sequence continues at coordinate 2,321,808 of NZ_CM176981.1, forward strand.
CACGTTGGCTTCTTTCAAAGATGCCAGGGTGACTTCGCCACCGGCAACTTTAGCAAGCTCAGCCAGGCGTACTTCTTCAGAGACCAGAGATTTTGCAGACGTAAAGCCGAATTTCGGCAAACGACGCTGCAAAGGCATCTGACCGCCTTCGAAACCGGGCTTAACACTGCCGCCACTACGTGACTTCTGACCTTTGTGACCACGGCCACCGGTCTTACCAAGACCGGAACCGATGCCACGACCAACGCGCTTTGCAGCGTGTTTGGAGCCCGGAGCCGGGCTTAGGTTATTGAGTTTCATGGATTACTCTCCCTCAACGCGCACAAGGTAGTTCACCTTGTGGATCATGCCGCGTACGGCAGGGGTGTCTTCCAGTTCAACCGTATGACCGATGCGACGCAGGCCCAAGCCTTTCATAGTAGCCTTGTGCTTGGGCATAATGCCGATGGTGCTGCGGATCTGGGTAACCTTGATCGTTGCTGCCATGGTGCCTTACCCCGTGATCGCTTCGACAGACAGACCGCGCTTGGCGGCCACGTCTTCCGGTGCTTGCATGGAGGAGAGACCTTTAACAGTCGCTCGTACCACGTTAACCGGGTTGGTGGAACCGTAGCACTTGGCCAGTACGTCGTGGACACCGGCGAGCTCTAATACAGAGCGCATGGCGCCACCGGCGATGATACCGGTACCTTCGGAAGCCGGCTGCATGTACACCTTGGAAGCACCGTGACGGGCTTTGACCGGGTACTGCAGCGTATGGCCAGCAAGGTTCACCTTGACCATGTTGCGACGAGCTTGATCCATCGCTTTCTGGATTGCGACAGGCACTTCACGCGCCTTGCCACGACCGAAACCGACACGACCTTTACCATCACCAACGACGGTCAGTGCGGTGAAGCCGAAAATACGACCACCCTTGACCACCTTGGCGACGCGGTTGACCTGCACTAACTTCTCTTGCAGATCACCGCTTTGCTGTTCGTTCTTCGCCATCGTAAAACCCTTTAGAATTCCAGGCCGCCTTCACGTGCGGCGTCGGCCAGCGCCTTGACGCGGCCGTGATACTTAAAGCCAGCACGGTCGAAGGCCACCTGGGTGATGCCTGCTTCTTTAGCGCGTTCAGCAATCAGAGCACCCACTTTAGAGGCCGCATCTGAGTTGCCGGTCGCACCCTCGCGCAGTACTTTGTCCAGCGTAGAAGCACTGGCCAGTACTTTGCCACCATCCGGCGAGATAATCTGCGCATAGATGTGACGCGGGGTACGGTTGACGCACAGGCGATACACGCCCAGCTCGCGGATCTTTGCGCGAGCGCGGCGGGCACGACGGAGACGAGATTCTTTCTTCGCGTTCATAACCCTGCCTTACTTCTTCTTGGCTTCTTTGCGACGCACCTGCTCGTCGGCGTACCGAACACCCTTGCCTTTATACGGCTCGGGGGGACGGAAGGCGCGGATTTCCGCGGCGCACTGGCCGAGCATCTGCTTATCCGCGCTTTTCAGCACGATAACGGTGTTCTTCGGCGTTTCCGCTGAGACACCTTTAGGCAGTTCATAGTCGACCGGGTGCGAGAAGCCCAGTGAAAGATTGAGCGTCTGGCCCTTAGCTTGGGCACGATAACCGACGCCAACAATTTCGAGAGTTCTTGTGAAACCCTCGGATACGCCCGTTACCAGGTTCTGAACTAAGGCGCGGGTAGTACCGGCCATGGCCCAGCTCTTGGCAGACTCACTCGGGGCGAAGGTCAGCTGGCCATCTTCTTGACCGACCACTACATCAGAGTGGATGGTCATAGATAGCGTGCCCTGGCCGCCTTTGGCGGTCAGCTGGTCAGCATTGATTTTAATCTCAACGCCGGCAGGCACTTTAACCGGATATTTCGCTATGCGGGACATTCCAGCCTCCTAGAATACGGTGCAGATGACTTCGCCACCGACACCCGCTTGGCGCGCGGCACGATCGGTCATGACACCATTGGATGTGGTGACAATCGCGATACCCAGGCCATCGGCAACCTTAGGCAAGTTATCCTTGCCCATGTAGCGGCGCAGGGACGGCTTGGAAACCCGCTGAATGTGCTCAATGACCGGCTTACCCTCAAAGTACTTGAGAGTTACGGTTAGCTCGGGCTTAGCGCCCTCCGCTACCGCAAAGTCGGCAATGTAGCCTTCTTCCTTTAGCACTCGGGCCACTTGCACTTTCAACTTGGAGGACGGCATGGTAGCCGTCTCCTTGGTGGCCATCTGCGCATTGCGGATACGTGTAAACATATCCGCCAGAGTGTCTTGCATGCTCATTTAATGTGCGCTCCTGATAATTCTACGTGGCGTTACCAACTGGATTTTTTCAACCCAGGAACGTCGCCACGCATGGCGGCTTCACGCAGCTTGTTACGGCCAAGGCCGAACTTGTTGTAAAAACCGTGCGGACGACCGGTGATACGGCAGCGGTTACGCTGACGCACCGGGCTTGAGTCGCGCGGCAGTTGCTGCAGCTTCAGCGTCGCCTCGAAGCGGTCTTCCTCAGACGTGTTCACGTCTGAGATGATCTTCTTGAGTTCAGCGCGCTTGGTCGCATACTTCGCGACCAGCTGAGTACGCTTAAGCTCACGCTCTACCATACTTTTCTTAGCCATGATCTCGCCCCTATTTCTTGAACGGGAAGTTCAGCGCGGTTAGTAGCGCACGACCTTCCTCGTCGGTTTTGGCGGTCGTAGTGATAGTGACGTCCAACCCCCGGATGCGATCGATTTTATCATACTCGATCTCCGGGAAGATGATCTGCTCACGCACACCCATGGAGTAGTTACCACGACCGTCGAAAGACTTCGGGTTGAGACCACGGAAGTCACGCACGCGGGGAATCGCGATGTAAACCAAACGGTCCAAGAAGTCCCACATACGCTCAGCGCGCAGAGTTACCTTGATGCCGATTGGCCAACCTTCGCGCACCTTGAAGCCCGCGATGGACTTACGTGCCTTGGTCACCAACGGTTTTTGACCAGAGAGTTTCTCTAGATCGCCGATGGCATTGTCAATCAACTTTTTATCGTTGACTGCTTCGCCGATACCCATGTTCAGAGTCACTTTCGTGATCCGGGGTACCTGCATAACGTTGGCATAGCTGAACTCTTCTTTGAGTTGAGCTGCTACCTCGTTTTGATAACGTTCTTTCAAGTTCGCCATTGTGCTACCCGACTCGCGTTAGGCGTCGATCTGCGTCTGCGTCGACTTGTAGATACGTACCTTGGTACCGTCTTCCTTCACTTGGAAGCCGACGCGATCCGCCTTACCGGTCTCCGAATTGAAGATGGCTACGTTGGACGCGTGAATCGGAGCCTCACGCTCGACGATACCGCCCTGATTACCCGCCATGGGATTTGGCTTGGTGTGACGTTTAATCATGTTCACACCGGACACCAAAAAGCGGTTTTCTAATACCCGCTTAACGGTGCCACGCTTGCCTTTATCCTTCCCGGCGATGACGATGACTTCATCGTCACGTTTGATCTTTTGCATATCCGCCTCGCTCCTTACAGCACTTCAGGCGCTAAGGAAATGATCTTCATGAACTTTTCATTACGAAGTTCACGAGTCACCGGCCCAAAAATACGGGTACCGATGGGCTGTTCGTTGGTGTTATTCAACAAAACTGCCGCATTTCCATCGAAACGGATGAGCGAACCGTCGGGACGACGGACGCCACTACGGGTCCGGACCACGACCGCTTTTAGCACCTGGCCTTTTTTGACCTTGCCACGCGGAATCGCTTCCTTAACCGTGACCTTGATGATATCACCAACGCGAGCGTAACGACGATGTGAACCGCCTAACACCTTGATGCACTGCACCCGGCGCGCTCCGCTGTTGTCGGCGACATCCAGCATTGTCTGAGTCTGAATCATCGGTTTTCTCCAAACCTAATCTGACTGCACTGATTGACAAGCCAGGGGTTAACCCTTGGCGTGTTCAACCACCTCGACCAGCGTCCAAGCTTTTTTCTTGGAAAGCGGACGGCACTCCTGAATGGAAACCGTATCGCCTGCCTTAGCCTGGTTCGCCTCATCATGGGCGTGCAGCTTGGTGGAGCGCTTAACGTATTTTCCGTAGATCGGGTGACGCTCGCGCCGCTCGATCATGACGACGATGGACTTGTCCATCTTATCGCTCACCACTTTACCGGTGAGCGTACGCTTTGTGTTTTCTTCGGCCATCTCAATCACCTGCCTTCTCGTTGAGCAAAGTCTTAACGCGGGCGATATCCCGGCGGACCTGCTTGAGCAGATGAGTCTGGCTCAGTTGGCCAGTGGCCTTCTGCATGCGCAGGTTAAACTGCTCGCGGAGGAGTTCGAGGAGTTGCTCCTGGAGCTCTCCTACGGACTTTTCACGAATTTCCTGGGCTTTCATCACATCACCGTCCGTTTCGCAAAGGTGGTGGATAAGGGCATTTTCTGTGCGGCAAGCTCAAACGCTTCACGAGCGAGCTCTTCCGACACGCCTTCAATTTCATACAGGACCCGACCCGGTTGGATCTGGGCAACCCAGTACTCAACAGAACCTTTACCTTTACCCATACGAACTTCGAGCGGCTTCTTGGAGATCGGCTTATCAGGGAAAACGCGGATCCAGATTTTACCGCCACGCTTTACGTGACGCGTGATCGCACGACGGCCTGCTTCGATCTGACGCGCAGTGATGCGGCCGCGACCAGTAGCTTTAAGGCCGTATTCCCCGAAGCTGATCTTGCTTCCGCGATGCGCCAGGCCACGGTTGCGGCCTTTCATCATCTTGCGGAATTTCATACGCTTGGGCTGTAACATCGACTCGCTCTCCCCTTACCTGGAACCTTTCTTCTTGGGCGCGTTGCCGGCAGGCTGTTGTTTAGCCTTGGCACGTACTTCCTCGATACCGCCGAGGATTTCACCCTTGAAGATCCACACTTTGACGCCGATAACGCCATAGGTGGTGTGAGCTTCGTAAGTGGCGTAGTCGATATCCGCACGCAACGTGTGCAGCGGAACGCGACCTTCGCGGTACCATTCGGTACGTGCGATTTCAGCGCCACCAAGACGACCTGACAGCTGAATCTTGATGCCACCAGCGCCAAGACGCATTGCGTTCTGTACCGCGCGCTTCATAGCACGACGGAACATGACGCGACGCTCAAGCTGACCCGCTACGTTAGCAGCGACTAGCTTGGCATCCAGCTCCGGCTTGCGAACTTCTTCGATGTTCACATGCACGGGAACGCCCATCATCTGGGTGAGATCGCGACGCAGACGGTCGACATCTTCACCTTTCTTACCAATCACGATACCCGGGCGGGCAGTGTGAATGGTGATGCGGGCATTGTTCGCCGGACGCTCGATGTGGATGCGGCTAACAGAGGCGCTTTTAAGACGCTCTTCCAGGAAGCTACGCACTTCGAGATCGTTATTGAGCTTATCGGCGTAAGCGCCGCGCTCAGCATACCAGACAGAAGCATGGTCTTTGACGATGCCCAGTCGAATGCCTGTTGGATTGACTTTCTGACCCATCGGTCGACTCCTACTTCTCGGCTACCTTGACGGTGATGTGGCACGTGCGCTTCAAGATACGATCCGCACGCCCCTTGGCACGCGGCTTGATACGCTTGAGCGTCATGCCCTCATCGACGCAGATGGTCGAGACACGCAGCTCGTCAATATCCATGCCGTTATTTTCTTCCGCGTTTGCAATCGCGGATTGCAGCACCTTCTTAACCAGCTTGGCAGCCTTCTTCGGTGAGAAGGTCAGCAGGTCGAGTGCCTCGGCGACAGGTTTACCGCGCACCTGGTCAGCCACCAAACGGGCCTTCTGGGCGGATAAACGAGCGCCAAGCAGCTTAGCTGTGACTTCCATCTCTCAATCCTCTCTGGCTTACCGTTTGGCTTTTTTATCCGCCGCATGCCCGCGATAAGTGCGAGTAGCAGCGAATTCGCCCAATTTGTGGCCAACCATTTCCTCGGAGACGTGCACCGGGACGTGTTGGCGACCGTTATGGACCGCGATAGTGAGGCCTACCATATTGGGCAGGATCATAGAACGACGCGACCAAGTCTTGATCGGTTTGCGATCGTTCTTCTCCACTGCAACCTCTACCTTCTTCAAAAGATGAAGGTCAATGAAGGGACCTTTCTTTAGTGAACGTGGCACAGCCGTTACCTCTTAATGTCTTGGCAATGTAGATCAACGCGTCTTATTACGACGACGAATGATCAGCTTGTCGGTGCGCTTGTTCTTACGCGTCTTATGACCCTTAGTCGGCACACCCCATGGGGATACCGGGTGACGACCACCACTGGTGCGGCCTTCGCCACCACCGTGCGGGTGATCGACTGGGTTCATCGCGACACCGCGAACAGTCGGACGCACACCTCTCCAGCGCTTCGCACCGGCCTTGCCAAGTTGACGCAGGCTGTGCTCTGAGTTGCTCACTTCACCCAAGGTCGCGCGGCACTCGGCCAACACTTTACGCATTTCGCCAGAGCGAAGACGCAGGGTGGCATAGTTACCTTCACGAGCAACCAGCTGGGCGCTTGTACCGGCACTGCGAGCAATCTGCGCGCCTTTACCCGGCTTGAGTTCGATGCAGTGCACCGTAGAACCCAACGGGACGTTGCGCAGCGGCAAGGCATTGCCTTTCTTGATTGACGCGTTAACACCAGATTCCAGCACGTCACCCGCGCTGACACCTTTCGGTGCAATGATGTAACGACGCTCACCATCGGCATACTTCAGCAGCGCAATGTGCGCACTGCGGTTGGGATCGTGCTCAAGACGCTCAACGGTGGCAGGAATGCCATCCTTGGTGCGTTTGAAATCGATCAACCGATAGTGGTGACGATGACCACCGCCCACGTGGCGGGTGGTGATACGACCGTAGTTGTTACGGCCGCCGGACTTGGACTGTTTTTCTAAAAGCGGTGCATAGGCACGGCCTTTAAACAGTTCCTCGCCAACGATCTTGACGACGTGGCGACGACCGGCGGAAGTGGGTTTGGTCTTGACGATTGCCATTATCCGTACTCCTGCCCTTATTCGGCGCCAGAGAAGTCTTCGAGCGTTTCACCCGCAGCCAGGGTCACATACGCTTTGCGGTAACCCTTACGCAGGCCAACGCCGTTCGCAGTACGTTTTGTTTTACCCTTCATGTTCAGTACCTGAACACTGCCGACCTTTTTGCCGAAGAGTGCTTCAACGGCCTTTTTGATCTCGGGCTTGGTAGCATCAGATGCCACCTTGAAAACGTACTGGTTGCGCTCGGCTGCCATTGCGGCCTTTTCGGTCACGTGCGGCCCAAGCAGAACCTTAAATACGCGTTCCTGGTTCATGCCAGCTTCTCCTCGAATTTACGCAGGGCGGAGACGGTAATCAGCACCTTATCAAAGGCTACCAGGCTTACCGGGTCAGCTGCCGCGACATCCACCACGTCAACGTGGGGAAGGTTGCGTGCGGCCAAATAGAGCTTTTCGTCAACTTCTTCAGTGACGATCAACACTTTTTCAAGGTTGAGCTCTTTTAGCTTGGCAGCTACCTGCTTGGTCTTAGGCGCATCGACGACGAACTCTTCAATCGCGACTAAACGCTCTTGACGTACCAGCTCTGACAAGATGGAGCGCATCGCTGCACGGTACATCTTGCGGTTAACCTTCTGGGTGTAGTCTTGCGGACGCGCCGCGAAGGTTACGCCACCACTACGCCATAGCGGAGAGCGGATGGTACCGGCACGTGCACGACCGGTGCCTTTCTGACGCCACGGCTTTTTACCACCGCCACGAACGTCGGAACGACTCTTTTGTGCGCGGGTTCCCTGACGACCAGCCGCCAAATAGGCAGTGACAACCTGGTGAACGAGCGCTTCGTTGAATTCTTTGCCAAAAGTGGCGTCGGCTACTTCAACGGTACCCGCGCCTGCAGCAAGATTCAGATTCATTGGTAATTATCCCCTTCAGCCTGCTTTCACGGCGCTGCGAACGATAACGTCACTACCGGGAGCACCCGGTACGGCGCCTTTAATCAGCAGCAGGTTACGCTCGGCGTCAACACGGACGATCTCAAGGCTCTGCACGGTGCAACGGGCGTTACCCATTTGACCGGCCATCTTTTTGCCTTTGAAAACGCGACCCGGAGTCTGACACATGCCGATAGAGCCCGGCGCGCGATGCGACAGAGAGTTACCGTGAGTCATATCTTGGGTACGGAAATTCCAGCGCTTAACAGCACCCTGGAAGCCTTTACCCTTAGAGGTGCCAGTCACGTCAACCATTTGACCAGCTTCGAAGAGGGATACGGTGAGTTCGCCGCCTACTTCAGGAATCTCTTCGCCTTCTGCAAGACGAAACTCCATCAGTGCACGACCAGCTTCAACACCCGCCTTGGCAAACTGACCCGCTTGCGCTTTGGTGAGGTGCTTAGCTTTACGAGAGCCAGATGTGACCTGAATCGCTGCGTAACCGTCAGACTCGACAGATTTAACGCGTGTAACACGATTAGGATCAACTTCAATAACGGTTACGGGCACAGACGCGCCGTCTTCGGTAAAGACACGGGTCATCCCGGCCTTTTTACCGACTAAACCGATAGTCATACTCAGTCTCCTATAGTGTACGGGGCTATCACCCGCTATGGCTGCCCTTTCCAGAGCATTCCACTAGCACATTGTATGGCGCCTCACGGCGCGGCGGCTGCTGCTCATGCTAGCTCTTTACAAAGAACGATGAGCGCTGGGCCGCAAGTGACTAGTGTAATTAGTTGAGTTTGATTTGCACGTCAACGCCTGCGGCGAGATCAAGCTTCATCAAAGCATCAACAGTTTTTTCGGTCGGCTCAACAATGTCGAGCACACGCTTGTGCGTACGAATCTCATACTGGTCACGCGCATCTTTGTTGACGTGCGGTGAGATCAGAATGGTGTAACGCTCGCGGTTGGTCGGCAGCGGAATCGGACCACGAACCTGAGCACCAGTACGTTTAGCGGTTTCAACAATCTCCGCTGTAGACTGGTCGATCAGGCGATGGTCGAAAGCTTTCAACCGAATGCGAATCTTTTGGTTCTGCATTTGCCCTAAACTCCAATGGATGTCGACGGCGCGAGCCGTCTACCCACGCATTCAAAGGATGCGCATTATAGGCACGCCAAAAGCCCATGTCAAACATTTGCTGTTGGTGCGCAGAAAAGGGGGCTCATCAGAGCCCCCTTCATCATTCAAGCATGCTGCTTACTTGACGATTTTGGCCACAACGCCAGCACCGACAGTACGGCCGCCTTCACGAATAGCGAAGCGCAAGCCTTCGTCCATTGCGATCGGGGCGATCAAGGTAACAACCATCTGAACGTTGTCACCCGGCATGACCATTTCAACGCCTTCCGGCAGTTCACAGGTACCCGTTACGTCGGTGGTACGGAAGTAGAACTGCGGACGGTAGCCCTTGAAGAAAGGCGTGTGACGACCACCCTCTTCTTTGGACAGTACGTAAACTTCTGCTTCGAAGGTAGTGTGCGGGTTGATGGTGCCCGGCTTGGCCAGTACTTGGCCACGCTCGACGTCATCACGCTTAGTACCACGCAGCAGGGCGCCAACGTTCTCACCAGCACGACCTTCGTCGAGCAGTTTACGGAACATTTCAACACCGGTAACGATCGTTTTGGTGGTATCGCGGATACCCACGATTTCCACTTCTTCGCCCGCTTTGACGATACCGCGCTCTACACGACCGGTAACAACAGTACCGCGGCCAGAGATAGAGAACACGTCTTCGATCGGCATCAGGAACGGCTGGTCGATGGCACGCTCCGGCTCAGGGATGTAAGCATCCAGAGCTTTGATCAAATTAGCGACGGCAGTCGTACCCATGCCCTTGTCATCTTCACCGTTCAGCGCCATCAGCGCAGAGCCAGTGATGATCGGCGTGTCGTCACCCGGGAAGTCGTACTGGTCTAGAAGTTCGCGAACTTCCATTTCTACCAGCTCGAGCAGCTCTTCATCATCGACCATGTCCGCTTTGTTCAGGAACACAACGATGAACGGTACGCCAACCTGACGAGACAGCAGGATGTGCTCGCGAGTTTGCGGCATCGGGCCGTCTGCGGCAGAACATACCAGGATAGCGCCGTCCATCTGCGCAGCACCGGTGATCATGTTCTTGACGTAGTCAGCGTGTCCCGGGCAGTCAACGTGCGCGTAGTGGCGATCTTCAGACTGGTATTCCACGTGGGAAGTAGCGATTGTGATACCGCGCTCACGCTCTTCAGGAGCGTTATCGATGGTATCAAACTCACGCCAGTCGCCGCCGAAAACCTCAGCAGACACGCGGGTCAGGGCCGCCGTCAGAGTCGTTTTACCGTGGTCGACGTGACCAATGGTGCCGACGTTGACGTGCGGTTTGGAACGTTCAAATTTTTCCTTAGCCACTGCTATAACCTCTTTACGTTAGCTAACGGTTAACCGTTTTGATTGATGACGGCTTCAACGACGCTGGAGGGCGCCTCGTCGTACTTCGAGAACTCCATAGAGTAGCTCGCACGGCCCTGGGTTTGTGAGCGCAGATCGGTTGCATAACCGAACATCTCGCCCAGTGGCACCGTCGCACGAATGACTTTACCAGAAGAGGAGTCATCCATACCCTGCACCAGGCCGCGACGACGGCTCAGGTCACCCATGACGTCACCCATAAATTCTTCGGGGGTCACGATTTCGACCTTCATCACCGGCTCCAGCAGCACGGCCTTGGCCTTCCTGGCACCTTCTTTTACTGCCATAGAAGAAGCAATCTTAAACGCAGTCTCGTTGGAGTCTACGTCGTGGAAGGAGCCATCAAACAGCGTTACTTTAACGTCGATCATCGGGTAACCCGCGATGACGCCGTTTTTGAGCTGCTCAAAAGCACCCTTCTCAACCGCGGGAACGTATTCCTTGGGAACCGCACCACCCACGATCTCAGAGTTGAACTTGAAGAACAGTTCGTCTTCGCCTTCACCCTTCTCTTCTGCTGTCAGCGGCTCGATACGCAGCCATACGTGACCATACTGACCACGACCACCGGACTGACGTACGAACTTGCCTTCTTGCTCAATGCTGCCGCGAATCGTTTCGCGATAGGCAACCTGAGGCTTACCGATATTGGCTTCAACCTTAAACTCGCGACGCATACGGTCAACGAGGATATCCAGGTGAAGCTCACCCATGCCAGAAATAATCGTCTGGCCGGTTTCTTCGTCGGTTTTGACCTGGAAGGAAGGGTCTTCTTGAGCAAGCTTGCCCAACGCAACACCCATCTTCTCTTGGTCTGCCTTAGATTTAGGCTCTACAGCAACCGAGATAACCGGATCCGGGAACTCCATGCGCTCGAGAACAATCTTGTTATCAATGTCGCACAGGGTATCACCCGTGGTGACGTCTTTCAGACCGATACAAGCAGCGATGTCGCCCGCCAGAACTTCTTTGATCTCTTCACGGGAATTGGCGTGCATCTGAACGATACGGCCAACGCGCTCTTTCTTCTGCTTAACGGAGTTATAGACACCGTCACCAGATTTAAGAACACCCGAGTAGACGCGAATAAAGGTCAGCGTACCAACGAAGGGGTCAGTGGCGATCTTAAACGCCAGGGCCGCAAACGGCGCACTGTCATCAGCTTCACGGGTATCAACGGTGCCGTCTTTATCGTCGAGCTCACCTTCGATCGCCTTAACTTCCGTCGGCGAAGGCATGTATTCGATAACGCCATCCAGCACTGCTTGAACGCCTTTGTTCTTAAAGGCAGAACCACAGGTAACCAGAACGATATCGTTAGCCAGGGTGCGCGCACGCAGACCGGCCTTGATCTCTTCAACCGATAGCTCACCGCCTTCAAGGTACTTTTCCATCAGCTCGTCAGAGCCTTCGGCAGCAGCTTCGACCATCTCTTCGCGGTACTTTTCTGCTGTTTCTTGTAGCTCAGCAGGAATGTCCGCGAGGTCATAATTCATACCCAGGCTTTCCTCGTCCCACAGGATAGCCTTCATCTGAATCAGATCAATAACGCCTTTAAAGTCCTCTTCCGTGCCCCAGTTAATCTGGATTGGCACAGCTTTGGCACCCAAACGCTCTTTCAACTGCTCGACAACCATGAAGAAGTCAGCGCCGGTACGGTCCATCTTATTGACGAAAACCATGCGCGGAACTTCGTACTTGTTGGCTTGGCGCCATACTGTTTCGGTCTGCGGCTGAACGCCGGAAGAACCACACAGCACAACAACCGCACCATCGAGTACGCGCAGAGAACGTTCAACTTCAATAGTGAAGTCAACGTGCCCCGGGGTGTCGATAATATTGATACGGTGCTCAGGGAACTGCTTGTTCATGCCCTGCCAGAAACAGGTAGTTGCAGCTGAGGTGATAGTGATACCACGCTCCTGCTCCTGCTCCATCCAGTCCATGGTCGCAGCACCGTCGTGTACTTCGCCCACTTTGTGGGAGAGGCCGGTGTAGAACAGTACACGCTCAGTCGTCGTGGTTTTACCCGCGTCGACGTGAGCGACGATACCGATATTACGGTAGCGATTTAGTGGAGTCTTGCGTGCCACGGTGAAACTCCCGTTTGTTGGCGATGCTCGTTAATTTAGCGGCGTATGCAAGCGAGGTTTATGCGGCCGCCGCTACCACTGCGTCATGGTAGCGGCTGAGTGTTGCAACTTTTGAATTGCAACAACGCGACTCAGCAAACATTCCACCATGCTGAACAACGTGCATATATAAACCAGAAAGCCATACTTAAAAACGCCGACCTTAAAAACGGTAGTGCGAGAAGGCCTTGTTGGCTTCTGCCATGCGATGCACGTCTTCGCGCTTCTTAACGGCAGAACCTTTACCTTCAGCGGCATCCAGCATTTCACCCGCCAGACGCTGAACCATGGTTTTCTCACCGCGACGACGCGCCGCGTCTACCAGCCAGCGCATTGCCAGCGCTTGACGGCGAGACGGACGTACTTCAACCGGCACCTGATAGGTCGCACCACCAACGCGGCGCGACTTCACTTCGACCATCGGCTGGATGGCTTCCAGCGCTTTGTCGAAGATCTCCAGCGGATCTTCTTTACTACGCTCGGCAACCTTGTCCAACGCACCGTAGACGATACGCTCAGCTATGGACTTCTTGCCGCTGACCATCAGGTGGTTCATGAACTTCGCCAGACGCTCACTTCCGAACTTAGGATCCGGCAGAATCTCGCGTTTAGCTACTACTCTTCTTCTAGGCATGATAAGCCCTCAATTAAGGATCTTTCAGGTAAACCCGGAACTCATGCAACCTGTGTACGCTATTCAAGTACCACAAGTGCAGCCCGACCTTACTCTTATCAGACCGTCAAATTCGTGAAAATCGTTACTCAGCATGCCCTTTTGACGGGGCGACGCTGCACAGCTGACCTAGGACTTAAAACTTAGGACTTAGGACGCTTAGTACCGTATTTAGAACGACCCTGACGACGATTTTGAACGCCAGAGGTGTCAAGGGCGCCACGAACGGTGTGATAACGCACACCTGGCAAATCCTTTACACGACCGCCGCGAATCAAAACGACAGAGTGTTCTTGAAGGTTGTGACCTTCACCACCGATATAAGAAGACACTTCAAAGCCGTTGGTAAGGCGCACACGGCAAACCTTACGCAGAGCCGAGTTAGGCTTCTTCGGGGTGGTGGTGTAAACGCGCGTACAAACGCCGCGTTTTTGCGGACAGGCCTGCAGCGCTGGCACGTCACTTTTTGTGACGGGGCGCTTGCGCGGCTTGCGCACTAGCTGATTAATCGTTGCCATGGTGTTTAGCTGACTCCAATGGTTGCCTTGCCTTTTAACAAATGCGGGCAGCGGATGCGGGCGCACCCACCCCACTGTTAAAGGCTGCGCATTCTAAAGGCTGACCCTAGGTCGCGTCAAGCCTTGCCGGCGGCTTTACCGGCAAGGTGACACTTTTTCAGGTCAGCTATTCGTTTTACTTACTCATGTTACCTACTGCTTTAGGCGCCAAATCTACAGCTCGTCGTCAGAATCGAGAGCGGTCAACTGTGCACCCAGCTCCTGTTCGACTTCGGTAGCCGAAGGATTGAACAGTTGCTCAACGTCTTCGCGCTTGCGACGACGTTCTGCGTGGTGAGTCAAGCCTGTACCAGCTGGTATCAGGCGACCAACCACCACGTTTTCTTTCAGGCCACGCAGGTAATCACGCTTGCCAGTCACCGCTGCTTCGGTCAGTACGCGGGTTGTCTCCTGGAAGGAGGCCGCGGAAATGAACGACTCGGTGGCCAAGCTGGCCTTGGTGATACCCAGCAGCATACGCTGATACTTGGCCGGGAATTTCTTCTCTTTTTCAAGGCGTTCGTTCTGTTCCAGCACGCGAACCAGTTCAGCCTGGTCGCCCGTGATGAAGTCAGAATCGCCCGAATCAGTAATCTCTACCTTACGCAGCATCTGACGCACAATGACTTCGATGTGCTTGTCGTTGATGCCTACGCCCTGCAGACGATAAACGTCCTGTACTTCGGCAGTGATGTACTTGGCGAGCTCCTCAACACCCAGCAAGCGCAGGATATCGTGCGGATTGCTCGGCCCATCGGAAATCACCTCGCCCTTCTCGACGGTTTCGCCTTCGAAGACGGCAATTTGACGCCATTTCGGAATCAGCGCTTCAAACGGATCGCCAGATTCCGGGGTAATGGTCAGACGACGCTTACCTTTGGTCTCTTTACCGAAGCTGATCACACCGCTGATCTCGGCCAGGATCGAGGACTCTTTCGGCTTACGCGCTTCGAACAAGTCAGCAACCCGCGGCAGACCACCGGTGATGTCTTTGTTCGCCGAGGCTTCTACCGGGATACGGGCAACCACTTCACCCACCCCGATCGTCACACCATCGTCGACCGAAATAATCGAGTTGCCCGGAAGCAGGTACTGAACCGGGGTGTTGGAGCCCGATACAGAGACGTACTCGCCCGAGCTGTCTTGCAGCATGACCATCGGGCGCTTGTCACGACCGGCCATGGGACGTGCTGCAGACTCGATCACCTCGATAGAGGAGAGGCCGGTCATCTCATCGACGCTGCGGTGCATGGTGACACCCTCGTCGAGATCAATGAACTGCGCCTTACCTTCTACTTCGGCAACGATCGGGTGGGTGTGCGGATCCCATTTGGCCACTGTCGCACCAGCGTCGACCACGTCGCCGTCGCGTACAGAAAGCTCAGCACCGTAAGGAAGCTTATAGTACTCACGCTCACGGCCATGGTCGTCAGCAACGGCCAGGGCGCTAGAACGAGATACCACCACCAGCTTACCGTCGGCACGCTCTACATGCTTGATGTTGTGCAGACGAACCTTACCGCCGTGCTTCACTTGTACGCTATCCACAGCAGACGAACGCGATGCCGCACCACCAATGTGGAAGGTACGCATGGTCAGCTGGGTACCCGGCTCACCGATGGACTGTGCGGCGATAACGCCGACGGCTTCACCGATGTTGACCTGATGGCCACGGGCCAAGTCACGGCCGTAACAGGAGGCACACACGCCGTGTGCGGTCTCACAGGTAATCGTAGAGCGAACGATGATCTCGTCGACACCCATGGTGTCGAGCTCGGCACACCATTTCTCGTCGAGCAAGGTACCTTTCGCGATCAAGACTTCACCGCTGCCTGGGTGAACCACATCCTGGGCGACTACACGACCAAGCACGCGCTGGGAAAGCGGTACGATAATGTCGCCGCCTTCGATGATCGGGTGCAGGGTCAAGCCATTTTCGGTACCACAGTCGACTTCGGTGATGACCAGGTCTTGCGCTACGTCTACCAAGCGACGCGTCAGGTAACCGGAGTTGGCGGTTTTCAACGCCGTATCCGCAAGACCTTTACGTGCACCGTGGGTCGAGATGAAGTACTGCAGTACGTTCAGACCTTCACGGAAGTTGGCGACGATCGGCGTTTCGATGATCGAGCCATCCGGCTTGGCCATCAGACCACGCATACCCGCCAACTGACGGATCTGGGCAGCACTACCACGGGCACCGGAGTCGGCCATGATGAAGACGCTGTTGAACGAGTCCTGCTCAACTTCGTTGCCATCACGATCGATGACGGTCTCTTTAGAGATACCCACCATCATCGCCTTGGCGACTTTATCGTTGGCCTTGGACCAGATATCGATAACCTTGTTGTACTTCTCGCCCGCTGTTACCAGGCCAGAAGAGAACTGGTCTTCGATCTCTTTAACTTCGGCTTCCGCTGCATCAACGATTTCAGTTTTTGCTTCGGGAATAACGAAGTCGTTAACACCGATTGAGGCGCCGGACCAGGTCGCGAGACGGAAACCGGTATACATCAGCTGGTCAGCGAAAATGACGGTCGGCTTGAGGCCGGCACGACGATAAACTTCGTTGATCAGGCTGGAGATCGCCTTCTTCTTCATCGGCTGGTCGATCAGCTCGAAGGGCACACCTTCGGGCAGAATGCGGAACAGCAGTGCACGGCCTACCGTCGTATCGTAAATACGGCGGTGGAAGCTACGCTCGCCGCTCTCTTCTTCGATATCGATTTCGTCCAGACGCACTTTGACCCGGGCGTGCAGCGATACTGACTGGGTACCGAAAGCGCGCTCTACCTCGTTGAGGTCAGAGAACACCATACCCTCGCCTTTGGCGTTGATCTTTTCGCGGGTCATGTAGTAAAGACCCAGTACAACGTCCTGGGACGGCACGATGATCGGCTCGCCGTTAGCGGGCGAAAGCACGTTGTTGGTGGCCATCATCAGCGCACGCGCTTCGAGCTGGGCTTCCAGGGTCAGCGGCACGTGTACCGCCATCTGGTCACCGTCAAAGTCGGCGTTGTAGGCGGCACATACCAGCGGGTGCAGCTGAATCGCTTTACCTTCGATCAGCAGCGGCTCAAACGCCTGGATACCCAGACGGTGAAGCGTGGGGGCGCGGTTAAGCAGTACCGGGTGCTCGCGGATAACATCGGCAAGGATGTCCCACACTTCCGGCAGCTCGCGCTCGACCATCTTCTTGGCGGCTTTGATCGTGGAGGCATAGCCCAGCGACTGCAGCTTGGAGTAGATAAACGGCTTGAACAGCTCAAGCGCCATTTTCTTGGGCAGACCACACTGGTGCAGACGCAGGGTCGGACCAACGGTAATTACCGAGCGGCCCGAGTAGTCGACGCGCTTACCCAGCAGGTTCTGACGGAAACGACCCTGCTTACCTTTGATCATGTCGGCGAGCGATTTCAGCGGGCGCTTGTTAGAGCCCGTGATCGCGCGGCCACGACGACCATTGTCGAGCAGTGCATCGACGGCTTCCTGCAGCATACGCTTCTCGTTGCGCACAATAATGTCCGGCGCATTGAGATCGAGCAGACGCTTCAGGCGGTTGTTACGGTTGATCACACGACGGTAAAGGTCGTTGAGATCGGAGGTCGCGAAACGGCCACCGTCCAGCGGTACCAGCGGACGCAGATCCGGTGGCAGCACGGGCAGCACTTCCATGACCATCCACGCCGGCGCGTTACCGGAGTGGTAGAAGGCTTCAAGCAGCTTGAGGCGCTTGGAGAGCTTCTTGATCTTGGTTTCGGAGTTAGTCTGCGGAATCTCTTCGCGCAGGTGGTTAATCTCTTCTTCCAGATCGATATCTTTGAGCAGCTCCTGAACGGCTTCGGCACCCATGCGGGCATCGAAGTCATCACCGAACTCTTCCAGTGCTTCAAAGTACTGCTCGTCGTTCATCAGCTGACCACGCTCCAGCGTGGTCATACCTGGATCGATAACGACAAAGCTTTCGAAATACAGCACGCGCTCGATATCACGCAGGGTCATATCGAGGAACATGCCGATACGCGACGGCAGTGACTTCAAAAACCAAATGTGTGCCACCGGCGAAGCGAGCTCGATGTGCCCCATGCGCTCACGGCGCACGGCGGCTTTGGTCACTTCTACGCCACACTTTTCGCAGATGATACCGCGGTGCTTCATGCGCTTATACTTGCCGCACAGGCACTCGTAATCCTTAACCGGGCCAAAAATCTTGGCGCAGAACAGGCCATCCCGCTCCGGTTTAAAGGTACGGTAGTTGATGGTCTCAGGCTTCTTCACCTCGCCAAACGACCAGGAGCGAATCATGTCCGGCGACGCCAGGGTAATCTTGATCGCGTCAAACTCTTCGGACTGAGACTGCGATTTGAGTACTTTCACCAAATCTTTCATGGGACGGCTCCTAGCTCTCTAACTCGATATCGATGCCCAGCGAGCGGATTTCCTTCACGAGTACGTTGAAGGATTCCGGCATGCCTGCCTGCATGGTGTGGTCGCCATCCACGATGTTTTTGTACATCTTGGTGCGGCCTTCGACGTCGTCCGACTTGACGGTGAGCATCTCTTGTAGCGTGTATGCAGCGCCGTAAGCTTCCAGCGCCCACACTTCCATCTCACCGAAGCGCTGACCACCGAATTGCGCCTTACCACCCAAGGGCTGCTGGGTAACCAGCGAGTAAGAACCAGTAGAACGCGCATGCATCTTGTCGTCTACCAAGTGGTTAAGCTTCAGCATGTACATGTAGCCAACGGTGACCGGACGGTCAAAAGCATCACCGGTACGGCCATCGAACAGGGCCATCTGACCCGACTCGGGGATGTTCGCCAGCTTCAGCAGGTGCTTGATTTCGTGCTCTTTGGCACCGTCAAACACCGGCGTGGCCATAGGCACACCACCTTTGAGGTTCTTCGCCAGGGCGATGATCTCGTCATCCGTCAGGGAGTCGAGATCTTCAACGCGCGTACCTTGCGTATTGTAGATCTGACCCAGGAAATCACGGATCTCGGCCACTTGCTGTCCACGTGCGTCGCGCAGCATGGCTTCGATCTTGACGCCCAAGCCACGTGCCGCCATACCCAGGTGGGTTTCCAAAATCTGACCGACGTTCATACGCGACGGTACGCCCAGCGGGTTCAGCACCACGTCGACCGGCTCGCCCTTTTCATCAAACGGCATGTCTTCGATGGGCATAATCGCCGAGATAACACCTTTGTTACCGTGACGACCGGCCATCTTGTCACCCGGCTGGATGCGACGCTTAACCGCCATATAGACTTTGACGATTTTTAGCACGCCCGGTGCGAGATCGTCGCCCTGGGTCAGCTTGCGCTTCTTATCTTCAAAGCGCTCGTCCATCTCTTTACGACGGGTTTCCAGCTGTTCGTCGGCCTGTGCCAGCAGCTCGTTGTAGGACTCATCCTGCATGCGCAGTTTGAACCACTGCTGACGCGGCAATTCATCCAGGTATGCCTCGTCGAGCACGTCACCTTTCTTGAGGTTCGGGCCGCCGTTAACAGCCTGACCGTCAAGGGTACGCTTTAGACGCTCAAAAGTGGCGTCTTCGGCGATACGGTAAGTCTCTTGGAGATCCTTACGAACTTCGTCAAGCTGAGTGCGCTCGATCGACAGGGCGCGTGAATCTTTCTCAACGCCGTCACGAGTAAACACCTGAACGTCGATGACCGTACCTTTCATGCCGGTGGGGGCACGCAGGGAAGTGTCTTTAACGTCAGACGCTTTCTCACCGAAGATGGCACGTAGCAGCTTCTCTTCAGGCGTCAGCTGGGTTTCACCCTTCGGCGTTACTTTACCGACCAGAATATCGCCCGGGCCGACTTCGGCACCGATGTAGACAACGCCCGCTTCATCCAGCTTGGAGAGCGCAGACTCGCCCACGTTAGGGATATCGGAGGTAATTTCTTCCGAGCCCAACTTGGTGTCGCGGGACACACAGGTCAGTTCCTGAATGTGGATCGTGGTGAAACGGTCTTCTTGAACGACCCGCTCGGAAAGCAGGATGGAGTCCTCGAAGTTGTAACCGTTCCAGGGCATAAACGCGATGCGCATGTTCTGGCCCAGCGCCAGGTCGCCCATATCCACCGACGGGCCGTCAGCGAGAATATCGCCACGTGCCACGCTGTCGCCAGGCCGCACGATGGGGCGCTGGTTCATACAGGTGTTCTGGTTCGAGCGGGTGTACTTGGTCAGGTTGTAGATATCAACGCCGGCTTCACCGCCGATGATTTCATCTTCATTAACCCGTACCACGACACGACGCGCATCGACGGAATCAATCACGCCGCCGCGATTGGCCACCGCACAGACGCCGGAGTCACGGGCAACAAAGCGCTCCATGCCCGTACCTACCAGCGGCTTATCGGCACGCAGGGTCGGTACCGCCTGACGCTGCATGTTGGAACCCATCAAGGCGCGGTTGGCGTCATCGTGCTCCAGGAACGGAATCAATGCCGCTGCGACTGATACAACCTGACGTGGCGACACGTCCATTAGCGTCACTTGTTCAGGACGCATAAAGGTCGTTTCACCGCGGTGACGAACCTGAACCAGGTCATCACTTAACTTGTTGGACTCATCTACCGCTGCTGATGCCTGGGCGATAACGAAATCGCCCTCTTCGATCGCCGAGAGGTGAACGATGTCGTCGGTCAACTGACGATCAACCACTTTACGGTACGGCGTTTCGAGGAAACCGTAGCTGTTAGTGTGGCTGTAAGTGGCCAGCGAGTTAATCAGACCGATGTTCGGGCCTTCTGGCGTTTCGATCGGGCATAGACGCCCGTAGTGCGTGGCGTGAACGTCACGTACTTCGAAGCCAGCACGCTCACGGGTCAAACCACCGGGGCCGAGTGCCGACACACGACGCTTGTGGGTAACCTCAGAAAGCGGGTTGTTCTGATCCATAAACTGCGAAAGCTGGCTGGAACCGAAGAACTCCTTCACCGCCGCCGCGACCGGCTTGGCGTTGATCAAGTCTTGGGGCATCAGGCCTTCGCTTTCCGCCATGGAAAGACGCTCTTTCACGGCGCGCTCTACACGCACCAGGCCTACGCGGAACTGGTTCTCTGCCATCTCGCCCACACAGCGAATACGGCGGTTACCCAGGTGATCGATATCGTCAACGTCACCGAAGCCGTTACGGATACTGATCAGCTCGCGCAGCACATCAAGAATGTCTTTGCGATCCAGTACGCCGGAGCCCGTGTCAGTATCACGACGCAGGCGACGGTTGAACTTCATGCGGCCAACGCCAGACAGGTCGTAGCGGTCCTCAGAGAAGAACAGGTTGTTAAACAGCGTCTCGGCAGACTCTTTGGTGGGCGGTTCGCCGGGACGCATCATGCGGTAAATTTCGACTAACGCTTCAAGCGCGGAATTAGTAGCATCCAGCTTCAAGGTGTCGGAAATGAATGAACCGCAGTCGAGATCATTGGTGTAGAGCGTTTCCACCAAGGTAATGCCACCCTGGGCCATGCGCTCAAGCACCTCGGGAGTGATCTCGGTATTACACGGGCAGATCAGCTCGCCTGTTTTGGAGTCGATTTGATCTTTAGCCAGCGTTTTGCCGAACAGGTACTCCATCGGCACGTCCAGACGCTCAAGGCCGGCTTTTTCAAGCTGACGAATGTGCTTCTGGGTAATCCGACGCCCCTCTTCAACGATCACATTGCCTTCGCCATCCTTGATGTCGAAAGTAGCTGTCTCGCCGCGCAGGCGCGACGGAACCAACTCAACATAGAAACCGGATTTCTCAATGTGGAAGACGCTGGTTTCAAAGAACTCGGCCAGGATCTCTTCGGTGTTCATCCCCAGCGCACGCATCAGTACCGAGGCCGGCAGCTTGCGGCGACGGTCAATACGTACGAAAACGTTATCCTTGGGGTCAAACTCGAAGTCTAACCAGGAGCCACGATAAGGAATCACGCGAGCTGAATAGAGCAGCTTGCCGGAAGAGTGGCTCTTACCTTTGTCGTGATCGAAGAACACACCGGGCGAGCGGTGGAGCTGGGAGACGATAACCCGCTCAGTACCGTTGATAACAAAGGTACCGTTCTCAGTCATCAGGGGGATTTCCCCCATGTAGACTTCTTGCTCTTTAATATCTTTAATTGCTTTGTTCGAGGAGTCGCGATCATAGATGATCAAGCGAACCTTGACGCGCAGCGGGGCGGAGTAAGTCACGCCGCGCAGCTGGCACTCCTTAACATCGAACGCCGGCGTGCCAAAGCGGTAGCTGACATACTCAAGCGCTGCATTGCCGGAGAAGCTCTCAATCGGAAACACGGACTTGAATGCCGCGTGCAGACCGACCTCGTGACGCTCGTCGGGCGAACGATCTTGCTGGAGGAAGTCGTAATAGGAATCAAGCTGGATCGCCAGCAAGTAAGGCACATCCATCACTTGGGGCAGTTTGCCGAAATCCTTGCGGATGCGTTTTTTCTCAGTATATGAGTAAGCCATCTGTATTCCCCAGCTTGTTCACCATGGGTGACCGATGCGTGGTCATCTGCCCTTCGAGCTTCGTCAGACACAGACAGCAAGCTCCTCAATCGGTAGCTCGCCGTCGAAAATCTAGTTCGATAACTCAGTCGTCGATAACACTGTAGTCGATAACACTATCTTCAATAACGCCATCTTCAATAACGCTTTTACGTTTCTGTCGTGGCTACTCTCAATGAGCAGTACTGCTGTCGTTCAATATCACCGAGTGTTCGACACCAGCTACAACAGAAAAAGGCCGGCAGCGGGAAATCCCGCCGCCAGCCGTGGAAGCTTACGCAGCGCGTAAAGCCGTCCGCACAAGGCTTACTTGAGCTCGACGGTTGCGCCCGCTTCTTCCAGCTTGGCTTTAGCTGCTTCAGCGTCGTCTTTAGACAGACCTTCTTTGATGGTCGCCGGAGCGCCGTCAACAGCACCTTTAGCTTCTTTCAAGCCAAGGCCAGTGATCTCACGTACTGCTTTGATCACGTTAACTTTCTTGTCGCCAGCAGCGGTCAGAACTACGTCAAACTCAGTCTGTTCTTCAGCTACTTCGCCGCCAGCAGCCGGACCAGCCATTACGGCAGCGGCAGCAGAAACGCCGAATTTCTCTTCCATTGCTTCGATCAGCTCGACAACTTCCATTACGGTCATGTCGGCTACAGCATTGATGATATCGTCTTTAGACAGTGCCATTGTTTCATTCCTAACTTTGCGGGAGTCTCGGTCAGCCGAGGACTCAGGATTCATTGCTCGGTTCAGGCAGCGCCCTGGTTAGACCGTTTACGCCACCTGCAAGAAGAACTGCTTATGCAGCTTCTTGCTTCTGGTCGCGCAGAGCGGCCAGAGTACGAACCAGCTTGCCAGCGGAGGCTTCTTTCATTACCGACATCAACTTGGCAATTGCTTCGTCGTGAGTCGGTAGGGTTGCCAGACGGTCGATGTCAGCAGCCGGAATCAGCTCACCTTCGTAGGCCAACGCTTTTACTTCGAAGTTCTTGTCCGCTTTAGCAAACTCTTTGAACAGACGAGCGGCAGCGCCCGGATGATCAGTAGAGAAGGCCAACAACGTAGGACCAACGAAGCTATCGTTCAAGCACTCCCACTGAGTGCCCTCGAGAGCGCGGCGAGCCAGCGTATTACGTACAACACGCAGCTCTACACCATTCTCACGCGCCTGCTTGCGCAGATCGGTCATTTTACCAACCGTAACGCCGCGAGAATCAGCAACTACGACGGAGAGTGCGCCCTTGGCCGCTTCACTGACCTCGGCAACAATCGCTTTCTTGCCTTCAAGTGCTAGTGGCACAGTGATCACTCCTTCGTGCCGGAACCCAGGAAGGTTCCGGTGGTTACCATCTCTCCCCACTCTGCTGTGCTAAAAGCGCTGCAAAGCGGGAAGCCTTGGGGATGGTGCTCACCAGAAAGCCGTCTTAAGCTTAACCAACTGGCGGCCACACCATCTGCGCAGGCGCTTATAGGGCAATTAAGCCGCCCTTGTAAGTACTTGCGTACTTATCAAGCGCGGCACCTGCGGTCTTTGACGATGCCCCGGCCAGTGATAGCCACCAAACGGGGGACCGCAAAGTTCTTGCTCGGTTCCTACAAAAAAACCAACGATGACTCGCTTACGCGAAAGCAGAGTGATCGATTGTCAAACCCGGGCCCATGGTAGTAGACAGGGTCATTTTTTTGAAGTAAATGCCTTTAGACGAGCTCGGCTTGAGGCGCTTCAGGTCAGCAACCAGTGCCTCCAGGTTGCCGTTAATCGCTGAGGCGTCAAAATCCACTTTACCCAGGGTAGTGTGGATGATGCCGTTCTTGTCAGTACGGAAACGCACCTGACCCGCTTTGGCATTTTTAACCGCCGTCGCCACGTCGGGCGTTACGGTGCCAACTTTCGGGTTAGGCATTAGGCCACGCGGGCCTAGAATTTGACCTAGTTGACCTACAACGCGCATAGCATCGGGCGAAGCGATAACGACGTCAAAATCCATCACGCCTTTTTTCACTTGCTCAGCCAAGTCGTCCATACCCACGATGTCGGCGCCGGCTTCTTTAGCGGCATCGGCATTAGCACCTTGGGTGAAGACTGCAACGCGTACGTCTTTACCGGTACCGTTAGGCATGACGGTAGCGCCACGCACAACCTGGTCGGATTTGCGTGGATCAACGCCCAGGTTGATGGCGACATCAACAGACTCTTTGAATTTAACAGTAGACAGCTCAGAGAGCAGCGCAACCGCTTCTTCAATAGAGTAGGCTTTAGTAGTGTCTACTTTTTCGCGAATGATTTTCGCACGCTTAGACAGTTTAGCCATGATCAGAGACCCTCCACGTTTAGGCCCATGCTGCGAGCGCTGCCAGCAATGGTGCGTACAGCGGCATCGAGATTCGCAGCCGTCAAATCAGGCTCTTTAGTCTTGGCGATCTCTTCAAGCTGTTCACGCGTTACGGTGCCGACCTTCTTCTTGTTCGGCTCACCAGAACCGGACTTGATGCCAGCGGCTTTTTTCAGCAGCACGGCAGCAGGCGGCGTCTTGGTGACGAACGTGAAGCTACGGTCAGAGTAGACGGTGATCACGACTGGCGTCGGCAGGCCCGGCTCAATTTCTTGAGTCGCGGCGTTGAACGCCTTACAGAATTCCATGATGTTCACGCCGTGCTGACCCAGCGCAGGGCCTACCGGCGGACTTGGATTGGCTTTACCTGCAGCAACCTGCAGCTTGATATAAGCCTGTACTTTCTTGGCCATCTTTAACACTCCAGTTGGGTAATAGCGCCCGAAGGCTCCCCGGTACCAGTGAAACAGCTGACTAGCCATTTCACACGAATTAACACTTACCGCTTACTTACCATTCACTAGCTACTACTAACTATTCACTAGTTACTCTTTCTCGACCTGAGAGAACTCTAACTCAACAGGTGTAGAGCGCCCGAAGATCAGCACGCTGACATGCAGACGACTCTTTTCATAATTAACTTCTTCGACAACACCGTTGAAATCGGCAAACGGCCCATCGATAACGCGCACTGACTGGCCCGGTTCAAACATCGTTTTAGGCCGCGGCTTGTCAGTACCGTCTTTAACGCGCAGCAAAATTGCGTCTGCTTCACGAGAAGTAATTGGCGCTGGCTTCTCTTTTGTTCCACCGATAAAGCCCATAACACGCGGCGTCTCATTGACGAGGTGCCATGTTTCGTCGGCCATTTCCATCTCGACTAGTACGTAGCCGGGATAAAATTTGCGCTCGCTCTTGCGACGCTTGCCGTCACGCATTTCGACAACTTCTTCGGTCGGCACCAGAATTTCGCCAAAGCGATCTTCCATACCGTACATCTTCACACGCTCAATCAATGAGCGCATGACATGCTTTTCAAAGCCAGAATAAGCGTGAACGACGTACCAACGTTTGGACATGAAAGCTCCTAACCAATGACGCCGGACATCGCCCAGCCAAGAAGAGTGTCGATCAACCACAGCATTAGCCCCACCACCAAGACGGCCACTAGCACAATGGCCGTGGTCTGAATGGTTTCGGGACGGGTCGGCCATACAACGCGCTGAATCTCTTTCTTGGCGCTTCTGGCAAGCTCTACTAAATCACGACCTTTGGTAGTGGTTAGCGCGATCAAACCCGCAATCACACACAACACCACCACACCAAGCACGCGGTAGAGCAGGCCAATATCGGCGAAATAGGTATTACCAACAACAGCAACGACAAGCAGCGCTACGACCGCCGCCCACTTGAGCCCGTCATGGCGCGTCTGTTGCACCTCGGCGCCATGTTTTACAGAACCAGGCTTCATAAAAACGAGACTCCTCAGGGTGCGGCGAACGATAAAAGAATTTTGGAAAAAGACATACCAACCTGGGGAAGGTTGGCAGGCCAGGAGGGAATCGAACCCCCAACCTGCGGTTTTGGAGACCGCTGCTCTGCCAATTGAGCTACTGGCCTGTATCGTCGTACTGACTTTCTATCTTCGTACTTTCTAGACTTTCTAACGTCTATCTACTTTTTGCTTCTTACTTCTGTTAACAAGCGTCTTTTCGACCGCCTATACAACAGCGGGCGCCATGGTAGCGGAGAATCCCACACCTGACAACCCCTTCTTTACGCTCAAGCGTCACAAAAACCCACCCAAACGCAGAGACAAAAAAAGCGAGCTTCGCTCGCTTGATCTGCAATATGGAGCTCATGGACGGAATTGAACCGTCGACCTCACCCTTACCAAGGGTGTGCTCTACCCCTGAGCTACATGAGCTAAACACATCAACTGGAGCGGGCGGCGGGAATCGAACCCGCACCATCAGCTTGGAAGGCTGAGGTTCTACCATTGAACTACGCCCGCCGAACTTGCCTATAGAATGACAATCCGCTGCACGAGAAACAGTAGCTAACGCCCGCTTACCGGCTTTTCATTCCCAAACACTGAACAGTTCAGCACCTGATAAACTTGGTGGAGAGGGAAGGATTCGAACCTTCGAAGCTTTCGCGGCAGATTTACAGTCTGCTCCCTTTGGCCACTCGGGAACCTCTCCAACTGTGGCGGCACATTATGCCAGCCTCCAAAACAGTGTCAAGCTAGATATTTACTTAATTTATCGTAGCTTGCGATGCCAGTGCATCTTCTGCCTGCCTTGGAACGCGCTGCATTCTGTCAAAGCAGCATGGAGAATGCAAGTGCCGCGCGAATCTTTTCTAGCGCTACCGGCTCAGGCACCCGCGGCGCACCCGACATTTTGCCCGCACGCTCGGCGAAAGTCATCGGAAAGCACGCCTCTAAGCCGCCATAAACCATATCCGGCCACACCGCATGAGGCACCTGCACTCCCCGTGAGACAACGCGCGCATCCCCCCCCGTCAACAGCATTGGCAGCGCCACACCCTCTTGATCGCACACTTCGCTATAAATGCGGTTAATGGCACTGACGGCGGCCATATAAATACCATGATTAACCGCATCAACGGTGCGTCGTCCTGGCTCCAGCAACTCATCGGCCTCACTTTCAGGGTCGATGGCCACATTGCGAGTACCCAGCTTCAGGCTCTCTTTCATCAGGCGAAGACCGGGGATAATAAAGCCGCCCAGGTGCTGGCCGCCTGGCAGCACAAAGTCGATAGTAATCGCGCTGCCACAATCCACCGCACAGCAACCGCCTGCTAGCTGATAGCCCGCCAGCGCCCCCATCCAACGATCGACGCCTAAACGCCCCGGCTCTTCGTAGCCATTAACCACGCCTAGTGCCTCATGGGTTGAGTGCGCCACGTGCACATGACGCACCCGGCGGCGCAACAAGGCGACCGTCTCTTCCAGCACGGCTGCCCTGGCAACGCTTGATATACGCACCGCCTCGACCACGTCCAGGTCGGGAATATCAGCCCCTGGGCGCCACTCCTCCCGGGTCCACACAGCCCCGCGGGAACGTATCTCGCTACTCTCGGCATCCTTGAGCCGCCATTTAGACAGCGTGTTGCCGATATCCAGATCCAGAATCATAAACGCCTGCGCACGCTGATCTCACCGCCGGCTAGGCGTCGCGAGTGACCATTTTCGGCAACCCAGAGGTTACCACTCTCATCCACTTCTCCGGCGATCGCATCGCTGGTCTGCTGTCCTTGAATCACTCTAATCGGCAGCCCCGCATAGGCGTGACGCTGATTCCACGCATCCCGCCAGGCGGCAAAGCCATGTTGTTCAAAGTTAGCCAGCATCGCCAGCAGGCCCGACACTACGTCTGAGGCCAACTGATTACGCGAGATATCCGGCAGTCGCTCGAAAAGCGCCGCAACAGGTTGGTCGATCGCTGCCCGCTGGGCAGCGGGCAGCCAAAGATTCATGCCCATACCAATGACGACTTCGCAGGGGCCTGCGGCATCCCCGGTCACTTCGATAAGAATACCGGCCAGCTTGCCTAACTCGTCGCCTGGGCCATCACCCTGCTCGGAGAGCAGGATATCGTTAGGCCACTTAAGCTTCGGCGCCACACCATGCTGCTCAAGCACTTGGGCAACCACAACGCCTACCGCCAAGCTCAAGCCCTCCAGCACCGCAATACCCGACTCAAAGCGCCAGCCCAGCGATAGCATTAAGCTCTGACCCCAGGGCGTCGACCAGACACGACCACGGCGCCCACGTCCCGCCGTTTGCAGCTCAACCAGGCACACTTCGCCATGCCCGGCGCCCTGCTCAAAGCGTTGGCGCAGATACTCATTGCTGGAGGGTAACTGGTCCTCAACAAACAGGCGCGCAAGGTGGTGGCGCGCCTGTGCGGGCAGCCGCTCCACGATTTTAGCGCCCTCCAAGGGCTCCAGGCGCTGCGAGAGCTGGTAGCCACGGCCTTTCACCGCCACTACCTCCACCCCTAGTGCTTCCAGTTTTTTTAACTGTTTCCACACCGCCGCACGAGAAATACCCAGCGCTTCACCCAGCTGCTCGCCAGAGTGAACCTCGCCATCGCTTAACAAACGCATCAGGTTGCCGATGGTCATGCTCCTGCCCCAGTGGGAAAAGCGCTAGTCTAGCGGATGGAGGTTCATGGCGAAAACATTCCTAGACCAAGGTTGATATGAGAGGCAGTAATATCAGCGAAGCCTTCGACATGGTAGAATGGCTATTGGACGCAAGCCCTGAGCCAAGATGGTCGGCAAATTGCCAGCCCTTGCGACCCGCATTTTCCGACCCGTGGACGAACGGGTGTTCACAAGAGTTCTCTCTCAGCATGCAAAACCAGCAAAACTCCAGCGCGGTTAATAACCTGCGCAACGTCGCGATCATAGCCCACGTTGACCATGGTAAAACCACACTGGTCGACAAGCTCCTGAGCCAGTCCGGCACCCTTGACCGTAAAGCAGAAGGTCAAGAGCGCATCATGGACTCAAACGATCAGGAAAAAGAGCGTGGCATTACCATTCTGGCCAAAAATACGGCCATTCAATGGCAAGACAGCCAAGGTAACGGCTACCACATCAACATCGTGGATACGCCTGGGCACGCCGATTTCGGCGGCGAGGTTGAGCGCGTCATGTCAATGGTCGATTCGGTGCTACTGCTAGTAGACGCCGTTGATGGCCCGATGCCGCAAACCCGCTTTGTGACCCAGAAAGCATTCGCCCAAGGCCTGAAGCCGATCGTGGTGGTCAACAAAATTGACCGTCCCGGCGCACGCCCTGACTGGGTTATCGACCAGATTTTTGACCTGTTCGACAACCTCGGTGCGTCTGACGAACAGCTCGATTTCCCAATCATCTACTGCTCTGCCCTAAACGGCATTGCCGGTATGGATCCTGAAGAGCTGGCGGACAACATGGATCCCATGTTCCAGGCCATCGTCGATATCGTCGAGCCGCCGAAGGTTGAGCTTGACGGCCCCTTCCAGATGCAGATCTCTGCGCTGGATTACAACAGCTATGTAGGCGTTATCGGCCTGGGTCGCATCAAGCGTGGCGCGGTGAAACCGAACCAGCAGGTGTCGATCATCGGCGTTGACGGCAATGTGCGTAAGGGCAAAATCGGTCAGGTCATGACCCATATGGGCCTTGAGCGCGTGCAGACCAACGAAGCCACCGCGGGCGACATCGTCTGTGTTACCGGCATCGACGATCTGTCGATTTCGGATACGCTATGCGATCCGGCCAAGGTCGAAGCGCTGCCGCCACTGTCCGTCGACGAACCGACCGTTTCAATGACCTTCCAGGTCAACGATTCACCGTTCGCCGGTAAAGACGGTAAGTTTGTGACCAGCCGCAACATCAAGGATCGCCTTGATCAAGAGCTGATTCACAACGTGGCCCTGCGCGTTGAGCAGGGCGAAACCCCTGAGAAGTTCAAGGTTTCTGGCCGTGGCGAGCTGCACCTCTCGGTGCTGATCGAAACCATGCGCCGTGAAGGCTTTGAGCTGGCCGTAGGCCGCCCCGAAGTCATCATCAAAGAGATCGACGGTGAGAAGCAGGAGCCCTACGAAGAGGTCATCATCGACTGTGAAGAGCAGCACCAAGGCTCGATCATGGAAGAGCTGGGCTACCGTAAAGGTGAGATGACCAACATGCTGCCGGACGGTAAAGGACGGGTTCGCCTGGACTTCATCATTCCTGCCCGCGGTTTGATCGGTTTCCGTGGCCAGTTCCTGACCCTGACCTCAGGCACCGGCATCCTGACCAGCCGCTTTGATCACTACGGCCCGCTGAAGCCTGAAGCCTCTATTGAGCGTCGTAACGGCGTGCTGGTTTCGATGGTCGACGGTAAAGCCCTTGCCTATGCGCTGTATGCGCTGCAAGAGCGCGGCAAGCTGATTATCGATCACGCCACGGAAGTTTACGAAGGCATGCTGATCGGTATCAACAACCGCGCTAACGACATGGTGGTTAACCCCACCAAAGGCAAGAAGCTCGACAACATGCGCTCCACCGGTAACGATGAAAACATCGTCTTAACCCCGCCGGTTAAGTTCTCCCTGGAGCAGGCCATCGAGTTCCTCGACTCTGACGAGCTCGTCGAAGTCACGCCGGCGCACATCCGCCTGCGCAAAAAGCTGCTGAAAGAGACCGAGCGTAAGCGTTACAGCAAGAAGTAATCCGCTCCAAGCAGTCAGTACCCAAAAACCCGCGAAAGCGGGTTTTTTTATGCCTCATTGCCACACTTCATGACCGCTCAATAGCTGCCAAGATACTTCCCTAAACGCAGCCTAAACGCTAATACGCTGGAAAGGCGGCGCGTTCTATCGCACAGTAACGCTAAATTCAGCGCGTCCAAGGCACGCTGACATCGCCACATTCATACAGGTGTTTGGATACCACCCCATTCTGACGCCCAACCACGGACACTCTTACCCATGAGCGGTCATAACGTCTGGACGCATAAAGGCACTTTTCTTCTCGCCGCCGTTGGCTCCGCCGTCGGCTTGGGCAATCTGTGGCGCTTCCCCTACCTCAGCGGTGAAAACGGTGGCGGTGCTTTTATACTGGTCTACGCATTGACGATCTTCGCCGTTGGCATACCGATTCTGATTGCCGAGATCATGCTGGGTCGCACCAGCCGCCAGAGCCCGATTATGGGTATGCGGCACCTGACCAAAACCCATGGCACCTCACGGGCCTGGGAAACGATCGGTTGGCTGGGCGCTGCCTCGGCGTTTTTGATTTTAAGCTTCTATTCGGTGATTGCCGGCTGGGCGATTCACTACACTTGGCTGATGCTAACCGGCTCACTGGTCGGTGCCGACGCTCAGACCATTAGCACTGGCTTTGACGCACTACTGGCCGCCCCTGGCCTAATGACGCTCTATCACACTCTTTTCATTGCCGCGTCCGCGCTGATTGTCGGCATGGGGATTCATAAAGGCATCGAATCAGGCCTTCGCATTATGATGCCCGCGCTGTTTGTGATTCTGTTGGTGGTGCTGGCCTACGGCGTAGTGAATGGCGATATAGGTGCCGCTGCCAGCTTCCTGTTTACCTTTAATATCGCCGACCTCAGCCTTGAAGGCTGGCTGCAGGCCATGGGCCAGTCATTCTTCACCCTTAGCCTGGGGATGGGGGCAATTATGGCTTACGGCGCTTACATGCCCAGCGAGATCTCACTAACCCGCACCGCCTTTGCTGTTGCCATCGTCGATACCGCCGTGGCGATGGTGGCGGGCCTGGCCATTTTTGCTCTGGTGTTTGGCGCCGGTCTGGAAACCGGGCAAGGCCCTGGGCTGATGTTTGTTACCCTTCCGCTGGCGTTTGCCGAAATGCCGTTTGGCGCTTTGGTCGGCGGCGTGTTCTTTATTCTGGTGCTAGGCGCCGCTATCAGCTCCTCTATTTCGTTGATCGAGCCCGTCGCGGCGTTCCTGGTGGAGCGTTTCGACATGACCCGCCCACAAGCCGTTACCATTATGGTGATTGCCGCCTGGGCAATGGGTCTGTTGACGGTGGTTAGCTTCAATATGTGGGCCGAGGGGACGATTTTCCATAGCCTGTTTGGGCGCAGTGCGTTTGAGTTTATCGAGCTACTCACCAATATATTTATGCCGGTGGGCGGCCTGCTGATAGCCCTATTCGCCGGTTGGGCGCTAACCCAGAGCGAAGTGATGAAGGAACTGGGCAGCAGCGTCACTTGGTTTAAATTCTGGCGGTTTCTGGTGCGCTTTGTGGCCCCCGCCGCCGTAGCCTTTGTGTTTTTACGCACCATTCCTCAGGTGGATGGCTATCTTATCCCCACCCTCGGCGCACTGCTCATTATTGGTGCCTTTGCAGCCAGTCAGCGGTGGCTGAAAAAACCACGACAAACAACTTAATAACAGTGTGCAGGCGGCTTAATTAGCCGCCTGTATCGCGTGGAGACACCATGACCCCTCTTATTGAAGTACAGCGAGTCAACAAAGCGTTCGGCGGCCTACAGGTGATTAATGACTGCTCCATTCAAGTGGAGAAGGGCTCCATTACCGGGATGATTGGCCCCAACGGCGCGGGGAAATCAACCTTGTTTAATCTCATTGCTGGCGCCCTGACGCCTGACAGCGGCCATGTGCTGCTTGATGGAGAAGACATTACCTCGCTCAGCGCCGACCAGCGCTTTCATCGCGGCTTATTGCGCACCTTTCAGATCGCCCACGAGTTCAGCCAGATGAGCGCGCTGGAAAACCTCATGATGGTACCGCCCAAGCAAGCCGGTGAAGACCTCTTCAGTGCCTGGCTAAAGCCTGGCAAGGTGCAGCGGGAAGAGGCTGAGGTGCGCCGTCGTGCCCTGGAAGTCATCGACTTTGTTGGCCTACACCATGTACGCAACGAACTGGCGGGTAATTTGTCCGGGGGGCAAAAGAAACTGCTGGAGCTTGGCCGCACCATGATGACCAACGCCAAGATCGTGCTACTTGATGAGATCGCCGCCGGGGTGAACCGCACCCTACTGGGCGATTTGATCGGTAATATTGAGCGGCTCAACCGCGAAATGGGTTACACCTTCCTGGTCATTGAGCACGATATGGAGATGATTGCCCGCCTTTGCGACCCGGTTATCGTGCTGGCTCAGGGCAGCGTGATGGTGGAGGGGCATATCCACGACATCCAGAATAATCCTGAGGTCATCGAGGCCTACTTCGGTACCGATGCCGCTTAAGTGTGACGTTTTCTCCCGTTAGCCAATTAATATAATGATGTCGCTGCCAAGCGACCTTGCTGGAATACTTTCATATGTCATCAACAACCAGGCCATTAATCGACGCACGGGATGTGCACGGCGGCTATGGCGGCATGAACATCCTTAACGGGGTGAACATGACGCTGGCAGCCGATGAGGTCGGTGTTATTGTCGGCCCTAACGGGGCGGGTAAATCCACCATGCTGAAAGCGGTCTTTGGCCTGCTGCATGTTAATCAGGGCGAAATACTGCTTAACGGCCAGCCAATCCAAAACCTGCCGCCTAACCAGTTAGTGCAGCGCGGCATGGGCTTTGTACCCCAGGAGAAGAACGTTTTTCCCAGCCTTTCGGTGCAGGAAAACCTGGAGATGGGTGCCTTTTTAAAGCCGCAAAACGTCAAGCGCATGCTCGCTCAGATCTACGAGTTTTTCCCACCGCTATACGAAAAGCGCCGCCAGCCTGCCGGTGAGCTTTCCGGTGGACAGCGCCAAATGGTCGCCATGGGCCGCGCCCTGATGGCCGAGCCGAGCCTACTGTTGCTGGACGAACCCACCGCGGGGCTGTCGCCACTGTATATGAATGAAATCTTTGACCGCGTCAAACAGATCAACGCCGCTGGCGTGGGTATTTTGATGGTGGAACAGAATGCCAAACAGGCACTCGCGATAGCCGATAAAGGCTTTGTGCTGGCCGCTGGTCAAAACCGCTTTACCGACACCGGAGCGGCCCTTCTCGCCGATCCTGATGTCGCCAAAAGCTTTTTGGGCGGCTAGCCCCAGGGAGATACACGTGAACGAACTGGTTTTTTTCATTAATAATGTGGTGATTTCGGGCAGCGTCAGCGGCTCCATTTATGCCATCGGGGCAGTTGGGGTAACGCTGATTTTCAGCATTATGCGCTTTGCCCACTTCGCCCACGCCGACATGATGACCTTCGGCGCCTTTATGGTGCTGTTACTCACCACGCTATTTCCGGCGGCTGGCGCCAGCCTAGGTGTACCCACCGCCGTGCTAATGCTGCCTCTGGCGATGCTGCTCACCGCCGCTTTGGCCGTGGGGATCGACAAAACCTTCTATAAGCCGCTACGCGCCCATGGGGTAAAGCCAATCGTGTTAGTGATTGGCTCACTGGGTGTCACGTTAATTTTGCAGGGTTTGATTCGCCTGTTTTCCGGTACCGGCGGGCAGAGCCTCTATGTAGATGATCGCAAGGAGATCTTTCGCCTGGCGCTACCCTTTGAGGGCGCCCGGGCGCCGATTGTGGTAACCGAACCGCAAATCTACCTGTTTGTGATTACCCTCGTCGCCGTTGTGGCGCTGCACCTTTTTCTTAACCGTTCGCGGCTGGGCAAGGCAATGCGCGCCATGTCGGATAATCCTGAACTCGCCCAAGCATCGGGGATCAATACCAATACCATTGTGGCGGTAACCTGGATCATTGCGGGTGCCCTGGCCGCCATTGCAGGAACACTGCTCTCCCTGGATGTCACTTTCAAGCCCGACTTAAGCTTCTTCCTGCTACTGCCTATTTTTGCTGCTGCCATCGTGGGCGGTGTGGGCCACCCTTATGGGGCGATTGTCGGTGGCTTTGTGGTCGGCTTTGCCGAGACACTGGCCGTGTTCAACTGGAACGTGCTACTACGTCCCTTCCGCGACAGCCTGCCCGCCTGGCTCGAGCTACCGTCGAATCTGGCCTTTGTGGGTACCGAGTACAAAATTGTGGTGCCGTTTTTCATTCTGGTAGCCATTTTGGTGTGGCGTCCCACCGGACTCTTTAAGGGCAAGGTGATCTAATGAGCAACTCAGAAAAAACGCGCAACCCTGCCTACACTCCCCAAGACGCCACGTCTGCCCGTCGCTTCCCGCTGCGCGAGCTGATTCTGTTTGGTGTGCTGCTCGTAGCGGTTTTGGCGGTCTACGCCATCATGGGCGCCGCCTACAGCACGCGCATGCTGGTAGAAGCTGCCTGCTACGCCATCCTCGCGCTAGGATTAACCATCCAGTGGGGCTATGCCGGTCAGTTCAACGCCGGGGTAATGGGCTTTGTCGCCCTGGGTGGCTTCTGTGCGATGTTTTTCAGTGTACCGGTCAACGATGCCTTCTGGGGCACGGCGCTACCCGGCGAATTTGGCCGCGTGCTGCTTTATGGCGCAGCCGCTATTGTATTGATTGTTGGCGCCAGCAAGCTGGATCGACTGGGCGTACCCAAGCCCCTGCGTACATTTATCGCGGTGGTGCTGGGTGTCGTGCTTT
Organism: Vreelandella sp. 162(4c); assembly: GCF_058152265.1. Lineage (NCBI taxonomy): Bacteria > Pseudomonadati > Pseudomonadota > Gammaproteobacteria > Oceanospirillales > Halomonadaceae > Vreelandella > Vreelandella sp. 162(4c). The sequence continues at coordinate 2,357,533 of NZ_CM176981.1, forward strand.
ACCTCGTGGTGATTAGCCAGCTGCGTGAAGTCACTGATGCGATTGAAAGCCAGGCAGGCTTCGTCGGTGGGCTGGGCTTACCGCCCTGGATCGGCTGGATTGTCGGTGGCGCGCTGGCGGGTGGCGTCGGCTACTTTATTGGCCATATCTGTTTGGGCTTACGCAGCGACTACCTAGCCATTGCCACCCTGGGCATTGCCGAAATCATTAAAGCGTTTTTGAAAAACTCTGATTGGCTGACCCGAGGCACCGCCACGGTGTCACCGCTCCCCTGGCCAACGCCGGGCCCTGCCGAGCTGGGGTTTACCCTATCGCGAGCGATTTATCTTTCGTTTACCGCGGTGATCATTGCGGTGATCTTCTTTCTGCTCAATCGCGCCTACAACGCCCCCTGGGGTCGTATGATCCGGGCGATTCGCGATAATGAAGTCTCCGCTGCGGCGATGGGTAAGGACATCAACAAACGGCGTCTGGAAATCTTCGTGCTAGGCTGCATTCTGATGGGCTTGGGCGGCGGCATACTGGGCACCTTCAACAGCCTCTTCGACCCTCAAGGCTACCTGCCGCTTAACCATACCTTCCTGGTGTTGGTGATGGTGATACTTGGCGGGCCGGGCAATAACCTGGGCACTATTTTTGGCGCTGTGGCAGTGTACATTATCTGGATTATGTCCGAGCCCCTGGCGCTGTTCTTAATGCAGCTAGCCGTGGCCTTTGGCGAAGGCGCTTTCGGCTGGGATGCACCAGGCAATATGGATAGCCGCGCCCTGCAGGCACGGGTGCTGGTGATTGGCTTATTGATCACCATGGTGCTGCGCTTCGCGCCCAAAGGGCTACTACCCGAGAAAATCAAAAGTCACAGTTGATGGGACAATTGATATGACCGATGAGCTAAGCCCGGCGCGCCAGATCTGGCGCGCTTTCGGGCAGCAACAGGTCACCAAGCGCCTTCAGTACGACAAGTTTTGGTAACAATCAATACTCGTATAACGAAAAGCGTGGGGTGGGGCTCACTCACTGATAATCTCCCAATGGCCCGACTTATCTGACCCTACTCTTTTCAACCTGCCCGCTTGCTGTAACTTGGCCATCGCACGGCCAATAGTACGTATGTCTTTCCCTGTGGTGTCGGCTATTTGCTGGCGAGTAATCGCCGGGTTGTGCTGAATTAACGCCATGATCGCTTCAGGTGTTTTTAGCCCAGAGACATTTACAGGGGCGTTTACAGGGACATTTACAGGGGCGTTTACAGGGGCGTTTTGTACTAGTGTCTGAGCGATGACCGATAACATAAAATGAATAAAGGGCGTGCTCTCGGCTTGCTGATCCGCTTGTTCGAGCGCTTGGTAATAGCGCTGCTGGTTGTCTTTGATAACGCTTTCCAGCGGCAACGATAAAAACAGCGGATGCCATTGCGACAAAATCAGCGTTTGCCACAAGCGTCCCATGCGACCATTGCCATCGTTAAAAGGATGGATAAATTCAAACTCGTAATGAAATACACTGCTGGTAATTAAAGGATGGTCTTTAGCCTGTTTTAGCCAATGGGTTAAATCCGCCATTAGCCCCGATACCTGATGAGCAGGTGGCGCAACATGATGTACTACATTCCCTTTGTGGATGCCCACCCCTTTATGCCGAAACTCGCCAGCATTTACCAGAATATCCGACATCATCAAGCCATGGGCGGTGAGTAAGTCATTGATGCTATCAGGTTGCAGCTTGGGTAAGGCATCGTAAGCCTGAATCGCCCCTTTGACCTCAGCCAACTCGCGCACACTCCCCATCACGCGCTGGCCGTCTACAATCGCGGTGACCTGCTCTTCAGTCAGGGTATTGCCTTCAATCGCCAACGTTCCGGTAATGGTTTTAATGCGGTTTTGCTTGCGCAACTGAGGCGAAGCATCCAGTGCATTAGCGTTCAGTCTGCCCACTTGCTCGCTGATCTCTGCGACCAGATTGAGAATATCGGCGGTGATGGTAAACGGGGGTTTATAACTCATGGGTTTAATCATCCCCCCACACATTCAGAATTTAATTCTGATCCTATCACACGTGGAATTGCAGGGAAGATTAAGGACAACAAGGTGGGCCATGCCAAATAAAAAATGCCCGACTTAATAAGCCCGGCATTTTTAACACTAATGCTGAGAATTAAAGATCAACCTGACCTTTGCTGGTAAAGGTGCCGTCTTCCACAGCCATCTCGACCACCACGCCAGGCACGTCGCCGTTGTCATCGAACTCATGCGAGCCAGAGGCGCCTTCGTAGTTGATATCGGTACCTGCGGTAATCAACTCAACCGCTTTTTCCCACTCGCCGGGCAGAATGACCTCGCCGGGGGCGCTGGAAACACTACGCAGCGCTTCGGAAAGGCCTTCACGCTCCGCGCTGCCGTTCTGCTCAATCGCCAACGCGATCAGGAAAGCGGCATCGTAGGCCTGGGCGGCAAATACTGCGCTTGGATCGAAGTCAGCAGCTTCGGCGGCTTCGATAAAGATATCGGTACCGGGCAGGTCAGGGCTGCCGGGGCGCGTGGCGATCATGCCATCCAGCACGTCTGCACCGATGGCTTCAATAAGGCTATCGCCGACCATGCCGTCAGCACCTACGTACTGGGTAAACATACCGCTTTCATAGGCTTGGCGCAGCACGGTCTGACCCGAGGTGTCGGCGTAGGCCAGCACGACGAGAGTATCCACGCCACTGACTGACAGTGAGCCTAGCTCAGAGCGATAATCCGCGCGGTTATCTTCGTGGGCAAGGTTCTCAGTAATCTCACCTCCGCCGGCTTCAAAAGCAGCGCTAAAGGCGTCAGAAAGCCCCTGACCATAATCATTGTTGACATAAGTGACCGCCACTGCGTCGATACCTTTTTCAAGCAACAGCTTGGCAAGAATCTCGCCCTGGAAAGCATCCGACGGCACGGTACGGAAGACGAGATCATTATCGTCCAGCTCAGATACCGCAGGGGCAGTAGAAGCGGGCGACACCATCAACACACCACCGGGAATGGCGGCGTTATTAGCCGCAGCAATGGTCGCACCAGTACACAGCGCACCGACAATCGCGGTGACATTTTCAGAGTTCACCATGCGGTCGGCGGCGTTAGAGGCAGCCGATGCATCGGAACAGGTGGTATCACCAGACGGCATCACCAACGTTTGGCCATCTAGAATGCCGCCCTGCTCATTGATCTGCTCTACAGCTAGCTGAGCACCTTCAAAAATGGGTGGCGTTAAACTTTCGATTCCCCCGGTAAAGCCGCCCAAGAAGCCAACTTTGACCTCTGCCTGTGCGAACCCGGTCATTGCCAGGGTTGAGGCCGCCACAGCGGTGGCTAATGCGCGCTTATTGATCATATTATTTGTCGCTCCCAGTGTCGTAAAAAGTTGTGCAATTTTTTAGTGTGCCTCAGCGGACAATCGTTAAGGCTGCTATTAATCTGGAACTGGAACGGCAAAAACACAAGCAACGCTTTCTAACGCTCCTCGCCTTCCTCAAGATATCGCCTGCGTTCAGCGAGCTGCTTTTGAAGGCGTTTGCGTCGGTAAAGCCGCACCAGCGCAATCGTTAACGCAGTGATCAGCATGGCGGCCAACACCACACCCTGCCAGGGGCGAGCCGCATTGCCCATCACCGTTTCCAGAGTCATTATCAGGATCAAGCCAATCGCCTGGGATCCGATCGCTAGTGCGCGCAGCTTATCGAAAGCGGGTGGGGGCATAACGTCTCCGTAATTTTCAGCTCAAATGATATGGTCTCCTAGTGTACCTGCTTCGCAGCATGCTTAACTGGGAACCCAAATTAAAAACCTACGTTGAAAACCTGAACGGGAAATCCATGAACGCCATTGCTCTCGGCCCGCTACTGATTTCGCTACCACGCCTGTACGCCGTTGGCTGCGCGCTGCTGCTACTGCTCTGCGCGCGCTTCTTGCTAGGGCTGCCTCGCCCGGCTCAGCAGCGCTGGTTTACCGGGCTTATTATTGTTTGGTTAGTGGGCGCTCGGGTGGGCCATATCCTGCTCAACCTGGATAGCTATAGCGCCGCCCCGCTTGAAGCGCTCAAAGTGTGGCAACCCGGCTACCATGGCCTATGGGGGATGACGGCTGGCTTGGTATGGACGGCCTGGACGCTGCGGGCGCGGTTATTGGCTATGGGCGGTGCAATGGCCATGCTGGTCGCCGCCTCCAGCCTATGGCTGGTGCTGGTCACCCTGGCGCCCCTGGGCAATGACTTTGCGGTTGACGCCCTACCGAAGATCACCCTTGAGGATGTGGAAGGCAATGACGTGCATCTGCCCTCACTGACCGACAACGCTGACCTGATTATCGTCAACCTGTGGGCGACCTGGTGCCCTCCCTGCCTGCGTGAAATGCCGCTGCTCGAGGAGGCCGCAAAACGCGATGGTGTCAGCGTGGTGGTTGCTAACCAAGGCGAAGACCTACTGCCCATGGTGCGCTACCTGGATGAGCAGCAGCTTGAATTTCGCTACGCCCTGCGTGACCCCAGCCAGCAGCTGATGGCGCTTTTTCAAGCACCGGGATTGCCCACCACAGTGCTGTTCGACGGCCAGGGGAACACCCTGGATATCCACGTTGGCGAGCTTACTCGCGCCCAGCTGGATAGCTGGTTACAAGATTGATGCCGATACACCTTAATCCCCCCGCTGCTTTGCGTTAGAATCCCCCGCCCTGTTGCTGCCGGCGCTCACTACCGGCGGCAGTCGACCCGTTTTGCAGACTCTCCCGAGGCATCATGAGCGATTTTTCTCCCGGCCAACGCTGGATTAGCGACGGCGAAGCCGAGCTTGGGCTCGGTACCGTGCTTAACTGCGACGCCCGTAGCGTTACCATTTTGTTCAGTGCCAGTCAGGAAACCCGTACCTACAACACCCGCCAAGCCCCGCTGACCCGCGTTATGTTCGGCAGTGGCGACCGCGTACTCTCTGCTGACGGCTGGCAGATCGTTGTCGATGACAGCAAAGAGTCCAACGGCCTGATCACCTATATCGGTGAAGACAAGGAAGGCAATCTGCGCGAGCTGCCCGAGGCCAAACTCGCCGATACCATGCAGTTCGACCAGGCTCGCGACCGCCTGCTGACCGGCCAGGTCGATCGCAACGACTGGTTTGATTTGCGCTTTCGTACCCTGCACCACTATCAACGTATCGAGCAGCACAGCGCGCTAGGCTTTTCCGGGCCGCGCATCGATCTGATACCCCATCAGCTCTACATTGCCAATGAAGTGGCCAACCGCCATGCACCCCGGGTACTGCTGGCGGATGAAGTGGGCCTGGGTAAAACCATTGAAGCTGGCCTGATTCTGCACCGCCTGCTGCTCAATGGCCGTGTTGAGCGGGCGCTGATTCTTGTGCCCGACAGCCTCACTCACCAGTGGCTGGTCGAGCTGCTGCGGCGCTTTTCGCTCAACGTCTCGCTACTGGATGAAACCCAGAGCCAGGCCCACGGCAGCGCCAACCCCTTTGAGAGCGCCCAGCTGGTGCTAGCGAGCCAGGGCTGGCTATTTGCCAACCCTCAGCGTCAAGAGCAGGCACTGGCCAGCCAGTTCGACCTGCTGATTGTTGACGAAGCGCACCACCTCGACTGGAGTGAAGAAGGCAGCGGCCCCGGCTATCGGTGCGTTGAACAGCTTTCGGCGGTGATTCCCGGCCTGCTGCTGCTCACCGCGACCCCCGAACAGATGGGTATCAAGAGCCACTTTGCCCGCCTGCGGTTGCTGGATAGCGAGCGCTACCACGATCTTGAGCGCTTCAAAGCCGAAGAGAGCCACTACACCGAAGTGGCCCGCGCCATCGACGCCTTGGAGGCACTGCCTGACGACCCTAGCGCCCGTAGCGACGTCTCCGCGGTAGCCGATGACCGCGACAGCCAAGCGCTGCTGGCCATCCTGTGCAACCCAGAGGCAAGCAAAGCGCAGCAGGACACCGCTCGCGCCCAGCTCAGCGAAGCGCTGCTGGATCGCCACGGTACCGGTCGAGTGATGTTCCGCAACAGCCGCCGTCACGTAGGGGGCTTCCCGGAGCGACGCCTCAACCTAGTGCCCTTAGCGCTGCCTTCGGCCTACCGTCGCGTCGTGCGCCGCTTAGAGCGCGATGATGATTACCTTGACGAGCTGCTGATCGAGACCGGCATGGATCACCCCGACGTGCTGATCTACCCCGACGCGGCCTACCGCGAGCTCAGCAATGACCCGCTCAACGGCGAAGACTGGTGGCACATCGACCCGCGGGTTAACTGGCTGCTGGAAAAGCTCAGCGACGACAGTGAGAACGGCTTCGCTAACGAAAAAGTTCTGGTCATTGCCCACCACCGGGAAACCGCCGAAGGCCTTGCTGAAGGGCTACGGGTACTGGGTGGCTACCACGCGCCGGTGTTCCACGAAGACCTCTCTCTGATTGAGCGTGACCGCGCGGCGGCGGCGTTTGCCGATGAGGATGAGGGCGTACAGGTGCTGGTCTGCTCGGAAATTGGCTCAGAGGGGCGCAACTTCCAGTTCTGCCGTCACCTGGTGATGTTCGATATGCCTCAGCATCCGGATCAGCTCGAACAACGCATCGGCCGCCTGGATCGCATCGGTCAGCGCCACGCCATTGAACTGCATATTCCCACCTTCGAAGGCAGCCCCGGCGAGCGCCTGCTGCGCTGGTACCACGAAGGTATGGATGCGTTCAGTGCCCCCCATGGGGTCGGCAACGAGCTGTTTGATGCCTTTGGTGACGCCCTGGCTGATGCCTTGCTGGATGATGAGGCACTTGACGAGATCATCGCCGAAACCCGCACGATGTTTAGCGCCAAGCTGGCGGAGCACGATGCGGGCCGCAACCGACTGCTGGAGCTCAACGCCTGCCGCCCCGCCCGCGCTCAGCAGGTCATCGACGCAGTGCGCGAGCTTGATGATGACGCCGCCCTGCCGCGCTATCTTGAGCGAGCGCTGGATATTTTTGGCGTGGATAGCCAGGACATCGGCAAGGGTTTAATGCACCTGCAGCCCAGCCAACATATGCTGGATGGCCTACCGGGTCTGGTTAAAGGTGAAGAGGGCTTTACCGCCACCTACAGCCGCTCCCAGGCGCTGGCCCGTGACGATGTGCAGCGGCTCTCCTGGGAACACCCACTGCTGCGTGAAATGATGGGTCGGGTGCTGGATGGCACCATGGGCAACTCGGCGCTGGCTCTGCTGCGCCACGACGCCATTCCCAGCGGCCGCTTGATGGCCGAGCTGGTGTTTCGCACTCACTGCCCGGCACCCAAGAAGCTGCACCTTAACCGCTTCCTGCCACCCACCGCGGTGCGTTTGCTGCTGGATGAATCGGGCGCCAACCTGACCAGCAAGATCTCCTTCACCGGCTTGGGCAAAAACCTGCAGAAGGTCAACAAGTCGCTGGCGCGGGATTTGATCAAGAGCCGTCACGACCAGCTGCGTGAACTGCTAACGCAGGGTGAAGGCGAAGCCGAGCGCCAGTTGCCCAGCATCGTCGAGAACGCCGAAGCGCGTATGCGCACTCAGTTGGACGCCGAGATTGCCCGCTTAACCGCCCTGGCTGAGCACAACCCGGCGGTGCGCAGTGCGGAAATCGACGCGCTAAAAGATGAGCGCAAGGCACTTAGCGAAGCCATTGAAAACACCCGCCTGCGGCTGGACTCAGTACGGGTGATTATCACCGTTGATGCCGACCGCTAAAGGATCGCCTCAAGCGCCTTGTCCAGGGTGGGGTATTGGAAGCTAAACCCTGCCTCTTCCAGGCGCACGGGGCGCATATCTGCTCCGGTCAGCAGTAACCGCGACATTTCTCCAAAGCCCGCTTTTAATACAAAAGCGGGTACTGGGAAAATGGCCGGGCGATTGAGGTGACTGGCCAGGGTTTTAGTGAAGGTGGCATTAGTCACTGGATGCGGGGCACAGCCATTGAAGGCACCGCTCAAGCCCTCTTGATTGATGAGAAACAGGATCGCCGCGACTAAATCGTCGCGGTGGATCCACGGCATAAACTGCTCGCCGCTGCCAAAACGGCCACCCACCCCCCACTTAAACGGCGGCAGCATCTTCTCCAGGCTGCCTCCACCCGCCTCTAGCACTAGGCCAATGCGCACAATTGCCAGCCGCACGCCCATGGCCTCAATAGGCTTAGCGGCTGCCTCCCACTGTTTGCACAGCCGATGGGCAAACTCATCGTTAGGCATGGTCTTCTCAGTCACCACGCGCTTGCCCTGATCGCCGTAGTAGCCCATCGCTGAACCCGACACCATCACCTTGGGCAGCGGCTGGCCGTTAGCTTTGAGCTGCTCGCAAAGCGCCACCAACTGCTCGGTCGCCGCCACCCGGGAGTTAATCAGCTTGGCTTTCTGCTCATCGCTCCAGCGCTTGGCGGCAATCGGCTCACCGGCCAGGTTAACCAAGGCGTCCGGCGGCGATTCAATAAACGCCTGGGCGCTATCGCGAATGTCACAATTGTTCGGCAAACGATCCCGCACTTGGTGAGGCGAGCGGGAGACCACCTGCACCTCGTGACCCTGTTCAACTAACTGCCGGCATAGTCGCTGGCCGACAAAGCCACTGCCTCCGGTGATTAATACACGCATGGGGTTTTGCTCCTGTTGGTGGCATCGTTGAAATCCTGCATAGCCGCCTGGCCGACACTTACCTATCAGGCTAGTTCACGCGGCCGTCAGGCGCACAATGATGATCAAAAGCGCTGCTTATCGCTGGCGCTATGCGCAGCCATCAACTACTTGCGCACATGATTTCTTATACAATGCAAGTGGCCTGGCTCTGTGCGGCGACAGCTTCCGCGACGGCCGCGTTGAGGATGCTTGGCTATCCGGCCACCGTTTAGGAAAGGCGCTAATAGGCCGGTCGGTTCAATAAAGAGCGAGCTTAAATGATTAAGAAGGATTCTTATAAAGGTTGTACCGGGTAGCGACAAGTTGTACAAATGGGCATACAGTATCGTGCTAATGTTTAGTTTTTAAATCAGGCAACCTTTAAATGGAACATGAATCACCTTCGCCGCGGCGAACAATAACAAGCCCCTGCAGCGCCGCGCTGCAGTCAACGAAGAGGTACTGGCGCCCATGAGTCTTAAGGCGACCCACCCCCCCGATACGCCACTCTATCCGATACGCGAGGTTTCTCGCTTAACTGGGGTGAATTCGGTCACGCTTCGCGCCTGGGAACGACGTTACGGGCTAATTCGCCCCCAGCGCACTCCGAAAGGTCATCGTCTTTACGCTCAGGACGACATCACCCGCATCGAACGCATCCTGCAGTGGCTCAATCGTGGTGTGCCGGTCAGTCAAGTCGCCGACTTGCTTGACCAGCCAGAAACAATTGAAGCCCCGTCACCTGATGCCGGAGACTGGGCGAGCCAGCGCCAGCAGTTGCAAGCTATTATCGAAGCGTTGGATCTCGCCAAGCTGGAGGCGTTTTATCATCAGAGTTTGGCGCTCTACCCACTGAGCGTGGCCATTAATGAACTCTGGCAGCCAGTTATTTTGACCTTAGAAGCCAAGTGGGCCATTCAGGCAGACCAGCTTGTTCGCCGCACGTTGGAAGCCTTTCTGCGCAGCCAGGTGGGCATCCGCTTGCACTATGCCAATCAGGCTACCCGTGGCCCGCTGATTCTACTCAACGCCATGCCCGACGACCCCGGCCCGCTGTGGGTACTGATGTCGGCGCTAATGGCCAGCGAGCAGGGCTACCGGGTGCAGATGCTTGACCACTCGCTGCCGCTTGAGGATCTTCCCCAGGCAGTGGCGCGGCTGCACTCGTCCATGGTGCTGCTCTCTAGCGGTCAGCGGGAGAGCGATAGCTATATCAACCAGGCGCTGCCTAAAGCGGCTGAGACGCTTAACGTACCCATCGGCGTATGCGGCGAAGTGGCTCGTCTGCGCGAAAACGATTTGCGCGATGGGCCAGTACACATGCTGGGCGATGACCTGCCTCAGGCGATTGCCCGGTTGCGCCCACTGTTACGCGAGTCTGGCGTACTCTAACCAGCGCGCCTTCATTCTGGCCGTTCGCCTTCGTGGCGACCGGCCATTTTTTTGTGTCGCAGGAGGCTCCTATGACCGGAAAGCCTATAAAGCATCAGTTGATATGGCTGCGCAGCGACCTGCGTATTGACGACAACAGTGCCCTCGCCGCCGCCGCGGTTAAGGGCCCTGTGATAGCGGTGTTTTTGCGCAGCATTCCTCAGTGGCAAGCGCATGGCCACGGCGCTAATAAGCTGGATTTTTGGGCGCGCGGCGTCGCTAGCGTCAAAACGGCGCTTAACGGTTTGAATATTCCGCTGCTGCATCGCGATATTGAACGTTATGACCAGGCACCCGAGGTGCTGCTTGAGATCGCTCGCGAATATGATGTTGAGCAGTTGCACTTCAATCACGAGTACGCGCTCAATGAGCGCCACCGCGACCAGGCTGTGCAGGACGCCTTTAAGCAGGCCGGGATTACCGCACATGGCTACCACGATGCCATAGCGTTTGCCCCCGGCAGCCTGCTAACCGGGAAGGGCGACTACTACGGGGTATTTACACCGTTCTCCAAGGCGTGGCACAAGCAGGTCAGCGCTGATCAGTTGGCGCTGCGCGCGACGCCACAGGTACAAGCGGCGCTGGATATTCAAAGCGACCCGCTGCCTGAACTGCCCGAACTTGATAGCTCCCCTATCGATGGGCGGCTGTGGCCTGCCGGTGAAAATGCCGCGGCGGATAACCTAGCCCGCTTTCTGCGTTTTCGGGGCCGCCACTACAACGCCCAGCGCGACCTACCCAAGGTGCGCGGCACCAGCGAACTATCGCCCTACCTGGCACTCGGCATGATCTCCCATCGCCAGTGTCTACAAGCAGTGATGGCAGAGAACGGCGGGGATTTAGCCGATGGCGATATTGGCCTTACGACCTGGGTCAACGAGTTGGTCTGGCGGGAATTTTATCAGCACGTAGCGGTGGGGTTTCCGCAGGTATGCCGTTACCAGCCCTTTCAGGAGCATACCAAGCAACTAGCTTGGCGTGACGATGACGAAGGCTTTCAGGCTTGGTGCGAGGGGCGTACGGGATATCCCATTGTTGATGCCGCCATGCGCCAATTAGTGAACACCGGCTGGATGCATAACCGACTGCGCATGATCACGGCGATGTTTTTAAGCAAGCACCTCCTGATTGATTGGCGGCGCGGCGAGGCTTTCTTTATGAAGCATTTGGTGGATGGTGAATTCTGCGCCAATAACGGCGGCTGGCAATGGGCGGCCTCTACGGGTACTGATGCTGCGCCCTACTTCCGTATTTTCAATCCCACCACCCAATCCACCCGTTTTGATGCGGACGGTGAGTTTATTGCCCACTGGCTGCCTGAGCTTGCCAAACTACCCGCCAAAGCGCGCCACGCGCCACCTCAGGATCTGCTTAGCGACGTCGATTATCCAGCGCCTATTGTCGATCACAAGGCAGCACGTCAGCGCGCCTTAGAGGCATTTAAATCGCTCTCTAAATAAATCTGTTGTAGCAACTACTAGGGAGACCGTGATGGCTGAGCCTGCGGTATTAGAGGCGTTCTGCGCCTTTTTCAATAAACTAGACAATACCTGTACAGAAAAGCTATACGAGGTATATACTGAAAATATAATTTTTAGTGACCCGCTGCACCATATTGAAGGTCGCGACGCGTTAGCGCTTTATTTTTCAACCATGTATGAAAATGTCGAGCAGTGCCACTTCACTTACCACACTCGACAGTTACAGGGTCAGCAAGCATTTGTCACCTGGAGCATGACGTTTATTCATCCCCGATTGGCAGGTGGCCAGCCGGTCAATGTGGAAGGCTGTAGCGCACTTACCTTTGCCGCCGATGGGCGCGTTGAGCGTCATCGCGATTATTTTGATGCGGGCGCCATGCTTTACGAACATTTACCGCTGATGGGAAGCGCCATTCGCTGGTTAAAAAAACGCCTTGCCTAAGCGATAACATCACCGCAGGGAACCCGAGGAGGCTTAATGAGCACATGGAAAACGCCCCAACGCATTTGGTTAACCGGTGCCACCTCCGGCATTGGTGAAGCGCTTGCGCGTAAGCTCATCGCCCAAGGCCACCAGGTAGTGCTTAGCGCGCGCAGTGACGAAGCACTCGAAGCTCTGTGCCGGGGCCACCCCAATGCCCACCCTCTCCCGCTGGATATCAGCGACCGTCAAGCAGTGCTCAAGGCGGGTAACGACATCCGCGAGCAGCTCGGGGCGTTAAATTTGGCGCTCTTTAATGCCGGCACCTGCGAATATCTGAATGCTCAGCAGTTCGATATGGACTTAGTCGAGCGGGTTTTGAAGCCCAATCTATTCGGCACTTTGTACGGCGTCGAAGCCGCACTGCCGCTGTTGCGCGCGGCGCGCAAAGAGGGCCTCCTGGCTCGGTTAGCCGCCACCTCCAGCGCTTCAGCCTATTTACCGCTACCTCGTGCGGAAGCCTATGGGGCGTCTAAAGCCGCGGTAAGTTACTTTTTAGAGTCGCTGCGCTTAGACCTTGATCAGGAGGGCATTGAGGTCAGCCTGATCCACCCTGGCTTTGTGAAAACGCCGCTCACCGAACGTAATGACTTCCCTATGCCGATGCAGGTAACGGCAGAGCAAGCAGTTGATGCCATTATCGCGGGGCTGGTGAAGGGGCGGCTGGATATCCACTTTCCACGCCGGTTTACCTATCTGGTCAAATTGCTGGGCATTTTGCCCCCCACTGTGCGCCGTCAGATTGGCCTGCGCATGACCCGCAGCCAAAAGGAGTCGTCATGAGCGCCATGGCATCGCAAAGTTCTGGGGCATCACAACGTATTGCCATTGTTGGCAGCGGTATTAGCGGCATGGCAGCAGGCTGGTACCTCTCCGCCCAACATGACGTCACGCTGTTTGAAGCAGATTCACGCCTGGGAGGGCACACCGCCACCATGGACGTGAACGTTGCGGAACACTCCTACGCTATTGATACCGGCTTTATTGTCTTTAACGACTGGACCTATCCGCACTTTCAGCGCCTTATGGCCACCCTGGGCGTCGCCTCACAAGCCACCGAAATGAGTTTCTCGGTACATGAAACAGCGCGGGACTTTGAGTACAACGGTCATACCTTGGGCTCGCTGTTTGCCCAACGACGCAATTTGTTTAATCCCTCTTTTTATCGCCTGCTGGGCGACATTCTGCGCTTTAACAAGCAGGCCACCAACGCGCTGGAGAGCCAACAGCTTCCCGAATATATAACCCTGGGTGAATACCTGGATCGCAACCACTACAACCGCGATTTTCAGCAGCGCTACTTACTGCCCATGGGGGCTGCCATCTGGTCGGCCAGCATCAGTGATTTACGCGCTTTCCCGCTGGCGTTTTTTGTGCGTTTTTTTCGCAATCACGGCCTGCTATCGGTCAACCATCGCCCCCAGTGGTACACCCTGGTGGGCGGTTCGAAAAGCTATATCCCCGGTCTGACGGCGCCCTATGCATCGCGTATTCACCTCAATACACCGGTCACCCGAATTACCCGCAACAGTACCGGCGTTAGTATCACCACGCCCTCCGGAACCCAGCGCTTTGACCAAGTAGTGCTCGCCTGCCACGCCGACCAGGCCCTGGCCATGCTGGGCGACGCCAGCGGCGACGAGAAAGCGATCCTCGGCGCCATGCCGTACCAGGATAACGAAGTGGTGCTACATACCGACACCGCCCTGCTGCCGCGGCGCAAGCGCGCCTGGGCGAGCTGGAATTACCGCCTGGATCAGCGCGATAGCGAAGCACGGGTATCGGTCACTTACGCTATGAATATCCTTCAACGGATAGAGAGCGACACCACTTTTTGCGTGACCCTGAACGACAGCGCCAGCATCGATCCCAGCAAGGTGCTGGGCCGCTACACTTACGCACACCCCCAGTTCACCCTGGCTGGCCAAGCGGCTCAGGCACGACACGCCGACATTTCGTCTACGGCCCATCGCACCCACTTTTGCGGTGCTTACTGGCGTAACGGCTTCCACGAAGACGGCGTGTGGAGCGCACTGCGGGTGGCGCAAGCGTTAGGCTGTGATGAAGCCGCCCCGCCGCCTGCGCCACCTTCCGCGCTACCTGCCCATGAGCTGCTAACGCCGCAAGGTGTCGAGGGGCTGAGTTGATGGCTAGCATGCTGACTGAAATGACAGCTGGGATAACCACCCAGCCACGCTCGCGTATTTATCGTGGCACCCTACGCCACCGGCGCTTTACGCCCAAATCCCACGCCTTTAGTTACCAGCTATGGATGGCCTGGCTGGATCTGGACGAGCTGCCCGAGCTGTTCGACAAAGTGCCCGGCTTTAGTACCCGTCGCCCTGCGCTGGCACGCTTTCGCCGCGAAGACTATCTGGGCCCGGTTGACCGCCCGCTAAAAACCGCCGTTCGCGAAGAGCTAATTCGGCAGTTGGGAAGTGCACCTAATGGCCGTATCTGCGTGCTTACCCAGCTGCGTACATTAGGCTGCATGTTTAATCCTATTTCCGTCTACTACGCCTACGACCATCTGGGGCGACTGACAGCCGTATTGAGTGAGGTCACCAACATGCCCTGGCGGGAACGCACCCGCTACGCCAGCGCGTTGGATCCCTCACGCCATAGTCACCAAGCGCATTTCGATAAAGACCTCCACGTCTCGCCGTTTAACCCCATGGAGATGACTTACCGTTGGAAGTTTAATGCACCCGGCGAAAAGCTCTTTCTGCATATGGAAAATTGGCAGGATCAGCAGTGCCATTTTGATGCCACGTTGACCCTTGACGCCTCACCCGCCACCCGCGGCACGTTGCTAAAAGCCTTGGCTCGCCAGCCATGGATGAGCCTGAAAACCATTGCGGGTATTCATTTTGAAGCACTTCGCCTGTGGCTGAAGCGCGTCCCCGTTTATAACCACCCCAAGCGCAAGGAGACTTCAAAGTGACGACCCTGCGTTCCACGCCCCCTAACCTTCAACCGGTTGCCGAAAGCCGCTTAACCAAGTGGCTAAAGCCACGCCTAATGGCCCAACTGGACACCTTTCGCGGCGGTCGTATCACCCTGATTGAAGGCGATCAGTGTCATCACTTAGGTCAACAAGGCCCGTTGCAAGTGACCGTGGTGATTCGCCACTCTCGTGCCTGGAAGCGCCTTGCCTTTGGCGGTACAGTGGGGGCTGCAGAATCGTACATGGACGGCGATTGGGACGCCGACGATCTGGTCACCCTGGTACGGCTGTTCGCTGCCAACCTTGAGCATGTGAATGGGAAAATGGAGAACGGCAGCGCTCGCATTGCCCGCTGGCTGCTGGGTGCCGCCTACCGCTTTCAGCGCAACAGCCTAACTGGCTCGAAACGCAATATTGCCGCCCACTACGATATTGGCAACGATCTGTTTTCGACGTTTTTAGATCGCCACCACTGGATGTATTCAAGCGCCGTGTTTCCCTATCCCGAAGCCAGCTTGGAAGAGGCCTCTACCTACAAGCTCGACTTGATGCTGGAAAAGCTCGATGTGCAGCCCGAGCATCACCTGCTAGAGATTGGCACTGGCTGGGGAGGGCTGGCGATTCATGCAGCCAAAACCCGTGGCTGCCGTGTCACCACAACCACCATTTCGGACGAGCAGCACGCCCATACAGCAAAACGCATCATGGAAGAGAGGCTGGAGGACAGAATCACCCTGCTTAAGCAGGATTACCGGGAATTGACCGGCCGCTATGACCGGCTCATTTCGGTAGAGATGATTGAAGCGGTGGGGCATCAGTACCTCGATACCTACCTCAACAAGCTGGATAGCCTGCTGACCGACGATGGGCAGGCCATGCTGCAAGCCATCACCATCCGCGATCAGCGCTTTGAAGAAGCTAAACGCGATATGGACTTTATCAAGCGCTACATTTTTCCTGGCGGCTTTCTTCCCTCGCACCACGCCATGTTAACCAGCGTTATGCGTAAAACGTCGCTGAACATCGTCGCGCTGGATGAAATTGGCCCGCATTACGCGCGCACATTACGCGAGTGGCGCCACCGCTTCGAAGCCAGCCTGGAGCAGGTGAGAACACTGGGCTACGACGAGCGCTTTATTCGCATGTGGCGTTACTACCTGTGCTACTGCGAGGGTGGTTTTATCGAGCGCTCCATCGGCACCTGCCACCTACTGCTGGCGAAACCCGCGGCGAAACCCCTTCCGCTCACAGGCGCGCTCTAAATGGTATCGTGCAAGTGGCAGACGCTGGTGTTGAATGCCCTGCGCTTTGAGGCTGGCTGGCTACTATGCGTACTCGGTGGTTCATGGGTAGCAGCCTTTGCAGGGGGCAGCCTGTTGGCCTGGCATCTATGGCGCTGCGCGTGGCCCGGAGAGTGGCGCTTTATCGCCGGATTTGCGCTGCTGGGACTAGTGATTGATGGAGGCTTGCAATTACTAGGTGGTTTCAATTTTAACGATCAAACGCTGGTGCTAGGGCTTCTGCCGCTATGGCTATGGATGCTCTGGCCGCTGTTTGCCACCCTGGTCTATCACTCACTGGCCTGGCTGTGGCGCTACCCGCTGCTAGCCGCGCTATGTGGTGCCATTAGTGGCCCACTCTCTTATTATGGCGGCGCACTACTGGCAGAGGTGACCCTGTCGGCTTGGTTACTGCCCGCTCAGGCGCTCGTTTGGGCGTTGCTTTGTGTGGGTATTAGCTATTTTAAGCCTATGAGGCAGAGGGAACGGTGACTGGTGCAGGCACCAGACGTTTTTCCAACTCAGCGGCGGCAAGCGGCCGAGCAAAGTAGAACCCCTGTACGGACGTGCACCCGGCATTAACCAAGAACTGACACTGCTCTTTGGTTTCAACACCTTCGGCAATCACTCCTAGCCCCATGCCTTCCGCCATCGCTAGCACCGCCTTAACAATCGAGGCGTCCGCCTGATCGTGCGGCAGCTCTTTAATGAAGGCCCGATCGAGTTTAATTTTGTCCACCGGCAAGCGCTTCAAATAGCCAAGCGACGAATAGCCCGTACCAAAGTCGTCGATGGCAATCGCAAAGCCTTGATCCCGTAGCGCCTGCAAGCGTGGCCCCATATCCCCCGCACGCTCGTCGAGTAGCACCGACTCCGTCAGCTCTAAGCCAATTTGCGAAGACTTCAGTTGGTAACGCTTTAGGCAGGTCGTCAGTTGGCTCTCCAGGTCACCTTGAAACAGCTGCAGTGCCGAAATATTGACCCAAATTGTTAGCTTGGGCATAGCACTATTACGCCAATGGGCCTGCTGGGCACAGGCTTTTTCGATCACCCAGGCTCCCAGTTGACTCATTAAACCATGCCTCTCGGCCAACGGAATAAAGTCGCCTGGGGAAATCATGCCATCCTTGGGATGGCGCCAACGCAGTAACGCCTCCATGCCCACCAACTCGCCGCTGGCAGGGTCATGCTGGGTTTGATAATGCAGTTCCAACTGGTCACCGGAAATAAGCGCGGCGCGCAGGTCACTGACCAGCGCCAGTTGAGGATTATCCTGCTTATCCAGCGCCGGGCGAAAGCGCTGACTTAAGTTACGTCCTAGCCGTTTGGCGCTATAAAGCGCCGACTCTAAGCGCTGGAAGAGTACGCCGGAGTCGTTACCATCTTCAGGCACGCGACAGCTGCCAATCGTGAGCCCTAAGCGCAGCGAGTGGTCGTTAATTTCAAAGGGCCGACTCATATGCTCACGCAGGGTGGCTACCCACTGGTCGTGATCGTCAAAAGTGGTGGTACGGATTACCATAAACTCATCGCCGCCCAGGCGCCCTACCACGCTCCCTGCTACATAGCCTGTTAGCCGCTGGGCAAAACGTGCTAACAGCCGATCACCCTGCTCAACCCCCAGGCTATCGTTGACTGATTTCAAACCATCTATATCCACCAGCGCCATATCCAGGCTCTCACCTGCGCGTAAATGGCGCAGCCGAGAGGCAAGCAGATCGTGGAGACGGCGACGGTTAGGCAGCCCAGTGAGAGGGTCCTCATAGCCGATACGGCGTAAATCGCGCTCACGAGCTTTTTGTGCCGAAATATCGGCAAACAAATTAATAAAATGGGTAATGTTGCCGCGTTTGTCGGTCACGGCACGGACTTTTAGCCACTCGGGGTACTCGTCGCCGTGTTTACGGCGGCTCCACATTTCACCTTCCCAGCGGCCGGTGCTTTTTAGCGTACTCCAAAACGTTTGATAAAAGGCTTTGTCATGGCGCGGGGCTGCCAGTGTCTCCAGCTTCAGCCCTTGAATCTCTTGGCTGGCATAGCCGGTAATTTCGGTAAATGCTGGGTTAACCACCATCACGCGATTTTGCGCATCGCTAATCACCATGGCATCGCTGGCAAGTCTTAACGTATCTTGCGACAGTCGCAGACGTAGCTGCTGTTGACGCACTTGTTTCCAGGCGTCCCACAGCCCAAGCGCGACCAGCGATGCTGCCACCAGACGTAGCATCGCATCAGGTATCCAAACACAGGCGGGAAGCGCCGTCAGTGCGACCCAAACTAACGGACGATTGAGTGAAACAGGAAGCCACATGGCGATTCGCTATACCCTATACAAATTAACTCAGATAAAAATTAGCGTTAGGTGCCATGCTGATCATGCCGCCTAATAAGTCACTTGGATACTCTATATTACGGCAATGGAACACTTATTGTGCATAATCGGTTATTAATGAGCCAAGCCGCTCACTTTTAGTGCTATCGGCCAACCCGCTAAAATCTCTAGTGATGGACGATAAATAGCCTGTTACGTGCATTCAGCGGTTTCGGGAAGTAGACTAGCCACACAACCAATTTGATATTCGGAACGATTCAGTGACCAAGCAACATTCCTTTGATCGCGAAGAACTGCTGGCCTGCTCCCGCGGCGAGCTATTCGGCCCCGGAAATGCACAGCTCCCGGCTCCTAACATGCTGATGCTTGATCGCATCAAGCACATTCACGAAGAGGGCGGTGAGCATGGCAAGGGCGAGCTGATCGCCGAGCTGGATATCACGCCTGACTTGTGGTTCTTTGACTGCCACTTCCCTGGGGATCCCGTTATGCCTGGCTGTTTAGGGTTAGACGCCATGTGGCAGCTAGTCGGGTTTTACCTGGGCTGGCTAGGCCACCCTGGTCGCGGACGTGCGCTTGGCTGCGGCGAAGTTAAATTCAGCGGACAGATCCTGCCGGATGCACAAAAAGTGACCTATAGCATTAATATTAAGCGTATTATTACCCGACGTCTTATCTTGGGTATCGCCGACGGCACCGTAACCGTCGACGGACGCGACATTTATCAGGCTAATGATCTGCGCGTTGGCCTATTTACCTCCACTGCGAATTTCTGAACAGGAGGCTCCCATGCGACGAGTGGTAGTCACCGGCCTTGGCATCGTATCGTGCCTTGGCAACGACCAACGACAGGTCCTGGACGCGCTCAAAACTGGGCGTAGCGGTATTCGTTTTAAGGAAGAGTATGCCGAGCGTGGCTTCCGTAGCCATGTGGCAGGCAGCGTCGATATCGATCTTGAAGCACTCATTGACCGCAAACTGCTCCGCTTTATGGGCGACGCGGCGGCCTATGCTTACGTTTCTATGGCCCAAGCCATCGAAGACGCTGGACTAAGCGAAGCGCAGGTCTCCAACGAGCGTACGGGGCTTATTGCGGGCTCTGGCGGTGCTTCAAGCGCTAATCAGGTTGAAGCAGCCGACATACTGCGCGAAAAAGGTCTGCGCCGCGTTGGTCCTTATCGCGTCACTCGGACAATGGGTAGCACTGTGTCAGCGTGCTTGGCAACGCCGTTTAAAATCAAAGGCGTCAATTACTCCATCTCTTCTGCCTGCGCGACCTCCGCACACTGTATTGGCAGCGCGATGGAACAAATTCAGCTTAACAAGCAGGATGTGGTATTTGCCGGTGGCGGAGAAGAGGAGCACTGGACCCTCTCCTGTTTGTTTGATGCCATGGGTGCGCTCTCTACCCACTACAACGATACCCCTGAAAAGGCCTCACGCCCTTACGATAAAGCTCGTGACGGCTTTGTTATCGCCGGCGGCGGTGGCATGCTGGTGTTGGAAGAACTCGAGCACGCTAAAGCCCGCGGCGCCAAGATCTATGGCGAACTGGTGGGTTACGGCGCGACTTCTGACGGCCATGATATGGTCGCCCCTTCGGGAGAAGGTGCTACGCGTTGCATGCGTCAGGCGATGGCAACGGTCGATGGTGATATTGACTACATCAATACCCATGGCACTTCGACACCCGTCGGCGATGTTGCCGAACTGAAGGCGATACGCGAAGTGTTTGGGAATACAACACCCGCCATGAGCTCGACCAAATCGCTCACCGGCCACTCCCTGGGGGCTACCGGTGTACAGGAAGCGATCTACTCACTGCTGATGATGCAACACAACTTTGTTGCCGCCTCAGCGAATATCACCGATTTGGATGAGCAGGCCGACGGCTTTGATATTGTCACCGAACGCCGCGATGACGTGACGATAGAACGTGCCTTGTCTAATAGCTTCGGCTTTGGCGGTACCAATGCGTGTTTAGTCTTCCAGCGTTTCAACGACTAACGCTACGGCTACTCGCATGATAAGCATAAAAACGGCGCCCATTGGGCGCCGTTTTTATGCTCAGGCTTTTATGTACAGGCGTAACGTATACGCAAAAGACGGTTACCGAGAGGTAGGCCGTGGCACGTCTGAAATTTCCTGTAACTGCGCTTCAATCCACGCCTCGACGTCTGCGAGCACTTCATCGGGCATACGCCCGGCTGTTTCAATCGGCTTACCAATGCGCACACGCAGTACGCCTGGCCGCTTAACCCAGTGGCGGCCTGGCCAGCGTTCACCCGCATTATGAGCCACCGGCAATACCGGCACCCCTGCCCGACACGCCACCACGCTACCACTTTTGTTATAGCGTTTGCGGATGCCTGGATCTACCCGTGTCCCTTCAGGAAAAATCAGTACTGAAAGCCCCGTTCCCAAACGCTCGACGCCTTGAGTAAGCACTTGCTTCATCGCCCGTGCTGGTTTCGAGCGGTCCAGACTAATCGGGCGAAGCAGACGCAACCCCCAGCCAAAGATTGGCAGGCGCAGTAATTCGCGCTTTAACACGGTACATACCGGTGGCTTCATCACCTGTAGAAACACGGTTTCCCACTCACACTGGTGGTTGGCTTGAATCACACACGGGCCACTGGGCAGGTTTTCCCGCCCTTGGATGTCGTAGCGCACCCCACAGGCAATACGAAACCACACCATCAAAAAGTAGTTATACAAGTTAAGCAATCGGTAGCGGCCAGACAGTGGAAGAAACGGCGCAATGGGCAGAAACAGGATGCCGATCATCAGCATGGCCAAAAAGTAGCCAGCATAAAAGACCAAGCTGCGAACCACATTTATCAAGCCGACGCTCCTGTATTGCTGACACGGTTACTTTCACGGGTTAAACACCACGTATCCAACATACGCCCAGCCTCTAACCGCCACGGTTTTTGATGAACGCCAAACACATCCAGCACACGCCGGCAGTTCAAAACGCGCCGTAGCTTTGCATCATGATGATGTTTAAGCGGCTGAACCTCGCCGAGGGTAATCTGCTCACCGCGCCCCTCAAGGTGCGTTAACAGCTGAGTACGCACCATGGAGGTAAAGGTAAAGGCGCTGACCGGCTCGGTGCCAGCAAGATGGTAAGCCCCCCAAGCCTCAGCACCGCTGACCTGCTGCTGTAGCATGCCAATCAGCGCCATGGCAACGGCATCCGCGGAGGTCGGGCAAAAAATCACATCCTCCGCAGCGCGCACTGCCTTCCCGAGTACCAAATCACCAATGATGTCATTTAGCCACGCATGGCTTCCTTCCAGCGCAAACAGCGGGCCTAAGCGCACAATCAAATGACGCCGAAACTCCGCACGGATGCGATCACCGGTCTGCACCAGACGGCGCAAGCTATCATCCCGTGGCGCGGGCACCACATGCTCATCAATGGGGACATCCAAACCATCTTCATAGAGCTGATCGGAGACACACCATATCAACGCTACGTCTTGCGCCTGGCAGGCATCCAGACAAATATCTACCGCATCGGCATGCGCCGTCACATCCGCTGGCGCCATATTCAGTGGATGGGCCAACGGTGGAATAATCACGGCGTCGGGGGCTATCGCCTCAAGACGAGAGGCGGTAATGATTGTACCCTGTTCAATGACTAACTCCGTATCGGCGCGACGGCTTGCTTCCCGAGCCAGTGCCAAGTTTAAGCAGTGGCCGGCATCCAATATCAAAAGTTTCACAACCATCCTCTGCACAATTTACAAACATTAGTGCCAACCACCCAGTCGTACAAGATAAGGCTCATGGCTGCCGCTCGGCGACAGGAGCGGTACACTTTACTGGTTCTCGCCCCCCGTAGGAAGCCTCCTCACCGCCGTGACCGACGAATTTGGCCGCTATTACGGTCAGAATAAACCGCGTGAAAAACCAATCTTAAATAGCTGCATAATGGATATTATCAGAGTAAAGCGCCTTAAACACTGGTGACGAGATGGAATCAACCATAGTCTATTGCTTAAAAAACTAATAACTCTCTAATGACATTCTTGACTATATAGGCAGTAAAAAGAGTTCAAATAGTAATCAATCATCAACTCCAAAAAACTAAATCCTCATTATAAGATAATTATTTTTTTAGCCATATTTCTAAACAACTTACCAAACACTCATATTACATGAGCTATAACCCTCTACTTTCTAAAAATAATATTTAATAAACCAACCAAACAATACAACAACATTAGAAATTTAACCCTTGTGAGATATGAGAGGTTAACTAAGGTAGAAAATTGTAACGAGCATGGAGCCGAGGTGGCCACTACACGGCTCATGGGGATCTGATGCTCAGCACCTTCTCAATATCAACAACCCTAATATGCCAGGTGTTGCCTGCAATTAGCTAATTACATCACAGGGGTGTCTTATGTTCTCTATTTCTTGGGTCGATGCAGCGAGTGGTGAAGTCCAGCGTGGCTTAAACAGCGCACAGACAGTGGCAGTAGATGAAATAGAAAATAGTGCAATCCGTATCATTCCTATCATTAATACCCCCCTTGATTCGTTATCTCTTACGGAATCAATCGAATTAACCATCATTAATAGCGAGGGTGAGTCACTAACGCTCACGAAAACATCTCCACCTTTTATCTTCGATAACCTCCCTAACCTTACCAATGGTGACGTTCAACTACTGATTAGCGCACTCGACAGTGGAGGCAACTTAATTGAAGCTGGCAGTGAGGCGGTCACCTTTGAAGTCACCGAAAGCCTTCCCGTGCCCCCTGTTTTCATCCCCATCCGTATTCAGGCAGAAGATACCGACAATACAGATGGCGACAGCAACTATGCTGTTATGACAGGCGGCGTGACCACGTCCGCCGTCGGTGAACCCAATGCCGTTAATGCTGATGGCAATGCCTATGCCGATTTTGTCGGCCCGAGTGGTGAAACTCTTACCTTCAATATCGATGTCCCGGAGGCGGGTGAATATGAACTGGCGGTAAGCTACGCCTTGAGTCGAAACAACGATGCTGTCGCCAGCGAACGTAACCGCCCTCTGCGTCTAGAAGTGAATGATCAGTTGGTTGATCGCATGTTTGACCTACGCAGTACCAGCCCCGAAGGCAATAATAATGCAAGTGACTTCACTACCTTCGCTGAACGCACCATTATTGTGCAGCTTCAAGAGGGGCAAAACAGCGTCAGCTTTACGTCCAATGGCCTCAGCGGCCCCAATGTGGATTATCTCGAGATCCGCAAACCCGCGCTAGGCAGTCAGGTGATCCAAGGCGAAGAGCTTTTTTTGTCACCAGAACCCGACCTAACCCCAGATGGCATCGATACCAATCGCCCGGTGACTACCGCCAATATCGTAAGCCTCAACGACACCTTTCGAGTAGGTGCCGAAGAGGCTAGCTACCTGGATTGGGCATTTGGCAATGTAGATGCTTATGGGGAATTTGTTTATCAAGCCCCCGTCGCGGGCACCTATTCCATGACCGTAACCTATGCCAGTTCCAGCGGCAGGCCGCTTGATTTGTCGCTGGTCGAAGGCAGCGGCTTAACGAGTATTGGCACCTTTGCATTTGC
Source organism: Vreelandella sp. 162(4c) (assembly GCF_058152265.1). Taxonomy (NCBI): domain Bacteria; kingdom Pseudomonadati; phylum Pseudomonadota; class Gammaproteobacteria; order Oceanospirillales; family Halomonadaceae; genus Vreelandella; species Vreelandella sp. 162(4c). Next base: position 2,381,692 of record NZ_CM176981.1, read on the forward strand.
AGAAACAACGCCCGCCCTTTATATGCCCGATGATCTCGGTGATCTGCCCAGCGGCGTAACTACCAGTACGCCCGCTGCCACGCAATGGGAAGGTTGGACGACAGAAACACTCGAATTCACGCTAGCCGCTGGCGAAAACTTACTGCGGCTGGGCGGCCGCGCCAACGGCCCCAATATCGATAAAATTGAGATGGCGTTGGTGGCGGCAGAGCCTTCCGCACCCACCGCCCTGCTGCTAGATAACAACAGCGTGCTGGAAAACCAGGAAGGCGCCGTTATTGGTCAGCTCATTGTGGAAGACCAGGATGACGACACCCATAGTTTTACTGTCAGCGACGAGCGCTTCGAGGTAGATGTCAGCGGCGTATTGCGCTTGAAAAGCGGCACAAGCCTTGATTTTGAAACGACAACCTCGGTCAGCGTCGAGATAACCGCCACTGACCCGGCGGGTGCGAGTGTTAGCGAAACATTCGTCATTGCCGTTGGTGATGTTGAAGATAGCGTTACACCTCCTCCCGAGCCCGCCGATCCCATCCGTTTACAGGCGGAGGCGTTCGATACTGCCACAATCTTCACCATCGAGAACATCGCCGCCGCCGATGGCGGCCAAGCTATTCGCTTACCCGGCAGCAACGAAGGCACGGCCAGCTATGCACTTGATGGCAAGGTGGCTGCCGGTACCTATACCATCATCGTCGGCTATATCGACGAGAGCGATGGCGAAAGCACTGCTCAACTGAGCATCAGCAACGCCGAAGGCGAAAGCTTCAGCGGCGATTGGACGTTTGACGACGATGCCGACAGCGGCAACGGTGTTCAGCCGCAAAACTTTCGCACTGCCACCTTTACCGACGTGACCGTAGGTGATGACGCTACCCTGTCACTCAGCGCCAGCTCGACGGCGCTGGAGTACGCACGCATCGACTATATCGAGTTTGTGCCCACCGGCAGCGTAGATCCGGAGCCCACTATCCTGCTGGGCATTGCCGATGCCGACCCGTTGGTAGAGAGTGGCGATGAAGGCGTCACCACGCTGAGCTTTGCGTTGAGCGCCTCAAACGCTTTTAGCGGTGACGTGGAGCTTACCCTGGAAATTAATGGCGTTGCCGACACCCGCACGGTCACCTTCACTGACGGGGTCGCCACCCTAGCGGTTGATGTCGCCAACGACGACGAAGATAACGGTAGCGAAACCGTCACGGTCGCCCTTATCGGCGCCACCGATGACAGCTTCGCCATCGACAGTACCGCCGCGACGGCCAGCGGTAGCGTCAGTGAAGATGACGAAGCGGTAGTGCCTGCCGATCCCATCCGCCTCCAGGCGGAAGCGTTCGACACTGCCACGACCTTTACCATCGAGAACATCGCCGCCGCCGATGGCGGCCAGGCCATTCGCCTGCCCGGAAACAGCGAAGGCACCGCCAGCTACGCCCTGGAGGGCAAGGTGGCCGCCGGTACCTATACCGTCATCGTCGGCTATGTCGACGAGAGCGACGGTGAAAGTAGTGCCCAGTTGAGTATCGGTAACGCCACCGGCGAGAGCTTCAGCGGCAATTGGATCTTCGATGACGACGCTGACAGCGGCAACGGTGTTCAGCCGCAAAACTTTCGCACTACCACCTTTGCCGACGTGACCGTGGGCGATGACGCTACCCTATCGCTCAGCGCCAGCTCGACGGCGTTGGAGTACGCGCGCATCGACTATATCGAGTTTGTGCCCACGGGCAGTGTAGACCCGGAGCCGACTATCCTGCTGGGCATCGCCGATGCCGATCCGGTGGTAGAGAGTGGCGATGAGGGCGTCACTACGCTGAGCTTTGCATTGAGCGCCTCAAACGCTTTTAGCGGTGACGTGGAGCTTGCCCTGGAAATTGATGGCGTTGCCGATACCCGCACGGTCACCTTTATCGACGGTGCCGCCACCCTAGCGGTTGATGTCGCCAACGACGACGAAGATAACGGTAGCGAAACCGTCACGGTCGCCCTTATCGGCGCCACCGGTGACAGCTTCGCCATCGACAGCGCCGCCGCAACAGCCAGCGGTAGCGTAAGCGAGGATGATGCCGTTCCAGACACTGTCGCGCCCATCGTTATCCAGGCAGAGGATGCTGCTCTGGTCACCGTCAATGATAGTGGCCTACCCTCCAATGCCGATTTCACGCGAGTGGTAGATCCTAATAATCCCGATGCCTTCACTAATTACCGCGAAGGAGCCGTCGGTGGTGCCTATATGGACTTTGGCACAAACCCCGGCGACGAAGTTATCTTCAACGTTGAAACCGAGGTAGCTGGCACCTACACCGCGGTAATTCGTTACGCCAACGGTAGCGCAGGGCCCCGCCCCCTTGACCTAATGATCAATGGAACGCCTGTTCCCCAAGCGGCTTTCCCGCCGGCAGTCAATGATGGCGTCAACGACCCATGGGATAGCTGGCTAGAGCTTGAAGTGGAGATGGAGCTTCAAGCTGGCCCCAACAGCGTCTCATTTGCCATACCGGCAGTGGCCGATGGCGGTGTCAATAACGGCCCCAATATCGATCAGATTATCTTCAACTACCAGCAGGACGACGGCGGTGAAGCACCCACCGAGCCCTTCCTGTTTGAGATTCAGGGTGAAGCGCTCACCATCGACGATGATGAGCCTACCCCTGATACAGTGGTTCGCGACGCTAGCAATCCCGAAACCAATGCAGCCGCTGGCCCGGACGGCCTATGGGATGGTTTTACCGGCAGCGGCTACCTCGATATGGGCAACGAAGCCGGTGATGCGGCCTTCTTTGAGGTAGCCGTCGAAGAAGCGGGCACTTATACCCTGAATGTGCGCTATGCCAACGGTGATGGCGCCGGGGCTAGCCGACCGATGACTCTCCTGGTAGGTGGCGCCCCCCAGGGCCAACTGGCCTTCCCCACCACTGGCGCAGGCAACGACGGCTGGGTGAATTGGCAAGACGCCACCATTGAGCTGGAACTGATGGCGGGCAACAACACCATCCGGCTGGAGAACGTCGGTAATGCCGGCCCCAATATTGATAGCCTGAGCGTCAGCCGAGAGGGTACTCAAGAGCCACCGGTTGTCGAGCCAGGTGAGCGCTTTGCCGTCAAGATTAATTTCGAGCCCGATGGCTTTGCCACTCCGGAAGGCTATATCGCCGATACCGGCTTAGCGTTTGGCGATCAATCCGTCGAGATCGATGGCCAAGTTTACCAGTACGGCTGGGTTACCGAGGCCTCCATCGCCGATGGCACCGAAAATGGCACTATACCGATGGCGATCAATACCCTCTCCAGTGTCGCCGTCAACGACCGTACCGATGAGATTGCCGGGCTTGATCCTCGCCAGGGCACCTACGCTCACTTCGACCAGCCTGCGGAAGGCTATGTACGCGCCGGATGGGAAATGGAACTGGACGACGGCTATTATGAGGTCACGATTTCTATCGGCGATACCTCAGGGCCTTACGACAGCGTCAATCTGATCAACGCCGAAGGTGAGCAATTCAGCACCCCCTTTACGCCGTTCCGGCCCGATGATTTTCCAGCCGACAATAGCCCCAGCAACGACACCGAAGGCTTCCGCTCCGAGTTGGTCACCCGCGTGGTACAGGTTACCGATGGCCGCTTGACCCTAGATTCGATTGGCCTTGGTGATAATACCGAGGTCCAGTATATCGAGATCCAGTCGATTCCCGACCTGACACCGGAGGATGACCGTGAGGCACCGGAAGATTACGCCTTCTTCACCGACCCGCGTGCTATCGCCGGAGTGGGCGAGAACGAGATTCGGGTCGAGTTAGACGCCGAAGACGGCACGCCCCCCACCGGCGTCGATCCCGATTCGGATATTTTCGTGGGCATCTCGGTCGTCGATGGCCGTGGTGGTGCTCTGCTGGAAAGCTTAGGTGACGGCTCCGTACGGCTCTTCGAAACTGTCAGCGGCGAAGAGGTAGCTCTCAACGTCAACACTACCGGCGGCTTCGATTCGTTGACGATTTCTCCCAACAGCATGCTCAAAGAGTTCACCAGCTACACCCTGGTCATCGAAGGCTTTCAGGATCGTGGCGCCAATGACGACCCAGACGCACCGACCCGGGAATTTCAGAAATTCACCAACACTTTTGTCACCGGTGAAGCCTCTGAAATTGTGCCAAGAGAAGTAGCGTTCAACGATGTCATTGAGCTCAACGGCGCTGCTGACAACGCTTACCAATTCACCTCGCTGGAGCTATCACCTGATGGTAGCAAGATGTACATCTCGAATATGCTGGGCGAGATCAAGCGTTACGACGTTAACCCGCAAACCGGCGCGCTCTCCAATGAGCAAGTGTTGGCACTCGACTATTTTGCAGGGGATTCGGCAGGATCGCGGGGCATTATCGGCCTAACCTTCGACCCTACCGATCCCAATGTCCTGTGGGTAAGCGATAACTATCCGATTCCACTTGAAGGGCGTGATAATGGCGTCCCCGATTTCAGTGGACGCATTTCCAAGATTACCCTGGAAGAAGGTGACGCTTTCAACGCCACTGCTGAAGCCTATATCACCGGACTGCCGCGCTCCAACGGCGACCACGTTACCAATAGCCTCGAATTCCGCGCCAACCCCGAATTCGACGCCAACACCAACCCAGACGTACCGAGCCACTTGCTGTATCTACTTCAGGGATCGAACTCGGCGATGGGGGCACCCGATAGTGCTTGGGGTAACCGTCCGGAGCGCCTGCTCAGTGCCGCTGTCATGGAAATAGATCCGACCCGTGAAGCGCCAGCAGGTGGCTTTGATGTAACCACCGAGCCCTTGCCTGAGGATGGCTTCAACCGCCGTTTCACCGACGATGACGGCGTTGATTTCAAGGCAGACCCGATTGCCATGGGTGATGACCGTTTTCTGGTCTTCGCGGCCAACGGTACCGCAACAGTAGAGGATTCCGATGGTAACTTGATCGAGAGTTATTATGATCCTTTCGCCGATGACGCTGTGGTCAAGATTTTTGCCACCGGCGTACGCAATGCCTATGACCTGGTGTGGCACTCCAATGGCAATCTCTACATCCCGACCAACGGCTCGGCGGCCGGCGGCAACGTACCGGATGACCCCTCGACGCCGCAAAATGAGTACGTAAGTAACGTCGAAAAACAGGACGACTACCTGTTTACGGTTAAGGAAGGAAGCTATTACGGACATCCCAACCCCCTGCGCGATGAGTTTATCCTCAATGGCGGTAACCCAACCGCAGGCAACGATGCCAACCAGGTAGGTAACTACCCTGCCGGCCAAGACCCTGACCCCAACTACGACATCGAGGGAATCTATTCGTTAGGCGAGAACCGTTCTCCCAACGGCGTCACCGAGTACACCAGCGGCGTGTTTGGCGGCAACCTGCAAGGCAGCGTGCTGTTCACCGAATATTCTGGTGGTGACGATATACGCTCCATTACTTTCGACGCCGCAGGCAACATCACTGGGGACGAAGTGCTCCGCGATGTGAATGGTAACGTTATCACCTACATAGACCCGCTGGATATTATCGAAAACCCGGCCACCGGCCAGCTCTACCTGCTGACGCTGAACCGCAACAACGGTCAGAGCCAGATCATTCGCCTCGACCCAGCGCCAGGTGGCGTCATTGTCGATCCTGAAGAGCCTGATGATGAGCTGGTGTCGCTACTCACTATTCAGGCAGAAGACAATACGCCCAACGATGGTACCAGCGTATCAATTGCTCAAGGTGGTGGTGCTGAGATTCAGATCCGCACGGTGAATAACCCCGAAGCCAACCAGCCAACCGGTGTGCGCCCTGGCGCCTTCGGTTTGGACGGTAACAATGATGATACCGATGGCGTATTAGGCGGCTATGCCGATTTTGGCAGTACGAATAGCGACTTTATCACCTTCAGTTTCGAGCTATCAGGGGCCGATGCGGGTGATTCAGTGCTGCGAGTTCGCTACGGTAACGGCGACACCGTAAACCGCCCGCTGGAAGTGTTCGTCAATAATGTCAGCGTGGGCACCTTCAACTTCAGCCCGCCAACGGGTGTGACCGGCGACGACGCCTGGAACGAGTGGCTAACGCTGGATATCCCAGCGTCGCTGGTATCAGGGCTTAATACGGTACGCTTCCAGGCCGTCAATAATACGGGCCCCAATATCGACCAGTTGGAGATCCTACAGGCCCCCGAAGACACATCGCCCGGCTACACCGACTACGAAGCTGAAAACGCTCAGCTCGATGGGCCGGTGATTATCACCAACAGTGAGGATGACCGCAACGCCTCGGGTGAAGGGTTCGTCGATTTCAATGGCACCAGCGACCAGAGTATTACCTGGACAGTAGAGGTCGATGAGGCTGGCACCTACGACGTTGGCTTCCGCTATGCCCTGGCAGCCTCCAAGGCTGACCGTCCAATGGTAGTCACCGTCAACGGTATCGATATTGGCACGCTCAATTTCCCAGGTCAGAGTAACGAAGCTGAGGATAACTGGTTCTTCCAGTCAACCGAGTTAACCCTGGGCACAGGCAGCAATACTATTACCGTCACAGCCCCGGGGGCCAATGGCCCCAATGTCGACCTGCTGCGCATCGCGGATACCCCATTGGATACCTTCGAGCCCGTTTACGCAGACATTGATGGCAGTGGCCGTATCGAGCTTGAAAGCGGCGATAGTGCCCGGGCTGTCAATGACCGTACCGCCGACTTCTACTTCACGGTGAATGAGGACGGCGCCTACAAACTTGACCTGGCCGCCAATGCGGGCGCACCGGATGGTGGTGCGTTGACGCTGCTGCTCAACGGGCAGCCGGTGGATGAGATGAGTTTCCCAGGCGTTGGCGAGGCCGGCGAGCAGTCCGCCTATATCGAGCTTCAGGCGGGACTCACCTACAACCTGCGGGTTGTTTCCACGGCGGATGGCGTCGATGAAATCGACTACCTCGATATCTCGCCCGCCCCCGGCAACCCCGATGCGGATATCGGTATCCAGAGCAACGATGCGGCCTACTACTCCGACCGCTTGCACTTCAGCTACCTGGAGAACGACAGCGCCTCCAACCCTAACCGTGACTATAAAGAGGATGCCACGGTCACCATCAGCAATACCGGCACCAATGAGCTGGTCTTTATTGACACCGATCTTGATGGCCCCTTCACTCTCGTCGATCCCGATATCTTCGCTGGCCTGACACTGGCTGCAGGAGAATCGATTGACGTGCAAGTGCTGTTTGACCGCGCGGCCTATACGCCACCCACTAACGATGCCGGCGACGGCGTCTTCGAGGGAACGCTGCGCCTGGTCACCAACGATGCGGACACCCCCGTCGCCGAAGTGCACCTGGCAGGCTTCTGGCAGGCGCGTGACGAAGGCGGCTGGGAGCCCAACGTCAACGAGGTCTGGGAAGTGTTCGGTTTTGGCAACGTCATCCAGGGGCTAACCACCGTAGGTGGTGGCGAGAACTCGGTTCTCAACGACTTCGACCTTTACCGGCCGGTCAATGATGACGAGGTGATGTCACGTTACTGGAAGATAGCCGATGGCTTCGAGTCGGCCACGATTACCCAGTTGGCGGCCTACCACGGCAACGGTGGAGCAACACTGGGGATTCATAATCCCGGCAATAAAAACCAGGATATTATCCTTTCCGATCATGCAGGCGACAATAACCAGTCGCTACTGCCTATCAAGGCCAATGGACAATTCGCGACGGCAACGTTCACTCGCGACCAAATCCCCGACGGCTGGATCGGTAACGATATCTTTGGTATCGAGGTTGCCAATCTCTCAACCGACCCGTCGCTCAATCCCACTGGAGGCGGCACGGTACCGCCAGGGGCGGAAGACATCGAACGTGGCTATACCGTGCGGGTATTCCAGGCACTGGATGCCAATGGCAACGTAATCCCTAACACCTACCTGGGCGTGATGGATTACACCGGCATCAACTATGACTACAACGACAACATGTTTGTCATTGAAGGGATCTCACCGGTTTCCGGCGGCGAGATCTCCATCACCAACCTGGATGGGGTACCCTCGGATGATCGCCTGGTGATGAGCCGAATAGAAAACCCGGCCAACGCCAGCCAGGTGTTCCACGACGAATCGACCTTTACCATCACCAACGATGGCTTCGCCGACCTGGAGATCAGCAGCCTGGCAATTTCCGATCCGAGCCTATTTGAGATCGTGGGAGCCACCGAAAACCTGATCATTCCCGCCGGCGGCACACTGGATGTCACCGTTCGCTTTATCGCCGAGGATTTCGATGACGGTACGCTGTATGAGTCCACGCTGACCATTAACTCAAACGACGGTGATGAGGGAACCAAAACGATCCAGCTGGCGGGGATTGCCCAGGGCCAGTCGGAGAATGGCCAGGAGCCGCTGGTACAGGAGATCATCGACGCCTTCGGCTTCTCGACCAATGTAGCCGAGGGGCAGATGAATCAGGGCGGGCTGGTGGAAGCGAACGGGGATGAGATTCTCTCGCCCTACTTCCAGCGTGCCGACGGTCAATCGCCGATCAAGATCACCCAGTTGGCGGCATATCATACCCAAGGCGATGTGGCGCGACTGTTTATCCACGATGTGGATAGCCGGGATCGTGACGAGATACTGGCCCACGACGAGCAGGATGGGCAAACGCTGCTGCCGCGGGCACTCAATAGTGGCGACTTGCTGACCACCACCACTCTGGATCGGGACGCGCCCTTTGGCTTCTTTGCGGACATTACCGGTCGCCAAGGCTACATCTCCTGGTCTGACCCCGATGCCAACCTCTACGAAGACACCATCGATGCTATCGGCAGCCCCGGCACCAACCTGAACTGGGACGAAAACGACGGCCACCTGATTCGCGTCTACGTAGCGAAAGACGCAGCAGGCAACGTCATTCCCAATACCTATATCGTGATTCAGGACTATGCGGGGGTGAACTACGACTACAACGACAATATCTTCCTGGTCGAGAATGTTCAGACCTATGACCCCACCGGGGTGGAGGATGCCGATGGCAACGGCCGCATCGATCTCTATGACGACAGTGACGGCGATGGCATTCCGAACTTCCTGGATGACCAGGCACCTGTAGAGCAAACTGCTTACAACACAGGCGAAACGCCGTGGACACTCGGGGCGGATGGATTGACGCTGGAAGCCAAGCTGTTCGATAACGGTGGCCAGGGCGTGGCCTACAACGACACCACCACCGCCCATCAGGGTGCAGCGTTCCGCTCCGACGAAGCGGTGGATATCTCCAACGGCACCGAAGCCTTGGGTTATATCGCCGATGGCGAGTGGGTCGAGTACACGCTCAATGTTGAAACGGCAGGCACCTATGCACTGAGCTTCCTCACCTCGGCAACATCAAATGGAAAATCCATCACCGCCGCTTTTGAGCAGGATGGCAACTTCCAGAGCAGTGCCTCGATCAACCTGCCCAATACCGGCAGCTTCACCAGCTTCCAGACGGTTGGCCCACTGGAGTTCGATCTTGATGCTGGCGAGCAAGTGTTGCGACTGACGTTCAACGGCGGCCAGCTTGACCTGCAGTCGTTCAGCTTCGAGGCGATCGACCTGGGAGAGGAGGAGCAACAGCCCTTCAACACCAACCAAACGCCATGGCTGGTAGAGGATGAAGGCCTCGTGCTGGATGCCGTCAACTACGATAGCGGCGGTCAGGATGTCGCCTACAACGACAGCAGCGAGAATCAGGAAGGTAGCAACTTCCGGGGCGATGGCGTGGACATCGTCGGTGACGGTTCGGCCATCGGCTGGATCGAAAACAATGAGTGGGTCGAGTACACGCTCAATGTGGCTCAGGCAGGCACTTACGAGCTCTCCTTCCTCTCGGCGCTGGGGTCGACCGGTGGTGCCGCACGCTCCATTACTGCGTCCTTCGCCCAAGGAGATAGCCCTTACACCACCGCCTCGCCGGTCAGCGTGAACTACAGCGGCAGTTGGACGACCTTTGTACCCACCGACAGCGTACAGGTAGAACTGGAAGCCGGTGAACAGGTGCTGCGCTTAACCTTTAACGGCGGCTCCCAAGACCTGGCCTCGTTCTCACTCGCCCCGATCACTACTACCGGCAGCCAAATACCCTTCAATGACAGTGGAACCCCCTGGGAGGTGGGCGACAGCTTCACGCTGGATGCCGCACTATTTGATGTCGGCGGTGAAGGCATCTCTTACAGCGATAGCGATCCTCAGCAAGAAGGTAGCAATTTCCGTGAAGGCGGCGTTGATATCGTCGGTAATGGCACAGCGATCGGCTGGGTTGATGTTGGAGAATGGGTTGAGTACACCATCGACGTGGCCCAATCCGGCACTTACAGCCTATCGTTCCTCGCTTCGACTCCCTCAAGCGATGTCACCATCACTGCCGCCGTCGAAAAAAATGGGGCGTTCTATCTGGAAGCCAGCTCACCGCCGCTGCCCAACACTGGCTCCTGGAGCAACCCTGTTGCCAGTGACGGTATGTTGCTCGATTTACAGGCCGGGGAGCAGACCCTGCGGTTAACCTTCAACGGGTCAGCGGGCAGCGACTTGATGGACTTCCAATCATTCACCCTTGAACGTGAGAACGTACAGCAAGCCTTTAACGAGGAGGGCACCCCCTGGTTGATTGACGACGACGGCCTGTTTCTCGACGCTATCAACTACGACCAGGGTGGCGCGGGCATAGCCTACAACGATAGCAGCGAAACCCAACTGGGTAACGCCAGCATTCGCGGCGAAGGTGTGGATATTGTTGGCGACGGTGAGGCCATAGGTTGGATCGCCAATAATGAATGGGTAGAGTACACCGTCGATGTCGTTGAAGCTGGCGAACACACCTTCTCGTTTATTACCGCGACACCTTGGTCTGGCCGCAGCATAACGGTCGCCGCTGAGAAAGATGGCGTGTTCTACGCACAAGCCTCCCCGCTTAGCGTTCCCAATAGCGGCGACTGGGGAAACTATGTCCAAGGGCCGGAGGTGACGCTCAACTTGCAGGAGGGGGAACAAGTAGTACGGTTAACCTTCAATGGTGGCTCAATGGATCTTCAATCACTCATCATTGAGCAAAGCGAGAACCAGCCCTCAGCACTAAGCCTTAATAGCGGTGAAGATGCCCTGGGGGTGACGGGAGTTCAAGAGCCATCAACGAGTGAGCTGTTGTTCTAACCGCGGTTACCAAGCCTGGTACGCAATATAGCCCGCTTTTTAGCGGGCTATATTGTGATCTCGTTAATCGTTTTAGGCGTTTTGCGTCTTTAGAACGGGATCTCATCGTCGAAGTCGTCGAAGTTACCCGGATCCGGAGCGCCGTAGCTGCTGTTCTGCTGGTTGGGCGGTGGAGCCTGGTTGCCCTGGTGCGGTGCTGGCTGAGCGGGCCGTGGTGGCTGTTGTGGGCTCTGCCCGCCAGGGTAGTTATTTCCGCCTTGAGGCGCACCACCCTGAGGGGGATAGCCGCCTTGGTGATTAGCAGCAGGATTATTTTGAGCCGGCGCATTCTGGGGGGCGTTCTGAGGAGCGTTCTGGGAATAGTTATTGTGCGGAGCGCCACCGCCCTGGTAATCACCGCTACGGCCATCAAGCATCTGCATATCGTTGGCAACGATTTCCGTCGAGTAGCGATCTTGCCCATTCTGATCCTGCCACTTACGGGTTTGCAGGCGCCCTTCAATATAGACTTTGGAGCCTTTTTTCAGGTACTGCTGGGCGATCTCAGCGGTTTTATTGAACATCACCACGCGGTGCCATTCGGTGCGCTCTTGGCGTTGACCGCTTTGGCGATCCATCCAGGTATCAGTGGTGGCCAGGTTTAGGTTGGCCACAGCGGTGCCGCTGGGAGTGAAACGCACCTCTGGATCCTGCCCGAGGTTGCCAATCAGAATGACTTTGTTAATGCCGCGAGCCATAAGGCGCTCCTTTAATAGCTGTCATGTAGAGTTTATTGCCAACCGCCGCCACACTTCATCGGCACGGCTGGATTAAGATTTGGGGGGTGCCATGAGCTTGTTCAACGCCGCCTGATCGAGCTGCTGGCGGTTCACCTTTAAATAGACCAAACGCTCTTCTGGCACCACCATTACGTCTTCGACGCCGACCACATCGGCTAAGTGTTCCATCAACAGGTCGAGCGCATCTGCCTGGGTCTCGTGTAGCGCCACCACTTCGCTGGAGAGCGGGGGCGGTGCGGGCATCCGCCACATGGCGATCCACCAGCATAGCGCAAGCCCAGCACAGCCAATAAAAACCGCGTTGAGGCCACCGTAATGCGCCAGTAAACCGCCTAGCGTACCGCCTAAAAAAGCGCCTAAAAATTGGCTGGTGGAGTAGACCCCCATCGCGGTACCTTTGGCGCCCGCCGGGGCTAACTTACTGAGCATGGAAGGTAGCGTCGCTTCCAGCAAGTTAAAGCCGGTGAAGAACACAAACAGCCATACAAACAGCCAGTAACTTGGCGAGAGTGGCAACCCCAGCCCGGCCAAACTAATCACAATAGCGCCGATCGCAACCAAGCACATCAAACGCATGCGCTGCTGCTTCTCGGCCACAATTATCAGCGGCACCATGGCCACAAACGATAGCGCCATAATGCCAAGATATGCCAGCCCGTGATACTCAATCGCTACACCGGCGTCTAGCAGGCGAAAAGGTACCGCGACAAATATCGCCATCAGCACTAAATGCAGGGCAAAAATCGACATATCCAGCCGCCATAAATCGGGGCGGGTGATGACACTTTTAAACTGCTGGCGATCCATGCCCACATCGCGGTGACGTCGCCGCCGCGGCGCGGCAGGCACCCAGCGCCATAGCACCAGCAGCCCCACCAGCGTTAGTAGCGAGGTAAACCAGAAGACCCCAGCCAGCCCAGCCCAGGCGGCAAGCCATGGCCCCAGCACCATCGCAATCGCAAACGAAACGCCAATAGAAAGCCCAATGGTGGCCATAGCGGCGGTGCGCACTTCTTCACGGGTTTGATCCGCCAGCAGCGCCATAATCGCCGCGGCAACGGCACCGCCACCCTGCAGCGCTCGCCCGGCAATCACACCAATAATGGTATCGGATAGAGCGGCGACCACGCTGCCGAGTGCAAATATCAATAGCCCCATGGCAATCACCCGCTTACGACCAATGCGGTCAGAGAGTAAGCCAAACGGGATTTGCAGCGTTGCCTGGGTTAAACCATAAATCCCCAGCGCCACGCCCACGAGTAGCGGGGTCGAACCCTCAAGGGTGTCGGCATACAGCGCCAACACCGGCAGCACCATAAACAGACCCAGCATGCGCGATGCATAAAGCCCGGCCAAACCACTGATCGCACGTCGTTCAGAGGCCAGCAATAGTGCGGAAACCTTGCGCATAATGCCCTTTTATATGGTGGTTAAGCATGTGGTGAGTCAGAGTGGATTGTGACAATCCTCTATTCTAGCGGTTTGGGCTGGCGCTGGAAACGTCGCGAGTTGCCGCAGGTTATCTTGGGTTATGAAAGCGGTTTTGCCGGGAGGGTGCCGACAAACGTATAATCACGCTTTTGCCGCGCGATTCGAGGTGTTGATGGACAGCATTCTGGTCAGGGGTGCCCGCACCCACAACCTCAAGCAGATCGATGTGGAGCTGCCCCGTAACAAGCTGATTGTGATTACCGGCCTCTCCGGCTCGGGTAAATCGTCGTTAGCATTCGACACCCTTTACGCCGAGGGGCAGCGCCGCTACGTGGAATCGCTCTCCACTTATGCGCGCCAGTTCCTGTCGATGATGGAAAAGCCCGATGTGGATCACATCGAAGGGCTGTCACCTGCGATCTCCATTGAGCAGAAGTCCACTTCCCACAACCCGCGCTCGACCGTGGGCACCATCACCGAAATTTACGACTACCTGCGTCTGCTGTTTGCGCGTGCCGGGACGCCCCGCTGCCCAGAACATGGCGAAGACTTGGAAGCCCAGACCATCTCGCAAATGGTCGACCAAGTCATGAACCTCGCCGAAGGCACCAAGCTGATGCTGCTGGCGCCGGTAGTCAAAGGCCGCAAAGGCGAACATTTACAGTTATTAGCCGAGCTGCGCGCCCAGGGCTTCGTACGCGCCCTGGTCGATGGCCAAGTGCTGGAACTGGACGACATCGCCCCACTGGATAAGCGCAAAAAACACGATATCAGCGTCGTCGTTGACCGCTTCAAAGTGCGCGACGACCTTGCCCAACGTTTGGCGGAGTCCTTTGAAACCGCGCTGAACCTCGCCGACGGCACCGCCATGATTCACTTTATGGACGGTGAACGCGACGATATTGCCTTTTCATCGCGCTTTGCCTGCCCGGTGTGCGGCTACTCGCTGGCGGAACTTGAGCCACGCATGTTCTCGTTCAACAATCCTGCGGGCGCCTGCCCTACCTGCGACGGGCTAGGCGTACAGCAGTACTTCGACCCGGACAAGCTCATCAGCCACCCGGAGCTATCGCTTGCCGAAGGCGTGATCAAAGGCTGGGATCGGCGCAATATTTACTACTTCACCCAGCTCCAGGCACTGGCCAAGCACTACGGCTTTGAGCTGGAAACGCCCTGGCAAGAGCTCGCCCGCCACGAGCGGGAGGTTATCTTAAACGGCAGCGGCGACGAACAGATACCGTTTGTGTACGTGGGTGATCGCGGCCGTAAAGTGACCCGCGAACACGCTTTCGAAGGCGTACTGCCCAATATGCAGCGCCGCTATCGGGAAACCGAATCCAATATGGTGCGCGATGACCTGGTCAAATACATCGCCGTACAGCCCTGCGCCACCTGTAATGGCTCGCGCCTGCGTAAAGAGTCACGCCATGTTTACGTGGATGATCACAATATCGCCGAGATTGTGCGCTTTCCGATTGGTGAGGCGTGGCGCTACTTTGCCGACCTAAGCCTGCCAGGACGCAAAGGTGAGATCGCCGATAAAATCGTCCATGAGATTCACGCCCGGCTAGAGTTTCTGGTCAACGTGGGGCTGGACTATCTCAACCTGGAGCGCAGTGCCGATACCCTTTCCGGCGGTGAAGCCCAGCGTATCCGTTTAGCCAGCCAAATCGGCGCAGGCCTGGTCGGGGTCATGTATATTCTCGATGAGCCGTCGATTGGCTTGCATCAGCGCGACAACGACCGACTGCTGAAAACCCTTGAGCGACTGCGTGACTTAGGCAATACCGTGATTGTGGTAGAGCACGATGAAGACGCTATTCGCGCCGCCGACCACGTGCTGGATATCGGCCCAGGTGCGGGTGTGCACGGCGGTGAAATCGTTGCCCAGGGCACCCCGCAAGACGTGATGGACAACCCCAACTCGCTGACCGGCCAATACTTATCTGGCTCCCGGGAAATTGCCGTGCCGCCCTACCGCATACCCGGCAATCCAGAAAAGCAGCTGATTGTGCGCGGCGCTACCGGCAATAACCTGCAGAACGTCACCCTTAGCCTGCCGCTGGGGCTGTTTATCGCCATCACCGGCGTTTCCGGCTCAGGTAAATCGACGTTGATCAACGGCACCTTGATGCCGATTGCGGCGCGCGAATTAAATCGCGCGACAACATTGACCGCCGCGCCCTATGAGAAGATCGAGGGGCTCGACCAGCTTGATAAAGTCATCGATATCGACCAGAGCCCGATTGGTCGCACGCCACGCTCCAACCCGGCCACCTATACGGGTATTTTTACGCCGATTCGCGAGCTGTTTGCGGGCACCCAAGAAGCGCGTTCCCGGGGCTATAAGCCCGGTCGTTTTAGTTTTAACGTCAAGGGTGGGCGCTGCGAGGCGTGCCAGGGCGAAGGCATGATCAAGGTAGAGATGCACTTTCTGCCGGATATCTACGTGCCCTGCGATGTCTGTAAGGGCAAACGCTACAACCGCGAAACCCTGGACATTCATTACAAGGGTAAAACCATCCACGAAGTGCTGGCCATGACGGTGGAAGACGCCCTGGAGTTCTTTAGCCCAGTGCCCGCCATTGCACGTCGCCTGCAAACCTTGCTAGATGTAGGCCTTTCCTACATTCGCTTAGGGCAGAGCGCCACCACCCTTTCCGGTGGCGAAGCGCAGCGGGTTAAACTCGCCCGTGAATTGGCCAAGCGTGATACCGGCAAAACGCTGTATATCTTGGATGAGCCCACCACCGGCCTGCACTTTGAGGATATTCGCCAACTGCTGACGGTACTTCACCGTCTGCGCGATCACGGCAATACCATCGTGGTGATTGAGCACAACCTGGATGTGATCAAAACCGCCGACTGGATTGTCGATCTTGGCCCCGAAGGGGGTTCAGGTGGCGGACAGATCATCGCCGAGGGCACGCCGGAACAGCTCGCCAAACAGGACGTTTCGCATACCGGCCGCTTCTTAGCGCCGCTGCTCGCGCGAGGCAAGCGTGCAACGAAGCGTTGACGCTGGTTTTCGAGGGGTGAGCGCTGCTCACCCCAGGCTAAATAGGTACGCTAGTTAGCCTATTTGGGCGACGCAGTAGATGGCCACATCGTTTATAGTGGCGGGCAGATAATCGTTAGCAGTATTATCCAATCCTGTGCTGGAGGGATACGTCGTGGGTCAGGAAAACAGCTGTATTATTAAGCACTTCAATCACTACTGCTCATTAAGCGATGATGAGAAGGGATTGCTCATGGCGCTAGAGGAGAGCCCAACCAATATTAAGTCGGGCACGCTACTCTGGGAGATGGGCGATGCGGCCAATGAGTTTTGCACGCTAAAAAGTGGTTGGGCCTACTCCTACCGTCACTTAGAGAATGGTGACCGACAGATTCTCGAAGTGTTTTTGCCGGGCGATATCATCGGGTTGCGCGAGTTTGCCTTCTCGCAGCGGCTTGAAAATGTGCGCATGATTGATGATGGCGTGATTTGCCATTTCCCGCATAAACGTATGCTGGAAATATTTCGCCAGTCGCTGCCTCTCACCTCGGTGATGTTTGCCATTGGCAGCCGTCAGCAGGCGCTGCTCACTGAGCGCCTCGTCACTCTGGCCAGACGCAGTGCACGTAAGAAAATGGCGCATTTTCTGTATGAAATGTATTTAAGGCTGCGCCAAACCAACCCGGATATTAGCAACCAGTTCCGCCTGCCGCTCTCACAGGAGCAGTTAGCCGATGTGCTCGGGCTAAGCCCGGTACACGTTAGCCGCACCTTTACGGCGCTTAGTGAAGACGGCCTAGTATTTCGCGACCGCCACCATGTCACCATTCCAGACTTATCCGCGCTATGCACCGAAGGTGAATTTGACGATTGCTACCTCACCGACAATGTCCGGCCACTGTTAGGCGATTCCGCCTGAGAAAACTAACCACACTTTGACCAGCCGCAGCCAGCATAGCAGGTCGGGCAGCCATCCATCATGATCAGCTCACCGCGGCACTCGGGGCAGTTACCCACTATGGCTGGGCCACTGCCTTCAGGCTTTTTTCCCTTCGTTGCCTTATCACCGCCAATCGACTCCACCGCGCCTGTTTCAATGGGTGCATCATTAGCTTCGTCTTCAGCACCGGGCTGCCAAGCGTGGCCGTGAGCCATACGATGAGCATAACGCTCTACCAGCTTTTCAACCGGCACCTGGTTGCCATCCCGATCTAGAAAACCGCGGCGATAAAGAATCTGCTGAATCGACCAGGCAATCGCCGCCACTTCCGAATCGTGGAACATTGGCTTATTCCAACGGTTCATACCACAGCGTACCAAGCCTTTGTCCCAGGCCACTTTGCGTAGATCCGCCACCGCTTGGGTGACGTAACCACCGCGGGCCGCCAGCGAAAGGCTGCGCATGGTCGCGGTGATCCACTGGTGCTCGCTGGAGAGCTGCCCTGACGGAAAAAAGAACTCCACCGGGCGCTCAATCACCACGCGCTTACTGCCAATCACGCCTTCCACTGGCATAAACGACACCAGCAAATAGACTTTTTTACGCCCTTCCGCGCCTACGTATGAAATCTTTTCAGACACGGCTTCCAAAGTGCCTTCCGGACGGGAAGGTATACGTACCGTTAGCGGATCTTCATCTTGTAGCTCAGGAACGGGAACGGCCTGCTCCTGCTGCTTGATACGGTAACCAACAATTTTTGAGGTAATTTCTACAGCCATGGTGTTCTCCACTTAGCAAAGGTGTGCGTTTTTAAACAGATGGCGCTTAACGCGGCATCACCATTTGCCGTAGGTGCCTTCTTTTAAGCCATCAAAGAGGTTGGCAGCGTTATGCTCTTCACCGTCGTAAATCACCTTCTCATCCCCGGCTAGTTCGAGGGTTTCACCGTTTTCCAGTTCAAATACGTAGGTCGTGTTTTTAAGATCATCTTCCCGCACGAGCACGCCCTGGAAAGCTTCGGGATTAAAGCGGAAAGTAGTGCAGCCTTTTAAGCGGCTTTCATAAGCCTGCAAATAGAGGTTCTGGAACTGTTCAAAGGGGAACTCGGTAGGCACATTGACCGTTTTCGAGATCGCTGAATCCACCCAGTGCTGGGCGGCGGCCTGAACGGCAACGTGCTGTTCGGGAGATATCGCATCGGCGGTGACGAAGTAGTCAGGCAGGTCGCTGTCCACCGCATCAGATGCAATAAAGTGACGGTAGGCGGCCAGTTCAAAGGAGACGACTTCGACCTGCTCTTTGGTCTTCTTGCCCGACTGAATAATATTGCGGAAATAGCGGTGCGAGAAGGAGGGTTCGATACCGTTGGAGGCATTGTTACCCATCGACAGGCTGATCGTGCCGGTCGGCGCGATCGAGCTGTGGTGGGTGAAGCGCGCACCGTGCTCGGCTAGCTGTGACACAAGCTCCGGCTCCAGCTCGGCCACTTGGGCCATGTACTGACTATAACGGGCGTGTAGGATACGCCCCGGCACTTGATCGCCCACTTCGTAGCCATCTTTGGCCAACTGAGGCCGCTCGCGCAACATTTTGGGAGTAATGGTGTGCTCCTGCTCAAGCACCGGCGCCATGCCTTTCTCTTGGGAGAGCTCCAGCGCCTGCTTCCAACCCTCTATCGCTAAGTGCCGGCTCACCTCATCAGTGAACACCAACGACTGCTTAGAACCGTAAGGGATTTTGAGCATGGTGAGCGTTGAGCCTAAGCCCAAAAAGCCCATACCGTGACGGCGCTTGGCTTCTATTTCACGCTGCTGCTGGGGCAGCGGCAAACCGGCAATCTCGACCACGTTATCGAGCATACGCGTGAAGATCGCGACCACTTTGCGGTAGCGTTCCCAATCAAAGCGCGGCTCGGCGCCGAAGGGGTCGATCACGAACTTGGTTAGGTTGACAGAACCTAGCAGGCAGGCGCCTTCTGGCGGCAAGGGTTGTTCGCCACAGGGATTCGTCGCACGGATATCTTCGCAGAACCAGTTATTGTTCATGCGGTTAACCTGGTCGATCAGGATAAAGCCAGGCTCGGCGTAGTCATAGGTGGAGGACATAATGGTGTCCCACAACTCCCGCGCTTTAATCACTTCGACAATGCGGCAGGCGACGCGGCCTTCGGCATCGACCGTGTAGCCCTCTTCAACTACCGGCCAGTCACGGTAGATCAAGTCTTCCGCTTTGACATCCTCTTTTTCACCGGGGTGCAGCGGAAAAGCCAGCGGCCAGTCAGCATTGTTCTTGACCGCTTCCATAAATTCGTCGGTGATCAGCAAGCTGAGGTTAAACTGTCGTAGGCGCCCCGCTTCGCGCTTGGCCTGAATAAACTCGCGCACATCTGGGTGGCCCACATCGAAAGTACCCATCTGAGCACCACGCCGACCACCAGCAGAGGCGACGGTGAAGCACATCTTGTCGTAGATATCCATAAACGCCAGTGGGCCGTTGGTGCCCGCGCCAGCGCCGAATACGAACGCGCCCTTATGACGCAGCGTCGAGAAGTCGTAGCCGATACCCGCCCCGGATTTCAGCGTCATACCCGCATCAACCACTGAGTCGAGGATATCGCGCATGGAGTCACGAATGGTGCGGGAGACAGTGCAGTTAATCAGGCTCACCGCAGGCTTGTAGGCCTCAGCCCCCGCGTTGGAGAGAATACGACCGGCAGGAATCGCGCCGTTTTCCAACGCCCAGCGAAATTTGGGCAACCACTCTTCCGCTTTATCTCCCTCCACCGCTGCCAGGGCACGAGCAACCCGTTCAAACGTAGCACCAACGTCCTGATCAACGGGTTGGCTATGACGATCCTTAAGACGGTATTTGGCGTCCCATATTTCCCGCGAGGGGGCCTGCATAGGGACATCGTTAGAGGTCTTCATAGCCTTGGCAGCGGTGCTCATGTCGCAAAACTCCTTCACAGCGAGGGTGAATTATAGCGCTCAAATAGGGCGATTATACGTAGCATCGAAGTGAAGTATAGACGTGACCTCCCACCATATGAGGCACTTTTTTTAATTTTTTCTACCATATATAGGAAAATCAGCGCGTTACTATTTTGCCAATCCCAAACACGATATAGACTGGGGTTTTGGGTTAAATGGCTTTGATCATGTCCGCAACTCACTTCCTGCGCTCTCCATCCCAGTATCTTTGCACGCTCACGTTTACCGTTGTGGCGATAGCGACCATGTGGATGGTCGCTACGCCCGTCGCTAACGCGACCACCTTCAATACTGACGATGTGGCCACCCACGACCATTGGCAGTCAATGACGCTCTCACTGGGGGGCGAACGCCACTATCGGGCGGTAGAAACCCACAGCTACTCGGATGCGACGCTGAGCTTGAATGCCACCTCGGGCGTTTGCGATTTACCCTGGCTGGAGATGCGCGTCACCCTTGAGCAGCAGCAGGGAGAGAGCCGTACAGTAAACCTGGTGCCCACTCGGCTGCGCATCGATGAGCGGCCCGTTATCGACACCATGGCGGAATTTATCACTGAGCGCGGCGATGACGGGTTTTATGCTCACTTTTATTTAAGTGACTTGGCATCACTGATGGCCGACATGCGCCAGGGGGAGCAGCTATTTCTCGGCTTCGACCAGGACGAGCGCGAGCCGTGGTATATGACCTTTAGCCTAAAAGGCGCCGATGCGGCGATCAACCGGATGCTCACCCAGTGTGAAGGTAGTGGCACCTAAAGGTTTGCTTAAATCAGCACCACAGGCTCAAGCGCCATTTCAACGCGGTTGCGTCCGCCATGCTTAGCGCGGTACATGGCGTCATCAGCCCGGGAGATAAGGGTTTTACAGCTGTCACCCGGCTGCCAAACGGCGACACCGATACTCACTGTAACCGTTTGCTCAACGCCCTCTATACGCAGCTCTTCTACCAGCGAGCGCAGCCGCTCAGCCAGGCCAGTGGCGGCATCAACATCGGAATGAGTCGCCAGCACAATAAACTCTTCGCCTCCCCAACGGCCCAGGTGGTCGCAGCCACGCAGCGAGCTTTCCACTAAGCGCGCCAGGGCCACCAGCACATCGTCACCCACGCTATGGCCGTGAGCATCGTTGATCTGCTTAAAGTTATCCACATCGAACAGTAGCAAGGCAAAAGCGGCCGCATAGCGCCTGGCAGCCACCAGCTCTGCATTGATCGCTTCTTCGATGCGGTAACGGTTCCACACCTTGGTTAGAGGATCGAAATGGGCTAATTGCTCAAGACGTTGGTTGGCTTCGGCAAGGGCTTTGCGTTCGTGCTCCAGGTGCATATTCAGTGAGCTAATTTCATAGGCAGAAATCGCCAGCGTCAGGTCTTCCCCCAAGTCTACCGCCGCTAAGCGCTCTACCCGCAGCCACGCTTCACTTCTGCCGACTACCTCTTCAGACCAAGCAACCGATGGAGCCAATATCACGGCCGGTTTAGGGTTGGTTGTAGGCTGCATCGCCCAATACAGCGTTTCCACCTGCTCGGGGCGAAAAAAAAATCAGCCAGGCGCGCTGGGTCGAACTCATTGGCAGCGGCACTGCTAGAGCCCCACACTGCTCGGGCATGGCTAGCGAAGCGGTTAACGTCTCTTTGCCGATTTCGCGCGTGCACCAAGGGCCGCTATGTACATGAGTTCTTTCCAGGCGCAGCACAAACTGGCTTATCGCTTCTGGAGTCGGCGTCACACCCGCTTGATAAGCGCCACCATTCACCCACAGCACCACGCCATGGGCGCGAAACAGCTTCATCCAGATAGCCGCCTGCTCATGAAGTAACTGTTGGGGACTTTGCGGCTCGCTGCGCGCTCGCGCACTGAGCACGAGGCTATCCTGAACCCGTTGTAGGTAGCGGGCTTCTTGACGCGCCCGTAGCAACAGCATGCGCTGGGTGGCCATTTGCACGAGGGTGCGAACGGCATCACGCACGGGGGGGTCAACCGAGTGCGGTGCTGGCGAATGGCAAAACACTAGACCCCATAAGCCAGTATCCCCCTGCATGGCCAAACTGAATGACCCACGCACCCCCAGGCGATTTAAATATCGCTGCCGCTCAGGGGCAGGGGCGCGTAAAAAGCTGCCGCTAAGGCTCACTCCCGAGTAGGCGGGAGTCAGCGTTTCAGGCGGCGCATCGACGTCTTCAATTAACCGAACGGGGTAATGTTGGTAACTTTTGCGTAAGGCGACAGGGAAGTCGCTTGAGGGGAAGCGCTGACCCAACAGCGAGGGCAGCTGGTTGCCCAGCGCTTCGGCAACCATTAAACCATGCCAATCACTGTCGAAATGGCACACGGTGACGCGATCATGGCCGGTGAGCTGTTGAATAGCGTTAACCAAGCAGTCGAGCAGCTCTTCCTGGTGGGTTGCGTCGGCTAAATGCATCAGCCGCTCATTGACTGTGCCAAGCAGGCGGCGCTTACCTTGGGGGTTGAGTGGCTCAATCTCGACGATGACCTTCCCACCTGCTCGGTAAGCATAGAGCTGAAAACGCATGTTGCTATGCTTGGAACGAATAAACACCAGCGGGCCGGAGAGTTTCTGCTGCCCCTGCAACTCGCGGCGCACCCGCTGGCTTAGCCGTTTTCCTAACACATAGGCAAGAGTGTGCGGCCCATTTTCAGGGCGCTCAATACCGGTCAAGCGGGTTAAGTTGGTGCTACTGGCTTGAATGCGGCGACAATCGGCATCTAAAACCAGCAGAGCTCCAAACGACTGCAACCGCGGGTGGTACATGGACACAAACGTGGCCTCGCAATCTATTCACCCTCGACCTGCTGCCTTAGCAACAACTCTACGCGACGGTTGGCAGCTCGGCCCTCCGCCGTTGCGTTCGGTTCCATGGGTTGGGTGTCGGCATAACCGACGGCCCGCATACGAGAGATATTGAATCCTTGGCGCTCTAAATGCCTCACCACAGCGATAGCCCGCGCTGATGAAAGCTCCCAATTAGAGGGGAAGCGGGCCGTTGAAATAGGCACGCTGTCGGTGTGGCCTTCTACCGAAATCTGACCGTCAAAACGGGTCAGCACATCGATAAGGCTTTCTACCACCTCTTGCCCACGGGAAGTCAGTACAGCTTGACCGCTGGGAAATAAAAGGCTGGTATCAATACGTAACGTGACCCCTTCACTCCCTTGCGAAACACTGACACCGGGGATGTCGAGCCCATCAAACTGCGGCTGAACCCCTGAATGGCGGGGCTGAATACCAGTGGCTAGAGACGCCAGCGGCAATGATGATACAGCGCTAGCCGAGCGCATGAAAGCAGTATCAGCCGCCTCACCGCCTCCCGGCGGTGTCAGTGAAAGCAGCAGCACAAAGAGCGTGATTAGCAGCGTCAGCACATCCAAATAGCTGGTTAGCCAACCCTCGTCACCATCGCCTGGCGACGGCGTCATTTCCAGTGCGTGGCGCGTATCACGGTCAAGCATCTGGCCTACCCCTTCGCCGCCGCACTAACCGACGAATCAGGCCTTGGTTTGACGCTGTTATCACGGATCTCATCGTGATAGTTAGCTACAAACGAGTTGAGGGTCTCTTCAATAAACGACGGCAGGCGGCGCTTGGTAATCAGCGAAATACCTTCCAGCACCATGTTCATGGTAATCAGCCGCTCTTCGGTGCGGCGCTCGAGTTTCACCGCAATCGGCTTAAACACCAAGTTGGCGAGTAAAATGCCGTAGAAGGTGGTGAGCAGGGCCACCGCCATGCGCGGGCCGATCACCTGCAGGTCGCCTGCGTCCATGACTTCCAGCATATTGACCAGCCCCACCAGGGTGCCGATCATGCCAAATGCGGGTGCGTAGGTGGCCATGGTACGGAATATTTGTGCCTCGGCATGCTCACGCGCTTTAAGACGGGCAATGCGCCAACGCAGCATGTCAAAAATTTCATCCTCTTTGGTGTTGGCAATGACCAGTTGGATCCCGGTACGCAAAAACGGGTTTCGGGTATGCTCCAACTCGCGCTCGACCGCACGTACATCGCCCTTAAACCAGAGTCGCGACATATCCACCAATTCGCGGATATCGTCACGCATATAGGTATTTTCGCGCCGGAATACCAAGCCCACCAACCGTACGACGCGGAGCACCTCTTTCAGCGGATAGCTGATAAAGGTTGCCGCTAGGGTACCGGTCACCACAATGGCCAAACCCGGCAAATTGATAAAACTTTCAGGGGACTCTGCGGTGAAAAACAGCACGCTCACCAACAGTAGTATGCTGGCAAATATGCCTATCAGCGTCGAAGGGTTCATCCACGGCTCCTTGCCGGTCACAAGTGAGTAAAAAGAGGTGTTATGCCGAGTCGTGTAAACGCGCGCGTAAGCGGCTGACGGCTTGGCTGTGCAGTTGTGAAACGCGTGACTCCGTGACGCCCAACACAGCCCCTACTTCCTTAAGGTTGAGTTCTTCTTGGTAGTACAGCGCCATTAGCAGCTTTTCACGCTCTGGCAGCGCTTCAATTGCCTCAATCAACGTTTGTCGTTGCTGGCCGTCTAGCAACTGCTCGAACGGTGAATTAGCCAATTCATTATTGCTAGGCTCGCCACCGTCGGCCACCAGCTCTTCAAACGGCAACAGTTGACCACTGTTGGTGTCGTTGAGGAGCTGCTGATACTCACTCAACGGCATTTCAAGGTGTTGGGCGATTTCGTTCTCTTCTGGTGCCCGTCCGAGCTGTTGCTCTAATTGACGAACGGCACTGTCAACCGCTCGCGCTGAGCGGCGCACGCTGCGGGGCAACCAGTCGCGGGTACGTAATTCATCCATCATTGCACCGCGAATACGCTGACTGGCAAACGTCGCGAACGTTGCCCCCTGGGTGGCATCGAAGCGCCCCAGCGCTTCCAGCAGCCCTACCATCCCGGCTTGAATAAGGTCGTCGAGCTCAATACTGGCTGGCAAACGGACCTGAAGCGTCAAGGCCTGACGTCGTACCAGTGGCATGTATTGCGTCAACAGCTCACTCTGTTTGATCCTGCCTTGTGCTGTGTACATCCTCTCGCCTCGCGTCTATCCAGCCTTCACTGATAGTTCACAATCATTTGCAGCCCCTGGACACGAACAGGCCGCTGCCCCGGACGTAAAGCGAAGCGAAAATGCAACGGCGCATCCGCGGCAAACCCCGCCAGGGCAGTGGTAGTCCCCCGCATGCCAGCTAACGCAACGCACTGCTCAGGATGGCACAGCCAAGCGTTTAATAACGCACCAGGGGGATATTGAAACTGCCAATGAATACGCCCGAGCTGTGCTGACTCCACATTGTTAGCAGCAGCAGGTGGGGTAGCGTTTTGGCTAGCGCTTGACCGATCACTCATCGCTACCATCAGACCTGGTATCTGGCTGCTCCAGCTACCGGGTGTCGCCTGGGCGTTTCCCGTTACCCCTGCTAGTAGACACCCTGTCAGCAGTACTGGGCTCAGTAGCAGTCTCCCTCTTAATAGCCAGCTTAGCATGCTTGGTCTCCTCGGCAGAGTGCGCTCATCGTGCAAGTACCAACAGCTCCATATTTAAGTAGTAATCAGCTGCCTCACGCAAGTTATTGAGCAACCCTTGACGCGGCAAGTGCGGCTCGTGGAGCGCCAGCAAACGGCGCGGCCCGCCACGCTCATGTAGTTGACGCAAGGTACGGAACATGGAAGCAAAGGTATCGGCATCGCTACTGATCCACAGTGCCCAACGGCTGTATTGATCGCAAAGTTGGGCTAGGTCGGCCGTTTCGGCCATGACGATATGAATATCCCAATCCTCAGGATCACCGGCCCAGCTTCGACCTAACGTCGACCACTGCCCTAATCGTGCTTTAACCTTGTTCACCTGGGCTGCACCACTACCCGGTAGTCCGACCACAATAAGCGGAATTTTGGGCCGGTGCGCTACCACCGTTGCTGGCTCTTCCACCGCTGCAGTTGTCGGCTTTAACAGAGAGCTAGGCTGTTCAGATTCCGGCACGTGTTCTGCCGCCGCAACATCAACTGTACCCTCAGCTTGCTGCTGTTGGCGCTGCAGGTTTGCCCACTTGCGTAGACCCGATGCTTGATCCTGTTCGCTCACGCCACGCCCTCTCGACTAACACTGCCCATTTGACGAATCGCATCTCGTGCCATAAAGGCGTAGACCAGTGCATCAAGCATGCCGGTATCGCGGCGGCGACGGCTGTTGCCTAATAGGTTGAGCAGATCGCCACGCAGCGTCTGCGCCTCCTCATCATCAGCAACATCGAGATGCCCGGCGACCGATGCCACACCGCTGGCCATCAATAGGCGAACTTCAGCATTTAGATCCCCGCTATCGGCCTCTTTTAACTGCTGCCACGCGCGACGCGTCAAGGCGGCCAAGCCTTCGCTTTGCAGCTGGGTTAACAGCAGTGAGAGCACCTCTGCTCCTAGCCGAGCGGGGGTAAGCCAGTAGCGGCGCGCCACTACTTTGGCGCTTTCCGGATCGCGAACTTCACCGAACCAGGCGAGTAGCGCCGTGCCGCTGGCGTCCTCGACTTCGGCGTAGGCAGTCCACAGTTGCACCGATTGGCCACGAAAACGCACGCCCACATGGTGCGTTAGCACACTGTCACTAAATAGCTGGCGGATAGATTGACGTTCGTGGTGAAAGCGTAACCGATGACTGGGGGCCACTTGGCTGACCCAGGTCAAGTGCTCGGCTTCCAGCCACGCTAGTGCATCCGGTTCAGGGAAGCGCGGTAGTAAGTGCACCGCAACGCCGCTCGATGCCGACAGAGCGGCTAAGCGTGGCTGCCACCCTGCGGCGTGGCGATGCTGCAGCCAGGGTAGCGCCAGCCAGGCACCATCCGTGTCCAGGCCAATGTCCGGCATTGCCCAGTCGCAGCCGCGCTCATTGCGCCGCGGAAACCACGCCATCCCTAAGGTGGTCTTTGCCGCTGGATAACCGGCAAGTAATGCATCCAAATGTGTTTCCTGCAAACGACTAGGCAGCGAAGCTAGGTTCCAGATCTCTTCTAATTCCGCAAACCCCGTGACGCGTTGGCGCAACCTCGCCAGTAGCGACGACAAACGACGCCCTTGGCCCAGGACATCCCGCGACCAGCGCGGCATTCCCATCGGCGCATCGGCACTTTGCACCCGTTCACGCTGAGGTGTCGCGGTACTCAGCGCTTGATCCACTAGCGCATCGGGGGCGGCAAGGGCCATATCTTCGGGCACCTGCTGGCCATTAGAGCCAAACAGTACGCGCATCCCGTGACGCATAATAATATCTAACACTGGAGCCAGACGTCCCGCCTCATCCTGTTTGGTGATAATACAGTCATCTAACTCTGCGCCCGCCGCCCGCGCGGCCTGACGGTAGCGCAGCACCACTTCTTCGAGGGTTTCCGGTTGGCTGGCAGCATTGAGTAGCAGCACCAAACGTACCCGCGAGCGTCCGCCTTGCAGGTGGGCAATCTGCTCTATCACCCGCTGGTCACGCTGACTCATGCCTACGGTGTCGATAATTACCCACTGCTTGCCCTGCAGGCGGCCCAGCAAATCGTCGATGGGCTGTTCGGCATCCAAGGCGTACATCGGGGTATCCAGCAGGCGCGCATAAATGCGCAACTGCTCATGGGCACCGATCCGGAAGCTGTCGGTGGTAACCAGCGCTACCGGGCGCGTGCCGTGGCGCATCACAAAACGAGCGGCCAGCTTGGCGGTGGTGGTGGTTTTACCTACCCCCGTTGGCCCCACCAGGGCAACAATGCCGGTTTGGTCGAAAAAGCTTGCTTCATCGTTGAGTACGTAAAGGCGATCCATTAACTGCTGTCGCAGCCACTGCAGTGGGGCTTCGCTATCGCCGTCTAACCTGGTTAGCGATGCAGGCAACCCAGCCAGCAGTTCATCGGCAATTTCGCTGCTAAAACCCACATTCCACAGCAGTTGACGCAGCCGTGCAGCCGTTCCGGTGGGCGCTGCTGGCGATGGTGAAGCAGTATGGGTTGACTGGCTGTTTGCCAGCAGCGCTCGCATATCCTGCATTTCGCGCAGTAAGCGCTCGCTCATCGCCTGCATGGGGTCTTGCGCTGAAGGTGCTGTCGGCGTTTCGGGTGGTGCAGGTTCTGGTGAGGGTTCAAAGTGGTCAATGGCTTCATCCGCCATCGCTAAAATTTCAACGCCCCCTTCGGTACGCCGATTTGCGACAATCAAGGCGTCTTCACCGAGCGTTTCACGCACTTGGCGCATCACATCACGACTATTGGCTCCCACGAAACGTCTAACGCTCATGATTTACCCTTGCCTGTTCTGAAAATGGACGACGCTAGCCTATCACGGCGTGCCATCTTTAACGTCCGCCGACCACTGTGGTCACTCTTAATGTGCGATCGTCGGGAATTTCAGCCTGGGACAGTACCGACATATGGCGTAACCGGCGGCGTAAGAAGCGCGACAGCACCGCCCTTAGCGAATGTTGCACAACCAACACCGGTGGTTCGCCTGAGCTTTCGTGACGCTCCAGCGCCTGCTGCGCCTGAGTCATCAGCGTTTCTGCCAAACCGGGCTCCATGGCGCCGTTGCCATTCATGGCCTGTACCAGCACTTGTTCCAGTTGGGCATCCAGCCCCATGACATTGAGTGTCTCCTGCCCCGCAAACCACTGCTGGACAATGGCGCGCCCCAGCGAGACTCGCACCAGCGCCGTCAGCTCATTAGGATCTTTTTGCTGGGTGGCGTACTCGGCCAGGGTATCGAGAATAGTGCGCATGTCGCGGATAGAGACATCTTCGTCGAGCAGGTTTTGCAAGATACGCTGCAGTACCGTCAATGAAATAGCTTTGGGGATCACCTCTTCGACCAACGCTTTTTGATCATCGCCCATTTTATCCAGCAACTTCTGTACTTCCTGACGGCCCAGCATCTCGGGTGAATGACGGTGCAACAAGTGGTTCAAGTGGGTCGCTATGACGGTACTGGCATCCACAACGGTGTAGCCATACACCTGGGCATGCTCACGCTGGTTGCTATCAATCCAGACAGCGGGCAAGCCAAAGGCGGGATCCTGAGTATGGGTGCCCTGCAGCTCGCCCGATACCTGCCCAGGGTTAATCGCTAGCCATTTGCCCGGCTGTGCCTCAGCGCGACCAATCTCGGCGCCTTTCATGGAGAGCACATAGGCGTTCGGCGGCAGCTCCAAATTATCGCGGATATGCACCACCGGTGGCAGGAAACCCACTTCTTGGGCAAACTTCTTACGTACGCTCTTAATGCGCCCGAGCAGCTCGCCTTTTTGACGCGAGTCCACCAGCGGGATTAAGCGATGGCCCACTTCCAGGCCAAGCGTATCGACCAGTTGCACATCTTCCCAACTCGCTTCGGGAGTCTCCTGTAAAGGCACCGGTGCCGCGGCAATCTCCTCCTTGACCAACGCCTTCTCTTTTTGGCGCGTTAACAGCCATGCCAGGCCAGCCAACAACGCGGTAAAGAATAGAAATACGAAATTGGGCATGCCAGGTACCATACCCAGCATGCCCATCACCACGGCAGCCAAAATCAGTACCTGAGGATTAACGAACAATTGGCTAAGCATTTGCTGGCCAATATCTTCGTTCGTATCCATGCTGACCCGGGATACTGTGACACCCGCGGCGGTGGAGATCACCAAAGCAGGGATTTGCGCCACCAGGCCATCGCCAATCGCCAACAACATATAGGTCTGACCAGCAGCGCCAAAGCTCATATCGTGCTGCAGCATGCCAATCATCAGCCCGCCGATGATATTGACCACCATAATCACCAAACCGGCAATGGCATCGCCACGGACAAACTTACTTGCGCCGTCCATGGAACCAAAGAAATCCGCCTCTTGAGAAACCTCCGCGCGGCGCTTTTTGGCGTCTTCTTCGCCGATCAAGCCGGCGTTCAGATCGGCATCGATGGCCATCTGCTTACCCGGCATCGCATCCAACGTAAAGCGCGCACCCACTTCGGCAATACGGCCAGCACCTTTGGTGATAACCATAAAGTTGATGATGACAAGAATCAGGAAGACCACTAGGCCAACAGCGAAATTACCGCCGACCAGAAACGCCCCGAACGCTTCAATGACCTTACCCGCAGAGGCGCCGCCTTGGTGGCCCTCCATCAGCACCACACGGGTAGAAGCCACATTGAGCGACAGGCGCAGCAGCGTAGTAAATAGCAACACGGCAGGAAACGCCGCAAAGTCCAGCGGCTTCTGCGTAAACATGCTGACCATTAACACCATAATGGCCAGAGCGATATTGAAGGTGAAGAGTAAATCCAGGGCAAAGGGGGGCAAGGGCACGATCATCATGCCCAAAATCATGAGGATGAGCAGCGGCCCGACCAGCAGCTTCATGCGCACATCACCCATCCAGTCGCGCCGACCTACTAGCTGACTCAAGCCTTTCATGGTTGCGCCTCATTACCACCGGCGCCATGCCCGGGGCTTTCCATCTCCGGCGGAACCGGCAGGTTATCGGGGGTTGGGGGCACCTCGCCTCCTTGTTGTGATACTTGCTTGAGGCGGTAGGCCCAGGCCATTACTTCCGCCACCGCGGTATACAGTTCGGCAGGTACTTCTGCATCTAGATCGACGTGATGATACAGGGCCCGCGCCAATGGTGCTGCCTGCAAGCGAGGCACGCCTGCCTCTTCAGCGATTTCGCGAATGCGCGCAGCCACTGCGTCGGCGCCTTTTGCCACCAGCCGCGGGGCGCCCATACTGCCTTCCTGATAAGTCAGTGCTATCGCGTAGTGCGTAGGGTTGGTAATGATGACATCCGCTTCGGGTACTTTGCTCATCATCCTGCCCCGCGCCATGGCCTGCTGCTGCTGGCGAATGCGTGCTTTCACTTGCGGGTCGCCTTCGGACTCTTTGTGCTCACGCTTAATCTCTTCCTGACTCATGCGCAGCTTCTTAGCATTGTCCCAGAGCTGGAAAGGGACATCGATCAAAATGACCACGATCAACACCAACACCATTAGCCCAGCTGCCTGAGCCGCCATGCTTAGGGCATTGGTCAGCGCTTGCTGGATAGGCTGATCCATTAGCGCCATAAATTTGCCGATGTTGAAATACAAAAACGTCGCAGCCACGCCCCCCACCAGAAACGATTTGGCAATCGCTTTTGCCAATTCGATCAGTGCCTGGGTGGAGAAGATACGCTTTACGCCCTTAATAGGGTCTAACTTGGAAAACTTGGGCTGCATCGATTTACCCGATATCAGCCAGCCCCCCATCAGCCCAGGGGCTACTAACGCAATGATGGCTAACAGTAAAAACAGCGGCATCATGGCAAATAGCGTGCGCTGACCAAGATCCAGCGCATTGACCAGCATCGGCGTACTTTCCATTGCCTGGCGGCGCTCAAACAAGAAAGCTTGTTCCATCACCGCACCCAATTGGTCGTAGAGCATGTTGCCCATGCTATAGAGGCCAATCACACCACCCAGCAAAAGTAAAAACGTATTTAACTCGCGGGAACGGGCAACTTGGCCCTCTTCACGGGCTTTCTCTTTCCGCCTGGGCGTGGCCTCTTCGGTCTTTTCCTGGTCGCTATCGTTATCTGCCATACGGGTATCCGGCCAGGTGAAGCAAAGCTTATCACGTATTCAGCCGTCCATAGGGACGGCTGAATGGCGTACTTGCGTGCCCAGAGGGCGTTTAATAACGCATCTTAGAAGCCTAATTCGTCCAATAAGTCGTCTACTTGATCTTGCCCAGAGACGGTATCAGGGACATTATCCTTCACTTGCGGCCCATTCAAAAGCTCTTCGTTACGCCGTGCACTGTCGCTTTTCCACTGATCCTCGGCCTTGCGCTGCAGCGTTTCTCGTGCATGGGCGCCCGGCGCGTTATCGATCAACACTTGCACCAACTGATGTTCGATCTCATGGATCACGTCCATCATCTTCTTAATCACTTGGCCGGTCAGGTCCTGAAAGTCCTGAGCCATCATGATTTCCATCAGTTCTTTGTTAGTCGCTGAAACCACATCGGGTACTTCGCTAAGATAAGTGCGTGTCTCGACAACGAGCGCTTTCGCCTCATCCAGCTCTTTCGGTGCTTCAAACCACTCGGCCCAGCGCTTATCCAGCGCTTCCGCCCGGTCTGACAACTGATCCTGCAGCGGCTGCGCACGGTCAACGGCATTGAGCGCTCGATCTGCTGCCTGCTCCGTCATGGTGGCGACATAGTGCAAGCGGTCGCGTGCATCGGGGATGGCTTCGGCCGCCTTCTCAATCTCTTTATCAAGCCCCAGTTCACGCATGTTTTCGCGCAGCATACGCGTCAACTTACCGATGCGATGAATTAAGTCTTCGGCGGCTTGTTCGGACGATTGGGCAGAATCGGACTGCTCATTCTGGCTCATAACGTTGTCTCCTCGTTAACCAAGCACATAGGCCCAGTTGCTCACATACCCAGTTTGTCGAAGATCTTATTGAGCTTCTCTTCGAGGGTAGCGGCAGTGAACGGCTTGACGACATAGCCGTTAGCGCCCGCCTGAGCAGCCGCTATAATGTTCTCTTTCTTCGCTTCTGCGGTCACCATCAACACAGGAAGGTCTTTCAAGGCGTCATCCTGACGGATCTCCTTGAGCATCTCCAGGCCATCAAGGTTCGGCATGTTCCAATCGGAAACGACGAACTCAAACTTGCCGGCACGCAGCTTATTGAGCGCATCTTGTCCATCTTCGGCTTCATCCACGTTGGTGAAGCCCAACTCCTTAAGCAGACTACGTACGATCCGACGCATGGTGGGAAAGTCGTCTACAACCAGGAAACTCATATTCTTATCTGCCATGGGTCATCCTCTAATCAATCAGTATATGGCACAAGGGCGACTGAAAAGTACAGTCAGGGGTTTAAAACGGCTACTTTGAAACGGCTCTTTCAAAACGGTTCTTCAGAATTCCTCCCACTCTTCGTGGTCGCTGCGCTGCGAGGCTGGAGCTGGGCAACGAGCTTGCTGGTCGGCCCTAGGCGCAGGCATAACGTCCGTTGCTGGCGATGAGGAAGGCAGCGCCTGATGGGACGCCCCCTGCATACCTAACAGCTTAAACACGGCTACGGCTTGCTCCAACCGGTTGGCCTGTTCCTCAAGGGAGGCCGCCGCCGCAGAGGCTTGCTGTACCAGCGCGGCATTTTGTTGGGTGACTTGATCCATCTGGCCCACGGCTTGGCTGACTTGCTCAATACCGTCACTCTGCTCTTGGGAGGCAGCGGAGATTTCATCCATGATGTCGGTAACACGGCGTACTGCAGTAACCACATCCGACATCGTGGTACCGGCCTGCTCGACCAGAGTGGAGCCTTGCTGAATTTGTGTTACCGAGGCATCAATCAGGGTTTTAATCTCTTTGGCCGCATCCGCACTGCGGCTGGCCAAATTACGCACTTCCCCCGCCACCACCGCAAATCCGCGACCTTGCTCGCCGGCGCGGGCGGCCTCTACCGAGGCGTTGAGAGCCAGAATATTGGTTTGAAAAGCAATTGAGTCAATAACGCTGGTGATATCGGCGACTTTTTTCGAGCTGGTGGAGATACCGTGCATAGTTTGCACCACTTGCTCCACCACTTGTCCACCGCGCTCAGCCGTGGTGGAAGCGTCTGCTGCCAGGGTGCTGGCTTGACGAGCATTGTCGGCGTTCTGTTTTACCGTCGCGGTCATCTCTTCCATGCTGGCCGCGGTTTGTTGAATCGATGCCGCCTGCTGCTCTGTACGTGAGGAGAGATCAGCGTTGCCGCTGGCAATCTCACGGGTGCCGTGGTGAATTTCGTTACTGCCTTCACGCACCCGGCCAACGATATTGGTGAGGTTTTGCTGCATGGTGCCCATAGCACCAAACAAACGGCCAATTTCATTTTTACCTGCTTCCGGCAGCGGGTTAGTCAAGTCCGCCTCAGCAATCGCATCCAGCCGTTGGATTGCGCCTCTTAGCGGCGCAATCACTGTACGGCGTAAACCTAGGTAGATTACCAAAGTCATCAGTAAGGCAAAAATCACCGCTCCAGCATTGATCATGGCAAACAGATTGCCTTGGGCATCCGCGTCAGCGCGAATGGTATCTACCCGCTGGAAGCCGTAGGCGACAAACGCCGTCATACTTTCAGATAAGCTATTTATCGGCTCTACCAGCTCATCGCGCAGGTTGTTGTAGCTGGTTAAATCCATATATTCAAAGGTGTCGTGCTGTTGTTTAACTAGCCCCATTACGGTATTAAAATCTTCAATTAGGGTGTTCGCCAATGCCTCGCCTTGCGGTGAAAATGAGTTTGCCGCAAAGCGCTCGAAACGCTTTTCAGAACGCTCAATGCGATCAGCGGCAACGGCAACCTGCTCATTGGATTGCTGGGTCTGTCCTACCATCAGGTAGTTGGAGGCAGTTTCCATAGCCAACATGGCTTGGTTAAGCAACGAATCGGCACGGTTAACCTCATTTAACTGCGCATCGCTGATACCGCTTAGCGTGGCTAAGTTATTTTGTGAATTGCGATCGGCCACCACACTCAAGCCCGAAATCATTAAAATCAGCACGACAAAGCAGCAAAGCGATGTGACCACGGCGGCGTGAATACTCAAGTTGCGCAGTAAACGGTTCATTGTGATTTCCCTTGCGAGCTTATTTAGTTTTTATGATTACTAACTTTTTATGAATTGCACTACACACGCTGGGCGCGGCCGGAGGCGGCGATCAGCGCCATCATTCGCGAGGGAATGTCATCTAACGCCACCACTTCCACAGCCCCCCCGACAGCAATAGCTTCACGGGGCATACCGAAGACCACACAGGTCTGCTCATTCTGGGCAATGGTGGGCGCACCCGCCTGGCGCATCTCTAGCAGCCCTGCCGCACCGTCCTTACCCATGCCGGTCAAAATAACACCGATGGAGTTCTTGCCCGCATGCTGAGCCGCTGAATGGAACAGCACGTCTACCGAGGGGCGGTGGCGATTAACCGGTGGGCCGCTATCTAACCGCGCTACGTAGTTGGCACCGC
Source organism: Vreelandella sp. 162(4c) (assembly GCF_058152265.1). Classification (NCBI taxonomy): domain Bacteria; kingdom Pseudomonadati; phylum Pseudomonadota; class Gammaproteobacteria; order Oceanospirillales; family Halomonadaceae; genus Vreelandella; species Vreelandella sp. 162(4c). The sequence continues at coordinate 2,417,005 of NZ_CM176981.1, forward strand.
TACGCGCTAACTTAAGGTGTTGATCCCCTGGGGCGATATAAGCGTGCCCAGGTAGAATCCGCTCGCCGTCGGCGGCCTCTTTCACCGTAATCCGGCACAGCCGGTCTAAGCGTTCCGCAAACGAACGGGTAAAACCGCCAGGCATATGCTGGGTAATCAAAATCGCCGGGGCGTTGGCGGGCAGCGGCTCAAGTACCGCACGAATCGCTTCGGTGCCCCCCGTAGACGCGCCAATAATGATCAGCTTTTCACTCGACACTAAAGGGGCTTTCAGGGCTTCCGGTGGCGGAGTGTTTTTATGCCGCGCCTGACGGGGCCGCGAGCGCGCAGCGGCGCGCAGTTTTTCGGCAATCTCGTCAGCATACTCCATCATCCCATTGCGGATGCCCAGACTCGGCTTGGCGACAAAATCCAGCGCGCCAAGCTCTAGCGCACGCAGGGTAATCTCCGAACCGCTTTGGGTGAGCGACGACACCATCAATACCGGCATAGGACGCAGGCGCATCAAACGCTCAAGAAAATCCAAGCCATCCATACGTGGCATTTCCACATCAAGGGTGAGCACATCAGGATTGTGCTGCTTGATCAAATCCCTGGCGGCAATGGGGTCAGGCGCTACCGCAACGACTTCCATATCGGGCTGGGAATTAATAATTTCCGTTAACAAATCGCGAATTAGCGCCGAATCATCGACACACAACACTTTGATCTTGGCTGCGCTCAAAGCACGCCTCCTCTTGCTGTAGACGCCTGATGTGTTATTGCAACCGCCGGAGCCACAGCGCCTAAAGCGATTATAAAGACACGATAGTTATTCATTTTTTGGCCAGGTTATAAACGGTTTGACCACGCAGCTTGAATGCGTCGCTGATATACGAGAAGTTTTCCGAGTGGCCTGCAAACAGCAAGCCATCGGGCTTCATCAGTGGTGCAAAGCGCTTAAGAATTTTTGATTGAGTATCTTTATCAAAATAAATCATGATGTTTCGGCAGAACACGGCATCAAAAGGGCCTTTAATTGGCCATTGCGGCGCTAGCAGGTTCAGTGGCAAAAACTCCACCAGTGCGGATACTTCTGGGCGAATCCGTGCAAAGCCCGCATGGTTACCCGTTCCTTTCTGAAAAAACCGCTTTACCCGTGCCTCATCGATCTTGCGCACCTGTTCCAGGGGATAAACGCCAGCGCGAGCCCTGGCCAACGCATCCGTATCAATATCGGTGGCGATCACTTTGGCCTGCGACGCTTTAGCGCCCAACGTTTCTAACAATGTCATTGCCAGCGAGTAAGGCTCCTCCCCGGTGGAGGCGGCCGAACACCAAATAGTGACCGGGTCTTGTTTATTCTTTATATGCTCAGCCAACAGCGGAAAATGGTGCGCCTCACGAAAAAAGGCCGTGAGGTTAGTGGTCAGTGCATTGGTAAACGCTTCCCACTCCTTGGCTTCTGGCTGACGCTCCAAGCGCACCAAATAGTCGGTAAAGCGTGTCATGCCATGGTGGCGTAGCCGCTTTGCTAGGCGGCTATAGACCATTTCACGTTTATGCTCAGCCAGCACAATGCCGGCGCGCTGATAAATCAGCTCGCGAATCCGTGTAAAATCCGCATCCGTCAGTACTAGATCGCGCTCAATCTGACTGCTCGATGTCCACTGACCTGCGTCTACCACCCGTTCACGTTGTTCGGTCAAAACGCTTCCCACTCCTCTGCTGAGGCTGCCTGCCGTTTAACGGGCGAATTCGGCGACGATGTGCTAGGCAACTGAGCAGTGTGCTTAGTCGCTGTCACTGCTGGCGGACGTAGCGCCCCCTGACTGTTTAATCGAAACGCTTCCACCGATAGCGCTAATAGCCCCGCCTGCTTCTCAAGCGAGACCGCCGCGCGTGCAGTTTCCTGTACCCGCACCGCATTACGCTGGGTACCTTGATCCATCTCTGCTACTGCTTGATTAACCTGGGCAATACCATGGCTCTGCTCTTCGGAGGCGGCTGAAATCTCGTGCATGATCTGCGTCACACTGCGCGCGGCTTCCGCCACTTCGCTAATCGCAGCTTCGGCTTTGGTGACCATACTGGCACCCGCACTTACCTCACGGTTAGAGCCATCAATCAGACCGCGAATTTCTTGGGCGGCACCAGCGCTACGGCCAGCCAGGTTACGCACTTCTTCGGCCACCACCGCAAAACCACGCCCATGCTCGCCGGCCCGAGCCGCTTCTACCGATGCATTCAGCGCCAGAATATTGGTCTGAAACGCGATCGAATCGATAACATTGATAATATCGGCCATCTGCTGGGAGCTTTGGGTAATCCGCTGCATGTTGTCGACTAACTGTGTCATCAACTCGCCAGTATTCGTTACCTGGATAGCATTGTTATCGGCTAGACGACGGGCTTCTTGAGCGTTCTCACTGTTTTGCCGCACAGTGGCAGTCATTTCTTCCATGCTGGAGGCGGTTTGTTGCAAAGAGGCCGCCTGCTGTTCAGTACGCGACGACAGCTCTTCGTTGCCGCTGGCAATGTCCTGGGCAGCCGGAGTGACCACATCAATACCGCTTTTGACATCGGAGATGATACTGCTGAGGCTTTTGCGCATAGTATTCAGCGAGTCCATCAATTGGCCCACTTCATCGCGTCTCTGGGTGGGGACTTTAGCGGCCAAATTACCGCCAGCAATTTGCAGCGTAAAACCTGCAGCACTTTTTAGCGGCCTGGTAATCGCCCTCAGAGTAACCATGCCGATCAAAATAAGTAGCAGTAAACCAATTCCAAGTACTATGGCTTGAGCGCTCAGCATCGTAGTTTGACCTTGCTGAGCATCAACGGCCATGGCCTCAGCTGCCTGCTGTTTCTGGGAAATCAGTTGATTAACCATGCCTGACAGGATGCGGCCCTCGCTGGTCATGACGCTAATCACAGCATCGAGACCGGTAAAGGCTTGGTAGGTCTCTTCTGCCTGAAGCACGCTGGCCGCCTGGCCCATGCCGTTCTGCAGGAAGGTCTGTAGCTGCTGGTCAAACTCGGTGGCAAGCTCAGTCGCATTGACCTCACGGGAATAATACTCCTGCCACACCTCAGCAACCTCTGCGGCGCTCTCCTCAATGCTTTCACCCATCTCGAAGCGTTGATTGATCAGTTCCATACGCTCTGGCTCAATCATCGCCTGGCGGGTTTGGGCAATGGTTTGATCGATTTTCTGCAGGCGAATAACATCACGCAGACCGTCATTATTCAGTTGCCCCAAGCGCTCGCCGGAGACATTCAAACCATACAGACCAAGCCCACCGCTGATTAATAACAACAGCCCTGCAACGACAATCATGCCTACCAATTTGGCACGAATGGTGTCGAGGCGTACCCGGGCCAAACGCTTAATCACACCTTTCTGGCGTAACCGGCCTTTATCTAAGTAAAGCCGCTTGTTGCGGCCTTCGCGTATTTCAGCGTAGGCCCGCTCGGCCTGCTCAATGGCTGCGCGGCTGGCCTGTACACGTACCGAGGTGTAGCCCACGACTTGCCCATCTTCAATAATCGGCGTAACGCTGGCATTTACCCAGTAGTGGTCGCCATTTTTGCAGCGGTTTTTGACCAGCCCTCGCCACGTTTCCCCCGTTTTGACGGTTTTCCAGAGGTTTTCAAAGGCTGCCGGCGGCATATCCGGGTGGCGTATCAGGTTATGCGGCGCACCTATCAGCTCTGCGTGTTCAAAGCCGCTAATATCGATAAACGCAGGGTTGGCATAGGTGATGCGTCCCTTGGTATCGGTACGCGAGACTAGGAAGTCGTCTTCTTTTAGTTCGATTTCACGCTGAGAGACTGGTTGGTTATTACGCATGGTGTGCCTTTTTTTAATGTTTTATTTTTCAAAAAGAGTGCGCCTGCCCTACCAAGCAAATTAAAACGATGACCACTCTTCTGTTTCTGCTACTGGCTGTGGACGCCTTGTTGCGGGTTTTGACGCTGCCGCTGGCAATACAGCCGGAGTGCACGGGGCAGATAATTCAGTGACCCGAAAGCGCTCAACCGCCTCGCGTAAGCGTGCGGCTTCGCTTTCAAGTTCATTGGCGCTGCGCGCGGCTTGCTGCACCAGTTGAGCATTTTGTTGCACAACCTGATCCATTTGCGCCACGGCCTGATTCACTTGGCCAATGCCGCTACTCTGCTGCTCAGAAGCGGCGGCGATTTCATCCATGATATCGCTGACGCGCTGCACAGCACCCACGAGATCCTGCATGGTTTGTCCAGCTTGATTGACCCGCTGAGTGCCGGTATCTACCTTGCTGAGCGATGTATCAATCAGCGTGCGAATCTCTTTGGCGGCAGCGGCGCTGCGACTGGCTAAGCTACGTACTTCCTGTGCCACCACGGCGAACCCTCTGCCATGCTCGCCAGCACGCGCCGCTTCCACCGAAGCATTCAGCGCCAGAATATTGGTCTGAAACGCAATATTATCGATAACGGTAATAATATCAGCGACTTGATGAGAACTTGCGCTTATGTCTTGCATGGTGCTGACGATCTCACCAACCTCTTCTCCACTACGGCGGGCTGTCAGGGTCGCGCTCCCGGCCAATTGGCTGGCTTGGCGGGCATTTTCAGCATTATGACCCACCGTTGAGGCTAACTGCTCCATGCTGGAAGCCGTCTCCTCTAACGAGGTGGCCTGCTGCTCGGTGCGCGAAGAAAGGTCGTTATTGCCGCTGGCTATTTGCTGAGAGCGCTCATAAATCGATGTACCGCTGGTGCGCACGGTACCTACCGTTTGCGAGAGTGAGCTCTGCATATGGGCCATGGCGCTATAAAGCCGCCCTATTTCGTTATTACCCGGAGAGGTAATGGCCTGGCTTAGATCCCCCTGGGCCATACGCTCAAAATAGCCCACCAAGCGATCTAGCGGGCGCAACACATTGGCCGTCACCCCCCAGATAACCACGATTACCGTGGCGATAGTCATTACGACTATCCCGAGTAGTGCCCAGCGAATTGTCGCGGCAAAAGCACTGAAAGCGGCCTGTTGTGCCTGCACATCGTCAGAGGCCTGCACGATTGCTGCACCATGGTGCAGGGCATAAAGACCAATACCACTGGCAATTAAAACAAGCACCGAAAGTGTCGCTAGCACTAAGCCCCAACTCAAGCGCACCGTCATATTATTCATTAATTGCCGCATTCGCTGTGTCACGCCCTTTTCTCCACGCACAACCGGCACTCGCTGGCACTTTCCGTAGCGCGAGAATGCATCATTGAGTAGAACTGATTTGGCACGCTCCCTGTGCCATGTTTTTTAGTCTTACTGGTTGCTGGTGCTTTCCACCAGTGCCATCTCGTCGCTGGTGAGCAACTTATCGATATCCACGAGTACCAGCATGCGGTCATCCAGACTACCCAAACCGCTCAGGAAGTCAGACGAGAGCGTGACACCAAATTCTGGCGCCGGTTTAATCTGATCAGGGGTCAGTGTCATCACGTCGGAAACGCCGTCCACTACGATGCCGACCACCCGGTCTGCAACATTGACCACGATCACCACTGTTTGGCCACCGTATTCGACTTTATCAAAGTGAAACTTAATGCGGAGATCTACGATTGGCACAATGACGCCGCGCAGATTAGTGACCCCTTTGATAAATTCAGGTGCATTGGCAATCCGGGTTACGTTTTCGTAGCCACGAATTTCCTGCACTTTCAAAATATCAATGGCGTACTCTTCATCGCCTAATGAGAACACTAGGAATTCGCGGTTTTCGGCTTCTGCGGCTAGTACCGCACCATTGTTGGCTTGACTCATGACGGCTCAGCCTCCTTAAAAGATGAAAGGTTTTGATTGTTTACTACTTTTTTGCCTGCCTCTTTTTTATATCGGCTCAGGCGGTGTAAACCAGTAATATCCAGAATCAACGCTACACTACCGTCACCTAAGATGGTCGCGGCCGAGATCCCTGGTACTTTGCGGTAATTGTCTTCCAGATTTTTGACCACGACCTGCTGCTGTCCGATCAACTCATCGACCAACATGGCGTAACGACGGCCTTCGCCCTGCACAATGACAGCGATGCTTTTGGTCGGGTCGGTAATCGCATTCTCGACGTTCAGCACTTCGTGAATGGCAATCACGGGCAGATATTCGTCGCGGACTTTGATCACCACGTCGTCACCGGCCATGGCGTACATATCGTCTTTGGCGGGCTGCAGTGATTCAAGTACGGTAGAGAGCGGAAGAATAAACGTCTCGCCGCCGACCTTGATCGACATACCGTCCAGAATGGCCAACGTAAGCGGCAACACGATACGGGTGTTGGTGCCTTCACCTAGCTTCGACTGGATTTCAACCCGACCGCCCATGCTCTGAATGTTGCGCTTCACTACATCCATGCCCACGCCACGCCCAGATACGTCGGTCACTTCATTCGCCGTTGAGAAGCCGGGAGCAAAAATGAGCTGGAAGACCTCTTCGTCCGACATGGTGTCCGACACATTGAGGCCGTTTTCGCGCGCCTTGGCTAGCAGGCGTTCACGATCCATGCCGGCACCATCATCGCGCACTTCAATCAAGATATTGCCACCCTGGTGACGTGCGGAGAGGGTTAATTTGCCAACACGCGGCTTGCCAATGGCTTCGCGCACATCGGGCATTTCCACGCCATGATCGAGGCTATTGCGCACCAGGTGCGTTAACGGATCAGTGATCCGTTCGACCAAACTCTTATCCAGCTCGGTCGACTTGCCTTCGGTAATTAATTCGATCTCTTTACCCAGCTTACCGGCGGTGTCGCGCACCACGCGGGGGAAGCGACTGAATACAAACTCCATGGGAATCATGCGAATAGACATGACCGCTTCTTGGAGATCACGGGCGTTGCGCTGCAGTAGGCTCATGCCATTTTGCAGTGAGGCATTGCCCACCGACTGATCTTCTAAATCGCTAACCGTTTGATCGAGCATCGACTGGGTGATAATCAGCTCACCCACCAAGTTGATAATTTGGTCGACTTTATCTACCGATACGCGGATTGACGAAGACTCGGCGGCAGCTTTTTTGGGCTTCTCTTTGGCAGCAGGCTTTGGCGCGCTTGCCTTAGAGGCCGTGCTTTCTGCCGGCGCTTGCGGCGCTGGGGCTGCAGGCGTCGAGGCTTCTGGCTCGGCTGGGGCTGGCTCAGTAGCGACGCCCTCAACAGCCGTAATCTCAATCTGATCAGGTTCGATAATAAAGCACATGACCGCTTCAATATCGTCAGCACTGTCGCTGCTTTTGAGCACTACCTCGTAACGCTTTGCGTCGCCTGACTGGGACTGCACTTCACCGAGCTGCTCTAACTCTTCAACCAGCAAAATGCGGTCTTTATCTTCAACGTTGAGCAGTGCCACTAGCAGATGGCCGTTCGAGGACGCCTCTGCATTATTACTGTTTGCTTCCGCGTCGTTTTCACTTGGCACAGGCGTCGGCGCAGCCTTGGGCTCAGCAGCAGGAATAGTCGGCCCATCGAGCTGTTGGCCAATTTCGTCCAAGGCAATTTGCTGCAGCGTTTGGCAAATGCGTTCAAATGCCTCTTGATTAGGCTCCTCTTCGCTGCGGTAGGCATCGAGTTGCTCATGCATGATGTCTTTAGCCTCTAAAAAGGTATCCACGAGGTCGGCTCGCAGCGTCAGTTCGCCTTTACGTGCGTAATCGAGGAGGTTTTCCAAAATGTGCGTGGTTTTCTGTAGCACGGTAAAACCAAAGGTTCCCGCCCCCCCCTTGATCGAGTGGGCGGCACGGAAAATAGCATTGAGCTGCTCACTGTCTGGATCATCAACATCCAGCTCCAGTAAATGCTGTTCCATATCCGACAGCAGCTCTTCAGCCTCTTCAAAAAAGGTGTCAAAAAAATCCGCTATATCCATACACCGCTCCACCTTAACGTCGTCTTTTATGACAGGCTCAGATCACTCTTGCGCTTGAACCTGAGGCTCGTCTTGTTGTGTTGATTCAATTTGCGCTTCGGCTGAAGCTTCTAGTGCTTCGATTGAAGCTTCTGGCGATGCATCTCCCGACTCCATTACAGTAGGATTGCGAATCGCATCAGCAATTTCCGGAAACAACACCACCAGCTCTATGCGTCGATTGATAGGATCGGTTGGCTCAGTCTCGGGCAATAACACACGATCTGCAAAGCCAGACACGCGAAGTAACTGACCTGGATCAAAGCCACCCGCAATAAGCTCGCGGCGCGACGCATTAGCGCGATCATTGGAAAGTTCCCAGTTACTGTAACCACGATAGCCTCCCGCATAGGGGACGCTATCGGTATGCCCGCTGATACTTAGCTCATTGGGAAGCTCATTTAGCAGCGGTGCGATGGTACGTAACAAGCTGCGCATATAAGGCGCCACTTGGTCGCTACCCAGCTCAAACATGGGCCGCTGGTCGGTATCGAGTAGCTGTATGCGCAGCCCTTCGCGGGTCAAGTCAAACCGCATTTGATTGCGCAACTGGCGCAGCTCGGGATCTCGCTCAATGGCCCGTTCAATACGCTCTTGTAAATCCCGGAAAAAGTTTCGTTCCTGCATGCTTGGACGAGTGCGCTGAAGGCTATCAATGCGCGCCCGCTCCCCATCGCTATGCGTGGGATCGGGCCCGCCGCCGGGAATCGCGCTGGTGCTGCCCGAACGATCGCCACCGGTTATCGCCGTCACCAGGGGGGTGCTAAAGTACTCTGCCACCCCCTTGCGCGTCTCTTCACTGGAAACGCTCAAAAGCCATAGCACCAAAAAAAAGGCCATCAGAGCAGTCATAAAATCCGCTAGGGCAATTTTCCAGGCACCACCGTGATGAGCATGGACGACTTTTTTGCGTCGAATGACAATCGGACGCTTGTCACCACCCTTACTCATGCGTTACCGGCCTTTTTTGCATCCCTTACATACTCTTCAAGCTCCGTAAAACTAGGGCGCTCGGCGGCAAACAGTGCCTTGCGACCAAATTCAACAGCCAACTGCGGCGCATAACCGTGCAAGCTAGCGAGCAGCGTAATGCGAATACACTGGAGCATTTTTTCGGCTTCTTTCGCCTGCCGTTCGATGTAACTTGCCAGCGGACTAACAAAACCATAGCCCAGCAAAATACCCAAGAAGGTGCCCACTAGCGCTTGGCCGATCATCACACCCATCTGAGTCGGCGTAGCATCGGCGTAGGTGAGTGTTTTAACGACCCCCATTACTGCCGCCACGATGCCGAAGGCAGGCATGGCATCGCCGACTTTGGCAATGGCATCGACAGGAATATGAGCTTCCTGCTCAAAGACCTCAATCTCGTGCAGCATCAGCTCATCAATTTCCATGGGTTCCATGCCACCGCTTACCATTAAGCGCAGATAGTCCGTTAGAAAATTCATGATATGAGGATCAGCCAATACCGTAGGATGCTCTTGAAACAGCGGGCTCTCCTCGGGATTATCAATATCCCGTTCAATGCCTAACATGCCTTCACGGCGAATTTTGGAGAGTAATTTATACTGCAGCGCCATCAGCTCCATATAAAGTTCTTTGTTATATTTTTTGGCGCGCTTGAGCCGGGGCAAAATTTTAAAGGTCGCTTTAATCGCTTTGCCATTGTTCGCTGCGATAAATGCACCAACCCCGGCTCCGCCAATAATCAGCAGCTCAAGAGGTTGATACAAGGGGCCTAAGCTGCCACCTGCCAGCACATAGCCACCAAACACAGATAGCAATACGATTACATAACCTAGAGGTATCAGCACAAGCAGGATCCTTGCGGTATTCAGTATTAAATTAGGGAACCAAAACTTAGCCACCTGATCTGATGTTTAAGCAATGTTCCATTCCAAGCATGTCTTAGCCCTATTATACTAGGGCCAGACGTCTGTTTAATGAAAAAGCACCACTGGCTTTTAGGCCTATCTAAGCCAATACACTTATTTCTTGTTAGTACTCATTACTGTCTTATACCCTACTTCACACCATCAGTGATGTAATCGCAGAGATTGTTACATTTTTTCACTATTCTCCCGCTGTGCTTTGCGCGTTTTACCCGCTCTTGAGGGGGGCTGACAAATACCGCACACATAGTGTTGAGCGGGGCTATGAGCGTGCGCCACAAACTGCCCAGTGCAACGCGTACACTGATTAAGCTGGAGCAAATCACTCTCGAAAAAGCGTATCAGCGTCCACGCACGGGTTAACCCGAGAACCGGCTCCACCTTTTCCAGCGACATTTGCTCGTCATAGAGCCGATATGCTTTGACAAAGGCATCGATGCGATCACAGCCTGCCGCCTCCTTCAGGCTTAAATAAATGTTGTAAAACAGCGACGAATGCACATTGGGAAGCCAAGTAATAAACCAGTCGGTGGAAAAAGGCAGCATGCCCTTAGGCGGTGACATGCCACGCACTTCCTTATACAGCTTGATCAAACGCGTGCGGCTTAATTCCGTTTCTGTTTCCAGCACCTGAAGGCGCGCACCCAGCTCAATCAATTCGATTGCCAGCTGCACTTGGTGCATTTCATCGACCAAGCTTTTCTGGCTCACTTCTCGCCTCCCGATGGCATTGGCTCGAATGCATCGCTTGCCAACAGCAGTGATGCATGAAGCCCTGCCAACCCCTGATCGCGGGGATTATCTGTAAGCTGTTGAAGCCGCTCGGCACTCGTTTGGCTAAACCGGCACAATAATTGGCTGGTTCGTGCCAACTTGGTAAGCTGGCGAGCATTAAGCGAGACAATCAGCTCGGCAACATCGCTGTCTATTTTTAAGCGAAACATAGCAGCCTCACGATCTTCATCAAGCAAGCGCTGCGCCAGAAGCAAATAAGCTAAATTAATTTCCTGAATTTCATCGAGAAAGTTGGTTTGACTCATAATGTCCCATTAAACGACTCAGGCGCGGTGTTGTGACCATTATACTGGCGCCATTAATGACTTTTTATTACCTACCCTCATGGTTGCATACAATGTCTGTAAATGGCTACTCAGGCGTTTCACGATGAGTTAGCCCTTCCTCTGATAGTTCGAACACCCACACCAGCAGTTCTGCGACAATTTGATAGAGACTTGCCGGAATTTCCGCATCCAGATCTAGCTGCATTAAAAGCGCTACCAACTCAGGCGCATTGTGCACATAAATACCCTGACGCTGAGCTTCAGCCATAATACGTTCGGCCAGATCACCATAGCCTTTCGCCACTACCCGTGGAGCACGGTCATTATCCTGGTAAGCCAGGGCAACAGCTTGACGGCGTCGCTCACCCGGCGTAGCCATGGGGTGCCTCCGCTTCGATATGGCGCGCGCGAAGCTGCACTTTTTGTAAGTCCAAGGCGCTAAGGCGCTTCTCTAACGCGGGCAGTCCAGCGTCAATACGCTGATAAACGTGCGTACTTTCGGTGGTGAAATCGATGCTTAACACGTTTCGATAGAGCCATAGCGACGCGCTGAATGCCCCTAAACTGGGAACATCGAGCTGCATATCAGAACGCCATCCACCGTCTGGCTCTCCCCCCTGCTGTTTTCCTTCCTGGCCCTCTTCACGAGCAGGCAAATTGATTACTAAAGCCATAAAAATGCCTGCCCAGACATCACCTTCCCAGCGAATAGACGGCATCACCAACATTTCAAGCTGGTGGCGCACCAGGCTCTGTAGGCTTTCGTGAACGACCTCGCGAGCCGGTCGATTGGCCATCAGATCGCTCATCTCCCTAGCCTGGCTATACTCCGCCCTTGCCTGATGGCTGTCGCGCGCCTCGCCAGGCATAGGGGCCGGCTGGGCAGGATTAGTCGACACCTGCGAAGCAGCCCCTTGAGCGGGGGTAGTGGAGGCAGCAGCCGTCGAGCCAGTTGCTAAAAAATGGGACGCGCTCGCCAACCGAATCGCTAAGCCTTGCTCATGAGTAACAGGCACTAGCGGCACGTTGGGTAAAATAGCCATGCCTCCCTGCCCTACCGGGGGAGCTGCCAAAGGCGCTCCCGCCCCCACCTGCGTAAGCGCCTGTGCTGTCAGGGGCGCTCCAGCTGACTGCGTAGGCATTTGTGGGGTCAGTGGCACCCCAACTGAGACAGCTGTAGACAAGGCAGACGCCGTCGAAGGCGCTGCAGCTGGGAGCGACACATTCGGGCCTGTCGATAAAAGAGGAGTCAGCGGACGAGGGCCGGATTGCATTTGCGGTTGGTTCATTAGCTGCTGGCGGGTTCCCTCACCCTGAAACCAGCGCTTTAGATGCGACTCATAAAACAAACCACTATCGCGAATACTTGCCTCTAAGCGTGTTGCCACTGTACTCGCTGCTGGCGCTTCCTGACTGGTGATAAGAGGTGCTTCGGGCCGCATTACCGAGGGAGGGGCTGGAAAGCGCAGCAGCACGTCGGCGATTGTTCGCGCTGCAGGACTAAAATGGGTCTGTGTTGAACCTGTCGTCGAAGGCTGCGCCTCACCTCGGGGTAACGTTCGCCCCCCATCAAGAGGGTGCGGTAAACGCTTTAGGTCGCCTAGCGGCGATGTCGACGCACGGCCATCCAGATTGGCATCACCCATTACGGCACGCGGCCCCTCGCCGGGTGAAACGGGCTTCACAGGCTGACTCAATGCCCGCTGCAGCGACAACTCGCCTTGCCGCCCAAGCACTTGGTGCAAGAGCGTATCAATCAGAGGGGTAATACCACTCACGATGACCTCGTGGAATCAGCATCATCGGCGTCATAAGCTACCGGAGCCCCTTGCTGTGGTGCGTAGGCCCTATGTAAATTCCGCTGACGCTGGGATACCCCTATGAGCTTACCCAGCTCATCACGGCGCGCCACCAAACGACGCCGTATTTCCACATCGTGCTCAAGGATGCGCTCCAGCAGTTCTGCCTTACGCTGCTGAGCAGCGGCATCAAGCACAACGGTGGTATCCAGCTCACGCAACTGATCCACCAACATTACATAGTTGGTACGCTGATCAATTAGCTCTGCCCACTGTTCGCCATTAGCCAGTTCGTGCATGTGCTCAACGCGGCTCAATAGCGTTTCATAGCTAGTGAGCAGCGTCTGTTGAGCATTTTTATCACGAGCGGATATAGGAGCTGACATTATTGCCTCACGCGCTCTGCTGTTGACCAATATCACGCCAGGCTGAGGCGATATCTTCGAGCAGGCGTTCGGCCTGATTTAAGCTCTCTTCATCGTTACGCAGATTCGCCGCCAACAGTAGGCGCGAAATATAGTCATAAAGCGACGCTAAGCGCTCAGCAATCTCGCCGCCCTGCTCTTGATCAAGAGCCGCTGCGAGGCCATTATTCACAATATCCAACGCCTTCGTTATCGACTTGCCTTTTTCGGCTGTATTACCCGCCTGGATATGGATGCGTGCAGCACGAATAGCGGCCTGGGCGCCGTCAAACAACATCACAATAAGCTGATGAGGATCTGCCGACATCACTCCGCTTTCTACGCCAACACGCGCATAAGCGTTAGCTCCCCGCCCATAGGCGGCGCCACCGCGAGAGTAAGTCATAAGCGGAACTCCTGTGCGTGATTTTATGCTCACCCTCGATTGGGTGAGACCACGATTATTAAAAGGTAAAAATAAACGGCACTACTAGTAACTATCGGCGTGAGTCTGGGGGACTTTAACGGCTTACAACGCTTTTTTCAGCGCAGCCCATGACATCGACCAACTGCCATCACGCATTCACTTCATTGCCACTCAAGTAGACACTGCGATCTCACCGACGGTTCGCCCAAGTCGCTCAGCGATATTGCTCCGCACGACCACTCCCACATTGTCACGCATTGGCGGCTCGACCTGTGGCGCAAGCAATACCTCCGTGGGGTTGCCTTTAGCATCAAGACGTAAGATCCACCCCTTCTGCTGGCTAGAGAAGTGCGCCAGCGAACCTATTGGCAATCCCTTGAAATGATCGATATAGCGTTTAATCCAGCGCATATCAAAATGGTGTGGGTGCTGCAATAAATGCCGGTAAATTTGCTGTGCTGTTTTAGCCGGACGATCTGCACGATCACGCCGCATAGCCTCTACTACGTCGACAACGGCACTCGCCTTAGCCAGCTCACTGAGGTCAGCCCCACTCAATCCACTTGGATACCCACTACCATCCATACGCTCGTTAACCCCCCCAATCACCGCCTGGACAATACCCGCCGACAGCCATTGGCAGTTATGTAAACGGTCTAGCAACAGCTGGACATGCTCACTGATCGCCTCTCGATGCTTAGCTTCAAAGTGCGGCGCCTTGAACAGCACCTGAGGCACAAGCGCCTTGCCAAGATCGTGAATAAGACCGCTGGCCACTATCGCCTTGCGCAACTCGCGAGGCATGCTGGCACCCACAAAATCGAGCAAATGCACAGCCACAGCAATACCGTGGCGCACTATTAAAGGCTCGGGAGATAAGCAACGTGAAGCGAACAGCAGCGCCTCACGATCCTCTTCATGAAGACCCAATATGCGATCAGCATAGCGGGAGAGCTGACGCCCATCGATATCGCTACCTTGTTGTAACGACAGCAACTGTGTATCCAGGTAGGCAGCGACCTTGACAAGCCGACGCGCCATAGGTGTCGCGTAGCGCTTGACATCACGCCGCCCAAGCAACTCTCCTGCACCCGGTCGCTTGCTTGGCAGCGCGAACAGCGGAGAGGGCTGACGCTCGTTTTGTTCTTCTTTTTTATAGCGTGCCGCTTCGCGCTCTATTTCGCACACGAAATACCAAATTTGCCGCTCTTGCTCCGCACTACACTCAACGAAGTTAAAACCGACGCGCAGCAGATGACGCTCAGCGTCGGTTTTTTGATGACGAGCCTCTCCAAGCACTTCAAAGTAGGTGCCGTCGGGGAAGGTAAACGCCAACTTTAGCGGGCTAGCGGCTCCCGCCAGCAGCCCGCTAGCGGCCAATGGCAATTCAAGCTGGCAGCCATCCTGGGACAAATCCCTCAACTCACCCTCTATCTCGGCATCACCACCATACAAACCTGTCGACACCACCATCCCCATGCGCAGCTCAGCACGGAAGGACTCACGACGCTGCAGCACTTCCAACGATGCAGGATAATCACTGCAACACAAAAAGCGCCCCCCGGCCTGACGCGTCTCCGTCAGTTGCAGGAGCGGCGTTTGCAGCACTTTCCCCTGCGCCTGCCCGCGCAAGTAAAACGCAGCACCACCCTGTAAATGGTGAAGTAAATAGTCAACAGAGGAAAGATCCATCACCAATGCTTGGCCCTGGTGCTGCTCCATCAAGACAATGGGCTCTGGACGAGCTCCCGTCGCAGCAAGACAGAGCGAAACGCCACCGGTTTCGATCAAGGTATTCAGCAGAGACTTGATCACTGTTGTACTTACTATTGTTTCAAACTCATCCTGCTGCGCCACCATTCTCGCCTCGCTTACTCTTATGCGTTAATTAGTTCACCGCAAACTCGAGAAGCATATCAGATGCCCACAGCATGGCGTATGCACAAAAAGCCATCTTTCTCATGCTTATTAGGCGGGCTATAGAAAAGCAAAGAGACAGAGCGTGTAGTGTCGACGCTACCAATAACAAGCAAACACAATGCCATGCCAGTAAGCGTAAAGTTTTTCAGCATCCTGCCGATACCAATGTAGAAACGCTTACTAACTAGCAAAAAACCGAGCTATGGCTGCCGTTTCACGCTATCGCACCACTAACTGGCTGCCAAAGCTGACATTAAAAAGGAACGTGCCCCATGAGCTCACTACCCACCGAAGTAATAACACCACTGTCATCGCCCCTAACTCACTTAAATCCCCGCCAGCGGCTAGAAAACACACTGGCTCAGCTAGCGACAACCAACACTCAGCTTATAAGCGCAGATACCACCGAACAGGAAACTTCTGCCAAACAGAAAACTTCTGCCAACGAACTCGTCGCACCCATTCAACGCATCAACGAGATAATGCGCCCACATGGCTTAGAATTCGAATTAAGCGAAGAAACATCACGCGTGATCACGCGAGTCGTAGACAGGGAGTCTGGCGACGTCATACGCCAGATCCCAGCAGAAGAAGTACTCAAGATTGCCGAGCGACTTGAAGAAATGCAGGGACGAATAATCTCAATTGAAGCCTAATGCGTGACGTAGACAACCCTACACTTGCATGTTCATAACATCACGATATGCAGATACCAAACGATTGCGAACCTGAAGCCCCATTTGAAACGCAACGCTGGCCTTCTGCATGTCAACCATCACGTCATTGAGCTGCAAATCAGGATCACCCGCCTGAAAAGCCATCGCCTGACTGTTAGCCGTCTGCTGAAGTCGGTTAATGCGCTGAATCGAGGCCTGCAGCTCACCACCAAAACCGCCCTGCCCGACAGCCGCTGACGCCTGCGCACCACTAAGGGGCTGCGTGGATGCCGCTTGAGTCGCCATGCCTTGCATCTGCTGTAGCGCAGCCTGTATTGCGGGAGTACTCATACGCTCACCTCAATTCGCAAAAAATATCTAATGCAAAAAGCCTAACACCAAAGCGCCCCGCCTCATACGGACAAATGCGCATAAAAAGCGAAGCTTATCGTTCCTTTATGCTCGACTAGTCACCGGATAATGACTGTCATCACAATTCCGCCTCATCTTTTTGGCGGATAACCGCGATCGACGGATATAGCCTATGCCTTCTTTGGTGATGCGCCTGGGCCGACACCAGTTTTGCCTGCCCCTCTGGAGGGTCGCATGAGCGAAACCGGTGCAACGGCAGGCCGTCAAAACAGTACGAATCAAGCCGCTCCCCGCAGTGGAAATATCAATAGTGGAAGCAACGGTAGTGGAAATACCGAACGCGACACCAGCGGCTCAGCTTTTGAGCGTACGCTGAAACAGCTGCGTGGCAATCCGCTAGTCGCACTGCTTATCGCAGGCGCCGCCTCAATTGCTATTGTGGCGGCTCTATTTATGTGGGCCAGTAGCCCTGAGTACCGCGTGCTGTATAGCAACCTAAGCGAAGCTGATGGTGGCAGCATCATCAATGAGCTCGATACCCGCGGCATTCCTTACCAGTTCAGCGAAGGTGGCCAGGCATTAATGGTGCCTAGTGATCAAGTCCACACACTGCGCCTGCAGCTTGCTGAGCAGGGGTTACCCCGCGGGGGCAACCTTGGCCTTGAACTAATGGACAGCCAGGCATTTGGGATTAGCCAGTTTGCCGAGCAAATTAATTACCAGCGAGGTCTTGAAGGTGAGCTTGCGCGCTCAATCGAATCGCTGGGGCCGGTGGAAAGCGTGAGAGTGCACCTCTCCATGGCCAAGCCATCAGTCTTTATTCGCGACCGTGAGCCAGCTAAAGCATCCGTTGTGATGACTCTTCTACCAGGCCGGGTTTTAGGTGAAGGTCAGGTCAGCGCGATCGTTCATATGGTTTCGGGCAGCGTGCCTGACCTAGCCGCTGAAGATGTCACGGTGGTTAATCAGGATGGCCGACTGCTGTCTGCCGAGACAAGCAACGGTAATGACCTGGATGGTTCACAGCTTGAATATATTGTCGAGGTTGAGCGCTCTTACCAGCAGCGTATTGAGCATATTCTAACGCCCATCTTGGGTCGTGATAATGTGCGCGCCCAGGTTGCAGCGCAAATCGACTTCTCTCGACGCGAGCAGACCTCTGAACGCTACGGGCCCAATCAACCCCCCAACGAAGCAGCCGTACGTAGCCGCCAGCTAAGCCTTACATTTGACGGTGAAGACCCATTGGCCACCGGCATTCCAGGCGCGCTGAGCAACACGCCGCCAGGCACACTGCCCTCCCCCATCAACCAGCCGGAGGGCGAGGAAGAGGATGCTAATCAGCAAGAGGATGTGCCCCCCGAAGCGTTGCGCAACTTGCGTCAGGATGACGTCATCAACTACGAAGTTGATCGCAGCATTGAGCATGTCCAGCATCGCCTTGGTCAGATAGAGCGGCTATCCGCCGCGGTGGTCGTAAACTACCGTTCGGAAATGAACGATGAAGGCGAGTGGGTCGACGTTGCGCTAACCGATGAAGAAATTGCCCAGATTGAGCGTCTAGTTCGTCAAGCAATGGGCTTCTCGCAACTGCGAGGCGATGAAGTGGAGGTCGTCAACTCTCCCTTCGCGCGCAGTGTCGAGGAAACCGCGGAGGTCGAATGGTGGAAAGATCCCAGCGTTCTGTCACTGGCTGGCAAGGTAGGTCGCTACCTATTGGTTGCCCTGGCGATTCTATTGCTCTACCTGCTGATTTTGCGCCCCTTAATTAAACGCTATACCCAAACACCGGTTATGGCGGCAGCAACGCCCGGCGGCACGCTGGCCGCCAGCGTAGGCGGTGAAGATGATGACGAAGAAGGCGAAGAGCCATCAGGCGAGAGCGATGAGACCTACGCCAAGCCGAAGCGTCGGCGTAAAACCTCACTCTATGAGCATAACCTCAATGACCTGCGTGAAATGGCTCAAGAAGACCCCCGCATGGTCGCGATGATCATTCGTAGCTGGATGAATGCCAATGAGTAGTTCAATTGCTGAAATGAACGGGGCTCGCAAGAGCGCCATCTTATTGCTTGCACTCGATGAAGACAGTGCCGCTGAGGTCTTTAAATACCTCGGCGCTGCGGAAGTGCAAGAAATCAGTATGGAGATGGCCCGGCTGAACCAGGTCTCCCATGACGACATGAAGGCGGTGCTCGAAGCATTCCATAAAGAGACCGAAGAGTTTGTAGCGCTTAATCTTAACTCCAGCGATCACATTCGCTCAGTGCTGACCAAAGCACTGGGCAGCGAACGCGCGACGAGTCTGATTGAAGATATTCTAGAGACCACTGGCAATAATTCGGGCATTGACGCGCTTAACCTCATGGAAGCCTCCATGGTGGCCGAACTCATTCGCGACGAGCACCCGCAAATTATCGCAACCATTCTAGTTCACCTGGATCGTCATCAAGCCTCCGACATCCTTGAGCTATTCGAGGAAAAACTGCGCAATGACGTGGTTCTTCGTATCGCTACTTTCAGCGGCGTTCAGCCCGCCGCACTGCAAGAGCTGACCGAAGTACTCACTAGCATGCTGGACGGTCAGAACCTCAAGCGCAGCAAAATGGGCGGCGTAAGAACCGCGGCCGAGATCCTCAACTTGATGAACTCCTCCCAAGAAGAGACCGCCATCGAGACCGTGCGTGCGCACAGTGAGGATTTGGCTCAGAAAATTATCGACGAAATGTTCTTGTTCGAGAATCTGCTCGACCTCGACAACCGCGCTATTCAAATGGTGCTCCAAGAAGTCGATACCAACTCGCTGGTGGTGGCCCTTAAAGGGGCTCAGGACGCCTTGGTGGACAAATTCCTGCGTAATATGTCACAGCGCGCTGCCGATTTAGTTCGTGAAGATATGGAAGCCCGCGGCCCGATCCGCGTCTCTCAGGTGGAAACCGAGCAGAAGGCTATATTGCAGGTCGTTAGGCGCTTAGCTGATTCTGGTGAAATCGTCTTGGCAGGTGGAGACGACGAGTATGTCTAATACTCACTCGCCGAAATTTGATCGCCATGGCGATTGGCGCCGCTGGCAAATGGAAGAACTGGCGTCCACGAAGAGTAGCCATGCCTCAGAGGGCGAGGTACCCACGGCCCATCAACGCAAAGTACAGGCGGCACAAAAAGCGGCTGAACTGGCACGCCAACGTGAAGAGGATGAGCGCCAGGCACTGCACGAGCGTATTCGTCAGCAAGCCGAAAAAGAGGGCTATGACGCAGGCTTTGAGCAGGGTCGCAAAGAGGGGTTGGAAAAGGGGTTAGCAGACGCTGCCGAACAGGCCAAAAAAGAGCTAGAAGCACAAATCCACAAGACCGTTGCGCCGCTGGAAACACTGGGCAAACAGTTTTCAAATGCGCTTGAACGCCTTGATGACACCATCGCCTACGACCTGGTTGAGTTAGCACTGGCCACCGGCAAACAACTTGCTAGCGATGCCCTACAGGACACACCTGAACAAGTTTTGGCCATTGTCCGCGAGCTTCTGCACACCGAGCCTCCCTTGGTAGGCCAGCAACGTCTTTGGCTTAACCCCGATGATCACGCTTTAGTAGAGGAGCACTTGGGTAATGAGCTCAGGGCCGCCAATTGGAAGCTCCAGCCTGATGACCAACTGGCCCGTGGCGGGTGCCGGGTAACCAGTGCTCAGGGTGAAATTGACGCAACCTTTGAAAGCCGTTGGCACGCTATTCAAGCCCAATCGCGCAAACGCGGTCTCAATTCTCCACCCTCCTCTAACGTCCCTTCATCCTAGGCGGATACGCTATGGCAGATACCACCTGTCCCCATCAACATCGCTGGAATAAGGCATTGCGACGCACGCAGCAGCGTGTTAGCCATCTGCCTCGCTACCGCAATAACGGCCGCGTCATTCGTGCGACGGGAATGGTGATTGAAGTGGTTGGGCTACGTGTCGCCGTAGGTAGCGCCTGTCGGATTGAATTGCCGGGCAGCGACGGTCGCTTGTCCGACAGCGATAGGCATGCCGAAGCGGAAGTCGTCGGCTTTTCTGGTGATAAGCTATTCCTGATGCCCTTGGAAGAGGTCATAGGGCTAATGCCTGGCGCTCGCGTCGCGCCTCTTGATGAAAGCGGCAACAACAGTGCCCGCCGCTTCCCTATGGGCGATAGTCTGCTGGGCCGGGTACTGGATGGCAATGGCAATCCGCTTGATGATCGGGAGGGCATCGATGAGATACCTCGAGCAACACTCAGCTCGCCGCCGCTTAATCCGCTTTCTCGCGCGCCAATTGATGCGCAAATTGACGTAGGCATTCGCGCTATTAATGCGCTGCTTTGCGTAGGTCGCGGTCAGCGTATGGGGCTATTTGCAGGCTCCGGTGTGGGCAAGTCAGTATTGCTAGGCATGATGGCACGCTACACCAAGGCCGATGTCATTGTGGTGGGCTTGATTGGTGAGCGGGGCCGTGAAGTACAAGACTTTATCGATAACATTTTGGGCCCTGAGGGTCGACGGCGTGCTGTTGTCGTCGCCGCCCCCGCTGATACCTCACCGCTACAGCGCTTACAGGGTGCCGCGTATGCGACTCGCCTGGCAGAAGGTTTTCGTGACGAAGGTCGCGATGTCCTGCTGATCATGGATTCGTTAACCCGGTACGCCATGGCACAGCGGGAAATTGCCCTGGCCATTGGTGAGCCACCCGCTACTAAAGGTTATCCGCCGTCGGTTTTTGCAAAGCTGCCCGGCTTAGTGGAGCGCGCAGGTAATGCTGAGCGTGGTGGTGGTTCCATTACGGCGTTTTATACCGTGCTAACCGAGGGCGATGATCAACAAGATCCTATTGCCGATTCTGCTCGCGCCATTCTAGACGGGCATATCGTGCTGTCGAGAACGCTAGCGGAAGCAGGTCATTATCCGGCCATCGATATTGAAGCTTCAATTAGCCGCGCAATGACCTCCATCGCCTCAGCCGATCAGCTTCAGGAAGCACGAGTGTTCAAACAGCTCTTCTCGCGCTACCAGCGTAACCGGGATCTTATCAGCGTGGGGGCCTACAGCCCTGGCCATGATCCCCAGCTCGACGAAGCAGTGAAACGCTTTCCATCGTTGGAAAACTTCCTTCAACAGAATATTGATGAGTGTGCAACGCTTGCCGATGCTCGCCAAGCGCTGCACGCACTGGTAGGAGGACGCACATGAGTACTTCCCAGCTCGAAATGTTAACCGACTTAGCCAGAGGTGCCCGCGACCAAGCGGGTAAAGTACTGGCACAAGAGCGACAAACGGAGCAACAAACGACCGCTCAGTTACAGTCGCTACTGAGCTATCGGGCGGAGTACGCTGAGCGCTTGCAGAAAGCGATGCGTGACGGCATTGACCCTGCCACTATGTACAACTATCAGCAGTTCTTAGCCTCTTTGGACGCGGCCCTAAGCCGCGCTCGACAAGCGTTAGCGTCTCAACAGGCAAGCGTTGAACAGAGTAAAAAGAACTGGCAACAAGAGCAGCGAAAGCTCTCTTCCTACGATACACTGGCGTCGCGTCGACTACTTGAAGAGCACCGCCGCAGTGAACGTCATGAACAAAAAACTAACGATGACTTGGTGACAAGCCGCGCGGCTCGTCAGCATAACGACACTCCGCATTAGCGGGGCCAGGGAACTGAACATGAACATTCACCAGTTGCTTTCGGTCAGCCAAAATTCGCCTCAGACGCAGTCTCAAGGCACTTTCGGCCAACAAGACACAGCTAAGGGCGTATTTCATCAAACGCTGTTGCAAGCGTCTGGCGCTCAGCGATTATCAGCGTCTGCTTTCAGTGAAGCTGCTGCTTCTCATACGCCGCGATCGCAAGCTCAGCTAAATGAACTCAGCTCTCTTTTGTCGGATGCATCAGCTGACGATGTAGAAAATTTGAGTGAAGTCCTGCAAACCCTGGGACTGGATGTCAGTGAGCGCGATTTGTCTGAATTATTGGCTCAGTTGCAACAGCCGAGCTCAGAGGTCAGCCTAGAAACGCTAGGTCTAGATGCTGGAGAAGCATCGACTCCCCTTGACGAAATTGCCGGCCGTCTCGCGCTAATGGCATCTTTTACGGAAAGCAGGCCTGAGTTGGCTTCACCCGCTGCCCCAGCCACGCTGGAAGCAATCGCTGAACAGTTAAATATTAGTCAATCGGAAGCGGCACAGCTGGTCAATTCCAAGGGACTCAAGACAATTGCCCAGTATCTAAGTATGGATAAAAGTGGGCCTGGGCAGTCTATCGACCCAGCCGCGCTGGAAGCCATTGCTGATAAGTTAAATATTAATCAAACGGATGCTGCACAGCCTATCGTCCCAGCAGAGCTGAAGGTCGTCGCTGAGCAGTTAAATATTAGCCAAACGGAAGCAGCACAGCTGGTAGATTCCAAGGGACTCAAGACAATTGCCCAGTATCTAAGCATGGATGAAAGTGGGTCTGGACAGCCTATCGACCCAGCCACGCTGGAGGTCATTGCTGAACAGTTAAATATTAATCAAACGGATGCTGCGCAGCCTATTGTGCCAGCAGAGCTGAAGGCCGTCGCTGAGCAGTTAAATATTAGCCAAACGGAAGCAGCACAGCTTGCCTCCACGCTAAATGCGCTGGCTGGCCAGCTACAAAGTACCTCCCCCCGCTCGGCAGAGTCGGCTCAGTTAACCAATGCCCGTTCGCCTGTCGCCGAGCTCCAGGCAGCCTTAAGGCCACAGCCTGATACGTTCTTTACTCAAATAAACACTGGTAATGCAGCTCAGCAGGCTAACTCCCCCACTGCAGCCACGCAGATCAGTAGCGAAGCCCTGATGTCCGCTCTATTGACAGGAGACGGGGCTTCGAAAGCAAGCCCAAGCAGTGAGCACTTGCTTACTGGTTTATCGTTAAATACCGGCAGCAGTTCGGTAGCTACATCGCAATCTAGCCAGGGCTTTTCGCCCACTGTCGCGCCGACAGCGGCCACTTTAGCGACACCTGTCACCAGCCCCGCCTGGCCACAGCAGTTAAGCCAGCAGTTAGTGCAGATTTCACAGCGCGGTGGCGAGCAGCACGTTCAGATGCAATTGAACCCTGCAGAATTAGGGCCGCTGTCTATCTCCCTGAAGTTTGGTGAACAGGGGGCGCAAGCGCACTTTTTGTCCGCCCATGCCCAGGTACGCCAAGTGCTCGAACAAGCGATTCCCCAGCTGAGGGAAGCGCTGGCTGAGCAAGGCATTTCGCTAGGCGAGACATCGGTTGGCGAACAGCGTGACCCCAACGAGCAGGCTTTTGCTCAATCAGGCGGCAAACAGGGTGCCGAGGCTGGGAGCGGCAACGGCGATATAGGCTTGGATGAATCACTTACCCAAAGCACCGAGCGCAGCCCGCTAAGACTGGATGGGCGGGTCGATCTATACGCCTAAGCATTGACAGAGTGCATGACCATTCTAGAACTACAACGATTAATACGCTCATAAATACGTACGTGAAATAGCTAAACCAAAAGATAGGCTTGCCAAATAAGCCTGTTCATTTCATCACCAGCATGCGCTTTAGGCATAATACATTGCTAGTGATACGCATGGAGTTCACAGGAATCGCAAATGGCAGAAAAAAGCGGCGGGTCAAAAAAACTGCTCTGGATAATGATCATCCTGGTCTTGCTGTCGTCAGCAGGCGCAGCGGCAGCTATTTATATGGTAATGGATCAGCGTGATGACGGTTCAGAAGACGCTGAGATGCAGCAAGCGATGGAGCGCGAGCCGCCTATTTTTATGCGTATTGAACCCTTTACCGTCAATCTTGCCGATGACAGTTATGGTTCACGCTTGCTCTATACAGGCGTGACTCTTCGTGTGGGTAATGAAGAGAGTAAAACCATTCTAGAAGAGCATATGCCTCAAGTACGCAGCCGTTTGCTGATGCTGCTATCCGGCAAGCAGGCTGATGAACTTACTTCCTCGGAAGGTAAGCAGCAGCTTGCACAAGCGATTGTTGATCGACTCAACGTCCCGCTGACGGAGAATCAGCCGCCACTTGATTTGCGTGAAGTTTTATTCACCGAATTTATTGTGCAATAACCTCGGGAACTGGAGCCGTTCATGTCACAGGACGATCTACTGTCCCAGGAAGAAATAGATGCCCTGCTAAAGGGCGTTAGTGGAGACGATGAGCCATCGGCTTCATCTTCCCATGCGTCAGATGAAGCCCGGGTTCGCCCTTACGATCCGTCGACCCAGCATCGCGTTATTCGTGAGCGTTTGCATGCGATTGATTTTATCAACGAGCGCTTTGCTCGCTACTTTCGTACTGGCCTGTTTAACCTACTGCGGCGTAGCGCGGACATTACCGTCGAGTCAGTTCGCTATCAAAGCTTTAGCGAGTTCTCACGTAATGTTCCCGTGCCTACCAACCTGAACATTGTGTCGATGAAGCCACTGCGGGGTTCAGCGCTCGTCGTATTCCCCCCCAATCTCGTTTTTATGGTGGTGGATAACCTTTTCGGTGGTGACGGTCGTTTTGTCACTAAATCGGACGGTCGGGAGTTCACTAATACTGAACAGCGTATTATCCAGCGCCTGCTCAATCTCGCTATTGATGCATACCAAGAGGCCTGGAAAGTCGTTTATCCGCTGGATGTCAGTTTTTTACGCTCAGAAGTGCAATCAAAGTTTGCCAACATTACCAACTCACCCAATGAAATTGTGGTGAACACCAAGTTCAACATTGAAGTGGGCAACCTATCTAGCAATTTTCAGATATGCATGCCGTACGCCATGATTGAGCCGCTACGCGACTTACTAGCTAACCCAATTAATGACAGCAATCACGACCAAGACGGCAGTTGGTCACGCCGAATGGCAAGTGAGCTGCGTCAGTCGGAAGTGGAGCTAGTCGCTGAATTTGCTCAGATACCCAGCCGTATCGCCCATGTGATGGGATTGAAAAAAGGCGACGTGCTGCCGTTAGACATTCCAAGTTCAATCACCGCAAGCGTTGACGGGGTGCCCGTCATGGAGTGCGAGTACGGAAGTCAACGTCAACAGCATGCACTGCGTGTGTTACATATGATTGACCATGCCGCTATGAATAATGCATCGTCCAAGGACTTCATTAAAGGGTCTACGCGACAGAAAGCCAAGGAATCCAAAGCATGACTGATCCCAATAAGCCTGATCAGAACGTCTCTGACGACGATTGGGCGGATGCCATGTCCGAGCAAGAAGAACCCACCTCCAGCGCCGATGCTGCCAGCGAAGAGGAAGATCCTTGGGCAGCCGCAATGGCGGAACAAGAAGCTGCTGAAGAGAGCGAAGAAGAGACAGCTGCTGCCCCAGAAGAGCCCAAAGCACCTGCAGCGAAAGCGGCAAGTGAGGATATCTTCCGTCCGTTGAGCCCAGACAGCGGCTCTTCCCAGGCGCGTGAGCTTGAGATGATCATGGATATCCCGGTGAAGCTCACCGTGGAACTCGGCCGTACAAAGCTAACTATTAAGCAGTTACTGGAGTTGGCACAAGGGTCTGTTATTGAGCTTGAAGGACTCGCCGGAGAGCCGATGGATATCTTGATTAACGGCTACTTGATTGCTCAAGGCGAAGTTGTTGTGATCGAAGATAAGTACGGCATTCGGATTACTGAAATCATCACGCCTTCTGAACGTATTCATAAATTGAACCGATGAGCGTTGCAACCTCTTCGGCGCAGAATGGTTCGCTCGATGCACTAGGTAACGGTGGCGAGGCATTGGTAGGGATGGCCGTTTTGGGCAAGACTGCCGCGGCTTTAGCTCTCGTTATTGCGATCATTTTAATCTGTACAGCGCTTTTAAAGCGCTGGAGCAACCATACCACTCGCCATGGCGCCCACCTGCGCATTGTGGGCAGTACGGCTGTGGGAAATCGTGAGCGTATCGTGATTGTTGAAGTAGAAGATACCTGGTTGGTTGTTGGAGTGGGAGGTGGCCGAATTACTAAACTCCACGAGCGCCCGGCCCCTGAAGAGCGCCCGCCAACCGCATCAGCTCCGCCTTCCTCACGCTTTGCGCGTCGTTTATCCAAAGCGCTAGCCGCAGGCCGTCGCGACTCGTCTGCGCCCACCGATCCACATCAGACGCCATGAGGTACCGGATGCACCTTTTTTGGCCCTGTGTTTTGAAGAACCGTTTTTTGAAGAGCCATGTTTTGAATAGCAAAACGGCTAAACCGTTCATGATGTGGCTTGTGTTTGCTGTCGCGTGTTTTATAGCCAGCCCTGTGCATGCACAACAGATTCCCGGCATTATTTCTCAGCCGCTTGATGACGGGGGCCAGCAGTGGTCATTGTCGCTGCAAACCCTGCTTTTCCTAAGTTCTCTAGCGTTTTTGCCCTCCATGCTGCTGATGATGACGAGCTTCACTCGTATCATCATTGTGCTTAGCCTATTGCGGACAGCGATGGGCACCCAGGCAACGCCGCCCAACCAAGTGCTGTTAGGGATAGCGCTGTTTTTAACTTTTTTTATCATGTCACCCGTATTGGCCCAGGTATATGACAACGCCTGGGTGCCGCTGACTAATGAGACGATAAATTTTGAAGAGTTTTTACTGCTGGCTCAGGATCCATTTCGGGAATTTATGCTCGCTCAAACCCGAGAGCCGGATCTGGCACTGTTTGTTCGCCTAGCCGATGTGGGCCCCATGCAAGGCCCGGAAGAACTGCCAATGCGTGTCTTGCTGCCCGCCTTTGTCACCAGTGAACTAAAAACGGCCTTTCAAATCGGCTTTACCATTTTCATTCCGTTTTTGATCATTGACCTCGTGGTGGCCAGCACATTGATGGCATTGGGGATGATGATGGTTCCGCCCATCACTATCTCATTACCTTTTAAACTGATGCTGTTCATTTTAGTGGATGGCTGGCAGCTTATTATTGGCTCGATGGCAGAAAGCTTTTACATGATATAGCGCGTTATACCGCACATTGTTTATACAGCCCACAGGAACCCAGCTATGACACCCGAGATGGTGATGAGCATTGCTTATCAAGGAATGCGAGTAACGCTTCTACTTGCTGGCCCCATGCTGTTGGCGGCGCTATTCACCGGCCTTATCATCAGCTTATTTCAAGCCGCGACTCAGATAAATGAAATGACACTAACCTTTATTCCTAAAATTCTGGCTGTGTTCGCGGTGTTGGTATTAGCAGGCCCATGGCTGATTGGCTTAATTACCGATTTTACTCACCGCCTATTTACTAATATCCCCAGTATGGTGATGTAGCGCTATGGTGGAAGTCACTTTCGCACAGCTGCAAGGGTGGCTAGTGGCTTTTTTATGGCCGTTTGCGCGCATTACAGCTTTCATGGCAGCGTCGCCTCTATGGGGCCACTCCAGCGTTCCCAACCAAGCCAAAGTAGGTTTGGCAGCCTTAATTGCCATTGTCATCGCGCCGATTTTACCGGCCATGCCGGATATAGCTGTAATGTCCTGGGCAGGCGTGGGGATTATGATCGAACAGATTCTAATCGGCTTGGCGATGGGGCTCGTCATGCATATCATGTTTGCGGTTGTTCAAGCGGCGGGGGATTTTATCGGTCTGCAAATGGGCCTAGCGTTTGCGAGCTTTTTTGATGCTTCGAGTGGTACCAACATTATGGTGCTCTCACGCATTCTCTACATGATCACTCTGCTCATGTTTTTGGCCATGAATGGTCATCTGATGGTGCTTGAAACCTTGATTATGAGCTTCCAAACGTTGCCCATTGGCATTGGGACATTCAACCCAGATGCGTTTATTTTGTTATCTCGTTATGCGGGCACGATTTTTGCGTCGGGAATGTTATTGGCGCTACCGCTGGTGGGCTCCCTGCTGACCATCAACCTGGCACTGGGCATACTGAACCGTTCTGCCCCCCAGCTCACCGTCTTCAATATCGGCTTTCCTACCTCTCTTATCGTGGGGCTAATATTAATGATGGTGCTCATGACCGACATTAACCGCTTTCTACAGCGGTTGTTTACGCAAGGCCTAGGGTTTATGCAGACGTTAATCGAAACGATGGCGCCCTTAAACTAAAATTCCCCTGTTTTCATGACGTTTTAGCCATAAAAACAAGGGAATAAGCAGAACTCCGCGACACGCAAGCGATAAGGTGCCGTAATAATTGAGCTACACTACATATAGTTAAACAACGATAAGCCTTTAATATCTACAAACGCTTTTTGTGCTGCCTGCATACCAACTTGTCGCAAACTATACTCAGATATTGCCTCAGTGTAATCCAGATCGACTAAATCCGATAGCGTTTGATCGTAGTTCAGCATTCGATTACTGCTTACCGAATCGATAACATCAAGCTCATTCAAACGCGCCCCAGCGGAAGCGCGCACGGTTAGAACATTATCCAAACTATTGTCCAGATCGCGCATAGCAGTATTCAAAGTATTACGCTGATCGGCTTTTTTGGTGGCATTATCAGCAGGGTTTTCTAATACGCGAATGGCTTCTTCCATAGTGCGAAACAGGTCGGCACCACGAACATCACCCCCTGATTTAGCAACCAGTATTTCATCATCCGGCGCAGGTGTACCTTCAAGGCTAATCGATAAGCCACCGAACTCTAATGAGAGAGAACCCTCTTCGCTAATATCATCTGTCCAGTTGCCAGAGCTTAATGCTGCCCCATCCGTGTCGTTGTCCACCCAAGTATCCGTTTCATTATCAAATCGTTGAACCTGATATGTTGGATCAGCAGCAGTTCCATCAAAACTGACACGGTAATCACTACCGTAATCAGCGTCATTGACGTCAAGAGTTTGGGGCCCGCGAAATGTCACATTACCTTGATTCAGAGTGCCATCTTCTTTCTTTGCTTCTGCTACATATCCAGCACCGCTGGGTACACTTTGGAAGATAGTCACGCCATTATCAGCTACCGGTATCAAGCGCGTAGAATCTACACGCTGTTCGCGTGTATTCGTATCGCCTCTATATTCCACACTACCGTCAGCAGACTTCACAAAGGGTGGAGTATTATCTTTATAACCACCAAACAAATAACGACCGTTACCATCGGTAGAATTCGCTTGGCCTATCAGTGTTTCATAAACGCCTTTAAGCTCGCTGGCGATGGACTCGCGGTTTTCGCTAGTTAGCGTGTCGCTAGACGCCTGAATCAACAATCCTTTGGCACTTGTTATTGCATCACTAACGCTATTGATAATATTTTCAGTCTGCGACAGCGAATTACGGGCGGATACGCGAGAATCTGAAAATTGTTCAGTAACCGCCTTTGCCTGATCAACGCCAATCGCCCGCGAGGCGGCCTGTGGGTCGTCGGATGGGTTAACCACACGTCGGCCGCTGGCAATCTGCTGACTGACCCTCATCAGGTCACTTTGTTGGCGGTTCATGGACGCCGTGCTTTGCTCAAACATGGTAACGGTACTAATACGCATCACTTAAGCTCCCGAATTAACCGCGCAGGTTCAAGATGGTGTCCATCAGCGTACCTGCGGTGTCAATCACACGCGCATTGGCCTGATAGTACTGTTGGTAACGGATCAAGTTAGCAGCTTCTTCGTCTAGATTAACTCCAGACTCTGATTGCTGTACGGCACGCAATTGATCGGTAAGGCCTTGACGAGCATCCAAATTAACTTCTGTAATGTTGGTTCGGTTACCAACATCGCTGACTATGGATGCATATGCACCGGTGACCGTTGCGCTAGCACCGACAATAGATTGGGACTGCAGGTCTTGCAGCGCTAAAGCATTACGGTTATCGCCACTGGCAAAAATAGTCTGGCTAACTGTTAGTGACGACGTTTCACCTGCATCAGGAAGGTCGCCAACCGTAAAGCTGATACCATCAACTTCAATCTCATCACCCACTTCCAGCTCAATGTCTGATATGTCTGATGCATCAACAGTAGTACCGTTAAGCATTATGTCTGTTGCCGGTTGCACTGTTAGCGTGCCAACTGTGCCGTCAGACTCCACTTCAAATTGATATTTTCTGTTTTCGGCGAAAGCGTCTGAAGATATACCTAAATCGCTAACGTTTAAATCACCCTCACGTTCAAACGAGTTGCCCGTGTTATTTCCTACGTTAATAAAGCCTGCGTCCCCTGCTGCAATTTTGTCTACGTCAGCAATATTGACTTCCATACCATTGGCGGCGCGCCGTACCGGCTGAATTTCAAAGCGATCACCATCTTGCGGTACACCGCTAAATTGAATACTGACACCGCCAAAATTTAATTCGCCATCATCATCCCAGGCGTCTTGATCGAAATCTACAACCTGCCCATTGTCTTTACGGGTAACCACGGGCTCACCAGCCTCAAAACTGACGGTATAGTCAGTCGCCCTAAGGGCATCAACTTGATCGGGGTCAAATTCAGCGCTGGTGATAGTGACGGCGGGCAAGCTATTACTCTTATCGGCATACGTTTGTGGGTCACGCACTGCAAAGAAGTTTTTGCCCTGATCACCGTTAAGGTCTACACCTTGCTTATGCTGCTCATTGAAAGCCGTCGCCAATGACACAGACAATTGACCAATTTGGTTCTGCGTCTTATCTAAGGTTTCTGAACGGAAGGCCATCAAGCCTCCCAATGCCCCGCCTGTTATCGTCGACTCATCTAGCTGAACGACGTTACCACCGCCATCCCGATACCCCACCACCGTTCGCTGAGGGTCATAATCCGCTTGAACTGCTTCAAGCTGGAACGAGTCGGTGCCTGTTACCAGCGGCTGACCATTGGGCAGGCTAATATTGTAGGTTTTGCCATCCTGAATATTAAGGCGCAAATCCATACGCTCATTTAGCTCCGATACCAATTGATCACGCTGGTTGAGCAGGCTATTGGGGGCCTCCCCACTCCGAGCGCGAGCCAAAGCAATCTCTTTATTTAAACCAGCGATCTGCTCGGTGGTGTTATTAATCTGGGTAACTTCATCCTTGATCTGGCCATTAATATTACCCTGCATATCTTGCAGGTAGCCATCAAAGGAGCGGAACTGTGAACTCAGCGTATTAGCTTGGCCAAGCACGCCCTGGCGAGCCGCTGGGTCAGAGGGTGAGGCCGCCAGGTCTTCTAGCGATGAGAAAAAATTCTGCATCAGAGGGGCTAAGCCTGCCGCGCGATCAGCCAGCAGGTTATCGATTTGCGTTACCTGACTATAGTAAGTGTTTAAGGCACTTGACTGAGTTTTTGCACTATTTAACTGGTCAGCTACGTACGTATTGAACTGACGCTCGATATCATTGACACGAACCCCGCCACCTACACGCCCCTCACCCAACTGGGCCAACTCTCGGTTATAGCCGGGCGTATAGACATTACTAATATTATTACTGCTTGTATTCAGGGCATTCTGCGCGGCATTGAGGCCGCTTAAGCCGATCGAAAACATGCTCATGGTTCAATTCCTTAGGCCGATACCTATCACTACTTTAATTATCGGCGCTGCACAGAAAAACTTGAGGAAAGGGCTAGCGAGCGTCAGCCAGGAAATTTCCCTCAGCGTTAAGCGGCCCCATGGTATTCATCACTGCGACTAACTTTTCAGCGTAGAGCGGATCAGTCGCATACCCACCTGCCTGCAGTTCACGCGCCGCCTGCTCAGCGGAGGGTGCTTGAACAACCCCAGCATAGCGAGGGTTATTGCCGATTAGGCTGGCATAATCAGTAAAAGCGTGTTCAAACGAGTCGTAGACACGGAAGGTGTCAACCACCTGCGTTCGCCGCCCATTAATATATTCATGAGTCACAATATCGGTGGTTTCACCCTGCCAATGGCTACCGGCTTTGATACCAAACAGATTATGACTATTATTGCCATTACGAGTCGCGATTTCGTGCCGTCCCCAGCCTGTTTCTAACGCCGCCTGGGCCAAAATGAGTTCAGCAGGAACGCCGGTGGACTCACTGGCCGCTTGGGCTGGTGCCGCTAACGTTTGAATAAATTGATCGACGTGAGCAGAAGCCGTCGTTTGCGCTCGCGGGTTTAGCGCAGATTCTGCTACCGCATTCCCCTTCTCGAGGCCTTGGCGAATGGCCTCTAGCTCGGTTAAGAATCGACCGCTGCCCTGCTCATGCTGGGTTTCAATCGTGTCAGGATTAGCTGTGAATGAATCGTCGAGCACACGCGGGGTGCCACGGGGGATGCCTGCTATCAGTGCTTGTAACTCTTGATCCGCATCTGGCTGCGTTTTTGAGATGGCTCCTTGGCGCTCCAGTTGCTCAACAAGCACATCTGCAAGACCCATTCCACGCGAAGCCATCACCTGTGACCACTGTTGATCCAGCATCGATTGATAGGTATCCGTCGCACTACTGTTCATCAGTCCTGAACTGGGTGTCGCGTCACGCATACTCTTCATCATCATCTGAATAAATAGCGCTTCAAACTGCTGGGCTGCCCCCCCCACGCCAGCCTCAGGATCTACTCGTGCATTGTGTTGGAGCCGCTGAAAGCCGTTCATGTCCAGGGCGAACTGACTGGTCATATCACTCGCGCTCATTAAATGACCTCCAGTTCTGCACGTAGCGATCCCGATGCTTTTAACGCCTCCAGAATCGACATCAAGTCTTGAGGGGTAGCGCCTAACGCATTCAATGCATTGACCACTTCGTTGAGCTGCGCGCCCTCTACGATCTGTAGATAAGCTTCTTGCTGCTCAATATCAATATCTGCGTCGGGCACCACAACTGTCTCGCCCTCGCCAAACGGATTCGGCTGGCTAACGCCAAATTGGGTATCAATCATGATCGACAGACTGCCGTGAGCTACGGCTGCTTCACGCAGTGTGACGGCACTGTTCATCACTACCGAACCGGTACGTGAGTTCAGCACAACGCGTGCCGGAGCCTCCGTTGGTGTGACCTGAACGTTTTCAATACGCGCCATAAAGTTGACCCGCGCATTATCATCAGTAGGACCGTCAAGGGCGATTACTCGGCCATTACGTGCATATGCCACCGACTGACCAAACTCGTTATTGATCGCCGTTACCATGCGCTGAACGGTGCCAAAATCAGAGTCGTTAAGCTGTAATTCAAGCATGCCACCATTGCCACCTAGGTTAAGCGGCACTTCCTTCTCAACCAGTGCGCCATTGGGAATACGCCCCGATGCCTGCTGATTGATTTGCACACTACTGCCACCCGCTTGGGCGCCAGCGCCGCCCACGAGCATGTTGCCCTGGGCAATGGCATAGGTATCACCATCGGCCCCCTTTAAAGGTGTCATCAACAGCGTGCCGCCGCGCAAGCTGCGTGCGTTGGCTATCGACGAAACGACTATATCTAGACGCTGGCCCGGCCTTGAGAACGGCGGGAGATCAGCGGTCACCATCACCGCAGCTACGTTGCGCAGCTGCAAGTTCGTGCCTGCAGGCACGGTCACCCCAAGCTGGGACAACATATTAGTCAGGCTTTGGCTGGTAAAGGGCGCCTGGGTCGTTTGGTCGCCGGTACTGTCGAGGCCGACGACCAAGCCATAGCCGACCAGTTGGTTATCTCGAACGCCGGCAAAGCTCGCCAGTTCACGAACGCTTTCCGCCTGAGCAGGCAAAGCCAGCGCGCACATTAGCACTAAGGTGATCAGTTGAATAAGCCCGGCGTTGATGGCTTGCCGACAATTAATCCACACATTTCTTAACCGCATCACGATAACCCGCTGTCCCGCGTTCATTGGTCGACCTGCCATTGAAGGGCCTGTCTGGCGTAGCTCTGTCATTGATGGCTCCCCATAGAGCTAGAACGGCGAGACGTTTAAGAAGAAACGTTGTAGCCAACCCATGTGCTGCGCTTCATTAATATAGCCGTCACCGACATACTCAATGCGCGCATCCGCTACTTGAGTGGAAGGAACAGTGTTTTGAGCGGTAATCGTACGTGGGTTAACCACGCCGGAAAAACGAATAAACTCAGTTCCCTGATTGATGGCAATTTGCTTCTCGCCACGCACACGTAAATTGCCGTTATTCATTACTTCTAACACCGAAACCGTGATAGTACCGGTAAAGGAGTTATTGGCCCGCGACCCACCACTACCGGTAAAGTCGTTTTCACCTGAAATATCAAAGCCATATTCTGCAAGCGTATCAAGGACATCAGGCAACTGTGTTAACTCCAGGCTAGCGCTACCGCTACGCCCTGCATTGGATTGCGAATTTTTGCTTGCACTGACCTCCTCATCCAACACAATGGTCAAGATGTCGCCCATGGCGCGCGGCCGACGATCTTCAAAAAGTGGCTGATAACCTTGCCTAGCCTGGTAAATAGAGCCATTGGGGATGGGTGGCGGACGATCAACAATGCTGATCTGCTCTTGCTCACCCACCACTGAAGCTCTTGGAACTTGAGCGCAGCCGGCTACAACCAATAAAAAAAGCACCAGTCCTGCTAGCGCAATACGACGTGACATGTGGTGCAACTCCAGCATAACGCAACCTATAAGTAAGCCCGGTAAGTAACAACCGTTACAGCTGGCTTAAGCGTGCCAACATTTCATCGCTAGTGGACACCGCTTTGCTATTAATTTCATAGGCTCGCTGGGTCTGAATCATATTGACCATCTCTTCAACGACATTGACGTTAGATGTTTCCACATAGCCTTGGAACAGCCGACCCGCACCATTCATACCCGGCATATTCTCATTGGGTGCGCCTGAGGCTCCCGTCTCTAGATAGAGGTTGCCACCAATACTTTGTAGACCTGCTGGATTAATAAAGGTACTGACGCTGATTTGTCCCACCTCATTATCGACCGCAACGCCTGGCTGGCGTACGCTCACCGTGCCATCTTCACCAACATTTACCGACAACGCATTGGCCGGTAAGAAGATTGCTGGTTCAACAGGGTAACCATTGGCTGTGACCATTTGGCCATTTTCATTTAGCTGAAAACTACCGTCACGGGTGTAAGCCGTCGTACCATCTGGCATCAACACCTGAAAGAAACCTTCGCCATTGATCGCGAGGTCTCGCGAATTTTCAGTCTGTTCTAACCCACCTTGGGTATGCAAACGCTCAGTGGCCACGGCACGTACACCGGTGCCCACCTGCATACCGGATGGCAGCCGATCCTGGATATTATTTTGAGCGCCGGGTTGACGCATATTTTGGTATAGCAGGTCTTCAAACACCGGACGTGAGCGTTTGAAACCATTGGTGCTTACGTTAGCTAGGTTGTTCGAAATCACATCTAACTTGGTTTGCTGAGACTCCAAACCCGTTTTAGCTGTCCATAAGGACTTAATCATAATTATGCTCCCTTGACCGACTGACTCACATCAGCACTGAGTGGCCAACATCAACCTTGAATGGATAGAATCCCGTTGGCGCGCTGAGCGTTTTCGTCAGCGGTGCTCAGCACTTTCATCTGCATATCATAGCGGCGTGCCACATCGATCATTGAGACCATAGCATCGACAGCGCTGACATTACTGCCTTCCAGTGCACCACTCACCAACTTGGCATTTTCGTCGGCAGGCAAGGCCCCTGGCTCACCTTCTTCATTAGGAGGTGCACGGAAGAGCCCGTCCTCACCACGCGTTAACGCTCCCTCTTCAGGCGTCACCAGCTTAATTCGGCCTACCTCGACCAGCGCTTCCGGCCCAACACCTTCGGGAATGGCGCTAATCGTCCCATCGGCACCAATCGATACTTGCGCCCCTTGCGGGATAGCAATGGGGCCACCTTCGCCCATTACCGGTCGCCCAACGCTGAGCAGCACACCGTCACTGTCTATCTGCAGATCGCCACGGCGGGTATAGGTTTCAGTACCGTCATTCGCTTGCACGGCCATCCATGCGTCGTCCTGCATAGCGACATCAAGCGTGCGCCCGGTATACTCGACCGGGCCCTGGGAAAAATCACTGCCAGGCGTGGTGGTCACCGCTGAGGTGCGCGTTGCCAGTAACGCTTCACCCTGAACGGGCACCGCTCGGGCAGCCTGCAGCTGCCCACGGAAACCGGTGGTGCTCACATTCGACAGGTTGTTACTCACCACCGACTGCTGATCCATGGTGTGCTTAGCACCACTCATGGCGGTATAGATCATTCGATCCACGGTACTGACTCCTTACCTAAATGACCGATCATTAAAGGTTAATAATGGTCTGCAGGAGCTCGTCCTGGGTACTGATTGTGGTCGAATTAGCCTGGTAAGCGCGCTGCGCTACTATCATATCCACCAATTCCTTAGGCAAATCCACATTGGAGGCCTCTACCGCGCCGGACTCAATCTTGCCGAACAGACCGGTACCGGCCGTTCCGTAATTCTCGCTGCCAGAGGCGTTCGTTACTCCCCAGAGGTTATTGCCCAGTGGCTGCAAGCCTTCCACATTGCGGAAGTTGGCTAAAACAATCTGCCCTGCCGCCGAAGATTGCTCATTGGAAAAGTTCCGCATCACGGTACCATCTTCCTGAACGGTAATACCCACTAAAGCCCCGGTAGCAAAACCATCTTGATCAATCGAAGTCTGTATTGAATTAGAGGCGAATTGAGTCGTCCCTCTCAGCTTCAAAGCGACATTCATTGGTTCTGCCCCATCAGGGGGAGTGAAGGCCAGGGTTGTTTCAAAATCATCAGCCTCGGTGCCTGGACCAGTAATACGCCCGCTTGCATCAAATGTCAGATTAAACGTAGAAGTTCCTAGTGCTGCGTCTCCATCCATATATGCTGTTGCGTTCCAAGCCCCATCCCCAGTCTTCTCAAAATAAGTTGTTATACTTCTAGAGGTACCAAGAGAGTCATAGACTGTGTAAGTGCTAGAAAAATGGTAATCAATATCATCAGTGCCGTCACCATCTATATCTTTTGACTCGAGTTGATCCGGGTCAGTATGATCAACTGTTGAATCAAAGTTATAAACAGCATTTATCTCTGAGGTTTCCTTTGCGGGCATATTATCCGGATAAACTTGGAGTGCAATCGGATCGGTTCCTGTCAAAACATCAGAAAAAGGAAATGCCAATTGATCATCAGTATCTTCAGTTACGTTCTCGTCTAGGCCATAGCCCATCAGACGATCACCCTGAGCATTGACAATGTAGCCATCAGCCGTGAGGCTCATCTGGCCATTACGCGAGTAACCGATCTCGCCGGTACTTTGCTCCAGACGATAGAAACCTTCTCCAGAAATAGCTAGATCCAAATCGCGGTTGGTGGCCTCAATGCTGCCCTGAGTGAAATCCTGACGCTCGCCTGCGACGCTCACCCCAATCCCTCGCGCCCCCGCATATACATCCGCAAAAAGCACATCGGAATTTTTGAAGCCCACGGTCTGGGAATTTGCAATGTTATTACCTGTGGCGCCTAGTTTCTGTTGCTGGGCGTTTAGGCCACTCAGTGCTTGTGAAAAACTCATGCTGTTCCCCTCATAAAGCTGTGTTTAATCAAATGCTGTGGTTTATGACTGTGTTTAGTCAGCAATTAAAGAATTTGTTTAACGTCGTTCAGATTGATTTGACCGTAAATAGCGCCCAAATCCAGTCGAACGCTGCCACTGCCGTCATTCGGCGTTACCCGGTTAACCACCGCGTACTGTAAGGCAGTAGATTCAATTTTTTCACCTTCAGCGTCAGTTGCTTCTAGCTGCACCGTATACCGGCCGCTGGCAGCCGCTTCGCCTTGGTCATTGACCCCAGGCCAGTCGAACGAATGAACACCTGCTTTCAGTGGACCGAGATCATCGTAACGTTTGATGATTTGTCCACCGTCACCAACGATGGTAGCTTTTACATTCTTCGCTGGCTCGGCCAGCTCTATTCCGAAAGGCGTTGTATAAGTGTTGCCGTCGCCATCTTGCTCCAGCAATACATCCTTCCCAGGCACCATGACACCTTTACCAATTAAGCCGCTCGCCTGCAGTGCCTGATTGGCATCCATTTGGCTGGTAATGCCTTCCAGCGTGCTATTCAGCTCTTCAATACCACTAACCGTGTTAATTTGCGCTAACTGCGAGGTCATTTCCGAGTTTTCCATCGGATTGAGCGGATCCTGATTCTCCAATTGGGTAATCAGCAGCGTCATAAAGCTTTCACGCAGCTCATCAGACTGACGGGCAGAGAGGCCATTAGCACCACCGCCATTTATGTTATTCAATACACTCGTATCGACATTCATGGTTTACCCCTCACCCAGTGACAGCGTCTGCATCAACATCTGCTTACTGGTATTAAATACTTCAATGTTGGCTTGATAGGAACGCGAGGCAGAAATCATATTGACCATCTCATGCACTGGCTCAACGTTGGGCTTTGCCACATAACCCTCTTCATCTGCAGCCGGGTGGTTGGGCATGTACTCCATCCGCAGGGGTGAGTCATCTTCCACTACCTCGGTGACGCGCACGCCGCCAACGCCATAGCGGTTACCTTGTGACTGGGTCTCAAACATCACCTGCTTGGCTCGGTAGGTTTCACCATCGGGCCCGGCAACGCTGTCGGCATTGGCCATATTGCTAGCGGTAACATTCATGCGCTGGGATTGGGCACTCATTGCCGACCCGGCAATATCAAACGCAGAGAACATCGACATCGTGGATTAACTCCTCACTAATTTAGACAGAATCATTCGGGCTGCATGGCATTCTTCAGCCCCTGAATACGGCTGTTGAGCATCGTGAGGCCGACTTGATAACGAACAGCGTTATCTGCAAACTGCGTGCGCTCACGATCCATATCGACCGTATTTCCATCCAAACTGGGCTGGTCGGGAATGCGGTAAAGCAAATCGGGGTTGCCCGCTCCACGCCATGCAGGACCTTCTCCAGCAATATGGTTACCAGAAGTGCGCGCTAAAGTCAGACCGCCTCCGGTATGGCTAGATGCACTCTGAGTACCTTCGACTGCTTTTTTCAGCTCACTAGCAAAGTCAATGTCACGCGCCTTATAGTTAGGCGTATCGGCATTGGCGATATTAGCCGCTAACACCTCGTGACGCGCTTGACGTAACCCTACTGCTTGCTGATGAAAATTAAAGGCAGATTCCAGTTGATCAATCATGCCGACCCTCGCGTGAGGCAAAAAATAAAATGGATTTTGTTGATGATGAAGAATACGTCTGGAGCTGTCAGCCTAAAGCATGGAACAGCTGGCGTTTCCACCAGCATTTCGCGTGATACGGCTACTACCTTTTCGCTACACTGAACGATGGATTCTCCTCGTTACGTTCCTTCTTCTTCAGCTCCCAAGTAAGCGGCCTCCCCATGCTCCGACTGCGCTTTACTAAGCCAAGCACGCTTCGCTTTTGGCAATTAGCCTTCTTCTGGGCAATCCTAAGCGTTACTGCCTTCACCAGGATTCAAGCTGATGACGACAATCTTCTCCAACAAGTGCATCAATTTTTGTACGAAGAGACACAGGCATTAGGCGAGGAAGTGGTCATTGACCTACGACCACCCTCTCCGCATTTGCCAGAGTGCGTTCAGCCAGAACCTTTTTTGGCCAACGCCAATCAAGCACCCTTGGGCCGCGTTTCCGTTGGGGTGCGTTGCGGTGAAGATGGCCGGCAAGTTCGCTATTTGCAGGCGCAGATTGATGTCATTGGTGATTATGTGGTGGCAGCCAGGGATATTGAGCGAGGTACACTGATTACATCAAGCATGCTTAGCGAACGCGGGGGCAATCTCGGCGATCTCTCAGCTCAGGCTTTGACAGCTGAAGAGGATATCGTGGGTAAAATAGCTCAGCGTCCTATTCGTAGTGGTAGTGTCTTTTTAGCGCATTACTTACAAGCGCCTCATTTAGTTGAACGCGGACAGCGCGTTACTGTCATAGCTCAAGGTTCTGCCTTCCGAGTTTCACGCGAAGGCGAAGCATTGGAAGATGGTGCTCTTGGTGAGCAAATTAGAGTTCGTTTTGGCCCACGAGAAATCATGACTGCTCGTGTCGCCGAGCGTGGTATTTTGGTCGTGGATTTTTAATTCGCAGCCTAAAGTTAGGCCCAATGCTGCCGATATACTGTTATACAAGCTACACTAAGCGCCAAGCGCATCGACGTTGACGATGAGGCAGACAACGTGAAAATTGATAACATTAATTCGCTATTACGCTCAAGCCAAGCCCAGCAGCGTGATGAAACGCAAAAGGCTGATAGCGTATCACCCGTCGCACCGGGCGGCGCAGCTCGCGAATCGACTCAACTGAGCCAATCAAGTATCGATGAATCTCAGGACGTCGATACTGCTAAAGTTGAAGAAATTCGCGATGCTATACGTGAAGGTCGCCTTGAAATGCGCGCCGACCGTATCGCCGAGGGCTTAATTGCCAATCTTAAAGATCTATAAAGGGACGCTGTAAATGAGCCTTGCATCCTTGCTTACCGACCAGCAACAGCGCCTTGAGGCGTTAATTTCGTTGTTGTCCAGCGAGCAAAATTTATTGACGCAAGGTGATATTGACGGTGATGCATTATCGCAAGTTGCACTAGACAAACAGTCTTTATTGGCCGAACTCGAGCGCATTGAGACTGTGCGGCGCAATGTGCAAAAACGTCTTGGTTATGCCGAAGGCGCAAACGGCGCCAGAGCGGCAGC
Source organism: Vreelandella sp. 162(4c) (assembly GCF_058152265.1). NCBI lineage: Bacteria > Pseudomonadati > Pseudomonadota > Gammaproteobacteria > Oceanospirillales > Halomonadaceae > Vreelandella > Vreelandella sp. 162(4c). Next base: position 2,457,981 of record NZ_CM176981.1, read on the forward strand.
TCATGATGCCGGCTGCCTGGCAGCTTGGGAAAGCTTGCTTGAAAAAAGCGAGCGAGCCGCGCGTATGAATGAGCTAACGGGCCAGATGTTGTCCGTACGAATGAAGCATAATCAGGCAATGCTTGATTATATTCGTCAAATCGCTGAAAAAACACTCTATAAGCCTGATGGACGCAACAGCGCCCAACCCGGCAGAATCAACGCTTCCGCCTGATACCTCCCTCGACAAGCCATCAGCATGACGTTTCAATGAAAACCCACTCTCAGCGGCAAATCAAAAGACGATCATGTTCAATTTATTGCCTCATCATTATACAGCGGTGGTTGTAGGCGCCTCGGGGGGAATAGGTGCTGCTATTATTAATCAGCTACTCTCTTCCTCTCAGGTCGGCCATGTTATTGCGGTAAGCCGGCAGCCACCACGAATTGACAACCCCCATCTTACACACCTAATGCTCGATGTTTCTCAAGAGCAGGGCCGGCAGGCGCTTAAAACAGAACTAGCCTCGCAGCCAATCCACTTCTTTTTCAATGCCATCGGCACCCTTCATGATGACGCGCAACGACTCTTGCCCGAGAAGTGCCTCGACCAGCTTAATGTCGAAAGCCTTGCACAAACAATGAACATCAATGCCTATGTGCCAATTTTATTGCTAGCGGCACTGAAAGACTCTTTCAAAGGGTCACACCCTGCAGTGATTGCCAGCCTTTCGGCTCGCGTTGGCTCAATCGAAGATAATCAGTTAGGAGGCTGGTACAGCTATCGTGCCAGCAAAGCAGCGCATAACATGCTGCTTAAGACAGCATCCATTGAGCTCAAGCGGCTGAATAAGCAATCGCTAGTGCTTTGTCTTCATCCTGGCACCACCGACACAGCCCTCTCTAAACCTTTTCAAAACCGAGTACCTAGCGAAAAGCTATTTGCACCCGCATTTGTAGCAGAGAAGCTGCTGGCAGTCATCTCTCAGCGAACGCCCGAAGATAGTGGAACCTTCTGGGCCTGGGATGGCAAATCTATCGACTGGTGAGGTGTTACGCAAAAAAAAAATCCCCCAAGGCATCAGCCCTGAGGGATTTTTCATAATAAGTGCCTGACGATGACCTACTCTCGCATGGGGAGACCCCACACTACCATCGGCGCTAAGCGGTTTCACTTCTGAGTTCGGCAAGGGATCAGGTGGTTCACGCATGCTATGGTCGTCAGGCGTAACTGTTAATGTACATCATGCTGACGAGCAGGCTTTCTAGCGTTGCTTGCTCAATTGTGTGCGTCTCATCGCCTGCCGCCCTGGCGTTATGTCGCTTGGGCCACACGCTGCGTATCCGGTTTTCATTGACGTCATCATCGCGACCAGACCCCTTGGGTGTTATAGGGTCAAGCCTCACGGGCCATTAGTACACGTTAGCTCAACGCCTTGCAGCGCTTCCACACCGTGCCTATCAACCAGCTGGTCTCGCTGGGCCCTTCAGGAGGCTCTAGGCCTCAGGGATGTCTCATCTTGAAGGGGGCTTCCCGCTTAGATGCTTTCAGCGGTTATCCCGTCCGACCATAGCTACCCGGCAATGCCACTGGCGTGACAACCGGAACACCAGAGGGTCGTCCACTCCGGTCCTCTCGTACTAGGAGCAGCCCTTCTCAAACATCCAACGCCCACGGCAGATAGGGACCGAACTGTCTCACGACGTTCTAAACCCAGCTCGCGTACCACTTTAAATGGCGAACAGCCATACCCTTGGGACCGACTTCAGCCCCAGGATGTGATGAGCCGACATCGAGGTGCCAAACACCGCCGTCGATGTGAACTCTTGGGCGGTATCAGCCTGTTATCCCCGGAGTACCTTTTATCCGTTGAGCGATGGCCCTTCCATACAGAACCACCGGATCACTAGAACCTGCTTTCGCACCTGCTCGACGTGTCTGTCTCGCAGTCAAGCACCCTTATGCTCTTGCACTCAATGCACGATGTCCGACCGTGCTGAGGGTACCTTCGTGCTCCTCCGTTACTCTTTAGGAGGAGACCGCCCCAGTCAAACTACCCACCACACACTGTCCTCGATCCGGATAACGGACCTGAGTGAGAACGCCAATGATGCCAGGCTGGTATTTCAAGGTTGGCTCCCTCCGAACTGGCGTCCAGAGTTCAAAGCCTCCCAGCTATCCTACACAGGCAACATCAGCGTCCAGTGTGAAGCTATAGTAAAGGTTCACGGGGTCTTTCCGTCTAGCCGCGGGTACACCGCATCTTCACGGCGATTTCAATTTCACTGAGTCTCGGGTGGAGACAGCGTGGCCATCATTACGCCATTCGTGCAGGTCGGAACTTACCCGACAAGGAATTTCGCTACCTTAGGACCGTTATAGTTACGGCCGCCGTTTACCGGGGCTTCAATCAAGAGCTTCGCCTTGCGGCTAACACCATCATTTAACCTTCCGGCACCGGGCAGGCGTCACACCCTATACGTCCGCTTGCGCGTTAGCAGAGTGCTGTGTTTTTAATAAACAGTTGCAGCCACCTGGTATCTTCGACCGGTTCGGGCTAGGAGAGCAAGTCTCTTCACCCTATGCCGGCGTGCCTTCTCCCGAAGTTACGGCACCATTTTGCCTAGTTCCTTCACCCGAGTTCTCTCAAGCGCCTTGGGATTCTCACCCTGACCACCTGTGTCGGTTTGGGGTACGGTCGCACATGATCTGAAGCTTAGAGGCTTTTCCTGGAAGCGTGGCATCAGTGACTTCCTGACCGTGGTCAGTTCGTCTCGTGTCTCGGCTTTAAGACCCCGGATTTACCTAAGGTCTCGGCCTACTCACTTTCACCAGGACTACCAACGCCTGGCTCACCTAGCCTTCTTCGTCCCCCCATCGCAACCATGTCCGGTACGGGAATATTGACCCGTTTCCCATCGACTACGCCTTTCGGCCTCGCCTTAGGGGCCGACTCACTCTGCTCCGATTAGCGTCGAACAGAAACCCTTGGTCTTCCGGCGAGGGTGTTTTTCACACCCTTTATCGTTACTCATGTCAGCATTCGCACTCGTGATACCTCCAGCGAACTTCTCAATTCACCTTCATCGGCTTACACGACGCTCCTCTACCGCGAATTCCTATCGAAATAGAAACTCACCCGTAGCTTCGGTACCTGGTTTAGCCCCGTTACATCTTCCGCGCAGGCCGACTCGACTAGTGAGCTATTACGCTTTCTTTAAAGGATGGCTGCTTCTAAGCCAACCTCCTAGCTGTCTGAGCCTTCCCACATCGTTTCCCACTTAACCAGGATTTCGGGACCTTAGCTGACGGTCTGGGTTGTTTCCCTTTTCACGACGGACGTTAGCACCCGCCGTGTGTCTCCCACGCGTTACTCACCGGTATTCGGAGTTTGCCTCGGGTTGGTAAGTCGGGATGACCCCCTAGCCGAAACAGTGCTCTACCCCCGGCGGTACTACGTGAGGCGCTACCTAAATAGCTTTCGAGGAGAACCAGCTATCTCCGAGCTTGATTAGCCTTTCACTCCGATCCACAAGTCATCCAAATCTTTTTCAACAGATCCTGGTTCGGGCCTCCAATTGATGTTACTCAATCTTCACCCTGCTCATGGATAGATCGCTCGGTTTCGGGTCTATATCCAGCGACTGTGTCGCCCAGTTAAGACTCGGTTTCCCTACGGCTCCCCTATACGGTTAACCTCGCCACTGAATATAAGTCGCTGACCCATTATACAAAAGGTACGCAGTCACAGAACAAGTCTGCTCCTACTGCTTGTACGCACACGGTTTCAGGATCTATTTCACTCCCCTCTCCGGGGTTCTTTTCGCCTTTCCCTCACGGTACTGGTTCACTATCGGTCAGCCAGGAGTATTTAGCCTTGGAGGATGGTCCCCCCGTCTTCAGTCAAGGTTTCTCGTGCCCCGACCTACTCGATTTCACATGATCAGATTTTCGACTACGGGGCTATCACCCGCTACGGCCACGCTTCCCAGCGTGTTCGCCTAATCAGTCACATGCTTAAGGGCTGGTCCCCGTTCGCTCGCCGCTACTAGGGGAATCTCGGTTGATTTCTTTTCCTCAGGGTACTTAGATGTTTCAGTTCCCCTGGTTCGCCTCGTACACCTATGTATTCAGTGCACGATACTCATCTTGTGATGAGTGGGTTTCCCCATTCAGAAATGCCCGGGTCACAGGTTGTTGCCACCTCACCGAGCCTTATCGCAGGCTACCACGTCTTTCATCGCCTCTGGCTGCCTAGGCATCCACCGTGTGCGCTTCATTGCTTGACCCTATAACCCGAAGGAGTCTGGATGTCGCAATGATCACGTTTCATTTTGCCGGATACGCTGACGCGTATCACAATTTAAGACCACTTCTTGCGAAGTGTTCTTGTCAGCATGATATACATTGTTAAAGAGCAGCTGCTCAATGAACAGTGATAAGGCGGCGTGCGATAACTAAAACAACGGCTACAACACAGCGACTTATCAATGGTCACGAAACATTCACAAACGGTATTGAAGGTTAAACAGGGTAGTAACGTAATGGTGGAGCCAAGCGGGATCGAACCGCTGACCTCCTGCGTGCAAGGCAGGCGCTCTCCCAGCTGAGCTATGGCCCCATCTAGTCACTCTTAGTCACACTCACCTCTGGCCAATTTTATTTAGCGCAAGGCATTTTATGACGACGCATAGCCTGCTATGCGAGTTATAAAATAACGCAGCGATAGATAAAATTTGGTGGGTCTGGGCAGACTTGAACTGCCGACCTCACCCTTATCAGGGGTGCGCTCTAACCAACTGAGCTACAGACCCAAGAGGGGATCGTGCTTTTACCGTTTGCTCTATATCTGATCAGGTAATTCATTGTGGACGCTTACCGACTGTGACGCATCGTTTAAGGAGGTGATCCAGCCGCAGGTTCCCCTACGGCTACCTTGTTACGACTTCACCCCAGTCATGAACCACACCGTGGTGATCGCCCTCTTGCGTTAGGCTAACCACTTCTGGTGCAGTCCACTCCCATGGTGTGACGGGCGGTGTGTACAAGGCCCGGGAACGTATTCACCGTGACATTCTGATTCACGATTACTAGCGATTCCGACTTCACGGAGTCGAGTTGCAGACTCCGATCCGGACTGAGACCGGCTTTAAGGGATTCGCTGACTCTCGCGAGCTCGCAGCCCTTTGTACCGGCCATTGTAGCACGTGTGTAGCCCTACCCGTAAGGGCCATGATGACTTGACGTCGTCCCCACCTTCCTCCGGTTTGTCACCGGCAGTCTCCTTAGAGTTCCCGACATTACTCGCTGGCAAATAAGGACAAGGGTTGCGCTCGTTACGGGACTTAACCCAACATTTCACAACACGAGCTGACGACAGCCATGCAGCACCTGTCTTACAGTTCCCGAAGGCACACCAGAATCTCTTCCGGCTTCTGTAGATGTCAAGGGTAGGTAAGGTTCTTCGCGTTGCATCGAATTAAACCACATGCTCCACCGCTTGTGCGGGCCCCCGTCAATTCATTTGAGTTTTAACCTTGCGGCCGTACTCCCCAGGCGGTCGACTTATCGCGTTAACTTCGCCACAAAGTGCTCTAGGCACCCAACGGCTGGTCGACATCGTTTACGGCGTGGACTACCAGGGTATCTAATCCTGTTTGCTACCCACGCTTTCGCACCTCAGTGTCAGTGTCAGTCCAGAAGGCCGCCTTCGCCACTGGTATTCCTCCCGATCTCTACGCATTTCACCGCTACACCGGGAATTCTACCTTCCTCTCCTGCACTCTAGCCTGACAGTTCCGGATGCCGTTCCCAGGTTGAGCCCGGGGCTTTCACAACCGGCTTATCAAGCCACCTACGCGCGCTTTACGCCCAGTAATTCCGATTAACGCTTGCACCCTCCGTATTACCGCGGCTGCTGGCACGGAGTTAGCCGGTGCTTCTTCTGCGAGTGATGTCTTTCCTACCGGGTATTAACCGATAGGCGTTCTTCCTCGCTGAAAGTGCTTTACAACCCGAGGGCCTTCTTCACACACGCGGCATGGCTGGATCAGGGTTGCCCCCATTGTCCAATATTCCCCACTGCTGCCTCCCGTAGGAGTTCGGGCCGTGTCTCAGTCCCGATGTGGCTGATCATCCTCTCAGACCAGCTACGGATCGTTGCCTTGGTAAGCCATTACCTTACCAACTAGCTAATCCGACATAGGCTCATCCAATAGCGGGAGCCAAAGCCCCCTTTCTCCCGTAGGACGTATGCGGTATTAGCCTGGGTTTCCCCAGGTTATCCCCCACTATCGGGCAGATTCCTATGCATTACTCACCCGTCCGCCGCTCGTCAGCGGGTAGCAAGCTACCCCTGTTACCGCTCGACTTGCATGTGTTAGGCCTGCCGCCAGCGTTCAATCTGAGCCATGATCAAACTCTTCAGTTTAAGATCTATGTGATCCTTACATGTCACCCGAGGGCAACAAAAGCGGATCAAACTTGGCTCAAGGTTCAAACGAATTCATTCAAACTTACGTTTTCATGACCGCTTGCCTTGATATTGGGTGATTTATCACCAACATCAGCAAGCGCCCACATGAATTACCTGATCAAATTGTTAAAGAGCTGTTTCGCTGCGGTGGCTAGCTAATAAACCAACTGGGCCACACGGCTTGCCGTTGAACTGGCTTGCCTCAGCGAGGAAGGCGTATTCTACGCATTTCCTGGTGGTTGTCAAGGGCGTTGTTTTCGATGCAAACCTGACCACATCCAAAACCGCTGGCTTTCGTAAAAGCACTAACTACCTGACAAACCGAAGCTTTTACACTTCATTCACCGCTGGTAACGCTTGGCGTCCCCGGCAGCGGATGCGTACTTTACGGATTCGCTGACGGGTTGGCAAGCGGTTTTTAACCCTAATACTGATAGAGGTACTGACAATGGCCCTCAGATACCGCGGAGCGAGTCTGGCACCAGCGAATCAGCCCCTAGGTCGGCGATGCTACGCGCCCCGGTGAGCGTCATTGCAACCCGCATCTCCTTTTCAAACAGCTCAAGCAGATGGGAAACGCCCGCCTCTCCGGCTGTAGCAAGTGCATAGATAAAAGCACGCCCAATCAATACGGTATCCGCCCCCATGGCGATCATGCGCACAACATCAAGTCCACTGCGTACGCCGGAGTCGGCTAGAATGGCCAAATCGCCCTTAACCGCATCAGCGATAGCAGGCAGCGCACGCGCGGTAGAGGGGACACCGTCTAGCTGACGACCACCATGATTGGAAACAACGATACCATCCGCGCCGAAGCGAACCGCATCACGAGCATCCTCGGGGTCGAGAATCCCTTTGATGATCATTGGACCCTCCCAGAGCTCACGAATCCACTCCAAGTCCTTCCATGAGATGGCCGGATCAAAGTTGTCACCCAGCCAGGCAATATAGTCTTCTAGCTCCGTTGGCTTGCCGCGATAATCAGACACGTTACCCAAGTCATGGGGACGGCCATTAACACCCACGTCCCAGGCCCAAAAAGGGTGTGTTGCTGCTTGAAGCATACGCCGCATTGGGCCGCGCTTACCGCTCATGCCTGAATGTGCATCTCGATAGCGTGCCCCCGGCACGGGCATATCGACGGTAAAGATCAGTGTCTTGACGCCAGCGGCTTTGGCTCGCTCCAAGACATGCTTCATAAATCCTCTATCTTTCAACACATAAAGCTGAAACCAGATAGGCCGATCAACCGCAGAGGCCACTTCGTCGATTGGACACACCGATACTGTCGACAGTGTAAACGGCACCCCCTTATTAGCAGCTGCCCGCGCAGCTTGCACTTCACCACGCCTAGCATACATTCCTGCCAACCCCACCGGCGCCAAGGCGACCGGCATAGCAAGCGCTTCGCCGAACAGTGTGGTCTCCAATGATAGTGAAGACATATCCTTCAACACACGCTGACGCAAAGCGACACCAGCAAGATCCTCAACATTGCGTCGCAGCGTATGCTCCGCGTAGGAACCACCGTCAGCGTAGTGAAATAGAAAAGGGGGGATACGACGCTTGGCCGCTTGGCGATAATCAGTGGAAGCAGAAATGATCATGGATAGCCCTGTGTAATAGCCCTATACAATGGATGCGCTATACACCGGCGCCCCAAAGTGGAAAATTGGTTTTACCAATTGACAAAAAAACTAGCACCAACAGTAGTGAGCCGCCCTAAGCGTGTCAAACGGTGATATCACTCCTTAGCACCTCATCCCGCTATACTTTAGTTTAAAGTCGCTATTAATGCGTTTTATTAGCGTTAAATCCTACTTCGCAGACGCTTGAGATCAAACCTCAAAGATCTTAATATTGGTCTTACCAATTGCGGACGCAAATCGACATGAGCTATTCAATATGAGCTACCCACCGCTCCGCCAGCAGCGCTTGGCCGATGTAATTACTGAACGCCTTGAAGCTATGATGCTAGAAGGCAGCCTAAAACCAGGCGAGCGCTTACCTCCCGAACGTGAATTAGCCGAACGGTTTGGTGTTTCGCGCCCCTCTTTACGGGAAGCTATTCAGAAACTAGCCGCTCGTGGCCTACTAACCAGCCGCCAAGGCGGCGGCACTTTTGTTAACGATGACCTCAGCAATGGTTATACCGACCCCTTGCTGGAGATGCTCTCTCGTCACGGCGAATTTAACCTAGACTTACTTGAATTCCGCGACGCTATGGAAGGTATATCCGCCTACTACGCTGCGCTGCGCTCAACACCCGCCGATAAGTCCGTGCTTATTCAGCGCTTTGAAGAGCTCGACGGCGGTTTTGCCGGTGCCGACCCTATCCAAGAAGCCAAACTAGATGCAGCGTTCCACTTAGCGATTGCCGAAGCTGCTCACAATGTTCTACTGCTGCATACCATTCGCGGCATTTTTCACCTGCTAGAGAAGAGCATTGTAAATAACCTGGCCCATTTATTCGCCAAGGAGGGTTCGCGCAGTCAGTTAATGCAACAGCACCGCGCCCTACTCAATGCCATTTTGGAAGGCCGCGCGGAGGATGCCCGCACTCGCGCTCATGAGCACTTAGTGTTTGTCGAAGAAGGTCTACTTGAGATGGCGAGGGCTGAGACGCGCGCCCAGCGTGCCCTTCGCCGCGCTCAAGGCAGTAGTAAGACGTCAGCATGAACAGCGCTGGTATGAATAACCAAGCGCCCACCCCCTTGCCGCCACGCTGGCGGCGCCTGTGGCTGCTGGTTATTTCACTCGGCTTGCTGTTTTGCATGTGGCAGGCCGCCCAGTTGGCGCGTGAACAAGCGCTTTCCAACTTACAGGATGATGCCGAAAACGAGCTGCGGCTGTCTGCCGCCAACTTAAACGGCTATTTACTGCGCTACGACTACTTGCCGCAAATGCTTGCCACTCGGGAAGGCGTGCAGCGTTTTTTGGCCTCTCCCGATAGCCAAGACCCGATGCCGCTAAATATGCTACTGGATCGTTTCCGCTTTACAGCGGGGGTTTCAGACGTCTATTTACTCAATCACGATGGCGACACGATCGCCGCCAGCAATTGGCACCGCCCTAACACCTTTATTGGCCAGAACTATGCTTTCCGCTCCTACTACACCGATGCCATTGCCGGAGGCCAGGGGCGCTTTTTTGGTTTGGGCATCAAGTCTCTTGAACGGGGCTACTACTTTTCATCGCCCATATGGCTAGACGACACCTCGCCCGATGCACAGCCAGACGGCGTGCTAGTAGTTAAAGTGCTTTTAGATGATGTTGAAGAGAGCTGGGCTGAGCAGGATGCCGAGCTATTTGTCACTGATAGCGACGACATCATTTTCATGGCCAGCCACCCCGAACTACGCATGAACGCGCTCTACCCACTCACCGATGAGCAGCGTCAAGCCCTAAGAGAAACGCGCCGCTATGCCATGGAGCCATTGTCACCCTCGGGTATTGAAATCAATGCACCTTACCGACAGGGAAGCCAGTTGGTCAGTTTCTCCCAAGGCCCATTGAGCAGTAGCGACTATCTTAGTTTGACCCGACATGTCCCTGAATTTGGCTGGCAAATGCATATTTTAAAGCCGCTAACACCGGTGATTAGCGCTCAGTGGATTGCCGCCCTCATGGCAGGCGGCCTCTACGGCGTGGTCACTCTCGGCGCAGGTATTGGCTGGCAGCGCCTACGGCTGCGCCGTGAACGCGAAGCGTTTGCCGAGCGCGAGCGCAATACCTTGGCACGCGTGCGTGACGAACTTGAGGTAAGCGTAGAGCGCCGCACCCGTGATCTGGTGGCCAGCAACCAACGCCTATCGGATGAAATTGAAGAGCGCCGCCGTGCAGAGGCCAATTTACGCCAGACCCAAGACGAGCTTATTCAAGCCGCCAAACTCGCTGTGTTGGGGCAGCTCGCCGCGGGCATCAACCATGAACTTAATCAACCACTGGCGGCTATTCGCGCTTACGCGGAAAACGCCCGCCGTTTTATGGCATTAGCACGCCACGAAAAAGCGGATGCCAACCTTGAACAAATTGTTGAACTGACCGAGCGTATGGCGGACATCAGCGCTCAGCTGCGCCAGTTTTCACGTAAGAGCAGCGAGCACCAGGAGGCGATTTCGGTACAAGCCTGTATCGACTATGCTCTTCGCCTGTTTCAAAGCCGCCTGCGCGAAGGCAACATCTCCATTACTCAGGAGTGGCCCAATGAAACACTATGGGTGCAAGGCGATCTAGTGCGTCTGGAACAAGTGTTGGTCAATTTAATCGGTAATGCGCTGCAGGCCATGAAAGGCGTACCTGCGCCACAACTTACTCTGGGCGCCCAAATACACCAGCAGCAGGTCATTATTAGCGTTACCGATAATGGCCCTGGCATTCCCGAGGAGCACTTAGGGCAAATTTTTGAACCCTTTTTTACCACCAAAGCGCCGGGGAGTGGTTTAGGCCTAGGACTCTCGATTTCGTCGCGTATCATGGACGATTTAGGCGGCAAGTTACAGGCAACTAATCGACCCGAAGGCGGCGCTTGCTTCACTATCGCCCTGCCCCACTCACCGCTAACTCACCCCCAGGAGAACTCCTCGTATGCATGAGCCGTCGACGCTGCCGGTCATGGTGATCGACGACGAACCGCATCTGCGGATCACCGCCAGCCAAACCCTCGAGCTTGCAGGCTACACGCCCTACTGCTTCGAATCAGCGGAACAAGCCCTGGCAGCATTAACACCGGACTTCCCAGGTGTCATTGTCAGTGATATCCGCATGCCGGGAATGGATGGTATGGCACTGCTCCATGAGTTACACAGCCGCGACGCCACTCTGCCGATTATTTTAATCACCGGTCACGGCGACATTTCCACGGCCGTAGAAGCCATGCGCGCAGGAGCATGGGATTTTCTTGAGAAGCCGTTTGCCGGTGATCAGTTGCTGGACGTAGTACGCCGAGGCATAGAGAAGCGCCAACTCAGCTTGGAAAACCACCGTCTTAAAGCTGAACTTGAAGTGCAACAAGCCGCGTTGGGACCGCGACTCGTTGGGCGCACACCCATCATATCCAGGCTCGCGGCGATGATTCAGCGTATCAGCCAAGTAGAAGCCGACGTTCTGCTATTCGGTGAAACAGGTACCGGTAAAGACCTCGTGGCCCGTGCAATTCACGAACGCAGCGGCCGGCGCAACAGCCCCTTTATGGCGATCAACTGCGGCGCGGTGCCCGAAAACACCATTGAGTCCGAGCTGTTTGGCCATGAAAAAGGCGCTTTCACGGGTGCAGTAGAGCGGCGAATCGGCAAGTTTGAACACGCTAACGGCGGCACCGTGTTTCTGGATGAGATCGAATCGATGCCCATGGCGCTGCAGGTCAAGCTGCTGAGGGTGCTGCAGGAACGCAGCGTCGAGCGGTTAGGCGCCAATGAAACAGTTCCGCTCAATATTCGGGTGATTGCGGCCACCAAGGTGGATCTCAAAGCCGCCTCCGAAGAGGGGAGTTTTCGCGAAGACCTTTACTATAGGCTAAACGTTGTCACCCTGCCGCTGCCTGCTCTGCGCGAGCGGCGTGAGGATATCCCCTTGCTGTTCCAGCACTTTGCCGTGGTCGCTGCCAATCGTAGCGGGCTAGAAGCACCGACCCTCGACAGCCCCGCCATTGCCGCCCTGCTGGCCCATGATTGGCCCGGCAACGTGCGCGAGCTGCGGAACCTTGCCGAGCGTTACGTGCTACTGGGCGCCGCCTTTGACTATCGTCTGGATGCGCTGCTGGAAGGGGTCAACGCCGACACCGAAGAGCCTACTTTGCCGCGCCAGGTAGAGCTGTTTGAAAAGAGCCTGATCAGCCAATCTCTGTCGCGCTACCATGGACGGGTAACCGATGTTTGTCACCACTTGGGCATTCCGCGCAAAACCTTTTACGACAAACTTAAAAAGCACGGCCTCAATGCCGACGACTATCGCCACAGCAGCGAGCCTTGATGCAACAACTCCCCCAAGACAGACCAGGGCGGCACCCAGGGCACCAGCGTTAATGTGGCAATCAACATTAGCAGGTTAGACATTGGCCGCCGGCTGTCGCCTAGCTTGAGCGCCGTACCAAACGAGCGTTTTAGCCGCGCGCCTTCAAGATCAACGCTGTATATCTCATCCAAACTCAAGTGGATCAAAAACCCTACTAAGGTGGCCGCACCGTGAGACCACGCTAGCCACGCTGGTTGGCTGAGCAAATTAAAACTTAACGCGGCGGTGAGCAGGCTGCATAGCCCGCCCGCTAGCAGTGAATGCCAAATACCGCGGTGCACGGTAAAACGCGAGAACAGCACCCCCGCCAAATAGCGCACACAGAAGTAGATTCCGCCACAGGCAATCAACAACGCGCCCGGCGTGAGCCATGGCTGTAACAACAAGGCGCCTAATACCAAGGCGGGCACCGAAAGCAGATTGAATATCAAACGGATAGAGTGGGAACGATCAGCATCAATGTCGGGCAAAATGCCGCCAAAGGTGACTAATGCAATCATCACCAGCGCTTGGGAGGGTGGCCACCACTGGCCTTTCCAACCTACGTAAGCTATCAGCATGCCGCCCGCCGCTGCCACCGTAATATGCGTGCGAAAATTAGCCATGACGCGGCATCCTAAAGTCTGCAAAACAGAAAACTGTATAAATTAACAGACTTTTAGTGTTCGCGACATGACTAATTTAAGAAAAAAGGTTGGCTTAGCAATCGCTTAGGGAAAGCTTAGAAAAAGTCGCTAGCGGGTGACTTCGGCCAGAAAGCGGTCTTTCAATTTAACGTAGTTACCTGCGGTATAGGGAAAGAAAGCGCGCTCTTTGTCTTTGAGTGGTCGCATCGCTTTGGCGGGGTTACCGGCATACACATAGCCACTCTCCAAATGCTTACCCGGCGTTACCACGGCGCCTGCGGCAATAATGACCTCGTCCTCAACGACCGCGCCATCCATTACAATCGCGCCCATCCCTACCAGGATCCGACTTCCCAAGGTGCAGCCATGCAGTATCGCTTTATGGCCGATGGTCACATCATCGCCAATGGTGAGCGGAAACCCCTCCGGACTAAAATCACTGGCGTGGGTAATATGTAGCACGCTGCCGTCCTGCACGCTGGTACGCGCACCGATACGAATACGGTGCATATCGCCACGGATAACCGTCATCGGCCAGACAGAGCAGTCGTCACCCATCACCACATCACCAATGACCACACTGGCCGGATCAATATAAACGCGCTCACCCAATTGGGGTTCCATACCTTGATAGGGCCTTAATGCACTACTCATAACTCGCTCCTAGGGTTGTTGGATAGCTTAGAGAATTCAGTTACCCCACTATAGCAACCCGGCCAGCAGAACAATAAAGGTCAGCGGAATCGACACCCAGCGAATGATATTGCGCCACACCAGATAGCCACTTTCACCAATGCCTAACGCGCTCACCACTCTATCGCGAGGCATTACCCAAGCCGCAAAAACGGCTATCAATAGGCCGCCCAAAGGCAGGAAAACATCCGGCGGTATACTGCTGACAAGCTCGAAGACATTGCGTCCAAATAGCGGCCGAAATTCCGCCAGGGTTGAAAAAGAGAAGGCCGATAACAGCCCGATCAACCAGACGCTGAGCGCCACAATGGCAGTCGAGATACTGCGACGCAGCCCCAAACCCTGTAACGTTGCGACCATCGGCTCCGCGAGGTTAATGGCCGATGTCCAGGTGGCCAGTAGCAGCAGTAAGAAGAACACGCTCAGCCATACAGAGCCCCAGGGCAGCTCAGAAAACGCAATGGGCAGGGTGACAAACATTAACCCTGGGCCATCAGTGGGATCCATGCCTTGAGCAAATACCACCGAGAAAATAGCGATCCCCGCCAGTAACGCCACGCTAATATCGAGTACGGCGACTGCCACAGCGGCTTTAGGCAGGCTTTGCTCTTCCGGCATATAAGCGCCATACGCCATCAAAGCACAGGCGCCCACCGCCAAAGTAAAGAACGCGTGCCCCATGGCGTGAACCACCACCGCCGGGGTTATCGCCTCGAAAGAGGGTAAAAACAGCCACGCCAAGGCGGGGGCAAAGCCATCAGTCGTCGCGGCATAGCCCGCTAATAGCAGCAACAACAGATACAGCAGCGGCATCAGCAGGTTATTGAGCCGCTCTAACCCCTTGGCAATACCCGCCGCCACAACGGTCATGGTCATAAACAGAAATAGCGAGTGGTTGAAGATCAGCAGCCCAGGGTTAGCCAAGAAGGCTTCAAAACCGGCGCCAATCTCTGCGGCACTCGCGCCATTGAAATGGCCATTAACAGAGGCCACCAAAAACTCAATCGACCAGCCGGACACCACCGAGTAGAAAGATAAAATGCAGAACACGGTGAACGCCCCGAATAGCCCCAACCAGCGCCAGCGAGGCGAAGCCCCCGCCTCGGCCGCCAAGGCACTCAACGCTTGCATTGGCCCGCGTCGCCCGGCACGGCCAATCAGAATCTCCGCCATCATGACCGGAATACCCAGCAGCAGCACAAACGCCACATAAATCAGTAAAAACGCCGCACCGCCGTTCTCTCCGGCCACGTAAGGGAAGCGCCAGATGTTGCCTAACCCCACCGCAGCACCTGTTACCGCCAAGATAAAGGCCCGCTTCGACCCCCAGCGCTCCAGCGTTTCGCTCATCACATGCTCCTGCCATTGGTGGCATTAAAAGGCGGCAAGACTAGCAGGCGCTTGCGTGCAGGCCAAACCCTGGCATTAAACATAGTTGTTGAGGCTAACATTGAAACACAGCACCACCGCCCACACTGTGTCATTATTATTGCGCGTTTTGCGCTCACTAACGGTTTTTAAAACGATGCCAATCGAGGTGCCCATGTCCACCAATCCGCTGCTTGAAACGCACGCGCTGCCCCCCTTTGCTGAGATTCGCGCCGAGCACGTGGAGCCTGCCGTGGAGACGCTGCTAAGCGAAAGCCGAGAGGCCATTGATCGCCTCGCCGAGCAGGCAGCCGCTACCCCGCCTACCTGGGACACTTTTGCAGCGCCCCTTGAAGCGGTGAATGATCGGCTCACCAAGGCGTGGTCACCGGTTTCGCACCTCAATGGCACCATGAACTCGCCGGAAATGCGCGAAGCGTATCAGGCATGCCTTGGGAAGCTCTCCGACTTCGGCACCTGGGTAGGCCAGCACGAAGGGTTATTTCATGGCTGGCAAGCATTGAAAGATGGCCCGGCCTGGAAGCACCTGGATGCCGCACAGCGGCGCACCGTGGAGAACGCCCTACGCGATTTCCGCCTTGCCGGTGTTGATCTTCCTGCTGACCAGAAAGCCCGCTACGGCGAGATTCAGTCGCGGCTCTCACTGCTGTCAAATCAGTTCTCCAATAACGTGCTGGATGCTACCCAGGCATGGCACAAGGAC
The DNA here is from genome assembly GCF_058152265.1 of Vreelandella sp. 162(4c). Classification (NCBI taxonomy): domain Bacteria; kingdom Pseudomonadati; phylum Pseudomonadota; class Gammaproteobacteria; order Oceanospirillales; family Halomonadaceae; genus Vreelandella; species Vreelandella sp. 162(4c). The sequence continues at coordinate 2,473,859 of NZ_CM176981.1, forward strand.
ATCGATAGCCAAGAGACGTTAGCGGGGGTGCCGGAAAGTGCTCTCGACACCTTAAAAGCCACCGCCGAGGCGAAAGGCGTTGCGGGCTACCGTATTACCCTGGATTTCCCCAGCTTCTTCCCGGTGGTTAGCTATGCCGATAACCGCGAGCTGCGCCGGGAGGTCTATACCGCTTTTGTTACCCGTGCGTCTGATGAAGGCCCAGATGCGGGCAAATTCGATAACGCGGCGATCATGGAAGAGATCCTGGCACTGCGCAATGAAATGGCCCAATTGCTCGGCTTTGCCACCTATGCCGATTACTCTCTCACCACCAAAATGGCGGAATCTCCCGAGCAGGTGCTCGATTTTCTCAACGACTTAGCCCGCCGTGCGTTGCCTCAGGCGAAGGAGGAGTTTGCAGAACTCAGTGCTTATGCCCGAGAAGAACTCGGCCTAGAGACGCTGGAACCGTGGGATGTTGCCTATGCCAGCGAAAAACTACGCGAAGCGCGCCACTCGATCTCCCAGGAGCAATTACGCCCCTATTTTCCAGCACCCCAGGTAATCGATGGCTTGTTTCAGGTGGTTGAACGCCTTTACGGCGTGCGCTTTGAAGAAGATACCCAAGCACCCCGCTATCATGATGACGTGCGCTATTTCCGCCTCACCGAAAACGGCCAACCCATTGCCGGTTTCTATCTGGATCTCTACGCCCGCGAAGGTAAGCGTGGCGGTGCCTGGATGGCCGACTGCCGGGTGCGTCGTCAAACCGAGCAGGGTCTGCAACTGCCCGTCGCCTTCCTGACCTGCAACTTTACTGCCCCGGTAAACGGCCGCCCGGCACTGCTCACCCACGACGAAGTCACCACGCTGTTCCATGAGTTTGGCCATGGCCTCCACCATATGCTGACCCAGCAGCAGATCGCCGATATTTCCGGCATTAACGGCGTCGCTTGGGATGCCGTCGAGCTGCCCAGCCAGTTTATGGAAAACTACTGCTGGGAGCGTGAAGGCTTAGATCTACTCGCCAAACACGTGGATAGTGGTGAACCGCTGCCAGCAGAGCTGCTTGAGCGCCTGCAGGCAGCCAAGAATTTCCAGTCAGCCATGGGTATGATGCGCCAAATCGAGTTCTCGCTATTCGATCTACGTCTGCACCATGAATTAAGTGCTCCCAGCGCCAGCGACGTGCAAGCCTTGTTAGATGAGGTGCGTGAAGCAGTGTCGGTGCTGCCAAAAGTGCCGTTCAACCGCTTCCAAAATAGTTTTGGCCACGTGTTTGCCGGTGGCTATGCGGCTGGTTACTACAGCTACAAGTGGGCTGAAGTGCTCTCGGCGGACGCCTGGAGCGCCTTTGAAGAGACCGGCATTTTCGATCCTGAAACAGGCCAGCGCTTTCGTCGCGAAATCCTGGAGCAGGGCGGCGCCCGCGATGCAGCCGACCTTTTTGTCGCCTTTCGAGGCCGAGAGCCGAGCGTCGAACCGCTACTGCGCCATAGCGGCATTCGCGCTGCTTAAATCTGCAAAACCTATGCGCGCCCTCCACTTAGAGAGCGCGCTCTTGGAGTCTAATGATGTCTAGTGTGAAACGCTTTATCGCCGGTGTTACTTGCCCGCGCTGCGCAGCGATGGATCGGATCCGTGCCTGGGAGCAAAACGGTATTCGCTACCGAGAATGCGTCAGTTGCGATTTCTTCGAGCAACTGCCCATCGAAGAGGATGCGCTTACCGAAATGACCACCCGGGTCAACCAGGTACGTGACGATCAGAAGCAGCAGGATGTGCAACCCGTACGTATTTTGGATCCAGGTAAATCCTCGCGTTAACTCCCTCCCCGCCAAGGATGGCGTGTTCATTCTTTCCTTAACGCCCCACAAGCCGATAGCGTACAGGCAACACCATTTAGTGTGCGGTTATCCGCACACTAAATAACCATTGTCGTGCGAACAATCGGACACTATGACAAAAAGTGCTTTCCACCAAAGTTGAATAAAAAAATCATAAGCATCTGATTTAAAAATCATAACCCTTAAATGGCACAACTATCGCTGTTAAATACTTTGGATACCCTGCTTAACGCAGTATCGACTGGCCGCATTTATCGACGCTGTCAGTATATAACCCCAATAACAGCTAGGAATTTTCGCCATGCGCAAACATATGCCTAAAACGTTCACTCTTCTCGCCAGCAGCGCTCTGCTTGTAGCCGCTGCCAGCAGTGCCCAAGCGCAAGCAGACCGCTCTGATTGGCCCGACAACTTTACCGTGGGCACCGCTAGCCAAGGCGGCACTTACTTCGTCTACGGTTCAGGCTGGGCCAACTTTATCGCTGATGAGCTGGGTGTATCTGGCGGTGGTGAAGTCACCGGTGGCCCGACTCAAAACCTGGCCCTGGTGCACACAGGCGATATGGCATTTGGCTTAACCACCATGGGCCCTGCTTCTGATGCCGTTAAAGGTGAAAGTCCGCTAGCGCCTGGAATGAAGATGGACAATGTATGCGCCATGTTCCCCATGTACGAAACGCCGTTCTCCATTACCGCGCTTTCTGACAGCGGTATTGAGTCAATTTCCGATATTCCTGATGGCGCGCGCATCGGTTTTGGCCCGGCTGCCTCAACCTCTGACACCTACTTCCCAGCGATTCTAGAAACCCTGGGCGTTAACTTTGAGCGTCGCAACGGCGGTTGGTCAGACTTGGGCGGTCAATTGCAGGATGGCCTGCTTGACGTGGTCGCCTTCGCTGCCGGCATTCCGATTCCCGCCGTTAGCCAGTTAGAAGTACAAACTGACGTCAACATTATTGAGTTTAACGAGGAAGAGCTGGCCACGGTGCTGGAAAACTTCCCCGTAGCTGAATTCATGATTCCGGCCAACACCTATACGACGCTGGAAGAAGATGCCCGCGCTGTCTCCATGTGGAACTTCGCTATCGCAGGCTGCGACCTGCCGGAAGATTTCGTTTATGAAGTCACCAAGGCGACCATGGAAAACAACGACCGCATGCGCTCTGTGCACCGCAGCGCTGAAACCACCATTCCAGAAAACATCAAGCACAACACCGTGCTGCCGTTTCACCCCGGCGCTGCACGCTGGTACGAAGAGAACGGCTATGAAATTGCTGATGACATGATCAACTAAGCAACGTTTACCGTTCTGACTGCCCCGTTTCCGGCCCAGCCGGGCGGGGCAGCTTTCGCTGCTGCTACCCCTTTGTCTGCTTTTGCTGTGAGGGTGAACTCTAATGAGTCACAAAACCGACCAAGACCCCAATGATCTCAAGGATGATGCCCACGCGGCGTCAGTGATACCAGAGTCCATTGCCGATGGTGTCGATGAAGACGTTGTTGAACCCAATCGCCGCCTGTTTACGGGCTGGCAGTTCCTACTGTTTGCGGCATTAGCGATCGCTTACTCAAGTTTCCATCTGATTTCACTCAACGTGTATCCGATGGAAACCTGGTCGTTTCGTATCGTGCATATTGCCGGTGCGCTTATTCTCGGTTACGGGCTCTTTTCTGGTGCCCGTTTTGCCGACGACGATCACCAGGCGTCAGGTGCCTGGATCAAATGGCTTAGCTACGCGTTACTGATTCCTGCCGCCTATACTCTGGCGCAAGTTCTGTTGATGTATCAAACGCTCAGCGGCGGCGCCATGCGCATCGACCCGAGCATTGAAAACTGGCACTACGGCTACCCGTTAATGGCGACGACAGCGGCGGCTGTTGTGTTGTCATGGTTTTATCGTCAGGCACGTCATCGCTTCAATCCTGCAGACTTGGTACTGATGGTCTGCGCGCTGGCCAGCGCTGGTTATTTGTTAGTGGCTTATAACACCAATATCCGCATGTCGACGGGTACCTCTTTCGCACCGTCAGGCATTTCCTGGGCGGCGATTGCGGGCTCACTACTGATTCTGGAGCTCACCCGCCGGGTCGCAGGCCTGGCCCTGGTGGTTATTTCTGCGGTTTTCCTGACCTACGTTTTCGCCGGGCCCTATCTGCCAGGCTTTTTAGGCTATCCGGGGCTGTCACTACAGCGCTTCTTTAGCCAGGTGTATACCGACGCAGGCATTCTCGGCCCCACCACCGCCGTGTCGTCGACCTATATTATTCTGTTCATTATTTTTGCTGCCTTCCTACAGGCCTCTAAAGTAGGCGACTACTTCGTTAACTTTGCCTTTGCCGCCGCTGGCCGTGCCCGTGGTGGCCCTGCCAAGGTGGCCATTTTTGCCTCTGGCTTGATGGGTATGATTAACGGTACTTCGGCAGGTAACGTGGTTTCCACCGGCTCATTGACCATTCCCCTGATGAAGAAAGTCGGCTACCCATCACGTAGCGCAGGCGCGATTGAGGCAGCCGCCTCAACCGGTGGGCAAATCATGCCGCCGATTATGGGCGCGGGCGCGTTCATCATGGCCGAAGTGACCGGTATTCCCTATACCGAAATCGCCCTTGCCGCTGTTATTCCGGCGATTCTGTATTTTGCCTCTATCTATTTTATGGTCGACTTTGAAGCCGCCCGTAAAGGCATGCGTGGCATGCGCAAAGATGAGATTCCGCTGTTCTCGAAGCTGGTAAAACAGGTCTATCTGTTCGCGCCGATTATTATCCTGATTGTCGCCCTGTTTATGGGCTACTCGGTGATCCGCGCGGGCACCTTGGCAACCGCGTCAGCCGCGGTGGTTAGCTGGCTATCACCCAATAAAATGGGATTTCGGGCGATTCTTAAAGCGCTGCAAATAGCGGGCACTATGTCGATTCAGATTATCGCCGTGTGCGCCTGCGCGGGCTTAATCGTCGGGGTTATCTCGCTGACCGGTGTGGGCGCGCGTTTCTCGTCACTGCTACTTGGCTTAGCGGGCGTGAGCCAACTGCTGGCACTAGTGTTCGCCATGCTGATCAGTATTCTACTCGGCATGGGTATGCCTACTACTGCTGCCTATGCGGTGGCCGCTTCCGTGGTCGCTCCCGGCTTGATCAATATCGGCATTGAGCCGCTGATTGCTCACTTCTTTGTGTTCTATTTTGCGGTCGTCTCCGCGATTACCCCCCCTGTTGCCTTGGCCTCCTATGCCGCGGCCGGTATCTCCGGCGACAACCCCATGGGCACCTCGGTGGCCTCGTTCAAGATTGGCTTGGCCGCGTTCATTGTGCCGTTTATGTTCTTCTACAGCCCGGCCATGCTGATGGAAGGCTCACCGATGCAGATCCTGCGCGTTGGGTTAACTGCAACGCTGGGCATTGTGCTGCTTTCAGGCATGGTACAGAAATGGTTCTTTGGCCCCGTTAACCTAGTGCAGCGTGTCGTCATGCTGGTAGGCGCGCTGTTTTTAATCTACGGCGGTATCTATACCGACATTGCCGGCCTTGCGATTGGTATCGTGCTATTCATGATGCAGCGTAAGGTGAACGGCGGTGGTAGCAAAACGGCGCAAGCTGGCTGATTGGTTTAAGCCGCTAAACGCTAAGCGTAAAAAAACCCTGCTCAACAATGGTTGAGCAGGGTTTTTAATGGGCACAAGGTAAGCAAATAAAGCGGCTTGGTTAACCAGCCAGGTTATCGACGATTCTCAGCACCGGCGCCGCCTGGTTAAGCGTGTAGAAGTGCAGGCCTGGCGCTCCGCCCTCTAGCAATCGCTGGCAAAGACGGCTCACCACATCGGTGCCAAAGGCGGCAATCGCTTCACTGTCGTCGCCATAGGACTCCAACTGCTTGCGAATCCAGCGCGGGATCTCGGCACCGCAGGCGTCAGAGAAACGCGCCAGCTTGGTGTAGTTGGTAATCGGCATGATACCGGGAATAATCGGCTGCTCGACGCCCAGCGCACGGGCTTTATCAACGAAGTTGAAATAGGCGTCAGCGGTGAAGAAGTACTGGGTGATGGCCATATTGGCGCCCGCCTTCATTTTACGCGCAAAGTTTTCCACATCCTTATCAAGATTAGGCGCCTGTGGATGAGATTCAGGATAAGCAGCCACTGCGATGTCGAAATGGGCGCCCGTCTCCGTGCGAATAAACTCAACCAGTTCGTTGGCATAACGTAGCTCACCAATGCTTCCCATACCTGAGGGCATATCACCACGCAACGCGACGAGGCTCTCGACCCCTTCCTCACGGTACTGCGCCAGCAGATCACGCAACTGCGCTTTTTCACTGCCTATGCAGGAGAGATGCGGAGCGGTATTAATGCCACTTTCACCGACCGCACGCACCACCTCACGGGTACGCGCCTGGGTAGACCCACCAGCACCGTAAGTCACCGAGAAAAAACGTGGTTTTCGGGCGGCCAGTTCATCGCGAACGTGAATCAGCTTGTCGCGCCCAGCATCGGTACTGGGCGGAAAGAATTCAAAGCTGATACCTAGCGGATGCTCATGGCTGCTCATGGGGTTTCCTTATTAGTGATCAAACATGATGATATTTTGAGGTATTCTCGCTGTTCCAGCGCGCTGGGGCTAATGAAAGATTCCACGCTTGGCCTTTAATTCGGCTCATGTTAGCGAGCCACCACATACGACGGGAGGATAAATGGATCTTGCACCTGGGGCGCTCGTTGGGCCGCTACTCATGCTACTCAGCTACGTGGGGCTAGGCTGGCTCGCCGCCCAACGACTCAAGCTAGATCCTCGCCCGATTGCGACGCTGCTGGTTTACCTGATAGCGCCTTTTACGATTTTTCGCGCGCTGATGAACGGCGGCCCAACACCTGACTACCTCTTACTCACATTAGCACTGTTCATTCTGGCAAGCCTGATGGCACTGGTGGTACAGCGTATTACTCGCCACCGTTTTGGTGAACAGGAGGCTGCTCTGCTGGCGTTCTCCTCAGGAACGGGTAATACCGGCTATTTCGGCCTACCGATTGCGCTGATTTTGCTCCCCCCTGAAGGCGTTACTCTTTACCTGTTCTGTATGCTGGGGATTAATATTTACGAATTCACCGTGGGCTTTTACCTTAGCGCACGCGGACGTTTTTCCGTACGTGAGAGTCTGATCAAAATTTCTCGCTTACCGCTTATCTATGCGTTCCTATTCGCGTTACTGCTTAGCGCCCTTGAAATAACCATACCCGCTGCAGTAATGAGTTCGCTGCAAGTCTTCCCCGCCACCTACACGCTGCTGGGCATGATGATTATTGGCATGACGCTTAGCCAAGTAACGCTTGCCGCCTGGGATTCACGCTTTGTAGCCACCTGCCTGGGTCTTCGCTACCTGCTCTGGCCGCTCGTTATGTTGGGGGCCGCTTTAATACTACAGTGGGCGGCGCCTCTTTCCACGGAACTGGCCATGGCGCTGCTGTTGATAGGCGTAGTACCCATGGCTTCCAACGTAGTGGTGGTGGCCATGGAGCTGGGCATTCAACCGCAAAAAGGCGCATTAGCGGTGCTGGTGACGACACTGCTCGCGCCGCTGCTGATTCCGCTTTATCTGGGTTTGATGCTGCGTCTCACAGGACTAGGCTAAAAACCAGCCACACCTGCTTCGTTAAGCTGTCGAGCCATGTGCTGTATCTCGGGGTGGCTAAAAAATGCTACCAGCGCGTCAGCGCGAACCGGGCCAACGCCGGGAACGGCTTGCCACTGTTCGCGCTGGTAGCCCGCTAGCTCATCCCAATCCCCGCGAACCGACTCGCTACCTGGCGGCGCCCCCAGCGCGCTTAACCAGGCCGAAAACGACTTGCCCTTGGCGACTTGAAACTGTTCCAGTAACGTTTCAGCGGTCGCCTCACCAATGCCGTAGGCCTGTTGCAGCTGGCGCGGTTCGACATCCAGCCAGTCCAGTAAATGCGTGACTACGCCCGCATCCATTAGCGCTTGCCAAGTACCTTCACCGATACCCTGCATACCAAGCTGCTCGCCAAGGTAGCTAAGCCGCGCCAGCAATTGATCATCGCAGCCGGGCGTTAATTCAAAGCAGCTCAGCAGGTTAAAGCGCTGGGGTGAAGGCGGTGACAGCGGCGAGCGCTCCTGGGTGTGCCACACCACCTCGGTTAACTGGGGAATCGTTAATCCCGCTAGCGAAATCGCCACTTGGTCACCGGGACGGACATCCAGTGACTCCCAGCGCTCCAGTGAGCCTAACGAGACGCGGCTAATACGCCGCCCCTCCAGCAGCACCGGATTAAGCCACACCAGCGGCGTCACACGCCCAGTGCGCCCAACGCGAAACTCAATGCCGCGCACTTCCGCTAGCGCCTGCTGGGCGGGATATTTCCAGGCAATGGCCCATTCAGGCGGTGATGATGACCAGCGGCGTACACCGGGTCGCTCGGCTTGCTTAATCACCACCCCGTCGGTAGCAAACGGCAACGGCCCGTTAAACCAACTATCGCGCCAATAACCGGCATCATGGCGGTCATCCAGCGGATGAGTGTAGTCAGCGCTATCAAAGCCCAGTTCACTTAGCCGTGCTAAACGTTCCTGCATTGCGGTAGGGCCATCGGGCCAGCCCCAGACAAACAGGCCAATACGCTCAAGGGTGGCCGCTGTGGGGGAGGCTTGTGCCATTGCTCCCGCCACGGCACCCCGTGCACCCGATGCGGGTGAACGCGACTGCACGTGTTGGCTTAACCGCCAATACAGCTCGCCTTGGAGTACTGCAGAAATAGGCTCGGGTAGCGTATTGGGAATGGCAGGGAGTTGCCGGGCACGGGCCGTCCAATCCTGGCCCCGCTCGCCATCGCCACGGCTAACGGCTTCGACCAGTTCGCCATTTTCATAGCGCAACGTAATCGCCACGCCGTCCACTTTGGGCTGGATCCACAGGTCTTCGCGGCGGCTGGTAAAACGTCTGACGCCATCGTCATCGGCTTTATCAAGCCCACGCTGCGCAGCCGGATGCTCAAGAGTGCCGCTGCTACGTGTAACGCGTGTAAGCGGGCGATGATCCGGTACAGTGCCCAGGCAACGCTGCCAAGTGGCTAGGCGCTCAACCGCTTGGTCGTAAAGGGCATCATCGATCAGCGCGGCGCCCTCGTCATGGTAGGCAGTGTCCCAGCGGTGAACCTGCTCAGCCAGCGCCTTGCTTTCGCGGCTTAGGCGCTCCTCCGGCCAATCAGGGCATTGGGCAGCCTGTGCGGAAAAAGTGACAAGCCAGATCAGGCTACCCAATAGCCAAATTCGTACACTCAACAACATTGCTTACCCCCGCGGTAACACATCAGCTTTTAGGCTTAGCCTAGCGCAACGGACATAAAAAAAGCCCCTCGGCCGAAGCCAAAGGGGCGATTTAATCCATTTCTTACAAACGGTGTAGCGAATCTCTTACAAACCGGCGGCCTTACGCAGTGCTTCAGCCTTATCAATCTTTTCCCACGGGAAGGCGGTAAAGGTTTCGGTATGCGCTTGGCCTTTATCGTCGTTCCAGGTGTAGCTGTGCTCGAACGGTGCCCGGCCAAAGTGGCCGTAAGCGGCGGTGAGCTGATACATCGGGTGCAGCAGATCAAGCATTTTGGTGATCGCGTAGGGGCGCAGGTCAAAGTGCTCGCGAACCAGTGCAACGATCTTGGCATCGTCAATTTTACCGGTGCCGAAAGTGTCGATGGAGACCGAGGTCGGCTCGGCAACGCCAATCGCGTAGGAGACCTGAATCTCACACTTGTCAGCCAGGCCTGAGGCTACTACGTTCTTGGCCACATAGCGGCCCGCATAGGCGGCGCTGCGATCCACTTTAGAGGGGTCTTTGCCCGAGAACGCGCCACCACCGTGGCGTGCCATGCCGCCGTAGGTGTCGACGATAATTTTACGTCCAGTCAGCCCACAATCACCTACCGGGCCACCAATCACGAATTTGCCGGTCGGGTTGATATGGTACTGGGTGCTGTCATCCAACCACTCAGCGGGGATCACCTGCTCGATGACCTCGCGCTTGATCATTTTGCGCAGGTCTTCCTGATCAATATCTGGGTCGTGCTGGGTAGAGAGAACGATGGCATCGACACCGCAGGGCTGGCCTTCGGCGTTATAGCGGAAGGTTACCTGACTCTTGGCATCCGGGCGCAGCCACGGCAACAGGCCATTTTTACGCAGTTCGGCCTGACGTTCGACCAGCCGGTGAGAGTAGTGGATCGGTGCCGGCATAAAAGAGTCGGTTTCGTTAGTCGCGTAGCCAAACATCAAGCCCTGGTCGCCAGCGCCCTGATCTTCCGGTTTGCTGCGGTCAACGCCTTGGGCAATCTCGACACTCTGCTTGCCAATCAGGTTAACCACGCCGCAGGTCGCGCCGTCAAAGCCCACGTCGGACGAGTTATAGCCAATGCTGATAATCACATCACGCACGAGGGTTTCTAAATCGACCCAGGCGGAGGTGGTAATTTCACCGGCAATGATCGCCACCCCGGTTTTCACCATGGTTTCACAGGCAACGCGGGCCTGTTTATCGCGGGCGATAATGGCATCTAGCACTGCGTCAGAGATCTGATCGGCAATCTTATCGGGATGACCTTCGGAGACGGACTCGGAGGTAAACAGGGAATATTCGCTCATCGCGCACTCTACCCTCTGTATGACGGCTGTATTTAATCCACAGCATCAGCAGGAAATCATGGCAGGTGTCCCCTGCCCGTATTAGTGAAGCGATAGCATTACTTTTCTACCGCGTCGGGAGGCAGAGTCTACACGCTGTCGGCGATGCTTCCCAGAACGTGATCCCCAGAATTTGCCGCTACATTTGCCGCAACATGGGAAGTCAGCGACAATAGCGCCTTTATAATTTCTGTTTTCAGGCGAGGAGCACCCCCATGCCGTCCCGTTTTGAGCTAGCCAATGCCATTCGCGCCCTGTCCATGGATGCCGTTCAGAAGGCCAAATCCGGCCACCCGGGCGCCCCCATGGGTATGGCTGATATCGCCGAGGTGCTATGGAATGACTACCTCAAGCACAATCCCGAAGACCCCAAGTGGGCCGATCGTGACCGCTTTGTGCTCTCCAATGGCCACGGCTCCATGCTGCTTTACTCGCTGCTCCACCTCAGCGGCTACGAGCTAAGCCTGGAACAGCTGCAGAATTTCCGCCAGCTGCATTCGCCCACCGCGGGCCACCCGGAATTCGGCTACGCGCCCGGCATTGAAACCACCACTGGCCCACTGGGTCAGGGTTTTGCCAATGCCGTGGGCTTTGCCATCGCGGAAAAAACTCTGGCGGCGCAGTTTAACCGCCCCGGCCACACCATCGTTGACCACCACACATGGTGCTTTGTAGGTGACGGCTGCTTAATGGAAGGGATCTCCCACGAAGCGGCCTCCCTGGCCGGTACTCAGCAGCTGGGTAAGCTGATCACTGTATACGACGATAACGGCATCTCTATCGATGGTGAAGTGGAAGGCTGGTTTACCGACGATACCGCCAAGCGTTTTGAAGCTTACGGCTGGCACGTGGTGCCCAATGTAGATGGTCACAAGCCTGAAGAAGTGAAAGCCGCTATTGAGCTGGCCAAGAGCCACGACGATAAGCCGAGCCTGATTATCTGCAAAACCATTATCGGCTTTGGTGCGCCCAACAAGCAGGGCAAAGAGGACGCCCACGGTGCGCCCTTAGGCGATGACGAAGTGGCTCTGGCGCGTACCCAGCTCGACTGGCCCCATGCCCCGTTCCATATTCCCGAGCCGATCTACTCCGCTTGGGATGCTCGTGAAGCTGGCAAAGCAGCTCAACAGGCGTGGGACGCGCGTTTCGCCCGCTATGCAGAAGCCTTCCCCACGGAAGCGCGGGAGTTCACCCGCCGGATGAAGCGCCAGCTGCCCGCGGAACTGCCCACTGAAGCCTTAATTGAGCAGGCCCAAGAGCGTGGCGAGACCATTGCCTCACGCAAAGCCTCGTTTGAAGCACTCAATGTGATCGGCCCGCAAATGCCGGAACTGTTGGGTGGCAGTGCCGACCTGGCGCCGTCTAACCTGACCTTCTGGAAAGGCGCCCAAGCGATCACCCCGGAAGACGCCAGCGGTAACTACCTGCACTACGGTGTCCGTGAGTTTGGCATGGGGGCGGTCATGAACGGCATCGCCCTACACGGCGGCCTGGTACCTTACGGCGCGACCTTCCTGATCTTTATGGAGTACATGCGTAACTCGATTCGCATGGCGTCGCTGATGGGCCAGCAGGTGATTTACGTGTTTACCCACGACTCCATCGGCCTGGGTGAAGATGGCCCGACTCACCAGCCCATTGAGCAGCTCACCAGCCTGCGTACCACGCCGAACCTCAATACCTGGCGTCCCTGTGATGCGGTCGAAACCGCCGCCGCCTGGGATGCGGCCATCAAGCGTCACTCTGGCCCCACGGCGCTGGTGCTGTCACGCCAGAACCTGCCCCACCAGCAGCGCACTAAAGCTCAGTTGGCAGCCATTCAGAACGGTGCGTACGTTCTTAAGGACAGCGAAGGAACGCCCGAGTTGATACTGATTGCCACTGGTTCTGAAGTCGGCCTGGCCATGGACGCCGCCGCCGAGCTCGAGCAGCAGGGCAAAGCGGTACGCGTGGTCTCCATGCCCTCGGCCTATCGCTTTAACGGCCAGGACGCCGAGTACCGTGAGAGCGTGTTGCCCAAGGCGGTGACCAAGCGTATCGCCATCGAAGCCGCCCATGCCGACTACTGGTACAAGTATGTGGGTCTTGACGGCCGCGTGATCGGCATGACCACCTACGGTGAATCCGCACCAGCGGGGGATCTGTTCAAGCACTTCGGCTTTACCGTCGACAATGTGGTCAAGCAAGCCAACGAACTACTCGGCTAAGCCATGCCAGCACTCAGTGGCTTTCTATGGCTGATTAGCTACTGGCTTATCGGTGAAGTGGTAATCCATTTCACCGCTTTGCCGATCTCGTCAGGCGTGATCGGCATGTTGCTGCTCTGCGCTACGCTCGCCGTTCGAGGCCGAGTCCCTACTAGCATTGCCGCTGCCGCCCAACCACTCATTGCGCTACTCGCCATGCTGATTATGCCTGGCGTTGTGGGTGTGTTTTTCATCATCGGTGAACTGGCCGGGCAGTGGAGTGCCATTCTTATTGCCTTGGTGTTGGGTACGTTACTCAGCGTGATAACCACGCTGTGGCTGCTCAAGCGACTAATCGGGCAGCCGCATGTCCGCTGATACACCGCTGCTCACTCTATTAACCACCACCCCGCTATTTGCGGTGGGGTTAACGCTCGCCGCTTATTTGCTTGGTAGTGCTCTGTTCCAGCGTTTAAAGCGCCCTTCTTGGCTTCCCGCTATTTTGATCGCGGCGCTGCTACTGGCGGGAGCGTTAGCGCTGATAGGGCTGCCTTACGCTACCTATCAGCAGGGGGCCACATGGCTAACGGTGCTATTGGGGCCAGCCACGGTGGCGCTGGGTATGCCGCTTTATCAACAGTTGCCGCGGATTGTTGAATTATGGCGACCGCTGGCGATTTGTTTACCCATCGCCGCAACGCTGGCAGCTTGCTATTCACTGGCAATTGCTTGGTTACTGGGCAGCTCGGACACCATACTCGCTTCCATTGCCGCTAAATCGGTAACCGCGCCTATCGCTATCGGCATTACGGAACAGCTTGGTGGTACGGTAGCCCTGCTGTTGGGTGCGCTGCTGGTCACCGGGGTGATCACGATTCCCTGTGTCAGCCTCGCTGCGCGTTGGCTGCATATTGACGATGAGCGCTTGATCGGTTTCGCCCTGGGGCTTAACGGCCATGCCATTGGCACGGTAAGAGCATTTGAGATCAGCCCCACCGCTGGGGCTTTTGCATCACTGGGCATGAGCCTTACCGGTATTTTCACCGCAGTACTGCTGCCACTCGCCTGGCGATTAATAAGCATGGGCAGCTGATAGGCACCGGCAGTTAATAAGAATCGTCCGCTGAAATACGTTATCATCACAACGAGTTCTAGCCTATTTCGATTATTGTTGATTCACTTTTAAGAGCCACCCTTCTGCATGGCTAATTCTGCTCCCAGGTATCGCATCGCCATTAACGGTTACGGACGCATTGGCCAATGCGTGTTGCGGGCGCTCGTCGAGCGGCGACACCCCGAACTTGAAGTGGTCGCCATTAATGAACTCTCTGATCTCGCGACCATCACCTATCTAACCCGTTACGACACCACCCATGGCCGCTTTCCCGGTGACGTCGATAACGACGGTCAGTACCTTATCGTCAACGGCCAGCGCATCCAGGTACTCTGCGAACAAGATCCACACAAGTTACCCTGGAAGGCGCTTGATGTGGATCTGGTGCTGGAGTGCTCCGGGAGCTTTAAAGATCGTGCCACCGCTGAGCTGCACTTAGCGGCAGGCGCTAAGCGGCTGCTGTTTTCCCAGCCAGCGGAAAATGATGTCGATGCCACCATTGTGTGGGGCATTAATGAAGGCGAGCTGGCGCCTTCCCAGCGCATACTCTCTGCCGCTTCGTGCACCACCAACTGCCTGGTGCCGCTGTTGACCGTTCTGGATGAAGCTCTCGGCCTTGAGCACGGTGTCACCACGACGATTCATTCGGCGATGAATGACCAGCCGGTGATCGATGCCTACCACCAGACCGACCTGCGTCTGACCCGCTCGGCAATGCACTCCATTGTGCCGGTGGATACCGGCTTGGCGCTGGGTATTAGCCGCTTGATGCCCAATCTTGCGAACCGCTTTGAGTGCCTGCACGTACGTGTTCCCACTATCAATGTCTCTGCCATGGACGTGGCACTCACCGTCAGCCGCGACACTCACCGCGACGATGTAAATAACCTGCTGCTGGCCGCCAGTCAGCAGCGCTTAAAGGGCGTGCTTGGCTATACTGAAGCGCCTATGGCGTCGGTTGATTTTAATCACGACCCTCGCTCAGGCATCCTGGACGCTACCCAAACCCGAGTGGCTGGCAAGCGCCTTATCAAACTGCTGTGCTGGTTCGACAATGAGTGGGGGTTCGCTAACCGTATGCTCGATATTAGCCAGCGACTGGCCAGACTTTCGACAGAAACGTAACCTATTTGCATTAACTGTTTATATTGAGTTCCACGGCCTAAACACGAGGAAACCGCTTCCATGAATGTAAAAAAGATGACTGACCTTCCCCTGGAAGGACAACGCGTGCTGATTCGTGAAGATTTGAATGTGCCCATCAAACATGGCCGCGTCTCCAGCGATGCCCGCCTGCGCGCCGCACTGCCGACCATTCAAGCCGCCGCAAAGGCTGGGGCGAAGGTGATGTTGATGAGCCATTTAGGGCGCCCCACCGAAGGTGAACCCGCTGAGGAGTTTTCCCTCGCGCCGGTGGCTGAGCACTTGGGTGAACTGTTAGGCCGCCCAGTGCCGCTGATCAAAGCCTATCTCGGTGAAACGGTCGGCGAAACGCTGGATCTCGCCAATGGCGACGTCGTACTGCTAGAGAACGTGCGCTTTAACAGCGGCGAGAAAAAAGATGATGAGCAGTTGGCGAAACAGTACGCCGCGCTGTGCGATATCTTTGTGATGGACGCTTTTGGCACCGCCCACCGTGCCCAAGCCTCTACCCATGGCGTGGCGCGTTTTGCCCCTAGCGCCTGCGCTGGCCCTTTGCTTGCCCAGGAACTCGATGCACTTGAGAAAGCGCTGGCACACCCGGCTCGGCCCATGGCAGCCATCGTCGGCGGCTCGAAGGTCTCTACCAAGCTGGATGTCCTCACCGCGCTGGCTGATAAATGTGATCAACTGATTGTCGGCGGCGGCATCGCCAACACCTTTATTGCCGCCGCGGGGTACAATGTCGGTAAATCACTCCATGAGGCTGATTTGGTGGGCCAAGCCAAAGCACTGATGGAGAAGGTCTCGATTCCACTTCCTACCGATGTTGTCGTTGCCACCGAGTTTTCTGAGTCGGCCAAGGCCGTTGTCAAGCCGGTCGACCAGGTGGCTGATAACGAGATGATTCTGGATATTGGCCCAGACACCGCTGCACATTTGGCCAGCATGCTTAAGGATGCTGGCACTATTTTATGGAATGGGCCTGTCGGCGTCTTTGAAATCGATCAATTCGGTAAAGGTACCCAGGTAATCGCCCAGGCTATCGCTGATAGCGCAGGTTTCTCTATTGCCGGTGGCGGCGATACCTTAGCGGCCATTGATAAATATGCTATTGCGGATCGCGTTTCGTACATTTCAACCGGTGGCGGCGCCTTTCTTGAGTATGTCGAAGGCAAGCAGTTGCCTGCCGTTGCTGCACTCGAAGCCGCCGCCAAACGCGGTTAACATTACACGACTTGAATCTAAACACTCACCATCGTTCAAACTGGTAGCTCAGTCTTTAAACCCAATTTTGACAACCCAGTCTTTACAACATAGATAAGGTAACTTCATGGCTTTGATCAGCATGCGCCAGATGCTCGACCACGCCGCCGAATATGGTTACGGCATTCCGGCGTTCAACGTCAACAACCTTGAGCAGATGCGCGCCATTATGGAAGCCGCTGATGCCACCGATTCGCCGGTCATCGTGCAAGCATCTGCCGGTGCACGCAAGTACGCGGGTGCGCCCTTCCTGCGCCATCTGATTTTGGCGGCCGTCGAAGAGTTTCCGCATATCCCTGTGGTCATGCACCAGGATCACGGCACCAGCCCTGCGGTCTGCCAGCGTTCTATTCAGCTCGGCTTCTCCTCGGTGATGATGGATGGCTCGCTGGGTGAAGATGGTAAAACGCCCACCGACTACGACTATAACGTCAATGTTACCCGCCGCGCGGTGGAAATGGCTCACGCCTGTGGCGTTTCCGTCGAAGGCGAGTTGGGCTGCCTGGGCAGCCTGGAAACCGGCATGGCCGGTGAAGAAGACGGTATTGGCGCGGAAGGCAAGCTGGATATGGAGCAACTGCTTACCGACCCAGAAGAAGCCGCAGAGTTTGTGAAAGCGACCCATGTGGACGCACTGGCGATTGCCATTGGCACCAGCCACGGCGCTTACAAGTTCACTAAGCCGCCTACCGGTGACACGCTCTCTATCCAGCGTATTAAAGAGATCCACGCGCGAATTCCGGACACCCATCTGGTCATGCACGGCTCTTCTTCTGTTCCCCAGGAGTGGCTGGAAGTGATTAACCAGCACGGCGGTGAGATCCCCGAAACGTACGGCGTGCCAGTCGAAGAGATCGTTGAGGGCATTAAGCACGGCGTGCGTAAGGTCAACATCGACACCGACCTACGCTTGGCGTCTACCGGTGCCGTGCGTCGCTTTCTGGCTGAGAACCCGTCAGAATTCGACCCACGTAAGTTCTTGAAAGAGACCGTTACCGCGATGCGCGATCTATGTATCGCCCGCTACGAAGCCTTTGGTACAGCCGGCAATGCCAGTAAGATTAAGCCGATCAGCTTGGAAGAGATGTTCCTGCGCTATGAGCGCGGCGAACTGGCTCCCAAGGTAAAATAAGCTTGTAATTGGCCCACTTTCGAAAAAGACGACCAACCGGTCGTCTTTTTTTGTGGCTAATTAAATAGATATTGCAATGCAGCATAGATGCGCTAACACTGGAGATGAGGTCACGATGTCTCGTGTTCCAGCAAGGAGGCCACAACGCTGATGAAACCCACAACTTCCCTTCCCCTAATGCCCACTCCCCCGGTAGCGATGTTCGATATATGGAAAGTCGGTATCATGGCCTTTGAGCTATGGTCGACGTCTTTGTCGACGATCACTATGCGAAATCATTTATGGCAAACACAGCCGTTTTTCAGCCCCAAAATGATGCAAGAAAATCAACGTATGGTCACCGAAAAACTCGAGGCCAGCATGGAAGCTGGCCTCGTCATGCAAAAAGCGCTGCTCAACTCAATGAGCGGCAAGCAGGCTCCCTGGTGGGTGACCAGCCAGCGCACAATGAAGCCTTACCATCAGCGTAGTAGCGCTAACTCGCGCCGACTCGCCCAGTAACGCTTAGGCACTGACGTTATTCATTATCGTCGGTGTCATCCTCGTCATCTTCGCTATTCTCTTCTTCGCTACTGTGAATAGCATCGTCGGGACTACCAGTGCCGCCCGTGCCCGCCTCTGGGTTTCGCTCTTCACTCTCACCAGATTCTAACTCGACGTCAGCCTCGCCCTCGCTAGTGGCTACTTCTTCGTTTTTCTCTTCCTCCTCTTCTTCTTCACGGACGCGTGCCTGCTCATCAGCGCCTTCGGAATCGCTAGAAGAAGCGCCTTCACCTTCATCACGCTTTACTGATCCCGCTTTAATGCCGTACTCCTCTTCAAGCGTTTCATCATCCAGAGGTTCGTGCTGTTCACCCTCAGACGCATGATTATCAGCAAACACATAGCCAGTGGTCGTTAATAAGGCAGCGCTAAGTGCAAAGGGTAGAAACCAAGGGGTTAATCGCATTAGGCATTCTCCATGTTGTGATTATGAAAGAATAGTGCATCCCCACTATCTCTTCAGCGCAGCTGAGGCATTTCCATCGCTTGTACTACTGCGTCTGCTGACGCTAGATGGCCTACAACAGTAGCCAGCAAAATGAGTGTAGCCATTTAAGCTGGCTCAAGAGTCACGCTCAGGCAAGCAAAAAATAACAAAACAGTGTTCACAAATGACGTAAAATCCCGTTCAATAGCAGTATGGATGGCTTCAACTAACACTGGCAGTGCATAAGCCGCTGCAAGGAACCACAATGCCGCTCCCACTTTTGCTGTTTGACTGTGATGGCACTCTTGTCGATAGCGAGCCGCTACTGGCTGAAGAGATGGCTGCCGGGCTCAATTCAGTAGGCCTGCCTTTCGCGTCTACTGATTATCTTGGCGAATTTCGTGGAGCGCGCTTTCGACGCATCGTTGCTGAACTGCAACAACGCTACGGTAACGTTGACCCTGACCAGCTTGACCGCATGGAAGTCTCTATGCGAGCCAATCTAGCCACCCGGCTTGCCCAAGAGCTGACCACCATCCCCGGCGCCCAAGAAGCGCTGGATACTCTGGCGGCTTATCCCAGTGCAGTGGTTTCTAATGGGCCTGAAAGCAAAATTCATACGGCTTTAGAAGCGACAGGGCTCAGCCACTACTTCGGTAAACGTTTTTTCAGTGGCTATACCGCTAATTGCTGGAAGCCCGAACCCTGTTTACATCTACACGCAGCGAGTATCATGGGCTATTCAGCGCATGACTGCATTGCCATAGACGATGCCTTAGTAGGCGTACGCGCGGCGCTTCAGGCGGGAATGACGGTGATCCACTTAAACCGTTTCCCGGATGCCGAGACAACGCCTGAAAACGCTATCATGATCAGTAATATGTATCAGCTACCCGCTGTAGTGGAGCGACTCACCCGTGAGTATTGGCAAACCCCTGTGCCCCAACACTCAATTGGAGGATAAAAATGGCCTCTTTACGAGACCAGCTCGGTGGGCTGGTTTATTCCACCGAACATGGCAAAACCTGCCCCACTTGCCGCGAGCCACTCAATGACTGCCACTGCGATGATCTGAGCGAACAGCAGCGGCTGGCGGCGCTTGATGGCGTAGTACGCATTCGCCGCGAAACGAGTGGCCGTAAAGGTAAAGGCGTGACCACCGTCAGTGGCATTCCTCTGCCTGGCGAAGAGCTTAAAACGTTAGCTAAAACGCTTAAAAAGCGGTGTGGAACGGGTGGGGCAGTTAAAGAGGGTATTATTGAAATTCAAGGCGACCACCGCGACACCCTGCGTCAGGAGTTAAGCGCCCTTGGCTACCAAGTTAAACTCGCTGGGGGTTAGCCTCCTCTACGCCACTATAACTTTCCATCGGGGCTTACCATCGGGTAAGTCACTATAGAGCAAGGCACTGCAATGGCTTGGCTGGAATACGTGCTACCCCTGATTTTTTTATTCCCCATGGCGGCAATGGCCAGTATTGTCCTCGCGCTGCGCAGCCTGCACGATGCTCGCGTTCACTCTCCATTCAACGCCCCCCTTCATGAGCCGGGTCAAGCGCTACGGCACCGCCTTGACCAAGCGTTTTCCAGCCTTTTTTTAAATGGTGCATTAGGGCCCATTATCAGCCTCGCTCCGCTAGTTTACGGAATGGGCCGTATGTTGTTTGTGGATAAGCAGGACTGGGTTGAGTGGGCGCTGTATGGGCTGCTTAGTACGTTGCTGGTACTGACTTTTTCATTATTGCTGGTACGCGACTATCAGCGTATCCGACGGCTAAAGTTAGGCTTAGCCTGTGAGCTCGCCGTTGGCCAAGAGCTGGAGCGCTTAGTCCGCCCTGATGCACACCCTTACTATGTATTCCACGATGTGCCTACCGATAGCTTCACGATCGATCACATCGTAGTAACGCCCCATGGCGTATTTGTGGTTGAGACACGGGCAAGAACACTCGCTATCGGCACCGATGGCAATGAGCTCAATACAGTCGCGGTGGAACGCGAGCGGTTGCGCTTTCCCCATGGGCAAGAACGTCGGCCACTGCATAAAACTCGCCAAGGGGTTAACTGGCTGACTCACTGGTTAGAGCGGCGCTGTGGCGTGCCCGTCCCGGTACGGGGCGTATTGGTGCTGCCGGGTTGGAAAATAGATAACAGCGAAGCCGCTCCTGATATTTTAGTGGTCAGCGGGGACACGCTTGCTAAGCAGCTGACCGAGCTGACCCCAGGCCCACTCAACGATGCCATCCATGACAAGGTCATTAATGTGCTTCTTGAGCGCGCTCAGTTGATGGAGTTGAAGCACCTGAGCCAACCTTCGGTTTAATTAAACAGTACTCAATCACCGCGCAGTCGGCCGCCCATCTCCTGGGCTAGATCCACCGCGTAGTGGTCTGTCATCCCACCGATAAAGTCCAGCATTCGCCGATAGCTATCGTAGAGTGACCAAGATGGCAGGGGCGTGTTTTCACCTATCAGGGCCAGTACACGCTGGTGTTTAAACGATGAGTGCCCTGTGTGGTGAAGCTCGTGTGCAGCGCCAATAAAGGCTTCCAACAGGATACCCAGTGTCGTATAGGCGCCAATCTCGAGCTTCGCCTTACGCTCATTCTGGAAAATGCGCTCTCGAGCCAACTGCTTCGCCGCTTGAACACCCCATCCCAGGTCAGGGTGGCACAGCTCCAACAGATCCTCACTGAGTGTGCCGCTCAGCAGGGCCTGCTCGTGCTGCACAAACACCGTGCCAACATCATTGACCGCGCGCTCCATCGCAGCTCCTCGCAGCAGTGCAATGCGGCGCCGCTGTGACACATTACGATCTTGCATTTCGGCATACTCGGGCGGAAACTCTCCGGCAATTTGGCGCAGTATTTCGACAACCTCTTCATAGCGCAAGATGCCCATCTCCAAACCATCTTCCAGATCCAACAGGGCATAGCAGATATCATCTGCCGCCTCGACCAGCCACGCCAGTGGATGGCGACACCAGCGCTGCTCGCCTTGGGGCAACAACCCTACCGCTTCAGCCACCTCTTTGAGCAGCACCTGCTCTGACTGATAGGCGCCAAACTTGCCCGCTCGACCACCATAACGAACCGTCCAAGGGTATTTAAGCAATGCACCCAAGGTGGCCGCAGAAAGCCGCATACCGCCATTAAACTGGTTATATTCGATCTGGGTAATCACCCGAAAACCCTGGGCGTTGCCTTCATAGGTCAACAGATCTTCGCGCTCAGCGTTTGAAAGGCCTTCTAACAGGCCACTGCTTTGAGCGCGCTGAAACCAATCACGGATTGCATACTCTCCCGCATGGCCAAAAGGGGGATTCCCGATGTCATGTCCCAGGCACGCTGTTTGGACAATGACGCCAAGGTCAGCAGGCGTAATCCATTCAGGCAGGCGATCGCGCAGCAACTCCCCCACAATCATGCCCAAGGAGCGGCCTACACAGCCAACCTCCAGCGAGTGAGTTAGGCGCGTATGAATATGATCGTTTTCGGTTAGCGGATGCACCTGGGTCTTGCGCCCTAGGCGTCTAAATGAACCTGAGAAAACAATACGGTCGTGATCTTTATGAAACGGGCTACGACCGATTTCACGGGTACTTGTTGAGCGTTGATCGTGAAGACGTCGTGGGGAAAGTAACTGTTCCCAGCGCATATGAGTCATGGGCATTCCTCCTGAGGAGTGCATTCTGACATAAAACGCCGGAAAACCGCACGTTAGTGTGAGGTGTGAGGCGTGAGGCGTGAGGCGTGAGGCGTGAGGCGTGAGGCGTGAGGCGTGAGGCGTGAGGCGTGAGGCGTGAGGCGTGAGGCGTGAGGCGTGAGGCGTGAGGCGTGAGGCGTGAGGCGTGAGGCGTGAGGTGGAACAGGATATTCGTTAGATACCCCTACACCAACGTTTTCTACTCACTATTCCCCTCACTCCTCACTATTTACCCCTCACGCCCATGCAAAAAAAATCCCCCAAGGCATCAGCCCTGGGGGATTTTTCATAATAAGTGCCTGACGATGACCTACTCTCGCATGGGGAGACCCCACACTACCATCGGCGCTAAGCGGTTTCACTTCTGAGTTCGGCAAGGGATCAGGTGGTTCACGCGTGCTATGGTCGTCAGGCGTAACTGTTAATGTACATCATGCTGTTTGTGATCGTCTCATTGTGCCGCCTGCTCGTTTGAGTCAGGCCACACGCTGCGTATCCGGCTTTTTAATGCTTCGTCATCATCACGACCAGACCCCTTGGGTGTTATAGGGTCAAGCCTCACGGGCCATTAGTACACGTTAGCTCAACGCCTTGCAGCGCTTCCACACCGTGCCTATCAACCAGCTGGTCTCGCTGGGCCCTTCAGGAGGCTCTAGGCCTCAGGGATGTCTCATCTTGAAGGGGGCTTCCCGCTTAGATGCTTTCAGCGGTTATCCCGTCCGACCATAGCTACCCGGCAATGCCACTGGCGTGACAACCGGAACACCAGAGGGTCGTCCACTCCGGTCCTCTCGTACTAGGAGCAGCCCTTCTCAAACATCCAACGCCCACGGCAGATAGGGACCGAACTGTCTCACGACGTTCTAAACCCAGCTCGCGTACCACTTTAAATGGCGAACAGCCATACCCTTGGGACCGACTTCAGCCCCAGGATGTGATGAGCCGACATCGAGGTGCCAAACACCGCCGTCGATGTGAACTCTTGGGCGGTATCAGCCTGTTATCCCCGGAGTACCTTTTATCCGTTGAGCGATGGCCCTTCCATACAGAACCACCGGATCACTAGAACCTGCTTTCGCACCTGCTCGACGTGTCTGTCTCGCAGTCAAGCACCCTTATGCTCTTGCACTCAATGCACGATGTCCGACCGTGCTGAGGGTACCTTCGTGCTCCTCCGTTACTCTTTAGGAGGAGACCGCCCCAGTCAAACTACCCACCACACACTGTCCTCGATCCGGATAACGGACCTGAGTGAGAACGCCAATGATGCCAGGCTGGTATTTCAAGGTTGGCTCCCTCCGAACTGGCGTCCAGAGTTCAAAGCCTCCCAGCTATCCTACACAGGCAACATCAGCGTCCAGTGTGAAGCTATAGTAAAGGTTCACGGGGTCTTTCCGTCTAGCCGCGGGTACACCGCATCTTCACGGCGATTTCAATTTCACTGAGTCTCGGGTGGAGACAGCGTGGCCATCATTACGCCATTCGTGCAGGTCGGAACTTACCCGACAAGGAATTTCGCTACCTTAGGACCGTTATAGTTACGGCCGCCGTTTACCGGGGCTTCAATCAAGAGCTTCGCCTTGCGGCTAACACCATCATTTAACCTTCCGGCACCGGGCAGGCGTCACACCCTATACGTCCGCTTGCGCGTTAGCAGAGTGCTGTGTTTTTAATAAACAGTTGCAGCCACCTGGTATCTTCGACCGGTTCGGGCTAGGAGAGCAAGTCTCTTCACCCTATGCCGGCGTGCCTTCTCCCGAAGTTACGGCACCATTTTGCCTAGTTCCTTCACCCGAGTTCTCTCAAGCGCCTTGGGATTCTCACCCTGACCACCTGTGTCGGTTTGGGGTACGGTCGCACATGATCTGAAGCTTAGAGGCTTTTCCTGGAAGCGTGGCATCAGTGACTTCCTGACCGTGGTCAGTTCGTCTCGTGTCTCGGCTTTAAGACCCCGGATTTACCTAAGGTCTCGGCCTACTCACTTTCACCAGGACTACCAACGCCTGGCTCACCTAGCCTTCTTCGTCCCCCCATCGCAACCATGTCCGGTACGGGAATATTGACCCGTTTCCCATCGACTACGCCTTTCGGCCTCGCCTTAGGGGCCGACTCACTCTGCTCCGATTAGCGTCGAACAGAAACCCTTGGTCTTCCGGCGAGGGTGTTTTTCACACCCTTTATCGTTACTCATGTCAGCATTCGCACTCGTGATACCTCCAGCGAACTTCTCAATTCACCTTCATCGGCTTACACGACGCTCCTCTACCGCGAATTCCTATCGAAATAGAAACTCACCCGTAGCTTCGGTACCTGGTTTAGCCCCGTTACATCTTCCGCGCAGGCCGACTCGACTAGTGAGCTATTACGCTTTCTTTAAAGGATGGCTGCTTCTAAGCCAACCTCCTAGCTGTCTGAGCCTTCCCACATCGTTTCCCACTTAACCAGGATTTCGGGACCTTAGCTGACGGTCTGGGTTGTTTCCCTTTTCACGACGGACGTTAGCACCCGCCGTGTGTCTCCCACGCGTTACTCACCGGTATTCGGAGTTTGCCTCGGGTTGGTAAGTCGGGATGACCCCCTAGCCGAAACAGTGCTCTACCCCCGGCGGTACTACGTGAGGCGCTACCTAAATAGCTTTCGAGGAGAACCAGCTATCTCCGAGCTTGATTAGCCTTTCACTCCGATCCACAAGTCATCCAAATCTTTTTCAACAGATCCTGGTTCGGGCCTCCAATTGATGTTACTCAATCTTCACCCTGCTCATGGATAGATCGCTCGGTTTCGGGTCTATATCCAGCGACTGTGTCGCCCAGTTAAGACTCGGTTTCCCTACGGCTCCCCTATACGGTTAACCTCGCCACTGAATATAAGTCGCTGACCCATTATACAAAAGGTACGCAGTCACAGAACAAGTCTGCTCCTACTGCTTGTACGCACACGGTTTCAGGATCTATTTCACTCCCCTCTCCGGGGTTCTTTTCGCCTTTCCCTCACGGTACTGGTTCACTATCGGTCAGCCAGGAGTATTTAGCCTTGGAGGATGGTCCCCCCGTCTTCAGTCAAGGTTTCTCGTGCCCCGACCTACTCGATTTCACATGATCAGATTTTCGACTACGGGGCTATCACCCGCTACGGCCACGCTTCCCAGCGTGTTCGCCTAATCAGTCACATGCTTAAGGGCTGGTCCCCGTTCGCTCGCCGCTACTAGGGGAATCTCGGTTGATTTCTTTTCCTCAGGGTACTTAGATGTTTCAGTTCCCCTGGTTCGCCTCGTACACCTATGTATTCAGTGCACGATACTCATCTTGTGATGAGTGGGTTTCCCCATTCAGAAATGCCCGGGTCACAGGTTGTTGCCACCTCACCGAGCCTTATCGCAGGCTACCACGTCTTTCATCGCCTCTGGCTGCCTAGGCATCCACCGTGTGCGCTTCATTGCTTGACCCTATAACCCGAAGGAGTCTGGATGTCGCAATGATCACGTTTCATTTTGCCGGATACGCTGACGCGTATCACAATTTAAGACCACTTCTTGCGAAGTGTTCTTGTCAGCATGATATACATTGTTAAAGAGCGACTGCTATAAGCAGTGATAAGACAACGCCGAAGGCGTCTGGCTTATCACTGCTCATCAACAGCTATCTGATCAGGTAATTCATTGTGGACGCTTACCAACTGTGACGCATCGTTTAAGGAGGTGATCCAGCCGCAGGTTCCCCTACGGCTACCTTGTTACGACTTCACCCCAGTCATGAACCACACCGTGGTGATCGCCCTCTTGCGTTAGGCTAACCACTTCTGGTGCAGTCCACTCCCATGGTGTGACGGGCGGTGTGTACAAGGCCCGGGAACGTATTCACCGTGACATTCTGATTCACGATTACTAGCGATTCCGACTTCACGGAGTCGAGTTGCAGACTCCGATCCGGACTGAGACCGGCTTTAAGGGATTCGCTGACTCTCGCGAGCTCGCAGCCCTTTGTACCGGCCATTGTAGCACGTGTGTAGCCCTACCCGTAAGGGCCATGATGACTTGACGTCGTCCCCACCTTCCTCCGGTTTGTCACCGGCAGTCTCCTTAGAGTTCCCGACATTACTCGCTGGCAAATAAGGACAAGGGTTGCGCTCGTTACGGGACTTAACCCAACATTTCACAACACGAGCTGACGACAGCCATGCAGCACCTGTCTTACAGTTCCCGAAGGCACACCAGAATCTCTTCCGGCTTCTGTAGATGTCAAGGGTAGGTAAGGTTCTTCGCGTTGCATCGAATTAAACCACATGCTCCACCGCTTGTGCGGGCCCCCGTCAATTCATTTGAGTTTTAACCTTGCGGCCGTACTCCCCAGGCGGTCGACTTATCGCGTTAACTTCGCCACAAAGTGCTCTAGGCACCCAACGGCTGGTCGACATCGTTTACGGCGTGGACTACCAGGGTATCTAATCCTGTTTGCTACCCACGCTTTCGCACCTCAGTGTCAGTGTCAGTCCAGAAGGCCGCCTTCGCCACTGGTATTCCTCCCGATCTCTACGCATTTCACCGCTACACCGGGAATTCTACCTTCCTCTCCTGCACTCTAGCCTGACAGTTCCGGATGCCGTTCCCAGGTTGAGCCCGGGGCTTTCACAACCGGCTTATCAAGCCACCTACGCGCGCTTTACGCCCAGTAATTCCGATTAACGCTTGCACCCTCCGTATTACCGCGGCTGCTGGCACGGAGTTAGCCGGTGCTTCTTCTGCGAGTGATGTCTTTCCTACCGGGTATTAACCGATAGGCGTTCTTCCTCGCTGAAAGTGCTTTACAACCCGAGGGCCTTCTTCACACACGCGGCATGGCTGGATCAGGGTTGCCCCCATTGTCCAATATTCCCCACTGCTGCCTCCCGTAGGAGTTCGGGCCGTGTCTCAGTCCCGATGTGGCTGATCATCCTCTCAGACCAGCTACGGATCGTTGCCTTGGTAAGCCATTACCTTACCAACTAGCTAATCCGACATAGGCTCATCCAATAGCGGGAGCCGAAGCCCCCTTTCTCCCGTAGGACGTATGCGGTATTAGCCTGGGTTTCCCCAGGTTATCCCCCACTATCGGGCAGATTCCTATGCATTACTCACCCGTCCGCCGCTCGTCAGCGGGTAGCAAGCTACCCCTGTTACCGCTCGACTTGCATGTGTTAGGCCTGCCGCCAGCGTTCAATCTGAGCCATGATCAAACTCTTCAGTTTAAGATCTATGCGGTTCTTACCTGCCACCCGAAAGTGACAGAAGCGAACCAAACTTGGCTCAAGGTTCAAACGAATTCATTCAAAACAGATCCCAAAGGACGAATCCTTTAAAACCTTATTGCTTGAGTCGCTTGCCTTGATATTGGGTGATTTGTCACCAACATCAGCAAGCGCCCACATGAATTACCTGATCAAATTGTTAAAGAGCTGTTTCGCTGTTAGGTTGCTGTGAAAGCAACCGGGCTGCCGTTGACTTGGCTTGCCTCAGCGAGGAAGGCGTATTCTACGCATTTCCTGGTGGTTGTCAAGGGCGTTGTTTTCGATGCAAACCTGACCACATCCAAAACCGCTGGCTTTCGTAAAAGCACTAACTACCTGACAAACCGAAGCTTTTACACTTCATTCACCGCTGGTAACGCTTGGCGTCCCCGGCAGCGGATGCGTACTTTACGGATTCGCTGCCGGGTTGGCAAGCGGTTTTGTAGAAAAATTACAGATTGTCCGCCATGCGTGAATGAAAGCCCTTCGGCACTACCCTCATTGGCGGTTACACTAGCGCTATCTACCACCTTACTGAGGTCCGCCATGAGCCACCACCTGCTAACTGTCGACTCATTAAACCGCGAAAGCGTTGATCATTTACTGCGTGTGGCTGCACGCATGGAGCCGATTGCTCAGCGGCGCCAAGTAACGCGGGTGTTAGAAGGAGCAGTACTGGGTAATCTTTTTTTTGAAGCAAGCACCAGGACAAGGGTGAGTTTCAATGCCGCTTTCTGCCGCTTAGGCGGCAGCGTGTGCGATACCACCGGCTTTACCTTTTCCTCTATGGCCAAGGGAGAATCGCTATACGATACCAGCCGGGTAATGAGCGGTTATTGTGATGCGATTGTAATGCGTCACCCCGACCAGGGCTCGGTGGCTGAGTTTGCCGCGGCGACCAATGTGCCGGTAATTAATGGCGGCGATGGCCCAGGGGAGCATCCCAGCCAAGCGCTGCTTGACCTCTATACCATTGATAAGGAGTTTCAGCGACTGGGCAAATCACTCAGTGGCGCCCACATTCTTCTCACTGGCGATTTAAAATTCGGCCGTACTGTCCATTCACTGATTAAGCTCCTGTCACTCTATGACCCGCTGCGTATTACCCTGGTATCACCGCCGGGTCTTGAGATGCCTTCCAAGCTCATTGACTTAGTGGCGTCTCGCGGTCACCGCATTGAGCAGCGCGACTCACTGGCCACCGACTTTGCAGATTTAGATGTGGTGTACACCACGCGCATCCAAAAAGAGCGCTTCACCGACGAAATGAATGAGAGCTTTCAGGGGTTATCCGATGACTTTATGGTCAATCGCGACTTCTTGGATCACCGCTGCAGTCAAAGCACGATTGTGATGCACCCGCTGCCGAGAGATAGCCGACCCGGCGCGAATGATTTAAATGTGGATCTTAATGGCGACCCACGTCTGGCGATTTTCCGACAAACCGATAACGGCATTCCTATGCGGATGGCGATTTTCGCAACGTTGTTAGATGTCGACAAATTGATCGAGCAAGATTTGCGCCCTGTGCGCTGGTACGTTCCAAGCCAAACGGGCACGCTGGATCGTTAAAGCTCAAGAACTTAAGAAGAGAATTTAAAGATAGCGGTTATAGGGATAGACGCCCGCCAGGTAAACCTTCCTGGTGGGCAAACCAGCCTTCAAGAATAAGAATAGCCGCAATACCATCGACACTATCTTGACGATAGTTACCTTTATGGCCTGCCTCGCGAGCGATTATTTTCGCTTCCCGCGTGGTGCCTCGCTCATCAACCATTTCACATGGCTTGCCAAAACGGCCATGCAGACGATTACCAAACTTACGAGCGCGAGCGCTCATCTCTGACTCGCTACCATCCATATTCAGCGGTAACCCCACCACTAGCAAATCCGGCTGCCACTCGTTAAGTAGCCGTGAAACGACATTCCAGTCGGGAATCCCATCCCGTGCCGTCAAGGGAGTCAACTCCCGAGCGCTGTGCAGTAGCTCGTTGCCTACCGCCACACCGATACGCCGGGTGCCATAGTCAAAGGCCAGGATTAAGCGTTGCCCCGCCTCGGCCATCAGGCGTGCCCCGCGTCTCGGGTCATTAAATTAAGATCAATACCTAACAAACCAGCCGCCGCGGTTAAACGCTCGATAGGTGGGGTATTGAAGAGCACGTTGCTCTCGGCTTCTACCGTTAGCCAGCTGTTCTCCTTCAACTCCTCTTCCAATTGCCCGACTTCCCAGCCCGCGCAGCCTAAGCAGACTAAAAAGTGCTCTGGCCCCTCGCCAGCGGCAAAGGCCTGAAGAATATCCAGCGAGGTGGTCAGCGCAATACCGTCCTCCACCTGGATACTCGAGTCCCACTGCTGGCTATCGCCGACATGCAGAATGAAGCCACGGTCTTTATGCATAGGCCCGCCATAATAAACCGGCGCATTACGATGTGGGCTTGTTTCACCGCCTAATTCCAGCTGATCAAACAGCGCCTCAAGCGTGATCTCTAACGGTCGGTTAGTAATCACCCCCATGCAGCCGTTGTTATCGTGATCGCAAAGATAGATCAGACTACCGGCAAAATTAGGATCTTCTAAATGCGGCATAGCCATTAGAAAGTGATGTTTCAAACTTTGCATGCGTCTCCCACTGCCTGCTGGCATCTCAGCAGACATAGCGTAATAAGTGTCATTATAAGAGTGAAGCCGTGCCTAGGCTAAGCGGCGCTCGATGGCATCCAGCAGTAAACCGGCAATATTGGTGCCCCGCTGATCATCAATTTCACGCACACAGGTGGGGCTGGTGACGTTGATTTCAGTAATATAGTCACCGATGACATCGAGGCCGACAAACATTAAGCCTTTGTCCCGAATCATGGGCTGTACCTGCTGAATTAGCCAGCGATCACGATCAGTAAGCTCGCGACTCACGCCCCGCCCTCCGGCAGCTAGATTGCCACGAGTCTCGCCCGCAGAGGGTATACGCGCCAGTCCAAAAGGAACGGGCTCACCATCGACTAACAGAATACGCGTATCGCCATTCTTAATTTCCGGCAGGTAGCGCTGAGCCATAATTTGCCGCTGCCCGCGCAAGGTAAGCTGCTCAATGACCGCGCCGATATTACGGCCTTCCGGGCCAATATGAAAAATGCCGGTACCGCCCATGCCATCCAGTGGCTTGAAGATTACATCGCCGTGCTCCGCATGGAAGGCGCGCAGTACATCGTCGCGGCTGGCCACAAGCGTCGGCGCGCAGCACTGAGGAAACTGTTGCGCAAACAGCTTTTCATTACACTGCAACAGCGCTGCCGTGGGGTTAACCACCAGCACACCCTCACGCTCAGCAAAACCTAATAAATGCACGGCGTTAGTGAAATCGGCATCGACGGGCGGATCTTTACGCATCAACACCACATCCAGCTCAACCATTGGACGCGCAGAGGGCTCGCCCAGGTCGTACCAGTGGTTCGGATCACGATGCACCGTTAACGGCCGCATACGTGCGTAGGCTTGCCCTGCATTCAAGAAAAGGTCTTCCTGCTCCATATAGTGCAGGGTATAACCGCGCTCCTGGGCGGCCCATAGCATGGCCATGGTGGTGTCTTTCTTGTAAGCGATGTCGCTGATGGGATCCATCACAACGCCGAGATGCAGATTTGATTGGCTCATCGGGGGCACTATCCAAACATGAACAATAGAGGCCCAGTATGCCGTACTGCCCGCTAGGCTCCAACTGCCCCAGCTAACTACTCGCCGAGCGCGCTAGGCACTATGCGAATAGCATTAGGCTCCAGAGTGATTAACTGCTGCTTATAAAGCCGCCCAATGGCTTGTTTATAAGCACTTTTACTCACCCCTAAGCGTGCTTTAACTTCATGGGCAGGGCTTTTATCCCCGAGTGCCAAATAGCCGCCGCTTTCACGTAGCGCCTGCATAATTTTGTCACCGACTACATCTAAACGCGCAGCGCCTGGCGGTAGCAGCGAGATATTGAGGCGGCCATCTTCACGACGCTGCTTCACATAGCCTTTAACGGATTGGCCACGGCGCAATGGCTGAGTGACGTCGTCCTGGTAAATTAGCCCCCAGTAGCGGTGATTCACCGCCACCTTCATCCCCAGGTCAGTTCGCTCCGCCACCACTACGGCGACTTCGTCGCCCTTTTCCATGGCCCAGGCGTCATCGGTCAAAAAACGATCCAGCTTCATCGACGCCACTGGCCGCCCCTGGTCGTCGCTGTACAGCATAACCAGAACACGTTTACCGGGATCAGGGCGAAAATGCTGCTCGCTAAACGGTAGCAACACATCTTTTGGCTGCCCCCACTGCAAAAACGCGCCGATGTTATTGACGGCCGTAACCGTTAGGTACGCCACTTCTCCCAACTGGGCGGCTGCATCGCTGGCGGATCGGGGGGATGAGTATGACTCACGCACCATGGGTAACGTCCTTCAAGAAAATAGACCAACATTATGGTGCCTGACACCCACAGGGCAAAGCGAGATAGCATTTTTTAGTGGTTGAAAGCATGTCTGCCGCCTGAAAAAGCAAACACCACACAACCTGCTACTCTCAAAACACTAGACAAAATTAGGCGTAGAGGAGCGAACATGGAAGGGTTCACGCTTTTTGATACGGTAGTTTTGATTGGTTACATCAGCTTAATCGCCTGGATTGGTTCACGCTTCGGCAAAGATCAGCATAACCCCGAAGACTATTTTCTAGGCGGTCGCAAAATCCCCGGCTGGGCCATCGGTCTTTCGGTCATGGCAACCCAAGCCAGCGCGATCACCTTTATCGGGGCGCCGGGCTGGGGCTTCGAGGGAGGCCTTGAACGCCTGGTGACGTTTATCAATGTGCCCTTGGCCATGATCGTGTTGATTTTGGTGCTGGTACCTATTTTCCACCGCGCGGGCATCTATAGTATCTACGAACTGCTGGAGCGTCGTTTCGGCCCAGCGACGCGTACCCTTACCGCCCTGCTGTTTCTGATTGCCCGCGGCCTAGCCACTGGCGTGGTGCTCTATGCGCCAGCGCTCGTGCTTGCGGTGGTGACCGGTTGGAGCGTGAACCTCACCATTATCATTATGGCGGTACTGGCGATCAGCTATACCGTGCTGGGCGGTATCAGCGCGGTGATCTGGACTGACGTGGTGCAAATGTTCGTGCTCTGGCTTGGCGCGCTGTTAAGCATCTTCTTTTTAGTGACCAGCCTGCCTGGCGGTTGGGGCGATGTCTTCGAGTTTGGCGCGGCCAGCGGGATGTTCAACGCCATCGATTTGTCCTTCGACCCCAGCGTGACCTACTCGCTATGGGCCGGACTGTTCGGTGGCTTTTTCCTGCATGTGGCCTACTTCGGCACCGACCAGAGCCAAATCCAGCGAGTGCTCTCAAGCCCATCAGTGCTCGATGCTCAGCGCTCGCTGCTGATTGGCGGCTACCTGCTGATTCCGCAGATGCTGCTGTTTCTATTTATTGGCGTCATTTTGGCCACCTATTACCAGCAGCATGGGCTAACACCACCCGAGGATCTCAATGAGCTGCTGCCCCGCTATGTCGTCAGTGCCTTTCCCTCAGGCATGGCGGGACTAGTCATTGCCGGAGTGTTTGCCGCGGCGATGTCGAGCCTCGACTCGGCGCTCAACTCGCTTTCGGCGGTAACCGTGCGGGATTTTTATAGTCGCTATATCAACCCCAATGCCAGCGATGCTCATTATCTGAAAGCATCACGCATGGCCACCATTTTCTGGGGGCTTTATGCCACCCTGTTTGCTTTCTTCGCCGGTAATCTTGGCCCTGTGATCGAGGCGGTCAACCAAATCGGCTCGTGGTTTTATGGGGCGCTACTAGGTACCTTCCTATTGGCTATTTTTAGCCACCGCTCCAACGCACGAGGAGCGATGGCCGGACTGATTGCCGGTATGCTCTCCGTATGGGCTGTCTCTGCGCTCCTCGATATCTCGTGGCTGTATAACAACACGGTGGGGGTAGTGGTTTCGATGAGCGTTGGCTACCTCGTTAGCCTAACAGCGCCCGCCCCCAGCCAAGATCAGCTAAGCGATGTGATGATGGCCGAAGCCGCGCCGGATATGCAGGCCGTATTGGCCGCGAGAGCCGATAACGCCCAGGTGATTGGTCAAGAGGCACGGTTGACGCGCCGTCGCTGTATCGGCCTATTCGCTTGGTTTTGTCTCATACTGGGCATGCTAGCGCTGCTGCAGGGGTGGGCAAATGGCTGAACGCTTAACACTTGCGCGGCGGATTGAAGAAGATACTGCTAAACGGTGCTTACAGCGACTTGGCGCGACGGCTTGCGAACCTGCCTGGGTTGGCCTCTGGGCGACCGCACTTGGCCTGCCTAATGGCACGCCGGGGGCTTGGCTACTGTGTGCTAAGGAAATGCGCCGCGCACTGCTATTAGTGGGTGCCGAACTACCCACCCAGGTCGAAGAACCCAGCTCAGCACTTAACATTGATAGCGGTTTACCGCCAACGCCAGAAGCACTGAACCGGCTGTGGCTATGGGAGCGTATGGCGACACCACGTCACTGGCGAATCCAGGTGCTGGGTAGCACCCCGACGCCGATATGGCTGCCTTGCTGGCTGGGCTATGCGCGCGGCCGGCAACACCGCTTGCTGGTGATCAGTGGGCTATCAGGTGAACCGCTGCCGATGCTTAAACCCATCGTGCTTAAGGGCCTTCAGCAGGCATATCGAAATGGGCCGGAATCAGAGACAAAGCGTTCAGAGGCAAGCGAACGAAGGGAAAAAGCAGTTTGATAAGGCCTTGGCAGGTAGTAAGTACTTACAAATCGCCAAAGTAGTGCTGCAGCAACGAAAGCGCCACCACCGGTGCCGTCTCCGTACGCAAAACCCGTGGGCCGAGAGTCAGCGGCGTAAAGTCAGCGGTTTGGGCAGCGGCGATATCACTCTCGCTTAAACCGCCTTCAGGGCCGATAAGCAGCGCTACCGAAGCCGGTCGGTCTTGGCGATCAAACGCATTGCCGGTCGCTAGATGCAGCATCAAGCGCAGCGGCTCTTGGCGCTCTTCAAGCCATGCTGATAACGGCATCGGTGAATTCACTTGGGGCACCACCGCACGGCCACTCTGCTCGCAGGCGCTGGCAGCCACTGCCTGCCAGTGGGCTAGCTTTTTATCTTCACGGTCGCCCTTTAAGCGCACATCACCGCGCTCGGTATACAGCGGAGTAATCGCCGCAACGCCCAACTCGACGGCCTTCTGGATGGCATAATCCATTCGGTCGCCTTTAGAGATGGCCTGGCCTAAATGGACAGACAGCGGCGATTCACCACTGCCCGACCATACCGCTTCGACCCGCACGAGCGCCTGCTTGCGGCTAACGTCCGCCAAGCGCACCCCCGCCTCAAGACCTTGGCCGTCAAATAGCACCAACGGTGCACCTTCGCCCATGCGCAACACGCGGGTGATGTGGCGCGCCGGGCCATCAGGCAATGCAAGTTCTCTGCCTGCTACGAAAGCAGCAGGCACATAGAGACGTGGCATTTTGCCATGCAGGGCGTACCAATCAGCGGCGTGCGTTTCTGACATGGCTTTTGGCATCGCTTAGTGAGTGTTTTCGGCGGCTTGCTTAGCTTCGCGCTGCTTACGCTGAGCGTACATCGCTTCGAAGTTAACCGGTGCCAGCATCAGTGGCGGGAAACCACCACGGTTGACCAGGTTATCCACGCACTCGCGGGCGTAGGGGAACAGCAGGTTAGGGCAGAAGGCACCTAAGGTCTGATCCAACTGCGCACCTTCAATACCGGCAATACGGAAAAGGCCCGCCTGTTCTACTTCCGCCAGGAAAGAGGTGGTACCGGTTTCGTTGTCGTTCACCTGGGCAGTGACTTTGACCACCACTTCATACTGGTCATCAGCAATTTTAGTGCTGGTAGTATTAAGATCCAGGTTCACCTTAGGTTTGAACGCCTGCTTAAACACCGAGGGCGAATTGGGCGCTTCAAACGAAATATCTTTTACATAAATACGCTGCAGCGAGAATTTGAGCTGCGGTTTTTCGTCCGCCGCGGCACCAGCCTGCGGGGTGTTGTTATCTTCCGCCATGAGAAAACTCCTGATTGTTCATTAAATAAAGGTAGCGTTGCTTACTTTTTAACCACCGGAAGGCCGTCGCCTTGCCACTGCGCCATACCGCCTCTCAACTTGTAAGCACGCTCAAAGCCTGCTTTGGTGAGCTTGGCCTGTGCGGCGCCAGAACTCTGACCGTGCTTGCAAACCACGATGACCGGCTGGGCTTTTACTTTATCCAGTTCGCTCATGCGGCTATCGAGGTTGCTCTGCGGAATGTTGCGCGCCCCCGCGATATGCCCGGCTTTGAAGTCTTTGTTTTCACGGATATCCAGCACCACCGCGTCTTCGCGGTTGATAAGCTGAGTGGCCTGCGAGGCAGTCAGTGCATTCGTGGCGGCGCTGCGCGTTTCATAAATAATCCACGCTATCAGCACCAGCAAAAATGCCCCAACTAGCAGGGGGTGGTTCTGTACGAATTCGAACACCTGATCGATCATCGCGAACACAATCTCTTGGTCTATGCAGAAAAAAGCGGCCTAACCGCTGCCAAAACGCGACAAGTATACACGTCAGATAGCTTCCCGCGCAGGCCAGGAGGTTGTACGGCTTGGCCGATCGTCGCGAGAAGCACGGATTCTGATCCAAATTTATCGATCGATTGAGGCGAATAGCGCGCTATTTAACGAAATCGATCGACTAAAGTTGGCCAAAATACCGGGATTCGCAGTAGATCAGTGTTAAGCCGGACAGGCTCCTAAATCATGACGCCTGGCAGTTGCCTGCGTTATGATGCCCCAAGCGTGCGCCTGTCGCGACCCCGAATTTTCGAGTCGTTCGGCTTGCCAATCTTAACGAGGTTTTTTTATGGATACTTCTCGCACCCCGCGCCCCGTGGCGCTGATTATTCTCGACGGCTACGGCCACAACCCCGAGAGCGACCATAATGCGGTGGCCGCTGCCCATACGCCGACAATGGATAAACTGTGGGAAAGCCGCCCTCACGCCTTCGTTCACACCGATGGCCTTAACGTGGGGCTCCCCGAAGGTCAGATGGGCAACTCTGAAGTTGGCCATATGAATATTGGTGCCGGACGTATCGTTTATCAGGACTTTACCCGTATCAGCAAGGCGATTGAAGACGGTGACCTGGATGTTAATGACAACCTCACCCAGCCGATTGACGAAGCTGTCGCCAATGGCCGGCCGGTACACTTGATTGGCCTGCTCTCCCCCGGTGGTGTCCACAGCCATGAAGGCCACTTCATTGCCATGGCCGAACTTGCGGCACGCCGTGGGGCGCAGCGTATTTTTATTCATGCCTTTCTCGATGGTCGTGACATGCCACCGCAAAGTGCGTTGGCCTCAATAGAGCGCGCCAATGCTCGCCTGGCCGAGCTGGTGGGCGCTGACAATGGCTTTGTCGCCTCGATTATTGGCCGTTTCTACGCCATGGATCGCGACAACCGCTGGGAGCGCGTCGAGCAGGCCTACCGTCTGCTTACCGATGGCCAAGCAGAGTACTACGCCACCAGCGCTGAAACCGCACTGCGTGACGCCTATCAGCGCGGTGAAACCGACGAATTCGTATCGGCTAGCAGCATACCGCTCAAAGATGGTTCCAAAGAAAATGCAATTACTTTGCAGGATGGCGATGCAGCAATTTTCCTTAACTTCCGCTCCGACCGCGCCCGTGAGTTAACTCGTGCCTTTGCCGAGCCGGATTTCAACGGTTTCGAGCGGCGGGCATGCCCTAAGCTTGCCGGTAAAGGGCTGGTAATGATGACCCAGTACGCCGCTGACATTCCTGCGCCATCCGCCTTCCCGCCATCTGATCTTAATGACACTCTGGGGGAGGTCGTCGCCAAGCGTGGCTTGAAGCAGCTGCGTATTGCCGAAACCGAAAAGTATCCCCACGTGACGTTCTTCTTTTCAGGCGGTAACGAAGCCGAGTACGAAGGCGAAGAGCGCATCCTGGTGCCCTCTCCCCGTGATGTGCGCACCTACGACGAAAAACCTGAAATGAGCGCCTTTGAGATTACCGATAAGCTTGTCGATGCCATTGACGGCGGCAGCTTCGACCTGATCGTTTGTAACTACGCCAACGGCGATATGGTCGGCCACACCGGCGACTTCAATGCGGCGGTAAAAGCCATTGAGACCGTCGATACCTGCGTGGGTCGTGTCGTTGAAGCCATCGAGCGTGCAGGCGGCGCCTGCTTAATTACCGCCGACCACGGTAATGCCGAACAGATGGTTCATCCTGAAACGGGTGCACCACAAACCGCCCACACCACCTTTGTGGTACCGCTTATTTACGTTGGCAAGCGCCCAGCCTCGCTTGAGGAGGGCAAGCTATGCGACCTAGCCCCCACGCTGTTGACCATGATGGATCAGAAACAGCCCGAGGCGATGACGGGTAAAGCACTGATTCATTTCAAGTAATGTCTATTTGGCGCTATTTGGCAATGACCCTCCTGCTGGCGCTAAGTTATGCGCCAGCAGGCTTCGCCCAGCAGGATGAAAGTGCTGCGCGTCGGCAGTTGGATGCAATTGGCCAAGAGATCGAGTCCGTTGCCCAACGCCTCAGCGCCACTGGCGAGGCTCGCGATAGCGCCGAACGTGAGCTCAAGGAAGTCGAAACCAAGCTTGCCGAGACTCATCAGCGCTTAGACACGCTACAAGCTGAGCGCCGCCAGTTGAATGATGAAACGACCCAGCTCCGTCAACATCGTGACCGACTGGAGAGCGAGCGTGCCGACCAATATGCAGCCTTGGGCCAGCAGCTCTCAGCACTTTACCGCCTTGGCCCAACGCCGCAGCTCAAACTGCTGCTTAACCAGGGCGACCCGTCCGAGCTTGATCGTATGCAGGCGTATATGAATCGGCTGACCGAAGCACGCAATCGCCGCTTAAATGCTATCGCCCGCCTCGATACGGCGCTCGCCGATACTCAGGAGGAACTAAGCGAGCGGCAGGCCCGCCTCGATACGCTGGCCGACGAGTTAGAAGAGCAAAGCGCGCTGTTAGCCCAACGCACCACCGAACGGCGAGGCGTTGTTTCCAATCTGGATGACCGCTACGGAAGCGAAGAGGAGCGGCTAGCCGACCTCAATCAGAGCCGCGAAGAGGCCGAAAGGGTACTGCGTAATATCCAGGCGGAGATGGCAAAACTTGCTGAACCCACGCCTACTACGCATATTGTAAGCACCCAAGGTGATTTGCCTTGGCCGGTACAGGGTTCAATCAGCAGCAGTTTTCACCATCGCGACGGCGTGCACTATAACGGTATTGTGATTCAGGCCAGCGCGGGCACCCCGGTCACTGCCGTACACACTGGCCGGGTGGTATTCGCTGACTGGATGCGGGGGTTTGGTAACTTGTTGATTATCGACCACGGTGACCAGATCATGACGCTGCATGCTCACCTGCAACAGTTTAGCGTCAGGCCTGGTCAGCAGGTCAGTCGCGGTGATGAAATTGGTCGCGTAGGTGATAGCGGTGGTCAAACCCGCGCGGCACTCTACTTCGAAGTTCGCCGCGGGGGTGAACCAATTAATCCACAGCGTTGGATTGCGCGTCGCTGACGGGATAAGCTGCATGACTATTGATGTCTCAATGTTCATTTTCAACTAAACACTTTCCACGACAGGGTGCGCGCTATGGCGCCACCTATCGCCCTGCGGAGTCTGCATGACGCTATCAGTTACCGGGGTATCAGCCCCCGCCAAGCGCTTCTTGGCTACCCTGCTCCCGATTGCTTTACTGGCGGCCCCGCTACCGTTGCTCGCCCAGCCAGCCGGTAGTGGTGCGGTGGATGAGCCATCCTACGACCAACTACCCCTGGAAGATATTCAGACCTTCGCCGAGGTGTTTGAACGCATTAAGCGTGCCTACGTTGAGGAGGTCGATGACAGTACGCTGCTGCGCAACGCTATGCGTGGCATGCTGAGCGAGCTAGACCCCCACTCCGCCTACTTGGATGAGGAGGAGTATCAGAGCCTGCGCGAGTCGACTCAGGGCGAATTTGGCGGCATCGGTATCGAAGTGGGCACCGAGAATGGTCAGCTCATGGTGATTACGCCTATCGACGACACCCCCGCTTCCCGCGCGGGGCTACTTTCTCGCGATATTATCGTCGCCATTGATGGCACCCCCACCGACAGCATGTCGCTGCAAGAGGCCGTCACCCTGATGCGCGGTGAGCCGGGCACCGATCTACGCATTAGCGTGCTGCGTTCAGGCGAAGATTCGCCGCGGGAATTTATTCTGACCCGCGAGGTTATTCGCAGCGAAAGCGTTAAACATGAGCTGCTCGAGCCCGGTTATGGCTACCTGCGCGTTAGTCAGTTTCAGGCGCGCACACCGGAACAGGCGCGCGATGCGCTTGAGCTTATGGCTCGCGAACAGCCTTTAGAAGGGTTGATACTCGATTTACGTAATAACCCCGGTGGGGTGCTACAGGCCGCCGTCGGCATTGCCGACCTGTTCCTGGATGAGGGCCTGATCGTGTATACCGAGGGGCGCCTCTCAGATACCGAAATGTCGTTCTCTGCCTCACCCACCACGCCCGCTGCCGATGTGCCGCTGGTCGTGTTGATCAATGGTGGCAGTGCGTCAGCGGCGGAAATCGTCGCCGGGGCGCTGCAGGATCAGCGGCGTGGTGTGATTATGGGCACCGATAGTTTTGGTAAAGGTTCAGTGCAGCAGATTATGCCACTCGGTAATGGCGAAGGACTCAAACTTACCACGGCGCTCTACTACACTCCCAACGGTCGCTCCATTCAGGCCCAAGGCATTGAGCCCGATGTAGACGTTGTGCGTGGTCGCTTGGAAGTCGCCGAGAGCCGCCGGGAGATTCGTGAAGCCGACCTCGAGGGCCACCTAAGCGCTCAGCAGGCGCCACGGGATCGCCAGGAGATGGCCGAGCGACTACTCAATGATTACCAACTCAGCGAGGCGCTTAATCTGCTTAAAGCACTCAACGTAGTCGACCGTCAACGGCGTTGACGGCAACCTGATTTAACGACAGCTAAGCGGCAGGCGGCCGCGCTCCCCGGTCGCCTGCCGCATCAATACCCGTTTTAGCGGCACCAACTGGTTCAT
Organism: Vreelandella sp. 162(4c); assembly: GCF_058152265.1. Taxonomy (NCBI): domain Bacteria; kingdom Pseudomonadati; phylum Pseudomonadota; class Gammaproteobacteria; order Oceanospirillales; family Halomonadaceae; genus Vreelandella; species Vreelandella sp. 162(4c). The sequence continues at coordinate 2,514,279 of NZ_CM176981.1, forward strand.
GCCACTCATTCCCAGGTTACGCGCCAGCGTCAACGCCGGGTCGTGGCTGCCGAACAGTACTTTAAACCCCTTCATCAGCCCCAGCATGGCGCTGTTATCAAAGCGCCGCCGGCGTTCATAGCGCTTCAAGGTGCTTAACTCTCCCCAGGGCGCACCGCGCTGCCAGGCATACACCACCTCTTCTGCCAAGACCGCCGCATCCATAAGGCCTAAATTGACGCCCTGGCCCGCCAGCGGATGAATGCTGTGGGCAGCGTCCCCCACCAATGCGAAATGCGGTTGCACATAGTGACGGGCATGGCGCTGCACTAACGGAAAACGGTGGGCCTTATCGCAGACCGTTACCTCACCTAGGCGATGACCAAATGCTCTCCCCAGTGCCTCCCCAAGCGCTTCGCGGGGCAGTTCACTCAGTTCAGCGGCGTGCTCCGGCGTAGTCGACCATACAATTGAGCAGTAATGGTCATCCCCTTCCACGGTTAACGGCAGAAACGCCAGTGGGCGACCATCAATAAACGCTTGCCGAGCCGCCCCACCATGGGGCTTGGCGCACTTAACGGTGGTTACCACAGCCTCCTGCTGCATATCGTCACTGGCCACCTCAATACCGGCCATTTCGCGTAGCACCGAGTGGGCACCATCTGCGGCGATGATTAACGGCGCATGTAGCTGTCGCCCATCGTCAAGTATCAGCCAGTCGCCACTTGAGGCTTGCTTTGAAGGATATGAGCTTGGGCGCTGCAGCGCCTGTAGGCGAGCGCCAAAAAATGGGGTGACATTGGGATGGTCAACGACCTGGCTATTGAGCGCGGCCAGCGTGACCGCGTTCTCAACGATATGGCCCAGCACCGCGACACCCGCCTCGTCGGCAGAAAAGGCAATTTCACCACTGCCTTCGGCATCCCATACCTGCATGCCTTGGTAAGGAGTCACTCGGGTTTTCTGCATCGCAGGCCAAGCGCCCAAATGGGTTAGCAAACGCTGAGAGACCGGCGTTAACGCGCTAACCCGCGGGGCTGGCAGCACGCTAGTAGCATCTTCAAGGCTTAACGGCGCGGGCTTTGCCTCAACAAGCGCTACCTGCATGCCTGCCTGGGCTAACAGCGCGCAGAGCGCGGTACCGACCATACCACCGCCAACAATAATCGCTTCAAAGCTTTCCACCGACGGCTTCGCAATAGATGAGTCCGTATGCATAGCGTTCCCTTGTTCGTGGGCTAGGATGTATAAGCTTAACGTTCTAAGCCCATGGCGCGGCGAGCCAGCCCTCGCCGCAAGGGCCCAACCAGATTCAAACCTATTAACCCCGCGGCCCGAGCATGGGGCAGCAGCGGGAAGGAGAGCCCGAACAGCCGCACCAGCCCGTCGCTAAAGCGAATCACATTGGCGCGGTCTCGGGAGCGCTGCTTTTCAAAGGCTTGCAGCGTACTCATATCGCCCAACGGCCGCTTGGCCTGCTCACCCTGCTCCAGGGCCTCGACAAGATCCATTACCCCACGCAGGGCTAAGTTGAACCCCTGCCCCGCGACCGGGTGCAAGGCATGAGCAGCGTTACCCAATACCGCCAGCCCTGGACGCACCGGTTCTTCAGCGGTGACCAGTGAAAGCAGATAGGCGTGTCGGGTGCCTACCTGGGTAAAGCGACCCACTCGATCACCAAAGGCACGTTGAAGTTGCAACAGAAATTCACGCTCGGGAAGCGCCATACGCGCTGTTTCACTGCCAGTGGGGTGCGTCCAGATCAACTCCATGGCCTGGCCGGGGAGCGGCAACAGCGCCATTGGTCCTTGGGAGGTAAAGCGCTCATAAGCGACGCCCATGTGGGGCTGGCTTACCCCCACGTGGGCGATCAGCGCCGTCTGTTGGTAAGACTCATGGCGGCTGCCAATGCCTAACTGCTCTTTAAGACCAGAGCGTCCCCCATCTGCCAATACCGTTAGTCCTGCCGTCAACTGGCTACCGTCTGAGAGCTGCAGATCATGCCCATTAGCCACGGGAGTAAGTTGCTCAACCTTCGCCGGGCAGTGCCACTCCAGCGGTAGTTGGGCAAGCCGTTGGTGCAGCACACGTCCCATCCACGCATTGGGGATGACATGCCCCAGCGCGGCGACACCCAGCTCGTCAGCACTCAGCCGTGTCGCTCCTAAGCGGCCGCGCTCACTGATGTGAATGCGTTTGATAGGCGTGGCCTCACTCCGCATCGCTTCCCACACACCCAGCTGCTGGAAGCGTTGGGCTGAACCTTCTGCAATCGCACTGGCCCGGGCATCAAAACTGGGCTGCCAAGTCGTTTCCTGTGGCTGAACAGCCATCGGAGCCGACTCAATGATCGCCACGCGCCAGCCATAGCGCTCAATCAGCGGCGCCAGGGCGCAGCCTAAGCTGGCGCCTACCAGCCCCCCGCCCACAATTACAATGTCATGCGTCGGCATTCCCTTAACCGCCTGATTAGACTGCTGCATTGGCTTCTCCCGGCCACGACGCCACTTCATAAAGAGGTAATAATAATTTCGTAACGTAATTTACATAAAGGCCACTGAAGACATTGAGAGCTGGTTACTTTTTAGCCATCAATACCTCAATTTCGTCGACCTGTTTAGGCACGTCTGCGGTCAGCACTTCATGACCTTCGTTAGTGACGACCACATTGTCTTCAATACGAATACCAATACCCTGGTAGGCGTCAGGAATATCGTCATCGCTAGGGATATACAGGCCAGGCTCCACGGTGAGCACCATGCCTGCGACCAGTGGCCGAGGTGTTTGCTCATTCAGCCGGTAGGTACCGACATCGTGTACGTCCAGCCCCAACCAGTGTGACGTTGAGTGCAGGTAAAAGCGTCGATAACTCTCGTCATCGATACGCGCCTGTACATCACCTTCCAGCAGACCAAGCTCAATCAGCCCAGCAGTTAGGTCATGCACCACGCCCTGGTGTATATCAGCAAGGGTGGCCCCCGGCTGAACCGCACTCACAGCGCGCTGCTGGGCATCGAGTACGACCTGGTAGAGCGCCCGCTGGGCATCATTAAACCGCCCGGAGACCGGGAATGTGCGGGTGATATCACCAGCATATAACTCAAACTCGGCCCCCGCATCGATAAGCACCAAGCCGTCTTCACACAGCGGTGCGCTGTTTTCAATATAGTGCAGTACGCAGGCGTTGGCACCGCTACCTACAATCGTACTGTAGGCAGGGCCACTGGCCCCATGCCAGACAAACTCATGCTCTAACTCGGCCTGGAGCTGAAATTCGCTCAGCCCTGGGCGCGCCACCTGCATGGCGCGCCGGTGAGCATGGGCAGATATCAGCGCCGCATGTCTGAGCAGGGCAATTTCAGCATCGCTTTTGATTAGCCGCATGGCGTGAACCAACGGGTTGATATCCAGCCAACCTTTTAGCGGTGGCCGACCGCGTCTAAGCCCGACCAGGGCTTCATGTAAAGCATCTTCAGCCATGCTGACAGCTTCAGCATTGTCTAGCGGCAGATAAAGTAGCTCACGACCTGCCAACAGTTCAGGTAGCCGCTCATCACGTACTGCGTTTTCAAACGCCTGATCGATGCCGTAATCAGCGACCACGCCTTCGGCACCCAAACGGCGCCCTGTCCAGGCTTCCATGGTGGGGTCGCGATCCTGACAGAACACCACGCTTTCACCTTCAGCGCGTCCTGGTAGCAGCAACAGCAGTGCATCTGGTTCGTGTATGCCCGTCAGGTAGTAAAAATCGCTGTTCTGACGGAAGGCAAATTCACTATCCCGTGAACGGGTCATCAGTCCGGCACCGGGGAGCACCACCGCTGCGTTATCCGGCAGCTGGGCCATTAAGGCGTCACGGCGGTGGCGGTACTCGCCCATACTGATCGCAGGGGGGCGAGGTAACAACGTAGGCAACACAGGGTCGGACAGCATAGCGGCTCCTATCTAGGCAACGGGATTAGTGAACGGGTGCGTCAGTTTGCTCGACTTGCGGCATACCGGGGTGCTGCTCGGTATACAGCAGCATAGCGGCCATGCGGGCATGCTCGGTAAGCGCAAACAGATCGTTTTCGTTTTCGGGGCTGTCGTCGATATCGGTATCTATCCGACCCAGCGCCTGCAAGTCATCAATCGCCTCACGGAGCGCCTGAGACCAACGCTCGCGCAGCTCGTTGTCGGCCACTTCATCGACCACCTCAATAAAGCCCAGCGTCCACTCTTTAAGACCCTGCGCCTGCTCGCCCAGGGAGAACAGCTCGTCGGGTAGCAGTGGGGTATAGTCCAGGTCGCTGGCGCTAAGCGCCTCTACGGTTTGCCGCCGCCAGCCTAATAGCCGCTCGGCACTTGCCTGATCGCGGGGCTGCTCAACACCAAGGCTCTGGCAGACTTCGTCCAACCAAGCCTCTGCATTCACATCGCGTAACGCCAGCAGCGCACATAAGCGGCCATCCAAAAACGCCGGCGACTGCATGCTGCCATGGAGAAGAAAGACATCTGCGACATCGGAGAAGTCCTGACGCTCATCAATCAATGACATAGTATTTAATAACCTCGTATTTATTGGGCGTGTGGGGGATAGGGTGGCGGCAATGGTACGAGATGCACTCGCCCGCGCGTTGACCGCGCACAAGTGCCTCTCTTATAGTGAGTGACACCTATCTTCCTATGCTGTGATGTTAACGCATTGGGCCCCTTGCTGGCCCGTGCTGGAGTCTTTGATGAGCAACGCCAAGCGGCCAACCAAAGAAATAACCCTATTAGGGCGCGGCTATATCATTGCCTGCGACACGGGCGAAGAAGCCAAACTTGATCGCGCCGCGCGCTACTTAGACCGCGCCATGCAGGGTATCAATGCCCAAAGCAGCGTGCTGGGGAGTGAGCGTGTGGCGATCATGGCGGCCCTCAATATCACCCACGAACTTCTTGAAGCCATGGATGAGCACCGTGCCGGTGAAGAGAGCCTGAACCGTTTAAATGAGCGCCTTGAGCGGGCATTATCCAAAACGCGCCAGTCTTAGGCTTTACCTGAAAGCGCTGTCAACGATCTAAAGACTCGGCGAACGTTTAACCCAGACCTTTGGCATTAGCCGTCGCTCTGTTAGGATGGCGGGGTTCTCTGGGGTGTACGCCAGTCGTTATAGTCCCTCGAGCCTATGCGTAATACCCAGGGGGCCAAATGCTAGCCAGGCCCGTGTGCATGTCCGTGCGTCGGAAAGCCTGACGGTCTGGCTGCGGCCACCCACCTGAACCAGTAGGTTCAGGGCCAGAATGACAGCGGCACTCTGGAGAACACCCAAAGTCTAGGCTATGCGAAAATATAGAGGATAAAAGAATATCTGCATGGAAAGCCTCTATCTGGACGACGATAAGCGCGCGCTCCGCCGCTCTTTACGTCACCAACGCCGAGCCCTTTCTGAGCATGAGCAACGCCTTGCGGCACAGCGCTTGTGCCAACGATTGAAAACCCTGCCTGAAATACGCCGCGCACGGCGCTTAAGTCTTTATCTGCCTGTCAACGGCGAAATCGATCCTACCCCGCTTATTCCCTGGCTACGTCAGCGTAACGTCAATATTTATCTCCCGGTTTTACGTCCGTTTAGCGCTAACCGCCTGTGGTTTGTTGCCTACCGTCCTGACACCCCAATGATAAAAAACCGTTTTGGTATTTGGGAGCCTGACGTGAGATTCAGTGCCCAGCGGCGTAATCGGCTGCCCACTTGGGCGCTAGATACGCTGATTGTGCCGCTAGTCGGATTTGATGCTAATGCAAACCGCATGGGCATGGGGGGTGGATTTTACGACCGCAGCTTAGCGTTCATGCACCGCCCCGGCCCATCGCCTACTTTGATTGGCGTCGCCCATGCCTGCCAACAGGTGGCTTCTCTGCCTGTGGAGCCATGGGATGTGCCTTTACAGGTGGTGGTCAGTGACCAAGGCTACGTTCGCCGGCAATCGCTGTCCTTAAAAACTGGCCATAAAAAAGGGCTGACCCCATAAAGGATCAGCCCCTCTCATCTGCTATCTGTCACCTTGCGGGGAATTAGCTTCCCGACAACGCCTGCGCATAGCCGGTAGCCAGCACTCCTAATGCAAATACCACCATCAACGCCATTACCATATCAGGCTTCTTCCGCCGCATGCCGCTTCTCCAACACCTTTACCGTTGCCGAATGTGCTAAATCCACCACACTTTACGGTTTCAAAAGGGTGGCAGATTTGCTTAATTTCGTTCACGACTATAGGGCTATTAGGCCATCGTTGACAACTAGTTTAGCGACCTTTTTTAGCCTCATTTCTGAGGATTAAGTTACGTTATGTTACTAGCAGCTCTGACGTTAAAGGTAAGCAACCACTTACACACAACTATTTACGCACGTCTTATGCTTACCGCAGGGCAGCGCTAAGCCATAAATAATCGGTAGGCCGGATTATCGCTTTCACGCCAGTAACGGTAGCCGATGGCATCTAAGTACTCTGCCACATGAGTACGGTCACCGTTTGGGACTTGCATTCCCACCAACACTCGGCCGTAGGCAGCGCCATGGTTGCGATAATGAAATAGCGAGATGTTCCAGTCGTGTGGCAACTGCGTCAAAAAGTTCATCAGCGCACCGGGGCGCTCGGGGAACTCAAAACGGTATACCTCTTCTTCGAAACGTTCGCTGGGGCGGCCACCACTTAGGTGACGAATATGCAGTTTCGCCAGCTCATTGTCAGTCAAGTCTTCTACTTGATAGCCACTCTCACGCAGCTTGTCGATCACTGCCTGTCGATCTTCACCGCCGGGCTTAACCTGCACGCCTACATAGATATGCGCTTCACTGCTGTCAGCGTAGCGATAGCTAAACTCGGTCACCATACGCTTGCCTAGCGTGCGGCAAAACTTCTTAAAGCTACCGGGTTTCTCGGCAATGGTCACCGCCAGGATCGCTTCACGCTGCTCGCCTAGTTCCGTGCGCTCGGCAATGTGCTGTAGGCGATCAAAATTGGTATTGGCGCCTGAGTTAATGCACAGCAGCGTCTCGCCTTCGGCACCGGTCTGCTGCACGTATTTTTTTAGCCCTGCCAGCGAGAGCGCGCCAGAGGTTTCCGCCACGGCACGGGTATCTTCAAAAATATCTTTCACCGCTGCACACATTTCATCGGTATTGACGGTGATAACGCCGTCAATCAGATCTTTGATCAACGAAAACGGCACCTCGCCAATTTGTGCCACCGCGACGCCTTCGGCAAATACACCCACTTGCTCGAGCACCACACGCTCACCCGCCTCTAAGGCGGCTTTGAGGCAGGCGCTGTCTTCGGCTTCGACACCGATTACTTTGATATCCGGGCGGAGGTACTTCACATAGGCCGCGACACCGGCGATCAAACCACCGCCGCCAACCGGCACGAAGATGGCGTCTAAGCGCCCAGCGTGTTGGCGCAGAATTTCCACGCCGATGGTGCCTTGACCGGCCACCACATCAATATCGTCAAACGGCGGAATATAGGTGTAACCGTGCTCTTTGATCAGCTCTTGAGCATGCTCGGCTGCAGCAGCGAAGGCATCCCCTTTGAGGATGACCTTGGCGCCCCGGGCGCGCACCGCCTGCACTTTGATATCGGGGGTAATACGCGGCATCACAATGACGGCTTTGACACCCATCAGCTTCGCGGCCATGGCCAGCCCTTGAGCATGGTTACCGGCGGAAGCTGCAATCACGCCTTTATCTTTTTGATCCTGGGTGAGCTGCGCCATTTTGTTATAAGCGCCACGGATTTTGAACGAAAACACCGGCTGTAGATCTTCGCGCTTAATCAAAATCTGGTTGTTGAAACGACGCGACAAAAAGGGTGCAGGGGAAATCGGGGTCTCACAAGCGGCTTCATAAACGCGGGCTTGGAGGATCTTTTTGACGGTTGCTTCGAGCATGCGGGTATCCCAAGGGAAGAACGTGAACGGACAAAGCTTTTATTGGTAGCAGATTACGTATAGCGGCGTCTAGCCGCGTTTCCATCGGCAGGCAACGTTTAGGCCGTTATACTAACGCCACTACCTCTTTTCTCTAACTCTCCTCTGACTCACAAGGCTATTTATGAACCAAGCTATGAACCAGGATGAATTAAAGGCCGCCGTGGCGGACGCCGCCATTGCAGAAATTAAATCTCAGTTGGAAAAGGATACCATCTTAGGCATTGGCACCGGCTCCACGGCTAACCTGTTTATTGATCGCCTGGGGCCCCTGCGCCATCATTTTAAAGGCGCGGTGGCGAGCTCTAAGGCAAGTGCCGAGCGCCTTGAGAAACTGGGCATTGAAGTTTTTGAGCTCAATAGCGTTGGCACAGTTCCTTTTTACATCGACGGTGCAGACGAAGTAAATGCTAACTTACATATGATTAAAGGCGGCGGTGCTGCGCTTACCCGCGAGAAAATCGTGGCTGCCTGTGCCGAACGCTTTATCTGCATTGCCGACGGTTCAAAGTACGTGCCTCAGCTAGGTCATTTTCCGCTACCGGTAGAAGTCATCCCCATGGCTCGCTCCTATGTCGCCCGCGAGCTGGTAGCGCTTGGTGCCGAGCCGGGTTATCGCCAGGGGGTAGTCACCGACAATGGCAACCAAATCATCGACTGCTTTGAATTTATGATCGAAGACCCGGTAGCCATGGAGGCGCGTATCAACGCTATCGTCGGTGTGGTGACCAATGGCTTGTTTGCCGCCCGCGGCGCCGATGTTCTGCTGCTGGGCAAAGAAGATGGTGTGGAGCGCATAGCGCTTAAATAAAGATTCTTCGATACAGGCAATGGCTAACGAGACAGTAACGACGCCAATCCTGTCAGGGTGCGATCAAGTGCGCCTTTTTGCGTCTCAATCACCGCGCGGCCAGCGCGCCCAGCCTGTTGGGCGCGCTCAGGGTTAGCAAAGTAGTCCGCCAAGGCATCTGCCAGGGCATCCGAGCTATCGACCAGCGTTAGCGCACCTGCCGCTTGAAGCGGTTCAGCGACATCGGCGAAGTTCTCAATTGAAGAACCGCTAAGCACCGGCCTACCGAGCGCCGCTGGTTCAAGCACATTGTGCCCGCCCAACGGCACTAGGCTGCCCCCCACAAAGGCCACACGACCTGCTGCATAAAGAACGGCCAGTTCACCGAGCGTATCCCCCAGGTAAACCTGAGTTTGCTTTGTGGCAGGCTGCTGTAGGCTGCGGCGGCTTAGTGTCCAGCTTTCTGTTTGGCAAAGTTTAGCCACCTCATCAAAGCGCTGGGGGTGACGAGGCACCAGCACCAGCAACGCGTTCGGATAGCGCCTAAGTAGCTGACGATGGGCTTGAAGCACAAGTGCTTCTTCGCCGTCTCGGGTGGAGCCCGCTACCCAAACCGGACGCCCTTCCCATTCTTGAAGTAAGCGCTCACTCTCTTCAGACACCTTATCTTGGCAAGCTATTTCAAATTTCAGCGAACCAACGATGCGTGTAATATCCGTGCCGCAGCCAAGGGCATTAAAGCGTTCGGCATCTGCCGGTGATTTTGCGGCTAGCCAGCTAATATTGGCGAGCGTGCTGGCCATTAGCGGGCGCAGGCGTTGGTAGCGCTTAAAGGCGCGGGGCGATAGGCGACCATTCACCACTGCCACCGGCACACCCTGCTGGCGACAGGCGTGGATCAGGTTGGGCCACAGCTCGGTTTCAAACAGGATCGCAAGTTCGGGCTGAACGCTGCGTACAAAGCGTCTGGCAGCACCGGGAAAATCCAACGGTAGGAAGCGATGGGTAAGCCTTGCTTGATCGCTTGGGGTTTGCTCGCTAATAAGCGCTTGAGACTGCTGAGCACCTGTCGCAGTCATGGTAGTGAGCAGCAGGCTATGCGTTGAATAACGCGCTAGTAGCCCCTCAATCAACGGTCGAGCGGCGCGTACTTCTCCCACCGAGGCACAGTGCAGCCAAATACGTGGCGCGGAAGGCAGCGGTTCGAGGCGTAAACCCAGCCGCTGAAGGCGTGAGTAAGTGGGTACTTGCTCACGCCATATGCGCCAGCCAATCAGCGGTGAGAGCGCATACAGTGCCGCTGAGTAGGCAAGCCGAGGCCAGGCAGGTGAAGACATCAGAGGTTTCTTAGCGTTCACGATCTAGAATCGAACTAATCATCGCCGAGGTCGAAACGCCATCTTCAAAGCCCAGTACTTTAACCTCACCACCATTAGCGATAACGGCCGCGCCCCCGGCGATATCTTCTGGACGATAATCGCCACCTTTGACCAAGATATCGGGTAGCACCGCTTCGATCAGCGCCTGAGGGGTGTCGTCACTGAACGGCACAACCCAATCGACAGCCCCTAACCCCGCCAACACCTGCATCCGCCGGTTAAGCGGATTAATCGGACGTTTGGGCCCTTTCAGGCGACCAATAGAGGCGTCGTCGTTAACCGCGACGATTAAACGGTCACCCAGACGTTTAGCCTGCTCCAGGTAGGCGACGTGGCCCGCATGCAAAATATCAAAGCAGCCGTTGGTCATGACCACCCGCTCACCGCGTAGCTGGGCAGCACGCACCGCCTCGATCAATACATTCGGTTCAATCACCCCAAACTCGGCCAGCTTATCGCCGTGTAAGGCAGTGTAGAGCTCGGCGATAGAGAGCGTGGCCGTGCCCGGTTTGGCCACTACCAGCCCTGCCCCCAAATTAGCCAGCATCATTGCTTCGGGAAAGGCGTGGCCTGCCGCTAGCGCTAGCCCCATTAAGCCAATAACGGTATCGCCTGCCCCTGTTACATCAAAAACTTCCTGAGCGCGAGTAGGTAGGTGTAGCGGCGCATGCCCTTCACGAATCAGCGTCATGCCCTTTTCGCTGCGAGTAATCAGCAACGCTTCCAGCTCCAACTCAGCACGTAGCGCTTCACCCCGGCGGGATAACTCAGCATCGGTCGCACAATGACCAACCACGGCTTCAAATTCGGTCAAATTGGGAGTGATTAAACTTGCCCCACGGTATTTGCTGAAATCCTGCCCTTTCGGATCGATTAGCACGCGCTTGCCCTGAGCTCTTGCGTTGGCTATCAGGTTCTCTACTTGGTTCAGCGTGCCTTTGCCGTAGTCGGAAAGGATCACTACGTCGCAGTCGGGGAGCGCCTTTTCTACCTGAGTCACCAGCACATTGGTATCGACACTGTCCAAGCGCTGCTCGAAATCCAGGCGCAGCAACTGCTGGTTACGACTCATCACACGCAGCTTGGTAATCGTGGGTATCTCAGCACTGCGCTGAAAGTAAGTACTCACACCAGAGGCAGTCAAACTGGCTTGTAGAATCTGCGCGTTGTCATCGTCTCCGATCACACCCGCCAGCACCGCGTGGCCGCCCAGGGAGGTAATGTTCAGCGCCACATTAGCCGCTCCGCCTGGACGGTCTTCAACATCTTCTACCCGAACTACTGGCACAGGCGCTTCGGGGGAAATCCGCGAGGTACCTCCATGCCAATAGCGGTCAAGCATGACATCGCCGACCACCAGTACACGGGCATGTTCTAACGCGGTTAAATCAATCTTCATCGGAGCTCCCTGCGCTGGCAGTCAAAGCGGTATGCGCCAGCAATGTATCCAGTTTAGCGATAACGTCGTCTGCTTTAATCAGCATCATGGCGCTTGGGTGACGCACCCGCTGGCCCCAGCTCACCTCGTCTACCGACTTATGCAGATAAGTACGTACCGCGTCAGGGTATGCGTTGACAGCAAAATCGCGCCACAGATAGGGTGCGGCACGCTGGGGATTGGTCGATGCATAAAGACCCAATGCCGGCGTTCCCATGGCATTGGCCATATGGATAGGGCCGGTATCCGGCGCTATCACCGCTTGGGCTTGATCGATCAGCGCTAAAACCCCTTTCAATGAGGTGCCGCCGATGGCGTTAATGACACTGGCTGGCTGACAGAGTGCTTCAATTTGCTCGCCTATTTCACGCTCCAGAGCACTGCCGCCACCGGTCAATACGCTTTTAAGACCGTGCTGCACCCAAGCGTGTTCAATCACGCTCGCGTAGCCCTCTACCGACCAGTTGCGAAAATTACGCAGGCGAACGTTGCTACACGGGTTAATGACGAGGTAAGGGGTCTCACCGCTGATCACCTGAGCCTCATTACGTGCCGTATCGGGCACAGGTAAATCCCACGCTAAGCGGTCATCCTCTACCCCGAGCACCCGGGCGAAGTCCATAAAGGACTCCAACACATGGGCATTGGGGTGCGGCGCAAGCTGATGCTGGGTAAACCAGTGCTGAGCATCTTTGGCACGCGCCTTGTCATAGCCCACGCGTACGTCGGCCTTCAGCCCAAGCGACAGCACGCTGGCCCGAATGGCCTGCTGCATATGTAGCAACACATCGAAGCGCGTATCGGCAAGCTGCCGCCATAACGCGCGCATTCCGGCAATACCTGTCGACTTGTCGTAAACAACGAACTCGACCCCGGAAAGCCCCGCCAGTAGACTGTGCTCCCCCTTACCGATAATCCAGGTAATGCGCGCATCGGGCCACTGGCGCTGCAACGCCCGCACCGTGGGCACGAGATTGCACACATCTCCTAGGGCGGAGAGGCGCAAAATGGCAATGTGGTTAGGCTGAACAGGCAGAGAGGGCTTCATGCGCTTAGCGGCACTCCGGCAGAGAAATTGGCTGATTTTACATGATGTAGACAGTTTATGTGACGGGCCGGGAACACACCAAATTGATCCAGACTTATTCACGCGCGATTACTGGCGTGAGCGCGGATTAATTGTGGGCGAAGCACCAGGCCGGGGCAGCAGTCTGTTTTTACAGGCAACGCCGACCGAGCAGTGGGTATTAAGGCCCTATTGCCGGGGGGGCATGGCGGCCAAACTCAGTGAGAAACGCTACCTATGGACTGGCGCTGAGCGCACCCGGGCATTTCGTGAACTGCGCTTAACCGCCACGCTTTTTGAGCAAGGGCTGCCGGTACCTCGCCCCGTAGCAAGCTGTGTTACTCGCTATGGGCTTACGTATGAAGCCGCGTTGATTACCGTGCGCATTGCTGGTGCCAAAGCATTCGCTGAGCTACTCGCCGACGATCTGGCGGATGAAGCGTTGTTAAAGCGTGTAGGTGCTATGATTTACCGCTTTCATCAAGCGGGGCTTGATCATGTTGACCTGAACGCCCGCAATATTTTGATCGACCCCAGTGGCGCACCTTGGTTGATTGACCTTGATCGCTGCCGCCTCCGTGCGGCGGGAAAGTGGCAGGAAAAGAATTTAGCTCGCTTAGAGCGCTCGCTAGGAAAGTTTTCTGCCATCTCCCACAGCTCAGAATTAATGGGCAGCATTCGACAAGGTTACTGTAGTTAAATTTTTATCGCGACTTGTTAAAACAGCTTTTAAAATACCGGTCAGTTCACCAATGAACATTAATTTTTCATAGATACAGAAAACAACTGAGAAACTGAGTATATGTTAAGAAAGATCCCTTCAAGCTTATGGGAAACACATTATTTTGGAAAAACGCCCCTACCCTTAATAGCGATAGGCGTATTAACTACGTTGTTTTATGTTTTTTCAAAGCCTCACTTTGATGATTTTAGCGATTTCAATAAATTAGTACTATCTCTCTCTGGTTTAATTAGCATTAAAATTTATGCCGTACCAGTATGGAAACACCCTGTTTTTCATATGTTTTGGTGGGCCTTACTGTTAGCAGTGTGTCATTGGTTTTTTTTAACACTGGCACTTCCTGATCTGGCAGGTGACTACCCTAAACTGGATCACATTGCCCGACTGTTCGTATTTATTATATTTGCATGGTGGCTTGCTGGCAGCACACAGAACACGCTACTTTTCTGGAGTATTGCTAGCGCAGCTGTCGTATTGGCGCCATGGATCGCTGGCGATGGCCTCGCTGATTTTCAGCGTGGTTTTCTCGGCGAACGCATTGGGTTTGGTATTCGTAACGTTCAGCATTCAGCGATGTTTTTCGGCACAGTACTGCTTGGATTGCTTATTTTTTTACCACGGCTGTTAAGGGCCCCTCTACAACACTATGGCAAACTAAGTTTATGGGTGCTCGCTTTTATTATCATTATAGCCGGCGTTATCATTTCACAAACTCGCGCCACTTGGCTAGGTGTAATAGCAGGCTTATTAACGGCACTTTTCCTAATCTTTATTGAGCATCGGAAAAGCTTTTCAAAAAAACATCTACTCATATTTTTTATTTTATCAGCATGCCTGGCGATTCTTATTATTACCAATAGCTCTTTAGTCATTGAAAGAGCTACTGCAGAATTGGATACCATTCAGGCACTACTGAGAGGTGACTGGAGTTCTGTTCCCCTATCAACCAGTGAAGTACGCTCTAGTGTAGGAGAGCGACTATATAGTTGGCGCGCCGCGATCGATATGATTGCCCAACGCCCCTTGCTAGGCTGGGGTGAGCAAGGCATTGATTATCTATTTGATAACATCCAATATAATCAAGCACACTATCAAGCTTTAAATTTTGGTCACCTACATAACCTCTATCTTGAAATCACACTACAGTATGGCTTGTTAGGTCTAGCTGCTTACTTTTATCTACTAGGGTGGTTTATAGCAAACGCACGGCTTGCTTGGAAGCGTGGCGACATGCCGGGTGATGTACTGCTATTTTTCTATGCTTTTTTATGCTTTTGGAGTGTAATTAATCTTTTTGAATCATATTTGATATTTTGGACAGGTGTATTTCTGTTTAATGTTGTTATGGCGGGCGGCCTCGTCCATATATGGAAACCCACATTGCGCACTAACAGTTCAACACCCTCTGTTATATCAGGAAAGGATCGCAAATGATTGATATTGTCCTGTGCTCCGATGAGGCTTATATAGATAAAGCCGCTGCCGTGATAGCGTCAACCGTTTGTCACAGCGAGACACCTGAGGCGCTGCATTTCTATATATTAGGATATAAACTATCTGCAAGTACTCATCAAAAGCTGCACAACTGGTTTACGACACTGCCTGCTGAGCTAACGATCATTGAAGCTGAGAATAGTCGCTGGCCCGAGTTAACATTGGGCCGTTTTGGGCCCGCCGCCATGCTGCGTCTAGGCATGCACAACTGGCTGCCACCAAGCTGCCAGAAAGTTATTTATTTAGACTGTGACCTTGTAGTGCTAGACGATATCGCCAATTTGTTGGCATTCGACATACAGGGCGCTCCCATAGCTAGTGTGGCTAATCTACAAGGAACCCAGCAGAGTAGAATGGGCCTTGGTTATCAACACTATTTTAATTCCGGCGTCCTTCTGGTGGATCTAGAAGGATGGAAAGCTCGCAATGTGCTAGATCAAGTAGAGCAAATATTAAAGCAGCGCGATTACACCTTAAGTTATCCCGATCAGGACGCATTAAATCTCATTTTCCAAGACTGGTATCGACTACCCATGCGCTGGAATATGCAGCCATACGCTTATCCGGCCGTAGAAAAAAAAGCAGCTCACTATGCTGATTGGCAGAAGGAACTTGAACACGCTATCCGTGAACCCGCGATCATACATTTTATTGGCGCACGTAAACCATGGCACGCCGACAGCCGCCACCCGCTTGCCTATTTGTATCGGCACTATCTTTCGTTAACACCGTGGCAGACATCTGTACAAGCTACTCATCCTTCCCTGCAACGACGTCTGAAGCAAATGCTGGCGTGGTTTAAGAATCGGCGGCGTCGCCAGCGGTTGCAGTGCAGTCCTGTGATGCAACTTCCGCCCCACCAAAAGGACTCGCCCACATGAAGGTATTGATTGTCGTGCGTACGTTAAAAATTGGTGGCATGGAACGGGTAGCGGTGAACCTTGCGGACGCCTTTGCGGAACACGGCCATGAAAGCCATTTGATGTACTTTAAACCGCGTCCCCCCCAGCTAGAGCCGAGCAATGAGAAAGTTAAAGTGCACCATTTCGCACTGTCTCGTGTCATGTGGAAATCAGGTGTAGGCGGCGTTATTGAGGTGGCAGCACGCCTGCTCAATAGCGTGTTGAGGAAAAGCTATTTTTTATTGTCAGGCTGGTGGGGGGGAAGCTTTTCCATCGCGAAGTACGCCGCCTTGAGCGTCAATATGGCGCTTTTGACCGGATTATTTTCCGCGGCATTGGTACCTTTGAAACGGTATGGTCTTTCCAAGATCCCCGCGCCTATTATGTGCTGGAAAATATCGTCAAAACTACCGGAGGTCATGCTCCCTGGCTAGAACGACTAAAAGCACGCTGCCTATTTCATAACAAACACCTCGTCACCGTCTCCCACGGAGTGGAAAAGCAAATCGCCTCTGCCATGCAGACGCTACAAGTCAAACCGTCCTCGCTGAGAACCATCACCAATCCATGCCCTTTAGCGGCGATTCGCAAAGCCATGTGCGAAGACTTCGCGGAGCACCCCAATTCCCCATATTTACTCAACGTAGCCCGCTTGGTTCCGCAGAAAAACCATCATCTCCTACTGCGGGCGTACGCCAAGATGCGCACAACGCTGCCCTTGGTGATTGTCGGCGAGGGACCACTGCGCAAAGAGCTGGAATCACTCGCCATTGAACTGGATATTGCAGAACGGGTTACTTTTGCCGGTCGCCAATTAAACCCTTACCCTTGGATGCATAATGCGCGCCTATTCATCTTGAGCTCTGCCCACGAGGGCCTTGGCATCGTATTGCTTGAAGCGCTGGCCTGCCAAACCCCTATTGTCTCGGTCGATTGCCCTGGCGGGGTACGTGATATTATGGCCGGTGAGCTGGAAGCTTACCTATGTGAAATGACACCGGAGGCGTTAGCAGCCCGTGTCGATGCCATACTTGATGCTGACGGCTACGCTATTGATGAACATTGGCTGGAACGCTTTTCTCCAGCGCACATTACTACTGCCTTTTTGCAAGAGATGCCTGCTTCATGATATCGGCTAATATTATTACCTTTAACGAAGAAGCCAATATTGCGGACTGTATTGCTTCCGCTCGCCAAGTATGTGACGACATCGTTGTAGTGGATTCAGGCAGCCAAGATCGAACCACCGCTATCGCGCGTGAGTTAGGTGCCAAGGTGGTTCAACAAGCCTATTTAGGCGACGGCGTTCAAAAAAATATCGCGCTAGCGCATGTCAAGAATGACTGGGTGCTCAGCTTAGACGCCGATGAACGCCTAACTTCAGAGATGGTCGAAGCGATTGGACAACTCGACCTTGCTGCAACCGAACACGACGCCTTTGCCTTTCGTCGGCGCAATATGATTGGCTCACGTTGGATTAAAGTCTGTGGTTGGTATCCAGATTACTGTATTCGGCTCTACAACCGGCACCATGCTCGCTTTGCTGATGTAAAACAGCACGCCAGCATAGGGGCTACCAACCCGAAGCGACTTAACGCCGATATAGTGCATTACTCTTTTGCTAACTTAGGTCAGTTATTTGCCAAGCCAGGCCGCAACTTCAGTGGTCGTGCGGCCAAAATCATGTTTAAAAAGGGGAAGCGGGCCAACGCCTTTTCACCGTTTGCACATGGCCTGAATGCCTTTGTACGCAAATATATATTCCAGCGAGGCTTCATGGGCGGAGTAGATGGCATGACCGTTGCGATCAGCGCAGGTCTCAATAGCTACTTAAAGTATGCCAAGCTGCTTGAATATCAGCGCGACCCAAAAGTGCTTGAAGCGGAAGACTTTAATAAGGTTTGGTGATTGATGCATATTACGCATGTCAATTTAGCGCGTGGTTTTCGCGGCGGAGAGCGCCAAACCGAATTATTAATCAAGACGTTAGCAGAACAGGCATCCAACGATATTTCACAAACGCTGGTTTGCCGTCGAGACTCACCCATGCGCCAACACCTGCAGGGTGTAGCGCGACTCAATTTTCAGGCAGCCAATCACCAGCTAGCGGGGCATTTTGATCTCGGCGAGACAGCGCTCGGCAAGACTCAGTTAGTTCATGCCCACGATGCAAAAGGCGTTCATTGGGCTTACTTACACTATCGTTTAAAAGGCACTCCCTATTTAATTACGCGCCGTGTCGATTCGCCCGTCAAACGTAAGTGGTTCAACCAGCAGTGTTACTCTTATGCATCCGCCAGAGTAGCCCTTTCCCACGTTATAAAGCGTCTTCTGGAAGACAATCAGTGTGGCGACGTTACCTTGATACCCAGTGCCTATGCGCGCTTAACGCCCTCGCCTGAGGCGATCAAAAATTTTCGCAATGACTTTGCCAACAAATTTTTGGTTGGCCATGCAGGCGCCGTGGTAGACCGTCATAAAGGCCAGCGATTGCTGTTACAGGCTGCGCAGAAGCTTGAGCATCAAGCACCTGATATGCAGTTTATTTTTCTAGGTGACGGTGAAGATACAGAAACGCTAAAAGCAGAATCCTCGTCACTTAGCAATGTTTCCTGGCTGGGATTTAAAAGCAATATTGCCGACTATCTAGCTGGCCTGGATGTGTTTGCATTTCCTTCACGCAATGAAGGCCTGGGCTCTGTGCTGCTGGATGTCATGCAGCTAGGCGTTCCTGTCATTGCTACCAAGGTTGGCGGCATACCCGATATCGTCAAGCACGAACAAACGGGGTTGCTGATACCGTCCGGCGACGCCGATGCACTGGCTAACGACATTATGCGATTAAGGCAGGATCCCGCTCTTCGGCAACGATTGGCCCAAGGAGCCACTGAACGTTTAGATCATTATAGCCCTCAGTCAATGACTGCAGCGTACTGGCACCTCTATCAAACAATAGTGAGTTAATGATTATGCTTGCAGCTTCTGCAAAAGCGCATAAAAATCTTCATAAACTAGGCTTTTATGCGCAACATACCGTTCACCGCCTAATTCCCAGTACGTTTCTGCAACGGCAAAGATTAAATTTACTTCGCTCATTAAAGCAATTGTCAAAAGAGGAGCAGCAGCAGTTACTTCTCCGAGTTAACTACTGTAATCAACTGGAAAACAACGTTGAACTGCCTAAGGAGGCTATAAGTTTATCTAGTTTCAAACGCGAGAAAAGCGGCACTTATTACTTGGATTTGCTCAGTGTGTTGCGCTATTTTCCGCCTGAACTACGCTTCTGCCATCGCTTTGGTGATGTAACCACCGTGCCGGATGCACCTACCTTAGTGAAAAGCCGGCCCATTAATGACCACAATCAAAACTCAGTTTTACTTAAGTTAAACCGTGTTCGTCATTACTACACGGTGAAAGATCCTCACCGCTATGATGACAAGCTTGACCTTGTGGTATGGCGTGGTTCTTGTCATCAAGAACATCGGCGACAATTCATTCGAGACTTTTATGATCACCCGCTATGTAATGTGGGCGATATTCACAAAAATGCGCAAGGTCAGCCCTGGCATAGCCAATTTATGTCGGTACTGGAGCAACTGAAATATAAATTCGTACTCAGTATCGAAGGCAAAGATGTTGCAACGAATCTCAAATGGATAATGGCCTCTAATTCACTCTGTTTTATGCGACAACCGCGCTTTGAAACATGGTTTATGGAAGGCACTTTGTTACCTGACTATCACTATGTGCAGCTCAAAGATGATTACTCAGACCTTGAGGAGAAAGTCACCTATTACCTTGAAAACCCCGCGGCGGCGAAAAAAATTATCGGTAATGCTAACCGCTACTTCGCTCAATTTATGAATACTGATAAAGAACGCTTGATGGGTCTTTTGGTTATGCAGAAATATTTCGAGCGCACCCATCAACTTCTCCCGTAGTAGCCGTTATCATCAGAGCTATCAATTTTCTGTAGTGTCCCCTTTTTCACTGTTTATATTAGGTAAATGTCATCATACGTTATCGCTCTTTCATTGCATGGGATACCGCTAGGCTAGCCACCATTGCATTGACACTAATTGGCCTCAGCCTGGGTTACACGGTCACGGTAATGACCCGTCTGCCCTGGTGGACGCTATTTTTAGTAGCGGCCGCATGGATTGGTGTGGGGCTTAAGCTGCGCTGGGGCCAGCCTGCCAATGCTCGCTATCGTAAAATGTGGCCCTGGTCGCTTGTACCGTTAAGTCTTTGGGGTGTGTACGTTTACTTGGCGGACAGCTTTGGCATTGTCGATTTGGGTGCGGTGTTTTTTCACCTCCAGGCAGGCATAGCCAAGCATGGTGGCGCAGGCAAAATGATTTCCGCGGTGCTCTATACGTTAATAATGATTGGCGTACTGGCGGCCGTGACGTGGCTATCACGCCACGACCAGCGCTGGCGGTTAGCCGAGCGCTTTTTCGCTATTATATTATTGGCTAGCAACCCGCTACTTTATGGCATAAGCCAACGCAGCGCGGCCATTGTCACTGATGACGGCGCCTGGCTGGATCGACGCTACAAGCCGCCCCCTGCCGAGGAACTTAGGGACGCCCCTAACTTACTCATTCTGTATTTGGAAAGCATAGAGCGTACCTACTCTAATGACATATTTGGGGATGCCTACGCCAGTCTCAACGCCCTAGGGGAACGAGGTGCCGTTTTTGAGGGCGTGCGCCAGATGGATAATACGGGCTGGACAATGGCGGGCATGATTGCCAGCCAGTGCGGCGTGCCATTGATGCCTGCTGGACTCCTTCACGACAGCCAGTTCGAGCCTCTTTCCAAGGTTGTTCCCGGGGTCGATTGTCTCGGCGACATTCTTGCTGCACAGGGCTACCAACTAAGCTATCTAGGCGGTGCTAGCACACAATTCGCGGGTAAAGGACTATTCTATCGCGGCCACCAATTCGATACGGTGAAAGGACGTGAAGATTTAGAGCCCCTGCTAGAGAATCCTGAGTATGTAAATAGCTGGGGCCTGTATGACGACACGCTGTATGACATCACCGCCGATGAGATCCGGCATTTAGATAGCCAGAATAGCGGCCCCTGGGGTGTAATTAGCCTCAATCTGGCGGGTCATGCGCCTAATGGTTATCCCTCCCAGTCGTGCGTGGAACGTCAAGGAGAGTTTGACGGCCAGGATATTCTTTATTCGGTGGAATGCGCGACTTGGCTGGCTCAAGATTTGGTTGAACGGTTGGATTCTGAGGGTCTTCTCGATAATACCTTGGTGGTCATACTGAGCGACCATCTGACGATGCGCGTTTCTGTGTGGGATCAATTGACCGCGCTAGACCGCGACAACACGCTGATAATGCTCGGCAACGATATCGAGCCACAGCGTATTCGCCGAGACGCTACCATGCTGGATGTTTTCCCCACGATACTCGATGCGCTGGGCTTTAGTTTAGAACGCGACCGCGCTGGATTGGGCACTTCGCTTTTCAGTAATAATCGTACGCTGGTAGAGGCCCACGGTATCGAAGTGCTTAATGAGCGTTTACGGGAAGAGACGGCGCTTCAGCACCGCCTTTGGGAGGGCATTTCCCCTCAGCGGCGTGAGTCCGACGAGCCTTCTCAAGAAGTTACTCAAGAGCAAACCCTAGAGACGCCTGCTGACGCGGCAGACGAAGTCGAGCTCATCCATTAACGATCACGCTCTCCCACTGATGAGCCGCGTGAATCTGTTGGTAGACTTGCTCAACGCTGAGCAGGTTCAGGCAATTGGTATGCCCCAATGGGCAGGTACGCTGAAAGCAAGGAGAGCAAGAGAGCGCTAGGTAGTGAATGACGGCGTTATCAGTCAGCGGCGGCGTGTAGGCGGGCGATGAGGAGCCATACAGCGCATGGACACGAACACCTACCGCTGCAGCCACATGCATTAACCCCGAGTCGTTGGTGACTACCTGCCGGCAATCCGCCAACAGATCGACCGCATCAGCCAGCTGCGTCTTACCACACAGGTTATGGGCATGGGAAAGCCCCTGTGTGATCTCCTCGCCCGCCGGGTGATCCTTTGCCCCCCCGAGTACGCGTACTTCAAAACCCTCTTCCACCAGCCGTTTGGCTAAGCTGTGAAAGTAGCTGACCGGCCACTGCTTGGCGGGACCGTATTCAGCGCCCGGCATCATACCAATCGCCGTGCGCGAAGAAAGCGAGTGAGTTAGCCGCAAATTGACCAAGTTATCACGGTCAATCTGCAGTCTCGGTTTGGGCAGCGCAAAGGCGCCGCTAGCCGCTTCTTCCAGAGGCAGGCCGAGCGATACAAAGCGCTTTACCGTTTGATCCAGCACCTGTTTATCGAGTTTGCGGCGCTCCTTGAGAAGCCCATAGCGGTGTTCGCCTAAAAAGCCTATGCGTTCAGGAATGCGCGCCATAAAGGGCACCAGCGCTGCCTTCCAAGAGCGTGGCAAGACAATGGCTCGGTCAAAACGGCCACGCAAACGGTTGGCCAGTTCACGGCGGCTGGCCAAGCCAAATTCACCGTGCCCCACTGCCAGCGGCAGCACTTCATCCACTTCGGGCATACGCTCTAAAATAGGCTGTGACCACTTTGGTGCAACCACCCCTATCGTCGCGCCTGGCTGGCGGGCTTTTAAGGTCATAAACAGGCTTTGTGCCATGACCATGTCACCGACCCACGAAGGGCCAATCACCAGCAAGCGCTGAGCTGAATTAGCCATTTAACCACCCCAAGTAGGCCTTCACCCCTTGAGCAACGGTTTTAAACTCAACATCGCAGCCGCTCTCACGTAGCTGACCAATGTCAGCTCGGGTATAGCTCTGATAGCGTCCTTTGAGTTCTTCGGGGAAGGCAATGTAGTCGATCTCACCTTTACCGTAAAAGTCGATAACCGCCTCGCCAATGGCTTTAAAAGGTTCAGCCCGACCAGTGCCAAGATTGAAGATTCCTGACTTGTCAGGATGATCCAAAAACCAAAGATTCACATCGACTACATCGCCCACATAAACAAAGTCACGACTCTGCATGCCTGCCTCGTAGCCGTCATAGCCGCCAAACAGCTTGAGCGTTTCACCATTACGAATTTGCAAGTGGTTGTGATAGGCCACACTGGCCATTTTGCCCTTGTGCTGTTCACGGGGGCCATAGACATTAAAGTAACGAAAGCCCACTACTTGAGTGGTTAACTCGCTCCAGCGCGAACGCACGTGCTGATCAAACAGCAGCTTGGAATAGCCGTAAACGTTAAGCGGCTTTTCGCATTCGGGTACCTCTTTAAATACCTCGCTGCCGCCATAGGTGGCGGCTGACGAGGCGTATAAAAAAGGAATACTCTGCTGCTCGCAGTAATTAAGCAGCACTTTGGAGTACTCGAAGTTATTCTCCATCATGTAGTGGCCATCCCATTCGGTAGTATCCGAGCAGGCGCCTTCATGGAAAATAGCATCGATTTTAGGTAGCTCGACGCTTTCACCGCGCAGGGCAGCTTTTACCCTGGCGAGGAAATCATCTTTATCGAGATAATCGGCCAGCGTGCAGTCGGCTAAATTGACGAATTTGGTACCATCGCGTAGATCGTCAACGACCATCACATCGTTTCGACCGCGGGCGTTCAATGCTTTAACTATGTTGGCCCCGATAAAACCGGCACCGCCTGTTACCACAATCATACTGTTCTCCTTACCTAAAGCAGCTTGTTGGCATACGTGCCTATAACCCATCTGCCTAGGATTGTATACTTGACGCCTTATGAATTCATGGCCAACGGTGCTTTCCGCGATGAGTGTCTCGACAAACCAATCGACACCCGATGTGTCGACCTTTCAAGGCTTGATCCTTGCTCTGCAGCAGTACTGGGCAGAACAGGGTTGCGTTATCCTTCAGCCGCTCGATATGGAAGTCGGCGCGGGCACCTTCCACCCCGCTACCTTTCTGCGGGCGATTGGTCCCGAAACCTGGAATGCTGCCTATGTACAGCCTTCCCGCCGCCCTACTGACGGCCGCTATGGCGAGAACCCTAACCGCCTTCAGCACTACTACCAGTTCCAGGTGGTGATGAAGCCATCGCCAAGCAACTTGCAGGATCTCTACCTTGGCTCACTCAAACGCCTTGGTCTTGATCCGCTGGTTCACGATGTGCGCTTTGTCGAAGATAACTGGGAATCTCCTACTTTGGGCGCCTGGGGCCTGGGCTGGGAAATCTGGTTAAACGGCATGGAAGTGACCCAGTTTACCTACTTTCAGCAGGCCGGTGGCATCGAATGCTATCCGGTCACCGGCGAACTGACCTATGGGCTTGAGCGCATCGCCATGTACCTGCAGGACGTCGACAGTGTGTATGACCTCGTCTGGGCCATTGCCCCCGATGGCAGCAAAGTGACTTATGGCGATGTCTATCTGCAAAACGAGCGCGAACAGTCCGCCTACAATTTCGAACATGCCGATGTCGATCAGCTATTTGCTAACTTTGACCATCAGGAAAAAGAGTGCAGCAAGCTGCTCGCTGCCAGCCTGCCGCTGCCAGCCTACGAACAAGTCCTGAAGGCATCACACACGTTCAACCTATTAGATGCCCGTCACGCTATCTCGGTCACTGAGCGTCAGCGCTTTATCCTGCGCGTTCGCACTATGGCCCGGGATGTCGCCACTGCTTACTTTGAGTCGCGTAAGGCCGAAGGTTTCCCC
Organism: Vreelandella sp. 162(4c); assembly: GCF_058152265.1. Classification (NCBI taxonomy): domain Bacteria; kingdom Pseudomonadati; phylum Pseudomonadota; class Gammaproteobacteria; order Oceanospirillales; family Halomonadaceae; genus Vreelandella; species Vreelandella sp. 162(4c). The sequence goes on from NZ_CM176981.1 coordinate 2,538,712, forward strand.
ATGGCGCCAGAAATACTTCGCCGCGAACTGTTACAAGAGCTACTCGCCGATCAGGGAGAGGACTAATGGCTGTTAATACGCTTTTACTAGAACTCGGCGCAGAAGAGCTGCCGCCCACGGCCCTGGACGCTCTTTCCGATGCGTTCGCCGCGAGCATCGAGAAAGGCCTGCAAGAAGCCGATGTTCCCTTCTCCAACGTTACCGCTTTTGCGACACCCCGGCGTTTAGCGGTACAGGTACATGAACTGGCCGACAAACAGCCTGATCGTGACGTTGAGCGCCGTGGCCCAGCGCTGGCAGCTGCCTTTAAGGATGGCGTTGCCACTAAAGCCGCGGAAGGCTTTGCCCGCTCTTGTGGTGTAAGCGTTGACGAGCTGATTCATTTAGAAACCGATAAAGGTACTTGGTTAGGTTTTCGTGAGCAGCAGCAGGGAGAATCTATTCAAGCGCTGCTGCCTGAGATTATCCGCAAATCAATCAGCACCCTCCCCGTGCCTAAAAACATGCGCTGGGGCGCTTCACGGGTTGAGTTTTCCCGTCCCGTTCATTGGCTGGTAGCCATTTACGGTAGCGACGTAGTGGCCGCCGAGGCACTTGGCCTAGAGGCTAGCTGCACGACCTACGGTCACCGCTTCCACGCCCCTGATGCCATTCAGCTGGCGCACGCTGATGAGTATGTGGCTACGCTGGAAAATGCCTATGTACTGGTGGATCGTGAGCAACGCCGCGAGCGCATCCGCGAACAGGTATTAGCAGAGGCCGAAGTGCAGGAGGCCAATGCGGTTATCGACGAAGAGCTTCTGGTAGAAGTGAGCGGCTTGGTGGAATGGCCAGTCGCCCTTACCGGTAGCTTTGATGAGCGCTTTCTGGAAGTGCCCGCCGAGTGCTTGATCTCTTCGATGAAGGCTAACCAGAAATATTTTCACCTGTTGGACGACGCTGGCAAGCTGAAACCGCTATTTATCACCATTGCCAATATCGACAGCACTGACCCCGACCAGGTCATTGCCGGTAACGAGAAAGTCATTCGCCCGCGCTTAGCCGATGCCGCGTTTTTCTACGACACCGATCGCAAGTACACATTAGCGTCGCGCATTCCACAGTTAGAGAGTGTGGTATTCCAGCAGCAGCTAGGCACCCTGGCGGATAAAGCTCGCCGCAGTTCGGTTATTGCGACATTTATTGCCGAACGTATCAATGGCGACGTGGCTCACGCTCAGCGCGCCGTGGCACTCGCCAAGTGCGACCTTGTGACGGAGATGGTGCTCGAATTCCCTGAACTTCAGGGCATTATGGGACGCTACTATGCTCAGCAAGATGGCGAACCCGCGGAGGTTGCCCAAGCCCTTGAAGAGCAATACCTGCCGCGCTTTGCTACTGATGCGATTCCCCAAAGTGCTACAGGCAAGGCATTAGCCCTGGCGGATCGCCTGGATACCCTGGTAGGCATCTTCGGGATAGGCCAACGCCCAACCGGTGCGAAAGATCCTTTCGCTTTACGTCGTGCTTCGATTGGTGTGCTTAACATTTTGGTCAAAGGCGAGTTGGATCTTGACCTGCGCGAGCTGCTTACGGTTGCCTCTGAACAGCACCAGAGCCTCCCCAAAGCTGACGGGCTGGTTGAGGACGTGCTGACGTACATGTTGGATCGCTTCCGCGCCTGGGGCCAGGATGAAGGCATCAGCGCAGAAATGTACCTTGCCGTTCGTGCGCGCCCAGTCACAAACCCCCTCGACTTCGCTCGCCGCCTGCGCGCGGTGCAGGCCTTCGCCCAGCGTGACGAAGCCACAGCGCTGGCGGCGGCTAACAAGCGCGTTTCGAATATTTTAAGCAAGCAGGAGCATGACGGCAGCACACAGGTCGATCAACACTTGCTGCAGGAAGATGCCGAGCGGGCACTGTTCGACGCTGTGACAGGTAGCCAGGCGCAGGTGGCACCGCTATTTGCTGCGGGTGACTACCAGCGTGCACTCGACGCACTTGCCACACTGCGAGATCCAGTAGATGCCTTCTTTGACCAAGTAATGGTGATGGCGGACGACCCGGCTATTCAGCGTAATCGGTTAGCGCTTCTTGCAAGCCTTCAAGCGCTGTTTTTAGAAGTCGCCGATATTTCGCTGCTCCCTCAGTAGTCGTCGACTAATGGATCGCAAATCCAAGCCCAGCCCTAACGGCTGGGCTTTTTTTATTGTTTGGGGAGTACGTGTTTCACGTGAAACATCTTTGTTAGATCGGGGTAAAATAGTCTTAAATCTCGCGGGCAGAAAGTATCGCCGACAACCGTACCAATAGGATCACTATGCTAAGTGCCGATAACCTTGTCATCCTGGATCGAGACGGCGTCATCAACCATGACTCTGATAACTACATCAAATCTCTCGAGGAGTGGGTGCCCTACCCCTCTTCAATCACTGCCATTGCCCGCCTCACCCGCGCGGGATACACCGTTGCCATCGCAACGAATCAATCCGGGATTGCCCGAGGCTATTATGATGAAGCAACCCTCCATGCGATGCATGAACACTTAATTTCGTTAGTAGAAGCGGAAGGCGGGCATATTGCTCATATTGCTTACTGCCCCCATGGGCCAAATGATAATTGCCAATGCCGTAAACCATTGCCAGGAATGCTAATACAGATCCAGCAGATCCTGGGACTAGAAAGTTTAACGGGAAGCTGGATGGTCGGTGATAGCCTTCGCGATCTCCAGGCGGGCGAAGCCGTAGGTTGCGAAACAGCGCTGGTGAGAACTGGGAAGGGAAGTAAAACGGAGCAAGCAGGCGCTGGTCTTGAAAAGAGCAATATCTTCGATGATTTAGCGCAATTTGTTGAATGGCTCATTAAATAGCTAAGCGACACCGAGCTGGTAGTCATGATCGCTCTGCGTTGCATGAGTAACTGTTGCATAAGAAATTTGGCTGAAACTAACTACCCTCTTCTGCTACACGTATCCTGATCCTGCCAATCTATCTATCAATAAAAAAAGCGTCGCTATGAATTTCATAGCGACGCCTGTCATAGTGGCATTAAACCATACTGAGGCTAAGGATCGTTAAAGCAGTGTTTCACGTGAAACATCTTAACGAAAGCAATCCACCTTACACGTCTAAATTTGCCACCAACGCGTTGGTCTCAATAAAGTCACGGCGCGGTTCTACATCGTCACCCATCAAGGTATTGAACATCATATCGGCACCCACGGCATCTTCGATCGTCACCCGCAGCATGCGGCGGCTATCGGGATCCATGGTGGTGTCCCAGAGCTGATCCGGGTTCATTTCACCCAAGCCTTTATAGCGCTGTACAGACAACCCGCGCTGGCCCTCTTGCATTAGCCACGCCAGTACTTCCGAGAAGTGCGATACCGGCTTCTGCCGCTCGCCACGAGCAATAAAGGCGCCCTCTTCCAGGAAGCCATCCAGGGTTTCGCCCAGCTCAGCGATACCGCGATAGTCGGCGCTTTCAAAGAAGTCGAGGCCCCACCTATACTCAGTCGTCACACCGTGAGCAACCAGCGAGACGGTAGGTAGGAAAAGCCCGCGCTCAGAATCTTCGTGGAGATGGAAGTGGTAACGGGGCCCGCCTTCATAGGCAACCATGTCATCCATGATCTTCTGGAGTTCATCAATCCAGTTCTGCATGGTCACACGATCTTTCAGGCTCTCCTCACCTTTCAGTGCCGAAGCATGAACGATTTGCTTAAGTACTTCATTAGGATAAACCCGCGACAAGCGATCAATCCGCTTCATCACGTTGCGGTACTGGTTCACTAACGCTTCAAGCTGTGAGCCGGAAATACTCGGTGCATTAGCGTTAACATGCAGGCCGGCACCGTCCAAGGCCGTGGTGGTTAAATAATCCACCATCGCCTGTTCATCTTTCAGGTAAAGCTCTTGCTTGCCGCGCTTAATTTTATAAAGTGGTGGTTGAGCGATGAAGATATGACCACGCTCAATCAACTCCGGCATCTGACGGAAGAAGAACGTCAACAGCAGCGTACGAATGTGCGATCCATCGACATCGGCATCGGTCATGATAATAACCGAGTGGTAACGCAACTTATCGGGGTTAAACTCTTCACGGCCAATGCCGCAACCCAGGGCAGTGATAAGCGTGCCCACTTCTGCAGAGGAGAGCATTTTGTCGAAACGTGCTTTTTCCACGTTCAGAATTTTACCTTTGAGCGGCAAGATAGCCTGTGTACGGCGGTCACGGCCCTGTTTGGCACTGCCACCTGCCGAGTCACCCTCCACCAAGTAAAGCTCTGACTGACTGGGGTCTTTTTCTTGGCAATCCGCCAACTTGCCAGGTAAACCGGCAATATCCAGCGCGCCTTTACGGCGGGTCATATCCCGCGCTTTGCGTGCCGCCTCACGTGCACGCGCGGCATCCAGCATCTTATTAACGATCGCCTTGGCTTCGTTAGGCTTTTCAACAAGATACTCGGAAAAGAGACGGCTCATTTCCTGCTCAACCGCTGTCTTCACTTCGCTGGAGACCAGCTTATCTTTCGTTTGAGACGAAAACTTAGGATCCGGGACTTTAACTGAAATAATAGCTGTTAGCCCCTCACGAGCATCATCGCCCGTGGTATTCACCTTGGCTTTTTTCAGCAGGTTTTCAGCTTCAATATAGTTATTGAGCGTACGGGTAAGACCTGCCCGGAACCCCGCCAAGTGCGCCCCGCCGTCTCGCTGCGGAATATTATTGGTGTAGCAGAAAATATTTTCAGTGAAGGCTTCGCTCCACTGCATGGCTACCTCTACTTCAACACCGTCATCACGAACAGCGTTAAAGTGGAATACCGGATTAATCACACTCTTATTGGTATTGAGGTGATCAACAAAGGCTCTCAAGCCACCTTCGTAGTGAAACAGCTCCTCTTTGCCGCTGCGCTCATCCAGTAAACGGATAGCCACACCAGAGTTCAAGAAGGATAGTTCGCGAAGTCGTTTGGCTAAAATATCAAAATGGAACTCGATATTGCCAAAGGTTTCTGGCGATGGGCGGAAGTGAACCCGGGTACCGCTTTTTTCGGTTTTGCCCACAACGCCCAATGGTGCTTGAGGAACACCGTGACGGTACATTTGTTCGAACACTTCACCCTGACGCCAAATCGTTAAGCGCAGCTCAGCGGAAAGCGCATTGACAACAGAAACACCGACGCCGTGCAACCCACCGGAAACCTTGTAGGAGTTATCATCGAATTTACCGCCTGCGTGCAGAACCGTCATAATAACTTCTGCAGCGGAAACACCTTCCCCTTCATGAAGCTCGGTAGGTACTCCACGGCCGTTATCACTCACGGTGACCGACTCATCCGGGTGGATGACAACGCGAATTTCACTGCAATGCCCAGCCAACGCCTCGTCGATGGAGTTATCCACCAATTCGAAGACCATGTGGTGGAGCCCAGTACCGTCGTCGGTGTCACCAATATACATACCTGGCCGCTTACGCACCGCGTCCAGCCCCTTGAGCACCTTGATGCTTGATGAATCGTAAGCCTGCTCGCTCATTGACCACTCCGTTGTGAAGTCTGTCTCATCCTGTATCGTCCTACCCTTCTCTGCGCTAGCTGATTCTCTCTAAACCACTCCCCCCCTCCTTGCTATGTTTCACGTGAAACATATTTACGGGGGTATCAGTTCGCCAGGCATTCTTCAATGCGGAAGGTTCGACACTGGTAATAAATGCTTGGCACTGCATATCTTCGAGTAAACCACAAAACTGGTAACGATTTTGCTCGTCAAGTTCTGCGGGCAAATCATCGATAAGATAAATACAGTGCCGCTGTGCTGTTCTTTCCAGAAACCGCCCTTGGGCAAGCTTTAATGCACTCACCACTAACTTTTGCTGGCCTCTGGAAAGCACTTCTACAGCAGGCTGTTTGTTTATCCTGATACGCAAGTCAGCGCGCTGCGGACCTTGCTGAGTAAACCCCATCTGCTGATCAGTTGGCCGACTATCGTGTAACACAGTCACAAGAGTTCGATCTTTATCCCAACCTCTGGCGTAGTGAAGCGACAATCCCGGCAAGGGAAGCAATACCTTAAGTGTCTCTTCAAAGACAGGCAAAAAGTCACCAAACCAAGCACGGCGTAACGAGTCCATCTGTTCACCCCAAAGGGCTAGTTCATGCTCCCACACCGCCATTTCCTGAGGTAGTATTCTACCACGCCTGAGCAGTGCATTCCGATGTTTCAACGCACGCCGGGTGCGCTTCCAGATTGCTAAAAAGTCATGTTTCACGTGAAACACGCCCCAGTCGAGAAACTCACGACGTCCGGCTGGAGAACCTTCAAGCAATCGAAAAGCATCAGGGTTAATTAATTGAAGCGGCATAGCCTCTACCAGTTCCGCCAACCGAGCGTTTTTATCTCCCTTTAAACGAAGCTCCAGCTCCCGCTGAGCTCTTAAACGACGCACACCAAGGGTAACCTCAGGCTCACCACTTAAACGTCCGTACAGCGTCATATACGGCTCATCCGTTTGGATCGCGTTTTTTAACTGGCGAGTACGAAAAGAGCGGCCCATGCCAAGAATATGTACCCCCTCCAACAGACTGGTTTTACCGCTGCCATTAGCACCGCTAATGACGTTGATATGCGAAGAGGGCGTCATCTCAACCGGTCTGAGATTGCGCAAAGCGTGGAAATTAAGCAGTGTCAGGCTCATCCTATTATCACCACTTAAAATATCCTCGAAAAAAGGGAGTATTCCAACGCGTTAGCGGCGCTTCTGCTACCAGAAGCGCCGCTAACGTAGCTTGCTTACGTATTGCTGTTACCCGCCCAAAGCGTTTACAGGCGCATCGGCATAACGACATAAAGCGCATCACCGCCGCCGGGCTCTTCCAGCAGCGCGCTACTATTGGGATCGGCCAGGGTAATCTGCACGCGATCTTCATTTAGCACTGTTAGTACATCAACTAAATAGCCGACGTTAAAACCAACTTCCATTGCCCCGCCATTATACTCAACGGCGATATTCTCCTCCGCTTCCTCCTGCTCGGGGTTGTTGGCCATTACCTTAAGGTTGTTCTCCTCAAGATAAAGGCGCACTCCACGGTACTTCTCATTAGAGAGGATAGCAGTACGTGAAAGTACTTGGCGAAGCTCCGCACGCTCGGCAATCAATACTTTATCGCCATTGCGCGGCACGACGCGCTCATAGTCAGGAAATTTACCGTCGATTAACTTGGAGGTGAAGGTAAAGTCGCCTGTATGAGCACGCACATGGCTGGAGCCAAGCGTCAGGCTGACAGGCTCATCGCTATCGTCTAGCAAGCGCGACAGCTCTAAAATCCCCTTCCGGGGCACAATCAGCTTTTGAGACTGGCTCACAGAGACCTCGATTGGCCGCGAGCACATCGCCAAACGGTGCCCGTCAGTAGCGACCGTGCGAAGCAAATTGCTTTGAATTTCCAGCAGCATACCGTTGAGGTAGTACCGCACATCCTGCTGCGCCATGGCAAACGAGGTCGCTTCTATCAGGTGCTTTAGGGTACCGCGGGGTACGCTAATCTCCTGGCTGCCGTCCGCATCTTCGATATTGGGAAATTCAGCGACCGGGAGCGTCGACAACGTAAAACGCGAACGACCACTGCGTAGTACCGCGCGGCCCTCTTCAACGGCGAGCTGAATGTCGGACTGATCGGGCAATGATTTACAGATATCCATCAGCTTACGCGCGGGCACTGTCGCGGAGCCCGCCTGATCGACCTGGCTTGCCACCGTGCGGCCCACGAGCTCGACTTCTAAGTCTGTACCGGTGAGCGACACCTGGTCGCCCTCTACCTGAATCAGCACATTAGACAGTACTGGCAGCGTTTGACGGCGCTCAACAACACCAGCGACCAGAGTCAGCGGACGTAGCAGCGCCTCTCGGGAAATCGAAAATTTCATCAATACTCCGGTTCTATATCCTGAAAGACCTGCGTGTAACAGGCCCGTCCCATGGAATGATTAACTGGTCAACAGGCGCAGTAAATTCTTGTAATCCTCACGAATATCCGCGCTCTCTTCCTGCAATGATTTCACTTTTCGGCAAGCGTGCAACACCGTTGTGTGGTCACGCCCGCCAAAGGCATCGCCAATCTCAGGTAAGCTGTGATTGGTGAGCTCTTTAGCAAGCGCCATCGCCACCTGACGAGGGCGGGCAACTGAGCGTGAACGGCGCTTCGAAAGCAGATCCGCCACCTTAATCTTGTAATATTCGGCGACCGTACGCTGAATATTATCTACCCCTACCTGCTTATCCTGAAGCGCTAACAGATCTTTCAGAGACTCACGAATAAAGTCTTGGGTAATCGTTTTACCCATGAAGTGCGAATCAGCAATGACTTTTTTCAGCGCACCTTCCAATTCGCGCACGTTGGAACGAATTTTTTGCGCAATGAAGAAAGCCGCATCGTGAGGCAAATCGACCTTAGCTTGGTCGGCCTTTTTCATCAAGATGGCCACACGGGTTTCAAGCTCTGGCGGCTCTATCGCGACCGTAAGCCCCCAACCAAAGCGTGATTTAAGGCGCTCCTCTACCCCACTGATCTCTTTAGGATAGCGATCAGAGGTCAGAATCATTTGCTGACCACCTTCTAATAACGCATTGAAGGTATGGAAAAACTCTTCTTGAGAGCGCTCTTTTCCAGCAAAAAACTGAATATCATCAATAAGTAACGCATCAACACTGCGATAAAAACGCTTAAAATCATTAATCGCATTAAGCTGGAGCGCTTTAACCATATCGGCGACAAACCGCTCTGAGTGCAGGTATACCACCCGGGCGTTTTCACGCCGGGTTGCCAATGCGTTCCCCACTGCATGCATTAAGTGGGTTTTACCCAAGCCTACGCCACCGTATAAAAACAAGGGGTTATAAGCGCCACCAGGGTTTTCAGACACCTGGCGGGAGGCAGCACGAGCCAGCTGGTTAGACTTACCTTCCACGAACGTATCGAAAGTAAAATTCGGATTGAGCCCGCTGCCATGTTTCAGGCTGCCTTCTACCTGTACCTGACGTTCATTATTACGCCGACTCGGCGCTTCATCGCGCAGCCTATCGATTTCGCGCTCATCGGCAATATCGCCGCGTGGCGGCGTATGTACCGCTGGCGATGCTGGCCGCGACGGCGAAGCCGATACAGGATTACCTAAATCACGATGCTGAGGGGCCTGGGCTGCCAAACGGCGACTACCCACCGTCAGGCTGACCTTTGGCGGCTTGGCCGGTGCGAGTTCACGCATCAGCTCACTAATCCGCTTGGCATACTTATCGCTCACCCAATCGCGCACAAAACGATTCGGCGCCAATAAGCGCAGCTCGTTGGACTCTCCTTCTTCTGCCTGCAGCGGGCGTATCCAGGTATTGAACTGCTGTGAATTCAGCTCATCCTGCAGGTTGTCCAGGCACTGTTGCCAAAGCGTCAGTGACACTCATCTCACCATCGGTTGAAAACGGCCGACCATTGTAGCGCCCAAAGCCTCGGTTATCCACACGGGTTTAGCCTTCAATATTGGCCTGTGGACAACTAACGATGAGCCCATGGGAAAACCTTGTGGAGGGACGGGGATAATCGTTAAATACGTGTCTTACACACGGGTTAATCACATCTCGCCAACACCTTGTAGACGGCTTATACGGGACTTACACACAGATTTTTTATTGTTATAAGCAATTGAAAAATATCGCCTAAAACCACTTATCCACAAATAGTATCCCCACTATTAATAACAACAGGTTTAGAACTACCTATTAGTAATAATAGTGACTTCATTAATGGCTACTCTTACCGTATCAAGCACGCTGGCTGAGGCGTGATAACGCTTTTATGCAAGGAAAAATTGCACCCAGCAGAGGAAGTCTCTACAATTTCCGGTCTTGAATTGAATCTCCCCGGCTAGTTCCTCACTGGACCGGGCTTTTTGGAATTCACTTTCCGTCCTAAACCACGTGGGAATAACGAGTTATGAAACGCACTTTTCAACCTAGCGTTCTCAAGCGCAAGCGCGCGCATGGCTTCCGTGCTCGTATGGCAACCAAAAACGGTCGCGCCGTCCTCGCACGTCGCCGTGCCAAGGGCCGCAAGCGTCTGAGCGCCTGATCTCAGATTGCGTGTACCGCAGCAAGGCTTTCCCCGGCAATTACGGTTACTAAATGCTGGGGACTTTAGTCACGTGTTTGAGCAAGCCGACCTGAAAGTGCATGGCAAAGGTATGATGGCGTTAGTTCGCTTTAGTACTCGGGGACACCCCCGCCTTGGACTGGTGGTCAGCAAAAAAAATGTTAAACGCGCCGTAGATCGCAACCGTTTCAAGCGTCTGGTTCGAGAATCCGTTCGCCTTCGTCAAGATCACCTACCCTCTGTGGATATAGTGGTACTTGCGCGACGTGGCGTTCAGGATCTCGATAACGACACCTTGCATCGCCAGTTACACGGCATGTGGAAACGACTACAGCGTGACGCACAGGCGGTGATCGCAGCACCAACGCCTAAGCGTGACACGTGACCTTTGGTGCACCCCTCGCCGCTCGACCTCGGCCTGCCAACTGGCAGGCTTTCGTGTGTCAAGAGTCGAGTAAATGACACTGCGCCATTAGCATGTTCACCACCCAGCGGGCAGAACCCTCATGGACGTAAAACGACTTTTATTACTGATTCCACTAGCCGTACTCGCTTACTTGCTAGTCGTCCAGTGGAATCAGGATTACGGGCAGCCGAATTACGATTCAGTGCCTGAAACGACGCAACGCAGCAATTCCACGTCTCCTAGCAATGCTGAAGATGGAGAAAGCGGCTTAGCGGTGCCGAGCACGTCTTCACAGCAAAGTGCGGTAGGTGAAGGTATTCCTGATACCGAAAGCGAGACATCAAGCCGCGACTTCATTGCCGTGACCACCGATGTTCTGGATGTGCGTATTGATCCACACGGTGGCGATATTGTTTATGCCGCGTTACCGCAGCACAAACTCTCTCTGGATTCAGACCGTAACTATGTGCTGTTATCCGATAACAGCAGCCGTAGTTACGTGGCTCGCTCAGGCCTGCAGCTCGATGGCCAAGCCAGCCGTATCGCGTTCACGCCTGAAAACTCGGAGTATCGTTTAGGCGATAACGATGACGAGCTAAGCGTTGATCTAACCGCTGATGTTAACGGCGTTGAGGTCATTAAGCGGCTTACCTTTGAGCGCGGCAGCTATGCGGTCAACGTCAACTACTACCTGGCCAATAACACCGACGCACCGGTTAGTGCGCGCTTTATTGGTCAGTTGGCACGCGACAATAGCCCTGACCCATCAAGCGGTGTCTCCATGGGTATGAAATCCTACTTAGGGGCCGCTTACTCAACGCCAGATGCACGCTACGAGAAGATCGACTTTGAGGATATTCAAAGCCATAACTTCGAAAACCGTGAAGCACAGGGCGGCTGGATAGCCATTATTCAGCACTACTTTGTGTCGGCATGGGCGCCTCAGCAGGATCAGCAAAACCTTTTCTACGTCACCACCGACTCCAGTAATCGTAACGTCGTAGCCTTTGCTGGCCCCACCAGCACTGTGGCCGCCGATAGTGAAACCACTCTAGGCGCCACTCTGTACGTCGGGCCAAAAGTGCAGGACTATCTGGAACAAGTCGCTCCCAACCTGCAATTAACCGTAGATTATGGCTGGTTATGGTTTATTGCTAACCCCCTCTTCTGGCTGCTGGATCATATCCACGAGGTAGTCGGTAACTGGGGTTGGTCGATTGTCCTGTTGACCATACTGGTTAAGACAGTGCTGTTCCCGCTTTCAGCCAAAGCTTACAAATCCATGGGTAGGATGCGTAAACTCGGCCCGGAAATGCAGCGCCTGAAAGAGATGTATGGCGACGACCGGCAGAAAATGTCGCAAGAGATGATGAAGTTCTACCAGAAGGAGAAGATTAATCCGCTGGGGGGCTGTCTACCTATTGTGATTCAGATGCCTGTCTTCATCGCTCTCTACTGGATGTTGCTTGAGTCGGTTGAACTGCGGCATGCGCCGTTTATCTTCTGGATTCAGGATCTATCGGTGAAGGATCCGTACTTCATTCTGCCGATTCTGATGGGCATTTCGATGTTCGTTCAGCAAATGTTGAACCCGACACCTCCGGATCCTATGCAGGCGAAGATCATGAAGATGCTACCCATCATCTTTACTTTCTTCTTCCTGTGGTTCCCGGCCGGTCTGGTTATTTACTGGGTGGTCAACAACATCATTTCGGTGGCGCAGCAGTACTACATCACGCGCAAAATCGAAAATGATCCGAGTATCGGCAAAGGCATGAAAACCAAATAGACTGCCTTTGTCATCGCCCTTCAGACCCCCGCCCCGAGCGGGGGTCTGGCGTTTTAAGGTCGACAAATCCAAACTATGTAGATCGATGCTAGACCGATCAAATGCTACTTCTGCCAATTGACTAAGAGATTCACCATGGCCGAACGCCTCTATACGCCTGACACCATTGCGGCGCTGGCAACTCCCCCAGGACGCGGCGGCGTGGGTATTATCCGCGTCTCCGGGCCCGCCTGCCGCGAAATCGCTCAAGCCATGGTTGGGCATTGCCCTGCCCCGCGATACGCTCACTACGGCCCATTCCAAGGCGCAGAAGGGAGCATTGATGAAGGCATCGCCCTGTTTTTCAACGGCCCCCATTCGTTTACCGGTGAAGACGTACTGGAACTCCAGGGACACGGCGGCCCGATTATTATGGATATGCTGCTGGAGCGCTGTGTGGTCTTGGGTGCCCGCCTGGCGCGGCCGGGAGAGTTTTCCGAACGGGCATTTTTGAACGATAAGCTCGATCTGGCTCAGGCGGAAGCGATTGCCGATCTCATCGATGCCACCTCACGCTCGGCGGCAGAAAACGCTGTACGCTCGCTCCAGGGTGAGTTCTCGAAGCGCGTTTCTGCGCTGGTGGAGCGCTTGATCGAACTGCGCGTTTACGTTGAAGCGGCGATCGACTTCCCCGAAGAGGAGATCGACTTTCTTGCCGACGGTCACGTTGCCCAGCACTTAAGCAGCGTCCAGCAAGCGCTGAGCGACGTACGCCAGGCGGCAGGCCAAGGTGCACTGCTGCGAGAAGGAATGAGCGTGGTCATTGCCGGGCGACCCAATGCGGGGAAGTCGAGCCTGCTAAATGCGCTGACCGAACAAGATACCGCCATTGTGACGGATATCGCGGGCACGACCCGGGACGTGCTCCGTGAGCACATTCATATTGACGGTATGCCCCTACATATCATCGACACCGCTGGATTGCGCGATACGCCTGATGCGGTGGAGAAAATTGGTGTCGCACGTGCCTGGGCCGAAATAGAGAAAGCCGACCGAGTGCTGCTACTCGTTGATGCCAGCACCACTACTTCAACCGACCCCATGGCCATCTGGCCGGAGTTTGTCGCTCGCCTGCCCGACCAGAGCCGCTTAACCCTGGTGCGTAATAAAATCGATACCAGTGCCGAGCCGGCGGGCATTGATTTATCCACAACCATACCCATTGTGCGCCTATCGGCGAAAACCGGTACGGGTGTGGATAACTTGAAAGCGCATCTGAAGGATGTGATGGGTTTTGCCGCCACCACCGAGGGTCGCTTCTCCGCCCGCCGAAGGCACCTGGACGCCCTAGATCGCGCCATGGCAGCCCTTGATACCGGCCGTGCTCAGTTGGATGGATATGGCGCAGGGGAACTGCTGGCGGAAGATTTGCGCGACGCCCAACAAGCCTTAGGCGAGATCACTGGCGAATTCAGCGCCGATGATTTATTGGGCGAAATTTTTGGCAGTTTTTGCATCGGCAAATAGAGTTACTTTTTTCGACAACTACTCTCCCACCCACCAATCCGCCTGATAGCGGCTATCAGCGCCGAGCAGCGGGGTAATTTCTGCCATCGCTGCTGCCAGGCGTTTATCCAACCCCCAGGGCGGATTGATCACCAGCATACCGCTACCGAACATGCCGTGAGCCTGCTCGCCAGGTTCGCGCAGCAGCAGCTCGCTGCGCCATATCTTGCGTATTCCACTGGCCTGCAGCACGTCCAACAGCATTTGGTGATGCCCGGCAGGCAGCAGCGGGTACCAGATCATCATCACCGCATGGCGAGCCTTTTCCAGGGCCTGGATAGCAGTGTCAGCGACCTCCTGGTACTCCACCTTGCGCTCAAAGCTTGGGTCAATCAGCACGCATACCCTGGGTGTTGCTACCGGCAGCATCGCTCTAAGCCCTGCCAGCCCGTCGCCATACACGCGCTTGACCTGCGCAGGGAGCGCCTGGCCATTCAAGTGCTGGTGTTCGCCCGGGTGCAGCTCAAACAGGCACAGACGATCGTGCTCGCGCAGCGGCTGGCTCAGCCACCAGGGCGAGCCTGGGTAGAGGGTCAATTCATTATGATCTGGCTGCGCCCCAACAATAGCGTTTAACCAGCTTCCCAGCAGCGCGTCGGTTAGCTGTTCACGCTTCTGCCACAGTGGCCAGATGCCCTCACGGTACTCTTGGAGTCGCTGGGTCTCTTTGGTGGCTAATGGATAAAGCCCTCTACCGGCATGTGTGTCTATATATGTAATAGGTGTTTTTTTACGTAATAGGTAATCAGTGACGGCGTAAAGCGTCAGATGTTTGTGTACATCGGCAAAATTACCGGCGTGGTAGGCGTGTTGGTAGGACAGCATGGTAGCTCGTAAACAGGTGAACGAAAAAAGCCCGCTATAGGAGCATAGCGGGCTTTGAACGGCAATGTGCAGCTTTAAGAGGCTTAGCCCTGGCCGTTACCGGTAGGCGTCAAGGTAATTTCTACCCGACGGTTTTGAGCACGGCCCTGCTCATTGTCGTTGCTGGCGACTGGCTGAGTAGCACCGTAACCAGAAGTATTCAGGCGCATGGATGAAACGCCGTTCTGAGACAAGTAGCTGGAGACGGCTTGGGCACGGCGCTCAGATAGACGCTGGTTATAGCTCGCGTCACCGGTACTATCGGTGTGGCCAGCGATACTAACGCGGGTATCCTGGTACTGAGAAAGTACGTTAGCAACTTCATTGAGTGAGCCACGCGCTTCACTAGTCAACTCAGCAGAGTCAAAGCCAAAGGTAACGCCGCTGGGCATATTGAGCACGATATCGTCGCCACGGCGATCGATTTCAATGCGTGACCCCTGTAGGTTTTCACGTAGCTGCTGCTCTTGGCGATCCATATAAACACCAATACCAGCGCCCGCTGCTGCGCCCACGGCAGCACCAATTAGTGCACGGTCACGACGGCTGGTGCTGCCATCACCAGACAGAGCGCCTGCAGCGGCCCCCACGGCGGCACCAATCCCGGTGCCCATAGCGGTGCTAGAGCGCTGCGTTTGGCCACCGTAAGGATCCGATGTAGCACAACCGGCCAGTAGAATAGCAGCCGCCAACGGTGTCAGTAGTCGAGAAATTCGCATCACTCACTCCTTGTAAGTCGTCAAGCTTGATGGTTCAAGTCTGTTATTTCAGAAAAAAATTTCTGTAGATTGCTGGTCAATCATCACTGATCAAAGCTAGCAACTCATTCAAGAATAATAGACCTTGAGGCGATGCACGCAGTTTTTCAGGCATTTGCATCAAAAGTCCTTTTTTCTCGGCAGATTGTAAACGCGTGAGTAACCTTGCAGGCGCTTCACCGGTGTTAGCTCTCCATGTTTCAAGCGACACCCCGTCGGTGAGACGTAAAGCGTTCATGGCAAACTCCAACGGTAGCTCATCCGTTTTTATCAGCTGTTTACCGGCGATAAAGCCACGCAGATCATCTACGCGCTTTAGGTAGGCGTCTGGCTGGCGAGTTTTCCAGCGCCGTTCAATGTGCCACTCTCCATTTGAGTCAATACGGCTAAGCTTGCCATGGGCACCAGCGCCAATCCCTAGGTAGTCACCAAACTGCCAGTAATTAAGGTTATGGCGACTCTGGTGACCGGCACTAGCGTAAGCCGAGATCTCGTAGCGTTTGAAGCCCGCCTGCTCTAGGAGCTGATGCCCTTTATCCTGAATATCCCAAAGCGCCTCTTCCTCTGGCAGTACCGGGGGGTGGGAGTGAAAGGCGGTATTCGGTTCAAGGGTCAACTGATACCAAGAGAGATGTTCAGGTGCCAATGCCAGCGCTTGGGCAATATCATCCATCGCCAATTGAGGCGTTTGATCAGGCAAACCGTGCATAAGGTCAATGTTAATGTTGGTAAAGCCTGCCTGGCGCGCCTGTGCTACCGCAGTAATCGCTTCATCACCGCTATGAATTCGCCCCAGCGCATGCAGTTGATCAGGCTGAAAACTTTGAATACCCAGCGAAAGACGGTTAATGCCTGCTTTCCGGTAACCAATGAAACGCTCTTGCTCCGTGGTACCTGGATTAGCCTCTAAGGTAATTTCTATCTCTTTAGAGAAGGGTAAACGGATCCGGATCTCTTTCAGTAATCGTTCATAAAATGCGGGGGACAGCAGGCTGGGAGTCCCACCGCCTATAAAGATGGTTTTAATTTCTCGACCAGCCGCCAGGTCAAGATCACTATCCAGGTCTTGTAACAGCGCATCTAGATAGGCGGCTTCAGGTAAATCTCGCGGTGTAAAACCGTGTGTGCCCGGCTCATGAGAATTGAAATCACAGTACGGACATTTACGGACACACCAGGGCGTGTGGATATAGAGAGAGAGTGGCGGCAACGTATCAGCCATGCGCCACCTTCAGTAACTCCACTAACCCCTGCAACGCGCGACCACGATGGCTAAGGCGATTTTTACTTTCGCTGGGCAGCTCGGCGACGCTCATACCCTGATCAGGTAACCAGAAAAGCGGATCATAGCCAAACCCCTCCTTCCCTCGGGGATGAGCAAGAATTTCGCCTTCCCAACTCCGTTGCACAATGACCGGCACCGGATCCTTCGGATGGCGCAAATAAACCAGCACACACCAGTAACGTCCACTTCTCTGCCCTTCCGCACAGTCACTTAATGCGGCTAACAACGTTTGGTTATTTTTCTCGTCGCTTCTCGGCTCACCGCCATACCGAGCGGAATAGATACCGGGCGCACCATTGAGTGCGTCTACTTCAAGCCCAGAATCGTCAGCTAATGCAGGTAATCCACTGATGAGGCTCGCTTCACGCGCTTTTAACAGTGCATTTTCGACGAAGGTTAGCCCCGTCTCTTCCACATCCGTGACGCCAAAATCCGCCTGGGGGCGAACATCGAACCCCAAAGGTGAAAGTAACTGACTGAATTCTCTTAATTTTCCTGTATTGCCACTGGCAAGTACAAGGGTATTGACGGCGGCCATGGTATGTACTCCTAACAGTAGAACTGCAGTTTACGCGCTCACTGCTGGTATCAAAAGCCATCAAAATGTTACATAACGTATCTAATAATTAGGTAATTAATTTATTGCTTAATTAATAATAAACATTTGTTAAATAACAATATTTTCCATATTAATGAAAATATTGAAGAGATGAAAAATATTTTTACCATATATTTAATAACAAAACTTTACTAAACGTATCTTATGGTCAACACTTCAGTGGTTACCTGCTCACTCTTTCTTTCCACGAGGGCCACCCAATGTCGCAGGAAAAGTCTACCGGAACGGTGTATGTCGTTACCGAAAAAAGTCCCCAGGTTCAGTTGTTCGCTGAGTACTTGAACAAACACACCGGCTGTCAAATTAGTATCCATTCTCCTCATACAGCATTACCTATTTCCGCATCGGGCAACTTGCTGATTCTCATTGACAGCGATCATATTGGCATTGATGCACTGCCAGAGTGGCAAGATAAGTTACCCGACACGTTAACTAAAACTCCCCTAGCGGCCTTCAATATTCATGATATGGATCACGCCCTTGAAGCACTTTCGTGCGCTCAGTTAAAAGGCGTTTTTTATCGCAATGAAAGCCTTGAGGTAATTTGTAAAGGCATCCACTCGCTGCTTGAAGGGGAGCTGTGGATGTCACGAGATTTAATGGCGCGTTTAATCCTGTTTTATCGCAAATACCAAAGTAATGCTTTCCGCCCAGCCTGCGGACTCACTAACCGGGAAATGGAAATTATTTCCCTACTTAGTGCTGGCTCTTCTAATCAACAAATTGCCGAAAAGCTGTTTGTTAGCGAACACACCGTTAAGTCACACCTATACAACATTTTTCGCAAAATTAACGTTCACAACCGCATTCAAGCGCTCAACTGGATTCATCAGAACCTGGGCCCGATTCTGCCCAATATTGAGACCGCACGCAGTCTTCAACGACATCGTTAGCGCTAATGCGCAAGGGTAACTGTCATGCCATCAATACGCCGTTTGAGCATCGGCTCTTTAACCATAGCGATGTGGATCATGTCGTCTTTAGTACTGGCCAACGAGCCAGTTCCTTCGGACGAAGTGTTGCCCGCTAGCGAACAAGCGGCCATCGACGCGATTAATCAGCTCTCAAGCCCTGATGGGCCTGAAGTGCGCGGCAACGCTAACGGGGGAAGTGAGCTGACTGGCGTCATGGTAGACCGCACGATCACCATGGCCGGTAAAACCTTTTATCGTGCCTTTAGCCAACGGGCGATGGATAACCTGATTATTGGCAATGCCACCATCACCATTAAAGAGCGCCCAGATGCCCGATGGGGTAGCCAAATATGGGTAATGGAAGGCAATCGTATGTATTTCCGCACACAGCTCTCCCCAAGAATAAATGAAGCCGATAGGGCGGCTGGGGAAGCCGTGCAGACCGTCGAAAGAGCACTGATTGAACGGCAAATATCCGCAGCGGTATCTTCCGACCAAGACTTGGGGAAAGAGGAGTTATTCTAATGAAATCTATAAAAAATGGCTTAGTCGTAACCGGGTTGTCCGCTTTACTATGCGCAACATCCCAGGCTGGGGATTTAATCTACAAGCCACTTAATCCATCCTTTGGGGGCGACCCCTTTGTGGGCAGCTATTTGCTAGGGAAAGCGCAGGCGCAAGATACAAATAAAGATCCAAATACACGCAGTTTTCAAAGCCTATCTTCAACTGAACGCTTGTTACAAAATTTGGAAAGTAGACTTATTTCCCAGCTAATTTCTGACGTCAGTCGTGGAGAGGTCAGTGAAGGAAGTTTTGATAGTGATGAGTTTGGGGTAGTGGTGAGTGATAATAGTGGGCAACTCGTCGTACGCGTTGTTGATAAAATAACTGGTGACGTTACAGAAATCAGTGTGGGTGGCCTATTCAATCCTTAAAAAATAGTTAAACAACAATTCCAAAGAAATTAAAAAAGACAAACCCAACCTGTTTCATCAGGGGAACACCATGAAAATTATTGTATCTATCATACTAGCCAGTTTACTCACTGGCTGTGCAGGTATGGTCGCGACGTCTGAAAACTTGGAAGGTGCACAACCAACTCTCACTCCAAGAGGCGCCACTTACCAAGATCTGGTCTCTTTACCGCCACCGGCAGGGCGCATTTTTGTTTCAGTTTATGACTTTCGTGATCAAACTGGCCAATATCGCCCAGCCCCCGCAAGCACGTTTTCGACCGCTGTTACCCAAGGTGCCGCAGCAATGCTGACCGGTGCATTGGCGGATTCTGGTTGGTTTATACCGCTTGAGCGTGTGGGGTTACAAAACCTGCTTACCGAGAGACGCATTATCCGCGCCGAATTCGAACGCTTTGGTCAGCCCGATACACTTCCGTCGCTGCGTGCTGCCTCAGTGATGTTGGAAGGAGGTATTATAGCTTATGAATCCAACGTACGCACAGGGGGAGCTGGCGCTGAATATTTCGGTATTGGCGCCTCAGGTCAATACCAAGTTGATCAGGTAACGGTCAATTTACGTGCGGTTGAAATATCCACCGGGGAAGTCTTGGCTAACGTAACCACTACAAAAACAATTTACTCTAAAGAGATGCGAGCAGGAGTTTATCGTTTTATCGATTTTCGTCGTCTACTCGAGGCTGAGGTAGGACTTACCACGAATGAGCCTGTTCAGTTAGCGGTCATGTCAGCGATTGAATCTTCCGTAATTCACCTCATCGCAAGAGGTATTGAAAACCAACTTTGGAATTTAGCACCGGATACAAATATTCAAGATACTATTTTAAGTGAATATCTTAACGCCTCCATACCAATGCTTTAAACGTACTTTTATAAAACACTAAAAAAGCATTAGCGATATTGACTATAGCTGCTCATTGAGCAGCTTTTTTTATTCAAAAGCTACTGGTATTAGAAAAATGGTAAATCAAAAACCACAAACCTAAACAATTATTAAATATAAATTACTACAATAACAAACTAAGTCTTAATAAAAAATATGATAGAAATTATCTCAAATTAGTCCAAACTCAACCCATGAAACAAAAAGATACAATTAGTTTCAAAGGGACAATGTATGCAACCTTCAGACAGCTACAAAATTACAAAATGTAAAGCCAATAAGAACTGGCACTACTCTCTTGTAGCAGCCGTTCTTATGATAGTGGCAATTACTACAGCCGAAGCTAACGATAAATTTTCAACAAATTTAGTAGAAAGTTCACGAGTTTATCAATATGCAGCTCAAGTGGATAACTCAGTATTAGCAGGAAATGTTAGCATTATTCAACAACAAGGTTATAACAACCAAGCTAATGTAACCCAATCACGCTCTTCAAGTTATCAATTCGCAAACTTTTCACATATTAATCAACTTGGCAATAATAACCAAGCCAATATTACGCAAAGTAGTGGTGACAATGTTGGCGTGATTTGGCAAGTGGGTAACGACAACGCTGCCAACATTTCCCAACAAGGAAACAATTTATCCTTTAGGGCTGATATTCATCAATTAGGTATTAGCGGAGATATATCAATTTCACAATCGGGCAGTGGCCAACGCAGCATTAGCGTCGAACAACAAAATTACTCGGGCAATGCACGACCGGTCGCTATCGATACCTACTGAGTCGCATTTAGCTTCTCAGTAACAACCAGCGCAAGACGATCAAACCAAGGGGAAACACCATGAAAACTCAAATCGCTACTCTCGCTGCCGCCATCGCACTAGTTAGCGCATTTTCAGCTTCTGCTGATCCGCGAGACTATCAAAACTCAACTACAACGCCAAGTGCGAACACTACAACTAAACCCGTGTTCGATGCGCAGCTGGGTATTCGCTCTGGATTAAATGGATTTGACCGTGATCCAACACGTACATCATTAATCCTTCAATCTGGTAACGGTAACGATGCTGAAACTACCCAAGGCGGTAGCAAACAATACTCACGCGTTGGGCAATTGGGTGATGATAACACTTCGTCGGTATACCAAACCGGCGCAAAGCATGAATCAATTGTTTACCAAATTGGTACTAGCAATGATGCCTCTGTCGTGCAATCCGGTGGAGAGCTAAATGATTCTTATATACTGCAAGACGGCAGTCACAATACTGCAAATGTAAGACAAGTATTAAACTCTGATAAAAGTGACTCCATCATTGAGCAAACAGGTAATGGCAACTCAGCCGATGTTTACCAAACGCTCAGTACTGATGAAACTTGGAGTTTAATTAGCCAGAACGGTAATGACAACGATGCGAATGTAATCCAGGTCAATGCTGACTTAAGTGCATCTTACATTTATCAAGACGGCGTTGGTCATGTGGCGAATGTGGGTCAGTATGGTATGGAGAACGTATCTACTATCCGTCAGAATTCCACCGCCGCAGTAGCTACTCATGTGCAAGTTGGCAATAACAACTCCGCTATCTCTACTCAGTGGTAATAAATCGAGTTCATGTAAACCGCCCCTTAAGGGGCGGTTTTTTTATTACTGTAAGAATGCAAACATTAACGAATCATCAACGTCAATGTCCCCCCTGCCCCCTGAGTCGACGAACGCGACCGGTTACTGCCCTTTTGAATGTCCACCTCTAGCCGCTCATCGTCACTTAACAGCTTTACCGTGCCTTCGAGTTCTGTACCGGTAAAGGTGTATTCAGCAGGTACCGTCCCACTCTCTTCAACGTGTTCGGTGGTTTCGCCTTCATGGGTAATGCGCCAATGGGCGGAAAACGCAGCACCCGGCGAACCGCTCATGGTGATATGGATCTGGGTCATGTCCTGCTCCTGAGGCGACTGAGCAGCCAGCGGGAAGCAAACCAGCAGCCCCGCTGCGCAGATCATGTATCGCCAAGCCGTTGGTCGTGCCATGAGTGTAACTCTCATATAAGCCAAGAGCCGCTCAAGTTGAGCGGCTCTTGACAGTATAGCTGGCTTTAGGTTACGTGCCGTTACATTACCGCAAAGGCTTTTTCTGCTGCATCCAGCGTGAACTGAATGTCTTCCGGGGTATGAGCACTGGACATAAAGCCTGCTTCGTAAGCAGAAGGCGCCAAGTAAACGCCATGATCGAGCATCGCGCCAAAGAAGCGGCGGAAGGCATCCGGGTTACAGGCGGTGGCTTGGGCAAAGTTATCCACACGGCTTTGAGAGGTGAAGAAAAGTCCAAACATACCGCCCGCCGACTGCGTCATCATCGGCACCCGTGCGGCATTGGCACGCTCCTGAAGGCCCGCACAAAGGGTGTTAACCCGCTGGGTAAGCGCATCGTGGAAGCCCGGTACCTGTAGTTTGGTTAGCAGTGCCACACCTGCAGCCATCGCCAACGGGTTACCCGACAATGTGCCCGCTTGGTAAACCGGCCCCAGGGGGGAGATGTTTTGCATTATCTCGCGCTTGCCACCAAAGGCGCCCACCGGCATGCCGCCACCGACAATTTTTCCCAAGCAGGTTAGATCAGGCACTATACCGTAGTGGGCTTGGGCACCGCCCAATGCCACTCGAAAACCAGTCATCACTTCGTCAAAAATCAGCACGCTGCCATACTCGTTACATACTCGGCGCAGCGTTTCCAAAAAGCCCGGTTGAGGCGGAATACAATTCATATTGCCGGCAACGGGTTCAACAATGATGCAGGCAATCTGATCGCCAATTTCGCTAAAACACGCTTCAACCCCTTCAGGGTCGTTAAACGACAGGGTAATAGTGTGTTCAGCCAGCGACGTGGGCACGCCCGGTGAGCTGGGTTCGCCGTGGGTAAGCGCGCCAGAGCCCGCCTTAACCAGCAGTGAATCAGAGTGGCCGTGGTAGTTACCCTCGAACTTAACGATCTTATCGCGGCCGGTGGTACCTCGCGCCAGGCGAATCGCCGACATGGTGGCTTCGGTGCCCGAGCTGGTCATACGCACCATATCCATGGAGGGGATCATCTCGCAGATCAAATCCGCCATGGTGGTTTCGACTGCGGTAGGGGTACCAAAGGACAGGCCGTTGTCTAATCGCGCCCGTACGGCTGCCAATACGTCTTGGTCGGCATGCCCAGTGATCATGGGCCCCCAGGAGCCGACATAATCCACGTAGCGATTGCCTTCGACGTCAAACAGAAAGGCACCTTGAGCACGCTCCATAAAGACCGGCGGGCGGTGCAACCCTTTAAACGCCCGGACGGGTGAGTTTACTCCGCCCGGTATATGGCGACTGGCAAGATCGAACAGTTCAGCTGATGTAGTCATGGCATCCTCTCGGTCAATGGCGTACAGAAGATAGGATCAAAAACGGGCAGCCCGTGAAAAACGATGTGGCAAACACTGGCCGCTGGGCGGTTGAAAGCCTTGAGACAAACTTTGCCAAGTAAAGTGCTGAGCCTGCTCACAAGCTGTTGGTAAGCGCTCACCAACAGCGAGACGAGCAGCTAGAGACGATGCCAGCGTGCAGCCAGAACCATGGAACAATTCAGGCAAACGTGGCCACTGCCACTGGCGAGTAGTATCAGGCGAGTGCAGGGTGTGCACCACCTGTTGGTCGTTGCCGGGCAGCGGCTCATCCGTGGCAGTGACCAGAATGGCTTGGCACCCCTGTGACATCAGTGCCACCGCACGGGCCGTATCATCGAAAGGAGTGATGATGTCGGGCGTAAGCTGAGCCAACTCAGCGCGATTCGGGGTTAAGATATCCACAAGCGGTAACAAGCGATCAATAAACAATTGTCGCAAAGCAGGTGTGGATAACTCAGTTCCGCCACCGGCCTTAAAGACCGGATCGGCCACCACGGGAATGCCTGGAAAACGACGAATAATTTGCTCCGCTGCGCGCAGGGTGTCTTCGTCAGCGAGTAGGCCAATCTTAATCGCCGCGACCTGCATCTCACTAATTGCCTCGGCCATTTGGCGCATCGCGGTCGGCTCAGCAGGGATCACGCGGGTCACATTATGACAATTCTGTACCGTCAGCGCAGTGGGGATCGTTACCGCCCAACCACCACAGGCCGCAATGGCTTCACTGTCAGCGATCAACCCAGCGCCACCAGTCGGATCATGTCCGGCGAGTACCAACACCACGGGGGGAAGCGGTTGGCGCATCAAAAGGGCTTCACAACGGCAAGCAGAATAATCGCCACGAGCGCAATCACCGGCGCCTCATTAAACCAGCGAAAAAACACATGGCCTTTGGTACAACGATCCTGGGCAAACTGCTTCAAATAGATCAAACAAACGTGATGATAGGCGATAAGCAGAACCACTAGCGCCAGCTTGGCATGCATCCAGCCCTGGCTAAACCATTCGGGCACCAGATAGAGCATCCAGCCACCAAAAATGAGTACCGCAATCATCGATGGGGTCATGATGCCACGGTAGAGCTTACGCTCCATGGTTTTGAAATAGCTGATGGCCTGTTCGTCGCCGTTATCCCGCGCAGTGGCGTGATACACATACAGGCGGGGTAAATAGAACAGCGCAGCGAACCACGTCACTACGGCCATTAAGTGAATGGCCTTTACCCATAGGTACATTGTCGCTCCTTAAAGTGATGAGTCCTTCTTACGGGTATCATTCTCTCGTACTTCATTGTCACGAAGGTCGGCACCACGGGGGTCAGTGTAGTGATAATAACGTTCGATGGCGCCACGGGTGATAATACCTGAAATACGCCGCTGCTTTGGGCGATAGCCAT
Organism: Vreelandella sp. 162(4c); assembly: GCF_058152265.1. Classification (NCBI taxonomy): domain Bacteria; kingdom Pseudomonadati; phylum Pseudomonadota; class Gammaproteobacteria; order Oceanospirillales; family Halomonadaceae; genus Vreelandella; species Vreelandella sp. 162(4c). Next base: position 2,563,706 of record NZ_CM176981.1, read on the forward strand.
GAACGACGTAGAGCGCCCCCAGAGCGTTATCCTGCAGTTTTAGAAACGCTTCGGAAAGCGTCGCCTGTAAACCAATCGGCGCCAGCTCTAAACGCTGGCCGGGGATTTCCAGTAGATCAATCAGCTCATCCTCAGGCGGCTCATCCCCCTGCAGCGCCTCATCGTGCTCAAGTAGCCAGCGTGCCAATTCAGCGGCTTTTAGCGCCAGCACAGGTTTTTCCTCTGTTGACCGCTCAATCACTAACCACACTGGGTTCTTCTCTAATAAAAGCCGCGCTTGATCAGGGGTGATCATTCGCTCGGTGCGCACCAGTTGACGCTCCATCACCGCAGGCACCGAAACCCGTGAGAGTGCCTGCATCAAAGGCTGCTGAAGCGGGTGAAGCCCGTAGCGCACCGTGCTAATAAAGAAACCTTCACAGCCGGTCAATTGACGCGAGGTTAAGCACGCCACCACCACCGCCAGCATGCCGGGAAGCATGATACTCGGCGTATGGGTTAACTCCAAAAGCGCCATTAGGGCAGCAAGAGGCGCTTGTAACACCGCCCCCATCATTGCGGCCATGCCTAGCATCGCGTAAATACCAGGATCCGCGGCTTTATCAGACCAAAGCCAGCCTCCCAGTAAACCAAACAGTGCACCTGTGGCAGCACCTATGACCAACACCGGGCCGATAATACCGATGGGTACGCCGCCAGCGACAGTTAGCGCTGTAAGCAGTAGTTTGACGATCATCAGCGCCAGCAGCACTTTAATTTCCAGCTGGTTATTGAGCGCCGCCGCCACGCTGTCATAACCGATGCCCTGAACCTGAGGGAACCACCAAGCCACCGCGCCAGTTGCCACACCCACCAAGCCAAGGCGCATCCAGAGCGGCCACAGCATAATCCGCTGGTTGCGTGAAATATGAATAAACAGCCCCGCTAACAGACCAATCACCAGCCCGGTAGCCACAATCCACGGCAAGTTGATCAGTGAACCTAGTGCTATCTCGGGGATACGAAAAGCGGGTTCATTGCCATAAGCCAACTGTGCTACCAGCGCACCCATGGTAGAGGCCAAAATCACGGGCATAAAGCTCACCAAGGTGTACTCCATCATCACCACTTCCATGGCAAAGATGACACCCGCGATAGGCGTGTTAAAAGAAGCGGAAATAGCTGCTGCGGTACCGCACGCCACCAGTACCCTGAGACTATTATTGGGCAAACGCATCTGTTGGCCTAGTCCACTGGCCGCCGCCGCGCCCAAATGAATCGCCGGGCCCTCGCGCCCAGCAGAGAGCCCGCCCAATACCACCACAACACCTACCCACCACTGATTTAACCAATTGCGTAACGGAAAACGGCCCTGATGATAGGTAAGCCGCTCAATTACATGGCCAACGCCCAGCTTGCGCGCTGCCGGTTTTTGCCGGTACAGCAGCACACCCACAAGGGTAACCGCCAACATAGGTAGCAGCGCACGCAGCCAGGGCACCATGCTTTCAAACGCTTCTGGGTCGCCATCGGTCATGTAGAGCGCGGCGCCCGCTTCCAATAGCAGCCGAAACGCCACCATCACAGCGCCGGTAATAACCCCCGAGACAAGGCCCAGCAAACAGAGTTGCGGAAGGGCGTCGACATTGGCCAACTGGCGACGAAAACTCTCTAAGGTAAAATCCGATCGGGAAAAACGCGCCACAGCGACCTTCCTTACTCTTGTATCTTTACACTCTTGTGTATCATAGCTGGATACGCTTAAACAGCTTGGTGTCCTATGCTTAAGCTAATAGCGAATTTGGTTTTCTACTCAGCAGCATCCGTAAGGAGTGATTTGTGATTAAGGTCGGCATTGTTGGCGGTACAGGTTACACCGGCGTTGAACTACTGCGGCTACTCGCCCAGCACCCCCAAGTCAACGTAGCCATGATTACCTCGCGCTCGGAAACCGGCGTCAAGGTGTGCGATATGTACCCCAACCTGCGCGGCCATTACGACACCTTGGCGTTTAGCGAGCCGGACGCCAAACAGCTGGGCGACATGGATGCGGTATTTTTTGCCACACCCCATGGCGTTGCCCATGCCCTAGCCGGTGAGCTACTCGAAAACGGCACTCGGGTGATTGATCTATCGGCCGATTTCCGGCTGCGCGATGCTGACGAGTGGAGCCGCTGGTACGGCCAGGCCCACGGTGCCCCGGAATTGTTGCAAGAGGCAGTATACGGGCTGCCGGAAATGCACCGAGAGAAAATCAAAAACGCACGTTTAATTGCGGTTCCCGGTTGCTACCCCACCAGCGTTCAGTTGGGCTACCTGCCGCTTCTGGAAGCGGGTTTGATCGACCCAAGCCAACTCATTGCTGACTGCAAATCCGGCGTTACCGGCGCAGGCCGTGGCGCTAAAGTGGGTTCACTGCTTGCCGAAGCCAGCGAGTCGATGAAGGCCTACGGCGCTTCGGGCCACCGCCACCTGCCGGAAATTAGCCAAGGACTTAGGGATATCCAGCAATCCACAGTGGGTTTAACCTTTGTGCCCCACCTAACGCCGATGATTCGCGGCATTCACTCCACACTCTACGGCCAGCTAACCGCTGAGCCGGGCGACCTGCAGACACTCTTTGAGCAGCGCTACGCCGACGAACCCTTTGTCGATGTGATGCCCGCGGGGAGCCACCCTGAAACGCGCAGTGTCAAAGGCATCAACACCTGCCGCTTGGCAGTCCACCGCCCGGGCAATGGCAACACCGTCGTCGTGCTATCGGTGATCGATAACCTGGTCAAAGGTGCTTCGGGTCAGGCGATTCAAAACCTCAACCTGATGTTCGGTTTTGACGAGAACACCGGTCTCTCAGCCCCGGCCTTGATGCCTTAATGTTTTAGTAATTCCCAGGAATAGTTGACCAATTTGCTGGGAATTACCCATAATCACCCCCCAATGCCGATTTATTCGTTCTTAAAGCTCGCGGGAGGTACCCATGAGCGGTGCAGAAGCCTTTGTTCCTACTCCACTACTGCTCTCTGATAGCGCACGAAAACGTATTAATGCGCTGATTGCAGAAGAAAATAACCCATCCCTTAAACTGCGGGTCTATGTAACTGGTGGCGGCTGTTCAGGTTTTCAGTACGGTTTCGACTTTGCAGAAAACGTCGCCGACGATGACACCGTAATAGAGTTCGGTAACGCAGCCCTAGTGGTTGACCCCCTCTCCTACCAGTACTTGGTAGGCTCCACCGTCGACTACGAAGAGGGCCTGGCGGGCGCACGTTTTCGCGTTCAAAATCCTAATGCCACCACCACCTGCGGCTGCGGCGCCTCCTTTATGGTCTAAACAGCGTTGGCCCGCAGCGCTCCCCGTGACTTGACGCCCTGACGGTTTCTCGCCAAGGTTAATAGGTCAACAACGGCTTAAATAACGGTTTATAAAGAGCATCAAACGGTAAAAAACCGCTTTGTAACCCGCCATCAGCCATATAAAGCACGGGGAAACTTATGAAAATAGCACTACCACTCAGCCTAACCAAAACAACGCTGGCGCTTGCACTGGGATTGGGCAGCGCCACTGCCGCCATGGCCCAAACGCCATCGGTGAACGTGGCCACTGACCCAAGCTTTGTGCCGTTTGAAATGATGGATCAAGAGACCGGCGAAATGGTCGGCTTCGATATGGATATCATCAACGAAGTCGCCGAACGCGCAGGTTTTGAAGTCAATCTCACGACCATGGAGTTCTCCGGCATCATTCCCGCCGTGCAAACCGGCAGCCAGGAAATCGCCATTGCCGGTACCACCATTACGGAAGAGCGTGCCGAAGTTGTCGACTTCTCCGACCCCTACTACGATTCCGGTCTTCGCATTATTGTGCGTGCCGACAATGACAGCGTCGAAACACTAGAAGACCTTCAGGATCTCGCCGTTGGTACCAAAATTGGTTCCACCAGCTACGACTACCTGCAGCAAGAGCTTGGCGAAGATGCTGACATCACCCCCTTCCCGGGTACTGCCGACATGTACATGGCGCTGCTAGGCCGCAACGTTGACGCGGTGCTCTATGACGCCCCTAACGTTGCCTACTTCTCGCAAACCCGTGGCGAAGGCCGTACCAAGGTTGTTGGCCCGCTATATGAAGGTCAGCAGTACGGCATCGTCTTCCACAAAGGCAGCGAGTGGGTGGAACCCACCAACGAAGCGCTCGCCGCGATGAAAGAAGACGGCACTTACGATGAGATCTACACCAAATGGTTTGGTGAAGCCCCCAGCGAAGAGTGAGTGTAAAACCTCTATAATAGCGTAACGCCATTACAGGGCCGGGTGGCCAAAACCCCCGGCCCTGCTGCGTTGATCATGTGTTTTTTGCCAACTGCTTTTTTGTTTCAGGAGTCTACGCGTGGACGTCAATTTTCAGTTTGATTGGTCGGCGGCGTTTGGGTCTATCCCTTACCTGCTGCCGGGTATTCCCTGGACGCTACTTATCTCATTTGGCGGCTTGGCCATTGGTTTTTTTATCGGCATATTCTTTGGCCTGTTACGCATTAGCCCCCTGCGCTGGCTACGCTGGCCGGCCATCATTTATGTCGAAGTGTTCCGCGGCACGCCGATTCTGGTTCAAGTACTGTTTATTTTTTACGGCTTACCACAACTGCTGGGTGGGCCAATTAACGCCCTGGTCGCCGGTATTGCCGCGATCGCCGTTAATTCCGGCGCTTACATCTCTGAAATCGTGCGTGGCGGTGTGCAGTCAATTGAGCGCGGTCAAGGGGAAGCTTCGCTCTCTCTGGGCCTTTCCCGCACTCAGGCGTTTCGCTACGTTATCTGGCCCCAGGCGTTTCGGCGCATGATCCCGCCTCTTGGTAACCAGGGCATCATCAGTATCAAAGATACCTCCCTGTTTTCAGTGATTGGCGTCAGTGAGCTGGTGCGCCAAGGGCAGATCTATATCGCCACCACCTTCACGGCCCTTGAGGTCTACTTTATGGTCGCCCTGATGTATCTCGCGATCACCTGGACGCTCTCCATCATCCTGCGCCAACTTGAGCGCAGAGGCCTGGCCGGACAATAAGGACACGCGCAATGAGCGAGACATTGAACAACACAACGCAACCAATTGTGCGTATGCAGCAGCTCAACAAGCACTTTGGCAGCCTGCACGTACTCAACGATATTGACCTTACGATTGTGCCCGGTGAAGTTGTCGTGATCATCGGCGCCAGTGGCTCAGGTAAATCGACGCTGATTCGCTGTATTAACGGCCTGGAAGAGTTCCAATCAGGCAGTCTGGTGGTCGATGACAATGAACTGCTGCCCTATGGAAAGAGCACCCAAGCACTGCAAACCATCCGCACCGAAGTGGGCATGGTTTTTCAGCAATTCAACCTGTTTCCCCATCTCAGCGTCATTGATAATGTCACACTGGCGCCGATGAAAGTGCGCGGTTTAAGCCGTGACGACGCGGTCAGCAATGCCAAACGTTTGCTTGACCGGGTGGGTATCGCCGACCAGGCCGATAAGTACCCCAGCCAGCTCTCAGGCGGCCAGCAGCAGCGTGTGGCGCTCGCTCGTGCCTTGGCCATGGAACCCCGGCTGATGCTATTTGACGAGCCCACATCGGCGCTTGACCCGGAAATGATCGGTGAAGTGCTCGATGCCATGCGTGAACTGGCCAAAGAGGGCATGACCATGGTGATTGTTACCCATGAAATGGGCTTTGCCCGTGAGGTTGCCGACCGGGTGATTTTTATCCATAAAGGCGAGATTACCGAGCAGGGACACCCGGAAAAACTGTTCGATTCACCGCAACATGAACGTACTCAATCCTTCCTTGCGCGGGTGCTGAAACACTAGATGTGAACACTCAATGCCCTCGCGTAGACTTGCGCTTGGCACCTAAATAACGCGTTCGCTAATGCGAAATGACGCTTTTTTACCGGCCTGTCGACACGACAGGCCATTTTTTTGCCTGTGGATAAACTTTTTTTACATTAATCGTTTTTATCTCCGCAAGGACTACCATGGGCGTCTCTCAGCGTTAGCTCCACACCCAACGTTGCTTGTTCACAGCTGCGGTAACAACCCAGGTACTGGCCGGTGGATAAGCCGTGGCCAATTGCATCTGTGGATAAGGCGCTATTTCATCCACAGGCTTAGCACCCTTTCTACCCAGGCACTCCCGCCTTCAAACATGTAGAAGTCAACAATATAAGTTGATGAAATAATTAATAATTAATCGCTTATACACAGAAATTGTCCACACTAGTAGTTACAACATTTACAGAACTTCTCTTATTTTATATTTATGTTGTTATTAATAGAGGCGGTTTAGCGATTTGGGGTGTGGAAAAACCTGACGGTTACACACAGGGGGTTTATACTTGCCGACTCATTTATCTAAGGTGGCTGCGTCTAGAATCGACTGCATTGGCCACATCATCCGTGCCGACAGGCACAAGACGAGGTGTCTCTTGAATTACCCCGACCGCTTTGACGTGATTGTCATCGGCGGTGGCCATGCGGGAACTGAAGCCGCACTGGCCTCTGCTCGCATGGGCTGTCAGACCCTGCTGCTCACCCATAACATCGAAACTCTGGGCCAAATGTCGTGTAATCCCGCGATTGGCGGCATCGGCAAAAGTCACTTGGTCAAGGAAATTGATGCACTGGGCGGCGCCATGGGGCTTGCCACGGACTTGGGTGGTATCCAGTTTCGTGTGCTCAATGCCAGCAAAGGGCCCGCCGTTCGGGCCACCCGTGCCCAGGCTGACCGCATCCGTTACAAGTCAGCGATCCGCGGAATGCTGGAAAACCAGCCCAACTTAACGATTTTCCAGCAAGCCGCTGGTGATCTGATTGTGGATAACGACACCGTACGAGGCGTCGTCACGGAAACCGGCATTCGCTTTCATGCCGACAGCGTCGTGCTGTGTACCGGGACATTTTTGGGTGGCGTGATTCATATTGGTTTGGATCAAAGCAAAGGCGGCCGAGCGGGCGACCCGCCTTCCAACGCGCTGGCTGAACGTCTGCGCGCCCTGCCGTTTCGGGTTGACCGCCTAAAAACCGGTACGCCGCCGCGCATCAATGCCAAAAGCGTGGATTTTTCCCAGTTGGAAGAGCAGCCCGGTGATAGCCCAACGCCGGTTATGTCCTACCTGGGATCGCGGGAGATGCACCCTCAGCAGGTGAGTTGCCACATTGCTCACACCAATCAGCACACCCACGATCTGATTCTGGCCAATCTTGATCGCTCGCCGATGTATTCCGGCGTCATCGAAGGGATTGGGCCACGTTACTGCCCATCGATAGAAGACAAGGTTCATCGCTTTGCCGATAAATCCAGCCACCAGGTGTTTATCGAACCCGAAGGCTTGGATACCCATGAGCTCTACCCCAACGGTATCTCGACTTCGCTGCCCTTTGACGTGCAGATTCAGGTGGTGCGTTCCATCAAAGGCTTGGAAAACGCCCATATCACCCGGCCTGGCTACGCCATTGAGTACGACTTTTTTGACCCACGAGACTTAAAACACTCGCTGGAAACTAAATTTATCCACAACCTGTTTTTTGCCGGTCAAATCAACGGCACTACCGGCTACGAAGAAGCCGGTGCTCAAGGTTTGCTCGCAGGCCTGAATGCCGCCCGCCGCGCTCAGGAGCTGGACGCCTGGTATCCCCGCCGCGATGAAGCCTATCTCGGTGTACTGGTTGATGATCTGATCACTATGGGTACCAAAGAGCCCTACCGGATGTTTACTTCCCGTGCGGAGTACCGCCTGCTGTTGCGGGAAGACAACGCGGATTTGCGCTTAACCGAAGCGGGCCGGGAATTGGGTCTTGTCGACGACACGCGCTGGGCAGCGTTTAGCCAAAAACGCGAGGCTATCGAACAAGAGAGCGCGCGGCTAAGCATCCTGTGGATACAACCGGGAAGCCCAGCGGCTGAGCAAGTGGCCGAAAAAACCGGGGCACCGCTCACTCGCGAGTATTGCTTGAGTGATCTGCTTAAACGCCCTGAATTGAATTACAGCGATTTGGCCAATCTACCCGGCATTGAGGGCACCCTGGTCACTGACCCAGCAGTCGCCGAGCAGGTGCAGATTCAGGCTAAGTATCAAGGCTATATCGATCGTCAGCAGCATGAGATCGATAAACTCAAGCGCCACGAAGCCACGCCACTGCCTGCGGAGCTGGATTATTTAAAAGTCGAAGGTTTGTCTAACGAAATTCGCCAAAAGCTGGCTGAAGCGCGGCCGGAAACGCTTGCTCATGCGGCGCGGATTTCAGGCGTTACACCGGCGGCCGTCTCTATTTTGCTGGTGCATCTGAAAAAGCGCCGGTTGGTAGCCGCAGCTGAGGTAGTTAACGGATGAGTTCGTTGAACCCACTGTTGAAGACGCTACCTACAAGCGTTGCACCACGGCTCGATCAAGGCCTTACCCAATTAGGCATCGCCGTTGACGAACATCAACGCCAACAGCTGCTAGGCTTATTGGCACTGTTGCACAAGTGGAATCGGGCTTATAACCTCACAGCGGTGCGCGATGTGGACGACATGGTGTCGCGTCATGTGTTGGATAGCGCCGCTGTGTTGCCCTATGTGCAGGGGCCGCGGCTACTGGATGTAGGTGCGGGTCCTGGGCTTCCTGGTATCGTATTAGCGATATTAGCCCCCCAGCTTGATGTAACACTGCTGGATAGTAATGGCAAAAAGGTGCGCTTTCAGCGTCAGGCGGTAATGGAGTTAGGGCTTGAAAACGTCACTCCCGTACAGGCGCGGGTGGAACAGTTTGAAGCCGCCGCTTTTGATCAGGTGATTTCCCGAGCATTTGCCAGCTTGGTCGATTTTGTCACCTTGACCCGCCAGCTACCCAGCGCCGATGGCCAGTGGTTAGCCATGAAAGGCCCGGGGGCGGATGATGAACTGCGCGACCTGCCCGCCGGTATACGTTTATATCAGCGTCACCTATTGGAAGTACCCTTTGAAGCGGCCCAGCGGCAGCTGCTGATCTTGGATGTTGAAAGCTAAATGTGAAAGCTGAATGTTGATTCTGACCCCCAGAAGGAGTTGAGTAAGTGAGCCAGATCATTGCCCTGACCAACCAAAAAGGCGGCGTGGGCAAGACCACCTCGGCCGTTAACCTGGCGGCCAGTCTCGCTGCGCTCGACCGTCGCGTACTGCTGGTGGATCTTGACCCCCAAGGCCATGCCAGCATGGGCAGCGGCATCGATAAATATGAGCTCGATAAAAGCGTGCTTGACGTTCTACTGGGCGAAGCAACGGCCGCTGATACGATTGTCAAAAAGCTGGCGGTCAAGTACGACGTACTGCCGGGTAACGGTGATCTCACCGCCGCCGAAGTCGAGCTGCTAGATCGCGATAAAAGCGAGAGCTGCTTAACCAACGCACTAGCTTCGGTCTCGGATGCCTATGACGTAGTGTTGATCGACTGCCCGCCCTCTTTGAACATGCTAACCGTGAATGCATTAACGGCTTCCGATAGCGTGCTGATCCCTCTTCAGTGCGAATTTTACGCCCTGGAGGGGCTGTCGGCCCTGCTCGATACCGTTGAGCAGATTAAGCAAAATGTGAATCCTGATCTTGCCATTGCGGGCATTTTGCGCACTATGTATGACAAGCGCACCAGCTTAACGCGGGAAGTGGATAAGCAGTTGCGTGACTATTTTGGCGACATGCTGTTGAAAACGACCATTCCTCGCAACGTCAAAGTTGCCGAAGCGCCAAGCCACGGGCTACCCGTTACGCAATATGCCCGGTTCTCCCGTGGTAGCCAGGCCTATCGTGTGTTGGCGAAAGAGATGATTCGTCGCCTAGCGTTATAAAATGAGGAAAAGCGAATGACGCGTAAACCCGCGCTGGGACGTGGCCTGGATGCCCTGATTGGTGCCGGTGCCCGTCGCCGTGACAGCTTAGAACTTGCCGGTAGCGGCACCCCGTTGGAGCTTTCTGACGCCGCGCGTAGTGCCGCGGCCGATGACGTTAGCGAAGATCGCCTTGAACGTCTGCCGTTAGGGCAATTAACGCGAGGTAAATATCAGCCGCGCCGGGATATTCAGCCCGAAGCGCTAGAAGAGCTGGCAGACTCCATTCGCGCCCAGGGCGTGATGCAGCCCATCGTCGTGCGTCCAATTGGCGTGGATCGCTACGAAATTATTGCCGGTGAGCGTCGCTGGCGGGCAGCCCAACTTGCTGAGCTGGACGTTATCCCGGCGGTGATCCGGGAAGTCAGCGATGAAGTTGCCCTGGCGCTGGCGCTGATCGAAAACATTCAGCGTGAAAACCTCAACGCCATCGAAGAAGCCATGGCGCTCAAGCGCCTGGGCGAAGAGTTTGAGCTTACCCAGCAGCAGATTGCCGACGCAGTGGGTAAATCGCGCACCCAGGTAGCCAACCTGTTGCGCCTGCTGGCGCTAGATCCGGAAGTGCAAACCCTACTCGAACGGGGTGACCTGGATATGGGCCACGCAAGAGCTTTGCTGACGCTGAACAGCACCCAGCAGCGGCAGGTGGCTCATGAGGTGGTCAATAACGATATGACGGTGCGGGCCACCGAAGCGCTGGTGAAAAAAGTCCAAACCAGCCAAACACCAACCAAAACGCCTAACCGTCAAAGCAAGCAGCCCGATGTGGCCAAGCTTGAAACACATCTTGGCGAACTGCTCGGTGCGCCTGTCTCCATTGATCATGGTCAAAAAGGCAAAGGTAAGTTAACGATACGTTATACCAGCCTCGAAGAATTGGATGGCATCTTGAATCATATTAAATAGCAGGCTATTCAATATCACGTAAGAAGCGCACACGTTTTCCCCCTTTGGTCGCAAATCAGCCCTTAAGCGGGCAAAATCGGTGCGACTTCGGTTGAAGGTGTGATAGCGCTTCCCTATAATCGCGCAAGATTTGTGCAGGTTGCCTTGGTTTGTCTAGCTATTAGCTGGTCGAGGTATTGGTTTTTATCAGTGAGGCTGGGCCGGTATGCAGCGATACGAAACCCAGCGTCGAAAAGCCTACATCGTTCGGCTCACGATCGCGCAACTGATGATCACCTTCGTTGGTATGTTGGCCGCCTATCTAGTCGCCGATTTAGAAGGCGTGTCATCGGTTTTTAAAGGGGCGCTGGTAGCCTTATTACCGCACGCCTTTTTTATCAAACGAATGGGGGTTTTACGCGCGAGTAGCCCTTCAAAGGCAGCGATGCGCCTGTTTCGCGCCGAGGCAGGCAAGTTTGGTTTGACGGTGGCACTGTTTGTTGCAGTGTTCGTGGCAGCGCCCCCCTCAAACCCTACTTTCTTTTTTTATGCTTATGTTGCAGTTGTTCTAACGCATTGGCTTACGCCTTGGTTAATGCCAAAAAACGCTAATGCCTAGAAAATTGCACAACTGATTGAGGTGACACATCCATGGCCGCAGGAAACGAAGTCTCAACGACTTACTATATCCAGCACCACTTGCAGAATTTGACCTTTGGCAACCATCCTGAGAACGGCTGGTCGCTGGCGCATTCAGCAGAAGAAGCAAGTGAAATGGGCTTTTGGGCCATTCACCTGGATACCATGGGCTGGTCGATTGCCATGGGGTTGCTGTTTATCTGGATTTTCCGCAAAGCGGGCAAAATGGCCACCACGGGAGTACCCAGTGGTCTGCAAAATGCCGTTGAGATGGTCGTAGAGTTTGTCGAGGACATGATCAAGGGGACATTTAAAGGGCATAACCCGATCATCGCTCCCCTCGCGTTGACGTTGTTCGTGTGGATTCTGTTCATGAACACGCTCAAAATTATTCCGGTCGACTACTTCCCCGTGCTGTTCAGCAAGCTGGGCGTGGACTACATGAAAATTGTCCCCACCACCGATGTGAACGCCACGCTGGGTTTGGCATTAGGGGTATTCGGACTGATCCTTTACTACAGCTTTAAGGTTAAAGGCGTGGGTGGTTTCGCCAAAGAGCTGTCATTGACCCCGTTTAACCACTGGGCGCTGATTCCCTTTAACCTCCTGCTGGAAATTGTCGCGCTGCTGGTTAAACCGTTTAGTTTGGCAATGCGTCTGTTCGGCAACATGTTTGCCGGGGAAGTGATCTTTATTTTGATCGCCATGCTGCCGTTCTGGGCTATCTGGGTGCTGGATGTGCCGTGGGCCATTTTCCATATTTTGATCGTCGTACTACAAGCTTTCATCTTTACAGTGCTGTCCGTGGTGTATCTAAGCGCTGCACACGAGCATCACTAATCCGAGCAATGCTTGAAACACATTAACCCTTAACCTCAACCCTCGACCTTTAACTTGAAAAACTAGGAGCATTACCATGGAACTTATCTACATTGCCGCTTCCATCATGATCGGTCTCGGCGCTCTAGGTACCGGCATTGGCTTCGCTATTTTGGGTGGTAAGCTGCTGGAATCTACAGCGCGTCAGCCTGAACTGGGCGACCAGCTGCAAACCAAAACCTTCCTAATGGCAGGTCTGTTGGATGCCGTTCCGATGATCGGTGTTGGTATCGCAATGTACCTGATCTTCGTTGTTGCCGGTTAATGACAGCTCAGCCGAGCGTTAAGCGCTCGGTTTTGTTTCACTCCGGTCGCCACGAACTTGTCAGAGGTACATTCCTGTGAATATCAACATGACGCTAATCGGGCAGACGATCGCCTTCGCGATCTTTGTCTGGTTTTGCTTAAAGTATGTGTGGCCTCCGATCAGCAACGCGCTTCATGAGCGTCAGAAAAAAATTGCTGATGGCTTGGATGCAGCCAGCCGTGCTAACCGTGATCTTGAGCTTGCTCAAGAGCGGGCGGAGCAGACGCTGCGCGAAAGCAAGGAGCAAGCTTCTCAGATTCTTGAGCAGGCCAACAAACGCTCTGCCCAGATAGTTGAAGAAGCCCGCGAACAGGCCCGCGCCGAAGGCGAACGCCTAGTAGCGAGTGCACGTTCCGAGATTGAGCAAGAAGTGAATCGCGCTAAGGATGAACTTCGTGCCCAGGTCTCTTATCTCGCCGTTATGGGTGCCGAGCGTGTTCTTGAAGCGTCGGTCGACGAACAAGCCCATCGCAAGTTACTCGATGAGCTTGCTGCTGAACTGTAAGGAGGTGAACCATGGCGGAATTACTTACCGTCGCTCGTCCTTACGCTAAGGCAGCGTTTGAATACGCGCGTGATCATGAGGCGCTTGATAGTTGGTCACAAGCGCTGAGTTTTTTAAGTGTTGCGGTAGCAGATGACGTCGTGCGCCATCGGCTAAGCAGTCCCAAATTAGACAGCGAGCAAAAAGTGTCGCTGCTTGTCGAGCTTATTCCTGAGCAACAGGATGAGGCTTTACAGCGATTTTTGACTGTTTTGGCTGACCAGGGCCGCCTGATGGCGTTGGCCTCCATTGCTGATCAGTTCGAGCACCTGCGTGCTGAACACGAGCAGCGGGTTGAAGTGAACGTCACCTCTGCTTACAAGTTAGATAGTAAGCAGAAGACCAAACTAGCGAACGCGCTTAAGAAACGTCTGAATCGCGAAATCTCTATTACTACTCAGGTGGACAAGTCGCTGATTGGCGGTGTCATCCTGCGTGCTGGCGATACCGTTATTGACGGCTCCGTACGTGGTCGATTGAACCGCCTTTCCGAAGCGCTAACCGCTTGAGTCTGAGGGACATGGCATGCAGCAACTGAATCCTTCCGAGATCAGCGACATCATCAAGCAGCGAATTGAAAAGCTTGACGTCGCATCCGAAGCCCATAATCAGGGCACCATCGTGACCGTTTCCGACGGTATCGTGAAAATTCACGGCCTCGAAGACGCGATGTTTGGTGAAATGATCGAATTCCCCAACAGCATCTTTGGCATGGTACTCAACCTGGAGCGTGACTCCGTGGGTGCCGTTGTGCTGGGTGACTACCTGCAGCTCGAAGAGGGCATGACCGCCAAGTGTACCGGTCGTATTCTCGAAGTGCCGGTAGGCCCTGAGCTGATTGGTCGTGTGGTCGATGCGCTGGGTAACCCCATTGATGGTAAAGGCGACATTAACACCACCATGACCGACGCCGTTGAGAAAGTGGCGCCGGGCGTTATTACCCGTCAGTCCGTCGATGAGCCGATTCAAACCGGTCTGAAATCGATCGATGCCATGGTGCCGATCGGTCGTGGTCAGCGTGAGCTGATCATCGGTGACCGCCAGATCGGTAAGTCCGCCATTGCCATTGATGCGATCATCAACCAGAAAGGCAAAGGTGTGACCTGTGTCTACGTGGCGATCGGTCAGAAGCAGTCGACCATTGCCAACGTGGTGCGCAAGCTCGAAGAGCATGGCGCCATGGAGCACACCATCGTTGTCGCTGCTGGCGCTGCGGATCCGGCGCCAATGCAGTTCCTGGCCGCCTACTCCGGCTGCACCATGGGCGAATACTTCCGCGACCGCGGCGAGAATTCGCTGATTGTGTATGACGATCTTTCCAAGCAGGCTGTTGCCTACCGTCAGGTATCGCTGCTGCTGCGTCGTCCGCCCGGCCGTGAAGCTTACCCCGGTGACGTTTTCTATCTCCACTCGCGTCTACTTGAGCGTGCTGCGCGGGTTAACGTCGACTATGTTGAGAAGTTCACCAACGGTGAAGTGAAAGGCAAAACCGGTTCCTTAACCGCGCTGCCGATCATCGAAACCCAGGGTGGCGACGTTTCTGCGTTCGTTCCGACCAACGTGATCTCGATCACTGACGGTCAGATCTTCCTGGAAACCAACCTGTTTAACTCCGGTATTCGTCCGGCGATTAACGCAGGTCTGTCGGTTTCTCGTGTGGGTGGTTCGGCGCAGACCAAAATCATCAAGAAGCTCGGCGGCAGTGTCCGTCTGGCGCTGGCTCAGTACCGTGAACTGGCGGCGTTCTCGCAGTTTGCCTCTGATCTTGACGAAGCCACGCGTAAGCAGCTTGAGCACGGCCAACGTGTCACCGAGCTGATGAAGCAGAACCAGTACTCGCCGATGTCGATCGCTGAAATGGCGCTGTCGCTGTATGCCGCCAACGAAGGCTTCCTGGATGATGTCGAAGTGAACAAGGTGCTGGACTTCGAGCGTGCCTTGCACGACTACATGAAGTCTGAGCACGCTGATCTACTCGACAAGATCAACCAGAGCGGCGACTACAATGGTGAGATTCAAGACAGCTTGAAGTCGGGTCTCGAGAAGTTCAAGGCGACTCAGAGCTGGTAATGTCTGGCCCGCCTGCGGGCGGGTTTGCATGCTTTCTGAGAGCCACGAACGAAGGGTAGATCGCTATGGCAGCTGCAAAAGAGATACGCACCCAGATCGGGAGCATTAAAAATACGCAGAAGATCACCAGCGCCATGGAAATGGTGGCTGCATCTAAAATGCGTAAAGCGCAAGATCTGATGAGAGCTAGTCAGCCTTACGCTAAGCAGATCCGCAATGTGGTCGGCCACATTGCCGACGCGAACCCCGAGTACAGGCACGACTATATGGTCGAGCGTAGCGAGGTTAAGCGCGTTGGTTACATTGTGGTCTCTACAGACCGTGGTCTGTGCGGTGGCTTGAACCACAACCTCTTCAAAGCCTTGCTCAAACAGGCCAGCGAGTGGAAAAAGCAGGGCGCAGAGCAGGATTTTTGCGCTTTGGGCGCTAAGGCCAGCACCTTTTTCCGCAACTACGGTGGCAATTTGGTGGCGGCGAAGAGTGGTTTAGGCGAAGCCCCGACCGTTGAAGGTCTGATTGGCAGTATTAAGGTCATGCTCGAAGCGTACGATGAAGGACGTCTCGACCGGCTTTACGTGGTGCACAACGAGTTTGTGAACACCATGACACAAAAGCCAGTGGTTCGTCAGCTTCTTCCGCTGTCGCCTGATATGGGTGCAGACGCTGAGCAAGACAACGAAAACGCCCGTCCCGGAAGCTGGGACTACCTGTATGAACCGGATGCCAAGGCGTTGCTCGATAGCCTGCTGGTTCGTTTCATCGAATCGCAGGTGTATCAGGCGGTAGTGGAAAACGGCGCTTGTGAACAAGCCGCCCGAATGATCGCTATGAAAAGTGCCACTGACAACGCAGGCGGCCTTATCGATGATCTGGAGATGGTCTACAACAAGGCCCGTCAGGCCGCCATCACCCAGGAAATTTCTGAGATCGTCGGCGGCGCTGCTGCCGTATAACGCCTAGGGAGTCGACTATTTAAGCGACTCCCGGCAGACAGGTTTCATTTGCAGGTTTTAGAGAGGAACCAAGATGAGCGGACGTATCGTACAAATCATCGGCGCGGTGATTGACGTAGAGTTTCCGCGGGACTCTGTGCCCAAGGTCTACGACGCGCTGAAGGTCTCCGATGTTGAGACCATCCTCGAAGTCCAGCAGCAGCTGGGCGACGGCGTGGTGCGCACCATCGCCATGGGCTCCACTGAGGGCTTGAAGCGTGGCATGGACGTGACCAGCACAGGTGCCGCCATTTCCGTACCGGTAGGTAAGGAAACGCTGGGCCGTATTATGAACGTACTCGGCGAACCGATCGACGAAGCGGGACCGATCGGTGAGCAAGAGCGTATGCCGATCCACCGTAAAGCACCGAGCTATGCCGACCAAGCAGCTTCTAACGAGTTGCTGGAAACCGGTATCAAGGTTATCGACTTGGTCTGCCCGTTCGCTAAGGGTGGTAAAGTTGGCCTATTCGGCGGCGCCGGTGTCGGTAAGACCGTTAACATGATGGAGCTTATCCGCAACATCGCCACCGAGCACAGCGGCTACTCTGTATTCGCCGGTGTTGGTGAGCGTACGCGTGAGGGTAACGACTTCTATCACGAAATGACTGAATCCAACGTTATCGATAAGGTATCGCTGGTTTATGGTCAGATGAACGAGCCTCCGGGTAACCGTCTGCGCGTAGCGTTGACCGGCCTGACCATTGCCGAGAAATTCCGTGATGAAGGCCGCGACGTTCTACTGTTCGTCGATAACATCTACCGTTACACCCTGGCGGGTACCGAAGTATCGGCACTTTTGGGTCGTATGCCATCAGCGGTAGGTTATCAGCCTACGCTGGCTGAAGAGATGGGCGTTCTGCAGGAGCGTATTACCTCGACGAAAACCGGCTCAATCACCTCCGTACAGGCCGTTTACGTACCTGCGGATGACTTGACCGACCCGTCGCCGGCGACCACCTTCTCGCACCTGGATGCTACCGTGGTATTGGCACGTTCTATCGCCGAGCTGGGTATCTATCCGGCGATCGATCCGTTGGACTCCACCTCACGTCAGTTGGATCCGCTGGTCGTCGGTGAAGAGCACTACGCCACCGCTCGTGGTGTGCAGAACGTTCTTCAACGCTACAAAGAGCTTAAGGATATTATCGCCATTCTGGGTATGGACGAGCTGTCTGACGAAGACAAGTTGGCCGTTTCCCGGGCGCGTAAAATCCAGCGCTTCTTGTCGCAGCCGTTCTTCGTGGCCGAAGTATTTACCGGTTCACCAGGTAAGTATGTCTCACTGAAAGACACCATCAGTGGCTTCCAGGGCATTCTTGCTGGCGAATACGACGATATGCCGGAACAGGCCTTCTATATGGTCGGCTCCATCGACGAAGCCGTCGAGAAAGCCAACCAGATGAAGAAGTAATCCCGTCCATTAGGGGGATTCGCTATGGCGAATAGCTTTACTTGCAATATCGTCAGCGCTGAAGCATCGATCTTCTCAGGTACCGTTGAGCAGGTGATTGCTTCCGGGATTATGGGTGACCTGGGTGTTTTGCCGGGTCACGCCCCGCTGCTGACCGAGCTTCAGCCGGGTCCGGTACGCGTGATTCACGATGGCGGCAAGGAAGAGAACTTCTTTGTCTCGGGGGGCTTCATGGAAGTCCAGCCGAATGTCGTGACGATTCTGGCCGACTCTGCATCACGTGCCAGCGACCTCAACGAGGCCGCTGCCGAAGAAGCGCGTCAGCAGGCGCTGAGAGCCTTTAATGAGAAGTCATCGGAGCTCGATTATACTCGTGCTGCCGCTGAACTTGCCGAAGCCGTTGCACAGCTGCGAACGATTCAGCAGCTGCGTAAAAAGGCGGGTAAAGGCTAATACTCACGCACTTGGCGTGTGTCCAACGCCCCTTAAACCCGCTACCAGGGTTTAAGGGGCGTTTTTTTGTTTGGTAGTCAAATAAGTAAGTATGATGAGCTTGGTCAGTAGAATGGGCCGGGTGATGGATTAGCTCGGCAGCACGACGCTTGTAAGCGCAAGGGGGGAGAATCATGGCACTGAATGATGAAAGCCTACAGGAATTAAAAGCCGAGCTGCTCGACGAGTTGGGCAAGGAAGTGCCCAGTAAATCGGTGCTCTCTTTGCGTTTGGCCGAAACCCGCTCCGCGGATATCGGTGAAGTGCTCGAAGAGATGATCGAGGATGACGAAGAGCTGCCTGCGGCGCTCGCCCTTCTGGATATTCTTTCTGCGGAACGGGCAGCCAATGTGCTGGGCTATTTGCCTGGGGAGAGCCAGCTCGAGGTGGTAGGAAAGCTGGATGACAGTCAGGTTCTCAAGCTGCTCGAAGAAATGGGGTCGGACGAACGTGCCGATCTGTTCAATCTTCTCAATGAAGACCGTCGTGAGGCACTGCTGCGTCGCATGGCTCACCGCGAGCGAGAAGATCTGAAGCGGCTTGCCAGCTACGAAGAGGGTACCGCAGGCGCCATCATGACCTCTGACTATGTCTCCATAGCCAGCGGCATGACGGTGTCGCAGGCGATGATGAGGGTACGCCAGACCGCTCCGGATGCGGAAACGGTCTATCAGCTGTATATCCTGGATAGCGACGGACAACTGATCGGTACCATGTCGCTGCGTCAGCTTATGGTGGCACGCCCCGGCGCCATTGTTGATGACATTATGATCAAGGATGTCATCAGTACACGGGTTGATAGTGCCCAGGAAGATGTCGCCCGTATTGTGGCGAAGTATGACTTGTTGGCGCTGCCAGTGATCGATGCCGATGAACGCATGGTCGGTATAGTGACCCACGATGACGCGATGGATGTTGCTGAATCCGAGGCGACAGAGGATTTCCACAAGGGGATGTCGATCGGCCAACTGGAAGATGGCGTAAGCCGCGTGAAGCTCTGGAGCCTCTACCGTAAACGCGTGTTCTGGCTGGTACTGCTGGTCTTTGCCAATCTGTTTTCGGGGGCCGGGATTGCCTATTTTGAAGAGACCATTGCCGCCCAGGTAGCGCTGGTATTCTTTTTACCGTTATTGATCGGTAGTGGCGGTAACGCCGGGGCTCAGGCAGCCACGTTGATGGTGCGCGGTATGGCGACCGGTGACGTTGGCGTCAAAGATTGGGGCAAACTACTGGGCCGCGAGCTACTTGTCGCCGGGTCACTGGGTATCACCATGGCCATCGCGGTAACGCCTATTGGCATTATGCGCGGGGGAGAAGAGCTGGCAATGGTGGTCGCCTTGAGCATGGTGACCATCGTGCTGTTTGGCAGCCTGTTGGGGATGTGCCTGCCGTTCGTACTCGAGCGCTTTAAGGTCGACCCTGCCACGGCATCAGCGCCGCTGGTCACCACCTTGATTGATGCCTCTGGGGTGGTGATCTACTTCAGCATCGCCACACTGCTGTTGACGGGGTTATAAGAGGAAACAACCAGCGGGTAGTGGCTCTAGCGCATCGAGCTACTGGCGGCGCGGGTGATAAACAGCACCTCGACGTGGCCGAGCCACTCGATATCGCTAGCCAGCGCTTTTAGTTGGCTAGCGAGGCACTGGGGCGGCTGATGCACTGCGTCATCAATGATCAATGATACCGACACCTTATCGTCCAAGTAGTGCAACTGGAGCTCGTTCAGGGTGCGCCACACAGGGTGCTTGTACCAGCGTGCATCCAGGGCAGCCTCTACTTCAGGGCGGAGCGGAAGGCCGGGAAGGCGGCTAGGATCACCCGCCCCGGCGTCGTCTTCGGGGTCAACGTGGAAGATCACGTCGGTCAGTGCGGGGAACTCGTGGCGTAGGCGACGGCTGACTTCGTTACCGATTTCGTGGGCTTCCGACACGGTAATTTTCGGCCCGACCACCACGTGTAGGTCGACCATTACCCAGCCGGCGGATTGCCTGGTACGCAGATCGTGAACACTATCCACCCCCGGAACGCTGCAGGCAACATCGTGCATCTGATCCTGTACGTCCTCTGGTAGTGCGGTATCCACCAATTCCCGCGCCGACTCCCACAGCAAGTCCAAACCTACCTTGCCGACTAATAAACCCACAATGATGGCGGCCACGGCATCCAGCCAACCCAAGCCAAACTGGGCGCCCACCAAAGCTACCAACACCACGGCAGTGGATAATGCATCACTGCGCGAGTGCCAGGCGTTGGCTTCGAGTAACTTTGACTTTACCCGCTTGGCAACCCGCATGGTGTAGCGAAAAATCCACTCTTTGCTAAACAGCGCGATGACAGTAATCACGATTGCCAGCGCGCCAGGGGCGTTAACGTCGGCGCCGCTAAACAGGCGATCCAGGCTCGACCAGGCAATCGCGCCAGCCACGAAAATTAGCACGCTTCCCAGCAGCAGGGTCGTCAGGGTTTCGATACGGCCATGGCCGTAATGGTGGTCTTTATCGGGCTCCTGACGCCCATAGTGAATGGCCGCCAGGACAAAGCCGTCGGTGACTAAGTCTGATAGGGAGTGAATGCCGTCGGCAATCAACGCCGCTGAGCCGACCATAAAACCGATCGCGACTTTGACGATGCTCAACAGGGCATCCAGCCATGCTCCGATGTAGGTAACGCGCTTGGCCTCTTGGCTAAGTCGCGCTTGGTCGTGAACCACTGGCGTATCGATGGTCTGAGTCATGGGTACCTTGCAAGGACGCACGCATTCAATAGACGCCTATTGTAGCGCACTCCTTATATCCTCTATAGCCTCCACTGCTTTCAGGCTGTGAAACGATACCTTTGTGTGTCAGTGGTGGCTAGTCTCAGCAAAGGCAATGGCGGACAACGAATAGGTGGATGTGTATCCTTAAGCGCCATTGCAACCATTAAATTGTTTCTATGCACAGGATTTTTTTATGGATTGGCTCCAGGTGGTGGTGTTAGCGGTTGTTCAGGGAGTGTCAGAATTTTTACCCGTTTCAAGCTCTGCCCACCTAATCTTGGTGCCTGTGCTGACAGAGTGGCAAGATCAAGGCCTAGCCTTTGATGTTGCCCTACATTTAGGCAGCCTCTCCGCGGTGATTATCTATTTCCGGCAGGAAATTTGGCAGATGGTCATTAGCAGCTTGGCTGCGCTCAGCGGCAAAGGAGTGAACGAAGACGCACGACTGGCTTTATGGGTGACGTTAGCGACCATCCCGGTGGGGCTTATTGGGTTACTAATGCACGATGTTATTTCTCATTTTATGCGCTCTACGCTGATTATCGGCTTCAGTTTAATTGGTTTCGGGCTATTGTTGGGGTATGCCGATTGGCGTAAAGAGGGTACGCGCAGCGAGTACCAACTGCGTTTGAAGGATGTGCTTATTATTGGTGGTGCCCAGGCGCTAGCACTCATCCCAGGAACCTCGCGCTCGGGGATTACCATTACCGCGGCGCTGATGGTGGGCATGAACCGAGAAGGCGCCTCGCGCTTCTCTTTCTTATTATCAATCCCGGTGATTGTGCTGGCAGGTGGCCTAGAAGCAGTAGGGCTGTTTAGCGCTCCACAGTCGATTGATTGGATCGCGATGTTGGCGGGCACCCTGTTATCGGGAGTAAGCGCGTATTTGTGTATTCACTACTTTCTGGTGGTTATAAAAAAATTGGGAATGCAGCCCTTTGTGATTTATCGCGTGCTGTTCGGCGCCTGGCTGCTGTGGTTCTTTTATTTTTAGGATAAAGCAACGATGAAAAAGGCTGTTGAACGCACAGCAAGGTGGGGACGTGCACTGATCGTAACGGGCTCACTGCTGGGCTTGGGGTTAGGCGTGGCAGGCTGCTCAGAGAGTGATCGACCGCTGGAACCACCGGTACGCTTTGATGGCAATATTTTCGGCACCTTCTACCAGGTGACCATTATGGATCCGCTTACTCAGGGCGAGTCTCTTGAATTGGAAGAGGGCTTTAAAGCAGAGCTGGAGAGCGTTGATCAGGCGATGTCGACCTACCGGGATGACTCGGAGCTGATCGCCTTCAACGAAGCGCCTTTAGATGAGTGGCAGCCGCTCTCCAATGAGCTTATTGACGTGCTTGCGATTAGCCAATCCGTCGCGGAAGCCAGCCACGGCGCTTTTGATATTACTGTAGGCGACCTGGTCAATTTATGGAGCTTTGGCCCCGGTGCACGGCCTGAAACCGTCCCTTCCGACGATGCCCTGTCCGAGGAGCTTGCCCAGGTAGGCATTGATGCGCTAGAAATCGACACCCAAAATATGCAGGCGCGGCGTACCCGCGATGTGTTTGTCGACCTTTCCGGCGTGGCCAAAGGCCATGGAACTGACCGCGTAGCTGCTTACCTGGAACAGCAGGGGCTGGAGCACTACTTAGTCAATATTGGCGGAGAACTGATCGCCCGCGGCCTGCGTGATGAGGAAGAACAAACGCCCTGGCAGGTTGGCATTGAGGTGCCTGAAAATGGCCAGCAGCGTGCTCAGCATATTATCCCGTTAGAGAGTATGTCGGTGGCCACCTCGGGTGATTACCGCAACTATTTTGAAGTGGATGGCCAGCGCTTTTCCCACACCATTGATCCGCGCACGGGGCGGCCGGTGACCCACCAGCTTGCCTCGGTGTCTGTTTTCCATCCCTCCAATGCCTGGGCAGATGCCTGGGCGACGGCGCTACTGGTGGTTGGCGAACAGGAGGCGATGCAACTGGCCATTGAGAATAACCTTAAAGTGCTTTTGCTCGTGCGTGATGGCGAGCAGTGGCGCAGCATTGCTAGCCCGGAATTTGTTAATTATTTTGGGGAAACACTGGTTAATGAGTTGGGCATTGAACAACGACGAGCCCCAGCGACCAACAGCCCCGCCACAGACAGCCCGGCGCCCGCTGACCCATCAGTAATAGGTGAATAGTATGCAAGAACTGGATATTGTCATTCTCGCCGCGGGTAAAGGCACGCGGATGCGTTCACAAATTCCTAAAGTGCTGCATCCCTTGGCCGGCAAGCCAATGGTGCAGCACGTGCTGGATACCGCTTCAGGGTTGCAGCCGGATCGCACCCATGTCGTTATTGGCCATGGCGCTGACCAACTGCGCGAAGTGCTGGTAGAAAAGCCTGTAAAGTTTGCCGTTCAGGCCGAACAGAAGGGCACCGGACACGCGGTGGCGCAAGCGCTCGAGCAGTTAGGGAGCGGTAAGGTGTTAATCCTTTACGGCGATGTACCGCTGCTGCAGCGGGAATCCCTGAGCGAGCTGTTGGCCCATGTGGATGAGCAGCACATGGGGCTGTTGACGGTAACGCTAGCTGACCCCTCGGGCTATGGGCGAATTGTGCGTGACGACGCAGGCGAAGCAGTGGCGATTGTTGAGCAAAAAGATGCCAGCAGCGCCGAGCTTGCGATTACCGAATGCAATACCGGTATTATGGCCATGACGAGTGCCCAGCTTAAACGCTGGTTACCGCAGCTCTCCGCAGAAAATGCCCAGGGTGAGTACTACCTGACCGATGTAATTGCCATGGCTGCAGCGGAAGGCATCAAGGTATGCACTGCCCAACCGGCCTCCGCCGTTGAAGTGGAAGGGGTTAATAATCGAGCGCAAATGGCCCGCTTGGAGCGTGTTTATCAACGCCAGTTGGCCGATAAGTTAATGGCACAAGGAGTGGCACTTGCCGACCCCGAACGGCTCGATGTGCGCGGACGTTTGACCTGCGGTCACGATGTGTTTATCGACGTGGGTTGTGTATTTGAAGGCGAGGTGGAACTAGGCGAGGGCGTACGAATTGGCCCCTACTGCGTGATCAAAAACAGCACCATTGGTGCAGAGAGCGTGATAGAACCCCACAGCGTGATAGACGGCACCGTGGCAGCTGGCCTGAACCAGGTTGGCCCCTTTGCGCGACTTCGCCCAGGGACGCGGTTGGCGGTAAAAGCCAAGGTGGGCAATTTCGTTGAAACCAAAAACGCCGATGTGGGTGAGGGCAGTAAGATTAATCACTTAAGCTACGTCGGTGATGCCCGATTGGGGCGTGACGTGAACGTGGGGGCAGGCACGATCACCTGTAACTACGACGGCGCTAACAAGCACCACACCGACATTGGTGATAACGCCTTCATCGGTTCGAACACCGCCTTGGTCGCACCTGTTTCGGTAGGCAAAGGCGCTACCATAGGGGCTGGATCTACGATTGCTAAAGATGTCACCGACTACGCGTTGGCCGTTACGCGAGGCCGTCAGCTAGAAAAAATTGATTGGCTGCGTCC
This sequence comes from Vreelandella sp. 162(4c), assembly GCF_058152265.1. NCBI lineage: Bacteria > Pseudomonadati > Pseudomonadota > Gammaproteobacteria > Oceanospirillales > Halomonadaceae > Vreelandella > Vreelandella sp. 162(4c). The sequence goes on from NZ_CM176981.1 coordinate 2,588,067, forward strand.
CAGTAAAGTGACAAAGCCATAGGGCGGGAAGGAAGCAATTAAAGAGGGCTCTTGAGTCAGTCCTTAAAACAGCGCTTAAAATCGTTTTTAAATGGTGCTAAGAATCATTAAAAAGACGTATTTATAATCAATGGTCGTCGTTCTACCGTTCAGCGGGTTGGTCGAGTAGCGTTTGTGAAGAGCTCTGGTTAATAAACTAGGAGAGTGATTATGTGTGGCATTGTGGCCGCCGTTGCCCAGCGCAACGTCCAAGAAATTCTATTAGAAGGACTAAAACGCCTGGAATATCGCGGCTACGATTCAGCCGGTATGACGGTGTTCAACGACGGCGTATTAACCCGCCATCGTGCGCTTGGAAAAGTGGCGGCGCTTACCGCTCAATTGGATAAGGCCGCGCTACCGGGTTTTTCGGGTATCGCGCATACCCGCTGGGCAACCCACGGTAAACCCTCTGAGGCCAATGCGCACCCGCACCACAGTAGCGATCAGGTTGCCGTTGTGCATAACGGTATCATTGAGAACTACGAGGCTATAAAAGAGAGCCTCCAGCGCAGTGGCTATGCGTTTAGCTCAGAAACCGACACCGAAGTAATTGCTCACTTACTCTCCGAAAAGCTGGCTGATGGGCTCACCCTGTTTGATGCTACCCAGCAGATCGTTAACGGCTTAGGCGGTGCCTACGCACTGGGCGTAATGTGTGCTCAAGAACCTGGCGTGGTGGTTGGCGCGCGCCAAGGTAGTCCGCTGGTGGTCGGTGTGGGGATTAATGAGGCCTTTTTAGCCTCTGACCCCCTGGCGTTGCTGCCGGTCACAGATCGTTTTATTTACCTTGAAGAGGGCGATTTGGTCGAGCTGCGCGAGCAGGGTGCCATTCGCATTGTGGATCGCCACGGTAACGACGTCGAACGCCCTATTCATACCTTTGAGCACGGCGATGGCGCGGCCAGTAAGGGCGATTACCGCCACTATATGCTCAAAGAAATTTTCGAGCAGCCAACGGTGATTGAGGCGGCATTAGAGGGGCGGCTGAGCGCTCAAAGCGTGTTAATAGAGAGCTTTGGCCCCGATGCGCTGGCGCTTTTCCAGCGCACTCGCCACGTGCATATCATTGCCTGCGGCACCAGCTACCATGCGGGGCTGGTGGCGCGCTATTGGCTGGAGCGTTATGCGGGGGTGCCGGTGCAGGTCGAGGTGGCCTCTGAATATCGCTACCGCCACCCGGTCGTGCCCGAAGGCACGCTGTTTGTCACCCTCTCCCAGTCCGGCGAAACCGCTGACACCCTGGCTGCTTTACGCTTTGCTAAAACCCTCAATTATGTGGGCTCGCTGGCGATTTGTAACGTGCCCGGTAGTTCGCTGGTGCGGGAGTCGGATATGTCTCTGATGACCCGCGCGGGCCCTGAAATTGGCGTGGCCTCTACCAAAGCCTTTACTACCCAGTTAGTGGCGTTAATGCTGCTGACGCTTTCGGTCAGTAAAGCCAAAAATCAGGTTGAGTATCCGGATATTATCGCTGCGCTGCGCACGTTGCCGGAGGTGTGTCAGCGGGTGTTGGCGTTGGATAGCCAGATCGAAATACTTTCCCAAGCGTTTGCAGAGAAACATCATGCGCTCTTCTTGGGGCGCGGGGCTCACTATCCGATTGCTCTTGAGGGGGCGTTAAAGCTCAAAGAGATTTCCTATATTCATGCCGAGGCGTATCCCGCAGGTGAGTTAAAGCATGGCCCGCTGGCGCTAGTGGATAGCGAAATGCCAGTGATATCGGTCGCCCCCAACGATGATCTGCTTGAAAAGCTAAAATCCAACCTTCAGGAAGTCCGTGCCCGCGGCGGCAAACTGTTTGTGTTCGCCGATGAAAGCGTGGGTATCGACGTTCAGGAAGATATTCGTGTGCTGACCCTGCCACACGTGCACGAAGCGCTGGCGCCGCTGCTGTATACCCTGCCGCTACAGCTATTGAGTTACCACGTGGCCGTGCTCAAGGGTACAGATGTTGACCAGCCCCGTAATCTGGCCAAGAGCGTGACGGTGGAGTGACGACGACGCCAAACCTTGTGAGTAGTTGAACTAATAAAAACGCTTTACGAGATGCGGCAATAAGTCGCATCTTATGCGCAACCGTTGCGTTGCAGCATGTCATTAGGGTGCTTATGATCGTGGCGGTCTTTTTCCCTTCTGATTGGATAACATCGCCATGAAACCACCAAACGTCCACGTAACCCGGCATTATGCTAGCCGGGTCGCTTGGTTGTTGCTCGCCTGCACGCTTTTTGTCTTTCCTTCCCTCTCTTATGCCGCCGCTGGGCCCCTTGATCTTACTCTTTCGCTTGCCGGTATCTCTTCTGTCGTGATCTTCGTGCTCGCCTATGCGTTGGTGATGAGTGAAGAGCTACTGCATATGCGTAAGTCTAAGCCGGTGCTGGTTGCGGCAGGGCTTATCTGGGCGCTAGTGGCCTGGGTCTATGTACAAGCGGGGATGCCGGAAGAGGCGGAAACCGCCTTCCGTGAAACACTGCTTGAATACGCTGAGCTACTGCTGTTTTTGCTGGTGGCAATGACCTATATCAACGCCATGGAAGAGCGTCGGGTATTTGATGCGCTACGTTCTTGGCTAGTGCGTAAAGGCTTCAGCTATCGCTCCTTGTTCTGGATTACCGGTGTCATGGCATTCGGTATTTCGGCGATTGCCAACAATATGACCACCGCCATGCTGATGTGCGCCGTGGTACTCAAAGTGGCCGAGGGTGATAATAAGTTTATCGGCCTTTGCTGTGTCAATGTGGTGGTAGCTTCTAACGCGGGTGGTGCTTTTAGCCCATTTGGCGATATCACCACGCTGATGGTGTGGCAGGCGGGCCAAGTACCATTTGAAGGCTTCTTCGCGCTGCTGCTTCCGGCGGTGGTTAATTTCATGGTGCCTGCGGTTATCATGAATTTCTTTATCGTCAATCGTCAGCCTGCTTCGCTTAAAGAGAATGTCTGGCTCAAGCGCGGCGCACGGCGAATTATCGTACTGTTTTTGATTACCGTGGCCATCTCGGTACTGTGCCATTCTATCCTCTACTTACCGCCTGCCATGGGCATGATGTTTGGTTTAGGCCTGCTGCAGTTCTTTGGTTACTACCTACGCCGCAGCCTGCCGCGTTCGCTTGAACGCAAGCGTGAGCGCTACTCCCGCCGGGGCGATTGGAAGAAGCTGGAGCAGCTGGGTAGCGTGGTTCCCTTCGATATTTTCAGCCGTATCGCTCGTTCCGAGTGGGATACGCTGCTGTTCTTCTACGGGGTTGTAATGTGTGTGGGTGGCCTTGGCTTTATGGGCTACCTCAGCCTGCTTTCCGAAACGCTCTACGGCAGTTGGAACCCGGTGTGGGCGAACGTGGTGCTGGGGCTTATCTCGGCAGTCGTGGACAACATCCCGGTGATGTTCGCAGTACTTTCCATGGCCCCGGATATGACGGAGGGTAACTGGCTGTTGATTACCTTAACCGCAGGCGTGGGGGGTAGTTTGCTCTCTATGGGCTCAGCCGCGGGGGTTGCCCTTATGGGGCAGGCGCGAGGTATTTATACCTTTGCCGTACACCTTCGCTGGGTACCGGCAATATTGCTGGGCTATGCCGCCAGCATTGCGACGCATCTTTGGATTAACGGCGCGTTGTTTTAAACGCTGTATAGCAAACTGAAAACGCCCCTCACTGAGTAACCAGTGAGGGGCGTTTCTAGATGTAAATTAAATGGGTTAACGATCAGTCGTTATAGATCGTGGCCAGTTATGACTTGGCAAATATCAGCGAAGCTTTTCGCCATAGGCACCGGGTTGATTTCTTTACCTACCGCGCTCTGTATATCACTGGCTGAGATAATGCCGCGAATTCTAAGTTCGTGGTTATCGTTTTGCTCTGTGATTAACAGGTGTTGATCGGTCACGGCTTCCATCGACAGCACCAGATCCTCAATGGTCAGCGATGCCAGCTGGGCGATGGTCATGGCGCTAAGCTTGTGCCACGGGGTCATGATCATTTCAGCGGTCACTTCTTCGCGGCTGAGGTTACGCTGCTGCATGGCGATGTTGATACGCCGCGTACCAATCACTTCTTTTGAGTTAATAATTCCGATGCAGTGCGCTTGGTGATCCATCACGAACAGTAGTCTTACACCGCTATAACGCATCTTGAGATGCGCCTCGTCGATAGGCGTGTCGGCATCAACGGATTGAGGCATGACTTGGGAAAAGTCGGTCAGTACCGTCATCGCTGGGCTAGTAGGCAGTAGCCGCCGCGCCGTTGGCTTGGCTAGCAGTGGTGCTGAGCCTAGTTGAATTAAGGGTTTAGGTGAAAAAGTCACTTGGTTCATCAGGGTACCTCCATGTGGAGAAAAGAGGGAGCCGTGGGTGTCTGGCTCGCCTTGCACCTCCACAGTTGCACGCAATTCTTATCGCAACCTTAAGAGACTCATAAAACTCAGTTTAGCAAGAAAAGAGGGTGCTACTCCTCTTTTAGGCGCTGTAAAACAATACGCACACGCAATCCCCCACTGGGGGCATCATCAAGCTGAAGGGTGCCGCTATGGCGTGTGACCAGCCGCTCAACGATGGAAAGTCCTAATCCTGAACCAGCACTGGGGCCCGAGCGTTGAAAGCGCTCAACCACTTTTTTGCGTTCATTGATTGGTATCCCCGGGCCTTGGTCATCCACCGTTAATTGAAAGCTTTGTGGCGTCGTCGCTAGGGTGATGCTGATGACACTATGGTTAGGCGAGTGTTGGATAGCATTACCGACCAGATTCTGTACCAGGGTTTCAATGGCACCGGGCTCTTCTAATATCGACCAATCTGCCTGCTCATCTGCATTTAACAGTAGCTGCTGTTCGCGCTCAGCGGCCAGCGGCGAAAGCTTGGCCAGGGTCTCACGCACTTCACTAAGCAACTGGCTAGTGCGGTATTCAGGCTGCGACTCCTCTTCAGGCTCCAGGCGAGCCAGCGTTAAGAGTTGGGTAACCAAGCGCGTGGCCCGTGCAACGCCGCCGCGAAGGTGACTGAGCGCCTCCTGACGATCTTCAAGATTGTCGGCAGTCAGGGCATTCTGGGCGTGTAGATCAAGCACTGCTAACGGGGTACGTAATTCATGCGCGGCATCGGCAATAAAGCGTTTTTCGCGCACGCGCATTATGCGGATTCGCTCTAACAGCCGGTTGAGCGCACCGGCGATAGTATCTAGTTCCTGGGGCAGTGGGCTGAGGGTGAGGGGCTGTAAATTATGCGGATCACGATTGCGAATTTGCTCGGCCATGCGCAACAGTGGTACCAAGCCCCAGCCAATCGACCACCACAGCAGGGCGGTGAGTAGCGGCAGGCCAATCAGGTCGGGCAGTAACGTGCGCAATGCTACCGCCCTGATCAGCTCCCCGCGAACGTCTTCGCGCTCGCTAACCACAATCCGCTGTATGGAGTTGGGGATGTCGAGTACATAAATGCGCCATTGGATCTCATCAATAGACTGACTAGTGAAACCCAAAGGGAGATCGGCCAACGGCGACTCAGGGGCATTAGCTGAGCGCAACAGGAGGCGGTTCCGTTCCCATAGCTGAAAGCCCAGCTGGCTATCCGCCCGGTAACCTGCAAAGCGTCGATCAGATCTCGCCGTTTTGCCTAGAGCGCTTTCTAGGCTGTTGAGCAGTACTCCCCGGGCCTCATCTGGCAGCGGTGCTTGCAACAAGCCTTCTAATAAGCGCGCATTTTGCTCAAGACTGGCATCGTACAGTGCTTCAATTTCATGGGCAGCGTAGCGATAGCTGATAAAGCCAATCACCAGCATGCTAATGCCAAACACCAGCAGCGCTAGCCCCAGAGTGCGTTGGCGGATAGAGGTCATGAGTGCTGATCCTGGTCCGTTTTATCCATTACGTAACCAATGCCGCGTAGTGTGCGAATCAGGTGAGGAAAGAATTTTCGCCGAAGGTGGTGCACATGTACTTCAATGGCATTGCTTTCTACATCTTCATCCCAGCCATAGACCAAGCGCGTTAGGGTATCGCGGGTGAACACTCGCCCAGGGTGACTCATAAACTCTTGCAGCAGGGTTAATTCCCGTCGTGATAACACCACGGGTTTCCCCTGGTAGCTAACCTGCATGGTTAACGGATCAAGGCGAATACCTCGGCACTCCAGGGCGCTGTTTACCTGGTCACTGCTACGTCTCAACAAGGCTCTCAGGCGGGCTTTTAATTCAGCGACCTCAAACGGCTTGGTTAAATAATCATCGGCACCTGCATCCAACCCGGCGATACGTTCATCGACGGCATCGCGAGCGGTTAATACCAAAATGGGCACGCGATTGCCCAGCCGCCGCACGGCTTCCAGTACCTGCATACCATCCATACGCGGTAGCCCCAGATCGAGAATGACCGCATCAAAAGGTTCACCTTCCTTTAACGCGGCCAAGGCGCTAACGCCATCACTCAGGTGATCCACCGTGAAATTCTCGGGCTTTAATGCCAAGCGAATGCCCGAGGCTAAGCTCGGATCGTCTTCTACCAACAATATACGCATGGCGGGATGGTTACTCCTTTAAATCATTCGCTGCCATTAACCTTTGAAATAAGCACGGATAAGGGTGGCGTGCAAAGGCTTAGGCCGTCAGGATGAGGTTATAAATTGTAGGCTAATAACGTAGCACGCTTTATTACTTCTTCGGAGCTCGGCATTTGATTGATCAGCCATGACGTCTAGTGACCCCTCAAATAGCCCAGAGGTAGTACTTTGCCCGCCAGCACGGCGTCGCGAGGCACTGCTGCAGCTGGCTGCTGCTCATGACCCTGAACAGCAAGCGGCACTGAGCGCTGCCGTAAAGGCAATGTACAATCAACCAGATGTCCAGTGGGATGGGCTATGGATAACTATTGAGGCAGGCCAGTTAGTGAGCGCCATCTGGGTACAACCTCTGCCCATGAATATGGCGCAGCTATGGTTACCCAAGCCGTTGCCCAGCGAACAGGGTGTGCATACTAGCGCGCTATTGCGTGCGGCCAATGCATGGGTAGAAGCCCACAACATTCGCTTGTGCCACTTGGAGCTGTCATCCCAGGCGCCCGTATCAGAAGCGCTGCTACGTGAGCATGGCATGCAGCGTTTGGCTTGCTTGGATCATTTAACCGGCAGTAGCCGCTACCGCTTAGCGATGAATGAAGCGCTGCCGCTTTCACTGCAGCCGCTTTGCGAGTTTTCTTGGGCGGAACAGCTGAATCTGCTGGCCGCAGTGGGTCAGGGTTCGCTGGATAGCCGACCCCTGCGCGACGTACTCTCAGTGGAAGAGTTATTGAATGGGTTTTATCAGCAGGATCCCCAAGCGCCACGGCACTGGTACGCAGTGGGCTATCACGAGGCTGTGGTGGGTGTGCTACTGCTTGCGCCGCGCCCTGCGCTAGGCCGTTGGGAGCTAATGTTAATGGGACTAACACCGAATTGGCGTGGCAAAGGCTTGGGGCGCTCGTTGTTAAATAAAGGCCTCGCGCTTGCCCAGCAGGCTGGCGTGCAGGAGGTCACGCTGGCGGTAGATGACATAAATTTACCGGCTAAACGGCTTTACCAGCAGGCGGGTTTCATACGCTATGCGCAGCAACGTTTATTCGCCTGGAAAGGCAGTGGTGAGAGGAGGAGTTTGCCAAATTAAGCTGCCAATAGTAGTCAACGGTTGAATAGGCGCGCTTAGTAGCATTTTCTTGCGCTTTGCGTTGCCGTTATACTAGTCCTATATGCACGTCTTGGCGTCTCAGCTGCGCACCGTCGATATTGGCGCTGCCACGCACAGGGGTTGAGGATAAAAGTTTGATGACAATACTCAAGAGGTGGTGAGAGTGAAAGCTAAGCTGATCATGAGCGGGCTGGCGGCCCTCGGCTTCATGGCGGGCACATCCAGTGTTTATGCCCAAGATGACGCCGCACGTGATGCGATTGCCGAGCGTTTGGCGCCGGTGGGTCAACTCTGTTTACAAGGCCAAGACTGTGGCACCGCAGCGGCACCTCCTAGCGATAGTAGCAGTGGCGGTGATATCGACGGTGAGGGCATCTACGGTAATGTATGTAGCGCCTGTCATGAATCGGGCGCTGCGGGCGCACCTATTCGTGGTGATGAAGAGGCCTGGGCTGAACGTGCTGAACAAGGCTTCGCCACGCTGCTAGATCACGCTATTAACGGTATTGGCGCCATGCCGGCGAAAGGCGGTAACCCCAACCTTTCCGATGAAGAAGTGGAAGCGGCGGTCGCCTATATGGTTGAGCCGGTTATGGAAGTGCCCGAGTTGAGTGGCGGTGATGAAGCTGCTGCAGAGGCCGAAGCTTCTAGCGACGAAGGTGCCGCCGATGAGGCCGCTACCGAAGAGACCGCCGCTGCTGAAGGTGAAGCGGCAACTGAAGAAATGGCTTCTAACGACGATGCAGCGAGTGAAGAAGACGCGGCAGCAGTTGAAGAAGCCAGCGGTGGCAGCGACTTAGACGGTGAAGCTCTCTACGCAAGTTCTGGCTGTGTGGCATGTCACGATAACGGCGTTGCTGGCGCACCGACAATTGGCGATTCAGAAGCTTGGGCGGCGCGTTTAGAGAAGGGGGCTGATGAGCTCTACGCCAGCGCCATTAACGGTATCGGCGCTATGCCAGCCAAAGGCGGTAATCCCAATCTTTCCGATGAAGAAGTGATGGCCGTTGTCGATTATTTAATGGCTGAAGCCCAGTAAAGTAAGCAGCAATGATTTAGCTTGGTAAATTTATCCACAGGGTGTTTTAGTCGCCGCCCTGTGGATATTCTTTTTTTAAAAGCCTAATTTTATAACTCCCACTTTATCACCCCAGCAGCGAACGCAGCCCGGCAATGGCGTCTTTACCGCGGGCCTGCTTCTTATCCGGATCCTCTTTATCGGCACGACCTTCCCACTCCAAATCCTCCCCGGGAAGCTCGTCTAAAAAGCGGCTGGGCGTACAGTCCATCAGTTCACCGTAGGCTTTGCGCTGGCGGGCAAGCGTCAGCGTTAGCGTGCGCCGCGCCCGGGTAATGCCCACATAGGCCAGCCGCCGCTCCTCCTCCACAGTGCCTACTTCGATGGCGTTGCGGTGAGGCAGTAGATCCTCTTCCAAGCCCATTAAATAGACGTGGGGGAACTCCAGGCCTTTTGAGGCGTGCATGGTGAGTAGCTGTACTCTATCCGAGTCATCCTCTTCCGCCTGCTGCTCCAGAATATCGCGCAGTACCAAGCGTGAAATAGCTGCTTCTACGCCGTCGGTTTCGGTCTCGGTGGAATCGGTATCGTCCTCTGGGTCGCGGTTGAGGGATTTTTCTAGCTGGTCGATTAGAATCCACACGTTGGCCATGCGACGTTCGGCGACGGTGGGCGCGCTGGCGTTTTGATACAGCCAAGCTTCGTAATCCATATCCCGCAGCATGTCGCGAATGGCGGCAATGGCATCGCCTTGATCCATGCGCTTGCGCACGCCGTCGATAAAGTGGGTAAAGCGCGACAAACGCTCCACGGCTCGGGTCGGTAATACTTGCTCCAACCCAAGCTCATGGCAGGCGGCAAACAGCGAAATTGAGCGTTCTGTAGCATAGTTGGCGAGCTTCTCTACCGTTCCAGGGCCCACTTCGCGGCGTGGCACGTTCACAATGCGCAAAAAAGCGTTGTCGTCGGCGGGATTAATCAGCAGGCGCAGGTAAGCCATGGTGTCTTTAATCTCGTTGCGCGAGAAAAACGACGTACCACCGGAGAGCTTGTAAGGAATTTGGTAGTGCTGCAGCTTAAGCTCTAACAAGCGGGCCTGGAAATTGCCCCGATAAAGCACCGCAAAGTCCCGCCACTCGGCCTTTTCCTTGATACGCCGGGTGAGCATTTCGCTGGCGACCCGCTCAGACTCCGCCTCTTCATGACGATTCACGATTACTCGAATAGGCGCGCCGTCGCCCATATCAGACCATAGTGTCTTCTCGTAAACGTGGGGGTTATTGGCGATCAGTGTGTTGGCTGCGCGCAGTATCGTGGCGGTAGAGCGGTAGTTTTGCTCCAGCTTGATGACTTTCAGGCGTGGGAAATCCTCACCCAGGGTAATCAGGTTTTCAGGGCGTGCACCGCGCCAGGCGTAGATCGACTGGTCATCATCGCCCACTACGGTGAATGTGGAGCGCTCCGCCATTAGCAGTTTCACCAACAGGTACTGGGAGACGTTGGTGTCCTGGTACTCATCCACCAGCATGTAATGGATTTTGCGCCGCCAGCGCTCGAGCGCTTCCGGATCGTTCTTGAGCAATACCACCGGCAGCAGAATCAGGTCGTCGAAATCCACCGCGTTGTAGGCTTTTAAATGGCGTACGTAGGCTTCATACACCCGAGCGGCAAAGTGCTCATCGTCATCAGCCGCAAACGAGAGCGCATCGCTGGGCAGCACCAAGTCGTTCTTCCAGGTGGAAATTTTGCTCTGCACGGCGTTGATCTGCTCGGCGTCCACCTGAGCGTCTTTATTCATCAAATCGCGCAGCAGTGCTTTGGCGTCTTCCGGGTCAAATAGCGAAAAGCCCGGTTTATAGCCCAAGGTTTTAAGCTCGCCACGGATAATATTCAGCCCCAGGGTGTGAAATGTAGAGACCGTCAGCCCGTGGCCCTCTTTGCCGTGGAGCATCTGGCCCACGCGCTCTTTCATCTCTCGGGCGGCTTTATTGGTAAAGGTCACCGCGGCGATTCTGCGCGCGCTCATCCCACACACTTGCACCAAATAGGCAATTTTAGTGGTGATAACGCTGGTTTTACCGGAACCTGCACCCGCCAACACCAGGCAAGGGCCATCAATGTAGCGCACGGCTTCCTGTTGGCGCGGGTTTAGCCCTTTGATGCGGCTAAGAATGCTCTTGGGCGTTGCGGGCGTCATGGCGTCGGTCGTCCTCTACGAGAGTTGCAGGCGGTTTCAATTACGATTTCAAGTACGGTTTCAAGTACAATCGTCCGCTTGGCGAATGCATAATAAACAGGCAGGTGGAGATGTTTGAAGTAGCGCTTTTTGAACCGCGTATGGCGCCCAATACGGGCAATATCATGCGCTTGGTGGCCAATAATGGCTGCCGGTTACACCTGATTGAGCCGCTTGGCTTCGACCTGGAAGAGAAGAAGCTGCGTCGCGCCGGGCTGGATTACCGCGACCTCGACAACGTCACTCGCCACGCCGATTTTAGCGCCTTTCAGCAAACCATGCAGGGGCGGCGCATCTGGGCGATCACTACCAAGGGAACCCGCACCTACAGCGATGCGGACTTTGCCCCAGGCGATGTACTGCTGTTTGGCTCTGAAACCGCTGGGCTCTCACCCCAGGTGCATGAAGCGCTAACTTCGGAGCATAAATTGCGCCTGCCCATGCAGCCGAACAACCGTAGCCTAAACCTGTCCAACGCCGTGGCTATTGTGAGCTACGAGGCGTGGCGCCAGCAAGGTTTTGCTGGCGCGTTGCAGGTCTAATCAGCCAGCAATCCCATAGCGGTCACGATAAGCCCTGATCGCTTCAGCGTAGGCGAGCATTTCGCCACCGGCATGCTCTTCCAGATAAGTGAGCACTTGCTCCAGGGTAACGATACTGACCACCGGCATGGCATACTGAGCCTGCACTTCCTGAATCGCGCTCTGCTCGCCCTGGCCGCGCTCTTGACGGTCGAGTGCGATAATTACCCCGGCGGCCTGAGCACCGCTCTGCTCAATCAGCGTCATCACTTCGCGAATCGCGGTGCCCGCGGTAATCACGTCATCAATGATCAAAATATCGCCAGCAAGCGGTGCGCCCACAATATTGCCGCCTTCTCCGTGGGTTTTAGCCTCTTTGCGGTTGAAGGCGTAGGGCATATCCCGGTCGTGATGATCGGCCAGTGCCGCCGCGGTGACTGCCGCCAGTGGGATACCTTTGTACGCCGGGCCAAACAACACATCGGCGTTTAAGCCGCTATCGACAATCGCCTGGGCGTAAAAACGCCCCAGTTTGGCCAGCGCACGACCGGTTTGAAACAGCCCTGCGTTGAAAAAGTAGGGGCTAACGCGGCCAGATTTAAGCGTAAACTCGCCAAACTTAAGCACGCCTTGCTCAATGGCAAAGGCAATGAAATCGCGCTGGTAGGGTTGTAGAGTGGTGGCCACGGCATTCCTCACTAGGCGGTAGGTTTAAATCAGTACGAAAGCAACAATAAAAGTGGGGTAAATGGCAAGTTTTACTAGCTGCCTTTACCCAAACGTCTAAACGTCGGGTATCATACAGCAGCGACGCAAAAGGGACGATTTATGAAAATTGCCAGCATCAATGTCAATGGTATTCGTGATGCCGTCGATCGTGGCTTCCTGGACTGGCTGGCTCAGCAGGATGTCGACGTGGTCTGCGTGCAGAACATCAAGGCAAAAAGTTTTGAACTGGGTGACCACATTCTGTATCCGGAAGGCTATGAAGGCTATTTCCTGGATGCCGAAGAGGACGGTTTCTCCGGTGTGGCACTCTATTGCCGCAAAATTCCCAAGGCGATTATGTATGGCCTTGGGTTTCCACAGTGTGATCATGAAGGACGTTTTCTGCAGGCGGATTATGAACGCTTCAGTATCGTTTCTTTCTTGATGCCTGATGGAAGTGACCAAAAAGCCAAACAGGCGTTTATGGAGCAGTACCAAGAGTACCTGACGAAGATGTCGCGCAAACGCCGCGAATACATCCTCTGCGGTACCTGGCATATTGCCCATAAAACCGTCGATTTGGCTAACTGGTCGGATAATCAACTGACCTCAGGCTTCCGCCCGGAAGAGCGCGCCTGGATGGATCAGGTGCTTGGTCCCACCGGGTTTATCGATACCTTCCGCGAAATTAACCGCGATGCAGGTGAGTACACCTGGTGGCCGAAGCTTGACCAAGACGTGCCTCGTGAGCGCCAGGAAGGCTGGCGGATCGACTATCAGTTAGTCGGCCCCAACTTCCGCCGCCACGTGGTCGACGCGTGGATCGATTACGATGCGACCTTCTCAGAGTTCGCACCGCTAATCGTTGAGTACGACCTAGCGCTTTAAGCGCTTTGCCCGCGTTGCCGTCTGTTAGTAAGCAACAAGCCGACCCTTCGGTCGGCTTGTTGCGTTGTGCCTAGGAAAGAATATAAATAACCATTAGGTTACTGATCTTTAAAATAATTGTTATAAATATTGTCGAATGTTCCATCTTCTTTAATTTCTTGCATCGCCTTATCAAATGCTTCTATTAGTGCTTCATCTCGTGGGCGGAAAGCAGCACCAATACCGGGGCCATAAATCGACTCAGGGCCGGTAATTAAGTCCCCCGTTTGTAGAAAACGCTCGTCCTTGAGCATCGTTTCTTGAGCAAGAGAATAGGCGGTGAAAACCAGATCAAGGCGCTCAGCATGCATGTCGGCAACTACAGAGCCTGAATCACCATATCGATGAATATCCGCATCAGGATAGTAGTTAGTAACATATTCATCTTGAATAGTGGCCTGCTGCACGCCGATTGCTACCCCTGCCAAGTCACCTTCTAGGTCGTACTCATTATTTATGCTTTTAACCCAAACGGATGGTACTTGGTAGTAGGGAGCCGAGAAGCTAACTTGCCGTGAACGCTCTTCCGTGATGTTCATTGCTGACGCTATAAGGTCGTATTTGCGCGCCATTAACCCAGGAATAATTCCATCCCAACCTTGTTCTACCCATTCGCACTCGCGCTGCATGCGTTCACAAGCAGCATTGACTAATTCAACTTCAAACCCTGTGATGGTGCCATCAGGCTCTTTATACTGATAAGGCGCATAGGGAACATCGACCCCAATACGTAGTGGCTTACTATCAGCATGGGCGAGGCCGCCGATCAATACTGTCGTGAAAAGTAAGCAGCAGGTAGCTTGACGCATTTCGCATTCCTCTTGATTTTATCGATGGTTGTGTGAGGCGTCGTACTCTCGGTATAAAGTTTTTGTTAGTTAATCTTGCTAAAGCGTGCACTAGAAAATTCGCTAAATTCATAGCTCAATCGGTCATGCAGCAAGGCTTGAGCCAGCTCTTCGGCGTGGAAAGCAGCTAAACTAATTCCGCTATGACAATTGATGTTATAGGCACCTGGGTAGGCTTTGGACGATTCATAAAGTGGAAACCCATCAGGTGTCATAACTCTTAACGCACCCCAAGCACGCACTATTTTGGCGTTCTTCAGGTGCGGGTAAATACGTACCCCTCGAGCAGCTAATTCCGCCATGATGTTGGTAGTCGCATCCCTGTTTAGGCCTGCGTGCTCATGGGCGTCACCGATCAAGTAGCTACCGTTATCGGTTTGCCTTATCTGTGGTGTAGGAAGTTGCGATATCAGAGGCATTTTTTCCGTTACGAGGATCTGCCCTCGCAATGGGAAGACATCTCCGTTCAGACCCAACATGGGGGAGAGGTGCTTCGCTCCTAGGCCTGCAGCTACGATAATACGCTCGGCTGAAAAGTTACCGCCTAGGGTACTGGCAGTGAAGCCTGCTCTATTTGATTCGAGGCGCTGAACCGAGCAGCCTGGATGATAGCTAAGACCCATCTTAAGGCTGGCTGTTAAAAGTGCGCGCAGAAGCAATAGCGGATTGCAATGACCATCATGGGGAGACCAAGTGCCCCCGTGAATGCTTTCGCCCAAGCCAGGGAGATGGGTTAACAGAGCTTGTCTATCTAAGTATTCCCATTGAAAATAGCGTGCGAGATAGGGTGATGAAGCCTGAAGTTTACGATAGTTGGCCACACGTGCCTCGGCTTCCTGAACGTCAAAGCAAATATCAATGCCGCCCTGGCGAGAGTACTCAAGTGGTACACCACTGCGCTCGCTAAGCTCACTAGCAAAGAAAGGCCATGCATCGCTTGACTGTAGACTCAGCTCTGCATAACGAGGCATGCCCACACCTTTTCCCTGCACCCACGTTAGTCCGGCATTGCCTCGTGATGCGCGTAAAACATCATCTCCTTCGTCCAGCATGATAACTTTTTGACCTCTGCGCAGTAGGCCATAGGCAACAGCCATGCCTACTACGCCACCACCAATAATCAAGAAGTCAAATTGCATGCCGCTTGCTCAATCAAGTTTAAAGTAAGCTCGACTATAGGCAGGTATAGGCTATACGATCCAATACCAATGATTGGCCACCTTATGTGTAAAAGTTATGACTACTCCCTCTCTTCATCTGCGCGACCGTCAAGTCCTTGCATTTAAGCATGTCATGGAAATTGGCACTGTATCCGGTGCAGCACGACGTATGCTGATCGCCCAACCAGGTGTTACGCGTTTGTTAAAGCAACTGGAGCATGATGTGGGTTTTACGTTATTCGAACGTGTACGGGGGCGCTTGGTGCCGACACCTGAAGCACGCCTATTTCATCGCGAGGTGCAGCGAATGTGGAGTGGAATGGAACATCTCCGCGAGACCGCACGCCGTATTAGCGGAAGAGAAGTGGGTGGATTGCGTATTAGTGCTATGCCCTTGTTGGGGATTACTTTTTTACCTGATGTGTTGGCGGCTTTTGCCCCTCAGCACCCTGATGCACGACTTGAACTGGCTACTTTTCGTTCGGAGCAAGTCATTGAGGATGTAATTACACAACGTTGTGATATGGGCTTTGCTATTGTTGCTGAAGCCGATGATCGAGTGGGTAGCGAAGTATTTAGCCTTGGTAGCCTATGCGCTTTACCTCGTCACCACCCTTTGGCAGGCCATGAAATAATAGAAGTAGATGATTTAGATAACCAGACGCTAATCAGTTTTGAACCTCAGGATCCTTTGCGACTTGATCTGGAAAAACTCATGGAAACTCGTTGTATCAAACCCAAAAGTTACTTGGAGGTTTCTCTCGCTCTTCAAGCTGTTCGATTGGTTCGACAAGGTGTTGGAATTGCGATTATTGATCCAATCAGCGCAAAAGTTTTCGAAGGAGAAGAACTAATTTTGCGCCCCTTCAAGCCCGCCTTGAGTGAAGATTTTGCGCTGTTAACAACACGAGATCAGCCTCTATCTCAGCTTGCAAAGGATTTTATTATTCTGTTTAGAGAGCATTTTAAACAAGTATCCGTATTTTCAACTTGGACAGATAGCGCATGATTAATCTTAGGCAGATAGAAGCCTTTCGTGCGGTGATGATACATAAAACCGTTACTAGGGCAGCACAGACTCTGCATGTTTCACAACCTGCAGTAAGCCGTTTGATAAACGACTTAGAGTATTACGTAGGGTTTTCATTATTTCAGCGAAGCAAGGGTCGCTTAATTCCAACACCTGAAGCCTTAGCGCTATATGAGGATGTTGATAGAGCATTTGTAGGACTTGATAAGATTACCGATACAGCTAAAGAAATTAGAGAATTTCGAACGGGTAGGCTTTTCTTAAGCTGCATGCCAGCTCTCGCGCTTAGTGCATTACCTCCTATTATCCACTCCTTCACATCACGTCATCCGGGAATAACGGTATCATTACAAGCACATAGCTCGCAACGAGTATTAGAGTGGGTGGCAACTCAGCAGTGTGATGCAGGTTTAATAGGCATGCATCTGGAGGATCCCTCTGTCACCGTACTCCCTATTGCTAGCGGTGAGTTGTGCTTAGTAATGTTGCCTGAGCATAGATTGGCGCAGCAAGCAGCTATTATTGCAGAAGATTTGGAAGGCGAGCCGTTTGTTTCACTGGGGCAGACACAGGATGTCAGACCCCTTATTGACCATGTTTTCCATCAAGCAGGTGTTGCGCGGCGTATGCGCATCGAAACTCAATTATCGAGCGTTGCTTGTGAACTCGTTTTGTCGGGTGCAGGCGTTTCATTAATAGATCCTATTACAGCAGGTAGCTATGCCTCGCGTGGCCTAGTTATACGTCCTTTTTCACCCAAAATACCTTTTCATTACAGTGCCGTGCTTCCTGCATTTCGACCTCCATCACGTCTAGTTTTGGAATTTCTGGATGAAGTAAAAGTTTATCTGGCTAATCAGCTTGATAATCCCTTTTTTGGCTAACCCATAACATTAGCGAATAAGGTGCCTAACAAAAGGCATTAGTCCTGATGCCTGAAGCAGTGCTAGCTTCATTGAAGGTCGCACTGCCCACGCCTTCTGACCGTTTTCTAGCAATACCAGAAGCGGTGGCGGCCATTGATAACAACAAGCAAAACACCAACATCAATGACAGGACACTGCAAATATGAAAAGACTGAATAAGCAAACGACCGCAATGGCAGGACTGGTATTTCTTGGCATGAATACAGCTCTTGCTGAACCGCTATACGTAGGTTCCTATGGTGGTTCTACCGAACAAGCTATGCGTGATGAAATCATTCCAGCCTTCCTTGAGGAGCATGAGGCGGAAATCATCTATGTAGCAGGAAATTCCACCGATACCTTGGCTAAGCTGCAAGCCCAGCGTGGAAACCAAGAGCTTGATGTAGTGCTGATGGATGATGGCCCGATGTACCAAGCTATTAATCTAGGCTTCTGCTCACCGATGCAAAATACCGCTATGTTAGACGATGTCTACGACATTGCGCGCTTCCCTGATGACAAGGCTGTTGGTGTTGGCTTAGTCGCTTCTGGTTTTGCATACAATGCCGAAATGTTTGAGCGTAATGGATGGGAGCCACCTTCATCTTGGAATGATTTGGCCGATGAAAAATTTGCCGACAAGTTGGTTGTTCCTTCCATTAGCAATACGTATGGCGTGCATGCCTTGGTGATGGCGGCACGACTCAACGGTGGGGGTGAAAGCGATATCGATCCTGGCTTCATCTTTATGCAAGAAGAAGCCGCGCCCAATATTCTCTCTTTTGAGCCTTCTGCAGGCAAAATGTCAGAACTTTTCCAAAATGAGGAAATTGCTTTATCAGTTTGGGGTAGCGGGCGTTTACGCGCGCTTGCTAATACCGGTTTCCCTGGCGCCTTTGCATATCCTGAAGAAGGCGCCGTTGCTTTGATGGTTGCTGCCTGTGTAATAGAAGGTAGCGAAGAACGCGAGTTAGCCGAAGCATTTGTTGAACATTTGCTGACCCCTGAGTCTCAAGAATTGTTGGCTGATACGCAAGGCTGGGGGCCTGCGCAGCGAAATGCAGAATTACCCGATGATTTAGCGGAAATCCTTCCTTATGGGGAAAAGGTCGACCAGCTAGTAGCTGTGGATTGGGATGTTATTAACCCTAATCGTCTTGAGTGGACTAATCGATGGAACCGTCAGGTTGAGCGCTAATCCTGCGCTTAATCTCTTTCTTTGTTGATAACACTTAAGACAACACACCCTTGCTTTCAACATGATAGGTAAGGGTGTGTGGGAGTCCTATACCATGAGTTTTCTGCATTTAGAGTCATTGACTAAGCGTTATGGCAATAACGTAGCTGTGCAAGATATGACGCTTGATATTGCCCAAGGCGAGTTTGTCTCCCTGCTTGGCCCATCGGGGTGTGGGAAGACCACTACATTGCAAATGATTGCTGGTTTTGTTGAGCCTTCTCGCGGGCGCATCTGGATGAACGGCGATGATATTACGTCCTGTAAACCCAATCAGCGGGGAATAGGAATTGTGTTTCAAAGCTACGCCCTTTTTCCCCATATGACCGTCGCAGAAAATGTTCGATTTGGTCTGGAAATGCGCAAAGTTCCGATCAGTGAGAGTCACCAACAAGTACGGGAAGCGTTGGAACTGGTTCGTCTTGATCATCTGGAAGATCGGTATCCTCGCGAACTATCTGGCGGGCAACGCCAACGTGTCGCTCTGGCTCGTGCTCTCGTAATTCGTCCGCCGTTGTTACTACTTGATGAGCCTCTTTCAAACCTTGATGCACAATTAAGAGAAAACATGCAGATTGAGCTGCGGAATATTCAGCAGCAGGTTGGCACTACAACCCTGATGGTTACACATGATCAATCGGAAGCACTTTCACTTAGTGATCGTGTTGTGGTTATGAATGAGGGCAAGGTCGTACAAGTTGATGAGCCATTTTCAGCTTATGAAAATCCTAAAAATAACTTTGTTTCATCTTTTGTTGGAAAGACCAATTTATTTGCTTGCCACATAGATCAGCAAATCGGTAGCCAAGCTCAGGTAAAACTAGGTGATTACCAACTTGAAATCTCTGTGCCTAACGATATGCAAGGTGACCAGGTTCAATTATCAATCCGTCCAGAAAAATTAGAGCTAACACATCAAGGTGCTGGCCAACTAAACGGACGTGTTCGTACAAGGTTATTTCTAGGGAATCACTGGTTATACCAAGTGGATAGTAGTATCGGCGAGCTATTAATTACTCAACCTAATTTAGGAGTGCAGGGGGCCGCAGTTGGCGAAGATGTAGGAATTCGCTGGCAGGAAGGAGCTGTACGTATTCTGGGGGAGCAAGCACATGACTGAGCTCACCTCTAGCCTATCTCCTTCTGTGTCGCGTACTCGTACAATTAATCCGGTGCCGTGGTTACTGAGTGCGCCAGGTGCTATTTTTTTTCTTGCCCTATTGGGCATGCCACTAATAATGACGCTGATACTTAGTTTTAATAGCTTTGATTATTCGATTGGTATTGTTTCTTCATTTGGCCTTGAAAACTATTATGAAGTTCTTCGAGATAGTTACTTCCACGAAATATTTCTGCGTACCTATGGTATTAGTGTAGCAGTAGTAATTCTCTGTATTATTATAGGCGTACCAGAAGCTTATATTCTTTCAAGAATGCGTAATCCGTGGCGTTCGTTATTTCTAGTCGTTACTTTGGCACCATTATTAATCTCAGTAGTAGTGAGAACACTTGGTTGGGTATTGCTGATTGGTGGTAATGGCTTACTGGGTAAATTTTTGGAAGCAATTGGTATTGCTGAGTCTAGTGCAGGTAACTTGATGTACACTCACACCGGCGTAATTCTTGCGCTGGTACATGTTTTAGTTCCATTGATGGTGATCTCGGTTTGGGCCGCTCTTCAGAAGCTTGATCTTGCGGTAGAACATGCTGGTTTGTCGTTAGGCGCTAGCCACGGGACAGTTTTTCGACGCGTAGTAATTCCCCAAATATTGCCCGGTATCCTTTCCGGCAGCTTGATTGTATTTGCCTTGTCAGCCAGTGCTTTTGCCACTCCAGCCATTATTGGTGGGCGCCGTCTAAAGGTAGCGGCTACTGCTGCTTACGATGAGTATCTCAACACTATGAATTGGCCTATGGGGGCTGCAATAGCCATTGTGCTGCTGGTGGCCAATGTTGTCGTGGTGATGAGTTATAACCGCATGATGGAGCGGCGTTTTCGTCGCACCCTGGGCTAGGAGACTCCCGAATGTTACATAACAGTAAACTTGCCCTTGCGTTTCACTCGTTATTTGTCGTTTTTCTACTTGCTCCCTTAGTAGTGGTAATACTGGTAGCTTTTACACCGAATGGCTATATCTCTTACCCGACAAATGGATTTTCTCTTCGCTGGTTCGTGGCAATATTTGAGTACCCTGCTTTTATCCGTGCTTTCTGGAATAGCCTTTATCTTGGCGTTGCTGCTGCCAGTATTTCGGCCCTGTTAGCGGTGCCGGCAGCGCTAGCTATTGTCCGCTATAGTTTCCGTGGTCGCGATGCATTAGTGGGTTTGTTTTTATCACCGCTAATGATTCCTCATGTTGTACTTGGGGTAGCATTCCTCAGTTTCTTCTCTCAAATAGGCATTTACGGTAGCTTTTGGGCACTCATTGCAGCTCATGTGATTATCGTTATGCCCTATACCATGCGCTTGGTGATGGCATCTGTATTTGGCATGGATCGTAGTGCGGAAAAGGCTGCTTTATCACTAGGCGCTTCCCAGTGGACGATGTTTCGGCGCATCACCATACCGATGATTCTCCCAGGAGTCGCCGGTGGCTGGATCTTAGCGTTTACTACCAGCTTTGATGAGTTGTCGATGACCATTTTCGTGGCCTCACCCAGCACAACAACGCTGCCTGTTCAGATGTACAACCATATTGCTCATACCGTCGATCCATTAATTGCCTCTGTTTCTACGGTGTTAATCGTTTTGACGGTGCTATTTATGGTGCTGCTCGACCGGCTCTATGGAATTGACAAAGTTCTTATCGGTAAAGGTTAAGGAGCCGACTATGCAGCAGTGTGATTTCGCCGTCATTGGTGGGGGATTAGTAGGTAGTGCAATTGCTTATGGCCTAGCCAGCCAAGGTCACCAAGTTAGCGTACTAGATGAAGGTGATGTGGCCTATCGTGCATCGCGAGGTAATTTTGGATTGGTTTGGGTTCAAGGAAAGGGGCAGGAAATACCACGTTATTCCCAATGGAGTATGCGTTCTGCATCCAAGTGGTCGGCACTTTCTCAAGAGCTCTTTGAGTTGACAGGGGTCGCAACTCAGCACCACAACCCAGGGGGAGTCCATCTTTGCTATAGCGAAGCGGAATTGGCGAGTCGCGAAGTAGATCTTGATGCACTTTCTCAAGCAACGGATCGCCAGTTTTCGTTCAAAATGCTGAACCATAACCAGTTACATGACTTGATTCCTGAAATTGGCGAAAGCGTAACGGGCGCTTCATGGTCAAGCTGGGATGGGCACGCTAATCCTCTTTATCTGCTTCGAGCGCTACATGCTGGCATTCGTTGCCATGGAGGCCGCTTCCTTGCTGTTGGCAAGGTAAAGGAGATTCGGCGTAATGGGGAGAGTTATGTGATCGAGAGCAATCATCAAACCATTGCGGCGGGCCGTGTCATTTTGGCTGCAGGGCTTGGCAACCGAGAACTAGCTCCGCAGGTAGGGCTAGATGCACCATTAATACCTAATCGGGGTGAAATCCTGGTTACTGAACGAATGCGGCCACTGCTTAACCTACCAACGACCTATCTACGTCAGACCGGAGAGGGCTCAATTCTCATGGGCGACTCTCATGAAGACGTCGGTTTCAATGACGGTACAGAAACACCCGTGCTTGCTCAAATTGCTAAGCGCGCCGTAAGAGCGTTACCGGCACTTGCAAATACTCGAGTGGTTCGCAGTTGGGGAGCCTTGAGAGTTATGACACCTGATGGTTATCCACTTTATCAAGCATCTGAAAGTCATCCTGGGGCTTTTATCGCTTGTTGCCATAGCGGTGTGACGTTAGCCGCAGCCCATGCAAAGTGTTTGGCGCCCTGGTTTGCAGGCGCTGAAGCACCTTCTGAAATTACCCCTTTTACTGCGGAGAGATTCCATGTTCAAACGTCTATCCCCGCCTGAAGCCACTAACGAAGCGGTAGTAACTTTCCGCTTTGATGAGCAGACCGTGACGGCTCGCCCTGGCGATACTGTCGCTGCGGCATTACTCACTTCGGGCATTAGTATCTGCCGGAGTACGCCGGTTAGTAATGCCCCTCGTGCTCCTTACTGCATGATGGGTGTGTGCTTTGAATGTTTGGTGGAAGTTGATGGCAATCCCAATGTTCAGGCCTGCCAAGTGGAGGTTCGCGATGGGATGCATGTCCATACACAGCAGGGTGCCAGGAGATTAACTTCATGATTACGCATGACCTAGTCATTCTCGGTACAGGCCCAGCAGGTATGGCCGCAGCAACTACTGCCCTCGAATATGGCATTACGCCGGTGGTAATAGATGAGCAGCCTGCGGCGGGTGGTCAAATTTATCGTGCATTGGAAAGTACCCCTGTGCGTGATCGGCGGATTCTTGGCGAGGATTACTGGTCTGGCGAGTCTCTAATCAAGGGGCTTAAAGACCCTCAAATTGACTATCGTCCTGCAACCACCGTGTGGCAATTGACCCGGCAGCGTGAAATCGGGCTATTGCATGATGACAAGGCAGAAATGATCTGTGCGCGACATATCATCCTTGCCACAGGAGCCATGGAGCGGCCAATGCCAATACCTGGTTGGACATTGCCAGGGGTCATGACAGCAGGAAGTGGTCAAATATTGCTCAAGAGTGCCGGGGCCGTGCCCCAGGCTCCAGTCGTATTAGCCGGCTGTGGCCCCTTATTATTGCTGCTAGCCACTCAGTATCTTCGCGCAGGTGTCGAGATAGCGGCCATTCTTGATACTACGCCACGGAATCGATATCGCGCCGCTCTTAAGCACATTCCCGGTGCGTTACGTAATGCCAGCACCCTATTAAAGGGGGTGGGACTCTTACGTGAACTACGTCGTGCAGGTGTTCGCCACATTAAAGGCGTAAGCGCTCTGCGCGCCGAAGGTAGTGGTCAGTTGGAGCGCGTTTTATGGAAGCAACAGGGCGTTGATAAATGGCAGGCACTTGAAACGCCTACCTTGCTACTTCATCAAGGAGTTATCCCCAATACCCAAATCACTCGGGCGGTGGATTGCCACCATGAGTGGGATGAGCAGCAATTATCTTGGAGACCACGTCTGAATGAGTGGTTGAACACCGATATCCCAGGTATTGCCGTAGCGGGTGATGGAGGCGGTATCGTAGGAGCTAAGGCTGCGGCCATGCAAGGTCAATTAGCGGGCCTGGGGGCTGCCCTGGCGCTAGATAAATTAACCTTGGCAAACAGTACTGAACGCGCCCAACCAATTCGTAAAGCACTAGCGCGTGACACTGCTATTAGACCTTTTCTCGATGTGTTGTATAGACCTGCAAAACAATGGCGTTTACCCGATGACGATACGCTAGCCTGTCGGTGCGAAGAGGTAACCGGCGGAGAAATCCGGCGTATGGCCGAAATGGGCTGCCTAGGGCCCAACCAAACTAAGTCATTCACTCGTTGTGGCATGGGGCCGTGTCAAGGCCGTATGTGTGGTATTACCGTGAGCGAACTGCTGGCAGACGCCAATCAGCAGAGTGTTGAAGAGACCGGCTATTACAGGCTGCGACCACCTTTCAAACCGATCACCCTCGGACAGCTTGCAAAGGCGGCGGAGGAAGGCTGATGTCTCGTCGTGTAGTGGTTGTGGGCGCGGGATTTCATGGTTGCAGTGCTGCGCTGCGATTAAGTAATCAAGGGTATGAGGTCACTGTCATTGATAAGGCCTATGCCGGTCGCCATGCCTCGGGTGTCAATGCCGGTGGTGTACGTCGGCTCGGCAGGCACCCGGCAGAGATACCGTTAGCGATAGCTGCTTGGGAACGCTGGCAGAACATGACGAGTATTGTCGGTGACGATTGTGGGTTTCGTCCTGTTGGGCAAATCAAAGTGGCTGAAAACAATAATGATATGGCCATCCTCAACGAACGTGAGCGCCAAGTGCAAAACCTGGGGTACCACCATGAAAAGCTTATCAACCGTGATGAGCTACGCAAGCGGCTACCGGCGTTGGCTGGCCATTGTCCAGGTGGGCTTGCGTGTGATGGCGATGGCTTTGCCAATCCTTATCGCACTGTTACTGCCTGGCGTCGCGAAGCTGAACGCCAGGGCGCCTGCTTCCGCGAAGGTATCGAGATAACTGATATAGAGCCTAAGGGAAATGGCTGGCGTCTGAGTGGAGGCGAAGAGCATTTTGATGCCGATTTGCTTGTCAATTGTGCTGGCGCTTGGGCAGGAGAGCTTTGCAAATGGCTTGGAGAGCCGGTTCCCCTCACTGCTGAGGCTCCCATGTTAATGATCACTGAGCGACTATCGCCATTTTTAGGGACAGTAGTGGGCGCCACATCGCGGCCATTATCTTTTAAGCAGTTTGAGAACGGTACGGTTTTGATTGGAGGAGGGGTGCGCGGTGTCGTGGATATTGCTCGCCATGTGGCCGAAACCCGCTTGGGTGGGTTGGCGGAGAATGCCGATACCGTCGTCAGCCTGTTTCCGTTCATGAAAGAGGCACGCATCATGCGAACCTGGGCAGGCGTCGAAGCAGTCATGCAGGATCACATTCCTGTGATAGGTCTCAGCAGTCAACACGACAATGTTATTCACGCGTTTGGGTTCTCTGCTCACGGCTATCAGTTAGGCCCCATTACTGGAGAAATAGTCGCCGATCTTGCCATGGAGCGAGAGCCCAAGCTCCCCATCACTCCTTTTTCTATTCAAAGGTTTCAAACACCTTGTCCTGAATAGGACGAGTTAGCGTACGCCAATTAAGGCAAACAGGAGCTTATTATGATTAAACGACATATCCAAACACCTATTATGCACCGCGCTGTAGAAGCGAATGGCTTTGTTTTCTTCGGTGGAATAATTGCTGATGATCTTACGCTTGATATGGCAGGCCAAACCAAACAAGTGCTTGATAAGTTAGAGCAGTATTTAGCAGAGGCAGGCACAGACAATAAGCGAATTGTTACTGCAACTGCTTATGTTTCTGATTTAAACCTTAAGAAAGGGATGAACGAGGTGTGGACTAAATGGTTTGATGCTGACCATCTTCCAGCCCGAGCTACGTTAGGTGTTGCTGACCTAGGTGAGAATGTTCTTTTGGAATTAGTAGTGACTGCTGTTAAGTAAAGGCATATAGCTATTGCTGGCGAACTCTTTCGCCAGCAATAGTATTTGCTAAACTATTCTATCCTCGAATACCCAGCGCTTCGCGCTGATGATCGCGAAGTGCATCGCCTGCTTTCTCGGCTAAATCGAGCATGTCATTTAGCTCGGCACGGGTAAAGGCGCCGGCCTCGGCGGTACCCTGTACTTCGATCAGCTCGCCGCTTTCGGTCATTACCACGTTCAGGTCGGTATCGGCCTTGCTATCTTCCGGGTAGTCCAGATCCAGCACCGGCACACCTTTATAAATGCCCACAGAAATAGCGCTCACCAACTGCTTGAAAGGGTCGGCTTTGATCTTCTTCTCGCGCTGCAGGTAACGGATCGCATCGATCAGCGCTACGCAGCCACCGGTAATCGCTGCGGTACGGGTACCGCCATCGGCCTGGATTACATCGCAATCCACGGTAATGGTGAACTCACCCAGCTTCTTCAAATTCACCGCGGCACGCAGGCTACGGCCAATCAAACGCTGAATTTCCAGCGTGCGGCCGCCTTGCTTGCCGCGGGTCGCTTCACGACCACTGCGGGTGTGAGTGGCGCGGGGCAGCATGCCGTACTCAGCGGTGACCCAGCCCTGATTCTTGCCGCGCAGCCAGCGCGGCACACCAGCTTCTACGCTGGCATTACACAGCACTTTAGTATCACCAAACTCCACCAGTACAGAACCTTCCGCATGGCGGGTGTAATCACGGGTCAGGCGGATCTCACGGAGCTGGTCGGCTTCGCGACCACTGGGGCGCACAACATCAGGACGCTTAGCACTGCTCACAAATAGTACCTCTCGATAAACGCGTAACTGGGAAAAGCCCTCCATTGTACACGTCTGAGAGTGCGCTGATTGGCTTAACGTCCAGCTAGCGTCATGAAATAGGTTGGCTGTGTCAGTCGAGACGCCCTTCGTAAAGTTTCTTGAAAGCGGCATAACGCGCAGTGTGCAGCGCCTGCATTGCCTGGTCGGGCTCTAATGTTTGTTCGCCTGGGGCGAGGCCATTGGCAACGCTAAGCATCTCACCATTGGCCTGAGCAGCCAGCGCCGCCACGGCTACCCCAAGTAGTACGGGTTCCGGCGCATCCGCCAGCACAACCCGACAACCGGTACCGTCGGCATAGAGCTTTCGCAGCAGTGCTGAACGTCCATGCCCTCCGCTGAGGTGCAGGGTATCGATGGCATAACCATGGGAATTCATACGCTCTATGATGGCGCGGGTGCCGTAAACCAGCGAGGTGGCTGCCGCCCAATAGACCTTGATGAAGCTCTCGCGAGGAGTATCAAGGGTCAATCCCGTGATGGAGCCGCGAATTTCCGGATCCGCCAAGGGTGAGCGGTTGCCAATGAAGTCAGGACAAACATGGGTGTCAGGAGCTGGGTCGCCGGATGCCAAGCGCTCGAGTAGAAGGTCTGATAACGCGCCGTGAAGATCGTCGCCGAATTCACTGCTGGCTGAAAATAGTGCCGCCAGGTGATCTAGAAGGGCACCGGTAATGCTTTGCCCCCCTTCGTTGGCAACAAAACCGTCGCATAGCGCCCCCGGATAAGGACCCCACACGCCGGGTACCTCTCGCCGCACCGGCTGGGCGCCGATATGGCAGGTGGAAGTGCCGCCAATCACGGCAAGGCGGCGCTCGGGAGCATCAGCGAGGCTTCTGCCTAGCGTGCCAAGCGCACCGGCATAGGCATCAATCATGCCCACTGCGAAGGTACACCGAGTCGTCAGTCCCAAGTCATCGGCGGCTTCTTCGGTCAACTGCCCAAGTGCTACGCCCACGGGAAGGGCTTGGTCGGGTAATCGGGCGCACTCGAGTACATCCTGCATATCAATCTGCTTTAGAAAGTCGTGATCCCAGCCATGACCAGGGCGTGGGTCAAACGTCCACTTGCAGGAGAGCATGCAGACCGAGCGTTCAAGAGAGCCGGTGCATTTAAAGCCCAGCCAATCGCCTAGATCACCAGCGTAGCCGATCTTTGCATAGAGCTCGGGCCGGTGCCGCTTCAACCACATGAGCTTAGGCATCTGCATCTCTGGAGACATGACGCCACCCAGATTGCGCAGCGGCGCTGCCTGGGTAGCCGTGCACTCAGCGGCTTCTGCGGTTGCCCGATGATCCATCCACACAATGATATTCCACGCCTCATCGCCCGGTGAGAGTGCTAGCGGCTTATCCTGCTTATCAAGGAGCACCAACGAGCAGGTGGCGCTCACCGACATACTGGTGATGGAGTCGGACGTCACGTTGGCAACCTCGCGGGCGCGCTGGGTTGCACTGCATACCGCGCGCCAGATATCCGCTGAGCTTTGCTCCACGTGATGCTCGGCAGGGCGATGCATTGCAATGGGTGTTTTCGCTTCGGCAAGCATCACGCCATCCGGCGTGAAAATGCCTGCTCGGGCGCTGCCCGTACCGATATCAATGCCTAGAACATGTTCTTGATGACTCATGGGAAAACCTTACTCACGACTGTTTAATAAATGGCATACGTAGTGCCATTACAATAATTAGAAAAGCCCCCCATACCGCGGTGGCTAGATGCTGGCTGGCGCCCATCAGATTCATGCCGGAAGCGATTACCTGCAGGCTCATCAAGCCCAGCACCAGTGGCAGTACGCGGCCAAAGCCACCAAAGGGGTTTGCCCCGGCCAGAAAACAGGCCAAAACCGTAATCAGTAGGTAGCTCTCGCCGTGGCCTACACGTACAGAGTTAAAGCGGGCGAGCATCACCATGCCCGCTAACCCTGCCAAAATGCCGGAAATCGTGTAGACGGTGATCAGCACGCGCTTGACGTTAATGCCCGAGTACTCCGTCGCCCGAGAGTTGGAGCCCAGCATATAAATCGAAAAGCCAGTGCGGGTGAAATGCATGATGTAGATCAACCCTGCGGCAGCGGCGAGAAAGATCAGCATGGGGATTGGTATGCCCAGAAAACTGCCGCTGCCGATGGTTTGAAATACCTCCGGCATGCCTGAAATACCGCCACCGCGGGTTAAAAACTCACCCACACCCTGCAGAAAGATCATTGCCCCAAGGGAAACCAAAATGGGGTGGGCGCCCACATAGGCAACGATAACGCCAATCAAAAAGCCTGCGGCAGCGCCGACGGCAAGCCCGGCGATAATCGCCATGGGAACGCTTAGTATGCCCATGCCCGCCAGTAACCCCTGTACCAGCCAGGCGGTCATCAGCCCTGCGATATTGGCGGTAAAGGTAACCGAGAGGTTCAGGCCGCCGGAAATAATGGGTAGCAGCATCGCCAGTGAGAGTAACCCCAGCTCCGGCAGCTGCATCGACATCGAGCCAAAATTAGTGGCGGTCAGAAAGCCCGGTGCCAATAGCGAGAAGAGTCCAATACTGCCGATGAGCAGAGCCGTCATGGCGGCCACTTCAATGCTATCGCCCCCCAGGCGGAGTCCGGCCGTGGAGGGCTGTTTATTCAGGCGCTTATTCATACGTTCCTCGCCTTGGTGGTGCGGGGCAACAGGTTGCCTAGGTTGCTGGTGGTGATCGCAATCAAGATAATCAGCCCGACAATCATGCGGAAGGCGTAAGGAGTGACGCCCAGCAGGTTCAGGCCGTTTTGGACAACGGCGAGAAGCAGAACACCCAGTACGGCGCCGAGCACTGAGCCGCGCCCACCACCCAGGGTGGCGCCGCCTAGCACGACAGCCGCCAGAATTGGCAACTCCTGGCCTATCAAGGCGTTGGGCACGACCTCTTGTACGATATGTGCCTGCATCAGGCCCGCCACCCCCGCGCATAGACCCAGCCAGCCGTAGGCAAAGGCATGGATCTTCCAGACACTAACGCCAGAGCGGCGGGCGGACTCGGGATTTGATCCGAAACCGTAGATCGCGCGACCAAAACCGGTGCGGGCCAGAATGAACCAGGTGAGTATTACCATCACCACCATAACTGCCGCGGGTAAGTAGAGCGTGGCTGATCCTCGTTCGGCGGGTAGGTCAAGCAGCGGAACCGAGTAGTAGAGCCAATCGGGGATGTCGTAGATGGATACCCCGCTGGTGAAGTACATCAAGAGGCCGAAAAACAGG
This sequence comes from Vreelandella sp. 162(4c), assembly GCF_058152265.1. NCBI lineage: Bacteria > Pseudomonadati > Pseudomonadota > Gammaproteobacteria > Oceanospirillales > Halomonadaceae > Vreelandella > Vreelandella sp. 162(4c). The sequence continues at coordinate 2,617,545 of NZ_CM176981.1, forward strand.
TTAAATGTGCCGATAGTGACGATGATCGAAACAATTCGGAAGCGGTGGATCAGCAGCGCATTGAAGAGCCCCAGTAGCATACCAACCAGCATCGAAAGCAGGATGCCAAGTAACCAGTTGCCTCCGCCCAGGTAATTCATCAGGAGTGACAGCACCACGTACTGCACCACGGATGCCGCCACGGCGAAGGAAATATCTATCCCACCCGCAATCAGAACGACGACCAGGCCCACTGCAAAGATGATATTGACCGACTGATTGTTAAGCAGGTCAAACAGGTTCTGAAAGGTGAGAAAGCTGTCGGTCGCAAGTGCTAACACCACGCACAGCAGCATGAGGATGCTCAATAGAGTACCTTCAGTGCCGATCCTTCTGTTTAGCAGTCGTTTATGCATTGATGATCGCCTCCAGCGCTTCTTCCGTGGTCTCCGCAGGTATAACCTCGGAGTAGATGCGCCCTTCGCGCAATACGAGCGCACGGTCTGCGTTCATCCAGATTTCTCCTGCTTCATCCGAAATCAGAATGATGGCCATGCCCTGGTCGGCAAGATTTCTGATGATGTCGAAAATACCGGCTTTGGCGCCTACATCGACGCCAATCGTCGGGCAGTCAAGAATGAGAACGTCGGGTTCAGTGGCTAGCCATTTGGCGAGTGCAATGCGTTGCTGGTTACCACCGGATAATGAGGAGACCGCAAGCTCGGCATCACTCACCTTGGTTTTAAGCTGCTCAATCCAGTGGGCGGTCAGTGCCTTGATGCGCTGAGGGGAGAGAAAGAAGCGCGGTTTTTCCAGTTTTGGTAGTACTGTCACTGCGGTATTCATATTGATGGACTGGTTTTGCACCAGACCAAGATTGAGTCGGTCTTCAGAGAGGTAGGCAATGCGATGGCGCACGGCATCGCGGTTGGAGTTTAGCGTCAGCGGTTGACCCTCTTTTAGCAGCTGCCCTGAAGTGGGCTGGGTCATCCCAAAAATCGTGTGGGCTATTTCGGTACGCCCTGCGCCCAGCAAACCCGTCAGACCAAGAATTTCACCGCGATGCAGGGTGAAAGAGACATTTTCAAATTCCCCTTCACGGCTTAAGTTTTTAAGCTCCAGTACCGGGGCTCCTTGGTGTGTTTCAGCACGAGGGGTAAACTCAAGTTCAAGCCCGGTCATCAGGGTTGAAAGCCGTGCCTGGGTCATCCCCTCGGTGGGGTAGGTGCCGACCAACTTCCCGTTGCGGAGCACGGTGACCCGTTGGCACACCTCCAACACTTCCACCAGCCGGTGGCTGACCAAGACAATAGAAATACCTTTCGCCGCCAGTGAGCGGGTAATGCCCAGCAGTGTCTGCACCTCTTTATAGGTAAGCGAGGCGGTGGGCTCATCCATAAAAATGATACTGGCCCCTGCACGCAGCACGCGGCAAATAGCAATGAGTTGGCGATGGGCAATCGAAAGGTCTTCAACACGGGCCATCGGATCCAGGTCGAGGCCAAACTGCTGAATGATCTCGCGGGATTGCGTCAGCGCATCTTTATAGGAAATAGGTCGCCAGGGGTTGGCAACGTAGTCATCGAAGACGATATTTTCCGCGACGGTCAGGTGCGGGAACAGCGCGAGATCTTGCCAGATCACATGGATGCCCCGGCTGCGCGCCTCTATCGGGCTAATGGCAGAGAGCGTTTCATCGCCAAACGAAAGCTCTACCCCCTCTTCAGGCGTGTATACGCCGTTAATAATTTTAATGAGCGTGCTTTTGCCACAACCGTTTTCACCTGCAAGGCAAAGCACCTCACCCCGGCGAAGTTCGAATTCGACATCATCGAGCACCCGGCTTTGACCGAAAATCTTGCTAACGTGACGCGCTCGAATCGCGATATCGCCCATTGGAGGCTCCTCTCTCAACATCACTGCCGCGCTCATCAGGAGCGCGGCAGCCTTTACACGATCAATAAGCGCACTCTTACAGGCCGAGCTCTGCCAGCTCATCCACGGTATCTTTGCTCAGCTTGAGTGGCTGTGAGGCAAAGATCGTTTTGCCGTCCAGGGTAATTTCACCCAGTATCGGCAATTCGGCGCCATCGGTAATCTCTTCGCCGTTATAGAGCATCTCACCCAGGGCAACGAACGCTTTGCCCGCGTCCAGAGGGCTCCACTGGAAACCACCGGTAATCACACCTTCGTGCACCAGACGGCGCCCCTGGCCAGGAGAAAACAGGCCCATAACGGCCACATCCCCTTCCAGCCCCCGCTCTTTCACGGCCCGAGCAGCGCCGATGGTTCCCTGGCTACCAAATGACATGATGCCGGCCAAATCTTCGTGGGCACGCAGCAAGTCCAGGGTGGTGTTGCGGCTGTCATCGACGCTTTCGGCAACGCCGAAACGATCAGCGGCCTGGGTCAAGCCCGAGCAGTTATCATCGAGCCAGCTCACGGCAGCATCTGCCCAGGCGTTGTGAGCGGGCACGCTGAGGCCGCCAACGTAAACGGCATACGAGCCTTCGCAGCCGGTGGTGTCAGCCAATAGCTTGGCGTGCTCTTCACCTAACTGCTGCGCTGAAATCATTTCAAAGTCGTAGTCGATGTTGACCGATTCGGGGCTTTCATGGGTCAGTACGATAATTCCCTGATCACGTGCTCGTTCCAATACCGGCTCAAGAACCTCGCGATCATTCGGGACAACACCAATGACATCAACGCCACGGCTGATCAGATCCTCTATCGCACGTACCTGCAGGGCAGGGTCAGCGCTGGTGGGGCCTACCATATAGGCTTCTACTCCAAGCTCTTCACCCATTTGTTCGATGCCCATTTCCATGGCATTGAACCAGGGGATGCCACCCACCTTGGCGACCACGGCAATCGTAGGAGACTCCTGAGCCATTGCGCCGGTGCTGCCGATAATGCCTGTTAGCGTAGCTGCGGTAAGAAGTGCTTTGTATTTCATTGTGATTTCCTGCTTGCTGTTGGCTGACCCAGTCAGTGGAATAGAGTGCATTGAAGCGCTTTAATAGTGCTGCTGTACGTTGCGTCATGGTCAAATAAAATGGCGCAGACGCTTCCGAGCCTCACAATGCATAGGAGCTTTACACAGTGCTGGATACGTTGAGTGGTGCCTAAACGATGCGTCATCGCTATCGTTATTGTCATTTAGTCGAGAATGCACAATCGGTTGTGCATAGCGTAGGATTGATCTATTGCATCATCACGTCAATGCTACTTTTATCTAATCGCAAGGAGCTGCCACGTGGTTAGCGACTCTTCATCCAAGCGGCTGACTATTTACGACCTGGCGAGGTTGGCAGAAACATCGCCCAGTACCGTCAGTGCCGTGCTCAACGGCACTTGGCAGCGCCGTCGTATCAGCAAGAAACTTGCCAGCAAAATTCTTTCGCTCGCCCAGTCGGAAGGCTACTCGGCCAACATGCAGGCCCGTGCCTTGCGGCGCGAACGCTCAGGTATCATCGGCATGATCCTGCCGCTGTACGACAACCGCTATTTCAGTTCGATAGCCCAACATTTCGAATCAGAAGCACGTCGACGGGGGCTGTTTGCGATTGTTTCGTGTACGAATCGAGATCCCAAGCAAGAGTGTGAAGCAGCCCGAATGATGCTGGCTTACCGTGTTGAGTGCCTGGTATGCACCGGCGCAACGGATCCGGATACGATTGCACAGATGTGTGCAGAGAGCGGCGTGCAAAGCATTAATCTCGATCTTCCTGGCAGTAAGGCACCGTCGGTGATTTCCAATAACCGTGATGGCGCGCGACAGCTTACCCATGCCATCCTCAACCGCCTTGCTGAAGAGAAGCGCAGTGATGACCCTGTGCTATTTATTGGCGGCCGTGATGAGGATCACAATACCCGCGAGCGTATTGCCGGCTTCAAGCAAGCGAGAGAGGAGGTGGGGCTGGCGACGGCGGAAGAGAATATCCTCCCCTGCGATTATGCTGCCGATAAGGCCCAGGCTGCGTTGGCAACATACATGCGTAACCGGTCTACTCTGCCCAGCGCTATGTTCGTCAACTCCACGATTTCTCTTGAGGGCATCGTTCGTGGGTTACAGCTAAATGGCTATTATCTAGATGACATTATTTTTGGTTGTTTTGACTGGGATCCTCTTGCCGCTGCCTTTCATCCGCGTTTGATGATGGTTCGGCAAAATGTGATCGAGATGATCGACCGCGTCTTCGAGCTGATTGATACGCCACCGCGGGATTCCCGTCTGCTCATAGAGGTTCAGCCAGAAATAATGGGTGTTTGATACGCTCTTTCGCACAGCATTTACTGAATCGAATGAATAGGCTAGCCATTTAGACACGACTGTTGGCAATGCTTTATACACCGTTATTCACTACCAGGATGAAACATGGCCACTTCCAGCCGCGTACACAGCATGACCGCCTTTGCCCGCACCGAGCAGGCTGCCCCGTTTGGCACGCTGCAGGTGGAAATTCGCTCGGTGAACCAGCGCTATTTAGAGCCTCACTTCCGCCTGCATGAAAGCCTGCGTGACCTAGAGCCAGTGCTGCGTGAAGCGCTGCGCACCCGTTTAGCCCGTGGCAAAGTCGAGTGCAGTGTTCGCTTTGAGAGCGCCGAAACCGCCCAAGCCCCCGCTGTTAACAGCGCCCGCTTAGCCGCCATTGCTGATGCGCTAACCGCCATTCAGCAGCAAGTGCCCAGCGCCGTGCCGCCCACCACACTTGCGCTACTCAACCAGCCCGGCGTGATGGAAACCCAGCACCTTGACCAAGACGCCATCAAGGCCGCCGCCAAAGCGCTGTTTGACCAAACGCTGGATGAGCTGATTGACGCCCGTGCCCGTGAAGGGGAAAAGCTTGCCGAGATGATCACCACCCGCCTGACAGCGGTAAGTGAGCAGGTCGCCACCGTGCGCAGCCTGCTACCGCAGATTCTGGAGCGCCAACGCACCCAACTGCTGGAACGCCTGGAAGTCGCCAAAACCGAACTCGACCCCCAGCGCCTGGAAGCCGAATTGGTGCTGGTGGCGCAAAAAGCTGATGTGGATGAAGAGCTAGACCGCCTGACCGCGCATATCGAAGAAGTGAGCCACCAGCTCGCCCAAAAAGGCCCCAAAGGCCGCCGCCTAGATTTCCTGATGCAGGAACTCAACCGCGAAGCCAACACCCTCTCGTCAAAATCCGTGGTGGCTGAGACGACCCGCTGCGCGGTGGAGTTGAAGGTGTTGATCGAGCAGATGCGGGAGCAGATTCAGAATATTGAGTGACGAAGTATTGGTCTTGCTGAATTGATAAGGAAAATTCGCTGCCCACCTCAATCTAAGCCAATGAGTCAATGTGCGAGCACTTTGACTCGCATAACAACCACTGCCGCAGTCTACTCAATTAGGTAATAGCCACTCCACATTGTTGTGGAGGACGTAATTCCAAAATGGCAAATACTAGCGCACTCGGTAAACGTATATTGATTGTCTTTACCAGAGGTAGATGTTCAAAGCCCAGTAGGTTTATAAATGCTACAACTAATGGGCTTTGCAGGTGCGCAATCAGGGTGAGCGTGCTGCCTATGGCGAGCAAATTGTCTCTAAATTAGAACAGGAGTACGACCGCGGCTTCTCTGCCAAAAACCTACGCCACATGCTGCTGCTTTGCCGAGGCTTACCCCGATGCTCAGATTGTCTCGACACTGTCGAGACAATTGTCATGGAGTCACTTTTTAGAGCTTATCTACTTAAAAGATATGTTTCAGCGCGGCTTTTATAGTCAGGTGCGCAAGAGAGCTGGAGCACTGTTGGAGCCTGGGAGCCGGCTTTAGCTCTGTCGCACGGCAAAACGCATCCAGATCGACAACGATGATTCTTACATCGACCTGCTGTTCAACAACCGCCGCCTGAAACGCCTCGTTGTCATCGACTTAAAACTGGGCGACAGTCGGATCCCGCGTGATTGCTGCAGTATTTGAGTGGTAGGTAAAAAACAATGACCACAAACTCCCCATCAATTTCAATGAATTGATGCCAACGCACCTATAAGAAGGCGAACGCATTGAGTACACAACTTGCTGGAACTTTGATGTGATCATCTGCAACCGGTGTGTCTCGCTAACCAGTTCGTAAATCTTGACGGCGGTTAAGTAGAGTGATGATCGGTTAGGATCGCGATGCCAGGTATTTTTGCTCACGACGCTTATCACACATTAAAGGCCTCTTGCTTCATGGTTTGCTCTGCTCGGCTGATCCCTAATCGCTGTGCAATCAATTGCCACTGTGTCACGGCATTTAAAACCTCATCGTAAATTTGCCTTGCCTCGGTTTGCGTGAGCCTGAAGAAATCTTGCACTTCAAAGGCAAGCTGGTAGTCAAGCGCGTTGTCTGTATCGGTAATATTCAGGTGAAGGCCTTGCTTTCCCACAATGGGATTTAAATCGTAAGCAGGTGATAGCTTCCAGCCCTTGTCAGTCAACAGAAAACCGTGATTACGCAAGTGGTCATCTGTGTTCGACACCGCAATGTTAAACACAATCCGTCGCCATAATTGGGCAAGATCAGCTTTTGTTTGTGCGCCCTGATTAGAGAGAAATTCTGCGATTTCAAGATAACTAGCACCCTGCGAATGCTCACCATCATAGTACTGGAGCTGCGTCATTGCGGATGAAAAATGTAGGCGTTTGTCACCCATCCGATCAAAGCGCTTGGTCAAAAAGGTATGGTGCTGAGTCGAGAATTTTCGGATCTCGCTTGGAAACATCTCAATACTGGCCGCTAAAGCGAGCTCATAACACACCATCTCCCACGCACCGACATCGTAGGTGTCATTTAAATTTGGGAATTTGGCTATCCACAGGTGATTTTGCTCGTCAGTAACACAGGCTTTTGGCCTTGCACCGCCCAAAGAAGAGCCTGGAGAAATCAACATTTTTAACCACCGATAGTATTCATCACTGTCGATGTTCTCGTCTTTTTCAATTTGGATGGCAGCATGCTCTAACTCGCGAAGCGCTGCCATGGGTGGTGCCGCAAATTCGGCATTGTTATCAAGAAAATGAGGTGAGTCTGGTCTTTTAAAGCGAATTCCGCCCATGCGGTAGGAATCATGTACCCCAAGCAAATAATCGAGCTCCGTTAATCGATTACTCGGCCGAATACCTTTGCGATTTTCGATAGCCGCCCTGCGCTGCATCAGAATACGTCCCCAGCGATCTGGCGATGAATCTAAAAATGCACGAAAGTTTTTATCGGCTTCGTCATTGTGAAACTCCCCTGCATGCAGAGTAAGCAAGGGGTCAATTTGCAAACAGTAGGGTGATTTTAAAAAAGCTTTGTCATAGGCAAAGCTAAATACGCCGCCACGGCTTGAGTCATTATAAGCCAGCTGACCAATTAATAATGGTTGCTCAATGGGATGCCAATCCGCATAAACCTCTACCAAGTCACGGCTCATTTTGAACCTTCCAGGAGTTTGATGTTTTGCAGTTTGATGCCTAGCTCGTCATGTGCGGCCACTTCAGAGAAGTTACTTTCCATACCCAACACAGCCATGATTTTCAAATAGGTGCCAATTGCCACACCAGGATCGCCAGCGAACACCTTGTTCACGGTTTTATGATCAAAACCCGTTCGCTCGCAGAGCATTTTTTTGGTCAACCCTCGTCGCTTCATTGCTAGCAACAAATCCTCACCAAAATGAGTGAGAATTTTGCGCTGCTTTGGAAACAGCACACTGTGTAAGTTCCGCTTTGCCATACAATCACCAATGAAGGGACTATATTCCCATTTTTAAAGATATAATGGGAATATAGTCCATCTTTTAAAATTAGCAAATCGATGCACGTAAAGTAAGGACTATATTCCCATCTTTTGTATAATTGTGGGAATATAGTCCTAGTTTTAAGTGCTCCAGCTTTGATTGATAGCGTCGTGAAAATACCAGTCACGGGCTTGAGCATTTTCCACCCGAAGCAAAGTGCGGTAGTGAGTCCAGCTCAATTCGAGAGACACTGTGTCCTGAATTGGAGAGGTTTGATAGAAGCGGTACATACAAACAGAGTATAAAACTTACAGCGCTGCTAGTGACCTGCCACTGATAGAGAACCCTCCCCATGCCAACCCTACGCCACCTCACCTTAACGATACTGCTCGGTGTACTGGGTGCGCTACCCCTCAGTGCCCAGGCAAACGACGCCACCTGGCAAGCACTACAAGAAGGCGGCTTGGTAATTCTAATGCGCCACTCTCTGGCCTCAGGCATTGGCGACCCACCGGGCTTTGAGCGTGGCTGCTGCGAGACTCAGCGCAATCTTCCTACGGCTGGCCGCGCTCAGGCGCAAGCCGCGGGTCGTGAATTTTGTGCGCGGGATATTCCCATTGCGGCGGTGTATTCATCAAGCTGGTGCCGGGCGCTGGATACCGCTGAGTTGATGGCCGTGGGCTCTGTCGAGCCCACTCCCTGGCTGGATTCGTTCTTTCGCGGGCGCGGCGATCAGGCGTCAATTACTCAAGCCGCCCAAGAGCAAATTGCCGCATGGCAGGAACCGGGGGATTTGCTGCTGGTCACCCACCAGGTCAATATCACCGCACTGATGGGTGGCGGCGTTGGCTCGGGTGAGATGATCGTGGTGCGTCCAATGGATGAATCGTTGCAGGTCGTGGGGCGGTTAAGCGTTAGTGGCTAATAATTTGCTTCTTATCCACATGAGACTTTATAAAGTAAAAACCGATATAGATTAGGAACTCTTTATGAAAGCCGTTGTTTTTGAGCAATTTTCCGCCCCTCCCCGCGTCCAGCAATTACCTGATCCCACTCTTGAGCCGCATGGCGTTGTGGTGAAAGTGATGGCGACAGGAGTTTGTCGCAGCGACTGGCATGGCTGGGTGGGGCATGACACCGATATCCAGCTTCCCCATGTGCCGGGCCATGAGCTGGCAGGCGTAGTCGAAGCCGTTGGTAAAGATGTAAAGCAATGGCGCCTTGGCGACCGCGTCACGGTTCCATTCGTTGGCGGTTGCGGTACTTGCCCAGAGTGCCACTCCGGCAACCATCAGGTTTGCGATAGCCAGTTCCAACCAGGCTTTACGCACTGGGGATCGTTTGCCGAGTATGTAGCTATCCACTACGCCGATGTCAATTTGGTCGCGCTGCCAGAGACATTGGATTTTGCGACGGCGGCGAGCTTGGGTTGCCGGTTCGTTACCTCTTTTCGGGCAGTGGTGGATCAGGGCAAAACAGCGGCAGGCCAGTGGGTGGCCGTCCACGGCTGCGGTGGGGTTGGGCTTTCTGCTGTAATGATTGCTAACGCCGTCGGTGCCAACGTGGTGGCTATCGATATTTCTGAAGGCGCTCTTGATCTGGCCCGTCAATTGGGTGCCACTGCCACCGTGAATGCCGCCAAGGTAGCCAATGTGGTTGAAGCAGTTGCGGAAATAACCCGAGGTGGTGCTCACGTATCGTTGGATGCGCTAGGGCACCCGACGACCTGCTTTAACTCGATCAGCAATCTGCGTAAACGCGGCAAGCATATTCAGGTCGGGTTGATGTTGGCTGAGAACAGCACACCAGCTATTCCCATGAGTAAGGTTATTGCCAACGAGCTTGAAATACTTGGCAGCCATGGCATGCAGGCGCATCGTTATGACGCCATGCTGGCGATGATCGAGTCAGGAAAGCTGGCGCCTGAAAAGCTGATCGGCAAACGAATCAATCTTGAGCAGTCGATTGATGCGTTAATGAACATGGATAAGTTCGAAGGGGCGGGCGTGACGGTGGTGACCGAGTTTTGAGGAAACCGCTGAGACTTTTAATAACAATTTCCTTCAACGAAACAGGGCAAATTATTCGCTCCTCATCCGCGGCTATAGGTTTTACGCTGGAAAGTATTGATAAGGAGTAAGTTATGCCAGCAAACACTAACCAAACCGTGCGCCGCGTAATCGCCCAGCACCCGGCCAAGCGCGATGATATTGGCGATTTAACCACTCGTCGGCCGCTACCGGGGCCTAGTTTGGAGCAGCTAGATCCCTTTCTGTTTCTTAATCACCATGGCCCTCAAACCTACCCGGCTAACAATCAGGGTCTACCTTTTGGCCCGCATCCGCACCGGGGCTTTGAAACGGTCACTTTTATTCTGGAAGGTTCACTGGCCCATGCGGACAGCGCCAAGCATCAAAGCGTGATCCATAAAGGTGGGGTTCAGTGGATGACCGCTGGCAGCGGCATTGTGCATGCGGAAATTTCGCCGGAGGAGTTTCTACGCGACGGCGGTCCGTTGGAAATTCTGCAGCTGTGGATCAACCTGCCGTCGCGCTTGAAAATGAGCGAGCCGCGCTATGTGGGGCTGCAGCAAGAATCCATTCCCGCTATTAAGTTGCCGGGTGGCGGTGAGCTGAATCTGATCGCTGGTGAGTGGCAGGGTAGCGTTGGGCCTATCAACTCACTGACTGGCGTGTTTATGTCAACGCTCAGGCTGCCTTCTGGTAGCCACGAACAGTTGCCCGCGGCGCCAGGACGGCAGGTGTTTCTCTACGTGGTGGATGGCGATGTCACGGTGGGTGGCGAACCAGTCAAGCCTCACCATCTGATTGAAGTAGATCGCGATGGCGATAGCTTGGTGATCGAAGCAAGCAGCGATGCGCGCCTGCTGTTTGGTCATGGCGATGTGATCGATGAGCCCGTCTACTCCCACGGCCCCTTTGTGATGAATACCCGCGAAGAGATCGTTCAGGCGGTCGATGATTACCAGAATGGTAAGTTTGGCGGGCTGGATGCTTAAAGCGGCTCGCCGCGATAGTAGTGCCACAGAAACAGCGAACCCACGCTGCGCCAGGGCGCCCAGTGCTCCACCAACTGGCGGGCCTGTTTAGGCGTGGGTTTGTCGTCCATGCCTTTTAAGCGGCCCAGCGCTACCCGCAGGGCGAGATCATCGGCAGGAAAGATATCTGGGCGTTGCAGCGAGAACATCAGATAGATCTCAGCACTCCAACGGCCAAAGCCGCGTAGCTTGGTAATCGCGGCAATGGCTTCATCATCGCTTAGCTGTTCAAGCCCCTCGGCGCTAAAAGTGCCTGCCAACTCTGCTTCTGCCAGCCCTTTAGCGTACTCGATCTTACGCCAGGAAAGTCCCGCATCGCGTAGCGCTTGGCCCTCTACCTCCATCACTGCCTTGGCGTGAAGCTCGGGCAGCAGTGTATTTACACGACCCATAATCGCGCGAGCCGCTTCGGTGGATAGCTGCTGGCTAACGATAGTCGAGAAGAACGTCGCAAAGCCTTTATCGCGCTCCCGAGGCGAGGGTGCCCCCACTAGAGGTAGGGCGCGGGCGATATCGGGGTCGGCCTCGGCGAGTTCAGCCATGGCGTGTTCGATCGTGTTAAAAGATGAGGTATTAGCTGGCATTATTACTCCTGGTTAAAATGAGTATTATATTGCTCACTATTTGGGTTTTTATATATTTGTGAGTATTAAAATGCACATTCCGAAGCCTTGGACTACACTATTGAGCATTAAGCTGCTCAGTTATTAACTGCTCAATTAAGGTGTCCCACGTTGCTAACCATCCAGGCATTTCATCATGGCCAGTGGCACGATGCCGCTGAGCTGGTGATTGAGCACCCAGAGCAAGGTCGTCGAGGACCTGCGCGTTTGGGCTATATCACCGATTATGCCCTTGAATGGTTGGATCGCGATGATGAGCATGCTTGCAGCCTGCTTTTGCCGATTGAACTCATGAATACTCATCAATCGCCACGCTGGTTCGCTTTTTTAGACGATATCATGCCTTCTGGGGCCAGCCGTCGTTACTGGGTCACGCAGTTGGGGATATCGGCGCTTACTGAGGCTGAACAAGATTACGCCCTATTGGCTAAAGGGACGATTGCTCCGGTGGGTAATTTACGTATTAAAGAGGCCCTTCCCGAGCGTCCAGTAGGTAGCACGCTAGAGCAGCAGCGCTTTGCCTTACGCGATGTTGTGGATCGAGATAGCGATTTTCTTGCTTATGCGCAGCAAATGGGAGCCGCTGGGGGGGGTGCGACCGGCGCTGGCGGCGAAGCGCCTAAGCTACTGCTACGCTGTTCGCCAAACGATCAGGTCTGGATCGATACCTATCAGGATGACCCGGCGAATACCGACCAGCACTATCTGGTGAAATTTCCTCGCGGCCAGCGCACCGAGCTTGATAACAATATCCTTCGCGCCGAATACCATTTCTATCATGAGCTGGCGTCACTCGGCATAGCGACGATCGACACTCAAAGGATGCGGCTACTGGAAGGCGAGCGCTATCCATCGCTGTGGTTGCCCCGCTTTGATGTTGATTACCCCGCTGGGAAGCGAACGCTGTATGGGCTGGAGTCGGTTTATTCCGCGATGAAGCGTCAGCCGGGAAGCTTCTTAAACCATTTTGACGTGATTGAGGCACTGGTTGGCCTGTTGAGCCAGCAATACCGCGTTCGCGAGTTAGGAGGTCATTTTGATACGTCGCGTTTCGTGAGCGAGTGGGTGAAACGTGATCTGCTTAATGTTGCTTTTGCCAACAGCGATAACCATGGTCGCAATACGGCGCTGTTGAAAACGCCTCTGGGAATCTGGCTGGCGCCAGTCTACGATTTTGTGCCCATGAAGGCTGACCCAGAAGGCATTATTCGCACCACCACTTGGGGCGCGCCGTTTGAAGAGGGCCCTGAATTCAACTGGGTCGCCATTGCGAAGAACTTAAATGCCTATGTGCCCCCCGAACAACTGATGGCAGAGCTAAAAGCGCTGGGGAGTCAGTTAGCCGGGCTAAAAGAACGACTTGCTGCGCGGGGAGTGCCGGAAGCGTTGCTAGCATCGAATGCGGTGGGGTTAAATTATCTGGATGCTAAGCTGCGCCGCTGGGGGCTGGTATGAAACGCAAAGAACTCTCTAGCATTGAGCGCGAGGCACTACTTATGGCGCTATTGTCCCAGCTGCTGCGGGAAGAGATCAGCTCAGGGCAGGTGCTGCGTCAACTACGCCGCGAAGTGTTGGGAATGTCGCAGACACAATATGCCGAGTTGGTAGGTATCAGTCGCCGCACCTTGTCTGATCTGGAAGCCGATAAGGCAAGCCCTACACTGGCGCTGCTAAACCAAGTATTCCGCCCCTTGGGCCTGCAAACCGGCTTGGTGCCGCGTAACCGTCATCTGCGTGAGCGGTTGCTTTCAGTGGAACCCCCTAGCGCCTGACCGCCAAACACCGTATCCAAACATTTCCTATTCAGCCCAGCTTAACGATTGTGTTCGCCCGCTAACTTTTTAAACGCAGCATGTTTCTACTTTCGTCTAATCCTGCGATCATTTGCGCCATCGTGATACCAACCGGGCGGTATCCCAAGGAGTTAAGCATGCAGGATTCGACAGCATCGTCGTCTCAAGGGCTGGCGCGCAACCCGCGTTTGGCCGAATTTGTGTTGGCGCTGGGCGGTTTTGGAATCGGCACCAGCGAGTTCGTCATTATGGGCCTGATGAACCGTGTGGCGGGTGATTTAGCGGTAACGGTGCCGCAAGTGGGTTACGCAATAAGCAGCTACGCCTTGGGCGTGGTAGTCGGTGCGCCGCTGATTTCGGCGCTGGCCGCGCGAGTACCTAGGCGGTCGCTGTTGATTATGCTGATGCTGGTATTTGCGGTGGGCAATATTGCTAGTGCCATGGCACCAGGGTTCTGGTCATTCGTAGGGCTGCGTTTTCTGGCTGGCTTACCTCATGGCGCCTATTTTGGCATCGCCGCACTGGTGGCCGCGGGGGCAGTGCCGATAGACCAACGGGCGCGGGCTGTTTCCCGGGTGATGATGGGTTTAACCGTAGCGATTCTGATCGGTGCGCCGCTGGGTACCTGGGCGGGTAACCTGTTGGGCTGGCAGATCGCCTTTGCGGGTGTCGGTGGTATTGCGTTGCTCACCGCCCTGTTGATCCGCTTCTATGTACCGGTGCAGCCCGTCGATACTCTAGCAAGCCCGGTGCGTGAGCTTTCAGCGCTGCTTAAGCAGCGGGTGTTGGTTACCCTGGCGCTTGCCTGCATCGGCTGCGGCGGCATGTTCGCCATTTTTAGCTATGTGATGCCGACATTAACCCAGCAGGCGGGTATGAGCGAAGCGCTGGGGCCGTTGGTGCTGGTCATTTTCGGCCTGGGCTCTATTGCCGGTAACTTAATCGGCGGGCGCATGGCGGATAAAAACCTGATGCGTGCCATACCTACCATTCTGCTCTGGTGTGGCGTGGTACAAGGGTTGTTTTACTTTGCGGCGAATAACGTTTGGACAGGGCTGCTGTTTGTTGGCCTGGTGGGCACCAGTATGGCACTAGCGCCTTCATTACAAACCCGCTTGATGGATGTGGCAGAGGATGCCCAAACCATGGCGGCCTCACTCAACCACGCGGCCTTTAACGGTGCCAATGCCTTAGGGGCGTGGCTTGCTGGTCTGGCAATCAGCGCTGGCTTTAGCTGGTCGAGCACGGGCTTGGTCGGTGCGGGATTGGCGCTCTGTGGCTTGGTGATTTTTGCCGCTGGGCGATGGTTGGAAAAGCGCACCTACGGCGCCGTGGCCCAGCGAGCCTAGCGTTGGCTAACGTCGCGTCACGATTGTCCAGTTGCCTAGTTATCGAACAGTGATAATTAACATGGCTAAAAAGTCGAATTCTCTCTACTGTGTAAGGGTAGTAACCCATAAGGAGATGACCATGCACATTCAGGTATTGAATTCGACACGTATATTGACCCTCGGCGCGGTGGTGGCGTTAACCATTGTCTTGGCGGGCTGCGGTACCTCCACTGGCGAGCGCGCTACTAGCGGCGCGGGTGTCGGGGCTGCCATTGGCGCGGGTGCCGCAGCCGTAACCGGTGGTAGCGTCGTTCAAGGCGCCGTTATCGGCGGTGGCGTTGGTGCTGCCACCGGTGCCGCCACAGATGCAGATGACATCAATCTCGAATAAGTAATGGTTGATCTCTTAGCGACACAGCCTAAATCCGCGCATGCCCATATGAAAGTGATCCGCATGCGCGGCGTTGTAATCGGGCCCCAATACATTACCGAAGGTATGGCAGGCGCCATCCCGCGCAGCGCGTAAAAACTCCCCCTCCTCGCCTTCATCATCCCAGTCATTGATCAGCGTAATACGCTGGCCATTCTCAAACTGAAATCCCACTACATCCAGCGCTTCGGCGGTGGCGTGTTCGCTGCGCCTGCCGGCTTCGCGGCCATAAACGTTACGGCAGGCAAAGCTACCTACGTGGTTAACCTGGCTCACTCGGCTACCCATAATCTCCTCGGCGGCAGGCTGTAACGCGTGGCGTTCATACATCACCCACGCCAGTGCCATGGGGCAGGAGGCCACGAAACTCTGGTTGAACGCGACGCCGCTAGAGTGCATGCGCACGATATTGGCAAGCGGGCAGCTCGCCGTGGGGGCGTAATCGGCCAATGGCGTATAGCGCAGCTCGCCCTCGGGGACGGTATCTAACGCAGCTAAACAGCCTGCGCGGTCGTCTGCCAAGCGGCTTAACTTAAGCTGTGTGACCGGCGTAATGGGGTCGTCAATATGCAGCGGAGCCCATGGCGCCCAGTGGCGGGGAATCTCAATGATGCCTTTTTGCAGGGCTACGCCCAGCGCAATCAGGGCTAAAATAAATAGCGTACTGCGCATGCCTACCTCCCTGTATGTCACCACCAACGCTACAGTCGTCGCGCTGGGTGTGCGATACTGCGCAGCCTTGCTGCTCTGCTGCAGTCGCTTTACTTGCGTTTACTACGTTTTCCGCTACTTATTTTGCTAACTGAAGGGAAAGTACTTCATGTCCCAAGGTACGCTGTTTATCGTTTCTGCCCCCTCAGGTGCTGGCAAGACTAGCTTGGTGCGCGAGCTAATCGAAAGCCTGGATGGGATTCAAGTGTCGGTGTCGCACACTACGCGTGCCAAGCGCGAGGGTGAGGTGAATGGCGTCAATTATCATTTCACCGATGTAGCCGAGTTTGAAGCGATGATCGCGCGGGGTGAGTTCTTCGAGTATGCCAAAGTATTTGATAATTACTACGGTACCTCGCGCCAGGCAGTAGAGGTATTACTAGCGGCAGGTCAGGACGTCATTCTGGAAATCGACTGGCAGGGCGCTCAGCAGGTACGCACACAAATGCCTGATGCAGTGTCGATTTTTATTTTACCGCCCTCCCGCGAGGAACTGGAGCGACGTCTTGCTAGCCGTGGCACCGATGAGCATGCGGTGATTGCTCGGCGGATGCGCGATGCGGTGAGTGAAATGTCCCATTACCACGAATATGATTACCTCGTCGTTAATGATGACTTCACCACGGCGCTGCAGGAGTTACAGTCACTGGTGATCAGCCGTCGCTTAAGTCGCCCGGTAATGACCGAGCGCCACGCGCCGCTGTTGGCTGCGCTCTTGTCACAGACGCCTACGGTCGAGTAATCTATACGGTTCTACTACTTTCTATTGCGTTGCACTATTTTTGTCGCACCATTTTTTCACTGGGTCGGCGCCGTTCTCTACGGTGTCGGCCCGGTTCCGTCATAACAGGAAGGCTCCCATGGCTCGCGTAACCGTTGAAGATTGTCTTGAAAATGTTGAAAACCGTTTCAAGCTGGTGATGATTTCCACTCAGCGCGCTCGCCAGCTGGCGCGCGGCTCCCGCGATGCTCTGCTACCTTGGGAAAATGATAAACCTACGGTGATGGCGCTGCGTGAAATTGCCGCAGGCCTAGTCGATCACACTGTACTGGACGAGCCCGTTGAAGCCGCTGTTCGTCCGCGCCCGGCTATGGCGCCTACTCATATCGACGACTAACGTTTTCAACGAAACCGATAGAGGCGCGGTAGATGTTCACCATTGATGACCTGGCCGATAGACTCGGCGGCTATTTACCCTCGGATGAGATCCAGCAGGTCAAACGCGCCTTTTACTATGCTGAGCAGGCCCACGACGGCCAGCGGCGGCGTTCCGGCGAGCCGTACGTTACCCACCCACTGGCGGTAGCGAATATTCTTGCCAATATGCACATGGATCATCAAAGCCTGATGGCCGCCATGCTGCACGACGTTATCGAAGACACCGGCGTATCCAAAAAAGCCCTGGAGGCTCAGTTTGGCAAGCCGGTAGCAGAGCTGGTAGATGGGGTATCCAAACTTACCCAAATCACCTTTGAAGACAAAGCCGTCGCCCAGGCGGAAAATTTTCAGAAGATGGTGCTGGCGATGTCGCGGGATATTCGCGTTATCATCGTCAAGCTGGCTGACCGGTTGCATAACATGCGCACCCTGGGCGCCCTACGCCCAGATAAAAAGCGTCGCATCGCCCGTGAAACGTTGGAAATTTACGCGCGAATTGCCGGGCGGCTGGGTATCAATACGATTCGTATCGAGCTTGAGGATCTCTCCTTTCAGGCGATTCACCCCATGCGCTCGGAGCGCATCAAGCGTGCGGTTGCTAAAGCGCGGGGGCACCGGCGTAGTGCCATGCGCGAAATACAGTCCTCCCTGCAAAAAAGCCTGGACGATGACGGGCTTAATGGCACCGTCATTGGACGCCAAAAGCATCTGCTGTCGATCTATAAAAAAATGCGCGACCAGCGTAAGCCCTTTGTCGAAATTATGGATGTGTTTGGCTTTCGCATCATTACCGAAGATGTGGCCAGCTGCTACCGTATTCTAGGCGTGGTGCATAACCTCTATAAGCCGGTACCGGGGCGCTTTAAAGACTACATTGCGATTCCCAAAGCTAACGGTTACCAGAGCCTGCATACCACCTTGTTTGGTTCCCGCGGTATGCCCATTGAGGTGCAGATACGCACCCGTGAAATGGAGGCCATGGCCAATAACGGTATCGCTGCCCACTGGCTTTATAAAGCGGGGCAGACTTCCCATCCGATTGCCGAGGGCAGCCATGCACGTGCTCGCGCCTGGGTTAAGGGCCTGCTGGAAATGCAGCGCCACGCTGGCGACTCGCTGGAGTTTATCGAACACGTTAAAAACGATCTGTTCCCCGACGATATCTACGTGTTCACACCTAAAGGCGATATTATGGAGCTGCCCCAGGGCGCTACCGTAATCGACTTCGCCTACACCGTGCACACGGATATTGGCAATAACTGTATCGCTTGCCGCATTGATCGCCATTTGGCGCCGCTCTCGACGCGTTTAGAAAGTGGTCAGACGTTGGAAATTATCACCGCCCCCGGTGCGAAGCCCAATATTACCTGGCTAAATTTTGTGACCACCGCAAAGGCGCGTTCGGCAATCCGTCACGCGCTTAAATATCAGCAGCAGACCGAAGCGGTCATGCTGGGACGACGGTTGCTCAATAAAGCCCTGGCGCCATTCGATACCAGCCTGGAAGAACTGGATGAGAGCGCCCTTAAGCGCGCCTTCAAAGAGTTGGATGTCTCTTCTGAGGATGCTCTGTTGGAGTCGCTCGGGATGGGCAACCGCATGACCCACGTGGTGGCACGCCGCCTAGTGGCTGCGGCGCATGGCGAAAGCTATGAGCACCCTGTAGGCGGGGAGGGTAGCAAAGCCGTCATGATCAGCGGCAGCGAAGGCATGGTGATTAACTTTGCGCGCTGCTGCCATCCGCTACCAGGCGACCCCGTGGTGGGCCACCTTTCCACAGGCAAAGGGTTGGTGGTGCATCGCGCTGAGTGTAAAAACGTGGTGGATAAGAACTTCGCCGATAAAAATGACCCTGATAAGCTCTTCGCGCTGGAGTGGTCGGACACCATTGATGAAGATTTCCCGGTCGCGCTGCGTATCGAAATTGAGAGCCGTCGTGGGCTAGTCGCAGAGCTTGCCGGGCTGGTCACCGATGCCGATGCCAATATTGAGCGGATTGGTATTGAAGAGCGCGATGCCCACCTTTCCACCGTCAATCTGACGCTGTCGGTGAAAGGTCGTGTGCATCTGGCACGCATCATTAAACGCATCCGTAACCTTCCCAACGTTGGCAAAATTACCCGACTCGCTAATTAATACTATACATAACAACATGCTGATATAAATCGGCAGCGATCGCTATTTTTCAGTATCAAATAATTAAGTGTTACCCATTACAGGAGCGAAACAACGTATGAGCAATAAGGCCGTTATCAACACCAGCAAAGCCCCCGCGGCTATTGGTCCTTACTCCCAGGCCATTAAAGCGGGCAACACGGTTTATCTCTCTGGCCAGATCCCGCTGGATCCCGCGACCATGGCGATTGTGTCTGAGGATTTCGAAGCTCAGGCACGCCAAGTCTTCACCAATCTACAGGCAGTATGCGAAGAAGCGGCGGGCTCGCTAAGCGATATCGTGAAGCTGAATCTGTACCTGGTGGACTTGGATAACTTTGCGATTGTTAACCAAGTCATGGAGGAGTTCTTCACCGCTCCTTTCCCCGCCCGCGCCGCCGTTGGCGTCAAAGCACTACCCAAAGGCAGCCAGGTGGAAGCGGAAGCGGTGATGGTTATCGGTGACTAGGCTTTGTTTAGCTCTAGAAAGCCGCCCTCTTTGAGTACCTGTGCATAGCCTTCGCGGTAGCTGGGAAAGCGGAACTGATAACCAGTGCTCAATATGCGCTGGTTATCGCAGCGTTTGCTCGTTCGCCGACGTAAAGGGGACTGCATGGTCTCTGTGGCCTCTACTTTTAACTGCTCGGCCAGCCACATCATTACGTTATGCATGGTGACCGGTTCGCAGTCGCTGCCCAGGTAGATATCATCCAGCGTCTCACCGCGCTCCTGATAGCGAATCAGGTGGGCAATAATACCTGTGCAGTCGTCGCGGTGGATGCGATTGGAGTAGACCACAGGAGTGATCGCAGCCACGCGGCCTTCAGCAACCTGATGAATCAGTCGATCGCGGCCAGGGCCGTAAATGCCGGAAAAGCGAATCACCGTGCCCGGCAGGGGGTGATTGATCAGCGCCTGCTCAGCCTCGCACATTAGGGTGCCAGAGAAGCTAGTGGGGTCGGTGGGGCTCTCTTCGTTAACGACCTCGCCCTCCTGCTGGCCATGCACGCTAGTTGAAGAGACGAAAAACACCCTACGTGGAGGCGTTTTGTGCTGCTCCATCACGCTCAGCACGCGCTTTAAACCTTCCGGATAGGCGCTTTGATACGCGCTCTCTTCGAAACGGTCAGCGCTGACGGTATAGACCACATAGTCAGCCTGGGGCAGGCTTTTGGCATCGGCCTCTTCAAGGCTATCCAGATCTAACGCCAGCGGTGTAATGCCGGTGTCTTTTAAGGCTTCCACGTTGCGGCGTAGGCCAATCACTTGGTGCCCTTCCTCAAGCAGCTCGCGCCCAAGGTTGATCCCTAAATCGCCACAGCCGATAATCAGTACGGTTAGCTTCACCGTGCTCACTCCTCTTGATTAATATTCCCTATTAGATGCAAAGTCTCTACCAACGATGACATTGAACCGAGATATTGTCGGTTGAGAAGACCGACGGCAGAGCTTGCTTGTCCTTTTCCGTCTCGCTGACTGTCATGATGCAAGGCCTTGCATACATCACTTTACTTTTTTCATACAAGCCCTAGTCACGAGCTGCTACGAGAGGATGCCACTGGCACCGCTATGACTTTAACAGAACTTCGCTACATCGTAACCCTTGCCCAGGAGCGTCACTTTGGCCGTGCGGCGGAACGCTGCCACGTTTCACAGCCCACGCTCTCGGTGGCGGTGAAAAAGCTGGAAGAAGAGCTCGAAACGCCGCTCTTTGAGCGTTCCAAGTCCACCGTCCAAGTTACCCCGCTGGGTGAAAAAATCGTCGCCCAGGCCCAGCGTGTGCTGGAGCAGAGTAGCCTGATTTTTGAGCTCGCCAGTGCGGGTAAAGATCAGTTGGCCAACCCGCTGCGCATTGGGGCGATTTACACCATTGGGCCCTACCTGTTTCCTCATCTAGTGCCTGCCCTGGCGAACGCGGCCCCGCAAATGCCTCTTTATATTGAAGAGGGCATGACCGGTACGCTGCGCGCCAAGCTAAGAAGCGGTGAGCTGGATGTGATTATTGTGGCATTGCCGTTTACTGAAACCGATGTGGTCACCAAGCCAATCTACGACGAAGCCTTTGAAGTTCTCATTCCCGCTAACCACCCATGGGTCGAACGGGAAGCGATCAATAAAGAGGACTTACTCGAAGAGCGCCTGCTGCTGCTCGGCGAAGGACACTGTTTTCGGGATCAAATTCTGGAAGCCTGCCCGGCGATTACCCAAAAACTCAACAGCCCCAACAATACGCTGATCGCCGAAGGCGGGTCGCTGGAAACCATTCGCCATATGGTGGCCTCTCGATTAGGTATTACGGTGCTGCCGCAGTCTGCGCTGGGCACCGACCAGTATGAAAATGCCATGCTGGCCAGTCGGCCATTTGTGGAGCCAGCGCCGTCGCGCACCGTGGCGATCGCCTGGCGGGCGAGCTTTCCCCGTCCTAAGGCTATTGAGGCGCTGATTCAAGCGATCAGCCACTGCCGCCAACCTACTAAAGCCGTGAAAAGCGCCCTATGAGTGATCTTTCCGCGCCCATCACCGCGCTGAAGGGCGTAGGCGAAGCGCTGGCGCTGAAACTGGGTCGATTGGGTATCGAGCAGGTAAGCGACCTGTTGTTCCACCTGCCGCTGCGCTATCAGGATCGCACGCGGCTTACGCCTATTGGCCTGCTGCGTGCAGGTCAGGAGGCGGTGATAGAGGGCGAAGTGACCGCTTGCGACGTAGTCAAAGGGCGCCGCCGCAGCCTGCTGGTGCGCCTGCGTGATGCTAGCGGTATTTTGAGCCTGCGGTTTTTTCACTTCTCACCGGCCCAGCAGCAACAGATGCGCCCAGGTGCGACCGTGCGCGCCTTTGGCGAAGCGCGGGCTGGGGCGACCGGTTTAGAGATCTACCACCCGGAATACCGGCTCAGTGGCGGTAGTGAGACCCCGGTGGAGGAGTATTTCACGCCTATTTATCCCACCACCGAAGGGTTGAACCAGCCGCGGCTGCGTGCTCTGGCTCAGCAGGCGCTCGGTTTACTGGACAGCGCCCCCGAGGCCTTGCCCGATGTAATACCCGATGCCCTGCTTCAACGCTTTCAGTTGCCAGGCCTACACGCCAGCCTGCACTTGCTGCACCAGCCGCCTCCCGATGTGAATATAGAGCAGTTGACCAGTGGCCAGCACCCGGCCACTCGGCGGCTGGCGCTGGAAGAGCTGCTCGCCCACCAACTAAGCTTGCGCGAAGTTCGCCTGCGTATTCAGGCGGATGGCGCACCGACGCTACCCTCTGGGCGCAGTCTGCAGGCGCGCTTTTTGGCCCAATTACCGTTTGCCTTAACCGGTGCCCAGCGCCGCGTTCTGGAGGAGATCAGCCACGATTTAAGTCGCCCGGCACCGATGCTGCGGCTGATCCAGGGCGATGTCGGCTCGGGAAAAACCGTGGTCGCCGCCATGGCCGCGCTGAGCGCCCTGGCGGGCAACTGCCAGGCGGCGATCATGGCGCCGACTGAAATCCTCGCTGAGCAGCACTACCGCTCGTTTAAAGCCTGGTTTGAGCCGCTGGGGATCGAAGTGGCATGGCTGGCGGGCAAGCTCAAAGGCAAGGCGCGGCTGGATGCTAAAGCGGCGATTGCCGATGGGCGTGCGCGTATGGTGGTGGGCACTCACGCACTGTTTCAGGACGACGTGCACTTCCAGTGCCTGGGATTGGCGATCATTGACGAGCAGCACCGCTTTGGCGTGCATCAGCGCCTGGCGTTACGCGAGAAGGGCGAGGCGGGCGGGCTAACCCCACACCAGTTGATCATGACTGCCACGCCGATTCCGCGCACTTTGGCCATGAGCGCCTACGCGGATCTGGATGTTTCGGTGATCGACGAGCTACCCCCCGGCCGTACACCGGTAAAAACCGTGGTGGTGCCCGACGAACGCCGCCCTGAAGTGGTTGAGCGTATTCGGCTGGCCTGCAGCGAAGGTCGTCAGGCGTATTGGGTGTGCACGTTGATTGATGAATCCGAGGCGTTGCAGTGCCAGGCGGCCGAGGTTACCCGCGATGAGCTAACCATAGCGCTGCCCGAGTTGGCGGTGGGCTTGGTTCACGGGCGCATGAAGTCGAGCGAGAAAGCCGAGGTGATGACCGCCTTCAAAGCGGGGGAGCTGGATTTGCTGGTGGCTACCACGGTGATCGAGGTGGGAGTGGATGTACCCAACGCCAGCCTGATGATTATCGAAAACCCCGAGCGTCTGGGGCTTTCCCAACTGCACCAGCTGCGCGGCCGGGTAGGGCGTGGCAGCACGGAAAGCTTCTGTGTGCTGCTCTACCATCCGCCGCTGTCGAAAAGCTCCCGCCAGCGCTTGGCGGTCATGCGCGAAACCACCGATGGCTTCCGCATCGCCGAGAAAGACCTGGAAATTCGCGGCCCCGGTGAAGTGCTCGGCACCCGCCAAACCGGCCTTGCGCAGATGAAAATCGCCGACCTGGAACGCGATGCCGACCTGCTAGAGCGGGTAACGGCCATGGCCCAAACGCTACAGGGCAGCCCAGACGTCACCGCTGTCCTGGTGCGCCGCTGGCTTGGCGAGGCGGCAGGGCGCTATGGGCAGGTGTAGTTAGCTTGGTTAGACGCTAGCGGTGCTTGGCGTATGCTCTTCACTTCCCACCAGACGATTCGCAGCTTCACCCAGCGGGGCGAGCTGCTCGGTAATAAGGCGTAGCTGGCTTTGGATAGGGCGGTAGAGCGTGACGGCTTTTTCATCTGCTGATAGCGCACTTTTCTCTTCTAGCTGGGCTAATAACTCGGCAGCTTGATCCGCTAGTGGCTCAACCGGCTGGCGCTGGTTTAATCGCTCGGCGATTTGTCCCAGCAGCTCACCAATACGTTTTGCTACCGGCACTAGCGTGGCATCGTCTTCATCGTCTGCCAACTGGTGGCGATGGGCGCCCAGTGCAGAGAGGTGGCTGAGTAGGGTATTGGAGAGCACCAGAAAGCGCAGTCCGTTGTCCGCGTCCAGTTTCCGGTAATGCCCCGGCTCATGGAGCATATTGGTGAGCAGGGTGGAGAGCGCTGCATCGGCGTTATGGGCATTGCGCCGCGCCAGGCGATAGGCCAAGTCATCCTGCTTGCCCTCCTCGTACTGGTGGATAATCTCCTCCAGGTAGCGGCGGTGGTTATTGAGCGCGTTGGCGGCTTCGCGATAAAGCCTGCGACCCTGCCAGTCGGGCAGAATAAAAAGCACCGCTAAGCCGGCGATGAGTGAGCCAAGCAGGGTATCGAGCAGCCGCGGTAGGATCAGGTTATAGCCGTCGCCTACCTGGTTGAAGCTGCACAGCACGAGCAGGGTGATAGAGGCAGTAGCGATTACATAGTGTTTTTCGCGGTTAGCGAAGAACGAGACCCCGGCGGCCACGGCTATCATGCTCTGCACCAGCGGGTGCGGAAAGAGGCTGATCGAAGCCCAGCCCACTACCAAGCCAAGTACCGTGCCCATTATCCGTTGGGACAAAAACCGCCGTGTGGTGGCAAAGTTGGGCCGGCAAACAAACAGCGTGGTCAACAGAATCCAAAAGCCCTGCTCGGGGTCGATCCACTGCATCAGCCCATAGCCGGTCGTGAGGGCAATGGAGAGCCGCACTGCATGGCGAAAAGTGGGGGAGCCGAGAGTAAAGTTTAGGCGCACCCGCTTCCACGCTTCCTGCAGACTCGACGGCGAGCGGTCATACAGCGAACTGTCGCGCCGCTCATCGCTGACGCCGGGGTTGTGGGCGCTGGCGAGCTGATTTTCCAGGGTGGCCAGGTTCTCTGCCAGCGCGCTCAATGGGTAAAGCAGTGGGCGCCACTCGGGCTTGCCACGGCCGCGCAGGTTCTCAATCGAGGCGTGCAGGTCAGCCAGCGCCTCTTCACTCTGCTGATGATCAAACGGTCTATTGAGTAGCAGCGATTTGGCTAGCTGACGGCAGGAGCGCCCTTGTTGATCCAGCAGCCGCTGGCAGCGAAACAGCACATCGTGGTGGAAAAAGGCTTTGCTGAGCGCGCTGTAGGGGTAATGGGTGGAGCTGGCGCGTTCGTGAATATCCTGGGCAATAAAGTAGATACGCAGGTAGCGGTTGAGTTTTTGGTCGCCGCGCTGGCCTTCAAGCCGCCTAAAAATCATCTCTTTGGCTTGATTGAGCGCAGCGACGACTTTGCCGTTCTGGCGCGCCAAGGCCACCCGGCGGGCTTCCACATCCACACCGCGCACCGGTTCAAACAGCGCCGATTTCAGTATCAGAAACTCACCCAGCGCTTTGTACACCCGTGCCATGCTCTGCTTGACCGGTTGGCGCGAAAACAGTGCGCACCACACCACCGAAATTAGCCCATACCACACCGCTCCAGCCAACAGCAGCAGTTGGCGCGCCGCCACGTCTTCATCCACCCCGCCGTGCTGCTCGATGTTGATCATCGAGTAGATCGAGAGTATTAGCGTGCCGGAAGCGATGGTGGCATAACGCTGTCCGATTGCTCCGAGCATAATCAGGCAAAAGGTCGAAAGCCCCAGGCCCACTACAAATAGCCACGGCCAGGGAAATAGCCACTGCACGATAAAGGAAGCTGACGTAAAACACACCAGCGTTACCAGCAGTGCCTGAAGACGGCCTTGCCAGCTGTCGTCAGTTTCAGACAGCGCGCAGGCGATAATGCCGAGAAAAAGCGGAATGACCAGCGCCACATCGCCCATTAAGCCGCTAAATAGCAACGCACCGCTGAACGCTATAAAGACGCGCAGGCTGTAGGCGAATTTATCGAGAGTCCAAAGGCGCCGTAGCGGCAAAGATATGGGCATAAAGGCTCTTATAGGTGGTTGTTAGACTTTAGTATAAATGCGTAGGCGTTGGATGTCGCTACCTCAGCGCTCAACGATTGAGTGTTCTAAAAATTAGCGCACTAAAACCCTATGATTGAAACAGTAACCTTTCGATACTCGGAGTGATTCTAAAAAAAACAGGGACACTCCTATGGATCTCAAACTACTGCTGGACTGGCGTCTTCACCTAACGGTGATCGTGACGTCGATGTTTGCCGAGTGGGTCGGCATCGTACGTATCCCCCTCGGGCCTGGAACGCTGCTGTTACTACCGCTGCTCTATGCTTTTATCATTGGCGTTCTGTTCAACCCCCATCTTTTTTCGGCAATGGGCAAAGTCATTCCCAAGCCGGTCAGCAATGCGGCGGGCCCGATTATTCTAATCGCCATCCTGCCGTTTATCGCCAAATTCGGTTCCACCATTGGCCCAGCGATCGAGCAGATCATCGCCGCCGGCCCTGCACTGATTCTCCAGGAATTGGGTAATCTGGGCACCATGCTCATAGCTCTCCCCTTTGCAGTATTAGTCCTCAAAATGGGACGTGAAGCGATCGGTGCCACTTACTCTATCGCCCGTGAGCCCAATATTGCCATTATTTCAGACCGTTACGGGCTGAGAAGCCCTGAAGGTATCGGCATTATGGGCGTTTACGTAGTGGGCACCATGTTCGGTACGCTCTACTTCGCCTTAATGGCGGGCTACATCGCCTCGCTGGATATTCTCGATATTCGTGCTCTGGCCATGGCCTGCGGGGTGGGCAGTGGCAGTATGGTGGCGGCGTGTTCAGCAGCTTTAGCTGAAGCGGTACCCGCATCCAAAGACGAACTACTCGCCTTTGCCGGGGCAAGCAACCTGCTTACCTACGCCACCGGTCTGTATATCTCGCTATTTATCGCGCTACCGATCACTGAGTGGATGTACAAGCGCTTAAAAGGCTCCCGCCAGGAGGTTAGCCATGAAAACTCATGAGAGCCCAATCGATCAGTTCGATGCTGAGGCGTTAAAAGAGCTACGTCCCGAAAATCAGCTAGGCAAAACCGCGTTGGTACTGGCGGCAGTGTGTGTGGCGGCGTGGTTTAGCAATATCGTCAACGGTTCACCTTTATTAGATGCGCTGCCCGGCATGTTGATTCTCTATGTCATGGTCATTATCGGCTTGGTGGTTGGGCGGTTTTGCCCTTTTTACCTGCCCAGCGTGGCCTGGGTGTCGCTGGTGAGTATTATCGCGACGCTGCCGTTCTTCCCGGGTAATGGGTGGATCATCGCACGGTTGGCCGAGGTGGATTTCCTGGCAGTGGTCACGCCGGTATTGGCCTACGCAGGGCTGGCGCTTACCGGTCGTGAGTTTGCCATGTTCAAGCAGACTGGCTGGAAGCTGGTGATTGTGGCCCTGCTGGTCTTTACCGGTACTTTTATTGGCTCTGCTGTTGTCGCCCATGTGATGCTTTAAGGATAAGACGATGACTGCTTCAGTAGACTTACCGGATCACGCAGAACTAAAAGCGTGGCGCCATGATTTTCACCAGCACCCGGAAACGGCTTTTGAAGAGCACCGCACCAGCGCACGCATTGCCGAGCTGCTGACTGAGTGGGGCTTTGAGGTAACCACCGGGATTGCCGGAACGGGTGTGGTAGCCGCGTTGGATGGTCAACAAGGTGAAGGTAAAACCATCGGCCTGCGGGCCGATATCGACGCCTTGGATATTCGTGAAGAGACTGCGCTTGCCTACGCGTCGCAAACGCCGGGCAAAATGCACGCTTGCGGCCACGATGGACACACCACCATGCTGTTGGGCGCTGCCTGGGCGTTAAAGCAGCAGCCGGATTTCAAAGGCCGGGTGGTGTTCATCTTTCAACCCGCCGAAGAGAACGCAGGCGGCGGGCGGGTGATGGTTGAAGAGGGCCTGTTTGAGCGCTTTCCCATGGATGCCGTGTACGGCTTGCATAACTGGCCGGGTCTGCCCGTAGGCGTCGCCGCGGTGCACGATACCGACGTCATGGCCGCCTTCGATATCTTTAGCCTGACGCTGACTGGCAAGGGCTGCCATGCGGCGATGCCCCATTTAGGTACTGATACGGTGTTGGCGAGCTGCCAACTGATCAGCCAACTGCAAGGGCTGGTGAGCCGCGAAACGCCGCCAGACAAATCTGCCGTGCTGAGTATTACCAGTATTAACGCGGGGGATACCTTCAATGTGATTCCCGAACAGGTGGCGCTTCGCGGCACGCTGCGCTGTTTTGATATGGCGCTTAAAGAGCACTTGGAGACACGCTTTAAGCAGGCGATTGCCAGCTTGGCAGAGTTTCACGGCTTAACCGTTGAGCTGGATTACCAGCGCTGCTATCCCGCCACTATCAATACCCCTGAACATGCCCAGCACTGCGCCTCGGTGCTGGAAAGCTTACTCGGCAGCGACAATGTGGTGCGCAACCCGCCGCCCAGTATGGCCTCTGAGGATTTCTCGTTCCTGCTGGCCGAGCGCCCAGGTGCCTATATCTGGATGGGCAATGGCGAGGAGTCCGCTTCGCTGCATAACCCCCGCTATGACTTTAACGACGCGTTGCTGCCGCTGGGCACGCGCTACTGGGTGGAGCTGGTAAGGGCGTTACTCGTCTAAATTCCTGACTTAATACACGTTATTCGCTCTCTGATGCCCTCTGGGTAGGGGAGCGTCTACCCGGAACATAGCGTCTTCATGACGTTTAAAGGAGCTTTACTATGTCTTTAGTCACCACCCCTTTATCGATTACCGTCATTGGTTTGGGGCAGATGGGCGGCAATATGGCGCTCACCCTCAAAGCAGCAGGGTTTGAAGTAACGGGTAGCGATGTATTTGAGCAAGCGCGATCGCGTCTTGCTGCTCAAGGACTAACCGTTGTGGCTCCCGAAGAATTACCCGCTAGCGACGTTTACCTGCTGTCGTTGCCCACCTCTGCCCATGTGCGTGAGGTGATCGAGCAATCGCCAGGCCTGCTTGACCTTGCGCCGAAAGGTAGCGTGATTGTCGATACCTCCACCAGTGACCCCGCCGTGACGCGTGAACTGGCCGAAAAAGTAACCGCAGCGGGCCTTCTATGGTTGGATGCCCCGGTCAGCGGCGGCCCGAAAGGAGCTGCCAGCGGCAAGCTAGGGATGCTGTTAGGAGGCGATGTCGCCACCATTGAGCGGGTATTGCCGATGCTGGAAGCCATGTCGGCCAAGCGTACCCATGTGGGCGGCCCGGGCAGCGGCCATGTGGTCAAGCTTGCCAATAACTACCTGTGTGCCGCGCACTTGTTAACCACCGCCGAAGCCGTTGCTATGGCAGTCAAGGCGGGCGTTGACCCCGCGGCCTGCTTGGCGGGCCTTAACAGTGGCTCGGGGCGCAGCGCGGTCAGCGAGGTGAACTTCCCAGAGTGGGTGTTGAGTGAGCGTTTTGACTCAGGCTTTACCACCGGTTTGATGCGTAAGGATTTACGTTTGGCCCGGGATGCCGCTGAGCAACTGGATATCCCCTCGCCGCTGTTACAAGCCGTGGTCGATGCCTGGCACGCGAACCCCGAACAACCAACCGATAGCGATGACTTTAACCATATCACCACGCCGATATTAGCGCGTGCCAGCCAGGCGGAGGAGCAGTAATGAACGCACTTAGCCAACATGCCCAAGATCACCTTGCCACGCTACTCGAAGGTTTTGGATTAACGGCCACCACGCTGCTGAGCAACTGGGTTGATGGCGGTTTAGTGGCGGGAGAGGGGGACGTGATCACCCTGACCAATCCAGCCACCGGCGAAACGCTGGTGAGCTATCGCGATGCGGGTGCTGGACTGATTAAGCGTGCTACCCAAGCGGCACAGCGAGGCCAACGCGAATGGATGGCGCTAACCGCCAGCGAGCGTGGACGGCGCATGAATGCCGCCATACGCGGCCTGGCGGGCCATGAAGAGGCGCTGGCTCAGCTGGAAAGTGTGGTGGCCGGTAAGCCGATTCGTGACTGCCGGGCTGAAGTAGGCAAAGTACGCGAGATGTTCGAGTACTACGCGGGGTGGTGCGACAAGCAGCATGGCGAAGTGATTCCAGTGCCTACCTCGCATCTTAACTATGTGCGCCATGTACCTTACGGCGTGGTGGGGCAGATTACCCCCTGGAATGCCCCGATGTTCACCTGTGCCTGGCAGTTAGCCCCTGCCATTGCGGCGGGCAATGGTGTGGTGCTAAAGCCTTCCGAACTGACGCCCTTTTCATCGGTGGTGATTGCCAAGCTACTTGAAAGCGGCGGACTTCCTAAAGGGCTGATCAATATCGTCAACGGGCTGGGCAAGTCGACCGGCGCAGCGCTGACCGACCACCCTGCCATCAGCAAACTGGTGTTCGTGGGCTCTCCCCAGAGTGGTCGCATGATTGCTGAAGCGGGCGCGAGGAGGTTGGTGCCCAGCGTGTTAGAGCTGGGGGGCAAATCCGCCAATATTGTGTTTGCCGATGCCAAGCTGGATGAAGCCGTTGCGGGTGCCCAGGCGGCCATTTTTGCCGCCGCCGGCCAGAGCTGTGTGGCGGGCTCGCGGCTGTTGATCGAGCGCCCGGTGTTTGAGCAAGTCACCAGCCGTTTGGCGCGGGCGGCGGAACAGATTTCGGTGGGCCTGCCTAACGATGAAGCGACCCGCATGGGGCCTTTGCAGAATCACCGCCAATTTGAGCAGGTCACCCGCATGATCGACGCGGCGGTAGCCGCTGGCGCAACGTTGTTAACGGGCGGTAAACGGCCAGAGGGATTACCTACCGAGGCTCAGGGCTACTTTATCGCCCCTACCGTGCTGGTCGATGTCACGCCGGATATGGAGATTGCTCAACAAGAAGTGTTCGGTCCGGTGCTGGTGGCCATGGCCTTTGACAATGAAAATCAGGCCATTCAGCTCGCCAACGAGACCCGCTTTGGCTTGGCTGGCGCCGTTTGGAGCCAGGACGTAGCGCGAGCGCATCGCGTAGCTGGGCAACTGCGTGCTGGTACGGTATGGATCAATAGCTACAAGGCGATCAGCGTGATGTCACCGTTTGGTGGCTTTGGCGATAGCGGCTTCGGTCGCTCCAGCGGCTTGGATGGCCTGCGCGAATATACGGTGCCGCAAAGCGTCTGGGTGGAAACAGCCCCTGAAGCCAGTGTGGCGTTCGGTTACGGCAGTGGTGTTGGTTGATCGCTTACCGAGCCTGGGGCGCGAAACGCCTGCATCCAGCGCTGCAGGTGGCGTAGCAGCAGAATGCTGGCCTTGGGCTGTTGGCGGCCTACCCGCGTGACCATGTGGGCCTGGGAGCGCTGAAAAAGCGGATTATCTACCGGGCGCGCCACTAACGTACCGAGCTCTAAATCGTGGGCGACGGCAAAGGCGGGTAACAGTGTAATGCCCATGCCGCTGCGCACATATTGGGCCAGAATCACCATTGAGTTGGTATTCATCGCCATGCGCGGGGCTATGCGTGATTGCTGGAATGCTTGGTCGACCATTTGACGTACCCCATGAGTGGTGTCCCACATGGCCATGGGCTGGTCGCTAAGCTGGGTAAGCGTGAGCGGTGACGTTTGGCTGGTTAAGGGGTGGTTGGGCGATAGAATAGCCATGAGTGGCTGAGGAGTAGATGACCAGAAACGCAGCTGGGGATGGGTACGCTCATGGAACATCAAGCCGATATGACTGTGATCGCCGACAATGGCGTCAATAATGCCCGAGGTGCCTGCGGTATGGATATCGAGCTGAATGCCCGCATAGCGTTGGGTAAATTCATGCAGTGGGGATGCTACTAGGTCACTGACAAACCCTTCTCCGACGGTAAGCGATATCTTGCCGGTTTCCATGCGTTGGTACGATTCAAGTGACGCAATAAACCCTTCATCAAGGGCGCCGCGGCGCTCGCAGTACTCAAGCAGCATTTCGCCTACCGGAGTAGGCGAAATGCCGTCGCGCTGACGCTCCATAAGCGTCGCTCCCAAGGCTTCTTCCAGCAAAGCAATTTGCCGGCTTACCGCCGAGGGAGCAATATCCAAGCGCGCCGCTGCGCGGCGCACGGAGCCAGACTCAAGGGTAACGCGAAAGTAAACGAGGCGTTGATGAGGTATGTCCATCGATAGCTTTTATACCTCTACCTTGTTCAGCCTAAATTTATTTAATCTAAGCCGTTACCCTATGCCAATCGTAAACCGCTACAAATACTTGAGTAGTTTTTGCAGCTTATTCATATCGGCGGAATCACCCACTAAGCGCACGTCGCCGTTTATCATGCCGTCGAGAAAGGCCTGCTGTGTTGGCTTTTTGAGCACTTTCAAGGCGGTATTCTGATCACGGAAGCGTAGCTCAAGATCTAAGTCCACAGGCAGCCCTTTGCCGGTACTGATACTTTTCGGTGCCATCCGGTAGTGGCGGGCAATACTTAGATCTTCCGTGGCAATCCCCCAGTCCAGGCCGCGCATGCGTTCTAACTGTTCACGAAAGCGCGGCTTGCGGCGCAGGGCACGTTTGAGCAGTACGCCCAGTAGCCACAGCGTCAGCTTGAGCTTCATTAAGAAACGGCGTCCTTAAGTCCTTTGCCTGGCTTAAAGGCAACGTTTTTGCTGGCCGGAATCTGCAGCGGGGCACCGGTTTGCGGATTTTTGCCGGTACGTGCTGCGCGCTCACGTACCGTGAAGGTACCAAAACCAATCAAAGCGACATCTTCGCCCTTAGCAACGCTGTTGGTGATCTCATCCAGAATAACGTTCAGCACTTGGCCAGCTTTATCTTTGGATAGGTCGGCACTTTCAGCGATGGCTGCAGCGAGTGCAGGTTTGCGCATAAGGAATCTCCCCTTTTTAAAAGAAATCAAACATCAAACAAATGCATGTTGTTGGGTGCGTAGCCGATTAGGTTAGCTTCTCTAGCCTAGTCGTGAACGCGACGAAAATCAGCCTAGCAGTGCAGGTGCTGCTCTGGAAAGCTCCACTTTCCTTCTCACGCAGCCGCCTGTCAACGCAAAACCAATCAAACGACCGTCTTTATTTTCAGCCAAGGCACTGATATCACCGCCTTCGCCTTCAATTCGCCAGTGCTCAGGCGTGTTCGTTGGCGGGTAGGCCACCACTGGTAGCAGCGGCGTTTTAACCACTACCGGCCAAGCACCGAAGCTAACCGGCGTGGGCGCGCCTGAAAGGGTTGCCGCCAGCGCCTTAACGCTGGCTTGTAGTGGCTGCACGTACATGGCATTAACACCGTCTACGCAGGCTGCATCGCCCAGGGCGTGGATATTGGGGTGCGATGTACGCAACTGGCGGTCAACGACTATACCGCCAGGTGATACGTTTAAATCAGCCGATTCGGCAAGTGCTGTGCGAGGTACAAGGCCGGTTGCCATCAACACGAGATCAGCGCTGACAGCGTCGCCGTTATCCAGACGTAATACGATATCTTCGCCGCTTTCGGCCGCTATCGAATCAATCGAACGTGCAAGGTGAAGATGGATACCTGCTTCGCTAAAGGCATCGCCTAGGGCGTTCCCTAAGGGCGGTGGCAGCAAGCGAGGAAGTAGGGTTCCTTCTGGGGCAATGAGGCTGACACGATGGCCGCCAGCGTGGAGGTCGTTGGCAAATTCACAGCCGACCAGCCCCGCGCCAACAATCGCCACCCGTGCAGGGCCCTGGCCTAGCGCCGTGTGAAAGCGGCGGTAGTCATCCAGGTCGTTAATGGTAAAGCAGCGTGGGGCTACGCTGGGTTCAATGCTGAAGGGCACCCGTGGTGCAGCGCCAGTGGCCAGTACCAGTGTGTCGTAGCCGAGCACCATGCCGCCTTCGAGCAGAATTGTTTGGTTATCCACATCCAGTGCGGTTACCTGGGTGTGGATAACCATTTGGGCATTTAGCTCTTCGCCCAGGTCAGTAGCGCTGCGCTGGGCTAATTGTTCGGGCACCAGGCCCTTGGCGAAGCCGGTGGAGAGCAACGGCTTGCTGTAATCATCGCCGCTGTCGGCGCTCACCAGCGTGATTGAGCGTTGGTCGCCCAATCGGCGCAACGCCCGGGCAAGGCCAACCCCTGCCATTCCAGTGCCAATAATCACCAGCGCAGCGTGCGAAGAGGTTTTCTGTGTTTGGGTGGCGGGCATGCAGACACCAAAAAAGTTGCTAAATAAGATTGCGAAAAAAGAAGCGCTAAACCGAGTCGTTAAAAAAGTTGCTGAAACAAAAGCCTTTCAGTGCCCATGTTACACTAGCCAACCCGTTAATTGCCCTGGAGAACTCGGTGACGGCTGCTGCTTTTCGGCAAACTCCTCTATTTTCCCGCTGGCGCCCGATTGATGCGGCGCGCCCGGCGATGAGTGCTTCCTGGTGGCAGTGGGTTGCCTCCACCGACTCGTTAACCGCCCGCTTAATGGTCGCAGGTGGCGAGAAGCCGTTTCGAGTACGACTGCTGCGCCAGGGGGTTGGTTGGCCGCGCCAGGATGAGGCTCAGGCGCTGGGCATTGGTGCCAAGCGTTACGCCTGGCTGCGGGAAGTGGCGCTGTGCTTAGATGGAACGCCATGGGTGGTGGCGCGCTCGGTCGCCCCGCTCTCACAGGTAAAGGGCCAACGGCTAGAGTGCTTGGGCGAGCGCTCGCTAGGTAGTTGGCTATTTCGCCAGCCGGGTTTAGTGCGTGGGCCATTGGAAGTAACGACGCATTCCCCCCAGTTTGCTAGCGTCAACGGCATACAGGAAGGCTGTGCCTGGGGAAGGCGCTCTGTTTTTTATCACGGCTGTAAGCACGGCAGTCTGTCATTATTAGTGCAAGAGTATTTTTTGACGGCGATGGCGGATGATCTTGGCCTGCCTTCGCGCTAGGCTAGCGCCTGCATCTTATTCTTCGTGAGGTAAGCATGGATCGTTCACTGTTGCGGCCGAAGGGATGGGCTCGCGTGGCAGATTTTTTACAGCTGATGCGCTTGAATCGGCCGATAGGCACATGGCTTTTGATGTGGCCGACGCTGTGGGCATTATGGGTGGCTGCGGAAGGTGTACCAGGGCGAAATGTGCTGCTGATTTTTGTGGCCGGCGTTTATGTGATGCGCGCTGCGGGCTGCGTGGTCAATGACTATGCGGATCGCCACTTCGATGGGCATGTGAAACGCACAAAACAACGTCCGCTAGCGACGGGCCGTATCAGCGAAACCGAAGCTCAACTGCTGTTTATCGCCCTGGTGGCCGCTGCGTTTATTCTGGTATTACTGACCAACTGGTTTACGGTGCTGCTCTCGCTGGGCGGGGTGCTGCTGGCGATTATTTATCCGTTTATGAAGCGCTATACCCACTTTCCTCAGGTGGTGCTGGGCGCGGCTTTTTCCTGGGCAATTCCGATGGCTTTTGGCGCCGTGCTCGGCCACGTGCCGCTGGAAGCATGGCTGCTATTCTGCGCTAATGTGTGCTGGACAGTGGCCTACGATACCCAGTACGCCATGGTCGATCGCGACGACGATTTAAAAATTGGCATTAAATCGACGGCCGTGCTGTTTGGAAATGCGGATCGTTTGATTATCGGCTTACTCCAGCTAGCCACCCTGGGGTTGCTGGCTTGGGTAGGCTGGCGGGTTGGTTTAGGTGGTTTCTTCTGGTTAGGGCTAGCGGCAATGGCAGCGACTTTTCTGCATCAGCAGCGCTTAATTCGCGACCAGGAGCGGGATGCCTGCTTCCAGGCGTTTCTCAATAATCACTGGTCGGGACTGCTGATTTTTGCCGGTATCGCGCTAAGTTGGTGGCCTGCGGCTGGCTGATCGAGGCGATTGTCATGTAATTGTCATCAAGTCATGGTGTTATCGTCACTGACATGTCATTGATCTGTTTATCTTTGAACTGTTTTTCTTTGAACTAGTTTCTTTGAACACCGTGAGGCTCTGGTATGACCGCCAAGACCGTTCTGATTGTCGATGATGAGGCGTCGATTCGCGAGATGATCGCGGTAGCGCTGGAAATGGCTGACTATCGCGTGCTCGAAGCGGATAACGCCCAGGATGCCCATGCCATGGTGGTCGACCACCAACCCGATTTACTGCTGCTGGACTGGATGATGCCCGGCACTAGCGGTATTGAGCTGGCGAGACGCCTAAAACGTGAAGAAACCACCGCTGAAATCCCGATTATTATGCTCACCGCGAAAGGCGAAGAGGATAATAAAATTCAAGGGCTTGAAGCCGGTGCCGATGATTATATCACCAAGCCTTTTTCACCCCGGGAATTGGTGGCACGGCTAAAAGCGGTGCTGCGCCGTGCGACGCCACGTGGCGTTGAAGACCCGATTGAGATTAACGGCCTGCTGCTTGATCCGGTGAGCCACCGGGTAAGTGCCCACGGCAAAGCGCTGGAAATGGGCCCCACCGAGTACCGTTTGCTGCAGTTTTTTATGACTCACCAAGAGCGCGCTTACACACGTAGCCAGCTGCTTGACCAAGTGTGGGGCGGCAATGTTTACGTTGAAGAGCGCACGGTCGATGTGCATATCCGCCGCTTGCGTAAAGCGCTGGGTGACGTGCATCAAAACCTGATCCAAACGGTTCGGGGTACCGGTTACCGTTTCTCTGCACGGGTGTAAATGTGCGTTTATGGAGTCGTGAGCTGTGGCGAATAGCGTGGCTGGCCACGCTGGGCACTTGCTTGGGCTGGCTGTTGGGCTCGGCTGGGCTGGGGCTCGCAGCAGGGCTTGCGGGATGCCTGTTTTACCACTTACGACAGTTACGCGAACTCTATTTGTGGCTCACCCTCCACCCTAACGATGAACCGCCTGCCGCTCGCGGGATGTGGGGCGAGCTATTCGATCGTTTATACCGCTATCAAAAAAGTCAGCGCATCACCCAAAGCCGTCTGCGGGCTACTTTGGCACGTATTCAAGAGTCGTCTGAAGCAATGCGTGATAGCGTGGTCATGCTTGATCGCCACGGTGATTTGGAGTGGTGGAACAGCGCCGCCACCGCCATGCTGGGGCTACAAACCGCCCATGATCGTGGTCAACACATTACCAACCTGCTGCGCGACCCGGGCTTTATCAGCTATTTTAATTCGCGTAACTACAGTGAGCCGTTAACGCTCACCTCACCGATTGATGAACGGCGAATCCTGCAGTATCAAATTACCCTCTATGGTGACGACGAACGCTTAGTGATGGCTCGCGATATCACCCGCTTGCATCGTCTTGAGCAGATGCGGCGCGACTTTGTCGCCAACGTTTCCCATGAGTTACGTACGCCGCTGACCGTTCTCTCCGGCTATTTGGAAACCTACAGTGATATCTCCGACCAGCTTCCGCCGCGCTTGGGACGTAGTATTCAGCAAATGCAGGAACAGACCCAGCGGATGCAGAATCTGGTCAACGATTTATTGCTGCTCTCGCGTTTGGAAATTGACCAGGGCGGCCAAGATCATCATCCACTGCCACTCGAGCCTTTACTGCAAAGCGTTTGTGATGATGCGCTGGCCCTATCGCATCAACGTCATACCATTACCGTCGCCCTTGAGAGCGATGCCCGACTGTTAGGCAGTGAACAGGAGATTCGCAGCGCCGTCTCTAACCTTGCCTTTA
The DNA here is from genome assembly GCF_058152265.1 of Vreelandella sp. 162(4c). Taxonomy (NCBI): domain Bacteria; kingdom Pseudomonadati; phylum Pseudomonadota; class Gammaproteobacteria; order Oceanospirillales; family Halomonadaceae; genus Vreelandella; species Vreelandella sp. 162(4c). The sequence continues at coordinate 2,654,868 of NZ_CM176981.1, forward strand.
ATGCGGTTCGCTACACGCCTGCTGGCAGCCAAATCACCCTGCGCTGGAAAGCTAGCGCTACTGGTGGCGGCTATATCGATGTGGAAGATAACGGTGAAGGGATTGATCCCGTTCATATTCCCCGACTAACAGAACGCTTTTACCGTGTTGATAAGGGGCGCAGCACTGCGACTGGCGGCACAGGTTTAGGCTTGGCGATCGTTAAGCACGTGCTATTGCGCCACGATGCGCAACTACAAATTGAGTCCCTTCCCGGCAAGGGTGCGTTGTTTCGCTGCGCCTTCCCCCCCTCGCGTCTTGTTTAATTTAGCAAGTCATTCCATCGCATAATATTTGTAACAATGTGCAATATTGGCATGCAAGGTTGGTAAAGCTTTACCCATGTGCCATTTTTACACAGCTCAAAGCGTTGTGTCGTGACTCAGTTGATGCCTTTTTGGCATAACTTATTTTTAAGTAAGAGTTTGATTTTGTTGTTTTTATTTATATTCTTCAGTTTTTTGGCATGCCTTCTGCAGAGTACAGATTGAAGGAAGATGACCGCAGGAATTGCTGGCTTCTCAGTAAGCCTTTCTTTCTTCATTAAGCGGTACTAAACAGCGATCGGAGGTAGGATATGACGTCCAAGGATTTTCTCAAGAAAGCTGGCATTTTAGGTGTATCTTTTGGTCTGATGGCAAGCCCATTAGCTTTTGCACAAACTGATGAAAATTCGGCGATTGACGAAAACCAAGGTATTACCGCTGACGAGCAACCGATGGATTCCCAAGGTACCGGTAGTTCAACTGGCAGTGATACAACAGACATGACTGACGATTTAACCCATGACGAAGGTGATGGTGCCAGCGACATGGATCCGCAATCAAGCAGTCACTCAGACGATGCTGAGTATGACAAGGATGAGCTTGTAGAAGAAAATGGCGGTAGCTAATTATCTATGACCTTTTAGATATCATTAAAAGCTTTTCAGAGAATGAATAAGCGATTAACAGGATGTTACAAAAGCAAGAATGCTTTTAAGATTCACGGATGAATCAGTAGGCAATCAGAACACTAGTCAGGGTTAATTCCAAGGTTGGAGCCCCGCACAAGGAGTGGAAGCTAGCGTTAGTTATTACCTATAGCCAATTCTGATATCGGGCCCCGCAATGCGGGGCCTAATTTTTGCTGCCTACTTTTTATCTCGCTTATTCCCCCGCTACTTTCTCCCCTATCTTTTCCGCCGATCTTTCTTTGCGCCTCTCTATCCAATGCCATGTTTTGTTTTTTATGAATTGATGCCGTAGCGCTTTGTTGGCATCGAGCCTTTTATTTTGCTGAGTGTGTCATAAAGGCACAGACAGTTTTGCGCATGTGTCATTAGTGCACATGTAATTAGCGTGCTTTTGTTTTTAGCGGCGTATAATTGTGCGCAATGTATTTATTTTAAATTATTGATTTATATAAGTATTTTATTTTTATAAGAGAGTTGGCATTACATATGCTCTCTAGAGGTAGTGAAGCTAGCCGCAGTGAGATCTGGCCAGAGAGCCCTTCTCACTTCACTTCAGCGGTATCAAACGGTCACCAGGAGTAAATAGTATGTTTAACGATTTTGTTAAAAAAGCAGCCGTCGTAGGTCTCTCTTTTGGTTTGCTGGCAAGCCCGCTTGCCTTTGCCCATATGTCCATCGAAGCAAATCAAGATTTGACCGTTGACGATGAGCCTATTCAAGCTCAATCACATCATACCTCGGGTCAGGCTAAATTTAGCCCCTCTGATTTGATGTATGACGAAGGCGACCGCCCTCGAGTCATCAAGGCAGAGTCGCATCACACTAGCGCTCAAGCGGAGTACACAGCAAAAGATTTGACCCAAGACGTAGGTGATGGAAACGTTTGGTAACAAAAATTTGCAATTCTGAAGAAATATATTACGATTAACACGTGAGCTAAACACGCGAAAGCGTGTCACACCGATACGGATGCATATCGATTCAAGGAATGAATCAAACGACAATCAGAGCGTTGGTCAGGGTTAAATTCCAAGGTTGGAGCAGCCCCGCAAAAGGAAAGGAAGCTAGCGCTAGTCATTGTCAAAGTCTTGTGTCCTTAGACCCTGCTGATGCGGGGTCTGATTTTTTGTGGCATCCAACACCTCTCCCACACTATTCTTGTTTTAGTTTAAGGTACGGCTTTCTAGCGGAGCCTAATTTCATTGCGTCGCTATTTATACACTGCCCATCATCAGCCTGCCGGTGGGTTATGTCTCAGGCATCCGGTCTCACAATCATTTTGACCGTAAAGGGTGAGCTAACTTTTTTGACGCCTAATATGCAACGCAAAGCGTAATAGCCGTTCTAATCATCGATGAACGGAATCCATGGATAATGAGGAGAACATCTTGCTGTTAAAAGAAATGAGCCAAAAAGTCGCCATAGTAGGTATTGCTTTTGGTTTGGTCGCGAGCCCCATGGCGATGGCGCACTCATCTATTGAACTGAACCAAGACCGCACCGCTGGTCAGGATGTCATTAACAAACCTGAGTCGCATGCAGCTTCCAAACCATCTCATGTCTCTGCGGGCGACTTGAACCGTGACGAAGCTGATAGCTTGGACTTTTCGCCTTCCAGTAGCCGTCCTTCTACGGCTGAAAAAGGGCCTACTTCTCGCCAAGAGGGTTACACTCCTGGAGAACTCAACCGGGATGAAGGTGATAGCACCGACTGGTAAATAATAGGATAAGTGTAACTGCTAATGTAAGCGTTACTCGCTAAAAACCCCGCTTTGGTGGGGTTTTTGCTATGTGTTAAAAGCCAACGACATCAGTGGTGATGCCCATCAGCAGCTTCGCTACCGTCTTGGGCGCTCTGTATCCAGACCTCGATGTCTACGTCACCTTGTTCAGCGAAGGTGAGCGTGAGGGGAAACCGCTCACCCTCCTTCAGCGGCTCGGTTAAGCCAATCAGCATTAAGTGAAAGCCGCCACCAGGGCGCATGGTATAAGTCTCCCCTGCCTCGACACGAATCTCGTCCACATGCCGCATCTGCATCATATCGCCGTCCATTTGCATATCGTGCAGCTCAACGTTGCTGCTCGCAGAACTGCTCGCGCCAACCAGAGTGACGGGGCCTGAAACGGCGGTGATATCAAGGTAGGCGGCACCGTTTACCGCACCCGGTGGGGTTGGGGTAGCGAAGGGGTGCGCAATGCGAAGAGTCTCTGTTTTTACGTCGTGGGCTAACGCCATAGATGTCATCGAAATAGACATAGCGCCAATCAAGAGTACGCCACCCAGCCAAGCCATCGGTTTTATCATGCGGTGATTCCTTTGTTGTTGATTGAGCCCAGGATCGACGAACAAAATATAAAGGTAGCAAAGTGACGTAGCCTGGGTAATAGGCGCCTACTGCGGTGTAATGCCACGTGCATCGCCACGTTTGTCGCTACGTACGTCTCTATAGTGGTCGTCCCACAGCAGTACGGCACCCGCAACGGCGCCGGGAATCAAAAACAGGTTGGCCAGCGGAATCCAGGTAATTAAGGTCACTAACCCCCCAAAGGTGAGGCTTTGCCACCAGCGCTTAGAGAGCCGTTGGCGCATATCGGCAAACGTTACTTTGTTGTTATCCATTGGGTAGTCTAGATAAGTGATTGCCATCACCCAGGCAGAAAACAGTGCCCAGAGTAGCGGAGCAACTATATTGACGCCTGGAATCCAGCTAAGCACAAATAGGCCTGCGGCACGAGGCAGAATATAGGCGAGCTTAACAAACTCGCGTCCCACAGCATCGATGGCTGTTTTGGTCAGGTTTCGGTCATCAATGGGTTCGCGGCCAGTGGCTTGGATTTCAACTTTGGCGGCTAAAAAGCCGTAAAAAGGGGCTGCAATCAAGCTGGTAACCAGCGTGAAGGTAAAAAACACCACCACCAACAGGCTAATCACAAACAGGGGCCAGATAAGCCAGGATAACCAGTCAAGCCAAGCGGGTACCATGCCCATCCAATGGGCGAGCCAGCCATCAAAACGGTTGAGCACAAAGCTGAACATGCTCACGTAGACAATCAGGTTGACCAGAATAGGCAGAAAAACATAGCGGCGCATACCCGGTTGATACACACAGCGTGTACCTCGGCTAAGCGCAGTGACAGCATCCAGCATTTAGGTGAGCTCCTCGTGATTCCAACGTCCAGGCTGCGTGGCAGCCTGGACGTATTGCAGGAGGAAAGCCCCATCAGGTCAAGACTTTTTTGGCACCTGTGGTTCCAGTTCATCGGTGTCGCTATGGCGAATATCCAAACCTTTGACGAGATAGACCACGTACTCAGCAAGGTTATCGGCGTGGTCGCCTACCCGCTCCAGCGCGCGCAGTACCCACATGATGCTGAGTACTGACGTAATAGAGCGTGAGTCTTCCATCATAAAGGTCATTAATGAGCGCATAGCGCTGCTGTACTCGTCATCCACCAGTTCGTCTTCGCGTACGACCTGCATAGCCAGGTCGGTATCAAAGCGGGCAAAGGCGGTGAGCGCATCGCGCAGCATTTTACGTACGTGCTCGCTAATGTGACGCACCTCCACCAGGCCACGAATGGTGCTAGAACTTTCGCTCAGGAGCAGGGCGTTGCGGGCGATTTTACTGGCTTCATCACCAATGCGCTCTAAGTCTGAGGTGGCGCGGATGACGGCCAGCACCAGACGCAAATCGGAAGCAGCAGGCTGGCGGCGCGCCAGTACGCGGGTGCATTCGTCGTCGATTTGCAGCTGCAGGTCGTTGACTTGGCGGTCATTGTCACGCACCTGCTCGGCTAACCGGGTGTCTCCTTCCAGTAGGGCAAAGACAGCGTCCTGCACTTGTTTTTCCACCAGACCGCCCATGGCCATCAGGTGGGTTTTCAGCTCTTCCAGCTCCTGGTTGAACTGGCGAGAGATATGCTGGCTGTGAGAGTCGCTAGTAATATCCATGGAGCACTCCTGACGGTTCAGTTGCTAAGGCCTAGGTGATACGGCCGGTGATGTAGTTTTCAGTGCGTTGCAAACGGGGGTTGGTGAAGACCTGATCGGTAGGGCCGTATTCAACCAGCTCCCCTTGATGCAAAAAGGCGGTGTAATCCGATACGCGCGCCGCTTGTTGCATATTGTGGGTGACCAGGATCAGCGTCAGCTCCGACTTGAGGTTACGGATCAACTCCTCAATTTTGAGGGTTGAAATTGGGTCTAGAGCTGATGCTGGCTCATCAAGCAGTAGCACGTCGGGTTGTACTGCTAAGGTACGGGCGATCACCAGACGCTGCTGCTGGCCACCGGAAAGCTGCCAAGCGGAACGGTGTAGGCGGTCTTTCACTTCATCCCACAGAGCGGCGGAAGTTAGCGCCCACTCAATAATGTCGTCCCTTTTGCGCTTGGGCATGCGCTGTTGCAGTCGTAGCCCAAAGGCCACGTTTTCATAGATCGACATAGGGAAGGGGTTGGGCGTTTGAAACACCATCCCGACACGCCGCCGCAGCTCAGTCACATTCATTTGCGGGTCATGAATATCCTGCCCTTCCAGCGTGATTTGGCCGCTGTGGGTGACTGACTCATTAAGATCGTGCAAACGGTTAATTGCCCGTAACAACGTCGACTTACCGCAACCTGACGGGCCGATAAAGGCCGTTACACGATGCCGGGGAACACTGAGGGTTAACTCGCGCAACGCCTCTTTCCCCGCGTAGGCGAGGCTAAAGTGATCGATACTCAGGCAGCTGTGCTCGGACGAAAAGTGCGCCACTGGTGCCTGAGAGGTATTGGCTGAATGTAATGACGCTAGCATTCGTTTCCCCGTTGACGCCTAAGATAATGACGCAGAAATATGGCAGTTAGGTTAAGCACCAGCACAATTAACACTAAAAGTAGCGCTGTGGCGTAAACCAGCGGTATGGCAGCCTGCACATCTTCGCCGTGAAAGGCGGTATCAAATAAATGATAGCCAAGGTGCATGAACTTGCGCTCTAAATGTAGGTAAGGAAACTCACCATCGATGGGCATTTGAGGCGCCAGCTTAGCGACGCCAACCAGCATTAGCGGCGCTACTTCGCCGGCCGCGCGAGCTACCGCTAAAATGACGCCTGTCAGCATGGCGGGGGCCGCCATGGGCAGTACAATGCGGGTGAGCATCTCTAAGCGCGTGGCGCCGAGCGCCACGGCGCCTTCCCGCTGCGCCTCGGGAATCCGCGCCAGCCCCTCTTCTGTTGCCACAATCACCACTGGTAGGGTCAGCAGTGCCAGGGTGAGCGACGCCCATAACAGGCCGCCGGTGCCAAAGGTGGGCGAAGGTAGGGTATCGCTGAAAAACCACTCATCCAGCGAGCCGCCGATGCCGTACACAAACACCCCCAAACCAAATACGCCATACACAATCGACGGAACGCCCGCCAGATTGCGCACACCAATACGTACCAGCCGGGTCAGCCGCCCCTGGTGAGCGATTTCATTGAGATAAATAGCGGCCAGCACCCCAAACGGGGTCACCATCACCGACATTAAAATCACCATCAGCACCGTGCCAAATATCGCGGGCCAGACGCCACCGTCGGTATTGGCGGCCCGTGGGCCCTCACTCAGAAACCGCCAAACCGCATCCCCCCAGGCGAGCGTTTTCTGCCACACGCTCATGGCATTGGGAGCCTGAGCGCTCGCCACGCTGGCCAGCGGTTGGCGCAGGGTTTGGCCGTCCACGGTGGTAAGCAGCAGTTGGCTATCCTGGCGTTGGCTGGCGGGAAGTACCAATAAAGCGTTTAATCGCTGCCAGGCAGCGTCTCCCTCCCAGCGTTGATCATGCTGCTCAATGGCCACCAAACGGCCAATAAAGTCACCCCAGGGGCTGCGATCAAGACGAATCAAATCGTCTGGCTGGGCGCGCTCGGCAATGTCATCAATCGCCACCCAGCGCCAGCGAACGCCCTCTATATCCTGGTTGCCGGTAAAGTAGAGGCGTTCATCCCCAGCTCGCTGGGGTAGCGCGACTTCGCGCACAGCTTGACCAGCAAAGGTTTCACCCGAGTCAAGGGTGACCTCTTCCAGCGTAGCGGGCCAAAAGTGCCCTAGCCCGCGTACCAGCAGTAGCGCGAGTAAGGCGCCCAGCATCAGCAGGGAGAGCGCTACGCTGGCTGCGCAAAGCCAGGGCCATACATCATTTACCCGGCTAAAACGACGGCGGCGAGAGGCGGTGTGGGTCGCAGAGTTCATCATGTGCCCCCCATCTGGCGGAAGCGGCGGCGTAAGCGTTGGCGGACGACCTCGGCAAGGGTGTTGACCAGAAACGTGAAGATAAACAGCACCAGTGCGGCCAAGATCAGCAGATGGTAGGTCTGGCCACCGGGTGACGCTTCAGGCAGCTCAATGGCGATAGCCGCGGCCATGGAGCGCATGCCTTCGAAGGGGCTGGCGCTAAACAGAGCCGTATTACCGCTGGCCATAAGCACTATCATGGTTTCGCCCACCGCCCGGCCCGCACCGATCATTATCGCCGAGAAGATACCTGGGCCCGCTGCCACCAGCGCCACTTTCCATAGCGCCTGCCAGCGGCTGGCCCCCATCGCCTGGGCGCCCTCGATTAAGCTGGCAGGCACATCGGCGAGCGCGTCTTCTGCCAGTGAATAGATGCTGGGAATAACGGCAAAGCCCATGGCAATGCCGACAATCAGTGCGTTACGGGTGGCGTAATCCATGCCATAGCGCTGGTCGAGTAACTGGCGTAAATCACCGCCTAACCACTGCTGCTCCATCCAGGGCGCGAGCCATAGTGCTATCGCCACCATTACAGAGAGCCAGGGAACTAGCCAGAGACCCGCCCAAGAGAGCGGTAAACGGCGGCGTAGGCGTGTTTTGGCCCACTGCCAGAGTAAGCCGGCAAGCGCTGCGCTAAGCGGCAGCCAAATGATCAGCACCAAAGCGCTGGCGAGATGGCGTTCTACCCAAGGTGCCAAAATAAGCCCGGCAATAAAGCCCACCACCACACCGGGGATCGCCTCCATCATTTCGAGCGCGGGCTTGATCCGCGAGCGCAGGCGCGCTGACATAAACAGCGCGGAGTAGATGGCGGCCCCCAAGGCCACGGGAATGGCGAACAGCAGTGCGGCTAGGGCGGCTTTGAGCGTGCCCCACGCCAGGGGAGAGAGCTTAGCCAGCGCTAAGGTATCGCCAATCGCCAGCAGCGGCAGGGTTTCCCATACCAAAAAGACACCGATAGCCAGGATTGCCAACAGCACACCTATGCCGCCAGCGGTGATTAAACCGGTGGCCATGCGGTCTTGCAGCAGCCTAAGCGGCTGTCGAGTAGAGGTTAACCGAGGTAGGGTCATGTGGATATCATGGCAAAACCGAGGTGATCATAGCGCTGACCAATAGGTAGTGAAAAACCAGGATGTGGTGAAAAACAGTACATAGACAGGATCCCTACCCTAAGACAATTATGTGTCAGTTAGATGACAGTGGTTTACCACCTCTGTTGTGCACTAAGGACACTGGAGGTTAATGGTACAAAGCCGGATGCGCGCGCAATCTGCTGGCCCTCATCGGACATAATCAACTTGAGCAGTGCCTGCTCGGCGGGGGGTAAGTTCTCCCCCGGCGGTAGGTTCACATAGAGGTAAAGATAGCGCGACAGCGGGTAGTCACCGCTCTGTATAGCCGCTTCATCGGGCGGTATCGCAATGCCATCATCGTTATACAGGCTCAATGCATGCACGGCTGGGGTGAGGTGGTTAAACCCCGCATAGCCCATCGCATTGGCAGATTCGCCAACGGCCGCGACCACCGCCGATGAGCCGGGGTGCTCACTAATGTCGTTACGAAAAAGACCGCCACATAACGCCCGCTGTTGAAATAGCCCATGGGTACCCGAGGCAAGGTTACGCCCATGCAGCGCAATGCTACCAAATGACCAGTCACGGGTTGCCGATAGCTGCTCCCAGCGCCTGATCGGCGTTTCACCACCGCAGGCCAGCGAGGTTGAGAAGATCGCATCAACCTGCTGGCGGGTCAGAGCGCGCAAGGGGTTATGGCGGTGTACGACTACAATCAGTGCGTCACGGGCGACTTTTAATTCCAGCGGTGGATAGCCATAGCGCTCAATAAAGTTATCACGCTCTTCGCTGGTCATCGGACGAGACATCGGACCAAGCCGGGTGGTGCCAGCCATCAGCGCCGTGGGCGCACTGGCTGAACCACTTGCTTGAAACTGCAGCTTTACGTCAGGATAGCGGGTGGTGAGGGTTTCACCCCAGCGCAGCATTAGCCCCGCCATAGTGTCGGAGCCCACCGCGCCCAAGGTGCCGCTAATAACTGTTGGCTGCTGCCCCCAGGTCAGGGGCGTTATCAGCATCAGTATAAACGCCACTCCGCTCAATACGGTGCGACGGACGGCGGAAGTTAACCTCCGATTAATGCAAAGAGTCGTCAAACGAGTATTCAAACGAGCGTCCTCTTATGGTTAACTAAATTCATTCCTTTGTGTTGCGATGCAGCAACACGCATAAACAACGTGCCACTCTGCAACGTTTACAACAATAAACTGACTAAGCGACTAACTCATGACTCTTCTGGAAACCGATTTGGATGACGTACCGGCCCCTCAAGGGCAGCTTACTTTAAAACTACTGGCTTCCCGCCAAGATACCAATTTTTATGGTGATATACCCGGTGGATGGCTGGTCAATCAAATGGACCAGGCGGCTGAGCTGGCGGCCGGTCGTGAAGCGGGTGGTCGCACGGCGACCGTGGCGATTGAAGCCATGGACTTTTTAAGCCCGGTGCGCGTTGGCTCAATGGTCAGCGTTTACACCCAAGTGCAAGAAATTGGTCATAGCTCGATCAAGATTGATGTGGAGGTCTGGGTGCGTCCTCCCCATGGGCAACGCATAGAGGAGCGCCAAAAAGTTACCGAGGCGCGCTTTGTGATGGTTGCGCTGGACGATAATGGGCGCATCCGAGCAGTACATAGCGACTAGCTCACTTCAACTTGAAATAGCAAAAGGGCGCTTAGGGCGCCCTTTTGTCGTGCTTATCGTTTATTTGTCTAGCGGCTCATTAACCGTCGACGTTATCGCGGTTCTTGAGGTAGGCGTATTCACCCACATCGCTGAACGGGCGCAGCAGCTTCTGGAAAGCTGAATAAGACTCGTAAACACGGCGAGACTCTTCGTCGCTGTCGACCTGGCGCTGGATGGCTTCCAGTGAAGAGGTGTGAAGCGCTGCCATTACGTCGTCAGGGAAAGTACGTAGCTGAACGCCATGCTCATCGACCAGAGTTTCCAGTGCTTGCGCGTTGCGGAAGGCAAATTCGCTGATCATGGCCAGGTTAGACGCCCGCGCCGCTTCGCGGATCACGTCCTGCAGGTCTTCTGGCAGGGAGTTCCAGGCATCCAGGTTGATCGTCCCTTCCAGTACCGCAGAGGGCTCGTTCCACGCCGAGGTGTAGTAGTAGTCAGCCACCTGATGCAGGCCGAATGCCATATCGTTATACGGCCCCACCCAGTCAGCGGCATCCAGCGCGCCGGTTTGCAGCGAGGTGAAAATTTCTGAGCCTGGCATAGTAACCGTACTGACGCCGATGCCGTTCATCGCCTCACCCGCCAGGCCCGGCAGGCGAAGTTTCAGCCCCTGCATGTCGTCGAGTGAGTTGATCTCTTTCTTGAACCAGCCCGCCATCTGCGTGCCGGTATTGCCCACGGCAAACGGCTTCAGATTGTGATTGGCGTAGATCTCATCCCAAAGCTCCTGACCGCCGCCGTGGTACAACCAGGCGTTCATTTCGGTAGTCGTCATACCGAAGGGTACAGCGGTAAAGAACTGTGAGGCAGCGACTTTGCCACGCCAGTAGTAAGAGGCAGAGTGGCCCATTTCAGCGGTACCAGCTGCTACCGCATCGAAGACTTCCAGGGCAGGTACCAGTTCACCCGCGCCGTGGACGCGGATCTGCATGCGGCCGTTGGAAAGCTGTTCTACCCGGCGGGCGAAATCATTCGCACCAGTACCCAGGGCAGGGAAGTTTTTTGGCCACGAGGTGACCATGTCCCAGGTGAAGGTTTCTTGAGCGCGAGCACTTGAGGTGGTTACGAAGGGGGCGGCAACGGCCCCGGCGACGCCAAGGCTGGCAGTTTTGAGGAAGTGACGGCGTTGCATGGTGAGCAAAACTCCGGAGATTATAGGATTTTTTTGTCAGCGCGCACAAAGGCGCAATGTCCGTTCGCCAGTATGCGCTAAGCGGGTTTTAATCGGCAAGCCATTGCACTCAACGCCACGCGCGTAGCGGCTTAAAGCGGCGTTAGCTTAGCAAAACCAAGCACTAGCCATTTGACCCCTTCGCCTTCAAAGCTGACCTGTACCCGGGCGCGGGCACCTTCGCCTTCCGCGTTAAGAATAATCCCTTCGCCGAACACCGGGTGCTCAACGCCTTGGCCGACATGTAAGGCGGGTATATCACCGCTGCTCTCGACACTTTGCTGAGCAAAGGAGGTGCGCGACGCGGTGACTGGGCGGGAAATATGCCCGCGCAGACGGACTTCTTCGAGTAGGTGCGGCGGTAGTTCGCGCAAAAAACGCGACGGGCGTGGAAACACTTCTTTGCCGTGCAGGCGGCGGGTTTCGGCGTGTGTGAGGTAGAGCTTCTGCATCGCGCGTGTGACGCCGACGTAACAGAGCCGGCGCTCCTCTTCGAGCCTACCCGGCTCTTCCAGGGACATCTTGTGTGGAAACAGCCCCTCCTCGACACCGGCAATAAATACTACCGGGAACTCCAGGCCTTTGGCGGAGTGCAGCGTCATCAGCTGTACGCTGTCCTCAAACTCTTCGGCTTCGTGGTCGCCTGCGTTAAGAGCGGCCTCTGAGAGAAATGCTTCCAGTGCCGCCATGCCTTCGCCCGCTTCAGGCGCTTCAAAGACATCGCCTTGGGTAAAGGCACGGGCAGCGGTAACCAACTCTTCCAGGTTCTCGACCCGCGCTTGGCCTTTCTCGCCGCGCTCACTTTTGTGATGCTCTATCAGACCCGTGTGTATCGTGACGTGATCGATAATTTCGTGCAGCGCCATGCCAGAGGCATCGTTATCGAGCTGCTCGATCAGGTTGGCGAAGGTTTGCACGGCATTGGCCGCGCGGCCTTTCAAGGTGCCGTCGTTAATCGCATCGTGGAGCGCTTGCCAGAGAGGGATACTTTGTTCCCGAGCGCGCAGGCGGACAATCTCGACCGTGCGCGTGCCGATGCCGCGAGTGGGTACGTTAATCACCCGCTCCAGCGAGGCATCGTCGTCGCGGTTGAGCATCAGGCGAAGGTAGGCCAGGGCATTCTTGATTTCCAGGCGCTCGTAGAAGCGGTGGCCGCCGTAAATACGGTAGGGCATGCCTTGGCGAATCAGCGTCTCTTCCAGCAGCCGCGACTGAGCGTTTGAGCGGTAGAGAATCGCGATATCGCGGCGGTTAAAGCCTTCGTCGACCTTCTCCTTGATGGTATCGACGATATAGCGGGCTTCTTCCAGGTCGTTAAACCCAGCGTAAATTGAGATCGGCTCGCCTTCGATGCCGTCAGTCCACAGGTTTTTACCCATCCGCTCGCTGTTGTGGCTGATCAGCGTATTGGCGGCTTCCAGGATGGCGCTGGTGGAGCGATAGTTCTGTTCAAGCCGTACGGTGTGGGTTTGCGGAAACTCTTGCTCAAAGCGGCTGATATTCTCCACCTTGGCACCGCGCCAGCCGTAGATCGACTGGTCGTCATCACCCACCGCCGTCATCGGCGTCTTCATGCCGGTGAGCAGTTTTAGCCAAGCGTATTGCAGGGTATTGGTATCTTGGAACTCATCTACCAGTACATGACCAAAGCGCTCCTGGTAGTGGTTTAACAGCGCCGGGTTGTCGCGTAGTAGCTCCAGGCTTCGCAGCAGCAGTTCACCGAAATCGACCAGGCCGCCGCGCTCGCAGGTGAGCTGGTAGCGCTCGTAGAGCTCAACCATCTGGCCCATGTAGGCATCGCCATCCACATTGACCTGGTGCGGGCGCAGCCCCTCCTCTTTGCAGCCGGAGATAAAGTGCTGCACTTGGCGGGGTGGGAAGCGTTCGTCGTCGATGGAGTAATCTTTCAGCAACCGTTTGACCAGGCGTAGCTGATCGTCAGAATCGATAATCTGGAAGTGTTGCGGCAGCTTGGCGTCCTGCCAGTGGGTGCGCAGCAGGCGGTGGGCGATGGAGTGAAAGGTGCCCACCCATACATGGCGCATCGAGATGCTCAGCAGTGCCTCAAGGCGGGTGCGCATCTCTTTGGCGGCTTTATTGGTAAAGGTCACTGCCAGCAGGGCATAAGGGGACAGCCCTTCGGCCTGCATCAGCCAGGCGATGCGATGCACCAGCACGCGGGTTTTACCGGAGCCTGCGCCTGCGAGCACCAACAGATTACCTTGGGGGGCGCTCACTGCTTCGCGCTGGGCGGAGTTGAGCTGATCGAGAATCGCCGTGACGTCGTCCATAGTAGCCGCTGCCGGATCAAAAAATAGGCGGCTAGTCTAGCACAGCCAGCGAACTGGCTGTGTATACAGGTTAACGATTAGGATTCTTCAGGAAAGCGCAGCGTATTTAGGCTCTTTTTAACCGCTTTGAGCTGTTCGGCGAGTTTCGGCCCGCGGGTTTTGGCCACACCCACGGCGAGTACATCGATCAGCACCAGATGGGCAATGCGCGAGCTAAGCGGGGTGTAAATCTCGGTGTCTTCATGAACATCGATATACAGCGGCAGGCTGACCTCTTCGGCGAGTGGCGAGCCGCTGGGGCACAGGCCAATGACTGTTGCACCCGCCTCGCGAGCCAGGCGTACGCTGGCGACTAGCGCTTTGGTACGGCCGGTTTGTGAAATTGCCACCACCACATCGCCATCGTTCAAGGTCACTGCCGACATATTCTGCATATGTGGGTCGGCGTAGGCAGAAGTGGAGATCTGCAGGCGGAAAAACTTGTGCTGGGCATCAAAGGCCACGGCACCGGAAGCCCCAAAGCCATAGAACTCGACCCGGTTGGCCATCGCCAGGGCGTTAACTGCACGGCCCAGGGCGTCGTTATCAAGCCGGTCGCGCACTGAGAGCAGCGTGCCCACGGTCGAGTCAAAAATACTGTGGGAAAACTCAGCGACCGAGTCGCTGTCGTTCATGGAGAATTGCGCGAACTGACTGCCGCTGGCCAGCATTTGCGCCAGCTGTAGCTTGAAATCCTGAAAGCCATTGCACCCCAGCGCACGACAAAAGCGCACCACGGTAGGTTCGCTAACGGTGGCTTCGGTGGCCAGATCCACAATGCGCATGTGAATGACCTCTTCGGGGTTGCGCAGTACAAACCGCGCCACTTTTTGCTCGGAGCGTCGAAAGTGCTCCATGCGGCGTCTCATTTCATCGAACAGGGCGCGACTCACGTTCAGCTCCTTGGGTGCTCAACCAACAGGTAGTTAACAGTACGCCAATATACAGTCGTTTTAAACGACCGTTTCTGCCTATCTGCTCACTGTGATGCTTCGTATTGCTTCAATGCGATAAGGACAGTATGCCTCAATGAGCCCATAGGGCCACAAACTATTAGGCAGCGATCCAACAGCGTTTAAGGTCGTTAGTCAGTTTTTTTAAGAATGGTCATCATTTTGTCAAGTAGGTTATAGTAATAATTGAAGTGCCGCACTGCATCATAACAGTCGTCACGGATGCAGGTGGACGAAGGCATATTCATCTGGAGGAACGTCGATTATGAGAAACGTCGAACGAATCACCTCGGTTAAAAGCGAATTGCTCGACATCTTTATGAGTATGGAAGTCGATGAGCATGCCCAGCGCCAGCGCAGCGCTGCCCAACGCAGCTTAAGAGCGCGGCGGGGTATTGAGCTTCATCGTGAGTTTCAAAAGTTATCGCGGGATATCGCCCCCTTGCCCGATGAAGATCGGCAAGAGAGCGAATTGCACTAAGTTTTAGGATGCCAAGAGGTTAGGGGCGCAACTATTATCTGCGCAGAACCTCGCTGCCCTGCCGGCTAGCAGGGCCTTGGCGGCTCAGCTTAGATTAGCCCTGTTACGAACACGGCAACAACGCCAGCGGGCGCTACATAGCGCGCGATAATGTTCCATACGCTCTTGCCGGTCGCTGAAAGACCCAGTTCGTCTTCCACGCTGCTGCGCTCCAGGCACCAAGCGGTGAATAGAATCGCACCCAGCCCCGTCAGCGGCAGCATTATTTTGCTGGTCAGCGTATCCAGCAGGTCAAACACGCCCAGTCCAAACAGCAGCGGTTCGCTCCACACGTTAAATGACAGCAGCGCTGCAATACCCAGCAACCAAGCACCCACACCGGCCACAACGGTAGCCATGACGCGGCCTAGCGGCGTGCGCTCTTCAATGAATTCCACCACGGGCTCAAGCAGTGAAATGGCCGATGTTAATGCCGCAAACGTCAGCAGCAGAAAGAACATCAAACCTAAAAGTAAACCACCATCAATATTGCCAAAGGCCAGTGGTAGGGTGACGAAAATCAGCCCTGGGCCCGAAGCGACATCCAGATTATTAGCAAACACGATCGGGAAGATAGCTAAACCCGCGCCTAAAGCGATGACGGTATCCATGATGATGACCGTGCGGGCGGTTTGCAGCAGATCGATCTCTTTGTCCAAATAAGAGCCGTAAGCCATCATGATGCCCATACCCAGTGAGAGGGTGAAGAAGGCGTGGCCCAAGGCGGCTAGCACGGTTTCTGCTGTGAGCTTGCTCCAGTCCGGGTTGAACATATACGTCAACGCCTCGCCAAAGTGGCCGGTTGTCATGCCATAACCGATCAGCACGACCAGCAGTAGTGCGAGGACTGGCATCAGAATGCGTACAGCGCCTTCAAGGCCTTTGGTAACGCCGCGGGCGACAATCCCAATGACCAGCAGCATAAACACGGAGTGGCCCAGCAGCAGCAACCCAGGGTTACTCAACATGCCATTAAATAGCGCGCCAATGCCATCGGCATCTTGACCGCTAAAAGCACCGCTCACCGAGTTGACGGTGTAGTAGAGCGACCAGCCGCCAATCACGCTGTAAAACGACAAAATCAAGAAGGCCCCGACAATGCCGCTAATGCCCACGATGGCCCAGGCTTTGGGCTTTTTCGCCGTGCGCGCTAGCTCTGACATGGTGCTGGCGGGGTTCTTCTGGCCGCGCCGCCCCAATAGCCACTCAGAGACAAGAATGGGCAAGCCGATCAGCGCGATACAGAGCAAATACACAAATACGAAAGCAGCGCCGCCGCTTTCACCCACCATATACGGAAATTTCCAGATATTCCCTAGACCCACCGCTGAACCAGCGGCGGCCAGCACAAAGGTCATTCGCGATGACCACTGCGCATGCGCAAGCTTCGCCATACATCACCCATTAAGTCGATTGTTGTGTAAGTCACTGCGTGTTGAACACGCTAGTTTTCGGAAAATTGCGTCATTGCCAGCGTGCTTTTCCGAAAGTAAGCGCAATTTATCTGATCGACCGCAAGCATGCCAGTTAGCTGGCCTAAAAAGGTGGGTTAAAACAGTTGGCTTTGCTTTTCACCCGCAAAGGGGCCAAGAGCGGGTAATGGCGTCACTTCTCCTAGTGCGTTATAGAGTAAACGGGCCATGTGGGGAGACTCGCGGTTGTCCGCAGTATGCACAAATAAGAAAGGGGTTTTCCCCTGACTTATCCACAGCTTTAGGCGGGCTTTCCAGGCGGTGAAGTAGTCACTATTAATCGTTTTGTCAATATGGCCAATAAAGCGAATGACAGGAAAATTTGCCGTGGAAAGCACGTGTAGCGGGAGTTTCGGCTTTTCTTGCTGGGCGTGGGCCAAGCCCAAATGGTCATTTGCCGGGGTTGAGAAGAGCGGGCGCACGTCGAGCATCACGCGGTTGGCCGAATAAGTTATCAACAGGCGGTTAAGGGCAATTTCGGCGGCCCCTTTGTGGAAAAACTCAGGATGCCGAACCTCGACCGCGCAAGGCAAATGGGTAGGCCAAGCGGCAAGTAGCGCTTCAAGCTGGGGAAGCTCTTGGGGGCCGAAATCTCGTGGTAGTTGCACCATGGTGGGGCCAAGGCGGTCGTGCAGAGGTTCTAGCGCCGCTAAAAATGCCCAGGCCTCCTCTAACCGCGTTAGCCGTTGATCGTGGGTTACGCTGGCCGGTAATTTAAAACAAAAGCGAAAGTGGGATGGTGCCTGGCGCGCCCAGGCAGCAATGGTGTCCGGCTTTGGGGTACCGCTATAAAAGGTAGTGTTGCCCTCAACGCTGGAAAACACCGCCGCGTAATCGCTTAGCAGCTCAGTTTTGGCGTGGCGTGGATAAAGGTTGCCCAGCCAGTCTTGATTGGCCCACATAGGCAAGCCTAGATAAAGAGGAAGCTTCATGGGTGCCAGCCTACATCGACAAGATCAAGCGCTAATGTAACAGGTTAAGAGCCTTGCCCGTTAAGCGTGAATGGCGGCTCTAAAACGTCTATAGATGCGGCGCCAGTATGCCGTGGGTGAGCAGAGGCTGGCGCACTGGCGGGTTAGCAGCTAATGGTGGTGCGGATAAGACGCGCTTTTGATTGCAGCAGCGGCAAGTACTCTTTGAGCAGGGTGTCTAAATCGATACGTGCCGCGTTGGTACTAATGTTAATAGCCCCTAACAGTTTGCCATTCGCATCAAACGCCGGTACCGCCAGCGAGCGTAAGCCTGAATCCAGCTCTTGATCGGCAATGGCGTAGCCTTGCTGGCGGGCCTTGTGAATACACTTTTTTAGTTCGCTTTTAGAGGTAAAGGTTTTATCCGTATGGCGCTGTAGGGTTATTCGCTCTAAGTAGGCATCCAACTCAGCCTCTGACAGCTGGGCTAGCAGAACGCGCCCCATTGAGGTGTATGCGGCCGGTAAACGGGTTCCTATGGACAGAGTAATGGCCATCAAGCGGTGACGCGCCGCTGAGCGCGCAACATAAATGACATCATCGCCATCAAGTACACCCAATGAGGATGACTCACCGCATTCGTTGGTTATCTCCTCCAAATACTGCTGAATAGCGCTGCGATAATTATTGGCGGACAAAAACGAGTAACCCAGTTGCAGTACTCGCGGCGCTAGCTCAAAGTAGCGCTGCTGTTTGCGCACATAGCCGAGTGCATGCAGGGTGAGCAGAAAGCGTCGGGCCTTGGCCCGGTTCATGCCTGTGCGTGCGGCCACTTCGCTAAGCGTCATCCTTGGGTGGCCCTCATCAAATGCTAAAATCACTTCCAGGCCACTCGCCAGCGCTGTCACGAAGTCGCGGTCATCGGGGGTTAACATTTCATCCTGAAGCTGTTCTTCCATCGGTGTCCACTCATCGGAATAGGCGTAAATTTTAAAGATCAATATAGCATATTGTTCGAATGGCGAACATGTATGCGCGACTTTGGCTGGCGAATATATTCGCCGTGTACGGCGCTATAAACGGTTGAGCGCTTGAACCAATGTGCGTAGATCTTTAATCGTGATGACATCGGCTGGGAAAGGAGATTGAGCGGGATTCGCTGTAACACCGACAAAAAGCGTTCCGTTTGAGCGTGCGGCGCGATAGTCATTATACGAATCGCCAATCATAACGGTGGCTTTCACTGCTAGTTGGTGTCGGGTGAGTAAGTTGCGTAAGCCCGTGGCTTTGTCCGGGGGCGCTCCCACCACCTCTTTAAAGTAAGGCGCCAACTGGCGCTGCTCCACAATGGCCTTGAGTTCCTGTTCGGGGGTGGCAGAGAGCAAATATAGCCACTGGTGGTGGTGCCAATCGCTTAAAAATTCTAGCGCTCCGGGAATGGGCGGTGCGGTCAGTAAGTGCTCTTCGACACTGGCTTTAAATTGCTCACAAAGCGCCTGAATACGTGCGTCACTGGCTCGCTTGCCCAGGATGTGTTCTTCAATATGGCGAAACTTGACCTCTCTAGGCTGACCACCGCGTCTGCTAAGGTAGGCCACGATGGCGCGGTACTGAGCTTCCGGCGCTTGACAGTATACGTCGGCAAACGCCTGGCGTTTTAGGGTTGCTGAATCGAGAACAACGCCATCGAAGTCAAACACCAATGCATAAGAAGGAATCGTATCGTCATCACTCACGGAACTACTCCGCTGGCTAGGTTCCAGGCAAAAAACGGCACTATACCTAGGCGACAAGTGCCGTTACACGAACATTAGCTACGTTTGAAGCGTGAATATAACCAACTTTTTAGGGGAGTATTGCCTAGTAAAACCAGCACAATCACTGAGGTAAGCACTAATGAAAGTGGGTTGATTACCAGCGCGAGTAGGAAATCCGTACTGCTGTCACCGACCGATGACATAGCCTGTCGGTAAGATTCATCCAGCAGCGGGCCAAGAATGACACCGAGAATAATCGGGCCCATCTGAAAGCCAAACATCTTCAGCCAGTAGCCCAATATGCCAAAGCCTAGCATCCAATAAACTTCTGTCATGCTGCTGTTAAGCGAGTAGGTACCTACCACACACAGCACCAATATCAGCGGGATCATAATGGCTTTAGGCACTTCAACAATTTTTGAAAAAAGCTTAATACCGGTGAGCCCAAAGATGAGCAGGAATATATTGGCCAATGCTAAATTGCCGACCGTAAACCAAAAGATATAGGGTGTTTCGATCATCAGCATTGGGCCTGGATTCAGGCCATGAATGACTAGTGCACCGATAATAACGGCGGTGACTGCGTCACCCGGCATGCCGAGGGTAAGCATAGGTACGTAAGCGCCACCCACTGCTGCGTTATTGGCGGTTTCAGGTGCCACAAGCCCTTCATACGCGCCTTCACCAAAAGGCACTTCAGGGTTTTTAACTGTGCGCTTGGCGTGATCATAAGCAAACAGTGATGCAATATCTCCGCCAGTACCGGGGAGAGCGCCAACCACGACGCCGATAATAGACGTGCGTAAAGAAAGCGGTAAAAACTTGAGCACCATATTAAGAGGCGGAACGATCTTATCGACGTTCTGTTTAACGGGCACTTTGGCCATATTATGTAGCTGGTAAAACGCTTCCGCGACACCAAACAGGCCAATCATGACCACCACGTAATGAATCCCGCCCAGCAGTTCCATACTACCCATGGTTAGGCGTGGCTGGGCGGTTACCATGTCCATGCCGACCAACCCAATGGTGGCCCCCAGGGCGACAGAGAAAATACCGCGTGCAAGCGATTTACCCGATAGCGAGCTGACCAATAGTAAACCCATGACGGCGATTAAAAAGTAGTCGCGGGGGGCAAATTTAAGAGCAAGATCGGCAAGGTGCGGGGCCGTGGCAGCGAGTACGGCCACACCAATCAAGCCACCGATGACCGACATCACGGTGCTCAGACCGATCGCTTTGCCCGCTTCACCTTTCTGGGCTAACGGGTAACCGTCGAAAGCAGTTGTGACCGCTGATGGGGCACCAGGAATATTGAGCAGGATGGCCGTGCGCGAACCGCCGTAAACGCCGCCGACATAAATACCCACCATCAGCGCTAGCGCGTTATTAATGTCCCAGGAAAACGTAAATGAAATCAGAATAGAGACGGCCATTGTAACCGAGAGGCCGGGAATGGCACCGATGTAAATACCGGCGATAACGCCAAGGGCAGTTAAGCCCAATAGACCTGGATCAAGCCAAGCCATGAGCAGATAGGAGAAGGTATCACTCATTGGATGCCTCGGGGTTCATTATCAAGGAAGATAGACACGAAACACTATCGTGAAAAGTACATAAATTACCGCAATGGCAAGCGAAGCAATCACTAGAGAACTAATGATTTTTCCTTGACGATAATAAATGAACATAGCGGCTAAAAAGATAAAGGTGCTTACATAGAAGCTTGTCCATACGATAGCTACTAAATAGAGCATCGATACTATCGAGAACACCACAATATGCGTTTTAAAATGCTCATGTAAAAACACTTTAAACTCTTGGCTAGCGCTGTGAATTTGGGGATCTCGCTGCTTGCGCCGATGGCTGAAGATAATGGCTATTGAGGAAGCGAGCATTATCAAGGCGAGCCCGACAGGAAATGAGCCAGCGGAGTTCAGCTGCACCCCATTATCGATACGATAAGCCTCGTAGAGGACGCCGACACTAAACAGCAGAAGCAACCAGTCAAAGACCTTTTCTCCCGCCCGAACGCGCTCAATTTTTTTAGTCATACAGAGACTCCAAGGGGACAGGTGGTAATCCTGTCCCCTAAGTCATAGGAAGATAGCGTTAGGGGCGTGGAATACCTAACTCTTCAGGGGATTTTTCGACCGCATCCGCTTCGAACATTGACCATGCTGTGACGGATTGCCAGTTATCCAGGTATTGCTGCGCTTCTTCACCGTTGAGGTTGAGCGATTCGCCACCAAAATTAGCTAAGAACTCTTGGAAACCATCGCTGGCAACGGCCTGCTCGTAAGCATCTTCCAAGGTAGCTTTTACGTCATCGGGTGTATCTTCACGCACAAAGACACCCCAGAACGGGCCCCAAGGCAAGAATGAATCAAGCTCTGGGATAGCATCGGTGATCGGCGGAACGTCCGGCAGATCCTCCAGTTCTTCACTACCCAGCACGGCCAGGCCCTTCAGGCGGCCCGCGCGGATTTGTTCGGCCACAGCAGAAAGACTTAGCGGCATAAAGTCGATATGTTCACCCAGCAGTGCCGTAACACCAGGTCCATCTCCACCGAAGGTCACTGTGCGAACATTAAGATCGTCGACAGAGTTGATCATTGCGTGAATCGTACTGGGCAAGCCACCGGCACCGGTACCGCCCATTTTGAGCTCGTCGGGGTTTTCGTGGGCGTACTCAAGCAGCTCAGCGAAAGTATCGAATGGGCTATTAGGATGGGTGGCAATAACCACCCGGCCTTGGCCGATAATATTGATAGGATACATATCATCGTAGGTGAAATCGGCTAAGCCCATTAGTGGGTATAGCTGGGGATTCTCTGCACCAAACAGCAGGTTATAGCCGTCAGGGCGCTGGCGCATGACGTGGTTCATGCCAATAACGCCAGTACCCCCTGGACGGTTGGTGAGAACAATAGTGGTATCCAGAACCTCTTCCACGTGGGGCGTCAGGCTGCGTACGACGTTGTCGGTGGCGCCCCCGGCTCCCCACTGGATGGTACCTTGAATGTTACGGTCAGGATAATCGGCGAGGGCGCCCCCCGCGACTGCCAAAGAGCCGATAGCGATAGCCAACTGGGTGAAAAGTGGCTTAGTCATAATGCTTATCCTCCAACGAGTTATTATATTAGTTGCTGCCAAAGGCGATATTAGTTCGCCTTACGAACTTAAGTGCTTAAGGCGAACACTAGTGATCGCTATGGCGGCTGTCAATCAACAAACCTTCGTATAAGACCAAGGTTTAATATTGCGTGATGGCCGTTACAAGGCAGTACTAAACATGCTGTTTTAGCAGGTGTTAATAGAGTTTTGGGCGCATTAGCCATTGTTTCTGATAACAATAAACCTCTATTACCTCTATATAGTAACGGTTTTTGATAGGTGTCGTGTTAGTCGTATAGGGAACAGGTTGCCACACCCCCCCGTCCTATCGTGCA
Source organism: Vreelandella sp. 162(4c) (assembly GCF_058152265.1). Classification (NCBI taxonomy): domain Bacteria; kingdom Pseudomonadati; phylum Pseudomonadota; class Gammaproteobacteria; order Oceanospirillales; family Halomonadaceae; genus Vreelandella; species Vreelandella sp. 162(4c). The sequence continues at coordinate 2,677,446 of NZ_CM176981.1, forward strand.
TAATGCGAACTAAAGAACGCTATGCGAACAATGGTCACCTATACTGAAAGCCATTAGCTCAGCCATAGCGACACATAATAGTCGTGGTGCTAGAGCTCATTCGCTTGAAAGCACTACCTGGGAGGATGCTATGCGCGCAATCGCCACTGTTTGTTTAAGCGGAGACCTGCGAACTAAGCTGGAAGCCATTGCCCGTGCCGGTTTTGATGGCGTAGAAATATTTGAAAACGACCTGCTCTCTTTTGATGGCTCGCCGCAGGAAGTGCGTGCGCTGTGTGAGCGCCTGGGGCTGAAGATCGTTGCCTTTCAACCGTTTCGCGATTTTGAGGCGATGCCGGAGCCGCAGCGCAGCCGCAATCTAAAGCGTGCAGAGCGAAAATTTGAACTGATGGAGCAGTTAGGCACTGATTTTCTGCTGGTGTGTAGCAATGTATCCCCTCAGGCCATGGACGATATGGATCGCGTAGTGGCCGATTTGCGCGAGCTTGCCGAGCTGGCAGCGAAGCGGAATATTCGGGTGGGGTTTGAAGCGTTGGCCTGGGGGAGGCATATTTCTGACTACCGCGATACGTGGGAAGCCGTGCGGCGCGTCGATCATCCTAATTTGGGCATTGTGCTCGACAGCTTTCACATTCTATCGCGTGGCCATGATCTCTCTGCCATCGGCAAAATCCCTAAACAAAAGATCTTCTTCGTCCAGGTGGCAGATGCGCCGCTGCTGGATATGGATGTACTGCAGTGGAGCCGTCACTTCCGCTGCTTTCCCGGCCAAGGTCGCCTACCGCTGAAAGCCTTCATGGCCGAACTCGCCAAAACCGGTTACGACGGCCCGCTGTCGCTGGAAATTTTTAGCGACGCCTTTCGCGCCGCACCAACTGAAATCACTGCCCTGGATGGTCTTCGTTCGCTCATTCTGCTCGAAAACCTTATCGAGGAGGGCCCCTGGGCAAGCCCTATTCCCCCGGCGCCCAACTACAACGGCATTCATTTTATAGAGTTTACCCTCGACGAAGAGAGCGCCGCGCCGCTCGGCGAATTTATCGATGCACTGGGCTTTCGTCATGTAGGCCGCCATCGCTCCAAAAATGTCGAGCTCTGGAAGCAGGGTGAGATTCATCTGGTGCTCAATTTTGAAACGGACAGCTTTGCCCATACTTTCCGGCTGCTTCACGGCACCTCAGTGTGTGCGGTGGGTTTCCGTGTTGATGATGTTGAACGCGGGCTTGCCCGTGCAAAAGCATTTAAAGCACAGACATTCCGTGGCCAGGTGGGCGAAGGCGAGATGGAAATCTCAGCGCTGCGGGGTATAGAAGGCAGCCTTGTTTACCTGGTGGATGATCAAGCGGCTGAGGACTTGCAGTGGCGAACCGATTTTGAACTGTTTGACCAAGAGAGCCGCAATGAGGCCGGTCTCACCCGGGTAGATCACCTCTCTTACGTACTGCCCGCTACGCAGCTACTCAGTTGGCAGCTCTTTCACCGCACCGTATTTGGATTTAACGCGGCCGCAGAGAACGAGATCATCGACCCAAGGGGCATGATGATCAGCCAAGCGGTGATTAGCCCAGAGCAGAGTATTCGCATCCCGTTGACGGTTTCACAGGCCCAGGATACCCAGCCAGGGCGTTTTCTGAGCGAGTTTCGCGGTGGCGTGCAGCAGATCGCCTTTGAAAGCCACGATATCTTCGCCACGGTTGATGAGCTACAAACGCGCGGCTTGCCGCTGCTGAAAATTCCGCAGAATTACTACGACGATCTTGAAGCACGCTACGGGCTGGAAGAGGAGCTGTTAGAGGCAATGCGTAAGCGCAATATTCTGTTTGATCGCAACGACGAAGGCGACTTTCTCCACGCCTATACCGAAACGTTCTCGGGCCGATTCTTCTTCGAAATCGTTGAGCGGCGTGGAACCTACCAGCAGTTTGGTGCTGCCAACGCGGGTATTCGCCTGGCCGCTCAGGCCGCCCAGCGCTAATTAGACAAAACGAAAACAATGCGGCGGTGCAAAGCGGCACTGCTCGGGAGGATAGCAATGAAACTTGGCCTAATCGGTAAAGCGATTATGAACTCCAGTTCACCGGACTTGCATGTTCGGCTGGGGCAGCTCACCGGCATACCTACTACTTACGACCTGTTTGATGCCAACGAGCAACCGATTAAGTCACTGGCAAAACAGGTAGATAAAGTCATCGCCGCAGGCTATCGCGGAGTTAATGTGACATTTCCCTGGAAAGAGGCCGCCGTTGGGCTGGCCTCCCGTCTATCCACGGGCGCAAAAATGGTCGGCGCTGCCAATACATTGGTGTTTGAAAACGGCGAAATCATCGCGGAGAACACAGACTTTACCGGCTTTATGAGTGGCTTTCGTGCCACCTTAGGTGAGCGCAAACCGGGCCGCGTACTGTTGATGGGCACCGGCGGCGTCGGCAAAGCCGTTGCTTTTGGCCTGGGGCAACTGGGTGCAAGCGAGGTAATCCTGATGGATCTGGATGACGCCAAGTCGCGCCAGCTGGCCAAGGAGCTACAGCAACACGGTTTCACTGCATCGACCATTACCGCCGCGCAGCTGGCTGATACCGTGCCCCACTGCGATGGGCTAGTAAACTGTACACCGATTGGGCACGAAAAAAGCCCCGGCTGCCCGCTGCCTGCAGAGCTGGTGCAGGCGCACCACTGGATTTTTGATGCGGTGTACGTGCCCGCCGTCACTGAATTTATTTCCGCGGCAAAGCAAGCGGGCGCTGCGGTGGTTAGCGGGGTTAGCCTGTTTGTGTATCAGGGCGTCGACGCCTTTAAGCTGTTCTGTGAAGATGAAGCTAAACGCAAGGCGGCTGACCAGCAGTCAACCACGCTATTTGCCCACTACCGTCGCGAACTACTCAAGGAAACTGACGAATGAGCCAAGGTAAAGTATTAGTGCTGCACGGACCTAATTTGAATCTGCTCGGTACCCGCCAGCCGGAAATTTATGGCTATGAGACCCTTGAAGACGTCAATAACGTGCTACGTGAAAAAGCCGTCATGGCTGACTGGGAGCTTAACTGCCTGCAGAGCAACCACGAAGGCGCGTTGATTGATGCTATTCATGCGGCACGGCTTGATGGTACCCAGGCAATTATTATCAATCCCGCTGCCTATACCCACACGTCAGTAGCGATTCTGGATGCGCTTAACGCCTTTGAGGGTAAGGTCATCGAAGTGCATATCTCTAATGTACACAAGCGCGAAAGCTTCCGTCACCACTCCTATGTATCGCTGCGTGCCGATGGCGTCATTGCCGGGCTGGGCACACAGGGTTATCAGGCCGCGCTGGATGCGATCATGAAAGCGGCGAGCATCTCCTAGGGTGATCCATTAATAGTTGAGAAGGTTGTCATGACCAGACTTCGACTAGCCTTGGTGGGGGCGGGTGTTATCGGTCGTCGCCATATCGGCTTGATCCAGGAGAGTGCCCAGGTAGCGCTAACCGCCATTGTTGGCCCAGGGGCTGCAACGCAAACCCTTGCCAATACGTTGGCCGTTGAGTACCACCAGGATCTACCCACGCTTTTTGCCCGGCAAACAGTAGACGGGGTGATTTTGGCAACCCCCAACGCGCTACATGTGGAACAAGCTCTGCTGTGCATAGAAGCAGGTGTGCCTGCGCTAATTGAAAAGCCCGTGGCGCATAGCGTGGCGGAAGGCGAGCGGCTGTTGAACGCGGCAAGCACTTCCTCAGTCCCTCTTTTAGTCGGTCATCACCGGGCCCATAGCCCCATTTTAGCCAAAGCGCGTGCCATCATTGCCAAAGGGGTGATTGGGCAGCCGGTCGCTATTCAGGGAAGCGCGCTTTTTTATAAGCCGGATAGCTATTTTGACGAGGCTGCATGGCGCAGGGAGCCTGGAGGTGGGCCTGTGTTGATCAACCTAATCCATGAGATTGGTAATCTGCGCTCACTGTTGGGCGATATCACCCATGTGCAGGCGATGACCTCCCAGGCCACGCGCCAGTTCACCGTGGAAGATACCGCGGCCATTAACTTTCGGTTTGCTAACGGCGCGCTGGGCACATTTTTACTGAGCGATACGGCGGCCACGCCGCGTAGCTGGGAGCAGTCTAGCGGTGAGGATCCTGTCTACGCGCATTACCCCGATGAGGAGTGTTATCTGGTGGCCGGTACTCAGGGGTCATTGTCGGTACCGACGCTGCGCATCAAACGCTACTGTGAGGAGCAAGTTGCTTCATGGTGGGAACCGTTTGATGAGCTGACACTCGACGTTCGCCGCGATGACCCTTTGGCTTGCCAACTCGCTCATTTTGTCGCCGTTATCCGCGGCGAAGCAACGCCCTTGGTCAGCGTGCACGATGGTTTGCAAAACCTAAGAGTCGTTGAGGCGATTTACGATGCGGCTGCCACAGGCCGGTGTATAGCACTCTAGGCGAGTTATCAAAATAAGTTGTCGTTCCACAACAAGAGTTAACATTTCTGATAGTTAGAATACTGTCTATTGATAAACCTATTAAGTTAAATATGCTTTAGTTTTAGATGTTTATACTAAAGTCGTGTTTTTTATGACTAAAGTAAAAGAGTAATCTCGCTGTATGTAGCGCGAATAGATGTACGAAATGCGAACATAAAAACAAAGCAATAATAGGAAGTTAAAATGAAAAAAATCTTTGCCGCAACCTGTCTCGCCGTTTGCAGCAGCGCCTTGGCTCTCGGTCTCACTGTTTCCTCCGCTAGCGCCAATGAGTGGCCGACTAGCGATATTCGCCTGGTCGTTCCTTATGCGCCGGGTGGCACTACCGATGTCTTGTCGCGTCGCGTTGCTGATCTCCTCCAGCAAGAACTTGATGCCAATGTCATTGTAGAAAACCGCCCAGGCGCGGGCTCCACTGTCGGCACCGGCAGGCTCGCCCGCGGTGGCCGTGATGCTGACCACACCATCCTGATGGCATCCCCAGGGCACACGATTGGTGCCGCGATCTACCCAGACCTGGCCTATGACCCCGTTGAAGATTTCGTCTTTCTACAAAATATGATCGATATTCCCAATGTCATGGTGGTGCCCGCAGACAGCCCCTATGAGAATGTCATTGAGTTTATCGAAGCCGCGAAAGAAGACAACATGACCTTTAGCCACAGCGGCGTAGGTAGCTCCATTCATATGTCGGGTGAGTTATTCAAAACGCTGACCGAAACGAATATGACGGCAGTGCCTTTTGCGGGTAGCGGCGCGGCGCTTCCTGCGTTGCTGAGCGGCGATGTGGATGTTTCGTTTGAGAACATGCCAGCGGTGCTCTCGCACATACGTTCAGGTGATCTACGTGCGCTGGCGGTTACCTCTGCCGAGCGTTCCGAGTACCTTCCCGATGTCCCGACGTTGTCAGAAATCGGTGAATATAACCTCGACCAGTTCATCACGACTGCCTGGTTCGGCCTGATTGCGCACAGCTCCTTCCCTGAAGAGGCCCAGAGCACAATGCGAGAAGCGCTAGCCAATGTCATGGAGCGCGAAGAGTTTCTGGATTTCGCCGAACAGCTGGGTGCTGAGCCGGGCCAAGTGGCCGGTGATGAGTTCAAACAGTTTATCGCCGATGACCTGCAGCGCTGGGAAGAGGTTGCCGAGCAGGCTGGTATCAGTCAATAAGTTCAGTAACCCCCAATAAGCTAAGGCGAGGGCTATGTCCTCGCCTCTCTTATTTGTTAGGAGAAGGCAGCGATGACGACATCGGATTCCCATCGCAGGGTGAAGATAAAGGACATCGGCGATGTAATAGCAGGCGTTGTCCTGCTGGGATTTGCCCTTGTGCTGGTCTTTTACCTGGTACCCAACTACATCAATGAGCCGCCCATTCTGCAAAACCCGATGATGTCGCCCCGCTGGCTGCCTACGATCGTGGGTTGGTTGATTTTGCTGTTTTCCATTCTGCTCATCCTCCAAGGCTTACTGGTAACAGGTGCTCGCGAGGAAGATGAGCGAGCGATTGAAAAGGGCTCGCCGCGGCGTTTCTTTATGATGGTCGTTGCGTTAGTGATCTACGTTGCCCTGTTTGAAACGATGGGCGCGGTGTTCTGTGGCATCCTTGCAACGCTCGTCTTGTTTGTGGCCCACCCTGTGCGCACATGGTGGGTGTATAGCTTGGCCTTCCTGTTTCCCATCGTCGTGACATTCTTATTTGTTGAAGTGATGAATGTACCGCTTCCGATAATGCCGTTTTGGCTCTGATTGACTGATTCTCGTACTGGGTGAGCTATGGAAAATTTTTCGGAAGTCATACACCTATTCTTTACCCTGGAGAACTTCCTGGCGATCGCCGTGGGGGTTGTCATCGGTGTGGTGGTGGGTTCGATCCCAGGATTAACCGCGACAATGGCGGTGGCATTAGCGCTACCCTTCACCTTCTCAATGCAGCCGATTGCCGCCATCTTGCTGCTGGTGGGGATTTACAAAGGGGGGATGTACGGTGGTTCGATTACGGCGATCTTGATACGCACGCCAGGCTCTCCTGCTTCTGCCTGTACGCTGCTTGACGGCTATCCCATGGCCCAGCAGGGGCATGCGAAGAAAGCCCTCAAAGCGGCGCTATACTCTTCGGTTATCGCCGATTTTATCTCCAACATCGCGCTTATCTTCTTTGCCGCTTATCTGGCTAAGATCGCGCTTAATTTCGGCGCCCCAGAATTTTTCTGGCTGATCTGCTTCTCGCTGACCATTATTATTTCCTTGGCCAGTGGCTCGATGATTAAGGGCTTAATGGCGGCTTTGCTGGGCATTCTGCTTTCCATGGTAGGGCTTGACGATGTCTTTGGCTCTCAGCGGTTGACCTTTGGCAGCTACAACTTAATGGATAGCATCTCCTTTATTCCCTTGTTGATTGGTCTATTCGCCATACCGGAGATTATTGAGTTTTATCGCAAAAAAGCGGTGCCGCATATTAAGGCTAAGGCCAGTGGTGCTGGCTTGGCGTTTTCCGAACTGAAGCGCTGCATGTCGAGCATCGTACGGGGCAGTTTAATTGGGGTCATCATCGGCGCGATACCGGGTACTGGCGCCACCGCGGCGGCGTTTATTTCTTACAGCGATGCGCGCAGGCGCTCGCCTAATAAGGCTAATTTCGGTAAAGGTGAAGTCGAGGGTGTTGCGGCCGCGGAGGCGGGCAATAATGGCGTCGCGGGCGCTACCATGATCCCTCTGCTCTCGTTAGGTATTCCTGGTGATGTGATTACCGCGATTATACTCGGCGCCTTTATGGTGCATGGTTTGACGCCTGGCCCGCTGATGTTCCAAGAGAACCTATCACTGATTTATGCGCTGTTTATGGGCATCATGCTCAGCTCCGTTATTTTGCTGGTGGTGGGTAATGTGGCAATTAAGTACTTCTCATTAATTGCTGATATTCCAAAGCCGATTCTGTTTCCCATCGTCCTGATGTTTTGCGTATACGGCGCCTATGCGGTCAATAACGATACCTTCGATGTTGGGTTGATGTTGGCCTTCGGTGTGCTGGGATATATCTTCAATCGGGCGGCGATACCCGCAGCTCCGTTTCTGATTGGTTTTATCCTGGGTCCGATGTTTGAAGATAACCTGCGCCGCTCTCTTTTAATCGGCTCCAATGACCTATCAATTTTTGTACGTGGCCCGATTACTTGGTTCTTTATTGCCCTGACAGTGGGCTCGATTGGCTTGGCGTTTTATCGCTTTTGGGAGGCGCGCAGGAAGCGTCCTATAACGTCTAAGACCTCCTAAACCGCTAAGGCTTTACAAACATTTGAATGTGACAAGAGAACAAGTCAATGAGTGACCACTTTTATAGTGCCGATCGTATCCGTGACCGCTTTTCCCAAGCGATGTCCGATATGTATCAGCAAGAGGTACCCCAGTACGGCACGCTGCTCTCGCTAGTGGCTGACGTTAATCGAGAGGTGATCGAGCGCGATACTAGGCTAGCGGACACGCTCACTGCAAACGGTGAGATGGAACGCTTGCACGTTGAGCGACACGGCGCTATCCGGGTGGGCAGCCCCGAAGAATTGGCGCTGTTGCGCCGCATGTTTGCCGTTATGGGCATGTTTCCGGTGGGTTACTATGACCTTTCAGTCGCTGGCGTGCCTGTTCATGCAACGGCGTTTCGTCCCATCGACGATGAAGCGCTGAAGTTAAACCCTTTCCGTTTGTTCACGTCGTTACTCCGGCTTGAGCTCATTGCGGATGCCGAGCTGCGCGAACGGGCGGCGGCGATTATAGCGTCGCGAGAGATCGTCACCCCGCAGGCCGTCGCCCTGATCGAACGCTTTGAGGCTCAGGGTGGGCTCAACGAAGCCGAGGCCGAAACCTTTGTGGTTGAGGCGTTGGAAACCTTCCGCTGGCACCGTGATGCCACCGTCGATTTAGCGACCTATCAAGCGCTACACCAAGAGCATCGCTTGATCGCGGATGTGGTTTGCTTCCGCGGGCCGCATATCAACCACTTGACCCCGCGTACCCTGGACATAGACGCGGTGCAGCAGCGCATGCCGACAAAAGGTATTACCCCGAAGGCGATTATTGAAGGGCCGCCTAGGCGCCACTGCCCGATTCTATTACGGCAAACCAGTTTTAAAGCACTGGAGGAGTCCATCTACTTTGCGGATGAGGCAGAAGGCCAGCATACGGCGCGCTTTGGTGAAATCGAGCAGCGCGGGGTTGCCTTGACCCGTAAAGGGCGAATGCTTTACGACCAGTTGCTGGCTGCTTCACGTCAGGGCGATCCAGCCGTTTCTAATGCTGACCATCAAGCTCATTTAGCCCAAGCGTTTGCTGAGTTTCCTGATGATCAAGACGCGCTGCGCCGCCAAGAGCTGGCATTTTTCCATTACCGTGCAGTGCCGGGGGCTACCACGGCAGAGGACGCCACTAGCGATAACATCGAACGGCTTTTAGCAACGGGTGCGCTGGTGGCAACGCCCATGATCTACGAAGATTTTCTGCCGGTGAGTGCGGCGGGCATCTTCCAGTCTAACCTGGGCGATGGGACGCGCGATGAGTACAGCAGCCACTCCAGCCAGCAGACGTTTGAGCAGGCCCTGGGCACCGCCGTGACGGATGAAATTGCGCTGTATGAGCGTCGCCAAGCCAACTCGCTGGCCCAGGCACTTGCCGAGCTGGGCGGCGCATAAGGGGGAGTAGCCTGCGCTGAGCGCGCTGCCCTTGGTTGGCCTATCCGACCGTAACACCGCCGCAAACAAACAGCGTTTGGCCGGTCATAAAGCCGCTTCGGTCGTCGCAAAAGAAGCTGACGGCCTGGGCTACGTCTTCGGGCTGGCCCATACGCTTTAACGGAATATTATCGATGATGCGACGGGCGCGCTCAGAATCGGGAGGATTATTCTCCCAAAAGGCACTGGTAGCGATGGGCCCTGGGGCAACGCAGTTAACCGTAATGCCGTGTTCCGCCAGCTCCAACGCCCAGGTTCTCGCCATAGACTGCAGCGCTCCTTTCGTGGCGCTGTAAATGGTGCGCGCCTCTTTGCCGAGCACCACGCGGCTGGCATTGATGACGATGCGCCCCATACCGGCTGCTTTCATGGAAGGCAGCAATGCCTGTGTGCATATCAGCGCCGAGCGGACGTTCAGGTGCATTAATGTGTCGAAGTCTTCAAGCCGCGACTCTTCAAGCAGCGCGGGGGCGACAATGCCTACGTTATTGATCAACCGGGTCACCGTATGGCGCTCGGCTATTTTCGCCATCACCCGGCGAGAGGCATCGGCATCGGCAAGGTCGACCAGGACGGCATCAGCTTGCAAAGACGCTGCTTCCGGCTCAACAATATCTACCACGATAACCTGGTAACCCTCCTGCTGGAGACGCAGGGCAATGGCTTGGCCGATGTTTCTAGCCCCGCCGGTCACCACGGCGCAGTGATGCTGAGATGTTCTGCTTTGATCAGAGTGTGAATGCATTTTTGTTATCCTTGGCGGTCATCAATCTTTGTTTTTGTATAAACCCAAACGTTAAAACGTCATCAGTCCCGACATCGTCATCAACCAAATTATTAGGCTAAGCGTAAAGAAGGAGGCTATAGTCGCCACCAGCAGAGCCGCCGCGCTCACCCCGGCTAAGCCATAGCGCTGGCCGAGTAGGGGGTAAATGCTGATCAACGGAGCGGCAGCAAACAGCAGCGCACCGGCCATATAAAGTGGGTCGATACCTGGGACAAGATAAAAGGCGATGAATATAGCCAGTGGGTGAAAGAGGAGTTTGCCGGCCACTATTTGGCCAACGTCCCTGGCCATTCCTTTCACCTGCAGGCCAAACAGCGCCCCGCCAATGACGAAAAGCGCCGCAGGGCCAGCTGCATCGGCTAGCATATCAATGGCTTTAAACAGCGGGCCAGGTATCTGCACGTGGGATACCGCGAGACTAATGCCGACCAGTAAACCAATCAGCACCGGATTTTTGATTAGGCTAAGCGCTGTGTGTTTGACCGTTTTCCATACGCTGGAACCTTGATGGCTGCCCATTTCAGCTAAAATCAGCGCGGCGGGAATAATAAGCAGGTTTTCAATGACCATATTCAGCGCCAAGAGCACCGCCGCTGGGGAGCCAATGACCATGGCCGCCACCGGGTAGCCGACAAAGCCACTGTTGGACGCAGCCATACCTAGGGCCTGCATGGCACTGGCGTTAAGGGGCTGGCGCTGTCGTTTTAAGCAGAGCAGCAACCCCCCACTAAACACGGCGATAGAGCCCAGGCCGTAAGCAACCAGGTAGTTGAGCTTGAAAATATCTTCCAGAGGCTGCTGGGTTAACGCACGAATCACGAGCGCGGGCAGCGCGCAGTAAAGTACAAATACGCCCACCCCCTGCATCTGATCGCGCTGAATAATACCGCTCCATCTCGCTATATAGCCTAAGCCAATGAGTAGGAATATGGGCGTGGTAATCCCAAGTATAGCGAGCATGGCGGCCCCTTAGCGCATGAAGGCAAATGATTAAGTTCGAATAACGAATAATTGTACGCTATTTCTCTTGCGCTTCATGGCATGGAGTGAACAGAAGGCGTGACAAGTTGCTCGATATAATGCGTACGCAGTGGTGTCACATGCGGATCGATCTGTTCAGAGGCGATGCAATCGGTATTTTCAGCCCGCAGACGGTCAGGGTCAAACAGCAGCATCTTGAGCGCTGCCGTTAATTTCAGCTTCCAAGCGCTGCTGCGCGGTGACGCGCACAAAGGCATTCGGCGCGCCCAGCCCTTGGTAACCTTCACGCTGCACCAGCTCAAAGAAGAACGCCTGACGGCTGGGTTGGGTATACAGCTGATGGAAGTCACCGTCGCTGTCCTGATCAAAGAGGATGTGGTGCGCTTGCATCCCAGCTCTGTCTGGCGGGAGAAGATATGGAAAGTGTCCAGCACCAGGCCGACATTAGGGTGGGCCGCCCGGCGCACCACCTCCCGGCTGTCGCGGTAGTCGTGAATATGGCGGCCCCAGGCCATCGCCTCATAGGCCACACGCAGGTGTCGCCGCGCGGCCCTGGAGACCTTCGAAATCGCGAAACGGCTGCAGCGTGACCAGCTTAAGGCCGCGGGAGCGTATCAACTCCCCCGCCTCCCACGGCGTGCCGGGAAACGCCGTTAGGTCGTTTTCAAACAGCTCAAGCCCCTCAAAGCCAGCTTGGGCAATGGCGTCTACCTTCTCTTCGAGCGAGCCGCTTAGGCAAACCGTGGCAATGGATGAGTACATGGCATCACGCTCCTTGCATTGAGTAATATCAGTAGCCCAATAGGCGTGGCAGGAAGGTGACTAGCGTGGGTGCTTTACCTACACAGCTTCTCAACCTGTGCCCGTGCTTCGGCCAGTGCTGTATGCCTAGCGTCTCCTTCACCCATGCCAGGTAGTTCAAGAGCTGCGTTCCATGTACCGCGTAGAGCTGAGAGCATGTCCTGAATGGGTAGTGCGCCTTGACCAGGTATGAGTCGACCGCCACGTGCTTCGGCAATAATATCGCCTTGAAGCTCAGCCGTGGCGTCGCAAATCTGCACCAGATTGACGAAATCCGGTGGCAGCGTGGCTAACTCTTCAGCAGTTCCGCCTGAGCGGGCAAGATGCAACAAATCCACCAGAATTCGTGCATTATGCTGCTCGGAGCGCTCTACCACCTCACGTGCATCCGAGAGCGTGCCAACAGCACGCCAGCGCATGAATTCAAGATGGACAAGCAGCCCGTGTGCTGCTGCGTTTTTGCAGATTGCTGCAAAGCGGTCAATCAACAACGCTCGATCATCGATATCACCGGTAACAATCAATCCGGTTGCTCCCAGCTCCTTTGCTACTTGCAGAAGAGGTCGTAGGGTGTCCGGCGCAAGGTTGTGGGTGATCGGCACTAGCTCTATTTCGCTAATAGCTATGCCCCGGGAATGGGCATAATCACGCAGCGCCAGTGTCTCGACAGAGCCAGGAACCATCGGGTAGACGGGCGTGCCGGCCGCCGCTGAATGTAAGCGCAGCGCGACCGAAGCATGCCCAGTGTTGGCCGCCAAATCGATGAGCGCAGCAGGCTCGAGTTCCATTGCGCTCAAATGCGCGAGTCCGATGGGATGAGCCATTAGTAAGTCGCCCGCCCGCCCGATGCATCGAACACGAAGCCCGTGGTACATGAGCATTCAGGACTAGCTGCGAAGGCCACGACAGCTGCCAGCTCCTCAATACCGAGTAGGCGTTGCATCGGGATCTTCGCTTTCGAAGCAGCGATATGCTCTGCCGTCATTTGCTCTAATAGTTCTGTTTCAACCATTACCGGGGCCACAGCATTAACAGTAACCCCGCTGGTCACTAGCTCTTTCGCGAGCGACTTCGTGAAACCGATGGCTCCCGCTTTAGCCGAAGCGTAGGCAGCGATGCCGGGTACTCCTTCCTTTCCAGCAATGGAGGCGACGGTAACAATGCGTCCGTAGCTCTTTTCAACCATGGCGGGTACGAAGGCGCGGCTAACCAGGAACACGCTATCAAGGTTCACTTGTATCACCCGTCGCCATGTCTCGAAATCATAATCAGTCACGGGGACGACGGGCCCATTAATTCCCGCGTTATTTACAACAATAGATGGAGCGCCATACGTAGTCAGCACTGTTTGAGCGGCAGTGGCAACACTTTCGGGATCAGCAACATCGACGGCCATAGTGTCAATTGGCTCGAAACCCGCAGCCACTGAGTCGAAATACTCGGGCCGGATATCCCAGATAATGACCTGCGCGCCGTCTGCCGCCAGGCGCTTAGCGATCCCACGTCCAATGCCGCGAGCCCCTCCGGTAATGATCGTGATTTGCCCTTCCAGCTTCCTTGTCATGATTCTACTCCAGCGTTCGCTCGGTAATATTTGATCGTCTGTTTCAGCCCTTGAGAAAGTGGTGTGGGCGACCAGTCCACCAATATGGCTGCACTGTCATCGGGTGGCGGAAGCACAATTGGCATCGGATCCCCCGTTGCTGTAACCGAGATATCCTCGCTGGCCTGCTCGTCAAGCATGCGCGCCACCTCGACGGCCTCGATTCTTTGGCCGAACAAATTCACCACGTGCGCGCCCGCAATATCGGCTTTCAGTGCGGCCATAAAGGCTGTGGCCACGTCTGCGACATAAATCATGTCAAGCAACCCTGTAAAGGGAATCGTGAACGATCGACCTTCAGCCACAGCACGTGCAGCAAGGCTTGGTCCAGCAGAAAGGCCTATCTCGCGACCAGGCCCGTAAACCACATAAGGCCGCACCCCGACGGAGGCGAGCCCATCATTATCCCAGAAAGACTGCGCGCAGATTTCGCCGGCCAACTTAAAGGCCCCATACAGCGTTGTTGGCTGGGGGGTTGAGCCCCCGCTAGGGCCGTAAACCCCGGCAGAACTCATGTAGATCACGCTCTTCTGGTTGAGTGTTTGTGCGACAGCAAAGACGTTAAGCAGGCCGATCAGATTCACTTCAGCCCCGAGCCGAGGGTTAGCACGGCAGCCGGGAGTCAGCATGCCTGCTAGATGAATGATGCGCTCCGTCCCCATGGCTGCTGCTTGCAACTGATCGGTGTCCCGGATATCGCCTATGTGCCAATTGAGCATGTTGGCGGCATCCGAGCCACAGATCGCGGCCACCAAACGGCGATCCTCTTTCAAGTCAAATACGACGGGGCAGTAGCCCTCAAAGAGTAGTGCGCGCAGTGTCCAAGCGCCGATGAAACCCGCGGCCCCAGTCACAAGAACTTTGGGCGCCTCTGCGGAGGGGAGTGGAGGGAAGGCAAGATCACTCATGGGCATCGACATCGCTCAGTACGTGCTGGGTTTGGTAAAGCGTGATGCAGTCAGACGCAAGTGCTCCCAGGTGATTCTTAAGCGCCACTATCGCCGCCTCAACAGAGGCACGATCCATTCCTTCAACCAACAGAGCAACGGCGACGGTAATGTCTTTATCGCGAGATTCGCGGAAGATTTTCTCCTTTGTGGGCTGCTGGCCAGTGGTAGGATCACCTTCGAGCGCATGAGCTGCCAATATGCCATCAAGGTGCATTATCTTATCTATCCAGTCGCCGTTAGCGAATGCGGTTGCCGTGTCTCGCTTATCTTCTCCAAACTCAAAAGTGGCGATCCAACCCCCGACACCACGCCCTGCACTGCCAAGGACACGGCAAATCGTCCGCGAGGGCGCTATGTATTCCGATAAAATTCGCTGCGTCCAGGGCGTTGGGTCGTTAAGGCGCGCAAGATAAGGCGAAGACTCTAATGTCTCAAGCGTGCGAGTCTCATACATCATAAAGTAGCGACGGTGAGCCGGCGTTCCTTCCACCGCAATACAGCGTCGACCACGAAGGAATCCCGGAACCGACATTCTTTCAGGCATGTGCTCAAGGCTGTGCCAAGCGTTGTAATCCGTCTCTGCTACCTCGGTCACACCGCCCCAATTGGCAAGTATTCCTTGCCCCAAAAATCCCGTCATTATTTGGTTCTCCTGCCGCATTGCCTAAGGAACTGCAGCTGATGACTCAGTAGAATAGTTTTGGTAGTGCCAGCGTCAGCCAAGGCCAGAAGGCCACGAGGCACAGCGCCAGCATGTTGACGGCCAGGAAAGGCAACGAGGCAATAGATAGGCGCCCAACACCGACTCGCGCAATCACCGAGCCTAGATAGATACAGTTGCCCACGGGTGGCGTTACCAGGCCAATCCCTAACGTCATGATCATAATGATGCCGAAGTGCACTGAATCGTAGCCTGCCGCCTCTGCCACAGGCAGCAGTATTGGGGCGAAGAGCACCAGCGCCGGGACAAGATCCATGAACATCCCAACCACCAGCAAAAAGAGAATGATCAATAGGATGATCGTCCAAGGACCGTATCCACCCGTCTCAAAAAGACTTACCAAGGTGGCTGGGTATCTCTCCACAGCAACAATCCAGGCTGTAACGGAGGTGGTAGCGAGGATAAACAGTGGCACGGCCGTGTTGATCGCAGAGTTAACCAGAACCTTCCACATCTGTATCAGCGTCTGATCACGATAGACCACACCGCCTAGCAGCAGCGCATAGATCACGCCGATAACGCCCGCCTCTGTCGCCGTCGTCAGTCCACTTACAATGGCACCGAGCAGGAAGACCGGAAGCAGCAGCGAAAGAAAGGCACTTTTAAAGCTCTCCCAAAGCTCCCTGCGGGTGGCACGGCGTTCGCGGCGTGGCCACTTTTTGCGTTTGGCCATCGTGAAGACCGCCGCCATCAGCATCAGACCCACTAACAAGCCAGGCACAATCCCCGCGAGAAATAGCTGACCCACGCTTTCACCCACCGTAATACCGTAGAGCACCATGGGAATTGAGGGTGGTATCAGTACGCCGATGGTGGATGAGCAAATGGTAATGGCACCCGCATCTTCTCGGGTGTAACCCTGCCGTTCCATTGGCGGTACCATGAGTGAGCCGAGCGCCGCGGTATCGGCCACCGCCGACCCGGAGATACCGCCAAAGAACATGGAGGCGGCAACATTCACTTGTCCCAAGCCACCACGAATATGCCCAACAACTGCATCGGCGAAACGCACTAGACGCTGCGCAATAGACGTTTCGCCAGCCAATGCTCCTGCAAGAATGAAGAGCGGCACCGCAACCAGCGAAAACGACGAAATGGCATTCACCATTTTGTGCCCGATGATCAGCAGCGGGTAGCTGCCATCCAGCCAAATAGCGATGGTAGCCGCAAGCCCCATACCGAAACCGATGGGCACGCCAATGAGCAGCAGCAAGACAAAGACGAGTGCGATTGTCAGCAGCATTTGTTAGTTTCCTATCGGATTAGTTTTATTATGCGTCGCGTCTGACCGCAGCCTTTAATGCCGGGCCCAACCGTTCTAGCACCATGAGCACGATCAGCGCCGAGGAAAAGGGTATAGCGCCATATACCCATGCTTTAGAGATGCGCAACGCTTCAGTGAACGAGGTCATACCCTGTTGTGTTAGCAGAACGCCCTGCCACAACATGATGCCGAAGAAGACTAGCGTCACCATCAGCACAATCACCGCGTTCCAGCGACCGAGCCAGCCTGGCAGCATTTCGCTCACCACGGTGAAAGCGATGTGCGAGTGCTGGTGATAAGCGGCAACGCTGCCGAGAAAGACCAGCCAGACCAGGATGATGTTCGGCACTTCAGTCCCCCAATAAAGAGAAGACTGAAGGAAGTAGCGATAGACAACGCCCAGCGTGACGACAGCCACTAGCGCAGCCAGCAGTAGGCCGATCAGGATCTTCAGGATCCGGCTAATCAGTTCCATGGTTTCAATCCTGGCCAGCGGTGCGGACGGCTTCAATTAGATCGGCGCCAATGCGATCCTCATAGGCTGCCCATGAAGCCTCGGCACCAACGCGAAAACTCTCACGATCCACATCTGAAACGATGGTCATACCACGGTCGGACAGTTCATTCACCAACGCTTCGTTAGCTTCACGTGTAGCTTGCACCTGAGCATCACGACTGATCGTCGCTGCTTCCATGACGGCTTCTTGCAAATCGGAGTCTAAGCCTTCCCAAAAGCGGGCAGACACAATGAACTCCGATGGGATCGAGGCATGCTCAGTCAGCGAAAGCGTGTCCTGAACCTCATCGAAACGTGAGTTAACGATAACCTCAGGTGGGTTTTCCTGCGCGTCCACTACGCCTTGCTGAAGTGCCGAGTAGAGTTCAGAAAAATCGAGCGGTGTAGGGTTTGCGCCCCATTCACGAAAGGCGATGAGCCATGGCTCGACATTCGGCACTCGGATATCGAGCCCCTCCAAGTCTTGGGCCTTGCGGATTGGTACTCCAGAAGTGGTAATGTCGCGGAAGCCCAGCTCCCCCCAACCCAGCACCTTGAAGCCATTTTCGTACATGATGTCATCTAACGTCTGCTGAACCTCACTACCACTGCGTAGGACCTCATCTAGATGGTTGGCATCTCTGTAGATCATCGGCAAATTTAGAACTTCGAGTCGCTGATCAATCTGGCCGTGGCGTCCGACTACGGCTCCTTCAATCACACCAAACTGCATACCTTCAAGGTATTCCGTCTCGGTTCCGAGTTGGGCATTCGGGAAAGCTTCGACCTCAATTTTACCTGGAGCCAAGCGTTCTAGCTCGACCGCGAAATCCTCAATCCAGGACTGGTAGCTATGAGATGTAGGCATAGAGTGTGCTACGCGAAGCGTGATCGTATCTTGTGCAGTGGCGTATTGGGTTCCCAGCGTTATTGCAACAGCAACCGCTAAGGTAAGGGGCTTCTTAAACATTTTGTTTTCCTTTGTTTTTAAGATTACTGGCGGCCTCACTGATAGAAATCTAATTCACTGACATACAGTATGTCAACAAGCAGATAAATGATCACTCAGGAGTATCTTTGCCTTATGGCAGGACGTAAGCACGGGCTCTCAATGAATGAAAAAAGCCTGCATTCAGTCTTTTCAACGGGTTAGCATTGCCTCTGCCTCTGCCTCTGCCTCTGCCTCTGCCTCTGCCTCTGCCTCTGCCTCTGCCTCTGCCTCTGCCTCTGCCTCTGCCTCTGCCTCTGCCTCTGTCTCAGACGCAACGTCATGCTCCCTGGTAAACCATGGCGTTTCGCTGAGTGACTCTGGAAGATATTGGATTGTGTAACAGGATGGCGGGTAAGTGAGGTGCTGTTAGCAGTTCCTTGGGGCTAAGCTAGTCTCTTTGCTATTGCTAGTATGAATCCGAGGTGGTTGAGCTTAGATAGAGAACGCCGCATTCAGCGAGCAAACAGGACCAATGACATGTCAGGCCTGAATTCTGCGAAACAAAGTTCAAGCCCTCGTTATCGATTGGTTTGAATAGCTGAGGGAAGGATTGAAAGCCACGTATGCCGTATATAGGCAATATCACTCTTATGCGAAACAGGGCACCGAGTCTATGGCTGTCAATTCGGCAGGTATTAGAGTGAGGCAAGCGCCTTCACATAGTTTTCTGTCATTGCTGAGATATGCTGCTCCAAGACAATCAGAAGCTTTTCCTCGTCCCTTTCCTCGAAGGCGTTCCCGATGGCTAAATGCTCGTCATAAGCCTTCGTGCGGTAAATCTGCAGCGGCACGGAAAGGTGCGCACGAAGTGCACTAATACGCCCCGAGATCAGCTCGTAAGCTTGTCCATAATAAGGGTTACCGCAGAATTCGAAGAAAGTGGCATGAAAGGCGTCGTCAGCCTCGGTGTAGGCTAGTAACTCATCGTTGTTACGCGCGTGGCCCATGCTTTCAATTATACGGTTCAGTGCAGACGACGTTTCGGCGGGCGCACTGTTAATAGCCAGCTTCGCTGCACCCAGTTCCATTTGCCGGCGGAAGTCGACCAGCATCTCAATGTCGCTAGCATCTGGACGGAAGACAATGCTGCCTCGACGAGGTAGCACTGTAAGCAGCCCCTGGTGCTGAAGAATCGAGAAAGCCTCGCGGACAGGGGTTCTGCTAACACCCATTTCGGTCGCTACACGCTCTTCCGAAAGTATTTCTCCTAGACCAATCTTGGTGGAGATGATTGCCGCCTTCAGTTCATCCGCTACTTCCATCGCTAGAGTTCGCGGACGTTTAATGCGTCCTAAGTTCATGGTTTGCTTGCTGGGCATATTGGTCTAGTTACCCTCTTTCCGGCTTTTATAGCCCACTATAAATCGCCACTATAAAAAAAAATCTACCATTAGCATACAGTATTCAATTTCTTACGTGCCTATCTTTCCAAATACAACTCTGAAAATAAGTCGTATTGAAGTAGATCATGTCGATTTATATAGCACTCTCTGGTTGAAGCTATCATGTAACCTGAAAAGGGGAATTAGGTTGAGTTTCCTCATAGACCTGTCGTTCTGACAAGGGTTGACGTTGGTGCTTTAAGAACGAAAACGCAGCTCCCTTGCATCTGTTCGTGCTTCATGGCCCGAGCTTTATGTTACGAATTGAGCAGAAGAGGAGACCAACTGTTCAATATAATGCGTACGCAGCGGTATCACATGCGGATCGATCTGTTCGGAGGCGATGCAATCGGCGGTGAAAAAGCGAAACGCATCCACGCCCTGGAACACAAACAGGTCAACACCCGACAGTGTTTTGGCGTCCGCCTGGTGGGCGGCGTTTAACAGCTCGGTGTGGGCGGGGATGTAAACCGCATCAAAGACCCAGTGCTGGCTACTCAGCCCAGCGGTATCGATGGGGCAGCCGGGGTGATTGATGTGACCAATGGGGGAGCAGTTGACCACGCCCTGCCAATGAGGCAGTTCTCGCTGAGCCTGCTCTGGCGTGATGCACGTCGCCTTAATGCCCATCGCGTTAAGATCACGGCTGAGGCTCTCTGCCCGGGCAGTGTCATGTTCAAGAATATTGATGTGGCTAACGGCAAGTTCTCCCAGCGCGCACGCTACCGCACGCCCAACGCCACCGGCGCCAATCAGCAGTACCTCACCCGCGGGTTGGTCGCCGAAAGAGTGGCGGTAGGCGCTGATAAAACCGGTGTAATCGGTGTTTTCAGCGCGTAGACCGCGCTCATCGAACAGCAGCGTGTTGGCGGTGCCTACCCGGCGCACCCCTTCACCGCGGATATCGGCCAGCTGCGCGGCTCTCTCCTTAAAAGGGAAGGTGACATTGGTCCCCCGGTAGCCCTCACTGCGCAGTGCTTGGATAGCGCTGGGAAAGTCAAAACCCGTCACCCCCAGGCTGTCGACTAAATCGTAGCGCACCGGCACTCCCAATGATTCCCCCAAGCGCTCATGGAGATCGGGAGATTGTGATTTTGCTATACCCTCGCCTACTAGCCCCAGTTTGATCATGCTTGGCTCTCCCCCTTGTCTTGATGACGACTGCTAATAGCCGCTTCCAAACGCTGTTGCGCGGTGACGCGTACAAAGGCGTTCGGCGCCCCCAGCCCTTGGTACCCTTCACGCTGCACCAGCTCAAAGAAGAACGCCTGGCGGCCGGGTTGGGTATACAGCTGATGGAAGTCACCGTCGCTGTCCTGATCAAAGAGGATGTGGTGCGCTTGCATCCATTGCAGGGTTTGCGCCGGTAGGTCGAAGCGCGCGGCCAGGTCGCGGTAGTAATTCCCGGGGATTGGCAGTACCGGCGTGCCCGCCTGCTGCAGCGCAGCGCTGGTGTCGCGCATGGCGTTGGTGCGCAGGGCGACATGATGAATCCCCGAGCCGCCGTATTGGCGCACAAAGCGGTTGCTGGCGGTATCCGGCGAGGCGCTGGCGTTAAGCGCCAGGCGAAAGCGGCCGTTGTAGTTCTGCAGCACTTGGCTTTGGATCAGCCCGCGGGGATCGGTGACATCGAAGGAGGGTGTTGGCGCCAGCTGGAAAATAGCGCGGTACTGCAGCATCAGCGAGAGGTAGTCGTGGTAGGAGAGCGCCACGCTGATATGGTCGATATCCACCAGCGCCCCCTGAGGAACCGGCTGCACATCGACAGGGAACTCGCGATCCCAGGTGCGGCTTAGCTGCGAGTCATCAATAATGTAGGAGAGGCTGCCATCCACATTGCGCAGGGCGCTCATGCGGTGGCTGGCGCCCACTTCTTCAGGTTCGACAATATCGTAGCCAAGTTTGTCTGCACGTTTAAACGCCTCATAGGCATTTGCCACGCGCAGGCCAATCGCCGTTACTGCGGTGGCATCGCGTCCTGGCGTGCGGCCGGTAAAGCTCGATTCGGCATTAAGCACCAGATTAACGTCACCTGCCGCCCAGCGCTCGGCGTTAAGCGTATGGTGGCGCCCCACGCAGGCCATACCCAACGCACTGAGCAGCTCGCGCAGCGGTGCTAAATCCGCAGGCTCAACGGCAATTTCCAGAAAGGCGACCGACTCGACCGGCTGCGGTGCGGGAATGCCACTGTCGCCCTGCATGCTGCGTAGCAAGTGGTAGGAACGCAGCCCGTCCCGGGCCGTCTGGTCGCTGTGGCCCATGCGGAAGACATCGTTAAAGATCTCGTGGGAGAGCGGGCCGTCGTAACGGGTCTCATCCAACATGGCCATGAATTTATCCATCTGCAGCTCGCCCTGGCCAGGGAAACAGCGGTAGTGGCGGCTCCACGACAGATGATCCATGGAGAGACGCGGTGCATCGGCGGTCTGCACCAGAAAGATGCGATCCCCCGGAATGCGGCCAATGGTGCCCAGCTCGGTCTGGCGGGAGAAGATATGGAAGGTGTCCAACACCAGGCCGACATTGGGGTGGGCTGCACGGCGAACCACCTCCCAGCTATCGCGGTAGTCGTGAATATGCCGACCCCAGGCCAGCGCCTCATAGGCCACGCGGAGATTACGCCGCGCGGCACGCTCGCCCAGCTCATAGTAGTCATCGGCGGCGCGGCTTAAGCCTGGTAGTGCGTCGGGATGAACGGTACTGCACGCCATGAGCAGATCCGTACCCAGCTCCTCCATCAGGTCGAATTTGTGCTCGGCGCGGTCAAAGGCCCGCTCCCGTGCGCGCCCCTGCAGCCCTTCGAAATCGCGAAACGGCTGGAGCGTGACCAGCTTAAGGCCGCGGGCGCGAATCAACTCACCCGCTTCCCGCGGCGTGCCGGGAAACGCCGTTAGGTCATTTTCAAACAGCTCAAGCCCCTCAAAGCCGGCTTGAGCAATGGCGTCTACCTTCTCTTCCAGGGAGCCGCTTAGGCAAACCGTGGCAATGGATGAGTACATGGCATCACGCTCCTTACATTGAATAGCATCAGTAACCCGCCAGTCGCGGCAGGAAGGTGACCAGTGCGGGGACGAAAGTAATCAGCAGCAGAATCAAAAACTGCACGCCCAGCATCGGCAGAATGCGGCGGATAATTGGCCCCATTCCCACGCCGGAGACGGAGTCTGCGACAAAAAGGCAGAGTCCCATGGGCGGCGTGATCAGCCCCATCATCAGATTGAAGATCACCACGATGCCGAAGTGCAGCGGGTCGATACCCAACGCCATGGCAATGGGATGGAGGATCGGCACGAGCACCAAGATCGCCGCTATACCCTCTAAAAACAGACCCACCACCAACAGGAGCAGAATCACGGCGATCAGGAAGGTCCACTGGGTATCGATACTCATCAGTGCCCACTCGGTGAGCATGTTGGGCACGCGCTCAAACGTTAACACCCAGTTGGCCGCCGCTACGGCGCCCATGATCACCATAATCACCGCGCTGTCGCGCATGGCCCGGGCGAAGATAGCGGGCAGGTTCACCAGTTTGATATTGCGGTAGAGCACCACGCCCAGAATCAGCGCGTAGACCACGGCAAAGGCTGCCGCCTCGGTGGGCGTGACGATACCGGCAAGAATGGCCCCGACCACAAACACTGGCATGAGCGCAGGCAGCAGACCGTGGAGAAGGGCGTGGCGGCGCGACTGCTGTTTTGACTGGGTGGCGCCAAGGTCACCAGCAAAAAAGTAGACGTAGATGGAGAGCCCCAATGCCAGCAAAAAGCCCGGCACGATACCAGCCAAAAACAGTCCCGGTACCGACACACCCGACACCGTCAGTGCATAGATAATCACCGGAATACTGGGTGGAATAATCGGGCCAATGACCGAAGAGGCAGCTGTGAGCGCAGCGGCAAAATCCCGGGGGTAGCCCTCTTTTTCCATTGACGGTATGAACACCCGCCCTAACGCGGAGGTGTCGGCAATCGCCGAGCCGGAAAGGCCAGCAAAAATCACCGAGGCCCAGATATTCACGTGTGCCAGTCCGGCTTTAAGACGGCCGACGATAGCGGTGGCGAGGTTAATAATCCGGTGGGTGATACCCGCCTCGTTCATCAGCTCGCCAGCCAAAATAAACAGCGGTATGGCCAGCAGCGGGAAAGACTCCATCCCGCCGAAAAACTGCTGAGAGACGATACGGATGTGGTAGGGCAAATCGCCGGTGCTCATCAGCACCGTTAGCGAACCGAGGATGGCAAAGGCAAACGGCACACCAAGCAGAATAAGGGCTAGAAGCAGTATAAAGATCATGCGGATGTCTCCTCGTCCTGTTGATTGCTCAGACGCAGGCCCGCCATCACCAGTGCAGAGAGGCTGAGCAACCCGCCGCCAATTAGCATGGAGGCTTGAAACAGCCACATCGGCATCCCCGTGCTTGATGAGGTGCGGCCTCCGCGGGAGGCGAGGAATTCAACGGCTGACCACATCAAGCCAATGCCCACCACAAGCACTACTAGGTCAACGGCCACGGCCTGCCAGCGCACCCAGCGCGGCGGCAGTAGACGACGAATAAGGTCAAAGCCGATATGTTTGTCCTGCAAGTACGCCCAGGACATGCCAAACATTAGGCCGTAAATCATCAAATAGATGGCGGTATCTTCTCCCCAGGTAATGGAGCCGCCATAGGTGTAGCGCGCAAAGGCATTGCCCGCGACCAGCAGGAAAATAAGCACCATGGCAAGCCCTGCCAAGCTGCCATTGAACAGGATCAGGCCGCGGTGTAGCCGGGCGAGAAGATGAGACATAAGAGCACCTTCGATCGATAGTCAGGCACGCAGGGTCGCGAGTGGGCCACCTAAGGCCCACTCGCAACGCGCTTTGTTTAGGCAGGGGTTAGAAGCGCGCGGACGCCTCTTCCACAGCGGAAGAAAGGCGCTCAATCCACTCTGCGTCATCGCCAAGCTCTTCGGTCAGGTACGCCTGAACCGGCGGCTGGGCGGCTTCGCGGAAGGCCTCCATCTGCTCAGCGGTGGGCTGGGTGATCTCCATGCCCTCTGCTTCCAGTTTGGTGATCCCCTCAGCCGAGTTGAACTGCTGAATGGCACGGCCGGTGGTACCCGCAACCACGGCGGCACGCTTAACGGCAGCTTGCTCTTCCTCGCTTAGCGACTGAAAGATCTCATCGTTAATCAGCAGGTGATCGACGCCGTAAACGTGGCGATCCAGGGTCAAATAATCCTGAAACTCATAGAAATTATTGCCGTAGATCACGGAGATCGGGTTCTCCTGGCCATCGACTACGCCGGTAGCCAGCGCTGTGGGTACTTCACCCCAGGCAATACCCTGGGGCTCGCCACCCAAAGCGCTAACCATTTCCAGGTAGAGCGGAATGGTTTGAACGCGGAACTTCAGGCCTTCCATATCCTCAGGCGAGTTGATCGGGCGCACGGAGTTGGTGAAGTGGCGGAAGCCCGTTTCGCCGTAAGCCAGCGTGCGTAGGCCGGTTTCCTGCAAGCAGTGCTCGGCCAACGCTGTACCAAACTCGCCATCCATCACTTGCCACGCCACTGGCGCAGACGGGAAGGTGTACGGGATATCCGTGACAGCGACCGCCGGGCAGAAGTTGGCATAGGCGCCGGAGACCATCGCAATGCTGATAGTGCCATCCTGAGCGCCTTCAATCAGCTCGGTTTCGCCACCTAGTGCTCCGGCGGGGTAGAGCTCTACGGTGAGATCTGTTTCGGCTTCTATCAGATTTTTAAACACCTGACCCGCCGCGCCTTTTTTGGAGGTGGTCCAGTCATCGGGGTCGACGTGGGCAAAGCGTAGCGTTTGGGCAGAAGCATTCGCTGCGGCAACCAGCGTTGCCGTCGCGAGGGCCGCCGTCAGCGCGCGTTTCAAAGGCAGTTGCTTCAATGTAAACCTTGGGGCCATAAACTTGGGGTTGGTAAACATAGGGCTTGTAAACATAGGGGTCAGAGACATTGTTGTTGTCCTCTTGTCGGGCCGTTGTTATAAGGTCTGGAAAAGCCTAAAGCAGTGGCGTGTTTAGCCGTTCCATCCTGTCACAATAAACAATGTACGAAATGGTACGTTCAGTCAAGCTATGGCATACTAGACCAAAGACGACCACGACAATAAAAGGCATGCTCTATGACAGCTCCTTCTACCAAGGCCAGTCCCCCTGCCGCGGGGCGACGGCGTAAAAATGACCCCGAATCCGTACGCGCCGATATTCTTGCGGTGGCTACCCGCGAATTCTCAGAAAAAGGCCTCTCTGGGGCCCGGATCGATGAGATCGCCGAGAAAACACGCGCCTCTAAGCGCATGATTTACTACTACTTTAATGATAAAGAGACGCTCTACCTACACACCTTGGAAGCCGCCTACCAGAAAGTGCGCCTGCAGGAGGCCGAGCTGGATCTTGACCACCTGGCCCCGCTCGAGGCGCTTAGCCGACTGGTGCGTTTTACCTTCTGCCACCACGCCAAAAACCCTGACTTTATTCGCCTGGTAATGATCGAAAATATTCATCATGGCCGCTTTTTAGCGCAGTCAGAGTTGATTCAATCACTCAATGCCGGGGTGATTGATGTACTCACCAACGTTTATATCCGCGGTGTAGAAGAGGGTTGTTTTCGTGAAGGCTTGGATCCTCGGGAACTGCACTGGCTGATTAGCGCGCTGTCGTTTTTCAATGTCTCAAACCAGCACACCTTTTCGCGGATTTTTGATTGGCAACAAGCCGCGCCTGAGAACCAGCGCAAACTAGAAGATCACGTTACCGAGATGGTACTGCGCTACGTGGGCACTGACGCCACGCTGTCGCAATCGTAAGTACCGGCCTATTTAGCGTATGGTTCGAATGACGAACATATGTACAATTCTGTTCTAAGTCGTGCCTTTATGAACTGTTTTGCTGGTTCTGAACAACGTTAATAGGAGGCGTAACGCCCATGCCTGCTGGATTTTTAAAGCATCCTTTTATGAGCCAGCGCGCCGTCGCTGAGTGTGACGATGACGCCATGGTGAATGCCATGCTGGCCTTTGAATTAGCCCTGGCCGAGGTACAGGAAACCAGCGGCGCGGTACCTGCTGGGGTTAGCCAGCAAATGCACGAACAGTTGGAAAATGCGGCTTTCAATAGCGAAGAGATCGCAGCGGGCATCGCCAGCGGTGGCAATGTGGCGATTCCGTTTGTAAAGCAGAGCCGCTCGCTGCTTTCCGATGACATCAAGCGTTACTGGCATCAAGGGGCGACCAGCCAGGATGTCGTCGACTCCGCGCTGATGCTCCTACTTAAACCACGCTTGGCAGCGCTGGATGAACTGTTGGTGCGCTGCCGTTCAGCGGCGCTCACGTTGATGAACGCTCACGCTGATACGCCCATGGTGGGTCGAACGTTAATGCAGCAGGCACTCCCCGTTACTTTTGGGGTGAAGGTGGCTCTCTGGGCAATTGGCCTGGAGCAGGCGCGCCGCCGTTTAAGCGCTGTTGAGCTACCCGTTCAGTTTGGTGGCGCGGTGGGCGTGCACTCGGGTTGGGATAACCTTGGGCTTGAGTGGATGGACGCATTGGCCGAGCGGTTAGGCTTGGCGGTGCCGGTGCTGCCTTGGCATACCGACCGCTACCCCATTCATGCCATCGGTACGGGGTTAGACGCGGTCGCCGGTGCCGCTGAAAAAATCGCCCTGGATGTGGCGCTACTCACCCAGACCGAGGTCGGCGAAGTCGCGGAACCCTCGGCACCCGGGATGGGGGAGTCCTCCTCCATGCCCCATAAGCGTAATCCAGTACGCAGCGCGCTGATTCGCGGCGCGGCGCGGCAAGTGCATGGCCACACCAGCGTTTTGATCAACGCTGCCGCCCAACCCCTTGAGCGTGGATTGGGGGAGTGGCACGCGGAGTGGGCGCCACTGATGGAAAGCGCTCTGCTGGTAGAGGGTGCGCTAGAGCAAGTGGCCGTGCTGCTGGAGGGGCTCGAGGTGTACCCCGACAACATGTGGCGCAATCTGTCGGCCACTGGCGGCGGCATTATGGCGGAGCCCGTCGCACGTATACTGGCGCCTACGCTAGGCACGGATAGAGCCAAGGCTGTTAGCGCAGAAGCAGCAGAAACCTCACGCCGGGAAGCACGCACCTATTCTGATGTGCTCGCCCATCATCCTGATGTGAAAGGGGCCGTAGACCCCGAGGCGCTGCGTAATGCCTGCGACCCCGCTTTATACCTTGGTAGCAGCGCGGCCCAGGTCATGCGCGCCAGAAAATGGCTAGAAATCCAATAAGCGTATTTAAAAACAAAGCGTTAAGTTCGATTGTGAAAGGGGTGATGGATTCGGTAGGCCGTGAGGTGGACGCCGTTGGGTTTGACCCAATGAATGTTCAGCAGTAGATTGTTCGTATAGAGGATCTATGTTCGCTCAACGAACAATATGCTGTAGTTCACTAACAAATACGCCAACGACCCGCTAAGAGGCACCCATCATGGCCGAGTTTCTCAGCTTGCATGACGCGGTAGCGCGCTACGTCCAAGACGGCGCCACCGTGGCCATGGAAGGTTTTACCCACCTGATTCCGTTTGCTGCCGGTCACGAAGTGATCCGTCAGAAAAAACGTGACCTGACGCTGATCCGCATGACCCCCGATATCATCTATGATCAGATGATTGGCGCGGGTTGTGCTAAAAAAGTGATCTTCTCATGGGGTGGTAACCCTGGTGTGGGATCGCTACACCGCCTGCGTGATGCGGTTGAGAAAGGCTGGCCGTGCAAGATCGAGATTCTTGAGCATAGCCACGCTGCCATGGCCTGCGCCTTCGAAGCGGGCGCCGCGGGGTTACCACTGGCTGTTTTTCGTGGCTACATCGGCAGCGAACTGCCCAGCGTCAACGATCAAATCAAATTCATCGAGTGCCCGTTCACCGGTGAGCGCTTGGCCGCCGTGCCGTCGGTGCGTCCGGACGTCTCAATTATCCACGCCCAACGGGCGGATCGTCAGGGAAACGTGCTGGTAGAGGGTATCGTTGGCGTACAGAAAGAAGCCGTACTCGCCGCCAAGCACAGTATTGTCACGGTGGAAGAGATTGTTGATGGCCTGGGGGCTACCCCCAACGCCTGCGTGATTCCCAGCTGGGCCATCAGCGCCGTTGCGGTAGCGGAGAAAGGCGCGCTGCCTTCCTACACCCACGGCTACTACGGCCGCAGCAACCGCTTTTATAAAGAGTGGGATGCGATTGCTCGCGACCGCGACACCTTCACCCAGTGGCTCGATGACAACGTCTATAACGTTGCCCAACATCATGCAGGGGAGAAAGCCTAATGAGTCTGGAATATACCTCTTCTGAAATGATGTCGGTGACCGCTGCGCGGGCACTTGAAAATGGCATGACCTGCTTTGTGGGCATCGGCCTTCCCTCGGAAGCCGCCAACCTGGCGCGGCTGACTCACGCCCCTGATGTGGTGCTGATTTATGAGTCCGGCACGCTGCAAACCAAGCCCGATACGCTGCCGCTCTCCATCGGCGATGGCGAACTGTGTGAGTCAGCGCTGACCACCGTGGCAGTGCCCGAAATGTTCCGCTACTGGCTACAGGGCGGCAAAGTGAGCGTGGGCTTTTTAGGCACCGCGCAAATCGACCGCTTTGCTAACCTTAACACCACGCTGATCGGCGATTACAAAGCGCCTAAGGTACGCCTGCCGGGCGGCGGTGGCGCACCAGAAATCGCCACCAATGCCGGTGAAGTGTTTATCACCTTGAAGCACTCCAAGCGGGCCTTTGTGAAAGACGTCGATTTCGTCACCACGCTAGGCTTTGGCCGCGACGGCAAAGGGCGCGATAACGTACCTAATATCGGCAAAGGCCCCACCCGGGTGATTACCGACCTGTGCGTGATGAAGCCTGATCCGGAGACCAAGGAGCTGGTGGTGGTATCGCTGCACCCTGGCGTTACCCGCGAAGACGTTATTGACGCGACCGGCTGGGAAATCCGCTTTGCCGAACAGCTCGAAAGCACTCCAGAGCCCAGCGAAAACGAGCTGACGATTTTGCGTGAGCTCAAAGCGCGCACCGAACGGGCCCACGCGGACGCATAAAGGAGCTATTTATGAGCGATGTTGTTATGCAAGACGTCTTTCTATGTCATCCCCGCCGCACCGCCGTGGGACGTTTTGGTGGCACCCTGGCCAGCGTACGCCCGGATGATTTTGCCGCGACGATTTTTAAAGCCGTACTGGCAGAAGCGCCGGATCTCGACCCTGCCGCCATTGAAGAAGTCTTCATGGGCTGTGCTAATCAGGCCGGGGAAGATAACCGTAACGTGGCGCGCATGTCGTCGCTGCTGGCGGGCATTCCCACTTCGGTACCCGGCACGACCATGAACCGCCTGTGCGGCTCGGGTATGGACGCGGTGGGTACCGCGTTTCGCGCCATTAAAGCGGGTGAAATGGAGCTGGCGTTGGCCGGCGGCGTGGAGTCCATGTCTCGCGCGCCCTACGTGATGGGCAAGGCCGATAGCGCCTTCGCCCGTAGTCAAAAACTCGAAGACACCACCATTGGCTGGCGCTTGGTCAACCCGCTGATGAAGAAAGCGTTTGGGGTCGATTCCATGCCGGAGACCGCAGAGAACGTCGCCGAGCAGTTCAATATCTCTCGCGAAGATCAGGACGCCTTTGCCCTGCGCTCTCAGCAGAAGGCCGCTGCCGCCCAAAAGGCCGGGCGCTTTGCCCAGGAAATCACCGCCATCGAAATCCCGCGACGCAAGCAGGCACCGCTGATCTTTGACCAGGACGAGCATCTGCGGGAAACCACGCTGGAGAAGCTCGCAGGCCTACCGACGCCTTTTCGTGAAGGTGGCAGCGTCACGGCGGGTAACGCCTCCGGTGTCAACGACGGCGCGGCAGCCATGCTGGTGGCCAGCGAAGCGGCGGTCAAACAGCACGGTCTTAAGCCGATGGCGAAAATTATTGGTATGGCCACGGCAGGCGTCGAGCCGCGCATCATGGGCTACGGGCCGGTACCGGCAGTGCAGAAACTGCTGAAGCGCACCGGTATTGCCATGGACGATATCGATGTGTTTGAGTTCAACGAGGCATTTGCCGCCCAAGCGTTAGCGTGTATGCGCGACCTCGGCCTGGCCGACGACGACCCACGCGTCAACCCGAACGGCGGCGCGATTGCGCTGGGGCACCCGCTGGGTATGTCCGGTGCCCGCCTGTTGCTGACCGCCGCCCATGAGTTGCAAAACAGCGGCAAGCGCTACGCACTGTGTACCATGTGTGTAGGTGTGGGGCAGGGTATCGCCACGCTGATTGAACGCGTTTAACGGAGACCATCATGGCATTTCATAGCATCAATGGCCGCAGCGTCGCTTACCGATTGCTCGGCTCGGAAGTGAATCCACTTATCGTGCTGGCGCATCCGCTGGGCATGAGCCAAGCGGTATGGGACGACGTGATCCCCGCGCTGCTGCCCCGCTACCGAGTGCTGACCTGGGATCTACCCGGCCACGGCGCAAGCCAAGCGGTCAGCGGTGAGCAGATTACGCCCGCTGACCTGGCCACTGAAGCGTTGGCGCTGGCAGATATTGCTGGCGCTGAGCGCTTTCACTTCGCCGGTACCTCAATTGGTGGCGTGGTCGGCCAGCAGTTGATTGCGGCGCACCCTGACCGCCTGCTTACTGCGACGCTGACCAACACCGGCGCAGTGATCGGCAACCCGGACTTATGGAATACCCGCGCAGGCCGCGTGCGGCAGGAAGGCTTGGCGGCGATGTCTGAAGAGATCGTGCCGCGCTGGTTTGCACCAAAGGCCTTTGAGGCAAGCCCGGCGCTGCAAGCGGGATGGTGCGTACAAATGGGCCGTGGCGACGATGAGTCCTACGCTCAGCTGTGCGAAATGCTTGGCCGCGATACGTTTGCCGGTAAGTTGGCGTCGAAGCACGTAGAAATGCAGCTATTTGGCGGCAGCGAAGATATGGCCACCCCGCCCGCGACGCTGGAAGCGCTGTCTGAGGAACTCGGCGGCGTCCCACTGGAGATTTTTGACGGCGTGGGCCACGTGCCCTCGGTAGAAGCCCCGGCGCACTTCGCACAAAAGTTACTCACGGTGCTCGCCGCCGATTTGGGCGACGTGGCGAACCACGGCGTGGCTTACGCCACAGGCCTGGAGACCCGCAAGCAGGTACTGGGAGACGAGCATGTAGCGCGCTCTACCGCCAACGCCAACAGCCTGGACGCCCCCTTCCAGCAGATGATTACCCGCCTGGCCTGGGGCGAGCTTTGGACCAATGACGACCTAACCCGCCGCGAGCGCAGCATGATTACCACCGGTATTCTCGCCGCGCTTGGCCGTGAAGAGTTAACGCTGCACCTAAAAACGGCTAAGCGGATTGGGCTGACAGAAGCTGAACTGCGCCAGGTACTGATGCACGTGGCGATTTACGGTGGCGTTCCGGCCGCCAATCACGCCTTTGCCCTCGCTAAGGAGTTGGGCTGGGGTGAGTAGATTAGTGGCTCCATGAGCGGTTGTTTTTTTTAAGAACAATGCATTTGCAAAGTGAGTGAGCCATTGCTGATCGAAGTGCCAACACCCCGGCATAGCCAAAAGCAGTGTGATGGTGCTGTACCCCTCAACAAAGACAACAAGAGGGTTAAGTGATGAAACGCTCTATCGCAAAAGAGCTACTCCTTGCTTGCAGCTTGGTTATATCCAGCTGCGTGCAGGCTGACACACGGCTTACCGTACTCGCGTCAATTTAGCGTTTTCATTGTTTGCGCTAATCGGCGAAAGTAGGGCATCTTTTTTCGCTGATATAGAACGCCATGCTGAACGCTCGAATCAAACTACGTCACTTGATGGCGTTTCTCGAAGTGGCCAAGCGGCGCAGCTTTGCGCGTGCTGCCGAGGCGCTGGCGATTACTCAACCGGGCATTTCCAAGGCAATACGCGAGCTTGAGGAGATTCTTGAAGCGCCGCTTTTCGAACGCACGTCGCAAGGCGTGTCGCTTACCCAAGCGGGGTTGACGCTGCTCCGACATGCAGGCCCTGCCATACGGGCGCTGGATGAAGGCGTCAGCGCTATTGGCGATGCCCACCGGGGCGGGCGTTGGCTGCGCGTCGGGGCGCTTTCCACTGTTGAGAGCCGCCTGTTGCCAGTGGCGATACAGCGCTGGCATACCGCCGCGCCGCCGGGCCAGGGCGATACCAGTGTATCGGTGGTGACCGGGGCCAGCGCCTATTTACTGTCGCGCCTGCGCCTGGGCGAGCTGGATATGGTGGTTGGGCGGATGACCGAGGCGCGAGAGATTGGCGACCTCTACTTTGAACACCTCTATTATGAGCCTTTGGTTATCGTCGCGCGAAAAGAGCACCCGCTTGCCCACGTCACGCCGGTCACGGCGGATCAACTGGTTGCCTATCCCTGGGCGCTACCGCCGCCGCAGACCACGCTGCGACAGCAGGTGGACAGTTTCTGCGTGCGCCATGCCATTAAGCTGCCGCCGCGGCTGCTGGAAACTCTCTCGCTGCCCGTTAGCTATCGCTACACTCTGGAGAGTGATGCGCTCTGGATAGCCCCCCGGGAAGCGGTGGCCGAAGAATTGGAAAAAGGTCAGTTGGTGAAGGTCGCGCTGCCGTTTGAAGCCCATGGTGGTTCGGTGGGCATTTGTACGAATGCGAGCATGGAAACGTCGCTGCCCCGTGAAGCGTTTTGCGAAACCCTACGCCAGGTGGCAGCTGAGCGCATTCAACCAAGGTCGCAAAAGCCATAACCTATGAGTTATGGGCGAAGATGACTCTTCAATTGGCAAGGGCTGAGCCGCAGGTCACACTTTGCGAGTAAAAGTGTAAAGGGGCAATGCCCCTCTGCCCCTGTAGCCATAAAGAGCATTTTGCCATGCAAAATAATCATAACCGCTTTGTGACCCGTGACCGCAACTGGCACCCGCCTGCCTACGCGCCGGGCTACAAAACTTCGGTGGCACGCTCGCCGCAGCAAGCGCTAGTGAGCATGCAGCAGCCGACCGTATCTGAGTTGACTGGTCCCAATTTTAGTCATCTGCGCATGGGGCCGCATGACAACGACCTACTGATGAATTTCAGCCAAGGTCAGGGGTTGCCGCAAGGTGAACGGATCATCATGTTTGGCCGAGTTGTCGACCAGTTCAGTAAGCCAGTACCGCACACGCTGGTGGAAATGTGGCAGGCCAATGCCGGTGGTCGCTACCGCCACAAAAACGATAAGTGTCTGGCACCGCTGGATCCTAACTTTGGCGGTGTAGGTCGCTGTTTGACCGATGACCAAGGCTTTTACCGTTTCCGTACCATCAAGCCTGGTCCTTACCCATGGCCCAACGACATGAATAGCTGGCGACCCGCGCATATCCACGTATCAGTCACCGGCCCTTCAATCTCTACTCGGTTGATTACCCAGATGTATTTTGAGGGCGATCCGCTGATTCCTCTCTGCCCGATTGTGCATACGCTGAAGGACCCTGACGCCGTTGAAACTATGATCGGACGGTTGGATATGGCCCACAGCAAGCCAATGGATTGCCTAGCCTATCGCTTTGACATTGTGGTGCGCGGCGAGCTGCAAACCTACTTTGAAAACCAATAAGGGCGAGGATACATCATGAAACAGCCTTCTATTCAGCCCAACAGCCAGCCGACCAGCGCGCTGATGCTGCGTGAAACTGCCTCGCAAACCGCTGGCCCCTACGTGCATATTGGTCTTGCACTCGCAGCGGCAGGCAACCCCGTCCGTGAGGAAGAGATCTGGAACGAGATGGCCAAACCCAATGCTGAGGGTGAGCATATCGAAGTGGTCGGTACCGTCATCGACGGCAACGGTGATCTGGTGCGCGATACGTTTGTCGAGGCGTGGCAAGCTGATGCCAACGGCCACTATCAAGCCGATTACGACCTCAGCAAGCCGTTCAACAGCTTTGGGCGTACCGCCACCACATTTGATCATGGTAGCGAGTGGTCGTTAACCACCATCAAGCCCGGCGCGGTGGAGCACCCTAGCGGGCAGTTAATGGCACCGCATATTAACCTGACGCTGTTTGCCCGTGGAGTGAACATCCACCTGCAAACGCGGCTCTATTTTGATGATGAGGCTGAAGTGAATGCGCAGTGCCCGGTGCTATCACGTATCGAGTCTCCGGCGCGTCGGCAAACCCTGATTGCCAAGCGGGAAGAAGCTGATGGCAAAGTGCGTTATCGCTTGGATATCCGCCTGCAAGGCGAAGGCGAGACGGTGTTTTTTGATTTCTAGCCCCTCGTCTGCAAAGTTTGTAAATAAAACTGAAAAGCGTTGCTTATCCGTAAGCAGCGCTTTTTTTGTTTGGGTTCGACCTTGGTCGGGCATTGATCTTGTAAAAATCCAACTTTTACCCGTCATTGTACCTTTTGGAGACGGCGTGAAAGCAGCAACACTGGTGATGCGAGGCAGGAAGCTGAAAAGACCGGGCGACATAGCCTGAACATAGACGAATGTCGATTAGCCCTACGCCTCATAGTGAATTAATGTGAATGCTTAAAGCGAACTAGTATTCGCTATACGAACTTACAATAATCCAAGAAAGTCCTGGAGGTTCCTATGAAAATGTCCCTATCCCGTTGTGTGTTGGCGGCAGCGATTGCTGGCCTTGCCGTTAGCTCTGCCCAGGCAGAAACTACGCTGCGTATGGCGCACTTTTGGCCTGGCCCTTCAGGCGTTAACCAAGATGTGTTGCAGGCGTGGGCTGATACCATTGAAGAAGAATCCAATGGTGAACTAACCATTCAAATGTTTCCCGCCGGTACCCTAGCCAAACCGGATTCCATTTATGAAGCCGCTGCCAACGGTATAGCCGATATTGGCGCCACCGCCCAGGGCTATACTGCCGGTCGCTTCCCCCTCTCACAGATCGTTGAACTACCTGGGGTAGCGAGTACGGCAACGCAAGGTGCTTGCGTACTGCAAACGCTCTATGATGACGGCCATTTGGACAGCGAATACGCAGACACCCGCCCGCTGTTTATGTTTACCACGGGCCCCGGTGGCATCCACACCATCGACACCGATGTGCAAACGCCTGCCGACCTGGAAGGGCTGCGTATACGCCGCCCCACCGCTGTGGCGGGTGAGATGCTGGAAAATATGGGTGCAAGCCCGGTGGGTATGCCAGCGCCAGACATCTATACCTCCATGCAGCGCGGCGTGATTGATGGCTTGAGCTTTCCTTGGGAAGGTTTAAAAGGCTTCCGCATTAACGAGTTGGTGAGCTACCACACTGAAGTACCGTTTTACACGTTGATCTTTGTCGCCACCATGAATCAGCGTTCGTACGATAATTTGACGCCCGAACAGCAGGCGGTGATCGATAATAACTCAGGCATGAAATGGGCTGAAAACGCCGGTGCGGTGTTTGATCGCCTAGATGTGGAAGGTAAACAAGAGGCGGCCGACGCTGGCCATACCATTCGTGAAATCGCCAATCCGCTAGAGCATCCTGACTGGCAGGAACCGCTAGAAACGGGCATTGAGAACTACCTAACGCAGTTGGAAGAGCGCGGTCTGGATCAGGTTCGAGATGTATATCAAGCAGCACTGGCAGCCAGTGAGTCTTGTGGTACCCAATAGGGGTAAGGTTTTATGAAGTCTACTCTCTACAGGGCCAGCCACTGGCTGGCCCTCATTTGTCGCTTGGTGGCTGGCATCGCACTGATTGGGCTGCTGGCAGTGACCATTGCCGATGTAAGTACGCGTTATCTATCGCGTGTAACGGAAGGTGCGATTGCACTGCGCGTTTCTGGCAGCGTAGAGCTGGTCAGCTATTTGATGCTGTTTGCGCTATTAGCCGCCATGGCCGCTAATGTGGAGAAAAGCCAAGTGGTGGTAGAGGCGTTCTCTCACGGCTTGCCGCAAGCGATAAAAAATCGCTTGCAAGGGTTCTTTTTCCTCGGCTTTATGGCGCTGGGGCTCATTCTATTTGTGGGCTTGCTGGATTCGGCCGCAGCGGCCAGTCGGCACGGCGAAATAACCCAAGACCTGCGCCTGCCGATGGGCCCCATTTTCCAGTTGGCAGCGGTGCTCAGCTTGCTGCTCGGGCTGCGTAGTTTTATTCATGCGTTGCTGGGCATGATTTATGCCGCAGGTGAGGAGGCAGCTCATGGGGAGTGAAGCGATTGGTGCCATTGGGTTAGGGCTT
Organism: Vreelandella sp. 162(4c); assembly: GCF_058152265.1. Taxonomy (NCBI): domain Bacteria; kingdom Pseudomonadati; phylum Pseudomonadota; class Gammaproteobacteria; order Oceanospirillales; family Halomonadaceae; genus Vreelandella; species Vreelandella sp. 162(4c). The sequence continues at coordinate 2,713,778 of NZ_CM176981.1, forward strand.
TTATTGGTATTGATGATTCTGCGCGTGCCGGTTGCTCTCACGATGCTGATCGTGGGGGTGGTGGGCTTTGCCCAGATCATTAGCTGGGACGCAGCTGTCGCTCAGTTAAAAACCGTCCCGGTAGAGGTACTTTCCAACTACAGCTTCAGCGCCGTGCCCATGTTTATCTTAATGGGTGTGCTGGCTGCTCATTCGGGGATGGCCGGTAAACTATTTGATTCAACCCGGGTGATTTGCGGTGGCTGGAAGGGCGGCCTGGCGATTGCGGCCGTGGGCTCTTGCGGTATCTTCTCCGCTATCTCCGGCTCTTCGTTAGCCACGGCGAGCACCATGACCCGGGTGGCATTGCCGGAGATGGAGCGCTATGGCTATAACCGTGGCTTAGCGACCGGCGCGCTGGCTGCAGGCGGCACGCTGGGTATTATGATTCCGCCCAGTATCGCGCTGCTTATCTACGCCATTCTTACCGAACAGTCCGTTGGCGATATGTTCATGGCAGGGCTGATTCCCGGTCTGCTGGGGCTGGTGATGTATTCACTGACCATTACAGTAGTCATGTACCTGCGCCCTTCCCTTGCCGTGGCGGGTGAACCCACTGCTTGGAAAGAGAAACTGCTCTCGCTAACCGGCTTAGTGCCCTTCTTTGGCGTTTTTCTGGTGATGATTTTAGGTATCTATTTTGGTGCCTTTACACCGACGGAGGGCGCTAGCGTCGGTGCGTTCGCCACGCTGCTTTACGCCCTAGTGAAAGGCATGCGCGGTGCGCAGCTATGGCACAGCGTACAAGAGACTTTGGCGCTGTCTGCGGTGGTTTTCTTTATGCTGGTGGGAGCTGAGACGCTCGGTTACTTCATCTCGGTGTCGCGTATTTCATTTTCGATTACTGATCTGCTCTACGGCATGGATCTAACCCCTATCGTCGTGGTGCTGTGCATTCTGGCGCTCTACTTTGTGCTGGGTATGTTTATGGACTCCATCGCCATGCTAGTAATCACCGTACCGGTGGTTTATCCGATTATTCAGGCGATGGGTATCGACCCGGTATGGTTCGGTATTTTGACCGTACTGACCGTTGAACTGGGGCTGATGACCCCGCCGGTGGGGATGAACGTGTTCGTGATTAAAGCGATGGCACCGCACGTGGGGCTGGGGGAGATATTTAAAGGGGTGGCGCCTTTTGTCGTCTCCGACCTGATACGGCTGGCGTTATTAATTGCTTTCTCCATTTTAAGCACGCTGTTTCTACTCTAGCGGCAAGTACGCTTGCCTCTATTCAAGCCAGCGCGATCACAACCACAACTACAGGAGCTTATGACATGTTCACCACTCAGCTAATGTTAGCGGGCCAATCTACCCCTGCCGAGCATACAGCCACCTTTACCCGTGCGAATCCGTTAAGCGGTGAAGTGGTGACCACTGCTGCGGCGGCAAGTGTCGGTGACGCTAACGCGGCCGCCGACGCCGCAGGCCAGGCGTTTGAGGCATGGTCACAAACGGGCCCTGGGGAGCGGCGCGCCAAGCTGCTGAAAGCCGCCGAACTAATGGAGCAGCGCCAAGCGGATTTCATTGATCGGATGGTAGAAGAGACTGGCGCTACCCTTGGCTGGGCAGGTTTTAACGTTAAAGTGGCGGCTGATGTGCTGCGTGAGGCGGCGGCGTTAACCACCCAGATCCAGGGCGATATCATCCCCTCTAACGTGCCTGACAGCATAGCCATGGGCGTGCGCATCCCGTGTGGCGTCGTCGTGGGTGTTGCGCCCTGGAATGCGCCGATTATTCTGGGTACGCGAGCCATTGCTACGCCCTTAGCGTGTGGTAATAGCGTGATCTTGAAGGCTTCTGAGCAGTGCCCAGCGACACACCATTTAATTGGTGAAGTGCTGCAAGCAGCGGGGTTGGGCGAGGGCATCGTCAACGTGATTACCAACGCGCCTGAAGATGCCGCTGACGTGGTAAGCGCGTTAATTGCCCATCCTGCTGTGCGGCGGATTAACTTCACTGGCTCCACGGGCGTTGGAAAAATCATTGCCGAGCAAGCGGCCAAGTATTTAAAGCCCGTGCTGCTTGAGCTGGGTGGCAAGGCACCGTTTTTGGTATTGGATGATGCCGACATAGACGCTGCCGTGGACGCGGCAATCTTTGGCGCGTTCTTTAACCAAGGCCAGATCTGCATGTCCACCGAGCGGGTTATTGTTGATAACCAAGTGGCGGATACTTTTGTGGAGAAGTTTGCCGCGCGGGCTCAGGCGCTAAAAGCAGGCGACCCACGTGATGAAAGCAACAGCCTGGGCACTTTAATCAACGCGCAGTCAGGTGAAAAACTAAATAGCCTCATCGATGACGCAGTCACTCAAGGCGCGCACTTAGCCGCGGGTGGTAAAGCCGAGGGCGTGGTGATGCAGGCCACGGTCATCGATGGTGTGACCAGTGCTATGCGGCTATATAGCGAAGAGTCGTTTGGCCCGGTCGTCGCAGTGATCCGTGTTGATGGTGAAGAAGAGGCAGTGCGCATCGCTAACGATAGCGAGTACGGCCTCTCATCAGCGGTGTTCAGCCGCGATAGCGCACGCGCCATGAAAGTGGCAGGGCGCTTACAAACGGGTATCTGCCATATCAATGCGCCCACGGTACACGATGAACCGCAAATGCCCTTCGGCGGAGTGAAATCCAGCGGCTACGGACGCTTTGGCGGTAAGGCAGGCATCGAAGAGTTCACAGAGTTACGCTGGATGACGATGCAGCTAGGGCCAAGGCATTATCCTATTTAGTGATCTCGTTAACCGCCACCGTTTGACGCAGCCGAAATTCACGCGGCGAAAGCGCTGTATTACGCTTAAAAAAGCGCGTGAAGTAAGCCGGTTCAGAGAAGCCTAAGCTGTCAGAGACTTGGCCAATGGTCATATTGGTATAGGTGAGCTGGCGCTTGGCTTCTAGTAGTAGGCGTTCATGCAGCAATTGCAGGGCGCTGCGACCGGCGATTTGTCGACACAGCATATTCAAGTGCGCGCTACTCACCCCTACCTGCTCGGCTAACGCCTCAATACTAGGTTGTTCGCGATAGTGCGCTTCGACCAGCGCTTGATAGTGCTCTATATGCTGCCGCCCCTTGTCACTTTGGCGGGGGCCATAACGTTTTGCTGGATGCCCAGCGGTATTAAGACGCGATAGCTCTACCACCAAGGCTTGGATAAGCGCTTCGAGCAGGCTGTTGCGTCCGGGGGCGGGTTGGCGGTACTCCTGGTCGATCTGAGCCACCAGCGTGGCAATTCGTTCAGCCTGAGTTGCCTGGGGTAGAGAGTAGAAGTCGGCTTTTTTTAGCGTACTGCTCTCACCCATTAGTGCATGTAAGTGGTCGGCCAGCGGCTTGGCCAGAGTAATAATGTGTCCTTCCACATCCGGTGAAAAGAGAAAGCCGTGAATAGCCATTGCGGGCACCACGATAGCGCTGGCGCTTTGCAGCTGGTGGCTTGTTCCCTCCAGCTCTAACTCAACGCTACCGTGAGAAATAAACAGAATATGCACGAGGTCGGCATGGCGGTGCGGCCGGATACGCCAGTCGTGCAGACGACTGCGCTCGGGGATGGACTCACAGTGGAGCAAGTCGGGCGTGGGCCAGTGCTGCGTCTCGCCATAGAGCTTAAATACCGGAACGGAGGTTGCCGACGAGGCTGTCATCATCTATATCTCCTCTACGACTAAGGTTGGGTAATAACACGCTAAATGTCCAATAATTGATCTAGATCATGCCTTATTATGCGGCGTGTTTCATTGAAAAATACAAGTCATAAGTTTTAGATAATGACAATGATGAGGCATCCCTATGAAGACACAGGTCGCGATTATTGGCGCAGGGCCTTCAGGCCTATTGCTGGGACAGCTGCTGCATCGTCAAGGCATTGATAATGTGATTGTTGAGCGGCGCAGCGGTGAGTATGTATTGAGCCGTATCCGCGCCGGTGTGCTGGAACAGGGCATGGTAGACCTGCTGCGCGAAGCGGGTGTTGACCAGCGCATGGATAAAGAAGGCCTACCCCATGACGGTTTTGAGCTTGTGTTCGACAACCGCCGCGTGCGGGTCGCACTGGATGAACTGACCGGCGGCAGCAAAGTCATGGTATACGGCCAAACCGAAGTGACGCGGGATCTGATGGAGGCACGCGCCGCCGCTGGCGCGACAACGCTTTATGAAGCAGAAAACGTTCAGCCCCACGACCTGGAGAGTGACAGCCCCTATCTCACCTTTGAACACAGTGGTGAAACGGTTAGGCTCGACTGCGACTACATCGCCGGGTGTGATGGCTATCATGGCGTCTCCCGCCAGACGATTCCTCAAGACCGCATCAAAGAGTTTGAAAAAGTTTATCCGTTTGGCTGGCTGGGGATGCTCTCGGATACTCCTCCGGTCTCTGATGAGTTGATTTACGCAAGCCACGAGCGTGGTTTCAGTCTGTGTAGCATGCGCTCCGCCACCCGCAGCCGTTACTACCTTCAAGTACCGCTGGATGAAAAGGTAGAAGATTGGTCGGACGAGCGTTTTTGGGAAGAGCTCAAACGCCGCCTGCCAGACGAGGTGGCCGCCAAGCTTGTCACCGGGCCTTCCATCGAGAAGAGCATCGCACCGCTGCGCAGCTATGTGGTCGAACCAATGCAGTACGGGCGGCTGTTCCTGGTCGGCGATGCGGCGCATATTGTACCGCCCACCGGTGCTAAAGGGCTTAACCTGGCCGCCAGCGACGTCAATACGCTCTATCGGCTAATGGTGAAGGTCTACCAGGAAGGCCGCACGGATTTGATCGAGCGCTATTCGCAAACGTGCTTGAAGCGTATCTGGAAGGCGGAGCGCTTCTCCTGGTGGATGACCTCCATGCTGCACAATTTCTCTGATGAGGAAGATTTCAACAGCCGCATGCAGTTGGCCGAGCTGGACTACGTAACCAGCTCCAAAGCAGGCATGACCACCATCGCCGAAAATTATGTCGGTTTGCCCTATGAGTCGCTTGAGTAGCCGTTAATACTTAACGTTTTACTCTCATTCTGTTCTCATTGCCCAAGTGATCGCTTGGGCTTTTTTGCTTAAATACCATGAAACTTCGTGAAGTTGTTGACAGTGCTATCTTTCGTTTAAGCGCACGGGCACACGGCTTAAATGATTATTATCGTTAGCGATCTTTTGCAGTAGAGAAAGCAGCATCTGTTGCTCCTCGGCGTTAAGCGGCGCCAGGATATCACTTTGAACCTCTTCAACAGCAGGCTCTACGGCTTCTCGTAACGCCTCTCCTTCCTTGGTGAGCTTCACCACCATCGAACGACGATCTTCAGGGTTACGGTGCCGGGTAATGAGACCGCGCTCCTCTAATTTCCGAACCACGACCGCGATGGTATTGCGATCCAACGCCGTATAGCCACCTAGGGTGATTTGGTCACTGGCTCCCATCTCTTCAAGCGCAGAGAGGATTATATATTGCAGTTGGGTAAGGTTGAACGCCTCGCACTTGCGCAGAAAAATAGCCACGCTAATTTGGTGGCAGCGTCTTAAAAGATTGCCAGGTAATTCAAAAGCTTCAGATAGGGGTGAACGGGTCATGTCGGGTCTTATAAAGGATAAAATACGCTGTGACCATAGCAGAAGTTTCTGTAATAGGCACTGGATGGGAGCACTGGCCAGCATGATACTAGCCAGTGCCCCACATCGATAAAGAGTAAGCCGGAGGTAGCGGCTAGAGTTAACGGAAAACGTTAACGAGCCAGGGATTAAAGATGACCGCCAAAATGACGAGGCAAGCCGCTATTATGAAAGGCAAGATCCACTTCGTAATGCGGGGCAAGCTAACGTTGCTGATAGCGGAGGCAACATAGAGCCCTGCACCCACCGGGGGCGTTAACAGTCCCAGGCTTAGTGTCATACAGGTGACGATGCCAAAGTGGACAGGATCAATCCCATAACTTTGCTGCGCCACCGGGAGCAAAATTGGCACTAGAATGATCAACGCGGCGATCCCATCAAGCACCATGCCTACTACCATCAGCATCACAAACACCAGAAGCATAAATACCAGCGGGCTTTCGGTGGTGCCTTGCATTAGTCCGGCTACCTGTTGAGGTATCTGGTTGTACACCAGTACCCAACCAAAGGCTTTCGCAGCGACAATCAGAAATAGCACAATGGCGGTATTGCGCGCTGTTCGGCTCAAAACGCCAGGTAATTGCCCCCATTTAAGCTCTTGAAAGAAGAGGGCGCCTATCACCACCGCCATTAGCGTCGCAGCCGCCGCGGATTCAGTAGGCGTCACTATGCCAAATGCGATACCGCCCACAATGACGATGGGAATGCTAAGTGTGAGCAGTGCGCCACGAGTCGCACGCCATAGAGGTGTGCGTTCCTGATCAACGCTTCCTTTCTTACGCGCGCGACGCGCCATGATCGCGATTAAGCCGCTGATCAGTATAAACAGCAGTAGCCCAGGAAGAATACCACCCATGAACATGGCACCAATCGACACTTGAGCAATGACACCATAGATAATAAACACCATTGACGGTGGAATAATCGGCCCCAGCAGGCCAGCACCTGCCGTCAACGCCGCGGCGAACCCCTTGTTGTAACCATCACGCTCCAATTCGGGAGTCATTACTCGGCTCATAATAGCGATCTGTGCCGTCGCTGAACCCATAATAGAGGCAAGCATCAAGTTCGAGGTGAGGGATACATAGGCAATGCTGTGAGGAATCCACGCAAACCAGGCACGTGTGGCAGTGATAATGCGACGTGTAATACCACCCTCATTCATGATTTCGCCCAACAGGATAAATAAGGGAATCGCCAGCAGATCAAATACCTCTAGCGAGCCAAAAATAACCTGGGGTAGGTTTTCAAATAGACGGTAGTTGCCGGAAGTGATCACGAAGGTAAGTGTTGAAGCCAGGAGGACAAAGGCAATTGGCATTCCAAGCAGCATTAACACAATAAAAGCCGCAAGCGTCATTGGGTCATTCCTCGTCGTTGGCTAGGACAAAACCCGCTCGCGAGCGATCAAAAAGCCTAGCGATGAGGTGAAAAATCGATGTGACGCAGAAAAGCGGCACGATGAGATAGAAGTGCCACTTGGGCCAATCGAGCGTAATAGCGATATCGTAGTGGATCGAAGGTGACCGCAGCCAAGCGATGGCGTACCACAGGACAGTAACCATTATCGCCAGGCAGATCAGCTCGGTAAGCCAATAGCAAACGCGCTGAGCCGCTTTAGGCAGTATCGCAATCAGCATGGTCAAACGTACGTGCTGGTCGTTATGTATGGCGATAGAGATGGCGAGAAACGCCATCCAAATCAGAATATAGACGGCTAGCTCATTGGCAAAAAAAAGTGGGCTGTTGAGTACGTATCGTGCGAAAACATTAGCAATAAGCAACGCGCTAAAAGCTATTATCAGTACGTTGCAGAGCAGCTGTTCAGCCCTGGCTAGCTGTCGGCTCGCCTTGGTTAGCCAGGTGTCTTGGGGAAAATACATCTTGGGTACGCCTCTTTGGTTCGGGGCGCAGAAGCGCCCCGACGCGTTTTATTCAGCGTTAAGGAGTTCGGTGGACTGTTGCTGGAATGCTTGGATAAGCGGATGATCGCCAAAGCGCTCAGCGAACGCTTGGTTCGCCGTGCTGAAAGTGTCTTCAGCGCTTTCTAGCGTATACACATTAATGCGGTCTTCGAGCAAGGTGCGGTTGCTCGCTTCTGCTGCAATTTCCGTCTCAGTACCCCAGGCAAGTGCCTCAGCCATGGCGGTATCAATTAGCTGGCGTTCTGCATCGCTAAGTGAAGCGCGGGATGCTTGGCCCATTATGGCTACCTCAGGAAACGCCATATGGCTAGTCAGTGTTAGATGCTCCGCTACTTCATAAAAGCCCGAACCTACTAAGGCATCGAGGTCAATATCCACACCATCCAGCATACCGTTTTGGAGGCCTTGGTAAACATCCGGTAAACTTGTAGGGGTGGGCCGAGCCTCAACGGCTCGCCACCAGGTATTCATCGCTGCGAACGGAATAATGCGGATGTTTTTGCCGCTAACATCCTTAGCGCTGTTAACAGCGCTTTCGCGCATAAGAATATGGCGCATGCCCGCAAAGGTATAGCCGAATGCGTGCAGACCTTTGCTCTCCAGGTTCTCCAGCATCTGCTGAGCAGCGTCTGTCTCGGTGGCCTTGGCCGCCTCCTCTACGCTGGAAAAGAGGAAGGGAGTGAACCAACCGACGAAAGCTGGTTCACGCTGGCTGGTAGCTGCAGCGGTCATAAGCCCTATGTCTAGCAGTCCGGTCTCCATTTGGGTGAACATGGCCGATTCATCACCTAACTGGCCGGAGGGGAAAATGGTAATGGTTAACTCACCATCACTTCGCTCTGCCACTGTGTCGGCTAGGCGTTGGGCGGTTTGATTCAAAATATGCTGAGGTGGGGTAATTAATCCCAGGCGTAGCTCTTTGGCCTCGACTTGTGCGCTGGCAATTAACGCTAGGCCTAACGGAATTGCGCAAAGATAGCGAGTTGTAGTGCTTAGCATGTTTGTCATTGTATTCACCTTGTTTTTAGAGTTTTTTTCTTACTCACTGCAAATTAGTTGTGCTCTTATAAAATCATAAGTTAAAAGCGAAATTCTGAAATCTTATGGGCATGGTAATTTGCAAGAGTTGTAAACAGCGGTTACTTTTTTGTTAGAAATTACTTATATCTAGGGGTGCGTCAAATATCCTCGTCATATAGCCAAGACAGTCCTTCATAAGACTGCTCTGGCGTCCGCGAAGCGAGCATGGCATTGCGCAGTTCAGCCGTAACCCCCGTCGCGTGGTAGAACTCACCGTGAACGCGGGCCATGATCTGACAGCGTCCGGTGCGCAGGTAGCGCCGCTGCTGGTACGCCTGAAAGGCACTGGCAATATCGTTACTGCAGTGGGCAACCTCATCGGCTAGCACAACAGCATCCTCCATAGCCATGCAGGCGCCTTGGGCAAGGTATTGCAACATTGGGTGAGCAGCGTCTCCGACCAGGGTGGCACGGCCACGGCTCCACTCTTTCACAGGCTCTCTATCGCACAGCACCCACATACGCCAGCTATCAATCTTGGCTAACAGTTCTTGAACCGTATCGCAGGTTCCAGCGAAACGACGCTTGAGCTCCTCAGGATCGCCCTCTGTATTCCAGCCTTCCACATAGCGGTCGCTATGGAACACGGCAACCAGGTTGAAGAGCTTTCCTCCACGTAACGGATACTGTACGAGGTGATTTTTGGGGCCGCCCCACAGAATCATGGCATTACGGCGATAGGCTTCTGGCACTTCCTCGATAGGCAGTACCGCACGATAGGCAATATGGCCGGAAACCCTCGGAGCGCCATCGCCGATAATGCTCTCGCGAACCTTAGACCATAGGCCATCGGCCCCTATCAAAGCACTTCCTGAGATTATCTCTCCCTGATCTGTTGTGACACTCATCTCGCCATCGGCCTCTGAAAAGGAGGTGACCCTAGTAGAGGTTCTAAACGCTATCTTGCTCGATGCACGACACGCGTCGAGCAGTACGTTGTGCAAGTCGGCACGATGGATCAGTGCATAGGGGTACTGAAAGCGTTTGATGAATGAGTCACCCGCCGGGATCTCAACGACCGGCGTGGCATTGACGCTGTCCATCATGATCAACTCATCTGGCAACACCGCCAGTTCACGTGCCTGCGCCAATACCCCTAGGCGATCAAGGGCGCGGAAGCCATTCGGTCCTACTTGGATACCAGCCCCCACTTCACGAAACTCATCGGACTGCTCAATAACCAATGTTGGGATGCCGAGGCGAGACAAGGCCAGTGCCGATGCAAGGCCACCAATCCCGCCACCGATAATAAGAATAGGCTGCTGAGTGCTCATGATGCCTCCACGTTCACACTGATATTACCAATACGCTCAATCTCACAATTAATGGTGTCACCAGGCCGGATAGGCCCCACCCCCTCTGGTGTTCCGGTATACAACAGATCACCAGGCTCGAGGGTGTAGAATTTGGAGGCGAACTCTATAAGTTCGGCTACGTCCATGATCAGATCTTTGGTATTGGCGCTTTGTCGCACTTCACCATTCACATCAAGGGTCATGGCTAATGCATGAGGGTTTTCTATCTCATCGGCGGTCACCAGCCAGGGGCCCAGCACTGTGTAGGAATCTAGAGACTTACGCAGGCTGCGCTCCTCTGGCCCACGAATGGTAATATCCAGGCCGATGCTGTATCCGGCCACGTAGGAGAGCGCATCCTTGGCTAAAACGTTCTTGGCACGCTTACCAATGATGGCAACCAATTCAATTTCATGGTCAGTTCGGCGATCCGGAAGTCCGATGCATACAGGATCATCGGAGCCGACCACTGAGCTGGTAGCTTTAAGAAACAGTCCTGTCTCCTGTATCTTCCGCACATGTGCGCGGGAGAAGGTAGCTGTATCCTTAATTGCCTCATCTAGGTGGGCTTGGTAGTTGACAGGGGCCGCGATAACCTTGCCTGGATTGGCAACCGGAGGGCGCAATGTCACCTTACTGAGAGGATAACGCCGAGCGAATTGTAGGGCATCAGCTATGGCAGGCATTAATTCTGGTAGGCAAGCAATCAGTTGATCTCCGTGAGGGTAGGGATATTCCGCGGTACCGATAAGTGGTAGGACGCTTGAGACGTCCAATACTTCGTTACCCTCTACGACACCCAGGCGATGGTTATTGAACAAACAGATTTTCATACAATGTTTATCCTTTTTATTAGGGAGTGGTTACGCGTTTTTTCTCTCTTCCTTCCAAAAGCCCAAATGTTCCTGAAGAGGGCGATCGGAAAAACTGAACAAAACACATTCATCGGAGGCTTCGAAGCGACGCCAGGCCCAGCCAGGAACCACAAACACATCGTGCCGATTTGCCGTCCACTCCTGATCTTCGACCTGAACGCGGACACTACCTTCCACTACGCAATAGACCGCGCCATCTGTTTCCCTATGCTCCACACCTTGAAACCCTTGTGGCAGAAGTTGTATATAAGCGCCCATGGTAAGGATCGGTGATTTACCATTGGTGGGATTGGTAAAGGTCAGCTTGAGTCCAGCTGCAGGATCACAATTACCACTCTCAGCGAGCTTGGTTAACGCTGCCCGGGTGCGCTTATAGGGGTAGTGGAACAAAGGGCTCGTCGTGCCATTGCACTGATACCCAACTGGGCTTAACCCGGATGCGAAACGCGCTTCAGAATCGCCTGCCGGGCGACGAACTTCCTGGCGTTTGTGCGGGGCGTCAGCAGAGAAGCCCGCGTTAAGCATTTGCACGACAGGTACATCAAGGCCATCCAGCCACATCACCGAGTCGCTTCCCTCGGCACCATGGTCATGGAACACCCCTGATGGTGTGATCACGAAATCACCAGGGCTCATCATTACTTTTTCACCGTCCACATTAGTGAAGCCACCTTCGCCACTGAGAATCAGACGCAATGCTGAAGCCGTATGACGATGACTGGGTGCTACCTCGCCAGGCAAAATCATCTGAATGCCTGCGTATAGCGAGGTGGTCACCAAGGATTTACCGCGTAGCTTTGGGTTTTCCAGCACCAGTACGCGACGTTCGGCATCCTCAGCAGAAATGGCTTCACAGGCCATCTCCATATTCTTGCGAATCGTTTTATCACGCCAGATAACAGGCTCCAGTACTTGTTTAGGTTCACGCGGTGTCAAACCTCGCAGCACTTCCCAGAGTGGTGCCATGTTGTCTTTGGAGATTAATTCTTTAAATGCTATGGCGGTCATCGCCCCCTCCTTAAGATTCAACTGATGTCGTGTTTGTAAGGATCAGCAATTATTGTCTCTGCCTTAAATAAAACAATTTTTTTCGTATTGTGATAATTTTGCTTTTTATGCGGTTGGGGTCAAGGCAAAAATATGTATTTGCGACAAAAGTATTATCTTCTGGAGGCTTTGATACAGGCTATGGTGCTGGGCGCTCAAAAATTTTTTTAAGCAATCACAGCGTATTGAGGCAACTGATGGTCATGTGTGACAGTCAGTTATTGCTGTAAGCCCCTAGTGAGCTTTGCAAAAGATGCGCGCAGTGGTTTAAGGGCGCTATTAACAGACGGGAAATGTTGAGGTGGCTTTGAAAGAGAATTCTCAGGAACGGCTGCTGCGATTACTTTCCCTGTTCGCTGATGAAGAAAAAGGGGAGTGGTCGGTCGATGAGGCGTCTGTACACTTGGGGATTTCGGCCAGCCAGACCTACCGTTACTTTAGAACGCTTGCCTCGGCCGGTTATATTTCAGCCTATACGACAGGGAGGTATGTACTTGGCCCGGCGATAATTGAGCTGGACCGTAAACTAAGGATTGGCGATCCAATGATTCATGCGGCGAGAAGTATTATGCGAGAAATGCTCAGCACGGCACCTTCTGCCAGTATCGCCATCCTTTGCCGCTACTTCCGCGGCCAAGTAATGTGTGTGCATGAGGAATTCGAGACTTATCAGCACCATGAGATTAGCTATGAGCGTGGCCAGCCGCGACCTTTATATCAAGGCGCTGCATCAAAAGTGATTCTGGCCAACTTACCCTTACGCCAAGCTAGAGCCTACTTCAACCACGCTCCTGATAAATTCAACCAGTTTGGCCTTGGCGCCAACTGGACAGAGGTCAAGCGAAGCCTTCGAGAGCTTAGAAGCCAGCCTGCTATTATCACGGCAGGTGAGCTTGGAACAAGTGCCTCTGGGATTTCAGCCCCTATTTATGACGACAAGCGAGTTCTTGGAAGTGTTAGCCTCGTCTTACCGATAACCGTCGCAACAGAGGAAGTAACCTCTTTTTTGATGCCCGTTGTAGCAGCAGCAGGTCAAGAAATGACCAGTAAAATGCAGCACTTGGCTCAATTGCAGAAGTGATGAAGACGCCATCTATTTTGCCCCGTGCCTGCTTTCGCAGCACAGGGCTTTTTGTCAATCGCAAATGCTTAATTCATTGAGCGCTAGAAGGGATACTGGATACCTTGCTCCATCACACTGATCCATTGGGTGGTGGTGAACTCATCTAGGTTTGCGGGGCCACCGAAGCGACCGCTGGTACCTGAGCGGCCCATGCCACCGAAGGGTACCTGAAACTCATTGTTTACCGTCTGATCATTAATATGCACCATGCCTACTTTGATGCGATCAGCAATGCGCAGGGCTCGCTCTGTAGATGTGGAGTGAATAGCGGCGGCTAGCCCATAGGAGGAAACATTGACTAATGCGATAACATCCTCATCGGTATCAAAAAGTGTAATGGGGGCTACAGGGCCGAAAATCTCCTCGCCAAAGGCAGGCATTTCTGGCGTCAAGCCGCTAAGAACCGTGGCTTCAAAGAAGTTGCCATCGCGTTTACCGCCAGCGACTACCTTGGCACCCATTGCTACTGAGCGGTTCACGCTCTCCTCGAAGTGCTTAGCTTGTGTCTCATCAATCAATGGGCCGAGGTGTACCTGTTGTGTCCAAGGGTTACCTGTGACTAAGCGGGCGGCCCGGTCGGAGAGATTCTTCATGTATTTTCCGTCACTGAACGATGTATTAAGTGGCGATCTACTATACGGAAAAATTTGATTTTCCAGCACAATCATGTAAAACGATCTCCTTCTTCATGACTGAAAAACCTAAACTGGCCTATCTAGACTAAGGGTCGACAACCCCGTGGAGCCGAGGTCGCCGACAATCTGTTTCCACAGATGGAAGAGGGTCTATGGAACAAGGCCTTATGTCATTTCACGCTTCTTTAGCCATTTTGCGGAATTTGGATAGTTGGCCTCCCCACAGGTTGACGCTGCGCGGTGTCGGCTCCCAAAGACGAGGAACATACGTCACCAAATCGTCGTGGAATTTCTCCATTTCCGCCGACAGTTCGATATGAGTTCCTGCTGGGTCATCGAAGAACACGAACAGGTTGTTGCCAGGACCGTGGCGGCCAGGCCCCCAGGTAACCTCTACGTTAAGATCGGTTAGTCGGTCGCACCACTGCTTGAAATCCTCCCACTCGCTGAGATCGAATGAGTAATGGTCCAACTGACCCCGCATTCCAATGTCAACAACCGCTAAGGTGTGGTGGTCACGATCACTTCTCAGCCACGCAAAATTGCCATTACTAAGCTGGTCGGAAAGAGAAAAACCAACAATATTGGCGTAGAACGCCACCATCCGTTTGACGTCGTCACTACCAACCGTCGTATGTTGAAAGCGAATCGGCCGACGCCCTATGTCCGCTTGGTGTTCCCCTAGGTGATCCATTGCCGTATGAAAGTGCACTCGGTTGCCGTCGGGATCTTCAAACTCAATGCCCTGCGGATCGCCAACAGCTGCATCCATATAGGCAGCATCCAGTGCCCTTACGACCACATTGGCATCTTCTAGCCGGCTTTGCAGTGCGTTGATCGATTCGCTATCCTGTGTTTCAAATCCGAAGTGGGTTAGCGCGTACTTTCCCGATGTTAGTTCGATGACGTGGTGCCCACTTCCCCAGCCTAGACGTACCACGCCCTCCAAGGAATTTTCATGCACTGCCATACCTAATACTCGCTGGTAGAAAACTGTGGTTGCCTCAATATCAGGTACACGGAAACCGATATGAGAGACGCGCGTCCCACTCAGCTTTTGCTGTGAAGGGTTCGTATCAATGAGCAGTCGGTTGTTATTCATTATTTACTCCAGGATTAGTGAGTTGCCGAAATGTAGCCTTGTTAATTCAAGGGTGCTCTGGTTTAACCAAGATGGCTGATTGTTAAGCCGTCTCTGACATGTCTGGTGCATTATGCTAATTAGCTAAGCCCTAATTGCTGCGGAAGCCACAGCGACAAGGCGGGCACCAGGTTGATGATTGCCATGCACACGAACATGGCAATCAAAAATGGGATCATGGCTCTGAACAGCCCGAACATGGATACTTGAGTGGTCGAGGTAACGACAAACAGGCCCGGCCCCACCGGTGGTGTCACGAGGCCAATAAGAGTCGCCAAACTTATCACCACGCCGAAATGGATTGGATCAATGCCCAATGCCAGCACGGTTGGCAGGACGATGGGCACTAACACAATCAGAATGCTCATGCTCTCCAGGAACATCCCTAGTACCACGACCAGCAGGTTGATAAGCAGCAGGAACACCCAGGGCGATTGGGTCCATGCATTAATCATCGCAACGATGCGGTCCGGTACGCCCACAAAAGAGAGCGCCCAGCCGAACATAGTCGCCGCCGCAATAAGGCCTGTGATCAACGCGGTGTTAAGGGCGACCTGTTTGAATATTTCCGGTAGGTCGCTCCAAAGGATGGAGCGATAAATCCACTTACCGATGATTAGTGCCAGCAGAGCGCCCACGGCACCCGCCTCAGTGGGTGTCATCACCCCTGCCGAGATGCCGAAAATGATAAACACCGGAATCATTAGCGGAGAAAGTTGCTTAAGCAGCCCTATCAGGCTCACCTTGCGCCGTGCAGTCCGCTCCAGCTTGGGGAAGTCATGGATAAAGCCGAGCATCATCACCACGACGACAAAACCCAGAAAGATCAGCAGTCCGGGTAGCAGCCCCGCCAAAAACAGCGCGGAAATCGGCTGCAGCGCGATGACGCCGTAGATAATCATGATCATTGAGGGAGGAATGATCGGCCCCAACAAACCACCAGAAACGGTCACCGCCGCTGCGAAGTCGCGTTTATAACCTTGCTTCTCCATGGCGGGGATCATGACCTTACTCATCACCGCGATTTGGGCAATGGCAGAGCCCAGGATAGAGGCCGCCACTGCGTTAGTCAGCAGGTTGACGTAAGCTAGACCGCCTCGCATGCGCCCAAGCAGCAGGTTGGCCAGCTCGACAAGGCGATCGGTCAGCCCACCTCGGTTCATCAACTCGCCCACCAGCATAAACAGTGGAATGGCGAGCAGGCCATTCTTCTCTAGGGCACCGTAAAACTGCAGGGGCAGGCTGCTGGAGAGCAACAGCAGGTCGCTTTGATGCAGGAACACCAGGGTGCCCAGCATCAGCGTCAGCAGAATAGGCAATCCGAGAAACAGCGTAATAAAGAAAACGGAAAAGGTGATCATGTGCACACCCTCTCGGAGGCTTCGTGGCTAACCAGCCGATGGATGGAGAGTAGAAGGCTGACGAACTGGTGGTAACTCATGACCATCAGCGCCACGAGCATCACGCTGAAGTAGTACCAACGCGGCAGTTGCGTCGTTGGCGACAACTCGATTTGCGTATGCGGTGAGGCAATCCATTGCCACGTCAGTGCGGTGAAGATCGCCAAAACACATAGGCCGAGCAGGCAAAAAAAGACCTCAAGGCAATGGGCCGCTCGTTCGGGCAGAAGACTGGGAATGATGTCGATCCGCACCAGCGAGCGGGTATAAAGTAGATGGCTGACACCAATGAAGCTGATGGCCACTAGAATCTGCAACGCCACCTCCTCGGCCCAAAAAAGTGGGGTGCCGAATATATAACGCAACACCACTTGGGCGACCAGCAGTCCGGCCAGCAGTCCCGTCAGGATAATAAGCACCCATGTTTCCAGTCGGGCCAGCGCGCTATCGCACCACTTCAATATGTTAAGCATAATGCCCCCTATGCGGCATGGGCGTGACCTGGGCCACGCCATTACTGCATCCACACTTCATTGATTGGTCACGACCTGGTGATAGAACTCGGCGATTAACGGGTCGCTATCGATATATGTCTGACGCACTGCAGCAGCCGTCTCTGCGTAGCCAGCGGTATTGATCTCGACCACTTCTACGCCAGCGTCCTTGAGCGTGGCGAGATTTTCCTCCTCGACACGTGCTTGCTCCTCAATGCCCCACTGCTCGGCTTCTTGGAAGACCTCGCGGATCATCTGCTGATCGGCTTCGCTCTGATTATCCCACCAAGCTTTGGAGACCAGCACTACGCCGGGGAAGGCCATATGGTTGGTGAGTGCCAAGTGTGGAGCCTGCTGGTAAAGTTTCAGGGCAGTGACGAAGTCAAGGTCAACGTCGACGGCATTCAACAGATTGGTGGTCAGTGCCGGTGCGACTTCGGAGGTCGGTAGCGCGGTGGGCGCCGCTCCGTTGGCCAGCCACCAGTCATTGAAGACAGGATTGGGGAAGACACGGATCTTCTGATTGGTTAAGTCATCTATGGACTCGACCGAATCGGTCGACAGCACGTGCCGCATCCCGGCGATGATGTAACCGAGACCGATCATGCCCTGGGGCTCCAGCTTTTCGAGCATACTAAGGGCAGCTGGCAACTGTGTTGCCGCTCCGGCCTCGTCGTAGTTCTCGAATTCGCCAGGTAGAAACCAGCCATTAAAGGAGGACTCGCGGCTGGAGAGCGATGCGGCGGGAACCACGCCGAACTGCACCGCGCCATGCTGGAGGAGCTGGATCAGCTCGTTATCGTTACCCAGCCTGCCATAGGGGGATACCTCTATAGCGTAACGCCCGTCGGAGCGTTCACCGAGATTTCCCGCGAGGCGTTCAGAGACCTTGCTGAAGATATGACTGGGCGGTACTGGTGTGCTGAGCCGAAGCGTCTCGGCCTGCGCAGTGGCGGACACCATAAGGCTGCCAGCAGCGCAGGCAAGGCCAACTAACAGGGGATTGAAGCTCGATAATTTCATGTCGTACTCCGTATTGTTGTAGTAGTTATCTTCAAGAATCCACCTTCCAGACGATTACCCTTAACCGTGGGTACTCATCCTGCTATCGACGGGAAAATGTAGGTGTTGCTGGGTTTTACAGGGTAGCGGCGGTACTCAAAGGCTGATGAGAATTACCTAAAGCGCTGAACTCGGGAGGGCGCAGCATCTCACCCAGGTGAATGGCATCCGTGGGCAAATTGTTCTTGTTAAGAACCGCCATGGTGTAGCGATCCGGCCTTACCAGATAAAAGACGTGCTCGCCACCATGCGCCCTGAATATCCAGTCGTTGGCTTGGCTGTGAGCATCTCGCAATACCTCTATACCCTCGACGGGAACAGGGTTGTAGTTGCGCGGAGTAACGCACACTTTCTTTAGATCATCCGGTAGGTACTCGAGCCAAGGCTGGATAGCGTCGAACGCCCTCTTCGCATCAGGGTGGTAAGTGATAAGTGCGAAGTGGCCGTCGATGTAGCGATCCAACAGCGCCATCTCGCTATTGGGATTCTCAAGCATCGGCTGGGCAATCAATCGTCCTGTGCGTGTCTTGCGGGCAGAGGCAGCGTCGCTGATGAAGAAACCGCTGACGAAACGCGGCGTCGGCTTGTAACGCATCTGGGTAACGTAGTCACGAGCAGGGCGGTAGACGCTCAGCCAGCGCAGGCCAGTCTGCAACAATGTTGCGTGTATACGGCTCTTTGGCATCATGAACTTGCCGAGCATGGCGGCCATTTCAATCAGTTGCCAGGCGTGCGGTTTGCGCTCTTCTTCGTAACTTTCTAGCAGCGTTTCAGGCAACTTGCGCTTGAGCACCCAAGCTAGCTTCCAGGCTAGGTTCACCGAGTCGCGCAGGCCGCTGTTCATGCCCTGACCAGCGAATGGAGGGGTTAAGTGGGCAGCGTCACCGAGCAGGAAGATGCGCTGCTGACGCCAGCTCTCAGCTTCGCGGGCATGAAAGGCATATACCTGTTTGCGGACGATCTCTGCGTCGCGATCCGGGCCATGCTCAGCCATCAGCTGGCGAACGTACCCTTCTTCTACTGCTTTTTGTTCATCTTCGTCGGGCAGCAGCATAAATTCGAAACGGCGGCTGCCACCGGGACCAGGCAGGTTGATGCAGGGACGCGCTGGATCACAGTAGACGCGAGTCTGGCGGAAATTGTCCTGCGTCCCTTTGAGGTCGATGATCAACCACTTCTGCTCGTAGGTAAGACCTTTCAGTTTGATATTCAATTCGCTGCGCACAAAGCTGCGTCCACCATCGGCTGCCGCCATGTATTCGGCAACAACCTCGTAGTGCCCCTCATCAGTCTCGACCCTTAAACGCACACAATCGACGTCCTGTACAAAGTCGACAACACGATGGCCGAAGCGCGCCTCAACATGGGCAAAGCGCTTGAGCCCGTTACACAGGATTGCCTCCAACTCTGGCTGGTGAAAAGCATTACGCCGCGCATAGCCATACTCACGCCCTCTCGGTTCAATGTTGGCGAAGGGCACGCGCTTGAGGTCCAGATAGACCGAGCCATAGTCCTGAGCGCAGCATGCAAGTACTCTCTCCTCAAGCCCAATGGCCTGCATGGTTCGCATAGACTCGTCATCGATGGATACCGCCCTCGGCTCGGTCACCGTCGAGAGATTGCGTTCAAGCACCAGGGTGCGAACCCCATAGGTTCCCAGCAGATTGGCCAGGGTCAACCCGCTGGGGCCACCTCCGACAATAATGACAGAGAAGCGGTCGGCTAGTGAAAAAGCGGCGGTACTGGTATTGTCAGGTTGTTGTTTCATTACTGTTGTCCTTACGACACCGTCATTAAGACGCATCCTTCCCCTCTGCCCAGGGCAGACGACAAAAATCGCGTTAAGAAGGAAACGGGGTGTTATTTGTGCAGGAAGACCTACCTCCGGTCATTCTGATACTCTGGCGCATAGATTCAGTCGTCACTCTTATTGCTACTGTTCTTGCTATATATCCTTGCTACATGCCCTCGATGCATCTTCTCAAGACATCATCTGTAACTTACGAATTAATCAACTGCGTTAACTTCTCGGTTAGGCGATTCGCAAGGGCCATCACTATCTGGCGCTGCTCCTCCGCTTGGTCTTCACGGTAGGCCGTTTGTGGTCTTACGCAGCTTAGACTGGCGATGACCTTGCCGTTACCATCAAAGATGGGAGCGGCAAGCCCGAAGAGGTTTGGATCCACCTCACCGTGAGATTCGCTGTAGCCCTGCCGCCGGATCGTCTGGAGGACGTCCTTAAACTCCTCCCACGACGAGCCCAAGCTTCCTTTCACTACCTCATGCTGATGCTCTAAGAAAAGCCGCATATGCTGGCGAGCAGGCAGGTAGGCCAATATGATTTTCGATGTCGCCCCCATGAACAGCGGGCGTGGCGTACCCCGTGCATAGCTAACAGGCTCTTTCAGGTGACCATGGCTGTGGACGCAAATCACTTGATCATTGAATAGCCGACATACGATCCAGATCTGCTCACCGTCGAAGACATCGAGTTCAGGCTCGATCTCTCGCGTCGCCTTTACCAAGGGATCAGTCAGTCGCAGCTGTCTATCCCACTGGATGATTCTTGAGCCTAGGCCGTAGCGCCGGGGCTCAACCTGAAACAGCAACCCCGCTTCGGCCAGCTCCTTGGTATAGCGATAAGCAGTCGAACGCGTATAGCCCAGCGCATCGCACATTGCCTCTACCGACCAGATCGGTACCTCTTCCGAGAACAGATCCAGAATCACCAGCATTCTTTCCAGACTGCTATTGCTCTTGCTGCTTCTGCCTGCTCGGGAAGCCTGCTCCTCAATATGCCGATCAAGGGCCACGGGATGCTGTTGACTCATAACTTGATTACGCCTCGTCTGCGATAGTGTTGCGCAGGGTACCGATGCCCGAGATAGCAATTTCGATGCTATCACCTGGTTTCATCCAAACCGGGGGTTCGCGGAAGGCGCCCACGCCGCCAGTGGTGCCGGAGACAATAACGTCGCCCGGAGCCAGCTCGGTAAATGTACTGCAGTATTCAATCAGTTCCGCCACACCAAAGATCATATCGCTGGTATCGGTGTCCTGCATGACGTCGCCATTCAGGCGGGTGGTCAGGTGTAGCGCCTGCGGGTCGGGAATCTCATCGCTAGTCACAAGCCATGGGCCAAATCCCCCCGTGTTAGGGAAGTTCTTGCCGGGGATAAACTGGATAGTGTGCTTTTGGTAATCGCGTACGCTGCCATCGTTATAGCAAGAGTAGCCAGCAACGTATTCAAGGGCATTCTCAGCCTTGACGTGGCGCGCGGTCTTGCCGATCACCACAGCCAGTTCCCCCTCGAAATCCAGCTTGTGCGAGACAAACGGCCGAATGATCGGCGTTAGATGACCCGCCTGGGAGTCAGCGAAGCGGGTGAATATCATCGGGTGCATCGGCATATCACGCCCCGTCTCTTTCACATGCGTCGTATAGTTGATGCCCACACAGAGGATCTTGCCAGCATCCGGAATGACCGGCAGAAACTCAATTTCGTCTAGGCTTAATGAATTTAAGCTTGAGGTATCAAATCCCACCAAGTCGGAAAGAACACCTTTACGTATCATTTCCTTGAGTGAACCACCTAGACGATCGGCAAGGGGAGCGAGATCGAGGACCCGGCCGCCATCCACTAAACCGATGCTGATGGTGTTCTGATAACGGAATGTAACAAGTTTCATATTTTAACCTTTCTCTCGGGCTAGCGAGGCGGAAGAGGTGAGCAAGCGACGATAGCGACTAATGTTATTTACTCTATTGAAATGATTCTAGTGCCACAATAGAGTAATTTCAATATATCCCGCAATGTAGGATTTTATACACACATTGCTTTGTAATCGTATATCGTTGAGGAATGGATTTTTTTTTGTGTTAAGCACCATAATTAGCGCTTATGGCTACGACCAATGTCTATTGGTGAATTTGCTCAGGGCAAGGTCAATTTTTTTTGAAAGAGAGTATTGGGCTAACCCGTCATAGCGACCGTTCGATTTTAGCGTTCTATATAAGCATTCTGCTGGGGCTTTCCTGTCTGGATAAACATGAGCTGAATACCTCGACCTTCCGCCCATGCCGATAACTTACCGCTGATATGTTCTGGCCCGTAGTACTTGCTGAATAAGCAGGTTGGAGCCAGCCATCTGTACCAAAATCTTTGATGCCAATCAGTGGATTTAGGAGATGTACACATGGCTGACAACGTAAAGAATAGCTCTGTGAAGGTGATGATCGCCATCGACATTGCTAAAACGTCCCATGATGCGGTCATTTTATGGCCGTCAGGTCGTACCAAAACGTTTAAGTTTCCTAACACGTTAATGGGTTATCAGAACCTCATTAATGCAGCAGAAGCATCTGCTGAAGATATTTTGGTGGCCTTTGAGCCAACGGCTGACTTTCATCGTAATATTGCCTATTGTTTAAGGTCTCAAGGGGCCTTGTGCCATATGGTGTCGTCTTTAGCCTGCGCCAGAGCGCGTGAAATGTTGTTTAAAAGCTGGGATAAAACGACAAAAAAGACGCGCGGGTTATCATGTACTTGATGCAGCAGGGCATGATGCAACCATTTTACGATCCGTTAGTGAATGAAATGGTGAGCACCCTTTAGATATGGTTGCGACGCATGAGCCTGAGTAGTGAGCAAGTGTTCCCATGTTGAGCACGAAGTGAGATTTTGTGTGCATATTGAGCGGGTTCCTTAGGTAGTCCGTTATCTGTCCGAATGGCGCTAGGTAGACCACGTTGTAAAGCCAGATGATCAGGAATACGTGTTAAAAAAAGTCCGCCAATGGGACGCTCAGGCACGATTGCCACGGCTTCATGGGTACCGTCGTCGACGACGGTGAGGTTCTTGATCACGCGCCCGTATGCCGTCCGGTAAAACACAAAATCCATTGACCAGACTTGATTGGCGGCCCCAGGGCGGCCAAGGGGCATCCGCTCAGACGTGGGAACCTTCTTGCGCTTGCGGCGTTTTACCTGCAACCGAGCAGCTGCGTAGAGACGCTCGACTCGCTTATGATTGACCTGTTCACCGGCTTGACGCAGCTTCAGATAGATCATGCCAGCGCCATAGCGACGATGCCGATGGGCCAAGGCAACAATGCGTTCACGCAATGCTTCATTACGGTCAGGAGCCGATTGATAGCGCAATGCACTGGCACTCATACGGATGACACGGAGCGCTCGGCGCTCACTGAGGCCACGTGACACCATAAAGCGCACCACATCTCGGCGTGCAGGTACACTCACCACTTTTTTCTCAGCGCCTCGCGAGTGACCTCCATCTCCAGTAGCGACTCCGCGAGCAGTTTTTTCAATCGTCCATTTTCGGCTTCGAGTTCTTTGAGTCGCTTGGCATCGGGTACGCTCATACCACCAAACTTGCTGCGCCATAGATAGTAACTGGCTTCTGAGAAACCGTGCCGACGGCATAGCTCCTTAATGGGCAGTCCCGCTTCTGCTTCGCCCAGGAAACCAATGATCTGTTCTTCGCTGAAACGCTTCTTCATGTCCCATCTCCTTACCCATAGGATCGGACTCTAAAGTGTAGCGCTACTCAATCAAGGGGTGACGTCGTATCAATAGCAAATGCTTAATTCATTGAGCGCTAGAAGGGATACTGGATACCTTGTTCCATAACACTGACCCACTGGGTGGTGGTGAACTCATCCAGGTTTGCGGGGCCACCGAAGCGACCGCTGGTACCTGAGCGGCCCATGCCACCGAAGGGTACCTGGAATTCGTTATTCACAGTCTGATCGTTGATATGCACCATCCCCACGCGGATGCGCTCGGCGAAGCGTTGGGCACGTTCCGTGGAGGCAGAATGAATGGCAGCGGCGAGTCCGTAGGGCGAGGCGTTGACCAGGGCGATGGCTTCTTCGTCACTATCGAAGAGTGTTATCGGCGCCACTGGACCGAAAATCTCCTCGCCAAAGGCAGGCATTTCTGGCGTCACGCCGCTAAGAACCGTGGCTTCAAAGAAGTTGCCATCGCGTTTACCGCCAGCGACAACGTTAGCACCCATGGCCACAGAGCGGTTCACGATCTCTTCAACGCGGCGCGCTTGGGTCTCGTTGATCAACGGGCCGAGGTGTACCTGCTGTTTCCAAGGATCACCCGTGACTAAGCGCGTGGCCCGCTCGGCGAGTTTGTTCATGTACTTGTCCGCCACTGAACGGTGCACTAAGTGCCGTCCTGCCTGCATGCAGATTTGACCCTGGTGGAGAAAAGCCCCCCAGGCTGCGGAAGAGGCAGCGGCATCTAAATCAGCATCGTCCAAAATCACCATCGCGTTGTTACCGCCAAGCTCAAGGGCGCATTTCTTGAGCATGCGCCCACACGTCTCGCCGATTTTCTCGCCAACGGCGGTAGAGCCCGTAAAGGAGATCATGCCGACATCCGAGTGTTGAACCAACGCCTCACCCACCTCGGGCCCACCTGGTAGTACGTGGAACACGCCCTCCGGCAAGCCAGCTGCTTCTAGAACCTCGGCCATCAAAGCACCTCCACAGATAGCGCTCATTGGGGCTGGCTTCAGGATCACACAGTTGCCCATGGCTAAGGCAGGAAAGACCGAGCGCATGGCTAAGAGGATGGGGAAGTTCCAAGGAGCTATAACCCCCACTGTGCCAATGGGTACCCGCTTCCAGTAATTGCGACGACCTGGCATGCTAGAAGGGAAGATCTGTCCGTTGGGTTGCATGGGGAGTGCTGCGGCCATCTGGGCCTGTTCATAGGTAACCTGCAGTTCCCATTCAGCCTTGGCTGCTGTAGAGCCGCACTCACGAATATTCCAGCGATTGATTTCTTCGGCCCGCTCTTTGAGCAGGGCGGCGGCCCGGCGTAGGATCTCTGCTTTTTGATCGAAAGGTAACGTGGCCCAATGTTGCTGAGCTGAGTTAGCGATAAGTGCAGCGCGACCTACGTCTACGGGAGTAGCCGTCTGAACTTTAGCGAGGACTTCGCCGGTGGCGGGTCCAATTACGGCAGCCTGAGGCCCTTCAGCAGTTTGCCACTGTCCCAGGTAAATTTTGTCTTCCCAGATGGGTGAAGTCTCATTCATGTAAATATTCCTTATTGTATTTGCGAGTGTAATGACTAACTGAGATGGCTTTAATTCGGAAACAACTGATATGCTGATGTGGAAATATAACTGTTCTAGGAAGTAGGCCAATTGAGGAGAAAGGTAGACGAAATATTATTTGGTGTTTCTGTACTACGTGTTTCTGTACTACGTGTTTGTGGCTGCCGCAAAAAATCATTGTTTTACTGGGATAAGGGGCAAGTCAGCAACAATATCTTATTCTAAGTTCTACTTATGCTTCATTGCCCCCGAAGTCTCCTAGTCTAAAGCCCCTGCCTTCTTCTCTAATTCGTCAACAAAATTATCTTCACTGTTACTTTTTTTACTAGAAGCTGCTGCCTCCAGGGCTGCATGGTATGGACAGCCAATAAATTTGGGGTCGTCCTTATATTGTTGAGCAAAGTGTTCAGGAAAGCGTCCATCCAGATCCTTTATCTCGCTCCGAATACTTTTTTTCTCTTCGCTTGACATCCGCAATCTTTCTTCGATATAGCTTTCGGTTGGGTCGTCAGCGTTTTCTTCCATCTGCCAGAAAATATAGCCCATAAGCTTCGGGAGAATCTCCGCAGCCATTGGGTCGGGTGGGTCGATACCGAGCGTTTTTAGCGTAGTGGGTAGCGACATGGCCCTAATTAGCTGATGGCCAAACCAGTGAAGCGGGGGTGGAAAAAACCTGAAAACAAACTGCTCATAGATAGCATTAGCTACCAAGTTGGCTCGCTCGGGTGTCGGCCTAGGAGTGTTTTCATACTGCTCACAGAACTCTACTAGCTCTTCAAAACTATTTGGATAGCCTGTGATGGGTTGACCGTTTTCTGCATAAAAAAGTTTAGACATGTCACGCCAAAAAAGGTGAGCCGCTATTTTCTCTTTTTCAGATATACCAGGGGCCCCCATCTTCAGTTTTAGGCGATGCATTGTGGTTGCAGAAAACGCCAACGTATAGATGTAATCTTCATTATAGGAGAATGCGCCAGGGTACTTTTTGGCCCAATAAACATGAAGCTTATTTATACTCTCAATAGATTTGAGAGTTCTCTCATCGTTAGGGCCATAGAACCACCAAAGAGCATTGGCACTGCCCGTCTGCTCAACCCGCGAGGTGGATTGGTGAAGTACTTTCCCTCCATCTTCACGCCAGACAGCTTTTGACCCCCAGTCCGTTACGATAAAGTTGGGGAAGGTCAATGCATAAATAAAATTTTGCATGAAGTCATTCAAGCGATAACTGCTTGAAAGTCTCCATATTTCGATGTAATCTTTATAGGGATCGAGGCTCTCGATCTTATCTGCGATCCATTTTTTTGGCTTATTCATAGCTTTACACCTCGTGGTAGATTCATTTTAATTAAAGTGGATACGCTAAGCGCGCTTGGACTGAGAAGTCGTTTTTTGCGCGATTTTCGACTTCTGTCTCGTGATATACGTTGAACCAAAGCCATGGCCCTTTGGTGTTTTTCCACAATAGCCCTGGTCCAATGCCTAATACCTCCTCTCGCGAATCTTCAAGACGTTGTCCATTGACTTTGTCGTCCTCCAGTTGCTTAAAGTAGTATCCATTTAAGCCAACTGACACGTTCGGAATGACTTCATAAGAGGCGGCGAAGTTTGACCAGGCGGCTTGGCCTGCTTGGGTATCGCGAACTGGATCACCATTGAACAGCTGGTAGGTACTGCTGGCAGGATCGCTGTTTTTGAAGTTGTATAAATAATGCAGCCTCCAGCTCATTTCCCAACGCTCAGCAGGCATCCACGTTGCCGCCCAATAAGGGTTTATCGAGTAAAAATTTGAACCGGGATTAAAGTCTTTAGTCTCATCGTATTCACCTATAGGCAACGAAACATCAAGCGCCAAACGCTGAACGAACGTAGGCCGTCCCTGAGCGTCGACTATTGGATCAAACTGAACCATTGGGCCAAGAGATATATCTCCAAAACCTGTGCCGTTGTCTTTTAATTGAGGGCCTTTAGCCCCAAAATCAGCATCGAGTGAAACGATTGGTAGAATGATGCTCCAGCCTAAATGCCCTCCTCTCCCAATTGTTTTTGGTGAGTAGTAAGTAAATTGATTTACTAAAGTGGTGGCACTGAACTCTGGGTTATCAAAAACCTTATTATCATTGCCATCGTTATCGCGGAAAGACGTTGCTCTACTGTGCTGTAAGTAAATATTGTGATTAAGTCCAGGCGGCCCAGCGAAGCCGTCATAGAAACTGGTATTACCAAGGTTTATGCCACCTGGCTGACTAACGGCAGGTGGGGGTGGACCATTTGCCGCCAAGGCAGAAGAACATACCAGGGCAAATAGAGACGACGATATTATTGCACGTGCGTACATGGGAGCTTTATTCATACATCAAGGCCTGTTGTTGTTATAGTGTTTTTGGGTGTTTAAGTTTTAATGCAGAGGCCTAATGCCTCTGTTGCACCTGACTTTAGGAGAGAAAAAAGATCGTGTCTTGTCTGAAAGCGACATATTTGAACAGCTGTGCCATTACGACATTTCATGAGTCGTAGCGTATGCGAGTTACTTAAAGTTCAAGCTCATGGCCCCCCCTTTGCAAGATACGGGGAGGCATTTTTGAAGGTGATTATTGAAAGCAAGAGGGGTGGGCCTGGAGCTCTGCCAACTGTCAAACAACATATTGTCCGAGAATACGATGGTTAGCCTGTGTTGAGCGAGGAGGGCTTCGAAAGTAGCTCGGCTCATAGCAATGGGTAGCCGATAGAGATGAGTGGGTTTGCTTAATAGCTTTTCGTTAATTTTGTTAAGTAAAATTAAGTTTTGAAATATCAGCCGGCCCTGGCTGAATCGCGAAAGACTCGCGGTGAAACGCCATAAGAAGCTTTAAATGATCTGCTAAAGTGTGCACTACAGGTAAAACCCCATTTATGTGCTACATCACTAATCGTGCGCCCTATGCTATTTGGGTCTCGAAGGTCTTCTGCACAGCGGGTTAAGCGGCGCTGCCAGATATACTCACTTAAACTACACTCACTTTCATCTTCAAATGCGCGATGAAGGGTTCGTGTAGAGCACTGCGCAATCTGGGCTATTCGCTCTACGGTTAATTCATGGCTAGAAAGGTTCCTATCAACGAAATCTTTTATCCAGTTTTTCTTAAATAAGCGCGGGTTATGCTCAAGCTCTTCTTCCTTGTTCTTGTTTTCAACCGTGTTCTGGAGCAAGGAAATAATACTTTTGCCTAGCGAACAGGATGTGGCATCGTTCAGGAGAGGGTACTGTGTATAGGCGTCGACAATAAAATTATGGAGCATTCGGCCTAGTCCATTCCGATTATTTATGCGTAAATCTTTTGGGATGGTGGCAGGCGTGCCAAGATCGCCACAAAGAAGCATTAAATACTCACAGTTTTTGGTACTTGTAACAGTGAAATGTCGGCCACAGTCTAGAAAGAGGAGGTCTCCGGGAGTGAAGGTAGAGCTTTTACCACTTTGTTCAACCTGGCTCACTCCGCCCATTTGTAAAACCAGCAACCCAGGGTGAGCATCCCGATATGCGGTTTTATTAATGCGTCGAGAAAATCGGTGAGGGCTGCAAACCATTCTGCAGAATTGCAACTCACCAAGCGCGCCGTATTCAAGTCGTCCCTTGAATGGTTCTTTGTATAGTGGTGAAACCGAAGTACTTTCCAATCGCCGGATGCGTTCCGGGGTTTTCCCCAGATGAATACTCATGACATCTTGCCATTCTTTAAGGCGTTTAGTATGGCTGAAATGCTCTGTGCTAACGCTGGAAAAATGTCTCATGGTGCGCACTCATTTTGTGTGAGGTGGCTATTAAAAAGTACATCCTTAGCTTTAGGCTGGCCCATTGCAGCAGTTGCTGGCGGCTATACGGTATTCAAGAATATTAAGCGCTCTAAGCGTTGATGACCCCCCGGGAGCGTCAGTGCAGGGGCAGCAGCAATAATAGTAATAGGGAGGACCTTGTTGAAACTGGTTTTTTGGCTTCTGCCTTCATCCCCTTTTTTTAATTCATGAACAGCAATATATTGTTTGCTTCAAAGTCTTTCTATGACTTCATCAGTCGATGCAATCTCAGCAACACAGAATGAAAGGCTTGTTAGTGTCGCCTTTTGGACATCTTCGGCACTCATAGCACCGGCACCCAGGTCTGGATGGTACATGGTACCGGTAGCGTCCGAAACAAAAATGGTTTTGTAGTCTCTGAACTGAGCACCTCGAGCAGTCGATTCACAGCACATGTTGGTAACAGTGCCAGTAATAACAAGCGTATCAATCCCTCTGTTTCTAAGCTGAGTTTCAAGATCCGTGTTGTAGAAAGCACTGTAGCGATGCTTTTTGATGACAAGCTCTCCTTCTTGAGGAGCGATGTCAGGGTATATTTCGGTACCTGGTGTGTTATCAACAAGAGCTTCTTGGCTGTCGATAGGCGGCCAGAAACCTGACATCAGCCCCATGTCGCCACGATCTTTTCCGTGCACATGAGTTGTGTAAATTACCGTGGCGCCCTTTTTCCTGCAGACATCTATCAGTTTCTTGATATTCGGTACAGCTTTAGTAGCCATGGGTACACACATCGGTGCACCTGGCTTAACAAAATCATTTTCCATGTCAATGACAAGAAGAGCAGTTTTTGTGGGGTTGTTTAGTTCAAATTTCATTACTCATTCCTTCTTAAATGTCTATGGGCTAAATAGGAAATAGTGTCGAAGGAGTCATGGCAACAAACCAGGTAACCAGAGCGCTATTGCAGGGAAGAATATGCACAGAGCCAACCCAGTGATCTGAAGAAGGACGAACGGGATGATCGAACGATAAATAGTGCCGATTCCGATCTTACCTTCCGTAATTCCCTTAAGGTAGAACAGCGCATAGCCAAAGGGCGGTGTGAGAAAACTCGTTTGTAGGTTTATGGCGACCAAAATGGCAAACCAAATCAGAATGGCTTGACTGCTTAGTCCCAACCCGAAATCCAGTATTTCTACCACCGGAGCCACTAAGGGGAGAACCACGAAGCTGATCTCAATCCATTCCAGAAAGAAACCAAGCACAAAGATCAAGCCCATGATCAGCAGTAGCAAACCATAGGGCCCAAGCCCCGTACCAGTGATCAAGGCCTCGATCATGTAATCACCACCCAACCGCTTGAAGACGACAGAAAAACTGGTAGCACCGATCACGACGAACAGAATCATCGCCGATGTGCGGGCGGTCTCCTGTACGGTTTTACTAAGTGTGTTCCAACTAATACTGCGCATCAGCAGCGCAAGGATCACACTGCCCAGTGCACCGATTGCCGCCGCCTCCGTCGGTGTAGCTATCCCTGCCATGATTGAACCCAGTACGGCGAAGATCAACACGCATGGGCCAAACAGGTCCCGCGCCAAGGCTAACATGAGAGGAGATGTGTCGGTGTCAGTGGCGTCGAGGTCCGGCAGCGGCGCCCAATGGGGCTTGATACGAGCGATGATCAATAGGTAAGCAACATAGAGGGCGCCGAGCAACAGCCCGGGAATTAGTGCGGCTTTGAACAAGTCTCCTACCGATACTTGAAGTATCGAGCCCATGAGAACCAGCATGATGGAAGGTGGGATGAGAATCCCAAGCGTACCGGAAGCCGCTATCACCCCACAGGCCATCTCCGGGTGATAACCTTGCCGCATCATCACGGGTAACGCTAGAAGGCCAAGCATAACCACTGACGCACCAATAATGCCCGTACTGGCAGCCATCACTACGCCCAGAATAGCTACAGAAATGGCGAGTCCACCGGGCGTCCGCCCGAATACACGCTGCAAGGTTAGTAGCAATCGCCTCGCCACGCCGGAACTCTCAAGCATTAGGCCCATAAACACGAAGAGCGGGATGGCGATCATCAACCAATTCTCGACCACACCACCGTAGATACGTGATCCTACTGTGGCCAAGAAAGGAACGGGAATGCCGCCGATGAAGGCGAAAATAATGCCTAGCCCGCCTAACAGGAACGCTACAGGATAACCGGTAAAAATACCGGCCAGCAGCGATACCACCATCAACATCGCCAAATAATATTCACTGATGAATTCAGCCATTGTTGACCTCGTGATCTGTCTCCGCTTTTCGCGGGTCAAGGATGATGGTTAGCTTCTCGAATACTTGACCAAGGGCTCCCAAGGCTAAGAAAACCAGAGAGATGGGAAGTATGGCCTTGATCAGATAGCGATCCGTGAGTCCCCCGTAGTTCGATTTCTCCCCTGTCAAGAAGGACATCGTCACGAAGTGCTTAGAAAGCCAAGCGACCAGTAGACAAAAGGGAATCAGCAACACCAAGTGACCGATCACATCAACCATGGCGCGATGACTAGGCGATAAGCGGTGATAAATCAGATCGACACGCACATGGGTATCGTGATGTAGGGCGTAGGTGCCTCCGAACAGTGTCAAGACACCGAAAAGGTGCCACTGAAGCTCAGTGATGCTGTTGATGGTCAGGGCATTTCCGAAAAGGAGCACCTTATCGTTCCAGCGAGCAATCTCGTTGATGCCAGTAGCGTTGAGCAGTACGGTCAACAGGACAGCCGCCATCACCAGCAATACCAGCCAGCTGGTGACGCGACCTACCAACAGCCCCAGCCCGACCAAGGGTCGAGACAGGGCGGAAGAGACCGCAGCGCCACGCTCACGCCAAGGGGCGAGAGGGGCCGTAGTCATAGTCAGTCCCCTTGGACATCTGTTTTGCTAGGAAGGGTTTGGAGGTCATGCCACTGCTGCATCTTTTCGGCATGCTCTATTAGTGATGTGTACGCTTCGTCGAACTCGGGACTCTCAGCCATTAGTTCGCTGCGCACTTCATCCCAACTATCGTGTAGGGCATTGAGAACCTCATCAGGGAATCGGCGGATCTTGACGCCACTCTCTTCCAGTTCACGTAGCGTCTCTACCTGGGCCGGGATCACCTCATCAGCCTCTTTCTGGATATTGGCCTGACAAGCGGTACTGATCTGCCCACGCTGAGCATCGCTGTATCCGTCCCAGACGCTCTGGTTGATGAGCAGTGCAAGCCAGCCTGCCCCTTGCTGCCAGCCGGGGAAATAGTAATACTCGGCAATCTCGTCCAAGCCCATCGCACTATCAACTTGGGGAATCGAGAACTCGGCGGCATCAACCCGACCACGCTCAAGCGAGAGGTAGACTTCGTTCCCGGGAATCAATTGTGTTGAAGCGCCGAATTTGTTTAGAACCTGTGCGCCCAGCCCAGAGATTCGCATCGACAGGCCGTTCAAGTCATCGGTGCTGTTGATTTCCTTGTTGAACCAGCCGCCTGGCTCTTGGGGTAGGTAGGAGCAAGCCAGGAACTTGACGTTATAAGGGTCCAGCGCCTTCTGCAACAGCTCGCTTCCTTCGCCAGCAGACGTCCAGGAGAACACTGCCTCTGCGGGTGGGCTAAAGGGTAGAGCGCCATAGAGATTGGCAATGGGCAAGTTGCCGGAAAGATAGGCGATGCTGGTCCAGCCGGCGGGGATGGCACCAGACGAGACAGAGTTGAAGATCTCAAACGGAGGTACGAGTTCGCCCGGATCATGGACGGCGAACTCAAACTCACCTGACGACATCATTTTGATTCTTTCGGAGATGTTCTTGGCGCTCTGGCCAAACAGGTTCTGAGTAGAGTAGGCGCTCGCGACATCTAGCCTTTCGCTGGCGTGTGCAGTACCTACTGCTGCCGCCGCTATAGCGGCTGCCAGCGGGATAATGCGTGCGGTGGTTGTTAAGTGTCCAAGGCTCTTTGTAGTCATCTCATTACCTTATTTTATGTTTGAGTATGTTTGTTAGCCTTGAAAGGGTCACAACCGCTGCAATCTAGAGCAAATACTTAATAGGTTTAAAGGCATGCCTTAAAGGTTTGTCTTATTTAGGGAAGGTCTGAATAACTGCCGATATTCATCAACGCTTACTTGAGCCTACAAAAAATCGAAAATTTAGACACTCTTCTCCCTTTCTTTGTGTATTTTTGCTCCTTTCCCGCTCATTGAGCGGGAAAGGAGCGCAATCGCCCTATTCCCATAGGTATTTCTCACTGATCAGCAGGTTGCTGAACGCCGCCAGCAAGTGCAGGCGCTGAGTGTTTTTGGCCAGTCCACGATAGCGAGCCTTGCCATAACCAAAAACTTGTTTGATGTACCGAAAGGGGTGCTCCACCTTGGCACGGATACTGGCTTTGATGTTTTCGACTTTCTGTCGCCTGGCATCTAGCTTCTTGCGGGTGCCAGGCCGTTTGGCAATATACCAAGAGATATCGTTGCGGTGCTTGTGCTCGTCGCGTTTTTGAATACCCAGGTAACCGGCATCAC
The DNA here is from genome assembly GCF_058152265.1 of Vreelandella sp. 162(4c). Classification (NCBI taxonomy): domain Bacteria; kingdom Pseudomonadati; phylum Pseudomonadota; class Gammaproteobacteria; order Oceanospirillales; family Halomonadaceae; genus Vreelandella; species Vreelandella sp. 162(4c). The sequence goes on from NZ_CM176981.1 coordinate 2,746,896, forward strand.
CGAAGACGCGTTGCTCTTCACCGTGAAGGAGCTTATCGGCAGGCACAATGTCATGGACATTGGCAGCCGTGGTCTCGATGCTGTGAATCAACCCAAGCTTATCGTCGACACCTATATGCATTTTCATGCCAAAGTGCCAAGAGCTACCTTTTTTAGTCTGGTGCATTTCCGGATCGCGCTCGCCTTTTTTGTTTTTGGTGGAACTAGGCGCAGAGATGATAGTGGCATCGACAATGCTCCCTTCGCGCAGCATCAGGCCATTTTTCTCTAGGTGGTTGTTCACTTCCTGGAACAGCACCTTGCCAAGGCCGTGGTGTTCCAGAAAATGGCGAAACTTGAGAATCGTGGTTTCGTCCGGCAATCGGTCTAGTTTCAAACCGGCGAATTGGCGCATGGACTCGATCTCGTAGAGGGCGTCTTCCATGGCCGGATCGCTCAAGTTGTAAAACAACTGCATGCAATGGACGCGGAGCATGGCAGACAACGGATACGGAGGCCGCCCGCTCTCGCCCTTGGGGTAATAACGGACTACCTTCTTCTCCAGCTGCGTCCAGGGGATCAGCTTGTCCATCCGCTCCAGAAAGAGTTCGCGGCGGGTCTTTCTCTTCTTGTTCTGGTACTCGGCTTCGGAGAAGGTGATTTGATCCATGGCAGCACTGAATCCTATGCAGTTGACGATAGCCGTATTATCACTGATGGCAGTGACTTTTTCAGAGCTTCCTTAGTATTTAGAATACTCTTACATGAAAAGCTTCCTTTTAGACGAATAAAATCACGATCTCTGTGCTTTGAATGAAAAATTATCGTGTAATGAACTTATAAAATAATACTTTAGTCCTTTATGCTAAAGATTTATTTTTCACTGTAATACAAATTCAAGGACGGTTCATTCTTCTGATCCAAGGGGGCTCATAGGTTTTTTCGATTAAATCCTGTGCTGTTATATAGTAGCTTTTATTTGCAGCTGTTTTCGCGCGAGGGCGGAGAGGTTAGATGTGTTGGGAATCTAGCCACTTTGGATTGTTCTGTCATCAACGGTCATGCGGTATTACCATTAGTCCAACTCTGGGGGTGTACGGTTTAAATCATGCTATTGCACTCACAACGTCTCTAGAATACTCCGCGTCTTATCTCCGATCTGGTGTGCCCAAGGTTTGCGGATGCTGTGTGACTAGTTACTTCGTCTGGTTTCCGTTGACAAACACGGTGCTATTGTCAGTTTTCGATTCGTGTTTCTTACCACCCCATACTCGTTAATGTACTTCCAAGTTCCCGGCGACCGGCCATCGAAAGATAACGACATCTACAGTGTCATTTATTGGTCGCACATTACCCAATGTGAAAAAAGTTGGATTCCCCGTAAGCCTGCGTTTTGAAAATGTGCCTCACCAATGAGTGTGACAACTAAATAACGGCTAAATTTCTGTTTTTTATCGTTACATAGGCATTTTTGCAGTCTTGACTCATTGATCGGTTGGGTATAGGTAACAACCCGATAAGTATTGGAATCAGTGAACCCGAGCAGTAACACTCACCTGCACTGTTATTGCTCTGCGGGTAAAATGATCATGTCGCAAACCACCGTGGCCGTTGAACAAACGCCCTACGCTGAAGCTTCTGCTTTCAAACCAATCTCGCTCGTCATGGGCATTGTCATTGGCTTGGGTGTTTTCTTCCTTTTACCCGAAACGCTAGCCTTCAACGCTCGTCTTGTAGCAGGCATTGCTATGCTGATGGCCACCTGGTGGATGACAGAGGCGATTCCCATTCCTGTCACGTCGCTGTTGCCGCTTGTACTGTTCCCTTTTTTCGATATTGCCTCGGTCGGAGCGACCGCCTCGCCCTATGCTCACAGCATTGTCTTTCTAGTATTGGGTGGCGTACTGCTGGGCTTGGCAACGCAGCGCTGGAATTTACATCGTCGCTTCGCGTTACTGACGGTGCTCACCGTGGGTACTAAACCCGCTCAAATTGTCTTCGGTCTGATGTTCGCAAGCTGGTTCATCACCATGTGGGTGAGCAATACAGCAACCGCAGTGATTATGGTGCCAATCGGTGTCTCGATCATTGCGTTAGTGAAGTCGCTGGGTAACGGTGATGACACGCCCAAGTTTTCTGCTGCTGTGCTACTGGGCATCGCCTATGCCATCACCATCGGCTCCATGGCGACGCTGATCGGTCAGCCACCGATGGCGCTAATGCGCGCCTACATGGAAGACACTCACGGGCTTAGCATCGGTTTTGGTCACTGGATGCTGGTAGGTGTGCCTTTCTCATTCACTATGCTGATGCTGGCTTGGCTAGTCCTGAACAAACTGGTGTTCCGCTCGGAAGTTGAGAATATTCAGGGAGGCCGAGCGATGATAGAGACAGAACTCAAGGGTATGGGCCGACTATCGCCTGAAGAATCACGTGTATTGATGGTCTTTGCTGGGGCAGTGTTCTGCTGGGTATTTTTGCCATTAATCGCGCAATTTCCATTTGTGCAGAATGCGCTGCCTTGGCTCTCCAACATCAACGACACCAGCGTGGCGATTCTCGCGGCAATTCTAATGTTTGTAATTCCTGCTTCTAGAGGAAAAGGGGCATTGCTGGCGTGGTCGGCTACGCGGGACGTGCCTTGGGGAGTACTGATTCTATTTGGTGGTGGCCTAACACTTTCAGCCCAGTTCACCGCCACCGGTTTAAGCGCCTGGGTTGGCGAGAGCGTATCGGGATTGTCGGGACTGCCCCTAATTTTGATTCTAGCCATCACCGCTATCGTGATTATCCTATTGACCGAGCTAACCAGCAATACGGCGACGGCAGCTGCCTTCTTCCCCATCATGGGATCTATCGCCGTTGGGCTGGGCATTGAGCCCTTCCTGATGACCATCGTGGTTACCTTTGCCGTGAGCTGCGCCTTCATGTTGCCAGTCGCAACACCTTCCAACGCGGTGGCTTTCGCAACAGGGGATCTTCCCATCAAAAGCATGATTCGGGCAGGTATTTGGCTCAATGTCATCGGTTTGTTAGTGATCATGGTCGCGCTCTACACCATTGTTCCTCTGGTTTTCGATGTCTCTTTCTAAAATATGACGAACAACATCATTGGCAGTGATTTCGATTTGACGCTAATCAGTATCCAGTCTATTTTGTTCGCAATGCAAATTTATGTTCGCAATAAGAACAGAGAGAGGTGTTTATGTCTCAACCCTGCATTATTTGCGTCGCTATTACCGGCAGTCTGCCGCGTAAAGAGAACAATCCAGCCGTGCCGATTACGGTGGATGAGCAGATTGAAAGCACCCAGGCGGCGTTCGAAGCAGGAGCTGTCATTGCTCACTGCCACGTGCGCAACGATGATCAAACACCTTCCTCCGATCCCGAGAAGTTTGGTCGTTTGATGGAAGGGCTCAAGAAGCATTGCCCTGGTATGATCATTCAATTCTCAACTGGCGGGCGTTCCGGCGCAGGGGAGGCACGTGGCGGGATGTTGCCATTGAAACCTGATATGGCCAGCCTGTCGGTGGGGTCCAACAATTTCCCTAATCGTGTTTACGAGAATCCGCCGCAGTTGGTGGAGTGGCTTGCAGAGGAAATGCTCAAGTACGGTATTAAGCCCGAAATTGAAGCGTTTGATCTGTCGCATATCCATCAAGCGGTGGCGCTTTCCAAACAAGGCAAGCTAAAGACACCGCTCTATGTGCAGTTTGTGATGGGCGTTAAGAATTCAATGCCAGCGGATAAGCCAACGTTTGATTTCTATATCGAGACGCTCAAGCGCTTGGCGCCAGAGGCTCAGTGGTGCGGTGCGGGTATTGGCGCCAATCAATACCTGCTTAACGAGTGGTCGATTGCGGCTGGCGGTCATACCCGTACCGGTCTTGAAGATAACGTTCGCCTGAATAGCAAAACGCTGGCACCCTCTAATGCCGCGCTGGTCGCGCGTACCGTCGCCTTATGCGAAAAATATCAGCGCCCCGTGGCTACGTGGCAGCAGGCCCGTGAGATGCTTGGGTTATAAACAGTACAAAAATAGCAATTAATAAGCAGGAGTAAAAAGATGACGAATATCACTGTTGTGGGCGATGCACCCGAGATCGATGAGATCAAACGGGTTGTGCAGCTATATGTGGATGGCTTTCAAGGCGGTCGAGAAAAGCTGGAGGAGGCGTTTCATAAGGATGCGTGGATTTTTGCTGTGGATGCTGGTGGCAAGTTGGCGACTGACTTGATCAGCGACCGTTTCGAGCGCTGGGCGGCTAGCCACCGTAAAGTGAAGAGCCGCTTTATTGCCGTCACCCAGGCGGGAGAAGTCGCCAGCGTACTGCTAGGCTTTGATAATAGCGACAATCTGGCGGATTCCTGGGTCGATGTGATTGCCCTGGTGAAGGTCGACGGCATCTGGAAAATTACCAATAAAACGGCAGCCCATAGCACCCGCGCCGCGTGGGCGAAGCCGAACTCCTAGGCGTTAATGACCTCTATTCAGAGAACAGAGAAAACATCAGCCCACGCAGCCAGCGGTTGCCTGGGTCTTGATGAAAGCGACGGTGCCAGAAAAGATTAATCGGGATTTCTGGGAACGTTAGGGGATGCTCACGAATGGCTAACCCGAAACGTGTTCGCGTTGCCTCGGCTAATTTATCGGTAACCGTCACCACTAGATCGCTGCTGCTGACGATATAGGGAACCGCTGCGAAATGCGGCAGTGTTAACCGAACTGGGCGCACAACCCCAGCGTGCGCAAGCTGCTCTTCGATAATGCCATGCCCGGTTCCCCGGGCAACCACCACAGCGTGATGCGCTGTGCGAAACGCCTCAAGGCTAAACTCCTCCGCAGCGAGCGGGTGATGCTCGCGCATTAAGCAAACGTAGCGTTGTACAAACAGTCGCTGCTGGTAGAAGCCTGCTCCTAGTTGCGGGATCAGGCCAACGGCCAAATCTATCTCCCCCTCCTCCATCTCGTTTTTTAGGTCATTATGGTGGCTGCGCACGGTGTTGAGTGAAACCCCCGGTGCGTGGTGTGAGAGATGTTGCAGCAGACGCGGGAGAAACACTATTTCACCGATATCGGTCATGTTGATATGGAAAGTGCGCTCACTCTTAGCGGGGTTAAAATCGTCGCATAGGTTCAGCGTGTCGTTCATTCGTGCCAGCGCATCCGCAATGCCGGGGTGAAGTCGACTGGCACGGGGCGTAGGTTGCAGACCTTGCGACGTGCGCTCGAAAAGTTCGTCCTCCAGCAAGTGGCGTAAACGTTTCAGTGCATGGCTCACCGCCGGCTGGGTGATACCCAAGCGCAGCGCCACCCGTTGTGTATTTTGTTCTTGGTACAACAAGTCAAAAACAACCAGCAAATTCAGGTCAATGTTGGCAAGTTTCTCCATCACCTTGCGCCTCGCAATGTATTCCACAATAGTCGAATGTAGCCGTCAGAGAGGTTTTTAACTGGTTGATTCATCTTGTCATTAGCGCCGTTTATAGTCTGAATGAAGGAAGTTGTGTGGTGGCATTTGACGCTTCCGAATAGCGTTAGGGGGAGAGCATAGCGCTCAACATATAACGATAAGCCCCTGAGCAGAGTTAAATCATGGTAGCTAACAGCACAGTAGCAAATACACAGCCAAAACGTCTTTTGATTGGCATCATCGGTGGTGGTATCGGAGGAGTCGCCTTCGCCGTTGCATTATCCCGTGATAGCCAGCTTGATGTTCAGCTTTTCGAAGCGGCTCCTCAGTTCTCCGAGATTGGTGCGGGTGTCTCCTTTGGCCCCAATGCGGTAAAAGCCATTCAGCTATTGGGGTTGGAAAACGCTTATCAACGTATTGCCGACTCCTCACCAGCGCCCTTTGAGGATGTTTGGTTTGAATGGCGGCGTGGTAGTGATGATGGTTACTTAACCGCCAGTTTAGCCCCTGGCGTTGGCCAATCCTCGGTGCATCGTGCCGATTTTCTTGATGCGATTGTTGCCAATCTGCCTGAGGGTATCGCCCACTTCGGCAAACGCTGTATAGACGTTAAGCAAGACGCCGACAGCGCCACCGCCAGCTTCGATGATGGCACTCACTTTACTGGTGATGTGATCATCGGCTTTGACGGCATTAAGTCGGCGGTGCGCCCCCATGTGCTACCCCCGGAGCAGTACGGTGAAATTACTCCGTTCTGGAGTGGCACTTACGCTTATCGCGGCATGATTCCCACCAGGGATCTAGAGGCTGCTCTAAAGGCTAAAGGCAGCGAGAGGCGCTTGGCCTTGGTGCCTCAGATGTATCTTGGCAAAGATCGCCATATTCTGACCTTCCCGGTTAAGCAGTCCCAACTCGTTAACGTCGTGGCCTTCATTACGGATCGTTCGATACCGAACCCTAAACTGCCCGAAGGCGAAGAGTGGGTTCAAGCCGTCAACCAGGAGGAAATGCTAGAAGTATTTGAAGGTTGGAGTCCGGCTTGCCAAGCCATTCTTGAATGCATTTCTGAGCCAACGCGCTGGGCGCTGCATGAGTTACCTGAGCTTGCCCGCTACCAACGCGACCGCGTACTGATCGTTGGCGACGCCGCCCATGCATTAGTGCCTCACCAGGGGGCGGGGGCCGGTCAGGCGCTGGAGGACGCCTATGTGCTGGCGACTCTGCTGGCGGATGCCAGTTGCCGTAGCAACAACGTGAGTACTGTGTTGTCTGCCTTTGAACAAGTACGCCATAGCCGTACCTGCAAAGTGCAGCGTACCTCCCATGAGGCGGGCGATGTCTACGAATATGCAGGAGAGGGCATCGGCGACGATGAAGCCGAGCTAATTAACAATCTTGAAAGTCGCTTCGAGTGGCTCTGGAATCATGACCCGCACGATGATGTGATTGCCGCTAAAAATAGCTTGAAGTTTGAAGCAAGCGAGAACTGGGGGTAAGCCAAAAGCTACCCATTTAAAGCAATAACTTCTTTTATAAAGACGAACTACAACAAAGAGTGCAACGATGAAAACAAATAATACAACACTGACGTCGTTACTTGGAGCAGGCTTTTTGCTGGCAGGGCAACTTGCGATGGCTGAAGATGGCGAGCCTGTAAAGCTGGGGTTAATGTTGCCCTATACGGGTACCTACACGGCACTGGGCGAGGCTATTACCAATGGTTTGAAACTCGCTATTGAGCAGAATAGTGGACAGCTTGGAGGGCGTGAAGTCGAGTATGTCCAGCTTGACTCCGAGGCCAATCCCTCCAAGGCCCCCCAGAATATGAGCCGATTAGTTAACAGTGACGAGGTCGACGTTGTTATTGGCCCTGTCCACTCAGGTGTGGCTATGGGGATGCTTCGCGTTGCCAAGCAAACCGGCGCTATTACCATTATTCCCAATGCTGGTTTGGGGGCGGCAACGAACGAACTTTGCATGCCCAATGTCTTTCGTACTTCGCATAACATGTGGCAGGACAGTTATCCCATGGGGAAAGTAGCCTATGATCGCGGTCACCGTGAGATGGTAACGATCACCTGGGATTATGCCGGTGGTAAAGAGGATATTGCTGCTTTTGAGGAGGCGTTTACGGAAGCCGGTGGTGAGATTATTGAGCAAATTCTGGTTCCTTTTCCCAGCACTGAGTTTCAAAGTTATTTGACGCAAATTGCCAGCCTCAACCCCGACGCGGTTTATACGTTCTTCGCGGGTGGAGGGGGTGTCAGCTTTGTGCGTGACTACGCTGCAGCCGGACTTAAGGAAAATATTCCCCTGTTGGGCTCTGGCTTTATGACCGAAGGTAATTTGGCAGCATTGGGGGGCGCGGGCGAGGGGGTGTTGACGACCCTACACTACGCTGAAACGCTGGAGAGTGAAGAAAATCAGAGCTTCGTAGCTGCTTATCAAGAGGCTTACGGCGAGATGCCTGATGCCTATGCCGTGCATGGGTATGACACGGGTGCCATGCTCATACAAGCGCTTGATGCAGTAGAAGGTGCTACCACTGACCGCGATGCACTCATTGACGCACTCGCTGCCGTTGAGCTGCAGAGCCCACGTGGGCCATTGCGATTCTCCAAGTCCCACCACTCGATACAAAATATCTACCTGCGTGAGATCCGCGATGGTCGGCACCAGGTATTATCGGTAGCGCATGAGCTACTCGAGTCACCAGATGCTGATTGCCAGATGTAAGTGAGTTTTAAGAGAATTAGCGCCTCTTATTGTTGGCAGTATGACTAAATCGTGTGACTAGCGTCGTGCTGCCTTTCCTTTCCTTTGCTTTACGCCTCATGCCTCAATGATGTGTTTTATTCTTTTGTCGTAAAAGAGATAGCCACCCAGCTGGCTGTGGCGTGGGGGCAAGTATGCCGCCACCTTAATAGTTAGTCGCAGATATTATGTACTCACCGTGTTGCTATGCCTTACCCATCATTACACCGCTCATTTATGGGTAAACCGCCGTTAAAACGCCACCATATTTAACAAGCTATTGATTAATATATAAAATTACAGAATGTGAGTAGAGCTGGAGAAGCTGAGCAGAGGGCGGGGTGGTTAAATAAAGGTAGTTACCCGCTAAAAAAACAAGCAGTCATCTCCCTGTGTTGATACCTCCTCGGTATGGCTAAGCACCTAAACAATATTGGTTCCCTCTTCCTCGCGCAATCAAACTGACATCAAGTCAACGATTGCCAGACGCTGGAGCCTGCATGTCAACCGTCATCCAACATATTGAGACGCTGCTGGTCGACTTACCGACCATCCGCCCTCACAAACTCTCCATGACCACCATGGCCTGCCAAACCATGGTGATTGTGCGCATGCGCCACTCCGACGGTATCGAAGGGCTTGGCGAAGGCACCACGATTGGTGGCCTGGCCTATGGTCCGGAAAGCCCGGAGAGCATTAAGCGCAATATTGATACTTATCTAGCCCCCTTGCTGGTCGGCCAGCCCTCCAACAATGTCCACCAGTTGCGTGCCCGGCTTAACCGTCATGCTCGCGGTAACATGATCGCCAAATCTGCATTAGAAACGGCTCTGTTGGATGCTCAGGGCAAACGCTTGGGATTGAGCGTCGCCGAGCTGCTGGGCGGCGTACGTCAGGATCACTTGCCCGTGCTATGGACGCTAGCCAGCGGTGATACCGCCAAAGATATTGATGAGGCCATGCTGCGTTTAGAACAGCGTCAGCACTGCGCCTTCAAGTTAAAAATTGGTGCTAACCCGGTGGATCAGGACGTGCGCCATGTGGCGGCGATCAAGGAAGCGCTGGGTGATCGGGCCAGCGTGCGAGTTGATGTTAATCAGGCGTGGGATGAATCCACCGCCGTTCGCGGTATTCAGGTGCTACAGGATGCTGGCATCGAGTTAATTGAGCAGCCCATTGGCGCTCGTGAACATGCCGGCTTAGTTCGCTTGGCTAACCGCTTCAATGTGCCAATGCTCGCCGACGAGGCCGTGCAAGATGCCCGCGACGGGCTTGATCTAGTGTGCGGCGGCTTCAGTGGTGCCTTTGCGCTAAAGATCGCCAAATCCGGCGGTATTTACGGGGTACTTGAGCTGGCTCACGTCGCCCAAGCGGCTGGCATTGGCTTATATGGCGGCACCCTGCTGGAAGGCACTATCGGTACGGCTGCCTCTCTACACGCCTGGGCAACGCTGCCAGCAATGGCCTGGGGCACGGAAATGTTCGGCCCGCTGCTTTTGCAAGACGACATCGTCGTTACCCCTCTCAACTACACCGAGTTTGGAGTGGAGTTACCGCAAGGGGCTGGCCTCGGCATCACCCTGGATGAAGATAAGTTGGCGCACTACTCACGTAAGTAAAAGCCGCAGTAAATAAAGCCATCGCTTGTGATCGCCCGCGATGAAAGAGGAGAGCCATATGCTGTTTCAAGTTGAGATGACCGTTAAGTTGCCGCCCGACATGCCTGCCGAGCAGGCAGCCAAGATCAAGGCAACGGAAAAGGCGTATTCCCAAGACCTGCAGCGCCAGGGTAAGTGGCGCCATTTGTGGCGGGTGGCGGGTAGCTACTCGAACGTCAGTATTTTTGACGTGGAAGACAACGCCGAGCTGCAAGAGCTGGTCAGCAATCTGCCGCTCTTCCCCTATATGGAGATCAGCGTCAAACCGCTGTGTCGTCACCCCTCTTCAGTGCGCGATGACGATAGATAGCTCTCCACGTAACACGCCAGATCATATGACTACAACAACACCCCATAACAAACAGAGGGTTTCACCATGACTGTAAAAATATTCGACACGCCCGAGGTTCAAGACTTCCTAAAAGCCGTTGCGGGCTTTGACCAGACCGGTGGCAACGATCGCGCCAAGCAAATTGTGCACCGCCTTGTGGGCGACCTGTTCAAGCTGATCGATGATTTTGATGTCACCGAGGAAGAGTACTGGGCGGGCGTTAACCTGCTCAATGCCCTGGGCAGCCAGACCCAGTTCGGATTGCTCTCGCCCGGTCTCGGCTTTGACCACTTCCTTGATATGCGCCAGGACGCCATCGATGCCGAAGCCAAGCGCACCGGCGGCACCCCGCGCACCATCGAAGGCCCGCTCTACGTGGCCGGTGCCCCGGAAGCGGAAGGCTTCGCCCGCATGGACGACGGCAGTGATCCCGATGCCGAGGTGATGTGGCTGGCCGGTCAGGTGCGCGATGTCGAAGGTACCCCGATCCCCGGCGCTAAGGTTGAAATCTGGCACTGCAACTCCAAGGGCGGCTACTCGTTCTTTGATCCCTCCCAGGATGAGTACAACATGCGCCGCACGATCTACGCAGACAGCGACGGCCGTTACACCGCGCGCAGCATCATTCCCTCCGGCTACGGCGTACCCGAAGGCGCCCCCACCGATGTGGTGCTCAAGTCACTGGGCCGTCACGGCGAACGCCCGGCGCATATTCACTACTTCGTCTCCGCTCCCGGCCATCAGCACCTGACCACCCAGATCAACCTGGCGGGCGACCCCTACACCTTTGATGACTTTGCCTTTGCCACCCGCGAAGAGCTGGTCGTCCCCGCCGAGCGGATCGAAGACCCGGCCGAGATCGCCAAGCGTGACCTGGACGGCCCGTTCTCCCACGTCGTGTTTAACGTCGAACTGGCTAAAACCGAAGCCCCCGAGCTGCAAGTGCGTCACGCCCGTCCCCGCGCCAAGGAAGACGAGCAGGATCTAGCCAGCCAGCTCGCCGGTACTGCCAAGGTTTAACCCCTATACCTTGAGCAAGGCGGGCCCTCCCCTTGGCCCGCCTGAGCAAGACATAACAGCGCGACATAATAAATACGAGGAGAGAGATCATGACCACCCAGCTTGATCAGCTCGAAGCCCGCGTGCGCGGCGCCGTCCAAGACGACCCCGACAATGGCATCTTCCGCTGCCACCGCAGCATGTTCACCGACCCCGCCTTCTTTGAACTTGAGCTCAAGCACATCTTCGAAGGCAACTGGCTGTTCCTGGCCCACGAGAGCCAGGTCGCTGAACCAGGTGACTACATGACCGTCACCATGGGCCGCCAGCCGGTGATTATCACCCGCGATAAGCAGGGCGAGCTGCATGGCCTGATTAACGCCTGCGCCCACCGCGGCGCCACGCTGTGCCGCCGCAAGCGCGGCAACAAAGGCACCTTCACCTGCCCGTTCCACGGCTGGACGTTCAAAAACGACGGCCAACTGCTCAAAGCCAAAAACGAGAAGAACGGCGCCTACCCTGACCAGTTCAAACAGGATGGCTCCCACAATCTCAAGCGTCTACCGCGCTTTGAAAACTACAAAGGCTTCCTGTTCGGCAGCTTGAGTGACGACGTACAACCGCTCGAACAACACCTGGGCGAAACCACCAAGGTCATCGACAACATCGTCGACCAAGCCCCCGAAGGCCTGGAAATCCTGCGCGGTACCTCGTCGTACACCTATAACGGCAACTGGAAACTGCAGGCCGAAAACGGCGCCGACGGCTACCACGTCAGCTCCGTGCACTGGAACTACGCCTCCACCATGGAACGCCGTAACTACGACGCCGGTGGTACCAAAGCGGTCGACGCCGACGGTTGGTCGAAAAGCAAAGGCGGCTTCTACTCCTATGAAAACGGCCACATGATGCTATGGACCCGGCTGCTTAACCCAGAAGTGCGTCCGGTCTATCAACATAAGGACTGGATCCAAGAACAGCTGGGCGACGCCCGCGCCGACTCCATCGTCAACCAGACGCGCAACCTCTGCCTGTACCCCAACGTCTACCTGATGGACCAGTTCTCCACGCAAATCCGCGTGCTGCGCCCCATCGACGTCAACAAAACCGAAGTCACCATCTACTGCTTCGCGCCCAAAGGCGAAGCCGCTGAGGATCGTGAAATACGCATCCGCCAGTACGAAGACTTCTTCAACGTCTCCGGCATGGGCACCCCCGACGACCTCGAAGAGTTCCGCGCCTGCCAAGAAGGCTACAACGGCGCGCAGGCCGAATGGAACGACCTCTCCCGCGGGGCCAAGCAGTGGATCGAGGGCGCCGATGAAGACGCCCAAGCGATCGGCATGAAGCCCCTGCTCAGCGGTGCCTCACCGGAAGACGAAGGCCTCTACGTGCTGCACCACAAGCACTGGGTCGACGAAATGCTGCGCGCCATCGACAAAGAGCGCAGCCAATTTATCGCCACCGCGTCCGCCTAAGCGACCCGCGTCTGACAAGAGGAGAGCAGTGACATGAGCATTAGCTATCACGACATCCAAGCCTTTTTGTACCGCGAAGGCCGCCTACTGGACGACCGCGTGTGGGATGAATGGCTCGCGCTATATCACAAAGACGCCGAGTTCTGGATGCCCGCCTGGGACGACGACGACCAGCTCACCCGCGACCCGCACAGCGAGATCTCGCTGATCTACTACCCCAACCGCGAAGGGCTGGAAGACCGCGTTTACCGGATCAAGACCGAGCGCAGCGGGGCGAGCATGCCGGAACCGCGCACCACCCACCAGGTGACCAACCTGGAAATCCTGTCGCAAGACGGCGACACGGTGGAGCTACGGTTTAACTGGCACACGCTCAGCCACCGCTACAAGAAGACCGACAGCTTCTTCGGCACGTGCTTTTACACCCTGGACGTGTCGGGCGAGACCCCGTTAATCACAAGAAAAGTCGTGCAGTTAAATAACGACTATATCCATCAAGTCATTGATGTTTATCACGTGTGACTTGATGCGCGAGGAGAGTTAATCATGAGTTATACCATTGCCCTCAACTTTGAGGACGGCGTGACCCGGTTTATCGGCTGCAAAGAAGGGGAGACCGTTCTCGACGCCGCTTATCGGCAAAAAGTTAATTTACCGATGGACTGCTCTGACGGCGTATGTGGTACCTGCAAAGGACACTGCGAACAGGGCACGTTCGATATGGGTGACGAGTACCTGGAGGATGCGCTTTCCGATGAGGAAGCCGCAGAAGGCCAAGTACTTACCTGCCAGATGGTGCCTGCTTCGGACTGCGTTATCCAAGTGCCGGTGGCGTCCACGCTGTGTAAAACGCAGGTGGGCAAAGTTGAGGGCACGGTAGCCGCCGTCGAACAGCTCTCCGAGGATAGCATTGAGCTAGCGGTTGAGCTGGATGATGAGGAAGGGCTTACCTTTTTACCGGGTCAATATATCCATATTGACGTACCCGGTACCGAGGTACACCGCTCCTACTCCTTCAGCTCACTGCCAGGCGATAAGCGCGCCACTTTTTTGATCCGCAACATTCCCAACGGGGTAATGAGTGGCTACTTGACCGAGCGTGCGGCAGCGGGTGAAAAACTCACGCTGACCGGCCCGCTGGGCAGCTTCTACTTGCGCGAAGTCACACGTCCGGTGCTGATGCTGGCTGGCGGCACGGGGCTGGCTCCGTTCCTCTCCATGTTGGCGCAATTGGCCGAGAAGGGCTGTGACGCACCGATCCATATGATTTACGGCGCCAATAAAGATGATCACCTGGTCAAAACCGACGCGTTAGATGCCTTCGCCGAAAAGTTGCCTAGCTTCACCTATGCCACCGTCGTGGTCGATGAGGCTAGCGATCACGCGCGTAAGGGGTATGTAACGCATCACATGGACGCCGAGGTAATGCATGACGGCGATGTGGATGTTTACCTGTGTGGCCCGCCCCCCATGGTTGATGCCGTGCTGAAGTACTTCGATGCTGAAGGCATTGAGCCGCAGAGCTTCCACTATGAGAAGTTCACCCCCAACCAAGTGGGAGAGAGCGCATGAGCCAGCAACGTTTTGATGCTTCTCGTTTTCAAGATCGAGTCATGGTGGTCACCGGGGCTGCCCAAGGAATTGGACAGCGGGTTGCCGAGCGCGCCGCTGCGGAAGGTGCGCGATTAGTCCTCGTGGACCGCGCTGATTATATCCATGAAGTGGTGGCTGGAATCAGCCAGCAGGGATGTGAAGTGATCGCGGTGCAAGCGGATCTGGAGGTCTGGGAAGGCGCCGAGCAAATGATGCAGGCGACGCTCTCTCACTTTGGCCGTATCGATATTCTGATTAACAACGTTGGCGGCGCGATTAACTTTAAGCCGTTTACCGAGTTTACTGAAGCGCAAATTGTCGCAGAGATTAACCGCTCTTTAATGCCCACGCTTTGGTGCTGCCGCGCGGTACTGCCGACCATGGTAGTGCAGGGTAGCGGCGTGATCGTCAATGTCTCTTCAGTGGCGGCGCGGGGCATCCACCGGATCCCTTACTCGGCGGCCAAGGGAGGTGTCAATGCCCTGACTGAGTCGCTGGCCTTCGAATACGCTGATGCTGGGGTCCGTGTGGCGGCCGCTGCCATCGGTGGCACCGAAGCACCACCGCGCCGCATCTCCCGCGGCACGCCCGAGCCACGAAACGAGACCGAACGCGCATGGTTCCAGGCGCATATCGACCAGACCAAGCAGAGCTGCCTGATGAAACGCTACGGCACGCTCGACGAGATGGCCGCGCCGATTCTATTCCTGGCCTCCGATGAGGCGAGCTACATCACCGGCAGCGTGCTGCCAGTGGGCGGTGGCGATCAGGGCTATTAGCAGATTAGCTAAGATAATTCTAAACAAGTATTAACAATAACTCTAAGTACAGTAATCCCCTGGAGCAAACCGTGAAACATATTGAGAAAGGCGTCAGCCTAAGGCACGCGCCCCGCGATTTCCTGCGCGACCTCAATGTCGATAATGCCAGTACGGGCTTAGTCGCCGGTATTTTAGGGCTCAGCGTTGGGGTCGTTCACATCAGTGCTGGCACGTCAGCTGGCCTTGATTCCTCCTTCATCATGATCTGGGTGATCAGCTACCTGATGATCAATGGTTTGTTCGGGCTTTTCATGCCAGCGTACTACCGCTTGCCGCTGCCAATGGCCAACTCCATCCCTGGGGCGCTGATGTTTGCTGCAGTGATTCCCGTAGTGGGCCTGGAGGCGGCGTTGGGCGCCAGTTTGATTGCCGGTGCGATCTCGCTGGTGGCAGGTTTGACCGGCGTAATGGGCATCGTGATGCGGTTAATCCCAATGCCGATTGTGATGGGTATGGTGGCGGGCATGCTGCTTAGCTTTGGCCTCAACATGATTAAGCCGTTGGAGAGCGCTATCGTGCCAGCCTCTATCATGATTCTGGCTTTCTTCATCTCTGCACGTCTTTTCCGTAAGGTTCCGCCTCTGATTGTGGCAATGCTGGCGGGCATAGTGTACTTGATGGCAACCGGTGTTGACCTGTCCGGTATCGAGGCGACGATCCGCTTTCCTGAATTCATCGTGCCAGAGTTCACGTTGGGTGCCTTCCTAACCTACGGCTTGCCCCTTGCCATCATCCTGGTGGGCATGGAGACCCCCGCGGGTGTCGGCTTGGTGAAGGGGATGGGGCACAAAGAAGTGCCAGCTAATGCGATCACTGCGGTGGGCGGACTAGGCACAATGGTGTCGGCCTTTTTCAATCTCCACAGCACCTGCATTGCTGCACCGATGACCGGTATCTGCGCCTCTCCAGAGGCGGGGACTCACGATAAGCGTTGGGTAGCAGCGGTCATTGCCGGTGCTATCTTTGTTGTCGCCGCACCTTTCTATGGTTATGTAGTGAGCCTGCTGGAAGCCACGCCGGGCTACTTTATCGCCATTATCGCTGGGTTGGCATTGATGCGAGTGATCACCTCATCAATGGCCATCGCCTTTGCCGGTAAAAAACATGAAATAGGCGCACTGTTCGCTTTTCTAATTGCCGCATCCGGTATTCAGCTCCTTGGCATTGGCGCTACGTTCTGGGCGCTGGTATTAGGCGTTGTGGTCTCGGCAATCTTCGAAACCAAAGACTTCGAGTTTATGTTTACCCGTGAGGTGGCCAGCAAGAGCGGCTAATCCCCCGCAATATCTACGATTTAATGGTTACCCTCCTTGGCCCGTGTCTGCTATGGCAGCATGGGTCTTTTTTATGAATAACATAAGAAAAATGCCGGAGGAGCATTCCTCCGGCAAATGCTTATTTCATTTTAGCGTTAGAAGGGATACTGGATCCCTTGCTCCAGAACACTGACCCACTGGGTGGTGGTGAACTCATCCAGATTGGCGGGACCACCGAAGCGACCGCTAGTACCTGAGCGGCCCATGCCACCAAAGGGCACCTGAAACTCATTGTTTACCGTCTGATCATTGACATGCACCATGCCTACCTTGATTTGATCAGCAATGCGCAGCGCCCGCTCTGTAGAGGCCGAGTGGATGGCGGTGGCTAGCCCGTAGGAGGAAGCATTGACCAATGCGATAGCCTCCTCATCGTTATCGAAAAGTGTAACGGGGGCTACCGGGCCAAAGATCTCCTCGCCAAAGGCAGGCATATCTGGCGTCACGCCGCTTAGTACCGTGGCCTCAAAGAAGTTGCCATCGCGCTTACCGCCAGCGACTAACTTCGCGCCCATTGCTACTGAGCGGTTCACGATCTCCTCGACGCGCTTAGCTTGCGTCTCATTAATCAATGGGCCGAGGTGTACTTGGTGTGTCCAAGGGTTACCTGTGACTAGACGATTGGCCCGTTCGGCGAGTTTTTCCAAATAGCGATCTGCGACTGAACGGTGTACTAAGTGGCGTCCCGCCTGCATACAAATCTGGCCCTGGTGAAGGAAAGCTCCCCAGGCTGCAGAAGAGGCGGCAGCCTCCAAATCGGCATCGTCTAAAATCACCATAGCGTTGTTGCCGCCAAGCTCCAACGCACACTTTTTGAGCATACGCCCACACGTTTCGCCGATCTTCTCGCCCACGGCGGTAGAACCGGTAAAGGAGATCATGCCGACATCAGGGTGTTGGACCAATGCCTCACCCACATCGGGCCCGCCCGGGAGTACGTGGAACACACCTTCTGGCAAGCCAGCTGCTTCCAGAACCTCGGCCATCAATGCTCCACCGCAGATAGCGCTCATCGGGGCCGGTTTTAAGATCACGCAGTTGCCCATGGCAAGGGCGGGAAAGACGGAGCGCATGGCTAACAGAATGGGGAAATTCCAGGGAGCGATAACCCCCACTGTGCCAATGGGTACTCGCTTCCAGTAATTGCGCCGTCCTGGCATGCTGGATGGGAATATTTGCCCGTTGGGTTGCATGGGGAGCGCTGCGGCCATATGAGCCTGTTCATAGGTGGCGTGCAGTTCCCATTCAGCCTTAGGGCCAACGGAACCACACTCGCGCGTATTCCAGTAGCCAATTTCCTCGGCTCGTTCTTTGAGCAGGGCAGCGGCGCGGCGCAGAATTCCTGCCTTCTGGTCGAAGGGCAGAGCGGCCCATGATAGTTGGGCATCCTTGGCGATTTTGGCCGCACGCTCCACGTCTTCGGCTGTGGCGGTTTGCACTTCCGTGAGCTTGTCGCCGGTGGCGGGCTCAATGACCGGTGTTTTAGGGCCGTTCGAAGGCTGCCATTTACCTAGATAAAGGTGATCGTCCCAAAGGTGAGTCGGCATAGTCATCTTTTTTACTCCATTATTATACGATAGCGATGTGATTCATTAAGTTAGATAAAGAAGTGGATCAGTAACTGCGATGCGTCCGGTTTTATGACAGCCTGCCCCGTGTTGAATGGGGCTGGGGCCGTATCAAGAGAGTTTCTTTATTTCACTTTCTTTCCAGGAAATACCAATACCAGGTTGATCAGAGGGAATTGCAAACCCCTCTTTAAAGGTTAAAGTGGGCTCCACAACGGAAGACGCTAGGTCCATCCGTTCTAGCCAATGCGCGTTCGGCGTCACGGAGAGCAAGTGAGCACTGATTTCCTGAAATAAATGACTGGAAACCGGCGTGCTAAATTGTTGGGCTAAGGCGGCTGCACGGATCCAGCCAGTAACGCCCCCGATTTTCATTACATCAGGCATGGCGAAATCAGACGCTCCAGACGTTAACGATTTAAACATCTCTTCAGGGCCAAACCAGTTTTCGCCAATCTGGATGGGAGTTGCTATTTTGGTTCTGATATCGGCATGGGCGCTATAGTTGTAATGAAAGGTGGGTTCTTCTATCCAATAGATCCCTTCGGCATCCAGCGCCAAACCACGGCGAATGGCCTCGGTTGTGGTGAGGCTTTGGTTGTAATCAACCATGATGGCGGCATCGTCACCCACTTCTTGTTTAATGCGCCGAATAACCGTGATGTCTTGCTCAAGCGAGGCATAGCCAATTTTCGTTTTAATGGCTTTGAAGCCATCTTCAACGGACAGGGCCGCACGTTTTACAGCTAAGGCTTCACCGTCCATGCTGTGGCTATCATAGGCCTTGATGGGTTTGGGGCTACCCCCTAGCAGCGTCGATAAAGGCACGCCATGAGCTTTTGATAGTGCGTCCCATACCGCCATGTCGATGCCAGAACAGGCCATTCTGATCAGGCCCGAATAGCCAATCAGGCGGAATTTTTTCTCCAGATTGCTTTCAATCGTATACGGTTCCAGTTGTTGACCTTCGAGAGAAGACTCTAGTTCTTTAAGAATGTCCACCAAGGCGGGCAGCGCCATCGGCGTGTAAGCGAACAGGTAGGCATGACCCACAATTCCCGCATTGGTGTGGAGATCAATCAGAACGAGCGGAGAGGTGGAAACGGTGCCGACGGCCGTATGAACGGGAAACTCCAAAGGGGCATTGACGGTTCTAACGTTCATTCCTGTTATCCGGATATCGCAAGTGTCCATGATGCTAGGCTCCTATTTTTTGGAGAGAGGGTGAAAGGCCAGCGTTGTCGCTTTTGATGAAGTCTCTCGTTAAATGGTGTATGGAAGCGCAGCCGACTTGGGCCATCGTCCGATCAATGTCCTCTTTAATAAGTCGCAAGACGTCATCAACGCCGGCCTCGCCTGCGGCAGACAGCCCATAGAGCGCAGCTCGGCCCAGTAAGACAGCACTGGCGCCCATGGCTAGCGCTTTCACCACATCGGAGCCTCTCCTGAAACCACTATCGATCAAGACCGGGAAGGGGCATGCCTCCGTCACTTCGCCGAGACTTTCCAATGGGGATACGCAGGTATCCAGCTGTCTTCCCCCGTGATTGGAAAGAATGACCCCGTCAATACCAAGCTGATAGCATTTTTGTGCATCTCTGGCGTCTGTTAATCCTTTAACAATGAGCCGGTGTGGCCAAATATCACGCAGCCGTTTTAAAGCTTCCCAGTCAAAGCTGGCATCCATTTGACGGCTCATTAATGCTGCTTGCACCTCAATATCCTGGGCTGCCGAGGTTTCAAAGTTCTTTAAACTCGGCATGCCATGCTTAAGGACGTCGAATGACCATCGAGGGTGCCTCATGCCATCCAGCAATACACGCGGCGTATAATTAAAGGGTATTTTAAAGCCATTTTTAATATCGCGTTCTCGGTAACCATTGACACTGACATCCGTTGTCAGCACCAGCGTGGTGTAACCTGCCTTGAGCGCGCGGGCAACCATGCTTTCGGCAAGTGTTCTGTGCACCACGTAAAGTTGAAACCATAACTCTCCATCGCATTGACTGGCGACTTCCTCGATGGATGAATTTGAAGCCGTGGAGAGCACAAAGGGGATGCCTGCTTTTGCTGCGGACTTGGCAAGCGCTATATCACCTTTTGGCCACAGCACCCCATTTAGCCCTGTCGGTGCAATGATCAAGGGCATGGATAGGGTACTGCCAAAAAGCTTGGTCGATAGGGAGCGTTGACTCACATCAACTAGGCGTTGGGGTTTTAATCGGACGTTATCAAATACCGTACGGTTATGTTCAAGCCCCTTCTCGTCTTCTGCTCCGCCGTCCAGGTAGTCAAATACCATGCGTGGCAAGCGTTTTTTCGCAAGCTGTCGATAATCTTCGACGTTGATTGGTGATGTATGAGCCATCATTATCTCCTAATTGGCAGGAGGTATTGTGTGTACCTCGATAAGCACAGGAGATTTCATATCAAGGCTGGCTTTTAAATGCTCTCTAAATTCCTGGGAAGATGTCGCTTTAAAGGCTTGCACGCCATACCCTTTCGCAAGATCACAGAAGTCAATGTTCGGGATATCAATACCAGGGACACTGGATACGCCAAGAACATTAGAAAACCATCTGAGTGCGCCATAGGTTTCATTATTTAAAATGATAAAAATAACGGGAATATTGTATTGGGCGGCTGTCCAAAGAGCGCTGATACTATAATTGGCCGAACCATCTCCAATCATGGCAATGACTTGACGCTCCGGTTTCGCCATCTGTACGCCTACCGCCGCCGCCATCGCAAAACCTAATCCACCCGCTGCCGCAAAGTAATAGCTGCCGGGGCTGGACATCTGAAGCCGTTCCCAAAGCAGTGGTGTCGTGGAGGTCGACTCGTTTAGGTAAATAGCACCTTCTGGTGCAACGTCGTTGATGATATCGAAGACTGCCTCGGGTGGCAGAGGCCCCACGGTGTCGGAGAGGGTAGGCGGAATATGCCGTGGCTCGGGCATGGCCCTTTCGCTATCCGGGACACGCTCAACCAGTTGATCCAACGCTATTTTGACATCCCCCACCAGGGCATTACCCATGGGGGCTCTTGACGCTTCTTCGTTATCGCAAGTGATCTGAAACAGGCGGGCACCATCAGGCAAATAATGTCCGGGATCATATTGGTGGTACCTGAAAACAGGAGCGCCAATAACGAGGACCACGTCGTGGCCTTCTAACCGCTCAGCAATAGAAGCGATGCCTGCTGGCAGAAGCCCTTGGAAACATGCGTGGTCGGTAGGAAATGGGCACCTGGGCGCCGATGGAGCCGCCCAAACGGGCGCTTTTAACTTTTCGGCCAGAGCAACAGCTTGATGATTGGCGTTAGCAGCATCGACATCGGGGCCTAGAATCAGCGCTGGCGACTTGGCATTTGCAAGACATTCCACAAGTTGCGAGAAGGCTGCTGCGTTTGGCAATCCCATGTTCGCAACCGCACGATCGTAAAGCCAATGAGACTGGGGGTCGGCTGGCTGGTCCCAATCGCTGTAAGGAATCGAGAGATAGACTGGGCCTGGCGCACCCAGTTTGGACATGTGGATCGCGCGACTGACGGCGTGTGGAACTTCCTTGGCGCTAGCGGGTTCGTAGCTCCATTTGACCAATGGTTTGGGTAACAGCGTTGCTTCTCGGTTCGTTAATAACGCTTCGACTCCTATCATTTCGCGGGTTTGTTGACCGGCGGTGATGACCAGGGGGGTATGAGAGTTCCAGGCATTAGCCAGTGCTCCCATGGCATTACCGGTACCCGCCGCGGAGTGTAGATTAACAAATGCAGGGCTGCCCATGGCTTGTGCATAGCCATCGGCGATGCCGACAACAACGCCTTCATGTAGGCCTAAAATGTAAGTGAAGTCTGCCGGGAAATCTTTTAGGAACGGCAGCTCGTTCGAACCAGGGTTGCCAAAAATGGTGGTCATCCCTTGGCGTCTCAGAAGCTCATATGTACAAGAATGAATGGTATCCATGGTCTGTTTTAATGCTCCACGCACTTTTAAGTTTAATGTTTCTCCAGAGGCTAGCCCTGGAGAAAAACAACTCGTTTGGTACTAGTTGAGTTCCTGCTCGGCTTGCTCGATATGCTCCTTAAATGTGTCAATGACCAGCTGACCATCGACTCCCATCGGGGCCACTCGCTCTTTCCAGTCTTCCGCTAAGACACTGAGCTCTGTTTCAATTTCTTGAAGAAATGCCTCGTCGGGAACGGTGATCGTATAACCTTGTTCTATCAGTCTCTCTTTAGCGATCGCATCGTTACGATCCCAGGCATTGCCCGCGAGTATGGCAAGAGCTTCTCCTGAGACTTCCATGATTGCCTCTTGGTCTCTAGGCTCTAACGCATCCCACTTACGTTGATTCATGATGATGTAATGTGTTTCCCGATAAAGGCCGCCGGGTATATCCAGAACATAGTTCAAGCTGTCGTCGATTCTAAAAGACGTTATCGAGTCATAGTTAAAGGAGGCACCGTCGACGACCCCTCGAGAAATCAATTCATATACTTCGCTGGCGGGCGCAAACATCGGTGACCCACCCAGGGTTTCGACAATGTCTTTTACGATATCGCTAGATACCCGGATTCTTAGGCTTTCAAAATCTTCGAGTGACGTGATTTCTCGTTCCGTGGTATGGATATTGCCTGGTCCAAACGTCCACAGACCCATTACTTTCACGTCACCAAATTCGTTGTACTGCTCTAGCAGCTCTTTATAGGTCCGCCAGTAAGCCACCGAAGCAGTGGTAGAGTCGTCAGCTAAAAAAGGTAGCCTCATCGCATAGGGAAGAACAAAACGATCCGATGTATACCCATCAACGCTGAATGCTAAATCGGCAACCCCATTTTTCACCAAATTGTAGTGTGACTCTGGAGAGCCTAGGCCGGATAGAATTTGAACGTGCACCCGACCTTCCGTGACCTCTTCAATCTGTTCAGCCCAGGGTTCGATCACTTCCGTGGAAAGCAGGTGAGTCGGGGGAAGCCAGTTACTGAATCTCAATGTGACATCTTCTGCATTGGCTGCTATCGGGAAAAAAACCGAAGATATCAATGTGGCGGCGGCGGTAAGTTGTACTTTCATTTTTCACCTCTTGGGTTTTATTGCTTTTGTGTGATGGTTTACTACATCAGGGAGGGGAGGTATAACACCAGCCCAGGTAAGGCTACCAATAATGCCAGCCTAAATAAGTCTGCAATGACAAAGGGGAAGACGCCTTTGAATATGGTTTTTATGGATACGTCTGGCAGTGTGGCTTTCATTATAAAGACGTTAAGGCCAACGGGAGGCGTGATCAGGCTTATTTCAATAACGACAATGACAATAATCCCGAACCAAATGGGATCAAATCCAAGGCTCACGATGAGAGGGTAAAAGATCGGCACGGTAAGCAGCATCATGGACATGCTTTCTAACATGCAGCCCAGAATAATATAGATGAGCAATATGCCTAATAATATGGCAATGGGCGCAAGGTTCATATTATCAGTCCAGGCGACCAGAGCCCTGGGAAGACCGGCCACGTTGATGAAGTTCGAAAACAGAGACGCTCCGATAAGGATGATAAATATCATCGCCGTCATTTTGACAGTTTCAACGAGCACGTCGAAAAGGGTTGTGAACGTTAGTGTCCCTTTCACAAGAGCAAAAAAGAACCCGCCCCCTGCACCAACAGCCGCGGCTTCGGTGGGGGTGAAAATACCTATATAGAGCCCGCCGATAATGACCAGGAAAAGAATCGCAATGCCCGACGTTTTCTTGAGTGCTGATAGCCTCATTGCCCACGTTGAGCGTTCACCGCGCGGGCCTGCTTGTGGATCGCGTGCTGTAACGAACGCGATGGCAGCACCGTACATTAGCAGGGCAATTACACCTGGGATAATGCCTGCTACAAATAGTTTTCCAATGTCATTGTTGGTCATTATTCCATATAGAACCAAAAGTACACTGGGGGGTATCAGGATTCCCAGGGTTCCGCCTGCGGCAATGACACCCGTTGCCAAGCTATCTGAATATTTATAGCTTCTCATTTGTGGCATCGCGACTTTTGACATTGTGGCAGCGGTGGCCAGACTAGACCCGCTGACCGCACTAAAGGAGCCACAGGCCGCGAGTGTGGCCAGTGCCAACCCCCCTCGGTAATGCCCTAAAAAGGAGTACGCAGCATCATATAGGCCTTGGGATAAACCCGCTCTCGAGATGAAGTTCCCCATGAGAATAAACAGAGGAATGATGGTCAGGCTATATGAAACAGGCGTTTCATAGGTGATTTGTCCCAACATGGACAAAGTGGGCTCTAACCCTACGATATAGCCGAATCCAGCGGTGCCAATGATGGCCATGCCAATGCCAATCGGTACGCCTAACAATAACAGGACAAATACCAGCGAAATGCCGATTAATGAGATTGTCATGGTGTTTTCTCCTTATCTTGATTGCTGGATTTGCCAGGAAAGGATTTAGCAATAAAGATAAGTCCGCACATAAACGCCATTGCACTCATGACCCATGCTATCATTGATAAGTTTATTTCCAAAAAAGAGCTTCGAGCGCCATAAGAGGCAAAGTCCATGGCAGCCTGGGCGATCGACCACGAAATAGTGAAGAGCATCAAAGAGCTAAAAACGTTGACTAAAAAGCTAACGACAGGTGCCACGTATCGGTTTTTATTCCACGATATGAGGTCCACGGTAATATGCTCGTTATTGGCAGTGACGAGCGGTAGTGATCCATATACAAGAATTCCAAGTCCTAAAGCCATTAGTTCAGACATGCCTGGAATAGGCTTATTGATAAGATATCGAAAAGATATGTCGACTAACCCGCCAATCATCATTATGAAAATAAGGCTAGCCATAATAAATGAAAGATAGTTATGAAAAATTCTAAGAAGCCAATGTGTTTTTTTCACTCTTCATTTCTCCTATTTCTTTGGTTGTATTTATTTTTTCCTTTTTTACAGTATAATTATATTTTTTGTGTTTTTAGATTAACATCCTTAAAGTAAAGAGAATAGAAATGCTAATAGCTATTCTAAATAGCCATATCGATGGATTTTTTTCTAATTCAGAGGAGAGTGCTTTTTTCATGTTTTACCGTTATTTTTATATATGATTTTTATACTAGCAATTCTTTAAAAATAGATCAAATTGATATTTTTTAGATCTTGATATAGATGTTATCTATGGGGTGGATTATGAAGGACCTGAATTTAATTAGGGAAGCTCTGAAAAAGTCACTGCCATCAGTGATAATACGGCTATCGTCAACTGCATAGGATTCAGTGCTGCCATGGATCAAATCACCTTCTCCGAAGCCGAGTACCAGAACAAGAAGAGAAAGACCCGCCGCGAACTCTTTCTGGAGCGGATGGACAAGCTGATCCCCTGGACGCAGCTGGAGAAGAAGGTAGTCCGTTATTACCCCAAGGGCGAGAGCGGGCGGCCTCCGTATCCGTTGTCTGCCATGCTCCGCGTCCATTGCATGCAGTTGTTTTACAACTTGAGCGATCCGGCCATGGAAGACGCCCTCTACGAGATCGAGTCCATGCGCCAATTCGCCGGTTTGAAACTAGACCGATTGCCGGACGAAACCACGATTCTCAAGTTTCGCCATTTTCTGGAACACCACGGCCTTGGCAAGGTGCTGTTCCAGGAAGTGAACAACCACCTAGAGAAAAATGGCCTGATGCTGCGCGAAGGGAGCATTGTCGATGCCACTATCATCTCTGCGCCTAGTTCCACCAAAAACAAAAAAGGCGAGCGCGATCCGGAAATGCACCAGACTAAAAAAGGTAGCTCTTGGCACTTTGGCATGAAAATGCATATAGGTGTCGACGATAAGCTTGGGTTGATTCACAGCATCGAGACCACGGCTGCCAATGTCCATGACATTGTGCCTGCCGATAAGCTCCTTCACGGTGAAGAGCAACGCGTCTTCGGTGATGCCGGTTACCTGGGTATTCAAAAACGCGACGAGCACAAGCACCGCAACGATATCTCTTGGTATATTGCCAAACGGCCTGGCACCCGCAAGAAGCTAGATGCCAGGCGACAGAAAGTCGAAAACATCAAAGCCAGTATCCGTGCCAAGGTGGAGCACCCCTTTCGGTACATCAAACAAGTTTTTGGTTATGGCAAGGCTCGCTATCGTGGACTGGCCAAAAACACTCAGCGCCTGCACTTGCTGGCGGCGTTCAGCAACCTGCTGATCAGTGAGAAATACCTATGGGAATAGGGCGATTGCGCTCCTTTCCCGCTCAATGAGCGGGAAAGGAGCAAAAATACACAAAGAAAGGGAGAAGAGTGTCTAAATTTTCGATTTTTTGTAGGCTCAAGTAAGCGTTGATGAATATCGGCAGTTATTCAGACCTTCCTTAGAGTTTTTGTCACGATATATGAAACAGGAAGCGTAAGTAAGGCTGCTGAGAATCTCCATATATCTCAGCCATCGGTCAGCTACTCGCTGTCGAGGCTCAGGCAAGTGTTCAATGACCCATTGTTTAACAGGACACGAGAGGGGATGCAGCCTACCTCTTTATCCTCTCAGCTCTATTTTTCTTTAAGTCATTCTTTATCAGAAATCGAAAAGGCAATATCGCTTACGAAAAAATTTGATCCATTGACTTCAAAAAGATGTTTTAAACTTGCTTTGACGGATTTGGGTGAAGTTTTTTTTCTACCCTCAATACTTGAGTCTCTTAAATACAGGGCGCCTAGTGTTGAGCTTGAAATCATCCCAATTGATGCTTATAGCTTATCTGAATGGATTAGCAAAGAGAGGATCGATGCGGCGGTATGTAATCAAGGTTATTTACTTAAAAAGTTTACTTACAAAAATATATTTCCGGAAAGATATGTGTGTATGTTAAGTGATTGCCACCCTCGCATTGGTGGTATACTTTCAATGGGACAGTATTTAGAGGAGCGTCATGTTGTTGTTTCTGATGGAACTGGCCACCATTTAGTGGAAGATTACTTATTCGAGTCTGGTATAACAAGGAATGTTATGCTTAAAGTTCCTCACTTTAGTGTACTTCCTGATGTGATTTCTTCTAGTGATTTGTTGGTAACTCTTCCATCTCGGGTAGCTCAGTTGTATGCAAAGCGCATGCCGTTGAAGTTTGTAGAGCTTCCTTTTTTAATTCCTGAATTTGAAGTAGGAATTCATTATAAAGAGCATCGAGGAGATAGTTCTGCTCAATCTTGGTTCTGTGATTTCCTGATAAAAACCCTACATGAAATGTAGTGAAAAATTTGGAAGAAATATTCAAAATAATTTTTAACAATTGCTAGCTAAGAAGTGGTTGATGGCTAAGAGCGCCTTTCAAAACTCTCGTGTGAACCGTTTAAAGCAGCTCAGTAAGCAGCCTAATAAAGTGAAAGCTTTAGTCCATAGAACAACTGCAGCACTTGGGATCACATAGTAGAGGCAGGATGGGCAGTATACGGCTGACCATTGGCCAGTCTACGATATCGCGGCTCATTTTTTGTGCAACCCTTACTTTTCACTTCCCTTTATCCTTTTGTCGCAAGCATAAATAAATTATTGCTTTCTAGGGTTGGGGTAGATGAACGTTACCCTGCTCGAAAGCCATTTTATCGGTTTAAAGAACAAGTTAAAGTTAGGCACTTACTAATGGTAACTAGTCTCTCCTTCGTGTCGAATGCAGAATTTTCCTTTTAAAATAAATAATTAACCCCCTTCTTCACGGTAACTCTTAGGGAGTAGAAAGCAAAAATATGATCTCATCCGAGATACCTATGAAGTATGGAAGGGAACTCAAACGATATTGGTCGGCTAGGTTCGACCTGGACGATATTGGTGGTGAACACAACAACTGTCGTCTTTAAGCCCAAGATAGACGTATTCCAATCTCACCTTGAATGTACTGACGCTATCGCCGGGCACCAAGACAACGACAAAAAACTAACGATAGGGTTACACCATGACCGTGAAGATTTTTGACACTCCCGAAGTCCAAGAATTTGTCAACACTGTCGCCGGTTTCGACCAGGCCGGCGGCAACGACCGCGCCAAGCAAATTGTCCACCGCCTGGTGGGCGACCTGTTCAAGCTGATCGACGACTTCGATGTCACCGAGGAAGAGTATTGGGCGGGTGTTAACCTGCTCAATGCCCTGGGCAGCCAGACCCAGTTCGGCCTGCTTTCTCCAGGGCTCGGCTTTGACCACTTCCTTGACTTGCGCCAAGACGCTATCGATGCCGAAGCCAAGCGCACTGGCGGCACGCCGCGCACCATCGAAGGCCCGCTCTACGTGGCCGGCGCCCCGGAAGCGGAAGGCTTTGCGCGCATGGACGACGGCAGTGATCCCGATGCTGAGGTGATGTGGCTGACTGGCCAAGTGCGCGATGTCGACGGTACCCCGATCCCCGGCGCCAAGGTTGAAATCTGGCACTGTAACTCCAAGGGCGGCTACTCCTTCTTTGATCCTAACCAGGACGAGTACAACATGCGCCGCACGATCTATGCAGACAGCGACGGCCGCTACACCGTGCGCAGCATCCTTCCCTCCGGTTACGGCGTGCCCGAAGGCGCCCCCACCGATGTGGTGCTCAAGTCGCTAGGCCGTCACGGCGAGCGTCCGGCGCATATCCACTACTTCGTCTCCGCGCCGGGCCACCAGCACCTGACCACCCAGATCAACCTGGCAGGCGATCCCTACACCTTTGATGACTTCGCCTTTGCCACCCGCGAAGAGCTGGTCGTGCCTGCTGAACGGATCGAAGACCCAGCCGAGATCGCCAAGCGCGACCTGGACGGCCCGTTCTCCCATGTGGTGTTCGACGTGGAACTGGCCCAAACCGACGCCGCCGAGCTGCAAGTCCGTCACGCCCGCCCGCGGGCCAAAGAAGACGAACAGGATCTGGCCAGCCAGCTCGCTGGAACCGCCAAGGTTTAAAGCCCCTAGTTGAGGAGAGAGATCATGACCACGACACTTGATCAGCTCGAAGCCCGCGTGCGCGGCGCTGTACAAGACGACCCCGCCCAGGGTATCTTCCGCTGCCACCGCAGCATGTTCACCGACCCCGCCTTCTTTGAGCTTGAGCTCAAGCACATCTTCGAAGGCAACTGGGTGTTTCTGGCCCACGAGAGCCAAATCGCCGAGCCGGGTGACTACTTCACCACCACCGTTGGCCGCCAGCCAATTGTGATCACCCGCGATAAGCAAGGTGAGCTACACGGCTTGATAAACGCCTGTGCCCACCGCGGCGCGACCCTTTGTCGTCGTAAGCGTGGCAACAAGGGCACTTTTACCTGCCCGTTCCACGGTTGGACGTTCAAAAACGACGGCCAGCTACTCAAAGCCAAAAATGAGAAGAACGGCGCCTACCCGGATAACTTCAAGCAGGACGGCTCCCACAACCTCAAGCGCCTAGCCCGCTTCGAGAACTACAAAGGCTTCCTGTTCGGCAGCTTGAGCGACGACGTTCAACCGCTCGAACAACACCTTGGCGAAACCACCAAGATCATCGACAACATCGTCGACCAAGCCCCCGAAGGCCTCGAGATCCTGCGCGGCACCTCGTCGTACACCTATAACGGCAACTGGAAACTGCAGGCCGAAAACGGCGCCGACGGCTACCACGTCAGCTCCGTGCACTGGAACTACGCCTCCACCATGGAACGCCGTAACTACGACGCCGGTGGTACCAAAGCGGTCGACGCCGACGGTTGGTCGAAAAGCAAAGGCGGCTTCTACTCCTATGAAAACGGCCACATGATGCTATGGACCCGGCTGCTTAACCCAGAAGTGCGTCCGGTCTATCAACATAAGGACTGGATCCAAGAACAGCTGGGCGACGCCCGCGCCGACTCCATCGTCAACCAGACGCGCAACCTCTGCCTGTACCCCAACGTCTACCTGATGGACCAGTTCTCCACGCAAATCCGCGTGCTGCGCCCCATCGACGTCAACAAAACCGAAGTCACCATCTACTGCTTCGCGCCCAAAGGCGAAGCCGCTGAGGATCGTGAAATACGCATCCGCCAGTACGAAGACTTCTTCAACGTCTCCGGCATGGGCACCCCCGACGACCTCGAAGAGTTCCGCGCCTGCCAAGAAGGCTACAACGGCGCGCAGGCCGAATGGAACGACCTCTCCCGCGGGGCCAAGCAGTGGATCGAGGGCGCCGATGAAGACGCCCAAGCGATCGGCATGAAGCCCCTGCTCAGCGGTGCCTCACCGGAAGACGAAGGCCTCTACGTGCTGCACCACAAGCACTGGGTCGACGAAATGCTGCGCGCCATCGACAAAGAGCGCAGCCAATTTATCGCCACCGCGTCCGCCTAAGCGACCCGCGTCTGACAAGAGGAGAGCAGTGACATGAGCATTAGCTATCACGATATCCAAGCCTTTCTGTACCGCGAAGGGCGACTGCTAGACGACCGGGAGTGGGACGAGTGGCTCGCGCTGTACCGCAAAGACGCCGAGTTCTGGATGCCGGCCTGGGACGATGACGACCAGCTCACCCGCGATCCGCACAGCGAGATCTCGCTGATCTACTACCCCAACCGTGAAGGGTTGGAAGATCGAATGTATCGCATCAAGACCGAGCGCAGCGGGGCCAGTACGCCGGAGCCGCGCACCACCCACCAGGTTAACAACCTGGAGATCCTGTCCCAAGACGGCGATACGGTGGAGCTGCGCTTTAACTGGCACACGCTCAACCACCGCTACAAGAAGACCGACAGCTTCTTCGGCACGTCGTTTTACACCCTGGACGTATCGGGTGAGAGCCCGCTGATCACAAGAAAAGTCGTGCAGCTGAATAACGACTATATCCATCAGGTTATCGACGTATATCACGTGTAATCGGTAGAGATGAGACAGGGACGTCACTTACTGCGCTATTAACGAGTTAACAACAACTCAATAACAACTCAACCCTGGTGAAAATATAATGAAAACATTTAAAAAGACCTCCCTAGCCACTCTGCTAAGCGCCACTGCCATGCTGTCCGCAGGGGGTGTTGCCGCCAATGAAGACCCAGTGAAGCTCGGCTTGATGCTCCCTTACTCAGGTACCTATACGGCGCTTGGAGAAGCCATCACTAACGGCCTGAAACTTGCCATTGAGCAAGAGGGCGGGCAGTTAGGCGGTCGTGATGTGGAGTACGTTGAGCTTGATTCAGAGGCTGACCCCTCCAAAGCACCTCAGAATATGAGCCGTCTGGTTAACGGAGACGAAGTTGACTTCGTGATTGGCCCTGTTCATTCCGGTGTTGCCATGGGCATGCTGCGCGTAGCTAAGCAAACGGGCGCGATTACGATCATTCCCAACGCGGGGCTAGGTGCCGCCACTAATGAGTTGTGCATGCCTAACGTATTCCGCACCTCGTTCAGTATGTGGCAAGACAGCTATCCCATGGGCAAAGTGGCCTACGATCAAGGGCATCGCAAAATTGTGACGATCACCTGGGACTATGCCGGTGGTAAAGAGGATTTGGCAGGTTTCGAGGAAGCTTTTACTGCTGAGGGTGGCGAGATCGTTGAGCAAATTTTAGTGCCATTCCCCAGCACGGAATTTCAGAGTTATTTGACGCAAATTGCCAGCCTTGAGCCTGACGCTGTCTATACCTTCTTTGCGGGCGGTGGCGGTGTCAGCTTTGTTCGGGATTATGCCTCGGCAGGTCTTAAAGAGAGCATCCCACTGCTGGGGTCAGGCTTCCTTACCGAGGGTAATTTAGCGGCACTGGGCGATGCCGGAGAAGGTGTGATGACTACGCTGCACTACGCCGAAACCCTCGCAAACGACGCGAATCAATCCTTCGTTTCGGCCTACGAAAATGCCTACGGTGAGCTGCCCGATACTTACGCGGTACAGGGTTACGACACGGGCATGATGTTGGTTCAAGCCCTCTCAGTACTGGGTGGCGATACCTCAAATCAGGAGCGCTTGATTGATGTATTGGCCAATGTTCAGTTGGCGAGCCCGCGTGGGCCCTTGAGCTTCTCCGACTCCCACCACCCCATTCAAAATGTTTATCTGCGCGAGATCCGTGACGGCAAGCACGAAGTCGTGCGTATCGCTCATGAGAATCTAGAAGTACCCGATGAAGCCTGCCAGATGTAACAACATCTGTATGCACTCTGGGGCGGGCATGACCTGCCCCTCACTCTGATTCTCGGAGGGATCTTATGGATCTCGCATTTTTCAGCGTACAGCTACTTAACGGTCTGCAGTACGGCCTGCTGCTTTTTTTGATTGCCAGCGGTTTGACGTTGATTTTCGGCATTATGGGAATCATCAACCTGGCCCACGGCGCTATGTATATGATTGGCGCCTATTTGGCTTACGACCTGACCCTGCGCTTGGGCAATTTTTGGCTGGCGATTCTGGCGGCTATTCCTATCGCTATTGCACTGGGGCTCATCATTGAGCGGCTGTTTCTGGATACGCTCTACAAGCGCGATCACCTCTATCAAGTGCTGCTGACATTTGGGCTGATTTTAGTGCTCAACGAAGCGCAGCGGATTATTTGGGGAGGGGATGTGCATCGTGTTGCGGTGCCCGCGCCGTTTGATGCCAGTATCCAGTTGACTGACAACCTCCAGTACTCGGTCTACCGCCTCTTTGTGATGGGCGTCTGCTTGGCATTGGCTGGGGTGATCTATTGGGTGATGCGCCATACGCGGCTGGGCATCATCATTCGAGCCGGCGCGGTTAATCGCGACATGGTTGAAGGGTTGGGAATCAATGTGCGTACCCTCTTTACGCTGATTTTCAGCATCGGTGTTGCGCTCACCGCCTTCGCAGGGATGATCGCCGCACCGCTCACCTCTATTGCGCCAGGCATGGGCGATAGCATTCTTATTACCTGCTTTGTGGTCGTCGTCATCGGCGGTATTGGTTCCATCAAGGGAGCCTTTTGGGGCGCCATCATTATTGGCATGGCCACCACCTTTGGGGCGGTGCTCATCCCCAGCCTTGCCAGCATGGTGATCTACCTGATCATGGCCGCGGTACTGCTGGTGAAACCGCGCGGCCTTTTCGCGTGAGGAGAGTAAGCAATGTTACATAGATATCCCAAGCGCGTTGCGTTGATTATGTTGATGTTAACGGCATTGGTAGCCGCTTTTCCTCTCTGGGGAGAAGCCGTATTCGGTAATCAGGCCAACTTCATGTTAGAGAAACTGACCCTGATGCTGATTCTGGCGCTGTTTGCCATGAGCCTGGACCTGTTGGTTGGCATTGTGGGCTTGGTCAGCCTGGGGCATGCGCTCTTCTTCGGTTTGGGGGCTTACACCCTGGCATTAGCCAGCCCTGACTTTAGTCCAGCGTCAATGTGGTGGATGCTGCCTCTCGTTATGGGCGTCTCTGCCTGTGTGGGGTTAGTGATAGGCATCTTAGTGATCCGCACTAAAGGCATCTTCTTCATCATGACCACCCTGGCATTTGGTCAGATGCTTTACTACTTCATCAGTACGTCTCAGTTCGCGGGAGGAACCGATGGTGTTTTTATTATGTTTCGACCGAGCTTGGCGTTAGGGGAGCGTACGCTGGTAGATCTTGATAACCCTTACAGCTTCTTTTACTTCTGTTTAGGGATGCTGCTTCTCGGCTACTTCTTTCTACGCTGGCTCACTCGCTCCTACTTTGGTCAAGTGCTCGACGGTATTCATGACAACGAGCACCGAATGCAGGCCTTAGGCTATGCCACCAGCGGCTATAAACTGGTGGCCTTTGTTATCGCTGGGGTTATGGCAGCGATTGCTGGCATGTTAGCGGCGATGCAGTACGGCTTCGCTAATCCGGCTCAGCTTGGCTGGCATACCTCTGGTGAAGTGCTAATGATGCTTATTTTAGGTGGCATGGGCACCATCTTTGGCCCCATTTTAGGCGCCTTCGCTTATGAGATTCTGCTCTATATCTACGAGCATGCCACTACTCACTGGCCGATACTCATGGGGCTGACCATTATCGTTGCCGTACTGGTGCTTCCTCGCGGGATTGCGGGCTTGATTATCGCGCCGCCCTGGCATCGTAAGCGCCAAGCAGCCCCTGAAGCCGCGTCGGAACATGAGAAGGCGCCGGTCGCTCTCTCCGCTCAACCCGCTACCCCGCGTAAGGAGAACTAAGCCATGAGCGACGACACTGTCTTAGCCACCCACGGTTTGACCCGGCGCTTTGGTGGTTTAGTGGCGGTTAACGAGGTGGAATTTGATGTTAAGGCCCATGAGATACACGCCATTTTGGGCCCCAATGGCGCGGGAAAAAGTACCCTGATTAATCTGCTCTCTGGCGAGATCCCTCCTTCTGAAGGCCAGGTGCTCTATCGCGGTCAGCCGATCCAGGGTAAAAGCGCGCGCCAGATCGCACGCCTGGGCATTGGCCGCAGCCACCAGAAGACGAATATATTCCCACGCCTAAGCTGCCTGCAGAATTGCGAACTGGCGGCGCGTATTCATATGGGCGGTGTGTTTGGTAGCTGGCGTTCGCGCCAAACCGCGCGGCAGGTAAGCGAACGCGCTCAGGAGGTGCTGGATACCTGCCAATTGAACCACCGCGCTAATACAACCGCATCAGATATGAGCTATGGCGAACAGCGCCAGTTGCAGATCGCGATGGTATTGGCGACGGCGCCGACGTTGATGCTACTTGATGAGCCAATGGCGGGAATGGGGCGTGAAGAGACTGCTCAAGTCACCGAACTGCTCGCCAGCCTAACGGATAGCTACACGCTGGTGTTGATTGAGCATGATATGGACTCGGTCTTCCGCTTGGCTGATCGCATTACCGTCATGGTCGATGGCTGTGTGTTGGAGAGTGGCCCGACAGAGCAGATACGCACCAGCGAAAAGGTACGCGATGTCTACCTGGGGCGTCATGAAGAGGGGGCAACCGCATGAGCGCAGAGCAAACCAATACGCCATTAATAGATGCCCGGGGGCTGCACACTTACTACGGTGAGAGCCATATTTTGCATGGGGTGGATTTGACCCTGATGCCTGGTGAGACGCTGAGTCTGCTGGGCCGCAATGGTATGGGCAAGACAACTACGCTGAAGTCGATACTGGGGTTTGTCCCACCGCGGCGCGGCGAGGTGTTTATTAAGGGTGTCTCGGCTACCAAGCGGCGCCCCTGGCAACTGATTCGCCAAGGGATCGGCTACGTGCCGGAGGGGCGCGGTATTTTTCCAGGCGTCAGTGTGCGTGAGCATTTGATTATGGCTGCACGTCCTAATGAGCGGGGGGAGTCTCCGTGGACGCTAGAGCGCGTTCTGGATACGTTCCCGCGGTTGGGCCAACGTATCAATCATGATGGCTCCTTTCTCTCAGGCGGCGAACAGCAGATGCTTTCTATTGGACGCGCGCTGACGACCAACCCCGATCTGATGATCCTTGATGAAGCGACCGAAGGTCTTGCACCGCTGATTCGCGATGAGATTTGGAAGATTATAGGTGAGATCAAAGCGACCGGCATTTCTACCATTATCGTCGATAAAAATATCGATAACCTTCTGAAGATAGCAGAAAAACACCTGCTACTCGTCAAGGGGGAAGTGGTTTATAGCGGTGATTTTCAGGGGCTAAAAGATAACCCTTCAATTCTTGAAACCCACCTTGGCGTTGCTTGAAACGGCTCCGGCAAGCAGACGCTTGCCGGAGCCGTTGGCTACTCGTTAAATACTGACACGGGGAAGTGTGTTGCATGCAATTTCACAAGCAATTGCAAAAGCTATCTCAAAAAGACCTATTGATGTCGATTCCGGCGATCGCAGCTGGATTTGTGGCAGTGCTGGTCTCTTATTCCGGTCCTCTCGCCATCTTTTTCCAGGCGGCCCAAAGTGCCGAAATATCGAATGCGATGATGACATCGTGGGTCTGGGCCATTTCTATCGGTGCAGCAGTCTCGGGTATTTTGTTAAGTCTATGGCTGAAGGTGCCGGTAGTGACCGCTTGGTCAGCGCCTGGCACGGCACTATTAGTGACCCTGTTCCCAGGGCTGTCACTCAATGAAGCGGTGGGGGCCTATTTGACTGCAGCTGTGATCATTTTTGTGATCGGTGTTACGGGCTCCTTTGACCGAATTATTCAGATGATTCCACCAGGCATTGCTAGCGCGATGATGGCGGGCATTCTCTTCCAGTTTGGTGTGGGCGTCTTCGTCTCATTGGAGAGCGTGCCAGCACTGGCGATTGGTATGATTATCGCTTATCTCGTCTTTAAGCGGTTCACTCCTCGCTACAGTCTGGTGCTGCTATTAGTG
Organism: Vreelandella sp. 162(4c); assembly: GCF_058152265.1. Classification (NCBI taxonomy): domain Bacteria; kingdom Pseudomonadati; phylum Pseudomonadota; class Gammaproteobacteria; order Oceanospirillales; family Halomonadaceae; genus Vreelandella; species Vreelandella sp. 162(4c). Next base: position 2,783,032 of record NZ_CM176981.1, read on the forward strand.
GTTGGCGTCATGTTGGCTGTCTTTTTAGAAGGTGCAAGTTTAGAAGGCGTTTCAGTCCAGCTTGCCGAACCACAGTTTATCCGCCCAGAGTGGACCTGGAATGCTACCTTGAGCCTTGCCATCCCGCTGGTACTCGTCAGTCTCACCGGTCAGTTTCTGCCGGGCATGGCGATCATGCGAAGTTCCGGATATAACACGGCGGCCAAGCCAATTGTAACCGTGGCGAGTTTAACTTCTTTTTTTACTGCCTTTTTTGGGGGTATTACCACGGTGATCGCAGCGATTACCGCGGCAATCTGTACCAGTAAGGAAGCTCACGAAGATCCTGACAAGCGCTATGTAGCGGGGGTAGCGAACGGGGCTTTCTACCTGATTGGTGGCATCTTTGCGGGCACTATTGTGTCTCTATTCACCTCGTTGCCGGGGGAGTTTGTGGCGGTACTTGCGGGCCTAGCTTTGATTGGTGCTATTTCCAGCAACATCAGTGCGTTTGCTGCCGAAAAGAACCACCTGGAAGCCTCCGTCATTACGTTCATTGCCACAGCGTCGGGAATCAGTTTTTTAGGACTGGGTTCTGCCTTTTGGGGGGTAATCGTTGGGGCACTTGCCTACAACCTACTGCATCGACGCTTTCGCTCGCTTGACCAGAAAACTCAAAAACAACAGTAGCTACTGTAGTGGTAGCTGGAGTGTAACCATGCAAAAGATCTTTGTGGCGATGGATGATAGTGAAGACTCCTTACGTGCTTTGGCATTTGGCCAGATATTTGCGGCGCAATTGGGAGCGGATGTAAACGTTATCTCAGTGGTGCCGATGCAGGGCGATATAGCAGCGCGGCGCTCTACGTTACAGGCGCGAATTGCGGCTCATCATCTGGAGGCGATAGCACTCGATGTGGTTGCCCATGACAGTGCCAAGGAGTATCTCGGTGATCTTGCCAGCCAAGAAAGTAGCGGTCTATGCATGATGGCGCACGGTCGGCGGCCCGTGTCAGAAATGCTAATAGGTAGCGTAACGGCGGGAGTTGTGCGCCGAGCCCACCGCCCGGTTTATTTGTGTGGCCCACGTTATGACAGTCGTGCTCACCAGCGGGTCGATGTGTTAGCCGTTTGTGTCGATGGGTCTAAGCTATCCGAGCAAATTTTGCCCCATGTAGCAGCTTTATCGAAGCGTTTGGGGGCTCGTTTGCAACTGCTGCAAGTGATGGATACCTCCGTCGCCAGAAAATCAACAGCGTTAGGCCATACTGATGTGATGGAGTCAGCCTATCTAAACGCGCTGGCGCGCCGTGTCGAGAGTGAGCAAGCACTAGAAGTTGACTGGGAGGTGCTTCATGGCGACCCCGCGGACTCTATCGTCAGTTATCTGGCTGATAGCCATAATATAATGCTCGCAATGACAACCCATGGCCGCAGTGGCCTTTCGCAGGTGGTGGCAGGCAGTGTCAGCCATGAGGTGCTGCATGAAGCTTCTTGCCCTGTGGTTGTTCTGCGACCTTGAGTCACTGGCTTGCTGCAACTATGGGTAGCGCCCAGAGCGGCGATTTTCAACGAGTACTTCTAAAATAGCATTGGCTTCCTGCATTAGCGGGTAGGGTTTTTCGCCCCGCCGACGGCTGCAGATAACGGGTGATGTAATTGACTTATCGGCCAGTGGCACATAGCAAATGCCATCCCGTCGAACGCGCTTAACCTGTTCAGGAACCAGCGTAATGCCAATACCTGAGGCGACAAGGCTGAGCGCCGTCTGAACCTCGTTTGCTTCCTGTACTACCTCTACCTTCAAGCCTTGGCGGCGGAAAATACCCAGCACCATATCTGCTAGGCTAGGGCGTGGCTTAGCGGGAAAAAGAATGAGTGGATAGCGGGCAAGCTCCTCGCAGGAAGGGGTAGTGCCCTCTAGTGGATGACCGCTCGAAAGGGCAGCAATCAATGGTTCATCGAAGAGAATCTCCTGCTCTACGTCGGGATCATCAATACGTAAACGCCCGAAACCCATGTCTATGCGACCCGCTTTGAGCGCCTGAATTTGTTGTACCGTCGTAAGCTCTGCCAGGGAAAGCTCAACATTATCCATGCGGCGCAAATCACGCACGAGCATTGGGAGCTGCCCGTAAAAAACGGACGGTACAAAGCCAATGCCGAACAGCGCACGCTTGCTACGCGCCATGTGTCTAGTGGCGTCGATGGTGACTTCTACTTTCTCTAATATCTGCAGAGCGTGCTGCTGAAAAAACACACCTGAAGGCGTTAGACGCAAGCCTCTAGAGCTTCGTTCAAACAGTTCAGCCCCCACCTCTTGTTCTAATTGTTTGATTTGGCGGGAAAGAGGCGGTTGAGACATATGCAATCGTTCAGCCGCACAGGTAAAGTTAAGCTCTTCAGCGACAACGCAGAAGTACCTCAGGTGGCGTAGTTCCATGATACCTCCAAGGTATGAGCGGCTACTTAAACAATATTGGCTTTGCCATTCGGTTGCTACCAAGCTGGCGATGCTCTTCACGAATTCAGACAACGTTTAAACCAGCTTAACCAAGCGCTACAACGCTACCAGCATTTAAACGTTTAAAAGCGAAATATCGACTACGACTTTAGTAATGAGCGGCAGAATAAAAGAGGGATAAACCAGTCATGTATGCGCGGATTTTAGTTCCTGTCGACGGCTCTGAGAGCGCTAAACAAGCTTTGAAGGTGGCTTGTAAGCTGCTGGATAGAGAAGACTCAACGCTCTACTTATTACATGTACCTGAAACGCTTGCCTATACGACCACACTGGTGTGGGGCATTGGTGCTATTGATGCAGGCACTACGCTTGCTGAACGCGAGAAGGTGGGTGAACAGCTACTGGCCCAGGCGGTGAGTTCCGCGCAGGCAGAGGGCGCTAAGCACATTGAAGAGTTGCTGACGCAAGGTGACCCAGCCCGCGCCATTATAGAGGCTGCCAACGCCAATAATATCGATACCATTGTGATGGGAAGCCGAGGGTTAAGCGACTTGGCGGGGGTGGTGATTGGCAGCATATCGCACAAAGTGGGCCATTCAGCCAAGTGTCCTGTGATTACGGTGAGTCAATAAAAAGCAACGTCGATATCTGCCCGTACCTCTCCCGAAATGGTTTTCAACCTGAATAAATTTACTTGCCGTCTAACACACCCTAGCCCATGCTTTTAGCAAGACGCTATAACCTAGGGTATTGGCTAAAACGAAACGTTAGGACGTTTGAACATGGCAAAATTCTTCCAGGAATTCCGAGAGTTTGCGGTAAAAGGCAACGTCGTCGATATGGCGGTGGGGATCATTATCGGTGGGGCGTTTACGCTGATTGTGCAGAGCCTGGTGGCGGATGTGATGAACCCGCTGATTGGCTTGTTGGTGGGCGGTGTGGATTTTTCCAATCTGTTTGTAGTGTTACGCCAAGGGGCGGTGGGCGGCCCTTATGCGACGCTGGCGGATGCCCAGGAGGCAGGGGCGGTAACGCTAAACCTCGGGCTTTTTATCAATGCGGTGGTCAGCTTTATGATTGTCGCCTTCGTGGTCTTCTTATTGGTACGCACCATTAACCGATTAAAGCGCGAAGAGGCGGTAGCGCCTGCGAACCCTACGGAGCAGCCGTGCCCTTACTGTTTGATGGTGGTGCCGATCAAAGCCACGCGCTGTGGCCACTGCACAGCAATGTTGGATCAGCCAGCGGAGGCTGAAACGCCGGTTGAAGTTACCTCTGCGCCACCGCAAATGCCACCCGCAAAACCTTGAGCCACTAAAAAGGGCGCCACTGCTGAAGAGGCGCCCTTTCACGTTATACCAGCAGCTAGCCCTAGGCGCTTTTCTTAATGGTTTTGCTGTCTTTTTGCTTACTGCCGGGCTTTTTGCTGTCGTTAGCATCGCTGGGTTGCGGTAGCGACGGCAGCGATTTAGCCAGCATTTCGACACTGTGACGGTAGTAGAGCTGACTCTTATTATGCTCGCCCAGGCTGGCATAGAGGCGTGCAAGCTCCGCACACACTTCGCCATTGGGGCGCTGACGCTGGCTGGTTTCAAAATACTCTAGTGCCTTTTGCCACTGGCCGATGCGCAGCGAGAGGCGGCCGCAAGCGAGCAGCAGCTCTGGGTCGTTAGGGCGCTCCTGCAGCCATTTTTCGGCTTTAACGAGTTGGCGAGCAGCGTCCACGTTCAGCAGGCCGTAGCGTTTCACCAAACGCGCATCCCAATGGTGATCGAGCGAATGGTTGAGCAAGCGTTCGGCAATCGGCTCTTCGTTGGCTTGTATCAGCGCTTCGCTGTAAAGCACGATCAGCTCGGTATTGCCACGCAGGTAGTCCGGCATATCCGCCCACAGGCCGCGCACACGCTCAATATTGGTGGGGTTTTGGGCTTCAAACACGATCAGCTCGCGGTAGGCCTTAAATTCCAACTGCTCACGCTCTTGCTGAGTAATCAGCTTCTGCGCCGCCAGGCGTGGAATCAAACGCCGTAACCCTTCCCAATCGTTGACGCTTAAATGCACTTGCTTGAGTAGCTTGAGCACCTGCGGGTGGTTGGAGAGCTTCTTATCCAGGCGATTAAGAATCGCCAGCGCTTCTTCCGGCTGTTGGCGCTCAATCATCATTTGCGCCTGCATCAGGCCAACGGCGGTATCGGCACCGTCGGTGGTGAGCTGCGCCTGATTCAGGTGCTCCTGGGATTTCACGTGGTGGCCCTGGTAATGGGCCGCCAGCGCGGCAGATAGGTAGTTGACCAGCGGTGTGCTGGAATCATCGGCGGCGTTAACCAGGGTTTTTTCGGCTTTTTTCCAGCGCCCTTCGGTTAGCGCTACCAGGCCACGCACGGTGCGCTGCATGGCCCGGCGGTTACGGGCGCGACTGTTCCAACTGCGAAAACGCCCCATGGGCCGAATAATGCCGCTGAGCAGGCGCAGCACGAAGTGTAGGACGATAAAGGCGGCAAACAGCAGCACCAGTCCAAACCAGAAGGAGGTTTGGATGGAGGAGTCACCTACGCGGATCAGCCAATAGCCGGGCACCGACATCATCAGGTGCCCAAACAGCGCCCCGACGGCGAGGCCTGCGACAATGAGGAGAACAAGCTTTCTCATGAATCACCTCCGCTTTGGCCACGCGTCTTATAGCGGTTGTCGATAAAGCGTGCGAGCTCCTGCTGTGAAGCGCTGATATCGGGCAGCTCGGGTTTTACCTCTGCTTCCTTGAGCTCTTGAAGGCGCGTAATAACGCTTTGGGTCTCTTCGCGAGTGGTGTCGTAGTAGTCGTTCAGCAGTTGTAGCGCTTTGTCGATACTTGCGTCATAAAGCTCTTTCTCTTCGTTGAGCAGAGCCAACTGCGTCTGCTCCAGCACTAAGCGCAGGCTTTGGCGTAGGTAAGACTCTTGCTCTGGGGTAATCAGCGCTTCCAGCGCTTCATCGTGATGGCGAACCACCACCAGGTCTTTGAGCTCTTCACCGAAGCGCGCCAGCTGGCGCTGGAAAGTGCCGGTCGGCGGCTGCTCGATGCTGGAGGTTACCGCTTGCTCCTCAATTTCTTGAGAGAGTCGCAGAGAGGAGATGCGTTCCTGCTGGGCATTGAGCGCTAAGTAGAGGCCGGTGCGGTCAACCTGGGGCACGGCGTCCAGCGCGGCTAGCTCATTGGCAATTGCTGCGCGTACGGGCGTCAACGCCGGGTTGTCAGCATCTACTAGGCGCGCATCGGCGGTACGCAGCAGCGCAGCTGCGCCATCAACGTCGCCTTCCAGCTGTAAACGCTGATTGGCCAGACGCAGCAGGTAGGCGGCTTCGGCATGCAACCACTCGCGCTCGTCGGTGTCCTGCTCTTGAGAGAGCTGGTCCAGCACTTGGCCCAGGGTCTCATCGACGTCGCTGCGGTAGCTGTCAAATTCATCACGCAGGTCACCCAGTGTGCTTTGCAGCGCTTCATCGCGCTCGGCTTCGCCGCTATCAAGGCGTGACTCGAGGTCGCTAACCGTTTGCTGTGAGGCGCTCCCCTCAGCCTGCTGTGCGACTTCGTCGAGGCGCTGCTGCTGGCTCTCCAGGCGCTGCCAGCCCTGCCAGGCGACAAATGCCAAGGCAAGCGCCAGGATAATCACCAGGGCAATTGCGAGGCCGCCGCTTTTACTGCCTCCGCTTTTGCCCCCACCGCTTTGGCCGTTACCGCTGCCTTTGTGGCCGGTGGGCGGCGTAGTGCCCGCCGATGACTTGCCGCTGGTCGGCTTTGACGAGGCGGCGCTTGACGATGGCGAACTAGAAGCCGACCCGCTTGAGGAAGATGGGCTGGGTTGAGCGGCACTCTGGGAAGGTGAGGCTGCGTTGCTGGATGTGGTATCTGCCGATTTAGCCGTGCTGGTAGCAGCGGTTGAACTCGCAGTGGGCGAGCCCTTTCCACGCCGCCGCGACCGGCTACTTTTAGCGCCACTCTGAGCAGGTGTTGTTGAGCTCGGCGGCGTGTTCGGCTTGCTGGGCTCAGTCGCGTCGGTCGTGGAAGCTGCTTTGTCGGTCGTTTTAGGGACGCCTTGATAGGCATCGGAGGACGTCGGTTGTACATCGTCCTGATCGTTTACTTGTTTGCTCATGTGTCGCTAGCCCTTAGTAAGTTCCTTGATCGACATCGGCACCCTGTGGGTCGCAGGTCTCCAACGCCGCTATCAACGCAGCTGGCGTAGCTCCGGACGCCACCTTGAGGTCACAAAAACCCAGTATGCCAGCCAGTGTAGCCAAACGGCGACTGGAAACGATTAGCGGTTGGTTCAAGGCCGCCTGATTGCACCATTTTGCCAGATGTTCCAGCAGTTCGCTGCTGGTGACGATCAACGCCCGGTAATTACCTGAACAAAGGCGCGTTTGCAGAGCGGGTTCAAGGGGGTGAAACGTGCGTCGATACACCGCTACGCGAGTCACCTGCGCGCCCCGCTCAGCAAGCGTTTCAGCGAGCAGCGGGCGGCCACCTTCTCCCGCCACCAGTAGAATACGCTGGTGCCCTAACTGTTGAAGCGAGGCAAGCGCAAGCAGTGCTTCGCTGGTATCTTCACCTGCACTGGGCGCAGGCACATGCACACGTACGCCCAACTGATCATAAAGCGTTGCCGCGGTGGCGCTGCCAACGCTGTAGTAGTCAATGCCAATGGGCAGCTGTGGCCAGAAGCGATCCAGCGCTTCACTTAAGCAAGTGGCCGCAAAGGGGCTGATGACTATTATCTTATGGTACTGATCAATATCCAGCCAGATACGCCGCATTTCAGGGGTTTCTGGTAAGGCTTCGAGTTGCATCACGTTGAGTGATTCAACGCTCTCGCCTCGCTCGCGCAGAGCAGCAGCCAGTGCTTCACCGCGCTCGCCAGGGCGGCAGATCAGTACCGGTTGGCTCATATGGCGCGGCCGTAAACCTCAGCCAAAATATCGCCAGCGCCTTGGTCGAGCAGCTCTTCGGCAATGCGAATGCCCAGCGCTTCGGGCTCATGCATCGAACCACGGCCTTCGGCGCGCAGCACTTCGGTGCCCTCTGGGTTGCCCACTAAGCCGCGTAGCCAAAGGGTTTCATTTTCAATATCCAGCACCGCGTGGCCCGCAATAGGCACTTGGCAGCCGCCCTCTAAGCGCGTGTTCATGGCCCGTTCGGCGCGCACACGCGTCGCGGTATCCGCGTCATCCAGCGGGGCTAGCAAGGCAATCAGCTCGGGGTCATGCAGGCGGCACTCAATGCCTAGGGCTCCTTGGCCGCAGGCGGGCAGGCACACTTCCGGCGGCAGTGCCTGGGCAATCCGCTCATCCAAGCCCAACCGCTTAAGGCCTGAGGTCGCCAGGATGATGGCGTCAAATTCTCCCGCGTCTAATTTACCTAGCCGCGTTTGTACGTTGCCGCGCAAGTTGAGAATTTGCAGGTCGGGGCGGGCTTCACGCATCTGCAGGCCACGGCGTAAGCTGGCGGTGCCAATTCGTGCCCCTTCGGGAAGCTCATCAATGCTAGAGTAGTGGTTGGATACAAACGCATCGGTAGGGTCGGCCCCTTCTAGGATGACCGACAGGCCCAGCCCTTCGGGGAAGAGCATGGGTACATCTTTCATCGAGTGGACGGCAATATCGGCACGGCCATCGAGCATGGCGTCTTCCAGCTCTTTAACGAACAGCCCTTTACCGCCAATTTTTGAAAGCGGTGTATCGAGAATTTTGTCGCCCTTGGTAGACAGAGCTACAAGCTCGACCTCAAGGCCGCTGTGAGCCGCCATTAAGCGGTCACGAACGTACTCAGCCTGCCACATGGCCAGTTGGCTTTTACGCGTGGCAATGCGCAGTTTGGTGATTGATAGCACGTTATTCTCCCTATACCGCAGACACGGCGAGTCAAGCTATGATAAGTGTCATCATAAAGCACCGAGCGCCACAGTAAAAATAACGGAACTGATTAGGCGCCCGTAACGTGCTTTATCCGTCCCCCTAGGAAATTGTATGTCCTCAGTGTTACCCCGCGGCCAGCTTGACCAGTTTTTCCTGCTTTCACGGGATCTGTTCTGCTGTATCGACTTTAAAGGCACGCTGCTGCAAGTCAATCCAGCCTTCGAGACGCTGCTGGGATATACCTCTGAACAGTTAATCGGGCGTTCCTGTGGTGTCGTCATTAACCCCCTTGACCACCCGGTGATCGAACGGGCGTTACAGCGAGTGCATCAAGGCGAAAAGGTCATTCCTTTTGAGGTGCGCGCTGTTTCCGCAACCGGCAAGCAGCACTGGTTAGAAATTTCGCCGTCGTTGGGGGAGGACGTGATTTACGTAATCGCCCGGGTGATTACGCGGCGTAAAGCTAGCGAACAACAGCTAAAATTATTGGAGCGTAGCGTTGAATCAAGCACCAATGGTGTTCTTATTGTCGATGCTCAGAGCAGCGATCTGCCTCTGGTTTACGTCAACGCTGCCTTTGAACGCATTACCGGCTATTCGCGCAACCAGGCACTGGGGCGTAACTGCCGTTTCCTACAGGGGGAAGAGACCGATCCCGCCACCGTCAAGCAGCTACAGGTAGGGATTACCGAGCAGCGTGAAGTACACGTGGTCATCCGTAACTATCGGCATGACGGCACGGTTTTTTGGAACGACTTGCACATTTCACCTGTACGCGATGAGAACGGCCAAGTGACCCACTTTGTCGGCGTACAGAATGATATCTCTGAACAGCGCGAATATCAGGCTCAACTCGACCATAACGCCCATCACGACGCCTTGACCGGGCTGCCCAACCGCTTGTTACTTGGTCAGCGCTTGGAAGAGGGGGGCGTGATGGCGCGCCGCTACCATCGCTATATAGCCGTGCTGTTTATTGACCTGGACGATTTTAAGCCGATCAACGATACCTTGGGCCATGAAGTGGGCGACTTTATTCTGGTTGAAGTGGCCAGGCGGTTGGAGAATGAACTGCGCCCCTGGGACACCGTCGCGCGTTTTGGCAGCGATGAGTTTGTGGTGTTGTTGCCGGATCTAGCCCATCAGGACGATGTGATACAGGTGGTCGAGCGGGTTCTCCAGGGGCTTTCGCCGCCCTACTGGTACCGCGACAGCGAGCTGCGCATCACCGCCAGTATCGGGATTGCCATCAATGACGGCAGCATGGACAACCCCCGCCAGCTTATTCAGCAGGCGGATTTGGCAATGTATAAAGCCAAACGGCGCGGGCGCAATACCTACTACTGGTATACCGAAGACTTGAACCGCAAGGTGAGCGAACGGGTTAGCTTACGCAGCGCGCTACAGCAAGCCATTGAGCAGCAGCAGTTCGAACTGCATTATCAGCCACAAATTCACGCGCCAAGTGGTCGCGTGGTGGGGGTTGAAGCGCTGATCCGCTGGCAGCACCCTGAGCGAGGCAATATCCCGCCGTCTGATTTTATTAGCCTTGCCGAGGATACTGGTCAGATCATTCCCATTAGCGAGTGGGTGTTAGCTACCGCCTGTCGCGATGCCCAGCAGCTCAATGGCCTGGGGCTGGGCGAGATCACCATGGCGGTTAATATTTCGCCCATGCAGTTTCAACGCCCTGGCTTCCTCGCCTCTATTGATCAGGTGCTGGCGAGCAGCAGACTAACGCCTGCGCTGTTAGAGTTGGAGCTTACCGAGGGGGTGCTGATGGACAGCGCCGAGCAAGCGATACAGGCATTAAGAAATCTACGAGCGCTGGGAGTCCAGATTGCACTAGACGATTTTGGCACCGGCTTCTCTAGCTTAAGCTACTTAAAGCGGCTGCCGATTAATCGCATCAAGATTGACCGCTCCTTTGTGCGCGATGTGATTACGGATCGCTACGATGCCGCGATTATCGACGGCGTGGTCGCCATGGCGGGGAAAATGGGGCTCGAAGTGTTGATAGAAGGCGTAGAAACGGCAGAGCAGTTTGGCTACCTGCAGCAGCGTCACTGTGACTACTATCAGGGCTACTACTTTGCCCGCCCCATGTCCCTAAGTGCCCTGCACGCGTTTCTCCACAAACCACCTGCCGTCGTAACGTCACGCTCTTAGCCGCCACAGAAATAAAAACGGCGTGCCGCTGACCGGGGCGACTCTGGTACACTTTCTGCTAACGACTCCATTGTTTTGTCAGCAGGATATATCTTCGATGAGCCAAGCCACGAATCAGTCTTGGGGCGGTCGCTTTAGCGAGCCCACCGATGCCTTTGTTGCACGCTTCACCGCGTCTGTTAATTTCGACCAGCGCCTGGCCCCCCAGGACATCCAGGGCTCCATCGCCCACGCCACTATGCTGGCTCGGGTAGGCGTGCTCACCGATGACGAGCGTGATGCGATTATTAATGGCCTGAACGAGATTCAGGGCGAGATCGAGCGCGGCGAGTTTAACTGGTCGGTGCCGCTGGAAGATGTGCATATGAACATCGAAGCGCGGCTGACTGAAAAGATCGGTATTACCGGCAAAAAACTCCACACCGGGCGCTCGCGTAACGATCAGGTCGCCACCGATATTCGCCTGTTTATGCGCGATGAGATCGACGTTATCGAAGTGGAGCTCAAGCGTCTGCGTGAAGGCATGATCGAGCTGGCGGATCGTGAAGCCGAGACCATTATGCCCGGTTTTACCCACCTGCAAACCGCCCAGCCGGTCACCTTTGGCCACCATATTCTGGCTTGGCAAGAGATGCTGGCCCGGGATCACGAGCGCCTGCTGGACTGCCGCAAGCGCGTCAACGTCATGCCATTGGGCGCCGCTGCGCTGGCAGGGACGACGTACCCGATTGACCGCCACGTTACGGCAGAGCTTCTAGGCTTTGACCGTCCAACGGAGAACTCTCTGGACGCGGTCTCGGATCGTGACTTCGCTATCGAATTCACCAGCTTTGCCAGCCTCCTACTGATGCATCTTTCGCGCATGAGCGAAGAACTGGTGCTATGGACCAGCGCCCAGTTCAACTTTATCGACTTGCCCGACCGCTTCTGCACCGGCTCTTCGATCATGCCGCAGAAGAAAAACCCCGACGTGCCTGAGCTGGTACGTGGCAAAACCGGCCGCGTGTACGGCCACCTGATGTCGTTGCTAACGCTGATGAAATCGCAGCCGTTGGCTTACAACAAAGACAATCAGGAAGATAAAGAGCCGCTATTCGATGCAGTGGATACCGTGCGCGACTGCTTAAAAGCGTTTGCCGATATGGTGCCCGCCATTGAGCCCAAGAAAGCCAGCATGTATGAAGCGGCGCGGCGTGGTTTCTCTACCGCGACGGACTTGGCCGACTACTTGGTGCGCAAAGGCGTGGCCTTCCGCGACGCCCACGAAATCGTCGGACAGTCGGTGGCCTATGGCCTTAAAAGCGAAAAAGACCTGTCTGAGATGAGCCTGGATGAGCTCAAACAGTTCTCCGATACCATCGAACAGGATGTGTTCGAGGTGTTGACCCTGGAAGGCTCGGTAGCCGCCCGGAACCATATTGGTGGCACAGCACCCAACCAGGTGCGGGCAGCTGCACAGCGAGCGCGTGAGGCGCTGAGTGCGCTCAAGGCGGGCGCATGAAAACGCTGGCAATCATGGCCCTTTCGGCGCTGCTGTTAACCGCGGTTGTCGGCTGTGGGCAAAAAGGGCCGCTTTATCTGCCGGAAGATGCACCCGCTGACGAGCAATCTGCCCAGGCGTCTGAATAGATAGCTGCAGGCCCAGGAGAAGGGGAGAGCACCATGGACTATTTTAATTACCGTGATGGCGTGCTGTACGCCGAAGATGTACCGCTGTCACGCATTGCCGACGAGTTCGGCACGCCCTGCTACGTCTACTCAAAAGCGACGTTTGAACGTCACTTTCGCGCCTATACCGAAGCACTGGGTGGTCACCCGCACCTGATTTGTTACGCGGTGAAAGCCAACTCTAACCTGGCGGTGCTGGGCTTGTTGGCCAAGCTGGGCGCGGGGTTCGATATTGTCTCTATCGGTGAGCTTGAGCGGGTGCTAAAAGCCGGTGGCGACCCGGCGAAAGTAGTGTTTTCGGGCGTTGCCAAGCAACCCCATGAAATGGTTCGTGCGCTGGACGTGGGCATTAAGTGCTTTAACGTTGAGTCACGCCCCGAACTTGAGCGCTTGAATCGTGTCGCCGGTGAGTTGGGGAAAATTGCCCCGGTCTCATTGCGGGTCAACCCAGACGTGGATGCGGGTACTCATCCGTATATCTCCACTGGTTTGAAGGATAATAAGTTCGGCATCCCGGTGGATGAAGCGTTGGCGGTTTACGAACTAGCCGCAAGCCTGCCCAATTTGCAGGTGAAGGGGCTCGACTGCCACATCGGTTCACAGCTAACTGAAACCGCACCCTTCCTGGATGCCCTTGATCGCTTACTGGTGCTTATGGAGCGGCTGCGTGAGCGGGGCATCGAAATCGAGCACCTTGATTTAGGTGGCGGTTTAGGCGTGCCTTACCGCGATGAAAAACCGCCCCAGCCGTTTGATTACGCTAGCCAACTGTTGGCGCGGCTTTCGCGTTGGGAAGGTGGCGAAGCGCTTACGTTGCTGTTTGAACCCGGTCGCTCCATCGCCGCCAATGCGGGTGTCATGCTCACTCGGGTAGAGTTTCTCAAGCCTGGAGAGACCAAGAACTTCGCCATTGTCGATGCGGCCATGAATGACCTGATTCGCCCGGCGCTGTACCAGGCCTGGCAGGCGATTGTGCCGGTGGATACTCGTCAAACACGCGAAAGCGCCCTTTACGACGTAGTGGGCCCAGTGTGTGAAACGGGTGACTTCCTGGGTAAGGAACGCGAGCTGGCGATTACCGAAGGCGATCTTTTGGCGGTGCGCTCGGCGGGGGCCTACGGTTTTGTTATGGCGTCGAACTATAACAGTCGCCCTCGCGCCGCCGAGTTAATGGTTGATGGCGACAGCTGCCATGTGGTGCGCGCGCGGGAAACCGTTGCCAGTCTGTGGGCGGGTGAAGCGCTGCTGCCCGAAGGGGGGCGTTGATGCTGTTACACTTCACCAAAATGCATGGCCTGGGTAATGACTTTGTCATGGTGGATCTAGTCACTCAGCGCGCCCGGTTGGACGAAGCTCAGATTCGTGCACTGGCAGACCGGCGTTTCGGCATTGGCTTTGATCAGTTGTTGCTCGTCGAACCGCCCCGGGATCCAGAGATGGATTTTCGCTACCGCATTTACAATGCTGACGGCAGTGAAGTGGAAAATTGTGGCAACGGTGCACGCTGCTTTGCCCGCTTCGTGCGCGATCAGCGATTGACCCACAAGCATGAAATCCACGTAGAAACCGCCGGGGGCCCGTTGGTGCTGACCGTGCAGCACGACGGTATGGTGCGAGTGGATATGGGCCGCCCGCGGTTTAGCCCTTTGGCGCTGCCGTTCGATGCCCCTGGGGATCAACCCCTGCATCAGTTACAAGTGGGTGATGAAACGCTGCAGATCGGCGTGGTCTCTATGGGAAACCCACATGCTGTGATGCAGGTTGAGAACGTTGATAGCGCCCCGGTGGAGCGCCTCGGGCCGTTGGTAGAGGCGCATCCGCGTTTTCCCAAGCGTGTTAACGTGGGCTTTATGCAGGTACTCTCGCCCAGTGAAATTCGTTTGCGTGTGTATGAGCGCGGCAGTGGCGAAACGCTGGCCTGCGGTACCGGTGCCTGCGCTGCAGTGGCCAGCGGTATTCGCCAGGGGCTGCTAAAAAGCCCCGTAAAAGTCCATTTACCCGGTGGAGAGCTCAGCATTGAGTGGCCTGACCCTGAAGGGGCGCTAACGATGGTGGGGCCAGCTACACGCGTCTTCGATGGCCGCGTAGCACTTAATTAATTCGAGGAGAACGGCGATGTCACAAGCCCCCGAACCCCGCAAAACGCTCGAGCCTGATCAAGTGGCGTTCTGGCTGGCGCGCCATCCCGATTTTTTCGTCGGCCGGGAAGGGCTTCTGCAGCAACTGCAGGTTCCCCATCCGCATATCGACGGGTCGGTGTCACTGCTCGAGCGCCTGGTGTTAGATCTGCGTAAGCGCGCGGAAACCGCCGAGGGCCGCCTGGAGCACCTGCTGGAAACCGCTCGCCATAACGAGTCCCAGTACCGCCGGCTGCGGGAAACGTTGATAGCCCTGGTGGAAGCGCCGGATCGCGATGCGCTGGCGCAAGCATTGGCCACTCAGCTTAGCGAGCGCTTTGAAACCCCGGCCATGGCGCTGTGGTGTCCGGCCACGTTAAGCGATAGTGAACCGACGCCGCCTCAACCGCCACGGCACGTGCTTGATCAACATGCCAGCACACGGCTGTCGGCGCTGCTGGATGGCCGCACTAGCCGCTGTGTGAAGCTTAGCGTCAGCGACTGGAAGTGCTTGCTGCCCCATGTCAAAGCGCCGCGCAAAGCCGGTTCCTGTGCGATTTCACGGCTCTCGGCGGGTGACCCTTTGGGCTATTTGCTGCTGGCCAGCCCCAGCCCTGACGCCTATCGGGCCAGCATGGATACGCTGTTCACTGAGTACTTGGGTGATATCGTCGCGCGCCTGCTGGTGCGCCTGGGCGACTATGGCTGAAGCTCTTCCAACGGAAATAACGATAGCCAAGCGCGTTGAGGCTTTTTTAGCGGCGCTGGCATACCATGCTAGCCCTGCCACGGTGGCGGCTTATCAGCATGATTTGGCCGCACTGTGTAACTTCACCGAGCGACGCGATGTGACAAATCCTGCAGCGTTAGATACCGCTCTGCTGAGGGCTTTTCTGGGGTCGGAGCGTAGCCGGGGGCTGGCGCCTAGAAGCCTTGCCCGGCGGCGGGCGGCACTTTCCCGCTTCGCCGATTACCTGGTCAAGCAGGGTGTGCTGGTCGATAACCCGGTGGGACTACTGCGTACGCCCAAACAGCCCAGCCACCTGCCGCGCCCGGTGGATGTCGATGCCCTGGCGCGCTTTCTCGATACCCCCCACGATGGCTCGCCGCTGGGCGTGCGAGATCAGGCTATTCTTGAACTGTTTTACTCCAGTGGCCTGCGCTTAGCGGAGCTGGCGGCGCTTGATTTGGGCGATTTGCAGAATAGCCGGGTAAGGGTGATCGGCAAAGGCGGCAAGCCGCGTCAGGTGCCGGTAGGGCGCCGCGCCCAGCAGGCGCTGGCTGAGTGGCTGGGGTGTCGCTCAGTGCTGGCACCCATTGATGAGCAGGCGCTATTTGTGGGCCAACGCGGGCAGCGCTTGGGGCATCGTGCCATTCAAAAGCGCTTAGCTCAGCTGTCGCTTGCCCGTGGCTTGCCCGAACACCTGCACCCGCACCGTTTGCGGCACTCCTTTGCCAGTCACCTGTTGGAGTCGAGCCAGGATCTGCGCGCCGTGCAAGAGCTGTTGGGGCACGCCAATCTATCGACCACGCAAATCTACACCCGGCTTGATTGGCAGCATCTGGCGACCAGCTACGACGCAGCGCACCCTCGTGCTAAACGAGGCTCC
This sequence comes from Vreelandella sp. 162(4c), assembly GCF_058152265.1. Lineage (NCBI taxonomy): Bacteria > Pseudomonadati > Pseudomonadota > Gammaproteobacteria > Oceanospirillales > Halomonadaceae > Vreelandella > Vreelandella sp. 162(4c). The sequence goes on from NZ_CM176981.1 coordinate 2,798,931, forward strand.
AACGACAGTAAGAATAGCCCCAGGAGCAAACCATGACGATGCTGCAGGCCATTACCTTCGATTTGGACGACACCCTATGGGACAACCACGGAGTCATGGCGCGTACCGAAGAGGGCCACTACCGCTGGCTACTGGAGGCACTTGAGGCATGGCGAGCGGCACGCCAGGAAACAGCGCTGGCGTTATCCCACGAAAGCGGCGGGCTGGATTATCTGCAGCGCCGTCAACAGTTGGCCAAAGAGGTGCCCGAACGGCGCGGCGACTTCACTTGGCTACGTTTGCGCTCACTGGAGGCCCAGTTAGAACACGCAGGTCTGCACCGCAGTGCTGCGTTGATGTGGGCAGCAGCAGCGATGAATGAGTTTCACCGCCTGCGCGTGCAGGTCACGCCCCATCCAGAAGCGGCCGGACTGCTGGCTGCCCTGGCAGAGCGCTATCAGTTGGCGGCGATCACCAACGGTAATATTCATCTTAAACGTCAGCCGCTGGCTGGCTACTTTCCGGTGGCCATTGCCGCGGGTGAGTTACTGGCGCCCAAGCCTGATCCGACGCCATTCCTCACCGCGCTGTCGCGCTTAAACGTTTCCCCCGAGTGTGCTATGCACGTGGGCGATTCGTGGCAGGAGGACGTGTTACCTGCCCAGCAGTTGGGCATGCACGCGGTATGGATTTCTGAAACAGAGGATCAACCGCTCCCCACGCGCGTGCATCGTATTGCCCATATTAAAGAGCTGCCCAGCATTCTCGAGAAGTTAGAGGCGCCTCATTCTGGCGGTGTATACAGCCACTGATTGAGCTTCTGGGACAGCGTATCGACGCCGTCGCGCTTGAGTGAAGAGAACAGCTGAACAGAGACGAGGTCTTCCCACTCTTTCAAGCGTGAGCGCACTTTTTGCAACGCAGCGCTGGCAGGGCCTTTTTTCAGTTTGTCGGCTTTGGTGAGCAAAATATGCACCGGCATTCCGCGCTGGTCAGCATAATCGAGCATCATTTGGTCGAACTCGGTGAGCGGGTGGCGCACGTCCATTAGCAGTACTAAGCCGCGTAGACTGAAACGGTTGCGCAGGTACTCGGCTAGGTGCTTTTGCCACTCTAGCTTGACCGCTTCCGGCACCTTGGCGTAGCCGTAGCCGGGTAGGTCGACCAAACGCCGCGACTCGTCGTTCATAACGCTGAAAAAGTTGATCAGCTGGGTGCGCCCCGGTGTGCGCGAGGTGCGCGCTAACGCATTTTGTTGCGTTAATGCGTTGATAGCACTGGATTTGCCCGCGTTTGAACGCCCGGCAAAGGCTACTTCTGCGCCGGTATCGTCCGGGCACAGGGCCAGGGTGGGGGCGCTGATAAGAAAACTTGCCGTCGGGTAGTTCAGCCGAGGGACTGGGCTATCATGGGGGGTAGTCATTGGGTTGATCCTGAAAAACGAACATAAAAGCGGCCTACTCTGCGCACTATCACCTCTCTATCGCTTCGATAAAGTAGAACGCATGATAGCGACTCATGATAGAGAATTGAGAGCAGTACCGCGACGAATTACCCCTAAAGCAGTCCAGCACTTGCATTCCCGCCGCTGGGGTGATTCGTTATAATGCAAGCGGTTTATATCTGCGACCTGGGGCGCTAGTGTACCATCGCGATACGTTGTTGGTATTAGCGAAGGTTGGTATTGGCGGAGCTAACCCTGGTAACTTGTGAAACCTGGGAAGCGCCCAGGGTGCGTACCAGTCAAACATAAAACGGCATAGTGGAATAGCAATGAGAAAGTTACTGGCAAGCCTAGCAATTACCATGGGCGCCGTTGGCATCGCCCACGCTCAAACGGACTATCAAGCTGATGCTGACGCATCCGCTGGCCAGGAAATGGCCCAGACCTGTGCCGCCTGTCATGGGCAACAGGGCATTAGCCCATCGGGCGCTTTCCCTAATCTAGCGGGTCAGCAGATGTCCTATCTGGCGAAACAGATTATGGATATCCGCGACGGCAACCGCATGGTTCCCCAAATGGCCGGCCAAGTGGATGACTTCTCCGACCAGGATGCCTGGGATGTGGCAGCACACTTTGCACGCCAGGATGCCAACTTGGGCCAGACCAGCGACGAAGACGCTGAGTTGCTGGCTCGCGGTGAAGAGCTTTACCGCGCTGGTGATATGTCCAAGGGCATTCCTGCCTGTTCAGCCTGCCATACGCCAACGGGTGTCGGTATCGGCAGCGCCGTTTACCCCGGTCTATCTGGGCAGCACGCTCAGTACACGGTCTCAACGTTGCAGGCATTCGCCTCAGGTGATCGTAACAATAGCCCCAATAACATCATGGGCGACATCGCTTCAAAAATGAGCGACAACGATATGGAAGCAGTGGCTAACTATGTATTGGGTTTGAACTAACGTTTTAACCCTGGGCGTTTAAAACCACACATAGACAGCCTACATACTTCCTTATGCCGTTTGCGGGTTCTCACTAGGCAACGTTCTTGGCAACGTTTGCTAACTGAGGGAACCCGCTAATGTATCCACGGTCTCACCCTTCGCTTACCCATGGAGAAACTTTTACAATGTCTAAAACGCGAGCGATGTTTAAAACGTTAATGGTCGCACTGGCCGGTTTGGGGCTTTCTGCGGCAGTGAGTGCCCAGGAAGTGGTTGAAGGCCAACATTATGAGCTGCTTGAAACGCCGGTAGAAACCCAGGTTGATGACGGGCAAATTGAAGTCACCGAAGTATTTTGGTTTGGCTGCCCGCACTGCTACCGCCTGCAAACGCCGATTAATGAGTGGTACGAGACCCTGGACGATGACGTTAGTGTCGTCAAAATGCCCGCCACCATGGGTGGGGATTGGAATACCCACGCTACAGCATTCTATGCAGCTGAGTCGCTGGGTATCGAAGAGGAGCTACACGCCGACTTCTTTAACGCCATTCATCAGGAAAATCAGTCGCTCACAGAGCCCGATGAGATTGCTGCTTTCTTTGCCAACTATGGCGTCAGCGAAGAAGAGGCCAAGCAAGCGCTGACTGACTTTAGTGTGCGTAGCGAAGTGAATGATGCCAATAACCGTATGCGCAAAATGAAGTTAATGGGTGTGCCTGCCCTGGTGATTGATGGCCGTTTTCTGGTGACGCCGAGCTCAGCCGGTAGCCTGGAAAACATGCCGAAAGTCGCTGAAGCGTTGGTTGAGCAGGTGCGTGAAGAGCGCGCAGAGTAACCGTGTTGCGTGAAGCGAGGGAGCGTGACACAACAGCCATCAATGGCTCACGCTCGACGCTGTTTGAAGATGGGCACTTGCGTTTGCTGACCTTTAATTTGCAGGTGGGCATCCAGACCTCGGCGTACCATCACTATCTTACGCGCAGTTGGCAGCACCTACTGCCCAACCCGCGTCGCCAGAAGCGGCTGGACGTGATGGGCGAAGTGCTGAGCAAGTTTGACGTGGTGGGGCTGCAAGAGGTCGATGGCGGTAGTTTTCGCTCAAGCCGCGTCAATCAGGTGGAGTATCTCGCTGCCCAAGCAGGGTTTCCCCATCATGTTCAGCAGCTCAATCGCAATCTGGGGCACATTGCCCAGCACAGTAACGGTTTACTCTCGCGCTTGGTACCCAGCCAAATAGAAGAGCACCGTTTGCCGGGGGCAATGCCAGGGCGCGGTGCGATTCACGCCCGCTTTGGCGAAGGGCCTGATGCGCTGCATATCTTTGTTGCCCACCTGGCGCTAAGCCACCGCGGCCGGGTGCGTCAGCTCAACTACTTAAGCGATATCATTCAACCACTGCGCCACGTGGTGGTCATGGGGGATCTCAACTGCACCCCTGACCAACTGCACGCTCACGAGCGTTTTAGTGCGTCGCTACCGCTGCACCCGGTTAAACCCCTGTTCAGTTACCCCTCCTGGCAGCCGCGCCATGCGTTGGATCATATTCTGCTTTCGCAATCGTTAGAGGCCGCCGAAGTGCGGGTGCTGGATCATCTCTTCTCTGACCACCTGCCGATTGCTGTCGATTTACCCTTGCCCGAGGCCTGTTTAGCGGCAATTCGTTCAAGCGTTTAATAATAAGCACGCTGTGCACTCCGTGAGCGCTGCATTGTCCGCGTATATGCGCTATTGTCTGGGACGCTGATCCCCTTAGCCGTTTTACGCGAGACACTCCCATGTCGGACACAACACAACTACCTGCTTTTATTGGTGCGCTGGACCGCGCTTCCGAATGGTTCGGGCGTACCCTTGCGTGGCTGATCATCCTTATGATGTTGATTCAGTTCGCGATTGTACTGCTTCGCTATGCCTTCAGTGTGAATAGCATCTTCATGCAAGAACTAGTGATGTATATGCACGCCAGCGTGTTTATGCTCGCTGCCGCCTATACGTTTCGCCACGACGGCCACGTGCGGGTGGATATCTTCTATCGAGGCATGACCCCGCGTCGCCAGGCGTTAATCAATGTGGTGGGCATTATCACGCTATTGATTCCAGTGATGGTCTTTATCATCGCTTCCAGTCTGGGCTACGTGGCCAACTCCTGGCGTATTCTGGAGACCTCCTCCGATTACGGCGGTATTCCGGCAGTCTACGCTCTGAAAACCTTGATACCGTTGTTTGCCGTGCTGATGATCGTGCAAGGCGTGATTGAAATTGTGCGCAATGGCTACGTGATGACCGGGCGGATAACGCCGGGAGCTGCTGGTGGCAATCACCTTGAGGAGCGTGTTTGATGCTGGAATTTATGCCAGTTATTTTATTTGCCGTTATCTGTATTGTGTTGATGTTCGGCTTTCCCGTGGCGCTTTCGCTGGCGGGCACGGCGCTGCTGTTTGCCGGAATGGGACTCGGGTTGGAAGCCATCGGTATCGACGCTAACTTTGATAGTGGCTATCTTGCCGCCTTGCCCAACCGGCTCTACGGCATAATGACCAACCAAACGCTGTTGGCGGTGCCGCTATTTGTCTTGATGGGCGTGTTGCTGGAAAAATCCAAAGTGGCTGAGACGCTGCTGGATGCCATGGCTCTGCTGTTTGGTGCCATGCGCGGTGGCCTGGGTATTTCGGTGACCCTGGTGGGTATGCTGATGGCTGCCTCTACCGGTATTGTGGGGGCCACGGTGGTCACCATGGGGCTGATGTCGCTTCCCACCATGCTAAAGCGTGGCTACAGCACCTCGTTGGCAACCGGCACCATCTGCGCCACCGGCACTCTGGGGCAGATTATTCCGCCTTCCATTGCCTTGGTACTGCTTGGTGATGTGCTGTCATCGGCGTATCAGCAGGCGCAGTTGGATATGGGTATCTTCAGCCCTAAAACGGTCTCCGTGGGCGACCTGTTTATGGGCGCGCTGGTGCCTGGGCTACTTCTGGTCGTGATGTACATGGTCTATGTGGCCCTGGTGGCCTGGTTGCGTCCGCATATGGCGCCTGCTGCCGACCGTGAAGAGTTGATGGCCGAGCTTGGTCATACCTCAGGGATTGGCATGCTACTGCTCAAAGGGCTGGTGCCACCGGTGGTGCTGATTGTGGCGGTACTGGGCTCGATTCTTAGTGGTTTTGCCACGCCGACCGAGGCTTCAGCGGTAGGCGCCTTCGGCGCTTTAGTACTGGCGCTGGCTTATCGTCAGCTCGATTGGGCGACGTTGAAGGACGTGCTGCGTTCGACCACTCACGTGACTACCATGGTGTTTTTGATCCTGATCGGTGCAGCGCTGTTTTCGCTGGTGTTTCGCGCTTACGGCGGCGAACACATGGTGACCGAACTGTTCGAGGGTATGCCTGGTGGGGTGGTCGGCGCGACGATCATCGTTATGCTGGTGATCTTTTTGCTCGGCTTTATTCTCGACTTTATCGAAATCACCTTTGTGGTGGTGCCCATTGTCGGGCCGATCTTGCTTGCCATGGGCCTTGACCCGATTTGGCTGGGCATCATGATCGCGATTAACCTACAAACGTCGTTCTTAACGCCGCCGTTCGGCTTTGCGCTGTTCTATCTGCGTGGCGTAGCGCCGCCATCTGTATCTACCTCGGCTATTTACCGTGGCGTTATCCCGTTTATCCTAATGCAACTGGGTATGTTGCTGATGCTAACGTTCTTCCCGCAGTTGGCAACGTGGCTGCCAGCGCAGTTTGGCTAATAAAGGGTTAGTTGAAAAACATCGCTGCTATCAACGTTAAGAAGTGGCAACCTAATTAATAAGCAGTAAATAGCCATTAATGGCCTGAAGTAAACCGCCTAGTGTTCTACGCTAGGCGGAGTATTCCCTACTCATAATAGTAATAATAGAAAGTAAGAGGGTTATTGTATGAAAGCCAAGACACTCCCTACCGCCATCGCCATGACGACTGCACTTTCCGCCAGTTTGTTGGCAGTCTCTAGCGTTGATAATCACGCCCAGGCGCAAGAGGAAGAATTCCGTTGGAAAATGGTCACCTCCTGGCCGAAAAATTTCCCAGGTGTTGGTCAGGGACCCGAGCGGTTATCCCAGCTGGTCGATGAAATGTCGGATGGCCGCCTGACCATTGAAGTCTTCGGTGCTGGCCAGTTGGTACCGGGGTTTGAGGTGTTTGACGCCGTTTCTGACGGTACCGCTGAGCTAGGCCACTCCGCCTCCTACTACTGGAAAGGCAAAGCGCCTGCTGCGCAGTTCTTTGCTGCCGTGCCGTTTGGCATGAATGCACAAGAGATGAACGCTTGGCTAAGCTATGGCGGCGGTATGGAGTTGTGGAACGAGCTCTACGATGACTTCGGCGTTGACGTCATGGTGGCGGGTGCCTCAGGCGTGCAGATGGGCGGCTGGTACAACAAAGAGATCAATTCGGTTGCCGACCTCGACGGACTGAAAATGCGTATGCCGGGCCTGGGTGGCGAAGTGATGAGCCGCATGGGGGTCGCGATTGTGAATATGCCGGGTGGCGAGATCTTTACTTCGCTGCAATCCGGTGCGATTGACGCAACCGAGTGGATTGGCCCTTACAACGACCTAGCATTTGGCCTGCACCAAGCCGCCGATTATTACTACTATCCAGGCTGGCACGAGCCCACAGTCATGTTTGAGGCAATCGTTAACGAAGAGGCTTTCGCGGAGCTGCCAGCGGATTTGCAGGCGATCCTGCGTACCGCTATTAGCGACATTAACCAGAGCGTACTGGATGAGTACACCGCACGTAACAACGATGCGCTGGAAACCCTGGTGAACGAGCATGATGTTGAGCTACGCCGCATTCCCGATGACGTACTGGCCCAGGCGCGTGAGCACTCTCAAGATGTGGTCGCCGAGCTGGCTGAATCGAGCGAATTAGCTACGCGTATCTATGACTCCTATCAAGCGTTCCAGGAGAAGGTCGAGGATTACCACGCCATCTCCGAGCAGGCGTATTACAACGCCCGCAACCCGGAAGGTGACACCGCGCAATAGTTTGCCGTGCTTGATGCACACTAACGAGCCGCCTTCGGGCGGCTTTTGTGTGTTTGGCATGTACGTTTTCGGCAGCATAAGGCGCGCAGCTTGGGTATCCTAGGAGTACAGTGACGTTTTGCCGTGAAGGAGCCCCATGTCTACCCATTCCCGTCTTCGCAATGTGCTTACCATCGCCGGCTCCGATCCTTCGGGGGGCGCCGGGCTGCAGGGAGATCTAAAAACCTTTTCAGCCCTTGGCGTTTACGGCACCAACGTGATTACCGCGGTGATTGCCCAGAATACCTGCAGGGTGGCCTCGGTGTACCCCGTTTCGCCTCAGGCCATACGCGAGCAGTTGGAACACCTGCTGGATGATGTGGTGATAGACGCGGTTAAAATTGGCATGGTGGCGAGCCGTGAAGTCGCCGAGGTTATTGCTGATGTGCTGCGTCAGCGCCGCCCACGCTGGATTGTGCTCGACCCTGTGATGGTCGCCAAGAGCGGGGATGTTCTGGTCGACGACGCCGGTATTCATGCAGTGCGCGATATTCTCGTGCCGCTAGCCGATGTGATTACCCCCAATCTGCCGGAAGCCGCGGTATTGCTCGACACGCCGTCGCCCACCAGTTTAGACGCCATGGAAGCGATGCTGCCGGGGTTAACGCAATTGGGCGCGCCCTATGTGGTGCTGAAAGGCGGCCATCTGCGCGGGGAAACCTGCCCAGACCTGTTGGCAACCCCCAATGGCCATGAGTGGTTGCCCGCCTCGCGAATCGATACCGACAATTTGCACGGTACCGGCTGTGCGCTCTCCTCAGCGATTGCCGCTTGCTTGGCGAAGCTACCAGTGGATGCCGAAGGGGATGCCCCGGTAGCCGCTATCAGTGATGCCAAGCAGTGGCTGCATGCAGCCCTGGAGGCGAGCGTGCGCTTAAACGTGGGGAAAGGACGCGGTCCGGTGCACCATTTTCACGCTTGGTGGTGATGCTAGCTGTAGCCAGTGGCATTTGGGCAACAGTGCTTGCGAGAATGGACATTGCACACCATGCTAAGGAGTGTTTGCTTAACGGCTTGTAAGGCTGAGCTGCTCAGCCGAGGAGCGTTTCGCCATGCCTCGCACCATTCTGTTTGCCACCGATCTTTCCGCTGATAATCGCGCCGCTTTTGCTCGGGCGTTACGTTTGGCCTATGCCCAGGGTGTTCAGCTAGACGTGCTGCACGTGTTGGATCCTTATCTACCCAGGCGTGTGCTGCTGGATGTCGAGAGCGCGGTAGTGGAAGACATCACTACCATGTTGACGGATCTACGCGAAGACTACGCCCTAGAGGCGCCGAAAACGCTGATCCAGACCGTGACCGGCTCGCCTCACGTTGAAATCGTCCGCGAAGCTCATGAGCGCAACGCCGAGCTGATTGTGCTGGGCATGCATCGCAAGCGCGGGCAAAAAGACCTGCTGGCGGGTACCACGGTAATGCGCGTGCTGCGCAGTGCACCATGCCCTGTGGTGGTCTCTTCTCACCAGCCGACCCAGCCCTGGCAGCATATTTTGGTGCCCATCGATTTTTCACTGACGGCGCGGCATACCTTGAAAGAGGCGCTGATTCGCTTCCCTGAAGCCACGCTGACACTGTTGCACGCCTGGACACTGCCCGGCGAGCGCGAGTTGGGTTCGCAAGCCTATTACGCCCATTGGCGTGAACATGAAGTGCAGCGTCTGCGTGAGCAGTTGAGTAACGAAGTCGATAGCCTGATACGCGAGTTAGAAGGAGTTCCCGATGTGGAGTTGGTGTTAGAACAAGGCGCGCCCTGTGATGTGCTGCAAGCATATATGAAGCGCCACACGCCCGATCTCGTGATGATCGGCAGTCGCGGTCAGCCCCACCACACCAGCCAGCTAACCGAGATGCTCCTGTGTGAACCGCATTGCGATTTAATGCTCTGCCGTGCCTGGTAAGTGGGTGGTGTTAATAATCAGTAGTGAACGGCCAATCATATATATTGTACGGAACCTTTATATGGTGTGTTGGTATGTATAGATATACTGCCATGAGGAGGTTCTATGTCTATATGCTTATTAGGGGCTAGGCGCGCCATACAATGGTCACTGCTGTTAGCTGGCCTATCGCTAACGCCTTGGGCGATGGCCAACAGTGTGACGGAAAAAGGCGAAGTGTTTGAGCGCACGGTAGAGGAGCACGGCCAGCGCTATAGCCTTATTGGTAGTGGCGTGTTTCGCTACATGATCTGGACGGCCTATGCGGGCGCCTACTACCAGGCAGGCGAATCCGAGCCACAGCCGTTGAGTGACGTTCCAAGGCGTTTGGAGCTTGCTTATTTCCATGCCATCGACGCCCCTGACTTCTCTGAAGCCACCACAGAAAGCCTTCAGAAGAGCCTCACCGCCTATGAATTTTCCCAGTTGGAAGCAGAGGTTGAGGCATTTAACCAAAGCTACCAGGACGTCAAGCCGCAAGATCACTATGTGCTAAGTTGGGACGGTGACACGCTGCGCCTGGCGCTAAACGGCGAAACATTATATGAGGGTGGTAACGCAGAGCTGGCTAGCGCCATGTTCGGTATCTGGCTGGGTGAGCGGCCTTTGGGTGAAGATTTTCGCAATGCCCTGCTAGGGAAAAATTAACGAGCGGTCGTTATAATGGCCGTTTGCTAGTGGGGAGAGAGACGTTTTGAAGGCACTCATTCAGCGCGTGAAGCGCGCCAGCGTGGAAGTGGAGGGCGAAATCGTCGGCAGTATCGACCATGGACTGCTGGCGCTGATAGGAGTGGAGAAGCACGATGACGGGACTAGCGTGGAAAAACTGCTGCACAAGCTCCTCCACTACAGGGTATTCAGCGACGCCGAAGGTAAAATGAATCACAACCTGCAGCAGGTGAACGGTGGTCTGCTGCTCGTCTCCCAGTTCACCCTGGCGGCGGATACCCGTAAGGGGCTGCGGCCGGGCTTCTCCAGCGCCGCTCCTTCCGCCCAGGGTGAAGAGCTATTCAACTTGCTGGTTACCCAGACCCGTACTGCCTGGCCGCACGTCGCCACCGGTGAATTTGGCGCCGATATGCAGGTGGCGCTAATTAACGACGGCCCGGTAACGTTTTTGCTGGAAAGCTAGTTGTTTACTTTGCAAATATCCTTCGCTGGAAAGGAGAGTCGTCATTACATCGAATACTCAGCCACCCACTTGCTGGATCGTTGCTGGGCCTAATGGAGCCGGTAAGACGACCTTCGCACTTCATTATCTCCCTCAGGTAGCGCATTGCTCCCGGTTTATCAATGCTGACTTGATTGCTGCAGGTCTCTCTCCGCTGGCGCCAGAGCGGGAGCTACTAACCGCTAGCAGAATTTTCTTGGGCGAAGTCCAACAGGCAATTGAGGAAAGAGATGACTTTGCCTTTGAAACAACACTATCTGGACGAAGCTATATGCGGCTGGTGAAACAACTGCTATCAGAGGGTTGGCGCGTAGAGTTAGTTTATCTAGCCCTACCTTCCGTCGAAATGTCACGTCTACGCGTTGCAGAGCGTGTTTCACATGGCGGCCACGATATTCCTTCGAAAGACATTCAGCGCCGATTTCCGCGAAGTTTGCGCAACCTATTAACGCTATTTGCGCCATGTGTTACTCGCGCTCGTTGTTTTATGAATGATGGCGATATGCCAGAACTTGTCTTTGAGCAGCGTGGAAGCAAACGAGATATAATCAATGATCCGTATTTTCAATTAATCTGTAAGGAGTCAGCGTCATGAGCCAGCTTGCACCCGACACGCAGGAAATGCTCAACAGCCTTCGTGCCGCTGTGACAGAAACATTGGAGCGTAAGCGTCGACTTGGCCAGTACGCGGTTATTTGGAAAGACGGCAAACCTGAGTTGGCAGGTGGTGACGCTCCCGAGAACCAAATAGACATCTCACATCCCCAGGGTTCCTCTACGAGCTAATGATCAGGCATTCCAATTCCACGACGGCCCGGTAACGTTTTTGTTGGAAAGCTAGCCCTATTGTTGAGTATTCGCTTTCCGCTAGCTAGCCGTCTCTTCACTGGCGAGCAGTTCTGCTTCCATTGTCTCCAACGCCTCTTCGGCGCTGAGCCACTGCCGCTCTGATTCATCCAGGCGCGCTTTAATCTCTGCCTGCTGACTCAGCGTCTTGGTCAGTTCGGCTTTGCGGCTGCTGTCAGTGTAGAGCTCAGGGTCTGCCAGCACTTGTTCCACCTTATCAAGCTCGTGCTGGGCCTTCTCCATGGCTTTTTCTGCCTGGTCGCGCTGCTTTTTCAGTGGGCGCAGCTTCTCGCGCAGTTCGGCAGCCGCTTTGCGGGATGCTTTACGCGCTTCTCGGCTGTCGCCGCTAGGCTGCTGGTTCTGGCGCTCGGCTTTTTCACCGCGGGAATCCCGACGGCTCTCTTCCAGGCGCGCTTTAAGCCAAGCCCGGTAATCTTCCAAATCACCATCGAAGGGCTCGACACGGTGATCCGCCACCCGCCAGAACTCATCGACCGTGGCGCGCAGTAAGTGACGGTCGTGGGAGACCAGAATAACCGTGCCTTCGAAGCTTGCCAGCGCTTGGGTCAGCGCCTCGCGCATCTCTAAGTCCAGGTGGTTGGTGGGCTCATCGAGCAGCAGCAGGTTGGGTTTTTGCCAAGCGACGAGGGCCAGCGCCAGGCGGGCTTTCTCACCTCCAGAGTAGTTGGCGACTGTGCCGAAGGCGTCATCGCCCTTAAAGCCAAAGCCGCCCAGGAAGTTGCGGATATCCTGATCGCTGGCGGTGGGCGAGAGGCGCTGGACATGCACAAAGGGCGTCGATGAAACATCCAGGCTCTCAAGCTGATGCTGAGCAAAATACCCAATCGCCAAATGCTCGCCGGGTACGCGCTTGCCGTTAAGCAGCTCAAGCTCCCCGGTGAGCGACTTAATCAGCGTCGATTTACCCGCCCCGTTGGGGCCTAACAGGCCAATGCGGCTACCGGGCAGCAGGGTGACGTTGACCTTGTCTAGTTGAATGTTGTCGTCACTGCCGTCGCCCTTTTTACCGCGATAGCCTAGCTGCGCCTGGTCAAGCACCAGCAGAGGATGCGAGGTTTTATCGGCGGCGGGCAGCGTAAAGTGGAAGGGGGAGTCCACATGGGCGACGGCGATATCTTCCATGCGCTCGAGCATTTTTACCCGGCTTTGTGCCTGCTTGGCCTTGGTCGCCTTGGCTTTAAAGCGGGCGATAAAGCGTTCGATCTCTTCCCGGCGAGCCTGCTGCTTGGCGGCTTCAGCCTGTTGCAGAGCAAGCTTTTCGGCGCGAGTGCGCTCGAATTGGGAGTAATTGCCGCGGTATAGCTCCAGGGTTTGGTGGTGCATATGCACGATGTGATCGCATACGGCATCTAAAAAGTCACGGTCGTGGGAAATCAGCAGCAGGGTGCCAGGATAGCGGGTTAGCCACTGCTCCAACCACAGCAGGGCATCTAGATCCAGGTGGTTGGTAGGCTCATCCAGCAGCAGTAGATCGGAAGGCATAAACAGCGTACGAGCAAGATTGACCCGCATCCGCCAGCCGCCGGAAAACGCCGAGAGCGGGCGGGCGAGGTCAGCCTGGACGAAGCCCAGCCCCACCAGCAATTGCGCCGCACGCGACTCCGCACGGTAGCCATCCAGGGTCTCAATCAAACCGTGCAGTTCGGCTTCGCGGTGGGCTTGCCCGGCTTCCTGGGCGGCCAATAAGTCAGCTTCTGCTTGGCGTAGCGCCAAGTCGCCATCGAGTACATACTCGATAATTGGGCGGTCGAGGGCGTCAACTTCCTGGGCCATATGCGCAATGCGCTGGCCGCCACTCATCTCGACATCGCCCTGGTCGGGCGCAAGCTCGCCGAGCAGCAGTTTGAATAGGCTCGATTTACCGGCGCCGTTTGCCCCGATAATCCCGGCCTTTACCCCGTTATTAAGGGTAATGTCCGCGTTGTCGAGTAGCGTTTGCGTGCCGCGTTGCAAGGCGACTTGGCGCAGTGCGATCATGCCTTCTCCCGAAGAAAGTGGGTCATTTGATGCGAGATTCTATTACGCTTGATTCTACCCGATTGCAGCGCCTACAGCAGACACCGTTATGGGATTTTGCACTGACGCTCTACGCTAGACCCGGCGTTGAAGCGGCCTGCCTGAAGCTTCAAGAGGAGGCCGGGCTGGATGTGTGCGAGATGCTGTTTCATTGCTGGCTCTACTCTTGCGGTCTGGAAGCCGAACCTAGAGCGCTGGCTTACCAGCGTGAGCAGCGTCACCTTTGGCAGTGCCATGTAACGGAGGTATTGCGTGGGTTACGCCAAGACTTAAAAGCCTCAGCGGCAGCAAGCGAGTCCGTAAAAGCGCTGCGCGAGACCATCAAACAGGCCGAACTGATGGCTGAGCGTGAGAACCTTCAACGTTGGCAAGCGTGGGCTTCGGCCTCGCCCAGCGATGAGGAACGTGTGGTTAACGTTGTTGAAATGTCGCTAGATGTAGATAAGTGGCTGCTAAAACAACTGTTTTTAGGAAGGTGTGCCCGTCAAGGCGAGGGGAGTATAAAGGAGCAAAATGAGTGGCTTGATTCGCTACAAACGCTTACTTGCCAGCTTGACCCTCACCAAGGAGCGCGCTAGCCTGAAATTAAGCTGTATTTGAAATACCTAGCGCTATTCGCCCGCTAGAACGCAGTATAGAGCAGCACCATTGCCGGTTGGCGAACACCGGTTAGCGAACAACAGTGTCGTGTTGAGATACGCGAGGCTTATCCAGGTTCTTGCGCACTCGTAAAGCGCGCTTACCACTGCAAGGGGAACACCGCATGAAGGCAAGCAAATTCGTTTCTACACGTTCTGTAACTACAAAGTTAATGACCACGGCAAGTGTGGGTGCACTGCTGTTTGGTCTAAGCGCCGCTGCTCAAGCAGACAACTGGCGCTATGCTCACGAGGAGTATGAAGGCGACGTTCAAGACGTCTTTGCCTATGCTTTTAAAGAGTACATTGAAGATAACTCAGACCACACCGTGCAGGTTTACCGCTTTGGTGAGCTGGGCGAGTCTGATGACATTATGGAGCAGACTCAGAACGGTATTCTGCAGTTTGTAAACCAGTCGCCTGGCTTTACCGGTGCGCTTATTCCGGAAGCGCAAATCTTCTTTATTCCTTACCTGCTACCGACCGACGAAGAGACTGTACTGACGTTCTTCGACGAAAGTAAGGCTATCAACGAGATGTTCCCTGAGCTTTACGCCGAGCAAGGCCTAGAGCTACTGAAGATGTATCCGGAAGGCGAAATGGTCGTGACGACCGACGAGCCGATTAGCTCACCGGAAGATATGGATAATAAGAAAATCCGTACCATGACCAACCCGCTGTTGTCGGAGACCTACGACGCCTTTGGTGCAACGCCGACGCCGTTGCCTTGGGGTGAAGTCTACGGTGGTCTGCAGACCGGCATCATTGATGGTCAAGAGAACCCGATTTTCTGGATTGAGTCTGGCGGTTTGTACGAAGTGTCTCCGCACCTGACGTTTACCGGTCACGGCTGGTTCACTACTGCGATGATGGCCAACCAGGACTTCTACGAAGGTTTGTCTGAAGAAGATCAAACGTTGGTGAATGAAGCCTCTGAAGCTGCCTATGACCACACTATCGAGCATATCAAAGGCTTGGCTGAAGAATCATTAGCGAAAATTCAGGAAGCATCTGATGAAGTGACGGTGACACGTCTCGACGAAGAGCAAATTCAAGCTTTCCGTGAGCGTGCCCCGCAGGTTGAAGAAGCCTTCCTGGAAATGACCGGTGAAGGTGGTCAAGAGCTGCTCGAGCAGTTTAAAGCTGACCTTGAAGCCGTAACAAACGAGTAATCATCCTTAAAGCCGCATTGGCGAACGGTTGATTGATCAAGGGGCAGCAAAGGCTGCCCCTTTTTGTTTTGCGGCGGTTAGGCGGGGGCTACTCGGGCTGGGGTTTGACATCGTTACCGTTGGGTTACGTACATCTAGCGTTGAATCATCGGCGGCCGCAAGCCGTTACGCTTTAGTTAACTCCTCGCCTTGCACGAGGTAAGACTT
Source organism: Vreelandella sp. 162(4c) (assembly GCF_058152265.1). Taxonomy (NCBI): domain Bacteria; kingdom Pseudomonadati; phylum Pseudomonadota; class Gammaproteobacteria; order Oceanospirillales; family Halomonadaceae; genus Vreelandella; species Vreelandella sp. 162(4c). The sequence goes on from NZ_CM176981.1 coordinate 2,814,366, forward strand.
GTCTAGCAGCTCTGGTTTAGGCAAGTTGGGAAATAGGCGGGTTTTGACGAGATAGCTTGGATTGAGATAGCTCTGGAATAACGCTGTGTTTATTGTGCCTACGGCACGTAACTGTTGCCGTTAGAGCCGTTCAAAAGGAGTCCGGCCATGACCGATGACGAGATGGAAAAGAGTTACCGTTCCGGCTTGCCGGGGGTACTAGGCGTGATCGACACTGCAATTAGCAAAATAGAAGCCGTGATTCTCGCGATGGGTGTTTTGCTAATGGCGCTGAATACGGTCACCAACGTGGTTGCCCGCTTTGTATTTGGCAACAGCATCATGTTCTCCGGTGAGCTAAACCGCATTTTGATCATCATGATTACCTTTGCGGGTATTGGCTATGCAGCCCGTCATGGTCGTCATATTCGCATGTCGGCTATCTATGATGCGCTGCCGGTAGGTGGGCGCAGAGCGCTAATGATCTGCATCGCGCTGTTCACATCGCTAGTGATGTTTTTCCTGCTCTACTATTCGATCGTTTATATCCTGGATCTGCATAGCAAAGGCAGGGTGTTGCCCTCCTTGGGCTTGCCGGTGTGGATCATTTACCTATGGGTGCCGATGGGCTTTTTAATCACCGGTATTCAATACTTGCTGACCGCGGTTAAAAACTTCACGTCCCACGATGTCTATCTCTCGACGGGCGTGGTGGATGGATATAAAGACACCGAAACAGAAGTCTAACGCGGGGCATTGCACCCTAGGGGAACAGCTATGACGACAATAATGGTCACCACCATGATTGCCCTGCTGCTGCTGGGCTTTCCAATGATGATTCCGCTGATTACCGCTGCGGTAATCGGCTTCTATATGATGTTTAACGGCTTCGGCCAGATGGATACGCTGATCCAGCAGATGATGGCGGGTATACGCCCAGCCTCACTTATTGCGGTTCCCATGTTTATCCTTGCCGCTGATATCATGACCCGCGGGCAGTCCGCTAACCGATTGATTGATATGGTGATGGCGTTTATCGGCCATATTAAAGGCGGCTTGGCGGTGAGCACGGCGGCTTCTTGTACGCTGTTTGGCGCCGTATCTGGCTCTACCCAGGCAACCGTGGTCGCTGTCGGTTCGCCGCTGCGTCCGAAAATGCTCAAAGCGGGCTACTCAGACTCTTTCACGCTGGCGCTGATTATCAATTCCAGCGATATTGCGTTTTTGATTCCGCCTAGTATCGGCATGATCATTTACGGGGTTATCTCGGGCACCTCTATCGGCGAGCTATTTATTGCCGGGATTGGGCCAGGGTTAATGATCCTGGTTATGTTCTCGATTTACTGCATTATCTACGCCATCGTTAAAGATGTACCTACTGAAGCAAAATCGAGCTGGAAAGAGCGCGCAGTAGCGGTTCAGCAGGCTCTTTGGCCGCTTGGCTTTCCGGTCATTATTGTCGGTGGTATTTACGGCGGTATCTTCAGCCCGACTGAAGCTGCTGCAGCTTGTGTGCTGTATGCCATTTTGCTTGAGTTTGTGGTCTTCCGCTCACTTAAGATGAACGACATTTATGCCATCGCCAAATCTACCGGCTTGATTACCGCCGTTGTCTTTATCCTGGTCGCGGTGGGTAATGGCTTCTCGTGGATCATTTCGTTTGCTCAGATTCCGCAAATGATTCTGGAGGCGGTGGGTGTCAACGAAGCTGGCCCCACGGGCGTATTGATTGCCATCTGTATCTCCTTCTTTGTGGCCTGTATGTTTGTTGATCCGATCGTGGTCATTCTGGTGCTAACGCCCATTTTCGCACCCGCCATTGCGGCGACAGGCCTGGATCCTGTGTTGGTGGGTATTTTGATTACCTTGCAGGTGGCGATAGGTTCGGCAACTCCGCCCTTTGGGTGCGATATTTTCACCGCTATTGCGATTTTCAAGCGCCCCTATTGGGATGTGATCAAAGGCACCCCGCCGTTTATTTTCATGCTGATTTTAGCGGCTGCACTGCTGATCATGTTCCCGCAAATTGCGCTGTTCCTGCGCGATGTCGCCTTCCGCTAAACAGCCACAAGGAGTACGCGAATGTTTAATCGCATTTTAGTCCCGGTGGATGGTTCAAAAGGCGCCTTAAGGGCGCTGGAAAAAGCGGTGGGTCTGCATATGCTAACCGGCGCTGAGCTCTATTTGCTGTGCGTGTTTAAACACCACAGCTTGCTGGAGGCCTCGCTCTCTATGGTGCGGCCCAACCAGCTGGATATCCCTGACGATGCGCTAAAAGAGTACGCCACCGAGATCGCTGTGCACGCAAAATCTCATGCGATTGAGCTTGGCGCTGACAGTGCTCGCGTGCGTGCTTTTGTGAAGGGCGGGCGACCCTCGCGCATTATTGTGCGCTTTGCCCGTAAGCGGGAGTGCGATCTGATCGTGATTGGTGCCCAGGGCACCAATGGCGAGAAGAACCCGCTGCTAGGCAGCGTTTCTCAACGGGTGGCGGGTGCAGCACACTGCCCCACGCTGGTGGTCTAAATCCGCTAAACCTCTCTCCCATTTTGTGGTCTTATTGGCGCCCACCTCCCCGAAGATGCAGCTCGGGGCGGTGGGTGTTAGTCTTTATATGACACTGATCGGCGTACGGCGCCGCTATAAAAAGGATCTTTCATGAAACAACTGCTCTCTACTACAGCTCTGACAGGTTTGCTTTTGGTTGCCCCTTTTGCCGCGGCAGCGCCCGAAACCGATGAACAGCGCTTGGCTTACAGCCTGGGTGTGACCCTGGGTGAAAGCATGCAGGCAGACATCGAAGACCTCGACTTGGATGCGTTCCACGACGGCATGAGCGATGTGTTTGAAGGTAATGACCTGGCGCTCAGTGAAGAAGAGATGACCGAAGCGTTGATGGCGTTCCAAGAGCAATCCATGCAAGCGCGTGAAGCGGAAGCTGAAGAGATGGCACAGAAAAACCTCGAAGAGGGCGAAGCTTTCCTAGCCGAGAACGCTGAGCGCGAAGAAGTGACCGTGACTGACTCTGGCCTGCAGTATGAAGTGCTTGAATCTGGCGATGGTGCCACGCCTGGCCCTGAAGATACCGTCGAAGTGAATTACGAAGGCATGCTGCTGGATGGCACCGTTTTCGATAGCTCTTTTGAGCGCGGTGAGTCCGTCAGCTTCCAGACCAATCAGGTGATCGAAGGCTGGCAGGAAGCGCTGCAGATGATGAGCGTTGGCGATAGCTGGATGCTCTATATCCCTGCGGATATTGCTTACGGCAAAAATGGTCAAGGGCCGATCGGGCCTAACGAAGTACTGACCTTCCGCGTTGAACTGCTAGGCGTCGAATAAGGGATGACTTCAACCCCCTCTTCTAACCTGCATTCTCTCGCTCAGGCACTGGTTTGCTTAGGTCTATGCACGCCGCTGCTAGCGCAGGCAGAGACGGACAGTGAGCCTGAGGATTTGCCCGCCCTGAGTGCTGCGAGTGAGCAGGCCAGCGTAGTGGGAGTATCGTCGGGCGGTTATATGGCGACCCAGCTAGCGGTGGCTTGGCCCGAGCGGTTTAGTGGCCTAGGTGTACTGGCAGCAGGGCCCTGGAGTTGCGCGCAGGGCTCGCTGAGTTTGGCGCTTAATCAATGCATGATGACCCGCCGTGGCGTGCCTTCGCTGGATGAATTGGAGGCTCGCCACCAGCGCTATATTGAGCTTGAACAGGTTGGCAGCACTGAGGCGCTTAGCCAGCTCAGGGCCTACTTATGGCACGGTGAAGAGGATGAAGTGGTTGAGCCACAGCTCGGCGACCTGCTTGCTGAGCAGTGGCAGCAGTGGCTTGCTTCGCCTGATCAGCTACGCGTTGCGCGCAGTGAAAATGCGGGACATGGCTGGCCGATACGCTTACCCAGTGAAGCGGCTCCCGGGCCCCAGGAGTGGGGCGATTGCCGACAGGGTGGCGGTAGTTTCCTGTTATCCTGCGATGACGATATTGCTGGAGAAATGCTGGATTGGCTCTACCCCGAACGAGCAGCCTCGGACGCTGGCGAGTCTAGTCGTGAGCCAGAGGATGAGCAAGGGGGCGAACTAGTCGCGTTTGATCAGTCAGAGTTTGCGGTCAAGGGCCTAGCGGACACCGGCTATGTGTTTATACCCGAAGGCTGTGATGCGGGGGAGTGCCCGGTAACGCTGGCGCTGCACGGCTGCCAAATGAACGCAGAGGCCATTGGCGATACGTTCATACGCTACACCGGGCTTAATGCCTGGGCGGCAGCGCATCAGCAAATCGTGCTCTATCCTCAGGCAGAAAGCAGTATGGCGAACCCCCAGGGCTGCTGGGATTGGTGGGGGTTTGCTGAAAGTACCTGGCAGTTAAGCCCCCAGCACGACACCCGTAGCGGTACCCAAATTGGCGCGCTGCTGGCGATGCTGGATCGTTTACAGGCGGCACCTGAACAAACCGATTAAGAAGAGACTTCGCTTAACCGTCTAGTTCGCTCTCTAATGCGGAGACTAAACCGTGCGGGGTCGGTGAGTAGAGCACTCGCTGCAGAATATCGCCCTCGCGATTAACCAAAAAGAGCGAGGCGCTGTGATCAATGGTGTAGTCCATTGCTGAATCCGGCGCTTCGACTTTCCGCCAGATCACCCCATAGCGTGAGGCGACATCCTCAAGCTGTTCCTGACTGCCCACCGCGCCGATAAACTCCTCGCCGAAAAAGCCCATGTACTCCTGCATGCGCGCGATGGTGTCGCGTTCGGGGTCAACGGTGACCATCACCGGCACTACACGCTCGCGCTGCTCCTCAGAGAGCTGGGCCAGGGCTTGACGCTTAACCGATTGGGTCATGGGACAAATGTCGGGACAGTAGGTGTAGCCAAAGGAGAGTATCGCGACTTGATCTTCATCTAACTGGGTTAACGAGAAATCACCCTGGGTAGAGGGCAGTTCAACTGGGCCTCCTACCGGTTCGCCCTCTTTGGGGGCGAAGGCATACTGATAGAGGCCTATACCGCTGACCACCAGTAAAGCCGCGACTAAACCGGTGCCTAGCCATAAGGGTTTCCTTGCCATATGCGTTAACTCCGAATTACGTCAAAATCGAACCAACTGCCTACCTTGCCTTCTGCGGTTTCCAGTATGACACGTGCACGCCAAGGCATAACGCTTTGAGTGCAAATCCCTACTTGGCCGTGACCTTGAAAATGGCCGGGTGCACCTGCGCTAAGGGCAAAACGGTGTAGCCCCAAATCCATATCTCGACCAATAAAATCTACCTCGACCTGGGTGGCCGTTACACCATCGACTTCCACTTCCAGTGGTAATATCTCTAGTGCATCGATTCGCCCATTTGCCTGAACCGCGAACGTGATGCGGCCCTTATCGCCCAAGGTGGCGGAGCAGGGCGCGGCATGCAGGTTGCAGCTTGATGTGGGTGGAAACCATGTCACATCACTGTCGCGGTGGAGCCAATGTGAAAAGGCATACCACGCGCAGGCCGCTAGCGCCAAGCCAGTGACCAATATCAGTACCCTTAAGGCAGGAAAGCCCGCTGAGTGTGCAGGTTTTGATGTCATCTTCATGGCAGAATAATCGCTACGCAAGCCGTGGGGCGGGGAATCATTGCCATGGTAACAGTAATCGCACCGATATCGCTGTGCTGGGATGTCGCAGGCAAAAGGGACATAAATGGAGAGTATCACTGGCGCTTTAGGCCCACTATTTCTGTTGATCTTACTGGGCGCCGTGCTTGGCTATTGGCGCTGGCCCAGCGACACCTTTTGGCCGCAGATGGAGCGGCTGATCTACTTTGTGCTGTTTCCCGCCATGCTGGTAAGCACCTTGGCCACTGCGGATGTAAGCCGAGTGCCGGTCGGCCGCTTGGCGCTGGTGCTGCTGGGCGCGATGGCGCTGTTTGGCTTGCTGCTCTGGCGTTTACGTGGCTGGCTACAGCTAACGCCTGCGGCGTTTACGTCGGTATTTCAAGGCGCGGTACGTTTTAATACCTATGTGGGCGTTGCTGGCGCCGCCGCGCTACACGGCAGCTTAGGAGCGACCACCGCAGCCGTCGCCGTGGCACTAATGGTGCCAGTAGTTAACGTGATGTGTGTGGCCAGCTTTGTCGCCGCTGGCACATTCGGCGGTGCTAGCGTAGGTAAAAGTGTGATGGCGCTGATTAAAAACCCATTGATCCTTGCCTGCTTGGCGGGCATTGGTCTGAACCTTACGAACGTTGGTTTGCCCGGCTGGAGTCAAGATACGGTAGAGCTACTGGGGCGTGCGGCGCTGCCGTTGGGGTTGGTGGCCGTGGGTGTGGCGCTGCGCCCAGCGGCACTGCTACGCATTGACCGCGGCGTGCTGGCCACCAATGGCGTTAAACTGCTGCTCATGCCCGCGCTGGTATTGGCATTCACCTGGATCTTGCAGCTGGATCCCGTAAGCCGCGACGTAGCGCTGCTGTTTGCAGCACTGCCCACCGCCACCTCGGCGTATATCCTAGCCCGTCAACTGGGTGGCGATGCCGAGTTGATGGCGGCGATCATTACGGGCCAAACCCTATTGGCCATGCTCACCCTGCCTTTTTGGCTGCAGCTGGTTAGTTGACAGCGAGGCTGCAAAGTTAAATAAAAAACATTCGCATTTGTATTGACGAGGTAAATGAGAACCATTACAGTGTGGTTGTCAGCGTTTGATGAGACGCTGACAACCAGGACAGCTGTTGATTTCAGAATCAGCGCCAGTTTACTGTCATGGTTTCTCCCTCTCATTGCTAGTCACGGTCTTTTTGCCGCTCCAATGGAGCGGCTTTCTTTTTTATGGGTTCCAGTTTCTTATTCATCTCCTGCGGGTGCGATCTTTGCTATCAGCAAGTGGTAATAAAAAATATTCGTATTTGTATTGACGCGGTAAATGAGAACTATTACATTGTGGTTGTCAGCGTTTGATGAGACGCTGGCAACCAGGACAGAAACCGCCAGTTTCCTGTCATGGTTTCTCCCTCTCATTGCTAGTCACGGTCTTTTTGCCGCTCCATTGGAGCGGCTTTCTTTTTTTAGCCCCTGCTACCCTCTCGCTTCCTATACTGCCTTTCGACTCCCGCTCCTCGCTTTCCGTCTCTTTGTAGTGGTTCAATAAAACCGGACACCAACGTAGGTGGTAATATTGCCACCATAAGCGAGGTGTCTGATGACCAAGAAACGACGTACTTTTTCGCCTGAATTTAAGCAGGAAGCTGCCAGCCTAGTACTAGATCAAGGGTACAGCTATCCCCAAGCTTGTACCTCGTTGGGTGTCGGTGAAAGCGCCCTCCGACGCTGGGTTCACCAGCTTGCGGACGAGCGTCAGGGAGTAACCCCTAAGGGCAAAGCGTTAACCCCAGAACAGCAGCGTATTCAGGAGCTTGAGGCTCGCTGCAAACGCCTTGAGATGGAAAAAACCATCCTAAAAAAGGCTACTGCTCTCTTGATGTCGGACGACATGAATCGTACGCGCTGATAGACCAGTTGAGTGAGCAAATGCCTGTTGAAATGGTCTGTAACGCGTTTGATATTAGCCGCTCCAGTTACTACGAGTACCGCCAGCGGCGGCACCGCGTGTATGTTGAGCGTCTGGCCTTAAAAGCTCAGGTAAACCGCCTTTTCAAAAAGAGTCGCAGCTCAGCTGGTAGCCGCTCGATCAAGGGTTTGCTCAACGAAGAAGGCGTCACCATTGGTCGTTTCAAGGTTCGGCGTTTGATGAGCGAAATGGGGTTGATCTGTAAGCAGCCGGGCCCTCATGCTTACAAGCAGGCGACCGTTGAGCGACCTGATATTGCGAACCATCTTGACCGCAAATTTATACCAGACCAGCCCAATCAGGTCTGGTGTGGTGACATCACTTATATCTGGAGTGGCCAGCGTTGGAGCTATCTTGCCGTTGTGTTGGATCTTTATGCTCGTCGTGTTGTTGGCTGGGCCATTTCGTCCAGCCCAGATGCAGATCTTGTTGTGAAAGCGCTGGATCACGCTTGGGAGCAACGTGGTCAGCCAAAGAGCGTCATGTTCCATTCCGATCAGGGTAGTCAGTATGCAAGCCGCAAGTTCCGCCAAAGACTTTGGCGCTATCGAATTAAACAAAGCATGAGCCGACGTGGCAACTGCTGGGACAACTCGCCGATGGAAAGGCTGTTCCGGAGCCTGAAATCGGAGTGGATACCGGCTTTGGGATATCGAAATCTACCTGAGGCCAAGAAAGACGTTAGTGGATATCTGATGGGTTACTACAACCAGCAGCGCCCTCATTCGTTTAACGGTGGCATGCCTCCCGTTGTGGCTGAGGAAAATCTTAAATTACTGTCCGGGATTAGTTGACCACTACACTTGTTTTAAAAACATGAATTTAAAAACGATGATTGCTGGCACGATGAGCCGGCTGACATAGCGTTATTGCTGTGGTGCGTTTTGGCGTCTACGTTTTATAAGTAGCCCCTAAAAGCGTTACTTGACATGGATACTAACGGAGGAGTTTGCCATGAACGATACACAAGACTTATTCCCTACTCGCTTGGAACGAAAGTTGGGAATGTTTGAACGCATCGATCCGGTGGTATACGGCGATGAGTCACAGCTTGCGAATGGCCCCTTAAGCAAATCAGAAATTGATGAGTACGAAAGAAAGGGATTTCTATCGTTTGAAGGATTTTTTGACGCTGATGACATGCAGGTTTTTCTTAAAGAACTGCGCGAATATGAAGACGATGCTGATCTGAAACTTTCAGAAGGCACTATTCTTGAACCTGGGCGTGAAGAGATTCGTACTATTTTCGGCATCCACGATGTTTCAAAACGCTTTCAGCGCTTGACCCAGGATCCCAAGCTATTGGCGATTGTTAAGCAACTTCTTGGCAGCGATGTATATATTCATCAGTCACGGATTAACTATAAACCAGGTTTTAAAGGCAAAGGGTTTGAGTGGCACTCCGACTTTGAAACATGGCATAGCGAAGACGGCATGCCACGTATGCGTGCGTTAAGTTGCTCCATCGTACTCACTGACAACGGTGAATTTAACGGCCCATTAATGTTGATCCCTGGCTCGCATCATTATTTTGTTCCGTGTGTCGGACGAACGCCGGAAAATAACTATAAAGAGTCGCTGAAAAGCCAAGAGGTGGGCGTGCCCCCAGCCAGTAGCCTTCGCGAGATAATGCTAGAAAACGATATCGAAGCTCCCAAGGGGCCTGCCGGTTCGCTGGTGATCTTTGAATGCAATACCATGCACGGCTCGAACATAAATATGTCTTGCTGGCCGAGAAGTAATCTGTTCTTTGTTTACAACAGTGTTGAAAACACGCTGCACGACCCTTACTGCGGTAACCGGCCCAGGCCGGAATTTCTAGCTAATCGTTCGGATTGGGAGCCGCTAAAACCGCTCAACGAGTAAAGCCCATGCGCATCGCCGTGTTTAGTGCTAAACCCTACGACCGCACTTTTCTTACACGCGCCAACTCGGGGCAACGCCACCACTTAAGCTTTTTTGAGGCGCGTTTAACTGAAGACACGGCGACCTTAGCCAACGGTTTTGACGCGATTTGCGCCTTCGTGAATGACTGCCTTGATGCCGCCGTGTTAGAGCAACTGCATAACGGTGGCACAAGATTAGTGGCGCTGCGTTCGGCGGGCTTCAACCATGTTGATTTGGCTGCCGCCGAACGGTTAGGCATCACAGTGGTACGGGTGCCTGCCTACTCCCCCCACGCAGTGGCAGAACACGCGGTCGCCCTAGTGCTGAGCCTTAATCGCATGACTTATCGCGCTTACAACCGTGTGCGGGAGGGCAATTTTGCCCTGGATGGCCTGCTGGGGTTCGACCTGCACGGTAAAACGGTAGGCATTATTGGAACTGGGCATATTGGGCTGATTTTTGCCGATATTATGCACGGCTTTGGTTGCCGGGTAGTGGCCAGCGACCCGTTTCCCAGCCCGGATGCTAAATCCTTTGTTGAGTACGTGCCGCTAGCAACGCTGTTTGCCAGCGCCGACATTATCTCGCTGCACTGCCCGTTGACGCCTGAGACTCACCATTTGATTGATGCCGATGCCATCGCGCAAATGAAGGAAGGCGTCATGCTGATCAAGGAAGGCGTCATGCTGATCAATACCGGCCGCGGAAGGGTGGTCGATACCCAAGCCGTCATAGCAGGCCTGAAAAGCGGCAAAATCGGCCGCTTAGGGCTGGATGTCTATGAAGAGGAAGAGCAGCTGTTCTTCGAAGACCTCTCTCAAGGCGTGATTAACGATGACCAGTTTATGCGCCTGACGACCTTCCATAATGTACTGATCACCGGACACCAAGCCTTCTTCACCGCCGAAGCGCTAACCAATATCGCCGAGACGACGTTGGCTAATATTGACGCTTTTGAACGCGGTAGCGGAACCCTTCATCGAGTGACTACCCCATAATTCACCTTCACTCATGGGGGCGTTAGCGTTTCATCCAAGCATTTAATTCATCTAAGAATGCTAGGCACTGGCTAAGTTGATCAATTTCTATGAACTCATCGGGCTTGTGGGCTTGGCGAATAGAGCCGGGCCCAACAATCACTGAGGGTATGCCGCCATCGATCTCGAACACGCCGCCTTCTGAGCCATAAGATACCTTGCCGCCACGCTCGGGAAGAATGGGTTCAAGCTTTTTGAACATATCGCTGTCGGTGGCGTCCCCCATGGCGGGGTAGGCAAATAGCTCTTGCCACTCAATGGCGGAATCGGCTGATTGGCGCTGCATTTCGGGGAGTAGGGCAGTCTCTATATCGCGGATCAGTGCTTGAATGTCCGTGGCGGCTGCTTCCTGATCAATGCTGCGTAGCTCAAAGATAAAGCTGCAGGTATCAGGGGTAACGTTGGTCGCCACACCGCCTTCTATTATGGTGGTCAGCGTTGTGGCGTGGGGGACGGTAAAGTCGTGGTCGAAGGGGCCATCTTGCTCATATCGTCGTGATCGCTCGGCGATCATGGTGATGATACGCGAGGCATACTCCACCGCATTGACGTGTTGAGGGGAGAACGATGAGTGGCCCCCTTCTCCGCGCACCGTCACCCGCATGGCGATTTTGCCCTTTTGGCCGTTGATCAGTTTCATTTCGCTGGGTTCACCGATAATCGCCAGAGCTGGTGGCACCTTGAGCTCGGCTAAGTGACGAGCAATGGCGGGGGCACCCAGGCAGCCTACTTCCTCATCATGAGAGAAGCAGAAATAGAAAGGTCGGTGTAGTTCGCCGTTGGCAAACGCCGGTGCCGCCGCCATAACGCAGGCTGCAAAGCCTTTCATATCGCAGGTACCACGACCAAACAAGCGGTTGCCGCGTTGCTCCATTTTGAAAGGGTCGCTCTGCCAGTTCTTCGGGTTGGCGGGTACGACGTCCGTATGACCAGAGAGGACGATGCCAGCTGCGTCGGCCGGCCCCAGGCGGGCGACTAAATTGGCCTTTTCGCCGCTCTCATCGGGCAGCACCGTCACATCCGCGCCAAGACTGGCGAAGAACCTCTCGATGTGATGAATAAGCTCGAGGTTGGAGTAAGCACTCGTTGTGTCGTAAGCGATAAGGTCGGTGAGGTGTGATATCGCGGCTTCCAACTGCGGGTGAGCGTTAGGCGTAGCACTAGCTTGCATAGCGTTAAATCCTTGGCAATAAGGGAATCTTTGGCTCAGACCTTGGCTTTTTTAAGCTGCTGACGAATTGTCACTACCACCACGAATATCGCCAGCGAAGCGAATAACCAGGTGATAGGCGACGACACCAGGATGCTTGGATCACCGCGAGAGAGCGCAAGGGCACGACGCAGGTTCTCTTCCAGCATCGGGCCAAGAATGAAGGCGATTAAAAAGGGGGCGGCGGGAATGGCGAACAGGAACATGAAAAAGCCAAATATGCCCATCGCTAGCAGTACGATGACGTCATACATACTGTTGGAGATCGAAAAAATACCGAATACGCACAGAGCAAGTACGATCGGCGCCATTAAGCCGGGGGGAATGCGCGAGATATGCGAGAAAAAGCGCATCGTTGCTTTACCAGCACCAAACAGCAAAACAGAAGAGAACAACATGCCAATAAACAGCATGTAAACCTCATGAAGGTTGTTCTCAAATAGCATAGGGCCTGGGGTCATGCCGTGAATCATAAAGGCGCCCAGCATCACGCCCGTAATCACATCGCCCGGCACGCCCAGTGCTAACAAAGGGATCATGGTGGAGCCACAGCAACCATTATTAGCGGACTCTGATGCTGCGATCCCTTCTAGTTCGCCCTTACCAAAGTTCTCGCGATTCTTTGAGCTACGCTGTGCTTCCCCGTAGGAGGAGAAAGCCGCCGCCGAAGGCCCTATGCCGGGAATGGCCCCCATCACAACACCAATCATGCTGCCTTTGAGCATTGCCTTTAAGGATCGGCGCAGCTCGTCTCGCGTTACGCGGTTATCGCCCAACTGCATGGGCTTATGGCTTTGATTGTTACGAAAGACAATAATTTTAAGCAGCTCTGGGATCGCAAACAGACCAATGAGTACGGGGGCAACGGCAAGACCGCTCTGCATATCCACGGTTAGATCAAAGCGGAACGAGCCGTACATATCTTCGCCCACTGTGGCTAGTAGTAGCCCTAAGCACGCCGATACAAGCCCAAGCAGCAGCGAGCGCCCTGACACCCCAGCGACGGTGGTAAGTGCGAAAATCATCAACATAAAGTATTCGGGTGGCCCAATACGCAGCGCAAGTAGCGCCAGTGGCGCGGCAATAAAAATCAGCGAAAGATTGGAAATAAAATCCCCGGTACAGGAGGAATAGAGCGCCATGTTGAGGGCTTTGCCTGCCTTGCCTTGCTGGGCCAATGGGTAGCCATCAAGGGTGGTGCAGGCAGCCGAAGCAGTGCCTGGCGTTTTGATCAATATCGCGGATACCGAACCGCCGTAGGTCGAGCCTTTGTACAGTGCGACGAGTAACAAAATGCTCGGAATCGGCTGCATATAAAAAGTAAAGGGCAGCGCCAGCGTCACCGCCATGGTGCCGGTCATGCCTGGAATAGCGCCGATAATCACGCCGCCCCAAATACCGGCGGCCATGATCAGAAAGTTCTCAATGGTGGCAACCGCCTGGAAGGCAACCAGCAGGTCGTTGAGCATAGTGGTCAGTCCTATACGCGGTAAGTTAAATACCGATAGCCTTGAAAAGGCTGCCGACAGGGAAACGCGTATTGAGTGCGCTGGAGAAAAACAGGTAGAGGACCAGTGGGAGTGCAACGGCAACGATGGCCGCCACCACTTTGTGGCGCCAATAACCCGTCAATATCAGCATCGCCATTAACAGCAGAATGCTCGATAGCAAAAAACCGAGCAGCATCACTGAACCGATAAAGAGCGCAAAGGCGAGTACCGTCCAGCCGAAGCGGGTGAGCAGCGTGACAAGTGGCGTGTCACCGCGGATGGTGCTGGCATCTTCAGGGTCAGCGATTACTTCGGTTTTGCGTGAAAAAGAAAGCCCGACGAGCAGTATGCCCAGTGCCATGCCGAGCATGGATACCGTGCGTGGCCACATATCAGGCGGTGGCGCGAACCCTGGAATAAAGCGCGGGCGGGGCACATAGGCGGGTATCAGTAAAAACAGCACGATACCGAACAGCACCGTAATAACTAAACCGCGTGTTATACCCATGACCCCTCCAGTGATGAAATGATGTATGCAGTGACGACAACGTGGTGCCTAACGCTGACTCACTCTAGATAGCCAAACTGTTCCGCTAAGGTGCGATAAAACTCATACTGCTCTTTTGCGTAGGTCTCCATATCGACGCTGCCAATAGTGGAAATTGAGCCACGATCGTCAGCACGACTGAGCCACATTTCATCTTCAGCCACCTGCTCCATTACCTCTGCCCAGGTATTCATGACCTCTTCAGGTAAATCTGGCGGGCCATACAGCGCGCTCCACCCCATCACCTGGCCAGCCAACTCATAACCCAACTCTTCAGCCGTCGGCACGTCCGGTAGTGCTTCCATGCGCTCTGGTGAGAACACCATTAACGGACGCATGTCACCGCTCTCGATATGCGGCATCAGAGAGGCTGCCGCGATGGCGAGAAAATCAACATGCCCACCCAGTAATGCTGTTGCGAGTTCGCCGCCCCCACGGTAGGGAATCAACGTAGCCGCCGTCAGCGGATCCATTTTCGCGTCAGCCAGTAGCGACTGCACCGTAAAGCCATCAATGGCGGTGGCGCCGGAAGCGGCGTAGCTCATCGCACCAGGGTCGTTTTCGATGCCTTCCAGTAAATCCTCAACGCTTTCATAGGGAGAGTCTTCAGCCACGGCAAGAATCATCGGTGTGGCTTCAAGCGGGCTGATGAAGGTGTACTCATCCCAATCAACACTGCTGTTTTCGTTGACCGCCGGTGATAGAGCCATGCCGACGCGGGCTAACAGCAGGGTGTAACCATCGGCGTCAGCTTGTGTCACATCGCGAGCGCCGGTCATTCCACCTGCGCCAGCTTGATTGACGACCGTGACAGGCTGTCCTAAATATTCGCGAGCCGACTCCGCTAGCGCCCGACCGGCCAGATCGGAGGCGCCGCCTGGGCCATAAGGGATTACCAGTGTGACGGGTTCGGAAGGGTAGCTCTGAGCATAGGCGGTGGAGGCAGCGAGCAGCGTTGCTGCCGCTAAGCTTAAGGTGAGTTTCATACTTATCTCCGCAATCGTTGTTGCATAGCTTTCATGGAGTGGATTTATTAATAGCATTTTTGAACCCAGCGCTTTTAACATAGACAGGTATGAAATTTGTTGCAACAATTCGATTTAGTATTCGATTTTGTTCTAGTGGTGAGCCAAAGTTGCAAGCTTATTGTTTATAAACGTTGTTTTTATTCGCTGTTTATTGAGTAAAAGACTTCTTGAGTGGGATTAACACCATGAAAATAAAAGAAATTGAAGCTTTTGATGCATTCATGAAGCATGGCACCACGAAAGCGGCTGCAGAAACGTTAGGAATCAGCCAGTCAATGGTAAGTCGTTTGCTCATCGGGTTAGAGGACGAGCTGGGTTTTGCTTTGTTCAAACGTGCCCGCAATCAGCTTTCGCCAACGTCAGAAGCGTTTTTATACCACGCGTCCGTTTTACGGCTAATGGCGAGTATTCGAGATACTCAAAAAGACGCGGATGCTATTGCTAATAACCAATTGGGCAGTGTCGTAGTCGCTGCACAACCCATTTTTTGCGATACCTTTTTACTCGATGTCATTAAGCGCTTTAAACAAAATCACCCTAATGTAGGCGTTCGGGTCATCGATGCCGGGTTGCAAGAGTTGCTTAAAATGATCGACAACAATACCTGTGATGTGGCGCTGGGAATAACGCTTGAAGCAGACACTTATGGAGCAACGGTTAGTAGTCTTGCACGCTGTTCTGCCAGGTGCATCATGCATCGTACGCACCCCCTTGCTAAGCAAGATGTGGTGGCGCTTACTAGCTTACAAAACCAGACATTCGTAGAGCTGATGGCGGATAGTCCTCTGCGTGCCCGCGTGGATTACATTATGCAGACAGTGGATATAAAGCGGCATATTGCCGCTGAAATGCGCCATATGCGGGGGGTGTGCGCATTAGTTGATCGCGGACTTGGGGTCGCAGTGATTGATCCCATTGCAGAACTGCTGTTGCAGGGAACAGCCGTTGTATCAAAGCCTATGGAGCCAACCATTGAGTGGGAAATTGCCTTACTTAAATCTAAACACAAGCCGTTAAGTAATGTGGCTGAATCCTTCTGCGAAGAGATATACGCTGAAATCGATAGCTTGCATCAAATGGGAATACTAACTTCACTAAAATAAAACAGTAACGACAAACATATGACTTAACAGGAGACCGCCCCATGCAGCTCTATTTAAATACCTCTTCTCCCTATGCACGTGTTGTGCGCGTGTGTCTCTATGAAAAGCAGCTGATCGAGCGCACTGAGCTTTGCTGGTGTGACCCTTGGGCGGCGGATAGCGAGCTTGTACAGATTACGCCGCTTAGCCGTATTCCAACGCTGGTAACCGATGAAGGAGACGTCATCACCGAGTCGTTGTTGATTGCTCACTATCTGGATGCAGTGGGTGAAGGGCCATCTCTGATGCCCAGTAAAGCACTAGCTGAAACCCTGGTGCTGGCAGGGTTGGGGCAGGGCTTGATGGACGCCGCTTTCAACGTGGTGATCGGCCGTAAGTATGCTGGTAATGAAGTGGATACGACGCTGTTGGGGCAGCGCCGTTTAAAAGCGATCGAACGCACCTTGATAACACTCAATGCCCACCCCAGCGTGCTAGCGGGCAGTGCCCAGCGCACCCTAGGGGCGATTACCGTTGCCGTTGCGCTGGCGTATATCAGCTTCCGCTTACCAGCCTTTGATTGGCAAAACCGCTACCCGACGCTACACGCCTGGCAGGCGAAGGTGGTGGAGGGTGAGAGCTTCGCGCTGACTGAATTTGAGTAGGAACCCACTATTTCAGATAGCGCATAAAGACTAGGCCATCGCGAGGTGGAGACAGCCCGTAGATTCACCCCTCCCGGCGATAGATCAAATCCCAAACCCCATGGCCGAGTTTCTCGCCGCGGGCTTCAAACTTGGTCAATGGGCGGAACGCCGGGCGCGGCACATACGGGGCGGTTTCCGCGCTGGCGGTATTGGCATAGCCGGGGGCCGCTTCCATTACCTCGGCCATCCACTCTGCGTAGGCTTCCCAGTCGGTGGCCATATGGAAGGTGCCGCCAGGCATCAGGCGAGTGCGAATCAGCTCAACAAAGGCAGGCTGCACGATGCGCCGTTTGTGGTGCTTCTTCTTCGGCCAAGGGTCGGGGAAGAACAGCTGCAGCGTGGTTAGCGAGCCTTCGGGAAGGCACTGTTCGAGCACTGCCAGGGCGTCCTCGCGGTAAACGCGCAGGTTGGTGAGACCACGCTTATCGACTTCATCGAGCAGTTTGCCAACGCCAGGGGCGTGGACTTCAATGCCGATAAAGTCGGTGTCTGGATGAGTCTCGGCCTGTTCTATCAGCGAGTTGCCCATGCCAAAGCCGATTTCTACTACCCGCGGTGCCTGACGGCCAAACAGGACGTCCAAGTCTTGACGACCATCGGCGATGGTCAGGCCAAAACGCGGCCAGATATCTTCTAAGCCACGGTTCTGGGCCTGGGTCATACGACCCGCGCGGATCACGTAGCTTTTAATGCCGCGGCGGTGCAGCGGTGCATCCGTACCTTCCGGGCCTGTGGTGGCGTTGCTTTCGGGCGCGGTGTGACTTTCTGGTACGGTATCGTTGGGTTCAGTCATGGGGTCTCGAATCAATTAACCGTTAATACGGCCAGCGAAAGGTGAAGAAGGATCGGCGGATTGGCGGCGCGGCATACGGCCTGCTAAAAACGCATCCCGGCCGGCCTCCACGGCCAGCTTCATGGCGTTGGCCATGCGTAGCGGCTCGCGGGCGTGGGCAATGGCCGTATTGAGCAGCACGCCATCACAGCCTAGCTCCATGGCCATGGCAGCATCAGAAGCGGTGCCAATGCCCGCATCCACGAGTACCGGTACGTTGCTCTGTTCCACAATCAAGCGCACGTTGTGTGGGTTCTGAATGCCATGGCCCGAACCAATCAGTGAGCCCAGCGGCATGATGGCGCAGCAACCCATAGCTTCTAATTCGCGTGCCACAATAGGATCGTCGCTGGTGTACACCATGACGTCAAAGCCATCGGCGAGCAGCGTTTCAGCGGCTTTTAGCGTCTCGACCACATTGGGGTAAAGCGTATGATCGTCGCCGAGCACTTCCAGCTTGACCAGGTTATGACCGTCGAGCAGCTCGCGGGCCAGACGGCAGGTGCGCACCGCATCTTTAGCGGTGTAGCAACCGGCGGTATTGGGCAGCAGGGTGTAGCGATCGGGGGAAATAGCGTCTAACAGGTTGGGCGCATCGGCATCCTGGCCTAAATTAGTACGGCGTACCGCAAAGGTCACAATTTCAGCGCCACTTTGGGCAATGGCGGCGCCGGTTTCGGTAAAGTCTTTGTACTTGCCTGTGCCCACCAGCAGGCGCGATTGAAAATCGCGTCCGGCGATGGTTAGCGGAGTATCGGCTAGCGCTACATGCGTTTGTTGGGTCATAGTGTTTCCTCTAGCCGCCGCCAATCGCGTGGACAACTTCTACGTGGTCGCCATCGACCAGGCGGGTGTCGGCGTGCTGGCTGCGGGGGACGATCTCTTCGTTAATTTCGACGGCGATACGACGACCGCTAAGGCCCAGCTGTTCAACTAAGTCAGCGGCGGTTAGGCCGGTCGACAGCGTATGGGGTTCACCGTTTAGACGTATCTGGATAGACATAGATAGGCGTGTCTCATTCGTCGTGGTAGTTCGTTCTCTAAGGCATTCTCTATTGTAGCGGTTTCACACCGCGCAAGGTAAGCCGTAGGTGCAAACAGCGTGATGTATGCCAACCATAATAGGAGTAGGAGAGCAGCGTGCAGCGAACAGATAAAGTGTGGTGGTGTATAGCGGCCCTTTCAGGCGCCATACTGGTGATGCTAGGCGCCTATGCAGCCCATGGTTTGGCGGCGCGCACCACAGAAACGATGGTGAGTGCCGTTGAAACCGGCGTGCGCTACCAAGCATGGCATACGCTTGCCATCATGATAGTGCTTGTATGGCGTCAAGTGCAGCCGCTTGCCGGTCAGCGTTGGGTGCTGGTGCTGTGGGCACTAGGCACGGTGTGCTTTTCGGGCTCGCTCTACCTGATGGCACTGGCAGGACTGAATCTTGGCATTGTCACTCCCATTGGCGGGCTGTTGTTGATGGCCGGTTGGCTGGCGCTTGGGGTGATAGCGTTATTATGCAGCCGCACTTAACAGATAAGGGCTATTCGCGCAGAGCAGTTAGATTAAAAGATATAAAACAACCACAGTACCAACGCCTGCCATACCTATCGCGTCCAGGGTCTCAATCACCTCGCCCCGTAAAGGGTAAAGAAGGCTACACATAGCTGTGCTTGTATTGCCTAACCTCAATAGCTGCGCTGTGCTGCTAACCCCAATACTGAAAATAGCGATAATGACTTCAAGTGACTCTATCTCAAATAGCACGAGGAGAGCGCTTAGCAAGCTGGTTAAAACTACGCATAACCGAAATGAAAACCATTGCTTGAAAATGAGAGCAGTATCATCCTTATTTATCGAATCCTCAGGTGCTGTCTTTTTTGTTGATAAGAGCCGCCTTTCAAAAAATGGGTGAGTCTTTGATAAAAGAGTTATGAGCATGCCGACGCACCTTAGTTGTGATGAGGCTGAATCAATTTTGCCACTGAATAATTACCGATTACTTACGCGTTTAACTGCTGTTGGGTTGTCGGCACGTTTGGCTAATATCTTGTTCCTGCTGGTAAACAGTACTTGATACGCCAAGCAAACCCAGCACGCTGTGAAATAAGTTATCGTGTGAGGCGGCTTGGCCGGAAATTTGGCGTAAGCAGTCCGTATCTAGCCCTTGCTGCTGTGAAAAGGTGCTGGAAAGCCACCAAACCATAG
Source organism: Vreelandella sp. 162(4c) (assembly GCF_058152265.1). Taxonomy (NCBI): domain Bacteria; kingdom Pseudomonadati; phylum Pseudomonadota; class Gammaproteobacteria; order Oceanospirillales; family Halomonadaceae; genus Vreelandella; species Vreelandella sp. 162(4c). The sequence continues at coordinate 2,833,901 of NZ_CM176981.1, forward strand.
GCACATGCGTCTGTTCGTCGGGGGCAATGGCGTAGGGAATGCCGTGCAAATAAAGCCCTTTTTCACCCAGTGATTCACCATGATCAGAGAGATAGATCATCGCAGCTGCGTAGTCATCCTGACGCTTTAACGTCTCAATTACCTGATTCAACACAGTGTCGGTATATAGAATGGCATTGTCGTAGCTATTGGTAATGGCATCTCTTGAGCACTTCGCTAAATCAGCGGTGGTGCAAGCAGGAACAAAACGTTCGTAGTCAGCAGGGTAACGCTGGTAATAGCTGGGGCCATGGTTGCCTAGCTGATGCAGCACTATCACCTGATCAGTTGGGGTGCTGCTAATTTGCATGGTTAAGGCTTGAACCAGTGCCTCGTCCAAGCAGCGCCCATCTTGGCATAAAGAAGCGTAGTCCTCTGGAGAGAGTGCTTTTGTCGTCACTCCTTCGCAGACGCCTTTGCAGCCCGACTGGTTATCAAGCCAGGTGACCTCTAAACCGGCGTGTGCTAATACGTCCAGTAAGGATTCATGTTGCTGAGCATAGAATTTAACGTAATCGGCACGCCCCGGTAATGAAAACATGCAGGGTAATGAGGCAGCCGTGCTGGTGCCGCATGCGGTAACGTCTGAAAAATTAATAACGTCGGGCTGTTGGGCAAGTTTGGGCGTGGTTTGACGTTCATAACCATTTAACCCCCAATTCACCGCCCGCGCCGTTTCGCCCACCACGATGACGAGCAGCGTGGGTTTGTCACCCACTTGTGAACTGATACGGGCATCTTCTCCCACTGGGGAGCGCACCGTATTTGCGGAAGCGTGCTGGCTGAAAACTGCCTGCGCCATCGAAACAATATAATTGCCTGGAGTCACCAAGTAGCGAAGCTCTTTATTGTTGCGCATGAGTGACGATACTTCTTGATAAGATAAGACGATCGCTAACAGCAATATAGTCGTACTGGCGAGGTAATAAGCTGAGCGGCGCAAAACAGCCTTCTTCCAGGTTGAAGGCGCGATTTTAACTCTCCAAATGATAAGGGTAGGCAAACCAAAAAAGATTGCCAAATGAATCAGCAAGCCAGCTGTAAGAAGCTCCCGTGCTTCGTTAGTATCCGTTTGAAGCACATTGTCTAACATTGAAGTATCAAAATAGGTGCCATAGTAAGTGGTAAAGTAGCTGACGAAGGCGGCTATTAGAAACAGTAAGATTAATAGGGGTTTTACCAATGTTCGAACAGCAAGGCTAACGAAGACCAAAAAATGAATGCAGGTCATTACCAAAAACATATTGGCGAAGGTAAGCCACGTCTGAACTGCAAGAAGATCATAGCCAACAAGGGCTTGTTGCCAAAAAGGCGCATTGTAAAAAACACTGAATATGACAACGGCCCATAAGACAAGTTGCTCCGTGCTCAATATGGGACGATAATGCCCAGCGGTGTAAACAATTTTTAAAGGCAAGGACAACAAAGGGGGCATCGAAAGGCTCTCTGTGTGAAAAAATTAATGCACTCTGGGAGGTAATAAAAATCTTGAAAGGGCAAAGCTTACAGTCCAGCAAATCATGATGGTCCAGAGGTCGTGGGACAGAAAGTGCGCCCCGCGTAACTGTTGAGTGATCCCAAACGTAAGGCCAAGCCCTAAACCCAGCACAAGCCCTGCCCATCGCCAGCGGGGCAGTGTGGCGGCCAAAAAGAAGTAAAGTGCTATCCACGTATATCCTGCGCTGGCATGCCCGGCTGGAAAGCAAGCGGACGCTGGCATTACAGGAGGGCGTATGTCGAGCAAGCCAATAAAGTTTCGTTCCCCTCCATAGCGAATTAAATCCCAAGGGCATTCCATGCTCACCAGGTGCTTAATAGTCGCCACAAGTAATGCCGAAACAAGCGTTGCAGAAAAAAGATAAAAAAGTGGAGTGCGATAGTCTTTAAGACGAGTAGCAGTGGTGCTTAGTATCAATAGAAGAAGTGTGGCTAATCCCATAGCCAGACTTAGCCACTTACCGCCTTTGTGAAGAATATCTTGGGTAATTAAGGTGTCTTTCCATGCCCAAGTATTACCCTGAAGATGATATATAAAATCAGCTAGCGAAAAATCTATGCCTAAAACACTAAAAACTGACATGGCTGCCAAAAATAAAAGCCAAACAGTTACCAAGGGTTTGAGGGAGTTTAGTTTAGCAGTACGCATAGCCACACACCGACCATCATGAGAATTGTCAACATGACGGCGGCTGCTCCCATGTCTTTAGCTCGCCCACTAAGTTCGTTATTTTCAAGTCCGATGCGGTCAATAGTGTTTTCGATGGCGGAGTTGATGAGTTCCACTATCAATACAGATGTAAGTGAAAAAAACAGCAACGCTTTTTCCACGCAAGTGACATTAACAAAAAATATAAAGGGGTAGAGGATGAGGCATAGCAATACCTCTTGCCTAAAAGCGGATTCATTTTTCCAGCAAGCTTCTAAACCAGAAACTGCATTAATAGAAGCACGGAAAATACGTTTAAAACCCTTGCCATTGGGTTTTGGCGTAGTGGAAATATGCAAGGCGGTAGACTCGGTGACGTAATATTAGGGCCACTATAAAGCGCAAAACTTAACGAATAGTTATGCGCTTTCATTCATTAACGGGCGTACGTATGGACTGCACTAGGTGGTGGTGTTACGTACTGTTTTGGATAGTATTTTACAGAGGTCGGCTGACCGGGGGGCGTTGAGGCTTGCCCGTCAACATTAGCTTGTATGGCTTCTACTACCGTGTTGATCTCTGGGCGCCAAAGGATGGTGTCATAGGATTCTCGAGGTACGAAGGCGAGAGATTTTTGCTGGCGTACCAGGGATATTGTGGGGACGTCGAGCGCTGCCGCTAAATGCATAGGCCCTGAGTCTGGTGTCACGAGTAATTGGGCACGCTCCAAAACGGCGGCAAAGTGACGGATAGGAAGAGGTGGGCATAAGCTGCCGTAGAGGGAGGACTTTAAACGCTGCTCAATAGGTGCTAGAAGCCTAAACTCCTCGGGCCCAAGGAAAACGACATAGCGTATTTTGTGGGCTTCCATGGCATCGATGAGCATTAGCCAAAATGCCAACGGCCAACGTTTGTTTTGATGCCCACCTACGAAGATAGCAATAAAGTCAGTATCTGATGGGTGATCGCTATGAAGACTGGTTAGCTGTCTTATCTTCGTCATTGCCTGAGAGCGCTCCTGCTTCGTTAGCTGGAGCAATGGCCGATTACGGCAAGCGACACCGAGCTGATGTGTTAAATTAATGATGGCATCGTAGGCATGTGATGACTTCCCTTCCGCCTCAATGCTGTACCATCGCTGGTGACCTTTACGTGAACCCATGCTATACCGTGCCCCTATTAACTGGGTCACTATAAAACCGCTCGTTGATCCTCCGCTCACTTGTACCGCTAGATCATAACGTTGAGCCCTTAGGCGTCGTAATAATGTCACACACTTCCAAGGACGAAGGATCGCGGATCTCGACAGTAAATAAAAATGGTCAATAGGTCGTTGTTGCAACAGTGGAAAAGTTTTATCCGTCGCTAGATAGTCTATGCGTGCGGAAGGAAAACGTTCACGAAAAGCATCAATGACAGGGGTGCTGATTAGCGCATTTCCCAGACGAAAATTGGGGCGAATAATTAGAATTTTTTCTATACCCACAAGGCTGTCGATGGTTTCTGGCGCAGGCGGTTTGACGATATACCGTATACCTCTCAGTAAATATCGTTTCATTCCTTTTTCTAAACCACGAGCCATTATTTTTAAGTAATAGTTTGTTCTAATGAGGGTTAGTAAATGCATGCTCTGGCGCTCTTTTGGCTTTTCCCACGTCGGAAGAGGCAGCATGAGCCTAATAACTTAAAGAAGAGTTAAACTGTGTAAGAGCTTTACAAAAATAGGGTGGTAGGCTTACTGGTTTAGTTTAGACGAAACTACTTTGTGGGTTATAAGTCTCCGTATTTAAGAAAAGCTTAAGTTTTGGCATCCACGATAAAGGTTTGACGATTGAGGAAGCAAAATGCGCGCACTGCTGATAGAAGACGATCCCCTGCTTGGGGATGGCATTAAGACAGCCCTGGAGCGAGAGGGGTATACAGTCGATTGGTTTATGCTTGGGCGTGAAGCAATCAATGCTGTCAATAGCGAGACCTTCAGTGTGATTATTTTGGATCTTGGGCTGCCCGATATGGACGGTATGCAGGTACTGCATTTACTCCGTCAGCAATCAACTCTGCCTATTCTGATTTTGACGGCCCGTGATGCGATGGAAGACCGTATTGGCGGCTTAGATGCTGGGGCGGATGACTATGTACTCAAGCCATTTAATTTGCAGGAGTTGCTTGCCCGTTTGCGTGTCGTAATGCGGCGCGCTGAGGGACGCGCCTCGCAGATGTTGACGCTGGGTGCACTGAGTATTGATGAGGCTCGTCATGCGGTGAGTTGGCGGGGCAAAGACGTAAAGTTGGGCCGACGGGAGTATGCCTTGTTGTTAGAGCTAGCTAGGCATCCCGACAGAGTGCTATCTCGTCCTCGTTTAGAAAGTTTGCTTTACGGTTGGGGCGATGAGATAGAGTCCAATGCGGTGGAAGTTCACATTCATCATCTGCGTAAAAAACTTGAAAAACATTTGATCATTAATGTGCGCGGAATTGGCTACCGGCTGGATAGCCAAGCACAATGATATCGATACGGCGTTATCTACTTCGTACCCTGGCCATTACCATGGTTGTCGCCGGGGGAGTCGCGGTTACCGCGGCCTACTTAATTACGGATCACGAGCTAGAAGAAATTCTCGATACACAGCTTAGTCTGCATAGCCGGATTGTGGCTGGCCAACTCGATCCCAACGCGACCATTGACGACTATGTTCGACTGGCTTCGCGCATGGGCCTTCCAGAACATCCGGCTCAGCTATATCGCGACGGTAACACAGTGCCCGACAGCAGCTTTGAATCAGGTATCAAGCTTTACCACGAGGAAGAGCTTAAATTAGTACTGGGTTTTTGGAATGCCGATGGCTCACCCAGGCTTCTAGGGGGCAAATGGAATGATGCCGGGCCTTTCCCCGCGCCTTTAGAGGAGGGTTTTCGCTGGGAAAGCTACGATGGTCATCGTTGGCGGGTTTTCAGCATGTTCGATGTTGCCAGCAATACCTGGATCAGCATGGGGCTGCGAGGTTCGTTTCATGATGAAGTGGTGGAGCGCATCACCTGGAACAATTTATTGCCGATGCTCTTTTTGCTTCCACTCCTCCTTTGGCTGATGAGTCGTATTATCCGGCGAGGTATTGCGCCCATTCAAGCGCTTTCCAACCAGGTACAAGGCCGCTCCGCCCACGACCTGCGTAAAATTGATGACCCGGTTCCTCAAGAGCTTAATGAATTACGCCAATCGCTAAACGACTTTATCGCCCGGTTGAAAGAAACGTTAGAGCGCGAGAGGCGCTTTACAGCAGATGCGGCCCATGAATTACGTACTCCCTTAGCAGCGCTGAGAATTCATCTGGATAACGCGCAGGAGGGGGGAGAGCAATCATTAAAAAAGGCTTATATCGGAGTAGAACGGCTGCAGCGGGTGGTAGAACAACTGCTTATTTTGGCTCGTTTGGATCAAGTAGCCACAACCTCACCGGCCACTATCGATCTCTATCCTATTGTTGCTGAATTGGTAGCAGAGCTATGGCCACTCGCTGAAGAGCGAGATCAGCATTTGAGGCTAACAGGATTAACCCGGCTGGAGGTGCGTGCCGACGAAGTCGAGGTGGGAATTCTCTTTCGTAACTTACTGGATAATGCCTTGCGCTATACGCCAGAAGGCGGCTGGGTGGAGGTAGAATTGGCGCTTGAGGAGGGTTTTCCCCAACTTATTGTGAAAGATACTGGCCCCGGACTCCCCGAGGCACTATTGGATAAAGTCACTGAGCGCTTTAGGCGCGCGTCTGGTCAGGGTACTACCGGCAGCGGATTGGGTTTGTCGATTGTTTCGGAGTTGGCTCAGCGCCAAGACGCACGCCTTGCACTTAGTAACCGCATGCCCAACGGGCTAGCGGTCAGTGTTACGTGGGGAAAAAACAAGCTGCAAGCCATCTAAGGTAGGTGAGGGCTGTGGGTTATATTTTCCTCTATGCATGCGCCCAAAGTCAGATTTGCGTCTATTTTGCCGCTTGACCTTGGGGCTACCTATAGGTTGTAAGATAAAAAGTTAATGGATGCCACTAACTTTTTTGTTGATAGAGCTTATGACTGAGGGCCTATGGCTGATAGAGCTGGGTATAGTCCTGCTGGCCAGCTATTGGTTTAGTCATACACCTCAAGGAGATCGCTCATGAAACGTTTTACCGCTACGGTTTTATCTAGTGCTTTACTCCTAGGAGCCGCCTCGGCTCAAGCTGCGTTGCCGGACGAGGCCACATTGTATAAAAACCCCCAGTGCGGTTGCTGTGACGAATATGCGCGCCATCTTGAAGAGCTTGGTGTAGAAGTGACGATTGTAGATGACGTAGAGCTGGGGGATATCAAGCAGCAGGCGGGTGTGCCCTATGGTTTGGGGTCGTGTCATACCATCGAAATAGGTGACTACTGGATTGAAGGCCATGTGCCGATGGGAGCGGTTACCAAGCTGTTTGAAGAGCAACCCGACATAGATGGCATTGGCCTGGCGGGGATGCCCATCGGTACGCCGGGTATGCCGGGGCCTCAGAGCGAGCCCTATAACGTTTACGCCTTTAGCGACCAACAAGATGAGCCGTTTATGACGTTGGCGCCGTAATTGACGGTCCCTTAAGGCTTTTCGGGCAGCGCATAGCTGGCGGTGACATGCGCCACGGGGCGCGTTTCGTCGCTGACTGAGAAGAGTTGAACTTCGCCCACCGCTAAGCGGCGGCCGAGTTTGATCAGCTTGGCGTGGGCGATAATGTCATGATCACCTGACGCTGCGCGGAGGAAGTGGCAGTTTAAGTCGCTGGTCACCGCCATGGGTTCGGGGCCAATCTGCGCCAATATCGCCACATACATAGCTACATCCGCAAAGCCCATCATGGTGGGCCCGGAAACCCGTGGACCGGGTCGCAGATGCTCGTTGCCTATCTTCAAGCGCAGGGTGGCCGTCATTTCGCCCACGCTCTCTATCTTGCCCATCCGCTGGGGAAACACTTCGTCTAAAAAGTGTTCGATTTGCTCGGCAGTCATTACGGTCATTGTTGTTTTCCTATTAATTAGTCAGGTAACTCATTGGTCTTGCTGTCGCCAGCAAGCTATCAGCATTAATCATCTAGCCTCTCCATACCCCTTCCCCTTGGCCGTTATAGCATTCTGCGCTTGTTTGTAGCAGTGATTTGCTCGTAACGGTGTCGCTGTAATGCCCGCCGCCTTGCTTGGCAGAAATATGCTTTGCAGAAGAGCTTAAACAGAGACGCTTGCCATATGCGGTGGACTTAGCTATTTTTACCTTGATCCAAAATTCATCAGATCAATTTGGTGTCGTAAAAATAATACAATAAGGAGTCACTCGTGCAATCTCATCTCACTGCAGCACCGCCTGCGAACCAATCTGAACTCGAAAAAGAGTCGTTTCTTCACCAAGGTATGCGCTTGCCGTTCGTTCTCATCGTCCTCTGTTTTGCGGCGTGGGGGTTGGCTGGAAACCTAACAGATCCATTGGTCTCGGTCTTTGGTTCGGTTTTCTCAATGAGTGCATTTCAATCTTCGTTAGTCCAGTTTGCTTACTACGGAGCGTATTTTGCTTTAGCTATCCCGGCAGCCTGGATCAATTCGCAGCTGGGTTACAAAGGTGGTGTGCTGATTGGCCTTTTGCTAGCAGCCACGGGTGGTTTTTTGTTCTATCCCGCCTCTATCGTGATGACCTACGCCATGTTCCTGATTGCTTTGTTTACGCTGGCGGCAGGGCTATCTATCTTGGAAACATCGGCAAACCCCTATGTGATGGCTATGGGGCCACGCCACAACGCCACGCGTCGACTCAATTTTGCCCAGGCTTTCAACCCTATTGGGTCTAACCTGGGCGTCTTGTTAGCCGCTATCTTTATTCTCCCTCACGTCAATCCTGCCACAGCAGTAGATCGTGCTGCTCTGTCTCAACAAGAGCTTGAGAGTATGCAGTCAATGGAGCTGCAGGCAGTGATGGGGCCCTATATCACTCTGGCATTACTCTATATTGTCATCGCGATTGCCATCGCCATGGTGCGGGTGCCGGAGCATGAGGGGCTGATGGCGGATCGGAAGAGGGAAGTGGTGAAGCTGCCAGGTAGTCGTTTGGGTAGGTTGTTGAAGAATCGACGCTACTCTTTCGGTGTGGTCGCCCAGTTCTTCAATGTAGCCGCCCAAACTTGCACGTGGACCTTCACGCTCCACTACATCACGGAAAACCTTGGGGTTAACAGCACTATAGCAGGGTACTGGCTCCAGGCATCGCTGCTGATCTTCCTGTTTTCCCGTTTCATCATGGTGGGCCTGATGGGGCGCTTCGACCCTCGTATGTTAATGACGCTAATGTGCGTGCTTGGCGTAGGGTTGTCTGTGTTTGCCGTGGTCAGTGGCGGCGTTGCTGGCGCTATCGCTATCGTGCTGTTAAGTGCCTGCATTTCACTTTTATTTCCCACTATTTATGGCATCGCGCTCGAAGGTCTCGGCCAAGACACCAAGTATGGTGCGGCGGGGCTGGTCATGGCGATCGTAGGTGGGGCGCTTATCCCGCCGCTGCAAGGGTGGGTTGTCGACATGACCTCAGCCCGAGTTAGCTATTTGGTAGTGGCCGGCTGCTTTCTGGTTATCGTTGGTTATGGCGCCTATGTCTTGCGCCATCCAACGCCAGTGTCGACCAGTGCTGAAGATATAGCCTAGTGCTGAAGGTGGCAGGGCTGTCTACCCACCATCAGTCTTCCAGGTTAACGGCAACCTGCGCCAGGTGTGTACGCATGGCAGCGTGCGCTGAAATGGGGTCGCCAGCAGCGATTGCATTCAGCACTGCCTGGTGCTCGTGATGGGTCGTTTCGATGCGGCCGCTGTGATAGATGGACTGCCATGTCCTCATTCGCAGTGTTGGGCGGGAAAGGGCTTCCAAAAGGGCGATAAGGATAGGGTTTCGGGATATTTTCGCCACCGTGAGGTGGAACTCTAAGTCTACTGCCATGGCGGCTTCGTGATCCTTGGCTTGAATGGCGGGTTCTGCGGCTTTGAGTAGACGTCTGAGCTGTTCTATGTCTTCAGGCGCTCGCCGCGCTGCCGCCGTAGCTGCAGATTCGACCTCTAGTGCTTGGCGCACGGTGTGCAGGTCATGCGAGGACTTGTCGCCCTGAATGCTCGCCCAAAATTCCAGTGGCTTTAACAGCAAATGCGGGTCAAGCGTTGTAACGGTGGTTCCCGACCCCTGCCTTGTTTCAAGGATTCCCATGGCCACAAGTGCTCGTACGCCCTCCCGAAGAGAGCTTCGAGAAACGCTGAAGCGCTCAGCTAGTAAGGGCTCTACAGGCAACCTGTCGCCGGGTTTGATCTCTCCGGAGGAGATCATGTCTTGGATGCCCTGGACGACCACTTCGTTCTGTGACGGGCGGCGGGTGGTCTGTTCTCCCAGGCTATCTTCGCTCATGCATGTTTCCTTCGATATAGGTGGTTGGTTTAGGAAGTTTGAAGCGGTTGTAAATATTAGGCTACAGTTAAATACATCATATGAATTAGAGGGTTTAAGATGACGATTATCACTTCGATTGAATTTGTCGATCTTCGCTTTCCCACGTCGGACAGCCATGATGGCTCCGATGCCGTTAACAAAGACGCTGACTACTCCGCCGCCTATCTGAGACTGGTTGCTGATGACGACTCGCTCTACGGGTGCGGGTTTACTTTTACCATAGGTCGTGGAAACGATATTTGTCTGCAAGCAATCGATGCGTTAGCGAATCGCTTTATTGGCCGCGATGTGGCTGAGTTGTGCGATAACCCCGGAGAAGCCTACCGTGAACTCGCTGCAGATTCTCAACTTCGCTGGCTCGGCCCGGATAAAGGCGTTGTCCACTTGGCTCGTGCCGCTGTAATGAATGCGGTATGGGACTTGGCGGCGCGTAGAGCGGGCCTCCCTCTCTGGCAGTTCATCTGTGATATGGAGCCAGTCACACTCGTCGCTAACCTGGATTTGAGCTATCTCTCGGATGTGCTGACCGCTGATGAGGCCGTCGCCATGCTTGAGGAGCAGCGTCAACATCGAGAGGAGCGGATCTCCAACCTGCAAGCGAATGGTTTTCAGTGTTATACGACATCCGCCGGGTGGCTGGGTTATTCGGACGAGAAGCTCGAAAGGCTCTGCCGCGAAGCGGTTGAGGAGGGCTATCGGCATATCAAACTTAAGGTCGGTGGAAATCCTGAAGATGATGAGCGTCGGCTCGGCATAGCACGTTCTGTGATCGGCCCGGATATCTCGCTGATGATCGATGCCAACCAGATTTGGGATGTTCCAGAAGCCATCGAGAGAGTGCAAGCGCTGGCCCATCACAACGTGCTATGGATCGAAGAGCCCACAAGTCCTGATGACGTTTTAGGTCACCGCGCGATTGCCGACGGTGTGCGACCCGAGGGGATTGGCGTAGCGACCGGCGAACATGGCATGAACCGTGTGTTGTTCAAACAGTTGCTTCAGGCTGACGCCGTGGACTTTGTTCAAATCGATTCCTGTCGATTGGCCAGCATCAACGAGATCATCCCCATACTGCTAATGGCTAAGAAATTCGCAAAACCCGTGTGCCCTCACGCCGGTGGCGTGGGGCTTTGCGAACTCGTCAGTCATCTCGTGATGATCGATTACGTTGCGGTTTCAGGCCCAATGGAAGGACGTGTTGCCGAGTACGTTGACCATCTTCACGAACATTTCGTCGACCCCTGCATTGTGAGTAAGGGGGCTTACATGCTGCCTGAAGCACCGGGGTATTCCGCCGAGATTAAAGCAGAGTCGCTGACACGTTGGGCTTGGCCGGAGGGTACTGAGTGGGCAAAACGTCGAGAGGGGGCTAACACATGATGAAGGGGAATCTTTTGCATCCGGAGCTTCTTTCTGCGCTGGCGGGAGCAGGGCATGGATCGCAAATCCTCATCGCGGATGCACTCTACCCGCATTCGACAGGCGTTTCTTCTACGGCGGCAATAGTGCACTTAAACCTCCGTGCCGGCATGGTTCCTGCTGCTGACGTTCTGAAGACGGTGGCCGAGACGATTCATATAGAGGCCGCCACTTACATGCAAACAGCCGAAGGCGGCGCCTCTGAGGCCGTTCAGGAATTCCAGCAGCTGTTGGCTCAGCACGTCCATGGTGGTGGCGAAAAAATCACCTGGTCGAGTTTGGCGCGGATGGAGTTCTATACGGCCTGTCGCGAACCGGACGTATGTCTTCTCGTCGCTACAGGTGAAACACGCCCTTATGCAAATCTGTTACTGACGGTAGGCGTACCATGATCCTCGATGCACACCTTCACATATGGGATACGTCAGCAGCCAGCATCGCTTGGCTGGCTAGCGCTGGGTTGCCGCCAACAGCTTCTATTCCACAGGTATCTGGAGGGCGTCAATACATCCTTGTGGAAGCCGATGCTGACGATCCGGCACAAGAAGCTGATTGGCTCGCCGCTGTCGCGGCAGAGGATCCACGGGTTCACGGTGTGGTGGCCAGTGTGGCGCTGGAGAAGCATGACGCTGGGGAGAAGCTAGCAAGGGTCGCCGACCTGCCCAAGGTGGTTGGCGTACGCAGGCTTCTCCAGGATCGTGACCTCTTCGACTCGTCCCGTCTTGTACAGGGAATGAAACTACTCGCAGCCCACGGCTTGCCTTTCGATGCCTGCGTTCGGGCCGGGGAATTACCGGCTCTTACCCGACTACTCGCACAAGCGCCGACGCTGACAGTGGTGCTGGATCATATGGGAAAGCCCGAAATTGGCGATGAACAAGCCATGCTCAAGTGGCGCAGGGATCTAGCATGCCTAGCCGAACTACCCAATGTGCACTGCAAGCTTTCGGGGTTACCGGCGCAATGCCGTGACGCTATGGAGCTGGAAGGTGTGACGGCTGACGTGGTGGGCGCCGCGGTTGAGCTTTTCGGCCCTCGGCGTTGCCTGCTAGGCAGCGACCATCCTGTTAGCCTGGATCCCAGCGATTGGTGCTTGCGAGTATTAGCGCTCTTGCCCTCTGTTCACCGCTCCGCCGTCGCCCATGAAAATGCTCTTCGTATCTACGCAAGGAGACCATGCCAATGACTGCATCTTCTGTCATCCATCGTTTGCCTGACAAGCTCCATACCGCTTTTAGCAAGCTGGGGTTTGGTACGGCGCAATTTGGAAACATGGGTAAAAAAGTAGCAGCAGAGGACTGCTTGGATGCCGTGGAAGCCGCATGGAATGGCGGGCTAAGGTTCTTCGACACCGCCCCGCACTATGGTTTGGGCCTCTCCGAGGAGCGACTGGGTAGGGCGCTGCGTGTTCGGCCGCGCAAGGATTACGTTATCTCCACCAAGGTAGGGCGACTGCTAAGCGACAACCCCACGCCGCAGGGTTCAGATCGTGACAATGGCTTTCTTGTCCCCGATAAGCTGACACGGGTTCGTGACTACACCGCCGAGGGCGTACAGCGCAGCCTTGAAGAGTCGTTGAGTCGGCTGAAACTTGATGCTGTCGACATTCTCTGGATCCATGATCCTGAAGAACCGACTGACCGTTTCGACGAGGCGATCAGCGGCGCAGTGCCCATGCTGAATCGACTCAGGGACGAAGGGGTGATTTCCGCGTGGGGCATTGGTTCTAAAGACGCCAACATGTTGCGCCGTTTCGTGGATCATTCCGACCCCGACTTAATCATGCTTGCCGGCAGGTATACCTTGCTCGAACAGGAGCAAGTGGGGTTGATGTCAGCCTGTCAGGCGAAAGGCATAGGTGTTATCGCTGTCGGAGTTTTCAACTCCGGCCTACTGGCCCGCGAAGAACCGCCCGTGGATGCGTGGTACGAGTACGGCCCAGCACCAAAGTGGGCGTTGGATCGAGCTAGGTTGATGGCGGAGGTAGCGCGTCAACACGGTGTGAGTCTCCCTGAGGCCGCGCTGAACTTTCCCAAGCGGCACCCTGCTGTCGTGAATGTGATGGCCGGTATGCGTTCGGTAGCGCAAGTAGAGAAGAACCTTGCGCTGGTTTCATCCGAAATACCCGAAGCATTCTGGAATGATTTGCGGGCGCAAGGCCTGCTAAAGGAGGAAGTATGAAATTGTTACGCCGTGGTGAACTTGGATATGAAACTCCCCTCGCTGAGATTGATGGAACCCTTTACGACGCTTCACCAATAGGTGATTTTGACCCCAGCTTCTGGGCCACCGGCGGGGCGCAGCAACTCAAAAAATTGGCTGAAAAAGGCCGTCTCACTCCGGTCAAGATTGACGATAATGTTCGCTATGGCTCCCCAGTTGCTCGCGCGTCAGCAGTGATCTGTATAGGCCAGAATTACGCTGCGCATGCGGCTGAATCCGGTGCTGAGCCGCCGCAGAGTCCTATCGTCTTCTTGAAGACACCGAACACCATTGCGGGCCCAAATGACATCGTCACTATTGCCCGTGGTTCACAGAAGACTGACTGGGAGGTGGAGCTAGGTATCATCATCGGCAGCGCGGCCTCCTACTGCGACTCAGTGGAAGAAGCGGCACAGCATATCGGCGGTTACGTGCTGGCTAATGACCTCTCCGAACGAGCTTTCCAGCTAGAGATTTCGGGAGGTCAGTGGAGTAAGGGGAAATGCAGCCCTGGTTATATGCCATTAGGCCCCTGGATCGTCTCGGCAGATGAATTCGATCCAGAGGATGCGAGGTTGCGCTCATGGGTTAATGGAGAGCCTCGGCAGGATTCCCGTACAGCAGACATGATCTTCAACTGCGCTGAGATCGTGCATGACCTTTCACAGTACATGCAACTTGAGCCGGGCGATGTGATATCGACAGGAACCCCTCAAGGAGTGGCTGTATCTGGGCGCTTCCCGTACCTGAAGTCAGGGGACGTGGTCGAAGTCGAGATCGAAGGGCTTGGTCGGCAGCGGCAGACCTATCGCGCATGGGAGGAGTAAACAATGTCAGCACGTTTTGAAGGTTTGGTTGCTGTTGTGACGGGTGGGGCCTCAGGGATTGGTGCCGCGATTGCCGATCTTTTAGCTGAGGAAGGGGCCAGCGTTGCCGTGCTGGATATTGACGATCCAAAGAACCAGCACTATTGGCATAAGTGCGACGTGGCAGACAGTGCTTCGGTGAACAGTGCGATTCAGTCAACGGTCAATAAGTTTGGGCGTTTAGATATTGTGGTGAATAACGCGGGCATTGGTGCTCAGGGAAATGTTGCTGACAACTCAGACGAGGAATGGACGCGATCCTGGGAAATCAATGTTGCGGGCATGGCACGAGTGGCCCGCGCAGCGCTGCCTCACTTGAAGAAGTCGAATGCCGCTTCGATCACGAACATGGCGTCGATTGCCTCCACGGCAGGCCTGCAACAGAGAGCGCTATATTCGGCAACCAAGGGGGCTGTACTGGCGTTGACTCGAGCTATGGCAGCCGATCATGTGCGCGAGGGGGTTCGAGTGAACTGTGTTGCCCCGGGTACTGCTGATACGCCATGGGTGGGCCGGCTTTTGCAACAGGCTGACGATCCCACCGCTGAGCGTATAGCGCTTGAGGCGCGTCAGCCCCATGGTCGTCTGGTAAGTGCGGAAGAGGTGGCTCGAGCAGTGGCTTATCTTGCCGATCCTGCCAACCGTTCATCGGTGGGTGTGTGTCTGCCCGTCGATGGCGGTATGGAGGCCTTGAGGTTGAGGCCACAGCAATAGTTGAAGATTGCTCTAGAGTGTCTCCTTAAAATCATTGCCTAGTAAATAATAACCCCTCAAGGCGCGAGACCTCGAGGGGTTATTAGCGACTATGCTCTAGTGCGCTTGGCGTCGTGAGAAGGTTACTTCGCTTTATGCACCTGACGCCACTCGTGCAGCAGCGGCTCGGTGTAGCCGGAAGGCTGCACGCGGCCTTTGAAGATCAGGTCGGAGGCGGCTTTGAAAGCGGTAGAACCTTCAAAATCGGCGCTCATGGCGGTGTAGGTGGGGTCGCCAGCGTTCTGCTCATCGACTACTTTGGCCATGCGCTTAAGGGTCTCTTCCACCCGCGGTGCGTCGACAATGCCGTGGAGCAGCCAGTTGGCAATGTGCTGGCTGGAGATACGCAGCGTGGCGCGGTCTTCCATCAGGCCCACATTGTGGATATCCGGCACTTTTGAACAGCCCACGCCGTGCTCTACCCAGCGCACTACGTAGCCAAGAATACCCTGGCAGTTGTTATCCAACTCCTGCTGCTTCTCTTCATCCGACCAGTTGGCATTTTCCGCCACCGGCACGGTGAGTAGGTCATCCAGGTAATCGGGCTCGCCCAACGCTTCCAGCTCGCGCTGAACGTCGGTGACGTTGACCTGATGGTAGTGCAGCGCGTGCAGCGCAGCAGCGGTAGGTGAAGGTACCCAAGCGGTGTTGGCACCCGCTTTCGGATGGCCGATTTTCTGCTCTAGCATGTTGTGCATCAGGTCAGGCATGGCCCACATGCCTTTACCAATCTGGGCACGACCGCGAAGGCCGCAGGCAAGGCCCACTTGCACGTTGCTCTTCTCGTAGGCCTGAATCCAAGCGGCGCTTTTCATGTCGCCCTTGCGCACCATGGGACCCGCTTCCATGGCGGTATGCATTTCGTCGCCGGTACGGTCGAGGAAGCCGGTGTTGATAAATGCCACCCGTGAAGCCGCTTCAGCGATACACGCCTTGAGGTTAACGGTGGTGCGACGCTCTTCGTCCATGATACCCATTTTCAGGGTGTCGCGGTTCATGCCCAAAATGTCTTCAACGCGGCTAAACAGCTCGTTGGCGAAGGCAACTTCTTTAGGGCCGTGCATCTTCGGCTTGACGATATAAACAGAGCCAGTGCGCGAGTTGCGCGGCTGGTCAGCGTCTTTCTTCAGATCATACAACGCGAGCAGCGAGGTAACCACGGCATCAAGGATACCTTCCGGCAGCTCGTTACCGTTCTCATCCAAAATCGCCGGTGTGGTCATTAAGTGACCCACATTGCGCACGAACATCAGCGAACGGCCGGGCAGCGTGACGCTGCTGCCATCGGTGGTTTGCCAGGTGCGGTCGGCGTTCAGCTTGCGGGTAAACGTCTTGCCGCCTTTTTCGATCTTCTCTTCCAGATCGCCCTTCATCAGGCCCAGCCAGTTACTGTAAACGCCCACCTTGTCTTCTGAATCCACTGCGGCAACGGAGTCTTCGCAATCCATGATGGCGGTCAGGGCGGCTTCCACCACGACATCTTTAACGCCTGCCGGGTCGGTTTTGCCGATGGCGTCGTTAGGGTCGATCTGGATTTCCAGGTGCAGGCCGTTGTTCCCCAACAGAATCGCGTCGGGTTTCGCCGCTTCGCCGGTAAAACCAATCAACTTGCCGGAATCCTTAAGGCCCGTCTCACGACCACCTTCCAGCGTTACTACCAAGTGCTCATCACGAATGGCGTAGTTCACCGCATCCCGGTGCGAGCCAGTCGCCAGCGGTGCCGCGCGGTCAAGCACGCCACGGGCGTAGGCAATCACTTTGGCGCCACGTTTGGGGTTAAAGCTGGTGCCTTTCTCCGCGCCATCCTCTTCGGAAATCGCATCGGTGCCGTACAGGGCGTCGTAAAGGCTGCCCCAGCGGGCGTTCGCCGCGTTCAGCGCATAGCGTGCGTTGCTCACCGGCACAACCAACTGCGGGCCTGCCTGAACGGCAACTTCACGGTCAACGTTGGCGGTGGTCGCTTTTACGTTAGCCGGCGCTTCTGCCAGGTAGCCAACCTCTTTCAGGAAGCGGCGGTATCCCGGCATATCGGTGACCGGGCCGGGGTTTTCCCGGTGCCATGCATCTAGCTTCTCTTGCAGCGTGTCGCGCTCTTCGAGCAATTGACGATTTTTAGGGGTCAAATCATGAAACAGGGCATCCACACCGGCCCAAAAGGCGTTTTCATCAACACCTGTTCCCGGTAGCGCCTGCTCATTTATAAAACGATCTAGATCGGCTGCCACCTGTAAACGGTGGCGCGTGATACGCTCGCTCATGGGGTTTCTCCTGTGAGGATGCCAGTGGGTGATGTG
Organism: Vreelandella sp. 162(4c); assembly: GCF_058152265.1. Taxonomy (NCBI): domain Bacteria; kingdom Pseudomonadati; phylum Pseudomonadota; class Gammaproteobacteria; order Oceanospirillales; family Halomonadaceae; genus Vreelandella; species Vreelandella sp. 162(4c). The sequence continues at coordinate 2,851,091 of NZ_CM176981.1, forward strand.
TTTGCTACGGTCAGCGTAAAATGTATTTATGGAAAATAATTCCACACCTGGCCGGGCATGTAAACAGCGTAGACCCTAATGCGCTAAAATGCTCGACCAAATGACTAGGCATTTGGTTCTGAAAGCGCGAAACATCAGCCGTGCCTAGGTCAAAGGACAATGGCGTTATGGAGAAACATCGATGAGTGATTTCCAACATCTGGAAGGCTTGTTTCGCCACGCCTCGGGCGATACCGCCCTTAGCCGCCTGTTGCCTGGGGAAGTATTGGCAAACGCCATGCAAGACTATTTCCACCACTATGGCTTGGAAGCACTGCTGTTAGATACCAGTGAAGTGCATGCAGGCTTTATCGATACGGGGCGCTTTGCGCTGTGGTGCCAAGTGTGGAGCCCCCCGCAGCCGGTGGGCACTGCCTTTGTGGTACATGGCTATTTCGATCATATGGGGTTATATCGCCATTTGCTTGAACGCCTGCTGGCTAAGGGGTGGCGAGTGGTGCTGTGGGATCTTCCCGGCCACGGCCTTTCCAGCGGTGCGCGGGCGGCAATAGAAGATTTCGATGATTATCAGCACTGCCTGGCTCACTTGCAGATGACTCTAAAGAGCCAAGGCATGGCGCCTGAGCCGTGGTTAGGCGTGGGCCAGAGTACCGGTGGGGCGATTCTGGCTACCGATGCACTCACCCGTCGTGGGGCTTCCGGCTGGTCGGGTTTGGTGCTGCTGGCGCCCCTGGTGCGGCCTTGGGGATGGAGCCAAACCAGCTGGCTGCACTTGATTGCCAGCCCGTTTGTAAAAGAGTTGCCGCGTAAATATCGCCCCAACTCTACCGACGAGCAGTTCACCGAGTTTCTACGCGAGGGTGACCCGCTGCAGCCCGAGCGTTTGAGCGTTGCCTGGGTGAGCGCCATGCGCCGCTGGATGCCTCGCCTACTGGCCCAGGAGCCCAACCCGCTGCCTACCCTGATACTCCAGGGCGAGCAGGATTTGACCGTTGATTGGGAGTGGAATTTAGCGATTTTGGCGAAGAAGTTTCCCAATGCCGAAATTCACCGCCACCCGGAAGCTCGCCACCACTTGGTAAATGAGGCAGATCCCATTCGTGAAGTGCTGTTTGAAGCGCTGGATAATTTTGTAGATGGGTTTGTCGATAGTGTTAGTAAATAACGTCGGCAATTCCAGACCCTAGAGGCATCCCTGGATCTAGGGCCCTGTTCTACCCTCTCAATGAGCCCTGCTTTACCCCCAGGGCGGTGTGCCGCCGAGCTGATTTACCATGAAGTCTACAAAGCAGCGTACCTTTGGCGAGAGGTAGCGGCTGGCTGGATAGAGAATATAGAGGCCTTGTTCAGGGGGGCGGTATGTCGGCATTATTTCAATCAAGCGCCCAGCCTTGAGATCCGCACTGACTACGAAGGTCGGGGTTAGAGAAATGCCCATGCCCGCAAGCAGCGCTTCTCGCAGGGCGATGCTGCTATTGGCGGTCAGGGTTGCTTTCACTCGCTGTTCGATAGTCTGCCCTGCATAGCCAAGGCGCCACACTTCCGGTGCGGCGCCCAGGCTGTAGAGCAGGCATTTATGCTCAGAAAGTGCTTGAGGTGTTGTCGGTTCGCCGAATCGCTCGAGATAGCCTGGCGAGGCGCACAATACGCGATGAATGCTTTGTAGTCGGCGTGCGATCAGTGATGAATCTTCCAGTGGGTCACCGGCACGTAAGGCGACGTCGAATCCTTCCTCCACCAACGCTACGCGGCGGTCATTCATAACCAGTTCGATGTTGATTTCCGGGTAGCGCTCGGCAAATACGGGGATCAAAGGCGCGATATGCAAAAGCCCCAGCGACATGGGGCAGTTGATCTTAAGAGATCCCCGCGGGATTGCTTGGTGAACTCCCAACGCTAGCTCGGTTTCTTCAATGTCGTCGAGGATGCAGGCGCAGCGTTCGTAGTACGCCCGCCCCGCATCGGTAAGGCTCAGCCGCCGGGTGGTACGCGTCAACAGCGTTACCCCAAGGCTGGCCTCCAGTTCCGCTACCTGTTTACTCACAGCGCCGTTGGAGAGCCGCTGGTCGTTCGCGGCCGCAGAAAAGCTCTGCAGCTCTACGACTCGCCGAAAGGTGCGCATTGCCGTCAGCTTATCCATGCATTGTTTCCAGTAAGGAAAATATCATTTTCGAATACTACTGATTATCTCTATTTAAACAAAGCTTATCCTGGGATTCATGGCGTCGACGAGATCGCCTACTCAGAACGTATTCGAATAGCAACGCATGGAGAATCACGATGACCCGGGTACTAGTCCTTTATTATTCAACCTATGGCCATATCGAGACGATGGCTGACGCTGTAGCGAAAGGCGCGGCCAGCATCCCTGGCACTGAAGTGACCATCAAGCGCGTGCCAGAACTGATGCCAGAAGAGGTCGCCCTCAAGGCGGGGGCTAAATTGGATCAGTCTGCGCCTATCGCCGAGCCGAGTGAACTGGCTGATTACGATGCCATTATTTTCGGCACGCCCACTCGCTTTGGCAATATGGCCTCCCAGATGCGCAATTTCTTAGATCAAACCGGTGGACTCTGGGCTAAGGGGGCGCTTATCGGCAAAGTTGGTGCAGCATTCACTTCCACCGCGAGTCAGCATGGAGGTCAAGAGAGCACCCTATTGTCCTTCCATACCACCTTGTTACACCACGGCATGGTCATCGTGGGGGTACCTTATTCTTGTCCCGACCTTACGACGATGGACGAGATCAGCGGAGGCACACCCTATGGCGCATCAACCTTGGCGGCGACAGATGGCTCGCGGCAGCCGTCGGCGGTAGAGCTGCGCATTGCTGAATTTCAGGGTCAGCACGTGGCATCCATTGCGCGTTCGCTCAGTTCACACAACGATTAGAGGGGGAGGTGAGACATGCATCCATTAAAGGTGGTGTTTGTGCACGATGTTGTTTGCGGTTGGTGTTACCTTCTCTCTCCCCGGCTGCACTCGCTTGCGAAGCAGTTGAACCTGGATGTGCATCACCAGTGCTTTACGCTTCAAGCAAGTAGAGAAGCTATGCTAGAAGCCTTCGGCTCTATGGGTGATGCCAAAGAAACAATTCTCGGTCATTGGGAAAAATGCGTTGCCGCAGAGGATACCCCGCGTATCAACATTGATGGTATGCGTGCCCAAACCTTCGAGTATCCTCACGGGATGCCTGGCGCGCTGGCGTGTAAGGCGGCTGAAATGCAGGCAGGTCAACAAGGGCACTGGCGTATGTTTGATCGTGTTCAGTACGCGCACCTGACGGAGAGCCGCAATATCGGTGATAGCCAGGTGCTGCGATCACTGGCTGAAGAAATCGGGCTCGACATGGTTCGTTATGATCTAGACGTGCTCTCGGAAACAACTCAGCAGGCGGTGGAAAAGGATCACCACCTCGCGTCCAAGTTGGGAGTTCAGTCGGTGCCGACATTGATTGTTGAAGACAGATGGCTGATTAATGGTGCGCAACCGATAGAAAGCCTGCGTCTCCAGTTACAGGAAGTCCGCCAGCATATTGGCTGAATTTGTCGAGAGATTGCTGACGTTTTAACGTGAGGCTAGGGTCATAATTGAGCGCCCCGGCCCCACGCTTGCTCACATTACTGGGCGTTCAGGAAGTCCTCTACATCGAGCAGTATTAGCTCATTATCATCGGCGCGGCCTTGCTGGCGGCCAATCGAGAAAGGGTAGTTGTTGTCATTGGCGACCACGATGGTGCTCTCATCGACACGATCCACGTTCTCAATGGTCACAAAGGGAAAGTTAAAGGTGCCGTTGATCGTGCCGCGCGGTGCAAGGCCCTCTGGATCCTGGATGTCCATCAAGTCGATATAGGCGATTTTCTCAAGCACACCCTGCTCGTCCGTACGTTCGAGATCGACGAGATAGATGCGTTTGAACTCGGCAGGGTTGTCTGCCCACTCTTCTCGCGGGTCGCCCTGGCGGCTATCACGCTCGATGATCAAGCCGCGAGTTCCGCCAATGAGGTTGAAATCGCCGATGGCGTGATCCGCTGATTCCAAGGGGTAGTAGCGGGTTGTGTCGCCCCATTCGCCGGTTTTAGTGTTGAGCTCGAACATTCTTAATACGGGGGTGCCATCAATCGTTTCCGGGGCGTTGGCGTTGCTATCCCAGATGGGCTTTTCCAGTAAGGGGTAGAGGGTTGTTTGGTCTTCGGAGAGCGCCATGCCCTCATAACCACCGGAGCGAAACACCCTCACATCATCAGCGAGAGGCGCGCCAGGGTTCGGGGTGAGGGCAAAGGCATTGTCGGGGGAGCGCATCAGCGTCCCACCAGGATTGGTGGCCAGCACTTGCAGAACTTCGCCCTGATTATCCACCTGGATAATCCACGGGCCAAACTCATCGCCAATCCAGTAGCTATCGCCCACCGGCTGTATCGATTCAATATCGAAATCAGCCCCGGTTAAAAAACGACCAGGAGTGGCTTCATTCATAATCGGGAAGGGCACCTTGCGGTTTGGATCCGAGAGTTGAACGGTTTCCTCGATGATGACACGCCCAGTGTCCCAGTCGGTCTTTATGATGTTAAACATCAGAATGACGTCGGAGGAGTTCGCCTTGGAGCCAAAGCCGTTATCGGTCAACACCAGGAAACGGTCATTGCCAAGTGAGCGAATACCTGAAAAACCCTGCAGGGGCTGGCTGGGGAAGGGTAGCGCTAAGCCGGTGGCTTGCATGTTCGTATACAACTGCTCAACGCGGCCCTCTTGGCCAGTAAAACGGCCTGAGACGTTATAGTGCTCAGCGGCACCGGAAGGAGCTGCCACAAAGGTGCTGCCGGGTAGCTGGGCATGGCCGGACAATGTGGCGGGAAAACTCTGCTGGGCGTGTGCCGCACTGGTAAACGCAAAGGCGAGTAGAGCAGTCGCTAGTAACGGCTTTGTCATCACTATTTCACCATTTCGGAGGAAAAATTAGGGCAGGTGCAGCTTTTGCTAATTTTCATCCGTAATAGTGATAGTTGAATGACAAAGTGCAGACGTTTTAATGGCAGCAGGGTTTCACGTCGAGTCTGGCCCTGAGTCGTAAAATACGTCTTGCTCAACAGGCGTAAATATTAATAAATGGTGTGGCTTTCAAATACATTATTCAAAGAGGAAATGGCAATGGGATCATCGGTCAAAAAGGTACTGGTCTTTGCAGGCAGTGCCCGAGAAGCGTCACTGAACAAGCAGCTAGCCAAGCTGGCCGCCAAGCGTATTGAGGCGCTTGGCGGGGAAGCAACCTTTATCGATTTAAAAGATTATCCCTGCCCACTGTTTGATGAAGATATTGAAGCCCGGGGCGTGCCGGAGAATGTGCTGAAGCTGCGTGAGATTCTGGCGGATCACCAGGCAGTGATGATCGCTTCGCCAGAGTACAACGGCTTTATCACGCCGCTGCTGAAAAACACACTGGACTGGCTGTCACGACCTTATCAGGATACGCCGGGGCTCAAGTTATTTGCCGGTAAGTGGGCAGCGCTGGTGGCGGCTTCCCCTGGTGGGCTAGGTGGCATCCGTGCGCTACCGCTTGGTCAACAACTGTTAGCCAATCTGGGGCTGGTCGTGCTGCCACAGCCATTGTCGCTGGCGAAAGCTGGCAGCGCCTTCAACGATAGTGGCGCGTTACATGATGAAACCACGGGGCAGAAGCTGGATGCGCTGTGTCAGCGCCTAGTGGACTCACTGGCCGCCACCCACTAACCGTCCGGCTTTCGGGGGCTTACGCCCCCCTTTAGCATCCGATCCAGCTGGCGGTATCCAATGGCCTCAATGTAAGTACGGGTGTTTGAGTCGTTAAATGAGAGAGCTGGTCATGCCACTTGGTGACGGCGGGCTTCTTCCAGGTCGTAGGCGTTCTGCAAACGAAGCCAGTAACCTTCGCTCGTGCCGAAGACCTTGGCTAGACGTAAGTCAGTATCTGCCGTAATCGCTCGGCGGCCCAAGGTGATTTCACCAATGCGGGTCGCTGGGACGCCCATCTGCTTAGCCAGCGCATTTTTACTCAGCGCCATTGGCTGCATGAAATCTTCGTACAAAATTTCACCGGGATGGATATTAGGAAGTTTTGCCATTTTGTCACCTCCCTTTATGAGTGGTAATCGACTATTTCAATGCTAAGTCCCTTTTAGCATCCGATCCAACTGTCGGTATCCAATCGCCTCAATTAGATGCGGCTGGGTGGGTTTGGGTTCGCCCTGAAGGTCGGCAAGGGTCAGTGCTACACGCAGTACGCGGTGATAGGCGCGGGCGGAGAGCTTGAGCTTTTCCAGCACGCCCGCGAGCCAGGCGCGCTCTTCATCGTTAAGCGCGCAGGCGGCTTCCAGGGCTTTGCCGCTTAGCTGGCTATTCAGCGCGCCACGGGCCATTTGGCGTTCTCGGGCGGCCATCACCCGCTCGCGCACGGCTTCTGACGACTCGCCTTGGGTTTGTGCGGTGAGCTGCTCTGGCGGCAGCGCGGGCACTTCCACTTGCAGATCGATACGGTCTAGCAATGGCCCGGAAAGCCGTGCTTGATAACGCTGGATTTGGCTGGCGGTACACTGACAGCGCTGGCGTGGGTCGCCCAAGTGGCCGCAGGGGCAGGGATTCATTGCGGCTACTAACTGAAATTGAGCAGGGTAGCGACGTTCATGACTGGCGCGTGCGAGATGAATCTCGCCGGTTTCCAGCGGTTGCCGAAGTACCTCTAGCACATGGCGGGAAAACTCCGGCAGCTCATCCAAGAACAGCACGCCGTGGTGGGCCAGCGAAATCTCACCGGGTTTGGGTTTTGAGCCGCCACCTACCAGGGCGGCGCCGCTGGCACTGTGATGGGGCTGTCGAAATGGCCTTCTTCCCCAGTCCGCTTCCAGCGGTAACCCGCAAACCGAGCGCACAGCAGCGACTGCCAGAGCATCCTCCTCAGAGAGCGGCGGCAGAATGCCCGGCAGGCGGCTGGCCAGCATGGTTTTGCCGGTGCCAGGAGGGCCTGCAAACAACAGGTTATGCCCCCCGGCCGCCGCGACTTCCAGCGCACGGCGAGCCTGCTGTTGGCCGCGCACATCGGCAAGGTCATCCACCGGGGCGGTGGTTTTCACCGAAGCGCTGAGCTTGTGCGGGGGTATCTTCTCTTGAGCGAGTAAGTGCGCCACTACCTGCCAGAGAGTATCGGCAGGCAGCACCGGCAAATCGCCTGCCAGGGCGGCTTCATCGGCGCAGTCGCGGGGAATGATCAGTGCTTTTTTCGCCCGCCGGGTGGCCAGGGCAAAGGGCAGTATGCCCGGCACCGCGCGCAGCTTGCCATCCAGGGCCAGCTCACCAGCGCACTCCATACCTTCCAGCGCTTCCACGGGAATTTGCCCGGAGGCGGCGAGGATACCTAGGGCAATGGGCAGATCAAAACGGCCACCCTCCTTAGGTAGATCGGCGGGGGCGAGGTTTAAGGTAATACGGCGGGTATTGGGAAAATCAAAGCCTGCATTAACCAGTGCACTGCGCACCCGTTCGCGGCTCTCTTTTACCGCCGTTTCCGGCAAGCCCACTAGCGTTAGGCCCGGCAAGCCGTTGGCCAGATGTACCTCAACATGCACCGCCGGTGCATCTAAACCTACGCCTGCGCGCGTGGCTACGATGGCAAGCGTCATCGCCTTTCCTCGCTGTTTTTAGGTAAAACTCTAACCCGAATGTAAGCGAAATCTATATTACCTTAAGTACTTAACCTATCGTAATTAAGAACGCTTTGGTAGCGCTTAAGTGGCCGGTTTAAAATAGTTGGGCAGCTTGTCGAGGTAATGCGGCTGCCTTAAATTATCGCGCATCACTTTTGCATTGCCACTAAGCGGAGAGCGATGATGAGCACTCCCATTGCAGATCACTCTACTCTGACGGATCGCTATCAAACGACTGTTCCAGCATCGATTCGCCGGGCGCTAAAGCTGAAACGGCGAGACCGTATCCACTATTCCGTCCGCTCGAATGGTGAAGTGGTGTTTTCCCGTGCCAGTAATGAGACTAAACATGGTCCTGTGATGGTTAATTTTCTTAACTTTTTAGAGCGCGATCTTCTGGTGTATCCAGAGAGCATTTGTCCTGTTACCGCAGGTAGTTTTGTCGAGGTCGAATGTCTCATCGCAGGCATGGAGGCAGACCTCGAAGAGGTGCTGGAAGAGAATGATGACGAATGAAATCTCTAGCGGTGAATGGATGGACAATCTATGCCCATCCGATGTTTTGGGAAAAAACCGAAATGCTCGCCGCGAAGGTTAAACGGCTGTAAAGATTCCGTCGTCAATTAGGCCAACGCGTAGACGAGCAGAGTAGAACGGTTGATACAAGCATCATCCAGTCGTGGAAATGCTATTAATGTAGTGGTTCAATAAAACCGGACACCAACGTAGGTGGTAATATTGCCACCATAAGCGAGGTGTCTGATGACCAAGAAACGACGTACTTTTTCGCCTGAATTTAAGCAGGAAGCTGCCAGCCTAGTACTAGATCAAGGGTACAGCTATCCCCAAGCTTGTACCTCGTTGGGTGTCGGTGAAAGCGCCCTCCGACGCTGGGTTCACCAGCTTGCGGACGAGCGTCAGGGAGTAACCCCTAAGGGCAAAGCGTTAACCCCAGAACAGCAGCGTATTCAGGAGCTTGAGGCTCGCTGCAAACGCCTTGAGATGGAAAAAACCATCCTAAAAAAGGCTACTGCTCTCTTGATGTCGGACGACATGAATCGTACGCGCTGATAGACCAGTTGAGTGAGCAAATGCCTGTTGAAATGGTCTGTAACGCGTTTGATATTAGCCGCTCCAGTTACTACGAGTACCGCCAGCGGCGGCACCGCGTGTATGTTGAGCGTCTGGCCTTAAAAGCTCAGGTAAACCGCCTTTTCAAAAAGAGTCGCAGCTCAGCTGGTAGCCGCTCGATCAAGGGTTTGCTCAACGAAGAAGGCGTCACCATTGGTCGTTTCAAGGTTCGGCGTTTGATGAGCGAAATGGGGTTGATCTGTAAGCAGCCGGGCCCTCATGCTTACAAGCAGGCGACCGTTGAGCGACCTGATATTGCGAACCATCTTGACCGCAAATTTATACCAGACCAGCCCAATCAGGTCTGGTGTGGTGACATCACTTATATCTGGAGTGGCCAGCGTTGGAGCTATCTTGCCGTTGTGTTGGATCTTTATGCTCGTCGTGTTGTTGGCTGGGCCATTTCGTCCAGCCCAGATGCAGATCTTGTTGTGAAAGCGCTGGATCACGCTTGGGAGCAACGTGGTCAGCCAAAGAGCGTCATGTTCCATTCCGATCAGGGTAGTCAGTATGCAAGCCGCAAGTTCCGCCAAAGACTTTGGCGCTATCGAATTAAACAAAGCATGAGCCGACGTGGCAACTGCTGGGACAACTCGCCGATGGAAAGGCTGTTCCGGAGCCTGAAATCGGAGTGGATACCGGCTTTGGGATATCGAAATCTACCTGAGGCCAAGAAAGACGTTAGTGGATATCTGATGGGTTACTACAACCAGCAGCGCCCTCATTCGTTTAACGGTGGCATGCCTCCCGTTGTGGCTGAGGAAAATCTTAAATTACTGTCCGGGATTAGTTGACCACTACATAATTAGCTTCCCTCTGTAGTGAAGGTGGGCTCGTAGTTCACAGGAAAATTTATTGATCGTGCAATAAAGCAAACCTCATGTATCCGGTGGTGGATGGCTTCTGCAGCTTGTAAATCAGTCCCTGTCTTCACCGTTATTTGAGGACGCAAAGTAGCGGATGAAAAACGCCCTGCTCCTCCTCGTCCGACCTTTCCTAGCCCGACAGGGTCATCTGCATAAGATGTAACCACGATGCCTTCATCGGACGCATAATGCAGATACCAGAGCATATGGCAGGCAGACAATGCTGATAGCAAAAGGTCTTCTGGATTCATCTTTGTTGGATCACCACCTAGAAGTGGGTCATTAGAACAGTGAATGACAGACTTACCAGCTATGGAAATATCCCAAGTCCGATCAAAATCGTGATAGCCAGTCGTACCGTTCCCACGACTTCCAGTCCAAACAACATGTGAAGAATATTCATGACCCATGGTTTTGTCTCTTGGTTTTGATAGTATGTATACATGTATACACTTGCGTTGAAGGGAATGACAATGGGTCTTGTCGAAAAAATTCGAATGGAAATTTTAGAAGGGCGGTATGCCCCTGGATCGATGCTGCATCAGGCTGCGCTTGCCGCTAAATATGAGGTCAGTCGTATACCTGTGAGAGATGCTTTACAGGCTCTTGCCACGGAGAAGTTAGTCCATGTCATGCCAGGAAAGGGAGCCCGTGTCATCTCTTTAACGTCCGAAGAGCTAGATGAGATCTATGACCTTAGGGTTACACTTGAGTGCGACCTTCTTGAGCGCGCTATCTATCTAGCAAATAACAGTGATCACACGGAAGTTAGCTATGCACTCAAAAAGTCATCCCTGGAAGCGGGACGCCCGGGATGGCAAACAGGAGATTGGCAATTTCACCGAGCGCTTTACTTACCTGCGCGTAGACCGCGTCAGCTAGCCATTGTCGAGGAGTTGCGGACTAGCTGTGCCTTGTATGCTAGCAATTATGAAGATTTATCATCAGAAACTAACCGCTGGTTAGATGATCACGAGGCAATCGTTCGTGCGTTTGTAAATGGTTTGATCGAAGAGGCCAGCTCCATCCTACGCAGTCACATTATCGCTTCACGCGCTAAGTTAGGCTCTAGTGGCTAAGTATAGGCTGGCAAATAGGTTTTGTCGGAGAGGAAGTTTAATGGAAGGAAAACATACGCTAAGACGATTTGGCTACTACTAATAAATTCTGAGGCAATACATTCAGATGGATTTAAGCGGAAGGAATAGGCGTTGGCTGTCTGAACTGAGAAGCGAGAAACCAAACTGTTCATAAAAGCGCTGTGCTCGCTCATCAATAGCGTCGACTACCATGGCGTAAATGGCGATCTCATCGCTGACAGCCAGCGTTCGCTTAATGGCATCGATCAGCAACATTTTTCCCACCCCGTGGGCCTGGGCGCCTTTATTAACCGCTAACCTGCCGAGCAGGGCTGCTGGGATAGGGTGCCGCGGGAGTTTACGAGCGAGGTCTTGGGGCAATTGCCCGAGTTCAATCGACAACGTGGAGAGCGTGTAATAGCCCACAATGCTTGTTGGCTGCTCCACCATTGTTGCCACAAATACCCGACTGACACGACGCTTCACATCAAGGCGCGCCTGTTTTTGAATATAGTTATCCAGTGAGGGTACGCCGCAGTGAAACCCTGGCCTGTAGTGATCGCTGTTCAGTGGTCGTATGACCAGGTTTGTATCATCGGTCATTGGCTAGTGACACGCCGGTCATGCTCCTCGAAAGCGGCTGCCAGTTTTTTGTTAAAGCTAACCGGCTTATCCAACGCATGGAAAAAGGCTTCAGCGTCTTGGCTGTTTAGACTCATGGCTTCATGCGCATGAATGGTTTTTTCGGCATGCGCTAACGCGCTGGTCAGAATGAAATTGCTGACGGTTTTCCCTTCGAAGCTTGCCGCGCGTTCAAGCGCCATTTTGGCGCTATGTTTCAACCGGAGATTAATACGCTCTTGTTTGGCATCGGTGGCTACGTTCATGACGGATTCCTGATGTGGTTCATCTAGAATAAATGTACGTCAAAATGGTGCCTTTTTCAATTTGATGTGATCGAGGTATCCGCGGGCTAAAACGCTAAATCCGCTGGCGCAGCCTCTAGCGCCGTAGTCAGCTTCCGGGCAAAGCGCTGGGCGGAGGGAAGTGCGCCGAAGCTCCATACCGGCGGCAGGTGAACTATCCTGTTGTGCCTGACACTGGGGAGCTGCTGCCACAGGCCGCTTTTTGCAAGCTTCTCTTCGACTCCTGTGGGCAGCGGGTCGATGATCACCAACGTTGCCTCGGGGTAGCGCGCCAGCGCTTCAATCCCTACCAGCGCAAATCCCCAGGCATTTGTGGATTGATCCCAGGCATTGGGGAGGTCGAGCTGCTCCAGAACGGCGTTGTACAAGCTGTTTTCCCCAAACACCCGCACGTGGCGGGCATCCATAAACTGCACCATCAGTAGCGGCGCGATTTCTGACTGTGAGAGGGGCCGGGATTCGCGCAGCCTGGTCATCAAGGCCTGGGTTTCTTCAATAAGCTGCTCGGCCTGGGGCTGGCGCTCGGTTAACTCGCCCAGCTGACGGGTCAGGGTTTGCATTTCCTGCCAGGTATCGGTGCCGGGGGAGTAGAGCGAGAATGAAGTGACCGGGGCGATGCGCTCCAGGCGCGGTGTCAAACCGGCAAACATGGGCGAGATCAGCGTCTGTTCTGGTGGCACTTGAGCCAGCAGTTCCATATTGGGCTGGGTACGTAGCCCCATATCGGTGACACTGTCGGGTATATGGGGCTCGCCCACCCACTCCTGATAATCGCTTTGCTGAGCCACGCTGCTAACCGGCGCATCAATCGCCAGCAAGGTTTCGGCAATCGTCCAGTCCACCGTGGCCCACTGCGCCTGGGCAGTAGAAACGCTCAGCATACAAACGGCGAACAGCCCGCAGCGCGCGAGCAATGAGAACAGGTTGGTGTGGCACATGGTGGTGAGAGGCCATCCAGAAAATAAGAGCTGTATTTAAACGATAATATTTATTGTTTGCAAACCTGCATTCAAGAAAAAAAGCCCAGGCACAGTGGCCTGGGCAGGTTAGGTTACAATAAGTTAATAATGCTTAGACAAGGGCTTGAGCCGTCGCCTAGCACGAGCGTTTAGAAACGGTAGTGAACACTGGCGGTGACGCCGCGCTCGGCACCGAAGTAGCAGTACTCCAGGGAGTTGCAGGAGGCCACGTACTCTTTATCCAATAAATTGTTCACGTTTAAACGTGTTTCGACCCCTTCTACGCCGAGTTGGCTGAGGTCGTAGCCAATGGTGGCATCCACCAGAGTGTAGTCGGGCACGGTTTCGGTATTGGCCCGGTCAGCGGCGATATCCGCGTAGTGACGCACGCCGACACCCATATCCACGCCGTTTAGCCAGCCCTTGTTGGCCTCGTAGCGGCCCCAGAGCTGTACTTGGTGGCGGGGGGAGTAAATGGCGTTGTTGCCCTGGTTACCGTCGTCGCTTTTGGCGTAGGTGATGTCGGTGAAGCTATAGCCTGCCTGAACCGATAGGGTATCCGTTAGCTGGGTTTGTGCTTCCAGCTCCAGCCCTTGGGATTCGATCTCCCCTACGGCGCGGTATGGGTCGGTGGGCTGCTCTTTGGTGGCGACGTTCTCCTGGCCGATATGAAATAGCGCCGCACTGTATTGGTTTGGGCTACCGTTAGGCTGGTATTTAACGCCGGTTTCCCACTGTTCGCCCTCCATGGGCTGGAGCAGATCGCCACTCTCATCCACGAAACTGGTGGGGGTGAAGGCGGTAGAGTAGCTCAGGTAGGGCGCTACGCCGTTATCGAACAGGTAGACCACCCCGGCGCGGCCACTGAACTGGGTGTCACTAAGGGAGCTGGTATCACCGCTATCGCGGTTGGCATTGTCGATATTGACCCAGTCGTAGCGGCCACCCAGGGTGAAGCGCCAGTTATCGAGGGCTATCTGGTCTTGCAGGTAAACCCCGGTCTGGTCGATCTCATGGCGTTCGCGCACCGGGGCGTAAAACTCGATGGGGTCGCTGCCATAAACCGGGTCAAACGCATTGAGCGGCGGGAAATACCCAGTGGGCCACGATACGTCGTTTTCCCGCTGCTGGTAATCCACTCCAAACAGCAGCGTGTGATCCATAAAGCCGCTGCTGAGTGTGGCTTCAAGCTGGTTATCGAGTGTCCAGGCTTCCAGAGATTCATTGCTGCCGGAGTAGTAGCGGGTGAGTTCATTAGACGTCGGTGACGTCCAACCAAAACCGTAGACCTGATTGAGCACTACGTCGGAATTGAGATAGCGCATCAATTGACGGCCGGTCACCTGGTCGTTGAAGCGGTGTTCCAGGGCGTAGCCGAACATGCGTTGGGTTCGCTCGTAGGTGTCGTAATCCTCTTCACCATCAAAGAAGTTGTTGCTGATCTTGTGGCCATTATGGGCGACCACGGCTCCCTCATAGGGTACGCCGGAGTGGTAGCCGCCTTCGGGTTCATCCTGTAGGTAGGCTTCTACGGTGAGGCTGGTGTCATCGGTGATATCCCAGGTGAGCCGGGGCGCAATGGCATAGCGCTCCTCTTCTGCCGGGCCAAACTGGGTATCCGCGGCGCTGGCAATCCCGGTCAGGCGAAAGGCCACTCGCTGCTCTTCGCCAATAGGCCCGGTGAGGTCAAAAGCGGCGCTGCGCTGGTTATTATTACCCACTCGAAAACGCAGCTCACCGCCCTGTTCAAATTCTGGCCGCTTGCTGTTCAGGGCGACTACCCCGCCAGGGGAGGCGCGTCCATAGAGTACCGAGGCGGGCCCGCGCACCACTTCAATGCTTTCCAGAAACCATGGGTCAATGCGCATACTGCTATGGGAGTTGGCATCCCCCATTACTTTCAGGCCATCCAGGAAGGTATTGCTCAAGCTGCCGTCAGAAAAACCGCGCAGTACCAGGTAGTCGAAGCGATTGGAGGCGCCTACCTGATTGCTGTAAACACCTGGCGTGTAGTCGGTGGCGCGCTGCACGGTACTTACGCCGCGGTTATCCATCTGTTCGCGGGTGATCGTGGAAACGCTCTGGGGTATTTCGATCGTCGGCGTTTCCACTTTGGTGGCAGCCTGCTGGGCAGTCACCGTGACGGTGGCTAACTCGGTGCTTTCTTGAGCGTATACCGGGGAAACAGCCAGTGCCGAGAGAACGGCGACGCTAAGCGGAGAGCGTAGAAAACGGTGATGGGGGATGAGCATGGAGGCACCTGCAATAAGCATCAATTAACCAATGTGTTAATGAGAATTATTGCGCTTAATGGCTACTGAAAGGTATGCGCAATGACAAAGGGAGTATGCGTACTGCCAAAAAACGTCCAACAGAGGAACTTAGCGCTCCAAAAACAACCCTGCGGCTTTAATGGCGATGGTGTACTTCATGGGGCGCAATGCCAAAAGCGCGCTTAAAGGCGGTGGCAAAATTGGTGGCGTGGCGGTAGCCACAGGCGTGAGCGGTTTGCTGCACGCTATAACCTTTGCGTAAGTACGCTTGAGCTTGGGTCAGGCGACAACGTCGTAGGTAGTCGAATATCGAGCAGCCGTAACAGCGGTGAAACTTGGTGCGTAGGCTGCTCGGGCTCATCGCGGCATTGCGGGCCAACTGCT
The DNA here is from genome assembly GCF_058152265.1 of Vreelandella sp. 162(4c). Taxonomy (NCBI): domain Bacteria; kingdom Pseudomonadati; phylum Pseudomonadota; class Gammaproteobacteria; order Oceanospirillales; family Halomonadaceae; genus Vreelandella; species Vreelandella sp. 162(4c). The sequence continues at coordinate 2,866,384 of NZ_CM176981.1, forward strand.
CAAGCCGATAATCCTGGTTGGGGGAGTGTTCGAGCTGCTGACGCAAGTGCTCCAGGCGCTGGTGGTCGCGCTGGGTTAAACCCGGTGGCAGGCTGACTGCCTTTTCTTCGTCGCTGGACTCAAGGGAGGCGGCAGGCAGCCCATGAGCTAACAACTGGAGCGCGAGCCCCTGCCATAGCAGGCGCTGCCGCTCTATTGACCAGTTCGAAGCCAGTGCTGCCTCCAGGCTATGAATAAGGAACTGCGGCACCTGCCAGGTATGCAGTACGGGCGTTGCCGGAGGGGCAACATTGATAGGCGAAGAGTTAATGGGCGAGAAAGAGAGAGGCTCTGTGCAAGCCAGAATCGATACGTTGAGAATGCGCAATCGTTGTGGCGCGGGCTGGAAGACCTCAAGCCCGGTCTGCTCGTTGAAATGGGCACTGAAGGCGTCTCCGGCCTGCAACTGAAACGACTGGCGCCCTAGGCCGACTTGGATATGGCCTTCGAGTATCACGCTGAGAAACCACGGCGCGGCATGCCGGGAAGTGGAGGCGTAAGCGTGCAGGACATCAAGATCAGAGTGTGTCACCCGCAGTGTGGGGGCTACCTCGACGTCCATCACCCGCCCATGGGCAACACAAGGCGCTGGCTGGGAGCGGTCGGGCGCTTCGGGAAAGCGGTAGTCGATCCCGAAGCGCTGACCAATAGCCAGCAGGTCATGGGTAGTCAGTGGTACGCAAGATGGCGTTATTGAGCCGAGTGTAGCCATCCCCGTTACCTCACCCTTGAGCGGTTGTCAGCGAGTAGCGAATCAGCACTTAGTACTCCATTGACCAGTTCAGGGTGTAAGTACGCCCGCGGCCCTGGTAGTCGTAGAGGTACTCTGGGCCGTAGTAGGGCGAATAGAACATGGCGGCTCGCTGACCCCAGACGGTGGAGTACTGATCATCCAGCAGGTTCTGCACTCCCAGGCTTAAGGTGCCAAAATCGGTTTCCTGGCTGAGCGATAAGTCGAGGGTGGTATTGCCATCGATCTCGCGGTCGGCATCGTCTTTCAGGTCGAAGTTGTGGTTGGCCTGCAAGCGAGCCGAACGTACATAGTCCGTCCAGCCAATAAAGGCAGTGGCGGAAGAGAGCGATGCATAGCGGGCGTCACGCTTCTCCCACTCCCCTTGGTCGTTCTCCTGCTCGGAACGCACCAGGTGCAGAGTGCCCCCTGCCTCCAGGCCATTATCAAAGTAACGGGTCACGGCGCTTTCCAGGCCGAAGTCGCGTTTCTTCTCATCGACGACGCTGACGCTTAAATCCTCGGCGTTCTCTACCGCTTTGTCCGACCAGGCGTAGTAAAGCGCTGTTTGGGTCGTCCAGTTGCCACCCTGGTAGCGCCAGCCTAGCTCTATTTGATCCGTCTCGATGGCAGATAACGGGTTGTTATCGACACTTACGTCGGGGCTCTTGCCGTAATATTTGGCAGGATCTGGCAGTTCGAAGCCCTGGCTAAACTGCAGCCAGTTCTGGTGACCGTTGCCGTAGTCGTAGAGGGCGCTGGCATTGAAGAGCGTTGCTTCATAGTCATTCTCGCCGCCAGGAATCCCCTGGAATTCATCCACTTCGACGTCCATATGCTGCTGCCGCAACCCTGCGGAGAGCTTGAGCGCCTGGGTGGCCTGCCAATCGCCCTGGAGGAAGCCTGAAAGCCCGTCCACTTGATAACCGGGGTAGCGGGGTTCAACCCCTGATGCCTGTTGCACCAGGCCGCCGGAGGCGTCCGAGATGTTGGTATCGAACAGCATCTGGCTGGCATCGAAAGTTTCACGATCCAGATCGAGGCCGTAGGTTAGCGAAACGTCATCACCCAGGCGCGATTCAAACAGCGCTTTGATGCCGCTTAAATCGGTGTTTTGTTGCGAGGCGCGAAATTGCAGGCCGTCGGAAATTGGGTAGGGAAATGCCTGGAAGCTGGACTCCTCCTCCCGGTGGAACGCCTGCAGGTAGAAGTTTTGCCCCCACAGGTTGGCGTGGTGATAGTTGACGTTGACGAGCTTACGGTCGGTTTCCGGATCGCGCTGTGAACGGTAGCCATCGCGAATTTCGGCATCGTTCAAGTTGGGCGTGGCAGCGTCGAGGTTGGGAAAGTAAACACCCCGGTCACCTTCATAGCCTGAACGGTACAGCTGGGCACCCAGTTCCAGACTCTGTTCATCGGTCAAGCGGAAAGAGAGGTTGCCCAATACATCAATGCTGCGATTATCCTGTAGGTCGGTCTGGGCGATATCGGGAAAGATTTCCTGGCCGCTGCCGTCATAGTGGCGGCCGTTGTCGCCAATGGCGGTACCCAGATAGCCTTGAACCCGCTCGTTACCACCGCTGATGGATTGTGCGAGGCGTCGATCTATGTCATCGCTGTTGTTGAAGCCGGTGGTGATGCCTGCTTCAGTACGCCAGTTCAGGCCTTCTTCACCTTTGCGGGTAATGATATTGATCAAGCCCCCCGTAGCACCGCCGCCATACAGGCTGCTGGCGCCGGAAAGCACTTCCACGCGCTCAATATTGAAGGGATCGATGGCATCGAACTGTCGGGAAAGCCCACGGGAACTGTTCAGCGATACGCCGTCGATGAGCACCTGCACGCCCCGGCCTCGCATGTTTTGCCCATAATTGGTGCGCCCTTGAGGCGCCAGATCCAACCCCGGTACCAGATGCCCCAATGCTGTCTTTAGGTCTGCACCATTGCGGGTCTGCTGTTGCAGCATCTCTTTGTCAATTACCCATACAGCACCGGGAATTTGACTGATCTGACTAGGAGTGCGCGATCCAACGACCACCATGGTCTCGTCGGCGCTAGACGCAGTATTTTGGGCGAAAACGCCATTGGAGAAGCTCAGTAACAGGCCGGTGCCAACAAGCCCAGATATTGAAACAGACGACGGCGAAAAGAAAGGCTTTGCAAAAGGCAGCTTTGCAACAGATAGGTTTGATAGTGACAGGGCGTGCATAGTGAACAATCCGCAGACGGTAAGAAAATCAAAGGCGGAGAGTATCACCACGAAAAACAAAGTCAACGATAGTGATTCGTATTTATTTTGCGGTGCGCGCAGCAATAGCCATTTCCCTATTGCTGCTAATGAAGCTTGAACGTTAAGCGGGTTTATTCTTCTCGTCTTCTGCATCTGATTCCGGCGCATGCTGCTCTGGAACTGGTGGGGCTTCAGCTTCGAGCGGCGTGGACGTCGTTGGCGCGGAGGCATCAACGGCTGCTTCAAGGTTAGCGACTTGGCGCTCTAACGCCTCTACCCGCGAACGGGTGCGCTGCAGTACATCCATTAAAATGTCGAAATCTTCCCGTGAGACAAGCTCCAGGCGGTCGAAGGCGCCACGCACGACTTGCTGCACGCCCTTTTGAATATCTTCTGGCGCCTGGGAGGCGTTTTGTAAACGGTCACCAATCTGCTGGGCCAAGCGGCTAATACGGTCTTGAGGCGCCATCGTTCTCTCCTAGATAAACCTGCTTTAAATATTGCTTACCGGTAAGGATACGCAACAGTTGGCGAATTCGCATGTATCGCGTGCTTTTACTGCTTAACCCAGGGTGTGCATCGAAATAGAGCAGGCTACTTTTGCTTACGCTCTTTTTTGGTGCAATAGCGGTGGTGTGAGAATGGATTTGCTCAGATTTAGCGCTGAGCTGCACTTTTGATGACGGCTAATTGGCTGACTTATAAGCAAAAAAAGTCAGCTGGCACAGTATGCGCATTATCGGTTCAGGTGCTTATTCTGGCGGCTGTGCCGCTACCAATCTAGCAGGACTTATCCAGCAGGGGAGATCCGGGATGAAACTCATCACCGCTATCATCAAGCCATTTAAGCTCGACGACGTTCGTGAGGCATTGGCCGACAACGGCGTTCAGGGCATTACGGTCACTGAAGTTAAAGGTTTTGGCCGTCAGAAAGGGCATACCGAGTTGTATCGTGGCGCGGAGTACGTCGTCGACTTTCTACCCAAGGTAAAAGTGGAAGTGGCCGTAGACGACGCCCGTTTGGAGAGCGTATTGGATGCAATCTGTAGTGCGGCTAACAGCGGCAAGATCGGTGACGGCAAGGTGTTTGTGACACCGCTTGAAGACGTTATTCGGATTCGGACAGGCGAGCGCGGTGCAGACGCCGTTTAACGCTGCTTTTTCGGATCATTTCTATAGTTCAACGGGGAACTTACAATGAATGAGTTGACTGATCTGAGCTACGCGCTCGATACGTTCTACTTTCTAATTTGCGGTGTGCTCGTCATGTGGATGGCGGCAGGCTTCTCCATGTTAGAGGCGGGCTTAGTACGCTCCAAAAACACCGCTGAGATCCTGACCAAGAATATCGCGCTGTTTGCCATTGCCTGCACCATGTATCTGCTGGTGGGCTACTACATCATGTACTCCAGCAGCGCTGGCGGCTTCCTGCCCAATCTGGGCTTCTTGATTGGCGCTGAAAACAGTGTGGATGCGGTTACCGCAGGCGGCGATGACGCGCCCTACTACTCCATGCGTTCTGACTTCTTCTTCCAAGTCGTGTTCGTGGCAACCGCCATGTCAATTGTGTCGGGTGCCGTCGCTGAGCGTATGAAACTGTGGGCATTCCTGGCCTTTGCTGTGGTAATGACCGCGTTTATCTATCCGGTGTCTGGCTACTGGACTTGGGGTGGCGGCTGGTTGTCTGAAGTGGGCTACTCTGACTATGCGGGTTCCGGCATTGTGCACCTTGCCGGTGCGGCGGCTGCGTTAGCGGGTGTGATCGTGCTAGGCCCACGTAAAGGTAAATACGGTAAAGACGGTTCTATCCACGCTATTCCCGGTGCCAACATGCCGCTGGCAACGCTGGGTACCTTCATTCTGTGGATGGGCTGGTTCGGTTTCAATGGCGGTTCCGAGCTTAAACTTGCGGCTGTCGATTCTGCTAACAACGTGGCACAGGTGTTTGTAAACACGAATGCAGCAGCGGCAGGTGGTGTGATTGCGGCACTGATCCTGGCCAAACTGTGGTTCCGCAAAGCTGACCTGACCATGGCATTGAACGGTGCCCTGGCTGGCCTGGTGGCCATCACCGCCGACCCGCTCTCTCCGACCGCACTGAGCGCTACCATTATCGGCGCGATTGGCGGCATCATCGTGGTCGCAGCCATCGTCACCCTCGATAAAGTGAAGCTGGATGATCCGGTCGGCGCGATCTCGGTTCACGGTGTTGTCGGTATCTGGGGCGTGCTGGCAGTGCCGCTGAACAATGACGGCGCATCATTCGGTGCCCAGATCATCGGTATCGTAGGTATCTTCGCTTGGGTATTCCTGGCCAGCCTGGTGGTATGGCTCATCCTGAAAGCCATCATGGGCATCCGGGTTAGCGAAGAAGAAGAGTATGAAGGCGTTGATATCGCTGAGTGCGGTCTCGAAGCCTATCCCGAATTTGGCATTAAGAAATAAACAGCGGCATTAAGAAATAATTTAATGCTGACCTAGTGAGCAGGCGTGCTCCTTCTGGCCTCCCCTTAGTGGGAGGCTTTTTTATTCTCTGCCGATAGCGGTGTATGCTGGTAGTTAGCGGTTAACGGCTGCAACATTAGCAGCCGTTCAACCCGACCCCATCATGGCCACCCAGTTAGAGGATATGGTAATGAAATTGATCACAGCGATTATCAAGCCGTTTAAGCTCGACGATGTACGCGAGTCGCTCTCCGATATCGGCGTTCAGGGTATTACGGTGACGGAAGTGAAGGGCTTTGGGCGCCAGAAAGGGCATACCGAGCTGTATCGTGGTGCTGAGTATGTGGTGGACTTCCTGCCCAAGGTGAAGCTGGAAGTCGCCGTGGACGACGACATGGTCGAGCAGGTGATTGATGCCATCACCCAGGTGGCGAACACAGGTAAAATCGGCGACGGCAAAATCTTTGTGATGCCGCTGGAGCAGGTGATTCGTATCCGTACTGGCGAAACGGGCAAAGACGCGGTTTAACGGTGAAGGGTAAGGTGTGAATGGTAAGTAGTGCCGAGTAGACAAAGCCCCTGTGGATGCTCTCCCCAGGGGCTTTACTCATAAAGCGATGGTGACAATTTTCTATTCACCCTTCACCCTTCACACAACGATTACTTCTCGACAAACGCACGCTCGATGACGTAGTCGCCCGGCTCGCCCATGCGCGGCGAGATATTCAGACCCAGCTCGTCAAGTAGCGCGCTGGTATCGTCCAGCATGGCGGGGCTGCCGCAGATCATCGCGCGATCCTGGCGCGGATCAATGGGCGGCAGGCCGGTGTCTTCAAACAGCTTGCCCGTACGGATATGGTCGGTTAGGCGCCCCATGGTGTGGAACTCCTCCCGAGTAACGGTGGGGTAGTAGACCAGCTTTTCAGCGATGTCTTCACCCAGGTATTCATGAGCTGGCAGCTCTTTGGTGATAAAGTCGGCGTAGGCTAATTCAGAAACTTCCCGCACACCGTGAACCAGCACTACCTTCTCGAAGCGCTCGTACACTTCAGGATCCTGGATCAGGCTCATAAACGGCGCCAAGCCGGTACCGGTGGAGAGCATGTAGAGGTTGCGGCCCGGCAGTAGGTCATCGCATACCAGTGTGCCGGTGGGCTTGCGGCTAACCATGATCTGATCGCCTACTTTCAGGTGCTGAAGGCGTGAAGTGAGCGGGCCGTCGGGTACTTTAATGCTGAAGAACTCAAGGTGGTCTTCGTAGTTGGGGCTGGCAATGGAGTAAGCGCGCATCAGCGGCTTGCCGTTCACTTCCAAACCAATCATCACGAACTGACCGGTTTTGAAACGCAGGCTGCGCTCGCGGGTGGTGCGGAAGCTGAACAGGGTATCGTTCCAGTGATGGACGCTAAGCACTTCTTCCAGAGCAAACTTACTCATGCCGTTTTCTCCATTAGTCGATGCTGGCGCTAGTCCGCATCGGTCATATTCTTAAAAAGAATAAAAATGATTAAATATGTTGCCAGCAAGTCTAAGCAAAGGGTGGTATATCTGTTAAGCGAATTATATTGATAACGGTTATCTGAAAAATAGATATAGATCAAATAAAGGTCAGACTCTATGCACTACACCCTGCGGCAGTTGGAAGTCTTTGTGGCGGTTGCTCAGCATGAGAGCGTCTCCCATGCGGCGCGGGCGCTGGCCATGTCTCAGTCGGCAACCAGCACGGCGCTTGCGGAGCTTGAGCGGCAGTTCGACTGCCAACTGCTGGATCGGATTGGTAAACGCTTAAAACTTAACGCACTGGGTTTTCAGCTGTTGCCCAAAGCGGTGGCGCTGCTGGATCGCGGCGAAGAGATTGAAGAGCTTCTACGTGGCCAGAAAGGGGTTGGGTCGCTGGATGTAGGGGCTACGCTGACCATTGGCAACTACCTGGCCACGCTGCTGATCAGCGATTTTATGCAGCGCCACCCCGGTAGCCGGGTGCGCTTGGCAGTGCGCAATACGCGCCATATTATCGAAGGCGTGCGCCAGCACTCGCTGGATTTAGGCTTGATCGAGGGGCAGTGCGACGATGACATGATCATCAGCCAACCCTGGGTGGAAGATGAGCTGTGCGTGTTTTGCTCGCCGCGACACCCACTGGCAGGCCGCGAGCACCTTGAACTTGAACAGCTGCTGCGTGAGGACTGGATTATGCGCGAAGAGGGCTCTGGCACCCGCATGACTCTGGAGCATGCCGCGCGCCACCGCCGCAGCCGGTTTAACACCCTGCTAGAGCTAGAGCATACGGAAGGTATTAAGCGTGCCGTGGAGTCAGGGCTGGGGATTGGCTGTGTCTCGCGCCTGGCACTGCGAGATGCCTTCCGGCGCGGCAGCTTGGTGCCGCTGCCTACGCCGGAGTTGGATCTAAAGCGTCAGTTTACGTTTATCTGGCACCGGCACAAATACCTCACCACCGGCGTGCGCGAATTTCTGCGCCTGTGCCGTGAAATGACCGCTGGGGCCAAGCGCAGCGACGATATTGCGCTGCCGCCGATTCCTTAAGCGTTTATCGCTCAGTCAATTCGGGAGCAGGCAACTGATGGTTGCTAGGGGCGTTTTTTGGCTCAAGTGTAAAGCCGCCTACCAGCGCAGCGAGCCTATCCGCCTGATCGTTTAGCTGTTCAGCGGCGGTCGTCGACTCCTCCACAAGCGCGGCGTTTTGCTGGGTCATTTGGTCTAGGTCGGTGACGGCAATGCTCACCTGGCTAATGCCCTCGCTTTGTTCTCGAGCGGCCGTACTGATATCTCCCAACATTTGCGTTACCCGCGTGACGCTTTCTGCTAATTCGTGCATTGCCGACTCCGCATCTCGAACCATTTGGGTGCCGCTTTCAACCTTGCCAGCCGAAGTATTAATACGCTGGCGGATATCCTTGGCGGCTTCGCTACTGCGAGAGGCTAATTTGCGAACTTCGTCGGCGACCACGGCAAACCCACGACCGTGTTCGCCAGCCCGGGCGGCTTCCACAGAAGCATTCAGGGCAAGCAGGTTAGTCTGAAAGGCGATGCCGTCGATGACGGTCACGATGGCCTGAATTTCATCGGAATTGGAGCGAATATCATCCATCGTTGCCACGACTTGCTCAAACGCGCTGTCGGTACGCGAGGCTAACTGCGAGGCGGTTTGTGAAAGCCCACTGGCTTCTTGCGAGGCGTGAGTGGTATGGCTAACGGTGCTGCTGATTTCTTCCATCGCAGAGGAGGTTTGCTGCAGGCTGGCAGCGGCCTGTTCAGTGCGCCGTGAGAGGTCGTGGCCACCTTGAGTAATTTCATTAGCCGCGTGGTTGACGGCTTCACTACTACGGCGCACATCCAGCAGAATAACCTGAATTTTTTCTGCAAAGGCATTGAACTGCTCAGCTACCGCGGCACTTTCATCTCGCCCATGCACCGGTAGACGTTGGGTAAGGTCACCATGGCCTGAAGCAATCTCTGCCATGCGGCTTGCAAGCCGCTTAAGAGGCCGTGCGATTCGCCCGCCAATCCACCATAGCGCTGCCACCCCCAATGCTGCCAGAAGTAGCCCTACTACCGTCATGCCCAGCGTATTTTGCTGGCGCTGCTCGCTGAGAACTGCTTGCAGCTCGCCTAACTCCGCAAGCGCTACGTCTTCAGGGAGCTGGAGTACCAACACCCAGGGGAGGCGAGTATCGCCAATGGTAATAGGCTGATAGCGCTGCAGTAGACCATCGTTAACGCTGCTTTGCAGGCTACCTTGCTCTGATGCCTCTCGGATGCCCGCGAGAATTGTACTGCTAAGGGAGTCACTGGCAGGCGAGCCCAGACTCTCTACGCCTGCCGTGTCGGCGACTAGCCCCCCACTTCCCGCGACGAGAGCCATGCGCCCAGCGCCTTCGTATAGCGCTTGGTTGGCATCGCTTAGCAGGGTTTGGATAAAGTTAAGGGAGAGGTCTACCCCCGCAACGCCACGAAACTCGCCATCCACCAAAATGGGGGCGTTAAACGAAGTGACCAGTTGCGTCTCGCCGCCATAGTCATAAGCCGCCGGATCGATAATGCAGGGAACTAGGGTTTCACGAGGGCAAAGATAGTATTCTCCTTCCCGAACGCCGCTGGGAAGGCGTTCTTCACTCTCCATGGTATCTCCCAGCGGCAGCACTTCTAGCGTTTCATCCTCGGTGCGGTACCACCAGGGCATAAAGCGACCGCTACCGTCATGGCCATAGCGCTCATCTCCTGCATATCGTGCGTCGTCACCAAACGCATTGGGCTCCCAGCCGATAAATGCATCCAGCAGTGTCGGGTTGTCGGCCACAGTTTGGCGCACTAAGTTAGATAGTTCGCGGCGGTTCAGGTAAAGCGAGCGGCGCCCCTCTTCATCCTCCATACCCATCAAAGCATTAGTAGTCGCCAATTGATTGGCGATAGTCATGGCATTGTTGAGTTCGCGCTGAATACGCCCGCCCTCTGCTTCGGCAATGGCATCCAAGCGCGCATTCAATGCACTTTCCATCAATGCGCCGGTATGCTCATTCACCGTTTGCTGGGTGCGGGCCGCGGCGACCAAGTTATAGATGACTAGCGCAGCCACAATCGCGAGCAAGCAAGGGCCCGCAAGTGCGACGACAAAAGAGCGTAACGAACGAAAATGCATAGCGTTACCCCTTAAGTAATGTGATGGCGGCGGTTGTCATGTGCTTGGTACTGCACTTGCAGGGCAGGTGCCGCGGCGTGAGACAGCTTAAAACTACTGATAGTGCCTGCCAGATGATCGGCCTGTTCTTTTAGCTGCTCGGCGGCGGTCGTGGACTCTTCCACCATGGCCGCGTTTTCCTGAGTCATGCGATCCAGTTCTGCGACGGCAATGTTGACCTGATTGATGCCATCGCTTTGCTCGCTGGTGGCCGCATTGATCTCCTCCAAAACATCGGTAACGCGGGTAATATGCGCGACGATGTCTTGCATGGTAGATCCCGCATTACGCACTAAAGTGGTGCCATTGTTAACCTTGGTTTGAGAGTCCTCAATCAGCTTTTGAATATCGTTGGCGGCATCACTGCTACGCCCAGCCAGCTTGCGTACTTCGTCGGCCACCACGGCAAAACCACGGCCATGCTCGCCAGCGCGGGCAGCTTCCACCGACGCGTTAAGCGCCAGCAGGTTGGTCTGGAATGAAATGCTGTTCATCAAGGTGACAATCTCACCGATCTTATCCGAAGCGTGGGTAATGTCTTCCATGGTGGTCACCACATTTGCTACAACCTTCCCACCTTCGTTGGCTACCTCTGAGGCGGTTTGGGAGAGCTTGTTGGCTTCTTTTGCGGATGCAGCCGTGTGTTGAACCGTGCTGGTGATTTCCTCGATCGATGCAGAGGTCTGCTGCAGGCTAGCGGCAGCGTTATCGGTGCGACGGGATAAGTCCTGACCACCCATGGCGATCTCATTGGCCGCGTGGTGAACAGATTCACTGCTGGTGCGTACATCAATTAATACGGCCTCCATTTTACCTACGAAACGGTTGAAGGCCTTGGCAATTTGAGTGACTTCATCATTACCCTCTTCGGGCAAGCGTCGGGTTAAATCGCCCTCTCCCGATGCGATATCATCCATCGCATTACGAACTCCCAGCAAGCGGCGTAGCAGCAGAGAAAGCAGCAAACCGAAGACCACTGCCGTGATTGCGGCCACAATCAGCAGCGTGACTATCGATGTAGTGGCGATGGCGCGCAGGCCCGCTGTTGCCTCGTGTTCGTCCAGTGCCACAATCAACTGCCAGCCACTGCTACCACCCACGTTATTGCCCATTAGCAACGTATCGCTGTTTTGCAGTGAAAGCGATTGGGGTTCATCGGCTTGGGCGATTTCGCTAAGCCGGGTGTTGGTCAGTTCATCGCTCAAACGTGTGGAAGGTTCGAGCGTCATGTCAGCGTCAGGATGTGCGATCAGGGTGCCGTCTTCAGTGGTTAAAAAGCCGAAACTGGACGGCGTAGGGGCAATGCCGGTAACAATTTCGATCACATCCTCGATAGTAATATCCGCACCAATGACTGCAGCCAGCTGCCCATTACGGTAGAAAGGGCGTGCAAAGGTAACGATTAAGCCCCCCGTTTGGGCATCCGTGTAAGGTGCCGTAATAATGGTCTCTTGCGCTTCGGCTGCGCCTTGGTACCAGGGCCGCTGACGCGGGTCGTAATCGCTGGGGGGCTGCCATCCATCGGAAAAAATAGCGTCTGGTGTGGAAGGATAAGCAATGTAGGCTGTCATAAAGCTGCCTGAGCCAGCCAGTTGTTGAAGTGCGGCAAGTGGGTCATCGCTATTGGCTGCATCATCCATGCTGGAAAGCATGGTATAGCGTGCGTTAAACCACTCGTTGATAGCTTGCGTATTACCGTTAACCACGGCGCTAAGATTGCGCGTTATTTGCTGGCTATTATGGTGCTTTACGGTGGTGTAACTGGCAATGCCGTTAATCACCAGAGCGAGGGTAATCGCCACTAATGCAGCCAATAGGATGCGTGCTCGGAGGGTAGATAGCATGGTCGCTCTCGACGTAGAAGTGCATGTCAGTACTCAGGGGGAGGTACCGTTTATAATGTCTTCTAGGCTATCGGCGAGAGCGACCCTTTCTTTAGTCTTACATGGTCTTTAAGTTTTGGATATTACTAGCGTAAATCACTAACTGCTTGTTGAATATCGGCCATTGAAGCTTTACTTAGATCTTTTGATAGGGAATGAATCACCAGCTTTTGGGTAGGGGCATCGAGTTTATCGCGTAAAAGCCCTAAAAATTTAGGTGGCGCCACCATAATGAGCTTCTTCATACTGTTGCCTACTCGAGCACTATAAAGTCGCTGAGCGACCTCTTTCGCAAACAACTCGTTTTCGTGCTTAGTAGCCGTTCCCTCTTCGCCAGCCGAGCGAGAGGTAGTGGACATCGACTCATGCACATCGCCTCGACCGTCGGTGACCAAGTCACCTTCGTGTAGACGTCCTTCAGCGTGAACCATGCTTTCTTGCTCTGCCAACGTTAAGGCATCTCGGGTAAAAATGCGTGCGCGAGCGGCGTCGGCTACCACGATATAGGTTGTCATCGCTGTGCATACTCCATGTCGTTGATGGTCATCTAACCATGGCAAGCGTTTGGCGTTAGGTCAAACGCTTGCCTCGGCTTAAGCAACGTGGGTTACAGCACCTTGCTACGCAGCAAGCTGGTGACGGCTTCACCAATCAGTACCAGCACAATAATGGCAATCAAAATGGTCGCCACGGTAGGCCAGGCAAAGGTGTCAATTGCGCCCTGGAGGATAACGCCGATACCCCCGGCGCCCACCAACCCAAGTACCGTCGATTCGCGGATATTGATATCCCAGCGGAGGATGACGATGGCAAAAAACGCGGGCATGACCTGAGGCACGATTGCATAGGCGACCACTTTGGCCTTGGAGGCCCCGGTGGCTTCCATGGCCTCTACGGGGCGCCGGTCAATCTCCTCTATTGCTTCGCCCATCAGCTTGCCGATAAAGCCAATCGAGCGAAACATGATGGCGAGTATACCCGCTAATACCCCAGGGCCAAAAATGGCCACGAACAGCAGCGCCCAGATGATGGTGTTCACCGAACGGCTTGAGACCAGAATGAAGCGACCAAACCACAAACAGGCGCGGTTGGGGGTAGTATTCTGGGCGGCGATGTAGGCCACCGGGAGCGCCAGGAAAATCGTCAGAAAGGTAGCCAGCGTAGCGATATGCACGGTCTCGATCAGCGCTGCGATAATGCCATTGAGCCCCGCCGCACTGGGTGGCCACATGCGTGCGCCAAGCCCGGAGATTTGGTTGGGCGCATCCCACACCCAGGGCCAGAAAATATCAATATCGCGCACCGCCCAAACCACTAACATCAAGGTAGCTAGCAGAACGGCGTAACGAATCAGGCGCTGTTTGCGGTCATAGCGTTGCCAAATACGATCGGCAAGCTGCTGTGCGTGATCTACCATATTTTTTTCCTTACCCAGCCGCTGACACCTTCACTGAGCAAAATGACCGCGATGATAATGAGCAGAATCGCAAAGGCGAAATCGTAGTCGTAACGCCCAAAGGCATTCATCAGGGTGCCGCCAATGCCGCCTGCCCCAACGATTCCGACCACCGCTGATGCGCGCAAGTTACTATCCAATTGGTACATGGATAGCCCTACCTGGCGTGGCAGAATTTGCGGAAAGACCGCATAAAACAGAATGGCCACATAGCCTGCGCCGGCGGCTTTCATCGCCTCTACTTGGCCCCAATCAATCTCCTCGATCTCTTCGGCGAGCAACTTGCCCACAAAGCCGATGGAGTAGAGTGTCAGAGTCAGAATACCTGCGAGTGGGCCAAATCCAACGGCAGCGACAAACAGGATGGCAACAATTACCGGATGAAAGCTGCGCGATACGATAATCACCGACCGGCCAATCACATAGATAGGCATTGGGGCGATATTACGTGCCGCCATCACGGCAAAGGGAATAGAGAGTAAAACCCCCAATAGCGTCGCCAGAATGGCGATTTGAAAGCTCTCTTTAAAGCCTGTCAGCAGCAGCTCGTAGCGCTCTAGGCTGGGTGGGAAGCCGCCGCTAAATATGCGTGCCGCGCGGGGCAACCCTTCAGAGATCCGCGCCCAGTTGAACGGCAGCGAGCCGAACGCCCAGACCAGATAAACCACGGCAACCACGATTAACCCATAGCGTAGCAACGGGTTGGCAATGAACGGCGGCTTTCGCCAGGTGCGGGGCGCCGTTGAAGGGGCCTCAGGCGGAGTCATGTGAGGGTTCCTCCGCTGGCGTATCAGTAATCGCATCGTCCGGCGCTTCAATGCCACCGTAGATGGCGTCTAACGCGTCTTTGTTGAAATCGGCAGGCAACCCATCAAAGATCATCTTGCCGTGGCGTAGGCCCACAATCCGCTCGGTATAGGTTTTGGCCTGTGCGACGTTGTGAATATTGATGAGTACTGGCAGCGAGAGCTCACTGGCCAGGCTTTGCAGCAGTATCATGATTTGCTCGGAGGTGCGTGGATCCAGCGAGGCAGTTGGTTCGTCCGCCAGCAGAACATCAGGCTCCTGCATCAGGGCTCGCACGACGCCTACCCGCTGGCGCTCGCCACCGGATAGCTCATCAGCGCGCTTGTTGGCGTAATGAGCGATTCCCACCCGCTCCATTAGCACAAACGCACGCTCAATATCTGCCTGAGGGTAGCGGCGCGATATCGCTTGATAGAGATTCACATAACCCAACCGCCCGGCCAACACGTTCTCCATCACGGTCAAGCGATCCAGTAGGTTAAAGCCTTGGAACACCATGCCGATCTTGCGGCGAGCACGGCGCAGCTCGGCGCCTTTCAGGTTCACCAGCTCATTGCCGTTGAGTTTGATAGAGCCGGAGGTTGGTTCGACCAGACGATTGATACATCTCAGCATGGTGCTTTTGCCCGCACCCGAGGCGCCTACGATAGAAACAACGCTGTTTCCCTCTACCTTGAGGTCAAGCCCTTTCAGCACGGCTTCATCGTGGCCATAACGTTTGACCAGATTGGTAATTTCCAGCATGTGTCCGCTTCCATCGTCGAGACAATAACCGCACCGCCGGCGGCGGTGCGCTACGTTTACTCTTCCAGGTTTTCTGGCGTATAGCTCACGTTATTGGCCGCTTGGATGGTACGAATTACCTGCCAGTTGTCTTGGTAGTTGATGGGTATGAATTTCTCGACGCCCTCAAACTCTTCACCAAGTTCGGTGCCGACAAAATCAAAGCTAAAAAAGGCTTCCTCTATTTTCTCGACCAGGTCGGGATGCAAGTTGTGCGCGTAGTTATAGGAGGTAGTGGGGAAACGGTCGGATTCGTAGATCAGGCGCACGTCTTCTTCATCGTAAAGACCGCGTGCTGCCATCCGCTCGACGACTTCTGAGGCCACGGGGGCCGCGTCGTAATCCTTGGCCACCACGCCCAGCATGGATTGGTCGTGGCTACCCGAATAGACCACTTCGTAATCCTCATCGGGGGTGATGCCGAGTTCCGGCAGCAGCGCACGAGGGGCTAAATTGCCCGAGTTTGAGGTGGGTGAGGTATGGGCAACGCGTTTGCCTTTGAGATCCTCAACCTCATGGATATCAGAGTCAACATGAGTAAATAACTGCAGGGTGTAACCGAATTGGCCGTCATCAGAGCCCATCAAGGCAAACGGCACGGCACCGGCCAAATTCACCGCAAACGGCGTAGGGCCAGTGGAGAAGCCAGCGATATGCAGCCGACCGCTGCGCATGGCTTCAACTTGGGCAGCGTTTGACTGTACGGCGAAGAAACGCACATCCCGTTCGGTAACCTCGGCCAAGTGATCGATAAACGGCTGCCAGATATCCGAATAGATAGCCGGATCCTCCACGGGGGTATAAGCAAAAATCAGCGTGTCTGGATTGACCCACTCAGCCTCATCGGCAGGGCGATCCGCCACCATATCGCCATCTTCATCACAATAGATGGTATCCAGGGCGCCACGTTCGCACTCCGCGAAGGCATGGGTAGAGAGCAGGGTGAGCGGTAGTAGGGATGTAGCGATAAGTATCGCAAGCGGGCGCTGGCGGAAGAGCGAAGTTGTCATGGTGAGCCTCGTTTGTGCGTTATTGTTGTGTTCTTGCTATGGGTCAGGCTGTATTTCCTTGGCTGCGTTTTGCCACTATTGAAAGCGGAAACTGTTTCGTAAGTGGACATTCCGCGTCAAGGATGGTTATTTTCGAAAGTAGACACCTTCAATCTAGGGTTTGTGACAAACTTATGTCAAATACTTTACAGCCGCTCTCCGACCATTGGCGCAACCGCTATTTATTCATGCGCCACGGCCATAGTCTGGCTAATCAACAGAGGGTGATTGTCAGCTCGCCGGGGCGCGGGGTGGAAAACTTTGGTCTCTCCGAGCATGGTGAGCAACAGCTTGCCCAGCTCGTTGCCGACTGGCAGTGGCCTGTGCCGACCCGCGTGGTGCATTCAGACTTTTTGCGTACCACCCAAACCGCTGCCCATGTGGCGGCCAGGTTCGAGTTGGTACCCAGCGTGGATACGCGCTTGCGGGAACGAAATTTTGGCGAACTAGAGGGGTTGGGGGACGAGCACTATCCCAGTGTATGGGCGTTAGATGCCGAGGATGCTGAACACCAGCACCATGGAGTAGAAGCGTTGAGCCGGGTGGCGAGCCGTATGCAGGCGGTGATCGGTGATTGGGAACAACAGGTAAGCGGGGAAGTCATTCTGCTCGTCAGTCACGGTGATCCGCTGCAAATTCTGCTGACTGCCCTGGCCGGGAAACCGCTGACGTCCCACCGTGAGCAAACCCCGTTAGCACCCGCTAGCATTACTCTTTATGGGCATGGCGTGTAATCCACTAAAAGCTGTGTGGTAGTCTCTAAGAAAAGTAAAGAGAACCTGCTATGCCTGCTCCTTTTTCGCCGGATGCGCCGAGCCTGCTGAATGCCCTTGCTGTGGGCAGCCGCGCGCTCATCGACGCGCACTTTTGGAGTGAGGGCGTCGATCAGCTATTGGCGGCGCTAGGGGAAGCGTCGGGTGTCAATCGGGTGTGGATATTTCAAACCATAGAGCGCAACCCAAACGGTGTCTTGCAGGATTTTGTTTTTGAGTGGGCATCTTCATCGCACTATCGTGAGCGAACGCAAAAACGCTTTCGCTTTTTTACCACGCTGATCGACGATCCCGAGTATGAGGAAATGGTCAATCGTCGGGAGCGTGGTGACTCGCACACCTGTATTACCTCGCAGGTGGATTTGGGGTCGCTGCGCGACAATTTGGAAAGCCAGTCGATTTTATCGATGGTGACCGTTCCGATTATGGTGGATGGTCAGTGGTGGGGCACTTTGGGCTTCGATGACTGTGAGCGTGAAGTTGACTGGGAGGGAGCGGGGTTGCAGGCGCTAGTGATCGGCGCTGAACTGATCGCTTCGGCTATTTATCGTCAGCAGCTTACCCGCAGGCAGCGGCAGGTTGATCTGCTGCAGCAGGTCGCCGCCTGCGGCACCTGGGAGATTAATACTCGCAGTGGCGCAACCTGGTGCTCTTCGGCGTTGCTGCTTTCGCTGGGTTATCCTGGTGATTATGCAAGGCTCCCATTGCGCCGCTTACTGGCTCACGCCATGCCCACTGACCGCTTACGGGTGTTTGGTTTGATCCGCGAGTGCCAACAGCGGCTGCAAACCCAATGCCGCATTGATGTTCAGCTCAGGGTCGCATCCGGGCAATGGCGTTGGCATGAGCTGGTGATGGAAAGCTACTACTCCGATGATGGCTATTTAGCGCGTATCGGCGGCCTAGTCATCGATATTAGTCAACGTAAAAAAAGCGAAGAGCAGGCCTGGGCGGCGGCGGAGTTTGACGCCTTGACCGGCACACGCAACCGACGTGGCTTGGCTAATCACTTAGCACAACTCAATGAGCAAGCTGAAGCGGCAGCCTATTATTTGCTGATGATTGATATTGATTACTTCAAACATATCAATGATCGCTACGGTCACCCCGCGGGGGATACGCTGCTGGTGGAGATGGCAAAGCGAGTACACGAGGCCCTGCGGCCCGAGGATTGTCTGGCAAGGTTCGGCGGTGAAGAGTTTGCTGTTACGGCGGGTGATTTATCGCACCAACAGGTAGTCCAGCTGGGTGAGCGTATTCGCCAACGAGTAGCCCAGCAGCCGTTTTACCTGACGGCGGGTGATTCGCAAGCGCCGATGATGGTGACACTCACCGTCAGCGTGGGGATTGCACCTCTGGCGCTCACCAGTGATTTAGACCACAGTCAGGCAGTAGCCGTTGCCCAGGCCGACCAAGCGCTCTATGCCGCCAAAGAGGCGGGGCGAAATCGCGTTGTGGCTCACTGGCAGCCGTGATGACGACGACTGATGAGGTTTATTGCTGCGACGGTGGAATCCAGGCAATCATATCGACTTCCACATCAGCGCCGCCAGCCAGGCCGGTTACCCCGATACAGGTGCGGGTGGGTAGAGGCTGGGGAAAGTAACTGGCGTAGACCTTATTCACTTCGTCGAAGTGGCCCATATTGGTAATGAACACCCGGGACTGCACCACATATTCGAAGGCACTTCCGACTTCTTCCAGCACAATCGCCAGGTTCTGCATTACCCGATGAGTCTGTTCGGTGAAGGTGCCCAAAAGCATCTCGTTGGTCTCTGGCACCGTCGGCATCTGGCCAGTGATAAAGACCAGATCACCTACGCGGCAGGCGTGGGAAAAAGGCGCAATCGGTTGCGGGGCGCGGTCGATAAACAGCTTTTCAATCATGTTTTTATCCTTTTTTAATGTTTTTAAAACATCATGGGCCTCAAGTGAGGCCCATGATGACGAACTTATCCACAGCTGCTTTGTCGCTGGGGCTGTGTATTAATGCCCCAGAATCTGGCTTAAGAACAGCTGGGTACGTTCAGACTGCGGGTTGTTGAAGAACGGCTCTGGCGCGTTCTCTTCAATGATTTGCCCCTGATCCATAAAGATCACCCGGTCGGCGACGGTTTTGGCGAAGCCCATTTCGTGGGTCACGCAGATCATGGTCATGCCCTCTTCCGCCAGTTCCACCATAACGTCCAGCACCTCTTTGATCATCTCGGGGTCGAGGGCGGAGGTGGGCTCGTCAAACAGCATCACGTCGGGGTGCATGCACAGCGAGCGGGCAATCGCTACACGCTGCTGCTGACCGCCCGAGAGTTGCCCCGGGTACTTAGTTGCCTGCTCGGCAATGCGCACCCGTTCTAGGTACTCCATGGCTAGCGCTTCAGCCTCTTTGCGCGGCTTCTTTTGTACCCACATTGGCGCAATACAGCAGTTTTCCAGCACTGATAAATGCGGGAACAAATTGAAGTGCTGAAACACCATGCCGACACTACGACGAATCTGCTCAATGCGCTTAACGTCTTGGGTCAGCGGTAGACCGCCCACCACAATTTCACCTTTTTGGTGCTCTTCAAGGTGGTTAATACAACGAATCAGCGTTGATTTACCCGAACCTGAAGGGCCGCAAACCACGATACGTTCGCCGCGTTTTACCTCAAGGTAGATATCCCGCAGTACGTGAAAATCGCCGTACCACTTGTTAACGTTATGCATCTCGACCATCAGGTCAGAAGCACTGGTGTCAGAGGTGTTGGTGGCTGCTTGTGTCATGTTGAAATCCTACTTAAAACGTAATGAGATGCGGCGTCAGTGCTTATGGCCGGTGTTTAGCTTGCGCTCCAAGTACTGGCTGTAGCGCGACATGCTGAAACAGAATATCCAGAACACGAACGCGGCAAATACATAGCCCTCTACCGAGAAGCCCAGCCAGCGCGAGTCGGAAAGCGCCGCTTGCACAATGCCCAACAGGTCAAACAGCCCGATGATCATGACCAGGGTGGTGTCTTTAAACAGTGAGATAAACGTATTGACGATGCCAGGAATCATCATTTTCAGTGCCTGAGGCATCACGATTAGCCCCATGCGCTTCCAATACGTCATCCCCAGTGCCGCGGCGGCCTCATCTTGCCCTTTGGGAATCGCCTGCAAACCACCGCGAATAACCTCGGCCATATAGGCACTTTGGAACAGCGTCAGGCCGATTAGCGCACGTATAAGGCGATCCACGTTAAGTTCAGACGGCAGGAACAGCGGCAGCATCACCGAGGCCATAAACAGAATGGTGATTAGCGGCACACCGCGCCAAAACTCGATAAAAATCACGCAGAAGGTTTTGACGATGGGCATGTTCGAGCGTCGCCCAAGGGCTAATACAATGCCAATAGGCAGTGCGCCAATCATCCCCACGCTAGCCAGTAGCAGCGTCAGCATCAAACCGCCCCAGCGGTGGGTGGAGACACGCGGTAGATCAAAGTAGCCGCCGTGTAGCAGTACGTAGGCGATCACCGGGAAGATCAGCAGCGCAAACAGTGTCATCCAGCGCTTAAACGGCAGGCGCGGAATGACCATCCAGGCAATAATGCCCGCGAACATGGCAAACACGATGTTGGCGCGCCAATACTCCTCACTCGGGTAGAGGCCGTACATAAACTGGGAAAAGCGTGCGTTAACGAATACCCAGCAGGCGCCCACGCGTGTGCAGTCTTCGCGGCTGTCGCCCACCCAGTTGGCATCAATAAATGCCCACTGAACCGTTGGCACCACGAGTAGATAGAGCACGTACAGGCCCAGTAGCGTGAAGATGCTATTGATAGGGCCGTTGAACAGATTGCCTCGTAGCCAGGCAACCGGCCCAATGGTGCCTTTAGGAGCCGGGCGCTGAGGTATGGTTTCTTTATTGTGAATCATGGGGTCGCCTCCGGCCTAGCGTTCGACCAGCGCAACGCGAGCGTTGAACCAGTTCATGAACATGGACACCAGCAAGCTGATGATCAGATAAACCGCCATGGTCATGGCAATGACTTCGATTGCCTGACCGGTCTGGTTGAGCGTGGTGCCGGCAAAAACCGATACCAGGTCGGGGTAGCCGATGGCGGTGGCCAGTGACGAGTTTTTAATCAGGTTGAGGTATTGGCTGGTGAGTGGCGGAATAATGACGCGCATAGCCTGGGGAATGATGATTAGGCGCAGCACTAGCTTGCGCGGCAAGCTCAATGCCTGGGCGGCTTCCGTTTGGCCATGGGGGATGGCTTGGATGCCCGAGCGCACAATCTCCGCAATGAAGGACGCGGTATAGATAGACAGCGCCAGCCACAGGGCCAAAAATTCAGGGATAATGGTAATACCACCGCCGAAGTTAAAGCCGCGCAGTACCGGCATCTCCCAGGTCACCGGTACACCGGTAGCGACCAATACCAGCAGCGGTAGGCCAAAGATAATCACCAGCGACATCCAGAAAACCGGCAGGCGCTTGCCGGTGGCTTCGTGACGGCGCTTGTTCCACATGACCAGTGCGATGCTAGCAATAATGGCTACCACGAAGGTGGCTGGGATAAGACCAAATCCTGACTCGAACAGAGGCTGAGGCAGGTACAGCCCGCGTACGTTCAGGAAAATGGCTTCACCAAAGGCCATGCTCTCTCTAGCGCTGGGTAACGTCCGCAGTACAGCAAAGTACCAGAAGAAAATTTGCAGCAGCAGGGGGATATTACGAAACGTTTCGATATACGCATTGGCTAGCCGAGCGATCAACCAGTTGGGCGATAGCCGCGCGATACCGACGATAAAACCAATAATCGAGGCAGCTAACACCCCCAATCCACCGACTAGCAGCGTATTGAGCAAGCCAATCACAAAAGTGCGGCCGTAGGTACTTTGGGAGGAGTACTCGATTAAGCTTTGACCAATACCAAAGCCGGCTGTGTTGCCCAGGAAGCCAAAGCCAGTGGTAATGCCGCGAGCATTCAGGTTGGCTTGGGTATTGCCGATAATATAGATCAGGAAAGCCGCGACAACGGCGACCAATATAAGCTGAAAAATAAGTGCGCGCTTAGCGCGGTCTCGCCAAAACGGCGGCTTGTGGCCAGCGGGGCGAACGTTAGGTCTTACAGACATGGATGGCGTCTCCGCTACACGGAAGGTCAATCAAATGGCCCGCCACGACCTTTAAACAGATACCTGTGAAGAGGGCGGCGGGCCGGGGTCAAGCGAGACGCTTAGCGAATCGGGGGAGCGTACTGGAAACCACCGTCGGTCCACAGGGCGTTAACACCGCGCTCAATTTCCAGCGGCGAGCCCATGCCCACGTTGCGGTCGAAGCTTTCAGCGTAGTTACCCACTTGGCTAATAATGTTGTAGGCCCAATCTGCTTCTAGGTTCATGCCTTCACCGTAGTTGCCGTCTTGGCCTAGCAAGCGAGCGATGTTGGGGTCTTCAGAGTTAAGCATTTCTTCAGCGTTTTCACTGGTGACGCCGTACTCTTCGGCGTTAATCATGGCGAACAGCGACCATTTCACAATGTTGAACCAAAGATCGTCACCCTGACGAACCACAGGGCCTAGTGGCTCTTTGGAGATAACGTCAGACAGGATCATCGAGGCTGAAGGATCGTCTAGCTGAATACGTAGCGCCGCTAGCTGAGAGGTATCGGAGGTTAGCACGTCACAGCGGCCGGCCTGATAGCCACCCACGGTTTGCTCAGAGGTATCAAATACGATCGGGTTGAATTCCATGTCGTTAGCACGGAAGTAGTCAGCCAGGTTCAGCTCGGTAGTGGTGCCAGACTGAATGCAGATGGAGGCGCCGTCGAGTTCATCAGCACCGGTAATACCCAGGTCACGGGATACCATGAAGCCCTGGCCGTCGTAAAAAGTAACCCCGGTGAAGTTCAGGCCCAGAGTAGTATCGCGGGTAGTCGTCCAGGTGGTATTACGTGATAGAACGTCGACTTCACCTGATTGCAGGGCGGTGAAGCGCTCTACGGCGTTGAGTGAAATATAGTTGACGGCTTCTGAGTCGCCGAGTACCGCTGCCGCTACAGCGCGGCATACATCAACGTCGATACCTTGCCAGTTACCGTCGTCGTCCGGAGCTGAGAAGCCCGGCAAACCATCGCTCACACCACACTGAACGGCGCCACGCTCAATGGTATCTTCCAGGGTGTCGGCTTGAGCAGTTGCCATTCCCGCCAGGCTAAGTGAGCCAGCGGACGCCAGAAGCGCTAAGTGTTTTTTATTGAACATCTAGTTTCCCTCGAAGTTATTGGAATCAGCTACTGAAATCAGTTAATGAAACCAGTAGTTGAAATAGTTATGCATGCCGTAGCATGTCACTAAACCTAGCAAGGAAGATGCCAACAAGGGTACAGGCGTTAATTCAGCGCTTTTCAACGCTACTCAACGAATTCGAGACGAAGGTCTAGGTGCAAAAAAGGTTACCGCCCTCCTCGCATTGCACCGTAATAGGGCAAGCTGAGGTGGGCGGTAACACGAAGGCAGGTATTAGGCGTGGTTTACTCGGCTGCGAATGCCTTGCGCATAAATGGCGGAAGGGCGAGCGCACCTCGATGGGCGTCAACGCTATAGTATTCAAGCGGCAAGTCGTGGTTGGTGGCTGCCTGCTCGCGGAACGTATTCACGTCGGTGGCTTTACCCGCCAATGTTACGCTCCACCAGCCTGAAGGATAAACCGGCTGCGGGAAGGGCAGCGTGGCAACGCTGTCAAAACCGGCTTTCAACATGTCGTTGCGCAGCTCTCGGATGATCGAGCCACTGTGGTAAAGCGGTGATTCGCTCTGCTGCACCATTACGCCGCCGCTTTTCAAAATACGGTGGCAGCGCTTGAGAAAATCGGTTTTAAACAGCCCTTCAGCGGGCCCAACCGGGTCGGTGGAGTCGATAATCAGCACATCGATGCTCTCATCAGGTGCATCGTCCACCCACTTGACGCCGTCGGCGAACAGCAGTTCAGCACGGGGGTCGTTATTCGACGCTACCAACGACGGGAAGAAACGCTCAGACGCTTTAGTCACTTCTTCGTCGATATCAATTTGGGTCACTTTCTCCACACCTGGGTGGCGGAGAACTTCTTTTAAGGTGCCGCAGTCGCCGCCGCCGATAATCACTACACGCTTGGGTTCTTGGTGAGTAAACAGCGCCGGATGCGCAATCATCTCATGGTAGAGGAAGTTATCGCGATCAGTCAGCATCACGCAGCCGTCCAGCACCATTAGGTTGCCGTAGGTCTCGGTGGCGTAGACCTCTAGGTGCTGGTATTGGCTCTGTACATCCAGCAGTTTTTCAGAGATCTTCAGTGAGAAAGCGCTGCCGTGGCTATCAAAGACTTCGGTAAACCATTGGTCGTCGCGTAAATCGCTCATCAATTGGCTCCTGAGTGCTGTGCATTTGTGTGCGTTGGAATATCGCGGTGATACTGCGGGCTCAATTCGTGCAGTGCCTCCATAAAGGCAGTGACGTTGTCGGGGTTGGTAAACTGGCTGATTCCATGGCCCAGGTTAAACACGTGACCAGGGCCATGGCCGTAGCTTTCCAGCACGCGGGCTACTTCAGCGCGGATAGCCGAGGGGCGGGCAAACAAAACGTTGGGATCAAGATTGCCCTGTAGCGCCACTTTGTGACCAACCCGGGCACGGGCATCGGAAAGCTCGGTAGACCAGTCGATCCCCAATGCATCGGCACCGGCGCAGGCGATATGCTCAAGCCACTGGCCGCCGTTTTTGGTGAAGAGAATCACCGGTACGCGGCGACCGTCGTGCTCGCGGATCAGTCCCGAAACGATCTGCTCCATGTAGCGCAGCGAGAACTCAAGGTACGCAGGGGTAGAAAGTGCGCCGCCCCAGGTATCAAAAATCTGCACCGCTTGGGCGCCCGCGCGAATTTGGGCGTTCAGGTAGTCAGTTACCGCATGCGCCAGCGTATCCAGCAACTGGTGCATGGTATCCGGGGTATCGTAAAGCATGGTTTTCAGATGGCGGAAGTCCTTGCTGGAGCCGCCCTCCACCATGTAAGTCGCCAGCGTCCAGGGGCTGCCTGAGAAGCCGATCAGCGGCATGCGGCCGTTCAGCTCACGACGAATGGTCGACACCGCACGCATCACGTAATCCAGGTCGCGCTCGGCGTCGGGCACGCTTAGCGCGGCGACTTCTTCCTGTGTACGCACGGTTTTGCGGAATTTTGGGCCTTCGCCGGTTTCAAAATAGAGCCCCAAGCCCATTGCATCGGGAATGGTTAAGATATCTGAAAACAGAATGGCCGCATCGAGCGGATAACGCTCCAGGGGCTGCAGGGTGACTTCGCAGGCAAGGTCATGGTTGCGGCACAGATCCATAAAACTGCCCGCATCGGCCCGGCTGGCGCGGTATTCCGGCAGGTAGCGGCCCGCTTGACGCATCATCCACACCGGGGTGCGGTCGACGGGCTGGCGCGCTAGTGCGCGAAGAAAGCGATCATTTTGCAAAGGTGTAGTGGTCATAGACACTTGCTCTTAGGAAATTTGCCCGCATCGTATTGGAAACCGTACTTGGGAGCGTACTTGAAACCGTTTTGGGGATCGTATGAGGGCAATTGTACTTGAAGATAGGTGTTAGGGCGGCGTACTCGATGGCAAAAATCGTCGCACCCGGCCAATTTTTCTCCATTATTTAGTCGCCTTGTCAGCGTGAGGCGGGCGCCGCTTCCTGTTAGAATACTGACCCACTTTGCCAACACTGGTGTGGTTAACTGGTTTGGTCAATCAGCGAGGTAACCTGTGACCATTCGCTTCATTGCCGCTTCCCGGCTGCCCACGCCCTGGGCAACGTTTACTATGCATGGCTTCGAAGATGAGGCTACCGGCAAGGATCATATCGCCTTAACGTTGGGTGATGTGACCGGCGGCGAGCCGGTGTTGGGGCGGGTGCACTCCGAATGTTTGACCGGTGACGCACTCTTCTCCATGCGCTGCGACTGTGGCTATCAGCTCCAGGAAGCGCTAAAACGCATCGCTGAAGAGGGCCGCGGCGTGCTGTTTTACCTACGCCAAGAGGGGCGGGGAATAGGCCTGTTAAACAAAATTCGTGCCTACCACCTGCAAGATCAAGGTGCTGATACGGTCGAGGCCAATGAGCAGCTCGGTTTTGGCGCCGACATGCGCCGCTATGATCTGTGCGTGCCGATGCTTAACCATTTGGGCATCACAGCGTTAAGGCTCATGACCAACAATCCGCGCAAGGTGGATGCCCTCACCCGCGACGGCGTGAATGTCGTCGAACGTTTGTCGATCACCACCGGCCTGAACCCTCATAACGAGCAGTATCTCTCAACCAAAGCGGGCAAGCTTGGCCATATGATGGCCCTGGATGACTTCACTCACGCCAGCGATGTGGATATTGAGCGCAAGGGGTGATATGAGTGGGGGATGGCATGCCAGGAGCGCTCCAGGATGAACGCCGTCAGTAAGGGGCAGTACAAGCAGCAGCGTGAAAAGCCTCCCGAAGAGCAGGGCGAATTCAGCGTTGTCGAAGAGTACCTGAACAGCATCACCCACGGTATCGGTGCTTTGCTCAGTTTGGTGGGAATGGTAGTACTGTTGGTTGCGGCGAGTTACGCCGCCCATGCCGACCCGTGGAAAATTGTCAGCCTGAGCCTGTACGGCACCACGCTAGTCCTGCTTTATACCGCCTCTACCCTTTACCACGGCATCCCTCATCGGCGCTGGAAGCAGCGCTTTCAGTTACTCGATCACTGCGCGATTTATTTACTCATCGCAGGTACTTACACGCCCTTTTTACTCGTCAATATGCGCGGCACTACAGGCTGGGTTTTGTTTGCCGCCGTGTGGTCGCTGGCGTTGGTGGGCATTGCCTGCATACTGCTATGGCCTCAACGTTTTTCGATATTACGTGTGGCGATTTATCTGCTCATGGGCTGGATGATCGTGCTGGCATCAGGAGAGATGGCGGCGAGTCTTTCAACGACCGGCATTGCCCTACTGGCCGCGGGAGGAATTACCTACACGCTAGGGGTGATCTTCTACGCCGTGCGTGCGATCCCCTACAACCATGCGATTTGGCATCTGTTTGTAGTGGCTGGCAGCATCTGTCACTACTTTGCCGTTTATAGCGCCGTTCTACCGCACGTTTCAGCTGCTTAATGGTTAATCGCTCGACTTCGAACCATTGCCTGCTTGAACCCGCCTGTAAATTAGATGGTTTTTAAGGGGTTAAAAATACCTGTAACTCGCAGTTTCCCACTGTAGACTAAACGTTAAACTTAAGTTTTAGGATGTTGAGCCGACAGTAGTATCAGGTTTAGATGCAGACCTTGATGTGTTTAACGCCGTGCATCCTGAAAAAACACAGTGGGTTCGTATAGTGATGTCTATTGCCACACCCAAAACGACATTCAATAAGCTTTTCCAACAAGAGGATTGTCATGAGCACTGTTAACAACGCCCACGACACGACGATGCCGTCGGTACTGGGCAAAAAAGACAGTACTGATGAGATGGTGCATCGCATAGGCCACTTAACGCGCCTACTGCGGGACAGCATGAAAGAGCTGGGCCTAGATCAGCAGATTAGCCAGGCGGCGCAGGCAATACCGGATGCCAATGACCGGCTCAACTACGTTGCCTCAATGACGGAGCAGGCCGCAGAGCGGGCATTGAATGCCGTTGAGCGCGCTCAACCGGTGCAAGACAGCCTTGAAGAAGAAGGCGCTGCGCTTAATGAGCGCTGGCAGGCGGCGGCAGCTAAGCTCGCGGCAGTAGAAGGTGATGCTAAGCTCGTCGAGGATACACAGAACTTTTTGAGCAGTAAGCTTCCCACCGCAACCGGGGCTACTCAAAAAGAGCTGCTTGAAATTATGATGGCCCAAGACTTTCAGGATCTCACCGGTCAGGTGATTAAGAAAATGATGGAAGTCATCAAGCTCATCGAAGAGCAGCTTGTTCAGGTGCTGGTCGATAATGTTCCTCACGTCACCGACGGCGTTAAGATGGAAGATGACCGCGATGAACATGCCAAGCTTCGTAACGGGCCGCAGGTGAACCAAAATAAGACGGATGTGGTGGCAGGGCAGGATCAAGTAGACGATTTGCTTGATGACCTTGGCTTTTAAGCAACGCCCGACTAGTTTAAAAACCGTTGCCACATACTGCCAGCAACGGTTTTTAAAGCGTTTAGATGTTGATTAACTCTCTGCTGCTGCCTGCTCTTTTTCGATTGCTCTAGCCATCGCGGCGCGCTGAATATGGCGTTCGCGATAGGCCAATAGCGGTTCGGGTAAGCGGTGCTTCATGCTGACCGCCCACGATAAAGTATGGGTTAAAAACAGATCCGCAAGGGTAAAGGTGTTACCCACCAAG
Source organism: Vreelandella sp. 162(4c) (assembly GCF_058152265.1). Lineage (NCBI taxonomy): Bacteria > Pseudomonadati > Pseudomonadota > Gammaproteobacteria > Oceanospirillales > Halomonadaceae > Vreelandella > Vreelandella sp. 162(4c). Next base: position 2,894,630 of record NZ_CM176981.1, read on the forward strand.
TTTTCTTGCCCGTTGTAGCGGCGCTCCAGCGCGCTTAGCGCACGCTGAAACTCCCATGCGCAGACCGGCAAAATAGCGGGAACGCGTTTGTCTGTGGGCAAGGCAAACTTATGCTTGGCCTGATTCCACAATGGCTGTTCCATTTCGGTGACGATAAAGCTGAGCCACTGGTCGACCTGAGCTCGAGCGGCAGGGCTGCTGGGTAGGAGGGTGCCGTCGCCATATTGCTCCGCTAGATAACGGCAAATCGGCACTGATTCAAATAGCGATACTTCTCCATCTTCAAGAACTGGCACCTTGCCATCCGGGTGACGCGCCAAATGCTTGGCTGTTTGCCCCTCGCCTTTATCCAGCGCCACATGCTGGCACTGATACTCTAGGCCTAACTCTTCAAGCGTCCACGCTGCTCGTAGCGAGCGGGAGTGGGGAAAGCTGTACAGCGTGATCATGGCGTGCTCCTGGCGAAAAACGATTCTTTAATCTAGCGGTCGTTAGCGACGCTGTCGATTCTCTTCCTTGCCCACAGGTTTTTTTAACTGGGCTTTGGGGGAGTGTCCAACGGTTCGTTTAAAGGCGGCGCCGAAAGCACTCTGTGACATATAACCCACGGTTTCAGAAACCTCTGCGATACTTAGGCCTTCCTGAATCAATCTTTGCGCCAGCTGCATTCGCCAATGCAACAAATAATCGATCGGTGATTTTCCTACAGCTGTTCGGAAGGCATTAGAGAACGAAGATCGCGACATGCCGACTCGATGTGATAGGTCTGCGACTGTCCAGGGGCGACTAGGCTCAGAATGCATGAGATCTAACGCGGCGCCAATTTGAGAGTTATTCAGTGCTCCAATCCAGCTGGTTAAAACATCTTCAGGTTCCGCTGTGGTGCCAGCATATTCCCGTTTTGCAAAAGCACGTAGAAGTTGAACCAGCAGCATGTCAGCTAAATGTCGCCGCATTAAACCGAAACCAATCTCGGTACGACGGATTTCGGTATCCAGGATTTCTAAAGTATGTCGCAAAGAGGCTGCCGATGGTGCAGCAGCCGGAATTCGCATGAATGGCGGTAGAGTGTCGATCAATAATTGCGCGTGTAGATCATCTAATAGAAAGCTTCCAGCAAGCAGTACTGTCTCGGCGCCGCCGTAATGACCAGTATCGGAATGTTCCCAGTCGATAACGGCCACTCCGTCCTCGGCCAAGAGGTTGGGATCACTGGCAATAACGTAGGGTGGCGTGTGTGAAAGAAGGAATACATCACCTTCATCAAGCCAGATATGTTCTTGGTTTGGATATATCAGCCAGCAGCCTCCACGCATAACGGCTGCGAATTTAAGAGCAGGTTTTGCAGGAAAGCGAAGTGCCCAGTCCCCACCGGCTTCGAGTCTGGTACATCGCGCACTACGCAAATCGAGTAGCGAAAATACTTCCGTTAGCGTATCGCTCATTATTAATACGATCTCTATAAAAAACTGTATTTTCCAGCATAGATAAACCAGCTGAGGCTCACCATAATATTTTCATTGACCGAGAAGGGGGATATGAAATGACGGGTATCAGCGGCAAGGTTATCGCTATCACGGGAGCAAGCAGCGGCATTGGCCGAGAAACCGCACTTAAGCTGGCTGGAGTGGGGGCAAAGCTAGTTCTAGGGGCTCGCAAAAGGGAAGCGCTGGAAAGCCTCGAGGAAGAGATAACGCTGATGGGGGGCGAAGCGGCCTTCGCAATAACGGATGTCTGCGTCCGCGAGGATCTGCAGAGACTGGTTGACGTTGCCTGTCAGCGGTTTGGTCAGCTTGATGTTTTCATTTCCAACGCAGGCATCGGCCCCATCTCAATGTTAGATGAACTGCGCGTTGACGATTGGGATGCGATGATTGATGTGAATTTGCGCGGAGTCATCTATGGCATCGCGGCTGCACTACCGATTTTCCGTCGGCAGTCCTCGGGGCACTTCGTGAGTGTGATTTCAACAGCCGGGCTAAAGATCGTTCCAGGGCAGGCTATTTACGCAGGTACAAAAAATGCCGTACGCACTATCCACGAGGGACTTCGACAAGAAGCAGGCCCCAACCTGCGAGTAACGGGGATATCTCCCGGCATAATTCGCACGAGTTTTGGCGACGCTATCCCTTCTCAAGAGCTTCGAAATAAGGTTGCGGACAGCATGGAGTCAATAGCCATTGACCCTGCTGCTGTTGCATCGGCCATCGCTTTTGCCATTGCCCAACCACCCGAAGTCGATATTGGAGACATTGTCGTTCGGCCAACGGCGCAAGGGTAAGATCAAAGGCCTAGAGCTATCGAAGTTACCCTTGTGGGGCCTCGTTAACTAGCTTTTGGAAATTGGCGATTGCGGTCAGACTAAGCGTTCCCCCTTGCCTCGCGGATCCGCTCGTAGGCATTGCCGATTTCGCTGGTGCGTGCCTGTGCGATATCACGCATGCTCTCGGGCAGGCCTTTGCCGGCCAGTTTGTCCGGGTGGTTTTGGCTCATCAGACGGCGGTAGGCTTTTTTGATTTCAGCATCGCTGGCGTCATCAGAAACCCCCAATACGCGGTAAGCGTCCTTGAGAGCCTCTTCGCTGGCGCCTTGAGAGTTCGCGGCCGCGCCGTGCAACATCGCTTCGATCTGCTGCACTTCGGCGTCGCTGCAGCCTACGCCCCGGGCGACACGTAGAATCATCTCGTGCTCGGCGGGGTGAAGCACGCCATCTGCGGCGATAGCAGAAAGCTGAACCTGGATAAATACCTGGCGCAGTACCGGCTGGCGTTGGGTTAAGCGGTTAACGGTGGCCAGCTCGGCGTCTAGATCGAAGTCATCGGCGCGGCCACGCTCGAAGGCGGCGCGAGCCTTGGCGCGCTGTTCGCCCTGGAGGTGCATTTGATCAAACAGCTTTTCGGCAACGTCCAACTCGCCGTCGGTCACTTTACCGTCGGCTTGGCATAAGCAGCCCATCACCGAGAAAATCGACTCCAAAAAGCCTTCCTGGATGCGCATCCGCGCGATATTCAGGCGGCGGCTAAGGCGCTTGCCTAGCCACCAGCCCAGGCCACCGCCAATCAGCAGCCCTACCGGGCCTCCAAACGCAAGGCCAATCAAGGCGAAAATAATAATTAGAAATAGCATATTAGTCTCAAAGTAATTTAAAAAATAATGGCTTATGGCAGTCGAGCGCGAATAGCCTGCTCAATGCCTTCGATATCCAGCTGACAGTCGGCAAGCAGTTGCGCGGGTGTGCCATGTTCCACAAAAGCGTCCGGTAGGCCGAGGTTGAGCACTTCCACCTGAACGCCTTCAGCGTGGAGCAGCTCATTTACGGCACTACCCGCGCCACCGGCAATCACGTTCTCTTCCAGGGTCACTAGTAGCTCGTGCTCGTCGGCTGCGTGCAGTAGCGCATCGCGATCCAGCGGCTTGATGGAGCGCATATTGATGTGAGTCGCATTGAGCCGTTCGGCGACTTCCGCTGCGGCGCTGTTGAGGCTGCCAAAGGCGAGCAGCGCGATGCGCACTCCGTCGTTGGCGGCGTGGCGGCGTACTTCCGCTTTACCAATGGCGAGTGGCTCAAGATGCGCGGGAATTTCCGCACCAGGGCCGGTGCCACGAGGGTAGCGCACCGCAGCAGGACCAGGGTGATGATAGGCGGCACTGAGCATAGCGCGGCACTCGGCTTCATCCGCCGGAGCTAGAATCACCATGCCGGGCACGCAGCGCAAGAAGGAGAGATCCATGCTGCCGTGGTGCGTGGGGCCGTCTTCACCTACCAGGCCCGCGCGATCAATGGCGAAAGTGACGTCCAGGTTCTGCACCGCGACGTCATGAATCAACTGATCGTAGCCGCGCTGTAGAAAAGTGGAATAAATTGCCACCACTGGTTTCATGCTTTCGCAGGCCATACCCGCTGCAAGGGTTACCGCATGCTGCTCGGCAATCGCCACATCGAAATAGCGTTGAGGGTACTCTTTAGAGAAGCGAATCAGGTCGGAGCCTTCGCGCATGGCGGGGGTAATGCCCATCAGGCGCGGGTCGCTTGCCGCCATATCGCACAGCCATTCGCCGAACACATTGCAGTATTTTTTCTTCGCGGGTGGCGGGGTAACCACCGGTTTCTTGACCGTAGTCGCGTTGGCTAGCGTTTCGGGTTTTTCCAGCTTAGTAATAGCGTGGTAGCCAATCTGATCCGCTTCGGCGGGCAGAAAGCCTTTGCCTTTCACCGTCTTGATATGCAGAAACTGCGGGCCGTCGAGGTCGCGCAGGTTTTCGATTGTATGGGTTAACGCGTCTAGGTCATGGCCATCAATGGGGCCTACGTAGTTAAAACCCATCTCTTCAAATAGCGTGGCGGGGCTGACCATGCCTTTCATATGCCCTTCAGTGCGCCGGGCAAGTTCCAGGGCGCCGGGCAGGTGCGAAAGCACTTTTTTACTCTCTTCGCGTATTTTCAGGTAGGGCTTGCTGGAGAGCACCCGGGCTAGGTAGGTCGCCATGCCGCCGACGTTCTCGGAAATCGACATCTCGTTGTCGTTGAGCACTACCAATAGATTGGCATTCACGTGGCCAGCGTGGGCGAGGGCTTCAAAGGCCATGCCGGCGGTCAATGCGCCGTCGCCAATAATCGCGCACACGTGACGCTTATCGCCCTGTGCCTTCGCTGCCAGTGCCATACCCAATGCCGCCGAAATCGACGTGCTGGAGTGGCCGACGCCAAAGGTGTCGTACTCGGACTCGGCGCGGCGTGGAAATGCTGCCAGACCGCCGTGCTGGCGAATACTTAGCATGGCCTCGCGGCGGCCGGTGAGAATCTTGTGCGGGTAGGCCTGATGGCCCACGTCCCACACTAGTCGGTCGTGGGGCGTTTGGTAGACATGGTGCAGGGCAACGCTCAGCTCGACCACGCCGAGCCCAGCGCCAAAGTGACCGCCGGAAACACCCACGCTATAGAGCAGGTAGGCGCGTAGCTCGTCGGCCAGTTGGGCGAGCTGGGAGGCATTCATGGCCCGCAACGCGGCGGGGTGGTCAAAGGAGTCGAGCAGCGGCGTCGTTGGGCGCTCGCGGGGGATTTCGTCGAACAGCTTCATGGGCATCTTTAGTGGTCGCGCTCGATCATGTAGTGGGCTAAGTCGGCCAGCGGTGCAGCACGCTCGCCTAATGGGGCGAGTGCGGCAATGGCCTCGTCAATCAGGCTGTGCGCTTTGCGTTGAGCACCCGCTAACCCCAGCAGGCTGGGGTAGGTGGGCTTGGCGCGTGCGGCATCGGCGCCTGACGTTTTGCCTAGGGTAACGGTATCGCCGGTCACATCTAGGATGTCGTCGTGAATCTGAAAGGCTAGACCAATGGCGCGGGCGTAGCGAGTAAGCGCGTCTAAGTGCGGGTCATCGTCGTCGACGGCTACCAGGCCGCCCAAACGCACTGCAGCGACGATCAGTGCGCCGGTTTTATGGGCGTGCATATGGGCCAGGGCATCGACATCCGGGTGATCACCGACGGCGTCTAAATCTAGCGCCTGCCCTGCCACCATGCCATCACGGCCAGAGGCGGAGGCCAGGGTGTGCACCAAATGGCTCAGCCGGGGGTGCGCATTGCTGGCCAACACTTCGAAGGCCAGCGCCTGCAGGGCGTCTCCGGCCAGAATCGCACTCGCTTCATCAAAGGCTTTATGCACCGTGGGCTGACCACGACGCAGGTCGTCGTCATCCATGGCTGGAAGATCATCATGGATCAACGAGTAAGCGTGGATTAGCTCAATGGCCGCGGCGGGGGCATCCAGAGCATCGTCTTTAGCACCGAGTGCCTGACCAGCCATATACACCAGTAGCGGTCGCAGGCGTTTGCCGCCGGCCAGCAGGCCATGGCGCATTGCCGCCTCGAGGCGTGGCGCTACCGCTGGGCGGTTATCAAACAGCGCCGCTAGGGTGGCATCTACGCGGGCATTGCTGGTCTGACGCAGGGTGGCAAGCTGGCTAGGCTGCATGGCTACCATGGGGGCGTCTCCTTGCTCTCATCCTCGGCCGCATCCTTAGGGTCGTCGGGGCCAGTAAAGGGCGTTACGTTTAAACGTCCTTCGCTATCTTCACTCAGCGCCCGCACCTTGAGTTCGGCGCTATCCAGGCGCTGCTGGGCATCGCGGGTCAGCCGCACGCCCTGTTCAAACGCGGTCAGTGCATCTTCCAATGAGAGCTCGCCTGACTCGAGACGTTCAACGATGGTTTCGAGTTGCTCAACCGTCGCGGCAAAGTCCTGTGGGGGTGATGTCGTGTCACTCATTGGGGGGTGCCTGTAAACCGGTATTTTTAAAATAAGCCCACAGTATACACCGAGGCTGGGGGGCGGCGTCTGCCCTCTTCAATACAGCTTGTTGCGCGACTTGCGATCCATTCATTGTCACCACGCAGACTTTTCATCATTCACACCCGGCCTGAACGATGCGGGCTGTGCTACGATATGCGCCTCCCGTGAACCGATACACGGCGCATGCCGCCGACCATAGAGGTTGATTCAGCCATGGCCAAAACGTCCCTGGACAAGAGCAAGATCAAGATCCTGCTACTCGAGGGCGTCCACCAAAGTGCGGTGGACAATTTTCACACGTCAGGGTACGCCAATATTGAGCACCTGCCGACGTCCCTTGATGAGGATGCGCTGATCGAAAAGATCCGCGATGTTCACTTCATTGGTATTCGTTCCCGCACCCAGTTAACGGAGCGCGTGTTCGAGGCGGCAGAGAAGCTAGTCGGCGTTGGCTGTTTCTGTATCGGCACCAATCAGGTCGATTTAACCGCTGCCCTCACCCGCGGTATCGCGGTATTTAACGCGCCGTACTCCAATACCCGTTCGGTGGCCGAGCTGGTGCTGGCAGAAGCGATTATGCTACTGCGCGGTATCCCAGAGAAAAACGCCCGCGCTCACCAGGGTGGCTGGCTGAAGTCAGCGAAGAACTCCCACGAAGCGCGCGGTAAAACGCTGGGTATCGTTGGCTACGGCAGCATCGGTGCGCAACTTTCGGTGCTGGCCGAATCGCTGGGCTTTAACGTCATTTACTATGATGTCATCGCCAAGCTGGGTATGGGTAATGCAAACCAGGTAGCAAGCCTTGAAGAGCTGCTGGGTCGTTCCGATGTCATTAGCCTGCACGTGCCTGACCTTGCCTCTACCCGCTGGATGATCGGCGCAAAAGAGATCGCTGCCATGAAGCCCGGTGCGATCTTTATTAATGCCTCCCGCGGTAGCGTCGTTGAAATCGAACCGCTTGCCGAAGCGCTTAAAGCGGGCAATCTCAACGGCGCGGCGATTGACGTCTTCCCGGTAGAGCCGAAAGGCAACGAAGAAGAGTTTGAGAGCCCGCTGCGTGGCTTGGAGAATGTGATTCTGACCCCACATATCGGTGGCTCTACCCTGGAAGCTCAGGAGAATATCGGTATCGAAGTGTCAGAAAAGCTGATTACTTACTCTGATAACGGCACCACCGTGACCTCGGTCAACTTCCCCGAGGTGGCGCTGCCCGCTCACCCGGACAAGCACCGTTTGCTGCATATTCACGATAACGTACCGGGCGTGCTGTCGCAGATTAACCGCGTGCTGTCTGAAAATGACATCAACATCTCCGGTCAATACCTGCAGACCAATGAAAAAGTCGGTTATGTGGTCATTGATGTAGATAAAGCCTACGGCCCCCAGGCGCTGGAAGCATTGAAGCAAGTGGATCACACGCTGAAAATTCGTGCGCTCTACTCGGCGCAAAATAGCTAACGCAATTGGTTAAATAAGTTGGCTGTAAAAACGGCGCCTCTTGCGAGGCGCCGTTTCGGTTTAGGCAGTTTAGTAGGTTCGGTCTTTAAGCAAGATCAAACAGCAGCACTTCGCCTGCTTCCTTGCCGGTAAGGTTTATCGCCTCATCCGGTTGGAACGCCGCGGCGTCGCCTGCGCTCAGCGTCTCACCGTTAATCTCCATTTCGCCGTTCACCACATGCAGCCAAGCGTAGCGCGAAGGCGGCGCTGTTGCCTGTTCGCCAGCGTTAAACAAACCCGCGTAAAGGTTCACATCCTGGTTGATGCTCACAGACCCGTCGCGGCCTTCTTCAGAAGCCACTAAACGCCATTGCCCTTGACGCTCAGCGCTAGGAAAAGCCTTTTGCTCATAGCTGGGTTTAATGCCGAGCTGCTTGGGTTCAATCCAGATCTGCAGGAAGTGCAGCCCGTTCTCCTTGGAGTGATTAAACTCGCTGTGCAGCACGCCGGTGCCCGCCGACATGCGCTGCACATCGCCCGGGCGCATCACCTCGCCATTGCCCATGTTGTCTTTGTGCTCCATCTCACCTTCAAGCACATAGGAGATGATCTCCATATCCCGGTGAGGATGGGCGCCAAAACCATGGCCGCCCGCTACGCGGTCTTCATTGATCACGCGCAGAGCGCGGAACCCCATATGGTTGCGGTCAACGTAGTTGGCAAAGGAAAAGGTATGGAAAGAACGCAGCCAGCCGTGGTCGGCGTAGCCCCGCTCGTTTGAACGACGAATAATCATGGTGTGCTCCGCAGGTTGCGTGAGATTGAATAATGACAATATACGCCTTACTGACGCTCCGTGGGGTGAAGCTTTCTGCACGTTCCTGTCGAATAAATCGATGTATTAAATGTGATTGCCAGCGCTAAACTTTTGGTTAGCTTTCGAGTAAAATCCTGGCCTCTTCTAACCCGGTCCGCCCTTTGCGAGGGTGACTACCAGGAGTTTTGCATGTCAGTAACTGTTCAAACGCCGCCCATTGTGGTCGCTGCGCTGTACAAATTTGTCACCCTCAATGACTTTGAAGCGCTGCGCGAACCGCTGCGCCAAACCATGCTCGATAACGATGTAAAGGGCACGCTGCTGCTCGCCAAAGAGGGCATTAACGGCACGGTGGCGGGTAGTCGCGAAGGTATCGACGCACTGTTGACTTGGCTGACTGCTGACCCACGCTTGGCTGATATTGATCACAAAGAGTCTTTTTGTGACGAAACGCCGTTCTACCGCACCAAGGTCAAACTCAAAAAAGAAATCGTCACCCTCGGCGTGCCGGATATCGACCCTAACGATACCGTGGGCACTTACGTCGAGCCGGAAAACTGGAACGACATCATTGCCGATCCGGAAGTACTGGTGATCGATACCCGCAATGATTACGAAGTGGCGATTGGCAGCTTCGAGCGGGCGATCGATCCTAAAACCACCACTTTCCGAGAGTTTCCTGAGTACGTGCGCGAGCACTACGACCCGGAAAAACATAAGAAAGTAGCGATGTTCTGCACCGGCGGCATCCGCTGTGAAAAAGCCTCCAGCTTTATGCTTAAAGAAGGCTTTGAAGAGGTCTACCACTTAAAAGGCGGCGTGCTGAACTACCTGGAAAAAGTCCCGGAAGAGCAGTCGCTGTGGCGCGGTGAGTGCTTTGTGTTCGATAACCGGGTCACGGTGCGCCACGACTTAAGCAAAGGCGAGTTCGAGCAGTGCCACGCTTGCCGCATGCCGATCTCCGCCGAGGATATGCAGTCTTCTGCTTACGAGCCAGGGATTAGCTGCCCCCACTGCATCGACTCGTTGCCGGAGAAGACCCGCGCGGCGGCCCGTGAGCGCCAACGCCAAATCGATTTAGCCAAACAGCGCGGCGAGCCGCACCCCTTAGGCCGTGACACCCGCCTAATGAAAAAATGAAGTAGCGCACTTGTAGGTAAGATTTTTAAACAAAAACGTACGTAAAGCTTGTGCGCTAGACTGATGGGCAAAGTGTTACTCAACCTCAGGAGTTCACCATGCCCATCACCACTGATGACCTTTCCACAACGGCCTCCCTCCTACAACGTTTTGACCAGCAAGGCGTCACAACGCTGACGATGAGCGCGCCAGAGCGCTTTAACGCGCTCTCGGAAGCCATGTTGCAAGCGCTTCACGACGCGTTAGCCGAAATTGCCGACGATAGCAGCGTGCGCTGTGTGGTACTTGCCGCCGAAGGCAAAGCCTTCTGCGCCGGGCATGATCTGAAGCAGATGCGTGCCAACCCCGATAAAGCCTACTATCAAGCGCTGTTTGCCCGCTGTAGCGAAGTGATGCAGGCCATTGTGCACTTGCCTGTGCCGGTCATCGCCAAAGTGCAGGGCATAGCCACCGCTGCGGGCTGCCAACTGGTGGCGAGCTGTGATCTGGCGGTGGCGGCGCGCAGCGCACGCTTTGCTGTTTCCGGCATCAATGTTGGCCTGTTTTGTTCTACTCCAGCGGTAGCACTTTCCCGCAACGTTGCGCGTAAACACGCCATGGAGATGCTGCTTACCGGGGAGTTTATCAGTGCTGATCAAGCCGCTGAGTGGGGGTTGATTAACCGCGTGGCAGATGATGACGCGCTGGACGAAGCAATTGAAGCCCTGTCCACCAGTATCTGCGCTAAAAGCGCCGTTGCGGTGCGTACCGGAAAAGCCATGTTTGCCCGTCAGTTGAGCATGCCGCTCGACGAAGCCTACGCCTTTGCCGGGAAAACCATGGCCTGCAATATGTTAGCCGAGGATGTGAGCGAGGGGATCGATGCGTTTATAGCTAAGCGGCTACCGCGCTGGAACCATCGCTGAATGAATGGAATTCGTTTCCGTAAACGCGACAATTGCCATGTTGTCACGTTATCCTGACGCCCTTTGTATTTTAGGGAAGGCGCCGTCAGCAAGGGCGCTTTTAGTAAGTAGTAGGAGCGCTTTTGGGAGCGTCTTTTAGCAGTGCCTATTTGGAGAAAGCCAAGTGAGTGAAGCCAAACGCAGGACGGTCGGTCGTCCGGCGAGTACCGCCAAAGCTAGCGGAGGCCATAGCCAGTCGTTGGTGCGTGGCTTAACGCTGTTGGAGTACCTTGCGGCCAGCCCGCTTGGTTTAGCACTTTCAGATGTGGCGGAGATGGCTGAGTTGGCGCCCTCTACCACCCACCGCTTGCTGCAAGCCTTGCAGAGTCAGGGGTTTGTGACCCAGGAGAACGAGCAAGGCCTATGGCGCATCGATGTCAAAACCTTCCGTATCGGCAATAGCTTTCTTGAAGCCCGCGACGTGGTGGCCACAAGTCGCCCTTTTCTACGCCGTTTAACCGCTGAGACCGGCGAGACCGCTAATTTGGGCATTCGCGATGGGGTCACGGCGGTATTTTTAGCGCAGCATGAATCACCGCAAATGATGCGTATGATCACCCGCCTAGGTTCCCGCGCGCCGCTGCATGCCTCCGGCGTAGGTAAAGCGCTGCTAGCGTGGATGCCCGATGATGAGCGCGCCAAACTGCTGGATGGCAGCGAGTTGGCAAGAGTGACCGCCAATACGCTCTATCAATCCGACACACTTCAAATGGAAACGGAGCAGATTCGTGCCCAAGGCTTTGCCTGCGACCGTGAAGAGCATGCCATAGGCCTGCATTGCGTGGCCGCCTGTGTGTTTGATGAGCACGGCACGCCGTTGGCGGCGATCTCGGTGTCTGGCCCGGTGGCGCGCATCCCGGAAGCTCGCTTACTCACCCTGGGAGCGCTGGTTCGCCAAACGGCCGATGAGATAACCCAGCAGTTAGGTGGGCAGGTGCCACGTTAACGTGGCTCACTGAGTCTATGCTAAGCCTGTTTTTTGTCGCCCTGGTCAGCGCCACGCTGCTTCCCGGTGGGTCGGAAGTGTGGCTAGCGCGGCTGTGGTGTCTCGGCGAACCGCCTCTGGGGCTGTGGGCGGTGGCCACGGCGGGCAACACTCTCGGCAGCATGATCAACGTGGCGATGGGCCGCTATGCGCGTCAGTTTCAAGATCGCCGCTGGTTTCCGGCCTCGCCACGCAGCTTAGCCCGAGCGGAGCGCTGGTATCATCGCTTTGGCGAGCTAAGCCTGCTGGTTTCCTGGGCACCGATTATTGGTGACCCTCTCACTGTACTGGCCGGCGTTTTCCGGCTGCCCTGGTGGCGGGCGCTAGCGTGGATTGTGGTCGCTAAAGGTACGCGTTACGCGGTGGTGTTACTGCTGGCACAGCAGTGGCTATTATCGCTTTGCCAGTGAAACGCCTTATTAATCAAGTCATGTTAACCTGTACAACTTTTTCACAAGCGGCGCTGGCAGTGTAGAGTGTAAGCAACTTGGGCTGCCTATTATTGGCTTGCGTAAAACTAAGCAGCCGTTAGATTGAACAGAACACTCACCCAAAAGGAGGTTTAGGTGTGAAGCCACTTCGTTTATTACCCTGGCTAGGTGTCTGGCTATTGGCAATGATTGCCTTAATAGCCACGCCAGCGATGGCGCAGAGCGCGCCAAGTGAGTCGACCAGCGCCGATGGTGCTGCATCCTCTGAAGAAGCAGCGCCTACGTCCTATGAGGCGCTGGCGAACCTGCTAGAGGATGAGCAGTCGCGGCAAGAGCTGATTGAGATGTTGCGCAATCAAGCCTCAGCGCTGCCCAATGGCGTTGCTACCGAACTCTCCCCGGAAGCGGCCGCTCAAGGCAGTGAGATAGCGCCGGAGGATGTCTCGCTGCCACGCCAACTCGCTGAGCTCACCAGTCGTGTGGTAAGCGATGTGGGTGGTCAATTCGAGCAAGTGGTAGGCATTGTCGGCGGTCTGTTTTCTGGCCAAGAGGCCGACAGTGTCTTTGATATGGCCGCCTTCACCAGTGCGGCGATTAATCTGGGTATGGTGATTGTCGCCACCTTTGCACTGTTTATGATTGTTCGGCGGTTGGCTAAGCCGCTGTTTACCAAAATCAGCGGCTGGTCGCTGAATGGTAAAAATTTAACCCCCGTTTTACGTTTGGTTTTCTGCGTGGCGATTGCGGCAGTCATCGATGTGCTGCTTGTCGGCTTGGCCTATGTGGGTGGTAATCTGCTGGCCACCTTTGCGATTGGTGAAGCAGGGGAGCTCTCGACCCGTGCCTCGCTGTTTTTAAATGCGTTCTTGATTATTGAACTGCTCAAAGCCGGTGTGCGAATGCTGTTCTCTTCGCGCTACGAAGGGCTGCGGCTACTGCCTATCTCTGCCCAGGAAGCCTCCTACTGGAACCGCTGGTTAGCGCGGTTGATCGGCATGGTCGGTTACGGCCTGATGGTGGTAGTCCCGCTGGTTAACTTCTATGTGGCGGCCTCGCTGGGGCAAGCGGTCGGCACGCTGATCATGCTGTTGGCGTTTATCTACGCAGTGGTCGTGGTGCTAAGAAACCGCGCCCGTCTGCGCGGTAATCTGAACGAGATGGCGGCAAAATCAACGCTGACTGCCAGCCGCGTCTCGCTGCAGCTATTTGCCCGTACTTGGCACCTGTTCGCGCTGCTCTATTTCTTGATCGTATTTGTGCTGACGTTAACGCGCCCCGGCGATGCGCTGCCGTTTGTGATGTTTGCCACCTTGAAGTCATTGGCCGCGATTGTCGTTGGGTTGTTGGTGTCGTCTTTTCTTACCCAGACCATTGGCCGTCGGATTACCCTGTCGGACGATCTGCGGCGCAAATTACCGCTGCTTGAAAAGCGCTTAAACAGCTACGTGCCCAATGCGCTTCGCGTGCTGCGTACGATCATTCTGATTGTGGTCATCATGATGGTGCTGAATGCTTGGGGCGCTTTTGACCTAGCTGCCTGGTATGCCTCTGAAGGTGGCGCCGTGCTGGTTGGCAACCTGACCAGTGTTGCGGTGATTTTGATTGTGGCGCTCGCCGTGTGGCTGGGCCTGGCAAGCCTGATCGAGCATAAGCTCAATCCGGAAACCGGCTACGGTGAGCCCTCTGCGCGGGCAAAAACCCTGCTCAGCCTGTTTCGTAATGCCCTGGCAATCGCTATGGTCACGATTACCGGCATGATCGTACTGTCGGAAATTGGCATCAATATCGGCCCATTGATTGCCGGTGCCGGTGTACTTGGTTTGGCGATTGGTTTTGGTGCTCAGAAGCTGGTGCAGGACGTTATCACCGGGGTATTTATCCAGGTCGAGAACGCTATGAATACCGGCGATGTGGTCACGGTGGGTGGCGTGACAGGCACCGCCGAACGGCTCAGTATCCGCTCTGTCGGTATTCGTGATTTGTCCGGTACTTATCACATCGTACCGTTCTCCAGCGTGGATACCGTGTCTAACTATATGCGCGAGTTTGGTAACCATGTGGGTGAGTACGGTATTGCCTATCGTGAGAGTATTGATGATGCCATTGCACAGCTTCAATTGGCTTTTGAAGACCTGAAAGCCAGCGAAGAGCATAGCCATAAATTGTTGGCGGATCTGACCGTGGCAGGTGTCATTGCGCTGGCAGACAGCTCCGTGAACATCCGTGTGGTGATCAAGACTACGCCGGGCGACCAGTGGGCCGTGGGCCGCGCCTACAATCGCCTCGTCAAGCTACGCTTCGATGAAGCGGGTATCGAGATACCTTTCCCGCATACCACGCTCTACTTCGGGCAAGATAAAACTGGTTCTGCGCCTCCCGCAAACCTGCGTGTTATGCAGCAAGCCTTTACGATCGATGGTAGCCCGGCTGGGCAGCCTAAGTCGGGTGATATTACATCGGATGACAGGTTTGATCCACGCGGTAGTAAAACTAGCTCTGATACTTTTGAACACGAAAAGCCTGACCATGACGACGTCGATGAAACTTAAACTGTTGTTATCGTGATGCGATTGTTATCAATCGCTGCAACGAGGCCGCCTTCAGGCGGCCTCGTTGCGTTTTAAGGGCTGAATTTTTATTTAATTGGCATAGTTTTCTGAGTGCCGACCCTCCAGATTGATTGACTCCCCGCCATCGACAAACAGAATCTGCCCCGCTACAAAGGGGTTTTCCAACAAGTAGTGCAGAGCTTGTACAAGGTGGTCGGGGTGCCCCTGGCGCTTGAGCGGAATGCCTTCAATACGCCACTCAATATAGGCGCTAGTGCGCTGGGAAGCGGGCAGTACCACGCCAGGGGCAATGCCGTTAATGCGAATGCGCGGTGCGAACTCCAGTGCCGCCATACGAGTCATCTCCGCTAGGCTCTTTTTCGATAGCAAATAGGCTGCATAGGGATACTGGTGATAGGCCACCTTATTATCGATGATATTGATCACCTGGCCCTCTTGAACGGTTTCGGCAAAGTAACGGGTGAGCAGTAGCGGGGTAAACATATTGACCCTGAACTGTGTCTCCAGCATCGCCAGCTCGGTCGCCGAGATCGGCGCGGGTTCATAGGCAGAGGCGCTGTTCAGCAGCAAATTAAGCCCTGGGAAGCGCTGCTTGGCCGACTGGAGTAAGTCGTTTAAGTCTTCGTTTAAAAAATCGCAGGAAAATATTTCGCACTCCCGCCCTTTAGCGCGGATACCGCTGGCGACCTCTTCGGCCTCTTTGCGGGAGCGATTAACGTGTAGAGCAATATCAAAACCGGCATCAGCCAACGCTTCGGAGAAGAATCGGCCCAAGCGGGTAGCACCGCCGGTTACCAGAGCAGCCTGATGATGCATAAAGCGTTCCCTACTGTTTTATTGGTATAGGAAGACTTTCTGCGTGAGTGTAGCGTTTGTCAATAACTTATACACAGCTTGCACGTGGCACGTGCTTAGAGGTATTGATAGATGAGTCCTGCTTACAGGGCCATTCAAGAAGACGTCACTTTTAACAGGATGTCGCTATGCCACCAACGACGTTGTTTACCAAACAATCTGAAGCGCTCCATGAGTGCTTGATCTCTTTAGGTTCTAACATCGACCCAGACCACTATGTGGCTCAGGCGGTCGATATCATTAACCGTGAGTGCAATCTGTTGGCTCGTTCCAAAACGATTCGCACCCAGCCGGTGGGGTACCAGCAGCAACCCGATTTCCTAAACGCCGCGCTGTTGGTGAGCACACCGCTTGAGCGTGAAGCGTTTCGTGCTTACCTCAAAGGGGTGGAAGATCGTCTGGGCCGTGTTCGGGGAGCGATTAAATCGGGGCCACGTACTATGGATCTAGACATTGTGGCTTGGGATGGAGAGGTGGTCGATGACGGTTACTACCTGCACGACTATGTAAAAAAACCTGTTGATGAAGTGCTGGCGAGTAGTGGTCGCAGCCTTGAGCCTCAAAAGTGTTCATGATTTTTGCGTTTAGGCCGATAGTAACGTTGTAGCCGCCATCAATCGGGCGCGCTAACTTCCCTGGAGGCGTGCGTTGCTCAGCCTAAATACCAATGTGATGTCGCTAACCGTGCAGAACAATCTGCGCGGCAGTCAGCAGGCCATGCAGACCGCCATGCAGCGCCTCTCTTCTGGGCTGCGCATCAATAGTGCCAAGGATGACCCTGCCGGCCAGGCTATTGCCAATCGTATGACGGCGCAAATCAAAGGCATGACCCAGGCGATCCGCAACACCAATGATGGCATATCAATGGTGCAGACGGCGGAAGGCTCGCTTAATCAGATTAACGACAACCTGCAGCGCATCCGTGAGCTGAGTGTGCAAGCAGCTAACGGCACCAACTCTTCCGACGACCTGGATTCTATCCAAGACGAAATTGATCAACGTTTAGAAGAGATTGAGCGCATCGCCGGGAAAAGTAACTTCAATGGCATTGGGCTGTTGAACGACACTAAATCACTGAACATTCAAGTGGGTGCTAACGTTGGCGATACCATTGCCGTTCGTTTTGAAGCCATGAATTTACAGGGGTTGGGTCTTGATGGTTTGGACGTGACTGAGGATTTCAGTGGGACGGATAAACCGATAGATAGAGTGGATGAGGCGATCAAGCGGTTAGATCGCCAACGTAGCTATTTGGGGGCGGTGCAAAACCGTTTTGAAAGCGTAATTGATGGCCTCAATAACAGTATTGTTAACACCTCCGCTGCCCAGTCGCGTATTCAGGATGCCGATTATGCTAAGGAAGCCTCCAACCTTGTGCGCGCCCAGATCCTGCAGCAGGCAGGCATTGCTATGTTGGTTCAGGCCAACCAGCAGCCGCAGATGATTCTGCGCCTGCTGGAAGGGCTATAAGGTAAGCACTGTAGCGCAGCTCTCTTAATCAATAATGCCCTGTTCACGGGCCATGGCGTAGGCTGCCTGTGGGCCATTCCAGAGTGACGGCAGCAGTATCAACGAGACCGGAATCGCGGTGATAACAATGAACTGCTGCAGCGCGCCAATCTGGCCTGCGCCCATATACAGCAGTACCGCTGCCATCAACGCCATGGCGATCCCCCAAAACGCCCGCATGACCGGGCTGGGGTTATCGTGCCCCGCCCCCACTACCGCAATGGCGTAGCTCATTGAGTCGCCGGTGGTCGCAACGAAAATGGTGGTCAGAAGCAGGATCGCTAGTGCCATCCAGGTACCGCCGGGCAGTGCTTGGGCAATGGTTAAGGTGGCTACATCAAACTGGAAGTTGTTCAGCGCCTCGGTTAAATCAATCACCCCGGTGAGTTGATAATAAATGCCTGAGCCGCCCAGCAGGGTAAACCACACGGTGGTGGCAATCGGTGCCAGGATTGCTACCGCGATGATCATTTCGCGGATGCTGCGACCGCGGGAAATACGCGCCACAAAAATCGCCATCAGCGGCGCATAGCCAATAAACCAGGCAAAGAAGAATACTGTCCACCACTGCATCCACCACGCCGGAGCGGTCTCTGCGGTCATGGTCGCCATGGTAAAGAATTCGCTGACATACGCGCCCATGCCTGAAACGTAGCTATTGACCAAAAACAGTGTGGGGCCAAAAACAATAATGACCGCGCCAATGGCTAGCGCCAGTAGCACGTTAAAGCGGCTAAGTAGTTGAATGCCTTTGTGTACGCCGCTCATGGAAGAGAGCACGTAGATGCTGCCGAGTACGGCTAGAATGATCAACTGGCCGGGATAACCTTCCGGTAAGCCAAACAGCTCGTGCAGGCCGAAGCTGACCTGGGTGGCCAAAAAACCAATTGGACCCACAGTGCCCGCAACCAAAGCAATTACGCAGCAGGCATCGACGATGCTGCCCAGCGGGCCGCGCATTAGTCGCTCACCCAGTACGGGGTAGAGCAGGGTGCGGGGCTGAAGCGGCTGGCCTTTCACGTAGTGCGCATGGGCAAGCACCACGGCGGTTAGCGACCCCAGTACCGCCCAAGCCATAAAGCCCCAGTGCATGAAGGACTGCCCCAAGGCGCCGGAAACGGCGTCAGCGGTGCCTGCTTCGCTATCAAACGCGGGAGGCGTTACCACAAAGTGGTATACCGGCTCACCGGCGGCAAAGAATACGCCACCGCCTGCCAGCAGCGTACACAGAATGATCGAGAGCCACTTAAACGTGCTCATTTCTGGTGCATCTAAATTGCCGATTTTAGCTTTAGAGGCTGGGGTTATGGCCAAACCGATGGCGATAAAGAACGTCAGCAGGAGCAGCAGTTGAAAGTAACTGCCCAGCACTAGCGCGGTCCAGGCGAAGCCAGCGCTGATGCTGTCAGCTACCAGAGTTACGTCGTAAAGCGACAGTGCGAGAAAGGCAACGATAAAGCCGATACTTAATATCAATACAATAGGGTCGCCGAGCGAAAACCGCTGAGAGCTCTCAGAATTGGGGCTGGGGTGGGTCATGTTAAATACCTTATGGGGAGCGAGAAACTGAAATAGCAGCCTATTAAAGCGTGCCGTTAAGCGGTGTAACGCCACATGAGCGTTCAGAAGTTGGTGATTGAAGCAGGCGAAATTACAGGTAAAAAAAAGCGCCATTCAAGGAATGGCGCAAGACAGGAAACTGAGCTTAGTATATCGCCAATTTAGACCAACGTCTAATATGTTTTAACTTGGTGCGTTGCTCAGGGGCAAATGCACCGTTTTGGCCATATAGCGGAGGGCGGCGGCACTTAACTGTCTACCTAATAGCATGAAAATTAAATAAAAAATCAATAATGGCAGTATTGCTGCAATGCTAAAGCATATTTTGTATACAAGGTATGCTCACGATGATGATCTCCACTTCGAAACGCCGTTTTTCTACTTCAACACTAGGTTTTCCCACTGCAATACCAGGTTTTTCTACGGCGCGCCTGCTCACCGGCTGCGCGGCAGCACTGATTTTAATACCGGCTATCAGTTACGCCGACGACACCCAAATACGTTTTCAGCTGGATTGGCGTTTTGAAGGCCCCTCCGCGCCATTTTTAATGGCCGCTGAGAAAGGCTACTTCGCCGATGAGGGCCTGGATGTTCAGATTGACTCCGGAAGCGGCTCGGCGGGTGCGATTAACCGCGTGGCGTCCGGGGCCTATGAAATGGGCTTTGGCGATCTTAATGCGCTGGTCGAGTTTCTCGCCGAGAACCCCGATGGCCCCGGTATCCAAGGCGTCTATATCGTCTACGACGGCACCCCTGCGGCGGTGTTTGCCCGCAAAGACCGCGGCATCGAGAGCCCGGCTGACTTAGCCGGTAAAACCATCGCCGCCCCCACCTTCGATACCGGCTACCGCGCCTGGGGCGTGTTTACCGCGGCTAATAATCTGGACGCCGACGCGGTGGAGTGGCAAAACGTCGACCCTACGCTGCGCGAAACGCTGCTAACCCGGGGCGATGTGGATGCAATCACTGGCTTCTACTTCACCAGCCTGCTCAATCTTGAAGAGCGGGGAATGAGCGAAGACGAGCTGACTATTATGCCGTTCCCAGACTACGGCGTGCCCCTGTACGGCAACGCCATTATCGCCAGTGAATCCTTCGCAGAAGAAAATCCGGAAGCCGTGCAGGGCTTTCTGCGCGCCTTCAACCGCGCCCTGGGCGACACTATTGCCGACCCCGAGGCCGCCATTGAGTATGTTAAAAACCGTGACGGCCTGATCGATGTGGAAATGGAGACTCGGCGCTTAAAACTCGCTCTGGATGGCGTCGTCGACACTCCCGAAGTGCGCGAAAATGGCGTGGGCGGAGTGGATGACGAGCGTCTGGCTCAGGCGATTCAACTGGTTGCCGATGCTTACGACCTCACGTCAATTCCTTCGCCCGATCAGGTGTTTAGTTCAAACTACTTGCCTGCCCAGGAAGAACGCATGCTGTTTCCGGCCGAGGGCGAATAAGCATGTCGGCAGCATTCGTCACCTTTGATGACGTCAGCCTGGCCTACGATGCGTCGGGTAACGCCATTGAGGATATCAACCTGAGTATCCACGAAGGCGAGTTCGTCGCTTTCGTGGGCCCCTCCGGCTGCGGTAAATCGACCTTTATGAAGCTCTGCACCGGGCTGCATGCGCCTACCACTGGTGCCATACGAGTAGATGGAGAACCGGTCACCGGGCCGCTGAAGATCTCCGGCATGGCATTTCAAAACGCCAACCTGCTGCCCTGGCGCACCACACTGGATAACGTCCTATTGCCGCTGGAGATCGTTAAACCCTACCGCCATCAGTTTCGTAAACGGCGCGAAGAGTTTGTCGGCTGGGCGCGTAAGCTGCTCAAGACCGTGGGGCTTGAAGGCTATGAAGAGCAGTACCCCTGGCAGCTTTCCGGTGGTATGCAGCAGCGGGCATCGATCTGCCGGGCGCTGATTCACCAGCCGCGCCTACTAATGCTGGATGAGCCCTTCGGTGCACTGGATGCGTTTACCCGCGAGGAGCTGTGGTGCGTGCTGCGCGACCTGTGGGAGGCGCAGCGCTTTACTGTAGTGCTGGTGACCCACGATCTGCGCGAGGCGGCGTTTCTGGCCGATACCGTCTACATCATGAGCCGCCGCCCAGGCCGGGTGATTGAGCGCCGTGAAATAGAGTTGCCGCGACCCCGTGCACTGGAAACCACTTACCAAAAACCCTTTATTGATCTGGTTCAGGAGCTGCGTGCTCAGATTGGCGAAGTACGCAGTACTTAATAAAAAGCACACGGCACCTGATGAAAGGCGCACTTATGACGAAAAATAATCAGTTAATTGAACGACTGGCGCCGTGGATAGCGGTGGTCGCGTTGGTTGTTATCTGGGAAGTAACGGTGCGGGCGTTTGATGTGCCCAGCTTTATCTTCCCCAGTGCCTTGGAGACGGCCCAGGCGCTGGTAACTTATTCCGGGCCTATCGCCATGCACTCCTGGCAAACCTTCTGGACAACGCTTATTGGCTTTGGATTGGGTGTGGTCGTGGGGCTGGTGTTGGGCTTTATTATCGGCTCGTCGCGCTTTCTATATAACGCTTGCTACCCACTGCTGGTGGGCTTTAATGCTATTCCTAAGGTCGCCTTTGTACCCATTCTAGTGGTCTGGTTTGGGATTGGCTCGGTACCGGCGATTCTCACCGCCTTTTTAATCTGCTTCTTCCCGATTGTGGTCAACGTGGCCACCGGTTTGGCCACGCTAGAGCCTGAAATGGAGGATGTGCTGCGGGTGCTGGGCGCGCGGCGTATGGATGTGTTGCTGAAAGTCGGCCTGCCGCGCTCGCTGCCCTACTTCTTTGCTTCACTGAAAGTCGCCATTACCCTGGCGTTTGTAGGCACGGTGGTGTCAGAAACCGTCGCTTCGAACCAGGGCATTGGCTATCTGATGATGAGCGCTGGCTCGCAAATGCGCATGGGGCTGGTCTTTGCCGGGCTGCTGGTGATCAGCGCCATGGCCATGGTGATGTACGAGCTGTTTGCGCAGTTGGAAAAGCGTATGACCGGATGGGCGCACCGGGGTCAGAATCGCTAAGCCAGTATTGGACTTACCAACGATAGAGCAGCGACGCGCTAGTGGTGCTGTCGGTGCGCGCACTGGTGTCATCGGGCGGCTGGGAATTGTGCTTTATTTCGTGGGATAAGCGCAGCGACAGCTTCGAGTTAAGCCGGGCAGTAAGCGCCGTTAGCGAGCGGGAGGTGGTGTTCTGGTTGGTATACTCTACCGACATTTCCTGCTGAATATCGGCGTAGCTGGAAAACCCCCAGCGATAATCCAGCGCGGTGTAGGTCACCATCAAGCGTTCATCGTCGTACTCGCGTAGCCGGTCATGACGATAGCCGGGGCCCGCTTCTAACGACAGGGTGTGGGTGTCGTTCTCCAGAATCTGGCGCCCGTACCCCCCAATCGCGGACAGCTGCTGGTCATAACCGGCAAAACGGTCCTTCTCCCAGCGAGCAAAGCCAAATAGATAGTGTGGGCCGTCTAGCTCATAGCGCTCGCGTCCGGCGACCAGGTACTGCTCGGCACTGGTTTCGTTATCTTTACTCACCGTGCGCACTTCACCGCGCAGTGAGTAGGTAAAATTACCGGTTAACCATGTCAGCAGCGTTTTGCCGATCAGCGTTTGGCTATTGGTATTGCCCGAAAGGTGAGTAAAGCCCAGCTCGGCATCGCCACTGAACACCGGCGCATCTTCCTGGGGAGGCGGTGGGGCGTAAAACGGGTTGGCATAGGCAGCGCTTAACCACAGCGGCCAGCAGGCCAGCATAATAATCCATCTAACGATTGCCACTACATCCCTCCTTGGTTTAGGCCGAGGACTATTATATCAGCGAACGATCACATGAGTGATGGCAATTAACGTCGTTTGCTGGCGCGTGCCATAATGGTGCGGTCACGCATTTTGAGTCTACCTATGAGCGTTTCTCGCCCTCGAACATTAGCCGATCTGCAGCGCTGGCGTCGAACCCGCGCAAGGCGCAGTTGGTATAAGCGCAGCTTTCGCCTGCAGGTGATGCTGTTGGTCGGGCTGCTATTAGCGGGCATGCTACTGGCACAGGGCACCTATCTCAATCACCGCAAGGCGGAAATTATTAGCCAGCAGATGGGCGAACGAGCGCTGGCGGTGGCCAAAACGGTGGCGTCGATGCCGCAAATTATTAATGCCTTTGCGATCCCCGACCCCGCTTTCATTATTCAGCCCCTGGCGGAGCGAATTCGCCATGAAACCGGTGCTCGCTACGTCGTTGTGGGCAATGCCCGAAGTATTCGCTACTCTCACCCGGTGCCCGAGCGGATAGGTAAGCCAATGGTAGGCGGGGATAATGATCAGGCGCTGATTCATGGTCAATTTTATGTCTCAGAAGCAACCGGCTCATTGGGCACTGCCATTCGTGGCAAAGCGCCCATTTGGGACGAAGAGGGCAATATCATTGGCTTGGTCTCCGTCGGTTTTATGATGGATCGCGTGGCCATGGACGTAGCGCGCTACAATAGCTTTGGCTGGGCGCTGGTGGCGCTGATGATTTGTCTTGGCTTTGCCGGTGCCTACTGGCTATCGCAGCACCTCAAGAAGGTTATTTTAGGCCTGGAACCCTACGAAATTGCCCGCTTGGCCATGGAGAAAGAGGCCATTTTGCAGTCGATCCACGAGGGCATTCTGGCGGTTAATCGTGAAGGGCATATTACCCTGGTGAATCAGCAGGCGCGGCGCTTTCTCAACTTAGACGATGAGCATGTGCTGCTGGGGCAGCCCATCCGTGAGGTGGTGCCCAATTCGCGGCTACTGGAGGTGCTCCGGCGCGGCGAACAGGAGTTCGACCAGGAGATGTGGCTGGGCGATCACCCGGTGGTGGTCAACCGCGTGCCGATTCTGCACGAGGGAGAAATTGAGGGCGCCGTGGCGACCTTCCGCAGCCGCCGCGAGATCGTTGATCTCTCCCACGCGCTAACCCAGGCCAGCCGCGACGTGGATATGCTGCGCGCTCAGGCCCACGAGTTTTCCAATAAGCTCTACACCATCTCTGGGTTACTGCAATTAGAGCGCATCGAGGAAGCCTTGGCGCTGATCCATCAGGAAACCGAGCGTGCCCAGGCGCAGATGAGCTTTTTAATGCGCAATGTAGCCGACGCCGTGCTTAGCGGCACCCTGCTGGGTAAACTCACCCGCGCCCGGGAGCTGGGCGTGACGCTAGAAATTGATGAGCAAAGCTCGCTCTCCTGCCCACTAACGCCCACCGGGCAAGAGGTGATGATGAGCGTGGTGGGTAACTTGCTGGACAACGCCTGCCACGCAGCGCTGAATGGGCCGAGTAAAGCGCCCAAAGTACGCCTGTTTTTCACCGATTTGGGGGAGCAGCTGTTGATCGAAGTGGAGGACAACGGGCCCGGAGTACCTGCCCAGCTCGCCGAATCGATTTTCCAGGAAGGCTTTTCGACCAAAACGGGCAAACACCAGGGCATTGGCCTGGCGCTGGTAGCCAGGCTCTGCCGCCAGCACGGCGGCGCCGTGACCCTGGAGGAGAGCGAGCTGGGGGGCGCATGCTTTATCGCGGTGCTCGACCGCTCGCTGTGTGCGCAGCAAGACCAACAGCAGTCTCAACAACAATTTTAAAAACAATTTCATCAACAATTTCAAAAACAGTGACCACGACGGCTAGGGGGGAACGCAATGTCTGATGGGCAGTACGGCATTTTGGTCATTGAAGACGATTTTCGCATTGCCGATATCCACCGGGCCTTTATTGAACAGAGCGACGGCTTTTATGTGGTGGGCATGGCGCGCAACGGTAGCGAAGCCAAGGCGATCATGGCGGAACAGGCCACCAACATCCAGTTGATCTTGCTCGACGCCTACCTACCCGATGTTGAAGGCCTGGAGCTGCTATGGGCGATTCGCCGCGACTACGTGCATGTGGATATCGTCATGGTTACCGCTGCCCGGGAAGTAGAAACCATCAGCGAGGCGCTGCGTGGTGGGGTATTCGACTACCTGATCAAGCCCATTGAAGCCGCGCGAATGACGCAAATGCTGACTCGCTTCCGTCGCGAGCGTGAAGCCTTGGCCAACCGTGCCGAGATGAATCAGGATGAACTGGACTCCGTGCTGGCGCGCCTGAAGCCCGGCGAGCCGTTGCGTGCTAAAAGCCAAGCCCTGCCTAAAGGTATTGATCGGCTGACGCTGCGCCGGGTGATTGATGCCCTGGCCGACGCACCCGACTCGCTCACCGCCATGCAGATGGCGCGCATCATGGGTGCCAGCCGCTCAACCGCCCGCCGTTATTTAGAGTTTTTAGTTGCTGAACAGGCGGTGAGTGCGGAGCTGGGCTATGGTGATGTAGGGCGGCCTGAGCGCCGCTATCGGCTGTTGGAGGCAGCACACGAGTGGCTCAACACTCTATAAAGGAATGTGGCAATTAGGCGCGCGTGAACAAAATGAACAAAATAGCCATAAAGAACTTTTTGTCTTTTATGCGCACAAGCTTGTCGGTCAGGGTAGTGGTCTTCTAACGTTCGCGGCGTGCAGTCTCACAATAAGAAGCTCTACACAGCAAACTCATCACACAACAAAACTGATACGTGGAGAACGCCATCATGACGTCGCTTACCCTCAAGCGTTTATCTGTATTTGCTCTTCCCATTGCTGCCTTTGCAGGCATGAGCACCGCCGCACAGGCGCAAGAGTGGACACCTGAACGCTCCATCGAATTCGTCGCACCGGCTAACCCAGGCGGCGGTTGGGATACTCTCGTTCGCACCATGTCGCGGGTGATTCAGCAAGAAGAGCTGGCCGATGAAAGCTTCGCTGCTATCAACGTACCTGGCGGCGGCGGTGCCGTAGCCTGGGCCCAAGTGGCCCGCGATAGCGGCAACCCGCACAAGCTGTTTGCCACCAGCCCGCCGATGATTCTGGTGCCGCTGGCAGGTGCTTCGCGCTACGACCACACCGACTTTACCCCGGTCGCGCGGATCAACACCGACTACTCAATCATCCTGGTCGCGGCAGACTCCGAGTATCAGAACCTCGAAGACCTGCTCAATGCGCTGAAAGAAGATCCCAGCTTGAGCGTTGGCGGTGGTAGTGCGCCTGGCTCCATGGATCATATTGCCATTGCAGGCCTTGCCTCTGCGGCCGGAATGGAAGCCTCGGCAGTCAACTACATCCCGTTTTCGGGTGGCGGCGACGCCATGACTAACCTAATGGGCGGCCATATTGAAGCCGTGGTCGGCGGCGCTGGTGAAGCGGTTGGCCAACTGGGTGAAGGCAGCCAACTGCGTGCGCTGGGCGTCTCTTCTGAAGAGCGTTTGGGCGGTGGCTTGAGCGAAGTGCCTACCTACCAGGAGCAGGGCTTCGACTACACCTTCGATATCTGGCGCGGCGTGATGGGCGCTCCTGATATGCCTGAAGAGTCAGTGGCCTACTACGAAGACCTGTTCGCCGAAATGCTTGAAACCGATGCATGGCGCGAAGCGAGCGACCAACTGGGCTGGATCGACGCCTACCAAAACAGCGAAGAGTTTGGCGCCTTCCTGGATCAGCAGCAAGAGCAGTTCAGCGACGTGCTGAGCGAGCTTGGCCTACTGCGCCAGTAATCCTACTCCTTGTATCGCCCAGTCGCCCAAGCGTGGCTGGGCGTCTCCCGCGGTTAACAATATGCGTTAACCGCGGGAGACGTGTTGGCTCCTTCGGAGAGATTCCTATGACTCGTTTAAATACCAATCAGTGGTTAGCACTGGTGTTTGCGGTATTGGCTGTTGGCTATATCGCGATGGCGTGGCAGATCCCTACCTTTCCTCTGCCGCGCCCGGTCGATTCTGACCTGTTTCCTAAAGTATTAGGCTTCTCGCTACTGATCCTGTCGGTGTTTCTATTTTTTGAGAAACCCACCCCGATAGCCGGTGCCGATGAAGTCGACGAAGAGGCGCAGCACGGGCCGCTGCTACTGACGCCCTGGGCGCGGGTCATCGTGACTTCGTTGGCGATTGCCGCCTACGCGCTATTGCTGGTGCCGCTGGGTTTTGTACTTGCTTCTACGCTGCTCTGCGTTGGATTGACGGCCTACTACGGCTATCGCCGCCATGGGGTCAACCTCGCTACGTCGCTGGGGGTAGTGCTAGCGCTCTACCTGACCATGACGAAGGTGATGGATGTTTACCTGCCCACTGGCTTGCTGCCTTTCTAAACAAAGCCTTGTTAGCAGGTCTTTCCGCTAGCAGTTCTTAAGAGAGTAATTCCCATGGATGCCTTCAATAATTTGATGTACGGCTTTGGCATCGCGCTTGAGCCAATCAATATTGCCTACGTATTTGCCGGTGTATTTGCTGGCACCATTATCGGCATGCTGCCGGGCCTTGGCCCTATCAGTGCACTTGCCCTGATGATTCCTATCACCTTTGCCATGGAACCCTCGTCGGGTTTGATCCTGATGGCAGGGGTTTACTACGGCGCCATCTTCGGTGGCTCTACTTCCTCGATTCTGCTCAACGCCCCCGGCGTTGCGGGTACCGTAGCAACCTCCTTTGACGGCTACCCGATGGCCAAAAAAGGTCTGGCGGGTAAAGCGCTGGCGATTGCCGCCTACTCGTCATTTGTGGGCGGTACGGTATCGGTTATTTTCTTGATGCTGGTGGCTCCGCTGCTTTCCAAAGTGGCCGTAAGCTTTGGCCCTTCCGAGTACTTTGCACTGATGGTGCTGGGCTTAACCGCCGTGGTCTCGCTGTCGGATAAATCGCTGATCAAGGGGCTGATTGCCGCCGTGGTGGGGGTAATTATCTCGATTGTGGGTATCGATATGCAGACCGGTACCGAGCGTTTTACCTTCGGCTCCGTTCAGCTTCTCGACGGTATCGACTTCCTGGTGGTGGCGCTGGGGATTTTTGCGCTTGCCGAGGTGTTC
The DNA here is from genome assembly GCF_058152265.1 of Vreelandella sp. 162(4c). Taxonomy (NCBI): domain Bacteria; kingdom Pseudomonadati; phylum Pseudomonadota; class Gammaproteobacteria; order Oceanospirillales; family Halomonadaceae; genus Vreelandella; species Vreelandella sp. 162(4c). The sequence goes on from NZ_CM176981.1 coordinate 2,922,072, forward strand.
TACATGCTGCTGCGCGGCGGTGGTGGCAAAGAGGCGCCGCGTAATGCGATTGGCTCGCTGAAACTGACTCGTAGCGAAGTCAAAGAGATCGCTGGCCCCGTTGGCCGCAGCTCGGTGTTGGGCTTCTTCACCGGCGTTCTGCCGGGGGCTGGCGCGACCATTGGTTCGTTCCTGGGTTACAGCATGGAAAAACGCATTGCCAAAGATGGCGACACCTTTGGGCAGGGCAATATCAAAGGCGTGGCCGCGCCGGAAGCGGCCAACAACGCCGCCTGTACCGGCTCCTTTGTGCCGCTGTTGACGCTGGGTGTACCGGGTTCGGGTACCACCGCAGTACTGCTGGGTGCCCTGCTGGTCATGGGGGTCAATCCCGGCCCAATGATGCTGACAGAGCGTCCGGACGTGTTCTGGGGCGTGGTTGCCAGTATGTATATCGGTAATATCTTCCTGCTGGTGCTTAACCTGCCGTTGATACCGCTGATCGCCAAGATTCTTGATCTGCCCAAGCCGCTACTGCTGTCGCTGATTTTGATCTTCTGCATGATCGGCGTCTACGGCATGAGCTTCAGTGTGTTTGATCTGTTGCTGCTGCTCGGTTTTGGCCTGGTGGGCCTGGGTATGCGCCTGTTTGGTTTCCCCGCGGCGCCGCTGATTTTAGCGCTGATTCTGGGCAACATTATGGAAGAGTCCTTGCGTCGCGCGCTGCAGATCTCCGGTGGCGACTGGATGACCTTTATCGACAAGCCTATCTCGCTTGGCCTACTGGTCGTCGCCTTGCTGTCGCTTGGTCTGCCGTTACTGAAAAAACGCCGTAAGAAAATTCCACCCGACGTGGCTGTTTAACGCCACTACTTAAAGGGTGAATAGCAAGGAGCCTTGGTGATGCCAAGGCTCCTTTTTTAACTGCTTTTTAACTGACAACAAAGAGTGAGTTGTAACTAATAAGTAAGTATTACGTTACTGATCTGTATTCAAAAAAGCTCAAGTACTTAGTTGGTGCACTGGATTTTATTGGTGCATTGTGAGGGTGCTTTAGATGCGTTCTTGTGCTTTATTTTGGTGCATACGGTGAGTGTTGAGATTTCCTGATGATTATTAAGTGGCTGATTAAAGAGCTATAAGACAACTTTGTGTCAATCTGGCGCATCCCTTGCAAGTGTTAATGGCTAGTGGACGTATTGGGGAGCTAACACAACAACCCCAAGTGCGAAGCCAATCATCAAGCCTCGGTCATAACAAACCCCAGCCATAAGGGGTGCAAGGAGATTAACAATGAACACTCTCAAACGCTCGACACACCCTCGCCCCTTCCTTTCAAGTGGCCGTTTCGCGACCGCTTTACTCACCGCTGCCATCATGGGGGCCAGCACCCAAGCCATCGCCCAAGACGATGACCCGATCAAAGTCGGTATCCTGCACTCGCTTTCCGGCACCATGGCGATTAGTGAGACCGTCCTCAAAGACACCGTCGAAATGCTTATTGAGCAGCAGAACGAAGCCGGTGGTTTGCTCGGCCGTCAGTTAGAAGCCGTGGTGGTTGATCCCGCGTCTAACTGGCCGCTGTTTGCCGAACGCGCCCGGGAGCTACTAGACCAGGAAGAAGTGGACGTGATTTTCGGCAACTGGACGTCGGTTTCGCGTAAATCCGTACTGCCCGTCGTAGAGGAGCTCAACGGGCTGCTGTTCTACCCGGTGCAGTATGAAGGCGAAGAGTCTTCTGAAAACGTCTTCTACACCGGCGCAGCGCCTAACCAGCAGGCGATTCCTGCGGTTGAATACCTTATCAACGAAGTCGGTATCGAGCGCTTTGCGCTAGTGGGTACCGACTATGTCTACCCGCGCACTACCAATCGTATCCTCGAGGCCTTCCTCAAGGATGAACACGGCATCGCGGATGAGGACATCATGGTCAACTACACGCCGTTCGGTCACTCCGATTGGCAGAACATCGTGGCAGAAATTCGCCGCTTCGGTGAAGAGGGTAAACCGACCGCCGTAATCTCGACGGTTAACGGCGACGCCAACGTGCCATTCTATACCGAGCTCTCCAACCAGGGTATCGACGCTGCCGATATTCCCGTCATCGCCTTCTCGGTGGGTGAGCAGGAGCTTACCGGTATTGATACCGGCCCGCTGGTGGGCCACCTGGCGGCATGGAACTACTTCATGAGCGTCGATAACGATGACAACTACGACTTTATCGATGCCTGGATTGAGTACACCGGCGACGATATGGCCGTCACCAACGACCCAATGGAAGCGCACTACATCGGCTTCAACATGTGGGCCGAAGCGGTTCGCAAAGCGGGCACGACAGACGTCGATACGGTGAAAGACGCCATTATCGGTGTGACCGTACCTAACCTCTCCGGCGGTTATGCGGCGATGATGCCCAACCACCACATCACCAAGCCGGTGCTGATCGGTGAGATTCAGGACAACGGTCAGTTCGATATCGTTTGGCAGACGCCGTCTACCGTGGCGGGCGACGCCTGGTCTGACTACCTGCCTGGCTCCCGTGACCTGATTGCCGATTGGCGCAAGCCGATGGAGTGCGGCAACTTCAACGTCGTGAACGGCTCGTGCGGTGGCAGCACCGCAGCAGAAGAAGCCGAAGCGGCGCTCGCTGAGTAAGCACGTCTATCGCAGTGGAAATAACTTCTTTTAAAACTGCCCGCTCGCTGGTGCTAGGGCAGGCTGAAGCGAGGGTCTTTTGCCATGGCCGGAAAGGTTCCTTACTATTCCGGCATTTCCGCCATCCATGGCGGTCAGATGGCAAAAGTAGCGCCCAAGGATGGGTTTACAGCGCCCTCGCGGAAGCCTGCGCTGGCACCGATATATTCAGTTACCCTCTTAGATAACCAAAGGAAGAACCCCATGAGGCGTTTCCTTTCCTTAGGGCTGCTGTGCCTACTGTTGTTAAGCATCACAGTGACCGCCCAAGCACAAACGAGCTCCACGAATACTGCCGACGATGCGGCCGCGCTCGAACTGTTGGAGGCGCTGGACGTTGAGTCTTACGCCGCCAAAGGCGACGCGATCACCGCCATTTTGCAAAGCGATGACGAACGCGCCCGAGACTGGCTGCAGGCCTTGCTGGATGGCCGCTTGCAGCGTACCGAAGATGGCCGGTTCGTGCTGGTGCTCGAGAACCGCGGCCGCGACTGGCCGGTGGCCGATGTCCTAACCGGCGAAGCGTTGGGCGAGATGTCCCGCCGTGACCTGGAGCGTATTGGCATCAACAACAACCTACGTAATCAACTGCGCAGCGCCATCGCGGTAGTTGACCTCTACTCACCTAACGTGGAGCGCCGCCGTACCTCGGCCGAGCGCCTGTTAGGTGAAGTAGATGGTGAGCTGGTGCCCACCCTCGACGACTTGATCGAACAGGAAGAGGACGAGCAGGTGCGCTACCGGCTGACTCAGGCCGTGGCGATCTACCGTGCTGAAGCGGGCGAAATGGCTGGGGTCGAAGCGCTGGACGGCAGCCTACACCCCCGTTCCCGCGTGGCATTGAGCCGGGCAGTCAATAGCGATGATCCCGTCGTCGCCAATGCCGCTGCCGCTTCTCTGGCGGGCATTGAGCAGCAACTCAAAATCAATCGTGGTCTGGAAACGCTCTATTTCGGCTTGAGCCTCGGCTCAGTGCTGGTGCTAGCTGCCATTGGTCTGGCGATCACCTTCGGGGTCATGGGCGTGATCAACATGGCCCACGGCGAGCTGATGATGCTGGGCGCCTACACCACCTGGGCGATGCAGCAACTGCTGCCCGGCCAGCCTGGGCTGGCGTTGATTCTATCGATTCCCGCAGGCTTTATGGTCGCTGCTCTGGCGGGTGTGGCGATCGAGCGCGGTGTTATCCAGTTCCTCAAAGGCCGCCCGCTGGAGACGCTGCTGGCGACCTTTGGTATCAGTTTGATTCTGCAGCAGCTGGTGCGCACGGTGATTTCACCGCTTAACCGCACCGTGATTACCCCGGAGTGGATGAGCGGTTCACTGGTGGTTAACGATGCACTCTCATTAACGCTAAACCGCATGTACGTGCTTGGCTTTGCGCTGGTGGTGTTTGCCGGGCTGATGCTGATTATGCGTCGTACCCGGCTGGGGCTTGAGGTACGTGCGGTGACTCAAAACCGCGCCATGGCACGCTCCATGGGCATTCGTGCCACTCGTGTGGATATCATGACTTTTGCGCTAGGTTCGGGTGTGGCCGGGCTTGCCGGTGTCGCGCTCTCCCAGCTCACCAACGTCGGCCCCAACCTGGGGCAGAACTACATCATCGACTCCTTCATGGTGGTGGTGTTCGGCGGCGTGGGTAACCTGTGGGGCACGCTGGTGGCCGGGCTATCGCTGGGGGTCATTAACCAGGTGCTGGAACCCTGGGCAGGCGCGGTGTTGGCCAAAATTATCGTGTTGGTCTTTATTATCCTATTCATTCAGAAACGCCCGCGTGGACTCTTCCCGCAGAAGGGCCGGGCTGCGGAGGGCTAAACGATGTCTTTAACGACCGAATCATCGACGAATTTTTGGCTAACACGCCCATTCAGCGAACGCTCTACGCAGATTTTTCTCGGCGTGCTACTGGCCGCGCTGGCGCTGGTCACCATCCTGCACGTGGCAGTGCCGCCGGATAACCCGCTGCATGTGGGCGCCTATACGGTCAACCTGTTCGGTAAGTACCTAAGCTACGCGTTGCTGGCCGTGGCGGTGGACTTGGTGTGGGGCTATCTGGGCATTTTGAGCCTCGGCCATGGCGCCTTTTTCGCCATTGGCGGTTACGCCATGGGCATGTACCTGATGCGCCAGATTGGCGATCGCGGTACCTACGGCCATCCGGTACTGCCGGACTTTATGGTGTTCCTCAACTGGGACAGCCTGCCGTGGTTTTGGCACGGCTTCGATATGGCCTGGTTCGCCTTTGCCATGGTTCTGCTGGCTCCCGGGCTGCTGGCATTGGTATTCGGCTTTTTGGCGTTTCGCTCACGGGTCACCGGGGTATATCTGTCGATTATCACTCAGGCACTGACCTTTGCCTTGATGCTGGCTTTCTTCCGCAACGAGATGGGCTTCGGCGGTAATAACGGCCTGACTGACTTCCGCGAAATCGTCGGTTTTGACCTGCGCAGCGACGCCACGCGCCTAGGGTTGTTCCTGGCCACCGGCGTTGCGCTGGCGCTGGGATATATCCTGTGCCGTGCGATTGTCACCAGCAAGCTGGGTCGGGTGAGCGTGGCCACTCGGGATGCCGAAGCGCGTACGCGCTTTCTCGGCTACCGAGTCGAGCGCTTTCAGCTGTTTGTGTTTGTGGTCTCGGCGATGCTCGCAGGCCTGGCGGGGGCGCTTTATGTGCCGCAAGTGGGGATTATCAACCCCAGTGAATTCTCGCCGATTTTCTCCATCGAGATTGTGCTGTGGGTAGCGTTGGGCGGTCGCGCCACGCTATATGGCGCGGTGATAGGCGCCATTTTAGTTAACTACGCCAAAACCATCTTTACCGGCGTCATGCCCGATGCTTGGCTGTTTGCCCTGGGTGCAATGTTCGTACTGGTCACGGTGTTTCTGCCCAAAGGAGTGGCGGGGCTGTTTCGCTACCTCAAGCGTCGCAAGCGCGACGATTCGGCTAACCCTGATCATCAACAGACATCCAAGGAGGCCTCCGCATGAGTTTGCTGCAATCGCTGTCCCAGCGTGACCGGGTGTTCGATTTTATGGCGCCCCAAGCCTCGCCGGTGGACGTTCGCCACGGGCCGATCCTTTACATGGAAGATGTCACCGTGAGCTTCGATGGCTTTAAAGCCATCAATAACCTCAACCTAACCATCAACGACGGTGAGCTGCGCTGCATTATCGGCCCCAACGGGGCGGGCAAAACCACCATGATGGATATCATCACCGGCAAAACCCGCCCCACCAGCGGCAGCGTATGGTTCGGGAGCCGCCATAACCTGCTGCACATGAACGAGCCCGATATTGCCAGCCTGGGCATTGGCCGCAAGTTTCAAAAACCCACGGTATTCGAAGCGTTGTCGGTATTTGAAAACCTGGAGCTGGCCATGGCGGCGGACAAGCGGATTTTTCCTACCCTGACCGCCCGCATGACCGGCGAGATCAAAGACCGCATCGATGAAGTGCTGGAAACCATCGGCCTGACAGCACTGCGCCATCAACCTGCGGGCATTCTTTCCCACGGCCAGAAGCAGTGGCTGGAGATCGGCATGCTGCTGATGCAGCGCCCGCGTCTACTGCTTGTGGATGAACCGGTGGCGGGCATGACCGAGCAGGAGATGGAGCGCACTGCCGAGTTGCTCACCGGGCTGGCCGGTAAACAGTCCGTGGTGGTGGTCGAGCATGACATGGGCTTTGTGCGTTCGATTGCCCGCCAGGTGACGGTCTTGCATCAGGGCAGCGTGCTGGCGGAAGGCACCATGGATCAAGTCTCCAGCGACCCCAAAGTAATCGAGGTCTACCTGGGTGCCGATGACGAGGAGGCCGCCTGATGCTAGCGATCGAAAAGCTCAACCAGTTTTACGGCGAAAGCCACACCCTCTGGGATCTCGATCTTGAGGTACCCGCCGGTCAGTGTACCTGCGTGATGGGACGCAACGGCGTGGGTAAAACCACGCTGCTGAAAGCCGTGATGGGTGAAGTGGCCGTCAAAAGTGGCGAGCTGCGCTATACCGCCGAGGCAGGCGAGATCGAGCTGACTAAAAAAGCCGTTGAGGCGCGCTCGCGGTTGGGAATTGGCTACGTGCCCCAAGGGCGGCAGATATTTCCGCTGCTGACCGTAGAGGAGAACCTGCGCACCGGCCTTGCCGCCCGCAGTGACGGGCTGAAGAAAATCCCAGAGCGGGTCTATGAACTGTTCCCAGTGCTAAAAGAGATGAAACACCGCCGTGGCGGCGATCTCTCCGGCGGGCAACAGCAGCAGCTGGCGATTGGCCGCGCACTGGTCATCGAACCCAAACTACTGATTTTGGACGAGCCAGGGGAGGGCATTCAGCCCAATATCGTCGCCCAGATTGGCCAGGTGATTCGCCAGTTGATCAACGAAGATGGCCTAACGGTGCTACTGGTAGAGCAGAAGCTGCCCTTTGCCCGTAAATACGCCGACCGCTTTGTGATCATGGATCGCGGCCGACCGGTGGCCAAAGGTGAGATCAGCGAGCTCTCCAATGAGCTGATCAAGCAGCATCTGACGGTTTAAGTTATCCACACCCGGTTACCGTCTGCCCGGCCAAGCGGTTGTCGAAAGGCGGTCGCTTTTTTGCGCGCGGATGAGCCGTGTTTCCAAAAGCTGGGCTTCAAACGCTGGGCGGCGGCTCCACCGGCCCCTGGCGTGCCCGTTGGCGTTTGACCAGTTGGGTAATCACGCCGTAGCGTGGCCCTGCTAGAAAGGCGAGCATCAGGAATACGCCAGTCATGACGGCCATCATGCCGCCAATGGAGACGTTGAGATACACTGCGAGGTAGTAGCCAGAAATACTCGAGGCGATAGAAATTAGCGCACCGATGATAAACATCATCCACAGCCGGTCGGTCAGCAAATAGGCGGCGGAGGCGGGAACAATGGCAAAGGCGATAAACAGCACCGCGCCTACCGCATCAAAGGCCGCTACGGCAGTGGAACTAGTTAGCATTAGCAGTACATAGAAAAGAATCGAGGGCATAAAGCCGAACGTTTTGGCCAGCGCCGGATCGAAGGTGGCCAGCTTCAGCTCCTTATAAAAGAGTCCGATAAACGCGTAGTTGAGCACCGTCATCACGCTCATCGATACCAGCGCCTGAGGGATGGGCAGGCCGAAGATGTCGAGTGTATCCAGCCAGACAAAACCGATCTCCCCGAGCAGCACGGTATGCGTGTCGATATGCACATCATTGGCATAAATATTCAACAGCAGCACGCCGATAGAGAACAGAGCCGGGAAGACCAGGCCGATAGCGGTATCCTGCTTGACCCGTTTGGTGCTCGCTAAGGCTTCGGTGAGCAGGACGGTTAACAGCCCAGTGAGGGCGGCCCCGATCAGTTGTACCGGCCCGCTCTGTTGCTTGGTCAGCAGCCAGACGATGACGATGCCAAACACAATCGAATGGCTGATTGCGTCGGATAACATGCTGTTGCCGCGCAGCACTAAAAAGGTGCCCACCGCCGAGGAGGCGATGCCTACCATCGCGCCCACTAGCATAATGGGCAGGGCAGTTGTGGTCAGTAGCTCTGCCATCATGATGCTAATTCCTCAAAGGCCGCGACCACTCTTCTAGCCTCCGCCTGGCCCTGTGCCGTTAGCCCCCAGCCGTCGTCGCTTGGGGTGGCACCGCGTGGAGAGCGGATTAGGTAGCCTTGCTGCTTAAGCTTGTTGAGCATCCTGCGTGAACCGAGTGTTGAGGGGGCGCATGAGGGATCGGCCGAGTGTTTATATAGCGCATAAAGTAGCTGCTGTTTCTGCAGCGCTGACTTCTGGCGATAGTGCTTTATCACACCCCACAGCAGGCCACGGCCGGGCGCCAATGCCAACGATATAAGCACGATGGCGGTTGCGGTAAGGACAATCAGCGGGCCGGTTGCCAGGCCACGCGATAGGGTGCTGATGGTTGCCCCTGAAACACCACTGACAATACCGACGCCTGCGGCGATGGTGAGCATGCCGCCTAGGTGGCGGCTCCACTGTCGGGCGGCGGCCGCGGGTGCCACGATCATGGCGGCCATCAAAATCACACCGACCATCTGCAGGCCGACGACGACCGCTAGCGCAACCATAGCGGTGAGCGATGCTTCAATCACGGTGATAGGCATGCCGAGCGTGCGGGCGTACTCCGCATCAAAGGTGACCAGCTTGGCCTGTTTCCAGAAGACGGCAAGCAGCAGCAGCGTAACCAGCGTAATGCTGCCCATCACCCATAAATCGGAGCGCAGCGTCGCGGCGGCCTGGCCGAAAAGAAAGGCCTCAAGACCGCCCTGGGAGGCGTTATTGGTACTCTGGATATAGGTGAGCAGAACGATACCCACGGCAAAAAAGATACTCAGGCAGGTGCCCAGGGCTGCGTCCGTTTTCAGGCGGCTTAAGCGCGTCAGCATCAGCATAATCAGCGCGGCGGCGGAGCCGGTGATCAGTGAACCAATAATAATCCCGCCAATATCCCGGCTGCCGGTGATGATAAAGCTTAAACAGATGCCGGGAAGGGCTGCGTGGGAAATTGCGTCTCCCAGCAGGCTTTGGCGACGCAGCACCGCAAAACAGCCCAGCGGGCCGCTGATCAGCCCCAGCAGCGAGGCGCCAATGACTACATTCTGAAAGGTGTAGTCAGATAAAAGCTCAAGCCACACCATGGGTTACTTCACCTTTGAGGCGGAAAACATTAACGATTCATTGTCGTTAAGTAGCGCGATTTGGCCGCCGTAAGCCTGGCGCAGGTGATCGATCTTGAACACCTCCTCGGCCTTGCCGCTGGCGATGACTCGCACGTTGAGTAGCAGTAGCCAGTCAAAGTAGGTGCGAACCGTTTGCAGATCGTGGTGTACCACAATCAGCGTTTTGCCCGCGTCGCGCAGGTGGCGCAGGATATCGATAATGGCCCGCTCGGTGGTGGCATCGACGCCAGCCATGGGTTCATCAAGAAAATACACATCGGCCTGTTGCACCAGCGCGCGAGCCAGAAACACGCGCTGCTGCTGGCCACCAGAAAGCTGGCTAATCTGTCGTTCAGCGAAGGCGCTCATACCGACCATTTCAAGTGCTTCCTGCGCTTCATGGCGCTCTTTGCGACCCGGTCTCTTGAGCCAGCCCAAGCGCCCGTAAAGCCCCATGGTGACCACATCCAGCGCCGTGGTGGGAAAATCCCAGTCAACGCTTGAGCGCTGGGGCACGTAGCCCACCCGTTTACGCTGTGTGGCGTAGGGCCGTCCATGCACCATCACCTCTCCCGACAACGACGGCACCAGCCCAAGCAGGCTTTTGATCAACGTACTCTTGCCCGCCCCGTTAGGGCCGACAATGCCCGCCATGACACCGGCGGGGATATCCAGATCGATATCCCATAGCACGGGCTGGTTATGGTAGCTCACCGTCAGGTTTTTAATGCTCAGTGCGGTGTCTGTAGGGTTGAATATCGCCATGGATGCACTGCCTTATCGAATGCTTATTGAGCGAGTTGCCACTCGCTGGCCCAGTCATCCAGTGCCTTTGGCAGCGGGGCCAGCGAACCGCCTAGCGCCTCGACAATGTGCTGGGTGTTACGGTAGATCATGCCCATATAGGTACCATCTACCGTGCCTTCATCGCCCATGGCGTCGGAATAAAGCTGGCCGCCGATGGTCACATCATGGCCTTGCTGCCTTGCGGCATCGATCACTGCCTGAATGGTGCGCGGGTTGATGGTGCTCTCGACAAATATGGCGGGCACGTTACGGGCAACAACGCTATCCGCCATGCTGCGAATATCGGCGATCCCAGTTTCGGTTTCGGTACTGATGCCCTGAATCCCTTCCACCTCAATGTCATAGGCACGACCAAAGTAGCTGAAAGCGTCGTGGGCGGTGACAAGAATACGCTGCTCTTCGGGGATGCTGGCAATGCTCTCTTTAACCCACTCATGCAAGGCTAGCAACTGAGCCTGATAACGCTCGGTATTGGTTTCAATCGTCGTGGCGCACTCAGGGCGTGCTTCGCTCAATGCATCGCTTAGGGTGGGCAGTGTTTGGGCCCATAAAGAGACATCCATCCACAGGTGAGGGTCGACTCCGTAGACATCCTGAGCGGTGATCAACGACGCCGGATCAATGGAAGCGGGCGCCACGGCAAGCGTGGGTGTTCGTGCCGAGAAATTCTCCAGCACACTCCCCAGCTGTCCTTCCAATGAGTAGCCTGAATAGAGAATGTGTTCGGCGCCCCGCAGCAAGGCCACGTCGCTAGCGCTTGCCTGATACAGGTGGGGGTCTACGCCGGGGCCCATCATGGCTTCCACATTAACGCATTCGCCGCCTACTTCCTGCGCTACATCGGCAATCATCCCAATCGTTGCCACCACGTTTAAGGGCGTTTCATCGGCAGTTGCCAACGCACTAAAAGGCAGCGTTCCCAATAGAATCACGGCATATTTTGTTGCCATTATTTAGCTCCAGACTCGTCATGAGGTAGATGGGCTGAAATTGCTTTGTGTAAACTGATTGTCCCGAGGAAAGAAGTATAGCCTTGGCTAAGTTTGTGGCGCTATTCATGAAATGTCAAGCGGATAAAAGACGCTGAGGTGAGCTGAAAGGGGTATCTGAGTATTGCGGGAATAAACGTAAGACGGGCTACTAACGCGCCTTTGAAATCTGCTAAGAACGGTTTAAGTTATCCACACCCGGTTCAAAGTCTTGGATCGGGTTGAAATGGCAGTGCCTCGGCTGTCGCGACGATTTGATCGAATAAGGGGTGTGCCGGGTTGAGCATGTAGTTGAGCTCTCTCGGCACGACCACGCTTGGCACTGCCAGTGCCAGACTTTGGTCTGAGGCCAGCCAGCCATCGCCAAGTTCAGCGGTCTCTGCTGGCGCTGGGGCTTCCTGCCAGTTTTCTGGTAGATCTTCTGCGCCAACGCTTAGAATACTGTCGGCTGGTAGCGTCAGGCGCAGCAGCGCATACGCATTGAGCAGCCGATAGCTTTCCAGATTCACCATAATTTCCAGTAGTGCCAGCGACTCGGAGCTTGCCACATACACACAGGCATTCCCTGGGCTGTTCCAGCGCCCACCGTAAAGCCGTGCGCCTTCGCCATCAAACGCTGTTTCCTGAAACTTACGCTTAACCAGCCGATAGGCGGTGACCTCGCTCATACCGAGACCCCGTGCTCCAGCCGCCCGATCAGGTTCAACACCGTTTGATACTCTGCCGATGTGGCGCTCATTTCGACAGGGCGACGACCGCCTAGCCCGGCATTGGGTTTGAGTAGCCAGGCGCGAGCCCCCTCTATGTCACCCTCGAACAGATCCAGCGCCGCCTTGAAAAGCTCAGCAAAGCGATACAACCGGTCACTCTCTGCCATTTTGAAACGGCCCGATTTGGCGCGACGGCTAAGCGTAGCAGAGGGAATATCCACGTAACGCGCCAGCGCCTTCTGCTCAATACCTGATACCTTGGCAATCTGGGGATAAACACGATACTCCACCCCTTCATGCAACAGCTCATGCAACTTGCGGCCTCTGGCTGGCAAGCCAATTTGTTGCCAGAAACCGGACGCCAAAGCTTTGGGTGGCTGGTATTGAGTGAAGTGGATATCCATAATGTTATCCTCATTTGATACTTCAAAAGTCTATCATTTGATATACATGATGCTTTTACCGCCGTCAAGTGATGCACATGACAGAAGATATCTGGCGGGCTTATTCGCTAAAACCCTGCTCTGTGTTCGGTTGACGAAAATGCTTGGCGTGTAATATTGGCTGTTGATCAATAAGAAGCAGGTGGGGTATGCGCTATAAAGATAAACATCAGCTCGCCGCCGAGTGGCAAGCGCTTCTGGAGCGTACGCCCAAACCGTTGCGGCAAGCAGTCGAGACGTTGGTAGAGCACCACGGGCAAAGCTTTGCTGACCACTTTTACCGGGTGATGTTGGAAGACCCGCATGCTTCGCTGTTTCTCTCCAACGATCAAGTGGAGCAGCGTTTACACCCCTCAATGCAGCGCTGGCTGAAGGCCATGTTTGCCGTTGAGCACGCCGATTTTGAGTCCCTGGTTGAGCAGCAGGAAAAAGTGGGGCAGGTGCATGCCCGCATCGATATTCCGGTCAACCTGGTGCTAAGTGGAGCGCGGCAGCTTAAGCAGGTGTTTTATCAACAGATCAACGCCACGTTCAAAAGCCCGCTATCGCCGGGGGATGCCTCGGTGTACGTCTCCGACCATATTGATATGGCCATGGAGATCATGAGCCACGCCTACTCGGTGGCCAGTGACCGTAATGCGCGCACCGAAGAGGCGTACAAGCTGTTTTCACTCACCCAGAGCATTGGCGACGAGCGTGAACGCCAGCGTTCGGCGCTGTTGAATTGGGAGAATGCGCTGATGTTTGCCATAGCCGCCCAGCAGGATATCGCCACGCTGCCGCGGTTATCCAATTCCGATTTTGGTCTGTGGTACTTCCATAAAGCGTGCCATGCGTTCGAGGGTGTGCCAGAGATTGCTACTATTTCACACCATATTCAGCGAGTGGATCGTGAGTGGCTGGAAGCCCTGCAGCATGAGGATATTAACCAACGGCTCAAGGCGCTGGGCGAGATTCGTGATGCCGCCCGCACGGTATTGATGCTGCTCGACAATGTGTTAGAGCGCGCCTCCGGTTTGGATGCAGGGCGCGACAGCTTAACCCGGTTGCTCAACCGCAAGTTTTTGTCAGTGGTGCTTAGTCGCGAAATAGACATTGCCCGCCACTCGGAGCACTGCTTTGCGCTGTTGATGGTAGATATCGATCACTTCAAATCGATCAACGATACCCATGGGCACGACGCCGGCGACAACGTGCTGCAGCAGGTGGCGAGCATCCTTGATCGCTCCACCCGTGGGGGTGATTACGTGTTTCGCATGGGCGGTGAGGAGTTTTTGATTGTGCTGGTCAATACTGACCATGACGGCAGCCGGTTATTTGCTGAGCGTTTACGCCAATCGGTGGCTAAGGAGCCGATGCTCGCCGGTGCCGATACGCTGCTTAACGTGACGATTAGCGTGGGTGTAACGCTTCACGATGGTCACCCAGACTATCACCACTCCCTGCAGCGTGCTGATCAGGCCCTTTATGAAGCGAAGCGCGGCGGGCGTGACCGGGTCGTTGTGCAGTAATGGTGTGAAGAGTGAGTGCAGGCTGAGCACTAAGCAAGTAGTGAGTGCATTTATTTGGTGCATTTGAGGTCTGATGTGGTGCTGTTTTGGTGCGCCTAGATGCGTGGCACTGCCAGTCACCGCCGTTCATCCCTACCATTGACCGCACAGCAGGGCTTTTCACCATTTTGGCGCATTAATTGCTTACCTATGTCAAAGGCTTAGTGAAAAGGAAGCGGTAGCAACCCATGATCCTGTGCGAACTCGCCAAACCACACATTGCCTCTGGCCACCGCTTCGATGCAGGCCGCCATTGGGCAGCTTCGTTAGCACTCACCTTCGCTCATCGGGGCAGTGCTACTCGCATGGTGCAGGCGCGTCATCAGGGACCACTGCGGGTGCAGCGCCCTTTCTATCCCGAAGGGCGTAGTGAGGCTTGTCATGTTTATGTGCTTCACCCGCCGGGCGGGTTAGTCAGCGGCGATGCGCTTACCATTAGTGCCCATGTAGAGAGCGGTGCCCATGCGCTGCTGACGACTCCGGCTGCCAATAAACTCTATAAAGCCGACAGCCAGGGCGTGGCATGGACGCAGCATACCCGGTTGAGCGTTGAAGATGGCGCGACTCTGGAGTGGCTGCCCCAGGAGACCATCGCCTTTGATGGTTCCAAGGGTGAACAGCGCACCCAAATTGACCTTCACGGCAGCGCCCGTTGCCTGGGCTGGGAAGTGATGGCACTGGGCCGCCCGGCCAGCGACTTACCCTATGTTTCCGGGCGTATTGAGCAGCACTTCCGCTTAACCCTGGATGGCAAACCGCTGTGGCTAGAGCGCCAACCGCTAGACCCACTACACCCACGCTTTGCCGGGCGCTGGGGGCAGGGCGGTGCCACGGTGCAGGCCACGCTCTGGGCAGTGGGGATTGCCGACGCGCCTGCTGCCATTGAAGCCTTGCGTGAAGCGCTGCCGGATAACCCGCGCTGGGCGGTCACCGTCCGCCACGGTGTTCTGCTGCTGCGCTATTTAGGCAACTCGCGTAACGAAGCCTGGGCGTTATGCGAACAGGCTTGGCAACTGCTGCGCCCCCGCTGGATCGAGCGTGAAGCACATACACCACGAATTTGGCTAACCTAATTAGCATCACTGCGATGCACTGCTGGAGACACATTCCATGGAATTAACCCCAAGAGACAAAGACAAGCTGCTGCTGTTCTCAGCCGCCCAATTGGCGGAGCGCCGCAAGGCGCGTGGTTTAAAACTCAATTACCCGGAAGCGGTGGCGCTGATCAGCTTCGAGATTATGGAAGGCGCCCGGGATGGCCGCAGCGTAGCGGACTTAATGAGCTATGGTCGCGAAATCCTTAGCCGTGAGGATGTGATGGACGGTGTCGCCGAGATGGTCGACGAAGTGCAGGTGGAAGCCACTTTCCCCGACGGCACCAAGCTGGTCACTGTCCATACGCCAATTGTGTGAGGGGTTAATTGTGAGGAGTGAGGGGTGGATTGTGAGGGGTGAGGAGTGAATAGTTAGGGGTGAGTAGTAGTGGGTTACGCACCCCTCATACCTCTCTCTTTACACCTCACACCTCACACCTCTCGCCTAACACCTCACAAAAAAACAAAGGAGCAACCAAATGATTCCCGGTGAGTACAAGTTAAAAGAAGGTGATATCGAGCTGTGCGCGGGGCGTGAGCGGATTAGCGTCGAGGTGGCCAATACCGGCGACCGCCCGATCCAGATCGGCTCCCACTACCACTTCGCCGAAGCTAACCCGGCGCTGGTGTTTGATCGCGATAAAACCCGAGGCTTTCGTCTGGACGTGGCCGCAGGCACGGCGATTCGCTTTGAGCCTGGCCAGACCCGCGAAGTCACGTTGATTCCCTTTGTGGGCAAGCGCGAAATTTACGGTTTTCGCGGCGATGTCATGGGCGCGCTCGACGGAG
Source organism: Vreelandella sp. 162(4c) (assembly GCF_058152265.1). NCBI lineage: Bacteria > Pseudomonadati > Pseudomonadota > Gammaproteobacteria > Oceanospirillales > Halomonadaceae > Vreelandella > Vreelandella sp. 162(4c). Next base: position 2,937,800 of record NZ_CM176981.1, read on the forward strand.
GTAAACAATGAAACCGGTTAATAAGATCAGTCGGCAAGCCTATGCCGATATGTATGGCCCCACGGTGGGCGACCGCGTACGCCTAGGCGATACCGAGCTTTGGATTGAAGTCGAACAAGACGCCACCCACTACGGCGATGAAGTGAAGTTCGGCGGCGGCAAGGTCATCCGCGACGGCATGGGTCAAAGCCAGCGCGCCGACGACACGGTGATGGATACCGTGATTACCAACGCACTGATTCTGGATTGGTGGGGTATCGTCAAAGCCGACGTGGGCATTCAAAACGGCCGCATCGCCGCTATTGGCAAGGCAGGCAATCCTGACGTACAGCCTGATGTTGAGATCATCATTGGCCCCGGCACCGAAATCATCTCCGGCGAAGGTAAGATCCTGACCGCAGGCGGTATCGACTCCCATATTCACTTTATCTGCCCCCAGCAGGTCGAAGAAGCGCTGATGAGCGGCGTGACCACCATGCTGGGCGGCGGCACCGGCCCGGCGACCGGCACCAACGCCACTACTTGCACCCCCGGCGCTTGGCACATCGGCAAAATGCTCCAGGCGGTGGACGATATGCCCATGAACATTGGCTTTCTGGGAAAGGGCAACGCCAGCCTGCCTGAGTCCCTGGAGCTCCAGCTCCAAGCGGGCGCCATGGGGCTCAAATTGCACGAAGATTGGGGCACCACGCCCGCCTCAATCAACAACTGCCTCAACGTGGCGGATGCCTACGATGTGCAGGTGGCGATCCACACCGACACCCTGAACGAATCGGGCTTTGTGGAAGACACCCTGGCCGCGTTCAAAGAGCGCTGCATTCACACCTACCACACCGAAGGCGCGGGCGGCGGCCACGCCCCGGATATTCTCACTGCCTGCTCGAAAGCCTACGTGCTGCCCTCTTCTACCAACCCAACGCGGCCCTACACCGTCAACACCATCGACGAACACCTCGATATGCTGATGGTGTGCCACCACCTGGATCCCAATATCCCCGAAGACGTGGCCTTCGCCGACTCACGCATTCGCCGGGAAACCATCGCCGCCGAGGATATCCTCCACGATTTGGGCGTGATCTCGATGATTGCCTCGGATTCCCAAGCCATGGGGCGGGTCGGTGAGGTGGTCTGCCGCACCTGGCAAACCGCCCACAAAATGAAGGTGCAGCGCGGCCTGCTGCCGGAAGATGAGGCCCTGGGGGCCGATAACCTGCGCGCCAAGCGCTATATCGCCAAGTACACCATTAACCCTGCGATCACCCACGGTATCGCCCATGAAGTCGGCTCCATCGAAGTCGGTAAGCTGGCGGATCTGGTGCTTTGGAAACCGGCCTTCTTTGGCGTCAAGCCAGCGATGATGATCAAAGGCGGCATGATTGCGGCGGCGCCCATGGGTGATCCTAATGCCTCGATTCCCACCCCGCAGCCGGTGCATTACCGCTATATGTTCGGCGCTTTTGGCCGTGCGGCCAGCCAAACCCGGCTCAGCTTTGTCAGCCAGGCCGCGCTGGATGCGGGCATCAAAGAAACACTGGGGCTAAATAGCGAACTAGCGGCGTGCAAAAACGTGCGCCAGGTGCGCAAGCAGGATATGAAGCTGAACGATGCCTGCCCAGAACTAACCGTCGACCCGCAAACCTATGAAGTGCGCTGCGATGGCGAAATTTTAACCTGCGAGCCCGCCACCGAGCTGCCGTTGTCCCAGCGCTACCATTTGTTCTAAAAAAGTGGGCGACACCTCCACAGTCAGGTTAGCCGGGGTAGCTCGTAGTGAGGGTCTTTTGCCATGGATGGCAAAAGTAGCTTACAAGGATGTATTTACAGCGCCCTCACGTAGAGCTACCCCGGCTAGGCCGCGAAAATTTCAACGGGACTATAGCAATGCTGAAACTGATAGAACGTTTAGGGCCAGTGGAGGAGCGCGCCGCTAGCGATACGCTCACGCTGCCCTTTGAGCTACGTATTCGCGGGCGCTTAAAAGCCCAAAGCGATAGCGGCCGCGAACTGGGTCTGTTTCTGGATCGCGGCCCGGTGCTGCGCAGCGGCGAAGGTCTAAAAGCCGAAAGCGGCGAAGTGGTGCGTGTCTGCGCAGCGGTAGAACCGGTGGTTACCGCGCGAGTGAGTGCTGGCTTACCGCTGGCACGGCTGGCCTACCACCTGGGCAATCGCCACGTACAGCTGGCGCTGGGTGAAGATGAAAAGGGCGGCTGGGTGCGCTTTCCGCCGGATCACGTGTTGGAAGAGCTCGCCGAGCTATTAGGTGCCGAACTAGAGCACCACAACGCAACGTTCGACCCGGAGCCGGGTGCTTATAACCAAGTAGGTGGCGGACATTCACATGGTCATTCACACGACCACGATCATGACCACTCGCATGAGCACCACCATGCCCACTGAACTCACTGCGCTAGAAAGCCAAAGTGATGAGCTAGCGCTGCTAGGGCTGATGCAGTTGGTGAGCCCAGCGTTGCCCATCGGCGCCTTTGCCTTTTCCCAAGGTCTGGAAAGCGCCTTTGAGCTGGACTGGGTGCGCGATGAAGCCAGCCTCGCCGAGTGGCTAAACGGTGTGCTGGAAGATGGCTTAACCCGCTGCGAACTGCCAGTGCTGGCGCGGTTGCACGATGCGTTTGGTCAGGCGTTTGGCCAGGCGGACATGGCAGAAGGTCGTAAATCAATTGCCGCGTGGGATGAGTGGCTGGCTGCCACCCGGGAAACCGCCGAGCTCGCCGCCGAAGATAGCAGGCTGGGCGCCTCGCTCAAACGCCTACTGGGCAGCTTGAACTTATTGCCGAGAGAGCAGCAGTTGCCAAGTGAAGACTTACTCCCACCCTTGCTTCCGCCCCAAGCAGGTTATGTAACGCTGTTTGCCTACACGGCCCACGTCCGTGGCGTGTCTGTTCGCCAAACGCTGCTGGGGTTTGCCTGGGCGTGGATGGAGAACCAGCTAGCGGTGGCCTGTAAAGCCTTGCCGCTTGGCCACACCGCTGCCCAGCGAGTAATTGAACAACTGCGCCCCGCGCTAGTGAATGCCGTTAATCAGGCACTTACGCTGGATGATGAAGAGCTGGGCCCGGTGCTGCCCGGTCTGGCACTGGCTAGCGCCTTGCACGAAACCCAATATTCGCGCCTGTTTCGAAGTTAGATGGCCTAGAAGTTAACGAGGAGAGAACAATGACTCACTGTTTACGCGTTGGTGTGGGTGGCCCGGTTGGTTCCGGCAAAACTGCACTGCTCAAGCAACTCTGTTTAGCGCTGCGTGATTACTACGATATCGCCGTAGTCACTAACGATATCTACACCCGCGAAGACGCCGACTTTTTGCTCAAGCACGATGCCCTACCTGCGGATCGTATTCTGGGCGTAGAGACCGGCGGCTGCCCGCATACCGCGATTCGCGAAGACGCCTCGATGAATCTGGCGGCCATCGATGAGCTACAGGGGCGCCATCCCAAGCTAGAGCTGGTGATGGTGGAGTCGGGCGGCGATAACCTCTCGGCGACCTTCAGCCCCGAGCTTTCCGACCTAACGCTCTACGTCATCGACGTCTCGGCAGGCGACAAAATCCCCCGCAAGGGTGGGCCGGGCATTACCAAATCGGATCTACTGATTATCAATAAAATCGATATCGCCGAGCAGGTGCACGCCTCACTAGAGGTAATGGAGCGCGACTCCAAGAAAATGCGCGGCGAGCGGCCCTTCGTGTTCACCAATCTTTATGACGGAGTAGGGCTTGAGGAGATCATCCGCTTTATTCTCGATAAAGGGATGCTGGATGAGCGGCGTCCGCAGGCCGAAGTGACCGCTAGCTAACGTCAATCGACCCGCGTAATTGGCTGGCGATTGGGGTCGACGTGCCATGGCAAGCCAAGGCGGGTATTGCGTTCCAATTCGGCAATCACCTGGGCGCCCAGCAGTAAAATGATGGCGCCCACTTCCAGGCTAATCAGTACGACCACCAGCGCTGCCAGCGAACCGTAGACGGCGTTAACGAACGAGAGATTGGCGAAATAGTAAACCAGCAACAGGCGAACCCCCTCCCACAGCAGTGCTGCCACAAAGCCTCCTACGATTGCCCGACGTAAGGCGATGCGCACCACCGGCAGCACTTTGTAGATAGCGCTGAACAGCAGGAACACCCCAGTGAAACTGGCCAGGTTAAGCACCGGCTCTGAAAATCCCGCCAGCGGTAGTTCACGTTCAAATAGCAGCATTACCAGCGTATTGAGCGAACTGGCCAGGGTGACTACCAGCGTGAGAACCATAAGCGCCGCCCCCAGTACCACCATAAAGGCGTAGGGCAACATTACCGAAACCCAAACGCTGCGCTTGATATGCGGGCTATCCGGCGCATGGAAAATGATCGCCAGGGCGTCTTCCAGCATACGAAAGGCAAATGAGCTGAACAGGAGCAGAATGGGAAAGCTCAGAATGCCAATCACATCTCGCGATTCCAGCAGGCTGCGAACGGCCTCCAGCAACACCTCCGCGTGGGCAGGCGCCATATGGCGTGCCTGTACGGCCAGCACATTGAGTAAGTGCTGCTGATCGACGACTTGGGTTAACAGCACAACGAGCACGGCAAAAAGCGGCACGATAGAGAGCAGGATGTTGTAGCCCACTCCGCCGGCCAGCAGGACACCGTGATTTTTCAGGAAATTGCGTAATACGCGCCAAGCAAAGTGAGCCAACCGAGGGAGCAGGAGCAAGACAGCGCTAACAAATGGGTGGTTTCGAACCATGCTTGCTATTCTCCTTGGACATTAGGCCCTATCGCCATGATACGCTGATGGCAATGGCAAATAACAAGGGCAAATATCAAGGAAGTCCCGAATTGCCTGATCTGGCTTCAGGAGAGAGTAGTAAGAGGCAGAAGCTAACTCACCGCCCAACAAACAAAAAGGTCGCCCTGACCAGGCGGTAGGGAGGTCAGGGCAACCGAAGATTGTGGTTAAGCGACTTGCTTAAAACGGGCCATCCCTGGCCACCACATCCTCACAGTGAACCTTTACTTTATGAATAACCTTAACTTAGGTTATGAACCTAATTATTAGTTGCTAATTATTTGAATCTTAAGTAAAAAAATAAAAAAACTGGTAAAGTTCGTGCACTTTAGGTCGATAAGGCTCCTATAACTACTAAAAACTCTTCACTCAAGACTGACTCTGGAGCTTGCTCACATATGTCCACTCCTTCTGCTCCCAAACGAGCCCTTGGTTTACAAACCAAGGTGCTGATGCTTGTACTGCTCCCTCTTCTGTTAGTGACGGTTGTGCTGGTCGGGTTTAAAGCCTACAGCAGCGCCCAAGACACCCGCGATACGTTGGCAAACCAGCGTGAAATGCTGATTGAAGAGCGCCGCCATGCGGTGCGCGATATCGTCCAGATGGCGACTTCTGCCATCGAGCCCATTTACGAACAAGCCGGTGCCAACGATGAGGCAGCCAAACAGCGGGTAGCCGAGCTGGTGCGTTCCATGCGCTTTGAAGATAACAACTACGTTTTTATCTACGACTATGACGGTAACAATATCGTCACGGCGCCTGCACCGGAGCGTGAAGGTACCAACATGATCGACGCGCAAACCCCCGATGGCACTTATCTGATTCGCGAGATCATTCAGCTTGCTCAGAGTGGCGGGGGCTTCTACAGCTATATGTGGGATTACCCAGGTACCGACAGAATTGAACCCAAGCACTCCTTCGTTGACCGCCTTGAAAAATGGGATTGGCTCATTGGTGCAGGCGTTTACGTCACCGATGCTGACGATGCTATTGCCGAACTTGAAGCCGCGGCTGCCGCCGATTTGCGCCAGGGCATTATATTTGCCTCCTTGTTGGGTCTGGGTCTATTTATTGTGATTGCACTGATAGCGTATGGCTTGGTGCGTCGCACGCTGGGGCCGATCAAGCGCACTACTGCGGCTATGCACGATATTGCCCAGGGGCGCGGTGATTTAACCCGTCGCTTAGCAGTTGAAAGCGGTGACGAAATTGGCGAGCTTAGCGTTCAATTCAACGCCTTTGTAGCGCGGATGCAGAACACGCTTCGTGATGTACGCAGCAGTACGCTCAGCGTGCACCAAGCGGCGGGGGAGATCTCACAAAGCTCCGATGAGCTCGCCACCCGTACCGAGCAGGCGGCCGCGAACCTGCAACAAACCTCCGCTTCCATGGAAGAGATCACCTCGACGGTTAATCACAGCGCCGACAATGCCCAGCAGGCCAATACGCTGGTGCAGTCTACTGCTGATGTAGCCCGCGAAGGTGAGACCTCGATGGGGCAGGTGGAAAGCACCATGAGCGATATTAACGACTCTGCATCGCGCATCAGTGACATCATCAGCATGATCGATTCGATTGCCTTCCAAACCAATATTTTGGCGCTTAATGCCTCGGTGGAAGCCGCAAGGGCAGGTGAGCATGGCCGCGGCTTTGCCGTGGTGGCACAAGAAGTTAGGGTTCTGGCCAGTCGTTCCAGCGATGCTTCCAAAGAGATTCGTGCGCTTATTGATGCATCGGTTCAGCACACTAACTCCGGTGCGAAGCTGGTACGCAGCGCCGGTGATACCATGCGTGAGATTGTCTCCAGCGTGGCGAAAGTCACCGATGTAATCGGTGAGATCACCGCTGGCGCTAAAGAGCAGAGCAGCGGTATTGGCCAGATCAACACTGCCGTGGCTGAAATGGACACCATGACCCAGCAGAACGCCGCCATGGTGCAGGAGTCCACCACCGCTGCCGCCAATATGCGCCGCCATGCGGAGCACCTGAATCAGTTAATCAACTCCTTCGTACTTGGTGACGATGAGCCCACGCCGCGGCACGAAGCGCTAGCGTCTCCGGCCCCTCAGCAACGTGGCAGTGATAGCGCCATGAAGCGCCCTGCGCTTTCATCGCACTCCTCATCACAGCCATCATCAAAGCCCTCACCGGCAAAGCATGCTGCAGATGAGTGGGAAGAGTTCTAACGTTCACTACCAGTGCTTGTGATATCAGCGCTTGGGAAAGATGGGTATAAAAACGGGGCTTGCCATTTGGCAAGCCCCGTTGCGTTAACGACGGTGATGCTTATCCGGCATGCCGCCTGGCCAGTCCTTCAGCCAGCAAGATGACGGCCCGCTTTGCCAGCGGTGAAAGCGGGGCATCCTCGCGCTCCAGTGTGGCGACCAGGCGATGCTTCATGGAGCGTGCCCAGAAGGTTTCCAGGTGGCGGCAGGTGGCCGCTGCCGCCGTTTCTTCATCGCGACCGCCGCCCAGGTTAGCGGCGATCTGGTTGGTCATGTGAATCAGCTGGTTATCGTGGTGCGACGACATGGTGTATCTCCTAAGCCGTGGCCATTGCCGCCGTAGCGGGTCGATGGTAGATCAAATGGCGGCCGGGCCGTGCAAAGCCTGCCAGTAGCAGCCCCGATGCCTGGGCCTGCTCCACGGCCAGGGCGGTGGCCGCCGATACCGCCACCAGAGCACCAATGCCGACACTGGCACACTTGTGAACCATCTCGTAGCTGGCGCGGCTGGTGACCAGCGCGAACCCTTCGCCGAGGGGGCTGGCCTCGCGGGCGAGGGCTCCAATCAGTTTGTCCAGGGCGTTATGGCGACCCACATCCTCGCGCAGTTGTTTAATGTTCCCCCAAACATCGCACCAGGCGGCACCGTGGCTGGCGCCAGTGGCCGCCTGCAGCGGTTGGTGGGCGGACAGCTCCCGCAGGGAACGCTGGATGGCGGCATCACTCAACGGCGGCGCCATGACATGGGGAATCGGCCGTATGGCCTGCTCCAGGGCTTCGGTGCCGCATAGCCCGCAGCCAGTGCGTCCTGTCAGGCTTCGCCGCCGCTGTTTGAGCTCGGCCATTCGCTGGCTGGCAATAGTGAGATGAATGGTGAGGCCTTGAGGCTGTTCGTGGATGTCTAGATCGTAGCACTCGTCAACGTTTGCCAGGATACCTTCGGAAAGGCTGAAGCCCAGGGCAAACTCCTCAAGATTCGTCGGGCTGGCCATCATCACTGCGTGGGAGATGCCGTTGTAGACCAGTGCCACTGGCCTTTCCAATGCCAGTAGATCCTCCTGGGCATCGGCGTACCAGCCGTTGGTACCCCGGTGCACTTCCACCCGCTGGCGCATCAGGGCTGCCTGCGGTACTGACGCCGTGCCGTTCATAGGTGAGCTCATGGAACCTCCTGCTGGGCCTTGGCCAGGTAATCACGCTGGGCCAGGTCGAAGGCGCTAAAGCGTTGCTGCCAGGCTGACGGTTGGCTGACCTTCTCTACCTGCACTGCCGTGACTTTGTATTCCGGGCAGTTGGTGGCCCAGTCCGAGTTGTCCGTGGTGATGACGTTGGCGCCACTGCCGGGGTGGTGGAAAGTGGTGTAAACCACGCCTGGCTGCATACGTTCGCTGAGCCGGGCACGCAGCACCGTCTGGCCGGCACGGCTGGTGATACCCAGCCAGTCGCCGTCGCGGATGCCGCGCAGCTCGGCGTCAGAAGGGTGTAGCTCCAACACGTCCTCGTCGTGCCAGCGCTGGTTGTCGGTGCGCCGGGTCTGGGCGCCCACGTTGTACTGGCTAAGGATCCGGCCGGTGGTGAGCAGTAGCGGGAAGCGGCGGTTGGCCCGCTCCTCGGTGGCCACGTACTCGGTAATTGCAAAGCGTCCCAGCCCGATGGGGAACTCAACCTCGTGCATAGTCGGCATGCCCAGCGGGTACTCGGCGTTACAGGGCCACTGAAGACTGCCGCGCTCCTCCAGCTTGGCGTAACTGACGCCCGCGAAACTTGGCGTCAACTGGGCGATTTCGTCCATGATCTCGGAGGGATGGGTGTAATGCATCGGGTAGCCCAGCGCATTGGCCAGATCCTGGGTGATTTCCCAGTCTTCCTTGCCGGCCACCGGGGCTGCCACCTTGCGTACCCGGTTGATACGTCGCTCGGCGTTGGTGAAGGTGCCATTCTTCTCCAGAAAGCTTGAACCCGGCAGCAGTACGTGGGCGAACTTGGCCGTTTCATTGAGGAAGATATCCTGCACGATCAGGCAGTCCAGCGACGTGAGCGCCGCCTCGACGTGCTGAGTGTTGGGATCGGACTGGGCAATATCCTCGCCCTGAACATAAAGCGCCTTAAAGGTGCCTTCGATGGCAGCATCGAACATGTTGGGAATGCGCAGCCCCGGCTCGTCGTCCAGTTTCACGCCCCACACGGCCTCAAAGCGGCCGCGGGCGATAGGGTCAGCCACGTGCTGGTAGCCTGGCAGCTCGTGGGGGAAGGAGCCCATGTCACACGAACCTTGGACATTGTTTTGGCCACGCAGCGGGTTGACGCCCACGCCTTCGCGGCCAATGTTGCCGGTGGCTAAGGCCAGATTGGCAATGCCCATCACCATGGTCGAACCCTGGCTGTGTTCGGTGACGCCCAGCCCGTAGTAGATGGCACCGTTGCCTGCCATGGCGTAGGTTCGCGCGGCTTGGCGCACGGCCTCGGCGGGCACGCCGGTAATCGCCTCAGTGACCTCCGGGGAGTGGCGCGGTTCAGCAATAAACTCACGCCAGCTGTTATAGGCATCGGTGTCGCAGCGCTTGGCCACGAACGCCTTGTCTTCCAGACCTTCCGTCACCACCACGTGCCCCAGCGCGTTGACCAGCGCCACGTTGGTGCCCGGGCGCAGCGGCAGATGTTGGGCCTCGCTCATGTGAGGGGTCTTTAAAAGGTCGATACGGCGAGGATCGGCGACAATTAGTTTCGCCCCCTGGCGCAGGCGTTTGCGCATCAGCGAGCCAAACACCGGGTGGGCATCGGTGGGGTTGGCGCCGATCACGATAATGGCGTCCGCCTTCATCACCGAATCAAAGGTCTGGGTACCAGCGGATTCGCCCAGCGTGGTCTTCAGGCCGTAGCCGGTGGGCGAGTGGCAGACCCGTGCGCAGGTGTCGGTATTGTTGTTGCCGAAGGCGGCGCGGATCAGCTTCTGCACCAGATAGGTCTCTTCGTTGGTACAGCGCGACGAGGTGATGCCGCCGATGCTCTCGCGGCCGTGCTCGGCCTGAATCGCCTTGAGACGGGTTGCGGCAAAGCCAATCGCCTCTTCCCAGCTTACTTCGCGCCATGGCTGGTCGATGCTGTCGCGGATCATCGGTGTGGTCAGGCGATCCGGGTGTGTAGCGTAGCCGAAAGCAAAGCGCCCCTTCACGCAGGAGTGGCCGTGGTTAGCGTCGCCGCCCTTGTAGGGCACCATGCGAACCAACTGATCGCCCTTCATCTGGGCTTCGAAGGAGCAGCCCACCCCGCAGTAGGCGCAGGTGGTCACCACGCTTCTATCCGGCACGCCGTGATCGATCACGCTTTTTTCCATCAGCGTGGCCGTGGGGCAGGCCTGCACGCAGGCGCCACAGGAGACGCAGTCCGAGTCCATGAAGGCGTCGTTCTGGCCTGCTGATACTTTGGATTCGAACCCGCGGCCATCGATGGTTAGCGCGAAAGTGCCCTGGACTTCGTCGCAGGCGCGCACGCAGCGTGAACAGAGGATGCACTTGCTGGGATCGAAGGTGAAGTAGGGGTTGGATTCGTCCTTGACGGATTTCAGGTGGTTCTCGCCCTCAAAACCGTAGCGTACTTCGCGCAGGCCCACGCTACCGGCCATATCCTGCAGCTCGCAGTCACCATTGGCGGGGCAGGTCAGGCAGTCCAGCGGGTGGTCGGAGATGTACAGTTCCATCACGTTGCGACGCAGCTTGGCGAGCCGCTCGTTCTGGGTGGTCACCTTCATGCCCTGCGCCACCGGCGTGGTGCAAGAGGCGGGAAAGCCCCGACGCCCCTCTACCTGCACGGCGCACAGCCGACAGGAGCCAAAGGCTTCCAGGCTGTCGGTGGCGCACAGTTTGGGAATGTTGATATCCGCCAGAGCCGCCGCGCGCAGTACCGAGGTGCCTTCCGGCACATTGATTGTCACGCCGTCGATATCAAGGCTCACCGAGGCAGTGCCGACGGCCTGAGCAGGGAAGGGCGTGCCGAGGTCTTTGCTATGCCCGGCGTTGCTGGCATGCTGACTGGGGTCGAAGTGCTGAATCATGATCTGTCTCCGTTCGCCGCTCGCTGGAAATCCTCAGAAAAGTGTTTCAGCGCGCTCTGCACCGGGAAGGGGGTCATGCCGCCCATGGCGCAGAGCGAGCCGTCTACCATCGTTTCGCAAAGATCACTCAGCAGGGCGAGGTTGGCCTCGCGATTGTCGTTGGCGCGAATGCGATCGATCACCTCCACGCCACGGGTCGAGCCGATACGACAGGGCGTACACTTGCCGCAAGACTCCTCCTTGCAGAACTCCATGGAGAAACGCGCCTGCTCGGCCATATCGACGCTGTCATCGAACATCACCACGCCGCCGTGACCGACGCCTGCACCGACCTCGGCGAATGTTTCGTAATCCAGCGGCATATCCCACTGGCTTTCGGGCAGGTAGGCACACAGCGGGCCACCGACCTGCACGGCGCGCAGCGGTCGGCCGCTTGCCGTGCCGCCGCCGAACGCTTCCATCAGGGTGCGCAGGGTGGTACCAAACGCCAGCTCCACCAAGCCGCCGCGCTGAACGTTGCCCGCCAACTGAAGCGCCAGGGTGCCCCGGGAGCGGCCCATGCCATGGGACGCGTAGGCCTCGGCACCTTCGGCGAGGATAAACGGCACGGCGGCCAGCGAGAGTACGTTATTGACCACGGTAGGGCGGCCGAACAGGCCCTCGATGGCGGGCAGCGGCGGCTTGAAGCGCACCAGCCCGCGCTTGCCCTCCAGGCTTTCCAGAAGAGATGTCTCTTCGCCGCAAATGTACGCCCCGGCGCCCAGACGTACTTCCAGATGGAAGGCGCGGCCGCTGCCGCGGAGGTCGTCGCCGAGATACCCGGCCTGTTCGGCGCGGCGGATGGCCTCGTCGAGGATCTCTTTCGCTAGCGGATACTCGGAACGCAGGTAGATATAGCCTTGGGTGGCGCCCACCGCGAGGCCGGCAATCGCCATGCCCTCGATCAGCATGTAGGGGTCGCACTCCATCACCAGACGGTCGGCGAAGGTGCCGGAGTCGCCTTCATCGGCATTGCATACGATGTACTTCTGATCGGCTGGCGTATCGAGCACTGTCTGCCACTTGATGCCGGTGGGGAATGCCGCCCCGCCGCGTCCGCGAAGCCCCGAGGCTTTGACTTCCTCGACGATATCCTGGGGCTCGCGTTGCAGCGCAGCCTCCAAGCCGCAAAAACCGTTATGGGCGCGATAATCCTCAATCGATAACGGGTCAGTAATACCGATACGCGCGAAGGTCAGCCGCTGCTGGCGGGCGAGGTAGTCGATTTCTTCCGTGGGGCCCTGCGCCAGTGGGTGGCTGACGCTGCCTTCCAGCAGGCCGCTATCGAGCAGCGCGGTGACATCGCCGGGGGCTACCGGGCCATAGGCGAACCGGCCGATGGGAGTGTCGACTTCCACCAGCGGCTCAAGCCAGCTCAGCCCGCGGGAGCCATTGCGCACCAGCGTGATGGGTTTTCCGCGTGCAGCTGCCTCCCTCTCCAGTCGGCTGGCGATCGTATCGGCGCCCAGCGAAAGCGCGGTGGTATCGCGGGGTACATAAACGCGGATGCTCATCCCATCACCTCCAGCGGCCGGGTTTGTAGCTCATCTATCAATTCATCGAAGGCTTCCGGCGTGACGCGGCCGCGTACGCTGTCGTCTACGCGGATCGACGGGCCGCAGGCGCAGTTGCCCAGGCAGTACACGGCCTCGAGAGTAATTTCGCGATCCGCCGTGGTCTGGTGGTAATCGACCCCCAGACGCGCTTTGGCGTGGGCCTCGAGCTGGCGCGCCCCTACCGACTGGCAGGCCTCGGCGCGGCAGATCTGCACTACGTGGCGCCCCGGCGGCGTGGTGCGAAAGTGGTGGTAGAAGCTGATGACGCCGTGCACTTCGGCACGTGTCTGGTGCAGGGCATCGGCGATGATCGGCACCGCTGCCTCAGGAATAAAGCCGATGCGATCCTGAAGGGCGTGGAGGATCGGCAGTAGGGCACCGGGCTTGTGCTTCAGGGCGTCGACTTCGGCCTGAATCGCCTGCGGCGCCCACTCCTGGGGATGGTTCATGGTGCCTTCCTCACTACTGTTTATTATGTTGTAAATATGCACTATTTTTCATATTTAAAAAGACGTGCATCACGGTTGATCTAACGCTAGCATCAAGTTAATGACTGCAAAATATGAAATTTTTTGCCTATGAAACGAATCAAGGTAACGCCCACCTGGTGCTTTAGTGATGAAGATGGGCACCGTCTCGATACCAACCTTCTGCGCCTGCTGGGGGCGGTGCATCGTCATGGCAAGTTGACCCATGCTGCCGAAGAGGCGGGTATTTCCTACCGCCATGCGTGGAATTTACTGCGCCAGGGCGGAGAGTTTTTTGGTGTTTCCTTGGTAGAAATGGCGCGTGGGCGAGGGGCGCGGTTATCGCAGCTGGGTGAAAAGCTGCTATGGGCCGAACAACGCGCCACCGCTCGGTTAAGCCCGCAGCTTGATAGCCTGAGCTCAGAGCTTAACCTTGCCATCCAGCAGCACCAGGAAGGCGTGCACCCCGTACTGCGTCTCCACGCCAGCCACGGTTTTGCGATAGAGCTGCTGCCGCAGCATTTGGGGGATCTGCAGCTTGACCTGCAGTACTGCAGCCCTCTGGAAGCGTTGGCGGCGCTTAACCGCAATAGCTGCGATCTGGCGGGTTGCCATCTTCCCAGAGGCGCGGTGGGCGAGAGCATGCGGCGCAAATACCGCCGACTACTCAAGCCTCGCTATCATCGGCTGGTAGGTTTTATCGCTCGCCAACAGGGGCTAATGGTGGCGCCGGGTAACCCGTTGGGGATTGATGGCGTTGCAGCGCTGGCCGACAGGTCGGCCACGTTTATAAACCGGCAAGCGTCGTCGGGAACCCGGGAGCTGTTGGATGGCCTGCTGGCCGAGGCGGGTATTGCTGCATCCAAAGTGAACGGTTACGAGATTGAGGAGTACACCCACTCGGCGGTGGCGGCCTATGTAGCGGCGGGAATGGCGGATGCAGGCTTCGGTGTCGAGGCAGCTGCGCAGCGTTTTGGACTTGATTTTGTGCCGCTGGCCACCGAAGACTACTTGCTGGCCTGCCACAAACGCTCCCTGAAAGAGCCTAACTTTGACGACTTTTTGCAAGCGCTGCGCAGCGCTTCCTTCCAGGAGGCGGTGCAGCGCCTGCCGGGTTATAGCCCGAGCCAGTGTGGCTGCGTGATTGAGATCGCCAGCTTTTTATAAGGTCGTGCTGATTGGAAGAGTGCTAGAGGTAGCTACATCGGTTTAAGTATCATGAGTATCGTATTTAAACTATAGGCTCTCTCTGTAGCTAGAGAGGGCCTATATTTCAGCAATATCATTTAGTGGATTGCAGTTATTCTAAAAGGTAGTGACCCACAAAATGATGTTAGGAAATAGTGTAAATACGCCTATGGCGCCAAGTAAAATAAGCCAGTAAGGCAAGGAGGCCTTTGCAGCAGATGTTAAATTAACTTCATTTTTAGAAATGGATGATAGGACAAAGAGATTGAGTCCTACGGGCGGCGTTATCATACCGATCTCTATAAGTAGCGTGACAATAATACCGAACCAGATGGGGTCGAACCCTAAGCTTGTGATCATCGGGAAGGTGATGGGGAGAGTCATGAGAAGCAGTGATATGCCATCAAAGAAACAACCTAGCACGATATAGACGATGACGATCATCAGCAGTATGCCATATGGGCCTAGCCCAAAGTTGCCAATCGTTTCGACTGCAGTACGAGGAATGCCTAGTAGGCTGACGGCTTGAGAAAGGATCACTGTACCAATCAAAATCATACCGATAGCGGTAAACATGATCGAGGCGTGCTTAAACGCCTGCCATAGTCTTTTGAAGGTTAAATCACCCCATGTTAAACCTAAAACGATACTGGCCACTACGCCCAAAGCCGCCGACTCCGTAGGCGTCGCGATCCCCAGGTAAATAGTTCCCAGCACGAAGAAAATAAGTACGGGAAGAGGCCATATCTCCTTGAGTCCAGTTATTACGTGCTTGAAGGTCACTTTCTCTTTAAACGTAGGGGTTACTGGCTCGCCAATTTTAGAGCGGATCATGATCCATGTGGAAAAGGCGGCAGCAATGAGCAAGCCTGGCAGCATACCAGCGATAAAGAGCTGGCCGATAGAGACGTTTTGAGTTGCTCCGTAGATGATCAATGCCAAGCTGGGGGGAATGAGAAGCCCAAGGGTGCCCCCTGCAGCTAACGTACCCACCACTACACTTGGCTTATACCCACGTTTTGTCAGTTCAGGATAGCCAACTGCGCCTATGGCGGCTGCGGTAGAGGTGCTTGACCCGCTAACCGCACCAAACAGCGTGCAAACGGCAATGTTGGTATGGAGTAATTGCCCTGGAACACGCGCGAACAGAGGGGTTAGGCCGTTATAGACGCGTTTTGACACGCCGCTTGCGAGAAGTATTTCACCTAAAAATATGAATAGAGGAACTGCGCTCAGCGTAAAATCCGTTAGCATGTTCCAAGCTGCGTTAATCGCCAAGGGGGTGGCGCCGTTAGCTTGAAAGTGAAGCAGGAGTAGACCCGTAAGCCCCAGCGCCGCCCCTAGGATTGCGCCACTGGTTAAAAATAGAACTAGCGCCCCGCTCAAGAGTAACCAGCTCATATCGCATCCTCCGCTGAGGCAGTGTCTGTCGTGGGCTGTTTAAAACCATGGCTGAGCTGAATCAAGATGCACAGCATCATGGAAAAAGGCATGATTGCCATCCACGGCCATAAGAGAATGCTACTGATATCCGTACGCGAATTGAGCGAGAACGAGAAGTTCATGAAATTCCAGGACTCAAAGGCGAAGATGGCGCAGAACGTGAGTAATACGACGACGCCAATAAAGTCCATTATCCTCGCGATCCCTGCTGGCATCAGGTTGACGAGTATCTCTATGCGTATGTGGCGGCCCTTATTGAGCACATAAGGTAGACAAAGGAAGGTCAATGTTAAGAACAGCAGCCCCGCCAGCTCATCGGAAAAACGCAAAGGATGACCACCCAGATAGCGCATCAAGGTGCTGACGAATATCAGTGCCGTCATTGCGATACCGCTCATAACGCCCAATAGAAAGAAGGCATAGGCGGTATGGTTCAGTACAGTGTTGATTTTTCTCATCATCACGACTAGCTCCAAAAAGAAAGAGCCAATAGGTATTGGCTCTCGATTGGCTTATGTACCCATTACTCTTCGGAGATCGCTTGAGTGACTGTCTCGTAGTAGCGTGTGCCGTCCTCGCCTGCGTTTTCCGCCATGGCTTGCCACGCCTGCCAAGCGGCGTCTACAAAGGTTTCGACGTCATCATCTGAGAAGTCGGGAAGCATGGTGATTCCCAATTCTTTACGCTCTTGACGCGCCTGCGCTTCGCGCTCTGGATTAACAGCAGTGGCGCGGGTCTCGTTCCAAATCTCTTCACCGGCTTCTTCCAGAGCCTGACGTTGGTTGTCGTTGAGGCGGGATAGCGCTTGTTTACTGATACCAAAGAGCCATGGGGAGGCTGCCCAAGGGTGTAAGTAAGACTCGTACTCGGTGACTTCTTGAAGCGAAACGGTGGGGGCCACGGTAGATAAGTAATAGGCACAATCTACAACGCCTGTTTGAAGTGCCATATACATATCGTTTTGCGGAATGACTTGAGCTGAAATGCCCAATAATTCAAAAGTATCCACAAGGTGTCTAGACCAGACGCGGACTTTTTTATCCTCTAGGTCTGCCAAGGAGTGTACCGGCTCTTTGCAGTGCAAACCTACATCGAAAATAGGAGCAACGACGCCACCAACGATTTGAATATCCCACTCTGAGAAGCCGTCTTCATAGAGTTCCCTGATTACATCAAGAATTTCGTCATGTTGGGAAGATTCCGTAATGGCGCCCTGAGCATATACAGATGCCAAGGCAGGCGCATCACGTGTGTAATATTCACCATACAGTAGTGCCATATCGACCATGCCCTGCTGCAATACTCTCAGCATGTCAGCTTCTTTAAGACCTAAGGCGCCTGCATGGTAGACTTCGATGTCAAGCTCGCCATCTGACTTTTCACTCACTAAGCTAGCGAATCTGTTGATCTGCTCTGCTTCAGGGCGAGATTGTGAAAGCCCGCTATGGAATTTCAACGAGATGTTCTCTGCCTGGACACTCCCGATGGTTGTTAAGGACAAAAGAGTTGCAGCGCCCAGAGTAACTTTTTTGCTTTTAGGATTATTCATAAGTTTATTTCTCAGAGGACAGGGGATGGATTTTCATCTTGAATCAGTTACGACTTTCGAAAAGGTATTTTTTGCGACACTAAGGGCCTAAATAGCGACATTTGATGAACTTTTAAAAAGTACGTGGCGATGGGTATGTTTTTGTTATCTGACGAAGTAAGGCGAGAGGAAGATTCGCGCCGCGGGACGCTAGAGGCTAAGGTTGTGTTAGTAGTAGGCTCATGAGTGAAAATGAAAAAGCCATCTCTACCCAGTGCGATATCGAAAAGTTCAGTGAAAGCCGACTGATGTAATGCTCGATTGGCTAGTACGGCTGAAATTCGTACTTTTACTATAAGGTATTTAAATAATTTAACTATTTTTTACTTTTTAACCAGCCATGTAGGGTTCGTGTAAATTGTTCAACTTGACACAAGGTTGGGCAGGTTTTACATGGTTGGGTTTGAGATCTTGTGGTATTGGTGAATTCTAATTATCCTGATTTTATTGGTTTATTTTTCCATGGCGTGATTTTTGCTTAACAATAACTATGATTCAAAAAATTGAGGCTCATCATGAAGGATAAATTCTCAAGTATATTGAAAAATAAAAACATGGCTTACATTCCTTCGGCTGACTCTTTAGAGAAGCCTAAAATAAAAAAAAGAGTAGCTTTTATACTGCTAGAGAATTTTTCAATGATGGCTTTCACTGGCGCTGTGGATGCACTCGTTACAACGAATTTAATGAAGTCTACTACGGTGTATGAAGTATTGGTGGTGGGTAGCGAGGCATCTGCAACGGTTTCTGACTTAGGTATTGAGGTGGCAGCGGATTATTCGTTAGACCAGTTCGATGCTACAAGCCTCAAAATTGATGTGTTGATTGTATGCGGTGGTCTGCGTGTACTTCCTAAAACAACCCTCCTACTGCGCAGCAAACTGAGACATGCTGACAACAAAGACATCATACTAGGAGGATTATGGAACGGTGCTTACTTCCTTGCAGAGGCAGGATTGTTGAGTGGCTACCAATGTGCCTATCATCCTGATGGCCGCGCGATGATGGCAGAGCAGTTCTGGGATGTATCGGTATCTAGCCGTAGCTTTATTGTGGACCGTAATCGTATCAGTTGTGCTGGGGCGAGTAGCTCATTGAGCATGATGCTTGAAGTAGTCAGAACTGATTGTGGCAATGAGGTGGTCAGCGCAGTTGAAGAGATGCTTAGCTGTGATAAAGGTTTGGACTCTCCAGATATTTCAACGATAGGTGTCGATCAAAACCTCACTCTGCCAGAAAAATTGAAAATATCACTGCAGTTGATGAAAAATAATATTGAAGAGCCTTTATCCATATCCGAAATAGCTAATTGGGTTAATATTTCGAGGCGCCAGTTAGAACGTATGTTTGGGCATTACGTTAATGCTAGCCCTTCTCGATACTATATGGAACTTCGTCTAACGCGTGCGCGCCAGCTCCTTCAGCAAACTAACAAGCCCGTTGCCGAAGTGGCAGTTGCCACCGGTTTTGTGAGTATCTCTCATTTTCGCAGCTGTTTTTTCCAGCTCTTTGAAGTAACACCGGGACAGTTTCGAAAGTCGTGCCAAGCTGGCGAACATTCGATGTGAACTTCTTATTTGAATTCACGATGAATGCACTGAGGCTAGATAAGCGCCACCTTAAAAAGAGAGCCAATAAGGCTCTCTTTAAAAAGTGCAAACGCTGACTTAACCACCCGACCAACCCAACATAATCGGCACGTAAACCACTAACAGCAGCACCCCGACCAGCCCCAGCAGGTAAGGGATGATCGCGCGGGTAATGCGCTCCAGCGGTAGCTGGGTGATCGATGAGGCCACATAGAGGTTGATCGCCACCGGTGGGGTAATCATGCCGATCGAGAGCCCCACCACGATAATCAAACCAAAGTGGATCGGATCAATTCCCAACTGCAGCACCAGCGGTAGCAGCACCGGGGTGAGGATAATCAGTGCACTGGCGGTTTCGATAAACACCCCAGTGAGCAGAATGATCCCCACGATCAGCAGCATAATCACGTAAGGGTTGGTAGACAGCGACAGCACGGCCTGGGCAATCGCCCCCGGCACTTGCCAGCTAGACAGCGTCCAGCTCAGCACCGCCGACATGGCAATCACCAGCATAATCACCGCGGTGGTCATCGCTGAACGGATCAGCAGCTTATAAATCTGGGGCAGGTTAAGGTCACGATACACAAACAGCGATACCAGCATGGCGTAGTTCACTGCCACCACGGCGGCTTCTGAAGGCGTGAAGATGCCCGAGAAGATACCCCCCAGGATAATCACCGGCGTCATCAAGCCCCAGCTGGCGTCTTTAAAGGTCGTCCAGATGGTTGCCAGCGAGAGCGGTGTGCCTTTGGGGTATTGGCGTTTATAGGCTTGAGCAATGGCAATCGCCATTAACCCTAAACCCATCGCCAGACCCGGTAAAAAACCGTTTAGAAACAGCTTAGAGACCGACTGCTGGGCGATCACTGCGTAGATGATCATCGGCACCGAGGGCGGAATCACCACCCCGATGGTGCCGCTGGCGGCGATCAAGCTGGCTGCTGAGGCCGGGTCATAGCCTTTGCGTTTTAGCTCAGGCACCAGGCTGGAACCCACCGCTGCGGTGGTCGCGGCGCCAGAGCCGGAGATTGCCGCAAAGAACATGCCCGCCATCACCGAGACCACCGACAGCCCGCCGCGCATAAAGCCGACTAATGAATCAGCAAAGCTGACCAGCTTTTCGCTCACCTTACCCTGGGCCATTAAATCCCCAGCGAGGATAAACATCGGGATCGCCACCAGGGCAAAGGAGTTGATGCCCTGGAACATCTGCTGGGTCACCACCATCAGCGGCACGCCGGATTGATAGAGCGCATACAGCGTGCTGGCACCAATGGCAAAGGCAATCGGCACGCCCAGCAGCATAAACAGGAAGAACAGCCCAAACAGCAGCAGCGTCATAGCGACTCCTCCTGGGGCTGGGAGGTTTCACCGTTAATCAGCAGCTCGATGATATCGACCAGCGCATACCAGGCCATAATCGCCGCACAGATCGGCATCACCGCGTAGACGTAGGTCATCGAAAGCCGCAGCGAGGCGGATTTCTGAAAGCTCTGTACCTGCATATAGCGGTAGCCGATCACGATCAGCGTGATCATAAACGCCAGCACTACCAGCAGGGCGGCAAGCCGTGCGATTTGGCGCAGGCGGCCGGGCAGGGCATCCACCACAAAGGTCACGGCAATATGCCGCCCGCGCTGAAACGCCAAGGTGCCGGCTAAGAAGGTGATCCACACCAGCAGAAAGCGGGCGACCTCTTCAGTCCAGCCGACGGCGGTGAATAGCACACGAGAGACGATCTGCAGGGTAATCACCCCAATCAGCGCCGCCATGCCCGCAAAGACCACGGGCTGTAGAATGGCGTCCAGAAAGCGTTCAGTACGCTGTAGCAACATTACCAATGGGTGCGTGTGAGTGGGCACTTACTTCACTTCCTCCTGGATGCGTTGCAGATAGTCGCCGAACTGATCACCATACTTTTCATACACCGGGGCAACGGCTTCCTGAAATGCGGCGATATCGGGCGACTCATTAATTTCCATACCTGCCTCAGCTAATTCGGCTAACTGCTCGGCTTCCATGATGGCATTTTGTTCTCTGGCATAGCTAGAAGCTTCGCTGGCGGCGTCAAGCACGATCTCCTGAACCTCCTCTTGAAGGCCGTTCCAGGCGGGTAAGCTCATAATAAAAATCGCTGGCGCATAGATATGCCGTGTCATGGTGAGGTAGTCCTGGGTTTCCGCCAGGTTAAAGGCATGGATGGCGTTAACCGGGTTTTCCTGACCATCAATCGTGCCTTGTTGCAGGGCGGTCAGCGCTTCTGTCCACGCCATGGGCACGGCATTGGCGCCGAGTTCCCGGAACGTATCCACATAGACCTCGTTCTCGATGACGCGCAGTGTCAGGCCTTCGAGATCCTGGGGCGCATTAATCGCGTGCTGGCTATTGGTGATATTGCGAAAACCGCGCTCAGCAAACGCCAGCCCTTTAAGGTTCACATTCTCTAATTTACCCAGTATCTCCTGGCCGATCTCACCATCCAGCACCGAGTAGGCTGATTCTGCAGAAGGGAAGAGGAAAGGCAGCTCAAACACTGAGAACTCATCAACGAAGTTGGCCACTGGCCCGTTGGTGATCACGCCCATATCGACAGTGCCGATCTGCATGCCTTCCAGAATGGTGCGCTCGTCTCCCAGAGAAGCGTTGGGGAATATCTCTACGGAGACCGCACCGTCGGTCTGTTCGCTGACTAACTGCTGAAACCGCTCGGCGGCGATATGGTAAGTATCTTCTGTATTTACCACGGTCGCTAAGCGCAGGTTGGTAGGCGTTATTTCCTCGGCGTGGGCCATGAGCGGTAAGCCAAGCAGGCCAGCGCATAGCAATGTCAAGTTTAACTGTTTGAATTTACTTGTATAACAGGATGCGGCGTGAGCGGTGAAGCGGGCGTTGTGATTCACATTATCTCCTAGTGGTGGCTGTTCTTATTGTCTTATTGGGCTTCATCTATATCACATCGAACTAACAGGGCAAATTACTTATTTTCATTCCACTATTCGCGATAATAATCCAAAAAATCTTTATAGATCTGGGGCTTGAGAGTGGTGATAGTTAGCGCTAGCCTGCAAACATTACGATTGATTAAATGCCTTGGAAGGCAATTGTAAGGCTTAGTCGATGGCTAAGTCTTGCTACCCATGGCAACGCCAGCTAAAACAGGAATAACCAATGGATAAGTTGCTTAACGACCTAGTAGCGGTAGTCGGCCCAGAAGGCGTGCTGCTCGGTGAAGATGTCTCCCAGCGTAGCGTCGACTGGTTTACCGGGGCGCCCTGTCGTGCCAAAGCCATTGTAAGGCCCCGCAACACCGAACAGCTTAGCAAAGTCATGGCCTTATGCTATCAGGCCGACCAGCTGGTGGTGACCCATGGCGGCATGACCGGCATTGTGCACGGTGGGGAAGCCAGCCCTGAGGAACTGGTGGTTTCCTTGGAACTGATGAACCAGATCGAAGAGATCGACCTGGTCGGCTCTACGATTCAGGTTCAGGCCGGGGTGACGCTCCAGCGTGTACAAGAAACCGCGGCGGAGATCGATATGCAGTTTCCGCTCGATCTTGGCGCCCGGGGCTCGTGCACCATTGGCGGCAATATTGCCACCAATGCAGGCGGCATACGGGTCATTCGCTACGGCATGATGCGCCAGCAAGTGCTGGGGCTGGAAGCCGTACTCAGCGACGGCACCGTGGTCAGCTCGTTGAACAAAATGCTCAAGAATAATGCTGGCTACGACCTCAAACAGCTATTTATCGGTAGCGAAGGCACGCTGGGTATCGTCACTCGCGCAGTGCTCCGGCTGCAGCCGCATATGCCCAGCGAGCAAACCGCGCTGGTCGCGGTGCCCTCTTTCGATGCCTTGACCCAGCTGTTACGCAAGGTCTCCCAAGAGCTCGCCAATAGCCTTAGCGCCTTCGAGGCATTGTGGAATAGCCACTACAAACTGGTGACCACCGAGAGTGGTAAGCACGCGCCCCCGTTGGCCGACGACTCGCCTTTCTACGCGATCATCGAAACCCTAGGGCTAGATGATGCCCAGGATGCGGAGCATTTCTCCGAGATTCTGCAAAAGGCGATGGAAGACGGCTTGATCACCGATGCCGTGCTAGCCAGTTCCGGTGCCCAGCGCCAGGGCATCTGGGCGATCCGAGAGGATATCGAAGTGCTGGTGCACCAGCTGAAGCCGATGTTCTCCTATGATATCAGCCTGCCGATTCCGCATATGGACGCGTACGTTGATACCCTGGAGCAAAACCTCAAGGCGCAGTTTCCGCAAACAGGTAAAATGATCGTGTTCGGCCATCTTGGCGATGGCAACCTGCACATCATGATCACGGTGCGCGACGACAGCTCGCAAAGCCGCCGCCAAGTGGAGCATTTGGTTTACTCGCCTCTAAAAGAGTACGGCGGCTCGATCTCTGCCGAGCACGGCATTGGTCTCGAAAAACGCGATTACCTCAGTATTTCCCGCTCCAGCGAGGAGATCGCTTTAATGAAGCGCATGAAACTCGCTCTGGATCCCAAGCTACTGTTGAATCGTGGCAAAGTCGTGGCGGTGGAGTGAGTTTGGCGGTTTGATTAAGGGTCGCCCAGGGCGGAGGGGGCTGGTGTCATCAGCTCCCGGGTTAATTGCCGCAACCAGTGTATGCCAGAATCGTGATCCTTCCTTTCATCCCAGCACAGGCAGACTTTGAACGCCGGTACGTCCAGGGGCAGAGCGTAGAACTTCAAGCTATTGTTGCGGCAAATGACCCTGGCCGCACTCTCTGTCACCACGCAGAGCAGTGCTGTGGACACCAATATTTCCTGCAGCGGATTGATGTAGGGCGTTTTGGCGACGATTTTCCGCTCTAACCCCAACTCTCTCAGTTTTTCATTAATTAACAGCGGGCTGTCTTCACGATGGGACAAAGCGACCTGGGGGGAGTTTAGAAAAGCCTCAAGGGTAATGGCGCTGCTCTCGCCATGAAATGTCGCATCGCCCACACAGCCAATCACATCGTCAAACAAGTATTCATGATGAGAGGTGAGCGGCAAGGTTTCGAACTGCACCACTGCCAGGTCGATATCGTGCTCTTGAAGGACTTGTTGGGCGCCTTCTGCACTTGCGATGCGCGTGGAGAGCATGTTGAAACACAAATCTGGCGCGTGTTCCAAGCAGTGCTGGATAAGCTTGGGTTGCAGCTGTTGGCTGACATAGTCCACCAAACTGACACGAAACTCCCGCTTTGATGTGGCAGGCGAAAACTCGTTATTGCTGTGAACTGCCTGATCAAGGTAGAACAGCCCTTTGGCTACGGCGGCATCCATCTGCCGGGCAAGCGGGGTCGGTTGCATGCCGTCCAGCGTCTTAATGAAAAGCGGGTCGTCCATTAACAGGCGGAGCTTTTTCAGCGAGTGGCTGACCGCCGGTTGCGTCAGGCAGAGCGCTTGTGCGGTGAGCGTCAAACTCCTTTTCCAATACAGCGTGTGAAAAACCAATAGTAAATTGAGATTTATCTTATTGAGCCTGTTCGCCAGCTTCGTATGGGTGGTGTCAGCCATCAGGCGTGTCTCTTGGTTGGAAGGGCCGTCCCGGCGCGGGAACAGCCCTCAGCCACTGCTGTAAAAGCACTGTATCTAATGTCGGGCTGCCTCGATGGGAAGCGAATTACTTGAGCGCTTCCTGGATGCGCGGCAGGTAATCACCGAACTGTTCGCCGTACTTCTCATACACCGGCGCAACGGCAGATTGGAAGGCTTCCATATCTGGATCGTCGTTGATCTCCATGCCCGCATCGCGCAGGGCCTGCAGCTGTTCGCTTTCCATTTCTGCGTTCACCTGGCGCTCATGCTCCGCTGCTTCCTGTGCCGCTGCTAGCAGTACCTCTTGGGCGTTTTCAGGCAGTTGGTTCCAGGCGGGCATACCCATCACAAAAATCGC
Organism: Vreelandella sp. 162(4c); assembly: GCF_058152265.1. Taxonomy (NCBI): domain Bacteria; kingdom Pseudomonadati; phylum Pseudomonadota; class Gammaproteobacteria; order Oceanospirillales; family Halomonadaceae; genus Vreelandella; species Vreelandella sp. 162(4c). The sequence continues at coordinate 2,962,646 of NZ_CM176981.1, forward strand.
CGGGGCGTAGGTGTGGCGGGAGAGGGTCATGTAGTTCTGGGTTTCATCCAGGTTGAACGAGTGAATCACGTTTACCGGGTTCTCCTGACCGTCGATGGTGCCTTGCTGCATGGCGGTGAGCGCTTCAGTCCACGCCATGGGAATCGCGTTGGCGCCTAGCTCGCGGAAGGTGTCGGTGTAGACCGGGTTTTCCATCACGCGGATGCGCAGGCCGTCCAGATCTTCCGGCGAGTTTACGGCGCGCTCGCTGTTGGTCAGGTTGCGGAAACCGCGTTCGGCGTAGGCCATGCCTTTCAGGTTCACCTCAGAAAGCTTATCGAGCAGTTCCTGGCCAATCGGGCCATCGAGTACTTCGTAAGCGGCTTCCGGGGAGGGGAACAGGAACGGCAGTTCGAATACCGCCATCTCTTCGACAAAGTTGGCTACCGGCCCGTTGGTGATCACGCCCATATCCACGGTGCCGATCTGCATGCCTTCCAGCAGCGTGCGTTCGTCACCCAAGGTGGCGTTGGGGTAAATTTCGATATCTACCTTGCCGTCGGTGCGCTCTTCCACCAGCTCTTCAAATTTGGTGGCGGCAATGTGGAAACCATCCTGCTCATTGACCACGTGGGCCAGGCGCAGGGTGACGGGATCCATATCAGCAAAATCAGCGGCGTTCGCGGCGCTTACCAGCGCCAGTGAGACGCCCAGTGCCAGCGTGCTACGTGCAAATGTTTTCATATTATTGTGTTCCCAGTGGACTAAGGTGCAGAAGTGCTCCCAAAGCATGCACCACACCAGGGAAAACGGTCAATTGACTAAAGGTACTCAAGCGCCATACGGCTGGACACAGCGCCCCTGCACAGTTACGATACGCACCCACAAGCGCCCGTAGCTCAGTTGGATAGAGTATCGGCCTCCGAAGCCGAGGGTCGCAGGTTCAAATCCTGCCGGGCGCGCCAAATTGTAAAAGGGGCCTACGAAATCGTGGGCCTCTTTTTTTGGCTGGTATCGGCCAAAAAAGTATTTTAAGAATTTTTGATATAGCGCCGCGCCGACATTTGCGGCTGGTTTGGCGCGCAGCGGAAAACCAAGTCCGACAATATGCGTTTGCTATATACAGCATAGAGCGGGTATAGAGATTCCTTTGATCAGAGTCGTCCAGAAATTGGGACTCACAATTTTCACGTTATCTCAATTCTCCACTTCTTCTTCCTCTGCACTATCTTTTGCTACGCTTTCATAATGCAAGTCTGTTAATTCAGAAGTGAGATAATCATCCATTAGAACCTTAATAAATAGATCCTGTGAAACCTTAGTGTCCAAGACGATTTTGTCTTCAGTGCCATTAAATCGAATTTTTCCTTTCAATTTTGGAAAGCTCTTACAAAAACTGATAATGCTTTCATTGGGGATGTTCTTTTTAATGACGGGAGATGCTTTAGCAATTTTAGTAAGGCGGCGTGCGTACTTTACATCTTCCAATAACTCGTGAAGTACCTCTGGATTCTGTACTAGTTGCATTTTTTCTACAGCCGTGACGCCTAAAGCGGCTTCACGCTTAATTACTTCGTGGAAGCCAAAGCTTTTTTCGATCGCAGTCAGATCAATCACTAACAGTTGCCCATCAATACGTAATAATTGAAATCCAGAACTAATACGGAGAAACTCGTCCTCAATTTTCTCCATTCGATGCCTTGCTTTTTTCAGAAAAAAGCTTTTACGACCAAAAATATTAATTGGAGCCATCGTTTTGTAGAGAACCATTTGTCCGACGTTATTTCCTATTTCTATCAAGAGCGCCTTAATGTTTGACAAGCTCGATTCCTGTAGATTAAGTAAAGGTAAATCATCTTGCTGAAGGACACCTTCCATTGCCAGTAGCTCTTCCGGCAATTCAATATCGTAGAGATAAATAGCATCCACTCGTTCATCGGAAGTAGATAAGTTTAGAACAGATAGGTCTTCCTTCTCCGTAATAGAATCTTTCAAGCTCTGTATGAATAGAGCCTTCAACCCCTGCATCGCTTCTGATTCAATATCTACCTTTTGAGGGCCAGATTCCTCTTGATCTTTTAAAACAGTATAGACAGATACTCCTATATCGTCATATTCGTCATAAAATTTTTGTAATGCGGTCTTCAGCTCATCCCCAGTCATTCCTCACCCCTTTTTAGCATAGTAGATTCTATCATCTAGCTTTATATAAGAAACTTTATCTCCAGCAATAAATTTACTTCGACAAATCAAAATTATTCCTTTTCTAGATCCTGTTTTAAATTCACCGTCAACTCGATAGATGTGAAAGCCCATTAATGCAAGAGATGGGTTCGCGTAAAACAAATCCGTTTTTATATAAATAATGCCCATCACTATCAAAAGAAGTGCAAGCACGACCATTTGTCGACCACTACTGAAATCAAAGCTAATTAGTGGTACCACGTACGTTGCCAGAAAAGTTAGATGTTCGTAATTTATACTCTCTATTTTTTTTATTTCAAAGGGAATGTCTGTCGCTCCCTTAAGGTCGAAATCGAACCTCTTGTAAGAAAAAAAACAGTAAATCAACAGAGTAGATGAAATTAATGGTATGGGGTTTTCGCTTAATAATACTTTCCAGTGAGACCATTCTTTTATTGAAAATTGCTGCACGGGGATTTTAATCGTAATGATAATGAAGAAGATAAATAGCAACCCAAGTGAAAGGATGCTTGGCCGCAGAAATTGAGTGCAACACCTGAGCATTTCGCTAAGGTGTTGTCCCATGTCTTACCTCGAACTCAGCATTGAAGAACGTGCCAGCATCCAAGTGGGTCAAGCCCAAGGGATGAGCCTTCGGCATATTGCCCAGCTCTTAGGGCGAGCTCCTTCAACCATCTCTCGTGAAATACGCCGTAACCAAATAGCCCAGAACGGTTACTGTGCCCGGCACGCTCAACGTCAGCGAGAAAAGCGTCGAGCTGCCTGTCGCCCGACACAGAAGCTTGTGCCGGGCACGGAGCGTTTTGACCTCATCGTTTATATGTTGCGACAACGCTTGTCTCCTGAACAAATTAGCGGCAAGCTCAAAATGATGAAACTACCTGATTTGCGCGATGCCTACGTCTGCCGAGAAACCATCTACACGGCCATTTATGCCTTGCCTGTTGGCCACCTTCGCAAGGAACTGATTCACTGCTTGCGACAAGGTAAAACCACACGCAAGCCTCGCCGTGGCGAAGTGGATCGACGTGGACAGATCCCTGACATGGTCAGCATTCACTTACGTCCGCCCGAGGTCAGTAAGCGTGAAATGCCCGGCCACTGGGAGGGCGATCTGATTAAAGGTAAGAATAACGCGTCTGCGGTAGGCACCTTGGTAGAACTTAGTAGTGGCTATCTGATACTCGCAAAAATGGATGACGCCACCGCCACATCCGCCGTCGCAGGCTTTAGTGCTGCCCTGAACCGAATGCCGACCACCGCTCGAAAAAGCATGACTTATGATCAGGGGCGTGAAATGGCACACCATGCAAAAATTACTCAAGAAACCGGTGTTGCGATTTACTTTTGCGATCCCCATAGCCCCTGGCAGCGGGGGGCCAATGAGAATATCAATGGCCTAATCCGTCAATATTTACCGAAAGGAACGGATCTTTCAGTGCATAGCCAGGAAGAGCTAGACGCCATTGCCTTTGAGCTAAATATGCGACCTCGAAAACGCTTTGGGTTTAAATGTCCGATAGAAGTGATGAGCGAGCTGATGACCAAGTACCATGAAAGCCCATCAACCATCCAGTGAGTGTGTTGCACTCAGAGTCTGCATCCGCCCCTTTATTAGCGGCGTTTTGCACGCTGGACAGTGTTCTGGACTACTGGATTGCAGCTGAACAACTGCGTCGTATAAATTCTTGAATGACACCTCCTGACTTGCAGTCGCCAGCTCTTGCTGCTTCAATTCCAACTCACTGAGACCGGTTTTTATGGAGCTACCTAGTGTCTGTAATGCGTTAATGGTTAAGTTATTCTTGCTTTCTGGAGGCTGTTGTAACTCTGTTTCTAACTGCTGAATTGCTCCGGGATTCTTACCGTCACCTTTTAACTCAATGAGTATTTGATTAAAGGTTGCATCGTTACGGTACCGATTGGCTAAGTTTTGCTCCTCAATATTTAGCTTTTGTAACTCTGCATTGTTTGTCGATATCTGCTGTTGCGCACCAGAAAGTGCCTGCCTTTTTTGCGCTAACTGAGCTGCTTTAACACCAGTAATATCAATATATTTGCCATCAATATCCGAAGTAAAATTGCGCACAAATTCATTGAAAGAGTCTAAACCAAATAATGTTGAGATAAGTTCAGTTTGCTTAGCTGGCGCCTGTGCGGCAATTCTAGAAAAGCTATCGATGCGATTTTTTTCAATGAAACAAAATCGAAATAATGCCTCATTTGCGTCGATTTCAACCTCATCGCCTTGCTCGCTTAAACCTGTAACGACTGGTGTCGAAAAACGATTAATATGTGCGTTTTTTAGGTAATCACCTTGATCTCGAAAGCGCTTACTTTCTGCTTCAGCCACATTACCAAGAAGGCCATATTCAAGAGCTTCGCAAAAGCTAGATTTACCGGTGCCATTTGGTCCATATATAAGAACCAAACGGCTTTCTAAATCAAAAACTTCTTGCCTAGAAAAACCACGAAAGGGTCCCACGGTCATACTTTTGATCTGGGTAATGGGAGAAGTTTTCTCGACGGCCAGCTCCGGTAACGACTGAATCTCTGAGCTTAAGGTATCCCAGTTAGCCTGTGCCAAGGCAACCATTTTCTTAACCCGCTGGCCTTGATAGGTTCCTAGGGCAGCAAGATCTTCAAGATTTGCCAGCACAAGGTTAGCTAGCTTGCGCACTCCCGGAATAACTTCGTCTGAATTAAGAGTTCGCAAAAAGCGTAGATATTCAGACTTAATCATAATGCTTCCTTATAATTTAGGTTCAATCCCCTTAACTTTTGGCGCCTGTCGTCAAAGGTTTATCATGCTATCCAGTGGATTATAGACTCGTTCTGGGTATGTCTCTGCGGTGATCCTATGTTAAGTAACATGGATAGCTAGTCGGTCATATCCTGTTCTGAGAGTGAATTTTTGTTGATCACTTACAAGACATCCTATTTTTCAGGCTTTGACATATAACAGCGTATTAGGCTTCCTATCTTATGATTGAACAAACGCAACGACACGTCTATCCGTCAAATAAAGCCTGTAAAATCTGCTCTAAGTTTATGACAGGTATAACTATTAATTTCCATTAGGCCGTATGTTCGAAATCCGCGCGGCTGCTGCATTTTCCGAGGGTTCGCTTTGGGGCGTTTTCAACCTTATGCTACTTGCTAATTAGTTTCCGAGCACTTGCTCAATTCTCTACTGAACTTAGCCTAGCACAAGCTGTTTAAATGGGCTGAGGTTCGTAAGCTTTTCTTTTCAACGCTTCTTCTTGGCCTGCTGATTAGAGCATACATTTTTCTAGCGTTGGCGCGGCGCAGTCTTGATTAGATGGGAGCTGGGGAGCAAACACAAACCCCGCGTAAGCTCTTGAAAGCCAAGAGGTGAGGTCATGTACTTATGGTCATCACGCTGTTGCTTCCAATGCGAGGGCGGAAGATGCGAAATGCTAGATCAAACTCAAGGCTTACGCCGACATAAAATCATTCCAGCGCCTTACCAAATAGTTATGCTCATCCATGACGATATTCCACACCGCGATACGGCTCATTCTGGTCTGGTAGTCTCCGCCATCGCGGATTTCGCCTCGATGAATCATGTCAGCGGTGCCATCGGGGCTAGGAAGGCTCTTGGCGGGCCATGACGGCGTCGGGCCATCCCGATATCCACCAGTTGAGGTAGTCATAAGCCGCATCTAGCGGGCGACCAATCGGCAACACATCAAATTAAGCAAGCCTAAGGTAAGCGTGCCGCAAACAGTGAGGGCGCTTCATAGGAAGCGCCCTCATGGTAACGGTAAAGAGTGTGCGTTACTTAAAACTCGACGGTCGCCGAAAGCTTGAAGGTGCGCGGTTCGCCTTGAATCAAATAATTCGCAAAGGACGTCGAGGCGCCTGACCAGTAATTTTCGTCGGTCACGTTGTCGATGCCTGCGCGCCAGATCCAATCAGCGCCACCGACCGGTGTGGTGTAGCGCAGGCCAAGATCGAGGCGTGTCCAGGAATCCAACTCCAAGTCGTTGGCTACATCGGCGTACTGCGAGCCTGTGTGCAGGACGCGCCCAGTGGCAGTGAGGCGCTCGATGAAGGGTGTGTCCCATTCGCCACCAAGCACAAAACGATACTCAGGAACGCCCGTGGCGTCATTTCCTTCGTTGCCATCCTGGGTTTTGGTGAGTTCGGCATCTATCCAGGTCGCGCTGCTGAACAAGCGCACTCCTGTCGTCGGCTCACCGTAAAGGCTTAGCTCCAGGCCGCGATTACGCTGCTCGTTATCCAGGTTGCCGACGCCATCGACGACCGCTGCAGAGGGTAGCTCAATCTGGAACAGGCTAATGCCACCGCCTAGGTTGCCGTAGTCGAACTTAGCGCCCACCTCTTGCTGCTCGGCATGGGCAATGCCCAAGTGCTGGCCAAAGTTCAGCGCTGTGGTATCGGTGACCGTGCCGCCATCCTGCAATGCTTCGACGTAGTTGGCGTAGAGCGAGATATTATCCGTGGTTTTGAACACCGCACCGACGGCGGGGGTTACCCGACGATCGGCATAGCGATTGCTGCTATCGTCATTAGGACGTTCGTCGATCTCGAGTTCTTGATAGCGTGCGCCCAGTGTCAGCAACAGTCGGTCATCAATGAATCCAAGCGTATCGCTCAGCGTGACCCCTTGGGAGCGTGTGCGCGTCACGCTACCCCCCACGAAAGGCGTGCCATCCGGGCGAGATAAATCGACGGGATCGTAGATGTTGGTCGTGCCTGCCGCGAGGAAACTCCAGTCCGTGTCGAACTTGCGATAGGCGCTGGAGTAGCCAACGGTGATGTCATGGCTGACCGGGCCGGTCAACACATACCCACGAAGCCCCGCTTGGCTGGCGACGTTGTCGATGTGGTTGTTGGTCTCGAAGTCGTTGACCCTGGCGTTACCTGCATCATCGGTAAGGCGAGGAGTCGCCGACACGATGCCTTCGAGCGTGCGGTTACCCCCCAAGGCCGCGAAAGCGGTCCAGGTGTTGGTGAGGTCATATTCGCCTCTGACCATGCCGAAATTGGTTTCTAGCTCGGTCCCACCGAAAGAGGGGGTGTAGTTCAACGAGGAATCCGGCGCAGCGGGCACTTGAGTGGCCGCGCCGGTATTAACGCTTGAGCGGCCACCATCCAGGGTGAGCTTTTGATGACCGACATCGAACAATATCCGGCCTTGAGCGCCACGGTAGTCGAGCCCAACGACGGTGGAGGTATCGCGCTGGTTTTCGTCATCAATGGCAGTGTCACCACGGCCGCGCATGGCACTTACCCGTGCCCCCCATTGCTGCTGATCACCATAACGCTGGCTAGCATCCACGCCAACTTCGTCGTAGCCATCGGAGCGGTAGCCGCTGGATAGCTTGAGCATCGGGTCATCCCCCGCGTGTTTGGGCTCGATGTTGATGGTGCCACCAATTCCGCCGCTCCCGCCGATGGGAATGCCCGACGTAAAGGCGCTGGCGCCTTTGAAGACTTCGACGCGCTCGGCAAGGTTGCTGTTGATGATTTGTCGTGGCAGTACACCGTAGAGGCCGCCATAAGCAACGTCGTCACCGGTCAGGTTAAAGCCGCGTACTTTGTACGCTTCGCCATAGATGCCAAAGCCCAGCCCTACCGATACCGAGGCATCGTTTTGCAGCGTATCGCCCAGTGTTTGGGATTGTTGGTTCTCCATCAGCTCACTGGTATAACTGATAACGTTGAAAGGCACGTCCATCGCGTCCTTTTCACCGATCAGGCCCACTCGGCCACCCGCCGCGATTTGGCCACCGGCGAAGGCCGGAGGTGGCGTATCTCCATAGGTCGGTATGGAGCCCGTGACGGTGACGGTCTCCAGGGACTGATTGTCAGCACTCGTTTGCGCCCAGGCGGTCGCGGGCGAAATACCCATCGCGATCAGCGTCAGCGCGCGCAGAAGCCGTGCTTTACGGCGCTTAGCCGCTGTGTTGGAGGTGTTCCCAAGAGACATAGTATCGATCCTATCGTTTTTACAGCTGCACCCAGCCGCCGCGTTTTTATGAAGCCGATATAAGCAAGCGGAGGGCTTGGCTGTCGTGCCATGATCACCTTTCCGGCATAAATGCATATGATAAACAAAATGAGATGTATTAACATATGCGGATGATATTTTTTACGTACTGCCTTGCAAAAAATGCGCATTGACGTCTCAATGTGATCCCTTTTTTCTGATGCTCTCGCTGCTATGTGCCACCGGTCGATGCTCTCTTTCTTGGTTCGCTGCTGTTTAACGGCCGCTTGCTTGCTGCCCTTGTCGAGTGCCCACGCGCAGTGGGCCACTATCAACTGGACCATTGCCGAAACGCTACTGGCCATTGACGCGCCGCTGAGTGGTACCGCTCAACAAAATGGCTACCATGAGTGGGTAGGGGAGCCAAGAATCCCCGACGGCGTTGCAGATATTGGCCTGCGATCACAGCCCAACCTCGAACTCATGGCGCAATCGCCACCGACGCAAACGTTCATTTCGCCGATGTTCGCCAGTTTGACAGAGCGTCTGGAGAGAATTGCCCCCGTCACGTCGTTCTCCCCCTATTCTCCCGGCACTCATACCTGGCAAGAGATACAAACACTCACCCGGCAGCTAGGTGAGTTGACCGGCCACCGGCTGCAGGCAGCGCAGCTAATCAACGAAACGCATGCGTTGATGGACACGCTTAGCCAACAGCGTCCCGATGCACCGCCGCTACTGATGGTGCAATTCATGGATGCCCGTCATGTCAGGATTTTTGGCGACAACAGTCTCTATAATGCCGTGCTTGAACGAATCAATTTGACCAATGCCTGGGATCGGCCTACCAACGCCTGGGGATTTTCACTCGTGGGTATCGAAGCGCTCTACGACTTTCCTGAGGCCACGCTGGTCGTTGTCGAGCCGGTGCCCGCTGGGGTCGAAGACGCACTGGCGAAAAGTGGTTTATGGCAACACTTACCCAGCGTTAAAAACGCCACTCTATTGCGCTTACCGCCGGTATGGAGTTTTGGCGCGCTGCCTTCCGCTCAACGCTTTGCTCGGGAGCTGGTTTCTGCCCTGACGTCGCGCACCCACCTTGAGTAAGCGTTTGAGCGCTTAACCCTATTTCCGATCAGGCTAGGTGCTATTTCATGCGTCAATGGCGCCGGTGGCGCTGTCATTTTGCAGTCTGACCATGCCTTTCCAGCGCTTTTCCAACAACCAACTCCAGCTCTCTTGGTGGATATCCAGCCTCTTGGGGAACATGGTGATATGCCCACTGGGGCGAGAACCGTGACCAAATCGCTCTGGATTTCGTTGGCACCTTAAAACGTTCTGCTGCTTTTATTGTGCAGAATACTGCTCATTAATTTTTCTTGAAGCTTATTTTGCGCACTAAACTGCTCATATTGGATATCTTGAGCACTATTCTGCGCACAGGTGGTGCTTGAAACTGACAGTACAGATTCATTTTGATAAGGCTTGGCACGATGCGGGTTAATTGTCGTTACCTGCCCACGAATATTGGACGCGAGGTTCGTTGGCTTGCGCACTCTTGATACTCGGCTCAAGCGCTGGGGCTGTTATGAAAAAACACGCTGCTGATGATCGTGAAGCGGCGTTGGTGACGCTGTTGAAACGCTTTTATGCGGGCGAGCTCATCGATGGGCAGTTGTTACGTGCCCTGCGGCGCCGCCGACACAGTGAGTTCAATCGCATCATGTCGCCAAAGCTCATCGTCATAATCGATGGCTCGGCCATTCTGGTCGTAGTTGATACGAGTGACGCGCTGAGCAGGCCCTCCTGAGGCCGCGCGCAGTGCCTCAGCCGCACGACTATGCAGCACCGTGGAGCAGAGCTCGAAGCTGACACGGCTGATGCGTATGCCGTAGTGGCTGCGATAGAGTTCGGTGAGTGAGCAGGTCACGAGGTCGTGCTCGAGAATCCCGGGGAAGCAGTCCGCGCGCAGGTAGTGTTCGACGTATAGCACGGGGCGCCCATCGATACGGCGTGCCCGGATGATGTGGAAAACCGGTGCTCCTTCCAGGATGCCCAGGCGGGCCGCGACCTTGGGTTGGGCAGGGCACTGGGTGGCTTTGAGTACCTCGGTTTCCGGGCAGCGCTGCTGGGACGCTACCATTTCCTTGAACGGCAGAGAGGCGAGTAAGTCGTAGCGAAGACGAGGAGGAGAGACGAACCAGCCGCGGCGGCTCTCCCGATAGATGCGACCTTCGGCCTCCAGTTGCATCAACGCCTCACGCAGTGTGATGCGTGTGGTTGAGAAGCGCTCCATCATCTGTCGTTCGGAGGGTAGGCGCCCAGTGGCAGAGGGGGCCTCCTCTGCCAGCATGCCCAGTAGCGCCTGCTGAAGGCGGCTGGTCGGTGGCGTCAGGCGGGGTAAGGCGTTATTCGCGCTAAATGGCGTGGCGTGTGGCAGCGTAGTGGTCAAAGGAAGCTCGCTTCTGGTCTAGTTCAGACTGCTTAAGCTCGCACGCAGTCGTCTGCAGGTTATTTTAGCGAAGGTATCATGTCAGGGCGATGACATGTCTGATCTATAACCGCCAATTTCAGCAGCAATTTCCGCTATTGTAAGGACATGTGAATGTCATTCAAGCGACATGCCTTTGTCATTTCCACCTCCTAGTATGCCTTTTGTCAGCCGTTACTGAACTAGACCAGATGGCGGCATCACCCTGACTAACCGAATGAGGCCATACTGTGAATCCGACACGCTCGTCGCTGCTGCAACTGACGCTAACCGCTGCGCTCGGAACGGCGCTTCTCGCCAGCCAAGCCCAAGCGGATACCGACCTGTCCGAACTGATCGCCGCTGCCCAGGAGGAGGGGCGCGTCGACAGCGTCGGCATGCCGGACTCCTGGGCCAACTGGAAAGACACCTGGGCCGATTTGCACGAACAGTATGGTTTGGAGCACATGGATACCGACATGAGCTCCGCCGAGGAAATTGCCAAGTTCAAGGCCGAGGGTGAAAATGCCACCGTTGATATCGGTGACGTGGGCATCAGCTTTGGCCCCATCGCCGTGTCAGAAGGCGTGACTCAGCCCTACAAGCCGACGACCTGGGAAGAGATTCCCGATTGGGCCAAGGATGAGGACGGCCACTGGGTATTGGGCTATACCGGCACTATTGCCTTTATGATCAACAAGCAGCTAGTGCCGGAGGAGGAGCGGCCGCGCACCTTTGCTGACTTGGTCGAGGGCGACTACAGCGTAGCGCTGGGCGCCGTAGGGCAAGCGGCGCAGGCTAACAGCTCGGTGCTCGCCGCCGCCTATGCCAACGGAGGTGATGAAAATAACCTGCTGCCAGGGCTGGAGCTATTTGCCGAACTGGCCCGCCAGGGGCGGTTGTCACTGGCGGATCCCAGCATCGCCAACCTCGAGAAGGGGGAAGTCGAGGTTGCGCTGATGTGGGACTTCAACGCTCTGAACTACCGTGATCAGATCAACCGTGATGCCTTCGATGTGGTCATTCCTGCCGATGCCTCGGTGACTTCTGGCTACGCCACCATCATCAATAAGCACGCCCCGCATCCAAACGCGGCCAAGCTGGCGCGCGAGTTCATCCTCTCCGACGAAGGGCAGTTCAACCTGGCGGAGGGGTATGCCCGCCCGATTCGCGCCGAGCACCTGACCCTCCCCGAAGCGATCGCCGCCAAACTGCTGCCCAATGAGCAGTACGCCAATGCCCGTGCGGTAGAGGATTTCGACGCCTGGGAAATGAGCGCTCGACAGCTGCCGAGCCAGTGGCAGTCCCAGGTGCTGATCCATCAGCAGTAACCGCCTCCTCTTCCCGACTGACGGCCGCCTCCCCAGGAGGCGGCAAGGAGCCTGTGATGTCTCACCGCGTCATTCTCGTGGTGCTCGATGGCCTTAACCATGCCGTGGGGCGGCACGCAATGGGTCACTTGCATGCCCTCTGTGAAGCGGGCCGTGGCAGCTTCCACGCGCTTAATTGCGAGCTGCCAGCCATGTCCCGCCCTCTCTATGAGTGTTTGCTGACCGGCGACCGTCCTGTGGACTCTGGGGTGGTACATAACCAGGTGGTACGCCGATCAACGGGTACCAGCCTGTTCGATCTGGCGGTTCGCCAAGGGCGGCGTACCGCTGCGGCGGCCTATCACTGGGTCAGCGAGCTCTATCTTGAGGCTCCCTTTGTGCCTGCCCGCCACCGTTTCCACCAGAATGCGGAGAGCGCGATCCAGGCTGGCCTCTTCTACTGGCAGGATCACTACCCTGACGATCACCTGTTCAGCGACGCCGAAGCGCTGCGCCGGCTCAACGCCCCTGACTTTCTGCTGGTGCACAGCATGAATGTCGATGATGCCGGTCATCGCCATGGCGGGGATTCGCCCCAGTACCGCAACGCCGCACGTCGGGCCGATAGCGCCCTGGCCGACTATTTGCCGCAGTGGCTGGCTGAGGGCTACCAGGTGATGGTGACCGCCGACCACGGCATGAACGCCGACGGTTCTCACTCGGGCCTGCTGGAGGAGGAGCGCCGGGTGCCACTATGGCTATTTGGCGAGGCATTTGCTCATGCGCCGGTGGCATCGCTGCAGCAGCCAAGGCTGTGCGGTACCTTGGCCACCTTGCTGGGCCTGGAGCATGACAAACCCTATCACGCCGAGCTGCTGGCCGAGGGGAGGGCGGCGTCGTGAAGCGTCTACTGCCCGCCTGGCTATGGCTGGTACCCTTTGCGCTGGTATTCGTGGCCTTCCAACTGGCGCCGCTCGGCTGGATCGCCATCAGTGCCTTCCACGTCGAGGGCGCCTGGGGGCTCGGCCACTTCAGGGAAATCGCGGGTTCGACCTTCTTTCGGCAGGCCATTGGGCGCAGTCTGGAGATCTCACTGATTTCGAGCCTTCTGGGGCTGATCATCGCCACCCTGGCGTGCCACAGCCTGACCCGCACCAGTGGTCCGCTGCGGCGCTGGATGATCGCCTTCACTAACATGACCAGCAACTTTGCCGGTGTACCGTTGGCCTTCGCGTTCATCATCCTGATGGGCGCCAACGGGGTGTTGACCATTGCCCTTCAGCGTCTAGGGCTGATCGACAGCTTCTCGCTCTATTCGCGCAACGGCCTGATCGTGATCTACACCTGGTTCCAGATTCCCCTGGGCATACTGCTGCTGTTTCCTGCCTTCGAGGGGCTGCGGGCAGAGTGGCGGGACGCTGCCAGTCTGCTGGGCGCCGGGCGCATCGCCTACTGGCGCCATATCGGTCTGCCGATCCTCCGGCCGGCACTGGCGGGGACGCTGACGATCCTGATCGCCAACGCCATGGGCGCCTATGCCACTGTTTATGCGCTGGTCAATACCAGCTACAACCTCATGACTATCCGTATCGCCAATCTGGTCTCGGGGGATCTCTTCCTGCAGCCCAATCTGGCCAGCGCACTGGCGCTGGTTCTGGTCGGGTTACTGGCAATGGTCACCCTGATTCAGCAGTGGATAGTGCGCAGGAGCCATTATGTCGCAGAACGCTGATCTCACCCTATCCCGACCAGGGGAGTCGCCACTGCCAGCACTTCGCCTTGCCTGGCCGTCGCCCTATGCACTGGTGGTGTGGGGTGTGTTCACGCTACTGGCGCTGCCGCTGCTCGCCACCCTGGGGTATGCGTTGGCGTCCAGCTGGGGGGCCACCCTCCTGCCTGATGGGGTGACCCTGAAGTGGTTTTGGGAGCTATGGAGTACACCGCGCTTTCAGTGGGCCTTCGCCCGCTCACTGCTGGTCACTCTAGGTGCGCTGGCGCTGAGTTTGGTGCTGGTGGTGCCGGTAGCTTTCCTGGCGCATACCCGCTACCCACGGCTGGATGCCTGGATGAGTGGCCTTATCCTGGTGCCCTTTGCAGTGCCTCCTGTGGTCTCCTCGGTAGGACTGCTGCAACTCTACGCTGGCGGCCCGCTGCCACTGGTGGGCACCCCCTGGATTCTGATGTTTACCTACGTGACGATCGCGCTGCCCTTCGTCTACCGGGCCATTGCCAACAGCCTGCGCACCATCGATGTAAGGTCACTGATGGAAGCCGCGCAATTGCTGGGGGCAACGCCCTTCAAGGCCTTCTTCCTGGTCATTCTTCCCAACATCCGCGTGGGAGTGCAGGTCGCCGTGTTCCTGTCCTTCTCCTTCCTGATCGGCGAGTTCGTCTTCGCCAACATGCTGGTAGGCACGCGCTTCGAGACCCTGCAGGTGTATCTCAACAATATGCGTGGCTCCAGCGGCCACTTCACCAGCGCATTGGTGATAACACTCTTCTTGTTCACCCTGCTGCTGACCTGGTTGGGGAATCGTCAGGCCGGTCACGCCATTACCAAGGGGGCCAACCCATGACGACCCTAAGCGGTGCTCCGGTAGCCAACGACAGCACCCTGGCCTCTGGCTATCTCCATCTCGAGGGGTTGGCCAAGCGTTTCGGCACTACCCAGGTGTTTTCTCACATCAATGCGGTGATAGCCAAGGGTGAGTTCGTCACGCTGCTGGGGCCCTCCGGTTGCGGAAAATCGACCCTGTTGCGATCTATTGCCGGGTTGAATCGGCTGGATGAGGGGCGAATCGTGGTGGATGGCGAAGAGATCACCGCACTTCCACCGCAGCAGCGTGGTGTTGGCATGGTCTTCCAGCATTATGCGCTGTTTCCCAACATGCGGGTGACCGACAACGTCGCCTTCGGCCTGCGTATGCAGAAGGTGCCGCATGAGGAGCGCAGCCGCCGGGTGGATGAAGTACTGCGTCTGGTAGAGCTCAATGTGCATGCTGACAAGTTTCCCCACCAGCTCTCCGGCGGACAATGCCAACGCGTGGCTTTAGCAAGAGCGCTGGTGGTTGAGCCACGTATCCTATTGATGGATGAGCCGCTCTCAGCGCTCGATGCCCGTATCCGCGGCCATCTACGTCAGCAGCTGCGCGATATCCAGCAGACATTAGGGCTGACGACCCTGTTTGTGACCCATGACCAGGAAGAGGCACTGGTGATGTCTGACCGTATCTTCCTGATGCATGACGGGCACATTCTGCAGCAGGGAAGCGCCGAAGAACTCTATACACGGCCCAGGGACTACCACGCGGCGGGCTTTATGGGGCACTACAACATATTGCTCGGCGATCAGGCCCGTCCGCTGTTAGGAGAGGGTTTCGACTCAGCACGCGTGGCGCTGCGGCCAGAGGCCCTTTACCTCCAGCCACTGGCAGACGGAGCGATGGGCGTGGAGCGACCGGCTCGCCCTGGCCCAGAGTGCCCCGGGGTCATACGCCGCTGCCAACTGCTCGGCAACATCGTGCGCTATTCGGTAGAGTGCCCCGGGGTGGTGCTCTCTGTTGATACGCTCAACCGCGGTAGCCGGCATCTGCTGACGGAAGGCAGCCAAGTAGGGGTGGTGGTGGACCTCGATGAGGTTCAAGCGTTCGTAGAGTAATTAGGCCCCGTTTATCATGTGCCTTTATCAGTGGCGCTCTAAAGCATAGCGGTGGCAAGGCATATCGTAACGATAGCCAGCGCCGGCAGAAGAGAACGCCCGCTGAAGTGCCAGTAGTCGAAGCGAATGAAGGGCTGACATCCCCTTGGCCACCGGGGGCAAACAACAGAAGAAGCGCGGTAGGGGCGCCGCGCTTTCATGCCATATCAGACCGCAGGGCCTAAATTATTAACAGGGTACTATGCCGTCGACTCACTCTTCTTGCGGCGGGACAGTCGTGAAAAGAGAGGCATAAGAATGACAAGAAGAATCATGGCAATAAGCACCTTCGACGTGGTATTCGCTGCCAAGGCTGTCCAATCGCCTCCACCAATGCGCAGAGCCAGACGCAAGTTCTGCTCGGCGAAGCCACCGAGAATTAGGCCCAGCACGACTGGGGGCAATGGGAACTTCAGTTTGTCCATAAAGTAGCCGATAAAACCGAAGCCCAGCATCAAGTAAACGTCGAACATCCGGCCATTGATCGAGTAGACCCCCACTAGAACCAGGGTGATGATGAAAGCGCCAAGCAGTGGACGCGGCAGACGCAGAACCTGTGCAAAGCTGTTGGTGGCCAGGGCGCCGCCAAGTACGATCAGCAAGATGGCGGCGAACAGGAACTGCCACATGAAGCCGAACACAATGCCGGGGTTGTCACGGAAGAGCATCGGGCCAGGTTGCAGACCGTGGATCATCAGGCCACCGAGCATCACTGCAGCCACCGCGGTACCGGGGATGCCGAGCGTCAAGGCGGGAATCAGTGCCGAGGCGGTATCGGCGTTGTTGGCGGTCTCGGAGGCCGCTACGCCCTCGGGTTCGCCCTTGCCCCAGTCTTCGGGATTACTGGATGCGCGACGTGCTTCGTTGTAGCTGAGAAAGGCCGCCATTGATCCGCCAGCGCCCGGCAGGATGCCGACGAACACGCCGATCACCGAAGAGCGCAGCCAAGTCTTCCAGAATCTCAGCATGCTCGGAAAGGCCTTCCAGAGGCTCGTCGTATTGAGCTTTTTGGCCGTGGAGGTGTCGACATCCACGACTTCCTCCAGGAGGGCGATTGCCGGCGGTATGGCGTAGAGCCCGACGAGTAGCACCACGATGTTGATGCCGTCGAGTAACTCCAGGTGGCCGAAGGTGTAGCGGTCATATCCGGAGATAGAGTCTAGCCCGACCAGCGAGACAAAAACGCCGAAACAGGCGCTCAACAAGCCCTTGAGGACGTCTCCGCCGAGCAGGAAGACGATGGCCGAGAGGCCGAAGACGGCGACCCAGAAAACCTCGGAGGGGCCAAACAGCAGTGTTACCTTGGCCAGCGGCGGGGCCAATAGCATGAGCACGATAGCCGAGACGATGCCACCGATGGCGGATGACACCACTGAGACCTGAAGCGCATAACCGCCCCTGCCTTGCTGGGCCATTGGGTAGCCGTCGAAGCTGGTGGCTACGGCGGCGGGGGTGCCGGGAATGCGCAGCAGCACCGCGGGAATAGCACCACCGTACATGGCGCCGTTATAGATACCGGCCATCATGCCAAGTGCTACCAGTGGATCCATGCCGAAGGTGAAGGGAATCAGTACCGAGATTGCCATGGTGGCGCTGAGCCCGGGCAAGGCACCAATACAGATGCCTGTTATAACGCCGAGCACGACAGCGGCGAAATTGCCGAGAGACAGCACCGCTGGGAGTGCATCAATCAAACTTCCATACATGTGTCAGCCCTCTTTCAGCGTATAAAGAATTCAGTGGGGAGATCCTGACCCATTAGCAAAGCGAAAATTATTGCCAAGCCTCCGGTGAATATCAGATCCGCCAACAGCAACCGTTTGATATCCCGATAGCCGAAGCTCCACGCCACCAAAGGCACCATAACCGCGGTGGTTGTGTAAAAGCCGATCAAGCTCACGCTGGCCACGTAGAGCCCAATGGCCACGACAATGCCGAGAAAGCGCGGCAAATTCTCGAATATTTGGTGCCGTGGGGCTTTAAAGCGCTCGCTTCGCGTGGCGGCAAAAACCCGTAAGATCATTAATACAGAGAGCCCGATTAGCGTGCTCAGCATTGTTATAGGCAGCAGGGAGCTCATGGTCGGCATGTCGGGTGTGCGTAGCAGAAGAAACCCTGCGACAACGATGATGGCGATACCGGTGATGAGGTCGGGATGAGGCCCTTGCCCTGAAGTGGTCTGTTTCATGTTCTATTCTCTGGCTGGCTTGCTCGTAGAGCGTCTACCACCAAGCGAGTCGAGCGACATGGTGGAGGTGACGTTTTATCCTGTTACGGGGCGTGACGAAGGGGGGCTTGCCATGGTCGGCCGGGTTGATTGAACACCCCGGCCAATCAATTTATTTCCAGGGTGAGGATTCCCAAACACGCTCGGCCAGTTCAAGCTGCTCTGCGTTAAGTGCTTGAAAATCATCCCCTGTCGTCAGACTGATAGGATTCCCAGATTTGAGCATAGCCTCTTGGAATTTTGGATCCTCGTACGTCTTCTCGAAGGCACTAATCAGGCTGGCCTCGACCTCTTCCGGCAGGCCGGAGGGGGCAATAAACCCACGCAGCGAACCGTTGACAAGATCGTAGCCTTGCTCGGTAAAGGTCGGCACACCTTCCAGTAGTTCAGAACGTTCGTTGGTGGCAATGCCCAGCACATTTAGCTCGTCACGGAAGTTGACCACCTCCGATAAGTTGATGATCCCCATTGCGACATGACCGCCCATGAGAGCACTACGCGCCGGCGCGGAGCCTGAGAAGGGAACGATGGTATATTCAGCGTCGGTCTCCTCGGAGAGCCGAATAAGGAAGAAGTGATCATCGCCGCCGAGGCTTGACATGCTGACGGTGATGGCACCATCACGTTCCTGGGCTGCAGCGACCAGTTTTTCCATGCTGTCGATGTCGCTGCTCTTAGGTGTGACGATCACGTTGGGATCGTCTACCACGTTGGCCAGGTAGGTGAAGCTATCGGCGTCGTAGTCGGCGTCGCGGTCAAGGGTGCGGGCCATCATACCGGGCAGGTTGTAGGTGCCGATAGTGTAACCATCGGGATCGGCCTGGGCCGTGGCGGTGACGCCGATCTGGCCGCTGGCACCGGGCATATTCTTCACTACGACGGTAGCGTCGTCGCCAAGATACTGCTCAAGGAAAGGCGCAACGGTGCGGGCCATGACGTCGGTTCCACCACCTGCAGCATAGCCGACGATCAGGTCTATCTTTTTCTCTGGATAGTCGGCGAGGGCCTGAGTCGAGGTAATGCTAGCGAGGCAGAGAGTGGCGGCGATGGTTGAAAACTTTGTGATCATGTTGTTGTACTCCCGTTTACATTCACGGATGGTCTAAAAGGCAAAGCCTGTCTAGTGCAGTGAACAGTACAGAATTACTTGATAAAAGCGAATAATGTTTAACTTTGTGGTAAGTTTTTCTGTATCTATGGAGAGGATAGGCGATAAAGCCCATGTCATCGGGGTTGGCCGCTAATACCATGACGAACGGCCAGTAAAGGCTTACGACTATGGTCGGGGGGAGTGGGAGTAATTCAGTGTGACTATGTATTGAGTGAGGCTGGTGCGCCGGGGGGATGAAATAGAGATAAACCGGCGCGGGACAGCAGTGCCTCGCGTCGGTCTGTTAAATAAGATTACTTCCAGGGCGTCTCTTCCCAGGTGCGCCGCGCCAACTCATCCTGGGCCTCGGCCAGGGCTCGATAGTCTTCCCCATAGATGACGCTCAGCGGGTTGCCCTGCTGTGCCATGTCGGAGCTAAAGTTGATGTCCTCGGCCACATCCTCAAGGGCGCCCAGCAGAGCAGAGCGGATGTCAACCGGTAGGTTGGCCGGTGCCGCCAAGCCGCGGAACGAGCCCATTTCGATATCGAAGCCGAGCTCCTTCGCCGTCGGCACGTTGGTGGCTTGTTCCAGGCGCTCGTCAGCCAGCACGGCCAGTACGCGTAGCTCATCTTCAAAGCCCACCGTCTGGCTATATGCCATGGTGCCCATGGCCACGTGCCCGCCCATCAGTGCGCTGCGCGCCTGGGCTGCGCCATTAAACGGTACGTAGTTTAGTTCAATGTCGGCCGCCTCGGCGAACTGGATAGCGGAGAAATGGTCGTTGCCGCCTAGCGAGGACAGGCCCACCGGCATCTTGCCTTGGACGTCCCTGGCGTACGCGATCAGGTCTTCCACCGAGGCGATGTCAGAGTCTTTCGGCACCACTAGGGTATTAGGGTCGGAGACGAAGTTGGCCAGCCAGGTGAAGCTGTCCACGTCGTAGTCAGCCTCGCGGTCATAGGTCAGCGCCAGGGCAGCTGGCAGATTCATGGTGCCAATCGTGTAGCCGTCTGGACTGGCCGAGGCTAGCGCCGAAAATCCGATCTGGCCGCCCGCGCCAGGCATGTTCTTAACCACCACCGTGGCGCCGTCGCCCAACTGCTCCTCCAGATACTTGGCGACTGTGCGGGCCATGACGTCCGTGCCGCCCCCGGCGGAGTAGCCGACCACCAAGTTGATCGGTTTGTCGGGATAGTCGGCTTGAGCGAGGCTGGTGCCGACCAGGAGGGAAGTCGACGCGACAGCGGCGAGGGACAAGCTTAAAAAACGTTGTTTCATGTTGGCGTACTCCGATCTTGTTGTTGAACTTGCGGGCATGGCTCATTAACGGCGCGGTTAGTTAGGTCATGAACCGGCGGGTAGCCGGTAGACCCGTGTAGCCGTGTCGTGAAACACGGCGTTGCGTTCCTCCTGGCTCCAGGAGGCGGTGAGTCGGTGATAGGCATTCCACAGCACGCCGTAGGAGATACTGCCCTTATCGACAGGAAAGTTGCTCTCCAACATGCAGCGCGATGGTGTAAAGCGCTCAATGCAGGCGTCCACGTCGGGGGCGATGGCATCGGCAAGGTGCTGTGAGTTCGGTGGCGTCTTTCCTGTGTTGAAGCTGAAGCCCATGATCGGCATGCCAAAGCCGCCGATCTTGAGCATCACATTGGGGAGTTCGGCCAGTCGCGCCAAACCGTCGCGCCAGGCCTGGCGATGGATCGAGTTATGGTCACTATGAGGACTGGGATAGGATCCGACGCCCAGAGGCCCTCCAGCATGGTCGAGAACGATGGTCAGCTCGGGCAGGCGGCGGGCCAAGGTTGCTACCTCGTCGAGCTGGGTTTGGTAGGCCCATATATCCAACGACAGGCCGAGGCGGGACAGCTGCCGTGCTGCCTCGACGAAGGGCTTGCTGACCATCAGCCCCTCCGGTGCTGGCACGGGGTTGGAACGAACGGTGGGGTCGGGATGCGCCGCGACGGGCATGCGCACACCGCGAAAGCGCCCGCCGCCAGCCTCCATCAGCGCCTCGAGCACCGGCGCGACGCTGGCCCCCATCAGTAGGTCGGCATAGCCAACGATGGCCGTTGCCACGTCGGTGGGCCCGTAGTGGCCGCTACGCGACTGAGCGGAGAGGCCGCGAACGAACTCGATCTCACCGACGGATCGATAGGCCTCGGGGCCGCTCGCGCGATACATCGTCCGGCACTGGATGTAGATCGAGGCAGTCACCCAATGGCCACTGTCGCCGATGTCGTCGGTGAACTCCTCAAGCAGATAGCGAAAGCCTCGGCGATCCCAAAGGTGGTGATGGGCATCGACGATCTTCTGATCCGGAGCCAGCGAGGGCTCCCGAACCTGGGTGAGCCAGTCCGGCCGCGGCGGCGGGTTCGGTGAGTCTACGACGGGGCGTCGGCGCCAGGGTCGCTCGTTGGCGGCATCGTCACTGTCTTGGTGATTCCGCTGGGTCGTGGAACAGGAGGCAAGGAAGCTGTCGTAGGGCTGCGGCTTCGTCGTCAGCATCACATACCCCAGCCGGAAGCCATGGGAAAGCCGCCGACGGGCAGCTCAGCGCGCAGAATAGTGCCGGTGTCAGACTCGGTGATGAAGAGTGTACGGCCTTCCGGCCCGCCGAAGGCGCAGTTGGTGGTGCCGAGCCCACGAGGGGATCTCACCACGG
This sequence comes from Vreelandella sp. 162(4c), assembly GCF_058152265.1. Classification (NCBI taxonomy): domain Bacteria; kingdom Pseudomonadati; phylum Pseudomonadota; class Gammaproteobacteria; order Oceanospirillales; family Halomonadaceae; genus Vreelandella; species Vreelandella sp. 162(4c). The sequence goes on from NZ_CM176981.1 coordinate 2,984,271, forward strand.
CGATTGGCACACCGAGCGCATCGTGTACCCAAACCAGTCCCATGCCGGTCTGACAGACCACCACGCCACCATCCTTGGTAAGCGCCAGACCGTCCGGGCCCGCACGGCCGCCGGAAAACTGCAGGAATAGCCCCGCTTTTACCACGCGTCCGCTGTCCGAGATCGGCAGACGCCAGACAGCATTGGCACGGGTTACCGCCACATAGAGTGCATGGCCAGCCTTATCGAGCACCAGCCCGTTGGGGCTCGGCACTTTGTCGATAAGGCAGTCCAGCCGACCGCTGTCCGGGTGCCAGCGGTAGACACGGCCAGAGGGATCCTGCAAGCCGGTTTGGCCCTGGTCGGTGAAGTACAGCGAGCCGTCGGGGCCGAAGTGCAGGTCGTTGCAGCCCTTGAAGCCCTCGGTGTCAGCATCGCCCAGCGCGGTGATCACTTCGCCGGTGTTCGGATTCAACTGCATGATGCCGTTACGAAAATCGGCAATGTAGATGTGCCCGCCCGTATTGATCTTCAGGCCATTGGGTTGGCCTTCGTACTCGGTGATCTGCTCGACGGCGCCGTTAGGTGAGGCGCGAAAGACCCGACCGAAGGGAATATCAACGAACCACAGGTTGCCCTCAAGATCGAAGGATGGGCCCTCAATGAAGCTGTCGACCACCGCCCCGCGCCGGTTGCGATCCGCCCAGTAAGAGCGTTGGCCGGATCTTCTCAGTGACGTCGGCAGTGTGGTGAAAACCTCGGCCTCAATCAGTATCGGGTCGGGGTGGGGGAATGCCATGTTCAACCTCCAAAGGTCGTGGTTGGGAGCCACAGGGCGATATCGGGGAACCAGATCAGCAGAACCAGGAAGGCCAGGATGATCAGGAAGAAGGGCAGCACACCCATGACGACGTCTTCGACTTTAACGGTGGGGTCCGAACTGGCGACCACGAACAGGATAATGCCCAGTGGCGGCGTCAGTTGGCCGAGCTCGACCAGGATGACCACGAACACGCCAAACCACACTGGGTCGATATTCATCGCCATCAGCACTGGAAAGATGACCGGTACAATGATCGCGATCATGCCTAGACCTTCCATAAAGCAGCCGAGGATGGCGAAGGTGACCAGCAAGATCATTAGAAAAACGAACGGCGACATGTCCGCCTCGGACACCCAGCTAACCAGATCCTCGCCGACGCCGGATAGCGCGGTGGCGTAGGCGAAAATCATCGAAATGAAGACGATAAACAGAACATTGCCGCTCATCACCAGGGTACGTGAGATGGCTTTGCGCAATATGCTCAAGCTGAGCCTGCGGTAGGCGGCAGCGATCACTACTGCCCCAACTACGCCAACAGCACCGGCCTCGGTAGGCGTAGCGATGCCCGAATAGATACTGCCCAGTACGAAGCTGATCAATATCATGAATGGCACGACATCCAGCGCCGCCTTCAGGTAATCGGAAAGCCGCAACTGGGTGGTGTCGCGTGGCACCAGCGAGGGGTTGAGTAGCGAGCGCGCGGCAATAAACAGGCTATAGCAGCCAGCCAGCAGGATACCGGGCACCAGCCCGGCCGCGAACAGCTTGGCGATGGAGGTTTCGGTGAAGGTGGCGTAGATGATCATGGTGATCGAGGGTGGAATCAATATGCCCAGGGTGCCACCGGCGGCCAGTGAGCCTGCGATGATACGCTTCTGGTAGCCCCGTGCGGATAGGGCTGGCAGGGCTACAGTCGACATGGCTGCGGCTGTGGGAGCGCTGCCGCCAGCGACGGCGGCGAAGATGCCGCTGCCTATGATGTTGGTATGTAGCAGTCCGCCCGGCAGGCGGCGCATGAAGGGTGCGATGCCGTTATAGAGACGGCCACTCAGGCCGCTGCCGAGCAGGATTTCCGCCATCAAGATGAACAGCGGAATGGCGGCTAGAGTGAAGCTGTTGGATGCCCCCCAGCTAACCATTCCAAGGGCATTCCAGCCAGCAAATCCCTTCATCAGCCAAAGATACCCAAGGGCCGCGGCTCCTACAGCGAAATGCACCCAAAGACCGCCTAGGATCAGTAGCAGCAAGACGGAAAAGGCAATGATTGCATCCATCAGCGCTGTCCTCCGATGCCTAGTTGCAGCAAGGCACGTTCTAACAGGAATAGGGTCATCACGGACAGGCCCACAGGCAGCAGCATCTGCGGGATCCAAAGCGGTGTCATCAGGGCGGTGGGCGCCACGTTGCCGCGTGCGAACGAACTCATGACGAGCAGGAAGGAGTGCCAGGCGAGCACACCGCAGATGCCCATGGCTAGCGCGACGTACACCAGACCAAGCACCTGTCTGACCCGAGGCGGCAAGGTTTCGTATATAAAACCGACCTGAAACAATGCATTGTTCCTGATTGCTAGGCTAGCGCCGAACAGAGTGGTGGCGATAACCAAGTAGCCGGAGAGCTCCTCCACTACATGTAGGGAACTGTTGAAAAGCAACCGTGATCCGATCTCGGCGACGACCAATACCGTTAGCGTTATTAGCCCAGCGCTAGCGAGAATGCGCACAATAGCGGAGAGTACGTCAAAGATGGGGCCGGCGGAGGCCGGCCCTTTTCTTGTTTCATGTTGGGAGGCAGACATGTTGAGATCCTCTGAAAGATCAATTACTTGCCGAGCGCTGTGAGCACATCCTGCAGTGCCTGTTCATGCTCAGGACCGGCTTCGCTGGCCCATTCCTGCCAGAAGGGGGCGAGGGCTTCCTGGGCCTTGACGATCTCTGCGTCACTTGCTTCAACAATGGTCATGCCAGCGTCCCCCTGAGATTCCTTTTGGGCCTGCTCGTCTAGAAGGAAGGCCTCGGTGATGTTAGAAGCCTCCTCTCTGATGATGGTGGCGAAGGTTTCGCGATCGGCTTCGTTCAGGGACTCGTAGGCGTTGGTATTGGCGATAATGGCGCTATAGGCGTAGTTCACCGGTAATCGGTAGTTGTAGTCGAGGAACTCGTGCCAGTTTTTTGCACCGCCCGCACTGGCTGTTAGCACACCATCAATTACGCCGCGCTCCAGGGCAGTTGGAACCTCGGAGCCGGATAGGGTGATCGGTGAGCCCCCGAAGGCCTCGACGAAGGCACCCTGCTCGGGCGAGGTCACGCGGATCTTATGACTTTCGAGATCGTCGAGGGAGTCGATCTCGAACGAGGTGAAAATGACTTGTTGAGGGTAGCGATAAGCGCCCAGAAAGGTAACATCCTGCTCGGCGAAGCCTTGCGTGAGATAGGGAGACATGGCCGCGTAGGCTTTATCCCACTCCTCATCGTTCTGGATCAGCATTGGCAGATTGAGGATACGCGCTATGGGCACATTGCCGGAAAAAAAGAGATCAGCCGAGAAATCGATAAAGCCATTACCGACCGCCTGGGTAATATCGCTGGAGGCAATCTGCAGTGTCTTTCCCAAATGCAGCGTGATCGACAGGTCTTCGGTTTCAGCTTCAGTACGGTCTATGATGCGCTGCATTCCCTTTACTGCCGCGGTAGTGGAAACCGACGAATAGGTGTAGCCGGTCCAATCAGCGGCTTGAGCAGCACCTGTCGTGGCTATACCCATGATGAGTAGGCTAGTTACCAAAGAGGGCTTGAAGGCTTTCATATCGATACCTCATTAATCGTTGTTATGTCTCTACCGTTCGAGGAACTGGCGGTACAGCGCATGTTGTTAGATGTTGATCTATGATCGAAAAGACGCGAACCACGGGCATCTAAGCCATTGGTAAGCGTGTTTCTAGCAGAAGTGGAACATGAAAAGAGTTTCTGTATAAAGCGCGTTTTTCTTGAAGAAGTATGAAGAATTTCTTTATTAAAAATTCGTGTTTTTATAGACTTGTATATGCCGCTTTAGTGGTAGTTTATTGGCATGGCGTAGCAAAAAGATGCAAACGTACCTGAGACGATATCAACCTATACGACTGTATCGGGGGGGAGACAATCTTGGAACGGGAAGCGCGCCGAATCGAACTCCGCCAATCTGTATCAAAAGAGGAAAATGATGAGGTTTTACAGATTATCTAGTAACCCATAATAGTAACGTATCTATGAACGTTATTGATTTGAAGTCTTCTGCAGATTCAAGGGCTATGAGTCACTCAGCTTTTTTCGATCCTTGTTTAGAGCCACTAGCAGCACAAGCAACATTGCTACTATTGGTAGGCTGCTCAAGCCGAAGATGACGCGGTTGGATGTATTCTCGGCGATTAGTCCGGCTACCATAGCCCCCATCGCTGGTAGGCCTCGAAAGATCATTGTATAGAGTGACAGCACTTTTCCTCTCACCGACTCTGGCACCTGTGTCTGCAGAACAACTTGCGTACACACACCATTGGCCAGGATGGCTCCTGACAAACAGGCGAGGGTTAATAATCCTGCCCATAACACATGGCTAATCAGAAATAATCCGCATGCCAATATTGCCGATAGTCCGAAGCCTATGGCCAGTGAGAGAGGAGAGCCTTTTGTTAGTAAGAAGGAGGTCATCAACCCACCGCCTATCGCACCGAGCCCTTGAGCTGATGCCATCAAAGAGAAGGCCTTTGCTCTTGCTGCTTCTCCAATAACGACCTGACCGGCAAAAGCCGGTAATAATTCGAAAATAGGCCTATAACATAGCGCTAGAAGGGCGAAGAACAGCAGCAAGAGCTTGTGATGTCCAGTCAGTGCATGTATTACCGCTGACCATGTTGAGTGGCTGAGTTTGCCTTCCGTCGACCCTTCCAGTCCCTCAGACCCTCGCCTTTGGTTAGTATTTTCTGATTGGGAAAGCCGCGCTAGTATCAGTGCAAAGAGCAAATAGCTAATTGTGTTAAATAAGAAGACCGACCAAAGTGCTTCCAGCGTTAGCGCCATGCCGGCGGCGGCTGGACCTAACATCCGCGCAAGGTTAAACACCATGGAGTTGATCGTTATCGCTCCAGGCACATCTTCTTTAGGGACGATGCTACCGACAACGACCATACGCGTTGGATGATCGAATCCGTTCAGGATGCCAGTTAATCCAGCCACGATTAGCAACATTGTCGGGCTGACAAGCTCGGCCATTATGGCAATCAGCATAATGCAAGGCGGCGCTATTGAGAGAAGCTGCAGCCACAGGGCTAGGCGAATTTTGTCTTGTCTATCGACCAATGTGCCTGCAAAGGGAGCCACGACCATTGATGGCAGCAGGTCCGCCATTGCCATTAGCCCTAGCATGAAGCTCGACTGTGTCATCTCCCAGGCGAGCCATAGCAGCACCACACGTTGCGCCCAGGTGCCAACAGCCGAAGCCGCGTTACCCGCCAAGTACGCGCGAAGCCGAGCGTTTGCCAGCGGGGCGGCGGCTTTGGGCAGGTGCAAACTCAGCCTCGCAGGAGGCTGCAGCCCGTCATTTCCAAAGCCTTATCGACCCAGGTGCGGTCGTTCTCGCCAGTATGTATGGCGACCATTTGCTTCTCTTCGGAGGCCTGTTTCGCTTGGGCGGCTTTTAGCACTGTCTCGGCATCAGCGTAGGGAACGGCCAGCACGCCATCGGCGTCACCCAGAATTAGGTCGCCCGGCTCGATAACCATCCCGCCAAGGTTGATCGGAGTATTGATCTCACCTGGCCCGTTTTTGTATGGGCCGCGATGCGTGACGCCCACGGCGAAGGTCGGCAGGTTGGTATCGCGAAAGCCGTCCAGGTCGCGCAGCGCACCGTTGAGCACGAAACCCGCAACGCCTTTCTTGACCGCGTAAGCCAGCATTAACTCACCCATCAGGGCATTGGTGGTGTCCCCTCCGGCATCGCAGACGATGACGTCACCGGGCTGGGCCATGTCGATGGCCTTGTGCAGCATCAGGTTATCACCGGGGCGCGTACGAACAGTAAGGGCGACCCCGGCTAAATTGCCAGCGCGATGCATCGGGCGAAGGTCTGGGCCACCGGCGAAGACGCGGGACATGCTATCGCTGACCACCGCTACGGGCAGTACTGCGAACGCCTTAACGAGGTCGTCGTCGACACGGCGCTGGCGCTGAAGAACTCTATTTCCGACTGTCATGGCATTACTCCGTCATGTGACTCAACATTAAAGATGGTGCGTTCAGGCTAGGGTGTTGACCAAGCGGGCTTTCGGTAGGGTTTCTCCAGCGAGGAAGTCCACGATACCGCTTACCGCCAGTTCGCCGACGCGCTTGCCAGCTTCTTTGGTGACGCCTGCGATATGGGGCGTGAGAATGACTCGCTCAGACGCGGCCAGAGCGTTCACGTCCAATGGCGGCTCCTGTTCGAAAGTGTCTAGTCCTGCGCCTGCGATATGCCCACTCTCTAGGGCGGCAAGCAGGGCCGCCTCGTCGATCAGACCACCCCGAGAAGTATTGATGACGTAGCTGTCGGCCGGCATCAGGGCGAGCATCGCGGCGTTAAGCATGTGCGTATTGCTTTCGGTAAGGGGGCAGTGCAGGCTGACGATGTCCGATTGGCGGAGCAGGTCCTCGATGCGTTCGGCGCGGCGTGCGCCCATAGCTTCGATGGCGTCCACCGAGGCATAGGGGTCGTAGACGAGCACGTCGAGATCCATGCCTTTCACCAGCTTCGCTACGGCGGCAGCGATGGCGCCGCCACCCACTAGACCTAAACGCATGCCGGATAATTCTCGACCGAGGAATCCCGCCTTTTCCCAGCGTCCTGCCCGCATGCCTGCATCCAGTGGCAGCAAACGTTTGATCGTCGAGAACATTAGAGCAACCGTGTGTTCCGCAACAGAAACTGCATTGCCACCTGCCGCCCGGATGACTTGGATACCATGTTGGGTTGCTGCATCGATGTCGATATTGTCGACGCCTGCGCCATGCTTGGAGATAACGCGCAGCGATTTCCCTGCTGCGACAGCACCGGCACCAAATTGCCCCATTCGAGACACGACCCCAACCGGGTCGTACTGTTTGAGGAAGTCAGCGAGTACCTCCTCAGATGGATAGGGGGGTGTGTGAACAAGGGTATAGCCAGCGTCTTCGGCCATTTGCTTTGCAGTGGGGGCAAGGTCGGGGCCTGTTATTAGAATCAAAGGTTGTAGTGCCAAATCAGATCCTCCCTGTTGTAACGAGGGCAGCCGGACACTGATCGGCGTAGCATCACAGGCGACTGCTTTCGAATTGATTTTTAGAATACAGGAAGATTTTTTATACAAAAGCGAATAAAATTTGCCTTTATGTTAAGCATTTCTTCATTTAAGGAGGGTTTATGGACACTCGCCAACTACGAACATTCGTAGCGATCGCTGAGCATGGCACATTCGCGCGGGCGGCCTTGATTGTAAATTTGACCCCTTCCGCTGTTAGCCAACAGGTCCATTCGCTTGAGCAGGAACTGGATACCAAGCTGTTCAATCGTGACTCCCGCCCTCCTAGCCTCAACCTCCAGGGGCTGAAAATGCTTGAAACGGCTAAACAGATTCTGGCCTTGGTGGATGAAACGCGTGGCGTTCTGTCCGGGAAGCAGATAACGGGTACGCTCAATATTGGCTCGGTGCGCACCAGTACTATCGGCCTACTGCCACGTGCCATCGTGGCACTGCGACAGGAGTTCCCCGAGCTGAACGTAAACCTACGAGTGGGCATGTCTTCGACGCTGATCAGTGATGTCAACGCCGACCGGCTGGATGTGGCGGTGGTCGCCGAGCACTCCGGCGTGTCGCGCGATCTCTTGTGGTCGCCGTTCATACGCGAGCCGTTAGTGGTGATAGCGCCGCCCGGAACACCGCCGATGCCGGTTCAGCAGTTGCTGGAAACGTTGCCCTTCGTGCGCTTTGGCAGTAACGTGCCGCTGGGCGCAATGATCAACAACGAGCTGGCCCGGCTAGGCATAGCGGTGCAGGACATCGCTGAGATCGACACCGTGCCAGCCATCGTGGAGTGCGTGGCCGCGGGCCTTGGTGCCAGCATCGTGCCAAATGTCGCGGTGCGCGAGAACGGTCGCGACATGCTGACATTGCCGTTCGGTGAGCCCCAAGTCTTCAGACAAATTGGCATGATCCATCGCGCCAGTTCGGCCAAGGCCGAGCTACTGACAGCGTTACACAATAAGCTGGCGGAAGTTGCGGGAGAGTTTGGTGTTTATCGAGAATAGCCGTCATTACGGAAGTCGTAGATACAATATCGCACTTGCCCGAGCCGTCCCCGCTACGCTGATGAAACGTCAACAGGCCCTAGTAATGCGCGATCACCTGGGCCGCATTCGCCTTTAGGGTTACTGGCCACTTACCTGGCGCAAGCACTTTGATATTAACGCTTATGCCCATCAACCAGCTCCAGCTCTCTTTGTTGATATCCAGCCCTTTGGGGAGCATGTCTGTGCGATAACCAAAGCTGTCCACATTGTGGCTAACAGGGAGCATGGATTGGCGGCCTGCTGCTTGCCTATGGAGCCGCGGGACTGATCAGTAATTTCGGCATTGCTCCAATCATGTCACTCGGTTACCGACCCACACTTTTCGCGACAATGGTGCTGCTGATCGGCAGTCTCGCCGCGCTGAGTTTCGCAGGTACGAACCATGCGCTTGCTATCGCTCTGCTTCTGGTCTGGGGGCGGCCTACACGGCCTTGCCGGTGCTGATGCAGACGTGGGTGTTTAAGGCTGCCGCACACCTTAACGGTCCCGAAGCGCCATCTTCGCTCTACGTTTCCGCCTATAACGGCGCGATTGCAGCAGGCGCATTGGTCGGAGGAGTTATCGTTGACCATTTTGATCCCTGGTCGGTCATGTCTATTTCGGCGCTCATCGGTGTTCCCACGCTGCTGATCGCTTTGAAGCATGCTCCGAAATGAGCCCTGTCCCGAGAGCAGGACGCTTAAACGGGTATGGCTCGAATATAGGGATTCAACGGTTTTACCGATACTTTGAGTAGGAGAGTGATACACCCCACAACTTTGTGGAATGCATTGGCAACTTCCTAGTAGTATTCCCAGCATTTGGCACTGGGGAGTTGCAACTAGCGTGGATAGAGTCTTAGTGGGACACTCTCACTACCGGATAACGATTAGGAGGCTGGTTACCTTTGGCTCCAGCGTCCCCACTTTTAAGAGGGGCCTGCGATTTCTCGCAGGCCCTTTTTGGGGTGTGGCCAACTGGCGCGCCCCATACCCAGTGATCAAAATTGAGCTTTCCTTTTCTCAATGGCTATATTAAAGCTATAATGCGTAAGATATATGTTTAAGGGTTACCTTAAATTTTAAAAATATAGGAATTTAGACTATGGCGTCGGTACTGAGTAACTATCTCAAAAAAGAACAGATGTTAAAGCAGCTGCAGGAAGAGCTGCAAGCGCTGGAAAACAACAGTGAGCTAAAAGCAGAGCTTGAATTCAAAGAAAGACTACAAGCACTTATGACTGAGCACGGAAAATTAGCGCGCGACGTATGTGAAATGCTTGACCCATCTTACCGCTCTAAACCAGCAAAAGCTGGAAAGGTAAGCACCAGCAGCACAGATGGGCGTAAAAAACGTCCCTTGAAGGTATACAAGAACCCACACACTGGTGAGGTAGTAGAAACCCGTGGCGGGAATCACAAAGTTATCCAGGAGTGGAAGGCTGAATTTGGTAATGAAGAAGTGGTCAGTTGGGTTGTGAAAGAAATCGCGCAATAAGACTAATTTTTATTAGTGGTGACAACGCCAGCTTGGCAAAGTTACCCTTTAAAACGCTCACTGAGCCCGCTCAGTGAGCGAAAAATTATTTAAGCGATGTGCTACGAGTAAGTCCATCAGCCATCCGTTAATTTCGCGACAGGTCTTCCCTGAGGATAGGTACTTCTACTCTACTAAGGCCGCCCAATCTCCACGCCTCGACTGAGTTGCTACCCTCTGGCACGTTGAACGACCCCCAAATCACTCGAAACGTGGTTGCGTACACAGACCCGTCTCCCATGACGATGTTTGCATCAATGTGAAATCGACGCTTTTGCTCTTGCATTAATGCATCATCAAAATCAGATGTCGTTTCAATATCTGCTATACCGTTATCTCTGCATGCTGTATGGAAGGCAGAGAATTTTTCCTCATAATAGAGATCGGGTTCAATTTTCCGCTGGTGCATTGAAAGATGTCTTTCTTTATCACCCTCGCAGATCGCTTGAACAGCGGCTTCGACCATACCGGTTGCTGTCTCGCTGTACACTTCATCCGCCCAAGCAGAAGACGATAGCAGCAGAGAAAGAGCCGTGGCGGTCGAACGAGAGATTAAATAGCTGTTTTTTAACATTCCCATTTCCCTTTATTTTTTAGCTCCGCTCAACTAGAAGCCGAGCATAAGCGTAGGGCGACTGATGACCACATAGGCTATAGAGGTTTTCCTCTGCTGCCCGATAGAGTGCTCTAAAGCAATTCATGTCATGTGGGTGCAGGCCTATGGGCACCTACCCCAGCAAGCAACCACAATACCCCAGTTCCGTGCCGTGATTCGGACGGCGCCTTCTAATATTAGTGGTAGTGAGCGGGCTCGCAAATTTAACTTTACTAATGCAGTGATTCTCCTCGGTGGTACTGGGGGATGTAGATGCTAAGCCTCACACGGGTTGTAATCTGATAGCTACCCTATCGCAGTAGTATAAAGCCGTAATGGCTGTTCGTAGGTTCTTGTGCTTTGATCAGGTCTGATCAATAGATTTTGTATTTGACCGTACCGCTGAAGTACGAGGGATAAAGAACTTAACCGTTGTCGACGACGATACCCCTGAAGCATGGCCATCGTGCCCGAGCATGCTATGGGCTGTCATTAACGCAGATTCTGGATCAACTGGCTGTGTAGCGTGGGCCATCTAGCACCATTCGTACAGATGATGGAAAGGAATTCTGTGGGCGCGCTATGTTGACGTGGGCTCATCAGCGTGACGTTGCACTGTTTTTAATTGAGTCTGGAAAAATCAATCATAACGCCCACATCGCATCGTTCAACGGGCGGTTTCGAGATGAATGTCTGAACGAGCGTTGGTTCACCAGCCCTCATCACGCCAAGGTCGTCATCGATACTAATTGCTGCTAAGACGCTTCCAGAAAGTATCAGCAGTTGCATCATGATTACCTAGCCATCTCACCAAAATTATCTCTAAATGATTCGAGGGCATATCGGGGTATAGTCTAACCAACCGGCCTTCCTCGACTAGAGGAGCTATCATGTTATGTGGCATACAGGCGATGCCCATCCCTAACGAAACCATAGGCTTGAGCGCTTCTGATACAGTAGCTTCGAAGGTTCTTTTTAGGCGATTTGGTTCAGGATGCCGAGCTACTTGAGGTCGCGATAATTCATGTAATTGAGCCGATCTGGCATAAGTGAGCCAAGGAATAGTGCCATGAGACTGTTGGCACAATTTGGCCATCTCCGGTGTGCCTACCCAATAAAGCTCTTCTGTTCCTAGCGAGAGCACTTCAAAGTCATCGCGCTGAAAATACCGCTCCGATTCAGTGTCACGGTAGAACAGAATAAAGTCGCTGCGCCCAGACACAAGTGACATGTAATAATTCTCGGTACTTTTATGCCCTGTATCGATCCGTGTAAATAATGGTTCGTCTAGAGTGGAGTACTGAGATATCCATTGTGGAAAGAAGTTGCAGGCAAGCGTATGCAACGATGCAAAGGTCAAAGGGTGGTCAAGTACTCTTACACTCTGTTCGCATTCTTGAGAAAGCCGTACTAACTCAGACGCAGTAGGCGTGAGCGCTTTACCAGATGGGGTCAGGCGAATAGGTGTGACACGTCGATCAAAAAGCTGTGTGGCTAGGTGATTTTCCAGCAACTGAATTCTGCGACTTAAAGTAGATTGTGAACATTGCCTTAAGCTTGCAGCAGCTGTGAACTTGCCCGTTTCCGCAAGTGCTAGAAAATCTTGGTACCAAGTAATGTCCATGTCGTCTCCAGATAGACCTTAGGGATAGCAGTCTCTGTTTGTAAGCCATATGCGGAAGTTCAATAAAATTGCTAACCAATATTACTTGAGAACTGCACTGGAACTGGTAGCTAGTGTGCCAGATTAGCGGGCATCTTTAATATTAGACTATCCGTATATTAGATACTGGGTGCAAGAATGGCGATCAGTCAGCACTCGCGACCGATTCTTAGGGGGAGTAGAGTTATTGAGAAGAAACAAAGCAATATCAATAATAAGTCAGATTAAAATCTTGACGAAACAAGGATAAAGATATGAAAAAACCACTCTTATTGAAAAAATGCGCAGTCTACAGTGTTCTAAGTGTTGGTATCTCCATGATGGGCAGCGTTCAAGCAAGTCTGCTCGAAGATGTGAAATCCCGCGACACACTGCGCTGTGGTGTCAGCAGCGATAAGGCAGGTTTCTCTCATCTAACAGATGACGGTGAATGGGGTGGGATGGATGTCGATCTCTGTCGCAGCGTGGCCGCAGCGGTACTCGGTGATGCCAGTAAGGTCGATTTCGTGATCACTACGGCGAAAAACCGATTTACTGCACTCGCCTCAGGCGAGGTGGATGTGCTGGCTCGCGCTACTACCTGGACAGCTTCGCGTGACGCCAACCTCGGGGTTGATTTCACAACACCTTGGTTTTATGACGGCCAAGGTGTAATGACGCATGCCGACTTCGGTGTTAGCACTATCGAAGAGCTCGATGGGGCTGTCTTCTGCCTTTCTCCCGGCACTACCTCCGAGCAAAATCTTGAGGATTACTTTGGTCGTCGCGACATGAGTTATAGCTCTGTGGTGATCGAGAAGAGCACTGAATTGTATAACGCCTTTCAGCATGGCCGCTGTGATGCCATCACCAACGATATGAGTGGCCTTGCGTCAAGGCGAACACAGTTTGCTGATCCAGATGCCTTTACCCTTCTACCCGAAACCATCTCAAAGGAGCCTTTGGGTGCTTATGTCCCTCAGGGTGATGCTCAATGGCGCGATATTGTTACCTGGACAGCCTTCGCATTGATGAATGCTGAAGAGCTCGACGTGACGTCAGAGAATGTCGAAGAAATGCGCAATAATTCTGACAACCCCAACGTTGCGCGGCTGCTTGGCAGCGATGGTCATATTGGAGAGAAGTTCGGGCTGGATGATGCATGGGCATACCAAGCCATCAAACAGGTCGGGAACTATGAAGAGATCTTCAATCGCAATGTCGGTCCCGATACTCCACTGAATTTCGAGCGCGGGCTTAATCGTCTGTGGAGCGATGATGGCATCCTATACGCTGCTCCCGTTCGATAACTCTGTGTCTACTTAGTAGGCATTGACTGACTGGGGCGTTCGAACAATAAGGCTATCAGGCCGCCCTTGTCTTGCCTCTCATGTCTCAACTGCTATTTCGTCATCACATGGCCTAACAACAGGTAACACTTATGTGGACCAAGATTGTTCATAACGCCCGCGTACTAAGCGCATTACAGCAGTGTATTGTGTTAGCCGTTGTTGCTGTTGCTTTCTATGTGCTGATCACTAATGCCAGTGCGAATATTGATGCTTTAGGCATCGCCTCGGGATTCGGTTTTCTTCAAGAGCGGGCTGGCTATGCGATTAGCTTCCAACTGATTGACTATAGCCCGAATGATACCTATTTGCGTGCTTATGCAGTAGGGCTTCTCAACACATTACTTGTTTCAGTATTGAGTATTGTTTTCGCGACGATTATTGGTGTCTTCCTTGGTGTATGCCGCGTTTCTGAAAATTGGCTGCTTGGGCGTCTTAGTCACCTAGCAGTTGAGTTCCTCAGAAACGTGCCACTCATTGTGCATTTGATTTGGTGGTACGGGCTTATGCTGGCCCTCCCTAATGTTCGCCAAGCGATCTCTTTTCAGGATGTTGCCTTTCTTAGCAACCGTGGGTTGACCGTTGCATGGGCATCCGATGGTTCTTTAGTCGGCTGGGGAGTTGTGTCTATCATCGGAGGCGCTGTCCTCGGTTACGCACTGATTGCACGTTATCGAGCAGGTTTACAATGGAAGGGATTTGGCCCTCCAGTGTGGCCAGCGATATTGGCCGGTGCCATCGCAGTTCCGATACTCGTATACCTCTTTACTGGTAGTTCCTGGCAATGGGATGTGCCGGTTTCGCGAGGTTTTGGCTTTGCAGGTGGGGTCAACTTACCACCCGAGCTACTGGCTCTGTGGTTAGCGCTCTCCTTTTATAGCGCGAGCTATATTGCCGAGATCGTGCGGGGCTCGATTCAGTCTGTTTCACGCGGCCAGTACGAAGCAGCCAGCGCCTTAGGCTTCTCTGAAATGCCTACCATGCTGCGTCTGATCGTGCCCCAAGCAATTTACCCGATGGTTCCCCAAGTCACCAGCACCTACCTCAATATCATTAAGAATTCTTCTTTGGGCGTGGTCGTAGGCTACATGGAGTTAGTGTCTGCCACGGGAGGCACAACGCTTAACCAGACTGGCCAGGCGATCGAATGCATTGCCTTAGTGATGGCTACCTACTGCGCTATTAGCCTCATTACATCGCTGCTGATGAATATTTACAACTACCGCATCAGCCTGCGCACCCACGGTTAAGGAGCGATGATGACCGTATCAGCTACACAAAGTCATAGCAGTGTACAAGTACCACCTCACCATCCTTTGGGGCATCAAGTGACTCGATGGATCAAGACGCAACTCTTCCCTACTCCATTTCAGTCTTGTTTGAGCCTGATCACATTGGCGCTATTGGTATGGTTCACTCCGCTCGCACTGGATTGGTTGCTGTTCTCCGCTACCTTTGTTGGCGACAGCAAGGCCGATTGTGTCGGTGGCGGAGCCTGCTGGCTACCAGTGACACAACGTATCGAGCTATTTGTCTATGGGTTTTATCCTGATACCGAAATTTGGCGCGTCAATATCGCGTTCGGTCTAGCAGCGGCAATCTTGCCTTTGCTGTATATCAAGCAAATTGATCGCCGCTGGGTGTTGGGATACCTAATCGTTCTTCCGTTTTTGATGTGGTGGCTTCTAAAGGGTGGTATTGGCCTGCCCGAGGTCTCCTCAACGAAATTTGCAGGGATTCTGGTTACCGTATTTCTTGGCGTAATCGGCATGCTATTCGCTCTGCCGATGGGGATTCTGCTTGCCCTCGGTCGACGCTCTAATAAGCCGGTGATCAAACTACTTTCAGTACTTTATATCGAGCTCGTGCGCTCGGTACCGGTGATCACGCTGCTGTTTATGGCGTCGCTCATGATCCAACTGCTATTCCCCGAAGGGATGACCATCGACATTTTCCTGCGCGTGCTGATCGTGTTGATTATGTTCACTGCGGCCTATATGGCAGAAACCATTCGTGGCGGCCTGCAGGGCATGCCAAGTGGGCAATATGAAGCCGCAAAAGCCCTGGGTTTTTCCTATTGGAAAACGATGGGGCTGATCATTCTGCCGCAGGTCTTACGTAACACCATACCTCCATTGCTTACCCAGTTCATTGGTCTCTTCAAAGAAACCACCCTCGTCGTGGTGGTCGGCGTGCTTGATGTCGTCGGTATCGCGATGAGTACCACAGCAGCTCCTGAATGGCTCGGACTCGAGCATGAGGTCTACCTCTTCCTAGCCTTATTCTTTTTTACGATCTGCTTCACGTTGTCTCGCTACGCGCGACATTTGGAAAAACAAATGGAAAAGAGTCGCTCATGAGTACTGCATCCCAATTCAGCAGCACAGTATCAGCTAACCACGACACTACTGCGATTAGCATCGACAATCTCAACAAGTGGTATGGCGACTTCCACGCGCTAAAAAACATCTCTCTCAAGGTAACCAGTGGCGAGCGTATTGTGGTTTGTGGGCCTTCGGGGTCTGGAAAATCAACGTTGATTCGCTGCGTCAATCAGTTGGAACGGCATCAGCAAGGGTCTCTGACCGTGCTAGGAGAAACGCTGGATGAAAACCGTAAGCGCCTGCAACGGATCCGGCGCAACGTCGGGATGTGTTTTCAGCATTTCAATCTTTTTCCCCACTTGAGCGTACTCAAGAATTGTACGCTGCCTCAAACTGCGAATTTGAGGGTTCCCCAGGCGGAGGCGATTGAGTATGCGCTGTCTCTTCTGGATCGTGTTCAGATGCGAGAGCACGCCAATAAATATCCTGGCCAACTCTCAGGTGGCCAGCAGCAGCGTATCGCTATAGCTCGAGCATTGTGTATGCGGCCAAAAATAATGCTCTTTGACGAACCTACTTCGGCACTAGATCCCGAAATGATTGCTGAAGTACTGGAGGTAATGGTGGATCTTGCCAATGATGGCATGACCATGCTGTGCGTCACTCATGAAATGGGGTTCGCGCGGCGCGTCGCCGACCGTGTTGTCTTTATGGATCAGGGCGAAATCGTTGAAGAAGCTCCACCGCAGCAGTTCTTTGATACCCCTCAGTCAGCCCGTACCAAGCGATTCCTGACACAGATTCTCGACCATGGAGTAACTGCTGCATGAATAAGCCCCCTATCGCCATTGCGATTCACGGTGGCGCCGGTGTGCTAACCCCCGGCTTGTTGTCGCCTCAGGATGAGGACGCGATTCATGAGGCCTTGCGCCAAGCTATTGATGCTGGCCACCGGATACTGGCAGCAGGTGGCACCAGTCTGGATGCAGTTGAGGCCTGTGTCGTGTCGCTAGAAGAGTGTTCCTGGTTCAACGCAGGCAAAGGTGCTGTGTTCACTGCAGACGGCATTCATGAAATGGATGCTGCTATAATGAACGGAGCTGATCGGAGTGCAGGTGCCATTGCGGGTGCTCATTATGTCCGTAATCCGATCCGTGGAGCTCGTGCTGTTATGGAGCACAGTGATCATGTCATGTTGGCTGGAGAAGGCGCCGATCGTTTCTTGCGTGAGCAGAATCAGCCTCAAGTAGCCAATGATTGGTTTGATACCGAGCTACGCCGTCGTCAATGGCAGGGCAACCGCTCTAGCTCAACAGCCCCCAGTCTCGAACCAAGCCACGCTGATCACCATATTGAAGAAACTGTGGTAAATGATAACTCGGGACATAAATTTGGCACCGTAGGGGCTGTTGCTCTTGATAGCCATGGTCATGTCGCAGCCGCCACATCGACCGGCGGCATCACTAATAAACGTTACTCACGTATAGGCGACACGCCGATTATTGGCGCGGGCACTTGGGCAGACGACCGTAGTGCAGCGATATCGGCGACAGGGCACGGTGAATACTTCATGCGTGCTGTAGTAGGGCATGACATAGCCGCCCGCATGCGCTTTGCTGGCCGCGATCTTCATAGGGCCTGTGACGAAGTCGTCCATCAGGAGCTAAAAACGTTAGGAGGACAGGGTGGCGTTATCGCCGTGTCACCGAATGGAAAAACCCAGTTGAGCTTCAATACACCTGGCATGTATCGGGCGTGGAGGGATGATTACGGTCAGCTTCACACTGCGATTTATGCAGAAGACGACCGAGTGCATGGCTAATCGGATATTAAGGGAAAAAGAGGTTGGGAAGCCAATGGCTTCCTACCATCTTGGCTATAATCTGGAACTCAATCAATAAGTGAAGCACCTACGGTGTTCGTTCCTCAGTCCTTTGCTCTGTCATTCTTCTCCAGCAACGATAGACATTGGTTTAAGCGATTATCCGGGCTTCAAAAGCCTCCGGGCTGATCATCTCTGCCGCCGCTGCTTGTTGTAGTCGATCTCCTTCGGTGGTTCATCACCCGCTAACGGCTGCGCCTTTTGATCTGATACATATGGCTGTCAGCACGGCTCAGCAGGGTATCGGCGTCTTCCCCGTCGGCGGGGTAGCAGGCCACGCCGATGCTGCAGGATGGCATTTTGACCTCGCCGAATTCAGCGCCTAGTGGCTCGTTCATGACCGTGAGAATCTGTTCCACCTTTTCTGTCACAGCGTGCGCTGACTTGATGTCCGTTAACAGCACCGTGAATTCATCACCGCCCATGCGGGCCACCGTGTCCGTCTCGCGTACACAGCCTTCCAATCGTCTTGCTACCGTGCAGAGCACCCGGTCACCCGCCGCATGTCCATGAATATCGTTGATGCTTTTGAAGTCGTTAATATCCAGAAATAGCAATGCCAGGTTGTTCTGATAGCGATGGGCCATGCTCAGGCCCAAGGTAAGGCGGTCATAGAAGAGCGCTCGGTTGGTCAACTTTGTCAGTGGATCATGGTGGGCGAGGTAGCGTAACTCTTCCTCGGCCTGCATAAGCGCTGTGACGTTGCGCGCTACACCGACCCGCACTTCCTCTGCTTCGTACCAGCGGGCAGACCACAGGATATGCACGATACCGCCGTCTTTGCGGATATAGCGGTTGCGGTAATCAATATGGGGCTTACCGCTCATCACACGAACAATGGAGTCCCGCGTTGCGGCTAAATCGTCAGGGTGCATGTAGTTCGTGATTAGAGTGCCGATCAACTCTTGAGGAAGGTAACCGAGCAGCGACTCACAGGCATCACTCACGAAGACGATCTGGTTGTCTTTATCGACCACGAAGACGGTGTCCAGCATCAGGTGAATCAGTTTGGGGTAAAGGGCTTGCAGGTCAACGGTCATAGACAAGGGATAATCCGGTTAGCGTTCCTCGACTATAGAGCAATCGCGAAGTGGACGATAAAGAATTCTGGAAATTTTGGGGGAAAGGTCACTCCCGTAATGACAAGCGCGTATCGGCCATCGCCAGGGTAGGCTTTGCCCTCCCGGGGCGAGTGCCAACGGACGACATTCAGGGGTTGAAGCTTTAGTTACTAGAGGTTTTATAGTACCGGGAATGAAAAAACTTAACGAGGTTTATATATGGGACATCATCATGATCATCCCCACATTGATCCTGCCTCTGGCGACCGACGTGTCAGTATTTCCATTTGGGCAAATGGCTTATTAACCATCGCCCAGATCGTCGGCGGTATTATGGCGGGCAGCCTCTCGCTGATCGCTGATGCGCTGCATAATTTTTCTGATATGGCAGCGCTTGTTATTGCCTTTGCTGCGCGCAAGATCGCAAGACGGCCCGCCGATGCGCAAATGACCTTCGGCTATGGCCGAATCGAGATAGTGGCAGCACTGATTAACTACACTACGCTCATTCTCGTTGGCCTCTATCTGATTTACGAAGGCGCCATGCGCATGATTGAACCGCCAGAGATCCAGGGTTGGTTGGTCGTTATCATCGGTGGCGTCGCTCTTGTTGTCGATGCCCTCACCGCCATGCTTACTTGGTCAATGCAAAAAGGTAGCGTCAATATTCGCGCCCTTTTTCTGCATAACCTGTCTGATGCGTTCGCCTCCATCGCTGTGATTATCGGCGGTTCATTAATTCTGCTCTACGACATGCGCTGGGTAGACCCTGCGATTACGATAGGTATTGCTCTGTATATCCTTTACCTCGCCTTTTCGGAGATTGGGGGGCCTATCCGTACACTGATGCTGGGCTCTCCCCCAGATATTAACGGTCAACTCGTCATTGAAGCCGTGCGTGGTGTCGAAAGTGTCCACGATATTCATCATGTGCACCTATGGCAGATGCAGGAAAACATGGCCGCCCTTGACTGCCACGTGGTCATTACGGAAGCAGGCTGGCAGCAGCTTGAGTCGATTAAGACAGAGATCAAAGAGCAGTTAAAAACGCGCTTCAACATTGTCCATTCCAGCTTAGAGTTTGAGCATATTGATCACGCACATCAGGATGCCAACCTTTATGGGCATGAATAATACATGCTAACGCTGGTCTACATAGGCAGTCATTTAGCTTGGTTTGTGCAATCAAATCTTGGCCTAAATTGCCAAATAATCACTGAAATCGAGAGAGAAAAATGTTCAAAAAAGCGACTTTTATGCTTGCGGGTACGTTGATGCTGACAGCTGCCATCGTGGTGGTATCGAAACCTGCACTGTTGGGCATGCAAGCTGAGGCGGCGAGTGAGGATGCTGGACAGGCCGAGAGCTCCTTGGTGCGTTCACACTCACCGATCCTGGGGCCGAAAGGGGCACCTGTCACCATTGTGGAATTTTTCGACCCGGCCTGCGAAGCCTGCCGTGCTTTCTATCCTCTCACCAAAAGTATTCTGGAGACCTATCCTGAGCAAGTGCAGCTAATCGTGCGCTACACCCCTTTCCACGGTGAGGTTTCTGATACGGCCATACGCGTGCTGGAAGTCGCTCGACACCAGGACGTATTCGAACCGGTACTCGAAGCTCTGCTCTCTCGTCAGGATCAATGGGCATCTCATGGCCGTTTCGATGAATCAGCTATCTTGGAGATTGCCAGCCAAGCCGGTCTTGACCGAGCTGCCGCTGAGGAGCAACTCAACTCAGCTGAAGTGCAAGCGGTGATTGACCAAGACATGGCAGACGTCAAAACGAATCAGATTCGCCAGACGCCAACCTTTTTTGTCAACGGTGAGCTGCTAGAACCCTTTGGTATGCAGGAGCTGATTGATGTCGTAAAGAGTGAAGTCGAGGAGATATCTGAAGAGGAAAAATCCCAATGAATCAGCGCTGACTGCTGATGGGGCTTATGAGTTTAAGCCCCGCGCTGGTCGAGGGCGGTTGGCGAGAGCACCTATTTTTGGGGTAAACGCGGCCAAATTGACTGTCCAATCGGCGTTGTATTCGCCACAAGACAATAAGGCAAATCATTCAACTTTCATTTTACTGACATCGCCTCGTCACTTAATACCCGCAATCTGCTTAATGTTGGATCGTCTTCCTCCTTACGAAACAACGTCGAAAGAACGATCGAACGGCTTCAGCTTTGGCGTCATAGGCGCATCATTCGAACGACATCTCTCTGGATTAAGGAGCAGTAAAATGGCCGATACTCCCTCAGTAGACAATGCGGGTGGCGGTGCTGATTCCGCAATCGCCGACATGAAAGCAGTGTTCGATCAGGCGATCGAGAAGTCCGCAGAAATCACCAAAGTCACGACAGAGAAGAAAACCGAGCTCGACGCTACCAAGCAGCGTCCGCAAAACTGATGCTCGGAAGTCGCGGGCGGCGTCAGCCGCTCGCGGCCTTGTTGTCGTTTCCTGTCCACGCATTCCTGGACGGTAGAGATTTCAAAACCTCGCCCGGATGAATGCCCCTGTATCGAGACATTCGACGGAAGAGCCCCTCCAAGCTTCGTACGACACGGCGAGTTAAGTATATGACTTTATTCACCTCAGCTTCAGCGTCGGTACGCGAAGCCGTTACGACGCTCAAGGTTATCGCAGGCTTGCATCGTGGTGCCTCCATTACGCTCACTGAGCCGGTCTGCTGTATCGGTAGCGACGATTCTACTGATGTCATGCTCGGCGATCCGGGCACTGCGCCACACCATATTGTGTTGAGATTCTATGGTCGTTATATCGCTATCGAGGCGCTTGGTGGCGACATCACCATTAATGGTCGTAGTGTCAGCCAGGGCACTGGTTTGCGCTGTGAATTGCCAGCGAAGCTCCATTTCAACGACGTGGCACTCGAGCTTTCACGCCCCCCAGCGCCTGCCATATTCCCTGGGCTGCCGACAGTTCCTGTGCGTTGGCGTAAGTGGCTAAATCGCAGTGCCACGCTTGCCGCACTAGTCGTAACGCTGGGAGTACTGGCTTTCTATGAGTTCATCGATGTCAATCAAGCCGACGCCAACATTGGCTATCATCCAGTCACGGCAATGCTCGATGAGCAGCACATGATGGACACTGCTCAGAGTACTCCCCCAGTGATGGATGAGGTTCGCCCGAGCCCGGTTCAAGCACTGCGTGAGCGCCTGGCGGAAGCCGGGCTTGCATCGCTGGAGGTTGCCGACAGTGGCGACTATATCAGCGTCTCCGGTCACTACGACCCCGACCAGGTGGGCGCTTGGAATGCCACACAGCGTTGGTTCGACCAACATTACGGCAGCCATAATGTATTGCTGAATGAAGTCAAACAGCGCGAGGCCCCGGTTCGACCCGACCTGCAGTTGCAGGCCGTATGGTTAGGCAAGAACCCGTACGTGATCGACGCTCGTGGACAGCGCCTCTATCCAGGCGCGTCGCTGTCGTCTGGCTGGGTTATTTCCGCTATCGAAACGGATCGAGTGCTGTTGAGCCGTGGCGATGACCAGTTCGCCCTGACACTATAATCCGGCGTATATCGCTATGAAGATCACTGATCGTCTTGTTCCAAGGGATCGTTATCACGTCGCTGGCATTGATCCCGTCAAGCCTAGCGTCGTTGAGAAACCGCCGCAGCAGGACGATACGTTCACACACGCTGCCAGCGAAGCCCGGCAACGTGGCTCAAACCGCCCGGCGTGGACTGAGCGCCTCGAAGCACTCGCACGCCCGGAGGCCATTGATCCTGCCAGCTACGCTAACCTTCGCAGCATCGAGCTGCTCCAACACGTAGCTGACAACGTTCTACCTTCGCTGGACGCCGATGATGAGATCATGGCGTTGGCGAAGGAGGTGATCGGTGAAGAGATTGATTGGCGCCAGGCATGGGAAGGGCGGATGAGTGAAGCAAGCGCGCTGCCGCTGGACAACATCGCCGATCAGGAGAGCGTGCCATGAGCGATACCGCTGATCGCGATGCCGTCGACCTACTGCATTTGATGGGACACCTCTATCTCAAAAGTGGTCAGGTACAGCGCGGGTTGATATTGCTGCTTATCGCGACACGCATGGCACCGAATCACACCGGCGTGCTGCAGGCGCTGTGCCAGGGGTTCCTTGCCAGCGGCAACGGTCAGCGTGCGCTCAATGTGCTCGACCGGCTCGAGGCCGCCGGTGAACAGGATGACGCCATGCAACTCTTGCGTAGCCGCGCCCACTGGGTCAACGGTGAGCATGATACCGCTCGTCGCCTATGGCGAGAGTATCTTGAGCAGCGGCGTCACCCGGAATCCCGGCAGGGAGAGACCGTAACATGAACAAGCTCCTCGGCCGTCTCAATACCCTGGCTCGTCAGGCGTCCCAGCGCAGTGACGTGATCATCGCTGTTTTCATGGTGCTTGCAGTAGTGATGATGATCATCCCGCTGCCGACGGCGATGGTCGACACGCTGATTGGTATCAATATCGGTTTCAGCCTGCTGATTCTAGTGGTGGCATTCTATATCTCGCACCCGGTCGAATTCTCCTCACTGCCGCCAATCATTCTGCTTGCCACACTGTTCCGGTTGGCGCTTTCGATCTCCACTACTCGACTGATTCTGCTAGAGGGTGACGCCGGCCAAATCGTTTCCGCCTTCGGCAATTTCGTTATCGCTGGCGAAGTGGTCATCGGCATGGTGGTTTTCCTGATCATTACGGTGGCCCAGTTCCTGGTGATTACCAAGGGCTCGGAGCGCGTAGCGGAAGTGGCGGCGCGTTTTACACTCGATGCCATGCCCGGCAAGCAGATGAGCATCGATAACGACATGAGAAACGGCGACATCGAACCCGCTGAAGCCCGTCGCAGACGCTCGCTGCTGGAGAGCGAGAGCCAGCTCTACGGTGCCATGGATGGGGCGATGAAGTTTGTTAAGGGCGATGCCATTGCTGGTTTGGTGATTCTGTTCGTCAATCTTATCGGTGGGCTGTCGATCGGCATGCTCAAGCACGACATGCCCTTCGGCACGGCGGTGGAAACCTATTCGCTGTTGACCGTCGGCGACGGCCTGATCGCACTGATCCCTGCATTACTGATTTCGGTTGGCGCGGGTACCGTGGTGACCCGCGTTAGCTCCGATAACGCCAGCGATTTGGGCAGTGAGATTGTCGGCCAGCTTGGCAGCAACGCCAAGGCACTTGGTTTGACGTCGGCGGTGCTGTTCTGCGCGGCCTTCGTACCGGGTTTCCCATCGACCGTCTTTCTGACGTTGTCAGCATTGCTGGGCTTAGCTGCCTTTTTCCTGCATCGCCGTCGCCAGACGGCCGATGCCGAGACGGAGCAAGCAGCGCAAGCCGAGGTTATTACCGCGACCCCAGCTACTGAGACCAACGCCGTGAACGAGGCGGTGAACGAGGCAGCACCGTCCAATGCCGCCGATGACGACCCACGCCAGTACCGCGTTATGCTCTGCCTGGCTGCGGGGCTTGTGGATAAGTTATCACTCGACAGGCTGCGTGAAAGTGTTCAGGCCACCCGCGAAGGCGTTGAACGCGGTCTGGGAATCGCCATTCCACAGGTCGGACTACGCCTGGAACCCGCCTTCACCGACCAGCGCTTCGCCATTGAGCTGGATGAAGTGCCGGTGCTCAACGGTGAACTACCCGACTCTTCAATACTGCTCGACGACGATGCCGATGTGTTGGAGCTGCTTGAGTTGACGCCCTTCACCCTGCCTGCGCTCGTTGGTCGCGGTAGTTGGCAATGGCTTGCCGATGAGGCGACTTCAGCGCTGACAGAAGCCGGGATTCGCTATCGCACGCTGGATCAAGTGCTGGTGCGCTGTCTTGAACGCACGCTAACGCGTTACGCCGGGGAGTTCGTGGGGATTCAAGAGGCGCGTGCCCTGCTTTACAAGATGGAAACACACTATGCCGAGCTGGTGACCGAGGCCGTTCGCGTGGTATCGCTACAGAAAATTGCCGATATTTTACGTCGCCTGGTCAGTGAGGGCGTTCCGGTACGCGCCATGCGCACTATTCTTGAAGCCATAGTGGCCTGGGGGCCGCAAGAATCGAGCAGCGCTCGGCTGAGCGACCGCATACGCATTGCCATGGCGCGGCAGATCAGTCACCGCCATGCCCGCAGCGATCGGGTTCTGCCTGCCTGGATCGCGACCCGGCCATTGGAAGAGGCTCTGCGTACCGCCCAGCGAAATAGTGAGAATCAGCCCGTCCGTAGCGGCATGCCGGCACCGCTTTCGCGGGCCTTGAACGGCTGGTTCCAGCAGCAGCTTGAGGCGCTCGATAGCGACCTTCAGCCAGTGGTGGTAGCGGCAAGCGACGTGCGTGCCGCGCTGCAGCAGTGGCTAAAGCAGCACGATATCGATCTTCCGGTCATGGCCTGGCAGGAGATCGCACCGGAATTCAGCCTGCAAGCAATTGCTCAGATACGCCTGCCCAAACCGGTTCCACGCCGGGAAACGGAAACAACCGCCAAGTTGTAACACGCTTGCGAAACAATGGCGCCGTGCGTCGATGATTCAGCACCCATGCAAATCGCTACAACAGGGATGAAGAACAACCGTGATCAGCATAAAACCCGCCGATAGAAACCCTCCCCAGGCTGTCCGGAATTCGACGCTTTGGGTATGGGCGTTACTGCTGTGGTTCGCGGTAATTACTGCCAGCGCTGATGTTTCCGTGGACGCTTCCGGAGGTGCGATGACGCTGGAGACCGGGCAGGGGCGTATCCTGCGCTTCGACCAGGACGTTGCGTCGGTGTTCGTCGCTAACCCTGAAGTTGCCGATGTGCAGGTGGTTTCTTCCGGCGTCATCTATCTCTTCGGCAAACAGGCCGGTGACACCAACCTTATCGCGCTGGGGGCCGACGAGCAGAGCCAAGCCTCGTTGCGGCTGCAGATTCGAAACGATAGTGCGTTGGCTTCTCAGGCGCTACGGGATATCGACGGTGACAGCCAGATCCACTTGCGTATGGCGGGCAACCAACTGGTGGCCGAGGGCAGCAGCCCCACGGTCGAGAGCGCCATGGCCACGCAATCGACCCTTGATGCCCAGGCGCCGGCCGGCGGTAGCATCAATCGCTCGACTTACGACGGCGCCACTCAGATCAACATTCGGGTGCGCTTCGCCGAAGTCGCCCGGGATGAACTGCTCAGCTATGGAGTCAGTTGGAATACGCTGATCAACAACGGCTCGTTCTCTTTCGGTGTGCTCACCAGCAATATCGCCCCCAATCCTATCGGTGGGGGTACCGATAGCATCGACGGTTTACTCCAGGCGCTACAGCAGAACAATCTGCTGCAGATCCTCGCCGAACCCAACATCACCACCGTCTCAGGGCAGACGGCGAGCTTCCTTGCTGGCGGCGAGATTCCTATACCGGTACCGGTTAACAGCGAACTGGTGGGTATCGAGTACAAACAGTTCGGTGTCTCGCTGCTGAGCACGCCAACGCTACTGCCTAACGGCCGCATCTCGATGGAAGTCCGCCCCGAAGTCAGCAGCATTGCCAGCGATAGTGTCCGTATTGGTGGCTATGACGTTCCGTCGCTTCAAGTTCGGCGCGCCGATACCGTAGTCGAGGTGGGTAGCGGGCAGACCTTTGCTATCGCCGGCCTGTTTCAACGCCAGGCGAGCAACCAGATCGAACGAATCCCGCTCCTCGGTGATATGCCGATTCTGGGCAATCTATTTCGATCACGACGTTTTCAGCGTAACGAGACCGAGCTGGTCATCCTGATCACCCCCTATCTGGTGGCGCCATCCTCCGCGCCGGTACCCAGAATGCCGCTGGATCGGGCACAGGTCAGCCGTAATCCCCAACTCGAAGATGACCCATTCGGATTCTATCTGCAATGAGTAGAGGCAACGTTTGCATGTCGCAGCTATTTACCTATTGGACGCGTACGGCTTCACGCCTTGGGCTCTGTTTGGTGGCGTTGCTGCTGGCCGGCTGCCAGTCCTCGATGGGGCCGATGGGCTGGGATACCGGGTACCGTCAAGTGACGACTGCCGCGGCGACTAACGCCCCCCATGAAGCAACGATCATGCCGCGTCTCTGCCAGGCTGGGCCTGACGATGCAGAGCGAGTCGGGCTGCCACCCGGCTGCGCCAACGACTTCAATCTGCAGCAGATGATCGTTGAGCCACAAGATTTGGTAAGGGGAAGAGCAATGGGGCCCGCCATGGGCGCGCCGGTAGCAGATGCCGCGAATGAGTATCTAAACGGCCGCGAACGTGCCAACCAGCGTCGTTCGCTATTGGAGCAGGAAGCGCGCAATGCCATGGGCACCAACGCCACTACCAGTGATCTGTGACGGTATTAGTTAGAGGCTGATGCCAACCCGAGTGCCCGGGCGCGAGCGGCGGCATCGGGCAGCGTTGCTATGTGCTCGGCACTGGCTATCAGGGAAAGGCGGTTGGCCGCTGATAGGTCGGGGATATCGACTTGCTGTGCCTCATCGCTACGCCCGGCCAGTACCAGCACAAGAATCAGGTTGCGGAAATGGCGTTCCTCTGCCAGCGGGGAGTCCGTAATGCGCTGCATGTTCGCGATGGCCTGGGTATTTTCACCGGCTAACGCTTCGGCTAGCGCCAGGTTGGCCTGAGCATCGAGATCACGCGGCTCGAGCGCTACGGCGTTAGCAAACGCACTGGCCGCTCGGGCGGGCTGACCGGCCAGCGCTTGGGCGGCGCCAAGACGGCTCCAGGCTGCCACGCTGTCCAATTCGGGCGCCGCCAGGGAAAGGTTGCGCAGGGCGCTTTCCGGTTGACCTAGGCGCAGTTGGGCCGTCCCGAGGCCGAGTAATGCTGGCGTGAAGTGGATGTCTTCGGCAAGCGCGGCACGAAACGCCTCAGCGGCTGCCTGGGGCTCGCCACTGGCAAGCAGTGCATTGCCCAGGCGAACCTGAATATCTGCGGAGGGGCCGTTCTGCTCCAGGGCGCGCTCGTACATCGCGGCGGCGGTCGCATGGTCGCCTTGCTGATCGACATCTTTGGCCAAGTTTAGCAGGCGACCTTCATCGATCTCGACAGGCGTCGCAGCGCAGGCTGACAGTAGCAGGCTCAGTATCAGGCTTGGCCCGGCGACGAACGCAGGTCGGCTCATGCTGGGCAAAAACGTACAAAATTCCTTCATCCGTGACTCAGTCCAGAGGGTTAGGAAATGAAAATCAGTGTACCGGAGAAACCAGGCTTGGGGCAGCAGGGATATGGATGAAGCGTGATGCGTGTTTACCCCAGAAGGGCAAAAACTCAAAAAGACAGATTGCCGGTCACTCAACTGTCATCGGGGGGTGGGTAGGATGATGGCAGATAGGTGGAAGCACCCCTGGCTGGGCCATCTTGTGATGCTGGTGCTTGGTTGTTGTTTGCCAGACAGCCCCACGCTGGCCGCCGAGGCGCCTTGGGCGGATCGTGAATATCGCTACATTGTTATTGAGCAAAGCGTGCGTGATGTGTTGCAGGAGTTTGGTCGCAACCTGTCCCTGCCCGTTGAGGTCAGCGACGCGGTGGATGGCGAGGTGCGTGGTGATATCCGCGCCAGCACCGCTGGCGAGTTCCTCGAACAGGTCTGCGAATCCAATGGCCTGGGATGGTTTTACGATGGCTACGTACTGCATGTCGCCGCCCGACAGGAGCTGAGCCGCCGGAGGTTTGAACTCACGGATGTCGATGTACCACGCCTGCGCGCGGAGATTACCCAGGCACAGGTCGGCAAGCCGTTGAGCGCAATGATTAATGCAGAGCACGACAGTCTTGAAGTGATGGGGCCACCCGCCTGGATAGCGGACATAGCCCAACGGGTCGAAGCGTTGCGCCAGCCGAGTGCGCCGTCGATCCCCGCTGAAGTTAAGGTCTTTCGAGGCAGTGTGGCCCAGCCGCCTGGCTCGTGAGTGAGCAAGCGATGAAACCCACAGGAGGCAGTCCATGGCTATCGATCCCGTAAGCAGTAGTAACCCGGCAACAGAGTCGCTCCCCGATTCCCAGGCTTTCGACGACGCCGTCGATAACGCGAAGCTGCAGGAAACAATGGTAGAGGGAATGGTCAAGGTCGGCGGGCAGATGATTCTGATGCCGATGATGAACAATATTCTCAAGGAAGCACAGTCCGACGAGTAATGACGAGGGCGCGACCCCAACCGCGGTGTTCGCGCCTTTCTCATTCTATGCGACGGGCTATTCCGACGAGGTGAATGATGACTCCCGTGACACCACCGGGCAGCGGTGCGCTAACTCCGACACCCATGCCAGAGGTTAGCGCCGATACGTTGGCATCACAGAATATTTTCGAACATATGACACAGCAAGCCGGTTCATCTTTATCGGGGGCCAGCCCCAGTGAGCTGGGGTCAAGTCTGCTCAACAACCTTGATGGCTTTATTGACCGAGTCAATAACTTCGCTCAGCAGGCTAAGACTCCCGATGTGCAAACACCTGATCGTTTAGCTCAGGTGATGCCCCAGAGCGTGCCCGACGCTGGCGACACGCCACCCGCCTTGGGGGATGACAAGCTGGCGCAAGTCGTCGAATCGCTGGGGCGTGTTTTTGATCACTCCATCGAAACCACCATGATCGTTCGCGGCGCCACTCAGGTTTCGGGGTCGGCGAATACCTTGCTAAAAGGCCAATGACACTTGCACTTTAATAAACAATTCGACGGCAAGCAGCAAGTGTCACAACGCAGGTGGCGTAACGCCCTGCGGGGCATGGTGTTTCTGGTAATGGCGCTGCTGCTTCAGGCCTGCGACACCGATCTCTACACTAACCTCGACGAGCGCGAGGCGAATATCATCGTGGCAACGCTGGCCCGCAACGGCATACCTGCCGCACGTCAGGCACAGGACGAAGGCCAAATGACCGTCACGGTCAGTGAGGAGCGCTTCGCCGAGGCGGTAGAGATACTCGATCGTGCCGGGCTGCCGGAACAGAAATTCGCCAATATGGGCGATATTTTCCAGGGTAACGGGCTGGTGTCGTCTCCTGTGCAGGAACGCGCTCAGATGATCTTTGCGTTGAGCCAGGAGCTCTCGCACACCGTGTCGCAGATCGACGGCGTACTCTCGGCGCGGGTTCATGTTGTGCTGCCGGACAATGATTTGCTGCAGCAGAACAGTACTCCGTCTTCGGCCTCGGTCTTCGTGCGCTACATTCCATCGCTTGAGATCGCCCCCCTGATTCCACAGATCAAGACGCTGGTAGCCAATGGTATTGCTGGCCTCTCCTACGACAAGGTCTCGGTGGTGCCCGTCGTCTCTGCTATTCCCGAGGAAATGGACACGCTGCTGCAGCCGATGATGGGCTCATTTCTGGGTGTCGCGATGCCAGCGTCCAGCGTTTCCCGTATCGGCTGGATCATCGGTCTGCTGAGCGTTGCGGTGATCGGACTTGCCGGTGCGGTGTGCTGGTTGGTCTGGCGTCAGCGTCGCCAGCGTCCCTATTCATTGACGACAGCGCCATGAGACAGCTCCATGAATAGTGCCTCTAAACGTGCTAGCGAATCGACCGCACCGGGCTCTGATATCGAGACTGATATCGAACCACCGGTACGGGTTGCTCTCGACCACTGGGTTGACTGCCTGGACGGCATTGCCGCCGACGCGGTGCTGCGCCGTTGGTGCACTCAGCCGCGCTTTCGCCAGCGCTTGCTTGCCCGCCTGCAGCGCCGTCATCAACTCACCTCTATCGCGGAACAGCCGCTAATGGATGCCGCCGACCAGGTGCTATGCCAACTGGACAGCGATGATTTTACCGCCTGCGCCCGTGCCGCTGGAGTGATCATTCACGCCAATGCCTTTGTACGCGAAATTCATGCACCGCGAGTTGCGGCACTCAAACAGCGTTTCGGCGCTGAGCTCTATTCCCTGGCGCTTACCCACCGTGACCACGCCAGTACCGAAGCCTGCGCTGAGGATGATCTCGACGCGCTGGAGGCCGCCGTCGAGAACGATGGTCGACGCTGCCTGGAGCGATGGTGGCAAGCGCAAACGGTGGAACTTCGAGACTGGCTAAGGTTGGGTTGGGCTGACCAGTTCGAGTTGCCTGAAACGATCGTGGCGGACGCCGCTGCTGTTGATATTGCCCGCTTGGCCGCTACACACGGCCTCTTCCAAGCCGACGATGAAGAGCGAGCAGGGATATGAGTTCACTGCCACCCCGCCCTGGGAAGATCATCCTGCGCGCAGAGGAGGCCAACGCTTGGGTCGATGGCTACGCTTTTCTCGAGCGGGCGCGTCAGCGAGCCGATGAACAAGAAACCCTCATTCTTCGTGCCCGCGAAGAGGGCCATGCCGAAGGCTTCGAAGCCGGTCGCCGCGATGGTGAAGCCCGCGCCGCTGAGCTGCTGGCCAGCACCCAGCGTGACGTCAAACGTTATCTCGACGGGCTCGGCCCCGAGCTAGCCGAACTGTCGCTGACTCTGGTACGGCGTATTCTCGGCGAGTTCGACGATGTAGAACTCATCACTCGCTGCGTACGCCATGCCCTGAGCGAGTGGCGCCATGAACACCTTATCCGTATTCGTGTTGCACCGCCGCTAGAGGCGCGAGTCGCCGAGTCTCTCGCCGCGTATTCGCCCGCGACGACTGACTATCAGGTCGAGGCCGACGCTCAATTGGCGCCAGGTCAGTGTTTGCTGGTGAGCCCCATCGCGGTTATGGACATCGGCCTGGAAGCGCAGCTCGAGGCACTGCGGCGTGCCTTGCGGGATGATTGGGAGGGTGCATGAGCGCGAATGCGTTCGGGGATCTGCTGCCGCGGCTCGGCGAACGTTTTGCCCTAGCCCAAACTCGCCCCGTCAATGGCCGGGTACGCCGCATTCGCGGTTTGTTGGTTTACGCTAGCCTCGAAGGTGCTGGCATTGGCGAGATTTGCTACCTGCGCGATCCCGTCAGCGGTCGCCGTGTCGCCGCGGAGGTGATCGGCTTCGAAGAGGAGAACGTCGTGCTCTCGCCGATTGGCGAGCTCCAGGGGTTGTCGACCCGCAGTGAAGTAATTGCCACTGGCAGTGCCCAGGGTGTGGCCGTGGGTGATGCCCTGCTCGGTCGCGTCATCAGTCCGCTCGGCGACTGGCTTGATGGTCGCGCTGCACCAGCGCCCGGCTCACTGCGCCATTACCCCGTCCATGCCGAGCCCCCCGCGCCGCTGTCCCGCCAGTTGATTGAGCAGCCGCTGGCACTCGGGGTACGTGCTATCGATGGTCTCAATACCGTTGCCCGCGGCCAGCGCGTCGGACTGTTTGGCGAAGCCGGCGTCGGTAAGTCATCACTACTTTCGGCCATCGTCCGTGGCAGTAGTGCAGAGATCGTGGTACTGGGGCTGGTGGGCGAGCGCGGTCGGGAAGTCCGCGAGTTGCTTGATGTGCAGCTGGGTGCCGACGCGCGCCAGCGCACGGTATGCGTCGTGTCCACGTCTGATCGACCGGCGATCGAGCGCGCCCGTGCTGCCATGGTGGCGACCAGCGTGGCGGAGTATTTCCGTGATCAGGGGCGCGATGTGCTGTTGTTGGTCGACAGTCTTACCCGCTTCGCCCGCGCCCAGCGCGAGATCGGACTGGCTGCCGGTGAACCGCCGACGCGTCGTGGTTACCCGCCTTCACTGTTTGCGGCGCTGCCCCGTTTACTCGAACGCGCCGGGCCCGGTGGCGCGTCGGGAGGCACCATTACGGCAATCTATACGGTATTGACCGAGGGCGATGGCATGCTGGATCCGGTGGCCGAGGAGGCCCGGGCCATTCTTGACGGTCACATCGTTCTGAGCGCCGATCTCGCCCGCCGTGACCACTTTCCAGCCATTGATATCCTCGCCAGCCGCAGCCGCTTGATGGAAAACGTTGCCAACGCCGAGCATCGCCGTGATGCCGGCAAAATGCGTGAGTTGATGGCGCGTTATCGCGATGTCGAGCTGCTACTGCAAGTGGGCGAGTACCGGGAAGGTAGCGACGCCGCCACGGATGAGGCGATTCATAAACGTGCTGAGGTTGAGGCGTTCCTACGCCAATCCCGTGACGACCACAGCGCCTTTGAAGACACCTTGAAACAGTTAAGGGAGGTCGTCCAATGACGTCGCAACGTCAGCTTGACCGGCTGATGCAGCTTCGGCGCCAGCGTACGCGTCTCGCCGAGGAAGCCCTGGCGGCAGAGCAACGCAACTGTCGGGAGTTCGAGGCTCACTGCCAGACACTCGGGCAGGCCCTGGAGCACCACCAATACCAAGCAGTTCAGCGCGAGCAGGCGCTGTTCGAACAGGGTGAACAACGACCGCTGAACGCCGAGGATCTGGCCGGTTGGCAGCAAACACTTGCCGACGATGCCGCCCACCAGGAGGCATTGCTTGAGCAGCAGGCAAGCAGCATCCAGACCCTGCGGGCCGCTGAGCGAGAGCGCGAATACCGCGCTACGGAATGGGCGTACCGGTTACGCGCCCAGCGTGCGCTGGAGCAACTCCAGACTTGTCAGGGGCAGGCGCGGGCGGTCAAGGCCGAGCATCTGGCCGAACTGGAGATGGAAGAGAGCCGGATCGGCCGGGCAGGTGAAGTATGACTGCCTTCAGCTCAACCGTTCGCGCGGAAGTGACGCCAGTGCCGCTAACCCTGACGCACTATGATGCCGAAACGCTAACCCTGCATAACGCGCTGCATCGTTCTCGACAGCCGCTGACTTTCGGTTGGCATGGGCGTTCTGCCAGCTTGTACCTGATGCCGGAAGCGGCGGAGGTCACCGCTGACATGACCGTCGCGGTATGCCTCGGCAACGAGCAACTGGCCTTGAGCGCCAGTTGGCGGACATTCGACCATCTCAGTGAGCACCCTGATCGCAGGCGCTCTATGGAGGACGTCGATGCGGAGCTGGCCGCGATGTGGCTGGAGGCGGTGTGGTTGGCGTGGCTTGAACCGCTGGAGGCGACACTGGGTGTCGATATCCGTGTGCAGCCCGCCGACCTGCATGGGCGAACGGCAAACCCGATCCACATCACTCTGGCCTTCGAGCTCGACGGCGATGTTCATCCGCTGCGTGTGGGGCTCTCGGCCGCTACTGCCAAACACTTGCTGCCCCTGTTTGATCGCTATTTCCCCACGCAGCCCGCGATGGCGAGCAGCGTAATGGTGATGTTGAGCCTAATGGCCGGAGCCCAGACATTGACCCTGGGGGAGTGGCGCAGCCTTCGCCCAGGCGATGTGGTTATGCTCGAGTCATTCGCCACTAGCGACGATCCCAATGGCGCAACGTTGAACGTTGGCGACCGGTTTAGCGTCGGCGTCAGCTTAAGCGCCGATAGCGTGTGCCTTAAAGGCCCGCTGACCTCTCTTACCTCTTCCCAAGCGTCGAACCCACCATTCGAGAACCTCATGAGCGAACCCCCCGTGGATAACCCAAACCTGGATGATCTGCCCGTCCGCCTGACTTGTGAAATGGGCAAACTGGAGATGTCGCTCGGCGAGCTGCGCGCGTTGGGCGAAGGCAGCGTACTGCCGATGCAGCGTCGACCTGAGCAGGCGGTTGACCTAATCGTCAACGGCCGCTGCATGGGGCATGGCCGCCTGGTGATGATCGGTGACAGCATCGGGGTGCAGATCGAGAGGCTCGCGCTCGATGAAGGGCACGCCGGGGATGAGTGAATTTCAGCCTAACTTGATCGCCATCATCATTGTCGTTGCGACCATCGGCCTGGTGCCATTGGCGGTGGTGACCATGACGGGCTTTCTCAAAATTGCCGTGGTGCTGTTCTTGATCCGTAACGCCCTCGGCGTGCAGCAGACGCCGCCTAACCTGGTGCTCTATGGCATTGCCTTGATTCTTACCGTCTACATCACCACGCCGCTGGTCGGCGATATGCTTCATCAGTTCGAGCAGCGACCCGCAGGGATGGGCAGTGTCGAGGAGATCAAACAAACCGGCGAGGCGCTGCGTGGGCCCTTGCAGGATTACCTTTCTCGCTATGCCAGCGAACGCGAGCGGGCTTTTTTCATTGATGCGACCCGTACGCTATGGTCGGAGGAAGCCCGCAGCGACCTTCAGGACGACGACTTAGTGGTGCTTATTCCTGCCTTCGTGAGCTCGGAGTTGACCCGTGCTTTCGAGATCGGTTTTTTGCTCTATATCCCGTTTCTGGTGATCGACTTGATCGTCTCCAATGTGCTGATGGCAATGGGCATGATGATGGTCTCACCCACGTTAATATCAACTCCTCTCAAGATATTTCTGTTCGTTGCCGTGGACGGCTGGTCACGGCTAATGCACGGCTTGATTCTTAGCTATGGTGGAGGCTGAGATGAACGACGATATCTTTCTCTCACTGATGCAGAACGCGCTGTGGACGGCGCTACTGGTGTCGGCGCCGGCGCTACTGGTGGCGATTATGGTCGGGTTCGGGGTCGGTCTACTGCAGGCGTTGACGCAGATTCAGGATCAGACACTGCCGCAAGCCGTCAAGCTGGTTGCCGTACTGCTGGTGCTGATCATCGCCGGGCCGCTACTGGCCGGGCCCGTCGTCAACATCACCGATCAGGTGTTGAACAACTTTCCAGCCTGGTCTCGTTGAGCCGGGCCGGCGTCGCTTATGCATTACGACGACTTCGCCCGCTTCCTAACCGATTTCGCCTATCCAATGATCGCGGCGGCAGCGGTCGGCGTGGCACGGGCGCTAGGCATGGTGCTGGTCACGCCAGCGTTTAATCGCCTGGGGCTGACCGGCATGATCCGTTCGGCAGTGGCGGTGACGATCTCGATTCCGCTGATGGTGCCGTTATTCGATGCCATGGTGAATGCTGAACAGCTATCAAGCTTCACCCTTACCGGCATGGTCATCAAGGAGTTGCTGATTGGCGTCGTCATCGGGCTGGTCTTTGGTGTTCCGTTCTGGGCCGCGGAAGTAGCTGGCGAACTGATCGATTTACAGCGCGGCTCAACCATGGCGCAGATACTCGATCCCATGGGCTCGACTGAATCCGGCGTTACCGCCACGTTGCTGACCGTGACTTTGCTGGCGCTGTTCTTCATTACCGGCGGCTTCATGCTGCTACTTGATGGCTTTTATCGCAGCTACTCGTTGTGGCCGGCGGTGAATTTCACGCCACTCATGACCAAAGCATCGGCGATGGCGCTACTTGGCCTGCTCGACCAGGTGATGCAGATTGGTGTGTTGATGATAGCGCCGCTGGTCATCGCGCTTCTGGTCGCAGATTTGATGCTCGCCTACCTCGCGCGTATGGCGCCCAACCTACACGTCTTTGACCTGTCACTCCCTATCAAGAACCTGTTGTTTGCATTCTTGATGCTGGTCTACGTCATTTTCCTGATCCCCTTTATGCTGGAGCACCTCGATGCAGCCAATCTCTATATGGAACGCCTAGAAGCTATATTGGGCGCTATGGGGGGAACGCGGTAACAGCAGGGGGGACGCGGGGTACTTTGAAAAGAGGGTATCAAAGCAGCATCACAAAGTTGCCATTAGAGTGTCACGCAGTCTCTTCAGACTGGTTTTCCGTCAGTGAAATTGGGCTTCTCGTTGCCTGCCCCATCAGCTTGCGCTAACCGTGGAGGAGTATTCGATGCGTGTCGACCCAAAAACCAACCCCAAAGCAACACCGTTGACCAGCGCCTTTGGAAATTTTGGCTTTGTCCTCGACCTGGCAAAAAAGGCGGAAGCGGGCAAAGATACTGTGGAAGCGGGCAAAACGCCGTTGATGCCGGGCAGCCAGGATTATGAGGACACGCTGAATTCACTGGCAGTGGATATGGCGGATGGCATCGATATCGACAACCGCAAGGTGTCCGCCCTGAAGGGAGA
Source organism: Vreelandella sp. 162(4c) (assembly GCF_058152265.1). Taxonomy (NCBI): domain Bacteria; kingdom Pseudomonadati; phylum Pseudomonadota; class Gammaproteobacteria; order Oceanospirillales; family Halomonadaceae; genus Vreelandella; species Vreelandella sp. 162(4c). The sequence continues at coordinate 3,020,559 of NZ_CM176981.1, forward strand.
CGCTGCGGATAAGTTCGAGGCGCTGGTCACCGCCGAGCTCAATGCGCAGCGCGCCGATGGCAAAAGCGCTGATCTGTCCAAGGCGATCGACAGTGCCAAGGACGCGCTGTTTGACCGCATCGGGCATGCCCTGGACAACGCAGATCGAAACGCCGACAAGGGCCTCGATGTCTTCGAGGGTTACTGGAAGCGCCATGGTGGTGAAGAGGCTGCGATCAACGCGGGCTATGACGCCTATGATGACTTTCTGGCCGATACCACGCTGACCGACAACCCTAGCTACGAAGATAACCTCAACGCTCTCGCTTCCGGGTTAGCCGGCGGCACGCTGACCGATCAACGCAAGATATTGCACCTTGACTCCTCCGATACACTGTCCCAGCTCTATAAGAATCTGATCAAGAGCAAACTGGATGAAGGTGCCACTACTGAGGAAGCGCTGAGCGAGGTCAATGATGAACTGCGTGACCGTCTCGAAAACGCTGGCGGCAAGAGTGTAGTCAATGTCTTCGACGGCTACTTCAAACGTCACGGTGGTGAAGAGGATACGAAGGCGCTGGCCGAAGAGACTTACCTGACCAATCGCGACGAAGATGACATCGCCTACGACGATACCCTGGATTCGCTCGCCAGCGATATGGCTGAAGGCATCGACATCGACAACCGCAAGGTGCGACCGCTGACAGGAGACGCCAGCGATCAGTTCAGCCAACTTGTGGAGTACCAGCTCAACCAGCAGCGTGAGCGCGGCGATGCCCCGGATCTACAGGCAGCCATCGACGATGCCAAGGATGCCCTCTTTGACCGTACCGGCAACGCGCTGACCGATGCTGATAAGGACAGCAAGGACGGGCTCGATGTGCTCAATGGTTACTGGGAGCGTCATGGTGGCAAGGATGCTGCCACCTCCGCTGGCTTCGAGGCCTACGACGACTTTCTCGCCGACACCACCGTGACGGATAACCCGAGTTATGAGGATAACCTCAACGCACTGGCCTCTGGCTTGGCGGGCAGCACGCTGACGGGGTCGCGCCAGATTCTGCATATCGAAAGCTCCGAAACGTTGTCGCAGCTCTATCAGAACCTGATCGACAGCAAGATGAGCGACGGTGCCTCCCTCGAGGACGCCACTGCCCAGGTTAACGATGACCTGCGCGAGCGGATCAGGCACGCTGCCGGAGACGACGGCAAGGCGGTTCAGAATATCTTCGACGGTTATTGGTCGAGGCACGGTGGGGAGACCAACACCCAGCGTCTCGCCGACAATGCGGAGCTGGACACAGCCCGGCGCGATCATGATCTACCGGCCTTCAGCGATGTCGATATTCAGTCGATGGAAACCAGCGAGACCGATCCGGACGACAGCTCACGCAAGCTGACCGTCAGCGAGCTGACCTGGCAGAACCTGATCGAAGAGTGGAAGACGGGGATTGAGGACGGCAGTATCGATAAAAACGATGAGCGCGCCCAGTTCTACCGTGCGCTGCGAGCCCAGGGCGCGCTTGAAAACGGCCTGGATCTGGTCGGTCTCGATATGTCGGAAGGCTTGAGTCTTGACAACGTCACCGGCGAGGATCTCTCATCCATCATCGACGGTGAGAAGCTCGATGAAAGCCTCGGCGAGCTATTCGCCTCCGAGGCGGTGCAGGAGGATTACCAGGCGACCCAGGCAGACGCGATCGACAAAGTCGCCAACAAGGACGCGATCGCTTCGCAACTGGAGGAGACCGCCTTCAGCGAGGAGTACATCAACTACATCAACGACCTGCGCGAGAGCGGTCAGGGGGAACTCGCCGAGCAGGATATCTCGCGAACCTACAATGCACTTTCGGCGCTGTTCCCGGCAACGGAAGAGAGCGACAAGGCAGCCGAGTTCGCCCAGAGCCTGCAGCTCGACTCGATGATCACCGATCTTGATGATCTGATCGCCAATCCTGATCAAATCAATGATGCCAACACCGCGACGGCCACGCAGGATGTGGTCAAGATGGTATTGACCGCGCTTAAGCGTGCCGGTGTCGATATTCCGCGGCGCACGGCGGAGACGATTGACAAGTTTGTTAACGAGTTTCTCGACGATAAGCAAACTGCTAAGAACTTCGGTAAGGCGCTACAGGAGCTCGGGGATCGCTTCCAGAAAAATGGTTCGATCACCCAGTCGGATATCGACGGCCTGCTGAAGAACGGTGTCTACAAGGCGCTCAACGAGCAGACCAACGGCGGCATGATGGCGCTGATTGGCACGCTCAACAGCAACGGCGCACTGGGCTCGACCGGCGGGCTGATCTCGCTCGCCTCGGGCATCTATCAGCTCGCAGGCGGCGCCAGTAAGCTGGCGGACAGCCACGAGGCGCGAATGGCCGTTGCCAAGGAGTTCATCAGCTTTCTGGGCGCCAGTCAGCACTTCGTCAACCTCGGCAGCAATATCTGGGACAAGGCCAAGGGCACCAACGTCAATGCCATGCTGGGGCTCGACAAGACGCTGCCGCAGATATGGGGCAATGACACTGCCAGCGGTGGCCCCTTTAATGAGGGTCAAGGCCTCAAGTTCGTCGAGAATATCGAGCAGATCATTGACGACGCCCCCGTCGGAGATCGCGAAAAGCTGAGCCAAATGCTGGATATTAGCGAGTCCGATACGGGCAAGATCGTGCAGGGTATCGAGGACGGATACGCCAAGAATCCATCCCTGCCCAAAGCCACGACGACGACCCGCACCATCAGTTCCTTCCTGCGTGTGCTGGATGGTGCTGCCAACTCCGCCACTGGTGCGCTGGACATTGCCCTCGGTGGGCTGATGATCAAGCGCGGCGTGGACAGCGGCGACGGCGCTACCATCGGTCAGGGCGCCGTCACTGTCGCGGCGGGTGCCTTCGGCCTTGCCGGTGGAGCGTCATCGCTGGCGGCGCTCAAGGGCATTGCCGTCGCTCGCGCCGCCACCGGACCGCTGTTCTGGATATCCGCCGGTCTGACGGTGGCGACGCTGCCATTCACTATTGTCCAGGATATCAAGCGCACCAACGCACTGGAGGGGCATAAGGCTGACCTCAAGGAGCTTTTCTCGTCGCTAGATGAGGATGGCCTACTGACCGAAGACGGCCTGACCCGTTATGAGTTTCTCGAAGCGTACGTCCGGAGCTACGGTCAGCGCGATGCGCCGGACGACGAGAGCATTTTCGACTACCGCAGCGACGAGTATGAGTTCTACGTAGAGGAGGGCCATCTACCTAACTCGACCTGGGACGATTTCGAGCACGAAGATTATGCAGGTGATGGCAACAATCTCGATACGCAAATGGATAAAGGCTCGACAGTAGGTTCATAGGGTCACAGCAGCGGCATGAGCCAACAGCCCTCTGAAGAGAAATCGCTGCCGCCATCGTCGAAAAAACTTCGCGATGCGCGCAAGAAAGGCCAGGTCGCCAAGAGTGCTGACCTGGTCACCGCGATGGTGATGTTGGCCTGCACGCTTTATATCGCTATCAGCGTGAATGACATCATTGCCCGCGTGCAGGGGTTGATCGACTCAACCGCGCGACTCTATACCGAGCCGTTCGATACGCTGTGGCCACAGTTGATGACCCAGGCAGGCGAAGTACTGCTGCTGTCGGTGCTGCCGCTGGTCGGCCTAACGCTGTTGGTGATCGTGCTGACCAACATTGTGGTATTGCAGGGTTTTGTATTCTCCACCGAACCGGTTCAGCCTAAGCCGGAGAATATTGATCCGGTTCAGGGGTTCAAGCGCATCTTTTCGGTACGCGGGCTGGTCGAGTTTCTTAAGTCACTGTTCAAGATGGTGGCATTGGCCGTCGCGCTGGTGATTGTCTATCGCCTGGGCCTACAGTCGCTGATGGAGTCCTCACGCTGCGGCTACCCCTGCGTTCAGGGTACTTTTCTCGCTTTACTTCAGCCGCTGGTCATCACTGCACTGATTGCCTTCTTACTGGTTGGTGCTTTCGATGTGCTGCTCCAACGCTGGCTATTCGAGCGCGACCAGCGCATGACAAAGACTGAACAGAAGCGTGAGCGCAAGGATCAGGAAGGTGATCCGACGATGAATCAGGCGCGCCGTAAACAGCGGCGCGAAATGCATGAGCTGAACGCCAAGATCGGTGTTCAGTACAGCTCGCTGATGATCGGCACCGCAGACGGTTGGCTGGTCGGCATTCGCTACATTCGCGGCGAAACGCCAGTGCCGTTGGTGACCTGCAAGGCCTCACCCGATCAGGCCGCTAGCTTGTTGGCCAGCGCTGCGCCTCGCCGAGTCCCGCGAGTCGCCGACCCGAGGCTGGCCGAACTCATCGCCAAACGCGCGGGCAATGGCGATCCGGTGCCTGATGGTACCTTTCAGGCGGTCGCCGATATGCTGGTGGCAGCCAAGCTGATTTAGCCATCACTCGGCTGCAATCGTTTGCCATGCCACATGATTCATACGAATGACATTAAACCGAGCAACAATAAACAGGCTGTCCAACCAAACCTCTGCTTGGGAGATATCCGATGTCTACTACAGTGTCACCTACAAGCGTAAACGCCCCCACTCAAAAAACCTCCACCTCATCCTTCGACGACCAGTTGAATATTGCCAAATCCAGTCAGGTTCTAGTGGATTATTTGAAGCAGCAGGGCAAGTCGGCGATCAATGCCGATGAGCTCGCTCAGCTTGCCAACAATTCGTCAGGCAGTGTCCCTGCTGAAGTTTCGGCAGCTGCCTCCTATATGACGCGCCACACCAGTGTTTATACGGCCATCGAGACTCATGATGTCCAGGGTCAAGATGGCCTTTCTGGCGTCTGGAATTTCGAGTGGGCGGCAGACGGTGGCCTCGAAGGCACATCGGTAGAGGCGATGGCGAACATGCAGGATGTCTTTGATCGTGCGATCGCTAAGTCTGCAGAAATTACCAAGTTGACCACAGAGAGCAAAACTGGATTGGATGCCACCAAACAGCGTCCGAGCAACTGAGTTTGCTTGCACGATGAACAACTAGACGCATTAAATCGTTTGTCGAGTGGCGGATAATAAAGGCCTAGGCCTAATAAACCATCGGCGACGTAGCTGCATAAAAAAGCTCTGGTGGGTATACAGTCCTGGTAGGTATAAACCTAGCGGGTATATAGAATACCGTTAGTGATGCTTACCCTGTTCCTGGAGCTGCCTTGGATAGATTCGAAGAGATGCGCGTGTTTGCAGCGGTGGCGCAGCTGGAGAGCTTTGCGGACGCCGCACGGCAGCTTGCGTTGTCGCCGCCTCGGGTTACCCGGGCGGTGGCAGCGCTTGAGGCGCGTTTGGGCGTTGCCTTGTTACAGCGCACCACAAGGCAGGTGCGCGTGACGGAGGCGGGGCGCCGGTATCTGGAGGATGCCCAGCAGGTGCTTGCTCAGCTTGCGGAGGCCGAGGCCGCTGCGACCGGCAGTTACCTTACCCCACGTGGCCTGTTGCAGGTGACCGCGCCGGTGCTGTTCGGCGAGTACTTCGTTACCCCGCAGATCGTCGATTATCTGGAGCAATACCCTGACGTGCAGGTGCGCGCTGAACTGATCGATCGACCGGTCAACCTGCAGGAGGAGGGCATTGATGTGGCGGTGCGCATCGGTCATGTGCCGCAGGATTGCCAGCACTTGACCGTGCCAGTCGGTGAGGTGCGGCAGGTGGTTTGCGCAAGCCCCGCGTGGCTGGCCGAACACGGCGAGCCAACGCACCCGCAAGAACTGGAAGCATTGCCTACCGTGGTGGCCGAAGGTGGTAACTTGAGCGGTCACTGGTGGTTCGAGGAAGAGGGCAAGCGCATTGAAGTAACGCCCTCGCCACGGCTGCGCATCAGCGCTATTCATGCGGCGTTAACGGCGGTCGAGGCAGGTGCCGGGCATACTCGGCTGCTGTCTTACCAGGTGGCTGTCAGTGAAGCAGAAGGCCGAGTACGGCGCGTGTTAACGCGTTTCGAACCAGTGGCCATTCCCATCAATATCTGGGTGACAGCGGGCCGTGGGCGGGCCGCCAGCGTGCGTACCTTCGTTGATTTTCTTGCCGAGCGGCTACGTGCCGACCCGGCGCTCGCCTACCGCAGTTAACCATGGCGCTCTCCCCTGAATCACCGCTACGCTTTGAGGCCTTAATGGCGCTTTCCGCCGTTGCCAGGCACGGCAGCGTGCAAGCCGCGGCTGAAGCGAGCAGCCAGTCGGCGGCGAAGCTCCACCGTCTGCTGCGTGCTCAGGAGCAGCGTCTAGGGGTTGCTTTGGTCACTACCTCTGCCAGAGGCAGCACGTTGACGGCGGCGGGCGAGCGATTGCGCGACTACGCCGATACGCTGATCCACGCAGTCTCCGACGCCGACGCCAGTGCGTGCCAGGAGCACCGCGAGCTCAACGGCACGCTACGTTTGCAGGCGCCCCAGGCGTTGATGGAGCCACTGCTGATGCCGTTAGTGTTGCGGCTGCAAGAGCAGCACCCTGCGCTGAAGATCTGCCTGCTGGCTGATGAATATCCCATCCGTATAGAAAACGATGCACCGGCGCACCTACGTCTGATGCGTGGGCCGCTGCCTGCCTCCGCTTATGCCAGGCCCCTGGGTGATTTGCGCGTTGGTCTGTTTGCTAGCCCCCGTTACTTGGACAAGACCGGGCGCCCCGGTAGCCTGCAAGGCTTGGCCCGTCATGCGCTTATTCACTGCTCCAGTGAAGGACAAGCGCCTGTCTGGCGCTTGGCTGAAGACTACCCGCTCCGTTTTGAGCCCAGGCTTGCCATCAGTACCAGTGCTGCTGCGCTGCGGGCTGCCATTGGAGGTGCGGGTGTCGTGTGTTGCTACCAACTGCAGGCGCGTCGCGCCTGCGAGCAGGGGCTGCTTGAACCCGTTGCTGAACCCCTTTGGCCTGCGGGACACCCTCTGGCGCTCACCTATCCCCTTGGCATCCGGGCGCCTGCCAGCGTTATGGCCTTCCTGGAACTGGCAACACCCTGGTTGCGAACGCAGTTGGTCGGCTGATTATTTCATTCAGCGCAATTTTGTATTGTTCAGTATCGCTATTCTTGCACTCCTTGATTTGGCTCAGGATGGGTGACGTCGCTTAACACCTGTGACGTTCATCTATCGAGGCGCTCACTCAAGGAGATAATCACATGTCACACGCTATCAAGGTTTACCGCCACGCTCTTTCCGGCCACTGCCACCGTATCGAGCTGATGCTTTCGCTGCTCGGTTTGCCTGCCACTTTTATCGATGTTGATCTTGCCGCGGGCGAACACAAAGCGCCGCTTTTCCTGAACCTGAACGCCTTCGCGCAGGTGCCGGTGATCGATGACCAAGGGGTTATCCTGGCGGATTCCAATGCCATTCTGGTCTATCTGGAACGCCGCTATGGTTCTGGGCAGGGTGCTGGTCGCTGGCTACCGGACGACCCGTTGATTCAAGCCCAAGTGCAACGCTGGCTGTCCGTGGCGGCAGGGCCTTTGGCGAACTCGGCGATGAAGGCGCGCTTGGTCACGGTCTTTAATGCCTCGTTCGATCCTGAACCGCTGATTGCTGATGCCCATGATCTGTTCGCGATTGTTGATGCCCACTTGGCGCATCAGCCCTTCCTGGCGGGTGAGCACGCCACGCTGGCGGAGATTTCGCTCTACAGCTACATCGCCCATGCGCCTGAAGGGAATGTCTCGCTGGAACCCTATCCGCATATCCGCACCTGGCTGCAGCGTATCGAGGCGCTGGAAGGGTTTGTACCCATGAAGGTGACTAAGGTGGGGCTGGTGCGCTAGGCCAGCCGGTGCAGCATTTCAAATCGGTGCGGGCGAACTGCTCGCGAGGAGTCGAGGGTGAATAACGACGTCACCAGCAGCCCATGGCATGAAGGCGAGCTTGCCTTGCAGCGCGTGGTCGGCGTGGAGCAACAAATGGCGGAGGTGGGCCGCAAGGTGATGCGTCCCTTTCTAACGCCACAGCTGCAGCACTTCTTTCCCCAGTTGCCCTTTGTGGCGGCAGCAGCGGTGGATCATGACGGCTGGCCTTGGGTCACGCTGTTGGAGGGTGCGCCGGGCTTTGTTCATGCGCCGGACGAGTCACGGCTCGATTTAGCATTAACGCCGCCTGTGGATGACCCTCTTGCACCGCTACTTAACAGCGGCACCAGCATTGGCCTATTGGGCATTGAGCTACACACGCGCCGTCGTAACAGGGTCAACGGTGTATTGCGGGGCTCAGCAAGCCAATGGCAGTTGGAAGTGACTCACGCCTTCGGTAACTGCCCCCAGTATATTCACGACTGGTCGGCGATGAGGCCGGTGCAGCCCCAGCCGGGCCCCGTGCTAATCAAGCGTGACGCGATCCTCGATCAGTTGCCAGAGCCGGTGCTGGCGCATATCGACCGGGCGATCACCGCCTTCGTGGGTAGTTACGCGCATACCGACCAGGGCGTCCAGGTGGATGCCTCTCATCGCGGAGGGCAACCGGGGTTCATTCGGCGTCAGGGAAGTGATCTGATTCTGCCTGATTTTGCAGGCAATCGATTCTTCAACACCTTGGGTAACGTGCTGGCCAGCGGGCGCGCGGCCTTGGTGATACCGGACTTTGCCAGCGGGAATGTGCTGCATCTGACCGGGGAAGCGCGGCTGGTGGACGAGGAGACCGCTGGGGCGCGTTATCCTGGCGCTGAACGCTACTGGTGCCTTACCCCACGGCATATCGTTTGGCGACCAAGGGCCTTGCGCTGGCGTAGCCATGCCGGTGCAGTAGCCGTTGAGGCGGCGCCCCATGGGCCCTGGCAGGCGCTTGCGCCTTCCACTCAACAGTGTGTTCAGGTGGCCGCCGTGGTGCAGGAGACACCTGAGATCCGCTCTTTCTATTTAAAGAGTGTCCGACAAGACAAGGCGCTGGCGCCCTTTGAAGCGGGCCAGTTTATTACGCTACACGTGCCGCGCCTGGATGGCACGGCGTTGGTACGCAGCTATACGCTTTCGGGTAACAGCCAGCAGGCTGGTTATCGCATCAGTGTGAAGGCCGATGGTGAGGGCTCGCACTACGTACACAGCGCGCTTCAGGTGGGTACTGAACTAGCTGTGAGTATGCCAATGGGGTCATTCACGGCAGAGGCTAGCGGCTCAGGGCGTGCCCATTGGGTGCTGCTGGGAGGTGGTATCGGTATTACGCCCATATTGAGCCTGGCCCATGAATTGACTGGCGCAGGCCGTGGCCCGGTAACGTTAGTACAGAGCGTGCGCGATGTGGCCGAGGCGCCTTTCGGTGAAGAACTACTCGACCTTGAGGCGCGAGGGCTGCGTTTGCAGCGGCATGTCACCAGAACTACAACTGCCCTCAATGGATGGATGGCAGGCCGGGTTTCACTGGGGCAGGTGTTTACCGATCAGGTGCTGTCAGAAGTACAGCTGTACCTATGCGGCCCCGCCGCCTTTGTAGAGCGCTACCACCAGGAGGCGCTGGAGCTCGGACTCTCATCGGGGCAAATACACACAGAAGCGTTCGGCCCCTCGGCGCTGACCCAAACATACGCTGTGCCCGTCGCAGAACAAGCGGTAGAAGTTAGCTTTGCCAACTCAAGCGTAGTCGCCCACTGGCAGCCGGGCGAAAGCCTGCTGGAAACCGCCGAAAAAGCGGGGTTACAGCCTGCCTATGGGTGCCGCAGTGGCAGCTGTGGCGAGTGCGCCTGCACGCTGGTGCGGGGGGAGGTGACCTACCCCAATGGCATATCCGCGCCAGAGGGGGAGATTCTGCTGTGCAGCGCCCGCCCAGCAGCGCACTCGGGGAGGCTAGCCATTACGCTGGCTAACGGTTAATTGTGTCGCAATCGATTAGAAGGTTCCTGGGTAGGCGCCGCCGTCGAGCAGGATATTCTGCCCTGTTAGATAGCCTGCATGCTCGCTGCACATAAAGGCACAAAAGGCACCAAACTCCTCGGCGGTGCCGAATCTCCGCGCAGGAACCCCTTGGGCACGCTGCTCACGTACCTGCTCGATAGTTTGCTGATTCTTCTCGGCGACCTTCTTGAAGTTGCCGCGCAGGCGGTCGGTATCAAAGGAGCCGGGCAGTAGGTTGTTGATCGTGACGTTGTGCGAGGCGAGTTGCGGTTGGCGAGCAAGCCCCGCGACGAAGCCGGTTAGCCCACTGCGCGCGCCGTTGGATAACCCGAGAATGTCGATGGGTGCTTTTACCGCGCCCGAGGTAATATTGACCACGCGTCCAAAGCCGTTGGCGGCCATACGGTCTACCGTGGCCTTGATCAGCTCAATAGGCGTGATCATGTTGGCATCCACGGCCTGTATCCACGCCTCCCGATCCCAGTCGCGAAAATCACCCGGCGGCGGCCCGCCATTATTGTTGATCAAAATATCGACCTGCGGACAGGCGGCCAGTAGCGCCTCGCGTACCTCCTCGCGCCCGATATCCCCAGCCACAGGGCGAACTTCGATGGCTGGATTAAGGGCCCGCAACGCGTCGGCGGTCTTTTCGAGCACCTCGGCATTGCGTGAATTAATGGCCAGGTTGACGCCTTCTTTGGCCAGCGCTTCGGCGCAGCCTCGACCCAACCCTTTGCTCGCTGCGCATACCACGGCCCAGCGTCCCGCTATTCCAAGATCCATACCATGTACTCCTGTGTGTTCGATATTTGCGCTCAACGTGACGAATAGCCACCGTCTACCGGTAATAGTACGCCCGTTATAAAGTTTGCGCCCGGTGAAGCCAAGAACAGCGCTGGCCCAGCGAGGTCGTCGGGTTTGCCCCAGCGGCCCATGGGCGTGCGTCCGACGAGTTCCGCCGAGCGTTCGCTGTTCTGGGTGAGTGCTGCCGTCAAGTCGGTGGCAATCCAACCTGGCGCAAGGGCATTGACGCGAATACCATCGCTGGCCCAGGCGATCGCCAACGACCGTGTGAGTTGGGCCACGCCGCCCTTGGAAGCAGAGTAGGCCGGGGCATGGCCGCTGCCAAAAAACGACAGCATAGAGGCGGTGTTGATAATGCAGCCACCCGCTGCCTTGAGGGCTGCATGCGCGGCATGGCAACAGCGCTGTGTACCATTGAGGTTGATGTCGATGACCTCAGAAAAGCCTTTGGGTGTGAACTCCTTGCCGTCACGCTGGATGACGCCAGCGCAGTTCACCAGCACATCCAATGTTGGGAACGCCGCGAAGAAGCGCTCAACCTGGGCCGGGTCACGCACATCGAGTTGGTGTCGGTCGGTTACGTCTTCGGCTTGCTGTTCGCTCTTAGGCTCGATGCCGGTGACGTGGACTTCGTCACCCTGGGCGGCAAACGCCAGCGCGATCGCCCGACCAATGCCGGTAGTCCCGCCAATAACGATAACAGTGTTCATATCGCTCCTTTTTAGAACGTGAAAAGGGGGGTAGGTCGCAAAATGGGTCGGTTAAGCTGAGGTAGCTGACGCACGTGTCTGCCAGGCCGAGCGAACGCTGGAGACGATAATGGCCAGCCACACCAGCAATGCGAGCCCACCCAACATGGCGGCGATGGGGCGTTCGAAGAGCACTAGCAGTTCGCCATTGGCTTTGATCATTGAGCGCATAAAGTTGCTCTCCACTACCGGGCCGAGAATCACTGCCAGGATCATGGGGCCGATAGGGAAGTCGTTCTCCACCAGAAAATAGGCCAGCAGGCCCAGCCCAAGCATCAGCCAGACATCCAGCAGGCTGTTGTTGGCAGCGAAGGCGCCTACGATACAAAACAGCAAAATCAGCGGGTAAAGCACGCTGGAGGGCACCGCAAGGATATGGCGCGCGCCGCGTATAGCGAGCAGGCCAAGAGGTAACAACAGCAGGTTAGCCAGGATAAACACGATGAAAATGGCGTTGACCAAGGTGGCGCTGGAAGTGAAAACGTCTGGCCCTGGCGTAATGCCTTTCATCATCAGTACACCGATAATAATGGCGGTGATAGTGTCGCCTGGGATGCCGAACACCAGGGCGGGAATGTAGGCACCCGAGAGTGCTGCATTATTCGCCGAGCTGGCCGCGACCAGCCCTTCGGGATGCCCGGTGCCATACTTCTCGGGCGTGCGCGAGAGCTTGCGCGACAAGGCGTAGCTGATCCAAGAAGCGATATCGGCACCCGCACCGGGCAGTGCGCCGATCAGCGTGCCGAGTACGCCACTGCGTGCGATCCCTGCCTTGTATTGCCACATCAGGCCGCCCACACCGCTAAAAGGCTTCTCCACTGGTGGGGGCGGTGGAAAGTGGGTGTGGCCAATTTCGGGCATGCGCCGCAGTAGCTCGGCGACGGCAAACAGGCCTATCAATACTGGTAGAATTGAGATGCCGCTGAGCAGATCAGAGATACCGAAGGTAAAACGGATCTGGCCTGAAACTGAGTCCATGCCCACCATGGCGATTAACAGGCCGATGAGCATTGAAATTGCACCTTTAAGCGGGTCCGCGCCGGATACCAGTACGGCGCAGGAAAGCCCGAGCAGTGCCAGCCAGAAGTACTCGTCGCTGGTAAAGCGAAGAGCGAAGTCGGCGACCAGTGGAGCGAAAAACGCCAGAATTGCCACCCCGATGAGCCCGCCAACGACCGAACACGCCAAGTTGACGCCGAGCGCCTGGCCGATCTTGCCCTGACGGCCCATCAGGTAGGCTTCTTCGGTATAAGCCGCCGAGGCGGGGGTGCCGGGGATGCGTAGTAAGGCACCGGGGATGTCGCCGGCTACGATGGCCATCGCCGTGGCGGCCACGATAGCGCTGATCGCCGGGAGCGGCTCCATGAAAAAGGTTACCGGGACGAGTAAGGCGGTGGCCATGGTCGCAGTCAGGCCAGGAATGGCGCCGATCAGCAGGCCGAATAGCGAAGCGCCGAGGATCACCGCGAGGACATCCCAGGCGAACACCATGCCTAACGCTGCTTGTAGTTCCGCCATTAGTAGATCACCTCTTCGAGAATGCCCAGATCAAGCGGCACGTGCAGCAACAGGGCGAAAACACTCCATACCACCGCACTTGCCACAATGGCGACGATAACGGCCATCCCCCAGCGGCCGTCAGACAACCAGCCAATCAATAATGCGAGCATTAAGGGCGCTACCAGCGGGAAGCCGAGCAGCGGTGTTAGCAACACGTAACCAGCAACGGCGGCGATAACAGCGAGCAGGCATGTCAAGGTGCGCGACAGCGTCACCTGCCCCTGCCAAATGAACAGTGCTCCACGCTGCTGCCAGCCACGCAGAGACAGTAGCAGGCCAAGCCCAACCAGAAAGGTGCCGATGATGGTGGGAAAAGTGCCGGCCCCGTAGGGCTGGCGCGCTAACGGCGGGAAATCCTTGGAGGCCCATATAGTAACGGCGCCAAGCAGCGCCATTACCAGCCCCAGCAAGAGGTCGTTGATGCGCATGGTGTTATTCTGCCAGGCCCAACTTATTGATTATCTCGCCGTTGTTTTCGTCGGCTTCAGCCATGAAGTTGCGAAAGCCTTCCGGGCCTTCCCACTGTATGCCGAAGCCCTGATTGGTCATGAACTCCTGGAATTGGTCAGATTCATAGACGGCTTCTGCGGCCTCGGCCAGAGTATCGACCACATCATCGGGCAGTCCTGCGGGGCCGATCAAGCCACGCCAAGTACCTGCCGCCCACTCATCGCCAGTGACTTCTTCAGCAGTGGGGATGTCAGGGAAAGCATCAAGACGCTCGTTGGCGAACACAGCAAGCGTTCTCACGCGCTTCGCGTCGCGCATGGATTCAGCCTCAGGCAGCGAGGAGAACACGAAATCCACGCCACCGGCGGCGAGTTCCTGGAGGCCCGGGGCAGCACCTTCGCTCGGGACGAGTGAAACGGTGTTGGGATCAATACCCTGCTGGTTCAGAAAACCCGCGAATGCTAGGTGATAGGCGGCACCTGGCGCAGAGCCTGAGACAGTGTATTCGTTGGGATTGGCTTCAATGTCTTGAAGGGCACTGTCTAGATCTTCCCAGTCTGATTCGGCGCTGACGTTAAATGCCGCGGCGTCGAGATTGATCAACGCAATCGGCGACAGATCCTCATACGAGATTTGAGAGCTGCCAATGTGTCGATAGGTGGTGATCTCGGCGGTCACCAGGCCAAGGGTATAGCCATCCGGCTCGGCGTTGGCCATTACCGTGTGACCCACCACGCCGGCGCCGCCGGTGCGGTTGACCACATTGACCGTTTGACCAAGCTCTTCCTGCAACCCGTTGGCCAATTGGCGGGCCACTGCATCGGTGCCGCCGCCCGCTGACCAGGGGACGATCAGTTCAATCGGTTTTTCGGGGTAGTCGGCTTGGGCAGTGCCGATGGATAAGGCGAAGGCGGCCAGGCTGATGGTTACGGCTAGCGGGGTTTTGTTGAATATCATGAGGGTGCTCCTGTCGTGTTTTTGTTGTTGGCATTAGGGCCTTAATTCATGCGTTGGGTTTTTAAGGGAACATCTCGCTTTAGCGAATGAACCGGTCGACATAGTCACGGCCAAGCCCGCAGCTTTCATAGTGCTTGCGGCACATGTCGACCTTGGTGAAGACATCTTCGAACCCGAGGTGCTTGCCCCATGGGTCAACGTAATACATGACACCGTTGACCTGAAAGAGCGTGATCATTTCCTCGACATCCTCGTCGACGACCAGGGTGTGGGTCTCACCTGGAGGCTCGTAGACATAGCTACCCTCGGTAGCCACCCAGTCATGTTCGAGATACCGCCATTTGCCTTTGAGCACCATGCCATGCACCGGGTTGGGGTGACGGTGGCGGCTGAGCACGCCAGACTTGCGGACACGCAGTAGGTTGACCCAGTAGCCCTGGGACACGTTCAGACACAGCGGACGGAAATCAACGTTTTCCGCTTGCGGCACCCAGATACGTTCATCCTGGGGAAGGGCGTGCGGCTCGACAATTTCTAGAGCGGCCTCAGCGGGTTGCGGATATTGGTAAGGCATCCGCTGATGATCATCAGCTTGAACTGGCATATTTCCTCCGTCCACAATGTGGACATAAAGATCATAATATGGACAATATGTTCTTAAGGTAAGAGCCAGGGCGAGATGCGTCAATTGACCGTGACGGATTACTGGTTAGACATTCGTATTATTTGAAGAGGCGATTAATGACGGCTGACGACGAAGAGCGAGTGCCGCGGCCCAACGTCCAGGGTGCCGCCGCGGTGACCAAAGGACTGCGCTTGCTGCAAGTGATAGCTGAGCTTGGCGTTGACGCGACCATCCGTAACATCCAGGCACGCCTGGGAATGCCCCGGCCTACGGTCTACCGGTTGCTGAACACGCTCGAACAGGAGCGGTTTGTCGAACGTAACCCTTTAGGTGGAGAGTACGTACTGGGTCGCGAGTTGCTGCGTCTCACTCATCAATCGCTGGCGCGGAGCAGCTTGCAGGAACGCGCTCGGGCCACTTTACGCGCCATTGGTAAGCAGACCGGTGAAACGGTGCACTTGGGCGTACCATTTGGCTGCCATATGACTTTCGTTGATAAGGTGGAATCGCCCGAAGCGGTGCGCATGGCTTCGTATATCGGCATGCCAGTGCCAATGCATTCTACTTCGGTAGGTAAGGCTTATCTCGCCGCCCTCGACGAGGCAACCCGTGAGCAGTATCTGGCTCAATTGACCTTAGAGCCTGTCACACATCGCACCTGCACGACGCTTGAGGCGTTACGCAATGAACTCACGCTGACGCGAGAACGTGGTTACGCAATCGATGACCAGGAAAATGAACTAGGCATTATCTGCTTCGGTCAGGCAGTTCGCGGCGCCGATGGTCGCGTTGAAGGGGCTATCAGCGTCAGCGTGCCACGCTATCGACTGCCTGATGATGGGCATCAACGTATATTGGAGTGTATCCATTCGCTATGCAGTGACGCTGGCTTGGTGTAGTGCCTTGGCTTAAGGCGTAATGAGCATTAATTAAATAGAGTGTAGTGCTGTAGGCAAGTCGTGATTAGCTAATATTATTGCGAAATGCCTAAGTCTCTTCGGTAATGGCACTCGCGTAAGCAGTGCCCTCCCAGCGGCGCACTCGGGGAGGTTAAATATCATGATTGTGTAGTCGGTAGCTATGGGGGTAAAAAATTCGATTAGCTTGCTAACATCAGTCTATCATGCTGATTCAATTTTGCGATCCTTACGGCTAGCTCATGGATATACTGGATAAACGTGCTTTCTATTTGTTGGAGGTGAACAGCTGTGGCGGTATTCGCGCAGCGGCAGAGCATCTGCATATCAACCCTTCCGTGGTGAGCCGTCAAGTACGAGGCCTCGAACGAGACTTGGGTATGGCGCTGCTAGAACGGCAGGGGCGTCATGTCATGCTGACGGAAGCGGGCCAATTGGTGGTGGATAGTTTTCTAGCTCAGCGGCGGTTGAACTCAGAGCTGGGGGATACGCTGTCTCGTCTGCGTAACATGCAGGCGGGGAAAGTGGTGGTATCTGTAGGTGATGGCTTTGTGGATAGCTTCATCAATTACGTGATGCGACGGGTTTCGAAGCAGTATCCAGATGTGCTGATCGAGATAAAAACAGGTATTTACTATCCACGCGAACCCCATGAAATGGTGGCTAACGACGAGGTTGATATTGCTATTACCTATGGTCCAGTTTCTGATCCGAGGCTCATTGTGCACTCTTTTGAGCGAGGGCCGCTGTGTGCTCTGGTTGCACTGTTTCATCCCCTCGCCAGTCAGGAAAGTGTTTCGGTAGCAGAGCTATTAAAGCATAAGCTAATTTTTCTACCGGACGTGTCGGGTTCGCAGCAATTTGTCAATTCACTGTTTAGCGCCGCCGGGCAACCGGCAACGCCCAGCTATCGCTGCAACTTACATTCCGTTTCACGGAGAATGGCGAGTGCGGGTGTTGGGGTGTCATTTATGACGGCGGCGGCTGCGCGCAATGAAATAGAGTCTGGGTTACTTAAAGCGGTTCCCATTCAGCATCCTATGGCTGCCAGCAGTCAGGGCAACCTAGTGCGCCGAGTCGGCAGAAGGCTGTCGCCTGCTGCCGACTATCTGTGGAAACTTATGCTGACAATGCAGTGATGCTTAGCGGCATCAGTTAGCCATCATGTAAACGCCGGGGCCAATCGGCCATCCCATGGCTAGCCAGAACATCAGAAACGCAGACCAGGCGATCAAGAAGCTCAAGGCAAGTGGAAGCATGGTGGCGATGAGCGTGCCTAATCCCATATCAGGCTTGTAGCGCTGCATATACACCAGGGCGACCGAGAAGTAGGGGCTCATTGGGGAAATGATGTTGGTACTAGAATCACCGATGCGGAACATCGCCAATACAAAGGCGGGATCAAAGTCGATCATCATTAGCATGGGTACGAAGACCGGCGCCATTAATGCCCACTGTGCCGAGCCACTGGTCATAAAGACGTTAAGTACCGCGCTCATCGCAATAAACGCACCTACTAGCGGAAGCCCAGTAAACCCGGTGCTTTGTAGAATGTTTGAGCCTTCAATGGCAATGTACTGACCAAGCTCCGACCAACGGAAGTAGGCAATAAATTGCGAAATGGCAAAGAACAGCACGAGGGTGGGTGCCAGATCGCTAGCTGACTCGGCCATGTGTTTGGGCACGTCACGGCTACTGGTGATCTTGCTGGTAGTGATGCCATAAACCAGCCCAATAGTGACGAAGTAGATAAACATAAGCGGCACCAGCGAGCGTAGGAACGGTGATGGAATCAGGCCGCCCTCTTCATTACGCAGTGGCGATGCCTCCGGTACCACGGCTATTAGCACCAGCGCGAGATAAAGCAAAGTGGCAATGCCGACACGCTTGAGGCCTCGCTTTTCTGCCTCAGTCAATTCTGGTTTGACGATATCAGTTTTAAAGTCCTTGCCCATCGGCAGGGTACGTTGAAGTCTGGGCTCCACTATTTTATCGACAATCAAGGTGCCCATAGTCGCAAGTACAAATACTGAGCAGGCCACGAAATAGTAGTTGTCGATCGGTGACACATAGGCTCCAGGGTTGACTAAACGCGCAGCGTCAGTGGTAATGCCGGCAAACAGTGCGTCCCCTACGGTAATGAAGAGGCTAGCATCAAACCCCGCTCCAGCGGCAGCGTAGGCAGCTGCTGCACCGGCAATCGGATGTCGCCCAACCGAGTAGTACACCATAGCCGCTAAGGGAATTAAGATTAGGTAGTTGGCGTCTGATGCGATGCTGCCGCAAATGCCGGCCATAAATACACAGAAGGTAAGCAGAGAGGGTGGCGCTTTCGCCACACTGACCTGCATCAACGTTGACATCAGGCCGACTTTATCCGCCAAGCCAATGCCAAACATGACGACTAGAATCAGTCCCAGTGGGGGGAAGTTGACAAAGTTACTGACCACACTGGTCAACATGAACTCGATCCCATCCGATGAGAGCAGGCTGCGAACGTAAACCTCTGCATCGGTTTGGGGATTAATCGCAGAAACACCCAAGGTAGCGAGTATGGCGGAAATCATCACGACAATAGCCGCTAGAATGGTAAACAAAATAAAGGGGTGGGGCAGCTTATTGCCCACTCGTTCTATAGAAGAGAGTACGCCTTGCATCATTTTGACCCTTATTTTTAAACGTTATTTTTAAACCTGATGGCTTGGTAAAGGACTATTAGTAAGTGGGTTTTTAGTGCTTGGTTAGCAGTTCTTTGGCTAGGGCTACGAACATTCCGCCTGCCACTGGTAGGATTTGATCATTGAAGTCATAACGCTCGTTGTGCAGGTAAGCACCTTCGCCGTTGCCGACAAAAAAGAAGCAGCCAGGTACTTCCTGGAGATAAAAAGCAAAGTCCTCTGCGCCCATGGTGGGCATATAGTCCAACTGCTGAATATCATTGCTCACGGTGTGCTTGGTGGCTATAGACAGCACTCGTTCCGACCAGGCTTGATCATTGACTAGCGGGGGGACTTGGTGCAGGTGCTCCATATGGTAATAAGCACCATGCGCTGCACAAACACCTTGGGTCACTTGCTCAAGTTTTCCCGCCAATGCTTCTCGGGAAGAGGGTCGGTCGCTACGAATATTAACCAGTAGCTCGGCGTGGCCGGGAATAACGTTGGCAGCATCGCCAGCATGGAAGGAAGCTACTGTAATAACGCCCGCTTCCAGTGGCGATTTATGACGCCCTACCAGCCCCTGCAACTGTTGCACCAGCGATGAACCTATATAAATAGGATCTACCGCCAGGTGCGGCATGGCTGCGTGGCCAGAGACGCCTTCTATAGTGACTTTATAAGTGTCGTTTCCTCCCATTGCCGGGCCAGGTTTAACGAACAGCTGACCGGCAGGAAAGCCTGGGCGGTTATGGTAGCCAAACACGGCGTCCACTTGTGGGTTTTGTAGCACGCCCGCTTTAACCATTAAATCGGCACCGTTTCCACCTTCTTCGCCCGGCTGAAACAGCAGTTTGATATGGCCGCACAGCTCGTCCTGCATTGCCATCATAGTTTCTGCGGCAAGCAGCAGTGTGGCGGTATGTCCATCGTGGCCGCAGGCGTGCATTAGACCTTCTCGCTGGGAACGGTGGGCAAAGGCGTTGGTTTCATTAATCGGCAGTGCGTCCATATCGGCACGAAAAGCAAGCACGGGCCCTTCCCGACCTGTATCCAGTTCCGCCATGACACCAGTGGTGGCGATGCCTTCCGTTACTTGATAACCAAGTTCGCTAAGCCGCTTGGCAACGAGTCTCGCAGTATCGTTTTCTTGGAATTTAAGCTCTGGGTTCTGGTGAAGCTTATGCCGCAGTTGGGTGGCTTCATGCAGTTGCTGTTTTGAAAATACTTGCTCTGAAAACATGTCCTGTCCTTGCCGTTATCGATGTATTTTTTGGCGCTTTTACGTTAAGCGACTTGGCAGGCAGAAAAGAGGCAGTTGAGTAACGAGTTTGTTGCTTTGAAAGCAACATTGGTGGGGGAAGTGACCCCTTGCATGGTTGCACAAGCTATAGCGCAGTGTTCAGGGAGACGAGGATTAGCGACGAACCTATCGTCAAACGTTGAACGACCAAACGACAAGCCGCGGTGATGATGGATATTTTAAAGGCAAAACCACGGCCGTAGGGTGGCTCATGAGTATTCGCTCAGTGTCTCCGAAGTCGATGGTGGGGTCGAAGAGAACCAGCGCAACATAGCGAATGGTTTCCGAGCATGCCCGAAGGATTTCTGTGGACAGTATGAATCCGAGCGGCGGGAGCCAGGGAGACTCCGGGCGAGGCCCTGCATACCGAAGCACGAAGCGTTCCATGCTCTTGTCGAAGTGGTTGCCATGGATGCCTTCTTAGAGGCCACTATTACTACCAAAGTATACCGTGATGATTGAGGCCCTATGAGCTATCGTGTGCATTGTGGTATGCAAAGGTATTCAAAAGTATTCGTTTGCAGGTGTTAGCTTGATTAGCACTCTTGGTTTGTTTGGCCTGAGGACGACGGATGACCTCATGTGTAAAAACGTGGCCGAAGGGGCTGATAAGAAGGTGTTGACGTGTGAACTACCTGCTGATGAGGTGACGTTTGCCGATGCGCCCGTAGTGATTATTAGACAGCCAAAACACGGCCTTTGAGTCGTTATTAACATTGGCGCACTGAGGTTTATCATGGCGACATTACAGGAACACAGAACCATGACAGGTCATATTGAACAACCCGGCCTGATAAGAGCGTTGGATAAGGTTTGTAGATGCCTGGAAAACGCTCTTATTTTTGTTGCCGGATCTATGATTATTTGCGCCATGGCAATTACTTTTGTCGATGTCGTAATGCGTTATATTTTCAACTCGCCGCTTAATTGGTTTTTTAATTTAATTACCATGTATCTGCTTCCTGGGTCTTATTTTTTGGCGTTTTCTTATGCGTTGAGAATGGGAAGCCACCTGAAGGTTGATTATTTCAAAAGCAAGCTGCCTTTAAAATTTACCAGCTTTTGCCTTTTGGTCTTCGGCCTCATCGCCACATTGATGTTTAGCTATATTGCTTATACCTATTCTTTAAGGGCATACAGTGCCTGGCAAGAGAACGAGATCGTTTATGGCGTTGTGAGCTGGGTTGTTTGGCCGTCTGAATTTATTATCGCTATCGGCTCCTTTGTTTTCTCGTTCAGGTTGTTAATAACAACAATAAATAACTATGTTTCTAAAGGGGGCGAGCTGTGATGGTCATTGCTTTATCTTTTCTCTTTCTGTTTTTTCTTTTGATAATAGGCATTCCGGTTGCAATCAGTCTTGCGATATCCGGTGCTTTGGGAATTTTTCTAACCACTGGGATAGATGTCCTGCTGGGGATCCTATCGGCTTCGCCAGGCTCTGCTCTGACGACCTACGAGCTGCTCACCATTCCGATGTTTATCCTCATGTCGGAATTTATGGGGGTCAGCGGTATCACCGGCTCCCTGTTTAGCGCCATTGCCAAGTGGACAGACAAGATACAGGGTGGCGTGGGGATTGCTGCTGTTGTCACAGGTGCTGCTTTTGGTGCAATTTCTGGCTCCAGTACAGCGGCTGCAGCCACGCTGGGGAAAATCAGCACGCCCGCCATGCAGGCTGAGGGGTATTCTCCGAAAATGGCTGGCAGTATTGCCGCTATTTCGGGCACTATTGCCATGCTGATTCCTCCCAGTGTCGCACTGATTTTCTATGGGCTGCTCAGCGGGGTTAGCATCAGTGACCTTCTGATTGCTGGCATAGTGCCTGGCATATTGGTGACGCTCACTATCGCCATTACCATCAAGATTCTGATCATCCGAAATCCAGTAGCCTCTAATAATAAGACCTATAGCTTCCGCGAAAAGCTGACAGCATTGAAGGTAGCTACCCCCTTTCTGATGCTGTTCAGTGTTGTTACGGGATTAATCTACACTGGCATTGCCACACCCGTTGAGTCCTCGGCTTTGGGTGCACTAGGCGCACTTTTGCTTGCTTTTAAATCAGGCAATCTCAATGCTGAAGCATTCAAAAATGCCGTTATAAATACGTGCTGCATTTCTGCCATGATCGGCCTTATTGTTGTTTGTGCACATGTTTTCGGTTACTTCATAACCATGACCGGCATCACCCGAAACTTAGTCAACTATGTGGGGCTGCTGGATGTTTCGCCATACCTTATCTTGTTCTTTTTGGTGATCCTCTATCTGGTTCTGGGGTTGTTTCTAGACCTGATCTCCATTTTGATTCTCACTATTCCTGTGGTTCTTCCGGTTGTTGTTTCGCTCGGATTCGACCCGATCTGGTTCGGTGTGATCGTCATTTTGTTGGCTGAGATAGGTATCGTCACGCCACCGGTCGGCATGAACGTCTTTGTGGTGGCGAAAGTGGCCAATGTGCCTGTCGAGGAGCTTTTTTCAGGCGTCATACCCTACATCGTCATGCTGCTTGGTTTGATCGCTTTGTTAATAGCATTTCCACAGATTGTGCTGTGGCTTCCATCAACGGCTATGTACTGACGCGTAATGTTGGTAACTAGTCTTCGCCAATTTGTAGGAGTTTGGGTCAACGATAGATAGGGTTCATCTATATAAAGGTGGGTTAAGGTTTAAGCTTGTTGTAAAAACGTTATACCTATCATCAATGCACCATGCATTATTGGAAGATTTTGTTTATCCCGCTGTATTCATTAATAACTGGCACAAAAACTGAAGAGCGATAAAAAAAGGGAGTACCATCATGAATAACTATAAAAAGCACCTTCCACTGCTGTTGACGGGTGTTTTGGCATGCGGTTCAGTCTCCGCGGCAGAGGTTGAACCAGTGACATTGAAGTTTGCCGAATGGCTGCCCACCACTTCTTTTGCCATAGAGTATGGGGCCAACCCGTTTATGGAAAAGGTGGCGGAGCTCTCCGACGGACAGATACAGTTCGACTTTTATCCGGCAGAACAACTTGGGCGTGGTTCTGAATCTCTGACCTTGTTGCAGACAGGTGTGGCGGATATTGCCAACGTATCTCCGGCTTATATACCGGAAAAGCTCCCTTTGTCTGGCGTTGTTGAGCTACCGGAAATCGTAAAAAACTCCTGTAGCGCGGCGGATAGCTTCTATGAGATGGCCCAGCCAGGTGGGGCTATTTATGAAGCGGAGTTCAAGCGGCATCACATCCGCCCTCTTTGGGTGGGCAATATGGGGCGCTATCGAATACTGACCAACAACAGCGATATTTCGTCGCTCGATGACTTGAATGGTCTGCGAATGCGTACTGCCGGTGGACCTATGACACTCACCGCTGATGCTCTGGGTTCAAGCCCTGTCACAATGCAGGCTTCAGACGTACTAACATCACTCTCTCGCGGTACGCTGGATGGTGTGTATTACCCGCTTCGAGGCATCCTGGACTATGGCCTTGCACCAGCACTGGATCAATTAATTCCGAACTTCTCCGTCGCTAGCTTTGGTCTCACCTACTCGATTAGTGACCGAGTGTGGGAGCGCCTGTCACAGCAGCAACAGAATATTCTGGTAGAGGCAGGAAGGTACGCTATGCAAACCTACTGTGATTACGTGGATAACTCTGAACCGGAAATCATCCAGACACTTGAGGAGGAGTACGGTATTGCCCAAGTGCCCCTATCTGATAACGATCTTGAACAAGCACACGCCAACCTTGAAGGCGTCTATGACCGCTGGGCAGAACCCTTGAAAGCGCGCGGCCTGCCAACTCAAGAGGTAATTGAAGGTATGCAGTAAGTGGTGTCGCCGGGCTCAGCAAATGGCCCGGCAGTTTTAGGCGGGTGTGCAGGGCTGCGGGAAAAGCAGGCAGTTCACAGGAGAGATGACATGAGCAGAACAAAATTGCAGGGCAAGGTGCTAGCCAGTGGACTGGCGTTTCCTGAAGGGCCGATTGCCATGGAAGATGGCAGCATATTAGTCGTGGAGATTCAAAGAGGCCGCTTGACGCGTGTCCTACCTGACGGCGAGCTACAGACCGTGGCGGAGGTGGGTGGGGGGCCAAATGGGGCGGCTCTCGGGCCGGATGGGCACTGTTATATCTGCAACAATGGTGGATTCAGTTGGCGTACTGACGATGGCTACAGCCGACCTACCGGCGCTGCATCCGATTATGACGGCGGTTCGATTCAAAGAGTCAACCTTGTCACCGGCTCTGTTGAGACGCTTTACACCCACTGCCAGGGCGTTCCGCTGCATGGCCCTAACGATATCGTTTTTGACGATCAGGGTGGTTTCTGGTTTACCGACTTTGGCAAGAAATTTGATGACCGCATTATGCTGGGTTACCTCTACTATGCCCGATGCGACGGTAGCTCGATTCGCCGCGCGGCAAAGCATCTGCTGACGCCCAATGGGGTTGGCCTGTCGCCAGATGGGCGTATGTTGTACGTCTCTGAAACCGAAACCAGTCGGCTTTGGCGTTATCCGATCACCGCGCCCGGTGAGCTGGGTCAGGAGCCTTGGCCATCTCCCAATGGCGGCAAGTTGGTTCACGGCCTGCCGGGCTATCAGCGCCTTGATTCTATGGCTTTGGAAGAGAGTGGTAACATTTGTGTCGCTACCCTGGTGGATGGGGGGATCAGTGTTTTTTCTCCGCAGGGGGATTTGCTCGAGTTTCATGAAGCCCCTGAAGGGTATTGCACTAATATCTGCTTTGGTGGATCAAACTTGCAGACGGCTTACATCACTCTGTCCGGTTATGGTCAGCTGTTAGCTGTCCCTTGGCCACGCCCTGGTTTGCGTTTAAATAATCAATAACTTCACCAGAGAGCAAGTGCTTTGGAAGTGCTTGAATAAATGGATGTGGCAGAATGTAAATCACAACAGCGATTGCTGATTAGCCAGCCAGTAATGGATGGCTTGAGCACCTCGGCGTAGACGTTCAGCGACGTGCGTCAGCCCAGCCTCTTGAGTAAGCCACTGAGCGCTTCTTGTTTCCTGCCTGCATGCAGACTGGCAGATCCGTGCTTCTTAGCAGGTGCTGTCGGTCTATGGCCCGTTGGTGTCGAGGGGCGGCAAGGTCGTCCGCTCTACCCATCTTCTGGGTGATCTCGGCACTCCTCACTACCTCTATTGCGCTGATCGCCACGCCAGTGAGCTTGCTGCTCCAAGTCCCCCTCTCATTGAGATCGACAACCCCTTAAGGCTGCAGGTTTGTGAGTGCTTATAAACGTACCACACACCCTGAGCGGCCAACGGCTAATGGTCATTGTCACAGGCGCGTACATCCGGTCAGTGCATGGTGCCTGGCGGGGCGCTTTTGTTCAGGCGTTGTTATGGCGCTCGGATCGTTTCCTTCAGAATGTGAGTAGCGGTTAGTTATCGGTTTTTTGCCCTGCATTGCGACCAAAGTATGTCGTGATAGTTGCAGCGCTATAGGCTAGTGTGTGTATTATAGTATCCAACGGTATTCAAGAGTATTCTTATTGGAGGTGTTGGTTTGATTAGTACTATTGGTTTTATTGGCCTGGGGGCAATGGGTGAGCCCATGTGTAAAAACCTGGCCAAAGGGTCTGGTAAGAAGGTGTTGGCCTATGACCTTGCCTCTGAGCCGCTGGAGAGACTGGCGGCTGAGGGTGTGCAGAAGGGCGAGGACGCTCTGCAAGTGGCGCGCGAGAGTGATGTCCTCTTCCTGTCTTTGCCAAGTGGCCAGCATGTAAAAAGCTTGATGCTAGGAGAGGACGGCATTGCCAATGAACTCAAGCAAGGCGCTACAGTCGTCGACCTGAGCACAACCTCCGTAGAGGATGCCAGGTGGTTAGAGCGTGAGCTGCAGGCCTACAAGGTGAAGTTTGCCGATGCGCCTGTCGCGCGCACTCGGCAGGCTGCGATTGATGGCAACTTGTGCGTCATGGTGGGTTGCGCCGAAACCATTTACGGAAATATTAAAGAGCTTCTGCAGCACATTGCATCAGACATTATTCATTGTGGAGATGTTGGCGCCGGCCAGTTGGCCAAGATTCTGAATAACATGGTGCTCTTCGATACTGTGGCCAGCCTGTCCGAGGCATTGGTGATTTGTGAGAAAAGTGGCGCCGACCCTAAAAAGATTTTTGAAGCTATGTCGTTAGGGTCCGCAGATAGCTTTGCCCTGCGCAACCATTGCATGAAATTCATGCTCGAAAATGATTTCCCAGAAAAAAAATTCCCTACCTCATATGCATTAAAAGACCTCAGCTATGCGCTGGAACTGGCAGAGAATTACGGCTTGACGTTGGGAATGGCAGAAAATACCAAGTCCCTATTTCAGAAAGCTATAAAGGAAGGATACGGAGAGCAGTACTTTCCGGTCATCGTCAATAGTATGCGCAATGACTGAGTTTAGTCTTTAACGGAAAGTTAAATATATAACAATTACGAGAGGTGACTATGGCTTATACGAAGCAAGCATCCGTGCTGGCGGTGGTAATTTCCTTATGTGCAGCAGGCGTTGCCCATGCCGATACTCGATTGACGATTGGTTCTACATCCTCTTCGTCATCACATTATGGTTATTTCGTCGCCGTTTCGCAGATCATTAACGAGAATGTCGATGGTGTGCGCTCTTCCGTCATGGAGACGGGGGCAACCATTGATAACTTGAGAAGGATCAAACGTAATCAGGCCGATATGGGGTTAGTGACCACCAATGTTGCCTATGATGCCTATCACGGCGAGGGGGCGTTCGAGGGTAATGAAGTCCCCACTAATGTGCTATGGGTGTATGGCCCTTCGGCTCAGAATGTCGTAGTGAGAGCGGATGCTGGCCTGAACACTATTAGTGATCTGGAAGGTGTCAAATTCAACCCGGGTATTGTTGGATCGGGCACGGAAGCGACTGCCGAAGCGGTGTTTGATGTGATCGGTGTAACGCCTGACTATGTGCGTGGTTCCACAACCGACATGGTTAACCAGATCAAGGATAATCGTGTCAAAGGTTATGTGAAGAGCGGCAATGGCCGAATGCTGGATGCCTCCAGTATCGATATCGCCACTATGACCCCAGTTAATATTCTTGGCTTGAGCGATGAGCAGGCAGATGCCATTCGCCAGGAACTGCCTAGCTTGGGCATCATGAATATTGAAGAGAATGAGGCTGGTGATGACTATCCGGCATATACCACCTGGGCGTATGGCAACACGGTAAGTTCAAGAGCTGACTTGGATGAAGAGGTTGCCTACAACATCGTTAAAGCTATCGTCGAGCATCAGGATGCTCAGGCGGCCGCTTTCTCAGTTTTAAAAGATGCAGATATCCCAGAGATGACAATTGAGCTTGCAACGACGCCTCTTCATCCCGGCGCTATTCGCTATTTTGAAGAGCAGGGATATGAAGTTCCTGAGCATCTTAAACCCTAAGTTGTGAAATAAAGAGTGGTCGTTTTTATGAAATAGAGCTGACTTGAGTGTTAGCTCTATTGCCTTCTGGCGTGAAGTTATCTTCATGGTGAGACTTATGTTAGAAGCTGTTGAATCGGAATCACAGCCTATAGAAAGCACATCATCCAGGCTTCCTGAGGTGATAAAAAAGCTGGTTGCATTCTCACTTGGCATGATGATCCTTTATACGGGGATCGCTGGTGCTTTTGATTCTCTTGTGCAGCGTTCGGTGATGCTGGCAAGTGTGATTTTATTGGCATTCATGGTGTATCCGCCAAGTATAAAAGGACGTTTTCTTTTCCTGGGGCGAGCCATTGATGGCTTGCTGTGCGTTTTTGCCATTGCCGCGTGCCTTTATGTGGCCTGGAATCAAAACCGCATCCTCACGCAGTTGCCCATCGCTGGGGTGGTGGATATCACCTTATGTGTATTTCTGGTGATCACGGTACTGGAAATATGCCGACGCTCCGTTGGGATCGCGTTTCCATTGATGGTGTTGCTGTCTCTGGCTTATGTCTTCTTTGGCGATAGATTGTCAGGTGATTTTGGACATCGTGGGTATGGCGTTGAGTTGGTTGTCGAAACCCTTTTCCTGTCGGATCTGGGGTTGTGGGGCATGCTGACGGGTATTGGCGCGACGGTTATTGCCTCTTTTGTGCTGTTTGGCGCTGTTCTTATCCGTACTGGCGGCAGTAAGGTCTTTATGGATCTTGCCATGATCTTTGCGGCTAACCGGGTTGGTGGGGCAGCCAAGATGGCAACTGTCGCCTCGGCAGCATTCGGTTCGGTAAATGGTAGTGCGGTAGCCAATGTGGCCACCACTGGTGCTATGACTATTCCCTTGATGAAAAGGATGGGCTATCCCGCACCGATTGCTGGTGCTGTAGAGGCGGTGGCTTCCACTGGTGGGCAACTGACACCACCGATTCTTGGTGCGGCGGCATTTATAATGGCCGAGACGTTGGGTGTCAGCTATCTGTCGGTGGCGTTGGCTGCTTTGATCCCTGCGTTGATGTTTTATTCCAGCGTGTTTATGACCATTCACCTAATCGCCTTGAGAAAGGGAATCGGCGGGCTGTCGGAAGAGAACGATGTGCCCAAGATTAGGGATGCCATTAAGCTTTCTAAATCAGCACCGCTGTTAGTTGGTCTTGGGGTGTTGGTGGTGATGGTGTTAAGCGGTCGCTCGGTCGCTTTCTCGGCCTCCTTGTCCATCGTGGGAATGCTGATTACCTATACGGTGGCCGTAATAGTCCGCGGCGAAGGCATCAAGCCGGTACTGAACACTTTTGTTGACTCGTGCGTGGATGCTGGTTACGGAATATTGATCATTATCACGATGCTGGTAAGCGCTCAGATTGTTGTCGCGATGATAAATATGACCGGAGTGGGCGTGACAATATCGTCCTTGGCAGTTGGTCTGGGCGGTGGTTACCTGTTTGGTGTCGCCTTTATTGTGGCGCTGGCCTGCTTGCTGTTGGGCATGGGCATTCCGACAACCGCAGCCTACGTACTGGTAGCGGCGGTCATGGCGCCCGCACTAGTGTCAGCAGGAGTGGAGCCGATTGCCGCGCATATGTTCGTCTTCTACTTCGCGACCATTTCGGTGATTACACCTCCTTTGTGTGTTGCCGTATTTGTTGCTTCCTCGATTGCCGATACCCGCTGGGAAAGAACTGCGCTGCAGGCTGTACGCTTGGCAGCCGTCACCTACGTGATTCCGTTTCTGTTTATTACCTACCCAGGCGTTCTCTTTAACGGAGATGTGTCCCAGATATTGGAAGCGGTGCTGTCTGGCGCAGTGCTAGTGGTATCAGCGTCGATCGTACTCTCTGATATTTTTGAAAAAGACATGAAGAGGAAAATAGGCGCACTGCTGTGCATTGTATCAGCGGCTATGGCCATTATCCCTTCCCTTTATGCCCTGTTCGCGGGAGCAGTTGTACTGCTGTTTGTTCTAGCGTTCGTGAAGCCATTCTCCAGAAATGCTGCAACGTTAAACTAATACATATAACTAAATTGAAGGAATGATGTAATGGGTGAGATGAAGCGCTATCAACTTCGTATTGGCGATCAATGGTGTGATGCGGCAGATGGAAACGTGCTGGAATCGATCAATCCGCTTAACCAGCAGGCATGGGCATTGATCCCTCAGGCAACTGCTTCTGATGTTGACGCCGCGGTGCAAGCTGCACGACATGCCTTTGAAACCGAATGGCGGTCTACAAATGGCCTACAACGTGCTGCGCTAATGCACGAATTGGCTAATCTGCTCGAATCCGACACCGAGCGCATGGCCCAACTTGAGACCACCGACAACGGCAAGGTAATCCGCGAGACACGGGTGCAGATGCGTTTTGCGGCTCGCAACTACCGCTACTTTGCTGGCTGGGCGGACAAGCTCCAAGGCGAGAGCATTCCGCTAGACCGCCCTGAGCTGGTTGATTTCACTACTCGCGAGCCGCGCGGCGTGGCAGCCTTGATCACTTCTTGGAACTCGCCGATAGCGATCCTCGCCAACAAGCTTGCACCGGCCTTGGCGGCGGGTTGCACCGTTGTAATTAAGCCCTCAGAGATGGCGAGCGTGACCACCCTGGCTTTCGCTGAGCTGTGCGAAAGAGCTGGCTTTCCTCCTGGCGTGATTAACGTGGTGACCGGTGACGGTAGCGTAGGTGCGGCACTCACCGGGCACCCTGATGTCGACCTGATCAGTTTCACCGGCGGTACCGCTACAGGCAAGGCGATTTCTCGGGCCGCCGCCGAACATCTAACACCGGTGACCCTTGAACTGGGAGGTAAGTCGGCCAACATTGTATTTGCCGATGCTGATCTTGAGCAGGCTGTGACCGGAGCCGTGGCGGGGATCTTTGCCGCCGCCGGACAGACCTGTATTGCTGGCTCGCGACTGCTGGTGCAGCGGGACATCTACGATCAGGTGGTGGCGCAGGTTTGTGAACGCGCCCGGGCGATTCGTATTGGTGACCCTCGCGATGAGAACACTGAGATGGGCCCGATGGCGACCCAGGGGCAGCATCAACGAGTACTTGACTTCATCGAACGTGCCCGCACTCAGGGTGCTAAGTTGGCGGCGGGCGGTAGGGTGCCGCAGGGCGACGTATATGGTCGCGGCTATTTCGTCGAGCCGACGGTATTCTCTGATGTGGCGCCGGACTCCGAACTGGCTCAAGAAGAAGTGTTTGGGCCAGTGTTAGCGATTATTCCCTTTGATACGGAGGAGCAGGCTATCGCCATCGCTAACGGCACCGCTTACGGGTTAGTCGCCGGGCTATGGACGCAAAATTTGGCAAGAGCGCATCGCGTTGCC
Organism: Vreelandella sp. 162(4c); assembly: GCF_058152265.1. Classification (NCBI taxonomy): domain Bacteria; kingdom Pseudomonadati; phylum Pseudomonadota; class Gammaproteobacteria; order Oceanospirillales; family Halomonadaceae; genus Vreelandella; species Vreelandella sp. 162(4c). The sequence continues at coordinate 3,051,145 of NZ_CM176981.1, forward strand.
AGACAACTTCAGGTTGGTGGGGTATGGGTCAATACCTATCGCACAAATGCTGCACAAGCACCATTCGGCGGGGTCAAGGCCAGTGGTAGTGGCCGTGAGCGCGGAATGCACGCTTTAGATGAGTACCTTGAGATTAAAAACCTGATGATCGACTTGTCTAACGAAGCTCGCGATCCTTTTGCGATTCGTACTTGATTCAGTCGCCATCACTCTCAAAAAAGGCCTCTAGGCGGATCTTGTAAGCCTCGCGGATATGGCTCCGTGCCACTTTTTCTGCGGCTTCTGGATCACGTGCTTCAAGCGCGTTAATGATGGCTTCGTGCTCACTACGCGCGGCTTTTGCACGGCTTGGTTTAGCTAACGTGCTAGGCCCGAGCAACATCATTGCTTCGTGTAGTGAGTTCAGCATTTTAAGCAGATAGCGGTTGTGAGCGCAGCGGTAGAGGGTGCTATGAAACAGTTTATTGTTCTTAACTAGATCATGAGTCTCCTTTAGCCGTGCGTCGCGATCGCTAATTTCGCGCAGAAAAGCGATTTCAACCTCTGAAGCGTGCTGTGCGGCAAAGCCCGCAGCCGTTCCCTCTAGCATCTCGCGCATAGCATATAGCTCGCTAATCATGCTGTGGTCGAGTTCGGTGATGATGGTGCCGCGGATCGGGTCATTAGCGACCAACCCTTCAAGCTGTAAACGATTAAGCGCTTCGCGTACAGGCGTACGACTTAAGCCTATGCGCTCAGATAAGTCGACTTCACGAATCCTTGTTCCTGGGGGCAGGGTGCCTTCCTTAATAGCGTCGATGATGTAGCTGTAGGCCTGTTCACTGCGCGGTTCGCCGCGCTGATTGGCTGCCTGGTTGGCGTGCTTGCGTGGTTTGGATTCAGTCATGGCGACCAGCCTCAAGTTGCGGGTTAGACGAATGGCCATGATATGACAATGAACAATACTTGTCATTTTGAACACTGTTGGATACATTTGTATTTATTAGAATTTGGTGAGAGTTTTTACCGTCACCATCTCTTCTTGTTAGTCATCATGAGGGAGTTCCAATGTTGTCATCGACTGGAGAGCGGCTCAGTGAGGCCGATCTGACTGGCCATGACGTGCTGGTGATTGGTGGAGGTAATGCTGCGTTGTGTGCCGCTTTATCGGCGCGTGAGCAGGGTGCCAGCGTGCTATTACTGGAGAGTGCTCCACGTCAATGGCGCGGTGGAAACAGTATTCACACCCGTAACTTGCGTTGCATGCATCGTGAGCCCACCGATGTGCTGAGTGACGCCTACCTTGAGGATGAGTTCTTCGATGACGTTTGGCGTGTTACCGGCGGCATCACCAACGAAGTGTTGACGAAGCATGTGATTCGAGCCTCAGAAACCTGCACCGATTGGATGAAAAGCTACGGTGTGCGCTTTCAACCATCGCTGGGTGGCACTCTGCACCTGGGGCGAACCAACGCCTTTTTCCTGGGGGGCGGCAAAGCACTCGTCAATACCTACTACCAGGCAGCTGAGCGACTTGGGGTGACAATCCTCTATGAGGCTGAAGCTGAACAGTTGGTCTTTGATGACAACCGCTTTGACCATGCGTTGGTGACTTACAATGGCTCACCACGCAAGGTGAGTGCTAAGTCAGTGGTGATTGCCTCGGGCGGCTTCGAGTCCAACCAAGCGTGGTTGGAGGAAGCATGGGGAGAGGTCTCCCGTAACTTCCTGATCCGTGGTACTCGCTTCAACCAGGGTAAGATGCTGCGCAGCCTGATTGATAACAGCGCCATGGTGATTGGGGATCCAACGCAAGGTCACGCGGTAGCTATCGATGCACGCGCGCCCAAGTACGATGGCGGTATCGTCACCCGTGTCGACTGTGTATCCCTGGGGATTGTGGTTAACCGCGATGGCAAGCGCTTCTATGACGAAGGCGAAGACTTCTGGCCCAAGCGTTATGCCATCTGGGGACGGCTGATTGCCAAACAGCCGGGGCAGGTGGGCTATTCGATTACCGACTCCAAGGCGCAGGGGCGCTTTATGCCCTCAGTTTTTCCCCCTGAGCAGGCCGATACGCTTGAGGAGTTGGCGCTTAAGCTCAACCTGCCGGTTGACGCCGTACTCAAAACTGTCGATGAATTCAATGCTGGCGTACAGCCTGGCAACTTCGATCACAGTGTGCTCGACGATTGCCATACACAGGGTGTTACACCCGAAAAGACCCATTGGGCGCAGCGTATCGACGAGCCTCCATTCTACGGCTACCCACTTCGTACTGGCATTACCTTCACCTACTTAGGCGCTAAAGTCGATGAAAAAGCGCGTATGTACATGGCTAACGGCGAGTTGGCGGACAATGTTTTCCTAGCCGGTGAGATCATGGCCGGTAATATTTTAGGCCAGGGCTATGTTGCTGGCTTTGGTATGACCATCGGCACCGTATTTGGTCGCATCGCAGGCACAGAGGCAGGCAATTATGCAAAAGATTGACGCACTAATCGAAGAAACCCGCAACAACATGACGATCTGCAATGCCTGCCGGTATTGTGAAGGGTTCTGCCCGGTATTTCCGGCCATGGAGCGGCGTCGTACGTTCACTCCCGAGGATCTTAAGTATCTGGCCAACCTATGTCACAACTGCGGTGAGTGCTACTACGCTTGCCAGTACGCTCCGCCCCATGAGTTTGCCGTTAACGTACCGCAGTCAATGGCCAAGCTTCGTGTCGAGTCTTATCGACAGTATGCTTGGCCACAGCCGTTGGCCCGTCTGTTTGACCGCAGTGGCTTGCTTGCCGCCTTGGCACTGGCGGTAGGGTTGACGCTCATCCTGTTGATTGCCATTGCGCTAAATGGTGATCTGTCGGCACTGGTCACCACACAGCATAGTGGCGACTTCTACGCGCTATTGCCACATAACACCATGGTGGTGACCTTTGGCTCGGTGTCGTTGTTTGTGCTGTTAGCGTTGATCATGGGGATGGTGCGCTTTTGGCGCGAAAGCGGCGAGGGCGTAACTGGGCTTGGCGATGCCGAAAGCTGGCGGCAGGCACTCAAAGAAACTTTTTCACTCCAGCATCTGCACGGTCAGGAAGAGGCTGGCTGCACTTACCCAGATGCCTATCATTCGCACTGGCGGCGGCGCTTCCACCATTTTACCTTTTACGGGTTCATGCTTAGCTTCGCAGCGACCGTGACCGGCACCATCTATCACTATGTGTTTGGCTGGCAGGCGCCCTACGATTTTATCAGTCTTCCCAAACTGTTCGGTACCTTGGGCGGTATCGGCCTTTTGATAGGCCCGGCGGGGCTTTTGTACCTCAAGCTGGTGCGTGATCAGGACACTGCTGATGTGCGCCAGATGGGAATGGATGTGGCTTTCATAGTGCTGCTGTGGCTGACCGGCTTAACAGGCCTGTCCCTAATGCTGCTACGTGAGACCTCAGCCATGGGGGTTATGCTGGTGGTCCATTTAGGCGTGGTTATGGCACTTTTCATTACCATGCCCTATGGCAAGTTCGTGCACGGTTTCTATCGCTTATTGGCGGTCTATCGTAACGCCCTGGAGCGCAATCGCCTTGACCAATAAGCTTCTCTCCAGAGGCAGCACCCGCACGCCAGCCGACATAATATCGTCTGTAGGCCTCTACCAGGTGTCACCTTACCGCTTATCAAGTGGCCGCGAATCGACTTGTGACTAAGGTTATTAGCCATGAGAGGTTGCCCTCTCATGGTTGTTACGACGAAGACGCTGAGCGGCACGGAAAGCGTCAATGAGGAATTGTAGCCCTAGTGCGGCGAAGCCGATCGGTAGGAGTACTGACGTTAAGCTCGCTGGCTACGCTTGTTTCACGAAGGTATTCGTTTGCCTGGTAATGGCCATTTAGAATCCGCTGGAGTCCTGAGAGGCACCTCAAAGGTCTTATTAATCCAGGTTATCGAGCGATCAGTTCGGCAATTCGCTGGGCAGCTGCTTTTACTTCCGTGATAGCGGTCTCTTTATCTAGATCCTCCATGGCCACCACGCCCACACAGGCCTCAATGGTAGGGCGAAACGATGTGGACGAGATAGCGCTGGCCACGCCTACTGCCCCGCGTTGTAGCTGCCCATGAGTCAGGCTGTAGCCGTCGAGTCGTGCCTGCTTTATCGCCTCACCTTCTTCCGGGTGAGAGGGCCGTTCGGCAAGGATGGCAATACCGGCAGCGCCCAACGTCAACGGATGGCGGCTACCCACTCGGTAGCCGATTTGCAGAGGCATTTCTCCTGACTCTGCCACCATTAACACAACGCATTCCTCCCCCTGAGCGACAGAGATGAAAGCGGTGGCGCGGGTGGCTCTGGCTAGTGCTTGCAAGAGTGGCTGGGCAATAGCGCGTAGATGAGGTTCAAAGCGAGACGCAAGCAGTGCCGTACCAGCACCCAGGCGAATGGGGCCTTCGGGGGTGCGCGTAATCAGCCCATGGCTGGCCAGAGTGGTCACGATGCGGTAGGCAATGGCTCGATGAATATCGAGGCGTTCAGCTAGATCGGCAATGGAAATGCCATCGCTATGCTCGGAGACAATTTCCAGTGCCTTGAGTCCGCGATCAAGCGTTTGCAACGTGTTGTTAGCCATAGAAAGCACCTCGGTATTAGGGTTCGGTAAGTGGGCGCGATAACAGGACTCAATAGTTAGCCAAGCGATACAGACTAACGCAGCTACGCTGAGGAGTTGACTCGCCGACAGAAACTGCCTACCTTCATTGTGCATTAAAAGAAACTAAGTGTTCGATAAAAGTAAAACAAATACGAGCCACTTAATTTTACGGAGCCCTTCATGGCATCAGTGTCTCACCGTTCTGGTAGTGCATCAGGCGAGTGCCCTTTTCAACCATCACAGGCGTCCGTGGCATTATCGCCTACCGGTTGCCCAGTCTCCCCTGAAGCGGCCGAATTCGATCCCTTCGATGCGCCTTATCAGCTTGACCCCGCTGAGGCGCTGCGTTGGTTCCGCGAACAGGAGCCGGTGTTCTACAGTCCCAAACTCGACTACTGGGTCGTGAGCCGCTATGAAGATGTGAAGGCGGTTTTCCGTGACAACGTCACCTTCTCGCCCTCTATCGCGTTGGAGAAACTAACCCCCGCACCGCCCGAGGCGACGAAAATTCTCGAGGGCTACGGTTTCGCAATGCGTCGTACCATGGTCAACGAGGATGAACCGGATCACATGGAACGCCGCCGCCTCCTGATGGATGCCTTCCTGCCCGAGAACCTTGAGAAGCACGAAGCGTGGGTACGTGAGTTGGTGCGTGACTATATGGATCGCTTCATCGACAAGGGGCATGCAGATCTGGTGGGTGAGATGTTTCGGGAAATTCCCATGACCGTCGCACTGCGCTTCCTGGGTGTTCCCAATGAAGATGCCAAGGAGCTTCGCAAGTTCTCGGTTGCCCACACGCTGAATACCTGGGGCCGCCCATCCCCGGAGCAGCAACTGCAGATTGCCGAGGATGTGGGCCAGTTCTGGCAAACCGCACAAACTATCCTCGACCACATGTGTGCCGATCCCAGCGGCGAGGGGTGGATGTACGACTCTATCCGCATGCACAACAGGCATCCTGACATTGTGCCGGAGAGCTATTTGCGCTCGATGATGATGGCCATTCTGGTGGCTGCCCATGAGACCACCGCGTTCGCCACCACCAATGCCTTTCGTACTCTGCTATCGAACCGGGAGTCATGGAACGACATCTGCGAGAACCCTGCTTTGATCCCCAGTGCCATCGAGGAGTGCCTGCGCGCCGCCGGTTCGGTCGTGGCCTGGCGACGTATCGCGACCGAAGACACCCAGTTAAGGGGCAAGACGATTCCGAAGGGGGGTAAGCTGTTAATCGTGCAAGCGTCGGCCAACCGCGATCCGAGACACTTTGAAAATCCTGACGAGTTTGATATCTACCGCCATAACTCAGCGGAGCACTTCACTTTCGGCTACGGTGCGCACCAGTGCATGGGGAAGAACATCGCCCGCATGGAGATGCGCATCATCCTTGATGAATTTGTCCGTCGGTTACCCCATATAGATCTGGTCGAGGACCAATCGTTTGAGTATCTGCCCAACACCTCTTTCCGTGGGCCCACGTCGCTATGGGTGGAGTGGGAGCCTGCGCAGAATCCTGAACGGCGACACCACGATGTGTTGGAGAACCCTACGCTTTTCCATATTGGCGCACCTATCAAGGAGGATATCGTGCGTCGGGTCGTGGTCGCCGAGGTGAAACGTGAAGCTGAGGCGGTGATCTGTGTTGGTTTGGTGGATCCCCATGGGCGTGAGTTACCCGACTGGACCCCCGGTTCGCATATAGAGCTGGTATCGGGAGAGTGGCGCCGCTACTACTCACTGTGCGGGACACGCGATGACCGTAACCGTCTTTCCATCGCCATCCTACGAGAACCCGAGGGGCGCGGCGGCTCGGTGCACTTCCACGACACGGTCAAGCCGGGGGATGTACTGCATATCGCTGGTCCCAAGAACCATTTCCACCTGGATGAGACGGCAACGCGCTATACCCTGATAGCCGGTGGTATTGGCATCACGCCGATTATTGCCATGGCGGATCGACTCAAGGCTCTCGGCAAGCCCTATGTACTCCACTACTGCGGTGCCGGACGGCGAACCATGGCCTTTTTGGAGAGAGTCGAACGTGACCATAGCGCTGCGCTAACCCTCCATGCCGGTGATGAAGGGTGTCGCCTTAATCTACCGAGTGCACTTAGCAGCCTAGCCGAAGGTGAACAGGTCTACGCCTGCGGCCCTGAGCGCCTGCTGGAGGCGCTTGGGTCGCTGGCGGAGAAGTGGCCCGAGGGTACCTTGCACGTTGAGCACTTCACCGCTCGCTCCAACATCCTCGATCCTGAGAACGAGCACGCCTTCGAAGTAGTGCTGGCGGACTCCGACCTGACGCTGCAGGTCGGTAACCACCAGACCCTGCTTGAGGCGCTAACCTCGGCGGGGGTGGATGTACCGAGCGACTGCTGCGAAGGCCTGTGTGGTACCTGCGAAGTGGCTGTGATCGAGGGGCATATCGATCACCGAGACCTAGTGCTCAGCCGTACTGAGCGCGACGCCAATGATCGCATGATGGCCTGCTGCTCGCGGGCAGCGGGCAAGCGCCTGACTCTGGCGCTCTAAACGCTAACACCCTTAAAAGAACCTCTGTTTTACACTGGCACCATCGGGTACATGAACCATCAAAAAGGATAATCACAATGAAAAAAATGGCGACGTTGACCACCTTTTCAGCCCTGATGCTCTTGAGCTCTTTTCAAGGCGCGGCAGCGGCCGATACCGTGCTTCAAGTGAGTACCTGGGCGGGCCCTAACCACGGCGTTAATACCATCGTCTGGCCCACATGGGGGAAATGGGTTGAAGAGGCGACCGATGGTCGCGTCAGTGTCAATGTGACCCACGACCTTGGGCCGCCTAACGCGCAAATGGAGTTGGTGGCAGACGGTGTCGCCGATGTCACCTGGCTCTTCCACGGTTTAATGCCAGGGCGCTTTGAGCTGACCAAACTACCGGAATTCCCCACCTTTGAAGACTTTTCATCAGAAAATGCCTCCGTGGCTTACTGGCGTACTCACCAAGAATACCTAAGCGATGCCGGAGAGCATCGCGGCGTAGAAGTCCTGGGGTTGGGAGTGCATGGCCCTGGGGCGCTCTTCCTGGCTGAACCGATCGAAAGCCTTGACGATTTGCAAGGTAGACGGGCGCGCATAGGGGGCGGCGTGATGGCAGATATTTCCAGCGCGCTAAGCCTCACCGGTGTCGCACTACCGCCAGGTGGGACATACGAAGCAGCCACGCAAGGGGTGATCGACGGTGCAATGCTAACCCTTGAGGGACTTAAGAGCTTTCGATTAGCCGAGGTATTGCCCTACACGGTACAAATGCCGGGCGGCTTCTATCGTGGCAGCTTTTCCCTGGTCATCAATCCTGATACCTGGCAGTCGCTTTCCGAGCAAGACCGTAACGCCATTATGGATGTCTCAGGCGAAAAGCTGTCCCGTCTGTTTGGTTTCATGATGGATACCGTCGATGTGCGTGGCGTTGAGTTTGCCAAGGAGGAGGGCAACACCTTTATCGAGTTGCCTGTTGAAGAGGTCGAAAACTTCATGCAATTGGCGGCTAACCTTCCCAGCGACTGGTTTGAAGTGGCAGCTGCGAAAGATGTTGATGGAGAGGCCGCCCGCGCATTCTTTCTCGAACAATTGCAGGTTGTCGCAGGTGACGATGAAGGCCTGAGCGCTGACGATGTGGTTGATCCTGACGCCTAAACTACGTGTTTTTAATGTGCTAACTCGTATTCAGTCGATGCTGCCTCGCTTAGAGAAAGAGATATTGGCAAAAACTTATCGGAATGAGGGAATCTTGATCTAGGCAGTAATAGGCTTTTGGTGAGTATAGCGTTTCTGAGGAGCTGTATTGCTCATAAGCGAACTCGTTGAGTTCGCTTATTATGCGGCTGAATAGTTGTGGAGTTTTATTCGACTCCATCACTATTGTCAGATGTTTAACTAGAGATTTGGGAATAAGTTATAACTTGTTGGTGAGTTTTTTTAAGGCTTTCTGTGTGCGATGCATAAGTTGCCTGCTAGGTCTTCAGATACAGGTATGGCGTCAAGTTTGTCACAGTCGCCTGTTAAGCAGTCTCCCGTTTTAATGTCAAACGCCGCCCCATGCGCACTGCATAGAAAACGGTGGCCATCTGATGAAATGATACTGTCCGACCGATAGTTTAAAGGTAAATATTGGTGGGGGCAGGCATTAACGTAGCAATAAATCGTGCCATTTATGCGTGTTGCAATGACCGGGAAAGATCCATTGCTGCTCATTACTTCCACGCAGCGTGCTTTGCCTTCTGGTATAGCGCTAGAAGGGCAAATAACAGCCCCCTCTTGGGGGGCATTTTCATAGTTACGCCAAGCGTCATGCACGGTGTGCCCTTTTACTATTCAGCGGTACTTTGCAACACGCCGCGGTTAATCTGATCCTCTTCGATGGACTCGAAAAGTGCTTTAAAATTGCCCTCTCCAAAACCATCATCGCCTTTACGCTGGATGAACTCGAAAAAGATGGGGCCAATCACCGTTTTGGAGAAAATTTGTAGCAAAATTCGGGTTTCGCCGCCGCCCACGACACCTTCGCCGTCAATCAAAATGCCACGGCTGCGCAGTTTATCGAGAGGCTCCTGGTGGTCTTTAACACGCTCTAGCGACTTTTCGTAGTAGATGCTCGGCGGGCCAGGCATAAATTCGAGACCTGCATCAGCGATTAAGTCAGTACCGGAGTAGATGTCGTTTGTGGCAATGGCGATATGCTGAATGCCTTCGCCGTTATATTCGCGCAAGTACTCTTCAATCTGGCTGTGATCGTCGGCACTTTCGTTAATGGGTATGCGAATTTTACCATCTGGAGAAGTCAATGCACGGCTGGTAAGACCTGTCATTTTACCGGTGATATCAAAGTAGCGTATTTCGCGGAAGTTAAAGGTGTCATGGTAAAACTTATACCATGTGTCCATATTGCCGCGAATAACGTTATGAGTGAGGTGATCAAGATAGTAAAAACCAAACCCCTTAGGATTAGGATCTACCTCATCGAACCACTCAAATTCGTTTGAATAACAGCTGCCTTTTTCGCCATACGTATCAATAAAGTAAAGCAGCGAACCGCCTATGCCAATAACCGCAGGCGCATCGATGGACTTATTACCTGTGAACTCTTCTGCACCCAAGTCGACGGCACGTTTTAGCGCATGCTGAGCATCAACGACGCGCCAAGCCATTGCTGGAGCACAGGGGCCGTGCGCCTCAATAAATGCTGACGCATGCGAGTTAGGCTCACTGTTAAGCAGGTAGTTGATATCGCCTTGACGATAAACGGTGATCGACTTGTCACGATGTTTTGCAACGGGAACGAAACCCATTTGCCGAAATAAACTATCTAGTTTTTCCGGCTCGGGGTGTGCAAATTCAACAAACTCGAAGCCATCTGTGCCCGCTGGGTTTGCATCATTTATGGTTGCTTTGGGTGCGTCATGAGGGAAGGGGCCCATCGTTGTCTCTCCTTTATTGTCTTGTTGGGTGACAAGTTCAGTATAGGGAAGAGCCGGTACAATTAGGTTGCAAACTAACCTAAGATGCAGCCAAATAGTGCATAAAGTGTGCGCAAAAGGAGTGCTGTATGCACGGAATTTCATTGGATCGTTATGATCTTGCAATTTTGTCAGCATTGCAAAAGAACTCAGCCCTCACTAATTCAGAGCTGGGTGAGCGAGTCAGCCTGTCTCCCTCTCAGTGCTCCCGACGCAAAGCGCGGCTAGAAGCCGAAGGTGTGATTAAGGGCTATTCGGCTAGGCTTGATGCTACTAGCCTAGGGTTTGGGCTGCGCGCTATCACCAGGGTTAATCTCAAAGCTCATGGTGAAAGCATGGATGATGATTTTGTGACATTACTGACGAAGCACGCCATGGTTCGTGAGGCCTATTCTGTGTCGGGAGACGCAGACTATGTGTTACATATCATCGCCAAGGATCTAACAGCGTTTTCGGACTTTATTCATCATCATTTATTACCTCATCCTAATGTCACCCAGGTTCGCTCTGAAATAATACTGCGTAGTATGAAAGAGGAGCAGGGGTTGCCGGTGGAAGGTGGCTAAGTAACTGCGTTTGTTTTGTGCTGTGAGGGTTCTATGCGTCTTAAATTTCACTGTCAGAATCGAATCGGCATTCTTCGCGATATTGTGGCCCAATTTGCTGACTACAGAATTAATGTCGCGCGAGGTGAAGTGGGGGGCGATCACGGCAGTACCATCTATCTACATGTCCCACAATTACTTAATGCTCAGTTGAGTACGCTTAAACCAGTATTGGAAGGCATTCCCGGTGTGTTTGGAGTTAAGCGCGCTAGCTTGATGCCCAGCGAACGGCGCCATTTGGAGTTGGATGCGCTGCTATCCTCGCTTTCTGACCCAGTGATGTCGATAGATATGCAGGGTCGGATTGTGGCGGCCAACCGTATTGCTGTCCAGGTATTGGGGGTGCGTGTTCAAGAAGTACCAGGGCTCTCGCTGGATCGTTACCTTGATGAGGTAGATCTTCCCGATTTAATTCGCCGTAACAACTCACGCATCAATGGGCTGCGAATCAAGCTGAAAGGCGATACCTATCTTGCTGATATCGCTCCCCTGCACACCGAAGACACGAATGTAGATTCATTAGCCGGAGCGGTTGTGACGTTACATCGTGCTGACCGCATCGGTGCCCGTATTTATCAAGTACAGCGCCAAGAGCTGCGTGGCTTTGAAGCCATCTTTCAATCGAGTTCGCGATTGGAGGCCGTGATCAACGAGGCGCGTCGCATGGCGCCATTGGATGCACCGCTACTGATTATGGGTGAAACGGGAACTGGGAAAGAGCTGGTGGCCAGGGCCTGTCATTTGGCCAGCCCCCGTGGGCAAGCGCCGTTTGTGGTGCTTAATTGTGCTGGGCTTCCTGAGTCGATGGCCGAAACAGAGCTTTTCGGTTACGCACCCGGTGCCTTCGAGGGCGCTCGCCCGGAAGGAAAGCTTGGCCTTCTGGAGCTTAATGCAGGCGGTACGGTCTTTCTTGATGAAGTCGGTGAAATGAGCCCTCGGCTGCAGACGAAACTGTTACGCTTCCTTCAGGATGGCGGATTCCGTCGAGTTGGGAGCGACGAAGAAACCTTTCTTGATGTGCGGGTGATCTGCGCCACTCAGCAAAACCTACCTCAGCTATGTAGTGAAGGTCTGTTTCGGCTAGATCTTTATCACCGTCTCAATGTGCTCTCTCTACAGGTGCCCCCTTTGCGCGAATGCCTGGACGGCATCGAAGACTTGGCGGCCTATGTGCTTGATCGTGCGGCGCGTCAGATAGGCTGTCCTTTACCGGAGCTTTCGACTGCTGCGTTGGAAAAGATAACCGGCTACGACTGGCCGGGTAATGTGCGTCAGTTGGAAAATGTGCTGTTTCAGGCGGTGTCATTATGCGAAGAGACGGCCATTCAGCCAGCGCATTTGCGCCTTCCGCAGAGCGAAGTGTCGCCTGCGCTTACTGGCATTCCCTTAGAGGGAAGCTTGAGCGACATGTTAGGGGAGGTGGAAAGAAATATCTTAAGTACGTTGTATCAACAGCATCCTTCCAGCCGCCAGTTAGGAAAGCGGTTGGGCGTTTCGCACACCACTATTGCCAATAAGCTCAAGCGTTACGGCATTGGTGCTCAAGAAGATTCTTAAAAAGTCCCATGGCAGGTGAATTAACTGTCACGATTTGTTTACGGGGTGTCAGAAAAACGCAACGGCAAGACCCCAGCCCTCGGCATATCCTCTTACGCGTAACGATTAGTTTACAGTTGAGACTCGCTTATGTGGGTAGCATCGCGCTCAATGTGATGTGACCCCATTCCTGCCCTATCGCTATCCCCATAGACTCTTTATAGATTGCTCTTTATGACTGGTTGATCACAGTTGGTTGGCTTTTATAAGTAGCTAATCGCTCTTAAGTAGCTGTTCTAGCTGCTCATCAATAAATAGCCTAAAAAACAATATCAATTTATAAGGTTTCCCAATGACAACGACAAATACGCCTCCCAATACGCTGTGGCTGGGCCGCTGGGGATTTGTACTGGCAGCCACTGGTTCTGCAGTGGGACTCGGTAATATCTGGAAGTTTCCTTACATCACGGGCGAGTTCGGGGGTGGCGCTTTCGTGCTGGTCTACCTGGCCTGCATATTGGCGGTAGGCGTCCCCATCATGATGGCTGAAATCAGTTTTGGCCGCCGCGGGCGAGGAAGCCCGGTTGACGCTATCCGTCGGGTGGTGCATGAATCGGGTCATGGTAGCTTCTGGTCGATCTTCGGCTGGATGGCCATGCTCTGTGGCTTCATGATTTTGTCTTTCTATGTGGTGGTCGCTGGCTGGTCATTCTCCTACCTGTGGAAAATGCTGAGCGGCGGACTGGCAGGCAATAGCGTCGATGACATGGCGGCAATTTTCGCCGCTAATAATGCCAACCCTTTCACGCTAGGTGCTTGGAGCACGCTAGTGACGGTGCTGACCATGTTCATCGTCGGCAAAGGCGTGCAGGCTGGCATTGAAAAGAGTGTCAGTTGGATGATGCCAGGTATGGTGATCATGCTGGGTATATTGATCGGCTACGGTGCTTTTTCCGGTGGCTTTGCTGAAGCATGGTCTTTCCTGTTCTCTTTCAATACCGAAGGGTTAAGCAGTGAAGGATTATTAGCAGCGCTGGGGCATGCCTTCTTTACCTTGTCGCTCGCATCGGGTGCGATTCTTACCTACGGCTCTTACCTGCCAGAAGGGCACTCCATCGCGCGCACGACATTCAGCGTGGCCATTGCCGATACCGTTGTCGCACTAATGGCAGGCTTGGCTATTTTCCCGATTATTTTCGCAAACGGAATGAATCCCGGCCAAGGGCCAGGATTGATCTTCATGAGCTTGCCATTGGCCTTCCAAGCGATGCCGTTTGGTACGCTGTTTGGCGTTCTGTTCTTTGTCATGCTGTCGATGGCTGCGCTTACGTCGTCGATTTCGATGATTGAGGCGACAGTCGCCTGGCTTGTTGCAAGCAAAGGGCTGACGCGTAAACGAGCATCGTGGGGTGTGGGTATCGTGCTGTGGTTGGTGAGTACCTTGGCAATGCTGTCATTCAACATGGGCGCGGATTGGACGTTTGCAGGTCGCACTTTCTTCGATTGGCTGGACTACCTGACCTCCCGCTGGATGATGCCGTTAGGCGGTTTGGGTATGGCGCTAATGGCAGGTTTCCTGCTGCGTACTGAAATATTCAGGGAGGAGCTAGGGCTCTCCCGTACCCAGCATGCACTGTGGCTATTTATGGTGCGTTACGTCAGCCCATTAGGCATCGTGTTAATTTTCATTGATACGCTGGGCCTAGCGACACTCCAGATAGGTACTCAGTGGCCGTGGTTGCTAGCACTGCTGGTGCTGATCACCGTGGTAGGAGAGTTCGCTAGCCCGCGATTACGTCAATCGGCTTCCTGAAGCTTTTCAGGAACAAGTGCTCAATAGATCTGAATAGAGAGATTGAAGCGCTCCCATCCACAGATGGGGGCGCTTTACGTTATAGGGATACAATGAGCCGGTTTGCCTGCTGCCAGTTGCCCTGCCACTTCCTGTTTTAAGTTGTGGGCTAACGTTGCGGTTGACGTTACATAGCAGCGTTTTGTTAGCGAATCGGAATAGCGGTCTCTTCTTTGATATTACGTAGCACGAAATTGGAATTGACCTGGGAAATGCCATCCAAGGTGAAGAGTTTCTCATTCAGAAAGCGGTCATAAGCCGCCATGTCTTCGATAACCACTCGCAGCACGAAATCCGCGTTGCCGGTAGTGGCATAGCACTGCAGCACTTCTGGGTATTGCAGGATGCGGTTTTCGAACTCGACGGTGTTGTCGATGTGGTGGCGAACCAACGTCACCATCACCAATGCCGACAGTGGCTGGCCCACCAGGCTGGGTTCCACCAACGCCGCAAAGCGGCGGATCACGCCACTCTCTTCCAAAGCCTTGACGCGTCGCCAGCAGGCGGCGGGGGATAGCCCGATCTGTTCGGCGAGCTCATTGTTGGTAATGCGCCCCTGTTGCTGAAGCAGGGTAAGAATGCGCTGATCATGCCTGTCTAAGGTGATTAGTTTAGTCGCTTCTTTCATAGTGCCATTTCATTTGTTTGTGGTTTGTTGAATATCATTGCGTTAAATCTCAAAAAATGAAAGTAATGATCAATAACCAGGCTTTTGAAGAGTGAATTAGCAAGCACCTTTAGTGCGCTCTTGGCTAGACTCAAGCGTATTACAACCATAACTCTTCAACCGTACTGGTGAACTCCCATGACAACCCCCTCGATCGCTGAGCAGGCGGGTTCTATTGCCCAGCCTCTCGATATTGCACTCGATGACAATCTTCTCGATGACTATGCGCTGGCCGATCGCTATACCCGCGGAGAAGGCCGTGTCTTTCTCACCGGCACCCAGGCATTGGTGCGTATCGCCTTACGCCAAGCCGAGCTTGATTGCCACAATGGCCGCCATACGGCAGGACTCATCAGCGGCTATCGAGGCTCGCCCTTAGGCGGTGTAGACCAAGAGATCTGGCGGGCGAAAGCCGCCATGGAAGAGCACCACATCGATTTTGTCCCTGCTATAAACGAAGACCTTGCCGCCACCATGATGCTGGGTTGCCAGCAAGTCGAGACAGACCCCGATAAGCAAGTAGATGGCGTGTTTGGCATGTGGTACGGCAAGGGGCCTGGCGTTGATCGCGCGGGCGATGCCTTAAAGCACGGTAATGCCTACGGTAGCTCGCCGACTGGCGGTGTGCTGGTGGTCGCCGGGGATGACCATGGGTGTGTGTCGTCCTCCATGCCACACCAGTCTGATGTCGCCTTTATGGCGTGGTTCATGCCGGTAGTGAGCCCTGCATCATTGGCGGAATATGAACGCTTTGGGCTTTGGGGCTATGCACTTTCACGCTTCTCGGGTTGCTGGGTGGGTTTCAAAGCCGTTTCTGAAACCGTAGAGAGTGGCGCGTCGGTGGACGTGCCTCCCTTGCCAGAATATGTAACGCCCGATTTCGATATGCCGGAAGGCGGGCTGCACTACCGCTGGCCCGATCTGCCGGGGCCACAGCTTGAGACTCGCCTTGAGCACAAGCTGGCTGCCGTTCAGGCGTTTGCCACGGCCAATCCGATTGATCAGTATCTATTTCGCCAGGAACAGGCGACTTTTGGGCTAGTCACCACAGGCAAGGGCCATCTGGATTTACTTGAAGCGCTGCGTTTGTTGGGGCTGGATGAAGCCAAACTGCGTGATCTAGGGATTGAGATATATAAGGTCGGGATGGTGTGGCCGCTTCATCGCCCCGGCATCCTTGAGTTTATTCATGGCAAGCGCGAGGTGCTGGTCATTGAAGAAAAGCGCGGCATTATCGAAAGCCAGCTGAAGGAGTACATGTCGGAACCCGATCATCCAGGCGAGGTCATCGTGACCGGCAAGCAAGATGAAACCGGCAAGCCCTTGATTCCCTTTGTTGGAGAGCTGAGCCCGCGTCTCTTGGCAGGCTTCGTGGCAGAGCGTTTGGAGCGCTTTTTCAAGATTGATTTTAGCGACAAGCTGGCAACCGTTGATGCTTGCCAAGCCGGCGTTAAGGAGCTCGGCGGTGTACGCCGCATGCCCTATTTCTGCTCCGGCTGCCCGCATAATAGCTCGACTAAGGTACCCGAAGGCAGCAAGGCGCTGGCGGGTATCGGATGCCATTTTATGGCTTCGTGGATGGATCGCAGCACTGAATCGTTAATTCAGATGGGTGGCGAAGGTGTTAACTGGGTGGGCAAGAGCCGCTTTACCGGCAATGGCCATATTTTCCAGAACTTAGGCGAAGGCACCTGGTTTCACTCGGGCTCAATGGCCGTGCGCCAGGCAGTGGCTGCCAACGTTAATATTACCTATAAAATTCTGTTCAACGACGCGGTTGCCATGACGGGCGGACAACCTGTGGACGGGCAAATCAACGTGCCCATGATTGCCCGGCAATCGCTGGATGAGGGCGTTCGCCGAGTCATGGTGGTCAGTGACGAACCGGAGAAGTACTGGGGGCATGAAAAGGAATTCCCTAAAGAGGTTACCTTCCATAGCCGCGAAGAGATGGATACGCTGCAGCGTGAGCTGCGCGAAATTCCAGGCTGTACGGTGTTGATTTATGATCAGGCATGCGCGGCTGAGAAACGTCGTCGGCGCAAGCGCGGTCAGTTGGAAGACCCTGCCCGCCGGGTGTTTATCAACCACCATGTTTGCGAAGGCTGTGGTGATTGTTCCGTACAGTCCAACTGTTTATCGGTGGTGCCTCGCGAGACCGAGCTAGGTCGCAAGCGCAAAATCGACCAGTCCTCCTGTAACAAGGACATGTCCTGCGTCAGTGGTTTTTGTCCCAGCTTTGTCACTGTAGAAGGTGGCGGGCTGCGTAAAGGCCAGGGCGTTGCGGCAGATAATGCCTTTTGGAAACGTATAGCGCATTTGCCTAGTCCTGCTATCGCCCCTTTGAATGCTCCTTATGACCTGCTGGTAGGGGGCGTTGGTGGCACGGGGGTGGTGACCGTCGGGCAACTGATCACCATGGCGGCACACCTGGAAGGCAAGGGCTCCAGCGTGCTCGACTTTATGGGGTTTGCGCAAAAAGGTGGGGCAGTACTGAGCTATGTGCGCTTGGCATCTCAGCCCAGTGAGCTTAATCAGGTACGTATCGAAGCGGGGCAGGCCGATGCGATGATCGCTTGCGATATGGTGGTGGCGAGTTCTCAGAAAGCGCTGAATGTGCTGCAGCCGACCACGCGTATTGTGGCGAATCTGGCCGAGCTAGCCACAGCGGATTATGTGCTTTATCGCGATGCGGATATGCAGCCCAGCAAGCGTCTTAACATGTTGCGTGAAGCGGTAGGAGATGAACGCTTTGCTTCTCTAGATGCCAATCGCCTAGCTGAACAGCTGCTAGGGGATACCGTATTCTCCAATATGATGATGCTCGGGTTTGCCTGGCAGCAAGGGCTGGTGCCGCTTTCTGAGCCTGCGCTGCAGCGTGCTCTAGAACTCAATGGCGTCGCAGTGGAAAAGAACCGCCAAGCATTTGCCTGGGGGCGCTTGGCAGCGGTGGAACCCGATTACCTCCAGCAGCACCTGGATAAGATGCCACTGTCCGCGAATGCCACACTGGACGAAGTGGTAGCGCGTAATCGTCGCCACCTGGAGCGCTATCAGAACCGAGCCTGGGCTGAACGTTACGTGACCCAGGTGACTAAAGTGCGTGAAGCAGAAACAGCGCTAAAATGTGGCCAATCACTGAGTGAGGCCGTTGCTCATCAGCTCTATCGTTTGATGGCGTATAAAGATGAATATGAAGTGGCGCGACTTTACACCCAGAGCGATTTTCTAGATGAGATCAAAGCAACGTTTTCTGGTGATTACCAGTTAACCTTCCACTTGGCGCCGCCGCTTATAGGTGGTCGTAAGGATGCTCAGGGGCGTCCAGTGAAGCGCCGCTTCGGCCCCTGGATGCTGAAGGCAATGGGCGCGTTGGCAAAGATGCGCGGTTTGCGCAACACGGCTCTCGATCCTTTCCGCTTCAGCGCCGACCGCAAGCTCGACCGCGCCTTATTGGCTGATTACGAGCAGCTTATCGATGAGTTAGTGGCTCGTCTTGATGGCACTAATCATGGGACTACCTTGGCGCTGGCTAAGCTGCCGGAAGAGATTCGTGGCTTCGGGCCAGTTCGCGAAGCAGCTGCCGAGAAAGCCAACGAGCGCCGCGAGACGTTGCTGGTGGAGCTACGCGAAGGTCACTCGAAGACCATCGCTGTGGAAGCCGCTTGAGTTGACTCATATAGGTAAGAACAGGCCACGTAATGCGTGGCCTTTTGCTATGCATCTATACAACGACCCACTAAGCCTCTTTTCGGCGGCGTACCAGCAGCCAGTGGCTTAGCAAGGCGAGTAGCCCCATCAGCCCGATCGTCAAGGCCATGGTGCGCGAGCTGCCGTCGTGGAATTGCCCGACTAATCCACCTACCACAGCGGCAATTGTCATTTGCAGAAAACCAAACAAGGAAGATGCCGCGCCTGCACATTGAGGGTTGGGCGCCAGTGCACCGGCCATTGTTTGTGGCATCAAAATGCCCACCCCCAGCATAAACACTATATGGGGGCCCACCACCGCCCAGGGGTGATGGACGCCAACGGCAGCCAAGCCCGCCATGACGAGGCCCCCAGTTGCGCAGATTACGGTGCCCAGGGTAATGAGGCGATCACGACCCAAGCGGTGGCTATATCGGCCGCTGACCAGCGTTCCGACGAAGAAGCCCGCGACAATCAGCGTGAACAGCACGCCATAAAGGGTAGGGGCGACGCCCATGTACTCGATGAGCACAAAAGATGAGCCAGAAAGGTACGCGAATAACCCGGAGAACGCGGCAGCATTCACCAAGGTGTAGCCAATAAAGGCACGCTGAGTCAGTAGTAAGCGAAAGTTAGCCAGTACGGATTTCGGGTGGATCGATTGCCGCCGCTCCTTCGCCAACGGCTCGGGCAGCATAAGTATCAGCACCGCCAGCATCACTGCCGCGTAGAGCGCCAGCACCACGAACACCGATTCCCAGCCAAAAAACAGCAGTAACCCCGCGCCTACCACAGGGGCCAGAGCAGGGGCGAGCGCCATGGTACTTGCCATATAGGCGAGGATACGTCCGGCCTCGATGGGGCCATGAATATCACGTACCGCTGCCCGTGCTAATACCGGTCCAGCAGCACCGCCGAAGGCCTGCAAAAAGCGGCCTGCCAGTAACCACTCGACGCTAGGCGCCCAGGCACACAGTAGGCTCGCAGCGAGAAACAGCGATAACCCTGCGATCATCACCGGGCGGCGGCCAAAGCGATCAGAGATTGGCCCGCACAATAGTTGGGCCAGAGCGAATCCAGCCATATAGAGGCTAAGGGTCAGCTGTATTCGGTCTGGGCCAGTATTCAGCGCTTCTGCCATGGCGGGCATGGCTGGCAAGTACATATCCGTCGCCAGCGGGCCGAGCGCAGTCACTGCAGCCAGGGCCACGACGGTGGCGGTAGAGGGCAGCTTTAGCACCCCTTAACTCCTTATGGTTGGACGTGATGCCCCTTCGGACACGAGGCGGGCGCCTTCCCGAATGGAAAGACGCCCGCTTATGTTAGCCTGCTTAGTATAGCTTGACTTAGCTGGCGTCAGGCTGCACCTCTGGTGCTGCCTTTTCGAAGGCTGGCAGTGAACGACAATTGGCAGCGATACGCTGAATCGTCGGATAGGCTGACAAATCACACTCGAAACGTTCCGCGTTGTACACCTGGGGAATCAGGCATATATCCGCAAGCGTAGGGGTGTCGCCATGGCAAAAATCTCCACTGCTGGGGGCATTGGAGAGCGTTGCTTCCAGGGCGGTGAAACCTTCGGCAATCCAGTGGTGGTACCAGGCTAGCTTAGCCGCTTCATCCGCTCCCATTTCTCTCACTAGATACTTGAGTATCCTCAGGTTGTTGAGTGGGTGAATCTCGCAGGCCACCGACTGAGCGAGCGCACGAACCCGCGCCCGCTCTAACGCGTTAACCGGCAGCAGGGCGGGCTCTGGGTGTACCTCATCGAGATACTCACAGATCGCCAGTGACTGGTTAACCACCGAGCGATCGTCCAACACCAGGCTAGGCACCAGCCCCTGAGGGTTACGCGCCAGATGTTCTCCACCTCGTTGCTCGCCTTTCACCAGATTGACCGGGATCTGGTCGTAATCCAGTCCCTTAAGGTTTAAGGCAATACGCACCCGGTAAGCAGCCGACGAGCGAAAATAGCCGTAAAGCGTCGTCATGTTGCCTTCCTTTATTTGGGCTGGTACTGCACTACTTGCTGATCGATCGTACCAAATATGTTGTTGCCATCGCGGTCAAACATCTCGATACGAACCCGGTCGCCAAAGCGCATAAAGGGAGTTTTTACCTGACCGTACAGTATCTGCTCCACCATACGCACTTCGGCCAAACAGCTATAGCCTACGCCGCCGTCAGCTACTGGCTTTCCAGGGCCGCCATTGGGGTCTGGGTTGGAAACAGTGCCTGAGCCAATGACGGCACCTGCGCCGAGATAACGGGTCTTCGCCGCATGGGCCACCAGCTGTGGGAAGTTAAAAATCATATCTGGCCCGGCTTCTGGCTCGCCAAACTTCTCGCCATTCAAGTGCACCGTAAGCGGCAGGTGCACCTTACCGTCCTGCCAGGCATCGCCCAGCTCATCGGGGGTCACCGCAATGGGCGAGAACGAAGAGGCGGGCTTGGCTTGGAAAAAGCCGAAGCCCTTTGCGAGCTCGCCGGGAATCAGACCACGCAGACTCACGTCGTTGACCAGCATCACAAGCTTAATGTGCTTAATAGCTTCCTCGGGGGATACTGCCATCGGCACGTCACCCGTAATGACCGCGATTTCACCTTCAAAGTCGATGCCATGCTCTTCGCTCACCGCCTCGATATCGTCGGTGGGTGCCAAGAAGCAGTCGCTACCGCCCTGATACATGAGCGGGTCTGTCCAGAAGGTTTCAGGCATCTCGGCATTGCGCGCCTGGCGTACCAGCTGTACATGGTTCAGATAGGCGGAGCCGTCAGCCCACTGATAGGCACGCGGTAAAGGGGAGTGCAGCGCACTCTGATCAAGCTTAAACGCGTTTTCAGCACCACCTTTATTAAGCTGAGCATAGCGCTCTTCAAGCTGAGGGCTAACCGCTTCCCAGTTCTCGAGGGCAGCCTGAAGTGTGGGAGCAATATCAACGGCGCTCACAGCGCGGGAGAGGTCACGCGAGACGATGATGAGTTCTCCGTCGCGGCCCTTCTTAAGTGTTGCCAGTTTCATAGTGATTCAATCCTTGTCGTCAGGGTGGTATAGGGTTCAGGGCTGGCTTGGGTTGAAGTGGGAGCGCAGCGTCGACCAAACATCCACATAATCACGTTGACGGAAGTCAGCATTCAGTGCCGCAGGGGTCGGGTGAAAGAAGTAGCGGCTTTCAAACATGAAGGCCAGTGTATCGCCTATGAAGTGGGGCTTAAGCTCCGCGTTGGAGGCCTTTTCAAAGGTCTCAGCATCGGGGCCGTGGGGCGACATTGAGTTATGTAGACTGGCGCCACCAGGGGTGAAACCTTCCGCTTTTGCATCGTACTCGCCATGAATAAGCCCCATAAACTCGCTCATTAGATTGCGATGGAACCAGGGTGGCCTAAAGGTATTCTCGGCAACCATCCAGCGTGGCGGAAAAATCACAAAATCAATATTAGCCATTCCCAGTGTATCGGAGGGTGATGTCAATACGGTGAAGATTGACGGATCCGGATGGTCGAAGCTCACCGTATTGATGGTGTTAAAGTTGGCGAGATTATATTTATAAGGCGCGCAGTTGCCGTGCCACGCCACCACATCTAACGGTGAGTGGTCGAGTTTGCTCTCCCAGAAACGACCAGAGAACTTAGCCACTAGGCGGTAGTCGCCCTCCAGGTCTTCATAGGCCGCCACAGGGCTTTGGAAGTCACGCGGGTTTGCTAGGCCGTTAGCCCCGATAGGGCCGAGGCCGGGCAGCTCTAAAGGACTACCGTAGTTCTCGCAAATATACCCCCGTGCAGCCTCAACACCCTGAGCTTTACGCACTTGGAATTTCACACCGCGAGGAATGACGGCAATTTCACCGTTATCGATCTCAATGTCACCAAATTCGGTACGTAGACGAATGGCCCCCATTTGCGGAACGAAAAGCAGTTCTCCATCGGCGTTGTAAAAAAACCGCTCGGTCATGTCCTTATTAAAGGTGTAGACATGCACGCCCACGCCCGCTTGAGTACCCGCATCGCCGTTCACCGCAATGGTAAACAAGCCATCGATAAAATCAGTCGACTCATTAGGTAATGAAACGGGATCCCAGCGCATCTGGTTAGGATCCGCCGCTGGCTTGTCTAACGGGGCCGTGTGTACGTTGTTATTTTCTAGTGGCTGGTAAGCGCTCTGAACGACAGAAGGGCGAATGCGGTAAAGCCAACTGCGAAAGTTTTGATGACGTGGCGCTGTGAATGCGGAACCGGTTAGTTGTTCAGCGTACAAGCCATAAGCACAGCGTTGAGGTGAGTTTTGCCCAATCGGCAGTGCACCCGGCAGCGCTTCGGTTGAAAAGTGATTATGAAATCCATTTTGATATTTCAATTGTTCATTCATTGTTAAGACCTGCTTTATTGGAACGTTATTTTGATAAAGCTATATTTTGATAAAACTGTATGTTGATAAACCAAGGGGCGCGGCTATTGATCGCCATCACCAACCGCATGGGAAATCGCTTCTTCAAGCACGGTTTGATCGCCGATGTGATTAGCAAGTAAGAGAATCAGGCGTGCATTGATGCGCTCGCTCTCTGTTTCGCTGCGGTCGCGATGTAGCGCCGTGAGCGCAGCGTAAAAGGCGTCTGGATCAGTGAAGTTCGAATTCAGCTCAAGCCTTGGCATGGCAGCTTTCCTGGAAGGTAGTGTCAGCGGCACCCGCAAGATAAACGCCCAGCGCGCGGTCTAATGCGTCTTCAACCCTGCGGGCCATGATGGCGTGCCAGCGGGCAGCAACGTGTTGATCAGGGCGAATAAGGTACCCGCCACCTGCTTTCAGGCCATATCGTTGTGTCACTAGCCCCTCGGAATCGTCTACGATGGTTGTGCGCGGTAGAGCGCTAAGCTCATCCGTTGCTGGGCCAACGACCACCAGGCTTAAATCAGTGCGACGGCCTAACAGCTCTTTCAACGGCGCGGCAAGCGTGTCGGTGTGTCCATCCTCAAAGCGGCCGTCGAGTAACAACACAAAGCCATCGCCAAATTGATTGAGTAGCCAGGCGTTCTCTTCTCTCAATCGAATGGGAGCGTCCTTGGCCGGGCTGCCGGGGCGCAGTTCTCTCGGGCCACCATTAACATCGGGTGTATTGAGCGGTGAGGTGTCATAGCGGCAGGGCATGGAAAGGCGACCGCTGTTGACCAGGCTACGTGCGAAGGCATGTTTCTCAGCCAGCTCCAGCGTCACATCTCGGAACACTTGGCTGATATGGCTCTTCGGGGTAATAAAATCAGTGGCGCGGGTCGAGTTAAGGATGTTCTCTGCCGCGCCATGCTGGCGCTCAGTGTTGTAGGTGGACAAAAGCGTTTTTGGCGCCTGCTGTTTGAGAACGCGGGCTAGTTTCCACACTAAATTATCCACACCCTGTAGGGCACCATTGGCGCCCCTGGCGCCAAAGGGGGATACCTGATGAGCCGCGTCACCTATGAATATCACGCTATGGTGAATGAAATTATCCATCTTACGGCAGCGGAAGGTGTAGACACTGGCCCACTCAAGCTCGAACTCCACGTCTTGGCCAAGCATTGCCTGAACTCGTGGGCGAATGTTCTCTTCTTTCTTTTCTTCTTCCGGGTCAGCATCACATCCTAATTGAAAGTCGATACGCCACACATTGTCCGGTTCTTTGTGCAGCAGGACTGACTGATTGGGATGAAAGGGCGGGTCAAACCAAAACCAGCGTTCTGTAGGGAAGTCGGCCTTCATCACCACATCAGCAATCAGGAATCTGTCCTGAAATACTTGGCCTTTGCACTCAAGGCCCAGTATGTCTCGGATTCGGCTGTTAGCTCCATCCGAGACGAGGAGGTAGTCACAAGTCAGCTGGTAATCACCGTCTTGGGTAGAGACCTTGATGGCGGAGCACTCAGGCTGAGCATCGACATCAATGACCTTATGTTTCCAACGAAGGTCAATTTGCTCTGGAAAGTCGTGAGTGCGGTTGACCAGAAACTCTTCAAAGTAATACTGCTGTAAGTTAATAAAGGCGGACATACGGTGGCCGTCTTCTGGCAGCAGGTTGAAGTCATAGACCTCGCGATCCTGGAAGAAGACGCGACCGTGCTGCCAGGTGACGCCTTTTGCAAGCATCGGCTCGACGCAACCCAGGCGGTCTACAATTTCCAGCGAACGTTTAGCAAAACACAGGGCCCGCGACCCCACGCTAACGGTGTTGTTATCGTCCAGAAGAATCGAATTAACGCCTTGGTGAGCCAAGTCGATGGCGGCGGCGAGGCCGCTAGGTCCCGCTCCGACAATCACTACCGGATAGTGGCGAACTTCTTGAATATCGAGTTCAGGCGGGCGCCGATAAGGATAGACAGGATTTTTATAGGTTGTTGGCATCTATTTGCTCCCGTTCAGCGTCGGGTGCGTGACACCCGACTGCTGGGCATGATCAGTGGGTGTCACTGGTGGCACTTACTGATTTTCGACGGCGTCCTGTAGCGAGTGCCACATAGCGGTATCGCGTTCTGCCGTCCAGATGCGGGGATCCGGGTACTCGCCGCCTGCTTCGTCGTAGCAGCGAGTGATATCGAAAGGCACACAGTGATCGAAGATGACCCAGTGACCATACTTCAGCTTAAGTACCGCGTAGGTCTCGGCGTAACACTCGGAGAGAGACTTGCCCGCCGCCTTGCCCGCTTTAACACTTCCATACATATCATTTAGGAAGTCGCGAGTGCCCTGAATGGCTTCCTGGCACTGTTCGGCAGTTTGCAGTGCATCACCGCGGCCGGGCACCAGCTTTTGGGGCTGCATGGATTGCAGGCGATCAAGCGTGGCAGGCCAGTCCTCGTGGTAAGCGTCACCGGTGTAAGGGGTGGCGCCATACTCAACGAGGTCACCGGAGAACATTACTTTTTCCTGAGGTAACCAAACGATGGTATCGCCCTTGGTATGTCCGCGGCCTAGGTGAATGATTTGTACCTCACGCTCACCCATGTAAACCGTCAGCTTTTCTTGAAAAACTATGTTTGGCCAGGTTAAGCCAGGCACAGAATCCACACCCTTGAACAGGCGAGGGAAACGACCGACTTCTGACTCATAGTCTTGCTGACCACGCTCGTTGATCAGGTCATAGGTGTTCTGGCTAGCGTAGATATTCTCTGCATCGTATGCGGATGCTCCGAGAACACGCACGGCATGGTAATGGGTCATTACCACATGCTTAATCGGTAGGTCAGTCACTTCGCGGATACGGCGGATGACATCCTGAGCCATGACGGGCGTTGCCTGGGTGTCGATAACCATCACGCTGTCATCGCCAATCACGATGCCCGTATTGGGGTCACCTTCAGCAGTGTAAGCATAGAGCCCTTCTGCCAGCTTGGTGAAGCTGATCTTCTTCTCTTCGGTATCGGCATGGGACGCGAATTTCTTGCTCATGATATCTCCGGTGCTATCAGGGTGATTCAGGTATTCATTGAATTGTTGTGTGCTTGAAGGATAGTTTCTAATGAAACTAAATGTCCAATGTTTCATGGACGAATCACTCTGTCTTTTGCATCGTATTGACGATAATTCTTAATAAATCAGGTGATTATTGCAAATTAATACTTAAGTATAATAAATAAAATTGTTAAATTAGTTGCAAGGGAGAGTATCTGTCGGCACTGTTCCACCTTATGATAGGTGCATTGCTGGAGCCTACATTCCCAGCTATCGTGCGGATTTTGGTCATCACCACTTCTGATAAACGGTGGCTTTAGGAGAAACAAAATGACGATGGATAAAGCAGACGGCGATGTGTCACTGGAATCTTCAGCCAGGGTAGAGCTGGATCTCAACCAATTTTTACCCTATCAGCTTAACCGTTTAGCTGACCGAATCAGCCAGGCGTTAGAGAAGCTTTATGCCGAGTCTTATGAACTCAATATTGCCCAGTGGCGTGTGCTTGCCTGGCTTAGCCACTGTGATGATTTAACCGCTAAGAAGGTCTGCGCTTACACCAATATGGATAAGGCTCGCGTGTCTCGCGCTATTCAGTCACTGGAAGACCGTGGACTGATAAGCCGCACGCCCTCACAGCAGGATCAGCGACTACATGACTTGCAACTGACGGACGCCGGACAAGCGCTACTCAATAAGTTAGTGCCCGAAGCCCAGGCGTGGGAGGCCGGCCTGGTGTCGACCCTGAGCGTTGGTGAATATCGTGATCTGCTTAATACAATGCGCAAGCTTGAACGGCAACTGGAGAGAATTGGCTAGAGGCTTGATGCTGGGAAGTCGAGCCCAGGTGACAAATCGCATTTTTGCCGGTGGTGTGTCGTTAGTGTATTGATAGATAAGATTTGTGTAACAAAAGAATGGGCGAAAAATAGCCCCATATAGCCATTGATAGTCACTCGAAGAAACAATGCTTTTGGTGTAAGTGGTTGTAGTTTAAGTTAATAATGTAAATTAATACTTAAGTATTAGAATCTATTAGTTGATGGATCGTTGCATGATCCACGTATCTAAAGGCATTGTGATAAATAACGTGATTCGTATAATTTCTATATTTTAATAATAAAGTATCACGTTAGGCGCAATGAGTGATTAACTAGCAATCTCACCCACCGCACGCATGGCTTATCAACATCATTCAACAAAAACGATGAGCGCTTTACCCAGTTCGTGACGACCAGAGGAAAGAGAAGTGAATAAAACAACAAACCTGATGATCGGCGCTATTGCCGCCGCAACGCTGAGCACCTCCGCCTTTGCACAAACGACAATCACCGTGAGTACCTGGGCTGGTCCCAATCACGGCATCAACACCATGGTATGGCCAACGTGGAAAGCGTGGATTGAAGAAGCCACTGACGGGCGCGTGACCGTTGACGTTGTGCACGACCTCGGACCTCCCGCCTCCCAGATGGAGATGGTCGCCGACGGCATTGCTGATGCTACTTGGGTATTCCATGGCTATAACGCAGGGCGTTTTCTGGCCACTCAGTTACCCGAATTTCCTACCTTTGAAGACTTCTCCTCGGAGAACGCCTCTGCTGCTTATTGGCATACGCATCAGGAGCATTTAGCCCAAGCTGATGAGCATCGCGGCGTTGATGTGGTGGCTGCGGGAGTACATGGCCCGGGTTGGATCTTTAGTCGTGAGCAGTACCAAACTCTTGCTGATTTAGAGAACGAGCGCATTCGCGTCGGCGGCGGGGTCATGGGAGATCTCTCTAATGCCCTTAATCTGACCGGCGTGGCTTTGCCGCCAACCGGGGTCTATGAAGCTGGCTCTCAGGGCGTTATTGATGGCGCTATGCTGGTGCCGGAAGGCCTTAGAAGCTTTCGGGTAGCCGAGGTATTTCCCTATACCTTGACGGTGGATGGGGGCTTTTATCGAGGCAGCTTCACCATTGTAGTGAATCCGAGTATCTGGGATGAGATGTCTGCAGAAGATCGTGCCGCTGTGGAAGACGTCTCGGGTGAGCGGTTATCGCGACTGTTTGGCTACATGATGGATGTATCCGATGAGCGGGGCGTCGAGTTCGCCGAAGAGCAGGGCCATACCTTTACAGCCCTCGGCGACGAAGATCTTGAGACGCTGCGCGGTATCAGTAGTGATCTGGTTGACACCTGGTCCGAGAACGTAAGTGAACGGGGTGTCGATGCGCAGGCGGCGCTCGATTACTTCCACCAACAGCTTGAAGAAGCTGCTACACAAGAGAGCGTGGCATCCTTAGTGCCACAATCATAATTACCCTTCGCCAAGTGGAGGGCGACTATGCAGATCCTGACGTCTCGCTGGTCAAATGTCGGTAGGGTCATGCAGCTGGCGCTGGAGGGGGTGGCGGGTGCCACCCTCTTTGCCTTGATGCTGCTGACGACTGCTGATGTAGTAGGCCGTTATTTCTTTAATTTACCTATCCTTGGAACCGTCGAGTTGACCCAGCAGATGCTGGCCGCTGTGGTGTTCTTGTCACTGCCAGTAGCATGCTGGCGTGAAGAGCACGTTAGCGTGGATCTCTTGGATGCCATATTCCCTGTGCGCTGGATATGGCTGCGCCAGATGATCGTCAACTTAATTATCGCCGTGGCTTTATGGGTGATCGCTACACGGGTTTGGGCACTGGGCGTGCGTGCTTTCGAGTGGGGCGATGTCACTGAGTTTCTACGCATTCCCGATGGTTACCTTATTTACCTGATTGCCATCATGCTGTTTCTTTCCGCTCTACTCACCCTCGGTCGAGCGGTGAGTTACCTCCTAGAAGGCGTGGGTGTGATTAAGTGCGGTGGCCCAGTCAGCCAGGGAGATAAGCATGATTGAAGCACTTTATGGGTTTGCAGCGCTGTTGATATTGGTATTCCTGCGCATGCCTCTGGCTTTTGCCATGGGGATCGTGGGTTTTGTGGGCTTCTACTACCTGACCGGTAACTGGAACGCGGCTGAAGCCATGGCGTCGCGCCGGGTAGTCGACACCGCTAGGGACTACGGTCTATCGGTGATACCACTGTTTATCTTGATGGGTAACTTGGTGTCCCATGCTGGGCTCTCTGATGCGCTATTCCGGGCCTCCAATGGTTTTCTTGGACACCGTAAGGGCGGTCAGGCGATGGCCACCATCGTGGCTTGTGGTGGTTTTAGTGCTATTTGTGGGTCGAGTCTTGCGACCTGCGCCACTATGGGGCGTGTTGCCATGCCCCAGATGCGCAAGTACGGCTACAAGGACTCGCTGGCGGCAGCCTCCATTGCAGCGGGCGGAACCCTTGGGATACTGATTCCTCCCAGCGTGATGCTGGTGATCTACGGCATCATTACTGAGACCAGTATCCGTGAACTGTTTGCAGCGGGCTTTATTCCCGGCATATTGGGCATTGTGATGTATCTCGGCGCGGTTAAGTGGGTTCTGTGGCGTGATCCCAGCGCTGGGCCAGCGGCCGAAAAAGTACCCTGGAACGAGCGCCTTGCGGCCCTAAAAAATGTGGGGAGTACCCTGGCGCTGTTCGTATTGGTTATCGGCGGCATCTATTTGGGTATATTCACCCCAACGGAAGCGGCGGGTATTGGCGCAATGGGTGCCTTTGTGATTGCGCTGCTCAAGCGTGCTTTGACGCCGACTATACTCATGAATGTCCTGATGGACACTGTGCGAACAACAGCGATGCTGTTTGCGGTGGTGTTGACGGCGCTAATCTTTGCTAATTTCATTAACCGCGCGGGGCTTCCCAATGACCTCCTGGCGTTGGTCACCGGGCTGAACGTGGCCCCCTTCGTGGTAATTCTCGTTATCTTGGCCATTTACGTACTGTTAGGCTGTGTATTCGAAAGCATGTCGATGATGCTGCTGACCGTGCCAGTCTTCTTCCCGGTCGTGGCGGGGCTTGGCTATGATTTGGTGTGGTTCGGTATTCTGGTGGTTATCGTCATTGAGATCAGTTTGATAACGCCTCCTGTCGGTATGAACGTGTTCGTACTGCGTGCCGTATTACCGGACGTATCGACAGGCACTATCTTCCGCGGCGTCACCCCTTTCTGGGTCGCCGGTACCATACGCGCACTACTGGTGCTTATATTCCCAGCGATCGTGCTTTTCCTGCCGCAGTTACTGTATTAAAACTACACTATTAATACGGTTCTATTAACGTCCTTGCTAAACAAACGGATGACAGGGTTAAGTGCCCTGTCATCCGTTTTTTTGTATTACATTTTTGTCTGGTTGTATCGGCTGGGACGTTACTGCCGCTTCGCGACCAGCGTTAAAATGTCGTAGCTGGCGACCAGTTCATCATGTTGATTGGTCACCGCTACGTCCCACATCACCACCCCTTGTGGGTGCCCATCGGGAGAAGTTCGGCCCTGATCAATCTTGCGCTTGCAGGTTAGGCGGGCGCGGATAGTGTCGCCGACCAACACAGGTGTAATAAAGCGCAGTGTATCCAGGCCGTAGTTAGCCAGTACGGGGCCTTCGCCTGGGTAAACGAATAGACCCGCAGCGGCAGACAGCACAAAGTAGCCGTGGGCAATGCGCTGGCCGAACTGGGTCTCTTTGGCGGCAATGTCGTCGAAGTGCATATAGAAGTGGTCGCCGGAAAGGCAGCCAAAATTGACGATGTCGGCTTCAGTGACGGTGCGGCGGTGGGTTAACAGTGACTCCCCAACCTGCAGGTCGTCGAAATGGCGGCGGAACGGGTGGACGTCAGTCTCGATCACCTTGGCGCCACGCACATATTCCTTTGTGACTGCCGCGAGCATGCTCGGAGAGCCCTGGATGGCGGTGCGCTGTAGATAGTGGTGAACCGCACGAATGCCGCCGAGTTCCTCGCCACCGCCTGCGCGGCCGGGCCCGCCATGCTTGAGCATCGGTAGCGGAGAGCCGTGGCCAGTGGATTCCTTTGACGCCTGAGCATCCAGAATCTGCAGGCGGCCGTGCTGGGCGGCCAGAATGGGGATCATTTCAGCCGCAATGGCAGGGTCTTTCGTGGTCAGCGTGGTCACTAAGCTGCCCTTGCCCTTGGCGGCGATGGTCAGGGCTTCGTCGATGCTGCTGTAGGGCATTAGCGTTGCGACGGGGCCAAAGGCTTCAATGTCGTGAGCGCCGCCGTCGTTCAACGGGTTACGATTGATCAGCAAGTGGGGAGTAATGAAGGCGCCGTTTTCAACACCCTGGCCGACAGGCTTAAAGCTGCCGTCTCTGCCGAAGACGCACTCACTGGTCTCTAGCAGTTGTTCAATTGCGTGGTTAACGTCTCTCAATTGGTCACGGGAAGAGAGCGCGCCCATGCGTACGCCTTCTTCATGAGGATCACCGACCACAATGTTGGCAAGCCGCGACTTAAGTGTGTTCGCCAATGCATCCAGATGCTCGGCAGGCACTAAAATTCGGCGGATCGCGGTACATTTCTGACCTGCCTTGGCGGTCATCTCCTTGACCACTTCTTTGGCAAAGATTTCGAACTCTTCGTCTTCCGGGCTAACATCCGGGGCCATGATGGCGCTGTTGAGCGAGTCCGCCTCGGCGTTGAACGGGATGCTCTTCGCCATGATGTTAGGGTGGCTTTTCAGCTTCAGGGCGGTGCTTGCCGAGCCGGTGAAGGTGACAAAGTCCTGCTCTTCCAGATGATCCAGTAAGTCACCGGCTCCGCCGATAACCAGTTGCAGCGCTCCTTCCGGCAGCAGGCCTGAGTCGTTGATGACGCGCACGGCTGCTTCGGTCAAGTAGCTAGTGGCGGTTGCCGGTTTGAAGATACACGGCATGCCTGCCAAAAAGGCGGGTGCGAACTTCTCCAGCATGCCCCATATGGGAAAGTTAAACGCATTGATATGCACAGAGACGCCGCGGCGGGGCACCAGAATATGGGTGCCATTGAAGTGGTTATCCTTACCTAATTGGGTCACCGGGCCTTCATGGGCCACATTGCCGGAGGGTAGTTCCTTGCGGCCCGTGGAGGCGTAGGTAAATAGGGTG
Organism: Vreelandella sp. 162(4c); assembly: GCF_058152265.1. Classification (NCBI taxonomy): domain Bacteria; kingdom Pseudomonadati; phylum Pseudomonadota; class Gammaproteobacteria; order Oceanospirillales; family Halomonadaceae; genus Vreelandella; species Vreelandella sp. 162(4c). The sequence goes on from NZ_CM176981.1 coordinate 3,083,030, forward strand.
CCGAAACCGCCGTCGATGTCGATCCAGGAATCGGCCTTAGTGCAGCCAGTGTGGTGAGAGATGGCATAGAGCTCACGCTTACGCTCTTGGATATAGGCGGCCAGGGCTTTAAGAATGGCGGCCCGCTGCTGGAAATCCAGTGCCAGCATATTTTTCACACCGGTGTTGCGGGCATACGCCACCGCTTCACGAAAGTTGATCTCTTCTTGGTGGGTATGCGCAACGGTTGTGCCGTTAATGGCGCTAATCAGTGCTTTGGACTCGGTCTTTCCGAACCACTGGCCTGCGATGAAACTCTGTAAAACTGGCATTGAGCGTTCTCCTGCAAAACATGGACTATGCCGACGCGGTCGCCGGCTTGGAAGTGGGTGGGTTAGGGTTTATACCTCGTCATAGTCAAGTACCACCCTGTCGCTGATCGGATAGCACTGGCAGGACAGCACGTAGCCGGCATCGATTTCGTAATCTTCCAGGGCGTAATTGGCGTCCATTTCCACCTCGCCTTCGATGACTTTTGACTTGCAGGTGGAGCACACCCCAGCCTTGCATGAGAAAGGTATATCCGCGCCGTGCTCGTTACCTGCGTCCAGAATGCTCTGGGTATTGCGGGGCAGGTCGTACTCAATGGTGCGGCCGTCGATGATCACTTTGATGTGCGAGGTTTCTGCTTTCACCTGGGCCGCTTTCGTCGCCTGCCGGCGCTTGGCGCCTGCCGTCGGTAGCCCAGTGGTGAACAGCTCGAAGTGCACTTTTTCCTTCGGCATTCCATGTTGGCTCAGAACACCACGCACGATCTCGGTCATTTCGTGCGGGCCACAGATAAACGCGGCGTCGAGCTTGGGTACGTCTACCCAACGGTCAAACAGAGCGTTGCATTTGTCGGCGTCGATCCGGCCGTTGTAAAGATCGATCTCCTGTTGTTCGCGGCTGAACACATAAATGATGTTGAGGCGCTCCAGGTAGCGATCCTTGAGATCCTGAAGGCGTTCGCGAAACAGCGTACCCGTGGTGGAACGATTGCCATAGATTACGGTAAAGCGGCTCTTTGGCTCGCTTTCCAGCGTGGTGGAAACAATCGACATAATGGGCGTGACGCCACTGCCAGCGGTTACCGCCAAATAGTGTCCTTCACGGCTGGGGGCGAGCGGCACGAAGAACTTGCCCTGGGGCGGCATCACTTCCAGGCGGTCGCCGGGCTGCAAGTGCTGGTTGGCAAAGGTGGAGAAACTGCCGCCCGGCACCAGCTTGACGGCGACTCTCAGCTCATGTTCGTGGACACCGGTGCAAATCGAGTAGGAGCGACGGACATCCTCGCCTTCAATGTCGCGGCGTAGCGTCAGGTACTGCCCTTGGGTAAAGCGAAAGGCGTCCAGCAGGTCATCGGGAACGTCGAAGGCAATGGAAACGGCATCATGGGTTTCCTTGCGCACATCCTTGACGGTCAGGGCGTGAAATCGGCTCATGGGAAATGGTCTCGTCGTTTTACAGACACTTGAAATAATCGAAAGGCTCCAGGCAATCGCGACAGCGGTAGAGCGCCTTGCAGGCCGTAGAGCCGAATTCGCTGACGCGTTCGGTCGCGTTGCTGCCACATAAAGGGCAGGGCACTACCGGGTCAGACTGGCCCGTCAGGCTACGTTTGCTAGCACTTTCTACCGGTGGCGCGATGCCGTAGGCACGCAGCTTTTCGCGTCCGGCTTCGGTCAACCAATCGGTGGTCCAGGCGGGGGACAGGCGGCGCTGAATTAGCGGGTCTGAGTAGCCAGCGGCCACCAGCGCTTCATGGATATGCTGTTCGATAACTTCTGTGGCCGGGCAGCCGGAGTATGTTGGGGTCACATTGACCACCAGCCGTCCATCAAGCCAAGCGATATCGCGCACAATGCCCAGCTCAACCACACTGACCACAGGCACTTCCGGGTCGGGCACTTCCTGTAGTACAGCCAGCACGGCGTTGACATCGCCTTCGTCACCGGCGGGCGGCAGCCCGCTGCGGTCGCTGCCGATCAAGTCGCTGGAAGGCCAGTCATCGGTAAGCCTGTCATCGCTAGACGCAGACGGATGGTTACCAGACGGTCGCATCGGGATATGCCCTCGGCAGATATTGCATTTCCGCCAACAGAAAGCCCAGGTGCTCGGTGTGATGCCCGACTTTGCCGCCGGTATACATCCAGGCGTCGTAAGAAGGCCGCTCCAGCGTGGCTTCTTCAAGCACCTCTTCCACGGTGGCTTTCCAGTGGGCGGCAATGGTTTCCGGGTCAGGCGCGATGCCGGCCTCTATCATGGCCTGATCAATCTCGTCGACCTGTAATAGCTCACCGGTAAACTGCCAGAGGTTGTTGAGCGCGCGCTGCATACGGGTGTGGCTCTCGTCGGTGCCATCGCCCAGGCGAATCACCCATTCTGAGGAGCGGCGTAGGTGGTACGTTGCTTCCTTAAGCGACTTGGCGGCCACTTCAGCAATGCGTGGGTCGCTGGAGTGAGACAGCCCATCGAGCAGGTGGACGTGCCATGCATCGAACAGGAACTGGCGCCCCATGATGTCGGCGAAGTCACCATTGGGCTGTTCGACGAGCAACAGGTTATGGAAGTCCTGAGCGTCGCGACGAAAGGCCAGATGGTCGGCATCGATCTTGTCAGCCATCCGTTCAGCAGCCATCAGTTCAGAAACATAGCCCAGCCAGTTGCGCGCCTGACCGAAGAGGTCGAGGCCCACGTTCATTAAGGCCAACTCCTCTTCCAGCGCGGGTGCCTTGCCGCACAGTTGTGCGTGGCGCTGGCCGAGTACCAAGGCGTTGTCGCCAAGGCGCAGCAGGTATTCGATCAACGGGGTTTGTGCTTTTTGAGCTATGTTTTTCTGGTTCATGTTTTGCATCACTGCCTCCCCTACATGTGGCCGACTTCTTTCGGCAGTTTGTAGAAGGATGCGTGGCGATAGACCTTGTCGTTAGACGGGTCAAACAGCGGCTCTTTCTCGTCGGGAGAAGAGGCGGTGATTTCGCTGGCCGGAACCACCCAGATGCTCACCCCTTCATTGCGACGGGTGTACAGCTCACGGGCGTTTTCGATTGCCATGCGGCGGTCGGCTGCATGCACACTGCCGACGTGCTTGTGATTAAGGCCGTGCTTGCTGCGTATAAAAACTTCGAAGAGGGGCCAGTCAGCCATGAGAGATGCCTCAGTGGTCATAGGAGTCTCGCGAGACTCCCTATTGTTTTAAAAGTCGGGTTTTAAAAATCAGACGTTGCCAGTTCAGGCTGCTCGGTGTTGACGCTTGGCGGCGTGGGCCACGGCGGCTTCACGTACCCAGGCACCGTTATCGATGGCGTTACGGCGTGCTTCGACACGCTCGCGGTTGCAGGGGCCGTTGCCCTTCACTACGTCGAAAAATTCCTGCCAATCGATTTCACCGAACTCGTAGTGGCCGGTCTCTTGGTTATATTTGAGATCCGGATCAGGGGCGGTGCAGCCCAGCAGCTCTAGCTGCGGTACGGTTTGGTCGAGGAAGCGCTGGCGCAGCTCGTCATTGCTGTGACGTTTGATCTTCCAGGCCATCGACTGAGCACTGTTGGGCGAGTTTTCGTCGGACGGGCCGAACATCATCAGTGCTGGCCACCAGAAGCGGTTAATAGAGTCCTGCACCATGGCTTTCTGATCGTCAGTGCCTTCTTGCATCATGGTCAGCAGAATCTGATAACCCTGGCGCTGATGGAAGCTCTCTTCCTTGCACACGCGAATCATGGCGCGGGCATAGGGGCCGTAGGAGGTGCGTTGAAGCGGCACCTGGTTGACGATGGCTGCGCCGTCGACCAACCAGCCGACGGTACCCATGTCTGCCCAGTTGAGTGTTGGGTAGTTGAAGATACTGGAGTACTTGGCGCGACCGTCGTGGAGCTTGTCGATCTCTTCGTCGCGGTCGGCACCCAGGGTTTCCATGGCGCTATAGAGGTATAAGCCGTGACCCGCCTCATCCTGAATCTTGGCCATGAGCTGCAGCTTGCGCTTGAGGGTCGGCGCACGTGTCAGCCAGTTGCCTTCCGGCAGCATACCGACGATTTCTGAGTGGGCGTGTTGCGAGATCTGACGGATCAGGGTCTTGCGGTAGGCGTCCGGCATCCAGTTCTTGGGTTCTATTTTAATTTCATCATTGATGCGCTCCTGGAACTGGCGTTCCTCAGGGCTCATCTCATCAAGCGTTTTGAGTTTGTTAGAACCGGTTTCAACGAGCTGCGCGTACATAGAGACCTCCGCGGCGTCGGTATATCAGGGAGTGTGGCTTATCTTTTCTAAAGTATAGTGACACGAAATATTTTATCAATAAGTATTTTTGTGTGTCACTTTAAGACTTTGTGATAACAGATGTAGATAGGGCTTAGCCATAAAAGGAAAAAAATAGCTAAAACAAGTGATTCAAAAATGCCTTCAGAGGGAAAAGTTATTTACGCTAATATGCAGAACCTTTTTTGTGGACGCTAGGTGCGGTCTGAACAGTCGGATCGCAAGTAAGGCTCTAACAAGGGACGGCGCCGCCGTTGCTTGTGGCGCCAAATTTCAGTGGAATACTTGCCTGGCTGCTTTGAATTTCCAGCCCTTTAACGTGGGGGACGGCGTAGACTCGTGATCAATTCACGGCGGTGGGAGCCTGGTATCGTCAGGTCTAGAGTGGTTGCCAGGATGTTGCACGCTGTGTCACTTCTGTTGGTAAAACAGAAAGTGAGTCAGCGCTGCTAACCTGTTGTGAAATGCTCTTCACCGATGCGGGTCATTGCAATGAGAAAAACAAGGTAGCTGTATGCTCGAAACACAACAAGATATTAAGAAATTCTTTAAACATGATTTGAAGCTTAGACACCTCCAGATAATTGCCATGCTTGCCCAGTTAGGGCAGGTCAGTCATGTGGCGAAAGCAATGAACGTGACTCAGCCGGCGATTTCTAAGCAAATCGGTGAGATTGAGCGTTCCCTGAACAGCCCAATCATTCAAAGGCAAGGTAACCGCGTTGTTTTCACCCCTATTGGTGAAAGGTTGGCAGCCCATGCGACTGAAATCATACAATTAATTGAAAGGGCTGAATTTGATGTCGATGCTGTCCACCGGGGGTTAGGAGGCCACGTTGTAGTGGGTGTGGTCGCCTCACTTGCACCGACACTGTTGCCAGAGGCCATTAAACGGCTCAAGGTAATTGCTCCTTCTGCAGTCGTTTCTATCACTGAAGGCCACTTTAATCAGCTATTACCTCTGCTGGAAAATGGCAATCTAGATATCTTGATAGCTCGGGCATGGGAGCCTTTCTTTCGCGAGGGCATCAGTAAAACCTCGATATTAAAGGAACCTATTCTGGTGGTAGCCGGCTCTCAGCACCCGCTTGCGGTGCGAGCAACAATCGAATGGAAAGACGTTGTAGCTTGGCCATGGATTAGCCCAGCAGAAGGGTCATTAGCCAGGCAAGCCGTTGACACATGCCTTGCCAAGGCCGGTTTAGCATTCCCTTCCAGTTATATCGAATCTACATCACTACTGCTCAACTTTGAGCTGATGCGGATCGCTCCGTTCATCAGCCTCATGCCTGAGTGGTTGGCCAGACATCATGCGGGAAAGGGAGATCTAAGTATCCTGCCGTTGCAATTTGATGAAATTCTTTCGGAGGCCTACTGCTATTGGAGAAGCAATTCATCTAATGCAACTAGCAAGCTATTTCAAGAATGCCTGGAACAGGCAAGTCACCAGTCTCGTTTTACTTCCCATTGAGTCAGAGTAAAGTGAAGCGCTCTCTTCGTATTACTGTTTGGTTATGCGAAGAGAGCAATTTGTCATTTGTCTGCCTTCACATCACTGAGTATTCTCAAATAAAGACAAGTATAAGTTCTGTTAGTAGCAACGCCTTCGGAGCCTTGTATGGCCTATGCTATCGTAGCTTTTTGTGTATTCCTGTTTTCGGGTACAGCATTCGCTTATCTAGTAGGTGCCACTGCGGTCATCGCATTTTTGACGACTGGCTATCCGCAATACATAGCGATACTTCCTCAACGTATCTTTGCTCAGTTAGATGTCTTTGCTTTTATGGCTATGCCCTTGTTCATACTCACCGGAGAGCTGATGAATCGTGCTGGTGTGATGGGGTCTCTGATCGATTTTGCTATGGCTCTGCTTGGTCGTTTCAAGGGTGGTCTGGGGCATGTCAATATTATGACGAGCCTATTCTTTTCTGGTATATCAGGTTCCGCGGTGGCCGATTCAGCAGCTGTGTCCAACTCTTTGATTCCAGCTATGCGCGAACGTGGTTATCCACCATATTATGCAGGAGCACTAACCGCCGCTTCATCAATGATTGGGCCGATTATTCCGCCTAGCATCATTATGATCATTTACGGAGGGCTAACAGGCACCTCCGTAGCAGCGCTTTTTGTGGCTGGCATTTTGCCTGGTTTGCTACTGGCCTGTTTGCTCTTCGCATTTAATGCCTGGATAGCACATCGAGACGATCATCCCGGTGGTAGCACTATTGATATTCCTCCACTGTTCGCTAGCTTTAAAAGAGCGTGGCCTGCTTTATCTATACCCATCATTATCCTTGGCAGTATCGTCTTTGGGCTTACAACTCCAACTGAAGGCGCAGCACTTGCTGTTATTGCGGCTATATTAGTAGGTTGGTCGATGGGAGGGATGTCTTGGAAAGTGCTCTATTCAGCCGTGGAGGCGACAGCACGTTTAACAGGCTCTATCTTTATTGTCATTTGCTCTATCGCAGTACTTAGTTATCTTGCAGGACTGCTGGGTTGGCCTCAATTATTGGCAGGCTGGATAGCCTCAATGGGGCTTGCCGGAAATAATTACCTTTTGTTACTTATTTTTGTGCTTCTTGTTGCCGGTATGTTCATGGACACACCTGTGGCACTCACATTACTCGTACCATTGCTTGTGCCTACAGCGCTGTTACAAGGTTTCAATCCGGTACATCTAGGTATTATGGTTTGCTTCAACCTTTGTATTGGATTGATAACACCTCCTTTTGGGAAATGTTTAATTGTGGTTTCGGGGATTGCGAAAATAAATTACTGGAACCTTGCTAAAGCAACACTACCCTTTATTGGAATACAGTTAGTAATATTGTTGATAATTGCCTTTTTTCCGAATATTAGTCTCTTGCTTCCACGGATATTCGGGTTCAACGTGCTCTAGATTAAAAAATCACAACTTCTATCGATAACAAGCATAATGGAGACACTGTATGAAATTGCTAAAGATTCTCGCAATGGCGTCAGCCCTAATTGCATTTCCTATGTCGGTTCTTGGTAGCGAAATCAAGGTTGCTCTGGATAGTCCAACGGACTTAGAAAGGTCAGGCTCCTATGTTTGGGCACATAATTTTACTGAAGCTCTCAAAGAGCGCGGCTTAAATGCTCGCGAAATACCTCGAGATGCTATGGGGGGAGAGGCAGAAAAACTCGACCAACTTTCAATGGGCCTGCTAGAAGTATCTTTGTCGGACGTAAATTCAGTCGCACGCATCGATCCGTTTATTTTCGGCGTACGTTTGCCTTATCTTTTTGATGGAGTGAGCCACATGGATCGAGCTCTCACTGAAGGTGATGTTCTGTCACGCATCAATGAAAATATTAAGCATGCTGGGGTTCGTTTATTGACGCTCGCACCGCTTGGCCCTCCCTCCGGTATTATCACAACACGCAAGGCTGTCACTCAGCCTGAAGACATGGCCGACCTGCGGATGCGTGCCATCGACGATGTACAAAACGCGCTCTATAGAGCTTGGGGCGGAAGCGGAACAATTGTTGCCTGGGGAGAGGTGGCGGCAGCAATGCAGACAGGTATTGTCGATGGCTATATTAATACTTCACTTGTCCCAATTATGTTTGGACAAACGGACATCATAAGCTATTACACTGATACTAATGTTATGAACGCTTTACGTGCGGTTCTGGTTTCTGACGACTGGTACCAGGGTCTGAGTGAGCAGGAAAGAAGTATTGTCGATGAATCCGTTGGTATTGCTAATCAGGCCAACCGGGCATGGCTTCAAGATATTACACCCAAGGTTTTAAACGAGCTTAGGGAAAATGGTGTGGAAGTAACAAAATTGTCGGCAGAATCGCGTGATAGATTTCGTGAGTTATCTCGCTCGGTTTACGATCAGACGGAGCTGACACCCGCACAAGTCGAGACGTGGACTGATCTTGCCGAAAAGACGCGCTAAATCCAGCTGTTAGTTACCCTATCCAGTTATATTAACCTGGATGCAGGGGGGCTTTTCTAGTGATTATGCTGAGCGTAAGGTGTATACAATATGTGCCGTTCAATAGTTATCCTCAGTGATTGTCTAGATTGGCTTGCTCGCCGAGTATCAGTATTGTGCTTAGTGTTGATGCTGCTATTCGTAGCAATCCAAGTGGTGGCTCGATACGCTTTTAACGCACCGCCATCATGGACAGAAGAAATGGCTCGTTACATGATGGTGTGGGGCGGGCTGCTCGGCGCTACGCTTTCTTTTAAGTCGAAAGATGACCCTGCGCTTTTTCAGGGGGCCATGCACTTTAAGAGCTTTTCATTGAGGCTTTTTTCGGCACTGTTGCGCGGTGTGGCAGTGCTCATCTTTTTTGTTCCTATTATCTATTTCAGTATCTTGGGGTCTGGAATGGATCCGTCACGTGGTTTTATCGCACGTCAGTCACAGATTAGTGCAGATACGTTGGGATTTCCGATGTCATGGGTGGTGTTATCTGTGCCAATTTGTGCAGCTATTATTTTGGTGCATCTGCTTGCTCGTGCTTGTGAATCGAAAATTAGCAAGGAAGGATCTACTTTCTATCATTAATGATTTTCTATTAATTGTTAAGTGTAATTGTGGTTTTTTAACTTTCTTACCCATGTTTTAAATGATCGTTGAGATAGTATTTTGATGTCAGTCATGCTGAAAAAGATAAAAGTGACGTTCTGTTGGTGATTGTTTTATGTATCGTAAAGATTTTTGTCATTGTTAATGATGGTGGCTATTGTTTTTAATAAAAACCTGGTTTTATCGGCTATGTCTTTTGATAAATTACATAAAGGAAGATGTTTGAATGATACCTTGTGATTTGAGTGCTACTCAGGCTCGTCGCCTGCTTTCTTCAAAACAGCTCTCTGCTGTCGAGCTTGCTGAGAGCTGTATCGCCCGAGCGGAAGCTGTGAACCCGGCAGTAAATGCTTTAGTTAGCTATAATCACGACTTAATGCTTACTCAAGCTCGCGATGCTCAAAGGGAAATCGACCAAGGTAAGCCTCTTGGTGTACTGCACGGTCTGCCATTGTGTGTAAAGGATATGGTCGATGTAGTTGGTTTTCCTACAACTTATGGTAGTGAGTTATATGCCGATAATATAGCTACGTCAGATGACCCGATGATCACCCAGCTACGCCAAGCAGGTGTCGTCATTATGGGTAAGACAAATAACCCTGAGTGGAGTGCTGGAGGAAATACTCGAAATGCGGTGTATGGCGTCACTGCGAATCCCTTTGATTTATCTCGTTCTGCAGGTGGTTCATCGGGAGGCTCGGCCGTGGCTGTTGCCTGCGGCATGGCACCTTTGGCGACTGGTTCGGATACCGGCGGTAGCCTGCGAAGCCCAGCGGCATTCAATGGTGTTGTTGGCTTTCGTCCCTCGCCTGGCGTAGTTCCTGGATCGCAGCGTTCATTAGCACTGCTTCCTTTATCTACCAGCGGGCCAATGGCACGGACTGTAGCTGACACCGCACTCATGCTATCAGCCATGATTAGACCTGACCGAAGAGATCCATGGGTATCGGTAGTTGAGGAAAAAAGCCACCATAACCCTGACTCTTACACGCATTTACCCTCTTCTGATCTGAGTAGTGCTAGAGTTGCGGTTACCCATGATTTTGGTTTTGCGATAACAGAGTCGCTTATTGCTGAAACCTTCCTTGATAAATTACATCGGTTCGGTCATGTATTTGCTTCCTTAGAGCACACCCACCCGGATTGCCATGGTGCAGATAGGGCTTTTTCAGTTTTAAGAGGATTGTTGTTTTCCGGCCATCATCGTGAGTTGGTTAGAAACCATCCAAGTAAGGTGGGCCCGAATATCAAGGCCAATGTTAAAGAGGGGGCTTCATTCTCTGCGTTAGATGTCGTGGAGGCCATGAATTTGCAGACCCAAATATACCGGCGCTGGCAAACATTTTTCGAACGGCATGATTTTATTATTGCGCCGACTACGACTATTAGTCCACGAAACTGGCATGAGCTTTACCCCAGTGAGATAGACGGAAAACCGATGGAAAGCTATTACCATTGGCTTTCAATGGCTTATGCGTCGACATTGGTTGGCCACCCATCTATTACGTTACCTGCCGGACGGGATCTAAATGGTCTTCCTTTTGGTTTGCAGATCATTGGCCGCCGTGGCGAAGACCTGGCTACGCTTGCTTTTGCTCAGGAACTAGAAGCCTTGTTCAATACTGTTCCAGAGCTCTCACGTCCTCAGGTCGATACTAAATCGCTTTGCAATGCCCAGCCACTGAGCTTCTCTGAAGGCTTCCTCGGCTTCGGTTAATTGATTTTCAATAAGTATCAGGAGATACGCTATGAACATGCCATTTTCTAAGTTTCGCGAAGTCAATGATCTGGTCATGCTTTCCGGAGAAGTTCCTTTAGATGAAGAAGGAAGAGTTCCGGAGGGAATTGTTGCGCAAACTGATCTAGTAATGAAGCGCATTTCTTCAACACTGGCCCAGAGTGGTCTGGGGTTAAGTGAGATTGTATCAGTCACTGCCTATCTCACTGATAAAAGTGATTTTGAGCTTTTCAACAGTACTTATAAGAACTATTTTTCTGCGCCTCTGCCGGTTCGCACTACTATATGTTGTGAGCTTTTTATCGATGCTAAGGTAGAGCTAACAGTGGTAGCCGCTCGTTCACTTTCAGCTTCACAAGCCTAAAGCTTAAAAGCCATGAATAATAAGTATTCGGGGGCTGATATCATTGCTCTAGGCTCTGTCTGAAAAGAGTTAACGCACGTCTTTTACACGCTTTGCCTTACCCATCGAACGCATAACACTCTCTACCGGGCACACCTTGACCTGGGTGCTGATGCCAATGTGCGTCTTGATGGAATGCTGGAGCTGTTTCGCGGCTTCTTCACAAGCCACGGGGTCGCGGGCGATGTCATGATGATTCGCCTCTACACGAACAAGCACCATGTCCATATTGCCTTGGCGGCTGACTTCGATCTCGTAGTGGGGAGAAAGCGACGCGATCTTGAGCAACTGCTCTTCGATCTGAGTGGGGAACACATTAACCCCGCGAATGATCAGCATGTCGTCGCTGCGGCCAGTAATCTTGTCGATGCGTCGCATGGGGCGCGCGGTGCCCGGCAGCAGGCGGGTCAGGTCGCGGGTGCGGTAGCGAATAACCGGCAGGCCTTCTTTAGTAAGGGTGGTGAACACCAGCTCGCCGTACTCGCCGTCCGGTAGGACGTCACCGCTGACTGGGTCGATGATCTCGGGATAGAAATGATCTTCCCAGATGGTCGGGCCATCTTTGGTCTCCAGGCACTCCATGCCCACGCCGGGGCCCATCACTTCCGACAGGCCATAGATATCCAATGCATCGATACCCAGGCGCTTCTCAAGAGCCGTGCGCATGCTGTCGGTCCAGGGTTCGGCACCGAAAATGCCGGTACGCAGCGGCAGTGTGTGGGGATCGATGCCCTGGCGCTCCATCTCGTCCGCGATGTTGAGCATATACGAGGGAGTGACCATGATAATGTCCGGCTCGAAATCACGGATCAACTGAACCTGTTTCTCGGTCTGGCCACCCGACATGGGGATCACCGCGCAACCCAGGCGCTCGGCACCGTAATGCGCGCCCAGCCCACCGGTGAATAGACCATAGCCATACGCCACATGCACCTTATCGTTGCGGCTGCCGCCGGCGGCGCGGATCGAGCGCGCCATCACATCGGACCACACATCAATATCGTTCTGGGTGTAGCCTACCACCGTCGGTTGCCCGGTGGTGCCGCTGGAGGCATGGATGCGAACGATCTCGCTCATCGGTGTGGCCAACATGCCGAACGGGTAGTTGTCGCGCAAATCTGCCTTGGTGGTGAAAGGCAGTTTGGCGAGATCCTCCAGCGTCTGGATATCGTCGGGATGCACTCCAGCCTTGTCGAAGGACTGGCGGTAGAACGGCACATTGTCGTAAGCGTGCTTCAGGCTCCACTTCAGGCGCTTGACCTGAGTGGCGCGCAGCTCGTCGACGCTGGCGGTTTCCAGGGGATCGAGAGTCGCGGTGTTGATACGCGTTGCGGGCTGATTCATCAGGGGTCTCCGATCAAGCTAGTTGTTATTGGACTAATTTCTAAATGCGCCATGGGCGATGAAATGGCTTTAGTAATGGGCTTATAAGCGCTCAATGATCAGCGCCTCTTTCATTGGTTATCTCCAGCAGCGGTGTCTTCCAGGCGGCGTACGCTGCCGCGAATTTTGTAGGAACGCCCGCGGAACAAGGCAACGGTATCGCCGTGCTGATTGCGCAATGTAATGTCGTAAATGCCGGTACGCCCGCGGCGGCTGCGCTCCTCGGCGGTGGCGGTGATCTCGTCGCCCAGCTGGCCGGGGCCGAGATAGTCGATACTGCAACCGGAGGCTACTGTGGCTTCGTCGTAGCTGTTGCAGGCAAACGCGAAGGCTGAGTCAGCCAGGGCAAACAGAAATCCGCCATGGCAGTTGCCGTGCCCCTGCACCATGTCCTGACGCACGGTCATGGTCAGTTCGGCGAAGCCGGGAGCCACGCGAGTAATGCGCATCCCCAGCCCTTGGCTGGCATGGTCGCGGGAAAACATTGCCTCGGCGCAGGCTTCCGCCAGTTGCTGCGGGGTCAGTTGGGAATCATGCATGGAAGCTTTCCTCGTATAGGGCTTCGAGCCGAGCAAACACCTGGCGCTTGGCCCCAAGGTTCTCGACGATAGCCTCGATAACCAAACGGCTATCGGTCAAGGCATTAATGGCGCCTGTGCTGATGATGCTAATAGTGGCGGTAGAGAGAATGGCTGGCATATCACTCTCCCTTGAAGGTGGGGCGACGTTTTTCCATAAAAGCGCTAACGCCTTCGCGGTAATCTTCGCTGCGCCCAGCAAGGCGCTGAAGGTCGCGTTCCAGGTCGAGCTGTTCGTTGAAACTGTTATCGCTGCTGGCATGCAGGGCGCGCTTAATCAGCGCTAGGCCATGGGTTGGTTGAGTGGCCAGGTGGCGAGCCATGCTCATGGCTTCTTCTTGAAGCGTCTCATCGTCGACGCAGCGCCAGATCATGCCCCACTGTTCGGCGGTCTCGGCGGGGAGCTTGTCGCCCAGCATCGCCAGGCCCTTGGCGCGAGCCATGCCCACTAAATTAGGCAATGTCCAGGTACCGCCAGAGTCTGGAATCAAACCGATCTTACAGAAGGCCTGAATAAAGCTTGCCGAGCGCGCGGCCAATACGATGTCGCAGGCCAGGGCGATGTTGGCACCGGCACCTGCGGCCACGCCGTTCACCGCACAAATGGTCGGGAACGGCATGTCTTTAAGGGCGCGCAGCATGGGGTTGTAACGTTTCTCAAGCGACTCGCCGAGGTCGGGGGCTTCTGCGCCGGGCGCGACGCTACGGTCGGAAAGATCCTGGCCGGCGCAGAAGCCTCGACCGCTGCCGGTCAGCAGCAAAGCGCGAACGCTTGAGTCTTGGCGCACGGCTTTTAGCACCTTGCGCATCTCGGCATGCATTTCGGTATTGAAGCTGTTCAAGCTTTCGGGGCGGTTCAGCGTGATGCAGGCGACGCCGTCTTCCACGCTGTAAAGCAGGGGCGCTTGGCTCATGGGTAATGTCCTTGTGTCAGTGCCCTTGAAAAGTGGCAGGTCGTTTTTATTGGAAGGCGCATGCCCTTTTCGCGGTCGGCGGTGCCCGCCAGTGACCGTTCGGCCTGTGATCCACAGGATGAATCTCTGCCGAGTATAGATTTATTTTGATACACATCAATATTATATGGGTGATTATAATGTGTCGCTTGTTGGTGTTGTTGGTAGTTTGTTAGTTATTAACAATAACTTGTGTGACTTTTTTGCGAATATAAGATAATTGTTAGACGATGGTATAAAAAAACCAAGGTCGTCTAAAAAACTGACTTACAGCAGGGTGCGTCGAGTTTTTAGATAGCGGTGTGCCCATTCTTCAGTAGACGGCGACAGGTAAAGTGTTTGATGTTTTGTTACGTAAAATATAATCTTAGTTGATATTGCGTATCAAGATAGATTGAGCGCAGGAGCGCCCCATGACGCAATCAGCGCAGCAAAGGCGCGATAACCCTAGGTGGCTACACAACTGATGGGGCAGGGGCCGAACAGTTCGAAGAGCGGGCGATGGGGGCAGCACCCCACACGGCCAATCAAGCTAACGGAGAGTGTTATGCCTTACTATCGACTTGAAGGGGTGACGCCGGTGGTACACCCGACCGCCTATGTCCATCCTACTGCGGTGTTAATTGGCGACGTAATCGTGGGCCCCAACTGTTATGTAGGCCCCGGCGCGGTGATGCGTGGTGATTTCGGGCGGCTGGTGCTGGAAGAGGGATCTAACCTTCAGGATACCTGTGTGATGCACGGCTTCCCAGGCTGCGTCACCAAGGTTGAGAAGGATGGCCATATCGGCCATGGCGCGGTACTGCATGGCTGCGTGATTGGGCGTGATGCCATGGTCGGCATGAATGCCGTGGTGATGGACGGCGCCAACATTGCCGAACGATCTATCGTTGCGGCGGCAGCGTTCGTTAAGGCGGGCTTCGAGTGTGAGCCCCAGTCACTTGTGATGGGGGCACCCGCAAAGGTTAAGCGCGCGCTGAGTGATGAAGAGTTCGACTGGAAACAGCAGGGTACCCAGGAGTATCAGCGCTTAGTGGGCCGTTGTCGGGATAGCCTGGAGCCCTGTGAACCGCTGGCAGAACTCGATGCTGACCGTCCAACCTTGCTGGCTGGTGATACTCAGCCCAAGCAGCAGACCTTAGCATAGCGTGGCAAGGCGATGCTGTTGGTATGGCTCGCTACCACAACCACATCACTCCCCCCTGGCGGGCCATCCCCCAACCCCAGCCATGGGTCGATGGCCCCAGGAGGCCTTTGTGATCGCCCCTGAAGGTGAAGAGGTTCATTGCCACGAACACGGCCGGATCAACGTCTAGTTCCTCTGGGGCCGCTACGCTGCACTAGACGACACTAGACGACACCGCTAGCTGCTGTGCGCGCGTCCTGGGCGTCAGCCCCAGGTTCAGGCAGAGGCACCGCAGCCCCATAACCCCCCTTGAGAGCCAAGTCTCAGACCTGAGTCGGTCGGAAAATCCGGGTGCCGCCACGTTCAATGTTGACCAAATTCGAAGAGGCAAAGTGTTTCAAGACCATACGCGACTGTCGCAACTTGGGGCACCGATTGTCGCTTGCTGGCCAAGCATCTAAAAAACTCGGGCAAGCAAATCACTTCAACCACATGAATAAAAAGAAGTTGTTGATAGTCGGCGCGGTCAATGCAAGTTGAATGGCACTGGCACATACCTTCGATGTTCGCCCGCGAAGACAACTGCAGACGAACATCACGACAACAATAATGCGTGGAGAACTCTCCGTGATGAGACATGCACTTCCCTCAGGGCTCTGTAGCCTAGCCCTGCTGCTGCCTACTGGCATCGTCTTGGCCTCTGCTGGCAGCGAGGCCATCGACAGGTACTGTTCAGGCTGCCACCAGACCCAAAGTGGCCCCCAGAGCTGGAGCCGCATTAGTGCACAGCGCAAGACCCCGGAAGGTTGGGACATGACGATCGCGCGCATGCAGACCATGCACGGCCTGGAGCTGCCCCTGGAGGCGCGCCGGGATATCGTCAAGTTCCTCGCCGATACCCGCGGCCTGGCCCCTGAGGAGAGCGCGCCCCAACGTGAGCTGATCGAGCGACGCCTCAACCGTATCGAGTCTTTCGATCATCCCAGCTACCAGGAGATGTGTGCCCGCTGTCATACTGGCGGCCGCGCCCAACTGCAGCGCCGTCCCCGGGAAGAGTGGGAGAGACTAGTGCACTTCCATGTGGGCCAGTTCCAGACCATTGAGTACCAGGCCATGGCACGGGATCGTGACTGGTTCGATCTCGCCCTGAACGAGATCGCTCCCTGGCTGGCCGAGACTCAAAGTCTCGAAAATGAAGCCTGGGAGTCATGGCAGCAGGCCGAACAGACCTCTCCTGAGGGCGACTGGCAGCTCTGGGGGCACTGGCCCGGAGAAGGCGACTTTTATGCCGACGTGACTATTAACGCCGCTGAAGGCGAGGATGCCTACTCCCTTAGCCTGGACGGCGCTTTCACCAGTGGTCGCCCGCTCAGTGGCGAAGGCCAGGCCATCGTTTATACCGGCTACGAGTGGCGCGCCAACCTGAACCTCAACGGTCGTGATCTCAAGCAGGTGCTGGATCTCTCCGGCGCGCATCCCAGCGGGCGCATCTTCGATGACCATGACGATGCTTTTGGAATGATGGTGGAAATGGTGCCTCACGAAGCGGCCGAGTCTGCTGTGTTGGCCAGCTTGCCCGCCTCGCTCAAGGCCGGCGAGCGCAGCCGGCTGGTGCTGCTGGGCCACGGTCTTGGGGAAGGGGAGATCAGTCTCGGGGAGGGCGTCACCGTGCGTGAGGTGGTCGAACGTAGCGACATGCGCCTGGTGCTGGACGTTGAGGCCAGCACCGATCTTACGCCCGGCTGGTTGACTATGCAGATTGGCGAGATCAGCGCTGAGAAACTGCTCGCTGGCTACCGCACGGTGGATCGCCTGGAGGTGAGTCCAGCGCTGGGGGTGGCTCGCATCGGCAACGACAAGACCCCGCCAGTGAGTGGTGTCTTCACCGCCGCAGGCTATCTGGATGGCGCCGATGAAGCCATCCCGCTGGGTCAGGTACCGGTACGTTGGAGCGTGTCCCCCTGGGACGAGATCGCCGAACGCGACGAGGATGCCAGGTTTGCTGGCATACTGGACGCCGCCACAGGGATCTTCTCGCCGGCCGGGGCCGGGCCCAACCCGCTGCGCCAGTACAATGCCAACAGCGTGGGCAACCTGCGGGTGACCGCCAGTGTGGTGGGGCAGGAGGCGATGCAGGACGAAGCCCAACTGATCGTTACCGTGCAACGCTGGAACAACCCACCGCTTCGCTAGGAGGTCACCATGGGAATCTTACAAGCCATACCCGAGAACCTGCATCGGATGGAAGTGGAAGGCCAGCCGCTGTGGTTCCATATCCCCACCACCAGCCTGTTTGCCCCGGATGCCCTCAGCGAGGAGCTGCTGGCTCTGGCCGGGCGAAAGGAGGGGCTCGACAGCGGGGCGCTGCCGGGACATCTGACACATCAGGTCAGCGGCGAAGATATTCAGGAGCGGCTGCTACAGCTCAAAGCGCTGAAGCTGATCACCGATGGAGTCGTCCAGGCCTATAATCCCAGCGTAAAGGTGGAGCAGTTCCCGCTCTCTACCGTGGTGCTCAACGTCAATACCGGCTGCAACCTGAGCTGCAGCTACTGCTATAAGGAAGACCTGGATACCCCCCGGGACGGCAAAAAGATGGATCTGGCCACCGCCCAGGCCTCCATCGAGATGATGCTGCGCGAGGCCCCCCAGCGGGATCGCTACAACATCGTCTTCTTCGGCGGCGAGCCGCTCAGCAACATGCCGTTGATCCGCCAGGTGGTTGACTGGGCCGAGGCGCGCATCCACGGGCTCGGCAAGGCAGTGGATTTCACGCTGACCACCAACGCCACCCTGCTGAATGAGGAGAAAATCGCCTTCTTCGACGCCCATCGTTTTGGACTCACGGTGAGCATGGACGGCCCCAAGGCGATCCACGACAAGAACCGCATTGCGGTCAACGGCCAGGGCACCTACGATCTGGTGGCCAAGCGCATTAAACCGCTGCTGGCCAGCTATCGCTCACGGCCGGTGGGGGCCAGGGTGACCCTGACTCGTGGCATCAC
Source organism: Vreelandella sp. 162(4c) (assembly GCF_058152265.1). NCBI lineage: Bacteria > Pseudomonadati > Pseudomonadota > Gammaproteobacteria > Oceanospirillales > Halomonadaceae > Vreelandella > Vreelandella sp. 162(4c). Next base: position 3,101,068 of record NZ_CM176981.1, read on the forward strand.
CGACGTCATCGGTATCCACGACCACCTGGTCAATGAGCTGGGTTTCGCCGAAGCGGGCTTCGCTCCCGTCACCTCTGGTGATATGGCGGCCTACAACCTTACCGGCGACGAGCTCAAGCAGGTCTTCGACGGTATGGTCGAGCTCGGTGAGCGGGCCGTGGCAGCCGCCATTCAGGGGCGCGATATCGGCTTCGGCAACTTCAACCAACTGCTCACCGATCTTTGGGAAGGGCGCAGCAAGGCGGTGCCCTGCGGCGCAGGCCTAGGGTTGGTCTCGGTGGATCATGCGGGCGATGTACACCTCTGTCACCGTTTTACTGGCTCCGAGATGCCTACCTTCGGCAGCGTCCAGGAGGGGCTTGATCACGCTGGTCTCAAGCAGTTTATCGAGGCCAGGAGCGATCGCTCCGAGCGTGGCTGCAGCAACTGTCGGATCCGCAACCTCTGCTCCGGTGGCTGCTACCACGAGAGCTACGCTCGCTATGGCGACCCCATGACCCCCACCTATCACTACTGCGACCTGATGCGCGACTGGGTCGATTTCGGCATTCAGGCCTATGCCCGCATCCTGCGCCATAACCCCGATTTTCTCGACGGCCCCCTGGCCGGGAGGCAAACAGCATGACGAATAACAAGAAGAACTTGACCGCACTGGGGTTGGCCCCCCTCAACCGCAAGGCCCGCGAAATGGAGCGGGCCGCCAGCCCAGAGGCCCTGGAAGAAGTGCAGGCCATGCAGACTATCGCCGGGTGCACTTCCAGCTTCGACCCGGGCTGGGAAGTGGATCCCTTCGGCGGCGTGGCCTCGCTGTGCCAACCGATGGAGGCAGATCTCTATGGCTGCGCTGACCCCTGCTGGTGGCCTGCTCAGGTACCGGACACCATGAACACCTACCCCCAATGGGGGGATGGGGCCGATCGCGCTGAGGATGATTGGCGCAAGTTCGATAGCGTCTATCCGGGAGACGAGAAGTGATGAATACCTCAGAAATGAAGCGGCTCACCCTGCCCCTAATAGGGCTGTTGGCCTTCGCTGCCCAGCCCCTGGTGGTTAATGCTGCTGTCGCCGGTGAAGCCAGCGCTGACGAAGTACGCGAGTATCTGGTAACCATGGCCCGTCCCAACCAGCTCTACGTGATCGACCCGGAGGCCCAGGAAGTGGTGCGCACCTGTGACGTAGAAGGCGACTTCGGCTCCGGCACTCTGCAGCTATCACCGGATGAGCGGATCGCCTATGTGCTGCACAACCGCTGGGAAGACGTGGTGGGCATCGACCTCACCAGTTGTGAGGAAGTCTTCCGTGCCAGCGGCTCAGGCAACTCAATACGCGCTAAATCCATCGCCTCCCTGGCCGTGAGCCCGGACGGTAGCCGACTCTATAGCATCTGGGATCGGGTGCGGCTAGGTATCGACCATTACGAAGTGTTGGAGCCACAGCTGGCGGTCTATGACACGACAGCGGGTCTCGCTGCCGAGCCCCTGACCACCTTTCCGGCACCGCGCCAGGTGACGACCATGGGAGCCGCCGAGGACGGTTATCTCTATCTCGCTGGCGCTGATATATATCGGATCGACCCGGAAAGCGGCGAGACTGAGATCGCCATTGCCAACCGGAATTGGGATCGCCCCAGTTTTAGCTCGCCAGATTCCTTAGCCGTGTGGTCTATGGGCGAGGTAACCAACGAGTTCCTGCGCCCCTACACGGTGGCGGAGCATCCCGGCGAGGAGAACGAGGCCTGGCACTGGGGCGTCAGCCGAGTCGACCTAGCCACCGGCGAGACTGAGAACAAGGAGATTGTCCCTTTCGAGTTCATCATCTTCTCCATGGTTTCTGACCCCCGGGAGAGGGACGTCTTTTACGGCGTCTACACCCAACTCAGCAAGCTGGATGCCCGCACCCAAGAGATCGTGGATGTGATCGATCTTGATCATACTTACTACAGCATCAACACTTCCTATGACGGTTCGCGGATTTACCTGGGCGGTGCCTCCAGCGATATCGCCATCTATGATGATGACTTCAATGATCTGGGGCGCATCCGCTTGCCCGGTGATATGAGCACAGCAACGCTGAAGGTGGCACGCTTCTAGGTTGCCGTTACATGATCCTTCTGGCCGGCGCTTGCTAAAGCGACCGGCCCTTTTTGCTGGGGGCAGCCCCTATGAATGATGAATGAAGAGAGCGTCGATGCGTGAGCCTGACTTCACTCGCGACACAGGGGCGCTGCCCTGGGGCTGGCTCTACCGCCCCCTCAAGGCGCGGCGCCTGGCGCTGGCCCGGCTGCTGACGCTGAGCCTGGTGGCGACCCTGCTGGCGCTGTTGCCGCCGCTGCTCACCCAGCGGCTGATCGATCACGGCCTGATGCAGGGGGACTTCAACACCGTTGCTACCTACGTTGCCGCCCTGGTGGTGGTAGGACTCGCCGCTCTGGCCCTACAGGGACTAACCCGGCTGCAGCATGTGGCGCTCTCCGCCCGGCTATTGCTGTCGCTGCGCCGCTCCTTGCTGCGCCATCTGCTGCGCCTGGCTCCGGCCCGCTGGCAGGCCCGAGGGCGAGGCGACCTGATGAGCCGTCTCGATGGCGACCTGTCTATCCTCCAGGGGTTCGCCCTGGACGGTCTGCTCAGCGGACTCTCCAACCTGTTAGGGCTGGTGGGAGCGCTGGCCATGATTGGCCTGTTCAGCCCCATGCTGATGGCCCTGGTTGCCGTGCTGGTACCCATCCAGTGGCTGTGGCTGCGCGCCTGGCGCCCGGCCTTGACTCGTCGTCAGCAGGCGCTCCGTGAGCAGAGCGGTGAACTCTCCGGCTTCTGGCAGGATACCCTGGCCCATGGCCCCTGGTTTCAAGGTCAGGCGCTGGAGCCGTCGCGCCTCAATCGCCTCCAGGGGCTTGGCCACGAACAGCTGCGGCGCCTGTTGGCGGTGCGTCAGGTGGGCTTTCTCAGCGACGTGGGCCCCCAACTGATCCTCTCCCTGGCCCGGGCCGGGGTGCTGCTGTTGGGCGGCTATCTGGTGATTCAGGGGCAGTTGCAACTCGGTGAGCTGATGGCCCTGTTGGCGTATCTCGGTATGGTGATGACCCCCATCGGCGGCCTGCTGGGACTCTATGGAGGTTGGCAACGGGCCCGGGTCAGCGCTTGCCGCCTGGCCGAGCTCTTCAGTGAGCCCGCCATGCGTGATCCCTACCGCGGCAGCCGTCCTGCCGGGCCTGGTGAGCTTTGCTTGGAGGGTGTGCGTTTCCGCCACCCCGGCCAAGCCGATTGGCTTCTGGATGACATCGATCTCGCGCTTCCGCCGGGCAGCAAGGTGCTGATCGCCGGTCCCTCCGGAGCTGGCAAGAGCAGCCTAATCCGCCTGCTGCTGGGGCTGGAGTCGCCCGAGTCGGGTGAGATTCGTGTCGATGGCGTGCCGCTCGGCGAGCTCTCCCGCCATCACTGGCTCAAGCAGGTTGCCTGGGTGGAGCAACACCCCAGCCTGCTACGCGGTAGCCTGGCCGAGACCCTGCGCGCCCTGGCCCCCGAGGCAAGTGACACCGAACTGATCGATGCGCTTTCCCGCGTTGGACTCGCCGACTGGCTGGATGCCCTGCCAGAAGGGTTAGAGAGCGAGTTGGGCGATTTGGGTGGCAAGGTCTCTGGCGGCCAGCGCTCGCGCCTGGCCCTGGCTCGGGCACTGCTAAAAAAGCCTCGCTTGGTGCTGCTGGACGAGCCCACCGCGGCGCTGGATTCGGCGGCTGCCCGAACCTTCGATGCCCTGCTTGACGAGGTGCTGGGGGATACCACCCGACTGATCATCAGCCACCAGAGCGACCACTTTGGCAATCTGGGTGCCTGCTATCGACTCCAGCAAGGGCAGCTGGTCGCGGTGGAGGCGGCGTTATGTCTCTAATATCGGCCCTCAGTCCGACCCTGGGCGTGATCGATAGCGGGGTACCTCCTGGTACGGCCCTGGTGCGTTTCCACTCACCCAGTGGTGCCGACCCCGGGGATCGCCTTGGTCATGGCCAGGCGATCCTCGCCACCCTGGGTCATTATTTGCCGCTGACGCGGCTGGAGATCGCCCTCTACAAGCTATTCGAAGAGCGTCTCACCGCTAACGCCGATGCCCTGGCAGCGGCCTTCGAGTGGCAAGCTGAGGTGCCACCGGCCTGGGTGCTCTGTAGTCTGGGGTTGCCCCGGGCCGATACGCGGCTGCAGGCGGCGGTGGAGAGGCTTCAGGCTGCGGGCACCCGCATCGTCGCTGCCAGCCCGCGTTTCGGGGCGTCGGTCTACCCTGCAGCCTGGCCCGGGGTGATAGCGGTGAGCGGCGCCGCGGGGCTGATGCCGGGCCCTCCCCAACGTGACCGGGATGGACGCTGGTACGCCTGCGTCTGGGCGGGCCGAGGGCTCTCCGAGGAAGGCCAGGTCTGGCAGCCCTGGCAGGTGGGGCCACCACCGGCAGGAACGCCACCATCGCTGGGTGGGTCAAGTTTCGCCGTCGCTCATGCCCTGGGCTATTGGCTGGCGGAATCGACCGGTGAAGGGGTGGTGACGCCGGAAGAGTGGAGTGCGGGCTCGGGTAGCGTCGGCCAGTCGGGGTGATCGGCCCACCAGCGGGCCACCGCCATGGCAGCGGGGCCAGCGGCCACCAATAGCGCCCGGACCGCGTCGTGGTCGCCCTCCTGCATGGCCTTGACCAGGGGCGCCAGGGGGATTCCCGCCACTGCCTGGATCCCCAATGGCTGATCCGGGGTAAAAACCAGCTCCCGCTCAGCCAATCGTGTACCGATGATGGCCAAGCCGCGGCCCACTTGTACCCGGGCCCAGGGCTCCGGTAGATGCAGCGGTTGATGATCGGGCCAGTGACAGCGTGCCGTCCAGTAAGGCGCCGGGTCGGTGTCTATCGACTCTTGGTAGGCGGCCTGACGATAGAAGTCGCGGCCAGCCCGGGCGAAGCGCCAGTACTGGGCATCCTGGCGGCGTTGATGGAAGCGCTCCAGGGGAGCAATGCGGGTTTCTTCGAACAGGCTATTGAGAACCGGTGCCAAGCCGTGGGCCGAGGAGAGCGCATTGAAAATGCCCTGTCCAGAGAGGGGGTCGATAGCCATGGCGGCATCCCCCAGGCGCCAGAGGCGCCCCTCTCTCACCCGGGTGCGCCCCAACAGGCTGGGGCGCTGGTAGTGGTGGCGAATCTTGGCTTGGCCCCAGAGCTGGGTCAGGTCGGGCTGGGCGGCGAGCCAGGCGTCGGGGTCGCAGCGCGCCTGGCATAGCGACGCTTCCGTCAGGGCCAACTGCAGATACTGCTGGCCCTTGAGCCGCGACCACCAGGCCCAGCCGCCGCCGGGCAACGACAGGGCGGCACTGGCGGGGGCGGAGTCGGCGGCCTCGCCGCGTAGGATCCAGGCCGGGGTTGACCAGGGGGCGGCGTCGCGGAACTGGCGCCGCGCCCCCGCCCGACCTCGGGCCTCCACGCCCCAGGAAGCGGTCAGTATGCGACCATCTGCCAAACCAAGGCGAACGTCACTTTTCAGGCTCTCCAGGAACGTGATCCGCGCCTTGATCACCGGGATGCCGGCCTCGTGAAGATCTTCCAGCAGGGCGGCATCGAAGGCCGGGCGCGGCAGCAGCCACTCGGCGTTGGGCGCCCGAATCTCACCACCCCAGATAACCCGCCGCGGCAGGGGCCCCACCGCGCAGGCGGCGGCCCGGTGCAGCCCCAGGCTGTGTAGGGCCTGGAGGCTGCGCCGGGCAATGCCCTCGATGGCCCGGTAGTAGCGGACACGCCCCACCAGGGTGACTCGCCGACCGGCGCGATGCAGCAGCATGGCCAGAGCTGCCCCGGCGGGGCCGCCTCCGGCGATCACTATCTCGCTATCCACGTCTTGGCGCATCAGAAGAAGAATCCCACTAGTAGTTGGGCATAGAAAGCGGTGTCGTCGTCGCCAAGCTGAATACCGCCCTGGGCCGCACTCTTGTTCGGACTGTACCAGCCGAGCAGTGGTGAGACATAGAGCCAATCGATGGGCAGCCACTCGGCATAGAGATTGAACTCACGCCCGCCCATGTCGGGCTGGTTAGTGGTGTCACGGCTGGAGAAGTCGTAAGCCAGAAGTCCCAGGTGCAGGCTCTCATTCAACGAGCCCTCCAGACCCAGCCGCCACACCTCGGTATTGCTATTGAAGGGGCCGGCATAGTTTCCTGCTACCTCGCCCTGGAACCAAGTTCCGTAGCCCCGGGTGAAACCGTAGAAGAGCGGATCCCACTCTTCGGAAAAGCGGCTGTAGCGCAGCGACAGGGTAGGTTGACCGGGTAGCTCGCTGAAAGTCCAGGCCGGCTCTAGTGCCCAGGCGTTCTCACGGGTGTTCTTGCGCTGATGGGCGAGCTCACCGCGCAGGGTCAAGGCCTCGTCCAGGATGCGCTGTTCGAAGCGCAGTCCATAGACATCCATACCATCGCGCTGGGCCAGGAAGTCGTCAGCTTGGGCCTTGTCAACTCCCAGACCGCGCAAATAGGTCGCCTCCACTAATCCACTACCGTGATCGTGGGCCAGGGTGAGAGCGGCCATCTCGGTGTTGGCTTGAGCCGGATTGTCCGACTCGAACCAGGCCACTTGGCTTTGCCAGCCTTCGTGACCCAGGGCTACCATTGCGGTGCGGTCAAAGGCTTGGCGCCCGGCTAGGTAGTAGGCGCCACCGCGATCCAACTCATCGCCCAGGGAGTCTCCCAGGCTGACCGCATCGCCAGCCACCAGGAAGCCGTCGCCGAGGGTAATCGGCTGGCGTCCAGCGGAAACATCCACGCGCCAGGGCGAACTGGAGTCGCCCTGCGACTCGCTACGGTAGCCGAGAAAGGCGTCCTCCAGATCGAGCTCACGCTCGCTGCCAGAGGTAAAGCCAGCGGCGTCGCCGTCGCCCCAGGTGGCGGTGCCTACGGTGCTAACTCGACCATAGAGGCCATCCGCCTTGGGGGCGAGTTCGGCGCCCAGGGTCAGCACTCCTTCCTGCCAGCGGTGACGCTTCGCCTCGGCGGCCCCGGTGGCATACCCCCGGTCGCTGTGGAAAGTACCGAGCAACGCCTGAATATCGATATTCACGGTAGAGTGGCCGATATCGGCCATCTCGTAGGCCTGAGCAGGGAGTGTGGCGGCCAGCAGCAGTCCGCCTATTGAGCCGGAGAAACGCGAGTTAAAGTTGTTCTTATGCATTGGATATTCCCTTGAAGGTGGAAGGCCAGTCACGATGCCAGGACAGGGCTACATCAAACGATCATCACAACCGATTTCTGCTCTGTGTAATGTTCGATCAGTGAATCGCCGAGCTCGCGGCCAATGCCCGACTGTTTGAAGCCACCGAAGGGCATGCAGGCATCCAGCAGGTTGTGGCCATTGATCCAGACGCTGCCGGACTCAATCTCTGGCACCAGACGATTAACCGCGGCAAGATCGTTGGACCAGATGCTCGCGGCCAGCCCATAGGGAGAGTCGTTGGCCAGTAACACCAGTTCTTCCAGCTCGCGGAAGGTCTGTACCACCACTACTGGGCCGAAGATTTCTTCCTGCACGCAGCGGCTCTCCTGGGCCAAGCCGGTGATCACCGTGGGCTCTACGAAGTAGCCCGTTTCGCTGCCCTTACCGCCGCCGGTAACGATGGTGCCGCCGTCGCTGCGTGCCTGCTCGATATACGCCAGTACTCGGTGCTGCTGCTTGGCAGAGACCAGCGGGCCAAGGGTACAAGTGGGTTCCCAACCCGGCGCTAGCGTCAGGCCCTGGGCCTGTTCGGCTAGCTTGGTGACGAAGGCGTCGTGGATCGACTCATGCACATAGATCCGCGATCCGGCGGTACAGACCTGCCCCTGGTTGAAGAAGATCGCCTGAGCTGCTCCGGCAGCGGCTGCCTCAACATCAGCATCGGCTAGTACCATCACCGGTGATTTGCCGCCCAGTTCCAGGGTGGTACGGGTCAGGTTCTCCATGGCGGAATGCCCGATCTGCTTGCCTACGGGGGTCGATCCGGTAAAGGCCACCTTGTTGATACCTGGGTGGCCAGCCAGCGCTGCTCCAGCGGTATGACCCAGACCAGTGACCACGTTGAGAGTGCCGGCCGGGAAGCCCACTTGCTCGGCCAGTTCCGCCAGCAACAGGGCGGTGAGCGGGGTGTCCTCGGCGGGCTTGAGCACGATGCTGCAACCGGCGGCTAGGGCTGGGGCCACCTTCCAGGCTGCCATCAACAGCGGGAAATTCCAGGGGATGATGGCGCCCACGACGCCTATGGGCTCGCGGCGGGTATAAGCGACGATCTGCTTGTCTTCGGGCAGGAAGGGCATGGAGGGGGTCATGCTGCGGCCTTCGATCTTGGTGGCCCAACCCGCGGTATAACGGATGAAGTCGATGGCCAGGGCCACGTCCATATGCCGTGAAAAGGTCACCGGCTTGCCGTTGTCCAGGGTCTCGAGCAGGGCGAAGTCATCGGCGCGGGCCTCCAGAGCGTCGGCGAGATCCAGCAACAGCTTCTCCCGTTGGGAGGGGCGCGACTTGCGCCAGCCACGGAAGGCCTCCCGGGCGGCACTGACCGCGGCGTCGATATCGTTGGCATCGCCCGCCGGAACCCGGCTGATCACCTCGGCGGTGGCGGGATTATAGACATCCAGGGTCTGGCCGCTGGTGGCAGGACGCCACTGGCCGCCGATAAAGAGGGTGTGGCTCTTGTCAAGCCAAGCTTGAATGGCGGTGGAGTGCTGCGTCATGGTTGTGCTCCTGTTAGGCTGATTTATGATTGTTTTGAGAGCGTGCCAGTCATTGCACGCCTCCAATACTCCCTAGCAAGCCCCGTGCCAGCTCAGGGGTACAATATAATCAAAACAAAATCAGCGAGTTGCAGGTCGGTTTTGAAGATGCACTGTCGTTGTTCCTGCGTCGTTTTGTCGTCGGACACGACAGCTGTCGCATCCTGGGACAGGTCGCCAACTTCGCGGGGAGAGAACCATGATCTCCAGAGCAGCCCTGAGAACCTCTGATGTGATTCGCCAGGCCCGTGAGCATCTGCTCCGCGGCCATCAGCTACCGTTAGGCATGCTCGATGCCTGTATCGACCGTTCGTGGCAGCGATGTATGGAGCACGGGCTGCAGCCTGGTACCCGGCCTGAGCTGCCGCGGCTCGATAGTGGCGAACTGCGCACTCAGCGTGAGACGCATCGTCGTCTGATCGAACTGGCTGATCTCCTGATCAGGCGAGTGGCCGAGGATCTGCGTGGCTGCCAGTTGCTGCTGGCCACCCCAGATGCCACCGTACTCAAGAGCTATGGTCAGCGCTTCGTGCTTAATGATCGCTTTCACATCGGGGCCGGCATCAACCTGGACGAACGCTGGTTCGGTACCAATGCACCGGCCCTGGCGCTCATCGAGCGGGCGCCGGTATTGGTCAAATCCTGCGAGCACTTGCTATTCCCCGACAACCCGGTCTCCTGTGTAGCTGCCCCGCTGTTAGATCTCAACGGTGACTGTCTAGGCTTGATCGATCTTACTTTTGAGGCCGACCACCCCCGCCCCGAAATTTTTCTACGCCGAGTACAGCAGCTCACCGGGGCCCTGGAGCAACGGCTTTTTTTCCGCCACTACCAGCAGCACTGGGTGCTCCAGGTGCACGCATCGCTGGCCGAGCTGGACAGCGTGAGCTGCGGTTTGGTGGCACTGAATGAGACCGGTCTGATCCTGGCGGTTGATTCCCAGGCCGCCCAATGGCTTGGCAAGGCCTCCGCCGCATTAATCGGCCGTCATATTGAAGAGTTATTAGGCAATTCCTGGAAAGAGATCTGTCGCCAATGCGAAAGTTGTTCGGCCTTGCTGGGGCTGCCGCTCACCGGTGGCCAACTGGTGGGGCGACTCAATCCCCCTGACCAGTGGCAGCCGGCGGCTCTGAGCAACGAAGCCTCTGTGGTGCCGGTTTCGCCCGAACCATCCCTCTGCCGTGATCTTGAGGCGTTAGTTGAGGAGTGGCCCATGGCTCTGGCCCGGGAGGCACGCCGGGCTAGTCGGGCGCTGGAAGTAGGCCTGCCAGTACTGCTGCAGGGCAAAACTGGTACCGGAAAAGAGCAATTGGCCCGAGCGCTGCATACCAGCCTTGGTGAGCAGCGGCCCTTCGTGGCACTCAACTGCGCAGCCCTGCCCGAAAGCCTTATCGAGGCAGAGCTGTTTGGCTATGGGGAAGGTGCCTTCACCGGCGCCCGTAAGGGGGGCTACAGCGGGCGGCTGGTGCAGGCTAATGGCGGCACTTTGATGCTCGACGAGATCGGTGACATGCCGCTGGCGCTGCAGGCCCGTCTACTGCGGGTGCTTCAGGAGAGAGTGGTGACGCCGCTGGGCGATCACCGCGAGGTACCTATCGACTGCCGAGTAATAGCCGCTAGCCATCGCGATCTAGAGATCCTGGTGACGGCCGGCGACTTCCGCGAGGATCTCTATTACCGCCTGGCTGGAGTAGTAGTAGAGCTTCCCACGCTGAACGAGCAGGGCGATCTAGCCGGACAGATTCACGAACGTTGGGCATCGCTATGCCGCCGTCATGGCCGCCATTTGGTTTTGGATGAGACCTTGGTAGAGCGTTTGACCGCCTACCTTTGGCCTGGCAACTGGCGGGAACTGGAACACTGCCTGGAAGCGGCTCTGGTGGGAGCCGAACCAGAGTGCCAACGGCTGACCATGGAAGGGCTTTCGCCACGCTGGCAGCGCAAGCTGACTCAGCCCATGGAGAGTGGCGTCGACAGTACGGCCACATCGGAGGGGGTGTGCAACGGCTCCCAGGAGCTGCGCGAAATGGAGCGGGCCCATATGGTGCGCACGCTCGAAGCCCACGACGGCAACATGACTGCCGCCGCCCGGGCGCTAGGCATCAGTCGCTCGACGCTCTATCGACGGTTGGGATGAGCCCCACTGGATGGATGTGACGACTGATTCATCGGGCTCGTTAGGCGTTCAATCCAGCCCGCCGAAGCGCTGGTAGAAGCTGGGGCCAGGGGCGGGTAGTGGGCCCTCGGCGGTTTCCAGATGTTGATCCAACCAGCGTTCTGCACGTTCGTAGAGCAAACGATAAAGGTTGCGGCAGAGCTGATGGGCGTAGCGTCCTTCCCACGCCGTGGGGAGTAGTTCTTCAGGCAGGAGGGGGTCGCGTAATTGAACCTTGCGATACTCGTGAATAAGCAAAGTTCGGGCAATGAAGCACTCTTCTTGGCCCAAATGGTTCTCTGTGTTGAGCGCGTTCCAAAGGGGGCGAAACTTAACCAGAAAACGTTGGTAGAGCTCGGCTAATTCGTCGAGGTTCCAGCTCTCTCTGACCTGGAGACGCAGCGGCTTACTGGTCATGGGCTCCATGGTCTGCGTTTGCATTACAATCGTATCGTCTGCTGCATCTAGTTCTTGCAAAGCCGCCATGGTCTCTGCACATGACAGCGTGGGATGCGCCAGCACACCCTGAGCAAAACTACCAAAGCCTAGCCATTCGAGCTCGTCACGAATCTGCTGGCGCCGGTCTGGGGGAAGCTGTGTCAGCAATACCAATGTCCACTGTCCCGACCAAGCTGGCTGGGTGCCGTGATAGACACGCTTGAAGGCTTGTTCGAAACGACGCCGACCAGGGCCACTCAACCGATAGTAGCTGCGACGACCAATCTTCTCTCCCCGTAGCCAGGTTTCATTGGTCAGCCGGTAAACCGATGTACGCACCAGCCGCTCATTGATACCGATGGGCTCCACCAGTTTCGATAGACTGCCTAACCACACAGTGCCGCCCCGCGGAACGATAGAGTCGCCATAGACGGTAATAATCAATGAACCGGCGCGAATTGGCCGACGCTTCTGGAAGTCATCAATAAGCGTAGCGACGCAGTCTTTAGCTGACGACATGGTGAAAGTTGATTCCCTTTGCGGTGAGGTTGTCGCTAAAAACGACAGAAAATATGACGAATACAAAAGATTATCGTATCACGTTTTTTTGTCGTTTGGCCTGAGACGATCCTCTCTTGATAGGAAGTCGCTGTGTCCACTTCCTGGCGTAATGGCGTCTATGAGCGCTGTAATGCTTTGCCAATTCAGGTTTTAAGGTAACCGTCCAATGTGTACATTATCACTGGAAGAATTGTGAAAAGTACCATGGCTATGACTAATAGCAGGGACGGTGTGTTTAATGCGATAAAGAGCCGCTTAGTTATAGTCTTCCGAAGGGGGTATGTGAAAGCTGAGGGTGCCCTGAATAGACCCTCTTTATGTGGATTAAGTGGGCGAAGAAAATAGCTGACTTAATCATGAGCTAGCGGAGCCAGCTCACTCTTTATCGCGACTTATCGGTGGAATTGCTTTTCGCGTTCGGGCTGCCAATAAATAGCATCGATGCGGAGCCGTGCTTCGGTATTGTTGGGTAACGGCCATTCGATGATGTCGCCCACTTTAAGGCCGATCAATGCAGCACCAATAGGTGCCATGACCGAAATGCCGTCCGCAACGCTTTCCAGGGAGTGCGGATAGACCAAGGTGCGAATCATCTTAAGCCCGCGGGTGAGGTCGGTGAAGCGAACCTGGCTATTCATGCTGACCACGTCATCTGGAATATCCTCGGGATCGCAGACTTCACCTCGTGCTAGCTCTTCCTCAAGTAGCTGAGCCACGGCCATGTCTTTCTCGGATGCATTGTCGATCAAGCGCTGGAGGCGTTCGGCATCAAGACGGTTAATAATAATAGCAGGACGTTGTCCCATGATTACTCTCCTTAGAAAGCAATAAGTTTAAACCAATAAAAAACAGCCCTTCCCCAATAAAGGAAGGACTGCGTGCTTTTTATAGTATAAGCGATTTATAAAATAAAGACGATCAGGTGACCCCTTGTTCAATCATAGCATCAGCCACCTTTCTGAAACCTGCAATATTGGCGCCTAGTACCAAATTGGTTTTATCACCAAACTCTTCGGCTGTATCGGCGCACTGGCGGTGAATATTGGCCATAATCTGTTTTAATTTTTGGTCGACTTTCTCCAGTGGCCACTGCTCCATGCTGCTATTTTGTGCCATTTCTAACTGACTGGTAGCAACGCCACCTGCATTGGCCGCCTTGCCGGGCCCATAGGCAATTTTAGCGTCTAGAAAAAGGTCGACGGCCTCTTTGGTAGAAGGCATGTTGGCCCCTTCACTGATACACGTTATGCCATTAGCGAGCAGAATCTCCGCATCGCTTTCGGTCAGCTCATTCTGCGTCGCGCAGGGGAACGCAACATCGGCTTGAATACGCCATACGGCATTCCCGCCCTGAGGGTAGTCACGGGCAGAAATGTAGTGCGCGTCAGGGTGCTCATGTAAGTAGGCTTCTAAAGAGGTGCGCTGCACTTCTTTGAGCTGTTTGAGTAAGCCTAAATCAATACCGTTTTCATCGTGAATGGTGCCACGTGAATCGCTGCAGGTGACTGGTTTAGCACCCAGTTCGTATAGCTTCTCAATGGTATAGATGGCTACATTGCCAGCGCCGGAAACTAGGCAGGTCTTATCGCGCAGCTCTTCTCCCCGGGCAGCCAGCATGTTTTGTGCAAAGTACACTGCACCGTAGCCGGTAGCCTCTTTACGGCCTAGCGAGCCTCCCCAATTAAGCCCCTTACCTGTTAGCACGCCCTCATAGTGGCCAGTGAGTCGTTTGTACTGGCCAAAGAGATAGCCAATTTCACGCGTACCGACGCCGATATCGCCTGCAGGTACATCGCAGTGAGGACCAATATGGCGGTAGAGCTCGCTCATAAACGCCTGACAAAAGCGCATGATCTCGTTATCTGATTTTCCTTTGGGGTCAAAATCGGCGCCGCCTTTACCGCCGCCGATTGGCAAACCGGTTAACGCATTTTTGAAAATTTGCTCAAAGCCGAGAAATTTGATGGTGCCCGAGGTAACGCTGGGATGGAATCGTAAGCCACCCTTGTAAGGGCCAAGGGCAGAGTTGAACTGAACGCGATAGCCTTTGTTGACCCGCACTTTCCCAGCATCATCTACCCAGCTTATCCGGAACATGATTTGTCGTTCGGGCTCGACTATTCGCTCAATAATGCTGTGGTGATGATAGTAATCACTTTGCTCAAGTAGCGGGCGCAGGCATTCGAGCACTTCTTCAGTGGCTTGATAAAATTCTGACTGTGCAGGGCTGCTTTTATTAAGGCGTGTCAGCGTATCGTGAACGTAGGGCATCGGAGCATATCATCATAGTTATTCAACAGAGTATTGGCTGGCCAGAGCGTTAGAATATTTAACTGGCAGCATGCTTCTGTGCATAGCCTATGCCGGTTCGGTATGGGCAAATATGATGGGGGGTTTAGACTAAAGTATGCGTTTGAAAGGTTCGCCTCGCTTATTTTCCACAATCTAATAAACGATGGATAAACGTTTTGAATTGGTTGATATTTTTGTATAGCGTCTAGATAGATGTGCTACCGGCCGGAAACCTGGTCAATCCCCATTTCTTCGCGGCAGCCTTCTATCGAAATAGCTATCAACAGCAGCGTAGACTCTTTTCGAACTATAATTAATTTAATAGAAGCGCTTTATCTATCGCTATAAACTCACTGGCCGCATTTATTAGCGATGCTGCCGTCAGTTGGGGAACGCCATAAACTTCGACTTTTTTGCCATGCTTAGCACGGATTTTTTGGACTAGTAGATCAAAATCACCATCGCCGGATACCAGCACGATCACATCTGCCTGTTCTGCGTACTCCATGGCGTCAAGCGCGATGCCTACATCCCAATCGCCTTTTGCGGAACCGTCTGACCGCTGAATAAAAGGCTTTAACTTCACCTCAAAACCAATCGCCCTGAGTATATTTTGAAACTCTCGCTGCTTTTGGTCACCTCGATCGATGGCATAGCAAACAGCTTTAATAACCTCTCTGTTAGCGGTTACTCGTGCCCAGAATTTGTTGTAATCAAAGTTTTTGCCATATGCTTCGCGCACGGTGTAATAGACGTTTTGAATATCAACAAATACGGCAACGGTGGTCATCAATTCGCCTTTTCAGGAACATATTAGAAGAAGCCGGGTTAGCTAACACCAGTCTAACACTCAGCCGGTTGTCGCCCTTCATCCGTTGGGCGCAAGGCTATAGAAGATCATTTTTGTACAATTATCGGTAGCTTTTGTATGAGTTTTTGATTTTGAATGTCGTCATATGTTGACCTATGCCAACCTCTACCTCGTATGCGCTAATGCGGCTTTGTCTCATTTAGTGAGATGAACTCGTGAATTTGTCTTGTTATGTTTTAGCTCACATAGACAAATAACGATAAACATAATGCCGGTAAATGAAAGCATCACCTCATCAGGCCCTACCACTCTCGTTCATGCCATGCAGATATTGCAGGTTACTGCACGTGGCGGCCACCGGGGTGCAAGTGTAGACGATTATCTGAATGAATTGAGTTTCAGCCGTCCTACTCTCTATCGGTTGTTAAAAGGTCTCAAGCAGCAGGGATTTTTACGATCTTCTCCCATTCGTGGGCGTTACCTGCTGGGTTATGAGCTGCTGGTGCTTGGCGCCCAAGCGGGAAATGGTGCTGGGTTGCGTGATTTGGCCCGGCCAAGGTTGCTGACACTCGCGCAGCGCTGGGGAGACAGCTTCTATCTGTTCGCTCGCGATGGCGTCAATGCCGTTTGCCTGGAAGTGCAGAACGGCGCTTATCCCGTGGGCAGCTTCGTTAGGGCGACGGGTGGACGTTTGCCGCTAGGCGTTGGCCAAGCGTCGATTGCCTTACTTGCCTACCTGGGGGCTGATGAGCGAAGCGAAATACTCAACCATAACGCTGAGCGACTGATAGACGAATACTCGATTGCCATCGCTGACATCGAAGCCGAAATTGCCCATCAACTGAAACATGGTTACGCCCGTGGAGTAGAAGGTTCTTTACTTCCGGAATACAGCGGCCTGGCCATTCCTATCCTCGATCATAGCGGTCACCCCCTGGGTGCCATGAGTTGTTCGATGCTCAAATCGCGTATGACGAAGCGCCATAAGCTGGACGTACTCCAAGGCATGCAGGAAGAAGTGGCTGCCATGGTCAATCAGGCCCATGGCCTGCTGTATCTGGATTAACTCTCTATGCCACACACTACGCACCCAAGCCATCAACGCCCTTGCGGCTGGAACGCTTGGCTAACCGAGCGCCAGCCGCGCCCCGCCTTAAGTGGTCAATCTGAGGCAGATGTCGTCATCATCGGGGCTGGTTATACCGGTTTTGCGGCAGCCTCGGCCTGGCAGCAGGCGCGCCCTGAAGACCGCATCAAAATCCTCGAAGCTGACCAGGTAGGTGAAGGGAGTCCAGGGCGTAACTCCGGCTTTATGCTGGAAATTGCTCTAGCCAACGATGCTCGCCCCGAAGAGCTTGAGCGCATGGAGAAGCTGAACGCGTTAAGCCGACAAACCATGGCGTTACTGCGCGAGCGTGTCGAACGCCTAGGCATTGACTGCCAACTCGAGCGTAGCGGCACCTATCGCGCTGCCCGTAGCACGATAGGCCAACGTGCCTTGAGCCAGTATGAGGAGTTTCTGAAAGCTGCCGGTCTGTCTTGCCAGACCTTGAACGGCAGCCAACTCGCTGAGCGAATCGGTACGCGCTACTACACACAGGGTATTTATTCACCGGACTGCTATCTCGTCCAGCCTGCAGCATTGATTGTTGGTTTGGCAGATTCATTGGAAGCCGGCATCGAGCTGCATGAGCACTCGCCCGCGACTCAAATAGTGCCTGATGGCAAGAAGTGGCGTGTGACTACACCCGAAGGCGAAGTAACGGCTGGACAGGTAATCCTGGCCAATAACGCTTTTTCTAGGGCCTTGGGTGCAGACCCTTCGCGGCTAACCGCTATTTATACCTATGCCGCCATTACCGATCCTTTACCGCAGCCCGAGCGCCAACGCATCGCCGAGACGACCTGGGGGCTGCTACCTGCACACCGCTTAGGCTGTACGCTGCGCACCACCGCTGACGGACGTTTGATGATCCGCTCACGTTACAGCTATGAACGCGAAGCCGATAACGCCCGTATCGAGGCCGAACTGAAAGTGAGCCTTGAGGCCCGCTACCCCGAACTTACCCCAGTGCGCTTCGACAAGGTTTGGGGAGGTACCACCGGGCTGACTCATAACGGCGCACCGCTCTGGGGCGAGATCCAGCCCGGGTTATATGTATCAGCGGGATGCAATGGCGGCGGTATCGTCAAGGGTACCTTCCTGGGTGATGCTTTAGCTCGCTACGCGCTCGGCCAACCGGTTGAGGATATTGCATCTTTATTCGGCAAAGCGAGCTGGATGCCGCCCGATCCTGTACGTCGGTTGGGTTTCTACCTGACCAGTGAAATGGAGCGCCGTAAGGCAAAAAACGAAACCTGACTCCACCCACCACTATAAAAAAAGAGAGATGACAATGGATCCTCAAGATCATATCGGGCTGCTGTCCGTCATGCCGGCGGCATTGGCCATCGTGCTGGCATTTGTCACCCGTAATACGGTTTTCTCGCTGGCTGTTGCTTGTTTCGTTGGGGTGATTACCCTGGGCAATGGATTGATGGGGTTTCCGACGCTGCTCAAGGAAACCCTGGGCACCACCAGCTTCTCCTGGATACTGCTGTTGGAGCTATTCATTGGCACGGTGATCGCTTTTTTCCAGCGCACCGGGGCGATTCAGAACTTTACCGCCTGGGTGGAACGCCGTGCCTTATCGCGGGTGCGGGTTCAATTGGTTGCCTGGGTGATGGGCATGTTCGTTTTTTTCAGCGACTACTTCAGCCCTCTGTTTGTCGGCAGTACTATGCGTGGACTGACGGATCGTTACCGGGTCTCGCGGGAAAAGCTGGCGTATATCGCTGACTCCACCTCGGCCCCGGTGAGTGTAATGGTGCCTATCACTGGCTGGGCAGTGTTTATCTCCGGTTTGTTGATCGGCATGGGCCCCATCGAAAATGCTGCCCAGGCGATGGGGGTATTTCTGCATGCCATACCTTTCAATCTCTATGCATGGCTATCGGTGTTGGTGGTCGGGCTGGTGATCGTGGGCGTCATTCCGCTCTTCGGGCCGATGCGTGAAGCTGAGCGTCGGGCTCAGGAAGAGGGCAAAGTGCTACGCGATGGGGCAGAACCGCTGGTGGGTGAGGAACTGACGGAAATTCCGCCTTATGAAGGAGCACGTACCAGCCTGTTTTGGAATTTTTTCGCCCCGGTGCTGGTAGTGATCGGCGTTGCGGTGGGCACCTTTATCGTGATGGACTCGGCCAAGACCATGGAGGCATTTCTGGCGGCTTCCGTGTTTCTCGGTATCGTTATGCGCCTTCAGGGCATTCCCTTCAACGACATTATGAAAACCTCGATGGCAGGGATGAAGGGAGTAATGCCAGCCATTATCATTCTGGCGTTAGCCTACTCGTTGAATCAACTTTCCAAAGACATGGGCACGGCCAACTATATCGTCGAAGCCACCGCTGGCTGGCTAACACCTGCTTTGCTTCCGGCCATGACGTTCCTTATTGCCGCCGTTATCGCTTTTTCCACCGGCACTTCATGGGGCACTTTCGCTATCATGATGCCACTCGCCGTGCCGCTCGCCTTTAACTTTAGCGGCGATATGGTTACACCGCTGGTGTATGCCACAGTGGCCGCTGTGGCGGGGGGCGGTGTCTTTGGGGATCACTGCTCACCCTTATCGGATACCTCTGTGCTCGCCTCGACCGGGGCCGCCTCTGATCATATCGACCATATCAAAACGCAAATTCCCTTCGCGCTAGCCGTCGCCTTGCTTTCCCTGGCTATGTACCTGTTGCTCGGCCTTACCCTGTAACGCTCTCCGCCCTGCGATAACAGAGAGAGGCCGTTGTCGTAGGGCTAACACCAATTTGATACTACCCTGCCGGGCGGCGCATCACGGTCATCAATATCCTTGGTCTGTCTACTGGTACGCAGCTGGATGCTATGGCAGCAAGTTAGTAAGTCGACCTTAGCTGGCTAAATTAATAGAAAGGGAGTGGCGAAAGCCTCAATGGCAGTTCTATTTAAATAAGCATTGATGGCTTAAACAGTTCCGTACGGTCGATGGATCGACCCGACAGCATGAACTCTCCCATCCCCCGGTAGTGCAGCGATTCTTCCTCATCTGCCGAAGGCGCTGCATGGGCTTTAACGACCTCAAAAACAAACAGGTTGTAGCGTTCAATCATGGCGTCATCGTGCAAGCGGCACTCGAAAGACGCATAGCACTCCTCTATCCGGGGCGCTCCGACCTTTTCTGACTTGCCTGGGGTTAGCTCAAACGCTTTGAACTTGTCGATCTCGCTTCCTGAACAGTTACCGATACCCACGACCTTATCGACAAGTGATGCCGAAGGAATATTGATCACGCATTCACCGCTGTTGCACACCAGCGCATGGGAGTGATTCCCGGCATCAATAACGCAGCCTAGGAGTGAGGGGGAGAACGCCATGACCATGTGCCACCCCATGGTCATGATGTTGGTTTGTTGTTGCCATTGTGATGACACCAGCACAATCGGGCCAGGTTCAAGAAAGTGCCTGACGTTGGAAACAGGAAAGTCCTTCTTTGCTATCGGGTGTGGCATAAATAACCTCCGATTAGATTAGCTAGGCAGTCGGACGGCGCATTAAGGTCATCAATACCCCAGCGCCAATCAAACTACCGGCGCCGCAGCGGTGTAAGAGGCGGCGAAACTTGGCGGTCATCAGCTGTCGGCTAGTGGTCGACAACAGTGTGTAGCCGAGATCTGAGATGACACCTATCACAAGAAACGTAGCAAACAGAATCGCCAGCTGGGGCGCCAGAGGTTGGGTTTGGTTAATAAACTGCGGCATGAATGCCATGAAGAATAGAATGCTTTTGGGGTTTAGCAGCGTCACCCAGAATGCTTTTGCGGTGCTTTGCTGAACGTTCACCCCAGAGGCTTCCAGGTCATTCAATTGGCCGGATTCACGCCACATCTTGATGCCTAGATAAAGCAGATAGAGAACCCCTAGCCATTTAACCATGGCGAATAGCTCCGCCGATGCCATCAGCAACGCGCCTACGCCGGCAAACGAAAGTGACATCGCCACCAGGTCACCCAAGAAAAAGCCAGGCAACATCGCCAGAGCAGCTTTGCGGCCTTGATTGATACCGGTCACTATCAGTAGAGCAACGGCGGGGCCGGGGGATGCGATGAACAAAAACGAAGCCAACACAAACGATAGCCAAAGCTCAATCGACATAGCGTTAATCTGCCTGTTGTTGAATTATTAACTTTATCTCGCCGTATAGTTGTAAGCCCTGGAGCGCCGCGTGGCAATTATGTTCAGTGGTCATTCTCTCACCTATGTGAGTGAGGGAAGATATGGCTGGTAGTCCTTGGTGGAGGCTTCCGTAAGCCTGAAAGCGGACATTCAACAAAGGCTGCCTGCTTAACTCCACTTATCGTTCTGATGATCACTGGAGATTACCCGCTACCTGTTCAAAATCTGCATTGCTCATCGCGGAAGTTGCGAAGACAATGCTCATAGCGACCTTGTATACATGCAGCCAATGGCAGTGGAGGACTCCGCATGAAAGCGTTGTCGAACATGGGGTTTGCCCTATTTGGAGCTGCGCTGGTGGCGATCAGTTACGGGCTTGCACGTTTTGCCTTTGGTCTGTTTGTACCTTCTATCAGTGCCGAGCTTTCGCTGACGTCTTACTTGGTCGGCATTATCGGGGCGCTGCCGTTTATTAGCTTTGTGCTTTCCACACTGGTCGCGCCGCTTGCCGCTGATCGGCTCGGTGCGCGCAACTTAGCCATTCTCTCTGGGTCTTTCGGTGTTGGCGGTTTAGCATTGATCAGCCAGTCGTCAGACGCGCTATCGCTTGGTATTGGTGTGTTTATCTGCGGGATCTGCACTGGTTTAATGATGCCCGCGCTGGCCGCTGCGATGCAGGCGCTGGTGAGCCGTGCAATGCATGGGCGCGTCAGCTCGATTATGAATGCCGGTACTAGCATCGGTATTATCGTGGCGGTACCGACCGTTGTGTTCTTGTCGGATGCATGGCGACTGACCTACACGATATTTGCTGCTCTTACCGCTATGGGGGTCGTGGCGGCATGGTACTTCATCCCTTCAGTGTCACGGGTCATTCCAGCCAACGCTGCACCACCACCGCCCATCACTAGGTCGCAATGGTCGCGCCTCATTCGGCTTACGATTTTTGCCTTCGCAATGGGCTTTGTATCTGCGCCGTACTGGCTTTTTGCTCCCGATCTGGCGGTTACCCTTGGCGCGCTCTCTCCAGGGCACACCGGTTGGCTATGGTTCGCGGTAGGTATCGCCGGGCTCGGCGGTGCCGTGATAAGTGATTTGGCCGACCGTAATAATCCACCCATCACCCAGGCGTTGATGTTGATGATGCTGTCTTCAAGCTTGGCGTTGCTGGCCGCTAGCCCTAGCCAATTAGCGCTGACGATATTTTCCGCGATGGTTTTCGGTCTCGCTTACATGAGCTTAACGGGGCTGTACCTGATGACCGGCATCCGACTGCTGCCTGGGCGGTTATCGATGGGGCCGGTATTACCCTTTATGGCCTGCGCGCTTGGGCAGGCGGTGGGCTCGCCGGTGATTGGTGTGCTGGTCGACAGGCTTGGGTATGCGGATGCGTTTTCGATCTTTTCGGTGGTCGGCATCCTGGTCGCGGTGCTATCACCGCTTTATCCGGGCCATATCGACTATTTGACAGAAGAAGAGCCGCAACCGACAGAGGTTGAAGATACTGGCCTTCAGGCCGCTTACGATCATCAACTGCTGGATGAAAACGGTGACCCCATCAAACCTGTTGCTGAAGATGCCGAGGCCCCTTAGCTGAGTAAGCTACTAGCCAGCTTAGGCGCTTGGCGAGAGGCTGCATTGCATTATCCTCCGTGACCTTACAAAGGTTTCGGAAACGACCTCCAGTGTTGCATTTGCGACGGAGAGCCAAGTTCGCGCAATCGTTTTGTCGCTATCCGCCCTATTCGTGCCAATATACGACCAAAGAGCAATGCCACCCCTGAACTAGTGAGTATTCACGCTAGTAAAGGGAAACTAAAAGACGCCAGCGACGCCTACATACTAATAAGAAAAAAAAAGATGATTAAAAGGTGACGGAGGGTAAAACCATGACATCAAATCTAGCAAAAGACCCGGCAGCAAATACCAATCGTGCGGGCGAACCGCAAACCCTTGGTTTTCTACTATTAGATAATTTCACACTGATTTCCCTGGCGTCGGCGATAGAACCTTTACGGATGGCCAATCAACTGGCCGGTCGTGAGTTGTATCGCTGGTTTACCCTGACCCAAGACGGTCTGCCCGTACGCGCCAGCGATGGGCTGCAGGTGACTCCTGATGCCTCTATGCAGACCCCGCTCTCGCTTGAGTGGGTGGTCGTTTGTGGCGGGGTAGGTCCGCAGCACAGCGTTACCCGTGACCACATACGCTGGCTTCAGTCGCAGTCACGCCAGTTAAAACGATTAGGCTCGGTATGTACGGGCAGTTGGGCGCTAGGGCAGGCCGGATTGCTGGATCACTATGAAACCAGTGTGCACTGGGAGTGTCTGGCCTCCATGCAGGAAGCGTTCCCCAACGTTATTCTGACCCCGCACCTTTTCTCTATTGATCGTGATCGATTCACCGCTTCAGGCGGCACAGCGCCGCTCGATATGATGCTCAACCTGATTGCTCACGACCATGGGCGCGAGCTTTCGGCAGGCATTTCCGAGATGTTTATCTATGAACGCGTGCGTAACGAGCAGGATCAGCAGCGGGTACCTCTTAAGCACGTGCTGGGCACCACTCAGCCTAAGTTGTTAGAAATTGTGGCGTTGATGGAATCCAACCTTGAAGAGCCCATCGAGCTCGACGAACTGGCAAGCTATGTGAATGTTTCACGGCGCCAGTTGGAGCGGTTGTTCCAGCGCTATTTGCTTTGTTCACCGTCTCGCTATTACCTCAAGCTGCGTTTAGTGCGCGCTCGTCAGTTGCTCAAGCAAACGCCTCTGTCGATTATCGAGATTGCTTCTGTTTGCGGTTTTGTGTCCACGCCCCATTTTTCCAAGTGTTATCGTGAATATTTTGGTGTGCCGCCGAGAAATGAGCGCTTGGGTGTGCACGACCGCCAAGGAAATAACCAAACTAAATCGCCATCGTTAATCAAACGATGGGGAGGCGAGCCTTATAAAAGCGAACCTCTTTCGAGTGCCCAGCAGGCGCTTGCCTATGCCCAGGGCGAGCCTACTTTTGCCAGCGTGCCGCTCTTGAACTGAGACTCACTGGGTAACCAACATTTGAAACGTGCTGCCCGCCTTCGGGGAGCGCGTTTTTTTATGAACACTACTCACTATTTTAATATTACTCCGCTGCAGTGCTTGCAGGAACATGTTTGCAGGAGCATGAGTAGTTGTCGTGTTCACGACACGATGACGCTTTTGGAATTTCCGCCGTCGTTTCCAAGAGCAGCTAAACCCAACGTCAGCGCTATGCTCGCTACATTAACCAATGTTGGAGCTTAGCTATGACCCCCTCTGAACTGCACAATGACGCTATCGTCATTGATGGCCTGATCATCGCCAAATGGAATCGTGAGTTGCTTGAGGACATGCGTCGCGGCGGTCTTACCGCTGCCAACTGCACCGTCTCCGTGTGGGAGGGGTTTCAGGCCACGGTCGATAATATCGTCAAATCCAACCAGCTGATGGCGGAGTGTAGCGACCTGGTGCGCCCTGTTCGTACCACTGCTGACATCACGCGGGCGAAAGAGGAGGGCAAGACCGGCATCATCTTTGGCTTTCAGAATGCTCATGCTTTCGAAGACCAAATTGGCTACGTAGAGATTTTCAAGCAGTTGGGCGTGGGCATCGTGCAGATGTGTTACAACACCCAGAACCTGGTGGGTACCGGCTGCTACGAGCGGGATGGCGGCTTATCCGGGTTTGGCCGTGAGATCGTCGCCGAGATGAACCGCGTGGGTATGATGTGCGACCTCTCCCACGTTGGTGCCAAAACCTCCGAGGAAGTCATTCTCGAGTCCAAAAAACCAGTCTGTTACTCCCACTGCCTGCCCTCCGGCCTCAAAGAACATCCGCGCAACAAATCTGATCAAGAGCTGAAGTTCATTGCCGACCACGGCGGTTTTGTTGGTGTCACCATGTTTGCGCCGTTCCTCAAGAAGGGCATTGACTCCACCATCGAAGACTACTGCGAGGCGATCGAGTACGTCATGAATATCGTCGGTGAGGACGCTATCGGCATCGGTACCGATTTCACCCAAGGGCATGGTCAAGAGTTTTTCGAGTGGTTGACCCATGACAAGGGCTACGCCCGTCGCCTCACTGACTTTGGCAAGATCATCAATCCCAAAGGGATCCGCACCATTGGGGAGTTCCCTAATCTCACCGAGGCACTTCTTAAGCGTGGCTTAAGTGAGACTCAGGTGCGCAAGATCATGGGCGAGAACTGGGTGCGTGTGCTTAAGGATGTGTGGGGCGCCTGAGGATACCGCCATAGCAAGGGACGGGCGCCAGAGGTAAAGCCGCAGTAGTGCCCTGACACGCGGCTTTACCGGCGATAGGCCTACGAGGGGGCGCTGTGAATCCATCCCTGGACGCTACTTTTGCCATCCATGGCAAAAGACCCCCTCTACGGCCTATCCCCGGCGTCGCTTCCCTTGCAGAACGGCTGCTTAGCTACTTCATAACAATCAGCAAGATTTGAGGAATACAACCGTGACCAAACTGGCCCCCGCACTGCCCATCGAAGTGGATAGCGAAACAGGCGTCTGGACGACCGATGCGCTGCCTATGCTCTATGTGCCACGGCACTTCTTTATCAATAACCACGTAGCCGTAGAAGAGGCGCTAGGTGCTGAGAAGTATGCCGAAATTCTTTATCACGCAGGCTACAAGAGCGCCTGGCACTGGTGTGAGAAAGAGGCCGAGCTACACGACATTAGCGGAGAGGCGGTATTTGAGCACTACATGACCCGCCTTTCCCAGCGCGGTTGGGGGCTATTCATTACTGAACAGATCGATCTCGACTCGGGCACTGCCCAAGTACGACTTGAGCACAGCGCTTTTGTTTACCAGCTTGGCAAAACCGGGAACAAGGAAGAGTACATGTTCACCGGTTGGTTCGCCGGGGCCATGGATCAAATCCTCGCTGCCTGCGGAAGTTCACTGCGTACCGTTGCCGAGCAGACGCAGAGTGCAGCCGAGCCTGGCTGTGATGTAGGCATCTTCGCCGTCCAGCCGCTGACCGACGCTGCCCGCTAACTGGGGTACGAGGAGAGACAAACATGGCATTCGACGCAATTTTCGAGCCGATAGAGATCGGTAAGCTGACCATCCGCAACCGTGTGGTCAGTACCGCTCACGCTGAGGTGCATGCCACTGACGGCGGTATGACCACTGAGCGCTACGTGGGGTACTACGAGGAGAAGGCCAAAGGTGGTTGTGGTCTATGTATTTGCGGTGGCTCATCGGTGGTTTCCATCGATAGCCCCCAGGGCTGGTGGAGCTCGGTAAACCTGTCCACTGATCGCATTATTCCGCACTTTCAGAATTTGGCCGATGCTGTGCATAAGCATGGCGGCAAGATCATGATCCAGATTACCCATATGGGGCGCCGCTCCCGCTGGGACGGTTTCGACTGGTCGACCCTGGTATCACCCTCTGGTATCCGTGAGCCGGTGCACCGCTCTACCTGCAAGACCATTGAGGAAGAAGAGATCTGGCGTATCGTTGGCGACTTTGCTCAGGCCGCGCGCCGAGCCAAGGAAGGGGGCCTCGACGGCGTTGAACTCTCCGCCGTGCACCAGCATTTGATTGATCAGTTCTGGAGCCCACGAGTTAATAAGCGTGAGGACGAGTGGGGCGGTAGCTTCGAGAATCGTATGCGCTTCGGTATGGAAGTGCTTAAAGCCGTACGCGCTGAAGTGGGTAACGACTTCTGCGTCGGCATGCGCATTTGCGGCGACGAGTTCCATCCGGATGGTCTTTCTCACGACGATATGAAGCAGATCGCCGCCTACTACGATGCCACCGGTATGGTGGATTTCTTCGGCGTTATCGGTTCTGGCTGCGACACTCACAACACCCTGGCCAACGTTATCCCTAATATGTCCTACCCGCCGGAGCCTTTCCTACACCTGGCAGCGGGGATCAAGGAAGTGGTTAACGTGCCGGTGATCCACGCCCAGAACATTAAGGATCCCAATCAGGCCCAGCGCATCCTCGAAGGGGGCTACGTAGACCTGGTGGGCATGACCCGGGCACATATTGCCGACCCTCACCTGATCGCCAAGATCAAGATGGGCCAGATTGATCAGATCAAACAGTGCGTGGGCGCTAACTACTGCATCGACCGCCAGTACCAGGGCCTCGACGTGCTGTGCATTCAAAACGCCGCGACATCCCGGGAGTACATGGGGCTGCCGCATATCATCGAGAAAACCGAGGGCGCCAAACGCAAAGTCGTCGTGGTGGGCGGTGGCCCCGGCGGTATGGAGGCAGCGCGGGTAGCCGCTGAGCGCGGTCACGATGTCACTCTGTTTGAGGCCGCTGACGCCTTGGGTGGGCAGATCACGATTGCCGCCCAGGCGCCCCAGCGTGACCAGATCGCCGGTATCACCCGCTGGTTCCAGCTGGAGCTGGCGCGGCTAAAAGTCGACCTGCGTCTGGGCACCCGCGCCGATGAGGAAACGCTGCTCGATCTGCGCCCGGATATCGTGGTGCTTGCCACCGGTGGCCAGCCCTTCCTTAGCCAGCACCCCGAGTGGGGCTACTCGGAGAATGCCGAGGAGAGCCTGGTGGTCAGCACCTGGGATATTCTCTCAGGCAAAGTGGCGCCAGGTAAGAACGTGCTGATTTATGACGCCATTTGCGAATTCTCCGGCGTCTCGGCAGCGGATTTTCTCGCCGACAAGGGCGCCAAGGTGGAGATCGTCACCGACGATATCAAGCCCGGCGCGGCGGTGGGCGGTACCACCTTCCCCACCTACTACCGCAGCCTCTACGAGAAGGAGGTGATCATGTCCTCCGACCTGATGCTGCATAAGGTTTACCGCGAGGGCGATGGCTTGGTGGCGGTGCTCGAAAACGAGTACACCGGGGCTCTGGAAGAGCGCGTGGTGGATCAGGTGGTCGTTGAGAACGGTGTACGCCCTGATGAGGCGCTTTATTACGCGCTTAAAGAGCAGTCCCGCAACAGAGGGCAGGTGGATCTGGAAGCACTCTATGCAATCCAGCCGCAGCCTTGTCTGAGCGAGTCAGGAGATGGCTTCCTGCTGTTCCGCCTGGGCGACTGCACGGCACCACGTAACACCCATGCGGCCATTTACGACGCCCTGCGAATCTGCAAGGACTTTTGACTTAGGCGAAAGCCAACAATAATGCGGGGCGCCAGAGCAGCCCCGCCGCCGAAGCCAATGGCACCAAAGATGAGGTGAGCACCATGCTCGAAACGCTCTTGCCGATACTGATTTTTACTGCCCTGGCCCTGGCAGTAATCGGCGCTGTACGCCGTATACGCCTGTGGCGTCAGGGGCGCCCCTCGCGGGTGAGCCTGTTCAAGGGGTTGGTGGCCCTGCCGCGCCGCTATTTGGTGGATCTGCACCATGTAGTGGGGCGTGACAAAATGATCTCCAACACCCACGTGGCCACCGCCGGTGGCTTCGTGGCCGCCGCCGTGCTGATGATCCTGGTGCACGGTCTGGGTATTGCCAACCCATTGCTAGGCGGATTGCTGCTACTGGCTAGTGCCTCCATGTTCGTCGGTAGCCTCTTCGTGGCGCGGCGACGGCTTAACCCCCCAGCTCGGCTCTCCAAAGGCCCCTGGATGCGCCTGCCCAAAAGTCTGATGGCGTTTTCGATAGGCGTCTTCCTGGTCACGCTGCCCACGGTAGGTCTGCTGCCCGAAGGTCTGCTTGAAGGGGGCAGTAGCTGGTTGCTGGCGCTGGTATTAGCGGGCGTCGTGGCCTGGGGCCTGGGGGAAATGTTTTTTGGCATGACCTGGGGCGGGCCCATGAAGCACGCCTTCGCTGGCGCCTTACATCTGGCTTTCCATCGCCGCGCCGAGCGCTTCTCCACGAAAAAAGGCGGCGCTGGCCGCTCAACGGGCCTTAAGGCGCTAAACCTGGAGGATGAAGCGGCGCCCCTCGGGGTAGAAAAGCCTGCCGACTTTACCTGGAACCAACTGCTGGGCTTTGATGCCTGCGTGCAGTGCGGTCGCTGCGAGGCGGTGTGCCCGGCATTTGCCGCCGGTCAGCCGCTGAACCCCAAGAAGCTGATCCAGGACATGGTGGTGGGCATGGCCGGGGGCAGCGATGCCGCCTATGCCGGCTCCCCCTACCCCGGTAAGCCGGTAGGTGAACACGCAGGCTCTCCCCATGGGCCCATTGTGGCGCTGCAGGGGAAGGCCCTAGTCGACGCCGATACCCTATGGTCGTGTACGACCTGCCGCGCCTGCGTGGAAGAGTGTCCGATGATGATCGAGCACGTGGATGCGATTGTCGATATGCGCCGCTACCTGACCCTGGAGCGTGGCAAAACGCCCAATAAAGGCGCCGAGGTGCTCGACAATTTGATCGCTACCGACAATCCAGGCGGTTTCGATCCTGGCTCGCGGCTCAACTGGGCGGCGGATCTTAACCTACCGCTCATGGCAGATCTTAAGCAGGTCGATGTGCTGTTGTGGCTAGGGGATGGCGCTTTTGATATGCGCAACCAGCGCACCTTGCGCGCATTGGTCAAAGTGCTGCGCGCCGCCGAGGTAGACTTCGCGGTGTTGGGGACTGAAGAGCGCGATAGCGGCGACGTGGCGCGGCGCCTGGGCGATGAAGCGACGTTCCAATCCCTGGCGAAACGCAATATTGCCACCCTGGCTCAGTACCGCTTCTTGCAGATTGTTACCTGCGATCCCCACAGCTTTCATGTGCTGGGCAATGAGTATGGAGAGCTAGGCGGACATTACGAGGTACGTCACCATAGTACCTTTATCGCCGAACTGTTTGATGCTGGTCGGTTGACCTTTGCCCCTTGGAAAGGCGGCAGCGTCACCTATCACGACCCGTGTTACCTGGGGCGCTATAACGGTGAATACGAGGCACCACGCAACGTGCTTAAGGCGCTGGGCATCGAGGTCAAGGAGATGGAGCGCTCCGGCTTCCGCTCGCGCTGCTGCGGCGGCGGTGGCGGGGCACCGATTACCGATATTCCCGGTGAACGGCGGATTCCCGATATGCGCATGAACGATGTCAAGGAGAGCGGCGCCGAGCTGGTGGCGGTGGGCTGCCCGCAGTGTACCGCCATGCTGGAAGGCGTGGTGGATGCCAGCGCCGAAGTGCGCGATATCGCCGAACTGGTGGCCGATGCACTGGTTGAGCGTTCCGCTGACGATGTGTCCGGCGCATCCCGCCGAACCACTGCATCGACGACTGCTGAAGAGGTGATCGTATGAGTGAGATTATTCGCCGCGACCCACGTCGTGAGTGGATCGCCCGAAACCGTCTGCACCCCGACAACGCCGCGGTGCTAGCCGCCCTGGGTGTAAACAGGGGCGGCGGAGCGGTTAGCGAATGGATGGGCCCCAGCGGCGTGGTGCGCAAGGATCCTCGTGCCATCGGTTTTATCGGCCCCAATGGCGTCAAACGGATTGATCGTAGTGGCCTCCAGCAAGGAGGGCAGGCCACCGCGGCCAGCACGGCGGCCCGCGATAGCCGCCGTACGGTGACCATTGATCAGCCTGCCTTCCTGGTGGCCGTGGTGCCCGACCTGACCGGCGGGCGTCTCTCCGGACATGACAAGGATCTGCTGGGCCTGGCCCGGCGTGTGGCGGATGCCGACGCCGAACAGCCCGGCGCTGTGGTGGCGATCCTATTTGGTGAGTATAAGGGCGAGGGTGGCGGCGAGCTTAAGGAGCAGACGCTGGGCGAAGCCGGTATCGATCGCGTCGTGCATCTTGATGATGAGTTTTACGCAGGGTTTGCCCCTGAAGCGCGTCTGGCGGCTTTAAGCGCCGTCGAGCGGGAGATGACGCCGCGCTTCTGGCTATTGCCAGACTCACCCCTGGGCGGAGCCGATCTGGGGCGGCGGCTTGCCCTGCGCCTGGGTGAACGCGCTGCCACCGGGGTGTGGCAGGTGGAGGCTGATAATGAGGCCTCTTTGGGTTGGCGCTGCACGGCCCGTGGCGCCGCTGGGAGTCTGGATATCCAGCGGCCTCTGCCGCGGGTTGCCCTGGCGCTGGCCGAGTGCGCCGAACCGGTGGACGAGACGCGGCATGCGGCCGAGCACCTGACCCTGGCCGCGTCAATTCCCACCACTCTATCGCGTATTGAAGATCTGGGGCAGGTGGCGGTGGATCCCGCCGGCGTGGCGCTGGCCGAGGCTGAGTTCATCCTCTCCGGTGGCAACGGCGTCAAGCAGTGGGACGCCTTCCACCATGCCGCGAAAGTCCTCGGCGCTACCGAAGGGGCCTCGCGTGTCGCGGTGGACGACGGCTTTATGGCCCGCGATCGTCAGGTGGGCGCGACCGGCACCTGGGTAACCGCCCGAGTTTATATGGCGGTGGGTATTTCAGGCGCTATCCAGCACCTGCAGGGCATTCAGCGCTGCGACAAGGTGGTGGCGATCAATCTCGATCCGGGGTGCGACATCATCAAGCGCGCCGACCTAGCGGTGATTGGCGACAGCACGCAAATTCTGGCCGCGCTAGTGGCCATGGTGGAACAGCAGCGGGGAGGGCAGCGCAATGCAGCCTGATCTACACCAGAAGCAACAACAACAGGGAATCGATGTGGCGGTGCTGGTTTCCATAGGCCGTCATCCCACAACCGGTCGCGCGAGGCGCGCTGAACAGGATGCCCGGGGCCTGGAGCTTGCGCTGGCCATAGAGGCCGAGCTGCCGGGCACCCGGATCAGCATGCTCCACGCGGGTTCCCAGGACGATAGCAGCGAAGCAGCTCTGCGTGGCTACCTGGGCATGGGGCTCAAGTCCATGACCCTGCTCGAGCAGCCTGAGGGTAGCGATGCCATTCTGGCCCTGGCGAAACACCTGGCCGCAACCTCTCCTCAGCTAGTGATCACCGGCGCCCGCGCAGAGCGCGGTGAAGGCTCTGGGCTTTTGCCCTATGCGTTGGCAGAACATCTCGACTGGCCATTGGTTAATAGTTTGGCGTCGGTAGAAAAAGTGGAAAATGGCGTGGTAACGCTGCTTCAGGCGTTGCCAAGGGGCCAGCGTCGCCGTCTCAAGGTGCGCTTGCCCGCCATCATCAGCGTGGATGAAGCAGCGCCGGTGGCGCGCCAGAGCGCCTTCGGCCCGGCGCGTCGAGCCACCTTTGCGATCACGCCCACTACCCCTGAAGCCGACAGCGAGCTGGCCCAGTGGCATCTGTCCCCTGCACGTAAACGGCCTAAGCGTCTGAAAATTGTCAAAGCCGCTTCGGCCAGGGATCGCTTCAAGGCGGCAGCTTCCAAGTCGGAGGGCAAAGGCGGGCAGGTGCTCACCGATGTGTCCCCCGAACAGGGCGCCGAGGCGATCTACAAGCTGCTCAAGGAGGAGGATGTGCTGCGCTGAACTAGCCTGCGCATCACGCCGCTAATCATCACTCAAGCCCGCTTTTTTAAGGCGGGCTTTTCTATTGGCCGATAAAACCAGGATAAAGCCGCAGACGCTGCCTTTCCAGATGCAAGCCTATCCAGGCATGCACTACCAGCACCAGGATAACCACACCACCACCGAGTAGCGTCGAGGTCGTGGGGGTTTCACCTAATAACCACCACACCCACAGCGTGCCCAAAGCAGTTTCAACCAGATAGAACAGCGCCACTTCCGTCGACGGCAGGTAACGGGTGGCGCTGTTGATCAGCACCGTGGCCAAGGGCATCTGCACCAGCCCCATCAGCGCCAGTACGCCATAACGCTGGGCATCCAGATCCAGCGGCGAGGCCATGGGTAGGGCAACCGCCGCGGAGAGCAGCCCGCCACCGGCAATCACCGTCATAGGGTCAATGGCTGGAAAGCGGCGCAGCAGGGTCAGGTTGCCACCGATAGCTGCCGCGGCCGCCAAGGCATACAGGTTGCCTACCAGCATCCCCATGGCCCCCTCGCCCATGAACACCAAACCCATGCCCAGCATGCAGACAGCAATGGCCACCAGCGTACGCAGCGCGACGTTTTCGCCCAGGAAAATCCGCGAAAACAGCGCCGCAAACAGCGGCGCCGTACTTAGAATCACTACTACATTGGCCACGTTGGCGTTCATCACCGCCAGCACAAACAGACTGGAGATCAGGCCCAGCAGCAGCGCCGAGGCCAGTGAGGAGAGCGGGTTGCTGCTCAGTGTTGCCAGCCGCTTGCCTGCCCAGCATAAAAGCCCCAGCACGCAGAACATCAATAGACCGCGCCAGAACACGATGGTCCAGCCGTCGGCGCGCGCTAGGCGGATCAGCAACCCGTCGAAGCTGAGAAATATGACGCCCAGCACCACCATGAGCAGACCGCGCTGGTAAGGGCTTGACTGCATTGTCTTACTCCCGGCTGACACAAAAGGAAACCGCCCGCCGGATAGGCGGGCGGTTTAGCGTTGATTAGCTCGCGATTCTGGGCACCGCGTTGAGCTCGCGCCACTCTTTGTGGAGCCCCCTATAGAGGCTAAAACACATCAGTAACAGCACCAGCGTAAAGGGGAGTCCCGTAGCGACTGCGCCCGCCTGCAGGGCGCTGAGTGCTGTGCTCCCTCCGCCATACAGCAACACACCCGCAATAATACCCTCCAGCGTCGCCCAGAACACTCGTTGACTCTTGGGTGCATCTGTCTTGCCGCCGGCGGTGATGCTATCAATCACCAGCGAGCCTGAGTCTGATGAGGTAATGAAGAAGACCAGCACCAGAATAATCGCCAGCGTCGAGGTAATGCTGGTCAGGGGCAGCTGCTCCAGCATATGGAACATGGCCAGAGAGACATCGCTAATGCCGTTGGCCAGTTCACCCACGCCATTTTCAGCTTGATAAAGCGCCGTGCCGCCAAAGGCGCTCATCCAGACCAGTGTGACCAGCGTTGGTACCAGCAGCACCGCGATCAGGAATTCACGCACCGTGCGTCCCCGGGATACGCGGGCAATGAACATGCCGACAAACGGAGACCAGGAGATCCACCACGCCCAGTAAAAGATCGTCCAGCCGTGGTACCAGGTGTCGTCCTCGCGGCCAATCCAGTTCGACAGCGGCAGAAGGTGGCCCACGTAGTCCAGCGCCGTGGTGCCAATGCCTGTCAGAATCATCAAGGTAGGCCCCGCTATAACCACAAACAGAAGCAGCGCCGCCGCAATGACCATGTTGATATTCGAGAACAGCTTAACGCCACCGTCGATTCCCCGCCATACCGAGAACAGCGCGATCACCGTGACCACTAGGATTATCGCCAGCTGTGTGCCGATGGTATTGGGAATACCGAACAAATAGGCGAGGCCTCCAGCCGCTTGGGTAGCGCCAAAGCCAAGCGAAGTGGCCAGGCCAAAGATGGTGGCCAGAACGGCAAGAATATCGATGATATGGCCTGCCCAGCCGCGGGTTCGCTCGCCAAGGATCGGGTAAAAGGCGGAGCGAAGCGTCAGTGGCAGGCCTTTGTTATAGGAAAAGAAGGCCAGTGACAGTGCCACCACGCCATAAATGGCCCAGGGGTGTAGTCCCCAGTGGAACATGGTCGCCCCCATGGCGGCGCTGGCACCCTCAGGCGTCCCCGCCGGTGCATTCAAGGGCGTTCCATACCAGTCGGTGTAGTAGGCTACTGGCTCAGCAACGCTCCAGAACATCAGGCCGATACCCATGCCCGCCGCAAACAGCATGGCGAACCAAGAGGTGCGAGAGTATTCCGGTTTTGCATCCTTGCCGCCTAGCCGAATCCGCCCGAGTGGCAAGCAGATCAGTACAAGGCAAAACACCACAAAAATATTGCCAGCAATCATAAACAGCCAGTCGAAGTGTTCGATCGACCAGTTTTTGGCAAGCCCTAAGTGAGTGTTAGCAGCATCTGGATAGACCAGCGCGTAGATAATAAACAGTAGGATGGCTAGAGCGGAAAGCGGAAAAACGGGGTTATGAAAGTCCAACCCCAAGATCTGAGTATTGTCCTGTCCGGGCGACAGAACCGGGTCGTCGTTGTTATTCATCAGGTTTCCTTGGTGGCTCTTGTTAGATGTCGGGTATGCATCACATCGCCGACTCTAGGCTTTGTACGAAAACTGCTTGCGCTCGCCCATACGTTGTTAAAAGTCGGCTCAAAATACTCATTTACACTCCGTAAACTCCGTTTTTTCGCCGATTTTTGCCTAGTCTGGCCTTCGCTCAGCGACTTTTCGTGCAAACCCTAGGAATTGTTGAGCCTGTTGCAAAGGAGGAGTGTCGTGAAAGCGACCTCTATCTATCCATCTTGGTTAGGATGTCTTGAATAGATACGTGAGTGCCTTTTTGGGGTAAGTCTCCAGGCGCGGAGGGGATAGGGTGGGATAGCGCAATCAACCATCATGAACAGAACAATAAGCCACAGGAGCCAGCCATGAATGCAGCCAACCGCGGAGTGGTCTACAAGGGGCCGGGAGAGGTCGCCGTTGAGTCCATTGCCTATCCTGAACTCGCCCTAGGCAATCGCAAGTGCGATCACGGCGTGATTCTCAAGGTAGTTACCACCAACATCTGTGGCAGCGACCAGCATATGGTACGCGGCCGCACCACCGCACCATCGGGCCTGGTGCTTGGTCACGAAATCACCGGCCTGGTCGTTGAGTGCGGTCGCGACGTCGAGTTTATTCAACCAGGCGACCTGGTTTCTGTGCCGTTCAACATTGCCTGTGGTCGCTGCCGCAACTGTAAAGAAGGCCGCACCGGTATCTGCCTCAACGTCAATCCATCTCGCCCCGGCGCCGCCTATGGCTATGTGGATATGGGCGGCTGGGGCGGCGGCCAGACTGAATATGTCATGGTTCCCTACGCTGACTTTAACCTGCTGAAGTTTCCGGATGCCGATCAGGCCATGGAGAAGATCAAGGATCTGACCCTGCTCTCCGATATCTTTCCCACCGGTTTCCACGGCTGTGTGACCGCCGGTGTCGGCCCTGGTAGCACCGTCTATATCGCCGGTGCTGGGCCTGTGGGGCTGGCTGCAGCGGTTTCCGCTCAACTGCTGGGTGCGGCCTGCGTGATTGTTGGTGATATGGTCGAAGAGCGTCTGGCCCAGGCGCGCAGCTTTGGCTGCGAGACCATCGACCTGACCCAGGACGGCGACATGGCCGACAAGATCGAGGTGATCCTCGGCGAGCGTGAGGTCGATGCCTTTGTCGACTGCGTCGGCTTCGAAGCCCACGCCTGTGGCTGCAACCACGGCAAAGAAGCGCCCGCGACCGTGCTGAACTCGGCGATGTCGTTGACCCGTGCAGGTGGTCAAATCGGTATTCCGGGCCTCTATGTGACCGAAGACCCGGGTGCGGAGGACGAGGCCGCCAAGCAGGGGGCTCTGAGCATGCGCTTTGGTCTTGGCTGGGCCAAGTCCCACAGCTTCCATACTGGACAGTGCCCGGTGATGAAGTACCATCGACCACTGATGCAGGCTATTCTGTTTGGCAAGGTCAATATTGCCGATGCGGTGAATGTCCAGATGATCACTCTGGATCAGGCACCCCAGGGCTACGCCGACTTCGATGGCGGCGCTGCTAAGAAATTCGTCATTGACCCCCATGGCAGCGTGGCTTAATAACTTATTCGATAAGCAATGAGCAACAAGACCTAATCCCTGCCTGAGGGCAGGTTAGTGCGACCCTAGACGGCGCCCCGAGGGGTGCCGTTTTTGTTCATCCGGTATAAAACCGATCAAGATAATAATGAGTACCCCATGACCGTCCAGACCGTGACCCCCAAGCGCCGCTTCCGCGGCAAGCCCCGCGGCCGTGATCTCGATCCCAGTCTTCTTGAGGGGTTGCGTGAACTGCTGGGTGACGAACGCCAGAACGCCACGTTGCGCCGCCGCGACCTACTCATTGAACATTTACACAACATTCAGGACACCCGGGGCCATCTACTGCTGGCGGATTTGCGTGCCCTGGCTGCTTACATGAACCTGCCCATGGCGGCCGTTTACGAAACGGCCACTTTCTATGCCCACTTTGACGTCATCCACGACGATCAGTTGCCGCCGCCGGCAGTGACTATTCGCGTTTGCGACTCCCTCACCTGCCAGTTGGCCGGTGCTGAGGCGCTTAAGGCACAGCTTGAAGCGAACGTGGATATCGAGCAGGTACGGGTGCTGCGGGCGCCCTGCATGGGGCGCTGCGACACGGCGCCGGTAGCCGAAGTAGGGCACCACCATGTGCCGTTCGCCACCCAGGCGCAGATCGCGTCGGTGATTGAAAAGGGCCACTTTCACCCCGCTCCCGTCGACTGGCAGCGATTGGACGACTATCGCCGCGAGGGCGGTATGGCGTTGCTCCAGGCCTGTCACGACGGCAGCGTTACAGTAGAAGTGTTGATGGAAGCGATGCAGCAGGCCAATCTGCGCGGTCTGGGCGGTGCGGGCTTTCCCACCTTCAAGAAGTGGTACTTCGTGCGCCAGGAGGCCGGCCCCCGTTACTGCGCTATCAACGCCGACGAGGGCGAGCCCGGTACCTTCAAGGATCGCTACTACCTGGAGCGCTCGCCCCACCAGTTTCTTGAAGGGGCCTTGGTGAGTGCCTGGGCGGTAGACGCCGAGGCGCTGTATATCTATCTTCGCGATGAGTACCCAGCGTTACATAGCGTGGTGCGCGAGGCGATTGGCGAGCTTGAGGCTGCTGGCCTAGTGGCGCCGGGTTACATCGTGCTGCGCCGCGGCGCGGGCGCCTATATCTGCGGCGAAGAGTCGGCGATGATCGAATCTTTGGAAGGCAAGCCGGGCAAACCCCGCCACCGCCCGCCGTTTGTGGCTCAGAAGGGGCTCTTTGATCGGCCGACGCTGGTCAATAACGTCGAGACCGTCTACTGGATTCCCATGATCTGGCAGCGCGGCGCGGAGGCCTTCTCCAGCCAGGGCCGCCATGGCCGCGTGGGGCTGCGCAGCTTCTCGGTTTCAGGCCGGGTCAAGCGTCCTGGTGTGTATTTAGCGCCCGCAGGGATCACGCTCAACGAGTTGGTTGACGAGTATTGCGGCGGCATGGCCGACAGCCACCGCTTGGCGGCCTACCTGCCCGGCGGCGCCTCCGGTGGAATTCTGCCCGCGGGCAAGGCCAATATTCCCCTCGACTTCGACACCCTTCAGGAGCACGGCTGTTTTATCGGTTCCGCTGCGGTAATCGTACTCTCCGATCAGGACGATCTGCGCGGGGTGGCTACCAATCTGCTGGCCTTCTTTGCCGATGAGTCCTGTGGCCAGTGCACACCCTGCCGGGTGGGCACGGAAAAAATGCTCACCCTGCTCGAACGCAACGAATGGGATGCCGGGCTGATGACGCAGCTTTCCCAGGTGATGATCGATGCCTCCATTTGCGGGCTCGGCCAGGCGGCGCCTAACCCGGTGCTGGGGCTGCTCAAGGATTTTCGCGGTGAACTTGCCGCCCAGAACGTCATCGTCAAGGGATAAAGGAGGCCAGCATGAGCGAACAGAACGCAAACAACCGCTTTACCCTGACGCTGGACGGCGTTGAGGTCAGCGCTTACCCCGGTGAAAGCCTCTGGCAGGTAGCCAAACGCGTCGGCGAGACCATTCCCCACCTGTGTTTCAAGGATGCCAGCGGCTACCGCGCCGACGGCAACTGCCGCGCCTGTATGGTGGAAATCGAGGGCGAGCGTACCCTGGCCGCCAGCTGTTTGCGCGAAGCAGCCCCCGGTATGGTGGTCAATAGCGCCAACTCCGAACGCGCGCACACGGCCCGCAAGATGGTCATGGAGATGCTGCTGGTCGACCAGCCTGAGCGGGAAGAGAGCCCCGACAGCTCAAGCCATTTCTGGGCCATGGCTGACCAGCTGGCCATTGATGCCACGGCGGTGCGCCGCAAGCTGCCCAGGCGCGAAGAGCGTGAGACGGCTACCGTGCACCATGTGGCGTCCCGGGCGGACAGCCTGGCGCAGGACAGCAGCCACTCTGCCATGCGCGTCAATCTTGACGCCTGCATCGAGTGCAACCTGTGTGTGCGCGCCTGCCGCGAAGTACAGGTTAACGACGTTATCGGCCTGGCTCACCGTGGGGCGGCGTCCAAGATCGTGTTTGATTTCGACGACCCCATGGGCGATAGCACCTGCGTGGCCTGCGGCGAGTGCGTTCAAGCCTGCCCCACCGGCGCCCTGATGCCCGCTACCCTGGTCGACCAGGCGGGTCGCGGCGATTCTGCTGTCGCCGACCGTAAGGTCGACTCGGTATGCCCCTACTGCGGGGTGGGTTGCCAGCTCACCTACCATATCAAGGACGATGAGATCCTTTATGTGGAGGGGCGCGACGGCCCCTCTAACGAGAACCGGCTATGTGTTAAAGGGCGCTTCGGCTATGACTATCCGCGCCATCCATCCCGGCTGACCACCCCGCTGATTCGTCGCCAGGGCGTTGCCAAGGGCATCGATCCGGACTTTGATCCCGCTCAGCCCCTGACGCATTTCCGCGAGGCGAGCTGGGATGAAGCCCTAGAGGTTGCCGACAGCGGGCTTGTAAACCTTAAAGCGGCCCATGGCCCTGATGCCCTGGCGGGGTTCGGCAGCGCCAAGTGCTCCAACGAAGAGGCATGGCTGTTCCAGAAGTTGGTGCGTACCGGCTTTGGCTCCAACCATGTGGATCACTGTACCCGCTTGTGCCACGCAAGCTCCGTGGCGGCACTCATGGAGTGTATTGGTTCAGGCTCGGTCACCGCCTCCTTTATGCAGGCCAGCCAGGCCGACGTGGTGATTCTTACCGGCTGTAATCCCGCGGTAAACCATCCGGTGGCGGCCACCTTCTTTAAACAGGCCGCCAAGCGCGGTACCAAGATAGTGATAATCGACCCCCGTGGTCAGTCGCTGGATGCCTACGCCCACCTGAGCGTGCGCTTTTCACCGGGCGCCGACGTGGCCCTGTTTAATGCCATGCTGAATGTGGTCATCAGTGAAGAACTTTATGATACGGCTTATATCGCCGAGCATACTGAGGGCTTCGAGGCCCTGAAAATTCATACCGTCGACATGACCCCCGAAGCGATGAGCGGCCTGTGCGGCGTTGAGCCCGAGACCATCCGCGAAGTGGCCAGGCTCTATGCCAACGCCGAGCGGGCAATGATCTTCTGGGGCATGGGCATTTCCCAGCACACCCACGGTACCGATAACGCCCGGTGCCTGATTTCGCTGGCGTTGGCCTGCGGCCAGACCGGTCGCCCTGGCACCGGCCTGCATCCTTTGCGGGGGCAGAACAACGTTCAGGGGGCTTCTGATGCCGGGCTGATTCCCATGGTCATGCCCGACTACCAGCCGGTCAATGATGATCAGGTTCGTGCGGCGTTCGAAGAACTGTGGAATACCAAACTGGATCCCACGCCGGGTCTCACCGTGGTGGAAATTATGGACGCTATCACCGCGGGCACCATTCGCGGCATGTATATCCAGGGCGAAAACCCGGCGATGTCCGACCCGGATCTGGCCCATGCCCGGGCCGCCCTGGCCAAGCTGGAACATCTGGTGGTACAGGATCTGTTTGTCACCGAGACCGCCCAGTTCGCTGATGTCATCCTGCCGGCCTCCGCCTGGCCTGAGAAGAACGGTACCGTCACCAACACCAATCGCCAGGTGCAAATGGGGCGTGCGGCGCTGCCGCTGCCGGGCCAGGCAAAGCCGGACTGGTGGATCATTCAGGAGATTGCCAAACGCTTTGGACTGGGTTGGGATTACCAGCACCCGCGGGACGTCTTCGCCGAAATGAAACGCGGCATGCCCTCACTCGACCATATCTCCTGGGAGCGTCTGGAGCGCGAGCAGTCGGTGACCTATCCCTGCCCAGCAGAGGACGCGCCGGGGCAAGACGTAGTCTTCAGCGATGCCTTCCCCACCGCCAGCGGCCGGGCGAAATTCGCACCCACGCGGCCACTGCCACCGGATGAGCCGGTAGATAACGACTACCCAACGGTGCTGACTACCGGGCGCCAATTAGAGCACTGGCATACGGGTTCCATGACCCGCCGTGCCAAAGTGCTCGATGATCTGGAGCCGGAAGCCGTGGCGAGCTTGGCGCCCGCTGAGCTTATCCGGCTTGGGATGGCGCCAGGCGATGACCTGACGATCACCACCCGGCGAGGAGCCATCACCCTCAAAGTGAGGACGGATCCGGGCATGCCAGAGGGTATGGTCTTCGTACCCTTTTGTTACGGGGAAGCAGCAGCGAATCTATTGACTAATCCAGCGCTGGATCCCTATGGCAAGATTCCGGAGTTCAAATATGCGGCCTGCAGCCTTGCCTCTGCCGGAAAGTTGCCCGCTGATGGTGGAGCTATATAGATAGTGGATCGGCGGTTGTATTAAAGGTCTTTGACCAACCTGAGCGCGTCGTAGATGGCCGCGTGGGTGTTCCGGGACTCGACGGCATCGCCGATCCGGAACAGCTGGAAGCGGCCATCCGGGTTGCTAGTCACGGTCTGGGGGGCGCCCACGATCAGGTCATCGTAATTCACTTCGCCGCGGTTGCTGGCGTGCGGTTTTAGCTCGAAATAGATATCGGCCATCGGTGTGATGCCGTAGTTGACGACCACTTGGTCGATACGCCGCTCATGCCCACTATCCTGCTGACTATGAATGGCATAGTCGCTGGTGATCCCGGCGAGCAGTTCACTGCCGTCGCGCTGCACGGACTTCAGCCGGTAAGTCGGGGTGAAGGTGACGTTGGCACGCTGCAGGGAACGCATGTAGGGCACCAGGTTCATGGCCATGATCTCTGCGGAGAAGGTGCGATCCGGCGTCATAATCTCGAGCTCGGCCCCCGCGGCGGCAATGATCTCCGCCGCCTGCAGGGCTGCATGGTCGCCTGCATCGTCGAACAACAATACCCGTTTGCCCGGCGGCACGTGCCCGGAAAGAATGTCCCAGGTGTTGACGACTAAGTCGCTACCCATCGCGGGTTGATCTTCCAAGGGATAGCCGCCGGTGGCTACGATCACCACATCGGGTTTTTCGGTGAGCACGTCCTCGGCTTCGGCCCAGACGTTGTAGCGGATCTCTACGCCGAGTGCTTCGCAGCGCGCCAGGCGCCAATCGATGATGCCCATCATCTCGCGACGTCGCTCACTCTGCGCCGTAAGACGTATCTGCCCTCCAGCATCGCTGGCGGCTTCGAACACCACCACCGAATGGCCACGCTCACCGGCAACACGAGCGGCTTCCAACCCTGCTGGCCCTGCGCCGATAATCACGACTCGCCGTTGCTGTGCCGCCTTGGGAATGGTGTGGGGCATGGTGGTTTCTCGCCCGGTGGCGGCGTTATGGATGCAGTAGGCGGCACCGCCTTGATAGATGCGATCAAGGCAGTAGTTGGCGCCGACGCAGGGGCGGATCTCTTCTTCCCGCCCTTCGGCGATCTTGCGCACGATGTGCGGGTCGGCCATGTGGGCACGGGTCATGCCGATCATGTCGACCTTGCCTGAGGCGATGGCATAACGGGCAGTGGCGACATCCTGGATTTTGGCGCCATGGAAGGTGGGGAAGTCGATCTCACGGCGTATTTCGCCGGCAAAATCCAGGTGCGGGGCGCTGGGCATGCCCTGGATGGGAATCACGTCGGTGAGCCCTGCATCGGTGTCGATGTGGCCGCGAACCACGTTGAGGAAGTCGACCAAGCCGCTACTCTTCAAGCGTCGCGATATCTCCATCCCATCGCCGGAGGTCAGCCCGCCCGGCAGCATCTCGTCGCCGGTGTAGCGCACGCCTACGATAAACGCTTCACCCACCCGCTGGCGAATAGCGCGCAGCACGTCGAAGGTGAAACGTAGTCGGTTATCGAGATCGCCGCCATAAGGTTCCTCAAGGGTATTGGTCAGCGGCGACCAGAACTGATCCATCAGGTGACCATAGGCCTGTAGCTCGATGCCATCGAGACCGGCGGCGTGCATACGCTCGGCGGCATCGGCGTAGTCGCGGATCAGGCGCTCAATATCCCAATCCTCTACCTGCTTGGGAAAAGCGCGGTGGGACGCCTCACGACGATGAGAAGGCGACACCGCTGGCAGCCAGTCGCCCTTATCCCAACGGGTGCGCCGGCCCAGGTGGGTGAGCTGAATCATCACTGCGGTGCCGTGCTCGTGACAGGCGTCGGTCAGCTCACGCATCCAGGGCACTACTTCATCCTTATAGGCGAGGATGTTGTTGAACACTGGAGGA
This sequence comes from Vreelandella sp. 162(4c), assembly GCF_058152265.1. Classification (NCBI taxonomy): domain Bacteria; kingdom Pseudomonadati; phylum Pseudomonadota; class Gammaproteobacteria; order Oceanospirillales; family Halomonadaceae; genus Vreelandella; species Vreelandella sp. 162(4c). The sequence goes on from NZ_CM176981.1 coordinate 3,143,430, forward strand.
CTGTCCTTGGCTACCGCCGCGGATCCGGCAGTCATGGTCAGGCCAAGGCCTGCCTTGGCGCGCTCGACGTGATAGGCCCGATAGAGTGCCTTGGGCATCCCATCCTCAGGGTAAGCGGGCTCATGGGCTGTCATCATAAGCCTGTTTTTCAGGGTGAGATGCTTGAGCTGGAAGGGCTGCAGCAGCGGATCGTTAACCATGGGTAGCGCTCTATTTTATTGTGTATTTAATAAATCTAGGTGCTAATGTTCATTGTTGTCAATTAAATGTTCAATGATGTACATTTCGAGGCGAGCATGTTTAACCGCTGGCACGGCTGGGAGGTAGGTGGTGTTAGCCGATCAGGCTTGCTGTGGGCTAGTAAGTACCGGTTGGAGAATAATATCCATGGCGGGCATGGAAGCGTTGCAATTCCCTGGATCCAGGCGGCTGGCCGGTGAAGATTTCGACATAGGCGGGGATGCGCTGCATGCGCACCTCGAGCGGTTCCTGGGTCTTCATCGAGATATAGCCGATCTGGGTTAGGTAGATGGTGCGGCCACGAACGTTGGCCGCCAGCGGATCATAGCCGTAGCGCTGGAACATGCGCGCCAGTGCTTCGATACGGGTGGCATCAGCCGCATCGATTTCACTCACTACTGACGCTGACTGTAGCGCCCAACTGCGCATGGCGAACTCTAGCGGAGAGTCGAACAGTTTAGGATCCAGCCAGCAGTCGAAGACATTGAGCATCGCCTCGACGATATTCTCGGCATAGGCTTCGGTTTGATGCACTAGCCCTTGGGTATTCTTTTCACGCCAGCGTGCGATCAGTGCCTCCAGCAGTGCCTCGCGATCCTTGAAGAACCAGTAGAAACTGGTTCGAGAAAGCTTTAGTCGCTTGGCCAGGGAAAGAATGCGTACGCTATCGACGCCCGATTCCAGTAGTAGCTCAAACGCCGCATCAAGCCAGACGTCTTGAGAACCCTTGGCAGCGGGAATATCGGTGGATGGCATTGAGCAGATCTCTAAGAATAGTCTAGGAATAGTGTGGCAAAGTGTACACAGGTGTCTCTTATGTGTACACGTTGTCAGCTACTCTGGCTAAGTCCTAGTGACGGTAAACGTCGCTGCCTTGATCCTTCAAGTTTTAACCTTGGGCTAAGTGTAACGTCGGCGCATCATATCCTAGGTTCTCGAGCATGCGGGCGGCGTACCAGTCGATAAAGTCGATAACGCCGAACTCATAGGTCTCGGAGTAAGGGCCGGGTTGGTAAGCCTTGGAGTTAATGCCACGCTGGTTCTCTTCGGCGAGTTGGCGATCCTGGTCGTTGGTCGCATCCCACACCCGACGTAGTTGGTCGGGGTCGTAATCAACGCCCTCTACGGCATCTTTATGAACCAGCCACTTAGTGGTCACCACGGTTTGCTGCGGGCCAAGCGGTAGCACGCGAAATACCACCGCGTGATCGCCCATGAAGTGATTCCATGAATTGGGCAGATGCAGAATGCGCAGTGAGCCCATATCAGGGCTTGTTAATCGGCCCATTAGTTTCTTACAGCCGGGTTTACCGTCCATTGTCATGGAGACAATGCCATCCAGCAGCGGCGTGCGGGTCAGTCGATTGCGTTTGCCAAAGCGCTTCAACTGATAGGGAACTTGTTCCTCATCCCAATCTGCTTGTTTGCATGCCACCAGTTCCTTATAGGCAGGCGTTGCACGCGGATCCTCGGTGTCATCAAACTCTTGCAATGAGTTCAGCAGCTCAGGATGAGCGCCGTTGCAGTGATAGCACTCGCGGTTGTTTTCGATGACGAGCTTCCAGTTGGCTTGCTCGACGATACTGGACTCGACGGCAACCTTGACGTTGTCCATTTGGTACGGCTCAAGGTAATGCTCAAGCGTTTGCAGAAAATCATCAATCGCAGGCGGTTCATCGCTCAGGTTGATAAAGATGAAGCCTCCGGCTGTATGCACGTTGACCGGTTTGAGGCCAAATTGATCGAGATTGAAGTTAGTGCCCATATCGCTACCGGCAAACAACAAGCGGCCATCAAGTTCATAGGTCCACTGGTGATACGGACAGACGAGCTTTGCAACTTTACCCTTATCCTTTACACAAAGGCGCGAACCGCGGTGGCGGCAAACATTGTGAAACGCATGAATAGCGCCTTCACTGCCGCGCACAATGACGATGGGATTATTGCCAATATCCAATGTCATGAAATTACCCTTGGTAGGGATCTCGCATGTCATGCCGGCAAACAGCCACTCCTTTTCGAAGACCTCTTGCACATCAAGAGCGAACAGGCGGGCATCGTTGTAAAACGGCTGTGGAAGCGAAAAGGTACGTCCTCTTTCTTGCAGCATCTGAACCGTTGAGTCACGAGCTGCAGTGAGTGGATCATCCATCCGATTAGAAACATTTTTTTCCATTACCAGTATCCTCGTAAACCTCCGCTCCCCCCTCAAGGGCTGCGAATCGGCCGATAGTCAAGACTGCGTATCTTGTTGTTCTGTTGCGTAACCTGGCGTTTGATTCAAATGTGGCCTGACGTCAGGCTCCGATTGTGTTGCAGGCGCTGGCCTGCCAATTGTCTGCCCGCGACATTAGATGGCGTAGTGGCGACGAAAAAAGAGGTTTCTAAACGATAAAGAGTGGCACGAGGTAAGTGCGAGTCGCTGTCAGGTAAGTCGGTCGGCAGGCGCGTCCCCAAAATGCAGCTCAAAGGTGCTGACCGTATCGCAAATACGGTTCGGCGATGCATGGTGATGAAGGCTGGTCAGGCAGAGGCGACAATGACAACTAATTTTTTCAATCCGGTCACGACCCAAACCTGGACCAACGGCCGCCACCAGGTGCGTTGCGTCAAGGTGATTCAAGAAACCCAGGATGTGCGCACGTTCTGCTTCATGGCCGAGCAGCCCGTGCTGTTCTTCTTCAAGCCCGGTCAGTTCGTGACGCTGGAGCTGGAGATTGATAATCAGCCGATCATGCGCTCCTATACCATTTCCAGCTCTCCCTCCATCCCTTACAGCTTTTCAATCACCGTTAAACAAGTGCCAGGGGGCAAGGTATCCAACTGGCTGCATGCGAACCTAAAAGTGGGCGACGAGCTGGTCGTGCATGGCCCGGTAGGCAACTTCAATTCCATTGATTTTCCTGCCGAAAAAGTGTTGTTTCTCTCTGGCGGGGTGGGCATTACCCCATTGATGTCCATGACGCGCTGGCTGTTTGATACCAACGCCGCTGTTGACGTTGAATTTATACACAGCGCCCGTGCCCCTCGCGATGTGATTTATCATCGTGAACTGGTGCATATGTTTTCGCGTATTCCCGAGTTCAAGCTGCATATTATTTGCGAGAACAAAGAGGATATCGGCGAGGCCTGGGCCGGCTACCGTGGCTACCTTACCCAGCCGCTGTTCGAACTCATTGTGCCGGACTTTATGGAGCGGGAGATATTCTGCTGCGGCCCGACCCCTTACATGAACGCCATCAAAAATATTCTTCGTGTCAACAACTTCAACATGGATCACTACCATGAGGAGTCGTTTGGCGCTACGCCGGTTGAGGTACGTGAAGATGTCCTTGAGCTGGCCGAACAGGCAGAGGTTGATGCCGAAAATGTCGACACCAGCGACTTGTTTAGTATCGAGTTTGCCTCTTCAGGGAAAAGTGTGCGTATTCAGCCGGGGGAGACGGTTCATGCGGCGGCGGCCAAGCTGGGTCTGCATATCCCCAAAGCTTGTGGCATGGGGATTTGCGGTACTTGCCGAGTGGAGCTCAAGTCGGGAGAAGTGGAAATGGAGCATAACGGCGGCATTACCGATGAGGATGTCGAAGAAGGCTATATCCTGTCGTGCTGCAGTCGGCCGAAGGGGGATTTAATCGTCGATTTTTAGCCCCGGCAAGCACCTTGCTGCCTAGTTTTAAGCGCCCTAAACGGTTACTTCCCGTCTAGGGCGCTTTGCTTTTTGGGCGGCGTCAGCCGTGTTATTGGCTAAATCTTGCCGATGTCGCAAATACATCGCGTGGTGACGTCGGCAAGCATCTTGGGCCCGGACTCCAACGATAGTATCGCGGTAAGAACGCGTTGATAGGGACTTTGGTTAGCGGCCGGGGTTTATCAGCATTAAAGAGTATATCCAGCACTTAATAAAAAAGTGACTAATGAGGAGGCGGTAATGCTTCAGAATAATTTTTCCCCCAATGCACGTTTGGCCAGTTACGACACGTTGCTTGCTGAAGCAATTGCTGAAGAAACGGTTCGCCAAGAAGCGCATATTGAATTAATCGCCTCCGAAAATTATACCAGCAAACTTGTCATGGAAGCGCAAGGTACACAGCTGACCAACAAGTATGCAGAAGGCTATCCAGGTCGCCGTTACTACGGTGGCTGTGAGTTCGTTGACAAGGTTGAAGCCTTGGCAATTGAGCGGGCTTGCCACCTTTTTAGTGCCAATTATGCCAATGTGCAGCCGCACTCCGGCGCCCAGGCCAATGCCGCTGTGTTCATGGCACTGGTATCGCCGGGCGATACGGTATTGGGTATGAGTCTGGCCCACGGCGGCCACTTAACCCATGGTGCTGCACCCAACTTTTCGGGTAAGCATTACAACGCCGTGCAGTATGGCCTCAAGCCGGAAACCGGCGAGATCGATTACGAAGAAGTCGAGCGCTTAGCTCGCGAGCACCAGCCGAAGATGATCATCGCGGGTTTCTCCGCTTACTCTCGCGTGGTGGATTGGCGCCGTTTTCGCGCCATCGCCGATGAGGTAGGCGCCTGGTTGATGGTCGATATGGCCCACGTCGCTGGCCTGGTAGCCGCTGGCCTCTATCCGAGCCCGCTCCCTTACGCTCATGTGGTAACTACCACCACCCATAAAACGCTGCGCGGCCCCCGCGGCGGCTTGATTCTCTCCGCCGATGGCGACGAAGCGCTGTATAAAAAGCTTAATGGCGCGGTTTTCCCAGGCCAGCAGGGCGGCCCGCTGATGCATGTTATTGCCGCTAAGGCGGTGGCGTTTAAGGAAGCCATGAACCAGGAGTTTGTGCGCTACCAGCAGCAGGTGATCGATAACGCTCAGGCCATGGCCAAGGTGTTTATGGAGCGTGGCTACGACGTGGTGTCCGGCGGCACCGACGACCACCTCTTTTTGGTTTCGCTTATCCGCCAGGGCATTACCGGTAAAGATGCGGATGCAGCCCTTGGCCGCGCGCATATCACCGTTAATAAGAATACGGTGCCTAATGATCCCCAAAGCCCCTTCGTGACTTCCGGCCTGCGTATCGGCACCCCTGCGGTCACCACGCGCGGCTTCGATGCTGAGGAGTGTAGCGAACTAGCGGACTGGATTTGCGACATCCTGGACGAGCTGGCTGCAGGCAAAGACACGGCTTCCATTGAAGCCGAGGTGCAAGCCAAAGTGACCGACGTGTGTGCCCAGCATCCTGTCTACGCTGAGTCCGCCGCTGAAGCCGTCGAATCCATTGCTTGAATCGGCTTGCCGGCAGGGCCCGGCGCGGCTGAACTGAGGAGACCACTATGCAACGCTATTCCGGCTTCGGCCTGGTCAAGCACGCGCTGAGCCACCACGAGAACTGGGAGCGCCAGTGGCGCAACCCCACACCCAAGAAGCAGTACGATGTAATCATCGTCGGTGGTGGCGGTCACGGCTTGGCCACGGCCTACTATTTGGCGAAAGAGTTCGGCGTCAAGAACGTGGCGGTGATTGAGAAAGGCTGGCTGGGCGGTGGTAATACCGCCCGTAATACCACCATTGTGCGTTCCAACTACTTATGGGACGAATCCGCTGCGCTTTACGAACACGCCATGAAACTGTGGGAAGGGCTTTCCCAAGACCTTAACTACAACGTCATGTTCTCCCAGCGGGGGGTGCTCAACCTGGGGCATACCCTGCAGGACATGCGCGATATCCAGCGTCGGGTGAATGCCAATCGGCTGAATGGCATTGACGGTGAAGTTTTAGACGCCAAAGGAGTGCAGGAGCTAGTGCCGATTATGGACTGCTCCAAAAGCGCGCGTTACCCGGTAATGGGTGCCTCCTGGCAGCCGCGCGCGGGGGTGGCTCGCCACGATGCCGTGGCCTGGGGCTATGCTCGCGGTGCCGATGCCCACGGCGTGGATATTCTCCAGCAGACCGAAGTCACCGGCTTCAAAATTCGTGATGGCCAGATCTACGGTGTACACACCAACCGTGGCGATATTGAAGCCAAAACCGTCGGTTGTGTGACTGCCGGTAACTCCTCCGTGCTGGCCAAAATGGGCGGCTTTAACTTGCCGTTGGAGTCCCATCCGCTGCAAGCCTTAGTCTCTGAGCCGATCAAACCTATTCTCGATACGGTGGTGATGTCGAACCAGGTGCATGGCTACATCAGCCAGTCCGACAAGGGCGACCTGGTGATTGGCGCAGGCATCGACGGTTATAACGGCTATGGTCAACGCGGCAGTTATCCCACCGTGGAGCACACGCTCCAGGCGATCGTTGAAATGTTCCCGATCTTCTCTCGGGTACGCATGAACCGTCAGTGGGGCGGTATCGTCGATACTTGCCCGGATGCCTGTCCGATTATCTCTAAAACGCCGGTGAAGGGTCTGTACTTCAACTGCGGCTGGGGTACCGGCGGCTTCAAAGCCACACCAGGGTCGGGGCATGTATTCGCTGCCAGCCTGGCCAAGGGGGAAATGCACCCCATCGCCGAGCCGTTCTCCATGTTCCGCTTCCATAGCGGTGCGCTGATCGACGAACACGGCGCTGCCGGCGTGGCCCACTAGGGTTCATACGAGAGGAGTATTCGCATGTTCTATATCTACTGCCCCTACTGCGGCGAACACCGTGAGGAAGAGGAATTCCACCCCAAGGGCCAGGCGCATATCGAGCGCCCCAAGGAGCCCGAGGCGTGTAGTGACGAAGAGTGGGGGGATTACCTGTTCTTCCGTGACAACCCCCGTGGCGTTCACCATGAAATGTGGGTGCATGCGGTGGGTTGCCGCAAGTTTTTCAACGTGACGCGCCACACCGTGAGCTACGAGATTCTCGAGACTTACAAAATGGGCGAGCAGCCGTCGATTACCGCTGATAGCCAGAGCCAGGCCCGCGAGGGCGCTGCGGTAAGCCAACAAGAAGGAGTGCGGGCATGAGCCAGTCCAAGCAACAAGTGTACCGCCTTAACACGGGTGGCCGTATCGATCGCTCCCGCACGTTGAGCTTTACCTTTAACGGCCAGCGATACCAAGGGCATCCCGGGGATACTCTGGCCTCGGCGCTGTTGGCTAACGGTGTGGATATCGTTAACCGCAGCTTTAAATACTCCCGGCCCCGCGGCATTGTCGCTGCGGGCGCCGAGGAGCCCAATGCCATCGTACAGTTAGGCAGCAGTGAAGCGGCCCAGGTGCCCAATGTACGCGCCACCCAGCAGGCGCTATATGACGGCCTGACCGCCAGCAGTACCAATGGCTGGCCGAACGTACAGCGCGACCTGATGGGCCTGTTCGGCAAGCTGGGCGGGCAGTTCATGCCGCCGGGCTTCTACTACAAGACCTTTATGGCGCCGGCCTCGATGTGGCTGACCTACGAGAAGTACATCCGCAAGGCGGCGGGGCTGGGTCGCAGCCCCATGGAAGCCGATCCGGATAACTATGATCACTTCAATCAGCACTGCGATGTGCTGGTCGTCGGCGCAGGCGCCGCGGGTCTGGCGGCAGCGCTGGCCGCCGCGCGCAGCGGCGCTCGGGTGATGGTGGCCGATGAGCAGGAAGAGATGGGCGGCTCGCTGCTGGCCAGCCGCGAAACCCTAGAAGGCAAGCCGGCGGATCAGTGGGTTGCCCGGGTGCTGGACGAGTTGGCGAGCTGCGAGAACGTCACGCTGCTGCCGCGTACTACGGCCAACGGCTATCACGATCACAATTTCGTTACCCTGCATGAGCGGCGCACCGAACACCTGGGCGATACGGCGCCGGTGGAAAATGGCCACCGTCAGGTACGTGCGCGCCTGCACCGGGTACGCGCTGGCCAGGTGATCCTGTCCACGGGTGCTCACGAGCGTCCGCTGGTCTACGCGGGCAATGACGTGCCGGGCAACCTACTGGCTGGCGCTGTGTCGACCTACATCCGACGCTATGGCGTGGCACCGGGCCGCAAGCTGGTACTCTCCACCAGCAACGACTACGGCTACCGCGCTGCCCTGGACTGGAAAGAGGCTGGCTGTGAGGTCGTCGCTATCGTGGACGCCCGCGAGGCGCCGGTGGGCGATTGGGTCGATACCGCTCGCGCCCAGGGCATCAAGATTATTACGGGCAGCGCCGTTATCGAGGCGAAGGGCAGCAATAGGGTTACTGCAGCGCGGGTCGCCAAGATTGATATTGACGCTTTCAAAGTGACCGGCCCGGTTCAGGAGTTGGCCTGCGACACCATCGCCAGCTCCGGCGGCTACAGCCCGGTGATTCACTTGGCATCCCACACTGGCGCGCGGCCTACCTGGCGCGACGATATTCTCGGCTTCGTGCCGGGGCTGGTGAAGGGCGTTCAGGCGTGTGGCGGTGCCAACGGCTGCTATGCGCTGGGAGACGTGCTGGCGGAAGGTGTCGAGGCGGGCATCAAGGCAGCGGCCGCCATGGGCCATGCCGTTCAGACGGTCACTCTGCCAAGCGCCGAGCGCCTTCAGCAGGGGCCAGCAGTGGCGCTCTTCCAGGTGCCTCACGAGAAGCCCACGCTGCGCGGCCCCAAGCAGTTCGTCGACCTGCAGAACGACGTTACCGCGGCGGGTATCGAGCTGGCAACCCGGGAAGGCTTCGAGTCCATCGAGCACATCAAGCGCTATACCGCGATGGGCTTCGGTACGGATCAGGGCAAGCTTGGCAACATCAACGGCATGGCAATTGCTGCTCGCTGCCTGGGTCGCTCCATTCCTGAGGTGGGTACCACGGTGTTCCGTCCCAACTATACTCCGGTTACCTTCGGCGCCATCGTTGGTCGCCACTGCCGTGACCTGTTTGACCCCGAACGCTACACCGCGCTGCACCAGTGGCACGTAGAGCGTGGCGCCGAGTTCGAGGATGTAGGTCAGTGGAAGCGTCCCTGGTACTACCCTCAGAAGGTGAATGGCAAGACCGAGACGATGCACGAGGCAGTGGCTCGTGAGTGTCTGGCCGTGCGCGAGAAGGTCGGTATCCTCGATGCCTCGACGCTTGGCAAGATCGATATCCAGGGGCCGGATGCGCGTGAATTCCTGGCGCGGGTCTACACCAACAAGTGGGAGAAGCTGGCGGTTGGTAAATGCCGTTACGGCCTGATGTGTAAAGACGATGGCATGGTCACCGACGATGGTGTGACCAGTTGCCTAGCTGAAAACCACTTTCTGATGACCACCACTACCGGTGGCGCTGCAGCGATTCTGGAGTGGCTGGAGCTATGGCATCAGACTGAGTGGCCGGAACTGGATGTCTACTTCTCTTCGGTGACTGACCACTGGGCCACCATGACCATCACTGGCCCAGAAGCGCGCAAGCTGCTCGCTGAGATCAGTGATATCGATCTTGACCGCGAAAGCTTCAAGTTTATGGATTGGCGATCCGGGAAAGTGGCGGGAGTGCCTGCAAGGGTCTTTCGCATCTCCTTTACCGGCGAGCTGACCTTCGAGATCAACGTGCAAGCCAACTACGCCATGCACGTGTGGCAAACCCTGTTCAAGCATGGCGAGAAGTACGGCTTGACGCCCTATGGCACCGAAACCATGCACGTCCTGCGGGCTGAAAAGGGCTTTATTATCGTGGGCCAGGAAACCGACGGCTCCGTGACACCGGAAGACTTAGGGATGCAGTGGTGCGTAGGCTACGACAAGCCTTACTCGTGGATAGGCAAGCGGGCCCTGACACGCAGCGACACCAAACGTGAAAACCGCAAGCAGTTGGTGGGGCTCAGGCCCAAGGACCCGAAGGTGATCCTCGAAGAGGGCGCTCAGATCGTGCTTGATCCCAAGCATGCGATTCCGATGCCCATGGTGGGACATGTTACCTCCAGCTACTACAGCCCGACTCTGGATTCAGGGTTTGCCTTAGCAGTGGTGAAAGGCGGGCACAATAAAATGGGCGAAACGGTTTACCTGCCTATGGCCGACGGCCAGACCCATGAAGCTGAAATCGTCAGCACTGTTTTCTACGACCCCAAGGGAGAGCGCCAGCATGTCTAACGCGGCTACTTTCGACACCCGTACTGATACCGCGATCCCGGTAGAGTCCCCGCTGGCCTACAGCTACCGTCACAGTGGCGCGCCTCGGGGCAGTGGTTACCGGCTTAAACTACGCGAGCGGGCAATGCAGGGGCATCTGATTCTGCGCGGCGGCGCCATCGTGCTCGACGAGGCGGTGCGCGACGTGCTGGGAATCAGCTTGCCTGGGCAACCCCAGACGTTGGTACAAGATGCCAGCGGTGAACGTTCTATCCAGTGGCTCTCCCCGGACGAGTGGCTGGTCATCGTGCCAGGTGGCGAAGAGTTTCCACTGGAGACCAAGCTGCGCGAGCAATTGGGCAGTGCCCACTTCGCGATTAGCGACGTCAGCGGCGGCCAGACGCTATTAGAGCTTTCCGGCGAAGCAGCCCGAGAGCTATTGATGAAAACGGTGATCTACGATGTTCACCCCAGCAATTTCCCGGTGGGGAAAGGTGTCACTACCGTCTTCGCTAAGGCGACCACTATTCTTCGTCGTCCCAGTGACGAGCGTTGGGAGTTAGTGGTGCGGCGCAGCTTTGCCGACTACTGCTACCGCTGGTTGCTGGATGCCGGGGCAGAATTCGGCATTAACGTACAACAATAAGCGGGCAGGCCGGAGCGCTGTTCCGGCCGCTATGATCTTCCGCAACGGTCTGCCGCTAACTGAGAAGCATGCACTATGAGCCGAATGAGCGATACCTGGATACTTGCCGCCCAATGCCCTAGTCGCTTGGGAACGGTGGACGTCGTCACCCGCTTTCTAAAAGAGCAGCAGTGCTATATCACTGAACTCAACTCTTTCGATGATCGGCTCGGCGGGCGCTTTTTCATTCGCGCCGAGTTTCGCCCAGAGCAAGATGAGTTTCATGAAGAGCGCTTTCACACCGATTTTTCAGCGCGGGCAAGCGAATTCGATATGCAGTTCGAATTGACGGCCCCTGGCAAACGCACCGGCACTGTGATTATGGTCTCCAAGGCCGATCACTGCTTGAATGATCTGCTCTACCGTTATCGGACAGGGCAGCTTCCTCTGGATATCAAAGCGGTGATTTCCAATCATCCTGATCTGGAGCCATTGGCAGCATGGCACGATTTGCCCTACCACTACCTGCCGATCACGCCCGAGACGAAATTGCAGCAGGAAGCCCAGGTACGCGAAATCATCGCGGATACCGACGCTGAATTGGTGGTGCTAGCAAGGTATATGCAGGTGCTTTCCCCCTCTATGTGTGAACTATTAGCCGGACGGGCGATCAATATTCACCACTCGCTGCTGCCCGGTTTTAAAGGCGCCAAGCCTTATCACCAGGCATATGAGAAAGGGGTTAAGCTGGTCGGCGCAACGGCGCACTACATTAATAATGACCTTGATGAAGGGCCGATTATTGCCCAAGGTGTCGAGCCTGTGGATCACACCCATTATCCTGAGGATCTGGTTGCCAAGGGGCGTGATATCGAGTGCCTCACCCTGGCTAGAGCGATTAGCTATCACTTGGAACGCCGCGTGTTCTTTTATTCAGGGCGCACAGTCGTTTTTGGCAACTAGTTTTTTGGTAACCAATGCTTTTGCCTAATGCTGTTGTTAATAAACGCAAACAGTTTGAGCGCGCTTTTATAACTGGGGTGCTGTCGTTGCTAAGCTTTTGCCAGATCGATACGTAACCCCTTGTTATGTTTGAGAAGTTATTTGTGATAAATCGTGCCTAAAAGTATCATTTTATAAATATAAAAATATCATCAATAAAAGATAGATTAGTTTTATTTATCATCACATCAATAACTTATTGAAATTGTCAGGCACCGCCTGATTTTCCCCTGTTTATACGTCAAGAGGTGCTCCAATGCCTATCAGTGTTTTCGACCTTTTTAAGATTGGAGTAGGCCCCTCCAGTTCCCATACCGTCGGGCCCATGCAGGCGGCTTTTAAGTATGTCACAACCCTGCGCGAAAACAGCCAGCTCGATGAGGTAGGACATCTTGAAGTCCATCTTTATGGCTCGTTATCCGCCACGGGTATCGGGCATGCCACCGATAACGCAATTATTATGGGATTGATGGGTGAACGCCCTAGCACAATAGATCCCTCGATTATTGAGCCAGCCATCGAGGCGCTTAAAGAGAGCCAATCATTACAGCTTGGTCGACAAAAAGAAGTTAAATTTGTTTGGGATAGAGACCTCTATTTTCATGAAGAGAGCTTGCCACATCACCCTAATGCCATGAAGCTGGCGGCTTTTACGCATCAGGGCGACTTGGTGTATGAAAATACCTATTACTCGGTGGGCGGCGGCTTCGTGGTTGAACAGGCCCAGGTGGATATGCCACTGGACGATTTGGGTGGCGTTACCATTCCTTACAACTTCGATACGGCAGACGAGCTCTTGGCGCTATGTAAAAAAGAGCAGCTAAGTGTCAGCCGGCTGATGCTGGAAAATGAGAAAGTCTGGCGGACGGAGGAGGAGGTCAGAAACGAACTGTGGCGTATCTGGAAAGTGATGTGTGAATGCATCGACAATGGATTAACCCACGAAGGGGTATTGCCGGGGGGGTTAAACGTTAAGCGCAGGGCTAAGCTGCTTCACCAGCATCTTCAAGCGGCAGAGCAGAACGATTGCCTGATCGCCTCAACGTTCTCAGCGATGGAGTGGGTGAACATTTTTGCCCTCGCCGTTAACGAAGAGAATGCCGCAGGGGGGCGCATGGTCACGGCGCCCACCAATGGCGCTGCGGGCATCATCCCCGCCGTCTTACACTACTATATGAAGTTTCAGCCCAATGCCTGTGAGAAAAACGTGGTGGATTTTTTGCTGGCGGCAGGCGCCATTGGCATTCTGTGTAAGAAAAATGCTTCGATCTCCGGAGCCGAAGTGGGCTGCCAGGGGGAGGTTGGATCAGCTTGTGCCATGGCAGCCGCTGGCTTGGCTGATGTGATGGGGGGCACTCCCGAACAAGTAGAGCATGCGGCCGAAATCGGCTTGGAGCACAATTTAGGATTAACCTGTGACCCCGTTGGAGGGTTGGTTCAAGTCCCTTGTATTGAGCGCAACGCTATCGCCACGGTAAAGGCGATCAATGCCGCTCAGATGGCACTGCGTGGCGATGGCACTCACTTTATATCGCTAGATAAAGTGATTCGTACCATGCGCGATACCGGCAGGGACATGCTGGATAAGTACAAAGAGACATCCAAAGGTGGATTAGCGGTAAATGCCATTGAGTGCTAAACAGCGTCGGCTGAAGTAGATGTAAATGCTGGATCCTTGCTGAGAAAGGGTTCAGCATTCTCTTTTTGAGCTATAGGTGCAAAAGAGGTCGTTAGCTGGTCAATCCCGCCATTCCCATCACAAACTTAAGTCCCAATGAAATCAGCAAGAGAACACCCACACTCGAAAGCCAGATGGTGACTAACCAGCCCAGGCGCTTGGCGAGAGGCTTCATTGTCTTACTCCTCAATACACAGGGGATAGGGGGTTAATGATAAGCATCGCCAGGATTCACCTTGCCGCGAAAGACGTAGTAACTCCAGGCGGTGTACATCAAGATAATCGGCAGAATAAACAGCGTGCCTACTAAGGCAAAGCCTTGGCTTTGGGCGGGGGCGGCGACCTGCCAGATAGACGCATCGGGCGGTATAATCGTTGGCCACAGGCTAATGCCCAGACCGCTGTAGCCTAAAAATACCAGTGCCAAGACCAACACAAAGGGCAGGGCGGTGTCTTGAAAGGCGATAGCACGCCATAGCCACCAACCTACCAGCATGACTAACAGCGGTACCGGTAAAAACCACAGCAGGTTGGGTAGCGAAAACCAGCGGGCGGCAATATTCGGGTAAGCCAGCGGTGTCCATACACTGACCAGGGCGATCATCACCAGCAGCCCGAGCATCAACGGTTTGGTGATCCGGTACATCCGCTGTTGCAGGGCGCCTTCGGTTTTCATTATCAGCCAGGTGCTGCCCAGCAGCGCATAGGCAAATAGTAGACCAACGCCGCAAAGCAGCGAAAAAGGCGTGAGCCAGTCCAGCGACCCACCGCTAAAACGAACGCCATCAAAAGCGATACCCTGAATATAGCCGCCCAAGGCAACGCCCTGTGCAGCAGTCGCCATCAGCGAGCCGCCAATAAAGGCTTTGTCCCACACATGGCGCCGCTCGGGGGATGCTTTGAAGCGAAACTCAAAGGCGACGCCACGAAAAATCAGCCCCAACAGCATCACGATTAGCGGAATGGCCAGCGCTTCCAGCACCACTGCGTAAGCGAGGGGAAAGGCGGCGAATAACCCCGCACCGCCAAGCACCAGCCAGGTTTCGTTGCCGTCCCACACCGGGGCAACAGTATTCATCATAATGTCGCGCTCCTGCTCGTCATGCACGCGCAGAAAAAGCAGGCCAATACCTAAGTCAAAACCATCCATGACTACATACATCATCAAACCAAACAGGATGATAACGGCCCAGGTGAGCGATAGATCGATTCCCATAATGCACCCCTCATAACTATTAGCGAATTGTTAGTGAGCCGTCAGCGTCTCGTTAGCCGCCGAGAGAGGCCGGGCGGGTGTGCGGTGATGGCCTGGGCCACCTAAGGCGGGCGCAGAGGGATCGCCTGGGCCTTTGTTCACCAGGTGCATCATGTAGATAACGCCGGTACCGAAGACCGCCAGATAAACCACCACAAAGGCGGTTAAGCTAATGCTGAGGTGGAGGGCGCTGTGTGCTGAAGCGGCATCGGCGGTTCTTAATAACCCATAAACCACCCAGGGCTGGCGGCCCACTTCGGTGGTAAACCAGCCCGCCAGCAGTGCCACTAGCCCTGCTGGCCCCATGCATAACGTGAAGAGTAGAAAGCGGCGAGACTCAAATAGCCGCCTTTTGACGCGCAGAGTATTGCCCACGATGGCAAGCACAATCATCAACACCCCCAGCCCCACCATCAGCCGGAAGCTCCAGAACACGATGGTCGAGTTGGGGCGATCTTCTGGGGCGAACTCCTTAAGCGCGGGAATTTGTTCGGTCAGGCTGTGCTGTAATAGCAAGCTGCCCAGCACGGGGATTTCCAACTTGAAACGGGTCTCTTCACCCGCCATATCGGGCCAGCCGAATAGAATGAGCGGAGTAGGTTCACCGCTGCTGTTATCCCAATGCCCTTCGATAGCGGCGATCTTGGCAGGCTGGTGCTCCAGGGTGTTAAGGCCGTGCAAGTCACCCACTACGGCCTGCAGTGGAGCAGTGATCGCTAGCATGAGCAATGCCATGGAGAGCATGGTGCGCACTTCAGGCGACGGTCTGCCTCTTAGCAACAGCCAGGCAGCAGAGGCCGCGACAAACAGCGCCGTGCTTAAAAAGGCCGCTAGCGCCATATGGGCCAGGCGATAGGGGAAAGACGGATTGAAGACAATCTTCATCCAATCAACGGGGATCACCACACCGTTGACGATGTCGTGGCCTTGCGGGGTTTGCATCCAGCTATTGGAAGAGAGAATCCAAAACATCGACACGAGGGTGCCGAGTGCGACCATGCAGGTCGCAAAAAAGTGCAGGCCTCGGCCGACCCGCTCCCAGCCAAAGAGCATGACGCCCAGAAAACCGGCTTCCAAAAAGAAGGCCGTGAGCACTTCGTAGGTGAGCAGAGGCCCCGTGACGCTGCCCGCAAAGGCGGAAAAGCCGCTCCAGTGAGTACCGAACTGGTACGCCATCACAATGCCCGAGACCACGCCCATGGCAAAATTGACGGCAAATATTTTTGACCAGAAGTGGTAAAGGTGACGATAGGTATCCCGCTGGGTCTTTAACCATAGCCCTTCCAACACGGCCAGGTAGCTGGCTAAACCGATGGTGATGGCGGGAAAAATAATATGAAAGGAGATGGTAAAGGCAAACTGCACCCTGGCCAGATCAATGGCCGCGATTCCGAACATGGCGCTTCCTCCGCTGACAGCCACTGTCTTAACTAAATAGTGGGCCGGTATAGCCGCTGTGTGGCTTCATCGGAACAGTCTATCTTTCGCTGTGTTTCATAACAGACTCAGTTTTTCACTAAAAAACCGGATCAGTCGAAAGGAGATGGCGTTTGGAGTACCCGCTAAAAGAGGCTTAATAACCTGCCTAGTGTTTCCATGCCGCGCTCACTGCTAGGTGTCCAGGGGTGGCCGTAACTCAGGCGCACGCAGTGGCGAAACTGCTGGGTCGCGGAAAAGATCGGGCCCGGCGCTAAGCTAACGCCATGGTCGAGCGCCGTATTGAATAGCCGCAACGAATCTACCTGCTCGGGAAACTCCACCCATAAAAAGTAGCCGCCCGCCGGACGGGTGATGCGAGTATTGGCAGGAAAGTAGCGATCTGCTGCTGCCAGCATGCTGCCTTGTTGGGCTTCCAGGGCATGGCGGAGCTTGCGCAAATGGCGGTCATAACCGCCATGCTGCAAGTAGTCAGCGATGGCTGCCTGAGCGGGCACGGAAGGCGAAATCGTCGTCATTAGCTTTAGCCGCGAGATGGCCTGAGCATAGCGACCGCCCGCTACCCAGCCTACCCGGTAGCCCGGCGCTAAGCACTTTGAGAAAGAGCTGCAGTGGATGACCAAACCCTCATCATCGAAGGCTTTGACTGGCGCGGGTGGCGTGCTGCCAAAGTACAGCTCGGCATACACATCATCCTCTAGCATCGGAACTTGGTGCTGTTTTAACAGCTGATAAAGCGCTTGTTTGCGCTCTTTACTCAGGCTGGCGCCGATTGGGTTTTGCAGATGGCTCATAAACCAGCAGGCTTTGATGGGCAGCGTCTCCAGTCGCTCTGCCAGTACCTCCAGGTCGATGCCCTCCCGTGGGTGAACGGGTATCTCCACCGCGCGCAGTTTCAAGCGCTCCAACACTTGCAGGCTGGCATAAAACGCTGGGGACTCGATCGCCACCAGGTCGCCCGGCTGGGTAACGCACTGCAGGGCTAGATTAAGACCCTCCATCGCGCCGTTGGTAATTACCAGCTCTTCCATCGGCAGTTGAATGCCGCCCAGCATGTAGCGCAGGGCAATTTGCCGACACAGATCGGTATGCCCGGTGGTCATGTCAGCCACCACCTGCTGGGGCGAAAGCGCCCGCAGCCCCCGGGTCATACTGATACTCAAGCGCGAAAGCGGAAACAGCTCAGGACTAGGAAAGGCCGATCCAAAGGGCACCGTTCGGTCATCCTGAAGCGAGCCAAGCACCGAGAACACCAACTCGCTGACTTCTACTTCTGCTGGGTCGGTGGGCTGCAGCGTTACACGCGGTTCGTCCAGCAGACGCCGGGCGTGTTCACGCACAAAATACCCCGAGCGTGCCCTTGCGGTGATAAGCCCACGGTTCTCAAGTAAATAGTAAGCCTGGAACACCGTAGAAGGGCTAATGCCGTGATGGCGGCTAGCCTGGCGCACCGAGGGAATTCGTTCCCCTGGGCCAAGCACACCTTGGCGAATCAGCGTCGCTATCTCATCGGCAAACTGTTCGTAGCGTTTCATGGGATAAACCGTCGGTGCATTGAGTAAAACGCCCGAATGCTCCATCACAGTGTTAGCTGGCACAGCGCGCCTCTCTGCTGATAGAAAGCACCACTGTGCCGCATGTGCGAAGCGTAAAACAGGCTCAAATATAGTAATAAACAGCATATCAGAAAGCAGCTGTATGAGAGGCTAGTGCTAACTGATACGCCTTATTTCTCTAAAACTGCATCTGTTTGTGCCATCCCTGTATGAGCATAGTAGCGGCTAACTTAAAAGTCGCGCCTTCTAACAAATGCTTAATCATCTACCTCGCGACGCCCCTCGACCGCATAAACCTCCATTCTCTCTTTTTTGGATATCGGTATGACGCAACGCATTCCACTGCAAGACCTGACTACCGAGGCGGCGGTTGAACACCATACGCCTCCGTCTAAGTCGCCCAACTCTCGTCCTCCCAGTAGCAAGCCACCGAAGCTCGGGCATATTTATGTGCGAGAAATAAGCGGCTTTTTTCAGCGTATCCGGCGCTTTTCTAACTGGCTGTTGATGGCGCTCTATTTCGGCTTACCGTGGATCAATTGGGGTGATCGGCCGCTAGTGTGGTTTGACCTCTCAGCCCAGGAATTTCACCTGTTTGCGGCGACGTTTTACCCACAGGACTTTATCTTGCTCACCTGGATTCTGGTGCTGTGCGCCTTTGGTCTGTTTTTGATCACGGTGGTGGCTGGGCGAGTGTGGTGTGGCTACAGCTGCCCGCAAAGCGTGTGGACGTTTCTGTTTATCTGGTTCGAGCATCGCCTGGAGGGGCCACGGCACCGGCGCATTCGGCTTGATAAAGCACCGCGTAGTTTGGATACGCTATGGCGAAAAACCGCCAAACATGCGGCTTGGCTGCTGATTGCGTTGGCAACGGGAATAGCCTTCGTTGGTTACTTCACGCCGATAAGAGCGTTAGTGGTGGATATGTTTACCCTGGACATGCACCCTTTAGAGCTGTTCTGGATCGGTTTCTTTACCCTGTTTACCTACTTGAATGCCGGTTGGCTCCGCCATCAGGTATGCCTGCATATGTGTCCCTATGCGCGCTTTCAGTCAGCGATGTTCGATGCTAATACGCTGATTGTTTCCTACGACGCTGCCCGTGGTGAGCCGCGCCGTCACCATTCTCAAAAGGGTGTTGAGGCAACTCGAATCGGTGACTGTATCGACTGTGAACTCTGCGTTCAGGTATGCCCCACCGGTATCGATATTCGTGACGGGCTGCAATACGAGTGTATTGGCTGTGCGGCGTGTATCGATGCCTGCGACAGCGTTATGGCGCGGATTGATAAACCGCTGGGCCTGATTCGTTACACCACCGAGCGTGTTCTGGAAGGTAAAGCGACCCGTTTTTGGCGCCCCCAGCTGTTGGCTTATACGGCGGCGTTATTCTCCATGGTGGTACTGTTAGTCGGTTTCTTGAACGCCCGGGTGCCCATTGATGTAGAGATTGCCCGCGACCGTCAGGCATTGTTTGAAAGCACGGTAGAGGGTCGCATTATCAATTACTACAACGTGACGCTGCGCAATCAAGATGGCCAAACCCATCATTACGCGGTATCAGCCTCGGGGTTGCCAGGGCTTCGTCTGCAGGGAGTGGATACCTTAGAGGTGGCGGCGTTTGAAACACGCAGCCTGCGTCTAGCACTCACCGCCGATGCGGACAATCTTTCACAACCTAGCCATCCCATCGAACTGCGCTTTATCGCATTAGATAACCCTTCCATCACGAAGGTCAGTGAAACACGTTTCCTGGGGCCTTCAGGGGAGTAGTGGGTACGGGTAGCCACGATCTAAAAAGCGAAAAAACCTGCGATCAAAGCGAGTAACGATGCAGTAACACTCTGATAGCAGCCCAATGGCTAGTGTGAACCGCGTCAGGCTGACGCTTGCTCCGAGAGCGGTTGTAACGCCGCATCCTGTTGTCGCTGATAAGCTTTGATGCGTTCAACCAAGTATTCAGCGTCAGCCGCCACCCCAGAGAACCTCCCAGAGCCCCAGGTATGCAGCCATGGCAGGCCAATAAAGTAGAGGCCGGGCTGTTGGGTGACACCGCGTTTGTGTATGGGATGGCCCTGACCATTGAATACCGAAGCATCAAGCCAGTGAAAGTCAGGGCGAAAGCCGATGCACCAGATAACGGCGCTAATCCCTGCGTCGACCAGATTTAGCTCGGAACGCTCTTGGTTCGGTTCCCAGCATGGCGTGTACTCGGACGCTGGTGGGGCCTCGATACCCTGGGAGGCGATATAGGCATCAATTCGCTGGTTTATGTTGCAGTAAACACTGTCGGCATGATCGAGGTTGGCTTGCAAATTATCGCGAAAGATAAAGTCCCCATTGCGGTACTCTTCTAATAGCCCGAATAGCTCCATACCTTCGAGAGCGAACTTGCGCAGGTCGATCTCCCGGCCCCCGTCACGTCCTGTGACATAGTGGTTGGTGTTATCTCTTACTCCCTCACGTAATGGGTGCTGATCGACCGACATCTCGTAGTAGCCCATTTCATCAAGCCATTCGACAACATCTTTGCCGCGATATTGACGCGCCACGCGCGGGGCATCACCAGTGGCGAGGAAGACTTTTCGCCCAGCAATGTGCAGGTCTTCGGCAATCTGGGCGCCAGATTGGCCGGAGCCCACCACCAACACCGCCCCCTCGGGTAACTGTTCAGGGCTTCGGTATTCCGCGGAATGTAGCTGGAACAACCGATCGGGCAATCGCTCTGCCATACGTGGAATGATAGGGAGATGATAACCGCCGGAGGCCACCACGATCTGATCCGCGCTAAACTCACCCGCGGAACTCTTCACTGCGTACTTCCCGTTGCTATTCAGACTGACGCGATTAACGGCAACGCCTTCGAGGGCGGGAGGCTGAACCTTGGTGGCAAAGCGGTCAAGGTAAGCGACGACGTCGTCTCGTTTCATAAAGCCTTTAGGATCATCCCCGTCGTAGGGATGATCGGGTAGCTGGCACTGCCAATTCGGCGTCACTAAGGTGAATGAATCCCAACGCGCTGTCTGCCAGCTATGCATTAAGCTGTGTTTCTCTATAACGAGATGGCCGATTGCCTGTTGTTGAAGGTAGTGGCTGACGGATAGCCCCGCCTGACCGCCACCGATGATAATGGCAGAATAGTGCTTACGTAGGTCTTTCATATCGCTCTCTCTTTGCAACGATTGATGAGATGTTTGATGGGCTAGTCGATGCGGATAATTTCGACCATGTCCTGCGGATTATTGCCAAACTGCTGGGCTTTGGCCTTGATGACCGTCGACTGATCAATGGCACTGGAGCAGAAGAAGCCGAATTTTTGTTCGATGCGCTGGCTGGCCGCCTCTAAGGCTGTGTCGGCGCGCTCCACAAAAGCATCGACGCTGAGACGCTCGCCGACCTGGAAGTACTCCTTTACGACGGTAGAGGGTGAGTAACACTGGTCTTCGCTGCCATCTGGCCAGCGAACGTGGAAGTGTATGGCTGGCATGCTCAAAGCTCCTGTTGGGGAATGGGCATTTGGGGGCGACTCAGTCCGGTTAATGGAGTCGTTGCAAGGTCATGGAACAACTGGCGATCATTGTCGGTTTCTACCCAGAGCTGAGGTGAGGAAACGATCTCGCCGATCTGCGCGGCGGCGATGCCACGGGCACGGAAGCGCTCTAGCAGCATGGGAAGGTGCTCATTATCCGTGGTGAGCAGGTAACCGAAGCTAGGGAAGGTGCATAACCAGTCTTCCCAAGTGACTTTCTCGGGTTTCGGGATGGCGTCAAGGTTAATGCTCACACCTACATCAGCGCTCTCCATGAGCATTAAGGTGGTACCGAGGAGACCGGCCTGGCTGATATCTTTGGCTGCGATAGCCAAGCCCGCTTCAGCAATACAGGGAAGCAGTTCGATGTCGTCACGCAAACGCTCAGCGGGCGCCGTTGTGGCCGCGTTCCAATTCAGATAGGGCGCTTGATAGGCGCCGCGCAGGTCGATAGCCGCCACTAATAGCTGCCCAGGCCGCGCCGCAAAACTGCTCAGCAGGCATTGGGCTCGACCCAGGATGCCGACCGCCAATTGCGGCTGATTGGAGCGAAGGTTGGTGTGGCCACCGACGATGGGAATGCGGAAGGTGTCGGCGGCCTCACGCATGCCTTTGGCAATTAGTTCAGCGCTTTCTGGGTCATGGCTCCATAGAGCATTGACGATTGCCTGGGGCCGCCCGCCCATTGCGGCGATATCACTGACGTTAACCATCACCGAACACCAGCCAGCAAACCAAGGATCCTCGGCGACGAAGGCGGTAAGTAGCCCTTCCATCGCCAACAGTGTGTAGCCTTCGCCGCTGGGAATGGCCGCGGTATCGTCGCCGTTGGGATGCCAGCCATCGGGCAGTGCTGTCAGGTTGGGAGCGATCCGCGCGATATCGGCCTTATGGGCAAGACCACTATAATCGTGCACTTTCTGGAGCAGTTCTGTTAGGTCGAATCGTTGCTTTTGGCTCATGATGCTTGTCTCAGTGCGGGGGCTGAAAGGATCTTAAGCAGCCCAGGCGCCAGCTCAGCGAGAGGTTGGCGTTGACGCCCAGGCACAACAAAGCCGCTAAGAGGAGAGTGGCAAGGGGGGTAGTGGGTAAGGTCGGCCTCCATGACGACATGAGGTCGATCAAGGATTAACTCCTCTCCAATGCTTCGCCAGTGCAACTGTTGGAAAAGAGCCTCATTCTGGGCCTGTACCCGGGCCAAAAAGCGTTGGCAGCCCAATGCATGAGCGCTGGAGACGGCCAGCCGAATCAGCGTGGAGCCTAGGCGGCCTTGGGCGCGGAAGGCTGGGTCAACAGCAAGACGCGAACCATGCCAGAGTCCAGGTTCTGATTCGTGAATACGCACTGTCCCCACCACTTGCTCATACCATCCTCCTGTGCACCCTAAAGCGACGAGTAGGTGGGCTGATTCATCGATGGCATCTCGGTCGTCCTGATCAAATATTGCCTGCTCATCGCAGAAAACGCGCCGCCGCAATGCCATTGCTTCATCGGTTTCCCAAGGCAGGCTTGCCCACTTGATCCGGTAGTTGGAATAGGCCGAATAGGCGTCGGATGTTGACATCATCGGGCACTCCTCTATTAAGCGTTTCGCGTGCTGTTAGCGCTCGTACTCAGACAACGTTGAACAGGCACCGCAACGCCCGCAGCCCGCTTTGATATCGCTAGAGCGCAACGCTGCGAGCTTGAGACGTCTGCCCAACGGCGCCAGGATCGACTCCATAAAGTCGGCGCTGGGCGGCTTATGATCTTCTAATGGCGTGCCGTTAATCGGCACGAACGGCACTACAAAGGGATAAACGCCGATTTCGATTAGGTGTTGGCAGGTTTCCAGAATGGCCTCGCGGGTATCCCCGAGCCCGGCAAGAATATAAGTGCTGACTTGCCCGCGGCCAAAGACGTCAACAGCATCGCGAAACGCCTGCATATACTCTTCGATGCCAACCTCTGCCTTGCCTGGCATTAGCGTTTTTCTTAGCGAAGGTGTGACCACTTCGAGATGCATGCCCAGGCTGTCAATGCCAGCTTCCTTCATGCGGGCATACCAAACGGGATCCTTCGGTGGTTCGCACTGCCCTTGCAGCGGAAGATCCACGGCCGCTTTGATGGCCCTGGCACTTTCGCAAAGGACGCTGGCTCCTCGGTCAGACGTGGCTGGCGTTCCGGTAGTCATGACCATATGTTTGACACCGTCGAGCTCGACAGCGGCCTTAGCCACCTCGGCCAGTTGGTCTGGGGACTTATGCGCAATGGTGCGCCCGGCTTGGAGTGATTGACCAATCGAGCAGAATTTGCAGGCTTTGCGCCTGCTCTCATAGCGGATGCATGTTTGCAGTACCGTCGTGGCCAGTACATCGCGGCTATGCAAGGTGGCGATATGCGTGTAGGGGACGCCGTCAGCGGTTTGCAGGTCGTAGAAGTGGGGCGTATCTGCAAAGGTAATATCGGCCATAGGAATCGTGTTTTCAGTCAGCCTATGCCCTTCATCACCTGACACTACGCTAAACGGTGAACGCCATGCCGACTGGGTATAGACGGGCACCATCATAGTGATTCCATCGATAGTTATTGCCTGATGGTCAGAAGGGCCAGCGCCGCCCCGTCGGCTGACATGCTCTTGTGATGCATCCTGCAGGCGTACGCCATGGGTTTGAAGTTCGGTGAACAAGCGTGAGCGATCGGCGAGCTTACTCATCTTCATCTCCTTGGGCATTATGGCCCTGAGCGGAAGTGGCCAGTGGCTGGCAGCAGTGGGCGGGCATATCGTTAATGGCTAAGCTCAACAGTTCAGGGCGCGCATAGTGGCCCACCGAATCCATCATTCGCTTACGCTTGGTAATCAGGGCGAAATCCAGGTCGGCAATAACGATGCCTTCTCCTTTGCGCAGCGGCTCGGCCAAGTGCTTACCTTCTGGCGAGATAATGGCGGTGTTACAGCCATCACGCAGAGCACGTTGTAGCGTGGTGTCGGGGGTAATGGATTCGATTTGGGAGTCGGTTAGCCAGCCGGTGGCGTTAACCACGAAACAGCCCGCTTCAAGGGCGTGATGACGGATGGTTACTTCAATTTGATCCGCAAAGACTGGGCCGACCAGCGAGCCAGGAAACTGGCTGCAGTGGATCTGCTCGTGCTGGGTCATCAGGGCATAACGTGCCAACGGATTGTAGTGCTCCCAGCAGGCCAGGGCGCCAACACGGCCCACGGCGCTATCCACCACCTTCAAGCCCGAGGCATCGCCCTGGCCCCAAATCATGCGTTCGTGGTAGGTCGGCGTGAGCTTTCGGCGTTTCAGCAACAGACGCCCGTCGCTATCAAAGATCAGTTGAGTATTGTAGAGGGTGCCATGATCACGCTCATTAACGCCAAGCACGACGACGATGCTCAGGGTGCGAGCGCGCTCAGCGACAGCATCAGTGATCGGGCCTGGTACCACCACGGCCTGTTCATACAGCCGGAAGTGCTCGGCGCCACAGGCCACGGCGGGGTAGACAAATGAAAAGTACGGATAGTAGGGAACGAAGGTTTCGGGGAACACGATCAGCTCAGCCCCCTTGCTGGCCGCTTCGTCGATTGCATCCAGTACCTTGACCAGCGTGCCGCCAACACTCTCAAGATCGGGAGAAAGCTGAGCGGCAGCGGCCCGCACTATGGTCGTTCCTGTCATGTTTGCTTGTGCCATGACCGCTGCTCCCCTTAGACCGTCCAGGTATCGATGATCAGTGCATCGTCGCGCACGTGAAGCAGCTTGAGGTCAAGCACATCCAGTGGATTGATCGCGCGGATGCCCTCAATGAGTGACGGTTCGCCATGACCATAGAGTGCTTGAAGAGCAAAGCGGCAGGCGTAGACCTTGCCTCCCTCGGCCATAAACTTGGTCAACTGATTGTTGAAATTCATGTGGCCGGGAAACGCTTCATCGCCCAGGGTCGGGAAGCCACGCTGGACACCCAAAGTGACGCCAGGGCCATACAGTAAGATGGAGGTTTCAAAGCCTTTACGCAGCAAACGCGTTGCCTGCAGCATATTCACGAAGCCGATCGACCCCTCAAAGGCAACCGTATGAAAAGTTACCAGGGCTTTTTCGCCTGGTTTCGCTTTTACGTCTTCAAAAACCTTCTCTTCGTAGTCGACCAGAAAATCGCCTTTCTTGTTGAGTGGTTGCGTCACTGTAGGCATGTCTAAGCTCCGTTTATTGCGAGTGGGAGAGTCGTTAACCGCCGTGCTTACACAAGCGGTACGATCAATACGGAGCAATCGACGTGCCAATTGATATGCTTATTGATCCAATCAATTGTCGATCATGTAGGTCGCTCTAAGCCTAAAAATTGACCAAATTTTTAGGCTAAAAAAATAATAAAAGGCTAATGTTTCAAAAAAACTGTGTTTTTCACCTTATTTGTGCAATAAAAGTGTGTTTTGCACCATTAAGTACATATGCAATCAATTTTTTATTTGTGCAATCTTTAGCCCATCAGTGATAAGTTTTGGTCGATAAGAAGAGTAGGTAACAATGTTTATTTAACGACGGGGAAGATATGCATACATCTGAGCTGGAACGCTGGCGAAAACGTTTAGACAAGGAGGTCAGCCAGCCAGCTTATCGTCTGGTCGCTGAATTGATTGCTGAAGATATCGGTAGTGGTCGGCTGCAGCCCCGCGAGCGACTGCCCCCGCTGAGAGAACTGGCGGGGGCTTTGAGTATCAATTACACGACGGCGGCGCGTGCCTATAACGAAGCTAAGCTGCGAGGCTTGATTGACTCGCATCCGGGCTCGGGCACTTTTATTAAAGGTAAGGCAGTGTCAGTGAAGCCGAGCAGTGGTTATGAGATGACCATGAACCTAATGATTGAGCCCGCGATACCGACGTTGATTGAACGAGTACGCGATAGCGCTATCTCGGTGTTGGCCCAGCGTGATCTTTACTCACTGCTGCGTTATCAAACCTTTGGTGGCAGCCATCATGACCGTGTGGCTGCGCTCCAATGGCTGGATCGGCGGCTGGACAACACGACACTGGAACAGGTCTTGATATGCCCAGGTATTCACAGCAGCCTGGTTGGGCTACTGATGCAGTTGGTAGCCCCAGGTCAGCTAATCTGTGTCGAAAGCCTGGTCTACCCCGGCCTAAAGGCTATCGCGGCTCAGCTCGGGCTGACCCTGCATTCATTGGAGCGTGACTCCGATGGCCCCCTTGTTCGCTCCTTCGAGGATATCTGTAAGCAGGGTCAAGTGGCCGTTTTGTATATTAATCCCACCATCCAAAACCCCACGACGACGACTATTCCCTTGGGGCGTCGTGAAGCGTTGGCCGATGTTGCCTTGCGCTATAGCATCCCGATTATTGAAGATGATGCTTACACCATGCTCAGCGAAGAGAAGATCGTCCCTATTGCTAACTTGGCCCCTGAGCTCACTTACTATCTGACGGGGACTGCCAAGTGTTTCGGTCCCGGTTTGCGATCAGGATTCCTACACGCCCCCACCAAGCGACAGGCGCAGAGAACCGCTGGCGCGCTTCGAGCCACCTCGGTGATGTCCAGCCCGCTGATTGATGCCCTGGTCACCGAGTGGATAACCGATGGGACGGCGGATGCCATGCTTAAAGCGATCCGTATCGAGGCCATTGCCCGCCTTGAAATAGCCGAGAAGATTCTGGGACGTCAGCGCATCGTGTCTGCCAAAGGTGCTTTCCACCTATGGCTTAAGCTGCCCAAGCACTCTGGCTGGAACCCTTCAGAGCTGGCGGTGCAATTACGTTCACATGGCGTTAGTGCGGTTGCCAGCGCTGCTTTTAGTACCGACAACCATCCCCCTGAAGCTCTGCGCTTGTGCTTCGGTGGTCAACTGACAAGAGAGGACTGGGAGGAAAGGCTGCATTATGTGGCGGATATCATCGACCAACCTGCCTATCTGTCATCTCTGACGATGTAACCTTGGTCAACTGTCCTAGTGACGGTTTGGTATTGATTAGCCAGACGAATAGCAAAAGTGGTTTAACGCCCATTATCTTCGGCGATGAATGACAGGAGTCCTCATCTCCCTGGTTTAATGCACGCTGTGGGGCACTACCACGGTGTGGGAATTTGCGATCCGTAGTCTGATCCGGCTTTTTTGAGGCTTTCTGAGCCTGTACTTGTCAGCTGTGCGCAGGCATAGTCTTTAAGTTAGTTTGAACGCTAACAAAGCTGTTTTTCGCCTAGCAGGTTCGGTTTTGTTTAGGAGGTGTCTGTTAATATGTTGATATACATTGTCTTTTTTATGATTTTTGTGGGTGTGACCGTTGCTTTATATCAGGTATACGAAATTCATTACAATATAAACGTCGGCAATGATAAGAAGTTGTCGAAGGCCGATAAAAACCGCTTAAAAACGCTTTCTGACCAAGCTAAAACCGCTCAACAAAACCATGCGTGGGCAGATTTCGATCAAGTGGCGGCCAATGCCTTGGGTGCTGAATTCAATCGGGATATCGCCTTGGCAGCGTTTTCTGAAGAGGAGGCAGGCAGCTATGCAATCCCCTTACTGCGGCGTAAAAAAAGATTGAGCTTTAACGGCGTTAGAGAAGGTGCAGAGCGACAGCGCATAGAAGTACGCCATTTACCGTTTTGGAAAACAACGCTGCCACATATCAATATACGAGCAGCGTTGATTGCCCTGGTGATTGTTAATTGTTTCCTGGTTCAGCTATTAGCGGCCATGACTGTCTACACGATTAGCTATCCGATATCGACTCCTTTTCTGGCCTGGCTTAACGACCCCCTGATCATCATGCTGGTTATTTATGCCTTTATCTTTATGTCGCTGCTTGTTTCAAAGTTTGATAGGTATATGCACGACCTTTATCAACTTGGAAAGCTGTTTAAGAAAAAAGCTGTTTAGGCATCGGTGCAGCGCGCAATCTCATTAGCC
This sequence comes from Vreelandella sp. 162(4c), assembly GCF_058152265.1. Classification (NCBI taxonomy): domain Bacteria; kingdom Pseudomonadati; phylum Pseudomonadota; class Gammaproteobacteria; order Oceanospirillales; family Halomonadaceae; genus Vreelandella; species Vreelandella sp. 162(4c). The sequence continues at coordinate 3,171,596 of NZ_CM176981.1, forward strand.
AGCTGTTCCAGTAGCGCATCGTAAAGACCAGCATCCAGCGTCAGACCCACGCCCAAGGGATCCATGACGCCGATATAAGCCGACGTATCCCCAAACACGTTATGGACCATCTGCGGATTGAACTGAGGTTCACTGAAAACGCACTGGATATTTTCGTCATTCACCAGCGTTTGCAGTTCCTCAATACGTGCCGGGCTGGGTGACGATGCGTCGCCGATGGAAATAGCCCCGGCCGCTTGGACGTTAAAGGCCTCCTCGAAATACTGGTAAGCATCATGGAAAACAATAAAGCGGGTGTCGGCGCTGTTGGCCAAACGATCCTGAATATGTTCCTGAAGGCTGGTTAAGTCCTCTTTCCCTTGGGCGGCGTTGTCGCGATAGTACGCTGCGTTATCAGGGTCGATCTCACTTAACTGCTCGGCGATGGCATCCAGCCAACGGCGGGCATTGACAGGATCCAGCCAGGCATGGGGGTTCATGCCGGTATGGCTGTGATTATGACCGTGGTGTTCATGATCGCCATGATCATGCTCATGATGGTCGTGGTCGTGGTCGTGGTCATGATCATGGTGCCCGTGACCGTGTTCATCCCCATCGTTGAGCGCAAAGGTCGCGCCTTCGCGGTATTCCAATGTGGTGATGCCAGGCACATCCATTAGCTCAAGGTGGCGTGCATCACCCGCCAGGCTGTCGATGGCGCCGGATAGCCAGGGCGTCAGCGCGTCGCTTACCCATACCACCAGGTCCGCATCATCGAGGGATTGTGCTTCAGAAGGGCGTAGCGAATAACCATGCGGCGAAGCACCGGGCTGAATAAACAGCTCAGGATCGCCGCGCTCCCCCATCACCTTAGCGACAAGCGAATACACCGGCGGAATATCCACCGCCACATGCGGCACTTCTGCGGCGGCAACCAGCGGGAAAGCCGCTAATAGCGGCCAAGACAAACGAGCTAAACGGTTATTCATCAGGGTTCTCCTCATCATCAACTATGGCTTTTCTGGGTTCGAACATAGGCATCGACACTCGCCTATGCGATATAGACATGTTATAACATAACAAATACAGAAAAGACGACCTTCAATTATGCGGCTTGCTCAGCCTCCTGATCACGATGCGATTCTGAACGTTCGCCAACTGAACGTTCGTTTCGGCGGACAGCATATCCTCGAGAACATCAATCTCGATTTATATCGGCAACAGGTGGTGACCCTGATTGGCCCTAATGGCTCGGGGAAATCCACACTAGTGAAAACGCTGATCGGTGCGGTAACGCCCACCACCGGCCAGGTGACCATCGCCCCGCAGCAGCGCATCGGTTATGTGCCCCAGCGGCTTCACCTGGATCCTACCTTGCCCATGACGGTCAAGCGTTTTATCAACTTGCCCCGTCGCCACCCCCATCGCAGTGTGCAAAAGGCGCTGGAAGATGCCGGCGCCGAGGCATTGATCAAGGCGGCAATGAGCGAGCTATCGGGCGGCCAGTTCCAACGCGTGCTGTTAGCCCGGGCGCTGCTGGCAAAACCCGATATTCTGATTCTCGATGAAGCGACACAAGGGCTTGATCACCGAGGTACCGCTGAGTTCTACCAGCATATCGAAAGCGTGCGCCGCAGCTACGGCTGCGCTGTACTGATGGTCAGTCACGACCTCCACGTCGTGATGCGTACCGCCGATCATGTGCTGTGCCTGAATCGTGTTATCTGTTGCGAGGGCAAGCCCGAGCAGGTGGCCTCATCGCCGGACTATCAGGCGCTGTTTGGCGATCAGACCGCCCAGACCTTAGCCTTCTACCGCCACCATCAGCATGAGGAGGCCGCCAATGCTGGATGATTTTATGTGGCGGGCGATGATCGCCGGTGTATTAGTGGCCATGGCCGCCGCCCCGTTGGGGTGTTTCGTGGTGTGGCGGCGTATGGCCTACTTCGGCGATGCGACCGCCCACGCCGCCATTCTGGGCGTGGCGTTAGCGCTGTTATTGGACGTCTCCATCTTCTTAGGCGTACTGACGGTCGCCCTTGTGATGGCAAGCTGTGTGTCAATGCTCAGTGGGCGTGGCTATGCCATGGATACCTTGCTCGGGGTAATGGCGCACTCGGCTCTGGCCATCGGCCTGGTCGCCGTGTCGTTTCTGGCCGGCGTACGCATCGACCTGAGTGCCTATCTGTTTGGCGATATTCTGGCCGTTGGGAAAACGGATATCTGGATTATCGGCGGCGGAGTGGCGCTGGTGCTGACGCTGCTTTTCTGGCGCTGGTCATCGTTATTGACCGCCACGTTGAGCGACGAGCTGGCCTATGCCAGTGGCATCCAGCCCCGGCGCGAACAGTTAGTGCTCACTTTGGCACTCGCGGTGGTCGTCGCCGTGGCGCTGAAAGTGGTGGGCGTGCTGCTGATAGCTGCCTTGTTGATCATCCCGGCGGCCACCGCCCGGCCATTTTGCCGCACGCCAGAAGTCATGGCATTGGTAGCCGCCGGGGTCGCCATGCTGGCGGTGACAGCAGGGCTGAGAACTGCATATGTGATGGATACCCCGACCGGCCCAACGATAGTCACGCTCGCCGCTGTGCTGTTTACCCTGGCGACGGTTGTGACCCAAGGCTGGCGCTTATTGCGTCAGCGCCTCCAGCCCGCGTCCTTTCATTCAGGTAAATAGCGCGGTGGTTGCAAGGGCTGCGTTCGCTCACCGCTTCACATCTATTCCAAGAGGTAACGAAATGACTGTTTTAACCCTGCCTGATGTAGCCAGCCAAACCGCCCGCTCTCCGACCGCTTTGACCTGGGTGGGCATGGAGGGCATCGCACTCCCCATCCGACTAGGCAGCCGCAGTGTGACGGGCAAGCTCAATGTAGGGGTTAGCCTGGATGACGCTGATGCACGGGGAATCCATATGTCCCGGCTGTATTTGGCGCTGGCACCGCTTGAAGAAGCACCGCTGACACTTCCAGTGGTTAAGGACGTATTGAACGCATTTTTAACCAGCCAAGATGGCTTATCGCAGCATGCTTATCTAAGCGTCGAAGGCGAGCTTCCGCTTAAGCGGCAAGCCTTGATCAGCCCTTTAGCCGGGTGGAAAAGTTACCCCTTCGCCTTGCGCTACCAAATCACGCCCGCTGGCTTTCAGGCTGAACTCGACCTTACAGTGGGCTATTCGTCCACCTGCCCTTGCTCGGCGGCGCTGGCAAGGCAGCTGATTCAGCAGGCCTTTGAGGAAGATTTTGCGGAAATCCCGTTAACCAAATCTGCGGTATCTGCGTGGCTAGGCAGCGAAGAAGGGATACTCGCAACGCCCCATAGTCAGCGCAGCAGTGTCGAATGCAGTTTGCGTTTATCTGAAAGCGAAAACGGAGAATTGCCCCTCGCGGATTCTATTGAAAACTCGATTGACCGTATCGAGCGAGCACTCGGTACCGCGCTGCAAACCGCGGTAAAACGTATCGATGAACAGGCCTTTGCCCTCGCCAATGGACAAAACCTGATGTTCTGTGAAGACGCGGCAAGGCGGCTGGATAAAGCACTACGGCAAGCGCCGGGGGTGTCAGGGTTTCAGCTCAAGGTTGTGCATGCTGAAAGCCTGCACGCCCATGACGCGGTGGCGCGCAGTGAGTGGAATTGGTGAGCTAATAAAGAAACCTGGAGCTAATTTTACGCGCTTCCTTGTCTAACAATGTCGCGAATTATTTCAGCCATAAAGCGGCTAGCAGCGGGACGCTCAGACTGCGGCGGCCATAACAAACCGGGGGTACGTACTGGCGTTGGGCTTTCGAGCGGAATTGCCTTAACGCCTGGTTCGTTTGCTAAGGCATTTTCTGACACGATACTGCACAGATCCGTGCGCCTGACGAGCTCAATCATAGGTGAGATAGCGTTAAGTTCGGCAACAATTTGGGGTCGAGCTCCAGCCGCTTCGAAACACTCGTCCAGCATTTGACGCGTTGAGAAATGCGGCGACAATAACGTCATGCGTTGGCCATTGAGCTCGACCATGCGCAGCCTCTTACGCTTTGCAAGCGGGTGATTGCTAGCCACAATAAGTTTGAGCTCCTCATTGTAAAGCGGTTCAAAGCGTAAACCACGGGGTATTGCCGGACGATAGGAAATACCCATGTCTAAATCGCCACTCATTAAACGCTCACTGATTTGATCTCCAGCGAGCTCTTCCACAGCCACTTTTAAATTTGGCAGCCGTTGTAAAAATATTGAGAGGCACAGCGGGATAAGCTGAACATTAAAGCTATGGGTCGCCGCAATATGCAGTTCTCCATATAAATCATCCGGTGTTGCCTTCATTGCCCCAATGGCTTGATCAACCTGCCTAAGAATGGGTACTACGTGCTCAAGTAAGCTCCGTCCAGCTTCGGTGAGTATCACTTTTTTGCCCACTCGTTCAAATAGCCGCTGGCCTAACTCCTCTTCTAATTGGCGAATTTGATGCGATAGCGTCGATTGGGTGACGTGTACGCGCTGGGCGGCGCGGGTGAAGTTAAGCGTTTCAACAATGGCGACAAAGTAGCGCATATGGCGCAGTTCCATGGCATGACCTCCCTGCAAAATGGCTATTGCGATCGATATCATCGATTGTTTTTATGTGAATTAATCATTTTTATTCATCATTTATCGCTTCTATATTCATTTGCAGCAAGTAATTTTCCCGATGAGTGTGACCGTCACCCTGACGTTCTCCTCTCTCCTGACTAGCGGAGCGGCATATGAAGATAGGGCGCGAAACAATACCAAAAACAGCCATCAGCACGTCGGATGCCGACGCTATCGTGGTGAGAGGCAAGGATCTTTGCCAGGATCTGATTGGGCAAACCTCCTTCTCCGACTACTTTTTGCTGCTACTTACCGGTCAACCTGCCAATGAGACCCGCCGCAGGGTGTTGGACGCCACTCTGGTAGCCATTGCTGAGCACGGTTTAGTACCTAGCGTGCAGGCATCGCGTATGACCTACGCTGCTGCCCCTGAAGCCCTGCAAGGTGCAGTGGCGGCAGGCATCTTAGGGTGTGGCTCGGTCATCTTGGGGGCGTCTCAAAACGCCGGGGTGTTATTTGATGATATTGCTCGTCAGGTCGATGAAGGCAAGTCCGTCAAGCAGGCCGCTTTTGATGCAGTTACGGCAATGCGTCATGAGCGCAAGCCGATTCCAGGGTACGGCCATCCGTTGCACAAAGCGCGTGACCCGCGCGTCGAAGCGCTGTTCAGGGTTGCACGTGAAGCCGGTGCCGATCTGCGCTTCGTGGAAATTGCCGATGCGGTTGAAGCCGTCATTCCCGAGATCATCGGTAAAGACCTGAAACTCAATGTGTCTGCCGCCATCCCCGCGGTATTGCTTGGTGCAGGGTTCCCGTTAAATGCGCTGAGGGGCATACCAATTCTGGCGCGTACGGCCAGCCTGATCGCACACATGCTTGAAGAGTCCGAACAGCCTTGCGGATTTGCTCTCTCTTACCAAGCCACACAGCACCTGGAATACACCGGCGACTTTCCGCCCGGTTACAAGCGTTAAGTCAGCGATCAGAGGCAACGACAATGATAAAGGTTTTGGAAGGTATTACGGTGATCGAGCAGGGCACCTTCATCACGGGCCCGGCAGCTGGCATGATGCTGGCCGACCTGGGAGCTAACGTGATTAAGGTGGAGCTGCCGGGTAAAGGCGATCCGTTCCGCGCCTTCAAGGGCGGACTTTATAGCCCGCATTATCAAACCTATAACCGCAACAAACGCAGCATTGCGCTGAATACTAAAGAAGCCAATGATCGAGCGATCTTTCATGACTTGATCAGCGATGCTGACGTATACATTCAAAACTTCCGCCCTGGTACGGCGGAGCGCTTGGGGGCGGGCGAGGAAGAGCTTCGTGCTATCAACCCCCAGCTGATTTATTGCGCTATAAGCGGCTTTGGCAACGACGGTCCATACGCTAATCGTCCCAGCTATGACACGGTCGCTCAAGCCGCAAGCGGCTTTCTTAAGCTATTGATCAATCCAGAAAACCCGCGTGTGGTAGGCCCGGCCATGGCCGACGCTCTGTCAGGTTTTTATGCTGCCTACGGCATTTTAGGCGCGCTTTACGAGCGTAGCCATACCGGTAAAGGGCGTCGTGTGGATGTGTCGATGATGGAAGCCATGTGCCACTTCAATCTGGACGCCTTCACGCATTATCTCTCGGAAGGCGAAATCATGGGCCCCTACAGTCGGCCGCAGGTATCTCAGTCATACGTGATGGAATGCGCTGATGGGCACTGGGTGGCGCTACATATGTCGTCCCCAGAAAAGTTCTGGCAGGGACTGGCGAATGCTATCGACTACCCGGAACTACTTCAGGATGCACGGTTCTCGACCCGTGAAGGCCGCATCGATAATCAGGAAGCCATGATTGGCGTGCTGCGTAAGGTGTTCGTCCGAGAGCCTCGCACGCACTGGCTAGCGCGACTTGAGGCTGAAGACGTGCCGCATGCGCCCATGTACGACGCTAGCGAGGTACTGGAAGACCCACAGGCCAAGCATTTGCAGCTACGAATCAGCACTCAGCATCCGCAAGTCGGTAAGTGGGAAACGGTGCGTTCACCTGTGTCTTTCGATGGCGTTAAGCCACTAGAGGTGAGCGCACCACCGATATTGAACGAGCATCATGATGAGATCATTGAGGAGTTGAAGCAGCGCCAGCGCTGAATGATCCCAATTGTACGATGCAAGACATCATTAATAACAAGTAATAACGGGTGGCGTGTCCGGTGGACACAATACTCCCTAGGAGCGTGAATCATGTTTGAGTTGCCCCGAAAGGAAGATATCGTCAATCACGGCATCCCCTCAACGCCGGACGATATTACCGATATTGTGATCAAGGCGTTCAGCCATACTCAGGATGATCGCTTGAGGGAAATACTCACCGGTCTGGTCAAGCATCTACATGCCTTTGGTCGTGAAGTAAAACTGAGCGAGGAGGAGTTTACCGCGGCGATCAATGCCGTGACGCAGTTAGGTCATCTAACCAAGGATCGCCATAACGAGACCATGGTGATGTCGGATGCCCTGGGCTTCTCCACGCTAGTCATGATCATGAACCAGGATCGCACCGACGAGCAAATTTCGCCGGCCTTGCTGGGCCCGTTTTATACGCGCAAAGATCCGGAATATCCACCGGGAACCAACATTGCCCGTAACGAACCTCATGACGGTGATATTCCGCTATTCGTCTCCGGACAGGTCAAGAGCCGCGCCGGTCAGCCGTTGGCTAATGCGCTGGTGGAAGTGTGGCAGGCGTCACCCGAAGGGCTGTACGAAAACCAGGATGAACGCCAGCCGCACATGAACTTGCGCGGCAAGTTTCGTACCGATGAAAACGGTCGCTACCGATTCCGTACGCTGCGACCTGCCAGCTATCCCATCCCGACCCATGGTTTGGTCGGTGACATGCTGCGAGCACAGGGGCGCCACCCGTTCCGTGCTGCACATATCCATTTCTGTATTTCCGCACCGGGCCACCAGACGCTAGTCACCCAGATTTTTCCGCAAGATGACCTGTTCATCGAATCTGACTGTGTGTTTGGGGTAACCAGTGCCGACTTGGCCATGGAATTCCCTCTGCATAACGATGGTAATGCGCCCGACCCTGACGTCACCGGGGAGTACAGCACCGTCGCTATCGATTTTGATCTCTCGCCAGGGGAGTCACGCTTGCCTGAATCACCTATTGGTTCCTGAAGCAGCGCCATGTTGGGTCGACAACATGGGCACAAAACCAAATAGGTTTACAACAATAACGTCAATTTACGAGCCATCACATGAAAATAAACAATGGTATTGCCAAGCCTCGCCCAATAGTGACATTAACCGCGCTAGCCTTAGCCGTGACTGTCGCTCCTTCGCCCGCGAATGCCCAGGAAGTGATTAACCTGACGGTCGGCTCAAGCCATCCCACGACAATTCCCTGGGTTGGCATGATCCCTGATGTGTTCATCACCACCGTCAATGAGATTCTAGCTGAAGAAGGTGAGTACGAAATCAACTGGACAGAAGCCTATGCTGGCCAGCTTTACGGCGCCAACGCGACTCTCACATCTGTCCGGGACGGTATTGCCGATATTGGCTGGGTGTTCAGCTACCTTGAACCATCGCGTATGCCGCTGGCGCAAATGAGTGCCTACACGCCCTTCACCACCAGTGACCCTGAACTGATGCTCGACGTCTGGAACGATATGATTCGCAATGTTCCTGAGTTCAAGGCCGAATGGGAGGAGCATGACCTGGTATTCCTGGGCGCAACGGCCTCCGATAGTTACGACATTTACTCGGATTTTCCAGTGGATACGCTTGAGGATCTGGACGGTGCGCGGCTCTCTGCGCCGGGCGTGCTGGGGGTATGGCTGGATCCAGTAGGCGCCGTTCCGGTCGATGGCACTCTCGCTAGCTACTACACCGATATTCAGACCGGGGTATCCCAGGGTGTTGTCGGCCTGGCGACCGGCAACCTGCCAGCGCGTATCTACGAGGTCGCGCCCTACATTACCCAAGTCAACATGGGGGTGGTCTTCTCCGGCGGGTTAGCCATCAACCAGTGGAGTTGGGATGGCCTGCCTGAGCCCGTGCAGGAGGCCCTGATGACGGCCGGTGAAACCTACTCCGAAGCCCATGGCAAGGATCTCGCTGAACGCTATGAAACGTCAATTGAGCGCATGATCGAGCTAGGCGAGAGCCAGAATCCGCCGGTTCAGGTCAGCCAACTGTCTGAAGAAGACCGACAGGCCTGGATCGATGGCATGCCGGATCTCGCCCGCCAGTGGGTGGAGCGCAATGAAGAGCGCGGTTATCCAGCACAGGCACTGTTGAATAGCTACATGAATGCCATGCGCGAGCGCGGCCACGAGCCGGAGCGTGCCTGGGATCAGGAGTGATCTGATCGCCTGACTGACCGATATCCAGCTTTTGATTTCCCTCAGCGTTACGATTCTGTCCGCCACCTGGCGGACAGGACTCCAGGAGTAGCGGGCAATGTCTTTTTCTTTAAAGACCCTGATTTTGGGGCGCAGGTTGGGCAATGCACAGCACAACAGCCTGTTTGGCTATCTGGTTGATGGCCTGAATGCAATCGGTTCCCTGCTCATTTTTATCATCATGGCGATGATCGTCATAGACGTACTGTCGCGCAACCTGTTCAACCAGCCGATTGCCGGGGTAGCGGAGCTAGTAGCGGCGTCTATCGTCATGATTGTCTTTCTGCAGTTGCCGGGCACGTTGCGACACAACCGCATGGCCCAGGCCGATATTTTTATTGTCGGTTTTACCGATAAGCATCCACGTCTGGGTAACCTTTTGATGTGTATGTTCTTTCTGGCAGGTGCTTATATGCTCTATATCGTTTATACCGGTACGCTGCCAACCTTTATACGTGCCTGGGAGCGTCAACAGTTTATGGGGGTGGAAGGGGTGTTTACCTTCCCCGTATGGCCTATCCGTTTCATCGTTATTAGCTGTGCGGCTATCACTGTTGTGCAATATCTGCTGCTGGCGATTCAGTCCTTGTGGCTGGCTTGGCATGGCCAGGTATGCCTGACTGAGGAGGCCGAACAATGACAGGTCTTGAAATCGGTACTATCGCCGTTGTGCTCATGCTAGTGCTGATCTATCTAGGCATGCACATCAGCATCGCCTTGATGCTGGTCTCGCTGATCTCTATAGCCACACTGCGCAATTCGGAACTAGCCACTCGTATGGTCGCTGCTGCCGCGAACGATTCGCTGAGCAGCTATCTTTATGGGGTGGTGCCGCTGTTCGTGCTGATGGGGTTATTGGTGGTGGTCTCTGGCGTGGGGCGAGATACCTTCGATGTGTTTCAGTGGCTGCTACGCAAAATACGCGGTGGGCTGGGCATTGCTACCGTAGGAGCCAACGGCATTTTTGCCTCTATCACGGGCATTAGCGTGGCGTCAGCGGCGGTATTCACCAAAGTGGCCGTGCCTGAAATGCGGCGCCATGGGTACACAGCCAAGTTTTCCGTGGGCGTGGTGGCGAGCAGTTCGGTTCTGGGTATGCTAATACCGCCGTCTCTGCTGATGATTGTTTATGGCGTATTGGCGGAACAGTCAGTCGGGCGCATGTTCATCGCTGGGATTATCCCAGGAATTATTTTGGCCTTAGCTTTCTGTGTTGTCATTATGCTGCTTGCTTGGCTGCGTCCCGGTTTCATGATGCAAAGCCAAACCGATACGGGCGAGGCACTTGAGGATCCGATTGAGGAAACGCCGCTAACACTGGTGTCTAAGCTAATCCCTATTCTGCTGCTGATGATGCTGGTGCTGGGTGGTCTTTACAGCGGCTTTTTCACACCAACTGAGGCAGGCGGAGTGGGAGCCTTCGGGGCGCTGCTGTTGGCGCTCGCTAAGCAACGGCTGACGCCAGGGAAGTTCTACGAAGTATTGGGAGAAACCGGGTATGTCGCGGTTTCCATCCTTTTTTTGATCCTGGCCGCTTCACTCTATAGCCGCATGCTGGCATTGACGGGCTTACCGATGTCGATTGCCCAGGCAGTTACGACGATGGATCTGACTATCTATCATTTCCTGGCTCTGTATCTGGTCATCATTATCTTGATGGGCTGCATCATCGATTCAGTCTCCATCATGCTGATTGTGCTGCCCATTGTGCTCCCTATCGCGCAGCATTTTGGCATGGATCTGATTTGGTTCGGGGTAATTACCGTTGTTGCGGTTGAAATCGGGCTAATTACGCCGCCCTTTGGTATATCGGTTTACACGGTCAAAGCAGCGCTGAACGACAAAACGGTGCCCGTCAAAGAAATCTTCAAGGGAGTAGTGCCGTTTTTCATCACCATGGTGGTGGTGCTGGTTATCTTAAGTGCATTTCCTATTTTATCTACCTACTTGGCCTATCGCTATTAACGTTAAAGAGGGTAATTCATGAGCTTAATACTTCCTCAGGGGGCTTTACCCAACGATGCACTGGGGCAACTGTTTAGTGAAGCACGCACCTATGCCTATTGGCAGGACAAACCGGTTGAAGATGAAACATTGCGCAATCTGTACGAGCTGATGAAATTTGCGCCTACCAGCGTTAGCTGCAGTCCGCTACGCATTAAGTTTTTGCGCACTGACGATGCAAAGGCAAAGCTCGATCCTGCCTTGAGCGAAGGCAATCGACATAAAGTTCATGCCGCACCGGTAACCGCTATCCTTGCGTACGATCGAGGCTTTCATCGTCACTTGCCGGAGCTGTTCCCACATGCCGATGCGAAGTCGTGGTTTGTGGGTGACGAGCCCTACCGGGAAGAAACAGCTTTTCGTAACAGTAGCCTACAAGGTGGCTATTTTATCCTCGCCGCGCGGGCCCTGGGTTTGGATGCCGGGCCGCTGTCGGGATTTGATAACGACATGGTGGACGGGCTCTTCTTTGCTGAGGGAGACCCTGATTACCGCAGCAATTTTTTGTGCAACCTGGGTTACGGCGACAGCAGCAAGCTCTACCCTCGCAGCCCTAGGCTGGCGTTTGAGCAGGTATGCGAGTTTTTATAAATAAGTATGTTAGCTTCCTGATTTCAATCAGTAAGTGCAGCACCTGCGGTTGTTAGCGTTAATGTGCTTGTAGCCTCTTAAAATCAGTGGACGTTCAGCACTTGGTTGATCTGCTATTTTGGATGTAGCTGCACTGCGAAAGGTGACCTTGGTGACCTTAGCGCAGCGGAGGACGAACGATTGTTGGCCTTCCATGCAGCGCTTGTTTAGGATCAATAGCGGATCTCAACAAAAAAATAGCGAGCCGTTCTCATGAAGCCAGAAACCATTGCTCTTCACCATGGCTATTCGCCTGACTCACAAAACGCCGTGGCTGTGCCGATTCACCAAACCACGTCGTTTTCATTCGATAACGCGCAGCACGCAGCGGATCTGTTTGACCTGAAAGTCGAAGGAAACATTTACTCGCGCATTATGAACCCGACCTGCGCCGTGTTGGAGCAGCGGGTAGCCGCGTTGGAAGGCGGTATCGCTGGGCTAGCGGTGGCATCGGGAATGGCAGCGATCACCTATGCGATTCAGACCATTGCTGAAGCGGGCGATAACATTGTCTCGATCAGCGAGCTGTATGGCGGTACCTACAACCTGTTTGCCCACACCTTGCCGCGCCAAGGCATTCAGGTGCGTTTTGCCGACAAAGACGATATTGATGGCATCGAAGCGCTGATCGATGAGCGTACCAAAGCGGTTTTCTGCGAAAGCATTGGTAACCCCTCGGGTGGCGTGGTCGACCTAGCAAAGCTTGCTGAGGCGGCGCATCGTCATGGGGTGCCGGTAATAGTCGATAACACCACGGCGACGCCGTTCTTATGTCGGCCGATTGAGCACGGGGCGGATATTGTCGTCCACTCGGCGACCAAATATATCGGCGGCCACGGCACCACGGTGGGCGGAGTGATTGTTGATTCGGGCACCTTTCCCTGGGCCGAGAATGCCAGCCGTTTTCCGCTGCTCAATGAGCCTGATGTCTCCTATCACGGTGTGAGCTATACCCGTGATGTGGGCGATGCGGCCTTTATTGCCCGCGCCCGGGTGGTACCGCTACGTAATATGGGGGCGGCGCTTTCTGCTCAGGCGGCCTGGAACCTGCTTCAGGGGTTGGAAACATTGTCACTGAGGATCGAGCGTATCTGTGCCAATGCCTTAGCGGTTGCCAAGCATCTGGAAAGCCATCCGTTGGTCACCTGGGTGCATTACGCTGGCTTGGAAAACCATCCGGATAATGCGCTGGCCCAGCGGTATATGAATGGCCATGCTTCGGGGATTCTTAGTTTTGGCATTGAAGGCGGGCAGGCCGCTGGAGAGCGCTTCTACGATGCGCTGGCGCTGATTCTCCGCTTGGTGAATATCGGCGATGCTAAAAGCTGCTCTTCCATTCCCGCCTCTACCACGCACCGCCAACTCAACGAGCAGGAGCTAAAAGCCGCTGGCGTCACGCCGGATATGGTGCGGCTGTCGATCGGCATTGAGCATATTGATGATCTGCTGGCGGATATTGATCAAGCGCTGGCGGCCTCTCAAAGATAGTCTATTCCGCCCCCGCCATCTCAATACCATCAGCCTAGAGATGGCGGAGGCTAACTGTTAAACACCCTTAGATGCCGCCAGGGTATACAAAAACTCAAGCCCCAGCGTCGCGGCGGCAAGCGAGGTAATGTCGCCGTGATCGTAGGCGGGGTTCACTTCCACCACATCCATACCGACCAGCTCCATGCCTACCATGCCACGGATCACTTTCAGCATCAGGTCGGTGGACATGCCGCCGCAGACCGGCGTGCCTGTGCCGGGGGCGTAGGCGGGGTCGAGGCCGTCGATGTCCAAGGTAACGTAAGCCGGGTGATAACCCACGCGGGCACGAATGCGCTCAAGCACAGCCGCTGCACCGTGGTCATTGACCCAGTCCGCATCCAATACCTCGTAAGGGTGGTTGTGGCGGTCGTAGCTTGTGCGAATACCTATTTGCAGCGAGTGTTCAGGCACCACCAAGCCTTCTTTTAAAGCGTGGTGAAAAATAGTGCCGTGGTCAAAGCGCGTGCCTTGCTCGTAGGTGTCTGTGTGGGCGTCAAAATGGATCAGCGCCAGCGGGCCGTGCTCTCGGGCGTGGGCGCGCAGCAGCGGCAGGCTGATGTAGTGGTCGCCGCCCAGAGTGAGCATCTTTTTACCCGCGCTTAACCAACGGTTGGCGTGAGTTTCCAGGTTATCCACCAGGCTTTCGGGCTCGCCATATGCGTAATCAACGTTGCCCGCATCGCACACCTTGAGGCGCTCTTCCAATGCGAAGTCCCATGGCCAGCGCTTGCCTTCCCAAATCAAATTAGCGGTACTTTGACGAATAGCATTTGGCCCCATACGGGTGCCCGCACGGCCAGAACAAGCAAGGTCAAAGGGAACGCCACTCACCACAACGTCGGCGTCGGTTGCCTTAGGATCCGATGCTTTTGCTACGCCCATAAAGGTAGAAATCACATCGCCATAAAGGCTGGGCATGGTTTGTGCGGACATAGCTTGTGCAGACATAGCTTGTGGGTGGGTCACCGGTGTGCCTCTCCTTGAGTGCTGGATTATCGCTGATAGTCGCTGGTGGGCGAATGAGAGGCAGACAATAAGCAATTCCTGGTGATAAATTAAATGAATGTTTAGAATTTAATCATTCGTGATATGAATAATGAGAAGCTATGCGCTCGCTACGCCATTTCGACCTGAACTTGCTGCTGGTATTTGAGGCGCTGATGCGCGAGCGTCACGTCACTCGCGCAGCAGAAATGCTGCATTTAAGCCAACCGGCCTTGAGCCATGCCTTAAAACGGCTGCGTGAATCGCTGGATGATCCGCTGCTAGTGCGCACCGAAAACGGTATGCAGCCGACACCCCGGGCACTCGCGCTGCTACCCGTGGTGCAACAGGCGCTAGCGATGCTTCGACAAGGTCTTGCGCCCCCCGCGATGTTTACGCCTGCCAACAGCACGCGACGCTTTACGCTCGCCACCACGGATTACTTTGAAGAGGTCATGTACCCGCTCTTTTTAAGTCAGCTGCTGGCCTATGCACCGGGCATTAGCTTTTCCATTGAGCTGATTACCCCAGATGTGCTGAGTGAGGGGCTGGAACAGCGCCAAATTGATATGGTGGTAGGGCTGGATAGCCAAAGCGCGCTGCCCAGCGGCGTGATTCAGACTCCCTGGATGGATGAGGAACTTGTCTGTCTGGCTGCTACCCATAATGTTCGCGTGGGCGATGTACTGAATATTGGTCAGTTTGCGGATGCGCTCCATGTGGAGCTGGCGGATATTAGCGGTCTGCGCCCCAGTAATATCGACAGCTGTCTTGTTCAACACGGCTTAACCCGCCGGGTCATCTCTAAAAACCTCAACTATATCGCCGCGGCACGGGTGGTGGCGCTGACGGAAGCGATCATGACGCTCCCACGTCAAATGGCTGAACGGTTCGTTGCTATGCTGCCGGTGCGTTTGGTGGAGCCGCCTAAAGAGCTCCCCGCACTAAAAATGACGTTGATTCAGCATGGGCTCTATGCCAATGATCCTGCTAACAGGTGGCTCTACCAGGTGCTTACTGAGTTTGCTAACGACTTTAGACGTTAAGGGAACCATCATGCACACTAGTGGATGTTGTAATTAAACAACCCTGTTGTATCAAAGGTTGAATAGTATCTGGCAGCCACCCCGTTAGATCCTAGACTGCTATTAAGGCGTTATCACGGACGCCGTTAAAGGTGCAGGGCCCATTGAGCAACTGCGGCACTGCAATAAGGTTAAGCAAGGGAGAACAAGAGTGAAAATAGGCGCACCGAAAGAGAGTGCCCGGGGGGAAGCGCGCGTCGCGCTGACCCCTGAGAGCGCGAAGCAGATCCAAAAACTGGGCCACGAGTGCTTGGTAGAAACCGGCGCTGGCTTGGCAGCGGGCTTTAATGACGACACTTATCGTGATGCAGGCGTTACCGTCGTGGACGGGGCTGATGCGCTCTGGAACGACGCTGAGGTGGTCATTAAAGTTCGAGAGCCCTCTGATGAAGAGGCCGAGCGGCTGCGGGAAGGCCAAACCTTGATTGCCTTCTTCTGGCCAGCGCAAAACGAAGCGCTGCTCGAGAAGTGCAAGTCCCAGGGCGCCACCGTTATTGCTATGGATATGGTGCCGCGTATTTCACGGGCGCAGAAAATGGACGCGCTCTCCTCCATGGCCAATATCGCCGGCTACCGGGCGGTGATAGAGGCAGGCAACAACTTTGGCCGCTTCTTCACTGGCCAGGTAACGGCGGCAGGTAAAGTGCCCCCGGCCAAGGTGTTGGTCATTGGCGCTGGCGTGGCGGGATTGGCGGCGATCGGCACGGCCACCAGCCTGGGCGCCGTAGTGCGCGCCTTTGACGTACGCCCCGAGGTCTCTGAACAAATCGAATCCATGGGCGCGGAGTTTCTGTTCCTTGATTTCGAAGATAGCCAGGACGGTTCCGAAAGCGGTGGCTACGCCTCGCCCTCAAGCCCGGAGTTCCGCGAAAAGCAGCTTGAGTGTTTCCGCGAGCAGGCGGCCGATGTGGACATCGTGATTACCACCGCGCTGATTCCCGGCAAGCCCGCACCTAAGCTGTGGTTGGAAGATATGGTCGAGGCCATGAAGCCGGGCTCGGTGGTGATCGACTTAGCGGCTGAGAAAGGCGGCAATTGCGATCTCACTAAGCCAGACGAGCGGGTGGTGTCGGATAATGGCGTGGTGGTGATCGGCTACACCGACTTCCCCTCGCGCATGGCAACGCAATCATCGCTTCTCTACGCCACCAATATCCGCCATATGTTGACCGATCTGACGCCAGAGAAAGACGGCGTGATCAATCATAATATGGAAGATGACGTGATTCGTGGCGCCACCGTGACGCACCAGGGTGAGGTCACCTTCCCACCGCCGCCGCCCAAGGTGAAAGCGATTGGCGCGGCCAAGCCGAAGAAGAAAGAAAAAGAGCCCACGCCGGAAGAGAAAAAAGCCGCCGAACATGCGGCGTTCAAGGCGCAAACCAAGCGTCAAATCGGATTGCTGGCTGTCGGCGGTGCGCTCATGCTGCTGCTTGGCCAGGTGGCGCCGACCTCATTTATGCAGCACTTTATTGTCTTTGTGCTGGCCTGCTTTATCGGCTTCCAGGTGATTTGGAACGTGAGTCATTCGCTGCATACGCCTTTAATGGCGGTGACTAACGCGATCTCGGGCATCATTATTCTCGGTGCTATTTTGCAGATTGGCACGAGTAGCGTGATCGTGGGCATATTAGCGGCGATTTCGGTGCTGATCGCGTCAATCAATATTGTGGGTGGCTTCCTGGTGACACGCCGGATGCTGGCCATGTTCCAAAAATCTTAAGCGGCGGAGAGACGATATGTTAGGACAAGGATTCGTATCTGCCGCGGCAATCGCGGCGAGTGTGCTGTTTATTCTGTCGCTGGGCGGCCTGAGTAACCAAGAAAAAGCCAAACGAGCCGTGTGGTACGGCATTGTGGGCATGGCGGTGGCGGTGTTCTTTACCGCTTTAGGCCCGGGTATTGGCGGCTACTGGTGGCTGATTCCGATGATGGTGATTGGGGCAGGCATCGGCGTGTACGTAGCGGGCAAGGTCGAGATGACCGAAATGCCCCAGCTAGTGGCGGCGCTGCACAGCTTTGTCGGTTTAGCCGCGGTGTTTGTGGCCTGGAGTGCGGACTTAGAGCGCCGCCGGGTCATGGCGGCGCAGGCAGTGGATGGTGCCGCACAGGAGTTTTCCGCTTTTGCCGCGCTGGTGGCCACCAAGGCCCCAGACGAACTCACCTTTCTGCAAATTGAGGTGGTTTTCGCCATCTTTATCGGCGCGGTGACCTTCACCGGCTCGGTAATAGCGTTTGGCAAGCTGGCAGGTAAAGTCGACGGTAAACCACGCCAACTGCCTGGCGGCCATTTGCTCAACGCCGGGGCGGCCGTGCTATCACTGCTATTGGCGATTTTGTACCTCAACGGCGCAGGCTTCTGGACGCTGCTAGTGCTCGCAGCGCTGGCGTTCTTTATTGGCTATCATCTGATTATGGGTATTGGCGGGGCCGATATGCCGGTGGTGGTCTCAATGCTTAACAGCTACTCCGGCTGGGCGGCGGCGGCGGTCGGCTTTACGCTCTCCAACGACCTGCTGATTGTCACCGGTGCGCTGGTGGGCTCCTCCGGTGCGATTCTTTCTTACATTATGTGTAAGGCGATGAACCGCAACTTCGTCAATGTGATCCTAGGCGGCTTTGGCGGAAGCACTGGGCCAGCGGCGGAGATCGAAGGCGAGCAGGTGGCGATTGACGCTGGTGGTGTAGCTAGCGCCCTGAACGATGCCGATAGCGTGATTATCGTGCCGGGCTACGGCATGGCAGTGGCCCAGGCGCAAAGCGCAGTGAGCGACCTAGTGCGTAAGCTGCGTGCAGCGGGCAAGACCGTGCGCTTCGGTATCCACCCGGTCGCGGGTCGCTTGCCAGGGCATATGAACGTACTGCTGGCAGAAGCCAAGGTGCCTTACGATATCGTGTTGGAAATGGATGAAATCAACGACGATTTCGCCACCACCGACGTGGTGATCGTGATTGGCTCCAACGACATTGTGAACCCTGCGGCCGAGGAAGACCCCAATAGCCCCATCGCTGGTATGCCGGTATTGAAGGTATGGGAAGCCAAGCAGGTGTTTGTCAGTAAACGCGGCCAGGGCACCGGCTACTCCGGTATCGAAAACCCGCTGTTCTTCAAAGAGAACACGCGGATGTTTTATGGCGATGCCCGGGATAGCCTGAATACACTGCTGCCGTTGATTGATTAGGCCTTTGCAACTTTTAGCTACCCATGCAACTTGGCTACCCATGCAACTTAGCTAGACGCTAGGTTACTAAGAGCCATTAAGTACTGAGCCCGCGAGCAATCGCGGGCTTTTTAGTTGCGCGACTGCCCATGGATCGATGCCGATCAGTTCGGCGTCCATGTCGCGTTTCCTCCAGCGTATTAACCGCATAGCGGGCGAGACGAGTGCCTACTCGTCAGCCCAGGCGGCGAGGGCGGATTGCTCTCTCATCGAGTATCGTCTTCGGAAGCGTGAACCAGATACAGATGCCTTTTCCCGGCTTGCTCTCGATGACGAGTTGGGACTCGTGGCGCTTCAGCACTTCGGAGACGATAGCGAGTCCCAGCCCGGTGCCTTCACCCCGCTCACGTCCAATCGTGGTGCGATAGAAGCGCTGTGAGATAAGGGGGATTTCTTTTTCGGGGATGCCGACACCGGTATCTCTGACTCCGATCTTGAGTCGGGTTTCGTCGAACTCGAGAATCCGGATCGAGACCGTGCCGCCGGTGTTGGTGGCGGTGATGGCATTGTCGACCATATTGGTCAGCGCGTGATCGATCAGTTCGATGTCGGCGGAGACCTCGGCTATCGCCGCCTGGTTCTCCACACGAAGCTCGATGCCTTTCTCCAGCGCGCGAGGGTGAAATTTACCTAGAATGTCGTTGGCCAATTCGGCGAAGGAGAACGTGCTTGGGCATAGCGGTCGGCCAGCGATATTGGCGCGAGACATCTGAGAGAGCTGGTCGGCCAGCTGGGCCAGTCGTTCCACGTTGGCGCGAATGGCATCCAGACCGCTGCGTGTTTCATCGTCGAGAGGCCTGCGATCCAACTGCTTGGCATAGCCTAACAGGGAGGTCATCGGCGTGCGGAATTCGTGGGACAGGTTGGCGATGAGTTCCCGACGCTGGCGGTCGGTATCGTGCAGCGCCTCGACCTGGGCTTCGATGGTGGCCGCCATGTCGTTGAAGGCACGCCCGACCCGGCCGATTTCGTCGTCGATCGACTCGGGACTGCGCTGCCGGTAATCGCCCTCGGCAAAGTGTTGGACGGTGCGGGTCAGACGGGAAAAGCGTCGCGTCAGAAAAGCGAAGAGGGCGAGACCCACCGCCAGCGTCAATGCCAACGCCACGCAGCCTGCGATGAGCAGCGTGCGCGAGATGCTGCTCGTCTGCCAGATGTTGGCCATCGAGACGTCTGTGTTGGCCTCCAGTTGCACCATCAGATAGCCCGATTGCTGCTGCGGGCCGTAGGTGATCGGGGCAACCGAAAAAACGCCCTCGTCGCCCCGGCAGGGCATGTCTGCATAGACCGGCAGCATGGGCATGTCCGAAAGCAGTTCGTCGATAGCACCCCGGTCGATTCGCCGGCCGAGTCCACAGCGGTCGGGGCCGTAAGCGCCAACCACCGTGCCGTCGATGTCGAGCGCGTAGAGCGAGAGCGCCGGATTGATGGTCATGACCTGCTCTACGGCCGCTCGAGTCGAGGGGACGTCGACGCCGTCGTCGAGCGAATCCTGCAGTACGCGGGTCAGATGATGGGCCATGTCGATCTCATTGCGTTGCAGCCATTCGCGTCCCAACTGATTGAACTGATCGACCGCCACCAGCGTGGTCGTGGTGGAGAGTGCGATCATGCTCACCAGATAGACGAACACGATGCGCGCGAACAGGCTGCGGTAGGTTCTGCGCAACGATTGGCCGAGGCTCATGGGGCGTTCTCGTCGGAGGCTGATGCCGGGGCGTCGGTGAACCGGTAACCGGTGCCCCATACGGTGAGAATGTACTCGGGCCGCGCCGGGTCTGGCTCTATCTTGCTGCGCAACCGATTGATGTGCGTATTGACGGTGTGATCAAAGCCGTCGAATTCCGGGCCCCATACGGCATCGAGCAACTCGCTGCGGGAAAATCCCTTACCAGGGTGGCGGGCAAAGAACACCAGTAGGGCGAACTCCCGGGTCGTGAGCTGAATCATGTTTCCGTCGAATTTGACGCTGTAGCCGTCGATGTCGATCTCCAGCGCCTTTATCTTCATAAGCGTCGACGACGTACGCGCCTCCATCGCCTTTCGACGACGCAGAAGCGCTTGGATTCTCGCCAATAGGATGTCGGTGTCGAATGGCTTGGTGATGTAGTCGTCGGCACCGATTTCCAGACCGACGACCACGTCCCGCGTTCCGGCGAGCGCCGTCAGCATGATGATCGGAATGGTGGCGTCGTGAGTGCGAATGTCTCGACACACGGCGAGACCGTCGATGCCCGGTAGCATCAGATCAAGAACGACGAGCGAGGCATTCCGCCATCGATGCAAGGCTTCTTCCCCGGTCGAAACCCAGGTCGGCTGATGGCCCGCCTGTACGAGAATGCTCGTTAATAGCCGACCGATATCGGGATCGTCCTCGACGCAAAGTATCGGGCACGACATATCGGTTCTCCTCTAAGTGAGCTGTGAATCCTAGCCCAATGTATCTCGTCAATCATCACGGAAACGTTATCACCGAACGTTATGATTCCGTGATGATTGAGCTGAATTTCCTGTTTATCTTGGGCAAGCCGTGTCGGATCGGACACGGTTTGCCTAGATAAATCAGGAGAGCATCATGACCCGCACGACACCCAAATATCTACTCGCCTTGAGTGCTGTACTGCTGAGTGGCGGCCTTGCCTTCACCACGCTCGCCAGTGCCCAGACCGACAATATGTCCCAGGACTCGATGAGTCAGGACGGCATGAGCCACGACGATGGCATGAGCCATGACGACGGTATGAGCCACGACGACGGTATGAGCCACGACGACGGCATGAGCCACGACGATAGCATGAGCCATGACGAAATGAGCAGCGACTCCATGGAGCATGCCAACTAAAAGTTGCGGTCCGGCAACCAGGCGCTGTCTGGTTTGCCGGACGCCTTCGTTTCGAGGTCAATATCATGTCTGAGTCTGTCAAAGCTACGATCGATAGTGACTCGACCGGTAATGTGCCCGGTGCGCCGGTCACACGAGTGATCAAACGACATACGTTGGCGACTCGTCTGTGGCATTGGACGAATCTCGTCTGCCTAGTCGTGTTGCTGATGAGCGGTTTGCAGATATTCAATGCACACCCCGCGCTTTATTGGGGGGAGCAATCCGATTTCGCCAACCCTTTCATCGCGATACATGCGCGCACCGCCGAAGATGGCGAGCGCATGGGCGTGGTTCGCATCGCTGGGCAGGCGTTTGACACCACCGGTGTACTGGGGCTTTCCGATGACAACGGCCAGCTACGCGAACGGGCCTTCCCCCGCTGGGCGACGCTGCCGGGGGACAAGTGGCTGACGATGGGGCGCAACTGGCATTTTCTGGCTGCGTGGATCTTTGTGCCGCTGGTTGTCGCGTATCTGCTCTATATCCTGCTGGTGCCCCAACGACGACGGGCGCTGTTTCCAACGTGGGTGCAGTTGAAGAACATTCCGCGGACGCTACTTGATCATGCGCGGCTGCGTTTTCATCACGAAGCTGACTACAACGGTATCCAGAAGCTGACCTATCTTCTGGTGCTGTTCGGGTTGCTGCCAGTAATGATTCTGTCGGGGCTGACTATGGCACCCAGTGTCAACGCCGCCTGGCCGTGGCTCACCGAACTTTTCGGTGGACGACAGAGTGCACGCACCTTTCATTTTCTCTGTGCAACGGCCCTCATTGGCTTTTTCGTCGTGCACATCGCGCTGGTGCTGGTATCCGGCGTTTTCAACAACCTGCGCTCGATGGTAAGCGGTCGCTACCGCATCCAGGTAGAAGCGCATGACGGATCGGAGCCGAGGCATGACTGACTCGAACACCAGACTCTCGACATCATCACCGCCTGACCGCGCTCGACGGCGACTACTGGGTGGCCTGTGCGCGTTGGGGGCTGGCACCTTCCTCACCGGTTGCGATCGACTGTCGGAAAGCGCGCCCGTGCGCGCGGCGCTGAGTAACGTCGAGCAACTCTCTTACAAGGCCCAGCGTCTGATCGCCTCGCGCCAGGCACTCGCCAAGGAGTTCGACGAGAGTCAGATCGCGCCGGTGTTTCGTCCCAATGGCACCACCAACCCGCAGGAGGATTACTATCGTGCCTGGGTCGAGAATGGATTCGCCGACTGGCGTCTGACCATCGACGGTCTGGTCGAAGAGCCGATGACGCTGTCATTGCTGGCGCTTCGGGAAATGGCCTCACGAACCCAGATCACTCGTCACGATTGCGTCGAGGGTTGGAGCTGTATCGGGCAGTGGACCGGCGTTCCTCTGGCGGATCTGCTTGATCGGGTGCGTCCGGCAGATACCGCGCGCTTCGTGGTTTTTCACTGTGCAGATCACACCTACGGTGGGTCGGATCTGTATTACGAGAGCCTCGACATGATCGAGGCGTATCATCCGCAGACGCTGCTTGCCTACGATCTCAACGGCGAACCGCTACCGGTGGCCAATGGGGCGCCGATCCGTCTGCGCGCCGAGCGTCAGTTGGGTTACAAGCAGGCCAAGTACGTGATGCGCGTCGAACTGGTGGAAAGCTTCAAACAGCTCCACGGCGGCAAGGGAGGATATTGGGAGGATAGGGGGTATGACTGGTGGGCGGGCATCTAGGCGATGACCGCCGAGCGCTTGAGGGCTTCACTTTAGGCTCGTCGTACAATCTTTAACATGCTATCTGTTGCCTGAGGTCCCGATACTTCCGCTCGACGGCTGGGCCGACTAGATTCTGTGCAGGGTACTGCTACTCCTGCTATGGTCGAATACCCCCTTATGTATTGAGCAATCGCTACTATGAATCAACGCCCCAATCCCCGAGTGCTGCTGCGTTTGTTGGGTCTACTGCGCCCCTACCGCACGCGGTTGGCTCTGGCTGGCCTAGCGCTACTCATGGCATCGGGAAGCGTGCTACTGCTGGGTAATGGGCTGCGCTTAATCATCGACCGCGGTTTTCTGGACGCGGATGCGCAGGCGCTAGCGCAAACACTGGCTCTGATGCTGGTGGTAGTGGCCGTGCTGGCGTTTGCCTCCGCACTGCGCTACTACCAAGTGACCTGGATTGGCGAGCGCCTGGCTGCCGACCTTCGCCAGCGAGTGTTTGATCATTTACTCACCTTAGAACCCAGCTTTTTCGAGAGCGCAAGCGACGGCCGTGCCGCCGGAGAGATTGCCTCACGATTAACCGCCGATACCAGTGTGCTACAGAGCCTGTTTGGCTCTTCAGTCTCGCTGGCGCTGCGTAATCTGGTCATGCTGGTGGGCGCCGTGGTGCTAATGCTGGTCACTCAACCGTGGCTCTCGGCAATGGTGCTGATAGGTATCCCCGCCACTCTGCTGCCCATCGTGTGGTACGGCCGCCGGGTGCGGCGGCTTTCGCGCACCAGTCAGGATCGCGTGGCCGAACTAGGTCGCTATGCTGAGGAGGCGCTGAGCGGTATTAAAACGCTTCAGGCATTTACCCACGAGGCGATGGATAAAAGCCACTACGGCCAGCGGGTTGAACAGGCCTTTGGCAGCGCTGTAGAGCGCACCCAGCAGCGCGCCTGGTTAACCGGTATCGCCATGCTGGTGGTGTTTACCGCGGTTGGCTTAATGCTCTGGCAGGGCGGTCAGGCGGTGCTAAACGGAACCATGAGTGCGGGCGAGCTATCGGCGTTTATCTTTTACGCCGTGCTGGCAGCAGGGGCCATTGCCACCCTGGCCGAGGTGGCAGGGGATGTACAGCGTGCGGCAGGCGCTGCCGAGCGCTTATTGGAGCTGCTCGATACCCAGCCCGCTATCCAGTCGCCGGTAAATCCGCAGAGCCTGCCAAGCCCTTCGCGTGGTGAGATTACCCTGGAGAACGTCACCTTTACCTACCCTGGTCGGGAAACCCCAGCGCTGAACGGGTTTGATCTACATATCAAGCCGGGAGAACGAGTAGCGGTGGTGGGGCCTTCCGGGGCAGGTAAAAGCACGCTGTTGGCGCTGCTGCTACGCTTTTATGACCCCAGCCAGGGGCGCATTACCTTGGATGATAGGGATGTCCGTACGCTAGATCTTGCCGCCTTACGCAGTGCCATGGGGTTAGTGGCGCAGGAGCCGGTGCTGTTTAGCGGCTCTGTGGCCGAGAATCTTCGCTATGGTGATCCTGAGGCTGATATCGATAGATTACGCATTGCCGCTCAGGATGCCAGCGCCCTCGACTTTATCGATGCGCTGCCCCAAGGCTTTGACACGCCCCTAGGCCCCGGTGGTGTGCAGCTCTCCGGAGGCCAGCGTCAGCGGCTCGCTATTGCTCGGGCGCTGCTCAAAAATCCTGCGGTACTGCTGTTGGATGAAGCCACCAGCGCCTTGGATGCGGAGAGTGAGCGGCTGGTGCAGCACGCGCTGGATCGGCTGATGGTCGGGCGCACCAGCATCGTGATCGCCCATCGGCTGGCGACTGTCATCGCCGCTGACCGCTTACTGGTGCTTGATGGTGGGAAACTGGTAGCGGCGGGCACTCACGCGGAATTGCTCACCACCAGCGCGCTCTATCGTCATTTAGCCGCGTTGCAGTTTGGCGGTGAAACGTTATAAAACGATTCTTTTAATGATGGGAATACCGATGTCGAGCTTCTTTCAGCGCCTTAATGCCGTAAATGCCCCTTCGATTGGTCTGGGCTGTATGAATCTCTCCCACGGTTACGGCAGCATCGTGCCGGAAAGCGCAGCCCTACGGGCGCTGGATGAGGCCTTCGATATGGGCTATCGCCACTTCGATACCGCCACGCTGTATGGCGCCACGGCCAATGAGAAAGTGGTCGGGCGCGCCCTGGAGGGCAAGCGGCACCAACTCTTTCTGGCCAGTAAATGCGGCATGGCGATGGACCCTGAGTCAGGCAAGCGGGTCATTGATGGCCGCCCGGAAACCCTGCGAAAACAGTGCGAAGCGAGCCTTGCGCGCCTGCGTACCGACCATTTAGATCTCTACTACCTGCACCGCTTGGATCGCCAAGTCCCCATTGAAGAGAGCGTGGGTGCGCTGGGGCGCCTGGTGGAAGAAGGCAAGATTGGTGGCGTGGGGTTATCTGAAGTCTCTGCGCTAACGTTGCGGGGCGCGGTCACCGAATATCCCATTGCCGCGGTACAGTCGGAATACTCGCTGTGGACGCGCAACCCGGAAATCGCCCTGATCGATGCGTGCCGCGAGGTGGGAGCAGCCCTGGTCGCGTTTAGCCCTCTGGGACGAGGCTTCTTAACCGGTGCCATTCAAGATCCCTCGCGTCTCGAAGAGGGCGATATGCGCCGTAATATGCCGCGCTTCAGCGCCGAAAACTACCCGCATAATCTAAAACTATTTGAACGCCTTGCGTCGCTGGCGCAGGCCTTAAGCGTCACGCCGGGGCAGCTGGCACTGGCGTGGCTGAAAGCCAAAGGCGGCGATATTATCCCCATTCCCGGCACTCGCTCCGCTGACCACATGCGCGAAAATTTAGCCGCGGAAACGCTGCACCTCGATGTCACCACAGTGCAGCAGTTGGATGCCATGATGACGCCAGAGCAGGTCGCAGGGGCTCGCTACAGCGAGGTGCAGCAAGCGGATATCGACACCGAAGAGTTCACCCGTTAGCAGAGTTAAGCAGCGGGTACAAACAGCAGTGATGGATAAAAACTATTAGAGTAGTCACAAAAAGCAAATTGTGCCTATGAGGGATCTGCTTTAAAACAGTACCAAGTGAGTGAAGCGTCCTTATACTGCGCTACGAGCAGAGCGTTAGCACTATCGTAAGCGTTAGGGGGCTCACCGTCAGTCGACTTGGTAGCCGCTCTTTTCAACATACCCAAGACGAACGCAACCAAGACAAAAGCTGTTAAGACACAATGAAGTTAGAGGGAGAGAGCTATGAGTGGTAAATGTCCTGTAATGCATGGTGGTAATACCTCCACGGGCACGTCTAACAAAGACTGGTGGCCGGAAGGAATTAACCTGGATATCTTGCACCAGCATGACCGCAAAACGAACCCGATGGATGCTGATTTTGACTATCGGGAAGAGGTTAGAAAGCTCGATTTTGACGCGCTCAAGCAAGATGTTCACGCGCTGATGACCGACAGCCAAGCCTGGTGGCCTGCCGATTGGGGCCACTACGGCGGTCTAATGATCCGAATGGCGTGGCACTCTGCGGGTACTTATCGTCTGGCCGACGGCCGCGGTGGCGGCGGTACCGGTAGTCAGCGTTTTGCACCACTCAACTCCTGGCCGGATAACGTTAGTCTTGATAAAGCGCGCCGTCTGCTGTGGCCGATCAAGAAAAAGTATGGCAACAAGATCAGCTGGGCCGACCTGATGATTCTAGCCGGTACTGTTGCCTACGAATCAATGGGACTGCCTGCCTACGGCTTCTCGTTTGGTCGCGAGGATATCTGGCACCCGGAAAAAGATATCTACTGGGGCGATGAGAAAGAGTGGCTGGCACCTTCCGACGAGCGCTACGCGGACGTTGAAAAGCCGGAAACCATGGAAAATCCGCTAGCTGCGGTTCAGATGGGTCTTATTTACGTTAACCCTGAAGGTGTTAATGGTGTGCCCGACCCGCTGAAGACCGGCCAGCAGATACGCGAAACCTTCGCTCGTATGGCGATGAACGACGAAGAGACCGCAGCGCTTACCGCCGGTGGCCACACCGTGGGTAAGTGTCACGGTAACGGTGACGCGGCAGCACTGAGTGCTGAGCCCGAAGCGTCGGACGTTGAAAATCAGGGTTTGGGCTGGGGCAACCCAACCATGGGTGGCAAAGCGAGTAATGCCGTGACATCTGGCATTGAAGGCGCCTGGACAACCAATCCAACGCAGTTCGACATGGGCTATTTCGATCTGCTGTTCGGCTACGAGTGGGAGCTGCGTAAGAGCCCCGCAGGCGCTCACCAGTGGGAGCCGGTAAACATTAAGGAAGAGGACAAGCCGGTTGACGCCAGCGACCCCTCTATCCGTCACAATCCGATCATGACCGATGCGGATATGGCCATGAAAATGGATCCGACCTACCGCGCCATTTGTGAAAAATTCATGGCGGATCCGGAGTACTTCAAGCAAACGTTCGCTAAAGCATGGTTCAAACTGACCCACCGTGACCTAGGCCCGAAATCGCGCTACATCGGCCCGGAAGTGCCCGCTGAAGACTTGATCTGGCAGGATCCTATTCCGGCTGGTAGCACCGACTACAGCGAAGAAGTGGTTAAGCAGAAAATCGCCGAAGCCGGCCTGAGCATCAGTGACATGGTCAGCACCGCCTGGGACAGTGCTCGCACTTACCGCGGCTCTGACATGCGTGGCGGCGCCAACGGTGCCCGCATTCGTTTAGCGCCTCAGAAAGACTGGGAAGGCAACGAGCCTGCGCGTCTCGCCAGCGTATTAGCAGTTTACGAGAAGATTTCTGCCGACACCGGCGCAAGCCTTGCCGACGTGATCGTTCTGGCCGGTAGTTTCGCCATTGAGAAAGCCGCCAAAGCCGCAGGCTACGACGTTCGCGTACCCTTCCTGAAAGGGCGTGGCGATGCTTCTGCCGAGATGACCGACGGTGAATCGTTTGAGCCGCTAGAGCCGCTGGCTGACGGTTTCCGCAACTGGCAGAAGAAAGACTATGTAGTGAAGCCGGAAGAGCTGTTGCTGGATCGCGCTCAGCTGATGGGGCTGACAGGGCCGGAAATGGTCGTGCTACTTGGCGGTATGCGTGTACTCGGCACCAACTATGGTGGCACCAAGCACGGCGTATTCACCGACCGTGAAGGCCAGTTGACCAACGACTTCTTCGTCAACCTGACCGACATGGGCAACACTTGGAAGCCGGTGGGCAAAAATGCCTATGAGATCCGCGACCGTCAAACAGATGCTGTGAAGTGGACGGCTACCCGCGTTGACCTGGTGTTCGGTTCTAACTCGCTGCTGCGCTCCTACGCGGAAGTCTACGCCCAGGATGATAACGACGAGAAGTTTGTCAAAGACTTCGTCGCCGCCTGGACGAAAGTGATGAACGCGGATCGCTTTGACATCGCTTAAATATATCGAAATTTATTGAAAGCAAGCGAACCCCGCATCCTCGGATGCGGGGTTTTTTTGCGAATAATAGTGGTGTTTTGAATTAACAATAGCCCTTTTATGCCGGGTTTAAGCTAACTCAGAATTTCTGATGCAACAAAAAGGAAAAGGCGTTTTTACAAACAAAGTAGCCAGGGTAATTCCCCATTTTTAGAGGGCAAACATCGTTACGTGATCATAGCCTTACCGATAACGGGCCGGATTCTATGCGCTTCCATCTCACGTGGCATGCCTGTGTAAAACTCCATTATGCTGACCTTGGTTGCCATTTTTTAGCTAAGCCCGCTGATACAACTTCTCCTACCATCCCTCAGGATAGCCGCCTACAGAGGGGGAGATGCTGACATAAATGCATAAGCCGCGCCTGGTTTCGACGCAGCCATGGCAATTATTTTTGGAACAAATATATAGGGGAAGTCCAAGCCTGGTTACCGTCCTCCAAGTTAACGCAAAGCCAAACTGGGGTATCACCGTCTTCTTCGATCTCTATTTCTTTTTGAAAGTGCGCTGAAGTAGCTAATCCGCCTGCAGGTAGCCGCTGGGCTATTAATTTCCGCTCAAGCCCTCCTGCACTCATTATTACCGGTTTGCCATCCATCTCTTTAAGTGTAAGTGAAAGCGCACCATGATTGGTTGTCACCTCAACTTCAGAGCTCTCTTCTTCAAGCCAAATATCACATCCCATCCGATTGCCAGTGGTAATCGTATTGAAAATCACACTTTTTGACCCGACTTGTTCTAAGGTTTGCTCAGGGTTTAAGCGATTTACTGGTGAAAACCTTTCTATACAACCACCATTGATTAATATTCGCCCCTGCCAGCGAGTATTACGGCCACGGCCACGATATTCTGCGCCTGACCACATGAGACGCAAACGATTACCAAGGTTTTTGTCTTCGTAACCACGCCATAGGGCAACCGTGCTTGTGCCTCGACGCAATTCAATGCTTTCAATACCGACGGGGGCGTCCACTGATACTGAAACTTTCACCTTTTTGTCCGTTATTTGCACAATATCACCCATAGTGCAGACAAAGACTTTTTCGGTTGCACAATCAGGCTCAGCGATAGGGTTGCGGTGAAACAGTGTTCCACCAGCGGTCAGCTCTGCCTTAATGTCTATGGCTACACGCGGGCCCGAGGTGCCGTAGGTATGGCGACGGCGAATCGCTTCAAAGACAGCATCACGTGTATTTTCTTTCATCAGAAAGCAAGTCAAGCCGCCATAGGCACCGAAAAATGAAGCGCCTGGATAAGAGGCACCGGGGCGACCTTTATGTCCATCAGAATTCGCAACGACCCCAACTCGACGACGCATAGGGAAGCCATCGGTTAATATCCATTCGAAACTACCCCACGCAGAGTGTACCTCCACCGCTGCTTCTAACCGGGGATCGTGATCGAAATGAATATTGGCATAGCGGCCTCCAACATGGGCATACATGACGGAGTCCACTGGCTCGTCATGAAGCCTGTTATAAAGGTCAGTCAGTGTATGTGCATCAGTGTCAAGGTCATCATGCTCCGCAACCAATGCGTGAGAACAGCGATATATTCTCGCCCCTTCCTTTCTAAAAAAGACGTTATGATCGCCACCCACTGCTGTATTGCCAGACCACTCGTAACCTGGTAACACAGTAAAAACACCGGGTTCATTCAATGTTTCTGTCAAATGATTGAGCTTTTTCCAGAAAGCCGGTTTAATTTGGAAATCATTAGCCTGGTGGGCTGTCACGTCCAGAAACGACTTGTTTCGAGCGAAATCAAAATAGTGCTCTATGGAGTTGGTGCCGACGGTCTCACCGGTCTGCCCGTGTAGATCCCCCCAGAAATGTGCTGGCCCATCAGTAAGAACTTGCATCGGCCCAGCTTCTACAACGGTTCCGTCTTCAGCAGTAAGCCAAATCCTCAATATCCCCTCTTCTGCGGCTACTCGCAGAGGTTCAATGCGCATCGCTCCACTGGCTGAAGCGAAATCAATGACACTCGGAAGGCCTTCGACGGGTAACGAGCTTTCAATAGCA
The DNA here is from genome assembly GCF_058152265.1 of Vreelandella sp. 162(4c). Taxonomy (NCBI): domain Bacteria; kingdom Pseudomonadati; phylum Pseudomonadota; class Gammaproteobacteria; order Oceanospirillales; family Halomonadaceae; genus Vreelandella; species Vreelandella sp. 162(4c). Next base: position 3,202,043 of record NZ_CM176981.1, read on the forward strand.
AAGCGTGTACTGCCTTTTGATGTCGGGTTGCCCCAAAGGTCCTCGGCTTTTAATCCAAGGCAGAAGATGTCGTTTAAGCGTCGGCGCGTCGGCAAAATTGCTAAATACCGATGCGCTGGTCCTGCTCCAACCGTGAACGCCAAATGAGTATCAGGCAACGGAATAAAATTGCCCGTAGCCTGCACGTCTGCCATTACGCGGATAACCCTTGCGCCTTCATAGAAGGTCGACATTAAGAGACCAGGAGAACCTTCAGTCGTGTCGCCCAGCACAATCTCAATCGTCTCACCAGGTTTGAGGTAGCCGCCTCGCTGGTAAATCGTAAGGGTTTCATTCCATGGACGCTGTCCCCCGTTACGGTCATATTTTAGAAACAGCTGTCCATCACCGGATGAGCGCGCCGTAACGTAATTTGGAGCGGTTGGGTCGGTCGTCTGTAGTGACCCAGCGTCTGAGATTAACCTAAGGGCCAAGCGTATCGCGCCTGTATCGTCCAGGCCCAGCTTGCCAGTCGTGTATTGAATACGAAAAGTTTGGTAGCTACGCACTTCAACATGTTCAGGCCCACTCATCACCGCGGTGCCAAACAAGGCAGGATCAGTGCCCGGTGTCGTTAGGAGCTTAGATTCACCTATCATTTCAGGGTCTATATCGAGTCTTCTTGGCATGGGGAACCTTTGATGAGTTGTTTTGAGTCCAATTAAAACTACATAGTAATATAGGGATAAAAAAGTCAGAATAGCAAATTTTTGTTGACATATGCCCGCAAAGCCTTCTATTACTGTGAAGTAATAACAATAAGTCAGCACACTCACGCCAACTCCGCGTAGCAAAAAATGCCCATTCGGCGTCAATTTATGCTTCACCGGCTATGAGGTTGGTTAAAATTCGCACAAAACTTCATAGTAATAACACGATAAACAGGAGTACTGAGATGCGTAAGCTTGTTAAAACAATTTTCATTCTCACTATGATGTCTCTGCCCTTTGCTGCTCTGGCCGACTATCCAGAAAAACCGATCACGCTCATTGTTCCCTATCAGGCAGGGGGATCTATGGAGACCATGGCGCGTGTTTTTGCCGAAGAACTGGGTAATGAATTGAATATAAATGTGCTTGTCAGAACCCAGCCTGGCGCAGGCGGAAAGATCGGCACGACCGCTGCATCTCGTGCTATAGCGGATGGCTATACATTATTATTTGCGCCAGAGTCTACCGTCCTGTGGCCCCCTATTGCTGAAAACGTGAACTATTCGCTGAGTAGTTTTGACCCCATAATTAGGGTTACAGACCTTCCCCAGGCAATCGTTACGTCTAAGAGCTCAGGCATTGAAACGTTCGAAGACTTGCTTGCACTCTCTGCTGCACAAAGCATGAGTTATGCTGATCAGAACTCAATCTCGCGCGCCTTTGTTGATTACATTGCCATGCGTGAACAGGTTGTTTGGGTAGCAGTGCCAACTAAAGGCGGCGGTGAAATGGTTCCCTTTTTGTTAGGGAATAAGGTGAATTTTGCATGGTCTGGCGGGGCCCATAACCGTTACTTAGATCAAATGAATGTTGTTCTCTCCATGACAGCAGCCCCTCAGGAAACGATGCCCGAAGTGCCAACCATGCAAGAAAGATATGGTGTTTCCATGCCTGGAGGCGCGACTATATGGGCTCCAGCCGGATTGTCAGAAGAATTGCGCGCCAAGTTAACAGAGGCTGCTATTACCGCCGCTCATTCCGAAGCCTTCAATGACTTAATGATGAACACGCTCGGTTTTCCTTTAGCGGATCTAACTGGAAGCCAATTAACGGCAGAACTAATGACCATTAATGAAGATTTGGCAGCCATTTATGAGGAGACTGCGCCATGATAGATCAGAAAACTTGTACACAAGATGCTTCTGATCGTTTCGATTTTTTAATAGGTGCAATTACCGTCAGCTTCGCGCTGTTTGTTATTTTCTTGCTGATTCCAGTCGGTGTGGAAACGACCACGTATCACAGCCAGCTTTCTCCTGGTTTTTTTCCTAAACTGGCTTGCATTTTCATTGGGCTATTTGGCGCGATGCTAATGTTTAAGAATCGCCACTGGGCGCTCCGACGAATTCCTCATAACGGCTCCCGTATATTGCTAGAAACTCTCGCTTGGCTTGCGTGGGCCATTGCCACAATGTTGTTACTCATGTATGTAGGATTCGTCGTCACCGCCGCCGTATCATGTTTTACGGGCATCGTATTAGCTGGCCAGCGCCGCTATTTAATCCGATGCGCACTAGGCTCAATATTACTGCCGCTGGCCCTTCAGCAACTCGCATGGCATGCCTTTTATATTCAACTGCCCTGAGGTCATCCATGTTAGATATTATCTTACAGGCATTCGCAGCAGCGTTAGAGCCGATGAATTTACTGTTCATCGCTTTAGGAATTGCCTTAGGCATTGTGATTGGTGTTTTGCCTGGACTCGGCAGCGTAACCGCCATGGCGGTACTGATACCGATAACCTTTTACATGTCCCCGTTAGCTGCCATTGCTTTCCTAGTAGGAGTCAATAAAGGAGGGACATCCGGTGGGGCCATTCCGGCTATTCTGTTAAATTCTCCCGGCTCACCCGAGGCAGCAGCAACGGCCTGGGATGGCTACCCTATGGCTAAGCGCGGAGAAGCTTTTCGTGCAATGAAATTCTCGCTTTTTTCATCGGTTACCGGCGATACGATTTCTGATTTACTACTCATCGTCCTTGTTGTGCCTTTTGCCGCCTTCGCATTGCAGTTTGGGCCAGTAGAATATACAGCTGTATTGTTATTCTCATTTGCATTAATTGCTGGAATTGCAGGAGATTCACCCTTAAAAAGTGGAATAGGTATCTTCTTTGGTATTCTACTCTCAACGATAGGCCTTGACCCCGTTGCCTCCACTTCTCGCTTCACATTTGGTCAACTTAAATTAGAAGATGGCCTCTCACTGTCAGCTTTGGCAATCGGCGCGCTTGCACTCTCATCTGTGGTTATTCAGCTTTCTGATCTCATCACCCGGCGTGAAAAAGATGACTTCGCCTCGAATCAAGCTGATACGAAAGCAGGCCGATCTGTTTCTGCACGTGAATTTTTCTCTTACTGGCGCACGCTAATCCGAGGGGCATTGACTGGCTCTCTTGTTGGGATGCTACCAGGGCTAGGCGTAACCTTAGCCTCTTTTCTATCTTACTCAGCCGCTAAACGTGCTTCCAAAAACGGCGATAACTTTGGTAAAGGAGAGCCCGAGGGTATCATTGCTACAGAAAGCGCCAATAGCGCTGTGGTTGGTTCTAACCTGATTCCAACAATCGCACTTGGCATTCCTGGCAATATCGCGGCAGCATTACTTGTTGGCGCCCTAGTTATGCATGGTGTTGTACCGGGGCCTTTCATGCTGAGCATGCATGGGGAGCTTATTTATGGACTCTTCGCCTCCATGATTTTGGCGAATATTTTCCACCTTATAATTGGCCGGGCGGGTTTATCACTATGGGTGCAGTTTGCTCGTTATCCACGTCGCCTGATTTTGCCGCCAGTGCTCATGTTTTGTATCTTTGGTATTTACCTTCCGACCCAATCGCTTTGGGACGTCGGTGTAATGTTAGCTTTTGCGGGTCTAGGTATTCTTTTTACTCGTGCGCGAATTTCAATTGTGTGCACTGTCATCGGTTTTCTATTAGGAGGAATGTTTGAAACTTCTTTACGCCAAGCTCTCTTGCTTCATCAAGTAGAAGGGATCTCAATTCTGGCGAGCCCATTAGCACTAGTATTCTTGCTACTTACAATCGCCGTTCTTTCACGTGCAATATGGCGAAGCCAAAAGGAGAGTAACAAATCGGCATGACTAAAAAAAATCAGGATGCTGCCCTGTGCTCTTTATTAATACAGAAACTAAAAGAAGAGCGTCACCGCAATCCACAAGAAACCAAGCGTACTGCACTGCGGCTAGCTTTGATGGCAGCTATACGGGAAGGAAAGGTCAAGCCTGGAGAACGGTTACCATCAGAAAGCGAGCTGGCGAGAAGCCTTGAGCTTTCACTCGGCACAGTGCAAAGCGCACTGGGTCAGTTGCAGGATCTGGGGTTAATCGTGCGTCGACGCGGAGACGGCACTCGCATAGCGGATGCAGAACCGCTAGGCCCTAATATTTGGCATTTCCGCTTCCGTGTTGCCGCCACAAATCGTCCACTACGCCTGACACAGGTCAAGGTCGAGGTACTCCGCACCAATGAACGTGGCCCCTGGAGCGAACACTTGGGCCCCGGGCCTTACGTTGTCATTCGTCGACGTCTCACTGGTGATAACATCAACCTTGGTGCAGAAATGTACTTACCGCAGAGACTGATAAATATAGATGATATTGAATTGAGTGAATTAGAAGGCGTCAATCTTCGCATCTGCCTTGAAGCATTTTTGGGGCAACGCTCTCATCAAGCAAATACGCTCATTGCAATAAACCACCTCTCTCTCCGTCATGCTGCTTTGTTTGAAATGCGGCCTGATAACGCGACATTCTGTGTAACAGCCTGTACATCACTAGGCGATGGTAGCCCGTTCTACTATCAGGATATCTATGCACCTTCTGACTTGTTAATATTAGAAATTTAAAAGCACTGAATAGCCCCAACTTGATGGGCGCCACACTTAAGAGTTCAATCATGCTCACAAAGGGGTTGAACATAATGAACAGGCTTTTCAGCGAAGAGCAGATCATAGGTTTCTTGGGCGAAACAGAGCAGGGGCTTCATTAAGGAGCTATGGCATGAGCAGCGTGATCTTTTACAGGGAGGTGAACTAAGTTCGGCGGTATGAATGCTATGCCAGTGAAACTCTCTATATACTTTTGCATATTGGTCACGTAAGTTTACGAACTTTAAGCTAAAAGGCACCCAAGCGGGTGCCTTTTAGCCTTATTAATGATGAGAAATTAGAACTCTTCCCACTCCGCTACTTCATGCTTCTGCTGAGTGGCCTGGGGAGGGCGGCTAGGTGCTTGAGGTAGTGCAGTGCCTGTCCGCGCTTTATGTGCTGCCGTATAGGGTAGCGCAGAGTGCTCAGCGCCGCCTTCGCTGAGCACAAACTCGCTCATCAGTTGATCCAGCCGTCGCGCATTGTCGCGCATATTGGTGGCAAGCGTGGCGCTCTGGCTGACCATGGCAGCATTCTGCTGGGTCATCATATCCATCTCTGCTACAGCGGTATTGACCTGCTGGATGCCCGCGGTTTGTTCCCGGGCGCCAGCGGCAATCTCGGCGATCACATCCGATACCTGGGTAACACTGTGGCGGATTTCCTTCATGCGATCAGCCGCCGCCTTAACGATATCACCGCCCTCTTTTGAATGACTCACGGACATATCAATCAGTGCACGAATATCATGTGCCGCAGAAGCCGAGCGACTGGCGAGTGTGCGGACTTCGCTCGCTACAACAGCAAAACCACGGCCCTGTTCGCCGGCGCGGGCAGCCTCCACCGATGCGTTGAGTGCCAATATATTGGTTTGAAACGCGATCGAGTCAATCAAGCCAATGATGTCGCTTATTTTATTGGCCGAATCACTAATCGCGGCCATCTTGGCTTCCATTTGATTCATCGAATCGGTGCCTCGCTCTGAGGCATTGGCTGCTTCTAACGCGAGGCTATTCGCCTGCTCGGAGGCTTGGGAAGTATGCGTTACCGTTGAGTGAATTTGCTCCATTGAGGCGGACGTTTCCTGAAGATTAGCCGCCGCTTGTTCGGTACGTGACGAAAGCTCCTGAGTGCCATCCGCCATATCGCTGGCATCGGATAGTACCGTGCGGGCGTTTTGGCGCACTTCATGAAGGGTAGACTGCATACGCTCCACAAAGGCGTTAAAGCCGTGGGCGAGATCGCCGATTTCATCCTGGGTTTTGGCTTCTAAACGGCGCGTTAAATCACCTTTTCCTTTGGCAATATCCGCCATGGCACTGGCGGTATGCTTGATGGGGGCAAGTGAGCGCCGCGCCGCATAGGCAACCACCACCAACAGCAATGCCAAGAGCAGTCCACCCGCCAGCAGCAGCGACTGCAGCAGGCTGTTAGTCACGGTCGTAAAGGCGGTGATGGGCACGGTGACCCCGACCACCCAGGAAGTGCCTTCCACTGGGCTCCACATAAGCACGGTCTGCTCACCGCTGGGCATGGTTATTTCACCGGAGCCCGCCGTGCCGCTGAGTATTTGCTGACTCAATGCATCCAGCCCTTGGTAGCCCTGCTGGTCGGCATCGGTGTAATTGAGCGACATGCGATACTCTTCAACCGGGTGAGCAATGACTTGCCCTTGGCTGTCGATTAACCAGCCGTAGCTGCCATCGCCAACATTAATATCGGAGGTAATATCAGATACGGCGGCCATGGAGACAGTCATACCCAGCAGTCCCGCTCGATTGCCACGTTCATCGAATACAGTATCAGCGACAATAGCCGTTGGCAGGCCACTCACCATGGAGATAACCGGATCGCTGAGCAGACTATCCTGGGTGCCGTCAGTCACTAAGGATTTGAAATAAGGACGTTCTGCTATCTCCAAGTTGACGCCTGCGTGAGTTAGGGTCGCTCCGGATGCGTCAGCAAAGAACAGAGACTCGATGGTGCCCCCCGGCGGATAGCGCTTTTCGAGCCAAGCGCGGTGAGACGCAAGCGGCACGTCTTCCACCAAACGCTCATCCTGAGCAAGTACGGAGATCCAATTACGGTACCCGGTAATCCAGCGGCTGATTTCATCTGCCCGCGCTTCTACCTGCCGCTTACCGGCATTATCAATTAACGCTGGAATGGCCTGATTAAGCTGTTGATTGACGACAAAGCCTAAAATAACGGCTACCACTAAGAGAGGTATAGCGACAGCGACCAGCAGTTTCTGCGTCAGTGAAAGACGAGAAATTTTTTTCATTTGTTGCCTCGATATGTTGGCCAGAAGCAAAGCACGAGGATGTTGATGAGTGCCATGCTTTGACTGTTTAATGGTTCCCTGGGTGTTATTCTTACTACCGCTAATCATTAACGGCCGATCCTGCACTTGCTTAAATATTTGAGTTTTTTAATATCTTTTTGGCTTACATAGTAATGTTAAACTAAAAGTCTGTTTTGGCTTTTAATGTAACTTTTGTTGTATTTTTGTATGGCGCTTGCGCGCTTCTTGTATTTTTTAGTGATTTTGTTAAATCATCGGGGTAGTCGACATCAGTGCACACGCCTGGGTCGTTGAGAAAGACATGAATAACACGTTTGCTATGCTTTTTGATGACAGGACTTGCACCTCTGTCGTTTTCTAAAAGTGCCAATTCGTGCCAGAATTCTCTTCCAAAAACAACAGGATGCCCTGGGTTTCCTTGGTGTAGCGGCTGTACGATACTCTCTGGAGTGGCCATTTTTGTTAATACATTGCATGTTTCTTCGCTTACCCACGGGAGGTCGGCTAGCCATACTGCAGCAGCATGATAATGATGCAAGCTTTCATCGCTGCAGAGTTGTCTAAAAGCATCGCTAATACTGTAACCAAGCCCTAAATGACTGCGCTGACTAACAATAATTTGATTAGTTGGTGTAAGGCCGAGTGACTGGGCGTTATCTTCGGGTTTGATAACAACACGGTTATTAGAAAAAGTTTTCTGAATAGTTCGTAAAGTGGAGCTAAGCAGCGTTTCCCCATTGCCTAACTTGGCGACTCTTTTATCGCTGCCAAAGCGGCTTGATTGGCCTGCCGCCATCACAATGGCTATGATATCGCTACAAGGCATGGCGTTCTTTTCCGCGAGAGAGGCGAGCAATATCGGCCATCACGGCTAGCGCAATTTCAGCCGGTGTTTTGCTACCCAGATTAAGCCCAATGGGCATGGCAATTCTTGCTACTTGGCTTTCCGTCAGGCCGCCAGAACGTAGCAGTCGTTCGGCACGCTGCTGTGATGTCTGCTGAGAGCCCATAACGCCAATGTAAAAGGCTTCCGTTCGGACGGCTTCGATCATCGCTAAATCATCGATACGCGGGTCATGGGTCAAGGCCACAACGGCGGTATTGGCATGGCAACCGCCAGAGGCAATAAACACTGAGGGCAGTACCGCCTGCACCTCCACTCCGGCGACAGCAAAATTTTGCCTAGGCTCGTCTCTGGGGTCGCAGACAATCACTTCAAAACCAAGCGTTTGGGCAAACAGCGCACAGGGCGCAGAGACTGAAGAGATCCCCGCGATAATCAGCCGTAGCGCAGGGCCTATGCGAATATTGACGCTATCTGTATCGAAAGTAACGGTGGGCTCGGTGTTATTCGATGGGTTAAAGCGCTTGCCGCTGCCATCCAGTGTGATACAGCGGGTTAGCGGTTGGCGACCCAGTAGCGTGGCATGCATCACTTCTAGGTGAGTGAGGTTTTCGGTGTTGGGCGCTAGCCGTTCAACCAACACTTCAAGGCGACCACCGCAGGGTAAACGAATATTCGCTGAACCAGCGTCACCGCCATAGCGCACCCGTTGAACCGGTTCGTTAAACTCACCCTTTTGAAGCCTTGCGATAAAGTCTTCTTCGACACAGCCACCTGACAGTGACCCCAGATAGTCGCCTGTCGAACATGCGACCAGCATGGCACCCGGCTCCCGGGGGGCCGAGCCAAAAGTTTTCAGAACTGTGCATAGCCAAACGGTCAGCCCCTGGTTGGCCCATTTCAACGCACGTTCGATAACCTGTAGATCAAGATGGTGCATTAAATCGCCACCTCCATGGGGAGTCGAAGGGCGGCTTTCAGTGCATCGCGAATGGTGTCAGGGGTAAAAGGGGGATGGGTAAAGCGTACCCCCGTGGCATCAAAAAGCGCGTTGGCAATCGCGGGAGCGCCGGGCAGTGAGGCGGACTCCCCAACACCGAGTGGGGGCAGTTCAGGGCGATCAAGCAGCATGACGTCGATGGGAGGCAGCTCCGAGAAACGCAGAATAGGGTAGCCGCCCCACTCTCTGCTGGTTGGTAAACCATCCTCAAAGGTTACCCGCTCCTTTAAAGTGCGGCTGAGCATCTGGATCACATTACCATGCACCTGATGGCGAACGCCGGCGGGGTTCACCATCAGGCCCGCATCCTGACCTACATATAGGTTCTCGACGACAACCCGTCCACTCTTCACATTGACTTTAAGCTCAATCACCCAGGCGGCGAGCGCGGCACCAAAGCCGGGAAATTTACTATGTACGTACTGGGCGTAAGCGAATCCTCGGCCGTAGCGCCACTCGCCATCGCTACTCGGATTGGCGTTAGCGGTGCAGGGCTTCCAGTTCGCACGTTCGGCTAGCGCTTCGACAAGCTCGCAGGCGCGGTTATCTGCTAAGTAGCGTAACCGGTAGGCGACAGGATCTTCACCCGCCAAGTAGGCGAGTTCATCAATATAGCTTTCGTGGGCGAAGGTGCTGGGCAGCGCCGAGACACCACGCAGCCAGGAGGCGCGCATCAGGGTCGGGACGTCGTCGCACACTATTTGGCGATGAGGGTAGCGGTAGGGCGGCACCGACGTTCGATCTCCCATCTCAAAGGGGATATCAATCGGTGAGGCAGCGCCGGTCAGCAGCAGTGCCAAGGTGGGCGCACTGTTAGAGGGGTAGCGCGTATTAAAGCGATAGCCTGCCGGGCTGCCATCTGCGTTCAAGCCGCCCTGGATGGCCATATACTGAGCAGCCCCTTTAGGCTCCCAGGTGTGCTCCTGCTCACGGGTTAGTTGTACTCGGACAGGACGGCCAACCGCCTGAGAGAGCAGCACTGCATCCGCGCCAACGTCGTCGGCGCAGTTGCGACCATAGCAGCCCGAGGTTTCCATGCGGGTAATGGTGATAACGCCTTCATCCAAACCGGTAAGGCGGGCGAGGTCGGCGCGCAGGCTGTGTGGATTTTGGGTGCCCGACCATACGTGAAGGCCATCTTCATTGGCATCGGCGACAGAGCACGAAGGGCCGATGGAGCCATGCAGCTGGAAAGGCCACACATAGTGACGATTGAGCGGATGTTGTGCGGCGGCCAGAGCGTTATCGAGATCACCCTCTTCGAGGAGTATGCGCTGCTTGCTGGGCAGGTCGAGCAGTGCTTGCTCTATGTTGTCCAACTGAGGCAAGCCTTCGATTGGGCGCCACTGGATCTTTAGCTGCTTGGCTGCGGCAGCAGCCTGATCTTCACGCTCGGCCACCACGCCAACAAAGTCACCGACCACCACGACGCTTATCACACCTGGCAAATGCGCCACAGAGCTTTCATCTACCGCGATTAAACTGTTGCCAATAAAGTCGCCGCTATCATGGCCTACATAAGGCGGACGAATCACTCGCCCATGCAGCATGTTGGGCAGACGTAGGTCGTGGATAAAGGTCAATTGCCCGGTGGCCTTGGCGGGTATATCCACGCGGGAGGTCGATTGGCCGACCAGGGTATAATGGCTGACCGGCTTAAGCGGCACCTCATCGGCAAGCTTTAATGCATGACGGGTGCCCCGCAGCAACTCCCCAAAGCTAACGGATGAGCGGTTATTATCACTTGGCGTAATAGCGCCGTTCTGGCAGCTAAGTAGTGAGCGCTCAGTGTCAAAGTGCTTTGCTGCCAGGGTTAATAGGTACTCCCGCGCCTGTGCGGCAGCTCGGCGTAAAGGCTCGGCAGTGATCTGAATCGATGCACTGGCTATGGTGGGGCCTTGGTTGGGGGCTTCAACGGAGTTGCCCAGCACCATGGTGACGCTGTCGAACGCGACGTTGAGCTCTTCTGCAACAATTTGAGCAAGCGCCGTGCGTATGCCCGTGCCCAGGTCTACGTGGCCGTTGAAAGCCACGATATGACTATCGCTCAGTACGGCAATGAAGATCTCAGGCTCATGGGGGGTGAAGTTTGAGTGTGTACCTGGCTGTCCGGGCGCGGGCTTGGGGGGTGTAACCGGGTCGCGATAGATCACCAGAACATCAGACCCATACAGCAGTGACTCTCTTGTATAGTCTGATTTATCAGCCATGTCTGCCTCCCACGCTCGCGTTTACGATGATCAGTGCGGATGAATTTTAGGTGATGAAAGAGCGATAACTAAGGTAAAATTATAGCGTGTACGCCATAAAAGCATGATGAATTGATCCAGCGCAAGGAGTATTTCATACGTTGATGCATCATTTTGTTAACCAGTGCCATACTCGATACACGACGTCGCCAATAGATTAAGGATATGGAATGACAACGGATAGTGCGTTCAAACACTCGTCTTCCGGCGAGCACTCTACGCCTTCAGAGCAAGGGTATGATTTTTCTGAGCAAGTAGGGCATCTACTGCGTAAAGCCTACCAGCGGCATACGGCTATTTTTCAGCGCTACAGCAGCGATAAACAGCTCACGGCCATTCAATTTGTAACGCTGTGCACGGTGATGGAGCGCGGCCCCAGCTCGTTAACCGATATCGTCAACGCCACGGCGATTGATCCCGCCACTATCCGTGGCGTCATTAAACGTCTTAAAGCGCGGGGGTGGATCTCGCTAACCACCGACCCTAATGATCAACGCAAAGTCATGGTCGTGATCACTGAGGCCGGGGAGACATTAGTCGAGGCTATGGTGCCCAGTGCCAAGCAAATTAGCGATCAGACCATGAAAAATCTCAACCCGGCAGAGCGGGTTGCCTTAATGCATCTGCTGGAAAAAATGAACGCGGACTGATGACTCAACAGAGACGTCCGCTTCACCTGCGTTTTCGGATACTCCTAACGCTTCATTAAGTATCCCAGTGTTTCATCCAGTCCAATCACATCGCCATATTTGCTATCGATATCAAACAGGTTAGCTTCATGGGGCGCGGGGTGACGGTCACCCACGCAGTCACGCACGACCATCACCCGAAAGCCGTGCTGTACTCCATCAACGGCGGTGGCGCGAATGCAGCCACTGGTGGAACAGCCGGTAATGATGAGTGTATCGATACCCATGGCGACCAGTGTGGAGGCAAGCGAAGTTCCAAAGAACGCGCTGGCATACTGCTTGGTCATTACCAGCTCATCTTCACGGGGGGCCACCTCGGGGCAGAACTCGGCGTAAGGGTTGCCCGCCACCATCGCCCGCATGACCGGCGCCTTCTTGACCCAAATGCCACCATCGATTTGATCCGGGGCGTGATACAGGATGTTGGTGTGGATAACAGGCGTGCCAGTGCGCCGTGCGGTATTGAGTAGCGGCGGCATATTGGCCACCGCATCCACCACGCCCTGGGCAAATAGCGGCGAACCCGACGTGGTGTAGCCTTGCATAAAATCAACCACCAGCAGCGCAGGCGTTTTGCCAAAACCGATGCGCCCATCCCACACGCCTCGGTAGTTGTCCGTGGCAGTGTTATCGCTAACGCCATCGCTGTTATCAGTCGTGTGTGGCGACATGGTCGTCTCCTTAATCAGCACTCTATATCGTCAATAAGTACCTGATCTTGTTAGTAAGCCCCTGACAAGAGGGCGCCCGCGCCCGGTACGATGGGCTCAAGGTCGAGTGCCTTGAGCATGGCATAGGTGGTCGCGATAGCTGCGGTAACCACCGGCTTGCCGGTCAGGGCTTCGACCTTGGCGACGGCCGGTAGTGATGGCATTTGCACACAGGCTGACAAGACGATAGCGTCCACGTTACTTAAATCGAGACTGGCGACGATCTCGGGAAGATTAGCGGGGTCGTGGCGAGCGACATCCAGGTTATTGGGGATCTCAAGCGCTCGGTAGTCGAGCACGTCAATGCCTTCCTGACGTATGTAGTCGACCACCATTTCGGTCAGCGGCTTCATGTAGGGGGCCACTACCACCACGCGCTTGGCTTTCATCACACCCAGGGCATCAACCAGAGCACCGGCGCTGGTGACCACCGGCGTGTCGCAACCGTTCTCTTCGGTGCGGCTGCGCAAACGCTTTTGCGACTCTCGGTGGTAGCCGGGCCCCATCGCCATAATGGCAACCAGGCAGGCATACCCCATCACATCCACCGCTGCATCAGAAAGCTCCAGGGCGCAGCGATCCGACTCTGCATCCATGGCAGCCAGTTCGTCCTTGCTGACGTTCTTCATGCGCATGCGGCTGGAGTGAAAGGTAAAGCGTTCCGGGCGGATTAACTGCCGCGCCGTAAGCATGGCGGGTATTTCGGTCTCCATGGTGATATTGGAGCTGGGGACGATCTGGCCGATACGGTAGCTTTTGATCTCGTTCTTTATATAGTTGCTGGTCATGGTATTTGGCCTCTCTTAGAGTTCGCTGCCCAGGAAGTCTTCAAACGCGGCAAAAAAACCGTCGAAGTCATCCCAGGGAATCATGTGACCCGCTTTTTCCGCGGTAGAAATACGAACCGTCGGTAGAAGGGCGCGTATTTCGGCGCGATCTTCATCCTGGATAACCCCGCCCTTGCCTGCACACATCAGCAGCGTGGGCACTTTGATAGCGGGGAAATCCTGGTGGATATCGACGCTGTGGAACTCTTCAAACGCCTGAACGATGGCGGGCTCAAAGCAAGTGTGTAACCACTCGGCGCGTAATCGCAGTTGCTCGTCGCTCCAGGTGGGGCAGTAGTGGCGCATGGTCTCGATATCGGCACCACGTGTGCAGTCGCGAATCGAATCCACGTACCAGGGCAGCTTGCTGGGGTACTCACGGCGTCCTGGCCCTGAAACCGGTGGGTCGATAAGTACCAGTTTGTCGATTCCCTTGGCGCCGCGACTCATGGCGCGTAGCGCAAAGCGCGCACCCATGGAGTGGCCCGCCAGAATGACATTGCTCAGACCCAGCGCATCAATAAAGGCGATCACATCGTCGGCGCAAGTGTCGGTGTCATAATCGAGCTCGGGTCCGGTAGACGACAAGCCGCGTCCACGAACATCCAGCACATAAGTGTCGAAATGCTGGCCGAGCCGCTCGGCCACAAAACGCCAGGTGATGGCTGGGCTGGTAATGCCCGGTATCAGTACCAGCGGTTGGCGCGAAGTCTCGGCGCTGTCGGCAAAGCGCAGGTAGTGCTGACGAATACCATTGGCGTGCACGTTGGCGCCATAGAGATAGGTGCTGTTCATGCTGGGCTCCCTTGACTGGTTGGTTGCTTCAGCGGTACTTCAAAGGGGTCATAGGCGAATACCCAGGCCGGGTCTTCGTCTTCCCGTAACCAGGTATTGTCGTGGGAAACCTGCTGAACCCGCGAGGCGCGTTCAAAACGGTTGGTGCGGTAAAGTTCGAATGCCTGCTGGTAGTGCTCGGCGCCCACTTCCTCCAGGCAGCGTACCAGCATGGCGGCATCCTCGATGGCCATGGCAGCGCCCTGGGCCATATGAGGCTTCATCGGGTGGCAGGCATCGCCCAGCAGCACCAGTCGATTTTCATGCCACAGTGGCAGCGGGTTGCGCTCCAGCAAGGGCCATTTGGTGACGGTTTCAGTGCAGTCAATCAGCGCTTGTACGGTGGGGTGGTAACCCTCGAATGCTTTGCGCATCTCTTCCCGTGAGCTGTCGACGAAGGAAGTGCCGTGGTTCCAATCGGGTTCAGGCACGCCGGTAACGTAGTAATACTCCTTCTCGTCGCCGGTCACGAAGTACACCATCATGTGCCGGTCTTCCGACCACCACTTCACGCAGGCTTCGAAATCCAGGTCGTATGCCTTGAGTTTTTCGGCAGAGATAATTGCCCGGTGGGCAACCCAGCCGCTATAGATCGGAGCCTCTGGGCCCAGCAGCTTCTCGCGCAGGCGAGAATTGACCCCGTCTGCGCCGATCACCAGGTCAGCCTCTTCCGTCGAGCCGTCAGCGAAGGTCATGACGACCTTGCCGCCGCTGTCGTCTACATCGACCAGGCGCTTATCGAAATAGAGGTTGTCCTGGTCGAGCGTGCTGACCATCAATTCGTGCAGGTCACCACGGTGTACGGTGATGTAGGCCGCCCCATAGTTTTCGCGAGCAAACTCGCCTAGCGGGATGCGAGACTGATACTCGCCGGTCATGCCGTTGCGGCTGAACCAGTAATCGGGGTGTGAGCCCATGGCATTGAGCTTCTCTTCAATACCAATGCGGCGCATTACTTTCATCACGTTGGGGCCAAGGTGAATGCCTGCCCCAAGGCGCGCAAACGCTGGTGCCTGTTCGTACACCTTGGTGGGGTAGCCCGCTTTCTGCAGTAGTGCGCCTGCAGCGGCGCCGCCAAGGCCCGCGCCAATAACGGCTATGGTGGGTTTATTGTTCATATCCTGGTTTCCTCGCTGTTTTATTCGCCTATCACTCGTTTCTAAATGCGTTCGTGAATGCTATAAAACAACGTATACACCATTTATTTTTTGGTCAAGAATTAGTTTCGAAATTATTTTTTTACGAAAACAAGGCGGTATTTTTAAATAAATGTATGAATTTAATGGATTTATTGATGTTTTTTTGGTTTTATGCAAAAACTTGAACAACGTGTACATTGAGTGCTATACGTTTATTAGGCTTGTTTTTATAGCGTACGCACCTTTAATGCTCGATGGGTATTAGCTCTGCACTTAGCTGGTGCAAGTCGATTGGCCGTATGTGAAAGGTAGATGAAAATAGGCTGGTTTAAGGTGCTACGAAGCGCGTTTGGCAGGCAGTATTTATTAGTAATATCTAAGTCATATCCAAGCCCTATTCAGAGCAAGAGGGCGGGCTTAACAATAACGATGATGATCCCCTATGACGCTAAAGCTAACTATCAATGGGCAAGAACGCGAGCTGGCCGTGCCGCCGCAGACACCATTGCTCAATGTGTTGCGTAACGACCTGGCGCTCAATGGACCCAAGTATGGCTGTGGTTTGGGCGAGTGCGGGGCATGCAGCGTATTGATTGATGGCATGGCCGCACGCACCTGCGTGCTGCCCGTGTCCGCTGCCGTTGGCCATGAGGTAACCACCCTTGATGGTCTTTCCCAGGGCGGTGAGCTTGACCCTGTACAACAAGCCTTTATCGATGCTCAGGCAGCCCAGTGTGGCTACTGTTTGAACGGCATGATCATCACTATTCGTGCGCTGCTAAATCATAATACCCAACCCTCTACGCAGCAGATTCGCACCGCTTTAGAGCATAACCTCTGCCGATGTGGCACCCATGTTGAAATTCTCCAGGCAGCGGAGCGTGCCGTGGTCATTAACGCGGCCGCGTTGCAGGAGGCTTCTCATGAGTGAAGGGTCGATGCTCCATGGTCAGCAAGAACAGGCCGGCATCCCCGCGCTGCTAGCGCAGGCACGTTTTGGTGTCGTCGTGCGTCCACCTTACTACCGGTGGAATGGTGAGCGTTTTGAGAGTGATCGCTTAGTTGGCGTCGATAGCAGCCGCATTGCCTCACTATCTGGATCTATTGAAGTCGTGGTGGAAGGGAATTTTGTGGGGGTGGTTGCCGATAGTTTGGCCTTGGCGACCGATGCCGCTAAACAACTGAAGGTTGAGTGGCAGGCCGTTCACCAGACGCCCGAAAAAGCGCCTGAAAGCGATCAAGCGCCCTCTGATTCGCCTCTTGTAAAGCCTGGCCAGTCGTACATGCATTCGAACCATGGGTATGGCTGGCCGAGTCGCATGCGCTGGGGCAGTCACCCCAGCTGGGTAATTGCCGATTGTTGCGACCAACAATTGAGTGTGTGGGGGAAAACCGTCACCCCAGCGGCGCTTAAACAGGATCTAAGCCGGTTAACCGCGCTGAATATTAGCCAGATTGAGCTTTATAGCGCCGATGGTAAACACGCATCAAATCAGGCCTCAGGGCTGGGTCGCCATTGCGGTGACGATGCCGCCGTGGATGCGGCGTTGATGTCGCGGGCGGTGGGCGGCCCGGTAGCCGTCTGGCTTGATGCCCGCTACGCCAAAGATGTTCAGGCGTTGGGCCAAGCGCAGCGAATTACCTTAAACGCGGATATTGCCAGTAGTGGTGAGATAGCCCGTTATCACTATCAGCAGGCCAATCTCACTGGTGAGGTGGCTGCCGTAGGGTTGTTGTTAAGTGGTAGGGCCGCGATAACAACGTCTAGCGCTGAGGCCACCGCCGGCGAGCAAGACACAACGCCGTTCTCGCCCTATGTATTTCGCGACCAATACCTTGCCGCACGCTCCCAGTCAGACTCGCTCTCCACCAATTCCACCTTGATGGGTATACAGCAGACGTTCGCTCGAGAATCTTTTTTAGATGAGGTTGCCCGCGAGAGTGACCAAGACCCTGTCGCGCTGCGACTTCGACATCTTGACGATGCGCGTGGTATTGAGCTGATTGAGTCCGTTGCTAAACGGGCCGAGTGGCAAAGGGCGTTCAATCCATCAGCGGACTCTTTACCCCAGGATCTATTGCGCGGGCGGGGTTTTGCCTACTCCCAACTACCTGACCGCGAACAACGCGTGGAATCGGGAGTGCGCTCTGCCTGGATTGCCGATGTGGAGGTCAATCGCGTTACCGGCGATGTTCAGCTTACCCGTTTGGTCGTTGGTCAGGACGTCGGCTCTGATGTGGATACTGATCGCCTTCAGCAAACGCTACAGGCCCGGGTTTTGGGCGAGGCGCGCCCCCTTTTGGGGCAAGCGCCCAGTTTCGACGAGTGGGGTGACGGCAGTCGTGCGCTGACTAAAAGTGAATATTCAGCAGGATTACCAACCACCGCTTCTTCGCCAAGCCCTGTTGAGGGAGGTGTTAATCAAACCGTCGGTGAAGACGTATTAACCGGGGCGGAGCTATCGCCGGGTGTTGCGGTAATAGCCAATGCGCTTTTTGATGCCACCGGCCTGCGTTTTCGCCAACCACCGTTTACCGCCAAGCGCGTGCGCCAGGCACTCGAAGCTTCGTCCACCGAGGAGGCAGGGCGCCCATCTAAATTGAAACCGCCGCGGTCAACGAAACGGCGCTGGTTAGCCGCTGCAGCGTTCACCACCATTGCCGGCACTGCGGCCATGGCTTGGCCGTGGAAAGGAGCCATTGCACCTGTCTCACGGCCAGCCACCAACCTTTATTCTGCCGAGACCATTGAGCGCGGGCGACTCGTTGCGGCTGCAGGCGACTGCGCGGCGTGTCATACCACCGAAGGTGGCGTGACCAATGCAGGTGGGCGTGGGTTTGAGACACCTTTCGGGACGCTCTACAGCACGAACATTACGCCGGATGAGGCGACGGGGATTGGTCAGTGGTCTTACGCAGCCTTTGAGCGCGCCATGCGCCACGGCATTAGCCGCGATGGCAGCCACCTGTATCCCGCGTTCCCCTATACGGCGTTTGCCAAGACCAGTGATGCCGATTTACAGGCGCTTTACGCCTACTTAATGGCTCAGCCCCCCGTGTCGACTGAAAAAAAAGCCAATGCGCTCACTTTCCCCTTCAGTGTGCGTAGCTTAATGGCAGGCTGGAATACGCTTTATCACGACGCAACTCCTTTCCAGCCTGACCCCATGCAGAGCGAACTGTATAACCGGGGCGCCTACCTTGCCGAAGGATTAGGCCACTGCAGCGCTTGCCATAGTCCCCGCAATGCCATGGGCGCTGAGAAAAGCGGCGAGGCGTACTTTGCCGGTGCCTTTGTAGATGGTTGGGAAGCACCACCGCTTAATACGCTGTCGCGTGCGCCCATCCCGTGGAGTGAAACATCGCTTTACGACTATCTGCGCCACGGTGAATCTGAGCTTCACGGCGTTGCCTCTGGCCCTATGGCCCCGGTGGTAGCGGGGCTGGCTGAGCTGCCTGAATACGATGTGCGGGCTATTGCCCACTATGTGGCCGCCCAGATGCAGGCGCCCACAAGTAATAGCGATGCGGCCGTGGCAGACGCTACGCAGCGCGTGACCAGTGCAGCTGTTAGCTCAACAGAAATGGAGGCAGGGGAGCGGCTCTTCGAGGGCGCCTGTGCGGCGTGCCATGTCGATTCTGGCGTTCCTACCTTTTCGAGGGCGGGCACTAATCTGGCGCTGAATACCAATTTACACAGCGATCATCCCGATAACGTTATTCAGTCAATTTTGGGGGGTGTCCACGCCGAACATGTTCCCGGTATTGGTAGCATGCCAGGCTTTGCCGACAGCTTTAGTAATACCCAGGTCGCTGATTTGACGACCTATCTCCGAGCGCGTTTTGCCCCAGAGAAAGCGCCTTGGCAAAAAGTAAAACAACGTATCGCAGATATACGCCAGCCTCACCACAACAACACTCACTCTTCTCCCTGACGTAATAAAACGAGGTGGATTATGAAACGCAGTAAATGGATATGGCTAGTATGGGCAGTGGTCCTGCTGAGCTACCTGGTGCCTTATACCCTCTTGAGCGGTGTCGCGCTTTGGTACGGCAGTTTCCTGTTCTGGATGTTGGCAGGGTTGGCCATCATTGCGCTGAATGTGTTTATCACTAAAGATTTTGAGGAGCACAGCAATGACTGAGTCACTTATCTGGTGGTCCATTGCCATCTACTTATTAATCGCTATTGGCATTGCGATTATGTCTCGCCAAGGCCCTTCCGAAAGTATGTCGGGATACTTCCTGGGTAACCGACAAATGAACGGCTTTGTCTCGGCGCTGAGCTACAGTGCCACTACCTACAGTGCCTTTATGATGGTGGGCTTGGCAGGTCTTACCTATGCCGGCGGCGTTGGCGCGCTCGGTTTTGAAATCATCTATTTCGCCGGTGTCTCTCTGGTGGCTGTTTTCGGTCCCAAATTCTGGGCAGTCGGCAAGAAGTTCGGCTATGTGACGCCCAGCGAGATGCTGGGCCACCGCTACAACAGCAAACATGTGGCCATGGCTGTCTCGATTGCCAGTTGTATCTTCCTGATTCCCTACTCGGCCGTTCAGCTCGCGGGTGTCGGTTACCTGTTGCAGGGGATTACTGATGGCGCGATTACCTTTACTACCGGGGTGGTGCTGGCCACGGTGATCGCCATCTTCTTCTCCTATATCGCGGGGATTCGTTCGGTGATGTGGACCGACTCGCTCCAGGCCATCATGATGATTGTTGCCTCAACCCTGGTGGCCTTCCTGGTGATCCAGGGCTTGGGTGGTTTCGGCGCACTATTCGATACGCTGGCAACGGAACATCCGCAGTCACTCACGGTGCCTGGCCCTGGCCTGTTCAGCTTTGTCACTTTCCTGGGGCTCACCATTCCCTGGTTCTTCTTTAGTATCTCCAACCCACAGGTCAGTCAACGCCTGTTTATGCCCTCCTCGCTGCGCTCCATGCGCCACATGCTGATTGGCTTCCTGGTGTTTGGTTTTATCTACACCATGGTCTCTGTGCTTTGGGGTTTCTCTGCCTTAGCCGCTTTCCCAAGTCTTGCAAGTGCAGATTTAGCCACGCCCACGCTGTTGGCCTCGGAGTTTGTACCGCCAGTGCTTGGCGTCATCGTAATGATCGGCATCATGGCCGCCGCCGTCTCCACCATCGATTCGATCATGCTGACCCTGGCGTCCATGGTCTCCCGCGACGTCTATGCGAACGTTAAACCGAACGTCAGTGAAAAGCGCCAACTGCTGGTGGGCAAGTTCGTGGTGCCGGTGATCGCACTGATGGCGCTGGCCTTTGCCGAGCTGCAGCTTGACCTTATTGCGGTGCTGTCGGTGGCTGCTTCCTCTGGTCTGGTAGCCATGGTGCCCGCCCTTATCGGTGCCTTCTATTGGAAGCGCGGTACTGGCGTCGGTGCACTGGTAAGCGTGGTGGGCACCAGCGCCTTTGTACTGCTGATGTATGCCACTGGTAATTCACTGCTGGGCCTGCCCGCCGGTGTATGGGGCATTGTGGTCGCTAGTGTGCTGTTTGTTGGCGTTAGTTTAGCCACCAAGCCTCATCAAGCCACCACGGATGCTTTCTTTGCGGCTATCTCTGAAGAGCTGAGCAAAAAGCGCAGTACTACCACCGATCAAGCGACGAAAGAGGCGGCTGCCTAATTGACGTTCAGCTTTGACCCGATAACACCATAGAGCGCTTGGTGTGCCCAAAGGCGAGCACGAGCGCTCTCAGCTAACACTTCCCGGTACGTTACAGCTGTGCTTTCGCCTGGGGAGTTAGGAGACTTTATGGATCACGCAAGCTTTGCCGAAATTTGCCTCCATCAGCTAAAAATGTCCGGCGTACATGAAGGCGAAAAACTCGTCGTACTGACCCAGGGCAGCGAACGCCTTGATTATGCGGATGCCTTTATGGCGGCGGGGCAGCGTTTAGGCGCCAATATGTACCATATGCGGTTACCCGCGCCGTTACCTACCGGTGGCTGGGCCGTGGGAACAACGGGGCTTGCTAGCATGCCCGATGCGGTGGAAGCGCTTAAAAACTGCGACATGTTGATCGATTGTATTTTCCTGCTGTTCTCTCCCGAGCAAATGGCGATCCAAGCCGCGGGTACGCGTATATTGACGGCGGT
Organism: Vreelandella sp. 162(4c); assembly: GCF_058152265.1. Taxonomy (NCBI): domain Bacteria; kingdom Pseudomonadati; phylum Pseudomonadota; class Gammaproteobacteria; order Oceanospirillales; family Halomonadaceae; genus Vreelandella; species Vreelandella sp. 162(4c). Next base: position 3,223,392 of record NZ_CM176981.1, read on the forward strand.
TGAACCGCCAGAATTACTGGCCAGAATGTTGCCCACCAAGGAACTAAGGGAAAAGGTTGAACTGGCCGCCGCGCTGTTGGAAAAAGCCAAAGTGATGCGCATTACCTCGCGCCATGGCACTGATGTCACCTACCAACTGAATACTTATGAGACGGTTGCTGAATATGCCTGTACTGACGAACCGGGGCGTTGGGATCACTGGCCCTCTGGCTTTGTGTTCACCGGCGGTGATGACGATGGTGTTGATGGCACCATTGTGGTGGCGCCGGGCGATATTCTGCTTCCCCAAAACATGTATGTTCGAGAGCCTATTACCTACACCATTGAAAAGGGCTGGATTACCGATATACGTGGTGGGCTCGATGCGGAGCTAGTGAAATCCTATATGGATAGCTTTAACGACCCGCGCGGCATGGGCATGAGCCACGTGGGCTGGGGCATGAACCCGAACGCCAAATGGCACCGCATGGTGCCAGGGGAGTTCCCTGGCGGCATGGGGATGGAGCCGCGTAGCTTCTATGGCAACGTCATGTTCTCCACCGGCCCGAACAGCGAATTGGGCGGGTCTAACGATACTGCCTGCCATCTGGATATTCCCATGCGCAACTGCTCGCTTTTCCTGGACGATGAGCCCATCGTCATTGATGGCGATATCGTCGTTAAAGAGCTGCAGATGGCTAGGGGTTAATACGCTAATAAGTAGTGATACTGATAAAAAGCCAGCGTTAACTATTCACTGAGGTCGGAATCAACCCGTAGCGGGGGTCTTTCGCCATGGATGGCGAAAGTAGCGCCCATGGATGGGTTCACAGCGCCCCCGCGTAGGGTTGTGCAGACCGTTGGGTTGCTTTTGCGGCTACTTCTTCCAAACCATTAACTGCTGACGATAATCTTCCTGCGCCTGACTGGCACTAAAAGGGGTTAACCACACTTCAGTGCCGGGCAAACACTGGGCCAGCGTAGCGCAGGCGACGGGGGTGAGGGCGCCTAGGCGCGGGTAGCCGCCGATTGTCTGGCGGTCGTTCATCAGTACGATAGGCTGGCCGTCCGGTGGTACTTGAACTGCTCCCAGCGGAATGCCTTCGGAAATAATGCCCTTTAGTGAGCCGTGTAGGGCTGGGCCGGTGAGGCGTACGCCCATCCGGTCGGCGCGATTATCCACTGTCCAGGGTTGGTTGAACGCCTGGAAAAGTGCATGGCCACTGAAGGAGGCAATTTGCGAGCCGAGCACGATGGGTAAGCGGCAGCCAGACGCAGGCATGCGCGGGCCCTGGCTTTCAGGAATGCGCCGCACCGCTGGAGCGGTGCCTTTCCAGGTTAACCGGTCGCCCACTTTTAGCGGTTTGCCATCTTCCTGTAAGCCCCCCAATTGCTCGCGGGCAGTGCAGGAGCGGCTGCCCAGCACTTCTGGCGCATTTAGTCCGCCGGGAAAGGCGAGATAGGCGCGCAAACCCTGGCGCGGTTGGCGAAATACCAGGCGCTGGCCCGGCAGTAGCTTGAAACTGGTATTGGGTGCAAGCGGTTTGCCATCCAACTGGGCGTCTAGATCGGCGCCGGTCAACGCCAGGCGCACCTCGTGTTCGGTTTCAAAGCTCAAGCCGCCGCCCATGACGATTTCCAGCGCAGCGCTGTTTAAAGCGTTGCCCAGCAACCAATTGGCCCAGCGAAACGAGATCCAGTCGGCAGCGCCACCCTGAGTAACGCCTAAGTGGCCGACGCCAAACCGCCCGGTATCTTGGATAAGCGCCAGCGGTCCCGCCTGTTTAACCACTAGCCCCTTTTGTGTTTCATTCATGGCAGCGTGACTCATGGGCGCTCCTCCATGGGCGTGGTATCGCCACCATCTGCTTCAAACTCTTCCCGGGAGATCGCTCTAAAGCGCACCTTGTCGCCGGGGCGAAACAGTGGCTCGCCACGTTTGGCGTGCTCGAATAGCGGCACGTTGGTGCGGCCCAGAATATTCCAGCCGCCCGGCGAAAGCAGCGGATAAATCGCGGTTTGGCGATCAGCAATGCCCACGCTACCTGCGGCGACTTTGCGGCGCGGCGTTTTCAAGCGCGGCGTAGCGAGAGATTCGTCTACCAAGCCCATAAAGCCGTAACCGGGGGCAAACCCCAACGCAAATACGCAGTAATCGTGGTTGCAGTGCTGCTCGATAAGCTCGTCGACGCTCAAACCAGCGCGTTTGGCGACCAGTGGTAACTCGGGGCCCACGCTTTCGTCGTACCACACCGGGATATCGTGCAGCTCACCGGCTTGAGTATCCACAGGGGTAAGACCAGAAAGCGCCTTGTGAATAAGTTGAATCGCCTCGCTATGGGTTAACTGCTGGCAGTCGTAATGCAGCAGCAGCGTGGTGTAAGAGGGCACCAGGTCAATTAACATGCTTCCAAAGGCATTACGCAGCGCCTGATCGGCGGCGATTATCCAGGCCATATTGGTTTCGTCGATGGTGTCGAATAATCGCACCATCAGGGCATCCATGGCGGCGGTTTCAATGCGCATTTCAATATTGGGTTTCACACCGGCTCCAGCGCCTGAAAGGCCTCGCGAATAGCGCGTACGGCGGCCACTGACTCGGGGTTGTCGCCATGAACGCAGAGCGTATCGCAGGCTAACTGCAGCGTTGTGCCGTCGAGTGCGGTGAGCGGCTCGCCTTTGGCCAGCTTGATGGCTTGATTGACGATGGTGTTCTGGTCGTGGTGCACAGCGTTAGGCAGCCGTCGTGAGGCCAAGTGGCCGTTACCGTCATAAGCACGGTCGGCAAAGGTTTCGAACCAGAGGGTAATGCCCATTTTGGCGGCCAGCTCGCGATGTGGTTCGGGGTCCGCGGTGGACATAATCATTAGCGGCAGGCTGGCATCATAAGCACGTACCGCGCGCATGACGCCTTCGAGCAGCACCGGGTTGGCGGCCATATCGTTGTACAGCGCACCATGGGGTTTGATGTAGCTCAGTTGGGTGCCTTCCGCTTGGCAGATGCCCGCCAAAGCCCCCACTTGGTAGAGCACCATATCTTCCGCTTCTTCCGGCGAGCAGGCCATTGAGCGGCGGCCAAAGCCCATCAAATCCGGGTAACCCGGGTGCGCGCCAATGCGGGTGCCATTTTGTACCGCTAGCTTGACGGTGCGGCGCATGACATGGGGGTCGGAGGCATGGAAGCCGCAGGCGATGTTGGCGCAGTCGACGAAAGGCATCGCATCGGCATCCAGGCCGAGGTGCCAGTTGCCGAAACTTTCGCCCATATCGCAATTAAGCAAGGGGATGGCCATAGCGACTCCTATGTCGATGCAGTGGGTGCGCTTGATTGGTTAGCGCTGAATTGTAGTCCACCACCAATATATGAACATGGCTTGCCCAGTGCCAATCGTTTTTGACGATACTAACTATCGGGCGCTTCTATCATATTGTTATTTATTGGAAAAAGGGTTGACGCTTGGGCACGATACGCTTATCACATTAGGAGCGGGGCGTGATAATAACGTTGGTGAGATAGCGCTGCTGGGAGTGGCCTTAAAGTTGCATAGTGGTCTTGAAGTTGCGTAGTGGTGGTCAAGTTGCGTAGCTATCAGGTCGTCATGAGCCGTAGCACTCCGCCGGTCTCTTTGCGTATCAGCACAGCAGTGTTTTTACTCCAGTAAGTCATATTTGTAGGCGAGTCACTATGCTCGATTTTAAAGAACTTGAGGCGTTCGTATGGGCAGTGAGGCTCGGCTCCTTCCGTAAGGCGGCGACCCGCCTGCACCTTACTCAGCCCTCTGTTTCTGAGCGTATTTCACGCTTGGAAACCACGGTAGGAGAGTTGCTGCTGGAGCGTGCCGCCAGGCCTATTCAGCCTACTATGCGGGGCCGCGAGTTCTTTGTGCACGCTGAGCGGATGCTGCACCAGCGTGATGAAGCGATGAAGCTTTTCGATGACGAAGAGGCGTTTTCTGCACCATTGCGGCTCGGCACGATTGAAACCATCGCCCATAGCTGGTTTCCCGAATTTATGCGCCGTTTAACCGAGCGGTATCCGCGTTTGACCATTGAACTGACGGTCGATTACTCGCCGGTGCTCAATGAGCGGCTACTGGGCAACGAACTGGATATTGTATTGGCGATGAATGGCTATTCACCGCAAAAGCAGATCGAGTACGAGTCCTTGAGCCCTTATGAAATGGGCATGTTTGTCTCTCCGCGGCACGTCAAGCAACTGGGCGAAAGTGCCGACACTTGGGGCAAGCAGTTGCCGTTTATTTCATTTGGTAAGCAGGCTCGTCCCTATGCAGAGTTAGTGAGTTATTTGGCAGAGCAGGGAATCGCTAATCCTCGTATCCATAGCGTCAGCACACTAATGACCATTGTACGCATGACCACCGAAGGGTTGGGGATTGGCGCGCTGCCTGTCGCCACTGTGCTGGATGAGTGGCAGCGAGGGGAGCTCTACCGTTTCTCGCTACCGGTGCCGTTACCGGCCATGCACTATGATGTGATATGGCGCAACGCTAACCACCCGCGCTTTTGTCGTGGCGTTGCCCGATTGGCTCAGCAGTGTGCCTGCAGCTATGCCCAGGCGCGCCGTGCCGATATGACAACAACACTTTTCTCCGGGCGCTGGGTTACTGCTAGTGCCTCCTCTGGTACCACCGAAGCAACACACTATTAGCACCATACTATTAATAGAAATAAGAGGGTTCTTATGATGCGCAAGACAATAACGACTTCATTGCTCCTGGCGACCGCCTGCGGTTTAACGGTGACGGCTCATGCCGCGGAATGGACCATGGCCACGCCTTACGGTGATGCCAGCTTTCATACCCAAAACAACAAGCAGTTCGCTGAGGACGTGGCCGAAGCTACCGATGGCGAGTTAACCATTACCGTACATAGCGGCGGCTCGTTGGTATCGCATGGTGAAATCAAGCCGTCGGTTCGCCGTGGCACCATTGATGCGGGTGAAGTATTCCTCTCCGTTCTTTCCAACGATGATCCCATTTTCGAAGTGGATACACTGCCTGGTGTGGCCGGCAGCTATGACGACGCCTACGCGCTGTGGGAAGCCACCAAGCCGATGATCACAGAGCTGTTTGCCTATGAAGGGTTGATTCCGCTCTACGCCGTCGCTTGGCCTGCGCAAGGTATCTATACCTCTGAACCTCTTACTGACCCTGAGCAGTTTGAAGGCTTGCGCGTTCGTGCACCTAACATCAATACCCAGCGCTTTGTCGATAATCTGGGCGGTAGCCCCACCGAAACCGAAGAGTCTGATATACCCACTGCGTTTAGCACTGGCCGTGTGGATGCCATGATCACCTCAAGCTCTACCGGTAACTCCATGGCAGCGTGGGATTACGTGACTGATTACACCGACGCTAACCTGTGGCTGCCAAAAAATATCGTCTTCATTAGCCAACGTAGTTTTGATGGCCTGGATGAAGCGACTCAGGACGCTCTGATGGAAGCCGCCGCTGAGGCTGAAAAACGTGGTTGGGAGATGAGCCGCGAAGATAATCAGGCGAGCTTAGAAGCTCTGCAAGAGAACGGTATCTCTGTTTCAGAGCCTAACGAAGCCGTTTCAGAGGCACTCCAGGCAGCCGGTGACAAACTGTTTGAAGATTGGCAGTCCCGTGCTGACGACGAAGCCAAACAGGCGCTGGAATCCTATCGCGAGCAGCGCGACAGCTAAGCGCTATTTAGCCTAAACACGGTTTAAGCTAAGTACTTTTTAACTAGGCTCTATCGTGATGGTTTCCGCAGGGGCGGTGATTTTGGCGCTGCCCCTGCTTTTGCTACGCGCTTTTCCTAAGTACGTTTTATAAGTACGTTTCCCGCGTGCTTCGTGAGGCTGCGAACATGACGTTTAAATTCGACAAGCTCTATCGCCTGGGTGCTTGGGGTGCGGCGGCCTGCATGGTTGCCATTTGCACGCTGATAGCGCTTCAGGTGACCTTCCGCCTGGTAGATGCCCTGCTGGTGCTCGTGGGACTGAGCCGCCTGGGCATGAGTATTACCGGCGTTTCGGAAATCGCTTCTTATCTATTGGTGGGGGCGACCTTTCTGGGGTTGGCCTACACCTTTGTGCATCACGCCCATATTCGCGTGACGCTGTTGATTACCCGGCTACCATCGGCAATTCGTGTGTGGTTTGAAGTGTTTTGCCTCATCATCGCCCTGGCGATCAGCTTAATGCTCAGTTACGGCCTCATTGGGTTGGCGAGGGAGAGCGTGCAATACAACGATGTCTCTTCAGGCTTTGTGTCGATTCCGCTCTGGATCCCCCAGCTTGTGCTCGCGACCAGCGTAGGACTGCTCTGTTTGGCGCTGGCTGAAGCCCTGTTTATGGCGCTACGGATTGCCATTCGCGATCCTGCGAGTTTTCGTGAAGCGTCTGCCCCAGATGAAAGCGAGGGCCACTAAATGGTGACGATAGCTATGTCTTGGTTGAGTACGTCGCCTGTTGTGTTGAGTACGCAGCGGTTAACGGGGCCACTGTTAACACTGCTTCTGCCTTTTAAATTGGAGAGATCCTTGTGCTGCTACTAAGTCTCGCCACCATTTTCACCCTCGTGGTTCTGCTAGGGAGCGGGGTGTGGATTGCCTTTGCGCTAATCGGCACTGCCTGGATAGCGCTAGAGTTCTTCAGCTCTTTCTCGCCAGGCGCTATTTTAGCCTCCGATTTTTGGGGCGCCAGCTACGGTTGGGATCTCACCGCGCTGCCTATGTTTATCTGGATGGGGGAAATTCTGTTTCGCTCCGGGCTTGCGGACAATATGTTTCGTGGCCTGTCGCCCTGGCTGAACCGACTGCCGGGACGTTTACTGCATACCAATATTATTGGCAGCGGCATGTTTGCAGCGGTGTGCGGCTCTTCGGCGGCCACCTGTGCCACGGTGGGCAAAATGACCCTGCCAGAGCTCGAGCGGCGGGGTTACGACAGCAATATGGCGATTGGCACCTTGGCCAGCGCCTCCACTTTGGGACTTTTGATTCCACCCTCCATTGTGCTCATCGTTTACGGTGTGGTCACCGAACAGTCGATCTCCAGGCTGTTTATGGCCGGTATTGGCCCGGGACTGATGATCCTGGCCATGTTTATGAGCTACCTCATTTTGTGGGCGTTGCTCAAGGGCAACCGTGAAGGGCTTACCGGCGAAGATGAATCCGGTATGAGCTTTGCTGAAAAGCTGCGCAATACCTGGTCGCTGGTACCTATTCTGCTGTTGATCGGCGGGATTATCTTTTCGATCTATGGCGGGTTAGCGTCGCCTACTGAGGCCGCGGCAGTCGGTGTGGTATTGTCAATCGTGATTGCGCGCTTTAACGGTCACTTTGATCGCGACATTTTTAAAAGCTCGCTGTTTGCCGCCGTGCGTACCGCCTGCATGATCGCTTTTATTATTGCCGGTGCGTCGTTTTTAACCTCGGCCATGGGCTTTACCCAGGTGCCCATGAAGCTGGCGCAGGCGATTGGTGAGATGGGGCTTTCACCTACCATGCTGCTGATTGCGCTTACCTTGCTGCTGCTGGTGATGGGCTGTTTTCTCGACGGTATCTCGCTGATCCTGCTAGTCACCGCGATTATCATGCCGCTGGTGAGCGCCGCTGGGTTCGACCTGATCTGGTTCGGTATTTATCTGGTCGTGGTGGTCGAGATGTCCCAGATTACCCCACCGGTGGGCTTCAACCTGTTCGTGATTCAGGGGCTAACCGGTAAAGATATTCTGACCATTACCAAAGCCACGTTGCCGTTCTTTCTTCTCATGCTGTTGGCGATTGCCTTAATGCACATCTTTCCGGGTATCGCTCTCTATCTACCTGAGGCAATGACTCGGTGAGGTGCTTATAAAAGAAAGACGGTTAAGCATGAACTAGGGAGCCTCTGATTAACGTAATGAGCGCAGGCCAGACAAGGCAAAAATCAACGAAAAAGCGGAGTTTACGTGGGTGTAAATGAGCATTTTGAGGCGATTTTTAACGCCGTATGGGCAAGCGCAATAGTTAATCAGAGGTCTCCTAGAAAAAACGCTCTGGCCGGAACGCCTGATGGCATGCATGTTCTGGCCAGAGGTTTAAGATTTAGCGCGGGATTGGGGGTTAAGTTTTTTGAAAGCAATGTTTTTGTTGAATCCATCCGGGTCGCTGTACCCTTTACGCAACATCGTTAATGCTTCGTGTTGGGCTTCTCTACGGCTATTGAGTATAAGCGTATGATTTAGCAAGAGCTGCTGAGCATTTTCAAGCAGCTCTTTGGGATCAATAGCCGCGGGGGTGTCAATCATCAGCGTTTTAGCGATCAACTCCATTTTGGGCTGAACTTCTTGTAGAACGCTTTTAAATGAGAGAGAGGGCACATCCGCTTTCGTGCTTATATCGGCTATCAGGGCGGCCAGCTGTTCTTCAGGAGCTTTTGATAGGCAGGCATCCGCCGTGGGGCCGGATAGACGAACACACATATCCATTAAGCTATCGCTTTGATAGCAGGCGTGACTAAAACGTATGGTGTTGACCATCGCCGATGGGAGCCCCCATTTGGCTGCCAGCCATGCCCCAATAACGGTGTGGTCACCACCAAAGTAACGCTGCTCCTCCGCAATAAGCTGGGTATGGGAGATAGCACTATCACTATAGAGTTCGTCTGCTTGCTCGGGGTAAGTCGCACTCAGTGCCAATATGCCAATATCCTGTAGCAGCGCTGCTGTAAACGCATTACCTGCCTGTTTAGGGCACGCTTGTTCAGCAAGTTGGCGCGCTATCAGCGCAGACATGATAGACCGTCGCCAAATATGAGTATGCTGCGGCCCTTTACTGGGGTGCTGAAAAAGGTTAAAGCTCAACACGACCGTTAACGTTGCATCTAGTCCTAGTCGCTGGATAGCCTCCAGGCATGTTTGTGTCGGATTGGCGGAGCGGGTGTGGTGGACGCTATTGGCGAGAGATATTAACCGAGTGGTCAACGCTGGATCGTGTTCAATGGTGTCGGCAACATCGTTGATAGTCGCTTTTGACGATTGCGTTAATCTGAGGATGCGTAATGCGACTGAGGGAAGCGAAGGTAAGCGTTGGCACTTGAGGAAATCGCTGATCAGAAAACCAGGCAGTGCTTCAGTTAGCATTCCATACAGTGCTTCATCCTTGGTCGATGTATTAGTCACGTTATCTCCTGCGCACTTTGTAGCGTAGCCGCCAGCCATTATGAGGCGATACCTAATTTTACCATATATCCAGCTACTGTTGACGTTGTTATAGTTGGAAAAGAGCGGTTTGTGCTTTGTAGGCCGCTATATATACTTTATGAGGTTAGTGGCAGGCGTCCAAGCCGCTTCAGAATTAAAAAAGTGAGTGCAACAATGCACACAAAGAACGACGCGGCCGATATATTCCGCCAATTGGCAGAAGGCGTAGGGCACAGTGGGAGCCCGCGTTTTTATGCAACGTTGGTTGAACGTTTAGCGACGATACTAGGCGTTGATCATGTGTTAGTCGCCGATGTAACTCAATTGCATCGGGCTGAGACGTTGGCCGTTTGGTCAAATGGCAACTTGCTGAGCAATGTTACTTACACGCTGACCGGTACCCCTTGCGAGACTGTGTTAGGACGCGAAACCTGCCTTTATGACCATGATGTTCAGTCACGCTTTCCTGACGATAAACTGCTTTGTGAACTGGGTGCCGAGAGTTATTTGGGGCGGGCGCTCTATGCGGCGGATGGTTCGCTAGTTGGTTTGTTAGCGGTACTCAAAAACGCCCCCATGCAGTTGGACGATCTAGCCAATGAGATATTGCAAATCGCCGCCGCCCAGGCGGGTGCAGAGCTGTGCCGACAAAAAGCAGAGCAGGCATTAAGAAAGAGCGAAGAGGTCGCGCGGGAAAGTGAACGCCGTTTGGATACGCTGCTCAACCATCTGCCGGGCATGGCCTATCGCTGCCTGAATGACCGCAATTGGACTATGCAACTGGTGAGCCAAGGGGCCGAAACGCTGACCGGGTACCGGCCTGACGAATTACAGGGTAATCGGCTGATCAGTTTTGCTGCCCTGATTCATCCTGATGACCAGGACAAGGTCTTCCATGAGGTACAGTCGGCCATTGCCAACAGATGCCCTTACCGTGTGATCTACCAGCTGCGCCATCGCGACGGTGGTTATCGGTGGATGTGGGAGCAAGGCCAGGCCGTCATGGATGAGGCGGGCGAAATCGTATGCTTGGAAGGGTTTATCTCGGATGTGACCGACCAGCAAGAATCGCAGCGGGTGCAAAACGCCGTGGTTCAAGTGGCTTCTACGGTCACGACCCAAGTCGGGGATGGTTATTTTCAGCAGTTGATTGTGACCTTGGTCAAGGTGCTGGAAGCCGATGCAGGCTTTATTGCGTTGCTGCATACTTCACCCCAGGGCGATGAAAATGTCTATGGGCAGGCGACGACTGTCAGCATGGTGGTTGATGGGGCTCAGCGAGAACAGCACACCTTTGCGCTGCGAGGCTCGCCCAGCGAGCAGGTAGTGTTGGAGCGTGAAGCAGTCATGCATGATGGTTCGCCGCTGTTATTACCAGGCACACTGCTACCCACAAGAGCATGGATTGGGCGGCGTTTGGATAATGCCAACGGCGAGGCCATTGGCGTGATGATGGTATTTTATCGACAGCCGCTGACCACCAATGCGTTCGCCACCTCTGTGCTGCAAATTCTTTCGACCGGTGCTGCAGCAGAGCTTGAGCGTCGGCGCGACCATCGGCACATGCACCAGTTAGCCTATACCGACAGTACCACCGGTTTACCTAACCGCGTCCGTTTTATGGAGTTGCTAGCGCAAATGTGGCAAGAAGCCCAGCAAGGCGAACATGGGCTTTCACTGCTGTTATTGGATATCCGCCGTTTTAAAGAGGTCAACGATCTGCACGGTCACCAAGTGGGCGATCAACTGCTGGTGACAGTGGCTGATCGTTTAGCGAAGATCAGCCACTCATACGGCTCGTTGGCGCGTTTGTCAGGGGATGAATTTGCCCTGCTGGTGGCCGATGCCACCCCTCGTGACATTGGCAGCCTTGTGGAGCAGCTTCGCTTAGTGGTTAAGCCGCCGCTTCATCTGGAGCGGCGTGTCTTTCACCTCGATGTCAGCATCGGTTTTGCTCATTATCCGCAGCATGTGAGCGAGGCGGGCGAACTATTTAACGCTGCCAGCATTGCTCTCCACCACGCCAAGCGGCGCGAAAATAGTATCTGCCCCTACTCCCAAACGATGCGCCACGCGCTACATCGACGCCAACAGATGACCGAGCGACTCAGCGCGGCAATTACTGAACACAAGTTAGAACTCTACTTTCAGCCTCAGGTGAACCTTACCAGTGGTCAGTTGACCGGTGCAGAAGCCCTGTGCCGCTGGCACGATGCCGAGTGGGGCTGGGTGAGCCCCGGCGAGTTTATTCCCCTGGCTGAAGAGCGTGGTTTGATTCGTGCCTTGGGAGACTGGGTGCTGGAAGAGTCCGCAAGGCAGCTACTGGCATGGCGTGAACAGCCTGAGGGTGGGCTGCCAGGGAGGCTATCGATCAATATTTCCGCCCAACAGTTTGCCGATCCTGAGCTTACCCACCACATTGCGCAACTCACCGCCGGCGTTTCGTCGAGCGCTATCGCCCTGGAGCTCACTGAAAGTGATTTTATGCGCGACCCAGATCAGGCCGTTGAGATCACCCACGCCATGCGACAAGCGGGCTATGCTCTCTCTATCGATGATTTCGGCACCGGCTATTCTTCGCTTTCCTACCTACGGCGCTTCGCTGCCGACGCACTGAAAATTGATATTTCCTTTGTGCGTGAAATGCTCGAAAACAAAAATGACCGCACCATTGTTCAGGCCATCATCGCCATGGCAAAAGCGCTAGAGATGAAAACCGTGGCGGAAGGCGTTGAAACGCGCGACCAAGCGAATTTGCTTGCCGCAATGGGTTGCAATGAGGCACAAGGGTACTGGTTTGGCCGCCCGCTGCCTGCCGATGAGTTTGCGACGCAGTGGTTAACTACTTAGTCTTCTAGTTTGCTCATCGTCGTCTTCTATTAGCGTCATCGTCCTGTCATCACCTTTGGCATACCCTACGCGCCGCCAACCCGCGATGAAAGGAGTGCTCCCATGCGCCTGGCCCTGTTTGATCTTGACGACACCCTCCTGGACGGAGACTGCAGCGACCGCTGGAATTTATGGATGATAGAGCAAGGCTGGATCAGCGATGCCGAAGCGTTTATGGCGCGGGCGGAGAAAATGCACCAGGCCTATCACGCGGGGAAGCTAAAGCTTGAAGAGTATTTGGCCATGACCCTAGCACCGCTGCGAGGGCGCAGAGTGAGAGATGTGCAAAAAGAGGTCGAGCGCTTTGTTGCCACGCACCTGCAACCGCGTATTTTTGAACAAGCTTGGGCCTGTCTGGAAGCGCACCGCCAGGCAGGCGATACCCTGGTACTGATTTCCGCCTCGTCACGGCATCTGGTCGAGCCGATAGCGACCACTCTGGGTATTGAACACGTGCTGGCGGTAGAGCTAAGCGTGGAGCACGGCATCAATGAAGACGCGCGCTATACCGGCGGCAGCGAGGGTATTTTTTCTTATCGTGGCGGTAAGGTGCTGCGCTTAAAACAGTGGTTGGCCGAGCAGCAGTTCACCCCTAGCCACACTACTTTCTACTCAGACTCCCGCAACGACCTCCCGCTGTTGCAGTACGTGGATTGCCCTGTAGCGGTCAATCCCGATCCAGTGCTCGCTGAGGTGGCTAGCGTTGAAGGTTGGCGGCGCTTAGACTGGCGGGCGCCCTCAAGCGCTTCGTCACCTAATGCTCTGCCAGGAAAATCGGCGCATGTCTGATGCCTACTATCTAAAGTTAACCGAACAGCTTCGTATTTTGATCGACCAAAATGCTGCCCTGTGGGAAGGCAAGCTTCCCGCAGAGCGGTCATTGGCCGAGCGTTTTGCCACCACTCGTGTGACCCTGCGCCAAGCGCTTTCACAGTTGGAAATGGAGGGCTTAATCCACCGCAGCAACCGGCGCGGCTGGTTTATTTCTCCTGCCCGTTTAGTTTACGACCCCACCCGTGACGCGGGCTTTAACGACTATGTACGTGCACAGGGGCGGCAGCCACGCACGGCAGTATTGAAGCTGGAAACCCGTGCCCATCTGCCTGCCGCGCGGGCACTGAATCTGCCGGATGACCAGCCGTTTCAGCATATTCGCCGCCGCCGCTACGTGGATGACCGCGCGGTGCTGGTGGAGTCGCTGTGGGTGGTGCCCGAGCGTGCCCCAGAGTTGCTAGATATCTATAGTGGGCAATCGCTTTGGGGGCTGTTGCGCGAGCGCTGGGGGCACTACCTGGCCAATCGCTCTATTCGCATGGTCTCAGAAGCGCTTTCGCCAATGGATGCCGAAGAGCTATTCGTTGCGCCCGGCACTGCCGGGTTAAATATTAACCGTGCCATTTTAGACGACCAGCAGCGCCCTATTGAGTTTGATGAAGAGCACTGGCTGCACGATTCGCTGTGTATCAGTGTGGAGCTATCCGGTCAGCGCTAGCGGAAACGACCTAGTCGTGGTCATCATCAGTTAAAAAAACGGTCAAACAAGCGTCATCGCAGTGTCATTTAAAGCCTGCAGACTTCTGGTCTATACCAATTAGCCAGGAGCCCACCATCATGATGTCACGCCGTTTATTCCCCTCCACCTTGCTTGCAGGTGCCGCAGCCGTTGCACTTGCTTCAAACGCCCAGGCCACTGAATTAACCGTGTATACCGCCGTTGAGTCAGATGACCTGCAAAAATACGCCGAACGCTTCAGCGCGGCGCACCCGGATATCGAGATTAACTGGGTGCGCGACTCCACCGGCGTGATTACCGCCCGCCTGCTGGCCGAGAAAGACAATCCCCAGGCTGACGTGATCTGGGGCCTGGCCGCTACCAGCCTGCTGGTGTTGGAAGAGGAGGGCATGCTGGAGCGCTACGCTCCCGCTGGCGTTGAGAATCTCGACCCCAAATTTGTCGATGTGGCCTATCGTGATGGTGAAGACCCAGCTTGGGTGGGTATGGACGCCTGGGTCGCTGCTATTTGCTACAACACCATTGAGGGCGAGCGCCAGGGCGTGCCGATGCCGACCTCTTGGGAAGATCTCACCCAGCCAGAGTTTGAAGGCCATGTGATTATGCCTAACCCCAACTCGTCGGGTACCGGCTACCTGGATGTGGCCAGCTGGCTGCAGCTATGGGAAGAGGATCAGGGCTGGGATTATATGGATCGCCTGCATAACAACATTGCCCGTTACACCCATTCTGGCTCTGCTCCCTGCAGCCTGGCGGCCACCGGTGAAACCGTGGTGGGCGTGTCATTTGCTTTCCGCGGTGCGCGCTTGAAGTCCCAGGGTGCGCCTATTGAAGTTATCTTCCCTGAAGAAGGGCTGGGCTGGGATATGGAGGCCGCCGCTATTATGACTGGTACCGACAAGCAGGAAGCCGCGCAAACGCTTATGGATTGGGCAATCTCCCGCGATGCCAACGAACTCTATAACGAAGGCTATGCAGTGGTTGCCTACCCAGGTGTGGCACAGCCGATTGAAAACTACCCCTCCGATATTACTGATCGCATGATCGACGCCGACTTCCAGTGGGCTGCCGTCAATCGCGAACGCGTGCTGGCCGAGTGGCAGCGTCGCTACGATGGTAAAACCGAGCAATAAGCCGCGATCAGTTGCCCCGGCCAGTGTGCCGGGGCATGGAGATGTTATGCACACGACAATGACATCGCTGCTGGCGGCCGACACACCAACGGTGATGACTCCCACTACTCCCCATTTAACCATTGAAGCAGTCACTAAGCGTTTTGGTAGTTTTACCGCGCTGGATGGTATTTCCCTAACCATAAACGAGGGCGAATTTGTCTGCTTTTTGGGCCCCTCCGGATGCGGCAAAACCACCCTGTTACGCACGATTGCAGGGCTGACCCAGCAAACGACGGGCACGCTTATTCAGCGTGACAAGGATATCTCCACGCTGCCCACCCAGGCGCGGGATTTCGGCATTGTGTTCCAGTCCTATGCGCTGTTTCCCAACCTCACGGTGTTCAACAACGTGGCCTATGGGTTGCGCAACCGGCGGGTAGAGCGGTCACGCATCCAAGCACGGGTGGGTGAGCTGCTCGCGCTGGTGAACTTGACGGGCAGCGACAACAAGTACCCGGCGGCGCTTTCCGGCGGGCAGCAACAGCGCGTGGCGCTGGCGCGGGCATTGGCCACCGAGCCTGGCCTGCTGCTGCTGGACGAGCCGCTTTCGGCGTTGGACGCCCGGGTGCGGGGCCACCTGCGCAGCCAGATTAAAGCCCTGCAGGCGCGCCTCGGGGTGACCACCATCATGGTGACCCACGACCAGGAAGAAGCGCTGACCATGGCCGACCGCATCGTGGTGATGAACCACGGCGTGATCGAGCAAGTGGGTACCCCGGCGGAGATCTACCATCAGCCTGCCAGCGCCTTTGTGGCCTCGTTTATCGGCAGCATGAACTTCCTGGAAGTGACCGCTCAGGGCGATAACCAAGCGCTGCTGGGTACCATGCCCTGCGCCTGTCTATCGCATACCTTAAAAGTGGGTCAAGCCGCCCAACTGGCTATTCGGCCCGAAGCAGTGGCACTTAGCCGTCAAGCGGGAGCGCTGAACGGTGAGGTGATCGGCATCGAGTTTTTAGGTCCCTTTCAGAGGGTCACTTTGCGCCTAACGGACGTTGACCAAACGCTAATTGCCGATGTGCCTAGCCGCGATAGTACCGACTTAAACCTTTACCAGGGGCAGGTTCTAGGCATTCACCTGCCCGCCGAAGCCGCCCGTCTTTATCCCGCCGGGAGCAGCCAGCAATGATCGCCGAGAGCTTTGTAAAATCGGCGACCAAGCCGTCGCTAGAGTCGCTGATCCGCTTGTTGGCGTTACTCGCTGGCGTTGCATTGCTGGTGGTGGGGCTGCTGTTCCCACTCGTGACCATGCTGATCAAGAGCCTGCAAGACCGCGCCGGCGACTTTATCGGCCTAGCTAACTTTGCCCACTATTTTCAAACCCCGGCGCTGGTCAATTCGATCGCCAACTCGTTGCGGGTGGCGTTGATGACCACCGGTGTGGTGGTCGGGTTAGCGTTTTTATGCGCCTACGGGATCACCCGAACCTGCATGCCGGGCAAGCGGCTATTTCGCATGTTGGCGATTCTGCCCATTTTGGCGCCATCGCTGCTGCCCGCGATTAGCCTGGTCTATCTGTTTGGCAATCAGGGATTTCTGCGCGATTTACTGGCCGGCCAATCGGTTTATGGACCCATCGGCATTGTCATGGGGATGAGCTTCTGGATATTTCCTCACGCGCTAATGCTGCTGACCACCGCGCTGACCAACAGCGATGCGCGGCTCTACGAAGCGGCCGAAGCGCTGGGTACCCCCAAGTGGCGTACGTTTTTGACTATTACCTTGCCCGGCGTGCGCTACGGGCTGATTTCTTGTCTGTTTGTGGTGTTTACCCTGGCGATTACTGACTTCGGCGTGCCTAAAATTATCGGTGGCCAGTTCAGTGTGCTGGCTACCGACGTCTATCGCCAAGTGGTGGGGCAACAGAACTTTCAGATGGGGGCTGTGGTGAGCGTGATTCTGCTGCTGCCTGCAGTGCTCTCGTTTATCGTTGACCGCTGGATACAGCGGCGCCAAGTGGCGCAACTCTCGGCACGGGCCGTGCCGTGGCAGCCTAGCCCCAGCCCGCTGCGGGATTGGATATTTACACTGCTGTGCTACGCGGTGGCGGGGGCCATTGTGCTGGTGATCGGCACAGCGGTGTATGCGTCGCTGGTGCAGTTCTGGCCCTACAACTTATCGATAACCTTTGAGCATTATACCTTCCAAGGCATGGCCGATGGTGGTTGGGGGGCGTGGTTTAACTCGCTCAAGTTAGCGTTTAGCGTGGCCTTGGTGGGCACGTTAGTGATCTTCTTTAACGCCTGGCTAATCGAAAAGAGTGAAGGCTTTCGCCCGCTGCGCCAAGGGCTGCACTTTATGGCCATGCTGCCCATGGCGGTGCCTGGCATGGTGCTGGGGCTTGCCTATATCTTCTTTTTCAATCAGGCGGGCAACCCGTTTAACTGGCTGTACGGCACTTTGATGATTCTGGTGCTCAACACGTTGGTGCACTTTTATACGGTGTGTCACCTCACCTCGGTAACCGCGCTTAAACAGCTCGACCCTGAGTTTGAAGCCGTCGGGGCCTCACTGAAAGTACCGTTTTGGACAACCTTCTGCCGGGTAACGCTGCCGGTGTCGCTGCCCGCGGTACTGGATATATCGGTTTACCTGTTCGTCAATGCGATGACCACGGTATCGGCAGTTGTGTTCCTCTATAACAGTGACACGCGGCTGGCCTCGGTGGCGGTGCTGCACCTGGATGAAGCCGGTTACTTTGCCAGCGCTGCGGCCATGGCCGTGCTGATTTTCCTCACGTCTCTGGTGGTGAAGCTGCTCCACACCGCACTCACCCATGTTTTATTAAATAACGCCCAGCGCTGGCGCCATGCGTGCTAGCTGACACCTAGACAGCCGCTGTGCTTACTATTAAAGTGTTTTAAAAATCTGGTATATACCAAAATGACCGATAACGTGAGCAAGGACATAAAAGACCCCTATTTACTAACCCCCGGGCCGCTGACTACTTCCCATGCGACCAAAGCCGCCATGCTGCGTGATTGGGGCTCCTGGGATGACGACTTTAACCAAGTGACTGCCGGCATTCGCACCCAGCTGCTTGCCATGGCCGAGGCAGCAAGCGACGAGTACGCCTGCGTGCCTATGCAGGGCAGCGGCACCTTTGCTGTTGAGAGTGCGCTGGCTTGCGCCACTGATCCCAACGGTAAAGTACTGGTGCTGATGAATGGTGCTTACGGCAAGCGAGCCGGCCAACTGCTGGATACTATAGGGCGCGTCTATATCACCTTGGATAAAGGCGACTATCTGCCACCCCAGCCCAATGAGGTGGCGGCGCTGCTGGAGCAATATCCTGATATTACAGCGGTATTTTTAGTGCACTGTGAAACCAGCTCGGGCATTTTGAACCCGTTAGAGGCGATTGCAGAGGTGGTGAACGCTCATGGTAAAACGCTCATCGTCGATGCGATGAGTTCCTTTGGCGGCGTACCCATCAGCCTCGCGAAAACACCCATCGATGTGCTGGTTTCCTCTGCCAACAAGTGCATCGAGGGCGTGCCTGGATTTGGTTTTGTGATTATTCGCAAAGCGCTGCTTGAAGCAGGAAAGGGGCGCGCCCACTCACTGAGCCTGGATCTGCACGACCAGTGGTCGTATATGGAACGCACTGGTCAGTGGCGCTTTACGCCGCCCACTCACACCGTGGTGGCCTTTCAGGCCGCACTTGCCCAGCACCGGGAAGAAGGCGGTGTGCCAGGGCGCTGCGCGCGCTATACCCGCAATCGTGATGCGCTGGTAAAAGGCATGAGAGCGCTAGGCTTCAGCACGCTGTTAGAAGACGAATGGCTATCGCCGATCATCACTACCTTCTTAAGCCCAACCGATCCAGCGTTTGAGTTTAACGCTTTCTACGCGGCGCTAAAGGCGCGCGGGTTTTTGATCTATCCCGGCAAGTTGACTGAAGTGGAGAGTTTTCGTATCGGCTGCATTGGTCAGCTAGGCACCACGGTGATCGCGGAACTGCTAAGCGCCATTCAAAACACACTTGCCGAGATGGGCGTTAGCCTTTTTCCAGGCCTATCTTCACAATCAGGGAGCGCCTAATGCAGTATCAATCTCCCCAATGCTTGCAAGCGGTTATCTGTGACTGGGCAGGCACGCTGGTCGACTTTGGCTCCTTTGCGCCTACCCAGATCTTCGTCGAAGCGTTTGCTGAGCTGGGCGTGGCGATTAGCCTGGAAGAAGCTCGCGGCCCCATGGGTATGGGTAAGTGGGATCATATTCGGACACTCTGCAACCATCCGGACATCGCCGAACGCTTTGTTCAGGCGGTAGGCCACGCGCCTTCTGATGACGATGTAACGGCGCTTTATGAGCGCTTTATGCCGCTGCAGATTGCCAAAATTGCCGACCACTCGGCGGTGATTCCCGGCGCGCTCGACACCTTAACTACGCTGCGCGCCCAGGGGCTGAAAATCGGTTCCTGCTCTGGCTACCCGGCGGTGGTGATGGAAAAAGTCGTCGCTTTGGCTGCGGATAACGGTCTGCAAGTTGATCACGTAGTGGCGACGGATGAGGTGCCCAATGGCCGTCCGTATCCTGCTCAGGCGTTGGCCAATGTGATTGAGTTAGGCATCAGCGATGTGGCTGCCTGTATTAAAGTGGATGACACCACGCCGGGCATTCTTGAAGGGCGCAGCGCGGGGATGTGGACGGTGGCGCTTACCTGCTCGGGCAATGCGCTGGGGCTAACCTATGCGCAATATCAAGCGTTGAGTGATGCCGAGCGCCACGCCGCCCACGAGCGGGTGGCCGCGCAATTTGCCCCCTCAGCACCACACTACTGCATTGAGACCATTGCCGAGCTACCTAGCGTGGTCGATGCCATTAATACACGTCTTCAACAGGGAGAGCGTCCTTGAGTCCAGCCGCGCTTGCTCTGGTGCTGGTCTCGGTATGCATGCACGCCGGATGGAACGTGTTGGGCAAACGCAATGCGCCGTCGTTAGCCTCTTTTACCCTGGCTTACGGCGCGGGTGGTGCGGTGATGCTGCCGCTGGTGTTGATTGGGCCGTCACTCACTGCATTACCAAGTGCATTCTGGGGCTGGTTGGCGCTTTCGGGATTATGCCAAATGCTCTACATGGGCGGCTTAGCCTGGGCCTACGCGAGAGGGGACGTTAGCGTACTCTACCCCATCGCCCGTGCATTGCCGGTAGTGTTAGTGCCGCTGGTATCCATTGTGCTGTTGGGTAGTCGGGTGCTGGATCGCTGGGACGGCCTTGGTATGGTGCTAGTCGTGGCAGGCGCGCTCTGCCTGCCGCTTAGCCATCCGCAGGCGCGCAGGTTATCCACCTACCTCACGCCCGCCATGGGGTTTGCGTTGCTGGCAGCGGCGGGCACCGTTGGCTATTCACTGATCGACAAGCAGGCCCTGGGGCTAATGCAGGGGGCAGGGCATAGCGGGTTAACCGCCGGAGCGGTGTTTATGGTGCTGCAAGCGCTGATGACGCTAAGCTGGTCGGTACCGCTACTGGCGTTGCTACCGGCAGAGCGCCGCCGCCTGCCTGCACTCCGCCAGCAGGGGCTGACCATGCTGGTCGTCACCGGGCTGATGATGACCTGCACCTATGGCTTGGTATTAATCGCCATGGCGCTTACCGACGAGGTGAGTTATGTGGTGGCGCTGCGTCAGCTCTCCATTCCAGTGGGGGTGCTAATGGGTGTGCTATGGCTGAAGGAGCCCGCATCCAGGGCAAAAGCCATCGGTACGCTGGTGATGTTGGCGGGGCTGGTGCTGGTGGCGCTTTAGGCCATTACGCTGGCGGCGCTATTGGCACCGCCAGCGTGAGGTGATCTAGCCAGCCATCGTCGTTGTTTTCGGCTGCCAGCGGATTGTCAGTTCTTCGATGCTACTGGGCATCCCCAGCTGATTCCGCTTGGGGGCTGTCATTTGGTTGATAAGCAGTGGAATATAAGATGGTCAAGATAATGGCAGTGAATATATATATGAACGTGTTTACTAGTGGGGTTATCAAAGCAAAAGATATCAGGCTAAAGAATTGACCGCCAATCAAGCTAGAAAAAAGTCCAATGCAATATTCAAAAATAAATAGCAGAGCGATTAATAAGGCAAGTGAAAAGAATAGCGACCACTGGCAATTTTTAGTCATGCTCAAAGATTCTCTCAACGATATGCTTCTGTCTAGTGCTATGCCTACAAAAATAAGTGACAGCCTTAATGTGAAAAACAGAGTGACCAGGAAGAAAGTTAAGGGGATAATGCCCATCAAGATGTTGTACATGATAAGGGGTAATGAAGCTCCGATAAACATGCTTGGTACTATCCATAAAGCCAAGAATCCAATGCTGTACAAAAGATATTTTATTTCGCGCTTTTTGAATTTCAATTTAAAAGGCTCTGGCTGTTCGTCGAGTAAAATTGTCCGTGTTGTATTTATTGAGATGATCGTCAGAATGGCCATGTCAGCAACAAAGAAAAGTATATATAAAAGTGAGCTGGCACTGCCATATGAAAATCCTGTATAAGCTGATCCGTAGCGCACCAATTGAAGCAAGATATACAAAATTAAAGGCAAGATGACGCCTTTTAATATAGCGATACGATATTGGTTAATAAGATACAGTGAGCCGAGGGTGAATTTTGCAAACATGCAATTTCCTTAGTTTTAGTGTGTTGTCAGGGAGACAGGTCGGTAAATTTTAAAAAAACACCTATAAGAGAGGTGTAAAGTGAGATTGTTGCGTTTCTGTAAATAGATACATAGAAAATTTTGACCACAGAATATTAATTCTCTGCTAGTTGAACTCTTCGAATATTTACTTTGTTGGTGCTAAATTTTATTCGGAAAGTCTTTCTAATTATCCTGTGGCTAAATTCATCCCATTTTGGCGGCTGGGAAAAACTTTAAGACGATGATGCTTCTGCAACGCTATCGCTAAGGAAGACAGCTTTATGTCTTCCCTGACGGATAGTGGATGGGGCAATATCCATTTTTTTAATAATGTGCTAGAGCTTATTCCTCTGTTGAGGGGAATAAATAATACAGCTCCTCAATATTGTTCTCATGAACGATGCGCTCTAAAGAGTAACCTGCCGAATTGGTGTAATGGATGTCTGCGCCATGTTCGATTAACGTCTTTACGCCATCAATATTTTCAGCAATAGCTGCTATTAAGAGAGGGGTGTTATATGGAGCATTGTCATCAACGCTATAATTAGGGTTGAACGTCATTGATAAAAGGTGATTTAGTTTAGATAGCATATCTTCCCTTCTTGCTATCTCGAATAAAAGTTCGCTATTAGCTTGAGTTATATTTTTTTCAGGTATAGATTCCATTAAATCTAATATTTCATCTAAATCATTGCCCCTCTTTAATAAAATATCAAAGAAGGTAGCGCCTTTAGGGCTAACAACAGTAAAGTCGGCGCCATGCTCCAGTAGTAGCTCAACTCCTACCAAGTTGTCATTCACAGAAGCTAATAGAAGTGGCGTATTATATGTTGCTGTTTCCAAACACGGATGCATCTTTGGATTTGGATCCCCTCCATTTTCTAACAGCATAGCCAAAACTTCATTGCTAGACCATTTTGCGGCTGCTTCCACAGGAGTTTCACCCTGAAAGTTAGTAATGTTAGGATCTGCACTCTCCGCTAATAATTTTTCAGCTAAAGCAATATCATTGTAAATTGCTGCCATAAGCAAAAGCCCTGCACCACAAGCATTTGTGATATCAGGGTTAGATTCACTACTAAGCAGCTCGAAAGCTAAAGAGTTATTATCCATTGCCAGTATAGCTTGATTAATCGGTGTGTCAGGATCATTTTCATGCTCGCATGCGCAATCTGCGATTACACTAAAGCTCACCATTGATAATATTAATGTAGCAATGGCGCTAAAGCTTCTCTTGATATTCATTTAATATCCTTATTCTAATTCCAGTTATCAATCTGCCATGTTTGTTTTCCAGCAGTTTCTCTACAACTGTCCATGTTGTCACCAAACCTTGCAGGTATGGTTAATAGCTTTGAATTTGGTATGACTTTGGTGTCTGAAATTAATTCTTGAATCTTATTAGCCCCATCTGCAATCTGTCCTACTGTTTCAATTTCATCTGGAACCTCGCCTCCTCCTAATGCTGTCGAAATAATCGCACAACCAAGGATACCTGATGTTGAATCGTCATGGGTTGCGGTTGAAGGACTCAGACCGCCGCTGTACCTACCTGAATTGTCAAGATATTGACAATGGCCATCTCTATTCACTGCCATTCCTTGTCCTATACAGGCTCGTTCATCTTCCAGATCCAGGCCTGGGGCGCTCATGCTGTACAGGTGGCCGCTGGTTAGCACTACCAGTTAAGATTTTTGTTGGCAATGCTACCGCCTACCGCCAAGGAAAGCAGCTGGATGCCCCTCTTAGCATATGTTGAACAAAGCAAGGTCCATGTTATAGTTACTAGTTGAGTTCAGGCCTTACTGCACCGAGGCAGTTGATGCTAGTATAAAAAAAACTATGATACCGATCACACCAAAAAGTATGTATCCATAAGAAATAAATATGTACAGCCTTACCCAGAATAAAAGCTTTGGGTTAAAATCATCATTCCACCTTTTTGGGGACAGTATGTACTTAGTAAACGTTCTTGACCTCTTTGCAGGGTTTGGTTCGGATTTTACGTTAAAATACATTTCATAGATATTTTTTTCCTTTTTAATTTCTGATTTTAACTTCAGATAAGTTAGTAGGTTTGCAATTCCCACAATGTAAAATATATAAAGCCAAGGCATTAGCTGTTAGCTCCTTAGTCGTTACAGTCTAAAATGTACTGTTCTGCTTGAACCCCAGATACGACAGCAGCACCAAAGCCATAACCTCCCCTAATCCCGCCTGTAACTCCATCAGTACCGGCTGATAGTGAAGTGTCGCCTCCCCATACACCAGTACCAGCAGAAATAGATGTAAACCCTCGCCAATCAGTTCCACGTTGATTCTCAGGTGCACCATAATTTGCACTTCGACCAACAGACCCAACTATGGCTGCTCCACCACCAGCTCCTATTCCCGCAATGGTTGATATACCCTTACTTGATGCTTTCAGTGCTAATTCGGCTGCCAAGCCCTGTCCGCCCGCTACAGAAAGCATAGCTTCATTGTTATCTAAGACGCTTAATGCAGAGCACATTGACTGAGCAGAAGCTGTGCTCCTCTCATCTACATATTGCCCAAACATTCTCGGGACATCTTTGAGCGCTCGCCAAAAAATATGTTCTTCACCTACTCCAGTTTGTTGGTTCTGAGGAGACATACTTCGCCCATAGGCTTGACCTGCTGGAATACTAAGCGGATCTAAATGATGCATATTCGCCCCAAACAACCCCAACGGGTCCGCCATGCTTATTGGGTTAGTGACGTAGCCATACAAGTTCGTGCCGCCATTGAGGCCAATAGGATCCTGGCTAATGTAACGCCCTTGCTGTGGGTCGTAGTAGCGGTGGCGGTTGTAGTAGAAGCCACTTTCTTCGTCGTGCCATTGGCCCTGGAACCGGATCGGCTGGGTGAGGTTGCGCACGGCGCGTTGGTTTTTGACCGCTGCCCAGTCGTCCGGTTCGGCGAGCCAACGGGGCTGGCCGCTGGGGGTGACCAGTTGCATGGGTGTGCCCAGGGCGTCGGTGATGTAGGCGCTAAGCACTTGGCCTTGCTGGGTGTCATCAATACGCAGCATGGGCACAAAACTGCCCGGCTCGTAGACCACCGTGGTGCGCTGGTTCTCGGTTTCTTCCCGCACAATGCGGTCACCGTCCCAGCCGTAGTGAGTGGTGGCGGTGGTGCCGTTGGTGTCACGCACGGTTTTGCTGATGCGGCGGCCCAGGCCGTCGTAGCGGTAGGTGGCTTCGCGGGTCGCTCCCAGTTCGCTAGCGTGGATCAGGTGCACTAAGCGATTGGCGCCGTCGTAGCCCAGGGTTAGGCGTTCGCCGTTGGGCTGTTGGCGTTCGACCAGGTTACCGGCACCGTCGTAGCGGTAGCGGGTACCGTTGAGTTGAGTGAGGCGGTTATCCGGCAGGGCCTGCTGGTCGTCTTGAGGCACTAACCGATTACCCGCCGCGTCTACTGAGTAGCGGTGGGCGGCTAGCATTTGGTCGATGGTGTGAGCCATGGTGCTAGGGTGATTTGGCTTTTAGGCAGATTACCGTCTGGTAAGGTGAAAGGAAGGCTTCCCAGACGGTCAAGCTACAGTGATTCGTGCTGCTATTATTTATTGCTTAGTCTCAGGAGCGACTTATCGGCGATTCTTTTTATCCCTTTTTACATCCTTTTCTTTTTGATATTTATCTAGGTAGTCACCGAAGCCTTGTATGAGAAGTATGAATGTGGTGCCAATCGCTATTACGCCAGAGATCCTTAACACCCACATCAGTAGCTCCCACTTCTCCACTACGAAACTCTTATCAGATCCAAGCGCGAGTATGGCGCCACTCGCAAAAAAAATCATAAAAGATGAGAGTCGGATTTTATTGATTAACTTCATATCATTTCTCCCTATCTCCCTTTCTTAAAACTGTCGTGGTTGTTTTACAGTGCTGAATCCCACCTGCTAGGCCAAAACTAGGGCCAAGCCAACCGCTTGCTCCAGCTAAAGCCCCTCCACCAACATCAATAGATGCACCGCCTCCTTTAATAACAGCACCGCGCACAAAAGGCCCCCAAGTTTCTGAAACGCCATCTTCAAGGGGAGCGGAGCCAACACTCGCATTTCCTCCAACGCCTGCCCCTCTAAACATACCTAGGCCATACTGTTGGCATTCAGTCATGACCCAGGCAGCGTTACCAACATTGTCGAACTTTAAGCCCGTCGACACTGTTTGGCCGAATACACCGCCGAATGTTTCTACAGAAGCGTTTCCTTCACCGGTTATAACAATATTTTCTGCAGCCCTACTCACAGTGTTGGATTGGCTATAAGGCCCGCCTCCCAGGCCATAGACTCCACTGAGCCCTTGTGGGTCTACTTCGATGCTTGGTGCAACCGAATATTGATACATGTTTACCCCGCCTCTTAACCCAATCGGATCCTGACTAATATACCTGCCCTGCTGCGGGTCGTAATAACGGTGGCGGTTGTAGTAGAGGCCGCTCTCTTCATCGTGCCATTGACCCTGGAACCGGATCGGTTGGGTGAGGTTGCGCACGGCGCGTTGGTTTTTGACCGCTGCCCAGTCGTCGGGTTCGGCGAGCCAGCGGGGTTGGCCGTTGGGGGTGACCAGCTGCATCGGGGTACCCAGTGCATCGGTGATGTAGGCGCTGAGCACTTGGCCTTGTTCAGTATCATCAACACGCAGCATGGGCACAAAACTACCCGGTTCATACACCATCGTGGTGCGCTGGTTATCCGTTTCTTCCCGCACGATGCGATCACCGTCCCAGCCGTAGTGGGTGGTGGCGGTGGTGCCGTTGGGGTGGCGTACGGTTTTGCTGATGCGTCTTCCCAGGCCGTCGTAGCGGTAGGTGGCTTCGCGGGTCGCCCCCAGCTCGCTGGCGTGGATTAGGTGCACTAAACGGTTGGCGCCGTCATAGCCCAGGGTTAAACGTTCGCCGTTGGGCTGTTGGCGTTCGATCAGGTTGCCTGCACCATCATAGCGGTAGCGGGTGCCGTTGAGCTGAGTGAGGCGGTTATCAGTCAGTCCTTGCTGCTTGTCTACCCCCTGCTCTAGCCGATTACCCGCCGCGTCCACAGAGTAGCGGTGGGCGTGGTCGCCGTGTTGGCTGCCGATCAAGCGTCCGGCGGCGTCGTAACTGTAAGCAATCACCTTGGAGGCTTGGTCGCCTTCTATATTGCGGAAACTCATCCGCCCCAGGGCGTCGTACTGGTACTGCTGTTCGTTGGCGGCGCTGTTGGCACCGCGCAGGGTAAGGTGGTCTAACTGACCGAGATGGGTATAACCGCGTTCTAAAATTAGCGGCTGTGATTGCTCACTACCGCTGAGGCGGCGCTGGGTCTCCCGGTGCAAAGCATCGGGTTCCAGGGCGATCTCAAGATCCAGGCCGGGGGCGCTCATGCCGTGCAGGTGGCCGCTGCCATAGGTATGCCAGTTTAGTGCGGGGAGATCCCCAAACTGGCTGGCCTGGGGCGCGCCGGTAGCCGTGAGGCTGTGCTGGTGCTGCCACTGCCAGCCGCTATCGGCATGTTGCTGCTGTTCGCCGATTAAGCGTTGGGCGTGGTCGTAGTTAAAACTGACCTCACCGTGGTCGTTGGTGACGCTGAGTAGCTGGCCATTCGTACCCCACTGGTACTGCTCCGTGCTGGCCGGGGCGTGCTCGGTCGCGGGTAGATGGCGGGCGGTGAGGCGACCGGCTTGGTCATAGTCGTAGCGGGTAACCAGCGGCTGGCCGTCGGGGCCAGGGCGGTTGGCTTCGACACGTTCGATCAAGCGCCCGGCGTCATCGTAGCGATACTGCTGCTCCCGGCCATCGGGGCCGGTCTCGCTGGCGAGGCGATCCATCTCGTCGTAAGTAAAGCGGTACACCGCGCCGTTGCCCAGGGTCAGCTCGCTTAAGCGGCCCACGTCATCATAGGCGGTGAACTGCTGGCTGCCGTCGGCCTCGATGCGCTGCACCGGGCGGCCGTGGTCATCAAAGAAGAACTGCTGCCTAAACCCTTGCGGGCCTTCCAGCTCCACCAGCCGCCCAAGAGCATCCACATGGTGGTGCCAGTGGGTGCCGTCCGGCAGTTGCGTGGCGAGTCGCCGACCCATCTCGTCGTGCTGGGTGCGGGTGGTCTCGCCCAAGGCGTTGGTGACACTGGCCAGATAGCCGTGGCGGTCATAGGCGTATTCGATGCGCTGCTGGGAGCAGTCGATTTGGGCGGTGACCTGGCCCAGGGCGTTCCACTCGCGCTGGTGGGTCGCCCCACCCGCATCGGTAATAGTTGTGGGGCGATCAGGCAAAGCATCGTGTTCGTAGGCGAAGGCGGTAGTGCCTTCCGGCCCGGTGACTTCCACTGGAAGCCCCTGTTCGTTGCGCGTTATTTGCCACGTTTGATCCTCAGGCCCTTCGATACTCACCGGCTGGCCCAGGGGATCGCGCTCAATCGCCCAGCGGGTGCCGTCCGGGCCGGTCTGTGCAATCACTTGCCCATGCTCATCCCGTTCGATCAGCGTCTCGTGACCCAGCGGATCCACCGTCGCTACCTTGAGACCCGCCCGGTCGTAGCGGAACTCGATGCGCGAGCCGTCGGCGCGGGTGTGGGCCGTCCAGCGGCGACCGGGGCCGCTGCCCACAAAGTGGTAGCGCTCCTCCCGGCCCAGGCTGTCGGTGACCAGGGTATGATCCACCTGGTAGCTATAAGAGCGTGCCAGGCCACCGGCTTCCTGCTGGCCGACCACCCGGCCATCCGGGGCGTGGCGATCCCAGGTGTAGTGGGCTTCCATGCCCCCGGGCACCCGGTGGGCGGTCAGCATGTGATCTTGCCACTCAAACTCGCGCACCACTTCGCCGTGGCGGTGGCGCACCGCAATCAAATCACCCACGGGGCTAAACGAGTAGCGCACCAACCAGTCGTCCTGGGCGCTGCCATCGTGTGCTTGCACCAGCTTGACGCCGGTTAGGCGCTGCCCGGCATCGTCGGGCTGGGCAGGAAGCAGGCTGTCGTAAACGAATTGATAGCGACGCTGGGCGCTGTCGATCACCGTGACCAGCAGACCACCTTCCCAGTGGTACTGGGTGGCATAGCCGTTGCGATCGCGCTCTTCGATTAAGGGCCAGCGAGCAGCGTTATCGCTTGAGCTATTACCCGAAGCCGCATCCGTGGTGGACGCCATGTTTGCTGGCTGGGCAGAAGTTGGGCTGGCAAACACATAGTAAAGCCCGCTGGCATCGCTTAACACGATACGCTCCGGGTCATTTCGCAGCGTCTCATCCAACGCTTGCCAGCGGGGCGCATCACTGTCTTGATTAGGCATATCATCCGGAGCACTGGAGCTAGTGCTCCCCCCACGGCGTATCCACAGCTGTTCGGTGGGCGAGAAGCGCGCCTGGCCGGGGGCCAGTGCGCCAAAGGTAATTTGACGCCCCTGGGCATCGTGGACAATACAGGCATCATCGTTCTGGGTAATGGCCAGGGACTCGCCGGGGAGCGACCAGCCCTGACCGAGTACCCCAATCCGCCCGTTGCTGGAGAGATAACCCCGGCTAAATACAAACGGCCGTGGCGCGGGTAGCGCAAAATCGGTCTCGGCGGGCAGCAGCTTGGCGCCCAGCAGCGGGTTCACTGGGCTACCCACCGCGGGTTGGCAGGCACTGCAGTCGTCGGCCAGGCCATCGGTGATATCGATATCGTCTAACGCTAGCGGGGTCGCGGTGGCAATCTCACTGCTCAGCAGCGGTGCCTGGTGCGGCTCGAGGGTGACGTCCTCGCTCTCCTCGGGCTCGGCTTCCCCGGGTAAGCGGGGCAGCACAATGGCGTGGCCCTGGCCGCGCCCGGGGCTACCGCCGGAGTTGATCTTGACCTGGGGGCCGACAATGGTCACGCCGCCGGGGTCGAGCTTGATAAAGCTACCCCCGGCTTTAAGGGTGATCTCACTACCCGCTTCCAACACGATCTGGCTGCCCGCCTTGTGGTGCAGCTCGCGGCCGGTCTCCACCAGTTGCGCCTCGCCGTAGACCTCATGGCGGGTTTGATCGACCTGGAGGTGGTCATCGCCCTTGATCTGGGTGTAGCGCTTGCCGTGTACGGTGAGGTGGTCGTCGTTATGGATTTCGCTCAAGCGGTTGCGGTGCAGCTTGAGGTGGCTGTCCCGACGGATCTCCTCGGTGCGGTCGTTAAGGGTCAGCAGCTCCAGGTCTTTCTGGGCATGCAGCCAGATCTGCTCTTCGCCGGTGGCGTCCTCAAAGCGCAGTTCGTTAAAGCCTTCCGACTTATGGCTCTGGGTGCGGATCACCGTGCGGGTCTTGTTGGCCGGCAGTGGATAGGGCGGGGTATTCACCGCGTGGTAGGTGCGCCCGGTGACCAGCGGCTGATCGGGGTCGCCCTCTAAAAACGAGACAATGACCTCGTGGCCGATTCGGGGGATCGCCATACTGCCGTAGCCACCGCCTGCCCAACCCTGAGCCACCCGTACCCAACAGCTGGCGGTCTCGTTGGGTTCGGCGTAGCGATCCCAGGGGAACTGCACCTTGACCCGGCCGTGTTCGTCGCAGTAGATCTCTTCGCCTTCGGGGCCGACCACAAAGGCCACCTGGGGCCCATCGACCCGCGGTTTGGGATTGGGCATCGGGCGGAAAGTCTGATCCTTCGGCATGATCACCACGTCATTGTGGTAGCGGGTCATCAGCTCGCCTGACTGGGCACTGCTCCCGTTATTTCCCCGGGCCATACCGTCCTCTTCCAGGGCCTGGGGCTGCTCGCCGTGGTGAACCACCGAGACCACCTGCCATGCTTGGTTAAGGCTATCGATATCGTGGTCGGTGAGGGTAAAGCAGACGCCGGGGGCGAGCTCAGGCAGATCACTCTCCGCTTCAGCGGTGGTGGCGTCGGCGCGCAGGGACTCTAAGCGGTGGCGGGTAAAGGGCTTACCGGACGCGTCCTTCTTATAGCGGCCGGGGTAGTCAAAGTGCTCGTAATCCTCCCGCTGGGCGTGTTCGCCCAAGTTGGGAGCGAGGTGCTCGTGGATCTGCGCATAGGGCGGGTTTTTAAAGGTGTAGTCCTTGAGCATCGCCGAAGCAGGGCGCACCCGGTTGGCCTGACGCAATTTACGCAGGTGGCGTCGGGGCGGCGTGCCCCCGGCGCGACTGTGGTAGGTGCGCTCGCCCACGCTGGGCAGCACCACCGTGGCATCGGCAAACACCAGCTGGTGTTTACCACCTTCGGCATTTTCAAATTCATGAAAATAGAAGCAGCCCTCTTCGGCGGCTAAACGCTCGATAAAGGCCAGGTCGGTCTCGCGGTACTGAACCAGAAATTCACGATCAAGGGGCGTGCGGGTGGTGGCAAAGCCGATATCGTTGAGGCTGCGTTCGCTGGCGAGGGTGGTGATGGCGTCAAAAGGCGAGGTGTCCTGAAAGATCCGCGAGTTATGGCGCAGCGATAACCGCCATAGCGCCGGACGAATCTCTACCCGGTAGAAGCTGCGCCGGTGTCCCCTGTCGCCGCGGTGAAGCTCAGCGACCATGCCATGGACACGACGTAGCGGCTCGCCGTCCTGCCAAATGGTCAGGGTGGCGTTTTGATCCAAACAGTCGCTGGGCGACAGGTCGTGGGTGCGGCTGGCAAACTCAACCGAGAGCGCAAACGGCTCAGACAGCGCCTCGCGATGGGTGAAGCGCACCACGGCGGTGTCAGCGGCCCCGGGTAGGGTCAGGGTAAACTGTAGGCCTGTGCCGTCTGCCATCACGCCGCTCCTTGGATCATTACCAGTAAATGAGAAACGGTCAGGATAGCGAGCCGGGGCCAGAGAGCAAGGGCTGGAGGGCAAGTGACAGGGATCTCTTACACGTTTGTAAGAGATCTCTTACAAAAATTTAAGCGATGTCTTACAGCTTAAACGCTTAAAGGATGATCGTATGAAAAATGAGCTGCACTCCGTACTGAATACCACCCTATTTCAGCGCCTGCCAAATCAGATTAAAACCGACTAAAAACATGGCAAAAATCACCAGCCGGTAAAACAGCGTTTCGTTGACCCGGCTTTGCAGCCAGAGGCCGTTGCGCACGCCGATCCAGGCGATGGGCACCAGCAGCAGCGATGCCCAGGCGCTGGTGACGTTGATTTCGCCAAGCCACATATAGGGCACTAGCTTGATCACGTTGACTACGGCAAAGGTCACCGCACAGGTGGCAATAAAGGTCTCTTTCGATAGTTTGCGCGGCAGTAGGTAAACGTTTAGCGGCGGCGCGCCCGCATGAGCCATAAAGCTGGTAAAGCCGCAAACGCTTGCCGCTGGCAAAGCCCAACGGGGGGAGATCGGTTTCTTGGCAACGGGCTTGAGCAACATGTAAGCGGCGAACAGCAGGGTGATCACGCCGAGAGTCAGGCGTAAGCCCTGTTCACTCAAACTGCCAAACAGCAGCGTCCCTACCGTCACGCCGATAAACAGCCCCGGCACAAAGCGCCAGACCTCAGTGGCGTCCTGCTTGCCCCACCATGCTTTCACCGCAAACACGTCCATCACCAGCAGTAGCGGCAGTAGTAAGCCCGCTGCCTGGGCGGGGCTGATCGCCAGCGCCATGAGCGGCACTGAGAGCGTACCAAAGCCACCCGCAAAGCCACCTTTTGAAACGCCGGTCAGGTAAACGGAAAATGCAATTAACAACCAGGCGATGACGGAGTAGTCGGGGAGCATAGGGCCTCTATGGTCTTTTATTAAAGGTAATGCACAAAAAAGCCCCACATCAGCGGGGCTAGTTAGCATAGCATTAGAAAAACGTTAGCGGGCGAAGAGTCGATCTATTCAGCGTTCATCAGCCATTCGTGATCCGGGTCGTTATGGAATTTCCATGCCCGCTTGGGCCCCGCCATCACATTTAAGTAGTAGAGCGAGTAGCCATGGGATGCGCCCACGGGGTGGTAGCCTTTGGGTACCAACACGCAGCAGCCGTTCTCCACCGCCATCGTCTCGTCTAGGCTGCGGTCATCGGTGTAAACGCGCTGGAAGGCGAACCCTTGTTCAGGATTAATGCGGTGGTAGTAGGTCTCTTCCAGGTATGATTCGTGGGGTAAATTATCCACATCGTGTTTATGCGGCGGGTAGCTCGACCAATTGCCCGCGGGTGTGAATACTTCGACGACCAGCAGGCTATCGGCGGGTTCGGTTTCCGGCAGAATATCGTGTACGTGGCGGGTGTTGGTGCCCTGGCCTCGGGTGCTCTGCTTGATGCTGTCCGGGGCGATGAGCCTTGGGGCGTGATTGCCATGCCCTGGGGCGGCGCACACGGCTAGCTCTAAGTCCGTTGTCGCTTCCACCGCGTAGCTAACATGGTCAGGCAGGTAAACCGCATAGGGCGGAATCTGCTCAAAAATATCCATGCGCTGGCCAATATCTTCAAAGCGGTGCTCGCCGCAGACCACATTGGCGCGACCGGTGAGCAGCACCAGGCAGACTTCCTGATCATCGCTGCTGGCCTCCAGGCGTTGGCCCTTGGCGAGTTTATGCACCCGAAAGCCAACGTGCTTCCAGCCAGCGGAGGCCGGGGTAACCTCGATGATAGTGCCCTGCTCATCAGGGGGGGTGGGGCGAACGAGTAGCGATGACATGCCTGCACTCCTCTTTTAGGGTAATCCACTGCGGATGATGTTGCCGGAATGACACTGCTCAAAAGCATCCGGCGCGGGTCTTAGTGACAATACTCAAGAGTTTAGTATCTATGGAATTAAAATTCCATATATGCCGAGTATTAGAATTTTTATTTTTATATGGTGAGGTAAATCATTAGCCATTCAGTCATCAGGGTAAAAAGTAAAAAGCGCCCAATAGCTGGGCGCAAAGATCAAAACAGAGCGAACGTTCGAACCGGTTAGAAGAAGTATTTCAAGCGGATTCGGGCACCATAGCGATCAGTATCGCTGCTATTCATATCATTCTCATGGTCAACGTAGCTGTAGTAAGCCCCGATATAAGTATCGAAGTCATTCAACCCCAGCACATTAGCAAATCGGTAGGACGTATAAACCGTATTCGACTCATTCCGCCCTTCGGGGGTTAACATATCTTGGTCGACGTCGATGTTGGGATTCACTTCATCAATCTGGTTGCGTGCATAAATATATCCCAGACCAATATTGTTCCAGATGGTATTTACCCCAATGGAACTATTGCTCTCTTCGTGAGCCTCTAGGTGAGCCAAACTGAAATTGACGATTAAATCACCTCCATTGTAAGAGGCTGTGGCGCCGTAACCCGTCCGGTCGCCAATATCGGCTCCCCGCTCGTCAACTACCGAGTCGCTGACCACATTGGTCTCCATACCCAGCGCAAATGACCAGTCACCAGGCTGCCAAGCAATTACCGGGCGAACGATAGCGGCACTCTTAGTATCATCATCAATGCGGTAGCCATGGTACGTATCGCCATCAAAAAGGCCCGACCGATCGCCCATCAGTGTGGCGACTTCAGCATAGAAGTCATTACCAAAACGATGGCTGAGCGCAATCTGCCCTGAATCACCACGCCCTCGCCCTTCACGAGCCTGATAGACATAGCTCTGGCCGTCACTGTAGAGGCTATCCGAAGTCGTTCCGCTGTACTGAATAAAAATATCATGCCCCAGCGGGAATAAATTAAAGGCTTCGAAACGACCCACTTTAACCTCGGTTCCTCGCTCACTACCTACCGCCAGCCAAGCATCATCCAAACCAGCATTACCACTGGTACCCCAGAGCGGCTGTAACTTGAACCGCGCAAAGTTTCCTTGATGATGGCGCTCACCACTAATATCTAACAGTATCCGCCCGTCTTGGTTGAAGCGATCATCGCGACCAAGGGACTCGCCTGATTGGCCTCGAAAAAGAGAAACGCCCCCTTCATGCTCGTTATAGGCATTAATATCTAGCTCTACATCGCCCCCAAAACTTAGCGAGCCTCGCTCATCTTCATAAGTTAAAGCTGCCATCGTCGATGTGGCCATTCCCATTGAGATAGCCGCTATTAGCAAGAGTTTTTTGTATTGGGCTACTGGCATGTTAAGTCTTCCTTTTTATGGTTGTTGTATTTCATGTTTACCATTAATAATGTGCTGAAATTCTTGAATAACGCTGATGCAAGGATGAGATGGGGCATCTTTGATACCCCTTAAATGCAATGGAAGGCTGCTCTCAGGCGGTTTTTAGACGACGACGTTGGCGATATTGGTCGATGACCACGGCTGCAATGATGATGGCGCCCTTGACGATGTCCTGGTAGTAAGCGTCGACTCCCAAAAAGGTGAAGCCACTGAGCATTACCCCAAGAATCAGTGCACCTATCACCGTGCCAGCAATGCGCCCGACACCCCCCGCTAGACTCGTCCCTCCGATCACGGCTGCGGCAATGGCATCTAGCTCGTACATCAGGCCCATACCCGCTTGTCCTGTACCCGCACGAGCAGATGCCACGACACCGGCCAAGCCCGCCAGAAGGCCAGCAATGGCATAGACCATAATGAGGTGCCTACGAACATTGATGCCAGAGACGCGAGCCGCCTGGGGGTTGGCGCCAATGGCGTAAGTGTATTTGCCATAGCGGGTGTACTTCAGCGCGATATGGAAGAGCACTGCTACCGCCAGGAAAATGATCACAGGGTTGGCCCCTGAACCAATCCAGGTGAATTGATCGGTAAGCATGCTCACCGGCTGGCCATCGGTATAAGCGCGAGCCATACCCCGCGCACTCACCATCATGCCCAAGGTGGCGATGAAGGGGGGAATCATGGCAAAAGCTATTAAGGCGCCATTGATCAAGCCTGCCAGGGCGCCGATCAAGAGCCCGGCCAATAAGGGTAATACCCAGGGTAGATCGGTGAGTGCCGGGTAGACAGCGCGGAGATAGTCTGACTGTTGAGCAAAACTGGCGGTTACCATCGCCGTTAGGGCGAGTACTGACCCCGATGAGAGGTCGATGCCGCCGGTGATAATCACTTGGGTAACACCGATGGCGATGATGCCGATAATCGACATCTGTAGAATCATGATTAGTAAGCGTTGCGGATTCATCAAGAAGGAGTCACCGCGCACGATCCACCCCAGAACCTCGAAAAGAAGTGCGATGCCGACCAACACTAAGAAGATGCTCACCTCGGTAGGAATCTTCTTTTTACGCTTCTTGACCACCTCCAGTTGATCGGTGGTTTCAACTGTATTGTTCATTGTTTTCTACCTCATTAATGCCCGTAACCGGGAAGGTCAGTCCTCGATAACCGGCATTTCCACCGGTGATGAGGCAAGCTCCATGATGTTGACTTGATTAGCTTCACTTCTATTTAGAAACCCAGTCACTCTGCCTTGATGCATCACCATGATTCGGTCACTCATACCCAGCACCTCCGGCAGTTCGGAAGAGATCATGATGACTGCTACGCCTTGCTTGACCAGTTCGGTGATGAGCTTGTGAATTTCAGCCTTGGCTCCTACGTCGATACCACGAGTAGGTTCGTCGAGAATGAGGATACGTGGCTTAGTCAAAAGCCAGCGGCCAATCAGCACTTTCTGCTGGTTGCCTCCAGAGAGATTGCCGATACGCTCTTCCATAGAAGGAGTTTTGACTCGCAAGCGCTTCTTCATCGAGTCGCACTCTTGATCAAGTCGGTTCTGTTCGACGAAAGTGCCGCGTGTATAGCCATCACGTAGCACGGCCATTTCCATGTTCTCTTCGACTGAAAGACCCAGAAATAAACCGGTCTCTTTCCGGTCTTCGGTAAGTAGTGCCAAGCCTCGCAGCATTGCTTGGTGCGGCGAGCTAATGATTTCTTCTTTGCCATCAATGTAGATACTGCCTGATGTGGGCGGTGTCACACCGAACAGCGTCTCGGCAATATTGGTACGCCCCGAACCGACCAAGCCCGCCAGGCCGAGTATCTCGCCAGCGCGCACCTCAAAGCTTACGTCCTGGAAGACGCCATCCAAACAGAGGCTGTCGACCGACAGCACCACCTCGCCGATGGGAACCTCTTCCTTAGGGAACATCTGAGTTACCTCGCGACCCACCATGAGCTTGATAATCTCGTTGGAGGTCATGTCGCGGGCGGCGGCGGAGTGGATGAATTGGCCATCGCGGAAAACCGAAATATCGTCAGCGATCTCGAACACTTCATCCATCTTGTGAGTGATGTAGATAATGCCTTTTCCCTGCGCCCGCAGGTCAGAAATGATTCTGAATAGGTGCTCCACTTCGCGGTCAGCTAGTGAGGAGGTCGGTTCGTCCATGATGAGTACGTCGGATTCGTATGAGACAGCCTTGGCAATCTCAATCATCTGGCGGCCAGCGACGGTGAGCTTTCGCACCTCCATTTCTGGATCCATGTCGATGCCCAGACGCTCAAAAAGCGCCTCTGTCATCTGGTTCATTTTGTCGTGGTTAATCATGCCAAACGCATTGAGAGGCTCACGACGAATCCAAATGTTTTCGGCGATGGTCATAAATGGCATCAGGTTAAGTTCCTGATGGATCATGGCAATCCCGGCTTCCAGTGCGTCCAACGGGCCCTGTAGTGCCAACGGCTGGCCTTTTAAGCGAACTTCGCCTTGGTCGGGAATATAGACGCCGGCGATGATCTTCATCAGGGTCGACTTGCCTGCGCCATTTTCACCCATTAGGGCATGAACGGTACCCGGACGAACTTTCAGCTGGACGTTATCCAGTGCTACTACCCCGGGAAATGCCTTGCGGACATCGGCTACTTCAAGAATGAATTCGGCGCTATCGGGAGTCAGGTCTTCTGCGGTCATTGACGCCATGCTGGTTTCTCCTGAAACATCAAAGCTGGCTCGCCGTTAGGCGAGCCGAACGCCTTATTGATTGGCAAGAAATTCTTCAAGCGTCTCGGGGGTGACCAGTTGGAAAGGCACCATCGTGGTTTTCTCGACTTCATTACCTTCGGCTAGCTCAATGGCTGCCTTCACCGCACCGCCGCCCTGGCCGACCGGATCCTGGAAGACGGTGACGGCCAGTTCCCCGCTCTGCATGGACTCAATTGCATCGCGAGTCGCATCGATACCGCCGACGATGATTTCTTCAGGACTGATGCCCAGTTGGCGCATAGCGTTGAGGGCACCGATGGCCATTTCGTCATTATTGGCGGCAATGGCATTGATCTCTTGGCCACCCACTACCCAGTTGGTCATCAGGTCAATGGCTTTCGTGCGCTGATAATCGGCGGGTTGCTCGGCGATGATCTCGATGCCGGGGTACTCTGCTGCGACTTCCTTGACCCCTTCGGTACGTTGGTGAGTGGCACCTGAAGAAAGCTCTCCCAGCATGATGGCAACGTTGCCTTCTCCATTGAGTTGTTCGGCCAGCGCTCTCATCTGCATCTCTCCGGACACCTTCTGATCCGAACCGACAAAAACGACACCGTCGTTATCTAAGTCATTACCTTCTGGTTCACGGTTTACATACACTAATGGAATGCTCTGCAGTACGGCTTCTCCAGTCATACGCGATGTGGCTGCAGTATCGACGGGGTTAATAATGATGGCATCCACTCCTTGGGCGGCAAGGCTTTGTACTTGGCTAAGTTGACGGCCAATATCGCCTTGAGCATCTAAAAATTGAATCTCGTAACCCTGGGCTTCGGCTTCCGATGCCATCGCTTGTCGCATGGAGGTTAGAAAATTGTCATCGAACCAGGCGACGGAGACGCCGATAGATTGAGCCATAGCAGTGGTGCAAGTGGCTGCGAGAGCGGCGCCAAGTAGAAGGCGTTTCATAGGTATTCTCCTGAGTATTATTCTTGTGGTTTTGATCACCATTTCGGATGTGGCAATTAAGAGTGCGCATATCCTATGTATGGAATTTAGATTCTATTTGCGCCAAAAGCAAAATTTTAATTCCATACTTTGGTATAAATGGAATATTTGTTTCTTTCGCCAGGAGAGTGGTCGATTTCTAGAAAAGCTAAATATTTCCGCTGTGTAGCCGTGGTGCAAAAGCCAAGGAAGGGAGGGCTTCAAGGAGGACTGATAGGCCTGCTGCATCTGGCTAAGCAGGCACTCTTCAAGTGGGAGAGAGGGGAGTGATCGGTATCGATAGCAGCAGCGATTAAGGCTGGTCAGGTTGATTGCGGCTTTTTTGCAGATCCAACGCTTTGTCCTGGCGAACGCCGAGTGAAATAGCAAGTGTCTGAGTAAGACAAAGCGAAGCGGTCAGTCCTCGAAAACTCTTTACTTCCGCTTCGTGCACTATCAGTGCTACGTCAGACAAGCGCACTAGTGGGCTGAGACTTGAGTCTGTCAAAACCACCAGTGGGATGCCTCTTCGATGAGCCTCCTCCGCGACATCGCGGGATTCTTGAGCGTAAGGGGCGAAGCTGATAACCAGTAGCGCGTCATGAGTACCCACCGCTTTTACCTGCTCGCTGTACATACCGCCAAGGCCGTTCATAAGAAAGGCGGGTTTCTCTATATGGTGAAGGGCATAGGTCATGTAGCTAGCGACCACAAAGCTGCGGCGTGCGCCCATTACATGAACGGCGTTAGCCTTTTCAAAAATATCCAACGCGCTCTCCAAGTGATCCGGATTAATCCGATCAGGAAGCTGTTGAAGTGCTTCTTGGTTGGCACTGGCAAATTCCCATAACAGTTGCGTGCTGTCCGGTGTTTCACCTGTGGCTGTGCGTACTGCACGGATGCGTTCGTTGTAATTGGGTAATTCATCAAACAGACGGGCACGAAAAAGCTGCTGCATCTCGGAGAAGCCTGAAAACCCAAAGCTATTAGAGAAGCGAATGAGGGTTGAGGGCGTGACGCCCGCTTGTTGGGCTAGCTGAGCAACGGTCGCAAAGGCCACTTCTTGAGGATGATCCAATAGAAACCGTGCTGTTTGCTGCAAACGACGGCTTAGAGTGGGGTAATCAGCGGTGATCCGCTCTTCTAGTGTTGTAAAACTTTGTGGTACTTGGCTCATAGGGCGCCTGCTAGTCACATTTAATGTTGTCATCGTATAAGTGATTCATAGCGTAGTTAAATGGGAATATAAATTCTATAAATGCTTTTCGATAGCACCAAGTAAATCATCACAAATTCATATAAGAGAATTTTTGAGCTTAACGGTACTGCTTTGGTCGAATGTGTCGTCTAGGATTAGCGTAATAAAAACAATAAATTATTGATTTCATTACTAACGACTTGAGTTGATGCCAAACAATAAAAAGAATCGAATATTCTGTATGTTGCCTGTTTGGAATGTATGTTCTATCCTCGTTTTAACGTTGGTCATCATTGCTTGGCTAGCCCTACAGCTTAGCTCGTTTTTGTCCTATTTAAGAAAAACAACCAAACCATTCTATTGGAGATTTTCATGGCGCAACACTCTATTAAATTCGCGCTGAATCATATGGTTAACCCGCGCTGGACGCCTCAGCAGCTTATCGAAGCCGCCGCTGAAATGGGCGTAGGTGCAGTAGAATTGCGCAACGACGTGGGTGGCAACAGTATCGTTGATCTTGATACTGCAAGCAGTGCTGGTCAGCGAGCACGAGAATTAGGCATTGAGGTTTTGAGCATTAACGCGCTTTACCCCTTCAATATTTGGAATGAAGAGCGGGAGAGGCAGGCAGAAAAGCTGGCTCAGTGGGTTCATGCGGCGGGTGGGCGAGGGCTTGTACTCTGCCCGCTAGTAGACGCCGAGAACCGAGCCAGTGCCGAAGAGCGTAAGGCTGGCCTGGAGCAAGCGCTAACGGCGTTGGATAAAGTATTGGGTCGTTACGACCTACAGGGGTTTGTTGAGCCCCTTGGATTCCCCGTCTCCTCGTTGCGGGCTAAAGGCGAAGCGGTAGAGGTCATCCATGCACTTAACCTGTCATCGCGTTTTTCACTAGTACACGACACTTTCCATCATCAAGGCGCCAGTGAGTCTGATGTTTTTGCTGATATGACTGGGTTGGTACATATCTCTGGACTTGAAGATCCCGATGTCACCTTTGAAGGCATGTTAGATGAGCATCGCGTGCTAGTAAGCACTCAAGATCGTCTCGATAACGTAGGACAACTTAAGCGTTTGTTAAGCGGTGGCTACAACGGGTATGTCTCTTTTGAGCCTTTTGCCGCATCGGTACATCAACAGAAAGATCCAGTGGCAGCACTGCGAGACAGTATGGCATTTATTCAGCATCAGCTGGGCTAGCGCTGGCTCTGTTATCGCGCTGCAAGCGCAATAATAAAGACAAGGAGAATTTAATGAAAATCGCCCTCGATCCGCACATGCATCGGCACCTCTCACTGCCAGAAATTTGTCGGCTCACTAAAGAGCTTGGTTACGACTATATAGAACTGTCTCCCCGCCCCGATTTCATGGTGTGGTGGACCCGGCCACGTGCTTATCCTGATGCTATTAGGTCATTTAAAAAAGCCATGAAAGAGCATGATGTTGGCCTTGCCACCATGCAGCCGATGTATCGATGGTCTAGCCCCTATCGCGATGAATGGGAAATGGCCATGGATAACTGGAAAAGAATTATCGAAGTGGCGGTAGAGCTTGATAATCCACTGCTGATTTCCGAATTTGGGCGCGGCGGTTCAGTGGAGCGTTCTCAGGCAGACCGAGCAGGGCTCCATACTCCGGAAGCGTGCGAAAACGCCTTTTGGCGCTCGATGGATGTATTGGTACCTATTCTTGAGCGCGAAGGATTAACGCTGAGCATTGAGCCTCATCCTGAAGACTGGATTGAGACAATGGAGCCGGCGGTGGAAATCATTAAAACCATTAACTCACCTGCTATTAAAAGCTCC
This sequence comes from Vreelandella sp. 162(4c), assembly GCF_058152265.1. Lineage (NCBI taxonomy): Bacteria > Pseudomonadati > Pseudomonadota > Gammaproteobacteria > Oceanospirillales > Halomonadaceae > Vreelandella > Vreelandella sp. 162(4c). The sequence continues at coordinate 3,264,498 of NZ_CM176981.1, forward strand.
TATATTGCCCCCCATAGCTTTTTTTACGGTGACGACTTGGCGACCACCATCCGTGCCACCAAGGGTGAGTTAGTTCACGCCCGTGTCGCTGATACGTTTAACCACAAAGCTTCTTCGGAGTTGCGCTATATCGTTAACCCCCCTGGTTCTACTGCCCGAGTCCATCAGCACCTGGATATGGGGGAGGGAGAAATAGACTGGGACGTTTTCTTCAAAACCCTGCATGAAATTGGCTTTGATGGTGTGCTCTCCAGCTGTGTATTCGGTTGGGAAGAGCGAGCTGAAGCCTCCAATCGTTTTATGCGTGGTGAGATTCAACGCTACGTCGACAAATACTGGAAATAATAAGGAAAACAATTATGTCCGTAAAAATAGGAATTATCGGCACCGGCATGATCGGTGAAGAACATGCCCGTCGTATTACCCAACAGTTGACCGGCGGCCAGATTGTCGCGGTCACTGACGTTAACCTTGATCAGGCCAGAGCAGTGGTGGAACGGTTGGGCGTCGAGGCGCAGGTTTATGAAGATGGTCAGGCGCTGATTAGCGCCGAAAATGTTGATGCGGTGATGGTTACTTCATGGGGCCCTACCCACGAAGAGTATGTGTTGGCCGCTATTAAAGCCGGTAAGCCGGTCTTTTGCGAGAAACCTTTGGCGACCACCGCTGAGGGCTGTCGAAATATCATTGATGCGGAAATAAAGGCCGATAAGCGACTTGTTCAGGTCGGGTTTATGCGCCGCTACGACAGCGGCTATCAGATGATGAAAGCGGCGATCGATGGTAACCGACTGGGTGAGCCGTTGATTGTACATGCGGCCCACCGCAACCCGGAAGTGCCTGAGCGCTACGTTACGCCCATGGCGATTCACGACACGCTGATTCATGAGTTGGATACCTTCCGTTGGCTGTTGGACGACGACTACAAAAGCGCACAGGTGCTCTTCCCTCGCAAGACACGCCATGCCCACAGCAAAGTGAAAGACCCGCAGATTGTACTGCTTGAAACCGTGAAAGGCGTGCGGATTGATGTTGAAGTATTTGTTAACTGTAAGTACGGCTATGACATTCAGTGTGATGTTGTAGGTGAAGAGGGTATTGCTCGACTGCCAGAACCTCAATCACTGCAGCTTCGCCAGGCTGGCCAGCGCTCCAATGAGATTCTCATGGATTGGAAAAAACGTTTCGGTGAGGCATTTGATGTCGAGCTGCAAGCCTTCATTGATGGCGTAGCCACTGGTGAATTGAAGGGGCCCTCATCCTGGGACGGCTATGCGGCCGCCATCGCCGGCGATGTGTGTGTGAAAGCACAGGAAAGCGGCGGTATCGAACAAATTGAGATGCCAGAGCGACCGGCGTTCTACGCCTAACGGTTCAAACTCCTCATACACGGCTCCGCTGCTCTGCACGGAGCCATTTTTTTTGAGACGTCATATTTTGTCGAATGTACAACCAAAGCATTACGGATTGTGCGTTTCAAATATTGATTATTTGGAATATAAATTCTATATTGAGTCGAACACACGCTAATAACAATGCCTATTCCTGAAAATCCACGGCAACGCTGCTTCTCTTTACAAGTGACGCTGGGTTAGGGACTGGCTACACGTAGGATGTGATGCCATGAATAAGACCAAGACACTGGATCTAATCTGCCTCGGTCGAGCGGCTGTTGACTTATACGGCAACCAAGTGGGTAGCCGTTTGGAGGATATGAGCAGCTTTGCCAAGTACCTGGGGGGCTCTTCGGGCAATATCGCCTATGGAACGGCTCGCATGGGGCTGAAAACAGCGATGCTGACCCGCGTGGGTGATGAACATATGGGTCGCTTCGTACGCGAAGAGCTGGCCCGCGCTGGTGTTGATACCAGCCACGTGGTCACGGATAAAGAGCGGCTAACGGGAATGGTGGTGCTCGGCATTAAAGATCGCGATACGTTTCCGCTGATCTTCTATCGCAATGACTGTGCCGATATGGCCGTCGACAGTAGTGACTTCGAGCCCGAATTTATAGCCTCTAGTAACGCCCTGCTGATTACTGGTACTCACTTTTCTACAGAACAAACCTACAAAACCAGCAAAACGGCGATTGAGTACGCCAAAGCGGCAGGTACAAAGGTAATCCTGGATATCGACTATCGCCCAGTGCTGTGGGGGTTAACCACGCTGGGTGATGGTGAAACCCGGTTCGTTTCCGATGAAGGCGTTAGCCGCCATTTACAGACGATTCTGCCTGACCTCGATTTAGTGGTAGGCACCGAAGAAGAGGTGCATATCGCGGGTAACAGTACCGATACTCTTACCGCACTGAAGCGTATTCGCGAACTCACGGATGCCACCATCGTGCTCAAACTGGGGGCTCAGGGGTGTACGGTGCTCGACGGGGTTATCCCCGATAGCGAAGAAGACTTCGTGGTGCACACTGGGGTGCGCGTCGATGTACTGAATGTATTGGGTGCAGGCGATGCCTTTATGAGCGGCTTCTTGCGAGGCTGGCTGCGCAATGAACCTCATGAACGCAGCTGCGCATATGCCAACGCTTGTGGTGCTCTGGTGGTCTCCCGCCACGGCTGCGCGCCAGCGATCCCCAGTGCCGAAGAGCTTGACGATTACCTCTCCAGAGCGGAGTCCATTGCCCGTCCAGACCTGGATACCCGGCTTAATTACCTGCACCGTGTGACCACTCAACGCAATCCACAGCAGTGGGATGATCTCTGCATCATGGCGTTTGATCACCGCAAACAGCTCTTTGATATGGCCCGTGAAGAAGGGGCTGAGGTCGCCAGGATTCCCTATCTGAAGCAACTGCTTGTGAAAGCGACAGAGCGCGGTAGCGAGCAATTGGGCAACAGCCACGTGGGGGTATTGATTGACGATACCTACGGCCAGGATGCGCTTAACGATGTTACCGGGCGAGGCTGGTGGATCGCCCGGCCGGTGGAGCTGCCTAGCTCCCGGCCCATAGAGCTGGAAGGCGGGCGCAGTATCGGCTCACGCCTTCAGCAATGGCCGAAGGAACATATCGTCAAGTGCCTTGTTTTCTACCACCCGGAAGATCAAGTGGCCCTGCGGCAAGTCCAGGAAAGGCAAGTGATAGAGCTTTATCGCGCCTGTGCCGAGTCGGGCAATGAATTATTGCTGGAAATTATCCCGCCGCGTGACCTGGCGGCTGATGACGATATGTTCATCAATGCGATGCAGCGTTTTTACAATCTGGGCGTGCAGCCCGATTGGTGGAAACTCCCGCCGCAAACGCCAGACAGCTGGCAGCGTATTGGCAGGTTACTCAAAGCCCGTGCCCCTCACTGCCGCGGTGTTGTGATGCTGGGCTTGGATGCGCCGTTGGATGAGCTTAAAAAAGGGTTAATGGATAGTGCTGGCGTCGATGTGTGTAAAGGCTTTGCCGTTGGTCGCACCATCTTTGGTGAGCCAAGCCGCCGCTGGCTACGTGGCGATTATAACGATGAGCAGCTGATTGAAGCGGTGCTGGCCAATTATATGACCCTGGTTGATGCCTGGCAGATGCGCCAGCGCGCAGCCTAGCGTCCAGTATATGACAAGTGCATTCCAGTTTATGACAAGAGTGACAAGGCTATGAACACGATTCGACTCACCATGGCGCAAGCGGTCGTGCGCTATATGCTGGCCCAGAAAGTAGACATTGAGGGCGAGATTAAACCGCTCTTTCCGGGAGTTTGGGCCATTTTTGGTCACGGCAACGTCGCCGGGCTAGGCGAGGCGCTGTATCAAGCGCGCGAGCATCTGCCCACCTATCGCGCCCACAATGAGCAGGGCATGGCCCATGCCGCCATTGCTTATACCAAAACACTCAATCGTCAGCAGGTAATGGCCTGCACCGCCTCGGCGGGCCCAGGTGCGACGAACATGGTGACGGCTGCCGCAGTAGCGCATGTGAACCGCCTGCCGGTGCTATTTCTGCCTGGGGATACGTTTGCCACGCGCATGCCTGACCCTGTCCTTCAGCAGGTGGAAAACTTCCATGATCACACACTGACCTCTAATGATTGCTTCAAACCGGTCAGCCGATTTTTTGACCGCATTACGCGTCCCGAGCAACTGCTCACCTCGCTGCCCCAGGCGGTGCGGGTGCTAACGGATCCGGTTGAGTGTGGGCCAGTCACGCTAGCGTTGCCTCAGGATATCCAAACGTTCGCCTTTGATTATCCCGAGCACTTCTTTGCCGAGAAGGTGCATCGGCAGCGTCGCCAGTCAGCAGATCGCCATGAGTTGGAGAGTGCGGTTCAGCTTATCCGCCAGGCTAAAAAGCCGCTGGTGGTGGCAGGGGGCGGTGTGCACTACTCAGGGGCTATAACCGCCCTTGATGCGTGGGTTTCTCGCTACCAGCTGCCTGTAGGAGAGACCCAGGCGGGCAAAGGGGCACTACCGTGGGATCACACCCAGAATGTAGGCACGATTGGTGTCACCGGCGGCGCGGCTGCCAACGCCTTGGCGGCCGAGGCGGATCTGATTATTGCCGTCGGTACCCGGCTGGGGGATTTCGCCTCTGGCTCGCGCGCCATGATCAACCCGAATGCCAAGCTGCTGAGCATCAATGTGGCCTCTTTCGATGCGGTTAAGCACAAGGGGCAGGCGCTGGTAGGCGATGCCAAGCTGACCCTTGAGGAGCTGATCACTGAGCTCGAGGGTTGGCAGCCAGAGGAGAGCTGGGTTGAGCAAGCTGCTGGACTTCGCACTGATTGGAACCAGACCGTCGATAAGGTGACCGCCGACCGCGGCAACAACTTGCCCTACGACGCAGAAGTGGTTGGTGCAGTTAACCGCGCGGCGGGCGAGCGCGACATCGTGGTGTGTGCGGCAGGTGGCTTGCCGGGTGAGCTGCAAAAACTCTGGCGTACGCGGTTTGATCGCGGCTATCACATGGAGTACGGCTACTCCTGCATGGGATACGAGTTAGCCGGTGGCGTCGGCGTCAAGATGGCCAAGCCCGACTCTGAAGTGTTTGTGATGGTGGGCGATGGCTCTTACCTGATGCTCAATTCAGAAATTGCCACCTCGGTCATGTTGGGTCACAAGATCGTCGCTGTAGTTCTCGATAACCGTGGCTATGGATGCATCCACCGCCTGCAGCAGTTCTGCGGCGGGCCCGGCTTTAACAACATGCTGGAGGACTGCTTGAGCGTTGATGAAGGTGCCCCCAAGACCGACTTTGCAGCGCATGCGGCCGCATTGGGTGCACTCAGCGAGCAGGTCGGCAATATTCAGGAATTAGAACAAGCGCTTGAGCGTGCCAAGGCTGCTGACCGTAGTTACGTGATTGCTATCGATACCGATGGCTCGACCGATACCCAAGACGGTGGTGCCTGGTGGGACGTGGCGGTGCCAGAGGTTTCCGAACGCGCCGAAGTGAATACGGCCCGCGAACGCTATGAGGCGTACAAAGCGCGCCAATTCCAGAATCTTTAAGGCGCTGCCCTCTGCTTATTTGGAAGAACGACCCACTTTTAATAACGACGCATTCTAAATGTGAATAACAACAGTAACGGAGACCGCCATGAGCGTAAGACTCGGTATTAACCCACTTACCTGGACTAACGATGATATGCCCGCATTAGGCGGTGATACACCGTTGGATACCTGCCTTGCCGAAGGTAAGCAGGCAGGTTTTTCGGGCTTCGAGCTAGGCCATAAGTTCCCCCGGGTGCCAGAAAAGCTTGGGCCCATTCTTGAGAAGCACGGCCTCTCGTTAGTCTCAGGCTGGTACAGCAGCGAATTATTGACCCGCAGTGCCGAGGACGAGATTGAAGCACTCAAGCCGCACCTGCACCTGCTCAAATCGCTGGGCGCCAACGTCATGGTGTTCTGTGAAGTGACCCACTGCGTGCACGGCGAGCGTGACACGCCTCTTTCTCACTCGCCGCGCATGAGTGAGGAGGGTTGGAAGACATTTATTCCACGACTTAATCAGGTAGCTAATTACTGCCTGGAGCAAGGGGTGCAAATCGCCTACCACTACCACTTGGGCACAGTGATTGAAACGCCTGATGAGATTGATCGGCTGATGGCCGAAGCCGCTCCTTCGGTTGGGCTGCTGCTGGATACCGGGCACCTGGTGGCAGCGGGCGGCGACCCGGTGGCGTTGCAGAAAAAGTACGCAGATCGCATCAATCATGTGCACTGCAAAGATATCCGCAAAGACGTACTGGCGGACGTGCGTAATCGGGATCTCAGTTTTCTCGACGGCGTGCTGAACGGCATGTTCACCGTGCCGGGCGATGGTTATATCGACTACACCACCTTATTTGAAGGGCTCCGGGAGAGTGACTATTCGGGCTGGATGGTGGTAGAGGCGGAGCAGGATCCTGCCGTGGCCCACCCGCTTACCTACGCCTGTTTAGGGCATGACAATTTACGCCGTTTCTGCGCCGAAGCGCGTTTAACCGTGGATGCGTAAACCGAACACCAAGAGGAGTTGAGCGATGAGTATCTTAGGTAATTTTATCAATGGTCAGGCGGTTACGAGCCAAAGCGGCCGCACCGCGCCTGTCTATAATCCTGCCACTGGCGAGCAGAGCCTGCAGGTGGCGCTCTCTTCTGCGCAGGAGACCCAGGAAGCCGTGCGCGTTGCCGATGAGGCCTTTGCCACTTGGTCGAAAATTTCTCCGCTTAAGCGCTCGCGTATTCTGTTTAAATTCAAGGCGCTGGTGGAGGAGCACACCGACGAGCTGGCGCGGCTGATTTCCCGAGAGCATGGCAAGGTGTTTTCTGACGCCAAAGGTGAAGTGACCCGTGGCCTGGAAGTGGTCGAGTTTGCCTGTGGCATTCCGCACCTGCAAAAGGGCGAGCACTCCATGAACGTCGGCACCGGCGTTGATAGCTACTCCATGATGCAGTCGCTCGGCGTGTGCGCCGGTATTTCGCCGTTCAACTTCCCGGCAATGGTGCCCATGTGGATGTTCCCCATTGCGCTGGCCTGTGGCAATACCTTTGTCATGAAACCGTCGGAGAAGGATCCCTCCACGCCGATGCGCTTAGCTGAGCTACTGAAAGAGGCGGGCTTACCGGATGGCGTCTTCAACGTCGTCAATGGCGATAAAGAGTCAGTGGATGTACTGCTGACCGATGAGCGTGTTCAAGCCGTCAGCTTTGTGGGGTCTACCCCGATTGCCGAGTACATCTACGCCACGGCATCAAAACATGGCAAGCGTGTTCAGGCGCTGGGCGGTGCCAAGAATCACATGGTGATCATGCCGGATGCCGATCTTGATCAAGCCGTTAGTGCACTGATGGGTGCCGCCTACGGCTCCGCAGGCGAGCGTTGCATGGCCATTTCGGTGGCGGTGCCCGTGGGTGAAGAGACCGCCCAGAAGCTGCGCGAGAAGCTTGAGGCTGAACTCGCGAACCTGCGCGTCGGGCCTGGCCTGGTCGATGGCCCCGATAACGATATGGGCCCACTGGTGACTCGCGATCACCTGGAAAAGGTCAAAGGCTATATCCAAACTGGCGTGGACGAAGGCGCAGAGCTGGTGGTAGATGGCCGCAAAACGGCGGTGGACGGCGCCGGTGATGGTTTCTTTATTGGCGGCACGCTGTTTGATTACGTCAAGCCCGGTATGCGCATTCACTCTGAAGAGATCTTCGGCCCGGTGCTGGCGATTGCCCGCGCGGCAAGTTTCGATGAAGCGGTCAGCATGGTTAACGCACATGAGTATGGCAACGGCACAGCGATCTTTACCCGTGATGGGGATGCCGCGCGCCAATACTGCGAGCAGATTCAGGTTGGCATGGTCGGCGTCAACGTCCCTATTCCCGTGCCCATGGCGTTTCACAGCTTTGGCGGTTGGAAACGCTCACTGTTTGGCCCGCTGCATATGCACGGCCCGGATGGCGTGCGTTTCTACACACGCATGAAAACCATTACCCAACGCTGGCCCAGCGGTATCCGTGAAGAGACCAATCACTTCACGATGCCCACGCTTTAAGCACCAATAAAGCCTGAGGTTATTCTGACAGCACCGGCGGCTTGGGCGCCGGTGTCTTCAAATGAACCGAGCCTGCTCACCCCCCTAAGCCAACCTTCCTCGGCGGCACTTGTTTGCTCGACCAGTTCCCAACGGAATAGAGAGACGCATACCGTGCGTGCCGTCGACAATTAAAGCACTCAAACAACAACGATAAGAGATCAACATGGCCAATACGATAGCTGACCTACTGGCACCCCATCAGCTGCGGTTAGGCATTAACCCGCTAAGTTGGACAAACGACGTGATCACCGAGTTTGGTGACGATACCCCTGTCGAGACATTCCTGCACGAGGCCGCTGCCTGCGGTTACCAAGGGGTCGAAATGGGCCGCAAGTTCCCCCGCGACCCATCAGTGCTCAAACCGTTATTGGCGGAGCACGACCTGGCTCTGGCGAGCGGTTGGTACTCTGGGTTTCTAGCCGAGCGCGATGTGGAGTCTGAACTGGCGGCGGTGGCCGAGCATGCAGAATTGCTGGCTGCCTGCGGTGCCCAGGTGATGGTGTATGGCGAGTGTGGCTTGATGCCGGGGGATGCGCCACTCGAGGCACCGCTGTCGAAGACGCCGAGCGTAGCAAAAGACGATTGGTCGGCCTATGGCGAGCGGCTGACGCGCTTTGCCGAGGCGCTTAAAGCGCGCCATGGCATTGCGCTGAGTTATCACGCCCATCTGATGATGGTGGTGGAAAATGAAGCCGAGATTGATGCGCTAATGGCTCATACGGGCGAGGCAGTGGGGTTGCTGTTCGATGCAGGCCATGTGGTGGCCGGGGGTGGTGATATGGCAAGTCTGCTGGCACGCCATGGCGAGCGTATCAATCATCTGCACTGCAAAGACATCCGGGGAGATGTCATGGCCCGAGTGCGCCGCGAGGACATCAGCTTCAATCAAGGCGTGCGCGATGGCATGTTCACCGTGCCGGGTGATGGCTACCTGGATTTTTCGCCCCTGATTGAGTTTGCCACCCACGCTGATTATCAAGGCTGGCTGATCGTGGAGGCTGAGCAAGACCCGCGTAAAGCACCCCCAAAAGAGATGGCCGGTATTGCTTATCGCCATATGGCACAGCTGTTTGAAAACCGCTGACTCAGTGCATCACCCCCTCTTAGCGGAGTGCTAAAAGCGGCGCTCACGACTACCTTCAGGAGACTTTATCATGGCTAAGACGCTCAATATTGGCTTGATCGGCAGCGGTTTTATGGGCCAAGCGCATGCAGACGCCTATCACCGCGCAAGGATGCTCTACCGTGACCTACCATTAACGCCGCGACTATACGCGATTGCTGACCAAGGGGCCGACGTGGCTGAAGCCGCGCGGGAACGCCTCGGTTTCGAAAAAAGTTACGGCGATTGGCGCCAGCTCATTGATGACCCCCATGTGGATGTGGTCGATATTACCTCCCCCAACGCGCTGCACCATGAAATGGCGCTGGCCGCTATCGCTGCAGGCAAGCATGTCTACTGTGAGAAACCGCTCGCCATGAGTGATGACCAGGCTCGCGAAATGCACGAGGCGGCCGAGCGGGCGGGGGTGAAAACCATGGTGGCCTTTAACAACATCAAAACACCGGCAGCGCTTCTGGCCAAGCAGTTGATTGACGCCGGTGAGATTGGCCGACCTATTCGGTTCAGAGGGACGTTTGATCAGGGCTTCTTTAATGATCCGGATCTGCCCTGGTCGTGGCGCTGCTCTCGTGAAGGCGCGGGAACCGGGGCGCTAGGGGATCTGGGCGCGCATATTATTAGCGTGGCACAGTTTTTAATGGGCGACCTGGAAGAGGTTAACTGCCAGACGCAGACGCAAATTACCGAACGCCCAGTGCCCTCCAGCGATGCCGGTTATGCCAGCAAGGTCGATAAAGACGCAGAAATGCGTCGTGTGGAAAACGATGATCAGACCCAGGCGCTGGTTAAATTTACCTCCGGCGCGGCCGGGGTGATTGAAAGTTCACGCCTCGCGGCTGGCCGAGTGTTTGGCGTGTATTGGGAGATTTCCGGTACCGAGGGCACTCTGTATATGGACGGTGAGAGGTTTAACGAGCTGCAGGTATACCGTTTGAACGACGATAAGCGTGACCGCGGTTTCAAAACCTTGCTGGCCGGCTCCCAGGTGCCGCAGTACCGCGCCTTCTTTGGCTTTGATTTCGCCGGTGGCGGGCTAGGTTTTTTCGACGCCAAGGTGATTGAGGTGCACGACCTGATCGAGGGCATCGCTAACCAGGACGACTGCTTTCCCAACTTTGCCTTTGGCCGCGCCAACCAGCGCATCATCACCGCTATGGATGAATCCGCCCATAGCCGTCAGTGGGTACGCATCTAAACCTGGCAGACGCCCTGGAGATAAGGAGAGCAACATGGCATCAACAAGAATACGCATTGGCATGGTCGGCGGTGGCCCTGGCGCGGGTATTGCTAAAGCGCACCGAATGGGCATGCGGCTGGACAACCGTTATGACTTGGTGGCCGGCGCTTTCTCACGCTCACTGAAGAAGTCTCACCAGGGCGCGGCAGAGTTGGGGATCGATTCTGCCCGTGTCTATGAAGATTATGCGCAGATGGCGGAGAAGGAGAGCGCTCGGGAAGAAGGCATTGAGGCAGTGGTGATTGTCACGCCCAACGATAGTCACTACCCGGTGGCCAGCGCCTTCCTGGAAGCAGGCATTCATGTGATTTGCGATAAACCCATGACGGGTGATCTGGATGAGGCAGAACGCCTGCACGCCCTGGCCGAATCGCGCGGGCTGGTTTTCGCGTTAACCCACAATTACAGCGCCTACGCCATGGTGCGCGAAGCGGCGCATCTGGTACGAGAAGGGGCGCTTGGCGAGTTGCGTATTGCCATGGTGGAGCACGCCTCCGGCTGGGCATGCGCAAAAGTAGAGGACGATGCAAGTAATAAGCAGGCCGCGTGGCGTCTCGACCCGGCTCAGTCCGGCACGGCCAGCCTGATTTCTGATCTGGGTACCCATGCCCACCAACTGCTGCGGTTTGTCAGCGGTCAGGAAGTAACCGAGGTGTCTGCAGAACTTAGCACCTGCGTGCCGGGGCGGCGGGTCTTCGACGATGCACAGATCCAGGTACGTCTGGCCAATGGAGCACGTGGGTCACTGTGGGTCAGCATGGCCGCCACGGGGCACGAGCACGGCTTACGCTTCCGCCTGTTTGGCGATAAGGCGTCCCTGGAGTGGTGTCAGATGGATCCGCACTACCTTACCTTGAAATACCCCGATGGCCGGCGCGAAACCCGTGTGCAGGGACATGATAGCCAGAGCGATGACCAAGCCCGGTTGACGCGGATAGGGCTGGGCCACCCTGAAGGGTTTATCGAGTCCTTTGCCAATCTTTATAGCGACATTGCCGATGTTATCGAGCGATATTGCGATACCGGCCAGGCCGCCTGTCCATCACGACCGTTGCCGAACAGTCGTGATGGACTATTGGGCGTACGCTTTGTTAAGGCCGTTGACGCCTCTCACAACACACAAGGCCAGTGGGTCACTATCGCGCTCTAGGCTTGCAAAACCTGGGTATTGAAAGCCTGAGCTTTGAAAATTAAGAGGTACATTTATGCAACGCTTTGCTCTTATTGGTGCTGGGTTTATCGGCTCGCTGCATGCTCGCAACCTGTTTCGCCACCCTAAGGTATCGCTTGATGTTGTGGCCGATATTGATTTGGCTAAAGCCCAGGCGCTGGCAGCTGAGTATGGCGCAAACGCCATCGCGATCGAAGACGTGTTCACCACCGATATTGATGCTGTACTGATCGCCTCATCGACCCCAACCCATGCCGACTTTGTCGAGCAGGCAGCCCGCGCGGGCAAAGCAATCTATTGTGAAAAGCCTATCGACCTGGATACTCGCAGAGCCGAGCAAGCGGTCGTTGCGGTTCGTGAGGCGGGCGTGCCGCTGATGATCGGCTTCAACCGCCGTTTTGACGCCAGCCATGCTTCTCTTAAGGAAGTGGTGGTAAGAGGCGAGCTGGGCAAGATCGAGCTGGTACAGATGACCTGTCGCTCCCAGGAAACCCCACCGATGGCCTATATTGAGGCGTCTGGCGGGCAGATGCGTGATCAGACCATCCACTTTTTCGACTTGCTCTGCTGGCTCACCGAGGATTTGCCGGTAGAGGTGCATGTGATGGGGGATGCGCTTTCTGATCCGCGCATAGGGGAAGCCGGTGATGTGGATACCTCCATTGCCACACTGCGCATGGCCTCCGGTGCTCTAGTGCAGATCGATTGCACGCGGCGCACCGGCTATGGCTATGACGAGCACGTAGAGCTGTTTGGTGCTGAGGGGATGGCCGAATCGCGGCGTCAGCCTCATCGCCATCTTTCAATCTATAAAGGGGATAAGAAGACCAGTGATGGTCTGCATGCTGACTGGCTCAAGCGCATAGAACCTACGTTCTACGAAGCGCTAGACACCTTTGTACGAAGGCTCAATGGCGAACGGGTTGATTACCCAAATGCCGATGCAGCACTGCGTGCCCAGCGTATTGCTGATGCCGCCACGAAGTCGCTACAGAGCCGTATGCCGGTCACATTGACGTGGGATTAGGCATTAAAGGTCGACCAAAGTATGGAATTAAATGTTTGCTATTAAAAATTATAGAATATAAATTCCATTCAGTCTGATTGTTTATGCTTTAAAACATTCAGTGCTTATAGCCCCAACAACAGGAGATGCGCATGAGCACCCCAACCCCCGCGCTGTCGACGGCGGCAAGTGAGAGCGCTCCCTCATCAACATCACAACCGACTGGAGAATTTGAGCATCAGCGAATTCCCGCAAGCCATCAATTAAGCGGCAAGTACTTTCTGGGGGCTTACGCAGGCGAACACGTAGCGGGCACCGAGTTTGTCATCGGCGCCTCGTTAGTTGCGCTGGGGGTTAGTACCAGCGATTTACTTTGGGGCCTGCTCATTGGCAACTTATTTGCCGTGCTTTCTTGGGCTTTGGTGTGTAGCCCGGTGGCCGTTCGCTCGCGCATGACCATTTACTGGTATCTAGAGCGGTTGGCAGGTAAGCGCTTTTCGCTTATTTATAATCTTCTTAATGGTTTGATTTTTGCCGTGGTGTCGGGGGCGATGATTACGGTATCGGCGTCTGCCTTCCGAGTGGTGACGACCATACCGCCGCAAACGGCATGGTATCCCCAGAGCATTAGCTTCGTAGCGCTGGTGCTGTTTGTGGGCGCTATTACCGTGTGGATGACCCTCAAGGGGTTCAAGCTAATCGCTAATTTTTCAACCGTCTGCTCTCCCTGGATGGCAACCATGTTTTTAGCCAGTGGGGTGGTGACGATTCCCGTTCTGCTACACATGGGAGAGCTAGACGGTTTGACCACCCTGGCAGGTGTTGTTGATACTTTTGTTTGGACGGGAGAGACGCCTGAGGGAGCCCCTGGTATATCGGTCTGGGTGATTGCGGCCTGGGCCTGGGGCGCTAACCTGCCGATGCACTTGGGGATGAGTGATATGTCTATCCTGCGTTTTGCCCGCAAATCCTCGTATGGCTACTTCTCCGCCGCCGGTATGTATATTGGTCACTATATGGCGTGGGTATGTGCAGGTTTAATGGGGGCAACAGCGGCGCTTCTGGCAGGCTCTCAGCTTACCCAAATGGATCCCGGTGGTGTCTCTTTTAGGATTCTTGGTGCCATGGGGTTAATTGCGGTAGTGATCGCAGGTTGGACCACGTCGATCCCAAGTCTCTACCGTGCGGGGCTCGCTTTTCAGGCGGTTTTTACTCAGCATTCCCGCGTACGGGTTACCGCTATTACAGGTGTGGCAACCACACTAATTGCCTGCTTCCCCTTTGTGTTTACTCAGTGGCTCAATGTGCTCTCTTACTTCATCATGCTGATTGCCCCGGTGGGTGCCATCATTGCGGCGGAGCACTTTTTACTGCCCCGAATGAAGATCCGCCCGTTCTGGCGTGAACATCTGGGGTTTGCCAACAATCGGCCAGCGTTTATGGCCTGGGGCATGGGTATTCTGGTTGGGGTGGCACTTTTGTTTGAAGGCTCGCTACACCTTTTTACGCTCTTTATCCCCGTGTGGCTGACAAGCTTTATTGCCTATCCATTGCTGTGCCGTTTTCAGGGAGATATTGCGAAAGAGGAGATCGATTTCTATCAGGCGGCATATGGATCACGTAATCCACCTGAGCAACCGGGCGCAGATACGCCGGAACGCTTTCCAGTGCAGAGGCGCAATCCTTGGTACCTTATAGCGGTGGCGTGTTTAGTGGCTATTTTGGGTATAGCGGGCTGGTCTTGGTTCCAGGGTGTGGATGCCACAGCGCACTTAGACACTTTCCAAGTACTCATTGTGGTACCAACCGTACTCTACTTTATTGCTGCGACCCTGTGGATGAAAAAAAGGCGAGCGCCTCGAACTCGGTAGAGGGACGAAGTGATACGACGCCCTAGGGTGATAAGCAGAGCGCCGCGTTATGTGGCGCTCTACATCAGTCCCGATACAGGGTCACAGAATAATCAGCGTCGCGAGCCCCAGAAAGGATAAAAAGCCAACCACATCGGTAACGGTCGTCAAAATAACCGCGCCGGATAACGCAGGGTCGATCTGGAGCTTTTTCAATACCATGGGAATTAATACGCCGGATAAGTTGGCGAGACTCATATTGATAAAAATGGCCAGGGTGATCACCAGCGTGATCATGGCGTCGCCAAACCAGATATGGGAAATCAAGCCGACCACTAATGCCCACACCAAACCGTTACTCATACCCACCCACATCTCTTTGTTATACAGCCAGCGAACGTTGTTGCCCGCCAGTTGGCCCAGCGCCAGGCCGCGTATAACCACGGTGAGGGTTTGACTACCCGCAATACCCCCCATGCTCGCCACCACCGGCATCAAAATAGCCAGCGCCACGATTTGATCTAAGGCCGCTTCAAATTGCCCGATAACGAAGGCGGCTAAAAAAGCCGTTAACAGATTAATACCCAGCCAAATGCCGCGACTCTTTGCACTGCGTAAAACGGGCGTGAAGACTTCCTCTTCGTTACTGACGCCGGACATATGCTTTAACGTCATGTCAGCGTCGTCTTGGGTGATTTCAAGTACGTCGGCGGCGTTTAGCTGACCTACAAGTAACCCATCGCTATCGCACACGGGCACAAAGTGTAGCTCTTTAGAGCGCAATAACGCCGCTGCATCACTGACTTTCATTTGATCATTTAGGGTAAAAAAGTCATCCATGTAATCATCAACCATCGCATCTTGTGGTTGCTTGATTAAATCAATCAGGGTCAAAGTGCCGAGTAAGCGTTTGTCTTTATCCGTAATCATGATCTGTTGCGACTCATCGTCGAGCAGATGGTGGATGCGGATATAGCGCTGTACGGCCTCTAACGACACGCCCTGTTTTACATTGACCGTCTCGGGATCCATGTAACGGCCAACAACGTCATCTTCATAGGCGTGAAGATTCTCAACCTGGGCGCGGATTTCTTGCTCTAAGCTAGCGTAAACGCTGGTTTTTATGGCTTCATCGGCAACATCTAAAACTTCAGCAACTTCTTGAGCATCCAAGCCTTTAACAATTTGCTCTACATCGCTGGCCGATAAGTCTTCGATGTAGTCAGCGCGGATGTCTTCGTCAACTTCAGCAAGAACCTCGCCGATTAAATCGTCGGGAACATACTCCCAAAGGAAATCTCGCGTTTTGGCCGGGAAGGACTCCAGTGTGCGCGCAATGTCTAAAATGTCGAGTTCAGAGAAATACGCTTTTAGTGCCGCTGTGTCTTGATCATCTAGCAGGTTTTGAAGGTAGAGTAACTGTTCTTCGGAATTGGTGTACTTTTCATCATCGCGCATAGAGTCCGTCCTTGTTGGAAGCTAAGTGTTAAAGAAGTGCAAACTCCTGGCGGCTCGCTTTATGAATGTTATAGACAGGTATAGTTGAACGCCACGCGAACACCATAAGCCATGCGCTGCTGGGCAGAAACGGGCGGTACGTCGGTGCCAATCATCTCATCATCGGCGTCGGCCCAGGTCAGCGTGCCGTGGGTGAACCCCAACGGCGCCAGCGTGCGGCCAATCCACTGCGTACCGGTAAAGCGTTGCGTCTCGCCATTCTGGTCAGTAAGCACGCTGGTGGCGTTACCCTGATGCAGGCGCACGATGTACCAGCCCCTATCGAGTCCGTGTACTTCTACATCGGGCAGCGGTGCGGAACATTGCGCCAGTTCTTCAAGGGTGAGGTGAGCGGGCAGCGTTGAAGACATGGCGTATCCTCATGAGTGAGCATCTTATACGCCAAGACTAAAGGGTGTGCTTTATTTGTACAGCAGTAACCGTCTGATCGACGTTATTTAGACGCTAGATCAGACGGTTCGGGGCAGGTGTTTTACTTCTTATCCATTTCTAAACAGGAAACTATAGGCATTTAACGCAGGTACACCGCCCAGGTGGGCGTAGAGCACCTTGGAGCCTGGCGGAAATTCACCGTTGCGCACCATATCGATCATGCCGTGCATGGATTTGCCTTCGTAGACCGGATCGGTGAGCACACCTTCAAGCCGAGCGCATAGGCGAATGGCTTCCAGCGTGCCTTCGTTGGGCAGGCCGTACTCGGGGCCGCCGTAGCGGGTATCCAAAATAACATCGTCATCGCTAATACCGCCTTCCAGTTCCACCAGCTCAGCCGTATTGCGCGCAATGCGCAGGATCTGTTCACGGGTTTGCTCAGGCTTGGCAGAGGCATCAATGCCAATCACTCGCTGGGCACGGCCATCGGCGGCAAACCCCACCACCATGCCCGCCTGGGTGCTGCCGGTAACCGAGCACACCACGATATAGTCAAACGTGAAGCCCAGCTCTTTCTCCTGCTGGCGCACCTCTTCAGCAAAGCCTACAAAGCCTAAGCCGCCGTAAGGGTGCTCGGAGCAACCAGCGGGAATCGGGAATGGCTTACCACCGCGCTGGCGAACATCTTCCATGGCCTGCTCCCAGCTGGGGCGAATGCCGATATCGAACCCGGCGTCATCCAAGCGTACATCGGCACCCATGATGCGCGACATCTCGATATTGCCCACACGGTCATACACCGCGTCGGAGTAGTTGACCCAGTTCTCCTGTACCAGCACACACTGCATGCCCAAATGAGCGGCAACGGCGGCGACTTGGCGGGTCTGGTTGGATTGAATACCGCCAATAGATACCAGCGTATCGCAGCCCTGTTCCAGCGCTTCAGGAATCAGATACTCAAGCTTGCGGGTCTTGTTACCCCCAAAGGCCAAACCGCTGTTGCAGTCTTCACGCTTGGCGTAGAGCTCTACTTCACCGCCTAAATGTTCGCTTAGCCGCTTGAGCGGCGTAATGGGAGAGGGGCCAAAGGTGAGTGGGTAACGTGGGAAGCGTTCGAGGTTCATAGCAATCTCCAGCTTTAAAACATTGGGTGCGATATAGGGCGGCTAAGGTTGTTGTGAACAATTGGCGTGCTCTCTGCTATTTATAGTAAGTGTTAGCTATGATTTTTGTGTTGCAAATTTGGCTGGTTTAAAGCAATAAAGGTTTCTAAAACATGTTTTATATGGGTTTGAATAGTGTCTATAGATGAATAAGGTAAATAATAGTGTGTGCAAAAACCTCCCGTTCACGCCCTGAGCCTGATGATCAGGCCGCTGAACTAGATCGAACAGATCGGCGTATCCTTAAACTACTTCAGGAAGATGCCACGCTCTCCAATGTGGCACTGGCGGAGCAGGTGAACTTGAGCCCGGCGGCGTGTTTACGCAGGGTGGAAAGGCTCAAGCGGGATGGGGTCATCAGCCGAGTGGTGGCGCATTTAGACCCAGAGCAGCTTCAGGCAGGTATGGTGGTGTTGATTGGCGTGGTGCTGGATCGCTCGACGCCGGAATCCTTCGCCGCCTTTGAAGAGGCGGCCCAGAAGGTTTCTGGCTGTATGGAGTGCCACGTGGTCACCGGGGAGTTTGATTACTTTATGCTAGTGCGCACCCGGGACAGCCAAAGCTTTAACAGGCTGCACGCTGAACAACTACTCTACCTACCCGGCGTGCGCCAGATCCGCTCGTTTATGGGGCTGCGACAGGTGGTCTCTACCCATAAAGTGCTGGTTTAGTCGTGCGTTAAGGCGACGAGGAGGGCTCTGGCCGGGTGGCCAGCCAAACGGCAATCAGCATTAGTAGAGCGATCACGCCCCAGCGTGTCCAGCCGGGGCCGAGCGACCAAGCCGTGATCAGTGCACTCAATGCGATCATGCTAACAGCCGCCAACTTAGCGCGCCGGGGTATGGCGCGTTCTTGTTCCCAGGTAACCAGTAGTGGCCCGACATAGTGGCGGGAGCGAATCCATGCCTCAAAACGCGGTGAGCCTTTGGAGGCACAGTAAACAGCCATTAGCATAAACACGGTGGTCGGCAGCAGGGGTAGAAAAATGCCTAACACACCGATGCTAAAACTCATCCCTGCCAGCATTACCCACATGAGGCTGATCAGTCTCATTCTTGCTCCCCAATTGGCACGGTGATGCCTATATTGCCCTTTACGTATGGATAAGTATGGACTTATATGAGGGCTTTGCCACTCGACTCGTTGGCTGCTGAAAGCCGTCTTAAGGCGCCAGGGCGAGCAGGGGCTTGCCATGGGGGCCGCCCTCAATGTGCTGCAACTCGGCCGCGTAAATCTTCGCGATGGTTGCGGGGTTGAGTACTTGGTTGGGTAGACCATGGTCAATACGCTGCCCTTGATGTAGCAACCATACCCGGTCAGCGTAGGTGCTGGCGAGATTAAGGTCGTGGAGCACGCAAACAATGGCCATGTGGTGCTGCGTGGCCCAACCGCGCAGTTGGCGCATCAGGCGCTGCTGCTGGCCGATATCCAAGGCGCTGGTAGGCTCATCCAGAAGTAAAATACCGCCATCCTTGGCGGTGGGAGAACACCTTGAGAGTAGCTGGCAGGCGCCTCTCGCGATCATCACCCGCTGGCGTTCGCCGCCGGACAGCGAGAGTACGCTGCGCTTGGCGAGGCGGGTTAGATCCAGATCATCCAGTAGCGCCGCTACTAGTGATTTAGCCGGGTTACTGCCTAGACTCAACAGCTCGTCGGTTTGCCAGTCAAAGCCGGGTAACTCCTGCTGGGCGACCAACGCTCGGCGATTGGCAAGTTCGGCGATGGGCCATTCGCGCAAGGGTGTGCCATCCAGATGTAGTTCGCCCTGTTCGGCTGGGCGAAAGCCTGAAAGCATGCTGAGCAATGTGCTCTTGCCCGCGCCGTTGGGGCCGACAATGGCTAGCAGCTCGCCGGGTCGAATCGTGCCATCTAGTGGGGCGATAGCGGGGGTGGTGGTTAAACCAGCCTGATGGAGAGTTAGCATGCTCGGTTCCTGCGCATCAGTAGGTACAGGAAGTAGGGGCCGCCAAGCAGACTGGTTAGCAGCCCAACGGGGATTTCCGCCGGGGCAGCGACGGTGCGGGCTAGCGTATCAGCAACGACCAGAAGCAGCGCGCCGCCGAGCATTGAGGCGGGCAGCAGCAGCCGATGGCCAGGCCCTAACCAAAGCCGTAGGCAGTGGGGTACCAGCAGGCCCAAAAAGCCAATTACTCCGGTGAGCGCTACACACAAACCTACGCCCAGCGAGGTCGCGACCACCACCCGGCGTTTTAAGCGGCTTGCATCCAGCCCCGCCGCATGGGCGGTCGCTTCGCCTAGCTGGAGCAGGTCAAGTTCACGAGCGCTACGCATTAACAGCCACAGGGCAACGGCAATGAGTACCAGGGCGAGCGCCGTGGTGCGCCACAGGGCGTTAGTCAGCGTGCCCATGCCCCATAAACTAAGCTGGCGAAGCTGCTCATCGCTGGCGATAAAGGCTAAAACCCCACCGCTAGCCCCGGCGAGAGTATTGATGGCCAAACCAGCCAGCAACAGGGTCATCACAGCGGCACTGCCGCCGCCTTGACGCTTGGCGATGCCAAAGACAATCAAACAGACGCATAAGGCGCCCAGAAAGCCTGCCGCAAACTGACCGTAAAGGCTGCCTGCGCCGCTGTTTTGAAACAGCACAATCCACACAGCTACGAAAAGCCCGGCACCACTGGCAAGGCCGAGCAGGGTGGGGTCGGCCAGCGGGTTACGAAACAGCCCTTGCATGGCGGCGCCGCTACCGGCAAGCATTGCACCCACTGCCACGCCCAGCAGTAAGCGCGGCAGGCGCAGTTGCCACCACACCTGCACGCTGAGCGGATCGGCTTGGCCGCGGAGTACTTCCCACGGGGAGATGCCCAGCGCACCAGAGGCGGCCGCCCAACCTAAGACCAGCAGTAGCGTAGCGGTTAATCCGATGAGCACGCGGGTAGTGCGACTAACCGGCAGCCGCACCCGGAAACGGTCAGTGTTAAGAATGGCTATCATGGGCTTAGCTGGGCGCTAGTTGGTGCATTCAATAGCGCTTCAACGTCCTGGCGCAGGGTGAGTAGCTTATCGGGCGTGCGCGGGCCAAAGCCAAGCAAGGCTTGGTCATCAATGACAATCAGCTGTTGCTCTCGGCCTGCGGGGGTTAACGCCATACCGGGTAACTGCCATAGCGCGGCTGCGCTACCCATTGCCGCCAGGCCACGCTCGGAGACAACCACAATCTCCGGCGCTTGCCGGGCCAGGGCTTCGGCACCCACGCTGTGATAGCCCTGCATCGCGGCGAAGGCATTGGTCAGGCCCACCGCTTCGAGCGCGCTATGCGCTGCGGTATCTCTGCCCGCCGCCCGAGGTGTTAAGCCGCTATGCTGCATGATAAACATAGCGCTGGTCGGGGGTAGGGTAGGCAGGTTGGCTAGTCGGTCAAGTTTCTCATCCAAAGCGTCTGCCAATGCCCCTGCTGCGTCACTGCGATCAGTTAATTGGCCGACGGCACGGACTTTATCGGCAATGGCATCAAGGGTTGGCGGGGCGTTAATAGTGGCGACGTCGATCCCCACCGCCTCAAGCTGCGCCAGCACTTCCTTGGGGCCTGCATGTCCTGCTGCTAACACTTGGTTAGGTTTAACCGACAGGACGCTTTCAGCGGAGAGCTGGCGTAGGTAACCCACCGAGGGCAGCTCCGCCATGGCGGGTGGATGCACGACCGTGTCATCCCGAGCGATAACGTTGATATCGGCATCCAGGGCGGCCAGGGTTTCGGCGATATCGCCGCCCAGCACCACCCAGCGCTCGCTGGCCAATGCGGCCCCGGTGGTTAGCCACCCCATCAGCAGTAGTGCCAGTGAGCGGCGCATTAGGCGTTTTGCGTTCATGCCACCGCCTCTTGGCGACCGAGTTCATCCAGCAATTGCCGCCACTCGCGACGCTCCGCGCGGCCTTCCTGGCGCTGTGCGTAAAGTTGCAGCACTAGCGAGCCTTCGGCATCAAAGGCTTCAATGCTGGTCACGCCGCCGTCGCGATTGGGTTTGCTGACTTGCCACACTTGGTCAATCGCGGTGTCATCAAGGTGCAGGGTGAACTGCTCGCCAAATAGATTCAGCCAGCCACGAGCCCGTTGCGGGGTGGGCAGGGTGCCGGTGCGAATCTGCACGCAGCCGGGGCTGGCGACAAACAGCATCAACGGCAGCGCGCGTTGGCTTGCATGCTGCAGCACTGCTTCCAGGGCATTGAGGGGCAGCGCGCGGGTATAGCGGCCTTCCATTAACTGGTTGGCCTCAATACGCTCCAGATGATGGCGCTGGAGGAGGGCAAAGAACTGGTGCACATCGCGCATCGCGCCCCACTCGCTGGCCAGGGTCGGCGCTTCAGGCAGCGGGCGCTTTAGGCGAGGCATGCTCTGGGTAAACGCCGGCGTATCCCGAGTGCCCAAGGCCGCTAAGGCACCCCAGGGGCGCGGTAGTGGGTTCTCCAGGGCAAAGCATTTGTGAACGGCGCAGCCATGCTGGTTGAATATTTGCAGGCTCCAGCGCCACTGCGCTTCTTCCGCGCTGGTGGCCGGCATAGGATTACGAATCAGGCAGGGCCAGTGCCAGTTCGTGTAAAGCAGTCGTAAATCCAGGCCGCCAGGATCGAGCAACAGGCCAGTATGCTCCCCGCCGCTAAGCTCAGGGTAGTTGCCGGTTTGCTCTAGCACGGCCAGCCGGGAGCGGGTCAACGCCTTAACCCGCCCCAACTGGGGCAGGTAAGCGGCGATATCGCTGGGCGAGAGCGGCAGCGTCCATACGTCGCGCCCTAAACGAGCGGCCTGCAGCTCGCCTTCACTGATCGATAAGCGTTCGGCAATCTCAATCGCAGGTAGCCGCGGCTGCGCGGCGCGCGCCGCGTCAAAGGCTTCGATAATCGCGATCTGTTGGGATGTAATCATGACGCACCTCTATCGGGTTGACTGCGTGGATTTACCACTGCCAGTTGAGGGTGGCGAACAGGCTGCGCCCATCGCCCAGGCTGCCGTCGGGGCGGTACCACACCTTGTCGCCAATATTGGCAAGGCGCAGCGAGGTATCCACGGCCGGGGTGATTTGCCAAGCGAGATGCACATCGTGCAACCCATAGCCGGGCAGGCGCTCGTCATCGCCCTGCTTATCGAAAGATTGGGCAAAACGCGCTTGCCAGCCCAGGCGGATATCGCTGTTATACAGAACCACCTCGCTTCCCAGGGTGGCTTCCAACGGTGTTTGACTGCCTAGGGGCTCGCCAGAATCGCGGTCTTTACCGGAGACTTCCGAAAGGCCCACAAAGCTTGTGAGAAGCGGGAAGGCGCTGGGCTGCCAAGTCACTCGAGCGTCATAGCCCCATAGCTGGGCGCGCTGAACGTTCACCGCCTGGGTGGTGCCCGCCATGATGTCGACGTGGGTGTCGATAAAATCGTCGGCGCGGGTGTCGAAGTAGCTGGCACGAACCTGCCAGTCGCCCTGATGCCAAACCACGCCGCTTTCCCAGGTGTGGCTAGATTCAGGCGAGAGACTAGGGTTGGGAATCCAGTAATTGTCCGGTGTGCAGAAGGCTGGCCCGGCGCAGAAACCGGCAAAGTGGCGCTCGTTGGCGTAAAGCTCGGAAAGACTCGGGGCACGGAAGGCCTCAGCGTAGCCCGAAAACAGCATCAAAGCGTCATCAGGCCGCCAGGCAAGACGAAAACGTGGCGACACTTGGTCGTGGACGCTATCGGCATTGTTTTGTCCGCTGGCGTCGTAGCGGTCGTAGCGAGCGCCCAGGCCAATATCAAACTGCCCGGCGCCGCCATCGGCCAGATAGCGTCCAGCGGTAAGCGTGGTGTCGAGATAGGCTGCCTGGGTGTCGATGTCGGCTTTAGGAAAGCCATTCGCTTCGCCATCTGGCCGTTGGCGGGCCTGCTCCAATTCGGCGCCGAACACCAGCGTTTGCGAAAGCCAGCCGTGATCCATGGTGTGGAAGCCGTCGCTCTGAAGACCGGCCCGCTCTAGGGTACGGTTGGCCTGGGGCTCGTCGATATCCTGCTGGCTAAAGGTAAGCTGCGAGGTGACTTCGGTGGCAGCGCTGGGCTGCCAGCGGTGGCCCAACTGGACGTTGTTGCTTTCCACATCGCGATCGCGCAGCGGATTGCTGGCATCGGTTGAAAGCTGCTGTGGGTTGGCGGGCTGGGTGGCGCGTTCGTCGTAGTGCTGCCAGCTGATAAATAGCCGCTGGTCGTCGCTTGGCTCCCAACCGCCTTTTAGCAGCAGGCTATTGAGGGCGGCATCCTCTTCGGCTTCATCGCCCCCCGCGCGGCGAATATCGCCGGATTCACTGCGGCCGATTGAAAACAGGCCATCCACCTGGCCGTTGGCGGTATTGCGGCGGCCGAAGCCAGTCAGGCTCCCCCGCATTTCGTCGCTGGCCGTCGCACCGCCTACGGAAAGGCGTACGCCGCTATTTTCGCCGGGGGCAAGCAGGTCGTTGGCATTCACACTGGTGAAGCTGACGACACCGCCCATGGCATTGCTGCCGTAAAGGCTGGAGAGCGCACCGCGCGCTATCTGTACTTCTTGAATCAAGCCAGGGTCGAGAAAGAAGTTACCGATGTGGCCGGTGGAGATATCCTGACGAACACCATCCAAACGCACCAGCACCCCTTTGCTGCCAAAGCCGCGCATACTTAAGGTTTGGCCATTTCGGCGCCCTTGGCCAGCCACATGCAGGCCGGGT
This sequence comes from Vreelandella sp. 162(4c), assembly GCF_058152265.1. Classification (NCBI taxonomy): domain Bacteria; kingdom Pseudomonadati; phylum Pseudomonadota; class Gammaproteobacteria; order Oceanospirillales; family Halomonadaceae; genus Vreelandella; species Vreelandella sp. 162(4c). The sequence goes on from NZ_CM176981.1 coordinate 3,288,622, forward strand.
TGGCGGCTAAGCACGTCTTCAACCCGGCTGGCGGTGGCCAGCACAGCATCATCGCGATCAATAATATCGATAATCAGCGGCGCCCGGGAAAGGTCAGTAGGCGCCCGGGTGCCGGTGACCGTCACTGGGTTAAGCCCGGCGTCGTCCGCTTGGGCGGCTAGCAGTGGAAGCAGCGTTAAAAAGAGGCCACCAAAAGCGCGTGTGTGGTTCATAAGCCAGAGATTTCCAACAGGGATAAGTGGAAGAGGTCGCTGGCTGGGTGCGATGGGCTACCTGGCTGGCTTTGCCGTATAAATCTTTAAATTAATCAGGGGCTAAAATATTAAGAGCTTTATGCGTTAAGGATTAACTTGCCGCTTTTAGTACGGCGCAACACATAGCGGCGCTGTTCATGGTGAATAACCAATTGGCCTGAGTTACCAAGTAATTCTTTGCTATTCACCTCGTGGGCCACCTCGCGGGTCGTCGAGGCCGACGTATCTCCCTGGCCAGTGCCCTTAGCGGGTAACTGCATGAGAGAGTAACTCCTGTGTTAATGATAACTATTAGCGTTAATTTAGCAGAGTTGCAGACATCCCTCAATAGGGTTTGGGGAGTAAAAGTGGCTAGCATTCGACCGTTCTTCATCTAAATGCAGGCGCTCCGTCATCGTGCTGTCATTAAGCTTCTTTAGTGTCTCCTAACGTTCAATCGTTGGCTTACAAACGATCAGGGGGAGACCAAAATGAGTAAAGAGATCGAAGATCATCGCCTGTTTAACCACAGCGGCAATCAACCTTTTGCGGAAGTATTGGCGCGCCATGTATCCCGGCGCGATGTGATGCGCGGTGGTTTGAGCATGGCGGCTGCCTCGATGCTTAGTTTTGGCGGTGCTGCGCAAGCGCTTGCCTCAAGCAGCAACCAAAAGACACCCCTGACGCTGGCGTTTGAGGCGGTTAAAGGGTCACGCACCGATGCCGTTGTGGTGCCGGAAGGTTATGTTGCCCAAGTCTTGGTGCCGTGGGGCACGCCGCTGAACCAAAATGTTACCTGGCAGCCCGAACAGCCGATGACCGCTGAGCGTCAGGCGGAGAGTGTGGGTATGCACCATGACGGCATGGCCGGTTTTGCCCTGGATACCGACAACGCCTCGCGTCGTTTTGTGCTGGCGCTCAACAATGAGTATATCGATCAAGCCGCGCTATGGGCGCCCCAAGGTGGCCCCACTAATGCTGATGAGGGCCAGCGGCCAGCAGAGGAGTCGCGCACCGAAATCAACGCTCACGGTGTCACCCTTGTTGAGGTCGAAAAGAACGCCAGCGGCCAATGGGCGCACGTGCCGGGATCGCGCTATAACCGGCGCCTCACCAGTGCGACGACGATGGAGCTTTCCGGGCCAGTGGCGGGCAGTGACTACGTCAAAACCCGCTTTTCGCCTGAAGGCACCCAAACCCGTGGTACAAACAATAACTGTGGTAACGGGGTAACGCCCTGGGGCACCTATATTGCCTGTGAAGAGAACTGGCCCGATATCTTTGTGAACCGCGGTGAACGCTTCCAGGACGATGCCCGGATTGGTATTCCCACCGATAAAAGCCGCTATGGTTGGGATACTTCGGCAGGTGATGCCTCTGAACAGAATGACGAATTTGCTCGCTTCGATATTACCCTGCGCGGCGAGCGTGCCGAAGACGATTACCGCAACGAAGCACGCACCTTCGGCTACCAGGTGGAAGTCGATCCCTATAGTGATGCATTGGCGGTTAAGCGTACGGCGCTTGGGCGTTTCCGCCATGAAGGGTGTTGGTTAGGCAAGCTGGAAGCCGGCCAGCCGGTGGTCTATTACTCTGGCCATGATTCTCGCAACGAGTACGTATATAAATATGTTTCGGATGCTGCCTGGGATCCCACCGATGCCAACCGCCCAGGTGAAGAGTACGATCGTCTTGCCATTGGCAACAAATACCTGAATAACGGCACCCTCTATGTGGCCCGTTTCCACGCCGATGGCAGCGGTGAGTGGCTGCCGCTAACGCCTAGCACCCAAACGCGCGATGGTCGTACACTAGCGGCGGCGTTGGGGCTAGCTAACGACGATGCGGCAGGTATCATCATCAACACCTGCGATGCAGCGGATTTGTTGGGCGCCACGCCGATGGATCGCCCGGAGTGGGCCTCTGTTGATCCCGCCTCGGGCGAGGTGTATCTCACCCTGACCAATAACTCACAGCGCATCGGTGAAGATACACAGCCAACCTACACCAACAACGGTGACGGCTTGGAACAGGTAGGCGTTGGTTATGACTTAGCGCCTACCAATGCCGCCAACCCTCGCGCTAATAACGAAGCTGGGCATATTATCCGCTGGCGCGAAAGCCGGCTCCCGAATGCCTTCACTTGGGAGGTGTTTGTGTTTGGCGCGGCAGCTGACGATGCCGATAATCACTCGGGCCTGACCGAAATGAATCAGTTTGCCAGCCCCGATGGGCTCTGGTTCGACGAGCGCGACGATGGTCAGGGTATCCTCTGGATCCAGACCGATAATGGTTATGATGGGGTCACCGAGTACACCAACGACCAACTGCTTGCCGTGGTACCTAATGGGCTAGACGACATCCAGGGAACCGGCCCGGTGGTTAACAGCAGCAACCAGCAGCAGCTTAAGCGCTTTGCGGTAGGGCCGAACGGCTGTGAAGTGACGGGTATTTTTGCCACGCCGGATAAAACCGCGCTGTTTATTAACATTCAGCACCCGGGTAACTGGCCCGCGGATGGTAGTGAGCTAGTGCAAGACGCCACTGTTGCAGCCAGCGGCCAAGTACGCCCTCGGGCGTCAACCGTTGTTATTCAAAAACGTGATGGCGGGCCGATAGGAGTTTAAAAGCAGGCGTTGAGCAAAAAGCTTAGTAACTATATGAGATGCTTAAAACGCTATTAAGGGCTTCATTAAAAGCTTCGAACCTGGGAGAGGTTCGAAGCTTTTTTGATTCTAGGCCTGCTGAACTTGCCGCTTTTTCTGCCGGGCTTCTAGCGCGTGAATGGCATCGACCTTCAATGGGAGCTGGTTGGCCCAGAGAATATCTTCTCGACAATGGCCAATATCCAACAGTACGTGGTCATCGTAGGCTAGTAGCGGCAGTATATGGCGGCGGAAAAGCCAACGCCGCCGGTAACGCCACCAGGCCATATCGAGCGTACGAATTAACCTCATCGACGGCATGGCAGGCATGTAAAAATGCAGTGCTGGTGGCTTGGGCGGCGGCGCCAGTTGGCGAGCTTTTTCCCAGGCGTTATGGGCATGTTGGGCTGGGCATTCACACTTCATCGCGCACCTCCTTTTATTCACAACGGCTGTACAGTCAATGACGCCAGGGCGCTAACTGGGCAGCTGTGATCAGTGATTAATAAGTGGGAGGGTCGCGACCTCTGGTTATCAGCTTGGTACTTTGCCTTGGATCAATCAAACGAAAAGATCTACACTGAGTGTTAAGTTTTTCTGAAAGGTGGGCGGAATGAATCAACTATCGACCATGGCTCCCAGCCGGGTTGCCTTACCGCTACTGGATAGCGAGGTGCTGCGCACCTTTGTGACAATTGCGGAGAGCGGCAGCTTCACCCGCGCCGCCCAGCAGCTGTTTCGCACTCCTTCAGCGCTAAGTATGCAGATCAAACGTCTGGAAGAGACGCTCGGGCAAACGCTGTTTGTGCGCGAGGCGCGGTACGTACGCCTGACTGCCGAGGGGGAAGTGCTGCTGGGCTATGGTCGACGGCTGCTTAAGCTCAATGCCGAAGCCGTCACACAGTTTTTAGCCCCCACCATAGAAGGGCGCGTGGGACTGGGGATAACGGATGATGTCGTCGGGCGTATCCTGCCCACTGTGTTGGCTCAGTTTGCCCGCTCGCACCCGGCGGTGCAGGTTGATGTCGAGGTGGGACGCAGCAAAGACCTGCTCGCCAGGTTGGACGAGGGCGAGCTTGATCTTGCCCTGGTGATGGCTGGAGGGCCTGGTCAGGCGACGCGGGGAGAGATCGTCCACAGCGAACCGCTAGTGTGGGCGGGCCGTGAGGATGGCGTTGCCGTGCAGCGAACGCCACTGCCTGTGACCCTGGCCCAGCAGGGGTGTGCGTGGCGCAGAATTACCCTTAATGCCCTTGATCAAGCGGGGATTGCTTACCGAATCGCTTACTCCTGCGACCACTGTGCCGGGCAGGAAGCTGCTATGCTGGCTGATCTGGCCGTGACGGCTTTTCCAAAAAGCTTGATTCGACCACCGCTCAAGCGTCTCCACAACGAGTCACTGCCACCGCTAGGGGATTATCAAGTAGCGCTGGTGAAGCGTGCAGGTAGTGGTGATGCCAGCGAAGTGTTGGCCGAACGCGTGGTGGAGGCGTTTCGTGAGGGGTGAGTGGTAATGAATTATCATTAGCTTTTGAGCGGTAATGATTTTTTAGCATGATGGTGCTGAAGATTACATGACCACACTCTTGCTTAGTGAGGCCATGTAATAGGGTAACGAAAGTGGTTAGGCAACCTGACTTTCAAACTCGTTAGGAATCAAAAAACCGCGCAGAATTTTCTCCATTCGTTTGCGTGCATCAGCATGCTCAAGGTCAAGAAAATGCCCTGCATTGGGCACGACTTCGAACTCGCATTTCGGCATATAGTCGTCGGCAATCAGAATGTCTTCCGGCGTTGTGTACTCATCCAGTTTGCCATTCACGAACAGCGTCGGTATCTCAATATTACCCAGGAGCTGTTCATAGTCGGTGTCGTTCATGGAGAGTATTTGTTCGATATGAAAGCAGACCTGTTGAAGCTCTTGATCATCTAACCGTGAGAGATGCCGGTAATTAATATATTTTAGTAAGCGGGGTAAGTATTTTCCCACTTCTTCATTAAGCAGGTTAGCCGCGGTTTTAACATCGCCAATTTGAATATAATGGCGAGCACCATTGATATAGCGCAGCATGCCGTCGTTAAGCTGAGTTGAAAATGAGGCTAGCACCGCTCTTTTAATGGAGGTGGGGGATTGCGCCAATGCCATCATAGCGGCATAGCCTCCCCAAGAAACGGAAAGTAACGACGTTGGTTGGTAACGTTCAATCAGAGCTAGGAGGATATTGACTTCATTCTCCTTGGTAATGATGCCACCCACAGGGTTATGTAGTTTTGACTGGCCAGCAAAAGGCAAGTCAAACAGGATAACGTTTAATCCATCACTCAAGTATTTGACACAATTGGTAAAGGAGGCCGTGGTGGCTAGCGCGCCGTTGACCATAATAATACTTTCAGTATTTTGTGGCTGTTGATAGATTTCTACATGCACGCAATGATTGCCTATCTTAACGAGCTCAGTGTTGGCTTTCATGATGTTTTCCTTGCAGTAATTGGGTCAGTTAATGCGAGTCTAGTGCGTGCATGTCTGCGTAATGGGTTCTGAACCTAATAAGTTCATTAGCTGTCACAAGTGTGCAAGTTTTTTAGTATTTCTTTATTTGTGTTTACCTGATTGTTGAAGGTATAGGCGACTGCGTATGTAGGATATTGCTGACAGCATTTGTAAGAGATTCGCTATGCTTATGTAAGAAATGTCTTATAAGTAATTTTTTAATGCACAGTTGTTAATTAATGTGTGGTCAAGTGAGATTGGATTAATTAACATTGTTAAATATGACTGATGGTTTTACGGCGATGAACGATAAGTTCAGCAAAAAGGTGAAAGAGTAAATAGGTGAGGGTAACGGGAAAAGGGGGCGGGGAAATAGAAGAAAGAGGCAACCCCTCACCTATCTCCAGTGAGGGGCATAACGACTTAAATAGCGATTTGATCAGTACGCGACGCAGAAACGTTGGTTGGTGTTATGTGGGTTTTCCAGCTCATCAATCATGGCGATGGCATAATCCTGCACGGAAATACGACTATTACCTTTGCTATCGGTGAGTAGCGTATCGCCGCCAAGCCGGAAACTACCCGTGCGCTCGCCGGGGAAAATCTCGGCGGCGGGAGAGAGAAACGTCCACGCTTGCGCCGTTTGCCCGCGCAGCGTTTCAAGGGCCGTTTGCGCCCCTTCCGCCGTGGCCCGGTACTCTACTGGAAACCCCGGTGCATCTAACAAAAGCTTACCCGGCGCTACCTCGAGCGTCGCCGCGCCACCCACTATCAGTAACCTAGGCACGGAAGCTTGTTGAGTGGCTGACAAAATCGAGTGAAAGCCTTTGAGGTAATAGCCGTAAACATCCTCTTGGGCATGGCCACTAAAGGCGCTGATAACAGCTTCAAAACCGCGGAGCTGCTCGGTAAGTGCCTCGGTATTTAACACATCGCTTTTAACGGTAGTGACATTCTCCTGCGCTGCCACCCGTTCAGGGCGAGTCACTAACGCCGTCACGTGATGGCCGCGGGAGAGCGCTTCGGTTAATAGGGCAGATCCAATGAATCCGCTAGCGCCAATCAATGCAATCTTCATAACAGTTCTCCTTAAGTAGGTTGTCGCTGCATTGTCGGACGCTTTATTGATTTGAAAAATAGCGATTAACGTAATTTACTGTTATCGATTTCATAACAGTAGGGCGATAAATGACCACCGCCAACGAGTTCGATTTAAACGGTTTGCCGATCTTTGTCGCTCTGGTGGAAGCCGGCAGCTTTACCAAAGCAGCGGAGCGGCTAGGCTGCACGAAAACCCGTGTCAGCCTGCAAATTCGGCAGCTGGAAACGCGCCTGGGTGTCACGCTGTTCCTCCGCACCACGCGGCGGGTTCAGCTCACTCAAGCCGGAGAGGCGCTCTACCATCAGTGCCACCCGCTGTTAATAGATCTACAGGGGGCGCTTGCCAGTGCTGTGAGCGACACCCAACAGCTGCACGGCGAGTTGCGTATCACGGCGCCCGAAGATTACGCCGCCGGGGTGTTGAGCGACGCGGTAGTGGCGTTTAGCCGCTTGCACCCTGCGCTGCATATAGAACTACGTAGCGGCGACCAAGTAAGCGATATGGTGCAGGACGGCATCGATTTAGCGTTTCGTCTAGGCTGGCTAAAAGACTCCACGCTACGCGCCCGTCGAATAGGCACTTTTCAACAGCATGTGGTGGCTGCTCCTGATTATCTGAAACGCTACGGCACGCCTTCACACCCCAAGGCGCTGGAAGACCATGCATGGATCGCCTTTACACCGTTAAAAGCACCGTTAACTTGGGCTTTCCAGCGACGCGATGAGCGGTATGAGGTGCAAATGAGCGCAGGGTTGGCAGCCAACTCAACGGTGAGCTTAGTCGCACTGATGGTCGCTGGCGGCGGTCTCTCCGTATTGCCGGATATGACCGCGGCGCCAGAGATCGCGGCTGGGCGTTTAGTGCGTGTGCTTGAAGAGTGGACACTGCCGGAAGGCGGCGCCTATGCAGTCTATCCGCCAGGGCGGCACATAACCGCCAAAGCGCGCGCATTTATGACCTTTTTTGGCGCCTGGTTACAAGAAGAGCCTTAACGGGGTGCTGCATTTAATTCGCTGTCACTGTCATAAGTTAGGTTGGTTTCCCAGCTTTCGCTGCTAACGGCTATCGCTGCATGAATACCGGCGGTATCGCCTGCTTTGAAGGCCGCATAGATAGCTTTATGGTCCTTCAAGGCGGTTTCCGGTAGTGAGCGCATAGAGGTTTCCAGTGCGGCTTCGATCAGTTGCAGCAAGGTTTCGCCGACGCGGATGGTCATGGGGTTATGGGTGCTGTGCAGAATGGCGCGATGGAAGGCAATATCGTGCTTGGAGGTTTGAGCACCCGCGCGGATGGCTTCTTCCATGGCGTCGATACTCTGCTGAATACGTTGATGATCCTCTGCCGTTGCCCCGCTCATTGCTTGAAGCGTGTAAGCCGGTTCGAACATACGGCGAAACTCCAGTACATCCCGCGTCATGCCTCGCGCCAGGATCATCCCGAACGCCATCGGGTCGACGAGCGGCGTGCCTGGCTCGCGGCGAATCATGGTGCCTTGACCCCGTTTGACCTCAACGATCCCTATCGCTTGCAGCATCTTGATGGCTTCACGCACGCTGGATTTACCAATGCCCAGGGTGTGAGTGAGCTCCGTTTCCGAGGGCAGGTAATCCCCTGGCTTGAGGTCGCCTCGTATAAGAGCGCTTTTAATACGCTCTAGCAGTTGCAGCGCAACTGAACTGCGATCCATTGAATCTCCAAAAGAGGTTGTACGGGTCGAGCTAATCTCGGGCTGGCGTTTAAAACTCATGAGGGCCTCGCGTGGCTCATCGGTGTTTCCTGCATTTTATCAATGCCCTAAGCCTAGCGGCTTAAGACAGCCGATTGCATATATTTAAAAGACATATTCTTATCTTCCATTGTTTTATGTGACTGCCTTGCTAATGGTTTGTTCTTTAGTCTAGTCTGAAATCAGACATCTGATGTCTGTTGTTTGTGACGCAAAGCATAAAAGATGAGAACCTGAATGACCAAAAAGCACATCGTGGTATTGACCACGGGCGGCACTATTGCCAGCAAGCCCAGTGATTCAGGCCGAAGCCAGTCAGGGGAGCTAAGCGGCGAGCAGCTGCTGGATCAGGTAGCGCTGCCGCAGGGTGTCGACGTCACGTTAGAGGTGATGTCGATCCTGCAGAAACCCAGTAATGCCGTCACTCTCGCCGATCTTGCTGAACTCCATTGCCAGGGGCGGAGAGCATTGTCGCGAGCCGATGTGGACGGTCTGGTGATTACCCACGGTACCGATACCTTGGAAGAGACCGCTTACTTTTTATCGCTCACGCTGCCAGCGGATAAACCTTGTGTGATCACCGGTTCCCAGCGGGCGCCTCACCAGTTAGGTACCGACGCCTTTAAAAATATCTGCGATGCCATCGTGGCGGCGGTTAGCCCCCAACTGAGTCAGCTTGGCTGTGTCGTGGTGTTCAACGAGTCGCTGTTTGCTGCGCGCTATGCCCGCAAGGTGAGCAGTTTCCAGTTGCATGGATTTGACGCCCCCGGCGCTGGTTCTCTGGGGTATATCGACGGGCAAAGGCTCAAGCTTTATCACACGGGAACGGCGATAGCGCCCCCCATTGAAGGGTGGGATACCCCGCTGCCGCGTGTCGACCTGCTGCCCGCCTATCTGGATGCTTCGCCCACGCTGTTGAAAGCCTGCGTAGAGAGTGGCGCGAAGGGGGTGGTGATTGATGGCTTAGGCCGGGGCCACGTGCCACCTGGCTGGATGAACGAAATACGAGCATTGGTTAGCGCAGGTGTCCTTGTAGCGGTCGTGAGTAGTTGCGCTCAAGGGCCGGTGAACACCAGTTATGAGTTTAGCGGCAGCCTGGCTGATTTGGTCTCGGCTGGGGTGATCGCGCTCAACGATATCAGTGCACGCAAGGCAAGGCTTGCACTTGCCTTGCTGCTGAGTAGTACCCCGCGCGAAGCGCTGGGGGATGCGATGGAACGCTTAATGGCGTGAGCGGCCTTTTAACCTTGCTCAACTGCAATAACAGGAAACTAAAAAGCAATTCCCCATAACTAAATAAGGTGCTGGACATGAAACTAACGCTGACAAAAGCCACTCTCTCCGCTGCTATTGCTGTTGCTTCTCTAAGCGCGGCTCAGCTTCATGCGGCCGACTATACCTTCAGCTTCGCACACGTGTTGATTGAAGAAACGCCGAACGGCCAGGCGGCGCTGCGCTTTAAAGAGGAGGTAGAGGAGAAGTCCGATGGTCGTATCGAGATTAACGTGCTGCCGGCCGCTCAGGTAGGTGGCGACGTTGAAATCATTGAGCAGATTCAGATGGGCCTGGTCGATATCGGTATCCCGCCAACGGCCACCCTGGGCAACTTTGAGCCGCGCATGCAGATTTTGGATCTGCCGTTCTTGATTGCCGATTACGACACCATGGTGGAAACCCTGGATGGTGAAGTGGGTCGCGAAATCCTCGATACCCTGAATGGCCATAACATGTACGGCGTCAATTTCTGGGGAGCGGGTTTCCGCCATATCACCAACAATGATCGCCCGATCGAAACCCCCGAGGATATGGACAGTATCCGCATGCGCACCATGCAGGCGCCGATCATCATCTCCACCTATGAAAACCTGGGCGCTAATGCCACCGCAATGGCCTTCACCGAGGTTTACAACGGCCTGCAGCAAGGCGTGGTGTCGGGGCAGGAAAACCCACTGGCCAACATCTATACCATGCGTTTCCATGAGGTGCAGGACTATCTCTCGCTGACCAATCACGCTTACCACGCCTATGCGGCGGTAATGAACCAGGACTCCTGGGACTCGCTGCCGGAAGATCTGCAGGCGGTGATGCTGGAAGCCTTCGATAACGGCCGAGACGCGTCCCGTGCGCTAACGCTGCAGGACGAAGAGACCATCATGAAAGAGATCAAAGACGAAATTGCGATCAACGAACTCACCCCAGAGCAGCGTGACGCCTTTATTGAAGCCAGCATGCCGGTGCACGAAGAGTATGAAGATATCGTCACCACGGAGTTGCTGCATAAGGTCTATGACGCTGTGGGTATCGAGTATTGATCCACCTGGTCGGCTAAGACCTGGCTCCTCTCTTCTTACCCCTGTCAGGGTGTGGATATCTCATGTTCGAAGCGCTCAATAAATGTCTTGATCGCTTGGAAAGTGTGGCGATGGTCGTTTTCATGTCGATTGCGACCATCCTCACTACCATCCAAGTCGTGTATCGCTACGGCTTTAGCGGTTCGCTATTTTGGGCTGAAGAAGTCGTTATTTACTCCATTATCTGTATGAGTTTTATAGGTGCCAGTATGGGGGTGCGCCATGGCACGCATATTTCGGTGGATGTGCTGAATGCCATTGCCTCGCCCGCTGTGAACCGCTGGCTGCACATGATCGCAGCACTGATCGGTATCGTGTTCGCTGGCTTCATGACCTATTACGGCTTTGTTCTCTATTTCAGCACGTTGGATCGCGGACAGTTAACCGCTGCACTTCGCCTGCCGATGGCATGGTTCTATCTGCCGATTGGCGTTTCCGGTGTACTGCTGATTCTGCGTTATCTATGGGTAATCAATGAAGTCTGGAAAAAGCCTCCGGTGAGTCTCTCCGAAGAGCTTGTGGCTGAGTCGGATAAGCTCATTTAACCCTGGAGGGCGACCATGATTACTGCATTATTACCGATCTTTTTTGCCGTTCTACTGCTTGGGCTGCCCATCTTTGCTTCCTTGGCATTGGCGGTGTTTCTTGCCATTGAATTCTTTGGCGCTACCAATCCGGTAATCGTGCCGATGCGCATGTTTACCGGCATGAACAACTTCTCGCTGATGGCGATTCCGTTCTTTATCCTGGCGGCGGAGCTGATGCGGATTGGCGGGCTTTCCGACCGGTTGATCAATCTTGCCAAGGCGTTGGTAGGGTGGGTGCCAGGGGGCTTGGCAGCGGCCACGGTGCTGTCATGTCTCTTCTTCGGGGCCATTTCCGGTTCAAGCCCCGCCACGGTGGTGGCGATTGGCTCGATCATGTTCCCGGCACTTGTCGCTGCTGGCTACGATAAGCGCTTTGCGATTGGGTTGATCGCCACCGCCGGTACCTTGGGGCCGATCGTGCCGCCGAGTATTGCGCTGATTATCTATGGCTCAGTGACCGGTACTTCAGTGGGGCGGCTGTTTGCAGCGGGCCTGCTGCCTGCCATTGTGATTGCTTCGATTCTCATCGCCTACTGCATCGTCTTTAGCAGCATCAAAGGCTATGAGCGCGCCCCTTTCCCCTCGCTGAGGCAAATCTTGGTAGCCTTTAAAGATGCTGCCTGGGGCCTTGGCCTGCCGGTGATTCTGCTGGGGGGCATCTACAGTGGCGTCTTTACCCCGACCGAATCGGCGGCGGTCGCCTGCGTATATGGCCTGTTTGTCGGCATGGTGGTTTATCGCACCATTAACGTAACGGAACTGGTGGGAACACTAAGAAGCTCTGGATTGATTTCCGCGACGCTGCTGCTGATTACCGCAGGTGCCTCTGCTTTCTCTTGGCTGCTCGCCATTACCGGTACGCCTAGCCAACTGGCAGGTGAGGTGCTGTCGTGGACAGACGATCCGTTTCAGGTCATGGCGCTGTTTAATGTCGTGATGATCGTTGCTGGCTTCTTCCTCGATAGCGCCTCGGCCATCATTGTGCTCTCGCCACTGCTGCAACCGATTGCGGCCCAGGTAGGCGTGGACCCGGTGCATTTTGGGGTGATCACGCTGATCAACTTCTCGGTGGGGATGATTACGCCGCCGGTAGGGTTGAACCTGTTTGTCGCCATGGCGATCTCCAAGATGTCGCTGCAGGAAGTGTTCAAGGCCTGTTTGCCGCTGATTGGCTTGATGCTGTTAGCGCTGATCATCATCACCTATATACCGTGGCTGAGTACCTGGCTGCCCTCGTTAATCTATTAACAGCTGGTTTAATGAAGCTAAACAATAAGGACAACGAACCATGAGCAAAACGATTGAACAAGCGGTGGCGGAGCAGGGCCTTACGTTACCGGCGATTCCAAGGCCGCGTGGCATGTTTCTGCCCTGGTCTCAGTTGGGTAGCCAGCTGTTTTTAGCTGGGCAGATTTGTGAGCGTGGGGGTGATGTTCTCTATCCCGGCAAGGTAGGGACTGAGTTCGATCTTGAAACCGGCAAGCTGGCGGCCCAGGCGTGTGCCTTGAATCTACTGGCCTCGCTCAGCGATGCCGTTGATGGCGATTTTCCCCGCGTGGTGCGATGCGTGCGCATGAATGGGTTCGTCAATGTGGCGCCGGGCTTTCATGATGTGCCGTTGGTCATTAACGGCGCGTCTGAGCTTTTTGTCGCGCTGTTTGGCGATGCGGGGCGTCATGCTAGAACCGCCATTGGGGTAGCGACACTACCCGGCAATGCGGCGGTGGAAGTCGAAGCGATTTTTGAAGTGCGTTAAGCACCCACAGAGGTACGTAAAGCATGCAGGATTCACCCATTTTTCTACCGTTGCGTGAGCAGCGCGAGCGGCTGCGGGCGGGCACGCTGACCGCTACCGCGCTGGCCGAAGCGGCAATCGCTGCTTATCAGCAGCGCGGCAAACACGACCACGCCTACCTCACCTGGAACGGCGAGCAGGCACTGGCAATGGCAAAAGCTGCCGATGCGGTGCTCGCCCAGGGTGGTGATGCGGGGGCGCTAATGGGCATGACGGTATCGATCAAGGATATCTACGCCGTGACTGGGCTACCCACCTATGCGGGCTCTTCTCAACGCCTGCCGAAGCGCTGGGAGCGTCCCGGCCCGGTGGTGAGCACACTATTGAAACAGCTGCCTTCTGTGATGGGTAAAACCCACTCCGTTGAGTTTGCCTTTGGCGGCTTGGGCACCAATGCCCATTGGGGAGCACCACGCAACCCCTGGGATGCACATCAGCACCGCACGCCTGGCGGCTCAAGCTCCGGGGCGGGTGTTTCACTGGTGGGCGGTACGGCAAGTTTGGCATTAGGCACCGATACCGCCGGTTCAGTGCGTATTCCTGCCTCAATGACCGGCGTAGTCGGCCTGAAAACCACCGCCGGGCGCTGGTCGACCGAGCAGATCGTACCGCTTTCAAGCACGCTGGATACCCCAGGGTTACTGGCGCGTCGGGTAGATGACCTTGCCTTTGCGTTCGATGCGTTGGATGGCGGCCTTAGCGGTCAGGATGATCGAATGCCAGCAACACCGACGCTTGCCGGGTTGACCTTTGGAGTACCAGAAACGTTTTTCTGGGACGACTGCAGTCCAGGTATCGCAGAAACCGTACGTGCTGCCATTAAGCAGCTGGAAGCCGCCGGGGCGCGAATAGTGACCCTCGAGTTGCCCGGCATCGACGAAGCGTACGAACTCTTCAAGCTGGGCGGTGTGGCTGCACTGGAATTGGCAGCGTTTCTAAACACCGAGCTACCCGAGATGATTGACTCCCTGGATCCTAACGTCGCCGCCCGCGTTAAAGCGGCAGATGACATGCCTGCCTGGGAGTATGTGCGTCGTCGCACGGTGCTGGACTCGCTTGCCGCCTCTGCTGCCGCTCGCATGGCCGATGTAGATGCAGTCCTTACTCCCACGGTGGCGATTACCCCGCCCACTATCGAGAGTCTTCAGCCCGAAGGTGCCTATCCCAAAGCCAACATGCATGCCCTGCGCAACACGGTGATCGCTAATTTCCTAGGCCTGTGTGCCTTAACGCTGCCGGTTGGGAAAGACGCCGCAGGTATGCCTGTTGGCCTACAAGTGCTGGCGGGGCCTTGGCAAGACGCCAGCCTGCTGGCAATCGGTCAGGCGATTGAAAACGAGCTGGGATCAGGCTTGGAAATTCTTGGTCAACCGCCAGCGATATGAGCGCTGAGACGGCCTAAGTACTCCCGCCGGTTTGGAGCGTAAAGCCCACATCGTGCTGGCGGCGGTAGACGTTTTTACCGCTTAGACGCCGGATGAGTTCTTTGGCGGCTAAGCGGCCCATCTCTTCTCTGGGTGAAAGAATGGTAGTGAGCTGAGGAGTTACGTGCTGACCAAGGGGCAGGCCGTTAAACCCGGCAATGGCGATATCCCCTGGCACGCTTAGCCCTTGACGTTGAGCCGCCAGCAGGGCGCCTGCCGCCAAGTCGTCGTTGGCAAAGTGAATGGCTTGGGTATGAGGGTATTGCGCGAGCACTTGGGCCAGTCCTTCAGCGCCCGCCTGTAGGCTGCCCAGGGTATCTAGTTCCAGTAGTGGGGCGTCGATCCCTTTCTCCTTTAGTACCGCTTTATGGCCTTCGTAACGCATGCTGGCGCGATAATCCTGCGAGAGCCGGGCGCCTACATAAACAATCTGGCGGTAGCCTTTTTCGATAAGATGGCCGGCCATGCAGCGGCCTGCCGCCACGTGATCCAGACCAACGTTAAGATCCATGCCTTTGCCCAGCTCCATCACCTCCATAATGGGGTGATCCCAGTTCGCCAGCAACGTATGACACGCCTTGTTATGGCGCAGCCCAGCGGTGACCAGTGCAGAGCATGACCAGCCCAGAAAAGTGCGCACCAATTGATACTCGCGGTCTAGATCGTAGTCGGTGTTACCCAGCAGTATCTGGTAGCCCTCGGCTTCCAGCGTTTCCTGCAGCCCCTTGATGACCTCCACAAACACGCTATTGATCAGTGACGGCACGATCACGGCAATCAGCCGTGATCGGGATGAAGCCAGACTACCGGCTACCAAGTTGGGCACGTAGCCCAATTGCTCTACGGCTTGTAGAACACTCTGGCGTGCACTATCGCTGACCTTATCAGGGTTGTTCAGTGCTCGAGATGCGGTAATCGGTGATACCCCTGCCGCTTGCGCCACTTGGCTGAGCGTGACTTGGTCGGAGCTTCGGCGCTGCCTGGCAGGGCTGGGAGAGGCAGCGTTGGGCGAGTCTTTAGACATTGGTCGCACGTCCCTGATTTTCAGCTTGTCGTAACGCCAACAATAATCTAAAACGAATGGTAGCGCTATCATGACAGCGCTACCATTTAGCTTCTAATTACACTGCGACGAGAGCAACAAACACAACAACGATCTCAGCAACAGTCTCAACAGCCGTCTCAACCACTGTCTCAACAACAAAGAGGTGCCGTTAGGTGAGCCAACACGATAAGCAATCACTTCAAGTAGGTCTTATTGGCCTGGGCGCCATGGGCATGGGTACGGCCACCGCTTTGCTCAAGCAGGGATTTAATGTGACCGGGTGTGATATTTCCGCTGGGGCACGCGATGCCTTCGCGGCAGCAGGGGGGCAAAGCGTAACCACTCCTGCCGAGCTGGCTCACTGCCATATCGTGTTGGTGGTTGTCGTTAACGGGGCGCAGGTTGAGCAAGTGCTGTTCGGTGAACAGAGTGTGGTAAGCCACTTGGCCCGGGGCAGTCTGATCATACAGTGCGCCACGGTGGCGCCCAGCCAGGCCAAACAGCTTGGTGAGCGTGTGGCGGCAGAGGGTTTGCTGCTGCTGGATGCGCCGATTAGCGGCGGTGCTGCTAAAGCCAAAAGTGGTGAACTATCGGTAATGGCATCCGGGGCAACGGAGGCATTTACCTACGCCGAAGCAGTGCTAAACGCTATGGCTGCCAAGGTTTATCGCCTTGGCGATGCGCCTGGCGTTGGCTCAAGTATGAAACTGGTCAATCAACTGCTGGCAGGTGTGCATATCGCCACCGCCGCTGAGGCCATGGCGCTGGGCATTCGCATGGGGCTCGACCCAGAGGTGATATATGACGTCATTACCCACTCGGCGGGCAACTCCTGGATGTTCGAAAACCGCGTGCCGCATATCCTGAGTGGTGACTACACGCCGCTTTCGGCGGTGGATATCTTCGTCAAAGATCTCAACATTGTGCATCAAACCGGCCGCGAGCTGGCATTGGCAACACCGGTAGCGTCCAGCGCTCTGCAGCAGTTTACCGCTGCCAGCGGTGCAGGTTTTGGTCGCGAAGATGACTCGGCAGTGATTAAAGTCTACCAGCGGTTATCGGGCATCGCGTTGCCAGAAGCTGCCAACGACGCCCAGGGAGCCTAATAAAATGGGGATGGGAGCGAACATCGTACTGGGCGCTATTGCCGATGACTTCACTGGAGCGACCGACCTTGCCAATAACCTGGTGCGCGGCGGTATGCGCTGCCTGCAGGTGATTGGCGTGCCCCAGCAAGAAATCGACCTCGCTGATATCGATGCAGTGGTCGTGGCGCTGAAATCGCGTTCCTGCCCAGTAGACGAAGCCGTGGCGGACTCACTGGCTGCCCTTGAGTGGCTTCGCCAGCAGGGCGCCCGGCAGCTGTTCTTCAAGTACTGCTCCACCTTTGACTCCACCGACCAGGGCAATATCGGCCCGGTGGCGGATGCGCTGCTGGAAGCCCTGGACGCGTACCAAACAGTGATGGTGCCCGCCTTCCCGGTTAACGGCCGTACGGTCTACCAAGGCCATCTGTTTGTGGGCGACCGCTTGCTCAACGACAGCGGTATGCAGCACCACCCACTGAACCCCATGCAGGACGCGGATCTCGTGCGAGTACTCGCCCGCCAAACGCCGCACCCGGTGGGCTTAGCCAACCGCGCGGTGCTGGTTCAAGGCGCAGAGGCGACCCGCACTCACTTAACGATGCTGGCAGATCAGGGGGTTCGCCATGTGATCTGTGATTCCCTGGATGAGCAGGATCTGGATGTACTTGCCGAAGCTACGGTTGCGATGCCCTTGGTCACCGGCGGTTCAGGGCTAGGGCAGGCGTTGCCCGCCCAGTATCGTGCACAGGGCTGGCTGGGCACGATCAGTGAGCCGGGGCGTTTATCGCCTGCCTCGGGCGGTGCACTGGTGCTCTCCGGCAGCTGTTCCCGTGCCACGCTGGCACAAGTAGCGGATTTTCTGGCCAAGCACCCTGATGGCGGCTTCGCCCTTGATCCCTTGGCGTTGGCTGAAGGAGGACAACAGCAGGAAGAGGCGCTGGCCTTTGCCCGCAAGCGCTTATCTCAAGAGGCGCCGGTACTGCTCTATGCCTCGGCTGATACTGAAAAGGTTAACGCCGCCCAGCAAGCTCTTGGCGTTGCGCATGCGGGTGCGCTGGTGGAAAAAGCATTGAGCCAACTGGCAGTGACGCTGGTTAACGAAGGCGTGGGCCGGTTGCTGGTCGCCGGGGGCGAAACCTCCGGCGCGGTGGTCTCGGCGCTGGGCATTGCCACCCTGCGCATCGGCGAGCAGATCGACCCCGGCGTACCCTGGACCCAAGCCCCTCTAGCCGGTCGCAATGCGCCGCTGTCGCTGGCGCTGAAATCTGGCAACTTTGGTGGCGTCGACTTTTTTACTCGGGCGTTTGAGGTGCTGGTATGAGCATCCACTTGCATCGCCATCCCCAGAACAGTTTACGTGAGCAGATCAGCACTCTGGGGAAATCGCTGTTTGACCGCGGCCTGACCATGGGCTCTAGCGGTAATATCAGCGTGCGCCTGGACGATGGCGGCTGGCTGATGACACCCACTAACGCATGCTTGGGGCGGCTGGATCCTGCGCGAATCTCTCATTTGGACAGTAACGGCCAACTGATGAGTGGCGACTCGCCCACCAAAGAGCAGTTTTTGCATATGGCGATGTATGAGGAGCGCCCGCAATCCGGCGCGATTGTGCACCTGCACTCCACTCACTCGGTGGCGGTCTCTTGCCTGCCGGGCGTAGATCCCTGCGACTGCATACCACCACTCACTGCCTACTACGTGATGCGGGTGGGGAAACTGCCGCTGGTGCCGTATCACATTCCTGGCGACCCCAAACTGGGCGATGCAGTGCGGGGGTTAGCGGGCAAACACAGCGCGGTATTGCTGGCTAACCACGGCCCGGTGGTGGCGGGTAAAAACCTCGAGGCAGCGATCTACGCCACCGAAGAATTGGAAGAAACCGCCAAGCTCTACCTGCTGCTACGGGGTGAAAACCCGCGAGGGCTAACGCCGGAACAGGTGGCGGAGCTGGAAGCGCGCTTTCCACGGGATTAACGACGTACTTAACAACAAGAGCACCACGATGATTCGATTAGCCGCCAACCTCAGCATGCTGTTTAACGAGCACGCCTTTATGGATCGCTTTGCCGCTGCTGCGAAGGCGGGCTTTAAAGGCGTTGAGTACCTGTTCCCGTACGCCTATGCCGCCGATGAGTTAAGAGATGCGCTGAACAAGCACCAACTGGAGCAAGTGCTGTTTAATCTGCCGCCAGGCGATTGGGATGCAGGTGAGCGGGGCTTGGCGAGCCTGCCGGGTCGAGAAGGGGAGTTCCGTGACTCGGTGATTGAAGGGCTACGTTACGCCGAGGCGCTCAACTGCCCTCGGGTGCATGCCATGGCGGGGCTGCTCCCGGAAGATGCCGATGCCGCGACCCAGGCTGAACACCACGCCACCTATATCCGCAATCTGCATTTTGCTACGGAAGAGGCGGCGAAAGTTGGCCGAGAGATACTGATCGAGCCGATTAATACGCGCGATATGCCCGGCTTTTTTCTCTCTCGCCAGGCCCAGGCCATGACGGTATTGGAAGAAGTAGGGGCAGAAAATCTAAAGCTACAGTTTGATCTCTACCACTGCCAAATTATGGACGGCGACCTGATTCGCCACCTTGAACGCCAGTTCAGTGCCGTCGGGCATATTCAAGTCGCAGGCGTACCCGGGCGCCACGAGCCGGATGTGGGGGAGGTGCACTATCCCGCCATCTTCGAGCGCTTAAGTGCGCTGGGCTATAGCGGCTGGATTGGCTGCGAGTATCGGCCTAAGGTCGACACTCGCGCGGGGCTGGGGTGGGGCGAGGCGTGGGGCCTAATCACACACTGATCGACACTCACTAATCTGCCCCAACTGAATGAACAATAACAACACTACAACAGGATCCTCACGATGCATATTGCCATTACCGGTGCTGCTGGGTTTCTCGGCCAGCGTTTAGTCAAGCAATTGCTTGAACGTGGTGAGCTTCGCCAGCAGCCTATTACGCGCTTGACACTGATTGACCAGATCGAAGCGCCGCAGCCTGCAGCGGGAAGTGTTGCTGTGACATCAGTGGCGCTGGATATTACCCAACCCGGCGCACTGGATAGCGTGTTAGAGCAGCGACCTGATGTGATCTACCACCTGGCGGCGGTCGTAAGCTCCGCCGCAGAAGCCGATTTGGAACTCGGTATGCGGGTTAACTTCGATGCCACACGGGCGCTGCTGGAAGGCTGCCGGGAGGAGCTATCCGATACTCGCTTGATTATGGCCAGCTCCGTGGCGGCCTACGGCGGTGAGTTGCCGGAGGTACTGGATGATATGACGGCACTCCATCCGCAAAACTCCTACGGTGCACAAAAAGCCATGTGCGAGCTGCTCATCAACGATTACAGCCGCCGAGGGCTCATTGATGGTTTAGTGCTGCGCCTACCGACGATTGTGATTCGACCCGGCCGCCCTAATGCTGCGGCCTCCAGCTTTGCTTCCAGCATCCTACGTGAGCCGCTCAAGGGCGAAGAGGCGGTTTGCCCGGTGCCTACCGAGCTGCCGATGTTTGTGATGTCACCGGGCAAAGTGGTGGCGGCGCTGATTCATGGTGCGGAAGTGCCGAGCGAAGCCCTGGCCTCTTTTCGCGCCTTTATGCTACCCGGCATTACCGTCACGGTAGCCGATATGCTGGCAGCACTGCGCGATGTGGCCGGCGAGAAAGCGCTTTCGCTGGTACGCCATGAGCCTGACCCGCGCATTGAAGCCATTGTGGCGAGCTGGCCTGCGCGTTTTGAAACCGCGAAAGCCAAGCAGCTTGGTTTTGTGGGCGACGACAACTTTAAACAGATTATTGATGCGTTCGTTACTGAACCGTCGTGAGTTCCGGCCTGCCACCCGAGGTAGGCAAAAGCCTGGGGCGACGCTACCAATAGCGTGTGTCGCTCCACACTCCACCCTCACAACAACATAAAGAGGGCACTTCAATGACTAAGCAACACTCTACAAAGACACCCACAATTACACGCCATGCCCTGGTGGCGGCGATTAGCGGTATTGCTACCGTTGGCATTTCACTACAAGCCCATGCGGCGACGGAAGTGAACCTGGGGCACACCCTTTCTGATAGCTCCCACTACTCAGTGGGTGCCGATGCCTTTAAAGAGGCGCTGGAGCGTTTGTCTGATGGCGAGTTTACGGTGACCGAGCACACTTCGGGGTCGCTGGGCGGCGAGCGGGAGATGATCGAAGGGTTGCAAATCGGCACCGTCGATGTGGTGATTACCTCCACTGGTCCACTAGGTAACTTCGTTCCCGAAACCTATGTGCTCGACCTGCCGTTCCTGTTCGAAAACTACGACCAGGCGCGCTGCGTGCTGGATAGTGAGCTTGGCGACGAACTACTGGAAAAAATGGCTGATCACGATTTGATCGGCCTGGCTTGGACAGAGAATGGCTTCCGCCATCTGACCAATAGCCAGCGAGAAATCGCCACACCCGCAGATGCCGAGGGCCTGCGCGTGCGCACCATGGAGAACGCAGTGCATCAGGAAGCATTCCGCCAAATGGGCGCTCGGCCAACGCCGATGGCCTTCCCGGAGCTGTTTACCGCGCTCCAGCAGGGCACCGTCGATGGCCAGGAGAACCCTATTACCGTCATCGTGGCGACCAACTTCTGGGAAGTGCAGGATTACCTCTCGCTAACCGGACACGTCTATTCGCCGGCCATCGTACTGGGGTCGCCAATTCTGATGGATGGTTTAAGCGATGAAGAGCGTGGTTGGTTTAGGGAAGCTGCTGTCGCATCTGCTGAAGCGACCCGTGAAGAGGTCTCGCGGCTAGAGCGTGAAGGTGTGGCGCTGCTGGAAGAGAACGGTATGACGGTAAAAACCGATATCGATGTTGCTCCTTTCCAGGAAGCGGTACAGCCCGCCTATGAGATATTTACCTCTGAGTACGGCACGGAAATGCTGGATCGTGTTCAGGAAAAAGCCAGCAGTTGCTGAGCGCTTCTCCCTCCTCGGCCTCCGGAAACGCCGGAGGCCGCTTTGGCATGGTGATCTCTTATGCTAGCGGTATTTCTTCGTTTTGAGCATCAGTTAACCCGGCTTGCCATGCTGATCGCAGTGGCGATGCTGGCGATATCGGTGACCCTCAGCTTTTATCAGGTGCTCACCCGCTTTGTGTTTAACGCCCCTTCTACCTGGACGGAAGTCGCCTCCCGCGCTGCCATGATCTGGTGCGTATTTATGGCCGCTGCCGCCACCTTTCGGGGCGGTTACATGATGGCGGTGGAGGTCGTTTATAAAGTGGTACCTGCGCGTTTTCTCACTCTTTTAGAGGTGCTCATTGTGGTGTGCTGCCTGCTGGTGCTTGGGGTGCTGATCCATTACGGCATCCAAATGACGATGCGGGTGAGCAATCAAACCATGTCGGGAATGAATATTTCGATGTCGTGGGCCTATGCGGCGATTCCCACGGGTTCAAGTTTTGCCATTGTGGCTGTTGCGGCTCGGCTTTTAGCGCAGCTCAGTGGACGTGAAAAGGTAGGGCCGGAGAATAGCGAAATTACCCCTGAAAAGGCGTTGGTTGAAGATGGCCATCTCCCTAAAGGAGGGGCGCAGTCATGAATATGGTTATTGGCCTGTCGCTGATCATTCTATTCACCTTCGGCGTGCCGATCGCGATTTCGATTATCCTGGCGTCAATTATCGGCATCGAATTCTTTACTCGCCTGCCGCTGCTGTTGGTGCCGCAGCAGATGTTTATCGGCATCGATAAATTCCCGCTGATGGCGATCCCGTTTTTTATTCTTGCCGGGAATTTGATGGCCGCAGGGGGCATTTCCCAGCGCTTGGTGGACTTAGCCAAATCTATTGTGGGGAAGGTGCAGGGTGGCTTGGCGATGTCCTGTGTGCTGACCTGCATGATGTTTGCGGCGGTGTCAGGCTCCAGTGTGGCCACCACCTTTGCGATTGGCGCCATCTTGATTCCGGCGATGGTAAAACATGGCTACCCTAAGCCCTTGGCTGCCTCCATTCAGGCGTCATCCGCTGAGCTGGGCGTGCTTATACCCCCGTCGATTCCTCTCATTCTTTATGGCGTGAGCACCGATACGTCCATTGGTCAGCTGTTCCTCGCCGGCATTGGCCCCGGCATATTGATTGGCAGCGCGCTGATACTCTTTCTCTACCTGTTCTGCAAAGTCCGCGGTTACGGCAAGGACGACTATAAAGACAGTACCGGCTTTATGATCTCGGTAAAGCGTGCCTGGGTGGCGATGCTGATGCCGGTGGTCGTGATTGGCGGTATCTATGGCGGGATATTTACCCCGACTGAAGCCTCCGCCGTGGCGGTGTTTTTTGCCCTGATCGTTGGCGGTTTCTACTACCGTGAACTGAAGGTCGATGACCTGTGGCCGATTATGCGCCAGAGCGTTGTCTCAACAGCTGCCGTCATGCTGATTATTGCCGCCGCCTCGCTCTTCAGCTTTCTGCTAAGCCGAACGGGGCTACCTGCACAAATCGCTACCCTGGTCACCAATACCATTAATGATCCGATGATGTTTCTGCTGGTGGTCAATGCACTGCTGCTGGTGGTCGGTATGTTTATTGAAACCTCCGCCGCCATTCTGGTGCTGGCGCCGATTTTGACCCCGATTGCCATTCAGTTCGGTATCCACCCCGTCCATTTTGGATTGGTGATGGTGGTTAATCTGGCGCTTGGCATGATTACGCCGCCGCTAGGCGTAAACCTTTTTGCTGCTTGTGCGGTTGCCAAAATCTCGATCGATCAAATGCTGCCCTGGCTGGTGCGCTTTGTGCTGGTGGTATTGGCCTGCCTAATGGCGATTACCTATATGCCGTGGATTTCCATGGGGCTGGTGACTGCTTTTTACGGTTAACCCCGCCGTTTTTAACGGCAATAGAACAATCATAATAAGAGGAGTGCGATATGCCAGATGCATTAACGTTGCCACCGCAGCAGGCGCTGGTAGCTGGAGAGTGGGTGAACACCACCTCAACGTTACAGGTGGAAGCTCCGGCCAGTGGCGAACCGCTGACCCGTATCGCCCGTTGCCAAGTAGACGAGGTAGAGGCGGCGGTACAAGCCGCGCGGCGGGCCTTTTCTGGCCAGCTAGGCGAGTGGGCCCGGTGGTCTGCAAGGCAGCGCAGCGAATGGTTGCTACGCTTTGCAAATATTATCGAGGCGCATCACGAGCAACTGGCACAGCTTGAGTGTGCTGATACCGGGAAGCCTATGACTCAAGCCAGAGGCGATATTGGTGCCTGCGCACGCTACTTTCGCTTCTATGGCGGTGCGGCGGACAAGCTTCACGGTGAAACCATCCCCTTTGAGACCGACTTCGCGGTCATGACCCTGCGTGAGCCCTACGGCGTGTGTGCGCAAATTATTCCCTGGAACTACCCATCGCAGATCTTCGGGCGCTGCGTAGCGGCGGCGCTGGCCGCGGGTAATACCGTTGTGCTCAAGCCCGCGGAGGATGCCTGTTTAAGCGTACTGCGTTTAGCGCAACTGGCAGTGGATCATGGCCTTCCGGCGGGTGCACTCAACGTGGTGCCAGGGCTTGGTGCTGAAGCGGGCGCTGCCCTTGCTGCCCACCCAAACATTGATCATCTCTCCTTTACCGGCTCGCCAGAGACCGGCACCCATGTCGCCCAGGCGGCCGCGCAGCACCATGTACCCGTCACCCTGGAACTTGGCGGTAAGTCTCCCCAATTAGTGTTTGCTGATGCGGATCTTGATGCCGCGCTTCCTGCGGTGGTGCGCGGCATTATTCAGAATGCCGGGCAGACCTGCTCCGCAGGCAGCCGTTTGCTGGTGCAGCGGGAGATCGCTGAGAGCGTGGTTGCTAATCTCTGTGAGCGCTTCTCTGCTTTGCGCTGTGATGCCGGCGAAGCGGACGCTGACTGCGGCCCACTGATCAATGCGCGTCAAAAAGCCAAGCTGGAAGCGCGCTTGGCGGCCGCCGAAGCCGACGGTATTCGCGTGGCAGCAAAAGGTCAGTTAGCCGCAAGCGCGCCAAGCGGCGGCCACTTCGTAGTGCCTCAACTACTCACCGATATTCCCGAAGGGCATGAAGTGCTTCAAGAAGAGCTGTTTGGCCCAGTGCTGGTGGTGCAGGTGTTTGAGGACGAAGCGGAAGCTCTGGCGCTGGCTAATGCCACCGATTTTGGACTCTGTGCCGGTATTTGGACGCGCGATGGTGGCCGTCAGCTCCGTTTGGCCAAAGGGATTCGTAGCGGCCAGGTATTCATCAACAACTACGGGGCCGCCGGTGGTGTAGAGCTACCATTTGGTGGTGTTGGCCGTTCCGGGCACGGTCGGGAAAAAGGCTTTGAGGGCCTGCGAAGCTACACTCAGATTAAAACTATCGCGATTAAACATTAACGGACGAACCAGCTTTAAGGTGATAACAATGACATCAGTCAGCCAAGTAGGAGTAGGCATCGTCGGCGTGGGCCTGATGGGCCATGGGATTGCGAGTAGCCTGCTACGCGCAGGCCATCAGGTCAGTTTTCTGAACCACTCCGGTAACCAGCCAGTAGATGATCTATTGGCAGCCGGTGCCATCGCGTTGAATACAGGACGAGAGGTGGCCCAGAGTGCTGAGGTGGTGATTTTATGCGTCACCGGCTCGCCTCAAGTAGAAGCCGTGTTGTTTGAACCCGACGGCGTATTAGCGGGGTTAAAGCCCGGTTGTGTCGTGGTGGATTGCTCCACTGCGCTGCCCAGTTCAACAGAAAAGGTCGCTGCCAGAGTCACAGAGGCTGGCGGGCGCTTTATGGATGCCGCCATGACGCGCACCCCCAAAGAAGCGGCTGAAGGGCGGCTCAACTTGATTGTCGGTGCGCCGAAGGCACTGTTCGATGAAACGCTGCCTCTGCTGCAGGGCTTTGCCGAAAATATTGCCCATGCGGGCGATGTGGGCGCGGGGCATACCCTTAAACTGCTGCATAATTTTGTTTCGCTTGGGTTTTCTGCAGTATTGGCGGAGGCCACTGTCGCTTCACGTAAAGCAGGCATCAGCGATACCGCCTTGCTTGAAGTGCTTGGCGCAGGCGGCGGCGGAGGGGTAGTACTCGAGCGGCTGCGCCCCTATATCGCTGACAATGACCCTTCAGGCTTTAAGTTTAGCGTCGCCAATGCCAGCAAGGATCTTGGTTATTACCACACGATGACCGAAGACCTTGCCGTGGAGGGTGGTATCGCTGAAGCAGTCCGCAACCTGTATAAATCGGTAGAGGATCAAAGCCTGCCAATACCCGCACTAATCGGTGTGCTTGAGCAGCGTTAAGGTAGAGGGTGACTCAACCGTTATTATCTCTACAGGGCTTCCCATACGCCGCCAAAAACACATCCACGGCGCTACTGACCTGATGATGCAGCTCTTCATCGCTGGGGAGGTGGCGAACGCCCATGCGGACTTCTGTGACCAACATGCCTTGCCACATACTGCACAGGTGGCTGGCGGCAAGCGTGGGTGTGCCAAGCGTTAAATGCCCGGTTTGGGCTAGTCCCTCCAATTTCTCCTGCAGCCACTGCTTAGTGGCCCAAGGGCCTGCCTCAAAAAAAGCCTGTAGCAGCTCAGGGTGCTGCTCTCCCTGAGTGTTCATCACCCGCTCAACCGCCAAGACATGGGGTTCCAACAAAAAGTGCACTAAGCTCATGCCGACTTCGATCAATGATTGGCGAACCCCCTCGTGGGTGTCGGGCAGTTTATCTAATCCCCTGCGGATGATTTCGGTTTCGCGACGTATCACACTGCCAAACAGTGCCTCTTTGGTCACAAAGTGGCCGTAGACTGTGACTTTGGAAACCCCCGCTTCCCGGGCAACGGCTTCCATCGTTACCCCCTCTAAACCGTGGCGAAAAAACAGACACGTCGCCGCATCCATCATGGCATCCCGTTTAGCCATATCCTTGGGTCGTCCAGCGCGGCGCTTTGGTTCAGGCGATGTATGTTGGGGCTCTGTCATTCGGTGCAATCCGGGCTATTGAGTAAATAAATATTGAACGTGAGCGTACAAATATTATAGTGAACGGTATCGTTCAAGAATAAACCATTTCGAGGCCAACATGGGCACTCCTCTAAAAACTTCCTGGAACCACCGGTTTCGCGGCACGCTGGCGGCGCTGTTGATGGTAGGTGGCACACTGGCGACGGTGTTTTCTCTCTCCAGTCAGCACAGCAGTGCTCAGCAGACCCGCCAGCAAGGCGCTGATAACGCCCTGTTACAGGTGTCGACCAAGGCCCTGGAGCAAGCCGAGCAACTGCAACGCGATGTGCGCTTAACCGGACGTGTGGTGGCGCGCCAGTCGGTATCGCTGGCGTTCGAACCCGCGGGGCGGGTCAGTGCTGTGTCAGCAGACAGAGGCTATGCTGTTGAACAGGGGGATGTGCTTGCCACGCTGGATACCCGTCGATTGGAAAGCCGCTTAGCAGAGGTAGCTGCACGCAGTGAAGAAGCCCGTGCCAGCCTCGCCCTGGCTCAGCGCCAGGAGGAGCGTGAAGCGCAGCTAAACCAGAATAACTTTGCCAGCCGCACGGCGCTGGATCAGGCCCGGACAGATCGACTGACCCTCCAGGCTCGCCTGGCGGCGCTGGCAGCCGAGCGCGATAGCCTTACCACCGATTTGGATGACAGCACGTTAAAAGCGCCCTTCGGCGGACGAGTGATCGAGCGCCATGTCAGTGTCGGCAGCTTGGTGAGTAGCGGCACTACCGCTTTCGATCTTATCGATGTCGAGCAGTTAGA
The DNA here is from genome assembly GCF_058152265.1 of Vreelandella sp. 162(4c). Classification (NCBI taxonomy): domain Bacteria; kingdom Pseudomonadati; phylum Pseudomonadota; class Gammaproteobacteria; order Oceanospirillales; family Halomonadaceae; genus Vreelandella; species Vreelandella sp. 162(4c). The sequence goes on from NZ_CM176981.1 coordinate 3,315,834, forward strand.
AGCGCATCTTGGCCTACCCGCAGCGCTGGCCGCGACGTTTACGCCAGGTGAAGCCGTTGAGCTGATGGTGAATGGTGAGGAAGTCAGCGGTAAGGTACGTGCTCGGCTCCCCCAGGTTGATAGCGACAGTCGCACCCAGACGCTGGTGGTGTCGCTGGAAACCCCAGATCACGCCGTGCCCGGCGATCTGGCAGAGCTGCGCTACAAGATCACAGAGCCCGCAAACGGATACTGGGTGCCGTTGGATTCCCTGCAAGCCGCCGACCGTGGCCTGTGGAACGTATTGGTGGCCGAGCCGTTAGAGAACGATCACTACCGTGTGGCCCAGGCCAGCGTGGAGCTATTGCATAGCGAAGGAGACCAGGCCTTTGTACGCGGCACGCTGGCGTCGGGCATGCGGCTGATTACCGGTGGCACCCACCGTGTAACGCCAGGTCAGCAGGTCACGCTAAGCGAGGAAGTGGCCTATGAAGCGCCTTGAGTGGTTATTTAACCGTCGACTGTTAGCGCTAGCCCTGGGCCTTCTCGTTGTCGCCGGGCTGTCGGCCATTCAAACGCTGCCACGCGCGGAAGACCCCCATTTGGTGGCGCGCATGGCCACCGTGCTTGCGCCTTTTCCTGGCGCCACCCCCGAGCAGGTCGAAGCTTTAGTGGCGCGTCCCATTGAGGATGAGCTACGCACCATCGCTGAGATTAACGTGCTGGAATCCACCTCACGCCAGGGCATTGCGGTGATTGAGGATGCCGTGACCAATGTAACGCCGGTGTGGAGCCGCGTGCGCGACAAGCTGGCCGATGTCGCCCCTACACTGCCTGACGGCGTGCAAACGCCGGAACTGCTGGATGATCGGGGCTACGCATTTAGCATCGTGGCCGCATTGCGCTGGACACTGGATACCCCGCCCAATCCCCAACTGATGGAGCGCTACGCCGAGCGTTTGGAAGCAGCGTTTAGAAACGTCCCTGGCACGGAGTATACCCACCGCTTTGGCGTGGCGGGGGAGCAGGTAGAGGTGAGGGTTAACCCGCTTGAACTGAACGCCTTGGGGCTCTCCGTCGGGCAATTAGCGGCCACTATTGAGGCAAGCGATGGACGACGTACCGCAGGTGAAGTGGTCACCGACGGCCACCGGCTGACGGTGGGGCTAAGCGGTGAGTTTGATGCGCTCGATAGGCTACGCCAGATAGAAGTGACGACTCGGCAGGGGCACACCGTAAGACTTGGCGAGTTGGCTGAGCTACTCCGGGGCGTGCAAGACCCGCCCGCCGCAGTGGCACTGCTTAACGGCGAACGAGCGGTGTATGTCGGCGCACGTATGGCTCCCGGCCAGCGAATCGATAACTGGGTGGAAAAAGCACAAGAGCAGTTGGCGGTGTTCGCCGATGAATTGCCTGTCGGCATCGCGGTTGAAGAGGTTTTCGAACAGGCCAGTTACACCAACCAGCGCTTAAGTGACGTGGCTGGCAGTCTGCTGATGGGGCTAGCGCTGGTGGTGGCGATCCTGTTCATCACTATGGGCTGGCGCTCGGCGGTGACGGTGGGGTTGGCGATCCCCGCCACGGCTCTGCTCACCCTGGCGTTCTTCAAGCCGCTGGGTATCGATATTCACCAGATGAGCATTACCGGCATTATCGTGGCGCTGGGGCTAATGGTCGACAATGCCATTGTGATGACCAACGCCCTGCGCGAGCGTTTTTTGAAAGGTGATTCAGCGCTTGCGGCTACCCGGGACACGCTGCGCCACTTAGCGGTGCCGCTGCTGGCCAGCACCTTAACCACCATATTGGCGTTTATGCCGATTGTGTTGATGCCTGGCCCAGCGGGGGAATTCGTAGGGCCCCTGGCCATGGCGGTGATGGTCGCGCTGGTAAGTTCTTATCTGGTTTCGTTGCTGCTGGTGCCTGCGCTGTCACCCATGCTGTTAGCCAGGGTCGCTGATAAACCTCCAGCGCCTCGAAATAACGGCGTCAGTGGGATGCTCAAGCGCGGCTTCCGCCGTACGGTACGCAGCGCGCTGCGTCACCCCTGGGCCGCCATGATCATCACCCTGTGTGTGCCCGTGGGTGGCATGGCGTTGATGCCCACGCTGGACGTGGCGTTTTTTCCTCCCGCAGACCGCGACCAGTTTCACATCGAGGTGCGCCTGCCCCCCGCCAGCAGTATGGCCAACACCGAAGCACTGGCCCATGAAGTCGATGCCATGATTCGTGAGCTGCCGGGCATCACCCGCGTCTCGGCGTTTGTCGGTGAAAGCGCGCCAATGATGTACTACAACGTGCTTACCAATGAGGATAACAACCCGGCATTTTTGCACCTGATTGTGGACACAGCGTCTTTACAAATCACTAATGAACGGGTGCCCGCCTTACAGCAGGCGCTTGATCGGCGCTTCCCCCAGGCCCAAAGCGTAGTGCGCAAGTATGAGCAGGGGCCGCCGTTTAAAGCCCCGATTGAGCTACGTGTCTATGGTGATGATCTAGCAGTGCTGTCATCGCTGGGACTTGAGCTAGCGGGCCTAATGCACCAACTGCCTCAGGTGACCCATGTGCGCGCTGGCATGAAGCGTGATTTGCCCAGGTTAACCCTGGATATCGACCACACCGCACTGAGTGATGCGGGGCTAACGCCGCAGCGGCTAGCGGAACAAGTGGGGGCCGCGCTCTCGGGGCAATCGGCAGGCATGCTGCTGGAGGACACCCAGCAACTGCCTGTGCGGGTGCGCTACGCCGATGAGTGGCGCACTAACGCCGAACAGCTGGCGGCGCTGCGCCTGGTCAGCGATCAAGTAGCTGATGGACTGCCACTGGCGGTGGTGGCAGAGGTGTCACTCACGCCTGCCTGGAGCGTGATTACCCGCCGTAACGCTGAACGGATGCAGTTGGTACAAGGGTACCTGGTGGCCGACGCTCTTCCGGCGGTCTCCATGGCTCAGTTGGATGCCAAGCTTCAGGCAGCGTTGGCGTCGGGGGCGTTTCAATTGCCCCCTGGTTACCGAATCGAAACCGGTGGTGAAGCCGCCGAGCGAGATGATGCCGTGGGCAAGTTGCTTGCCTCGGTGGTGCTGCTGGTCATAGCCATGGTGGCCACCGTGGTATTGGCATTTAACTCCTTTCGGCGGGCCGCCATCGTGTTTATTGCCGGCGCCCAGGCGATGGGCATGGGCATTGTGGCGCTGCTACTAAGCGGGCATGCGTTTGGGTTTGTGATTATCGTCGGCATTATGGGGCTGGTAGGGGTAGCGATTAATGCCACTATTATCATTATTGCTGCCTTTGATGACGATGAAGCCGCCCGCCGAGGCGATATCGATGCCATGCTGGCGGTGATCAGTGGCCCCACCAGTCGGCATATCGTTTCGACCACGGTCACTACCTTTGCAGGCTTAATTCCGCTGATGTTGGCTACCGGTGGGCTATGGCCACCATTCGCGCAAACCGTTGGTTTTGGACTGCTCTTAGCGACGCTAGTGTCGTTTTTCTTTACCCCTGCGCTTTATCGGCTGTGGGTATCGAGATCGGCTGACGTTGAGCCTCATGACCGCACGACTATTTTACAAGGATGAGTAAAATAGAATGTATCAACAATCGGTCAAAAGCGTAATGAAACGAGTGGATAACGCCCTTTATCTAGTCAAAGAGAAAGGGCGTTATCGCATTTCAACGGGTGGCCTATTAAAACCGGCGCAGCAGGCTTAAGCCGGGTCGCGATCAACCGCAAACGCTGACCATGCCTGACGAACGGTCATAATTTCCAAGCGATTGATGTTGATATGGGCGGGCAGCGTGGCCAAGTAGTAAAGCTGCTCGGCGATATCTTCTGCTTGAAGTGGCGTCGTACCCCGGTAAAGTGCATCCGAAGCGGCCTGGTCGCCTTTAGTTCTGACCAGCGTGAACTCGGTTTCTGCCATGCCGGGCGCCAGGTCAGTGACTCGCACGCCAGTACCTAACAGATCGCAGCGTAGGTTGTAGCTGAACTGCTGAACAAAGGCTTTCGACGCGCCATACACATGCCCGCCTGGATAGGGCCACTGTCCCGCTACGGAACCGAGATTGAGAATACTCGCGCCTTTACCGGTTTTCAGCAGCAGCGGCAGCGCCGCGTGTGTCACATTGACCAACCCCGTGATATTGGTGTCGATCATGGTGTGCCAATCCTCCAGCGCCACCTTTTGCGCCGGTTCCGGTGCCAGGGCTAACCCCGCATTATTGATTAAACACGTCAGCGGCAGAAACGTTTCCGGTAAGTTGCTAATGGCGTCAGTCACCGCGTCACTATCGCGGACATCCAGCGCCAGCGTTAGCACGGGAACCTGCTTGGAAAGCTCCTCTTCAAGTGCTTTGAGGCGCTCTACGCGTCGCCCGGTTAAAATCAATGACCAGCCCGCTTTGGCAAAGCGCTGGGCAGCCGCTTTACCAAACCCTGACGTCGCTCCGGTAATAAGTACGCTAGGCATTGCAATCTCTCCACGTTATTTAAATGATTAAAAGGCGATGGGGCGAGTTCTGACATCACTGTAAGCAACGCTGGTTCAAGCCTTTAGAGCCAGTTCGTGCCCGTTACTGTGACATCACTCGTCTGTCCCTCTGGTATGTAACGACTGGCCCTACAGCCTAAACGGTTGACTCACTAGGCTGGCAAGCACGCTATTTCTTAACGGATTACTTAAGGTGCTTGCTATGAATACCAATATTGCCGCTTCACATCCACCCGAAAGCGGTGTGGATAATACTTATGTACACACCTTAGATCGCCAGTATGTGTTCCACTCCTGGGCACAGCAAGGCAGTTTAGACCCCATGGTGATTGCAGGGGCTGAAGGGTGTCGCGTATGGGACTATGTGGGGCGCTCGTATCTGGATTTTAGTAGCCAGTTAGTCAATACCAATATCGGCCATCAGCACCCCAAAGTGGTGAGCGCGATTCAAGCCCAGGCCGCGAGCCTGTGTACCATTGCCCCCGCCCATGCCAACTTGGCTAGGGGCGAAGCGGCCAAGCGCATTATCGCCAAAGCGCCCGCTGGGTTTAGTAAGGTGTTTTTCACCAATGCGGGCGCGGATGCCAATGAAAATGCCATTCGTATGGCGCGTCTTTATACCGGGCGAAGCAAAATACTATCCGCCTACCGCTCCTATCACGGCAACACCGGTTCAGCGATTGCTGCCACCGGTGATTGGCGGCGGGTGCCCAATGAGTATGCCAGCGGCCATGTGCACTTCTTCAACCCTTACCTCTATCGCAGTGAGTTTTGGGCGCGCAATGAAGAGGAGGAGTGTGAGCGGGCGTTGCAACACCTGCGCCGGGTAATTGAGTGCGAAGGTGCTAATGCGGTCGCGGCCATCCTGCTGGAAACCATTCCCGGTACGGCTGGCGTACTGTTACCTCCGAAGGCGTATCTTCAGGGCGTTAGAAAACTCGCCGATGAGTTCGGTATTGTACTGATTCTAGATGAAGTGATGGCTGGCTTTGGTCGCACAGGGCGCTGGTTCGCTTTTGAACATTACGACATGGCGCCGGACTTAATCGTCTTCGCCAAAGGGGTGAACTCGGGCTATGTGCCTGCCGGGGGCGTGATTATCTCTGAATCCATCTCACGCTATTTCGATGACCACTTCTTTGTCGGCGGTCTGACGTATTCCGGCCACCCGCTGGCAATGGCGGCGATAGTCGCGACCCTGGATGCGATGGAAGCAGAGGGCGTGGTTAAAAACGCTGACGCGGTGGGTAATGGCCCGTTAGCCGCAGGGTTGCAACAGCTTGCCGAGCGATACGCCATCATTGGAGATTGGCGGGGCGTTGGAGTGTTTCACGCTTTAGAGCTCGTCAGCGACCCGGTTTACAAAACACCACTGCCAGGGGCGGAAGTGTTGCAACTCAAGCAGCAATTAATGGAAAACGGACTGCTGGTCTTTACCGTTGAGAACCGCATCCATGTGGTTCCGCCGTGTATCGTAACGGCCGCTGAAGTAGAGGAGGGTTTAGCCATCTTGGATCGCGTGTTGAAAAACTGTACGGCATCACGCTAGATTGGTTTTTAAATGCCCGTTTTAAGTGCCCGTTGTTAAAGTACTCAGGGCGTTATCGTAGGCGAGGCCCAGGCGCTGTATGCCTGGGTCGATACGCTCCCTCTCGATGGCGCCAAACCCTAGCCGGAAAAAGCGCCGCGGCGGGGCGGCATCGAAGAAGTGCTGGAAGCCGGGTTCAATGAGCACACCCCGCTGGGCGGCATGCCAGGCTAGCCGCTGAGTGTCGATGCCCGCATCCGCTTCCATCCAGAAGGCGCTGGAACGACTGCTGCTGTGGCTGAGGCAGCCGGGCAATGCCTGATCAATAGCGAGCCGCATCGTGTCGCGCCGCCGGTCGATCTCCTCCACATGCAGTTTGAGGTAGCGCTCGTAATAGCCTTGAGAAATAAACTGTGCCAGCTGGTGCTGTAACGCGGCGGGTGGGTGACGGTACATCATACGGCGCAGCGCTCGCAGCTCGTCGATCACCTCGGCATCGGCCACGACATAACCCATGCGCAGACCAGGCGAGAGCGCCTTGGATAAGCTGCCCATGTAGATAATTCGGGCGCTCTGCGCGCTGGCTTTGAGGGCTGGCAGTGCGAACTGGTCGCCATGAATCTCGGCGTCGTAGTCATCCTCAATCACGATTTGGTCGTGATGGGGTAGCTGGGCCAGTAGAGCTTCGCGCCTCTCGCGGCTCATGGTCACACCTGTGGGCACCTGATGACTGGGCATGACGTACAGATAGTCACACTGCTGAGACCCCTCAAGACGCATGCCTTCCGTATCCACGGTTTGCAACTGCAGGCAGGCACCGCGCTGGGCAAACACATTCATTGCTTCGCGGTAACCGGGAGATTCTAGCGCCACGCGAGTGCCCCGATGGCAGAGCAGTTGCGCGATCAGATAGAGTGCATTTTGCGTTCCCATGGTGATCAGAATCTCTTCTGAGCGAGCAAAAATTCCCCGGCGCGGCAAAATACGTTTGCGCAATTGCTCAATCAGGAGCGGGTCGTCCTGGTCAATACGATCGCGCAGCCAGGGTTTATCGCGTTGCGAACTCAATAAGCGCCGAGAAACATCTCGCCACTGGGCTAACGGAAAAAGTCGCGTATCTAACTGGCCGTAAATAAACGGGTAGGCATATTCCGACCAATTACCGGGTTTGAGAATGCCTTGGTAGTTAGTAGGGCGCTGAGCAATGCGTTTGTGCCAGTTTGGTGCGCTTATTGTGCCGTTATTGGTTTCGGTTAACGCTGTTAGTGATGAATTAAGCGTTGATTGAGGGTCGTTATAATCAGGGTGTAAATAGTAGCCGCTACGGGGGCGACTTATTAAATAGCCATCCTCGACCAGCTTTTCGTAAACAATCGCCACCGTATTACGCGAAATACCCAGCTGTTGCGAAAGCTTGCGGCAGGAGGGCAGCGCATCCTCGCTGGGTAAACTGCCCATACGAATCGCTTCTAACAGCGTTTTGCGTAATTGTTCTTGCAGGCAGGCGCCAGCGTTAGGGTCGACCTCAAGACACAGCGATGTCATGCACATCTCCTCTTCAAAACCCTGGCCGTCTAGCCCATTCACTCAAGCATCTCTCCTTAAACAAAAGCATCTTTCGTGCCAGTTCTGTTGTCGGCAGCGGCTATCGGTAACTGTCCTTTTAATTTGCGCTAACTGGCTCTAATCGCAGAGAGGATAAAAATCTAGGGTGAAGTCAGCTTCTGCATATCGCCCAACTGTTTGCAGACCCACTGCAAACGCAAAGGCGAGCGATGTTTTGACTGCTTTTTCTAAAACCTATTTTTTAAAAGCGTATTTTTGAAAACCTAGGGGATATCAGACGATGAAAAAAATAGCTGCCTTAGCCTCCGCAATAAGCATCGGCGCGCTTGCTTTAAGTGCGTCACTGACCGTTTCCGCTGCGGATTTAGATGAAATAGAGAGCCGTGGCTATATGAGCGTGGCCACCGAAGATAACTACGCGCCGTTTAACTTTATGAGTGGCAGCGACCCCGATGGCTTTATCAAAGATATATTGATTGAACTGGAGGAGTACGCTGACTTCGAGATCCGCCAGGATATTTTGCCTTGGACGGGGCTTTTGGCCTCGGTTTCATCGGGCCAATACGACATGGCACTTACCGGCGCGTCGGTGACCGACGAACGCCTGCGGGTGTTTAACTACGCGCCGCCGTTTGCATCGGCACAGCACTTTTACATTAAGCGGGCAGGTGATGACCGTATCAACAGCATTGAAGACTTAAGTGGTATGACGCTGGGTGTTCAGGCGGGCAGTGCACTGCTATCGCGCCTGCCAGAGTTGGAGGTCATGCTGGAAGAGAGTGGTGGCGAGCTGGGCGACGTAATGCAGTATGAGGCCTATCCAGAAATCTACGCTGACCTGGCCAACGGTCGTGTCGATTACGTGATTAACTCCATCGTGCCGGTTAATGACCTGATCAGTGAACGCCCTGACGTATTTGAAGCCGGTCAAGCGGTCTCCGGTCCTGGCTATGTTGCCTGGCCGATGCCTAAAGACAGCCCACAACTGCTGGCCTATATCACCGACTTTATGAGCCACCTGCGTGATTCTGGCCGCCTGGCCGAGCTGCAGGAAAAGTGGTTTGGCGAGTCCTTTGATGACCTGCCGACAACCCCTATCACCTCAGTGGAAGAGTTCCACGAAATGGCCGGTATGTAAGCCATCACATTCGCCTGCCGCCCAGCCTGGGCGGCGGTTTTCTTATCGCGAATTAGGGGGTGAGCATGGACAGTAGCGCATGGGGGCTTCTCATCCAGGGCGCCTGGACAACGCTTTGGATATCCGGCATCTCCATTGCCATCGGTGTGGTAATGGGGCTTTTGATTGCATTGCTTAGGGTGGCCAAAATTCCCGTTTTGCATCAATTGCTAGGCGTCTACATTAGCTTGGCGCGGGCAACGCCGCTGGTGACGCTGGTGCTGTTTATCTTCTTAACCGCGCCGACCATGGGCGTTAACCTCAACCGCAATGTGGCCGGTATTATCGCGTTAACCCTCAATACCACTGCTTTTAACGCTGAAATCTGGCGCTCTGCCTTTAACAACTTCTCCAAAGAGCAGCGTGAAGCGGCCCTGGCCATCGGTATGACACCGTGGGTCTATTTCCGCCGTATTATGCTGCCGCAAATCACCATTACCAGCCTGCCGGGCTTGGTGAATGAGATGTCGTTTCTGATTAAAGGCAGCCCGGCCATTGCGGTCATCGGAGTCGTCGACCTGACCCGTGTGACCAACCGTATTTCGGCGGTGACCTACGACCCACTGCCACCCATTTTAGCGGCTGCGGCGCTGTATATGCTGATTATCAGTCTGTTGGTGTGGTTTCAACGTGTGGCTGAGCGTAAAGCCAGCCGGCTGGCCGTTTAAGGTGGTCGTTTAGGGAGTCTCTATGAGCAACTGGGAAATTCTTTGGTCGTCGTACGATGTGTTTTTAAGTGGTTTTTATAACACCTTAAAGCTATTTGGTTTATCCGCTGTCTTGGCTTTTTTAATGGGCAGCGCCATGGTGTTTTTATTGGAGGGTTCCCGCCCACGGTTAAAGGTTCCGCTGCGGATTTTTATCGATGGCATGCGTATGCTGCCATTTTTGATCCTGGCCTACCTGCTGTATTACGGCTTACCTAGTGCAGGCATCCGCATGAGTGCCTGGACGGCCGGGATTATCGCCCTGGTGATCTACCATGGCGCATACTTCGCGGAGATTCTGCGCGGCTGCCGCGCTACCTTCGCCCAAGGGCAGGTAGAGGCAGCAATCGCCCAAGGGTTCTCGCAGCCCCAAATGTTTATGCGCATTATCTTGCCGCAGCTGATTTTGAAAACCCGCGGCTTATTGGGTAATCAGTTGATTATCCTACTCAAAGACACCGCCTTTCTGGTGATCATCACCGTGCGCGAACTCACCGCGGCGGCGAGCAGCCTGTCGAGCACCTACTTCATTCCCATGGAAGCGTTCATCGTGGTGATCGGCTTCTACTGGCTGATCAGTATTGGTTTAGAACTATTTATCAAAATGATTGGCCGTTTTGGCGCCAAGCGAGGATTCGAAAATGCCTGAGACCGCCGCTGTTAGTATTCGTAACCTTTCCAAAAGCTTCGATGGCACCGAAGTGCTGCGGGATGTATCGCTGGAAGTTCAGCCCGGCGAAGTGGTGAGTATTTTGGGCTCATCGGGTTCGGGTAAATCTACCCTGCTACGCTGCATCAACTGGCTTGAGCAACCCGACCGGGGCGACATCCGTATTGCCGGTGATCGCATCGGCGTGAGCGACTCAGGAAAACCCATGTCGCGCCGTGAGCTGGCAGGCATGCGCGCGCGCTTGGGCATGGTGTTCCAAGGCTTTAACCTCTGGCCTCATTTAAGCGTGCTGCGCAATGTCACCGAGGCGCCTATTCATGTTCAGGGGCTAAGCAAAACCGAGGCTGACGAGCGGGCCATGGCGCTGCTCGAAAAAGTCGGCATGGCCGATAAACGCGAACAATACCCCTACACCCTCTCCGGCGGGCAAAAGCAGCGGGTGGCGATTGCGCGGGCACTCGCCATGCAGCCTAAGGTGATGCTGTTCGATGAGCCCACTTCAGCCCTCGACCCAGAGCTGGTGGGGGAAGTGCTTGGGGTGATCAAAGACCTCTCCAAAGAAGGCTACACCATGGTGCTGGTGACCCACGAAATGGAGTTCGCCCGGGCAGTCTCCGATCAAGTGGTCTTTCTCGACAAAGGCATCATCATTGAAAAATCCCACCCCAGCGAGTTCTTTGAGAACCCTAAAACCGACCGAGTACGGCGCTTTCTGGAACTTGAAGCGCCTGCGGTGTGAGCACACTGAATCTGGCGCTGGCTAGATCATTACCCCAACTGCCTGCGCCAGCGGTTCTCTATGGTATCCAGCTCTGCCGGGCCGTAGTGCGCATGATCATGCGGCCCGTAGTAGGCCCATAATTGATCGCCGTAATCAAAGTGCCACCACTCGCTGGGCAGGTTGGTGAAGCCTTGCTGCTGCAGGGTGCGATAGAGCAGGCGGCGGTTATCCCGCGCCTTATATTGCTGCGGGGTAAGCATTTCCAGCTTTTCGAAATAGTCGCTATGGGAGGCGGGGAGCGCTTCATCAAACAAGGTGCCCATATCCAGTGGCAGGCCATCGGCATCACAAAGCGTGACATCGACGGCGCCGCCGGTGAGGTGCGGGCTGGGGGCTAAAGGATCGCGGCTGGGTACCGATACGAATTCTCTTGTACGCTCCAATAGCTCCGCTTCGCTGAGATCTGGATGGTGGTGGTGGATGGCTTCATGCAGGGTATCAAACAAGTACTGCTGCACCCGCCATGGCCGCCAGCCATCCAGTACGATCAACCCGATACCCTCGGGTAAGCTACGTGCCGCAGCAAGTAGCGCCCGATAAACCCCCTCACGAACGAAACACTCCGGCACCGCTCCCGGAATACCCAGCCGAGCATAGGCGGGGAACACGCTGACCGGTGCCGGGGCGAGGCTCATCGGTACCAGGCGCTCGCCGTTATCTTCAATAGGCGCGCGGCGCAGCTGTTCCCAGCAGGGCGCTGAATGGCTGGGTATAGGCGGCAAGGCCTTCAATAGTGTGCTCAAAGGCATTATGTTATCCAAGCAGAGTGTTATCCAAGCTGGTTATTAAAACTGGTTGTCAAAACTGAGTAGGCAGCCACAGCGTCAGCGATGGAAAAAGGATGAGTAGAATAAGCACCGCAATTGCCGTCAGTACAAAGGGCCAAATGGTTCTGAATAGCGACACTATCTCAAGCCGACTAACCGCGGCGGCCACGAACACACAGGCGCCCAGCGGTGGCGTGATCAATGCAATGGTAATGTTCAGTGTGATGATGACGCCCAGATGAATGGGGTCTATACCCGCCATCATAGCCACCGGCGCAAAGATCGGCGTCAGTAGCATCAATGCCGACACCTCCTCCATAAACATGCCCGTGATGAAGGTGATCGCACTAAGCAGCAATAAAATAACCACGCTATTGTCCACGTAGGGTGATAGCAGGGATACAAACTGCGCAGGTACTTGCGCATAGGAGAGCAGCCAGCTAATCGTCGCCGAGGCCGCCATGATGAGAAAAATCGCCGAGGTTAAGCGTGCCGTATCAAGGATGGCTTGCCAGCACTCTTTAAAGCGTAACCCTCCCAGGACAAAGCCACATAAGGCCACATACAGCGCTGTCAACGCGCCCGATTCTGTAGGCGTCACAAAGCCCAGCACGATGCCAGCAACAATAATAAAGGGAGCGATAAGCGCGGGCAGAGCGGCCGCGAAGGCTATGCCAAGTTGGCCGATTGAGGGCAACTGGCCACTTTTGGGTAATCGGTGGCGCCAGGCATACCAGGCGTTCATGCCCATAAAGGCAACCCCCAGCAGCAGACCTGGTACTACGCCCGCCAGAAATAGATCGCCTACTGAGGTGTTGGTCAGTGAGGCGTAGAGGATCATAAAGATACTGGGTGGAATAATCGGGCCGATCAGCGAGCTACCGGCGGTCAACCCAGCGGCAAAAGCCCTTGAGTAGCCCTCCTTTTCCATGGCAGGTACTAACAGCGACCCCAGTGCCGAGGTATCCGCCACCGCTGAGCCATTGACGCCTGCGAAGAAAACGCTCGACACCACGTTGACGTGGCCCATACCGCCCCGCAAGTGCCCCACTATCAGGCGGGCGAATCCCATCAAGCGCTCGGTTAAGCCGCTGACGTTCATCAGGTTGCCAGCGAAGATGAATAACGGAATAGCCATCAAGGAGAACACATTGATACCGCCAAAGAATTGCTGGGGCAGCATACGTGGAATCATCGAGGGGTCGACAAACATAAAGCCCACTATCGCGGTGGTCAGCAGTGCGATGAACAGAGGAAGCCCAAGCAGAACATGGCCGAGGAAAACCGCCAACATAGTCACAATCATAAGGTGTCCTCGACAGTTTTAAGTGGCGCGGGGCCATAGAGAAGCGCATGCCAAGCCAGTAATAAAAAGCCAACGGGTAGCGAGAGGAGGGGCACCGTGCGGCTAATGCCAAGCCCTGAGGTGGTAAACATGCTGACCGAGAGTGCATAGCGATAGCTGACCCAGGCACCCCCCGCTGCAATCAGCAGGGTGAGTAGCCACTGGTACACGTTCAGCAAACGCGCGAGAGGGGGTGGCAGTAGCTTCTCCAACAGACCAACGCGCATGTGACCCCCTTCCGACCAGACGGTGCCAGCCGCGAGCATCACGGTGGCGATAATCAAAAATCGCGATATCTCATCTGTCCAAATAGGGGCACCACCGGCGATGTAGCGGGCAAACACCCCATACAATATGGCCGCAACATTGAGGCATAGCAGCGCGCCCGCCAGGGTTAGGGACACCGGGCGGCTGATCGCCAGTAGACGGGATCGAAGCGTATTAAACATGGCAGCCTTCCAGGAAGCACAGAAACGTTAAGCACTAGAACATTCAGTACTGGGATATTAAGTACTGGAAATTAGGGGGCCGGTAAGGTACCAGCCCCTGTTGTTAACAGCCGTTAGTCGAGCAGTTCGCTCATGCCTGCATCTTCCAGGGCCATATCGATCCAGCGTTGCTCGATATCACGTTCTTCGAGCCACTCAAGATAGGCGGGCTGGCCAATGTCGCGGAAAGCGGTGAGCTCCTCTTCAGAAGGGCGAATCACTTCCATACCTTGCTCTTCCAGGTAGGCGATACGTGCCTCAACCTGTTCCTCGTTGTGCTCACGGGCATTGTGATTAGCTTCGGAGACGGCCTCCATAAAGGTGCTGCGAAGCTCATCGTCCCAACCTGCGATCATGTCGCTATTGCCCACCAGGAACTGATCGGAGTATTGGATATTGGCTAGGGTCAGGTAGTCCTGCACTTCGTAGAGGCTGCCCAGGATGATATACATCGGCGGGTTCATCTGGCCGTCGGCCACTCCTGTACGCAGTCCCATGTAGGTCTCTGTCCAGGGAATGGGAGTACCGGAGGCACCGAAGGATTCATAGAGGGCTACCTGGCTGGGATCCATGGCCCGGAAACGCAGCCCTTCGAAGTCGTCCGGGTGGCTGATAGGCCGTTCATTGTTGGTGAATGCCAGGAAGCCCCCCTCTTCGACGACCGCCAGCATATCGATACCGGCACGCTCCTGCAGAGCATTGCTGACTTCCTGCCAATACTCTCCTTCATCGAAGAAGCTACGCGCCGCCGCAAAGTCGTCGAACAGAAACGGAATAGCGCTGACGAAGATCTCATCAACGAGAGGAGAGACGCCTGCAAATGACGCCACGTTGAGCATGGGCGTATTCATGGTTTGTTCCATGCGCTCCTCTTCATCACCCAGCATGCTATTCGGGTAGAGCTCAAGCTGTATCTCACCGTCAGTTTTTTCGTCTACCAACGTTTTAAGGTTCTCTGCAAAGACGTGGACAGCATTCTTTTCGGGATCTGGGGCACCGTTGTAACTCAGATTAATGGTGGTGGCTGCAAGAGTGTTTCCTGCCATCATGGCAGAGCCAATCAGGCAAGCCGAGATGAGTCGTTTGGGTGAAAAGTGCTGAGTAAACATCGTAAGTCTCCTGGTTTATTGTCGTGAGCTATGAGGCGCTAAGGGCGCGTTATTGGATTTATAAGGAGTGCTTACTAGAAGACTATGTATTGAGGTGTTGACTATGCAATACCTAAACTGTGGCTTTTATTGCAACAGTCGTGGTGCATCGGCGGAGAAAAAGCGCATGCCTTTGTGCAAATGATCGATGCAAGTGATTGAGGCGACCGGGAGTTCCTGCCCTTTCAGGCTAACAATTTGTGCCCGCGTACCGTTCATCACCGGGTACTGCATGGGTAGTGTGAAGATCTCTCCGCGCTCAATCTCATCCGCTACGGTGAGTTCGGGCATAAACGTAACGCCGATGCCTGAGCGGACGAAATTCTTTAACACCGAAACAGAGTTGGTGTGCAGGCGTGCTTCAAGATGAATGCGCTCCTGGTGGGCCACCATATTGACCATTTGCCGCATACCAAAAGGATTGTCCATTAACGCCAGGGGCCACCCCTTTAAGTCATGCAGGGTTACCGGGCGGTTAAGATCATTTAGTGGGTGATTGGGGGGCACAATCACATCGAGCGGCTGGCGCGTTTCCACGTGGCAGAAAAGTTGCGGGTCTACCGGCGGTGCATAAAGTAGCGCTATATCCACTTCACGATCTTTGAGTAACGACATCGCTTCGTTGACACCCGCCATGCGAATTTCGACATTGATACCGGAAAACGCTGACATAAAAGTGCCTAACGGTGCGGCGATCAGGTCAGCGATAAACCCTTCTCCCACGGCAATACGAACTTCCCCTTTCGTTAGGCTTTGAAGTGCCATTAGCTGGGAGAGCACCGCTTCTTCTGAAGCCCGCTGGGCATGAAAATGGTGCACCAGTAGCTGGCCCGCTGCGGTTGCGCGCATCCCTCTTCCGTGCCGCTCGCATAGCTGGGTATCCAACTCTTCTTCTAGTGCTTTTAGTTGGCGGCTAACGGCAGAAGCATCGACATTCAGGTGGGCCGCGGCACGCCTGAGCGAGCCGCGGCGAATCACTTCATTGAGGTAGGTTAATGCACGCTGGTTAAGCATAAAACACGCCTGTGGTGGAGTGTTTTATATCTTACCGGAAGCCTGCCCGGACATGTCACGGTTGGGATTAGATTAGCGGTTGGGTGGCTTGCTGAGAGTGGGCGTTTTTATCCTCTACCGCATCTGCGAGCATATCCGCGGTGATGGCAGAGAGGGTCCAGCCCAGGTGGCCGTGGCCGGTGTTGTAAAACACTGTGGGTAATTTTCCGCGGCCGACTTTGGGCAGCATGTTAGGGAGCATCGGGCGCAGGCCTGCCCAAGGTACTACGCGGCGAGTGCTGACGCCGGGGAAGCACTCTTCCACCCAGCGGATTAGCGGGCGGATACGGTTGTCGCGGATATCGCGATTAAAGCCGTTAAACTCAGCGGTGCCCGCAATACGGAAGCGGTCATCGCCCAGGCGGCTGGTCACTAACTTGGTCTCATCATCGAGCAGGCTAACGGTGGGCGCTGCCTGTTGGGAGGCAGCGTCATCGAGCTGCACGGTGATCGAGTAGCCTTTGACCGGGTAGATATTGACCCGATCGCCTAGCTTGGCAGCCAGAGCACGGCTGCCCACCCCGGCGCATACCACCACGCTATCAAAGGTTTCGCGCACCGGGTCACCGTCAGCCTCGCCTTCAAGCGTGGCGGTGATCCAGGCGTGCTGTTGATCGGCGCCGATATCCTGGACGCTGTGACCATATTTAAGCGTTACGCCGCGGCGCGCGGCGGCTTGAGCCAGGCTGTGGGTAAACTTATGGATATCGCCGGTGGCATCGCTTTCGGTATAGAAGCCGCCGTAGTAGCTGCCCGCCAGAGTGGGCTCAATGGCGCGCATCTCATCGGGGGAGACTGCTTGGCGCTCTAGTCCGCCTTTGCTAAGCAGTTGCGATACCTTGGCGGCGTGGTCATAGCCCGCTTTATCGCGGTAGATATGCAAAATCCCTTTCTGCTTGAGGTCAAAATCGATCTGCTCGTCTTTTGCCCACTGAAACAGGTGCTCTCGGGCGGCAATGGCCAGGCGGGCGGTTTCGGTAGTGTTGGCAGCGTAGCGGGGGATCGAGGCGATAAACTCGCCAAACCAGCTGAGCTTGTGCCAGCTTGGGCGGGGATTAACCAGTAGCGGGGCGTCGTTTCTGAGCATCCAGCGCAGACCCTTGATCACGGTTGGCCAGTGGTTCCACACTTCGGCGTTGGAGGCCGAGAGCTGACCGCCGTTGGCGAATGAGGTCTCCATGGCGGCGTAACGATGCTTTTCAAAGACGGTGACGTCATAGCCACGTTTGGCCAGGGCGTAGGCGCTGGTAATGCCGGTGATACCACCACCGATAACAGCAATACGTTGCATAACTCTCTCCGGGTTGTATGAGCGTCGGGAATACCACCTAACGGCGTAGCTGTTGGCGTACCCCTTCCGTCATGGAACCTGAGAGATTCACGCATCCGTTGGGTGCGCTTGCTCCTTCGGTGGGCTGAGTGACGCAGTCATCAGCCGCTCTTCGGAAAGTTAAGGTAATAGCGGTCCGGTTGCCTGAGAGTTTCCGGGGCTGTTGCTCCTTCGGCGCTGGCGTCATCGACGAGTGATGCACCAAGCTCTCCCACTATCACGTTGTTGCTGGCTTTTAATGTAAATAGTTTTTTAATGTGATTAGTTTTACGCGATCAGTTTTAGCATGGAAGACGACCATAGTCGTGAACGCTTATTCCAAGGACTCACTCCAAGGGTTTTATTCCACGGGCCGGGCACGCTGGATGATTGCCGCGCAATCCAGCCCGGTGGGTAGCGTGCCTGTATTGAGGCCACTGCGGTCGGCAAGGCGACCAGCGCAGAATGCATCGGCCACATAAGCGGGGGCGTGCTGAACCAGCAGGGCGCCCTGTAACGCTAGGGCCATGCCGTCCGCCAACTGGCGGGCGCGGTACTGGAGCGTTTGAGTATCCTGCATCTGCCGCTGTAATTGGTGGATAAAACGGTCAAGATGCCCATTGGCGCCCTGTGAAAGGCCGAGTTCGGCGAAGTAGGCGTCGAGCACTTCGGGCTGTTTTTCAATCGCGCGCAGGATATCCAAGCACTGCACATTTCCGCTGCCTTCCCAAATGGCGTTGATGGGCGACTCGCGAAACAGGCGCGCCATTATGTGGGTCTCCATGACGCCGCTTCCACCAATCACCTCCATTGCCTCGTATGCGTGGTGGGGCGTGCGCTTACATATCCAGTACTTGCCCACAGGGGTGGCGATTCGCGAAAGCAGGCGCTCATGCTCGTTGTCCTGATGATCCATGGCGCGGGCCATGCGCAGCATTAAGGTGGTGGCGGCTTCGCTCTCAATGGCCAAGTCAGCGAGTACGTTCTGCATCAGCGGCTGTTCGATGAGCCGCGCCCCAAAGGCATGGCGATGAGAAGCGTGGTGAATGGCCTGGGCGGTGGCTTGGCGCATTCCGGCAGCTGAACCAATCATGCAGTCGTAGCGGGTCATGGCGACCATCTCGATGATGGTGCGCACGCCGCGGCCTTCATCGCCCACCATCCAGGCAAAGGCGCCCCGCAGCTCGGTCTCGCTGGAAGCATTCGATACATTGCCCATTTTACGTTTTAGCTGTTGTATATGAAGCGGGTTCTTACTGCCGTCGGGCCGCCAGCGTGGCAGCAAGAAACAGCTCAAGCCGCCGGGCGCCTGGGCGAGTACCAGAAATGCATCGCACATTGGCGCCGAGACAAACCACTTATGCCCCACCAGCTCAAAAGCTTCTCCCGGCCCGCCTTGATCAATCGGGTAGGCGCGGGTGGTGTTCAAACGCACATCGGAGCCACCCTGCTTTTCGGTCATTGCCATGCCCAGAGTGAGGCCCTGTTTCTCGAAATAGGGGACGTTGCGCGGGTCGTAATGTGGGGCGGTGATTTTATCGCCCCAGCTCTCAAGCAGGCTGGGTTGATGGCGCAGTGCGGGCAGGGCTGCAAAGGTCATGGTAATCGGGCAGCCATGGCCCGCTTCTACCTGGGCCTGTAAAAAGTAGTTGGCGGCCCGATAAACATGCGCACCGGGCCGAGGGGTTCGCCAGGGGCTAGCATGCAAGCCGTGCTCTATCGCCGTTTGCATAAGCTGATGATAGGCGGGATGAAACTCGATCAAATCGACCCGATGGCCTTGCCGGTCGTGGGTCACTAACTGGGGGGAGTAACGGTTGGCCTCAACCCCCAAAGCAATCGCCTCAGCGGAGCCTGCCCACTGGCCAAACGCCTTGAGTGGGGCATCGTCGTCAGACCCGCTTTCACGGTTAACGCCTTCCTGAAGAGCGCGATCAGCTGTGTAGCTATTGTAGCTTTCCAGCGGTGGCGGCTGGTTTTCCACCTGATGGGTATTAGCTTGGAGTTGATCGGCCAGGGGGTAATGATGGTTCATGGCAGGCTCCTAGCGTGTAACGACGATAAGGGTGATTGTTTAAACGAACGTTTTACAACTCATATATTTTGGAGCGCTTATGAGAGCATAGTTGCTGGACGGAAAAGTCGCTAAAAACGGAGGGCGAAGAGGGGAGGGATGGATCCTGCTTTGCTCAGTCAGCGTATTTAACCGACAATGCCGCTTATCCTTCTCAGTCACGGGTACTATCGATGCAAGCAAACGCGATGCAGACAAACGGCTTTTTTGACGAAATTGGCGAAACTATCGGCGAAGCTATCCGCGTGGTGGTTGAGTTTCTGCTGGGCATTTTCACCAACTTCTTCGGTGCGTTCGGCGATTTCATCGATGGCCTGACGCGTTCGCTGGGGATCAGTGATTCCTTTTTCAGCATTGCTGTCTTAGTGATTGGGCTGCTGATTCTGTGGGGCGGTTTGCGCGCGTTTCTGCGTGGCTCGCTAATCGGCGGTATTGTACGTACCGTATTGGGGCTGTTTATTCTTTCGTGGTTGATGATGTAGGCACACTGAGAGGAGGAGTAGATGAAGCAGTTTGCGTTGGTCGCCTATGATTACACCGATGAGGGTGCCTTAAACCGCCGCTTGGCTTGTCGCGAGCCGCACCTGGAAGGACTGCGTAGTCTCTATCGGTCGGGTAATTTCGTAAGTGGTGGGGTAGTGCTGAACGATGAAGGTAAAATGATCGGTTCAAATGCACATTTCAGATTTGCTACTCGAGAAGATTTAGAGGCTTGGCTGGCGCAAGAGCCTTATATGACTGAGCGTGTCTGGGAACAGGTCGATATACGCGAAGTTAAGCTGTTTGATCCCTCTATATAGTATGACGAACGAGCTCGGGTATTGTTTATAAAAAATGTCATAAAATAATGCCCCCGTTCCTCTCCTTGGTTAACACCCCATACACTGATGATGAGCAATCGTGTTGCCCTTGAGTCAGTTTCATCAGGGGCATGATAGATTGTCATTTGCTTATTTGGTGCATTTTGGCATCATTTGCACTCATTTTGTGCAAAGCGAGTGCAATGAAAACTTATCTTGGCAAGATGCGGGGGCAGCCAGTCAAGCGTGCCCGGGTAGGCTGGCAGGATGCTTTTTGGTCATGGGTCGGGGCCTTTACCGGTATGGCGGTCATTTGCTGGTTAAGCTCGGCGTGGCTGTCACAACAACTGCTCATCGTAGGCTCCTTCGGTGCAACCTCGGTGCTCATCTACGCAGCACCTGAAAGCCCTTTTGCCCAGCCCAGCCATGTACTCTTTGGCAGCGTGCTCTCCGCGGGTATTGGCGTTGCTTGCTACCAACTGCTGGGAGCGATACCCCTCTCAATGGCTCTGGCCGTATCACTGTCGGTGTTGGGTATGCAGCTAACCCATACGGTTCACCCACCGGGAGCCGCGGCGGCTCTGATTGCGGTAGGCGGGGGTGCCAGCGTTCATCAACTGGGGTGGTGGTATCCTCTTTTGCCAATCGGAGCGGGCAGTATAGTGATGCTGGTAATCGCCATATTGGTCAATAACCTTGCCCGTCACCGCCGTTATCCGCGCTACTGGTAATGTTAAAATTGGCTCAGCTGTTGTTCCAGAGCAAAGATATGGGCATCTTTGGCGCCTAGTTCCCGCAGCGCCACGGCGAGGTTGACCAAGTAGTCGCGGTTGGGGCCGCTGGGCCCATGGGCGTTGGCAATTTGCTGGGCGATCTCATCAAGCGGCGCGTCGCCCAAAAAGGCCGGATTGTCATCGCTGGCCAGATAAATAAGCCCTTCGCTCTGTTCTGTTCCGTTGCCTTTCTCGTCCATAAACGTCAGCGGTACTTTTTCCCGCAAATAGCCGTTCTTCTCCCGCACATCCAACGGCGCGAGCACTTCCGGGGCAATGCGGTAGGCCATGCCGTGGCAAATCGAATCTTTGGCGCGGATCAGCGTTGCCACCCGCCCAGGCGCTTCAGGCGTGCCGCGGTGATCATGGGAGCCCTGCCAAAATCGCCGCTCCCAGCCGTGTATATACGCCGGGCGGCGCTCCAGGTAGGCAAAGTCAGCCTTCCAAATCAGTGAGCCGTAGCCGAATAGCCATATCGCCGCATGGCCTTCGAAGAAGTTTCTTTGCTGGTTAAGTGCAGTGGTATCAAGCATCGGTATCAGGCAGCGTTTTTAAGGCACATTTTTCAAGTAACATGGGGGCCAACGACGGTGTAAAACCACCATCTTAACATGTCACGGTTGATCACCCACACGATTGCCAAGACCACGACTGGAGGCAGCCATGCGCGCGATTTTTCTGGTGGATAACGGCTCGCTACGAGCGCAGGCAACGCTGAATTTACGCCGCGTGGCGGCTTCGCTTAGCGGGCTTGTAGGCGAAACCGTGCAGGCGGCCTCGTTGCTGCACTCCAATAAGATTCCTGCGGATGAGGTGGGAGGTATTCCCGCCACTACCCTTGGCCCCGCCGCTGAACGCTGTGCCGAACAGGGGGCAACGGAGATTATCGTGCTACCGTTCTTTTTTGGCCCCAGCAAAGCGCTGACGGGTTATCTGCCCGAGCGCATGGCCACGCTGCAGGAGCGCTTTCCCCACGTTAAGGTGCGGGTAGCCCAGCCCTTAGTGGATGAGTTCGGCGATAACGACCTGCGTTTAGCCCATCTGCTGGCCGATAACGTGCGCGACAAGCTTCGCCCAGGTACTAAACCGCATGTGGCGCTGGTGGATCACGGCAGCCCGATTCCTGAGGTTACCGCCGTACGCAACCGCCTGGCGGGGCAGCTTAGCGTGCTGCTAGCCGATGACGTAGCGTGTGTTGCCGCTGCCTCCATGGAGCGGCGCGAGGGCGATGAGTACCGCTTTAATGAGCCACTGCTGGAAAACTTGCTGGCGCTACCCGAGTTTAAGATAGGCTCGGTGATCCTGGCGATGCTGTTTCTTTCGCCGGGGCGCCACGCCGGGGAGGGCGGCGATATTGCCGAGATTTGTGCAGCGGCTGAACAGCAGTATCCAGGGCTTTTCGTTACCACGACGAAGCTGGTGGGGGAGCATCAAGGGATCGTTGATATATTGCACTCGCGGCTGCGCCAAGCGCTTGATGATGAACGCTTTCTACTCGATATCCCGGCAATCGCCTGACGCCACTAGGGTTTGATGGGTGAATACACGCCTAATAGCGCGTAGAATCGCGAGCCTTTCTATTCGTTGTAAGCTGTCGTCGTTACTGACAATGCGCTAACCAGGGCTCCTTTTGTGATCGCTACCGCCAATATCACCATGCAGTTTGGGGCCAAGCCCCTGTTTGAAAATGTCTCCGTTAAATTCAATAACGGCAACCGTTACGGCCTGATTGGCGCGAACGGCTGCGGCAAATCCACCTTTATGAAAATTCTCGGTGGCGATTTGGAGCCCACTTCCGGCCAGGTGATGCTGGATAGCAGTACACGGCTGGGTAAGCTGCGTCAGGATCAGTTTGCGTTTGAAAACGAGCGGGTGATCGATACCGTGATCATGGGCAATGTAGAGCTCTGGTCGGTCGCCGCTGAGCGTGAACGCATTTACTCCCTGGCAGAGATGAGCGAAGAGGACGGCATGGCCGTCGCTGACCTGGAAGTGCGCTTCGCCGAGCTGGACGGCTACACCGCCGAGCCCCGCGCAGGCGAACTGCTGCTAGGCCTGGGCATTCCCATTGAGCAACACACGGGCCCGATGAGCGAAGTCTCTCCCGGCTGGAAGCTGCGCGTGCTGCTCGCCCAGGCGCTATTCGCTGACCCGGATGTACTGTTGCTGGATGAGCCGACCAACCACCTGGATATCAACACCATCCGCTGGCTGGAAGATATTCTTAAAGCGCGCAGCAGCACCATGATCATCATCTCCCACGACCGACACTTCCTGAACAGCGTTTGTACCCATATGGCGGATCTGGATTACGGTGAAATCACCCTGTTCCCGGGTAACTACGATGATTACATGACCGCCGCCACCGCTGTTCGCGAGCGTCAGCACTCGGATAACGCCAAGAAAAAGGCCCAGATTGCCGAGCTGCAGCAGTTCGTGAGCCGCTTCTCCGCTAACGCCTCGAAAGCTAAGCAGGCTACGTCTAGAGCGCGTCAAATCGATAAAATCAAACTGGAAGATATCAAGCCTTCCAGCCGCGTAAGCCCCTTTATCCGCTTTGATCAGGCGAAGAAAATCCACCGTAATGCCGTCAACGTGGACGGCATTACCAAGAGCTATGAGGGCGACAAGCCGCTGTTCGAGCGTCTTTCCATGACCGTGGAAGCCGGTGAGCGCATTGCTATTATCGGCCCCAACGGCATCGGCAAAACCACGCTGCTGAAAACCCTGGCGGGCGAGTTACACCCCGACGCGGGCGAAGTGAAGTGGACCGAAGCCGCTGAAGTGGGGGTTTTTGCTCAGGATCACAGCGACGACTTTGCCGTCGATGCCACGTTGTTTGAGTGGATGTCAGCATGGACTCAAGGTGGCGAGCAGGTGGTTCGCGGTGCTCTGGGGCGGATGCTGTTTTCCAGCGACGATATTGGAAAATCGGTGAAGGTCATTTCCGGTGGCGAGCAGGGGCGTATGCTGTTTGGTAAGTTAATCCTTACTCAGCCCAATGTAATGCTGATGGATGAGCCGACTAACCACCTGGATATGGAGTCTATCGAGGCGTTGAACCTGGCCCTGGAGAACTACCCCGGCACGCTGATGTTTGTGAGCCACGACCGCGAGTTCGTCTCGTCACTGGCCACGCGCATTATTGATATGCAGCCGGAAGGCATTGTCGATTTCAGCGGCAGCTACGATGACTACCTACGCAGCCAGGGAGTCGTGTGACGTTGTTTTTGTCAGCATAGCTCTGTAAATCTATTCGCCGATAATTTGCTCAAAGGTGCTGTCGGTGGCGAGTTCGCGCTCGTCATTGAGCATTTTGCCGCTAAACACCGTCTGCATCTCTTTGGCGAGTTCTACGTAGACATGCATTTGTTGATTACGTCGCTTACGTAGCGGTGGTTTCACTAATAAGCTAATACCCTTGATGGGCTCATGGGTTTCCCCGCGCAGCAGGTCAGGCATTTCCCCGGGTGGAAAGGCGTTGGCAATAGTGACTGGGTTGGAAGGCTGTTGGCCGTCGATTAAAAATATCTTCTTGAGCGCGTCGTAGTGAGCGTCTTTCTCCCGTAGCCACTGGGTAAGGCGCTCGTCTGAATCTTCACTGGGTTGATCAAAGATTATAAAAAGCGAATGCTGCTTCACTTTTTTAGTTTGCTTTGAGGGTGCAGGGGTGTCAGGTTCTTGAGCTTTTTCAGAGTTGTCTGCTTGTACCGGACGAGGCGCAGCGGCTTTCGCTTTCGCTGCGCGCCGTCGGCGGCGCCAGGGCACAATGACATATATAAATATCGCTGTTGCCATTGCGCCTAATACCAGCGATGCGAAGGCGAGTACTATTATAGTAGTGGTGCGATCCATACTCTCAGAATCCTTTTTTTAATCAGCGCTCAGGCTTTATTTAGCCGACGACAGTTTGTTTACGCCCAAAGAACAGCCACGACCACGCGGCATTGACCATAAGCTGCAGCGCGTAAGCCGCTAAGCTTGCTGAGCGCCATACTGAGTCATCCGCCATATAAATACGCCAAGCGACGATAGCCATCAACAAATACAGTATGCCCCAAGCGAAGGGGAAAGCGATATTCGGTGGTGTCCAGCTTGGCTTACTTAGTTCGCGGAACCAACCATCAGGCCGAAAGCGCGCACCCAGTCGTGGCGGCAAGGCCGACGAGCAGTAGAGACACCAGCAGCGCTAATAGCGAAGCAAGCATTCATTACCTGTATGTTCAAACGAAAGAATCAATAGCCTAGCAGCGTTTATCCAAGAGGCTCAACACAAAGTAATCACGAGCCGTAATGAGTCAATTGTATTGCCTGAGTTTACCGTGTTCGCGCAAGGCAGTATTGTTTTGTCAAACAACCTAATGAAGCGCTACTCATGAAATACTGCTCAACAACCGATGATATCGATAGTACCTTTCTGGCAAGTGCGGGAAGTGCAGCTTGGCATCGGCATATGGCGAGCTTGGTACGCTCATCGGGACAGCGCGATTTCCCCGTTCGTCTGGAGCAAGTGCTGCGCGCGCTAACCGGTTTCGATACGATTCTGATCAATACCTACAAAGGGCGTCATAGACCACTACTGATTCACGACGATTACCCGTCAGAAAATCGCCCTCAAGCGATAGATCGCTACCTCAGCGGTGCGTATTTATTGGATCCTTTTTTTACCGCCATGAGTGGTGGCCTGGATAGCGGTGTGCACCGGTTGCGGGAGCTAGCCCCTGATCGTTTTGAATCCAGTGATTACTATGCTCACTATTATCGTGCGTTAGGATTAGCGGATGAGGTTGGCCTCTTCGCACGTGTGGGGGATGATGTCTTGATGGTGGTATCGCTGGGCTTTCAGGCAGAGGCTCCCTTGAAACGACGTGCGTTGCAGGTGTTGAAGAATGTAGTGCCGATGATCGAAACCTTGTTGATGGAGTTCTGGAAGTGGCAGGGCGTCCTCTTCCAGCCGACATTGGAAAAGGACGCCCCGGTGGAAGCTGCCTTCGTAAGCTTTGGCCGAGAGGTTTTAACGGCACGTGAACAGGAAATCGTTCGTCTGTTGCTCGCGGGGCACTCCACCAAATCGGCGGCCCGGGAACTGGATATCAGCGATGGCACTGTGAAGGTACACCGCAAGCATATTTACCAGCGTCTGGATGTCTCCAGTCAATCGCAGTTGTTCCAGCTATTTCTTGAACACGTGGCTCTCATTTCCCGGCAGTTGAGAGGTTAAGGTGCTAGGTTTGTAGCGCCATCCAGATGGTTTTGATCTCGGTATACTCGTCAAGCGAGTGAAGCGATTTATCCCGTCCATTACCGGATTGCTTAACCCCACCGAACGGCACTGTCATGTCCGGGCCTGCCCAGTTGTTAACGTAGACTTGCCCGGAGTGCAGCTTGCGTGAGACGCGCATAATACGATCAATGTCCTGGCTCCAGACGGCGGCAGCCAAGCCGTAGTCGCTGTCGTTGGCAAGTGCCAAGGCCTCTTCTTCGGTATCGAAGCCAAACACCGACAGCACCGGCCCGAAGATCTCTTCGCGACCTATGGTCATGGCTGGGGTGACATCGTCAAACACGGTAGGGGGAATAAAGAGTCCAGGGCCATCTAACGGCTGCCCGCCCGAGCGTAGCGTGGCGCCCTCTTCCTGCCCCTGACGGATATAATCAAGCACTCGTTGGTATTGAGTGTCATCCACCATCGCCCCCATAAAGCTTTGCGGGTCGAGTGGATCGCCTGGTTGCATGGCAGCCGCAGCGTCCACCACTTTCTCGACGAAAGCGTGGCGAATGCTGTTTTCCACCAATAGCCGCGAGCCAGCGATACAGACTTCACCTTGGTTATGAAAAATCGCCGCGGCCGCGTGCTGAGCTGCGGCGTCTAGATTTTTGCAGTCGGCAAAGATGATGTTGGGGCTTTTGCCACCGCACTCCAGATAAACGCGTTTCAAATTGGATTGGCCTGCGTACTGCATGAGCTGTTTGCCCACGGGAGTGGAACCGGTAAAGGCGAGGCAGTCGACCTGCATCGACAGGGCCAGCGCTTTACCCACGGTATGGCCATAGCCGGGGAGCACTTGAAACACCCCAGCGGGTAGGCCTGCTTGTTGGCTTAGCTGGGCAAGGCATAGCGCCGATAGCGGCGACTTTTCTGACGGTTTGAGAATAACGCTGTTACCTGCCGCCAATGCCGGTGCAATCTTCCAGGCGGTCATCATCAATGGGAAGTTCCAGGGTACGATGGAGACCACCACCCCGAGTGGCTCGCGCACAATCAAGCCGAGGTGATGTTCTCCCGTCGGCGCCACCTCGCCATAAAGCTTATCGATACTTTCGGCGGTATAACGCAGGCAGCCGATGGCACCGTCAATATCCCCCAGCGCACTGGTAATCGGTTTCCCCATATCCAGAGTGTCTAGCAGGGCAAGCTCGTGTCTATGGGCCTGCATTAACGCCGCCAGGTCAAGCAGCGTGGCTTTGCGCTGACCTGGGGCGAGTCGCGACCACTCTCCCCGATCAAAGGCCTGCCGAGCTGCGCGGGTAGCGAGCTCGGCATCAGCGTCATCACAGCTGGCGACCTCAGCCAACACTTCGCCGGTGGCTGGGTTCACCGTGGATAGTGTGGCTCCACGCTGTGCATCGACAAAGGTGTCGTTGATATAGGCACGGGTTTCAAAGGAGAGTTTTTTCGCCAGTGCTTGCCACTCGGCTAGGTTCGTGGGGGAAGTTGTGCTCATTGGGTAGCCTCAAGGTAGTTAGCGTTATGCAGTAGCGCGTCGCACAGCACCTGGGTGCCAAGTGCACACTGCTCTGGTGTTGAGTACTCGGCTTCGTTATGGCTGATGCCATCGCGGCAGGGAATAAAGATCATCGCGGTGGGCGCCACCCGTGATACATACACCGCATCATGGCCCGCCCCACTGAGCATACGGCGGTAAGCAATGCCGCGTGCCTTTGTGGCCTGCTCGATGGACGCAATGCACTGCTCGTTGAAGGCCACTACTGGGGAGTTCCAGAGGCGTTGCGGCGTTACTTTGACACCAAAGGCCTCTACCAAGGCCTCTAGCTCGCTATAGAAGCGAGCCTCCAGCGCGTCTAGCTGATCATCGTGCACATGACGGAGGTCGACAGTCATGGTGACCTGGGCGGGAATCACGTTGCGAGAAGGCGTATCGATCTCCAGGCAGCCAAAGGTCACCTTGCTGTCACCGCTGGTGTCGGTGGCGGCGATGGCGTATAGCCGATCAATGAGCCGGGCGGCAGCGGCCAGGGCGTCGTGACGATATGCCATGGGGGTGGTGCCCGCATGGGCAGCGTTGCCTTCAATCGTCAGGTCAAACCAGCGCATCCCTTGCACCCCAGTGACTACACCGATATCTAAGCCCTCCTCTTCAAGTACCGGCCCCTGTTCGATATGCAGTTCCAGAAAACTGGCTAACCGAGGCTCGCCAATAGGCAGGCTTCCCTTTATGCCTGTCTCCTCAAGGGCCTGTCCAAAACTAATCCCTTGTTCGTCCTGGCGAGCTAGGGTCTTCTCCACAGTAAACACCCCCGCATAGGTGCCGGAAGCCATCATCGCGGGGGCAAAACGGCTGCCTTCCTCGTTCGTCCAAACGATCAGCTCAAGGGGGCGCTCGGTAACGATTTGCTGGTCGTGCAGGGTGCGAAACACTTCCAGACCCGCGAGAACCCCCAGCACGCCGTCGAAACGACCGCCTTTGGGCTGTGTATCCAGGTGGCTGCCGACAGCGGCGGGCTCCAGGTCGTCACGTGCACCGGGTCGGCGGAAAAAAAGGTTCCCCACGGCATCACTGCGAACATGGCAGCCAATATCGGCGCACCACTCGATCAACTGCTGCCGACCGGCGGTATCTTCGGGTGTCAATGCCAAGCGGTTGCTGCCGCCATTGGGGGTAGCGCCGATCTCTGCCATGGCCATTAAACTTGACCACAATCGCTGGCCATCAATGGACACTTGCATGGCGTGTCTCCTGTTGTGTTTGTTGGGTTAAGGAGATCCACCATAGGAGGCCTTTCGCGCAGCCGATATACCCCAATGGGGATATATTCCCGACACTGTTTTCCCCGCTAGCCTGTGAAGTCACCTCAACAACGGCTTCCTAATAAGCGAGGGTATGACGATGACTCAACAGCAGGCGAAAGGCTCTTACGACGCGCAAGACCTTTGGCAAAAAGATAAAAATCACTTTATCCATCCCTTTACCGACTTCAGTGTGTTCCACGAAAATGGCTGTGACTTAATTACCGACAGTGATGGTATCTATGTCGAAGATGCACACGGCAACCGCTTTATCGATGGGATTGCCGGCCTGTGGTGTGTCAATGTGGGCCACGGCCGTGCCGAAATTGGCCAGGCGATGGCCGAGCAAGCCACACGCATGGCCTACTTTTCCACTTTTAACAATCTCTCCAATGCCCCGGCCACCGAGCTGGCGGCCAAGCTCGCAGAGCTTGCGCCTGCCCACTTGAACCATGTGTTTTATAGCTGCGGCGGGTCAACGGCAAACGATGCCACCATCCGGCTTGTGCATTACTACTTCAATCGCTTGGGCAAGCCTTCGAAAAAGCGGATATTGTCGCGCACCAACGCCTACCACGGCACCACCTACATGGCGGCGAGCCTGACCGGTATCGCCAGCAATAACTGGCAGTTCGATACGCTTGATCTGGTGACCCATCTGAGCGAAGCCAACTGCTATCGCCGTCCAGAGGGGATGAGTGAGGCCGAGTATTGTGATCACTTGGCCGACGAACTCGAACAAACCATTGACCGGCTAGGAGCGGATAACATAGCGGCCTTTATTGCTGAGCCCATCATGGGCGCGGGGGGCGTGTTGATGGCACCACAGGGCTACCATTCCCGCGTGCAGGCCATATGCCGTGCCAACGATATTCTGTTTATTGCTGATGAAGTGGTGACGGGCTTTGGACGTTTAGGGCACTTCTTTGCCTCAGAAGCCGTGTTTGAAACCCAGCCTGATATTATCAATGTGGCGAAAGGGCTTTCGTCTGGGTATGCCCCATTAGGTGCAACGCTGATATCTGACGCCCTGTATGCGGTGCTAAGTACTCCTCAAGGCCCCGGCGGAGTATTGAGCACCGGCTTCACCTATTCTGGGCATCCCGTGAGCTGTGCTGCAGCGCTTAAAAATATCGAAATCATTGAGCGCGAAGGCATTTGTGAGAATGTTCGCGAAGTTGGCCCCTATCTTGAATCCAAGCTCAAAACGCTCGCCTCTCATGAAACGGTAGGTGATATACGTGGCAGTCATTTCATGATGGCGATTGAAAATGTGGCTAATAAAACAACCAAAGAATTACTCCCCGTTGACGCGCGCGTAGGTGACCGCGTGGCCGCTGAAGCACAGAAACGTGGTTTGATTATTCGGCCGGTTGGTCATCTCAATATCATCTCGCCGCCCCTGATCTGGACGCGTCAAGTAGTCGACGACGTCGTTGCTATTCTCGACGAAGCGTTTGCCGCCACCACGCGCTCACTTAAAGCGGATGGTTACCTATAAACACTGCTATTCGGGACGGGCGTTAGCGCCCGTCTTCAGTAGTGACCTACGACAACGATAAAGGGGAATAACCAATGGAAGAGTATGGAGTTTTAAGCCTTATACCCACGTTAGTGGTTTTAGTCATGGCGATTATTACCAAGCGCACGATTGAGTCCCTTCTGGCAGGAGCGCTGGTAGGCTTATTAATGTTTCAACCCCTCAATGTCATTACCCAAGGGTCGGATATACTGCTATCGGTATTGGGTAATGACACGGTGACGTGGATTATTCTGGTGTGCGGGCTATTTGGTAGCTTGATTGCCTTGCTGGTAAAAACCGGAGGGGTGTTAAGCTTTGGTGATGCCGTTACCCGACGCATCCATACCCGCCGACAAAGCTTGTTAGCTACCTGGGGGCTGGGACTAATAATTTTTGTCGATGACTATCTCAATGCGCTGACCATTAGCGCTTCCATGAAGAAAATCACTGATCGCTTTAACATATCCCGTGAGAAGTTGGCCTATATCGTTGACTCCACTGCAGCGCCGATCTGTATTCTCGTACCGTTTTCCACCTGGGCTGTGTTCTTTGCAGGTTTGCTGGAAGAGAACAATGTCGCTGGTAACGGCATGGAGCTGTACATCCAAGCCATACCGTTTATGTTTTACGCCTGGATAGCGGCGGCGCTGGTGCCCCTGGTGGCACTGGGCATTATCCCCAACCTTGGCCCGATGCGAGCAGCGGAGGCCCGCGCTGAAGCTGGCCAGCCGCAACCAGATGGCGCTGACGACAGCGCGCTGGAAATAGAAGATACAGGCAAAAAACGCCCTCATCTGCTCAATTTTCTGCTTCCCATTGCGACGCTGATTTTCTTCACTTGGTATTTTGAGATTGATGTGTTGCGCGGCGTGATTGTGGCGCTTGCAGTGACGCTAGTGCTTATCGCGGTGCAACGGCTATTAAGCTTTAACGATACGTTTGATACCGCGCTAGATGGTTTCAAAGCCATGATTATGCCACTCGGCACTCTGGTGGCTGGGTTTGTGCTTAAGGAGGTCAATGACCTGCTTGGCTTAACCAACTATGTGATCGAGAGCGTTCAGCCTTTAATGACCGCGGGTATGCTACCGTCGGTTGTCTTCGTCACCATGGCCTTTCTCGCTTTTGCGACCGCCTCCTTCTGGGGACTGTTTGCCGTGGCGATGCCTATCGTATTACCGCTTGCCAGTAGTATGGATGCGCATATGCCGCTCGTGGTGGGGGCTTTAATCTCCGCCAGTGCCTTTGGCAGCCACGCCTGCTTTTACGGTGATTCTACCGTTCTTTCTGCCCAAGGGGCGGGGTGTACGCCAATGGCCCATGCGTTAACGCAACTTCCCTATGTCTTAATAGCCGCTGCCGTGGCAACGGGCTTCTTTATAGTGGTGGGGAATATATGAAACACGCGCCGACCTTTCCTACAACGGCCACCGAACCTCTGGCGCGTGAGCTAACACCCAAAGCATTGGGCTTTTCAATGCCGGCGGAGTTTGCGCCTCATGCAGCCTGCTGGATGCTGTGGCCACAGCGCCCAGATACATGGCGCTACGGTGCGAAGCCCGCTCAGCAAGCCTTTGTGGATGTGGCTGTGGCGATTGCTGAGAGCGAGACGGTCTTCGTGGGTGTCAACGATGAGCAGTATGAAAATGCCCGTAATCAGTTGCCTGCGCATATTCGGGTGGTTGAGTTGTCCAGCAATGATGCTTGGATGCGCGATGTTGGCCCCACCTTCATTACCCATCCCGATGGGCGACTCGCCATGGTGGACTGGGAGTTCAATGCCTGGGGCGGGTTGAAGGAGGGGCTCTACTTCCCATGGGACAAAGACAAGCGGGTTCGTTGTAAAATCAGTGAGATGCTGGGTATTCAACGATTCGAGGCCCCGCTCGTATTAGAAGGAGGAGCCATTCATGTGGATGGTGAAGGTACGCTCATCACCACGGAAGAGTGCTTGCTGAATCCTAATCGTAATCCGGAGATGAGCCGCGCCACGATCGAACACTGGCTGCAGGAGTATTTAGGTGTCAGTCACATCATCTGGTTACCGCGTGGCTGTTATCTCGACGAGACCGATGGCCACGTTGACAACCTGTGCTGCTTTATTGCGCCAGGCCATGTTGCGCTAACGTGGTGTGAGGATGAGCAAGATCCCCAGGGCGCTATTTGCCGGGAAGCCTTGCGTGTGCTGGAAAACGCCACGGATGCTCAAGGCAGGCGGCTCACTATTCATAAACTGCCCCAGCCAGGCCCGCTCCATATTGCCGACGATGAAGCCAGTGGGATTGATCGCCTGAACAGCTCGCATCCCCGCTTACCTGGGGATCGCATGGCAGGCTCTTACGTCAACTTTTATATAAGTAACTCGGTCATTGTAATGCCCTTGCTGGATTCTCGTTACGATGAACAGGCCAAAGGCATTCTATCCCGGTTATTTCCCACGAAGAGGGTGATCGGCGTTACGGCAAGGGAAATACTGCTTGGTGGTGGGAACATTCACTGCATCACTCAGCAGCAACCACTCGTATAGCGTTTCGCAGGAAAACGCCCTGTTCAGTCACAAGCTGAACAGGGCGCGGGGGAAAGCTACATTTGGCTGTTACTGGATGCGGTCATAGCCGTTATCCATAAACGGATAATCGGTGTAGCCTTTCTCGTCGCCGCCGTAAAAGGTTTCGTGGTTGGGCTCGGTAAGCGGAGCGTCAACCCGGAAGCGCTCCGGCAAGTCGGGGTTGGCAATATAGGGGCGGCCAAAGGCCACGGCGTCGGCAGTGTTGTCGCCGATACGCGCTTCTGCATGCTCTGCATCGTAATTGCCGCAGTAGATCAGGCTGCCACTAAAGCGCTCACGCATCTGCTCACGGAAACCGGCAGGGAAGGTGATATCGCCACCGGCCCAGTTGGGTTCGTTCAGGTGCAGGTAGGCAAGGCCACGCTTGGAAAGCTG
This sequence comes from Vreelandella sp. 162(4c), assembly GCF_058152265.1. Taxonomy (NCBI): domain Bacteria; kingdom Pseudomonadati; phylum Pseudomonadota; class Gammaproteobacteria; order Oceanospirillales; family Halomonadaceae; genus Vreelandella; species Vreelandella sp. 162(4c). The sequence continues at coordinate 3,348,990 of NZ_CM176981.1, forward strand.
TTCGGCCATGTAGAACGCCATCGCTTCAGGTTCGTCGTCGGTCAAGCCAAACAGTTCGATAAACGGCGTCATGCGGATGCCCACTCGATCAGCGCCATAGACATCAATCACTGCATCGACCACTTCCAGCGGGAAGCGCGCACGATTTTCCAGCGAACCGCCGTACTGGTCGGTACGCTGATTGGTGCCGGTCGCCAGGAACTGGTTAAGCAGATAAGCGTTCGCCGCGTGTACTTCGACCATATCGAAACCAGCGCGCTTGGCGCGTTCGGCCGCTTGGCGATAGTCGGCAACAATGCCTGGGATCTCGTCGGTTTCCAGCGCACGTGGCGTGCTGGTGGGGTGCTGACCCGCGGTGCCATCTTCAAACTCTACGAAACACTGGGCGCCTTCGCCTTTCAAGGCACTCGGTGCTACCGGCTGTTGGCCGTCAGGTTGAACCATTTCGTGAGAAACTCGCCCAACGTGCCACAGTTGCAGAGCAATACGGCCACCTTTGGCGTGTACTGCGTCAACAACGCCTTTCCAGCCTGTTTCCTGCTCATCCGTCCAAATACCGGGTGTATACACGTAGCCACGGGCAGTGGGAGATATGTTGGTGGCTTCGCTGATGATCAGTCCCGCTCCTGCGCGCTGGCCATAGTAAGCTTCCTGAATTTCACCCGGTACGCTATCGGGTGTACGCGCGCGTGTCAGTGGCGCCATAACAACCCGGTTAGGAATCGATAGGCTACCCAGTTGGAGGGGAGTAAACAGTGTTTCGAAAGCCATCAATTAAGCTCCTTTTGAATGCTTCGATGAAATAGTACGCACAAGAATAGACCAGTTTACTAGTTAGTGCCAGCCAGATATTTTTAAACGTATTTATGCGCTAGATAACCTTTTATGTGGCATCCAAACTCGCGATCTCTCTGGTACTCTTGCTGCTTATTACCAAGGATGTTGTTGATAGCATGTTAAAAAACGCCCCTCAGCGCCGCCCTTATCAGGTGGCGGAAACCATTAAATGCTGGATCGTGGACAGGCACCTAAAGCCGGGTGACCGGCTACCTAGCGAGTCGGAACTGATGGAGACCCTGCAGGTGTCGAAAGGGACAGTGCGCGAGAGTACGCGAGTACTGGAAGCCCAGGGGTTGGTCGAAACTCGCACAGGGCCCGGAGGCGGCGCTTTTGTGCGTGAGATGAGCGAGGCCAAAGCGGTATCGCTATTAAGTAATTACCTGTTTTTCAAAGAGATATCAATCAAGGATATCTACCAGATACGCTTGGCGTTAGAGCCTGAACTAGCCGCTTCGTTAGCCGGTAAAGTGGCTGCCAGTGATATGGTGCGTTTACGTGAAAGCCTGCATAGTTACGCAGACCCTGCGGACGATAGTGAGACTGAGCGTCAGCAACATCTTGATTCGCTGCATTTCCACCTAATGCTCGCTGAACTGGCCGGTGGCAATCAACTGCTGACATTTATTATCCGCTTCACCATACAGGTGCTCTCAGATCTGACGATTTATCACCGTCTCTATGAGCCAGTTACCCACGATTTAGGGCAGACTGGCTGTCGTTATCATGCAGAAATTTTGGATGCCATTGAGCTTGGCGATGCCGAAAGCGCCTATAACATCATGCGCGAGCATATGCTTGATGCCCAACAAGTGATGAATCAGCAGGAGGCTCAGGTGCGCCGAGGCTTTTTACCTGAGCCACTAGCGTAACGGGCTGAGGGCGGAAAACGCTATGGACGTGGCAGCTGCTGTAAAAATGCCATGATCACTCGCGTCGCGACTTCGCCGTCTTCGGCGGTAATAGCTTCGTCTGGGTGGTGGCTAAGCCCATCTTTACAGCGTACAAACAGCATGCCGATATCGGTTAATGCCTGCATCGCTAAGCCATCATGCCCAGCGCCGCTAAACATTCGCTCTGCCGGTTGGCCAACCTGGGTGCACGCCTGTTCGAGGGCGGTCATCATCCAGTCTGCACAGGCCACCGCATCGGCGCTGTAAGTGTTTTCAATATTAATGGTTAATCCGCGGCGAGTGGCGACTTCCGTTAAGGCGGCTGTTACGACGTCTCGCCCTTGCTGGCGAATGCTCGCTTTGGGTGAGCGCAGCTCTATCGTGAACGTTACCTGAGCAGGTATAACGTTGACCGCATTGGGGTGGACATCGAGCCTGCCCACCACGCCGACCAACTCATCGGTATTCTGCAGTACGCTATCGATGGCAAGCACCATTTCCGCCGCGCCGACTAGCGCGTCATGACGTATGCCCATCGGTGTAGTGCCTGCGTGTCCGGCCTTGCCGCTTAGCGTGACTTGGTGGCGTTCAATGCCTGTTAAAGCCGTAACGATCCCCACGGCATGATCGCGCTGTTCCAGGATTGGCCCTTGTTCAATATGTACTTCTAAAAATCCCAAGGTGTTGGCAGGGTCGCGGGCGGTAGCGGGGATATCCTCAGGTGTGCAACCGAAGGCTATTAATGCCTCTCGCAGAGAGATTCCCTCGGCATCCTGGGCTTCCAGTTGGTCAGGTGTCACGCTCCCGGCCAGCGCTTTACTGCCGACCAGCGTGGTAGGGAAGCGAACGCCCTCTTCGTCGCCAAACGCGACCACTTCTATCCCGAATGGCAGCGTCACGCCTTCGCGTTTAAGTGCCTCCAAGGCCAATAGCGGTAGGGCCACGCCCAGCATGCCGTCGTATTTGCCGCCTTCTATCACTGAATCTTGATGAGATCCCATAATGAAGGTTTTCTCACCCGCTTGAGCCTTGGGGCAGCGACCCACAAGATTGCCTGCGGCATCCAGTTGGGGAGTAAGCCCCGCGTGTTCCATCCAGCGACTGATTAACGGCAGTACCTGACGATGCGCCTGGGAGCAGAACAGTCGCGTGACACCGGGGCCTGGCTCAGAGTATTGGGCAGCTTCGTCCAGGCGTTCAATCAATGCCGTTCCCAGTTCGCCTTGGTTAAAAGCAGTGTGAGCAACCGTGTTGATCATAAACTCTCCAATAGGTGCTGGCAGAGGGGCCAGCAAAAGAGTAGAAATGCTTTTAGCGCAGCGGCAGTTGACGCCAAAAGGCTTGAAAGTTCTCGGCCATAAACTCATCGACTAACGCCCGCAATGCGCCGACGACGTCCTCCGACCAGTCGATGCGCAAATCGATAGGCGCTTGATGAAAAGATTCGATACGCAGCGCGGCCGAGCGCGCACCGCGCTTATCGCCACCCGCTGATAGAGCAGCATCAAGAGCATCAATCAGATGCGTAAGCAGATGTTGGTCGTGATGAATAGGGAAGCGGGGCGACTCGTCGCGCTGAATGGCAGCGCTGCTATTAGTGGCGCTAAGGCGTAAAAATTGCTCTGCAAAAATCCTCACGACCTCGGTGCTCTGCAGCATATTCCCAGCGGCAGCGACGCTAGGGAAGCAGGTTTCAGCCACTTCAGGCATATTCTCTGCACCTGAATGTACTGATGTGCGGCCCTGAGAATCCATCACCAAGCATTGGCGGAACCCTGAGTCGCTGTCCTCGCTAACGGCGGCTCTAAGCGCCTGCCGGGCGCTGGCGCCCGCGGCAAGTGCTTCGTATATCCGAGCTGGGTACCACGGGTTGGTAAAGCGCCCTTGGGTGGCGCATGCCCCAATGCCTCGCCAACAGTGATGTACATAGCCTCCCACCGCCACTCCGCCTGTAGCGGTGATGGTAGCGACGGTGCCCGTGTCAGGATTGCAATGAACAAGTGAAAGCGTCATCGCGGTTTCCTATGTTGTTCAGTAACCCACGAGATGGCCAATCACCAACCCTACCCAGGCTAATACATACACCAACGCCATAAAGGGCATAATCGCCTTCAACCACTGGGCGTATGAGACGCGCCCCAACGCCAGCATGGCGAGTGTGCCGCCAGACGTGGGAACAATCAGGTTCGTTAAGCCGTCACCGACTTGGAATGCAGTGATCATCAGTTGACGGCTCATACCCACAAGATCCGCCACTGGAATCAGAATGGGCATTGTCACCAGTGCCTGACCAGAACCGGAAGGGATAAAGAGGTTGATAATACCCTGCACCACACTGGCCATAATCGCGGAAAATATTGACGGAATGCCGTCGATCATAGCGCTCAGCGAGTTAACGATGGTGTCAATAATCACTGCTTGCTCAAGGATGACCTGAATAGAGGCTGCCACCCCGATCACCAGCGCGCCTGCGGTCACGCTGGCTGCGCCCTCCATCATCTGTTTAACAATGCCGTTCGCCGATAGGCCGTTTAAGGCGCCAATGATGATCGCCAGCAGCAGGAACGTGCCTGCAATTTCATTGATATACCAACCGCGAGTGAACACGCCAATGAGCATAGCGACTAGTCCACCCACAAACACGACCATCGTAAGAATGTTGCGTTTGGTGAGAGAGTATTCGCTAAGCGGCTTGCTCAGTGCTTCCGCGTTATCCGGCTCTTCAAACTCCATTTTGACGACGCGTTTGCAGATATACAGCGAGAGCAGTGCAAGTGACGAAAGCACCAGCAACGTACGTAGCCAAGCGCCAGAGAAGGTCGGCAGTTCCGCGATCCCTTGAGCAACCCCCACGGTATAGGGATTGATGGGCGAGAGCGCAAAACCAATCCCAATACCACCAACGGCCATAGCGGTACCCACCAAACTGGAGCAGCCAATGGCGCTGGCGATGAGAACCGCAATGGGGACTAATGCAATGTTGTTTTCAAACCCGACGGCGACACCAAAAAAGCCGTAGATAAAGGTACCGACGACAATAATCACGTTACGCCGCTCAACGCCAACACGATTAACCGCTACGCCGATCGCGTTCTCTAACGCGCCGGTCTTTTGCAGAATATGAAACAGACCACCGGCGATAAAGACGATAAATAAATACTGCGAGGCGGAGATAAGCCCTTCAGGAATCGCCACAAAAATATTGAAGAGTGGGATGTTGGCAACGTCTTCCAAGTAGGCAAAAGAGCCCGGCACCACCACCGTTCGGCCATCTTGGGTAACACGTTCAAACTCACCAGCGGGGATAATGAAGGTCAGAAAATAGGTAGCAACCAGAATAATAAAGATTAGCACCATGGGGTCGGGAACCGCCTGATACCACTTTTTACGCGAGCCAGAGGCTGCCGCGGTTTGTTGTTCAGCCATGAGGATACCCTGTCTTGTGATGTGTCTCAGCGTTGACGCTCGTTGGCGCCTCACCTTGAATTTATCATGATAAATAGCAGGGTCAAGCAAGGCTGAATTTTCAAACGCCAGGAACGCGCCGATTAGACCGATTTGGAGGCCTTAATCGCACGCTTGTTTGTGGAAAAGGGAATTAACGTCGTTGCCAAGGCCAGCGCCGTTTGGCAGGAGTGTCGATCTGCTGGAGCGCACTAGAGAGTGGCAACATAATGGCACCCAGTTGGCGATAGCAGATCGCGCTGCTGAGCACCCCTGGGCACTGTTTGAGTAGCAGCTCGCACTGTTGCGAGGCGATATAGAGCTGTTCGGTGACGGCTGGGGCAAACAGCGGCTTGGACTGTTGGCAGCAGCGAGTGAGCTCCCGCGACAGCATGGAAAGCATGCTGGTATCCATCCAGCAGGGCAGCGGGTCTTCCAGGCGGCCGGCAATAGAATGCTGCACCGCTTCAAAAGAAGTGCGCAAAAATATGACCGTTTGGCGAAGTTGCCGCTGCTCGCTAGTCATTCCACTGCTCCCTCACGCTGGTTGCTTCCTGTGGGCATAATGTGGGCATAGACCCGACCATCTACTATTTGAAGTAAAGAGAGTGTTTCTCATTTGCATCTTTATTGACGATAGCGCTACTCCATCGACCTGTCAATGCTATGGCTATAAGGCGCAGTAGCTTATGAGCCCGCCTCAAACAGCTGCCAGTCGTTATTGGTCAGTGGTTTTGCTCCATTTTCAGTCACCACCACGGTGTCGCTTATGCCAACGCCCCACTGGCCGGGCACCCGCAGGCAGAGTGGCAGGTGAAACACCATGTTGGTTTCAAAAGTGCGGGCCTGCCCTTTGGCGATAAAGCCGGTGCCCTCCACCCAGCTAGGCGGAAACTGAGCGCCCACGGCATAGCCAAAGACACCGGAGAAAAAATACTGGTCACGCTGGGGAGCGAGTAGGGCATCAGCCGCCTGGGCCGCGGCATCAAAGGTATTGCCTGGACGCATGGCGTCGCAGAGCGCTTCAAACAGTGAGCGGCAAAGATCCCGAGTGGCGGAGAGAGCCGGGTTTGGAGCACCCGTCACGGCAGTGCGCATCATGGGTGCCGTATAGCGTTGATAGGCGGCGCCGAACTCTAGGAAAACCGGCTCGTTAGGCTGTATGACACGCCGCTTATGATTAACGTGAATCACCCCAATTCGGTGCCCGCTAGTCACAATTGGCTGGAGGCTCATAAACTCGCTGCCGTTTTCAAGCAGCGCTTTGGCGCCCACGGCGGCAATATCGTTATCGGTCATGCCGGGGCGAATACTCTGTATCGCGGTCTCTAACCCGAGAGCGGTGATTCGTGCGCTCTCTTGCAGCATTTCAAGCTCGGCGGGGCTTTTTACGATCCTAATCGCATCGACCACTGTGCCTGCTTCGCTAAAACGCTCACGGCTAATAGTCTGCATCAGCGCATCGATCACTCCAAAACGCAGCCCGCTGCTCCAGCCATCAATACCAATTTTCGAGCAAGGAGAAAGCAGGTCTGCCAACGGTGTGATGATTTCATCCAGGTTTTCCCAGCGGTAGCCGATGATCTCATCAACCCGCGCGGTGACCACTGCCGCACCGGTTTCAATTGAGGCGACTTGCAGCACTAGCCGCGCTTGGGTGCAAACCAAGCAGGCATGCACCGAGACTTCAAAAGTGTGATAGCCGGTGAGGTAATTGATATCGGCGGGGTCGGTAAGCAGTAGCGCGTCTAATCCATGCTCTGCCATACCCTTGCGCACCTTCTCCAGGCGCACCTGGTATTCGGCAGCGGGAAAAGGCAGCTCACTTTGGGCGAGCGTTTCCGCAAGGGCTGTGCGGTAGTGGTGGTAATCCATAGCGACCTCCATTAATAGGTAAGGTCAGTATAGGCACCTGCTTTAAGCTCGCTTTTATCTGCCTCAACGCTAGCGGGTGAGCAGGAAAGTCTCCTGCGAAAAGTAGAAAACGGCGCAACCGGTTAGCTTGAAAGCTCGCCTTCATAAGGGCTGTATATAAGGGGCGGTATATAAACGTGAGGTAACTTTTTCTAGTGTAATGGTCGTGCCTTTTTTATGAGTGAGTGTTGCTATTTTAATAACATTTTTTGAAGGGGAAAAAAGTGTTTTTCCTCTACAGTCCCTTTATATGCTGATGCTTGCGCATTGTTGCAGCGATCTATATGATCAGATTGGTTAAAATAATCAACAAAAGGAAGGTGGTAAATGCAACCTCAAGCTTCTTCTGGTCATGTGGCTTCCTACTATGCGGCATCGTCAAACTCCACATCACACAGGCCCACATTGGAGAGGGATGTGGAGTGTGATGTCTGTGTCGTAGGGGCTGGGTTTACGGGTATCTCAGCAGCGCTGCATTTGGCGGAACGCGGTCACCGAGTGGTGGTGCTGGAAAGTGTGGCGATAGGCTTCGGAGCTTCCGGTCGCAATGGTGGGCAGATCGTTAATAGCTATAGCCGTGATATGGATGTTATCGAAAAACAGAACGGCGCTGAAACCGCCCGAGCGCTGGGGGCTATGGCATTCGAGGGTAACCAAATTATCCGTCAGCGCATTGAAAAGTATCAGATCAACTGCGACCTAAAAGAGGGCAACCTTTTTGCCGCCTGTAATAAGAAACAGTGGGAAGGCTTAAAGGATCAAAAAAGCTTATGGGAACGCTATGGTCATCAGGAGCTTGAGCTGCTGGAAGGCGAAGAGGTCAAGCGAGAGATAGGCAGCGAACGCTATGTGGGCGCCTTGGTGGATCACTCTGGTGGGCATTTGCATCCCCTCAATCTGGTGCTGGGGCAGGCGGCGGCGCTGGAGTCGTTGGGTGGAAAGATTTTTGAACATTCCCCCGTGACAAACGTGGAACACGGCGAACCGGTAATACTGCATACCCCCAAGGGCCGAGTGACCGCTCAGCGGGTGGTCATGGCTGGCAATGCCTATTTGCAAGGGTTGCTACCCAAGCTGGAAAGCAAAGCGATGCCTTGCGGCACCCAGATCATTACCACTGAGCCGCTGTCTGCAGAGTTGGCCGCACGATTACTGCCTAACGATAAAGCGGTCGAGGATTGTAATTACCTCTTGGATTACTATCGCTTAACCGCCGATAACCGTTTGCTGTATGGCGGAGGCGTGAACTATGGCGGGCAAGAGCCCACCAGTATCGAGGCGGCTATTCGGCCAAAAATGCTATCTACCTTCCCAGAGCTTGACGATGTTCGCGTCGATTACGCCTGGAGCGGAAACTTCTTGCTAACACTCAACCGCCTGCCGCAATTTGGCCGCATTAATAGCAACGTTTACTACGCGCAGGGGTATTCTGGCCATGGGGTAACGTGCTCCCATCTGGCTGGCAAGTTAGTGGCAGAAACGATTAGTGGTGAAGAAGCGCGTTTTGAAGCCTTTGCGCAGATTTCCCACCTGCCCATGCCCGGTGGGCGTCTGTTACGTGTGCCGCTTTCCGCGATGGGAGCATGGTTCTACGCCATGCGTGACCGGTTGGCGGTTTAGGGCCTGTTGATCAGTTTGATGATGGTTTGAAAGTGGGCTGGCGGATATGTTCGTCAGCCCGTTTTTATTTGCCGCGGATGCTCACGGATAACACGGAATAAAAAGCTAATAGAAGGGCAGGATAGGAGGGTAAAGCTGGCAAAAATAACAAGAGAGGCGGCGAGCGCCTCTCTCTGTTCTATCAGCGGTCTAACAACTCATACGTGGCGCAGGTACCAGTCGTACTCCATGGCGCTGACTTCACGCATGGTGTCGGCGCGCTCTGCTTGGCGGTTGGCAATGAATACGTTAATGAAGTCTTCGCCAAGTTGTTCAGCGAGTACGCGGCTGTTGCCCAGCAAGTGCAGCGCATGAGCCCAGCTGTTAGTTAACTGAGGTGCAATTTGCTCATAGGCGTTGCCGATGATGGGTTCGGTAGGTGCAATCTGCTGGTTTAGGCCATGGTGGATGGATGCCAGCACGGTGGCCAGTAAAAGGTAGGGATTTACGTCGGCACCCGCTACACGATGCTCTATTCGTCGGGCTTCTTTTGGGCCAGCGGGAACGCGTATTGCCACGGAGCGGTTGTCGTAACCCCAGGTAGGTGCCATGGGCACATAGAGCCCTTCCTGAAAACGGCGGAAAGAATTGAGATTGGGAGCCAACAGTGCCATGGAGTCTGGCATCAGTTCCAACAGCCCTCCTACAGCGTGTTGCAGTGCTGTGCTCTCCAGCGGGTCGTCGCCGTTTTCGGCAAAGACATTATGCCCGTTGCTATCTACCAGACTGACGTGAACATGGGTGCCGCTACCGGCTTCTAGACCGTAAGGCTTGGCCATAAAGGTAGCCTCAAAGCCATGCTTTAAGGCAACGCCCTTGATCAGTCGCTTGAGCAGCACCGAGTGGTCGCAGGCATTTAACGCATCATCCGTATGAATCAGGTTGGCTTCAAACTGACCTGGTGCGCACTCTTTCAATACCGTATCCAACGGCAACCCCTGCGCCTGGGCGGCACACTGCAAGTCATTGATAAATCCAGCGTACTCGTCTAGCTCCAGCATCGAATAAAGCTGGCTTTGAGTAGCCCGCTCGCCGCTGGAAGGGGATTGAGGTGGCTGAATCAAGTTTCCTTCGTCGCGTAAACGATCGACCAGATAAAACTCTAGTTCAAGGGCGACGACGGGGGTTAAGCCACGGTTGGAGAACTGCTCGAGAATACGCCGCAGTATTTGGCGAGGATCGGCAAAAAACGGCGAGCCATCCATTTCCTCCATGGTCATCAATAGCTGGCCATACTGGTTGTTATCCATCCAGGTGACCGGGTTGAGTGTGCCGGGAATGGCGCGACATACGCGGTCACCGTCACCGCTGGAAAGCCCAAGCCCGGTCTCTTCCACGGTGTTGCCATTGATGTCCAACGCAAATACTGAAGCCGGCAGATAAATGCCTTTTTCAAACACTTTGGCGAGGTTGTCGCAAGGAATACGCTTCCCTCGGATGACACCGTTAAGGTCGCTGATCAACAGGTCAATAGTGGTGATGTCTGGGTGCCGGTCGAGAAAGTCCGAAGCTACGTTTTGAGCGTCTGTGTCATTGGCAGAGGACATACGTTGTACCTTATTTTTATGCCGTGTTAGTTGTGTTTCTGCTAACAGTATCCTTGCGGTGTCGATCGTTTCTGTCAATTATTTAATAACAAAAATCGTATAAATATTTATGCTCCGTGATGTATTTATTTATTTATTGTATTTTTATCAGTTGTTTAGCGTATTTTTTGGCAAAAAAGTCATTTTGCGCTTGGAAAATAAAACGAGCCACGCTATGTTGAGGTGAGTGTTGAATAAAACATAACAACCGACAAAGTGTATTGACTATGCAAGCAACGCATTCTTCGCGCCCCCTGGTGGGTGTTATCGCCTGCTGCCGAGAGGTGGAAGGTCATCCAGCTCAGATAGTGACCGATAAATTCCTACAGGCGCTCTACCACTACGACGTCACGCCGGTGATTCTTCCTGTGTTAGCCGCCGATATGTTAACGCCTGATCAGCGTGCCGAGCAGGCCATCGCTCTGTTGGGCAGCCTGGATGGCTTGATGCTAACCGGCAGTTACACCAACGTCGCTCCTAATCGCTATGGTGCCGAGCGCGCCCCAGAGAATACCCGCGATGACGCACGGCGCGATGAAGCGGCGCTTTGCTGGGTGCATGAGGCGTTACGTCAGGCGTTGCCTTTATTTGGCATTTGTCGAGGCTTTCAGGAAATGAACGTCGCCCTGGGGGGCACGCTTCACCAAGCCGTACAAACGCTACCAGGCATGCTCGATCATCGTGAGCCGCCCGCTGATGACATGGCGGGTCATTATGCACCCTCCCATACGGTAAAAATTCGCGCTAATGGTGCCCTGGCGGCGCTCTATCGCGGCGAGCATGCTGAGGTGAATTCACTGCACCAGCAGGGGATTGATCAGCTTGCGTCGGGGCTGGAAGCAGAAGCCTGGGCACCTGATGGGTTAGTCGAAGCGGTCTCCGTGCGCGGCGCCGCCGCGTTCGCACTAGCTGTTCAGTGGCATCCGGAGTGGCGCCCTAAAGAACACCCTTTCTATGATGCACTCTTTCAGGGCTTTGCGACGGCCTGCCGTCAGCATCGCACCCAACGCGCCGCCCAGCTTGCTGCCGGCTGAACGCTTGTTGCAACGATTTGAGCAGGAACTGACCTATGCAGACCCAGGATTACCAGGCGTTGGATCGCCAACATCACCTTCATCCATTCACCGACTTTAAATCGCTCGGCGCAGAGGGTAGCCGCATCATCACTCATGCCGATGGGGTATACATTTACGACAGCCAGGGCAATCGTATTCTTGATGCTATGGCGGGACTTTGGTGCGTCAATCTCGGTTACGGGCGTCAGGAGTTGGTTGAGGCAGCCACCGAGCAGATGCAGCAGCTGCCGTATTACAACAACTTCTTTAAAACCACCCACCCACCGGCAGTGAAGCTGGCCGCCAAGCTAAGTGAGTTGGCTCCCGAGCATATCAATCATGTGTTCTTCACTGGATCCGGTTCCGAAGCCAACGATACCGTGCTGCGCATGGTGCGCCGCTATTGGGCAATCAAAGGCAAGCCGGAAAAGCAATGGATCATCTCGCGTGACAATGGTTATCACGGCTCTACCGTTGCAGGCATGAGCCTTGGCGGCATGGCGCCGATGCACGATCAAGGCGGCCCTTGTGTGCCGGGCATTACCCATATTGGCCAGCCTTACTGGTTTGGCGAAGGGCGCGACATGAGTCAGGAGGCCTTCGGCAAGCAGTGTGCCCAAGCGCTAGAAGAGCAAATCCTGTTATTGGGTGAAGACAACGTAGCCGCCTTTATTGCCGAACCGGTGCAGGGCGCAGGCGGTGCAATTATTCCACCGGACAGCTATTGGCCTGCGGTGAAAGAGGTGTTGGCTAAGTACGATATTTTGCTGATTGCCGACGAAGTCATTTGCGGCTTCGGGCGTTTAGGCGAGTGGTTTGGCAGTACTCACTATGGGCTAACACCTGACCTGATGCCGATTGCCAAGGGGTTGTCGTCGGGCTATCTGCCCATTGGCGCGGTGCTGGTGGGAGACCGCGTGGCCGATACATTGATTGCAGAAGGCGGTGAGTTTTTCCACGGCTTTACTTACTCCGGCCACCCGGTCTGTGCGGCTGTTGCGCTTAAAAACCTTGAGCTGCTGGAAAGTGAGCAGGTGGTCGACAACGTTCGCAATGACCTGGGCCCTTATCTGGCGAAACGTTGGCAGGAGTTGGCGGAACATCCGTTAGTTGGTGAAGCTCGCTCGCTAGGCCTGATTGGGGCACTTGAGCTGGTTGCTGACAAGACGACCGGTGTGCGCTTCGATAAATCCCTTTCCGTAGGCAATCTGTGCCGTGATTTGTGTTTCGAAAGCGGGCTAGTGATGCGCTCAGTGGGCGACACCATGGTGATGTCCCCGCCGCTCATCATCACGCACAGTGAAATTGATGAACTGGTGAGCAAAGCGCGTTTGGCACTGGACAAAACAGCCGAAAAGCTGGCGATAACACACCCCATGGAGAGTGCATAATGGCGGCAGATAACACGAAAACCCTAGCCGACTGGCAAGCAAAAGCAGCGTCACTGAGCTTTGAAACGCGCGCTTTTATCAATGGCGAGTTTGTGGCTGCCGCAGATGGCAGCACACTGACCAGTATCAACCCTGCCTCCAGAAATGTTCTTGCTGAAGTGGCCAGCTGCGATGCACAAGATGCTGAGCGCGCGACGCAAGCGGCCCGTGCAACCTTTGAAAGCGGTGTCTGGTCACGTTGCCACCCGTGTAAGCGCAAGCGAGTGCTGCTGCGCCTCGCGGATTTGGTAGAGACGCACCGCGATGAGTTGGCGTTACTCGATACGCTCGATATGGGTAAGCCGATTTCCAGCTCGCTAGGGGATTTGGCAGGCACTGTAGCGTGCTTACGCTATCAGGCGGAATGTATCGACAAGCTTTATGGCGAAGTGGCACCCACTGGAGATCGTGCGCTAGGGTTGGTGCTACGCGAGCCAATGGGGGTCGTGGCGGCTATTGTGCCATGGAATTTTCCACTGATGATGACGTCCTGGAAGATTGCCCCGGCACTGGCCGCGGGCAACAGCGTGATTCTCAAACCGTCGGAAAAATCGCCTTTGTCGGCGCTGCGCTTGGCGCATCTTGCCCAGGAAGCCGGTATTCCTGACGGCGTATTTCAGGTTTTACCCGGTTACGGCCATACGGTGGGCAAAGCTCTGGCGCTCTCCATGCAGGTAGATTGTCTGGCGTTTACCGGCTCCACGGCTGTGGGTAAACAGCTCATGCAGTACGCTGGACAATCCAACCTGAAACGCGTGTTTCTAGAGTGCGGTGGCAAAAGCCCTAATATCGTTTTCGCTGACTGCCAATATCTCGATGCCGTCGCCCAAAGCGCTGCGGAAGCTATTTTCCACAACCAAGGCGAAGTCTGTATTGCCGGTTCGCGACTGTTGGTGGAAAACAGTATTCGCAAGGATTTTGTGGCCCGCGTGGTGAAAGCTGCTGAGCACATGCAGCCAGGAGACCCGCTCGACCCGGATAGCTTTATGGGCGCCATGGTCGATGAAGCGCAGTACCAACGGGTACTTGATTATATTCGCCAGGGCGAGAGCGAAGGCGCCACGCTGAAGCTAAGGGGCGAAGCCAGCGATTCCAATGGGTATTTCCTGGCGCCGACGGTTTTCGATGATGTTACTCCCGATATGCGCATTGGCCGCGAAGAAATCTTTGGCCCAGTACTGAGTGTGTTCGGTTTCGACAGCGAAGAGCAAGCGATTGCACTTGCGAATGATAGTGACTTTGGACTCGCTGCTGGTGTTTGGAGCCAGGATATTGACCGCATTATGCGGGTCTCGCGGCGTCTGCAATCCGGCCAGGTATATGTGAATAACTGGGCGGGTATCGATCAGACAGTGCCTTTCGGCGGCGTGAAGCAGTCGGGCAATGGGCGCGATAAATCGCTTCACGCGCAGGAGAAATACTGCGAAGTGAAGACGGTGTGGATGTCGCTAAGCGTTTGAACCATCGAAGTTCGTAACGAGCTTCGCCTGGGTACTTCACTCTTTATTGATTCGATTCAATAGCGCTAGGTGTCACGGCAAATGCCGTGCCCCCTCGCCGAGGGGGCCTTGTGCCTGAAAAACCAATAAAAACAAGCATAACAATGATCGGAGTCGCCATCACTGCAATGATTTCCTAACGGAAATACGACGACCAATAATCAAACATTAAGTGAGAACATTATGTCGACTGACCACACTGCTAAGGAAGACCAAGAAACTCCCCGCCCAAGTTTAAAAGCGACCATGATACCGATTGTGTTTATGGCGGCATCATTGGGCGTATTTATTGGTTACTTCGAGACGGATCCGCACTTGCCACTTTTTTTGAGTGCGATTGTAGCGACGATAGTGGCTATTGCGACGGGTAGCCGCTGGAAGCATCTCGAAGCGGGTATTTTACGTTCCATAGGCCTGACCACACAGGCGATTGTGATTCTAATCATTATCGGCACCATTATTGGCTACTGGATTGCCGGTGGGATTGTGCCCACCATGATCTATTACGGGCTGAGCATTTTGGCACCAGACTACTTTTTGGTTGCGGCGTGCTTGATCTGCTGTTTGGTATCGTTGGCTGGTGGTAACGCCTGGACGGCGGCAGGCACTATTGGTATCGCCCTGATGGGCGTCGGTGAAGGGCTAGGCCTTAATCCGGCGATGGTAGCAGGTGCTGTGATCTCTGGGGTTTATTTTGGCGACAAGATTTCTCCGCTTTCCGAAACTACCAACATGGCGCCAGGTGTGGTCAGTGTCGACCTGTTTGAACACATTCGCTATATGCTCTACACCACGGTTCCGGCGCTCGCGGTGGCGCTAGTGCTTTACACCATTATTGGCCTGAACATGACGCCTTCAGGTGATGGTGCGGCACAAGTAGCCGAGTTGCAGCAGAGTCTAGATGAACTGTTTATGATCAGTCCCTGGCTGCTGCTGGTGCCTGCGGCAGTTATCGTGATGATGGTCAAGAAGGTGCCGGCCATTCCTGCCCTTTCTGTTGGTTCGCTGATGGGTATTGTTTGCGCGATTGTGGTTCAGGGCGTACCTCTAGGTGATAGCTTTACTATTTTTGTGGAAGGCTACGCGGTAGACACTGGAAACGCCACGGTGGACGACCTGCTGACCAACGGCGGTGTTAGCGCCATGATGTGGACTGTTTCGCTGATCATTATCGCGATGAGCTTTGGCGGGATTCTTGAGTCGGCGGGGTTCTTTCGTACCATCGTGGAAAGTCTGCTCAAACTGGCCAAGACCACTGGCAGCCTGATTGCTACTACAGTGGCGACATCGATGGCCGCTAACGTAGTGGGTTGCGATCAGTATCTAAGTATTATTCTTCCTGCCCGCATGTATGCCAGCGAGTACAAGCGTCGCTCGCTGAAACTGAAAAACCTGTCTCGCACGGTAGAAGATGCTGGCACCATGACGTCGCCTCTGGTGCCTTGGAATACCTGTGGTGCCTTTATGTTTGCCACGCTGGGCGTCAGTGCTTTCAGTTACGCGCCTTATGCCTTTCTAGCGCTGCTTAGTCCGTTATTTGCCATTCTTTACGGCTTTACCGGCTTCCGAATTGCTTACGAAGACGAGCCGCAAGAGGCTGAAGTGGTCGTGGGATTGGCTGATGCTCGAAGTACTTGAGCTGACCACGACGATGCACACCGACTAAGCGAATTATCTTTTGTAGAAAGCGATCATTTAATTAAGTTTTTGCCCCACAGCCGTGGGGTTTTTTTTGCGCTATTATGTGCCCGTCAATAGACCAACAACGTAATTTACTTATTGATAGGGAGTGAAAAAAAGCATGTCGGATGACGTGGGTGCGAGCTTGCGCTCCTTGCGCAAGCAGCGAGGGATTTCACAACGTGAACTAGCAAAGTTGTGTGGGGTTACCCACTCAAGTCTTTCGCTAATAGAGCAAGGAAAAGTTAGCCCATCCGTCAGTTCCCTGAAGAAAATCCTAAACGCCTTCTCTATGAGCGTCGGTGATTTTTTTACGATGGATCTGGATAGTCAGGAGCAGGTGTTCTATTCGGCGGATGATTTGGTTGATATTGCCTCTGGTGATATTTCCTTCAAGCTTGTCGGGGCAAATCGTCCTAACCGTGCTTTGGCTTTTATGGTTGAGCGATACTTACCGGGTGCTGATACTGGGCAAGCCATGATTACTCACTATGGTGAAGAGGCTGGTGTTGTCGTGGAAGGTGAGATTGAAATCATTGTTGGAAGTAATACGAGGCGCTTAGGGCCAGGTGAATCATACTATTTCAAGACAAGCACTCCGCACCGTTTCAGAAACATTGGCGATGTTCCC
This sequence comes from Vreelandella sp. 162(4c), assembly GCF_058152265.1. Lineage (NCBI taxonomy): Bacteria > Pseudomonadati > Pseudomonadota > Gammaproteobacteria > Oceanospirillales > Halomonadaceae > Vreelandella > Vreelandella sp. 162(4c). Next base: position 3,365,618 of record NZ_CM176981.1, read on the forward strand.
TGCAAAATAATTAGCTGTGCTACGCCAGGTAAGGCGTTCTGATATTACTGGTTTGTATTGTGCGGCAATTGTCGCAGTAAAGATGTCGTGCAAATCGTTTGGGCACGGCCTCAACGCTAGCGGGTGAGCAGGAAGATCCCCTGAAAAAAGTAGAAGACCCCAATACCGGTCACGATCCAGCGCGTCCAGGTGCGGAAGTTGGCATCGGTGAGACGGTGTAAAATGCGGTTGCCGGTATGGGTGCCAAAGATTGCAAACGGCGCCGCTAGCAGCACAAGGCCCCATTCGCCGGTACTAAGCGCCATGGCGGCGCCGAGATAGAAGATGATTTTAATGCTGTGCGCCACTACCTGAATCATTGCCTTGGTCGCCACGACTTGGCGACGATCCATGCGTGAGCGCACAAAGAATATATCGATTAGCGGCCCGGAAACCCCTGCGGCTATCGTCAAACCACCAGAGGCGATGCCGCAGCACAGTGCGTGGCTGGCGCGGTTGGCATCCAGGTGAAACCAGCGCTTGGGCAGCCATACCAAAATCGGCATTAGGCCAATCAAAATAGAGACGCTGGCGGCATTGGGGCTGTAGTTGAACAGCAGAAGCAGGCCCGCGGCGCTTAGTACACCCAGCGTCATAAAAGCGACGATAGGCCAGACAATATAGCGTCGCGATAGCCATGCTCGCGACCCATTCGCGGTGAGCTGTATAACGCCGTGCACCGCCATCGCCGTGCCCGCGGGAAAGATCAGCAGCAGAAACCATAGCAGTACCAATCCGCCCGCCATACCAAACACCCCGGAGAGCATCGAGGTAAAAAACACCACGCTAACCAGGGCAGCACCCATCCATAGTGACATCGTCAGCTTCCTTAACTACGACAGAATGGCCAGATCTGGTAAAACTTGCGGCATTGAAACTCCGCTTCGCAAGCATTGAGCTGGGCTTGGTAACGGTTAGCGCGAGCAGCTACTTGTCTCCCCGCACTCAATACCTGTGGTTTGCCGCGGTAAGAACCCCGCTGGTAGCCCCCCGCGCCTTCGTGATAGGCGTAGTAGAGGTGCTCGGGATTACTGAGCGATATGCCCGCCTGCTGCTGGGAACGACGGTTGTACCAGCCAATAAAGTCCGTGGCGTGTTTCATATGAGTACGCCGGGCAAACAGGCTGCCCGCTTGATCCTCATACTCCCCCCAAACGGGGTCTTGGGCCTGGGCGTAGCCTTTGGCAGAAGAGGGCCGGGGGCCGGGGATAAAGCCTAGATAGTACTTGCGATCCGGGCGGATATGGCTACGAAACGAAGACTCCTGCTGAATAAACGCCATCTGGGTGGCGATCGGTGTGCCCCACTTCTCCTCTGATTCCTGGGCGTAGTCGTACCAACTGGGCTGCTCGCGGAAGATCTCGCAGATATTGCTTTGATCCTGAGGCGGGTTGGGCGCAAAGGTGGCGCAGCCCGAGAGCAGGAGCACAAGACTTAGTGATGCCCAGAGGCGAAGCCTAGCGAAAGCAGCCGAAGAGGCGACGATGAAATTATCAACAGGGTGACGCATAAAAGTCCTTGTGTGTAAACCGTTCAAAGCTTGTGGATAAGGTGTTGAGAAACACTTCCTTCCTTACCTGTGCACTATTAATAACGCCTAGCGCAGCAGTGCTTCCAGGCTGCGACGCAGGCGCTGTGCTTCACGCACCAGCGTTTCCCCTGATAGCATGCCGACGCCCATTACTAAGCCGACGCGCGGATCGGTTGGTGCACACACTGGGCTTAATGGACGCACAATTAAATGCTCTTTCAGCAGTGACTGAGCGATTCCCACATCGTTAACGCCCGGCTCAAACTCGACGCAAAGGCTAATAGCACTGCTCGGTGGCGAAACGCTGCGCACCTGCGGCAGCGAATGTAGTTGATCATGCAGCACCTGTTGGCGCCCTAGGTAGTCGCGTTGAATGCGCCGACACCAGGCATCCAAATCACCATCAAAAATAAATTGTGCTAGTACGGCCTGATCCAGCATGCGTCCTTCGCGGAATAGTTCACTGCGCAAGCGGTTCATTGGCCCCGCTAAATGACGCGGTACCACTAAATAGCCTAAGCGCAGTCCTGGAAACATCATCTTGGAAAACGAGCCCACCAGCAAGTGGCGCTCCGAGTGCGGGTCAAAGAGCAGATTGGAGTGGTCGTCGCGGTTAAACTCGTAATCATCTTCGACAATATACGCGGGCGCTAGGGCATCGCATAAGCGCTGTTTATCCACCGCACTGGTAGGCACGCTGAGCGGGTAATGGTGCGAGCCGGTCAAGTAGGCCAGCTTGACCGGGCCAGGAGCAGGCGGAAGCATGTGCCCCTGACCTGGCAGCCACGCCACCGGTTCGATTTCCAAACCTGCGGCGGTAAAGACGTTGCGCGCTCCCCAGTAGCAGGGCGACTCCATGGCAACAGTGTTGCCCACATCAGCCAACGCCACGGCGCATAGCTCAATGCCGTTATGGGTACCGTCAGTGATGATGATCTGTTCCGTGTCGCAACTAATATTGCGCCAGCGCGCCAGAAAATCGCGTATCGCGCGCTTTAATGGGCCGTAGCCACCGGTGGAGTAGGAGAGCAGCAGGGCGTTTTGCGGCACCGTTACGCTGGCGTAGAGCTGCCGCCATTTACGCATCGGGAACTGGGCGATATCGGGAATACCCGGCACGAAGGCACCGCTTTGAATCATGCTCGCGCCGGGGCCATCCAGAACCCGTTGGGCGCGAGAGGAGAGCTGTGCATTGCCACGCAGGGGAGGGCTTGGCGTAATTGGGCGGCACGTCCAGGTGCCTTGGCCATGGGCGGTTTTAAGCAGTGCTTCTTCGAGTAGCGTATGGATCGCCAGCGCCAGGGTTTGGCGGGCAACGCCAAGGGCATCCGCCAACTGGCGATGAGAGGGCAGCCGCAGCCCGGCAGGCCACTGTTGGGTAATGGCTTGTCGCAATGCCTGCTCAATACGCACCTGCTTACTCAATCGCTCCGGTTGGAGTGCATAAAGCTGTACAAGTTGGTGCACGACCTCCTTACGATCCATTTGGACACCCCTTAATCCCGCTTAACCCGCTAACGGCGGGCACTTAGACGAAAGCCGTATGAAAATAGTGCACCCTTTCGGTGCGTATGAAAAGTGGTCTAGTCGAACGCAAAAGTGGTGCGTTCGCGTTTTCTCTCCCGCCTGCTAGCGTGTGGCTATCCTGTTTGGCGAAACCGTTTAAAACATGCCTATTCAAAGAGAGGCTGTTAAAACAGGATCAGGATACTGCGCCCCTGAGCGCCTACGACAACATCCAATAACTCGCAGGACAATTTCAAATGACCACATCCTCATCACAACAGGAAGGGCTCGTCCGGGTACTCGCCCGTGGCGATGTATTAGCGCTGGCCTTCGGTGCCATGATCGGTTGGGGCTGGATTGTACTCACCGGTACCGCCATTCAATCCGCTGGCAGCCTAGGCGCCATTATAGCGTTTATTATCGGCGGTTTAGCGATTGTCTTGGTTGGCCTTACCTATGCGGAGCTTGCCGCTGCGATGCCCAAAGTGGGTGGCGAGCACGTCTACAGCTACCGCGCCTTGGGCCACTTACCTTCTTTCTTGTGCACCTGGGCGATTATTCTAGGCTACCTAAGCGTGGTGGCCTTTGAAGCGGTAGCACTTCCCACGGTGATTGAACATCTGGCGCCCAACTATGCCGTTGGTCATCTGTGGACGATTGCCGGGTGGGAAGTTAAAGCCACCTGGGTAGCGGTAGGTGTAGGTGGCTCGTTGGTCATGATGATCATCAATTACTTCGGTGTGACCACCGCGGCCCTGCTGCAAAAGATAGTGACTGGGTTAATTCTGCTGGTGGGGGTCATGTTTGTCACCGGTTCGCTGTTTGAAGGTGAAACCATCAATATGATGCCGCTCTTCACCCAGGCCGACACCGGCGTGTTCGCAGGCATTGTAGCGGTGCTGGTCATGGTGCCGTTTCTGTTTGTGGGTTTTGACGTTATCCCCCAGGCCGCTGAAGAGATCAATCTGCCCTATAAGGCCATCGGCAAAGTGCTGATGATGTCGGTGATTCTGGCGGTGGTGTGGTATGCGCTGATTATTCTGGCGACCAGCCTGGCGCTCAACAGCACTGAACTGGCGGCCAGTTCACTGAGTGTGCCGGACGCCATGGGAAGCCTGTTTAACGCCGCGTGGGCCAGCAACTTAATGGTCATGGCGGGTATTGCGGGCATTATTACTAGTTGGAACGCCTTCTATATCGGCGGTTCCCGGGCAATCTATGCCCTCGCTAAAGCAGGCATGCTACCTGCGCCGTTTGCCAAGCTGCATCCTCGCTACAGAACCCCTACTAATGCCATCTTTATGATGGGCTTTCTCTCCTGTTTGGCGCCCTTCTTTGGCCGCCCAGCATTGGTGTGGATCGTTAATGCGGGTGGCTTGGGCATCGTATTGGCCTACCTGTTTGTGGCGATCTCCTTTGTGGTGCTACGGGTGCGCGAGCCGGATATGCCCCGCCCATTCAAGGTAAGTAACGGCAAGCTGTGCGGCACCCTCGCTATCATTCTTTCTTTCGGTATGGCGTGCCTCTACCTGCCCGGTAGCCCGGCGGCACTGAGCGTCGCGGAGTGGACTATCTTTGCTGGCTGGGCGGTGCTGGGCATCGTGCTTTACGTGCATGCGCTGCGCACCTACGGGCGTGACTACAGCGATCGCCATATGCAAGTGGATCTGTAAGCCGTCCTACGAGATTTCTGGACTTAAGCTTTTTAGGAGCAACGTATGAGCTTTATCGAACAGTGGTTGCACGATGCGGTTCCAGCCCTGGTGGGTGGCGAGTGGCGTACAGGTCAACAAACCTTTGCGGTGGATAACCCCGCCACCGGTGAAACCATTGCCCGGGTGGCGGATATGGGCGCCGATGATACCCGTGACGCCGTGGCCGCCGCCTACAACGCTGGCGCTGCCTGGCGGGCCACACCGGTCAAGCAGCGCTCGGCACTGCTACGGCGCTGGTTTGAGCTTATTAACGAACACGCCGACGACCTGGCCCGTCTGATGACCCTGGAGCAGGGCAAGCCGCTGACGGAAGCCAAAGGCGAAGTCACCTACGGTGCGTCGTTTATCGAGTTCTTCGCCGAAGAAGCCAAGCGTATGGCAGGAGAAACCCTACCAAGTCATGGCGCGGACAAACGCTTATTGGTTCTGCGCGAGCCGGTAGGTGTGGTGGCGGCAATTACCCCATGGAACTTCCCGCTGGCGATGATTACCCGCAAGTGCGCCCCGGCCCTGGCGGCGGGCTGCACCGTGGTGATCAAGCCCGCCGAAGCCACGCCGCTCACCGCGCTTGCCGCCGCTTACCTGGCGCTGGAAGCGGGCCTGCCTGCAGGCACCATTAACGTGATTACTGCCTCAAAACCGGCAGCGGTGGGTGAGGTGCTCACCACGGATTCACGGGTGCGCAAAGTCTCGTTTACCGGCTCCACCCCGGTGGGTAAGCACTTGCTTGCCCAGTGCGCCAGTACAGTGAAGAAGGCCGCCATGGAGCTGGGGGGCAACGCGCCGTTTATCGTGTTTGACGACGCCGATGTAGATGCCGCTGTTGATGGCGCAATCGCCTCCAAATTCCGCAACGCTGGGCAAACCTGCGTATGCACCAATCGCTTCCTGGTGCAGGACGGCATTTACGATACGTTTGTCAGCAAGCTCACCGAGCGAGTGAACGCACTGAAGGTTGGCGATGGCCTGGCGGATGGCAGCATTATCGGCCCGCTGATTAACCAAGCAGCGGTAGATAAAGTGCAGCGCCATGTGGACGACGCAGTGAACCAGGGTGCTCGGCTGCTCTGCGGTGGTAAGCCTCACGCCGCAGGCGAGCGCTTCTTCACTCCCACGGTGCTGGCGGATGTGACCACCAAGATGGCCGTGGCCGACGAAGAGACCTTCGGCCCGGTCGCGCCGGTGTTTCGCTTCCAGCGCGATGAAGAAGCCATTGCCATGGCCAACGATACACCCTTTGGCCTGGCGGCTTACTTCTACGCTACGGATTACCGCCGCATCTGGCGCACCATGGAGCAGCTGGAGTACGGCATGGTCGGTGTGAATGAAGGGCTGATCTCCACCGAGTTGGCGCCGTTTGGCGGCGTTAAAGAGTCCGGGTTGGGTCGCGAAGGCTCCCACCACGGTCTTGATGAATTTACTGAACTTAAATATGTCTGCGTTGGCGGTTTATAAGGAAAGCTATGATGACTAACCAAGAATTGAACGACCTGAAAAACCGCTACGTGGCCAACGGTGCTGCCACGCCGACAACCCAGTTTGCCGAGCGCGCTGAAAATGCTGAGCTGTGGGATGCCGACGGCAACCGCTGGATCGATTTCGCGGGCGGTATTGGTGTGCTGAACCTGGGCCACCGCCACCCGAAAATCGTCGCCGCCGTTGAAGCGCAGCTCAAGAAAGTTATGCACACCAGCGCCGCGGTCATTTCCTACGCGCCCTATGTGCAGCTGTGCCAAAAGCTCTGCGAACTAAGCCCGGTGCGCGGCCCTGAGCGCAAAGCGATGCTGGTCAACACCGGTGCCGAAGCGCTGGAAAACGCCGTGAAGATTGCCCGCGCTGCCACTGGCCGCACCGGCATTATTACCTTCGACGGCGCTTTCCACGGACGCACCATGATGACCCTGGCCATGACCGGCAAGGTGCTACCGTACAAGAACGACTTCGGCCCGATGCCGGGCGACGTGTTCCGCGCCCCATTCCCGAATCCGCTGCACGGCATCAGCGAAGAAGCGTCTTTGGATGCCATTCGCACGCTGTTCAAAACCGATATCGCCCCGCACCGTACAGCGGCCATCGTGATTGAGCCGGTTCAAGGTGAAGGCGGCTTCTATATTGCGTCACCGGATTACCTTAAAGCGCTGCGCGCGCTGTGCGACGAGCACGGCATTCTACTGATCGCCGATGAAGTGCAGTCCGGCTTCGCCCGCACCGGCAAGCTATTTGCCCTCGAACATAGCGACATCGAAGCGGATATTCTCACCACCGCCAAAAGCCTCGCTAACGGCATGCCGCTGTCGGCTGTTGTGGGTACCGCCAAGGTAATGGACGCCTCCGGCCCCAACTCGCTAGGCGGCACCTACAGCGGCAATCCGCTCTCCTGCGCGGCAGCGCTGGCGGTTATCGAGGTGATCGAAGAGGAAAATATTCTTGAGCGCAGCGAGCAGATGGGCAAGATGCTCGCGGAGCGTTTTGCTGTTTGGGAAGAGCGATTCCCCGCCGTTGCCCACGGCCGCCAGCTAGGCGCCATGGCAGCGTTCGAATTGCTCGATAGCGAAGGAAAACCCGATACAGCGCTAACCGGTGCGCTCTGTGCCAAAGCCCGCGAGAAAGGCCTGATCCTTCTGTCATGTGGCTTCTACGGCAACAGCATCCGGATTCTGGTACCGCTGACGGTATCTCCTGCGGTGTTGGAAGAAGGGCTCAGCATTATCGAGCAGTCCCTGGAAGCGCTTAGCTAATACTCTTCTAAGCATCACAAAGCCCGCCCTCGTCAAACAGTGAAAGCTGTTGGCGAGAGCGGGTTTTTATTTCATGGCGGGGAAAGTTTTGGGGTTGCAGTGTGATTATGAGCCACTACCCCTACAGTTTTGTTTAAACCTAGATAACCAATGAGTGGGAGTAAGACCGAAGGCTTTCTTGAAGTGATTTGTCATATGGCTCTGGTCATTGAAACCAGCTGAAACTGAGGCGTACGACAACGAATAACCCTGGGTCAAATAGCGTTTTACGAACGCAAGACGCCGCATGGTCAAGTAACGGTATGGGCTTGTTCCATATAATGCCCTGAAATCTCTTGATAAACTCCACTTTTCACGGCCGCTCACCAACGCTAAATCATCAAGTGTGATATGAGAATCCAATGAATCGTGGATATATTCTCTAGCCTTTTCTGCAGCGTTATAGTCGTATGCCACCCTACCTCTTTTGTGACCGGCAACAGCAGAGAGAACATTGGCTAGTTCGAAGACGATATCTTCCCCTTCAAGCTGCTCATGAGCAGTTTGGAGGTCATTCATAAGAAATTCTGTGGCGGCATAAAGCCGAGGGTCTGTGCTAACGCCACCCTTTATGTAGGGTAAGGTGCGGCCACCAAGCACCGCTTGAAGAGCAAAGGGTTCAATATACATGATGCGGTAGTGGAAGCCGTCATTCGTACCAGCCTCACCGTCGTGGAGTTCATCAGGATGAATCACAATGGTATTGCCCGGCAAGCTAGTTCTTTTTTCACCTCGGTAATTGAAGCAATGAACCCCTGCAAGGGTTCTACCTACAGCATACGTATCGTGCCGATGCGGCTCGAAGGCAACGCCAGAAAAAAAGGCTTCAAATCTTTCTATCTGGGTATTAAAAAAAGAATTTAGCATAGGCGGTAAGGTATCGGCTTCTGTCTGAATGCAGGGTTATCATGCAGCGGAATATATGAATAAGTAAAGCTAGTTAGCCAGTTTTGACAGTTTATATAGCCTGTCCTTGAAGCGCTCTCGTATTGCAGGCTATTCAGCTCAATACGTAATATAGAGTGGTGGCGACGACTGTCGTTAGGATCAGTCCACTTTTTAATATAACTGCCAATATGCCTACTGCAATAAAAGAAAAAATAGATAGGTTAAGCCCGTTAGCCATCTCTGGTATCACGATGTAAGTGATGAAACAAATAAAAATAGAAGTAGGCAATATTTCCTCAATTAGATACTGGGCTTTTGCGCCGAAGTTAATCGTGAACAAAGAGGGCAGAACTCTTATCATGACACTTGTAAGTAGAAGAGCCAAAATCACCAAAAAATTATCTACCATATTTGTTCCTCAATATTTTCTATTCAGTAGATAGGAGATAGTGGATAATAGAATGATGGAGGGGATCCAAAAGTAGATGCCACCAAGGGTGTAATAGAAAAGCCCGCTTATTAAAAAGCCTAACGTTGCCTTTGGAACAGTTATCAAACCACTTTTATAAGGTCGGTTTTGAAGATACGAGATGGCAAGAAAAAGAAGCACCAAGCTCGCAGGAATACTGGCATTGATGTCGTCAGGTAAAAGGTTGGGAAACAGCCCAGCTATAATGCCGCCTGCTACCCCAAAGAGTATCCAGGACAAGAAAATGGTGAAGCGAATTATCAGCATGGCTCTTTGGTTATGTCCCTGCTCAATAGCGTACGCTTCGTCGCCGAGTACATGGGACGCAAAAACCTTAAGCAACTTGTTTTTTGGTAATTTTTTTGAGCATGAAAGCGAAATTGCAAAATATCGGCTATTGATCATAGTGGTAACGAAAGCAATAGTTAAAAAACTGGCCCCAGACTCAGAGAGAGGTAGAGCGGCAAACTGCCCGCTCCCAGAAAAGCCTAGTAGGCTTACGAGAAAAATTTCGACAATGCTCCAGTCTGCTTTGTAAGCAGTAAAGCCGAATAGCATGCTAACAGGTGCTATTGCAAAGATGGCCGTTAATAGCAGCGGAAGCAGAACCCGATACTCTGCTGTATTTGAAGCAGAGAGCACTTTTTTGGTGTTTAAATATTTATTCATCATTGCCAATCACTTTTTCCCAAAATGTGAATTTTTTAGTTATGGCTAATGGGCTTACAGCAGAACATTGAAGCTAGCTGCTATGCTGGAAGCGTATGAGAAAAGTTGATAAGCGTATTGTAAGATCGTGCAGGTTTGTTGAGAGCGGAGTGAGTCTAGCCGTTATGGTTTTTCAATATTTTGTTTTCGTGCGTTGGCTTGGGCATCGCTGGCTGGCGAGTTTATCCACAATCACTTGGCTGGCTTCTTTGGTCGGGTTCAATGGCGAATACGGGCAACGTGGGGCCCGCCGCGGCTGCGTTAGCAAACGGCGCGTGATCATGAATGCGTACTCGCGTTTGAACCAAACGACCTGGATAGGTGCCTTAGCCATTAATAATACTGATACCTGACGGTTGAGAGCTATTCGCCGCTAAGCCTATTCGCCACTATGCCATGACGTTACCATCAAGGTAGCGTTTGCGTAATCAATCCAGCAGGATCAACTCTGCAGGAACAAACCAGTAGGAGAGTAACGATGTATATCGCGATGAACCGTTTTCGGATTGCCCCAGGCCGCGAAGAGGATTTTTTAGAGGTGTGGCGTAACCGCGACTCTCACTTGGATGAAGTGCCGGGCTTTAAACAGTTCAAGATGCTGCAGGGTGAAAGCCAGGAAGATCACACCGTGTTTATCTCCCACAGCGTGTGGGAGTCGGAAGAAGCCTTCCGCGCCTGGACTAAGTCAGATGCGTTCCGGAAGGCCCATGCCAATGCCAAGTCACCCGAAGGTATTTATCTTGGCCCACCAAAGTTTGAAGGTTATGAGGTGGTGCTGTAAGGCGTGTACGGCTAAACGAAGCAGGTTATCAGCGGGGTGGTTGCCCCGCTTTGAGGGCTTTAAAACAATGCCAAGCCAATAGAGAGCAGTACGCTATAAAGCAGCGTTGAAATGGCCGTTTTCTTCAGCATATTGGTCAAAATCTCGCCATTACGGGTATGGCTCAAAGTTCTGGCCGCGTCAGTTAGAGGTTTGGCCACCAGCAGGCAGCTCCATCCCTCCCACGGTACCGGCAGTACAACTAAATAGATCAAGGTGAGTAGCAGCGCGATGCCCAGCAGCGCCCAGTGGTAGCTAATCGCCTTAGTGCGGCCTAACCGCACCGCCAGGGTGATTTTGCCATTGCGTGCATCGCTCTCTATATCGCGCACGTTATTCACATTGAGCACGGCGGTGGCCAGCAGGCCGCAGGCGGCGGCAGGTAGAAATGGTAGCCAGCTTAACTGCTGTACATGCAGATAGTAGGTGCCCAAGACGCCAAGCAGACCAAAAAACATAAAGACCGCAATGTCCCCAAACCCTCGGTAGCCATAAGGGGTGCCACCTAGACCAACGGTATAGGTCACTGCTGCCAACAGGGCCGCAGCCCCTAAGAGAATGAAGATGAGGATTTGCCCCCACTGATTTCCAAACGCGGCGACTAGCAGTAACAGCCCCAGTAACGCGGCAAACGTTGCCGCAATGATCATTCCCGTGCGCATTTTTTCCGCGCTAAGCAAGCCAGAAGAGACCGCTCTTGCAGGCCCTATACGCTGTTCGTCATCAGCACCCGATGCAGCATCACCGTAATCGTTGGCTAAATTAGACAGCACTTGAAGCGCAATGGCGGTCAGTAGGGCAAGCACAAGCACTGCCATATTAAGAGCATCCACACTCGCGGCTAGCCCAGTACCTAGCAGAATGGAAGCACACGCTAGCGGTAGCGTTCGGGGGCGAGCGGCTAACACCCAGGCTTGGTAGTGGCGGCGCTTACTATTTTGATCCATTCCGTTGATATTCCTGTTGACCGTTTTCATTTAATAAACATTCGGCAATGTATGATTAAGTGCGGAAAAGTAGATCTAAGTCAAAATATGCCGCGTCATCTTGTCCCACACTGCAAGCACCCCTTGAGTAGGAGTTTACGCGATGATTGGCGACTTATTTAGACATAACAAATATATGGCGGTAGTTTGGTTACTGCTACGGCTCTATTTAGGCATCACCTGGCTAACCTTAGGCATCGGTAAAATGACCGGTGGCTTTAACGCCGAGGGCTTCTTAAGCAATGCTGTCGCCAACCCTGTGATGCGCGAGGGAAGCGCGGTTTATCCTAATTATGTCGCCTTTCTAGAGAATTTTGCGTTGCCCAATGCGGATGTCATTAATTTCATTATACCGCTGGGAGAAGTGTTAGTTGGTCTGGGTTTGATCGTTGGTGTGCTGACCTCGTTTGCTGCATTTTTCGCCATCGTGATGAACATGTCGTTTTTGATGGCAGGCACGGTGTCCACTAATCCATGGATGATTGCGCTGACTTTCTTGTTGCTGGTGGCGGGTGCCAATGCGGGGCGGTTGGGTGGCGATCGGTGGGTGCTGCCCTATATGAAAAAAAAGCTAGGCTTGAAGTACGCTGGTAGTTAATTGAAAACGCGGGTCTAACAGGCGAATTATGCACGTTACACACCCTATTGAAGCACTCAAACATCAGCTTGATGCGCTTCGTCATACGGATAAAAAAGGGTTTATGCGCCTAAATACGCCCTGTCAGGTCGGTAACCTGATGGGGTGGTTAAACGTGCAAAGCGTTTATCCCCGTCTCTATTGGCAATCCCGTGATGCTGGCGCCGTTGAGTATGCTGCGCTAGGGGTTGTTAGGGCGTTTGATTCGCTAGCCGCGCTGCAGGCCGACCTTGCCACACTGGCCGATAGTGGTGGCGAGCAGCCGGACTACTTCGGGGGCATGGCCTTCGACCCCGGTACGCCAGGGTGGGAGCACTTTCCGGGCTGCCACTTTTTGCTGCCGCGTATAGAGCTTAGGCGCCAGCAAGCGGGGGTGATGTTATCACTCAATCTGCGCTTTGATGATTGCTGCCCAGAGGCCGAGATAGCCCAGGCTCGTGCCTGTTTGGCTGCGCTGGAAGAGGAGCAACGGCTGCCTTGTTGGCTGCCGAATGTTTATCAGCGTGAAGACTATCCTGCGCAGAAAGAGTGGGCGGCGTCGGTAGAGCAGGTCACCCATCCTGATCACCTGAGTCACACACCCAAGGTGGTGCTCTCACGGGAGACGTGCCTAACCACACCTGAAACGCCCAGCCCTTGGGCGCTGCTAGCACGCTGGCAGGCCGGTGCCGCCGACTGTTTTCACTTTGGCGTCCAATTTACTCCCCATGAAGCCTTTATCGGCTGCCCGCCGGAACGGCTCTACAAGCGTAAAGGTAGGCATTTAATGACCGAGGCGCTGGCGGGTACCACACGTCGTGGGCAGGATACCCAGCAAGATCAAGCGCTTGCCGATGAACTGCTGGCCGATAAGAAAAACAGTCTGGAAAACCAGTGCGTATATCAGCAGCTTTTGACCCAGTTTGAGCCGCTCTCTTCTCACGTCCAGATGGGCGAGGCGCATATTGTTAAGCTGCGCTCGGTGCAACATATCCGTCGTCTGATTCACGCCGAGTTGCACCGAGACGTCACCGACCAGCAGTTGCTGGCAGTGCTGCCGCCTACCCCAGCGGTAGGCGGTGTTCCCCGCAAGTCGGCACTGGCATTTATTCGCCAACATGAGCGCCATCGACGCGGTTGGTATGCGGGCGTTTTCGGCCGAATCAGTCACACCAGCAGCGATCTGGCGGTGGCCATTCGCTGCGCCCATATCGGCCCAGAAACAATTCGCCTTTATGCCGGTGCAGGCATTGTGGCAGGCTCACAGCCAGACGAGGAGTGGCACGAACTGGATACGAAAATTGCTGACATTATGTCGCTGCTTGGGATGGGATAACGTAGATGACAGCACTGACATCGGACGGTTTTGTGAAGAGTGGTTTTATGGAAGAGTACGCCACCTTTAATCATGTATGGGCGGCACTAATGCTGGAGGAACTCTACCGCTTAGGCGTGCGCGACGCAGTGCTGGCGCCGGGCTCCCGTTCATCGCCTTTGACTATGTCCGCCAGCGAGCATGCCGGGCTGCGCTGCCACTGCCATTTTGACGAGCGTGGACTGGGGTTTATGGCGCTGGGCATTGCCCGGGGCAGTCAGCACCCGGTCGTTATTATCACTACCTCAGGCACCGCCGTGGCCAACCTTTACCCGGCGGTGGTGGAAGCCAAATTGCTCGGCGTCCCGCTTATTGTACTCTCTGCCGACCGCCCCATTGAACTGCTGGGTAACGGCAGCAATCAGGCGATTGACCAACGGGATATTTTCTCCCGCCACACCATTGTTCACCACGACCTGCCGCCGCCGGATGCTGAGATAAAAGCAGCGTTTCTACTCAGTACTGTTGATCAAGCTGTTGATCAGCAACGCCGTATGCCCGGGCCGATTCACATTAATTGCCGTTATCGCGAACCGCTTTACCCCGGCAACTGCCTGGTGGATACCGGTGATTATCTCGCCCCGCTAAGGGACTGGCTGACGACTTCAAAACCGTGGAGTGATTGGTCATTCAGTACTGCGGTTCCAGCGCTCAACAACGAGTGGGTAACGTTTGCCCAGCAGCGTGGCCTGATTGTGGTTGGCAGGGTTGATGACTCCCAGCAGGCGCAGCAGATTGTTGAGCTATCCAAGCAGTTGGGTTGGCCGCTACTGGCCGACATACAGAGCCAAATTCATTTTGACCCTCAAAATCTGATTCACTTTGATCTAGCGCTGCATGATGAGCGTTTCTGCGCTGAACTCGCCAAAGCCGAGGTACTGCTGCAGTTTGGTGGTCGGTTAATTTCGAAACGGCTAACGCAATTTATTGCCCAACAACCGTGGCAGGATGCCTGGTTGGTTGATCCGCTGCCCCAGCGGTTGGATCCCGACTACTGTGTTAAGCGCCGTTTGATATGCTCGCCCGCCGACTTTATAGCCGCTTTGCCAACGATACCTGAACAACCTCCCTGCCATCAGCTGGCCAGCCTCCAACGACGCACTAGTCAGCTTGTGGAAGAGCGCTGTACAGCATTCTCAGAGGTGGGAGTTTGTCACCTTTTAGCGCAGGTGGCTGAAGGGCAGTTGTTTATAGGCAATAGCCTGCCCGCGCGGCTAATGAATATGCTGGGTACGCATCGCCAAACGCCGGTACGGGTATTTGCCAATCGCGGGGCTTCCGGTATTGATGGTCTTATTGCCACGGCTTACGGCCTCAGTTGCACATGCTCAGAGCCGACTACTATTGTGCTGGGGGATACCAGCGCACTGCATGATCTCAACAGCTTGGCGCTGTTAAAGCAGGCCACGCAGCCTCTGGTGGTGGTTATCCTCAATAACGATGGTGGCAGTATTTTCCATATGCTGCCGGTGCCTAAAGAAGACGATCTGCTGGAGCGCTATTATCGCCAGCCCCATGGCTTACACTTCGAGCATGCGGCGAAGATGTTTGGACTTGGCTACTTCGCGCCAGAGTCACTGGATGCCTTTATGGCGGCCTACACTCAGGCCCTGCAGGCGGGCGTTACCTTGATCGAGATTAACGTGCCCCATCAGCAAGTAGCTGATGATCTCAAGCATCTTGGCGCAGCGATTCGAGGGGAGCCGCGTGAGTAGTAAACCTCAGGCGCCGACTCTGGTAATGCTCCACGGTCTGTTGGGCGATGCTCAGGACTGGGGTGAGATCATCGCTGGCTTGGAAGGCATCCGCTGCCTCGCGCTGGATTTACCCGGCCACGGTGAGAATCACCACGTGCAGGTAGGCTCTTTTGAGGCTTTTCACCACTGGCTTGGCGATACGCTGATAACTCACGGTGTTCGCCGTTACTGCCTGCTGGGTTATTCCCTGGGCGGGCGCTTGGCGCTGTATCATGCCAGCCGTCAGCCACCGGGGCTGGAAGCACTCTGGCTGGAAAGTGCTCACCCAGGATTGCCCGCCAGTGAGCGTTCTGCCCGAATTGATCACGATGAGCACTGGGCAACACGCTTCGAGCAGGAACCATTGGAAAACGTACTTGCCGACTGGTACCAGCAGCCGGTGTTCGCCGACTTAACCGAGGTTCAGCGCGGTCGGCAGATTCAACGTCGGCTAGCGAATCATGGGCCAACTATTGCCAGCATGCTGCAATCAACTTCCTTGGGTCAACAGCCTACGCTTTGGCAGTGGCTGGAAAGCACCTCGCTACCGGTGGGGTACTTTTCGGGGCAGCGGGACATCAAGTTCCACACTCTGGCGTCTCATCTGGCAACAATGGCCCCGCGCCTGCGCCATATCACGCTGGAAGGGGGCCACAATCTTCATGCTGAGCAACCTGAGATGATTGCTCAGCAGCTCAATGCCTGGTATCGCACGCTAGGCTAATGTTTATCAGCTGATCACCATTAACCAGGGCAGGCCGACCACCAGCCAAACCACTAGGAATAGCAGCCCGAAGACCGCCCCTAGGCGCCAAAAGAGCGCGCTGGGCAGGTAGCCGCTGCCGTAGTAAACCGGGCTTGGCCCTGTGCCGTAGGGGGTCAGAATGCCCATAAAGCCAAGTGTGGGTAGCAGTAGCAGAACAAACATCTGCATATCCAGACCGGCAATGCCTGATGCCGCTGCCAGAATCACCGGTAGCAAGGCGGTAACGTGGGCAGTAACACTGGCAAAGAAGTAGTGCAGTAGATAGAAAATGACCACCAGCGCCACCATGGCCATTAGGGGGTTGAAGTGGCTTATTTGCCCGCCAACCACATTGCCAAACCAGTTAACGAAGCCGACTTGGCTGAGCCCGCCCGCTAGTGCCACCAGGGTGGCAAACCATACAAAGGTATTCCAGGCTGCTCGGTTATCGAGAATATCGCTCCAGGTCACAATGCCGGTTAACAGCATGCCGCAGATCACCACCAAGCCTACCAGCGACCCAGAGATAATATCGCCCGCAAAAATCCATAGCAGCAGGGCGGTGACCACCATAATGACCAGCATTATTTCATGGCGGGTCAGTGCTCCCAGCTTGGTTAACTCTTGCCCCGCCCAGTCGGAGATTTCATTCCCCGCTTTCACTTCGGGCGCGCATAGCCAGTAGCTCAGCAGCGGCACCAGCAGGAGCAGCAGAATGCCGACAGGTGCTACTGCCATAAACCACTGCCCCCAGTTGATATGAATACCTGTCGCGCTCTCGGTTAGCGCGATCGCCAATAGATTGGGCGCCAGAGCGGTCAAAAATAGCGAACTGGTCACACAGGTGGAAGCCAGCGCGGTCCACATCAAAAAGCTGCCCATGCGCTTCATGCTGGGGTCATTGGGGTGCGAATCGTAAAGCGGCGGCAGGTTGCGAATCACGGGGTAGATCGTGCCTGCGCTACGTGCGGTGTTCGAGGGCGTAAACGGCGCCAGAATGCCATCGGCAATCATCACCGCGTAGCCAAGAGTCAACGTACGTTTTCCCATTGCCTTGACCAGCCAAAGCGATATTCGCCTGCCGAGTCCGGTTTTTTCATACCCCAAGGCAAACATAAATGCGCCGAAAATCAGCCATACGGTGGAATTGGTAAAGCCCGACACCGCCCATGAGAATGCCTGGTTAGCAGCACTGAATCCGTCAGTCGCCAGTTGCTCCGGAGAGAACAGCACCCACCGGGAAAGTAGTGCCACCAGGGTAACGCCGACCAGGCCCACCACTGCGCCCGGCAATGGTTCAAGAATAAGGCCAACCACACAGCCGAGGAAAATGGCGAAAAAGTACCACGCATGAGGCGCAAGCCCCAGGGGAGTGGGTATCAGCGCGACGATGATAGCAACTGCTAGCGGCGCTAACAGTTTCCATCGCGGTGAGGGTTGAGCATCGGTCGTCATGCGGCACCTCTCTTCAGTGTTGGTAGTGTGCTCTTTTTGCTTGGTGGGCAGTGGTCTGCCCGGCAGTGAGTGATTTGAAGAGTAGGCGGTGCAGCACTAGGGTAAAAGTGATGCTAGCTCGATTCCTCCCTTTCTTGATGTACATCAATAGTCCTTTGGACTAATGAACAGGGCCTTCCCCTTGTATGGTAAGTTCGAATAGACAAGACGGCAGCGCAGATTGCCGCCAGTACCACCTTTGACTTGGCTAATGAAGGGGCTTTTCATGCAACAGCGAGATTTTGATATCGTCATTGTTGGTGGGGGTGGTGCAGGCTTACGCGCTGCTATCGGGGCTGCCGAGCAGGCCAAAGAGCAGGGCACTCCCCAGCGCATAGCGCTGCTGTCCAAGGTTTACCCCATGCGTTCCCATACCGTGGCGGCTGAAGGTGGCGCTGCCGCCGTCACCAGTGCCGAAGATTCCCACCAAGCGCATTTCGACGACACGGTGTCAGGCGGTGACTGGCTGGTTGAGCAGGGCGTCGTCGACTACTTTGTTCATCACGCTTATCAAGAATTGGTGCAGATGGAGCGCTGGGGCTGCCCCTGGAGCCGTAAAGGCGATGGCCAAGTGCAGGTGCGCCGCTTCGGGGGCATGAAAACCGCACGCACCTGGTTTGCGGCCGACAAAACCGGCTTTCATATGCTCCACACCCTGTTTCAGACCTCGCTGAAGTACCCAGAGATTGAGCGTTTTGATGAGTTCTTTGTGCTCGATCTGGCGGTACACGAAGGTGCGGTTATTGGCGTTATAGCCCTGCAGATCGCTACCGGTGAACTGACCCTGCTGCGCGCTAAAGCGGTGATTCTCGCTACCGGCGGCGCAGGGCGCTTGTTCCGCTTCAATACCAACGCGGGAATTGTCACCGGCGACGGCATGGCGATGGCCTATCGTCACGGTGTGGCGTTGCGGGATATGGAGTTTGTCCAGTACCACCCCACCGGCCTGCCCGGTTCTGGCATTTTGATTACCGAAGCGTGCCGGGGCGAAGGCGGCATTCTGCTCAATAAAGAGGGCTACCGCTATCTGCAGGATTACGGCCTGGGCCCAGAAACTCCGCTTGGCAAGCCGGAAAACAAATATATGGAACTGGGGCCACGGGACAAACTCTCCCAGGCCTTCTGGCAAGAGCAGCAGGCGGGCCGCACCGGCAAGTTTGGCGACAGCGATGTGGTCTATCTCGACCTGCGCCACTTGGGTGAAAAGTACATTCTGGAGCGCCTACCGTTTATCTGTGAACTGGCTAAATCCTATATCAATGTTGATCCGGTGAAAGACCCCATTCCCATTCGCCCGGCGGTTCACTACACCATGGGTGGGATTGAGACCGACCCTCAGTGCGAAACCTCCATTGCCGGGCTTTACGCCGCCGGGGAGTGTGCTTCAGTTGGTTTGCACGGTGCCAACCGCCTGGGCTCCAACTCGCTGACCGAGCTGCTGGTATTTGGCCGCTTAGCCGGTGAACAAGCGAGCCAGCGAGCGGCCAAAACCGAGTGGGCTGATGAGCGCTTGCTGGAAGCCCAGGGCGATCGCCAACAAGCCAAGCTGTTGCGGCTCTGTGACGGAACCGAGGGGGCAGAGAATTGGGTAGCACTCAAGCACGCCATGGTGCAAGCCATGGAGAGTGGCTGCGGTATTTACCGCACTGAAGAGGGCATGCGCCATTCGCTGGATACCATGCGTCAGCTACGTGAGCGCTTTAATAAGGTTCGCGTTAATGATACCAGCAAGATATTCAATACCGAGCTACTGGAATGTCTTGAACTGGAGTGTGGCCTGGATATTGCCGAAGCCTCTTGCTTAGGGGCGCTTGAGCGTCGTGAATCCCGTGGTGCCCATCAGCGCCTGGATGAAGGTATGCAGAAACGCGACGACGTTAACTACCTCAAGCACAGCCAAGTGTTTTATCAAGGCGATGCCCATGCCGAGCTACACTGGCAGGATGTCGATGTGCGGTTTTCCGCCCCGGCGGAGCGGGCTTATGGCGATGCGGGCAAGGGGGGCAAGGCATGAACACCCAGCAGATCAGCACCAAACAAATCAGCGTTAAACGCTATTTGCCAGACAGTTCGGCTGAGTCCTACTGGCAGCAGTACGAACTGCCGGTGGACGACAGCACCTCTTTGCTGGATGCCCTCAACCACATTAAAGAACAGCTCGATAGCACGCTGAGCTACCGCTGGTCGTGCCGGATGGCGATTTGCGGCTCCTGCGGGGTCATGGTGAATGGCATTCCCAAGCTCGGCTGCAAAACCTTCCTGCGCGATTATGAAGGCGAGATCCGCATCGAGCCGCTATCCCACTTCCCGGTGCAGCGGGATTTGGTGGTGGATATGGAGATATTCCTTGAGCACCTGGCCGCGGTTAAGCCCTACCTGATTGATGACAACCCGGTAAAACCGTATGACCCCCAGGCGCCGGAAACCTATCAGCAGTCCCCTGAGCAGCTCGCCCGCTATAAGCAGTTCGCTAACTGCATTAATTGTGGCCTCTGCTACTCGGCCTGCCCGCAGTTTGGCTTGAATCCTGAGTTCCTTGGCCCGGCGGCGCTAACGCTGGCCCACCGCTACAATCTGGATAGCCGCGACCACGGCAAGAAGCAGCGCATGGCCGAACTTAACCGCCACGAAGGCGTTTGGAGCTGCACCTTTGTGGGCTTCTGCTCCAAGGTATGCCCCAAACACGTTGACCCCGCCGCTGCGGTCAATCAGGGCAAGGTCGAAGCGGCCAAACACACACTCATTGCGCTGTTTAAAGGGTAGGGGAGGAACGTCATGGATAAATCATCATCGCAACGCCTGCCGCCACTGAAACGCAACTGGTGGCTGAAACACCGCTTTTTTAAACTCTACATGCTGCGCGAAGCCACTGTGCTGCCGCTGGTGTTTTTCACGCTCTGCTTACTCGCCGGTATGGTTGCTCTTCTTCAAGGGGCAGAAAGCTGGCAGGGGTGGATCGCCTTTATGGGCTCCCCCATCGTATTAGTGCTGAATCTTCTAGCGCTGGCCGCCAGCCTGTTTCACGCCGCCACCTTCTTTGTGCTGTTCCCACGGGTAATGCCGCTGCGTATCGCCGGGCATAGCCTGCCTGATCAGGCTATTGTTGCCGGGCAGTGGGCAGGGGTAGTGGCGGTCGCACTGCTGTTTTTCTGGCTATTCGGGAGGGCGTAATTATGGAAAAACTAGCCATGAATAAACCAAGCATGGGCAAAAACAGCGCTCAGCATAAACAAGCCTTTGATGAGCCGCTCTGGTGGGGGCTGTTTAGCGCGGGTGGCGTCTGTTTTGCCGTCTTTCTGCCTGCCGTGATTCTATTTATCGCCGTTCTACTGCCCCTTGGCCTGCTGCCCGCCGAGGTGCTGAGCTATGAGCGGGCATCGGCACTGCTGTTCAGTGTACCGGGCTTTCTGTTTGTGGGGGCGGTAGTTTGCTTGCCGCTTTTTCATGCCGCCCACCGCCTGCGCCATGGGATGTTTGATATCAGCGTGGGCAATGACGCACTCAACAAAAAGCTAATGTACGGTGGTGCTGCGCTGGTAAGCATTGTGGCGCTGGGTCTAGTCGTCGCAGGTATGCTGGGTTAAACGGCTCGCTGTCAGCATTTCGCCCCAACAGATAAGAAGAGATAGGCATGATTAACGGACTCACTGAAACGGAACTCTATGCGCCGGTAGAGTGGCAGGATCGCTCCGATGGCTATCAGGATATTTTGTACCACACCACTGCCGATGGCATTGCGCGCATCACCATCAACCGGCCCGAGGTGCGCAACGCCTTTCGCCCGCTGACGGTTAGCGAGATGGCCCAAGCGCTGAATCGCGCCCGCCACGACAGCTCTATAGGCGCCATTCTGCTCACTGGCGCAGGCGACAAAGCGTTCTGTGCCGGCGGTGACCAGCGCATTCGCGGTGACTATGGCGGCTACCAGGATGAAGAGGGCACCCACCACCTCAACGTGCTGGATTTCCAGCGCGATATTCGCACCTGCCCCAAACCAGTAGTGGCGATGGTGGCGGGCTACGCTATCGGCGGCGGCCACGTGCTGCATCTAATGTGCGACCTGACCATTGCCGCCGAGAACGCTGTCTTCGGCCAAACCGGCCCTAAAGTCGGCTCTTTTGATGGCGGCTACGGCGCCTCGTATATGGCGCGCATTGTGGGTCAGAAAAAGGCCCGGGAAATCTGGTTCCTGTGCCGCCAGTACAGCGCCGCCCAAGCGCTGGAAATGGGGCTAGTCAACCACGTGGTGCCGCTAGACGAGCTAGAAAAAGAGAGTGTGCGTTGGTGCCGCGAGATGCTGCAGCATAGCCCTATGGCACTGCGTTGCCTGAAAGCTGCACTCAATGCCGATTGTGACGGACAGGCCGGGCTTCAAGAGCTGGCGGGTAACGCCACCATGCTCTACTACATGACCGAAGAGGGGCAGGAAGGGCGTAACGCCTTTAACGAAAAGCGCCGCCCGGATTTTTCCCGCTACCCGCGTAACCCGTAATGCAGCTGGCGCTTTACCGCTACTCCCTCCCGTTCCGTCAGCCGCTAATGTTTAAAAGAGAGCGGTTGGCGAACAGAGAAGGGCTGTTAGTTTCCATTAACGGGCAGTGGGGCGAGATTGCCCCGCTACCTGGCTTCTCAACGGAAACCCTGGCGGAAGCTGAAGCCGAAAGTCTGGCTTGTTTGGCTGCTTTGAGCCGAGGCGAAATAGTCTCCCCAACGCTGCCATCGGTGCAGTTTGGGTTTGACTGCGTCCAACGCTCTTGGCCACTCAATCTTCCTGAGCCTTTGCCGCCCTACCCACTGCTCCAGGGTGCACCTGCCGCGCTGATCCAGTCTCTTTCAACCACCGATTGGCAAGCCTCGCTACCGTCTCGGCTCAAGCTGAAAGTGGCACGCCATGCTATGGAGGAGGAGCTGGCGCTGATTGAACAACTTGCCGCTCGGCTGCCCACCACCAAGCTGATTTTGGATGCCAACGGCGGCTGGACGCGGGAAGATGCCCAGCGCTTCTGTGAGCGCCTCCCCCTTAAACAGATCGACTACCTGGAAGAGCCCTGCGCTGCCTTTGCTGACACCATCGCCGTGGCAGAAGCAACGGGGGGGGCCATTGCCCTGGATGAAACGCTATCCCGCCGGGAAGAGTGGTACTGCCACCCACAGCTCAAAGCCTTGGTAATCAAACCCACGCTAATCGGCTCGCTAAGCGACTGCGAAGCACTCGTTCAACGGGCACGGGCGGGTAATCTTCGCGTGGTGGTCTCCTCCAGCTTTGAATCCGGTCTAGGCCTTGTGCAGCTTGCCCGCCTGGCAAGCGAGTGGGCGCCTGATGAGCCGCCTGGGTTGGATACCGGCCATTGGCTTGCCGGACGTGTGACTAATCTAGCGGGTGAGGTGATGACAGAAAACGTGCACTGTCTTTCTAAAATGGAAAATTTAGCGTGATAGATACCTGCCCCATTCACTACTGGGCCAAAGAGACCCCTGAGCATATTGCGGTAGAGGCTGGCTCCGTGTGTCTTAGCTACCGAACGCTTAATCGCCGGGTGGCGTCTTTAACGCAGCAACTGAAGCGCGCAGGTTTTGTGCCCGGTGATCGCTTAGTGGTGCCCGCCAAAGGCTCGCTTAAATCCTTGCTGCTGGCGTGGGCCTGTCTGCGGGTTGGGGTTGTTTTCTGCCCGTTTAACCCAGCATTCCCTGTTACCCAGCAGCTCAATTTAGCTGAGCGCTTGCAGGCTGGCCGCGTCTGCCAAACGGAAAGTGACAATGATTACTCTTCACAGCTAACCTCTTCACCGCTAACGCCGATCACCCTGGATTTCCTGGCGGAAGCTGGCTCAGGTGAGTCGCCAGCGCTCGATGGCAGCCAGCTGTGTAACACCATTTTCACCTCTGGTTCCAGCGGTACGCCCAAGGCGGTGCTACATCGTGTGGCCAATCATTTAGCCTCCGCCCGCGGTTCGGCGTCGCTGATTCCCGTTGATCAGAACAGCGGTTGGCTACTGTCGCTGCCGCTGTTTCATATCGGCGGCTATGCGATCCCGTTTCGCGTCTTTCTCGCCGGTGGGCGGGTGATCCTCGACGATGCTCCCGATACGCTGGCGGAGCGCCTTGAGCAGCAGGCGATTAGCCATCTTTCCCTGGTGCCTACCCAGCTTTGGCGGCTGCTGAAAGCGGGCTTTACGCCCCAGCGCACCCAACTACGTGAGCTGTTACTAGGCGGTGCGGCGATTCCAGCACCGCTGGTGGCGAAGATGACATCACTGGGGCTGACGCCGAAGGTTAGCTATGGGCTGTCCGAGATGGCCAGCCAGGTATGCACTGGCATACCCACCGCTCCGGGCGTCGTCGGTAAGCCGCTGCCAGGTCGTGAGGTCAGAATAGTCGAGGGTGAGATACAGGTACGCGGCGAGACTCTGTTCTGCGGCTATTTGAATAACGGCAAAATGAATCCAGGTCTCAATAACGAAGGCTGGTTTGCTACCCGTGACAAAGGACACTTCACTTCGGAAGGCGCGTTGGTGGTGGAAGGGCGGCTCGATAACGGTTTTATCTCCGGCGGTGAGAATATTCAGCCAGAAGCTATTGAGCAGCGCTTGGTTGATCACCCTGGCGTTGCCCAGGCGTTGGTTGTAGCAGTGCCCCACCCCGAGTGGGGCGAGCGCCCGGTGGCGTTTATCGATTGGCACGGTGAGGCCGTCCAAGAGCAGGCGCTAAACACCTGGGTGCGTGAGGCACTGCCCGGCTTTATGGTGCCCGACGCCTGGCTAGCCTGGCCGCCAGGAGTGGGCTTTAAACCCTCCCGCACGCGGTTTGCTGAGCTGGCGCGGGCACGCGTGAATTTTACCGTTTAGCGGCGCAACCCATTGGTGACTTAATACCTATTCCGCTAGGCCAGCAGCGTCCAGCATGGCGTGGAGCAGAACGTTACAGCCTGCATGAATGTGTTCCGGCGTGGCGCTTTCGATCTCGTTGTGGCTAATGCCGTCCTTGCAGGGAATAAAGATCATTGCCGCGGGGGCTACGCGGCCCACAAACATTGCATCGTGGCCCGCGCCGCTGATGATATCCATGTGTGATAGGCCGAGCTTCTTCGCTCCTTCACGCACCGCATCAACACATTCTTTGTTGAAGTGTTCCGGGGCAAAATCCGCTGTGGGCGTTAATTCATATGCCAGCCCGTGGCGTTGGCAAATGTCTTCCACGGCGGCGGCCACCGCCTTGCCCATTGCGATAAGGGCTTCAGGCTCCCAGTGGCGCATATCCAGAGTCATTTTAACCTGGCCGGGAATCACGTTACGTGAACCGGGGTGCAGCGTCATACAGCCCACTGTGCCACGGCCGTGGGGCTGATGTTCAAAGGCGATACGGTTGAGCGCTTGGGTGACTTCGGCTGCGCCCATCATGGCATCCCGACGTAGGTTCATCGGTGTAGGGCCTGCGTGGGCTTCAAGTCCAGTCAGCGTTAAGTCGAACCACTTCTGCCCAAGTCCGCCGATAACCACACCAATAGTGGTGTCGGTATCTTCCAAAATCGGGCCCTGCTCAATGTGTGGTTCAAAGTAAGCTTTGATCTCATCTGGCGAGACGCTGTCGCTGCCACGGTAGTGAATGGCGTCCAGGGCATCGCTTACCGTGACGCCATCGGCGTCGGTGCGCGCCATCATGGCATCAAATTCCAGCTCGCCGGTAAATACGCCGGAACCCATCATGCAGGGCGGAAAACGGCAGCCCTCTTCGTTAGTCCAGGCTACGACTTCGATTGGGGATTGCGTGGTGATGTTGTGCTGGTTAAGGGTGCGGATCACTTCCAGGCCAGAGAGCACGCCGAAGCAACCGTCGTACTTGCCACCGGTAGGCTGACTATCAAGATGGCTACCGGCCATAACGGTTTTGGCGGTTGGATCGCTGCCTTCCCTACGGGCAAAGATATTGCCGATATTATCAATGCGAATAGTGCAGCCCTCGGCACGGCACCACTGGATAAATAGGTCACGTCCCTGGCGTTCTAAATCGGTAAGCGCCTGGCGATTAACGCCGCCCTTAGGGGTGGCGCCTAGTTTGGCCATCTCCATTAGTGCTTCCCAGAGGCGGTCACTGTCAGTGCGCAAATCAGCTGTAGCGATTTTCGGTTCAGCAAACGAGTTCATATGACTTCCTTTTATTGAGCACGGAGGAAGCTGGCGACTCCCCGATTATTGTTTGGCTCATTGCTAGAGTAGAGATAAAAAAGCCGACGTTACGTATAGATTCTCTAACGTGAACAAAAGAAAAGCATAATTTTATAAACGTGTTTGCTGGCGCATGCTGAGACCAAGTCTTATAGCGATGGAGCTGGACAGCATGTTTGGAATAAAAAGCAAAACGAAGCCTGAAGCATCGAGCTCTTCTATGGAGGAGGTGTCTTCTAAAACGGCACTTAATCAGCACTACTGGATGCCGTTTAGTGCCAACCGCGACTTCCATGCCAACCCGCGTGTGATCACCGGTGCGGAAGGGCGCTACTACATTGATGACCAGGGTCGTAAGCTGTTCGATTCACTTTCCGGGCTATGGACCTGCGGCGCGGGCCACAACCGTGAAGAGATTCAAAAAACCGTAGCGGCGCAGCTAGGTAGCCTCGACTTTGCGCCTGGCTTTCAAATTGGCCATCCGTTGGCGTTTAAACTGGCGGAAAAGGTGGCCAGCCTTACGCCAGCCGGACTGGATCATGTGTTTTTCACCAATTCGGGGTCAGAAGCCGCAGATACCTCGGTCAAAATGGCCAAGGCTTATTGGCGGCTAAAAGGTAAGCCAGAGAAAACGCGCATGATTGGCCGCGCCAAGGGCTACCACGGGGTAAACATTGGCGGCACCAGCCTGGGTGGGATCGGCGGCAATCGCAAACACTACGGCCAGTTGATGGATGTAACCCACCTGCCACACACCCTCCAAGCGGGTCACGCCTTCACCCGTGGCCAAGCGGAAACCGGTGCCGAGCTTGCCGATGCATTGCTCGATCAAATCGCCCTACATGATGCTTCCACCATTGCTGCGGTGATTGTTGAGCCGATGTCCGGCTCGGCGGGGGTGATCGTTCCGCCGAAAGGTTACCTGGATCGGCTGCGTGAGATCTGCACTGCCCACGACATCCTGCTGATTTTTGACGAAGTGATTACCGCCTTTGGGCGTAGTGGAGCAACCACCGGTGCGGAAGCCTTTGGTGTCACGCCGGATATCATGAACGTGGCGAAGCAGATCACTAACGGCGCAATTCCCATGGGCGCGGTGATCGCGTCCAGCGAGATTTTCGATACCTTTATGCACGCCGGTGGCCCCCAACATGCCGTTGAGTTTCCTCATGGCTACACCTACAGCGCCCATCCGGTGGCCTGTGCGGCGGGTCTGGCGGCGCTTGAGATGATGGAGCGTGAAAACTTCCCTGCTCAGGTCAGCGCCATCGCACCTACCTTTGAGCAGAAGCTACACGCCTTGAAAGGCCGCAATCACGTTGTCGATATTCGTAACTACGGCCTAGCTGGTGCCATTCAGCTAACGCCCCGGGAAGGCGACCCAACGATCCGTCCCCGCGATGCCCACATGGCGCTCTGGGAAGCAGGCTTCTACGTGCGTTACGGCGGCGACACGCTGCAATTCGGCCCTCCCTTTGGCACCAGCGAGGCCGAGCTAGAGCGGCTGTTCGACGCCGTGGCCACCACCCTGGATTCGTTAGCCTAAGATTCGCTGGCATAACCGACTGACCTAAATTTCAGAGAGTTTAAATATGAGTGTTGTTTCCCATCTGATTAACGGCGAGTTAGTTGAAAGTAAGCGTACGCTGGATGTCACCAACCCCTCCATCGGCAAAGTGATTCGCCAAGTGGCGGATGCCAATGCCGCCGATGTAGAGCGCGCCATTACCGCCGCCCAAGAGGCGTTTCCCGCCTGGCGCGATACGCCGCCCGCCAAGCGTGCCCAGGTGATGTACCGCTTTAAGCAATTGCTCGAAGATAACGCTAACCGCTTGGTGCAACTGGTCAGTGAAGAGCACGGCAAAACTCCCGAAGACGCCATGGGCGAACTCAAGCGCGGCATTGAGAACGTCGAGTACGCCTGTGGGGTGCCAGAGCTGCTCAAAGGAGAGTATTCCCACAATGTAGGGCCGGGCATTGATGCCTGGTCAAACTTCCAGCCATTGGGTGTGGTGGCAGGTATCACCCCGTTTAACTTCCCCGCCATGGTGCCGCTGTGGATGTACCCCATGGCGATTGCCTGCGGTAATACGTTTATATTGAAGCCTTCGGAGAAAGACCCTTCGGCGGCCATGGCAGTAGCCGAACTGCTTCAAGAAGCGGGGCTACCCAAAGGTGTAATGAATGTAGTCCACGGCAGTCGCGAAGCGGTGGAAACGCTGCTGGATGCCAAGGCCGTTAAAGCCATTTCCTTTGTCGGCTCCACGCCAGTGGCTGAGGCGATCTACTCTCGTGGTTCCGCCGCGGGTAAGCGCGTTCAGGCGTTAGGTGGGGCGAAGAACCACGCCGTGGTGCTGCCGGATGCCGACCTGGAAAACGCCGCCAACACATTAATGGGCGCAGCGTTTGGTAGTTGCGGCGAGCGCTGCATGGCGATCTCGGTAGCGGTATGCGTGGGCGACGAGACCGCAGACCGTTTGGTTGAAACCCTACTTCCTAAAATCGCTCAATTAAAAGTCGGCCCCGGCACCAAGCGGGATCTGGATATGGGGCCGCTGGTGACCGCTGAGCACCGGGATAAAGTCCTCGGCTACATCGAAGATGGCGTAAAGGCTGGCGCGACACTGGTTGCCGATGGTCGCGACCTTCAAGTCTCAGGCTATGAAGAGGGCTATTTCGTGGGCGGCTGCTTGTTCGATAACGTCACCGCCGAAATGCGCATCTACCAGGAAGAGATCTTTGGGCCGGTGCTTTGCGTGGTGCGCGTGGGTAGCCTGGATGACGCCATGCACCTGATCAACGACCACGAGTATGGCAACGGCACTTGCCTGTTTACCCGCGATGGCGAAGCTGCCCGCCGCTTTACCGACGGTATCGAGGTTGGCATGGTGGGCGTGAATGTGCCGCTCCCGGTGCCCGTGGCGTACCACAGCTTTGGTGGTTGGAAGCGCTCGCTGTTTGGGGATCTTCACGCCTACGGGCCGGACTCGGTGCGCTTCTATACTCGCCGCAAGGCGGTCTCCCAGCGCTGGCCGTCGGTGAGCGAGGCCACCCGGGCCGAGTTCTCGTTCCCCAACAATCAAAGTTGACGTCTTAGAGTAACTAGGACATCTTCTCAGCACCGTCGCTCTGCGATGGTGCTTTTTTTGGTGCGTACTTCAGACGTATAGGGACGAGAACAGCGTGGCGAGAACCCAGGACGAAATTCGGCAAACCAACGTAAAAAAGATTCTCCAGGCGGCAGAGCAGTTGTTTGCCGAAAAGGGCTATGCAGGTGCTTCCATGGGCGAAATCGCACAACTGGCAGAGATCCCCAAGTCCAACGTGCACTACTACTTCTCGACCAAAAATGCGCTGTATCAAGATGTTCTGTTAGAGCTTCTCGAGGTGTGGAAACAGGACGCGCTCTGCTTCGAGCTCTACGATGATCCTCGTGTCGTGCTTTCCACCTATATTCGCGCCAAGATGAACCACTCCCGCAACCGCGCCCACGGCTCGAAAGTCTGGGCGGCCGAAGTCATGCAGGGCGCGCCGATTCTTAAGGAGCGCCTGCGCGACAATCTTTACGAATGGGCCAAGCTTAAGGAGTCGAAAATTCGCGAGTGGGTCGAGTCAGGTCAAATCAACCCCGTCGAGCCTTCCTACCTTCTTTATATGATTTGGGCCTCCACCCAGCACTACGCTGATTTTGACTACCAAATCTACCTGCTCAACGACGACCAACCGCTGGACGACTTGCAGTTCGAAAAGGCTGTGCAGTCGGTGACCTCGGTGATTTTGCGCGGGATTGGATTGACGGCGTGAGCAGCATTCAACGACTGAGCTGCACAGACGTATCAAACTTATGCCGCTTACGCGACAGTAGCGTGCGGAACTTGCGCAGGTTGTCGTCGCCATAGAGCACGCGATCACAAAAGCTGTCGTACTCATCTAAATCAGCGACTGTCACGATCAATACAAAATCACACTCTCCGGTTACCTGATAGCACTGCTTCACTTCAGGGGCGCTCAGCGCTGTTGTTAAAAAACGCTGGTAGAGTGATTTGTTATCCCGCTCCATGGTGACTTCTACCACCATGTGCAAGCACTGCCCCAAGGCGTCAGGATTGAGTAGTGCTACCTGCTGCTCAATGATTCCAGCGTCGCGTAATCGATTAACGCGCTTTAAACAGGCAGAGGGTGAAAGCCCTATCTCGTCCGCTAGCGCTTGGTTGGTCAGGCTGGAGTTACGCTGAAGTTGGTCAAGGATTCGTCGATCAATGGCGTCCATGAAATAAAATGTCCTTTCTGAGCTCATAAAGAACGAATAGTGATTGTTAGTGCGGAATTGAAAAGAATATTCTGCGCCAGCCCCATTATCATAACCGTTGTTCAAATGATGGCAACGGGGGCTTGATGCAGATAAAAATTCATCATCTATTGGCTTGGGTAACTCACCTATTACAAGACGCGCTGCGCGTGTACCTGACGCTGCTCAAAATCCTGATTCCAGCGTTGCTTATCGTCAAAGGATTAGAGCTCTTGGGGGTTATCGGCTGGCTGGGAACGGTATTAGCTCCCTTAATGAGCATACTCGGTTTGCCCGAGCAGTTGGGCGTTGTGTGGGCGGCGGCGCTCTTTACCAACTTGTACACCGCCATTGCGGTATTTCTCCAAGTAGCTGGTGATATGCACTTGAGTGTCGAGCAAGTGACAGTGCTGGGTGCATTAATGCTGGTAGGGCACTCAATTCCTGTTGAGGGGGCCGTTGCCAAGCGCGCTGGCGTACCTTGGTGGGCTACGTTAGTCCTGCGCGTAGGTGGGGCTTTGCTGCTTGCTTGGCTCTTGCACTGCTTCTATTCGTATTTTGGTTTGTTGCAAGCGCCAGTAGCATTGGTATGGCAACCAAGCTTGTCGACAGCGCCAACGCTAAGCAGTTGGGCTATTGCACAGCTTGAAACGCTAGCGCTTATCTTTGTGATTATTTTAGCGCTGATTGTGCTCCTAAAACTTCTGAAAAAGCTCGGCCTGGAGCGCTGGATTCATCTTGGTTTGCTACCGCTACTCAAGCTATTAGGCATTGGCCGTTCGGCAGCTAATGTAACGGTGATTGGTTTTACGTTGGGATTAAGCTATGGCGCAGGGCTGCTGATTCGGGATGTGCAGAACGGGGTGCTTAGCAAGCGTGATAGCACGCTTGCACTGTGCTTTCTCGGCCTCTGCCATAGCGTTATAGAAGACACGCTGCTGATCTTGATGCTCGGGGCCGATATAGCGGGCATCTTGTGGGCAAGGCTACTCTTTGCCGTTATTGTCACCGCGATGATTGCCCGTTGGCCCGCAGCCACAATCAATAGGGCGCTACACCGGCTGCCGTAAGCGTAAAATGGATAGGCCCAATCCGATAAAAGCACTGCCCATCAGGCGATTGACCCATGTCACCCGCGAGCGACTGCTCAGCCAGCGGGCGAGATGCTTGGCAAGGGTGCCGTAGGTCATCAAGGTGACAAAGGAGAGTGCCATGAAGGTGCTTACCATGATGGAGAACTGAGGAAGCAAAGCGCGCTGCGTATCCAGAAACTGTGGAAACAGGGCAGTGAAGAACAGGATCGCCTTAGGGTTGCTCATGGCGACCAGTATGCCTTCACTGACAGTGCGCCATCTGGGAGTGGGTTTTGCCGGGCTGGTTGAGACCGCAAGGGAGGTGTTGCTGCGCCACTGACGAATGCCCAGGTAGATCAAGTAGGCTGCGCCGCCCAGTTTAAGCAGGTTGAACAGCACTTCCGAGGCGTTCAACACCACCCCCAGCCCCAAGACTGCTGCACTGGCCAGTATGAGTAGGCCAGTGATATTGCCCAGCGACGAAAGCGCCACGCGTTTGGCTCCTCCTGCCATGCCATTGCGCACCGCGACTAGAAAAGCGGGCCCGGGGCTGGCAATGCTGACTAGTGCCACGGCAACAAAAAGCAACCAAGTGGAAAGCAGCATGGGCGCATCTCCTGACGGGGTTGAAGTGACTCATCGCATTAATCCTAATGGATAACACCCGTGTAGACGACTAAAAAGCGTATTTAAGGTGTGGCGAATAAAATGAATGTGTTTCGCGCAATATAGGACTTGTCCTTTCGGTTTCCGGGTCAGGAAGTGGTCGGGTCGGCGACTCAAACTCTCAGCAAGCCTCTAATATCTCTTTTGACAGAGACTCCCCGTTCAGTGTGCGTGCGTACTGTGACAGCTAAACTTTGCTG
Source organism: Vreelandella sp. 162(4c) (assembly GCF_058152265.1). Taxonomy (NCBI): domain Bacteria; kingdom Pseudomonadati; phylum Pseudomonadota; class Gammaproteobacteria; order Oceanospirillales; family Halomonadaceae; genus Vreelandella; species Vreelandella sp. 162(4c). The sequence goes on from NZ_CM176981.1 coordinate 3,397,412, forward strand.
GCGACCAAAAGGGCGGTCAGCGATCTTAGGCAATTCTGCCCAAAATACCGGATTTTGTAAGACATTCGCTATTGGGTTTGTAAGATATCTCTTAAAAATCGATGACTGAATTGATTTTGCTAGGAGATGCTGTAGTTTTTCCCGGCGTTGCTATCAGGGTTAAAGTCCTAAGCAATAAATGGCATCGACTTAATACGACTTTTTATAGAAGAGCCCTTTCTCAACAAGATGAAAAAGGGCGATCCCTCATGGCGGCATTCAGTATTGATGGCGCTTGTGTTTAGCCTTACTGGGTTTCAGGCGCATGCCTTTATTTATTTCGATTATTACCAGCTTTCCTACCGTCATCTTTACAGTACTGCTAAGTGTCGCCGTTCTTTACTGGTTAGTTTCGCTATCGGGATTGGTCGATAGCGACGTAGTCGAGGGTGATGTTGGCGAAGGCGGTTCGCTGGCGCTGGGTGGTTTACTGGCAACGCTGGGCTTGCACGGCGTTCCCCTGCCGCTAGTGATTACGCTGCTGGCATTAACCGGCTGGCTGTTTAGCTATTTCGCAATGCTGTTGTTAGGAACACACCTAAACCCAGGCCTGTTGCTGTGGGTGTTTAATGGCGTCGTGCTGATATTAGGGTTTGTTGTCGCCACTATTATCACGTCCTTGCTGATTCGCCCTATGCGGCCACTTTTTCGCCCCGCTCAGCACCTGCCTATTGAACAGCGTTTGACAGGTAAGCAATGCACGGTTCGCTCGGCAGAGGTGACAAAAGAGAAAGGCCGCGCCGATGCGCATATCGATGGTGACCATCTTATTTTGCAAGTGCGAAGCGACTCAGCGCTGGTGCGTGGTGAGCGCGCCATCATTATTCAGTACCTGTTTACTGAAGATGCGTATTGGGTGATATCTGAAAAAGATTTTGAAGCCGGCTTAGCCGATTAATTGCCTTGGTGCAGGAGATAAAGATGGATTTGTCGTGGATCATGCCACTACTGGTTAGTGTCAGTGTGATTGTTATTGCACTGCTTGCAATACTGGCACTGTTTAAAGCCTTTTATCGAAAAATAGATCAAGGTCAGGCGTTAATCGTCAATGACCTCTCCACGACTCCTAAGGTTTATTTTACTGGCGCCATGGTGCTGCCCGTTGTTCACCGTTCCGAAACCATGAAGGTGTCGGTGATCACCCTGGAGCTCAATCGTACCGGGAAAGAGGGGCTGATTTGCCGCGATAATTTGCGTGCCGATATTAGCGTAGCATTCTACCTACGCGTCAATGCCACTGCCGAAGACGTCTTGCGCGTTGCTAAATCCGTAGGTGTTGGTCGTGCGTCCGATCGCGATGCCGTTAATGAGTTGTTTAACGCCAAGTTCAGCGAAGCATTGAAGACCGTCGGTAAAAAGATGGACTTTATGCAGCTCTTCGAAGAGCGCCAGCAGTTCCGCGACGCCATTGTTGAGACCATTGGTCAGGATCTTAATGGCTATATTCTCGAAGACGTTGCCATTGATTATTTAGAGCAAACGCCGAAAAGCTCGCTGGATCCGAACAATATCCTGGATTCAGAAGGTATCAAATGTATCACCGAGATTACCGCCCGACACAATGTTGAGACCAACCGCCTGGAGCGCGACCAAGAGCTGGAAATTCAGCGCAAGAATGTATCCGCACGCGAAGCAGCGTTAGAACTTGAGCGAACTCAGGCCGATGCCGAGGCGCGTCAGCGTCGTGAAATCGAAAGCTTGCAGTCTCGTGAGCAGTCCGAAGCCGAGCAGGTGCTTCAGCAAGAACGTGCGAAAAGCGAAGCCGCGCGGATTAAAACCGACGAAGAGCTGGCGATTGCTGAAGAGAACAAGCAGCGCCAGATCGAAATGGCCACCAAGGCCCGCGAACGTGCGGTACAGATCGAAGAGGTGCGCATTCGTCAGGCAAAAGAGCTTGAGGATGTAACCCGTGAGCGTGCGGTAGAAATTGAACGAATCGGTATGGAGAAAGCGCTGGAAGAAGAGCGCAAAGAGATTGCCGACATTACCAGCCAGCGTATTGCGGTTGAGCGCAGCGTGGCCGAAGAAGAAGAGAATATTAACGATGTGCGCAACCGCGCCGAGGCGGAGCGCCAGAAGGTCACTCGTTTGACCGCTGCTCAAGCCGAAGCTGAAGAGCGCAAACTGAAAGAAGTGCGCGCAGCGGAAGCCGTGTTCGAGCGCTCCAAGCTGGAAGCGGAAGAGGCGGTTATTCGCGCCCAAGCCGATCTGGACGCCGCAGAGAAGAAATCCGCAGCAGAAGAGAAGCAGGCGCGCGGTCATCAAGCCCTTGCCTCGGCAGATGGGCTGGCCGAAGCACAAGTGTTGGAAGCGCGTGCTCACGCCCAACGTAGTGAAGGCTTTGCCCAGGCCGAGGTTAAAACGGCCAATGCGAAAGCTGACGAAGATGCCGGACTGGCGGAAGTGCGTATTCTTGAACAGCGCCTTGAAGCCGAGGCCATGGGCGAGGAAAAACTGGGCACTGCGAAAGCACAGGCTCGGGAAGCAATGGCCAAAGCCGAAGCAAATGGCTTGGTCGAGAAGCTGCGCGCTTACGACAATATGTCCGAAGAGGCTCGCCACTTCGAAGAGTTCCGTATGAACCTGGAAGTTCACGAGAAAGAAGTCATGGCGCAAATCGAAGCCCAGCGCATCGGTATGCTCGAAAATGGCAAGGTAATGGCTGCCGCGATGCAAAATGCCAAGTTTGAACTGATTGGTGGCGACAGCGATGTGTTTGAAAAACTCACCGCCGGGCTAGGCTACGGTAAAGCGGTTCAAGGCGTACTCGATAAATCGCCAGCACTGCAAGCCACCCTTGCGGGCTTGGCAAATCGTGCCATGAGTTCTGGCAAATCCTCCGAAACTGCCTAAAGGATAGGGCGGCTCTCTATGGGGAGAGCCGCCCTACCTTTGCCATTAGTGTCGCGCCAAGCGGCCGGTGACCTATCCAGACAGTTTTCGTAAAAGCCAAAGACCGCAACTGTCAGCCAATTGCGGTCTTTGCTATTTCTAGTGAGCACTTTTCAGGATGAATACCTATGTCGAAGGAGCATGCTTCGGTTGAAAATATCGTCAGAGAAAGCACCGCATTCGAGACGATTCAGCGGCGGTTGAGAACCCAGGGCGGCGAACTGGGCGCTTCGATCGGTAAACTGAATGACGCCCGCGCTGACGTTTTCGGTAGCAGTAGTATGGCGCTTTTGGGTAGGGCCCGTGTTCGAACCGAAAATAACGCCATTGCTCGCGATATGGTACGCATTGGCGAGCAAATTTTGTTTGGCTTTAATGTTCAATTAGGGCTGCGCAAAGAACTGGAAGCGAGCGATATTTTTGCGCTCTACCACCTCAAAGATGATGAGGAGGGGCTTGAGTTAAGTGAAGCGCCAATGGCGAATAGCTTCCTCACCGAGAGCCGCTTTGTTCAGGATTTCAAAGAACTCCAGAAATACTACAGCCATGCCACGCTGGTTCAACTGGTCACCCTTAACAATAAACTGCTAATTGCTTTTCAAATCGGTGAAAAACTAAGCGACCTGCGCGTCTTCCGTTGGGAGTTAGCCGCCAGCGGCGAGGTGAGCCGCTATATCGATAATCGCGGCGAGCGCGACCTGATCTTTCCTGACCGCTTCGCTTTCTCCTGGCAAACCGCAGGCCGGGATATGCAGGAGCAGGGTCGCGCGCCCCATCTGAATATCCTTGATACCGTCTTCGTGGACAACCTGCGCGGACACATTACCTTTAAGATTGAGAACAACACCAGCAGCGGCGAGGGTGTCTTTAGCGACCCGGTGGAGTCAGACTCCCAGTCGCTGGACGATGCCAGCTTTGAATATGCTGATCTTGGTGCGGTGGTGCTGATTCGTATTTTGCCCTTCAATGAGCAACAGTGGCGCTACTACCTTTTCAACCGTGCTGAGCAGCACGTTAAACGTGTTGATGCCATGGCGGGCTCCGTCGTTGAGCTGCCGGAAAACCACGGCCTGATTTTTCCCTCAGGCTACTACTTAAATACCGGTGAGTTGACCACCTACGAAGTACCCGAGGAAGACCTGCGCTTCAAACGTATGGTGCGCTCGCCAAACGGCGAAGATGTTCTCTACACTTTCTACGCGCCGCAAACCGGGCAGGTGGTGCTTTATCGCTACAACTTGATCCGCAAGCAGGTCGATACCCCCATGGTGGGGCACGGGGCGGCGATACTTGAAAACGGTCACCTAGCGATTTTTTACGCTGAAGACGAGCCTACGCTGGTTCATCCTATCCAGGTATGGGCGACGCCCTTTATGTCGGAGCGCTTCCATGCCCAGGATGCGGTACGTAACGACACGCCACTAGGCCGAATCGGTAACCCTGATCTGGTACGCGGTATTGCCGAGCTCAATAGCATCGTGCAGCTCGCTAACGAGCAGCAGGCGTCAGAGCGTCACTTTAATGCCATCATCCGGCGGGTTGACCGCACGCTGAACCAGTTCCACTGGATTGGCGAGGCTGATTTCCAGACGATCCATGCCGCGCTTGAACAGCTAAAGCACACTGCTGAACTGATGCTCGATGAGTATGAGAAAGTCCAGGCGATTCGTGCTCAGACTGCTCAGGCGCTAGATGAGGTTGAAAAACAGCAGGCGACGATGCTGCGGGAGCTAAAGCCCAGCAGTTGGAAAACTCCCGACCTATTCGTCACCTACCTGAAGCACTTACGCGACCATCGTGGCCGACTGATGGCGCTGCGTGAGCGCCGCTACCTGGATGAAGAGCGCCTGCAAACCTTAGAGCAAGCGCTGGATAAAGCGGAACAATCGCTGACCCAGCAGACCTTTAGCTTTCTTGCTCAGCCAGAAGCGCTGGATGGCTACCGGGAAACCCTGGCGACGTTGAAAGAGCAGGTGGGTGAGGCAGAGAATCGCCAGCAGTTGGCGGAGTGCGTGGAGCGTTATCGCGAATTAACCGCGGGCCTGGATATGATTCAAGGGTTGCTGTCATCGATGTCTGGCGGCGATGCTATTGAGCAGACGCGGATTACCGAGAACATCTCCAGCATCTACGCCTCGATTAATCAGCAGCGCTCCGAAGCGGAGATCCGTTTAAGAGAGCAGGGGAGCGCAGAGGCTCAGGCACAGTTTGCAGCCCAGATTCGCCTGTTCGAGCAGAGCCTGGCTAACGGCGTGGGCGCGTTGCGGGAACCCGATGACTGCGATCAGCTGATGACGCGTATCCTCGATCAACTCCAGGAGTTGGAGAGTCAGTTCGGCGAATTTGATGAATTTTTAACCACCATCCTTGAACAGCGTGAAAGTGCCCACGAGAGTATCGAAGCACGCCGCCAGCAGCTGCAGGATGAGCGTCAACGTCGTGTCTCTACCCTAACGGACGCCAGCCAACGGATTCTGGCTAATGTGGAGCGCCGCACAGAGCGCTTTGAAACTCTGGAAGAGCTGCATAGCTTCTTCGCAGCGGATGCCATGGTGGGCAAAGTGCGTAGCATGATTGATGAGCTACGCGAGATGGGCGGTAACCTTGAGGCGGACGATATCGCCGGACGCCTGCGCTCCTCCCAAGACGCCGCCATGCGTAGCGTGCGCGACCGTTCCGATATTTATGAATCCGGTGGTGATGTTATTCGCTTAGGGCCGCGCCACCGCTTCAGCGTCAACCAGCAGCATCTTGATTTAACCCTGGTGCCTCGCCAAGAGCGCATCATGCTGCATCTGACGGGCACCCAGTATTACGAGCCGCTGGAAGATGAGCGGCTGACCGAGCTGCAAGACTACTGGAGTATGCTGCTGCCTTCTGAAAGCCCCGCGGTCTATCGCGCCGAGTATCTTGCTTATCGCTTTATGGACGAGTTGGCGCAGCCCGGTGCTAAGCCGATTAATGTGGAAGATTTCAGCGAGTTGCAGCGTCAGATTGCCAATTTTGCCTCGCCGCGCTACCGCGAAAGCTACGAAAAAGGTATCCACGATCACGATGCTGCGTTAATCGTACGCACCTTGTGGCCAGCCCGCCAAAGTGCTGGCTTGCTAGGGTTTGGGCCACTGCCGCGGGCATTGGCAATGCTCTTCTGGGCCGATCGTATTCATGATGAAGAGGCGACCCGTAACCTGCGCGCTCGCTGTCTTTCGGCAGGCATTCTGTGCCGCATTATGAATAACGAGGATCTGCTACGGGCTTTGATTCAGGAAGTGCAGCCGCAGCTTGATGCCTTTGTCACGACCCAGCAGTTGGCTAGCGTGTCAGGTCAGGCTGATTCGTCTAGCTTGATAAGCAGCGCCGCTGATTTCCTGGTACGTCAGTTAGCTGAAGAAGGCGAACGTTTTCCGGTCACTCAGTACGCCGCCAGCCTGGTGGAAAGCTTTACCACCTCCATGCAGCAGCAGGGGCACTACGCACATTTCCAAGAGGCCCTGGCCGTGGTGGCGGGTAACCCCGGCGCCCGCTGGGTGATCACTTCCCACTGGCTGCAGGCCCACGCGGGGCAAGCCAAGCAAGAAGCGTTGCTGCACTACCTGCCTGAAGCGATTGCCATGCTCAACACGGCTGACCGGCTAAGCACCGCCACCCATAATGTTGAGCTAGCCTTCACCGTTACCGGCCTATTGGGCCAGCACGGGCGTCTTGAACAACAGGAGCTCACGCTTCAGCTCGATGACTTTCAGGAGCGGCTGCGCCACCATGAGCAGGTCGTGATACGCGACTGGACGGCACTGCAAGAGCGTCGCCAGCTGATTTTACGCGAGCAGCGGGAGCGGTTGAGGCTCGAAGAGTATCTGCCCAAGCCGCTGAACTCCTTTGTGCGCAACAAGCTGATTACCGAAAGCTACCTACCCATTATTGGCGATAACCTAGCTAAGCAGATGGGCACGGTGGGCGATTCGCGGCGAACGGATAATAGCGGTTTGCTGATGATGATCTCCCCGCCCGGCTACGGTAAAACCACGCTTATGGAGTATGTGGCGAACCGCCTGGGGCTGATCTTTATGAAGATTAACTGCCCCAGCCTTGGCCATGATGTGACCTCGCTGGATCCTGACGCGGCTACCCACTCCACCGCCCGGGCCGAGCTGATCAAGCTCAACCTCGCCTTTGAGATGGGCAACAACGTGATGCTCTATCTGGATGATATCCAGCATACGCATCCGGAGTTTCTGCAGAAGTTTATCTCGCTATGCGACGGCAGCCGACGGGTAGACGGTATCTGGAACGGACGCACCAAGACCTACGATATGCGTGGTAAGCGCTTCTGTATCGCCATGGCGGGTAACCCCTACACCGAAAGCGGCGACGTGTTCAAAGTGCCCGATATGCTGGCTAACCGCGCCGACGTTTATAACCTGGGCGATGTATTAAGCGGCATGGAGGAGGTGTTTGCGCTCTCCTACATCGAGAATGCCATGAGTGCCAACACGGTGCTCGCCTCTTTGGCCACGCGGGGCATGGACGATTTCTACCGCTTTGTGGATATCGCCATGGGCCGCGAGGTGCCGAGCACCGACTTTGAACACGACTATAGCGCCGCTGAGCACGAAGAGATCGTGGCGGTGCTGAAGAATATGTTTAAAGCACGAGAAGTGGTGCTGCGAGTTAATCAACAGTATATCGCCTCCAGTGCTCAGGCTGACGAGTACCGTACCGAGCCGCCGTTCCGCCTACAGGGCAGCTATCGCAATATGAATCGGTTGGCGGAGAAGATGTCACCGATCCTTAGCGACGATGAGCTTGAAGCGATCATTGATGATCACTATGTCGGGGAAGCGCAGCTGTTAACCCAGGGCGCCGAAGAGAATTTACTCAAGCTGAAAGAGCTTAGAGGCACTTTGAGCGAAGCGGAAAAGCAGCGCTGGGAAGATATCAAACGTGAGTTCCAACGTCGGCAGCTAACCGGAGGCAATGAAGAGACCGGTGCCTTGGTGGTTCGACAGTTAAGCTTAATTGCAGAAGGGGTTGGGCAGTGGGGGAAGGTAAGGTCGGGGGAGAGTTGATGCCGACTACATTGCCGCCCCCTGGTTAATCATTTGTTATCGATAATGATGCTGGGTCGATAACAAATCAGCCGCTGTTAATCAGCGGCTGATTTTTTATCTAAAAGCCCCCACCTAAAGCACTTAATCAATAGCGGAGAAAGGATTTTCTGCCATTAAGAAAGCGCGTAAATCGGCTTTTTGAGCGTGGTTATGTAGCCACTCACGAACGTCGCAGGCTTTTTGATAATCGGACTCGCCAAATTTGCTGCGATAAAGATTTTCAAAGGTGTCACTGGTCTTTTCCTGACGTATCCGCTTTTGCCAAGCGTCTGTCAGTATGCTGTTCAAATTGCCAGCCAGTCCTTCCGCAACCAGCATTTCCCACTCACCTTTATTCAACCAAACGCCCCCAACGCGGGCGCTATAGTCGATTCGGTGGGCATTATCTTTAGTAATGCGAAACTTACTCATAATGCCGCCGGTCACTGGGCAAATCAGTGCGCCTACGGTGTCTCCAGCTTCAATGCTCTCAACACAAATGTCATCAAACACGTGTTCGGGATGACGCTCTTTCCAACTTATGTAATCTTCAATCAATATCCAATTTCCGCCGCAGTTGTTGCAAGTATGACTGCGGAAAAGAGCATCAATAAAGCTGGGGACTAAGTTTCCCTGCTGGCATGCGGTACATTTCATTGGCGCGTTCCTGCTATTAAGTCCATGATATCTTTCTCATGTACGAAAGTTGTCACAAAGGCTAATTAAGAGCAAGTTGTCACGCCGAGAAATTAACACTTAAAACTTAACCGATGCCTGCAGGCTAACTTCCAGTGGGTCGCCGACCACTAAAAGGAGGTTTCAGGCGATTCGTAGGGAGGGGCCGATAGTTCTAGTAGTTCCTGGGGTGGCTCTTTATACAAAGTGGGTTCCTGACCCAGTCGCTCGGCCATGAAACTGATAAAAGCACTGAGTTTCGGCGGAAGATATCGAGTTGGTGGATAAAGCACCCAGGCCTCGCCGCAATAATAATGGGTCTTGAATTCCCATTCCGGAAGTACTTGGACGATATGTCCCTGCTGCAACGCATGGCGAGCAGTGAAGTACGGCAAGCTGCCAATGCCAAGGTGTTGCAAGACCGTATCCAGCCTTGCACCAGTGTGATTGACCGCATAGCGACCATGCACATTGACGCTCACGTTCTTGCCGTTGCGCTGGAATTTCCAGCGGGAATCACCGGGCTCCTCGCCCAGAAAAATGCAATTGTGCACTTTCAGATCGTGCGGGTGCTCTGGTGTGCCTTGACGCTTGAGATAGTCCGGCGTCGCGCAAAGCATGTGGTCGATGTCAATGAGCTTTCGCCCCATAAGACCTGGTGAAGGGCGATCAGTAATGCGGATTGCCAGATCCACCTGATCATCGATCAAGTCCACATAGCTGTCCTTGAGCTGTAACAGAACATCGATTTTGGGATAACGCGCCAGGAAGTCAGGAATGTGGGGGTGGATGACAAAACGTCCTACCGCCTTCGGCACACTGACTCGTATTAGACCTTGTGGTTCTGGGTCGAACTGCCCGGAAACGGCCATCACGGCTTGCGCTGCGCTCACCATATCGACGCAACGTCTATGAACCTCATGCCCGCTTTCGCTCAGCCGCAGTTTGCGGGTCGTGCGCTGGAGCAGCCGGGTACCCAGCGCCTTCTCCAGGCGGGCAACCGAGCGGCTGATTGCCGAGGGCGTTGCGCCCAACTGGCGTGCCGTTTCTGAAAAGCTGCCGGTTTCGACGACCTTGACGAAGACCGCCATTTCGCCCAACAGGGCGACCATCTTATTTGTGCTCATGAGGCAAAAAATATTTGAATTTACGCTGGATTATCGCAGCCGCTCTTTATTAATACAATTGATAGTCGATGAGAGAGGAGCGGATATATGACACCGGATTATCTGGCGGAATTTCTCGCCCTGGCCGCCATCCACTTTCTTGCAGTCGTGGCGCCGGGGCCGGATTTCGCCGTCACGATTCGCCAGAGCGTGCTCTATGGGAGGCGTCTAGGCATCGCTACGGCGGTTGGCATTGGTGCCGGTATCTCGGTACATGTGATCTATACCTTGCTGGGGGTCGGCGCGTTGATGCACACAACCCCCTGGTTACTGAGTGCGGCCGAGTTGGTGGGCGGAGCCTACCTGTTATATCTCGGCGTCACGTTCATTCGGCAGGCAGGCAAGCACACAACCGGGCTGGCGCTGGATGCCGGAGCCGAGACAGGGGCAAGGAGCTTTCGTCAGTCGTTCGCGCTGGGGTTTCTGACCAATGCGACCAACCCCAAGGCGACGCTGTTTTTCTTGGCTGTGTTCACGACTGTGGTCAGTGATTCGACGCCATTGCGCATTCAAATGTTTTATGGCGGCTGGATGTGCCTGGTCAATGCCGGTTGGTTCGTGTTGGTCAGCCTTGTGTTCACCAGCCCGCCTGTTCGCGAGCGCTTTCTGCGTATCGGTCACTGGTTCGAGCGGTTGATGGGAGTGCTGCTCATCGCCTTTTCGATGCGTTTGTTGTGGGGGATCGGAGGAATGCTGTTCACTTTTTCACAATGAGAAGGGGGCTCAAATCTTGTGCGCGGAATAACTGGTAGCTCTGTCTAGTCCTGAAATAGATTGACACCTATTTCACCTCAAAACGCCCGACGTATTGTATCGGGCGTATTCAAGCACTAGCCTTCCGGCTTTGGCAGCCGTCACATTTGGTTGAAGCCTATAAAGGGAATTCCCTGTTCAAAACTTAACCGACGCCTGAAGGCTGACTTCCAGCGGGTCGCCGACCACTACCCGTGTGCTGCCACCGCTTGAGGGGTAGTAAGTAGTATCGAACAGGTTCTTGGCGTTGAGCTGCAGGTGCAGGTTGTCGCCCAGCCAAGGGGTATCCCAGCCGATAAACGCATCGGCGACGGTGTAGGCGTCTAGCTGGAAACTATTGTCGGCATCGCCTTCGCGCTCACCCACATAACGAACCCCGCCGCCCAGGCGCCAGTTGCCCAGTTCCGGGCCGGTAGCTAGGTCGTGAGCCAAATAAAGGCTTGCGGTGTGGCGTGCGGCGTTGGTTAGCCGGTTACCCTCGGTACCTTCGGTATCTTTCAACACCTCGGTATCGGTATAGGCGTAAGCGCCTAACAGCGAAAGCTGATCGGTCAACTGGCCGGAAACCGTTAGCTCCACACCCCGGGAGCCCGCTTCGCCTACCGTGCGGGTGACGCCGTTGTCGGAGACGGCGACATTCTCCTTGCGGATATCAAATAGCGCAGCGGCTAACGAGAGCTGGTCGTTCCATAGGTGTTTGACGCCGATCTCACTGCCCATACTGTGCTCAGGATCCAGCGTCTTGCCCGTATCGCTGTCGGCGCCATTGGGCACAAAGGCTTCGCTATAGCTGGCATAAACCGACGTATCCGGAGTCAGGCGATGCAGCAGGCTGACCGACGGCAGGAAAATATCGTCGCTGATATCGGTGGCGGTCACGAAGGGGCGGCCACGGCCACCAAACTGCTCATAGCGGGTATAGCGCCCGCCTAGCCCCAGCGTCCAGCGGTCGTTGAAGTGCCAACGGTCATTGAGATAAACGCCGGTCGTATTAATCTCATCCAAGCGGTTGCTTCGCGAGGTGTTAAGGCGATCTCTATCCAGATTAAGACCGCCGTAGCTCATATCATAAATATTCTGGTCGGTGACCGCCGAGCCGCGATACACATCGCCCACGTAATCCCGGCGGCGTTCGTGATCAATCCCGACGGTCAGGTCGTGACGCATGTCAGCCAGAGTGGCGGTACCGGTGGTATCCCAGGCGGTGTATTGCACACGGCGGTCAAAGCCATAATTAGCGTCTGCACGGCGGGTTAGTGCGCCGGTATCTTCATTCACACGCAGTACCCGCGGTTGGCCATCGCTGTACTGGCGGCGGTTCCAGCCGTAGGTCAATCTTGTCGACCAGTTGTCGTTGATATCCTGCTCCCACCAGGCGGTGACCGCTTCGTCGTGACCAAATACCCGCGACCAGGGTTCATCGAAACGGCGGTCATTGGGTACCTTGGCGGGCTCACCGTCGACAATCACCGTGCCGCGATCCAGATCCAGGTCGTAGTCGCGATACTCATAGGAGATCTGCGCGCGACTGTCGCTGCCTTCCCAGCGTAGCGAGGGGGCAACGGTAGTGCGTCGATTGTTACCGAAGGCTCGAAAGGAGTCTTCATCTTCATGGTGGACGATAAAGCGGAAGGCAAGCCCGGTATCGGCAAGCGGGCCAGTGACATCGACGCTGGCATTGCCGCCACCCAAGGAGGTGGCTTCGGCGCTGATTTCGCGCTGCCACTCGTACTCAGGGCGTTTGGTCACCAAATTGATTACCCCGCCAGGATCCTGCTGGCCTTGGAAGAGCGAGGCTGGCCCTTTGAGCACTTCGACATGATCCACTGTCGCCATGGAGAAGGTGCCCCGGGGCTGGCGAATGCCGTCGATCAACGTCGAACCATCGCTGTTGCTGCCAAAGCCGCGTTTGATATAGCCATCCTCGGTGCCCCCCATATTGTTGCCTTCGGTGACCCCCGCAACCATCGCCATCGCCTCAGTGAGGCTGTCGATATTATGATCGGCCATCACCTGGGCGGTGACCGTCTCTACGGTGCGGGCTTCTTCCAGAAACGACACCGGCTGTTTGCTGGCCAAACTAGAACGCTGGGCACGATAACTCTGCGGGGCCACGTCAGTGAGGCGATCCGAAGTGACGATCAGTGTTTCTGAAACTGTTTCTGAAGTAGTCTCGTTGGCTTGTTGCGCGAAGGCATATGGCAGCGGGTTCAGCAGTAGCAGCGGCGAAAACAGTGCAATGGTTCGAGAACGGCGCATGGGCGGTATAGATCCTTTTTGTCGTCAGTGGGTGGAATGAGCAAGCGTTATTGCGCGTTGAGTGCGCCCCAGAAATGTCCCTCGCGGCTTAGCGCTGGTGGGGCGGGCAGCAGCGCGTCGAAGGTAGCGGCCGGGTCGAGGTCGGCGAAGCGTTCGGGGTAGAGCCATTGGGCAATGCGTTCTAGTGCCACAATGGCAAAGGGGCCTTGGTGGAAGCCGTGCCAGAGCGCGTAGAACTGACCTTGCTGAACGGCGTCGAGATGCTGCCAGCCGGGCAGTTCGTGGCTAAGCGAGCGCAGGCCTTGGGCAATCTCCGCATCGCTAATCCCAAGTCCCACGCTGATGCCATCTCCTGCTGCCCATTGCCCCGCGGTATTGATAACGACGTCGGGCGGGTGGCTCAGCACCCACTCGTTGCTTAGCGTCGCCGAAGCGCCGGGGGTTAACGCATCGGCGATATTCTCGCCGCCTGCCCGCGCGACCAGGTCGGCCAGCCCGTTTCTTAAATTGGTACGGCAGCAGTCGACTTTGACTCCAGGGGCGACATTGATCAGTACCCTGGGCAGTTCAGTGGGATGCTCTGTCAACTTCAGCTCTGCCAAACCCTGGTCGATACGCGCCAAGCGCTGTTCAATCAGAGAGATCATACGATTGGCCCGTGGCGTCGCGTTTAATGCCTCACCTAAAAGTGCCAGGCTTTTGGGCGTGTTTTCCAACGGGTGGCGGTTAAAGTCGATAAACAGGTAGGCAATGCCCAACTCGTCGAGTAGCTGCGCCAAAGGGGAGCCTTCAACACTGCTGGCACGTGAGAGATCAAACAGCACCAGATCCGGGGCCAGATTCAGTAGCGCTTCGCTATCGAGCTGGGGGATTGGCGCGTGTGAAAGCGTAGGCAATTGGGCAAGCGCGGGCCACTGGGTAGTAAAACGTTGGGCCATGGAAGGGTCGAACACGGCCAGCGGATAGGCCCAGCCCGCCAAGTGTTCGGTCGGGTTATCCAGTAAGCTGGCTAGCGCATAGAGCTGGCGCGGCTGGGTAAGAAATAGCCGTGATGGCGGTGCTGAAAGCGTTACCTGGCGCCCGGCGAGATCGGTAAGTTGTTTGGGAAAGCCCGCCTGTGAACCGGCTGCCCAACAAGCGGTAGTGCTTAACAGACTGATCCAACACAACAGATTGATAGCCAGGTGGCGCATTGGGTTATCCTGGATTGACGTCGCTAAATGGAGTGCGCAGTTTGCTCACTGACGCGATCGCTAAGCACAATTGGCCGCCCCAACGAGCATTGCTCGACCCGTGACTCGACTCCGTAGGCGGCGTGCAGTACGTCGGGGGTAATCACCGTGTGAGGGTCGCCGGCAGCCAGCAGACCACCGTTGCCAAACAGCAGCACTTGGTCGCAGAAGCGCAGGGCCAGATTGATATCGTGGATAGCCATCAGGCAGACCGACTGCCGTTCCGCAATCACTGTGCGCACGGTATCGATCAGTGCCAGCTGCCAACGCAAATCCAGCGCACTGGTGGGCTCATCCAGCAGTAACAGCGCCGGTTGACGGGCAATCGCCTGGGCCAGACCCACCATCTGGCGCTGACCGCCGGAGAGTTCGCTTAGCGGGCGTAAGGCTAGCGGTCGAATGGCCAGCGCATCGAACACTCGCTCAATCAATGCCTCAATCGCCGCGCGGCTTAAATCGGGGCGCACCGCTCGGCAGGCGCTAAGCACCGCTTCATAAGCGACTAACGTGGTGGCCTGAGGGAGCATTTGCGGCAAATAGCCCACATGGCGCATCCGCGCTGCGCCGCTGAGGCTGGCGAGGTCGATATCGTTGAGCTGCATTTGCCCGCTGGAAGGCTGTAGGCCAGCGACTGCTTTTAACAGGGTCGATTTACCCACCGCATTGGGCCCCAGCACCGCGACCAGCGAACCGGGTGGTAGTGTGGGCAGGCTTAGCTGGTCGAAGACGCGCCGTTTGCGATAACCGGTCGTGAAGTTGCTGAGCGTAAAACCTGCCTTCATCGTGCTCGCCCCTGCATCATGATCAATGCCATAAAGAAGGGGATACCCACCAGCGAGGTCACCAGACCCACGGGAAGCACCAACCCATCGACCAGCGTTTTACTGGCGATAGAGGCAAGCGAAAGCACCAACGCCCCGGCCAGGGCGCTGCCCGGTAAGTAAAAGCGGTGATCTTCACCCAGCGCCAGCCGGGCCATATGTGGGCCGACTAACCCTATAAAGCCGATAGTGCCCACAAACGCGACCGCCGCAGCGGCAAGTAAACTCACCCGCAGTAGCGAGATAAGCCGCAGGCGTTCAACCGCAATGCCGAAGCTGCGTGCGTGCTCATCACCCGAGCGCAGTGCCGTCATCGCCCAGGCGCTGCGCAGTGAGAAGGGCAAGCACACTGCCAGTACTGCTGCCACGATGCCCACCGTCTCCCAGGAGGCACGGGACAGGCTACCCATCGTCCAGAACACTAATTGCTGTAACGCATCGGGACTGGCGATGAGCTGCAAAAGTGCAACCAGTGCATTGAGTACAAAGACCAGCGCAATACCAAACAGAACGATAATCTCACGACTGGCCCCGTAGAGGCGCGACAGCGCATTGATGGTCAAAATCGATGCAGCCGCAAACACAAACGCCATCAAGGCGGTGGCGTAGTGGGCATTCAAGCCAAACAGGGAAAAGTTGAAGACAATCACCAGCGATGCGCCGAGGGTGGCCGCTGCGCCCACACCGAGGGTAAACGGACTGGCCAGGGGGTTATTCAGCACCGTTTGCATTTCCGCACCGGCCAGGCCCAGTGTGGCGCCTACCAGTACCGCCATTAGCGCTGCAGGCATGCGGATCTCCCAGACAATGGCCTGCTGAATCGGGCCTTGAGCATGGGCATCAAACAACAGCGCGATTAAATCAGCCATTGGGATATGTGCAGGGCCACTGGCGATATCAGCCAGCAGGGAGATGACCAAGGCGATGGCTAAACCCGCGACAATCAGCAAACGGAGAACGATAAAGCGCCGATAGCTGGATGCCAACGGCGCAATAAGTGGCGAAGAGGCGGGCATTATAAAGGTGATTCCAAGTGTGAAGCGAAGGAAACAAGAGGAGTCTTATTTGCGACTAACACTCATTCTTGATTGTATTTTCATCTTTTAGTCGTAGTCTTGTCAACTGTCGGGAGACCTAGCGCCACCTGATTGCGGTGGTGCTTTCCCTATGCTCTATTGAAGCGCTAGGCTTTATTAAATCGATACGCTTTATTTAAGCAGTTTTTGGCATACACTTACTTTTTGTTACATACAAATATAAAGGAGCTCATCATGACTGATATAGCCGCTTTGCTTGGCAGTGACGCCGAGAGTTTGCTTAATCACACGTGCCAGGGCGTACCCCGTGAGAGCTTGCACCTGCCGGGCCCAGACTTTATTGACCGTGTTATGGCGGATAGCGACCGCAGCCCAGCGGTGCTGCGCAATATGCAGGCGTTCTTTAATCACGGCCGTTTGGCGGGCACCGGTTACCTTAGCCTGCTGCCGGTAGATCAGGGCATTGAACATTCGGCAGGCGCTTCCTTTGCTCCTAACCCGCGCTATTTCGACCCGGCCAATATCGTTGAGCTGGCACTCGAAGGTGGTTGTAACGGCGTGGCATCGACGCTGGGCGTGTTGTCATCGGTGGCGCGGCGTTATGCCCACAAAATCCCGATGATGCTCAAGCTTAACCATAACGAAACGTTGAGCCATCCGGCGATATACGACCAGACGCTATTTGCTGATGTAGACCAGGCCCACGACATGGGGTGCGTGGCGGTGGGGGCGACGATTTACTTTGGCTCCCATGAGAGCCGTCGGCAAATCATGGAGATTAGCGAGGCCTTCGAGCGCGCTCACCAATTGGGAATGGTAACGGTCTTGTGGGCTTATTTACGCAATCCAGCCTTCAAGCAGGACGGCACTGATTATCACGCCTCCGCCGACCTCACCAGCCAAGCCAATCACATGGCCGCGACGCTTAAAGCCGATATCGTCAAGCAGAAGCTGCCTGAGAACAACGGCGGCTATCGTGCGGTAGGCTTTGGCCATACGCACGACAATGTCTACAGCGAGCTAACCACTGACCACCCCATTGATTTGGCCCGCTACCAGGTTGCCAACTGCTTTATGGGCCGCGCGGGTTTGATTAATTCCGGCGGGGGCTCCAAGGGGAATTCTGATCTCGGCGAAGCGGTGCGCACGGCGGTGATCAATAAGCGTGCCGGTGGTATGGGCTTGATCTCAGGGCGTAAGGCCTTCCAGAAACCCATGCAGGAAGGCGTTGAGCTGCTGCATGCGATTCAGGATGTCTATCTCTCTACCGATATTACGGTTGCCTGATGGCTGGCAGTTGGCTAAGCGTAGGCCCTTAAGTGAGCACTAACAAACTTGATGAATATTAATTAATATTAAATAATCGTCCTATTGAGATGTTTAAAACGGCATACGCTTAAAGGAGCTATATCATGAGTGGAAAGCCAGCAGCACGTATTACTGACCTTACCGCGTGCCCTATACCAGGGCACGGTACAAACCCACTAGTCAGTGGCTCGCCTGATGTTTTTTACGATAGCTTGTCTGCCGCAAGGTTAGACGATAAATCTGCTTGCGGCAGTCCTATTACTCACGAAGTCTCGTCCACCGTATTCGTCAACGGTAAGCCAGCCGCTGTCCTGAGCAGTGTGGGTGCCCACGGTAATGAAGTCATCACCGGATCGGGGACGGTCATCATCGGTAAGTAGTGGTGTCTGCCTCCATTGATCGGAGCGCTGACGGCCGTCAAAAAAGCCTCAAAAATTGCCATCCAGACCCTTGAAAATCGACTGACCGCTCCTATTTTTTACATCGTAGAGGCTGCTTCCGTGGGTTGCGTAAGAGGCTGCCTCTTATGACAATTCTCACAGTCTGCTTAACGTAGGAGGTGTTCGATATGTTCGATGATCTCAAGCGTTTTGAAACCGGCTCGCCTCGGCAGTTTGACTGGTTTAGTCAACTGTTGGACGGCTTCTTCCCCGATGGCAATGCGATGGATATTCGCGCGGTGCCACGGGGTAGTTTCCCGATGATTAATGTGGCGCGTAGCGATGATGCCGTGCGTGTGTATGTATTTGCTGCGGGGTTGGCACACTCTGATCTGACCATTGATATCCAAGACAATGTGCTGACGCTACGTGGCAAGCGAGACTCTGTGACGAGTGGCAATGAGGATGGCAGCTCGCGCCCGGTATTTCGCCGAGAGCGCGCCAGCGGTGAGTTTGTAAGGGTGATTGCACTCCCCGATGGCTTAGATGCCGAGCGGGCAGAGGCACGCCATGCCCATGGTGTGTTCGAGATCGTGTTGCCTAAACGCGAAGAACTCAAGCCGCGGCGTATTGATGTTCAGGCGGCGTAAATCATGTTTGTTAACCTTGCATAAGGAGGGATAAATCATGAATAACGTTGTTCGTTCATCCAACCACTCCCCGCTTTTACAGCGTGGCGAGGAGCAACCTTCTCAAGAAACCCTGCTGCCAGCGGTGGATATCATTGAAGAGTCCAATGCGCTCAAACTGGTGGCAGATATGCCTGGCGTTACTAATGAAACGCTGAAAATAGAGCTCGACAACAACGTGCTGAGCTTGGAAGGTGAGATAGCGCTAAATATGCCCGAAGGGCTGAGCGCGCTGCACGCCGAGGTTCGCGGCCAGCGTTTTGCGCGGCGTTTTAACCTCAGTCACGAAGTGGACAGTGATGCCATTACCGCCACTCTCGTCAACGGCGTATTGACGCTAACGCTGCCCAAGAAAGACAGCCACCGTACCCGCCGTATTGAGGTACAGGCAGCATAACGTTAGCCAACTGAGAACAGATGCTGAGTGTCCGCGATATCGTGGGCACTCTTTTTTTGTTTCAGCTTTTGGTTACTGTTCTAGGTAAAACTCTCCCTTACCCACTACCACTGCGTTACCGCCAACCCGCACAAAACCGGTTTTGATACCGCCATTTGCTGCTGTGTAGATAACGCTGGGACGCCCCATCTCAACACCCTGGTGAATCTTGCATTGCAAGGCGTTTGGCTGAAGTGATGCCAAGTAGCCGGTCAATGCTGCTGCGGCACTGCCGGTGGCGGGGTCTTCGCAGATACTGGTGTGCATACAGAACATACGGCTTTTAACCACTGTTTCTGCTCCGTTGGTTTGCTCTATCGCATATAGATATATCTGTTCGGCGCTGCTGGGTACGACAGCACTTGCCCAGGTGGTCGTTGATATATGAACGCTCTCTAATGCTGCTACATCGGTGAGTTCAATCAAATGAAAAGGCAGCCCGCAGGAGGACATCGTGGGATCACCAATAACCTGGTGAATGTCCAGTCCCAGCAGCTCAACGGCAGTGATACGATCAAAAGTGCTGTCTGCAACTATGCTGGGTTGGGCTGTGGTAAAGGTTGTTCTACCTTGTTCATAATTTACCGCCAACTCGCCGATAGGGGGCTGAAGTACTAAGGTTTGTGTAGAACTCACTAGATTCAGCTGTGCTAGTAACTGTGCAGTGCCCACTGTGGGGTGACCAGCAAAAGGTAGCTCCTCAGTAGGGGTAAAGATACGCATGGGGTAGTGATTCGGCCCAGTAGCAGCACTCAAAAACACCGTTTCGGCCAAGTTAAGCTCGTTTGCCAGCGCCTGCATGGTACTGGCTGCCAACCCATCAGCCTCTAGAAAGACGGCCAATGGGTTGCCGGTAAACGGCTGGTCGGTAAAGACGTCGAGTAGGTAATACTCAGCGGTTTTCATAAGGCCCCTCATCTAGTGGTGTATGCTTCCAAAACGCTTTATGTCCCTCTTTGAGCGCCTGTGTACGGTCAATGCCGATATCATCAAGTAGCCTGTCATCAAGCGCCAGTAACTGGCGGCGGCTACGACGGTAGTGACGGTACTGGCGCAGTTGAGATCTTAGCTGATAACGAAGCTGGGTGAGGCTGAAGCGTGGCATGGCGATTCTCCTTGAGGGCGATGTGCCTAATTAGGTTACTCAGCGCCACTTTCAAGATACAGATATAGGTTTGATTGATTTAACGATACAGAAGGACGTGTTATACCTCTGTATGGTGGTTTGGTTGCGCATCTGTATCTTTGTTGGTCTAGGGGGAGGGCGGTGTTATGACACGCTACGAAGAAGTCGCTGGCATTTTGCGGGAGCGTATTGAGCACGGTATTTACCGTGTAGGCGATCGGTTGCCGTCTATTCGCGCGGTGTGCCAGGAGCTGGACGTTAGCATTTCGACGGCTCAAGAGGCCTACCGCCAACTAATGGACGTTGCATTGATCGAGTCTCGACCAAAATCGGGCTATTTCGTTCTGCCTAGCCGCGTGCCATCGGTGCTGCCGTCGGTCTCACGACCCGCACAGCGCCCGCTGGATATTTCCCAATGGGATCAAGTGCTGGAGCTTGTCGCCACCCAGCGTGATGACGTGCGGCTACTTCTGGGGCGCGGCATACCGAATTTTGATTATGAGACGCTGCGGCCGCTGTCGAAGATACTCGCTGGCCTTCATCGTAGTAATGACCTGCATGGGTTCAACTACGACAAGTTGAACGGTAGCCCTGAGCTTCGCCAACAGGTAGCGCGGCTGGCTATTGCCTCCGGTTGCTTGCTACACCCAGACGACATCATGGTGACCACCGGCTGTCAGGAGGCGCTGGCCATCGCGCTGCGCACCCTTACCCAGCCCGGCGATGTGGTGGCCGTGGACTCACCCAGCTTTTACGGCACCATGCAGATACTCAAGGCCAACGGCTTAAAAGCGCTGGAGATACCCACCGACCCACAAACCGGCATCAGTCTGGAAGCCCTGGAGCTAGCGTTAGAGCAGTGGCCAATCCGCGCGATACAGGTCACGCCCACTTACAACAACCCGCTGGGTTACACCATGCCTGAAGCACGCAAGCGGGCGCTGTTTCAGCTTGCTCAACGCTTCGATGTAGCCATTATCGAAGACGATATCTACGGCGACTTGTCATTTAGTCTGCCAAGACCGCGCACCGTGAAATCCTTCGATGATGACGGGCGCGTGATGCTGTGCAGCGGCTTTTCCAAAACCGTGGGGCCGGGGTTAAGAGTGGGTTGGCTGGCGCCAGGGCGCTACCGTGATCAGGCACTGCATATGAAGTATGTCTCCACCGGTGCTTCAGCCACGCTGCCGCAGCTGGCAGTGGCGGAATTCGTCGCCAAAGGGCACTACGAGCGCCACGTCCGTTACGCCACCCGCCAATATCAGCGTCAGCGCGATATCATGATCAGTTGGATTCAGCGCTACTTCCCCAAGGGCGCGGGTATTAGCTACCCCCAAGGCAGTTTTTTGCTATGGGTAGAGCTACCCGCCGCGGTGGACTGTGTGAAGCTCAATCAGCGCTTAGCGCAGCATGCTATCCATGTAGCGCCGGGATCGCTGTTTTCAGCTTCGGGCAAGTTTCGTCAATGCCTACGCTTGAACTATGCGTTCACGTTAACACCCAGCATCGAAAATGCCGTGCGTACCGTGGGTGAGCTAGCCACCGAGATGGTGGAGGAAGCTCAGACGCATGCGACAAGCGTTATCTAAGTTCACGTCTAAACCGCAACCTTGAGCATTTATCTTTATCCATATTAGGCCATGGAAATTCATCCGCTATGTTCGAGGTACCCATGCGTCGTCATGCTCTAACCTATCGCGCGTTCGGAAGGCCGCTTGAAACATTGAACGTGGAAACCGCGGAAGTTCCACGTTTGATTGAGGGCAAGCTCAGGGTGAGAATGTTATGTGCTCCAGTGAACCCGTCTGATCTGATACCCATCAGCGGTGCTTACTCGCACCGTATAACGCTTCCCGCGGTCGCCGGCTACGAAGGAGTGGGGCGCGTTATTGAGGCACCTAGACAGTATGCCTCTCTGATCGGAAAGCGAGTGCTCCCATTACGAGGCGAGGGCACTTGGCAGACGATTCTAGATTGTGATGCTGCACTCGCAGTACCTGTCCCCGATACCATTTCTGACGCCGTTGCCGCACGGGCCTACATTAATCCCTTGGCTGCCCTGACCATGCTTGAGACTTGGCCTGTCGAGGGAAAACGTGTTCTTCTCAGTGGAGCGGGTTCCAATTGCGCTGACTATCTTGGGGCGTGGGCATATCAGCACGGCGCCAGGGAGGTTATCGGCATATACCGCTCCGAGAGTAGAGTTGCCCGGCTGGAAAAGCTCGGTATTAAACCGGTATCGATTCAGGATATGTCCCTGACCTCGCGTGTGGCCCGTAAGTCTGACGTGGTGTTCGACGCTTTAGGGGGGCCAGTTGCGGCAAATATATTGCAACTCATGGCACCGGAAACGACATTTATCGCCTACGGGTTATTGACGGGACAGGCGATTCAAGTGGATTCGAAACCCAGGGCTCTCTATAGGAAGTTTCATTTGCGCGACCCTTTGTCCAGGATGTCCGCGGAAGCTTGGCAGCAAAAATTCTTGGCTATCTGGGGGCTTTTAGACCAGTCAGCGATGCCTGATTATCAAGTGTTTCCAGTTCAGGACTGGCGGCAAGCTGTCGAGAGGGCGCTTTGCCCGAGTGGCCAGAAAGTGCTTCTGGACTTGTCCACTCTTGGGCAATGAAAGCTGCTTTATGTCAGATCCATAAACGGATTGTAGGCGACTTCCCAGTAATGACCTTCTGGGTCGCGAAAGTAACCGGAATAACCACCCCAGAATACCTCTTCCCCAGGCTTTATAAGCTCTGCGCCGGCGGCAACCGCTTGTTCAATCACTTGGTCAACGGCCGCTTGGCTGGCGACATTATGAGCCAACGTTATACCGCTGAAACCGCTCGGTGCATCATCAGCAATGCCGATATCTCTGGACAGCGCTTCGCGTGGGAAAAGTGATAGCCAGGCCCCTTCCATTTTGAAAAAGGCGACTTCATCGCTGTCCGTTTCATGCTCCGGCAGGCCCAGACCTTCACGATAAAAACGGATGGCGCGTTGCAGGTCATGTACACCAAGGGTGATCAGACTGATTTTCGGCTTCATGAGGTGCTCCTAATAGATAGCTTTAGCCGGGTCGCTGAAACTGCTGCCGCGACTGCTCTACGCGTTCGCGTGTAATGCAGTTTAGCGAGTGGTCGTTGAGCAGCCCCATTGCCTGCATAAAGGCAAAAGCGGTGGTGGGGCCGAAGAACTTCCAACCGCGCTTTTTCAGTTCTTTCGCCATTGCTACGGATTCGGGCGAGGTGGTCTGAGTCTGTGGTGTCGCTAATTCGGTCGGCTCATAGCGCCAGAAAAAAGCGGCCAAAGAGCCTTCTTGCTCAACCATTTCCTTTGCACGTTGGGCGTTGTTGATGGTCGCTTCGATTTTTCCGCGGTGGCGAATAATGCCTGCATCTTGGAGTAAACGCTGCACATCATCTTCATTAAAGCTGGCGACTTGATGGAAGTCGAAGCGGTGAAAAGCGGCGCGAAAGTTGTCGCGTTTATTAAGAATCGTGCGCCAGCTTAAGCCCGATTGAAAGCTCTCTAAGCAGAGCTTCTCGAATAGCCGCTGATCATCGTCTACCGGGAAGCCCCACTCATTATCGTGATAGGGCAGAAACTCTGCCGCGCCGCCACACCACTTGCAGCGGGGATGCCCATCGGGGGCGATAAAATCGTTGTCCATCAACTGCTCACCTATCAATTGAACCACTCTTGGGCAGTACGCCACAGGCATATGCCGATGAAATAAATCGATGTAATCCCCCACCCCCATAATGCCCAGGCGGCGTGCTCGGGGCTGGAGAGTACTAACGATGTTATACATGCGCACCATACGAGTGTGACGGTGATATTGAGCGGCATGAACTGGCGCACCCGAAAGGGGTGGAGGAATTTCATATTAGTCACGGTGAGGATGGCCAGAAAGGTGATAGCGGCAAAGGTGATAAAAGGCGGGAAATCGAGAATATAGAAATAGGCTGCGGCGATATTCCAGGCGGCAGGAAAGCCAACGAAGTAATTATCCTGGCTTTTCATATCAACATTGCAGAAACAGAACATCGATGAAAGCAGAATAATGAATACTGAGAGCAGTGCAAAATTGGGCGGCAACTCAATAAAGTAGTAGATGAAAAGGGCAGGGATAAAGGCCCAGGTCAGGTAATCAATCACCATATCGAGTGTTGAACCATCGAAATGGGGCAGTATGGCCTTCACTTCATACTTGCGGGCCAGGGTGCCATCGATTCCATCGATCATCATCGCGGCACCTAACCAGAGCAGGCAGGCGACTGGATTATTGTCGACCAGAGCGAGCAGCGCCATGGTGCCGAGTAGCACACCGCTGGCGGTAAATATGTGCACGCTCCATGCCTTCCATATCGAGGTGCGGGATTCTGTGTGCGAAGAGAGTAATTGAACCACATTAACCCCATTGGGAACGTGGGTCCCCTTTAAATTGAATTTATAAATAAGCCTGTAAAGAAAGATACACTACTACAAGAATGCTTCCAGAGAATATGTCGAAGCATATCCTGCGATGACGTGATTGATACTTCACACGCTATGCACGCCACTATTGGCGTAAGCGCCGCCATGCCTCACTTAACCACTCACCTGCGTTCATTAGTTCGCTTTCAGTCGAGCCCGCATAGCCAAGCACTAACCCAGGGCGCTTATTCTCGGAAAGGTAATAGCGGGAAAGTGGAGAAAGCGTAATGCCTGCTTCACTGGCACGCTTAACGAGCATCTCTTCTTCCTCGATAGTATCGAGTTCAGCTAATAGATGCATACCCGCATGGCCGTCAGAAAGCCGAAGCCCAGCGGCCACTGCAGGCGTTAATGCCGTGCGTAAACACGCTTGTCGCTGACGATAGGCCGCCCGCATCCGGGCGATGTGGCGAGTAAAATGCCCGCTGGTAATAAATTCAGCAAGCGCCGATTGCACGGGATAGTTACCTTCACGGTGCAGTCGGGCATGGGCACGTCTGAAGTTGTGGGCAAGTGTATCAGGCAGCACCAAATAGCCTAAGCGTAAGCCGGGATAGAGCACTTTGCTAAAGGTACCGACATAAATAACCGATGCCTGTTCGGCAAGACCCTGTAGAGAGGGAGTCGGCGGCGTGCCGTAACGAAATTCGCTGTCGTAATCGTCTTCAATGATCCAACTACCAGCGCGAGAAGCATACTCAAGTAACGCCAGTCGCCTGGGGACTGGCATGGTAACGCCGCTGGGATATTGGTGGGAGGGTGTCACGTAAATTAGCCGAGGTGCTGGCGCCTTCTCAGGGGCAAGTGAAGGGTTTAACCCTTCTTTATCGACGGGGATGGGCGTTACCGTTAATCCCGACGCCAGAAAACAGGCTTGGGCGCCACCGTAACCCGGCTCCTCCATCCAAACCGAATCCCCATGATCGGTGAGTAGTTGAGTAATCAGTTCAAACGCCTGCTGGGCGCCTTGGGTAATCACAATCTGTTCTGGTTGGCAGCGCACCGCGCGGGAGAGTCTTAGATAGTCACAAAGAGCCGCTTTGAGTACAGGTAGACCACCGCTGGTTTGATAATCCACCCATGCCATTTCTGCGTGATAATAGTGACGCCGTAAAAGGCGCTGCCACTGCTCGCGGGGAAACAGGTCGAGCGCCGGGACGCCTGGGGCAAAGGCGCGATGGTCGTGGCTCAACGTTCCGCTTAGTGTTAATAGCTTGTTACCCCGGCTTGAGTAGCGAACAGGCAAAGGTGGCGGAAGCTCTGCTCGGGTTAACAGCGCGGGGAGGTTCGCCACATAGAGTCCTGCTCCCTGGCGGGCAATCAGTAACCCTTCCGCCAGTAGCCGATCCATGGTGGCCAGCACCGTATTACGGCTAATACCCAAAGCGCGAGCCAAGTAGCGGGAAGAGGGAAGCGTATCGCCAGCCGTCAGCTCACCGTGTTGAATCCACTCCTTAAGCGAGCAGTAAAGTTGCTGAACAAGTGTGGCTGCTTCATTCGCAGTTAGCCTTAGCGCTAGCGCCTCCGCAATCCAGTCGCTGGCAGCGTCACGTCTTTTCACTGGTTCCCTCAATTTAGCGATAAGTGGCTCTTTATCATAGACCACTATGACGGCAAGCTGTGTTGAATCACCACCCAAAGGGAGCAGTCGTTATGGTTAATGTTCGTTCGGCGGTACTCAATGACTTAGAACCTCTTAGCGTATTACTTGATGGCTATCGTCAGTTTTATAAGCAACCGAGTGACATTCAGGCGGCGCGTGATTTTTTAGATCAGCGTATGGGGTTAGGGGATTCATTCATTCTGGTTAGCGAGAACAGCGAAGGCATGCTCACGGGGTTTGTGCAGCTTTACCCAGGTGTTTCCACGGTGGGCTTAAATGCCCGCTGGACGCTAAATGACCTCTTTGTGCTGCCGGAGTGTCGCGATAAAGGCACCGGCAGAGCACTAATGGAAGCCGCCACCCAGCTTGCCCATGACCACGGCGTCGCACGTTTGATATTAATGACGCAGGTAGAGAACGAACGCGCCCAACACCTTTATGAATCATTGGGCTGGCAGCGTAATACGGCGTTTTACGGTTATTTACTGGACGTTAAATAATAAAAGGTTATAGATGCATGCTTAAGTGGCATTCTCCGGCAACTTACACACATCCACCCACTCGGCATTGACCAGTTCGGCCAGACGCTTGGGGCTTAGGCGTACGGCGCTAGTGGGCGAACCAGCGGCGGGCAGCACTTCGTCATAGGCGTGGAGCGATTCATCGCAGTAAACCGGCAGGTCGGTGGCGAGGCCGAAGGGACAAACGCCGCCAACCGGGTGGCTGGTCAGTTCCATCACCGTTTCGGCGTCGAGCATTTTGGCCTTGCCGCCGAAGGTATCGCGAATTTTGCGGTTGTCGATACGCGCATCGCCACTGGCCACAATGAGTAGCGGTTTGTCACCGACTTTGAACGCTAGGGTTTTGGCAATTTGACCTGGTGCTACGCCATGGGCATCAGCGGCAAGTTGTACCGTGGCAGTACTGGTTTCAAGCTCTTCGATGTTTACATCCGGCGCGTGCTCGGCAAAAAACTGGCGAACGGTTTCGATGCCCATCTTGGATTCCCCTGATTATTAACAGTCGGCATTAACATTCGTCGGTAACATTAGACGGTTCAATGACTAATCTAACGTGCCTTTGGTGGATTAGCCAAGCCACTGGGGCGTGGTGATTTTGGCAGGCTCACGCTGCATGATGATTTCGCCATGGCGTACGGAAAGCAGCACTTCGCCTTGAGTGCGCAGCACGCTGTAGTCATCCTCGCCCTCCAACAGGTTGAAGCTGGCGGGTTTGCCGACCTCGATGCCGTAACGCTCTTCAATATTGAGCGTGCGGGCGCTGTTGTCGGTAATCAGTGAAAGTGCCTGGCTGAAGTCCTGATAGCCCATCATTTGGCAGATATGCAGGCCAAAATCCAGCGTTCGCAACAGCTTGCCATTCCCCAAGGAGTACCAGGGATCGAATATGGAGTCCTCGGCAAAGCAGACGTTAATGCCCGCTGCGTTGAGCTCCTTAACACGCGTCACTCCGCGCCGTTTCGGGTAGGTGTCAAAGCGCCCCTGCAGGTGGATGCTTTCGGTAGGGCAGGAGATAAAGTTAATACCCGAGCGTTTTAGCAGCAGAAACAGCTTGGAGCAGTAAGCATTGTCGTAGGAGTGCATCGCCGTGGTGTGACTGGCGGTAACGCGGCTGCCCAAATCATTAAACAGCGCCTCGCAGGCCAGTACTTCGAGAAAGCGTGAGTTGGGGTCGTCAATCTCGTCACAGTGCACATCCACCAGGCGGTCGTACTTGATCGCCAATTCGATCACTCGCTTCATGGAGGCCACGCCCAGCTCACGGGTGTATTCGAAGTGGGGGATGCCGCCCACCACATCGGCGCCGATCTCTAGTGCCTCCTCCATCAGCCGATCGCCGCCTGGGTAAGAGAGCAGGCCATCTTGAGGGAAGGCGACTACCTGAATATCAATTTTATCTTTTAACTCGTCGCGCAAGGCGCACAGGGTTTTAAGCCCAATCAGGCTAGGGTCGCTGGTGTCGGCGTGGGTGCGCACAAACTGAACGCCGTTGCCGATTAGCAGGTTTAGGGTTTTAAGCGCGCGCTCGCGAATATCCGCTTCGGTGAGCATAGGCTTACGCTCGCCCCAGCGCTCAATGCCTTCAAACAGCGTGCCGCTCTGGTTCCAGCTTGGCTCACCTGCCGTAAGGGCGGCGTCCAAATGGATATGGGGCTCAATAAACGGCGCACAAATGAGCTTGGCGCCTGCATCAATCTGCCCTTCGCTCGCTGTTTGCGGCGTGTCTTGCTCGGTAATCGCTGTGAACGTGCCGTTCTCAATCTCAAGTCGGTAAAGCTCAGGACGCTGGCGCAAACGGGCGTTAAGAATCTGCATGCTCATATAACAAGGCTCACTTATTTTATTACTTCGCAGTAGAGGGAAACGTATCGCTCAGCGTAGCGTGGTTTAAACGAAGCAGCACGGCGTAGCTTCCTGCTGCCACTACAACACCTACCAGTGGTGGCAGTAACGGGGAGAAGTAAGCGGCCCCGGCGCCCAGCGCATACGCAGCTAACCCTCGGCGGTTGAAGTCGGGTAGTTGTGCTTTATCCAATGTGGGGTAGCGGCCTTTATGCTTGAGCCAAAAGTCCGCCATGATCACCCCGCCCATGGGCGGTATAAAGGTGCCGAGTAACACCAGAAATGGGATGAGTAGGTTATACATACCGCCCACTGCCAGCACGGTGCCAATCGCCGCGCCACCCACAGTGACCAGGCGGCGCTTTTCGGTGCGCAGCAAATTACAGCCCGCCACGGCGAAGTTGTAGATAGTGTTGTCCTGGGTTGTCCAGATATTCAGGAACAGCATCAGCACGGCGATGGTGACAAAGCCCTGAGCGATCAATACATCCACGATATCCGCCTGCTGGTAAATCATGGTGCCAAGTGCACCGGTCAGCACCATTAAGCCGTTACCGACAAAAAAGGCCGCCAGGGTCGCGATCACGGCAATTTTCGGTGTTTTGGAGAAGCGGCTCCAGTTAGTCGCTTGGGTACCGCCGCTAATAAAGGTACCGATAATCACGGTAATCGCAGCCGCCACACTCATACTCTCCGTGGGCGTTTGCTGGCTCAGTCCCGCAAAGCCGCGCACATCCACCAGGCCGGTAAACAGGCTGATGACGATAAATAGCATCATGGCGGGGACGGCAAAGCGCGATAGCCAGTCCATACCTCTGTAGCCAATCATGGCGGTCACGCAGAAACCAAACCCAAATAGCACCATTAAGGGGATTTCCAGCCATTCAGGCATCCCGGTGGTGCGTACTAACACTAGGGCAATCGTGGCAGTGCCCCAGGCGTACCAGCCGATCTGGGTAAAACCGAGAATAAAGTCGGAGAGTTTGCTGCCTTTTTCGCCGAAGCAGAAGCGTCCCATCAGCACCGAATTGAGCCCGCTTTTACAAGCAATATAGGCGAGGGCTGCCGCATACACCCCCAGCAGCAAGTTACCAATCGCTATGATCCATAGCAGTTGGCCAATCGGAAAGGCTTGGCCTAACGTGCCGCCCGCCCACATGGTGGCGGTGAAAAACGTAAACCCAAGCAGTACTGCCGAGGTAGATAGCAGGCCCTTGCGGGCGCTGGTAGGGACTTCACTGAGTGGATAGTCAGAATGATGCATCACGCCCTCCTAATATAAATCAGCGAACCTGTTAGCTATTTATAAAGCAAGAGATATGCCAAAAGGGTATGTCAATAAGAATGATTAAGCTTGTCATTTTTTAAGACATGCCCACTCATTTTAATGATACTTTAGTAAATAAAACCTAATTGTTTGTGTACGTTTGCCGAATAAAATAGTGGTCAAAAAAGCTTGTTTGTTAAAAAAATGATCGCTCATTGTGATTACGGCCAGACACGCCCGCTGCAGCTATAGCCATGAAGGAACCGGAGTAGATGCCAGAACCCCAGCATAGGAGTGCTTCACTGCCTGCGGCTAAACTTCCTTGGCATCATACCCTGGTGGGTAAGGTGGTGATGTTTATGCTGATGGGCGTGCTGTTTGCGTATGTAACGGGGGCGCTGTCAGGTTTTTTTATGGTTGAGCGTGGGGCTCGGGAGCAGTGGTTGCGCGAAGCGCAGGTGAATGCCCAGATAGTGAGCGCGACTATTAGGCGTATTTATACGTCCGTGGCGGTTAAGACCGATGGCACGGGTCAAGTCACGCATATCATTTCCCAGCGCCCAATTGGCGATGAAGAGTCGGTTCTGGAAACTGGGTTTAGCCCGATTGATGTATTAGCGTTAGCAAGTGCACAAACACGTAACAACGTATGGCTGTTCACTAAGTCATCAGAAGGTTCTCTCACCGTAGTGGCTGATGCGCTTAACACACCATCAGACTCACCTGCCAACTTGGCGGTAGATACATGGCAAACAAAAGCGGATGCCGTTGATTTTTATGTTGGATTTGCCAGCATTGGCAATGAAGAGCACTTCATTAGTTCGCTGCCCATTGTTACTCCTGATGGTCAACTGTTAGGCGTGCTGGTAGCCACTATAGGCCAGAAAGGTGGGCTGTATCAGATGCGTAATGATCTGATCAGTAAAGCATTTGTAGCGCTACTGGTGGTATTGGTCGCAACAGCCCTGCTAGTCACTGTTTTGATGCGTCAGTTATTTACACCCGTGCCAGTATTAATTAAGTCGCTCACCGAAATCGCTAAAAACCAGACTGCTGACAGCACGCCTTATACCGACCGTAACGATGAAATTGGCCGGATGGCAAAGGCCATAGATGCGCTTCGTAAGAAAGTCATTGAGCGTGAACACTTACTTGAAGTTAAAGACGAAGCGCTGCGCTTTCAGCATCTTGCTCATCATGATGAGCTGACCAAATTGCCCAACCGCGTGCAATTAAATAATGCTTTAAAAACCGCTGTGCACTCACTGCTTCAAGGCGAAGTATTTAATGTCATGCTATTTGATCTTGACCATTTTAAAGCAGTTAACGATAGTCTGGGGCACGCGGCGGGTGATGCTTTGCTCGTTGAAGTTAGTCAGCGGGTGCAGGGGCTGCTGACCGACGATGATTTGGTGGCGCGCCTTGGTGGCGATGAGTTTGCCATCATTCAACGCGTTGTGCGTAGTGCCACCAATGAGGCAAAAGTACTGGCAGAAGCAATTGTGTCTGTTCTACGTGAACCGTATCAGTTTAATAACCAGGAAATTAACATTGGAGTGAGTGTTGGCATTGCAACCGCGCCCGCTGATGGCCGCAATAGCCACGATCTGCTGCGTCACGCAGATCTGGCGCTCTATGCGGCCAAGGCGAAAGGGCGCGACCGTTATATGCTCTATGCCGCAGGGATGACAATGGATTCCGGGATCATCGAACAAAGGTAAGCCTATGAAGTGGCTAGTAGCGTTATTAATGACCAGTGCGATGTGGCAAGGTGCCGCTGCTGGTGAGGAGATCGACTCCTCGCCGACATTGTCGCGTATTGCGTCTGCTGGTGAGATTACTATCGGCCATCGTACCAGCGAAGCCCCCTTCTCCTACCTAGTTAACGACCAGCCAACAGGCTATGCGATTGACCTGTGCCTAAACGTCATCGAAGGTCTGGAGGAAACATTGGGCTTAGGTGATCTCAAGGTAAATTATGTGCCGGTAACGCCTGCAAATCGGTTCATATTAGTACGTAATGGTGAAGTGGATATCGAGTGTGGAGTGACCACCAATACCCCTGAACGTCGCCGTCAGGCCGCTTTTTCATACCCTCATTTTCTGACCGCAACGCGCTATGTATCCCTCGCCGAGCAGCATATGGACAGTTTGCAGGATTTGGCGGGCCGCAGCGTGGTATCAACAACAGGCACTATCAATATTGCCCAGCTCAACGAACTCAATCGCACCGAGGGGCTAGCAATATCGGTAATGCTAAGCCGTAATCATGAAGAAGCCTTTGATATGGTGGCTTCAGGACAGGCTTCCGCGTTTGTGATGGATGAGGTTTTGTTAGCAGGTTTGGTTTCGTCTGCCGTTGACCCTGCCGCTTTTCATATTTCTCAAGCAACACTGAGTAGTGCCGAGCCCTATGGCTTAATGATGCCGCCTGATGATCCTGTTTTTGTTGAGCTGGTCAATAAGGAACTGCGTAACATTTATCAAAGTGAAACTATTCACACTCTTTATGAAAAATGGTTTTTGCAGCCTCTCCCTCCCGATAATCGAGTATTGAACTTGCCGCTAGCGCCAGCGCTTGCCGCTATTTTCGCCAATCCTGAGCAGTACATAGAGTAGAGGAGGTGTGTTATGCGCCGAAGTTTATTGCTTGGGTGGTGTAGTTTGCTGGTAATGATGTCTGGTGGAGAGGCAGCACATGCAACGACACCTATCGATTCGCTTGAACGCATAGAAGCAACCGGCGTGTTAAGGGTTGGCTATGGTGATACAGCGCCATTCTCTTATTTAGATAATCAGGGTAACGTCGTCGGTTACTCTATCGATATTTGCCAACGTTTAGCGAAACAGCTGCAAGTGCAATTAGACCTGCCTTCTCTTGAAATAGCCTATGTGTACCGTACGCCCAGTAACCGGGTGCAACTGCTCAATAGCGGCGATATCGATATTGAGTGTAATGCCAGTACTAATACACAACAGCGGCGGCAGAGCGCGCAGTTTGCGCTTAGCCATTTCTTTGTCTCGGTGCGTTATGTGGCCCTGAAGGAAAATGGCTTTACCGCCTTGGAGGACTTGGCCGGGCGTAGCGTGAGCGTGGCGCGTGGCACCGTCAATGTCAGCCAGATCAATCAGGTAAATCGAGAACGCCAGCTGAATTTATCGGTGGTGCCCGTAGGTACATTGCAGGAAGCGTTTGATTTAGTTGCTGATGGGCGCGTAGCGGCTTTTGCAATGGATGATATATTACTAAGCACAATGATTGCTGAGTCCGATCA
The DNA here is from genome assembly GCF_058152265.1 of Vreelandella sp. 162(4c). NCBI lineage: Bacteria > Pseudomonadati > Pseudomonadota > Gammaproteobacteria > Oceanospirillales > Halomonadaceae > Vreelandella > Vreelandella sp. 162(4c). The sequence goes on from NZ_CM176981.1 coordinate 3,430,293, forward strand.
CCCTGACGCGTACGCGCTTTCCGAAGAAGCCATTACGTCGATAGAGCCTCTCGGTTTTTTAATGCAATTGGGCGACGATGCCTTTGCCGCAGAGGTAAATAAAGCCCTCGAACATATTTATACCAGTCCGGAAATGCCGTTGCTTTACGAACGGTGGTTTCAGCAACCTCTCCCTGGCAAAGACATTACGCTTAATGTACCAATGAGTGCCGTCTTGGCTGAGCACTTTGCCACCCCTCGCGAGATAAACGCAGATTAAGTGCATTAGATAAATATAGATTAAGATTTAGCGCAGGTTCATACGGTTTGAGTGTTAAATAAACCACGCATTAACGTTTCCACGATACCACTGCTCTCATCCGCCAGAGAATGCTGCTGGGGATCCTGCAGCCAGTCGAAACAGACGCCAATCAAAAAGCCATGAAATTGGCGCCGGGCGCTGGCTGGGGTTAAGTCAGCGCGTAAAGTGCCAGCGATTTGGGCCTGTTCAAACAATTGCTCTACTCGTGCCTCTGCGTGCTCAGAGAGTCGAGTGATCATGCAAATCCGCGGGTGCTCCTCTTCCAGTTTCTCGCAGCGGTGCAACACGATAGTGGCTGCTCTCTGCAGTGGCAGGTCGTGGGAAATGGCTGCCAGCGAGCGTAGAGCAATGTCGCGTAAGCAGTCTGCCGGTGCTGAGCCTAGGCGTTCCACCACCTCATCGACAATTTCATCCAGAGGGACACGCACGCGCTCCAAGAGTGCATCGAACAATGCAGCTTTGTCTTCAAAGTGCCAATAAATGGCCCCTCGTGTCACGCCTGCTGCCTGGGCGATGTGCGCCAAGGTGGTACGCGAAACGCCTTGGGCTAAAAAGGTGGTCTCTGCCGCGTCCAGAATGATTTCTCGGGTACGTTCGGCGTCGGCCTTACGACGGGACATAGCGGCTCCTATTATTAAAATAAGCGGTATTTTGGCAGTGATGGATAGCAAAGTCGCGGGTGGGTGATTATTATACACCTCACTGACATTCATGAATGTCAGTGAGGTGACTATATTATTCAACTTGTACCCTGAATGCAGGTTTGAAAATCATCACTGACCGCCATCAAGGAGCTACTCGTGCCCGTTACTCTTCTCCGTTCACTGCCCATCATACTGGCTCTGCTTGTGCTAACGGGCTGTGAGCAACCCCTGGCGCAGTCGACTGATGCCACACGACCGGTAAAATTGATGACACTGCAGTCGGCAAATGCTACGGCCTTACGGCAGTTTCCCGCGCGGGTGGAAGCCTCTACGCGCAGCAATTTGTCATTTCGTATGGCCGGGGAATTATTGGAGCTCAATGTGAGCCCCGGCCAACAGGTGAGCGAAGGCGAGGTGATTGCGCGCATTGATGATCGCAATGTGCAAAGCGAGCTGGACAGCGCCCGCTCGCGCTTGGAGCTCGCCGAGGCAACGCTAGAACGCATGCGCTATACCCTGCAGCGTGGGGCGGTTAGCCAATCCCAGTTTGATGAGTCGGAAAGCGAGTGGCGGGCCGCCCGGGCCACCTTCGAACAGGCACAAGAGCAGGTCGAGCATACAAAGCTACGCGCCCCTTACGATGGTGTGATTGCCCAGGTGCCAGTGGATAACCGCCAGATAGTTCAAGTTCAAGAAACGGTCGCGGTGATCCAGCAGCCAGGGCAGCTAGACGTGGTGTTTCATCTGCCCGAGCAGATCGTGCAGCGCATACCGCGAAATAATGGAACGCCCTTCGGTGATGCGTTGGCGTTTGAAGTGCGCTTTGGTAATAGCGATAAACCCTATCTTGCCCAGCTAGCCTCTTACACCACCCAAGCCAGCGCACAGAGTTTGGCTTATGAAGTCACCCTAACGCTGCCCCAGCCGGACGATATCACCCTGTTAGACGGTATGAGTGCCAATGTGCGGCTCGATTTGAGTTCGCTGCAAACCGAAAATAGCACCCCGCTGTGGCTACTGCCCACTGATGCGGTGAGCTATGCCGGTGATGATCCCGACCAGGCTCAGGTATGGCGCTTCATCGAGCCAGAAAACGTGGAAGCGGTGCCGGTGGAGGTCGGTCGGTTAACCTCAAACGGCCTGGAAGTTAGCGGAAAGTTGGCAGCGGGCGATCGCGTTGTGGCGGCCGGAGCCCACCGTTTAACCGAGGACACCAGGGTGACCCCGTGGGAAAAAGAGCAGGGGCTTTAACATGGTCGACTACTTTCTACGCCACCGGGCGACCAGCTATTTAATGACCGTGGTGCTGCTGGCGGGTGGCGCGCTGTCGTTTTTGGGCATGGGCCAGTTGGAGTTCCCCGAATTTACCATTCGCAATGCGCTGATCACCACGCAGTACCCTGGTGCGACGCCTGAAGAGGTAGAGCAGGAAGTCACTTCGACACTCGAAGAGTCAATTCAGGAGATGTCATCGATCAAACGGGTTAGCTCGGTGAGTTCTGATGGCCTATCGCAGATCACCGTTGAACTCGAAAGTACGGTGCAGAACGAGGAGTTGGAGCAATTATGGGATTCGCTGCGCCGTAAAGTACAGGATGCCCAGGCCGCGCTTCCGCCGGGTGCGAGTCAATCTCGCGTAAATGACGACTTTGGCGATGTATTTGGTTTCATGGTCAACCTGACGGGCGATGGCTATAGCATGCCGGATCTGGCTGACCATGCTGATTTTCTCAAGCGCGAGCTCGCTTTGGTGAAGGGCGTCGCGAAGGTGTCGCTAAGCGGTGAGCACGAAGAGCGCATCTATATCGAAGTTGATCGCGAACGCCTGCGCGCACTGAATATTCCGTTAACACGATTACAGCAACTGCTTGAGACCCAAAATGCAGTGGCAGACTCAGGGCATCTTAAACAGGATGGCCGCCGTTTTCGTATCACCCCCACGGGCAGTGCGGCAGATATTGAAGCTCTGCGCGCCCTGATTGTCAGTGAGGGCGGCGGTGAACTGGTGCGGCTGAGCGATATTGCCGATGTGAGCCGCGAGCTGGCGAAGCAGCCCCAGCAGCTTTACCGCGATATGGGCAGGCCGGCGATCTCGTTGGGCGTCTCCTTTGAAAGCGGAGTGAATGTTGTCGAGGTGGGAGAACGGCTACAGCAGCGTCTGGATGAACTGCAAACCCGCACACCACTGGGTATGGAGCTGAATGTCGTTTATAACCAGCCCCAGGTGGTCGATGACGCAGTATCCGGTTTCCTGGTCAGCTTGATCCAGGCGGTGGCTATCGTGATCGTGGTGCTGATGCTGTTTATGGGCTGGCGCAGTGGTCTGTTAATGGGCTTTATCCTGCTGATCACCATTATTGGCACCTTTATGTTGATGCGCTTTCATGGTTTGCAGCTGGAAAAAATCTCGCTGGGTGCGTTAATTATCGCCCTGGGAATGCTGGTAGATAACGCCATTGTGGTCACCGAAGGCATGCTGGTGGGGTTAAAGCGCGGCAGCACGATTCGTGATTCGGCGCATCAAGTGGTTCGCCAAAATGCCTGGCCCTTGCTGGCCGCAACGCTGATCGCGATTGCAGCCTTTGCGCCCATCGGTTTATCGCCAGACACCACCGGTGAGTTTATCGGCTCGTTATTTTTCGTGCTGCTCTACTCGCTACTGCTGAGCTGGATCACGGCGCTGACGTTAACGCCGTTCTACTTCAAGCTGTTTTTCCGCAATGTTGCCCCCGGCGATGGACAGGAAGACCCCTATAAAGGCGTGGTTTATCGTTTTGTAGGCCGTGTCATTATCACCGGTATTCGTTGGCGCTGGTTAACCTTGGCGCTGATGGTAGCGATATTGGCTGGCGCGGTGGTCGGCTTTGGTTCGGTTAAAAATGCCTTCTTTCCGGCCTCTAATACGCCGATCTTTTTTGTCGATTATCGCACGCCGGAAGGTACCGATATTCTCGAAACCCAACGCCGCGTTAGCGAGCTTGAAAAGAGCGTGATGGAGATGGACGGCGTTCGCCACCTGACCACCACCGTGGGCGGCGGAGCGCAGCGCTTTACCCTCACCTATTCACCGGAAGACCGCTATGCAAGCTATGCGCAGTTGATTGTCGAAACCGACGATAAAGCGACTCAACACGACCGCATGGCTGACGTAGAGCAAGTGTTGGAGCGGGATCATAGCGATATCGACTACAAAATCGCCCCGTTGGAGGTCGGCCCCGCTCCCAAAGCCAAGCTAGAGGCGCGCTTCTACGGCAGCGATCCAGCGGTGCTTCGCCAGTTGGGCGATCAGGTTGAGGCCATGTTCCTTGATACACCGAATTTGACCAGCGTGCGCACCAGTTGGCGTAACCGCGTGCAGGCGATTGAGCCCGTTTTTCTTGAAGATACTGCACGTAGGCTGGGTGTGACCCGTGAAGACCTGGCCAGCACCCTGGCGCTAAGTACCAGTGGCAGCCAGGTGGGCATTTACCGCGACGGCAGCGACCTGATTCCGATAGTGGCGCGGGCAATCCCCGAACAGCGTCACGATGTGGATAACCTAGGCTCACTTAACGTCTGGAGCGCAGAGCAAAACCGCTATATCTCCGCCGATCAAGTCATCGGCGATATCACAACACAGGTGGCGGATCCGCTGATTATGCGCCGCAATCGCGAACGCATGCTGGCGGTGTACGGTGAGCCGGATCCGCTAAGCGGGGTGACCGCAGCCAGCGTATTGGCCGACATTCGACCAAGGGTGGAGGCCTTGGATCTACCAGCAGGTTACCGGTTGGAGTGGGGTGGTGAGTTTGAGACCGCTGGCGAAGCGCAGAGTGGGTTATTTTCCTCGCTGCCGCTGGGCATAGTGATGATGTTTATTCTCACTGTGGTGCTGTTCAATAACTTCCGCCAGCCGTTGGCTATCTGGTCGCTGGTACCGCTGACGATTATTGGCGTAGTGGGCGCGTTGTTGGTTACCGGGTTACCTTTCTCGTTTATGGCTCTGCTGGGTACGCTGAGCTTGATCGGCATGGTAATCAAAAATGCCATCGTGTTGGTAGAGGAGATCAACGTGCAACTGCTGTTGCATCAAGACCGCTACCACGCTGTGGTGCGAGCTGCGGTCAGCCGCGTGCGTCCGGTCGCCATGGCCGCGCTGACCACCATGTTGGGCATGATCCCGCTAATTAGCGATGCCTTTTTCGCCAGCATGGCGGTCGCGCTGATCGGTGGCCTGGGTGTCGCCACGCTATTAACCTTAATCGTACTGCCGGTAGTTTACTGCGTGCTCTACCGGATTCGCATACATCCTGATCAATAACTCGAGCAGACTCCTTTCATCTTAGCCGTGGCCTTGACCAATCCACGGCTAAGATAGCCTCTGCACCGATATTCAATGCGCCTACCACTCCGTTCACTGCTGTTTGCAAATCGTTTCTATTTTCATTTGTGAAAATAATTTTCAAGCTAGACTAAAGTCTATGCTATCCAGGCCGATAGCAGTTCCTCGTAAAAGATATTGGTCGATTTAAGTTAATCTAAAGCCGCTGGAAGTGCTCTAGCTAGATTATATAAATTGCCAAAAGCTAATGGATCTGGCCTGGAGGCATTCCGCATATGAATCGTGTACTTAGTAATCTATCCGTCAAACTGGGTTTAACCCTTGTTTTGGCCATCTTTTCATTATTAATAATAACCATTGCCTTTCTAGGCTATCAGGCAGGCGAAGAGGGCAGTACTTCGTTAAAAGAGCTTGACCTATCAGGTGATCGCACTTTAGCACTTAGCCGCAGTCAACGATCCATAGCCTACGCTCAGCTTTTCTACGTTAGTAGCTTCGATGCGTTTGAGAAAGGTGATGCCAGTTCATTCCGTGACTACCTGGCTCGGGCCCAAGATGCTCAGCGAGTTGCGCAAGATTACTTTACAGAGGGCGGATGCAGACTCTGAGTGCAACACACTCACTGGATGGTTGATGGGCTTTCATGGTACTTGGTCATCAGCTCGCTCATCACTTCTATCGGACATTTAAACCCAAAGCGTTTTCGAGGTCGCATATTTAGCTCAAAGGCAATGGCGTCTAGCTCTTCCTGGCTATGCACTGAAAGATCCGTTCCTTTCGGTAAATATTGACGGATTAGGCCATTGATATTCTCATTGGCCCCCCGCTGCCAGGGGCTATGGGGATCGCAAAAGTAAATCGCAACACCGGTTTCTTGAGTAATTTTTGCATGGTGTGCCATTTCACGCCCCTGATCATAAGTCATGCTTTTTCGAGCGGTGGTCGGCATTCGGTTCAGGGCAGCACTAAAGCCTGCGACGGCGGATGTGGCGGTGGCGTCATCCATTTTTGCGAGTATCAGATAGCCACTACTAAGTTCTACCAAGGTGCCTACCGCAGACGCGTTATTCTTACCTTTAATCAGATCGCCCTCCCAGTGGCCGGGCATTTCACGCTTACTGACCTCGGGCGGACGTAAGTGAATGCTGACCATGTCAGGGATCTGTCCACGTCGATCCACTTCGCCACGGCGAGGCTTGCGTGTGGTTTTACCTTGTCGCAAGCAGTGAATCAGTTCCTTGCGAAGGTGGCCAACAGGCAAGGCATAAATGGCCGTGTAGATGGTTTCTCGGCAGACGTAGGCATCGCGCAAATCAGGTAGTTTCATCATTTTGAGCTTGCCGCTAATTTGTTCAGGAGACAAGCGTTGTCGCAACATATAAACGATGAGGTCAAAACGCTCCGTGCCCGGCACAAGCTTCTGTGTCGGGCGACAGGCAGCTCGACGCTTTTCTCGCTGACGTTGAGCGTGCCGGGCACAGTAACCGTTCTGGGCTATTTGGTTACGGCGTATTTCACGAGAGATGGTTGAAGGAGCTCGCCCTAAGAGCTGGGCAATATGCCGAAGGCTCATCCCTTGGGCTTGACCCACTTGGATGCTGGCACGTTCTTCAATGCTGAGTTCGAGGTAAGACATGGGACAACACCTTAGCGAAATGCTCAGGTGTTGCACTCAATTTCTGCGGCCAAGGAGTTTAAAGCCACCAATCCTGAGTCGGCACTTTCTGATACCGTGATTGCCACCTATGAGAGCTTGATCCAACGGGGGATTATCCCCTTAGAGGAGGCATTGAATACGGGTAACAGCAGTCAGTTTAATACCGCAAGGGAAATGGTGAGTGACTTAAATCAGCAGTTAATTGAGGCTGTTAGTGCTTACAATGATCATCGGGCTGAACGAAACAAGTCGATGATTGCCGATTATGAGAGCGGCATGCAGTTTCTTACTTATATTGATATCGCTGTACTTTTGATTGCCGCGTTAATCGTTCTGTTTGTTCGCATCGCGATGGTGGGCTCTATTGTAAAACCACTAAACGAAGCAGTGAAGCATTTTGAGCGTATTGCCCAAAATGATCTCTCTGGTAAAGTAGATGACCGTGGTAGCAATGAGATCGGCAAGCTGTTTAGTGCTATGCAGCATATGCAAAGTAATTTGGTTAAAACCGTTTCTGAGGTACGCGATAGCAGCGGTTCGATTCATATCGGGGCGCGTGAGATTGCCAGTGGTAACTCGGATCTATCCTCGCGTACCGAGCAGCAGGCGTCTTCCCTGCAGGAAACCGCCGCCAGCATGGAGCAGTTAACCGCTACCGTTAAACAGAATGCCGATAACGCCCGCCAGGCCAGCCAGTTGGCGAACGATGCCTCAAGCACTGCAAGCAACGGTGGTGAAGTGGTTGAGCAAGTGATTACCACCATGCACGGTATTTCTAGCAGCTCGCAAAAAGTGGCGGATATTATTACCGTTATCGACTCTATCGCCTTTCAAACCAATATCTTGGCACTCAATGCTTCTGTGGAAGCAGCGCGGGCAGGCGAACAGGGTCGTGGTTTTGCCGTGGTGGCGAGTGAAGTGCGTAACCTGGCCAGCCGCAGTGCCGATGCCGCCAAAGAGATCAAAGCACTGATTGAGGCGTCATCCACCCAGGTGAAAGAGGGCTCAGCATTAGTCGAAAGCGCCGGTGCTACGATGCGGGATGTGGTCTCCTCTGTGCGCCGGGTGACCGATATTATGGATGAAATCTCCGCGGCTTCTCAGGAGCAGAGTTCGGGCATTGAGCAGGTCAACCAAGCGGTTGCCCAAATGGATGAAGTGACCCAGCAGAACGCGGCCCTGGTTCAGCAGGCGTCGTCAGCGGCAAGCTCGTTGGAAGAGCAGGCGGCGCGGCTTGAAAGCGTTGTCTCGGCTTTTCGTTTAACTGAGGGGGAGAGCCGTACGCAACACGCCCCGCTTACCTCGCCCCAGCACACGCCACAACACTCATCTCAACAGACACCAGCGCTGATGCGGCCAGCGACGCGTAGCCAAACCAGTAGCAAAACCGCGGCTAGCGCTGAAGATGATTGGGAAGCTTTTTAAGCCAGCGTTTCTCGCCGCTTAGGCTGCGTTCCCCCCTCCGCCATTGCTGTAAGAGGGGGGGGAGTGAGCGCTTAGTTACCTGACGAGTTTAGTGCTACTGCAACTTCTTCAACCTGTAGCGCCAGACTCTGCAGGCCGCCGCCGGAGAGGTACCACAGCGCGGGCGTTAGCATAATGACCCGCGCTTTCTCAGCTCCCGCATCTAAGAGCGTTTGCGCTAAGGCATCCGCGTCGGCGGGTTCATCGCCAATCGCGGCGCTGCGATCAATCACCAGTACGACCTGCGGATCAATTTCGCTAATCGCCTCAGGAGAAAGCGGGGTAAAGGTACGGGTACCGCGGGTTTCAGAAGTGACACTTTCGGGCATCTCTAATGCTGCAATGCCCAGTACGTCGTGAACGACCGGGTGCTGATTCAGCATCAGATTGCCGCCGTTGTGGGTTACCACCAGCGTGCGAGGAGCGTTGCTTAGCGCTTCGCGCTGGGTCTCAATCTCGGCATGCAGTGTACCAAGCGCCTCTTCGGCTTTGCTTTCCACTGCTAAACGACTCGCTAGTTCGCGTACATTAGCGTCAAAAGTAGCCAGGTAGTCGTCACCCTGTAGGCTGGTGTTGAGCAGCGGGGCGATTTCGCCAAGCCCCTCTTCCCACTCACCCTGGCGGCCAGTGTAAAGAATCAGGCTAGGCTCGCTTTCGCCAAGGGCATCCATATCCGGTGAGCGCAGGCCGCCAATATCGGTGACGTCATCGGCTGCATACTGCTCAAGATAGCCAGGCAGGCTGGCTTTCGGTACACCCACTACCTGCTCGTTTAAACCTAGTGCATCCAGCGTATCCAGGCTGCCTAAGTCGAAGGTGGCGATTCGCTGGTCGGCGCTCGCGGTGGCGCTGGCAGTTGCTAAGAGTATAGCGGTGGTAGTGGTAGCGAACTTCATTGGGCTTCCTTTTGTGAGAAAGAATTTTATATGCGATGTTTTCTCATGTTCTCAAGGATGCTGACTTTTGTCGCTACTGGGTGATGGAACAGTATGTTGCAGAAAACGCGACCGCCCTCACAAACTGAGGGCGGTGGGTAGCGCTAACGGCTGTTTAAAAAAAAGAGGGTAAAGAGGTTAAGAGGCGACCCGGAAAGGATTGCGTGGGTCGTTATCCCAGGCCAGGAAGGGTTGGCCGGTCTCCTGGGGCACCATGGTGATGCAGTTATCTACTGGGCAAGTGATCTGGCAAAGGTTACAGCCCACACACTCCTCTTCGATCACTTCATAGCGTCGCGCGCCGTCCTGCTCGGTGAGCTTGGCAATCGACTGGTGGGAGGTATCCTCGCAGGCGATATAACAGCGGCCGCACTCGATGCACAAATCCTGATCGATCTTGGCGATGGTTTTGAAGTTGATGTCGAGGTGTTTCCAGTCGGTGGTTTGCGGTATCGCCTTACGGGAGAACGCCTCGATGGAGTCGTAGCCTTTTTCCGCCATCCAGCGAGAGAGGCCGTCTTTCATCTCCTCCACAATCCTAAAGCCGTTGAGCATCGCTGCCGTACACACCTGCACGCTGCCGGCACCTAGGGCGATAAACTCCGCCGCATCCCGCCAGGTGGAAATGCCGCCAATGCCGGAAATGGGTAGCGTTGGAGTGGACGGATCACGGGCAATTTCTGCCACCATGTTCATCGCGATAGGCTTCACGGCGCTGCCACAGTAGCCGCCGTGAGTGCTCTGGTGGCCCACGGTGGGCTTGGCGACCATATTGTCCAGGTCGATACTGGTAATCGAGTTGATGGTATTGATCAGCGATACCGCGTCGGCCCCGCCGCGCAGCGCCGCCTGGGCACCGACGCGAATATCGGTGATATTAGGTGTGAGTTTGACGATGACTGGTTTGGAGTAGTGCTTCTTGCACCAGTAGGTGACTTTCTCGATCAGGTCGGGGTTTTGGCCCACCGCCGCGCCCATGCCGCGCTCCGGCATTCCGTGGGGGCAACCCAGGTTGAGCTCGATGCCGTCCGCGCCAGTGGCTTCCACTAGCGGCAGAATGTAGGCCCAGGCTTCTTCATTACAGGGCACCATAATGGAAACGATCAGCGCACGATCGGGCCAGTCCTTTTTCACCTGAGTGATTTCTTTAAGGTTGATCTCCAGCGAGCGGTCGGTAATCAGCTCGATATTGTTAAAGCCGATCACCTCGCGGTTTTTTCCGTAGTGGGCTGAGTAGCGGGAGGAGACATTCACCGCAGGCGGCTCTTCGCCAAGGGTTTTCCATACCACGCCGCCCCAGCCAGCTTCATAGGCGCGTACCACGTTGTAGGCTTTATCGGTGGGCGGTGCAGAGGCCAGCCAGAATGGATTGGGGGCTTTAATACCGGCAAAGTTAACCGATAGGTCAACGCCATTGACCACGCTGTCACCGCTGTCTTTCTTACCCGGTGGTGTAAAAGTGAGTGTGTTCATGCGGCCTCCTGCTTGGCGACAAGCGCCTGATGAATGGCGTGAGCCGCCAGTTTGCCGTGTTGCACGGCCTGAACGGTAAGGTCTTGACCGGGCTTCACACAGTCGCCACCGGCATACACATTGGGCAGTGAGGTTTGGAACATCTCATTAACGTGAATGCGCTCGCCGTCCCGGGCAAGCTCAGCGGCGGTGGTATCGCTTAGGCTCGCGCCTTCGAAGCCTTGGCCGATGGCGGTGAAGACAGCATCGGCGGCGATCTCAAAGGTTTCTCCAGTAGGGGTTAAGCGGCCCGCTTGATCCTGGGTCTTGGCAAAGCGCATGCCCGTCACGCGGCCTTGATCATCCAGCAGAATCTCGTCGGGCTGGGCCCAGGTCACCATCCGCACGCCGTTGGCTTTGGCAATCTCTTGTTCATGGTCGGTGGCGGACATGGCTTCAATGCCGCGACGATAAACCAGCGTGACCTCGGTGGCACCTAAGCGCGCCATTTGAGTCGCCATATCAATGGCGGTATTGCCCGCGCCAATCACGATACAGCGTTTGGCCACCGCAAGGCTGCCCAGATCGTCGGTCTGGCGGAGAACCTTGATGTAGTCCACCGCTGGCATCAGACCAGGTGCTTGCTCCCCGGTTAAACCCAGGGCATGGCTAGCGCCCAGGCCCAAGCTGAGAAACACGCTATCGTACTGATTATGGAGCGTAGCAAGCTCCAGGTTTGCGCCCAGCCGTTGGCCGTACTGGATCTCGATGCCACCGATCTCAAGCAAGAATTCCACTTCCTTACGGGCGAAGTCGTCGGTCATTTTGTAGCGGGCGATGCCGTACTCGTTCAGCCCGCCAGGCTTTTGTTCGGCTTCAAAGATGGTCACCTGATGACCGAGCATCGCCAGTCGGTGCGCGCAGGAGAGCCCGGCAGGTCCGGCGCCGACCACGGCCACATGACTGCCGGTAGAAGTGGCGCGTTTGAAGGGGTGGCCGTCGAACTGCATATGGTCGGTGGCATGACGCTGCAGCAAACCGATCAGCACCGGCTGGCATTCGGCGTCGTGGTTGCGCACGCAGCTACGCTCGCAAAGAATTTCCGTGGGGCACACCCGGGCGCAGCTGCCGCCTAAAATGTTGGCTTCCAGAATGGTTTCCGCCGCGCCGTTGATATTGTTCTCGCTGATCTGGCGAATAAAGCTGGGAATATCAATATCCGACGGGCAAGCCTCGACGCAGGGCGCATCAAAGCAATAGAGACAACGCTGACTTTCGATCATCGCCTGGCGATGGGTCAGCGGCGGATGTAGATCGCTAAAGTTGCTTGCCAGCGTATCCGGGTCGTAGGTGCCGACCTCTTTTGCGCTGGGTAGGTGGTTCAGTGGGCTAGTCACAGTAAAGCCTCCGCTGTTGTTATGGGCACAGCTGTTATCTTTTTACGGCCATCGGCGCATTCAGCTCGGCGCGCTTGGCCAGCAATTCGAAGACACCGGGGTAGGCGGGGCGCTCCAAATAGCGGCCCGCACCGCGCTCGGCGCGCAGCTCACCATCCCGCCACACCCATTTGCCCTTGCTAATGGTGTGACGGGCAATGCCGCGCACCGTTTTGCCCTCGAAAATGTTGAAATCGACGTTCTGGTGGTGGGTTTTGGCAGAAATCGTCCGGGTGCCGTTGGGATCCCACACCACGATATCTGCATCGGAACCTACTTGAATCGCCCCTTTGCGCGGGTAGAGGTTGAAAATCTTGGCGGTGTTGGTCGATGTCAGCGCGACAAACTCCTGGGGCGACAGCTTGCCGGTGTTGACGCCTTCATCCCACAACACGGCGAGGCGGTCTTCCACGCCAGCGGTGCCGTTGGGGATTTTAGTAAAGTCATCCTTGCCCGCGGCTTTCTGATCGGCACAGAAACAGCAGTGGTCGGTGGCGGTGGTTTGCAGATTGCCCGACTGCAAGCCGTGCCAGAGCGCTTCCTGGTGGCCCTTGGGCCGGAAGGGCGGGCTCATCACGTGGGCAGCGGCGCGGCCCCAGTCGGTATCTTGGTAGACGCTATCGTCGATGAGCAGGTGCCCGGCTAAGCATTCGCCATAAACCGGATGACCCTGCTGGCGGGCGTAGGCAATTTCATCGACGGCATCTTTGGTGGACACGTGAACCAGATAGATCGGTGCGCCCAGGGTGCTGGCAATGCGAATCGCCCGGCTGGCCGCTTCGCCTTCCACCTGGGGTGGGCGCGAAAGCGGATGGGCTTCCGGCCCGGTCACGCCCTGGGCGAGCAGTTTTTGCTGCATGTGGTAGACCAGCTCACCGTTTTCGGCGTGAACCGTAGGTACCGCGCCTAGCTCCAGACAGCGCGAGAAGCTTTCCACCAGAATGTCATCAGTGGCCATGATCGCGCCCTTGTAGGCCATAAAGTGTTTGAAGCTGTTCACCCCGTGTTCATGAACCAGGGTGCCCATTTCCTCTCGCACGCTATCGTCCCACCAGGTAATCGCCACGTGGAAGGCAAAATCGGTGGCGGCTTTTTCCGCCCAGCCTTGCCAGGTTTCGAAGGCCTCAAGGAGCGACTGACCTGGCTGTGGGATCACGAAGTCGATGATCGAAGTGGTGCCCCCGGCCAAGGCCGCGGCGGTGCCGGTATAGAAATCTTCGCTGGCCACGGTGCCCATGAACGGCAGTTGCATGTGCGTATGGGGATCGATACCGCCGGGCATCACCAGTTGATCGCTGGCATCGACAATTTCACACCCTTCAGGGACATCTAGATCGGTGCCAATCGCATGGATTTTACCGTCGACACACAGTACGTCTGCGCGGTAGGTATCGGCGTGGGTGACCACGGTGCCGCCCTTGATTAATAAGCTCATCGTTCGCTCCTGTTGTTTTTAAATAGAAAACTTAACCAGCAACCTGTTTTTTACCAGCAGAATCATTCACCGTCGGTCAGGCGGGTATAGGTTTCCGGGCGACGGTCGCGGAAGAACTGCCAGTTGTTGCGTACCTCCCGCACCATGTCCAAATCGATCTCGTGCACCAGCAGCTCGTCTTCTGTTTCGCTGGCCTGAGCTTCGATTTTGCCGCGGGGGTTAACGATATAGCTGGAGCCGTAAAAGTCGCCGATGTTCCACGGCGCCTCGGTTCCAACTCGGTTGATCGCAGCGATAAAGCAGCCATTGGCGGCGGCAGAGGCAGGTTGCTCTAACTCCCACAGGTATTGGGAAAGACCGGCCACGGTGGCGGAAGGGTTGAAAATCACCTCAGCGCCGTTGAGAGCAAGCGCCCGCCAGCCTTCGGGGAAGTGACGGTCGTAGCAGATATACACGCCGATTTTGCCGTAGGCAGTATTGAACACTGGCCAGTTGGATTTTCCCGGCTTGAAGAAGAATTTTTCCCAAAAACCGGCTACTTGGGGAATATGGGTTTTGTGGTACTTGCCTAAGTAACTGCCGTCAGCGTCGAATACCGCTGCGGTGTTGTAGTAAACACCGGTTTCAGTCTCTTCATACACCGGCACGATGATCACCATGCGGTGCTCGGCGGCGAGCTTCTGCATCATCTGGCAGGTAGGGCCTTCCGGTACCCGCTCGGCGGCGGCGTACCACTTGCCGTCCTGGCTGGGGCAAAAGTAGGGCTGGTTAAACACTTCCTGGAAGCAAAGCACCTGCACGCCCTGGTCAGCCGCTTGCTGAATCATTGGCAGATGTGCCTCGTTCATGGCGTCGCGAATAGCTTCTGGTTCAAGATCGGTGCTGGTTTTCAGGCCCATCTGAATCAACCCGATTTTCATATTCTGCATGAGACGCTCCCTCTGATTGTTGATGTGTAGCGTATGTTTGTAGTGTTCTTGAAACTAGTTTTGTAAAGCTGACGAAATAGACAGCTTTTGTTGAAAGTAGCGCTGGGTAGGTGGTTTTAGCAAGTCTTTAAAGGAGATTTGTTAAATCGTCTTTAACTCATTGAGTTTGCTTATTTTTATTGTTCCATTTTGTGATATTCACTTTTTTGGTGAGGTCTTGCACTGTTTTGGATGGTTTTTTTATTCTTTTAAAATCATTGGTTTGGTATATTTATAGCGAGTGTTTTTGGTTTTTTTCTGTTTGAAATTGGTGCAAATATTTTTTTTGATCTAGCTTTGTTTAGTTGGTTTTTGTTTTAGGTGGGGAAAATATAAAGATAACAAGCTAACAATAATAATGTTGTCCAGGAAGGCAGCTTTTTAATCAATGAGTTAATTGACCTGCTTTTTCAAGTAGGCATGCTTATTGCTTGTTTTCTAAAAGCTATGGTTTCTAAGAACGATGGTTTTGAAAAACAATGGTTTCTAAAAGCCATGATTTCTAAGCGCCTTTTTGAAAAGCTCCACTGGCCGTGGGAGCTAGGCAGCGCAATAACGCAATGCTGAGGAGATAAAAAATGACCGAAACAACCTCTCAGATGGTGGATCGAGGTGGGCTGATAGAGCTAGATGTAGGGGACGATGTACGCAGTAGTTCGCGCTTTAATGAGGATATTGCGCCTACCCAGGCCAGCGAGCGCACCTGGAGTAAGTGGAATATTGCGGCACTCTGGGTAGGCATGTCGATCTGCGTGCCCACCTACACCCTAGGCGGGGTATTAACCGCCTACTTCGGGCTGAGCGTGGGGGAGGCGTTGTTTGCCATTTTGTTGGCCAACGTGATCGTGCTGATTCCTCTTACCTTAAACGCCTTTCCCGGTACGAAGTTTGGTATTCCTTTTCCGGTGGTTTTACGCTCTTCGTTCGGTATTTTAGGTTCCAACGTACCCTGTCTGGTGCGCGCCCTGGTCGGCTGCGGCTGGTTTGGTATTCAAACCATGTTTGGCGGTTTGGCCATTCATCTGTTGCTCTCCGAGTTGATTCCCGCTTGGGCTGCGATGGGCGGTGTTGGTGAAGTCATCGGCTTTTTTGTCTTTGGTGCGATGAATCTCTATGTGGTGATTCGTGGTGCAGAGTCGATTAAATGGTTGGAAACCTTCGCCGCACCGCTGCTGTTAGCCGTTGGTGTTGGGCTGATGATATGGGCGTGGCCAAATATGTCGATGTCCGAACTACTGGCACAGCCGCCGTCGCGGCCTGAAGGGGCATCGGTATACGGCTACTTCTTCGCGGGCTTAACCGCCATGGTGGGTTTTTGGGCCACGCTGTCGCTGAATATTCCCGATTTCAGTCGCTTTGCCAAAAGCCAAAAAGATCAGATCGTTGGTCAGGTGATTGGGCTGCCGCTAACGATGTTTTTCTTTGCCGCACTCGGTGTCGTGTTAACCGCTGCTTCCGAAACGCTGGTAGGGGAAACCGTTGCCGACCCGGTACGTTTGATTGGCTATATCGACAGCCCCTTCTGGGTGGTACTGGCGATGCTGTTGATCATTATCGCCACGATCTCTACCAATACGGCTTCTAACATCGTGTCGCCTACCAACGATTTTCAGAACATTGCGCCCAAATTGATTAACCAGACGCGCGGCGTGCTGATGACTGGCGCGGTGGGCGTGTTGTTGATGGGCTACGATCTGCTGCAAAAAGCGGGCGTTATTCCGCCAGGGGTTTCTCTGGAGCAGATGTACTCCAACTGGCTGCTGGGTTACTCCAGCCTGCTGGGGCCCATCGCGGGCATCATGGCGGTGGACTACTTCCTGATCAAAAAGCAGCGTTTGGATGTGCCCAGCCTGTATATGGATAACCATGCTTATCCTGCGGTGAACATCGCGGGTTTTATCGCCTTTGGCGTGCCGGTGGCGCTTACGTTGCTATCGCTGTTAACTGGCACCATGAATTGGTTCTACGACTACGGCTGGTTTACCGGCTCGGCGCTGGGGGCAATTGTTTACTATGTGGCAAGCCAAGTGTTGGCGTCATCGCCCCAGGCGGGGCCAGCGCCGATAATGGCCAATGAGGCAACCGAGCAGCGTTAAACATACTGCCGGGTTTAGCTGCTTTTGATTAAGCGTAGAAACGCATCGACCACTCGGTTGGGGCGGCGGTCGTGGCGGGTGATCAGCACAAAGGGGATGCGGTAGTGCTGCGTGTTGGCATGCAACGCTCGCATCTTGCCCGCTGCCACCCACTGTGCAGCTACGTGTTCAGGCAGAAAGCCGATAAATCGCCCGGTAAGAATCAAAAAAGCGGCGCCTTCTCGGTCGGATGCTGAGGCACGAAGGCTTAGCGCATCATGCGCCTGTCGGGCCTCAACCGGTAGCGGATAGCGGGGCGAAATAGCCGAGTGTTGGGCGATATCAGCACCACTGAGCGTGTCGTCGTCCTCCGTAAACAGCGGATGGCCAGCCGCGCAGTAAAGATACGATGGCTCGTCGTAAAGGTGCCGCGCTTCTAAGCTGGTGGGCAGGTTCACTGCAGGCACTACGCCGACGTGCAAGTGGCCATCCATGACGCCTCTAATGACCGCGTCAGAAGGCTCCATATGAATGTGCAGCGTTACCTCATGCTCCGGCGCGCTAAGCTCTGCCAGGGCGTTGGTCACGTGCATGGCGGGTAGCGTTACCAGGTTGTCGGTGATGCCGATATTCAGCTCGCCTTTGATCGTTTGATGCAGCGCGTTAACGTCGCTTTTAAACGTTTCAAGCGCGGTCAGTAGCGTTAACCCTGCCTGATAAATCTCTTTACCCTCTTCGGTTAAACTAAACCCGCCACGCCCCCGCTGGCAGAGCGAAAACCCCAGCCTCCCCTCCAAGTCGTTCATGTGTTGGCTAATCGCCGAACGACTAATGCCCAGCGTGGTTTCCGCCGCGGTAAAGCCACCGCACTCAACGACCGTCTTAAAAATACGGATTAGGCGTATCTCGTAGTCGCTCATTTGGCCCAGCGATGCCATAACAATTTCCTGGTAGATTGGCTATCCATGCATAACGTCACGCTTTTCAGGGCATTAACGGTGATAAAAACTGATATACATCCTAAAAGCACCGCGGCACTATCGGATAAAGCCACGTGTCAGCGCGTGTTATGTATCATTTTTAGTTACTTTTTACACTGTATCAGGTGTCCCCCTGGGTTACCTGAATAAGGCTTCTGCGCGATGTCCGCTACCTCCAATGATGTAAATGATGATGTATTGAAAGCCACCAAGACTTATCGCCAACAGCGCCGCCATGTGATTGCGCTATATCTGCTAGCACTGCTTGTCATGATGGTGCTTTTCGGCTGGCTGCTGAGTGAACAGTATCGGCAAGAAATTGAGGCCGCCGAGTCGCGGATTACCGCCCGCGCTAATGTGGTTGCTGAGTGGGCAAAAGGCGTATTTGCACAAAGCGGGCAAGCGCTTTTTGGGCTTGCTGAGATGCTAACCCTGCAAGGCATGCCAGATAGCGATAATGCCCAGGCCCTTCAGCGCTCGCTAGAAAACCTGACCCTGTATGTGCCCATGGTGGACGAAATCGCTGTGTTGAGCGCTGAAGGCCGAGTAATGGCGAGTGGCCGCAGCAGCCGAAGAGCAGGTGCTGATATCAGCGATACGACGTTGTTTAATGCCTTTAAGCAAGCAGGACAAGAAGAACTGATTACCCCGCTTTACTGGTCTATCAGTGACCAACGCTACTATTTGTACCATGGTCGACGATTAGAAACCTCGTCCGGCGAGTTTGCTGGGGTGGTCATCTCTAGCATTGTACCTGAAGTGTTTGCCGACGCCCTGGAGCAGATGAGTGTCTATGACGGCGAGAGCATTGCCCTGGTCGACCCCGGATTAAAATTTATTGCTCGCTACCCGACCCCCGAAAAGCCATTTTCGATTGGCAGTCAAATTGAGAGCCCAGAAACGGCCGAGTGGCTTACCCGTGGTGAGTCCACATGGTCAATCAACATTGACTCACCTATTGATGGCCGCAAACGGCTGTTTCGCATGCTGAGAGTAGGCAAGTATCCGATGCTGGCTGTGGTTGGCGTTGATCTTCACGAATTGCTCTCGGCCTGGCGGCAGCGTGCTTTGATTTTAATGTTGGTGACGGCAGTGATTGCCCTGCTGGGTGCTTGGGGGGCGCGCCACTACCTGAATCGTTTAGCGTTGTCGCATCAACTACGTCAGCGTATTGAGGAGCGTGAACAGGCCCGTGCCGAGGCCCAAATCGCCGCTGCCGCCTTCCAGACGCACTTAGGCATCCTTATTACCGATCCACAGGGCATCATTCTTAAGGTGAATGAGACCTTCAGCCGCATTACCGGCTATAGCGAAGCGGAGATAGTGGGTAACAATCCGCGCATGTTTAGCTCTGGGCTACAAAACGCCGCCTTTTACCGCCGTTTATGGAAGCGTGTTATCAAAACCGGCAACTGGGAAGGCGAGATATGGAACCAGCGTAAGAATGGTGAACTGTTTCCCGAGTGGCTAACCATTAGCGCTGTCTACAGCGTTGAGGGCACCTTAACTCACTACGTGGCCACCATGAGCGATATCAGCGAGCGTAAAGCCGCTGAACAAGAGATTCATCAGCTAGCATTTTATGACACCTTAACCGGGTTGGCCAACCGGCGGCTGTTTATGGATCGCATAGGTAATGCCCTTAAAGAGCTTCAGCGCCATCAGCGTTGCGGCGCACTGCTATTTATCGATATCGATAACTTTAAGCAAATCAATGACACTCTGGGGCACTATGCGGGGGATCAAGTATTGCAGAGCGTTGCTCGGCGAATGGGGCAGATGTTGCGCGATACCGATACCTTGGCGCGGCTGGGAAGCGATGAATTTGCGGTATTAATCGAAGGCGTGGATAGCAATTACGCTCAAACCACCCGGCTGGCAGAGCGTATTGCGCACAAGCTGCTGGCAACTCTTAACGAATCAATCACTCTGGCCGAAGAGAGCATCACGGTGACGGGGAGTATTGGTATTGCGATCATGGCCAGCAATGAGTACGGCGTGGATGACTACCTGCAGCAGGTAGATATGGCGCTCTTTCAGGCTAAGAACAACGGCCGCCATGGCGTGTGCTTTTTTGACCCCTCGATGCAGGCTGCGCTTCTGGCCCATGTGAAATTAGAAGCGGATCTGCGCCAAGCGCAGGCCAGCCAGCAGTGGCAGCTCTATTATCAGCCCCAAGTGGATCACCATGGCGTGATCACTGGCGTTGAGGCGCTGCTGCGCTGGCATCATCCTGAACGCGGCATTGTTTCACCAGGCGATTTCATTCCGCTGCTGGAAAGCAATGAGCTGATAAATGATGTAGGCGAATGGGTATTGGAAGATGCCTGCTATCAATTAGCGCGTTGGGCGCAGCATCCACAGCTCAGCAAACTGACCATATCGGTGAATATTAGTCCGCTTCAGTTTCGCGATGAGCAGTTTCTGGCTCGTGTAGAGGGGGTGTTTGCGCGCACTCAGGCGCCGCTTCAGCGGCTAAAACTGGAGGTGACCGAGTCACTGTTTGTGGAAGCGCGAGACGACGCCAGAGATAAAATGCTTGCCCTTAAAGCGCGCGGTGTACGCTTCTCTCTGGATGATTTTGGCACCGGCTACTCGTCCCTGGCCTATTTAGCGCAACTGCCGCTGGATCAACTGAAAATTGACCAATCCTTTGTGCAGCAGGTGCTCGAAAGCCAAGCCAACGCAGCGATTGTCGAGAGTACCATTGCCCTGGCAGAGAGCCTCAATCTAGAGGTCATTGCAGAAGGCGTAGAGACCAAAGCGCAGCAGGCGTGGCTACTGGCGCACGACTGTCACGCTTATCAAGGCTATCTGTTTGGGCGGCCGGTTACTGCAGAGGCCATCGAGAGATTGATTACGGGCGCTTAACCCAGCGTCAGTAAGCGGAGTTGGCCTTCGATATCGAGAGCGGGGCTCGTATCGGGAAGAATAACTTCCAGCCGGGAGTCTTGCCGCCACGCGCTGCTTTCAACGCTCAGCGTACCTCCGGCGCGGTTAAAGCGTTTCCAGCCGCTATCGGTATGAAACACGCCTTTAATGCGTGCCTCTCTGGGGAGTTCTCCCAAACAGGTGGCCAAGCTATCCAGGTCGAAGCGCTCGCTTGGGTGCCAACGTAACCCCGTACTGGTGTAGCCCAGCGAAGTGCCGGTTTCACGCTGGGGCTTGCCGGGCGGGGGCGGAAAATCAAAAAAAGACCCGGCTAAGCTGGGTGTTGCCGCCAACTGTTGATGGTTGGCGGGTACGCTGATATCGCTCCCTTCGGCGCGTCCGCTCTGGGTCAACAGTCCTATGGGTAGTTCGCCTTGGGGAGCTTCCTGCACCCATTTACGCGGCGGCCAGCGCTGTGCCACAAACGCATGAGCGGCGCCGAGCTGCTCGGGCGTGCTCTGGTCGAGCATGGTGAGTGCCACGGCATCGGCCATATCGAGCTGGTCGCGGAAGGTGTCGTGCGTTCGGGAGCGGGCGTCATCTAATCGGCGTGGGTCGAGAGTAGCAATAATATCGCGTACCTCGACCACTTCCTGGAAGGCTTCCCCTCGCAGTAGATCCAACAGACCTGCCGGGTGGCCAAGGCCTGAGGGCTCGATGATGACGCGATCAGGCTTGCTGCGTGCGAGTAAATTCACCAGCGCCGCTTGCAGTACAAAGGCGAGCTGGCAGCAAAGGCAGCCGCCGGGAAGGCCCTTCACCACCACATCGTCACGGGCATCAAACATCGCCTGGTCGATGCCGATTTGGCCAAACTCGTTGACCAAAATGGCCCAGGTTTCATCCACAGGCTTCTGTTCGATGAGGCTGTGGATAAGCGTTGTTTTACCGCTGCCGAGAAAGCCGGTAATGATATGCACCGGCACTTTTGCCAACCGTTCTGACGCTGCCAACGCCTAGCCCCCTGTCATATTCATAAAGCGTACTACCTGCACATCGCCATCGGTGGTGAAGTGATGGCGTTCTGGCTTAAGCGGCAGGGCGTTGATGATCGCCTCTTTTAGCGCCTGCATATTACCGGGGTGACGGCGCAGCACGGCGCGAAGGTCGACCGAGTGTTCGTTGCCTAAGCACAGCAGCAAACGGCCTTCCACGGTCACGCGCACCCGGTTACAGGTATCGCAAAAGTTGTGGCTATGGGGGGAAATAAACCCAACCCGGCTGTCGCTATCGGCCATCTTGAAGTAGCGCGATGGGCCGGGTGTGGTTTCGGTCGTGGGGATCAGCGGATAGCGCGTTTCGATCAAGTCTTGAACGTCATCGCTGGAGTAGAAGGTTTCCGCCCGTGAGTGGTCAGAAACATCGCCCAGCGGCATCTCTTCGATAAAGCTAATATCGAGGTTTTCCTGGCGTGCAAAGGTGACCAGGTCGATTACTTCGTCGTCATTGCGACCTTTTAAGATCACCGCGTTGAGCTTGATGCGTTTAAAGCCCGCTTCCTGGGCGGCATGAATGCCGTCGATCACTTTGGCTAAATCGCCGGTGCGGGTGAGCTGCTTAAAGCGCTCCGCATTTAGCGAGTCCAGACTAATGTTCAGCCGCCGCAGACCGCTTGAGTAAAGCTGCTTGGCGTGCTTGCGTAGGCTGGCGCCGTTAGTGGTCATGGTGAAGTCGTTAAGGCCTGGCATGGCGCCGATCTCATCGACCAGTTGCTCAATGCCGCGGCGTACCAGCGGTTCGCCGCCGGTAAGGCGAATTTTCTCGACCCCCAACTCAGTGAAGGCGCGCGCCACCATAGCGATCTCTTCCAGCGTCAGTACCTGGGCGCGGGGCAGAAACGTCATCTCCTCGCTCATGCAGTACACGCAGCGGAAATCGCAGCGATCGGTGACCGAGATGCGCACGTAGCTAATGCGCCGACCAAAGTCGT
Organism: Vreelandella sp. 162(4c); assembly: GCF_058152265.1. Classification (NCBI taxonomy): domain Bacteria; kingdom Pseudomonadati; phylum Pseudomonadota; class Gammaproteobacteria; order Oceanospirillales; family Halomonadaceae; genus Vreelandella; species Vreelandella sp. 162(4c). The sequence goes on from NZ_CM176981.1 coordinate 3,452,822, forward strand.
CGATCAGTTGCTGGTCAGCGTCTGGCTGGACAGATCGCTGCTGATTAGCTTGTGGTTGTGCGGGTCGTTGCTCGGTCATAGCCATCCCGTTAGTGGTTGTATGCTGACTACCTCGCCTGGCTGGGCGCCTGCCTGGTCGTCGGCAAGCTCAATCAAGCAGTTAGCAGCCACCATCGAGGTTAAAATGCCCGAACCCTGGGCGCCGGTACTACGCACGAGTAACCGTCCTTCGCTATCAGTATGGTAAACGCCACGGATAAAGTCAGTGCGCTTCAAGCGACTTTTTATGGCGGTGTCGGCAATCGCAGTAAGGCGATGGGGTGTTGATGTCGGCTGCCCATACAGCCGATCCAGCAGCGGCGAGACAAACTGTAGAAAGGTTACCATGACCGCCACCGGATTGCCGGGCAAGCCAACAAACGGCGTGCGCTTTTCACCCAGCCAGCCGCAAGCCATGGGGCGCCCAGGTCGCAGCGCTACCCGCCAGAAGGCTAGGCGGCCTAACTGTTCCAGAGCCTCACGGGTAAAGTCAGCCTGGCCAACGGAAACACCGCCGCTGGTGATTACCAAATCGCTCTGCTCTGCAGCGTCTTCAAGGGCCGTTTTAATGGCGTTTAAATCGTCTGGGAGAATGCCCAGGTCAATGACATCGGCGCCGTGTTCGGCAAGCAAGCCCATCAGGGTGAAGCGATTGGCATCGTATATACCTGCTTTGGGCAGCGGCTCACCGGGAGCAGCGACTTCATTGCCAGTGGAAAAGATCGCCACCCTTGGGCGCTGACATACGGCAACATCTGCGTAACCTAACGACGCTAAAAGCCCTAGGGCCGCCGCATCGAGCCGTGCTCCCGCAGGCAGTGCCGTGTCGCCGAGACCAATATCCTCACCGGCCTGGCGAACATGTTGGCCGTGTTTGAGGAGTTCTGGCGACGCGATGATCACATGCCCAGGCTGCTCATCTAACGGTTCGCGGAGCTGTTCACTCATCACCACGGTATCGGTGCCCGGCGGCAGTGGGGCACCGGTGGTGATGCGTACACAGTGACCGGCAGGTACTAATTCGCGGCGATACTGACCGGCCAACACCTCTCCAGCCAACGGCCAGCGGGTCTGCTTGGCTCCAACACCTTCTCTGGGCAAGGCTAGCGCTACGCCGTCCATGGCCGCATTGGTATTTTGCGGCACGTTAATGGGGGCTTTCACGGTTGTGGCCAATCGGCGACCATGAGCCTGCGCCAGCGGAATCCGTTCGCTGCCCAGCGGGCGTTCAATCAAGGTGGCGAGCGCCTGACGCGCTTCGTCCACGCTGAGCATCTGCTCGCCAAGATCAAAGCAGGAGAGGGTCATTTCACCTCCTTGCTCGAAGAACCCATGAGTACTTTTTCCAGGTGCAGCTTCTCTTCCTCAGTATTAAGGTTAGCAAAGGCATCAGGGCAGTCCGACATATCAACCTTGCACCAAGCATGGCGAGCATACCAACGATCGATCTTACGCTCGCCCTCGGCCAAGGTGGCGGCCAAATCATCGGCCAGCGAGGTACGCAGTAGTGCAACTACCGGGTGCAGCCGTTCGCCATCAAAAGCCACAGCGATATCATGCTGGCCAATACCTTGTACCATGCGCGCCACTAAATCGTCAGGTAGGGCGGGGGAGTCGCAGGGAACGACCAGTAGCCACGGCGTTTTTGCCGCCTGCAGGCCGCTATAGATCCCCATCAAAGGGCCTTTAAAGCCGCCTTCGGCACCGTCCATTACAACATCCGCTATAACGCGATCGGCGAAAAAGCGATAGGCGTCAGCATTGCGGTTGGCGTTAATCAGTAGCTCGGCCACCTGACCTTCAAGGCGCTTCACCACATGGCCGACGAGTGGCAGGCCCGCAAAAGGCTCCAGCCCTTTGTCACGACCGCCCATTCGGCGCCCTTCGCCGCCCGCGAGAACCATGCCAGTGAGGTCGTGAGTAGGGATCATGAGCTTGCCTTTTTTGATGAGCGGTATTCTTGCGATGAACGGGCATGGGATGGGCGCGGTGGAATAGCGTCCAGGGCTAAACGGTTTTGGGTGTTGATCGCTTGGAAATGGCGCCCTTTGGCGCGGGCAATTAACATCACGCCGAAGCGTTCGGCCAGTTCGACGCCTTTTTGGGTGACGCCTGAGCGAGAAACCAGCACGCTAATGCCCATTTGTGCCACTTTGAGTACCATTTCGGAAGTCAGTCTCCCGGTGGTGTAGAAAATATCCGCATTGGCGCTGTCGGCCTGTTGTAGCCATTGGCGCCCCGCCAAGGTATCCACCGCGTTATGCCGTCCTACGTCTTCAACAAAGTCGAGTACGTCGGTTTGCTGGCACAGCGCGCAGCCATGAACGGCGCCAGCGCTGCGGTAGGTCTCGTTGTAGGCGTTAAGGTTTTGCAGCAGCTGATAAAGCGTGGATTGTGCCAATTGAGTATCGGGTAGCGCCGTGAGAGCGGTTTGGTCGAGCAGTTTACCAAATACCGTGCCCTGGCCGCAGCCGGTGGTGACCGTACGGGTGCTTAAGCGTATTTCTAAATCCTCGGGCAGATGGCGAGTAATCACTACCGCGGCTTCTACTTCCCAATCGACTTGCACGGCCTCTAAATCAGCCGCGGCGTTCAGCAGCCCCTGATTGCGCAGATAGCCGACCACCAGAGCCTCCGGGTCGTCACCCAAGGTCATCAAAGTGACAATTTCACGCTTGTTGAGGTAGACCGTCAACGCTCTTTCAGCGGCAATCGCCTGCTGGCGTGCATCGCCATACTCGTCAACGATGCTGATCTCGGTAGTGGCCGGTAAGCGGGCTCGGCTTAACTGAAGGGCGTGCATCCGCAATCCTCGCTGCTGATATGAAAGCATCTGAGCCTGATAAAATACCTGAGTAAAAAGGTCAGAGTTGACGATGATGGCGCTGGAGAGGCTTACTTGTCTACCTGTTCGACTGCTATCCGTTCAAAGTCTAGGTGCTTCGCTTAAGTACTGTGCTCAAGTGCTGTGCTTAGATACTTCGCTAAGGGGTTTAACGCGATGTCTGATAATTTACGTTCACTGAGTATCACCCTGGTCGCCGAGGCTAAGCAGGTGAAAAGCTTTACGCTAACCCAGTGGCGTATTGCAGAGCTTACCCTGAGTGATCAGGGCCCCAATGTGCTTAACCTGCAGTTGTCGATGACCGAGCGTGCTGCCTACCGTTTCAACCTGACGTCTGCCACCCCACGGCTATTTGTGCGAGCGGGTTTTACTGGGCAAACACCCAAACCTGATGCGATTACCGCTAGTCAGGACGTGGCAGCCGGTTGGATGGACGGTGAGCAGCAGGTGCTCGAAGCATCAATGCCCATGGCCATTCAGGTCTGGATTGAGAGCTACCTCGCACGCCACGGCGAAGCGCCGATGGAGATGCGCAAGAAAAAACGCAAAGGAGCGGGGCGCGCCAAAGAGACCCCCACCAAGGAGCAGCCGCAATGAGCCGCCTAGAGCGCTGGTCGCGCCTAAAACGCAACGTTCCCCAAGAGCAAGATGCGCCGCCGGTTACAGAGCCCGTTGAGGAACTGGCGGCCAAATCGGATATTTCACCTGATGCCGCGCAGGAAGCGCCAGAGCAGGCATCACTAGAACAGTCTCCTGCAGAACAATCGCCTTCAGAACCAGCACCTAAGCCCGGCAGCTTAGACCACACCTTGCCCGACCCTGAAACGCTGGAAGCGGGCAGCGACTTCAGCGCCTTTATGGTGCCAGGAGTAAGCGGAGCCCTGCGGCGGCGTGCTTTGAAACGCCTGTGGGCCACCGGCAACTACAACGTTCGCGACGGCCTGGATGACTATGATGCCGACTACAATCAGCTGTTAAAGCCCATGGACTCCGAGCTCGCCAGCAAACTGCGCCGCTGGACGCATAAAGTGGAAGAGGCGGTTGATAAGTCGCTAGACGAGCCCGAGTCCCCAAAAGAGTTGGCAGAGAACGAGCAAACAAGTGAGAAACCGGTCGCGCTAGAGGACGACTCCTCAACACCTCGCGATGATGGTGTCAAAACTGTAGAAAACACCTTACTAGACGACCAGTCTGATTATTTATCTGATCCTAAGACGAAAACATGAGATTAGTGATAAAATTATAAAAATAAAATTATTGGGTGTGTTAACAGTCGCCAGCGTTGGCAGCGTTGACGGTAATTAATTTGGCAAAATACGTATTTCGCCATAGGCTGAACTTAGCTTCTATGCATTGTTATGCCACAATAGTTAGATAGTATAACTCAAAATTATAATAAGAATTATTCACTGACCGTGAGAGCGCATGAATCAACGAATCCAACTGGCGTCGCTAGACGACCAGCGCAATGCCGAGGCTCGGGAGACGGTACGCCAGCGTATCTCGTGGCCCGCTAACCTAACGCCTGCCAATGTGACCTATCACAGCCGTGGTCATGCGCTGCTGCTCGGCAGTGAGCGCGATACCCGACAAGCCGCGCGTATTCTGCAAGGGCGTGGTTTGGCTTCATTGACGCTGGTTTTCACCGCGCCCAACGCCGCAAATGTTGACGACGGGGTAAACGATAGCGATTTGCTTGCTGCCACCGAGATCCTCACCACCCAGGCGCTAACCCGCGCCCAGGCAGAAAAGCTGCGCATTAGCGGCCATTTGGGCATGTTCAAAACGCTGCTTGATGGCGATGAGCCGCTTGATCTTGCCCGTGCGCTGATCGAGAGAGAGGCGTTTGACCTAGTCCTGGATTTAAATGCCTCTCCTTGCCTACCGGTGGAATTACCACCGCCTGGCTATGTGGTAATGCAGTGGCAGAATGTCGAGCAGCGCAACGACATCCTCGACGATTTTGTGGGGCTGGTGGGCGAATTCGACAAGCCGCGTTATTTTCAGGTCAATAGCGACTTATGTGCCCACTCTACCAGCGGCAACATTGGCTGTACCCGCTGTTTGGATGTTTGCCCTGCGGATGCCATCTCCAGCATTCAGGGGCGGATTGAATCTCACATCGAGATTGATCCCTTTCTCTGCCAAGGCGTGGGCAGTTGCACCAGTGCCTGTCCCACTGGCGCTATCGAATTTCGCCTACCGGAAACGCGCCGCCAGCAGGATACGCTCTCTGCTTGGCTGGGCGCCTACCGCGAAGCGGGTGGTCAAGCGCCGGTGCTGCGTTTTATTACCCATGATTCCCAAGACGCTGAGCGCGCAGCGGGCGTAGTGCCCGCAGGTCATGTCATCGACGCACCGCTAGAAGAGCTGGGCGCAGCGGGCCATGACCAGTGGCTAACCGCTCTGGCCGCCGGTGCCGCCGAAGTGCGTATCCAACTGCACCCCAATATGCCCGCCCGCTTAAGCGCCTTTTTGACCGATCAGCTCACTCAAGCGCATGCCCTATTGGACGCCCTAGGCCATGACCGTGCTCGCATAAAGCTGATCGAGATAGCCGATGATGCAGGCAGGGATGCGCTACCGGCACTCACCCCGTTGACAGAGTCACCGCTAAGCCTGCCTGAGCCAGAAAAGCGTGCGCGCTTTAACCGTGTGCTAGCGCGGTTGGCTGAATTGGGCAACCCCAACGGCGAGCGGGCTGCTATGCCAGCAGGCGCTGCCTACGGCGCCATTCAAGTCGATAGCGATGCCTGCACGCTCTGCCACGCCTGTGTCAGCAACTGCCCGACCCCGGCATTAAAATCAGGCGGCAAAACGCCCGCGCTGAGCTTCCTTGAAGCGGACTGTGTGCAGTGTGGTTTGTGTGAGCAGGCTTGCCCGGAAAATGCGATTACTCTGATGCCAGGCTTTCTGGCATCCAATGCCCGAGAAACGCGCCACATCTGTCACGAAGAAGCGGCCTTTGAGTGCATCAACTGCGGTAAGCCGTTTGCCACTGTCAGCACGGTCGCTACTATTAAACAGAAATTGGCTAACCACCCCTACTTCGCCGGCGAGGCGATGATCCGCCTGGAAATGTGCGAAGACTGCCGGGTAAAAGATGTCTGGAAAACCATGATTCGCGACCCTGACGCGCAACTGAAGGTATAAGCCGATGACGGATGCACTGCCCACGCTCAAAGAAGCGGATGCGCTACGCGCCGATATCTACCGGCTGTTAGCCACGCTACTGCGCCAAGCGCCAGATCCAGAACTACTCGACTGGTTGGCTGAGCTAACTATCGAGCAAGATGGTAGCCGCCTGGCAGAGTGCTGGCAGTCGTTGGCGGTAGCGGCCAACGGTGCGGATGCTGAGAGACTGCAGCGAGCTCACTTTCGCCACTTGGTCGGTGTGATTCAAGGTGAGGTGGTGCCCTACGCCTCCTGGTACCGCAACGGCGAATTGATGGAGGCGGCGCTGGTGGCGCTGCGCCAAGACCTAAAAGTGCTTGGCTTTGAACGCAGTGAGCATACCCGGGATCCGGAAGATCATCTGGCTGCCCTGTGTGAAGTGATGGCGATGCTGATCGACGCCGAAAGCTCTGAGCAGGGTTATTTCTTTAGCCAACATTTAGCCCCCTGGGCGGCCAGCTGTTTTGCCGACCTGGGGCAGGTAGACACCGCTTTCTATGCAGCGCTGGGGCAGTTGGGTAGCGCTTTTATGGAGAGCGAACAGGCTCGCTTGAGGGTTGATGCGGGCCATACGCCAGTGCGTATTCTTGAGCCTTAACGCAGGCTTCATAAAAGAAACAGCAAAAAAAGACCCGCATAAAAAAGCATGCAAGAGGAGAAACCCATGCAACCGTCACACAACGCTGAGCGCCGTCGGTTTATGAAAACCGTTGGGTTGGGAACCGCCGCTGCTGGCGCCGCGGCGGCAGTCGGTCATGTCACTCTGGCACAGGCTGACACTGCCCCGGTGAAAAACGAAAAACCAACGGTTAACTACCGTGAGACTGATCACGTCCGTGCTTATTACGCCTCGCTGCGTGACTGACGGCGGAATGCCAGGAGATTTGCCATGCGCTTAACTCGCAAAACAGACACCCCCAAGGCCTCAGGGCTGGGTATTTCCCGTCGCCAGTTCCTCAAACGCAGCGGTGCAGCCACTGGCGGTATGGCCGCCGTTGGCTTTATGAGTGCGCCCATGATGCAGCGCTCAGAAGCAGCCGATAAAACCCCCGTGCTGGACTCGCCGGTCGAGACCAAACGCACCATCTGCTCCCACTGCTCAGTAGGTTGTGGCGTGTATGCTGAAGTTCAAGAGGGCATTTGGACTAAGCAGGAACCCGCTTTTGATCACCCTATCAACCGTGGCGCGCACTGTGCGAAAGGTGCTTCGCTGCGCCAGCACGGCCACTCCACGCGGCGTCTCAAGTACCCAATGAAGTTAGTCGCGGGTGAGTGGGAGCGTATGAGCTGGGATGACGCCATTAACGAGATTGGCGACAAACTGCTTGAGCTGCGCGAAGAGCACGGCCCGGACAGCGTTTACTGGTTGGGCTCGGCTAAGTTCAGCAACGAGCAGGCGTATTTAATGCGCAAGCTTGCCTCGCTGTGGGGCACCAACAATACCGACCACCAGGCGCGTATCTGCCACTCCACCACCGTGGCCGGCGTGGCGAATACCTGGGGTTATGGAGCGATGACCAACTCGCTCAACGACATGCATAACAGCAAGGCGATTCTGTTCATTGGCTCCAACCCCAGTGAAGCGCACCCGGTGGCGATGCAGCATATCCTGATCGCTAAAGAGCGCAACAATTGCGACATTATCGTCGCTGACCCTCGCTTTACCCGTACTGCCGCCAAGGCCAACAAATACGTGCGTCTACGTCCCGGTTCGGACGTCGCCTATATTTGGGGCTTGTTATGGCACATTTTTGAAAATGGCTGGGAAGACAACGAGTACATCAATCAGCGCGTTTACGGTATGGATGAAGTGCGCGCTGAAGTCGCCAACTTCCCGCCCAGCGTTGTAGAAGAAGTCACCGGTGTCCCCGAAGCCGAGATGTACGATGTCGCTAAACGCCTCTCCGACAACCGGCCTGGCTGTGTGGTCTGGTGTATGGGCGGCACCCAGCACACCACCGGCAACAACAATACCCGCGCTTACTGCATTCTTGAGTTGGCGCTGGGGAATATCGGTGTGGCGGGCGGCGGCGCTAACATCCTGCGTGGCCATGATAACGTACAGGGGGCGACCGACCTGGGCCTTGGCTGCGATTCATTGCCTGGTTACTACGGTTTGGCGGAAGGTGCCTGGCAGCACTGGGCGCAGGTGTGGGATCTCGACTACGAGTGGCTTAAAGGCCGCTATGACGATACCGAGTATGCCGATGGTAAGCCCATGTACACTGCCGGTATTACCGTATCGCGCTGGGTCGATGGCGTGCTCGAAGAGGACGAGAATATCTCCCAGCGTACCGCGCTGAAAGCAATGTTCTACTGGGGCCACGCGGTTAACTCCCAGACTCGCGGCGTCGAGATGCAAAAAGCGATGCAGAAGCTTGAGATGATGGTCATCGTTGACCCTTATCCTACCGTTGCTTCGGTTATGCATGATCGCAGCGACGGCGTGTATCTGCTGCCAGCGGCCACCCAGTTCGAAACCACAGGCAGTGTCACCGCGACTAACCGCTCGATTCAGTGGCGTGACCGCGTGATTGAGCCGCTGTTTGAGTCCAAGCCCGACCACGAAATCATGTACCTGTTTGCTCGTAAGCTGGGCTTCGGTAATGAGTTGGTCAAGAACTACCAGATGAACGGCGACGAGCCGCTCATCGATGACATTCTGCGCGAAATCAACAGCGGTATGTGGACGGTCGGTTACACCGGGCAAAGCCCCGAACGCCTCAAAGAGCACCAGAAAAACTGGCACACGTTCAGCTTCGAGAATCTGCGCGCAGAGGGCGGCCCGGCGGACGGTGATTACTACGGCTTGCCGTGGCCCTGCTGGGGCACGCCAGAGTTCGGCCACCCAGGCTCGCCTAACCTTTACGACACCAGCGTGCCGGTGATGGAAGGTGGCATGGGCTTCCGTGCCCGTTTTGGTATCGAGCGTGACGGCGTCAACCTTCTGGCGGAAGGTTCAGCGCCGGTAGGTGGCGATATCGACGACGGCTATCCAGAGTTCAACGACCAACTGCTCAAAGACCTAGGCTGGTGGGACGACCTGACCGCCGAAGAGAAACAGGCGGCGGAAGGCAAAAACTGGAAAACCGACCTCTCTGGCGGTATCCAGCGTGTCACCATTGAGCATGGCTGCGCGCCTTACGGCAACGCCAAGGCACGCGCTGTGGTCTGGACTTTCCCCGACCAAGTGCCGAAGCACCGTGAGCCGCTCTACACCACGCGTCGCGATTTGGTTGAACGCTTCCCTACTTGGGACGACTTCGACTCCATCATGCGCCTGCCGACCATGTACAAAACCATTCAGGATCGCGACAACACTGGCGAGTATCCAATGATTCTCACCTCTGGGCGCCTGGTTGAGTATGAAGGTGGCGGTGAAGAGACGCGCTCCATGTCGTGGCTTGCCGAGCTGCAGCAGGAGATGTTTGTCGAAATTAACCCGGCGGACGCCAACGACCTCAGCATCAAAGATGGTGACGATGTTTGGGTAGAAGGGGCAGAAGGGGGCCGTGTGAAGGTCAAAGCCCTGGTCACTCCTCGCGTCGATCGTAACGTAGCGTTTATGCCGTTCCACTTTGGCGGCATGTTCCAGGGCGAAAGCCTGCGTGACCGTTACCCGGATGGGTCTGATCCGTACATCATTGGTGAGGCGGCCAATACCGCCACCACCTACGGCTATGACCCGGTGACACTGATGCAAGAGACCAAGTGCACCATCTGCCGCATTGAGCGGGCTTAAGCTTCGACCGACCTGACAGCACGGCGGTGCGGGAGCCATCCCGCACCGGCATGAGGAGAACACCATGGCTCAAATGAAATTTATGTGTGACGCCGAACGCTGCATTGAGTGCAACGGCTGCGTTACCGCCTGTAAAAATGCCAACGATGTCGAGTGGGGCATTCAGCGCCGTCGCGTGGTCACGCTCAACGACGGTGAAGCGGATGAAATGTCCATCTCCGTCGCCTGCATGCACTGTGACGACGCCCCTTGCATGGCGGTGTGCCCCACCGACTGCTTCTACAAAACCGATGACGGCATCGTGCTGCACGACAAAGACCTCTGCATCGGCTGTGGTTACTGCCTTTACGCCTGCCCGTTTGGCGCCCCGCAGTTTCCCCAGCAGGATGCCTTTGGTGAGCGCGGCAAGATGGACAAATGTACCTTCTGCGCGGGCGGCCCGGCCGAAAGCAAAGAAGAGGAGTACGAGAAGTACGGTTCCAACCGTATTGCCGAAGGTAAACTGCCGCTGTGTGCTGAGATGTGCTCCACCAAAGCGCTGCTTGCCGGTGATGCCCAAGACGTGGCCGATATCTTCCGTCAGCGTGTTGTCCATCGCGGGCACAAAGATGGCGCCTGGTCTAATAACCCTCAGGCCAGTGCCGACAACCTAGCCTATGATGCTGCCCATAAAGGGTAAGGAGGCGTGTCATGAACCTGTTGACTGCACAGGCATCCGGTGGGGTGCCACGCTCAGGTAAAGGGCTCGCCCTGGGTATTTGGCGCTTTATGTTGGTGGCGTTTGCTCTGGTGCTTAGCCTCGGCTTCACGCAAGTGGCGTTGGCTCAAGCGGATCCTGACCGTGAAATGAACACCGCTGCCCCCGGCATTACCGCCGACCAGTGGCGTCAGGTACGCAGTGGAGAGACCGGGCCTAACTACCGTGACTCGCGTTATGAAAGCGACTACAGCTTGATCAATGCAAGCGGTGAAACCTGGCGGCAGATTCGCAACCGCTGGGTGTCGCCGTTTGGTTTGATTGCGGTATTTGGCATGGCGGCGCTGATCGCGCTGTTCTACTTCATTGTCGGGCGTAAAGAGCTTGAGGCGCCGCGCACGGGGCGTCTACTTTTGCGTTGGACGCTGATGAAACGCGCGCTGCACTGGACGGTAGCAACGCTGTTTATCATTCTGGCGCTGACCGGGATGACGCTGCTGTTCGGTAAATTCGTGTTCCGCCCACTGTTTGGCGATGGGATTTGGGCCTGGATGATTGCGGCGACAAAAGTGCTGCATAACTACCTAGGGCCGATCTTTGGCATTCTGCTGGTGATCCTGCTGGTCAGCTTGATCAAAGACAATATTCCTAAAAAGCACGACTGGGTATGGTTCAAGAAAGGCGGCGGTATGATTGGCAAAAAGCATGTGGATGCTGGTTTTGCCAACGGTGGTGAAAAAGCCTGGTACTGGCTGTTAGCGACGGTGGGAATCTTAGTGGTTGCCAGTGGCTTCGTGCTCGACTTCCCCAACTTCGAACAGGGCCGTGACACCATGCAGTGGGCCAATATTATCCACGCAGTTGGCGCATTGGGGCTTACGGCGGTTTCCCTCGGGCATATCTATATCGGCACGTTGGGTACCGAAGGCGCGCTAGAAGGTATGACCACAGGCTATGTGGATGAGACCTGGGCCAAAGAGCACCATAATCTTTGGTACGAAGAGGTCAAAGACCAAACGCTATCGGAACAAGAGGTGGCGGCCCGCAAGTCATCTGGCGGCAGCAATGAGCCGTCGGCAACGCGAACCAGTTAATAAGCATTTAATGGTCGCTAAGACACCGCCTTTCGGCGGTGTCTTTTGTTATGCTTCACCTTAAATTATTAAATAACCCAAGCCATGTATGAGAGGAACGGTTATGTCAGCGTTTGATGAGTTAGACCCAACCACGCGCACCGAGCTTGAAGCCGCCGCGTTTCGCCGCTTGCTACAGCATCTGGACGATAACAAAGATGTCCAGAATATCGATCTGATGATCCTGGCGGACTTTTGCCGTAACTGTTTATCTAAATGGCTGGTGAGTGCCGCTGAAGCGCGGGATGAAAGCCTCAACTACGAAGAGGCACGTGAGTACGTTTACGGTATGCCTTACAGCGAGTGGAAGGAGCTTTATCAGCCGCCCGCTACGCCTGAGCAAATGGCGGCCTGGGAAGCACACCACGCCAAAAAGAAAGCAGCCAAACAAGGGTGATGTCGATGAGTGAGCCAATGGTGCCCCTCAACATAGCCGTACTCACGGTCTCGGATACCCGCACGGAAGAGACGGATCGTAGCGGTCAAGCCCTGGTCGAGCGGCTAACCAACGCCGGTCACACTCTCGCTGAAAAGCGCATCGTGCCTGACGATGTCTATCGTATTCGCGCGGTGGTCGCGAACTGGATCGCCGAGACGGATGTGCAGGTGGTGATTACCACCGGCGGCACCGGCTTTACCGGCCGTGACTCCACGCCCGAAGCTATTTCGGTGCTGCTGGATAAGCGTATTGAAGGCTTTGGCGAACGCTTTCGTCAGCTAAGTGGTGAGGAAATTGGCAGTTCCACCATCCAGAGCCGCTGCCTCGGCGGCTTAGCCAACGCCACGGTAGTGTTCTGCCTGCCTGGCTCAACCGGCGCCTGCCGCACCGGCTGGGACGGCATTCTGGCAGAGCAATTGGATAGCCGCCACAAACCCTGCAACTTCGCTAATCTGGTCATCCCAGGTCGAGGCCAGCATGGTTGAATGAGTGGCATATTTTCCAGGCTGCCGCTTGCTGTAGCAACAAGTTTGCGTGGCGACTTGTATTGGGGTTGCGCTGTCGTCGCGCTCTTGAAAGTTAGTGTCAATGCAATAGCTGCATTGGTTTTAAACAGCTAGCTCAGTGCTTCTTCCTTTAGAAAGTTTAGTAATAAAGGGTGATTCGCTAGAGCAATATTGATTCGAAGAGCTGACCCTGACTCGTCATTGCCTAAAGTAAACAAATTTCCAGGTGCTAGGAAAATCCCCTGTGCAGAGGCTTTTTTTGCTAGCTCAAGGCCGTCTACGCTTTTTGGTAAAGGGCACCAAATGTAGTAACTCCCGGTGGGTGGCTGAATTTGGTTGAAACCAATATTTCTCAACGAGGAGATCGCTGCTGCGCTAGCCTTGGCCACTCTTTCGCGTAAACGAGTCATTTGGCGACGATAGCGACCATGAATGATCATTTCATGGATCATCCTTTCAATAATGCTTGAACTGGTAACCACCGTGAGCATTTTAATATCAATCAGTGACCGAACCAGCGTCTGATTAGCTGCAATGTAGCCACAACGCATACTGGCAGATAGCGTTTTGGAAAAAGTGCCAACGTATATGACTCGGTTAAGGCCATCGAGCGAAGCAAGGTGGGGCGTTGATCGGGGGAGAATATCACCAAAAGGGTCGTCTTCAATGATGGTTAAATCATGCTGTTCAGCGATACGTAATAAGGCATGCATATTCTGGAGAGACATGGATGTGCCGGTAGGGTTGTGAGCCATAGGCTGAACAAACAAAAGCCTTGGCCGGTATTCCCGGATACTCTGTTCCAGCATATCGAGATCCAGCCCTTGAGGCCCTCTAGTGATGCCGATGGTTTTGGCACGCTGTAGGCGTAATTTACCAAACATTGGGTAATAACCAGGGCTTTCAACTAGCACCACTTCACCGGGCTCTACAAAATGCCTAACAATCAGGTCGAGTGCATGGTTGGCGCCGAACGTCATCAAGATTTGATTTGGATGAACGCTAATTGCACGATCGTTTAGCGTTCTGGCGATATCTTCTCGCAGGCCGATCAATCCCTGAGGGTTGCCGTATTCGAACTCATCTCTGGCGTCATTATCCTGATTGCTGCGTTTGAAATAGCGGCGTATGTCCGAGCTTTCCATCCAACTTGCCGGCAGGCGTCCATCTCCGGCTCTGACTTCATAATGCTGATTCAATTGTTCTCTTAATAGAGAAACCAAGTCGACCGCTTCAGTAAAATGTTCAGGCTTGATAGCTGGGTGAGCTGGTCTGGTTGCTTCCACATAAAAGCCAGAACCGCGCCGAGGGCTGATATATCCGGTCGCGACTAAGCGGTCGTAAGCATCAATTATAGTATTTTTTGAAACCCCAAAGCTCAGGGTTGCATTGCGAATGGAGGGTAACCTTGTCCCCGCCGTTAGCTGCCCCTGCTCAATGCGCTCAATAACTGTATTGGCAACTTGTTGCGCTCGAGGTGTTTTTTGCTTCATAAAATGCTCAATTGTACCCATTAATGAAAGGGTACAGTACATGGGTCAATTTTGAATATTGTACCTTGTCCAGTTTTCTCTATCACCCTAACTTAAGATAAGAGTATGTTTTATTTCTAACAATAATCGGTGATGCAGCAGTCTCTAGTTAGCGCTAATAGCACTGCCATTCACCATGGAGAGCATCGTGAACTTAACAACTATAAATAAAAGCTGGTTCTTTTTAAAAACGATCGCAGCTGTGTCCACTGTGACAGCCTGTGTGGCTCCTTCTGTTGCTATTGCCGAGGATCTGCCCAGCGTAAACTGGCGAATGCAGGCGCTTTGGGATGCGGGGACAACGCCCTATGAATACGAAGAAAAATTTGTAGAGCGGGTATCCGAATTAACTGATGGGAAATTTGAAATTCGATTGTTCGCCGGTGGACAATTAGCGCCATCGGCCCAAGCATTTGAAGCTGTACGTGCAGGTGCCTTCCAGATGATGAAGACATTTGACGGCTATGAAGCAGGTTCTATACCTGCTTTCGCGTTCACCAGCACAGTACCGTTTGGTTTTCCTGAGTCTGACCAGTACGAAGCTTGGTTCTATGAGAAAGGGGGAATTGAGCTGGCTCGTCAGGCCTATGCGTCAGCAGGTCTCTACTACATTGCACCTACGGTTTATGGGCAAGAACCCATCCATTCTAAATTTCCTATCGAATCTCTGGATGATCTGGATGGCAAAAAAGGCCGTTTCGTTGGCTTGGCCAGCACGGTGATGAGCGAATTTGGTGTGTCTACGACAGGGTTGCCTACGGCAGAGGTGTATCAAGCACTTGAAAAAGGGGTCATTGATCTTGCCGATCGCGGCGACCTGACCGCTAATTTTGAAGCAGGCTTGGGAGAAGTGGCCGGATATATAGCTGTACCTGGCTTTCACCAACCCACGACAGCTACCAGTTATGTAGCGAACCAAGCGGCTTACGATAGTTTACCTGACTCTTACAAAGCGGCCTTGGAAGTGGCTGCCCGTGAGATTTCGTCTTCTTTACGGCAGCACATCCTTGCCCAGGATACTGTTGCTCTCGAAGAGTTCGAAGCGCAAGGCGTACAGATCACCCATTTGAGCCCCGATCTCATTGCAGAAGGGCGCCCGACCGCGATGAATGCATGGAGGAGAGCGGCTGGAGATGACGAATTGGCTAACGAAATTCTCAATAGCCAAATCGAATTCATGCAAGAACTTGGCTTGATTGACTGAGTTCCTACCTTACGGTTCCGCGCGCTGGCAATCCGGTAATAGGCCGGATTGCCTTCCCATCGAGGTTCAATTATGGCTGTTCTTCTTGGCTACTGCCGCCTTATAACGGCTCTTAACCGTTGGGTGGCCACGGTTGTATCGGCTTTTGTCTTCATTATGGTGGCCGTCATCAGCTACGAAGTAGTGTCCCGCTATTTTTTCAATGCACCCACTACCTGGGCTATGGAGCTTGCGACACTATTATTTGGCCCTTACTTCTTACTGGCTGGCCCTTATATTCTACATACTGCTGGACACGTCAACGTTGACATACTTTACCGTAAACTGCCGTTTAAGTTGGCAGGCTTAGTAGACTGTCTAACATATGCGCTGATTGTTGTAGTAACGGTGATTTTTATAGATCAGAGCCTACCTATAGCGCTGAATGCCTACGCAAGTGGTGAAACTTCATTTACCTCTTGGAATCCCCCCGTCTGGCCGGTGAAAGCGCTTATTCCGATCGCTTTTTTATTGCTTCTCATGCAAGCGCTGGCTGAAATTATTTGGGCAGTTAAGCGTATTCAAGGTCAAGAGGTGAAAGCATGAGTTCTACTCTTGTCCTTTCAATGATGTTTGTCTCACTGTTGGTATTGTTGCTCAGCGGGATGCCTTTAGCATTTGTACTGGCATTTTTGGCAATTTTATTCACAGTCATACTGTGGGGAGCTGATGCACTAGTGCTGACCGTTCTCCAAACCTTTGATGCAATGACATCAGACATCTTGCTGGCTATCCCACTCTATGTGCTGATGGCAAGCGTGCTTCAGCGCTCAGGTATTATTGAAGCGTTATATCGTGCAATGGAGCTCTGGTTCCGACGTTTGCCGGGAGGATTGGCCGTCGGTACCGTGGCGATCTGTACGGTGATGGCGGCGATGACCGGCATTGTTGGGGCGGCTGTTGCGGCAATGGGCATCCTCGCATTGCCATCTATGCTACAGCGCGGTTATGACCAGCGATTAGCACTGGGCACAATCTGTGCAGGAGGTACATTAGGCATTCTGATTCCTCCCTCAATTATTACGATTGTATATGCTTCTACTGCCCAGATATCAGTTGGCAAAATGTTTGCTGCCGGTATTGTTCCAGGAATAATACTGGCAGGACTGTATATTTTTTATATTATTCTGAGAGCAATTATCCAGCCAAACCTAGCTCCTCGGCAGTCTGGAGAGCAGACAAACCTAGGGGAGATGTTGAGTTCTCTTAAAGCTCTGATACTACCAGTACTGATTGTTTTATCCGTGCTGGGTAGTATCTATGCAGGTATTGCCACGCCCACCGAGGCAGCAGCAGTGGGTGTTGTTGGGGCGTTGATTTCAGCGGCCTTTCAGAAGCAGCTGACATTTAAAAACTTATCTGCTGCATCTATGGATACCTTGCGTGTGACCACTATGATTATGTGGATCACGATTGGGGCGAAGATATTTGTATCCATCTTCACCGGCACTGGCGGGGCGGACTCGCTTCTACAATTCATTCAAGACCTTGAAATGAATCGCTGGTTAGTACTGCTTTCCATGATGCTGGTTTTAGTCTTCCTTGGGTTATTCCTGGATGAAATTGGCATCATCCTTTTATGTGTGCCTGTCTTCTTACCTATCATAAACGCCTTTCAATTTGATCCGGTCTGGTTCGGAGTGCTTTTCCTTATTACTGCTCAGATGGGTTATATCACCCCGCCTTTTGGCTACACGCTTTTTTACATAAAGGGAGTACTGCCACCTGATATTGGTATGGGAACTGTATACCGGGCCATCGTACCCTTCTTAGTTTTGCAGCTCATTGCATTAATTTTATTTATGCTTTTTCCCGAAATCGTTACTTGGCTGCCTGAACAACTTTCACAGAAAGTACGCTCTTAAAAAAGGAGATAAAAACAATGACTACAACGACTTCTCGTATTCCAGGGTTGCACAAAATGTCACCTGAAGAGCGGCTACAAAAGGTAGTGGAAGTCACTGGGTTGAGCGAGGATGTTGTCAGGCACCTGGGTAACACGGGCAACCTGGATTCAGCCACAGCCGACTCCATGATCGAGAATGTCATTGGCACCATGAACATTCCTTTGGGTGTGGCGACCAATATGCTGGTAGATGGGCATGATGTCCTAGTGCCCATGGCGACAGAGGAGTCTTCGGTGGTAGCTGCTGTCTGTAACGCAGCCCGTCAGTGCCGTTCAACCGGCGGTTTTAAGACAGACATGTCGAATTCTCACATGATTGCCCAGGTTCAGTTGCTGGGTGTTCCGAATCCTGAATTCGCTCGTTTGCAGATACTAGAGCATAAGTCGCACGTTCAGTTGATATGTGATGAAACAGATCCGGTCTTGCTTAAACACGGCGGCGGGTTCCGTGATATGGAGGTGCGTGTTCTGAAAGGACGCACTGGGCCAATGGTGGTCACCCATCTGATTGTCGATACTCGTGATGCAATGGGCGCTAACGCAGTGAATTCCATGGCGGAAGCCGTAGCCCCCCATATTGCAAAATGGACGGGAGGGAAGACCTATCTGCGTATTTTGTCCAACTTGGCGGATCGTCGGTTAGCGAGAGCACGGGCTACTTGGGCTTTGGACGAAATTGGTGGTGCAGAGGTTCGTGATGGCATATTGGCCGCCTATGACTTCGCCGATATTGACCCTTATCGCGCAGCCACGCATAACAAAGGCATCATGAATGGGGTAAGTGCTGTGGTACTGGCAACTGGAAATGATTGTCGGGCCGTAGAGGCGGGAGCCCATGCTTATGCTGCCCGTACAGGGCAGTACAGCTCATTAACACGATGGGAAGCCGATGCTGACGGAAACCTGACCGGCACTATTGAAATGCCTTTGGCGGTAGGCTTAATTGGTGGAGCCACGCGCTCTCACCCTACAGCGCGTATTGCGCTGGATATAATGAACATAACGACTGCCGAACGGCTTGCCTGCACTATTGCTGCAGTCGGTTTGGCTCAGAACTTCGCTGCACTCAAAGCACTAGCGACGACGGGCATCCAAAAGGGTCATATGGCACTCCATGCGAAAAATATTGCGGTCATGGCAGGTGCGGTTGGTGACGAGATTGAGAAAGTAGCCGACGCGTTGGTGAAGCTTGGTAAGGTAAGGGTCGATGTAGCAGAAGAAATTCTCAACGAGGTGCGACAGTAACGCCTTAGCCAGCTTATATAGAACTGACTAGTCGTCTAGCTAGATGTAACCACTACGGGCTGTTTCTGAACGTTGATCGTGGCATTCTATCTACAGCGCTAATCTACTCTTTAAGGTTAACGACTCCGGTTTTTCTGTTTTAGAGACGACTATGCCATCACTTCATAATACCCAGTTCATGCTCGCCAACCTGGTCATCCCTGGCCGAGGTCAGCATGAGTGACTTGCAGCCAATATCAGCCGCGCTTGAGGCGCTACTGGCAGACGTCAGCGTAATAGGCGTCGAGAGTGTTCCGCTGGAAGCCGCTGCCGGGCGTGTGTTGGCCCAAGCCGTCACCGCACAGCTGGATGTACCACCCTTCGATAATAGCGCGATGGATGGCTACGCCTTGCGCGCTGCTGATGCGGGGCAGTGGCTGCCGGTGAGTCAACGCATTGCCGCCGGCACACAGGCGAAAGCGCTTGCGCCAGGAAGCTGCGCACGTATTTTTACCGGCGGTGAGATTCCTCCCGGTGCCGACTGCGTGGTGATGCAGGAGCGCGTACAAGTTGACGGTGATCGTGCGCTGATGCCTGCGGATATTCCCGCAGGTGATAATGTCCGCCGCCAAGGGCGTGACGTGCGCCAGGGCAGCGTACTGTTAGACGCTGGTGAGCGGCTCGAAGCAGCGGCCCTTGGCCACTTGGCAGGTCAGGGGATTACTCAGGTCAGCGTGCGCCGGCGCCCCTGTGTGGCGCTGCTTTCGACGGGCGATGAGATTATTGATCCGGGTACGCCACTAAAGCCGGGGCAGCTTTACAACTCAAACCGGCCGATGCTTAGGCGCCTGTTAGAGAACTTTGGCGCCGAGGTGGTGAGTACCGTTAGTGTTCCGGATGACTATGCCCGCACTGTGGCACTGTTAACGGCCGCCGCTGCTGAGGCAGACCTGGTGGTCACCACTGGCGGCGTCAGCGTCGGCGAAGAGGATCATGTCAAAGCTGCGCTGGAAGCGATTGGCCAGCTCGATATGTGGAAGCTGGCGATCCGCCCCGGTAAGCCGCTGGCACTGGGTCGTTTGCCTCGCGATGACGGCAGCCAGGTGCGGTTTGTCGGTTTGCCAGGCAATCCGGTCTCGGGGTTTGTTGGTGCCTGGTTGTTTTTGCGTCCCTTACTGGGCGCAATGCTTGGTTGTCCAGCGCTAACATCGCTGCCAGCGGTGACCGCGAAAGCGGGGTTTGCTACCTCCACCGGCCCACGTGAGCACTATATGCGTGTAACGCTTGAGTTCACGCCAAGCGGGGTGACGGCGACGGCCTTTGAGGATCAGAATTCCGGGGTGCTTTCATCCTGTATTAACGCCGATGCTTTTGCAGTGATTCCGGCCAATAGCGACATAGCCGAGGGCGATGCCATTAGCTGTTTGTGGTTGGCTGGCTAAGAGCAGGGGCTGAGAAAGCTAAGGATTAAGCTTGCGGGCATCCAGTAGCAGTACTAGCTGTTGCTGGACGAAGGTTAACCCGCATAGCGCCGTGGAAAATCGGCGGGAAAGCAGCAGTTTAGGCAGCGGGTAGAGGGTGTTGGCCGGCAGTTGCTGAAGCGTTATGTCACCGCTCACGCCCAGTTGCCAAGTGCTGTTGTTGTCGCTGGCTGCTTGAGCGTCGCGTAGGGTGAGCCAGCGGTTAGGTGGGGAGCCATGGTCACCACCTTCATAAAGCAACGTTTGAGCATTGGCAGTGCGCGGTGCCGTGGGGTGATCGGTCATGGCCAGCACATGGCGCGCTTCCAAGGCGGTACGGTAAGGCCCTACGCAAAACAGCACCAAGGCAACCTGGGCCTGTTCATGATGGCCGCGATGCAAGGGCACTTTAACCGAGCCCCTGCTGGTAGGCGTCGAAGAGCGCCTCTGGGTCAAGCAGGGCAAGCGCTTCTTGCTCATCTATCTGCCATAGCGCGCTGACATAAGGGCGCAACGTGCCGGAAAGCGTCTCTGGCGGCGCTTGCAGCATACTTTGAGTGACCTCGCACACATCATCAAGCTGTTCAATACGCACACCGCTAGTAATCCCTGCCGCGCTCACTAACAGAATCATCCCCTTACTGTTACCTTCCGGTGCAGGTAAACCGAGTAGTCGATGCAGGCTAATGACGGACTCGATTGTGCCCCGCAGGTGCAGCACACCTTCGGTAGAGGAAGGCAGTCCCGGCACGTAATAGACGGGTTGGTCGCTGGATAGAATTTCACTCACCGCGCTGCCGGGTAGTGCAAAAGGCTGGCCGTTGAGCCGGAAGAGCACTAGCTGTTGGGTAGGCTCATCAATATCTACCACCGCCTCAGCATCGCCGTGTGCTGCTAATGCCTCGTCAAGGGTTTGGGTAGCGGGCGGCTGGTCATTTGCCTCGCCGTTGCGGGGAAATTCAGCGGTCATCGGCCAGCTCCGGCGATATCACTACCTGATTGCGACCTTGGTGTTTGGCGCGGTAGAGCGCTTGGTCGGCGCTTAAACGCAGCGGCTCGGTAGAAGGTTGTGCGGGGAAGCTGCTAATGCCTGCACTGAAGGTGCAGCGAAAGCGAACCTCACCGGTGTGAAAATCAATCAGTGCAAAATCCTCGCGCAGGCTATCGATCAATGTGGCGGCTTTCTCGGCATTAATGCCCTTTAGCAGCACAACAAACTCTTCTCCGCCGTAGCGGCCGATAATATCGGAGAGACGCAGGCGACTCTTTAATAGTCTTGCCAGGGTGATAATTACCTGGTCACCCGCCAAATGACCGTGGGTGTCGTTGACATGCTTGAAGTGATCAATGTCGATCATCGCCATGGCGTGCTGGCTATTATCACGGTGCGCCTGAGCGAGGTTTTTATTGATCAGTTCAGTGGTGGTGCTGTGGTTATACAGCCCGGTCATGCTGTCGCGGGTCATTAATGAGCGCAGCAGACGCAGGCGTTCGGCGCGCAGTTGCACGGCAGAGACCAGCTCTTCGGGCTGAACGGGTTTGGTGAGAAAGGCTTCAACCCCCGCAGACATAGCGGATATCTGCTTTTGGCTGTCGGTTTCACTGGAGAGATAGATAATCGGTAGACCCAGGTGTTCCGGCTGCTGGCGAATAATCGATGCCAGCTCTTCCCCAGAACACACCGGCATATACACATCGACCAACAGTAAATCGGGGCTAAAGCGCTCCATTACCGTGAGCGCATCGGCGGGATGGTGAACCTGATGAGTCAGCATTCCGCTCTCTTCAAGCAACAGAGCGTGGTAAGCGGCTGCTTCGGGCTCATCATCCACCACTAGCACCTTGAGTGGCTCTTCTGCCGCCGGAGCGGTCAGTTCATCCACTGCCAGCATCAGATCCAGCGGTTTTACCGGTTTGGTAAAGTAGCCGCCGCAGCCTGCACGAACGGCACTCAGGCGCGAATGAAAGTCGCTGTGGGCCGACAAAACGATGGCAGGAAGCGGTTGGCCTGTCAGTTTGTTTAAGCTGGTCAGGGTTTCAGTGCCTGCCGTCTGCCCTTGGGGGAACTGCACATCCATGATGACTGCGTCAGGGCGACGAGTGAGCACGGCGTTAAAGAATGTGTCTGTATCGATAAACTGAACGACTTCGTGACCAAAGCAGCGTAGGTGATGGATTAATTGATCGACCTGCTCGGGCTCATCGTCGCACAGATAAATTAACCGCTGGCGCTTATTGCGCAGTGGCTCAACTTGGCTGGAAAGCTCGAAGCTGTTTACGGCCGCCAGCGCTTGCTGTTGACCGTGGTGGGAACGCAGGTGCTGCTGCTCGTGACCCATCTGGAGAAGCAATTGACTGATAAACGTATCGATATCGGCGCGGGCGGGGGAGGTAGTAAGCGCCTCTTGCGCCTGATCCGCCAGCTGGGCAAGCCGCTCAAATCCCAGCGACCTCCCGGTTCCTTTCAAACTATGAAAGAAACGGTGCAGCTCTGGCGCGAGTCGCGCCTGTTCTTCGCTCGTCGTGCGACTCTGCTGCCACAGCTCGGCGGTTTGCGCTAAGCGGGACGGAAGCTGCTCAATAAAACGCTCACGCAGCTGGTTCAGCTTATCGTGCAGCGAAGGGGCGGGCTTAGACATCAAACTACCTACGTAAGTGAACGAAAGCGGCGATCCATTCCATCAGTGATCCATTCCCACTAGCGATGGTTACTCATCAAGCGCCTGTTTTACTGCGGCTTCCAGGTTGGATGCCAGCTCGGCATCTTTACGCAAACAGGCATCCAGGCCTGGTGTTTGCTGAAGCGTTATGTCCGGCGTGTCTCCGGTGAGTAAAATAAACGGTAGGTGATTAGCCTGCTCGCGCAGCATCGCCAGCAGTGCTACCCCACTGATGAGGGGCATGTGCATATCGCTGACAATCAGCTTGATATCGCTGCGATTATCTAGCTGCTCAACGGCTTCCATCGCGTCAATGGCCAGCAGCGTCTCATGGCCCTGATGCTCAAGCAGTGCCGCCGTCATTTCCCCGGCAAGCGGATCGTCGTCTACGACCAGGATAGGCATTCCATGACCTCATGGTAGTTGTGTCTTTAATGGCTATGTCATTAACCGTCGTGTCAGTATCACTCGTGATTAACCCAGTAGGGCCTGGAGTGTCTCAACTAAATTGTTTTGGTCAAAGCTACCTTTGACGATATAAGCGTCAGCACCGACTTCAATACCGCGTCGCCGATCAGCCTCCTTTTCCCGCGAGGTGATAATAATAATTGGCCGATAACGATAAACCTCATTTTCGCGCAGTCGGGCAGTCAGCGCAAAGCCATCCATTACCGGCATCTCAACGTCGGTAAGTACGGCATCAAACGGCTCTGCCAGTGCTTTGGCTAATCCGTCGCGACCATTTTCGGCCAGGGTAACGTGGTAGCCCCACGCTTCGAGTACATCTTTCTCTATTTCGCGGGTATTCAGTGAGTCGTCGACCACCAAAATGCGTTTCGCGAGAGCGGAGGATGCACGCTCTTCGTTAGCACGTTGGGCACCGTGTCGGGTGGCTTCCAGTAAAGCGGGTACGTGGAGTAGGCTTACCAGCGCATTGCGTCCCATGGAAACCATGCCCGAGACCAGTGGTAAATAACGCAGATGCACGGGCAGTGGCTTGATGATCATATCGCGTTCATCAATCAGGGAGTCAATAATCAGAGCAAGCTTCTGGTGCCGCTGGTGGACGACCAGCAGTAGGGTGGTATCAGTACCGGACGCCGTCTCTGGTAGCTCAAGCAGTTGGGCTAGCGATACCACCGGCACAAATTCATTGCGTAAAATCAGCGTGCGCTGACCCGCAGCATCAATAAATGATTGTGATGAGCACTCTACCAACTCTGATACGTAAGGCGCCGTTACCCCTAGGTTGACGCCGCCGACGCTGACCAGCAGTACCCGCATCATCGCCAACGAGAGTGGCAGGCGCAGAGTAAAGCGGGTGCCGTTACCGCGTTCGCTGGCAAGCTGCAGGTCGCCGTTAAGCTCATCCACCACGGTGCGCTTGACCACATCCATGCCCACACCGCGGCCAGAAAAGTCGGTAATCATGCTCTTGGTAGAGAAGCCCGGCAGGAATATAAGCTCTAGCGTTTCCTGTTCGCTCAGTGCATGGAGCTGCTCTTCGCTCACCAACTGCTTGGCGAGCGCTTTTTGACGTACCGCTTCAAGCGAAATACCCGCGCCGTCGTCACGCATCTCTACCACCACCCAGCCAGCATCCTGCCAGGCTTCGATAATCAACTGCCCACGGGGAGGTTTACCCGCTACCTGGCGCTCGGCAGGCAGCTCTAAGCCGTGATCCAAGGCATTGCGCAGCAGGTGAATAAGCGGATCCGACAGGCGATCAATCATCTGGCGATCAAGTTCGATTTCGCTGCCTCGCACCCGGCAGTCGACCTGTTTGCCGAGTGACTGGGCCAATTCCCGGGACATATGCGCGAGTGGATCAAACACCACGCTTAACGGCAGCATGCGCATTTGCAGTGCGCGGTCGTGTAGGTCGCTCATCAGCGAATCGTGGCTTAACACGCTATCTTTCAGCTCACGGTGAAAGGCGTGAAAAGGCCCCTGCTGTTCGGCAGGAGGTGTGATGCTTAGCTCACGGGCTTGATCAACCAGGGTATGTAAATGATGATGGCCGGAAAGCACTTCGCCCATCAAACGAATAACATCGTCCAGTCGATCCAGGCGAACCCGCACAGTATCGCTGAGCCGCAGTTCGCTCTCCGCCACCAGCGCAGCGGAGGAAGGCGGTGTTGAGGAGGACGGTAGCGCAGGCACAGAGGATGGCGCCGCCTCAGCGGGAGTAATGGGCGGGGGTGGGGCCTGACCGAGGGCAGCCGCTTCCAGGGCGCTACATAGCGCCTCATCAGCCGCGGGTAGGTCGTCACCTGTCGCTCCTTCGGCGAGTCGACTGACTAAGTCAGCAAGACCGTCAACCGCCTGGCTGAGCAGGCTGGTCACCGTTGGCGTTGCGGTTAGGGTGCCGTCGCGCAGAGCGCTGAGCAGCTCTTCAGTGCTATGTGCCAGCGCCGTAATTGGCACCAGTTTAAGCATTCGCGACGAGCCTTTCAGCGTATGCGCTGCGCGGAACAGGTCGTTGATCTGTTCGCGATCAGCATGGCCCTGCTCCAGTGCGCTAATTCCTTCTCGCAAGCGGGGCAGGTGGTCGGCTGCCTCTTCCACAAAGCGTTGTATAAAGCGGCGAATATCCAGCGCCATAATTAACCCACTCCCTGGGTGGTACTGGTTGATGCCAGTGTTAGGTTCACCGCGTCTAAATAACGTTCGGCTAGAAAGCGCGCATCGCCTGGCGGTAGTGGTGGGGTGATGGTGTCTAGCCCTCCATCAGAGGTGGGCGCAGTGGTCAGCAAACGAACCACCGCAGCATAGCGCTGCTTGCGCTGTAATGGCTTGTCGGCCAGTTCGCCTTGGCGATAAAGTTCAGCTAAGTAGAAATGGGCCGGCCAACACTCCGGGGCGACGTAAATGGCCCGCTTAAAATGCTCGTAGGCGAGCTGGGGCCGCTGCTGCCAGCGGGCGACCAACCCGGCCAGCACCAGCGCATCGATCGACCACGGCTGTTGCTTAAGCAGCACCTCAAGCAGCGTAGCGGCGTCGTCAAACGCATTTTGGTTAAGCAACCGATGGGCGGTGTGCAGTTGGTGGCTAATGCTGTCCGTTGGCTCTTTTTCCGTTGCATGCTGACGTGGCGCCTGGGGTGTCACATCAGTGCAGTTGTCTAACGCTAGCTGTTTATTTGCGCTCTCAGCAACGCTAATACTGTCTTCAGTAATACTGTCTTCAGCCATGTTGTCCATCGCAAGTAATGAGGGCTGAAGGGGCGTCTCTGGCACTATCGCGGGTTGCTCTGCATGGCGAAAGTAAAATACGCCCTGAGCTTCGGTCAATTCAAACACGCCGAGATCGTTACCCAGGGTTTCGGTGACGCCGCAGAGTAAAATGCCATTGGGGGCCAGCAACTGGCTAAGTTGCTGATGGATATGGCGCCGCGTCTGCTGGTCAAAGTAGATCGAGACATTGCGAAACAGAATTACATCAAAGGGGCCGACGGGGCTGTCTTCGTTGGCGTTTAACAGGTTAAACGGCCGAAAGGTTACCCATTGGCGCAGCGGTTCGTGAAGCTTGTAGCGCCCCTTGTGGGGGCTGAAGTAACGCTTTTTGAAGGCGGGGGAGAGGGCGCGAAACGCCATGCCGCCATAAACTGCCTGGCGTGCCTTGGCGAGAACTTGGTGATCCAGGTCGCCGCCGGTAAGAGTAAACAGCGCTTTGGCCCGCTCGCCAAAGCGCTCAAACAGCATCATCGCTACGCTATAGGGCTCCTCACCGGAAGAGCAGCCCGCGCTGAAGATAGAGAGCGGCGGCTGCTCTGTCGTTAGGCGTTGCGGTAAATAGGTGTTGACCAGCCAGTCCAGGGCGTCAGGTTCGCGAAAAAAATAGGTTTCGTTGACCGTTAACTGGCTGACAAATTGATCGAATAGCGCCGGGTCGTGGCTTAATTGCTTGAGGAGCTGAGTGATGTCGGTTAGCCCCGTGGAGGCCTGTAAGCTGGCTACTGCTCGGAATAGCCGGGCTTCGGCCAAGCCATCTAGGTGTAAACCGCAGCGTTGATGCACCAGAGCTTTGAAGGGAGCAAACGCACTCATGCCAGAGGCTCCGGTCGGCTATCCATGCAGCCATGGACATCGCGTAGCAGCCGATCCGGAAGGCTATCGAGCGGTAATTCATACTGTATGACGCCTGCTTTGACGGCTTCCTGATTCATGCCATAAATCACCGAGCTGGCTTCATCTTGCGCGAAGGTGGTTCCGCCTGCGCGATGTATCGCCCGCATACCATTCACTCCATCGCGGCCCATGCCGGTCAAAATAATACCAATCGCATCGCTGCCGTAGACCTCCGCGACACTGTGCAGCAGCACATCGCAACAGGGGTGGTACAGGGAGCATTCAGGACTGGGTTGAAGCTGGAAGCGGTGGCGGGAGGATACGCATAAGTCACGCTCGGAAGGTGAGAGGTAAATATGCCCAGGGCGTAGCCGTTCGCCCTCTTGGCCCACGCTAACCGGCATAGTGCAAAGGGATGCCAGCCATTGTGCCATGCCATCAATAAATCCATGACTGATGTGCTGGGCGATCACAATGGGGGCTGGAAACCCGCTGGGTAGCCTCCGCAGCACCCGCACTAAAGCTTGCGGGCCACCGGTTGAGCAGGCGATCGCGACCACGTGCTGGAAGTTACGCGGCACCCCCCGTGGCGTTACAGCAAATGTCGCTATTGGAGGAGAGGGGGGGGGTGCTAAGCCGCGTCGACGTAGACGAGTGATGACCGCCACACCGGAAAGCAGGCGTACACGCTCCAGCAAGCGTTCGGCATCGGCTCCTTCCAGAGTGGGTTTAGGCATGACCTCCAACGCGCCTACCTCAAGGGCTTGATAGGCGGTTTGCGCATCGGAGCGGTCACTAACTACCAGAATGGGCACCCCTTTGCTGTACATGATCTCTTCGATCGCGGTCAAGCCGTCCATCACCGGCATGTTGAGATCCATGGTGATCAGATGCGGCGCAAGGCGCTTGGCCAGCTCCACCGCTTCGCGGCCATTCGCGGCTTCCCCCACGATCTCAATATCATCGTCCCGGCTGAGGATATCGCGTAGCACGTCGCGGGCTACTTGGCTGTCGTCGGCAATGACTACCCGAATTACACTCATCCGGTATCCTTATCAGCGATTTTTATTTGTTAGGGTGAACTCCTGCACCAGCGCGTTAAGCTCAGCCGACATATGGATCATGTCCTGGCTAATATCGGTAATACTGCGCACTGAGTGTGCGTTGCGAGAACTGGCCGTATCGATATCGCGTAGGGCCATCACCACCTGGCTGCTGGCGGTTTTTTGCTGCTGTGTGGAGAGCGATATCTGCTGGGCCGCGCTGCTGGTTTGACTCGCTGCCTTGAGCAGCGCCTCCAGATCCTGGGCGGTACTCATGCTTGCCTCAACGCCCTGCTCGATTGAGGAGGCACCTTTTTCAGAGGCCACCACCAAGCGATTAATCGCCGTCTGAATATCATCGGTATGCGCTTCAATCTCTTGGGTTGAGTCGGTCACGCTGTCAGCCAAGCGGCGTATCTCACTGGCGACAACCGAAAAGCGGCG
Organism: Vreelandella sp. 162(4c); assembly: GCF_058152265.1. Taxonomy (NCBI): domain Bacteria; kingdom Pseudomonadati; phylum Pseudomonadota; class Gammaproteobacteria; order Oceanospirillales; family Halomonadaceae; genus Vreelandella; species Vreelandella sp. 162(4c). The sequence continues at coordinate 3,480,979 of NZ_CM176981.1, forward strand.
GCCCGATTCCCCTGCGCTTGAAGCTTCCAAGGCGGCATTAAAAGCGATCAGCTTGGTCTGAGCGGCCAGGGTGTTGATCAGCTCCATAACCTTGTTGATCTGTTTGGATTTCGCCCCCAGCGTCATGATCTCTGTCAGGCTCTGTTCGCTGTCGCTACGGATATCCTGCATTTTTGACTGTAGCAGCTGCATGGCCGAACTGCCTTTCCGGCTGCGCTCCAGCGTCTGATTGGCAACGTCGACCACCGACTGAGAGTGATCGGCAATTTGGGTTGATGAGGTAGAGAGTTCTTCCATGGTGGAAGTTATTTCCGCTACCGAAGAGGCCATTTCCTCGACCGCTGCGGCCATGGTTTGGCTTGCTTCATGATCGATATCGCTACCGTGCACACCGGAAAGCCCGGCGGTTTTCGCCAGCCGGTCAGCGACTTGCGTTAGTGCCTGAGCGTTTTTGGCCACTGCCGCAATAGCGCGGGAGAGGCGCTCAAGGAGCTCGTTGGTTTGGTTGGCTAAGTCGCCAAGTTCGGCTTTGTCATCGGTGCTGACCCGCCGCGAAAGATCCAGGCTGTAGGTGATGTCTTTCAACTGGCGCTGGAAATCAATCAGCGGGCGGATGAGACTGCCAGTCAGCGGGTAGAGTACCAGCAGCCCAACGAGCAGAATGAGCAGCCCTATACCGCTGGACTCCAGGAAGCGCTCGTGGGTGGACGCCAGGTACGTCTTTTTATCGACTTCCACCATTAGGTAGCGCTGCAGCTCGGGGAGCCAGATCGTGCTGACCAACACTTCTTGACCGTCACGGGTCGCTTCATGCACCTGTAGCTGCTCGTTTTGCAGCAAACGCTGCGACGCTTGCTCTGGTAAGGCCTCGGTGGCTGTTGCGACAGTAGGAGCTGATTCATCACTACGATTGGCTTCGCCGCTGCGAACAAGCAGCTCACCCTCGGCGCTGAGCAGCGAAGCGTGTCCGCTACCGCCTAAGCGAAAGTCATCAATCAAACTGGCCATTTGGGAGAGATCAAGCCCCGCACCGGCCACGACCAGCGGTCGACCGTTGGCGGCATTTACCGTGCTGCGATAATTGACGTACACAAAGGCATCGTCGGGTGAGAAGGTGTCGCTATCTAAATTTAGCTCGTAAGCGTTGTCGCTGTCAGTAAAGTGGTAGTACCAGTCATCTTCGCTGCCGGGGGGCTGGATAATGCGCTGCAGAAATTCACCGTTGCGCAGCTGGAAATAGTAGCCCCGACCCTGGTGTTGAGCGGCGATAAACAGCAGCTCGGTGTCTAACTGCTCCATAAGACGCGCTAGATACGCCGCAATGTCGTTTTGTCGCTCTTCCGGTAGGCCTTCGCGAACCCACTGCTCAATAAAGTAGCTATTGGCCAAGCTTTCGGAAATGGCAAGATCCTGGCTAAGGCTGAGGTTTATATGCGCTGCCAGCCCTTTGACCTGTGCCGGTAGCTCTTGATTAAGCAGGTTATCCAGCCGCGCTTGGCTGTGTGAACGCGCTTGAAGATAGAGCGCCAAAAGCATCGCGAATGCTAAGACTGTCCCAAAAGAGAGAAATAGACGAAGCCGTAAAGGTAGGGATTTCCAGCGCGCCATCATGTTCGCCGTTGCTCCAAAGTAGACGGTGGCCCTAACGACGCTGCTCAATAGCGCTCAGGGTTAGAAGTAGAGTGATACTTACCACTCTACTTAGGGTAGTGGCAACGATTTCAGCTTTTTTGTGAGGACTGGCTAGCCTGTAATAAGTGTATTTTGGTACTTGCGCTTACACGATCGCGTGGGGCACAAAGCAGGAGGAGTCTTTGGTGATGCGACCAACGTCTTCACGAATGCCCATGCCGCAGGCGCGGTCGCCCACTACCCAACTGCCAATTAAGGCGTGGTTATTACCAAAGCGCGGCATCGGGTGGTAAGCCTGCCGAATCCATGGGCTGTCGGTATAGGGGCCGTCCACGGCCTCCCGCTGGCCAGTTGGAGTGATTAGCTCCACATTGCTGCCTTCCCGGGAGAAGAACGGTTTACGCACCCAGCCCGCAGGCAGTGGTGGGCTATTGGCATCCTCAAAAAACGCCGGTAGTAGATTGGGGTGGCCTTTAAAGTGCTCCCATAAAAGGGGCAGAATCCCCTTGTTGGAGAGAATGGCTTTCCAGGGCGGCTCAAACCAGTGGGTGTTTAGCTGTGGGATATATTCGCCAAACGCATCGTCGGCCATCTCTTCCCAGGGGTAGAGTTTGAACAGGGCGTGGATAGGCTGGTCATCAAGGTCAACAAAGTGCTCTGCCCCGGTTTGTAGGCCAATATCCTCGGTGTAGATAAAAGGCGCCTTGAGCCCCGCCTGCACCGCCACATCCTGCAGGTAGTGCACGGTGGCGCGCTCTTCAGCATTATCTTTGATGCAGGAGAAATAGAGTGTACGCGCTTCAATGCGATCGCCAAGGTGCGCCATGGCATTGATCAGGCGCTCTTGAATAGAGTTGTACTGATCCGCATGGCGCGGCAGGATGCCTTGCTGGATGGCTTGCTCAAGCCACACCCACTGAAAAAAGCCCGCTTCGTAGAGCGAGGTAGGGGTGTCGTAGTTGAGCTCCAGCAGTTTCGCCGGGCCATCGCCTGAATAGGCAAAATCCATTCGTCCGTAGAGGTGCGGCTGACCCGACTTCCAGGAATTATGGATGCTGTCCCACATGTGTTCAGGCAACGCCAGACGCTGCATAAGCGCATTGGAGTGGCAAACCTTGTCCACCAGCTCCATGCACATTTCATGCACTTCCTCGGTAGGCGCTTCGATATCTCGCTCTACCTGCTCTAGGCTGAACTGGTAGTAGGCGTCCTCTTTCCAGTAAGGCTCCCCGTCGATGGTATGAAAATGAAAGCCCAGCTCGTGAGCCAGGGCTTTCCAGTTGCTTCGTTCAGGGATATCGATTCGCAGCATAGTAATATTTGCCTGGGGGTTATGAGCCCCAGCCGCCGCGGGCAGAAGAGCGTGAGCCAAAGCCTCGGCGCTGAGACGCGGCTTGGCGGTTCTGAGCCACTGAGCTACGCATGGCATCGTTACGCTGAGTGACGCGCTGAGTCGCCTGGCTAGAGGCCGTGTTCCAGTTGCCCTGGTTCTGGCGATTGCGGTACACCGGCTCCTGATACACCCGCTCGAAGGAGCGTCCACGATTGGTGTTGGACATCATGCTGCCGACCATATAACCCATCATGGCAGGCATGAACCAGCTGCCGCCGGTGCTACCCGTAGCCGCTTGAGACTGCTCTTCGGTCGGCGCGGTACAAGCGCCTTCACCATTCTCCGCTTCGCACTCCTCCAGGGTGCTATAGCGCGGCACCTCTTTTAATGAGGCTTCGTAAGCATCTTCGCAGGCGCTACGGGTATAGACATTCTCCGCAACGCAATCTTCAACGCTTTGAAAGCTGCGCGGCTGGTCGAACTCTATATCGGTGATTTGCTCTTCCTGGGGCGGTTGGCCACAGGCGGTAAGACCAAAGGCGCTGGCGCCCATCATTGCCAGTGACAAGCGCCCGCTGCGCTTGCGGCGCGGCAAATGAGGGGTACTATCGTGTTTTGACATGCAGGCTCTCCTTTACCACGTCGTTACCAAGTCATCGAAGCGGCGTTGAGTAAGCCGACTGCCACGGCCACGCTGGCCATTAAAATGCCGTAGGCCTGGTGGCCTTCGGTAATGTGCTGAGACAGGCTTTCGCCCTGCTTGCGCAGAAACAACTTAACGCCAAAGAAGGTGGCCAGCTGAACGATAAAGGCGACAATGCCCCAGAGCACAAAATCGATGAAGCTAATGGAGTTTGCCATCGCGCTGTACAGCGGAATGGTGAAGCCTAAAATGGAGCCGCCATAGGCAGAAGCAGCGGCCGCATTACCTTCGCGAATCAGCGTCCACTCGTGGTGCGGGGTAATCCGGCTGTAGCAGTACATAAAGGCGGCGAGCAGGATAATCGCCGTGACTAGATAGGCGATAAATGATGGCAGGCCGTAGAGGTAATTCACCATGGTGGTTGCTTCCTTTTCAGTAGCTTAAAAATAGACTTGCGGGTCAAACAGCGTCGATATCGACGGAGGCCACATCTACCCCCACGTTGTGCACCGCCATAAAGCTGCCTTCGCCATCGCTTTCTGCGCTCAGCAGTAAGTACTCCATACGCTCAGCACCTTCGATGGTACGCTCATAGAGCATGGCATGGTGGGTCACATGGCGCGCCGACACGCTCTCGGTGGTCATTACCTGCTCTTCGAAAACCACCGGCGGCGACCACAGGCTGTCACCATTCCCCCACACTCGCTGATAGGTGCAACTGCGCGCCTCCTCAGTGGTTGAGGTGAGCGCGATGGTTTGGGCGCCGATGCTGTCGGGCTGTTTATCTTCACCGTTTATCAAATTATCAAATTCGGCATCCGAGAGATGGGCAACACGGTAAAAGTCGAACAGCTTATATTCAAGCACCTGACCGTTCTCAATATTGGCCTGCAGCCAGGTGTCGTTATCCAGATAGAAGCGCACCAAGTGCGCTCCTTGACCAAGATCGACGTGCCCCACGGCAGCTATATGATGGTAGGCATCGTCGTTCCAGCGAAACAGTGCATCGGGGTGGGCGCGCAGGCCGATCAGCTTAATATTGACGCGCCCATCCAGGCGTAGGCCCTCAAGGTCTTCCTGGCTGATACTCATAGGCAGGCCAGCGGCCACCGGGCGGCCTTCGTTAGGCTCGGGTGGCTTCTCCGTAGTAGCGCGAAAAAGTGCCTTGAGGGTGTTAAACATGGCCTGGCTCCCTAATAAATTTAAACGCTGATTTGCTCTTAACGCTTATTCCTGTGCGGCGTTTTTCTTCGCTTTCAGGCGCGCTAACACGTCGTCTGCTTTGCGATTCTGGCCACCCACCCCGGCTGCTTTCAGGCGTGCTTCAAGCGAGCTGCCGCTCTCTTCTGCGGCCATGTCGTCAGCGGCTTGCATTTGCGCTGAATTAAGCTGCTGGCGCTCTTTGATGCGCTCCAGTGACTCCATGGCGCTGCTCATGGCGCTGTTCTGGCCTGAGTGGCGAGCCGCAACGGCAGATTGGGCTTTTTGTGCTGACTCAGTCGCCTTAACGACGCTCACCTGCTGCTTGAGTTGGCGAAGCTGATTGTCGGTGCCGCGAATCGCGCCGCGTAGTTTTTCGATGCTGGCGTCGTACTCGCTGACAATAGCGCGCTCCGCTTCCAGGTCATCCTGCAGCGTCACCATGCGTTCAGCCACTTCCACGGCTAGCGCTTCTTCACCTTTATCCAGCGCGGCCTCAGCGCTTTTTTCCAGTTCGGCGATTTTGCTTTCCAGGGCGTCAGCTTTATTGCTGTTTAGCTGGCGCTGGCCCATCAGGCGGGTGAGTTCGGTTTTAGATTGGCTCAGGTGATTTTCCGAGTCGCGGATTTCCTGGTCTAAAATGCGCAGTGCTTGGGAATCCACCACGGCTTGACCGGTTTCATTCGCTTTGCCACGCAGGGCAGTCATAATTTTGCTTAACATATAAGTGTCTCTTCTTTAAGAATATCTTTAAATAAAGCGCCACTGTTTCAGTGTGCATGTCAGTGGCGATGACCGATTAACTCTGTTTTCGATAACCCCTGTTAGGCTTAGGCAAAGTGCGTTTGAATCAGTTCGGCGACGTCCATGGCCGCGCTGGCCGTGGCGTGTAGCTCGGCACAAATCGATTCAAGCTTTGAGTCGCCAAACAGCTGTCCGTAAGCCACATAAAAGTCGTGACCGTCGATTTCGACAATGCCCACGGAAGCCAGCGGTAACGAAATGCCCTGGCGCAACAGCACTTCGTTGAGCTCAGCGGTATTGTTGACGCTATCAACGGCCACAATGGGCGCCATGGCGACCCACTCATTTTCGCTGCGCGAGAGGGTAATCGGCAAGTTGCCGTAGTCGTTAAGCTCCCAGATCAGGGTCTGATTCGTCTCATCCAGGCTGATCGTGCCCTCGGGCCACTCAAGGGGGGCCTCTGTAGCGTTGTTGGATGCTGGCTGGCGGACTAATTTATATAGCTCGCTGGCGGTGATGCCGTTGGTAACGGTAGGCGTAGTCAAGGCGATCTGCTCCATCGTTCGTTAAGTGACCTTACCTTAACATTTAGTAGAGCAAATGGTTCCTTTTCGCAAAAAAACGCCCCGCCTCTTTCCCTTATCGTGTCAGGTGAAAGAGTTGGGGCAAACATTTAGGGGTGGGTAACGCTTAGGAATGGCGACTAAGGCGTTTGGTAGGTGTCGTTGAACCGTTTGCGCAGTTCATTTTTCTGTACTTTGCCCATGGTATTGCGCGGCAATTCATCGACAAAGAAGACCCGCTTGGGCTGCTTATACTTAGCTAGCCGACCATCTAAATGGGTGATTACTTTCTCCTCTTCAAGCTGGTTTTCTCCAAGATCAGCGCCTTGCTGGCGAACCACCACTGCGGTAACGCCTTCGCCAAAGTCAGGGTGCGGTAGACCGATCACTGCGGATTCGGCGACTTGATCAAGCTCGTCGATCACCTGTTCCACCTCTTTGGGGTAAACGTTGTAGCCGCCGGAAATCACCAGATCCTTGTCACGGCCAACAATATGCACATAGCCCTGCTCGTCGACCATGGCGAGATCGCCGGTAATGAAAAAGCCGTCGTCTAACAGCTCTTCGCGGGTCTTTTCGGGCATTCGCCAGTAGCCGATAAAGACATTCGGGCCGCGAATCTGCAGCATGCCAATCTCACCAAACGGCACCTCCGCGCCAGTTTCTCGGTTGGTAATGCGCATCTCCACACCGGGTAGCGGCATGCCCACAGTGCCTGCTCGGCGGGCACCGTCATAGGGGTTGGAGAGGTTCATATTGGTTTCAGTCATGCCGTAGCGCTCAAGAATCGCATGCCCCGTTTGGGCTTCAAATGCCTCGTGGGTCTCGGCGGTGAGCGGAGCGGAGCCGGAAACGAACAGCCGCATGTTGGCGGTAGCTTCTGGGGTCAGTCGTTCGTCCTGAACCAAGCGCGTATAGAAGGTAGGAACGCCCATCATCACAGTGCCACGGGGCAACTCTTCAAAAATGACATCGGCATCGAACTTAGGCAGGAAGAGCATGCTGGCGCCCGCCATCAAAGTGACGTTGCAGGCGACGAATAAGCCGTGGGTGTGGAAGATCGGCAGCGCATGAATCAGCCGGTCATCAGCGCTGAAGTGCCACGCTTTGGCCAGGGTCTTGGCGTTAGAGGCGAGGTTTTTGTGCGTTAGCATGGCGCCTTTGGAGCGCCCAGTGGTGCCTGAGGTATAGAGAATCGCGGCCAGGTCGCGTTCGCCAAGTGCCACGATGTCTTCTCTTGGTACTGCCGCTTGGGCGGTTTCCATCAGGCTACCATCGGCGGCGCTGCCCAGGGTGACCACCGCCGGACAGCCGGTTTCAGCAGCAAGCGACAGTGCTTGCTCTTCTATCTTGGGGCGACAAACGAACAGCGCGGGCTCGGCGTCATTTAAAAAGTAGCGAATCTCATCGCCGGTATAGCCCGTATTGAGGGGCAAATAGACGCCGCCGATGCGCAGGCAGGCCAGGTAAAGCAGTATCGCCTCAGGACTTTTATCCACCTGCACGGCAACGCGGTCGCCTTGCTTAACGCCTAGCTCGGTTAGTGCGCCGGCAAGCTGCGCACTGATGGTCAGCGCATCGGCGTAGCGATAGCGGCGGCCATCGCGGGTAGTAATAAAATCGGCCTCTGCGCGCTCGCGCATTTTGGCAGCAAAGGTTTCAAATAGGTTGTGGCTCATTTGGTGGTCTCTCCTTTGGCCAGCTTGCGAGCGCGTTTGGCGAGGTCGCGCACCTCATTCGAGCAAGCAACGGTCGCCTTGGCGGTATAGTTTTCGTGATTGCGCTCGATATCGTCCAACACATACAGATAGTTAACCATCAGTCCAGCGGCTTGTTTAAAGCCCTTCTCGGAGATATCGCCCAACCAATTAATACGGTGGAGTTCAGCGCCGTTGCCGAGGTGAAAGCGGGCCACCGGGTTGAGCGGCAGGCCGTGGCGGTTCTTCTCTTCGACCAAGTAACGGGCGGCCAGTGGGCGAATCGCGGCTTTAAGCTGCTCTTCAAGCGCTTTGTCCTGATGCCATCCTGGGGTTTCAAGCCCTTTGAGTGATTTACGCAGCGACGAGGGAAGCTGCTCATCCTCACGCTGCTCCTGCAGCCACTGGGCGAAGCCAGGTACCGGCGAGAGGGTGACGAAGTATTTAAGCTGCGGCAGCTCCTGGGAGAGCTCTTGCACCACCTGCTTGATCAAAAAATTACCGAAGGAGATGCCGCGCAGGCCGGTCTGGCAGTTGCTGATACCAAAGAACGCCGCAGTATCGGCATCCTCGGGCTCATCGATGGCTTTTTTAGTATGACGACTCTCTACGGAACCCTCTCCAGAACTTTCCCCCGACAAGATGGGCTGTATACGGCTTGGCAAGCCCTTGTGGAGGGCCACTTCCACAAAGATCAGCGGCTCGTCGCCAATGGCGGGGTGGAAGAAGGCGAAACAGCGGCGATCGCGGGCATCCAGGCGCCGGCGCAGATCATCCCAATCCTGTATTTCGTGTACCGCTTCGTAGCGGATGATCTTCTCTAGAATCGAAGCGGGAGTGTTCCAGTCAATGCGTTTGAGCATCAAAAAGCCGCGGTTGAACCAGGAGCCGAACAGATGGGCGAAATCGTCGTCGATGGGCGCTAATTCCGGTTGTTCGCGTAGTAGCCCCAGCAGGTCTTCACGCATTTTAACCAGCTCATAGGTGCCGTCGCTGGCCAGGTTTAAACGCCGAAAAAGCTCTTGGCGCCGGGGCTCGCAGGCTTCAAACAGGCGCTGTAGCGATTGGTTGTCGCGCACCTCTTGATACGCCAGATAGGCCGCGTCAATGGGGCCGGGCTCGGCCGCAAAGTCAGCCGTTAAGCGGGCAAAAAAGCTGCTTTTTTCAGCTGCCGAAAGGCGCTGATAAATCGCCAAAGCACGGCTTGCCAGAGCGATGCTGGAGGCTTCGCCATCGCTTTCCAACAGCTTGTGGCAGGCGTTAACCAACTGCCCATGGTCGGGCGTTAAAGTCTCGGGATGGCGGCGCCGCAACAGTGCATCGCGCTGAGTGATGTTGTTGAACAGCTCCTGCAAAAACAGCATGTTCATGGTCGAACTCCTTAACCCATGATCAAGTTAGGTAGCCAAAGCGCGATGCCTGGGAATAGACACAGCAGCAAGATACCCAGCACCATACATAGCGCGTAGGGCAAGCTTCCCATCAGAATGTCGCGCAGCGAAATATCCGGTGCGATACCTTTAATAATGAACAAATTGAGACCCACTGGCGGTGTGATCAGACCGATCTCCAGGTTGATGGTCAAAATCACCGCAAACCAGTAGGGGTCGAAATTAGCCGCCAGGATGATAGGTAACAGAATGGGCGCGGTCATCACGATCACGGCCACGGGGGGCAGGAAGAAACCGGCCACCAGCAGGAAGAGGTTAATCACCCCCATCAGCGCCCAGCGGTTGATCTCCAGATCAGCAATCGCGGCGGCGACGGTTTGGGTGATAAACATTGAGGAGAGCGCATAGGCGAACACTTCGGCGGTGGCGATCACCAGCATGATCATCACGCTTTCGCGCAGCGAGTCGCGCATAATCAGTTTTATCGGGCCCAACTGCCACATGCGGTAGATCAAAATAGCCAGCGCCAAACAGAGGAATGCACCCACACCCGCCGCCTCTGACGGTGTTGCCACCCCGCCGTACAAGGCAAACAGGATACCCGCGACCACGCCCAGGAAAGGCAGAACACGCACTAGCGCTTTCAGGTTGGTATCAACATTCTGCTTAACGTTCTGCTTTAGCCGTTCGACGGACTCCGCCATCGGGTTGTTATAGCCACCGGCCATCTTGCAGGCGATCATCGTCCAGATCATAAACAGGCCTGCAAGCATAAAGCCTGGCACCACCCCGGCAATAAACAGTCGACCAATAGAGGTTTCGGTGGAGATGCCGTAGATAATCATGGTGACCGACGGCGGAATCAGGATGCCCAGGGTGCCACCCGCGGCAATACAGCCCGCCGCCACGCCATCCGGGTAGCCGCGCATGCGCATTTCGGGAATGCCCATTTTACCAATTGCCGCACAGGTGGCTGGTGACGATCCCGAGAGCGCAGCAAAGATAGAGCAGGCGCCGATATTGGAAACCGCCAAGCCGCCGGGCAGCTTGCCCATCCATAGATCCAGCGAGCGATACAGATCGCGCCCGGTGGGGGAGGAGGCCACCGCGGCGCCCATCAGAATAAACATCGGAATGGCGACAAAACCAAACTCGGCGATGCGGTCAAAAAAGGTTTCCCCGAAGTAGGTGAGCTCAGCAAGACCACGGTCGTAGATCAGCGCCAGCATTGATACACCGCCCAGGGCGAAAGCGATAGGGGTGCCAATGGCCATCAGCGCAATCAGCGCGATGGCGACAATAATGCCTAAGGTAATGGGATCCATGCTTAGCTCTCCCCACGCAGAATTTCAGCTACATATTGCAGCGACAGCAGGGTGGCGCCGACGGCCATGGGCAGCAGGGCGGGCCACAGCGGTGGATTCCAGACGGAACCCGTCGTCCACTCACCGTGAAGTGCCTCAAAAACATAAACCCAGCTGGCATACGCCAGGGCGGCACAAAAACCTAATCCAAACAGGGAAGCGATCAAACGCATGATGGTGCGGGTAATACCGCCCAGCGCATCGGGAACAATAGTGATAGCCACGTGCCCTCCGGTCATCAGCACATAAGGGCTCCCCATCAACATCGCAGCCGTTACTGAGAAGATGGTGAATTCGGTCTGCCAACTGGTGCTCATTCCAAGCAAGTAGCGAATAAATACCATCTGGCAAATCACTAATACGCCAGCGATAAACATGGCGCAGGCTAAATAGGCGGAAAGCCGCGAAAGCTTGTCCATGACGCGAATGTAGCCGCCGATGATGCCCCCGCGCGCCAGGGCATTGTGAGTCGTTGCAGGTGCCATATTTCCCTCGTCAAGCTGGTTATTTCGCCAAGCTAAGCAAGCATCAGTTGAAAACGGCCACCCCGAAGGGCAGCCGAGCCGTTAGGCGTTTATGGGTTGCTTACTCGACGGCCAGCGCTGCATCGATAATGGCCTGGCCATTGGGAACATTGTCGGCAAAGTTTTTGTAGGAGGTTTCCTTGGCGATATCGAGCCAGGCGTTGTAGTCGTCTTCGCTCATGCTGACCACCTCAACGCCGTTCTCCTCGTAAAGATCGACCATTTCCTGATCAATGGCGGCGGCCTCTTCAGCAAAGAAGGCTTCGGCGGCTTCACCGGCTTCTATCAGCGCTGCTTGCTGTTCCTCGTTAAGCTCTTGCCATACCTGCTCAGAAATAAGAATGGGTTCGTACATGTACCAGAGCGCGAAGTCGCCCGGCTCGGTCAAGCATTCAACCTGTTCATAAAGCCGGAAAGAGATAAACGACATCGACGAGGTATTGGCGGCATCCAGCACACCTGTTTGCATGGCGGTATACACCTCGGAAGAGGGCATGGAGGCAATGGAGGCGCCAGCGGCCTCAAGCATTTGTTCAAATGCAGGTCCGGCAGCACGGAAATTTTGGCCCTCGACGGTATCCGGGGAGGTAACGCACTGTTCGCTAGATGCAAAGCCACCGGATAACCAGGCATCTGCAAGTACTCGAGCGCCACCTTCGCGAATGACTTCTTTAATCATGTCCATATATTCAGAGTCATTCAGGCGTTGAGCATGGGCCTGATTACGCACTAAGCCCGGCATCAGCGTAGCCGAAAACTCTGGATGCCGACCACTAGCGTAGTCCAGCGGTAGAGAGGTGATATCGAGGCGACCACGAGCGATAGCGCCCCACTGTTCACGCGCTTTGAACAGCGATTGGCCCGGATAAACTTCTATGGTCAGCCCTACATCCGCATCGGCTACTTTGCGGGCCATCATTTGCACCATTTCGTCGCGAACATCTCCCTGCCCCCCGGGGAATTGATGCGACGCGCGTAGCACGGTATCGGCAGAGGCGTGGGAAGCGGCAATGGCGAGGCCGAGGGCGGCAGCAGTTGAGATCAAATAGCGTTGCATGAGGCGTCTCCAACAGTTGTTGTTGTGTATTTGGATGGGCTGTATGTATCTATCAGTCGAGCTGATATATATATCAATAGGCGCTATGTATGCTAATGTCAACTGTATGACAGCATTAAAACGGCTAAGACGAGCCGCGATCCAAGGAGGTAAAAGATGACCGGCACCAAGCGATCCAATGCTCAGCGATTAAGAGATTCTCTTGAGGATGACATCATCAATGGCCGCCGTTTACCGGGAGAGCGCCTGGATCCAGAAGCCTTGGGTCGTGAGTTTGAGGTCTCGCGTACCCCAGTGCGTGAAGCCTTTCAGCAACTGGTTGCCAGTGGCTTGGTGACCGTTTCGCCTAAGAAGGGCACCTTCGTTGCGAAAGTGGGCATTGATCAACTCATCGAGATGTTCGAAGTGATGGCGGAGCTTGAGGGCATGTGTGGACGCTTGGCTGCACGGCGAATTACCGAACCAGAGCTGGCGGCATTAAAAGAAGCCCACCAGCGCTGCGAAGCGGCGGCGTTGGCCGGTGATAGCGACGAGTATTACTACGAAAATGAAGGCTTTCACAACTGTATCTACACCGCTAGCCACAACACTTTTTTGGCCAGCGAAGCGCGCCAACTTAAACAACGTTTAAAGCCTTATCGGCGCCTGCAGCTTCAGGTGCGCCAGCGGGTAAATAACTCCCTCAGCGAGCACCAAACCATTGTGGAAGCCATTGAACAGGGCGACCCCGTGGCGGCCCAGCAAGCACTGAGCGACCATGTATTGATTCAAGGCGAGCGCTTTAGCGATTTCGTTTCCAGTGTACGCAGGATGGAGGCACCGTTAGAGAGAACAGGCTGATTTATCTTATAGCTTATTGATTGGTATGCCTGTATCGGTTGGGTCGCGGTTGTCTTCACAGAACATAGTTTTTCACAAAGGTTTTTTGAGAAAAGCTATTCAGAAAAACAGGGCGGCAAACGATATTTCCAACTGGGCAAGATTGATTGGTAGGCTTGACCAAGTTGCAATAGCGCTAGCTCGGCTCGATGGGGTGCGATTACCTGAATGCCCATCGGTAGGTCGTTATCATTAAAGCCCGCAGGTACGTTTAATACAGGGCAGCCTGAGAGAGAGCCAGGTATGACAATTTGCATCCACCGGTGATAGGTATCCATTGGTTTGCCTGCAATTTCGCTTGGCCACTGGGTTGTCACAGGAAAGGGGAAGCACTGCGCGCTGGGCAGCATGACATAGTCGTAATGCAAGAACAGTTTATTTAGCTCTGTATACCACTGGCTGCGCGTCACATTGGCTTTATGGACATCCAGTGCAGACAAGGCAAGCCCTTGTTCTATTTCCCACTGCGCTTCTGGTTTCAATAAACGCCGCTTTTCAGGGGCTTGATAAGTGTCTACCAAGTTACCGGAAATAGCCCATTGCCGCAGTGTCAGCCAGCTTTCCCAAAGTGATTCCATCGACATCGGCATATCAGGTTGCTCAATGGTGCAGCCAATCTGTTCAAACTGTTTAACTGCGTTTTCGCATAGCTCAAGTACGCCGGGTTCGAGGGGCAATTCTCCCTGCCAATCGCCAAGCCATGCAATGCGTTTACCATGCTGGCAAGCGTTCAAAGAGCCAGAAAGGTTGGTTAAGGAGTCGGTTATAGAGAGTGGAACACGTGGGTCGTGACCAGATTGCGTGACCAGTAGACCTCGAAGGTCTTCGATATTTCTGGCCATAGGGCCTTCGGTGCTCAACTGATGCCCAAAAAGATCGGGTGCTGATACTGAAGGAATGCGCCCAAATGTAGGTCTAAGACCGTATAAATTTTGATAAGCAGCCGGGTTACGTAAAGAGCCCATCATATCGCTACCGTCGGCGACCGGTAGCATGCGAAGTGCCAGGGCTACCGCGGCTCCGCCGCTTGAGCCACCGGCTGTTAGATGTGGGTGATAGGCATTGCGCGTCGCACCGAAAACAGTGTTGAAGGTTTGGGAGCCCAAGCCGAATTCAGGGGTATTGGTTTTTCCTATGATAATGGCGCCATCGCGCTTAATCCGTGACACCATAATCGTATCAGTGTCAGGTATTTGGTTGGCCATAAGGGGAGAGCCAAGCGTCGTCCTTATACCTGCTGTAGAAGATAAATCCTTGATGGCTTGAGGAATCCCGTGTAACCAACCACGAGATTGCCCTTTAGCAAGTTCCCTATCTAATTGCGTGGCTTCAGCAAGCAAATCATCAGTGTCGCGCAATGAGACAATCGCGTTAACAATAGGATTGAGTAGTGAAATATGGGCGAGATAATCCGCGATTACCTCTTTGCAACTAATATCACGTGAGTGAATCGCATTCGATAGTTCTATCGCATTCATCCCAACGGTAGGAGGCATGCTATAGGCCTTGGGCCAAGGAAGAGGTTCGGGTAGTGAAAGCGGGGAAGGTGAAAGTATATTCATCGGTGAGAAATATCCATTTTTTGCTAAGTTATATACTTCATAAGCTATAATGGATATTTAAGGGGCTGGCAAGCTGTAAGCTGTCATGGTGGCCCCGTTAGATAAACCAGGCTGATGAATACTCTTCGGATAGCGTATCTAGCGAAATGTCCATATCGGTGGGGTAATGGTCCTTGCCGACATAGGGTGCAGCGCTGACACTCTCTCTAATGCTTCGATTCCCCGTTAGCGGAGAGAGACTGTGACTCGCCATGTTGCTCTATTTGCCTACCCCGACTGCCAACTACTGGATGTCAGCGGCCCCTGGCAGGTGTTTGCCAGCGCCAATGCGCTAAGCCCCCAGCCGTTGTATCAGTTGACCCTGGTCGCCGATGCCGTTGGCCCGGTTGTCACCAACGGCGGCCTAGCCGTGCACGCTACGCACACCTACCATCAACTTACCCCTTTACTGCCCCTGGATACGCTGTTGGTAGCGGGTGGCAGTGGTGTCATCCAGCAGAGTGAAATAGCCGCCGTGAAACAGGCGCTTTGTGAGATCGCCCCAGAGGTACGACGACTTGGGTCCATCTGCTCTGGAGCATTTTTGTTAGCCGCTGCAGGGCTATTGGATGGCTGCCGCGTTACCACCCACTGGCGCCATGCCCAGCAATTAGCCGAGGAGTACCCCGCGCTTAGCGTCGAGCCCGATGCGTTGTATGTCGAAAGCAACGCTCGCTATACCAGCGCAGGCGTAACGGCAGGGATTGATTTGGCGCTTTCGCTGGTAGAAGCAGATCACGGTGCTGATCTAGCTGGTCGAGTGGCCCGTGAGCTAGTGGTGTTTTTGCAGCGCCCTGGTGGGCAGTCGCAGTTCAGCGAGATACTGCGACACCAACAAGAGGCGGGGCCGCTGCGCCGCTTGCTGGATCAGCTCCACGCCGACCCCAGCGTAGATCACGGGCTTGAGAGCATGGCCGACCTGATGGCGGTCTCCCCGCGCCATTTAACCCGGTTATTTAGGCGCTACTTAAATACCACCCCCGGCGCTTACCTGACCCAACTACGTCTTGAACAAGCGCGCTTGGCGCTGCTTAACGGGCGCGAAAACGTATCCCTCGAGCGCCTGGCGCAACGCTGGCGGCTGGGCGGCGCAGAACAACTGCGCCGCCAGTTTCAGCGTTACTACGGCGTATCACCCTCGGTATATCGCCAGCGCTTTGCGTCTTCCCATACAGATGATTCTATTCAGGAGAGCGTTTCATGCCTTTAACCGTCACCCTATTGTCGCTCTGCCAGGCGCTACTGGTTACCGGTAATGTCTTACTGATTGCCGTTTCGCCGCTGATTGGGGCGTCTTTGGCGCCAAGTGCGTCCTGGTCGACCGCGCCGGTCGCCACCCAGTGGCTGGGGCTGATGTGTGCCACCATTCCCGCCTCGTTAATTATGGCCAGGCTGGGCCGAAAGCGCGGCTTTATACTGGGCAATCTTTTGGGATTGGTGGGCGCACTGGTTGCCGTGCAGGCGCTGATTGGCGAGCGTTTTGGGCTATTCTTGCTGTCGACCTGGCTAATCGGAATCGGCATTGGCTTTGGCCAGCTCTATCGCTTTGCCGCGGTGGAAGCCGCCCCCGCGCCGATGCGTGACCGGGCGATTGGTTTGGTGATGGGTGGCGGTGTGTTAGCCGCGTTTGCCGGGCCATGGCTGGCCAGGGTGAGCCGTGAGCTGGGTGAGGTGCCGTTTCTGGGCAGCTTTGTAGGCTTGGCAGCGCTCTACGCACTGGCGTTAGTGGTGCTGATGCTGACGCAACTACCGCCTGCTTCCCGCACCCACGGCGAAGGCAATGCACTGCCGCTGGGTAAGATACTCCGCCAGCCTGGATTTATTGTGGCGGTGAGCGCGGCGATGGTCGGATACGGCGTGATGAATCTGGCCATGACCGCCACGCCGCTCGCCATGGCGGGGGCTGGACACCACTTTAACCATGTTTCAATGACCATTCAGTGGCACGTGGTAGCGATGTTTTTACCCTCATTCTTTACTGGCCATTTGGCCACCCGCTTCGGCGCCAAGCAAGTCATTGTGGCAGGCTGTCTGCTGCTGGTGGCAAGTGCTTTGGTCGCTCAGTTGGGTATCAGTTTAGCCGGTTTCAACGTGGCGCTGATTTTGCTGGGCTTGGGCTGGAATTTTACCTTTTTGCCCGCCACCGGGCTGCTCACTGAGAGCTACCGCCCGGTGGATAAAGCGCGCACCCAGGCCGCCAACGAGTTTTTAGTCTTTGGCACCGCCGCTATCACTGCGTTGCTCGCTGGGCCCTTGGTCAGTGGATTGGGCTGGGCGACACTTAACCTAGTGTTGATCCCTATCTCGCTGGTGCCCTTGGCGGTGCTGGTTTGGCAGCACCGAACCAAGCTGGCAAACGCTTAAAAATCCCCCGGCGCGCACTGCAGGCAAGTAAGCCCGAGCGCGCGCCACTGGGCGACCACGGCATCACGATCATCCAGCACCAGCCAAGGCGCAAAGCCGTCGCTGCGCATGCGCTCCAGTAACGCCTCTTTTACCGCTTCATCATCCACATGGTCATCGCCCTCAGGGCGTAGATACATGGCATCAAAGGGGATGGTGTGGCGCTCTAGCCAGCGCTGGGTATGCGCACGATGGCTATCCGGGCGGCCGCTGCAGATAACGATCTGCTGGCCTTGGGCCTTCAGGATTTTAACCAGCTTGGCCACCGCTTCGATCACCGGCGCTTCGGCCATATGGGCAAAGAAGGGCTCCCACTGTTTTTGACTGCCCAGCACCCAGTCGCTGACCTGGTGGGGGTGAAACTCGGCTAAGGTGCCGTCGACATCGACAATGACTGCGGTCATACAAAACTCCCTAAACTGGAAAGGGTGACTAAACGTGAATGAGCAGATAAACGCTGGGCGGTGCAGAGGCGCTCGCCTAGTAGTCCATGCCAGGCATTCAATTCGTTATTGGCAAGCTGGGTAAATAGCGGCACCACTTGAGTAGCGCCCAACTGATCGGCGAGCGCCACCAGGTGCGACGCACGTAGGTGAACATTCCAGCGCTGCCAGCTGATTTGGCCTGCCGCTAGCTCGGCGCGGCGGTCAGGGGTCAGATAACCTGTGTGAAGTAGGTGGTGGTCGGGCCACTGTTCCGGCGTATCACTGCGATCGCACATCAACTGAAGGGTTGGCGGGCAAGCGTTTTGCCGCGCTAACAGCGAGCGAATCGAGGGGTCGAGCCCAGGCCGACGCAGTGTGGCAGGCAGTGCCAAGAGCGCGGCCAGGTTGTCGCGAATCACCGGGTCGATGGCGAGCGTTAACTGCCGCCGGTCAGCCTCTTCCGCCAGCCAGAGTGCCATCTCCAGGGCGCGGCCGGTTTCCGGTACCGGAAACGCCAGCGGCTGATCAAGGCGCTCACTAATAGCCTGAACACAGTACGCTTGGGGCTGGTCGTAGCTGCCGTAGGAGGCATCCAGTAGTGCAATATCCGCTTTCGGCGGGGTATCAAAAGGAAACAGTCGCGACTCAAAACAGGCGTCGCCGCTATAGTAAACACCGCCCCCTACCGCTAAATGTAGCCACACACCGCCTAGCGAGTGCCCCGCTTGGCCGGTGGTAACGGTGATGCCTTCCATCTCTAGCGTGCCGCGTTCGGGCAAGGGGCGCCATAGCCGGTTTTTGGGCAACGATTTAGCGACTAACGGGGTGCAATAAAGCGGCACGTTCTCCGCTAGCTCGGCCACGCCGCCGATATGGTCGATATGGTCATGGCTGATCAGTACGGCATCCACATCCAGGTTGTTCGCCCAAGTAATGGTGTCATCCGGGTGGAGTGCACCGCCTGCATCCAGCAGTAGGCGTTTTCCCTGGGCTTCTACCACTATCGCGGCAGGCCCTTTGGCGCCTAAACCACTGAGAATCTCGATAGTGACACTCATTGGTCGGGCTCCAGGCACCAGCCCTGCTGAAGGTCGACGGCAACCTGGCTACCCAGGTCAGGCGCGGTGTGGTGGTAGGCCAGCAGTGTTTCCCCACTGGGCAGGCGCAGTGTGAGCTCATAGCGCTCGCCGCGGAAAATCACGTTTTCCACCTGTGCGGCAAGCTGGTTATGAGTGGGAGTTGCGGAGGAAGCGGTTGCTGCGCTGATCTGAATATGTTCCGGGCGCACCAGCACGCTTTGGGTTCGTTCGGACTCGATGGCGTTCAGCCCGCGCATCAGGGCAGCGCCCTCAAGGAGCTTCCCTGGGTGACCTGCGGCGACCTTTAATTGGCTGCCCTGGCCGATAAAGCCCGCTACCCAGGCGGTTCTCGGCTGCCTGTAAAGGGTTTCAGGGGCGCCCCACTGAACCAGCTTGCCCGCTTTCATCACGGCGATTTTGTCCGCCAGCGCCATGGCTTCGGTTTGGTCGTGGGTGACATAGACCAGCGTGGCGCCAGTGCGCTGGTGAAAATCGCGGAAGCTGTGCTCCATGGTGGCGCGCAGGTGCCGATCAAGGTTGGCCAATGGCTCATCCAGCAGTACCACCGAAGGGTCGCTGACCAGGCAGCGCGCGAGAGCGACGCGTTGGCGCTGGCCTCCACTGAGGGCCTGGGGCATGCGGTCGGCGTAGGCATCAAGCTCCACCAGGGCCAGGGCCTGCTGCACCTTTTGGTGATACGCCGCCCCGCGCAGGCCGCGCAGCTTGACCGGGTAGCCGACGTTGTCCGCCACGCTCATATGCGGCCATAGCGCATAGGATTGGAACACCATGGCCATATTGCGCTGTTCAGGCGGCACATGGGTATCGGCGCTGGCCAGGGTGCGATTGGCTAATTGAATCGTACCGTCGTTGATCGTTTCAAAGCCTGCCAGCATGCGTAGCATGGTGGTTTTGCCACAGCCGCTGGGGCCGAGCAGGGCGACAAACTCGCCTGGATTGATCGTCAGCGACAGCGCATCAACGGCCGTCTGCTCGCCAAAGCGCTTGGTGACACGGTCGATCGTTAGCCCTGCTGTGCTTACCGCTGATGTGTTCAGCTCTGCCATGGAATGACTCCTTTAGGTAAACGCGGCGCCAGTAAACTGAGTGTCAGCATCAGCGAGGCGACCATGATTACCACCAGCACTGACACCGCAGAGGCCAGCACGCTTTCGCCGCCTTCGTCGAGGTTGAAAATCAGCACGCCGAGGGTTTCGTTACCGGCGCTCCATAGCAGGGCTGACACGGTCAGTTCGTTGACCGCCAGCAGAAACACCAGCAGGCCGCCTGCGAACAGCGCGGGCGCGACCAGGGGTAAAATAATGCTGCCCAGGCGCCGCCAGGGGCCTGCACCCGCGAGCTGTGCCGCCTCTTCAAGGGAAGGATCCAGCTGCGCCAAGCTGGCGGCGACGGGCTTGACGCAGACCACCAGAAAGCGCGCCAGGTAAGCGATAAAAATCAGCCCCAAGGTGCCGTAGAGCGCCACATTGATAATCGGCAGCGGGCGAACAAATAGCAGGATGCAGGCAATGGCCAATACCACGCCGGGAAGCGCATAGGGAATCTCAATGGCACTGAGTACCATACCCCGCCAACGCTCCGGCAGGCGCTGTAGCCGGTAAGCCAATGGCAGACTGAGCAGCATCAGCACCACAGCCGCGCTGCCCGCCAGCCACAGACTGTTGTTCACCGCTCGCCATGTGGCGCCTTGGCGACCCACCACTTCGGCGTAAGCGTTCAGGGTGGCGGTCTCGGCGTTTAATGGCACGCCCATGGCGGGTACCAGCGAGCTGATGATCAGGGCAAGCAGCGGCGCGACCAGAATAATCAGTAAGATCCCGACGAGCGTGGCGGTCACCAGCGAGCGCCAGCTTCCCAGGGTGAAATCATGGGAGCGCCCACTATGGCCGCCCAGCCCGAAGCGGCTGCGATTCATCAATTGCTGCTGCAACGCCACCCCGGCCAGTGCCAGTAAACCAATCAGCAAGGAGAGCGCAGCCATTTCTGCCAACACCCCGGTGCCAAAGTTGGCCATACGCTGGTAGATCAGCGTGGGAAGCACGTAATAGCCTGCGGGAATACCCAGCATGGCGGGGATGCCGAAGTTGCCGAGACTTGAGATAAACGCCATCGCGCCCCCGGCGATCAAGCCGCTACGGGTCACGGGTAGAATAATATGACCCCACACTTGGGTTTGTTTGGCGCCGCTAATGCGAGCGGCTTCAATAAGCTCCCGGGGCAGCGAAAGCAGGCTGGTGCGCAGGGCCAGAAATACCAGCGGAGCGCTCTGAATGCCTAGCAGTAAAGCGATCCCTTCAGCTGAGTAGAGCGGCTGCGGGCTGCCCAGTGGGGGCGCCAAGCCTATGCTTTTCAGTAGCGGGCTGGCCGGACCAAAGAGCTGCAGCCAGCTCAAGGCGGTAACCTGGGGCGGAATCATCATTGGCAGCATAAAGCAGAACACCAGCCACGATTTTCCGCGCACATTGGTGAGCGTGATGGCAAAGGAGAACAGGCTACCCAGGATCAGGGCGATCAGCATGCCGAGCCCCGATGTATACAGGCTATGCCAGAGTGCTCGCCAAGTGCTGGCACTGCTGAGCACCTGCCACAGCGGTGACTGGCGGCCCTGAGCAAGATCGCTCAACGCCTCCATCAGCAGACGCAGGCTGGGTGCCAGGCTCAGCAGTACAATGGCGATCAGCAGGCTTGAAAGCAGCCAGCGGTGCTGGCTGCCGTACTTGTTGTCGCTGCCGTACTTATTGTCATAGTTGAGAGCGGACGTCATGATTACCCGCCGAAGAGGTCACTAAAACGCTGTTTAAGCTCTTCTTCCTGCGCCAATGCCTGCTCGGTATCAACCGGCATCAGGGTAATACTATCGCGCTCGGGGAAGCCTTCCGGTGGGGTAACGTCGTTGTGAGCAGGCAGATAGCCTTGCTGGCTGACCAGCTCCTGACCCTGCTGGGAAAGCACAAAATCAACAAACTTTTGCGCGGCATCGACATTCTCTGCGCCTTGCATAATGGCGACCGGCTCGGTCACCGCGCTTACGCCCTCTTCCGGGAACACGAATTCGACCGGCGAGCCTTTGGCTGCTTCACGAATTGGCAGGAAATCCACCACGATGCCGTAGGGCTTGGTGCCCGCGGCCACGGCGTTAAATACGCCGCCATTGCCGCCCTGGGCTTCGGTGCGGTTTTCATGAAGCGCTTCGTAATACGCCATGCCAAGGTCAGGGTTGGCAGTGATCGCCGCCATATGGATCAGTGCCGCGCCGGAGTAAAGCGGACTAGGCATGGTGACCAACCCTTCGTAGTCAGGCCCCAGCAGGTCTTGCCAGCTCTGCGGCTGATGCTCGGCGCCGGTGTTATAGACAATCCCGGTGGTGATCAGCTTGGTGCCGTAGTAGTAGCCTTCTGGGTCATACAGGTCGGCGTCATAGGCCTGGCGCTCATCGCTTAGGTGAGGCTGTAAATGGCCCTCTTGCTTAAGTGATTCCATGGTCATGCTGTCGGCAATCAGCAGCACGTCAGGGTTGCTCACCCCGGCCGAAAGCTCCGAGCGCAGCCGAGTCATCAAGCGCGTGGTACCGTCGCGTACCCACTCCACTTCAATATCGGGATAGGCTGCTTCAAAGGCGTCAACGGTTTGCTGTGCATCGCTATTGGGCTGGCTGGTGTAGAGCGTTAGCGTTTCGTTCGCCGCTACCTGAGCCGAAAGGGAAAAGCTGGCTACCGCGATGGCAGTAGTAAGGGCAGATGTCGGAATAGATAACAGGGGGCGCTTCAACATGGGTAAACCTCCAGTGAGTGAACCCCACCTAAGCTACTGTCATCTGCTTACAACAAAGTGACACTATGCTTTCGTTCAACATTTTGTGGCTTTCGTTTGCTGCACTTTTTGCTTTCGTTGTGCCGAGAGGGGTTATGCGCCAGTTCGAACGTCGACAACAGCTGTTACAGCGAATCCACTCACAAGGGCGCCAGTCGGTAGACAGCCTGGCAGGCGAGTTTGGGGTTTCTGTGCAAACCCTGCGTGGGGATATTCGCCACCTAGCCGATAAAGGCCTGGTGCTGCGCCGCCAAGGGGAGGTGCTGCCGTTTCCCGAGCAGGAAAATATCGGCTACGACCAGCGTCAGATCGTTAACGTGGCGGGTAAACGGCAGATCGCGGCGCGGGCAGCGAGCTTGGTACAGGATCATCAAGCACTGTTCTTAGGCACGGGCACCACGGTTGAGCAGTTGGCCGATGCGCTGAGTGATAAGCAAGGCCTGCATATCATGACCAATAACCTGCATGCGCTGATTAAGCTGTGCCAGTTGAAGTGTGAGTTAGTAGTAGCCGGTGGGCGAGTGCGTCGTCGCGACCAGGATGTGATTGGCGGCGATGCCTGGCGCTTTTTTCAACGCTACCGTGCCGATGTGGGGATTGTGTCGGTGGGGGGAATGGATAGCCATGGCCAGCTTTATGACTACAACGACGACGAAGTGATGGCCCGTGAGGCGCTGTTGGCCCATGCCGGTTATCGCGTGTTAGTGCTGGATAAAACCAAGTTCGACCTGCCACTACGCTGCGCCGCGGGTCAACTTGGTGATTATGATGCCGTAGTGACCGATGTACCGCTGCCAGACAAACTACGCAGCCCCTTGGCTGCCCAAGGCGTTCGGTTTTTGGGCTGACGGTGCACGCTTCTCGTTACTGCTATGCTGATAGATTGCTAGTGCCGAAGCGAGGAGTGCGATTATGGCAGGTGGATGGGCAAAAGATGGCGCCGAACAAGAGCAGATGGAAAGCACGCTAGAGGATGCGGTGCAGCGTGCGCGTAGCCAGTTGCCCCGCGGCGAAAGTCTTGAGGTTTGCGAAGAGTGTGGCAATCCCATTCCTGAACCGCGCCGTAAAGCGATTCCGGGCGTTAGACTGTGTGTGGTGTGTCAGGGTGAATTGGACAAAAAGCAGTCGGCCTATAGTGGCTACAACCGTCGTGGTAGTAAAGATAGCCAACTGCGTTGAACGGGCTTGTGTCTAAGCGTCCTGGTCGGTGTCCGGCAACTGCTTAAAATAGACATAGCGGTGAAGGCGAATCGCTGGGCGAATCAGCAGTTGGATGCTACCTATCACAAACAGCCACACGCCGACAGTTTGAACCGCACCCTGGTAAAAAAAGCAGACACTGCCGATCGTAAACCAAATGCCCAGCATAAAGTCGTTGATCATGCTAAGCACCTCATAGCGTTGGTGCACAACGAGTTCGCGATGCCCAATGATGAAAGTCCAGTCGTTAGTCACCGGATCCTGTTGGCGCTGCATCATTAGTCTCCTGGTTGAATGTTCAATTAATGAAAATTGGGATGAGTTTCGTTTAACATGTGTACCAATATTCATTTTAACTAAACGCTATTGTGGCACACTATCGTCGTACTCAAAGGTAGTATTAGGCTTCTGATGTTCATTGATGATACATGAAAGCCACAAGTAACCGGGTGCGGCATTGAGGGCGAGTAATGATCAATGACACGCTGCTGACAGCGGTGGAAGATGAGTTGCGTAGAGGGCCTTGGCGGTTACGTTTTGCTGATGAAGTGGAAGCAAGGTTTGAAGAAGATACTCAGCGCCAACGTGGCCGTAGCATGGTCATGGCAGGGTTGATATCGGCGATCATCTACTGCTTGTTTTTGATCAACGACCACAGCTTTCGACCGGATACTTTCGCCACCGCGCTAGCGTTAAGGGTGGGGGTAATGCTGCCTTTTGGTATGCCAATTCTGTGGTGGGTTTACCGTGGTGTGTCTCCAGCCCAACGTGAAACGTTAATGGCGAGTACGGTGATCGTTGCTACGGTGATTTCATGTTTGATCTTGGTGGAATCCACCGTTCCTTACTCTTACCTGGATGTTTTCTCTTTCGGCCTTATTTTGCTGGTGGGTAATATTGTTTACTCACTGCGGTTTAACTATGCCTGCGTCTCATCTGCCATTTGTATATTTATAATACTGCTTTTTGTTCTATCTTATGACCCCATGCCGCCAGAGGCGAAGCGGCTAGCAATATTTACTATTATTGCTCAGACGCTGTTTACGTTAGTGGCCAACTATCGTTTCGAGCAGAGCGAGCGAACCTCCTACTTGCATGTATTGAAAGAAAAGCTCCGCGCTGGCTATTACTTAAAAGATAACCAGGAACTGTCGCGCATGTCGGTGACTGATCCTTTAACCAATCTTGCCAACCGGCGCCAGTTCGATACGGTTTTTCCTGTGCGCTGGCAGGAGGCTACCGATAAAGGCCTTTGTTTAGGGCTGATGGTGATCGATATCGATCATTTCAAAGCTTACAACGACTACTATGGGCATCCTCAGGGTGACGAGTGCTTGCGCCAAGTCGCTACTGCCATGCAGGCCAATAGCCGTGATGCCGATTTAGTGGTGCGTTTTGGCGGTGAAGAGTTTGTAGTGCTAATAGCCAATGCATCGCCTGAGGCGGCAAAACCGGCGGCCGAGCGCATTCGGTGCAACGTGGAGGCCTTGGAAATTCCTAATCACGGTGTCTCGGCGCAAAGCGTTGTTACCGTTAGCGTTGGCGTTGCAGTACTCTACCCGAAAGTTAGCCTTGCCCCAGCCGAACTATTATCCCAGGCAGATGAAGCGCTTTATGAAGCCAAGCGGCAAGGCCGCAACCGTGTATGGGTGGCTAGTGCGATTGATTCATCATCTGGCGATAATGCTATTGATGGCTTAAGCGCATCAGCCTAATCGCGGAGATTAACGGGCCCTAGCCAAATACGTAAACGTTTGTGAGGAGAGAACTGTGGAGATTGATCAACATTACCGCGCGCTAAGCGTTGACACTCTATCCCAGCGGCTTGGTGATGTTGAGGTGGTAGTTAGACGCGTGGGCGGAGAACCCGCGAGCTGGGACATTCGCGAGGTGGGTGACGGCAACCTCAACCTAGTGTTTATCGTCTCCGGTAACGTAGGCAGTGTAGTGGTTAAGCAGGCGCTTCCCTATGTACGTATGGTTGGCGAGAGTTGGCCGCTGCCGGTCTATCGCGCCCACTTTGAGTATTACGCCTTGGTGCGTCAGGCCAAGCGTGCACCGGGCATTGCCCCTGAAGTCTACTACTTCGACAAGCCCCAGGCGCTGTTTGTGATGGAGTATCTGCATCCCCACACTATCTTGCGCCGTAAGTTGATCAACGGTGAGCGAGTCGCTCGACTTGGCGAAACCATCGGCAAATTTTGCGCCCGCACGGCGTTTCGTGGCTCAGAGCTTTCGCTGAGTAGCCCAGAGAAAAAGGCGGACGTGGGGCTGTTTTCCGGCAATGTAGCGATTCCTGCCATCACCGAATCACTGGTATTTACCGATCCTTATTACGGCGCTGAAATGAATCACCACACCCCGGAGCTTTCACCGGTGGTGGACGAATTGCGCCGCAACGCGCGTTTAAAGGCCAGAGTACAGCGGCTGTTGATGAAGTTCACCGCGAACACCGAAACCATGCTGCACGGTGATTTGCACTCCGGCTCGATTATGGCCACTGATACCGACGTGCGGGTCATTGACCCCGAGTTTTCCCAGTACGGGCCGATGGCTTTTGACCTGGGTATGGCGGTGGCCAACTTCCTGATGGCCTACTTCAGCCAGCCCGCTCACCGTCACGAAGGTGAGCTTGATGAGTATCAGGCTTGGATCCTTGATGTGATCGAGGCGTGCTTTAGCCACTTTGATGCCGAGTTCCGCCACCTGTGGCAAACCGAGCGGACTGGCATTCTATTTCCCAAGTCGCTATTTGAAGAGCAGGGCAACAGCGCAGATGATGCCTGTGATGCACTGCTTGAAGAGATACGCCTGGATGCGCTGGCCTACTGCGGCATCGAAATGCATCGCCGTGTTTTATCACTGGCCCACAACGCCGATTTCGAAGAGATTGAAGACACCGCGCTGCGCGCCAAGCTTGAAGCGCGCAATGTGCTGATGGGCCAAACGCTGATTATGGAGCCGGAAGCCTATAGTGACCTTACCGCGCTGGCGGATTTAGCCAGGACGTATAACCAGCAAGAGGTTTTATAAGCGCTTGTCCCGTACCGCGGCATAACGAATCTCGCGAGGGACGAGCGTATGAGGCACCCGCCGCCTGGATGATGCCACCGGGCTTCATCCGGCCTGGGGGGCATCTTCGGCAACGCTCGCGCGTTGCTTCGCGGGTGCGCTGGCGCTTACGCCGCGCTACAGCTGCTTCCCACGATTCACTACTTACGATTTACTATTCACTAATCAAAGCTGATCCAGGCGATCGAACTTCCCGGCGATATCGCTTTCGGTCCAGTGGGGTACCCAGCCTTCCACATTATCGAAGAAGCGCAGCGCAGTGAATTCTGGCGCAGGGCCCATATCGAACCAATGGGGCGTGTTGGTGGGTACGCTGATCAGGTCATTGCGGGTGCACAGCACCTGATACACCTTGTCATCGATGTGCAGACAAAATAGCCCTTGTCCTTTGACGAAGAAACGCACTTCATCTTCATGATGGCGGTGCTCGTTTAGGAACTTCTGCCGCATGGCGTCTTTGTCTGGGTGCGTGGGTACCATATGCAACACATCGACGGTTTGATAGCCGCCTATGGCTTTGACGCGGTCGATGTCGTCTTGATAAAGCGCCAAAATATCTTCCTGGGTGGCGTCGTCGGAAATTTCGCCCGGCGCTGCCCACCGCTCAAACAGCACGCCCACCTTGTTTAGCTCAGCGGTAATCTGCTCGCCGTCGGTGGTGTCGATCAGGGCATCGTTAGGGTTCTGATCAGCAAAAACTTTCAGTTGCGACATCGTCGGTTCTCCTAAAGCGCAATTTCATCAAAGCGAGTAACGCAAGCATGGGTGTTGCCCGCCTGTGTGCCTTCGCGCACCAACTGCAGGGTTTGCATGCCTGCCTGTTTGGCGGCGTCCAGTTCTTCGACCACGTCCGACAAGAACAGCACCGCTGCTGGCGGCAGGTCAAGCTCGGTGACAATGCGATGGTAAGCGGCAGCCTCACGTTTATGACCAATATGGGTATCAAAGTAGCCGCTAAAGAGCGGGGTTAGGTCGCCCGCATCGCTATAGCCAAACAGCAGCTTCTGCGCCTGCACCGAGCCGGACGAGTAGACGTACAGCGCCTTGCCCGAGTCTTTCCACTGGCGCAGGGCAGGGGCTACATCGCTATAGAGATGGCCTTTAAAGTCGCCGCGCTGGTAGCCATCGGCCCACACCATACCTTGCAGTGCTTTCAGCGGAGTAACTTTTTGGTCAGTCTCGATCCAGTGCAGCAATTGGTCGATCACTGCCTCAAGGGGGGCGTTAGGGGAGCCCATTTCGCTGCGTACGGCATCAATTTGCTCGGCAACTGCAGGTGTATCTGCATTCGCAAGTAGAAAGTCGGGCAGCTTGGCGTGGGCGTAGGGAAAAAGCACCTTATGGACGAAGTTAATGTCCGTGGTGGTGCCTTCAATATCGGTCACAATGGCGTGAACAGTTGAATTACTCATTTAAGACCACCGACTCTCTTCAAGAACACAGGCAAGTAAAAACTCAATCGCTTCCAGGTGGCGGCGGCAACTGGCAATGCTATCGCCCACGGCATATATGCCATGCCCCGCGACCAAAAAGCCCCAGGGCATCGGCCAGCCGCTGCGTACGTGCTCGGCCAGTTCTTCCATATCCTGGGAGTTGGGCACTACCGGCAAGCGGATGGTAGCCTCGTGGGTCACGTTGCCCGCTAAGGCTTTTTGCATTTCAAAGCCGCTGAGCTCTATGCCCTTAGGAAATCGCCGCGACAGCACCGTGCTGGCCACGGTGTGAGTGTGCAGCACGCAGTTAATCGATGCGTCTAAGCGATAGAGCGCGGCATGTAGATCGCTTTCTGCGCTAGGTTTCCCATCGCCGGATAGCACCTTGCCATCCAGGTTGCAGAGCAAGAGGTCATCGGCCTGAATGCGGGTTTTATCGCGGCCAGAAGCGGTGACAAGATAGCCCGCCTCGGTACGGGTGGAAAAATTACCTCCGGTGGCTGGCGTCCAGCCTTGCTGCGCCGCCCATGAAATGGCGGCCAGCAGTTCAGTTTGTAGCGTCATCATAGGATCTGCGTCGCCTCTTCTAGTGGCAGCCATTCTATATGATAAGCTTCGCGCCTGATAAGCCGCGCCGTTGTTACGCTAGTTAAGTGCTCAAGGAGTCCATCAATGCCCCACTTACAGTCACGCAGTTTACGGGTCTATGCCGACCACCTTGAGTATTTGGATCAAACCCAACTGCCCCAGGTGGAGCAGTGGGTGCGTTGTGACTCGCCAGAAGAGTGGCAGCATGCGGTGAAAACCCTGGCGATTCGCGGGGCGCCGCTGATTGGTTTGAGCGCCGCCTTTGTGCTGGCCCAATACGCCGCTCGCCATCCACAAAGTGATTGGCAGTTGGTAAGTGATCGCTTACGCGCCACACGCCCCACTGCAGTCAACTTAATGTACTGCCTGGATGCCATGGAAGCCTGCTTTGAGCAAGGCGCCAACGCCCTGGCCGAACGTGCCGCTGAGCTGTTTTCAGAAGACCGCGCGCTATGCCAACGCATGGCTGAGCGGGGTGCTGACTTGCTGAAAACGGGTGACCGTGTGCTGACCCACTGCAATACTGGCGCGCTGGCGACCGCCGGGGTGGGGACGGCCATTGGCGCGTTGGCAGTGGCCAAACAGCGCGGTGTAGAGCTGCATGTGTTTGTGGATGAAACCCGCCCGCTGCTGCAAGGCGGCCGCTTAACCGCCTGGGAAATGGCCGACCTGGGTATTCCCTACCAGCTAATTACCGACAGCATGGCCGCCAGTCTAATGGCAGCAGGGAAAGTCGACAAAGTGATGGTGGGCGCCGACCGTGTCTGCGCCAACGGCGACTTCGCCAATAAAGTGGGTACTTACATGCTGGCGGTGATCGCTCACTACCACCAGGTGCTGTTCTATGTGGTGGCTCCCTACACCACGGTTGATCCCGCTTGTGCCACTGGTGCGGACATTCCTATTGAACAGCGCGACCCCGCCGAGATCCGCGGCGTCACTGGTGCCTTTGGTGAGGTTACCTGGGCACCCGATAATGCACCGGTGTGGAACCCCGCCTTTGACGTCACTCCCGCCAAACTCGTGACGGCTTGGGTGTTGGATACCGGCGTATTTGATGCCGCCGCGATAGCACGCGGCGAACACTGCCTGGGGCGCGGCGAAAATTAGGAGCGAAAGTTAATCGCTAGCCCAATAGCGTTAGCTCATAGACATGGCGGATATGCTGACCATCCCAGTCATAGCCAAGATGCCGTCCTTGCCTTGTGGCGGAGAGCACGGGCGGCCGTAGCACAGCGGCACACTCGCCTTCAGGGTCTCGAACGCTAGGGTAAACGATGCCGTCCGTGTGTTCCTCCCAGGCTTTTCTCCCCAAGGTTTGCCCAGCTGCCCAGCTATCCGGTCTGAGAAGCGTTTGGGCCGCATCCTGTCGGCGTAAATCAATTAGTTGGCCCGTTAAATCTGACAGATAAACACGCTGCTGAAGCATCATGGGCGGTTCGTTTGACTCCCCCATAAAGCGCTCTGCGTGGTAAACGGTTTCGGCAATGGCGGTGGCTTCGGTGAGTGCGCAGTAGTAGGCGCCAAAGGTGCCATCGCTAAAACGCGAACCGGTCGCGGGGAAGTGGCAGAAGGCCGCCATGACGGGCGTCCAGCCGGGGCCGTAGCGACGGTCGTCATCACGAACCAAGTGAATAGCTCCCGTTTCCTCACGTAGCCTTGCGGAGGTTTCACCCTCCAGCTCATTGAGTAAGTCCCAGTCATCAGCGTTGCTGTTGACGCCTTCGAATAAATCAATGGGAGGGAAACGCGAGGGAATAACGCGGTAACTGGGCCGCCACGTAACGTTGCTCAACGGGAATGTCACGTATGCCCCCCACCACGCGCGGCATCCAAATGCTGGCGAACAACGTAGAGGTCGGAGACTTGTCCGTTTAACAGGCGCTCCATTGGTGTGTGACCGGCAAAAAGAGGGTTACGGTTGGCTCGCTGCAACCAACTGTTAGCCGCTTCTTTGTTGGGCAACAGTATATGCAGCGCTTTGTAGATGCCGAGGATCAACGACATTCGCTCCAGATGATTGGCATCCAGGCGGGCATTCTCTGGTGCCTGCTTCCAACGCCGATAGGTGGAATCAGGCACCCCGAGCAGAAGAGCAGCTTCACTCTCTTTCAAACCCCATGCGTGTGAAATGTTGGGGTAGGTGCGCATCGCAGCGACCCCCATTTCGCGGCGCTTGTCGGCGGTTTTGTGTTGAATAGCCATCTATCTTCCTCCTCACTTATGTATAGAATACGCCAAGTGAGCGATTTTTGAAAATATTGACCATTTGAGCTTTTTTTAATGCCCGGCGCGCTGGTTCAACTGCTTTGCTCGGCTTCCTGATGCGACAGAATGACATCCAAAAAGCCCTCGCCGTAATCCGCCAGCTTGCGCGCGCCGATGCCGGAGATTGCGCCTAATGCCTCCAGGCTTTGGGGGTTCTGCTCGACCAGTTCGGCCAGGGTGGCGTCGTGGAAGATCACATAGGCTGGCACACCCTGGGCTTCGGCCAGTGCCCGGCGGTGCTGACGCAGGGCTTCCCACAGCGGGCCGTGGCCCTGCGGGGCAGAGGCGCCTTTGCTTCCCCGTCGGGCGGTTTTGGCTTTGCTGGGTTTGTTGCTTGGCTTGCGCAGAGTGAGGCTCTGCTCGCCGCGCAGCACTGGCTTGGCATTGGCAGTGAGCTTAATGCCGCCGTGGCCCTCCATATCCACGCTCAAAAAGCCGCTGGCAATCATCTGGCGAAAGAGCGCCTTCCATTCGTTGGCGGAGAGGTCTTTGCCTATGCCGTAGGTGCTGAGTCTGTCGTGACCAAAGCGGGTGATGCGCTCGTTGCTTTTACCTAGCAGCACATCCACAAGGTAGGTCACGCCGAAGCGCTGCTCAGTGCGGTAGACACAGGAGAGCGCCTTTTGCGCCGCCACGGTGGCCTCCCAGGTCTCGGGTGGGGTCAGGCAGTTGTCGCAGTTGCCGCAGGGGGCGTCCAGATGATCGCCAAAATAGTGCAACAGCGCCTGGCGGCGGCAGCTGATGATTTCACACAGCCCGAGCATGGCGTCGAGCTTCTGTTGTTCGATGCGCTTTTGATGGTCGGCGGCGCTGGAGTTCTGCTGCATCTGGCGCAGCGTGATCACATCCTGAAGTCCATAGGCCATCCAGGCATCGGCGGGCAGGCCGTCACGCCCGGCGCGGCCGGTCTCTTGGTAGTAGGCTTCGATACTCTTGGGCAGGTTGAGGTGGGCCACAAAGCGCACGTCGGGCTTGTCGATGCCCATGCCAAAGGCGATGGTGGCCACTACCACGACACCATCTTCACGCAGAAAGCGGGTCTGATGCTGCTGGCGCTGCTCGGGGGGAAGCCCCGCGTGGTAGGGCAGTGCCGTCAGCCCCTGGCGTTCCAGCAAGGCGGCGGTCTCCTCCACCTTGCGCCGGGAAAGGCAGTAGACGATACCCGCCTCGCCGTCGTGGTGTTCGCGAATAAAGCGCAGCAGCTGTTCCTTGGCGTTGCCCTGATTTTCGGCGATATGGTAGCGAATGTTGGGCCGGTCAAAGCCGCTGTTGTAAAGCGCCGCCGCCTGGAGCTGCAGATGCTCCATGATATCGCCCCGGGTGGGCACATCGGCAGTGGCGGTCAGGGCGATGCGCGGCACCTGGGGGAAACGCTGGTGTAGCTGGGAAAGCTGGCGATACTCAGGACGAAAATCGTGGCCCCACTGGGAGACGCAGTGGGCTTCATCAATGGCGAACAGCGCAATCCGGGTCTGCTCCAGCAGCATCTGCATACGTGGCGTGGCCAGCCGCTCGGGCGCGACGTACAAAAGATCCAGCTCCCCGGCCCGTAGGCGATTCTCTACCTCGACCGCCTCATGGTAATCGAGGCTGGAGTTCAGGTAAGCCGCCCTGACCCCGTTCTGCTTAAGCGCCGCCACCTGATCCTGCATCAGCGCGATCAGCGGCGAGACCACAATCGCGGTGCCTTCGCGCAGCAGTGCAGGGATCTGATAGCACAGCGACTTGCCTCCGCCGGTAGGCATCAGCACCAGCGCATCGCCACCGGCCATTACATGCTCGATGATGGCCTGCTGTGGGCCGCGAAAGCTGTCGTAACCAAATACTTCCTGCAACACCTTGAGGGCTGCCGGGTGAGGGTCGCCGTGCATCAATGCTCTCCTTATCTCGTGCTTGAGGAAGAATTGTCGCACGAAAACTCAAGGGATTTTGCCTAGCGAATCCCTGCGCGCAGATAACGACTGCACAAACTGGCGCTGGAAGAGCAAAATCTCTACCGAGTTGGTGACCTATAATGGCCGGATAAAGTTGTTCCAGTGGTGACTAATCGAGACCAGCCCGTAAGCAAGGTAGGTGGGCTTGGCGAGCGGTACATACACCTTCCACAAAATTTCCAGCCAGTACGAGAGGGAACCGCGCTCGCCAGCAGGCGAGCGCGCGGATAGCCAAGACTCAGGCCAGGAACTGGCTGCTCTCGACCAGTTCGGCGATGCCAATGCTCTCCACCGTGACATAGAGGCCGTCCCGGGCGATGACCACGTCATTGTCCATCTGATTGGCGCTGCCGAGCAGATCTTCCTGATCCGCGAACAACTCACCCATGAACACCAACCAGTCCTGATCCCCCGCATGCTGGTTGAAGTCCTTGATCACGGCACTGCCTTGATACCCCTCGTCGAACATGAACAGGTCGTCGCCCACTCCTCCATAGAGTACATCGTTGCCGCCACGCACAATCAAGGTATCGTCGCCCTCACCACCATAGAGTTGATCATCGCCCAGGCCGCCTACCAGCGTGTCATCTCCCTCGCCGCCATGTAGCAAACTACCGCTCTCCAGCGCCGTTAGGGTGTCGTTTCCTACACCGCCGAAGGCCACTGTTCCAGTGAGTTCGTCGTCGCCAGCGCTGCCTTCTACATGCTCGCCATACTCCAGGTCTTGGCTGAATAGGCCGAATGGGTCGAAGCGTTCGTCCTCGAGTCCGCGCTCGCCGACACTGTAGCGCTGCTGGGTCAATGAAATGTCGAGTAGCGACAGGCCCTCGAACTCCACGTAACTGACATTGTCCACTTGCTTCAATCCAAGATCCTGCTTGGAATTGAGGAACAGCGTGCCGTCCGAGAGTTGATAGGCATCCCAATCCGCCCCATTGCCTTTGAGGCGCAGAGTGTTGATCCCTGAGCCGCCATCGACGCGATCGGCACCGCTGGATAGCCGAATCAAGTCATCTCCCCCACCAGTGTAGATGTAGTCGCTATTCTCACCGCTGCGAACCTTGTCAGCATGTTCGGTGCCAATTAGA
This sequence comes from Vreelandella sp. 162(4c), assembly GCF_058152265.1. Lineage (NCBI taxonomy): Bacteria > Pseudomonadati > Pseudomonadota > Gammaproteobacteria > Oceanospirillales > Halomonadaceae > Vreelandella > Vreelandella sp. 162(4c). The sequence goes on from NZ_CM176981.1 coordinate 3,514,928, forward strand.
AACGCGGGTTGGCCGAAATGGTTCGAGCTCGAGGTCTGTTTGTCCTCTACCCAGACCGACGAGCGTGATAGAGAGGAAAGACTGGAAACAACCACCACGCTGTCACGGTCGGTGTATTCATAGAAGGGCGAATCAGCGATACGCTGAATGGCATCCGTGAATATGCCATCGATATGGGCATACCAGCTCACCGGAACGTTCAGCAGCGAGAAAGCCGGTAAGGGCCACAATGGTGAACCATACATATCGTTGAACAGTACGATATTGTCCGCGTTCGACTCGTAAGAGGTGTTGGGGTGGGTCAGCAGTGGCCCTTCTTGTTCCTGCAGCGCCTCAAGGAAGGTATCTGCGTCTCCTGCCACACGATGCACCGCATCATTCTCGTAGCCGTAGTTGTACACCACTTCGGGGTCGTCATAGATCAGTGGCGACTCGTGACCGATATAGTTGGCCTCAGCGAAGAAGCCGTTGGCCAACTCCTCGCGAAAGCGCGCCATAATGTTCACCATCCCGCCCCCCAGGCTGTAGCCGGTGATCAGTGTGTCCTCAGCCTCCAGGCCGTTGGTCTGACTGTAATTCTTGAGCGCAACGAGCAGCGGCTCAAGGTTGGGTGCGATGGTGCCAGCATTGAGTTGCAGGTAGTCGACAATATCCACCGGCGAGTTGGTGCCGGTGAAGGTCAGCGATACCCGGGTCAGCTGTCCCTGTTCATCGAACTCACCCAACAGCTTGGCCTGGGGGCCAGTCGGTAGGGTGCCGGTAATCGGGCTCTCGATGATGTAGTGGCCGGCCCCATCGACGGCGCTCGCGGGTAGGCCAAGCTCGGTCGGTGTCAGTTCCCGCCATCCCCCGGGCAGTTCGGTATCTATCTCATTGGGGTAGGCACCATCGGGGAACAGGTCTGTGAATCCTTGTACTATTTCCCGAGTCTGCGGAATGCCAAGGGCGCCCGACAGGCTGGCGTAGGTGGCGAGCTTGTGGGATGTCAGCAGCAATTCGATGGATGCTTCACTGGTATAGTTTTTGTAGTCGAGCATTGCCATTAAGATACCTCCGTATCTCGTGCTATATGGTTGTTATTGTTGATCCATGATGCTGAAGTCACTGCATCTACGAGTGTGCCAAGGGCAACTCGAGGTATGAAATGACTGATTAAAACACTCGTATCATTCGAGTGTTTTAATAGCACAAGATATCCCCGCAGGAGGCAATGCGACATTAGTGGCGAGACCTTGGTCGAATGAGACAGGCCGCCTTACTGGGTAAGTTGTGGAGGGGGGGGTAAAACAGGGAGTGCAAGGCGCCCCCATCCTTCGTTGTTGGCTTGCCGTCTTGAATAAAGCGGGTTTACCTAATCCCCGCCCGTAAAAACGACTGCACAAACTTGCGCTGGAACAGCAGGAAGGCGACCAGCAGCGGGGCGATACTGAGCAGTGTTGCGGCGCTGACCGTGGCCCAGTTAACGCCGGTTTCCGGGGCGGAGAAAACCCCAAGGCCGACCGTTAACGGGCGGCTCTCTACCGAGTTGGTGACCACTAACGGCCAGATAAAGTTGTTCCAGTGGTGGCTAATCGAGACCAGCCCGTAAGCAAGGTAGGTGGGCTTGGCGAGCGGTACGTAGACCTTCCACAAAATTTCCAGCCAGTTGCAGCCTTCGATGCGGGCGGCGTCTTCCAACTCACGGGGGATGGTTTTAAAGGTTTGGCGGAGCAGAAAAATACCCAAGGCGCTGGCCACGTAAGGTAAGCCAATCCCGGTGATGGTGTTAATCAGCCCCAGCTCGCTGGCGATGCGGTAGTTCTCGACAATCAGCACTTCGGGGAACACAAAGAGCTGAATCAGCACCAGCATAAATAAAACATTCTTGCCGGGAATCGGAAAGCGCGCAAAGGCAAACGCCGCCAGGGTACAGACTACAAATTGACCGATCACCACCCCTGTCACCAGCGCAAAGGTGTTCAAGTAGTAGCGGGCAAAGGGCGCTTGAGACCAGGCGTTAGTGAAGTTCTCCAGCGTCAGCGGGGCGAAGAGCTCAAAGTTCACCATAAACTCGCTGGGGTGAAAGGCAGCCCAAAAAGCATACAGCAGCGGAAAAATCCAAATAATCGCCAGTAGCCACGCGGCCACTGTTTCCAGTGCTGGAATTGAGACGAAACGGGAGCGGGGCGCATAGGTAGTGGTCGTATTCATTGATAGTGCGTCCTGCGATCTAAAATCGTGAACTTAAGCGTGGCCACTACCGCAAGCACCAGCAGAATAACCACCGTAATGGTGGCTGCCGTGGTGCGGTCAAAGAACGAGAACGCATTCTCGTAAACGTAGTAGAGCAGCAGGTTGGTGGCGTTATTGGGCCCGCCCTTGGTCAAGATAAACAGGTGATCCACGACCCGCACCGAGTTAATCAGCGCATTGATGAGCACAAACAGCGTGGTGGGCATGAGTAGCGGAAAGGTGACACGCCAAAAGAAGCTCCAGCGGCTAGTGCCTTCTAAGTCAGCTGCCTCTTTTAACTCGGGTGGCATGCTCTGTAGTGCCGCCAAGTAGAAGATCATAAAAAAACCGGCTTCTTTCCACACCGACATCACGATCACCGAGCTTAACGCAACGCTTGGATCGCCCAGCCAGTTCACCCCGGAAAAGCCCAACATGCCGAGCAGTTTATTGAATAGGCCAATCTGCGGCGCGTAGAAAAACATCCAGATATTGGCCGCGGCAATCATGGGTAGAATGGTCGGAGTGAAATACGCCATGCGCACAAAGCCGCGCCCGCGAAGCTTGCCATTGACGAACAATGCCATGCCTAGCGCCAGTGCGATGGAAGTAGGAATCGTACCGACTGCGTAGATTAAGTTGTTACGAGCTACTTTCCAAAACGTCGGATCATCGAACAACACCTGATAATTTTCAAGGCCTACGAATTCAGTGGGTGCACCGCGAAAGCCGGGTAAAAACAAGCTGTTAATGACCGTTGTTACGGTCGGTAAATAAGCAAAAGTCGTCAGCAGTAGCGCAGCGGGAAGCAGTAGAAGCGCGCCATAGAGCTGCATTTTGCGGTGGTTGGTGAATGACATAAAGACGTACCGCACGTTGGAAAAGCCGGGGCATGCCCCGGCGACAGTGAAATGCCTAGATTAGCGGGCGTAGCGGCGCAACACGCTGTCGGCCTCTTGCTGCGCCTGACTAAGCGCTTCTTGCGGCGTCATTTGACCGGTTAATGCCGCCTGCACGGCGTTATCCAAGGCGCGGCGAATGCGGCCACCCTGGTAGGTGGAAAGCTCTGCCGTGCCGTGTTCAAGCTGGTCGCGGGCGACTGCGGCGGGTGGGAACTCTTCCACATAGCCTTGTAACGCATCGGTTTCGTAGGCGGCGGGGCTAACGCCCATATAGCCAGTCTCAATCGACCAGGCAGCGGCGCGCTCGGGAGCGGTCATCCAGCGAATGAAGGTCATCGCCGCGCGCTGTTCTTCTTCAGTGGCGTCTTCAAAAATGTAGAAATTGCCGCCGCCGGTGGGGCTGCCGCGCTGGGTTTTCATCGGCAGCATGGCGACGCCAAAATCGAAATTGGCTTCGCTGCGTACGGCGGTCAGGTTGCCCGTGGTGTGCCACATCATTGCCGTGGACTCTTCAAGGAAGTTCTGGCGCAGGGTGCCCCACTCGATGGTGCCGTCGGGCATGGCATTGTGCTCGCTGGCCAGTGATACCCAGTACTCCAGCGCTTCAACCGCTGCGGGGTCGTCGAAGTAGACCTCGGTGCCATCTTCGCTCATTAGCCGGTGGCCGTTCTGAAAGGCAAAGGCTTGGAACATCCAGTAGGGGTAGCCAGTCGACGGCACCATCACGCCCCACTGCTCGCCGTTGGAGGCTTCGCGAACGGTCGCGGCCATCTCGGCCATCTCTTCCCAGTTTTCCGGGGGTGTTTCGGGGTCTAGGCCAGCGGCTTCAAAGGCGTCTTTGTTCCAAAACAGTACGATGGTGGAGCGCTGGAAGGGGATGCCGTAGGTTTTGCCATCCAGTTGGCCATTTTCCATCAGCCCTGGATAGAAGCCATCGAGCCATTCGCGCTCTTCATCGGTTTCGACCAGGTCGTCAAAGGCGACGATGGCGTTCTGCTCAATCAGCTCGTACAGGTCGATGGAGAACATGACCGATAGTTGGGGCGTATCATCCGCTTCCATCGCCGACATGGCGCGCACGCGGGTGTCGTCGTAGTTGCCGGCGTAGATCGCTTCCACGTTGATATCGGGGTATTCGCTTTCAAACTCTTCCACCAGATTATCAACGACGTCGGTGAGTGCACCACCCACCGCGACCGGGTAATACATGGTCAGATCGACGCTATCCGCGTTTACCTGGGCGGCGCTTAACAAGCCCGCTGCCAGGGCGGTCATTGTAAAAGGGGTACGCAAACGCATAGGAGACTCCGCAAGTGTCAATACTGCTGTCAGTGTTGGAAAGAGCCCACCGCCGGTGGACGAGGAACGCTTCGAGATGAGCTGGGTAAGGGGGGCGGCGTCAGGTCATCACGCCGCAGGCCTTCGGCATCGAAAAGGTGTGTATTCTTTGAAGCCCAATAGAGGCTGCATGGCTGGCCTGTCAGTGCCTGCTTGCCGCTAAGCCGCACGCGAAGGGTGTGCGATCCCACCGCGACATAAGCAATGGTGTCCGCTCCCAGATACTCTTCACTTAATACGTTAGCGGGTACGCCGGAAGCGGGTGCGGTTCGTAGTTCGATATCTTCCGGGCGGATGCCCAAGTGTCCACCAATGGCATCCAAGGGGGCTACGGGGGTACTTGGTTCGCCTTCGATAACGGCGCCATTCTCACCGGCCACTAGGGGCAGCAGGTTCATGGCGGGGCTGCCAATAAAGCTAGCGGCAAAAGCGCTAGCGGGGCGGTTGTAAAGCTCGTCCGGGGTGCCGTCCTGCACGATTTTGCCGTGCTGCATCAGAATCACACGATCGCCCATGCTCATGGCTTCCACCTGGTCGTGGGTAACGTAGATAACCGTCATATTCAGGCGGTTCTGTAATGCTTTGATTTCCCGGCGCATGTCGCTGCGCAGCCGGGCGTCCAGGTTGGATAGCGGTTCATCCATCAGGCAGATCGGGTGTTCGGAAATAACCGAGCGCGCCAAAGCAACCCGCTGGCGTTGGCCGCCGGAAAGCTGGGCAGGTTTGCGGTTCAGATAATCGGTTAAATCAACCAGTTCGGCCACTTTGGCTAGCCGCTCGCGCTGCTCGGCTTTGGGTACCTTGCGGCTGCGCAGGCCAAACACGATATTGTCAGCCACACTCAAATGCGGAAACAGCGCGTAGGACTGAAACACCATGCTCAGCCCACGGTCGCCGGGTGGCAGGCGTGTGACGTCGCGCTCGCCGATATGAATCCGCCCGTTGCTGGCCTCTTCCAGGCCCGCGATCATGCGTAGCGTGGTGGATTTACCGCAGCCTGAAGGGCCGAGCAGAATGACAAATTGCCCAGGCGTGACATCGAAGGAGATTGCATCGACGGCAGTGGTCGCGTCCCAACGTTTAGTGACGCGTTCCAGGCGAATACGCGATTGGTTTGACATAGCACACACATCACCGGCTGTTGGTTGTTATTGGTTCAGCTTGTGTTGAAGGTGTTGCCGTTTCATGACACTTACATGGATGGTTTATGACAGCCGCTGTGTCAAGCAGAAAATCACTTGGCGACTTTAATGCCATAGCGCTGCAGCCGACGCACCACGCTGGATTGACTAATGCCCAGCCGCTTGGCAATGGCATAGGTGCTTGGGAGCGTGTTGCACAGCTCTTCAAGCGTTTCACGCTCCAGCCGCGCTAGGTACTGTTTGAGGGTTTCCTGGGGCTCGAGTGCTACTGCCGACGCTGCTGGCGAGGCGCTCGGCAAACTGGCTGGGTGCTGCTCGGCGTGAGGAAGCGCAGTAGGTACTTCGATTTGATCGGTGGGGCTGGAAAGCCAGGCTCTCTCTAGCCAGTTCTCCAGCTCGCGGACGTTACCCGGCCATTCGCCACCCATCAGCGTCGACCAAACGCGGGTATCAAGGATTTTTTGCCGCCCATAACGCTGGTTGAGCCGGTTTAAACACGCTTCAACCAGGTCGGGGATATCCTCCCGGCGGTCACGCAGCGGCGGCAGGGTGACCGGGATCACATTGAGGCGGTAGTAAAGATCCAGACGGAAAAGTCCGGCCTCTACTTGCTTGCCCAAATCCTGGTTGGTCGCCACGACCAAGCGAAAATTGACCTTGCGTGATCGGGTGTCACCCAGCCGGGTCAAGCTGCCGTCCTGAATCACCTTGAGCAGTTTGGTTTGCATCAACAGCGGCAGCTCGCCGATTTCATCCAAAAATAGCGTACCGCCCTCGGCCTGCTCTAACAGCCCGGCTTTGCCCTGGCGAGCGGCACCGCTGAAAGCGCCGGGCTGGTAGCCAAACATCTCGGATTCAAACAGATTCTCTGGAATCGCCGCACAGTTAACGTCAATAAAGGGGCCGTCACAGCGCTGGCTCCAGCGGTGTAGCTGCTTGGCAAAGGCGGTTTTACCCACACCTGATTCACCCAGCATCAGCACATTGGCATCCGAAGGGGCGACCCGCTTAAGCAGTAGCGCAATTTCACGCATCACGCTGCTACGTACCTGCAAATTGTCCAGGGCGTCATCCAACGCCTGCTCTTCCGCGTCTGGCGCTGCCTGACTGCGCTTTAAGTGTTCGCTAAAGCGTTTTTGTAGCAGCGCATACTCGTCCTGCAATAGCTGCAAGTCGGTTAAGTCCCGCGAGCGGCTGATAATGCGCTCCAGCTTGCCGTCGACGAATACAGGGTAGGCTTCGGCAATCACCCGGCGACCTGTTCCGGTGACCTGCATAAGCTGCGCAGGCCGGCGGGTGCGCATCACTTCCATGGTGATAGAGGGCTTGAGCACCCCGGCCGCTTGCAGTTGCTGCACACTACTGGAGAGCAGCTCTTCTCGGGATACTCCGTAGACCGCTTCGGCCCCTGGGCTAATGTCAACTACTTGCCCATCGCCACTGACGATAAAGAAGTGGTCGTTTGCGGTCTCCACAATGGTTCGCAGCACGCGTTTATCTATTTCACTCATCGCAGCCGACTCCTCTGAGTGATTCATTTATGAATCTTTAATTCATAAATGAATTAAAAAAGCCTCTGGTTGATTCATTTTTGCATTGTTTGGTCGCTAATCCCACCACTTTATAGGCATCTACGACTTGGCATGGTCTGTGCAATGTCTTTAGAAGGTTAGTAAAAAGAGCTAGGCCAATACCTACACCGTGCTCACCGCCAAAAATATAAGGAGATGTGTATGTCGGAGTTTAATCAGCCCCTGGGTGGAAACACCATGCCGCGCTTTGCAGGCCCTGCCACCATGATGCGCTTGCCTACTCAAGAGACAGCCGAGGGATTAGACGCTGCGTTCATTGGCATTCCCATGGATATCGGCACTTCAAACCGCCCCGGGACGCGGCTTGGGCCACGCCAGATTCGCGATGAGTCGCGCATGCTGCGCCCCTACAATATGGCGACCCGCGCCGCGCCCTTTGAAAGCCTGCAGGTGGCGGACATTGGTGATGTACCCATCAATACCTTCCACCTGCCTAAAAGCGTCGACATCATCACCGCCTTTTACGATGACGTGCTGAAACATGATTGCATTCCGCTGACCCTGGGCGGTGAACATACGCTCACGCTGCCTATCCTTCGCGCCATGGCCAAAAAGCACGGCCCGGTGGGATTGATTCATATCGATGCTCATGCCGATGTAAACGAGCACATGTTCGGTGAGCCAATTGCCCACGGCACGCCGTTTCGTCGTGCCCAGGAGGAGGGCTTATTGGCCCATGGCAAGGTAGTGCAAATCGGCCTGCGCGGTACCGGCTATGCCGCTGAAGATTTTGACTGGTGCCGCGACCAGGGCTTTCGAGTCGTTCCCGCCGAAGAGTGCTGGTATCGCTCGCTAGCGCCCTTGATGGCCGAGGTGCGTGAGCAGATGGGTGATATCCCGGTTTACATCAGTTTCGACATTGACGGCCTGGATCCTTCTGTTGCCCCCGGAACCGGCACGGTGGAGATGGGTGGACTGACCTCTAGCCAAGGATTGGAGCTGGTTCGCGGTGCCGCTGGGCTGAATATTGTCGGCGGCGACCTGGTGGAAGTGTCACCACCTTATGACCCCAGCGGCAACACCGCGCTGATGGGCGCCACGCTGCTGTATGAAATGCTTTGCGTACTGCCGGGCGTTAAACACAGCGAGTGACGCCGACCAAATAGCTAACAAAGAAATAGCGACTAAATAAAAAAGTACTGACCTAGCTACGCCGCCAGCCACCTCCAATAATCACTTCCAATGGGTGACCCCTATGTCGTATAGCAACGTTAAATCGGAACAGCCGACCTCGTCGGCACCGATACCCCGCGCGCACTTACTGAAATTTATCATTCCATCGCTAATTGGGGTGCTGCTGTTTCTCGTCCCTTTTCAAGTGGGCGATACCATCAATATCGGCATGGGGCTCATGGCCGATAGTCTGCAGGCTTTGCTGGGCTCGGCGCTGCCGGCCATTGCTGTCGTTGTGCTCTGCCTGTCGGTGGTAGCGACGATTTACGCCAAGCTAGCTAACCCTTCCTGGGCCAAAAAGGGCATGCTGCACGAAATGTTTCATGTCGGGCCAGTGTGGTTGGTGATGCGCGTTTTAGGCGCGCTGTTTGCTGTGATGACCTATTTTCAGTTCGGGCCTGAGTTCGTGACCGCTTCCTTTACCGGTGGCGTGATGCTCAATGACCTGGCGCCGGTACTGCTCACCTTCTTTTTCTTTGCCGCGCTGCTGCTGCCGTTTCTGGTCGAGTTTGGCTTTATGGAGTTCATCGGCAGCCTGGTACGTAAACCGTTTCGGATAATTTTTAACTTGCCGGGACGCAGCGCCATTGATGCCACCGCTTCATGGATGGGCTCGGGCACTGTCGGTGTGCTGATCACCACGCAGCAGTACGAGCAGGGATTCTATAACCGCCGGGAAGCCTCGGTGATTGCCACCAATTTTTCCGTGGTGTCGATTGCGTTTGCGCTGCTCGTCACCAGTTTTGTCGATATCAACCACCTGTTCGTGCAATTCTACTTTACGGTGGTGGTTTCGGGGTTAATCGCTGCGGTCATTGTGCCGCGCTTGCCGCCCCTGTCGCGCAAATCCAATGACTACTACGAGCCTGTAGGCTGCCAACTGAATGAGGAGCGGACGGAGAAAGTGGGTCTGTTTCGTTACAGCTTGATTCAGGCCACCAATCGCGCCGCCGGTGCTCCCGGCCCCCGTGAGCTGGCACGTTTGGCGCTCCTCAACGTGATGGATATTTTCCTCGGCTTACTTCCTCTGGTGTTTGCCATTGGTACGGTGGCGCTGATTCTGGCGGAATTTACCCCGCTGTTTACCTGGCTTTCCTACCCCATGGTACCGGTGCTTGAGCTGCTGCGGATTCCTGAAGCAGAAGCGGCGGCGCCTGCCACGCTGGTGGGTTTTGCTGATATGTTCCTGCCCGCGGTGTTGGCGACCAATATCGAAAGCGAACTCACCCGCTTTGTGATTGCATGCCTGTCGCTCACCCAGTTGATCTACATGTCGGAAATCGGCGCGCTGCTGCTCAAGTCGAAAATTCCCATCAAGCTCTGGGAGCTGGTCGCCATCTTCCTGCTGCGTACCGCCATTACGCTGCCGATTATTGCCTTCATGGCCCACACGTTTTTCTTCTAAGGGGCCTGCAATGAACGCTGATGCAACGAGCAATCAATCGACTATGACCTGTGCCGAACTGCTGATCCGGCTGCTGCGCGATACTTACGGGGTACGTGCCCTGTTCGGCATCCCGGGCGTGCATACGGTGGAGCTTTACCGCGGCCTGGAAGGCAGCGATGTGAGGCACGTTACGCCACGCCATGAGCAGGGCGCCGGGTTTATGGCCGACGGCTATGCCCGCGCCAGCGGCCAACCGGGGGTGTGCCTGATTATTACCGGGCCAGGGATGACCAATATCGCCACCGCCATGGGCCAGGCCCTGGCGGACTCGATCCCTATGTTGGTGATCTCCAGCGTTAACCGCCGCGACACCTTAGGGTTAGGCCAAGGGCGACTGCACGAGCTGCCCAGCCAGCAGCAGATGATCAGCGGCGTGGCGCGGTTCAGCCACACCCTGTTGGACGCCAATACGCTACCCGAAGTGCTGGCCCGCGCCTTTGCCGTGTTCAACGGCGCGCGACCGGGCCCAGTGCACATCGAAATCCCCATCGATCTGTTCAATGCACCGGTGAAAACGCCGGCGAGTTGGCAGGCGCCTAGGCTCTATCGGGCCGCGCCTGATCCAGAAGGGCTTGCCGAAGCCGCCCGTTTGTTACATGCGGCGAAACAGCCCCTGGTGCTATTAGGCGGTGGCTGCGTTTCAGCCCCAGAAGCAGCGCGAGCATTAGTAGAAAATCTTGATGCCCCCACGGTAACGACCATTAACGCCAAAGGGTTGCTAGGACGTGACCATCCGCTGGATTTGGGCGCTAATGCCGCGTTGCCCGCAGTTCGTGAACTAGCCGTCAATGCCGATGTGATTCTGGCGGTGGGCACCGAGCTTGGCGAGACCGACTACGATGTGGTGTTTGATGGCGGCTTTCATCTCAACGGCACGCTGATTCGTATTGACCTCGACCCAGAGCAGTTGGTGCGCAATCAGCGCGTAACGCTGGGGCTAGTCGGCGATGCTGGGCGTAGCCTTGAACTTCTTCTTGGGTACTTCCCCGAGCCGCTATACCGCCACGGCAAGGCGCGAACCGCGGCCGTATTGAGCGCGCTGAGCCTTCACAACGACCCGGCCTTTAGCGACTTTGTGCCGTTGTATGCAACGCTTGCCGAGCATCTACCCGAGGCCATTCTGGTAGGCGATTCCACCGCGCCGGTGTATGCCGGTAACCACTTGGTCAGCCAACCGGCCCCCAGGCGTTACTTCAATGCCTCTACCGGCTACGGCACCCTGGGCTATGGGCTACCGGCGGCGCTGGGCGCACAGTTGGCGCGAGCGGATCTGCCGGTGGTGGCACTGGTGGGCGATGGCGGGGTGATGTTTACACTCTCGGAAATGGCAACGGCCGTAGAGGAGCGCCTGCCCGTGGTGATTGTGCTCTGGCATAACGCTGGTTACGAAGAGATTCGTCGCTATATGGATGCCAACGGTGTGGCGCGCCTGGGCGTGGATATTCAGGCGCCCAATTTCCTCACCCTGGCCGAGGGCTTTGGTTGTCCCGGCGTACTGGTAGAAAGCCCCGCGGAACTTGCCAAGGCGCTCGCCAACCGGGAAACCAGCGGGCCTCTACTGATCGAAATTGACGCCGCTGCCTGGCAGAAAAACCTGATGCCACCAGGAGATAACAATGAAGAATAATCATGTGCTCGGCCAGGACACCCTGTCAGCCGACGACGTTGAACACAGCCTTGGACTGCCGGGAACCTTTGCGCTGTGGCTCGGCGCCAACGTGGTAGTGACCACTATTCTAACCGGCATGTTTTTAGTCCCCGACCTGACCTTTCAGCATGCGATGCTGCTGATATTAATCGGTTCGGCGATCGGCATCATCCCGCTGGTATTGATCGGGGTAATGGGCCAGCAAACCGGCATGACCACCATGGTGCTGGCGCGGGGCACCTTCGGCAGACAAGGCGCTAATTTTCCCGCCTGGGTGAATCTATTGGCGCTGATTGCCTGGAGCTGGATCCAGGCGCTGCTCGCCGGCATGAGTCTGGACTACGCCGTAGAAAGCCTGACCGGTTACTCCAATGTGGCGCTCTTTACGGTTATCTGTGAATCCCTGGTGGTGCTGATTGCCCTGCGTGGTCACCTGGGGATCGAGAAAGTCGAGAAAATAGCGGCCTTGCTGATGCTGGGGCTCTCGGCGGTGGTGCTGTTCGCGCTTAATCGCCATTACGATCTGCCGAGCATCACCCAGCTGGAACCCGAAGGCGTGTTGGGCGGCGGCGTGGTGTTCGATATTGTCGTGGCAACCGCTTTTTCCTGGATTCCGTTAGCTGCGGACTACAACCGCCACTGCCGCTCGCTAAAAGCCGCGGTGGTGGGCACCTGGGGCGGCTACGTGGTGGCAACGCTGGTAGCGATGGGCCTGGGTGCCACGGTGTCAGCGCTGTCGATCAGCGTGGGCATGGAGCCCACCTACGACCCGACGACCCTGCTCAGCGGCTTCGGTTTCGGCCTGCCCGCCGCCCTAGTGATTTTCTTCTCGGTGCTGACCACTAACGTGATGTGCGTCTACAGCGCGACGCTTTCGTTCATGAGCGTGCGTCCCAAGGTGTCGTTCTGGAAACCGGCGTTGATCATTGGCGTGGTGTCGGTCATTGGTGCGCTGATCCCCGGCATTCTCGACCAGTTCCAGACCTTTCTGTTGATTATCGGCAGTGTCTTTATTCCGGCCTTTTCCCTGATGATCGTGGATTACTACCTGCTGGGTCGCCAGCGCTATACCTCGGCACAGCTGATCCAGGCTGAACATAGCCTTCCCGCCTTCAACTGGCTGGCGCTGGGCAGCTACGCGGTCGGGGCGTTGCTGGCTTACTACTGGAACTGGGTCGCGCCGCTTGATTTTGGCGCGTCGCTGCCGGTTTTCGTGATCACCGGCGCGCTCTATTTCGTGGTCAGCAAGGTCGCGGTCGCCAGGCGGGTGCCCGCATGAGCCTTGAGCGCATCACTGCACAGCAGTGGTACCGTACCGTCCCCAAGGCGGACGGTATCACTCTGATCGACGAACCGTGGATCAAGCCGTTTTATCGCTGCAATATCTGGCATGTCCAGGGCAGCAAGCGTGGCATGGTCGTGGACTTTGGTCTGGGCGCGGTGCCGCTACGCCAGCACGTGGCGCAGCTTGCCGAGCGTGACCTGCTGGCGGTGGCCAGCCACACGCACTTTGACCATATCGGCGCCGCCCACGAGTTTGGCTGTTGCCATGTGCATGCCGCCGAGGCGGACATCCTGGCCTCACCCGACAATACGCGTACCCTGGCCGACCAGTTTCTCAGCGATGACATGTTTGAGGCGCTCCCTGCCAAGCCTTATTCGCACAGCCGCTACCGCATCACGGCACCGCAGCAGGTGTGCCCGCTGGCGGATGGCGAAATACTGGACTTGGGGAACCGTCAGTGGGAGGTGATCCATACGCCGGGCCACTCCCCCGGCGGCATCGCCCTGTGGGAGGCGGCCACCCAGACGCTGATCTCGGGCGATCTGATTTACGATGGCCCGCTCATTGAAGACCTCTGGCACAGCGATCTTACCGACTACGCTGCCAGCATGCGGCGGCTGCGCAAGCTGCCCGTCCGCACCGTCCACGGCGGCCATTTCCCCAGCTTTAGCGGCCAGCATCTCACAACGCTCATCGATGATTGGCTTCGCCAACACGACTTCTAAAGGAGCCTCGACAATGCCCATGACCTCCCAGACCGATTACCCTTCGGTTGTTGACCACCAATTCATCAACAATCAATGGGTGCCCTCGGCGGGCACCCGCCTGCTCGACGTAATGAATCCTTTCCGCGAAGAGCGGATTGCCCAGGTTACGGCAGGTGACGCCGCGGATGTCGACGCCGCCGTCAAAGCCGCAAAGCTGGCGCAGCCCGCCTGGCAGGCGCTGGGCGGAACCGCACGGGCTAAATACCTTGAGGGGTTTGCCGATGCACTGGCAACGCGCCGAGACTCGATTATCACGCTTTCAGCGACCAACAACGGCAAGCCGCTTGCAGAAGCGGAGATCGATCTAGACGATGCCATTGCCTGCTATCGCTACTACGCCGGGCAGGCCAAGGCACTGGATGCCCGCCAGGGCGAGTTGGTTAGTGTGGAAATGGAGGGCGTTGAGGCGCGCATTTATCACGACCCCGTGGGCGTCGTGGGGCTGATCGCGCCGTGGAATTTCCCGCTGGTGACCAGCGCCTGGAAGCTGGCGCCCGCCTTGGCGGCCGGTTGTGCCGCGGTGCTTAAACCGTCCGAAATTACGCCGCTCCCCGAGCGGGTGCTGGCAGAAATAGCCCTAGAGATTGGCCTACCTGCTGGGGTGCTCAACCTTCTAAACGGCGACGGTGAGGGCATCGGTGCACCGCTGACCCATCATGCCGACGTGGACAAAATTTCTTTTACCGGCAGTAACCGCGTCGGTGAAGCGGTGATGCAAGCGGCAAGCGCCCGTACCGCCAGCGTCTCCCTGGAGTTGGGCGGAAAGTCTCCGATCCTGGTGATGGAAGATGCCGACCCCGAACAGGCCGCCGACTGGGTAATGGCGGGTATCTACTTCAACGCCGGGCAAATCTGCTCCGCAACTTCGCGTTTATTGGTGCACGAAAACGTGGCCGAAGCCCTTTATGCCGCGCTTGCCGAACGTATGGATGCGCTGACGCTGGGCGACCCCCTCGACGAAGGCACCGACTTAGGGCCCTTGACCAGCACCAGGCAGCGCGACGCCGTGCAGCGCTATCTGGATCTGGCTGAACAGGAAGGGTTGACGGTCGTGCGCGACGGCCAACACCGCACGCTGCCCGCTCAAGGCTACTTCCTGGCGCCCACGCTTTACCGGGATGTACCGCTAGAGAGCCGCCTGTGGCAGGAAGAAATTTTTGGCCCGGTGCTCTGCGGACATAGCGTGGCAAGCGAAGCTGAGGCGGTTCAGCTTGCCAACGACAGCGTCTTTGGTCTGGCAGCCACGGTGATTAGCGGCGACCCCGGGCGGGCAAAGCGCATTGGCCGCCAGCTTAAAGCCGGTAGCATCTGGTACAACAGCGAGCAGCTAGTACTACCTGAAACCGCCTGGGGCGGCTTCAAGCGCAGCGGTATTGGGCGTGAACTAGGCCCTTGGGGGCTAAGTGCTTATCTGGAAGTGAAGCATGTGATTGGGCCTGCCTAACGCTTAGGCGTGAGCTTTAGGCATGAACTTATGGCATCGCATAACGCCGAGTCGATTTCCCGGCTTTTACCACCTGCCCCGGCACATCATGGCCGATAAGGTCGGGAAGGGTGGCGGCGACTTCAAGCAGTGCATCCAGATCAACACCGGTATCGACGCCCATGGCTTCAAACATATGCACCAGGTCTTCGGTGCATACATTACCGCTAGCGCCGGGGGCGAAGGGGCAGCCGCCGAGCCCACCTAGTGAGGCATCAAAGCGGGTAATCCCTGCTTGCCACGCCGCTAGGGCGTTGGCCAGACCCATGCCGCGAGTGTTGTGGAAGTGCAGCGTGAACGGTGTTTCCGGCCAGCGCTCAAGCACGGCTTCGCATAGGCGTTTGACCTGGGCAGGGTTGGCCATGCCGGTGGTATCGCAGAGCGTGACGCCCTGAATGCCAAGGTCGATAAGCTTCTCAACCAGTTCCAACACCCGTGCTTCGGGTACTTCGCCCTCAAACGGGCAGCCAAAGGCGGTGGAGAGCGAGGCGTTGATAAACGCACCGCTGACTTTGCTGACCTCCAAAATCGCCGCGAATTGTTCAAGGGATTGCTCTGGCGTCATGCGCAGATTGGCCAGCCCGTGGCTGTTGCTGGCGGACATCACCAGATTGATCTCATCCACCTGGCAGGCAAGCGCTCGCTCGGTGCCTTTTACATTAGGCACCAGCACGGTGATATCGACCCCTTCACGACGCTGAATGCCGGTTACTACGTCGGCGGCATCGCGCAGGTTGGGAATCGCTTTAGGTGAAGTGAACGACGTTGCTTCGATGCGTCGTAGGCCGGTGGTGGAGAGCGCATCGATCCAGCGGATTTTCCCTTCGGTGGGCACAAAGCGTGCCTCAATCTGCAGGCCATCACGGGGGGCGACTTCGTTGATTTCGATTTTTGCAGGGCAGGGCGATGGTTGGCTCATTGGCTTATGCATAGTGCTGTCCTTAAGTACTCTTCTTAGATTATGCCCGCTTGGCGCAGTTTGGCTCGGGTTTCATGGTCAATGCCCAGCTCATCCAATACGTCGTCGGTATGCTGGCCAAGCGTGGGGCCGCCGTCGCCGATTCGCCCAGGGGTAGCGCTCAGCTTGGGCAGTACGCCGGGTACTTTTAGCGGTTTACCGTTGGGGCGAGTAAAGGTTTGAATCATCTCCCGCGCCAAATAGTGGGGATCAAAGGCGATATCTTCCGCCGTGTAGGGGTAGCCTGCGGGCACACGGGCTTCATCCAGTGCCTGTAAAATGGCATCCCGTGGGCGCTCTTCCGTCCAGGACTGAATGGCGGCATCAATCATATCGGCTTGCTGGCTGCGCCCATCGTTGTGGGCCAGTGCCGGGTCGTTGGCGAGATCATCACGACCAATCACGCCCATTAAGCGTTTGAAAATGCTGTCGCCGTTACCGGCAATCAGCACGTAATCGCCACCCTGGCAGCGGTAGGCGTTTGAGGGGGTAATGCCGGGCAGGGCGCTGCCGCTAGGTTCGCGCACCTGGCCGCTGGCATCGAACTCGGGCAGTAGGCTCTCCATCATGGCAAATACTGATTCATACAGGGCAACGTCGATCTCTTGGCCCAGGCCGCTGCGGGTGCGCTCCTGAAGAGCGAGTAGTGTACCGATGACGGCGTACAGCGCGGAAAGCGAGTCGCCGATGCTCACGCCCACGCGCACGGAAGGCTCCCCCGGCTGACCGGTAAGATAACGCAGCCCGCCCATGGCTTCGCCAATCACGCCAAAGCCGGGCTTATCGCGGTAAGGCCCCGTTTGCCCGTAGCCGGAAATATGCACCATGATCAGCCGTGGGTTGAGTTGGGAGAGTGCCTCCCAGCCTAGCCCCCAGTTGTCTAAGGTGCCTGGACGGAAGTTTTCCACCACCACATCGGCCTCGGCGGCGAGCTGGTGCACCAAGCCTTGACCTTCTTCGCTGCGCAAATCCAGCGCCACCGAGCGCTTGTTGCGGGTCTGAACGTGCCACCACAGCGAGGTGCCCTCTTCAAGCATTCGCCATTTGCGAAGTGGATCACCGGTGCCCGGCGGTTCGATTTTAATCACGTCGGCACCGAATTCGCCCAGCAGTTTGGTGGCGAAAGGCCCCGCAATCAGTTGGCCAAGCTCAAGTACTTTTAAGCCCTGTAGCGGAAGCTGGCGCGCTTCGGAAGCATTCATTAAGGCTCTCTCTTATCATTGGATTATCACTATTAGCCAGCATGCGTGAGCTAAACAAGGGCGACAATTAGGCAATGGATAACAAAGGGTTCGTGGCTGGCGAAGGTGTGGGCTACCATAGGGAGCTTGCTTTCAAGGAGTTCGTAGGATGCGCCGCTTTGATTTTGTCACCCTTAAACTGTTTATCTCCGTGGCGGATGAGGGGCGTCTGACGGCGGCGGCGGAGCGTGAACACTTAGCTCTCGCCGCGGTGAGCAAACGCATAAGTGACCTGGAAACGTTGGTCGGCACCACGCTGCTCTATCGTCGCCCCAGAGGTGTAGAACTGACTCCCGCAGGTCAGGCGTTTTTGCACCATGCCCGCCGTATTATGGATAACATTGAACGCCTGCAGGCCGAGCTCAGCGAATATGGCGAAGGCGTCCGCGGTCATGTGCGTATCCACTCCAATACTTCGGCGATCATTGCCTTCCTTCCCCAGGATCTCAGCGCCTTCTCACACCTCTACCCGGAAATCAAAATTGATCTTCAGGAGCGGGTCAGCAGCGAAATTATCGCTGCCGTTCGCGACGGACTGACCGATATCGGTATCTTTGCTGGCCATGTAGCGGCGCCCGACCTTCAACAGCTCTTCTATCGACAAGATCGACTCGTGTTAATGACCCCTATCGATCATCCTTTGGCTGGGCGTGAAAGCATCGCTTTTAATGAAGCGCTAGCTTTCGATTTTATCGGCTTGCAGCAGGATGCCTCGCTGCAGTCGCTGTTGAACGAACAGGCTAACCTGGCGGGTAAAGCGCTGCGCATGCGTATTCAGGTACGCAGCTTCGATGCCATTTGCCGCATGATCCACCATGGTATGGGTGTTGGCGTACTGCCTGAGCAAACCATCTATCGTGATCTGGGAGACTTACAGCTTAAAAGTATCCCGCTTAGCGATCCATGGGCTCAGCGCGAACTGGTGATTGGCATGCGGCGCTATGCCTCGTTGCATGTGACTGCCCGGCATTTGGTGGATCACCTTACCCAGAAAGAGGATGAGCAATAGTTCAAGAAATTCTCCTTATGGCTTCGTGGTTTGAGAAAGCAAAGCTCCAATAGCTACCCTTTCAATGGCCTAAAGCAAGCTAAACAGTGGTTGATTAAAGGAGCTCGGTATTCATCTTTGGTCGTACGGCCGTGATGGGATGGATTTAAAAGCCCGTTATAGCAGCGTTTCTAGCCATCGTGTTTTACGAAGTCAGCCTTCTTGAACGTCGATTTGAGCCCTTGGGATGCATGTTTCAAGATCACGTAAGCGTTACCTGAAAGTTACAAGAACCACACCCAATAACGACAACCGTAGAGAGTCTATCCCATGCGGAAACAACTGTTTGCCACGCTGGCTACCCTAGGCATGCTAACGACGGCGCCGTTCGTCTTGGCGAATCCCATCGAAATCCAAGTTAACAACACCATGAGTGAGGGCGGTTCGGAAAGTGCTGCGGTGGAGCGCTTTGCTGAGTACTTAGAAGAACAGGCACCGGGTCGCTTCGATGTTCGTCCCTTCCTGGCGGGTTCATTGGGCGGCGAAAATGCCGTTTTGGAACTACTGAACCTTGGTCAAACCCAGCTCTCTATCACTGGCGGTAACTGGCGCCAGCAGTACGCGCCTGAATACGATGCCATTACTGTGCCCTTTGTGTTCTCAACCTGGGACGAAGTCGATGCCTATATGGAGAGCCCCTCCGGCCAGGCGTTGATTGAAAAGGCGGAGAGTCAGGGCGGCCTTAAATACTTCGGCACCCAGCACCGCGGCCCGCGCCACATGACCGCCAATAAAGCCATCGAAACCCCGGAAGATCTTGATGGTTTCCGCATGCGCCTTCCTGCGCTGCCAGTATGGATGGAAGTGTGGGAAGAGATCGGCGCCCAGGTCGTCAATGTGCCCGCTCCCGAAATTTACCTTGCCATGCAAACGGGGCAGGTTGATGGTCACGAGAACTCGCTCTCATCGCCCTATACCCGCCGCCTGTGGGAAGTGCAGGATCATCTCATCATGACCAGCCATGTGCAGTTCCCGTGGAACTGGGTGGCGAGTGCGCGCTGGTGGGAAGGTCTTGAAGCCGAGGATCAGGAACTGATCGAAGAGGCCATTCATGTGGCGCGTCAGCACGGTACCGAGCGTGAGCGCGAACTCGATGAGTACTACCTGGAAGCACTGCAGGACGAAGGCATGACGGTTATTGAGCCTGATATTGCCGCTTTCCGCGAAGCCGCGTTACCGGCGATTGATCGTGTCATGGCCGAAATGGCCGACGGTGTTCGTGAAGATGCCCTGGGTAACCAGAGCGAGTAACACACCTTTGGCAAAAACAGCGGCGGCCCATTGGGCTGTCGCTGTTTTACAAGACAAGCCAGTTTTTCATGACAAATAAGTTTTCATAACCAAAAAAAAGACGTCAGGGTAAGGAGTTCTGCTGTGGAAGACGCTGTAGCGCCCAGCCAAGGGCCGGATCGAATCGCTTTCTATACGCTGCGCGGCGTCACCCGCCTGTGCGATGGGGTAGGCGTGGCGTTAATGGCGGCCATCCTGCTATTGATCGTGGCGGCGGTCATTGCCCGCGACTTGTTGGGGCTGGGCATGCCCTGGACCGAAGAAGTAGCGTCTATGTTGGCCATCTACGCGATTGGCTTTGGCTCGCTATCGGCGTGGGTGCGCAGTGAACACCTGGTGGTCGATCTGTTTAGCCACAAGCTTTCCGGGCTGGGTAAGAATATTCAGTATCGGTTTACTGCACTGGTTTCCTGCGGTTTTTTTGCGCTTGCTGCTTGGGGTGCATGGATCATGTCGGACATGAGCGCCAACAATAAAACCGTCTCGTTAAGTATCAGCTTCAGCTATCTCTATTACGGCATCTTTTTCAGCTTTGTGGGCATGGCGCTGATTGCCCTTTGGCAAACTTTGCGCGGCCCGGTGGCGTGGTTGGAAACGTCCCATGAAGAGGAGGCTTCTCAACCATGACCGAACTACTGATTTTCGTCGGTGGCCTGTTAGTACTGATGGCCATTGGCTTGCCTGTGGTGGTCGCCATTGGCGTGACCTCCTTTATCGCCCTGGTGGCTACTGGTACCGGTGGGCTGCCCGTTGAGTTACTGCCGCTGCGCATGGTGCAAACGCTCAATAACTTTACCCTGCTGGCGATACCGTTGTTTATTCTGGCCGCCAACATCATGAATATTGGCTCCACCACTACGCGTATTTTCGACTTCGCCACCGCGCTGGTGGGCTTTACCAAGGGCGGCCTGGGTCACGCGAATGTGGTGGCTAGCTCCATTTTTGCCACTATGTCGGGCACTGCCGTTGCCGATGCCGCAGGGCTTGGTAGCATCGAAATCAAAGCCATGAAAGAGCGTGGCTATGCGCTGGATTACTCCACCGGTGTTACCGCTGCTTCCAGCGTTATTGGGCCGATTCTGCCGCCCAGTATTGCCTTGGTTGTGTACGGCTGGTTAGCCAATGTGAGCATTGGCGGGCTGTTTATGGCGGGGCTGCTGCCGGGTATTTTGATGGCGCTGCTGCTGATGGGGATGACCGTGCTACTGGCTGCCAGTGGCAAGGTGGTGATGCCCAAGCCCACACCCTTTGATGCCTGCGAAGTCGCCCGTACCGGTAGGCGTGCCATCTTGCCATTAATGATGCCGGCGATTATCGTCGGTGGTATTTGGGGTGGTTTCTTCACACCCACCGAGGCGGGTGCTATTGCCTCGCTCTACGCGGTAATTCTAGGCGGGCTGATCTACCGTGACTTGAACTGGCGAGACCTCTATAACGCTTTCCGCCGTACCCTGATGTTCAGTGCAGTGATCCTGCTGATTATTGCGGTCTCCAGCTTTTATGGCTGGATCCTGGTGCGTATGGGGATCCCTCAGGCGTTGGCGGGGCAGGTGGCCAGCATCGATATGCCAACGATCCTGCTGTTGCTCTGCTTTGCGCTGTTCTTCCTGCTTATCGGCTGCTTTATGTCGGTGATTGAAAGCATCCTGATTTTTACCCCGATTGTGGTTCCCGCGGCGCTAAGTGCCGGATTAGACCCCGTGCATTTCGGTATTGTGATGGTGATCACGCTTTCAGTAGGGGTTATTACCCCGCCCTTTGGCACGGTGCTGTTCCTGATGGTGGGCATCACACGGTTGCGCTACGGCCAGGTCGTCACAGCGATCATGCCGTTCTTACTGCCGATTATCGCCACCATTCTACTGCTCATCGCCGTGCCGGGGCTGGCTACTTGGCTGCCAGACGTTATGGGGTATTGATGAAAAGGAAAGCGAATGAAAATGCCGCACAACGCGTTTAAGCAGCAGCTGCTGGCGGGGCAGCCCCAGACGGGGATTTGGCTCGGCTTGGCCAGCGCCTACACCGCCGAGATCGCTGCCACGGCAGGCTTCGACTGGCTGCTGCTTGACGCCGAGCATGCTCCCAACGATGTATCGAGCCTGCTTGCTCAACTACAGGCACTGGCCCCCTATGACAGCCACCCGGTGGTGCGTCCGCCCACCGGGGATACGGTGCTGATCAAGCGCTACCTGGATATTGGCGTTCAGAACCTGTTAATCCCCATGGTGGATACGGCCGAGCAGGCTGCCCAGCTGGTGGCGGCCACACGCTATCCACCCCGCGGTAGTCGCGGCGTTGGTCATGTGCTGGCACGCGCCTCGCGCTGGGGGCAGGCAGAAGACTACCTCTCCCGCGCCGATGACGAAATCTGCCTAATGCTGCAGGTGGAGAGCCCCCAGGCACTTGCCAATCTGGAGGCAATCGCCGCAGTAGAAGGTGTCGATGGGGTGTTCATTGGCCCGGCGGATTTATCGGCCTCAATGGGGCACCTGGGCAACGCCAGTCATCCTGACGTCACCGCGGCGATTAGCGATGCTATCACCACAATACGTGCGGCAGGGAAGGCCGCAGGTATCGTGACGGTGGATGAGCAGGCAGCCCGCGGCTATCTTGCAGCGGGCTGCACCTTTGTTGGGGTGGGTATAGATACCCTGCTCTATGCCAATGCCCTGCGCGGTCTGGCGGAGCGGTTCAGGCACGAATGAACAAAGCGTCGGGGTTACTCCACGGCAGGCAAGATCCTGCCTGGATTCATCAGCCCCTTGGGGTCGAACAGCGCCTTAACGCCGCTGACCAGTTCCCGCTCAACAGGCGATAGCCGTGCCAGGTAGGGTGCCTGCTTGGTGCGGCCAATGCCGTGCTCGGCGCTGATGCTGCCGTTGAAACCGTCAAGTACCTCAAACAGCCGCTCCTCCAGGTCGTGCAGGTGGGCTTTCTTATCGCTATCCGCCATTGCCGTGGGCGGTAGAATGTTGAAGTGCAGATTGCCGTCGCCCACATGCCCGTAGGCAATAATTTCGCACTCGGGCGACGCCGCTATCACCACCTCGCTTGCCCGGGTAACGAAATCGGGTATCGTCGAGATGGGCACCGAGATATCGGTACGCAGGTGCTCACCGCGCCGCCGCTGGCCTTCCAGCATGCTTTCACGGAACTGCCATAGCTGGGCGGATTGGGTGTCGCTGGAAGCCAGCGCGCCATCCAGCACCAGCTCGCGCTCCATGCCGGTTTCCAGCAGCGCTTCCAACATCGAACCCAGATCCACTGGCCCCGTGGCCGCGACCTCCATCAGCACGTACCAGGGGTACGCGTCTTCAAGCGGGTCACGCAGCTCTGGCGTCGCTTCAATCGCCAGTTCGATACAGCGGCGAGGAATCAGCTCAAAAGCCGTCAGCAGGTCGCAGCACTCCCGGCGCGCCAGACCATACAGGTTGATGACCGCTTGGACGGAGGGCAGGCCCAGTAGAGCAGTCCGGTTCTGGGTAGTGCGTGGTGAAAGCTTTAACACTGCGCCCGTAACAATACCCAGCGTACCTTCACTACCGAGAAACAATTGCTGAAGGTCGTAACCACGGTTGTCCTTGTGCAGCGCATTCAGGCTTTCCCAGACGCGCCCATCGGGCAGCACCACTTCAAGCCCCAGCACCAGCTCGCGCATCATGCCGTAGCGGAGTACGTTAAGTCCGCCCGCATTGGTGGCAATATTGCCACCAATCTGACAACTGCCTTGGGCGCCCAGCGAGAGCGGAAAGTCACAGTCATGATCAAAAGCTGCCAGCTTGACGTTCTCAAGGATGCAGCCAGCGTCTACGGTAATGGTGAAGTTAATCGGATCAATGGCGCGCACGCTATTTAAGCGCTCAAGACTGATCACCAACTCCTGATCATTGGCAGCGGGCAAGGCGCCCGCCACCAGACCGCTATGGCCGCCCTGGGGCGTCATCGCGATTCCTTGGGCGTAGCAGCGCTTTACCACCTCGGCGACTTCTTCCGTGTTAGCCGGACGGGCCACCGCCAGCGGTGTGCCCAGCGTATCCCCCGCCCAGTCGCTAACGTAGCGCGCTATGGCGTCTGGTTCGCGCAGCAGGCCTCGCTCGCCGAGCAGGCTGATTAGCTCATTTAGAAAGGAGGTGGTGTCTGTCATTCATTCTCTTCCTGCCAGGCCGCGCCCTCGGGGAAGCGGTGCTGTGCTTGGGATTCTGCGTGCATGGCGATACTGTAACCTGGCGCTTCAGGCACTTGATAGCGGCCACGGTTGATTACTACTGGGTCGATAAAGTGTTCGTGCAAGTGATCCACATACTCAAGCACGCGACCTTCAAGGCTGCCGGATACCGCGATATAGTCGAATAGGGAGATATGCTGGGTGTACTCGCACAGACCGACGCCACCGCCGTGGGGGCAAATCGGCACGCCGAACTTGGCGGCCATCAGCGTTACTAAAATCACTTCGTTAAGCCCGCCCAAACGTGCCGCATCGAGCTGGCAATAGTCGATGGCATCCGCCTGGAAGAACTGTTTGAACATCACTTTGTTGTGACAGTGCTCGCCAGTGGCGACGCCGATAGGCGCAACCCGGTGGCGGATTTCGGCGTGGCCGAGAATGTCGTCAGGGCTGGTGGGCTCTTCTATCCATAGCGGGTCAAATTCGGCCAGCCGACGCATCTTGGTGATCGTCTCGTCGACTTCCCACACCTGGTTGGCGTCCATCATCAGCACGTTGTCCCAGCCGATCTCTTCGCGCAGCAGCGCCGCTCGGCGGGCATCCTCTTCGATGTCGCCGCCAATCTTCTGTTTGAAGTGAGTCCAGCCTTCGGCCAGCGCTTCACGCGCCAGACCGCGCACTTTCTCGTCGCTGTAACCCAGCCAGCCCGCTGATGTGGTGTAGCCGGGGTAGCCGTCACTGCGCATTTCGGCTTCCCGTGCGGCCTTGCCGGGGGCTTGGCGGCGTAGCAGGCAGATCGCTTCTTCCGGCGTTAGTGCATCAGCCACAAAGCGGAAGTCGAGACAGCGAACCAGCTGTTCCGGCGTCATGTCCACCAGCAACTTCCAGACCGGCTTACCTTCGTTTTTCGCCCACATATCCCACACGGCGTTAACGATAGCGGCGGTGGCTAGGTGAATTGCGCCTTTATCGGGGCCGATCCAACGCAGCTGGCTGTCGCCAGTAATTTCTCGCCAGAACGTGCCCATGTTGTCGGTTATCGACTCAAGCGTTCGTCCCTCGATCAGCGGCGCTAGGGAGTGCAAAGCGGTCACCACAATCTCGTTGCCGCGGCCAATGGTAAAAGTTAAGCCGTGCCCCTCGGGGCTGCTGTCATCGGTGTGCAGGATGACGTAGGCGGCGGAGTAGTCCGGCGCGGCATTCATGGCATCCGAGCCATCCAGAGAACGCGAGGTGGGAAAACGAATATCCTGGATCTCGACGCGAGTGATGGTTGTCATTGTGCGCTCCTAGGCTGTGATATGAGTGGCGTATTGATTGTTAGAATCAGCGGCGCGCTAAGTGGCGCATCAGTTCGCGAATACCGTAGGTCCAGGGCGGCAATTGATCGCTTCTGCCTACCCGGTTGACCAGGGCGCCCAGGGCCGGGGTGGTGATGGTGACGCGATCACCCAGGTGATGGGTAAAGCCCTGGCCTTCCCCGTCGCGATCCTGAATGGGCGAAAACATGGTACCGAGGAACAGCATAAAACCATCCGGATATTGGTGGTGGTCGCCGATAGTTTGGCTTACCAAGTCCAGCGGGTCGCGGCTGATTTCGCGCATATCGCTCTCGCCCTGGAGCAAGAAGTCGTCATCCTCACCCTCGATACGTAGCGATACCTGGCAGTTGCGCACGCTGTCGATATCGAAATGGTCATCAAATAGGCGAATGAAGGGGCCAATGGAGCAGGAGGCGTTGTTGTCTTTTGCCTTGCCGAGTAACAGTGCGCTGCGCCCCTCCACGTCGCGCAAGTTGACGTCGTTGCCTAAGGTCGCGCCACGCACCTGACCACGGCTATCGACTGCCAGGACAATTTCCGGCTCGGGATTATTCCACTGCGAGGACGGGTGCAAGCCCACCGGGGTGCCAAAACCAACTGATGAGAGTGGCTGGGCTTTGGTAAATACCTCCGCATCGGGGCCGATGCCGACTTCCATATATTGCGACCACCCACCGCGCGCTTGAAGCGCTTTTTTAAGCGACATCGCCTCTTCAGAACCCGGCGCAATCTTGGAAAGGTCGGTGCCGATCAGTGCCTGCAGGTCGTTGCGCAGCTCCACCGCTCGTGCTGGGTCGCCGCCCGCTTGCTCTTCGATCACTCGCTCTAACAAACTCACAGCGAAGGTGACGCCGCAGGCTTTAACGGCCTGAACATCGCAGGGGGCTAGCAGGTAGGGCGCTTGTGGTTGGGGTAACTGAGAGTTTTCCAGCAGTGCCTCGACACTACCTAGGTTGGGGCCTTCCGCTCGCTGCACTACCGCTTGTAGGTCGTCGCGTTCCAGCAGGTCAGCCATGGTGGGCCCATAGGCGGTAATGTCGATCACCTGACCGTTGTTGACGGTCACTAGCGCGGGGCCAGGATGGCTGCCCTCCAGCCAAACGCGGCCAACCAGCAGCGCGTTACCCAGGTCGGCGGGAAGTGTGTCCGTCGATGAAAGTGGATTCATGTACTTCTCCATTCGTTCTTAGAATTAGTTTTAATCGTTAGCAGTGGTAGGAGACTGGCGCTAAACACGCCATCGCCTATCATGTTATAGATGTCGCTTTGTATGACAGGTATGCCAGTTCATTGCTTACTTTAGCGCACCGCTCCATTTCGGGTCGATAGTTAAATCTATCTAGAGGACGACGGTTTCGCTAAGTGTGGCTCTCACAATAAAAGCAAAAGTGTTAAGGAGAATTTCATGTTAGACGAGTGGAACGGTAAGCGAGTACTTATCACCGGTGCTAGCCGTGGCATTGGCGCGGCTGTGGCGAAGCAATTGGGGGCGCTGGGAGCGCATGTAGCGGTGCACTATCACAACAGTGAAGCGCCCGCTGAAGCAGTGGCTAAGGCGATTCGCGATGCGGGTGGGGAAGCCTTTACCGTTAAAGCAGACGTCAGCCACACCAGCGAGACCCAAAAACTCGTCGACGATGCCGCCGAGCGTCTGGGCGGTTTAGACCTGTTGATCAATAACGCGGGGGACATGCTGGGCCGGGTTGGCTTAGGTGAGATGGACGATGACCAATATGACCGGGTCATGGATCTCAATGTCCGTTCAGTGATTATGGCTAGTCGGGCGGCGCTACCGCATTTTCGTCGCGCAGGTGGCGGCAATATTATTCACACTACCTCGATTGCCGCACGTAATGGCGGCGGGGGAGGCGCTGGCCTATACGCCTCAGCAAAAGGCTTTGTGAGCACGATAACGCGAAATATGGCCAAGGAACTTGCCGGGGATAATATCCGCGTGAATGCTGTGGCCCCCGGTACGATTGCGACCGATTTTCATGAGCGCCACTCAAGCGATGCTCATCTAAACGCAGCTCGGGCATCGATTCCCATGGGGCGTTTGGGCACGGCGGAAGAGTGCGTGGGCGCGTACGTTTTTCTGGCGACCGATACGCTCAGTGGCTATGTCACTGGTCAAATCATTGAGGTCAACGGCGGGCAGTTAATGCCATGAATAGCTCCCCACGCTGTTATGAAATTGCTATCACCATGGGCGACCCTGCTGGCATCGGCCCTGAGATTATTTGCCGCGCGCTGAGTGCTATGTCCGCCACCGAACGTGCCACGGCGATGGTCATCGGTGACCCGGCTATTTATCGCCGTGCGGCGGCAAGTGTTGGTGTTGTGCTTGAGTTCGTGCCATTGGAGCAGGCAGAGAGCGATAAGGATTGTGTGGCGGTCGGTGTGGTCGAGGTGCCGAAAGGCGTTGAGATTGCTGATGGTCAAATTAGCGCCGGTGCGGGTGATATGGCGTTTCGCTGCGTTCATAAAGCCGTGGAATTGGTGCAGGCGGGGCGGGCGCAGGTGATTGTCACCGCCCCGCTGAACAAGGCGGCGTTGCATGAATCTGGGCACCATTACGATGGCCACACCGGGATGCTGGCATCGCTGACCGGTGCGCCCTCGTCGTTTATGCTGCTGGCATCTGAGACGCTTTCGACGCTGCATGTTTCCACTCACGTGTCGCTACGTGATGCGATCGACCGGGTGACCCCTGAACGCATCATTGCCACCGTTGAAGCAGGACACGCGCACTTGCTCGCGTTGGGTATGAATGCCCCGCGCATTGCCGTGGCAGGCCTCAACCCGCACTGCGGTGAAGGGGGGATTTTTGGCGACGAAGATAGTCGCTGTATCGCCCCAGCGGTGGAACGCTTGCGGGAACGGGGTTTTGATGTGAGCGGGCCGATCTCTGCGGATACGGTGTTTTACCGCGCTTCGAAAGGCGAGTTCGATTTGGTCATCGCCCAGTATCACGACCAGGGCCATATTCCCGTCAAACTGATTGCTTTTGATACCACGGTCAATGTCAGCCTTGGCTTGCCGCTGCAGCGTACCTCGGTGGATCACGGCACCGCCTTTGATATTGCCTGGCAGGGCAAAGCCGATGCCACCAACATGGGGTCAGCGATTGCCTATGCGCGACGGTTAGCCAGTGGCGCCAAGGCATGAGCGGCTGCCGATTGGCGATTATTGCCGATGATCTTTCGGGCGCGCTGGACACTTCAGCACCCTTTGCCGCGCGAGGCGCAGATGTCCGCGTGGTGATTAGCCTGGAGGCATTAGCGACAACGCTAGAGGCATGGCAAGGCCAGTGGCCAGAGGTCATCGCCGTGAATACCCAGTCCCGCCATCTGCAATCTGAGGAGGCGGCGCTTCGGGTAAGCGAAGCAGTGCGTTTGCTCACGCGAGTCGCGCCGCAGGAGTGGTTCAAGAAAGTCGATTCAACCCTGCGTGGCCAAGTAGTCGCAGAGTGCACAGCACTGCGGGAAGCGCTTGGCTTTCCCCTGCTGTTGGCTCCTGCGGTACCGGCCCAGGGGCGAGCAGTGCGTAATGCCGAAGTGTGGGTGGACGGCATTCCACTGGCTGATACCACCTACCAACAGGATGCCCTCTCAACACCTCTGATCGGCCCCATTGATCAGGCATTTGCCGTCAGCGGACAACCGCTGCAGCGCTATCGCTCTGGTCAGGGCGCTCAACTCCCTAACGGGGACTGTATCGCCGATGCCCAAAGCGACGAGGAGCTTGCTGCGCTCTATCAGCTCGTGTCGAGTGCTGGCTGCCGCCGAGCAATGGCGGGGGCTGCGGGGCTGGCAACGGCTATCGCCCAGCGCTTTTTCGGGCGGCCTGATGCACCATTTCGAGCGTTGAATAGCGTCAATGCAGTGCTTTATGCCATCGGTTCTAGAAGCTCTCGTGCTGCCGAACAGCTCCAACAGTTGCGACAATACGTGCCCGGTTTGGCCGTGATTAAAGCGTGTACCGAGCCCTCTGCTACACCCTGTAATAGTAGCCCTGTCTTAGGGGCCTATGTGGTCGTGCCCGGAGAGAGTGAGGAACGCACGGCAAACCAAGTCGCCGAGTCGATGGCTTCCAAAGTGGCCGACCTTACGTCTGCCTGGCGGGACGATGATCCGTGTTTGCTATTCTTAACCGGTGGGGATATCGCCATGGCCGTGCTGACTCAACTGGGGGTGAGTTATATCTGTGTCGAAACGGAGTGGTCACCCGGGGTGGCGCTAGGGAGTATGGATGGCGATAGGCGAAAGCGAGTGATGACTAAAGCAGGTGGCTTTGGCGATCCTCAGTTGCTTGTGCGCTTACACCATCAGTTTGCTCCACGGCTTGTAACATCATAGGCACTACTAAAATCGTTACCTGGATAGTTGCGCGATTGCGGGCAGCCAACTAAGTTTGAAGCTGGTGGTATGACACGTATACAGTACTGTGATCGGTTACGTTGGTTGCCGCCGCTTAAAAAATAACCAATACATCACAATAAATAGCAGCAAATCACACTATCCAACAACAAATCCAATGGTTGTGAGGAGTACACGATGAGTCACAAACGCCAACACTCGCTTAAGATGGCCCGCCTGCTGACCGCTACGCTTATCGCCGGTGGTCTCTCAGTGACCGGTGCTGTGCATGCGCAAGAAGAACTCACCTTTGCTCACGTCTATGAGACATCCGAGCCCTACCACGAGTGGGCACTGTGGGCGGCAGATGAAATCGAGGAGCGTACTGATGGCCGTTATTCGATCAGTGTCCACCCGGCGTCATCACTGGGTAAGGAGTCGGACATCAACGAAGGCCTACAGCTTGGCACGGTTGATCTGATCTACACCGGCAACCAATTTGCCGGTCGTTTCTATGGCCCGGTGGGGATCGCTGGCGCGCCCTATATGTTCCGCGATTTTGACCATTGGCAGGCCTATGCTGATAGCGACCTGTTCAAGGAAATCGCCCAGGGCTACCAGGATGAAACCGGTAACGTACCGCTGGCCATGAACTACTACGGGCGTCGCCATGTAACCTCCAACGAACCGATCAATACGCCGGAGGACATGCAAGACCTGAAAATTCGTACGCCCAATGCGCCAATGTACATGATGTTCCCCGAAGCGGTGGGCGCCAACCCCACTCCGATCGCTTTCTCCGAGGTTTATCTGGCGCTGCAGCAAGGTGTGGTGGATGCTCAGGAAAACCCACTGCCGACCATTCGCGCCAAAGCGTTTCATGAGGTGCAGGACTATATCAATCTGACCGGGCATATCACCGATTCGCTAATCACCATCGCCGGTGGCCCGTTGTGGAATCGCCTCTCCGAGGAGGATCGTGAGGTTTTCCGTGAGGTCTACACCGAAGCCGGCGAGCGCATCACTCAAGATATCCTGAAATCCGAGGAAGAGCTGGTGGCTTGGTTCGAGGAGCAGGGTGTGACCGTCAACGAAGTCGATATAGAACCCTTCCGCGAAGCCACGATTCCTGCCCATAACGGTGAAGCGGCGACTTGGGATCAGGAAACCTATGATCGTCTGCAGGCTATCGGCCAGTAATCAGGCTATCGGACGGTAATGCCGTGAGGCCTGAGTTTTCCAGAATCCGTACGTTTCCGGGATCGTTTTTTTCGTAGACCAAGACTCGCCCCGCCCAAGCCTCGGGTGGGGCGAAGCGGGAGCCTTCCATGAGCCAAACTGACTCTACTGACGAGACCAGCCTTGCAGGTCTCGACGATGATTCCTTCAACATTCACGACTATGCCCTAGAGGATTTCCTGACGCTTGGGATCTTCTGGCTACTGGCACTGGATGTCTTTATGCAGTTTTTCAGCCGCTATGTGCTGGGTAATTCCATCGCCTGGACGGAGGAGATGGCGCGCTATCTATTGGTTATGGTGGGCTTTATGGGCAGCACCATGGCCGTGCGAAAGGGATCGCATATCGCAGTGGAATTTTTCTATCGCTACATGCCGGGGTGGCTGGGGCGCGTGATGTCGACGCTGGTAGACCTGATCAATATTGCCTTCTTCGCCAGCATGGCCTGGATCACCTTCAAACTGGCTGATCGTACCAGTGCCATGATGACCTCTGTGGATATTCCTAAAAGCTGGCTTTACTACTTGGTGATGGTGGGCTTTATCATCATGCTGGTGAGAGGGGTGGAGGTGGCTATTCGTCACTGGCGCTCGGGCACCAGTGAACTGCTCAATACCCAATAACAACACGCCAACACGCTACTCTCTCGGAGATCACCCCAATGCCCAACATTCTGGCTGTGAGGCGCGGCGGTGCGATAGTACCGCCATTGGTCGCGGCTGTCGCGATACTCGGCTGTATCGCATTGGCCGCCACCCAGCACTATTTACTGTTCCTGTTTGCGGCGCTCTTTACCCTGCTGGTGATGGGGGTACCGATCGCCATTAGTCTTGCCGGCTCGTGCCTGCTGTATGTGCTGCTGACCGGCAGAGTCCCCGATGTTGTCGTGATGCATCGCATGATCAACGGCGTCGACAGCTTTCCCCTGTTGGCGATTCCGTTTTTTATACTCGCCGGTAACCTAATGAACAATGGTGGCATTACTGTGCGGATATTTGACTTTGCCAAGGCCTTGATGGGCTGGATGCGTGGCGGTCTGGGGCACGTCAATGTAGGCGCCAGCATTGTTTTTTCCGGCATGTCAGGAGCCGCAGTCGCCGATGCTGGGGGGCTAGGTACCATTGAAATCAAGGCCATGAAAGATGCCGGTTACGACGAGGAGTTCTCGGTGGGTATCACTGCGGCATCTTCGACCATTGGCCCGATTATTCCGCCGAGTCTGCCGATGGTTATCTATGGCGTAATGGCCTCGGTGTCGGTCGGCCAGTTGTTCGTCGCCGGCCTGATACCGGGCCTGTTAATGGGGCTGGTGCTAATGGCCATGATCACGATCATTTCACGGCGGCGCGGCTATACCCGCGATGCGGTGTTCTCGTTTCCGGTGCTTGGTCATACGTTCAAGCGCGCCTTCCTGTCACTCTTAACACCGGTCATCATCGTCGGCGGCATAATGTCGGGGGCCTTCACTCCTACCGAAGCGGCGATTGCTGCGGTGGTCTACGCCTTGGTGCTGGGGGGAGTGGTTTATCGTAGCCTGACCTGGCGCCGCCTGCTCAAGGTGAGCATGGAAACTATTGAAACCACTGCCGTGATCCTGCTGATCGTCGCTGGTGCCTCGATATTTGCCTGGATCCTGACCAGCAACCAAGTCACGCAGCATGTCGTGACCCTGCTCGGGCCATTTGCCGATAACCCCATAGCCACGCTGATCATCATCAACCTGGTGCTGATTCTGGTGGGCTGCTTTATGGAGACCATCGCGGCGATCACCATCCTGGTGCCGGTATTGTTGCCGGTGGCCATTACCGCTGGCGTCGATCCGGTGCACTTTGGCGTGATCATGGTGCTAAACCTGATGATCGGCTTGTTAACGCCGCCGGTAGGCATGGTGCTGTATGTACTGTCGCGAGTGTCCGGAATTTCCTTCGAGAAATGCATGCGTGGCACGCTGCCGTTCCTGGTGCCGCTGGTCATCGCATTGCTATTGGTTACCTTCATTCCAGCTATCTCGCTGTGGCTGCCAACACTGATTTATCGTTAAGCATTACCGGGGCTGGCCAATGGTCAGCCAGTAGCCCGACTGAAACCAGGAGCTATCGATTAATGAAAGATACGTCGTCAAATTTCCGCGTCGCTCGCGAAGACCTTGCCCGCTTCATGCAAGCCGTTCTGAAGGCGGCAGGTGCTGATCAGGCATCAGCAAACGCGGTCACTCGCGCGCTGATTACTGCCTCACGTATGGGCACCGACAGCCATGGCCTGCGTCTGCTGCCCCACTATCTGCAGGCCCTCAAGGGCGGGCGGGTCAACGGCGCGCCCGAGATGCAGTTCCACCAGCGCCTGGCGGCGACCGGTTTTCTGGATGCTGACGATGGGTTGGGACACCTCGCGGGTTATACCGCCATGGAGCACGCCATGGCGATGGCCGAGACGGTGGGGATGGGCGCCGTTGCGGTGGGCAACTCGTCGCACTTCGGTGCGGCGGGGTGCTATGCGTTGGCAGCGGCTGAGCGCGGTTATCTCGGCATGGCGTTCTGCAATTCGGATCCTTTCGTGCTGTTGCATGAGGGCGCCAAACCCTTTCACGGTACCAACCCCATCGCCTTTGCGGCGCCGGTGGCGGGCGAGTCGCCTTACCTGCTGGATATGGCGACCAGCTCGATTCCCTGGAATCGCGTGCAGCAGTACGGGGCTATTGGGCGTGAACTGCCTGACCAGGTCGCGGCGGATGCTGCCGGGCAGGTAAGCCGCGTTCCTGGTGAAGTGGCCGCACTGTTACCGCTGGGTGGTAGCGGCTTCGGCTTCAAGGGCGCGGGGTTGGGTGGCATGGTTGAGGTTCTGAGTTCGATGCTGTCGGGTATGCAGCATGGCTTTAAGCTGCTGCCCATGGGTGGGCCAGACATGGCGACGCCACGCGGGGTAGGGCACTTCTTCCTGGTCATGCAACCGGATGCGTTTGTGGATGCAGGCACTTTTGCGCAAGGAATGGCCGAGTATCTAGCCGACCTGCGCGCCCAGCCTGCTGCACCCAATGCCCAGGTAATGGCACCAGGTGATCGCGAATGGCGCTGCCAGGCCCAGCGCGACGCCGAAGGCATTCCGCTTGATTCTGCCAATCAAGTAGCCTATGCCGAGATCGCCGAGCAGTACCAAATAGCGCCGCTCTCTCGGCTGGTTTGAAGGATAATGACCAGAAATGCAGTAAAATGGCGGAAAATTCCAGGTTAACCAGGGGTGACTGCCTATGAGCAGATACCGGATCGAGCGTAAAACGCTATCGGAACAGGTCGCTGAGCAGCTTGAGGCGGAGATTCTCGAGGGGCGGCTGAGTGAAAACGATCAACTGCCATCAGAGAGGGAGTTGATGGAGCAGTTTGGTGTTGGCAGACCCGCGGTGCGTGAAGCACTGTTCCACCTGCAACAGCTAGGACTTATCGCCATCAACAGCGGTACCCGCGCCAGGGTAATTCGTCCCACCGCTGAGGCGGTGATGGCCAGGCTTTCTGGGGTAACCCGACAGCTACTTTCTAAGCCCGATGGTCAACAGTATTTCCAGGAAGCGCGGGCCATGTTCGAGATATCTTTGGCTCGCTACGCGGCGCGTAATGCCAGTGAAGAGGATCTAGCGAGGCTGCGCGATGCATTAGCGGATAATCGCGATGCAATAGGTGATGAAGCACGCTTTAAACGCTCTGATAATGACTTCCATGGCGTGTTGGCCAGCATTGGCCGTAACCCCATTTTTGATGCTATCCATGTGGCGCTCTCTGAGTGGTTGGACGATCGCCGCGCGCTGGTGCTGCAACAGAAGGACGAAGACAAAGCGGCTACCGCTGCGCATACCGAAATCATCGCAGCGATAGAGTCTCGTGACCCAGATGCGGCCGAAGCAGCCATGCGGCGCCACCTAGACCGTCATTACGGCACCTATATGCAGCTTAAAAAGCGCCTCTCGGACGCTTCTTAATTTTCATGCTACCCAATTAATCCTGCCGCCTTTTTTATTCGGCGGCAGGGATGGGATCACTCGGCCATTGTCGATTCAGCAATCTCTTGGAATTCAGTCACGAGATCTTCGCCGATGCGTGGTGCCCACTCTTCGTAAACCGGCTGCACGGCTTCCTGGAAAGCGGCAATCTGCTCGTCATTAAGACGGGTAATTTGCATGCCGCGCTCTTCAAGCTGATCCCGTGCCCAGTCGTCGTACTCGCTGGAAAGCTGGATTTCGTAATCCGCTGCTTGCAGCGCGGCTTCCTGAACAAGTTCCTGATACTCTGGATCGAGGCGATCCCAGGTACGCTGAGAGATCATCTTGATGAAGGGTGTATAAACGTGACGGGTTTCGGAGCCGTAATCCTGCACCTCATAGAAGTTGGAGGTCAGGATGGTGCTCCAAGGGTTTTCCTGGCCATCGACAACGCCTTGTTCCATGGCGGAGAAGAGTTCACCAAATGCCATCGGGGTCGGGTTGGCGCCCAGCGCTTCCCAAATAGCCAGGTGCACTGGGTTCTCCATGGTGCGAATAGACAAGCCACGAACGTCCAGGCCCGCCACATCTTCTGGTGAAGCGACTTCACGAGCACTATTGGAGAGCTGGCGGAAGCCGTTTTCAGAGAATGCCAGGGCTTTTAGACCAGTGCCATCGAAGGCATCAAGCATCTCCTGGGCAGCATCGCTACGCATGGCCTTTATAGCCGCTTCCCGAGTAGGCAGTAGGAAAGGAAGGTCAAAGACTGCCAGCTCCTCGACATAACCTGTGGCGGGTGAAGAGGAAGGGTAGGTCATATCCAGCGTACCGGTTTGCAGCATTTCCATCATCTGCACGTCATCGCCAAGCTGGCTGTTGGGAAAGATATTAACGCTGATACGCCCTTCGCTGCGCTGGTCGAGAATATCCGCAAAGTATTGGCTAGAGATATATTGAGGCGAGCTTTCCGCCAAGCCCAATCCCATGCGCAGAGTGACGCTGCCGTGGTCACCCACGGTGCCACCCTCTATCTCTGGCGGATCGGAAAGGTCAGGCGTTTGCGCGTAGGCAATGCCTGAGCTGAGCAGTGTAGCGCCGGTCATTAATAGGGTGCGTTTCCAAAGATGGTGCATAGTCGTCGCTCTCCTGGCGTGCTGCAGGTCGCTACGCTAAGGGGATATTCCTAGCGAGCTGCAGCGTGGTTGATTGTTGTTGTGTGTAAGCGGCACTCGCTTATAGAGGTGTAAGTGCCGCTCCCTTAGGTGAATGTCTAACGTTTTTGGTATATGTTCAACATATACTTTTGTATGTATCGACGCCGCGGGTAAGAACGCGTACCGTCATGGCAACTCTTCCCTACATTTTAGGAAGCTTTCTTCATCGTTAGTGTTGGTGGGCAGTTTGAGTGCCTAAAGCGCGCCTGCCGACTTGTATATTTACTTTAGGCGTGGAGCGGAACCATGGCCAATTTTCAGCGAATAACTCCTGAGCAGTTGCGTTCACGCTACTGGTTCGATAACCCTGATCACCCCGGAACCACGGCGCTATGTATTGAGCGCTACCTCAATTACGGTATTACTCTGGATGAGCTGACCAGCGGTAAGCCGATCATTGGTATTTGCCAGTCGGGCTCTGATTTAACCCCGTGCAACCGCCACCACATTGACTTGGTCAAGCGGGTTAAAGACGGAATTCGCGCCGCAGGTGGCGTGCCGTTTGAATTTCCCATGCATCCTATTCATGAGAACGTGCGCCGACCCACTGCTGCGCTGGATCGGAACCTCGCTTACTTGGGCATCGTGGAAGTGCTCCATGGCTACCCGCTAGATGGCGTGGTATTGACCACCGGCTGTGATAAAACCACCCCGGCTGCGCTGATGGCCGCGGCAACGGTGAATATTCCGGCCATTGTGCTCTCCGGTGGTCCGATGCTAAACGGCTGGCGCGGTGCCGAGCGGGTGGGCTCAGGCACGATTATCTGGGAGCTTCGCAAGCGGCTGGCCGCAGGGGATATCGACTACGCAGAGTTCCTTTCCCGTGCCAGCGATTCAGCACCCTCGATAGGCCACTGCAACACCATGGGCACCGCCTCTACCATGAATTCCATGGCGGAAGTCCTGGGCATGAGCCTGCCGGGGTCGGCGGTGATTCCTGCGCCCTATAAAGAGCGCGCAATGGTGGCTTACGACACGGGTACGCGGATTGTCGATATGGTGTGGGAAGACCTGCGCCCGCTGGATATTCTGACCCGGGAAGCGTTTGAGAACGCCATCGTGGCGTGCTCGGCACTGGGCGGTTCATCCAATGCGCCGGTACATATCAATGCGATTGCCCGCCATGCAGGCATCGAGCTGGATAACGATGACTGGCAGCGCCTGGGCCATGAAATTCCACTGCTGGCCAACGTAATGCCTGCCGGTGCTTTCCTGTGCGAAGAGTTCTACCGCGCCGGTGGTGTGCCCGCGATCCTCCATGAGCTACACACTGCCGGTAAGCTGCACGGCGAGGCGCTAACGGTCAATGGCCGCTCCATCGGCGATAATTTGCAGGGCCGTGAAACTCAAGACACTGATGTGATTTGTCGCTATAGCGACCCGTTGGTGGATCATGCGGGCTTCCTCAATCTCAAGGGCAATCTATTCGACTCGGCGCTGATGAAAACCAGCGTGATCTCGCGGGATTTCCGCGAACGCTTCCTGAATGACCCCAATGACCCGGAAGCCTTTGAGGGCAAGGTGGTGGTATTCGATGGCTCCGAGGATTACCACGCCCGTATTGATGACCCAGCGCTGAACATTGATGCACGCACCATCCTGGTAATGCGCGGTGCAGGGCCGGTAGGGCATCCTGGCGGTGCCGAAGTGGTTAATATGCAGCCGCCGGAGGCGCTGATCAAACAGGGCATCGAATCGCTGCCGTGCCTGGGCGATGGTCGCCAGTCGGGTACTTCCGGCTCACCGTCGATTCTCAATGCCTCCCCGGAAGCCGCTACCGGGGGTGGCTTGGCGCTGCTGGAGAGTGGCGACCGTCTGCGGGTCGATCTCAAGCGCGGTGAGGTGCAGCTGCTGATCGAACCCAGTGAACTGGAAGCCCGCCGGGAGCGTTTAGCCCAGCAGGGCGGTTACCGCTACCCTGGCCACCAGACGCCTTGGCAGGAGATCCAGCGCAGCATGGTCGAACCGCTGGACCGCGGTATGACATTGGAACCCGCCACCAAGTACCGCGATGTGGCTCGCCAGCATCCGCCCAGGGATAATCACTGAAGAGGCGAATACTAAAGATGAGTCGTTGGAGTACCTTATCGCATCGCCAGCAGGGACTACTATTGACCGCTGGCGGGGCGCTGATCATGGCCCCGGATGCCCTGCTGATTAAAGTGGCCGATCTGCCCGATGCCGAGATATTGATGTGGCGTGGCTTTCTTTCGGGCTTAGGTTTTCTACTGATCGCCCTGATGCGCTATGGCCGTGGCACGCTGGCAGCCTACCGTCGCTGCGGCTGGACGGGTATCGCCGTGGCGCTGCTGTTCAGCCTGACCACCTGCGGTTTCGTGCTGGGCAACCAGTACACCAAAGCGGGCAACGTACTGATGATACTGGCCAGTTCGCCGTTAATCGCTGCCGTGCTCTCCTGGATCATCCTCAAGGAGCGTCTGCCAAGGCGTACCTGGTTAGCGATATTGCTGTGCATGGTGGGTGTCGCCATGATCGCCCTCGATGACGCGGGCGCAGGTTCTTGGGTCGGAAACGCTTTCGCTTTGATGGCGGCAACGACCCTGGCGATTAACTTTACCCTCTGCCGTACGCGGCCGGGGGTGGATATGAGCCCGATGCTGGTGTTCAACGGCCTTATTGTGGGTAGCACCGCAGGGCTGTTTTGGCTGGCGGGCAGCGAACCAACCCTGCCTGCAGCCAACCAGCTTGCTGTCGTTATCCTGCTCTGCCTGATTATTGTGCCTTGCGGCGTGACGCTACTGCAGCGTGGGCCGCTCTATCTGCCCTCCGCCGAAGTGGGCCTGCTAATACTGCTGGAAGTGGTGATAGGCACGCTGTTGGCCTGGTGGATTCTGGCCGAACAGCCCGCGCCAATGGCCATGGTTGGCGGCGTTCTGGTGCTGGGCACACTGGGTGCTAAAGGCCTCTATGAACGGCGGCTGGAACTGAAACAGCGGGCGGGGCTCGATGCTACGCCGTCGATAACAGTCGACCGGTCAAGTACGGTATGATTGACAGGAATCGAAATAGGGCCTTATCGCAGTGACGTCATCTCCTAGTAAGCCAGTAGCTCGCCCCAGTATTGCCGAACATCTCGCCGAGGAGATCTTTGGTGGGCGCTATCACCCCGGTGACTTAGTACCCCGAGAAATGGATCTATGCGAACGCTTTGCGATCAATCGCTCAGCGGTGCGTAGCGATCTTCGCCAACTGGTCGATGCCGGGATTATTGAGCGGATTTCTGGTCATGGTTCCAAGGTGCGCGAATACTCAGAGTGGCATATTCTTGATGCCCAGGTGACTGACTGGCTGACCCGCTACGCTGCCCCCAACCCGGATATTCAGCGCGAGATTCTTGCCTTCCGTCTGGACGTTGAGCCCTATGTGGCGATGACCGCCGCCAAGCGGGCCAAGGCGCGTGATTTAGTCGCCATCGAAGAAGCCTTTGAAGGGCTAGGGCAGAATCTACGCAATGCCACCTGCGAAGAGGAGCGGCGGCTGCACAGTGAGTGTGATGTCGCTTTTCACGAGGCGATCTTCAAGGCGACCCACAATATTGTCTGGGCGCAGCTATCGCATATCCTGCGACCCTCCATCTACATGCTGATTTCCATGTCCAACGAGAACGCCCCAGATCCTGAAGAGAGCCTGGAGCGTCACCGTCAACTGATGGAGAGCATCCGGCTGCGCCGCCCCCGGGAGGCGTTTTTAGCGTCCCAAGCGGTGTTGGCAGGTACCGCCGCAGCGCTAGGGCTTGAGCACAGCGTTAGCTCATTAGGGCGCAGCGTTGAGCTGCCCCACACCACCCCCTGAACCCATTTTCAATGGTTAAAAACAAAGGCAAGCGTATGTCTGACTTCAACTCTGGCTTTAGCTCTGGCTTTAAGTTCGGCCTAGTGGGCGTGGGTAAAATTGTCCGAGACCAGCACCTTCCTGCCATAGCCGCCACCCCAAACTGCCATCTTGTCGCCACGGCGGATCCTCATGCCTCGCTGCCGGAACTACCCGCCTATCAAGACCTGGAAGCGATGCTAGACGCCCACCCTGAAATCACCGCCGTCTCAATCTGCACGCCGACGCACCTGCGCTACTCCCAGGCGCGGGCAGCGCTGATGCGTGGCAAGCACGTGCTGCTTGAGAAGCCGCCAGGGGCGACGTTAAGCGAAGTGGAGGATTTGATTGCCTGCGCTCAGAAGCAGGGCGTTAGCCTATTTGCCGCCTGGCATTCGCGGTTTGCCCCCGGCGTGGCTCAGGCCCAGCAGTGGTTAGCCGATCGCCAGGTTCAGCGGGTTGAGATCGAGTGGAAAGAGGACGTGCGGGTATGGCATCCAGGCCAGGCGTGGATCTGGCAGCCCGGTGGCATGGGGGTTTTTGACCCCGGTATTAACGCGCTGTCGATTGCGACTGAAATCCTGCCCCAACCGTTCTTTCTGCAACGGGCGCGGCTGCTGGTACCGAGTAACGCGCAAACTCCGATTGCGGCAAAGTTATCCTTTATTGATCCAGAAGGCGCGGCGATCGAGGC
The DNA here is from genome assembly GCF_058152265.1 of Vreelandella sp. 162(4c). Lineage (NCBI taxonomy): Bacteria > Pseudomonadati > Pseudomonadota > Gammaproteobacteria > Oceanospirillales > Halomonadaceae > Vreelandella > Vreelandella sp. 162(4c). The sequence goes on from NZ_CM176981.1 coordinate 3,555,243, forward strand.
CGATTTCGACTTCCTCCAGAGCGGCCCGCCAACCTGGGATATGCATATCGACAGCGATGGCAACCGTCTGAGTCTCACCCAGGGCGGCTGTCGATTGGTCATCGACGATGAACTGATCATTGAAGAGGAGGAGCGCGAGTATCAAGGTTTATATGCGCGCTTTGCCGAGCTGATCGCCAACGGGCACAGCGAGGTGGATGTGGCCCCGCTGCGCCAGGTCGCCGATGCGTTTCTATACGGTCATCGTGAGGCTACCGAAGCGTTTATCGAGTGAAGGCTTTATCTGGAAATATGAGGTAGCCAAGAAGCTATCTTAGTGGCCTTAATCGGATACGATCTTATTGCGTTTTATACAGCTGTCATACGCTTGGGGAACGAAACTATCTTCCCCCACGTCGTCTCGAGCTAACGTAAGAAACTCGCAAAGCGGTGGCAGCATATGGGGGGCTAGCTGATAGGCGTTTAACGTTTCAGTCAGGTAGCGCATATCTTTTTCAGCATTACCAAGACTGAACTGTAACTTTGTGCACTCCTTCTGCAGTACCCACTCCATAACGGGAGCGAACATCGCGCTGTTGGCTCCCCCTTGTGAGCAAATTTCCAGGAGTTTGTCTTGTGAAACGTCCATGCCAGCCGCCATAGTGGCCGCCTCACTGACTAGGGCAGCAGCCCCTAACGAGAGAAAATTATTAATCAGTTTCAGTTTATGCGCTGAACCAACCTTACCCACATGAAAGATGTTTTCTGCGAAACTTTCCATGACCGGCGTAATACGCGCCACTGTGGAGGCATCGCCACCCACCATGACATTTAGTCGTCCATCTCTGGCTTCACGAGGCGTGCGTGCTAAAGGCGCGTCAACGAGTACCCCCCCTTGATGTTCTACGTTTTTCGCAAGGCGCTCAGTTGATTCGGGATGAGCTGTAGAGCAGTCGACGATAATAAGCCCTTCGTGGCTTCCGGCCATTAAACCGTCAGCCCCGCTGACGATTTCGTTGACCTGTTCGGATGTCTTTACGCAGATAAAAACAATATCACTATTTCTTGCCATCTCTGCGGGAGTGCTAACTTCTGTCGCGCCTTCCTTGCATAGCGCTTCAAGGGGGGATCGATTCCTATGGGCCATCACCGTTAGCGGATAACCGTTACGTACGATATGTCTGGCCATTTCCTTGCCCATTAAGCCGAGCCCAATGAATCCGATGCGTTCTTGTTTCATAGTCGCCTCTGATGAGTTGGTTCACCACACCTGAATATCGCCCACTAGACCTTTGCATGAGCGGCTGTTATTGCAGTGCCCGAGGGAAAGTAACCCCCAGACGTTCCGACCAATCGGCTAGAGCTTCGGGAACACCGTCTGGAAGAGGCACGCCCTCCTGCGCATAACGCTTATGGAGGGCAAGTCCGCGCTCGCCAGGAATCCGTACTGGAGGGCTACCTTCCGCAACAGGATTGTTACGGCAAGCATCCACCAAAGCGCCAGTTTCGCGTTTGAAGGCGTCAAGCCCACCAAAGGCTTCGGGATCCATGATCTGTACCATGACCGAGGCACCCCATTGTGCAGGCGCCTGCACACGGCCAAATCCAGCGAGCCCAGACGTTAAGGCTTCCACCATTAGCCCCAGCGCATATCCCTTGTGGCCGTGGTCAAGCCCACCAATTGGCATGATGCTCCCCTTAGGCTCATCGAACAGCACGCTAGGTTGATCGGTCGCATTGCCCTGGTGATCCTTAAGCCACGGATACGGCAGTTGGCTGTTTTGTTTGTGAAGTCGGCCGACCATGCCATTAGTGGTAATGGATGTGCTGACATCTAACAGAACCGGGCCTGAAGCCGTCGGATAGCCCACAGCGATAGGGTTAGGGGTGTGGGTCGCTTGCAAACCGCCATACGGGGCAACCGACTTAGTCGCCGGATCGGATGATTCGATCACCACCACGAGGTCTTGATCAGTGGCACGTTTCAGATAGGCTGCCAAGCAGGCGATATGATTTGAGCATCGAATCACGACTGTCCCTGTGCCGCAGGAGCGAGCCATCAATTCGGCGGTTTCCATCGCTTTAATGATCAACCAGGGGCCGGGAAGATAACGACCATCCCATGTCTGCACGGCAGCGCGTTTGGAGATTACCTCATACTCACCTGACACAGGCATCCGGCCAGACTGAATCTCGCCAAGGTAAGGGGATAGTAGCTGAAGCCCGTGAGTCGTGTGTCCCATTAAATCGCCTTCGACGAGTATCTCGGCAACTGCTTGAGCCTTTTCTTCTTCGAGCCCGGCTGCCACAAGTAAAGCGGTGCTGAATTGAGTAATGTCCTGCACGTCGTAATGGTGGCTCATTGTATTTATTCTCCTAAATTTGTTGTTGTCAGGCTCTCTTAATCATTGCGCCGTCTGAGTTGATTGATTAAGGCGCTATGGTCTAACTCGCCATCCCCTTGATCGACGAGCTCTTCAAAAAGTGTGTTGACCAATGACGAAATCGGTAGCTTAAGATGTAGCGTGTCGGCAAAAGCCATCGCGGTCTGGGTATCTTTCAATTGCCATTTCGCTGGCCCACCCGGGGTAAAGTTTTCCTGAATCATACGCTGCCCGTGTATACGCAAAATGGTCGAGTCAGCAAACCCACCTTCAAGCGCACTGAGCATTCGCTCGGGGTTTGCCCCGCCCTGTTCTGCCAATAGTATGGCTTCTGCCACGGTAGCAATGGTGTTGGCCACAATCATTTGATTGGCGAGCTTAGCAAGTTCCCCGCTACCTGCAGGGCCAACATGAACGGGCCTGCCGAGAGATAAGAGAATGGGTTCTACTGCTTTAAAACTTACGGCATCGCCACCCACCATAATGGCCAGCGTGCCGTCGATCGCTCCCTGCTCACCGCCGGAAACCGGCGCATCAAGGTAATTAATCTGGCTCTTGGCGGCTTCTCCTGCTTGACGGCGAGCGGTTTCGACAGGTATTGAACTCATGACAATAAGTGTGGCGTCACGCTGCATGGCATTGAGTAGGCCGCTAGGGCCCAACAGCATTTCATCACACACAGGCCCAGAGCTAAGCATAACGATAACGACATCGCTTTCGGCAACGGCTTCTTCGGGCTTTTCTACGATGGTGGCACCCACCGACTCTAAACGGTTGGCTTTGCTTTTTGTTCGATTCCAGACAAGCACTTGGTGTCCTGCATGTGCCAAGCGTGCTGCCATCGGCGCACCCATAATGCCCGTGCCAATAAATCCGATAGTACGTGACGTTGTCATTATTAGTTCCTCTATCTAGATGAGCCATTGAAGAGAAGGGGCGGTGCGTTTCTATATCTCATGCAAGATTTCAGCTACGTTTCTCAGCTACGTTCCAGCGTGATGGGGCATCCACGTTCGTTATTTGGTTGTTAGCGCAGGTAAAGCGGTATATCGATATCACCTGATTCTCGGAAGTTAATCAGCCGGTCGAGTACCTTGGATTCTGAACGCTCTAAATGGGTTGCCAAGGCTTTGCCTGCTTGCGCAGGTTGTTGCAGGCGCATTTTTTCAAATATCCATAAATGTTCATCGAAGAAAGGATCTTGATCGGGAAGCTTTAATACTCGTCCAAGCAGGTGTTTACTGACTAATAAGATAGGATGCGTGCGCCGGAGCATATTCATGACCTCCTGGTTATCACCTAAACTAACGGCGGCATGATGGAGGTCATTTTCTAACTCATCCAGTAGCTCCCCCTTTATATCAGGATAGCTCTCAGCAGCGTGTTTGAGTTTGGTAATATAGCCTTTAATGGCACTTTCTGGCATATGTTTTGTGGATCGCGCAATCATATAAGGTTCTAATTGGCGACGTGCTTCATAAAGATTATGTAACCGCTGATCATTCAGAGGCACCACGCTCCAGCTATTATATTTAATCTTCTCGACTAAACCGATAGACTGTAAATAGAGCAAGATTTGGTGAGTGACTGTGCGGCTGACATTAAGCGTTTTGGAAAGCTGCAGCTCATTGAGTTCAAACGCACCCTTAATCGAACATAAAACGATGTCATGCTCAACGCTGTCGATATGCGCCCGCCAAGAAACGATACGGTCTACTTTTGGGGCATGGCCAAGTTGTTTGAAATCATGCTCACTGAGCGCACGTCGCACTACCTCACCTGGCGATGCGCCTACTAAATAGCCGCGCCCCTCAAAACGGCAGATATACTGCTCTTCGTGCAACCGGCTTAATGTTTGCCGAACGGGCGAGCGGCTAATACCAAACAGCTCCGCTATATTTCCCTCAAGCAGTACTAAACCGGGTTCAAGACGTTTCCCAACAATACTCTGCTTAAGAGCCGTGTAGAGTTGGTCGCGCAGCGTTTTTGTCATAGTCAGTTAATGGCTCTCTAATGGAAATTTAGGTGACGGCACCTACCAGCCAGGGAACGAATTCATTATTACCGTAACCCAATGATTCGCTGGCGCTCATATCACCTGAAGCGATGGCAATAATGCGCTCAAAAATCTGCTCTCCAACACTTTCTACACTGTCAGTGCCATCAACAATAACGCCACAGTTTATATCCATGTCTTCATGCATTTTCTCATACATGGAGGTATTCGTTGCGAGCTTAAGGCAGGGGGCGGGTTTGAAGCCTGAGACTGAACCTCGCCCAGTGGTAAAGCAGACTACGTTAGAACCGGAGGCGATTTGACCCGTGACCGAAATCGGGTCATAGCCAGGGCTATCCATAAAGTTAAAACCGCGCGTGGTCATCTTCTCAGCATACAGCAGCACGTCGTTAAGGCTCGACGTTCCGCCTTTAGCTACTGCGCCCAATGATTTCTCAAGGATAGTTGATAGCCCACCCGCTTTATTGCCTGGGGAAGGGTTGTTGTTTAGCTCAGCGCCATTTATCTCAGTGTAATGTTTCCACCAGGTAATCCGGTCGAGTAGTTTCTGGGCGACGTTCTCATTAATGGAGCGGTCTATCAGGAGGTTTTCAGCGCCATAGATTTCGGGGGTTTCGGCGAGTATAACGCTGCCACCATGTTGCACGATAAGGTCGGCGGCATGGCCCAAAGCTGGGTTCGCGGTAATACCTGAGTAGCCGTCTGACCCGCCACACTGCAATGCAACCACTAAGTGCTCAAGGGGCGCAGGTGCACGCTGCTGTTGGCCGTGTTGGGTGGCCATTTGCATGATGTGATCACAGGCCGTTTTGATGCTAGTGCGTGTCCCTCCCGCGTCTTGAATATTAAAGTAAGCCAGCCGCGAGGCATCTTCCAACCCCTTTCTTTTGACTAATGTTTTGACCTGGTTGGTCTCACAACCCAGGCCAATGATGAGTACAAAAGCAAAGTTGGGGTGCTGGGCATACCCTGCGATAACACGCTCAAGAAAGGCAAAACCTTCTGAGTCAGTATTCATGGCGCAACCAGAACCATGGGTAATGGCCACTACACCATCGAACCCCATTTGGCTTAATTCCCCAGACTGATTGAGCGCGTCCGCAGCGGCTTTAGCCACCGTGGCAGAACAGTTCACGGTAGAGAGAATACCAATATAGTTACGCGTTCCCACGCTACCATCAGCCCGTTGGTAGCCTTGAAACGTCCGTGAATGGCTAACGGTGACGGTTTTTTGATGGGGCTGAAAATCTTCCAATGAAGAACTAAGTTCAATCATGGTGAGGTTGTGGGTGTGCACATGCTCACCAGGATTAATATCCCGTGCAGCCAGCCCAATCAGTTGGCCATATTTAAAAACGGCCTCACCATTTTTGATAGGCGTGAGCGCAACTTTATGCCCCGCATCAATATTTTCTTGAGCAAGCGTGCCCTTTTTATCAATGGGTATATCTTTTGGAACTGCTTTTGAGGCAACGCCTACGTTATCCCGCGGATTGAGATGAATAATAACTGACGGGGAATTAATGAGATTCATCGTTTACCTCAAGCTGATTATTGGGCTTTTGTTGCAAGGGTCAGGCGCAAGCTTAAAAGCGATCATTGTGGGTGCACTCTAGCAAGCCGGCCGCGTACGTCGATTAGACTATTGTTCTATATAATGTTCATTGAGCGCAATGGTCATCTAGTCTAGATTGCTTTCATACACGCGGCGCACAAAGCTAATTGCCGATTGCGGCTCAGTTGGAAGGCCAGCTCACGATTACGCCGCAGATGGATGATGTGATTTGGATACGGCGCGGCCATCCATCGCTTCTTACGGCCTGTGTGTTACCAAGATCTCCCCATGGCCTTGCTGCCGGAGGCGCTGAAGGAGAGCAATCCCCTGAAGGTAATCCGCTTGGTGGATGGGCAGCGTGAACATGCCCATATTTGAGCCGCCGTTCACAGTTTTGCTAGGCGTTTTTTGTAAAGGCCTTGGCAGCTGCAAAATACATTACTAGACTGTTATCACGCAGTCATACTGTATGACACCTTGAGTGAAGAGATTGCTGGGTTCACGAGCAAAACAATAATGAGAAATGACAATGCCCCACATAATCAATTATTTAACAAAAATTCAGTTCGGTGAAAGCGCTATTGCTGAATTAGCCAATGAGCTGCAATTGCTGAAGATAAAACGACCGTTGTTTGTGACTGATAAGGGGCTCAGTGCTACCCCTCTTATCACACACGTTATTGAGTCTGCTCAGCTTGATGATGGCGCATGTGTTTTCGATGATACGCCGTCCAACCCTACGGAAGTAGCGGTAGAGCAAGCGCTTACTTACCTGCGTGAAAGCAAATGTGATGGCATTATTGCCATTGGCGGTGGTTCCAGCATTGATTTAGCTAAAGCGGTCGCCTTACTTTTTAATCATCCTGGGCCGTTACGCCAATACGCTGCGATTGAAGGCGGCGTGACAAAAATTAAAGCCGATGTGCTGCCATTAATAGCAATACCGACAACGGCGGGAACCGGTAGTGAGGTGGGAAGAGCCTCATTGATTACCATGAAAGACAATCGCAAACTTGGCTTTCTTTCTCCTTATCTGATTCCTTCGGTCGCTATTTGTGATCCTCGTTTGACGCTAGGTCTACCACCTTTTTTGACTGCCGCCACGGGTATGGATGCGATTGCTCACTGCGTTGAAACCTTTTTAAGCCCCAAAGTGAATCCTCCGGCTGAAGCGATTGCTTTAGATGGGCTGACGCGCGCTAGCAAATATCTAGTAGAGGCAGTTGAAAACGGAGAAAACTTAACGGCTAGAAATGAAATGATGATGGCGGCCCTTGAAGGCGCCATGGCTTTTCAGAAGGGGCTGGGAGCGGTGCACTCCTTATCCCATGCATTAGGCGGCCTGCACGAGTTAAAACTTCATCACGGTACGCTCAATGCTGTGTTGATGCCGACTGTGCTTAGATTTAACCAGCCCGGCTGTGAGGAAAAGTTTGCTCGTCTCAAAGAGGCGATGGGCCTCAACCCTAGTGACGATTTAGCTGAAGCATTTGAAAAGCTCAATGTGAAATTGGGGATGCCTGCTGGCTTGAGCGAAATGGGCGTCATGGAAGAGCACTTGGATCAACTGGCTCAGTGGGCATTGGAAGATCATTCCACGGCGACCAATCCGCGCGCGCCCTCTAAGGCAGACTTTTATGACATGCTCAAAGAAGCTTTCTGATAAATAGAGTTCTGTCCACTTAATAGTCCGTAAAGGAGGTCTTTGACAAGAAAAACGTAAAGTAATAAAGCATGCAGTTCCAAAAATGATAATTAATTGTAAGCAATACATTACTAAAGGAAAATGAATATGATAATTACAAACCATTCCCTTAAAACTATTTTTGCTTCAAGTATAGCCGCAGCTGTTATGACAGCGTCTGGCTCTGCCCTTGCGGATTACCCCGAACGCCCCCTTACGTTGATTGTGCCTTGGGCTGCTGGTGGTGGCACTGATGCGACGGCGCGAACTATCGCCCGTGCTCTGGAAGAAGAGCTGGGGCAGAACGTCAATGTTGTCAACCGAACAGGGGGCAGTGGCGTTGTTGGTCATACCGCCATGATTAATGCTGAGCCGGATGGTTATACGATTGGCTTGGCTACTGGCGAAGTTAACATGATGCATTGGTTGGGTTTAACTAACCTTACGTATGAAGATTTTACGCCTATTGCTCAAATCAACTACGACTTTCCAGGCATACAGGTAGCAGCCGACTCTCCTTATGAAACCCTTGAAGAGCTCCTTGAAGCGATACGCTCTGAACCTAAAGGCACGTTTACTGCTTCGGGTACTGGCCAAGGCGGTGTGTGGCATTTAGCCTTTGCTGGCTTTTTGATGGATCAAGGTATTCCCGCCGACCAAGTGATTTGGATTCCTAGTGAAGGAGCAGCACCAGCGATGACTGAGCTGGTGTCTGGGGGGATTGATATCGTACCAAGCTCGGTGCCTGAAGCCCGCTCAATGATCGAGGCCGGTCGCGTTAAGAGCTTTGCGGTAATGTCTCCAGAGCGTATACCCAGCTTCCCTGATGTGCCCACTACTAATGAGTTAATCGGTAGTAGCTATCAAGTGGGCGAGTGGCGTGGAATTGCAGGGCCTAAAGGCATGGATCCAGAAGTAGTAGCAACACTTGAATCAGCACTAGAGGCTGCTTACAACAGTGATACTTATCAAGGGTTTATGAGTCAGCAAGGGTTTGGTACCGAGTGGCGTAACGCGGAAGAGTTTGGCCAACTCATGGAAGATATGGATAGCGTATTCGGTGAAATTGTTGAACAAGTTGGCTTAGCTAACTGAGGAATGACAATGCGGGATTTTTTCGCCGGAATAGCGTTCGTTATTGCTGGGATTGTTACGATCATTACTGCCCAGCAGTTTCCTACTCTACCAAGCCTGCAGTATGGGCCTTCGCTTTTCCCCTCCCTCATAGGGGGGGGATTTTGCCTCGGCGGGGCTGTACTTGCCTTGAATGCATTATGGCTTAGAAAAAAAGCTGTCGCGCAAGAAGCACACGGTAATCCATCCCTAGCTGGCTCACTGCCTGAGAAAAAGAATTGGGCAATGTTGTTGCCACCAATATCTATTGTCTTTTATATCCTGGCAAGCGACTACCTTGGTGCAATGTTGACGATAATGATCATTATGTTTTTGCTGATGTTATTAAGAAAAACATCACCCTACATAGCATTGGCAACGTCTCTAGCAGTGTCGTCAGCTATTTATTTTATCTTCTCGCGCTACTTGCTCGTTCCATTGCCGCAAGGTCTTCTATTAGGGGGTAGCCTGCCATGGATATCTTAATGAATGGGGTTGGGCTGGTTTTAAATTTTGAAACCTTGCTGGTTATTTTAGCGGCGTCACTGTTTGGTATATTTGTAGGTGCAGTCCCCGGCCTTACTGCGACAATGGCAGTAGCACTATTAGTACCGTTGACTTTCTACATGGATACCATCCCGGCTATTGCTGCCATTGTAACGACATCGGCGATGGCGATCTTTGCGGGTGATATCCCGGGCACCTATCTAAATATACCGGGCACGCCTGCATCGGCTGCTTATGTAGGGGAGTCCTACGCATTAGCGAAAAAAGGCAGGGCAAGAGAGGCCTTAGGTATTAATTTAGTATGTTCTGTTTTTGGCGGTATTTTTGGCACCATCGTTTTAATTGTTGTGGCTCAATCCCTTGCTGAGGTAGCGCTGCAGTTCAGTGCATTTGAGTACTTTTGGCTTGCGGTGCTCGGGTTAAGCTGTTCAATTTTTATTTCAGTTGGTTCTAGAACAAAAGCATTCCTCTCACTTCTTTTTGGCATTCTGCTTTCAACCGTCGGGCTTGATATGATGAGTGGTGCTCCACGTTTTACATTTGGAGTGCCCGACCTTATGGCCGGTATTAACTTTATACCCGTTATGATTGGTATGTTTGCTCTAAATGAACTGATGAGCTATTACGCTTCAAAATCTGAGAAGAAAACAATCAGTATCGTCGATAACGATAGTGTCTTCCACAATGTACCTGGGCATATTAAACGTTACTGGCGTAACATGATACGTGGTAGCTCAATCGGCACGTTGATTGGTGCACTGCCGGGCGCGGGTGCAGATATTGCGGCCTGGATCTCGTATGGTGTGGGAAAGGGTAGGTCAAAAGAGAGTGCCAAATATGGCACCGGTAATATAGAAGGCATCATGGATGCAAGCTCCGCTAATAATTCCGGCATCAGTGGTGCATGGGTGCCCGCTTTAGTCTTTGGGATTCCTGGTGACTCTATTACGGCCATCGTCATTGGCGTTTTATACATGAAAGGGATGAATCCTGGGCCCACTATTTTTATGGATGGGAGTGGGTTGATCTATGCGCTGTTTATGGTGTTTATTTTAGCTAACTTGATGATGCTACCTATTGGCTATATGGCTATCCGACTTTCAAAGTTTTTCATCCTAACACCCAGCCGGGTACTCATGCCCATAATATTATGCTTTTGTATTGTAGGGGCTTTCGCTATCAATAATAGCGTTGTGGATATTTGGTTAATGCTTATTGTAGGGCTAGTGGCTTATGTATTGGCTGTGAATGACTTTCCAATGGCGCCAGCCATTCTTGGGTTAGTGTTGGGTTCCGTTGTTGAAAATAATTTCATGAGCGCAATGTTGCGTACCGGTGGTGACTTAACGAGCTTCTTTGCAAGACCAATCAGTGCGGGGCTTGGCATTGCGGTGATTCTACTATGGTGCTCACCGCTTTTGATTAAAGCTTATCGCTATCAGCAGCATAAATCAGGAAGTGTATATTAGGGCCTGTTGACGTTTCATCGCGAACCGCGTTGCCCCACAAAGCGCGTCAGACAAGGCGCAAAACGCTGGGAAGGGTGGTTCCCTTTTCAAGTTTTGCAACGCCGTATGGCGCGCTTTGTGGGGCAACCCGAAGGGCTGGGCCCGTTTTTATCCGCGGCGGCGTTAGTCGTCGTTCATTTGGAACCACCAAACGTCTCTCCTCCTGCCTTGCCGCGAATAAAAACGGGCTCCAGCGCGGCCGCGAGTGAAACGTCAACAGGCCCTAGTCTGTCAGTTACTATGAAATAAGCGCAGCGAGGCAAATATGGCCTCGCTGCGCTAGTTCGTAAGTCTGTTTTATAAGACTATCGTGAAGCCATCGCTGGCTTTATTACGTTATTCACGCTTGCCATCGACCAGGCGCGATACTCCTGCAGGATTGCCATCACGAATAGCGTCGGGCAGTAGCCCTTCCGGCAGCGCCTGATAGCACACTGGGCGCAGGAAGCGGAAAATCGCAGCGCTACCTACTGAGGTCGTGCGTGAATCCGAGGTGGCAGGATAAGGGCCGCCATGCACCATGGCGTGGCACACTTCTACACCCGTCGGCCAGCCGTTGGCCAGGATACGTCCGGCCTTGCGCTCCAGCGTCGGCAGCAGTTGCTTGGCAGTCGCCAAGTCACCGTCATCCATCTGCAGCGTAATGGTGAGCTGGCCTTCTAACTGAGCCGCAACGCGGGCCACTTCCTGGGTGTCAGCACAGGCGATCACCAATGAAGTCGAACCGAACACCTCTTCCTGTAACGCGGGGTCGCTCAGAAACGCCTCGGCTTGGGTAACGAACAGCCCGGCCTGGCAGGGGTGAGCTGTCTCACCTGCCTGGCCGCGTGCCACCTCGGTCACCTTGGCGTGGCTGGCGAGTCGGCCTACGCCCTGTTGGTAGGCATCATGGATACCCGGCGTCAGCATGGTCTGGGCAGCACTGCCCTTAACTGCTTCACCGGCCGCCGCAACAAAGGCGTCCAGTTCAGGGCCCTGAACCGCAATGACTAGCCCCGGGTTGGTGCAGAACTGCCCGGCACCCATGTTGAGTGAACCGACAAATCCCTCCGCAATCGCTTTACCGCGTGCCTTGAGGGCTTCCGGAAGTAGAAACACCGGGTTAATGGAGCTCATCTCGGCGTAAACCGGGATCGGCTGCGGCCGCGCCTGGGCGGTAGCCATGAGCGCCGTGCCGCCGTTACGTGAACCGGTAAAGCCTACTGCCTGGATGCGAGGGTCGGCAACCAGCGCCTGACCGATTTCGCGGCCCGAGCCAAACAGCAGCGAGAAAACGCCCTCAGGGAGTTCGCACTTGGCAACGGCGCGTTGAATGGCGCGACCTACCAGCTCAGAAGTGCCGGGGTGGGCAGAGTGGCCCTTGACCACTACCGGGCAGCCGGCGGCCAGTGCGGAGGCGGTATCGCCACCGGCAACGCTAAAGGCGAGCGGGAAGTTGCTGGCGCCAAACACTGCCACCGGGCCCAGGCCGATATGGCGCTGACGCAGGTCGGCGCGGGGCAGCGGCTGACGATCGGGCATGGCCGGATCGATACGTACATCCAGCCATTCACCTGCGCGCACTACCGAGGCGAACAGCCGCAACTGGCCACAGGTACGTCCACGTTCGCCCTCTAAACGCGGGCGGGGCAGGCCGGTTTCGGCCATGGCACGTTCGATCAGCTCATCGCCGATCCCTTCGATCTCGGCGGCAATGGCTTCAAGAAAGCTGGCCCGCGCCTCTAAGGAGGTCTCGCGATAGCTATCGAAAGCCGCCTCGGCTAATGCGCAGGCCTGTTCGACCTCGGTCTTGCTGCCGCCGGGGTAGGCGGGCGCCAGCGTTTCGCCGGTGGCGGGATTTACCGCATGAATGTCAGCCTGTTGGCCGCTAATGGCCTGCTGACCGATCAGTAGTTTACCTTCCAGAGTCATACTTCCTCCTGCTGGGGTGGTTAGAGTACGTTAAAGCGACTTTACGCTGATGGGCGGTGGGTCTGCTTCCACCCGTAGAGGGTTGCGCAGGGCGCGACCAAACTCCTTGATTTTGATCTCAAAGCGATCGCCCTCGCGCACCTTGATGCCGTCGGCGAAGCTCAGTGTCGCGGTACCGAAAAAGTGCACATGCACATCGCCGGGGCGGCGGAAGCCCGGGTATTTAAAGTGGTGATATTCCAGGTTGGCCAGGCTATGGGCCATGTTGGCCTCGCCGGTGAGAAAGGGCTTCTCCCACACTGTTTCACCACTGCGATGAATAGCGCTGGTGCCTTCCAGATGATCAGGTAGTTCGCCGATCAACAGTTCGGGACCAAAGCTGCAGGCGCGTAGCTTGGAGTGAGCTAACCACAAGTAGTTGAAGCGCTCGGTCACGTGATCAGAAAATTCGTTACCGAGGGCGTAGCCGACCCGCCAGGGCTGGCCGTCATCACCAATCACATAGAGGCCCGCCAACTCAGGCTCCTCGCCTGCATCTTCGGCGAAGGCGGGGGATGGAATCTCCGCTTCTGGCGCCACCACGCACTGGCCATCGCCCTTGTAGAACCACTCCGGCTGTGCACCTACCTGGCCTGCATCGGGTTTGCCGCCCTCCACGCCCAGCTTGAACATGCGCATGGAGTCGGTCATATCCTCCTCCGCGGCCTGGGCTTTGGCATGCATTGCCGAGCGGGTATCGGCACTTCCCAGGTGGGTAAGGCCGGTGCCGGTGACCAGGCAGTGGGCCGGGTCGGTATGGGTCAGCGGGGGTAGCAACTGTTTAGTGTCGACCAGCGCTTGATAATCCAGGCGTGTGTCGGTCAATGCTTCCGTCAGCATGTCGCTAAGTGGCTTGCCGGCGGCAATGGCCCGATTGGCCAGGGTGTAGGTGTCGCAGTCGAGCAGTCTGACCTGCTCTTCGCTTTCGACCAGGGCGGCGCGAACCTGGCCCTGGTGGTCACACTGAATCAGTCGCATGGCGGTCTCCTTATGCAGAGTCAGTCAATAGTGTAGCGGTCATCATAGTGGCCAAATGGCCAGTTGCGGCCACATCAATAGCGCCGCGAGTACGCACAGCTGAATGGCCATAAAGGGTAGTACGGACAGGTAAATATCCTTGAGGCTGATATCCGGCGGTGCCACGCTTTTAAGGTAGAAGGCGGCGGGCCCAAAGGGTGGCGACAGGAACGATACCTGCATATTCACGGCGAATAGAATGCCGAACCAGATCGGATCGAAACCGAGCTGAATAACGATGGGTAGAAAGATCGGCAGAGCCAGCATGGCGATCCCGATCCAGTCTAGGAATAGCCCCAGCACGAGCATAATCGCCATCATCACCAGAATGATCACAATGGGCGCTACATCGAGTCCCAGGATCAAGCTCGAAACAAAACGGTTGCCTCCCATTAAATTATAGACGCCCACCAGGGCGGCGGCGCCGATGCCGATCCAGATGATCATGCCGCAGGTATTCATGGTCTGCCCAAGGCTATGGTGCAGCATACCCGGGGTGAATTCGCCGCGAACAATAGTGGCGAGCAGTACACCGAAAACACCCATGGCCGCGGCTTCGGTGACCGAGGCGATACCACCGTAGATAGTGCCCAGCACTAAAAAAGCGATCAGCCCTGGTAACAGAATGGCCTTGACCGCGTCCAGCTTAGTGGCGAAAGGGTTATCCTGGGTATCTCTATCTAACGGCGGGCCCAGTGCGGGATTTCTCAGGCAGCGCACCAGCACATAGGCAATGTAGCAACCCATCAAAATCACCGCTGGCGTCACGGCTGCGGCGAACAGGTCAGCAATCGATACGCTGGCGATCAGACCGTAGATAATCAGCACGATTGAGGGCGGCATCATGGTGCCCAGGGCGCCCCCGGCACACACCACCCCAATAGAGAGGTGTTTGTCGTAGCCCAGGCGGAGCATTTGGGGCAGCGCCAGAATCCCAAGCAGCACGATCTCACCACCGATAATGCCCGAAAGAGCGGCCAGGAAGAACGCTACCACGATGGTCTGCACCGCCACGCCACCTGGCAGGCGACCGGCGAAGACGCGCATGGCGTTGAACAGGTCTTTGGCGATTCCGGAGCGATCCAGCAGTGATGCCATCAACACGAACATGGGCACCGCCACCAGCGAATACTCGGTGATAAACCCATAAACGCGGCTGGTGACCAGGGGCAGCGCCGCCTCGCCGAACCAGCCGAAGGTGAACGCCATCGCTACCAAGCCGGTGATAAACGCCAGCGGCAGACCGGTGACCAGTAGCGCGAAAATGGCCCCGACCATGAGGATCGTTGCGGTTGAAATATCCATCAGCGAGCCTCCTCGATGTTGGCAGCGGGTTTCGCTTTAATCGATTCCCACAGATGCAGGCAGGCCTGTAGCGTCATCAACACCAGAGCAAACAGAATCATGCCCTTGACCATAGCGGGAAAGGGCGGATTCCAAGAGGTGCCGGAGCGCTCCAGCGACCACTCACCGAGCGGGTTATGCGAAGCTCCCCAGAACATATGAAAGGCGGCATAGCTCATCGTCAGGCAGAAAATCAGAGTGAGCAGGTCGTTGAAACGATCCATCCAGCATTTCAACCTGGGCCCGGCGCTGTCGTAAAGCACCTTGACGCGGATATGGCTATTGCGCGCCATGGCCGCTGGGCCGCCCAGTACAAAGATAACGGCGATCAGAAACACGACGGTTTCGTGTACCCAGGAGGTGGGGTTGTTGAAACCGTAGCGCATAAAGACTTCGACGACGCTGATGCCCATCGCGACCAGCACGAGCCAGGAAACGGCACGGCCGCCCCGTGCAATTAAGCGGTCTAAAGCATTACGTTCGGGAGACACCTCCTCCACCGTTTCGAGGATCTCGGGGAGATCCTGGGTATTCGGCGAAGGAGTTTGATTGTCAGGCGTTTTTTGGGACATGGCGCGACTCTACGCGCAGCGCTCGGGGTGTTTGCCCGAGCGCTGCGTTGGTTAGATTAATGAGGCCGGTTGTGAGCAGAGAGTTGAGAGCACAGAGTTAGAGCAGATTGCGCGAGCGCAAAAAGGCGGTCGCCGAGTCATAAATCTTCTGAGTCATCTCATTTTCACCCGCCCACTCTTGCCACTCCTGCTCAGCCGCGGTGCGGAATTTCTGACGCTCTTCTTCGGGCAAGTTGAAGGGGTGAACGTCTGGGTCATCCTGAAGCCGCTGCAGGGTCTCAATATCCTGCTCCTTGAGGCGGGCAATCAGGTCGTAGGCCATGCCATCAAAGGCGGTATTGAGGGTCGTCTGTAGCTCCTCGGGCAAGCCATCCCAGATGTCTTTATTGATCGACACAGCGATCATGGGCATGGAGTGAAAGCCAGGGTAGAGCGGGTAGGGGGCGAAAGCGTGCAGACCCATGGCGTCGTTATTCGAGAGCACCGTGGAGTCTGCGGCGTCGATTACGCCTTTTTCCAGGCCGGTATACACCTCAGAGCCCGGCAGATTAACGGGTGTGGCGCCAATGCGCTCGAAGATGTTGTACACCATGCCTTGAGGGGCACGGATTTTTAGCCCTTCAAAGTCAGCGATGGATTCGATGGGCACCGTGGAGGGTACCGACTCCAACGGAAAGGTCGCTGCGCAAATGGGCGCCATAGGGTTCGACCAGTTCGTTGTAAAGCTCTTCACCGCCGCCGTATTTCATGTACTCCAGGAAATCGTAGGGGTTCTGCCAAGCACCAACAAGATTGCCGAGCATACCAAA
Source organism: Vreelandella sp. 162(4c) (assembly GCF_058152265.1). Classification (NCBI taxonomy): domain Bacteria; kingdom Pseudomonadati; phylum Pseudomonadota; class Gammaproteobacteria; order Oceanospirillales; family Halomonadaceae; genus Vreelandella; species Vreelandella sp. 162(4c). The sequence continues at coordinate 3,571,682 of NZ_CM176981.1, forward strand.
AGCCGGATCCTGGCCAGAGAAGTAGCTGGGGTCGGTCATATGACCCTGCAGAATCCCTGAGCTAACGGCGGTCAATGTCTCAGTAGGGCCAACCACGGAATTAATCGGCATTACCTCGATTTCAACACGGCCATCGGTCATTGCCGTAATTCGCTCGGCCCACTCTTGTTTGATCTTAAAGCTGGGTTCGCCCGAGGTTTCTGACGCCTGAAATTTCCATTCGTACTCGGCTGCCTGGGCCGCAGAGAGGCCCAGCAGTAGCACGGAACCAGTGAGTAGCGAGCTGTATTTCGATTTGAGCATAGCACTATTCCTCAAGTTTTTTGTTGTGGAGAGCGTGGTGGTTAACGCTGTAATGCAACGGGCCAATGACCCACGTGGGAGGGTAATGTTGAACATTAAGAGCAATTGTTCAACATATACTTTTGTATGGTCGACTAGATTGACGGGGTAGTTTAGTGTCTTGCGCATTCGGCACCCACTCTCGACGCCAACTCTCAGGTCGTCAGCCGTCACCGAACTAAAACAAGGAGTTAACCTCATGGGCCAACGTCAACGTCCGCTGCGCAGTGCTGAATGGTTTGGCACGGCTGATAAGAACGGTTTTATGTACCGCAGTTGGATGAAAAACCAGGGCATTCCCGACCATGAGTTTCAGGGCAAACCGATCATCGGTATCTGCAACACCTGGTCGGAGCTCACACCTTGCAATGCGCACTTTCGTAAGTTGGCGGAGCACGTGAAGCAGGGCGTGCTGGAGGCGGGTGGCTACCCGGTGGAGTTTCCGGTGTTCTCCAACGGCGAATCCAACCTACGGCCTACCGCGATGTTTACCCGCAACCTGGCCAGCATGGACGTGGAGGAAGCGATTCGCGGTAATCCCATCGATGCGGTGGTGCTGCTGGTGGGCTGCGACAAAACCACCCCGGCGCTACTGATGGGTGCGGCAAGCTGCGACATTCCCACCATCGTGGTCACCGGCGGGCCAATGCTCAACGGCAAGCACAAAGGTAAGGATATTGGCTCCGGCACCGTGGTCTGGAAACTCTCTGAGCAGGTCAAGGCGGGTGAGATTTCACTCCACGACTTTATGGCCGCCGAAGCGGGCATGTCCCGTTCTGCGGGCACCTGCAACACCATGGGCACCGCCTCCACCATGGCCTGCATGGCGGAATCCCTGGGCACCTCGCTACCCCACAATGCGGCGATCCCTGCGGTAGACTCTCGCCGCTACGTGCTGGCACACCTTTCGGGTAACCGGATTGTCGAGATGGTCAACGAAGACCTGCGGCTCTCCAAGATCCTTACCAAGGAAGCTTTCGACAACGCCATCCGTACCAACGCCGCCATTGGCGGCTCCACCAATGCGGTGATTCACCTCAAGGCGATTGCCGGACGGATTGGTGTGGATCTGACCCTGGACGACTGGAGCCGAGTGGGGCGCGGCACGCCCACGGTGGTCGATCTACAGCCCTCGGGGCGGTTCTTGATGGAGGAGTTCTACTACGCCGGTGGCCTGCCCGCGGTGCTTAGACGTCTGGGTGAGGCCGACCGGCTGCCCTTCAAAGACGCCTTGACCGTCAACGGCAAAACCCTGTGGGAAAACGTCCAGGACGCCCCGCTGTACAACGACGAAGTGATTCGCCCGCTGGATAATCCGCTCACCGCGGACGGCGGCATCTGCGTGGTGCGCGGCAACCTCGCCCCTAATGGCGCGGTGTTAAAGCCCTCGGCAGCCACGGCCGAACTCATGCAGCACCGAGGTCGTGCGGTGGTGTTCGAGGACTTCGACGACTACAAGGCGCGCATCAACGACCCGGACTTGGACGTGGAAGCCAATGACATTCTGGTCATGAAGCACTGCGGCCCACGTGGTTATCACGGCATGGCGGAGGTGGGCAATATGGGCCTGCCGCCCAAGATCCTCGCCCAGGGCATTACCGACATGGTGCGCATCTCCGACGCCCGCATGAGCGGTACCGCCTACGGCACTGTGGTACTACACGTCGCCCCCGAAGCCGCTGCCGGTGGCCCGCTAGCCGCCGTGCGCAACGGTGACTGGATTGAACTCGACTGCGAAAGTGGCCGGCTGCATCTGGAACTCAGCGACGAAGAACTGGCCTCGCGCCTGGCCGAAAGTGACCCCACTGCCGCCTCAACGCTGATTGCCAGCCAGGGCGGCTACCGCCAGCTGTATATCGAGCGGGTGCTTCAAGCCGACGAAGGCTGCGACTTCGACTTCCTGGTGGGCTGTCGGGGTTCTGATGTGCCGCGGCACTCGCATTAACTGGACTGAGCAATCACTTCCCGCAGAGTGCTCATTAATGCGGCGGCACCGGGGGAGAGTCGCTGGTGGCGTAAGCTCACCAGCCCATAGGGCTGAACGCTTAGCGCCTCGCTAAATGGCAGTAGATGAAAACGCTGCGGTGGGCAGAGCAGGTCAGCGGCTTCCCGTGTAGTCACCGTGATGGTATCGGATTTGTCGACGAGGGCCAGCGACAGCAGCAGGTCAGCGGTATCGACGATCTGGCGGGGCGGCGCGACCTGATGGTGCAGAAATAGGCTATCCACCCGCTGGCGCATCAACGCGCCAGCGGGCTGCAGCGACCAAGGGAAGCCCGCCATATCAGCAAGGCTCAGCGTTTGTTTATCGGCTAATGGATGCCCTTGGCGGCACACAAAGCAGAGTTCCTCCTCGCCAATCTCCTCGAAGACAAAGCGCTCGGCATCGACGCCTGCGGGTATGCGGGTAATCGCGAAATCCAGTTCGCCTTCCAGTAGGCGTGGTACCAGCACTTTGCTGACATCCACATCTACGCTGATTTTTAGCCCTGGCCGGTCGCGGTGCACCCGTTCGATGGCGCTGGTGAGCAGCGTAACCGCTGGCGCCATTACCGTGCCGACGGCTACCGTGCCGGCACTGCCCTCGCCGAGAGCGTTTAGCTCCTCACCGGTGTGGCGTAGCGCTGAGAGCATGCTGTGGGCGTGGCGAATCATAATTTCGCCATACCAGTTAGGCGTTAGCCCACGGGGGTGGCGATCGAACAGCCGAATACCCAGGTTGGCTTCCAGGTCGCTGAGCAGTTTTGAGGCGGCGGGTTGGCTCATATTGAGCTGAGCCGCCGCGCGGTGCAGGTTGCGCTGCTCGTCCAGGGCTAAAAATAGCTGAAAATGACGCAACTTTAGTCGCACGTCTAAAAACCAGTTTTCGCCGAGAATGCCCATGGCATAAGCCTCGTGTTGTTATTGATACTTAGAAGTATATCGATAGTGAGGCATTTGTATATTGGTTGGTTATGCCAGACATGGCTACTGTAGTGTCTGTATCGGTCATGATGAACTGTGGTAACTCACTGAGTTTTCTGACCAAGCCTAACAACAATAATTTAGCAACAAAGTATGCCTCCAGGAGGAAGCTCATGCCTCTCATGTACAGCCAACGATTAAGAAATGGTTCACCTCTTCTGCTCGGTGCAATTGCCGCGGTGCTGTTGGCAAACACTGCACAAGCCCAGAGCAGTTCTGAAGCCAACGCGAGCAGCAGCGTCGGCAGTGGTATCCAAACGTCGGTGTTTGGTCATCTACCCGATGGTCGCCAGGTGGATGTCTATCAACTTACCAACGCCAATGGTATCGAGCTGCGGGTGACCAATTACGGTGGCATCATTCTGTCGCTGAAAACCCCTGATATGGACGGTAAGTTTGACGATATAGCGCTGGGCTTTGACTCTTTGGAAGCCTACCTCTCCGATGAGTACCGTCAGGCCAATCCTTACTTCGGTGCCATTATTGGTCGTTACGGCAACCGTATTGCGGGTGGGCAATTCTCCCTCGATGGAGAAACCTATTCATTGGCTACCAACGATGGCAGCAACCACCTGCATGGCGGCGACCAGGGATTCGATAAAGTGCTATGGCAGGCCGAACCATTCGAGAGTGACGCAGGCAATGGATTGGTACTGCGCTATACCAGTGAGGATGGCGAAGAGGGCTACCCCGGTAAGTTGGAGAGCGAAGTTACCTATACGCTGACCGATAATGACGAGCTGATGGTGGATTATCGGGCGGTAACCGATAAAGCCACCCCGATTAACCTAACCCAGCACAGCTACTTCAACCTAAAGGGTGAGGGTAGCGACACCATTCTCGATCATCAGCTGATGATCAATGCCCCTGAGTTTACCCCGGTCAATGACACCTTGATTCCAACCGGTGAAATCCGCTCGGTGGAGGGCACGCCGTTTGACTTCACCCAGGCGACGCCCATTGGCGAACGGATCGAGCAGGAGAACGAGCAGCTTGCCTTTGGTGGCGGTTATGACCACAACTTTGTGCTTGCCCGCGATAACGCTGCATCAGATGAGCTGGTCTTGGCTGCCAAAGTATGGGAGCCCCAAAGCGGACGCCTGGTGGAAATCACCACCACCGAACCCGCGATCCAATTCTATTCCGGCAACTTCCTTAACGGCGACCTGACCGGCAAGCAGGGCCAGGCCTACGGGCACCGCTCCGGCTTTGCGCTGGAAACTCAGCACTACCCTGACTCTCCCAATCAAGAGGCGTTTCCCAGCACGATCCTAGAGCCGGGCGAGACTTATCGCTCACGCACGGTCTATCGCTTTTCCGCGCAGCAAGACCTGGGCTCGTAATCTCGATTCATCATTACTATTACCAACCGTCAGTGGTTAGTAATCAAAAATATCAATAAAAACAACTCTCAAAATAGCAGGAGTACAACAATGAAATTGACGACAACATTTACCCGTTTAGCACTTGGTAGCGCGATTATGCTGGCCTCACTAGGGTCAGTACAGGCCCAGGAAGACGAGGTGAAGATTGGCTTTATCGTTAAAAAGCCGGAGCAGGCGTGGTTCATTAACGAACAGGAGGCGGCTACTGAAGTAGGCGAAGAGCTCGGCTTCGAAGTGGTACGCCTTGGCGGCGAAGATGGCCAAGAGGTGCTTAGCGCTATTGATAACCTCTACTCCCAAGGCGCTGAAGGGTTCGTAATCTGCCCGCCAGACGTACGCTTGGGGCCAGCGATTATGAACCGTGCTAACCAGTACGGCATGAAAGTAGTCACTGTGGACGACCAGTTTGTTAACTCAAGCGGTGAGCCCATGGAGGGCGTGCCGCACCTGGGTATGTCGGGCACCAAAATTGGGCGTCAGGTGGGCGAAGCCATTAACGCCGAAATGGAAGCGCGCGGCTGGAACCCCGAAGAGGTAGCCGCGCTGCGGATCACCAACAACGAACTGCCGACCGCCGTTGAGCGTACCGACGGCGCCACCGAGGCGCTGATAGCCGCGGGATTCCCAGAAGATAATATTTTCGACGCGCCTCAGCAGAGCACCGATACCAGTGGGGCTTTCTCTGCTGCCTCGCCGGTGCTTTCCCAGCGTGGCGATTATGAGCACTGGGTGATCTATGCCCTTAACGAAGAGAGCGTGCTCGGCGGTGTTAGGGCGACCGAGCAATATGGCTTAGCGCCGGAAGATGTGATCGGCGTGGGTATCAATGGCTCCGGCGCCGCCTTTGCCGAGTTTTCCCGGGATAACCCCACTGGCTTTCACGGCACGGTAGCGGTCAGTTCCACCATGCACGGCCGCCAGACCGCCGAAGACCTCTACCGCTGGATTAGCGAGGATCAAGAGCCCCAGGCCAACACTGAAACCTCCGGCACGTTAATGACGCGCGACAACTGGGAAGAAGTGCGCGCAGCGCTCGGTCTATAAAGCGCTTGATTGGCAATGAAAGAGGCCTGTAACGGGCTCGCTGTTACAGGCCATCTGTGGAGTATTCATGCATGTCTGATGCTTATTTACGGTTCGACGGGATTAGCGTGGTGTTCCCCGGGGTGCGCGCGCTGGATGGGGTGAGCTTTGCCGCCCACGCCGGTCAAGTGCATGCGCTAATGGGTGAGAACGGCGCGGGTAAATCCACCCTGCTCAAGGTGCTCAGTGGCGTTAACCGGGCAGCCGAAGGCGCGCTATGGATCGATGGCCAGCGCCACGTATTCAGCAACGCCCGGGAGGCGCTGCGGGAAGGCATCGCGATTATCTACCAGGAGTTGACGCTCTCGCCCAATATGTCGGTGGCCGAGAATCTGCTGCTGGGCCAACTGCCCACACGGCAGGGGTTTGTTAACCGCCGCGAGTTAAAACAAAAAGCCCTGGCGATTCTGGCTGATCTTGGCGAGGGGGAGATTCACCCCTCGACCAAGGTGCGCGAGCTCTCCATCGGCCAGCAGCAGATGATCGAGATTGGCCGTGCGCTGCTGCGAGACGCCAAGGTTATCGCGTTCGATGAGCCCACCAGTAGTCTCTCTATTCAGGAGATTCGCCAGCTAAAACGTATCGTCCAACGACTGCGTGATGAAGGGCGGGTGGTGCTCTACGTGACGCATCGCATGGAGGAGGTGTTTGAGATGTGCGATGCGGTCACCATCTTCCGCGATGGCCAGCATATCCGCACCCATGAGGATATGTCGGCACTCAATCACGACCTGTTAGTGAGTGAAATGGTCGGCCGGGATATCGACGATGTTTACGGCTACCGCCCGCGCACACAGGGCGATGTGGTCTTGAACGTGGAAGGAATCCACGGGCGCGGCCTCAAGGCGCCGGTGAGTTTCTCCGTCAAACGCGGGGAAGTCTTCGGGCTGTTTGGTCTGGTGGGCGCGGGGCGCAGCGAACTGCTGAGGCTGATCTGCGGGGTCGAATCGCCCAAGGCCGGCAGCGTACAGTTCAACGGTGAATCGCGACGTTTTAAAAGCCCTGGCGAGGCGATACGCGCCGGTATTGCCATGTGTCCAGAGGATCGTAAATCCCAGGGTATTTTCCCGGTGGCCAGCGTGGCTGACAACCTCAATATCAGCTGCCGGCGCTTTTTCAAACGCTGGGGCATGTTTCGCCACCCCGGCCGTGAGCGGCGCAATGCCGAGTCGTATATCCAGCAACTCAGTGTCAAGACACCGGGGCCACGTACGCCGATCGGCAAACTTTCCGGCGGCAACCAGCAGAAGGTGATTCTAGCCCGCTGGCTTGCCGAGGAGATTGATCTGTTTGTGATGGACGAGCCGACCCGAGGCATCGACGTCGGCGCACGGCGGGATATTTACTCGCTACTTTACGATTTGGCCGAACAGGGCAAAAGCGTGGTGGTGATTTCCAGTGACCTGGCAGAAGTCAGCTCCATCTGTGACCGCATCGCGGTGATGCGCGACGGTGAACTGGTGGACATAGTGCCGCGGGAATCGGCTACGCCGGAACGCCTGCTGGGCTTGGCGCTACCCGCCTAAGTGTCAGCTTTTTTTAAGGTTTCCAAGATATTCGTTCTTAAGAGAACAAGCTCAGGACAACAACCATGACAACTAACAATGCAACCCAAGGCGAGACTGCGCCCGCCCGCCCGGCGGGCCGTCAGGGGCTGATCAAGCCACTGCGCACGCTGCTGGATACCTCAGGGCTGATTGCAATTTTCTTGCTGCTATTTGTGGCCCTGGCGGTACTCATCCCTGACTTTCTGACCGGCCGCAACATGGTCGGGCTACTGCTCTCGATCACCCTGATCGGCAGTTTGGCCACCACCATGATGCTGGTGCTGGCACTGGGTGAGGTGGATCTCTCCGTGGCCTCTACGGTGGCCTTTGCGGGGGTAGTCGCAGCGGTGGTGACCTCCAGTACCGGTAGCGTGTTTATCGGCGTGATCGGTGGCATTGTCGCTGGGGGCGCGGTGGGCGCTTTTAACGGCCTGGTAATTGCCAAGTTCGGTATTAACTCGCTGATTGCCACCCTGGCAGCAATGGAGTTTGTACGCGGGCTGGCCTATATCACCTCCGGCGGCGACGCGGTAATGATCACCGTGCCGGGTTTCTTTGACCTGGGCAGTGCCTCGTTCCTCGGCCTAACCCTGCCGGTCTGGACCATGCTGGCCTGTTTCGTGATCTTTGGTGTGGTGCTCAACATGACCGCTTTCGGGCGCAATGTGCTGGCCACCGGGGGGAACTCGGAAGCCGCCGCGCTTGCCGGGGTTAATGTTCGCCGCCTCAAGATTATTGTTTTCGGCCTCCAGGGCGTAGTGGCGGGTGTCGTCGGTGTACTGCTAGCTTCACGCATGGGGCTGGGCGACCCCAATACCTCCATGGGCCTGGAACTGGCGGTGATTTCCGCCTGTGTGCTGGGCGGTGTGGCGCTATCCGGTGGCGTTGCCACCATTACCGGTGTGGTGGTCGGTGTGCTGATTATGGGCTGCGTCCAGAACGCCATGGGGCTGCTCAACGTCCCCACCTTTTACCAGTACCTGGTGCGTGGCGCGATTCTGCTGCTGGCGGTGATGTTTGACCGCTGGAAACAGACCCGTCGTCAGCGGGCCTGACGCTTAAGCCGTTACCCCTTTATTAGTTGGTCACTTTCTTTCCGGTTTGTACGGAGGCTTTGTTATGTCTGATCGTCAGCGCCCATTACGCTCTGCCCAGTGGTTCGGCACCGCCGACAAGAACGGCTTTATGTACCGCAGTTGGATGAAAAACCAGGGCATTCCCGACCATGAGTTTCAGGGCAAACCGATCATCGGTATCTGCAACACCTGGTCGGAGCTCACACCTTGCAATGCGCACTTTCGTAAGTTGGCGGAGCACGTGAAGCAGGGCGTGCTGGAGGCGGGGGGCTACCCGGTGGAGTTCCCGGTGTTCTCCAACGGCGAATCCAACCTGCGCCCCACCGCGATGTTTACCCGCAACCTGGCCAGCATGGACGTGGAGGAAGCGATTCGCGGCAACCCCATCGATGCGGTGGTGCTGCTGGTGGGCTGCGACAAAACCACCCCGGCGCTACTGATGGGCGCGGCGAGCTGCGATATTCCCACCATCGTGGTCACCGGCGGGCCGATGCTCAACGGTAAGCACAAAGGTAAGGATATCGGCTCCGGCACCGTGGTCTGGCAGCTCTCCGAGCAGGTCAAGGCGGGGGAGATATCGATGCACGATTTCATGGCCGCGGAAGCCGGCATGTCCCGCTCCGCCGGTACCTGCAACACCATGGGCACCGCCTCCACCATGGCCTGCATGGCCGAGTCGCTGGGCACCTCGCTGCCGCACAATGCAGCGATTCCGGCGGTGGACTCCCGCCGCTACGTGCTGGCGCACCTTTCGGGTAACCGGATTGTCGAGATGGTCAACGAAGACCTGCGGCTCTCCAAAATCCTCACCAAGGAAGCCTTCGATAACGCCATCCGTACCAACGCCGCCATCGGCGGCTCCACCAACGCAGTGATTCATCTCAAGGCCATTGCTGGGCGGATTGGTGTGGATTTGACCCTGGACGACTGGAGCCGTGTAGGCCGCGGCACGCCCACGGTGGTCGATCTACAACCCTCAGGGCGTTTTCTGATGGAAGAGTTCTACTACGCCGGTGGCCTGCCCGCGGTGCTCAGGCGTCTGGGTGAGGCCGACCGGCTGCCCTTCAAGGACGCCTTGACCGTCAACGGCAAAACCCTGTGGGAAAACGTCCAAGACGCGCCACTGTATAACGACGAAGTGATTCGCCCGCTGGATAATCCGCTCACCGCGGACGGCGGCATCTGCGTGGTGCGCGGCAACCTCGCCCCTAATGGCGCGGTGTTAAAGCCCTCGGCAGCCACGGCCGAACTCATGCAGCACCGAGGTCGTGCGGTGGTGTTCGAGGACTTCGACGACTACAAGGCGCGCATCAACGACCCGGACTTGGACGTGGAAGCCAACGACATACTGGTCATGAAGCACTGCGGCCCACGTGGTTATCACGGCATGGCCGAGGTGGGCAATATGGGCCTGCCGCCCAAGATCCTCGCCCAGGGCATTACCGACATGGTGCGCATCTCCGACGCCCGCATGAGCGGTACCGCCTACGGCACTGTGGTACTACACGTCGCCCCCGAAGCCGCTGCCGGTGGCCCGCTAGCCGCCGTGCGTAACGGTGACTGGATCGAGCTCGACTGCGAAAGTGGCCGGCTGCATCTGGAACTCAGCGACGAAGAACTGGCCTCGCGCCTGGCCGAAAGTGACCCCACTGCCGCCTCAACGCTGATTGCCAGCCAGGGCGGCTACCGCCAGCTTTATATCGAGCGGGTGCTCCAGGCGGACGAAGGCTGCGACTTCGACTTCCTGGTGGGCTGTCGGGGGGCTGCTGTGCCGCGGCACTCGCATTGATGGTCATTCGAAGATCCTGAGGTAGCGCCAAAAGGGTCGCGAGCTAAAGCTACCTCCCTCGGGGGCAATTATCAGCCTGGCAGAGATAGCTCCACGCAGAGTGACGAAGAGCTTAAAAAAGAGGACGCGCAATGACCGCCAGGTTGACCGACAAGCATATTCTGGTAACCGGTGCTGCCACCGGCATCGGCCGCGCCATTGCCGAGGCCTGCGTCCGCGAGGGTGCCACGGTCGCCTTGCTGGATAGAGACGGTGATAACGTCGAGAGGCTGGCAGCGCAACTGCGCAGCGAAGGACACAATGCTCAGGCGTTGGTGGCAGATATTGCTGATCGCGCAATGGTGGACGCCGCCGTGGCGAAGGCACGGGAGATTAACGGGCCCTTGACCACCTTGGTTAATAACGCCGGAATGAATGTCTTCCATGATCCACTCGCCATGCCGGATGACGCCTGGCAACTTTGCCTAGCGGTCGATCTGGAAGGTGCCTGGTTCTGTAGCCGGGCGGTGTTGCCGGACATGTTGGCGCAGGGCGACGGTGCCATTATCAACATCGCCTCCACCCACAGCTTCTCGATTATTCCCGGTTGTTTTCCCTACTCGGTAGCCAAGCACGGCTTGATTGGCTTAACCCGATCGCTCGGCATTGAATACGCACCGCGGGGCGTGCGGGTCAATGCCATCGCGCCGGGCTATATTGCCACCTCGGCGGTAGAGGCGCATTGGCAGTCCTTCGATGACCCCGTCGCGGCTAAGGCACGCATCGAAGCCTTGCTGCCACCAGGGCGGTTAGGGCAACCCGAGGAAGTCGCCATGACGGTGGTCTTCCTGGCTTCAGATGAGGCCCCCTTTATCAACGCCAGTTGCCTGACTATCGACGGAGGCCGCAGCGTGGTTTATCACGACTGACAGTTGTTATGGTCGTTGAGTGCTTGCAAGGAATATCTGGATATTAGTGGCGTGAATAGAGTTTAGGCTGTATCCACGGGTTTAAACGTTAGTGCTTAGTTTTCCTTCAGCGAGCTCAATCTCTTGAGTAGATTGTCTTGGAAGAAATATTCCTTTTATACAATCTGGATTAATGATGGCAAGTTGAATATGGTTTTCAGAAAAAAACTTGGCTCCATCGTATAGTGGATCGCCTTCGATAAACGCGGCTCTAACAGAGTCAAAGGGTTCACCCTGTTCCTTGGCTAATGCACATGCATAACGGATTACAGCACAGTCAAGCTCACGGGCTTTAAAATCAAAATCTGTTTTTCCAAACGATCTATTCTCAGGCAGTGGTGTACCTTCTGCCTCTAAATCGTCTTTTAGCTGCTGATAAGCTTCTTTAAGAAAATCATTATATTTTTGGTCAAGCAAATCCAGACAGTTGCCGAGCTCAATTACTGCGCCCAGTACAAAGGGATCTTTAACATTAGAAGCAGCCCGCTGGCTATCTTGAAGGGCATACTGATGCGCTCTTTCAAGATTATTTTCCCAAAAGTAAACGCCATTGCCCAGCCAATCATACTTATTATTACTGTGTTTGAATTCAGATTTTTGGTTCAGGATACTGATGGCAATATCTTTATCTAACCCATGAAAACCATAGACAATTGTCGGTTTTGATGAATACATTAGGTCTTAACGTGTGCCGTATGGTTGCCTTTAGACTTAGATGGACTGAAAAAACGCTTATCAAGACGTCCTTGTGAATCAAGGATGTGCGCATCTTTAAGCAATTTCATTCTTTGCTCATGAGTGCGGTTCTGCCCAGCTGCCTTAACTTTTTGTGTCAATTGATGAATAGACATAAAATACTCCCTTGTACATTTTCATGCTAATCGACCTTTTGGCTACAGGCAAGTAGCTGATCCAGACTTAGCCTGGCTATCTAACAGCGTCTCGCCATCGGTGGCATTTAGCGCCATGGTGATGCCTCCCATGCAGGTCATGTCGCGATCCCAGGCGCAGTGTTCGATGCGGGTGGTGCCCATCAGTTCGGCCACTAGGGCATCGTCAATGGCGGTGTGCATGGCGGCTTGCATGGCGTCAAAGCCGCGCACGCCGGAGCCGGTAATCAGCACGAGATCGGGGTTAAAGAGCGCCAGCACATTGGCAATGCCGAACCCCAGCGCCCGCCCAGCCTCGGCGTAAATACGCTGGGCTGTCGGGTCGCCTTTTAATGCTAACTGTGTCAGCGCCTGCATCTGCTGCTCTGAGGGGTGTGCGCTGTCGCCGGAGGGAAGCGCTAAATGATCCGCGGCGGCGCGATAGAGCGCATAATCGCTAGTGTAAGCTTCAATGCAGCCCCGTCGCCCGCAGGCGCACAGGGCGCCATCGGGTTGGTATTTGCTGTGCCCAAACTCCGCCGCTGAGCCATTGGCACCTAGAAAGGGCACGCCGTTAATCAATACCGACATACCGATACCGTAGCCCAGCATAATGACCACCAAGTTGGGGCAGTCTGCATAGGCGGGCTGTGCCGCTAGAACGCTGGCGATGCAGTTGGCATCGTTTTCCAGCAGTACGCTGCAGTGAAAACGCTCCGCTAATCGCGTCGATATCGGTGCGTTACGAAAGCTTAAAGCGGGGGACCAGATAATCGTACCGCTTTGCGACGAGACTACCCCCTGCACTGCCAAACAGATCCCCGCCAAGCGTTGAAATCCCTTTAGCTGTTGCGCGCAAACAGTGCTGATCTTCTCTTCCAGCAGCGCTTCCAGGTCGTCGGCGCTCAGCGTCAGGGTGGGCACTGCGTGGTGTTCGCTATGGCGTACCTGACCCGAAAAATCGCCCACCACCAACTGGATCTCATTGATCGATAGCTTGATACACACCACGCAGGCGGCATTAGGGTCGAGTTCAATCAAGGTTTTTGGTCGGCCACGCCCGGTGGGGCGGGGTGTTTCGGGTGGCCGTTCCGTGATCAACCCCTGCTGGAGTAGTTCGGCGCTGATCGAGGTGACGGTGGCAGAGCTAATGCCATTGAGTGCGCCTAGGTCGATGCGTGCCACCGATCCTTGGTCACGCAGAGTGCGTATCACCGCCAGGGTGTTGTCGAGGCGGCTAGTATCAGTCGACGGAAGGGCCATAGGGTCGCCGTTATAGTTCGTGTTGAAAAAAAGCAGTGCTGCACATTGCTGAGCGCTCTCATCGTGGGGTGTGAGCGCAATTGTCAAAATACGACCTAAGTTGCATATGCAAATATTTATTTTAGCACCTAAAGTAAATCAAGCATCAACCTAAATCAATCGATGTTGATAAGCCCCCAACACAATAACAACAGACTTCATCAGGTGGCCTCATGCTGTTATCAGCGCGCAAACTCTGCCGCTCGTTTGGCGAAAACCAAGTGTTATTCGACGTTGATCTCGACCTGCAGGCGGGCGAAGTGCACGCCTTGCTGGGTGAGAACGGCGCCGGTAAATCGACCCTGGTAAAAATCCTGGCCGGTTACCTTCGCCCCACCTCCGGTGAGGTCCTGGTGGACGGCAGCCAACGGCACTATCGCTCCAGCGGTGAGGCAGAGGCCGACGGCGTGGTGATGATTCACCAGGAGTTGGCACTGGCGGAACAGCTCAGCGTAGAGGAGAACATCTTCTTGGGCCGCGAACTGCGCCGTGGAGTGTTTCTGGATCGACGAGCCATGCGGGAACGCAGCCGGACGGCACTGTTGGAACTCGAAACCGACGTTGATCCACGCGCTCGAGTAAAAGACCTCAGCACCTCTGATCAGCAGATGGTGGAAATTGCCAAGGCGATCACCCGGGATGTGCGCGTGCTGATTATGGACGAGCCCACTGCCACGCTGACGGAAAACGAAGTATCGGTGCTGTTCGCACTCATCGACCGTTTGCGCCAGCGTGGCGTGGCGATTCTATATATCTCCCACAAACTGCGTGAAATTGAGCAGATTGCCGACCGCGTGACGGTATTGCGCGACGGCCATTTGGTCGATAGCGGCTCCATGACTGGACGCAGCAAGGAGGAGTTGGCACGGCTGATGGTGGGGCGTGAGATCACTGAAATGTACCCACCGCGTACGCATCTCCCCTCCGATGCGCCGGTGGTGCTGGAAGCGCGGGATATGGTGGTGCCCGGGGCCGTTAAACAGGCCAGCTTTACCCTGCGCCAGGGGGAAGTGTTGGGGTTTGGTGGCATCGTGGGCGCTGGCCGAACCGCGCTGATTGAAGCCGTGCTGGGTCTGCGCAGTAAAAGCGCCGGTCAGGTGCTACGCAATGGTCAACCGGTGGTATTGCGACACCTGCGCGATGCGGTGCACCAACGAATTGCTTATCTCACCGAGGATCGCAAGGGCAAAGGCTTGGTGCTCAATATGGATCTGCGCTCCAACGTTACGTTGCTCAATTTACGCGCTCACTGCCATCCGCTTATTGACCGCCGGCGTGAAGAGCAGGCCTTTCAACAGGCCATCCAGCGCTTTGATATCCGCCTGCGGACGGCAGCGCGCACCGCTGCCGAACTCTCCGGCGGTAATCAGCAAAAGCTGCTGCTCGCCAAGGTGATGTCCATTGACCCTGAAGTCGTGATTATCAATGAACCGACCCGGGGCATCGATGTGGGTACCAAGCACCAGATCTATCACTTTATCCATGAATTAACCGAGGCGGGCTGCTCGGTGATATTGATCTCTTCAGAAATGGGCGAGCTGATCGGCCTTTCCCACCGGGTGGCGGTAATGTGCGCCGGGGTACTCACCGGGGTGCTTGAAGGCGAGCAAATAAACGAACACGAAATCATGCAGTACGCATCCGGCATTAAGGGAGTAGAGGTCGATGAGCAGCGTCATGGCTAATAACAAAACGACTAATAAAGCAGCTAACCAAATGATCAAGCAAAAAGGCTTCGCCATAGACCTGAAAACCTGGGGGCCCTTTGTAGCACTGGTGGTTCTGGCGCTACTGGGCGTGCTGATTAATCCGGCTTTTTTGGGGCTGGATAATCTCTCGAACATGCTCACCCGCAGTGCCTTTATCGGCATTATTGCCATCGGCGCCACCTTCGTGATTACCGCCGGCGGGTTGGATCTTTCGGTAGGGGCAATGGCGGCCTTTATTGCCGGGGTGATGATTATTTTGATGAACAGCCTCGTCGAGCAGTTTGGCGCCGGGCTGACCACCGTGCTGTTCGGCGTGGGTGCCTCGCTGCTGCTGGGGCTGTGCGCTGGCTTTATCAACGGCATGGTGACTACCAAAGGCAAAATTGAGGCGTTTATTGTCACCCTCGGCACTATGGGGATTTACCGCTCACTGGTCACGTACCTCGCCGATGGCGGCACCCTTACCCTGGACTGGGCAGTGCGTGATATCTATCGGCCGATGTATTACGGCAGCTTCCTGGGCATCACCATTCCGGTCTGGGTGTTTCTATTTGTCGCCATTGTTGGCTACATTCTGCTCAACTACACCCGCTTCGGGCGCTACTGCTTTGCCATCGGCTCCAATGAAAAAGTGGCCGAATACAGCGCTATTCACGTCGATCGCATCAAAACCATGACCTACATGCTGCAGGGTGTTTGCGTGGCCTTGGCGACAATTATCTATGTGCCCCGGCTGGGCTCTGCATCGGGTGCCACCGGGGTACTCTGGGAGCTGGAGGCGATTGCCGCGGTGATCATCGGCGGCACCATGCTCAAGGGCGGGCATGGGCGTATCTGGGGCACGGTGGTGGGCGCCATCATGCTCACCATGATTGGCAATATTCTCAACTTGACCGATGCCATTTCCAACTATCTCAACGGGACGGTGCAGGGGATCATCATCATTGTGGCGGTCTACCTGCAGCGTGCCTCGTGGAGAAAAGCAGCGCCTTAAGGCACTGAAACGAATGTAAAAACCAGGAAAACGTTCGCAACATCAACCCTTAGCAGCTCGCAACACAGCAAGTAAAAACAGCAAAACAATTACAAACACGAAAGGAGCATCACTATGCGAACCATCAAGACAGCAGTGAAGGCCTGCGTCACTACTGCAGCACTCACTTCAGCAATAGGGCTCTCCGGCGCCGCGGTTGCCCAGGAGTACACCATCGGTGTCTCCATTCCCGCCGCCACCCATGGTTGGACGGGGGGCGTTAACTACCATGCCGAAGAGGCCAAAAAACGCCTTGAGGCGCTCTATCCTGACATTGAGATCACCATCTCCACAGCAGGCACGGCCGGCGAGCAGGCCAATGATCTAGAAGACTTGGTGTCGCTGCGCAACATCGACGCGCTGGTGGTGCTGCCGTTTGAGTCTGGGCCACTGACCGATCCGGTGCGCCGGGTTAAAGAGTCCGGGGTGTTCGTCACCGTGGTAGATCGAGGCCTGACGGAAGAGGGGATCCAGGATCTCTATGTAGCGGGGAATAACCATGAACTAGGCCGCGTTTCCGGTGAGTACATCCGCGAACGCCTTGATGATCAGGGCGACATTGTGGTGCTGCGCGGTATTCCCACGGTGATCGACGATGAGCGGGTGCAGGGCTTCCAGGAAGCGATCGAAGGCTCCGAGGTCAACATCCTCGATATGCAGCATGCCAACTGGAACCGTGATGATGGCTTTGAAGTGATGCAGGACTACCTATCGCGCTTCGACAATATCGACGCCGTCTGGGCCCAGGATGACGATATCGCGCTAGGGGTAATTGAAGCAGTGCGCCAAGCGGATCGTGAAAACGAGCTGTTTATCGTCGGCGGGGCGGGCATGAAGGACATTATTAAACGGGTGATGGATGGTGATGAGCTGGTGCCAGTGGACGTGTTGTATCCACCTGCCATGATCGCCACCGCCATGGACCTGACCGTACAGCACTTTGTCTCCAATGGCCCGGTGTTGGGTGAGTACATTCTAGGCTCGCCGCTGATTACCCAGGAGAATGCCGAGCAGTACTACTTCCCCGATTCGCCGTTCTGACCGCGTATTGATTGCGTAGTGATTAATAGGCGCGGGTAAAAGCACCACTCCTTCCCGCGCCTACCCAAGCACTTAATCCAAACGATATTGAGAGAGTCCTATGAAAACAATCAAAGGGCCAGCGCTCTTTCTCGCCCAGTTCGCCGGTGATGAAGCCCCCTTTAATAGCCTCGACAGCATTGCTGCTTGGGCGGCGGGGCTTGGGTATCAGGGCGTGCAGATTCCCAGCTGGGATGCACGCATGATCGATCTCAAACGTGCTGCCGAGAGCCGCACCTACTGCGATGAGATCAAAGGCACACTGGCCGAACACGGCTTGGCGCTCACCGAACTCTCCACCCATCTTCAGGGCCAGTTGGTCGCCGTGCATCCCGTTTATGACGAGATGTTCGACGGCTTCGCGGTGCCCGAAGTGCGCGGAAATCCCAAGGCGCGCCAGGCCTGGGCGGTTGATCAACTAAAGCTGGCCGCCAAGGCATCGCAAAATCTCGGCCTCACCGACCACGGCACCTTTTCCGGGTCGCTGGCGTGGCCGTTCATCTATCCCTGGCCCCAGCGTCCGGCGGGTTTGGTCGAGACGGCGTTCGACGAGTTGGCGAATCGCTGGCGGCCGATTCTGGATGCATTTGATGAAGCGGGCGTGAACCTCTGCTACGAGATTCATCCCGGCGAAGACCTGCACGACGGCATCACCTTTGAGATGTTCCTTGAGCGGGTCGGTAACCACCCCCGCTGCCACATCCTTTACGATCCCAGCCACCTGATCCTGCAGCAGCTCGACTATCGCGGCTTTCTGGACGTGTATCGCGACCATATTCAGATGTTTCACGTTAAGGACGCCGAGTTTAACCCCAGCCCCAAGCAGGGCGTTTATTCCGGCTATCAGTCATGGACAGAGCGCGCGGGGCGCTTTCGCTCCCTGGGCGATGGCCAAATCGACTTCAAGTCGATCTTTTCCTGGATGGCGGCCAACGACTATCACGGCTGGGCGGTGCTGGAGTGGGAGTGCTGCTTGAAGCATCCGGAAGTCGGCGCCCGTGAAGGCGCAGCCTTTATTCGCGACCACATTATTGAGGTCACCGAGCGGGCGTTTGATGACTTCGCTGACGGCGGCTCCGACGAGGCCGCCAATCGCCGCATTTTGGGTCTTAATTAACCAAAGGGGAGGGCAATACGACATGAGCAATCAACACGACACGCCGCGTCGGCTGCGCCTGGGCATGGTCGGCGGTGGCCAAGGAGCCTTTATCGGCGGGGTGCACCGCATCGCCGCGCGGTTGGATGACCATTTCGAACTGGTTGCCGGGGCCTTTGCCTCTGACCCTGATCGCAGCCGGGCCGCCGCCGCGGAGCTGCACGTTGACGCCGAACGCGCTTACCCCGACTACCAGACCATGGCCGAAGCGGAGCAGCAGCGGCCGGATGGCATCGATGTGGTCGCCATTGTGACCCCCAACCATGTTCACTTCGACGTAGCGCGCACCTTTTTAGAAGCGGGTTTTCACGTCATCTGCGACAAGCCGATGACGATCACCCTGGACGAGGCGCAAACCCTCGCCGAGCTGGTGGAACGGACGGGGCTGTTCTTCGGTTTAACCCATAACTACTCCGGCTACTCGCTGGTACGCCAGGCGCGTGAAATGGTCGCCAACGGTGAGCTGGGTGACCTTCGCGTCGTCCAGGTGGAGTACCCGCAAGATTGGCTCTCCACCCGCCTGGAAGAGAGCGGCGTCAAGCAAGCTGAGTGGCGCACCGATCCCAAACGCAGCGGCCCGGCAGGTTGTTTGGGTGATATCGGCACTCACGCCTACCACCTGGCGCGCTATGTGACCGGCCTGCAACTGGAGTCACTCGCCGCCGATATGCACACCTTTGTCGAAGGGCGAGCGTTGGATGACAACGTACATATGCTGCTGCGCTTCAAGGGCGGCGCGCGGGGCATGCTGTGGTCTAGCCAAGTCGCGCCGGGCAACGAAAACGGTCTGCAGCTCCGCGTTTATGGCAGCAAGGGTGGCCTTGCCTGGCGCCAGGAAACGCCCAATCAGCTAGTGCATTCGCCACTGGGAGAGCCGCCACGGATATTGACCCGCAACGGCCCTGGCCTGGGCGAAGCTGCCATGGCGGCTGCACGCATTCCACCGGGGCATCCGGAAGGCTATCTCGAAGCCTTTGCCCAGCTCTATCGCGATTTCGCTGTGCAAATTCACGCCCATCAACGGGGTGAGCGCGCTGAGGCGCTGGCGTTGCAAACCCCGGGAGTCGCCGACGGTGTCGATGGTCTTACGTTTATTACCCGCGCGCTGGCCTCGTCCGCTGCCGGTGGGCAGTGGGTGGATATTTAAAACGCGGTTAAAGCACGCCTAAAAGAGAAAGGTGGGAAACAATATGAATCAGCACTCAGCGCGCTATACAAGCCTTGAACAGCGTGTGGTCTTTATTACCGGCGGCGGCAGCGGCATTGGCGCCTCGCTTACCCGAGCCTTTCACCTTCAGGGCGCGCGGGTGGTGTTCGTCGATATTAACGATGAGGCCAGCGAAGCGCTGGTCGAAGAGCTCCGCGCCGAGACCGGCGAGGCACCGCACTACCACCACTGCGACATTCGCGATGTGGCCAGCCTACAGCAGGTTATCGCCGAGACCGGCCGGGAGATCGGGCCTATTCATACCCTGGTCAATAACGCCGCCAGCGACGACCGCCACGACTGGCGAGAAGTGGATGTGGCCTATTGGGACGAGCGTATGTCGCTCAACCTGCGGCCGATGTTTTTTGCCGCCCAGGCGGCGGCTGAACAGATGATCGAGGCGGGTGGGGGATCGATTATCAATTTTGGCTCGGTCAGCGTGCAGATGGCGCTGGGTGGGTTACCCGCTTATGTCACTGCCAAAGCGGCGGCCCACGGCCTGACCCGCAGCCTGGCCCGGGAGTTGGGTGAGCATAACATCCGCGTTAATACCCTGGTGCCCGGTTCGGTGATAACCGAACGCCAGCTAGAAAAGTGGATTAGCCCTGAAGACGAAGCCGCTATTCAACAACGTCAGTGCCTAAAAATGCGCCTTGAAGCCGAGCATATTGCCCCCGTAGTGCTGTTTTTAGCCAGTTCTGAAAGCCAGGCGATCACCGGGCAGGAGTTGGCGGTAGACGCGGGCTGGGCTTGATGGATGATTCAACAGCAAGCTTTAAAATAACATTAGGAGAATTTCATGCACGTATCTAACAAATACAACGTGCCCTGTTCACGCCCTCGTCACTTAGCGCTGGTTGTTGCCGCTGTTGCTGCTTTGGGGTCAGTAACCGCAGCCGCCGATACCACGGTGACGGTGCTAAGGATTGAAAGCAGTAGCGCTGAAAAACGCTACTACGAGGAAGTGGTTGCCGCCTATGAGGCGGAGCACCCCGACGTTAATGTCGAGTTCGAATACCTTGCCAACGAGGCGTACAAAACGCGCCTGCCCACCATGCTGCAGTCCAGCCAGCGCCCGGATATCTATTACACCTGGGGCGGTGAAGGGCTGCGCGATCAGGTGGATGCGGGGTTTGTCCGCGACCTGAGCGAGCCGATGCGCGATGGCTGGCAGGATATCTACCCAGAATCTGCGGTAGGCGCCTTTACCCTGGATGATCGTGTCTATGGCGCGCCGCTCTACGCCACGGTGGTGGGTATCTGGGCAAACACCGCGCTGACGGAACAGGCAGGGGTCGATGTCGACGCGATCAAGACCTGGGAGGATTTTGAAAACGCCGTGGTGGCGCTGCGGGAAGAGGGCATAACGCCGCTGGTGGTTGGTGGCCAGGATGGCTGGCCGCTGCATTTCTATTGGGGCTCTTTAGTCACCCGCCTGGCCGGTGGCGAGGGCATCGAAGCGGCGAAAAATGGTGAAAACGGCGGCTTTGAAGGCGAGCCCTTTGTACGCGCTGGCGAGATGCTGCAGTCGCTGGTTGAGCTTGACCCTTTTCAGCCCGGCTTTATGGCCACTTCCTACGAGCGCGCCAGCGGCATGTTTGGCGATGGCGAGGCCGCCTTCCACGTGATGGGCGACTGGGATTATCTGCCTTCCAAGCAGCGCTCAGTCAGCGGAGAGGGTGTCCCGGATGACGACTTGCTGTTTGTCCCTTTTCCAGAGGTCGAAGGTGGTGAGGGCAACACACAGAGTTTTGGCGGGATGAACGGTTTTGCTGTCACCCGTGATGCGCCCGATGAAGCGGTCGATTTCCTGCGTTTTTTGCTCAATGCCGACAACCAGCGTAAAGCCGCCGCGACAGGCATCTTTGTACCGGTTGCCGAGGGCTCAGCGGAAGCCCTTGAAACGCCCTATGCTCGCCGCGTTGCAGAAATTCTTGATGAATCCGAGTTTCATCAGGTGTTTCTGGATCAAGCGCTGGGTACGTCTGTCGGTGCGACGATTAATGATATCAGCGGAGATTTGGCGCAAGGCGTCGTGACGCCCGAAGAGGCCGCCGCCCGGGTCGAAGAAGCCTGGCAGTTCAGATGATCCGCCCGCTAAAAGAGCACGCGCGATACCACCCGTGCTCGTCCACGCTCTGGCTCGGAGTTTGCCATGACCACGCTTGACCGAACCGCCGTGCCGCGGAGAGGGAATGCTGACCGGGTGAAGAAAGGTTTGGTGAGCGGTAAATTCACCGCGCTATTGATCCTGCTTCCACCAGCGTTAATCCTTTTTTCGCTGTTCGTCATTCTGCCGCTAGCGGATGCCGTCTATTACAGCGGCTTTTCCTGGAATGGTTACGGTGCGCCCAGTGACTTTGTCGGCGCGCAAAACTATCAGCGCCTGCTCGATCACTCGGTGTTTCATACCGCGCTGTGGAATACCGCCAAACTGATACTGGTATCACTACTGATTCAGATGCCCCTGGCACTGGGGTTAGCACTGTTGGTGTACCGTAAAACGCCCACCAATACTCTGTTTAGGCTGGTGTTTTTCCTGCCCTACATCTTGGCGGAAGTGGCCGCGGGGCTCATCTGGAGCTTTGTTTTTGACGGCGACTACGGCATTACCAGTTCGCTGTTGCATGCCATGGGCCAGGAGTCGGTATATGTACTGGCCGACCACCAGTGGGCGTTTCCGGCGATTATGACCGTGATCGTTTGGAAGTACTTTGGTTTCCATATGATGATCTACATTGCCGCCCTGCAGGGCGTGCCCAAGGATCTGGTTGAAGCCGCCAAGCTTGAAGGGGCTAAACCCCGCCAAGTGGCGCTTTTTGTACAAATCCCGCTGATTAAGCATGCCATCGTGGTGAGTGGTTTCTTTGCCATTATCGGTTCGCTACAGATTTTCGACATTATTATCCCGATGACCAACGGCGGCCCCTCTAACTCGACTCATACCATCGTTACCTACCTGTACAGCTTCGGTCTCTCACGGCTCAATATTGGCTTTGGTAGCGCCGCTGCGGTTGTGCTGTTTGTGCTCGCTATCGGAATCGCCTTCTTCTACCAACGCACCACCGGCAAGGGGAGTAAGGCATGAAAAGTATCACTACCCGTAACACCCTGCGCGTGATCATTCTGATCGTGGTAGCGAGCGTGGTGATCGGGCCCCTGTTAGCGGCGTTCTTCGGTGGCTTTAAGGGCAATTCTGAGCTGCGCACCAATCCGCTGTGGCTGCCCGATAGTTGGGATGCCGGCAATTACATCGGCATCCTGATGGACGGCAATTTCTGGCGCTATTTGGGTAACTCTTTCTTCATCTCGTTAATGACGGTGTTTTTAACCCTGGTGGTGGGGGCCGCAGCGGCTTATGTGTTTTCGCAGATCCGCTTCTTCGGCGCCAAGATGATCCTCTCCTATCTGCTGCTCGGCCTGATGTTTCCCTTTGCGGCGGCCATTCTGCCGCTGTTTATCAAGGTGCGGGATTTGGGCCTGCTGGATACCTATTGGGCGGTGATCCTGCCCCAGACGGCGTTTGGCTTGTCGTTAGCCATCCTGCTCTTTAAGGCCTTCTTTGACCAACTGCCTAAAGAGCTGTTTGAAGCGGCCTACGTCGATGGGTGTAGCTATTTACGCTTTTTCTGGTCGTTCACGCTGCCGCTCTCGACCCCCATTCTGGCCACTGTGGGCGTGTTTGTGTTTGTGCAGAGCTGGAACAACTTCCTACTGCCGTTAGTGGTGCTCAACGACCGCTCTATCTACACCTGGCCACTGGGCATGATGCAGTTCCAGGGCGAGTACCTTACCCAGTGGAATATGATTCTAGCCTTCGTGACCTTGACCATCATACCGGCAGTTATTTTCTTTCTCGCCGCCCAGAAGTACATCGTGGCTGGCCTGACCGGCGGCTCGGTTAAGGGATAAAGGAGGATCCATAATGAACGATGTTATTCATAACCCGATTCTGGCCGGGTTCAATCCTGACCCCTCTATTTGTCGGGTAGGCGACGACTACTACTTGGCCACATCGACCTTTGAGTGGTACCCAGGCGTTCAGATCCACCACTCCCGCGACCTGGCTAACTGGAAGCTGGTCACACGGCCGTTGAGCCGGGCCAGCCAGCTGGATATGCGCGGCAATCCAGACTCCTGCGGGATCTGGGCGCCCTGTTTGAGTTACGCCGACGGCCTATTTTGGCTGGTCTACACCGATATGAAGCGTTACGAGGGTAACTTTAAGGATGGCCATAACTACCTGGTCACTGCCCCGCATATAGAGGGCCCCTGGAGCGATCCGGTCCATCTCAATTCGAGCGGCTTTGACCCTTCGCTATTTCATGACAGCGATGGCCGCAAGTGGCTGATTAACCTGCAGTGGGATTATCGCCAGCGGGAAGGGTGGGATCGCTTCGGCGGCATTGTGCTGCAACAGTACGATCCTGAGCAACGACGCTTGGAGGGCGATATCAACAATATTTTCGCCGGTACCGAAATGAAGCTTACAGAAGGTTCGCATCTCTACTGGCGCGATGGCTGGTACCACCTCTTGGTGGCCGAGGGCGGCACGGGTTACCAGCATGCGGTGACCATGGCGCGTTCC
Source organism: Vreelandella sp. 162(4c) (assembly GCF_058152265.1). Lineage (NCBI taxonomy): Bacteria > Pseudomonadati > Pseudomonadota > Gammaproteobacteria > Oceanospirillales > Halomonadaceae > Vreelandella > Vreelandella sp. 162(4c). The sequence goes on from NZ_CM176981.1 coordinate 3,595,759, forward strand.
AAAACGCTGACAGGCCCTTACGAGGTACATCCCAACAATCCACTTCTGACGAGTCGACATGATCCTGAAAACCCGCTACAGCGGGCTGGCCATGCAGACTTGGTCGACTCCCCTGAAGGTGACACTTATCTGGTGCATTTATGCAGTAGACCTCTGACAGGCACCCGGCTATCGCCGATGGGGCGCGAGACCGCTATTCAGCGCGTGGAGTGGGGCGAAGATGGCTGGCTACGGCTCGCTGATGAGGGCAATGTACCAGCGTTAGAGGTGGCGATGAGTGGGGTGACGCAGAAGCTGCCTGCTCATGCAGAGCACTACGATTTCAAATCAGCAACGCTGCCCGATGCGTTTCAGTGGCTGCGTACCCCCTATCCGGAACGGCTGTTTTCGCTCACCGAACGGCCCGGCTACTTACGCCTTTTTGGCCGTGAATCGGTAGGTTCCTGGTTTGAGCAGGCGCTAGTGGCGCGCCGTCAGGACAGCATCCACTGCAGTGCCGAAACGACACTCACCTTTGAACCCGAGGATATTCAGCAGTTTGCCGGGCTTATCGCCTACTACAACCGCTTCAAGTTCCATTATTTAGCGGTGACCTTGAACGGTGCAGGCGACAAGGTGCTCAGCATTATCAGTTGCCTGGATGATTGGCCAAACGGCAACTTGAGTATCGCCGAGGAAGGCATCCGCATTGAGCCTGATGCCACGATTCGACTTGGGCTGGATATCCATGCCCAGGAGCTGCGCTTTCGCTATGCCCAGGGAGATCAGCCCTGGCAATCGATTGGGCCTGCCTTAGATGCTGGCCTGCTTTCCGACGAAGGCAGCGGTCGTGCCCACGGTTATTTCACCGGCAATTTTCTAGGCATGGCCGCCCACGACATTAGTGGACGCGGCACCCACGCCGATTTCCAGGCGTTTTGCTATCGCCGCGCCCCTCTTTCAGAGACGAGATAAGCTCATGGCTGAAGTAACACTACGCGACATCGAAAAGACGTTTCATGGCAAAACCACGGTAATCCCTGATTTAAATCTGCATATCGAAGATGGCTCTTTCACCGTGCTGGTTGGGCCTTCGGGCTGCGGAAAATCCACCTTGCTGCGAATGATTGCGGGCCTGGAGACCGTGACTCAGGGCACGATCACTATCGGCGGGGAAGACGTTACCACCGCCGAGCCAAGTGACCGGGACATTGCCATGGTTTTCCAGTCCTACGCGCTTTACCCGCACATGACGGTCGCTCGCAATATCGACTTCGGCATGCGGCTGGCAAAAGTGCCCAGCAAAGAGCGAGAAGCCAAAGTGGCCGAGGCCGCGCGCTTGCTCAATCTTGAGGATCTGCTCGAGCGTAAACCCGCGGAGTTATCCGGTGGGCAGCGCCAGCGGGTGGCGATAGGGCGCGCCATTGTGCGCAGCCCCGGCGTATTTCTGTTCGACGAGCCGCTCTCTAATCTGGACGCTTCGTTACGCAACCGCATGCGGGTCGAGTTGGCCGAACTGCATCAACGGCTCGAAACCACCATGGTGTATGTCACCCACGATCAGGTCGAGGCGATGACCCTGGCCGACTGCATTGTGGTGATGAACGCCGGGAAGATTGAGCAAATGGGCAAGCCCATGGCGCTTTATCAACGCCCCGAAACGCTGTTTGTGGCGGGTTTTATTGGCTCGCCGAAAATGAATTTGATCGAAGGTGACCTAGCGGCGGCTTACGGTGCCACCACGCTAGGCATACGGCCCGAGCATCTAGAGGTGAGCCGCGAGAAGGGCGAGTGGAAGGGACGTGTGCGATTCATCGAGAAGCTGGGTGCTGACGCTTTCGCCTATATAGATAGCGAGCAGACCGGCCCGCTCACCGTCCGTCTCTCTGGCGATGTCGATCTTAGCCATGGCGATACGCTTTTTATCACTCCCCAGCAGGCCCAGCTCCACGCGTTTGATGCCGATGGAAAGCGGTTGCCTGATGGCGCGTTGCAGCAACCTTCAACCCGTCACGAAAGCACCCTATATCACTGACGATTTTCAATTTTTCCAACTACCAATACGCAAAACAACGCTCAATAACAAATCCAAGGAGCTAGACAATGACAACACAAAGAACGCTAAGCCGCTCATCGTATATCTTGGTGATCTGTTGTATTGCCGCCATCGGCGGTTTCCTGTTTGGTTTCGACAGTGGCGTGATCAACGGCACGGTGGATGGCCTACAGGCCTCTTTTAACTCCGATAGCGCAGGCACTGGTTTCAATGTGGCGTCGATGCTGCTGGGCTGCGCGATCGGTGCTTTCTTTGCGGGTCGCCTGGCGGATCGCTTTGGCCGCCGTACGTTGTTGATCGTGGCCGCTGTGTTCTTCCTGATTAGTGCCTGGGGCTCCGGCGTTGCCGGTAGTTCTATGGAGTTTGTGATATATCGCATTCTCGGTGGGCTTGCCGTAGGCGCCGCCAGTGTCATGACCCCGGCTTATATCAGTGAGGTAGCACCATCGGCCTACCGAGGACGCTTAGCTACTATTCAACAGGTGGCGATTATTTCTGGCCTTTTTATGGCATTTTTGAGTAATTATGTCTTGGCCTATGTAGCGGGCTCGGCCATGTCAGAACTATGGTTTGGCTTCGCGACCTGGCGTTGGATGTTCTGGATTGAACTGATACCGGCTGCCGTTTTCCTGGTGGCATTGCTGTTTATTCCTGAAAGCCCGCGCTACCTGATCAGCACCGGTAAGCAGGGCGAAGCCCGCCGTGTGCTTGGGTTAGTAATGCCTGAGCGTGATGTCAGCAGCAAAATTGATGAAATTAATACCACTCTGGATCAAGATCACAAGCCACGGTTGAAAGATGTGATCAACCGTTCCACGGGCAAGATACATGGCATCGTCTGGGTGGGTATTGGCTTGGCGGTTTTCCAGCAGTTGGTGGGCATTAACGTCGTTTTCTACTATGGCGCAGTGCTATGGCAGTCAGTGGGTTTCTCCGAAGGTGATGCGCTACTCATCAATGTGATCTCTGGCGCCGTGAGTATTGGTGCCTGCCTGCTCGCCATTGCGCTGATCGACAAAATTGGTCGCAAGCCGCTGCTTTGGGGTGGTTCGGTTGGCATGGCGGGGACACTGGCGTGCCTCTCCTATGCGTTTTCTACAGCGACGATGGTGGATGGCAGCCTACAGTTATCGAGTGATATGGGCGTATTTGCGCTGCTGTGCGCCAACCTTTATGTGCTGTTTTTTAACGCCTCGTGGGGGCCGGTGATGTGGGTCATGCTGGGTGAAATGTTCCCCAATCAAATGCGCGGCTCGGGGCTGGCGATTGCCGGTCTTTTCCAATGGCTAGCCAACTTCGGTATCACCATGACCTTCCCTATCATGCTGGCATCTATTGGCTTGTTTGGGGCCTACGGGTTTTATGCGATCAGTGCCGTTGCCTCTGTCTTCTTTGTTATCTACTTCGTCAAAGAGACGCGCGGGAAAGAGCTCGAAGAAATGGCTTACGAGTAAGTCACTTTCACTTTGTTGCCCCGATTGCATGATTAACCGGGGATCATGTGTCTATTTTAAACAGTATAAGGCTAGTTTTTATTAATAAAATCAAAGGGTTGGTGTGTGTTTAAAACATATAAGCAATTGTTTAACAATGCTTTTTGTTAACTATTGGCACAGGCTGGCACGGGCACTGCAATGCAGTAGGTAAGAGTGGAACAGGTAGGACGATCTGACGCTCTTACCCATTAAACCCAGTGCGATGCTCGCACAGATGTTTAAGTAGCAACGTTTGATAGGAGCAGTATCATGATGAAGACGGAATCTCTCAAGAAACTTGGCATCCTAGGTGTATCATTTGGCCTGTTGGCCAGCCCACTTGCGTTTGCTCAAGTGGACAGCAGTGACGAGTACGAACCGACCCCGCAAGAAGAAACGACGCAGGATGATCAAGGTACCTACAACAGCTACGACACTGAGCAAGATAAAGGTTCGGATGTAGGCACTGAGTACGAAGAGGAAGAGCAAGAATTCACTTACGAAGAAGAGGAAGAGGAGCAAGAAGTACCCGCCACCGATGAAGAGGAGGATGATTCCGGCTGGTAATTGCAATCTTTAAGGAATAACTTTTCTCGGGCTCAAGGATGAGTCGACGGATGCCCCGCCAACTGCGGGGCATCCTTGTGTGTGGCCGCTAACAGTATCAACCAAAGCGCACGATATAATTTCGCGCTAAGGTGTTAAGCACCTTCATGCTTAACCAATGACTACGGTGCCCACAAGGATGACTCAATGCCGCTGAAATGGACGCCCCTAAAATGGACAGAAATTCCCCAACTGCCCAAGGCCGAGGGCCGCATAGCGGCGATTGACCTGGCCCGTGGTGTAGCCATCGGCTTGATGATTATTAGCCACTCAGTCAGTGGGTTAGTCGGCATTCGCAATGTACCTGATTGGGGGATGGTGCCGGTTCATTTTCTGACTAAATTCTCCTCTTCGTTGTTTATTTTGGTGTTTGGCATTGCCCTGGCGGTGGCGTTTCTTTCCCACACTCAAAGCGATGACTGGCCTAAGCGTCGGTTAAAGCTATGGCTGCGCGCTGTAGAAGTGTGGTTCTGGTACAAAGCGCTCCTAGTCATTGAGATGCTGCCGTTCTACTCGCCCAGCGAGATCGTCGATGCGTTGCTCTATGGCCGATTTGCCATTTGGGTCGAAATCTTAGGCTTCTACGCCATCGCGCTGCTTTGGGTGCCGCTGATTCTGCCGCTCTGGGCGCGGGCGCCGCTCTGGAGTCGGCTTGCCACCATTGGCGCATTAACCGCGCTGACTATTTGGCTGCAAAGCCTTACGTTTGGTGGCAACGATGTTCTGAAGGCGCTGCTGGTAGATCATGAAGACCATTACACCTGGGGGCAGATCAGTCGCGCGCCGTTGATTTTGGTGGGCCTACTCATCGGCGAAGCGTTGCTGCGCTGCTACTTTGACTCCGCCAAACGGCGCCGCTTAGTACTCACTCTGTTGAGCCTGGGTGCGATGATGGTGGCGGGGTTTTATGCGTTGGCGTTTATCAGTGGCGATGTACATGCGGCGATGCTGGCGGTGGCCAACAATGTCGGCAAACACCCGCCAGGGTTTGAGTTTATGCTGTTTAGCCTGGGCGGTGCGCTGGTGCTGTTAGCCCTCGCTTTAGCCGGTGGCGCCAAAGCCGCCAAGGCACTTTTGCCGCTGACGATGGTCGGTTCAAATGCCCTTAAAGCGTTTATTTTCCACATTGTGATGATTTTCTTAGTGCTGCGCTTTTTGTGGGAAGGCGAGGGAATGTACACCTATCCACAGGCGCTTGGCGTGGGCGGCCTGTTGATACTTGGCGCTGCAGCGTGGATTTGGTTGACCCGTTGGATGGCTAAATACCGTTAAAAACGATCAATAACTGCTGGAGTGACGAATTGCGACACTGGATACAACGTGGGCTGGTGGCAGTAGCGCTGATTATAGCGCTCCCTGCTCATGCCAATGAGTATGATACAAATTGGTACGATGCTCATTGGTACTATGAAGTCGATAAAAAGAGCACCTGGCAGGGCGATTTAACCGCGCGCTTGAAGGCTATCGAAGACATCTTTGAGGGGCAACTGGGCGTTTATGTACAAAACCTCGCCAGTGGTGAAGCGTTTTCATGGCGTGCCGATGATCCTTGGTATTTAGCCTCGCTGATTAAAATACCGGTGGCAGCGCAGGTGCTTGCAGAGCGCCAGATGGGTACGCTGACGTTGGATGATCGGTTAACGCTTGCGCGTAGTGACTTTGTCGATGGCGCGGGCCCCACTAATTGGCACGACCCCGGCACGCCTATCTCTATCCGTTACTTGATGGAGCAGATGATTACCGTCAGCGATAACACTGCCACCGATATGCTGATTGACCGCGTGGGGCTGGCGGCAGTTAACGCACGCGCCCGTGCGATGATCGCCGCAAGCGGCGGCAACCCCGATGAACTCGGCCCTATCTCGAAGTTGGTCGGCGTTCGCCAAGGCGTTTACGGTGAACTCCACCCTGATGCGCGAGAGCTTGGCGGAATGGACTTTATCGCCCTGCGTCAGCACTCGGTGAGCCAGCGTGGTCAGGCGTTAGCCCGCGTTCTAGACGTTAGTACGGCGTCCTTCACCCAGCCTGATTACGACCATGCGTTTGATGCTTACGAAGCCAGTGGTGAAAACGTGGGCACCCTAAGCGCCTTTGGCGACCTGCTCGCCAGCCTGCACTCTGTTCAACAAGGAAGTGCCATGGATGATTTAAACGACGAGCAGCGGCAAACGTTGTTGGCGCTTATGCAGCGAACCAGTTCCGGCAAACAGCGTCTTAAGGCAGGTATGGGGAGCGGCATAAGCTTCGCCCATAAAACCGGCACTCAGCAGCGGCGTAGCTGCGATGCCGGTATAGCCCAGCGCACTAACGCGGATACGGCAACACAAGGGCCCTGGGTGATTGCCACCTGTACTCGCGGGCCAGAGGCGGTAAGCGCTCACGAACGCACCTTGGCCCGTGTGGGCGAGGCGTTGCGTTATAGCGGAGCCTTGGGTAAGCCGTGGTAAACTATCGCCCCGAATGACCCTCAGAACTTCATTAACTAGGAGCAACCTATGACACGCGCCAGCGCCCGCCACATTTTGGTCAGCAGCGAAGAGCAGTGCCTAGCACTCAAAGAAGAAATTCAAAATGGCCGCGACTTTGCTGAAGTCGCTAAAGAGCACTCCAGCTGCCCCTCCAGCCGTCAAGGCGGCGACCTTGGCAGCTTTGGCCCCGGCCAGATGGTGCCCGAGTTCGATAAAGTCGTCTTTAACGACGAAGTAGGCCAAGTACACGGCCCAGTGAAAACCCAGTTTGGTTACCATCTACTGGAAATTACCGAACGCACTTAACTTTTCCTAACCAAACGCTCTTAATTGCGCCTAAAAGGCCGTCAAGCGTTGCGGTCATTCGACCGCAACGTGAGGAGTACGCCTTGAACGACCCGATTATTACTATTAACGGCCTGAACAAAACCTACGAGGGTGGCTTTCAGGCGTTGACCCATATCGATTTAACTATCCACCGTGGCGAGATATTTGCCCTGCTTGGCCCCAATGGCGCAGGTAAGACCACGTTGATTAGTGTGGTCTGCGGTTTGGTTAACCCCTCCGCTGGTCATGTGTTGGTAGACGGGTTCGATAATATTACCCACTACCGCCAAGCCCGCGAGCGCATTGGGTTAGTGCCCCAAGAGCTGACCAACGAAGCGTTTGAAACCGTCTGGAACACCGTCAGTTTCAGTCGTGGTCTGTTTGGCAAAGCGCCCAATCCTGCGCATATCGAAAAAGTGCTTAAATCGCTGGCACTTTGGGATAAGCGCAACAACCGCTTGATGACACTCTCGGGTGGCATGAAGCGCCGTGTGCTAATTGCCAAAGCACTTTCCCACGAGCCGCGCATACTGTTTTTGGATGAGCCCACTGCAGGGGTCGACGTTGAACTGCGCCGGGATATGTGGGAAGTGGTGCGCCAGCTACGCGATAACGGCGTGACGATTATTTTGACGACCCACTACATCGAAGAAGCCGAAGAGATGGCCGACCGCATCGGCGTTATTAATCGCGGTGAGCTGGTGCTGGTGGAAGAAAAAGCGGCGTTAATGAGCAAACTGGGCAGCAAACAGCTAACCCTGAACCTGCACAGCCCGCTGGCAGAGATACCTGCAAACCTGCAGCGCTTTGAGCTAAGCCTGGCCGCTGAAGGGTATGAGCTGATCTACACCTATGACGGTAGCCAGGAAGAGGATGGTCACGCGATTTCGGAGCTGTTGACCGCACTTGAGCGAGAGGGTGTCACCTTTAAAGATCTGAATACTCGGCAAAGCTCGCTTGAAGATATTTTTGTTGATTTGGTTAAGGAGCGAGCATGAACCTGCATCCCGTTCGCGCTATTTATATGGCGGAAATGGCGCGCACGCGCCGCACGCTGCTGCAAAGTATTGTCTCGCCGGTCATCTCCACGTCGCTTTACTTCGTCGTCTTTGGTGCCGCAATTGGCTCGCGCATCAGTGAGGTCAACGGCGTTAGTTACGGCGCTTTTATTGTACCGGGTCTGATTATGTTGATGCTGTTGACCCAAAGCGTCTCAAACGCCTCTTTCGGCATCTTCTTTCCGAAGTTTTCTGGCAGTATTTACGAGCTGCTGTCGGCGCCTATCTCGCATTTAGAAATTGTGATCGGTTACGTGGGGGCGGCAGCCTCGAAATCGATTCTGCTGGGGGCGATTATTTTGGCGACCTCGGGCTTGTTTGTACCGTTGGAAATCGCCCACCCGTTTTGGATGTTGTTCTTTCTGGTGCTGACGGCTGTCACCTTTAGCCTGTTGGGTTTTATCATCGGCATTTGGGCCGATGGCTTTGACCGACTGCAGCTGGTGCCGCTGTTAGTGATCACCCCGCTGACCTTTTTGGGTGGCAGCTTCTACTCCATTGATATGCTGCCGCCGTTTTGGCAAACCATTACCCTGGCAAACCCCGTGGTGTATCTGGTGAGCGGCTTTCGCTGGAGCTTTTACGGTATCAGCGATGTAAGCCTTGCCGCGAGTGTGGGCATGATTGCCCTCTTTCTCGCGGCCTGCCTGGTCGCCATTGGCTGGATTTTCCGTACCGGTTACCGCCTCAAACCCTGACTCTTTTTTTAAACCCTGGAAGCTAGTAGACCTTTATGCCACTACTGCAAAGTATTGTGCACCGCCTCGATCCGACGCTTGACGGTGAGCGCCTAACCCTAACCGCTGCGCCTCAATCAGAGCAGGCAGCGCCCAGTGACGATTCGGTGATGGCGAGCCTGGTGGGTGCGCTCAATGACACCTACAACACCAAGCCCAAAGGCTGGGGGCGCTTTGCCGAAGAGGGTGAACAGGCAGGGCCGCTTGCCATGTGGTTGCGCGACTATTTGGCGGGCGATAAAAGCTTTGCTGAGCTTTCTGTTGAACTGGCTGAACGGCTCGCCAAGCAGCTTCAGGAGCAGTTGTCAGTAAGTGGTTACTTAGTGTTCAGCCACCAGCGCCAGGGTGATACTGAAACGCTGCTGATGGCATTGGTGCACCAGCGCGAAGGGATTGGCATTAATGATGACCACCACGCGGTGCCTGCTGCCCAGCTCAACACCAGCCAGCTTACCCTGGCGGCGCGTATCAACCTTACCCAATGGCAGAGCGAGGCACCGAATGCCCAGTATGTCTCGTTCCTCAAAGATCGCGGCGGTAAAAAACTCGCTGAGGGTTTGGTCGCATTGCTGGGTATGGAAGAGGGCGTCGATGCTCCGGCCGAAACCCGCACGCTGCTAAAAGCGTTTAGCGACTACGTCGAGAAAGAGGATTACGACGACGAGGTGAGCCGAGAAAAAACCGACACGCTGGTGGATTACGCCAATGAACAGCTTCGCCGTGGCGAGCCAATGACCTTGGAAGAGCTTTCTGGGCTGGTGGACGAACAGCAGCCGAAAGCCTTTTACGACCATATTCGCAACGCCGATTACGGGCTCTCGCCGGAGATCCCTCCCGATAAGCGCACCTTGAGCCAGTTCCGCCGCTTTACCGGCCGAGCGGGTGGCGTTTCGATTAGCTTTGATTCGCACCTGCTGGGCTCAAGCATCGAGTACGATGCCACTCAGGATCGCCTGATTATCAAGCAAGTGCCCAAGCAGTTAAGAGAGCAGCTTACCAAGAAGGATTGAGGTAAGGGCATCTAGTCAGTAGAGCTCTTTTTTGTTGATGTGCAGATAGCATGAAGGGGTATCGCGCTAGCTAGGCGCCACTGTGCTAGCATTTGAGTGGAATAGGAGTTTGCATGAGCGAAGCGGATACCTCCCAGCCTGCTGACCACGACAGTCCTTGGAAAATGGCGCTTGATGGGTACTGCCAAGAATTTTTGGATCTGCTGTTCCCAGCCATTCATGAACAAGTGGATTGGTCGAAAGGCTTTAGCTTTCTCGATAAGGAGTTACAGCAGATTACAGCGGATGCCAACAGTGGCAGGCGTTACGCCGACAAGTTGATCAAGGTCTATGCACAGGACGGCAGCGAGACGTGGGTTCTGATCCACGTTGAGGTGCAGGGGGAGCCGGAGGAGGCGTTTTCTGAGCGAATGTACACCTATCAGTACCGGCTACGTGACCGCTACGGGGTGGATGTGGTGAGCTTGGCGGTGTTGGCAGATATCCGCGATAGCTTCCGGCCCACCACTTTTCGCTATCAGCGCTGGGGATGCGAGCTGACCTTTACCTTCCCCACGGCTAAACTGATGGATTGGGAAGCAAACTGGACGAAGCTCGAAGCAAGCGATAACGTCTTTGCGCTGGTGGTCATGGCCCAGATCTACGCTAAGCGATTGAAGGACGGTGCAACGCGTAAGGATGTCAAGATTGCTCTCATTCGGCTGCTGTATGAACGAGGCTACAGCCGTGAACAGATTGTGCGGTTGTTCAATATCATCGACTGGATGCTCCAACTGCCGAGAGCTCTGGAGTCTGAGTTTGTCCAGGCGGTCTACGCCATACAGGAGGAAAAACACATGCCTTATGTCAACACTGTTGAGCGCTTTGAGCGAGAAAAAGAGCGTCAAGAAGGGCGCCAGGAAGGGCGTCATGAAGGAGTGGAAGGTACGTTGCGTAAGCAAATCGCCTTGAAGTTTGGTGAGATGCCCGATTGGGCAGATCAGCGCCTGACATTGGCTTCAGACACGCAGCTAGACGAGTGGGTAGTACAGATTCTGACGGCAGATAGCTTGGAAGCTCTGCTTGATAAGCAATAACCTGCTAGTCAGTATCCTCACTCATCGCACTAAAGAGGGCAGCCCTGAGGCTGCCCTATGTGTATCCGCTTAATAATGGTTTTTCACTCAGTGATACTCATTTGGGTATACCCTAAGTGCTTCCGCAACTCGTACTTAATAGTTACCCAATATCTATGAATGCACTTCAAGGCTTAAGTACGGTCAGAAGTCGGTAGCTATAAATGGAGAGTAAAATGCTGAACGCCATTAGTGATTTCTTCCAGCGCTCGCTGGCGCAACCCGAGCAGCGCGAAAATCAAACGCTTACCCTGGAACTGGCCACCGCAGCACTGCTGTGTGAAATCGTCCGCGCCGATTATGACACCACCGATGAAGAGCTTGCCGCGCTGCGCCTTATGCTGACCGAGCGCTACCAGCTCAGCGCTAGCGATGTGGAAGAGCTGATGACGTTGGCACAAACAGAAGTGGATGAGGCCGTCGATCATTACCAGTTTGTTAGCCTGATCAAAGAGCACTATAACTACGACCAGCGCTGTGAGCTGGTCGCGCAAATGTGGCAGCTGGCCTGGGCCGATGGCAGCGTTGACCCGCTTGAAGAGCACCGTATTCGTCGCTTGGCGGATTTACTGTATGTTAGCCATAGCGATTTTATCCGTACCAAACTGCACGTAGAGGAGCGCAATAAACCCGATGCATAACCGCAACGAAGACTCGAATTTAATGGATCTAATCAGCTCGATTGAGCGTATGGAGCAGGATGCTTCGCGGGTCAGCGTTGACGATGTTGTTCACGCCGTTGGGCGGCGCTCGTTTGGGCCGCTGCTGCTGGTTGCCGGGCTGATTACGCTCACCCCGATCATTGGCGATATACCCGGCATGCCGACCTTAATGGCCGCATTGGTATTGCTGGTTTCCGTACAGTTACTAGCGGGAAGTGAGGCGTTTTGGCTGCCCCGTTGGTTGCTAAAACGCTCTCTCTCCCGTCAAAAGTTTGATAAAGGCATTCAGCTGATGAAAAAGCCTGCCCGCTGGATAGATGGACTATTGCGGGTGCGATTACCTTGGCTGACGGGCTACATCGGTATCCGGGTAACTGCCTTGATGTGCTTATTGATTGCCTTGGCCATGCCGCCGATGGAGTTTATTCCCTTTTCGGCCAACGGAGCGGGGCTTGCGCTTACCCTGCTGGGGTTAGGCTTGGTTGCCCGTGATGGTATCGTGCTACTGCTGGGGTTCGTGCTGTTCGTCGCCACCTGCGTATTGATCACGATGAGTCTGATATAGCAGCGTTATATAACAACTTTTATATAACAACAGGAGTATGCCATGACTGATCCGGTTTCAACGCCGCCTAAGCCCCCCGAGAGCCAGAGCCACTGGGAGCGACGCATTGAAACAGCGCTGTGGAATTCGCGCTTTTTGGTCATGCTGGCGGTCGTGCCCAGCTTATTGGGTTCATTGATGCTGTTTATCGTCGGTACCGTGGATATTTTCAAGGTAGTCGCCGACGTGATGGGTTACTACCTATTGGGTGGCACCCAGGACATTCACGACAGCCTGGTGCCCGATATCATCATTGCGGTGGACATCTATCTGATTGCCATCGTATTGCTGATTTTCGGCTTAGGTGTTTACCGACTGTTTGTCTCCCGTATTGACCAAGCCGAAGCGAGTAATCTGCGCCACCCGTTTAACGTCGCTTCATTAGACCAACTGAAAGATAAAATCGCCCGGGTGGTGATTCTAGCGGTGATCATTGAGTTTTTCCGCGCCGTGGTGGATATCCGTTTTGCCACGCCCCTGGAAGCCATCTACTTAGCGCTTTCAGTGCTGGCGCTGGCCGCCGCGCTCTACTTGATGAGCCTAGGCCATAAAGGCGAGTAAGCGCACCCGCGACCTGGCTGTGCTACTCGTCATTTTCAGCTAACAAACCTTCTACCAGCCTGTTTAACCGCTGCTGGAACTGCCCGCCCGGCGAGGGTGGGTTAGGGTCTGAGGTGATCACTACAGTCATCTCACGTTCTGGAATAACGTAAAGCGCCTGACCGCCATAGCCACGCCCGTAGTACACGTCTTCGCCTGCCAACTGCGTAATAAACCAACCATAGCCGTATCCGTCGCCAGTCCAGCGCGATGTACCGCGCGGCTGCCATGATTCTTCCACCCAACCCTCCGGCAGAATGCGCTGCTCGCCTCCTGCTTCATTCACTACGACGCCATCATTACGATACAGCTCGCCTACCTCAATGAGTGCTCGTGGCGAGAGCTGCATATCATTGCCGCCAAAGTAGATCCCTTGGGGGTCGCGTAGCCAGGGGCGAATGGTGATATTAAGCGGATCACCCAATAGGCGCTGGGCAAGGGAATGGGTCGTCTCGCCGCTGGCGTGGGTGAGTGCGGCGGAAAGTAGATGGCTGGTGCCGGTGGAATAGAGCATCTGCCCACCCGGCTCATCCACGAATGGGCGCGTCATCGCATCGTTCACCCAGTTGGCGCTGGCCACCCAGGCGCCATAGTTGCTGCCAGAAGTGCGCTCAAGCCCAGCCTGCTGGGCGAGCAGATGCGCCACGGTGATATCCCCAACTTGCGGATCAATACCGCGCGGTAGATGCTCGCCAAACAGCGCCACCATAGGTTGCTCAGCGGATTCAATGATGTCCGTTTCAATCGCTGCACCCGTAATGGCAGCCAGCACCGTTTTGGACAGCGATTTAATATTGGTAGGCGACGCCACCCCCGGCCCACCTTGGTGAAGCTCGTGGATAATCTCACCGTCATAGGCCACTACCACGCTGTGCACGCGGTTTAGCTGGCGGGTTTGCCGGTCTAGCGTCTGGAGTGTGTTTGCAGAAGGTTCATTAGCGGCTGCATAGGCGGTGGGTAACAACGAAGTAACAGCAAACGAAACAAGCAAAGCAGTAGCGCGCATCGCAACACCTTCGGTATAAGTGGCAACGGTTCGAGGTTTAGAAGTAGCAGAGGTTCCACAGCAGATAACCGCTAGAAGTAAGGCCAGGTAGTACTTTCTGAGCCTGGAACTATGTGTCTGTGTCTTAAAAGATCACATGTGGTCTTTTATAGCCATTTTTAGTGTATAATGGATTATAAATGAGCCATTATTTAGAGGTTTCCATGGCCCTGACTCACTCTCTACTTGCCCCTGGTGAACTGTCCCAGCAGGTCGGTGCCAATGCACGAGAAGCGCGACTGGCGCAGAACCTTTCCCGTAAAACCTTGGCGCAGATGGCGGGTATTTCTGAGTCCACCATTAAACGATTCGAATCCAGTGGGCAAATAACTCTCGATGGCCTAGTGCTCATTGCCACAGCGCTGGGTGCCACACGCGAAATTGCCGAGCTCTTCAAGCATGAGCACCCTATCTCACTTGAAGAGATCAAGCAGGTAGGGCGTGTCCGGGGGCGAAAATGAAGCCATATTACGCAAAAGCAGAAAAAGCCTGCTAGGCTGGAGGTGTTGGCTAATGGGTAAGCAAGCCTTTGATTTCCCTAAAACGCAATAAGCAAGGAGTGCCCTATGCGTAATATTATCTACATTATTGGCCTTATCGTGGTTGTGCTGTTCATTCTGTCAATGCTCGGCCTGCGCTAAGCTACATAGAACTAGGTCTTATAGGGTCAGGCTTTAAAAATGAGCCTGAAGAACATAAGACCAAGCAAAAAACGCCCAAAGCTTTCGCTTATGGGCGTTTTTTTTGATCAGCTGTTTAGGGCAGCAATGTTTGGTGGCAGAGGGATTAGGCGCAGTCAGCGGCCCCTTGGCCAAACATATCAAACATCAATTCGCGGCCAAGGCAGGTTAATACAAAACGGCCATACTCATTAAAGGTTGCTGCCTCACTGTCTTCCATCACCTGTTGGCAGGTTGCCCAGGTGGGCGTGGCAGAACTAAGTGCCGACAACTCGCGGCGGGCTAAGCCGCGCTGGGGAAGGGTAATGGTTTCAAGTACATGACCATGATCGTACAGCAGCTCAGCGGCAATCGATAAACACTGGCGAAGGCTACGTTGAACGTTTGCGGTGGTCGATGACCCATAAGACGATGGAGTAGAGCGTTCTTTCGTCAGTTCTGGAGGCGTAGGTTTTGAAGTCATAAGTCTCGGAGTCATAGCATGTTCTCCTGCGGTCAGCACCAAGTCGGGCTTGTTGCAGCGCATTATAAACCAAAATCGATGTTAGACCAAGGTCTATAGTTTAGAGAGAATCTCCCACTATTGAACTCATCAACGGTAGGTCAATGTGCTACGCTCGCTACCACGTATTTTAGCGAGTTAATAAGTCATGCATATCAGTGTATTCGGAACCGGTTATGTCGGCCTTGTCGCAGGCGCCTGTTTAGCCGATGTTGGTCATCAAGTCACCTGTATGGATGTTAACGCTGATCGGATTGATCAGCTTAATGGCGGAGAGGTGCCGATCTTCGAGCCAGGGCTAAGCACTATCGTTGCCCATAACGTGGCGGCTGGCCGTTTACGCTTTACTACCGACGCTGCCCAGGCGGTAGCCGATGGCGAACTGCTGTTTATCGCCGTGGGAACGCCGCCCGATGAAGATGGCAGTGCCGACCTACGCTATGTATTAGAGGTGGCGCGCACCATCGGCCAGCATATGGATAGCTATAAGCTGGTGATTGATAAGTCTACCGTGCCGGTGGGCACCGCGGAAAAAGTCCACGCCGTTATCAGCGATGTGCTCGAACAGCGCGGTGCATCGCTCGCGTTCGATGTGTGCTCGAACCCTGAGTTTATGAAGGAGGGGGCGGCGATCGAAGACTTTACCCGTGGCGCGCGGATTATCGTTGGCACGGAAAGCGAGCGGGTAAAAGCGCATATGCAAGAGTGCTACGCCCCCTATAACCGCAACCACGAAAAGCTGATGTTTATGAGCGTGCGGGCCGCAGAGCTGACCAAATATGCCGCCAACGCCATGCTCGCCACCAAAATCAGCTTTATGAACGAGATCGCCAATCTTGCCGAACGCCTCGAAGTTGACGTTGAAGACGTACGCCGAGGGATTGGCAGCGACCCCCGCATTGGCTATCACTTCATCTACCCTGGCTGCGGCTACGGCGGCTCCTGCTTCCCCAAAGATGTCCAGGCGTTAGAGCGCGCCGCGCGTCAATTAGGCTATACACCGGAACTGCTCAGCGCCGTCGAGTCAGTGAATTTACGCCAAAAGCAGACCCTGTTCACAAAACTGCAAGATAACTTAGGCAATCTAAGCGGTAAGACCATTGCAGTATGGGGCTTGGCCTTTAAACCCAACACGGATGATATGCGTGAAGCCCCAAGCCGCACGTTAATGGAAGCACTCTGGCAAGCGGGCGCTAAGGTGCAGGCGTTTGATCCCGAAGCCATAGCAGAATGCCGACGTATTTACGGGGAGCGGGATGACTTGATGCTAGCAGGCGACCGTATCCAGGCAGTCAAAGGCGCAGATGCCCTAGTGATCTGCACCGAGTGGAAAGAGTTTCGTAGTGTCGATTTCAAGTGGTTAGCCGATCAGCTGGCTGAAAAAGTCGTCATCGATGGGCGTAATTTGTACACGCCAAGTGCCGTTAAAGAAGCGGGGCTGCGTTACGTTGGGGTAGGGCGGAAGAGCAGCTAAAAGAAGAATCTATTATTGTGATTTTTCTCATTAATTGGTGATGTCTGTTACGCCTTGTTACTTTAAACAACGTCTTAATACGAAAAAAAGAAGAAGAATATTTAAGTTATTCTTCACCTAGCCGAGGTTTTAAGGTAATTGTATTAAAAACAGTGTTACGCAGGCTTCGCAGATAAAGGGTATTGGGAGCAGTCAGCGTAGCTACATGTATTCAAAAAAGGCATTGGTTCTATGGCTTCTATTGCATCACTAGGCATCGGTTCTGGGCTGGATCTCAACGGATTGCTTGGTCAGTTGAAAGAGGCAGAGCAAGCAAAGCTTGAGCCCATTGCGCAGCAGATTAAGTCTGAGCAAACGCAGATATCTGCCTACGGTCAGCTTAAAAGTGCGCTTGAGCAGTTTCAAAGCTCTGCTCAAGCCCTCAATGATGGGTCGTCATTCGATAGTCTGACAACCAATGTAGAAGGCAGTGCAGTTGGTGCTGTTAGCAGTAATGAGGCTCAGCCAGGCCAGTACGAAGTGGAGGTCAATCAGTTAGCTACTGCCAGTAGCTTGGTGACGGAGCGTCTGGAAACAGCAGTGGAAAGTATAGTGACGGGCGAACAGTCTTTAGATTTTACTATCGCTGATGGAAACCTGACCACGATTACTATCCCCGACGGCAGTTCTCTTGAAGATATGCGTGACGCCATTAATGAACAGAGCGATGGCCGCTTAAACGCCTCAATTATCAATGATGGCGAAGGATATCGGCTTTCCGTTAATGCTACAGATACCGGCGCAGATGCGAGTATTGAAAGCACTAATTTTTCTGACATTCTGGCCGCTGGCGTCGCAACCTCCGATGCACAGGTGGTTCAAGCGGGCCAGGATGCAGCGTTTAACGTCAATGGAATCGATATCGTTAGCCCCACCAATCAAGTGGAAGGTGCAATTCAAGGCGTTACCTTGAACCTTGCTGAGGCTGGCGCGACGAGCACTGTAACCGTTGAGCAGGATGACGAAGCTATTCGCGAGCAGGTCACCGCTTTTGTCGATGATTTCAACACACTTAAAGAGACCATTACGACTTTGACAGCCTTTGACCCAGAGACGGGCCAGGCGGCAGGGCTGAATGCCGATGCCACCACTCGCGCTGTTGAAAGAGAGATTCGCCAAACAATCAGTGCTGTTGTCGGCGGAGATGGCTTTAACGTGTTATCCGATATTGGCATTTCACTCCAAGTGGATGGCAAGCTGGAGATTGACGAAGATAAATTAGATAGCATTGTCGCTACTCAGCCAGACCAGCTAGCCAGTTTTTTTGCAGGCAATAGCGAAGAGGGCGGCATGGCTGGACAAATAGCTTCAGCGCTTGAGGGCCTTGTGGGTACAGGTGGTCGGCTTGAAAGCGCTGTTAGCTCATCTGAAAGCCGTGTTAGTTCTTTAGAAGACCGTTTTGCGACCACTGAAAACCGTATCGAACAAACCGTTGAGCGTTATCGCACGCAGTTTCAAGCAATGGACGGTATGGTGGCGCAAATGAATCAGACCAGTGCCTATTTGACCCAGCAGTTTGCCGTGTTGGGACAGCAAAACCAAGGTTAAGCAGATAAACTAGCTAAATTAATAGCTTACAAGATGCCCTGCACTATGTGCTGGGCATTTTTCTTTGCAATGCTTTAAAAACAGCTTAAAAAAGGCATTACCTCTAAAGTTTGTTCCTCCGCAGCCGATAGATTACCTAGACACCTTTCTCTACTTCTTATAAGGAATGAGCCCCATGGCATCGATCACAGCACTCGGTGTAGGTTCTGGATTGGATCTTTCAGGTTTGGTGGATCAGCTAAAAGCGGCCGAACAGCAAAAGCTTGTGCCTATTCTAGAGCAGAAAAGTGCTCAGCAAACCAAGATTTCTGCCTATGGGCGCCTTGAGTCAGCAATGGATAGGGTGCAAACCTCTATCGCTGCGCTGAATGACGCTTCTACGTTTAAACAGCAAAAAAGCACCGTGACGGGCGATGGCGTATTGGCGACCGCAGGCGAAACCGCTAATGCCGGGCGCTATGAAGTAACCGTTACCCAACTGGCTCGCGCAGGCAGCGCTGCTTCCAGCAGCGTAGCGCTAGACCAAGAGCTAACAGCAGCCGATGCGACGCTAACGCTTGAGTTTGGTGCTGGCGGTACCCAAACAAGCTACGACGTGACTATTTCAGCAGGCAGTACGCTGGCGGATGTCCGTGACCAAATTAACGCGGATAAAGAGTCTGGCGTCACCGCTTCTATCGTGAATGACGGCACTGGGTACCGCTTAGCGCTGAGCTCAAAAGAGACGGGCCAAGATGCTTCACTGGAGGGCTTCTCAGGTTTGGCATCGCTGACCATGGATGCAGCCACCCAGCGTTCAGGTCAGGACGCTGAACTGAATGTTAATGGCATTGCTATCACCAGTAAAACCAATCGCGTTGAAGAGGCAATTCAAGGCGTAACGCTTGATCTCACAGAGGCCTCTGGAGACCCCGTTACGCTGGTGATTGAACGTGATGACGCGTCGCTGAGAGGAGCCATTGACGAGTTCGTTAAAAACTATAACGAAATGAAATCCACCGTTGGTCGAATGACCGCATACAACGGCGAAGGCGAAACGTCTGGCGAACTAATTGGCGACCGCACCGTGCGTACCATTGAAGACCGCCTACGCCGGGATATTACCGACAACCTCGGAACCGGCGATATCTCACGGCTTTCTCAACTAGGTATTGCCATTGATGAGAAGGGACGACTTAAGGTCGATGAAGATAAGTTGGACGATGCAGTAGCCAATAACCCTGAAGGGCTATCTGCCTTTTTTGCGGGCGACACCGAAGAAGGCGGCTTTGCAGGGCGCTTAAATGCAACGCTTGAAACCATCACTGCAGAAGATGGCATTATTCAAAGCTCGGTGACTAGCGCTGAGCAGCGGGTTGATAGCCTGGATGTGCGTAAGCTGCGTATGGAGGCAAGTATTGAGCGAAGCACAGAGCGTTACCGCAAGCAGTTTGGGCAATTGGATGGCTTGATCGCCCAAATGAACTCCATGAGCAGCTATCTCTCCCAGCAGTTCAGCATGCTGAGTAACATGCAGAACAGCAAATAAGAAAGTAGTTCAGAACGCAGTTGAGAGGGTAGTTGAAATAGTTACAGTGAATTACATAAAAAAGCGTAATTTTTTCTAAAGAATTTGATGGGCCTGCCGTTAATTAATATAACGGCGACGCAAGCGCCGCTAAGCAGGCCAATTGGCCAGTTAATCTTCGAGGAGCACTCACATGTCTGTAATCAACACTAACATTACGGCCCTGATTGGCCAGAACAACCTGTCCAACTCTCAGTCTATGCTGGCCAAAGCGCAAGAGCGTCTTTCTTCTGGCCTGCGCATCAACAGCGCCTCTGATGACGCTGCTGGCCAAGCCATTGCCAACAAAATGACTGCTCAGATCAAAGGCATGGATCAAGCTAGCCGTAACGCCAGCGACGGTATCTCCCTGGTACAAACCATGGAAGGCGGCCTTGACCAAATTAACGACAACCTGCAGCGTATCCGTGAGCTGGCGGTACAGGGTGCCAACGATACCAATGCCCAAGAAGATCGTGATGCGATCGTCACCGAGATCAATGAGCGCTTAGAAGAAATTGAGCGTGTTGCTGACAGCAATAATTTCAACGGAACTAAACTACTTAACGTCGCAAGTGGCGGTACTACTGGCCAGCTAAACATTCAGGTAGGGTCCAATACTGACGGTGAAGACGTAATTAAAGTCAATCGTGTAGATGCTACGGTTAGTGGACTTGGCCTAGAAGAGGCTACTGATGGCGGTACTGTTGCGGCAGTATCTGGTGGCAAATTTGTTGCTACTGCTGCAGCTTCAGGTGGCGCTACGCATGAAGAATTCCAGAATCTGATTGACGGGATTGATGAGGCAACCCAAGGGCTCGATACCAACCGCGCTGAGCTGGGTGCTACGCTTAACCGCTTCGACTCGGTAATCGATAACTTGGCGACCACCTCCACTAATCTCTCCGAGGCCCGTTCGCGAATTGAAGACGCCGATTACGCAGTGGAAGTATCGAACATGACACGTGCTAACATTCTCCAGCAGGCTGGTACTTCGATGCTGGCACAGGCTAACCAGACCCCACAGTCTGTACTGTCTCTGCTGGGCTAATACCCTTGCTGGTAATGCTGAACTAGAAAATAACGACGGGGCCAATCGGCCCCGTTTTTATTTGCTCCAGCTCCTGCGCAAAGCTGATCGCGAGAACACCTACTTTATTATAGGCGCATTCGCGCCTTTGCTTGCCGCGCTAGAACAGTAAACTAGGTAAATTGTCCCTTTTCTGTGTGAGTCGCTTCATGGTTAAAACCACTGCCACATCTACTACTCAAAAACGCAAGCCCCGCATCCTTTGGGCCAATCCTTTCTGTTTGATGGATACTTCAAGCGGTGCCAGCATGACCGTTCGTCAAATGTTGATGCAATTGGTTGCGCATGGCTATGACGTTCAGATACTGGGTGCGACCGTATTCGACAACACCAAGGGGATGGGGCGGCTCAAAGAGCAATTTCCAAACTTAAGTACCCACCTGCATCAGTTGATCGAAGCTGATGACGGATCACTTAAACACCAGCTGGTAGTGAGCTATAGCCATAACCGTGACCACTTTACGGCGCATGAAGAAGGGCTTTGGTACAGCCAGTACCTTTATCTACTGGATTCCTTTAAGCCGGATGTTGTTTGGTATTTCGGTGGTCAAACCTTAGAAATGCTAATTGCCAATGAGGCTCGTGATCGCGGTATTCCTGTCGCCTTCTATCTGGCGAACGGCAACTATAAAGCACCGAACTGGTGCCGTGATGTTGATTTGATACTGACTGATAGCCAAGCTACGGCGGATATGTATCGTAAAACGGTAGGTTATACGGCCAAGCCGGTGGGCAAGTTTATCTCACCAGGAAACTTCATCGCCGAACAGCATGAACGTAAACGTCTGCTGTTTGTTAACCCTAGTTGGCAAAAAGGCGCGAGTGTATTTGTCCAGTTGGCTGAAAAGCTGGAGCGCGAAAGGTCCGATATTGAGCTTGAAGTGGTTGAGGCGCGAGCCGACTGGCCAGCGGTACTGCGGCAAACCACTCGCCAAATGGGTAAGCAACGTGACTCATTAAGCAATGTGATCATCACTGCCAACACTAGCGATATGCGCGGCCCTTATAGCCGCGCTCGTGTTGTGGTGGCGCCGAGCTTATGGTGGGAAAGCTCAGGGCGTGTGCTGGCAGAGGCAATGCTTAATGGGATTCCGGCGCTAATTACCAACCGCGGTGGCATGCCCGAAATGATCGGCAATGCCGGTATCGCCTTTGATTTTCCAGCCGCTTGTTACGAAGAGCCCTACCAACACCTGCTTAGCGATGAAGAGCTTCAACCGTTAGTGGATGCAGTCATCAGCTTTTTCGATGATGAAGCGCTTTACCAAGACTATGTGGCTCGCGCTTGGCAAGTAGGCAAAGAGAAACACCACCTTAACCGAGCAACCGACAAGCTACTTACCGCGTTAACGCCCCTGGTAGGGCTTCGTGCTGGCAACAAAGATTTCGCCATTACCCAAAAGAAGCGTCACCGCCAGCGCTTAGCCAGTCGCGCAACCAAGCCTGAATTTAAGGTCGATAATTCACTGCAGCAGTTGCTTAGCGCCGAACAACCCAGCGCTAAGCAGAGCAACACAGAGCTTCAGGCTAACCGTTTGACGCTTACTGACGATTTTACCTGGCAAATCAAAGGTAAAATTATGGTGCTCGACAACCGCGCCAGCCTGATCAAAAGTGGCCTTGCCGATCAAATGGTGGCGACAGGTGCCTTTGGTATTGTTGCCTTTGATCCCGCAAGCGAAATAAAGAATACCAAGCAATACGAAGGCAGTGAGTATATACAGCTATTTCAGCACGCTCTGCTCGGCAATGGGGAGCCAACAAAGCTGCATGCCTGTGTCGCTCCGGAAATGACCAGCACGCTGCTACCGCTGCCGGTCGAGCAACTCCCAAAGCGCCATCACCTAGGCGCAAAACCATTGGCTGAACTGCCCATTAATACCGTAGCGCTGGACAGTATTGATGGTCTGGGAAGTCTTGACTGGCTAATTCTTGATGAGTTGAGCGATACCATGGCCGTGCTAGAAAATGGTAAAGAGTCACTCACAGACACGCTACTGATTCAGGCGAGGATCCCCTTTCAGTTTACCCACGAAAAACAGCCCAGACTGGCCGAACTTCAGCATTGGGCTAGCCGAAACGGTTTTCGTTTTTATCGCTTCCATAATATTAGCCACTACAGCCATTTGCCAGAAAAGCTAAGCGCCAAAACAGTCTGCGCCACTGAGCAGGAGAGCGGCGATGTGCTCTTCCTTCCTAGTCACGAGCGCATGGCTAATCTGAGCGAGAAAGAAAGGATGAAGCTAGCCTTTATTCTCAGTGCAGGCTTTGCAGCGCACGATGTGGCTTTTGATTTGATAGCAGGCGTTAGCCAGGATAAAGCGCTTGAGTTTCTTGAAGCGCAGGAGCTTTTACCTAAAGTGCCAGCGCCAAAATCACAGGTGCCACCACCAGCAGGCCCACCGATCCCACAGATCGAGCATATTAAGGGTGAGCCTGTAGTGAGTGTGGTTTGCGCCACATATAACCATGTTGAATTTATCGAGGATGCGATAAAGGGATTTATTGCGCAGAAAACATGCTTTCCTTTTGAAGTGATCATTCACGATGATGCTTCTACAGATGGTACTCAAGAGGTTATAAAGCGCTACGCAGATCAATATCCTGAATTAATTCGCCCTATCTATCAGAAAGAGAACCAGTATTCTCAAAATAAAAGACCATTAGACCACTGCCTTCCTGTGGCTAAGGGTAAATATATTGCTATATGCGAGGGCGATGATTATTGGACAGATGCTAATAAGCTAAAGATTCAGCATGACTACATGGAGAAAAATCCTGAGTGTGTTGTAACACATCATAATGCATTTGTTTTTAATAGTGAATTTTTATTAGAAAAATCAAAGCTTCCAGAACACTGTATTAGAAATTTTACAAGTGAAGAGTTGCTGAAGAATGAATGTTTTTTGCTCTCGCTTTCAATTATGTTTAGGAAAAAATTTAGTAAGTTTCCAAAGGAAAAGGGGAATGTTGGGAATGGAGATAATTTTCTTATTTCACTGCTAGGGCTTTATGGAAATAGTTGCTATTTAGATGAGGTGCGCCCAGCAGCTTATAGAGTGCACCCAGGCTCTACTTGGTCTAGCAAGAGTATAGAAGAGAAAAACAAGATGCTTGCCAATAGCTTATATTGGATTGGAAAATATCATGAGAGAAAAGGTCGGAATGACATATCGTGTTATTATTATACAAAATCTAAAATGATAGAATAAAAAAATATTTGGATCGCACTTAATGATTTAAGGACGATAAGTTCATTTATCTATACAAGGTTTTTGATTCCACTCATTGCTCTGGAAATACTTCCGACGTGACTGATGTTCAACGCACGAATTGCTCTAGACGAGTTCCGGCCACATCAGCGTAAACTTCTTCAATGATGTGGGGGGACAGTTCAAATCGCCATTTTTCCGCAACACTCTTGTTTTTGTAAACGGCATAGTAGCTATCCCCATGTACAGATGTGCTCTCCCGCAGGAAGCGTTGAGTGGCTTCATCATAGGAAATTCCTAGAAATTTAAAAAGTGCAGAAATGGTTCGTTGCGGATCATAAACGACATCTTCATAACGTAGCAGTGCGAACCTATCTGGGTACTTATCACGCAGATCCAAATACATATGTGCGACCTCCTTCCACTTGTAGTAGCCGAAATAGTCCTCGTTGCCTTTGTTCTTGCAATTGCCAAAACGCCATTCTCTAAGAAGCTCCGAGCCAGGAGGAAACTCCTTTGGATTCTTGCTCCATGAGTTGAGTACAGCACATGGATGGCGCACAATACCGACAGCTTTCAAGTATGAAACGCGGCGTAACATGGGTTCTAGCATGGACTGATAGCGATTTTCCTTAAATACCAGAGTATGAGGATTGGGGTGCTTCTCGAACTGTGGATAATCTCCAGCGGTGCGTTTATCTTCCTGCGTCAAGAATGAGGACTCAGTATTATACATGTCGAGAAAAAGCTGATGATACTCATCAGGGCTGGAATCCTCGTTTACGCGTCCCTTGAATTCATAAGCAAAAAAGGGCTGAAAACGAAAACATACATCTGGATGGCTGTTCAAGATTTGGGCGATCCAGCTTGTGCCACTTCGGGCCACGCCGGCAACATAGGCAACATTATTGAGTGCAATCATCGCTGTACTCTCAAATCAAAACGAAAATGGGCATAAATTTGTTCGTATGGCTGTTGGATTACATTTGCGTGCTGGAAGCCAGTGCTTTCCGCAAGCCGCAAAAACCATGACGTATCAAACCATGTGCCGACAACGTCCCGATCACCGATCTGGTTGTCGAAATACAGGGCTAGCCTCTCTGGGGTGTTGTAAAAAGACCACAGCCTCCCACGATCTGGGATTTCGCCCACGAAGAGTATGCCGCCGGGCTTCAACCACTTGAATATCTGACGTAAGAGAGCAACGGTTTCACCCTCCGAAAGATATTGAATTCCTGCATATAGTAAGACGCGTGAGAATGAACTATCTTCAAAGCTAAGCTTTCGGATGTCTGATCGCAGCGTCTTTACATTTTGTTGTTTCCGCTGATCGATTTTAGCGAGTAGATCCTCTGATATGTCCACGGCAGTTACTGACCTGCAACGAGGTGCCAAATGCGCCGTAATCAAGCCATTGCCACTGCACAGATCTAGGACGTCATCGGTTGCACTAACAGGAAACTGTTTGTCTAAGTAATCCAGCGTAAGCTGCCAACGTTCAGCTGTAATCGGCTGCTTGTTAAATGTGCGTAGCACTTGCGTTTGTTCATCCGCTCCTATAGAAGTGCGGCCATGTCTCTTCCAGAAATCCAGCCAGTACTCGGCGCTCATATAGCGTTCCTCAAACGATCAACCATGGGTTGCAAGTCTCTTGGTGTGTACCGATGATCAATCGGCAGTGGGAGCAATTCCACACTAAGACGCTTTTCAAAATCGAAACCGCCCACGTTACGAGTAAGTATATCTGGCCACAAAGAGGGGACGAATATGCCATCGGCATAAAGATTGTCCCGTTTTACAGTAGAGTTCGGCAAGTACGGGTAACAGAATGGCACATCACTCACTTGTTGCAATGACAGCTGGTTGTGTTCTCCAAGTGCTGAATGTAGGAATTTAAAATTGCGATGCCTCGCCTCAGCAACGCTGGCTATATCAACACCACGTAGTATGCCTTCTGAAACCTCAGAAATACGATAAATGCTACAGTCTAAGTTTCGTTCGTATCGTTTGTACGCTTCGTAAGCTTCGTTCTGGCGTCCTAGCCTTCGCAACAAGCCATGCGTGAGGGAGATACCTTTGAACCGCTCTGCCTCCACATTAAGAGCCTCAGGTGCAAATAGGAAGGCGCCATCAGGCACCCCGAAATACTTTCGAGCGGACGTAAATGACCAGTGCCCAAGGTGCCCAGATCTAAAGAAATCATGAGTATCATCTAGCAATGCTTGCTGACCGAAGCGCTTCTTAATCTCATCGGTATGCTGGCCACAAACTCCGAAATAATTAGTCCAAAGAATGTATTCCCCCTCATCCAACGAAGGTAAATTCTGAGGAAATAAAGTTTCGTCCAATGCATAGGTTCTAGTTTCGATGCCCAGATGCACGAATGGTTCGAGCGCGGCATCGCAAGTATAAAAAGGAACATGTACTCGCTTAGGTGCCAAATGCTGGAGCATCACCATCATGCAAGCGCGGCCCGTGCTTAAGGCATGTGCCTGCGTGTGTAAACGCGCTCCGGCACATGGCAGTTCAAGTTCAAAAAATCCACCGATTGTTGTCATGCGCGCAGCTCTTCAAGAATTGTTATGAGTCGATCAGTGAGGCGTTCAAGGTCCGCTTGATCAGTATCCTGATGAATAGGCAGGTTGAGTATGCTCTTTGATAGTGCATGACTAGCTGGAAATTCTTCTGCAGTGATCGCTTCAATCAATCGGTAGTACAGAGCAATTGTAGGTAAGTCTTCTTCCATAAGTTTGAAATAAAGTTTTTCGCGCAGACCGTCATGCACAACTATTGGAAAATCGTGTGGAACCAATTGCTCGCTATCAGGATAGAGAACCGTGAGGCCGTCAATATTTGCCAGGCGGTTAGCTAGCCACTGGTAATTATCGCGTCGTTCGTTTGCAGCAGAGACCATATCCGTACGCAGGAATTGCTCCAAGCAAGCATATGCGCAACGATCGGCGCCACTAGGTTCGGGCAGAGTCATATTTGGATCATTCACCCTCAGAATACCGCCGGTTGGCACGGCAATAGATTTGTGCAGGCTATAGAAGGCCGCATGCCCAACACTGCCTGGGCCTGTGTTGTTATAAAGCGGCCATGGGATATGCGCGCAATCTTCAATCAAGAGGGTTTGATATCGTTCGCAAAGTTCTCTTAGTTTTAGAAGGTCAACGTGGACAATACCGAAGTAGTGCACCGCTAAGAGGAGTGGATGCCGCCCAGTCTTCATCATCGATTCTAACTGATCCAAATTGGGTCGAAGATGATCGTCAAGGGGGTATAAAGTATAGGGCGTGTGTGTTGCTTGAATCGGGTCGATGATGCCCGAGCCTTCACGATCTGTTATCCCGACATATGCAGGAAGCAACATAGATTCGCCCTCCTGGAAGCGAATTCCTTCAAGAATAAGCCTCCACCCAACTCTGGCAGACGAAGTAAATGCTAATCGCTTGGCGAAACGCATGGGATTAGTCGCAGTACGTTGGATCATAGTTTTCCGGCCCGATAGCATATAAATAATTTAAAGGTTTAATTATCATGCCTTTTTCGTATTGAAGCTTAAGTATTCATCATGAAGATAAAGCAATTGATTTTCACATCGAATCGTAGTTTTTCTGTAAACAATGTAGGTTTAAATATTTTTTTAGTTGATAGCGGTTTCTGTCTCATATTGGTATATTGAGTAGAATGGTTTTTTAATTTATAAATTTTCAATTTGTTGCTTGCTGAGCATAGAGAAGTCATTTTCCAATATTTTCTGTATAGAGTTTTTATCATTCCACATCATAATGTCAATAATTGATAATCCTTCTACAAATTTTTCTCGATATTGAGGGTATGCATTGAGTGATGGTTTTAAGAATCGAAGAGCGATTTTTTCTTTATCAAATTCATTTTGGTTAAATATTTTACTGCCACCATAAAGGTTGGTATATTGTTCTGCTTTCTTTGCTTTAGATATCTCGAGTGCCCATTGTCCAGGGTGGCTTATTTCTGGCAGATCCCAGCTTTGTTTTGATTGAGATGATATAGGCGTTTGAATGCCAATATATTTTGCTGTTTGATTTAGTGTTCGTTCTAACATTGTGCTTAGTTTTTCATCTTTATAAGACAGGCATTCATATAAGAAATCTAATGTTTCATTATAATGAGGTGCCTTTTTGTAGATTGTTAATTTCCCCAGGATATTGTCAACCCATCGATGATTGGGCGATATTTTAATTTCATTGATGTGAGGGAATTGGCCACGCTTAGACAACGGTACAGTAATATACTGCCAAGCTTTTTCTATGTTTGGATGTAGAATTCGATTTCGATTTACCCATCCTTTGTCAATAAACTGTATATCATCAAAAATTATCCACTCATCGACATGATTCATTAGCTGAAAATAGCCGATGTATGGAAAAAAATATGGCTGCATGATCGCCAGATTCATAATTTTAATTCCATCTTTATTAATTCAATAATACGTAATTGCTCTAGCTGGGTTAGCCTTTCAAAAATCGGTAAGCACAATATGCTACTGGCAATGTCTTGTGATATCGACTTTTTTACATGGATACCCAAGCTCTCGACTGACTCTAGCGACGGGTAAAAGTACCGTCGGGACTGTACGCCGTTTTCTTTGAGGATGGCGGCAACGTGCATGGCTTGGTCTTCGCTTTCGAACACCACAGGAAAGTAGGCGTAGTTGTACATAAGAGTATCGTGTTTGGCTTGTAGTTGCAGGGGTTTCGGCAATGTTTGCTCGTACCTATGCCAAACTTGT
The DNA here is from genome assembly GCF_058152265.1 of Vreelandella sp. 162(4c). Taxonomy (NCBI): domain Bacteria; kingdom Pseudomonadati; phylum Pseudomonadota; class Gammaproteobacteria; order Oceanospirillales; family Halomonadaceae; genus Vreelandella; species Vreelandella sp. 162(4c). Next base: position 3,624,366 of record NZ_CM176981.1, read on the forward strand.
GCCCGTGCCTTCAAGTTTTCCTTCATTTCATCCAGCACACAAAGCCCCATTGCCGCATTTAGCTCGCTCATTTTGGCGTTGATGCCCAGCTCTTCGATGCTCTCCTGGCCGGTGATGCCGAAGTTGATCATTTTCTTTGCCCGTTCCAGGTCTTCTTTTTTCTTAAAGATAATTGCGCCGCCTTCACCGGTGTGAAATAGCTTGGTGGCGTGGAAGCTAAGCGTAGAGGCGTCGCCATGTTTGAGCAGGCTTTCGCCTTTGTAGCCTACGGCGAAAGCGTGAGAGGCGTCGTAGATCACTTTTAGGTTGTGTTTGCTTGCAATGCCATCAATGGCTTCTACGTCGCAGGCGTTGCCAAATACATGTACAGGTATAATGGCACGGGTTTTCGAGGTTATTGCTGGCTCAATGTTTGTTGGATCCAGGCACCAGGTGTCTGGGTCAATATCTGCAAATACGGGATCCACTCCTTCCCATCTCAGGGAGCTTGCAGTGGCTACAAAGGTGAAAGGCGTGGTTATGGCCTCAGTAGGCGCACGATGGCCGGTAATGCCCAGTGCGCGATAAGCAATCTGTAGTGCTAGTGTGCCATTAGCGACGAGCAATAGGTTTTCTACCCCAAGGTATTCTTCCAGTCGCTTTGTTAGCTGCTGTACCAATTCACCGTTGTTGGTGAGCCAAGCACGTTCGTAAATGCCGTCTATGTAGCGGTCAAGCTTTTCACGGCTAGGCAAGTAGGGCTTGGTTACAGGGATCATAATGTGCCTTTTATTGAACTGAGCAGTTCCACACGCGTCATTTATTTTTCGTTTGCCAGCTGTTGTAAATAAGCTCCGTATCCACTTTTCTCAAGAGGTTCGCTCAGGTTCATCAACTTCCCTTGGCTTAACCAACCCTGATTAAATGCAATCTCTTCCAGACAAGCGACTTTGTAACCTTGTCGTTTCTCAATTGTTTCTACAAATTGTGCTGCTTCTAAAAGGCTTTCGTGTGTACCTGTATCCAGCCAAGAAAAATTAAGACTCAACACTTCTACATGAATATCGCCACGTGACAGGTATCTTTTGCATGATGTCTATCATGCTACGCCACTGTTCTATGCCGTTGTATTGGTATATCGGCAATTTCCTTGGCTTCTTAACCTTTGACATTTGCCTAGCGTGGTTCCTGAGCATCCTGGTGGCATAGCTTATCAAAGTATGCCTGCTCTGATGATTTTGTTCGTGTGATCTCATGAAATAGGCATGTGAAAACAGGTGTTGTTATCGCCTATGTTGCCATAAGGGGCTTGATGGCAAATAGGAGAAAAGGCCTTATGTTAAGGCCTATGCTGAGCATTCGCACGCAGAATGAAGCCGAGTGGCTGACGTTGGATGCCCCAGTAAGTAGGGCATCGCGCCTTCACTTCAAAGGCTGAGCTAGCGGCGCCAGCTCTTCGATATCGAGTGTCTCTTTTGTGTTAAATTCTTCATAAACCTAGGTTGGCTGAGTTCAGCGCTGGACGGTCACAGGATTTGGGTATCTACTCCAGAGAATCCTAAAGTTCCTACCGCTCCTGCCGTTACCTATTGCAACCAATTGTGTACAAGGATGTCCTTAATGGCATTTATTAATACAAATCAACTCTCCTTGGGTGGCCAGAACCAGCTCAAGCGCTCGCAGTCTTCCATGGAGACCGCTATTGAGCGCCTGTCGTCGGGGTTGCGTATCAACGGGGCGAAGGACGATGCAGCAGGGCAGGCTATTACTAACCGCATGGAGTCCAATCTTCAGGCGGGCAAAGCCTTAACCCGAGGCATCAACGATGGCATTTCGCTGATGCAAACTGCTGAAGGTGGTCTTGATAGCATTAACGATATTTTGCAAAGAGCGCGTGAGCTGGCCATTCAATCCGCCAACGGCACCCTATCTGATGCTGATCGCTCCTCGGTCAATGCCGAGTATCAGCAGCTCTCAGAGGAGATCGACCGACTGTCCTTCGGTACAGAGGCGTTTGGTAAGACACCACTCGCTCCCGCTGAACCGCGCCCCTTACCGGTTAAGCTCGGCGAGGCACCTCATATTACTGAGCTTCTTGGGCCTGGTTTTGAGAGTTTTACCTCCGGTACAGTTTCATTGGCTTACATACCTGAGGGGGCCACTAACGTCACGCTGGAGATCGACTCTTTTGGTTTAGATGATGACATTCAGATCTTCACGCAAGATGGGAAGCATCTGATAGGGACGCCTATTGATGGGGCTCATCCTGACCATGTATGGCAGTCCCGGGACGCTACGGATCTTAATGCTTCACTACTCACGCCTGATAATGGATTTGAACCTGGGGCCAGTTACGATGCTAGCCTGCTACAAGATGCAGCGGGGAGCTATGACCTAAACTCGCCGCCTGTTGAACTTGATTATAACGACATGAAAATTACTTATAGCGGCGACGGTGATCGGCTTGATGAGGCATCGGCTGATGATGACGGTACCGAGTTTAACAACGGCAACCTGTCAGAAAATATGCTGGAGCGAGTAACTTTCGATAAAGTCACCGAAAACCTGATTGTTTTCGTGGTAGGCCAAGGTTCATTTAATGCCAGAGCTACCTGGGATGAAATGCCAATTGAGTATGACGACCCCGAGCCAGTATCAACCCCCGTTAGCACTCCTACTAACATCGTGGTCAGTGCGGGGGTTGGTCAGAAAATGGATTCCATCACGATCACTCCTACGCCTTCTGATACACAATCACTGGGGCTTGAAGGAGTGGCGCTGGATCCAATAGAGAAGGCCTTAGAAGCAATACAGAAGCTTGAGCAGGCAATGGGACAGGTTGATGAGTATAGAGGTCAGTATGGGGCGCTCAACAACCGCTTTGAATCTGCCATTGGCACCTTGAGCCAGGAGCAAGTGAGCTTGGGAACTGCTAAGTCGCGAATCGAGGATGCGGATTATGCCGTAGAGACATCTAATATGATGCGCGCACAGATTTTGCAGCAAGCTGGTACTTCGATGCTAGCCCAGGCCAACCAGAATCCCCAAAGCGTGCTTTCTCTGCTGGATTAATTAACTAACCGATTGGTGTGTTAATTGTGCAAGTCCTGACATACGGGCTTGCTTCTTCTAAAACCTCTGCCACTAATTACTTAGCCTGCAAAATTGATCTTCCTGGCGTTTGCTCGATAATGAGTAGTTATCTTCGGTACTCGTCAGCCTGAGGGTGCTCAAACTGTACGTTCCTAACTGGTCAGGAAAACACCCCATGGATCCGCATAAACTGGCGGTAACCTTAGCGATTGCTGCAGGTTGGTTGAGTTTTAACAGCCTTATCGTTTGCATGTATTTCCTACTGAGCGGTAGAGGCGTGCTGGAAGGGGGAATGTGGCGAGGTGGAGAGTGGCTAAGGCTCGGGCAGTCAGTGTCAGCCGATGAGAACAATGAACTGGCCGCTCATCCCCCTGCTGTTGCTAAACAGGTGAATACCTCCTCTACGTTACCCGAGAATGAAGATAGCGTAGAGGAGGTGGCACCTGTAGAGGCAGAAGAGAGCACTCATGTACTGTTTGTGATGTTTGATCAACCGGATATCGCACTCAACAAAAAGCTGTTCTCGAGCCTGCAAAAGTGGGAGGCCCACTACGATGAGGCCTTTCAGGTTTATAGCGTGCCAGGCGTTACCCCGCAAAACCCATTGCGGGTTACCAATGCCTACCCGCCTGGATTGATGCCATCTCCAGAAGCCTTTCAGCAAGAAGAACATTTGATCGGTGGCGTAAGTGTCATCCTCAAAAAGCCAAAGCGCAGGCGCGGGTTTGATAAGGTACAGTTGGAAAAACTGGTTACGTTTGCTCAGGAGTTGGCAGCGCTGGGTGGAGGTGTGCTAGATGCCGATCGCCAAGCCGCTACCTTTAAAACGTTTCAGGCCATTCGCCACAAATAGCCATACATCACGGTGTGACTGCATATTCAATAAAAGAATAAAAATTATCTTTAATATTCTTTTGTATGCTTTTGTCGTAGAGGTAAACTAGCAGCCATCAATGCCTCATGATTATTTGTGTGGCTATTCGGATCGTCGGGATATCGACTAACGAGGAAACAGACTCATGCCACTACCATGCAAGTTGACTACCACCCTCGCTGCGCTTTCGTTGAGCGTTGCTAGCGGGTTTTTCGCCGCCTCTGCCCAAGCCGATACGCTCCGGGTGGGCATGTCCGGCGGTTATTTCCCCTTTACCTTCGTTGAGCAAGATGAACTCAAAGGCTTTGAAGTTGATGTCATGAATGCCGTGGGTGAGATCACCGGTGATGATATCGAGTTCGTCACGGCGAGCTTCTCGGGCTTGGCGGGGATGCTTGAATCTGGTCGTATCGACACCATTGCCAATCAGATCACCATTACCCCGGAGCGAGAAGCGAAGTACGTGTTCACTTCGCCTTACGTGTATGACGGCGCGCAGGTCGTGGTACGGGCAGGCAATGACACCATTAAAGGTGTTGAAGATTTGTCCGGCAAAAGCGTGGCCGTCAACTTGGGCTCTAATTATGAGCAATTGCTACGTGAGCAGCCCAACGCCGATGAAATCGATATTCGTACCTATGAGTCCAATATCGAACAGGATGTGGCGTTGGGACGGGTAGAAGCCTTTGTGATGGATCGCGTGAGTGCTACGCAGGTCATTAAAGAGAAAGGCCTACCGTTAGAGCTGGCGGGGCAGCCGTTCTCGACCATTGAGAACGCATTGCCGTTCCGTGATGATGAAGCGGGCCGTGAGCAGCGCGACCGTGTCGATGCAGCGCTGAGTGAGCTGCGTGAGAATGGCGAGCTGCGTGAGATATCGGAAAAGTGGTTCAATACTGATATCACCCAGCCCTAAACGCTGAACTGATCCGTTCAACGCGGCCGTGGCATTGCCACGGCCGTTTGCTTATAAGCGATTTAGCCTATGTTTAATTATCATGCTTAACCTTGAATACATGTGGGGGCTGATGCCGGTTCTGTTGCGCTACTTGCCGCTCACCCTTCAAATGGCAACGATTGCCATGTTCTTTGCGCTGATTCTGGCGTGCCTGCTGGCGGTAGTTCGCGTATCGAAAATGCCGTTCTTAAATGGCTTCTCACTGCTGTTTATCTCGTTTTTCCGGGGTACGCCGCTGCTGGTTCAGCTGTTCCTGTTCTATTATGGCCTACCACAACTGATTAGCGCCTTGATCTCAATTACCGGCGTTACCGCCGCTGTGCTAGGCCTGACGCTGCACTTCTCTGCCTATATGGCCGAATCCATTCGTGCGGCGATTGTCGGGATTGATCGCAGCCAGACTGAAGCCGCGCTTTCCATCGGGATGACCCAGTCGCAACTGATGCGGCGCATCATTCTGCCCCAGGCAACCCGCGTGGCAACGCCGACGCTGATGAACTATTTCATCGATATGATTAAAGCGACCTCGTTGGCCTTTACGCTGGGGGTGACCGAGTTGATGGGCGCTACCCAAAAAGAAGCTGCGGGCAGCTTCCTCTATTTAGAAGCATTCCTGCTGGTGGCGCTGATTTATTGGGCGATTGTGGAAGTGCTCTCTTGGGGGCAGCGTCGGTTAGAAATTTACTTGAATAAGGCCTACCAACGATGATTTCGCTGCAAGGCATTACCAAGCGTTTTAGTGGCCATACGGTGTTTAAAGATATCGACTTGAGTCTTGCCCAGGGCGAGATCATTGTGATCATTGGGCCTTCCGGTACAGGTAAATCGACGTTGCTGCGCTGTATCAACTTTCTTGAACGCCCTGATGCAGGCCGTTTGCAGGTGGGTGATTTGAGCGTTGATACCCAGCGTGCCAGCCGGGCAGATATCCTGGCATTGCGCCGGCGTACCGCCTTTGTATTTCAGAACTACGGCCTGTTCGCCAATAAAACCGCGCTGGAGAATATCAGCGAGGGGATGATCGTGGTGGACAAACTGCCGAAGGCTAAGGCCCATGCACGGGCAAGAGAGATCCTTGAGCGCATCGGTCTGGCAGACAAAGCAGATGCTTATCCCGCTTCTCTCTCCGGCGGTCAGCAGCAGCGGGTGGGTATTGGCCGTGCCATGGCCGCCAACGCCGACGTGATTCTTTTTGACGAGCCCACCTCTTCACTTGACCCTCAATGGGTAGAGGAAGTATTGAGCCTGATGAAACAGTTAGCGGTAGAGCGCCAGACGATGATCGTGGTCACCCACGAGATGCAGTTCGCCCGGGAAGTAGCGGATCGGGTTGTCTTCATGGACGAGGGCGGCATCGTCGAGGAAGCGCCTCCTGAAGAGTTGTTCACTGCACCCAAAGATGAGCGAACGCGCCATTTCTTGCGCAAAATTTTAGCGCCCACGGGGCAGGCTGTGCCTTAAATGCTGAATACAGTTACTGTCCGCGGTGCACCGCTAAGAAAAATGCCTGTTTTGCACTTTGCCTGTTTTGCACTTTTTACATTAACGTGACTTCAAAGCTATCGGCAGTAACCACAGGGGTCTTGGCATGTCGTGGGCCTTCTTGGATTTCCACTAAGCCATAATCGCCCATCTTTTTAATGGTGCGACTCAAACTTTCTTTTCGACGCCCGGTTATCTCAGCAAGCTCCCCTAATGATTGCGGCTTGCAGCGCCGAATCGTTTTGAGAAGTTCAAGGTTTTTCGTGTTTAACAGACGAGACATGGACTCGACACTATCAAACCATACCTTAGGCTCATCAGGAGCAGGTTTATAGAAACCTTTGGCAATTGAGATTGTGCGCTCACGGAATTCATCACGGTTCATGATGCCGATCTTGACGGTTGTCATATTCCTTCCTCTCGGAGTATTTCGTCGACATGCTTCCAAAAGTCTTCAATCAAGTGAGCCGCAGAATCAAAGAAGTAATCACTGACAACGCTGCGATAATGGCGGTGATCCCACTCTTCGCGTCGTCCCGCAAACTTTCTGCGTTTGATTTTTGGAGCATGTGCGTTGTCAAAGCCAAGTAGCCGTGTCCCGCTCTTATGATGCAAGGTCAAGCTATATTTTATTCCATGGGGGATGTTCGGTGTTGCCTTGACTCGCCGCACCTCAAACTTGACCCAAAAATCACCTTGGATGCCGTACTGAGTTCCATCGAGCGCTAATAAAGTATCTAGCCCTTGATCATCCATACGCTCCTTCCCTATTTCATAGATAAAATATAGTAGGGTTGATTGTAGATGTCAATGGTTGGGTGTGGAGTTGCGCCTATCTACGAGCCGGGCTTGAGCTGCTATCAGGCACTCTGGACACGAACATGCTGGGTCGATTTGCAATACGCGCTGGCGATTTTGGACTGGTGGCACGCCCGTGCTGCACTTGTTGGTTGAGTTCAGGCCATTGGGCCCAGCAAACATCCGCAAGCGGGGTGTCTCATCCATTAGGTAACCTTGAGCTTCATTCCTATGGGAGCTTTATGCTTAGGAGGTGCTTTCTTCAGAACCTGCGTAGCGCTAGTGACCATGTTTATTCTGTGCACTATATCGAAGTACCCATAATTGGCAATTACAGCAGTGTTTTGGCTGTGCAAGCTGTACCTTCGAGCACGTAATCCTGCTACGCCGCGTTAACAACCACTTGATTACGGCCATTATCTTTAGCCTGATATAACCCTATATCGGCGCGTTTCAGGGCAGGCTTAAGTGCTTTTTCGTTGTCTAGAATAGTCGTTACCCCTAGCGAAGCAGTCAGCCAAAGTGCCTGTTCGGCGTGCTCAGCTGTGACGTTAATGGGGGTAACTGCCGTTGTTCTACGTATTCGCTCGGCCACCTGTTCCGCTTGAGAAAGCGAGGTATTGGGAAGCAAAATAGCAAACTCTTCGCCGCCCACTCGGCATAGCAAGTCTTCCTGGCGAAGCAGTTTGGTTACTATTTTGGTGAAGTTTTTCAGTACGTCATCGCCTGCGTCATGTCCGTACGTATCGTTAATGTGCTTAAAGTGGTCAATATCAATGGCGATGAGCGCGATTGGGAGATTTTGCCTTCGCGCCCGGGATATTTCAGTCGTTGCTTGGGCCTGTAAATAGCGTCGATTGAAGACCCCCGTTAAGGGGTCGGTCATGGCTTGGGCGCGTAGTTTCTCTTCTAGCTCTTTGCGCTCGGTAAGGTCAAAGACGGTAGCGCGCGAATGCACAAACTGACCATTGCGGCAGAAGGCTGAGGCTTGAATCATGACGTGACGCTGCTCGCCGTTTCGGGTTAGCAGGCTGCATTCAGCGCTACTGGGTTGATTTTGTTTAACGTTTGCGAAAGCTTTATCAAACTGATCGCGGGTTTCTGGCGTGATCAATTCTCGGTAAGTGATGTGACCAATAACTTCTTCGTCGGTGTAGCCTAGCCTAGCCAAGCGAGCTCGGTGCGGTTCATTTTGATCACTCGCCCTGTGGTATCGAGCGAGTGGTAGCCACAGGGGGCGTTTTCATAAAGATCGCTGACTTCATGAGCGTGGCGCTGAGCCGCCCTACGTAGCTGGCGCTGAGCCGCCCTACGTAGCTGGCGCTGACGCTGGCTGCTGAGAGCCCAGAATATTCCAAAGGCGACGGCGACACCGTAGGTCAACAGTAGAAACCAGAGCACGGTGGTCTCTTCTTCTATTAAGGATCGCCAAGTAGGTAGTGGTAATGTCACGCCCAGCTTCCAAGGGTAGTAAGCGTTTTCGCTGAAAACAGTACCCGCTAGGCTACGGTAGCGCTGAGTGCGTATATCTTCAGTCTGAAAGCGTAATAGCTGGCCATCGACCTTGGTATGGCCTGTGTTGCGCTGCTGCATGGCTTGCCAATAGAGAGGTGAAAGGGCGGCAAAATCGCTGCCAAAGCTCGTCGTATTTAATGGCGGGATGCCTTCATCGAGCAGCCATCGTCCTTGGGCGTCGATTAAAATCGCATTGGCATCTTGGTCAAGCAACATGGCCTGACGTAGGGCGCTGGTAAGGTAATCCCAATTGAGGCTCAAAAGCACCACGCCACGGCGTTCCCCCATGGCATCAAAAACGGGTGTCGACACATTGACCACAGGAATCACGTCGCTACCCATTAGCTCAAATTGGAGGTTACGGCCCGGCGGCGAGATATAAAGATCGCGTGGCTGCAGTGAAGAGGCTTCTTTGAAGTAGTCGGTATAGGCATGATGATTGGCATTCACGCGGTGCCCCGTTTGAATACTTTTAGGTGCGCGGAGTACTTCGCTGCCATGATTATCAATGAGTACCAGCTTGGTATAGCGAGGGTTGTGGCTGATCAACGTGTTTAGAAAGGTTGAAAGTTGCGATAAGTCGCTAAGCGAATAAGGCTGGGCTGATATCGACGAGTTGTCCTGTGCTGCCAGGTACCGCCTTAACGCAGGCATTTCGGCAATCGCCAGCGCGTAATTTAGGCTTTCATTAATATCGCGGGTTAGTGCCTCCTGGCCAACTTTCAATAAGGCATCTGCTTCGGTATGCAGGCTATCTAGCCGGGACTCCATATGGACATGGAGCACAGGCAGCAGTGTTGTCGATACGAGGATCAACGGTATGCAAATGGCTAGTAGTAAGCGAGTGTGTAAACGCCGCAATGACACTGACATGTTTCCTTTGAGTAGGTCTGCGCCGGGCAGCCTGCTTTTAAAGTTATACGTTGTACTTGTAAAGGCGTAGCTAGCAAGCTCGCCAAGCGCGTGATAGACTACGCCATCCTCTCAGACAAGTCCCGTGAGCGGGCAGCTTATTTCGACTGCCTGCTACACACTTTGGTAGGGTGATACGCCTGCCAAATCAATTGGTTGTTGCGGAAACGTCGTGCTGTGGCAGCACAGCAGACGAACACATATTTAATTTCGTTGCCGTTCTATCGGCAACCTTTATTCTCCAAGGAGATACCCTGTGGCGAACAGCAAGCAAGCACGCAAGCGCGCCCGCCAGGCCGAGAACCGTCGCGTCCTGAAATCCAGCCAGCGCAGCATGGTCCGCACCTACATCAAGCGTGTAGTGAAAGCGATCAGCACCGGCGACCACGCTAAGGCAATGGAAGAGTTCAAGGCAATGCAACCGGTCGTTGACCGTATTGCAGACAAAGACGTGCTGTCTAAGAAGAAAGCAGCTCGCCTGAAGAGCCGTTTGAACAAGCGTATTAAGGCACTGGCGGCGTAAGCCGGCAGGCGCCATAAAAAAACCGGCTGCGGCCGGTTTTTTTGTGTCTGGATGATTTTTCCAGATGCTTTTTCTGGTTGGTTTGTCTGATGTGTTTTTCTAAATAGTTTTTCTGAGTGGTTTTTTTAGGTGGTTTTTCCGGATAGCTTATGACAGCGAAGAAAGCGCCCCATACATCTCCAAGCACCGCAGTCGTGCGCCGTGGGCTAATGCGCTCTGGGCTAGTGGTCAGTGCCATGACCATGCTGTCGAGGGTGATGGGGCTGGCGCGGGATGTGGTTATCGCTACCTTGTTAGGGGCGGGGAATGGTGCCGATGCTTTTTTCGTGGCGTTTAAAATTCCTAACTTTCTACGCCGTCTGTTTGCCGAAGGGGCGTTTAACCAAGCTTTTGTACCCGTGCTCTCAGAGTACTCTACCCAGCGAAGTCGGGAGGAGATACGCGAGCTGCTGAATGCCACTGCCGGTAGCTTAACGGCGGTGCTGGCGCTGATTACCGCCGTGGCGATGCTCTGTGCGCCGTGGCTGATTTGGGTGTTTGCCCCTGGTTTTGGCAGTGATCCGGAAAAGTTGGCGCTGACTGCGGATATGCTGCGCTTAACGTTTCCCTATTTACTGTTGATTTCGCTTACCGCATTTTCCGGTAGCGTACTGAATACCTGGAATCGTTTTGCGGTGCCCGCGTTTACCCCGGTGCTGCTTAATCTTTCGCTGATTGGGGCGGCGCTGTTTTTAATGCCGCTAATGGAACAGCCCGCCATGGCGTTGGCCTGGGGCGTGTTGATCGCCGGGGCGGCACAGTTGGTTTTTCAGGTGCCCTTTTTACTGCGCTTGGGGTTGATGCCCACGCCCTGGCCTAATTTTGCTCATGAGGGCGTGCGACGCATACTGACACTCATGGGGCCTGCGCTGTTTGGGGTATCGGTATCGCAAATTAACCTGCTGTTGGATACCGTTTTGGCGTCACTGCTGGCGGCGGGTAGCGTATCGTGGCTCTACTACTCGGATCGTTTGGTGGAACTGCCGCTAGGTGTGTTTGGGGTGGCCATTGGTACCGTGATTTTACCGGCGCTGTCTAAACGCCATGCTGATCAGTCCAAGGAGCACTTCGCGGCGATGCTTGATTGGGCTATCCGCATTGTATTGCTGTTAGGCTTGCCTGCGGCGCTGGCGCTGGCGGTGTTGGCCGAGCCGCTGTTGATTACGCTATTCCATTACGGGGCGATGACCGACAACGACATCCAGATGGCGGCCATGAGTCTGCGTGCTTATGCCTTTGGCTTGGTGGCTTTTATGCTGATCAAAGTATTGGCGCCGGGTTTTTTTGCCCGCCAAGACACCAAAACCCCGGTGAAGGTAGGCATTATTGCCATGGTCGCTAATATGGTGTTTAACCTGTTGCTGATTTGGCCGCTGGCCCACGCGGGGTTGGCGTTAGCCACCGCACTTTCTGCCTTCTTAAATGCTGGCCTGCTGGGTTACTTGCTGTATAAGCAGAAGGTGTTGGTGTTTCAGCCGGGCTGGAAACGCTATTCGGTGCAGTTGCTAGGTGGCAGCGGACTAATGTGTGCGGCACTCTATTTTATCGCACCCGACTGGCAGGCGTGGCTCACGTTTGGCCTTTGGCAGCGGGTAGGCTTGGTCACCGGGTTAGTGGTACTGGGCGGCTCGCTCTACTTCGCGTGGCTGGCTGCACTGGGGTTGCGCGTCCGTCATTTTAAAATGCACTCATAACACTGCATCCTGGGGTGTGGGTTCGTTATAATCAGAGGCTTTATGTCCTCCAACGGCTGAGGTGCCATGCGCGTCATTCGAGGTCTGCACAACTTGAAAGCGGCTCATCGTGGCTGCGTTGCCACCATTGGTAATTTCGATGGTGTGCATCGCGGTCATCAAGCCATCCTGCAGCAGTGCCGCGAGCATGCGGCGCGCTGGAGTGTGCCGCTGACAGTGGTGGTATTCGAGCCCCAGCCGCGGGAGTTTTTTGCTGGCGATCAAGCGCCGCCGCGTTTAACCCGGCTGCGCGAGAAAGTGCGGCTGCTACGCGATTTTGGCGCTGAGCAAGTACTCTGCTTGCCGTTTAACGATGCGCTGCGCAGCCTTACCGGGCGTGAGTTTATCGATCAGGTATTGATTGGTGGGCTAGGCGTTAAGCACCTGGTCGTGGGCGATGATTTTCGCTTCGGCTGCGATCGCCGCGGTGATTTCGCACTGCTGGCGGAGGTCGGGCGTGAGCAGGGGTTTGGCGTAGAACACACGCGTACTTTTACCGTGGATGACGAGCGGGTTTCCAGTTCTCGGGTGCGTACCTTGCTTGCCAGCGGCAATTTTTCTGCCGCTGCGCGTTTGCTGGGTCGCGCCTACTCGTTACATGGCCGCGTGGTGCGCGACCAGCAGCTGGGGCGCACCATTGGTGTACCGACTGCCAACTTGCCGCTGATGCCCCAGCCGTTAACGCTGCGTGGAGTGTATGCAGTGGTGGCTGAACTTGAAAATGGTCAGCGCTACCCGGCAGTGGCGAATGTCGGCTTTCGCCCTACGGTAGGTTCAGCACGGCCAACGCTTGAGGTGCACCTGCTGGATTTTAACGGTGACCTTTACGGCCAACGCATGACGGTGTTTCCCTGCGCACGCCTGCGGGGCGAGGTGAAGTTTGACAACCTTGAGGCGCTTAAAGCGCAAATTGAACGTGACCAGGCCCGTGCTCGCCACTATTTAACGGCGGCGATGGGTGAGAAAGACAGTGCTCAGCACCACGATGCTGAGCAAGACGATGGTGAGCAAGACTATTCTCTTCCGCTGGCCTCGGCCCCGCTTGGGCGTGAGACCGCTTCTTCTGATTCTTCCTCGGCGGGAAATTCCGCTGATGCTAACGACGGCTGACCGGACTATGGATTATAAGCACACGCTGAATTTGCCTGAAACTGATTTCCCCATGCGCGGCATGCTGCCAAAGCAGGAGCCAGGGCGGGTTTCCCAGTGGCAGGATATGAACATTTACCAGCGCCTGCGGGAAGAGCGCGCGGGTGCGCCGCTGTTTGTGTTGCACGATGGCCCTCCCTACGCCAACGGCAGTATTCATATTGGTCACGCCGTTAATAAAATCCTTAAAGATATTATCGTTAAATCGAAGAATTTAGCCGGCTTTGACGCCCCCTACGTGCCGGGTTGGGATTGCCACGGCTTGCCCATTGAGCACAAAGTGGAAACGACTCACGGCAAGCACCTGGCTCCAGAACACGCCCGTGAGCTTTGCCGTGAATACGCCGGTGCCCAGGTTGAAACACAGCTGGCCGACTTTGTTCGTTTGGGCATTATTGGCGATTGGGATCACCCGTACCGCACCATGGATTTCGCCAACGAAGCGGGCGAAATTCGTGCCTTGGCCGAGATGGTCGACGCGGGTTACGTGTTTAAAGGCTTGAAGCCGGTCAACTGGTGCTTTGACTGTGGTTCGGCGCTGGCGGAAGCCGAAGTCGAGTACGCTGATAAGAAGTCCGACGCCATCGACGTCGCCTTCCCGGTAGAAGATGCCGACAAGCTCGCCGCCGCCTTTGGTTTAAGTGAATTGGCTAAGCCTGCGGCAGTGGTTATCTGGACAACCACGCCGTGGACCATTCCGGCCAACCAGGCGCTTAACGTTCACCCTGAGTTCACCTATGCACTGGTCGATACCGGTGAGCGTTTGCTGCTGCTGGCGGAAGAGTTGGTGGAGAGCTGCCTAGAGCGCTTTGGCCTGCAAGGTGAAGTGATTGCTACAACTCAAGGCAAGAATCTTGATCTGATCAATTTCCGTCACCCGTTCTACGATCGTCTCTCTCCCGTCTATCTGGCCGAGTACGTCGAGTCAGAAGTGGGCAGCACCGGTATCGTTCACTCCGCACCCTCTTATGGCATGGATGACTTTATCACCTGCCGTGAGCATGGTATGGAGTTTGATGACATGCTCAACCCGGTGCAGGGCAACGGCGTTTACGTTGACGACCTGCCGTTCTTCGGCGGCCAGATGATTTGGAAGGCCAACCCGCATATCGTCGAAAAGCTGCGCGAAGTGGGTGCGCTGATGGCGCATATTCCGATCAAGCATAGCTACATGCACTGCTGGCGCCACAAAACGCCGGTGATCTACCGTGCCACGGCTCAGTGGTTTGTGGGAATGGACATCAAAGGCAAAGACGGCAAAACCCTACGCGAACGTGCTCTTGAAGGTATCGAAGCCACGGCGTTTACACCTGCCTGGGGCCAGGCGCGTCTGCACAGCATGATCGCCAACCGCCCGGATTGGTGTATCTCCCGCCAGCGTAACTGGGGCGTACCGATCCCGTTCTTCCTACACAAGCAAACCGGTGAGCTGCACCCGCGCACTGTTGGGTTGATGGAAGAGGCGGCCAAGCGCGTTGAGCTGGAAGGCATCGATGCCTGGTTCAAACTCGACCCGGCAGAGCTGCTGGGTGCCGAAGCGGCGGATTACGATAAAGTCACCGATACCCTGGATGTCTGGTTCGACTCTGGCACCACCCACCGCCACGTACTTCGCGGTTCGCACCCCCATGGCCACGAAAGCGGCCCGCGGGCGGACCTCTACCTGGAAGGCTCCGACCAGCACCGTGGTTGGTTCCACTCATCGCTGCTCACCGGTTCAGCGATTGATGGCCATCCGCCGTATCGTCAGCTGCTGACCCACGGCTTTACCGTCGATTCCCAGGGCCGCAAGCAGTCCAAGTCGCTGGGCAATGTGGTCGCGCCCCAGGAAGTGATGGACAAGCTGGGCGGCGATATTCTGCGCCTGTGGGTCGCCTCCACCGACTACTCTGGCGAAATGGCTGTTTCTGACGAAATTTTGAAACGCACCTCTGATGTGTATCGGCGGATTCGTAACACCGCTCGCTTCCTGCTGTCGAACCTTAACGGGTTTGATCCAGAGAAAAACCAGGTAGCGTTTGACGATATGCTGGCACTGGATCAGTGGGTGGTGGATCGTGCCCACCAATTGCAGGCGCGGATCGAAAAAGCCTACGAAGAGTACCGCTTCCTGGATGTTTACCAACAGGTGCATGGTTTCTGCGCCCGGGAACTGGGTGGCTTCTATCTGGATGTGATTAAAGACCGCCAGTACACCACGCAAACCGATTCGTTGGCGCGGCGCAGTGCACAAACCGCGCTCTATCACGTGGTGGAAGCGCTGAGTCGTTGGATTGCGCCGATTCTCTCCTTTACCGCTGAGGAGATTCACGAAAACATCCCCGGTAAGCGCGGCGACAGCGTGCTGCTGGAGACTTACTACACTAACCTTGGCAGCCTGGAAGAAAATGCTGAACTGGGTCGTGCTTTCTGGGAGCAAGTGCTGGAAGTCAAGCACTCGGTCAACAAGTGTCTTGAAGATGCCCGTAATGCCAAAGTCATTAAAGGCAGCTTGGCAGCTGAAGTCACGCTGTATGTCAGCGATGACCTGCAGGCGACTCTGGCTAAACTGGGTGATGAACTTCGCTTTGTGATGCTAACTAGCGAAGTCACGCTGAAGCCCTTGTCTTCTGCAAGTGAGACTGATGCAGGCGATGCAGAAGCGACGGAACTTGATAGCCTGAAAGTCTCAGTCAAAGCCAGCGACAACACCAAGTGCGAGCGCTGCTGGCACCATCGCCCGGATGTCGGCACTCACGCTGATCATCCGGATCTATGTGGTCGCTGTATCAGCAACCTCCCCGAAGGCAGTGGTGAGATTCGCCACTATGCGTAAAGATAAAAGCATGCCTAATGAACAGCAGGCACCTAAGGATACAAACGCACGGCCGACGATGCAGCGGCCACTGCGCTGGCTGTGGCTGGCTGTGGCAGTAGTTGCCTTGGATTTGATCACCAAATACGTGGCCAGCAGTCAGTTAGGCTACGCCCAACCGGTCGAAGTACTGCCGTTCTTTAACCTGACGCTACTGCACAACACTGGCGCAGCGTTCAGCTTTTTAGCCACACATCCTGGCTGGCAGCGCTGGTTCTTTGCGTTGATTGCCGTAGGTGCCAGCGTAGCGTTGACGGTGTGGCTTTCACGCATCAAACACGATGAAAAGTTATTGGCGATAGCGCTGCCGCTGATTATTGGCGGGGCGCTGGGGAATCTCTACGACCGCCTGATGCATGGCTATGTGGTCGACTTTTTATCGTTTCACGTCGCTGGGTGGTACTACCCGGCGTTTAACGTGGCGGATATAGCGATTACCCTGGGGGCGGTCGCTTTAATCTGGGAATCCATTATGGGCGAGCGGCGGCGCAAAAAAGCGGCCAAGACTTCCCATTAATTGAACGTTGAGAACAACGTATATTGAGAACTGCTATGAGCGACTATCTGATCGATGAAGGCATGGAGGTGACGCTACACTTCACCTTAAAGCTGGAAGATGGCACTTTGGTGGACTCCACCAAAGACAAAGCACCGGCTACCTTCGAGTTTGGCGACGGAAATTTGCCGCCCGGTTTTGAGCATCCGATTAAAGGCTTGGCTGCGGGGCAGGAGGGTACCTTTCAGATAACCCCTGAGCATGCATTCGGCCAGCACAACCCGCAAAATATTCAAACCCTGAAGCGGGCAGATTTTGGCGATGAAGCCCCGGAAATTGGTATGGTGATGTCGTTTGCCGATAAAGCGGGAACGGAATTGCCAGGTGTGGTCAAAACCATTGACGGTGATCGTATCGAGGTGGACTTTAATCACCCGCTGGCAGGGCGTACCCTGACGTTTGAGGTCGAAGTGCTCGACGTTAAACCGGTGACCACGCATTAATTCACTAAGCGATGCCGCTTACGCATCAAGGCGCTATTATGCAAACGACGCAAGCACAGCCCATACAGATTAAGTTGGCCAATCCGCGCGGTTTTTGCGCCGGGGTGGATCGCGCGATCGATATCGTCAATCGCGCCCTGGATGTGTTTGGCCCGCCCATTTATGTGCGCCACGAGGTCGTGCATAACCGTTTTGTGGTCGAAACGCTGCGTGCCCGTGGGGCTGTGTTTGTTGAAGAGCTGGATGAAGTGCCGGACGATGTCATCGTTATCTTCTCCGCCCACGGCGTTTCCCGTGCGGTGCAAGCCGATGCAGAGCGGCGGGGGTTGAAGGTGTTCGATGCGACCTGTCCGCTGGTCACTAAAGTGCACCTGGAAGTATTGCGCTACGCCAAGCGTGGTCAGGAGTGCATTCTCATCGGCCATGAAGGCCACCCGGAAGTCGAAGGCACCATGGGGCGTTATGACACCTCACACGGCGGGCGTATCTACCTGGTAGAGGACGAAAAAGACGTTGCTAAGCTGGAGGTAAATGACCCCTCGAAGCTGGCCTTTGTAACCCAAACCACGCTGTCAATGGATGATACCGCCAAGGTGATCGATGCGCTGCGCGAGAAGTTTTCTGACATCCAGGGGCCGCGCAATGACGACATTTGCTACGCTACGCAGAACCGCCAAGATGCGGTGCGCGAGCTAGCCGCCCAGAGTGATTTATTACTCGTGGTAGGTAGCCCTAATAGCTCAAACTCTAACCGCTTGCGTGAGCTTTCTGAGCGTATGGGAACGCCTGCCTACTTGATCGATAACGCTGATCAAATCGATCCCCAGTGGCTTGAGAACGTAGCGCGTGTCGGGGTAACCGCTGGTGCCAGTGCCCCTGAAGTATTGGTAAAAGGTGTGATTGCCAAGCTGCAGACCATGGGCGCTGCATTACCTGAAGAGCTACAGGGCCGCGAAGAGACCATTACCTTCTCTATGCCGAAAGAGCTGCGTGAAAAGGTAATCGCCAGCAGCTGATCAGAGGTATTCGTAATGCAATGCGTATTGGTTTGCGACATACTGAAACAGTATGAGCCAACTAATACGGGAGCGAAGCCGCGTGTCTTACGTCTCTAATCTTTCCACTGGCCGTTCTTTACTGAATGGTCAGCGCGGCTTCACCCTCATTGAATTGATGATTGTGCTGGTGATCATCGGTATCGTCGCTTCTATTGCCTACCCCAGCTATACCCGCTACGTACAAAAATCAGTTCGAACCGACGCCCACGCAGGCCTTATGCAAGCCGCTTCAGAGCTTGAGCGCTGTTACACGCGCTCTTACAGCTATAGCGATTGCACCATCAGCGAGTTATCCCCCGAAAAAAATTATGAGATTGCTGAGAGTATTAACGGTGACGGCTACCTACTGACTGCGAGCACCGTTCAAGATGATGGCTGTGAAGAGGATATAACCTTAAGTTCGAGTGGCGAAAGGTTACCCAATGCCTGTTGGTGAGTTAAGGCGACAACGCTTTCAAAGTGTGGGCAACGCTGCCACTTCCAACTGTCCTGACTCTCCCTGCGAAATGACGTTAAACCCCACCCATCAAAGTGCTTCAGCTCCTTCTGTAACGCTGGTGATTAGCACATCGGACAGCCTTCGCAGGAAGGAGAGTGAATCATGAATTCTCAGCGCGGCTTTAGCTTATTGGAAGCGCTAATCGCACTGGTGGTTCTCTCGATTGGCCTGATCGGCGTTGCCGCCATGCAGCTTAAAGCACTGCAAAGTGCCAATGCAGGCTATCAGCGTTCGGTGGCAAGTGTTGCGGCTGTGGATGCTCAGGAGCGGCTTTGGGCTCAGCTAGCCACGCTCGAAACAGGCCAGACCTGCGAGGATGTCTACATCTCCGGCGTGCAGAGTGCATGGAAGGAACATTGGTTTCAAAATAGTGATGCGACACCGCTACGGGGAGCCTCTTCTTCCCACAGCTATATTGCAAAAGATGACAGTGGAAGTGATTGTCGCATTGACGTGACTGTGGCCTTGGGCGAGAACAATGACGATCAATTTAGCTACTTCTTTCTTCTTCCCAAGGTCGAGAGCTCACCATGAGGCAGCGTCAGCAGGGCTTTACACTGGTGGAGTTGATGGTGGCGTTGGCGATCGGCACGGTCATTATCCTTGGGGCTGGCCAACTGTTTCTAACGACCTTTCAGACCTTTCAAAATGTTGACAAGGTAAGCCGTAAGCAAGAGAACCTGATTTTTATTGCCCAGAGGCTTACCAGTGAAATTCGTCAAAGCGGGCCGGGTCGCTATACGTTACGGTGTGAACGGAATCAGGATGCCTGTAGCTGTACGGTGGCGGATCAGGAAGAGAATGGGCAGCCGATGGTAAGTTTTCTTAAAGATGTACCGAATCATGATTCGTCAAGCCAGTGTAATGAGGACGAGCACGTGTTAGGCGAACTTGTGTCGGGTGACGCACCGCTTTACCGGGTGGAACTGCCCTTAGAGAACAATGGTGAGGCGATTGTATTTCATGTCATGGAGCGACAGGGCATATATGCCAGCTTCTTTGATACTCCTACCAGTCAGAAGGGGAAGGGCGATGCAGTGATTGCGGGAGGTGCCGTGAGCGGGGCGGAAAATATCCTGGTAAGTGAATCAACGGTTAACTCAAATTTAGATCCATCGATCATTCCTTCTCCGCAATCAAGCGACTCGCATGATTACTACACAGGCTATATCAATAACATTAAAAATCTGGACGGCGTGATTGCTACCTGTACCGAAAACGAAATCATGTTTTCATCGGGCAAGGTCTTTTATTGCGATGGAAATATAAATAAGTTAAACGTGACTGAACTTAGTGGAAAGGTGGTCGTAGTAGAGCAAGACATTTCAATACAGCAGAATGATAACTCCTCAGTCACTGATGTCGCCATTGTCGCTGGTGGCGAAATTAATTTTAATGGCAATAATACCAATGCACTGTTTCGAGGACTTATCTGGGGAGCGGGTAGTGTCAATTTAAGCATGTCTGGCGTTGAGTTTGTTGGTAGTGTTATCTCCAATGGCTCTGTTGTATTCAATAATGTCAATAGTATTAATGCTGACCTGAGTGTTTGGGAGTTACTGTCAGTATATGGTTATGAGTTCTCTATGCGTCAAGCATTAGAGGGTTTGTCAGAAAATATCGATTTTGGTGACGACTGATGACTCTGCAAAATCGTCAGAAAGGCGCTGCATTGGTCATCGTCATGGCGCTACTAGCCGGGGCACTGCTACTGGGGACTGCCGGCATGCAGTCAGCAATCATAAATGAGCATTTGGCAGGTAACTACCGGATAGTGGCGCAAGCCAATATGAATGCAGAGTCGGCTTACGCAAAAGCGGTTGAGGAGAATCTCGAAACAATAAACTGGGGGAGTGAGTCTTATGACCAAAATTATATTGAAAAGATGAATTGGGAGAGTATCAAAGGGCTTGGGCAGGTCGTAGATCAGTGTGAGGGGGAGGCCTTCCTGTGTTTTTATTTTCCTTTGCTTGTTGATGGAGAAAAGTGCTTCGTCGCGTTTGGAGCTGTATATGATGATCAGGAAGAGCCGCTTGCCTTTAGTGACCCCTATTTTCTTTTCATCGATTGAGCATTTCTTTCAGAATGATAACGGCATAATGCTCTTGTAAATCCTCATCACTCTCTGCGGATATTGTAAAACCAAATTCTGCCTGTCGCATCCCCAGGTTCATACAAGTATCATACGACAATGTACGTTCAATGATGAGCCTAAAAACCATGAGCCAGACCGCAAAAACCCGCGTCCTCACCGGTATCAACACCACCGGCACGCCCCATTTGGGCAATTATGTGGGCGCTATCAAGCCCGCCATTGAGGCAAGCCAGGATCCAACCGTGCAGTCGTTCTATTTTCTGGCCGACTATCACTCCCTAATCAAGTGCCAAGACCCCAAGCGGGTGCAGCAGTCTCGCCTGGAGATTGCCGCGACTTGGCTTGCGCTAGGGCTGGATACCGATAATGCCATTTTCTATCGCCAGTCTGATATTGGCGAAATTCCCGAGCTGATGTGGATGCTCTCCTGCGTATGTGCCAAAGGTTTGATGAATCGCGCCCATGCTTACAAAGCAGCGGTGGCTGAAAACGAAGAGGCAGAAAACCAAGACCCTGATAAAGGCATTACGATGGGCCTTTTTGGTTACCCCGTGCTGATGGCGGCGGATATTTTAATGTTTAACGCCAACAAGGTGCCGGTAGGGCGCGATCAGATTCAGCATATTGAAATGGCGCGCGATATCGCCGGGCGCTTTAACCATCTTTATAAAGGGCAGCACTTTACCCTCCCTGAGGCCGTGGTAGACGACAAAGTACAGCTGTTGAATGGCTTGGATGGGCGCAAGATGTCCAAAAGCTACGATAATACGATCCCGCTCTTTTCCGCTGAGAAAAAACTGCAGAAGCTGGTACGTAAGATTAAGACCAACTCGCTGGAGCCCGGTGAGCCGAAAGATCCAGACACCTGCACGCTGTTTCAAATCTACTCCGCTTTTGCGACACCTGAAGAGACCGCTAGTCTACGTGAGCAGTACGTGAACGGTATTGGCTGGGGCGCGGCTAAGGATCAAGTGTTTGAGTACTTGAATGCACACTTGAGCGCGCCGCGTGAACGCTATAATGCGCTGATGGAAGACCCGGCCCACATTGAGGCTGTGTTGCAAAAAGGCGCCGAACGGGCGCGGGAAGAAGCTGTTGTAACGATGGATCGTCTCCGTTCAACGGTAGGTTTGGGGCGGTTTGTTTAATCCCAGAGCCTTGGCGCAATACCAATAGCGAAACACCTGCAGCAATAGAGCAGAAACGACGAAGCCCCTTCCAAGTGGAAGGGGCTTCGCTTGTTTCAGGCCTTGTTTTTCAGGCCAGGGCTAGGCTATTAGCAACAGCTTAACCTTCGATCGGGGCGCGCCAGTCGTCGGAACCAGAGGTGCCAGCAACAGTGTGTTCCCAATCAATTTTACGGTAAGCCAGTGACACGTCCATCAACTGGGTGAATTCAGACTTGGTGATGTCTTGGGCGTGTGGCATACGCAGGTTGATGTCAACGATAGTGGCATCGGTCAGCGTGGTCGTGAAGAAGTGCTCCTGCTTACCTTCAACAGAGGTGCGGTACCACTTCAGCTCAACGTTGGGCAGCATTTCACCAGACGCTAGTGCGTTGTACATCAGCGGTACTGATTTGTTCAGGGCAACGGTAAAGATAAAGGGCTTGTGTGCACGCTGACCGGATGGCTGACCAGACTGCGGATCAGTGGGTACGGTAACGACATGCTTAAATTCTTGTACCAGCATTTGGTCTTCATGGCCCTCAACGTAGATGTTGCCTACGGAGTCAGGGGTAAAAGCGCCTGCTGTGATGTTGCCCTGAGTTTGGCCTTCGATGCTGATATAACATGGTGTTGGCATGGTCTGCTCCTTGACTGAAAAATTAAAGAAATGTCACGTGGACGAAGACAATAGAGCAACTTCAGGGCCAAGTTTTTAAATTTGTTATATATCAATATGTTATGTGTTTGTTGTGTAGGGCGCTTCTTTCTGCGGGGCAAAAAGTTGCCTGTGCTGGGCAAGATATTGCCTGGCAGGGCAAGAACTTGCTTGCTTGCTCGTTACATCTACAAGCGCTTAGTAACGCTGGGTTGCATCTACCGTTACCTTGCTTTATGACTAAAGCCTTTCTTGGGATTTTAAGCAGAACTAGGGCCATGGGAGCAATATTTTTGCCGCTAAAAATGACGGCGCTGCCCATTTAAGCACCCTTGGCCGCAGAAATTGAGTGCAACACCTGAGCATTTCGCTAAGGTGTTGTCCCATGTCTTACCTCGAACTCAGCATTGAAGAACGTGCCAGCATCCAAGTGGGTCAAGCCCAAGGGATGAGCCTTCGGCATATTGCCCAGCTCTTAGGGCGAGCTCCTTCAACCATCTCTCGTGAAATACGCCGTAACCAAATAGCCCAGAACGGTTACTGTGCCCGGCACGCTCAACGTCAGCGAGAAAAGCGTCGAGCTGCCTGTCGCCCGACACAGAAGCTTGTGCCGGGCACGGAGCGTTTTGACCTCATCGTTTATATGTTGCGACAACGCTTGTCTCCTGAACAAATTAGCGGCAAGCTCAAAATGATGAAACTACCTGATTTGCGCGATGCCTACGTCTGCCGAGAAACCATCTACACGGCCATTTATGCCTTGCCTGTTGGCCACCTTCGCAAGGAACTGATTCACTGCTTGCGACAAGGTAAAACCACACGCAAGCCTCGCCGTGGCGAAGTGGATCGACGTGGACAGATCCCTGACATGGTCAGCATTCACTTACGTCCGCCCGAGGTCAGTAAGCGTGAAATGCCCGGCCACTGGGAGGGCGATCTGATTAAAGGTAAGAATAACGCGTCTGCGGTAGGCACCTTGGTAGAACTTAGTAGTGGCTATCTGATACTCGCAAAAATGGATGACGCCACCGCCACATCCGCCGTCGCAGGCTTTAGTGCTGCCCTGAACCGAATGCCGACCACCGCTCGAAAAAGCATGACTTATGATCAGGGGCGTGAAATGGCACACCATGCAAAAATTACTCAAGAAACCGGTGTTGCGATTTACTTTTGCGATCCCCATAGCCCCTGGCAGCGGGGGGCCAATGAGAATATCAATGGCCTAATCCGTCAATATTTACCGAAAGGAACGGATCTTTCAGTGCATAGCCAGGAAGAGCTAGACGCCATTGCCTTTGAGCTAAATATGCGACCTCGAAAACGCTTTGGGTTTAAATGTCCGATAGAAGTGATGAGCGAGCTGATGACCAAGTACCATGAAAGCCCATCAACCATCCAGTGAGTGTGTTGCACTCAGAGTCTGCATCCGCCACCTCTCTTGTATGAATTTTGCTCTCCGTTTTGTAAGAAATCACTGACAGTTTTTGTAAGAGATCTCTTACAAATGCGGTTTTTAATAATTAGTTTTAATTAGCTTCTTTTATTGTGCTGCTAAAATTCGCGAAAAAGGTCGTAAAACACGTCTTCTTGAAAGTCTTCTTCTCTCAGATTGTCGCAGTACCTGCTTAGAGCCATTTGGTACTTTCGGTGTAAATCCGGTACTTTCCCGCAATTAATAAGCATTCTTCTTTGAATCGAAAATGTTCTAATTTTTACGGGCGAAAACCATGGCTAAGCAAGGAACGGTCGCGCCGAAAGAGCGCATCAATATCAAGTATGTACCCGCTACAGGTGATCAGCAGGCCGAGACTGAACTGCCGTTGAAATTATTGGTGGTCGGTGACTTCAAGGGAGGCGAGGAAGATACCTCCATTGAGGAGCGTGAGGCTGTTTCTGTTGATAAGAATAACTTCCAGTCTGTTATGCGCGAAGCGAACCTTGGCTTGCAGGCTGCGGTTCCCAATCGGTTGCAAGAAGAGGGTGAAGCAAGCGATTTGGCCGTCAATTTGGAATTTAAATCACTCCATGATTTTGCGCCCGACAGTATCGCTCGGCAGGTGCCGGAGCTGCGTAAGCTAGTCGAATTAAGGGAGGCGTTGGTGGCATTGAAGGGGCCGCTGGGCAACGTACCTGCTTTTCGTGATCGTTTGCAGAAGCTACTCGAAAGTGACGAAACGCGTCAGCAGCTGTTGGCGGAGCTAGAGCTGCTTGATTCTGACCCTAATCGTAACGATTAAGCATTCTTATTTTCGTGCTAGTCCAGTAACCGGATTGTATTCGAGGCATCTCTATGAGTGATACGGCGCAAAAGAAAAGCCAAACGGTGGAAGCCCAGGAAGAGGTTTCTTTACTTGACCAAGTGATGGCGCAGACGCGTATGGCGCCAGCGGATGAGGGCTACGACGTTGCCAAGCAAGGCGTTGCCGCTTTTATTTCCGAACTGTTAAGCGGCGAGAACGCTGCCCCGCAGGTTAATAAAGCCGTTGTAGATAGCATGATCGTTGAACTTGACCGGAAAATTAGTCGGCAAGTTGATGAGATTCTTCACGACAATAGCTTTCAGCAGCTGGAGTCTGCGTGGCGTGGCTTGAAGCTGTTGGTCGACCGCACCGATTTCCGCGAAAACATTAAGCTTGATGTGCTTCACGCCACCAAAGAAGAATTGCTGGATGACTTTGAGTTTGCCCCGGAAATTACCCAAAGCGGGCTCTACCAACACGTTTATGCTGGCGGGTATGGTCAGTTTGGCGGTGAGCCGGTAGCAGGGATTATCGGGCATTATGATTTCACCCCCTCGACCCCTGATATGAAACTACTGCAGCACACGGCTGCTGTAGGGGCGATGGCCCATGCGCCGTTCCTGTCAGCGGTGGCACCCTCCTTCTTCGGCATCGACAGTTTCGAAGAGCTGCCCAATATCAAAGATTTTAAAGCCATCTTTGAAGGGCCTAAGTACGCTCGCTGGCGTAGTCTGCGCGAGTCAGAAGACGCGCGCTATTTAGGTCTGACGGCGCCTCGTTTCTTGCTGCGGATGCCCTACGACCCGGTCGAAAACCCCATCAAGACATTTAACTATCGTGAAACCGTCAGCGAAGATCACGACCATTATCTGTGGGGTAATACGGCGTACCTGCTGGCCGAGCGCTTGACCGACAGCTTTGCAAAATACCGCTGGTGCCCGAACATTATTGGTCCTCAAAGCGGCGGTGCGGTTGAAAACCTGCCTGTCCATACCTACGAAGCGCTAGGCCAGTTGCAGGCTAAAATCCCCACCGAGGTGCTGGTAACGGATCGCCGCGAGTTCGAAATGGCTGAAGAAGGCTTTATTTCGTTAACGATGCGTAAGGGCAGCGATAACGCTGCTTTCTTCTCGGCTAACTCCGTACAAAAGCCCAAGGTATTTCCGAACACGCCCGAAGGCAAAGACGCTGAGACCAAC
Organism: Vreelandella sp. 162(4c); assembly: GCF_058152265.1. Classification (NCBI taxonomy): domain Bacteria; kingdom Pseudomonadati; phylum Pseudomonadota; class Gammaproteobacteria; order Oceanospirillales; family Halomonadaceae; genus Vreelandella; species Vreelandella sp. 162(4c). The sequence goes on from NZ_CM176981.1 coordinate 3,650,189, forward strand.
TACAAACTGGGTACTCAACTGCCGTATATGTTCATCATCAACCGCCTGGCTCACTACATTAAAGTGCTCCAGCGTGAACAGATCGGTTCATGGAAAGAGCGTCAAGACCTTGAGCGTGAGCTGAATACCTGGATCCGCCAATACGTGGCCGACCAAGAGAACCCGCCCTCCGATGTACGCAGCCGCCGCCCGCTGCGTGCCGCCTCTATTCAGGTGTCGGATGTCGAAGGCGATCCGGGTTGGTACCAGGTGTCTATGTCGGTGCGCCCGCACTTTAAGTACATGGGTGCCAACTTTGAGCTGTCGTTAGTCGGACGTCTCGACAAGGAATAAGGGAACCTCTCCATCATGGCTATTAACCATGGCAGCCTGCTAGGTAGCCGTCTGTTTGAGCGTCTTGCGATGCCTGAACAGCCGTTAGCGCATGGGGAGGATGAGAGGCTGGCGGAAACTGTTGAGTCGATCAAACGCCACTTGGTGGAGTTGCTCAACAGTCATCCGGGCAATAGCGCCTGCGAGCCTGAGTTGGGGTTGCTGGACTTCAATGATGCAACGATCGGCGTGCTGGATTTAGAGCTGAATATCCAGCGCGCCATTCGGCAATGCATCGAACGCTTTGAGCCGCGGGTTCAGCACGTTGAAGTTGAGTCATTACCCAATAATGGCGATCCCTTACAACTGCATTTTCAAGTACATGCCACCGTAGCGTTAGGGCGAGATAACGCCCACGCCACGATCGACTTATTGCTCAATAATAAGCGCTATCAGTGTCTTAACTGATAGGCTTGCGAGGCCCGAATGCTAAATCGCTATTACCGGGACGAGCTCAATTTTCTGAAGCGCCAAGGGCGAGAATTTGCGGAGGGCAACCCCGGCCTGAGTCGCTTCTTGTCAGAGCGCAGTACCGATCCTGATGTTGAACGTCTATTAGAAGGCTTTGCCTTTCTAACTGGCCGTATGCGCGAAAAAGTGGAGGATGAGTTCCCCGAACTTACCCATTCGCTGATCAGCATGCTATGGCCGAACTACTTGCGCCCGGTGCCTAGCATGACTGTGGTGCAATTTACCCCTACGTGGCATGCGCTGAGTACCCATCAGTTCCTGGAGCGGGGTACGGAATTAGCTAGTAAGCCAGTGGATGGCACTACCTGCATGTTTCGCACTTGTCATGACGTGACGCTCTATCCGCTCGAACATGCGGGGGTTGAGGCACGCCATACACGCGATGCCTCCATTGTTGAGTTGGCGCTTGATGTACATAGTGATCAGCCCCTCAGCGCGATGGGGATTGATACATTGCGTCTGCACCTGGGTGGAGACGCTTATACAGCGCGCACGCTTTACCTGTGGATGAGCCACTACCTAGCGCGCGTAGAGCTGGAAATTGATGGCAAACGGCTGCCTCTGCCCAAGCAGTTGCTGCAGCCGGTTGGTTTTGATCGCCATCATGCACTACTGCCCTACCCGAGGAATGTGTATCAAGGGTATCGGATACTGCAGGAATACTTGTGTTTTCCAGAGGCTTTCCATTTCTTTGATGTAACAGCCCTGAGCCAACACTTGCCGGCCATTCCCGCAGACAAAATTATTTTGCGCCTAGAGTTTGAGCGTACGTTACCGACCGACGCACGGGTGAGGGACGAGCATTTCGCTCTGTATTGCTCGCCGGCGATCAACCTGTTCTCTCACGATGCAGAGCCTGTTGATGTTAGCGGGGAGCGCAGTGAATACCGCATTCACCCCAATAGTCGATCTCCCGGCCACTATGAAATTTTTAGCGTCGATAAGGTGGAAGGCTGGTTAGAGAACGAGACCGGTAAAGGGCGCGGTACGCCGCGTGAGTACGTGCCTTTTGAAAGCTTTCAACACCAAGTCAAGAGAGACCGTGGCAACGATGCCTCCTACTACCGTCTTCGCGTGCGCGACAGCTTGCGCGGGGATGGGTTTGATCACGACATCTCCTTTGTGCGTGGCGATGAGCGCAGCTACATCGGCATGTCCGAAACCGTCTCGCTCGGATTGACGTGTAGTAATCGAGAGCTGCCTGAGCGTTTGACGGTAGGCGATATTTGCTACTCAACGGAAGAGAGCCCCTCGTATGCCATGTTTCAAAATATCACCCGCCCCACGCCAGTGTTGCGCCCCACGCTGGATGGCAGCTTGCTATGGACACTGATTTCTAATCTATCGCTTAACTACTTATCGCTACTGGAGCGTGATGCGCTGTGTTCTGTGCTGCGTGCCTACGATTTCCGTGCCTTGGTCGATAGGCAGGCCGAGCGAGTGGCTCAAAAACGGCTGGCAGGCATTGTTAGCATTGAAACCCAGCCCATTGATCGGCTGAAAAGAGGGCTGCCCATTCGTGGTCTGCGTTCGGTCATGACGCTAGATCAAGATGCCTTTGGCGACGAAGGGAGTCTGTATTTATTTGGCAGTGTGCTGGCGCGGTTCTTCTCCTTGTACGCCAGCATCAACTCGTTTCATGAGCTGCATGTTATTAACCGTCAAAATCACGAGCGCTACAAATGGACCTTACAGTCGGGGCAACAGCCTCTGATGTAGCGCTTGCCCCTTTGATGGCAAAGGCGCGGCGTTACGATTTTTATCAGCTAGTAGAGCTTCTGCATCGTCATCATGGCGATGACCTAGAGTGCGCTCAGCGAGGTGCGCCCGCTTTTGAGCGCGTGCGCTATAGCGCTTCAGCGTCACTAGGCTTTCCCAGCAGTGATGTGCTCTCACTGGCTTTTCAGCCTGAGGGCCATTATGAGCTGGAAGTTAGCTTCTTGGGTCTGCAGGGGTCTCAGTCGCCGCTGCCCAGCTATTACCTTGAAACATTGGCACATGAGGCAGCCCACCACGACGGTGTTGCAGGCGATTTCCTGGATTTTTTCAATAATCGCTTACTGGCGTTAGTGCACCGCAGTTGGCGTAAATATCGCCACTACATCCGCTATCAGGATGGTGCTAGCGATGGGTTCTCGGCGGCCATTTTTGCTTTGGTGGGGTTGGCGGACAGTGACCTGCGCGTTGAGACGCCTATCAACTGGAGCAAGATGCTGGCTTATGCCGGTTTGCTGGCAGGCCGTTCGCGTTCACCCGAGGTCGTCTGCAGCATCGTAGGGCACTGCTTTGACCTTGATGATGTGCAGATTGAAGAGTGGGTACATCGCTGGGTTCAGATTCCGATGGATCAACGCAGCCGAAGCGGTATGGCAGCAATGACGTTAGGCAGCGATGTAGTGGCCGGTGAGCGCGTTGCTGATGTTAACGGCAAATTTGTGCTGGGTTTATTTGGTCTTACTTTGGAGCGTTTTCGCGACTTCCTACCCGATGGCAGGGAGCATGCTCCATTGCGCACCTTGGTTGAGTTTGTGCTGCGCGAGCCGTTGGCCTACGACCTCGAGTTAGAGCTGTTACCCAGCGCCGTAAAACCGATGCGGTTAGGCGATGCTGGCACCTGCCAGCTCGGCTGGACCACCTTTGTTAATCCCGAGTCCGGCAGCGCCTCAAAACGCCGCCGAGTGCGTATTCAGATGACAGGTTAAACAATGAACGCCAACCCAATTTCCGCTGTAACGCTGGTCATTGCCAATAGTGAGCGCCTAGAAGGCCGTTCAACAAGTAGTCATGTCTTTCATGAAGTCGGCGGCACCTTAGGCTGCTCAACCGATGATGACTGGTTATTGCAAGATCACGCCGGCCGAATTCGCCCGCAGCATGCCCAAGTGAGCAAAATTGACGGCAAGTTCTGCCTGATTGATAGCAGCGGGCACACCTTTATCAATCGCGCCACCCTGCCGATTGGGCGAAACCGTAAGGTCGCTTTGAGCGAGGGCGATGAAGTGCTAGTCGGCGAGTACCGTCTTAAAGTGCATTTGGGTGATCGGCAGAGTACTCAACCCGGTGCTCAACCTCTGGCCTCGTTAGTCAATGAAGAGCAGGAGGCGGTAGATGCGTATGGCCGCCCGTTGGTTCAAGAAGACCAGCCGCTACGTGCGGAAGCCGCCAAAAAAGAAGATCCCATGGAGGCATTAGGCGGGGTAGCGCGTGGAGTAGGACATGAAGACCCAATGGCCGCTCTCGACCCCCGTTCTGCCAATGCTCAGCTTTCCGAATCCATTGAAGAGATGCCTGAGTTGCTGGGTTCAGAGCGGCGCGGTGAAGGAAGTGTGGGGCGAGACCAGCAGGAACGGCGCGAAGGCGCTGTTCGCATGCCAGCGATCAAGCGCAAGTCAGGCAGCTATTCACCGGGCGGTCATTCAACAAGCGATTATTCACCAAGCAGTCATTCGCCAAACGGCTATACAGCAGGCAACCAGACAGAGAGGAGCAGTAGCATGGATGAGCGGGCAATAGATGACCTCGAACGTTCCGTTGGCGAGCAGTTAGAGGATCGCTGGCAAAAGCCTAGTGGCCGTTCCCTTGGCCATGTGGGGGCCGACCCGCTATTAAGGGGGTTGGATATCGACATTCCCTTCCGTGATAGCGAAGAGCAGCAGGCGTTTCTTGAAGAAGCGGGCCATACGTTACGGGCTGCTATTAATGGCTTACGTGCTCTGCAGCAAACCCAAAACGATAGCAAATACCCCCTCCGGGATCGTCGTTTACAGCCTATCGAAGATAATCCCCTGCGCCTTGGCCAGGCGTACGAGGCCACTGTCGAGACGATGTTTTCGGCCCAGCGCAGCCCGGTTCACCTTTCGGCGCCCGAAGCAGTGGGGGAGTGCCTGCGTCATCAAGGCCATCACCAAGCGGCAGTTGAGGAAGCCATCGAGTACGCCCTAACCGCTATTTTGGATGCCTTTTCACCTGAAGCGCTACTCAAACGTTTCCATGCTTACCGTGGTGCCGGCACGCGCATGGAAGATGAAAACGGCTGGGCATGGGAGATGTATCGTCACTACTACCACGAGCTTAATTCAGGCCGCCAGCTAGGCTTCCAAAAACTGTTCTGGGAGGTTTTCGAGCAGGCGTATGACCAGTCTGTTCGTCGCCAGCAGCGGGAGGGCGCATGAGCAAGGCCAAGAGCCTCGGGCTTATTGGGGTGCTTGTCGTGCTGCTGTCGATCACGGGCTGTGCCTCGACCCGTGAAGCAGCCGGTAAAGCCTGGGAGGTCATGCTAGACCCCTCGATACCCGTGGGCTATCCGGAAGACCAGCCCACGTTGGTCGATTTAAGCATGGTCGCAGAACCCGATGTGAACCCGAACAGGGAGGGTGACGGGACGCCACTGCGCTTTCAAATTTTGCAGCTCAAAGATGACTCCATGTTGATGGCCGCTGACATGGATCAGCTCAGCGAGGATCTGGAAGCGGCGTTGGGTACGAACTATCTGGCCCATGACGACTTCACCTTGCTACCTGGCCAGTGGAAATTCTACGAACCCTTCGCCATTGAAGAGGACACGCGCTATATCGGTTTGATTGCGTTCTACGCTGAGCCAAACGAGGCGGAGTGGAAGAAAGTCGTCAAAGTGAAGGCCAGTTCAGAGAATTATCACTTGCTGGTTCATCTGCGCAACAGTGAAGTAGAACTAAGGAAGGAAGAGTGATGGCCAGTCGCAATCGCGTGGTATGGAGTGAAGGGCTATTTATCAAGCCGCAGCACTTTCAACAGCAGCAGCGCAGCCTTGAAGGGTTGATTGATACGCGGCTTAAAGGGGTTAGTCACTATCTATACGGATTTTTAACCCTGGAGTTGAACAACGAGTTTTTAAGCTTTGGCCGGATTGCGATTAGCCGGGCGAGTGGCGTCATGCCCGATGGCGTTGCCTTCCAATTGCCTGAGGATGATTTAGAGCCTTCTGCGCTGGAAGTTGCAGACTCGGGCATTACCAATCAAGTGGTGTACTTAGGCTTGCCATTGGCCACGGATAGCGTCGGGGAAGTGCGCTGGCCCGATGACGAACTGCCCGCACGTTATCGCCTTTCGCCGCGCAGCGTGCGTGACCTGCACTCCCGCGACGGTGATATGGCCGACCTGGACGTCGCGCGCGTTTCACCGCGCTTGTTATTAGAGCAAGAAGACCGCAGTGGTTATGCCTGCTTGGCCGTTACGCGCATTCTAGAGCGCCGCCCCGACGGCAGCTTGGTACTGGATGAGCAATTTATTCCCACCTTAATGAACGTGCAAGCAGCGCCAAGCCTGCAGCGGTTTGTGGGTGAGATGGCCGGTTTGATGCGAGAGCGGGCGCGCAATATTGCTCAGCGGCTGTCGACGCCTAATCAGGCAGGTGTTGCCGATGTGACCGATTTCATGCTGTTACAACTACTGAACCGCGCCCAGCCACGGTTTCAGCATCTGTCACGCTTGGGGCAAGTTCACCCGGAGCGGCTCTACGACACCATGTATGAAATCGCTAGTGAGTTGGTGACGTTTACCGATGAGTCGCGTTTGCCGCCTGAGTGCCCTGCTTATGACCATGAGCATCCCGAACGCGGATTCCGGCCCTTGATGCAGATGATGCGCCAAGCGCTCTCCACCGTGCTTGAACCCCGCGCGATCGCCATTCAGATACAGGCACGGAAATTTGGCTTACTGGTGGCGCCGCTCTCGGATACCAGCCTGTTTGAAACAGCCGAATTCATTTTGGCAGTGCGTGCCGACATGCCCAACGAGCGCCTGCGTAAGCAGTTTCTACAGCAAACCAAAGTGGCCAGCGTCGAGCGTATTCGCGACCTTATTAGTCTGCAATTACCGGGTGTGCCCTTGGAGCCGTTACCGGTGGCCCCTCGCGAGTTGCCTTATCACGCGGGCTATACCTACTTCCAACTCAGCCGACAAAGCGAAGCCTGGGGAATGCTGGATGGCGCAAGCGGTTTTGCCTTCCACGTGGCGGGCGAATTTCCCGGGTTGGAGATGCAGTTTTGGGCGATCAGGAGTTAAGCCATGCAAGATATTGCCACGCATCAAGATGACGCCAAAAACGACTACCCGATGGGTGAGCCGGTTCGCCATGAAGACCACATAAAAGACAGCGGCGTTGAGCAGTTGGTGCATAGCCATGCCCAACACCTCAATGCTGACGAGGACTACTGGTTTCGGCTGCGCGGGCACAACTTAAACCCGCTGGTCGATGCATCGAGCAGCCTGCTGGGCATGGCGGTGCGCGTCCGACAGGTGGACGGCGCTGATGATCTCGAGCGCTTATATCGTCAGGTGGTGGACGAAATTGCCTCTATCGAAATTGAGCTAACCGAACAGGGGTATGACCGCCCGACACTGCTCGCCTACCGCTATGTGCTTTGCTCGTTTATCGATGAAACCGTGATGGGCATGCCCTGGGGGAGGCAGAGCGTGTGGGCTGAGCACTCGCTGCTAGCGAGGTTTCATAACGAGACCTGGGGTGGCGAAAAAGTTTTCTCTATCCTCGCGCGGCTGCAGCAAGAGCCTCATCGCTATCGCGACATGCTGGCCTTTATCTATTTGTGCCTGTGCCTTGGGTTTGAGGGGCGTTACCGGGTGAAAACCCATGGTCGTGAAGAGTACGACCAGATTGTACGCGCGCTGGGCGATCAACTGGCGTCACTTGATGAGCCGCCAGATGAGATGCTGACCCAGCCACTTAGGCATGTGGTGAAAGGGCGTGGCAAAGGGATGCACGAGGGGTTACCGCTGTGGGCCATCTTTGCCCTGTTCGGCGTTACGTTGGTGGGTATTTATTTGGGGCTTTCTTGGTCTCTGGATCAGCAGGCTGAGCAAGTCAGAGCTTTACTCGATCAGATTTATCGTTAGGAGATAGCATGCTTAGGGTAGAGCTACCGGCGCTTATTAGTCGACTGAATGGAATTTCTCGTCATGGCCTCGAGCAGGCCGCCGTGCTGTGCGCAGAGCAGCAAGCACCGGAGGTGACCACCGGGCACCTGCTGCTGGCGCTGGTCGACCAGCCGCTATGTGATGTGCGCTTACTGCTGGAAACGCTTGATATTGATGTCGAGGAGCTGCGCGCACGAATGGCTGAGGAGAGCCGTCCGCCTCGTGATCTTGAGGTGTCGACACCCAGCTTTTCGCCGTTATTGGTAGAGCTGCTGCAGGACGCGTGGTTACTGGCAGCCACCGAGTATGGACATCAAGCGCTTCGCAGCGGCGTGCTTTTCACGGCGCTACTGCACAACGCCCCGCGCTATTTAGGTCCGAAGAGCACGGCGCTACTGGAAGATATCAATCGCGAAAATCTACGCCGCCACTTGGAGCGTCTTACGGCCGATTCAGCCGAAGCACCTCGGGAGGGTGCCGACGCTAAACAACGCCAGGCTGCTCATCCTGCTGGCGATGACAGCGCACTCGCCCGTTTTGCTACCTCGCTGACCGAACAGGCGCGCAATGGTGAGCTTGACCCTGTGCTGGGGCGCGACCCGGAAATCGACCAAATGCTCGATATCCTGGGGCGTCGGCGCAAAAACAACCCCATTGTGATTGGCGATGCCGGGGTGGGTAAAAGTGCTGTGGTAGAAGGTTTAGCGTCACGCATTGTGGCGGGGCAAGTACCCGCTGCGCTAGCAGATGTCGAGCTGCTGACCCTTGATCTAGGGGCGCTACAAGCCGGTGCCGCGGTGAAAGGCGAGTTTGAAAAGCGCCTTAAAGCGGTGATTGACGAAGTCAAAAACGCCCCGCGTCCCACGCTGCTATTTATAGATGAAGCACACACGCTGATCGGTGCTGGTAACCAGGAAGGTGGCGGTGACGCGGCCAACTTGCTCAAGCCTGCCCTGGCCCGGGGCGAGCTGCGTACTATCGCCGCTACTACCTGGCGTGAGTACAAAAAGTACTTTGAAAAAGACCCGGCGCTGTCGCGACGCTTCCAGCCCATTGCGCTTTCCGAGCCAAGCGTTGAGCAAGCGCTGGTCATCCTGCGCGGTTTGCGGGATGTGTATGAGCGCGCCCACGGCGTGCTGATCGGCGACAGCGGCCTGCGTGCTGCCGCTGCGCTTTCTGCCCGTTACCTGGCCGGACGGCAACTGCCTGACAAAGCCATTGATGTGCTGGACACCGCCTGTACCCGATTGGCGCAGGCTCTGGATACCCCGCCCCGCAAGCTAAGCCACTTACAGAGTGAACATATCGCCGCGCTGCGTGAGCGCGATCAGGTCGAGCGTGAACGTCTGCTGGGGCGCGAACCGGATAGTGAACGCCACCACGACTTAACCGAACGCTTAGCCAAGCTGGAAGAGGAGTTGGCAAGCCTGGAAGCCGCCTGGCAAGCGCAGCGCGAATGCGTCGATGCCATTGTGGCGCTACACCGCCAACTGCTAGAGGCAACGGATAATGATGCCGTTGATCAACTTCCCGAGGGCGTGCATCAAGAACTCGCCGAACGGGAGCAGCAGCTGGCCCAACTGCAAGAGACGTTTGCGCTGGTTAATCCCAGCGTTGAAGAGGCGCAAATTGCCCAGGTGATTGGCGACTGGACCGGCGTACCGGTCGAGCGTATGACCAGCGACGAGCTAACCCGCCTCACCGAACTGCCGACCCATCTGGATGCGCTAATCCAGGGGCAGGGCAGTGCGATTGAGCGTATCCATCGCCACTTGCTAACCGCGCGTGCGGATCTCCGTCGCCCGGGGCGGCCATTGGGCGCATTTCTGCTGGTAGGCCCCAGCGGCGTGGGTAAAACCGAAACCGTGGTGCAAATTGCCGACCAGCTGTATGGCGGTCGTCAGTTTCTTACCACGATCAATATGTCGGAATACCAAGAGAAGCACACGGTTTCACGTCTGATTGGTTCGCCGCCGGGGTATGTCGGGTTTGGCGAGGGCGGGCTACTCACCGAAGCGATCCGTCAGCGCCCTTATTCGGTGGTGCTGCTGGACGAAGTCGAAAAAGCCCATCCCGATGTGCTTAACCTCTTCTACCAGGCGTTTGATAAAGGCGAACTGGCCGACGGGGAAGGGCGCGTTATCGATTGCAAAAACGTGCTGTTCTTCCTGACCTCTAACCTGGGCTACGAAGCCATCGTTAGCTATGGCGATGACCCAGCAGCGCTGGATGCCGCGCTCTACCCGGTGCTGGCTGAGTTCTTTAAACCGGCGCTATTAGCGCGTATGGAAGTGGTGCCTTACTTGCCGCTGGACGGCGATACCCTGCGTGACATCGTCAAGGCCAAGCTGGATACCTTGGCAACACGCATCCGTGAGCGCCATCGCCATGCCGAGGTGGTGCTGGATGACAGCCTGGCCGAGGCAATTTGTAAACGTGCGACGCGGAGTGAAAACGGCGCACGCATGCTGGAGTCGGTGATCGACGGTGAACTGCTGCCGCCGCTTTCCCGTGCCCTGCTTGAGCGTATGGCACGGCGCGAGAACGTTAGCCGGGTAGTGTTGGGCACGGATGCCGACAGCGGTGTCTTTACTGCGGAGGTGGCATAGCGCCATGCAGGTAAAGGCTCTTGACCAGCGCAATGCTAGCGAAGCGCAGCCTTTAGCTGGGCTGGCGGCTATGCCCATGGCGCTTGCGTTGGTTGAAAGTACCACACCACGGGAGCTGCGCTTACGCAGTCGGCAACTGCTGGGTAATAGCCTGGGCTTGGCGTGGGTGGAGTGCCTCTATCTAGACAGCAGCGGCCGCTGGGTGGGCCGTGATAATAGTGAGGCGCGCTTCAACTGTGATGAGTTTAGTCACCCCTACGCCCATGCCATCCGCAGCGGTAAACCGGTGACACTGGGCGTGGGGGAAGCGCGTACCCGGCTTGATCATCCCGGTTTTCAAGCCCAAATAGCCTCCCTCAGTGGCGACTTGCGGCTACACGTGAGGCCGTTACGACTCCAGGACAGTTCGCGGGAGTGGCTAGGCGTGCTGGCCTTCGTCACGGAAGCGGCAACCTTGACGAACCTCATGGAGTGTAGCGATTTTGTCGCTTTTGAGGCCCTGCTGTGTCGGTTGTGGTCGCGCCTGGCAAGCAGTCAGGGAGAGCGTCAGAAATCAGCGGTATTGCGTGACTCGTTAGCCAAGCTCAACGACAACACCCGGCGCCAGGGGTTAGCGGCCAAGCTTGCGAGTGATTTGCTGGGTAACTCCATCGCCATGCAAGAGCTTCGGCAGCAGGTGATTCGTGCGGCCGAAACCAATTTAGCGGTGCTGCTCCAGGGCGAAACCGGTACCGGCAAAGACCTCGTGGCGAGAGCGATTCACCGTTTCTCGGCGCGCGCCAAGGCGCCGTTCATGGCGATTAACTGTGCCGCGATCCCCGAATCGCTGCTGGAGTCGGAGCTGTTCGGCCACTCCAAAGGGGCGTTTTCAGGCGCTGATCAAGCCAGGGAAGGGCTCATCGCCCAAGCCGACGGCGGTACGCTGTTTCTGGATGAAATCGGCGATATGCCGCTAGCGCTGCAAGCCAAACTGCTCAGGGTGCTGGAGAGCGGCCGCTATCGCCCCTTAGGGTCGAATGAAGAACGCTGTGCAGACCTGCGTCTTATTGCGGCTACCCATCAGCCGCTACGCGAGCAGATCAAACAGCAGCGGTTTCGCGCTGACCTCTATTATCGCTTAGGCCAGTTCCCGCTTTCGCTGCCTTCGCTGTCGGCACGGCGTGAAGACATCGCCTTTCTGGCCGAGCACTTTGTTGCTGATTTCTGTGTACGGGAAGAACGCAGTGAGATGGGCATCACACCCGCCGCGTTGCGGCAGCTAAAAGAGCGTGATTACCCCGGCAACGTGCGTGAGCTCAAAAACTTGATCGATTATGCCTGCGCCATGACCCCCGCCGGTGGCGATATTGAAGCCTTGCTCCTGCCCAGCGATACCGCCAGTGGCGCTGATTCAGCGACATCAGAAGCCAGCGGCACGCTGAATAAGATCCATGATCTGCGCCAAGCGGTTCGCGATTATGAAGCGCAATTGATTAGCCAGCGATTGCTTTACTACGGCGGGAATCGTGCCCTCGCAGCAGAGAGCCTGGGAATACCCAAGCGAACGCTCTCCCACAAATGCCAATTGCTAGAACTGGATGCTAAATGAAAGTGACATTCGTAAGTTGCCGATGGCAGCACAGGCTATTGATTTGCCTCTGGCTATTAAGCATGAGCAGCGCACTACAAGCAGAGGATAGCTCGGCTGTATTGGAACAGGCGCATCAGTGTGGCCAAGAAAGCTCACGTTTGGATCGCCTGGGTTGCTACGACAATCTTTTCCTGGACGAGCAGAGTACACCGAGTGATAGCGCTGAATTGCCGCCACTTTGGCACGCAGTGGTCAGCCAAGAGGAGAAACGCAACGCCGATGACTTTGGCCTGATAGTGAGCGCCGAGGGGGATCAAGTGTTAATGACGGTACCTGCACGGGGCACAACGCCCCCGCGGCCCGTCTTGGTACTGGCCTGCGAGAAGTTAATTACCCGCTTCCAGGTGCACCTGCCCAATGCCTTGGATACGCCCCGCGTGTCGTTGCGGGTCGTCGCGGATGGGCGTGATGTCTCTCAACAATGGCGAGTGCGCGATGACGGCCACGTGGTAAGCGGTGGGCGCGGCCTGCCCGCCATTGAAACGCTGCGGCAATTATTAAGCGCCAACGAGCTTGTGTTGAGTAGCGACGCAGCGGCTCTGGACGGGCTGCGTTTTGATGTATCAGGACTGCGTCAGCAAATTCAACCGCTTCGCAGCGCCTGTCGCTGGTAGTGGGTATAGGAGTTCGTGATGCGTATAACGGCGGATAGTCACCTTGAACCCCTGCTAGCGCCTCTGCCTGCCAATGAGCAGGGCGAGGAGATCGGCGTTGTGCTGGAGGACAGCGCCGACTACCTGCGCCTTGAGGCTGAAATGATGAAGGTTGGTTCATTGCAGCACCAAGACGTTGATTGGGACACGGCAGAAGCATTAGCAATCACTATGCTCAGCTACAAAGGCAAAGACCTAAAGGTGTTGGGGCACTTGCTGCACTGCCTGCAGCATGAAGGCAATGGCGTGCGTTTCGCGCTTTCCCTAAGGCTGCTGGCCGGTTGTCTTGAAGCCTGGTGGGCGTTGGCATACCCCTTCAATGGCGCACGTGGGGCTAAGTTGCGGCCCAGGCTGTTCCAGCAATTTACCCAACGCACGCTGAAGCTTGCCGCGGGCCTCGACTTTCATAATGCCGAGGATGAGTTTCTGGCCTGCCGCCACTCGTTGGAAAAACTGCAAACGTTAGCCGCGGACAAGCAGTTGCCTGCTGACTCACTTGACGAGCTGATGCGCCTGCTGGATGAAAAGCAGCCTAATCAAAACCGTGCTGCATCGGACTCTCAAGGTGGCAACGCGTCCGGTGGCGAAGCACGGACGGCCGCGTCTTCTTCCCCCAGTGGTGCTGAAAAGGTTGAGCAGCCCGGCGCGGCAAAAGTCCCCGAACTGCGTCTGGAGGCAGGCAATGAGCGCGCCAACCGCCAGTCTCTGCTCAAAATGGCCGATTTTCTAAACGAGCAAAACCCGGGCGAGCCGCTGGCATACCGCTTGCGTCGCTATGCCATCTGGAGCGCCATCCAGGCGTTACCTGCTGCTCGGGAAGGCGGGCGTACCGAGTTAGCCCCCGTGGCTGCTGACCGTGTGGCGGATTATCGAGAAGCGCTTTCCCGGGGCGGTGACGAAGCGCTTTGGCAGCGCATAGAGAAAAGCGTCGCGGTTAGCCCCTACTGGTTAGAAGGACACCGCTTGAGTGCCGAGCTAGCCAAGCGCCTAGGGCGGCCGCGCTGCGCTGAGGCTATTCGCGATGAGTCGGTGCGGTTTGTGGAAAGGCTCCCCGGTATTGAGTCGTTAACGTTTAACGATGGCTCGCCTTTTTTAGATAAAGAAACGCAGCAGTGGCTGTATAGCGGCGCTGGCAGCGGCTCAAATGATGGCGCCGGTGGCGGTGAAGCATGGCACGCGGGGTTAGAAGAAGCGCGTAGCTATATGGGGAGTGAAGGGTTAGGGCCTGCCTTGCAGGTGCTTGACCAGGGGTTAGCGTCGGCACGCTCCTTGCGCGAGAGCACGTACTGGCGCTTGGCCAGCGCTGATTTGTTGCAGGAGGCGGGACTAGAAACGCTCGCCCAGCAGCACTACAGCACGCTGCACCAAACTGTTAATGAACTTGATTTAGAGCAGTGGGAACCAGCGCTGGTTTCGCGGCTTCAGGCATCGCTTAGGACATGACAACGATGATCGACTTTATCACTAGGGACGAGGATTAAAGGCTCATGTGGGGAACATTGAAATCAAGGCTGAGCCGCTGGGTGCCCGGCTTTTCACGTGCACAGAGCACTCACAATCGCGCCAAAGCGCAAGCTAACAGAGTCAAGGGGCTAGGGCGGCTTTCCATGGCCATGTGGGGCGTATTAATCGTGCTCCTATTAGTGGCTATCTGGTGGTTAGGACCTAGTTGGGAAGTGCGAGACAGCTACCCATTAGGCCCCTGGGTCAATCGGTTACTGGCCACCTTGGCGCTGGTAACGTTAGTGGCGGTGATTTGGGGCGTTCGGCTTTCCCGTCGACTGCGCGAAGCCGATGAGCTCGCGCAGGATATGGAATCGCAGCAGTCAGACCCCATACAGGAGAGTATCGACCAGCAGGAAACTTCGCTGAACAGCGTGCTATCCGAAATTATTGATAGTGTTGGCGGTGGGGACAGCAGCCGCTATCGCCTTCCCTGGTATTTGGTCATGGGGGTCGAAAACGCGGGCAAAACCAGCTTGGTCAATCGCTCGGGGCAAAATTTTGCGTTGTCCAATGTCATGAAAGCCTCTGGCATCAGCAGCAAGAAAAACCGCTTTGGTTTTGACTGGTGGATTGGCGATAAAGCGATACTCATCGACCCTGATGGTGAGTTATTGACCCAAGGCGCACTGGAAACGGGCGAGCCTGACGAACTGAATAGCCGCCTATGGGATCACTTCACCGAGTGGCTAGAGCGTAACCGGCCACGCCGCCCGCTGGACGGCGTTGTGCTGGTGTTGGATCTAGCCCGTCTTAGCCACGCCCAGGTAGCCGTTCGTAAAGCGTACGCAACGCTGTTACGCAGCCGCCTGCGCGAATTGATGGAGCGCCACGGCAGCCGACTACCGGTTTACGTCACCTTCAGCAAAATGGATTTGCTGCACGGTTTTGACGATTTCTTCCGCCATTACTCCCGTGCTGCACGGCGGGCGCCGTTAGGCTTTACCTTCTCGGCTAAATCCATTGATACACCGGGACAGTGGGAAGAAGAGTTCGCCGCCGCTTACGACAATATGCTGGAACGCCTTAACCGCGCAATGCCCACCATGCTGGCAGAGTGCCGTGACCGGGAAGAACGGGAGTCGGTGTTTCGCTTTGTGCGCCAGCTAGCAGGGCTGCGCGATGTGCTGCTCGGCTTCCTCAACGAAGCGCTCTCCAGCGACCGCTTTTCCACCGCGGCGATTGTACGCGGCACTTATTTCACCTCGGTTTATCAGCAGGGGGTGCCTGAAGATCCTTTCGTTGATGCCGCGGCCCGCCGTTATGGCATGCCCGAAAGTGTTCAGCCAGCGCACCGTGCCACGCGCAGCGCCCTGTATTTCACCGAAGAGCTGTTTGAAAAAGTTATTTATCCAGAAGCTGGCCTGGCCGGTGACAACGCCAAAGTAGCCCGCCGCCGCCAGCGCACTCGCCAGGCGTGCATCGTCGGTTGCATGTTAGTGAGTGCGGTAATGATCGGTGGGTGGAGTCATTTCTACCAGAAAAACGCGACCTCGCTTTCCACCGTCGAGCATCGGGCGGAAACTTTCCTGGCCACCCATCCCGAAGAGTTTCAGAGCGACGACCCAACGGGCTACGAAATGCTGGCGCCGTTGGATCGCCTACGCGATGCGATGCAAACCTTCGAGGGCTACCGTACACACACACCTTTCCTTGCCGATATGGGGCTTTATCAAGGCCACATTATTGGTGGCCAGTTAGAGAATGCTTACCTCGCCATGTTGGAGTACCAATTCCTGCCAGCGTTGATGGTGGGCATCATGGATGACATGAACCGCGAAGAAGAGGGCAGTAACGCCAAGCTGGCGCTGCTGCGCATTTTGCGCATGATGTCTGACGCCAGTGGCCGCCAGCCCGAACGCGTACACGACTTTATGGCGCAGCGTTGGCAGTCGGATTTCCCCCAGCGTGGTGAAATCCAAGACCGCTTACTGGCTCATTTAGATTACGCCCTGCAGCACAGCGATTTGGAAAGCCGGGTTGCCGCTGGTAATCGGCGCGCTGAATATGCCATGGCGCCACTACGCGGCAGCTTAGTCGCCGCGATTGACGACCTATCACGCCTGCCGATGGATGAGCGGGTCTACGCCACCATGAAAGCTGACAGTAGCCGTCGCGGAGATCCTCTCGACCTGCGCCGTCAGGTGGGGTCGATGTTCAACACGGTGTTTATGGCGCGTAACGATGAGCCCTCGTATGTGCAACTGCCGTATCTGGTTACCCGGGGTGGCTTCGAAAATCACTTCCTGCAGCAGTTGGATAGGGCAACCGAGCTAGCGCTTATCGACTTGTGGGTATTGGATCAGCGCGAAGACATCAATTTCAGCAACGCTGACCGTCAGCAACTGCAAAACGCCCTGCGTGACTATTATGTCAGTGACTATCGCGTGAGTTGGCGTGATGCCCTGCGCAATACCCAGCTTGTGCCCCTGCCGGACATTCATCAGGCAGCGGTGGTCGCCGATGCGCTGGTCAGCGCCGAGCGCCCCCTAGACCGTCTGTTAGCAGCGGTCGAGCAGAATACCCGTCTCTATCCGGAACTGCCTGCAGATGACGAGGAAGCCCGTGAAGCGCTGCAGCGTTCACCGCGCTATCAGCTTGCTCACGATATCGAGCAGCAGTTTACCGCGATTAACAAGCTCTCCAATCCTCAAGAGGGGGATCCCTCCTCCCTGGAAGAGATCAAATCGGCGGTAACGGAGCTGCGTGATTACCTGCTTGATATAGAAGAAGCCAGCGACCCAGGGCGCGCCGCTTTCATTGGCGCGCGTGACCGCTTATCGCTGCGCGGTGATGACCCTATTTATCGCCTGCAGCGTATTGCTGACAGCTCGCCCGAGCCTGTCGCAAGCATGTTGAAAAGCCTGGCGGATCAAAGCTGGCAGCTCATCATGGCAAGTGCTATCAGCCACTTGGAAAATATCTGGATAGATGAAGTGGTGGCTCCTTACCAAGAGCGTTTAGCCGGGCGCTATCCGCTGGTGCCCAGTGCAAGCCGGGATGCTTCGCTAAGCGACTTTGAAGCCTTCTTTGCTCCTGAAGGTATCCTCGACAACTTCTATCAGGATAACTTGCAGCCCTTTATCGAAGGTGCGCCTGAGCAACTGGTGGATACCCAGGGTAATTCGCTACTGCGTGAAAGCGTGTTTGCCGCCGTGTCACAGGCGGAACAAATTCGCCGTGCCTATTTTGGCCCTGATGGTGCGCTAGACGTCGAGTTCGCTCTTGAGCCGATCAGCTTAAGCCCCGACAAGCGGCGCAGTGTGATCAGTGCCGATGGCCAGCTCATTGATTACACTCACAGCGCCAGTAGTCGGGTCTCCATGATTTGGCCAAATACGTTGCGTGGCGGCACGGATAGCCGCATCACCATGGTGCCCAGCCAGGTAAATCACTCGCCGCGGAGTATAACCCGCGATGGCGCCTGGGCTTGGTTCCGGCTGTTGGAAGAGGCAAACATCACCAGCGTTAATGAGCGTGAGTTAGAGCTACGTTTCAACGTGGACGGGGGCGCTATGCGTTATCGCCTATTTACCGATAGCGCCCCCAACCCCTTTACCCGTTCGCCCGCCGCAGGCTTCCAGTTACCGTCGGCACTCTATGCAGAACGAGGGCCCTATGCTGACGAAACTTAAGCAGTGGCTCTCCCCCTCAGCTAGCACGACCCATGACCACCCAGGTGGTCATGTGGATAGCGGCCCTGATGTTAATGGCCAAGCATCTTCCCGCGCGCTTGAAAGCGCCCGCGAAGGGGATATCGATAGTTTTATCGAAGCCGTCCAGCGTGCCGATGCAAAAGGGCATTCGCCCTGGGTACTGCGTGACAAGGCCTACCTGGATACGCTGCGCCGTGCTCTGGAATTTACCTTGCATCGCCAGGTGTGGTTGCAGCGCGAGCAAGAGCACGTTGAGCACTGGCAGGGGCGTTTACTCGCCCTGCGCCATGGGGATGGCCCGCCCCTGGGCATGGTGTTGGCGTGCCGACCCGATGACGAAGCCGCCTGGCAACTGCGTTTCTTCTTTATTAGCCAGGAATGGAAAGGCAGTGGCCATGGTGCACGTTTGCTGACCGCTGCCCGGCTGAGTTTAAGCGGTGTGCCGCTACAAACGCGGCTACCACTGGGTTGCCACACGGCGATTCAAAGCCTGGAAGCGGCGGGGTTTCAGCGCATGTACGTCGATGCTTTTGAGGTGGCGAGCTACGAAGCGCCAGCAAAATGGGATGAGTAAGGCAGCGGCAGCCAAGGCTTTTAAGCGCCGATTGTGAAGCGCTGCTGATAGCCACAACTGCCGTCACCCTGTCTAGAAAAACAGCAGCGGAGGAACAGTAATGGGACGAAAAAAGGTAGTGGCTGGTCGCTTAATCATCACGCTGGACGATAAGCCGGTTGCGCTGACCAATCATGCAGTTTTCTGCGGCGGTATTTTAATCGGCAGTGGCCGCGAAGAGGGGGCTTACAATGGCTGATAATACGGGTCTTCAGTTTACCTTGACCCTTCCCGGGGCTACTGACACGGCGGTGGTGAGCTTTACCCATCGCGAAGCGCTGTCGGAGACGTTTGCGCTCACCGTTGAGTTCGCCAGCCGCACCCACGACCTGTCGCCCAGCGACTGTTTGGATCAAAATGCCACGCTCACCATTTGGCAGGATGGCGAGCCGCTGCGCCGAGTCCATGGCATTATCGCTGAGCTGCATCGCGGCGATCGCGGGCACCGGCGCAGCTTTTACCGCGTGGAAATTCGCCCCGCCCTGTGGCGACTATCGCTACGGCATAACTCGCGTATCTTTCAAGACACCATCCCTCATGATGCAATCAAAACGTTAGCCAGCGAGCGCGGCCTCACCGATATCGAGTTTGCCACTACGCGCACGCCGCCCAGCCGTGAATTTCTGGTTCAGTACCGCGAGACCGATCTGGCCTTTATCGAGCGCCTGGCCGCCGAAGAGGGCTGCTTCTATTTCCATGAGTTTGAGAACGCCGAAGGCGGAGCCCATCAGTTGGTGTTTGCCGATGCGACGGTGGTACTGCCTAACATCGGCGAGCGTACCTACCACGGCCGCGCCGGGGGCACGCCGCCCCGACGTCACTTGCGCAAGCTACGCCAGGTCAGTCGGGTACGCCCCGCCTCAGCCACACTCAAAGACTACAGCTTCAAGAACCCGCCTTACGCCCAGCTACACGAACACCAGGCGCCCAATCTAGGGGAGCACGCTCAGCGAGAGGATTACGAACACTACGACTACCCAGGGCGCTATAAGAAGGACGCCTCCGGCAAGCCGTTTACCCGCCACCGGCTAGAATCGCTGCGCGCTGACGCTACCACCGCCGAAGCGGAAAGTGACCTGCCTGAACTCGCCCCAGGCACCTGCTTTACTCTCACCGACCACGATATCGATAGCCTCAACCGTGCTTGGCAGGTGGTATCGGTGGTGCACCACGGCGAGCAACCTCAGGCACTGGAAGAGGATGGCATGGCGCGGGGTGGCTATGACAGTAGCAATGGGGGGAGCAGCTCAGCGCAAGCAGGCGAGCTGATGACCCGCTACCACAATGAAGTGGTGATCATGCCCCGGGATCAGACCTTCCGCCCGGTGCCCAACCCCAAGCCGCGGGTCGATGGCCCTCAAGTGGCCTTTGTGGTCGGGCCAGCAGGCGAAGAGATCTACTGCGACAAATATGGCCGGGTCAAAGTACAGTTTCCTTGGGATCGCTACTCCGCCTCTAACGAAACCGCTAGTTGCTGGGTGCGCGTCGCCCAGGGCTGGGCGGGTGGCGGTTACGGCAGCATGGCGATCCCCAGGATCGGGCATGAGGTCATTTTGTCGTTCTTGGAGGGTGACCCGGACCAGCCGCTGATCACTGGGCGCACTTACCACGCGGTTAATCGGCCGCCCTACCCGCTGCCGGCCTACAAAACCCGCACGGTCATCCGTACCCAGAGCCACAAGGCGGACGGCTTTAACGAGCTGCGCTTTGAAGACGAAGCAGGCGAAGAGCAAATCTGGGTGCACGCCCAAAAAGACCTCGATCTGCTGACCCTCAATGACCGCACCGAGGACATCAAGCGCGATAGCACCCTGCACGTCTATCGTGACCGCACCACCGATATCGACCGCGACGAAACCCGTACTGTCCATCGCCATGAAGTCCATACGGTGCATGGCAACGAGACCCATACCGTGGACGGTAACGAAACCTTTACCGTGCACAAGAACCGCCGCAAGACGGTGGATGGCAACGAAACCGACCGGATCGGTAAAAACTGGTCGAGCAAAGTCGGCAAGAACAAAACCGAAACCGTTGGTAAGGCGTATCTGCAGAACGTCGGCATGGGCCGCATGGAAAACGTCGGCCTGGGCTACAGCCTCAACGTCGGGGCGATCATGAACACCCTGGTCGGGCTCAGCAAGAGCACCCAGGTGGGGCTCAACCACTCGCTCAATGTCGGGCGCAACATCACCCTCAAGGCCGGCAACCAGCTCACCCTGCAGGTAGGCAACAGCCGGCTGGTGCTCACTGAGGACGCCATCTACCTGGATGCGGGCGAGATCCACGTCAAGGCGGGCACCAAGGTGCATGTCGACGGCCCCGATGACGTCCTGCTCAACACCGGCACGGCCCAACCCGCACCGGGAAGTGCCGAGGAAAGCGATGGCCCTGAACCAAGCGACGCTAAGTCGCCGGGGTGGTAGTACATGGCGCAAGTGATTAATCCAACGTCGTTCCCCCATGCGCTGTATCGCAAGCTCGGCCCGGGCGACCAAGAGTATGATGTGGTGGTGGTACGCGCCACCTACCGCTTCACCGAAGACAACTGGCCGCTGTTCGAGTCCAGCCACCAGCAGCCGATTCGCTGGCAGCCCACTCTAGAGGGTGACAGCGACAACCTGTATGCCCAGGTCATCACCGATGACCGCGACGTGCTGCTCGGCAAACTCAGCACCGAAGTGCACGTGCATGGCACCCTGCGCTCGCCCACCGGGCAACCGCGCAGCACCTGGCAGGTGCGGGTACAGGTAGGCCCGGTGGGCAAACGCCTGATCGTGCGTGGGCCACGGGAGTTCCGCTGGCAACTGCTCGGTGGCTGGCGGGTCACTGACCCCACACCGGTCAGCGAAGTCCCGCTGGACTACCGCTACGCCTTCGGCGGCCACTACAGCCTGCCCGACGGGGACGCCCTCGCTAACACGCTCTACTACCCCGACAACCCCGCTGGGCGGGGCTGGTTGCCATCACGTGCTGACTATAAGCGGGTGTCCAGCGAGGTGGCCCGGTACCTAAAACCTGACCTTAACGCTGTGACACGGCTACCCGCCCCCCAACTGGAAGACCCAGACTGGCTGGTCACCTCACCCTTTGACCGCCCGGCCCCGGCAGGCTTTGGGCCCATCGCCCCCTGGTGGGAGCCCCGGGTGAGTTATCAAGGCACCTTCGACGATCACTGGAAAACCCAGCGGTTGCCCTACTGGCCCGAAGACTTCGACTATCGCTTTCACCACAGCGCCCCGGCGGATCTGGTCGCGCCTGACTACCTGCGCGGGGACGAACTGATGATCCTCACCAACTGCCTGCCCAATAGCCGCGCGATCATGGTGGGAGACCGCCAACGCTTTCGCCACCGTACCCGGCTACCGGGCATCGCCCTGCAAGCCCTTACCGACCATGCCAGTGGCCAGCGCGGCAATACCCCGCTAGCCCTCGACAGCGTGGTGATCGACCTGGATCGGGAAGACGTTAGCCTCACCTGGCGGGCGCTGTTCCCGCTGGATGACCCGCTCAAGCAGGTACGCATCCGGCGCACACCGCTGGCGGCGTTATCATCTACCGGAGGGGTACGCCATGTCGGATGACAGCAACACGCCACCAGACTCTCAGGGGCAAGCCCGTAACGGCCAGGCTCGCCACGCCGGTAATGCGGAGGCCCGATGGAGAGCGTTGACCAGCTACCCTGATTTTTGCCAAGTGGGCGACAAGATCATAGGTTTCGATTCCGAGGCGACGCTCGGCAACCCGGTGAACTACTCGCCCAACGTGATCACCGCCGGGCAGCGCACCTATCGGGTCGGCGATTTATGCCAAGGCACTGAGGGTAATGACGGGGCGGGAGTGGGCTCTGGCACCTCCCAGGGCAGTGGCCACGTGCTGTTTTTAACCGGGCACGACAATGTCAAAGCCAACGGGCAACCGGTTGTCCGCGACGGCAGCGAATGCATGATCAACTGCAACGCCGCCGGGGTAGGCGGCGCCAAGGGCTATGTCCACACCAACACCGAGACCGTCAACAGCCAGCCCGAAGAGACCAGCGAGTCACTCAGCGTGGCCGAGCAATTACAGCAAGAGGCACAAGCCAACCTGGAACGCGTGGGCGAACTACGCGACGCTTTGAACGACAACCCCACAGGCAAAACCTCGGAACAAGCCCTGGCGTTGCGGGCGCAGGTAGAGGAGCTTTCCCAGACGGTGGAGCACCAGCAGCAAGCGATGATGGAGGCCTATCGCAACGGCACCCTCACCGACGATGAGCTGCATGATTTGATGGACTACAGTAATTGAAGCTACCACCAGCGTTGGAGAGTTGCGAGAGAACGCTGGACGGCAGACCGCGCGTGCCAATGTCAAAGGAACATGGGTTGATTTTCTTATTGGTTTCAACCCCGTTATAGCGGGAGCACAGTTGCTTGAGGGAGTGGGAGATGGTGTCAGGTCAGGCCAATACGGCCAAGCCATTTTGCCTGTGTTACTTGATGCCACGCCCATCGGGCGCTCTCTCGGTTCCATGGTTAACAAGGTGTTTGGTGGTTTCAAAAAGCCCAAGAGGGTTGACAGAGATTCGTCTAGTAAAACTGACGACACCTCGACCAACCAGCGAGAATCTGGTCAGGACAATGAAGGGCTGCGGGTGGAGGAAAATGGAGCAGCTAACCGCGCATCCCACGAAGAATATAAAACCCAACTTAGACGACAGATGTCTAAACCTAGTGTCAGCGATCCAGAATTAAGTGAAGTCGTAGATGAGTTATATAGACCTAATGCCACAATTGGTAGTGGCAGTACAGCAGATGCCATAAGGCATGAGTTGGCCACTGGGCAAGCTGTCGGTGGCCGTATGCATTCACAAAAAGGACTTGATTCGATAAGATTTCTCAATAGGTGGCTTGATAGAAATCCAAATGCTAGTTTAGGTGATCGTGCTGCTGCAGAAAATATCATTATGGATTTACGTAACGCATTGGGGCGCTAAATGATTACATATGAAAATTGTATTGAGCTTTTTTTAAATAAAGTTCCAGGATTTGAACCTGCTTGGCAGGCTCATCTTGAGTTCTGGGGAAATGATACACCAGGGCTGTCAAACGATATTTCAAAGCTTTCTTCTTATTTGATAAATAACTTGCATCTAATGTCGAGTGATAAAAGGGAGGAAGTTTTTTTGCTTGTGGAAAGCTGCTTAGAAGAAGGCGATGAAATGGTTAAGAATGCGGTAGCTACATGTTTGTTAGAAAATATGATTAATGCCGTTTCGTCAGGGAGAGTTGAAGCTCATTTATTTGTAGGTTTGCTGGGTGAAGAGTCTCGAAATTTCTGCAAAGCGTGGGATGATTTCACAGGGACTCATACGCAAGGCCTATAGAGAATGTTCGATACTTTGTGTCAATTTATTCACCGTCTTGTAGGGGCGTTTAACTAGTCAGACCAAAGTCCCAAGGATCGCTACTCCGCCGCTAACGAGACCGCCAACTGCTGGGTGCGCGTGGCCCAGGGCTGAGCGGGCAGCGGCTATGGCAGCATGGCGATCTCGTGGATCGGCCATGAAGTTATAGAATGAACGCTTACCCACCAACAACACGCTCTACTACCCCGACAATCCCGCCTGGCGGGGCTGGTTGCCATCACGCGCTGACTATAAGCGGTGTCCAGCGAGGTCGCCCGGTACCTAAAACCTGACCTTAACGCCGTCACGCAGTTGCCCGCACCTCAACTGGAAGACCCGGACTGGCTGGTCTCCTCGCCCTTCGACCGCCCGGCCCCGGCAGGCTTTGGACCCATTGCCCCCTGGTGGGAGCCCCGAGTGAGTTATCAAGGCACCTTCGACGACCACTGGAAAACCCAGCGTTTGCCCTACTGGCCTGACTTGAGGATGCCACCGGCGAGGAGCAAATTTGGCTCCATGCCCAAAAAGATTTCGACTGCGGTGAAACCCATACCGTGCATGACAACGAGACCTACTGCATGGGCAAAGATTGAATAAAGTCGACAATAATCAAACCGAAATGGGGCAGTCTGTACCTAAAAAAGGTTGGTCACAAACTATTCAAGTAAATCGTTAGACGCTTTAGTGGCTTCTCTACTCGAAGGTTGGTATTGCTTGCCCCTCGCACCATGGTTGTCGATATATAGATATTGCCACTTCAAACCGTCCATGGCTAAGGCAAAGTGGATTTTACTTGAGATTATAGAAAAATTAGTGTATTTAAAAAATTGTGGCGAAGTATTATGAGGATGCTAGTGGGTGAGTGTGGTAAGATTCGCTATCACCATTTTTGGATCAATGAAGAGAGGGATCGAAATGACTGAGAGGGACTTACCTTACCCCAACAAGCCAGTAGGTGTAGGTGGTTGGTTGATGTTTTATATATGGGTTGTATGCATCATTCTTCCATTTATCTTTGTGGTCAAAATTCTAGAGTTTTTAAGAGAACAGGATGTTGTTGAAAATGCTGATTGGTTTAATTATTTTTTAGAAACGCTGCCTTACACTTCTGCTTTTTTTGTGTTTTGCCATTTATGCATGGTAGTTGTTTTATATGCGAGTAATAAGAAAGTTACGCGTTACATCGTCGTGTTGCTAATATGGCTTTCCGGCCCTTTGTTGAACGCTAGCCTTCTTGCCTTCTGTGTTGTGACTATGCCACCTGAAGCTGGGGAGTATTTCCTTGCGATGAGAATCCCACCTTCCATTTTTAATCTGCTTGGCCGCAGAAATTGAGTGCAACACCTGAGCATTTCGCTAAGGTGTTGTCCCATGTCTTACCTCGAACTCAGCATTGAAGAACGTGCCAGCATCCAAGTGGGTCAAGCCCAAGGGATGAGCCTTCGGCATATTGCCCAGCTCTTAGGGCGAGCTCCTTCAACCATCTCTCGTGAAATACGCCGTAACCAAATAGCCCAGAACGGTTACTGTGCCCGGCACGCTCAACGTCAGCGAGAAAAGCGTCGAGCTGCCTGTCGCCCGACACAGAAGCTTGTGCCGGGCACGGAGCGTTTTGACCTCATCGTTTATATGTTGCGACAACGCTTGTCTCCTGAACAAATTAGCGGCAAGCTCAAAATGATGAAACTACCTGATTTGCGCGATGCCTACGTCTGCCGAGAAACCATCTACACGGCCATTTATGCCTTGCCTGTTGGCCACCTTCGCAAGGAACTGATTCACTGCTTGCGACAAGGTAAAACCACACGCAAGCCTCGCCGTGGCGAAGTGGATCGACGTGGACAGATCCCTGACATGGTCAGCATTCACTTACGTCCGCCCGAGGTCAGTAAGCGTGAAATGCCCGGCCACTGGGAGGGCGATCTGATTAAAGGTAAGAATAACGCGTCTGCGGTAGGCACCTTGGTAGAACTTAGTAGTGGCTATCTGATACTCGCAAAAATGGATGACGCCACCGCCACATCCGCCGTCGCAGGCTTTAGTGCTGCCCTGAACCGAATGCCGACCACCGCTCGAAAAAGCATGACTTATGATCAGGGGCGTGAAATGGCACACCATGCAAAAATTACTCAAGAAACCGGTGTTGCGATTTACTTTTGCGATCCCCATAGCCCCTGGCAGCGGGGGGCCAATGAGAATATCAATGGCCTAATCCGTCAATATTTACCGAAAGGAACGGATCTTTCAGTGCATAGCCAGGAAGAGCTAGACGCCATTGCCTTTGAGCTAAATATGCGACCTCGAAAACGCTTTGGGTTTAAATGTCCGATAGAAGTGATGAGCGAGCTGATGACCAAGTACCATGAAAGCCCATCAACCATCCAGTGAGTGTGTTGCACTCAGAGTCTGCATCCGCCCTGGTATGGTCAGTTATCTGGACTCTTTATTTTTTACGCTCTAAGAGAGTGGCTAACACCTATTGGCGAGATGAAAAGGCTATAAAGAATTCGGCAGCTTAAGCGGCGTCGTAGTACGGGTAAAACGATCATGCTGAACTAAGCCTCGGAGTTTGCTGACCACGAGGCTGTTACAAAGGCGGTTAGCGCCTCTGTTTATTTCTTGATCCTTGTTACTCAGGCCCTTGTGGGAGTCATGAGATCAAGAGAATGAGTGGTTTGTATAGAAATCCAACAAATAGTCTGAGAAGATAAGTAGAATTAAGATCAGTGCAGGGATTGCATGCCATGCCTCACCTTATTGCTATATCACTTCTGAGTCTCACCCTTTTCTTATGCTCCTCACCCGCATTAGCCCAGCCGATGAATGAAGCGCTTAGCGATTATACTGACGATCAAGTTAATGCAGGTTTTGATCAGCTTGTCGCACGCGCTAAGCAAGGTGATTCGGAGTCACAGTATCAGCTTGGTGCTATGTATCGTCACGGCGATGGCGTATCCAAAAATACTAACAAAGCCATCACGTGGCTTAGACTCGCGACAAAACAGGGGCATCCTGACGCCCAATTTATGCTGGCAGGGATGTATTACTTAGGGATTGGGCTCCCTCAAAGCTCTAGTGACGCGGCCGAGCTATATTTTCTCGCCGCTGAACAGGGTGTTCCCGATGCACAGTATAACTTAGGTGTTATGTATCGCGATGGCGAAGGCGTAGTACAGGATTTTAGTAAAGCCATCGAGTGGTTTCAGTTAGCCGCCGACCAAGAAGTGGTTGATGCCTATAATAACTTAGCCTGGCTTTACTATCGGGGCGAAGGCGTTACTCAAAGCATGAGTGACGCCTTAAGGCTATTTAATCTTGCGGCTGAGAACGGCCATATGGGCGCTCAAAACCAACTGGGGTATATGTATGCCAATGGCGAGGGCGTTACCCAGAATGAGGATACCGCGACTGAGTGGTATCGCCGGGCCGCAGAACAAGGGGATGCCGATGCGCAGTTTAGAGTGGGCTACCGGTACGATACCGGCCTGGGCGTTGCTCAAAATAGCCGCAAGGCGTTGGGTTGGTATCGCCAGGCTGCTGAGCAAGGCCATATTTCTGCCCAGTTCAACACGGGCATCATGTACCGAGACGGAGAAGGCGTTGAGCAAGACGCGCGAGCAGCGGCAGACTGGTTTCGGCTGGCCGCCGAGCAGGGCGATGCTGATGCACAGTTTGAATTAGGCTATATGTATGATTTTGGTGCAGGTATTCCCCCAAACCCAGAAAAAGCGATGATGTGGTACCGTCGCGCCGCAGAGCAGGGTGACGTCATGGCTCAATTCAACCTGGGGGCTATGTACCGTTACAACCCAGGCGTTGAACGAGACGATCATGAAGCGGCGCACTGGTACCGTCTTGCCGCCGAACAGGGAGATACTGATGCTCAAACCATGCTAGGCGCTATGTACCAGTTTGGTGAAGGCGTGCCTATTAACCGTGTACTCGCCCTGCAGTGGTATCAACAAGCGGCCATTCAGGGCAATGCTATGGCCCAATACAATTTAGGCAGTATGTACCTTCGCGGCGAAAGCATTCCCGAGAGCCGGAGCGACGCCATTCGCTGGTTTGATCTTGCCGCCCGCCAAGGGGAACCGAATGCCCAGTTTACGCTTACTCTCATTTACGTCGAATCACTAGGGCTTTTAGCAGGTGGCTAGCTCGTAATTAGTTCACTTATTATCTGCAATCAAGAAGACAATTAGGCTACGACTAAGCTCTGTCTTACACCAAGGACAAAATATGCGACTACTTATTGCCATCTTGCTGTTTCTTACTTGTGCGGTCTTTACACTCGCGACTCCTAATGGTTATGTTAGCTACGAGGGATTGATTGTAGATATTATCTTAACGGCTATTTTAATCCCATCATTGATGGCGCTTCCTTTCTGCCTACCCAAATCTGGTAGAAACGTTAGGCGTTTCCTCAAAGCATATAATATCGCCGTGCTTGTTGTTATTTTATTTCAAGTTAAAGACCTTCCTGTTGGTAAAGAAAAAGCCATCGCTTCCACAGAGGATGCCAATAACTCTGAAGTGATCAGTAGCGACGCAACAAAAAAAATTACCAATGGCGAGTTCGCTATATCCGTTCCACTTACCTGGGCCATTTATGCGCCCAGCGGGAAAGACTATATTTTAAGAACAAAGAGTGAAACAGGTGAGTTAGAAATGTTCATTGGTTTCGATCAGAATGATGCCTCTCTTACCTTAGAAGAGTACGGTTTATTGCTTGAAAGCAGTTTCCAATATCATGTGCCGGGCGATATTTTTGTATCGACCTCGGCCAATTGCGGAGTAAAAGACATCGAGTGTCTTTATCAAGTCGTAAACATTGTAGATGGCGATCAAGAAACATCTACCCTCGTTGCTTCTTTAGCCGCTCCTAATGGGCACTATAGAATAATGATAAACACCTTTACTGCGTCGTGGGAGGAACAGAGCGCCACAATATTCAAAGTACTGCATTCTTTTAGGTTGCTATAGCAGGGTGATTCTTGCGCTAGACTGGTGCGTTGCTCCATCATCCATATATTCCCCAAAGATATAACTACCTTTAAATAAAGAATTTCCCGCACTCTACAGCTATCGTTAGGCTTATAACTATTGTCCATGTCTACCAAAAGCGCCTGTTTGTTAACAGGCGCTTTTGGTGCTGCTAAAGGTGAATGTATGTCTACAACGACGGTTGCTGCGCCGCAGAGCTATCGCGTGCCGCTGATAGCCACAGCGGCGATTGTGCTGGGTGCGTTGCTTATTGGGGTTGTCTTTGACGCCAACATTGGCCTGTTGATGATTGTCGGCGGGCTATTTGGCATGGTGCTGTATCACGCTGCCTTTGGTTTTACCTCAGCGTGGCGGGTATTTATTACTGAGCGGCGCGGGCGTGGCCTGCGTGCCCAGATGGTGATGCTGGCGATTGCTGTGGTGCTGTTTTTCCCTGCCTTGGGGGCGGGTTCCCTGTTTGGCAACGAGGTGTCGGGCTTTGTGGCGCCCATTGGTATTTCTGTGTTGGTAGGGGCGTTCCTGTTCGGTGTGGGCATGCAGTTAGGCGGCGGCTGTGCCTCTGGCACGCTGTTTACCGCAGGCGGTGGTAACGCGCGCATGCTGATCACTCTGGTGTTCTTTATTGTCGGCTCGGTGATTGGCTCGGCGCATTTTGCCTGGTGGCAGAGCTTACCGGCCTTTCAACCGGTATCGCTGGTTAACGTCGCCGGGGTCAGTGGGGGGATCGCTATTAGCCTGGTGCTGTTTGCTGCTATTACGGCGTTTACCTGGGTGATGGAGAAGCGTCGTCACGGTCAGTTAGAGCAGGCGTCCATGGTCGATAAGCATGGGTATGCGCGTTGGTTAACTGGGCCTTGGCCGTTAGTGGCGGGCGCGGTGGCGTTGGCGTTGCTCAACTTTGCCACCTTGGCACTGGCAGGCCGCCCTTGGGGAATTACCTCTGCGTTTGCGCTGTGGGGTGCTAAAGGCTTTGAACTGGTGGGCGGCGATGTCAGCCAGTGGGGCTATTGGCAGTCCCCTGGCAACGCAGCGGCCCTTAAAGCCAGCGTATGGAGCGACATCACTACGGTAATGAATGTCGGTATTATGCTGGGCGCGCTGGCTGCCGCCAGCTTGGCGGGTCGCTTTGCACCTAACTTCAGAATCCCGTTGAAATCTATCTTGGCCGCGGTCATCGGCGGCATCTTGCTAGGTTATGGCGCGCGTTTGGCGTTTGGTTGCAATATTGGTGCTTACTTCAGCGGCATTGCCTCTGGCAGCCTTCACGGTTGGGTATGGCTGGTAGCGGCGTTTGCGGGCAACATGTTTGGCGTTAAGCTGCGGCCGTTCTTCTTCGCTGGCGTGGAGGGGCGCAAACCCACCGCTAAAACTTGCTAGGGCATCGTTAGATCACTAGTTAATCGCGCCATCACGCCTCGGTTTAGGCTTCCTAAACCGAGGCGTTTTTTTATCAACATGGTCGCTCTCTTCCACCTTTGTCGCAGGAGCATGTTACATTACGCTCAAACGCCGCAAACGCCCGATGTTGCTGCATTGCAGCAGTGATTGACATAAAAAAGAGAGTGCTTATGACTACCGAGAGTAGACGCCCCCTATACCTTCCTTACGCCGGTCCTTCTTTGCTCGAAATGCCGCTATTGAACAAAGGCAGCGCGTTTACTCAGCAGGAGCGCTTGGCGTTTAACCTGATTGGTTTGCTGCCGCAGAAGGTAGAAACTATTGAGGATCAGCTAGAGCGGGTCTACCGCCAGTACCAACAATGCCATAGCGACCTCGAAAAGCACATCCACCTGCGCGCCATTCAAGACGACAACGAAACACTCTATTTCCGTATGGTTTCCCAGCATCTTGAAGAGATGCTGCCGATTATTTACACCCCCACGGTAGGGCAGGCGTGTCAGGAATTTTCCAACATTTACCGTAACCACCGCGGCCTGTTTATTAGCTATCCTGACCGCGAACATATGGATGATATCCTGCGCAGCGCCACCAAAGATAATGTCAAAGTGATCGTAGTGACCGATGGTGAGCGCATTCTAGGCCTCGGCGACCAGGGCATCGGGGGCATGGGTATCCCGATTGGTAAACTGGCGTTGTATACCGCCTGTGGCGGTATTAGCCCCGCCTACACGCTGCCGATCATGATTGATGTGGGCACTAACAACAAAGCGCTGCTGGATGATCCCATGTACATGGGCTGGCGCCACGAGCGGGTAGGGCAGGAAGAGTACGATGCGTTCATGGCAGAATTTATCGCTGCTGTGAAGCGCCGCTGGCCGAACGTGCTGCTGCAGTTTGAGGACTTTGCCCAGGCCAATGCGGTGCCGCTGCTAGAGCGCTATCGCAACGAGCTTTGCTGCTTCAACGACGATGTGCAGGGGACTGCCTCTGTGGTGGTGGGTACGCTAATGGCGGCTTGTCAGGCCCGGGAAGAGACCATTGCCCAGCAGCGTGTGGTGTTTGTAGGTGGCGGTTCCGCGGGGTGTGGAATCGCCGAGCAGGTGGTCGTAGCGATGGAAGCGGAGGGCTTGACCGAAAGCGAAGCACGGTCGCGTATTTACATTGTCGATCGCGACGGCTTGATGACCAGCGATCAAGAGTGGCAGCGCGACTTCCAGCGCCGGTTAGCCCACGACCCTTCGCTAGTCGCCGAGTGGAATGGCCAGGGTCTGGAAGAGACGATTGCTCAGATCAAACCAACAGTGCTGATCGGTGTCTGCGGCCAGCGCGGTATCTTCACCGAGCAGGTGGTGCGCACCATGCACGCGGGCTGTGAGCACCCGGTCATCATGCCGCTCTCTAACCCTACTTCCCAGGCAGAGGCCGTGCCAGAGGATGTTATTCGCTGGACCGACGGCCAAGCCTTGGTAGCCACCGGTAGCCCCTTTGCGCCGGTGGTTTACAACGGCCGTACTTATCCGATTGCCCAGTGCAACAATGCCTATATCTTCCCAGGCATTGGGTTGGGCGTGATTGCTGCCAGTGCCAATCGAGTCACCGACGAGATGCTGATGAGCGCCTCGCGGGCGCTGGCCCGTGAAGCGCCGCTGGTTAAAGAGGGCAAGGGTGCTTTGCTGCCGCCGCTATCGCGTATTCGCGATATCAGCAAGTCGATTGCTTTTGAAGTGGCTGCCCAGGCACAGCAGAATGGCGTGGCACTGAAAACCAGTGGTACGACGCTACGGGAACTGATTGAAAAGGCGTCCTGGTCGCCAGATTATCGCACCTATCGCCGTCGCGCTTTTTAATCACTCGGCTAAAAAAAGCCCCCACCGAGGTGGGGGCATGCAAGCATTGGTAGGTTTTACCCTTTTAGGCTGCGCCGATCATCTTGCGCAACACGTAGTGAAGGATACCACCGTGACGGTAGTAAGCCAGCTCGTTTACCGTATCAATTCGGCACTTGGCATCAACGCTACGTTCCCCGTCGGCATTTTTGATCACGATTTTGACCGTGCCACCTGGCGTCAGGTCGCTTAATCCGGCAATCGAAATCTCTTCATCGCCGGTTAACCCCAACGTTTTACGGCTTTCGCCTTCGGCAAACTGCAGCGGTACAACGCCCATGCCGATCAGGTTAGAGCGGTGGATGCGCTCGAAGGATTCGGCAATCACCGCGCGAACGCCCAGCAAACGGGTGCCTTTGGCCGCCCAATCCCGTGAGGAGCCGGTGCCGTACTCTTTACCGGCGATCACGACGAGCGGTTTGCCTTCCTCTTTGTACTTCATGGCCGCATCGTAAATGGCCATCTGCTCGCCGCTGGGTACGTGGCGTGTTTCACCGCCGACCACACCGTCGAGCATCTCGTTTTTGATCCGCACGTTGGCGAAGGTGCCGCGCATCATGACTTCATGGTTACCCCGGCGTGAGCCGTAGGAGTTGAAGTCGACCGGCCTGACGCCGTGTTCTTGCAGATAGCGCCCGGCGGGGCTGTCAGGCTTGATGGCACCGGCAGGGGAGATATGGTCGGTGGTCACCGAATCACCCAGCATGGCAAGCACGCGGGCACTGTGCACATCTTCGATGGCATCCGGCTCGCGGCCCATGCCTTCAAAGAAGGGCGGGTGCTGAATGTAGGTGGATTCAGGCCACTGATAGACCTTGCTTTCTGACACGTCGATGGCTTTCCAGACATCGTCACCCTCAAACACTGCGCCGTATTCTTTACGGAACATGGCGGTGTTGACCTGCTCGACGGCGCTGGCAATCTCGGCCTGACTGGGCCAGATATCTTTGAGGTAGACCGGGTCGCCGTTGCTATCTTTGCCCAACGGCGCCTGGGTAAGGTCAAGCTGGACATTACCCGCCAGGGCGTAAGCCACCACCAGGGGCGGCGAGGCCAGCCAGTTGGTTTTGACCAACGGGTGTACACGGCCCTCAAAGTTACGGTTACCGGAGAGCACCGAGGCCACGGCAAGATCGCCGCTGTTGATCGCTTTTTCGATCTCATCAGGCAGCGGGCCGGAGTTACCGATACAGGTGGTGCAGCCGTAGCCGACGAGGTTGAAGCCCAGTGCATCCAAGTCATCGTTTAATTCAGCGGCTTCCAGATAATCGGTGACCACTTTGGAACCTGGTGCTAAGGAGGTTTTCACCCAGGGCTTCGTGGTTAACCCCTTTTCACGCGCTTTACGTGCCAGCAGCCCAGCGGCCATCATCACGCTGGGGTTGGAGGTGTTGGTGCACGAGGTAATCGCCGCAATCACCACCGCCCCGGGGTCAAGGCTGAAATCATGGTCATCAAGCGTAACGGCCTGGCTGGTGTCATGCTCGAAGCTGCGCCTCACCCCCACGGCGGTTTGGCCGCCTTCAGAAGAGAGTTCCCCCTTTGCGTTGGCATCCGCGTTGACGTCTTCCTGCATGAACTTGTCAAAGGCCGCCGCCATGTCTTTCAGCGCCACGCGATCCTGCGGACGTTTGGGGCCGGCCAGGCTGGCCTCTACCTCGGTCATGTCCAGTGCTAGGGCGTCGGTGAAGATCGGCTCGTCATTAGGTTCACGCCACAGCCCTTGGGCCTTGCTATAGGCTTCCACCAGGGCGACTTGCTCATCTTCACGCCCCGTCAGGCGCATATAGTTCAGGGTTTCTTCATCCACTGGGAAGAAACCACAGGTAGCACCATACTCGGGGGCCATATTGGCGATCGTGGCACGATCCGCCAGCGGCAGGTCTTTCAAACCATCGCCGTAGAACTCGACAAATTTACCCACCACGCCTTTTTTACGCAGCATCTCGGTAACGGTGAGTACCAGGTCAGTGGCGGTAATACCTTCGCGTAGCTTGCCGGTTAATTTAAAGCCAATCACTTCGGGGATCAGCATCGACACCGGCTGACCGAGCATGGCCGCTTCGGCTTCAATACCGCCCACGCCCCAGCCAAGCACGCCCAGGCCGTTGATCATGGTGGTGTGAGAGTCAGTGCCCACGAGGGTGTCGGGGTAGGCAAAGGTCTTGCCGTCTTCGTCCTTCGTCCATACCGTTCTGCCTAGGTACTCCAGGTTGACCTGGTGACAAATACCGGTACCGGGGGGAACGACGCTAAAGTTATCAAACGCCTGCTGGCCCCAGCGTAGAAACTCGTAGCGCTCGCGGTTGCGCTGCATTTCGATATCGACGTTCTCTTGAAACGCCGCCGGGTTGCCGAACTTATCGACCATTACCGAGTGGTCGATAACGAGATCGACGGGGGAAAGCGGGTTGATCTTCGCCGGGTCTTCGCCCAGCTTTTCTACCGCGGCGCGCATGGAGGCTAAATCCACCACGCCGGGCACGCCGGTAAAGTCCTGCATGAGTACCCGCGCCGGGCGGTAGCCGATTTCGCGGCTGGATTTGCCCTCGGCCTGCCAGTCGACCAGGGCCTGCATATCTTCCTGATCTACGCTTTCGTCGTCGGCGAAGCGCAGCTGGTTTTCGAGTAGAATCTTGAGCGTCTTGGGTAGCCGGTCAATGCTGCCCAGGGTCTCGGCCGCGTGGGGCAGGCTGTAGTAGTGATAGGTTTTACTACCAACCTCTAGGGTGTTTAGCGTATCGGGTATCTTGCTCATATCTCTCTCCTCTGGTTGCTGAGCGCAGCGCTCAGCATGACGGTCACGATCTTTCTTTAGTATAGATTTCCCCCCAGTATGGCGTTGATTTAGTAATAACACATGGGTCTTTGCACAGAGGCTTTCAAGGTTTCTTCGCCTAATAGCGTAGATGAAACCTTGCAATAGCTTGTACTTGGCACCATTTCAGGCAGACTCTGTGGCTAATTTTTTCAAAGCTATTAACACAGCTAGCGACAAAGCTATCAGTCAGATATTTACAAGGTGGTGTCATGGAAACTCGTCATGAGCGTTTGATTATTCTTGGATCCGGTCCCGCAGGCTATACGGCTGCCGTCTATGCTGCTCGGGCCAACCTGAAGCCGCTGCTAATTACCGGTATTCAGGCGGGTGGCCAACTGACCACCACAACCGATGTGGATAACTGGCCCGGCGACGCTCAAGGCGTACAGGGGCCGGAGTTGATGGAGCGCATGAAGCAGCACGCCGAACGTTTCAATACAGAGGTGCTGTTTGATCACATCAATGAGGTTAGCTTAAGCGAAAAACCGTTTACCTTAAAAGGCGATAGCGGTATTTATACCTGCGATGCGTTGATCGTGGCCACCGGCGCCAGTGCCCGTTACCTGGGTCTGCCCACTGAGCAGCAGTTTATGGGTCAAGGGGTGTCGGCCTGCGCTACCTGCGATGGTTTTTTCTACCGCAATCAGGAAGTCATTGTGGTGGGCGGCGGCAATACCGCCGTGGAAGAGGCGCTCTATCTCTCTAACATTGCTTCCAAAGTGACCCTGGTACACCGCCGTGACACGTTGCGGGCGGAAAAAATCCTCCAAGATAAGCTTTTCGAGAAAGCTGAGGCGGGCAAAATCGTTCTTGAGTGGTTCCAGGAAGTCGAAGAAGTGCTCGGCGATAACTCCGGTGTTACAGGCGTTCGGGTTAAATCCACTAAAGATGGTTCAAGCAAAGAGATTCATGCGCCTGGACTGTTTATTGCCATTGGCCATAGCCCCAACACAGGGATCTTTGCGGGTCAGTTGGACATGAACGGCGGCTATATCAAAGTGCATTCAGGCCTTGAAGGGAATGCAACCGCGACTAGCGTACCGGGCGTATTTGCCTGCGGCGACGTGATGGATCACATTTATCGTCAAGCAATCACTTCAGCTGGCAGCGGCTGCATGGCAGCGCTGGATGCCGAGCGCTATTTAGACGGTATTGCTTAAAACCATTGTCACAACGCCGTGAATGAGTTGAAGCGCCTAATGATTAACAGTCGATAGGCGCTTCATCAATCCTTAGCCGCCCTAATTGGCTAAGTACCAGCTTTTTACCCTTAGAGCCCACGGCGCCGCTGGTTGAGCAAATAGCAAAACTGCCGTTATAACCGCTGGTATAGCCCAGCGGGCTGTAACGGATACGCGACCAGCCCCGGTTGTAGGTCACTTGTGTGCCTTGTTGCGCGGGCACAATGCGCAAAATGTCTTCTTCAGTGATGCTATCGGTTTTATTGCCCCACACAATCATAAGCTCTCCACCCCAGTCATTAGCGCAAGCCTCACGGTTCTGCAAGGCTGGGCAAAGCGTCAGCTGGCGGCGTTGGCTAATCGCTGTATTACGCGCGAACGAAAACGCACTCTGGAATCGATTGACCTCGCTAGTCTGTGCGGTACGCTCCCCCAATGCTTGAAAATTGGGTAGCCCCCAGGCGGCGATGATTCCAACCAACAGCAGGGTGATCAGTAGCTCGAGCAGTGTAAACCCGTTTTCAGGTGTGGTGTGCGTCTTGACGTAAAAACTGCTCATCGCCTCTCCTCACTTGACCTTGTTATCGCCCGCGCTATGCTCACTCTCCTTTACCAGTAGCGAACATATCGTCGTTAATAGGTCATCCTAGGCGGCGCTACGCTTTTTTTATGTAAGCCAAAACGGACAATTTTGTGAGCGATTTCTTAATTATTGGCGGCGGCGTGATCGGTATGATGACAGCGCTGCAGTTAGCCGATGCCGGTCACCAGGTCACACTGGTTGATCGTGGTGAGTGCGGTAAAGAGGCATCCTGGGCGGGCGGTGGTATCGTTTCGCCGCTCTATCCCTGGCGCTACGACTCTGCGGTATCGCAACTTTCCCGCTGGTCGGAAGGCGTTTACCCCTCTTTGGCCCTGCGCTTATTGGAAGAGACCGGTATTGACCCCGAATATCGTCAAAAAGGGCTGCTCTACCTAAATGTGGACGATGCCGACCAAGCGCTGCAATGGGCACGCCAGCTGGGGAAACCGCTAGAGCGGGTAGGGGCAGACTTTGTTCACGCTAAAGAACCTGGTGTGGCAATGGCTGACGATAGCGCGCTATGGATGCCGACGCTGGGCAGTGTGCGCAATCCGCGTTTAGCCAAGGCGTTGAAGGCGCGGTTAGCGGCGATGCCCCAGGTAACGCTGAAAGAGCAGTGCGAGGTCAGTGGTTTTATTCAACAGGGTGGCAAAGTAGAGGGCATCGTTGAAGGCGTGGTGACGTCTCAGGGGCTGATAACGGCTGAACGCATTATTGTTTGCGGCGGCGCTTGGGCTGCGCAGCTCTTGTCGCAGTTGAATGTGCAGTTGCCGGTAAGACCCGTTAAAGGTCAGATGATCGCTTACCAAGCACCCAAAGGGTTGGTGCAGCGCGTGGTGTTAAAAGATGGGCGCTATATTATTCCGCGTGCAGATGGCTTGCTATTGGTCGGTTCTACATTGGAAGAGGCGGGGTTTGACAAGCGCACCGATGAGGCGGCATTGGCGTCGCTAAAACAGAGTGCTGAAGCGATCCTGCCCGCTTTGGCAACGTGCCCGGTAGCACACCAGTGGGCCGGCCTGCGGCCTGGATCCCCAACGGGCATTCCCTTTATCGGCGCGCTGCCTGAATGGAGTAACGTCTTCGTCAATGCCGGGCACTATCGCAACGGCTTGGTGCTGGCGCCTGCTTCGACCCATTTACTGGTGGATCAACTGCTGGGGCGCGAGCCACTAATTGACCCCGCGCCTTACCAACTTACGCCAGAGCGGCTAATACAGGCTTAAGGTGTGCCGTCTTTATCCTGCTGCTCCTGCAGGAAGCGGTCGCGATGGGCGCTGGAGCAGAACCACTGCTCCTGGTCACGCAGTGCTTCGTCTTCAGGAACGTGCACCTCACACCAGCGGCAGCGCACCATTTTGCCACCCTCGTGGCGGTTGACTTTTTTATGCTGCGCTTCATGCTCAAGCTTACGTTGCCGGTATATGCCGTATAGCTTTAAACCGGCATAGAATATAACGGCGAAGATAATCAGCCGAATGATCAAGAGGTTCATCCTTTTGTGTCTCCCAAAGTGGGAATCTAGGCACAAGGCGTTAGGATAGACCCGCAGCCTTTGCCAGTTGGCGGCCCTTGCGGGACAATACGACTATGTTGGTGTAACCCTATTTTAAAGATTCTCAAGAGATTTTGACGCCCATGCAAGACTTAACGCTGGTAATGGCCCAACTCGATCCTCTGGTCGGGGATATTCCCGGCAATGCCGCACGCGCGATTGAAGCAGTGCGCGAAGCGCGGATTGAGCATGGGGCGGATATTGTTGTCTTTCCAGAGCTTTTTTTGTCAGGCTACCCACCGGAAGACCTGCTGCTGCGCCCCTCAATGGAAACCCGCCTGCGTGAAGCTCGCGCGCTAATGGCATCGAAGGTCGCCAGTGATGTGTTGGTGATCATTGGCTATCCCGGCGTGCGGGAAGGCCGCTGTTACAACTTGGCGGGCCTACTTTACAACGGCCAGTGGGAAGCTGAGTACGCCAAGCAGGCGCTGCCTAACTACCAAGTGTTCGATGAGCAGCGCTATTTCACGCCCGGCACTGAAACGCTGGTGTATGAGCATAAAGGCGCCAAACTGGGCATCGTGATCTGCGAAGACCTATGGGATGGCGCGCCGGTTAAGGCCGCTGCACAAGCGGGTGCTGAGGTACTGGTTTCCTTGCACGCCTCTCCCTATCACCAGGACAAGCCCGCGGAACGGCTGCGCCTGTTGGAGAAACACGCTCAGGATACGCAGCTTCCAATTGTGTATGTGAACACCATCGGTGGCCAAGATGAACTGGTCTTTGATGGCGGCTCTTGCTGCGTTAACGCCAGCGGTGAGCTGCAGGTGCTGGCACCGTATTGGCAGGCGGGCCTGATGCCGGTTCAGTTTTTGCAAACCAGCGCGACGGTCTGGGAACCCCAAGCCGGAGAGATTGACCCCGAGGTAGAACCGGAAGAGAGCCTTTACTGTGCGTTAGTTACCGGGCTGCGCGATTACGTCAACAAGAGTGGTTTTGAGGGCGTTGTGTTGGGGCTTTCCGGCGGTATCGACTCAGCGCTTTCGCTGGCGATTGCGGTTGACGCACTGGGCCCTCAACGGGTGCAGGCGGTGATGATGCCGTACCACTACACCGCGGATATCTCCAAGCAGGATGCTGCAGAACAGGCCAAAATGCTCGGCGTCCACTATGAGATCATGCCGATCGAGCCCATGGTAGAAGCCTTTATGGGCACGCTGGCAGAGAGCTTCGCGGGAACTGAGCGAGATACCACCGAAGAGAACCTACAGTCCCGCTGTCGCGGCGTACTGCTGATGGCGATCTCCAATAAAAAAGGCTTGATGGTACTGACGACTGGTAACAAGAGCGAAATGGCGGTGGGCTACGCCACGCTGTATGGCGATATGGTGGGCGGTTTTAATGCCATCAAAGACGTGTATAAAACCTGGGTGTATCGCTTGGCTCGCTGGCGCAATACGCAATCACCTGCGATCCCCGAGCGGGTCATTGAGCGCCCACCCAGTGCGGAGCTGGCGCCGGATCAGCAGGATAGCGACTCTTTACCCGATTACGACGTGCTCGACGCTATCCTATTAAGCTATATCGAAGGCGACATGAGCGCTGAAGCGATCATCGCTGGTGGCTTTGACGCTGAAGACGTCTATAAAGTGGTGAAGCTGGTTGACCGCTGCGAGTATAAGCGCCGCCAGGCGCCCATTGGTGTCCGGGTGACGCCTCGGGGCTTTGGTCGCGACCGCCGCTATCCGATCGTCAATGGTTGGCAGCCCGGTGAGTAAGCCTTTATGACGGGGACTACCTCCGTATTAGGCGAGCATTGGTGGTGCAGCCAAACTGCGCTGTATCATCTCTGCAGCGGATACCAGCTTGCAAAAATAATATCCTTGGAAGGCATGACACTGGTGTTCGTTTAGGTGGCGCCAGTGTTCTTGGTTTTCGACACCTTCGGCGATAACCTGCAACCCGAGCGAACGCCCCATGGCAATAATGGTTTGTACGATGGCCTTATCGTCCGTGTCTTTATGCAGGTTGCGCACAAACGATTGATCGATTTTGATTTGATCTAAAGGGAGCCGTTTGAGGTACTGCAGCGACGAGTAGCCAGTGCCGAAATCGTCCAAGGAAAAGCTAACTCCCAGCGCTTTCAGCTGGTGCATGCGGGCAATGATGTCATCTATTTCGCCAATCATAGTACTTTCTGTCAGCTCCAGCTTTAGCCGGTGGGCCGGAGCACCGCTTTTGGTTAGCACGCCGCAAACGGTGTCCACGAAGTCGGGCTGTTGAAACTGTTTGGCGCTGACGTTGACTGCTAATGTTAGATGCTGCGTGTTTTCGTCATTTGCCCAGATGACTAACTGTTCACAGGCTGTTTCGAGTACCCAGTTGCCAATCGGCATGATTAGACCCGTTTCCTCAGCTAGGGGGATAAAAGTACCCGGCGAGACAAACCCATGACGCGGGTGTTGCCAGCGGATCAATGCTTCTGCGCCAATCGCCCGCCCAAGGCTGTCTACCTGCATTTGATAGACGAGTATAAATTCATCTCGCTCAATAGCCAGCCGCATATCATGCTCTAACTCAATGCGGGCTTCTAAATCGGCTTGTACCTTTGGGTCGTAAAAACGAATGTTATTGGGGCCTGATTTTTGGGCTAAGTGAACGGCAGCGTTGGTATATTGAAACAAGTTGTCGACCGTGTGCTGTGGCCCGTTAAACAATGCAATACCCATGCTCAAACTAAGAAAATGTTCTTGCCCTTCTAGCTGGAAAGGCTGATTGAGTTTGTGCTGTATCTGTTCGGCCAATACCTCGGCTTTTTCGGCCGCTTTTAGGTGTTCTCCAGCCAGGCCGTCTAATATGACCATGAACTCATCGCCGCCAAGGCGGCCAATGGTGGCGCCTTCGACTTGTAGGTCGGTAAGGCGCTGGGCAATAAGCTTGAGGAGGTTATCGCCCACGCGATGGCCGCTGCTATCGTTGATGCGCTTGAAGTTATCCATCCCCAGATACACTAGCGCGCCAAATGTGCTGGCCTGTTGGTTGGTATCCAACGAATGCTGTAGATGCTCTTTCATCAAGCGCCAGTTAGGTAGTTTAGTTAGCGTATCGTAATAGGCGAGCCGGTGAATCTTTTGCTCGGCTTCACGGCGCTGCTGCTCGGAATCCTTGAGCGCGATCAATGCGGTGGCAATCCGCTTCAAGGGGCCGCTATGCTGCTGTCTCATCTGCTCAATAGCGTGGAAGTCCGGCAACGGCTGTCGGCGCTTAGAAAGCGATAAAATAGCGTCTCCCACTAC
This sequence comes from Vreelandella sp. 162(4c), assembly GCF_058152265.1. NCBI lineage: Bacteria > Pseudomonadati > Pseudomonadota > Gammaproteobacteria > Oceanospirillales > Halomonadaceae > Vreelandella > Vreelandella sp. 162(4c). The sequence goes on from NZ_CM176981.1 coordinate 3,691,661, forward strand.
CATCAACCGTTTATTGATGCGCCAGGAAGCAAAAAATGCTGCGCTGATAAGCACACCCATCATGGCAATGCCCAGCCAGATGGTGGTGCTATGAGAGCGTGTAAGTGCATCAAATGAAAGGTCATGACGCTCCTTGGCACGCAGGGTTAAGGCTTCGAATATTTGCTGGGAGAATAGCGTAAAGGTGTTGAAGTGGTTTTGCGCTTCTTTGAGGAAGAGGGCGGGGTCGCCCAGTTCTCGTGCTGCTGACTCATTGGCCATACTGACAAAACGCTGATATTGCCGGAACGCACTTTGAAGGGCGGCGGTACTGTCCTGGCTTAAGTCGATAAGCAGGGGGGAGGTCGCCAGGGTGTCCACGCTTTGGCCGATCTGGTTAAGCTCTTGCGCAATCTGACTGTAGGCCGTATAGCGTTGCGAAGTACTTAGCTTTGTTACTTCAGTGTCGATCAATAAAGCAGTGATACGTTGGTGTAAGTCGCTAAGCTGGCGATCAAAGGTCGCCATTTGAACCAAAGTGTCTAAATCATTGGTCTGTAAAAGGTTGCTTTGCTGCGACTGTTCTTCCAGCACCTTCATGGCGATTGTCAGCATCAGCAGGGCAGGTAGTACCACCATTAAAATAGGTAACAAAAAAACCATTAAAAGGCTTTGGGTGGATTTCATTACAACCTCGGGCAAGGCAATAAAGAACGGCTCCTAACCCTTAGGAGCCATTTCTCTCTACACTATAAACGGCCAAAATCGTTATTAGTTTAGAAGTTTTCCCACTTAGGTTCGCTTGGCTGAGGTTTCGCAGCCGCGAGTGTAGGTTTGTTAGTGCCTGGAATGCGTGCAGGTGCAGGTGCCAATGCAGTGTGCTGCGGCTGTGCATTTTGAAGGGTCTTCGGCAGCTTGAAGACTTCCATGGCATGCAGTAGAGAGTGGGCATTCTGACGTAGGTTATTGGCGGAGGTGGCGCTCTCTTGTACGAGTGCGGCGTTCTGCTGAGTGACTTGATCCATCTCGGTCACCGCCCGGCCCACTTCTTGTACACCGGTACTCTGCTCAGCACTGGCGTAACTAATCTCCTTCATGATACTGGTTACCCGCTCGATAGCCGCGACAATCTCTTCAGTCGATTTACTGGCTTCTTCAGCGCGCTCATTGCCGTGGTTTACCCGCTCAAGGTTGCTGGAAATCAGAGCGTTAATTTCGCGTGCCGCATCGGCACTGCGCTGGGCGAGCCTGCGTACCTCTTCCGCGACTACTGCGAACCCCCGGCCATGCTCGCCAGCACGGGCGGCTTCGACCGAGGCGTTAAGCGCCAGAATGTTGGTTTGGAAAGCAATTGCATCGATAGTGGAGATGATACCGGCAATTTCCTGTGAGCTTTTGTTGAGATCATTCATGGTAGCAACGACCTGACTAACCGCTTCACCACCTTGCTTGGCTGTACTGGACGCGCTGGTAGCCTGTTGGCTGGCCTGCTCGGAATTATCAGCATTCAGTTTTACCGTGCTGTTGAGTTGCTCCATTGCCGAGGCCGTTTCCGCTAGTGCACTTGCCTGCTGCTCGGTGCGTGAAGAGAGGTCGTTATTGCCTTCAGCAATTTGCTCGCTGTTGCTGGCCACCGCCTCCGCTGAGGCGCGCACCTGGGTCACAATGGTTTGTAGCTGATGCGCCATCGCGACCTGTGACGCCATGATGCTGCGGGTGTCGCCCTTCTTAAGCTGCCCATGACTGGTTAGCTCGCCGCGGCCAATCGCTTCCGCAAACGCTTTGACTTCGTGGGGCTCGGCGCCCAGTTCACGCAGTAGCTGGCGGGATAAAAACACTGCAATCAAGCCGCCAACCAGTAAAGCGAACAGTGTTAGCCCCAGCATCTGCATCTGGAAGCCGGAGGCGGTATCGCGGGCTGTTGCCGTGGTGGTGTCGTTCAGTGCTTGCTGAAGCTCGATAAACTGATTAATCCGATTAAGCCACTCGGCGTAAGCAGGCCCCGCTTCTTCGAGTAACAGTGTCTGTGCATCGGCAAATTGATCCTTTTGGCGAAACTCCATGACTTGCTGGGTGAGTGACAGGGTTGTGGCGGCTTGGGCGTCAATGCTGTCTAGAATGTTTCGCTCTTCTTGACCGCTGGGGTACTCGCTAGACACTTGATGTTCGCCTTCGGATGCCGTCACGTAGTCACTGCTTAGGCGCTCCATTTCACTGCGTAAAGCATCTAACCGAGTATCGTCTTGGGTGAGTACCACATCGCGCAGGGCAATGGCTCTATCATGCACGCTGCCGCGCATATCTACTGCAAACCCAAGCTTGGTACCGTTAACATCATTAATGGTCGTTAAGTCGCGATCAATTTGATTGACTTGGTAAATACCTACGGCTGTTAGCAAAACCAACAGCCCGAGTAAGGCAGAAAAACCGAGCGTTAAACGCGTGCTTATTTTGGTGTTGCTGGAACCGGCGTTAAGAAGTGGCATTGATTGCTCCCTTAGGCGCCGTTAAGACGCTTTATCATGTAAGACGAGCTAATTATACCCCGTTGTACAATATTTGTATAGAAAATAGTGTTATCTGTATAATATCACCATCCTGTTTGTATTTTCCCCTTTAAAGTTATTCGCTTACTGTTCTTTTTGAATAAAAAAAACCACGCCGAGGCGTGGTTTGGTAGGTAAGTGTTGTACAGCTTTTAGCGATTGAAAGCTCGCAATGGTTTAATCATTTTGACCTAAATGCTTGGGAACAAAGCGGCTGCCCTGCAATTGCTCATGATCAGGCGCGTTCTCGCGCAGTACTGCGAGGACTTCATTGGCGCGGTCATCCATGTCTAGGCCTTGATAGCCTTCCACCATGGTGGCTAGGGCATCCCGGGTAGCGTTCGACTCTGGGTAGTTTTCGATTACCCAGCGGCCGCGTTCAACCGCTGCTAGATAAGCGCCGCGGCGCAGGTAGTAATCGGCAACGTGCAGTTCATGGCGGGCCATCAACTCACGTAAGTAGACGATACGCTGCTGGGCATCAGCGGCGTATTCACTCTGCGGATAACGCTGAATCAGCTCGCGGAAGTCATTGTAAGCATCACGGGAAGCACCCAGGTCGCGCTTGGAAATATCAATCAGGCGCAGGCGCTCCAGGCTGAAGCGGCCTGCTTGCCAGGCGGAAAGACCACGTAGGTAGTACGCGTAATCCACCTGGGGATGGTCAGGATGAAGGCGAATAAAGCGGCTAGCCGCTGCCCGGGCTTCTTCCCAATCGCTGTTTTCATAGTAGGCATAGATCAGCTCGAGCTGTGCTTGCTCAGCATGGACACCAAACGGGTAGCGGGTATCGAGTGCTTCTAAACGCTCTATCGCAATCGGGTAGCGGTTGCTGTCGAGGGCTGTGCGGGCCAGCTCATAGAGCTCACGCTCCTGAACCCCAGCAAATTCATCGTCCTCTTCTTCACTTGTATCGTTACTCGCACAGCCCGCTAGAAGGGCAAGGCTTAGGGCTAGAGCACCAAAGCGGTTGGCAGCTGAAATAACGCGCATCATCATCCTCGTTGCAAACAAGCCTCGATCACCAAAAAGCGACGATGGCCATAAGTAGAAATGGTAGAATAGGTCGCAGTCCGCCCACTATAAAACACCTCGGCTCAAAACGCAGGCTTAGCGACGTTTCGTCGGGTGTTGTCACAGCTTATTTTTCCATGTCGGGGCTGGGGGTTTTTGCGTCTAAAAGAGGTTTTTCATGTCTCGAACAGTTGAAGACACGCAGCGCGTGCCCGCTACGTTGGCCGGTGCGCGATTAGACCAAGCGGCGGCTGAGTTGTTCAGCGATTACTCCCGCGAACGCTTAAAAGCGTGGATTAACGCTGGTGAGTTGACGGTGGACGGCGTGCAAGCCAAGCCGAAAGCCAAGCTGCATGGCCATGAAGTGTTGGCGCTTCAGGCCACCATCGAAGACGACACACGCTTTGAAGCCCAGGACATTGCGTTGGACATCGTTTACGAAGACGACACGGTGATGGTCATCAACAAAGCTGCCGGTATGGTGGTGCATCCTGCCGCAGGCAACCCGGATGGCACACTATTAAATGCACTGCTGCATCACCAGCCGTCGCTTGCCGAAGTGCCCCGGGCAGGCATTGTTCACCGTTTGGATAAAGATACGACCGGTTTGATGATGGTAGCGAAAACGCTGCCCGCCCAGACGGCTCTGGTTGAACAGTTGCAGGCGCGCAGTGTGTCGCGTCAGTACGATGCTGTGGTCATTGGCAAGCCGGTGTCGGGTAGCACTATCGATGCACCCATTGGTCGTCACCCTAAAGACCGTAAACGCCAGGCCGTGACGGCTTCGGGTAAACCTGCCATTACCCATTTTCGCGTGGTTGAGCGCTTCCGTGCTCACACTCATGTGCGCTGTAAGTTGGAAACGGGGCGCACCCACCAAATTCGTGTGCATATGGCCCATGCTCGCTATCCGTTAATTGGTGACCCCATGTACGGCGGTCGTGCCAAGTTACCGCCTGGCGCCGCTGAGCCGTTGAAAGAGATCCTGCGCGAGTTCCCTCGTCAAGCCCTTCACGCGCGTAAGTTGATTTTCAAACATCCGGTAAGCGGCGAAACATTAACTTTTCAGGCAGACCTCCCTGATGATTTGTTAATGTTGTTGGATTACCTGCGCGAAGATAATGAGACTATGCGATGAGCGATGCCATTAATTTACGGCCAACGCTTTTAGTGCCCGACTGGCCAGCGCCGACCAATGTGCGTGCCTTTGTGACGACCCGTGAATCGGGGCCTAGCCAGGGTGATTTCGCTGCCTTTAACCCCGCCTCCCATGTCGGCGATAATGCTGATCATGTGGCGTTGTGTCGTCGTTTGCTGCAAAAGGAAATTGGCGATGAGCGGCCTCTGCTGTGGCTGAACCAGACCCACGGCGCCCGTGTGCAGCAGTGTTATCAGCCCGAGGCTGCCGACGCGGATGCCGCCCTTGCGACCTCCAATGAGTACGCCTGCGTGGTGCTGACGGCAGACTGCCTGCCGGTGATGTTCTGCAATCGAGCGGGTACCCAGGTGGCGGTTGCCCATGCTGGCTGGCGGGGGTTGGCGGGCGGTGTTCTGGAAGCAACCATTGCCGCGATGAACACTGACCCAGACGATATTCTGGTGTGGTTAGGGCCTGCTATCTCCAACGCTCAATTTGAGGTTGGCCCAGAAGTTTATGGCGCCTTTGTTGCCGTTCACCCGGATACTGCGGACGCCTTTGACCATAGCCCTTACCGGTTGGGTCATTACATGGCCGACTTATACCGGCTGGCGCGCTTTCGGTTAGAGGCACTGGGCGTCAATCACATAAGCGGCGGTCACTTCTGTACCGCCTGCGAGTCGCGCTTCTACTCCTTCCGTCGTGATGGCGGCAAAACCGGGCGAATGGCAAGCGTGATCTGGATCAATTAATGTGAATTTAAGCTTCCATAAGTCAGTGGTTTACACCGCCACCTCTTGAAAAGCATGGAACTGACGCCATTTAACTTGTCAAGCTAATAGTGATTTAGCACGTCTAATGACACGTTATCGGGTCACGCGGTGCGTCCAAACGCACGGCTACCCCAGGAGGAATTCCATGCGTTTTGATAAATTTACCGCCAAGCTTCAAAGTGCGATTGCCGAAGCGCAGTCGCTGGCCGTTGGCCGCGGTCATAATCAGCTAGACCCAGCACACCTGCTGTTGGCCCTGCTTGACACCAAAGACACCGGTATTAAAGCCCTGATTGAAAAAGCCGAGGGCAATCCTTCGCGTCTGCGCGATGGGTTGGTGCAGCAGTTGGATAACCTACCCAAGGTGGGGCAGTTCGACGGCGAAGTGCAGCCATCGCGGGACTTCATCAAGCTTTTTAACTTAACCGATCGCGAAGCGCAGAAGCGCGGTGATCAGTTTATCGCCAGTGAACTCGTTCTATTGGCAGCGCTGGAAATGAATTCAGCGATTACCAAGCTGCTTAAAGACGCGGGGATTAACCGTAAATCTCTTGAAGCCGCCATTAACAGCCTGCGTGGCGGTGCTACCGTCGACGATGCCAACGCCGAAGATCAGCGCGAAGCGCTCAATAAATACACCATGGATCTTACCCAGCGCGCGCTGGACGGCAAGCTCGACCCGGTGATCGGCCGCGACGACGAAATTCGCCGTACCATTCAAGTGCTGCAGCGGCGTACCAAGAACAACCCGGTGTTAATCGGTGAGCCGGGGGTGGGTAAAACCGCCATTGTCGAGGGGTTGGCCCAGCGCATCGTTAACGGCGAAGTGCCGGAAGGCTTAAAAGAGAAGCGCGTGCTCTCGCTGGATATGGGCTCGCTATTGGCGGGTGCCAAATTCCGTGGCGAGTTTGAAGAGCGCTTGAAAGCGGTACTCAAGGAGCTTTCCCAGGAAGAAGGCCGGGTGATCCTGTTTATTGACGAGCTGCACACCATGGTCGGGGCAGGCAAAGCTGAAGGCGCCATGGATGCGGGCAATATGCTCAAGCCTGCCCTGGCCCGCGGCGAGCTGCACTGCGTGGGGGCGACCACCCTTGATGAGTACCGCAAGTACATTGAGAAAGACGCCGCCTTGGAGCGCCGCTTCCAGAAAGTGCTGGTTGATGAGCCTTCCGAAGAGGACACCGTGGCTATCCTGCGCGGCCTAAAAGAGCGCTACGAAGTGCACCACGGCGTGGATATTACCGATTCGGCGATCATTGCCGCGGCCAAGCTCTCGACCCGTTATATCACTGATCGCCAGCTGCCTGATAAAGCCATCGATCTAATTGATGAGGCCGCCTCGCGGATTCGTATGGAACTGGACTCCAAGCCAGAGGCGATGGATCGCCTTGATCGCCGCCTGATCCAGCTCAAAATGGAGCGTGAGGCGCTTAAGAAAGAGACTGACGAGGCCACTAAAAAACGCCTGGAGGCACTCAATACCCAGATTCACGACCTAGAGCGCGAATACGCGGATCTTGATGAAATCTGGAAAGCCGAGAAAGCCAGTATTCAAGGGGCTGCTCAGTTTAAAGCTGAGCTTGAACAGGCACGCATTGACCTTGAACAGGCCCGCCGCCAGGGCGACTTGGGTCGGATGTCGGAAATTCAGTATGGCAAGATTCCAGAGCTAGAGAAGAAAATTGCCGAAAGCGCGGAAGGTGAAGCGGATACCTCAAGCCATCAGTTGCTGCGTTCTAACGTCACTGAAGAAGAGATCGCCGAAGTCGTCTCCCGCTGGACGGGCATTCCGGTCTCCAAAATGCTGGAAGGCGAGCGCGATAAGCTCTTGCGCATGGAAGAGGCGTTGCACCAGCGGGTGATTGGCCAGGATGAGGCCGTCGAGGCGGTGGCCAATGCGGTACGCCGCTCCAGGGCCGGGCTTTCTGACCCTAATCGCCCCAACGGTTCGTTTCTGTTCCTCGGCCCCACCGGGGTGGGTAAAACCGAACTGTGTAAGTCACTGGCGAACTTCCTGTTCGATACCGAAGAGGCGATGGTGCGTATCGATATGTCGGAGTTTATGGAGAAGCACTCCGTGGCCCGCTTGATCGGTGCGCCTCCTGGCTACGTCGGCTACGAAGAGGGTGGTTACCTGACCGAAGCCGTGCGCCGCAAGCCTTATTCGGTGCTGCTGCTGGATGAGGTGGAGAAAGCCCACCCGGATGTCTTCAACATCCTGCTGCAGGTATTGGAAGATGGCCGCTTAACCGACGGCCAGGGCCGCACGGTAGATTTCCGCAACACCGTGATCGTGATGACCTCGAACATGGGCTCTGACATTATCCAGCGCATGGGTGGTGACGTCAGTGCTGATAAAGACAGCGACTATGAGTCGATGAAAAACATGGTCATGGAGGTGGTGGGTAACCACTTCCGGCCTGAGCTCATCAACCGCATCGATGAAGTGGTAGTGTTCCACGCCCTGGGCCAAGAGCAGATTCAAGCCATTGCCGGTATTCAGCTTGAGCGCTTGAAAGTGCGCCTTGCCGAGCACGACCTGAAGCTTGAGGTCAGCCCAGAGGCCATGGCGCAACTGGCGGTGGTGGGCTTCGACCCTGTGTACGGGGCGCGGCCACTCAAGCGGGCGATTCAGAGCCGTATCGAGAACCCGCTGGCGCAAGACCTGCTGGGTGGCAAATTTGCCCCTGGCGATACTATCCATATCAACGCAGAAGAGGGTAAGTTGGTGTTTAGCTCATAATTGAGCTGCCACTTCGGCTAATTGAGTAGGTAAAAAGCCTCGCTAGCTTTGCTGGCGAGGCTTTTTTATTGGCTTCTTGTGGGTGGGTCAGACTTTAACTCTGGCACCTGATAGATGAACCCTACGTAGTTTGACGTCGTTACCTACCAAGTGTTTTTGCAGTTCTTCAAGAGAAACATTGCGTGTTTCCGGCATCAGGATCAGCACGAATACTAATTGCAGCAACATCATGATGGCGAAGAAGGCGAACACCGGGCCACCACTAAAAGTGCCCAGTACCCAAGGCATGACCAGGGTAATCAAAGCTGCGAAGACCCAGTGGATTGAGCTGCCAAAGGATTGACCGCGAGCACGCACATGGTTGGGGAACACCTCTGCAATGAAGACCCAGATCACCGCCCCCTGACTGATAGCATGGGCAGCAATAAACAGGGCCAGTAGCAGCGGCACCTCGATACCGCCCAGGGAATCGGTAAAGAAGGCACGTGAGATCAGAACTAATGACAACAGGTACCCTGCGGAACCGATGAACAGGAGTGTGCGCCGTCCGAACCGGTCGATCAGCGACATCCCGATCATGGTGAAGACCAGATTGACTAAACCAATGCCCGCGGTGGACAGCAGTGCCGCTTGGCTACCGAGCTGAGCGGCCTCAAGCACGCGTGGCGCGTAGTAGATGATGAAGTTGATACCCGATAACTGATTGAAGAAGGCGATCAGAAAGGCAAGCAGGATCGGCAGCCGATAGCGGCGAGAGAAGAAGCGTGCATTAGCGGAGCGCTCCTCGTTCTCGGCGGCTCGCATGGTGGCAATTTCTGCATCAACATCCACGTCTGGGTCGATCATCCGCAGCACGCGACTTGCTTCTTTGACGTCATTGCGCTTGAGGATGAGCCAGCGTGGGCTACGCGGAACACGGGTAATCATCAGAGTGTAAATCAGAGCCGGAATGGCCTCGATGCCCAGCATCCAGCGCCAGGCGATATCCCCGTCTATCATACTGCCGATGACATAGTTGGAAACGAACGCCATGAGGATACCGAAGACGATATTGAACTGGTACATGGCCACCAGTACACCCCGATGTCGAGGTGGGGCAATCTCGGAAATATAAATCGGGGCGGCGACCGAAGAGACGCCCACACCAATGCCACCGATGAGGCGGAAGAGGGCGAAGACCCAGGGGTCGGTGGCCACGGCGGATCCTATCGCCGATACCAAGTACAGAACACCAATCAACAGCAGAGTCATGCGCCGACCGAGGTGGTCGGTAGGCCAGTTACCGAAGATGGCGCCAAGTACAGTGCCCCATAAAGCCATCGACATGATCAACAGACCATGCTGCAGGTCACTGAGGCCCCAGAGTGTTTGAATGGGCTTGTCGGCCCCAGAAATTACTGCCGTATCAAAGCCGAACAGGAAGCCGGCTAGTGCCACGGTAATGGACCATTGCACAATGCGTGACATGAGCTTTTCCTCGCGCTACTTGTTGCTGTAGTAGGTCAGTTGGCTGACCCTTCGTTGTTTGATGAATCGATTCACCTAATGAGCGCTAACCATCTCCAAGTAGGCTGAATTTAGAAAGCCTATGAGAAGCAAGGAAATGCTGGCGATGTTTCCTCGGAAGTGCACTTCCAGACAGTGCTGTAAATGTCAGAAATAAACTTTAGATGAATCGTGTCACCTAAAATATTACATCAGTCACACAGGCGATATGCGAATTTCTCGGCTTAGACATTGGTCTCGTGCGTCGAGAATCGTATTTGGATTACCGCAACTCTGAGCCGAAAAGGGGCTCATGGGCGCATTCAGCGAGCAATGGCGGTTGACAGGGTGGGGCTGCTAATGGAATCTTGTCAGTTCCTGATTTGCGGGCGCGGATCCAACGGGCAACCCCTAATTCCCGCGCGAAGGGTAGGCGAGAGCCTCTACCCGCCGAAGGACTTCCGGGCTTGGGCTAACCGCCCAACCTGGCCAACGCCCCGACACGGCGAACTGCCGTGTAAGGGAGCGGGTGATTTATGTCGACATAAGGCACCCTCTCCCGACAAGAGTGCAGGCCCTAACCGGGCCATCTGCCAGGGTTTGGCATCAGGTGCCGGCAAGGGCCGGCAGCGGCATACCGCCGCACTCGACACCGCAGGATGTCCTGCGGATCGCACTCGAGACCTCCAGGGGAGAAATACAGTGGAACTGCTTTCCGGCGCAGATATGATCGCCCGCTTCTTGCAAGATGAGGGCATCGAATACATTTATGGTTACCCCGGCGGTGCAGCGCTGCATATTTACGATGCACTCTTCCGCCAGGACAAAGTGAAGCACATTCTGGTGCGTCACGAACAAGCGGCTACTCACGCCGCCGATGGCTATGCCCGTGCATCAGGCAAGCCCGGCTGCGTACTGGTTACCTCAGGCCCCGGTGCCACCAACGCCGTCACCGGCATCGCCACCGCCTACATGGACTCCATTCCCATGGTAGTGCTGTGTGGCCAGGTGGCAAGTCATCTGATCGGTGAAGACGCCTTCCAGGAAACCGATATCGTCGGCGTGACGCGGCCCATCGTGAAGCACAGCTTCTCGATTCGTCACCCGTCTGAAATCCCGGAAGTGCTCAAAAAGGCGTTTTATTTAGCAGCTACAGGGCGTCCGGGCCCGGTGGTGGTCGATATCCCAAAAGATATGACGGCTCCCACTGAGCGTTATGAGTACATCTATCCGAAAAAGGTCAAGATGCGCTCGTACAACCCTGTTACGCGTGGCCACACAGGGCAGATCAAAAAAGCCGTTGAGATGATACTCAAAGCCAAGCGCCCGGTGTTCTATACCGGTGGCGGCGTGGTCACGGGCAAAGCCAGCGAAGGCTTGACTGATCTGGTCAAGCAGCTGGGCTACCCGATTACCACCACGCTGATGGGCATTGGCGCGTATCCGCAAAGTGACCGGCAGTGTTTGGGTTGGCTGGGCATGCATGGCTCTTATGAGTCGAACATGGCCATGCACCACGCCGATCTGATCATTGCCATTGGGGCGCGCTTTGACGACCGCGTGACCAACAGCACTTCGAAGTTCTGCCCGACAGCTAAAATCATCCACGTTGATGTTGACCCAAGTTCGATCTCTAAAACGGTGCGTGCCGATGTGCCGATCGTGGGCCCGGCATCCAGCGTTATCAATGAGATGATCAGTTTGGTGCAGGGGCATAAAATTGCCCATCCTGAAGCACTGACTGAGTGGTGGGAAAAGATTGATGGCTGGCGTGCCGACCGTGAAGGCAAGCTTTATGAGCCTTCCAAGGTGGGTGAAGCGCTTAAGCCACAGGAAGTTATTGAAGCGCTTTGTCGGGTAACCCGAGGCGAAGCCTACGTGACTACCGATGTTGGTCAGCACCAGATGTTCGCAGCGCAGTACTACAAGTTTGATAAACCCAACCGACTGATCACCTCAGGTGGTTTGGGCACCATGGGCTTTGGTTTCCCCGCCGCCATGGGTATCAAGCAGAACTACCCGGATGATGACGTAGTGTGCGTCACCGGTGAAGGAAGCTTCCAGATGATGATGCAGGAGCTCTCCACCTGTAAGCAGTACGGGGTGGGCGTTAAGATCGTCAACCTTAACAATGCGTCGTTGGGTATGGTACGTCAGTGGCAGGACTTGAACTATAAGTCACGCCACGCGCACTCCTATATGGAGTCGCTGCCGGACTTCCATATGCTGATTGAGGCGTATGGGTTTACCGCCATTACCGTCAATACGCTTGATGAATTGGAGCCTGCACTGGAGCGTGCGTTTGCTGATAAGCACGAGCTGGTCTTTCTTGACGTGAAGGTCGACCCTTTTGAGCACGTCTATCCGATGCAGGTGCCGTTAGGTGCCATGCGCGACATGCTGCTGTCTAAAACGGAGCGTACCTGATGCGTCATATCATCTCGATTCTGTTAGAAAATGAACCGGGTGCGCTGTCACGTGTAGTCGGGTTGTTCTCCCAGCGTAACTTCAACATTGAAACGCTTAACGTGGCACCCACTGAAGACCCGTCGCTATCGCGTTTAACGGTCACCACCATAGGCGACGACCGGGTGATCGAGCAGATCACCAAGCACCTCAATAAGCTGATTGATGTGGTTAAGCTGGTGGATCTAACCGAAGGCAACCATATCGAGCGCGAGCTGATGTTGGTTAAAGTGAAAGCGCTAGGCGCGGCCCGCGATGAAGTGAAGCGCACGGTGGATATCTTCCGCGCGCAGATCGTCGACGTAACGCCAAGCCTGTATACCGTGCAGATCACCGGTGATGCGGGCAAGCTTGATGCTTTCCTTCAGGCCATGGCGCCGGTGGGTATTCTTGAGGTCGCCCGTACTGGGGTCTCGGGTATTGCCCGGGGCGATAAGGTGTTGTCGCTTTAAGCACGAAAGTACTTAGCCTTTACAGTCAGCACTTAAATGTAAACATAAGCGTCGCTTCTTTCCCGGAGCGGCGCTTTTTAGTTATTAACCTGTTAGCGCTCGCTGATGCAGACCGCGCAGGGCATCAATGCAGCAATTGGCTGGCTGAGTGGCACTCACCGTGTAGAATGAAAGCGACTACGGTTCCCGTGACTTCTCTTTTAATGGATGAAAACTATGACACAGGACGCTCGCGACCAAGAGCACTCAAACTCTGATCAGTCAAACCCAGGCCAGCCAGACTCGGCTCCGTCTGATAAAGCTGAGCAGCCAGACAGTGCTCATCAGTCAGAAGTGGGCGACAATGAAGATTTGGCGGCTGCCTTCTTGCGTGAAACCGAAGTAGTCGAAGAGGCCGTAGAGGACGGTAAAAAGATTCGCCGTCGAGGCATCTATTTGCTGCCCAACCTATTTACCACTTCGGCGCTTTTTGCCGGTTTTTTTGCAGTAGTGGCAGGCATTAATGGTGAGTTTACCTCGGCTGCCGTTGCGATCTTTATTGCCATGGTACTGGATGGCCTGGATGGCCGCGTCGCCCGTATGACCAATACGCAAAGTGAATTCGGCGCTGAGTACGACAGCTTGGCTGACATGGTCTCCTTTGGTATGGCGCCCGCTTTAGTTGCCTTTACCTGGATTCTTCAGGACATCGGTAAGACGGGGTGGGTAGTGGCCTTTCTCTATGTTGCCTGCGCGGCGCTTCGCCTTGCGCGCTTTAACGTACAAATTGGTAGTGTTGATAAAAAGTGGTTTATCGGTTTGCCGAGCCCTTCTGCAGCCGCGCTAGTGGCGGCCAGTGTATGGACGTTCCATAGCTTTGATGCCGATGCCTTTGGTTTCAAACTATTGATGTTAGTAGTAGTAGCTGCGGCGGGTGTGTTGATGGTGAGTAATATCCGTTACTACAGCTTCAAGGATCTCGATTTTAAAAAGCCGGTACCTTTTGTTGTGCTGCTAGCCATAGTGCTGGCGTTTGTGTTGATCTCGGTCGAGCCTTCAGTGATGCTGTTATTGCTGTTTGGTACCTACGTGGCTTCAGGCCCTGTATTAGCCGTTATGCGTAAGGCTAAAACGAGTAGATAGTACTTTTCTCCACTTTTTTGACAGTTATTTCAAAACAGCCCTTGCCAACCCGTCAGCGAATCCGTAAAGTACGCATCCGCTGCCGGGGACGCCAAGCGTTACCAGCGGTGAATGAAGTGTAAAATCTTCGGTTCGTCAAAGAGTTAGCGGTTTTGGATGTGGTCAGGTTTGCATCGAAAACAACACCCTTGACAACCACCAGGGAATGCGTAGAATACGCCTTCCTCGCTGAGGCAAGCCAGTTCAACGGCAAGCCGTGTGGCCCAGTTGGTTTATTAGCTAGCCACCGCAGCGAAACAGCTCTTTAACAATTTGATCAGGTAATTCATGTGGGCGCTTGCTGACGTTGGTGACAAATCACTCAATATCAAGGCAAGCGACTCAAGCAATTAAGGTTTTAAAGGATTCGTCCTTTGATATCTGTTTTGAATGAATTCGTTTGAACCTTGAGCCAAGTTTGATCCGCTTTTGTTGCCCTCGGGTGACATGTAAGGATCACATAGATCTTAAACTGAAGAGTTTGATCATGGCTCAGATTGAACGCTGGCGGCAGGCCTAACACATGCAAGTCGAGCGGTAACAGGGGTAGCTTGCTACCCGCTGACGAGCGGCGGACGGGTGAGTAATGCATAGGAATCTGCCCGATAGTGGGGGATAACCTGGGGAAACCCAGGCTAATACCGCATACGTCCTACGGGAGAAAGGGGGCTTCGGCTCCCGCTATTGGATGAGCCTATGTCGGATTAGCTAGTTGGTGAGGTAATGGCTCACCAAGGCAACGATCCGTAGCTGGTCTGAGAGGATGATCAGCCACATCGGGACTGAGACACGGCCCGAACTCCTACGGGAGGCAGCAGTGGGGAATATTGGACAATGGGGGCAACCCTGATCCAGCCATGCCGCGTGTGTGAAGAAGGCCCTCGGGTTGTAAAGCACTTTCAGCGAGGAAGAACGCCTATCGGTTAATACCCGGTAGGAAAGACATCACTCGCAGAAGAAGCACCGGCTAACTCCGTGCCAGCAGCCGCGGTAATACGGAGGGTGCAAGCGTTAATCGGAATTACTGGGCGTAAAGCGCGCGTAGGTGGCTTGATAAGCCGGTTGTGAAAGCCCCGGGCTCAACCTGGGAACGGCATCCGGAACTGTCAGGCTAGAGTGCAGGAGAGGAAGGTAGAATTCCCGGTGTAGCGGTGAAATGCGTAGAGATCGGGAGGAATACCAGTGGCGAAGGCGGCCTTCTGGACTGACACTGACACTGAGGTGCGAAAGCGTGGGTAGCAAACAGGATTAGATACCCTGGTAGTCCACGCCGTAAACGATGTCGACCAGCCGTTGGGTGCCTAGAGCACTTTGTGGCGAAGTTAACGCGATAAGTCGACCGCCTGGGGAGTACGGCCGCAAGGTTAAAACTCAAATGAATTGACGGGGGCCCGCACAAGCGGTGGAGCATGTGGTTTAATTCGATGCAACGCGAAGAACCTTACCTACCCTTGACATCTACAGAAGCCGGAAGAGATTCTGGTGTGCCTTCGGGAACTGTAAGACAGGTGCTGCATGGCTGTCGTCAGCTCGTGTTGTGAAATGTTGGGTTAAGTCCCGTAACGAGCGCAACCCTTGTCCTTATTTGCCAGCGAGTAATGTCGGGAACTCTAAGGAGACTGCCGGTGACAAACCGGAGGAAGGTGGGGACGACGTCAAGTCATCATGGCCCTTACGGGTAGGGCTACACACGTGCTACAATGGCCGGTACAAAGGGCTGCGAGCTCGCGAGAGTCAGCGAATCCCTTAAAGCCGGTCTCAGTCCGGATCGGAGTCTGCAACTCGACTCCGTGAAGTCGGAATCGCTAGTAATCGTGAATCAGAATGTCACGGTGAATACGTTCCCGGGCCTTGTACACACCGCCCGTCACACCATGGGAGTGGACTGCACCAGAAGTGGTTAGCCTAACGCAAGAGGGCGATCACCACGGTGTGGTTCATGACTGGGGTGAAGTCGTAACAAGGTAGCCGTAGGGGAACCTGCGGCTGGATCACCTCCTTAAACGATGCGTCACAGTTGGTAAGCGTCCACAATGAATTACCTGATCAGAATACTGTTGATACGCAGTGATAAGTGGCTCTGTTTTTTTCACGTTAAAAAGAAAAAATAGCTTTTAAGGTCTTAAAGGTCTTTTTCTTTTTTAATATGAAAGAACGCTTATCACTGCTTATAGCAGTCGCTCTTTAACAATGTATATCATGCTGACAAGAACACTTCGCAAGAAGTGGTCTTAAATTGTGATACGCGTCAGCGTATCCGGCAAAATGAAACGTGATCATTGCGACATCCAGACTCCTTCGGGTTATAGGGTCAAGCAATGAAGCGCACACGGTGGATGCCTAGGCAGCCAGAGGCGATGAAAGACGTGGTAGCCTGCGATAAGGCTCGGTGAGGTGGCAACAACCTGTGACCCGGGCATTTCTGAATGGGGAAACCCACTCATCACAAGATGAGTATCGTGCACTGAATACATAGGTGTACGAGGCGAACCAGGGGAACTGAAACATCTAAGTACCCTGAGGAAAAGAAATCAACCGAGATTCCCCTAGTAGCGGCGAGCGAACGGGGACCAGCCCTTAAGCATGTGACTGATTAGGCGAACACGCTGGGAAGCGTGGCCGTAGCGGGTGATAGCCCCGTAGTCGAAAATCTGATCATGTGAAATCGAGTAGGTCGGGGCACGAGAAACCTTGACTGAAGACGGGGGGACCATCCTCCAAGGCTAAATACTCCTGGCTGACCGATAGTGAACCAGTACCGTGAGGGAAAGGCGAAAAGAACCCCGGAGAGGGGAGTGAAATAGATCCTGAAACCGTGTGCGTACAAGCAGTAGGAGCAGACTTGTTCTGTGACTGCGTACCTTTTGTATAATGGGTCAGCGACTTATATTCAGTGGCGAGGTTAACCGTATAGGGGAGCCGTAGGGAAACCGAGTCTTAACTGGGCGACACAGTCGCTGGATATAGACCCGAAACCGAGCGATCTATCCATGAGCAGGGTGAAGATTGAGTAACATCAATTGGAGGCCCGAACCAGGATCTGTTGAAAAAGATTTGGATGACTTGTGGATCGGAGTGAAAGGCTAATCAAGCTCGGAGATAGCTGGTTCTCCTCGAAAGCTATTTAGGTAGCGCCTCACGTAGTACCGCCGGGGGTAGAGCACTGTTTCGGCTAGGGGGTCATCCCGACTTACCAACCCGAGGCAAACTCCGAATACCGGTGAGTAACGCGTGGGAGACACACGGCGGGTGCTAACGTCCGTCGTGAAAAGGGAAACAACCCAGACCGTCAGCTAAGGTCCCGAAATCCTGGTTAAGTGGGAAACGATGTGGGAAGGCTCAGACAGCTAGGAGGTTGGCTTAGAAGCAGCCATCCTTTAAAGAAAGCGTAATAGCTCACTAGTCGAGTCGGCCTGCGCGGAAGATGTAACGGGGCTAAACCAGGTACCGAAGCTACGGGTGAGTTTCTATTTCGATAGGAATTCGCGGTAGAGGAGCGTCGTGTAAGCCGATGAAGGTGAATTGAGAAGTTCGCTGGAGGTATCACGAGTGCGAATGCTGACATGAGTAACGATAAAGGGTGTGAAAAACACCCTCGCCGGAAGACCAAGGGTTTCTGTTCGACGCTAATCGGAGCAGAGTGAGTCGGCCCCTAAGGCGAGGCCGAAAGGCGTAGTCGATGGGAAACGGGTCAATATTCCCGTACCGGACATGGTTGCGATGGGGGGACGAAGAAGGCTAGGTGAGCCAGGCGTTGGTAGTCCTGGTGAAAGTGAGTAGGCCGAGACCTTAGGTAAATCCGGGGTCTTAAAGCCGAGACACGAGACGAACTGACCACGGTCAGGAAGTCACTGATGCCACGCTTCCAGGAAAAGCCTCTAAGCTTCAGATCATGTGCGACCGTACCCCAAACCGACACAGGTGGTCAGGGTGAGAATCCCAAGGCGCTTGAGAGAACTCGGGTGAAGGAACTAGGCAAAATGGTGCCGTAACTTCGGGAGAAGGCACGCCGGCATAGGGTGAAGAGACTTGCTCTCCTAGCCCGAACCGGTCGAAGATACCAGGTGGCTGCAACTGTTTATTAAAAACACAGCACTCTGCTAACGCGCAAGCGGACGTATAGGGTGTGACGCCTGCCCGGTGCCGGAAGGTTAAATGATGGTGTTAGCCGCAAGGCGAAGCTCTTGATTGAAGCCCCGGTAAACGGCGGCCGTAACTATAACGGTCCTAAGGTAGCGAAATTCCTTGTCGGGTAAGTTCCGACCTGCACGAATGGCGTAATGATGGCCACGCTGTCTCCACCCGAGACTCAGTGAAATTGAAATCGCCGTGAAGATGCGGTGTACCCGCGGCTAGACGGAAAGACCCCGTGAACCTTTACTATAGCTTCACACTGGACGCTGATGTTGCCTGTGTAGGATAGCTGGGAGGCTTTGAACTCTGGACGCCAGTTCGGAGGGAGCCAACCTTGAAATACCAGCCTGGCATCATTGGCGTTCTCACTCAGGTCCGTTATCCGGATCGAGGACAGTGTGTGGTGGGTAGTTTGACTGGGGCGGTCTCCTCCTAAAGAGTAACGGAGGAGCACGAAGGTACCCTCAGCACGGTCGGACATCGTGCATTGAGTGCAAGAGCATAAGGGTGCTTGACTGCGAGACAGACACGTCGAGCAGGTGCGAAAGCAGGTTCTAGTGATCCGGTGGTTCTGTATGGAAGGGCCATCGCTCAACGGATAAAAGGTACTCCGGGGATAACAGGCTGATACCGCCCAAGAGTTCACATCGACGGCGGTGTTTGGCACCTCGATGTCGGCTCATCACATCCTGGGGCTGAAGTCGGTCCCAAGGGTATGGCTGTTCGCCATTTAAAGTGGTACGCGAGCTGGGTTTAGAACGTCGTGAGACAGTTCGGTCCCTATCTGCCGTGGGCGTTGGATGTTTGAGAAGGGCTGCTCCTAGTACGAGAGGACCGGAGTGGACGACCCTCTGGTGTTCCGGTTGTCACGCCAGTGGCATTGCCGGGTAGCTATGGTCGGACGGGATAACCGCTGAAAGCATCTAAGCGGGAAGCCCCCTTCAAGATGAGACATCCCTGAGGCCTAGAGCCTCCTGAAGGGCCCAGCGAGACCAGCTGGTTGATAGGCACGGTGTGGAAGCGCTGCAAGGCGTTGAGCTAACGTGTACTAATGGCCCGTGAGGCTTGACCCTATAACACCCAAGGGGTCTGGTCGTGATGATGACGAAGCATTAAAAAGCCGGATACGCAGCGTGTGGCCTGACTCAAACGAGCAGGCGGCACAATGAGACGATCACAAACAGCATGATGTACATTAACAGTTACGCCTGACGACCATAGCACGCGTGAACCACCTGATCCCTTGCCGAACTCAGAAGTGAAACCGCTTAGCGCCGATGGTAGTGTGGGGTCTCCCCATGCGAGAGTAGGTCATCGTCAGGCACTTATTATGAAAAATCCCCCAGGGCTGATGCCTTGGGGGATTTTTTTTGCGTGAGGGGGAGGTTGTGAGGGGTAAATAGTAAGGAGTAAAGGGTGTGAGCTGCCAGCAAGGCTCTCCTCACTCCTTACACCCCTCACCCTTTACTAGAGAAGCATCTCTAACGCTTCAATCAGGCTATCCATCTCATCATCGGTGCCGATGGTGATGCGTAGGAAGTTGTTGAGGTCTGAGGTATTAAAATGGCGCACCAGAATGCCCCGCTCGCGTAGGCCAGCAAATAGCTGCGCGCCTTCGTGGTTAGGGTGCTGGGCGAGCACAAAGTTAGCCTTAGAGGGTAACACTTCAAAGCCCAAGGCTTCAAGGCGCCGGCGAGTGCGTTCACGGGTGGTAATAACACGCTCGCGGCAGGCTTCAAAATGCTCGACATCTTTGAGTGCGGCGATGCCTACTAAGCTTGCCAAACTATCCACTGGAAAAGAGTTAAAGGAGTCTTTTACCCGCAACAGGCCATCGATCAACTCCTCTGAGCCCACCGCATAGCCTAGCCGCAAGCCTGCCAAACTGCGTGATTTAGAAAACGTACCGGTGACGAGAAGGTTAGGGTAGCGATCAATCAGCGAAACAGCACTCTCTGCGCCGAAATCGACATACGCCTCGTCCACCAGCACTACTCGATCAGTGACGCGCTTTAGCAGCGCCTCGATAGCCGCAAGCGAATGCGCGTGGCCAGTAGGAGCGTTGGGGTTAGCGAAAATAACGCCGCTACGGTTAGCATCAGCCGCAAGAGCATCAATATCGACTTCCCACTGCTTATTGAGCGGATGCTTTCGCAGCTCAACGCCATAAAGGTTGGCGTAAACGGGGTAGAAACTATAGGTGATCGTGGGTACGTCTAGTGGTGCGCCATGGCGGAAAAATGCCTGAAAGGCAAACGCCAGCACCTCATCGGAACCATTACCGACAAACACTTGGCTACTTGCTACCTGAAACGTCTCCGCTAACGCTTCACGCAGCGCTGCAGAGGTTGGGTCAGGGTAGAGGCGTAGATGATCGGTCGCGTAGTCACGCAGTGCCTCACCGACACCTGGCGCAGGTGGGTAAGGGTTTTCATTGGTATTGAGCTTTACAAGCTGCTCGCGTGGCTGCTCGCCGGGCACGTAAGGCGTAAGTTCGCGAACGGCCGGACTCCAGTATTGGCTCATGTGGGTAACCTGATTATCCTAGCAAGGTACACCATGGTCGCTTGAAGGCTAACTAAGCGCAAGCATTCGCATCACTAGGGGTGTGCGTCGCACCTTGTAGCGGTTATGCTGTCATAAGTGCGCGTAAATAAATGTGATGTCCAACACGAGATTAAGGAGACACTCTATGCAACTTAAGAGTTTGCTGGCCGGTTCGGCCATGTTGGCACTGCTGGCTGGCTGTGCAAGCAGCCCCATGGAGCAGCAGCAAGAAGAGGCAGCTGCCGCACAGCAAAATTACCAAGGTTCATTACCTTGCCGCAATTGCGATGGTATCGATCTGGATGTCACGATGGTGGGTGAAGAGATGAGCGCGGCTGAAGAGCGTACCTTCACACTGAACGCTTCTTACCGTAACCACCCTCAAACACCGCCGGATGAAAACTACGCGGGTAACTGGGAAGTGCTAACCGGTACGCCTTCCGATCCGGACGCCACTGTTTACGAACTGACGCCAGATGGCGATGGTCAAATCTACTACTTCATGCGTATTGATGAGAGCACGTTGGAGTTGATTGATCCAGAGCGTCGCCGCTTTGAAAATGGTGAAATGCTGCAGCTAAAGCGTCAATAAGACGTTAGCCAGTAGTACAAAAGGCGGCCACTGGCCGCCTTTTGTGTTTGCTGGCACTCATGAATATAAAGTACGCGACAGTAAGTGATGAATACTAGCGGCAGCCAAGCGTAAGTTGCCACTTAGTGACGGCAACAGTAGGAGTGTAATGGCAGTGGCCAAAGCCAAAAGCGCCTTTGTGTGTACCGAGTGCGGCGCCGAATACCGTAAATGGCAGGGGCAATGTAGCAGTTGCCAAGAGTGGAACACGCTCAGTGAAGTGCACTTGGCGAGCGCTCGCCCTGGTGGCGGCGCAGCCCCCGGTCGATCTGGTTACGCGGGTGATCTGTCACGCGAAGTGATCGACCTGGGCAATGTGGATCTTAGTGAAGTGCCGCGTATGAGCTCGACGTTCGCGGAGTTTGATCGCGTGCTAGGCGGAGGGTTGGTGCCCGGGTCAGCGGTTCTGTTGGGTGGTAATCCTGGGGCGGGCAAATCGACCCTGCTGCTGCAAACGGCCTGCAAGTTGGCCCAGCAGCGGCGTATCCTCTATGTGACCGGTGAGGAGTCACTCTCCCAGGTAGCGATGCGTGCGCACCGCCTACAGTTGCCCACCAATGGTTTGAAAATGCTGGCCGAGACCAGTGTAGAAACTATTCTGGCGGTGTCTGAGCGGGAGAAGCCAGAGATTCTGGTGATTGACTCCATCCAAACCATGCATCTGGAAGATATCAGTTCTGCACCCGGTGGCGTTGCCCAGGTGCGCGAGTCAGCCGCGGCGCTAACGCGCTTCGCCAAAAAGACTAATACGGTTTTGCTACTGGTAGGCCACGTCACTAAGGACGGTTCGCTGGCGGGCCCTAAAGTGCTTGAGCATATGATTGATGCCTCGCTGCTATTAGAGGGGGGCGCCGACTCACGCTTTCGTACCCTGCGAGGGCAGAAAAACCGCTTTGGCGCCGTCAACGAGCTAGGTGTTTTCGCCATGCTTGAACAGGGCCTTAAAGAAGTTAAAAACCCCAGCGCAATCTTTCTTTCTCGCCAGGAGGAGCAGGCGCCAGGTAGTTTAGTCATGGTGGTCTGGGAAGGCACACGGCCGATTCTGGTGGAGGTACAGGCGCTGGTGGATGAGTCCGCGCTGGGTAACCCTCGCCGTGTCGCCGTCGGCGTTGATCAAAACCGCCTGGCTATGCTGCTGGCAGTACTTAATCGCCACGGTGGATTGTTCACCGGTGACCAGGATGTGTTCTTGAATGTCGTCGGCGGTGTCAAAGTGCTCGAAACCAGCGCCGACTTGGCGGTGTTGCTAGCCGTGGTTTCTAGCCTGCAAAATCGCGCGCTACCCAAAGAGCTAGTGGTGTTTGGTGAGGTTGGGCTATCGGGCGAGATACGCCCGGTGCCCAGTGGTCAAGAACGCATTGCCGAAGCGGCCAAGCACGGTTTTCTCCGCGCCATTGTACCGCGCGCTAACGCACCCAAGCAGGCGCCTAAGGGTATGGAAGTGATCGCTGTTGATAAACTCAGCGATGCGCTGGACGCCCTGTAGCCTGGACGATACTGGGTTAAACTGATGATATTCCCCAAGTGCCAAGGAGAGACACGATGAGTTCGATTCGCTTGACCCAATATAGCCACGGCGCGGGCTGTGGCTGCAAAATCGCCCCAGACGTGCTGGATGGCATTCTTGCCAAGGCGGGGCCAGCGGCGGGCCATAAGCGGCTTATCGTCGGCAATCAGGGACGCGAAGATGCGGCTGTCTACGATCTGGGCGATGGGCGGGGCATGATTGCCACCACGGACTTCTTTATGCCCATTGTCGATGATCCCTTCGATTTTGGGCGTATCGCGGCGACCAATGCCATCAGCGATGTTTACGCCATGGGCGGCACGCCGGTGATGGCGTTAGGTATTCTCGGTTGGCCGCTGGATAAGCTCAGCGCTGAAGTGGCTGGTGACGTAATGGCCGGCGCCCAGGCGGTATGTCGCGAATTAGGCGTTGCCCTGGCGGGCGGTCACTCCATTGATGCGCCCGAGCCGATTTTCGGACTCGCGGTAAACGGCTTAGTCGACCTGGATAAGCTCAAGCTAAACAGCACCGCCAAGCCGGGTGATCTACTGTTTTTAACCAAGCCGTTAGGCGTAGGCATGCTAACCACAGCAGAGAAACGTGGCTTGCTGGAAATGGGCCACCATGGTCTTGCCCGTGAAACGATGCTCAAGCCCAATAGTATTGGTGTGAAGCTTGCCAATGTAAAAGGGGTGAATGCCATGACTGATGTTACTGGTTTTGGCTTGGCGGGCCACCTTGCTGAAATGTGCCAGGCCAGTAACGTCATGGCCCAGATTGATTTCCGTAAGTTGCCTCGTCTGGCCGAGGCAGAGTCCTACCGCCGCCAAGGCGCTGTGCCTGGTGGTACGCTGCGCAATCGTGATGCGCTGGGGGAAAGCCTGCCAGCCATGGATGAAGCCCACTGGCAGTGGTTATGTGACCCTCAGACTTCCGGCGGCCTGCTGCTCAGCGTTGACCCCGCCTGGGAGGATGACGTTGAGCGTATTGGTCGCGAATTCGGCCTGTCGTTACAGTCATTCGGCGTCATGAAGGCGCGCCAGGGTAAAGTCTCCATCGAGGTGGTCGGGTGACACTGGCCACAACTCCAGCCACCACACCGGCGGTATTGGGTTTAATTAGAGAAGAGCGACCGCTAATGGATGTGCGCGCCCCGGTGGAGTTTGCCCAGGGCGCGCTGCCCGGTGCCGTCAATCTGCCCTTAATGGTCGATGACGAGCGTCATCAGGTGGGTATCGCTTATAAGAAGCATGGTCAAGCCGCGGCGATTGAGCTAGGTGAGCGTTTAGTCAGCGGCGAGGTCAAGCAGGCTCGGGTCGCAGCGTGGCAGAAGTACTTAGCCGAATACCCAGATGCATTGATTTACTGCTTTCGCGGTGGACTGCGCTCGCAAATTGCTCAGCAGTGGCTGGAAGAGGCCGGTATCTCAAGGCCACGGCTGGAGGGTGGCTGGAAGGCTATGCGCCAAGCGCTCTGTGAGCGCATTGATACGGCCGCGCTTCAGCCAATGCTGGTTGTTGCAGGGCTCACTGGGTGTGCAAAAACAGCGCTGATTAATCAGCTCGATAATGGCGTCGATCTGGAAGCTTATGCGCACCACAAAGGTTCTGCTTTTGGGCGCAGACCTGAAGAGCCTGCTACTCAAATCAACTTTGAGCATGCGCTGGCCAAGCGGCTAATCGGGCTGATGGAAGGGCTGGTCATCGAAGATGAGTCCCGTCAGATTGGCAGCGCCAATATTCCCTTGAACTTCTGGCGGGCGCAGCAGCAAGCGCCGCGGGTGCGTATCGAAATGCCGCTGGATTGGCGCCTTGCTCAGATTCAGCAGGACTATATTATCGACCTGGAGCAGGCCTATGCCGCTCGTCATGGGGCCTACCAGGGCTGGCAATTAATGCAGGCGCAGTTAAGTAATTCCCTTATCCGACTAGGAAAACGCTTGGGTAACGCGCGCCTTCAGCGCTTACAGCGGCTGCAGGCGCTGGCATTCAAAGAGCATGCCCAGGGCAACCCCCAAGCCCATGAAGCCTGGCTTGCGCCGCTGCTCACCGAGTACTACGACCCGCTCTACCGCTACCATTTAGAGAAGCAGCGCGACGCTGCGCCGCCAGAGATTCATGTGGGCGATTGGGATAGCTGCCTAGAGGCCGCCAGGCAGTGGAACCGCTGACGGCCTTATAGCTTGTACTGTTACGCTGCTTTAAGCCACTGGGTCATCAGTCGGTCGAGCTGTGGCGCGAGGTGAATAAAGCGGTTGGGGTCTTCTAATATTTGGGCCGCATCCTGAACATAGCGGGTAGTGGAAGGTGACGCTTCAGGCCACTCGGCTGTGCCCAGTAGCTGTTTCACGCTAGCCGCAGTGGCTTCCAGGTGGCACAGCAGGCCGATGACACGACCTCTGTCCCATGCAAACCCTTGTAGCGGTGCAGCTTTGCTACCGCCTAGGGGCAGCGCATCGTCGGGTAAACTGAAGACATAGCGATGCCACATAAAAGCGCTGAATGTTTCGGGTAAATCCAGCGAGCTTTCCGGCGCTAGGGTGACTGTATGCCAGCCTGTTTCAGTATAGGTACCAGGCGCTACCACCGAGCCCAGTGCCTGGGCTATCCAGTGGGCGCCTACGCCAATACCCAGCAGTGGTTTTTGGCCATCCAAATAGCGGTTGATGAGCTTATCTTCGGCTTTAAACCACGCAGGAGGATGGCTGAGTAGCTCTTCTGGGCCATCAAGTATAATCAGTGCATCAGACTCGTTTGGGCGGGGCGTTAGCTCGCCTGCGTAGAGATGAAAAACGGTGTAACTATGGCCCATACTGGTTAGCCAATCGGTTAAACGGGCGGGGCCATGGTCAGGGCCGTGCTGTAGCAGATGAATATGCATGGTAATCTCCTCGCCGGCCGTACAATCATCAAAGCGCTGGGGATCGCCCCAAGCGTAGAGAGACGATAACGTACCCGCTAACTTTCACCAATATCCCACGTCAAGCGATCCAGGAAATCAGTATGGTGTCGAAACCTCAGGGCTTTTACCAACGGTTACAAGAACTCCCACTACCTGCCCAGCAAGCCTTCATGGCGGCGTTGTGTGAGCGTTTGCTGCCTAACTATATGCTTTATCAGCAAACCACCGGCCAGGGTGATAGCCATACGCTAGGCACCGTGCTGAGTTTGGTCTGGGAGCGGCTTAATGTGCCCAATGCCAGTATCGACTTTGCCCGCCAAGCGGAAAAGCTAGCCGAGTGTGAGCCGCCCGAAGAGGATGACAGCTTTGGTGCCCGGCGCGCCCTGGATGCAGTAGTATCGGTCTCAGCGCTGCTGGACACCCTGCAAGGCGACTCCCCAGAGGCCGTGCTGGATGTTAGCCGCACATCCCGAGCGGGCGTACGCGCCTTTATAGAGCTTACTGAAGGCGAGGTTGACGCACAGAAGCTAGCGCTGATTATTCGCGACCACCCGCTGATGGACGACGAAAACGATTTTCAGGATGCCGTATTGGAAGCCGTCAGCGAACCGCTGGATAAGGCGTCGCTGAAAGAGGTGCGTGAATTAGGCCGCAATGGTGGCATCAGCAATCTGGGTTTATCGCTAGACGATGTTGAGGAGTAGCGACTAAAAGCGCACCCCTGTGGTTAGCATCATGCCTGCGGTGCCGAAAATGATCAGGTCTGATTCAAACCGGCCCCATTGCACACCGATACTGGGGAGTGCGGCCGGGGCGATTTCCAAGTGATTGAGCGGAATTTTGTCGCGATACTCGCCTTTATAGCCGCGCAGGAGTCCGCCAGTGAGTTTGGCGCGCACGTTTATCCCCTGATCGGTTTGCCAAAGAGGGAACTCCCGCCCCGCATAGAAGTACCAAGAGGGCTGATCGAAGGAGTTTTTGAACCAAGCCCCGCCCGCTAACCAGTGATTCGGATTATGCAGTTCAATGCTAACCAGGTCTTGTTGGTTAGTGTGTTCCGGGTCGGGGCTGAAGTGGCGGGTATAAAGGCTGGTTTGCACCAGGGTGTGATCCCACTCCAACGACGGTGGCCAATCAGGTAGCGTGAAGGCAGTAGCAGGCGTGCTTAATAGCAGGCCTGCTAGCCATCCCATCCATGGGTGTAAACGAAACATTCGAAGCTCCTGGTTGATAGAGAGTATTTTAAAGCCGCATTTCGATACCGCGTTCGGCCATATAGCGCTTAGCTTCAGGGATGGTGTATTCGCCAAAATGGAAAATACTGGCGGCCAGCACTGCATCGGCACCACCTTTGAGTACGCCATCCACCAGGTGATCCAGGTTGCCCACACCGCCTGAGGCTATCACCGGAACGCTCACCGCTTCGGAAATCGCGTGGGTCACGCCCAGGTCAAAACCAATCTTGGTGCCGTCGCGATCCATGCTGGTGAGCAGTAGCTCGCCCGCCCCGAACTCAACCATCTTCTTCGCCCATTCAACGGCATCCAGGCCTGTTGGGCGGCGGCCGCCGTGAGTGAAAATCTCCCAACGGGGCGTTTCACCCTCTTTGGAAACCCGTTTAGCGTCAATCGCCACCACAATGCACTGGCTACCAAAACGCTCGGCGGCTTCGCGCACAAACTCTGGGTTAGTGACCGCTGCGGTATTGATCGATACTTTGTCCGCCCCGGCGTTCAGCATAGTGCGAATGTCGTCACAGCTGCGAATGCCGCCGCCGACGGTTAGCGGAATAAACACTTCGCCAGCAATGCGTTCAACCATCTCCACCGTCGTGTCGCGGTCTTCGTGGCTAGCGGTAATGTCGAGAAAGGTGATTTCATCGGCGCCCTGCTGGTTATAGCGTTGGGCAATCTCCACCGGATCACCGGCATCGCGAATGCCGACAAAATTAACGCCTTTGACCACGCGCCCGGCGTCTACGTCGAGGCAGGGGATAATGCGTTTGGTAAGGCTCATGAATCGCCTCCCGTCAGTTGGTCGCTCAGCCGCTGAGCTTCGGCAACATCCAGGCTGCCTTCGTAAATTGCCCGACCGGTAATAGCGCCCAGGATACCGCTATCAGCAACCTCGCAGAGTGCTTTGATATCGTCCAGGTTGGTCACACCACCGGAGGCGATCACCGGCAAACCGCCTTCGCGGGCAAGCGCCGCGGTGGCTTCCACATTGACGCCTTGCATCATGCCGTCGCGGGCAATGTCGGTGTAGACAATGCTGGAGACGCCGTCGTTGGCGAAACGCTTGGCAAGCTCAGTGGCTTTTACCGTGGAGACCTCTGCCCAGCCGTCGGTGGCGACATAGCCATCTTTGGCATCAAGTCCAACGATCACATGGCCGGGAAAAGCGCGGCACATCTCGCCCACAAAAGCGGGTTCTTTAACTGCCTTGGTGCCGATAATCACATAAGAGACACCGGCGCTTAAGTAGTGCTCGATGGTTTCCGCACTGCGAATGCCGCCACCAATTTGAATCGGCAGATCCGGGTAAGCGCGGGCGATAGCCGTCACGGCGTCACCGTTCACCGGTTTGCCTTCAAAGGCGCCGTTCAAATCTACCAGGTGCAGGCGACGGGCGCCTGCTTCTACCCAGCGCGCCGCCATGGCCACCGGGTCATCGCCGTAAGACGTCGCGTCTTCCATGCGGCCCTGCTTCAATCGGACACACTGGCCGTCTTTGAGATCAATAGCGGGAATTACCAACATACAAAATCCTCTCAGGGCGTCCAGGTGACAAAGTTTTCAAGCAGGCGAAGGCCCGCGCGAGAGCTTTTTTCGGGGTGAAACTGCACCGCGAAGGTCGCGTCACGGCCAATGGCCACATGGGCGGTTACCTTGCCGTATTGGGTCGTACCAAATACTTGTGCATCTTCATCGGCATTAACGTAGTAGCTATGCACGAAGTAGAAGTGTTCGCGATTATCAATACCTGCCCAGAGTGGGTGTTCATGGTGCTGCTCTACCACGTTCCAGCCCATGTGCGGTACTTTCAAGCGCTGCTCGTGGACGTCGCGCATATCGCCAGGAAAACGATCTACACTGCCTTTAAAGAACCCCAGACACTCTACGCCGCCATTCTCTTCGCTGCGCTCCAGTAGCATCTGCTGACCCACGCAGATACCCAGCAGCGGTTTGGCCTGGCGGGTTAAGATATCCTCCACCAGCCCGCGTAATTCGGTGCGCTCAAGTTCGCCAACGCAGTCACGAATGGCCCCTTGGCCCGGTAGCACTAAACGCGTTGCGCCGAGGATACGGCGCGGGTCGCGGGTAATGACGACATTCTCATGGGTCACATGCTCCAGCGCTTTGGCTACAGAATGAAGATTGCCCATTCCATAGTCGATCACAGCAATGGTCATGAAGCGCTCCTTGTGGAGGTAGACAAAATGTGGCTAGCAGCATAGTCCGTCATATAGCCCGTCATATGGCGCAGCATTACAAGCTCCCCTTGGTGGAAGGCATTTGGCCTGCCATACGCGGATCTTCCATCACGGCCATGCGGAGTGCTCTGCCAAAGGCCTTGAAGATCGTTTCCGCCTGGTGGTGAGCATTAAAGCCTTTGATGTTGTCGATATGCAGCGTCACGCGGGCGTGATTGACAAAGCCCTGGAAAAACTCCCAGAACAACTGAGTGTCCAGGCTGCCGATAGTGTCGCGGGTGAATTCAACATTCATAAACAGACCTGGCCGACCGGAAAAGTCGATCACTACCCGGGAGAGTGCTTCATCAAGAGGAACATAGGCGTGACCATAACGGTAAATGCCGCGTTTATCGCCAATTGCTTCAAAAAAAGCTTGGCCTAGCGTAATACCCAGGTCTTCTACGGTATGGTGGTCGTCAATATGCAGGTCGCCAGTGGCATTGATGTCGAGATCGATCATCCCGTGGCGAGCAACTTGATCAAGCATATGATCCAGGAACGGAACGCCGGTTTGGCAGCTAAGACGGCCTTCGCCGTCGAGATTGACGCTGACCTTGATCTGCGTTTCGTTGGTGTCACGGCTAACCGTGGCAATACGCGCTGACATGTTGCATCTCCTGCGCTGAAGCGCACTCTGAGGGATGGCTGGTGGCGATCATCAACTTACCACTGATTTGATCGGCCTGTGGCGAAGCGACCATTATAGTGAATCGGCGCCCTCATCCGCTACAATGCGCGAAATGTAGCCGCAATCAATTGCGGCAGAAATAGCAGCCAGGCTGCTTTGGCGAAGAGGATTTCACCATGCCGGTGACACTGCACCATGTCGACCAGGCCCGTTGGGAAGCCGATGAGCAGGTGCGCCTTGATCTTATGCGCATCTATCAGGATGCGCCCCAAGAGCGTATGCCCACCCCAACGGTTGAGCCATTTATTGAGCAACATTTTGCAGGCCAGCACTTTTTTGCCTGTGCACTCTTCAACGATCGGCTGCTGGGGGCCGTCGCCGTTCAGGAGGGCGCAGACCGGGCGTGGTGGCTATCTGAGCTCTGCGTGCGCAAAACCACCCGTCGCCGTGGCGTCGGTTCGCGCTTGATGGCGCTGCTTGGCGAGCAAGCCAAGCAGGAAGGCCGTGTCCTGCGCATTGAAACGTCCACTTTACCACTGGCCGACCGCGTGCTGCTCTCCAAGCTAGGTTACCGGCCAATGGCCAATCCAGAAACGCCGGCAGCGGGTATGCCCGCCACCAGTGATTTTGTTGAGTTAGACCCACAAGGGAAAGGGTAATGAAACAGCTATTACGTATCTTGCTGGCAGCGGTCGGCATTCTCGCCATCGTTGCGGTCGCCGCCGTGGTCTACGTGACCACCTTTCTGGATCCAGAAGACTTCAAGCCCCGTTTAACTGCTGTCGTGGAGGAGCAAACGGGACTCAACTTGGCGTTGGAAGGCCCGATTACTTGGTCATTCTACCCGCGTATCGGCGTCAGTGTAGAGAAAGCCCGCGCCTGGTTGCCCGAGCAGGCTGAAGAGAGTGCTGCCTTTGCGGCTATTGACCGCGCCGAGGTGAGCGTGGCATTCGGCCCGCTACTGCGCGGGGAAATTGCCGTCGACGGCCTAACCCTGGACGGTATGCGCCTTAACTTAGAGCGCGATGAACAGGGTGAGGGTAACTGGGAGCCCTTGTTAGAGCGCCTTTCTGAGCACAATGAAAGCGCGGCTGAAACGGTGCTGGCGCCCGCCAGTGCTGGCCCCAATGCGGACGCCGGTAGCTTAGCCGTGGTGTTGAGTATTGCCAGCGTTGAAGTGAAAAACGCCGACATTCGCTTCCGCGATGCGCAAACCCAAGCACTGTGGCGTATGCAGCAACTGAATATCTCGGGTAGCAACGTTAACCCGCTGCGCGCCTTTCCGCTGAAGGCTATGTTCACACTGACCAAGCATAACCGGCTCGATGCCGAGGTATTGGAGCGTGCCCCTGATTTGACCAGCGATATCAATCTTGAAACACGCGTGCGGCTTGGGTTGGCAGATAAGCTTTTCGCCCTGGAAAATATGGCACTGACCACTCGAACCACCAAGGGTACCGAGAGTGAGCCACAGCAGCTGAGTTTGAAGGCCGCCGAGCTGGTTGCCCGTATGGGCGAGCAGCAGCTCACCATTAAAGAGGGGCTGCTCGAAACGGGCCTGCGTAATGC
This sequence comes from Vreelandella sp. 162(4c), assembly GCF_058152265.1. NCBI lineage: Bacteria > Pseudomonadati > Pseudomonadota > Gammaproteobacteria > Oceanospirillales > Halomonadaceae > Vreelandella > Vreelandella sp. 162(4c). The sequence continues at coordinate 3,722,810 of NZ_CM176981.1, forward strand.
GGATAACTGGCAGGGCAGCTTGGCGTTGGCGCTCGCCTTTGGCCTGGAGGGCGACTGGCAGGCACAAACGGCGCAGTTGAAAGACTTGCAGCTCACCGGGCCGGATGGCCTAAGGGTGAGTGGGCACCTTAATATTGAGCAGTTGCGCGATGCCCCCCGTTATCGTGGTCAGCTAACCGCTGCCCCCTTTACGCTACGCCCCTGGCTTGCCCGTGCTGGCGTTACCCTAACCACCGCGGGCGAGGCTGCGCTCAGCGATGTAGCCATGACCAGTCCTATCGAAGGTGATGCCGAGCAACTCTCTTTGCCTAGCCTCTCGTTGGTCGTCGACGACAGCACCTTTACCGGCGAGCTGACGGCGGCGCTGAATGGCTCACGCCTGGCGTTCGATTTAGCCGGTGACCAACTAGACCTTGATCGCTATCTACCCGGTGAGGCCACCGCCAAACAGGCGAGTCGCGGTTTACTGCGTAAAGCTTTTGCTCAGGAAAACAACACACTAGTGCCGCAATCATTACTCAGCGGGTTGGCGCTAGAGGGCGACCTGAGTGTCGATACGCTTATTTTTGCGGGCCTGACCTTCAACAATCCACGCTTGCAACTGCGTGGCGACGACGGCGTTCATCGGTTAACGGCGTTTGAGTCAGGCTTCTACGAGGGTGAGCTCAGCGCGACCGGCCAGGTTGATGCTACGGATTCCATCCTTGAGTGGGCGCTATCGCCGACTATTAACAACGTTCAGGTGGCGCCGTTGATTGAAGCGATCAGTGAAAAAGAGGAAGCATCACCACTGCGTGGTCGCTTTAATTTAACCGGGGATGTCACCAGTCAGGGCAATACCCGTGAAGCGCTTATCGGCAACCTCAATGGCGCGCTTAATGCTCGTCTAAACGAAGGCGCCATTTTAAATACCAACATTTCCAAGCAGATGTGTGAACTGGTTGCCCAGTTAGAGGGGCAGGGCACTTTGCGGGATTGGCACACCGATACGCGCTTTGAGCGTTTTGATGCTACCTTCCAAATCAGTAACGGCTTAGTGGAGAGTGACGACCTGCTGATTACCCTGCCCGGCATCGATGTGCGTGGAGAAGGTGAACTGGATCTCGCCAGCTTGAACTTTGATACCCGTGCTAATGCTCGTTTGGTCGACACCGCTGACGCGGCCTGTGAAGTTAACCCGCGCCTGGAACAACTGCCGCTGCCCGTACGCTGTGAAGGTAATCTTGGCGATGAACGCACCGAGTGGTGCCGGTTCGACCGTGAGATGTTCCAGACCGCCGTGGTCGACCTACTGCGCAACGAAACGGGGGATCGTGTTAATGAAGAGCTGGAGGAGCGTCTAGGCGACTCTTTAGATGAGCTAGATGAACGCCTTGGCGAAGGCGCTGCTCAAGAGCTTCGCGATGGCCTACGCAGTCTGTTTAACTGAGCATCGACGCAGGATGTAAAGTGACGCATTTATCGAAACAGTAAGTGCTGCGCCGGCCTAAACGCCGGCGCTTTTTTATATTGGCACTGGTGTATGCCCATTGCTGTTTCATATACCCATTTCTGTTTAAGGAGCGTGCATGGCAGATATGCCCACGCCGCGGCTAGCGGCAAACGAATTCCAACAGCGCTTACTGGATTGGTTTGACCGCTACGGCCGTCACGACTTACCGTGGCAGTCGCCGCGTAGTGCCTACCGCGTGTGGGTGTCGGAAATCATGCTGCAGCAAACCCAGGTTGCCACCGTTATCGGCTATTTTGAGCGTTTCATGGCGCGCTTTCCTACCCTGGAGAGTCTCGCCAAGGCCCCACAGGATGAAGTGCTGCACCTCTGGACGGGCCTTGGTTACTATGCCCGTGCGCGCAACTTGCATAAAGCTGCCCAGGTTGCGTTAGTGGAGCACAATGGCGAGCTGCCGACGGAAAGTATCGACGCATTAGTCGCTTTGCCTGGTATTGGCCGCTCCACCGCTGGCGCTATCATTGCCCAAAGCACGGGGCAGCGTGCGGCTATTTTAGATGGCAATGTAAAGCGCTCGCTCACTCGTTTGCATGCGCTGCCCGGTTGGCCGGGTAAGCCAGATGTGGAGAGAAAGCTGTGGTCGCTGGCGGAGTACTACACCCCAACAGAGCGCCTGGCGGATTACACCCAGGCGATGATGGATTTTGGCGCTACGCTATGTAAACGCAGCAAACCAGACTGCCTGAGCTGCCCATTTAACGATGTCTGTTTGGCCTACGCCCAAGGCGAACCAAAGCGCTACCCGGAATCCAAACCCAAAAAGGCGCTGCCCACACGACAAACGATCATGCTGATGCTGCGTGACCCGGAAGGCCGGATATGGCTCGAGAAACGCCCTCCCAGCGGTCTGTGGGGCGGGTTATGGAGTTTGCCGCAGTTTGAGAAGCACAGCGAGCTCAACGACTGGCTTGAAGACAACGCTGTGAACCCTAAACGGGGAACTACATCGCCTAGCTTTTACCACACCTTCAGCCATTTTCGCTTAGAGATTACCCCGCAGCCGGTGAGCTGCGATAGGCTGGGCGGTGTTCGTGAAAGCGGCGTATGGTACGACGTTAACCGTCCGCCTGAACTGGGCCTTGCTGCTCCCGTTAAAGCGCTGCTCAGCCAGCTAACGCCCTTTAGCCTCAATCCGACACCAGGGCACGCTTAAGCGTTTGCTAGCTGATTGGATGAGATCATTGAATGAAGTCGCAGAACCAGGAGCACGTTATGAGCAATACCGTTTTTTGCCGCAAGTACCAAAAAGAGTTGGAAGCACTGCCATTCCCACCTTTGCCGGGTAAGCAGGGGCAGGAGATTCAGGCCACCGTTTCCAAGCCCGCTTGGGAAGCCTGGCAGGCGTTGCAAACCCGCCTGATCAATGAAAAGCACCTCAACATGCTCGACCCCGAATCCCGTGCGTATCTAATGGAGCAGATGCAGCGCTTCCTGGACAACCAGGAAACCGACCAAGCCGAAGGTTATGTGCCGCCTAAGCAGGTATGAGCAGCAGGCATGAATAGCAGGGCATGAATAGCAGGGCATGAAGAGAGCGGTTGTTCGTTCTGAGCATAGGGGGATTGATCGAGCAACTGACTTGTAATCAGTGGCTCTAGGTATGGGTGTATCGAAGGCCGAGCCAGAGATGGCGTAGGAAAAAAGACTTCTAAGCATCGGTATCGCAAGAAAGTTTCACAAAGGTGTTGACGGAAAGCGGCGTTTTTAGTTTAATACGCACCGTTGGCAGCGGCCAGATAGCTCAGTTGGTAGAGCAGGGGATTGAAAATCCCCGTGTCGGCGGTTCGATTCCGTCTCTGGCCACCACACTGCTGGGGTATCGCCAAGTGGTAAGGCACCGCTTTTTGGTAGCGGCATTCCCAGGTTCGAATCCTGGTACCCCAGCCATTGCCAACAAGATTTCTTGTTGATTGCAGAGCCTAACAGCGAAGCAATCAAGTTCTCAAGAAAACGTGAAGCGCCGACATAGCTCAGTTGGTAGAGCAACTGACTTGTAATCAGTAGGTCCCGGGTTCGACTCCTGGTGTCGGCACCACTGAAAAGTGGTTAAAAGCAACATGTTAGAGACTCAAAAAGGCTACCTTCAAAGGTGGCCTTTTTTGTTTTATTCCCCAAATTCTGCATCTGCGTACTGTTTCTTTCAAGACCACTTCTGCCTGTTCTTATCAGATTGGCAAATCGTATCTGAGTAGTCGAAATGACCTGATTTGTTGGCGGCCTTCAGCAGATTCTATAAAATCCTTCATCCTCGACTGTCTGGTTTTCACGGCTATACAAGCATGGGAAGCCTGAGTGCACCTTCGTGCAGCATAAATTCTTATGTGTGTATCAAAAAGAGGCGAAGCACCTACATTAAAGGTGTTCAAAAGCCGCTATTGTGGCATGTTGTTTAATTGGCACGTTTGTTGCTTTAGTTTGTTTATAGTTGTTTAGTGGTAATGGCCTTCGACTTAAGAATAGCGTCAATGAGTTGACAAAGTCGATTAGGGGTCACAATACTAAGTTTAGTAATTGACATATTGTGCGTCGGCATACACCGAAAAGGCACAGAGCAATAGGGCTCCCATCGTTACCGTCAGGTAGCGTTGTGAGCCCTTTTTTTATGTCTGAAAATAGGAAGGTCAGTCAATGAACAGTCGTATCCCGGTTGGCATACTCTTCTCCACCCAAGGCCCCTACGCCACCGTTGGCCGCTCAATGCGCGATGGGGCGATGCTGGCGCTGGAAGAGGTCAACCAGGACAAACGATATCCCTTTGAGCTTGTGCCCATCGAGTGTGAGCCAGCCGGTGACATCGCTGCCTACAGCACACTCGTGAGGAGTTTGCTTCGCCATGAGGGCGTGAAGCACGTGATTGGTTGCTATACGTCTTCCAGCCGAAAAGAAGTTATCCCGATTTTCGAAAAATACGACGGTTTGTTGTGGTATCCCTCTCATTACGAGGGGTTCGAGACCAATAACAACGTCGTTTATACGGGCGCCGTGCAGAACCAACATGTTCTGCCGCTGATGGACTATGTGCTTGCCCATATCACACGAGATGTTTACTTCGTAGGCTCCAACTATGTATGGGCCTGGGAAAACGGCCGCATCATTAGGGAACTTACCAAAGCACACGGTGGAGAGATGATCGCCGAGCGGTACTTGCAGGTAGGTGATTTGGATGTGGCACGCATCATCGAAGAAATCCACGAAAAGCGCCCCGCCTTCATCATGAACATGCTGATCGGTGAGTCTAGCTACGCGTTCTACCGGGCGTTTGCAAAAGCTCGCGCTGAGAATGCGGCACTACAAGAAACGGTCATTGGTAGCTGCACACTTTGTGAGCCGGAACTCGCCCAGATCGGTTCGCAGGCATGTAGTGGGCATCTTGCATCGAGTGTCTACTTCTCGACCATTGAGACGGATGTTAACAAGCAGTTCGTTAAAAGTTACCGCAAGCGATATGGCCACAATGCTTTACCGAGTGCAGATGCAGAGGCTTCTTATAACACCGTTCATCTTCTTGCCCTGGCGCTGGCTGGCGCCGATTCAGTTGATATCGAACGGGTGAAAAAAGCCTTGCATAAAACGTCGTTCCAAGCCCCGCAGGGCATGGTTCATGTCGATCCTGAGAGCAATCACAGCTACTTGACCGTCCGGCTAGGAATATCCCGTGAAGACGCGACGTTTAAGGTGATTTCAGAAGCAAACGCCCCCGTTCGCCCGGATCCTTATCTCGTTTGGGCTGAAGCATGTGGTGGAAGCTCTGCTCAGACGGAAACGCCCATTGCTCAAAACAATATTGGCTTGAGGATCGTGCGATGACTGTTACCACACGACGTAACTTCAGGGGCCACCGTGCATTGGTTGTGTGTGCCGCCGAAAAGGATCGGGCGGTGCTGAGCCAGTTCCTTGTAGAACTGGGAGTTACCCCGGTCGTTTATGAAATCCACGATGAAGTGGGGGCTGATAGGCCGTTTGACTTGGTGTTCTTCGATGATGAATTGGGACGCCAGTTCGGCAGCATCACTCGCATGATCGACAGTGTCCAGGGGCCGGCGATTGCCCTGATCGGTTCGGATGCGCCGAGCTCGGTCAATTGGTTCATCGAGCGCCGAGTTTGCGGCTATCTCACCAAGCCGTTACGTAAGGCCGGTATTCTCGCGAGCCTAATTCTCGCTAACCAAAAGTTTAATGAGCGCTACGAGACTGAGCAGAGACTTCAACGTCTGGAACAGCAGGTGCGTGCACGCCGAGTCGTTTGTACGGCGGCGATCAAGCTCATTGAGGATATGGGCGTTTCCGTCAATGACGCTTTTGCCCTGTTGCGCTCGGCGAGCATGAACCGACGTCTATCACTGGAAGACCTCTCGGCGATGATCGTCTCCGGCGAGATTGCTATGGCAGCGCTGAAGGGAGATTTCGATGTCACCGATGGTCTCGGGGAAGCCCGGTTCAATCGCTACTTGTAGTGGCCTAACTAACAATAAGCGAGACAACAAGCGAGGCAAAAGTGGGGCACATCATTGAACTCTAACACCTAACCACACGATTTTAGCCGTCATTGCGTTTAAGAGCAGAGCGTCGTTTCTCATTTCATGTAGAGGCGATGTAGGAAGCTGTATTGCCGCAGGAAGGCGTTAAAGCGTTGCAGGAAACAGTAAAAACTAAACTGGGAGTATACAAATGAAATACTCAACAATTCAGAGAACGATAACCTTATCAACTCTGATGGCTGGCGCTTTTGTGGCCAGCGCTTCGGCAGATGATCCTATCCGGATCGGTGTGTTAGAGGATCAGTCCGGCAACTTTGCGGCAGTCACTCAGGCGAAGGTGAGTGCCATTGAATTAGCGGCTGAGGAAATCAATGGCGCAGGCGGTATCGCGGGTCGCGAGGTGGAACTCGTCGTTTACGACACTCAGTCTGATGATCGTCGTTATCAAGAGTTAATGCGGCGGGTTCTCCAGCGTGATCAAGTGGATACCGTCTTTGCGGGGTTTGCTTCTTCATCAAGGGAAGCATATCGACCGATTGTTAACCAGTTTGATGGGTTGGCGTTTTATAACAATCAGTATGAAGGCGGCGTATGTGACGCCAACATGATTGTCACTGGCGCTGTTCCGGAGCAGCAGTTCTCGACGCTGATTCCCTGGATGATGGAAGAGTATGGCCCTAAGGTCTATACGATCGCCGCGGACTATAACTTTGGCCAGATCTCGGCGGAGTGGGTTAGACAGATTGTGGAAGAGGAAGGCGGGAAAATTGTAGGCGAGGCGTTCATTCCACTGAGTGTTTCACAATTTTCACAGACAATTCAAGATATTCAGGGTGAGGATCCAGACTTTGTAGTAACCCTACTTGTCGGTTCCAACCAGGCGTCTTACTACGAGCAAGCGGCATCGGCAAATCTGGGGCTGCCCATGGCATCGTCAGTAAATGTCGGACAGGGCTACGAGCATAAGCGCTTCGCGCCCCCAAGCCTTGCAAACATGTTTGTTACCACGAACTTTATCGAAGAAGTGGATACCCCTGAGGCTAACGCGTTTGTTGAGAAGTTCTATGAGCGCTTCCCTGATACGCCCTATGTGAATCAGGAAGCCGCGAACTCTTACATTGCTATGTACCTTTATAAGCAGATGGTTGAGCGTGCCGGCGGTTCGACCGACAAAGAAGACCTTCGCGAAGTGATCGCCGAGGGCGATGTCTGCTTCGATGGCCCTTCTGGCACCGTGTGTCTCGACCCTAAGAGCCAGCATATGTCTCACAATATCTTTCTGGCGAAAGTGGATGAGAACCACGAGATATCTTTCCCCGAAACTTGGGAAAATATCGAGCCGTACTGGCTGGGTGAAAATGGTTGCGATCTGACCCAGAACGACCCAAGTGCCCAGTACACCCCTTCTAGCCCTCCCAACGAGTAAATATCACGCATCGTCCCGGCAGGGTGATGAAATTCACCCTGCCTGACCTGTGAGTTTGCATTAAGCGGGAAACCTCGCTGGCGTTTCCTGCCCAGGAGCCTGGATATGGAATATATACATTTCGCGTTTACAGCGTTTTATCAGTTTGGGGATGCGTTTGCCTTCCTGGTGCTATCTGCCATGGGGCTTGCGGTGATCTTCGGGATGATGGGTATCATCAACCTGGCTCACGGTGAATTTATCATGTGCGGCGCCTACGTAACGGTGGCAACGGCGCGCATGGGGGTTCCACTGCCCATCGCTATGTTATGCGGCAGCCTTGCCGCCGGGATTCTTGGCATTGTGCTTGAACGCACGATTATTCATCGCCTCTATCACCGGCCATTGGACTCCATTGTGGCCACCTGGGGGATCAGCCTGATTCTCACTCAAGGCACACTGATCGTGTTTGGCTCCAGCATGTCGGGTATCAGCACGCCGCTGGGTAGCTTTTCGGTGGGCGATTACACCTACTCGACCTATCGAATGGTGCTGCTTGGGGTCGCCGTGCTACTGCTTATTGGCTTGTATGTGCTGTTTCACCATACGACGTTCGGTATCCATTCGCGGGCAACGATTCAAGCACCGCACATGGCTAAAGCCGCGGGGATCGACACCGGGCGTATGTACTCCCTCACCTTTGGTCTCGGGGCTGCACTGGCCGGTTTGGCCGGCGCGCTTTATGCCCCCACGATCTCCATCGTCCCGACGCTGGGCGCCAACTTCCTGGTCGAGAGCTTCGTGACGGTGGTTGTGGGCGGGGCGGATGTGTTCCTGGGTACGGCGCCAGCCGCGGCCACGCTCGCGGTTATCAAGGCGTTCCTGACCGGGTGGCAGGGGCAGCTCATGGGCCAGGTGGGGCTGTTAATAACCGTCATGGTGGTTATCCGCATTCTCCCGCAAGGCCTGTCTGGCTGGTTACTCAAGGGGCGTTCATAAATGGCTATGTTGCAACGAGAAGACCCGCTGACGGCGCGGGCAGCGTCTCGCGTGCCAAACTGGATGCGGCTCGTTAACGGTCCGCAAACACTGGGTCGCGGATCGCTGTTTTGGGTTGGCTTTGCCTTGGCGATTGGCGCGGCCGCCGTTTACCCCGCCTTTGCAGATGGCTGGAGTGTCGGTAATACGGCCTACTTTTTTTGCTGGGTGTTTATGGCTCTTGGGCTATCGCTGATCTGGGGATACACGGGCGCGCTCAGCTTTGGCCAGACCGCTTTCTTCGGGCTTGCCGGGTATACGTACGGTGTCGTCACGATCAACTTTGGCGCGGCTTACGGTATGACCATCGTCGGAGTGCTGCTCGGCGTTGGGATGTCGTGTCTGGGGGCGGCTCTGCTGGGTTACATGCTTTTTTACGGACGCATCAGCGGCGTCTTCCTGGGGATTGTCACGCTGTCGACCACGCTGGTTTTTGCAACTTTCATGGCGCAGACGGCGGGCTCACAGTGGGCGATCGGCGATGCCCGGATGGGTGGTGACAATGGCATGACCGGTATGCCGCCGCTGACCATCCCCTGGGCGGGAGGCGATATAGCGCTGTACTCGGGCGTGCCGCTTTATTACCTGCTTCTCGCCATGCTGGTGCTTTGCTATCTGGGCTTACGGGTGCTGGTTAATTCGAGGTTCGGCAATGTGCTGGTGGCGATTCGTGAGAACCCGCACCGCGCTGAAATGCTCGGTTACGACATTCGCCGCTACCAGTTAATTGCCTTTGTGATTGGCAGTGGTTTAGCGGGTCTGTCTGGTGTGCTGTATACCGCCTGGGGGCAGTACATCAGCCCGTCCAACATGGATTTGGCGGCCGCCGCATTACTCATTATCTGGGTGGCGGTGGGCGGGCGTAAAGACCTCACCGCGACGCTAGTGGGCACCTTGGTGGTGCTGGGCATTTTCCAGAATCTCACGATCTACGGCAGCTACTACGCCTTCGTCATCATGGGCTTGCTGCTGGTCGTCATCGTGGTCTATTTGCCGGAAGGGTTGATCCCGGGGCTGGTCAGGCTTGTAAGCCGTCTCCGCAAGCGTAAGGAGGGCATGTCGTGACCATATTGCGAACCGAGAACTTATATAAGCATTTCGACGGCGTAAAAGTGGCGCAGGACGTGAACTTCTCAATGGCGTCCGGTGAAATCCGCTGCTTGATTGGCCCGAATGGCGCGGGGAAGAGCACGTTTTTCAAGCTTGTGCTCGGTGAGCATCAACCCAGCGCTGGCAAGATCTACTTCTCAGATAAGGAAATCACCAAGCTGCGTTCCTTTGAGCGCGTGAAACAGGGAATCGCTGTCAAGTTCCAGGTGCCGGGTATCTTCGCTGAGCTGTCCGTTTGGCAAAACATGCAGATCGCGGTTCAGAACCATCTGCATGGCGATTCGATGACGGCGGCGATCGACAAGGCACTCGCCTTCGTAAGGCTTACCGACAAGGCCGAAGAGCTTGCCGGAGAACTCTCCCACGGCGAGCAACAGTGGCTTGAGATCGGCATGGCGGTGAGCACGGAGCCGCGTTTGCTACTGCTCGATGAGCCAACGGCTGGCATGACGCCGGAAGAAACGGCGCGCACCGGCGAGATGATCCAGGCGCTCAATCGCCAGGGTATGTCCATTTTGGCGGTTGAACACGACATGGAGTTCGTACGCCAGATTGCCCATAAGGTCACCGTACTGAACTTCGGTGAGATCTTTGCGGAAGGCACGATCAACGACATCGAGGCTAACGAAGAGGTCGCACGCATTTACCTGGGGACAGCCGATGACGACGAATAATACACATCTGTTGAGCTTGGAAGGCGTTACGTCTGGCTACGGTACCACCGCCGTTCTGCAAGAGGTCAGCTTGAGTGTGGGCCGCGGCGAGGTGGTTGCCGTCATCGGCCGAAATGGCGTTGGCAAGACAACGTTAATGAAGACGCTAATCGGTCTTCTTAAGCATCGACAGGGCGCTATCCGCTTCGACGGTCAGGATATCGGCGCGCTCGAATCGCACCAACGTGCGCGCTTGGGCATTGGTTATATCCCGCAAGGGCGCGAGGTCTTCTCGCGCATGACCGTCTGGGAAAACCTCAAGGTCGGCGAGATGCTCCAACAGCCCGGCGAGGGTGTCGACTACGAGCGGGTCTACGAGTTCTTCCCTATCTTGCGCGAGCGGGCCAATCAGCGGGCCGGCACTTTCAGCGGCGGACAGCAGCAACAGCTTGCTATCGGCCGGGCCATGGTAGGCAAGCCGAAGCTGATGCTGCTCGATGAACCTTCGGAAGGTATCCAGCCGAACATCGTCAAGGACATCTCGCGCAACATCCTAAAGCTCAATCGCGAGCTGGGCGTGACCGTTCTTCTCGTTGAACAGAACCTGGACATGATCATGACCATGGCGCAGCGCTGCTACGTCATGGACAAGGGGCAGATTACCCATGAGCTCGCGACGGAACAACTTCGTGACCGTGACGCCATGCGGCGCATTCTGGCGGTTTGAGGGCGTGACACGTAAGGGGTCACGGAAAACGTTTTGCCATTTAACAACGATGCACGCTCCAGCCCGTAGTTGCCGGAGCGATGATTGAACGTACTTAAACAGTACTCAAAAAGGAGTCGAACAATGAACTGGTTTGATCAGTCCATCATGGCCCGTCGCGCCGTCGCCAAGGGTAAGCCGGGTACTACCCACCAACTCACTGAGGTGGCTCAAGGTCAATACCACTATACGCTTGGACCTAACCCCAAGCCTGTGCTGCATATCCAACCTGGCGATGTAGTCAGTGCGGAAACCCATGATGCTTTCGAGGGAAAACTGCGCTCGGAAAGCGATAAGCCAAGCGAGCTACTTAATTTACCTTATCTCAATCCGCAGAACGGGCCGATTTACGTAGAGGGGGCGGAGAAGGGTGATTGCCTGGCGGTGTATATCCGTGACATGAAACCTCGTGGCCCGCAGCCTTGTGGCACGACGGCGCTGATTACCGAATTTGGTGGCTTGGTGGCGACCGGTGATACCGCGCTACTCAACACACCGCTACCGGAACGGGTAAAGAAGGTGGACGTTGATGCGGAAACCGGCGTGAAGTGGACTGACAAAATTACCCTTCCGTATCAGCCTTTTATTGGCACCATTGGGGTGTCGCCAGAGATTGAATCGATTAGCTCGCTGGTGCCTGATTATTACGGCGGCAATATGGACTTGCCTGATGTGGCGCCTGGCGCGGTGATCTATCTGCCGGTGCATACCAAAGGCGCCTATCTTTATCTAGGCGACTGTCATGCGGCGCAGGGTGATGGTGAGTTGTGCGGCGTGGCGATTGAGCATCCTACCGTGACCACTGTACAGGTCGACTTGATCAAAGATTGGACGTTCAAGTGGCCGCGCCTGGAAAACGAACAGTTTTATATGACCATTGGTTCCGCGCGCCCCATGGAAGATGCCACGCGCATCGCCTACCGAGAGCTGGTTCGCTGGCTAGCGGCAGAGTTCGATTTTGATGAAATCGAGGCTTACATGCTGCTTACCCAGGCAGGCCGTGTGCGGCTGGGCAATATGGTGGATCCAAAGTATACCTTGGGTGCTTCCATTCTCAAGTCCATCGTTGGCCAGGCACGCTAGCGAGCGGGGAGGACAATATGAAATATTTTGCCGCCGCAGTGCAGTTTGAGCCTGAAATGTTTGCCAAAGAGCGCAATATTGATGCTTTGAAGCGTTTGGTGGAAGAGGCGGTCGCGTCTGGTGCGCGGCTAATCATCACCCCGGAGATGGGGCTTACCGGTTACTGCTGGCATGACAGAGAGGAGGTCGCTCCTTATGTAGAACCGGTACCTGGCCCTTCAACCGAATGCTTCGCCGCTCTGGCGGCGAAGCTTGACTGCTATATTGTTATTGGCCTGCCAGAAGTAGAGCCTGCCAATGGACTTTACTATAACACCGCGGTATTGATTGGCCCTGACGGTTATCTGGGCAAGCACCGCAAGAGCCACCCTTATATTGCCGAGCCAAAATGGGCGGCTTCAGGCGACAGCGGCCATCAAGTGTTCGAGACATCGATGGGCCGTATTGCTTTGCTCATCTGTATGGATATTCATTTTCTCGAAACCGCGCGACTGGTGGCGTTGCAAGGCGCCGATGTCATTTGCCATCTGAGTAACTGGCTCGCTGAGCGTGCGCCGGCACCTTACTGGATGAGCCGTGCCAGGGAAAATGGCTGCTATCTTATCGAAAGTAACCGCTGGGGACGTGAGCGTGGTGTGCAATTCAGTGGGGGTAGCTGCGTGATTGAACCGGATGGTCATGTCCAAGCCCGCCGAGATGATGGGGATGGCATCGTGCTGGGTGAGATTGATACTGACCGTGTCACGGGGCCGTTGGGCAGTGAGCGTCAACCAGAACTCTATCATGAGCTTCTGCATCAAACCTACGCCTGGAATCCGCTGGACTTTTTCCGGCTTTATGGTCATCAGCCACTGCCCAAGGGCAAAGTAAGCCGCATCGCCGTTGCTCACTTTGCTCCATCGAACAATCTCGACGATAACCTTGACCACTGTATGGCGCTGATTGACCAGGCAGAGAATGCCGAGCTGGTTGTTCTGCCCGAGTTAGCCCTTACGGGGCTGGACGCTGGCGCTATCAACCCCATCTCACAACATCACGCTATTTTTGACACACTGCGTCGAGTCGCTGAAGAGCGTCAACAGTATTACGTGGTCGGATTTGCGGAGCAGGCGGATGGCAATCTCTACAATGCGGCTGCTCTGGTTGGGTCGCGGGGCGTTATGGCGGTTTATCGTAAAATTCACTTAAGCGAGGCTGACCGCGAATGGGCGACGCCTGGCGAGCGTTGGGTAAGCTGCGACCTGCCGCTAGGTCGCGTTGGAATACTGATTGGCCATGATGCCGATTTTCCCGAAGCAGGGCGCATCCTGGCCCTGCGGGGCTGTGACGTCATCGCTTGCCCTGCTGCCTTACCGGGCCCCTTTCATTGTTCACATCCGGGGACTCGTATTCATCAGTCGGCGCCTATCCCCACCGGCCCGGACGAACACCATTGGCACCATTACCGAGTACGTGGTGGCGAGAACAACTGCTATTTCGCTTTCGCCAACGTGCATATGCCCGAGGCTGGATTACCCGGGCTAAGCGGTATATTCGGGCCGGATACGTTTTATTTTCCTCGCCAGGAGGCTCTATTAACCAGCGCTACTGGCTGCGTTGGGCTTACTGTCGACACGAGCAATCTGCAATCGTCTTACCCAAACAGCGCGGTACGTCGCAAGGACTTAGTGGCGATGCGACTGCCACACCACTATCCAAAATTGTTGGAGCGATAGTGCGTATTTCCCTCACTAGATGCCTTTTCAGGCAATCGTCTGTGTATAGGAGTAGTTGACTATGAGTGTGAAACGACCTGGCATTGATACGTTGGCCGCCATTTCCGATTATTATGGTTTTGACCTTTCCTTTGATGAACTGAGTGAGTTCCAGTCCGCCGTTGCTGGCTCAATGGCCATTTATGATCGCCTGGACGAACTGGCGGATGAATCGCTGCCTGTCAATTACCCACGGGCGGAATTGGGCTATCGCCCCGTAGGTGACGACAATCCGCTTAATGGCTGGGCTTGGAAATGTTCGGTGCCTGGCGCCGAGGAGGGGCCGCTCGCGGGTCGAACGGTCGCGCTAAAGGACAATATCGCTCTGGCAGGCATTCCCATGATGAATGGCTCACCGATCATGGAAGGTTTTGTGCCCCGCGAGGACGCCACCGTTGTCACCCGGCTGCTCGACGCTGGCGCGCACATCATCGGCAAGACGGCCGTTCCTGCGTTCTGCTTTGACGGTGGCGGCTGTACTGGCTACCCCGAGCCCCAGCCGGTCAATCCTCACGATCATGATCGACTGGCCGGTGCATCCTCCAACGGCAGCGCCGTGGTGGTGACCAACGGTGAAGTCGATATGGCCCTAGGGGGCGACCAGGGCGGTTCCATTCGGCTACCCGCCTCATGGAGCGGTTGCTACGGGATCAAAGGAACGCATGGCCTTGTGCCTTACACAGGTATCTTTCCCATTGAGCAGACTCTTGACCACGTAGGCCCTATGGCGCGCACCGCGGAAGATTGCGCCCGAATGCTGGAAGTGCTGGTGGGCTCGGATGGCTTAGATCCACGCCAATACGACGTACGCACGGCGAAATACACCGAAACGCTAAGTGAAGATCTTACTGGTATACGCATTGGCATCCTACGTGAAGGGTTTGGTATTGCCGGTGCCAGTGAGCCCGATGTGGATGCCGCTGTACGGGAGGCTATCAGCGTGCTGGAAAAAGTGGGCGCCCGTGCTTCGGAGGTGTCGGTGCCCATGCATAACGACGGGCTTGCACTGTGGAGTGCGATCGCCTTTGAGGGGGCCACCGAACTGATGGTTAGGGGCGATGGCTACGGCACAAACTGGCGCGGCCATTACAGTACGCAGCTTATGGACTTTTATGGGCGGGCTCGCCGCGCTCGCGGTCATGACTTTAGCGACACGGTGAAGATGACGGTGCTCGCCGGGCACTACATGTCAGAGCAGTACAATCGCCACTACTATGGTAAAGCCCAGAATATCGGTAGGCGTCTCGCGCGCGATTATGACAACGCTCTGCAGGAATATGACTTGTTAATCATGCCTACCACCGCCATGAAAGCGGTAAAGAGGCCGGCTGATAAAAGTCTCAATAGCACACTGGCCGGTGCGCTTGGCAACCTGCACAACACGGCCCCGTTTGATGTCAGTGGCCACCCAGCCATGAGCGTCCCGGTTGGCTTTTCGGAGGGCTTGCCCGTAGGTATGCAGTTGGTTGGTAGACGCTGGGATGAAGCGACCGTGCTTAAAGTCGCCCATGCTTATCAGGTCGCTATTGGCTAGTGGTATACGGCGAGCATTGATGCAGTAGTAACCCGATTATCTTCGATAAAACTTAAGACGAGCGGGCCTGGATTCATAGAATAAGCTCAGCACTTTGGTTCACAAGGTAGAGGCAGTAGGGCCAGCGCTGGTACCCTTTCTGCCTTACCTACCAGAGTGAAGCAGAGCATGGAATACTGGTAACTGGCTCAGACCCAACATATCAGTTAGCTCAGCAGGCGCGGTTATTGATGCCACGCCGAGGGGCAGCGCACGCCATCACCCTGGATTCTGGATCGGAATTCGCCGAGCACAGAAAGGTTGCCAAGGCCGTCTCGGCAAAGAGCACTAGAAACCGCAGATGCTGCACTTATTAGTTGAATTCAGGGCTTATCATTTCAGGGTGAATCTCGATGATTCCACTTCATGATTACTTGGCATTTCTCTCCATCGTTACGCTCATCGTAGTCTCCCCAGGAGCCAACCTGTTCCTGCTGCTTCAGGCGACGCCGGCGCAAGGCCGTGTTACGGGGGTGTTGATGACCCTGGGCTTCTGTGCGGCGATCATATCTCATGCCACTTTGGCGCTCATTGGTGTTGGGGCACTCGTCGCAGCCTCTGTCACGTTATTCACTATTATAAAATTTGTGGGCGCTGCATATCTTATTTGGCTTGGCGTTAAGGCATTTCGAGCAGCACTAACGAAAACGCCCATCGCGTCGCAGGCGAAAGATTGTCAAACATTGCCGAGGATAAGCCAAAGACAGGCCTTTGTACGGGGCTATCTCACCAATATTCTCAACCCCAAGCCCGCTATCTTCTACGTTGCGGCCTTTCCCCAGTTCCTGAGTGCCGGTGGAACGGACTACTGGCTGGGAGGGCTCGGTTTGGGAGCCAGCCATGCCCTGATCGCTCTGTTCTTCTACGGTATGGTTGTCGTCACATTGCATAGAGTCGCTGAGTGGTTAAGGAAACCATGGGTATGGAAGTCGATCCAAGGCATCTCTGGTTTAGTCTTTCTTCTGATCGGCGGTCGCCTCTTGATTTCGCGCTCCCCGGCCTGATTCTTCTAGGCTTGGTGAGTTTAAAATGCGTCCTTTAGATGAGCTCTTTGTGATTAATAAAGATGCACCGCCTCGAAGACCGCCAATGGTTCACTGTTATCGCTCGACAGTACAAGCATTGCGCCATCCACGCTCCATGCTGTTACCTGCTTGAGTGTGGCTAGAAAATCTTGCTCAGTTTTCATTTGGGACGGTGGGCAGGCCATTTTAGTGCTGGCGATTTGCCCAAACTCTATGCGCTCGTTTTCCACACGGTAGCTGCCCATCAGGGTATTACAGCCGGTAGCGCCGGCTAAGCGAGAAGCCTTTTGATGAAGAACCAAATGTGCTTCACGGAAATTCTCATGGGTGACGACCGGTGCGCTATCAAGCGTTACCAGCTTCCAGTAGGTGTTGATCAACGGTTCATTAGGGCGATGCGCTGTCTCGTGGGTATCCATTGTTGCTGAAGAACACCCAGCGGTTATTAATAGCGCGCTGATAAATCCATAAATCGGTAGCTGCCTTTTCAAAGTATGATTCCCCATTCAGTTAGATAAAAAGATGAGCAACATTAACCGCAAACATTGTGGCTTGGAGTGAGCTTTTTAGGTGACTTATTGCCTAAAAAGCCACTGTTCAATTTTTTTCACGTAACCTACGTTATCAAACCAGAAATCATGCCTTGCGAGGAAATTTTAGTGGTCTAGGCTACTCCCTGCACGATGTTAGAATCGTGCTGTTTTATTTATATGTACGCTAATCTTTATACGTGCAATATGTTCGATCTGAAACCTAATCATACAAGGAGTGGATTAGATGACAGTCAAAAGCACACCACTAAATGCTGTAACCGCCCATAAGCAATATAGCGAAATGGCCGATACGCCTAACGTTCACACTACTCAGGTTCAGCGCCAACAGGTACAGGATGCCTACCCGTCGCGCTTAACCACCCCTCCTGAGAAAACCTGGCTGCCGCGCCAAGAGGCGGTTGTCAAAGGCCGTCAACTTTCCGGCCCGTTAAGCCAGGCGCAGCTTGATGAGTTTGAACGTAAAGGGTTTCTGTTTATTCCCAACCTCATTGAAGGCGCAGAGCTTGAGGAGCTGCGTCAGGAAATGAAGGCGTTGATGAGCAACGATAAGTACCTCAATCAAGACTTCAGCGTCACTGAGCCAGAGAGCCAGGAAATCCGCTCGCTATTTGCGGTTCACTTCCTTTCTGAGCGGTTGGGAAAGCTGGCCAGCGATGAGCGTGTCGCGGGCGCTGCTCGTCAAATCATAGGCGACGACCCTTATGTGCATCAGTCGCGTATTAACTATAAGCCTGGATTTGCCGGTAAGGGCTTTAACTGGCACTCCGACTTTGAGACGTGGCACGCGGAAGATGGCATGCCTGCGATGCACGCGGTTAGCGCATCGCTGATCTTAACTGACAACCATGAGTTCAATGGTCCGTTGATGCTGATCCCCGGTTCGCACAAAAAGTTTGTACCCTACGTGGGGGAAACACCGGAGGATAACCACAAAAGCTCGCTGAAAGCGCAGGAAGTGGGCGTGCCAAGCCCAGAAGCACTTACCGAGCTAGTGGCTGAACACGGTATTGAAGCGCCAAAAGGCAAGGCGGGTGGTTTGCTGCTGTTCGATTGCAATACGCTGCATGCTTCTAACGCCAACCTGTCGCCTGACCCGCGTAGCAACGTGTTCTTCGTGTTTAACCGCCAGGATAACCGTTGCCGGGCGCCTTATGCGGCAGCCAAACGACGGCCTGATTTCCTGGCTCATAGCCCTGGTCAACAGGCTCAGCAATATCGCTAACGTGTAGTGGGGAAACAAATTCATGGCCGAAGGGTGTGGAACCTTCGTATAGGTGGGGTAAACTGTTGCGCCTGTCGTTGCGAAAGCGGCACGCATAATGAGAAGGAGAATACCCGCCATGCGTTTTGTTCCACAGTTTACCGATGGCCAGGAGTTTCCCCACCCGCTGGGCAAGGTTGTCTGCATCGGCCGCAATTATGCCGACCATGCGAAAGAGCTGGATAATCCAGTTCCCACTGAGCCGTTGCTATTCATAAAGCCATCGACCAGCGTTGTGGATCTAACCAAACCGTTGGATCCGCCGTTTTCACGCGGTGATGTGCATTATGAAGCCGAGCTTGCGCTGTTAGTGGGTGAAACGTTAACCCACGCCACCCTGGATGAAGCCGAGCGTGCGATTGTCGGTATCGGGTTGGCGATGGATTTAACGCTGCGTGATGTACAGACGAAGCTAAAAGAGAAAGGGCATCCCTGGGAAATCGCCAAAGCTTTTGATGGCGCTTGCCCGCTTTCGTCGTTTCTGCCGCTAAGCCGTGTTCCCAACTGGAACGCGCTGGCTTTCACGCTTGAGATTGATGGTGAAGAGCGCCAGCACGGTGAAGGCTCCGATATGATCTTCGCCATACCAACCTTGGTAGCCGAAATGAGCCGTCACTTCACTCTAGAGCCGGGCGATGTAATTTTGACCGGCACGCCATCAGGCGTTGGAGAGCTGGTTCGCGGTTCATCACTGCGTTTAACCTTGACCGGTGGTTTGGTAGTTGAAACCAGCGTAGTCGAGTAGCGAAAAAAGCAGAGAATTGCTGGGCAGTGTTGGATCGTGCAGAAGCGCCACCCCAAAATCAGGGTGGCGCTTCTGTTTAGCGTAACCCAATACGTGCCATTCAGTACGGGCTATTCAAGACTGGTTTTCAAGATCGGTTATTCAAGATAGGTATAGCCTTCCAGACCTTCGCTTAAGCTCGCCGCAAAGCGCGCTTGCTCGTCGGCAGTAAAGCCGCTGGCGGCTAGCTGGTCGGTGAGCTTCTGCTTGAGCACATTGGCATTGAAGTTGACGTAGGCAAGTACCTGGGCCACCGAGTCCCCGGCCAGCGGGTTAGATAGTGTCCACTCGCCGTCGGCATTGAGCGCAGCATCAACGGAGTCGGTGTCGCCAAACAGGTTGTGTAGATCGCCAAGAATTTCCTGATAGGCGCCCACTAGAAAGAACCCTAGCCAGCGTTCATCGTCTGAAGCCCACTCGGGAAGCGGTAGGGTGCTCTCGACCCCCTGGCCGTCGACGTAGCTGTCGATGCGGCCGTCGGAGTCGCAGGTGATATCCTGAATCACTGCCCGCCGGGTGGGCGCTTGATCCAGCCCGCTCAGCGGCAGCACCGGGAATATCTGCTCGATGCCCCAAACGTCAGGCACCGACTGGAACAGCGAGAAGTTGACGAACAGTTTATCGGCGAGCTTCTCCGCCAGCTCGTCCATAATTTCCCGATGGGCACGGTTACGCGTATCCAGCTGGGTGCGCAGCCGTGCGCAGGCGGCCATATACACCCGCTCGCCTTCAGCGCGCGCGGTAATGTCACTCAATCCCATCACGAAACGTTCCTGCAGCTCGCTCACCGCTTGAAGCAGGTCGTGCCAAGCTTCGACCAACATGCGAGGTTCTTGGGCAGTGGCGAGTTGCTCGAACACACGCCAGAGTAACTCAACTTGAGTATCCTCTTGGGAGTGTCGTTCAGGGGCAGTGTCATCAATACGCTCTTCGCCAATCACGTTAGTGATCAGCACCGCGTGGTGGGCTGTTAATGCCCGGCCGGATTCACTGATCAGATGGGGCTGGGGTAGATTCGACTCTTGGCAGAGCTGAGCAAAGGCGCTCACTACGTTGCGGGCGTATTCACGCATCGAATAATTCGCGGAGCAGAAGCTGCGCGAGCGAGTGCCTTCGTAATCGATACCCAGACCGCCACCTACGTCTACGGTGTCAATCGGCGCACCCAACTGCATTAGGTTCTGATAGAAGCGCGCGCACTCGCGCAGGCCACGCTGAATATCGCGAATGTTGGCGATCTGGGAGCCCAGGTGGAAGTGCACCAGCTGCAGGCTTTCCAGCGCCTCCTCGCGACGCAGAGTATCTACCACCTCAAGAATTTGGCTGGCGGTTAGGCCGAACTTAGATTTCTCACCGCCGGTATTCTGCCACTTGCCCTTACCCACAGAGGCAAGGCGGGCGCGCAGGCCAATACGCGGGATAACATCCAGTTCTCTCGCTTCTTCCAAAATCAACTGCAGCTCGGAGAGCTTTTCGACCACCAAATAGACCTTGTGGCCGAGTTTTTCACCCAGCAGCGCAAGCCGCACATACTCGCGGTCTTTGTAGCCATTGCAGACAATCAGCGAAGAGCCGCCGTCAGACAAAGCCAGCACTGCCAGCAACTCGGGCTTGCTGCCCGCTTCCAGACCCACACGGCCGTTGCCGCGCTCGGCGGTGGCCAGAATCTCTTCGACTACTCTGCGCTGCTGGTTCACTTTAATCGGGTAAACGGCGGTATACCCGCCCTGGTAGTCGCAGTCGCTCATGGCGGCATCAAAAGCGCCACACAGTTGCTCCACCCGGTCATGAAGAATATCGCTAAAGCGAACCAGCACCGGCAGGCGCAGCCCAGCGCTTTGCAACTGGCGAACCAAGCCGCTCAGCGGTAGCGCCGGGCCTTCCGCATCACTACCGAGGGGCCGAACCAGGGCCTGGCCGTGGTCATCCACGTCAAAGTAGCCGCTGCCCCATTGGTCGATATTCCAGGTGCGCCGTGCGCGAAGGGCAGGGCTAGTCGTCGCCATCACACTCATGCAGAAACCTCAGGTAGCGGCAGTGCACCGTGGGCAATGCGCGCAGTTAATATGGTTCGAAAACGTTCGGGGTCGTGGGGCGTCAAATCGTGGGCCGGTGGGTCAACATAGACCACCAGCAGGCGTGACAGCCAGTAGCGAAGTGCCGTCATACGCAGCATGGTGGGCCATAGCTCCCGTTCATCCGCCGTTAACGGCCGGCGCGCCAGGTAGGCGCTCAACAGCGTGTTGTAGCGCTCAGCGTTGAGCGTGCCATCTTCATTAGAGGCCCAGTCGTTGATCACAATCGCCAGATCAAACAGGAGATCCCCAGTGCAGCCATTATAAAAGTCGATAATACCGCCAAGCTGGTCACCCTCAAACAGAGTGTTGTCGCGAAACAGATCACCGTGTAGGGCGCCTTGGGGCAACTCACCGTGTTGCATAAAGGCGCTCTCGAAATCGTCGACTTCATCCTTCATCAACGTTTGATCCGCGGGGCTTAGGTAACTCAATACTTTATGGTGCATCACCTGCAGCCAGTTGAGATCCCGCGGGTTGGGGCGGTGGCCGGGGAAACGCTTTGACACCACGTGCAGGTGACCCAAAGTATCGCCTAAGGCATGGCACTGGGCTACATTGGGCGCCTCGGGATGGCGGCCAGGCAGGCGCGGGAATAGCAACGCCGGCTTGCCCTCCAGGCTATGCAGCGCGATACCTTCGCGGTCATGAATGGTGCCGGGCACTGGTAAACGGTGCTCGTCCAAATAGTCCAGCAGTTCGACAAAGAACGGCAGTTCTGCGTGCTCGCCCTGTTCGAACAGGGTTAACACCAGCTCGCGGCGGTCGGTAGTCACAAAAAATGTCGAATTTTCGGTGCCGTTCGCGACTCCCTGAAGGGAAACAAAACTGCCCACATCAAACTTTTCTAAAAACGCGGCGACCTGTGCGTCGCTAAGCGGGGTAAATACAGCCATGAGAGTCTCGCCCAGGTTGCTAAGCCCATTATTGTAGCGGCTTGGTCGCTCAGTTGGCAGCGTTGTTGTGATAAGAGAGTCGAGTTTGGCTCTGCAGTCTGCCTGTGCAACGCGTATCATATGAGCCACTCTTATTGGCAATTCTTTTTAAGCAATCTTATTTAACAATGGAACTTGGTTATGGCTCGCGCTCCGATCGTCCTCGTCGATGGCTCTTCTTATCTGTACCGTGCCTTTCATGCGCTGCCGCCGCTAACGACCTCCAATGGTCAGCCAACGGGCGCGGTGAAAGGCGTGTTAAACATGCTCAAACGGCTGATTAAGGATTATCCCGAAAGCCCCATGGCGGTGGTGTTTGACGCGCCGGGCAAAACCTTCCGTGATGAGTTGTACAGCGACTATAAAGCGCACCGCCCGCCGATGCCCGATGACCTACGCAGCCAGATCGCTCCGCTGCACGCCTGCGTGAAGGCGCTGGGCCTGCCGCTGCTTTGCGTTGACGGCGTAGAGGCGGACGATGTGATTGGCACCCTGGCCCATCACGCCACCCAGGCGGGACGCGATGCAGTGATCTCCACCGGCGATAAGGATATGGCGCAACTGGTTAATGCCCATATCACTCTGGTGAACACCATGAAGGATGAAACCCTGGATGAGGCGGGCGTAGAAGAAAAATTCGGTCTGCCGCCCGCATTGATTATCGATTTTCTCGCTCTGATGGGTGACAAGGTCGATAACATTCCCGGTGTGCCCGGCGTGGGTGAGAAGACCGCTATTGGCCTGCTGCAAGGCATGGGCGGTGGGCTGGAGACCATTTATGGCGACTTAGAACGAGTGAAAACGCTCACTTTCCGGGGCGCCAAAACTCTGCCCAAGAAGCTTGAAGAGCATCGCGATCAGGCGTTTCTCTCCTATCAGCTGGCCACCATTAAAGTCGACTGCGAGTTGCCGGTGGGCTTGGATGATTTGGATATTGCTCATCCGGATCGCGAAGCGCTGGTCATCCTGTATAAAGAGATGGAATTCCGCCAGTGGCTGGGTGAGCTGCTGGAAGGCAAAGACGAAGGCGTGGATGACGTTAAAGGCGGCGAGCCTGCGCCCGTAAGCGCTGAGGAAGATGGTAGCGAGTCCGAGGGGGAGAGCGCTTCTGTGCAAGCCTCTGTTCGTGAAGATCAGGTCATCCTCGAACAGGCAGACTTTGATCGCTGGCTGGATCGGCTACAAAACGCCGAGTGCTTCTGTTTCGATCTGGAAACCACCAGCCTTAATTACATGGATGCGGAAATTGTTGGCGTTGGCTTGTCGCTGGAAGTGGGTGAGGCGGCCTATATCCCGCTTGCCCACGACTACCTGGATGCGCCTAAGCAGCTTGACCGCAAAACGGTGTTGGCGGCGTTAAAACCGCTGCTGGAAGACCCGACAAAAACCAAGATTGGCCAAAACCTCAAGTACGATATTTCCGTGCTGGCCAACTATGCGATTTCCGTGGCAGGCCCTTTTGCTGACACCATGCTGGCGTCGTATGTGCTCAACTCCACCGCTACCCGCCATGATATGGATTCGCTGGCGCTCAAGTATTTGGGTGAAAAGACCATCTCCTTTGAAGAGATTGCCGGTAAGGGCGCCAAGCAGTTGACCTTTAACCAGATTGCCCTGGAGCAAGCGGCGCCATACGCCTGCGAAGATGTCGATATCACCCTGCGGCTGCAGCAAGCGCTGCGTCCCCAGGTCGAGAGCGAAGGGCGTCTGGCGGAGGTGCTGGATAATATTGAGCTGCCGCTGATCAAAGTGCTCTCGCGCATCGAGCGCAACGGTGTCGCCGTGGATGCTGAGCTACTGCACAAACAGAGCCAACAGTTAGAGCAGCGCATTGGCGAATTAGAACGCGAGGCGTTTGAACTGGCCGGGCGCGAATTTAATCTCGGCTCACCCAAGCAGTTAGGGCAGATTCTGTTTGAAGAGCAGAAAATTCCGGTGCTCAAGAAAACCCCTAAAGGCGCACCTTCTACCGCGGAAGGTGTGCTGGAAGAGTTGGCGCTGGATTACCCGCTGCCCAAGGTGATTATGCAGCACCGGGGGCTGGCCAAGCTGAAGTCCACCTACACCGATAAGCTACCGCGTCTGCTCAATAAAGCCACTGGCCGGGTACACACCAGCTATCATCAGGCAGTCACTGCGACCGGGCGGCTGTCGTCGTCGGATCCCAACTTACAGAACATTCCCATCCGTACCGAAGAGGGGCGCAAAATTCGTCAGGCATTTATTGCCCGCCCTGGCTACCGTATTGTCGCCGCCGATTACTCGCAAATTGAGCTGCGTATTATGGCGCATTTATCTGAAGATAAAGGGCTGCTGGAAGCGTTTGCCGAAGGGCGTGATATTCACACCGCCACGGCGGCAGAAGTCTTCGGCACCTCTCTTGAGAAGGTCTCTGGCGATCAGCGCCGTAGCGCCAAAGCGATTAACTTCGGCTTGATCTACGGCATGAGTGCCTGGGGGCTGTCGCGTCAGCTGCATATCGAGCGCAACCAGGCGCAAACCTACATTGATCGTTACTTTGACCGCTATCCCGGCGTGGCCCGCTATATGGAGCGCATTCGCTCGCAAGCAGCAGAGGATGGTTTTGTCGAAACTGTATTAGGGCGGCGGCTTTACCTGCCGGAAATTCAGTCGCAAAACCGCAACCGCCGCCAAGGCGCTGAGCGCACCGCGATTAACGCGCCGATGCAGGGCACTGCCGCCGATATTATCAAGCAGGCGATGATCGATGTGGATGCGTGGCTAGCGGAAGGCGAGTTCGATGCGCTGATGGTGATGCAGGTGCACGATGAACTGGTGTTTGAAGTCGCCGAGAAACAGGTCGAGGCCTTTATCGAGCAGGTGCAAAAACGCATGCAGGGCGCGGCTGAGCTGAAAGTACCGCTGATTGTAGAAGCGGAGAGCGGTGCCAATTGGGATGAAGCGCACTAATGCCTACTACCAACACCGCAAGCCTCATTCGTTTACGCCTGCGTCTCTGAATGAGGAAGGGGGTGGATGGCATATTGTCGCAACAGTGCAATGCTTAAGTAAGGAATTGATCAAGATCAAATTGTTGGCTCGGGTGGAGGAATAGCCTATACACATCGCTTTGCCTGGGTTAGCACCTGTCTGTGGTTTCCCGGTGGGGCGAAAGGTGTGTTTAAGCTATCCATCGGGAGTCACTCATGGACATTGTTGAATTATCCAGGTTGCAGTTCGCCTTTACGGCGATGGTGCATTTCCTGTTTGTACCCTTAACGCTAGGGCTGTCGATACTTCTGGCGATCATGGAGTCGGTCTATGTCATGACCGGTAAAACCATTTATCGTCAGATGACCAAATTCTGGGGCAAGCTGTTTGGTATTAACTTTGCGTTAGGGGTAACGACCGGTATCGCCATGGAGTTCCAGTTCGGCACTAACTGGTCGTACTACTCTCACTATGTCGGCGATATTTTCGGAGCGCCCCTGGCGATAGAAGCCTTGATGGCGTTCTTCCTTGAGTCGACGCTGGTCGGGCTATTCTTCTTCGGCTGGGATCGCCTGTCAAAAGAGAAGCACCTGGCGGTTACCTGGTTCATGGCCTTGGCGACCAATATGTCAGCCCTGTGGATTCTGGTAGCCAATGGCTGGATGCAGCACCCCGTAGGGTCGGAGCTCAACCTAGCCACCATGCGTATGGAGTTGGTCAGCTTTGCAGAGGTACTGCTCAACCCCGTCGCCCAAGTCAAATTTGTGCATACCGTGTCAGCGGGGTACGTCACCGGGGCGATTTTCGTGTTGGCGATTTCAAGCTGGTACCTGCTCAAGGGGCGTGAGATTGCCTTTGCGCGGCGCAGCTTTGCGATTGCTTCTGCCTTCGGGTTGGCCAGCGCGCTATCGGTCATTGTACTGGGCGATGAGTCTGGCTATGAGCTGGGGGATGTGCAGAAGGTCAAGCTGGCCGCCATCGAAGCAGAGTGGCAAACCCATCCCGCACCTGCGGCTTTCACGCTATTTGGGCTCCCCAACGAGGCGGAACAGCACACCGACTTTGCCATCCGCATACCTGGTGTGATGGGCTTGATCGCCACGCGCTCGCTGAATACCGAAGTGATGGGTATTCGGGAGCTTAAGGAAGAGCACCGCGAGCGCATCGTCAATGGCCAGGAAGCCTACGCACTCATGCAGCGCCTGCGCAGTGATGAAGAGCGCGAAGGGGATATGGCTCGGTTCGAGGAAGTGCGCAGCGATCTTGGTTATGGGCTACTGCTCAGTGCCTATAGCGACGATGTAGCCAATGCGACCACAGCCGAAATTGATCAAGCCGTTGAAGCGTCGATTCCTAAGGTTTGGCCGCTTTTCTGGTCTTTTCGGGCCATGGTCGCCGCGGGCTTTAGCATGCTGTTGCTGTTTGCGCTGGCCTTCTGGCATAGCGTACGTCGTCAGCCAGAGAAGTCCCGGTGGCTACTTCGCTTCGCGCTGTTCAGCCTACCGCTGCCTTGGATTGCCTGTGAGGCGGGCTGGTTCGTGGCCGAATATGGGCGTCAGCCGTGGGCAATCGGCGAGATATTGCCGGTGCACTTGGCCATTTCCAGCCTGACTGCTGAGCAGGTGCTGTTTACCCTGATTTCTATTGGCGTCCTCTACACCACCTTCGTCATCATCGAAATGTGGCTGATGCAACACTTTGCCCGCAAAGGGCCCTCCGGTAGCGGTTACCTGGATGATGACGCTGAGTCTGACTATCCAATCTCAACCCCAGCACGGGAGGCATGATGATGGACTACGAAACCCTTAGGTTTGTCTGGTGGGTGCTGATCGGCGTGCTATTGGTGGGCTTCGCGGTCACCGATGGTTTTGATATGGGCGTTGCCGCCTTGCTCAACGTGGTCGGGCGCGGCGATGAGGAGCGCCGGGTGATGATCAACTCCATGGCGCCTCATTGGGACGGTAATCAGGTCTGGCTGGTCACCGCAGGGGGCGCACTGTTTGCTGCTTGGCCTCCAGTTTACGCAACAGCCTTCAATGGCTTCTATCTCGCCTTGATGCTGACGCTATTTGCGCTTTTCCTTCGCCCCCTGGCGTTCGATTATCGCTCCAAGTTGGAAAATCCCACATGGCGCCGTCGTTGGGATTGGGGGTTGACGATCGGCTCCGCCGTTCCCGCGCTGATCTTTGGTGTCGCTTTTGGCAATCTCTTGCAAGGCGTTCCCTTCCAGTTCGATGACTATCTGCGCCTGGAGTATCAGGGCGGCTTGCTGGGCCTATTGAACCCCTTTGCGCTATTGGCCGGGCTGTTGAGCCTGCTGATGTTCGTCACTCACGGAGCGGCTTGGTTGCAGCTTAAAACCGAGGGCGAACTGCGCAGCCGTAGTGCGGCCATCGGCAGCCTGACAGCACTGATATGCGCGGCACTGTTCGTGCTGGGTGGGGTGTGGCTGCTCCTGGGCGTTGATGGCTACCAAGTGACTAGCGTAATCGACACCCAAGGGTACAACGATACTACCGGTAAAATCGTGGCGGTCAGTGCTGGCGGCTGGATGACCAACTACAGCCGCTTCCCGCTGTTGTGGCTACTGCCAATACTGGGCGTCTTAGGTTTTGTGCTCTGCGCGCTGACCATGAAGCTGGGACGCCATGCGCTGGCATTTACCAGTTCGGCTGTCGCCATGGCGATGGTGGTGGTCACAACGGGCGTTACGATGTTTCCCTTCGTGATGCCGTCGTCGCTGAACCCCAACCATAGTCTAACCATGTGGGATGCCACGGCGAGCGAGTTGACGCTCAAGATCATGTTTGTGGTGGTGTGTGTTTTCGTGCCGTTGGTGCTGCTGTATACCGCCTGGAGTTACTGGGTCATGCGTGGACGCCTGAACGAGCAGTTTATTCGTGATAACGACAAAGCGCTTTACTGAGGAGGGTATCGTATGTGGTATTTCGCCTGGATTTTGGGTGTCACGCTGGCGGCCACCGTCAGCATTCTTAACGCCATGTGGCTTGAAGTGAATGGCTATGAAGGCGAATCCGAGCATGAGCGGAGCGACTGAAGCCAATGACCCGCGGCAGCGGCTGAACCGCTGCCTTGCCCCACAACGCTGGTGGTTGCGGGGCGCCACGCTGCTAGCGATGATCGGCGTGGTATTGCTGATTGCCCAGAGTTGGCTGTTGGCCACTATTTTTCACCATTGGTTACTGCTTTGGCAGGGTAGGGAGTCGCCGGGCCATCCGACGGTTTGGCTAGCAGGGCTGGCCATTTGCATGGTGCTACGCCCTTTTCTCCACGCTGGCCGGGAATGGCTGTCTCGTCAGGCCAGCCTGCGTGCTCGTGACGCCTTACGCAGCCAGTTATTAACGCAGCTTGGCCACCTTGGGCCGGTTAGGCGCCAATTTGGCAGTGATGGCGCCTTGGCCACTCAGGTGCTGGAGCAGGTGGATGCCTTGGACGGCTACGTTAGCCGCTATCGGGTACAGAGCTTGCTGGCGGTACTAGTGCCCTGTCTGATAGCGGCGGTGGTAGCGTTTTATAGCCCGCTGGCCGCGGGATTGATGCTAATGACCGCGCCGTTGGTGCCACTATTTATGATCCTGGTGGGACGTGCTGCTGCGGGTGCCAGTCAGCAGCAGTTCGTCGCCTTGGCGCGTATGGGGGGCCGCTTCCTCGACCTGGTTCGTGGGATGGCGACGCTACAGCGCATGGGAGCAACTGACCAAGCAGAGACCAAGGTCGCCCAGGCGAGTGATGCCTACCGTGGGCGTACTATGCGGGTGCTTAGACTTGCCTTTCTATCCAGCGCGGTGCTGGAGTTTTTTGCCGCGCTGGCGATTGCCTTGGTGGCGCTTTATCTCGGCTTAGGGCTGCTTGGCCTTTTGCCCTGGGCGAAAGCGGAGGTGCCGGTACCCTATCAGGGGGCGCTGTTTATTTTACTGCTGGCGCCCGAGTTCTATGCGCCGCTTCGCCAATTGGGCACTGACTATCATGCCCGGGCGGAAGCAATCGGTGCCATGCAGGCGTTGACGCCTCTGCTGGAAGCTGACACTTGGCAGCCTCAAGAGGCACCGCTACCCCCGGTAGCGAGAAACGTCGAGTCTTTCACCGTGGAGTGTAACGAGCTGAGTGTTCGGGGTGAAGGCGGTCGGCTTCGTCTGGCTCCGCTTAACCTCACGCTGGCGGCGGGCGAAAGGGTGTTGGTGCAGGGCGAAAGCGGAGTGGGCAAGTCGAGCCTTTTGCATGCGTTGTTGGGATTTAGCGCTTACCAGGGCAGCCTGGAGGCGAAGGGTTGCGAACTTGCCCAGTGGCCCCGCGCCACCTGGCAACGCCAGCTTGGCTACCTCAGTCAGCAACCACCGATCCAGTCTGGCAGCATTGCAGATAACCTGCGCTTGGCGGCTCCGGATAAAACAGATCAAGAGCTTATTGAGGTTCTGACCCTGGTTGGCCTGTGGCCGATTCTGCTTCGCGGTAATGGGCTTGCCACGCAGCTGGGCGAGCGCGGACAGGGGCTATCCGGTGGCCAGCTGCAACGTTTGGGATTGGCGCAGTTGCTGCTTCGCGATGCAGCGCTATGGCTATTCGATGAGCCCACGGCCCACCTTGATCCGGATGCTGCCTGGCAACTCAATGCATTGATCGGAAAGCTTAGCCGCGGGCGTAGCGTGCTTATCGTCAGTCACGAGTCGGCGGGCCTGGAGTGGGTCGATCGGCAAATTGAGCTGTCATCGAAAGAGGTCATGACATGCTGCGATTAAACAAGACCCCCTCTGTAGAACAACCTCCCACTATCCGGCTGCGTGATTTGCTGTTGCTTCGGCGTGGCGGCTGGTCGCTGGCGTTCTTGCTAGGCGCCGCCACGCTGCTGGCTGTGATTGGCTTGCTGGCTATCTCGGGTTGGTTTATTACCGCGGCGGCGGTTGCCGGTACGATGACGGCGACCGCCTTCGGTTTCGACTATTTTCGCCCCGCAGCGCTGATTCGTCTGTGCGCCATTGTGCGCACGGCCGGGCGCTACGGTGAACGCCTAGCGTCCCATGATGCCGCGCTAGGGTTGCTGAAGGATCTGCGTTGTCGATTGTTCATGGCATTGGGGAAAAAGCCATTACTGCAGGCGGCTTCCAGTCCTTCTCACCACGGCACGGCCAACGCTATGCATCGCCTTGTGACCGATATAGACCAGCTTGATCAGGTGGTATTACGGGCGCTCCTGCCCTGGGGCTGGGCCGGGCTAATGGTGGTGGTTGTCATGGCAGGGCTTTACTGTCTGAGTGGCACCCTGATGTGGGCTGCTTTGCCGGGAGTGCTGTTAGCCTGGCTGGGGTTGCCGTTACTGGCGTTATGGCGTGGTATTGATCAGGCACGCCAGAGTGCCGAACTTGCTGAGCGTCGTCGGGTGGCACTGATTGAGCCCTTGGCAGCCATTACCTCATTAGTGCTGTGGGGGCGATGGCCAGAGATGGCCCAACGAGTGAAAAAATGGGACGCCGACTACTTGGCGCATCAGGAGCGCCAGCAACTGCTTGCCAGCCTGACCACCGCGTTGCAGCAGGTGGCGCTGGGAGCTGCCATCGTTAGTGTGCTATGGCAGGCAGAAGCACTGTTAGCGGCCAGCCATTTGACGGTGCCAATGCTGTTAGCCGCCGTCTTGGCGATCCTGGCATTAGGGGAAATATTGGCACCACTGACCCATAGTTTTCTTGCCTTGGGCGCGAGCCTTGCCGCACGGAATCGCCTCAATGCCCTGTCGGAAGGGGCGCCGAGGGCGCAAGCCGCTATTGAGGAGGTTGAAACCGCACCGCTCAGCTGGCAGCTAAATGTCAGCCAATTAACAGCAGGCCTGCCTGGCGCACTGGTGGGGCCGCAACGTATCAACCTGGCGTTGAAGAGCTGTGAAATACTCTGTTTACATGGCCCCTCGGGGTGTGGCAAATCGACCTTGTTGCAGGTATTGGCCGGCGAGTTGCTGCCGCTGTCCGGGGAGTGTTGTCTTAACGGCTATCCCATTGAGCAGTGGTCAATGCACAACGCCGTCGGCTATCTGCCCCAACAGTGGGATTTGTTTGACATGAGTCTGGCGGAAAATCTACGCCTTGGTGCCCGTCATGCCGGTGATAGTGAGCTGTGGAGCGTTCTTGATGATTTGGCGCTAGGCACCTGGGCGCGAGGGTTGCCCCAGGGGCTTGAGACACCTTTGGGCGAGTATGGAGCAGCCGTCTCTGGAGGTCAGGCGCGACGTATCGCCCTGGGGCGGGTGCTGCTGGCGCGACGGCCCATTCTGCTGCTTGACGAGCCGTTAGCCGGGCTTGACGCGGTAACTCGGCGTCATGTCGTCACCAGCCTTGTGCGCCGCGCACAGCATGGGATTCTGGTTATTTCCAGCCACGTGCCATTAGAGCTGCCTGAAAGTCAGGTGTGTACCCTCTATATGCAGGAAGATGGTCGTCCCCGGCGCTTTCCGCCAGTGCCAGCATGTTTAGAAGCGCTATAACGCAAAACACCCGCAGTTGCGGGTGTTTCTAGCCTCTACTTAGGTGATTTTTGCCTAGCGAGGTTCTTCCTTCAATTCGGGCAGGGGGGCTTAACGCCAGCCGACGCGATCAAAAATGCGGATCGCTTCAGGGTTGTTCTCACCCAGTACGCTGATGTTCACGTCATCCGTTTTGAAGTTGCCCCAGGATTCCAGCACCGGGTCTTTCTTGATGCCGTCAACTACCGGGAACTCATTGTTGCCGGAGGCGAAAATTTCCTGAGCAGTGTCTGAAGACAGGTATTCGAGGAAGCGAATGGCGTTTTCGCGGTTAGGCGCACCTTCCACCACACCGGCACCGCCAACGTTCACGTGAGTGCCGCGGTCACCCTGGTTGGGGAAAATAATACCCACTTTGCGAGCCGCTTCACGCTCGGCGTCGTCGTCGGATTTTAGCAGGCGAACATAGTAGTAGTGGTTAGCCACAGCGATGTCACACTCGCCGCTGGCCACGCCCAGAATCTGGTCGGTATCGCCACCTTCCGGATCCCGCGCCATGTTATTGACCACGCCTTGGGCCCACTCTTCAGCACCCTCTTCACCGTGGTGCTCGATCATTGCGGCCAGCAGCGACTGGTTGTAAATGTTGTTGGAAGAGCGAATGCACACCTTGCCTTCAAACTGCGGGTCGGCAAGGTCTTCGTAGCTAGTGATCTGGCTCGGATCGAAGTTTTCACGGTTATAGAAAATAACCCGTGCGCGCTGACTAAAACCGAACCACAGGCCGTCAGGGTGGCGCATGGCTTCGGGCAGGCGCTCGTTGAGAACGTCCGACTCGACGCTTTGGAAGATGCCTTCATCTTCAGCGCGCCAGAGGCGGCCAGCATCGACGGTGAGCATGATGTCTGCAGGGCTGGCCACACCTTCGCGCTGAATGCGCTCGATCAGCTGATCGGAGTCGCCTTCAAGGATGTTGACTTCGATGCCTGTCTCTTCGGTGAACGCATCGTAGAGGCGCTCGTCAGAGTCGTAGTGGCGTGCGGAGTAAAGGTTGAGCTCGTCTGCCACGACCTGACCGGCAAACGTAGCGCCCACCATCATCGCTGCCATCGGAGCAACAAAGCGTACGGTTTTCATCAAGCACATCCTTATTTATTGAATGATAATAAGTTACATTATTAACATTGTTATTGAAGCGTTTCGTATGCCTTCAGTCAAGAGCAAATGCCTACCCAAAAGGTGGTACGTGCATATCGGGGCAATTAAAAATAGAATGCAAACAACTTTCAAATGTACTGAATCCGCGTTTAGTCTTTTAGAGGTGCGGTTTGCTCACCTGGAAAGTGCTATTCAGACAGTGCTAATTAATAGCGGTGATTTATGACGGCAACTCTAAAGGTAACTGAAAGAAGGGCTGCTGAGGAAGCGCCCGGCTCTTCTGCGTTAACCCTGCGTAATGTACGCCACGCTTATGATGGCCATACGGTCGTAAAAGGGGTGGATTTAAGCGTTGCTCCAGGCGAGGTGGTCTGCCTATTGGGGCCCTCTGGTTGTGGCAAAACAACGCTGCTGCGTATCGCTGCGGGCCTTGAAGTACTGCAAGAGGGCAGCGTTTACTTGGAGGATATTTATATTGCAGGCCCGGGTCAGCGTCACGTGCCGCCGGAGAAACGCAATGTCGGGCTGGCGTTTCAAGACTCGGCACTTTTCCCCCACTTAACCGTTTTGGAAAATGTCACCTTTGGGCTTAAACATTTAGCTTCTCGCGAACGTCGGGAGCGGGCGGCCAAACTGCTTGAGCAGTTGGGTATGGCTGCGTATATCGATGTTTACCCGCATATGCTTTCAGGGGGGCAGCAGCAGCGGGTGGCCCTGGCACGGGCGCTGGCGCCATCTCCGCGCTTAATGCTGTTGGATGAACCGTTTTCAAGCCTTGATGCGCGGCTGCGAGACCGAATCCGCGACGATACGCTGCACGTGCTTAAAAAAGTCGGCGCGGCGACGTTGCTGGTGACCCATGACCCCGAAGAGGCCATGTTTATGGCCGATCGCATCGCGCTAATGCGGGATGGCCGGATCGTGCAAACGGGAACGCCGCGAGAGCTTTACTGCTCACCTCAAGACCCTTTTGTCGTGACCTTTTTTGGCGACGTCAATGAACTACAGGGCAAGGTGCATAACGGCGCGGTTAACACGCCCGTGGGGCGGGTGCCGGCCGGTGGGCTAGCGGAAGGCAGCGACGCCCAGGTCATGATTCGCCCTGAGGCGCTGCGTATTGTTGAGCGTGAACTGCCTGCGGATGAGCACCGCCATAGCCATGTGGTAATGGCGAAGCTGCTGGGGCGGACCAGCCTGCTACACCTGTGTGCCCATGGTGGAAACGGCCTTGAGGCCCACCTGCACGCCCGCGTACCTGGGGTGTTTTTACCCGCGGAGGGTCAGCCGGTGGATATTCACCTCGACCTTTCACAGGTATTTGTTTTTCCCCTTGTGGCCTAGCATTTAGTGCTTGGCATTTAGCTTTTACGACTGAGCGCCGGGACGTGAGCGGCGCATGGCCATGCTAAGCAGAATGACCGGCAGGATGCCCACTACCACAATTGCCAATGACGAGGTCGATGCTTCGGCCAATCGCTCGTCAGAGGCGAGATTATGCGCCCGCACGGCCAGGGTGTCGAAGTTGAAGGGGCGCAGAATAATCGTCGCGGGCAGTTCCTTCATGACGTCAACGAAGACTAAAATTCCCGCCGCCAACAGGCTGCTGCGCATCATTGGTGTATGAATGTGGCGCAGCGTGCCCCCTGCCGTTTGACCCAGGGTGCGCGAGGCGGCGTCCATGCTGGGGGTTACTTTGCCTAAGCTCGCCTCAACGGCATTGAACGAGACAGCTAGAAAACGCACGACATAGGCGTATAACAAAATAAACGCCGACCCACTGAAGACCAGGCCAACGATGTAGCCATAGTGATTATTCAGCCAGGTGTTGAGGGCGTTATCCAACCAGGCAAACGGAATCAGAATACCCACCGCGACTACCGAACCGGGAATCGCGTAGCCCATAGAGGCTACGCGAGAAGCCACCCGCGCAAACGTCGTATCGTGCATGCGTACGCCGTAGCTCAGCACAACGGCCAAGCCCACGGCGATTAGCGCAGCCACTGTTGCCAACCCCAGACTGTTCCAGGCGTAGCCAATAAATCGCGAGCCCCAGAGCGAATCGCCCCCTTGCAGGGCTAGATTGAGCAGAATGCCGCTGGGCAGTAAAAAACCCACCAGCACCGGCACCAAGCAGGCTAGTGTCGCCGCAGCAGCGCGCCAGCCGTGCAGCGCGTACTCGGGCAACTGCTGATAGCGATTGGTGGTGTGGAAGTAGCGGCGCTTACCCCGTGACCAGCGCTCCAGCAGCACTAGCACAATCACGAAGGTGAGCAGGCACGCCGCCAGTTGTGCTGCCGCTACCTGTTCACCCATGCCAAACCAGGTGCGGTAGATGCCGGTGGTAAAGGTATCCACGCCGAAGAACTGAACCGCCCCAAACTCGTTAAGTGTTTCCATCAGAACCAGCGATACCCCACCCACCAGCGCCGGGCGTGCCAACGGTACGGCGATACTGGCAAACAGTTTCCAGGGGCCGCGGCCAAGAGTGCGGCCCACATCCAGCACGCAGACCGACTGCTCTAAAAACGAGGCGCGGGCCAGCAGGTAGACATAGGGGTAAAGCACCAGGGTAATCACCGTCGCGGCGCCACCAAGGGAGCGAATATTGGGAAAGTAGTAGTCGCCATATTCCCAGCCAAATGTCTCGCGTAGTAGGCTTTGTAACGGCCCAGCAAATTGGAGAAAGTCAGTGTAAGCGTAGGCGATAACGTAGGTGGGTACTGCTAACGGCAGCAGTAGCGCCCACTCGAATAGCCGCTTGCCGGGAAAGCGGCACATGACCACCAGCCAGGCCGTCCCGGTACCGATGATAAGCGTGCCGAGTCCTACGGTCACAACGAGCCAGAAGGTGTTGTTCAAATAACGGCCAAGTACGGTGCTGGCCAAGTGTTGCCAAACGCCATCGGTGGGCATTGCGATATGGGCAAACACCACCAGCACAGGCAGCGCCACGACGAATGCCACTGCTATCAGGGCAATCGACCAGGGGCTAGCGCGACGGCTAAGTGAAGAGGAGAAGGCGAATAGCCCGCGATAGCCGAATCTGAACAAACGAACACTCCTTGCAGCAGCGTAAAGTGGCGCAGCGCACTTAATGCGAAATAGTGACGGGCGTGAATAGTAGCACTGGCGCTGCGCTGCTGCAGCTTTGCAGGCGGGTAGGTGGTGCAAAAAAGCCCGCCGAAGCGGGCCATAATGGTTGGACGTTAAGCTTTAAGTTCAGAGGGCCTAGTAACCGCCCAACAGCATTCTAGGCAGGCCGGTAATCAACCACGGGAAGAACGCCATTAGCGTACAGGCCAGCAGAATCAAGGCGACGAAAGGCACGACCGCTTTGTACAGATCGACGATTTCGACCCCAGGTGGTGCCACGCCTTTTAAGTAGAACAGTGCATAGCCAAAGGGTGGGGTCAGGAACGATGTCTGCAGTACTACCGCCACCATCACCACGAACCAGAGCATATCCACGCCCATGGTTTCGACGATGGGCAGCATGATCGGGAAGCTCAGTAGTACGATGCCGGTCCAATCCAGGAACATGCCCAGGATAAATACCAGGAACAGCATCAGGATCAGTGCCCCAATGGTGCCGCCAGGCATTGCCAGCACAAGGTCGCTAATCACGGTCATGCCGCCACCACGCGAGAACACGCCGGTAAAGGCAGTAGCACCGACGAGTACCAGCATGACCATGGTGGTGGTCTTGCCCGCCTCTATCATCGTCCAGAAGCAGGTGCTGATTTTGCGGTCGCCGAAGATCATAAACAGGATAAAGGCGATAAAGACGCCGATAGCGGATGCTTCAGTGGCGGTGGCGACGCCGGTAAATAACGCGCCCAGCACGCCCAGGATCAACGACATGGGGGGAAGCACGTACTTCGCCAGCATGATCAGCAGTTGTTTAGTGCTGACTTCGGCGCGTTCTTCGGCTGGTACCTTAGGGCCATAGTGCGGTTTGATGTAGCAGATGATCAGTACGTAGAGTGCATACATGACCCCAAGTAGCAGGCCGGGAATCAGCGCGCCAGCAAACAGTGCGCCCACGGAAACCGGTGAGTAGCTGGCCATCAGAATGAGCATGATGCTGGGCGGAATCAAGATGCCTAAGCAACCGCTGGCCATAATAACGCCTGCGCTCAGCTCTTTGTTGTAGCCATACTTGAGCATCGGCACCAGGGCAATCATGCCCATTACTGCAATTGAAGCGCCAACAATACCGGTGGTAGCCGCTAGCAGCACCGATACAATGACCACGGTAAGCGCCAAACCACCGCGCAGGTTCGCCAGCAATAGGCGCATGGCGTCAAACATCTTCTCAGTAACACCAGAGTCGTTTAAGAACCTCGCCATCAATATGAATAGCGGTATCGCGACCAGGACATAGTTATCCATGGCGTTACCGAAAATATTGTTGATCAGGGTGCCGAGAATGCGCTCGCCGGGGCCAAGAAAGGCACCGATAACGGCTACACCGCCTAGCACAAACGCCAACGGGTGGCCCATAAACAGCCCCACCATCAGGCCGCCAAACATCACCAGCGTGAGTACTTCAGGACTTAGGTTCATGCTGATGCCTCCTCACGAAGCTGCATGATGGCACGCAGCACAATGGCAATTGCCTGCAGCAGAATCAGGATAGCAGCCACCACAATCACCCCTTTGATCGGGTAGACCGGGATTGAGACCATGCCATAGGTGGTTTCACCGCGGCTCCAGGCGCGTTCAAAGAAGCTCCAGCCCAGGGTGATCAGCATCCAGATAAAGGGGACAAAGAAAATCAGGTAACCAAGCACTTCAAGCACTGCTTGCTTTTTGCGCGACAGCAGACGTTTTAATATATCGACTTCCACGTGGGCATGATGTTTGAGCCCATAGGCCGCCATTAGCATAAAGTGGGCGCCAAACAGCATTTTGGTCACGTCAAATGCCCAGTCGCTAGGGCGCCCAAACAGAAAACGTGACGCAATATCGTAAAGAACAATCAGGGTAATGATGGCAATCAATGGAGCGATGACACGCCCAAAAGCTTCATTGATGGCATCGATCGCCTTGGCAATCGCATTCATGGAAGATCTCCGCGGTCAGCACAAAAAAACCGCCCTGGCAAACACCAAGGCGGCACAGAAGCGCCTTACAGGCAGGCTTCGATCTCTTCCAGTGAGGGCAGGTTATCCATCACGCGACTCATGTTGAAAGGAGCGGAAACATCGCGCCAGGTCGCGTAGTGCTCAAGGTAGGCAATCATCGACTGGTAGACCTTGGCGTGGTCAGCAGATTCGCAAGCACCGCGCAGAATCACCTCGTTGGTGACTTCCTGAATGCGCGCCAAATCTTCTTCAGAGAACTGATTGATCGTGACGCCCGCGTCGATAAACTTCTGTGTGGCTTCGGTCGACTGGCGCTCAGACCAGGCCAGTGACCATGCCATGGTGGCATCCGCCGCAATACGCAGAGTCTCTTGGGTCTCTTCTGAGAGGGCATCCCAGGCGTCTTTATTGATCATTACGCCAAATACGCTGGCAGACTGGTGCCAACCGGGGGTTGCCCAGTAGTCCGCCACTTCGGCAAAACCGGCATTGAAATCAACGCCAGGGGTGGAGAATTCACCCGCATCGATAACGCCGCGTTCAATGGCTTGGTAGACTTCACCACCCGCCAGAGTGACTTGCGAGCCGCCCAGCTCTTCGAGTACGCGGCCCTGGTCGCGGCCCGAAAGGCGCAGACGCTTGCCTTCCAGGTCGGCAATGCTTTCAATCGGGGTGCGGCCCATAAAGCCCGACTCATTGTTGGTAATGCCGTAAGGCAGATAAACCATGTTGAACTGGCCGTAGATCTCTTCGTACAGCTCTCGGCCGCCCCACTGCTGAATCCAGTTAAGGTAATCAACGCCATTAAACAGGCTGGTGGTCGTGGCCAGTGGTGAAAAAGCGGGGTTCAAGCCGGCCCAATAGCCCGGCCAGTCGCCTGCGGCTTCAATGCTGCCCGTTTCGGTGGCGTCAAATACTTCTGTGCCGGGCATCAGCGTACCGCCTGCGCGGAAATTGATCTGTAGCTCTTCTCCCGCCAATTGATTGACCAGTTCCACCCAGTGCTGGTCAATCTTGATCAGGTCAAGGTTTTCCGGCCAGGTGCTGGTCATTGTCCACTCTTCTTGTGCTTGGGCGGTGGTCGTTAAGGCAGCGAAGGCAATACCAGCGGCAAGGCCGGTGAGGGCAAATTTGTTCATTGTTTTCATGATGTATTTCCTGGTTTGGCGCGTGGCGTTATTAGTGTTGGGTACCTGGATGCAGGAAAGTGCAGCGCTGCTGGGTTACGTTTACGTAAACATGGGTTTTAGCGCTGCAGAGCTAAATTAGCACAACAACCCCGCTGCAGTGCAATATCAGTAATGTAAGAGATTTCAGCCGTTGGTTTTTATGGGAAAACCCTATTGGTTTAATTAAAACAAATAGTTATGTTGTTTTTTAAGCGTCGAGATGAGTAGTTGCGTCGCTCAAGAACGTTGAAAGGAGTTAAATTGTTCAACCAAAGTTGTAGCATAAGCGCTCCATAAGAGGCTCAGCGGCACACTTACACACTTAATAGGGTAACGTGATGGGAAGCAGTCGCGCTGGAGCAGGAAATCATTTGTTAAATATCCATGTGCTAGAGAATAAACCGCAAGCGCGGATGGTGGCGGCGTTGGTTCATCATGCGCAGCGTTTGGCCCGCCGCCGCTGGCGCCAGCTTGTGTGGCTAAGCGGCGATGCCGAGCAGTGCCAATCCCTTGCGCAGGCTTTATGGCAAGCCCACCCCTGGAGTGCGCCGTTATGGGTGGGGGGCGAACACCTGTCGCCACGCAAGGCGCGCACGCGCCTGGGCGCAGAACACCAGTTGGTAGTGCTCGACACCCACCGCACCGGGTTTGATCCCGAAGCCTTGGGGGCGCTGGCGGGAACGCTCACCGCCGGTGGTTTGCTGGTATTGCTCACCCCGCAGCCGTGGGGAGAGTCACCGGATCCAGACTACGCACGTTTTGCTGATCATCCTTGGCGCTGGTCAGAGCTGAGCTGCCACTACCTGGCGCGCTTAGCGCGCCAGTTGCAGGCCTCGTCTCAGGTAGTACGCTGGCGCGCTGACCAGACGCTGTATCTACCTCGACTGCCTGTGCGCAAAGCAGATGAAGCCGCAAGTGGCGATAGCGACTGCCTGACTTCAGACCAAGCCTACGCAGTGACACAGCTGGTTGGCTTAAAGCGCCGCCGCCCGTTGGTAATAACCGCTGATCGTGGGCGCGGCAAAAGCGCCGCGCTGGGCATTGCCTGTGCTCGGCTGCTGACCCACAAAGCCCAACGAGTAGTGCTCACCGCGCCGCGGCTGAGTGCGGTGGAGAGCGTGTTCGAGCGGGTAGCGGCACTCTGCCCGGATGGCCGACGTGTCGCTACCGGCCACTTTGTATTGGCCGAGGGCAGCGAACTGATGTTTTTACCCCCGGATGTGCTCACCGAGCAGGTTAACTCTCAGCAGCAGGGCGGTGATGGCAGTTATCTAATGGTCGATGAGGCGGCGGCGATTCCCGCTGCACTGTTGGGCCAGTGGCTCGCGGTCTTTCCGCGTATTGC
This sequence comes from Vreelandella sp. 162(4c), assembly GCF_058152265.1. Classification (NCBI taxonomy): domain Bacteria; kingdom Pseudomonadati; phylum Pseudomonadota; class Gammaproteobacteria; order Oceanospirillales; family Halomonadaceae; genus Vreelandella; species Vreelandella sp. 162(4c). The sequence continues at coordinate 3,762,994 of NZ_CM176981.1, forward strand.
TTTTGCCACCACGGTGCACGGCTATGAGGGGTCGGGAAGAGGCTTCGCCTTGCGCTTTCGCGCGACCCTTGATCGCCTGACGCCCCAGTGGAAAGCGCTAACGCTTAACGCACCGATCCGCTGGCGCAGCGGCGACCCGTTGGAAGCTCTGGTCAATCAACTGCTGTTGTTAAAAGCACCGCTGCCCAGCGCTCAGACGGATGGCAGCGCAGTGGCAACCAAGGTGATTGATCGAGCTCGCCTCGCCCATCAAGACGCTATGTTGGAGAAGCTGTTTGGGCTGCTGGTACAGTCGCACTACCGCACCTCTCCCAATGACCTGCGCCAACTGCTTGACAGCCCGGGTGCTCAGCTACGCATGATTGAGCAGGCAGGTGAGCCTCAAGCGGTGTTGGTCACCCGTGAAGAGGGCGGCTTTGAGGCCACTCTTGCCGACCGGGTCGCCCGCGGTGAACGACGTCCCCAGGGGCATTTGTTGGCGCAATCGTTGGCAACCCATGCCGGTAGCCGTGAGGCATTGACTGCCCGCTGGCGTCGAGTGGTACGTATCGCTACCCACCCCGAGCGGCGACGCCAAGGCTTGGGGCAAGCGTTACTAGGCGAGGATATGGACGCTGCCAAGCAGCAAGGTGCTGCACTTTATGGCGCGACCTTCGGCGCTGAAGCGTCACTGCTGCGCTTTTGGCTGGCGCTGGGTTTTACGCCGGTACGCTTAGGGATTACTCGGGAGACATCCACCGGGGAGTTCGCTGTTATGGTGGCCAAAGCGTTGAACTCAGAGGGCGAGGCGGTGCTTGCTGATCTTAGTGAGCGCTTCCAGACGGCGCTCCCAGCTCTGCTGGCTTTTGAACTCAAGGCGCTACCCGCAGCAGTGCTCGTAGTGCTGCTCGCTCAAATGCCAAGCATGCCACTGAGTGACCGCGAGTGGCAGGATATCGAGGACGTAGCGACCGCCCATCGCGACCCCGCTCTTGCCCGCTCGGCTCTGCAAGCCTTGGCCCACGTAGCCAGCCACCGCGCTTTAACTGAGACACAACAGCAGGCACATCAACAATTATCTGCCTGGGCGTTCCAAAATATCGCTCTGGCGGATGCTCATAGCGACGCAGTGAAATCCCTGCGCCTCGCTGTCAACAGCCTCATTGAGGTAAAGTAGATCGGTTACCGATAACGAAGAGTCTTTATGAACGCACATCTTGACGCGCTTGAGCCCTCCTTGGTTTGGCGCCACTTTCGAACGCTTTGTAATACGCCGCGCCCCTCTGGGCATGAGGCGGCACTCGTCGCTACCCTCGAAAGCTGGGCCGATGCCCAAGGCCTCGCCCACGACCGGGATACCTTCGGTAATTTACGCCTGCTTAAGCCAGCCTCTCCCGGCTGCGAACAGGCGCCCGGCGTGGTACTCCAGGGCCACCTGGACATGGTGGCCCAGGCCAACAGCGATCATGCTCACGACTTTACCCGCGACCCGATCAGTACCTATGTGGCCGACGGCTGGCTGCACGCCGATGGCACCACTTTGGGCGCAGACAACGGATTGGGCGTGGCGGCGATTCTCGCCGTGCTGGAAGACCCTGATTTACGCCACGGGCCGTTGGAAGCGCTATTCACCTTGGAAGAAGAGACCTCCATGGGCGGCGCTCTGAACCTGGCTGAAAATTGGCTCGAAGGTTCGCTGCTACTCAACCTGGATAGCGAAGATCGGGGGCAGGTCTATATTGGCTGTGCGGGCGGGGCCGACGTTGAAGTCGATGCCCAACTGCCCAGTGCCGCCGCTGGCGACCACGAACGGGTGATCGAAATCGTCTTGACCGGCCTGAAGGGTGGCCACTCCGGCGCGGATATCCATAAGCCGCTGGGTAACGCCAACCGGTTGTTGGTTAGAGTGCTGCGCTCCCTCGAGGCGTTTGATGCGCGCTTGATTAGCTACCAAGGCGGCACCTTGCGCAATGCGATTCCCCGGGAAGCCTTTGCCCAGGTGGCGCTGCCCGCCGATGAAGTGGATGCGGCCATGGTGTCTATCGCCGGGCTGGAAACGATTCTGTTAAGAGAGTTAGGCAGTGGCGACAGCGGCCTTAAAATTAGCGCCCAACGTCTGACTGAGATACCCGACGCGGAGCCGCTAACCTTGGACGCCAGCGTTATGCTGCTGGCCGCGCTTCACGCTGCCCCCTGTGGCGTCGAGCGGATGAGCGCGGATGTGCCAGGCGTAGTGGAAACCTCCAATAACCTGGGCGTGCTAAGCCTGGAAAATGGCCGGTTACATCTCTGCGCACTGGTACGCTCACTCCACGACAGTGCGGTGGTGGCCATGGGGGATCGCTTTCAAGCGCTGTTTGGATTGATCGGCGCACGGGTAAAAGTTGAGAACAGCTACCCAGGTTGGGCGCCGAATCCGAATGGCGAGCTTCTAGCGACCTTTAAAGCCCGCCATGCGGCGCTGCTGGGCCGTGAGCCGGAGGTGAAGGTGATTCATGCCGGGCTCGAGTGCGGCATTCTTGGCGGCAAATACCCGCATTTGGATATGATCTCTTTTGGCCCGCTGATTCGCGGCGCCCATTCGCCGGATGAGCGGGTAGAGATCGCCTCTGTGGAGGAGTTTTGGTCAATGCTGCGGGCGCTGATTGAAGATCTTGCCGATCAGCGCTAGTTCTCCTACGCGAATACAAAAACGGCACCTAGATGAACTGACCCCATAAACTTGGACAGTGAAAAACTAAGCAGCCAAGGCCTGATTTCGGTACTGCACCGGACTCAGGCCTTTTAATTTGGTCTTAATCCGCTCGTGATTGTAGTAATGGATATAGTGCCGAATGCCCGCCTGTAATTGCTCAATGGTGTCAAAGCGGTTCAGGTAAAAATATTCTGACTTCAGCGTACCAAAGAAGCTCTCCATTGCGGCATTATCCAGGCAATTGCCTTTACGTGACATGCTCTGAATCACGCCATGCTCGCTGAGCTTACGCCGGTAAGCTGACATCTGATATTGCCAGCCTTGATCAGAATGCAGTAAAGGCGCGTCTTGGTCGGCCAACTTAGCCAAGGCTTTCTTGAGCATCCCCCCTACCAGCGAGTACTGCGGCTGTTTCTGCATTGAGTAGGACACGATTTCCCCGTTGTAGAGATCCATCACAGGCGACAAGTACAGCTTTTCGCCTCGGATATTAAACTCCGTGACGTCGGTTACCCACTTTTGGTTGGGTCGTTCAGCATGAAACTGGCGGGCAAGAAGATTGGGAACACTGGCCTGTTGTCCACGATAGGAGCGGTATTTCTTCGGGCGTACCAGCGACTTCAAGCCTAGATGCTGCATTAGGCGCTGGACTGTCTTATGGTTGACCTGCTCGCCCGACTGACGCAACGCTGCTGTGATTCGGCGATAACCGTAGCGGCCTTTGTGATGCTCGTAGAGGACGTGAATGCGTCGCTTCAGACCAGCATGCCGATCTTCCAACTGCTGAGCCCTTGCCTGATAATAGAACGTACTACGCGACAATTCTGCTACTTTTAGCAGCACCGCCAAAGGGTGGCCTTGCTTCAGCTCAAGGACTATCTGCGCTTTTTCTGCGCGGCTTGTTCTTTTGCCTGACGCAAGGCCCTCAACTTTTTTAGGTAGGCCACCTCAGCACGCAAGTACTCATTCTCTTGGAGCAGCTGCTCCAGCGAGCTCTTATCCGTCAGTGGAAGTGGGGGCTTTGGGGGCTCTGTTGTAGGCATCTTCGTCGGACGTCCTCGGGCTTTAGGCTCCAACGCTTGGAAGCCTCCTTCATGATACTGGCTTTCCCACTGCCGTACGACGCTCGTACCACCTCGAATATCGAACAGAGTCGTCGCTTGTAAGGCTGATAGCTCCTCTTGCCTCATCTGTTGCAACACCGCTAATTTGAACTCAGCGCTGTAGTGGGTGAACTTTTTCTGCAAGCCACTTAGACCATGCTGTTCAAAGTGTTTAACCCAACGCCTGACGGTTGTAGGGCCAAGACCGTACTGTCTGGCCAGACTCTTGTAACCCTGCTGTCCTTCTGCGTAGCGTTGCACTACTAGTAACTTGAACGCTTCATTATGTTTCGTCATGAAAAACACCCCAATCGTTGGATGAGCGTCCAACTTTTGGGGTGCAGTTCATAGACGGTGCCGTTCTTACATCAAAAGATGACGCTTACTTGCTTAAATAGGCGTTGAGCATCCAGATGGTTTTTTCCTGCTCGCGAATGTAGTCACCGGCTTGCGCCGCGGTACCTTCATCGTCGGCGTCAGAGGCAAGCGCCAGCAGCTCACGCTGCAGCTCAATGATGGTTTGGTAGCCTTTCAGCACGCCTTTGACGCAGGTGGTGCCATCGTGAACGTCTTTATCTTCCTGAATGCGCGACAGCGTTACGTAGTCGCTGTAGGCGTGTACCGGCTTGTGACCCAGGGTCAGGATGCGCTCGGCAACCTCGTCCACTTTGGTCAGCAGGTCGGTGTAGAACTCTTCAAACTTGGCGTGCAGCTCGAAAAAGTCGCTACCGCGAACATTCCAGTGGTAGCCGCGTACGTTCATATAGAAAATTTGGTAATTGGCCAGCAGGTGGTTGAGCTTTTCTGCGAGTTGACTAGCGCTACCTTCGTGTAGGCCAATGCTGTTGGTGTCAGTCATATCCTGCTTCCTCTTTATGCCGCAGTGTTTATGCCACAGTAGGCGGCGGTTGATGCGTGCTTTCAGAATAGGGTGTAACTGTAGCGATGCAAAACAAGTTTTTTGCATCGCGGCCATAGATCTTTGAAATAGAACTTTGAAATTAGAACTTTGAAATTAGCGCTTTGCCATTGGTGCTTCGACATTAAGCCACTTTCGTTACCCTTTGCTGATTTAATAGATGCTGGCGGCGAGAGCTTTTTTCAAGGTCTACATACATTTCAAGGTCTGTGTACCCACAGACGAAGCAGGCTTTCACAGCGCGCTTCCAGCAGTTTAGCGGTGCGCGGTAGTGCGTCAGCTAACGTCATGGGGCCATCGGCTAACGCGAAAGCGGCGGTGACGCCTTCATCAAAACAGGCTTGCCAACCATCGCCTAGGCTGCCCGCCAGCACGATGACGGGTTTGTGGAGACGTTTGGCAGCACGGGAAACGCCGATGGGCGTTTTACCCGACAGGCTCTGCCCATCCAAACGGCCTTCGCCGGTAATCACCAGGTCGGCACGGGCCAACAGCGAAGCCATGCCGGCCTGCTGCATAATCATCTCAATACCGGGCTTTAGCGTGGCATTTAAAAAAGCCTTGGCCGCAAACCCCATACCGCCCGCGGCCCCTACGCCCGGTAGCATTCGATAATCATCGCTTAATGCATGAGCGCTGATATCGGCGAAGTGACCCAGCGCACGATCCAACTGCTCGACCTCTTCAGGTGATGCTCCTTTTTGCGGGCCAAATACCGCGCTGGCACCGCGTTCGCCCAGCAGCGGGTTGTCCACATCAACGGCGGCTTCCAGGCTAAACTTGGCTAACCGCGGGTCTAGCCCATCGAGTTCTAAGCTAGCCAATTGGTTAAGCGCCGCGCCGCCGGGGGGAAGCGGTTCGCCGTGTTGATCTAAAAAGCGCGCGCCCAGTGCCTGCAGCATGCCTGCGCCGCCGTCATTGGTGGCGCTGCCGCCAAGCAGCAGCAGCGCTTTTTCTGCACCTTGATCCAGTGCCGCCAGCAGTAGTTCACCCACCCCAAAGGTAGAGGTGTGTAGCGCATTACGCTCGTCGGCCGCTAAGTGCTGTAATCCGCTGGCTTCAGCCAGCTCAATAAACGCGGTACGCTGGTCGCTCAGCCATCCCCAGGCTGCTTGACGAGGGCGACCCAGGGCATCTTGAACGTTTAGCTGGCGCCGCTCGGCACCAGTCGCGGCGATGAGTGCGTCTAGACTGCCTTCGCCGCCGTCCGCTAAAGGGCAGACTTGAATGTGCGCCTCAGGTGCAGCGCGCTGCACGCCCCGCGCCATGGCAGTTGCGGCGTCTTGGGCGCTTAGTGCATCTTTGAAGCTGTCGGGGCAAAGCAAAACATTCATTAGCACGATCTCCGCAAAACGGTGTCTTCAATACGGTGTCTTCATTACCCTACAATGTCAGTTAAGTATGGCCACCTTTGGCGAGCTTAGCGCGCTAGCCTGCGCCAAACCAGCGGCCTCGCCCATTTAGAGGGACTAATATGAAGTCGATACCCATAAGCTTAACCTGTCTGCTGGTACTTGCTGGCTGCCAAGTGGTTCCTGACCGTCTGCCCCAAGCGGAACCAGCGCCAGCGGCTTCGTGCTATTTCCCCGCCATCCATGAGCAGGCGCTGGAAACCAGCGTTGAGGTGCTCACCGAGTGGGGGTTTACCCTGAACTCTACCGATACTTCCCTGGGCTTGATCAGCGCCAGCCGCGAACGGCCACTGCACGGCTATTATGATCCTTACGATGATGCCTACAGCTATGGGCGTGGAATGCGCCTGTTTGGTGGTGTGGGCATAGGGCGCGGTGGTTCCGGTGTCGGTTTTGGCATCGGGGGGATTGGTTATGGCGGTGGCGTGGGCCAGCAGCCGGTGGAGGTGGAGCGTGTGTCGCTACTGGTGGATGACGCGCATATACGTATATCCCGAGATATTCGCCGCTTCGATCACTGGGGTGATCTGCGTGAATCCTACAGTGCTAGCAACGACGATTTCTGTCAGCGCTTTCAAACCAGTTTTACGCAAACCGCCCCTGCGACCGGGAGGCCGTTATGAAAATGCGCCACTGGTTGTTAATCGGGCTACTGGGGGGATTGGTTGGCTGCGCGACGACAACGCCTTTGGAACCCCGTGAACTGGTTTACGCTACCTCTTCAGAGGAAACCTTCCGCGAAGCCGTGGAATTGATGGTGGAGCAGGGCTATGTGGTACGCCATGCGGATCTGTCGTTGGGGCGCGCCGAGGCATCCCTTGCCCGCTGGCCGGAGTATCGCCTGCAACTGCAGGTAAGCGAAGAGGGCAGGGGCAGCCGCGTACGTGTTTCGGCGCTGAAGGGAAGTCAGCCCTTGCCGCCCTATTTGCTCGACCCTTGGCTTGTCGCCTTGCAACATAAATTAGGTGTCGCGCCATGAAGTGGGCGGGTACCGCAGTAGCCGTTTGCTTGGGTATGAGTAGCTTTGTGGTCAGCCCCGATGCCCGTGCCCACCCTCACGGCTGGATCGACCTGAGTGTGCGGGTCATCACCGATGATCAAGGCATGGTGAGTGGCCTGCATCAAACCTGGCGGATGGATCCCTTCTACAGCCTGGTCGTTTTTGAAGAACTACAGCAGTTGGAAAACGCCAGTCTAGAGGAGGGGCTGGATCAGCTTGGCAAAGAGATTCGCGATAATCTCGCCGCGCAGCACTATTTAACCGAAGTGAGTATTAATGGTGAACGCCAGGCGTTGGGTGAGGTAAGCGAATATACCGCCATGGAGCGGGATGGGCGGCTTACCTTTATGTTTATCCTGCCGCTGGAAGCGCCCCAACCGCTGACAGATGCCATGCTTAGCTACCAAGTGTTTGACCCCACCTACTACATCGAAGTGGTGCACGAGGAGGAGGGTGGCCAGCCACGGGATGATGCACTGATACTTCACGGTGAGCCTGTCTGTGAGTTGTCTATTCTCCCCGCTGATCCCGACCCTGAGTTGGTGATGCAAGCGGCGCTGCTCGATAAAGATGAGAGTGGTGAGCCCGGCTTGGGGCGCTATTTTGCCGAAACCGGCCAAGTTGATTGTCGCTAGGCGCTGTTCGAAAACAGGCAGAGCCGTGCTATTTTATGGTCTTGTTACTTTATAACAACTTTTTCGGTGGAGCGGTTAAATGTTTTTAACACGGCCCTTTACACGTCAATTAGGGTTAATGCTGGGTCTTCTGCTAGCCGCAGCAGTGCTCATCATCGTTTGGCAAGGCGGGTTTCAGAGCGTGAGCTATCAGCTACTTGGTTGGCAGCGTGATCTGCACCGTTCGCTAACGCTGGCGATTACCGAACTGTCGCGCACCCCCACCATGGCGACCTGGGTGAGCCTGCTAGGCATTAGCTTCGCTTATGGCGTCTTTCATGCCGCCGGGCCGGGGCACGGTAAAGCCGTCTTGGCGACCTACTTAGCCTCCCACGGCGGTGCGGTAAAGCGCGCCTTGGGGCTCTCTTTTGCTGCCTCCTTACTGCAAGGCGTGACCGCCATTGCGCTGGTCGTTGTGCTGGTTTACGGCCTAGGCTGGATAACCCGGCAGGCCATGGGTAGCGTTGCCTGGGTAGAGCAGGCTAGTTTTCTGCTGGTGGCGGCGTTAGGGGCGTGGCTATGCTGGCGGGCCGTCAAGCAGTTGCGGCGAGCCTATCAGCCGGAGCGAGCGGCTCATTCGCACAGCCCAGGCCATGAACATAATCAAGACCATGAACATAATCCAAACCACGAACATAGCCATGGTCATGACCACAGCCACTGTTGCGGTGGTGCTCACCATATTGAACCGCATCAGGCGTTAGATTGGCGTACGGCGATGATGACGGTCGGCGCCATTGGTATGCGTCCCTGTAGTGGGGCGGTATTAATGCTGGGGGCAGCCAGCTTGCTGGGTCAGTTTGAGGTGGGGGTAGCATCGGTAGTGGCCATGTCGATCGGCACTGGGATAACCGTATCAGCGCTTGCCCTGGCGAGCATTTTTGCCCGTGGCTGGGCGCAGCGGCGCTTATCCAAGCAGCAGTACAGCCAGCGCAGCGTACAAAAAGCCACCGGCTGGGTGGCCTTGGCCGGTGGTGCGCTGATAGTAGTAATAGGGATTTCGCTTAGTGTTGCGGGCGTCGCACAGCCTGCCAGTGGGCCGCTCCTCAATGAGCCACCTGCTCGTCAAGGCCACCCATTAACGGGGTAAAAGTCGTCTATATATCAAGCCCGTCGATAAGTGCCAGTAACTGATCCCGTAACTGCGCCTGGCCATCCAGGTCGTAGGGTTCGGGGCTGCCATTGCCCCATACCGGTGCCGGCCAGGTCGCATCGCTGTGCCGTCTAAGCACAACGTGTACATGCAGTTGGCTAACCACATTGCCTAGCGAGGCAATATTGATTTTGTCCCCCTCAAGCGCTGTTTTCATTGCTTCACCTAGCTGAGTGGCTTCCCGCCACAGCTGCTGCTGGTCGTCAGCAGGAAGCTCAAATACTTCGCTAATAGAGGCGTGGCGCGGTACTAGAATCACCCAGGGATAGCGTGCGTCATTCATTAATAGCACGCGGCTTAGCGGAAGGTCTGCGATGGGGAAGGTGTCGGCGGCAAGGCGTTCATCCAGCTCGAATTTGATCAAAGGATAGGCTCCGGGCAAGGGTTTAGGTAATTGCTAGTATAGTCGCCTCGAAGCGACGTAGGGAAAGCGAGCGCGATTGCCAAAACGCTGTTACCCTGAAAAAACTCCCAAGAGGCAAATGACGTTGCCAGTGGAGTTTCCCGATGTTGAATGACTCGTTAAGGAGAACGGAAAATGAAAAAATTATTGGCCATGAGCTTTATGCTGCTGATGACAGCGGGTGTTCTAACTGGTTGTAACACCATCTCTGGCGCTGGTCAGGATGTGCAAGAGGGCGGTAAAGCCGTCCAAGATGCCGCTGAATAATTAAGTAAGACTGTGTTTTAAAGCAAGTGGTATCCTACGGGCTAGGCTAACGCCCGGCCCGTTGGTTTTTATAACCGGTTTCCATGCCCCTATTTTTGGAGATTCAAGGATGAAACCCCGTATTACTCTGGCTAAGTTCGCTGCTGTTAGCGCTTGTGCACTGTTGTTAACGGCCTGCGTTAGTTCCCAAATGCCGATTTCCCCTGCCAACGACGACGTAGACGCAGCGCCACCGCCGCCAACGGTAGCGCCGAACGGTTCCAGTGGTGAGCAGGCTGCCAGCTGTGATCTAGACGCTATCCAATCCGCTATCGGTGAGCCCTTCGACGAGGCTAACGTTGCGCAGTTACAAAGCGATAGCGGCGCTCGGCAAGTACGCGTGCTGCGCCCTGGTAGTATGGCCACCATGGATCACCGTCCGGATCGCTTAAATATCCATCTTGATGATCAAGACGGCATTGAAGCGCTGCGCTGCGGCTAACGGTAGCCGAGCACAGCTCGTTTTCAGGCTAACCTAAAATCAGCACGACGCAGGCGGCGGTCAATGCCCCCATGGTGATATTGAACGCCCGCCACGCGGCCTCCGTTTTGATCCACTGCCCAATCGCCGTGCCAAAGGCGGCCCACAAAGCGATGCACGGTAGTCCCACTAGTTCAGCAAAGCCCGCCAGCACTAGCGCGTTGACTATCGGCTGACCGCTTTCGGGCAGAAAACCCGCCATCAGCGCCAGCCCCATTACCCACGCTTTAGGATTGGCAAACTGAAACGCCGCTGCCTGCCAAAATGTAAAGGGTACGCTATGGGTCTGCGCCTTAAGATTGGGCGGCGGGGCGCTGGCAATTTTCCAAGCCAAATAGAGCAAATACGCGCTGCCTATCCAGCGCAGTGCCGTTTGAATCGCCGGGTAGCGTTCAAACAGCACGCCCAAGCCCAGTGCTATACCTGCAAACAACAAAAAGCAGCCGCCTAAAATCCCCCACATATGCGGCAGCGTACGCCTAAAGCCGAAGTTAGCGCCAGAGGCGGTAAGCATAACGTTGTTCGGCCCTGGGGTAAGCGTCATCGACATCATATAGAGCGCGGCCGGACCGAGGATTACCCATTCGCTATTCATTTATTGTATCCATACAATTTGGTGATAAGGATTGTTTTGTTGCCGATTTTGCTAGCATAATGGGGTTTAAATTGACGTCAAAGGTTTTATTGTCACCATGACAATGTGGGTGCCTTCGCTAGCTGAATTTTCTGGTTCACGTTACCGCGCTATTGCCAGTGCCATTGAAGCCGCTATCCAGGCGGGAACACTACTGCCAGGGGAGCGATTGCCGCCCCAGCGCCGCTTGGCGGATGCGCTAGGTGTGACCATTGGCACGGTAACCCGGGGGTACGCTGAGGCTGAACGCAATGGCTGGGTGTCGGCACGGGTGGGTAGCGGCACCTATGTGAAGAGCCAAGACCAAAACAATGCTTTTAGCCTGACGTTTCCCGCTGACGAAACGGCCGGTGTGATCGATTTAAGCCTTAGCCTGCCACCGCCCCACCCGTTGCGGCAGACGCTGTTGAGCGAAGCGCTGGTCGCTTTAAGTCAATCCGGGGCAGCATTAGCACGTGGTGTTACTTACCAACAGGCCCAGGGGCGTCATGAGCATCGTGAAGTACTCGCTCGCTGGTTAAATACTTTGGGTATGCCGCTGATGGCCGATGAGCTGCTCATTACCCAGGGTGGGCAGCATGGCCTTAGTTTGGCGCTCAGCACCTTGCTAAGGCCGGGCGAGCTGTTGGCTGCTGATGCCTTGACCTATCCCGGTGCCATCAGCGCTGCGCAGCAGGGGCATCTAAAGTTGGTAGGCATTGGTCAAGACAGTGAAGGGATGCGCATGGATCTGCTTGAGGCGCAGTGTGCCCGGCAGCCACCTAGAGCGATTTATCTAACGCCGGAACAGAACAACCCCACCGGCGCGTGTTTAAGCGAATCGCGCCGCGAGCGACTGGTAACGTTGGCACGGCGCTACGATATCTGGCTGATTGAAGATGGCGTGCAGTATCTACCCGCTGAGCAGCGCGGTACACCCCTTTACAGGCTTGCGCCGGAGCGCACGCTGTTTGTGTTTAGTACCGCTAAAGTGCTGGCGGGTGGGCTACGAATTGGCGTACTGCGTGCGCCTAAAAGCTTGCACGAGCGGTTAGCGACAGGCCTTCGCGCTCAGAGTTGGATGGTGCCACCGCTAATGGTCGATGTGGTTTGCCACTGGATTAATCAGCCCGCGGCGGAAAAATTACTTACCTGGCAAACTCAGGAGCTCGCGGAGCGTCAGCAGTTGGCTGCCGAATGGCTAAAAGATTTTTCCTTAAGCGGGCGTTCGCACAGCAGCAATGTATGGCTTGCGCTGCCAGAGGGGAGCCGGGCCGTAGAGCTGTGTGAACGGCTACTGCAGCGGGGCGTTAAGGTCAGCAGCGCAGAGCCCTTTTGTGTCGGGAGCACGCCAGCGCCCCAAGCGATTCGGCTATGTGTTGGGGCCGCGGCGGATCGCAGTGAACTGATTCAGGCATTGAGTATCGTCGCCGCCTGTTTAACCGAGCGCCCATTAGCCCCTGTCACTTTGTGAATTACTCGTAGCGGTCTTTCCAGCCCTGGTGGCGCACCTGGTCTTTAAGCATTTCGAGGACGTCGTACAGCACCTGCTCGGTGACCCGATTGCTGCCTTCGTCAACCGTCAGCCAGGTGTCGAAGCCGCTGTCGGCGGTGCGCTCCACTAACTGCCTAAACTCATCCGAATGAATGCCTAGCAGCAGCTCATCGACTAGCCGTTGAGCAACGCCGCTGAGTGATGCTTCCATCGCGCTGGTGGCCTGCTGCCCCATGGGCAGGCGATTAAGGCGCTGAATCTCGGGGCTTTCCCGTAGCGTGCGGCTAACTAAATCACTGATTGCCGCCATAATGGATTGGCGGTTGTGCTGGTAGGCTTTGCCGATAGTGCTCTCCAGCCGCTGAGCGATCTCATGAATCAGCTGAGCTTTGCGGGGCATGATCACACGTTCAATCACGCGCTCGGTCAGCGAATCGCTGGCGCGTATCTGCTGCTGTACATTGCCCAATAGACGCAGGGCGATGCGGTCGGAAAGCTCCTCAAGCAGAATGTCGTAATACTTGGCCACAAATTGATAGATGTACCAGTGGGTAACATCAATAAGGCCGAGGCGATGCAGCCGATTGATTAACGATACAACGCGTAAAATACGCAGTAGTCGGAAGCCCGCGAGGGGAATGCAGCCCAGCACATCGTACCAGTGCACGAAGGGGTAGAAAAACCAGCGGTGGTAGCGCCGCTCGGCAATCGCGATTGACCAGCCCAGCAGTACGTCGGCGATAAAAAAGCTGACAAATACCAGGTCGATGGTGATAAAACGGCTATGAATCACGTCATCGTAGAAGGTGTGAAAACCGGGGGCGAGGTTGGCGATGCCCTGGTTAATAGGGTCAAGCAGAAACAGCGAATCAAACAGCAGTAGCGATAGATTAATCACCACTAGCGCCAGGATAAAAAAATCCCAACCAATATGGGCGTATTCAACCGCTTTAGGCAGGTGTGGATAGCGTTCCCTGGCGGGCATACGAACTCCTTGTCGTTGGGTCTTTAATGGGCCTGGGACTGGTAATGCTGCTGGGTCAGCAGTTCCTCTTTTTCTGCCTGTTTGCGTAATTTTTTGCGCAGTGCCGCCTTTTCAAAACGCAGTTCCTGGAGCGGTGTGGCCAACTTGAGCGGCGGTACGCTAGCGGGTTTACCATCAGCGTCCACCGCTACCATGGTGAGGTAGCAACTGTTGGTATGACGGATCAGCTTATTACGAATATCTTCAGCCACGACCTTGATGCCCACTTCCATCGACGAGCGACCAACATGATTAACGCTGGCTAGAAAGGTGACCAGCTCGCCGACATGAATCGGCTGCTTAAACAACACCTGATCCACCGACAGCGTCACCACATAGTGGCCCGAATAGCGGCTGGCGCAAGCAAAAGCGACTTCATCGAGCTTTTTAAGAATTGCGCCACCATGCACTTTGCCGCTGAAATTCGCCATATCGGGCGTCATCAGTACGGTCATGGAGAGTTCATGCTGCCCAGGTAGGGCAGCGTTCGCGCTGATCTCGGCATCTGTCATACGGTGCTCCTGCTGTTACTTGAGCCCAATAACGGCTGCCCGCTACTCATATGCTTGGCAAACTGAGCGACGGGCAGTCATTGGCGGTTGTTTAAAACCATACCAGACCGACGGAAATAATAATGCCGGTGATAAAAAGCTGAATCAGGCAGAAGCCCATAATATCTTTCGCCTTTAGGCCCGCAATGGCGAGCACCGGGAGTGCCCAGAAGGGCTGTAGCAGGTTAGTCCAGGCATCGCCCCAAGCCACCGCCATGGCAACCCTCGGAATATCAGCTCCTAAGGCCTGAGCAGCCGGTAGCATCACCGGTGCCTGAACTGCCCACTGGCCGCCGCCGGAAGGGACGAATAGGTTGACAATACCCGCGCTGATAAACGACCAGAACGGCAGTGTATTGGTGGTGGCAAAGGAGACCAGCCACTCGGACATGCTCTCTGCTAGTCCGGACTGCACCATGATGGCCATGATGCCAGCGTAAAATGGGAATTGGATGACAATCCCCGCGCCGCCTTTAATCGCTTCGTGCAGGCTATTGAGCAGATTACGTGGCGTGCGGTGCAACACAATGGCTAGGAACAGAAACATAAAGTTAACGACGTTAAGGTTTAAGCCGCCACTTCGTAACAGGAAGTGATCAAGCAAGAACAGCAGCCCCGGCACTCCGACCAGCAGGGCGAGGGTAAAGCTATTTTCCAGGCGTTCAGCAGGGCGAGTAATGCGGCCAACCGGCTCGGGCTCGTCATTCAGAACATTTGGGTCGACATAGACGCTATCCTTCTCATCCGGCAGCATCATGCGGTTTACCAGTGGGATGGCAATAAATAGGCAGGCCACAATAGCGAGGTTGAAGAAGGCGAAAATCGTAGAGCCGGTACCAATCACTCCAATTTGATCGGCGGAAAAATGCCCTTCGGTAGCGATGGTTAGCGGGATTGAACCTGCCAAACCGCCGTGCCACACCACAAAGCCTGAGTAAGCACTGGCCACTAATAGCCGATAGTCAACGCGGATCAACCGGGCCAGCTCTTTGGCAAATAGCGCGCCGACCACAAGGCCAAACCCCCAGTTAATCCAGCTGGCCGCCAATGAGACCAGCGTCACTAGGATGATTGCACCGCCAGGGGATTTCGCAGTACCGGCTATTTTCTGCAGAATGCGTTTTACTGGCGGTGAGCTTGCCAGCATAAAACCGGTGACCAGCACCAGCAGCATCTGCATAGAGAACGTCAGCAAGCCCCAGAAGCCATCACCCCAGAAGCGCAGTACTGTCAGCGGTGTTTGCCGCTCAATGGCGATTGCGGCGGCCGAGGCAATTAATGTCAGCAATAGTACGAAAATATACGGGTCGGGGAGATAGCGCTCCACCAGCTTTACCGCCGGTTTTGAGATCATTTTAAGCATGGGATGCTCTCTTTATTCATTATTAGGAAGTGGCTAAGCAAGGTCTTGGAAGTGTAACGGCATAGCTAATATACGGGTGAGTACGGAAATTTTCACGTTGAAGCTGCCCGCTTAATCTTACGTTAGCGTAGTTGAGGTTAATTGCGCCTGTTTTAACGCTAATGGTTTAACCGGTAGGGGCGATGGTAGTGAAAATAGTAGTAGGCGATCAGCACCGCCGAGCGCACCAGCGTGAACAGCATAAACGCCAGCCAGAGCCCATGATTGCCCAGTCCCTGGGTTAGCCACCAAATGGGTAGATAGGCGGCTAGGCCAATAAAGATACTGTTACGCATTTCACGTACCGCAGTGGTGCCAATAAACACCCCATCAAGGAGGTAGCTCCATACCGCAATCAGCGGCATGACGACCATCCAGGGCAAGTACTGCGCCGCAGTTGCACGCACCTCTTCAAGGCCGGTGAGCAGCGCTATGAGCGCATTGCCGCCCAGCGCGAACAGCAGGGCGGCAGCGCCAGCCGTCCATAATGAAAATCGCGCGGCGGCGCGCACAGTGGCGGCAAATTCCTGCCAATCCTGACGGCCATAGGCGCGCCCAATCAGTGATTCGGCAGCGTGGGCAAAGCCGTCCAGGGCGTAGCTGGTGAGCATGATAAATTGTAGCAGCACAGCGTTGGCAGCAAGCACTGTATCGCCTTGACGAGCACCCTGGGCGGTAAAGAACGCCATGGCAAACAGCAGGCCGAGGGTGCGCACAAACAGGTTGGCGTTGACGTTAAACAGGGCTGTGTAAGCTGCGAGTGCCAGCAGGCGCTCGCGTAAAAAATGGCCTTCCAGCCGGGTTAGCTGGCGAAGCACCAGGTAGCTACCAAACGCTAGGGCACTGTAGTCAGCGATTACGCTCGCCCAGGCCACGCCGTTGCTGGTCATCCCCAGGCCTACTACAAACCATAAATCCAGCACGATATTAACGCTGTTGGTGAGCAGCAAAATCATCAGCGTGACGCGGGAGTTCTGTTGGCCCAAAAACCAGCCCAGAATGGCGTAGTTGGCGAGCACCGCCGGTGCAGACCAGAGGCGTATATGGGCGTATTCTCGCGCTAAATCAGTCGCTACCTCACTACCATCTAACAGCCATAAACCGAGCGTAATCAGCGGCGAGGCAAACACAATCAGCAGGCTACCAATCACCAGCGCCATGATCAGCGACTGCCCCAGCAGGTTGCGCACGTCTGTATCGCTCTCGCGCCCCATGGCTTGGGCGACCAGCCCCGTCGTGCCCATGCGCAAAAAGCCAAACCCCCAATAGAGGAAGCTAAACAGTGTGGCACCGAGGGTAACGCCGGCTAAGTAGCGGGAGTCGGGCAAGTGCCCGACCACAGCGGTATCCACCAACCCGAGCAGCGGGACGGTGATATTGGAGAGGATGATTGGCCAAGCAAGGGCCCAAATCCGCATTGGGTTTAGGCGGCAGTGATGATGCGGTACTTCTTCATCAACTGTTCTTGGCTTTCGTGGCGTTCAGGGTCAAGTGGAATGCAGTCCACCGGGCAGACCTGTTGGCATTGAGGTTCGTCATAGTGACCCACGCACTCGGTGCATAGATTAGGGTCAATGACGTAGATCTCCTCACCGGGGGAGATCGCATCATTGGGGCACTCGGGTTCGCAGACGTCGCAGTTAATGCACTCGTCGGTAATCATCAGGGCCATGGGCATACCTCGCAGATGGCATTAACACCCAGGTAGCGTATAGATACCTGAGTGTTTTACTCAACAATGGCGTTGGTTAGCTAGTGTAGTGGTTACGCAGCGCTTCGGCGACCTGAGGATGCACCAGGGGGGAAATATCGCCGCCAAGCTTGGCAATTTCGCGCACGATGGTTGAAGAGATATACGAATTTTCTACCGCGGGGGTTAAAAACACGCTCTCCAGCTCCGGGTTTTGTGCGCGGTTCATATTGGCCAACTGCAGCTCGTACTCAAAGTCAGAGACCGCGCGCAGGCCGCGCAGAATGATTGTCGCACCCTGTTCGTGCATCATGGTTGTGAGCAGGGTCGAGAAGCCGATCACCTCAACGTTGGGCAGCGGCGCGCAGACCGCTTTCACTAAGCTCATGCGCGTTTCCAAGTCGAGGTGGGGGCTTTTGCCAGGGCTTGCCGCCACCGCGATGACCACTTTGTCGAACATCCGTGCGCCGCGCTCGATCAGGTCAAAATGGCCATTGGTGATAGGGTCGAAGGTGCCGGGGTAGACGGCGATATTCAGTTTGCGCGTGGTCATTCCTCGCTCTCCTCGTCCAGGCAGCCAAACGGGTTATCGCTGGTTAAGGAGACGGCGTGGTCGTAACCGGGGATATGAATCCGGTCAGCGTGAATATCCAGCTCTGGGCCCTCCAGCACCGCTTCACCAAACTGATAGCGTGGAGCGTAGTGGCCACGGTCTGCCTGGGCCAAGTAGGCCGCTGCCGCTTCGCGGGTGGTTTCGCGACGGGTTTTCCAGGCGTTCACCGCCGCCGCGCCGTGGCGCTGCGTCAGCAGGCGTTCGGTCACCGCAGGTGAAAGCACCACGCCGGTGGCGTTGTTGCCGCCGAAGCCCTTGGCGTTAATAAAAGCAGCGTCCGCGCGAAAAGTTTGTGCCGTTTGAGAAAAGCGCAGCCGCTCAGCATAGACATCGTCAGCCACCGTATCCAGCGTGGGAATGCCCGGCAGCAAGTCGTGGGCAAAACTACCCAGTGCGCTCGCCAACTGGTCGCCCGCCGCGGAGCCTTGTGAGTGGCCAATAAAGGCTTTAATCGCCACTACGGGCCAGTCGCTAATGCCGTTGGCGCGGGCAATTTCGTCGAACACATGGGATTCGGTAATGCGGTTTTTGGGTGTGCTGGTGCCGTGAGCGTGCAAAAAGCTGCGCTCTTTAAGGGATTTTTCTCCCAGCATATCGCGCACCAACGCAGTCGCTTTGCCGAGGGTGATGTAGTTGCCGATGCCCGGCGCCGAAATCGAGCGCTTGTAGCCATCGGCATTAACGAACACATCAGGCACCGCACCGAGAATATCCGCGCCGACTTCCAACGCTAGGGCATCGTCCATCAGCAGCACGAACTGGCTGGCTTCCGCCATGGTAAAGCCACAGTTGCGCGCAAACGGACGGCAGGCGCGCTGATAATCGCTGTCGGTGAGCAGCTCCAGAGCATCCAGGGCTTTCAGACCAGCGTCGTCAGCTAGCGCACCCATGGCCCGGAAACCCTCGATGATTTCCGGGGTGATGGGAGCGTCTGCAGTACCCACCATCACCACACGACGGCGTCCGGCGCGAATGTCATCAATACCCAGGCGCAGGTTATAGAGAAAGCTGGCACAGGCGCCTAACGCTGCGCCTGTGCCACCTACGCTACCCAGTACATAGGCATTCAAAAAGTCGGCGGGCATCTGACCATAGCCCAGAGGCATTTGCTTGGAGGTGGCGCGTTGACCACTCACCAGGCTTTTCAGTAAGCCGCCCCAGCCTTGATCGTCTAGCTGTCCAATGGAGTTCCCGGCGTACACGGCAATATGATCCGGATTTAACTGTTGGCGCAGCGTCTCCCAAGAAAGACCGCTGGCGCCCAGGCAGTCGCTGGCACCAAATACCGCCAGCGATAGCCCGCGGGGGTGGTGCACGCTGCGGTAGAGGTTTGCGGGGTCAAAGCCGCTGGGTAGCTGGGCCGCCGCGCGTACCTTGGGTAACTGCGCGTCGGGAAGCAGTACCTCTAACACCCCTGCAGGTACGCTCACCTCTACCTCGCGGACATCAATGTCGCGCACCTGCCAATCCTCCGGCAGGTGTTCGGGTAACTGGCGGCGGCGCAGGGTAAAGCGTAGCGGCTCGGCCAACTGCATACTGGCTTGCCGGTTTGACGGCATGCCAGGGTCGAGAAAGCGAGGGTCTTCGTTGCGTCGGATCAGGGTGTGGTTCAGCACCTGATCGCGCAGCGACTGCGCTGGAGCCTCTACGGGCTGACCTTGACTATCGTGCCACCCCTCTTCGGAGTGCTCGACTAGACGCATAAGCGCGGCCAAGCCTTCCAGTGTCTGGCGTTGCTGGTCAGCAGGAAGGGCATCAAGCACGGTGCGGCGGAAGGCCTGATGGCCAGAGGTTCTGCCAGCGGGATTGATGCCGCCCATGCCGACAATCACCGGTAAGTGTGACAAGCCGGGTTCCTCGTGGTGCGGTGGTGGTAATAACAATTATCGGCAAAAGTACTCGGTATATGATGCCTAGTACCATGCGCTTAATAAGTACGCTAAGAAGCACGTTATGCGTGATCATAGCACCGGCTGAGCAACGGCGTCATGCCGCAAGCGTTCGAGACTGATAGAATCACGCTTTTCAGCCGAGTAATGGCATGCAGCATACTTCTCGACCAGTGGTTTCTAATCAGCCAGGCCCACATCAGGATCTCGCCCGACGAGTGAGCCGAGCGTTAACGCATCCGCTACGTAAACCAATCGCCGAACACACGCAGCGCAGTTTCGCCCTGGCGGCAGAGTGGTTCGTGGGCCGTCAGGCACCGTTGATACTCGATTCGGGCTGTGGCGTGGGGATATCGACCCGCCAACTGGCGGTGCAGTTCCCTGCCCATGCGGTAATCGGCGTGGATCGCAGCGAGGATCGTTTGGGGCGCGATCACGGCCAGTTGCCTGACAATGCGCTGCTGGTAAGAGCGGATCTGGTCGACTTTTGGCGCTTGGCCTATCAGGCTGGCTGGGCGCCAGAGTATCACTTTCTCCTTTATCCGAACCCTTACCCCAAGGCGGGGCACCTAAAAATGCGCTGGCATGGCCATGCGGTTTTACCCACACTGTTGGCGCTTGGCGGGTGTCTTGAGTTGCGCTCCAACTGGTTCCTCTACGTTGAAGAGTTTGCTTTGGCAGTGGCACAGGTAACCGGCAAACAGGCAGCGGTGACTGAAATTGCGCCTAAAGGGGACTATTTAACCCCTTTCGAAGCTAAGTATGCTCAGAGTGGTCAGGTTCTGTGGCGTTTATGCGTTGAGTTGGAGCGAACATGACGTTTGTCTATTTGGTGTTGGCGATTGTGGCCGAAGTGATCGCCACGAGCGCCTTAAAAGCCTCCATGGGCTTCACGCGCCCGCTACCCAGCGTGGTGGTGGTAGTGGGTTACGGGTTAGCTTTTTATTTGCTCAGCCTGGTGCTGCGCACGCTGCCGGTAGGGGTTGCCTATGCGATTTGGGCAGGCCTGGGCATTGTGCTGGTCACCTTGGTCGGCATAGTGGTATTCGGTGAAAAGCCTGATTTGCCGGCGGTGATAGGAATTAGTTTGATAGTAGCAGGCGTGGTCATGCTGCAAATGTTTTCAAAAATGAATGTGCATTGAGGAGCTGTAATGGGGTGTTTTTTTGCTGTTAAGCGCATGCAGCGCTGGTCGCTGGTGACAGGTGTAGCCACACTGGCGCTGTGTGCCAGCACCAGTCTGTTCGCCGATTTCAATCGCCTGGGCCAACTGCAGAGCAAAGGCTTTTCGATTAGCGCGGAAGCACGCCTTTTGGATGCCGATGCAGGCGCCAATGCGTTGTTGGGCAGCATCACCCCGGATCGACAGCTGTCGCCCGCTTCGGTCACTAAAGCCTACTTGTCGGCGGCGGCGCTAAACCGTTTTGGCCCCCAGCACCGCTTTACCAGCCAACTGGTCAGCTCCGCTAGCATTGAAAATGGGGTGTTACGCGGTGACTTGGTGTTTGAGGGCGGCGGGGACCCGGGCCTAACCACTGAGAACCTTTGGCGCTTGGTGCAGCGTTTGCACTTAGCCGGGGTGCGTGAGGTAGAGGGGGCGTTGGTGGTCAGCCAGTGGCGCTTTGGGTCAGTGGACTGTATTACCACGGACCGCTGTAATGCCCTGACTCGGGTTGCCAATGCCTATAGCGCGCCGCTCTCCTCAGCTGGCGTTAACTTTGGTAGCTGGTGCGTTAATGTCGCACCAGCGACGAACGCGGGTGAGCCCGCCCAAGTGGGGCTATGCGATAGCCAGACGTCGCTGATCACCATTGATAACCAAGTAATCACCCGCCCCGCCAATAGCGGTACTGAGATTAGCGCTGAACGAATTACCGATGAGCGTGGCGACGTGATGCGCTTGACGGGGCAGATCTCCACCAATGCCACTGCACGCGATGTCTACCGTGGCGCAGGGGATGCCGCCGAAACAACCGCGCAAGTCCTAATGGGCATGTTGAACCAGGCGGGTATACAGGTGCGCGAAGCGTGGCGCGTTAGCTCGTCTCAGCCGCCTAGCAGCGCCCAGCGTCTGGCGGCGGTGGACAGCCAGCCACTGCAAGAGCTATTGCTGCGCATCATGAACTACTCCAATAACTATATGGCCGATGTGCTGGCGCTGGATCTCGTCGAGACACCCCAGGCACAGCTACGCCAGGCGGGCCAGGCGATTGAAACTTACGCCCACAGCCTGCCCGGGCACGGGCCGTTAACATTGTATAGTGGTAGCGGACTGACCACTGAAAACCGCACATCGGCCCAGGGCGTTAACGTAATGCTGGAGGACATGTTTCGTCAAAGTAGCCTGTTTCCCAGCTTTGTGGCGGCCTTTCAGTCACCCGCTAACGGGGTAATGCGCTTCATTCGGCGAGGTTCCTCCACGTTTCAAAACAATGTCATGATCAAAACCGGCACGCTTAACCAACCTTTTGCAGTACGCGCCGCGGCGGGCTATTTTCGCACTGCGCAAGGGCGCTGGGGGGTGTTTAGTGTCATGGTCAATGGTAACGGCAGTACGCCTTATTTAAGCTGGACTGAAGTGCTGGATCCGTTGTCACAGGATCTAGAAGCAATGATGTTAGCGAATTGAACAAACTCTACGCTCACAAGGTGAGGCGATCTGCATGAAACCTGGGCATACCGGTTTAACACATTTGGTTCACTCCACACGCTATTCGTGGAAAGGCCTGAAAGCGGCGTTCAGAAACGAGGCGGCTTTCCGTCAAGAGGTCGGCATTACGGTAGTACTGCTGCCGCTTGCCTGGTGGATCGGTGAAGGACCTATCAGTTGGCTACTGCTAGTGGGTAGTCTGTTTTTTGTACTGATAGTGGAGCTGCTTAATAGTGCGATTGAGAACGTGGTGGATCGGATTGGTACCGAGCACCATGAGCTTTCAGGGCGGGCCAAGGATATTGGTTCGGCGGCGGTGATGCTGTCGCTGATCATGGCCGGGCTTACCTGGGGGCTATTGGGCTGGGAAAAATTCTTTAGCTAAGCAGGTAATTGAAAGCGAACGTTTTTGACGCGCTGTCAGCGAGGTAGTTATGCAAGTGAACGACGATTTCTTACCGTTGTCGACGCTGCCAGCGTCGTTACATACCGCCACCCAATCCGCCTGGAAGCGGCTACGCGAGGCGCTTGCTCAAGCCGATAATGTCGCCGAGATGACCAAGCAGGAATTGCCTTCCAGTAATTGGCAAGGGCTTTCGGAGCAGCGTCGCGAGGCGCTTGCTAAAGTATTGACCATCTCGACCTTCGCGCTGGATACCTTGGTTCGCTACCCCCAGTGGTTGGCCGAGTTGGATATTGCCGGTGAGTTGGACGTAAACCCAGGTCGAGATGAGCTTGCTAGCTGGCTGAGTGAGTCACTTGAGAGTGCCGAAGACGAAGAGGCGATGCAGCGGGTAATCCGCCGTTTTCGTCGCAAGCGTATGCTGGGGATTATCTGGCGTGACCTTAACCGTGCCTCTGGCCATAGCATGTGGAGTACCGCCACGGCGGTGTCTGAGCTTGCCGAAATATGCTTGGAAGCGGCATTAACCTGGCTTGAACGTTTTTACGCGCCGCGTTGGGGCTTACCTGCCCCACGTAAAGACGGCACGCCCCAGCGTCTGGTGATTCTGGGTATGGGCAAACTAGGTGCTGGGGAGCTGAACCTCTCTTCCGATATCGATCTGATCTTTGCCTTCCCTGAAAAAGGTGAGACGCAAGGTGGGCGCAAACCGTTAGAGCACCAGGAATACTTTACCAAGCTGGGGCAAAAGCTGATTGCCGCCCTGGATGCCATGACCGCCGATGGCTTCGCCTTCCGTGTCGATATGCGCTTGCGGCCTTTGGGCGACGGCGGGCCGCTGGTGGGCTGTTTTGCCATGCTCTCTAGCTACTACCAGGATCAAGGCCGCGAATGGGAGCGTTACGCCATGCTCAAGGCGCGCCCGGTCGCGGGGGATCTGGACGCGGGCGATGAGCTGTTGGCCGGGCTGCGCCCCTTTGTGTATCGCAAATACCTGGATTTTGGCGCCATTGAGTCGCTGCGTGAACTGAAAGCGATGATCAACCGCGAAGTGAAGCGCAAAGGCATGCAGAGCAATATCAAACTTGGCTCCGGCGGCATTCGTGAGGTTGAGTTCGTCGTGCAGGCGTTCCAACTGATTCGCGGCGGCCGCGATACGGAGCTGCAGGTGACATCGCTAAAAACGGCGCTCAATCGTTTGCCCGAGCTGGGCCTGTTGCCGCAGGAAGTGGTCGATGAGCTGCTGCCTGATTATGCTTTTCTGCGCGATGTCGAACACGCTCTCCAAGCACTGGAAGACCGTCAGACACAGACCTTGCCCAGCGATGATGCTGATCGTGAACGGGTAGCCTTCGCCATGGGGCATGAAGATTGGCCGGGGTTGATAGCCCAGCTTGACGAAGTGCGCGAGCGGGTGCGCCAACACTTTGATGCCGTGATTGCCGACCCCGAAGAGGATGTCGATGAGGCCAACGATGATAGCCAGCTTGGCTTGGCTCAGTGGCGGCTTATTTGGCGCGGCGAGTTAGAAGTGCAGGAGGCCAGCGCGTACCTGGCCGAGGCGGGTTTTAACGAGCCAGAAAAAGCCTTGAAGCGGCTGCATAGCCTTTATCATTCTCGGCAAGTGCAAAGCATGCAGCGGATTGGCTTCGAGCGCTTGGATGCGTTAATGCCGCTGCTGTTGGATGCGGTGGCGGGCAATGAAGCACCGGATACCGCGCTTGAACGGGTACAGCCGCTGATTGAGGCCGTACTGCGGCGTACAGCTTACCTTGCGCTGCTGCGCGAAAACCCCCAGGCGCTCGAACACCTGATGCGCTTGTGCGCCGCGAGCCCCTGGATAGCTGAACAGCTGTCGCGTTATCCCATTCTGCTCGACGAGCTGCTGACGCCAGAAACGCTGTATACCCCCGCCGATAAAGCGCGCCTTGCCGATGAGCTGCGCCAAACGCTGAATCGTTTGCCAGAGGATGATGAAGAGGCACAGCTAGAGGCATTGCGCGTTTTTAAACACGCTCAAACCCTGCACATAGCGGCGTCGGATATCGTGGGTACTCGGCATCTAATGAAAGTAAGCGATTACTTAACCTATATCGCCGAAGTCATTCTCGATGCCGTGTTGGCGATGGCGTGGAAGCATATTACCCGCAAGCACGGTGTTCCTGAGGGGCTGAATGCCGGGGAAGCGGCTTTTCTGATCGTTGGTTACGGCAAACTGGGCGGCATTGAGCTGGGCTACAGCTCCGATTTAGATCTTGTTTTCCTTCACGATAGCGATGGTCAGGGCACAACTGATGGTCCACGACCCATTGATACGCCAGTGTTTTTTACCCGTCTGGGACAGCGTATTATTCACCTGCTCACCGCGGTAACGCCCACCGGCACGCTGTATGAAGTGGATATGCGCCTGCGGCCTTCGGGTAATTCAGGACTATTGGTGACATCGCTTAAAGCCTTTGCCGAGTATCAGCGTCAGAATGCCTGGACCTGGGAGCACCAGGCATTGGTGCGCGCCCGGGTGGTGGCGGGTAGCGATTCGCTGGCCGAGAAATTCAGTCAGTTACGGGGCGATATTCTAGGTGGTGAGCGAGATAAAGCTGCACTGCGCGAAGAGGTGGTCAAGATGCGTCAGAAAATGCGCGACCATCTGGGCAGTAAAACCACCAGCAATACCTTTAACGTCAAACACGATGCGGGCGGTATGGTGGATATCGAGTTTCTCTGCCAATACGCGGTGTTAGCGCTTGCTCACCAAACGCCTGCGTTACTTACCTACAGCGATAATATCCGCATTCTAGAGAGCCTGACCGAGAGTGGGCACTTACCAGCTGAAGAGGCAGAGCGTCTTCGCGAGGCTTATCTGGCTTATCGCAGCGCTACGCACCGAGCGGCGCTCACCGGTCAGAAAGCACTCAGCGATGGTGAGGAATTCCGTGCGCATCGCGATATAGTCACCGCGCTCTGGCAGCGCTTTCTTGAACCTTCCACCGCCGATAACCGCTAGTCAGACGGTAACCAGGACGCAACAGTGATAACAAGGAATAGGGCTGGGCGGCCCGTATGATTGGACATATTCTGGCCACGCTATTGCCAGTATTTTTAATCGCTGGCTGTGGCGCAGCCTATGGGCGCTACCGTACACCGGATATTCGCAGTCTCAATACCCTCAACATGGAGCTGTTCGTTCCGCTATTGGTGTTCGCCGTGCTGGCTGACCGGCAAGCGCCGTTAGCTGAGTACGCCTGGCTGGCCACGGCAGCGATAGCAGTAGTGCTGGGGTCGGGGCTTGTACTTTGGCCGCTGGCAAAGTGGCTAAAGCTGGATAGCAAAATCTTCCTTCCGCCGATGATGTTCAACAATGCGGGCAATATGGGCGTACCGCTGCTGGTGTTGGCATTTGGTGCTGAGGCGCTTCCTGCGGCGGTGGTGGTGTTTATCGTTGAAATGCTGCTGCACTTTTCGGTGGGGCTTTACATGCTTAACCCGCGCACTTCGCTATGGCGAATGCTGCGCATGCCAATTGTACTCGCGAGTCTGGCGGGTTTAGCGGTGAATATCAGTGGCCTGCCGCTGCCTGGCTGGCTGCTGGAGGCGATGCATATGCTAGGCGGGGTATGTATTCCGCTAATGCTGTTTGCGTTAGGGGTGCGGCTCTTGGAGATCGACTTTAGCGATTGGCGTATGGGGATACTGGGGGCGGTGCTGTGTCCGATTTCCGGATTAGTAATTGCTTTGCCGTTGATGTGGCTACTGCCACTAAATGCGCTTCAGGCGGCGGTGCTGCTGGTATTTGCGGCACTGCCGCCTGCGGTGTTGAATTACTTGGTCGCAGAGCAGTATAAGCTGGCGCCACAAAAAGTGGCTTCGCTGGTGCTGATTGGTAACCTGGGCAGTCTGGTCGTTATGCCGCTGACCTTGGCCGCGGCATTTACCTGGGTTTACGCGCCGCTGTAACAAAGTATACGGCACTAGGTGGCGCGAAAAAGTGACTAACGGGTTAATTAACGATCATCTTTAACTTCATAGCTGCCTTCCAAGACATCCTGATGACCAGGACGGTTTTGCGCAGACGTATGCGGGGAAGCATGTCCGTGAGAATGCCCTTGAGAATATCCCCCACCTATATCCTGTGCCTGCTGGGCGCGCATCTGCTCCATACGCTTTTTCATTTTATGGCGCATAAACGGCATCATTGCCCAGCCAATCAGCAAGAAAAACAGGCCGAGTACCACGCCGACTATCATTAACGCGCCAAACGCCAGCCACGTGAGCAGCAGCTTCAAGCTGCCCGCCACTCCGCTGGGTTGAGTTTGCGCAGCACGGGCGCGCCATTGGTTAGCCGCTTGCCATGCAGCGTTGCGTTGGTCGCGATTCATCTGTGGCATGAGAGCCTCCATCGGTTATTCGCACCCATTGGAACACAGTAGCTCTAGCAAGTTCACTGCTTGGCCACAGTGCGATTAGATTTTTCAACTGTTACCATTAAGCTGTACAAGGCAGGTTTAGTTGTACAAGCATGCGCTTAATACGCAGTGCTTACCTAAACAGAGCTCATTTAACAGGACGGTTATATGGCTAATCATGGAGGCAAGTCGGTATTCATCGCATCGGTGGTGATTATTTTTGGCTTGGTAGTTGTTGGGGCGTCATTTCCTGAAGGATTTGCCAACGTTGCAGAGGGCGCACTGACTACTGTTACCGGGCTATTCGGGTGGTTTTATCTATTTTCGGTTTTTGGTTTTGTCATTTTTCTGTTTGGTCTGGCGCTAAGCAAGTATGGCAAGGTGCGCTTAGGCCCCCAGGACAGTCGACCCAACTATACATTCTTTTCGTGGATCAGCATGCTGCTGGCCGCAGGCTTTGGTGTCGGACTGGTCTTCTATGGCATGGCGGAACCCATGTTTCACTTCATTGAGCCGCCCTATGGCGACAGAACCGCCGAAACCGAAGCGGCCGCCCGCTACGCTATTCAATACAGCTACTTTAACTGGGGGATACACCAGTGGGCAGCTTTCTCGATTGTCGGTTTGATCATTGCCTATTTTCAGTTCCGCAAAGGGCAGGCAGGACTGGTGTCGTCCGTACTGTCATCGATAACGGCTAAGAATCCTAAAATTCGTCCTTACGCTTCCTGGCTGGATGTATTTGCCGTAGTCGCCACCGTAATGGGTGTGGCTACCTCGTTAGGGTTAGGTGTGCTGCAGATGAATGGCGGTTTAAACGCTGTGTTTGGCCTGCCGGAGAACGGTTTCTGGCAGTTTGTGATTCTTTTCGTGATGTTCTGCGCCTATATGGCTTCCACCTGGTCGGGTTTGGATAAAGGCATTAAACGCCTCTCTAACCTTAATATGATTTTATGCATCGGGTTGATGCTGTATGTGCTGTTCACTGGCCCAACCGTGGCGATATTAGAGACCATCACGGTGGGGATTGGTGACTATCTGCAGAACTTTATCGGCATGAGCCTGCGCATTTCTCCCTATGGTGATAATGAGTGGGCAAGCAACTGGACGATTTTCTACTGGGCCTGGGTGATTGCCTGGTCGCCGTTTGTAGGTACCTTTATTGCCCGGGTATCACGGGGGCGTACCATCAAAGAGTATGTGTTTGGGGTGCTGTTCGTACCGCCGCTGCTGGCCTGTTTATGGATTGGCGTATTCGGTGGCGCGGCGCTTCACATGGAGTTGAACGGTACCGATATCGGTCTTGCTGCCGCAACCCAGGATAATATAACCGTCGCACTGTTCGAGATGTTTGAGTTGATGCCCTTTACCGGCGTGCTGTCGGTCGTTGCGATGCTGCTGATCTTTATTTTCCTGGTCACCTCCGCTGACTCGGCCTCGTATATCGTGGCGCAAATGACCGATAATGGTTCGATCAATCCGCCGCTCTATAAGCGCGTCATTTGGGGTGTGCTGATCGCCGCTATTTGCCTGACGTTAATTGCCTCAGGTGGCTTAACGGGGCTGCAATCGGCTTCGGTGCTGTCGGCACTGCCGTTCACCTTTATCTTGTATATGATGGTGTTTGTATTAGTTCAGGAACTACGCGCCGACCGCAAGGCGATGCTAACGCAGCTTTATCGCCGCCATGGCGAAACGCCGGTGGGTGCGGACGCCTTTGAAGCCGAGCTGTTAGGTGAAGAAGAGCGCTTGCGCCGTGCACCGAGTGTGGTCAATCGGCGCATTAATAGTTAGCATCAGTCATCAGCACTAATAAAAAGTAACCAAGCCTTCGATTGCGGGGCAAGGTAGTTGGGGAGCAGCGACACATGAAGCGAAAATGCTGATGGCGCGGCAAGGGCGCCATGGAGCGACACGACGGCAGGCTAAAGGAGTTGCTTTCGATCGCTGGCTAGATAGGGTAGTCACAGTAGCGGTGCTAACGGCGATGATCATTGGTCTGGCTGCTGTGGCCGCTCACTGGCTGCTTTAAAGTACCAGCTCTGTGCAATATGTGTGCTTAACGCCCGGCTTTATGCCGGGCGTTTGCGTGTTTCGACCCGGTTTCGGCCCAGCCGTTTGGCGTGGTAAAGGTGCTGGTCGGCACGCTCAATCAGCGCTTCAGCACTAATTGATAAGCCGGGCGACATGCTGGCAACACCCATGCTAACGGTAAGCTCTGAATGGGTGCTTGAAAAAGCATGAGGAATGGCCAGTGACAGCACTGCTTCGCGCAAGCAGTTGGCAACGCCCACAGCGTCGTCATGATCCTGACCTGGCAGTACACAGACAAATTCTTCGCCGCCGTAGCGGGCGAGTAAATCCCTGGCGGGGGCAATGCACTGATTGAGCGCTTTTGCTACGGCGCGCAGGGTGTCGTCGCCCATGGCGTGCCCATAATGATCGTTAAACTCCTTAAAGTTATCGATATCGATAAAAATCACCGATAGCGGCTGCTGGGTTTGCTGCGCCAAGTGCCAGTGTTGTTGATAAAACTCATCGAAGTGGCGTCGGTTCGCCACGCCCGTCAAGCCATCCATATTAGAGAGATGATGGAGCTGGTCGCGCTGCTCCAAGCCTTGCTGAAACGCGTTTAACAAATGATCCAAACTATCCACCAGATGCCCTAACTCATCATGCTGATGTCCTCGCAACATTGGCTTGGGCCACTGGCCGGGACGATTGGGATCGGTTTGGGCAATAGCTGCGTGTACCTTGAGCAATGGGCGAGTAATAAATAGATGAAAAAAAGCGATCACCACTAGGCTTAAAATAAACGCCTCTAAAATACTCACCCCGACCACCGTGTAAATACGCGCGAGGAACTGCTGGGTTAAGTAGCTTTCTGCCAGCATCAGCTCAATCTCGCCGACGACCGCTTCCGGCATGTCGCTGCCCATGTAGTAGGCGAGGTCGGTTTGGTGGTGCAGTATATCGCCAAATAAATATTGGCTGAGCCAAGTCGAATCAGCCTGTTTTGGCCTCTCAAATTCAGCCAGAGCGCGCCCAAAATCGTCACGAATCGACACCCATGCGACCTCGTCAGCATTAAATAGCCCATAGGCGATTTGGTGGGCGAGGTCGGGGTTAAGCTGGAAAGCGGCCTCTGCTGCGGCGCCGTTAACGACCGCCAACTGTTGAGTAATGCGTTGCTCGGTTTCCTGGCGCATATTGGTAGCGTGGCTGAGAAGTTCAATACTTCCTGCTACACCACTAATCAGCATAGCAATGAGCAGGGTGAGTAGCGCTTGCTTAGTGGTCAGGCTGCCTTTTTTAGGCGCGACGCCAGTGGTCAACATAGGAAAGCGAGGGCGGGGACTTATCACTGGCTCTCCCCCTGCAGGGCATCCAGCTGGGCTTGCAGTCGCTCCAGCAGTGCTTTCGAAACGTTGAGGTGGCAGGCGAGATAAAGCGGTGCGCGATAAAAAGTAAATAAATGCGCTAGCGCGATGTCCTGTTCATGTGCCATAAATTCACCGGTTGCTTTGCCTGTCACAATCACATCTAGTAGCCCCGCCTTTAAACGCGCGATATTTTCTCGCTCCGAAGGAGCAAGTAGCACATTAATGCCGCTATCAGCGACGTAATCGCCTATGGCATCTTCCCTAAAACTGCCCACTCGCCAAGCGTTCAGCCCGGAAAGTGAATCAACATTGAGCCCACGCTCGGCTAAACTGAACGCTGCCCATTCATTGACGACCAGTGGCCCCACCCAGTGAAACAGCGCTTCACGCTCAAGGGTGCGGGTGGTGGAGTAGACGCAATGGTTCTCCCTTAAGCGTGCTTCGGTGTAAGCGCGTGCCCAAGGCAGCAGCCGAAAATTAGCCTCTATGTCAGCTTGGCGAAGCGCATCACGTAGCAGTCGCGTCGCACTACCGATTATTTGCCCTTGGTCGTCCGAATAATTGAACGGTGGATACTCTTCGGTATTGATCGTCAGCGGCATCGCATGAAGTGGCAGACTGCAGCTACCGATAACGGTGATCAGGGCAACGCCCATGCAGTATTGCCATCGGCGAGTTAGGTCGTTAGCCATCGTCAACTACCTCTCGACTCGTCCCGCTTGCACCCTGTTTAAGGCCTGCTGCATCAGCGCTACCAGACGTGGATCCGTGGCTTTGTTGATGGCAAAGTATAGCGAAGATTCGCTGAGGGTGTGTGTGGGGGTTAAAATATCTTTAGGATAACCTTCTGACTCCGCTATCCAGCCAGCCACATTCTGACTGTAAGCCCATAGGTCAACTCGCCCGCGGGTTAGCATATTGAGTGCGCTTCGGTTATCAATAGCGGATACGAGTAAGTGCTCAGGATAGCCAGCTTCCAACAGTGCCTGGGCACCGATATCTTCCCGAATGACCGCTACGGTCAGGCCGCGATCAATCGCTTGAGCCAAAGAATCAACCACAATCGGTGCGTCGCGGTGGGCTAGCAGTACGACCCGGTCTTGAGCAATCGGCCCCACCCAGTGGAAATTGACCTCTCTTGAGGGCGTACGCGTAGTGGAAAATAGCACCGTATTAGGTTGGCTGCGCGCTAGCTCATAGCCGCGAATCCAAGGGTAGTGACGGACGTCATTACGGCTTAATGGTGTTTCTGTCGCTGCAAAAATAGCCTCCAACAAATCAATCGATATCCCGGTTAATTGCTGATTATCGATATAGTTATAGGGCGGGTACTCTTCAGTAATAAAGGTTAATGCCGCCAAGGTGTCGGGCTCATCAGCCTGTCCGCTTGCGACGATTGCCAGCCAGAGGCATAGCGTGGCCATCAACCTGGTTAAGGGTTGTCGGTACACTGGCCGTAGAGATGGCTGGGCTAATCCCATCGCAGTTCTATCCGTATTACTGATCAATCAATCAAACTTAGAGCAACGCTGGTCGGCTGTCATCTCTAATCTGCCAACGCAAGCCGTGGCGCCTTGGCGGTTCTATCTGCTAGCCTTACGGCTTCCCCTGTGAGAGAAAACTAATGCTGCCTGCTAACACTGCTAAGGCGACGGATGGCTACGCATCGCGTCGAGAAATTTTCGGCTGGGCGATGTTTGATTTTGCCAACCAGGCCTACACGCTTTTGATTATTACCGTGGTATTTGGCGAGCTTTTCACCACAGTCATTGTGGGGGATCGGGGCGATAATTTCCGGTTGGCCAACTTTTTGTGGAGCCTGGCCCTGGCGATTAGTTATCTAATGGTGGTGATTACCGCGCCGTTGTGCGGAGCGGTGATGGATTACCGGGCGGAGAAAAAACGCTTTCTGCTGATTAGTTATCTCGCCACCGTGGTCACTACGGGCATGCTCTACTTCGTTGAGCCGGGCTATGTCGTTATCGGCTTGTTATTGATCGTGCTGTCTAACTACGCGTACTCCATGGGGGAGTCATTTATTGCTGCATTTTTACCTGAACTTGGGCCGCCGCAGTCGCTGGGCAAAATTTCTGGCTTTGGCTGGGCGCTCGGCTACATCGGTGGACTGTTTGCGGCAGGTTTTACCCTGGTGGTGCTAGGCGAGGCCAGCGCGGAAAACTTTGAGCGCATACGCTGGGTGGGGCCCTTTGCGGCCGGCTTTTTTCTGATTACCGCTATTCCTACGTTTTTATGGCTAAAAGAGCGTGGCACCCCTCAGCCCCGTGGCGTCTCTTATCGGCATATTGCCCTGAACCGCGTCACCACCACCCTTCACGAGCTGCGCTATTTTAAAGATCTGACGGTATTTTTGATTTCACTGCTGTTCTCGATGGCCGGCGTCTACATCATCATCGCGTTCGCCTTTATTTATGGTGCTCAAGTGATCGGCTGGGATGAAAGCGTACGTAATATCATGTTTATTATTGTCCAAGTGACCGCTGCAGCAGGGGCTCTGGGGTTTGGCTGGATACAGGATCAGCTAGGTGCCAAGCGAACGTACCAAATGACCCTGGCGCTATGGGTGTTGGCGATTATTGCTATCTGGGCAACGCCGGAGATGACGCAGTGGGTAAACGGGCAGTTTGACCTGCAGTGGCAGGCACAGTACGTATTTTTGATAGTCGGCTGCCTGGCGGGGCTTAGCCTGGGTTCCAGCCAATCTGCCAGCAGGGCTCTGGTGGGGCTATTTTCACCCTTGGAGAAATCAGCCGAGTTCTTCGGCTTCTGGGGGCTGGCGAATAAGTTGGCAGGGGTGTTGGGGATCGTCATGCTGGGGGTGTTGCAGACGCTGGTTGGTTTGCAAGCGTCTATTCTATTATGTGTTGCCCTGTTCGTTATCGCGATGCTGATTTGCGCCAGGGTCAACGAGCGCCGTGGTCGGGAGGCGGCGCTCGCCTGGGAAGCCAACAGCTATAGCAACACTAATAACGCTAACGAGGCATCCTTACCTCAGTGAGGTGGAGCATGGCAACGCACCTGGCAGGTCAAACAGCGCAACGCGGTGGTATCGTTATGATGCTGCTGTTTTGGGTGCTGTTAATGGCGGTGGGCACTTGGTGGATTCACGGTGGTCTCGAAGAGATGATGCGCCCGAACGCGAATATTGTGCATACGCTACCTGCAGGTGAGCCGGTTACCTTAAAACGTAACCGGGCAGGGCACTTTGAAGCGCCGGGACGCATCAACGGCACGCCGGTGACCTTTTTGCTCGATACTGGCGCCACCTATGTCGCCATACCGGTCGATTTGGCTAGCGAGTTAGGCCTAAAACCGGGACGCCGCGCTTGGTTCAATACCGCCAATGGTCGAGTTGAAGGTACTTTAACCGAACTCGATGAGGTTTCTCTGGGCGGTCTAAAAGTGCAGAATGTGCAGGGGTCTATCAGCCCCGGCATGGAGCGTGACACCGTTCTACTCGGCATGAGCTTTTTAAATTTATTGTCGATTGAAATACAGTCGGGTGAGATGGTGTTGAGCCTTCCCGAGCAGTGAGTTCGGCTTGTGAATGTGCCACTGATATGATTGTCTAAATTAATACGAGTGCCAACATGCTAAGGAGTTGCTATGGGCATTGAAGTAGGTGGTTTATTAGGGCTAATTTGGCTCATCATTGTGATCTGGGCCATTGTGAAAGTAGCCAAAAGCGGCGCGGGTGGTCTTGCTAAGCTGATATGGATCCTGGTGCTGCTGTTTTTCCCGTTAGTCGGCTTAATTGCATGGTTTCTGTTTGGGCCCAAAGGGTAGCCGCTGAAAAGCAAAGCTGTTGAAAAGCCCGCCTCGTGCAATTGCGTCAAAATGTGTAGTCGAAAAAAGTAGTTGTAAAAAAGTAGCTAAGTAAAAAAGGCAGGCCACTGGTGGTCTGCCTTTTTAAGTATGCTTTAGCAATAGATATACTTAACCAAACATTACTCAATGGTGTCGTTTTCTTCCCCTGGCGGCGCCTTGTAATGCCCTGGGATTTTTAACTTCTCCCCATTGGGCAGGTCGCGCACTTGGGCTGGAACGTAAACACGCTTAATGACACTTTTCGTTTTGCTACTTCCCATGGCAGGTTCCTCCTGTCAAATTGTCGACAGTTCGCGCCTTAACAGTAGCTTCCGCAGGTGCGAGAATCAAGTATCGGGCCTTGTCTACCGATCAATGCGCATGATTGTAACGACAGAAGCGGGTGTTTTGATAGTTTTGAGTTATCCTGAGTGCCAATCATAGGGCGCCTGCGTTGGTATTGGGTGAGCGGGTGAAAAAATAAACAGCCTAAGCGGAGTGCATAAAGAGGATGGTAGATCATTTGGAACAGCAATTTCAGGCGCTTGAGTCGCAAGAGTCTGTAATGCCTGACTATCCTGATCAAGATCATGTCCTGATCATTGAGGATGACCAGCGTTTAGCCGAGCTGACCCGTGATTACTTGGAAGCGAACGGCTTCCAAGTAACGCTGGAAGCTGACGGTGCGAAAGGGGTCGACCGTATTTTAACCCTACAGCCCGATCTGGTGATTTTAGACTTAATGCTGCCGGGGGAGGACGGCCTGGCGATTTGTCGTCGTGTTAGACCCAATTTTGCCGGCCCGATCATGATGCTGACCGCTCGCACCGATGATCTTGATCAGGTCTTGGGGCTCGAAATGGGCGCCGACGACTACGTGCCGAAGCCGGTTCAACCGCGGGTGCTATTGGCGCGTATGCGCGCGCTGCTGCGCCGTGCCGACGGGCCGGCACCAGACGGCGAAATGCGGCTGCGTTTTGAAAACCTGGAGATCGATAACGCCACTCGTGAAGCCTGGCTTTCAGGCGAGCGAATTGACTTAACCAGCGCTGAGTTTGACCTACTTTGGTTACTGGGCCGTAACGCTGGCCGAGTACTCACCCGCGAAGAGATATTCAGCGACTTACGGGGCATTAAGTACGACGGCCAAGACCGCTCGATTGATGTACGCGTATCGCGCATTCGACCCAAAATTGGCGATGATCCGAATCAGCCTCACCGGATCAAAACCGTGCGCAGCAAAGGTTATCTTTTCGTCAAAGACAGTTGATCATTCAGAGGGATGGCATCATGCGGCGGGTGCTCAGTAACGGCTCGTTTTTACGCTTCTATTTGCTGTTGGGCATCGCGCTATTAGTGGTTTTTGTGATCGCCTTAGCGGGGCGCTCCTTTATCGAACAGGTGCGCCGTGAAGACTATCGTGAGCAGCTCGCCGCGCTGCCTATGTCGTTGATGACGCAACAGCTCGCCGACGCACCGGTTGAACAGCGAAATGCTCTGCTTGAGCATTTTTCGGAACAGCTCGATTTACAGCTGACCCTGCAGCCTATCGGCGATGCGGATTTGGGATTTTTCGAACGGTCGCGCCTGGAGCAGGGCAAAATACTGGTCGCTGAAAGCCCCTGGCTACTGCAACAGCGTTTGCCCGGCGACACCTGGCTGCTGCAAGCACGACTCGATGACTGGAGTGAGCACCAGTGGCATGGCAGCATTGAGTTGCTTGGTGGGTGGCTCGCGGCAGCGCCCGCGGCAGAGCGTGATGGCCGCATTGCCCAATTGCGTCCAGGGAGTTGGCCGTTGCAGCTTTTGCCTTCGTTGCCTGCGGGACTAACGGCGGCGCAGCAGGCTCAGCTGGTCAGGGGCAACGTCATCACCCAACTCGTTTCTGATAAGCTTTCAATTACGCTGCTCTATCAGTTGCCAGGCGAGTCACAATGGCTGCAAGCGGGGCCTATTTCCCGCGGCGACACCTTACCGCTGAATTTGCACTTACCCCTTTTGATGGGGCTGATGATCGTTCTCAGCCTGATTATTTATTTGATTATGCGCAGTATCGAAGCCCGCATGGCGCGGCTGGAGCTGGCTGCCACGCGGATTGCCAGTGGCCGCCTGGAAACCCGGGTAAAGGTAGAGAGCGGCGACTTTTTAGGCCGCTTGGGGATGGCTTTTAATGGCATGGCCAATCAGGTGCAGAGCCTGCTGCGCGGTCAACAGGAGATGATTCGGGCGGTTTCCCACGAGCTGCGCACCCCGGTCGCGCGTATTCGCTTTGCCGTGCAGATGGTCGAGGATATGACCGATCAACCCGCCATTCGCCGCCAGCTTCAGGGGATCGATGCGGACATTGCCGAGCTCGATGAGTTAGTTGATGAAATTCTCACCTATGCACGACTGGGTGGAGAAACGGTTAACGGCGCTGAGCTTGAAACGGCGCTGGTAGAGTGTCGGGCCATGGCGGAACGGGTGATTGATACGCTGTCGCCGCTGCATAGGGGCTTAGCGTTGGCGCTTGCGCCTGGTCCTGAAATCGAGCTGCTGGCGGAGCCGCGCTATCTTCAGCGTGCGGTGCAGAATTTAGTCGGCAACGCCTGCCGCCATGCTAAGTCCCAGGTGATGATTCACCTCTGGGATGAACCCAATCTGGTGCGTATTGACGTTGAAGACGACGGCCCCGGCATTCCGCCGGAAGCGCGGGCGGATATTTTCAAGCCGTTTGCCCGTCTGGACGACAGCCGTGCTCGCAGCTCTGGTGGCTACGGGTTAGGGCTTTCGATTGTGCAGAAAATCATGGCCGGGCACGGTGGTAGCGTGACCATCGATACCAGTCCCACTTTGGGCGGCGCGCGCTTTACGCTGCTGGTTCCGCGTCGCGATCCGCAGGCTTGACCCCGGATAGCACTGCAAAGGAGGTCTCCCGCGCCGTGCGTAAAAAATCCTGCATCCATGGCGCTTCGCGGGTCTCTTCGCGAATCGCCGCATACAGCGTGCTCCATACCCCATGCTCGCCTAGCTTCACCGCGCTAACGTAATCGCGCTCTAAATACTCGGTGAGTGCCCAGTTGGGTAGTGCACACACGCCACGCCCGCTGGCCACCAGCTGCATCATCATAATCGTCAATTCGGCGGTACGAATCTCCTGAGGACGCACGTTCGCCGGTTGCAAAAACTGGGTGAAAATATCCAATCGCGACTGCTCAACGGGGTAGGTAATCAACGTTTCCTCAGCCAGTGCCTGGGGCTCTATAAACCCCCGGCCAGCAAAAGGGTGCTGGCGGGCGACGGCCAGTAACCCTTCATAGCGAAACAGCGGGGCGTAGTGAATGCCCTCAAGGGGTTGGGGGTCAGCGGTGATCACCAGATCCAGCTGCTCTCGGGCAAGCGCCGGAAGCGGGTCAAAGTGGTGTCCACTGGGAATGTCGATTTCCACTTCCGGCCAGTGATCGCGAAAATAGTCCACTGTGGGCATTAGCCACTGAAAGCAGCTGTGGCACTCAATGGCCATATGCAAACGCCCCTGCTCGGTGCCTGCCAGGCGCGCCAAATCACGCTCCGCCTTGCGTACTTCAGGCAGTACCTGGTCGGCTAGGGCGAGCAGCCGCAGCCCCGCGCGGGTGAATTCCACCGGGCGGGTTTTACGCACAAAAAGCGCGCTGTCCACGCGGCTCTCAAGATCTTTAAGCTGGTGCGAAAGCGCCGATTGGGTCAAATGC
The DNA here is from genome assembly GCF_058152265.1 of Vreelandella sp. 162(4c). Classification (NCBI taxonomy): domain Bacteria; kingdom Pseudomonadati; phylum Pseudomonadota; class Gammaproteobacteria; order Oceanospirillales; family Halomonadaceae; genus Vreelandella; species Vreelandella sp. 162(4c). The sequence goes on from NZ_CM176981.1 coordinate 3,800,770, forward strand.
ACGCGATCGGCAGCATCGACCAGGGAGCCGGTTTCGCGCAGAGCCAGCAGCGTGCGTAGGTGTCGTAACTCAATCATGTAGTGGCTCAATCATCGTGAGTTTTTTTCATCTTTGCTATTAGAAACTTTAGTTTGATTCATCAAGGCCTGGTGCCCAGACTGTGTGAATTATTTCACGTTGGTAGGGTTCATCATGACAGTTTCTCATATTCTCGGCTATCCCCGCATCGGCGCTCAGCGCGAGCTAAAAAAAGCCACTGAAGCATACTGGAAAGGCGAGTGTACGCGTAGCGAGCTGGAAAACACCGCTCGCGAGCTGCGTTTGCGCCACTGGCAGGCACAGCAGGACGCGGGTTTGGATTTCGTTAGCGTGGGCGATTTCGCATTTTACGACCAAGTGTTGAACGTTTCAGTGGCGCTGGGGGCTGTGCCTGCCCGCTTTAACGCCAATAATGAAGTGGCAGGTGGCGATATCGATCTCGACACCACCTTTCGTATGGCCCGCGGTAGAGCCCCCAGCGGTGAGCCCGCCGCAGCCTGTGAAATGACCAAATACTTCGATACCAACTACCACTACCTCGTCCCCGAACTGCACGAAGGGCAAACCTTTACTCTGGCATCCAACCGGCTGTTTGACGAAGTGGATGAAGCGTTACGTGCGGGTTTTACCCCGAAAGTAACGCTGACGGGGCCGCTGACTTGGCTATGGCTTGGCAAAACCAAGGGCGGTGATTTTGACCGCCTGACGCTGCTCGACAGCGTACTCGACGTGTATGGCGAAATATTAGCGCGGCTTGCCACCCAAGGCATTGAGTGGGTGCAACTGGATGAGCCTGCGCTGGTGCAGGATCTGCCGCTGGCATGGCAGCAGGCCTATGAGCGTGCCTATCATCGCCTTCAGTCTGCGCCGCTAAAACTATTGCTAGCCACTTACTTCGGCGGCTTGGGCGATAACCTATCATTGGCGACCCGTTTGCCCGTGGCAGGGTTGCACATTGATGCCGTGCGCGCCCCCCAGCAAGTCGAGGGTGTGATTGACCGCCTTGGCCCCCATCAGGTGCTATCGGTGGGGTTTGTCGATGGTCGCAATATCTGGCGGGCCGATTTGGCTGCCTTGCGAGAACGCCTGCTGCCGTTGAAAGTGCGCCTGGGGCAGCGGCTTTGGTTGGCACCCAGCTGCTCGCTGCTGCATGTGCCGGTGGATTTGGCCCAGGAGACGGAGCTTGGTGATGAGCTGATCAGCTGGCTGGCTTTCGCGCGGCAGAAACTTGACGAGGTGGTCACCTTGGCGCGCTTGATCGATAACCGCGCCACGCCTGCCGATGAGCAGCGACTGGATCAGGCCACACGGGCGCTGGATGCCCGGCGTGAATCAACGCGTATTCACCAAGCTGAGGTCAGTGAGCGTTTGGCGGCGGTTCGCCCCGCCGATAGCCAGCGCCGGGCGCCTTATGGTGTGCGTTCTGAGGCTCAGCGTCGCGCGCTTAAGCTGCCGCTATTCCCCACCACGACGATTGGTTCTTTCCCGCAAACCGATGCGATTCGTGCCGCCCGGCGCGCTTTTAAGGCTGGTGAGCTGGCGTTGGCCGACTACGAAGCCCGTATGCAGGTTGAAATTGCCTACGCCGTTGAACGCCAGCAGGCGCTGGGGATCGATGTGCCAGTGCATGGCGAAGCCGAACGTAACGATATGGTGGAGTACTTTGGCGAGCAGTTGGAAGGCTTTGCGTTTACCCGTTTTGGCTGGGTACAAAGTTACGGTTCACGCTGCGTGAAGCCGCCGGTGATCTTCGGTGACGTATCGCGCCCCGCCCCGATGACGGTGCGCTGGAGCGAGTACGCCCAAACTCTGACCGATAAGCCCATGAAGGGCATGTTGACAGGGCCGGTGACGATTCTACAGTGGTCGTTTGTGCGTGATGACCAGCCGCGGGAAACCACCTGCCGCCAGATTGCCTTGGCGCTGCGCGATGAGGTGTTGGATCTGGAAAAAGCCGGGATCAACATTATTCAAATCGATGAACCGGCGCTACGCGAAGGGTTACCGCTGCGCCAAGATGAGTGGCAATCATACCTTGATTGGGCGGTAGAGAGCTTCCAGCTAAGCGCTGCAGGTGCGGCCAACACCACCCAGATTCATACCCATATGTGCTACTCGGAATTCAACGACATCATTGGCGCGATTGCAGCACTTGATGCCGATGTCATCACCATCGAAACGTCGCGTTCGGATATGCACCTGCTGGATGCCTTCCAGGACTTCGCTTATCCCAATGAAATCGGCCCAGGGGTTTACGATATCCACACCCCCAATATTCCCGAGGTGAGCTGGATGGTCGATTTGATGGAGAAAGCCCTGGAAAAAATCCCCGTCGAACGGCTGTGGGTGAACCCGGACTGCGGCTTAAAAACCCGTGGTTGGACGGAAGTAGAGCCAGCGCTGGCCAATATGGTGGAAGCGGCTAAGGTGTTACGTCAACGCTATGCGTAAACGGGTAGAGGGCAGAATCCCTCCCGCTGCCCTAAGCAGCGGGGGAGTGCTGACTTTTCGATGCCTAGCTTTTTGATGCATAGGCGTAGAGCAGGGTTTCCTGGGCACTAATGGCATCGCTGTCGCCCGGATTCTGGAGTAGGTAGCTGCCGTCGGTCTGGAGCAGCCAGCTCTGGCAGTTATCCACCAGGTAGGTCTCCAGGTCTTTGCGTACCCGGGTGGCGAGCTTCTTATCCAGCAGCGGGAAGCACGTCTCCACACGGTGGAACATATTGCGCGCCATAAAGTCCGCGCTTGAGCACCAGGTCTCCGACTTGCCATCATTGTGGAAGTGGAACACCCGAGTATGCTCCAGCAGACGACCAATAATCGAGCGCACGCGAATGTTGTCGGAAACGCCCGGTACTCCTGGCTTCAAACAGCACATACCGCGAATAATCAAATCGCACTCTACCCCCGCCTGTGAGGCCCGGTAGAGCGCTTTGATAAGCTTGGGCTCGGTTAACGAGTTGCACTTAATAATGATGTGCCCGCGCTTACCCTTACGCGCTATCTGCGCTTCCCGATCGATCATTGCCACCAACCGTTCATGCAGCGTAAATGGCGCGTGCAACAGCGTGTCGATTTTGCGTGCGCGGCCCATTCCAGACAACTGTTGGAACACTTTATGAACATCGGCACACAACGCTTTGTTGGCAGTCAGCAGGCTGTAGTCGGTATATAGCTTGGCGGTTTTAGAGTGATAGTTACCGGTGCCCAGGTGCGCGTAGTAGCAAAGTTCACCTTTTTCGCGACGAACGATGTGCAGCATTTTGGCGTGGGTTTTGTACGCCATAATGCCGTAGACAACGATTGCCCCCGCTTCTTGCAAGCGTGAAGCCAGCTGTAGGTTGTCGGCCTCATCAAAGCGCGCGCGCAGTTCAATGACCACAGTGACTTCTTTGCCTTGGCTGGCCGCTTCCACCAGTGCGTTAACAATGGCCGAGTCTGCGCCGGTACGGTAAAGGGTCTGCTTCACTGCCAGTACATTTGGATCCCGGGCGGCTTCGCGCAGCAGGTCTTCAATCGGCGTAAACGACTGGAAAGGGTGATGGAGTAGAATGTCGTTCTTGGCGATGGCTTCAAACAGGCTACCCGCTTTGAGCGCTTTGGGAATGCTGGGGGTAAACGGCCGATAGAGTAGTTCGGGGCGATCCACGTCCCCCAGTACCGACATCATACGGGTTAAATTAACCGGCCCTTTGACGCGATATAAGTCGTCGCTTTCCAGTTCAAACTGGCGCAGTAAAAAGTTGGTCAAGTCATCAGGGCAACTGTCGGCAACTTCCAGGCGCACACCGCTGCCGTAGCGGCGTGCCAGCAGCTCACCGCGCAGCGCAGAGGCGAGATCCGAAACCTCCTCTGGGTCAACGCTCATATCCGCGTTGCGGGTCAGCCGGAATTGATAGCAGCCGCGTACGCTCATGCCAGGAAACAGCTCCTCGGCATGGGCATGAATCATCGAAGAGAGGAAAACATATTCCGAGAATCCCTCCTCGCAGAGCTCCTTGGGCAGTGCCATCAGACGCGGTAGCGAGCGCGGCGCGGGAAGAATCGCCATCCCCCCGGCGCGACCAAACGCATCTTTGCCTTCCAACTCAACAATAAAATTGAGGCTTTTATTCACTAAACGCGGGAAAGGGTGCGAGGGGTCGAGGCCGATCGGGCTAATGACCGGCATAATTTCATTATCGAAAAACGCCTTAACCCAGGCTTTCTGCTCATCAGTCCACTGATCGCGGCGACGAAAACGCAGCCCATGGGTTTCCAGCGCGGGTAACAAGGTGTCGTTGAGTATCTGATACTGGCGATCAATTTGCGCGTGGGCAAGCTGCGAGATCTCCGCCAACACCGCTTTGGGCAGGCGGCCATCGGCGGCGGTGGTGTCGTCGCCCAGGGCAATTTGATGCTTCAAGCCCGCCACTCGAATCTCGAAAAACTCATCCATATTGGAGGAGAAAATCAGCAGGAACATTAGCCGATTGAGCAGTGGGTGGGCGTCATCTAACGCCTGCTCCAACACGCGGATATTGAACTGTAGATGCGATAGCTCGCGGTTGAAGTAGAGCTGGGTATCGTCGAGGTCGGTTTCAGGCTGTGCTTCACGTGCCTGGACGCCGGTCGGGGTACGGTTAATCCGTAGCGGCGTATCGCCGTCGCTGCTGGTGTGATCGGTAGACGACAGTGGTAAGGAATCTGAAGCTTGCTCGTCCATAGTGGATCTCCCCGCGTTGATAGCTCGAAGGTATCATAGCCTGATACTTGTATATCAGTGCAGTATGCGGGGAGAAGATGACAAAAAGGTGTCACCAGGTTGTCATCTTAGCGTTGCTGAAGTAACCGCGCTGCATCTAGGGCGAAGTAGGTCAGAATGCCATCTGCGCCTGCCCGTTTGAAACACATCAACGACTCCAGTATTACCGGCTCCGCTTCTAACCAGCCGTTGTCGAAGGCCGCGCGGTGCATGGCGTACTCGCCGCTGACTTGGTAGGCGAAGGTGGGTACCTGTAGTTCGCTTTTTACCCGCCGCACGATATCTAGGTAGGGCATGCCGGGCTTGACCATCACCATGTCGGCGCCCTCGGCGATATCCATGGCCACTTCGTGGAGCGCTTCATCGCTGTTAGCGGGATCCATTTGATAGGTGCGCTTGTCCGCTTTGCCCAAGTTAGCAGCCGAACCGACCGCATCGCGAAAAGGCCCGTAGTAGTGCGAGGCGTACTTGGCGCTGTAGGCCATAATACGCACATTATGTAAATGTTCCTGCTCCAACACCTGGCGAATCGCACCAATCCGGCCATCCATCATATCGGAAGGGGCGACCACATCGGCCCCCGCTTCGGCATGGGAGAGCGCCTGCTTGAGCAGGGTATCCACTGTGCGGTCATTCTGGACATAGCCGTGTTCGTCAAGAATGCCGTCTTGACCGTGGCTGGTATAAGGATCCAGCGCCACGTCCGTGATAATGCCTAATTCGGGTAGCGCTTCTTTAAGGGCACGCACGCTGCGCTGAACTAAACCGCTAGCGCTATAGGCCTCTTCAGCAAACTCACTCTTGTGCTCGGAGCCAACCACAGGAAAGAGTGCCAGTGCTGGAATGCCCAGTTCATACGCTTCGCGAGCTTGCTCGATCAGCAGATCAATAGACAGCCGTTCAACGCCGGGCATGGAGGCGACGGCTTCGCGCTGATTGATACCTTCCAACACAAAAACGGGCAGAATCAGGTCGGATGGACTCAGGCTGTTTTCCTGCATCAATCGGCGTGAGAAATCGTCGCGGCGCATACGGCGCATGCGCGTGGCGGGAAAGTGGCGGGCAGTGGGTGTACTCAAGAGGGCTCTCCATTAGAGGTCGTAAAAATCAGTGATCGTGAACATTAAGGATCGCAAATCAACATGCCCGAAGGCCTGGAATCAGTATATCAGCCATGCCCTGCGGCGAAAGCCGTCTTGTGGCGACACGGCAGACTGACTAAAGTGAGCGACAGCTTTGCTGTATTGCGTTCGGCAGACCCTGGGATAAGGAGATAGGCATGACCAAACAGGTGGCAGTGATTTTAGCTGGCTGCGGCGTTTACGATGGCTCGGAAATATATGAGACCACGCTAACCCTGCTGCGCTTGGATCAGTTGGGCATTGGATACCGCTGTTTTGCCCCCGATATTGAGCAGCACCATGTGGTTAACCACCTCACCCAAGAAGTAGTGGAGGGCGAGCAGCGTAACGTGTTGCTGGAGTCCGCTCGCTTGGCGCGAGGGGAGATCAGCCCACTGAGTGAATTAGTGGCTAATGATTTTGACGCAGTGATTGTGCCCGGTGGTTTTGGCGTTGCCAAGAACCTTTCGGACTTTGCCAGTGCCAGCGACAATATGCAGGTGTTAGAAGCGCTAAAAGAGGCGCTGACGGGCTTTCACCAAGAGGCCAAGCCGATTGGTTTGATGTGTATTTCCCCCGTACTTGTGCCACGCCTATTGGATGAGGGCATTGCGGTAACGGTGGGCAATGACCCGGCGGTTTCCGGGGCGATAAGCGCCATGGGTGGGCTACACCGCACCTGTAGCGTAGAAGATATCGTGGTGGATTTTGAGCACCGGGTGGTCACCACACCCGCTTATATGCTGGCAACGCGGATCAGCGAAGCCGCAACTGGTATTTTTAAACTGGTGGATCGCATTGCAGAAATGATGGATTAAGCTCGCCACTGTGCTGATACAAAAGCCACCGCCATTGATCATGGCGGCGGCTTTTAAATATCTGGACGTTGATCCCAGTGCTTAGAGGTCTGCTTCTTGCTCTTCGGCAGTCTCTTTCTCCTCTTTGCGCTTGCGCACCAGGCGACCAAACAACAGCCCGACTTCATAAAGCAGATACATCGGTACCGCCAGTAGGCTCTGTGAAATCACATCCGGGGGCGTTAGCAGCATGCCGACAACAAAGCAGCCTAGTAGGATATACGGGCGCTTTTTAGACAAGCTTTCCACCGACGTAGCGCCAGATAAGATAAGCAAAAAGGTCGCAATAGGAATCTCAAACGCTACACCGAAGGCAAAGAACAGCTTAAGAACGAAGTTCAGATATTGGTTAATGTCGGTCATCACGGCGACGTTTTCCGGCCCGGTTTGGGTGAAAAACTCAAACAGCAGCGGAAAAACAACGTAATAGGCAAACGCCGCGCCGCCGTAGAAAAGCGCAATGCTCGAAACCAGAATCGGAATCGCCAGCGCTTTCTCATTGTCGTAAAGCCCCGGGGCGATAAACGCCCAGGCTTGGTGTAGCACAAACGGAATAGCGATAAATACCGCGACTACCAGAGTGAGCTTGAACGGCGCTAAGAATGGCGAAGCGACTTCCGTAGCGATCATCTGCGAGCCTTCGGGCAGCAGCGCCATCAACGGCTCGGCAACAAAGGTGTAGATATCATTGGCAAAGGAGTAGAGGCCCAAAAAGACCACCAGGATAACGATCACGGCGCGCATTAGCCGTGAGCGCAGCTCGATCAGGTGCTCAATCAGGGGGGCTTGGCTCTGCTCTTCCCGCGGCTCCTTTGAATCGCCAGACATGCTCATTGGTGATTACGATCCTTATTAAGTGCAGCCGACTCAGGGTTAGGCGTTTCAGGTTCGGCCTCGCGGGTGGGCGCAGTCGAGGCAGATGATGACGGAGGTGTTTCTTCACGCACCGTTTCCTCTCGCACCGTTTGCAGGGCGTCATCCAATCGAGAGCTGGCCTGGGCAACGCGCTGCTCAGTGTCACTCTTATCAGTGTCGCTCTGCTGCGCTGGTGCAGCGTCTGACGGGCTATCGGCAATGCTCTCTACGTCCAGCTTCGCTTTCTTCAAGCTGTCATCGAGCTTCTTTTGCTGTTCATTGAGCTTTTGGCGCAGCTCTTCTGCTTCCAGTTGGGCGCTGATTTCACGCTGCATACCGGATACCGTACGCTTGATTTTACCAATCCACATGCCCGTCGTACGGGCGGCGCGGGGCAGCCGCTCCGGGCCAAGCACCAACAGCCCGACGACGCCAATCAGCATCAGTTCAAGAAAGCCGATATCCAGCATGGTTTATTTGCGCTCTTCGTTGCGGTCGTGGGCGGCCTGTTTCTCTTCGGCTTGAACGTCGTAAGTGTTGCCCGGCTCTTCATGGCTCACTTTGGCATGGGGTTGGTCGGCGTCCTCTTTGTCCGCCTCTTTATTTTTCTCCTCGTCGTGCATGGCTTTCTTGAAGCCCTTGACCGCCCCGCCTAGGTCGGTGCCCACGTTACGCAGTTTTTTGGTGCCGAAAACCAGAATGATGATGCCCAGCACAATCAGCAACTGCCAAATACTAATACCACCTAACATATGCGTGTCCTCTTGCGAGCAGGTTAACTATCGATTGAGTGCTACCTATTTTAGCGCTATCTCTTTTACCACTGAGCCAATGAATACGAGCCCCATGGCTAGGAGCAGTACTACAGTACGCGCGTTACCACTATGCGACAGTCCTATGTGGCAACTATGGCTGGCGGGCGGCTTTTTCCTCGTGTCCGGAAATGCCGAAACGCCGTGCCAGTTCGTCTAAAACGGCCTGATGATCCATCCCCAGGTGTGACAGCATCACCAGGCTATGAAACCACAGGTCGGCGGTTTCAGAAATCAATGCTTGGCGTTCAGCCTCGCTACCATGCTCGGCATCTTTTGCCGCAAGCACTGTTTCTGTTGCTTCCTCGCCTACCTTTTCGAGTATCTTGTTCAAACCCTTATGATGCAAGGAGGCAACATAAGATTCTTCTGCCGCTGCATGGCGTCGCTGCTTTAGCACCTCATTGAGCGTATCCAGCACATCGGTATGGCTAGTCGAATTGTTAGGTGGTAATGCGTTGCTGTCCATGGGAATCCTCGTAAACGTTTAGTGCGTCACTCTATTGCCATACCAGCAGCAGTAGGCCAATGGCGGCGGCCGCTAGTATCGGCCACTCCTGAAGTGCAATCCAGCCGCTTAATGGCTGCCACGCCAGTGCCAACGCCAGCAGAATCAAGCCAAGCCGAAGGCGGTAGAGGCGTTTGCCCTGGCGCGCCATCTGCACCCGCATGTCGTTGATCGATTCGACTTGCTGGTGGCGCTGGCGATGCTCGTGCTCCATACGGCTTAGCGCCTGGTGAGCCAGTACGGGCAGTTCGGGCAACTGGTGCGAAAGCTCCGGCGCCTGGCGCTTCAGCGACTCCCATAAACCGCTGACCCCGGCACGCTCTTTCATCCACTGCTCTAAATAGGGCTTGGCGGTACTCCACAGATCTAGATCCGGATAGAGTTGGCGCCCCAGGCCTTCAATATTGAGCAGCGTTTTCTGCAACAGTACCAGCTGCGGCTGTACTTCCATATTAAAGCGCCGCGCGGTTTGAAACAGCCCCAATAGCACCTGGCCGAAGGAGATATCTTTCAACGGCTTCTCTAAAATGGGCTCACAAACGGTGCGAATCGCCGCCGCGAATTCGTTAGCGCGGGTGTTTTCGCCCACCCAGCCGGATTCGATGTGCAGCGCAGCGACTTCATAATAGTCCTGGTGGAAAAACGCCAGTAGGTTACGCGCTAAGTAGTCCTGATCTTCCCGGGTCAGGCTGCCGACGATGCCGCAATCGATGGCAATGTATTGGGGATCTTCGGGGTTGTCACAGTTGACGAAAATATTGCCTGGGTGCATATCCGCGTGAAAGAAGTTGTCACGGAATACCTGAGTAAAGAACAGCTCGACGCCGCGCTCTGCAAGCTTCTTCAAATTAGTGCCACGAGCAATCAGGGTATCTAAATCGGCGACCGGAATACCGCGAATGCGCTCTTGCACCATCACATGGCGGCGGGTGAAGGGCCAGTAGATGGTGGGCACAAACAGCAGCGGTGAGTCTTTGAAGTTGCGCTTGAGCTGCGAGGTGTTGGCGGCCTCTTTGTAGAGATCCAGCTCGTCAAACAGCGTGGCTTCGTAGTCGCGAATGACTTCCACCGGACGCAGGCGACGCGCCTCGGGGATTTTGGAGAATAGCTTGGCGACTTGGTACATCAGCGCCATATCCTGACGCATCACGCGATCAATGCCGGGGCGAATGATTTTCACCACCACGTCTTCACCGCCGTGCAGTCTTGCCGCGTGCACCTGGGCAATCGACGCCGAGGCCAATGGCACTCGGTCAAACTCAGCAAAGGCCTCTTCCAGCGACATTTCCAGCGCTTTCTCGACCCGGTCGGCGGCTTGATCACCGGGAAAGGGCGGCACCTGATCCTGCAGGCGTTTCAGCTCATCGGCGATATCCGCTGGCAGCAGGTCGCGACGGGTCGAGAGCATTTGGCCGAATTTAATAAAAATCGGCCCCAGTGCTTCCAGCGACAAGCGCAGACGTTCGCCCCGCGAGCGCTTGCCAACGGGGATCAAACGTAGCGGAGAAAACCATAGCAGCGCCCGGAGCCACCAGGGCAGCCGCTCTAGCGGCAGCAGTGTGTCAAGCCGGTGGCGGCTGATCACCCAGCTTATCCGCAGCAGACGCAGGCTCATGGGCGCGACTCCTGTGGCGCAAGCTGTAGCTGTTCTAGACGTCGCTGTAAGCGGTTTAGTCGCGCTTCCAGGCGATCGGTCGCCACCTCTAACTCGGTCAGATGCTCGCGCAGTAGGCTACGCTGCTGCCGCCCTGGCAGCAGGCGTGCCTCTTCAAAGACATATTCAGACACATCCTGCATCAGCTCGTCTTTGGCACGCAGCCCCCAGCGGGCAGCGCGGCGCAGTCCCTCGGCCAGGGAGTGGGCGGGCATATCGCCCAGCCAGCGGGCCAGCTCGCTCTCCCAGTCGATGTCCAGGTCGAAGAGCAGGTCTCGAGTGGCTTCAAGCAGATGGATACGCCCGCGCACCGCCAGCTTGCCGTCAAACATAAGGCGTTCAATCGAGGCGCCGCTGATCCACTCGGAAAACGTTTCCGGAGTGAGCTCTACCACTGCGTCTACGTCGGTTTCATCAACGTCATCGCCGCGCATCAGGTCGAGCCCGGCGTGATGGTAGTGAATGACCAACGCTAAGTGAGGCTGCTCAAGGCGCACCAGTAGACGGCTGCCCGCCAGTGCCGCTAGCCGTTCAGGAGCAGCGGGGTCACGGGAGAGCAGAGCGTTGAGCGTGCGTTCACAACCGGCCAGCAGCAGGGTCGGGGTTACCAGCATGCTGACCTCTTGGTAGATAGCGTCATCGGCCGCAGGGACGTTGTCTGACTTTTGGACGTCATGCTGTTTTGCAATGTCGCACTGCTTTGAAATGTCATAACTTAATGCCGCGGTGCAGCGCAACGATACCACCGGTCAGGTTGGTGTACTCAACCCGCTCAAGCCCCGCCTCTTCCATCATGGCTTTAAGCGTTTCCTGATCTGGGTGCATGCGAATCGACTCCGCCAGGTAGCGGTAGCTGTCGCCGTCCCCCGCCACCAGTTCACCCATTTTGGGCAGCAGGCGAAAAGAGTACTCATCGTAGGCCTTGGAGAGCAGCGGGTTGTTGGGTTTGGAGAACTCCAGCACCAAAAGACGGCCACCGGGCTTGAGCACACGGGCCATGGAGCGCAGCGCGGCGTCTTTGTCGGTGACGTTACGTAGGCCAAAGGCAATGGTGATGCAGTCGAAGCTGTTGTCGGGAAACGGCAGACTTTCGGCATTGGCTTGAACATACTCGACGTTGCCGCCTACACCGTTATCCATCAGTTTGTCGCGGCCCACTTTGAGCATGGAGGCGTTGATGTCGGCAAGTACGACTTTGCCCCGGGGGCCAACCAAACGGGAGAACTTAAGCGTTAAATCCCCTGTGCCGCCCGCGATATCCAGCACGTGGTGACCAGGCCGCACCCCTGCGCGTTCAATGGTAAGACGCTTCCAGACTCGGTGGATGCCCATGGACATCAGGTCGTTCATCACATCGTAGCGGGCAGCCACGGAGTGGAAAACATCGGCCACTCGTGAAGCTTTTTCATCAACTGGGACTTCCTGAAAACCAAAGTCAGTGGTGCGTTTTTCTGTGGGGCTCATTGGGCAGTAGCTCCCGAATTCGAGGCGATGGCAAATCGACCTTAGGTCTTTTGACCCTGAGATCGACGCGATTAAAAGTTAACGCCATTGTAGCCTTGTCCACCCTGGCTTGTCTGCCTGGCTTCTTGTATAGGATATGAGTTAGGTAGTCACAGTTGCTTGAATTGAATGCTGGCGGGCTCTCGCGAGGCACCGGCCTCTTTTAAACGCTGCAAGTAGTTGTTCCAGTAGGCTTCTTGGTGGGTCGCGAGGTCATACAGGTAGTTCCAGCTAAATAGCCCGCTGTCATGGCCATCATCGAAGTGCAGTTTCAGTGCATAGTTGCCCGCCTGAGTAATATTTTGCAGGCCGACATCTTTTTTACCCACTTGCAGTACCGCGGTGTCGCCGCCGTGGCCACGCACTTCGGCGGAAGGCGAATAGACGCGTAAAAACTCAACCGGGAGGTGAAAACTCTCCCCATTGGCGTAGCCAAGCTCCAGCTCGCGGGCCTGTTTATGGTAGTGAACCCTAGTGGGGGTGGGCGCATTCATGATGAAACCTCATCGCTAAGTGTCCATGGCTTATGAACATAGCAGCAAGCCCGCAAAGAGCGGGCTTGCTGTTGCTGACGGTACCAATGCAGATAATAACAGCAGACGCAGCTTACAAAATATACCGCGACAGGTCTTCGTCGACCGCCAGTTCGCCAAGCTGAGCATTGACATAGTCGCCGTCAATTACCAGCGGGCTCTCCATATCGCCGCCTCGGAAAGAGGCTTCTTCCAATAGCCGCTCCATCACTGTGTGTAGGCGGCGGGCGCCGATATTTTCAGTGCCTTCGTTGACCTGCCAGGAGATCTGAGCGATGCGCTCGATACCGTCGGGAGTAAACTCTACGTCCAGCCCTTCGGTGGCCAGCAGCGCTTGGTACTGCTTGGTCAGCGAGGCGGAGGGCTCGGTGAGAATGCGCTTAAAGTCGTTGGGCGTTAGCGCGTCAAGCTCAACCCGGATCGGCAAGCGGCCCTGTAGTTCAGGGATCAGATCCGATGGGCGCGACAGGTGGAAAGCACCGGAGGCGATAAACAGGATGTGATCGGTTTTAACCATGCCGTACTTGGTCGAGACGGTGGAACCCTCTATCAGCGGCAGCAGATCTCGTTGGACGCCCTCACGGGAGACTTCGCCACCGCTGGACTGGCCGCTACCCTTGGCGACTTTATCGATCTCATCCAGGAATACGATGCCGTGTTGCTCGACCGAGTAGACCGCGCGGGATTTGATCTCTTCCTCGTTGACCAGCTTGCCCGCTTCTTCATCGCGCAGCAGTACCAGCGCCTCTTTGACTGTTACGCGGCGGTTTTCACGCTTCTGCTGGCCCATGTTGGAGAACATGCTCTGCAGCTGGCTGGTCATCTCTTCCATACCTGGTGGCGTCATGATATCGATGCCTTGGCCCTGGGAAGAGATTTCGATATCGATCTCTTTATCGTCCAACTGCCCTTCGCGAAGCTTCTTGCGGAAGGTCTGGCGGGTGCCGCTGTCTTCCCGCGGCTTGTCTTCCTGGCCACGGGGCGGCGGCAGAAGGGCGTCTAGCACGCGGTCTTCTGCAGCATCTTCGGCGCGGTGGCTAACTTCTTCTTTGGCCTGTTCGCGCACCATCTTGATCGCCGCTTCCATTAAGTCGCGGATAATCGACTCTACATCACGGCCTACATAACCAACTTCAGTAAACTTGGTCGCCTCGACTTTAATAAACGGCGCTTTAGCCAGTTTGGCCAGGCGGCGGGCAATCTCGGTTTTACCCACACCGGTGGGGCCGATCATCAAAATATTTTTAGGAGTGACTTCTGGGCGCAGGTCGTCATCGAGCTGCATACGGCGCCAGCGGTTACGCAAAGCAATTGCCACGGCGCGTTTGGCATCCTGCTGGCCAATAATGTACTGGTCTAGAGCGTGAACAATTTCGCGGGGTGTCATCTGAGTCATATAAGTAACCTTAGTGTGCAGTGAGCGGCGCTTGGGGATCGCGTGAGTTGATTAGCGATCGTCAGTCGACAGCTCTTCGAGGGTCACGTGGTGGTTGGTGAATACACAGATATCACCAGCGATCGAAAGCGACTTCTCGGTGATTTCACGCGCCGACAGCTCGGTATTTTCCAGTAGCGCCCGGGCGCTGGCTTGGGCGAAGTTGCCGCCAGAGCCAATGGCAATAATGCCGCGCTCGGGTTCGACTACATCACCGTTACCGGTAATGATCAGCGAGGCGCTGTGGTCCGCAACGGCGAGCAGCGCTTCCAGGCGGCGCAGTGCCCGGTCAGTGCGCCAATCTTTGGCAAGCTCAACCGCTGCCTTGGTCAAATGGCCTTGGTACTTTTCCAACTGCGCTTCAAAGCGCTCAAACAGCGTGAACGCATCTGCCGTGCCACCCGCAAACCCGGCCAGTACCTTACCGCGGTAGAGGCGGCGTACTTTGCTGGCGTTACCTTTCATTACGGTATTGCCCAGCGATACTTGGCCGTCGCCAGCGAGGGCGACCTGATTACCACGACGGACGGAGACAATAGTGGTCATGGAGATAACTCCTTGGGGGAGGCGAGCTCCCGATGACTGGCAGGCCACTCAATAAGCGACCATTGTTTAAGCGTTCACAACAAAATGCGGGCGGCTGATAAAAAATCAACCGCCCGCAGGGTAATCCAGGAGGGATTATTAGTTTTGCAGTTGGATAAGCAGGGGCTCGATACCTTGGGTGTTCATTAAATCCTGGGCCCGGTTCAACTCACGGGTGTCCTCGTAAGGCCCCACTTGTACCCGGTGCCAGGTATTGCCATCCGCCTTTACTTCGCTGATTTCCGCCAGCAGGCTTAAATTGCGCAGTCGGCCACGCAGCTGTTCGGCGTCGCTGGCTTCACGAAACGAGGCCGCCTGAAGCATATAGCGCCCCGGGGTATTGGTGGCCGCTTCATTCTCCTGAGCCGCCGATACCTGATCTTCAGGTCGGGTGTTGGCGGCAATCACCTGGGCGATGGGGTCGTCGCCTGCAGTGCCAGAGGCCGCAGCACTATCGGCTGTCGGTTCGGGAGCCTCCGGGCGCACAACGCTTGAAGGCAGAGAGACGCCGGGGGCAATGACCTCGGTTTCCGGCAGCAGGGTATAAAATTCAAACGTCGGCATCGACGGTTCAGCGGCTTCCTCGGTTTCCCGAGCGGCGGCGCGCTCTTCGCTACCCGAGGGCTTGGGCAGTACCGTGGCTTGAGGCACTTCGTTCTGCTCTTGCCAGGGGGCGGTGCCGTGCTGGTGCTGAGCCAAAAAGAAGCCCGCCGCCATACCGGCAAGGCCCCACAGCCAGCCGGGTAGGCGGAAGCCGCCGCCTGAGCTGCGTTTGGACTTGCGCTGCGATGTGGCTCCGCGGCGGGGGGCGGGCTTTTTGCGCGGGCTAGCCATTGCTTACATCTCCTCTGGGGCGCTAACCCCCATTAAGTCAAGCCCGTTGCGCAGCACTTGACGGGTGGCGAGGCCTAGTGCCAGGCGCGTATTGCGCAGGGTGTCGTCTTCGACCATTACTTTGACGGCGTTGTAGCAGGTGTGGAAATCGCCGGAAAGGTCGAGCAAATACTGGGCAACCTGCTGTGGCTCGCGGTTTCTGGCGGCGGTTTCCACTACTTCAGGGAAGCGCGCTAGCCGGTTAAGTACGGCTTTCTCCTGGTCGCTGTCCAGCAGCGCTAGGTTGGCCAGTGCCAAGGCGTGATCAAACGGCTGGTCGGCATCCTGGGCTTTGCGCAGCATGCTGCAGACCCGGGCGTGGGCGTACTGGATGTAGTAGACCGGGTTGTCATTCGACTGGGAGCGGGCCAGGTCGATATCAAAGGTGAGCTGCGAGTCGGCGCGGCGGGCGGCGAGGAAGAAGCGCGTGGCGTCGCGGCCCACTTCGTCGATCAAGTCGCGCACAGTGACATAGCTGCCGGCGCGCTTGGAGAGTTTTACCTCGACGCCTGAGCGGGTAACCATGACCATCTGGTGGAGCACGTAGTCGGGCCAGCCTTTGGGAATGCCTACTTCCAGTGCCTGTAAACCGGCGCGTACGCGGGTGACGGTGGAGTGGTGGTCGGCACCCTGCTCGTTGATCACGGTTTTGAAACCGCGCTGCCACTTGTCCAGGTGGTAGGCCACATCAGGCAGGAAGTAGGTGTAGCCACCCTCGCGTTTGCGCATTACGCGGTCTTTGTCATCACCGAAGTCGGTGGTGCGTAGCCACATGGCACCATCTTCTTCATAGGTGTGGCCTGCGCTCACCAGTTTTTCAACAGTGGCGTCCACCTTGCCATCTTCATAGAGTGAGGACTCTAGGAAATAGACGTCAAACTCCACGCCGAAGGCTTTTAGATCCAGGTCCTGTTCGCGACGCAGCCACGCCACGGCAAACTCTTGAATCGCATCTAAATCGTCAGGGTCTTTTTTGGCGGTGACTTCACGGTCATCGGCACTGACCGTTTTGCCTGCCAGGTAGTCGTTGGCCACATCGACGATATACTCGCCGCGATAGCCGTCTTCGGGCCAGCTATCGTCGTCAGGGCCTAAGCCTTTCACCCGCGCTTGTACCGAACGCGCCAAGTTGGCGATCTGGGCGCCAGCGTCGTTGTAGTAGAACTCGCGGGTGACATCAAAACCGGTGGCTTCGAGAAGGCGGCATAGGCAGTCGCCAATCGCTGCGCCCCGACCGTGACCTACGTGCAGCGGGCCGGTGGGGTTGGCGGAAACGAACTCGACCTGCACTTTCTCGCCTTTGCCGACCATGCTGCGGCCAAAGGTGTCGCCGCAGTCGAGTACCTGGGCAACGATTTGCGCTGCGGCATCGGCGGCGGCGAAAAAGTTGATAAAGCCGGGGCCCGCAATCTCGGTTTTTTGGATAGCGTCGCTTTCGGGTAGCGCTGCAACCAGCGCGTTGGCTAATTCACGCGGATTTTTGCCTGCCGGCTTGGCTAACATCAGCGCCAAGTTGGTGGCGTAATCGCCGTGGGCCTTGTCTTTGGTAGGATCCACTTTGATGGTGGGCTGAAGGTCGTTTGGCAGCACGCCTTGGTGCTTGAGCGCGGTGATCGCGCCTTCGAGCAGAGAAACTATCGTATCTTTCATGTGGGTATCCGGTTACGTCTGTGGCGGCGTGTGCTAACGCGCAGCAGTAAAGGTGCGTCGGCAAAGCGGCTATTATCGGCAATTGAGCCGCAGTTTCAAAGGCGTGTTGCTAAACAAGTGCCAAGAGATAAGCGCTAAGCGAGGGTTTGTGGGTCGATATCAATCGACCAGCGTACCTTGCGGGCCTCTCGATTGGCTTCAAGCCACTGCACTAGCCAGCTAACGGCCAGGTGTAGTTGGCTGCGTTTATCGGCTGCCAGCATAACGTGTAAATGGTAGCGGTTCTGGCGTCTTTCCATCGGTGCGGGCACAGGTCCCAGGCAGCGGGTGGCTACGCCGCTCTCTTTTAACCATTGGCGCAGGGCTTGGGCGGCCTGCTGCGCCATGGCCAAAGCGGCCTCCTCTTTGGGGCTTTCGATGCGTAGCAGCGCCATAAAACAGAACGGGGGCAGCTGGGAAATGCGCCTTTCTTCCAGCATATTGCGCGCGAGGGCCCCGTAGCCATGTTCAGCCAATTGACCTAAGTGAGGGTCGTCGGGGTGTAGGGTTTGCACCAGTACTCGGCCTGGGTGGGCGGCGCGACCGGCACGGCCCGCTACCTGTTCAAGTAGTTGGGCGCTGTGCTCCAGAGCGCGAAAATCGGCGGCGTAGAGGCCGCCGTCGGCATTGACGACCACGACAAGTGTGACGTGGGGTAGGTGGTGCCCTTTGGCGAGCATTTGAGTACCGACCAACACGCAGGGTTCGCCGCGCTGAATCTCTTTGAGTACCTGTTCAAAACTGTCCCTGCGCCTAGTACTGTCGCGATCGATGCGGTGGATAGTGGTTTTCGGGAACAGCGTTTGCAGCGTTTCTTCAGTGCGTTCTGTACCACTACCCAAGGCGCGCAGATCGCCGCTGCCACACTCGGGGCAAGCGTCCGGTAGGGCGCGGCGGCTATCGCAGTGGTGGCAAGCCAGTAGGGGAGGCTGGCGGTGTAGCGTCATGCGTGCGTCGCACTGGCCACACTCTGCCATCCAGCCGCAGGCGTGGCAGGCAAGTGTTGGTGCAAAGCCGCGCCGGTTGATAAAAATCAGCACCTGCTTGCCAGCGCTCAAGGTGCTTTTAATCGCTTTGATGGCACCGGGTAACAGGCCGCCCTGGCGGCGTTGGTGGCGTAGATCAATCAGCTCCAGCTTGGCTGGCGGGTGCTGGCTGGGGCGCTGGGTCAGGCGTAGGTGGCGGTAAGCGCCGCTAAGCGCCTGGTGCAGACTCTCCAGGGAGGGTGTGGCACTGCCCATCAGTAGCGGGATTTTATGGTAGTGGGCCCGGGCCACGGCTAAATCGCGGGCGTGGTAGCGCAAACCGTCGTGCTGTTTGTAGGAGCCGTCGTGCTCTTCATCGACAATAATCGCGCCGGGGTTGGCCAGCGGGGTGAAAATCGCCGAGCGGGTGCCGATGATAATGAGCGCCCGGCCGCTGGCGGCGGCTTCCCACACATCTAGCCGTTCGGGGTCGGTGAGGCCTGAGTGCAGCGCCACCACGGGCACCCGGAAGCGGCTTCTAAAGCGGGCGAGTGTCTGTGGGGTTAAGCCAATTTCCGGTACCAGTACCAGCGACTGCTTGCCCTTGGCGGCGACGGCTTCAATAAGCTGCAGGTAGACTTCTGTTTTGCCGCTGCCGGTGACACCCTCGAGTAAGCAGGGGTGATAGCCATCGAGTTTTTCATGCAGTGTGGCCAGCGCCGTCGCCTGTTCACGGTTAAGCGGCAGGGCCGGTGTTGCCAGTAAGTTGCCGCTGGGTGGCGTTGGGGCAGTGAGGATGTGTTCCTGGCTGGATGCGAGGCCTTTCTTCTCCAGCGCTAATAGCTGGTCGCGGGCAAAGCCGTGGGCGCTAACCGCACGGCCAGGCAACCCATGAGGGTGTTGGCGCAGCAGCGCATACAGCTCGGCTTGCTTGGGCGCTCGGCTGAGTATTTCTTCTGCGCTTTCGCCTTGGGCAAGCCAAAGGGTCTGGGTGCGCCCAGCCATGGGGTGCCCCTGGCGTAGCCGCGCAGGCATGGCGTGGTGCAGAGTGTCGCCTAGGCTGTGCTGATAATAACGGGCGGCAAAACGGCATAGCCATAACCAATCCGCCGGCAACGGGGCATCATCCAGCGCTTCGCTGATGCTACGCAGTTGGCTGCGCGGAAGGTCGCTGTGGTCGGCTAATTCGACGACCACACCGACGACTTCGCGACGCCCAAAGGGCACCCGCACTCGTAGCCCCGGCTGCCAGCCGCAGGGGGGCGCTTCCCTGGAAGGCAGGTAGTCGAACAGGCGGCGCAGCGGCGAAGGCAGCGCTACCTTGAGCACCTGATCGAGTGCTTGGGAAGATCTTTGAGACGGCCTTTGGGACTGTCCTTGAAAGTATGCCTGCGAAGAAAAAGAGTCAGCCAATTGGCCTCCGGCGTTAGTTTTGCTAGAATATGCGACCGCTCTGAATCCCAACGATCTTTATCGATCTATTTGTAAAGACCTATCGTAACGACAGAGCGGCTAACCGGTTAGTCGTTTTTTCCAAACCCGTATGCGGTACCTGGCACGAGATCAGGTGGCGGCATATAGCTTAGTGAGGCTCGAAATGAGACAAGGTATTCACCCGAATTACAACACGGTCACCGCCAGCTGTTCTTGCGGCGCCACTTTCCAAGTAGGTACGACCTCTGGTCAGGACTTCTCCTTGGATGTGTGCTCTAACTGCCACCCGTTCTACACTGGTAAGCAGAAGCAAGCGACCACTGGTGGCCGCGTAGAGCGTTTCAACAAGCGTTTCGGCGCTGCTGTTAAGCGCGGCTAATCCCAGTCGGATAGCCATATCGCCAGCATGCCTGTTCATATCAGGCTATTCCTATAAGGCTATGCTCGCGCAAAACCCACGCCTCGGCGTGGGTTTTTTGTGAGCTGGATATGCTTGCTGCATGAGTTTTGTGTGGAAAAATTTTCCATAAATGCTGTTGTGCAGCGATAAGTAAAGCATTATGAGTAAAGCCTGTTTGCATAAGTTTCTGCAAATAGTGGCTAAAAGTGACGAATGTGAAGATAAAATTCAGTTAAACGAGCGTTTTGTCGTAAGTTGACAGCGCGCTTGAGGCGCTATGGTTTTTTCTATATTCTGAAACGACTTATCTACTTTATGTTAACTGGACTCTGACCATGACGGATGCAAATAAGCAGGCTGCTTTGGATTATCACGCGAAACCGATTCCCGGTAAGCTTTCGGTGGAGTTGACCAAACCCACCGCGACAGCACGGGATTTGGCATTGGCGTATAGCCCAGGCGTGGCTGAGCCAGTACTTGAAATCGCCAGGGATGCGGAAAATTCTTACCGCTATACCGGCAAGGGCAATCTGGTCGCCGTGATTACCGATGGCAGCGCTATTCTGGGGTTGGGTAATCTGGGCCCGCTGGCGAGCAAGCCAGTGATGGAAGGCAAGGGCGTGCTGTTTAAGTGCTTTGCAGGCATCAATTCGGTGGATATCGAAGTGGATGCGGAAAGCCCGCAGGCGTTTATCGATACCGTCGCGCGCATTGCCGACACCTGGGGCGGCATTAACCTTGAAGACATCAAGGCGCCGGAATGTTTTGAAATTGAGAAAGCACTGGTTGAGCGCTGCAGCATTCCGGTTTTCCACGATGACCAGCACGGCACCGCAATTGTGACAGCGGCCGGTATGCTTAATGCCTTGGATATCGCTGGCAAAAAAATTGAGAACGTCAAGATCGTTTGCATGGGCGCAGGGGCGGCGGCGATTGCCTGCATGCGGCTGCTGGTCTCCTGTGGTGCAAGTAAAGAGAACTTGGTAATGCTGGATCGGCGTGGCGTTATTCATACTGATCGCGAAGGTATCAACGAATATAAGGCTGAATTCGCCCGTGATACCGAGATGCGCACCTTGGATGATGCCATCGACAATGCTGACGTCTTTATCGGCCTGTCAGGCCCGGGGCTGCTGTCTGCTGATCAGGTGAAGAAAATGGCGCCAGATCCGGTGATTTTTGCCTGTACCAACCCGGATCCGGAGATCCATCCTGACGTTGCCCGGGAGGTGCGCCCGGATGTGATCATGGCGACCGGCCGTTCGGACTTCCCGAACCAGGTCAATAACGTGCTGGGCTTCCCGTTTATCTTCCGCGGTGCTTTGGATGTTCGCGCCACGCGCATTAATGAAGAGATGAAGCTGGCCGCGGTGCATGCCTTGAAAGACCTGGCCCGCGAGCCGGTTCCTCAGGAAGTGCTGGACGCCTACGAGCGCACCGAGATGAGTTTTGGCCGCGAGTACATCATCCCCACGCCGGTCGATATTCGCTTGCTGGCGCGGGTTTCCTCGGCGGTGGCGCAAGCCGCGGTTGATTCTGGTGTCGCCCGTAAGCCTTTCCCGGCGCACTACCCGCTGCAGTCAATTAATGATGTTTATGGCGGCTAAGGCACTGCGCCCTGGTTAGTCGATTTACGCCCGCTGCTTAGCGGGCGTAAATGTTTTGAGAGATTATTTATTTAGCTTTGAGTATAGCGCGTAAGCCCTTCCTGAGCGGTGGAGGCCACTAGGCGGCCATCGCGGCTGTAAATATGCCCCCGCGCCAGCCCGCGGGCGCCGCCTGCCCAGGGTGAGTCGATGACGTATAGCAGCCAATCGTCCAGGCGGGTGTCCTGGTGGAGCCACAGGGCATGGTCAAGGCTGGCGATGCGTAGCTTGGGGTCTCGGTACTCAATGCCATGGGGAATCAGGCTGGTGGTCAGCAGATTGAAGTCAGAGGCGTAAGAGAGCAAGTGGCGGTGCAACGCCGGGTCGTCTGGCAGCGTGCCGGAAAGACGAAACCATAAGCATTGGCCAGCAGGTGTACCGTTGTCGGGGTTGCCGGGTAGATGCACAAACTCAATCGGGTGACCGGGAAAGCGGTCATGCTTGGCCTCGCCGTTCTCGATTAACGCTTCGGGTGTCGGCACATCCGGCATGGTGCGCTGATGGCTAAAGCTCGCCTCAGCGCTTTGAAAGGAGGCGCTGCAGAAGAATATTGGCCGGCCTTTTTGAATGGCAGTGACACGACGGGTCGTGAAGCTGCCGCCATCGCGAATGGTATCCACTTGGTAGACAACGGGGCGATGTGGGTCACCAGGACGCAGAAAGTAGCCATGCTGAGAGTGCGGGCGGCGCTCAATGGGCACTGTGCGCGCAGCGGCTGCAAGCGCTTGGCCGAGTACCTGACCACCATAGAGCTGAGGAAAGCCTAGATCCTGACTCTGGCCACGATATAGCGTCTCTTCCAGCGTTTCTAGCTCCAGTAACGCTACCAGTTTGTTCAGCGCGTCTGTCATTCTCGGTATCCTTGCGGCTGTCTCAATCGAATGCTGTCGATGAAAGTGAGTTGCTACGACGGGGGACAACCCTTTCATACGATCGTTTAGCTACCTTAGCGGAGTTTACGTTTATGCGCAGCGATGAATTTTACATGCACCGGGCGCTTGACCAAGCACACTTGGCCGCTGCGGCAGGTGAGGTGCCCGTAGGGGCGGTTGTCGTCGATGCGCAGGGGGAGGTCATAGGCGTTGGCTGCAACGCCCCGGTAGCCAGTTGCGACCCCAGCGGCCATGCGGAAGTTCGTGCGCTGCGCGAGGCGGGGCAGCAGCAGGGGAACTATCGGCTTGAGGGCTGCACGCTGTTTGTCACCTTAGAGCCGTGCATGATGTGCGCAGGGGCGATGATACATGCTCGCCTAGCCCGTTTGGTTTACGGTGCTGCTGAGCCTCGGGCTGGCATGGTTGAATCAAAGGCTAACCTACTGGCGCAGCCGTGGTTCAACCATCAGGTCGCGGTGACTGGCGGTGTATTAGCAGCACCCTCGCAAAAATTACTGAAGCGTTTTTTCACCGCGCGACGCGATCAACTTAGCCAGAAATAGTTAAGAAGTGTTAATCAAGCGGCGGCACAAGTTCGAACAATAGCAGTGGATCATCGTTGACTGACGTTTGTTCTAGTTGGAAAAACTGCTGGCGGCTACGTTCAACATACTCAATCATTTCGTAGTAGCGACGGATATTGCGTACGTATATTACTGGCTCGCCACCACGGGCGTAGCCATGCCGCGTTTGGCTGTGCCATTCACGCTGCTGTAGTAGGGGCAGTGCGGCGCGTACATCCGTCCAGCTGTCGGGGTCACCGCCTCGCATCTCGGCAATCTTACGGGCGTCGTATAAATGCCCTAGCCCCACATTATAGGCAGCCATGGCCATAAAAAGCCGGTCATCACCGGTAATGCTTTCCGGTAGGCGGTCTTTGATGCTGCGCAAATAACGGGCACCGCCATCAATGCTTTGGGCCGGGTCGGTGCGGTCGCTGATGCCCATCTCGCTGGCAGTGGGGTTGGTTAGCATCATTAAACCACGCACCCCGGTCGGCGAGACCGCATCTGGATCCCAGTGCGACTCCTGGTAGCCCACGGCCGCGAGTAGCTTCCAATCAAAACCTGTTTCCTGGGCGGATTGCTGGAATAATTCAGTATAGCGGGGCAGGCGTGCATCCAGATGGTCAAGAAAGGTGCGGGTACCGACATACTCCAAGTAGTCGTCATGACCGAAGTAGCGGCTGACTAGCTGATCTAGCGTGCCGCTCTCCTGCAGGTCTTGGAGGAAGCGATTAGCGGCTTCGAGTAACCCCAAACCGCGACCGCTGGGCACTGCCCATGCCATGGAGAGCGGGTCGCCGAGGATAAAGCCACGCTCAACGTTGGGGAAAAACAGCCGGTTCAAGCGGAACTGATGCTCAAAAATAACCGCTGCGTCCAGGGTGCCGTTTTCAACCCGGGCCAGCAGTTCGGCGACCTCCAACTCATGGGACTCTTTCCAGCTTAGGGTGGGGTGGCGTTTCTGGAGATCGCGCAGTGCTTCGCTGGTACCCGCTTCGCTAAGCGTACCAAGCTCCAGGCCGACAAGGTCGCTTGGTTCACTAATACCATTAAGCCCGCGCCGGTATACCACTAGCGGCTGCATCTTGATAATCGGACGGGTGTAGTAAACACCAGAGGGGTTAGGCAGCAGGGGTAGCGCTGCCGCGCCCAGGTCGCCGCTCTCACGTACCGCCGGCAGCACGCTTTCAGGGTGATGGCGGGCGTTAAGGTTAAGACTCACCCCTAGATAGTCGGCAAAGCGGTGCATTAGCTCGTACTCAAAGCCGGTAGGGCCCTGGCGACCTTGGTAATAAGTGGTGGGTGTATTACGGGTGTGAACGGTAATAAAATCTTTTGCAGTGATCTGAGTCAGATGCTCGCCGGGAGGAACCAGGGAGAGGGTGGGCACCAGAGTCAGAAGCGTAATCGCTATTAGCGCATAATAAGCGCTGGCACGGGCTACAAAATGTCGGCAAATCAACGTCAGCATGGCGTCTTGTCGGCATGAAACAAGCTGCCACGATACCCAGCCAGGGGCAGGCTGTCACCTTGTTGATTTCGTGTGACGGCTGGTTTCCAGTATCATAGGCGTTTTCCGGTACCACATTATCTGTGTTTTCCGGCACCATAAAAGCACGGCCGCCTAGCGGCCCGGTGATTTCCCTGCTCGAATTTCCCTGCTCTAGAGGCTTCAGGATATGCTCGAACTGCGAGGCGCGCCCGCCCTTTCTGCCTTCCGTCATGCTCGGCTGTTAACGGTGCTGCGTGAACGTGTTCCCGAGGTGGAAGCGCTGTCTGCCCACTATGTTCATTTTATCGATGTTCACTCCCATGAGCGCCGCGAGGAACTGGATGACGCTGCCCGCGAGCGTTTGGTGCAGTTACTTGATTACGGTACTCACTCGAGCGTAGAGGTTCCTGAGCGCGCCCAGCGCTTTTTGGTGGTGCCGCGCCTAGGCACCCAGTCGCCCTGGTCATCCAAGGCGACTGATATCGCCCACAACTGCGGCTTGCGCCAAATTAGCCGCATCGAGCGCGGCATCGATTACCGGGTCAGCTTCACCGCGATGCCGGACGAAGAGAGTTTGAGCGCGCTGGCGGCACTGCTACACGACCGTATGACCGAAACCGTGCTAGCCGATGCCTCGGACGCCGCTAAGCTGTTTGCTCAACACGACCCGGCACCGCTGGGCAGTGTGGATATTCTTGAGGGTGGCCGGGATGCGTTGGCAACGGCCAACCAGGCGCTGGGGCTGGCGCTGGCAGAAGATGAAATCGACTACCTTGTCGATGCTTTCAATGAGTTGGGGCGTAACCCCAGCGACGTTGAGCTGATGATGTTTGCTCAGGCCAACTCTGAGCACTGCCGTCACAAAATCTTCAACGCCGATTGGATGATCGACGGCGAGCTGCAGAGCCACTCGCTGTTTAAGATGATCAAGAATACCTTTGCGTCGTCGCCGGACAATGTTCTCTCGGCTTACAGCGACAATGCCGCTGTGATCAAGGGCAGTCAGGCTGGGCGCTTCTTTGCCACGCCGCTGACAGGCGTTGACGACGAGCGCGCACTCTACGCCACTCATCAGGAACCCATTCATATCCTGATGAAGGTAGAGACCCATAACCACCCCACAGCGATTGCCCCTTTCCCAGGCGCGGCGACCGGCTCCGGTGGAGAAATCCGTGACGAAGGTGCTACCGGCATTGGGGGCAAGCCCAAAGCGGGTCTTTCAGGTTTTACGGTTTCCAACCTGCGCATTCCAGAATTCGTACAGCCCTGGGAAGCCTTTGATTACGGCAAGCCAGGGCGTATGGAGTCGGCGCTCAATATTATGCTCGAGGGCCCCATTGGGGGCGCCGCGTTCAACAATGAATTTGGCCGCCCCAATCTAACCGGCTATTTCCGCACCTACGAGCAGGAGTCACTTAACGACGGCGGCATCGAGCGGCGCGGTTTCCATAAGCCGATTATGCTCGCCGGTGGTTATGGCAATATCCGTGCCCACCATGTTCAGAAGGGTGATATCCCTGTCGGCGGCAAGCTGATTGTGATGGGTGGCCCGGCGATGTTGATTGGCCTGGGCGGCGGTGCAGCCTCCAGCATGGCCTCCGGCACTTCCAGTGCCGATTTGGATTTCGCTTCGGTGCAGCGTGAAAACCCTGAGATTGAGCGCCGTGCTCAAGAGGTGATCGACCGCTGCTGGGCGCTGGGGGATCACAACCCGATTCGCTTTATCCACGATGTTGGCGCGGGTGGGCTCTCCAATGCGTTGCCCGAGCTAGTAAAAGATGGCAACCGTGGTGGTCGTTTTGATCTGCGCGCGGTGCCCAACGCCGAGCCGGGTATGAGCCCGCTGGAGATTTGGTGTAATGAGGCCCAGGAGCGTTACGTGCTTGCGGTTGCACCAGAGGATTTGGATACATTTGATGCCCTGTGCAAGCGCGAGCGCTGCCCCTATGCGGTAGTCGGCGAAGCCTTGGAAGAGCACCATCTTGAAGTGCGCGACGGCCATTTTGAGAGTAAGCCGGTTGACCTACCGATGAGCGTGCTATTCGGCAAAGCACCCAAGATGCAGCGCGAATTTGAGCGTCGCAATCCGGAGCTCTCCGGCATGATGCTGGATAATCTTGACCTGCGCGAAGCACTTGATCGCGTACTGCGCTTACCTACCGTGGCCTCCAAAAGCTTCCTGATCACCATTGGTGACCGCTCGATCACCGGCCAGGTGGCTCGCGACCAAATGGTCGGCCCCTGGCAAGTGCCGGTAGCCGATGTAGCGGTGACCACGGCAAGCTTTGATACCCACACCGGTGAAGCCATGGCCATGGGGGAACGTCCCCCGGTAGCCTTGATCAACCCTGCTGCTAGCGCTCGCTTAGCGGTGGCCGAAGCGATTACCAATTTGGCGGCAGCACCGATTGCCAAACTGAGCGATATCAAGCTCTCCGCTAACTGGATGAGCGCGGCGGATCACCCAGGTGAAAATCAGGCGCTTTACGATGCGGTTTATGCGGTAGGTATGGAAATGTGTCCGGCGCTGGGCATTGCGATTCCGGTGGGCAAAGATTCGATGTCGATGCGTACCGCTTGGCAGGATGAGAACGAGCAGGGCGAATACGAAGAGAAGAGCGTGACGTCGCCCCTTTCGCTAGTGGTGACCGGTTTTGCTCCGGTGACCAACGGCCTGGCGACGCTCACGCCGCAGATCAATCTGGATCAAGACGAGTCGGATTTGATTTTGGTCGACCTGGGCAACGGTCAGAATCGGTTGGGCGGCTCCGCTTTGGCGCAGGTGTATGGCCAGGTGGGCAATGACTGCCCCGATGTGGACGACCCGGAAGATATCAAAGCGTTCTTCGAAGTCATTCAAGGCCTGAACCGCGACGGCAAGCTGCTGGCGTATCACGATCGTAGCGATGGTGGCCTGCTGGTCACGCTGCTGGAAATGGCCTTTGCTGCCCACGCCGGGCTTGAGATCAAGCTCGACTGGATGATCGACGAGCCAGTGGAGGCGTTGAACGCGCTGTTCTCGGAAGAGCTGGGTGCCGTGATTCAGGTCAATCGTGAACACACTGAAGAAGTGCTGGCGCAGTTTGCCGTGGCGGGTATCGAAACCTGTGGCGTCATCGCCCGCCCGCGTTACGATGACCAGGTGCGCGTCACGCTGTTTGAAGAGCCTTTGTTGGAAACCACTCGTCAGCTTACCCAGCGTACCTGGACAGAAACCAGTTACCGTATGCAGGCGCTGCGCGACAACCCCGAATGCGCCAAGAACGAATACGACAATCTGCTCGATGGCCGCGACCCGGGGCTATCTGCCACGCCCACCTTTGATATTAATGAAGATATCAGCGCGCCTTATGTCAACACAGCTAAGCCTGCCATGGCGGTGCTGCGTGAACAGGGCGTCAATGGCCAGGTAGAAATGGCCTGGGCTTTCGATAAGGCCGGGTTTGAGGCGGTGGATGTGCATATGAGCGACATCCTGGCGGGGCGTGTTTCGCTGGAAGAGTTCAAAGGGCTTGTGGCCTGCGGTGGCTTCTCCTACGGCGACGTGCTTGGTGCTGGCGGTGGCTGGGCCAAGTCGGTGCTGTTTAATGAGCGCGCCCAGGAGCAGTTTGCGGCGTTCTTCGCCCGCGACGATAGTTTCTCGCTGGGCGTATGTAACGGTTGCCAAATGCTCTCGCAGTTGAAATCGCTAATTCCTGGCGCTGAAAACTGGCCGACCTTTGTGCGCAATGAGTCCGAGCAATTTGAGGCCCGCGTTTCCATGGTGCGAGTCGAGAAAAGCCCCTCGATTCTGCTCGCCGGTATGGAGGGCTCAAAACTGCCCATCGCCGTTGCTCATGGTGAAGGGCAGGCGGAGTTCCGCGACAGCGCTCATCTGCGCAGCATGCAGTCGAGCAACCAAATTGCTCTGCGCTATATCGATAACTACGGCCAGGCGACCACGCGCTACCCGGCAAATCCCAACGGCTCACCGGCGGGCATTACCGGTCTGACCACGCCGGATGGCCGGGTGACCATTATGATGCCCCACCCTGAGCGCGTTGCTCGGGCGGTTACCAACTCCTGGCGCCCGGCAGAGTGGACTGAAGATGGCGCCTGGCTGCGACTATTCCGCAACGCTCGGGTTTGGCTCAACTGATTCCAGTAATGCTCCAGATAGTGCGTTGGGCATAGCGCCCATGTTAACGGCGGATTTTTTTCCGCCGTTAACAGTTACGCGAGTCGTGACAACAGTTATTAAGAGTGCCGCTCGGGAGCGCTAGCCGGTGTTTTATCAGCTCCTTCGGGCGGCAATCCTAGTTTGGCCTCCAGCGTTTCAAGCTCTAACCGGTAGCGCTCAACGAGGTATTCGAAGCGCCCAAAATCATGTCCGCAATCCATGCAGAACACATGGGCTTTACCACGCCGCGTGGCGGGAAGGCGTTTTAAACGACTGCTGCATTCCGGGCACTCAGGGCTGAAATGGTTGGTTGTCATTGCTCACCTCACTAGTATCTTCTCGCTGATAAACGTTGCGATTTCTGGGATTATTTAAACCATCACTACTACGATGCGACTAAAGTCGTAATGGTTCAATAGCGGGCTAATTAATTTGTCGATACCTAGCTCCTCACTAGCCAACTCACCAACGCCCCAGCTTCGCCCTTATCAGCAGGAAGCGGTCAAGCGCGTGGTGAGCCATTTCCGAGCCTCAAGCGAGCCTGCGCTGGTGGTGCTGCCCACGGGCAGTGGTAAATCCCTGGTGATCGCTGAGCTAGCGCGTTTGGCCCGTGGGCGGGTGCTGGTGCTGGCCCATGTGCGTGAGCTGGTGGAGCAGAACCATGCCAAGTACCAGGCTTATGGGCTTGAGGCGGATATTTTTAGCGCCGGTTTAAAGCGCAAAGAGGCGAGTCGCCAAGTGGTATTTGGCTCGGTGCAGTCGGTGGTGCGTAACCTGGAGAGTTTTAACGACGCTAATTTTACCTTGCTGGTCATCGACGAGAGCCATCGTGTATCACTCAACGAAGACGCTAGCTATCGTCAGGTGATTGAGCACCTGCGCCAGCACAATCCACAGCTTAAAATACTCGGCCTCACCGCGACGCCGTACCGTTTGGGGCAGGGGTTTATTTATTACCGCCACCATCACGGCATGGTGCGGGGCAGTGAAGAGAGTTTTTTTCGTGACTGCGTCTTCGAGCAGCCGCTGCGTCTGATGGTGAAGCAGGGCTATCTGGCTGCGCCCAAGCGCCTGGATATGGCGATTGAGGGCTATGACTTCTCCGCACTCAAACCCTCTTCAAGCGGTCTGTTCCAGGAGGAGGAGCTTAATCGCGTAGTGGCGGGCAGCCGGGCGACGCCGGGGATTATCGCGCAAATCGTCGAGCGCGCGGTTGATCGCCAGGGGGTGATGGTTTTTGCCGCCACCGTGGCCCACGCTGAAGAAATTATCGGTTATTTACCCCGGGCAGATGCCGCGTTAATCACAGGCGCAACTCCGTCTAAAGAGCGCACTGCGCTGATCGATGCCTTTAAAGCGCGGGAGTTGAAATACCTGGTGAACGTGGCGGTGTTGACCACTGGTTTCGATGCTCCCCACGTGGATTTGATCGCCATTTTGCGGCCCACTGAGTCGGTGAGTCTTTATCAGCAAATGGTGGGCAGAGGGCTGCGCTTGTCGCCGGGCAAGAGCGACTGCCTGATTCTGGATTACGCCGGGAACCCCTGGGATATCTACGCACCGGAAGTGGGTGAGCCGAAGCCGGATAGTGACAGCGAACCGGTTCAGGTAGAGTGCCCCGACTGCGGTCATGCCAATCTTTACTGGGGTAAGCGCGACGGTGATTTAGTGATTGAGCACTTTGGCCGTCGCTGTCAGGGGCTAATTGAAGATGATGAAGGAAAGCGGCGCCAGTGTGAGTTTCGGTTTCGTTTTAAAGTTTGCGAGGAGTGTGGCGCCGAGAATGATATTGCCGCCCGCCGCTGCCGCGGCTGCGAAAAACTACTGGTGGACGCGGATGATAAACTCAAGGACGCCCTAAAGCTGAAAGACGCCAAGGTATTGCGGGTAAGCGGTATGCAGCTGGAAGCGACCACTAACGGCCGTGGCCTGCCGCGCTTAAAAGTCACCTATCATGACGAAGATGGCACCCATCTTTCCGAGTGGTACGCGCTGGAAACCCCCGCTCAACGGCGCGCTTTTTATGCCGCCTTTCTGCGCTACCATCTGCGCGCACCGGGAGGTAAATGGCAGCCGCTAAGCGCCGAGGACGTCGTCGCCGAACAGCGCCGCCTACGCCACCCGGATTTTGTCGTAGGCCGCAAAGTGGGGCGCCATTTCCAAATCCGTGACAAGCTGTTTGACTATACTGGCCGCTACCGCAAAGCGGTGGAGGCGGGGTAGTACGCTTGTGCTTACTCTCTAATAGAGCAACGCGAATGCTGACGACTTTGCTAAACTGTTCGCTTGTGCCGATTTCCATTTTCCAAGAGAGCCGACCCGCGTGAGCGAGACGCCAAGCGTTACTGTTGATTTAGCAAGCCCTGATTCCGAACCCACCGAGCCAGTGGCAGCTTCGCTTGGGCGTCTGTTTAATGAGCCGATTACGCAAATGCCGGAGGATTTGTATATTCCCCCGGAAGCACTGCGTGTCTTTTTAGAGGCCTTTGAAGGCCCGCTGGATCTGCTGCTCTATCTGATTCGCCGCCAAAACCTGGATATTCTGACCATCAACGTGGCGACCATCACCCACCAGTACATCGAGTACGTGGAGCTGATGAAGGCCATGGAGATCGAGCTGGCGGGGGAATACCTGTTGATGGCCGCTATGCTGGCTGAGATCAAGTCGCGCACCTTGTTGCCCCGCCCGCCGAAGGCTGAGGGCGATGACGAGGAGGATCCCCGCGCTGAGCTTATCCGCCGTCTGCAAGAGTACGAACGCCTTAAAGAGGCAGCAGAGACGCTGGACACATTACCGCGTATGGGGCGTGACTGGTTCAGCGTGCAGGCGGGCTTACCGCCACTGGAATCCCGTGTGATTCACCCCGAGGTGGAATTGGATGAATTGCTCAGCGCGCTCTCCGATATCCTCAAGCGTGCCGAGCTGGTGCAGGCCCACCAGATCAGCCGCGAGGTTCTCTCTACCCGCGAGCGCATGCTCAAGATCATGGAGCAGCTAAGTTACGACGACGCCCATCAGCGCTATACCCCCTTTGAAGCGCTATTTACTTTAGAGGAGGGGCGCGCAGGCGTGGTGGTCACGTTTATGGCGATTCTTGAGCTGGCCAAAGAAGCCATGATTGAAATTGTCCAAAATGCGCCGCTGTCGCCAATTCACGTGCGCGCGCGACGCGCTGCCCTTGCTGACGGCGAGGAGAGCGCTTTTGATGAGGGCGAGATAGAAGATGATGCCTATGGCGAGTCCGCTTTTGAACCTGACGAGGAGACGCCATGAGTAACACCGTCACCGCGTTAGATGACATTGTTTTAGATGATATTGTTGAGGCCGCACTGCTGGCCGCTGGCGAACCCTTGCCCCTTGAGCGGTTGGAGACACTCTTTCTTGAGGGCGAATGCCCCCCGCGCAAAGAGCTTCGTGACGTCCTGGAACGTTTGCAGCAGCGACATTCTGGCGGTGCACTGGAGCTCCTGGAAACGGTCTCAGGCTACCAACTGCGCATTCGTCCGCGGCTTTCCCAGTGGGTGTCGCGGTTATGGGATGAACGCCCCCAGCGCTACTCGCGGGCGCTGCTGGAGACACTGGCATTAATTGCCTATCGGCAGCCGGTTACTCGTGGGGACATTGAGGAAGTGCGCGGTGTCAGCGTGAGTAGTTCCATTATGCGCACCTTGGCTGAGCGCGGCTGGATTCGGGTGGTCGGTCATCGTGATGTGCCTGGCCGACCAGCGGTATATGCCACCACACGCAGCTTTTTAGACGATTTTGGGTTAAAAACCCTCGATGCATTGCCGCCCATGCACACCCTGGCAAGCTGGGATGAAAACGAGATATCTGAAGAACCGGGGATGACGATGGATACTGACATTCAGGAAGAAAATGGCCCCGGTACAGACCATGAAGCACTGGACGAAACGATCAAAACGGTGCAGGATGCGCCACCTCAGAAAGAACAGATAACCTCGGCTGAGATAGCCGACACGCACGCCGAGACGGCGTTAACCCAGCCGCTGAGTTTTGCCGACCTACAGGCTCGGCTCGCGGCACGTGCCAAGCGCCAACAAGATGAGCGCGAAAGCACGGAGACTACCGATGTGAGGTCAGACGACCATGAGTCAGAGTAATAACACCACGCCCCCCACCAGCGAAAAGCTGCAAAAAGTCTTGGCCCGTGCAGGCCTTGGCTCGCGTCGTGAGATGGAAACGGCGATTTCCGCCGGCCGTGTTAAAGTGAATAGCCAGGTGGTTAAGCTGGGCGACCGCGTTGAAGCGCGGGATAAAGTCAGTTTTGATGACCGTCCGGTGGCATTGCGCCCAGAAGAAGAAGTGCCACGCCGAGTGATTATGTATAACAAGCCGGAAGGCGAGCTATGCACCCGTAAGGATCCAGAAGGTCGCCGCACGGTGTTTGACCGCTTGCCGCGCCTGAAAGGCGAACGTTGGATTGCGATCGGTCGCCTGGATATCAACACCAGTGGTTTGCTGCTGTTCACTACCGACGGTGAGCTGGCCAACCGTTTGATGCACCCCTCTACCCAGGTGGAGCGCGAGTACGCGGTTCGCGTGATGGGTGAAGTGAAGCGCGAGCATATCCTGGCCATGGTCGATGGGGTCATGCTTGAAGATGGCCCGGCGCGCTTTACCGATGTTCAGGAGTTTGGTGGCGAAGGCATCAACACCTGGTTCCACGTGGTGATTCTCGAAGGGCGCAACCGTGAAGTGCGTCGTCTTTGGGAATCCCAGGCGCTGACGGTTAGTCGTCTTAAACGCGTGCGCTACGGCAATATCTTCCTCGATAAGCGGGCGAAAGCCGGCGAATGGGTCGAACTTACCCAGGATGAGGTGGATGACTTGGCCACGCTGGCTAACTTGGAAACACGTAAAGTGCCCGCGTTGACACCGGATGAGAAGAATCGCTGGAACCGCGATAAGCACAAGCGTAAGCCGGTACAGGCACTGCGCAAACCGAAAAGCAAGGCTCGCTAAGCGCGGCTTGCAGAGCCCGTTGAACCTCTTGGTGGTCAGCCGTTAGCGGTTAGGCTGATAAGCGTGCCTGTCAGCATTGAGTGACGCCAGCGGGCACGCAAATGGTTCATTATTGTAGAGTGAAAGCGAAAAAACGCTTGCTATCAATAAGGTGTAAGCGTAGGATATGCATCCGTTCAGGCGGGTCGTTAGCTCAGTTGGTAGAGCAGTTGACTTTTAATCAATTGGTCGCAGGTTCGAATCCTGCACGACCCACCATTCAAACGACTGATCAGTTTGAATAAAGTCAGTTTGAATGCAGTGGTGAACGTTTAAAGTATGTGTAGTAACGCTGGAAAGTGATCAGCACAGCAAGTTTGGGTCGTTAGCTCAGTTGGTAGAGCAGTTGACTTTTAATCAATTGGTCGCAGGTTCGAATCCTGCACGACCCACCAAATTCAACGCCCCTGGCAGTTTAGCTGCCAGGGGCGTTTTGCTATGTGTCTAGAAAGAACTCTATGTGTGACAATCTGTTTGCAGTCAAACGCTATTTCCCGCCAAAATGGTTTAGAATAAATCTGTCTAGAATAGATTTTAAGCGATGGCCATCGCGAGAGACGCAGCGGCTCATCGCTCCAACGAGCGGTGCATGTGCAAGACGCACTGCGCCGTAGCCCAGTGTTTAACAGGGGGATTCCCTGTTCGTCACAGTGGTAGACACAATGACTATTATGACTACTCAAGCGAAGCTTGAGGCCCCGCTACCCACAGCCTACTGCCCGACCCGCATTCCGGCGGAAGATCAGGCACGGGTTGAAGAGATCAAACGACTGTTGAAGGCCCATAACGCCGTTTTGGTCGCACACTACTACACCGATGATGCCATTCAGCAACTGGCGGAAGAGACCGGTGGCTGTGTCGCTGACTCGCTGGAGATGGCACGCTTTGGTGCTCGCCACGAAGCCACCACGCTGGTCGTCGCCGGTGTCCGCTTTATGGGCGAAACCGCCAAGATCCTTTCGCCTGAAAAACGCGTGCTGATGCCCACCTTGGAAGCCACCTGCTCGCTGGATATTGGCTGCCCCGCCGATGAGTTCAGCGCCTTCTGTGATGCCCATCCTGACCGCACCGTAGTGGTGTATGCCAACACCTCTGCAGCCGTTAAGGCGCGGGCAGACTGGGTGGTGACTTCGTCGATTGCAGTCGAGGTGATTGAGCACCTGCAGGCCAAAGGCGAGAAAATTCTCTGGGCGCCCGATAAGCATTTGGGCGGCTATATCCAAAACAAAACCGGCGCCGATATGCTGATGTGGGACGGCGCCTGTATCGTCCATGAAGAGTTTAAGGCCAAGGGCGTTGAAGATCTGAAGCGCATCTATCCAGATGCCGCGGTACTGGTGCATCCCGAATCGCCTGAGCCAGTAGTGAAGCTGGCGGACGTGGCAGGCTCCACCTCGCAGTTGATCAAGGCCGCGAAAGAGCTGCCCAACGATAAGCTGATCGTGGCAACTGATCGTGGCATCTTCTTCAAGATGCAGCAGGCAGTGCCGGATAAAACGCTGTTTGAAGCGCCGACGGCAGGCAACGGCGCCACTTGTCGTAGCTGTGCACACTGCCCCTGGATGGCCATGAACGCGCTGGATAATCTAGCCGGTGCGTTGCGTGAGGGAAGTGGAGAAATTCAGGTGGATGAAGCGCTGCGTCTGCAGGCTTTAAAGCCCCTTGAGCGCATGCTTAACTTCAATGCTTAGCGAGAAAAGATTAACCGAATGTCATTGCGAACAAAGTGAAGCAATCTCGGGGTGACTGCCACCGCTGGTTAAGATTGCCGCGTCGCTGCGCTCCTCGCAATGACATGTGGTGTGTCATTGCGAACGAAGTGAAGCAATCTCGGGGGTACTGCCACCGCTGGCTGAGATTGCCGCGTCGCTGCGCTCCTCGCAATGACATGTGGTGTGTCATTGCGAACGAAGTGAAGCAATCTCGGGGGTACTGCCACCGCAGGTTGAAATTGCCGCGTCGCTGCGCTCCTCGCAATGACATGTGGTGTGTCATTGCGAACGAAGTGAAGCAATCTCGGGGGTACTGCCACCGCAGGTTGAAATTGCCGCGTCGCTGCGCTCCTCGCAATGACATGTGGTGTGTCATTGCGAACGAAGTGAAGCAATCTCGGGGGTACTGCCACCGCAGGTTGAAATTGCCGCGTCGCTGCGCTCCTAGCAATGACATGTGGTGTGTCATTGCGAACGAAGTGAAGCAATCTCGGGGTGACTGCCACCGCAGGTTGAGATTGCCGCGTCGCTGCGCTCCTCGCAATGACACAGGTTTAGTTAAAATCATCCAGCGCTTCGCGATACTCAATGAAGTCCTCGCGGTGCTGCTCGATTCTTGCCAGCGCCTGCTGATCATTTTCCCGCTCAGCGGCATCCCGAGCGATAGAAAGTTGGCGAATGCCGCGATCGACGCGGCCGGTCAGTTGAAGATACTCTGCGCGGGCTAAATGCCCCCAGCTATCATGCCCACTGCGCCCGGCGGCTTCGGCCAGCAGGTTAAAGACCTGCGGGTTTTCCAGGTTTTGGGAAGTGATGTCGCGCAGCAGGTCATAGGCCGCCTGCGGGTCGCGCTGCAGCTGTGCTTCGGCCAAGATCAGTTGGGCAGGTAGGTAGTTGGGCATAAAACGTAGCAATTGCTGACTGCGCTGAATGGCCTGATCGTAGCGGCCAGCTTCCAGGGCGACGCTAGCCGAAGAGGCGGGCAGCATGGCAAAGTCGGGATGCTCGTTGGCAAGCCTATCCAGTTGCTCCAGGGCGCTATCGGTTTGGCCGTTGCGAGCATCGATCAGTGCCGCTAAGTAGTCCTGAGCGGCTTGTTCGGCGCCTTCCTGAGCAAGGCGCGAAGCAGCTTGCTGCGGCGTATTAGTGTAAATGCTTAGCAGCGCCCGGGCGCGCATCATGTCGTAGAGGGTGTCGCTGGTATATGCATCGGCAACATTGAGCTGGGCAGCGCGGGCTTGTGCGGCGCTTAAACGATTGTCGGTGACCGGGTGGGTCAGCAGGAACTCGAGGGGTGTATCGCCCTGAAGGCGCGCCATACGCTGCATGGCCGAGAACATGCGCACCATTGCCTCGGGGTCATAGCCCGCATCGGCCATGGCCTGAAGACCGATATTGTCGGCTTCCTGCTCAAACAGCCGTGAGTAGCTGAGCTGATCCTGGATCAGCGCCGCCTGTGAGCCCATGGCGGCCGCCATTCCAGCGTCGCCGCCGCCACTGGCGGCAATCAGCATACCCGCCAGCATGGCCGCCATAGCGGGCAGTTGGGTCTGAGCCGCGCGGGCGCTGCCACGGGCATAGTGGCGTTGGGAGAGGTGGCCCAGCTCGTGAGCTAGCACCGAGACAAAGGCACCTTCATCTTCGGCAAACGCGAATAGCCCAGAGTTGATCCCTACCACGCCGCCTGGGACGGCAAAGGCATTCAGTGACGCGTTATCGACCATCACGGTGATCGTGCGCAGGCCGTTAATATCACTATGCGGGGCCAGTCGGGCAATTAGGCTTTGCAAATAATCATTGGTTATAGGGTCTTGCCACTGGGGGGCTTGGGCACGAAACTGGCGCAACCAGGCGCGGCCCAAGCGGTACTCTTCATTGCTGACGGAGGTAGACGCTGCCCCTAAGCTTGGCAAGCCGTAATCATTGGTAGCAACGCTTGGCGGACTAAACAGTAGGCTGCCACAAGCACAAGCGAACGCACATATCCAGCCTGGGTAAGTGGTACGAAGGGTCGGCATGGCATCCTCATAAATAATAGTTAAGCAAAGTGGTCTGGGTGTGGCATTGGTTAAAAGTGTGACATTGATAAAGACTGGGAAGTGCCGTTAAATCGACAGCCTAGTGAAATCAATCGCTAAAGACAGTTTATGCCGCAGCGTTTATTAAACAATGTTTATGCAACGACGTGTATAAATCTACGCCGTGAAATAGGCAGGTCATCTTGAGGGAGTATGTATGTCTGAGCAAACCGGGGGCTTTCAACCCGACACGGTGCTTGACGCTTGTGGGCTGCACTGCCCATTGCCACTGCTAAAAGCTAAGCAGGCCCTGTCAGGCTTGGCGGCAGGCCAGTTGCTTGAAGTACGTTCAACGGATGCTGGGTCGTGGCGGGATATGGCATCGTTTACCGATCAGAGTGCGCATGCCCTTGAGGGACGGGAACAGCGCGGCGATGTTTATGTGTATTGGATTAGAAAAGCGGGAGATGCGCACTCATGACCCTGCGCACGATTCTGAAAAGCTGGGTTGAGCGCTACTTCTCGGATGAGGAAGCACTCATCCTACTGGTAGTACTGGTGGCGGGTTTCGCCGCGATCATCTGGTTTGGTCGCATGTTGGCGCCATTTTTTACCGCACTGGTGATCGCGTTTCTGTTGCAGGGCGTAGTAAGCGCGTTTACCCGGCGGGGGGTGCCGCATTTGCTGGCGGTGATCCTGGTCTTTTTAGCCTTTATCAGTGTGCTGCTCACCCTGGCGTTTATTCTTATGCCGTTGATCTGGAACCAGCTAGTGGGGCTGGTGCAGGAGACGCCGCGGATGTTCGCCAGTGGCCAGGGCTGGTTGGATGAACTGCAGGCGCGCTACCCGAACATTATTACGCCGGATCAGATGCAGAGCTGGATAGGCGTAGCAAGCCGCGAGATTAGCCAGCTAGGCCAGCGCGCCTTAACGCTTTCACTGGCCTCGCTCGGCAATATCATGTCGCTGATTATTTACCTGG
The DNA here is from genome assembly GCF_058152265.1 of Vreelandella sp. 162(4c). Taxonomy (NCBI): domain Bacteria; kingdom Pseudomonadati; phylum Pseudomonadota; class Gammaproteobacteria; order Oceanospirillales; family Halomonadaceae; genus Vreelandella; species Vreelandella sp. 162(4c). The sequence goes on from NZ_CM176981.1 coordinate 3,839,247, forward strand.
TGCTGGTGCCGATACTGGTGTTCTTTATGCTCAAGGATCGCGACGTGTTGGTCGGTTTTATTCTTTCGCTGCTGCCCCAAAAGCGTACGCTGCTATCGCGTATTTGGCGCGAAATGGACGATCAGATTGCCAACTATATCCGCGGCAAATTTATTGAAATCATCATCGTTGGCACCGTGGCGTTCTTTACCTTTGCGTTCTTTGGCTTACCGTATACAGCGCTGCTAGCGGTGTTGGTCGGCCTTTCGGTGTTAGTGCCTTATATCGGTGCTGCGGTGGCTACACTACCGGTCGCCGCGGTAGCGGGGTTCTATTTTGGTCTTAGTGAAGATTTTGTCTATGTGCTGGTGGCTTATGGCGTGATTCAAGCCCTGGATGGCAACGTATTGGCACCGGTATTGTTCTCTGAGACCAATAATATTCATCCGGTTTCGATTATTGTGGCGGTACTGTTCTTCGGTGGGATTTGGGGCTTCTGGGGGATCTTCTTTGCGATTCCCTTGGCAACACTGCTCAAGGCATTGATTTACGCCTGGCCACGTAGCATGCATGAGCGGGAGGAGCGTCGGAGTATACCAGCCACAGCTAGCCAGGAAGCCGAATAGCGCTCACCCACTGCCCGCGCAAGTGAATCAGTACGGGCAGTGGGCTGAACTGAAATAGAGCCCTGGTTGAGATAGAGCTCTGGTTGAGTTAGTTGGAAGCGTTCAGCTTTTCAGCCGCAGCAAGTACTTCTTCCGCGTGGCCAGGTACTTTAACGCCGCGCCATTCGTTGGCTAGCTTGCCCTCCTTATCAATCAGGAAGGTGCTGCGTTCGATGCCCAGGTGCTCCTTGCCGTACATTTTCTTGAGCTTGATAACATCAAATAGCGTGCAGATGTTTTCGTCTTTATCTGAAATAAGGTCGAAATTAAAATCCTGTTTGGCCTTAAAATTCTCCTGGGCGCGCAAGCCATCTCGAGAAACACCAAGAATGACCGTATTAGCGGCATCGAAGGCGGGGTTGCGGTCACGGAAGTCACCGCCCTCGGTGGTGCAGCCAGGTGTACTGGCTTTGGGATAAAAGTATATGACCACTTGTTTGCCACGCATTTCCGACAGTGTCACGGTGGTATCACCCGTGGCAGTGGCGGAGAAGTCAGCAACGGGTTGACCAATTTCAACAGGCATAAGGCATCCTTTTAAGGGTGGGTGTTAATATTGCTTGTTACGCGTGATTACACGTAAGCCAGCGGCCGTTGTCAAAGCTCAAAACAGGGTGACGACAAACTCACACCGCTTTACGCTGTACAGGCTCGAATCGCCTGAGTACCATTTGGCCTCTGTGCGGTGTCGGCGCTTGATGCAAAATAGCGTGATCGCGCTCGGTTTTGAAAAAAACTCTCGTATTCAAAAACACAGATAGTTGATATCACAATTTGGCTGGTGAGGAATAAACGGATGATCACAGGCAGCATCGTCGCCCTGGCGACGCCTATGAAGGTCAATGGCGACATCGACTGGGAGGCGCTTCGTCGTCTGGTGAACTTCCATCTCGAAAATGGCACCGATGCCATTGTCGCCGCTGGCACCACGGGCGAACCGACTACCATGTCGTTTGCGGAGCACTTTGACGTGATTCGTAGCGTGGTGGAAGAGGTCAATGGCCGTATACCGGTCATAGCCGGTACCGGCTCGAACAACACCACCGAAGCAGTGGAGTTGACCCGCTACGCGAAAGAGGTGGGTGCAGATTACTGTCTGACGGTGGCTCCCTACTACAACAAGCCTACTCAGGAAGGCCTGTTTCAGCACTTCAAGGCCACCGCCGAGGCCAGCGACCTGCCGGTCATTCTTTACAATGTGCCTAGCCGCACCTGCTCGGATATCTATAACGAGACCGTGTTACGTCTGGCCGAAGTTGATAATATTATCGGTTTAAAAGACGCCACGGGGAACCTAGAGCGTGCTGAAGATCTAATTACTCGCCTAAAGGGCAGTGGCTTTATGCTCTACTCCGGCGACGATGCGACTGCCTGCGATTTTATGTTGATGGGGGGGCATGGCGATATCTCAGTAACCGCCAACGTTGCTCCTCGGGCGATGCATGAGCTTTGCACGGCAGCCGTCGCCGGTGATGCCGATAAGGCACACCAGATTAATACGCGTTTGATGCCGCTGCACACCAATCTGGGTATAGAGTCGAATCCTATTCCGGTGAAGTGGGCGCTGAATCGTATGGGGTACGCGGACGCGGGTATTCGCTTACCGTTAACCTGGCTGTCGGAAAAGTACCACGCCACAGTGAGCGAAGCGCTTCAGCTGGCGGGCGTCGTAGAGGAGTAACCCGACGCAATACCCTTTGCTACCCAGCTCATCTACCGCTGAGCTGGGTACCTGATTTGTTGACTTAAGGTGGCTTGATGAGCTCTGTGCTTGAAATACGTGCGCTTAAATGGGTTCCGCTGGCACTCGCAGCGGCTGTCGCGCTCTCTGGTTGTGCGCGGGATGGTTTTTACCACGACCGTAACCTGGACTACACCGAGGCCGCACCAGCGCCGCCTTTGGTGCTGCCAGAGACCCGCAATACCCAACGCTACCGTGATGCGCTGCCGGTTCCTCAAGCCGCCACCCAAGGGACACGGCTTGACGAAGCGGCAGAAATTCGTCCACCTCAGTCATTGGCGATTGGTAGTGGGATGGAGCCTGAGTATGTCGAGCGTCGCGAAGTGGGCGATCAAACCTGGCTAGTGGTGGCCGCCGATACCGGTACGGTGTGGCCGCAGTTGGAAGAGTTTGTACGTACTCGTCAGTTGGAAGTGCTGCAGAGTAGCGCTTCCCAGGGCGTTATCGTCACGCCCCAGGCGGAAATTCGCCTGCAAAGTGCACTACGCGCAGGTAGCAGCGAAGTTCGCTGCGAGCGCGGCGGGCAAACCATGGCGAGCTGTCTCGATGCGCTAGAGAGCCATTTAAGCGCGCGCAGTGCATCTGCCAGCGTCTCCTCTTCCTGGACGGCTCAGCGTCTGACCGATGAGCAGACATTGCAGATCCGCCAGCAGGGCGACGAATGGGAAGTGGTTATTCCACAGCCGGTTGATCGAGTATGGGCCGAGCTGAACCACTATCTTGAGCTGGATTTTGCCCAGGAAGGCCAGCGAGATTTGCTCGCCGCCGACCCCGCCAGTCATGAGTTTATGGTTGAGTACATGACTGAAACCGAGCGTAACCGCAACCCGCTGCAAATCGTCTTCAGCCCAGATGTGCGCAAAATGTCCCAGCAGATCCGTCTTGCCCTGCAGCCTAACGGCGACCAGACGATTCTGCGTGCCATCAATGCCAGCGAGCGGGCATTCAGCGCAGATGATCAGCGCGAGCTGCTTGAGCGTGTCTCCGGCTATTTACGTTAATTTGTTGACCCTTCACCCCTTACGGAGCCCCCATGGAAAAGCGCCAAGAACTCTACGCCGGTAAGGCGAAATCTGTGTATACCACCGACGATCCGGATTTGTTGGTGCTCAATTTTCGTGATGACACCAGCGCCTTTGATGGCAAAAAAGTGGAGTCGCTGGCCCGCAAGGGAATGGTCAATAACATCTTTAACGCCTTCATTATGGAGCGGCTGCAGGAAGCGGGTATTCCTACCCACTTCGAAAAGCAGCTATCCAATACTGAGAGTCTGGTCAAGAAGATGCAGATGATCCCGGTGGAGTGCGTGGTGCGCAACATCGCCGCGGGTGGCTTGGTAAAACGGCTCGGTGTAGAAGAGGGGATTGCCCTTACGCCACCTACCTTTGAATTGTTCCTGAAGAACGATGAGAAGGGCGACCCGATGATCAATGAGTCGCTGGCGGAGACCTTCGGTTGGGCAACGCCTGAGCAGTTAGCCAAGATGAAAGCGCTAACCTTCAAGGTTAACCATATCCTCAAAGCGCTGTTTGCTGAGGGCGATATGCTGCTGGTGGATTACAAACTTGAGTTTGGTGTATTCAAAGGCGAGGTGGTGCTGGGAGATGAGTTCTCTCCAGATGGTTGCCGCCTTTGGGACGCCAACACCCGTGAAAAGCTCGATAAAGATCGCTTCCGTCAGGGATTGGGCGGTGTGATCGAGGCGTATGAGGAAGTTGGCCGCCGCTTGGGCATTACCTTCCCTGCCTGATAACGCCAGGCTTTTGCCATTATTCGGCGTAAGGTTCGATAGCCATCACCTCTAAGGTGGTGGCTTCGCCTTTCTGGCGAGGGCAAAACTTAACGTCCACATCGCGCAGGCGTACGCCGTAAAGGCGCTCAGACTCCCTATCCTTTTGCTTATAAGCGGGCCTTGGGTCTTGGCTTAGCACCTGCTCAATTAATGCCAGTAGGGTGGCACTGTCCTGGCGCTGGGCGAGCGTATCAAGCGCCGTTGGATGAAAGGTGACAGCCAGCAGTGACGGTGTCTCGGGGGCAAATCCGGCCTGTGCGTTAGGATGAGATTCGGCCCACGGCAGATAAGGCTTGATATCGACCACCGGGGTGCCGCTGACTAAGTCGCAGCCCTGGAGCTGCAGGGTAACGCCGTGCTGGGTGTCGATACCGACTAATCTCACCAGTGAGAGCCCCAGGCGGTTAGGGCGGTGGGTGCTGCGACTGGCAAAAACCCCCACCTTTTTATTGCCCCCCAAGCGCGGCGGCCTTACCAGCGGCGACCAGCGCTCAGGGCTTTGATGAAAAATAAAGCTCAGCCACAGGTGGCTGAAGTCTTCCAAACCGCGCACCGCGAGTGGGTCGTTGTAGGGCGCAGTGAGTACAAGCCGGGCATCGGCCGCGGGGGCGAGCCCCGGCTGGCGGGGAATACCGAATTTATCGGGGTAGTCGCTAACCACATGACCAATGGGCGTCAGCGTAAAGTGCTCGCTGTTAGGGGCATCGTCCATCACACTGCCTTCTGCTGGGGTTGATTCGCGTAGAATTGATCCAAGTAGTATAAAGCAGGCCAATGGCTTAAGCGTGACCAAATGGGGCGTGATCGAATGTGTCTTGATCAAATGATAGCTGAACAGCTCAGAGGTGACGCATGACCAATACCGAGGAGCAGCAAGCGCCAACCAGTACGCGAATAACCTATCGCGCGGCGCTAGCACGGGATGCCGCCGACCAAGCGGAAGTGTTTTATCACGCTGTTATGCAGGGAGCGGCCACGCATTACACGCTGGATGAGCGGCGTGCGTGGGCCAATGCGTTGCCCCGCGAAGGCAGTGCATGGGGAGTGCGCCAAGCGCTCTACACAACCCTAGTGGCTACCTGTGATGGTCGCTGCGTGGGGTTCCTGGAGTTGGATTTAGTCGCTGGGCGGGTTGAAACACTCTACGTATGGCCCTCATTAGCCGGTCGCGGTATCGGTACCACGCTGCTGGTACATGCCGAACGGCTGCTGCTTGAGCAGGGAAAGGGGCAAATCGAGATAGAGGCGAGTTCAATGCTCTATGAGCGCCTGCTGCGCCGTGGTTGGAAAAACCACGGCGAGGAGTGGGTCGAGCGAAGCGGGGAGCGACTGCTGCGTTATAAACTTTCCAAATCGCTTAATGCTGTTGAAACCTAATCATCAAACGCTATAGCTGCGGGTAATGCGCATGGAAAGATCGATCGAGGCGATGTCCTTGGTCAGTGCGCCGCTCGATATACAGTCAACACCGGTATCGGCAATTGCCCGCAGGGTGGCAGCATCCACATTGCCTGAAGCTTCCAGGGTGGCTCGGCCGCCGTTAATTTCCACGGCAACGTGCAGGTCTTCGATGGCGAAATTGTCGAGCATGACAATATCAGCTCCCGCGGCCAATGCCTGATCCAACTCTTCAAAGGTTTCTACCTCGACTTCCACGGGCAGGTCGTTGGCTAACTTGCGCGCTTGCGCAACCGCCGCTTGAATGCCTCCACAGGCGGCAATATGGTTCTCTTTGATCAAAAACGCGTCCCATAGGCCAATGCGGTGGTTGTGGCCGCCGCCGCAGGTGACCGCATATTTCTGCGCCAAGCGCATGCCGGGCAGCGTTTTACGCGTATCAAGCAGGCGAACGCCGGTGCCTTCAATCAGGTCGACATATGCGCGGGTGGCGGTGGCGGTGGCAGACAGCGTTTGCAATACGTTAAGCGCCGCTCGCTCGCCGGTAAGCAGGACACGGGCGGGGCCTTCCAGGGTTAAGAAACACTGCTCAGCCTCTAGCTTATCGCCGTCAGCGGCGTGCCAGGTCAGACTTACCCGACTATCCAAGCGGCGAAACAGCTCATCTACCCAGGGTGCTCCGCACAGTATGGCGGCTTCACGGGTAATAACGTCGGCGCTGGCCCACTGGTGTTCAGGGATCAATTGCGCGGTAATATCACCCGGGCCAACGTCTTCTGACAGCAAGCGGGCGGCGCTGGCGCGGATTTCTTCAGCAAGAGCGGATTGATAATGCATGGCCGTGGATTCCCTGAACGTCGTCTTCGATGACGGGCATTGTAGTGAAAAACAGCGGTGAAGGTGAAAGAGAACAGAGAAAGAGAGCGCTAACGTAAAGGAGCCCTTGCCAGTGGAAAATAAACAACCCCTTGACGGGTGGTGGGAAAGCGCGCGTAAAGTCGTTTCACCGAACTGTGACCCTCGGCCCACCGGTGAGGTGTCGTTGCTAGTGATTCATGCGATCAGTCTTCCGCCTGGTCAGTTTAGTGGTAATGCTATTGAAGCGCTATTTACCAATCAATTGGCGGTAGACGAACATCCATTTTTCGCCGAAATTGCCCACTTAAGAGTCTCCGCACACCTGCTTATCCGTCGCGATGGTGAGTGCGTGCAGTTTGTTGATACAGATCAGCGTGCTTGGCATGCTGGGCGCTCCAACTGGTGGGATGCTCGCCAGCTAAGCTGGCGAAAGGCGCTCAACGATTTCTCGGTGGGGATTGAACTTGAAGGGGATGACGTTACCCCCTATCGCAAAGCACAGTATGACACTCTGGTGGAAGCAGTGGTGTGGCTAATGGCGCGCAACCCTCAGCTAGATAGCAGTCGTATTACCAGCCATGCCCATGTGGCGCCGCTGCGCAAAACGGATCCTGGTCCGGCGTTTGATTGGGCGTATTTCCAGCAACTGCTGACATCGCGTGTTGAGCGTTAGCGGTTCGATTACGTTTTTCCCCGTGTGCTAAGTATTTCACTAATAACGCAATAAAACGGTAGTTTAATTACATCGGATGACTATTTGGTCGCAATGGCAAATGCTCTATGAATTGCTTATGTTGCAGTGCAATAGTTTGTTTTCGATAGGCTTTTCCGCTGCGACGGAATTGGCAGCGTGGCGACTTTGAGGTATCTTCGCCTATACAAAAGGCTAACTTCTAAGAGAATTGTGTAGCTTTACTACATCAATAGTTACGTAGCTTGTTGAATGTAGAGCTAAAACCCCTATCCGGCGTTTAATCACCGGCTGAATGTTGGCGCGTGGTGTAGTGCCACGCCGCCGCCCCAGGCCCTTCAGGGTAGCGGGGATTTTTGTCATTTATCGTCATTCGGAGAGACCTCTATGAGTCTGGAGACAAGAGAAGATCTCGATCCGATCGAAACCACGGAATGGATTGATTCCCTGGAATCGGTATTGGATCGTGAGGGCGAAGATCGTGCCCGCTACCTGATGACCCGCCTGGCGGATCGCCTGCGCCGGGACGGCATGAAGGTGCCCTTCTCGGTGACGACCCCGCACCGTAATACGATCCCGGTTCACCGCGAAGCACCGATGCCTGGCGACCTGTTCATGGAGCGCCGTATCCGCTCCTTGATCCGTTACAACGCCATTGCCCAGGTGATTCGTAATAACCGCGCCAAGCCGGGCCTGGGTGGTCACATTGCCAGTTTTATGTCCTCGGCCACCCTGTATGACGTGGGCTTTAACCACTTCTTCCGCGCCCCTCAGGGCGATTTTGCCGGTGACCTGATTTATATCCAGGGCCACGTAGCACCGGGCATCTACGCACGTTCCTATTTGGAAGGGCGTCTATCGGAAGAGCAGATGGACAGGTTCCGCCAGGAAGTCGATGGCGATGGCCTCTCGTCCTACCCGCACCCGTGGTTAATGCCGGACTACTGGCAGTTCCCCACGGTCTCCATGGGGCTTGGCCCGATTCAAGCGATCTATCAAGCGCACGTGATGAAGTACCTGCATCACCGTGAGCTGAAGGATATGTATGACCGCAAGATCTGGTGCTTCATGGGCGACGGCGAGTGTGACGAGCCGGAATCCCTGGGCGCCATTTCACTGGCGGGGCGCGAAAATCTCGACAACCTGATCTTCGTCATCAACTGCAACCTTCAGCGCCTTGACGGCCCGGTACGCGGCAACTCGCGGGTGATGGACGAATTCGAAGGCGTCTTCCGTGGCGCGGGCTGGAACGTGATCAAGGTCGTCTGGGGGCGTCACTGGGATCCGCTGTTCGAGAAGGATAAGAAAGGCATCCTTCAGAAACGCATGGACGAAGCGGTCGACGGCGAGTACCAGAACTACAAAGCCAACGGCGGCGCTTACACCCGTGAGCACTTCTTTGGCAAATATCCAGAAACCGAGGCGATGGTCAAAGACCTCTCCGACGAAGATATCTGGAAGCTCAACCGCGGTGGCCACGATCCGTTCAAGGTTTACGCGGCGTATAACGAGGCGGTTAACACCTCCAACGGCAAGCCCACGGTCATCCTGGCGCACACCGTTAAAGGTTACGGTATGGGTAGCGGCGATGGCGAAGCGGCCAACGAAGCGCACCAGGTCAAGAGCATGGAGTATGAAGCGCTCAAGACCTTCCGCGATCGCTTCGGTATTCCGTTAACCGACGAGCAGCTCAAAGACGTGCCGTACTACAAGCCGGAAGACGACTCTCCCGAGCTCAAGTACATGCACCTGCAGCGCGAGCGTCTGGGCGGCTACTTACCCAGCCGTCAAAGCGACTTCGAGGCGCTGGAGATCCCCAGCCTCGAAGACAAGACCTTTGCCTCGCAAATGGGCGGCTCGAAGGGGCGTGAAGTCTCGACCACCATGGCGTTTGTGCGGGTGCTTAACGGCTTGGTCAAAGATAAGACGCTGGGCAAGAAGGTGGTGCCGATTATCCCTGACGAAGCGCGTACCTTCGGTATGGAAGGCATGTTCCGTCAGTTGGGTATCTACACCTCGGAAGGTCAGAAGTACGAGCCGGTGGATAAAGGCCAGATCATGTTCTACCGCGAGGATCAGAAAGGTCAGATTCTCGAAGAGGGCATTACCGAAGCAGGCGCCATGTCGGCCTGGATCGCCGCGGCGACCTCCTATAGCAACAACAACGTCACGCTGCTGCCGTTCTACATCTACTACTCGATGTTTGGCTTCCAGCGCATTGGCGATCTGGCCTGGGCGGCGGGTGACCTGCAAGCCCGTGGCTTTATGGTCGGCGGCACCGCAGGGCGCACCACGCTTAACGGCGAAGGTCTGCAGCACCAGGATGGTCACAGCCTGATTCAGGCCTCCACCATCCCCAACTGCCGCAGCTACGACCCGACCTATGCCCATGAAGTCGCCGTGATTCTGCAGGATGGCCTGAAGCGCATGTTCACCGACAAGGAGAACTGCTTCTACTACCTGACGGTGATGAACGAGAACTACGAGCACCCTGCGCTGGAAAACGTGCCCGCCGACGATATCGTTAAAGGCATGTACCTACTGCGCGAAACCAAGGGTGACAAGGGCCGCGTTCAACTGCTGGGCTCTGGCACCATTCTGCGCGAAGTGGAAGCTGCCGCTGAGTTACTTGAGAACGATTGGGGCATCGGCGCCGACATCTGGAGCGTGACCAGCTTTAACGAGCTGCGTCGTGAAGCGCTGCTGCTGGATCGTGAAGCCTTCCTGAACCCAGACGCCGAGGCCAACAAGCCTCACGTCACACAGTGCCTGGAAGGGCGCGACGGCCCGGTGATCGCGTCGACCGACTACATGAAGCTGTATGCCGATCAAGTGCGTGCCTGGGTACCGGGTGACTACACTGTACTGGGTACCGATGGCTTTGGCCGTTCAGACACCCGCGAGAAGCTGCGCTACTTCTTCGAAGTAGATCGCTACTTCGTGACCGTGGCGGCGCTACGTGCGCTGGCTGAGCGTGGCGAGATTGATCGCAAGCAGGTTGGTGAAGCGCTTAAGAAGTACGGCATTGATGCCCATAAGCCTAACCCGCTGACTAGCTAAACCGCTGACCGGTGGGCGGTGGCCCACCGGCTCGATCCGATTTGGAAGGAGCGCGACCTTGAGTAGCGAAATCATCAAAGTTCCCGATATCGGTGGCGATACCGATGTCGAAATCATCGAGATTGCGGTGTCAGAAGGCGACGTCATTGAAGCGGAAGACACCCTAATCACGCTGGAATCCGACAAAGCCAGCATGGACGTACCGGCCCCGAAAGGCGGCAAGGTACTCAAAGTGCTGGTCAAAGAAGGCGATAGCGTCTCGGAAGGTGACGATATCGTTGAGCTGGAAGTCGAAGGTGGCGGCGACGAGAAACAAGAGAGCTCGTCTGACAGCCAGCCTGAAGAGGCCCCAGCGAAGCAAGAAAAACCCAAAGAGCCGTCTCAAGAGCAGAAGCCCGCAGCTAAAAAGGCCGCCGGCGGTAAGCAGACGGTGGATATCAAAGTGCCTGATCTCGGCGGCTCGGACAGCGTCGAAATTATCGAAGTCGCGGTCAGCGAAGGCGATGAGATTGAGGCCGAAGACACCTTGATCACGTTGGAGTCTGACAAAGCCTCCATGGACGTGCCCAGCCCCCATAGCGGTAAGATCGTCAGTTTTACCGTGAAAGAGGGTGACACCGTCTCTGAAGGCGATGTCATCGGCCAGATGGAGATCGTCGGCGAGGGCGGCGACAGCGAAGACGCACCGGAAGAGAGCTCTTCTCCAAAACCGTCCTCTAGCCAAGCCAGTAGCGAGCCGGAAGAAACGGCTGAAGATGATCAGGAAGAGGCCGCTAGCGGCGAGCCGGAGCGCAAAGAGATTCGCGTACCGGATCTTTCTGGCTCCTCTGATGTGCCGATTATCGAGATCGGCGTAGCGGCAGGTGACGAAGTCAACGAAGAAGACCCGTTGATCACCCTAGAGTCTGATAAAGCCTCTATGGACGTGCCCAGCCCCTACAAAGGCAAGCTTCTTGAGCTGACCGTTAAAGAGGGCGACACCGTCTCTGAAGGCGATGTGATCGGCTATATGGAAGTGGCGGGTGCCAAAAAAGCGGCACCGAAAAAGGCCGCACCAGAAAAAGCCTCGCAGAGCAGTGACAGCAAGGACAGCGCTAAACCGTCTGAATCTCCGGCCGGTACCCCCAGCCCGGAAGCACAGATGGCTGCCCATAAGCCCCGGGATGGCAAGCTGGTGCACGCCGGCCCTGCGGTACGCATGCTGGCTCGTGAACTAGGCGTCGACTTGGGACTCGTTAAACCCAGCGGCCCGAAAGATCGCGTGCTCAAAGAGGACGTACAGTCCTATGTGAAGCAGGCGATTGCCAATCAGGGTAAAGCCCAGCCAGGTGCGGCAGCCGCGGCTACTGGCGGCGCGGGTATTCCGCCCATTCCGGAAGTCGACTTCAGCCAGTTTGGTGAAGTGGAAGAGAAGCCGATGGGGCGTCTGCTCAAGATGGGCGCGACCAACCTGCATCGTAGCTGGCTCAATGTGCCCCACGTTACGCAATTCGACGAAGCGGACATCACCGAGCTGGAAGCTTTCCGCAAGGCGATGAAGGCGGAAGCGGAAGCCCAGGGCGCCAAGCTAACGCCGCTGCCGTTTATGGTCAAAGCCTGTGCCTTTGCGCTGCGTAAATTCCCGCAGTTCAATGTCAGTCTGAAGGGTGACGGTGAAACCCTGGTATGGAAGAACTACGTCCATATCGGTATTGCCGTGGATACGCCTGACGGTCTGATGGTGCCAGTAGTGCGCAACGCCGATAACAAATCCTTGATCGAGATTGCCAAGGAGATGGCGGAGCTAGGCAAGAAAGCCCAGACCAAAAAGCTCAAGCGTGACGAGATGACCGGTGGCTGCTTCACCATTTCGAGCCTCGGTTCGATTGGTGGCACGGCGTTTACACCGATCGTTAACGCGCCGGAAGTGGCTATTCTGGGCGTGTCCAAAGCGCAGATGAAGCCGGTTTGGGATGGGAGTGCCTTCCAGCCGCGCCTGATGATGCCGCTGTCGCTCTCCTACGATCACCGTGCGATCAACGGCGCCGATGCGGCACGCTTTACCGCCTTCCTGGCCGATGTGCTCACCGACATTCGTCGCTTACTGCTGTAATTGGTAGCGATGTGCTTTCACAAGCGGCGCCCCTAGGGGCGCCGCTTGTGTTTACTAAACGTAAATGCTGCCTAAACCTCTCGCAGGGCGACCAAAGTGGTAGATTTAGGGCATTTGGCTGTTTTAATTTAAAAAAATTGAAACAAAAGCGGGTTTCTCAGGCTTTTGGGGAGTTGTGTCGCTTGAGAGGCGCGGTTATTGTCAGTTAACAGAATTCACATACTCATTTTTCGAACTCTTTTTTCATACCAAGAACTTCAAGGAGCAGTGCCATGCGTTTAATCCTGTTGGGTGCCCCCGGCGCGGGGAAGGGGACTCAAGCTCAGTTTATTTGTGAGCAATTTAAGATTCCTCAGATTTCCACCGGGGATATGCTGCGCACGGCCATTAAAGATGGCACTGAGCTGGGCTTGAAAGTAAAAGAGATCATGAACAGTGGTGGCCTGGTGTCCGACGACATCATCATTGACTTGGTCAAAGAGCGCATCAGTCAGCCTGACTGCGAAAATGGCTTTCTGTTCGATGGTTTCCCACGCACGATCCCCCAGGCCGACGCCATGAAAGAGGGCGGCGTTAAGCTAGATCACGTGGTGGAAATTGCCGTACCCGATGAAGAGATCGTCAGTCGATTGGCGGGACGCCGTGTGCACCAAGCATCGGGCCGGGTTTATCACGTTGAGCACAATCCGCCCAAAGAGCCAGGCAAGGATGATGTGACCGGTGAAACGCTTATTCAGCGTGAAGATGACCAAGAGTCCACGGTGCGTAATCGCCTATCCGTTTACCACGATCAAACGGCCCCGCTGGTCGATTACTATCAGCAGTGGGCCAAGCAGGATCCCCAGAGCGCGCCCCAGTACCACCGCATTGAAGGCGTTGGCAGTGTGACGGATATTACCCGCCAGGTTAAAGAAGCCCTTAGCTGATAAGAGCCCTCAGTTGATAATAACCTTTAGCTGATTTTACGCCTTTGCCGATGGCCCGCCTAATGCGGGTCATCGTCGTATTGGCGTGACAAAGGTATAATGCCGCAACCTTTCTTTCGAGTGGCCACTTGCTATGCCGTTACATCTGCTTGCCCTGGACGCCTCTTCAAGCGCCTGTTCTGCAGCCTTACTGCGCCAGGGTGATTCGGGCACTGAGTGCCTGGCGCGCTTCGAGATGACGCCCCGCGCCCATACCCGCAGGCTGCTGCCGATGGTGGACGAAGTGCTTGCCGAAGCGCAGGTAACCCCTTCCCAGCTTGATGCCGTTGCGTTTGGCCGGGGGCCGGGTTCGTTTACCGGACTGCGTATCGCGGCGGGGGCAGCCCAGGGGTTGGCGTTTGGTTTGGACTGCCCGTTGCTGGGGGTGTCTACTTTAGAGGCGCTGGCCCTTCAGGCCCATCGTCGCTATCACCTCCGCCACGTGGTGACTGCCTTAGATGCCCGCATGGGCGAGGTGTACGCCGCGACGTGGCACTGCCTAAAAGACACTATTACTCCGATGAGCGCCGAGGCGGTGCTGGCCCCTGAGTCGCTGCGTCTGCCAGGCGACGAAACCGACTGGGTAGGTGTAGGCAGCGGCTTTACGCTGTGGGAGCGCTTCACTGTCGATGTACAGCTTAGCATGCCCCAGCACTTGGATGATTTAGAGCCCCGCGCCGAAGAGATGGCGTGGCTGGCGGCGCGTGATTTTGCCGCTGGGTTGGGGCAGGCCGCGCACTTGGTTCAGCCGGTTTATCTGCGCAACGACGTTGCCTGGAAAAAGCCCGCATGAGCGATGTTGAGGCCGATGTTGAGAGCATCGTTCTGCCTGACGGCCTGCGCTTGGTGCAGGGCGATGAGGGGTTGGCGCTGGTCGGTGATGAAAAACGCTACGGCAAGCCGCTCAGCGTTGATTTTGTGGCGGGCAAAGCGGCCCATCGGCGCCGCTTTGGTGGTGGGCGTGGTCAGCTGGTCGCAAAGGCCTGTGGGCTTTCCAAGGGCGTGACGCCCTGCATCGTTGATGCTACGGCAGGGTTGGGGCGGGATGCGTTTGTATTGGCCAGCCTAGGTGCCCAGGTGTTGTTAATTGAGCGGGTTGCAGCGATTGCAGCGCTGCTGGAGGATGGCCTGAAACGTGCCTCCAGGCATAGCGATACAGTGGATATTGTTGCCCGCATGACACTGCGTCATGGGGATGCGGCTCAATTCCTGGCTGAATTGGTTGCCAGTGCTCACTTTTCACCGCAGGTGATACACCTGGATCCGATGTTTCCCCATCGTGAGAAATCAGCGTTGGTGAAAAAAGAGATGCGTCTGTTCCGCGAGTTGGCTGGTGATGATAACGATGCCCCGCGATTACTAGAAGCGGCGTTGGATGTGGCCACTCATCGCGTGGTGGTTAAGCGCCCCCGTAAGGCGCCGCCTATTGCGGGGCCAGTGCCGCAACATACCCTTGAGGGTAAAACCAGCCGCTACGATCTGTATGTACATCGCTCATTAGCACGGTAGCTCGTTAGTGTACTTATCAGTGGCTAAGCAAGGAGCACCCATGCAGAACGCGTGGCGAGAAGGTAATCGATTTACGCTGCTGCCGGAGGCCTCACGCTTTCTGCCCGCTATGTTTGAAGCGGTGCATAATGCGCGGCACTATGTGCTGGTAGAGCTCTACTTGATGGAATCAGGGGAGCTTGCAGATCAAGTCATTGAGGTATTGACTGATGCAGCGCAGCGCGGTGTTCGCGTCTGTTTACTGCTGGATGGCTATGGCTCGATGGGCCTCTCCGGGAGTGATCGCCAGCGCCTGAAGCAGGGCGATGTTCAGCTGCGCTTTTTTAACCCCATTGGTTTCCACTCTTTAGCGCTGAACCTGAGCCGTGACCATCGCAAAATAATGGTTATTGACGGCGAGCTGGCGTTCACCGGTGGCTTTGGCGCGGTGGATGAGTTTTTGAATGCCTGGTACGAAATTGCCCTGCGTATTGAAGGGCCGGTGGTGGCCGATTGGGAACTGCTGTTTCGGCGCCTATGGCATTCGCGGCTGACCCGCGTCGAGAAGGGCGATAGACGCGCGGCGGCTCTCCCAGAGCGTCGTGAGCCTCAGGCGCTTGCCAATGGCGTGCCTGGGCGGGCGATGTCGGCGCGTGGCTATCGTTATCAAGCGATTCGCCACTCATTGCATTATCGGGTCAGCCAGGTAAATGAACGACTCTGGTTATGCACACCCTATTTTGTGCCCACCTTTGCCCTGCGTCGGCGTTTGGTTCGGGCGGCTCGCAGAGGGATAGACGTACGCTTACTGCTACCGGGGGCAAAGCATGATCATCCCAGCGTTCGCTTTGCCGGTCAGCGCTTTTATCACACCATGCTCAAGGCTGGGGTGCGCATTTTTGAGTTTCAGCCGACCTTTATCCACGCTAAATTTGTGCTCGCCGATGAGTGGGTGAGCATTGGTTCGTGTAACTTTGACCACTGGAATCTGCACTGGAACCTAGAGGCAAACCAGGAAGCAATGGATCCGAAGCTCGCGGCGGACGTGCGCGAACTGTTCGAGCGAAACTTTGCCGCCAGCCAGGAGGTAGACGCCGCGGCTTGGGCGGCGCGCCCCTGGAGGCAGCGCGCCCGTGAGTGGATCTATGGCGTGCTGGATGCCATGGTAACGCGGCTTAAATAGTGTCTACGCTAAGTATTTAGCCTAAGCACCTAGCGCTTTTTACCTTTTGCAGGCGTTTTTTTACGCGGTTTGGGTTTGGGCGTTTCCGGTGGCACGCGGTAATGCAGGTAAAGATCCAAAACCAGTTCCGGCAACTGCACTACCAGCGACTCCTGGCGTTCTTGATCTTTAGCCAGCTCGGCCAAGTCCGGCTCATCGTCGAACAGTCCGGAGAGCAGCATAAACGGTAGCAGCAGGGCGGCGGCGGCCTCTTCATCGTCCTGGAACCAAGCGCTCTCGTCGCTGAAGACGCCTTCCATAAAGCCCGCACACCAGTCGCCTATAGGGGTTTCCTCGGCGGGTTCTCCTCCCAACGTTAGTTCAAACGGCAGTTCCGGTAAGCCGCCTTGCTCGAGTACCGCCACCGCGTTGTCGCGTAACAGTGTGAGCAGGGTAATAATCTCATCACGCTCGGCGTCATCGGCGTAGCGAGGCTCACCCTGAAACAGCTCAGTCAGCCACTGGGTCGCCGGTACTTCGCTGGGTGCCACGGCAAGGGCCACTAAAAAGCCATGGGTGGAAATAAGATCCAGGGCGTCTTCATCCACTTGATCCGAGTCAAGGAAGTCGTCCAATCTATCCAACTGCTCATCCTCGAGCAGTGGCTGCGGTGGCGTGTTCGTTTCAGGCGTATCGCTGCGCTCTGCCATGAGTAAAGCCTCGTTAATACAAACGTTCATCAATGGTTACCTATAACGGCTAGTTTATCACTAATGAAGACGTCACCACTGCCTCCTTGGCCTGCCACTGAATTGGCGGCTATGTCGGAAACAGAGTTGCATCAGGCCGCGCGAGTTCGCGTCGAACAAGCGTGGCAGCGCTGCTGTGAAGTGTGCCCAGCGCTGCCAGCCCCAAATGTGTGGTTTAACCTGCGCGGCGCTTCGGCCGGCCAGGCGCATCTTGGCCACGGCGGGTTACGCTTGAACCCGGTGTTACTGAGAGAGAACCGCACGGCGTTTTTTGATGAGGTGATTCCCCACGAAATGGCTCACTGGCTGGTGTTTCATTTGGACAACGGCCCGCGTTTAAAACCCCACGGCCGCGAGTGGAAAACGGTCATGCGCGACCTTTTTGGTTTAGTTCCCAGTGTTACCCATCGGTTTGATATTAAGCAGGCGCAGTCCGCACCTTATCGTTACCAATGCGATTGCCGCTTTCATCAATTTACCCCAAGACGTCATGCTTTAGTGGTAAACGGGCGTCATTATCGTTGCCGACACTGCGCTAAGACCTTGGTCTACAGGCCGGAAGTCGTCTCGTGATTTGTTTATAAATGTTTGTTTTTTAAATAAAAAATGATAATACCAATGTCTAAAGGGAAGCCTGCGCGAGGAGGTTTATGCTAGGGGAACATTAATGGCAGCCGATACGCCCGATAATGGTCAATAAGCCCATAAATAATCGTATCGACTACAGTTTCTTAGAGAGTGCATTTTCACGGACAGAGGCAATTTTATGAGCGATCAACAGAAGGTCTATCCGGTGCGCGACGATTTCGCCGCCAATGCCTGGGCCGATAAAGCCAAATATGAGGCCATGTATCAGCAGTCGATAGACGACCCGGAAGGCTTCTGGGCTGAGCAAGCCAAACGCCTCGACTGGATTAAAGCGCCCAGCAAAATCAAAAACACCTCCTTTGCGCGTGACAATGTCGATATTCGTTGGTTTGAGGATGGCCTGCTTAACGTCAGCGCCAACTGCCTTGACCGCCATCTGGATAAGCGCGGTGACCAGACAGCGATCATTTGGGAAGGCGACAACCCCGATGAGTCCAAACACATTACTTATCGCGAACTCTATGCACGCACGAACCAGCTAGCCAACGCGCTGAAAGAGCTGGGTATCGATAAAGGCGATACCGTTACGCTGTATATGCCTATGATTCCCGAAGCCGCCATGGCTATGTTGGCCTGTTCGCGCATCGGGGCCGTTCACTCGGTTGTCTTTGGTGGCTTCTCGCCGGACGCCGTTGCCCAGCGGGTTATTGGCGCCGACTCCAAGCTGGTGATTACCGCTGATGAGTCGGTGCGCGGTGGTAAGCACGTACCGCTGAAAGAGAACGTGGACGCCGCGCTGACCCGTGACGGCACTGATGTGTGCAAAAACGTCCTGGTGGTGAAGCGCACCGGCGGTGAGATCGAGTGGAAAGAGGGTCGCGATGTCTGGTTTGACGAGCTGGTCGACAAGCAGTCCAACGAGTGTGAACCGGAAGCCATGGGCGCCGAAGACCCGCTATTCATTCTCTACACCTCGGGTTCTACCGGTGCGCCTAAAGGCTTGAAGCACACCACCGGCGGCTACCTGACCTACGCCGCCATGACCCACCAGTACGTGTTTGACTATCAAGAGGGTGAAATCTACTGGTGCACCGCGGACGTTGGCTGGGTTACCGGGCACAGCTATATCGTTTATGGCCCCTTGGCCAACGGTGCGACTACCCTGATGTTTGAGGGCGTGCCCAGCTATCCCACCCATGGCCGTATGGGTGATATCGTTGATAAGCACAACGTTAATATTCTCTATACTGCGCCCACCGCGGTGCGTGCTCTGATGGCCCATGGCGAAAACGTCATGGACTCCAGCAAACGCGATAGCCTGCGGCTGTTGGGCTCCGTGGGCGAACCGATTAACCCGGAGGCCTGGGAGTGGTTCTACCGCGTTATCGGCAACGAAAAATGCCCGATTGTAGATACCTGGTGGCAAACCGAAACCGGCGGCATCATGATTGCGCCGCTGCCGGGCGCTACCCCGCTTAAGCCTGGCTCTGCGACCGTACCGTTTTTCGGTGTGAAGCCCGCGCTGGTCGATAACGAAGGCAATAAATTGGAAGGTGCCACTGAAGGCAACTTGGTCATCCTTGACGCCTGGCCGGGTCAGGCGCGCTCTATTTGGGGTGACCACGAGCGCTATGTTCAGACTTACTTCTCGACCTACGACGGTATGTACTTCACGGGTGACGGCTGTCGCCGCGATGAGGATGGCTACTACTGGATCACCGGACGTGTGGACGACGTGCTGAACGTGTCGGGTCACCGCATGGGCACCGCCGAGATAGAGTCCTCTCTGGTAGCGCACAGCGCCGTTGCAGAAGCAGCCGTTGTTGGTTTCCCGCACGATATTAAGGGACAAGGCATCTATATCTATGTCACCCTGAGTGACGGTATCGAGGCGACAGACGAACTCAAAAAAGAGTTGACCCAGTGGGTGCGCAAAGATATTGGCCCGATTGCTTCGCCGGATGTCATCCAGTGGGCGCCAGGTTTGCCGAAAACCCGCTCGGGTAAAATCATGCGCCGCATTTTGCGCAAGATTGCCGCCAATGAGTGTGATGGTTTGGGTGATACCAGTACGCTGGCCGACCCGTCGGTGGTCGATGAGCTGATTGAGCATCGCGCCAACCAATAATGGCGACAACGCGATAGGCTGTTTAGCCCAATAGAGCTTGTGTGCCGACTCAAAGCCGTGCCGACCTGAGTAGGTCGGCACGGTTGTGTTTATAGAGGCGCGTTTATAGATAAGCGTTTATGGACACGTGTTTCACTTGTGTGAACGATCTATTATAAATTGTGCATGTGATGCTTGGGCATGATGAAGCCCATGGGGTACCATGCTTCACAACCGTAAGAGCCTAGCGTCGCGGCGGCAGACAACCCCGCTGCTCGAGGAACCGGAGGAATATCCATGGCAGTAGCTCATAAGTTTATCGTCGCTGACGATCACCCGCTGTTTCGTGCAGCGCTGACCCAAGCGTTACGCCAGTTGGCCCCCCAGGCGGAAATTGTCGAAGCGGACACCATGGAAGCCACCACTGACGTGGTGAATCGCCACCCAGATGCCGATTTGATTCTGCTGGATCTGCATATGCCGGGAGCCCATGGCTTCTCTGGTTTAATCCAACTGCGTGGTCAAATGCCTGATATCCCCGTTGCGGTAGTGTCTGGTAGTGATGAACCCTACGTGGTTCGTCGTGCTATTGACTACGGCGCGTCGGGTTTTATCCCTAAATCATCGTCTCTACAACTAATTGCTGAAGCCGTCGGCGAAATTCTGCAGGGCGAGGTGTGGTTACCTGAGGCGTTGGCCAACGTGCTGGAAGAGACCAGCGAAGAGGAGTCGCGTTTTGCCGAGGCGATTGCTTCGCTAACGCCCCAGCAATTCCGCGTCTTGAATATGCTGACCGAAGGCCTGCTGAATAAACAGATCGCTTATGAACTGAGCGTCTCTGAAGCCACGATCAAAGCCCACGTGACCGCGATTCTACGCAAGCTGGGCGTACACTCACGTACCCAGGCGGTTATCGCGGCTCAGAAGCTTGAAGTCGAGCCGCCGAAAGTCGTTTCCTAAGCAAGTAGCAAGCAACGACTGTGTTAACCGCGGCGCGCTTAGCGCGCCGCCCGGTTGGCCTGCAACGTGCGCGTCAGTAGCGCCCGTAGTGCCGCCGGTTTAACGGGCTTCAGCAGCAGTTGATAGCCCGCCCGCTTGATCTCTTCAGCCACCGCTTCGGTACGGTCAGCGGTAATCACAATCCCTGGTACCGCCCCCTCAAAACGTTCGCTGAGTGCTTCCAGCGCCATTAAGCCGGTGACTTCGTTATCCAGGTGGTAGTCCGCCAGAATAGCGTCAGGGTCGCCATCCATATTGCGTAGGATCGATTTGGCCCCGCCGATACTGGTGGCGGTAAACACCTCGCAGCCCCAGCCGCTAAGCATGGCGGTCATGCCTTCCAGAATTAGCGTCTCGTTATCGATGCATACAATCCGCGTACCGCTCAGCTTATGGCTGCCGCGCCGCGCATGCGGCTCAAGCTCGGTGCTGGTTGACTCGTGGGCGGTGACAATCGGTACGCTGACTGAGAAAACCGCGCCTTTGCCTACCGTCGAGCGTACCTTGATAGGATGATCCAGCACCCGGCTCATACGGTCGGCAATGGAGAGCCCTAGCCCCAGCCCTTTCTCGCTCTCTTTGTGGCGGGAGACCTGATCCAATCGGCGGAATTCCTGAAAAATTTCGCTCAATTTAGACTCGGGAATGCCGGGGCCGCTGTCCCACACTTCAATAGAGAGCCAGCCATTTTGGCGACGGCAGCCCAACAGCACGCGCCCCTCTTGAGTGTAGCGAATCGCATTGGATAAGAAGTTTTGCACGATACGGCGCAGCATTTGAGGATCTGAGTCCACCCAAAGCTGGGTAGGCACGACTTCTAAATCTAATCCGCGATCGTCCGCCATCACCTCAAATTCGGCGCGTAACGGGCGGAAGATATCCGCTAGGGCAAAGTGACTGCGGCGGGGCGTTAGGGCGCCTGCGTCCAGCTTGGAGATATCCAGCAGGGTGCTTAGCAGTTCCTCGGCGGCCTGCAGCGAGTTATCGATATGGCCAACGATGCGTTGGGTGTCGGTCGTAGTCACGTTCTGCATCAGCGCGGAGGTAAATAGCCGTGCCGCGTTAAGCGGCTGCAGCAAGTCATGGCTGGCCGCGGCCAAAAAGCGCGTTTTGGAAGCGTTGGCATCTTCTGCGAGCTGCTTAGCCTGGCGCAGGGCGAGCTCTGCCTCGGCGCGTACCCGGTTCTCCTGGCGCAACGCCGCGTTGGCTTCAGAGAGCGCCTGGGTACGCTCACGCACGCGCTCTTCCAGGGTTTCATTGGTCTCTTTAAGGGCAATTTCAGCCTGACGGCGTTCGGTAATATCCTGATAGAGCGCAAAGAAGCCCAGGATCGCCTGGCTGTCACCAAAGTGCGGCGTGTAAGTGACCAGCATATAGCGCATGGCTTCATTCACCCGCAGCGAGACTTCAAAGCTGACCCGTTCGCCGTTCAAGGCGCGTGCGACCCATGGCGCGCGCTCCTCCGCCTGCTTAATTGGCAGCACGTCTTCAAAGCGGCGACCAATGACCGCGTTGCGGTCAATATTGAACGCCTGCTCGTAGGCTCGGTTGGTAAATAAGTAGCGGCACTCTTTGTCGAAGTAGGCAATCAACGCGGGCACGTTATCGGTATAGATACGGATATTGTTTTCCGAGCGAATCAGCGCCTCTTCGATGCGCTTTTGCTGGGTAATATCCTGGTAGGTATACACAAAGCCGCCGCCAGGCATTGGGTTGCCCTGCACTTCCAGCACGCTGCCATCCTGGCGGTAGCGCACATAGCGGTGGGGCTGGCCTTCGCGAATATTGTCGAGCAGTAGCTGCACATGCTCTTCCGGGTCACCTGGGCCATACTCGCCGTTGTGGGCGTTGTAGCGGAAGATACGGTCTATGGGGGCGCCAACGCGAATCAGGTGGTCAGGGAAGCGGAAAAGCTCAAGGTAGCGCTGGTTCCACACCACCAGGCGAAGGTTCTGATCGACCACGCTGATGCCCTGGTTAATGTTTTCAATGGTGGCCTGGAGCAGCGCCCGGTTGAACTCCAGCACTTGGGAGGCTTCATCGACAATCGAAATCACATCCGAGATGCCGATACCGCGCCCCTGAAGCGCCGAGTTGACCACGATGCGTGCCGATGAAGCGCCCAGCACTGAAGCCAAAAAGCGTTCGGTGAACTGAATAATATCGATTGAGGCACGAGTGCCGTCGTCCAGTGGTTTACCCACCCGGCGGGCGTAGTCTTCAAAGGCGCGATCGACCTGTCCCGCTCCTAGAAAACGTTCACAAAGAACTTTTAAATCGCCCACGGTGGTCGCCCCGGTCCAGGGGCGGTTGACCGAGGTCTGGCGTGTTTCCACGCTATCCACGAACAGTGAGGCCTGAATACGCTCGACCACTCGCTGGGAGGTAATTTGGGAAACGAAAATGTAGCAGAACAGGTTAACCCCGAGTGACAGCATCACGCCGTGGGTAAAGCTGTCACCCAAGTTGAGGCCGAACAACGTCGTGGGCGAGAGCCAATTGAGCCCCAACGGGCCGCCGTCAAGCCAGCCAATCGGCAGCACACCTGCATTGATCATCGCGGGCATAAGCAGGCTATAGGCCCAGATGGCGAAGCCCGCATTCATACCGACAATCACCCCAAGCCGGTTGCCGCGCTTCCAGTAGAGGCCGCCAATCAGCGCTGGGGCAAATTGCGAGGCGGCGGCAAACGAGAGCATGCCAATCGAGGCCAGCGAGGTAAATTCGGCAATCAGCTGGTAGAAGCCGTAGGCCATGGCCAGTACGGCAACAATGGTTAAACGCCGCGCACGCAGCACCAAGCGCCCATAATCCCGTGCCTTGGTATCAAACCAGCGCAGCCGGAACAGCGCCGGGATAACGATTTCGTTGGAGATCATGATCGACACTGCTACGGCAGCGACAATCACCATGCCCGTGGCCGCCGAGAAACCGCCAATAAAGGTGAGTAGCGTTAACCACTGGTGGCCTGAGGCCATGGATAGAGCCAGTACGTAGGTATCGGGCTCTACGCCGCTTTCGGAAAACAGCAGCAGACCAGCGGCGGCTAAGGGCACCACAAAAAAGGCAATGGCCAGCAGGTAAAGTGGAAACAGCCAGCGCGCTTTCGTGGCGTCGTCAGGGTGAATGTTTTCCACCACTGCCACATGGAACTGACGGGGTAGACACAGAATCGCCAGCATCGCGAGCAGCGTTTGGGCCCAGAAACTTTGGCCAAAATCCTGGTTGGCCAGTTGGCGCTGGAGTTCGAGCTGGCTTTCGGCATGCCCCATCAGCTCACCCAGGCCATCAAACATACCCCAGGTAACAAAGGCGCCAAGCACCACGAAGGCGAGCAGCTTGACCAGCGATTCGAATGCCACGGCGTGGATTAAGCCTTCGTGGTGTTCGGTGGCATCGGTGTGGCGGGTGCCGAATAGAATCGCGAAAATTGCCATCACAATGGCCACATAGAAGGCCGTGTCGCCAAACAACGGCGTATGGGTCACATCGGTGGCATCGGTAAGAACGCTAAAAGTAGTGGAAACTGCTTTTAGCTGCAGGGCAATGTAGGGCAGGGTACCGACCAGGGCAACCAGACTGGCAAAGGCGGCCAGCGACTGGGTTTTGCCGTAACGGGAGGCAATAAAATCGGCAATCGAGGTGACGTTTTGATGTTTGGCAACGCGGATCATCTTGGCCAGCACCGGCCAGAAGAGTAAAAATGTTAAAATCGGCCCGACGAAGATGCTCGCAAACGACCATCCCGCGGTGGCTGCCTGGCCAACCGCGCCGTAAAACGTCCACGAGGTGCAGTAAATGGCCAATGCCAAGCTATAGATGATCGGACGCCGACGGGTGGCGCCGTGGGTACGCGCTCGGCGATCACCGTACCAAGCGATACCGAATAGAACGGCAATGTAGAGTAACGAAACCGCTACCAGTAGCCCGCCGTGAAACATGCCTTTCTCCCCGCCAGAGTGTTTAACGTGCGCCAGTCAAAAGGCTTCATTCTAGGCGAAACAACGGGTCGTGTACGACCGTTTGTACCACGGGCTGTTTATTTGTCTAGGCGCATACGTTGTTGAGTAGCGGTGATGTGTCGCGCAGCGTGCGTATCTCTTCGAGGATAGGGGCGCGGGAGTCTTTATCCAGGGGCACTAGCTCACGGCTCTCGCAGTTGAGTAGATAGGGCTGGGTGATCAAAATATCGGTGTGATGGCGCTCAAACTGATAAAGGATAAATTCCGCTAAACGGGTGTCATCCTGCTCGGTAATACGGATGTTCTCGCTGTCCACCATGCTGAATTTGGTGATCATCGGAATGGCAAAAGTCCATGGGCGCCATACCGCCGTGCTGCTTTCGGTTGAAATGACCGTGGCGGTCTCGGGCAGTTGTGCCTGCTTGTGGTCAAACCAGCTGTACTCCACCTGAACTTGATAGCCCAGCATACCCAGTCCGCCACACACCGGCACTATCCATTTGGGCAAACGTTTGCCGCTCAAATTGCGCAGTATCAGACCAATCCCGGCTGCCGCAAGGCCTGCAAAAACGGCGGCGATCAAGTGCCAAATCATAATTTATCCTTTCAAAAAGCCGTCTATAAAAGCTATCTATAAAAGCCATCGGGCCTCCCTAAGGAAGCCCGATGATGAGGTCGATTCCAAAGCGTTATCGCCGTATGGAGATAACGCATCAGGAAGGAGTATGACTTAGTGGTCTATCGCCATGCCAGCACCTTTCGGATAGCGAACGCTTTCCACCAGATCCTGAATTTCCTGCGGCGGTGCAGCTGTCACTCTGGAAACCGCAAAGGCAACGGCGAAGTTGATCATCGCGCCTACGGCACCGAAGGAGAGCGGCGAGATGCCAAAGATCCAGTTATCCGGCGTGTTTGCCAGCATATTGGTATCCGGCACGAAGAACCAGCCCAGGTAGGTAAAGATGTAAAGCAGGGTGCAAATCAAGCCCGCCAGCATACCGGCGACCGCGCCTGAGCTGTTCATCCGCGTGGAGAAGATACCCATCATCAGCGCGGGGAACAGTGATGCACCGGCGATACCAAAGGCTAATGCCACCGTTTGTGCTGCAAACCCCGGCGGATTAAGCCCCAGGTAAGTGGCCAACAGGATGGCACCACCCATGGAGATTCGCGCTGCCAACATCTCGCCTTTCTCGGTGATCTTGGGATTGATCATGGTCTTGATCAAGTCGTGGCTGATCGCCGACGAGATCGCCAGCAGCAAGCCTGCAGCTGTCGAGAGTGCTGCGGCGATACCACCCGCTGCAATCAAACCAATAACCCAGCCGGGAAGATTGGCAATTTCCGGGTTGGCGAGTACCAGTATGTCATTATTGACGGTTAGCTCGTTGCCTTCCCAGCCACGATCAGAGTAGTCGGCAGCATCATTATACATTTGGATACGGCCGTCATTGTTGAGATCGTTGAAGGTGATAAGGCCTGTTTCTTCCCATGTACGAACCCAATCAGGGCGTTCTTCGTACAGAATCGGGTTTTGCGCAGCCTCTTCGTAGTTTTCAACCTGCCCCGCCATCTCTGGGTACACGGTGGTCGCCAGATTCAGACGTGCCATTGAACCGACCGCAGGAGCCGTGAGGTAAAGCAGGGCAATGAACACCAGCGCCCAGCCAGCAGACCAGCGAGCATCGGCTACTTTCGGGACGGTGAAGAAGCGAATGATAACGTGGGGTAGACCGGCAGTACCGACCATCAGCGACAGGGTAAACAGCACCATGTTGAGTTTGTTGTCCACATCGGCGGTGTAGTCGCGGAAGCCAAGTGCGCTAACCACGTCATCCAATTTAGCCAGCAGCGGAATGCCGGATTCAGTATGCGTGCTGAACATACCGAACATCGGAATCGGGTTGCCGGTTAGTTGGAAGGCAATAAACACCGCAGGAATGGTGTAAGCGATGATTAGAACGATGTACTGGGCTACCTGGGTATAGGTAATGCCTTTCATACCACCAAATACGGCGTAGAGGAAAACGATCAGCGCGGCTAACCAAATACCCCAGGTGTTGCTGACTTCAAGGAAGCGAGAGAACGCTACGCCCGCACCGGTCATTTGACCGATAACGTAGGTAACCGACGCCACAATCAAGCAGACGATAGCCACTAAGCGAGCGGTGTTGCTGTAGAAGCGGTCGCCGATAAAGTCAGGCACGGTGAACTTACCAAACTTACGCAGGTAAGGTGCTAGCAGCATCGCGAGGATAACGTAGCCGCCAGTCCAGCCCATTAGGAAAGTAGAGTTGGCGTAGCCGCCTGAGGCTAGCAGGCCCGCCATGGAAATGAACGATGCAGCTGACATCCAGTCCGCTGCGGTGGCCATGCCATTGGTGATCGGGTGAACCCCGCCCCCCGCGACATAGAAGTCTTTCGTTGAGCCGGCGCGCGCCCAAATCGCAATGCCTATATACAAGGCAAAAGAGGCGCCGACGAACAGTAAGTTAATTGCAAACTGGCTCATACCGGCTTACTCCCCAAGGCCAAATTTTTGATCGAGCTTGTTCATCTTCCAGGCATAGAAGAAGATCAGCACGATAAACGTTAGGATTGAGCCCTGTTGTGCAAACCAGAAGCCAAGATCGGTACCGCCAACCGGAATACCGGCGAGCAGCGGGCGAAAAAGGATAGCGCATCCGTAAGAAACAAATGCCCAAACAGCCAGGCATCCGAAAATTAAGCGGACGTTTGCTTTCCAGTATTCAGCAGCGTTGGTTTTGTCATCTGCCATTGTGTTGCTCTCCACTTGTGATTTTTAAGGTTGGGAAAGTTCACGAGGAATAGCGTGTGGCCCATCAGGGCAATCGCACGTCTAAAGCCACCCTATCGATAGGAGTGGTGAGTCAGCTTCTGTTAGCACATCACCTTATTATTCGATATGAAATGTCGAGTTAGTTAGTGACGTGCGATTACCCTGCATGACTCATTGTTAATACTGGGCAATAAACGTCAAAAAATAAATCCCAGACTTTGGTATCAATAAACGACGAATTGGCTTTTGGTAAGATGCATGTTATTGAAAATACGAGTTTTTAGAGGCTGTTTAAGCGAATTTTGTAGGCGTTTGAAGAGCTATAGGACGATAGTCTAGTGAGCAAATAAAAGCAGTTATTGGCTACTTTAAATACATGTCCTGGGTTTTGCCGGAAGCACGGTTAGTAAGTGTCGATACTTTGGTCGTGTATCAAAAGTCGCTTCGACTTTAGCGTGATAGCTAAAGGTATAACAAGGTTATACTTGCTACTTGGGAAGTGAATCCTTTATACCCGTACAGCCACCTTCATATAATAATCGATAACATTTTTTTGAAGCGCTGGTGTGGGCCAATTTATGTGGGCCAGTATCGAGTCACGACGTTTATTTATTTTTGCTTATGTCTGCTAGCGCGCCTTAAGACACAACCCGGTTAGTCGCAGCCCGTTTAATGAGGTTATACCCCATGGTCGATGTGGATCTATCCCAACTGCCGTTTACGCTCCTTGACGATGAGGGGCGTGACCACATTCGTCGTGGCATTGACCTGGCCTATTTTGATCGTGACGAAATCATTTTAGAGACTGGCCAAGCGGGTGAGTTCGTTTATCTGATCCATAAAGGCGAAGTGGCGGAAATCGATCCTACATTGCCCTCATCTACCGCGCGTATTGGTCACTACACGGCAGGGGACCTGTTTGGCGCGATCAGTATTCTCAACGGTAAAAGCCGCTACCGCTTTAAGGCTGAACAGGAGTGCCTGTGTTACCTAATGCCTAAAGCACTGTTTCAGCAGCTGTGTCGCCACTATCCTGATTTCAGCAGTTTTTTTCGCCAATCGCTGACCCATAAGGCGCGCCTGATGACCGAAAAGCGCGCCGAAGGTGGCGTCACCATGGCAGGCTTTATGCTGGCCAAGGTAAGCGAGTGCATGCGTGCGCCACTGCTGATGGCAGCGACGACCGATATCGCTAGCGCTGTAAAACAGCTCAACGAAAGTCACGCCGACAGCCTGCTGGTGTCGACCCAGGACGACACCCTCGGCATGGTGACCAAAACCGATCTGCTCAACGCCTTAGTGCTAAAGGGCAGCGCGGTAACATCATCAGTGGATAAGATCGCCCATTTTAACTTGGTGACCGTCGCACCGGATCAGTACTTATTTGAAGTATTGGTGCTGATGACCCGCCATAAAGTGGCGCGGGTGGTAGTGATGGAGCAAAACGTCTTGAAAGGCGTTGTAGAGCTCACCGACGTGCTTAGCTACTTCTCAAGCCGCAGCTATGTGGTGAGCCTGCAGATCGAGCAGGCGACCAACTTAGAGGCGCTTTCAGCTGCCAGTCAGCGCACCCCGGAGCTGGTCAAAGCGCTGATGGCCCAGGGCGTTAAGCTGCGCTTTGCGATGGATCTGCTTGCGGCACTAAACGGCCGTATTATTAGCAAGGCCTGGGAGTTCACTGTCGATAAGCGCTATCACGAGCAGAGCTGCATGATGGTGATGGGCAGCGAAGGGCGCGGTGAGCAGATTCTAAAAACGGATCAGGATAACGGCTTGATTCTTGCCGATGAAACCCAGTGGCCTGATCTTGCCAGCCATATGCAAACGCTCACCGATACCCTGATTCAGCTTGGTTACCCGCCGTGCCCCGGCAACATTATGGTGTCTAACCCCGAGTGGGTGGCCACGGTATCCCAATGGAAAGGTAATATTGCCAAGTGGGCCAGGGAGCGTGATGGCGATAGCCTGATGAAGCTGGCCATTATGCTCGATGCTCATGGCGTGGCGGGCAACCCGAGCTTGCTTGAGAGCGTGCGCGATGAGCTGTTTGAACGCTGCTCGGGCGATGAGCTGCTGCTTTCCTATTTTGCCCGCACGGCGCTGCGCTTTTCGACGCCGCTGACGCTGTTTGGTTCGCTGAAAAAGCCTCAGCACGGTATCGATATCAAGAAAGGCGGTATTTTCCCTATCGTGCACGGTGTCCGCACCATGGCGCTTGAGCGGCGCATCAAAGCCACCTCGACGTTTGATCGCTTGGATGCCCTGGTTACTGACGGTCGGTTGGATCGCCGTTTTTCCGATGACCTGGGCGAAGCGTTGGCGCTCTTTTCTGAGCTGTGCCTCAAGCAGCAGCTAAGTACGCTGGAAACTTCTGCGGATGCGAAAGAAACTAACGCCCAAAGCAGCAGACGCGCTAACCGTGTCGTGGTGCAGAACCTCTCTTCCCTGGAGCGCGACCTACTGCGCGAAGCGATGCATATTGTCAAAGACTTTAAGCAGCGGCTTTCCCACCGTTACCATTTGGAGTATTCGTGAGCGGAATGCGGCTGTTAGATCGACATGTGACGCTATTTAGCGGCTCGCTGCGCACCTTGTTAAGGCGTGAAAGTGACCGGCGTCGTTGTGCAGACTCCCCCTATGCCTGGCTGTTTCAGCCCTATATGGGCGAAGAGCTGGTGGCGCTCGCCTGCACCGCAACGCCCACGCAATCATCACCTGTGATCAGCGTGGCGGCAGTGGTGCTAAGCCATCAGCAGGTGCATACCAGCCGCGCTTTTGTGATCACCCTTGGCAGCGCGAAGCAGCCCGCGAGCGCAACGCTGCGCCGTCATCACTTGCTGTGCGAGGCGGGGGAGATACTGCCACCAAACAGTGATAACTTGAGCGCGCTAGTAGAATTTATCGGCAATCGGCCCATCGTTGGCTGGCAGTTAGAGAAGCGCATTGGAGCATTGAATGCACTACTCAGTAAGCGGCTGAATTTTGCCCTGCCCAACGCCCAGGTCGATGTGGCAAAACTGCATCAGCGCCAACTGCGCCGTTTGCACCCGGAGGTCGAAGCGCCCAGCAGCTTCGCCCAGGCGTTGGCATGCTGGCAAGTACCCGTCATGGGCATGCAGAGTGTGCTTGGAGAGGCCACCGCCAGCGCACTGCTGTATATGCGCTTGCAGCGTATTATGGCGCAGGTGGCATAGTAGTCTCTTTCGTTGTGGCGAGGACAGCTTTCCGCGAGGGCGCTGTGAACCCTTCCCTGGGCGCTACTTTTGTCATCCATGACAAAAGACCCTCGCTCCAAGCTGCCCTCGCACCGAGGTATGGTGCAGCGGTCAAAATAGTCACTTCCAATTGCGATATCTTGTGTGGCTACGTCTGATTAGTTGGGTCAGGCGGTGAGTGTTGTTAGAATAGTTATTACTTTTTTCTCTCACGCCTTCTACCCTCGGCAGTGCTTATACCATGCAAACTCTTGATCACTTTGATCCTGCTCACCTTGATACGGTTGGAGCCACCCCAGCTGACGCTGAGCACGACCAGCCTGAGCTGGCTGATGCGAAGCAGAAGCGTGAATTTAACAAGCTGCAAAAGCGTCTGCGCCGAGAAGTGGGCAATGCGATCATTGATTACCAAATGATCAATGAAGGTGATCGCGTAATGGTCTGCCTCTCCGGTGGAAAGGACAGCTACACGATGCTGGAGATTTTGCGCAATTTGCAGCGCAATGCGCCGGTCAATTTTTCGCTGGTAGCGGTCAATCTGGATCAAAAACAGCCGGGTTTTCCCGAGCACGTATTGCCTGCGTATCTGGATAAGCAGGGCGTGGAGTACCACATTGTCGAGCGCGATACTTACTCGGTGGTAAAAGAGAAAACCCCGGAAGGTAAAACCACCTGCGCGCTTTGTTCACGGCTGCGGCGCGGCTCGTTGTATGGCTTTGCCGAAGAGATTGGCGCCAATAAGATAGCCCTGGGCCATCACCGGGAAGATATTCTCGAAACACTGTTTCTCAATATGTTCTTTGGCGGCAACCTGAAAGCGATGCCGCCAAAGCTGCTATCCGATGATGGGAAGAATATCGTTATTCGGCCGTTGGCCTACTGCAAAGAGGCTGATATCGCCGAGTTTTCGCGGCTGATGGCGTTTCCGATTATTCCCTGCAACCTGTGCGGTTCACAGCCTAATATGCAGCGTCAGGTGGTCAAAGAGATGCTCGCCGAGTGGGACAAAAAGTTTCCTGGCCGCCTGGAGAGCATGTTCAAGGCTGTCACCAACATTGCCCCTTCCCAGTTGGCCGACCGCAGCCTGTTCGATTTTGAAGGCCTTGAGGCCAAGCAAGCAGAGCTACTGGCGGGGCGTATCCAAGCCTTTAACGTCAGCTAACTGTTTGCTCTTCCTCTTCGGCGAGGGTAATCAAGCGCGGCATATCGAGAATGTTGACCTCTCGCCCGGAGACCGCCACCACACTCTGCTGCTGAAAGCGGCTTAGTATGCGGCTGACCGTTTCCACCGCTAAGCCCAGGTAGTTGCCGATATCAGCCCTGGGCATTGAGAGGCGAAAGCTGTAAGGCGAGTAGCCCCGGCGACGAAAACGATCCGAGAGGGTAATCAAAAAACTTGCCAGCCGCTGATCGGCGGTTTTACGCGAAAGTAGCCGCATCATACGCCGGTCATCGCGCAACTCTTTGCTCATGCTACGATAAAGCTGGCCACGCAGTTCGGGTAGCTCCTCCGAGAGTAAGTCCAGGCGGTCAAAAGGAATCTCGCAGACGGTGGTCGTTTCCAGGGCGATAACGCTACCGGGGTAATGCTCTTCGTCAATGCCATCCAACCCCACCAATTCACTGGGCAGGTAGAAATTGGTCAACTGCTCGCTGCCGTTACCTTCGGCGGTGATCTGTTTCAAACTGCCCGAACGGACTGCGTAAACGCTGGTAAAGGTGTCGCCCTGACGAAACAGCGGTTCGCCTTTTTTCAGCGGCGCGCGACGACGAATAATGGCGTCAAACTGCCCCACGTCGTCCAGCTCAAGGGCAAGTGGCAGGCACAGTGAGCTCAAACTGCAGGTTTGGCAGCGAGCTTCATGGAGTAGCGAGCGCCGACGGCTCATGGGTTCCAACATGCTTTGCTCCTTGAGAGGGTCCCGCTTATCAATTAGAAAATCCTTACTTATTATAGTCGCTTTAGCATGCCTGCAATAAGGTGATTAAACAATCTTAGAATACTGTTGTCCCGTTTGCCCGGAAAGATGGGTATCAAACGCCATTGCTATATGGCGAATCAGCAGTCGACCCATTGGCGTTGCGTTAAGCTGGTCGCCGCTGCGTGCCAGCAGGCCATCTTGCTCGGCGCTTTGCAGGCGCTCAAGCGCAGGCGCAAAGTAGCGGGGGGCATCAATGTTCCAGCGCTGGCTAACGGCGGTCAGATCAATGCCCATATCGCACATCAGCCGCTCAATCACATCCCGGCGGATCAGGTCGTCATCACTTAAGCGTATGCCACGCACGGTGGCAAGCTGCCCCTGATCCAGCGCCGCTTCGTAGCGGGCCAGATCGCTAGGATTCTGCGCATAGACGTCATCAATACGGGAAATCGCCGATACGCCAAGCCCGATTAAGTCGCACTGAGCATGGCTGGAGTAGCCCTGGAAGTTGCGCTGCAGCGAGCCTTCGCGCTGGGCAATAGCCAGGCTATCGTCAGGGCGGGCAAAGTGATCCATACCGATATGCACATAGCCAGCTGCGGTGAGCATTTCGATGGTGGTGCGCAGAATCGCTAGCTTCTCTTCTCCGCCTGGCAAGTCATCGACATTAATGCGCCGCTGCGGGGCAAAACGCTCGGGCATATGCGCGTAATTAAACACAGAAAGGCGCGCCGGGTTGAGCTCGATCACCTGGCGTAGGGTGTTGGCAAAGCTCTTTTCAGTCTGAAATGGCAAGCCATAAATTAGGTCGAGATTGAGCGAGCGAAAGCCCAGGCGATGCGCCTCCTCCATCAGCGTTTCGGTAAGTACCCGAGGCTGAATACGGTTAATCGCTTTCTGCACCAGCGGGCTTAAATCCTGCACGCCCAGGCTGATGCGATTAAAGCCGAGGGATTCGAGATGGCGCAGCGTAAACACATCCGCTTCGCGAGGATCTATTTCAATTGCGTAATCGCGATCAGCAGACGATGAAAGACCAAAACGTGCATCCAGTCGATCAATCAGGTCGCCCATCTGGTTCAAACTGAGAAATGTCGGCGTGCCGCCGCCCCAATGCAACTGCTCCACCGGTCGTGATGTATCCAAGTGGCGTGCGGTCAGCACCATTTCACGGTCAAGCCGGGCTATATAGGGCTCGGCAAGGGCAGTGTTTTTGGTAGCGATTTTATTACACGCGCAGTAGAAGCAGATCTTGCGGCAGAAGGGCACATGAACGTACAGAGAGAGCGGACGCTTACTGGCATTGCTACGCTCCAATGCCTGGGTCAGGTCGCCAGGGGTAAATTGGTCGTGAAACGACAGCGCCGTGGGGTAGGAGGTGTAGCGTGGGCCGTTGGTGTCGTAGCGACGCAGTAACGCTTCGTCCCACACCGGCTGCATAGGGGCTGCGGCAGCAGCGGGTGCAAGAGGCAAGGCAGCAGGGGTATGAACGGGCATGAAGGGGCGCTCCGACGTTAGGAAATGCCGCTAGCCTAACCCGTGGTTAGGAGGTAAATGTTGAGCCACGTCATGCTATTAGAGGTTGTGTACCGAAAGCGTCCACAGTTGCCACAGTGCAAAAGCGATAATTGTCAGCGCTGCCACGCTGCGGGTCGCGGGGTGACGTATCAAATGGCTGAGCTGGCGGGCAGCCAGGCCAGTGGCAAGCAGCGCAGGTAGGGTGCCAAGCCCAAAGGCGCCCATGAGTAGAGCGCCCTGAAGCGGGTCGGCAATCGCTAAGCTCCAGGCCAACATGGAGTAGACCAACCCGCAGGGGAGCCAGCCCCAGAGCGCTCCCAGGGCGAAGGCTTGGGGAATATGCACTACGGGCATCAAGCGACGCCCCACGGGTTCGATAAGGCGCCATAGTCGCCGGCCAACGGCCTCCACTTTGAGCAGCCCTTTCCACCAGTTGGCGATATACAGTGCCATTAAGATCAGCATCAGTGCGGCAAATACCTGGAGTAGCAGGCGTGCCGTAGCAGAAAGGGAAAACAGCGTGCCTAGCAGTGCCACCAGCGCGCCTGCGCTCATATAGCTAACAATGCGGCCTGTGTTGTAGCTGAGCAGCAGGCCTCCCATGCGCGCCGGATGACGCATGCTGGGGGGGACTGCAAAGGTGAGCGCGCTCATAATGCCGCCACACATACCAATGCAGTGGGCGCCGCCCATCAAGCCAAACACAAACGCCGCCATTAGCGGCGGCAGATCAAGCCCCGTTGGATTCATGGCCGAGACTCTTGGTCGTCGGGTGTGTCTGCCGCTGATGGTTCGGAAGATTTTTGCTTTGCCTGCTGATGCTGGCGGCGCTGCTCAGGGCTAAGGTCGTTTTCATCCTCATCAAATAGAATGCGGTGCGCTGGGCCTTCTAGGTCATCGAACTGATCATTTTTCACCGCCCAGAAAAACGCCCAGACGGCGAGGCCCAGCAAAATCAGGGAAAGCGGGATCAGCAGATAAAGAATCGTCATGCGGCCACCGGTGTTGAAGTGTCGAGCGTTGGCGCGGGCTGAGGTCGCCAGCGCGACAGTCGCAGGGCATTACCCACCACTACTAGCGAGCTAAGCGACATTCCAATTGCGGCTAGCCAGGGCGGCACCAGACCCATTGCCGCCAGCGGCAGCGCCGAAAAGTTGTAGCACACTGACCAAATCATGTTCTGGCGCATGATACGCCGGGTGGCGCGGGAAATCTCGATGGCCTCAAAAATCCGCATCAGACGTGGGCTGAGCAGCACTGCGTCGGCGCGGGTGCGGGCTAGATCCGTTGCGCCATTCATGGCAATCGCCACATCGGCACCGGCTAACACCGGCACGTCGTTAATGCCGTCACCAATCATCGCCACGGTTTCGCCTGCGGCTTGAAGCTCTTTCATCCGGGCCAGCTTGCCTTCTGGGCTGGTGCCCGCATGCCAGATGGCAATATTGAGCTGATCGGCCAGGCTTTCCACTGCATCCTCGGTGTCACCAGATAGCAGCTCCACGCTTAAGCCCAGAGCCTGGAGGGCTTTGATCGTGGCGGCAGCGTCGTCGCGAACGCCATCGTGCAGGCCAAACCAGGCGCGGGGTGCACCGTTTTCACTAAGCAGCAGCCATTGGCCTTTGGCAGGCGCCGTTATGACGTCATCCAAGGCGCTATCCATTGCAAATTCGGGCTTGCCCAACCGCCAACGAGCGCCATTTAGGCTCCCTTCGAGCCCTTGCCCGGTGTGGCTGTGAATATCTTTGGCTTGCAGGGTAGCCTCTCGGAACGGCCGAAAGGCGCGGGCGATAGGGTGTTCCGAGTGGGCTTCAAGGGCGGCGGCAATGGCCCGTGCATGCTCGGCGGTTAATTCACCAAAGGGCTGGGTTTGGGTAAGGTGCATTTCGCCACGGGTCAGGGTGCCGGTTTTATCAAAAATCACCCGGGTAACGTTAGAGAGCGTCTCCATGGCATCGGCGCGGGTGATCAAGACGCCGCGCTTTCGCAGTTGGCCATGACCAGCTGCCAGTGCCGCGGGAGTGGCCAGCGCCAGCGCGCAGGGGCAGGTCACCACCAGCACCGAAAGTAGCACCCAGAGCATCCTCGAGGGGTCGATAAACCACCAGGCGATAGTCACGCAGGCTGTGACTACTAGCAGGCGCAGCACGAATAGGTGCGCCATACGCGCAGCCATCTGGGCTAGCCGCGGGCGGCTGGCAAAGGCACGGTCGGTAAGATCGACGATACCCGCTACACGGGCATCGCGCCCTGCGTGGGTAACCCTTATCACCAGCGGGTTTTCCATGTTTTGGCTACCGCCGGTAATGCGGTCGCCCACTCGGCGGGTTACTGGTAGGTATTCGCCGGTCAGCATTGATTCGTCCAGGCTCGATTCACCCTCCTCGATGATGCCATCGGCAGGCACGCCATGGCCGGGCTTGATCAATACGCGATCGCCGGGAGTGAGTTCGCTGGCGGGCAGAATGCGCTCGCTGCCGTCACTTTCCAGCCGTGTGGCCGAAATCGGCAGCACGCCGCTCAGCGCATTGCCGCTATGCCCGCTGCGGCGCCTGGCGCGACTCTCCACGTAGCGGCCAAACAGCAAAAAGAAGGTGAACATGGTCACCGAGTCAAAATAGACCTCGCCCACGTCAAGCAGCACCGCATAGCTGCTGGCAAGATACGCCCCGCCGATTGCCAGTGACACCGGCACATCCATGCCCAGTACGCCGGTGCGCAGGTCGCGCAGGGCGTTGCGGAAAAACGGCTGGGCGGAGAAAAACACCACTGGCGTGGCCAGGGCAAAGGAGAGCCAGTGGAACAGTGCGTAGAAGTCGTCGCTGATTTCACCGGGGCCGGAGACATAGATCGGGATCGAGAACATCATCACCTGCATCATGCCGACGGCGGCAATAATCAGCCGACGTACGTTCATGCGCTCTTCATGCTGCAGGCGCGCCTGGGCCTGGTCTGGCTCGTAGGGCTGGGCCTCGTAGCCAATCGCGGCCAGTTCGGCCAGCAGTTGCGAAAGCTTCAGCTGCTGAGGATCCCAGCTCACCCGCAGGCGGTGGTGAGTTAAGTTCACTGCGCTGGTGGCAATTCCCGTTAAGGCATTCAGGCGGTGCTCGATCAGCCAGGCGCAGGCAGCACAGGTAATGCCTTCGATGGCGAGGGTCGCTTTGACGTTGCCCTCATCGCCGTCGGGGTGAACAAACTGTGCCTGAAGTCCGGGGTCGTCAAACACCGACCAGGTATCGGCTTTGGCAGCCTGATGTTCATCAGGGCGTTCGGGCAGTTCGGTACGGTAGCGGTA
Source organism: Vreelandella sp. 162(4c) (assembly GCF_058152265.1). Classification (NCBI taxonomy): domain Bacteria; kingdom Pseudomonadati; phylum Pseudomonadota; class Gammaproteobacteria; order Oceanospirillales; family Halomonadaceae; genus Vreelandella; species Vreelandella sp. 162(4c). Next base: position 3,876,293 of record NZ_CM176981.1, read on the forward strand.
GTAGCTTTCAAGGCCCCCATCCACGATGGCATGGGCCACCGCTTCGCAGCCAGGGCAGCAGAGCGGATGGGCATGATCATCAAGGGTAATCGACCAGGGAGCCCCAGCAGGCACCGGGTTACCACAGTGATAGCAGGGCGCGGCGTTGCTCATTCGCTTGCTTTGCGTCCTCCCGGCAGTAGTGTGACGCTGTCTTCATCGGGGAATGTGGCTTCACCGGTAAGGCGCCAATCGGCATTTTCCAGCGCGGGCTGAATCTGCAGATACCAGCGGTAACGCAGGTTGTCAGGGCCTTGTGTGATATAGCGGCCGTCACGGACATGCTCAAGTACGAAGGATTGATCACGATCATCTTCGGTAGGGAAGATAAAATCCAAATAGAGTTTGTCGGGACGCGCATCGCCGCTTAAATCAATCACAATATCGCTGGTAAGCGGATCAAGGCGTAAATCTGCGCTTAGGTTTAACTCTCTGGCACGGTCTTGCTTGGCAAGCACCATATTGATGGCTTTGCCATGCTTGTAATAATCCTCCTGAACAACCATGCCATCGAAGCTTTTAACCGACATAACGGCAAAGGTAATACTAAACATAATGGATGAGAGCAGAATGCCGATTAAAAACCACGGCCAAAACTGCTTATACCAAGGCGTTACCTTATCGCCAGAGGGTAGGGATGACATAGTTGCTTATCTCCTAATATTGCCCAGGAAGCTGGTTTCGCGCTCGATACGAATATCCGCATCCTGTTGAGCCTGCAGCGTGAATACAATGGGGTGGCTGGGTTGCTGTAAATCGTCGGGATCGGCGGTCACGGTGACGGCTTCGAAGCGCGACTCCCCCGCGGGTACGCTAATAGTACTGCTGTCTAGAGTGAGGCTGGGCAATCCAGCAACGCTTAGCTGGTAGGTGTGGTCTTGATCATCCAGGTTGCGAATGGTCAGGCTAAATACATTGCTAATCTGACCGTCGCGGGTCATTTGGTAGAGCTGGGTGCGCTCGCGCTCAGCATCAAAATTGAGCGGCATACGGTCGTTAATGGCCCAGGCAAAGGTGCCCACCATCAGCACCAGGGCGGCGAAATAACCGAGCAGGCGTGGGCGCATGATATGGCTCTTTTTGCCCTCCAGGGCATTTTCGGTGGTGTAGCGCACCAAGCCCCGCGGGTAGCCCATTTTATCCATCACGCTATCGCAGGCATCGATACAGGCGGCGCAGGTAATACACTCGTACTGCAGTCCATCGCGGATATCGATGCCGGTAGGACAGACCTGCACGCAAAGGTCACAATCGATACAGTCGCCATAGCCTGCCTCGCGGGCTTCTAAATGGCTTAGGTTTTTTTTGCGATGACCACGGGGTTCGCCACGTGATTCATCGTAGGAGACGATCAATGTGTCGCGGTCAAACATGACCGATTGGAAACGCGCATAGGGGCACATGTAGATGCACACCTGTTCGCGCAGCCAGCCCGCGTTGAGGTAAGTAAATACCAGGAAAAAACCAACCCAGAAGTAGGACCAGCCGTGAGCTTCAAGGGTGGGGAGCTCTGTCACTAAATCACGAATCGGCGTGAAGTAACCCACAAAGGTAATGCCGGTGGCGAGGGCAATGAGCAGCCAGGCCGTGTGTTTAGCCCCCTTGCGCCAAGTTTTGTCGGCGGTCATCGGTTGGTTATCGAGTTTGATGCGCCGATTGCGCGAGCCCTCGATACGGTGTTCAAGCCAAATGAATAGAAATGTCCAAACGCTTTGCGGACAGGTGTAGCCACACCAGACCCGACCCGCAAAAACGGTAATAAAAAATAGCCCAAAGGCGCAGATAATCAGCAGCCATGACAGCAGGATGAACTCCTGCGGGTAAAACGTGGCGCTAAAAATATGGAATTCACGGTTAGGCAGGTCGAATAGAATTAACGGCCGACCACCGATGTTAATCCACGGTAAAAGAAAAAATGCCAGCATTAACGCCCAGTTGGCACTGCGCCGTAGCTTTTGGAAAACGCCTTTAATTTCGCGCACGTAAATGTGTCGCCGCTTGGCGTACATTTCTTGGGTAACCGTTTCAGAGGGAACGTGATGTCCCACCGGATTCGGCGTGACGTCTTGGCTTGGTATCTTTTCCATGGCGATATTCCCGGCTCAGAAGGCAGGAGAGGTGGCACCTTTCTTCAACTAGACGAAATGCTCAATTAAAGGAAGTGCTTTGTTAAATATGATGCTTAGTCGCGGTCTAGGTGTTTCGTTAATATTGTATCGGGTTGGGTATAAAGAAAGGGTGCGGTTTGGGGCCGCACCCTTGCTTGGCTAGCGTTGCTGACGGTAACTGCTATCTGTCAGCGGTCAATCAGTCCGCTAAGCGCAGGCTATACACATAGGCGGCAACCAGATGAACACGCTCTTCACCAATATAGGCCGCTTGCGCAGGCATATGACCGTTACGGCCGTTACGCAGCGTTTGACGGATAGAGTCACCGACTTCCTGGCCGGGTGCCAAATAAAGCCAAGTGTTATCGGTCAGGTTGGGTGCGCCGAGAGCCGTGTTACCCGTGCCGCTGGGGCCGTGGCAGGCAGCACACACCGCCATAAAGGTGCTTTCGCCCTGTTCAGCCTGCGCCTCGTCATGTTCTTCATTAGACAGCGAAAGTACGTATTGCGTCAGGTTCTCAATATTCTCCTGACCCAGTTGCTGCCAGGAGGGCATTAGGCCGTTACGGCCATTATTGAGAGTGGTCAAAATATTTTCTGGCTCACCGCCGTATAGCCAATCGTCATCGGTCAGGTTGGGAAAGCCATAACCGCCCTGAGCGTTGGAGCCGTGACACACTGCGCAGTTGTTTTGGTAGATACGTTCAGCGACCTGCATCGCCTCCGGATCTTCGGCAAGCTCAGGAATGGGTACTTCCTGGTACTGGGCAAAAATAGGTGTGAAGCGCTCTTCGGCTTGAGCCACTTCCTCTTCCCATTGACCCTCCTGCGACCAACCAAAGATACCTGCGTAGTTGCCCAGGCCGGGATAGAGTACCAAATAGACCAGTGCAAAAATTACTGTTATGACGAAAAGCTGGAACCACCACTTTGGCAGCGGGTTGTCATACTCTTCGATGCCATCGGCGGCGTGGCCGGTGGTTTCAACGTTACCGTCCGCGTCAGGCGTTTTATCGGTACGACGGTTGGCCAGCAGTATCCATACGCTCAGCGCAATCGTGCCCAGCGTAATGATAATGATCCAGGCGCTCCAGAAGCCGGATAGGGAGTCACCCCATAGATTACTCATATATTCTTATCTCCCCTGTCGTCGCGGGAATGCGCTTCGCTGTCGCGTTCACGCGAAGCGTGCTTGTCACTGGTCGGTTGCTCATCGTCGTCTGCAAAGGGCAAATTAGCCGCTTCGTCGAAATCTGGCTTGCGTCGCTTGGAGTACGCCCAGAGGGCAATACCGATAAACGCGAAAATCAAGATCAGCGTGATGAGACCGCGAAAAGTTCCCGTATCCATAACTTAGCGAGTGCCCTCGAGCACGGTTCCGAGCTGCTGTAAGTACGCGACCAGGGCCGTGATTTCCTGGGTGCCGCGTACGTCGTCAGTAGCGTTGGCGATATCTTCGTCGGTATAGGGCACGCCCAGTTGACGCAGCGTACGCATCTTTTGGGGAGTGGCATCACCATCGAGGGTGTTTTCAAACAGCCAGGGGTAAGCCGGCATTACCGATTCAGGGACTACATCCCGGGGATTGTAGAGGTGAGCACGGTGCCAGTCATCGCTATAGCGGCCGCCAACACGTGCCAGGTCTGGACCGGTGCGCTTGGAGCCCCATAGGAAGTTGTGCTCATACACCTGCTCGCCCGCTACATTGTAGTGGCCATAGCGCTCGGTTTCCGCACGGAACGGGCGCACCATTTGCGAGTGACAGCCCACGCAACCTTCGCGGCGATAGATGTCACGGCCTTCCAGCTCCAGGGCTGACAGCGGCTCCAGGCCTTCAACCGGCTCGGTGGTCTGCTTCTGGAAAAACAGTGGAACCACCTCCGCCAAGCCGCCGAAACTGATCACGACAAGGATCAACACGGCAAGCAGGCCAACGTTCTTTTCGACAATCTCGTGTTTCATTGGTCTCAACTTCCCCGGTTTAAGCAGCTTGTGGCGCTGAATGGCTGATGGCCTCACGACGCTTAACGGTCATGTAAACGTTGAACGCCATGATCAGCATGCCGGTGACCCAGAAGAGGCCGCCGATTAAGCGAACAAAGTAGCCCGGTGCGCTGGCTTCAACGGCTTCAACAAAGGTGTACATCAAGGTGCCGTCAGGGTTGATCGCACGCCACATCAAGCCTTGCAGAATACCGTTAACCCACATGGAGGCGATGTATAGCACGGTTCCGATCGTGGCCAGCCAGAAGTGCACGGCGATCAGGTTGATCGAGTACATTTCAGTGCGACCAAAGACGCGCGGAATCAGGTGATACATCGAGCCGATGGTGATCATCGCTACCCAACCGAGCGCACCAGAGTGAACGTGACCAATGGTCCAGTCAGTGTAGTGCGAAAGCGCGTTGACGGTCTTAATCGCCATCATAGGGCCTTCAAAGGTAGACATGCCGTAGAACGACAGAGCAACCACCAAGAAGCGTAGCGTGGGGTCCGTGCGCAGCTTATGCCAAGCTCCTGACAGGGTCATCATGCCGTTGATCATGCCACCCCAGGAGGGAGCCAGCAGGATGATCGACATAACCATACCCAGCGACTGTGCCCAGTTCGGCAGCGCTGTGTAGTGCAGGTGGTGAGGGCCTGCCCACATGTAGATCATGATCAATGCCCAGAAGTGGACGATTGAAAGACGGTAGGAGTAGATCGGACGCTCAGCCTGCTTCGGCACGAAGTAGTACATCATGCCCAGGAAGCCTGCAGTTAGGAAGAAGCCTACCGCGTTGTGTCCATACCACCACTGCACCATCGCGTCCACTGCTCCGGCATAGATCGAGGTGGAGTACATGGGGGTCACTGGGATGGCCGCGTTGTTGACGATATGCAGCACCGCAACGGTCAAAATAAACGCCGCGAAGAACCAGTTCGCCACATAAATGTGCGACGTGGTGCGTTTTTTGATCGTCATTAGGAACACAATGGCGTAGCTGATCCATACGACCGCGATCAAAATATTGATCGGCCACTCAAGCTCAGCGTACTCCTTGGTCGTGGTGTAGCCCATGGGCAGGGACACTACCGCTGAGATAATGACCGCTTGCCAGCCCCAAAACGTAAAGGCCGCTAACTTGTCAGAGAAAAGCCGTGTCTGACAGGTACGCTGGACAACGTAGTACGACGTGGCAAAGAGCGCCGAACCGCCAAAGGCGAAAATTACGGCGTTAGTGTGTAACGGACGCAGGCGCCCAAAGCTAGTCCAAGGTAGGCCAAGGTTCAGTTGCGGCCAAACCAGTTGCGAGGCGAGGATGACACCCACTGTCATTCCCACAATGCCCCACACAACGGTCATAATCGCGAACTGCCGAACCACCTTGTAGTTGTAGGTCGGGTGTTCAAATGCTGTGCTCATGTCATGTTCCCATCGAACGCGGTTAGGGGGTAACCCGTGGCATTTTGCACGGGTGCGACCACCCGCTTGATGATGCAGGTCAAGATCCGACCAAGATTCTAGCGCAGCCAGGGCTTAACCTGAACACACCAATTGGTTAAAGACTGAATTATCAGGAGCGATAGGTGTCACATTACGTTTTGTCTGGGTATATCGAGGTGCCTCCCAAGGGGTTAAAAGAGGCGCTTAAGCGCCAGCCAAATGGCGCCTTTCTGGTGCAGGGCATGGGGCCGTTAACTGTTCATGGTCACGCCAAGCTAGGTCGGTTGCTGTTTGCCCATGGCGCAGGGGCTGGTCAGCAGTCACCCTTCATGCGTCAATTTGTCACCTCGCTGGCGGCTCAGGGTGTTCAGGTTTTATGTATTGATTTCCCCTATATGCAGCAGATGCAGGAAACCGGCAAACGTCGACCGCCGCCGCCTATCGCCCAGACCCTTGATCAGTTTGCCCAATGGTATGCGCTACTTGCTGACCTATTTGACGAACCGCTATGGATTGGAGGCAAATCGATGGGCGGCCGAGTGGCGACCCTATTTGCCAGTGAACAGTTATGCAAGGGCGCTGTGCCGGGTGTAGTGGTAGCGGGTTACCCGTTTCATCCTACTAAAGCGCCTGACAAGCTTCGCCTGGATCACTGGCCCAAGATTGCCTGCCCCATGCTGATTTTACAGGGCGAGCGTGATCCTTTCGGAACTCGAGAAGAGGTGGTTGGCTATACACTGCCGCCAAACGCGCAGCTTGCTTGGCTGAAGGATGGCGACCATGACTTTAAGCCACGACGATTTTCTGGCCTGACCCAAACGGTTTTGATTGACGAGGCTACCCAAGTTGCGGCATCCTTCGTCCGCGCTCATGGCACAGGCCTTACGTAAGAGAGTAACGCGCTGGTTTAGAATACGATTTTTAAACGCAGCATGTTGACATTCGGTAAGCCTTCTGTAGAATGCAGCGCCACGTGACCAGCGGGTGGTTAGCTCAGTTGGGAGAGCACCAGCCTTACAAGCTGGGGGTCACTGGTTCGAACCCAGTACCACCCACCATCTTAAGTTTTTGAAAGATGGTCTGGAAGTGTGAAAGTAGTACCTAGTACGACCTGTATTTGATGTGCATAACGGACCGGTAGTTCAGTCGGTTAGAATGCCGGCCTGTCACGCCGGAGGTCGCGAGTTCGAGTCTCGTCCGGTCCGCCATCATCAAATCGACGTCTGCTAATAGTTGTTATCGCAATTCGGACCGGTAGTTCAGTCGGTTAGAATGCCGGCCTGTCACGCCGGAGGTCGCGAGTTCGAGTCTCGTCCGGTCCGCCACGATAACTGCTAAGCTAAGCTGGTAAGAAGAAGTTGGTAAGCACAGTAACTACTTACCAATGGATTGGGTGGTTAGCTCAGTTGGGAGAGCACCAGCCTTACAAGCTGGGGGTCACTGGTTCGAACCCAGTACCACCCACCATCGTCTACCCTTTGGAAGCGCCTCTGAACCGCTTATAAATGTTAGCTTCGATGGTTGTTTTAAAAGTGCTTTAACGTGGACCGGTAGTTCAGTCGGTTAGAATGCCGGCCTGTCACGCCGGAGGTCGCGAGTTCGAGTCTCGTCCGGTCCGCCATTAAGCATTTGTCTTTGTAGTCATTTGAGTATTAGCAATGTATCGGCATTGGCCGAACGAATTCAAAAAAAGCCCGGATCATTGATCCGGGCTTTTTCGTATGTCTGCATCTTAAGTTGCAGCTGTTAGCCCGTAATCGCGGCAACGCCTGCTTTGGCAACCTGCACATCCTGGTCGGGTTTTACGCCGGAAATGCCCACGGCACCTACCACATGACCGTCAACAGTAATCGGCACGCCACCTGAAAGCAGGCCTTGCAGCGGTGCGGTGACGAACGCAGTGCGGCCGCCATTAATCATCTCTTCAAACACCTGGGTCTCTTTACGACCTAGCGCTGCACTGCGCGCTTTTTGCGTAGCGACTTCGGCGCTGAAAGGGGCTGCGCCATCCAAACGCCGCAGCGCTAACAGGTGGCCGCCGTCGTCGGTTACTGCGATGGTCACCGGCCAGCTGTTGCTGTCAGCCTCTTTCTGAGCGGCGTCGAGTACGTTGATCACATCGCTCTGAGCGAGAATGGCTTTTGTTTGCATGTTTAAATCCTTGTTAAGGGAGGAGTGAAAATAGCCGCGCTGTTAAAACCTGCGCGGCTTGGGGTTAAGGGTGAAGCGTTAAGTGAGCGCTGCATCGACGATCTCAACCCAGTGGCGTACCGGAGTGCGATTGGCGCCCGCCAAGTGGGTTTGGCAACCGATATTAGCCGTCACGATCATCTCTGGGTCTCCGGCCTCCAGCGCATTGAGCTTATTGTCGCGCAGTTGGGTGGCCAGTTCGGGTTGGGTGATCGAATAGGTACCCGCCGAACCGCAGCAAAGATGCGCATCCTGCACCGGGGTTAGCGCGAAGCCAAGCTTGCCCAGCACGCCTTCGACCGCACCGTTAAGTTTTTGGGCATGCTGCAGCGTACAGGGGCAGTGGAACGCCAGTCGTTGCGATGAGTTAACGTTCAAGGCGTCCAGCGGCTCATCGCGTAGGATTTCGACAATATCTTTGGCTAGAGTGCTCACCTTTTGCGCTTTAACGGCGTAGTCAGGGTCATCCTTGAGCATGTAACCATACTCTTTGACAAAGGCGCCGCAGCCACTGGCGGTTTGAACGATGGCTTCGGTGCCTTGCTCAATGTACGGCCACCAGGCATCAATATTGGCGCGCATGCGTGCACGGCCATCGTCCTGGGCATTAAGGTGGAAATCAACGGCGCCACAGCAGCCCGATTCAGCCACCGGCGTTACGCTAATGCCCAGCCGATCAAGAATCCGCGTGGTGGCAGCATTGGTATTAGGTGACAGCCCCGGCTGAACGCAGCCTTCCAGCATCAATACCCGCCGGGTATGGCGGTTGGCATCCGGGCGTGCGCCTGCATCTATCGGCGCTGCGGGCATTTTATTGCGCAGCTTGCTAGGCACCAGTGGTTTAAAGGTTTGCCCCAGCTTTAGCAGCGCTTGGAAACGTTTGGGCTCGACCATCATTTTTCGCAGCGCATAGCGCTGGGCCCGCTCACCTGCCGGGCGAGGAACGCGCCGCTCAATTTCGGCACGGCCAATGTTGAGCAGCTTGTGGTACTCCACGCCGGAAGGGCAGGTGGTTTCACAGTTAAGACAGGTAAGGCAGCGATCAAGATGAAGGCGCGTCTCATCGGTTACCTGATCGTCATTGTCGCGGCTCTCCAGCAGCTCTTTCATTAGATAGATACGCCCACGAGGGCCATCGCGCTCATCGCCTAACAGCTGGTACGTCGGGCAGGTGGCGTTACAAAAACCGCAGTGCACGCAGGTGCGCAGTATGCGATCTGCTTCTTGAATATGCGGCTTCTGAAGGTCGGCATCGGTAAAGTGCGTCTGCATGTCAGCTCTCCTGATTAAAACGCCGCATAAAGACGACCGGGGTTAAAAATGCAATGGGCATCCAGCTCCGCCTTTAGATTGCGATGATATTTCTCCACCACTGCATTGAGCGGTGTGAACGGGTCTACTGCGCCGCCCTGGAGCTGAGGTGTGTAGCAAGTGGCGTGGCCGCCTACTGCGCGACAGGCATCGCGCAGGGTGCTGGCATCCAGGGTGGTTTTCAGCCAGCGCTGGCTGCCCGCCCAGTCGTAAAAAATGTCGGCCTCGGGAATATCCAGCGCCAGCGGCGCGGTGTTGGGCGGTAGTGACAGCCGCCACAGCGATTGGTCAGCGCTACAGGTGAAAAATGCGTGAGTATGGTCGCGCAACTCTTGCCAGAAGCCAGCATCAAGTGGCTCGCCACCTAGACTTGCCTGGGTTGCGGCCACAGAGCTTTTGCCGCCTTCCAAGCGCAAAAACAGCTCGCCGTGATGCCAAGCGGCGGCGGTAATCGGTAGCGGTTTTCGGCCCAGCTCGGCGAGTTTTTTAAGCGCCTCTCCCAGCCCAATGGTTAAGCGCAGGCTGTGAGTCGCGGTGGGAATAGGCAGCACTTTAAAGGAGATGTCGGTCAATACGCCGAGCGTGCCCTGAGCGCCTGCCATCAGGCGCGACAGGTCGTAACCGGCGACATTTTTCATCACTTCGCCGCCAAAGCGGAGGAGTTTACCCTCTTGGGTGATTATTCGCGTGCCCAGCACAAAGTCACGGACTGCGCCTGCCCAGGGACGGCGTGGGCCAGAGAGGCCGGTGGCCACGGCACCACCAATGGTAGACGCTTCACCAAACATGGGCGGCTCAAAGCCCAGCATTTGGTGTTTCTCTGCCAGTACTTCCTGCAGGTCGCTAAGCCGAGTGCCAGCGCGCACGGTCACTACCAGTTCCACTGGGTCATAGCTCACAATGCCACTATGTTCGGCCATCTGCAGTGCTTGGCCTTCCACCGGTCGGCCATAAAAGGCGCGGGTATCTCCGCCTACAATGCGAAGCGGTGTGCGTGCGTCATAGGCGCTGCGTACCTGTTCACACAGGGCATCAGCGATATCGCGGTCAGCAATCGCTCGTTCGGTCATGGTCTTTCCCACTATTGGTCTTTTCCATTATTCGTTTTGGCTAATTATTGTCTTAGCTTCGGCTTGTCTCGCTGCTAGAAGCGCGGTAGCTCCGGATGCGGTAGTTCGTTGTTATGCACATGCATAGCACCAAACTCGGCGCAGCGGGCCAGCGTCGGAATATTCTTGCCGGGGTTAAGCAGTCGCTGTGGATCAAAGGCAGCCTTCAAGGCATGAAAAACGCTGATTTCATCCGCCTGGAATTGGCTGCACATTTGATTGATCTTTTCGCGCCCAACGCCATGTTCGCCAGTGATCGAACCGCCCGCGGCCACGCATAGCTCAAGAATCTTGCCGCCCACCTCTTCGGCAAGCGCCAACTGGCCTTCTTTATTGGCATCAAACAGGATCAGCGGGTGCATATTGCCATCGCCGGCGTGGAACACGTTGGCCACCGCCAGGCCACTCTCTTCTGAAAGTGCGGCAATGCCTTTCAGCACGCGGGGGAGCTCTCGGCGGGGGATGGTGCCATCCATGCAGTAGTAATCCGGTGACATACGGCCCACTGCAGGGAAGGCATTCTTACGCCCAGCCCAGAACTTGGCGCGCTCGGCTTCATCCCGGGCCTGTTGGATATTGGTGGCCCCGGCGGCTTCCAGTACGCGGCGAACGGTGTCGCAGTCGTCGTCCACGTCGGCTTCAACGCCATCCAGTTCGCAGAGTAGAATCGCCTCGGCATCGAGGGGGTAGCCAGCTTTGACAAAATCCTCGGCGGCTTTGATGGCGAGTTTGTCCATCATCTCCAGGCCACCAGGAATAATGCCTGCGGCAATGATATCGCCGACGGCGCGACCGGCTTTCTCGACATCGTCGAAGCTTGCCATCAGTACTTTGGCGGTTTCCGGTTTGGGCAGTAGCTTGACGGTAATTTCGGTGACCACGCCGAGCATGCCCTCAGAGCCGTTCATCAATGCCAGTAGGTCAAAGCCTGGCGCATCAAAAGACTCAGCGCCCAGCGTCATGTGCTCGCCCTCGATCGTGAGCACATCGACGCGCATCACGTTATGCACCGTTAGGCCATATTTTAAGCAGTGTACGCCGCCGGCGTTTTCGGCCACGTTACCACCGATAGAGCAGGCAATTTGTGAGGAGGGATCCGGCGCGTAGTAAAGGCCATAAGGCGCAGCGGCTTCGGAAATCGCCAGGTTGCGCACACCGGGTTGAACCCGCGCCAAGCGGGCTTCAGGGTCGACTTTGAGAATTTGGTTAAAACGCGACATTACTAAAAGTACGCCCTGTTCCAGCGGCAGCGCACCGCCGGAAAGTCCAGTACCCGCGCCGCGAGTGACCACAGGCACGCCAAGCGCATGGCAGCGCTTGAGCAGCTCTTTCACCTGGTCAAAGGTTTCAGGCAGCGCCACCAGCATCGGCAGCACGCGATAGGCCGCCAGCCCATCGCACTCAAAGGGGCGCAGGTCTTCTTCGCGATGCAGCAGCGTCATATCAGGAACGGCTTGCTGCAGGTCGGTTAAGACTTCGCTTTTATCGCGCCGAACCAGTGCACCGTCCAGGCGCTCATCAAAGAGGATATTCATTAAGACATCCCATGCTTATTATCGTTAAAGGTAAATGCTAAAACGGTCTGTAGATAACATGGGCTCAATTTGGGCTTTTTTTACCCGCCTGTCTAGGCTGTGGTGCATTGGTCTGACCAGTAATTAGTCGACTGTGTTGTCTTCTTTGTTTAGTACTGGGTTAAGTACTGGCAAGCTGGACATAAAGCCCATCAGGAGAGCTAACATGCCAGAGGAGAATCAAGCCTTGTCACCTGGGCTGCGAATGCCGGATCAGGTGGCTACCCGGCTTGAGCGTTTAATTCTTGATGGCGTTTTTCGGCCCGGCCAACTGCTTCCTTCTGAGCGGCGGCTGTGTGATCGGCTGGGCGTCTCCCGTGCTTCGCTGCGTGAGGGGTTGAGAATTCTACGCAGTAAAGGAATTATCGATACCCGCCAGGGCCACGGCTCGACGGTCGCGACGCTGTTGCCGGTGGGTAACCAAAGCCCATTGATGCATCTGTTTAAAGATCACCCGCGCACGCTGTTTGATCTGTTAGAAGTGCGCGCCCTGCTGGAAGGGGAGTCGGCGCGGTTAGCCGCGAGCCGCGGCACATCCGCCGATCGGGTGCTGATCACTCGACGCTATCGCGAAATGGCCGACTACGCGGAAAGTGCAGAAAGCATTGATGTCGAGCGTCTAGCGCGACTTGATCACGCCTTTCACCTGGCGGTCTCCCAGGCGTCCCACAACCCGGTGTTGGTGCATACACTGCAGAGCCTGACCGATTTACTGCTCAGCTCGGTGTTTGCCTCGGTCAAGCACCTTTATCACTTGCCAGCCCCCAGGACGATGATCAATCAGCAGCATGCGCAGTTGCATGATGCCGTAGTCAACGGCGAGGCGGAGCAGGCAGAACAGGTGGCACTAGAGCACCTCTCCAGCATTAGCCAACTGCTGCGTGATTTAGAAGAGGAGCACGAACGGCTAGAGCGCTCCTCCATGCGACTTGAAGATTGGCAGTAGTTCAATCATTAATACATCAACAACAACCCAGGAGATCAATGTGGCCATTTATCAATACGGTGAGTATCGGCCTGATATTCAGGACGACGTATATGTTGCGGAAACCGCCGATGTTATCGGCCAAGTGACCTTAAAGGCACATTCAAGCGTCTGGTATCAGGCCGTATTGCGCGGCGACAGTGACCATCTTGAAATAGGCGAAGAGAGTAATATTCAGGATGGTGCGGTTCTCCATGCTGACCCAGGCTTTCCGCTTAAAGTAGGCAAAGGGGTGACGGTCGGGCATCAGGCTATGCTGCATGGCTGCACCGTAGGCGATGGCTGCTTAATCGGTATACAGGCGGTAGTACTCAATGGCGCGGTGATTGGTGAGAATAGCCTGGTGGGTGCCGGTGCCTTTATTAAGGAGGGCGCGGTGTTTCCGCCTAACTCTTTAATCGTTGGCTCGCCTGCCAGGGTGGTGCGGGAGCTTTCTGATGAGGCCGTTGCGGGTATGAAAAAGAATGCCCAGGGCTATGTCGAGCGCGGTAAACGCCACAGCCAGGAGCTAAAGCGAATAGACTGACGCTAGCTGGCTAGATTGATCTCACCAAAACGACAAAACCCCCAGGTTTAGGCCTGGGGGTTTGTGTTTCTAGCGTAGCGTATACGACCACTACATCACATCAACGGGTCCGTGACGCCAATAACGTAGAACGCAATCAGTGCGATGGTACCGGCAAAGATGAGGTAGTAGATGGTGGGCAGAATCGTCTTACGCAGCGTGGCGCCTTCACGGCCTAACAGCCCGACCGTTGCTGACGCCGCGACCACGTTATGGATGGCAATCATATTACCTGCCGCCGCACCCACGGCCTGCAGCGCTACCATCATGGCCGTAGAGAGGCCCAGGGTTTCAGCAACACTAAACTGGAACTCCGCCAGCATTAGATTGGATACCGTGTTGGAACCTGCAATAAAGGCGCCCAGCGCCCCTACCGCTGGGGCAAAGAAGGGGTAAATGCCGCCTACGCTACTGGCCACCGCCTGGGCCATCATTACCGGCATTGAAACAAGGTCTGCGCCGTTAACGCCGGAGTTGATCAAGATGCGCACCATCGGCACGGTAAAGATCAAAACGAAACCCGCCCCAAAAATCGTTTTGGTAGATTCAGACACCGCAGCGCTAATCTTTTGCGGATTCATGCGGTGCAGGAAATAGGTCACAATGACCACGGCAATTATAATACCGCCGGGCAAGTAGAGCGGCTGAACCCCACCGCTGATGCCCGCTTCACCAAGAATATTGTTCCAACTGAGGTTAATAGAGGTAAGTGCTGTTTTGAGGGGCTCAATAATGCGAGAGGCCACCAAAAACAGTGCGAGCAGCACATAGGGTACCCAGCCTTTAAAGGTGGACATCGGCGCTCTGCCGACAACGTCGTCAAGCTTGATCTGCAGGTTGCCGATCCACTCGTCTGGCCAAGAAGAGGACTCGGGGAAATCCCAGGTATCTTTAGGCATCAGAAAGCCGCGTTTGGCAGCGGGTACGACAATCGCCAAGCCCACCATCGCGCCGATCATTGACGGGAATTCAGGGCCCAACAGCACGCCCACCAGCATGTAAGGCACTACGAAGCAGATACCGGTAAAGATGGCGAAGGGGGTAATCGACAGTCCCTCTTTCCAGGAACGGTTGGCACCGAAGAAACGCACCATCACGGTAACGAGAATCAGCGGCATTAAAATGCCCACGATGCCGTGAGTAATCGCCACTTCGCTGGTGACTAGTTGGAAGAAGACATCCCAGCTTGAGCCTACCGAGTCGAGTTCGGCGCTAATGCCAGCACGATCCAGGCCACTACCAACCCCGACCACAATAGGCGTGCCCACCGCGCCAAACGAGACAGGCGTTGATTGAATCATCATACCCACGACCACAGCAGCAAGCGCCGGGAAGCCAAGAGCGACCATTAGCGGTGCAGCTACCGCGGCGGGCGTACCGAAGCCTGAGGCCCCTTCGATAAAACAGCCGAACAGCCAGGCAACAATCAACGCTTGTACACGGCGGTCAGGGCTAATGCCTGAAAAACCATTACGGATAGCCGTAATACCGCCGGAGTGCTTAAGCGTATTAAGCAGCAGTATGGCGCCAAAGATGATCCATAGGAGACCCGCAGTTTGAATCAGGCCTTGGATGGTCGACGCCGCCACGCGGCTAAAGGACATATCCCAAGCGGTTAAGCCAATAATGGCCGCGGTCAGGAAAACAATCGGCATCGCTATCTTGGCAGGTATTTTAAACCCTATGAGCAAAATACCGGCCAGCAACAGCGGCAGGAAGGCCAGAAGTGCAAGTATCGTTTCATTCATGGAAGGAACTGCCCCTTGTTATTGATTTGGTATGCTCCGCAATAACCGTCTGGCAGTCGTACCGCCAGTCGGGTGTAGGTGAAAGATACGATTAGGCTAATCATATGACTACATTGGAAAATTGGTCTTACCACTTAAGTGCTTGTTTGATAGCTGGTTTTGCACGGCTTTTATTTTCTTATATATATGTTTTTAAATGGTTTTTTGGTAGTCGGGGGTAAGTCTAAAGGCGCTGAGTCATTAGACTAATAGACAGTACAGTTGCCAGCGAAAGGATGAGTACAGAACTCGCTAGTTGCGTCGTAGTTGTCTTACGCTCATTGTTATCGGCTGAAATGCTGTGTACTCACTATGATCAACCACACGGAGGTTATGGCAGTGGCAATGACTCTTTATGATCTGTGCGGCCGGGACGAACGGCTCCGCTTCTCACCTTACTGCTGGCGCGTACGTATGGCCCTCGCCCACAAAGGGCTGGAATTCACCTCCGTAGCGTGGCGATTCCTCGATAAGAAAGCGCTGGCGTTTGCCGACTACGACAAAGTGCCGGTGCTCTGCGATGGTGATCAGGTCGTTACCGACAGTTTCGAGATTATGCGCTACCTGGATAAGGCGTATCCCGAGGCACCCGTGTTGGGTGAGGGCGTCAGCTATCAGCGGGTATTACTGTTCAAATACTTTGTTGAGCGCAGCATAAACCCTGCGCTATTCCGCATTATCGCCATGGATTTATTTGCAGCCGTCCACCCAGACGACCGTAGCTATTTCCGCGAAACACGCGAAGCGCGGTTTGGTTGCACGCTGGAAGAGTTCCATCAGCCCGAGCAGGGTAAGCAGCAGCTCAAGCAGGCGCTGGCACCGGTACGTGACCTGCTGCGGGAGAGCGCCTTTTTAGACGGCGACGCACCCAGCGGCTCAGATTACCTGCTGTTTGGCAGCATGATGTGGGCTCACGTTGTATCGACACAGGCGGTAGTAGAGCCTGGCGACCCGGTGGATGAGTGGTTCAAGCGTATGCTCAACGTGCACAATGGGGCTGCCAGTAATGCTCTGACCGTACGCGATATATAACGCCAACGGCGCGATATGGCTAACAGGGCGGTACGCTAAAGTACCGCTCGATAAATTTTGAAAGCTTGGTGGCTCATTGCGAGTGAATCAAGGTTTTCATCAAGGAGATGGCAATGATTGACCTGTATTATTGGACAACACCTAACGGCCATAAAATCTCCATCATGCTCGAAGAAGCCAATCTGGCGTACCGAGTGAAGCCGATTAACATTGGCCGAGGCGAGCAGTTTGATCCTGAATTTCTCACTATCGCCCCCAATAACCGAATTCCTGCCATTGTCGATCACTCCCCACAGGATGGCGGCCAGCCGCTATCGATGTTTGAGTCGGGCGCTATCCTCGAGTACCTGGCCGATAAGAGTGGCCTCTTCTTACCCTCTGCAGGCCGCGAGCGCTATATCGTATTGCAGTGGTTGCACTGGCAAATGGGCGGGCTAGGGCCCATGGCAGGCCAAAACCATCACTTTTGCCACTATGCGCCGCAAAAGATCGATTACGCTATTGAGCGCTACGTGCGCGAAACCAATCGGCTTTATAGCGTGCTAGACCAACGCCTGGCGCATCACACTTATGTCGGTGGCGATGACTACTCGATTGCTGACATGGCGATCTATCCCTGGATTGTTCCCTGGGAAAAACAGCGTCAAACCCTGGACGAGTTTCCCGACTTGGAGCGCTGGTTTGACATGATCAAAGCACGCCCGGCCGTACGTCGAGCTTATGCATTGGTCGAAGACGTCAATCCCCAAGCCGGCGTGGAAATGGATGAGCAGGCGCGTAAGCACTTGTTCGGTAACCGCTAGTAGCAGGCTGCTGTCAGCCGTTCTAACTATTTGTGAGTGAGCAGGCGCAGCATGAGGAAAAATCATGTTGCGCTGCACAAAAAGCACTGCTAGCTTTAAGGACAGCAGAGGCAAAAGCCTGGCTAAGAACCGCCTAATCAAGGCGTGTTTATGTGCTAGCTCACTCTTGGAGGTACTATTATGAACAAAGCGACTGAGAAAACCACGCAGCAGTTTGAGTCCGTTTTTGTTTCACCGATGCGTTCTTACACGCTGACAGCGCTCGATTACTATGATCAGCTGGTGAGTGCACAGTTAGATGCAGCCCGTGCCTACTCGGACATGGCGATTGCGCAAGCGCGCACTTGGCTTGATGTCAAAGACCCCGACAGCTTCAAAAAAGCCATGGAAACCCAGCAAAAAACGGCTGGCGAATTTATGGAACGAGTGAAGGGCGACACGGAAAAAGTAACTTCCATCGGCCAAAGCTTCGCTCAAGACAGCCAAAAAATGGCAGAAGAGACCACTAAGAAAGCGGTAGAGACCGCCAAGCAGTAATTTAACTGTACCACCGCTTTAAAACGCCGCGCCCCGAGGGTGCGGCGTTTTTATTTGCACCCGCTCATCACCGCATGATTAACGGTTTTGATACTCCGCTTCGGCCTTGGCCAGTTTGGCACGCCTGTCAGGTTTGCCTGGTAAAATGGCGTCTAGTAATAAAGCGGCGAGGGCGGCAGGCACTAAGCCCGACTTAAGCAGCAGCCCTAGCTGCCCCGGCATGGTTTCTGAAATCGCCTCGACGGCTGGCAGACCGATACCCAGGCTTAGCGAGACGGCAATTATCAGCATGTTGCGCTGATCCAGTTCGCACTCTTTGATAATTTTAAGACCCGCCGATGCAATCATGCCGAACATGACGACGCCCGCACCGCCAAGAACCGCAGGCGGCATGGCGGCCACCAGTCCTCCCAGCTTGGGAAATAACCCCATGGCAATTAATAGCAACCCACCGATGGTAACCACATGGCGACTCACCACGCCGGTGAGGGTAATCAAACCAACATTTTGAGCGTAAGCGGTGTTGGGTAGAGTATTGAAAACCGCTGCCAATGAAGTGGCCACACCATCGGCCATCACGCCGCCGGAAAGCTCGCGATCCTTCGCCGGGCGGCCTGCCCCTGTGGTCGTAATCGCAGAGATATTGCCGATCGTTTCTAACCCAACCACGAACATAATCAGCGTCATGCCAATGATTGCGGTGCCCGAAAACGTCATGCCGTATTCCAGCGGCTTGGGGAGTGCAAACCAGGCAGCGTTACTCAGTGACGTAAAATCAACTATTCCAAGGGCAATGGCCACTATGTAGCCAGCCAATAAGCCAAATAGAATAGAGGATGCTTTGATAAAGCCCCGCCCATATTGATGAACGGCAATCGTCACGCTGAGTACAAAGAGCGCCAGCAACAAGTTGCTGGGTGATGCAAAGTCATCCGCCCCCACACCGCCCGCGGCGTAATTGAGGCCGACCGGCATCAATGTAATCCCGATCAATAGCACCACAATGCCGGTGACTACTGGAGAGAACCAGTGGCGAATCTTCTTTAAAAACGCACCGAGCACAATTTGCAGCAGCCCTGCTACAAAGGAAGCGCCCAGAACGGCGGGTAGGCCAAACGCTTTTGCCAGCGGCAGCGCCACCGGCAAGAAGCCAAAGCTAGTGCCCTGCACAATCGGTAGGCGTGCGCCTATCGGGCCGATGCCGATGGTTTGTACCAGCGTGGATACCCCCGCAACAAACAGTGCCACCTGAATTAAAAAGATCTGCTCCGCCGGATTAGCGCCGATCACGCCAGCAATAATAATCGGCGGTGTCACGTTGCCAGCGAACATGGCCATGATGTGCTGGAGGCCTAGCGGGATCGCTTTTGATAACGGCGGCATCGCATCGGGGTTTTGATTAATGGTACGCGAAGGCCGCGTTTTGGCATCGGGCAGTGTGGACATAGAGAGCCTTTATTCGCTGTGGGTGACATTGTTTTCTTCTTGCATCCATTAGCCAATAAAAGTGTATACAAGAAATAAATGCAATAGCCCGATCAACGAATAGTCTTCAACGCTTCGTTTTATTGCTCGGCCCGCGCCCTTAACCGAAAGCGCGCAATGCGAATAATTTGCTCAATTGCCGTTTGGCGCTCGGTAGCCGCATCGTTGTTCAGGCGCTCCTCGAAGGCTGCTAATATGGCATGTCGATCCAGCCCTTTAACGGCAATCACAAAAGGAAAGCCAAACTTCTCCTTGTACGCCACATTAAGGTATTCAAAGCGCGCAAACTCCTCAGGGCTGCACTGATCAAGCCCCGCACCTGCTTGTTCGCTGGTTGAGTCTTGGGTTAATTCACCTGCCATAGCGGCTTTGCCTGCCAGGTCAGGGTGCGCCTGAATTACCTTAATTTGATGTTCGTTGCTCGCCTGCTGCAACATAAGCCCCATCAGCTCGGCCAGTGCGTCGGGTGTATCATGGGCTTCAGTCAGGCCGTGCTGCCAGGCAGCTTCAGCCACCCAGGGGGAGTGCTCATAAACATCCCCATAGTGATGAGTCAGCATTTCAAGGCTGCACTTGCTAGGCGCGGGTGAAAGCAGTAACGGTTGCGGTGTGGGCACTGGAACTCTCCTAAGCGGTGTAGTTTTTTACAACATACGTGATTCAAAGCAAACGTGGATCTGAACGTGCAGGGTTGGAATTACTGTATACAATAAATATCAGTAACGGTACTCTTTGACCAATAGGTCAAGTAACGTCATCAATAATCAACAAGGAGCGGCTATGGGACGTTTAACCACCCACGTACTGGATACCGCCAAAGGTCAGCCCGGTCAGGGGATTACCATTGAGGTGTTTCGCCTTGCCGGCAGTGAGCGCCAACATCTGAGTACCGTGATCACCAACAGTGACGGGCGTTGCGATGCGCCCATTTTAGAAAGTGATGCGCTCACGCCAGGCGAGTACGAACTGGTGTTCCATGCCGGTGACTACCTGCGTGCCCAAGGCGTTGAAGCGGCCGAGCCGCGCTTTCTAGATGTTATCCCGCTGCGCTTTGGCGTTGCGGATGCCAGCCAGCACTACCATGTGCCGCTACTCCTCTCGCCCTATGGCTACTCAACTTACCGCGGTAGCTGATAAGGGACTTCCGTTATGCAAGCGTATCTAATCGATTTTGTTAATTTGCTGCTGCGCTGGCTGCATGTGATTGCGGCCATCGCCTGGATCGGTGAGTCGATCTACTTTGTAATGCTGGATAATAGCCTGCGCTCGCCGAAGGCTGAGGAAGATCGCGAGAAGGGCGTGTTTGGCGAAATGTGGTCGGTGCATGGTGGTGGTTTTTACCACAACCAGAAGTACGCTACCGCACCTGCCAAGTTACCCAATGATCTGCACTGGTCATTCTGGAAAGCTTACACCACCTGGCTTTCCGGCTTTGCGCTGTTTGTGATTCTCTACATGGTCAATCCAGGCTTCTATCTGGTAAACCCCAATAGCCCCTGGGAGTGGGCCGCCAATATGACAGGCTGGCAGGCCAACGTGCTGGCGCTGGCATTGTTGCTCGGCGGTTGGGTGGTTTATAACGAGCTGTGTAAACGCATTAGCCCCAATATGGATCGCGACGGCCTGCTCAGTGTCGCTGTTGCCGTAATGATGGTGGTCGTTGCCTACCTCAGCACGCAGATGTTTACCGGTCGCGCCGCCTTCCTGCTCACAGGTGCGGTGATGGCGACGGCAATGTCAGCCAACGTCTTCTTCTGGATTATTCCCGGCCAGCGCCGCATGGTAAAAGCCATGAAGGCGGGCGATGCCCCCAATCCTCTGGATGGCAAACGCGGCAAGCAGCGCTCGGTGCATAATACCTACTTCACGCTACCGGTCGTGTTGTTGATGGTGAGTAATCACTACTCCTTTATCTACTCCCACGAGCTTGCCTGGGTCGTGATGGTGCTGTTTATCTTTGCCGGTGCTTTAATCCGTCAATTCTTTGTGTTGATGCATGCAGGCAAAACCCAGCCAGCGTATCCCGCCGTTGGGGCAGGGCTTATTCTGTTAGCGTTTTGGGTGGCCGCACCAAGTTCATCGTCGCCTAGTGGTAATGAAGGCGCGCAAGGGCCGGATCAGGAACAAATCACCGGCTTGATTGAGCAGCACTGTGTTCAGTGTCATGCTCGCAACCCTGAGCATGCTGGTTTTTCAGCACCGCCCGCGGGGATTGCTTTCGATAGCTGGGATGAAATCCTCGGGCAAAAGGCACAAATTCAGCAGGTCGTGACCAGCCGCTATATGCCGTTAGGCAATATGACCAACATGAGCGATGAAGAGCGCGATATGATTGCCGCTTGGGAGGAATGATCAGAGAGGATAGCTATGAGTGATACGCAGGCGCCGGAAACACGGCGCGCTCCTGCTAAAGAAACGAAAAATAGCAAAGAGGGCGATGAACGCCACGACGCCATTTATCGCTCCGTGAGCGATGCCATTGTCGAGCAGCGTTTAAAGCCCGGCGCACGGCTGCGCGAAGATGCGCTGGCGGAAGTCTTTGGCATTAGTCGCACCGGTATTCGTAAAATCCTGCAGCGCCTGGCGCTGGAGCAGTTAGTCACGCTAACACCGCGCCGTGGCGCCAGCGTTACCCGGCCCACCGCCGATGAAGCCAAAGACGTGTTCGATGCCCGCCAGTTAATCGAGTGCGGATTAATGCCCGACGTAGCTCGGCGAATGAGCGAAAAAGAAGCAGCAGAATTGCGCGAAATGGCCCGACAGGAACGCCAGGCCCTGCGCAGCGGCCAGCAGAGCGTGGCTATTCGATTATCGGCCGACTTCCATGTGCGTTTAGCGCAGCTCTCAGGCAACGCCACCCTGGCAGAGTTTGTTGAACGTCTCTGTTCGCGTTCTTCACTGATACTCGCCGTCTACGGCCACCGCGGCCATCTGGGCTGTGAATCCCACGATCACGACGACCTGATCGGCTACCTGGAAGCAGGCAACGGCGATCGCGCCAAAGCCTTTATGAGTCGCCACCTAAAAGCCATCGAAGCATCGCTCTCCATGGTTGAAGAGGAAGAGAACGTGCCGGATTTGCAGCAGATATTTGGGGGTTGAGTGTGGCGGCTTTAAGCTGCAGCTTGTTGGGCGGCAACGGAACGGGGCTTGATGGAGACCTTGAAGCTGCGCCGAAAATATAGCTCCCCCTACTCCAGAAGCCTTTCCGGTGCATCCATGTCCTCGTGAAGCACACGAACAACGAGCACTTCCGAGTCATGCAGTTGATAAAAAACAGCGTGGTGCTCGACCTGTAATCTGCGATAACCAGAAAAAACATGGTCGTAGTTCGCGCCAAGTGATGGATGATCAATCAGCCGTTTCATGCCGGTCTCAAGCCGATCCAGGTAATTATCCGCCTGATCAACGCTCCATTCCTCACAGGTATACACCCAAATCCCGATGAGATCTGATTCCGCCTTTGGCGTGACATTCAACTCAAGCACTAATCAACCGCCTTGATCCGCTTACGGCCAGCCGCCTTAATAGCCGATATATCCAGGGGTTTCGGGTTCCCGCTTGACTCACCCTCAACGAGGGCTTGCCTCAGCATGGCAAGACGTTGTTTGGCCTGCTGATCCCTTCGGATGAGATCGCGAATGTATTCACTATCGTTGCCAAAGTGGCCGCTTTCAATCTGGGTTTTCACCCAGCCGTTTTGCTGTTCAGTCAGCGTGATGGTTTTCCGGTGCATGCTCATGGCTGATGCTCCAAACATGGGTGAGGTATGACATTATCATACTTACCCACCTCCTGAATCAATGCTCCTCTTATTGTGGCCAGCACGCGCTGCTTTGTAGTGAAGGCGAAGCCGCAACGAACAAGACGTCGCCGTGGCTGGCCTTGTTAAATTTTTTATAGCGCCATATGCAACAGTGGATAGGCTTTACCCTGCCCATCGACCGGTGAGCGACCTGTCACTTTAAAGCCAATATACTGGTAAAAACCAAGCGCCTGAACATTCTGTTCATTGACGTCGACCTTTGACGCTCCCTGCTCATCAATAGCATTGACAGCTAACATGGCACCAACGCCTTTTCCGCGCGCATCTGGTGCAATGAACAACATCTCAATATTACCGTCATGAACGCCGCAGAACCCTCGGATTTCACCATGACCATTTTTAGCGCACCTTAAATCAATGGCGTCAAAATACTGCTCCAAGATTAACGGCTTTAACTCTTGTAAATCTTCTTCAGCTAGAAAATCATGGGTTGCTCTGACCGAGGCTTCCCAGATTTCTAGCAGCTTAAGGTGATCTGCTTTTTCTACGGTCTCAATTTTCATCACTAAAGCTCGATCGAAAATTTAACACTGCGCACAACGGTGCCCTTGCAATGGAGGCGCAGCCGCCGTTGCGCGCAGCGTTAGCATTTTTATCTCACGCGCTAAGAGCCTTCAATACGGCTTGAGGCTCTTTAGATACGACGTTCAATAGCACTAGAGCGGGGCCGTGAGGCGCTCGGTCACCACGCTCCCAATGGCGCAGTGTACTAACGCTGATTCCAAAGGCTGAGGCAAACTCATTCTGGGACATCCCCAACTTGGAACGTATCTTCTTGACCTCTACTGGCCCGAATTCATGCACGATCGCTTTTTCAACCCGACCGTTGGAGTATTCAATTGCCTCATCCAGGCCCTGCTTGATACTTGTAAATGCGCTACTCATATTAATCACCATATCTTTCAAGCAACAGGTTGGTAAGCTTGCTCAGTTCATTACGTTCAGACTTTGAGATATTCGCTTTCTCGCCCTTGCCGAAAACGGTCAAAAGGAACAGCGGTACGCTTCCATTGTGATAGTAGTAGATAACCCTTACCCCACCACTTTTGCCCTTACCTTGCGCCGACCAGCGAAGCTTCCTAATACCTCCTGTGCCTTGCACGATGTCCCCGGCCTGAGGATGAAAAGCTAAGTAGTTAACAATACTCATCTTCTCCTCATCCTTGAGGAGGCTTGACGCTCGCTTGATAAATTCAGGGAGTTCGACAATGGTCTGCATAGACTTAAGAGTAATCCATTGGATTATAGTGGTCAAGAGGTGAAGAGAGGACGGAAATGTAAACGCCACAAGGCAAGTGTGGTTGGGGAATGGTATAGAAGCGGCAATGGAGAGAGTGGCTGGCGGCCATCAGCCGTGAATTGCCGCGAGTTCATATGTTCGCTGTTTCAAAATACAGAGTACACATTAAAAACTAGAGTCTCGATGTGGCCGGATACGCGATTTTCTCCGATTCTCAGGCTGTTTGGGTGCCCGCAGCCATTCCTGAAGGTTAAGCAACCCTCTAACTCTTGCTTTACGCTTTTGCCAATAATTGAAGCGGATTCACATATCACCAAGAAATTAGCTTCCTTCATTCTTGCCAGGTCATCTTTAGTTTTAGCAGGCTTCCACTTCGGATCCTGTTTCAACGCGGCAGCATTGAATTCAGACAAATAATTGCTAACTACATGGTCATATAGCACCGATACCGCTCCGACCCATGAAAGCACGACCGCTGCTCTATAGTTATGTGCCTCAAAGCACTCGATAGCTTCTTCGACGAACGCTTGAGTATTTTTTGAGCTAATTTTGGAAGCCAGAGTTCTTAAACTGCTGGATAATTGCACGGTAGGGCCGCCACCTAATTGCTTTACGTACGCACGGCCATCGGATGTTAGTTCCCAACCCTCAGGGCTACGGATAGTTTTTCCAGTATGGCGGGCTAATATTGATGAAAAATTTATTTTTTTTGCCCCCTTTAGTCCAACCGAGGCGGCAATTTCCTTAACAGCTTTCACTTGTTTGGGAGCATGTGCATCGTAGGCAAGGCATGCTAGCGCTTTGTCTTTCTTATCTATTTCAGGGTTAGCCACGATTTCTTTCAATGCGATCTTATTGAGCAACGTTTTTCCCCTGCAAACTAAATAAGACATGATGTTGTTAGGTGCATGTTGATATACATGAGCTCATGTTTAAACTGCATAATAAATGTCAAAATATTGGAGTCTCAACGTCATGAATGACAACACGACCGACCCACTTCTCGAAATTGAAGCTATGAGAAGCCTCGCCGAGGCCTTGACTCCTTTGGACGAGGCATCATGTGGCCGGGTCTTGCGTTGGGCTGCCGACAGGTTCGGAGTAGAGGTGAAGGCAACCAGCCTTGGTGACTCCAACTACGAAAAAACGGGCGAGTCGGGCATTGTTGAGGACGAAACTGACGAGAAAGACGAGCCATTGGAGTTCAACGAAATATCGGACCTGTACGCTGCGGCTAGACCGACTAATGACCCGGAAAAAGCACTCGTTGTCGGCTACTGGTTTCAATCGGTGCAAGGTCAGAACGATTTTGACGCAGGCCGTGTGAACAAAGAGCTTAAGCACCTTGGGCACGGAGTAGGTAATATAACAACTGCCATGACAAGTTTGATTGGAAGAAAACCGGCTTGTGCAATGCAGACTAGGAAGTCTGGCAGCTCTCAGCAAGCCAGAAAGAAGTACAAGTTAACCCACGAGGGCCTGCGCAAAGTCAGAGACATGATTAGCGGTTAATTCCGACTTGGGTAGGTTGTGATGCTATGCCCACATAACGTGTTTCATGAAATATCAAAAAGCGCCATCGGCAAAACCGATGGCGCTTGTATGAGTTTCTAATCAGCTAGTTACGACCCGCTTATCTACTGCTCAGCCAGCACAGGTACTGCCTTAAACTGTCGCATCAAACCATAGTAGAACAGCCCACCCAGGCCTGCGCCGATTAGCCAGCCGTAGCCGCCTAGGCTAGATAGGGCAGGTACCAACACAGTAGAAAGCGAGAACAGCGCCGCAACGCCAAAGGCGATAAGCGCACGGGTGTTCCAGCCGTTTACGTAGTAGTAGGCGCTGCCTGGCGCTGATGAGAAGAGCTCCTGCATGTTTAAGTGTTGGCGTTTAATCAGGTAGTAGTCGACCACGATAATGCCGTAGAAGGGCGCGACGATGGCCCCTAGCACATTTACAAAACCGGGTACGCCAATCTGGCTGATCACCGAAAGCCATAGTGCGCCGACAAAGAACGCAATTACCGCGGTGATCAGTCCACCCATCTTGAAGCTGATTTTGCTGGGAAACAGATTGGCCAGGTCGTAGGCGGGCGGAATGAAGTTAGCGACCAGATTGATGCCCACCGTGGCGGCAAAGAAGGTCAGGGCGGCGATAATGGTCAGCGGTAGCGAATCGACCCGTTCAACGATATCGGCGGGATTGGTTAACGCCTCGCCAAACAGCACTAAAGTGCCAGCGGTAATAATCAGCGCTATAAATGAGAAGAAGGCGACGTTGAGTGGCAAGCCCAACAGGTTGCCGAGCTTCATCTGGCGTTCGGTTTTCACAAAGCGGGTGAAATCGCCGAAGTTGATCACCACCGCTGCAAAGTACGCCACCATGGTGCCCACAATTGCCATAAAGGCGGCGATTGAGCTGCCACTGGTTTCGCCATCGCCGCTAAAAATGGTGCCAATGGCGGGAATTAGCTCACTTCCTGCCTGATACCAAACAATGACCATTAACACCAGCATCACCACGTAGACCAACGGGCCCGCCCAGTTGAGGAAGTGCTTAATGCGCTCAATGCCCTGCCAGAAAATCGCGATCTGGAATAGCCACACAATCACAAACGACACCCAGGCCACGCCGGAAAGCCCCAGGAAGGTGCTGCCATTGCCCGCGCCAAAAAATGCCGTAATCAGCAGGGTGACGGCGGTGGAGGCGAAGTAGGTCTGCACGCCGTACCAAAAAATCCCCACGATGGCGCGCAGCATCGCGGGTAGGTTCGCGCCACGTACGCCCATGCTGGCGCGCACCATCACTGGGAAAGGAATACCGTATTTAACGCTGGGCTTACCAGTGAGGTTGACCAAAAACATTACGATCACGCCCGCCAGAATAATCGCCGCCATCACCGCCCAGCCGTTCAGGCCGTAGGTTAAAAACAGCGAGGCCGCCAGGGTGTAACCAAACAGGCTCTGGATATCGTTAGACCAAACGTTAAATATCTCAAAGGCGCCCCAGTTACGATCCTGGGGTTTAAGCGGCGCGAGATCCTCGTTATAGAGCGTGGGATCAATGTGCTTAATATCCAGGTCACTAACGTCGTTGCTCTCTTTCATCTTATTAGCTCTTCGGTTGGCAAAGGGAGTTACTGGCTAAAGCGCTGGCAGGGAGCCCAGTACTTCATAAGCAGGTAGTAGGTAACACCTGCGGGTATCAGGCTGGCGTACCACGAGATCGCCGAGAAAGAGAGCGCCGCCACAATGCCCACCGCCGTGGCGACGAAAGCGGCTAAGTTCACGCCTTGGTAGGGGCCGGTGGCGTCATACAGCTTATTGATATCCAGCGTGCGGCGGCGAATCACATAATAATCGATCACCAGAATGGCGAAGATGGGGCCCAAAAAGGCGGAATAAGTTTGCACAAATAGCTGGAGGCCTGCCGCAGAACCCGGCTGAACCAGTTTCCAGGGGAAGGTGGCAAAGGCCAGCAAGCCAACGATCACCGTGGCGACCGAGAACTTGATCTTAAAGATGTCCATCAATACATAGGTCGGCGGTACCACGTTGTTGAGTACGTTGGTGGTGACCTGGGCGAAGGCGATGAACAGAAGGGTAGTCATCAGCAGCGGGGTGTTGTCGACGGCATTGGCGAACACCTGGATAGGATCGGCGGTGCCAGTAGCTTGCGAGACCATATAGCCGATCAAGCCCATAAACAGGGTGCAGGGTAGAATCGACATGGCGTAGATAGTGGTCAACAGGCTTTGAGCGGTGCCCTTTTTGTGCTCGCGGGAGTAGTCGCTGACGTTGAGCATCATGGTGCTGTAGATGCCCAGGAAGAGCATGGTCGCGCCCCAGAACGGCATGCCCCAGGAGCCTTCCATGGTCAGCAGGCTGGCGGAAAGCTCATCGCCATAGCGCTGCACCGTGGCGTAAAACATATAGACCAGCGAGGCGAGGATAAAGGCGCTGCCGATATTCTCTAACCACTTGATGCCCTGGAAACCCATTACCGACAGGCCAATTTGTAGGAACTGGAAGGAAATAAAGTAGAAGATAAGGTTGTCGAAACCGAACAGTGTCGCCGACACCATATTGAGTGCCCCAGCACCAATCCAGCTTTGAAAGCCGTACCACACTACCGCTGGCACTGCGCGTACCAAGCCCGGTAAGCGCGTGCCGGTAAAGCCGAACGCGCTGCGCGCTTGCACCATAAACGGAATGCCGTACTTGTAGCCCGCGGCCCCGTTGATGGCCAAGGCAATCCCGATTACAAAGCAACCGATGGCAATGGCCAGCGTAGCTTGTAACAGGTTCAGTGTGCCGACCACGCTGGAGCCCATGGCAAAGGTGCCAATGGAAACGCAGCCACCGAACCAAGCCAGGAAGTAGGAGCCGCGCCCCATGATTCGGGTGTGTTGAGGGGCCAGGCTTTCTGCCCCCAGTGCTTTTGATCCAGCAGCGGATCGTTCTTCTGACGCAAGAGCCGAGGTTGAAGCGCTCATGTTGTCGTCCTCGCAAGATTGTCGGTTTTTATTAATCCCCGATTAGGTATCGGGAAACGCTTGCGGCGTGGCGTGCTAATGGACGTACTTTTTAAAACTCTATTTAAGCTATTGTTATTAGATGTTGTTGAGTCACTATTATTTTTTGGAACTGTTATGACTTAAGCGGTAGCGCAAGATCAGAAAGCTCAGAAAACTTACCGGTAAAGATCTTTGGCCGTGGGTAGGCAAGATCGCCGTGTTTGCTGGTATGCAGCCCTAAACTGACCAGTGATTCCGCCAGTTTCAGCGCGGCGGTAACACCTTCTACTACCGGCAGGCCCACTTCGCGGCTGATCTCCTGGGTCAAATTCGCCATGCCGCCACAGCCTAAAACGATGGCGCCGATACCGTCCTCATCCCTGGCGCGGCAGCACTCTTCGACGATGCGGGTAAACGCCACTTCAGGATGGTGCTCAAGATCCAACACCGGAATTTCAGCGGCACGTATACGACGGCAGTGGTGGCTAAAGCCGTACTGCTGAAGCAGGTGCTCGGCGATAATGCCGGTGCGGCCCAGGGTGGTGACAATTGAAAAGCGTGTACTCACCAGTGTGGCGAGATGAAACGCTGCTTCGGCGATGCCGATTACCGGCGCACGGGTTAGCTCCCGCGCTGCGAGCAGGCCTGGGTCACCAAAACAGGCCACCACATAGGCATCGATGCCGCCTTCGCGTTCGCCTTTTAGAACTTCTTCGGCCACTCCTACCGCACTGATCACTTCGTCGAAATGGCTCTCGATAGAAACCGGGCCCGCGTCCGGCTGTGAAGCGCTCACCGTGGTGCCAGTGCCCGCCTGCTGCTGCGCTGCCTGATGAATCGCAGCGGTCATGGAGGCCGTAGTGTTGGGGTTAATAATGCGTATATGCACGATAGCTATTCCGTGTGTAAACAATATGGAATTTCTTGTATACAAAAATAGGGCGGTTTTCTACGTGGCGCAAGGGACTAATGAGCAATCGGCAATAAAAAAGCAGCTGATAAAACTTGACCATTTGTTCAGGATTCAATGGCTTAACGCCTTTTAAACCGAGAAACGCTATTCGTGTCAGAGGATTAGCGGTCGACCGCGTTGCGGTTGGTTATGAATGTCGCTATTTTGTATACAAATATTTTTCTGTATTGCTGGGCGGCTATTTGCCAGTGATCTGCCAGGGCTTGTATGAATGGTTTGTATGAATCAAGGAGCTAGCTATGTCGTCGTCACCTAAGGGCCACTATCCCCGCGATTTGATCGGTTATGGACGCAACCCGCCCCATGCCAACTGGCCAAACAAGGCCAAAATTGCCGTTCAGTTTGTGCTCAACTACGAGGAGGGCGGCGAAAACTGCGTGTTGCACGGCGACTCAGGCTCCGAGCAGTTCCTATCGGAAATTATCGGCGCACCGGCTTATCCGGATCGCCACTTGAGCATGGAGTCGATCTACGAGTACGGCTCTCGCGCCGGGGTATGGCGCATTCTGCGTGAATTTGAGAAGCGTGATTTGCCGCTCACGGTGTTTGGCGTTGCCATGGCGCTGGAGCGTAACCCGGATGTCGCCCTGGCATTTAAAGAGCTGGGCCACGAGATTGCTTGCCATGGCTATCGCTGGATTCACTATCAGGAAGTGCCCGAGCACGTTGAGCGCGAGCATCTACAGCAGGCCATGGAGATTTTTCAACGCCTCTATGGCGAAAAACCCCAAGGCTGGTACACCGGTCGCGATAGTCCCAATACCCGGCGCTTAGTGCTAGACGAAGGTGGTTTCCTTTACGATAGCGACTACTACGGCGACGACTTGCCTTTTTGGACGCAGGTGACCGATAGTCAGGGCAGTGACCACAACCACCTGATCGTGCCCTACACGCTGGACAGCAACGATATGCGTTTTGCCGCGCCGCAAGGTTTCAATACGGCGGATCACTTCTTTACCTACCTGCGCGATGCCTTTGATGTACTTTACGCAGAAGGGGAGGAGGCACCCAAAATGCTCTCGGTGGGCATGCATTGCCGTTTATTGGGTCGCCCTGGGCGTTTTCGCGCTCTGCAGCGCTTTTTGGATTACATCGAAACCCACGACCGCGTGTGGGTTGCCCGGCGGGTCGATATCGCCCGCCATTGGGCTGAGCACCACCCGGCAACTCGTTAATTAAGCAGTTTAATAGGATGCTATGACGCCGCATATCGGACAGCGAATTACCGCCCAGTTTGACGCGCTAACTGCCCAGGAGCAGCGGGTGGCGAGCTTTATTCTCGATCACTTTGATGATCTGGCGGTGTATAGCGCCGCTGATTTGGCGCGTTTGACCGGGGTATCCAAATCGACGGTTAGCCGCCTATTCAAGCGGCTGGGGTTCGAGAGCTACCGCACCGTTAAAGACCACGCCCGCCAGCTACGTAACCTGGGTGTGCCTTTGGTGATCGACGCCAACGCCATGCAGGAAGAGGCCGGGGCGCCGTTTCAGCGCCATCTGCAGCGGGAGCAGGATAATCTGCAGCGCTGCTTAAATGGCATTGCGGCGGATCAATTTGCGGCACTGGTAGAGCGGTTGGATAGCGCGCGTCATGTGGTCGTGATCGGTTTTCGTAACAGCTACCCGCTAGCGCTGCATTTTCGCCAGCAGTTGATTCAGGCGCGCACCCAGGTGCGAGTGGTTCCTCATCCAAATCAGTCGTTAGCGGAAGAGATCGTCGATCTCACCGAGCAGGACGTGGTGGTGCTGTTTGGTTTTCGCCGCCGCCCAGCGGCATTTGCTTCGCTAATTAATGCACTTGAGCGCTCACCGGCCAAGGTAGCCTTGCTGGCTGACCCCACCGCGGTCAATTTCGCCTCACAAGTAACGTGGTTTTTTGAAACGCCGCTGGAAAGCCTCTCCGCCTTCGATAGCTACGCCGCCACCAATAGCCTGATCTGCCTGATTGCCAACGGCGTACTGCACCGTCGCCTTGCAGAAGGTCGAGAGCGCATCAGCGCGATCAGCGATGTTTACGCCGAGCTTAGTGAGTTGGAGGCGCCTACGATGAGCGTGGATTGGAGCGCTCAATAGGCTGGGCCACCTTTAATGGTGCATCTCGTCCTATTAAAGGATGAAAACTGCACCAGAACGTTGCATCTCTCTCTTTTTATACCTTCCTCTCAACGCGGCAATCGCTGCGTTGTGGCTTTGCGTGTCCGCTAAGCTGCTGTTCTAAAAAACGTTAGCCACTTCTGGTATCGCTGTTGCTAATAGGTGGTCAGGTGAAACGAAAGTTTCTTTGTTGGGTTTTATGCAACAAAGCTTTCACTCGCTCTGCATCCCTTACTAATACCGCTACGGCTACTCACTGGCCGACATGCCCTTGTCAGGCTGCTCTTATTAGGAGAACACCATGAAATCGCTATCGCACCGTTTCAATCACTCTTTCTCTAACCAATTCAAACGCCTACAGTCCGGTGTTTTAGCCACAGGGCTGAGTGCCGCTGTGGCCCTCGGTGCTATTACCGCTAGCCCAAACGTTCAGGCGGATGCGCTAGAAGATATCGAATCACGCGGCACTATCCGGATAGCTGTCCCGCAAGATTTTCCACCGTTTGGCTCGGTAGGCACCGACTTGCAGCCGCGCGGCTACGATATTGATATGGCCCAATACCTCGCTGACGAAATGGGCGTTCAGCTAGAACTGATTACCGTGACTAGCGCTAACCGTATCCCTTACTTACAGACCGGCCAGGCGGACCTGGTGATCTCTAGCCTGGGTAAGAACCCGGAGCGTGAAGCGGCAATTGATTTCTCTGATGCCTACGCGCCGTTCTTTCTAGGCGTGTTCAGCGCTGATGAAGATGAAAGCGTGGAAGGCCCAGAAGGACTGGCCGATAAAACCATTGGGGTAACCCGCGGTGCCGTGGAAGATATGGAGCTTTCCAATATTGCCCCGGACTCCACGACGGTGCAGCGCTTTGAAGACAACGCCACCACCATTTCTGCGTTTCTTTCCGGTCAGGTCGATTACGTAGCCACCGGTAACGTAGTCGCCGCCGAAATCGCCGAACGAAACAGCGACCGTGCGCCCTCGCTGATTTATCAGCTCAAAGATTCACCCTGCTACGTGGGCATGAATAAAAACGAGCCAGCGTTAATGGAAGAAGTGAATCGCCTGATCGCACAAGGCCTGGAAGATGGCACCCTGAATGAGCTATCTCAGCGCTGGTTCAGTGCCGACCTGCCTGAAAACTTCGGTAGCTGAGGTTTAGCATGGGGCCAACACTCGATTTTCTTACCCTGTTGCCCTACGCCAGTGAGCTCCTCAAAGGTCTTACCACCACGGTCGTTTTGACCGTGGTGACCACCTTGACGGGGCTAGCGCTGGCGGTGGCAGTGGCGTATTTACGCGTCAACGCGCAGCCATGGGTGCGCTGGGGGCTAGGCGGCTACGTCGAAGTAACCCGCAATACGCCCTTCATTGTGCAACTGTTCTTTATCTTCTTTGGACTGCCGGGGCTCGGCATTAAAATTGATGCCATTACCGCGGCGTTTATTGCCATGACGCTCAACCTGGCCGCTTACAGCGCCGAGATTCTACGCGCCGGTATTAGCGCCACGGCGAAAGGGCAGTTAGAAGCTGGGCGTGCACTGGGCATGACCACACTGCAAAGCTATCGCCATATCGTGCTGGTGCCCGCGTTTGCCAGGGTATACCCCGCGCTGATCAGTCAGTCGATCATTGTGATGCTGGGTTCGGCGGTGGTGTCGCAAATATCGGTATTTGACCTGACCTATGCTGCTAACTTTATCCAATCGCGCAACTTTCGCAGCTTTGAAGTCTACCTGCTGATCACGCTGGTCTATTTGCTCCTCGCCTTCGGCATGCGGCGCAGCTTTATGCTGGTTGGCAAGCGGGTATTCGCCTATCAGCATGGAGAACAGCGATGATTGAGTTCACCTTCTGGGACATTCTGCGCAACCTGCTGCTGGCAACCCGCTGGACCATTGTGCTGTCGTTGATTGCCTTTGTGGGCGGTGCGACGGTGGGACTGCTACTGACCTTTATGCGCCTCTCCAGCAACCGCTGGCTGCAGCGCTTAACGTCTCTTTATGTTGACCTGTTCCAAGGTACGCCGCTGTTGATGCAACTGTTTTTGATCTTCTTTGGCGCTGCTGCCATGGGGCATCCGATCTCTGCCTGGTTGGCGGCTTCCATCGCACTGACACTATTCACCAGTGCTTTTCTATGTGACATCTGGCGCGGCTGTTTAGAGGCGGTTGTCAAAGGGCAGTGGCACGCGGCGCGGGTGCTGGGCATGAACTACTTCCAGACCATGCGCCATGTGATTCTACCTCAGGCGCTGCGGCTTTCGATTCCGCCCACGGTGGGTTTCTCGGTACAGGTCATCAAAGGCACGGCGCTGGCCTCCATCATCGGCTTTGTCGAGCTGACCAAGGCGGGCACCATGCTCAATAACGCCACCTTCGAACCCTTCACCATTTTTGCCCTTGTGGCTCTGCTTTACTTCGCGCTGTGCTACCCACTTTCCTGCTACGCGCGCTATCTGGAGAAAAAGCTCTATGACGCTGGTTTACGTTGATAACGTTCATAAAGCCTTTGGCGACCTGGAAGTGCTTAAAGGTATCAACCTTTCAGTTGCGCAAGGCGAAGTGGTGGCGATTATTGGTCGCAGTGGCTCGGGTAAAAGTACCCTGCTGCGCTGCCTGAATCAGCTGGAAAAACATGACAGCGGCGAGATCACCATTGCCGATAAGCAGCTCGATGCGGCGTCAATGTCGCCCAAAGAGCTGAGTGAAAACGTCGGCATGGTATTCCAAAGCTTTAATCTGTTTCCCCATAAAACCGTGGGTGAGAACGTCTGTTTGGCGCCGCTGGTGGTGCGTGGCGAGGAGAAAGCCGAGGTCGAAAAAGTCGCCCGCGAAGTGCTTGAGAAAGTGGGCCTCTCCGACAAATACGATGCCTACCCGGCGCAGCTTTCCGGTGGTCAGCAGCAGCGGGTCGCCATCGCCCGGGCGCTGGCCATGCGCCCCAAAGTGATGCTCTGCGATGAGGTGACTTCAGCACTTGACCCTGAGCTGGTCGGGGAAGTGCTGCGCGTATTGGAAGCGTTGGCGGCCGAGGGCGTGACGCTGATTCTGGTCACCCATGAAATGAGCTTTGCACGTGATGTGGCCGACCGCGTGGTGTTTATGCACCAGGGGCGCATCCATGAAGAGGGCGCCCCCAGAGAGTTATTCAGCAACCCACAAACGCCGGAGCTAAAGCAGTTTATCTCTGCCGTGCTCTAGTCGATCCACTTCTAGCCGGTCCACTGGGTTGCCTGGGCGAAAATAAGAAAGCCCAGGGCAATCGCTATCCAGACGCAAAAAAGTGGGAAGAAGAATTTGACCCACTTTTGCCACGGCACACCCGCCAGCGCCAGGGTCGCCATAAAGTAGCCTGAGGTCGGGTATAAAATATTGCCGATACCGTCACCCAACTGGAACGCCAGCACTGCCGTTTGGCGGGTGACGCCGATGATGTCGGAGAGCGGTGCCATCAGTGGCATGGTGACCAGTGCTTGGCCGCTACCGGAGGGGACAATGAAATTGAAGCCTAGCTGGGCGAAGAACATGCCAATCGCCGAGAGCAGAGTGGGCAGGCCTCCGACAAGATTGCCGAGCCCGAACACCAGCGTGTCCATGATTTGGCCATCTTCCAGCATCACGGCAACACCGCGTGCGACGCCGGCGATCATGGCGCCGACCAGCACGTCTCGGAAGCCTTGGTTGAAGCCTGCGCATATTTCGTCGGTGTCGAGGCCTGCTATTAGGCCCACAACAATGCCCATGATGATAAACAGGCCTGCCATTTCCATCATGAACCAGCCTTGCTGCAGTACGCCATAGACGAGTACCGCGAAGAAGGCGAAGGTGGCGATGGCCGCGAGCTTCTGGCGAGCGCTGGCGATTAAGGCTGGGCTATTGTCAGCATGTTGATAAAGCGAGCGTTTTTCGGATTCGCTAGTGTCACTGCTCAGCAGGCTAAGTGAAGGTGTTTGATGCACCATACGGGCGTAACGCATAACGAAGAAAATGGCCGCGGCTAACATCACCACAAATGCCACAACGCGCAAGCCATAGCCGGAGTAGAGAGGAAGATCTGAGAGTTGCTGTCCTAGGCCGGTATTGATGGGGTTGAGCACACCCGTCGTGAAACCGACCGTGGTAGCACAAAGTGCCACCGCCGCGGCCGTGACTGAATCAAAGCGCAAGGCAATCATCAGCGGCAAGATGACCGGCACATAGACCAGCGCCAACTCTTGGGTACCGATAACCGTCGCTATGAGGGCAAAAACCGTCATCAACACGGGGATAGTGAGCAGGTTCTGTCGCGCAAAGCGGCGCGTTAGCTTGTCCACACCTATTTCAATAATGCCGGTGCGCCTTAGCACCATGAACATACCGCCGATCATGAAGGTGAAAAAGACAACTTCACCGGCACTCATTAAGCCATTCGGGATCGCCAGCATAAAGTCGACGATGCCAACTGGTGACGAAGCGATCTGCTCATAAGAGTTCGGGTCGATAGTGATGCGCCCATTCGGGCCAGGAACACGCTCGAACTGCCCGGCCGGCACAAAGTGCGTTGCTATCGCGGCCAGGGCGATAAATATGAACAGAACCGCGTAAATGTCAGGGATCCGGCACCAGCTTTTCTTGGGCGTGGGGCGATCTGAGGAAGACGAAGAGGGGGTGTGTTGGGACATGCTATGCCTCGCGTTTGTTATAAGTAGCTGACCTGAGCAGCGGTTAGCGGGCGTCACGCCGCGCCGAGGTTGCTGTTTTTGGACATGCTCGCATGATCTTAGAATTATGAAACGAACGTTTCTAAAGAAGTTACTATTGGGAGGAGTGTTTCACAAGAGCTTTGTTAAAGATTGCTTTATTGTGGTTAGCTAATCTTGTATACAAGATGAATAACTTGTGTTTTTACTAAGTCAAATAGGTTTAAAAATGCCAGCTACTTACTACGCTCCCACCGGCGGGCACCCGCCGCAAACGCAAATCACCGCTGATCGCGCCGTGTTCACTGAAGCGTATGCGCTGATCCCCAAAGGCGTGATGCGCGACATCGTCACCAGCAATCTTCCCTTTTGGGAAGGCACCCGGCTGTGGGTGCTGGCGCGGCCGCTGTCGGGGTTCGCCGAGACGTTCTCCCAGTACATTATGGAAGTCCAGCCCCAAGGGGGCAGCGATAAGCCTGAGCCAGACTCCCAGGCGGAAGGCGTACTGTTTATTGTGGAAGGTGAGTTAACGCTTACTTTGTCGGGTGAGCGCCACACCCTGCAGCCCGGCGGCTATGCGTTTATTCCCCCTGGCAGCTCGTGGCAGGTGCGCAACGAATCCAACGCGCCGGTACGTTTCCACTGGGTACGCAAGGCCTATGAGTTTGTGGAAGGGCTCGAGGTGCCAACGGCGTTTGTCACCAACGAGCAGGACATTGCGCCTATCGAAATGCCGGGCACCGAAGGACGCTGGGCCACCACACGCTTTGTCGACCCTGCGGACGTTCGCCACGATATGCATGTCAATATCGTTACCTTTCAACCCGGCGGCGTGATTCCTTTCGATGAAACCCATGTCATGGAACACGGCCTTTATGTGCTCGAAGGCAAGGCCGTTTATCACCTGAATCAAAATTGGGTAGAGGTAGAAGCTGGTGATTTTATGTGGCTACGCGCCTTCTGCCCCCAGGCCTGCTACGCCGCTGGCCCCGGGCCATTTAGGTACCTGCTGTACAAAGATGTTAATCGCCATGCCTCTCTTCGCCTAAGTGCACGATAAGAAAGGCGAGGGCAGGCCGAAGAGGAGGTCCTATGCTATGGATGGCATAGGTAGCGCCCAAGGATGGGTTCACAGCGCCTCCTCGTAGGCCTGCCCTCGACTGAAATATATCTCGAGGTCAGCTTTCAAGGATAACTCTATGCTAGAACTAAAAGCCGAGCCGCTAACGGCTGACGCCTTCGCCCCTTTTGGCGATGTGATTGATGCGCGCACCTCCACGTCGTTTCCCATCAACGCCGGGCGCACGCAGCGCCACCATAATCTTGCCAAGGTGGAAACACTGGGCGAAAACGCTCACACGCTGATTAATATCTTCGTGAGCCAGCCGATTACACTGCCGTTGGAGCTAACGTTTTTAGAGCGTCACCCCCAGGGCAGTCAGGCGTTTATGCCGCTGCACCAGGAGCGCTTTATTGTGGTGGTAGCCCCACCGGGGGAACATATTAACCCTGCAGACGTGCGAGCGTTTGTCACCGATGGCCGCCAAGGGGTGAACTACCGAGCAGGCACCTGGCACGCCATTCAATCGGTGCTGGAGCGTGAAGGCGAGTTTTTGGTAGTGGATCGCGGCGGTGATGGCAATAACTGCGATGAGTTTCCTCTCACTATCACCGTGACGTTGACTTAAACCAACCCTCTGCGTTGCACTGCTGTCATATAGAGCGCGTTAAACTGGTAAGCTAGGGTTACTGGATAGAGTTACTTAATAAAAGTCACTACACGCTAAATTGCATGGTTGGAACATTATGAACGCACTGCACTTCTCCTCGATCCGTCGTACCAAAATTGTCGCCACCCTTGGGCCTGCCAGCGACCGGGAAGGCGTATTGGAAGCCATGCTCAAGGCGGGTGTCGATGTGGTGCGTCTTAACTTCTCCCATGGCACAGCGGATGATCACCGCCGCCGACTAACCGAGGTACGTGAAATAGCCGCCAAGCTAGGCCGCAGCGTCGCGGTGTTGGGTGATCTACAGGGGCCCAAGATTCGTATTGCGCGGTTTAGAGATGGGGCCGTGGTGCTTAAAGAGGGCCAGCCGTTTATTCTTGATATGGCGCTGGATGGCGATGCGGGCGATGTGCATCAAGTCGGCTGCGACTATAAGACCTTGTCCCAAGACGTGACCGCCGGCGACCGCCTGCTGTTAGATGACGGGCGCTTGGTGCTGGACGTGGCCCGTGTTGACGGCCAACAGGTGCATACCACCGTGGTCGTGGGAGGCAAGCTCTCTAACCATAAAGGTATCAACAAGCAGGGCGGTGGGCTCTCCGCTCCGGCATTGACTGAAAAAGATAAAGAAGACCTTAAGACCGCCGTTGAGATTGGCGTCGATTACCTGGCCATTTCTTTCCCCCGCCATGCTGAAGATATGCTCGAAGCACGCCGCTTATTAGGTGAGGCGGGTAAAGAGATTGGCCTGGTGGCCAAAGTCGAACGTGCCGAAGCCGTAGCGGATGATGCCACCCTGGATGGCATTATCGAAGCTTCTGAGGCGGTCATGGTGGCGCGAGGTGATCTAGGCGTAGAAATTGGCGATGCCAAGTTGGTCGGCGTGCAAAAGCGCATGATCAAACGAGCGCGTTCGCTCAACCGTGCGGTCATTACCGCCACGCAAATGATGGAGAGCATGATTTCAGCGCCTCTTCCCACCCGCGCTGAGGTGTTTGACGTGGCCAACGCGGTGCTGGATGGCAGCGATGCGGTCATGCTCTCGGCGGAAACCGCGGCGGGCGACTACCCGCTGGAAACCGTAGAAGCCATGTCACGTGTTTGCCTGGGAGCTGAGCGGGAAAAAACCGCCCAGGAGTCCGGTCACCGTATTCATGAAGGCTTTTCCCGCCCTGACGAGACCATTGCGCTCTCCGCCATGTACGCGGCCAACCATATGACCGGCATTACCGCGATTGCCTGTATGACCTCATCGGGCTATACACCGCTGATCGCTTCGCGCATTCGTTCGGGCCTGCCGATTGTTGGCTTGGCGCATAATCCCATTGCCCAACGCCGCATGGCGCTCTACCGCGGTGTTGTTTCGCTACCGTTCGATACCTCCGCAATGAGCGCCACCGAGCTAAACGACCGGGCCCTCGAGATGCTGGTTAAGACCGGTATCTCCAAACCTGGCGACCATGTAATCCTAACTCGCGGCGACCATATGAACGCCCATGGCGGCACCAATACCATGAAGGTAATGGAGATTACTGACGAGCATGCTAAAAGCTAAATTAGCGCATGGGTTGCTGCTCGCCTGCTTGCTTCTGATAGGTTCCCCTGCGCAGGCGGAGGCGCCTATCGTGGCGGCGGCCTCTGATCTACAGTTTGCGCTGACAGAAGCCGCCGAGCAGTTTCAGCAGGAAACCGGCCACGCCCTACGGCTAAACTTTGGCTCGTCAGGCAACTTCCGGCGTCAAATTGCCCAGGGCGCGCCCTTTGAGCTCTATCTCTCCGCTGACGAGAGCTACGTTCAAGCGCTTTATGAGGAGGGCTACACACAAGATGAGGGCGTGATTTACGCCATTGGTCGTTTAGTGTGGCTGCAGCGCGCAGGGCGTGGTGATTTACCTAACGAGGAGACGCCGCTTGAAGCGGTTAAAACCGCGTTAGAGGCGGGGACTACTGAGCGCATCGCCCTGGCCAACCCCGAACACGCCCCCTATGGCGTGGCGGCGCGGCAGGCGCTTGAGTACGCCGGGCTTTGGGAGCAAACAGAGCCGCTGCGGATACTGGGCGAAAATGTCTCCCAGGCGGCGCAGTTTGCGCTCTCCGACGATGCGCGCGGTGGGCTGGTGGCTTACTCCTTGGCGCTGGCTCCCACACTAGGTGAGCGAAGTGAGTACGTACTTATCCCTGAAGAGTGGCATAGCCCACTACGCCAGCGAATGGTACTGACCAATCAGGCTGGAGATATTGCCACGGCCTTCTATCAGTGGTTGCAAGAGGACGAGGGACAATCCATTTTGCGTACCTACGGGTTTAGCGTCGAATA
The DNA here is from genome assembly GCF_058152265.1 of Vreelandella sp. 162(4c). Classification (NCBI taxonomy): domain Bacteria; kingdom Pseudomonadati; phylum Pseudomonadota; class Gammaproteobacteria; order Oceanospirillales; family Halomonadaceae; genus Vreelandella; species Vreelandella sp. 162(4c). The sequence goes on from NZ_CM176981.1 coordinate 3,916,620, forward strand.
ATGGAAGGAGCATAATGGATTGGTCGGCGCTTTCGGTCTCATTACGCCTAGCGGCGTTCACCTGTCTTATCCTGCTACCCATCGCTATTTGGCTAGGTCGCTCTCTGGCCTATGCGCGTTTCCGCGGCAAAGGGCTATGTGAAGCGCTGATCGCATTACCGCTGGTATTGCCGCCTACCGTACTGGGCTTTTATCTGCTGTTGAGCTTTGGCCGCGACGCGCCAGTGGGCTCGTTTTGGGCAGGAATGACCGGTAGCGGGCTGAATTTCACTTTCACTGGCATACTATTGGCCTCCCTGATCGCCAATTTGCCGTTTGCCGTGCAGCCCATTCAGCGTGCCTTTGAACATGTGCCCCACAACCTGCGTGAAGCGGCTTGGTGCAGTGGGCTAAGCCCTTGGCAGACGCTGCTGCGCATCGAGCTGCCCTTGGTGTGGCCAGGCATTATGTCAGCGGCAGCGCTTACCTTTGCCCATACGCTGGGCGAATTTGGCGTCATCTTGATGGTGGGTGGCGCCATTGATGGTGAAACCCGCACTCTCGCCATTGCCATCTATGATCGCGTCCAGGCCTTCGATGAACAGGGCGCTGCACAGATGTCGGCGCTGTTGCTGTTGGTATCGTTTATTACCTTGGGGCTCGTCTATGGTCTGGCCGGGCGCAGGCGGTGGGTACGTGGCTGATTCGCGCATCACAGAGCCGGTCTCTGGGCCGATTGCAGGGTTGAGCGTGGCGGTCAATCAAACGGGGCCGATTCCACTGGCCGCCGAGTTTGTTTGCCAACCCGGTGAACTGCTGGCGCTGGTAGGGCCATCGGGCAGCGGCAAAACCACGCTGCTGCGCACTATTGCCGGGCTTTATCGCCCCCAGGGCGGGCGAGTGGAGTGCGCTGGAGAGGTTTGGTTTGACGCCGAGCGTAAGCATTCACTCTCGCCCCAGCGTAGACAGGTCGGCATAGTGTTTCAGGACTATGCGCTATTTCCGCACCTAACCGCCTCACAAAATATTCAGCTCCCTCTGCGCCACCTGCCCCAACCGCAACGCCGTGAACAGGCCGAGCAGTGGCTAGCCAAGGTGCGTTTAGACGGGCTGGGCAAGCGCTACCCCAACGCGCTTTCGGGGGGCCAGCGCCAGCGGGTGGCGCTGGCCCGTGCCTTGGCCCGTGACCCCAAAGTGCTGTTACTCGATGAGCCGTTTTCGGCGGTGGATCAAGTGACCCGGCGGCGTTTGCAGCGCGAGCTGGCGCTGCTGCGTCAGCAGATCGACATCCCTATTGTACTGGTGACCCACGACCTGGAAGAAGCCGCCGCGCTGGCCGATCAAATCTGCGTGTTGCATAACGGCGTCAGCCTGCAGCAAGATGCTCCTGAGATGCTTTTTCGTCGGCCGTTGTCGCCGCTGGTGGCGCGCTTGTTAGACCGCCATAATCTGTTTGAAGGGATAGTGGTGGATGAGGGCGGCAAGCGTCGGCTGCGGTGGGGCGAAAATTATCTCGAGGTAGCCGAGGGGCTAGATAATCTGACGCTGGGTGAAAAAGTCACCTGGTACTTGCCGCCCTCCGATATTGTGCTTCACCGTCGCGGCCGTCCTTCACACGGCGAGCGGGAGAACCCGGTCGTTGCCACCGTTAGCGAACTGGTCGTACTGGGCGGCATCACTTCAGTTTCGCTAAGCGTCGATCACGGCGATATGTTACGTTTTGATATTGCCACCCATGCCGCCCGGCGTAATCAGTTAACCAGCGGCGCCGTGGTGAAGGTTTCGCTGCTGGCAGCAGGCATTTACCTTTTGCCAGGCCACCGAGTTCGCGCAGATACGCATGACAAAAGGAAGTAAGCATGGATCCCACGCGTCGCACGCTGCTTAAGGCGTCTTTACTGTTACCGATGGCGGCACTGCTGCCGATGTCGCTACTCAGCTCGTTTGCTTGGGGGCAGGCATCTGCGCAAAAGATGCAGACGCTGGCGCTGGCTATTCACAGCGAGGGCGGCCCACATCGTCTAGAGGTTGAAGTGGCGGAAACGGCTACGCAGCGTCAGCGCGGGTTAATGGGGCGTGAGAGCTTGCCCGAAAAAAGTGGCATGCTGTTTCGCTTTGAGAACGAGCAGTCGGCCAACAATGCCTTTTGGATGTATCGCACGCTAATCCCTCTGGATATTGCCTTTATCGATAGCGATGGGCGGATTGTGGCGATTAATACCATGCAACCCTGCGAATCCTCGTCGCCGAGCGACTGCCCCTCTTATCCTGCAGGTGCGGCTTATCATTCAGCGTTAGAGGTTAATGGCGGCTACTTTGCCGAGCGCGGTATCAAAGTAGGGGACTGTGTTTCTATTCCTGAAGAAGCCGGTTTCTGCCAGCCTGGAGATTAAACTGGGCGGCGGCGAAACCTGACCACGATCAGGGCTATACCCTCGACCACTAAGCCGCCACCGACTCGTTTATGCACGCCTAGGCTGTCGTCCCTTAACAGCGCGCCGGTACCTCTTCCGCCTGCTGCAAGCCAATTAACAGCAGAGCGAAGCTCAGAAGGTCATTGCATACGCTGCGCGATCTCTCGCCACAGCGCGGTGTAGGCGCGACTGCCCCGACTGCTGCGGGCGAAATGCCCGACCGGAGCGCGTTCGATACCCATACGCTCGACCTCACTGGCGTTGGGCACGGTCGTCGATAGGCGCCTCGGCCAGCGTTCGCTGAGACTCTCCATCACCTGGCGGTGCAGGGTCTTGCGACGGTCGGCGAGGGTCACGAATGGCCAGATCGGGCAGGCATGGTCGACCGCGTCGAGATGACCGTCCAGTTGCTCAAGAGTGCGCAACGACAGGGTGGTCGGTACCATCGGCACTAGCAGGGCATCGACGCTTGAAAAGATCTGCTCGGCGAGTGCCGACAGGCTCGGCGGGCAGTCGAGTATCACCAGGTCGTAACTGCTCATCACCGGCTTGAGGATCTTACGCAGCCGGCTGGGTTTGCGGGTTTCCATCGACGCTTCCAGGTCACGCGAGCCCAGCGCCGCTGGCAGCAGGTCGAGCCCTTCGATGTCGGTCTCGCGGATCGCCCGGTCGAGATCGGCCTTGCCCTTGACCAGTTTGTCGACGCCACCACGCACTTTGGGTTTGCTGCGTAGATAGAAGGTGGTGGCGGCCTGCGGATCGAGATCCCACAGCAATACTCGCCTGCCGTCGCGTGCCGCTTCGGCGGCGAGGTTGACGGCGGAGGCGGTCTTGCCCACGCCCCCCTTGATACTGTAAAGCGCCAGCATCTGCATAGGGAACTCCCGGCTTGGTGACTGTTCAGTCTAACTGATTGGCCTGAGTGGATATGTGACGTTTCGATGACGGCGCTGCTGCCGATGTCGCTACGCTGATTTCCCTCGATATGACCTTTATCGGCGGCGGCGAAATCTGATCACAATCAGGGCTATACCCGCGACCACTAAGCCGCCGCCCACTAGTTTATGCACGCCTAGGCTGTCGCCCATTAACAGCGCGCCTAGGCCGACTGCCAATACCGGTACGAGTAGCGTCATGGGTACCACGCGATTAACCGGGTGACGGCGTAAAAGCGCATACCAAATCCCGTAAGCGACAATCGACGACATTACGGCGGTGTAAATCATCGCCCCCCAGCCTAACCAAGTTGCTTGCTGCATCGCCTGCCACTGACCGCTCTCAAATAGCCATGACCCCAACCCTACCTGAGGCACCGCGAACAGCGCCACCCAGCCTGCCAACGCCATCGGCGCAATGGGCGGGCCACGCTTGATCAACAGCTGCGACACCGCCCAGCCCATGGCACTGCACAACAGAATCGCCAGTGGTAAAGGAGAGGGCAGCGTTGGCCCACCGGCCAGTACGACTACCCCAGCAAAAGAGAGTAGCAGCCCGACAACCCGTTTGGGGCCTAGCTTCTCTTTTAGAAAGATGACCGCTAACAATGTGGCAAAGGGCGTGCCCATCTGTACTAAAAGCGCGCCGGTACCTGCTTCTGCATGCTCCAAACCAATAAACAGAAGAGCGAAGTGGAGGCTGCCGAAGGTGATGGATAACAGTAGCAAAAACGGCAATTGCACTCGCGCCACCGGGTAGAAGGGCACCAGCAGAACTGCGACCAGCATAAAACGTAGGGTGGTCATCAATAGCGGCGGTAGCTCCGCTACACCGACCTTGATAACAATGATATTCAGCGCCCAAATGGCGATAACAAAGAGGCCGAGCAGCAGGTCGCGTAGTGGCACGTTGATGTCCGTTGGTGGATGGAAACGATAGCCATTGTATCAGCTTGGGAGACGGCAAAAATAATAGTGAAATGAGCCGTTGGTAAACGCCACTACTGCTTGATACCAAAGTATTAGGTTTTTCTTTAATAGTCTATATGTTGTTTATAATCAATTGTTTGTGAATTGACTTGTGTGAGTATTAAGTCCTTTTTGTCCCCTTAAAAGCGGTAAAAAAAGCGGCTGACTTGCACATTTTACTGAGATGTTCTAAAAAAATGTAACCGATTACATTTTTGCGTCGGCGCTTTCACAATATATAACAATCCAACAACAATGAGGTGGATATGGATACCCCGCTACGCCCAAAGCGTTTGAGTTCACAGGCTCTGCTGGCTGCTAGTGCAGTGGCGCTGTCAGTGCTGAGTGTGCCTGGCGTTGTTCAAGCTCAACAAAGCAGCACAGCAGAATTACCCATTGCTGTTCAAATGTATACGCTGCGTGATTTTGGCAATTTGGAGGAGCAGTTAGCCGCCGTAAATCGAGCGGGAATCTCTGCCATTGAGACGGTGGGCACCCAGGACGTGACAGCCGAAGAACTCAACGCTTTGTTAGAAGAGCACGCGCTTGAGGTGATCTCAAGTCATGTGCAGCTAGACGATTTGCGCAATCGCTTAGACGACACGGTGGCTTTCAATCAGGCGGTGGGTAACGACACCTTAACAATGCCTTATCTAGCCGAGGACGCACGCCCTAGCGATGCCGAAGGCTGGCAGGCGCTGGGTAAAGAGCTAGGTGATATTGCCGCTGAGCTAGATGCTGAAGGTTTCCGCTTGGCGTACCACAACCATGATTTCGAGATGGAAGTGTATGACGGTAAAACCGCGTTAGAGCATCTGTTTGATGCTGCTGGATCTGATCTGCTGGCGGAATTGGATATTGCCTGGGTGGCACGTGGCGGGTTTGAGCCGGTTGAGTATGTCTCGCGTTTCGATGGCCAACTGTTTGCTGTACACGCCAAAGATAATGCTCCAGAAGGCACCGCCGAAGAAGAGGGCGGTTTCGCTACACTCGGGGAAGGTGTACTGGATTGGGATGCAATCTTGCCCGCCATCGAGGCCGCTGATGTTGAGTGGTACATCATCGAACACGATATGCCACTCGACGCAGAAGCGGTGATTACCGAGGGCAACAGCTTCTTACAGGAAAAACTGACAGCGCTTCGAGAAGAGTAATGCACGCCTAGGCCATCTCATTTAGATGACGAACGCGAGGATGCTTTATGAAGCGCTACCTTATTGATCGGCGTAGCCTGCTGCGCCACAGCGTTACCGGTGCTATTGGTCTGGCGGCGCTACCTCAGCTTGGATCTCGAACCCTAGCTGATGATACGACTTCTCAGCGGGCACTAAAAGGCAATATCCATCATTCAGTCGCCCGTTGGACATTCGATTTTCTATCTTTGGAAGAGCTTTGCCAGCTTTCAACTGAGTTGGGCATTACGGCGATTGATCTGGTGGGGCCAGAAGAGTGGCCTGTGCTTCAGCGGTATGGGCTCGACTCTTCCATGTGTAATGGCGCTGAGTTGAGCCTTGAGGATGGCTGGGGCGATACCCGCTTTCACTCAGAGCTGATTGAGCGATACCTCCATCATATCGATCTGGTCAGCCAAGCGGGCTACACCAATCTCATTTGTTTTAGCGGCAATGCCCGGGGTATGAGCCCTGAACAGGGTTTGCAAAATGCCGAAACGGGGCTGAAGGAGATTCTTGCCCAGGCAGAGGCAAAAGGCGTGGTGCTACAGATGGAGCTGTTCAACAGCAAAATCGACCACCCCGATTATATTTGTGACAACTCGGCTTGGGGCATTGAGCTTTGCCGTCGCCTCGATTCGCCCAACTTCAAGCTGCTCTATGACATCTATCACATGCAGATTAGTGAGGGCGATGTCATTCGCACTATCAGTGAAAACCATCGCTTTTTCGGCCATTACCATACTGCCGGTGTGCCTGGGCGCCATGAAATAGACGACACCCAAGAGCTCAACTACCCCGCGATTTGCCGCGCTATTCGAGATACCGGCTTTCAGGGCTATATCGCCCAAGAATTTCTCCCTGACCGTACTAGCCAACAGGCAAAAATAGAATCACTCCAGGCAGCTATTCAGCGCTGCGATGTGTGATTCGACGCGAACAACAACACAATAAGGAAGATGACCATGCCAGATAATCACTACGATGCCATCGTGGTTGGCTCAGGCATTAGCGGCGGCTGGGCCGCTAAAGAACTTACAGAGAAAGGCTTGAAGGTTTTACTGCTTGAGCGTGGGCGCAACATTGAACACGTGAAGGATTACCACAATGCCAATAAAGAGGCGTGGGATTATCCCCACCGTAATGAGCCGACCCAGGAGATGATCGCTAAGCACCCCGTGCTCAGGCGCGACTACCCCCTTAATGAAGCCACCATGGGCATGTGGGCGGATGAACAGGCCAATCCCTACGTGGAAGAGAAGCGCTTTGACTGGTTTCGCGGCTATCACGTAGGGGGGCGCTCACTGCTTTGGGGGCGGCAAAGCTATCGGCTCAGCCCTATGGACTTCGAGGCCAACCAGCGTGAAGGTATCGCCATTGATTGGCCGATTCGCTATGAAGATATCGCCCCGTGGTATGACTATGTGGAGCGCTTTGCCGGTATTGCAGGCACCCAGGAAGGGTTAGATATTCTTCCCGATGGCGAGTTTCTGCCGCCAATACCGCTTAACTGTGTGGAAGAAGATGCCGCCAAGCGTATTAAAGAAGCCTTTGGTGGGCAGCGCCATCTTATCCACAGCCGAGTCGCCAATATTACCCAGCCAAAGCCGGAACAAAATCGCGTCAACTGCCAATACCGCAATAAATGCTGGCTGGGTTGCCCTTATGGTGCCTATTTCAGCACCCAGTCCGCCACGCTTCCCGCGGCGGTGGCCACAGGTAATCTAACGTTACGGCCATTCTCGATTGTCAGCCAGGTGCTGTACGACAAAGACCGTCAGCGGGCGCGGGGCGTTGAGGTGATTGACGCTGAGACCCATGAAGTCCATGAGTACACCGCTGATGTCATCTTCCTCAATGCGTCTACGTTCAACACTACCTGGATTTTGATGAACTCCGCCACCGATGTCTGGGAAGGGGGCTTGGGCAGTAGCAGCGGCGAACTGGGTCACAACGTGATGGATCACCACTTCCGCTGCGGTGCCAGTGGCGAAGTGGAAGGCTATCTCGACAAATACTACTTCGGACGCCGTCCTGCGGGCTTTTACATTCCGCGCTTTCGCAACGTAGGCGATGAGCAGCGAAGCTACGTGCGCGGGTTTGGTTATCAAGGAGCGGCGAGCCGCGAGGGCTGGGATCGCGAAATTGCAGAGCTCAATATCGGCACTGATTTAAAGCAAGCACTTAGCCAGCCAGGCGGTTGGACGATCGGTATGACAGGCTTCGGCGAAATGCTGCCCGATCACGATAACCGCATCTCCCTTGACCACAGCGTTCGCGATAAATGGGGGCTGCCGGTGTTGTCGATCAACGTGGAGCTCAAGCAAAACGAGCGCGATATGCGTCGGGACATGGTTCAAGATGCGGTCGACTTACTTGAGGCCGCGGGCGTGAAGAACGTCAAAGGCGACGTAGGCGATTACGCGCCAGGCATGGGGATCCATGAGATGGGCACCGCGCGTATGGGCCGTGACCCGAAAACCTCAGTGCTCAATAGCCACAACCAGGTGTGGGATGCGCCCAATGTGTTTGTTACGGATGGCGCCTGCATGACGTCATCCTCTTGTGTAAATCCTTCTCTAACCTATATGGCGCTTACCGCTCGGGCGGTGGACTATGCAGTGGAAGAGCTGAAGCGGGGGAACTTGTCATGAATCGTCGCGAATTACTCAAAATGATCGCCCTGACGACCGGTACAGCGATGATTGGAGGCAAATCCCTATTTGCCTTTAGCGATGCTGGCCAGTCAGGCCATCCCTTTAGCAGCCGTGATGTAGAGCGGCTGGACGAGCTTGCCGAAACCATTCTGCCGAGAACCGATACCCCAGGTGCTAAAGACGCTGGCGTCGGGGAGTTTATGGCCCTGTTCGTCAGCGACTGCTATACGCCCTCAGAAAGAGAGGTGTTCTATTTTGGTTTAGCGCAGCTTGAAGCGCGTAGCCGAGCGGCCTACGAACGCGATTTTATAGCGCTGAGTGGCGAGCAGCGGTTAGAGCTCATAACCGAGTTGGATCGCGAAGCGATGGCGCACGCCCAGCAACAGGCTCGTAGAGAGCAGCCAACCCCTGCTGAGGCACTGACCGCAGAGACCCAGACCGCTCGAAATCAAACGGCAGAAAACCAGTCATCCCAGGAGCACGCGGATAGCGAGGAAACGCTTCCACACTATTTCACCATGATGAAGCAGTTAACGCTGTTCGGCTTCTTCACCTCAGAAGTTGGCGCGACGGAAGTCTTGCGCTACGAAGCGGTGCCAGGCCGTTACGACGGCTGCGCGCCCTATAACGGCGAGCCTGCTTGGGCCACATAATGGAAAGGAGAGCATTGATGAACTATCAATACACCCAGGCATTCTGCTTATTGGCTTGTGGCAGTTTGTTGGCATTCGACAGTGCGGCTCAGGAGGGCGGCTCGGATAAGTCGCTGACACCCGAACAGCAATCCACCAAAACAGAAGTGTGGGAGCCTGTGCCACCTTTGGTTTCGGTGCCTGAGACGGGCGTTCCTTCCGATGCGATCGTGCTATTCGATGGCACAGGTTTAGGCGCGTGGGAAGCCGAAGAGGGCGGGCCAGCCGAGTGGCACGTGAAAGACGACGTGATGACGGTGAATCGCGGCGCGGGAGGAATACGCACACGTCAGGATTTCTGCGACGTGCAGCTCTACTTGGAGTGGAGAGCGCCGGCCGATATCGATGGCATGGAGGGTCAAGATCGTGGCAATAGCGGCGTCTTCCTGCAGGAGCGTTATGAAGTGCAAGTGCTGGACTCCTATGACAACCCGACCTATCCCAACGGCCAAGCGGCATCTATCTACAAACAGCATATTCCGTTAGTCAACGCATCCCGCCCGCCCGGTGAGTGGCAGAGCTATAACATCCTCTACACCGCGCCACGTTTTGATGATGAAGGCGCCCTTGAATCGCCTGCCTACATCACCGTTCTGCATAACGGTGTAGTGGTTCAGCACCATGCTGAAGTGCAAGGCACCACCGAGTGGATTGGCGAACCCAACTACGACGAAGCCCACGGCTGCGCGCCCATTTACCTGCAGGATCACGATGCAGGCGTTAGCTTTCGAAACATTTGGGTAAGAGAGTTATAGCAGAGCGCTTTTAAGCACCCTAAGCGAGCAAGCCCAGTCTTCTGATGCTAGATAGTATCGGGGGCTGGGCTTTTTGGCAGGCCTCGAACTTTTTTCATCACGGGTTAGTGTTTTGTACGTTGCTTTTCCATACAATATTATTAGGTAAAATTAACTGTTCTCATCATTCAATAATTAGATGCGCGGTATAATCACGGTTATAACTTGGGAAAAGCATGGAAGTGTTATGACTCTTTACAACGTGGCAGGAACTATCAGCTCGCTTCTCTTTCTTGGGTGCCTGGTAGGTTTGGTTGTTCAGATTAGAAAGATACGGCAACGGAAAATTGCCGACCCAAGAGGAGCTGAGCTCGGCTACGCGACCCAGTCACTTTCGGTGAATGGTTTCTTTTCAAGCTTCATCGCGTTCTATTCATTTTTGCTTTATTCGATAATGCTAGAAGATATTGATTATTATATCTTCTTTACTCGATTGATTGCTTCACTGGCCACATGGATCGTACTGTTTGAGATCTTCCTGGATCGGTCGCCTCTATCGCAAAGGGCGCCATTTTTAACCGCTTCAGTTGCTTTGCTAGCAGCGTTCGGAGCTTTATTTTTTCGGGAGGAAGTAAGCCATCTGGGTGAAGTGGCAGCAGAGTCCCTTGCTGTTTTCGCAACACTGATCATTCTTCAGGGCGGTATTCAGCAAATAAGGAAAATATGGCAAGCGAAATGCACTGGAGCTCTCTCGCTTCCCATGACATTGGTTTTCTTTGCCAAGGACGTTTCGAACGTATTTTTTGGAATTGTGCTCGGACTTGAGCTTGGTTGGCCTTTGATACTAATGGGGGCTGTCAGCGGTATCTTAAAACTCGGTGTAACCATTACCTTCCTACTATATCCAGAGAAGCTGGAGACAGAGGCCAGAGTCGGCTATCACTAAGTATGAGCGGGTTCGAAAGATGCTACAACAAGGCCTGCTACGGCGATGGTCACTGCACTATTCCCCAGCCGTGCGTGATGCTGGGTACGAGATTAAATTTTTGCAGCAATCTCATTGACTATGCTGTAATACATTGTAGTCATCGGGGTTGAGGGTATAAATATGGGTGTCACTACAGTTCGTCTTCAGGCGGATGTTGAACAGCATCTGGAAGCTATCGCAGGCAGGCTCCACCGGAGCAAAGGCTGGGTGATCAACCAGGCGTTGTCGGAATACATCGAGAAGCAACAGCTTGAGCAAGAGCGTTGGAGGCAAACGCTGGAGGCAATGGAGTCTGCCGCACAGGGGAAGGTGGTTGATAGCAGCGAGGTTCATCGTTGGCTCAATAGCTGGGGAACGGAAAATGAGCAGGATGCGCCGAGGTCGGATAGGTGAAACTGGTTTACACGAATGAAGCCATTGAAGATTTGCAGCGCCTTAGAGAGTTCATCGCCATCCATAATCCATCAGCAGCCGGCCGGATAGCAGCTGAGCTGGTCGGCAAAATCGACTTACTGCCAGACCTCCCCAAAATGGGAACGCCGGTTGAAATGGCACCGGATTCTGTTCGTGACATGGTCTTTGGTAAGTACGTTATCCGCTATTCAGTACATCCGAGCGTCATCATTATTCTGCGCGTATGGCACGAACTGGAAGGTGAGCGTTAGCCATTAAGCCAGCTGCAATTCCCGGCTATGGCAAAATAGAAGTGAAAAGAAAGCGGATTTGGTTATGTATTTACGTTTAACCGAAAGGGAGTTTTATGGACGGCTTTTTTGAAGAGATAGGCAGGGGGTTTTTTAGGGGAATAGGTTACATACTGGCAGAGGTATTCTTTAGAACAATTTGTTACTGGGTTGGTTGGCCAATCTGTAAACTAGTTACTTTGGGAAAATATCCTTCGGCTTCTAAAGTGATATATCTCGATGAGCATAGGAGTCGATCCGACGGCGCTTTGTGTGCAGTAGTGGGCTTGATTGCATTGATTGTGTTGGCTCTGTATTTGCTCGGACAGTTTTAGATTTCGGCTGTGCCATTCATTTAGATGAGTTTAATTCTATTGTCAGGAGGCAAAGGAGTGGCGGCTAGAAAACAAAGGTCAGTGAAGATCAAGACGCTAAACTCAGTTTGTGCAAGTGCGTTAATCGGGGCGCTACTTTATATTGTGATCATTGGGTTTGAAGTGGTGGCGATTGGCGCGATGGGGATTGCTCTCGCTGGTATCTCAATACCCGTGATTGCCAGCAGTGAGGGAGTTTTAGGGGTGCTGCTAGAAATCGTCATGTCGGTAGCTGAAGGTATCATGACTATTGTTGAGGTTGTCGTAGGCGCAATATCGGGCCTTTTTAGTGTGTAACAAATAAAGCCGTTTTACGGGGATGTTGTGCTCATTAAGTATTTGAAAACTTTATAAAATAGCAAGCCGGGTGCCGCCAATACACCCGGCTGTTATTATGCTCTATACCCTTACACGTTAGGCTTAGCCGTTACGCTTTTATCGTTTTTAAAGGTGAGGTAGAACAACACCAGCACCGCGATAGCAAATGCTGCTGGGAACATCCAGATGCCTTGCCAGTCGTGCGCGCCGTTGGTGGAGAAGTGATCGGTAATCTGACCGGCTACCCAGAAGCCTATTAGCATGCCTACCCCGTAAGTGGCCAGCGTGATCATGCCCTGGGCAGAGCTTTTAAACTTCTCCCCTGCGCGGGCATCGGTGTAGATTTGGCCGGTCACGAAGAAGAAGTCGTAGCACACGCCATGCAGTGCAATACCAATCAAGAGCATAAACACCATCTCATCGGCGTTACCGAACGCAAACAGCGCATAGCGTAGCGCCCACGCCAGCATACCGATCAGCAAGGTTTTCTTGATACCAAAGCGATGAATAAAGACCGGTAGCAACAGCATAAACAGCACTTCCGATACCTGGCCCAGGGTCATTTTGCCGGTTGGATTGGTCACGCCGATCTCTGCCAGAAAAGGGTTGGCGTTTTGGTAATAAAATGCCAGCGGAATACAAATCAGAATAGAGGCGATAAAGAAGATGGCGTAGTTGCGGTCTTTTAGCAGGGCCAGTGCATCTAGCCCTAGTACTTCTTTTAAGCCAACCGGGCCGTTTGCTTTAGGCGGCGTGGCGGGCAGGCTAAAGCTGTATAGGCCTAGGGCTAATGATGCGATAGCGCACATCAAAAAGGTGTTACGCAGCATGCCGTCGGCGATGCCTTGAGAAGAGTCCCAGGCGAATAAGTAACTGATACCCAAGCCCGCGATAATCCAACCGATGGTTCCCCATACGCGGATTTTGGCGAACTCCTGGCCTGGGTCGCTCATTTGGCGAAAAGAGACTGAGTTAACCAGCGCCAGTGTCGGCATATAGATAATCATATACATCAACACTAACGGGTAAAACGTACTGAAATCGCTGGCGACATACAGGCCGTACATTAACGCAGCGCCTGCTAAGTGGAGTACGGCGAGAATACGCTCGGCGTTGAAATAGCGGTCAGCGATCAAGCCAATAATGAAAGGGGCAATAATGGCACCCCAGGATTGGGTGGAGAACGCCATGCCAATCTGACCACCGCTGGCGTTGAGGTTGTTGGCCAGGAAGGTGCCCAGGGTGACAAACCAGCCGCCCCAGATAAAGAACTGCAAAAACATCATGATACTGAGTCGTGTGCGTATCATAGCCATGACGTGATCCTTTGTTGTGGTTGTGATTAAAAAAACAGTCAATTAACGGTGTGAAGGAAGACCAAGAATTCGACGGTTGCGCGAAACACTGGTGGTGACACCGGCAAAATCATCAAAAGCGCGACCGGCGGGTTGAATCAGATGGGCTTCGATAAAAGGTGAGCCCTCTGCAGCGCCTTGGGCGGCGTCCTTAATACAGCACTCCCACTCAAGCACCGCCCAGCCATCAAATCCGTACTGCGTCAGGCGGCTAAAAATCCCGCTGAAATCGATCTGCCCATCGCCTAATGAACGGAAGCGTCCAGGGCGCTCTACCCAACCCTGGTAACCGCCATAAACGCCGCTGCGGCCATTGGGGTTAAATTCAGCGTCTTTAACGTGGAACATGCCGATACGCTCGTGGTAGCGGTCGATAAACTCGAGATAATCCAACTGCTGCAGCAGTAAGTGACTGGGGTCATAAAGAATTTTCGCCCGTGGATGGTTGTCCACTGCCGCCAGGAACCGCTCGAAAGACGCACCGTCGTGAAGATCCTCGCCAGGGTGAATCTCAAAGCACAGATCAACACCTGCCTCATCAAAGGCATCCAGAATTGGCCGCCACCGCCGGGCCAGCTCGTTGAACCCTTCTTCGACTAGCCCCTCAGGACGTTGGGGCCAGGGATAAACAAAGGGCCATAGCAGCGCCCCGGAAAACGTCGCGTGAGCCGTTAAACCAAGCAGTTGGCTAGCTTTGGCAGCCAGTTTTAACTGCTCAATGGCCCACTCGGTACGCTCTTGGGGCTTGCCGTGTAGTTCAGCGGGGGCGAAGTCATCGAATAAGTCGTCGCAAGCGGGATGCACGGCGACCAGTTGGCCCTGTAAGTGGGTCGAGAGTTCGCTGATCACAACGCCGGCTTTTTCGCAGCGGGCGTTTAACTCATCGCAGTAACTTTGGCTTTCAGCGGCCTGGCGCAAGTCGATAAAACGACTGTCTGCAGTGGGTAGCTGAATGGCTTGATAGCCCTGTTCGGCCGCCCAGCGAGCGATTCCTTCGAGGCTATCGAAAGGCGCTTCGTCGCCGATAAACTGGGCCAGGAAAATGGCGGGCCCGCGGATGCCTTTGTGGGTGTTGGGCATGATTAGGCTCCCGTTAGTTGAGTGGCAGGCAGTGGTGTCCATTTCTGTTCGCTTTTGGCGCTGGTGGTGACGGCCTCGATAAACGCCATGCCACGTAGCCCGGAGACCATGCCGGGAACGCCCTCAACGTCGCCTTGCTTGCCTTGATGAATGGCGTGGGCAAAGTCGCGGTAAAGGTTGCCGAGTGCTTCCAGATACCCCTCAGGGTGGCCGCCGGGTAGGCGCAAGCGCTGCATCGCGCTGGGGAAAAGGTCGGGTTGGTCGATGCCCGCACGGAGGGTGCGCATCGGTGCTTGAAGCGGGCGGTAGAACAGGCTGTTGGGCTCCATTTGGTGCCACTCCAACGCCCCTTTGTCGCCGTAAATACGTATTTTAAGTGCGTTTTCTTCCCCGCTGCAGATCTGGCTGGCAATGAGGGTTCCGCTGGCGCCTTGATCGGTGCGCAGCAGTACATCGCCATCATCGTCTAATTGGCGGCCATCGGCGTGGCTGGCAAGCGAGGCGCAGAGAGCGCTAACACGATGTCCGGAAATAAACTCGGCGAGGCCGAAAGCATGGGTGCCAATGTCGGCCATGCAGCCGCTGATACCTGCGAGCGAAGGGTCGGTGCGCCACGCGGCTTGTTTATTACCCTGCTGTTCTAAACGCTCGCCTAGCCAGCCCTGGGGATACTCCACATGAATTTTGCGAATGCTACCTATTTGGCCCTCGCTCACCATTTCTCGGGCTTGCCATACCATGGGGTAGCCTAAGTAGGTATGCGCCAAGCCATACAGGCAGCCGCTGGCATGCCAGCTTGCTGCTAAGCGCTGAGCTTCTTGGAGCGATACTGCCGCCGGCTTTTCGCAGAACACATGAAAACCTGCCTGCATGGCCGCTTCCGCGATCGGCACGTGAAGATGATTAGGCGTTACGATCACCAATAACTGCATGCGTTGTTCGGCGGGAAGTTGCTGCTCGCCTTCCAGTAATTGCTGCCAGTCAGCGTAAATACGCTCGTCGGGGAGGTGGCACGCTTCGCCAGTCAGTTGGTTGTTATCCGCCGAGCGGCTAAAGGCGCCACATACCAGCTCGCAGGTATCGTCGAGGCGAGCAGCTAAGCGGTGAACTTGGCCGATAAACGCCCCTTGTCCGCCGCCGATCATGCCTAAGCGGATGCGGGGTTGATTGGGTCGCGGCATAGAGAGGCTCCTGCTTTAATAAAACTTATGAATTTTCAGGTGGCGCTTGCTGCGCTTGTACAGACGATAATGTAACCGGTTACATTTGGCTTGAAATTAGGGCTTTACGCTATAAGCGTCAATGCGACAAAGGTCTATCGGTGCGCGCGAAGGGTTGGGAAATCGCGCGCTGAGTTTAACGCTGGGATACGTTAAGCTGATATGAATAATGCCGCGCAACCATCTGCTTACGGCGATTACCTAGTGATAAGGGAGGCCATGACCAATATACGTAAGGTCGCCGAGTTAGCGGGGGTATCGGTAGCGACCGTATCACGCGCGTTAAAGTCGCCGGATATCGTCTCACCGG
Source organism: Vreelandella sp. 162(4c) (assembly GCF_058152265.1). NCBI lineage: Bacteria > Pseudomonadati > Pseudomonadota > Gammaproteobacteria > Oceanospirillales > Halomonadaceae > Vreelandella > Vreelandella sp. 162(4c). The sequence continues at coordinate 3,932,500 of NZ_CM176981.1, forward strand.
CCACCCGGGAAAAAGTGCTGAAGGCCGTTGATCAAGCGGGCTACAAGCCTAATTTGATGGCGGTTCAGTTTCGCTCTCAACGTACTTATAACTTAGTGGTATTGGTACCCACGATCGCAAACACCTTTTTTGCGCGGGTAATCAGCGGTATTCAGGAAGCTGCCCAAGAACGCGGCTACGGCGTTCTGCTGTGTAATACGCTTGGTAATGAGGCGATGGAAACCCAATACGCCAGTTTAGTCAGTACCCGCCAGGCGGATGGCGTGATTCAACTGCGTGCTTTTAACCCTTTTTCTGAAAAGGCGTTTCCTGCTGGGGCGGTATTGCCCATGATCAATGCCTGCGAGGTGCTGGACGATGCGCCCTGTCCCACCGTCAAACTCGATAACCGAGCGGCAGCCCGGGAGGCCACCGAGCACTTGATCTCCCTGGGGCATCGTCGAATTGGCATGATTAAAGGGCCTCGGCGCAGCCCCTTGACCCGTGACCGCCAACAAGGCTACCAGGATGCGTTGAGCGCAGCGGGCATTCCGTTAGATGAGTGCCTGCTTTGTCCTGGCGATTTCACGCCACGTTCTGGTTATCAGGCGGCTGAAACGCTTATTGCTTTAGCGGAGCGCCCCTCCGCCATTTTTTGTGAAAGCGATGAAATGGCCATAGGCGCTATAAGCCGTATCAAAGAAGCGGGCCTGCGGGTGCCGGAGGATATTTCGGTGGCAGGCTTTGATGATATTGCGTTTGCTTCTTACAGCGACCCGCCGCTGACGACGATTGCCCAACCGGCGGAAGCCTTCGGACGCGAAGCTGTTGCGATGTTGATTGAGGTGCTGGAAGGGCGGCAAGTAGACAATTTGGTGTTGCCTTATACCCTGGTCTCAAGGGCCAGTACTGCCACATGCCGACCTTAGGCGACTTCCTTTCGCGCCCTAAGTGCATACAATAAGTGGGGCTTTCTCGAAAAGCTTCACAACTGCTGTCCACGCACACCACTAAACGCACATCATAAAAATAGCTAAAAAAGGATCTACCATGACGCTGACACGCCCAATGGCTCGTTTAACCGCTGGCTTGGCCGGTGCGGCTCTGCTGACCGCCTCCCTTTCTGCACAAGCACGCGAACTCTCGGTTTCTACGGTTTTGTCTGACGCTTTCCCCTGGGGGCAGGCGGCTGAGAAGTGGGCCGAACTAGTTGAGGAGCGTAGCGACGGCGAGTTAACGCTGCGCGTTTACCCCAACTCTCAACTGGTTTCCGGTGACCAAACCCGCGAATTTTCCGCCATGCGCTCCGGGTTGATTGATGCCGCTGTGGGCTCGACCATCAACTGGTCGCCCCAGGTGCCGGAACTTAATCTCTTCTCTTTGCCGTTCTTCATTCCCGATGAAGCCGCCGTTGATGCGGTTACCGGTGGTGAAGCAGGGGAGTTGGTTTTTGAAGCAATCGAATCTCGTGGCGTTATCCCGTTAGCCTGGGGTGAAAACGGTTTCCGCCAGGTTTCCAATTCTCGCGGGCCGATTAGCCAACCAGACGACTTGGACGGCCTGAAAATCCGCGTTGTTGGCTCGCCGCTGTTCCAGGATACCTTCTCGGCATTGGGTGCCGACCCCACCCAAATGAGCTGGACAGACGCTCAGCCTGCGCTGACCACCGGCGCCGTTGATGGCCAGGAAAACCCACTCTCTGTGTTTGACGTCGCGCGCATTGATCAAGTCGGCCAGGAGCATTTGACACTCTGGAACTACATGAATGACCCACTGATTTTTGCGGTCAATCAGCAGGTATGGCAAACATTGAGCGAAGAGCAGCAAACCCTACTGCGCGAAACCGCGGTAGAAGCGGGTGAGTGGGAAATCGCCATGACCCGTGAAGAAGAGGGCGAGCGTCTTGCGGCGATTCAAGAGCGCGGCGTCACAGTAACCGAGCTTTCCGATGAGCAGTATCAGGCGTTTGTCGATGCCACCCAGTCCGTTTACGAAAAATGGGCGCCGCGGATTGGTGAAGAGGTGGTAGAGGCCGCACAAGCCGCTATCGACGCGCGTTAATTACCTTTGATGTTCAAACTCCCGGCCTTGAAGGCTGGGAGTTTTTTGCTGTGAGGCTGCCATGAAAGGCTTTCCTGATGCGCGCCCTGAACGTTGGCTGGGCGCGCTGGCATTAATCATTATCTCATTGATTAGTCTTGGTAATGTGATTACTCGCTACTTAACCGGCGGCTCTTTTTCATTTACCGAAGAGTTTTCTGTGTTTTTGTTGGTAGTCCTGACCTTTGCCGGTGCCTCGGTGGCGCTGCGGCGTAACCGCCATATTCGTATTGGCTTTTTGGAACGGGCATTGCCGCTCAAGTACCGTCGTGTACTGATCCTTTTTCAAGCGCTTTGCGGTGCCACCGTGCTGGGTTTGATCACTTGGTATGGCGGCAAGATGGCCTGGCAAGAGTATCAGTGGGAGTCGCTGTCACCAGGGCTTGGCTTGCCTCAGTGGTGGTATTTAGTCTGGCTGCCCGTGCTTTCTGCGGCCATGGTGTGGCGCTTATGCCAGCAAACCGCCGACCGTTTAACGGGGAGGCTCACCGATGAGCCCTGATGTGTGGATGATACTGGCGTTTGCGGGGCTGCTGATAGCGGGGGTGCCGGTAGCGTTTTCGCTGGCGCTCTCCGGGGCCGTTGGCATCGTGCTGGGTTTGTCACCGGACATGCTCGCAACGATGGGTACCAATACCTATAACAGTATTGCCAAGTACCCTTTGATTGCGATTCCGCTGTTTATCTTAACCGGGCTTATTTTTGAACGTTCCGGTGTAGCGCTGCGTTTAGTGCGTTTTGCCCAGGCTTTGATTGGCCCGCGCCACGGTGGCTTGGCCTTGGTGGCGGTGCTGGTGTGTATGATTATGGGCGGAATGAGTGGCTCAGGCCCTGCTGATGCCGCGGCGGTTGCGATGGTGATGCTGCCGAGTATGACCAAAGCGGGCTACCCCAAGCCGTTTTCCGCCACGCTGATTGCCGCCTCTGCTTCGACGGCGATTCTCATTCCCCCTTCAGTGGCGCTGATTCTTTACTCGATCGTGGTGCCGGGCGTTGATTTACGCGCACTTTTCGCAGCAGGTTTATTTCCCGGTATTCTGGCGGGGCTGGCGCTACTGGTGCCCGCTATGCTCGTTTCCAAACGCTACGGTTGGGAGGGCGGCACACCCATAGAGGGGGCTGAAAGGCTAAGTGTGCGCTCCACTTTTAAACAGGCGATACCGGCGCTGTTTGCCCCGGTGCTGATTTTGGGTGGTTTGCGTTCAGGGCTGTTTACACCCACCGAAGCGGCCGTGGTAGCCGTTGCTTATGGTGCGATTGTCGGTCTTTTTCTAACCCGCGAGCTGTCGCTGCGTGATTTATGGGAGCTATTGGGTGAGGCGGCGATTATTTCCGGCGTAGTGATGCTGATTATCGCTCTGGCGGGGATTTTTGCTTGGGCAGGCACCATGCTGGGCACCTTCCGCCACTTGGCGGAATGGATTATTAGCCTGACCGATAACGGCGTTTTGCTGCTAATCCTGGTGATGTTAGCAGTGTTGGTCGCTGGGATGCTGTTGGATGCGATCTCGATTTATTTGATCATGATGCCGATTTTGATCCCCGTGATGCAGCATTTTGAGTGGAACCCGGTGTGGTTTGGGATTCTGTTGGCGATGAATATTGCCATTGGCCAATTTACCCCGCCGGTGGCGGTGAATTTGATGGTGACCACCGAAGTGGCCAAAATTCGCTTGGAGCAGACCATCGGATGGGCGCTGCTGTTTGTCGTTGCAATGGGCTGTGCGCTAGCGCTAGTGGCAATCTTCCCCGCTATCGCGCTATGGCTGCCGCGCGTTTTGGGCTATAACGTTGATTAATTTTGCTTACCCTATGCAAAGGCGGTATAGCAGTTAACGCTCCCTAAACGATGAAGACCGCTACACTGAGTATTAGACGACAGCGAAATTCATTATTTAGCGTATTACATTTCGCTAATTAGGTTTTTTTCGCTAAAGTAATGCTAGCAGGCAGCTTATGGGTCGCCTGTAACCGTTTGTCTTGAAAATAGAATGTCTTGAAAACGTTTTGGAACAAGGGCACCTGAGGGAACGGTTCATCAGGTGAGACCAAAGCGTGCGATGCTCGTAACATCAAATACGCTCACAACATCAATACAAAGAGGTGTGTTCATGAAACGCCATGTATTTTCCACTACTGCTTTCTCCGGTGCGCTACTTGCCGCCGCTGCTTTCGCCTCACCGGCAATGGCACAGGATGACGAGCAATTCATCACCATTGGCACCGGTGGCCAAACCGGCGTTTACTACGTCGTGGGTCAGTCGATCTGTCGTTTGGTTAATCGTCTCGAAGACGCCGATATTAAGTGTAATGCACCTTCCACCGGTGGTTCTGTCGCCAATATCAATGGCATCAAGTCCGGCGAATTGGACATGGGTGTCGCTCAATCCGATGTTCAGTATCAAGCCTACAACGGCACTGGGAATTTCGAAGGCGAGCCCTACGAAGAGCTGCGTGCGCTGTTCCGTGTCCACGGTGAGCCGTTGACGCTGCTTGCGCGGGCTGACTCTGGCATCGAGACGCTCGATGACTTGGAAGGCAAGCGTGTCAACATTGGTAATCCAGGTTCGGGCCAGCGCAACACCATGGAAGTGGTGATGGAAGCCAAGGGCTGGACTGAAGACACCTTCTCGTTGGCATCTCAGCTTGATGCTGCCGAGCAAGCGGCGGCACTCGCTGATAATAACGTCGATGCCATGGTATACGTGGTTGGCCACCCCAATGGCTCCATCCAGGAAGCCACCACCACCGTTGATGCTCGTCTGATTCCGTTGAACGACGAAGACATTCAAGGCATCGTCGATGAATATCCTTACTACGCCGCATCGGTAATTCCGGGTGGTCTGTATCGCGGCAATGACGAAGATGTCGAAACCTTCGGCGTGGCAGCGACCTTTGTCACCACAGCTGAGGCTGACGAAGAGGTGATCTATCAGACCGTCAAGGCGGTTTTTGACAACTTCGATCGTTTCAAGCGTCTGCATCCGGCCTTCGAAAATCTTGATCCAGAAGAGATGGTGAGTGAAGGGCTTTCCGCACCGTTGCACGATGGGGCAGCGCGTTACTACCGTGAACAAGGCTGGATTGAGTAATCCAGACGCCTAAGGTGATACTACCTTAGTAAGAAATGCGCGGTTACCTCAGGGTGCCGCGCATTTTGGTTTAGAATGTTGATAGGGCGTTTAAAATGTTGATAGGGCATTTCGATATGGCAATGATGCGTCAATCGACTCGGAGCGGGGCAGGCAGATGACAGACGATAAGAACAGGCCTTCGGGAGCCGGAGTAGACTTGGAGGATATGGTCGCCTCTAGCGACACAGGAGCCCGCAAGCCAGCCGGCATGCCCGGAAAGCTTTTGGTAAGCATTGCGGCAGTGTGGTCTCTTTTTCAATTGTGGATCGCTTCGCCAGTGCCCTTCGTCCTTGGGTTTGGTGTATTTAGTGCCACTGAGGCGCGTTCTATTCACTTGGCCTTTGCGCTTTTTTTGGCGTATATGGCTTATCCGGCACTCAAGCGCTCCCCGCGCGACCGTGTTCCGATTCAGGATTGGGTGCTTGCAGCGGCGGCGGCCTTCTGTGGCGCTTACATGTTTATGTTTTACGAGCAGTTATCCCAGCGCCCCGGCGCACCGATACTGCAGGACGTTATTATTGGCATCGCAGGGATACTGCTGCTGCTCGAGGCGACGCGTCGAGCGCTTGGCCCGCCGTTAATGATTGTAGCGTCGGTTTTTCTTCTCTATAGCCTGGCTGGCCCTTGGATGCCGGGTATTCTTTCCCATGGTGGGGTGAGCCTCTTTGGCTTGATTAATCACCAGTGGTTGACTACGCAGGGGGTCTTCGGTATCGCTCTGGGGGTATCAACCAGCTTCGTGTTTCTGTTTGTGTTATTCGGTGCTCTGCTCGATAAGGCGGGTGCTGGCAATTACTTTATCAAGGTGGCGTTCTCACTATTGGGCCACTATCGCGGCGGACCAGCGAAAGCTGCCGTGGTGGCCTCGGCCATGACCGGTCTGATTTCCGGCTCCTCGATTGCCAATGTGGTAACCACTGGTACTTTCACGGTGCCGATGATGAAACGTGTCGGATTTTCCGCGGAAAAGGCGGGCGCTGTTGAAGTGGCGTCATCGGTCAATGGACAGATTATGCCTCCGGTAATGGGGGCGGCCGCTTTCTTGATGGTCGAGTATGTGGGCATCTCTTATGTCGAGGTGATCAAGCATGCCTTCCTTCCCGCGCTGATCTCCTATATTGCGCTGGTCTACATCGTTCACCTTGAGGCCCTCAAGGCCAACATGAAGGGGCTGCAAAGCAGTAACCCACCTAAGCCGCTGGTCAATAAAGTGATTGGCTTTCTCGGTGGTTTGCTACTGATGATGGGCACCGCTCTGGCTGTTTATTACGGCCTTGGCTGGCTCAAGCCGGTACTGGGGGATGCGACCCCCTGGGTGGTAGCCGTTGGACTTACGGTCATTTATATCGCCCTGCTCAAACTGGCGGCCGGTTACCCAGAGCTCGAGCTCGATGACCCTAACCAACCGATCTTTACACTGCCCCAGACCAAACCGACGGTGCTGGTTGGCTTGCAGTACATCCTGCCGGTTATTGTGCTGGTGTGGTGTCTGATGGTGGAACGTTTATCGCCAGGACTGTCGGCTTTCTGGGCCACCGTTTTCATGATTTTCATTATTCTGACCCAGCGCCCCATTACGTCAATCTTTCGCGGACGCAGCGATATGAGGGCGGATCTGCGTGAAGGCGCGATGGATCTTTGGAATGGCCTGGTCACTGGTGCCCGCAACATGATCGGCATCGGCATTGCCACGGCCACCGCCGGTATCATCGTCGGTGCCGTCTCCCAGACCGGGGTGGGTCTGGTGTTAGCCGAAGTGGTGGAAACGCTGGCTATGGGCAACTTGATGCTAATCTTGCTGCTTACCGCTGTGCTTAGCTTGATCCTCGGCATGGGGCTGCCTACGACAGCAAACTACATCGTTGTATCGGCACTACTGGCACCGGTCATCGTCAACCTGGGCGCTCAAAATGGCTTGCTGGTACCATTGATTGCGGTACACCTGTTCGTGTTCTACTTCGGCATCATGGCCGACGTTACCCCACCGGTGGGGCTGGCCTCCTTTGCGGCGGCGGCAGTATCCGGTGGCGATCCCATTCGAACCGGTTTCCAGGCGTTCTATTACAGCCTTCGTACCGCGGCGCTGCCGTTTCTGTTTATCTTCAATACCGATCTGCTACTCATCGATGTGACCTTCCTTCAGGGGGTGTTGATCTTTGTGGTGTCGACCATCGCCATGTTGATCTTCGCTGCCGCGACCCAGGGCTTTATGATTACGCGCAACCGCTGGTATGAGTCTATCGTGCTGCTGCTGATTGCGTTCACGCTATTCCGGCCTGGTTTCTGGATGGACATGATTCATGATCCCTACGAATCCATCCCACCCGCGCAATTCGTCGAAGCGCTGGGTGATGTGGATGAAGACTCCACTTTGCGTTTGCAGATTGCGGGTCTTGATGATTATGGCGATCCCATGACCACTTACATGACATTACCGGTACCTGAAGGCGAAACAGGTCAGGAGCGGCTCAATAACCTGGGCATGGAGCTATTTATTGAGGATGGCACGGCAACCGTTGATATGGTGACCTACGGCAGCCAAGCGGCAGAGCTCGGTTTCGACTTCGATCAAGAAATCATCGAAGTTCTGGCCCCCGTCGACCGCTGGACTAAGGAGCTAATGTGGATTCCTGCCTTCTTGGTCTTTGGGTTGATCGTATTGATGCAGCGTCGGCGTCGCGATAACACGCAAGCTGCCGCCACCGCATGAAGGAGAGTGCCATGTATAGCAAAATCATGTTGCCGGTGGATTTGAACGAGGAGTCTTCCTGGTCGAAGGCGCTGCCCACAGCCCTGACGCTATGTCGAACTTTTGGCGCCTCGCTTCATGTGGTGACGGTACTGCCGGACTATCGTATGCCCATGGTGGGCTCCTACTTCCCCAAGGACTTCTCCAAAAAAGCGCATACAGCGATCACCGATGCGCTCCATGACTTTATCAAGACGAATGTGCCCGACGACATTCAGGTACAAAGTGTCATTGTGGATGGCTCACCTTGGGAGGCCATTATTAAAGCCGGTAAGAAACTGGACGTCGATCTAATCGTCATGGCTTCCCACAATAAGCGTAAGTTTGTCGATTATGTGCTCGGCCCCAATGCAGAGCACGTTGTGCACCATGCCAAAATGTCGGTAATGATTGTGCGCTAGACATTCAGAGCGTCACGTACGGAAAACCCAAAACTCCGGGCAGTTGCTCGGAGTTTTTTATGGCCGTCCGTCGCGCGTCTTGACTATATCGGTTTTTACTAACGCAGCAATTTAATTGGCGGTTGACAGCTGTTTCGTGGATTTTTTGTACGCGCATCTCAAAGCGTCACCCCAAACAGCGTTGGTCAGCTACATTAAGAGGGTATTAACAAATAATGTTAAGCCATTAATTTAGTGTTAATACCGTCAACGGGTAATGAGTGTTGATGCCTTAGAGGTAAATCCTGAATCCAGGGTCTATATCAGGAACAACAGGAGTGATGCCATGAATGCGGCTACAACAAAAACAAACCACCATGCGGATCAACCCAGCGTTAAAATCACTATTAACAAGGTTGGATTGGATCGACCCAGGGCGTGGTTGGCTGCTGGCGTAGAGGATTTTCGTCGGGCAACGGTAGTGAGCCTCTCTTATGGCATGTTTTGGGTGGGGTTGAGTATTGCCATTACTCTTGGCGCCTTCACCATGGGCTACTGGTACTGGCTGCTGCCCATGATTGCCGGGTTTATGTTTATTGGCCCGCTGGTGGCAGTAGGCTCTTATGGTATTAGCCGAGCGTTGGAACGTGGACAAGTACCTAACCTAGGTGATGCGTTTGGAAGCTGGAAGCCCCATGCTGGTCAGCTGGCGATGATGGGCGTCATGATGATGATCTTCTTCCTCGCTTGGATTCGTTTGGCCACGCTGCTGTTCGCACTATTTTTCGGTTTTGAAGTGCCTAGTCCCGCGTCGCTCTATACTGCGCTGCTGACCACCTCAGAGGGCCTGGGCATGTTGGCAGTGGGCACAGTTGCAGGCGGGATTTTAGCCTTTGGCGCCTTCGCCATAAGCGTTGTAGCGATTCCTACCTTGATGGATCAAGACCTAACCTTTATGGAGGGGATAGAAGCTAGCGTACGCTGTGTCGCGCGTAACTTTCGCGTGATGCTGTTATGGGCGGTGATTCTTACCCTGTGCGTTCTGGTTGGCGTTATGACGTTTTACATTGGTCTTGCACTTATTTTGCCTGTGCTAGGACATGCCAGTTGGCACGCCTACGAAGATTTGGTGCGCTTTGAACCCTTCGAGAAAATCAAATCGTAACCCTAGTGTGAACAGTAAATAACGTTTCAGTGACGAAAAAAACAGTATTTGCCCTGACCTGCTTAAGGAGATGGCGTAACCTTTACGCTGTCTTCTTTTATTGTTCCTGGGAGCTATAACCAGCGGGCAACCTTGCGTGAGGTGTTTACTGTGAAAGCGTGGTTAATGGGGTGGGCCGTGCTGATGTTCAGCGCTCCCCTGGTGGGGCTTGCTGATTCAGTCGATGAACTAGACGTGCCTAACGGGCCCGTTATTTTGACCGTCAGTGGTAACATAGACCTTACCAATGTGGGGAGTGAAGCGCAGTTTGACCGGGCCATGTTAGCGGCTTTACCACAGTATGAATTTGATACCAGCACGCCGTGGACAGAGGGCCGCAGCCACTATAGTGGCCCTTTAATGCGTGATCTTTTGGCGCTATTAAGCTCCGACAGTGATGCGGTTCACGTTTCCGCGCTGAACGGTTACGAAGCCGAAATACCGGTCAGTGATTTTATTGAGCACGATGTCATCTTAGCCATCGAAAAAAACGGTGAGGCGATTCCGATTCGCGAATATGGCCCTTTGTGGGTGCTCTACCCCTTTGATCAAGATGAAGTGCTGTTAAGCGAAAAAATCCGCTTTAGAGCGGTATGGCAGGTTATGCATATTAATGTTCTCTAGCGCTCCTAGTGCGCAGGCTTCCAACCTACTGCGTTATCCTCGCCGTTTTAAGCTCGTTGCCATTGTCGCGGTGTTACTGTTCGCTGCGGCGTTGGTCGTCGCTACCTTGGCCGCTTGGCGGCAGGAAAATCTAACCCAAAGCCTGAGGGAAGATACCGCCTGGGTTGTTTATAAGCTGGATCGTGATGCGGTACAGCTACTTAATCATTTATTGGCGGCAACCCGCGAGCCGATAACTCCGACGGCTCACGAGGAGCTAAATCTTCGCTTTGAGCTACTTTATAGCCGTATAACGCTGCTTAACGACGGCGAAGTCAGCAACTTGTTGCAGCAGATCGATACCGCCCGTGAGCTACTGGAAGAAATTCAGCAGCAGCTTGATGTGCTGGATATCATATTCGAACCCTACGGCGTGTTTGATCAACTGCCGATAGCAGCGCTGGAAGATGAGCTACAGGTACTAACGCAACTGACTGAACGCCTGGTTATTGCTATTAACGGCTATTTAGCCGAATCGGCGACGGAGGAGCGTGCCCAGCTCAGCCTGCTTTACAAGTTGCTGATGAGCCTGATTATTGGCATGAGCTTAGCGGCGTTTCTGGTGATTGCTTTTTTGGTGCGTGAAATGCGTGAGAGTGCGGCGATAAGGCGGAGCCAGGAGCAGCTTGGTCGGCAGCTGGAAGTCACCGCCAAACAGGCTCAGGCGGCGAATCAGGCAAAGTCAGACTTTTTAGCCATGGTCAGCCATGAAATTCGCACGCCGCTGAACGGTGTTATCGGCATGAGTGAGCTGCTGCGTGAATCCGCCAGCCCCGCTCAGGTAGAAGATTACGCTCATACGATCCACGACAGCGCCAACCAATTGCTGGCGATGATCAATGAAATTCTCGATTTCTCAAAAATCGAAGCAGGGCACTTAACCCTTGAAACATCGCCTACGGAACTCAAGCCGCTGGTCGATAGTGTTGTCGTGCTATTTGCGCCCCGAGCAAAAATGAAAGGGTTAACGCTATCGGTCAATGTCGATGCACTGGTGCCTGCCTGGGTGCTTGTCGATGCAGGTCGGCTGAGGCAAATTTTGCTTAACCTAATTGCCAATGCGATTAAATTCACTGATCACGGTGATGTCAGCGTACGAGTCTCTTCGACGGTGGAGCAGTTACTGTTTGAGGTCAGTGATACGGGCTGTGGTCTAAGCGAACAGCAACAGCAGCGTCTATTTGAGCCTTTTCAGCAGGCGGATGAATCGGTGGCACGTCGATTTGGGGGTACCGGGCTAGGGCTGGCAATTTGCAAACGGTTAAGCGAAGCCATGCAAGGGCGATTAGGGGTAAAAAGCCAATTAGGCCAAGGTAGCACTTTCTGGTGTGAGTTGCCCTTGATCGCCGCCGACCCCGTATCCAGTACGCTGCCCCCATCCCCCAAACGGGACTTTACCGGCACAACACTGCTGCTGGTAGAGGACAATGCCGTTAATCGCAAAGTCGCGATGGGCTTGTTGGCGCGCTTAGGTTGCGATGTCGTCTGGGCCGAGAACGGCCATGATGCCTTGGCCATGGCCGAATCCCAACAAGTGCATTTGATCTTTATGGATATTCAACTGCCCGATATGGATGGCCTGGCAGTCACCCAGCGTTTGCGGGAACAGGGTGGCTGGCTGGCCAGTGTGCCGATTGTTGCCATGACGGCCGGGGGGGCTGAAGATGACCGTAAACGCTGCCTGGCGGCGGGCATGGATGATTACATCACTAAGCCACTGTCGCTTGCGGCGTTAAGTAACGTGTTGGCATTACAACTTTTTGCAACCCCAGACGCAACGCCTTTACAGGCATTAGCGGTCTCTCCTCCGTTAACCAAGCAGCAATCACTCCTTAACAGCGATACCCTTGGCATGCTGAAAACGACGCTAGGGGAGGCGAGCGTTACACAACTGATCATGCTATATCATCAGCAAGTAAGCGATTACTCCGCTCAGTTGGCTGCGTGTTTGGCCGCTACTCCCCTAACGTCAGAGCAGACACAGCAGGTTGAGCGGCTTGCCCACCAACTGCGCGGCGAGTCATTGAGTATGGGCGCCGACCAGCTTGCCGAATTGGCGAAGCAGCTTGAAAAATTAGCTGAAACGCAACATGCGACATCCAAGCAGCTTGATGATGCGTTCTGCGCGTTAAGACTTGCAGCGGCGCATACATATGCCGCACTAGAGAGGTGGTGCCGTGACCACTTATCAGGTTGAGCAGGGTATTCTTACTGCGGCCAGTCAGCAGGCTAATGTTTGCCAGGCAGCGGCGGAGTTAGCCGACGCTTTACAGCACGAACACTTGGGGTTCGTGCTGTTCTTCTGCAGCGCGGAGTATGATTTAGCTGCCCTAGCAGACGCGCTGGAAAGTAGTTTTCCCACCACGCCGCTAAGTGGCTGTACGACGGCTGGGGAAATAACCCCTGGAGGCTATGACCGCGGTTCCATCGTGGCGATTGGGTTTGATCGCCGACTGTTTGCCATTGAAACGGCGCTGATCGACGACCTGGAGCATTTTGAACTAGCCAACGCTCAACCGCTGGTCGATACGCTGTTGGAGCAGTGCCGCCAACAAACCATCGCGCCGATTAACGAACACAGCTTTGCGCTGACGCTATTGGATGGCTTATCCAGCCGTGAAGAGCAGGTGCTCGCTACCTTAGATGCCGCCCTAGGCCGTATCCCCAGTTTTGGCGGCTCGGCGGGTGACGACAATCACCTTAGCCATACCCATGTGTATACCGCTGGGCGCTTTTATACCCGTGCAGCAGTGGTGGTGATGATCAACACTCGGCTGCCTTTTGAAGTATTTTCAACCCACCACTTAATACCATTGGCCCACAAACTCGTAGTGACCGAGGCTGACCGCGAACAGCGGCGGGTGATAGAACTCAACGGGTTGCCTGCCGCCCAGGTATATGCCGAACTGGTAGGTAGTGCGCCTGCGCAGCTCAACGCTGGCATTTTTGCCCGTCATCCATTAGCCGTACGCATCGGCGGCCAGCACTACGTGCGCTCTATTCAGCGTGTTAATAGCGACAGTAGTTTGAGCTTTTACTGCGCGGTGGAAAACGGCATTGTACTGACCGCCATGCAGCCCACGCCGCTACTGGATAATCTCAGCGTGATGCTTGCTGGAGTAGGTGCCCGCCTAGGCGCGCCGAGCATGATTATTGGCTGCGACTGTTTTCTACGCAGGATGGAGCTCGAGGCGTTACAACAGTTGGATCAGGCATCGCAGTTGCTGCGCCAGGCAGGCGTAGTGGGGTTCAATACGTACGGTGAACAGCATCATGGTATGCATGTGAATCAAACGTTTACGGGGGTGGCGTTTGGATCTCTTCCAACTAACCACAAACACTGACGCGGCGGATGTCGCGGCGCTGCGGGAAGAGAACCGTCGCTTGCGTAAAGTGTGCCAAGCGCTGATGGAGCGGGTGGAAACGGGAAGCGGTGCCGACCCCGCGCCCTATGCCGCGTTTGAACGCTCAGTGTTACTTGCCGAACAGGTGCGTGAGCGCACTGATGCGCTGCACCGCACCTTAGACGAACTGAGCCAGGTCAATACGCGCCTACTGGCCGCGAAAGCCGAAGCCGAAGCCGCTAACCTCTCCAAAACGAAATTTCTGGCGGCGGTCAGTCACGATTTGCTTCAGCCACTCAATGCCGCCCGGCTGTTTGCCAGTGCGTTAGAAACCCACTCGCTTCCTGATACCTCACAAGCTCTGGTCGGCCATATTGGCCGTTCGCTGAAAGATGTTGAAGGCTTGATAGGAACGCTAGTGGATATCTCGCGTTTGGACGCAGGCGTACTCCACGCCGATAAAGCGCCCTTCGCGGTGAGCACGCTGCTAGATGCGCTGGCAGAGGAGTATCGCCAAGTGGCCGGGGTGCGGGGGCTGACACTGCACTACGTGCCTTCCAGTGCGGTGGTCGAGTCGGATCTAGCGTTGCTGGCGCGAGTGATCCGCAACTTCTTAAGCAACGCGGTGCGCTATACCGAGCAGGGGCGCGTGCTGCTGGGCTGTCGGCGGAGACGAGATGGCCTGGAAATTATGGTGGGCGATACCGGCCCCGGGATCCCTGAGCAGCAGCGGGAAGCGATCTTTCTGGAGTTTCGCCGCGCTAATCAGCCCAATAGCTCCCACAGCCGCGGTTTGGGGTTGGGTCTAGCCATCGTTGACCGGATCAGCGCCATGCTGGGACAACCGATCTCGCTCGCCTCTAGCCCTGGCGCGGGTGCGCTATTTTCGATCACCGTACCCTACGCGACGGCCGCGCCGCCTGCAGTGGCGAGCACTCATTATACGCCGCTGCCTGACGTTGCAGAGGATCCGCTAAGCGGCTGTGTCATTTGGGTGATTGATGATGACCTGGCGATTATAGAAGGTATGCAGGCGCTGCTAGGCAGTTGGGGGTGCCGAGTGCGCGCCGCTGCCACGGTGAGTGCGTTAGAGGCTGCCAGCGACGGTGAGCGACCGTCAGTATTGCTGGTGGATTATCATTTGGGCGATCACCGCGAAACCGGCATTGAGTTGGCCGCGCGACTGCAGCGCCGTTATCCAGGCTTGGCAGCGGTGGTGATTACTGCCAATCACGAGGCGGAGATTAAGCGCGCAACCCGCGAAGCGGGCATGTACTGCCTGCTCAAACCGTTAAAGCCCCTGCGGCTGCGCATGCTGCTAGCCACACTGCTCAATAAAGCCTAACGCGTGCGGTTGGCCCGGTGAAAGCTTAGATCTTCCTCGCCTGCGATAACAATGGCGTGAACCCGGCTCGTGGCATTCAGCTTGCGCAGAATCGCCGAGACATGGGTTTTGACGGTCGTTTCGGCAATCAACAACTCCCGGGCAATATGCTTGTTCGACATGCCTGTCGTCATGCACGCCAACACCTCTAACTGCTTATCGGTTAAACGCGCCAACCGCTCGCTGGTCGATGAAGCATTTGCAATGGGTGGCACCGCAGAAGTGCGCGGTGCTGGGCGACGCATGATATCGGGCGGCAGGTAGAGCTGGCCTTCAAGAATCTGCGTTAACGCCGCCAGCAGCGCTTCCCGGGGTGTGGATTTGGGAATATAGCCCACCGCGCCGAGGGTAATGGCATCGAGTACCAGCTGGCGCTCTTGATGTGCAGAAACAATCGCCACCGGCAACCAGGGAAATGCCTCTCGCAGTGCTGTCAGCCCCTCTAAGCCTTCCGCATCCGGAAGGCTTAAATCCAGCAGCAATAGATCTAGCTCTGTTTGCGCTTCAATCAGCGTTATTGCATCAGCAAGGCTCTCTGCTTCCAATAGCAGGCTGCCTGCCAAGCCCCCGCTAATCACGGTTTGTAGCGCGTCTCGGAACAGCGGATGGTCATCCGCCACCAACAGGGAATACATGGCGTCTCCTACCAAGGGATGAGGACTAATCCTGCCATCGGGCTATATCGCCATTTGCTTTAGTGAACAACACTGTCAATGCACCTTTAATAATCATAATACTCAGGAGCAATACAATGATCTACGCCAACCCTGGTGATACCGGTTCTGTGGTGTCATTTGAAAAACGCTATGGCAACTATATCGGCGGTGAATTTGTGGCCCCGGTGAAAGGCCAATACTTCGATAATATCAGCCCCGTCAATGGCCATGTCTTCTGCGAAATCCCCCGCTCAACGGCAGAGGATATCGATAAAGCGCTGGATGCGGCCCACAAAGCGGCACCTGCCTGGGGGAAAACATCCGCCCAAGAGCGCAGCAATATCCTGCTGAAAATCGCTGACCGCATTGAACAGAACCTGGAAATGCTTGCCGTTGCCGAAACCTGGGACAACGGCAAAGCCGTGCGTGAAACACTGAACGCCGATCTGCCGCTGGCGGTTGACCACTTCCGCTACTTTGCCGGCTGCATACGCTCGCAGGAAGGCACGGCGGCGGATATCGATGCCAACACGGTTTCTTATCACTTCCACGAGCCGCTTGGCGTAGTGGGCCAGATTATCCCCTGGAACTTCCCGATTCTAATGGCGGTTTGGAAGCTGGCGCCTGCACTGGCGGCGGGTAACTGCGTGGTGCTCAAACCTGCCGAGCAAACCCCAGCATCGATATTAAAAGTCGTCGAATTGATTGGCGACCTGCTACCTCCGGGCGTCCTTAATATCGTCAATGGCTTTGGCGCCGAGGCAGGGCAGGCGTTGGCAAGCAGCAAGCGCATTGCCAAGATCGCCTTTACCGGCTCTACCCCTGTTGGCTCGCATATCTTGAAATGCGCGGCGGAAAACATCATTCCCTCTACCGTGGAGCTAGGCGGCAAATCCCCCAACATCTACTTTGCCGACATCATGAACGCCGAACCGACCTTTATTGATAAAGCAGTCGAAGGCTTGGTGCTGGCGTTCTTTAACCAGGGTGAAGTGTGTACTTGCCCGTCACGTGCGCTGATCCAAGAGAGCATGTACGAGGAGTTCATGGCCAAGGTCATCGAGCGTACCAAAACCATCAAACGCGGCAATCCACTGGATACCGACGTGCAGGTGGGGGCTCAGGCCTCTCAAGAGCAGTTCGATAAAATCATGTCCTATATGGATATCGCCCGAGATGAAGGCGCGGAATTCCTCACCGGCGGTAACAAAGAGACCATGGACGACAGCATCAACGATGGTTACTACATCCAGCCCACGCTGCTGAAGGGTAACAATCAGATGCGCGTCTTCCAGGAAGAAATCTTTGGCCCGGTGGTGGCAGTCACTACCTTCAAGGATGAAGAAGAAGCGTTGGCGATTGCCAACGACACCGAGTTTGGTTTGGGCGCAGGCGTGTGGAGCCGCGATATCAACGTCGCCTTCCGCATGGGCCGAGGCATTCAAGCCGGACGTGTATGGACCAACTGCTACCACCAGTATCCCGCCCATGCGGCCTTCGGTGGCTATAAAAAATCCGGCGTTGGCCGTGAAACTCACAAGGTGGCGCTTGAGCACTACCAGCAAACCAAAAACCTGCTGGTCAGCTACGACATCAATCCGCTGGGCTTCTTCTAACCCGCCACGTTTTTCTATGTATAGCTAACCCACACCGTCCGGCATCAGCCGGGCGGTAATTGTCAGTCCCCTGACGCTGACTCTACTGATAAGAGCAGTGCTTAAACTGCCGTATCGAAAACTATTAGGAGTTGCATCATGGATAGCACAATGCGCGCGGCGGTCGTTCGTGAGTTTGGCCAGCCGTTGGTCATAGAAGAAGTTGATGTACCTCGCCCCAAGCAGGGCGAAGTGTTGATGAAAGTGGCGGCCTCTGGGGTTTGCCATACCGATTTACACGCCGCCCACGGCGATTGGCCGGTGAAACCCTCGCCACCGTTTATTCCCGGCCATGAAGGCGTTGGGCATATCGTGGCGGTGGGTGCAGGTGTCACCCATGTCAAAGAGGGTGATCGTATTGGTGTGCCCTGGCTCTACTCGGCCTGCGGCTACTGCGAGCACTGTTTAGGCGGTTGGGAGACGCTGTGCGAGTCCCAGCAGAATACCGGCTACAGCGTTAACGGCGGGTTCGCGGACTACACCTTAGCGGATGCAGGCTATGTAGGGCGCTTGCCGGATGCCGTTGATTTTATCGAAATAGCCCCGGTGCTGTGTGCCGGTGTAACGGTTTATAAAGGCTTGAAAATGACCGATACCCGCCCCGGTCAGTGGGTGGTGATTTCGGGGATAGGTGGGCTTGGCCATATGGCGGTGCAGTACGCCAAAGCGATGGGGCTGAACGTGGCGGCTGTCGATATCGATGACGGTAAGCTAGCCCTGGCTGAGCGTTTAGGCGCCACGGTAACCGTTAACGCCATGAAAACCGACCCAGCGGCGTACCTGAAGAAAACCATTGGTGGTGCTCACGGGGCCTTGGTGACAGCGGTGTCGCCGAAGGCGTTTGATCAAGCGCAGAATATGCTACGCCGCGGCGGAACACTGGTGCTCAATGGCCTACCACCCGGCGACTTCCCGCTGCCAATCTTTAGCACAGTGCTCAATGGCATTACCATACGTGGCTCTATCGTTGGTACGCGCAGCGATCTGCAGGAAGCGCTGGATTTCGCTGCCGAAGGCAAGGTTAAGGCCACGGTCGCAACCGATACGCTGGACAATATCAACGATGTCTTCCAGCGCATGATCGACGGCAAAATCGAGGGTCGTATCGTGTTGGATATGGCGAGCTGACATCGTTCTAGTGTCGTATCTCAGGGGGAGGCAACTCCCCTTTTTAATTTCGGCAGTGTCACTGCTCAGGCACGATTTAATCCCCGCCGTTCCCCTGTTGGCCCAACCAACGGCGCGCCATTCGCTCTGCGTGGGCAAGGTTACTGACAACCGCTAACTGACCTGCTTCGCGCTTAATGCCCGCGCGTTTGAGTTTCAGCGCCATGCGCGGTGACAACCCTACAAATATTACCCCCACCCCATGCTCGCCCAGCTCGCGTCGCAGCGTATCCAGCGCCACCATGGCGGTGGTATCCAGGCTGGGTACATCGCGCATATCCAGAACGACGATTTTTACGCTGTGGTCAATCACTCTGAGTGTGGCAATGGCCTTTTCTGCTGCGCCAAAAAACAGCGGTCCGCTTATCTTATAAAGGGCTACTTCCGGCGGGAAGTGTTCGCTGGTGTTGGGTGCCGCCAAGCGTTGGGTATGAGTCAGCTGTGCCATTCGGCGAATAAACAGCGCGGCGGCTAGGCCAATACCCACGGCCACGGCAACCACCATGTCGAAAACAACCGTGAGTACGAAACAGATCACCAACACCCAAACATCGCTGGCGGGGGCGCTTTTCAGCGTATGCATAAAGTGGTGCGCCTCGCTCATGTTCCAGGCGATGATGAAGAGCAGGGCAGCCAGAGCGGCCATGGGTACATATCCCAGTACTCCCGCGAGCATGACCACGGCAAGTAGCACTACGACTGAGTGCACCACTGCAGCGATAGGTGAAAAGGCACCGCTTTTGATATTGGTCGCGGTGCGGGCAAGGGCCGCCGTGGCGGTAATGCCGCCGAAGAAGGGCACCACCATATTGCCCAGCCCCTGGCCAATTAGCTCGGCATTAGGATCATGGCGGGTGCGAGTTAAGCCATCTGCTACCACGGCACACAGTAGCGACTCAATGGCCGCCAGCAGTGCAATCGCCAGTGCCGGGCCAAGCAGAGCCTGAATCAGCGCAAAGTCGATCTCAAGCGGCGTGCCATCGGCACCAGGGAAATGCCACGGTGCGATAAAGCCAGGCGCGAAGGGAGGAATGCCACTGCCGCTTTCGCCCTGATACTCCCAGCTAAAGCGCGAGGCGATAGTATCGACCTCGACACCACCCACCAGCAGCAGGGCGGCAACCAGGGTACCCACCGCCAAGCCAACCAGCGGGGCAGGAACTGGCGTATTCAGGCGGGGCCAGATTAACAGCGTTGCCAAGGTCACAAGCCCGACGCTGATTTCAGCCAGTGACAGAGTGGGCAGTGCTCGACCAATCAGCATGAGGTTACGCAGAGTACTATCGCCGAGCTCAACCCCGGCCAAACCGAGAAAATCGGGCAGTTGCAGCAGCGCAATGACGACGCCAATGCCCGCTGTGAAGCCAAGAATGACCGGGTAGGGGACGTACTGAATCAGACTGCCCAGCCGCGACAGCCCCAGCGCGACCAAAATGGCGCCTGCCATAAAGGTAGCAATCAGCAGCCCGCCCAAACCATGATTGGCCACAATGGGGAATAGGATCACCACAAAGGCGGCGGTAGGGCCAGAGATATTAAACCGCGAACCGCCGGTCAAGGCGATCACCGCGCCTGCCACGATGGCAGTGTATAGCCCGTGCTGAGGTGGCACGCCAGTAGCGATGGCCAGCGCCATGGAGAGCGGTACCGCCACCACACCAATCGTCAGACCCGCCATTACATCCCGCTTGAATTTGGCCAGCGTATACCCTTCACGCCAGGCGTTTACTAACGCGCGGCCAGGCATCGGGAAAACGTATCCCGAAGATTGATGGACACGGGACATAGAGTCAGCCTCCTAAAAATAGGGAAAACAAGCCATTACGCTACGCCTGCGGTGAAATTTGCACAACAAGTCGTTAGTCGCGGAGTCGTTAGCGCACAAAAAATCCCAGCCGCTTGGCTGGGATTTTTTTAGGCTAAGCGCAGATGCTTACTTATATCTGCGAGTCTTCAGGCGGTTCGCCGATGGTGCCAGGCATTGCCTGAACATGACCCATCTGCTCACCGGCCAAGGTGAGGAAGTGTAAGTGGCGCTCATACTCAGCCACCAAATCACCAATCACCTGACCACGGGTATAACCGTTAAGGTCTTTATCTTGTCCACCTTCCGCCAGGTAGACATCCAGACGTACATAGAAGTCATCATCGGCAGGGATGAAGCTTGGTGTGCGCATACGGTGCGGACACACTTGGTAGACAAAGCTGGTGGCGTCACCGAAGTCGACCTGGAGCGTCAGGTTCGGTAGCGACTCGCCCTCGACATGCTCTTCGGTCACATTGGCGGTTTGACCACGGCTTTCAAGCTCCTGAGCAAACTGGGTCATCGCTGGGCGAATGGAGTGCTCGATCGTCGCAGCGGCACCCGCACGATTAGAGGTATCCAGGGCGCGATCCAGGCGCTCTCGCCAGTCACCACCGGGGGCACCACCAGCAATCATGCGGCGTGCATCGGCTTTGCTACCTTCAAGTTTCAGCGCTTTATACATGCCCACCATTACCGCGAAAATCACCACTGAGAAGGGCAGTGCGGTTATAACGACGGCACTCTGTAGTGCGTTCAAGCCTCCGGCCATCAGCAGAGCAATGGTGATCAACCCTATCGTCGCAGACCAGAAAATACGCAGTTTCACCGGCGCATCGTGGTTCACGTCGCTCAAAATAGAGGTGAAGTTGGCCAGTACCAGTGCACCGGAGTCCGCTGAGGTAATAAAGAACACGATACCCAGCACGGTGACAACCGCCGCAGTTAGGCCGACATAGGGGTAGTACTCAAGCAGCGTGTAGAGCGTTGTTTGTGGGGTGTTCAGAGCCTGTTCACCCAGTTCGACAACGCCCTGGTTGGCCACCAGCTCAATGCCGCTGTTACCAAATACCGACATCCACACCATCATAAAGGCCAGCGGAATAAACAAGGCGCCTGCGACAAATTCACGAATGGTGCGGCCGCGGGAGATACGTGCCAGGAACAGACCCACAAACGGTGTCCAGGCAATCCACCAGCCCCAGAAGAAGATCGTCCACCACATCTTCCACTCTTGGGCGCCTTCATCGGCAAAGGCGTAGGTGTCAAAGCTTGCAGCGACAAAACCGGATAGATAATCACCGGCGTTATTGACCACCTTATCCAGCAGTACCAGGGTGTCGCCTGAAAAGAGCACAAACAGCATCAGCGCCAATGCCAGCAGCATATTGAACTCAGAGAGGCGGCGAATGCCTTTCTCAACGCCGGTCACCACAGAAATCGTTGCTAATACCACCACCAGTACAATCAAAATCACCTGCACGGTGAGCGTTTCCGGCACGCCGAACATATAGGTGAGGCCGTAGTTGAGCTGCATCACCCCGATACCCAGGCTGGTAGCAATGCCGAACACGGTAGAAATAACCGCGGTAATGTCCACTGCGTTGCCAATGGGGCCGTGGATACGCTTCCCTAGAATTGGGTAGAGCGCGCTGCGGATCGCTAGCGGCAGGCGATGGCGGTAGCTAAAGTAGGCCAGCGCCATACCCATCAACACGTACAGCCCCCAGCCGGAGAGCCCCCAGTGCAGATAGGTTTGGACGACGGCGTTACGCATCGCAGCTTGGCTCTCCGGGGTTAAATCCGGCGGTGCCAAATAGTGGGCCACTGGCTCGGCAACGCTGAAAAACAGCAGGTCGATCCCGATACCCGCGGCAAACAGCATGGCTGACCATGAGAGCAGCGAAAACTCGGGCCGGGAGTGGTCGGGCCCTAGGCGAATACTGCCAAAGCGTGACATGCCAATAGCAACCACAAAGACCAGGTAGGCAACAATCGCCAGCATGTAGTACCAGCCAAAGGTTTTGCTGACCCAGGCAAGCCCGGCATCAAAAAAAGCACCGGCTTGCTCGGTGAACAGCATGGTGAGTACTAAAAAGATAACGATACCCGCCACACTGCCGTGGAAAACCACGGGATTGAGGCGGTCGCGGGAGGGGAGGATGGGGTTGTCTTTCGCCATGCAGGCGGACTCCTGTTGTTGAAAGATGAATTTTTATTTTGAATGAACGTTCAAATAAAATACGCGATTAAGTGTCCCCCTTCAAGTTAACCTTCCTATTTGGGTTGAATTAGCGTGGAGTTATCAGCGTGCTGATGAAAGCGCAGACACAAAAACGCCCGGAAAACCGGGCGTTGGATCAAGGTTTGAGGCTTGGCCTGCGTTTATTCGCTGTCGGCGTTTTCGTCACTATTACCATCGTGATGGCCACGTTTGCCGTGCTTGCCACGATACTCTTCATGGGCTTCTTGCATGGCGTTGCGCAGTGCTTGCTGCTCTTCTTCTGTGAGAATTTCAGCTACCCGTTCGTGATGCTCTTCACGCAGTGCCTGCATGGCTTCGCGATGTTCAGCGTGTGCTTCGTTAAGCTCTGCCTGTTTCTCTGCTGAGATATCTGCACGCTCGTACACTTCCTGGCGACGCTCCTCCATGCGCTCTTCCATGCGTTCGCGATCAGGGCCTTGCCCTTCATGGTCACCGTGGCTATTTGCTTGAGCGGTAAACGCTAATGGAGCAATGGCGATAGCCAGCAGGGCGGGGGCGAACAGTTGGCGAATTGACATTTTCCTAGCACTTGAAACGTTCATAAGTACTCTCCTGATGAGTTGACGATGACAGTATCGCTAGGTGACGTGCAAACCGTTTGCAGATAGTGTGCAACAATCATGATCTTATTGGCTTGTTGCAGGTCGTAGTTGCTAGGTGAGGGGTCACCTACTTTTCAAGGAGAAGCATCATGTCGCGAACCGAGCAACTTCGCGTATGGCAGCAGCGTTGCGCGTTTACCTCTCTCCGCCGCGTGACTGGCCTGGGGGCCATTGCCTTAATGCTGAGTGCTTGTAGCGCTGCCCAACACGTTAGCCAGGGTGAGCCTGCGATTGAGAGCAATGCGCTGCGCGAACCCCAGCCTTTTACGCGCTTGTCACCTGCCACTTATACGCCTGAAGAGTGGCTCCAGGCGTTAACAGCTGATGTTTATCTACCCGACGACTCGCTCGGTGGGTTGCGACCTGCTGCCTTAGTTGTGCATGGAGGCGGCTGGCGTAATCGCACACCGGAAGATATGCAGGGCATCGCTGAGCGCTTAGCAGGGCAAGGCTATGTGGCGGTTAATATTGAGCACCGCTTTGCGCCGGAGTATCGCTTCCCCAGCCAACTGCACGACTTGCAACAGGCGATGGCCTGGATTCACGCCAATGCCGATAGGTGGCAGGTGGATACGAGCCGTATTGTCGGGGTGGGGTTTTCATCGGGGGCGCATTTAGTGAGTTTGCTGGCAGTGGCGGGAGTAGAGGGGCCGCTGGCTGAACCTTACGGCGGTGAGCAGAGCCGTTTGGCTGCAGTATTGGCAGGAGGACTACCTAGTGATTTGCTTAAGTTTGACGATGGACGCTTAGTCGTCGACTTTATCGGCGGTACCCGCGCTGAAGAAAACGAAGCGTATCGCCTAGCCTCTCCCGCACGGCAAATTACTCCGCAGACGCCGCCATTTTTTCTGTTCCACGGCAAGTGGGATCAACTGGTGCCGGTGGATCACGCCACGGACTTCTATCAAGCCCTGCAGGAAAATAACATCGAGAGCGAGCTGTATCTGCAGCGCTGGCGCGGCCACTTCGCCAGCTTTCTATTCCGTGGCGGCGCCATTGATGCAGGCATTGCGTTTCTTAATCGGCAGGTCAATCCTTAACGGTTATACGTCATCAAGACATGGCCAATGACATCATTTCGATAACAGCGCCATCATCAAGATCCATCTGAGTGACGAGTTTGCTTAGTTGGCTCATAGCCTCTTGAAGCGAATTATTGAGGCTACTGATTTCCTGTTGCAGGGCGTCGAGTTTTGCTTGGCGTTGTTCATCGTTTAGGGACTTGTCGCGCATAACATCTTCAAGTTCCTGCTGTTTCTCCTTTAACTTTTCTCTATATTCAACAATTCGCTTTAGTAGTTCTTTAATCTCCTGCGGGAGATCGCTTTCATCGATTTTGGTGTTCTTCGCTTCCTGTGTGTTACCAGCCTTTTCTGAAGCTGAGGCGATGCCTCTAGCCACGGGCGAAAGATCCAAATGAATGCTGGTGTTGGCTTCTTCCTGGGCGGCGTTAGAAGTGACCGGTGTAGTTGTTACCTTCTCGGCATTTAACGGCTCACTACGTAAAGGATGTGCGTCTAAAGAAGCACTTCCGGTAGGTAAAGAGATGGTCATGGCAATCTCTCGTTAGTGTTAAGGGCTATTTTAAGCAGGCGCGACCGCGGCTACACAGGCTTGCTTAGAGAAATAGGTTCAAAGCAGGCTAATAGTGTTATCGACAGCCCGAGACAATACTTTAGCTTACGCTAAGGAACACCCAGGTGACCTGGAAGTCAGTGCAATAGGGATAGCCATCATTGCTGCATGACCATTGATGCAGGCATCACGTTTCTTAATCGGCAGGTAGTTAGCAGGGGTTAGACTTTAGTTGCGTTCTTACTTTATGCAAGGTTGGTGACAGTTTCGTGGGGTAGCGTCTTAAGCACACAAGGTAAGATCTGTGTCGAAAACCAAACAAACCTATAAAAAGAGAGCCACGCTATGCTTAACACTTCCAGTGCTTCCTTATCGTTTAATATCAAATCGATACTGGTAGGGGCAACGGCCGCCATTGCCTCTTTATCAATGGCGCTTCCTGCTGTAGCTGACGACTTTCCCTCTCGACCGCTCAATATGGTAGTAGGTTTTGGCACCGGCGGAAGCGCGGATCGTATGACCCGCATGATGTCAGGGCCTATTTCCGAAGAGCTAGGTGTACCGGTACAAGTAACTAATCGCCCCGGTGCGGGCACTCAGGTTGCTTCTAATTACGTTCTTAACGTGCCTGATGATGGTTATACCGTCTATGCCTCGACGTTTGCTCCCTACTTAACCAACTCGATCCTTACTGGTGATGCAGAGTTTAGTGTCGACGACTTTTCTTATATCAACTTCCAGTGGTTTGATTTGGATCTAATCGCTGCAAATAAAGACAGCGGCTATGAAGACCTGCCAAGCCTGCTTGAAGCGATCCGCGAAGAAGAGGGTCAAGTACGTGGCGCGGTGGTTCAAGGTTCTGCTGGTCACTTAATGGTGCGCTTGCTACTTGATGAGGCAGGCATTCCCCAAGATAACCTCAACTTGGTGACCTATAACAGCGGCGGTGAAGCCCGTTCAGCGGTAGCGGGTGGGCAGGTGGATTTCGTCTCTATTAGTGCCCAGGGCAGTGAGGGAATCCGTGAGTTCTTAACCCCGTTGGCGATCGTAAGTGATGAGCGCATTGAACAGTGGGATGCACTCCCTATCAATGAAGCGCTGGCACCGATGAATCTTGAGGTGCCCGTTCTTCAGGGCTCAATGCGCGGCTTTGCAGTGACCAGTGAAATGGAGCGCCAGCATCCTGAGCGTTTCGAGAAGATCTCCTCGGCTATTCAAAGTGCGCTTGCCCGCAAAGATGTTCAAGAGCAGCTCGAGCGCAACGAAATGGGCGGCGTTTGGGTAGGCCCAGAGCGCTCCAACGAGCTGATGCGCGAAAACTATCAGGTGTTTGAAAAGTACGCTCACCTGCTTAACTAGTTTTCACGACCAGGTTTTTCCGAACAGCTTTTCCGAACGAATCCTTCCATGATAGCTGGCCCCTCACATTAATGAGGGGCCAGTATGGGGTTTTACCATGTCTGAATGTAAACGTGACTATGGGGACTTTATCGTTCTCATGGGTCTGGCTGGCTTTACACTATGGTATTTATTAGATGCCATTCGCGTATCCGCCACACCGCAAAACCTGCTGCTTATACTGCCACTTGCCGTTATCGTGTTAGCGATTATTGCACTCGAGTTGATCCTGCGTATTAAACACGGCTCGCTGTTTCGCTCCTCTGAAGAAGAACCGCTGCATAAAACATTACCTGTTGTGGGCCTCTTCGCCGCCTATGTAATGTCGCTTGAAGCGATAGGCTTTGATATTGCCACCGTAGCGTTTCTGGCGCTTTTCCTGATCCTTAAGGGGGAGCGCAATTGGTTGTTGGTAGGTGGCTATAGCGTCGTTTTTGGGCTGAGTGTCGCGTTCTTTTTCTCGCAGATGCTGCCGTACCCGATGACACTGCTGCTGCTTCCAAGCTGAGGAGATACCATGATTGATTTTGGCGCAGTAGGGCAGAGTTTTGATCTGCTTTTTTCTAATTTTGGCCCTTGGTTGGTGGTAGTGCCGGGTATCGTACTCGGGCTTATTTTTGGCGCAACGCCAGGCCTGCAGATATCAATGGCTATGGCCATTTTCCTGCCAATGACCATGTACATGGACTTTATTCAAGCCATGTTGTTCCTTACCGCTATTTTTACTGGCGGCTCATTTGGTGCCGGTATCCCAGCCATTCTGATGAATATTCCGGGTACCTCTTCGGCAATCGCTACCGCGTTTGATGGTTACCCCATGGCGCGGAAGGGGCAGCATAACCAGGCGTTAGGCGTCGCGTTAGCCTCCTCGGTGATTGGCGCGCTGATGGGCTACGTGGTGCTGTTCTTTATGATACAACCGCTTTCCTACATGGTGCTGAGATTGGGGCCAGCAGAGATGTTTGTAGTGATTCTCTGGGGGATGACGCTGATCGCGAGCTTAAAAGGCGAACAGGTGCTTAAAGGCTTGATTGCAGGGTTTGTTGGCCTGTTAGTCGGGACGATTGGGTTTAGCGAAATCGGCTTGGCACGCGGTACGATGGGGCAGACTTACCTGTTGGACGGCGTGCCTGTTATCCCTGCCATGATGGGTATGTTTGCGGCCTCTGAGCTATTTAAGCTGGCCAACAAGGGCTTCATCGTTGAATCCGCCGATGCCCGTAAGGTCAAGGTGAGCGAGATCTTCGAAGGTTGCAGAATGGCGATGCGCTACCCTGTTGTGATGATTCGGGGTGGTTTGATCGGGGTGTTGGTCGGGGCGGTTCCTGGTGTGGGCTCATCCGTGTCTAACCTGCTCTCTTACATAGAAACTAAGCGCCGTGACCGGGATCCCGATTCATTTGGGAAGGGCAATCCGAAAGGGGTCGTGGCATCTGAGGCGGCTAACAGCAGCTCCGAAGGGGGCTCGATGGCAACACTGCTGGCACTAGGAATTCCCGGCGGTGGCGCTACAGCAGTAATGTTAGCGGCTTTTGCTATGCATAACATCACTGGCGGCCCGCAGTTTATTCGCCAGCAAACGGATGTGGTTTACGCGATTATCTTCGCTAACTTTGCCCAGGTGTTTCTACTGGTGATCATCGGCTTACTGTTTATTCCTCTCTTGGCCAATATCGTCAAAGTGCCCATGCGCTACTTGATTCCTTCTGTGTTGGTGCTGGCGGTAATGGGATCCTTCGGGCTAACCGGCAATATGACTGGGCCCGCTACGGTGCTGGTGTTTGCGGTGATCGGTTGGATATTTCGCCACTACGGCTACTCCGTACCCGCTGCCGTGATCGGCATGCTATTAGGATCGTTGGCTGAAAAATCACTACTTCACTCCTATCAAATCAGTGGTGGCGACATTACGTACGTTTTTGAGCGCCCAGTAACGCTGGCTATTTTTGCCTTACTGCTGATCTCACTATTTAGCCAGCCTGTAATGAAGCGGCTTAAAGCGCGTCAAGAGGCTGCTCAGCTATGATTCCTGAATTCAGAATTTGAAATGTTGAAAAGAACTGTCATTACCGTTGGCTTGGGTTTTATGGGTGGCTGGTTTGCCACCCTTTTTTCATTGCCCTTGGCTTGGATGCTTGGGTCTCTGTTTATGGTGATGGGCTTATCACTGATGGGGGTGAAAACAGGTGTCGATAAGCGCGTACACCGCACCGCCATCGCACTGCTAGGGCTATTTATCGGGAGTCGAATCCAAGCAGATGAGCTCGTAGGATTGGTTTTGTGGTACCCCAGTGTGCTGGCAATGCTGGTTTATATGGGACTAATGTTGATCGGCGGGTTCTGGATTTTTAACCGAGCAAGAGTAGGGCGGATGAATGCTATTTTTTGCTCGTACCCAGGGAGTATGAATTCAGCGCTGGTGCTGGCTGAACGTGCAAATGGAGATTTACGTTGGATCGCCATCTCTCACTCACTACGCTTAGTCACCGTGGTCTCGGGTGCGGCTTTCGTGGCGAGTTTTTTTGTTGATGATGTGGCGCTTGCCAGTTCGCCATCAGCGCTAGCCTTAGTCGATATCTTGCCTCTGTTATTGGCACCACTATGTTGGTGGTTAGCGCGCTTGTTAAGAATTCCCCTGCCTGAGTTTTTAGGGCCCATGGCCGCAGGGGCCATTATTGCTAACCTTGGATTTGATTACTCCCTGCCGACTGGGGTAGTGCTTGCTGCATTTCTGGTGCTGGGGGCTTCTGTAGGCTCGCGTTTTTCAGGAACTCAGTGGTCGCAGGTAGTCAGCATGGGGCGCTATGGGATTACATTTGCCCTATTTGCGTTGGTGGTAGCGGCGCTAATGGCATGGTTGGTTTCAAGTTTTACTCAGCTAGCCTTCGTTGCCGTCCTGCTTGCGTTAATTCCTGGTGGAGTAGGAGAAATGGCGGTGATCGCCATGGTGATGGGTATCGACCCAGTCTATGTTGTTTCTCACCACATACTGCGCCTACTGCTATTGATCTTTATGACCCCGCTAATGCTGCGGATAGTCAATCAGCCGCTTAAATAGCGGGGAAAGTCACCGTGACCTCAAAGCCGCCCTGGGGCCGATTCGTTAACGCCAGTCGGGCAGAGTGCGTCGTTGCAATTTGTTCCACAATGGCCAGCCCTAATCCGCTTCCAGGCGTATGTTTGTTGTGGCGGAAAAAGCGCTCCGTCAATTTGGAAAGCTGCGCTTCCTCCACGCCGGTACCCTCATCGCTAACCGTTAACGTTACTTGGCGCGTGTCAGCCGTTAGTGCAACGGTTATAACGCCTCTATAGGCCATGCTGCCACCCGCATGCACGCTGGCATTTTCGATGAGATTGGTCACCAACCAGCGCAGCATAATGGGGTCGCCCAAAATGTTAGGTATTGCTTTATGTTGATCAAAGGCGAGTTCTTGGCTTTGTTTATAAATATTAGGGGCAGTCTGGGCACAGGCATCATGGCAAATGGCGATTAAATCGACACTTTCGAGATGAGACGTATCGACTAATTCGCTGCGTGTCTTGGCGTATTTAAGCAGTTGCTTAACGGTATGACTGGCATGTTCAGCGATGCGTTGAATCTCTCGCAGGCTAGTATGAGCGGGTGATTGCGAGGGGTCTTTAAGCGACATTTCCGTTAAAGCGCGAATCTCTGAGACCGGTGTTCTAAGCTGATGCGAGACATCAGCATTGAGCTGCTGAGTGCTTTCAATACTGCGCCGCATACGCTGCATTAAATGATTAATACTCTGGATTAGCGGCAGGATCTCTTTTGGGGCTGCATCATCCAATGCATGCAAGTCATTCGGTGAACGTTGTCGCAAGGCTTGGCTAACCGCGTTAAGAGGTGCTAACCCAAGGTGAATGGCTAAAAGTGCAATTGAAATTGCTAGTAATCCTGTAACGACCATTAATCCTGTGAGCGTTATCATGAAGTCGTTGGTAAGGGTGTGGCGGGCTTCCTTTGATTCGGCGACGACGACTTCAATGTCTACCGGTTCGCCTCCGCGCCGGAACGGAAGGGTGAGCGCAACAGCTCTTAAAGCATTGCCCGCATAATCTACATCATAAAAAATTGGCTCATGCGACGTTTGGGGTGGATCTGTCAAACCGCTAAAGCCTGCGATTATGTCTCCGTCATTTTCTTTAATGCGATAGAAAATTTTTCCTTCACCTCTGCTGCCAAGTGTACTGATGCTGAAATAGTGCATATTGATGCGTAGCTCACCATCCGCTGTGTAAATTCGACGCTCCAGTCTCTGAGCTGCATTAAGTAGCAGGTCATCAAAGGTGGCATTAATTTGGCGAGACAGCAGCAGGTGACTAGAGATCAATGCCAAGATCGCGAGGGCGGTGAAAGGCAGTCCAATCCATAAAAGCAGCCGACTGCGGATCGATTGGCGTTTATTCATAATCAGGGGCTTTCACTTCTTTAGATTCCAGGTAATAGCCCAGGCCGCGTACCGTTTTTAAGCCGAAATCGTAGCCAATTTTTTTACGAATCCGGGAGATGTAAGTTTCCACTGCGGCGTAGCTGACCGACTCATCGGAGGTAGATAGTCGGTCGATAATTTGATCCTTATTAACGAGGCGATTTTGGTTTATCAGCAGGTACTCCATGACTTCTAACTCGCGGCGATGCAACAGCAAGGGTTTGCCATCAAGCCGAAGCTCCATGGCATCGGGTAAAAACTCTAAGCGCCCACACTGCAGCGTTTCTCCGCCAAAGTGCTTGGCACGCCGCACTAACGCACGGGCACGTGCAGTAACTTCTTCCAACGAAAAAGGCTTGCATAGATAGTCGTCTGCGCCCACTTCAAGACCATGTATGCGCTGATCCAGGCTGTCGCGTGCCGAAATAATCAAGACAGGGATCGTATCCTGCTGGTGGCGTAATGTGCGTAGTAGGGAGATGCCATCCAATTCAGGCAGGCCAAGATCCAACACCAACAGGTCGTATCCGCCCTGTTCAAGCATATGGAGTGCTTTTCTGCCATCGTCGGCGACATCAATGCTAAAGGCAGCCTCGCTAAGTGTGGCTGCAATAGAGTTGGCTAAATTAACGTTGTCTTCTACTACAAGCGCCTTCATAAGCAGTCCTGTTGTTATCCCTCCGGCTGGTACTTATACCCTACGCCATAGACAGAACGGATGATCTCCAGCTCCGGAAGCGCTTCGTGGATCTTCTTGCGCAGCTTTTTGATGTGGCTGTCTACGGTGCGCTCCGAGACGATGCGGTTGTCGCGATACATGTGATCCATCAGCTGTTCGCGGCTGAAGATACGTCCTGGCGCCTGCATCATCACCCGCAGCAGTTGAAACTCCACCGCCGTTAGGCCTAAATCCTGCCCGTGGGCGAGCGCTTGCCAGCCGTCTTCGTTTAATACCACGGGGGCGTTTTGCACCTTGGTTGGGGCATCGGCGACTGCTTGGCTGCGGCGCAGCACCGCCTTCACCCGGGCGACTACTTCCCGGGGGCTGAATGGCTTGCAGATGTAGTCATCGGCACCCAGCTCTAGCCCCAGCAAGCGATCCACCTCTTCTACCTTGGCGGTGACCATAATGATCGCAATGGTCGGCCACTTTTGACGAATTTCCCGGCTTAGGGTGAGGCCATCTTTGCCTGGTAGCATGATATCGAGCAGCACCAAAGCGGGGGAGTGTTGCTCCAGCCACGGCATTACCTCATCGCCATGGCCTAAGGTCGTCACCTCAAAACCATGAGTGGTTAAGTAGTCCGTCATTAGGCGGGCAATCTTCGGTTCATCCTCAACAATCAGTAAAGAGGCAGCATCAGACATAGCGGTAGACTCGCTTAACAGTGAACGTAAAAGCAGGGCGTAACGGTTCTTGTACTATCAGTTTTGGTGACACTAATCCCGGAAATATTAATCAGCAGCCAACAGCGGAAAACGTAGCGTCCAGCGTAGCCCACCTAGCGTTGAGCTAGAGGGTGTCAGCGTTGCGCCGTGGGCATTAACCAGGGCGCTGGCAATTGAGAGTCCTAAACCGCTGCCGCCACTGGCACGGCTGCGCGAGCCTTCAACGCGATAGAGCCGCTCGGTCAAGCGGGCTAATTCACCTTCCGGCACGCCTGGCGTACTGTCTTCCCAGATGACTACGGCCATTCCCTGCTGAGCGGTAAGCGTGACGCGTAGCTCTCCCGGCGGCTGGGTATAAGCGCAGCTGTTATCCAACAGGTTGTTCCACAGCTGGCGCAGGCGTTGGGCATCGCCACGAATCATAATGCCAGGCTCGATCTGTTCGGTCAGCGTTAAACCGCTTTCGACTAACCAGCGGTCGGCGTCGGACAGGCGGCTGGCAAGGCAGTCGCTAAGATCCATCGGCGCCAGCTGAATATCCAGCGCGCCAGCATCGCTTTGCGATAGCAAGCGTAAATCCGCCACTAAACGCTCTAGCTGCCCCACTTCCTGGGCGAGGGAGCTAAGGTTCTCCTGATTCAATGGACGAATCCCATCCTGCATGGCTTCGATTTCGCCGCGCAGCACCGCCA
The DNA here is from genome assembly GCF_058152265.1 of Vreelandella sp. 162(4c). NCBI lineage: Bacteria > Pseudomonadati > Pseudomonadota > Gammaproteobacteria > Oceanospirillales > Halomonadaceae > Vreelandella > Vreelandella sp. 162(4c). The sequence goes on from NZ_CM176981.1 coordinate 3,965,092, forward strand.
GCGGCGTGCGCAGCTCGTGGGCGGTATCAGAAACCCAGCGGGCGCGGGCATCGCGGCTGGCCTCCAGCGTTGCCGCCAATACGTTGAAGTCGCGTGCCAGGCGCGATAGCTCATCGCGACCGCGTTCAGGCAGTCGAGTGCGATAGTCGCCCTCGGTAAGCCGCAGCGTGGCGCCCGCCAGTGCCCGAGTGCGTCGCCCCAGCCACCAGGAGAGCCCGCCTGCCAGTAGCAGTGAGGCAACGCAGAGTGATATCACGATAAGCACCAAGTTACGCTGTTGGCGCTCAAGGAAGCGGCTCTCCATACGCTCCATCATTTCTCGGGGCGGCCGAAAACCCAGCGAGCCGATATCGGTATCGCCGCTGCGAAGGGTGAGCCAATGCCAACTGCCCGAACCTTCGCGCCCGCTCCTGGGGAGCACCACAAAACGGCCATCCGCTGCGCGCAGGGTGAAGTCCCGCGCCTCACCGAGTGGCGAAGGGCGGTCACTATGCTCCTGACCCAGTTCAAAGCGGACAATATACGGCCAGCGTTCCGGTGACTGCTCCAGCCATCCCCAGCTCTGCTGGGTTTCCCAGCGAGTCACGAGGCCGTCAGCCAGCAGTGTGGCACGGCGTTCCTGGGCCTGGTTGAGGTAGTCGAGAAAGCCGCGGTCAATACTGTACGAGACAGCAAGAAACATACTCGCTGAGATCGCTACATTGACACTGAGAATAATCACGAACAGCTTGAGCCCCAGCCGAGAGGGGCGCCATTGACGTATGGCTGTGAGCAAGGCCATCAGTGGGCTCCTTCTTCTTCTTGGCTAGGGTTTTTATCTAGTGTCGGTTGGCGTGGCGCGCTGAGCCGCTCGCGAACATTCTCCATGCCTAAATAGAGGCAGGGCACCAGGATCAGCAGTATCACTGTGGCGAAAAGCATACCGAAGCCGAGCGAGATCGCCATGGGGATCATAAAGCGCGCTTGTCTGGACGTTTCCAAGATCATCGGTGCCAGACCTAGAAAGGTCGTCAGCGTGGTCATCATTATTGGGCGTAAGCGGCGGGTGGCTGCTGCCACAATGGCTTCCCGGGCGGCCATGCCCTCACGGCGTTTGCGGTTGGCGTAATCAATCAGCACCAAGGCGTCGTTAATGACCACGCCTGAGAGCGCCAGCATACCCAGCAGGCTAATGATGGATAGCCCGAAGCCCATGATCATATGTCCAGCGACGGCACCAACAATGCCAAAGGGGATCGCGGCCAGCACCAGCAGTGGTTGTAGGTAGCTTCTAAACGGGATCGCCAGCAGTGCATAGAGCGCGGCAATCATTAACCACATGGAAGTTCTTAGCGTGGCTAAATTGTCGGCGGTATCCTGCTGACGGCCCCCCATGCTGACTTCCAACCCCGGCCAGGTCGCTTCCAGACTGGGAAACTCCTCTTCCTGGAGCGTGGCGAGCACTTGATTGATGGCCACATCGCTTTCCGAGTCAGCGGTAACGGTAATAATCCGCCGCCCGTTAATGCGTTCAAGGCTGCTAGAGGCTTGGCTGATGGTAATGTCGGCCACTCGCGATAGCGGTACACTCAGCCCATCAGGTGTGCGCACCGGCATGCGGTAGAGCTCATTCAAACTGTCGCGGTTGTCGGTGGGTAAACGTACCTCAACGCTGATTTCGCTGCGCCCCACGTACTGTTCAAGCGCGGTGGCGCCCTGGAGTGGCCCGCGCAGGGCTTGGGCTAGATTATTACCCGTGAGCCCCAAGGCGCGGCCTTCGGCCGAAAGACGCATCTCTAACTGCGGTTTACCGTCACCAAGGCCGCTGTCGATATCTGTGAGGCCATAGCCGCCCAGCGTTTCCGCTAAGCGTTCGGCGGCGGCTTCCAGCACCTGAGTATCCGGGTGCGAAAGACGTAGGCTGAGTGCCGCGCCGCTACCGGGCCCGCCGACATCGGCTTCAAAACGCACCGACTGGGCGCCGAGTAAATCGCCGGTGAGATCACGCCACTCCCGGGCGATACGCGAGGGTGGCCACGCTTCCAGGCTCTCGCTGGCAATATCCAAACGCACTTCCAAACTTTCGCCATCTAAGCGGCTGCGTGAGCTGCTGAAGCTAAGTGTCTCTTCGCGCTCGCTGAGGGCATCGGCGGCGTCGAGCAACTGTTGGCTAAGCTCGCGGCTAACGTTGATATTGCTGCCAATGGGCAGGGTGACCGTGGCCTGCACCTGATCCGATTCGACCCGTGGCATCAGGGAAAAGCCCAAACGCCCACTCATCGCCCAGGAGAGCGCGATCAACAGAATCGCGATGCCCAGCGAAACACTGAGCAGGCGCTGATTGAGGGCGCGTTGCAGGAACGGTTCGAACTGGTGATAAGTAAAGTGGTGCAGGCCCCCCTGAAGGCGCTGGCGCAGTGCTTCAAGGGGACGCTGCCACGCCGGGGTTTGGCGCGGTTTGCGACTATGCGCCAGGTGAGCGGGTAGAATCACCAAGGCTTCCAGCCAGGAGATCAAGAATACCGTGACCACCACTACCGGCACGGTGGCAAAAATCAGCCCCAAAAAGCCGGGTAAAAATAGCAGCGGCAGGAAGGCGACGATATTGGACAGAATCGCGAAGGTTAGCGGGGTGGCAATTTCGCTGGCACCTTTGACCGCCGCATCGCGCAGTGAGTAACCCTCTTCCCGGTAGCTGTAGATATTCTCACCAACGATAATGGCGTCATCTACCACGATCCCCAGGGCGATAATAAAGGCGAACATCGACATCATGTTGAGCGAGACGCCGATCCAGGGCAGAAACAGCATAGCACCCAGAAACGCCGTTGGAATGCCCAGGGTGACCCAGAACGCCAACCGCGCTTCCAAAAATAGCGCCATGAGTACCAATACCAGCGCTAGCCCCATCCAGGCGTTTTTTAACAGCAGGCTAAGACGATCTTCGTAAACTTCTGAGCTGTCGCGGGAAATATCCAGGCTGACGCCTTCTGGCATACCTGCGCGTAGGCGCTCAAGCTCACCGTTGACCGCTTCCGAAATACTGGTCGGGGTTTGATCACCAATCTGGTAAACATCCACAGAGAGACCGGGCTGGCCGTTATAAAACTCCTCTCGGTCGGTTTCGGCAAAGCCATCGCTGACTCTGGCGATCTCGCCCAGGGTAATCGGCGCCCCCTGGGTGCTGGTCAGAATCGGCAGCTCGGCAAAGGCCTCGGCGCTGTTACGCCGCCCCTGATAGCGAATCAGCCACTCACCTTCTTCCGTTGTGAGCTGGCCACTAGCAAGGTCAAGGGCTTCTTCGGCAATGCGGTTGGCAAGTTCCTGGTGATCAAGGCCATAGCGCTCGATGGCCTCTTCGTCCAAGTGGACTTGAATCTCTCGCTCGCGGTTGCCGGATAGCTCCGCACGGGAGATGCCGGGAGTGGCTTGCAGTTCACCGCGCACGTCTTCGGCCGCGTTGTGCAGTGCTTCCAGACCGACTTGGCCGTAAACCTGTAGGCTCAACACGCTGCGGGAGCGCCCCGCGAGGGTAAAGCGGGGTGGATCGGCAGCGCTGGGTAGGGTTGTGATGGCGTTCACCGCCTGCTGGATATCCTGATAGGCGCGCATCACATCCACACCATCAATCAGCGTTGCGTAGACGCTGGCGCTGCCTTCACTGGCCGTCGCGGTCAGCTCGTCGATGCCCTCTACATCGGAAATCGCGGCTTCCACCGGTAGCAGCAGGCTCTGTTCCACATCCTCCGGCGTGGCGCCAGGGTAGCTGATAGTGACTTGCACGACTTCGATGTCGAATTCAGGAAACACTTCCTTTTTAATCGCTAGCGACGCCATTAGGCCGCCGACGATAAACAGCACCATCAATAAGTTGGGGGCTACCCCGTGATCTACCATCCAAGCCAATGGGCCGCGTGGTACCTTCATGATTCATCTCCCGGTCCATCTCCTGCTTGAGCCGGGGTGTCGTTGGGGTGACGAATGCGCACTAGCTGGCCTTCTCTGGGCTGGGCCAAGCCCGCGGTGACGACCTGCTGGCCGGTTTCCAAGCCGCCCCGAATCAAAGCATCATCTTCCCCGCGATAAGCCAGGGTGACCGGCGTTCGGCGTAAACGATTCTCTTCATCTACCCGCCACGCTACGTCACCCGGGCGGAGAGCCGCAGAAGGTAGTGAAATAAGCTGCTCCTGAATAGCCGGTTGAAAAGAGGCGCGCAGGACATCGCCCAGGCGCAGGGCAGGGCCGTCGGTCTCTAGGGCGAGCGGGTCGTTAACCGCAATCAACAGCTGTGCCTGCAGGCCATTCTCTTCAAGGCTGGGTAGCATTGAGACCAGGAGTCCTTCGCGTGTGGCGCCTTCGGGCCAGCCGCGGCTGGTTAACGTAACGCTGCTACCCGCTTCCAGCCACTCCGTCCACTCGCTGGGAAGCGAGGCGCGCACCCAAAACTGCTCAACGCCCACCAAGTGGACTACTTCTGTACCCTGACTGAGCAGGCTGCCGGCGCCGACCAGGCGCTCTTGCACCATGGCCCGCCAGGGAGCAGTGAGAGTGGCGCGTTCCACATTCAGAGCCGCTTGGTCGCGGGCCACTCGTGCTTGGGTGACTTGGGCCTGTGCTTGGCGCAGCTGCGGTTCGCGTAGTACCAGTGACCGCCGCTCTGCTGAGAGCTGACGACCAAAAGATTCGTACTCGCTGCGGGCGCGTTGCTGCTCCGCCTGCTCTAGCGCCAGCTGCGCTTGAGCATTGGCTAGTTGCGCCTCAGCATCTTCAAGGCTCAGTGCCAGGTCGGCTTGATCAATATAGGCCACAGGGGCTTGCTGCTCGACCACCTGACCGGGCACAACGTTATCAGCAAAACGCTCCAATTGGCCCGCTACACGGCTGGCCAGCATCGTCTCCTGCTCTGCTTCAACACGCCCAAAAGCGTACAGGTTGGGTGCCTGGGAACTGGCATTCACCGTGACGACGTCTACCACACTAGGCAGAGGCTCAGGCGGTGGGGTACGCTCTATACGCGGTGGTTGAGTAATGATCCACCAAGCAAGGGTCAATGTGGTAATAAGAATCAATAATGCGACCACAGCACCCAAACGAATGCGGCCATGTTGATTCGTAGCGTAATAGCGAGAAAGAGTCATTACCGCGCGTCATCCATTGGGAGCGAAAATTCCAGAAAAATAAGCGTATGATGCTAGGGTTTGTACGAAAAGTCGCCGAGCGAAGGCTAGATAAGGCAAAAATCAACGAAAAAAGGATCGGATTCGCGTGCGAATTTACGGGTGTAAATGAGCATTTTGATCGGACTCGCGCACGAGTTGATTTTTAACGCCGTATTGGCGAGAGCAGTCAGTTTTCGTACAAAGCCCAGCATCGCGCATTGTTAAGCAGCCATTAGTCAAAAAATGTGCAAATAACATGCAACTGCCACTTAACCAGGCTTTCTTACAGCTAGATTTTCTTACAATTGGGTTCTCTTACAAATTGGCTTTCATTCACTTGGCTTTCTCTCACTTGAAAGCAATAGACTGACTGGTCTACTTTAGGCATATGAAAAATACTGCAACGCGCGACAAATTAATCGATAGCGGCGCCCAGCTGATTAGTCAGCAAGGCTACAACGCAACGGGCATTAATGCCGTTTTAAAAACCTGCGGTGTGCCTAAAGGCTCTTTCTATCACTACTTTTCCAGCAAAGAAGATTTCGGGTTGGCGGTGATCGAGCGTTTTGCCGCCAGCTATGATGAAACGTTGATGGCGCTGCTGGAAGATAATGACACGCCGCCGCTTGAGCGTCTAAAACGTTACTTCGCGGCTGGCCGTGAGCATATGCACGAGTGCGACCACGCCACGGGCTGTTTGATTGGCAACCTTGGCCAAGAGCTTTCGGGGCAGAGCGATACCTTCCGCGATGCGCTAAATCTAGTCTTTCAGCGCTGGGAGCAGCGTTTTGTGCGCTGCCTGGAAGATGCCCAGGCGCGGGGAGATATTGCCACCCATTCGCCCCCAGAAGCGCTAGCCAGCTTTATTCTTACCGGCTGGGAAGGCGCTATTCTACGCGCCAAGACGTTGAAATCCGTCGAGCCCATGGAACACTTTGAAAAGATTCTGTTCCAGCAAGTGCTGGTGCCTTCCTCTTAACGCTTACCTACTTAAACATCCGTGCTCTAGTGACGAGCTCTGAAGTGATGCTCATCAGCGGCCACATCGTTTCGAGTGGCGGCTATTAGAGCGTCATCAAGTGAAGGGTCGTCCAGTGTTATTAAACCGCACTGTGCCAGCGCTTCGCGCAGGCTGACCTGTTCATCCAGGCGTTGATACACCACCCGCACACAGCAGGGCATGCGTTCACTGTTATCCGCCACGCCTATTTTTAAGCCGGTCAAACGCGTTACTTGGCTCTGAAAACTCGGAAACAGAATCGTCTGAGTGATTTCATGGCCGTTAAGGGTTTCGTGGTCGACCAAAAAGAGTCGATCAGCAAGCTTAACCGCGGTACCTACATAACGATTGTGACACGGGCGGGAGCCGGGCGTGGTCTGCATCCGCTCGGTGCGCTGATAGACCACGCCACCTTCCCGTGCTTCCAGGCACACCAAAGTTCGCATTAACTGCCCCGGTCGCGACATTGAGTGATAAAGCTCAAAGTAACGGCCAATATAGCGCTCCATGCCTTCGCTGCCGCGCTGAACCAGCGCGTTAGGCCAAGGCAGCGTTGCTGGGGTTGCTTCTCTATTGAGCTGGCCGGTTTGTACCAGAGCACGAAAATCATGATGGGGTAGCGCGATATCCTCAGTGGTGACGCCGAAAAAGTGGCAAATGCGCTGAAGAGCGGCGTGGCTGGGGCGGTAGCGCCCACTCAGGTAGCGGTTAAACTGAGCACGGTTGATCGTTAAACGCCGACAAACCTCTGCAATAGACGGGTAGTAGCTGCAGAGCAGGCGCAGGTTGGCCACAAAATCGTCATGCATGGGGTGACTCGATTCTCTTGGTGTCGTGGCTGCCTAATGTGATGGTTCACGCCTCAGAGTGCAACGGCCTTGTGCCAGGGCCGTCGCGCCCATTAAGCAATTTTTTGTTTAAAAACCTTCCAAGACCAGTTTGCCGATCGTGCGGTTGCTCTCAATAAGTGCGTGCGCGCGTTTTAGATTCTCAGCATTAATGGGGCCTAACACCTCGCCTAAGGTGGTTGTTAGCCTTCCATCATCGACCATGGCTGCCACTTCTGTGAGCAGATCGTGCTGCTTGGCAAGATCGTCGGTGGTGAATAACGGGCGGGTAAACATCAGCTCCCAATGCAGCGAAAGGCTTTTCACTTTGAGCTTCCGCACATCGATCAGTTCCGGGTCATCAATCAGTGCCAATTTGCCCTGAGGCTTAAGGGCTTCAACAATGGCCTCAAAGTGGTGATCGGTTTGGTTAAGGCTGATCACCATATCCACCCCGTCAAAGCCTGCCACTTTAAGCGCCTGATCAAGTGGTTGGTGGTGGTCAATCACTGCGTCCGCGCCTAGCGACTTCACCCAGGATTGGCTTTCGGGCCGAGACGCCGTACCAATAACAGTAATATCGGTGAGCTGTTTGGCAAGTTGCACAAGGATTGAGCCCACGCCCCCCGCTGCGCCAATCACCAACAGGCTTTTGCCTTGGGTATCGCGCATGCCCAGCTCTAGCCGGTCAAACAGCAGTTCCCAAGCGGTAATGGCGGTTAATGGAAGCGCAGCGGCTTCAGTGTCAGAAAGGCTTTTTGGCGCTAGGCTGGCGATGCGCTCATCGACCAGTTGAAACTCGGCGTTAGAGCCTTGGCGAGCAACGTTACCCGCATACCACACCCGGTCACCTGGCTGAAAACGCGTAACGGCGCTGCCAACGGCATCCACAATGCCCACAGCATCGTACCCAAGTACGCGCGGCTCGCCGGTTTTCGGCAAGGCGCTGTTGCGCACTTTGGCATCAACGGGGTTTACGGAAATGGCGCTAACCGCAACACGAATATCGTGGGCTTCTGGTGTTGGGATCGGTAACTCAATCTCTTGAAGTGCATCAGGATGATCAATAGGCAGACTTTGGGTAAAGGCAATCGCTTTCATAATGGGGAGTCTCGTGAGTTGTCGTTGCGCCATCATGCCTGGATGTTGTTTTGCTAAAAAGAGGGGTAATCTTGCTAACAGTTTCTAATAAATTTTGAAGATAGCAGGCGCCAGGGGGTCTAATGCGTGTCGATGATCTAAAAGTGCTGACCTATGCCGCCGAGTACGGCAGCCTTTCTGCCGCTGCGCGGGAGTTAGCGATTACTCCAGCGGTGGCCAGTGTGGCCATCAAACGTTTGGAAGACGCGCTAGGCACACGGCTATTGGTGCGCTCTACCCGCAGTTTGCGGCTAACCACCGCGGGCGCACACTACCTTGTGCACGCTAAAGCGGCGCTCAATGCTCTCAACCAAGGCGAGAAAGAACTTCACCGCGAGCGCCAAGAGATCGCTGGAGAGCTCAGTCTTGCCATGCCTTCCGACCTGGGTCGCAATGTGCTGCTGGGCTGGTTGGACACCTTTATGGCCCAGCACCCGCAGTTGCATTTACGCCTGCGAGTAAGTGACCGCGTGAGTGACCTGTTCCGCCAACCCGTAGAAATCGCCCTGCGATACGGCGTTCCGGAAGACTCCAGCCTCGTCGCATTGCCGCTTAAAAGCGATAACTATCGCGTGGTATGTGCCTCTCCAGACTATATTACGCGTCATGGCAGTCCTGCTTACCCCGACGATTTACACCAGCACAACTGTCTGTGTTTCGTGCTTGGCGAACGTGTTCATAACCAGTGGAAGTTCGGGAGTGACAACATCAACGTAAAAGGCAATCGGGTGAGCGACGATGCCGATTGTGTGCGGCGCTGGGCATTGGCTGGCGAGGGCATTGCTTACAAGTCACGGCTAGACGTTGAAGAAGATCTTCGCAATGGTCGCCTAGTGGCAATGCTGGAGGAGTTTCCCTGCGAGCCAACGCCGCTTTACCTTGTGTGCCCTCATCGCCTTTCATTGACGCCTGCCGTGATAGCGTTAAAAGACTTTCTTATTCAGCAGTTAAAAGGTTACAGCCGCTAGCGACTGAGGTCAGGGTTTAACATCAACTTGTATTGCGAATCACTGATATAGGCGTTTATAAAAGGGTTACGCGATTACGTTGTGTTAGTTACATTGCCAGCAGACCAGGAGAACACCATGTTTCATGGGTTTGAAAAACAAACGCGCCACGTTAATGGCGTCGAGATCGCTTTTCGAATGGGTGGCAGAGGCCCGGCACTGCTACTGCTTCATGGCCACCCTCAGACCCACGTGATTTGGCACAAAGTGGCAGAAGAACTTGCCCCATATTTCACCATTATCGCCGCGGATCTGCGCGGATACGGTGACAGCAGTAAACCCGACGATGATCCTGAGCATCTAAATTACTCCAAGCGCGCTATGGCGCAGGATATGGCTGAGCTAATGAGCGCGCTGGGTTTCGAGCGTTTTAAAGTGCTGGCCCATGATCGCGGCGCGCGGGTCGCCCACCGTTTAGGGGTTGACCACGCTGAACGCGTAGAGCGCATGGTGCTATTGGATATCGCCCCGACGCTTGCCATGTATCGCGGCACCAACGAGGCCTTTGCACGCAGTTACTGGCACTGGTTCTTCTTGATTCGGCCTCAGCCGCTGCCGGAAATGCTGATCCAGAGCGATCCCGCCCAATATCTGAAAAGCGTAATGGGTGCCCGCAGTGCCGGTATGGCGCCTTTCTCCTCAGAAGCCCTGGCCGAATATGAGCGCTGCTTGTCGCTCCCCGGTACCGCCACCGGCATTTGCGGCGACTACCGCGCCAGCGCCACGATTGATTTAGCGCACGATCAGGCAGATATCGACGCGGGTGTAAAACTCACCTGCCCGATAAAAGTGATGTGGGGCGCTGAAGGCGCTATTGAAGCCTGCTTCGATGCTTTAAGCGAGTGGCAAAAAGTCGCCACCGATGTAGACGGCAAAGCGCTGCCTTGCGGCCACTACATCGCTGAGGAAGTTCCCGAAATGCTGCTTGAGGAAGCGCTGTCGTTTCTATGCAAGAAAGGGTGACAATAGTGTTTAGATAAACCGATCATAGCCTGGCGGCAGATCGGTTTATTTATTTCCGTCTTTAACGCTCGATACTGCTAACAATAAGCGCCGCATTGACGCCACCAAAACCGAATCCGTTGCACAATACATGCTTAGTGACGTGCTTCTGATGAGTCGCCGTGACGAAGGTTAAATCCTGCATATCATCATCGCAGTGCTCAAGATTGATGGTAGGCGGAAGTTGCTGCGTATTGGCTGCCAATACAGAAAAAATACTCTCTATGCCCCCTGCTGCGCCTAAGAGATGGCCTGTGGCGGCTTTGGTTGCCGAAATAGGAATGGCGGGCAAGCGCTCACCGAATACATTACGCAATGAGGCAATTTCAGCCCGGTCGCCAACGGGCGTCGAGGTAGCGTGGGCATTGATATGGTCAATAGCATCAGTGGTAAGGTTCGCCATGCCTAGCGCCGCTTGAATCGCTGCCGCTGCGCCGGCCCCATCCTTTGGGCCTGCCGTTAGATGATAGGCATCTGCGCTGGTGCCGTAGCCGCTAATCACCGCTAACGGCGTTGCACCCCGCGCGACCGCATGCTCAAGCGTTTCGATCACCATAACGCCAGCGCCTTCTCCCATCACAAAACCGTTACGGGCTTTATCAAAGGGTCTGGACGCGCGTTCAGGGTTGTCTGCTTCTGTGGAAACGGCCTTTAGAGCGTTAAAGCTGGCCAGTGAAAGCGGGTCAATACATGCCTCGGCGCCGCCGACGAGGGCTACATCGGCTTCTCCATTGCGTATGATGCGCATACCGTCACCAATGGCCTGTAGACCTGCCGCGCAAGCTGTAACCGGGCACCCCAGTGGGCCTTGAAAGCCATAGCGAATGGACAGATTGCCAGCAGCCAAATTGGCTAGAAAGGCGGGCACTGTGAAGGGGGAGAGTTTGCGATAGCCGCGCTCGGCAAGGTTTTTTTGGGCTTGCGTAATGGTCGGGAAACCGCCAATGCCAGAACCAATAATGGTGGCCGTTCTGCGTTTTTGAGCCTGCTCAGCGGGGAACCAGTTGGCCTGTGACAGTGCCTCATGGGCTGCTGCTAACGCGTAAAGGCTGAACAAGTCCATTTTGCGCTGCTCTTTGGGGTCAGCTATCTCATTCAGGTCAATACCGCCGCTGGGGTCTTGGTTAATGCTAGGCACCACCCCAGCAATTTTGATCGGGATATTGCTGGTGTCAAAGCGGTCAATGGTGCTGATGCCAGACTGGCCGTCAACCAGTCGCTGCCAACTTTTATTGACGCTGTTGCCTAGCGGGCTGACCATACCCATGCCGGTAATCACGATAGGTGAGTGCATAGTGGCTCCTAATTTATTGATATGGTCACCCTAGCAATGGGCACTATATGATCAAGATAATATTTAGCTGACGAGGTAGATATGCCTTATCCCAAGAGCCATAAATCGAAAACCAAAGAGCGCATTTTGGCTTCGGCGACAGAGCTATTCAGCCGTAATGGGTTTCAAAAGGTATCGATTGGCCAGATCATGAAGCTAGCCAAGATGACGCATGGCGCTTTTTACGCCCATTTCGCTTCCAAAGAGGCCCTTTACAATGAGTCTGTTCGCCTAACCATTGATAACAGCCGGGCGGCCAGGCTGGTAAAAGGCCCACTTTCGTTACAACATCTAACCGAATTAGTCGCCAACTACTGCAATCTCCAAGAGTTGGAAGCTAAGCATAAGCCGGGGCCTGAAGCGGTACTGTTCAACGAAATAGGCAGTGAAAAAGCCGAAATCCGCACCTTGTTTGAAGCGTCATATATGAGTATGAAAAAGATGCTTGAAACGCGATTGATAGCGCTGAGTAAGCTGAAACAACTTCCCTTTGCCGATGACCGCAAAGCGATTGCTGATAAATCCCGGGTCATATTGGCCTCCCTGGTAGGGGCCGTCGCCATTGCCAAAAGTTTGCCGGGGGAGGTGGAGCGAAAGCAGGTGTTGGTAGCCACACAACGCCAGATTTTGCTGATGCTCGGGGTCAGCGAAGCTGAGGCGGAGCGTATGATGCAAGCTCAATAGTTCGTGAAGAGAACCCCGAGTTGCTGCTGTAGTAAGAACAACCATTTTTGCACGACATGTGGTAGATGATTTGGGAGACTGACCAAGACGAAGCGGGTAAAAAACTGGATAATGGGCCGCAATTCGCCTACTGCCTACTGCTAGGCAAACTCATTGCTCCGGATGCCCGCTCATGGAAATCAAAGTTAACTATCTCGACAACCTCCGCTTGGAGGCTAAGTTCGACGATTTTACGGTTATCTCCGACCAGCCGATTCGCTACAAAGGTGACGGCTCGGCACCGGGGCCGTTTGACTACTTTCTGGCATCGTCTGCCATGTGTGCGGCCTACTTTGTAAAGGTGTACTGCAACGCCCGCGATATCCCTACCGAAAATATTCGCCTGTCACAAAACAACATCGTCGACCCGGAAGACCGTTATAAGCAGATTTTCAAAATTCAGGTCGAGTTGCCGGAAGATATTTCTGAAAAAGATCGCCAGGGCATTCTGCGCTCCATCGACCGCTGCACGGTTAAGAAGGTGGTGCAAACCGGCCCTGATTTCCAGATCGAGACGGTAGAAAACATCGACGAGGACGCCCAGGCGCTGCTGATGGGCGCACCGGAAGGCGGCAGTACCTACATCGAGGGTAAAGACCTGCCGCTGGAGCAGACCATTGCCAATATGAGCGCGATACTGGCCAACCTAGGCATGAAGATCGAAATCGCCTCCTGGCGTAATATCGTGCCTCATGTTTGGTCACTGCATATTCGCGATGCGGCCTCCCCCATGTGCTTTACCAACGGCAAAGGCGCGACCAAAGAGAGTGCGCTGTGTTCGGCGTTGGGCGAGTTTATCGAACGTCTGAGCTGCAACTTCTTCTATAACGACCAGTTCTTTGGCGAAGAGATGGCGGGCAGCGCCTTTGTTCACTACCCCAATGAGAAGTGGTTCAAGCCAGGGCCGAATGACGAGCTCCCCGAAGGGATTCTCGATGAACACTGCCTTGATATCTACAACCCCGAAGGCGAGCTGTGCGGCTCGAATCTGATTGATACCAACTCTGGCCGCGAAGACCGGGGCATTGTCTCACTGCCGTTTGTGCGCCAAAGCGACGGTGAAACGATCTATTTCCCCTCCAATTTGATCGAAAACCTGTTCCTGAGTAACGGCATGAGTGCGGGCAACACTCTGGTGGAAGCCCAGGTGCAGTGTCTGTCGGAAATTTTCGAACGGGCAGTGAAGCGTGAAATCCTTGAGCAGGAGCTAACCCTGCCGGATGTACCGCAGGAAGTGTTAGCAAAGTACCCAAGCATAGTAGAGGGTATTAACGCTCTGGAAGCCCAGGGGTTCCCAGTGTTGGTCAAAGATGCCTCCATGGGCGGGCAGTTCCCGGTGATGTGCGTCACCTTGATGAACCCGCGCACCGGCGGCGTGTTTGCCTCCTTTGGCGCCCATCCAAGCTTTGAAGTGGCGCTGGAGCGCAGCCTGACCGAGCTGTTGCAGGGCCGCAGTTTCGAAGGCCTGAACGATCTGCCGCTACCGACGTTTAATTCGCAGACGGTTTCCGAGCCCAATAACTTCGTTGAGCACTTTATCGACTCGGTAGGTGTGGTCTCCTGGCGCTTCTTTAGCGCCAAGCCCGATTTTGAATTCAGTGAGTGGGATTTCTCCGGCAGCAACCAAGAAGAGGCCGACACGCTGTTTGGTATCTTTGAAGAGCTAGATGCCGAAGTGTACATGGCGGTACACGAAGACTTGGGCGCACCGGTGTGCCGTATTCTGGTGCCGGGCTACTCGGAGGTATATCCCATCGAGGACTTGATCTGGGATAACACCAATAAGGCGTTGGATTACCGTGAAGATATTCTCAATCTGCACCACCTGGATGACGATCAACTCACCGACCTAGTCGAGCGGCTGGAAGAGAGCCAGATGGATGACCACGCCGATATCATTACGCTGATTGGTATTGAGTTTGATGAAAACACCGAGTGGGGACAGCTGACGATTCTGGAACTGAAGCTGTTGGTCTACCTGGCGCTTGGCCGTCACGAAGAAGCGCTGGACTGTGTTCAGATGTTCCTGCAGTACAACGACAATACCGTCGAGCGCGGCCTGTTCTACCAGGCGGTGAACGCGGTGCTGGAAATTGTGTTGGATGACGAGCTGGCGCTTGAAGATTATCTGCATAACTTCCAGCGCATGTTCGGCGAAGCCACCATGGTGGCGGTGGTTGGTTCAGTGAGTGGCGAGGTGCGTTTCCACGGCCTAACGCCCACTAACATGCAGTTAGAAGGCCTAGAGCGCCACCAGCGCTTGATTGAAAGCTATAAAAAGCTCCACGCTGCTCGGGCGGCAAAAGCGGGCATCTAAGCATTATCCAAAAATGATGATCGTTAACTGCTGGCGTTACGGCGCCAGTAGAGAAGCCAGTTTGCTCCGTACAGTCGGTCTAATCAGCAGAGTGGAACCAGGATTGGTGACTGAGGAATTCGATTAACTCGCTGCGAAACAGCTTGGCCCGCGCTGAAAGGCTTCGCCGGTAGGGCCATACCAGGAAAATTTCCCTGTTGAGCCCCTGCTACTCAGGCAGTACTCGGATTAACTCCCCCGTTTGTAGGCTGTTGGCCACCATGCTGGTAGGCATCAAGGAAACGCCGGCGCCCGATTGGGTGAGATTCAGCACAATACTCATGTCGTTACTGATGTGAAAATGGCTTTTGCGGCAAGTGTACTGACTGCCTTCCCTGTGCGTGAGATGCCAGTCGCTAAACATTTTGGCGGCCACGCTGGGGCACGCTTCTAACTCATCAATCTTACTGGGAAGAGGATGCATCATGGTGGGTGATGCCACCAATATGATCTCTATATAGCCCAGGTATTTCTGGATCAGCGTATCGTCTTTTTGTGGCCCAGAGCGTAGTGCAATATCCGCTTGTTGGCCGCGAATGTCGGCTACGTTGTTGTCCAGCTCGATGGTCAGCGAAATCTCAGGGTAGCGATGGATAAAGTGACGCCAAAATGCATCTAGCGGCCCGCTGCCCAAATTGACCGGCGCCATAATTTTCAACGGCCCGCTTAGGCTATGCAGCGTTTGATCCAGATCCAAAATGCGCTGATCTAGTGCGAGCACCAATTCCTCACATTCGCGGTAGTAGGATTCGCCGTGAGGCGTCAACGTCAACCCCTTGGTTGAGCGATAGAGCAACTCAACGCCTAGCGTGGCTTCTAATGCGCTTATACGCCTCGACACGGTGGCAATAGTCATCTTCAACGATGCCGCCGCAGCCGTGAGACTGCGTTGATTAGCGGCCACGATAAAGATATTTAGGTCATCTAACGAGGGTTTTCGCATTTTGCAATTCTGTAAAATTGATTCTCATATATTGGCATATATTACCGTTATAGATGTTTGTTAATCTACCTGCACTTATACATCATCCTTAGGTACTCTCATGAAACATAGAATTATCTTCGCTATTCTCATGTCGTTTACGCTATCGCTAATTATGTCTGCCTGGGTGACCTACGTGAATATCGGCATGCATGCTGATTTTGTTGGCATCTGGATGCACGCTTGGTTTCTTGCCTGGCCAGCCGCTGGGATCATTGCGTTTATCAGCGGCCCCTTTATCCATAAGTTAGCCCACCGCATTGCCGAGAAGGTCTGACGGCTTGCCTGATGCACTATGGTGCACCCACTGATGCAGCGAGTGCACACAACTGCACCGCTGCGCCAAATTTAATCCTGCCCCACACTTGGTAAAACGTTCTCCGCGGCGCGAATTCCACAAGCGCGATAACAAACGACGCGAATTCAAACATAACGCTAATACAAAAACGCGGAGAGAATCACATGCTCGATATGCTCAATGACCTCCTGTGGGGGAAGGTTCTACTAGTGCTGCTGGTGGGCGTTGGCATCGGTTTTACCGTTGCGTCCCGCTTTGTGCAGTTTCGTTATTTCGGTGAGATGTTTCGCATCCTCGGTTCCGGCCAAGCCTTTAAGCGCAATAAACACGGCCATTTAAGCTCGTTTCAGGCGCTGGTGCTCTCAGTGGCTGGGCGCGTTGGTGGTGGCAACATCGCCGGCGTAGCGGTTGCGATTACCTTGGGTGGCCCAGGGGCGATTTTTTGGATGTGGTTGGTGGGCTTAATGGGTATGGCCACCAGCTTTTTGGAATGCACCCTGGCACAGACCTATAAAGAAGCCGAAGGTGACGGCACCTATCGCGGCGGCCCCGCGTACTACATTGTTAAAGGGCTGGGTAAGCAGTGGCGCTGGCTGGCAGCGTTCTACTCGGTACTGCTGCTGTTGACCTTCGGTTTTGCCTTTACCGCACTGCAATCCTATGCGGTGGCAACCTCTTTCGGCGATGCTTTTGGCGTACCGGTGTTGTATAGCGGCATTGCTCTGGCGATGTTGGTAGGGCTGATTATTTTCGGCGGTATTAAGCGTATTGCACGTATTTCCGAGGTTTTGGTGCCCTTTATGGCGGTGAGCTATATCGCCATTGCGCTGCTGGTCATCGCCATGAATATTACGGAAATACCTGGCGTGATTGTGCTGATTGTAAAGAGCGCTTTCGGCCTTGAACCACTGATTGGTGGCGGTATTGGCGCGGCAATTATGATGGGCCTGAAGCGTGGCCTGTTCTCTAATGAAGCGGGCTTGGGTAGTGCGCCAAACGTCGCGGCGGTGGCCTATGTGCCGCACCCTGCCAACCAGGGCATCGTGCAGGCGTTTTCGGTATTTATCGATACCGTGATTATCTGTTCCGCCACGGCGTTTGTGATTCTGCTCAGCGGTGCTTATGACCCGACCGTAGGTGCTGGTGTTGAAGGCATCGCCCTGACCCAGGCAGCGCTGGCCGACCATGTGGGCGAATGGGGCCGCACTTTTGTCAGTTTGGCACTGTTGCTGTTTGCGTTTAGCACCATTCTCTACAACTACTACTTGGGTGAGAACAGCCTCAACTTCTTTAGCCGCGACAACCAGAACCTGTTTAACGCCTTCCGCGTTGCCATCGTGCTGTTGGTTTGCTGGGGCGCGACCACTGATTTGGGCACCGTGTTCGGCTTTGCTGATGTCACCATGGGGCTGCTCGCAGTGGTCAACCTGATTGCGCTGATCATGCTGTTTAAGTGCGGCCTGCGCATTTTGAAAGACTTCGATGGTCAGCGTCGGCAGGGCATCAAACAGCCGATTTTTGACGCTAACCAGCATCCGGATCTTGACCTGGATCCAAAAGCCTGGGAGCTAGAGCCTGAAGAGGCCGAAGCGTTAAAGCAGCGCCTGGAAGGCGCGCCTGCGAAGTAAGTATTTATTTAGACGACTGTACTGATTAGGAAAGGAGTGACCATGCCCCGCGTACTGATGCTCTATACCGGTGGGACTATTGGTATGCAACCATCGTCACAGGGTTATATACCTTGCGCGGGGCTGGCCGAACGCCTAGCGGCGTATTTGGCATTGGACGATCTTTACCGGCTGCCAGCGTTTGATGTGCTGGAAATGCAGCCGTTGATTGATAGCGCCGAGCTAATGCCAGAGGCCTGGAACCGTTTGGTGGCACAGCTGGAAATCCACTGGTCGTGCTATGAAGCGTTTGTGATACTCCATGGCACCGATACCATGGCGTACAGCGCCGCGGCGCTTTCGTTTATGCTCGGTGCGTTGAATAAGCCGGTGATCTTCACCGGCTCCCAAATTCCACTGGGTGAGCCAAGAAGCGATGCGCTGAATAATGTGTTCAGCGCGCTGCAGCTTGCGGCTCACCCCGCAACACCTTGTGAAGTAAGCCTGGTGTTTCACGACCGGCTGTTGCGCGGTAACCGAGCCCGCAAGGTGCGCACTCAAGGCTTGGATGCCTTCGACTCACCCAACTTCCCCTGGCTTGCCGAGCTTGGTATTGGCATTAGTTTTCCCCAACCTTCGGCGCTGCTAAGCGGTATACCCAACTTTGTACCTATTGAGGTGGACGACGAGGCGGTGGCGGTACTGCCGCTGCATCCAGGAATGTCGCTGCGCCGCGCAAAGGCGTTGCTGGCGGATAAAACGCTAAAAGGGCTGGTGCTTTATAGCTACGGGGTTGGCAACCCGTTGAGCTTTGAAGGCGAGCTGCTTGACGCCTTGAAGGCGGCCAGCGAGAGAGGCGTAGCGCTGCTTAACGTCACCCAGTGTGCCCAAGGTGAGGTAGTGCAGGGCGCCTACGCCAGCGGTGCTGCACTCAATCAAGCGGGCGTGATTGCCGGCAGCGATATCACTCTGGAAGCCGCCATCGCAAAGCTCACCGTACTCATTGGGCAAGGGCTGGTGGGGTCAATGCTGAGCAAGGCATTGAGTGCGCCCATGCGCGGTGAGTGTAGCCGTTAAGCTTATCAGCGGGAAGAAACGCTCAGCGCGGTGACGGTTAGCAAGATGATCCCCATACCGACCATTTGAATAACGCCCAGGCTTTCGTTTAACACCGCTACACCAAACAGGGTGGCGGTAATCGGCTCGACCATGGCAACCATGGAGGCTAGCGCAGGTGCCGCATGCTTGATACCTACCACGTACAGCAGAAAAGATAGTCCAGCGCCGAGAATGCCCAGCGCCACAAACAGCGGCAGCTCCGGAGCGCTGATAACGCTGACAGCCTGGTTAATGTCCGTTGGAAACAGCAGTGCGATGGCTAGCACGGTGAAGGCGACCGAAAGAATTGCCTGAGGACTGCCATGGGGCGCGGCATACTTGAAACCAAAAATGAACGCTGCATAAGAGAGCCCGGCAAGCAGCCCGGTGCCTACGCCAATTAACGAGAGACCACTGGCGCTGATGGCATACAGCTTGGTTAACAGCACAATACCCACCATGACCAGCGCAATGGCCAGCCACTTGGCAGCGGTGGGGCGCTCTAGTTTGAGGGAAAATGAGACGAGGTAGACAAAAACAGGGGCGCAGTACATCAGGGTGGCAGCGACCGCAACGTTGCCATACTCAATACTAAGAAAATAGAACGTAAAATTGCCAGCGACGCCCAGGCCTGCAACCACTGACCAGAACCAAAGCCGCTTGCTGTTTAGTCCGCTATGCCGACGTTGAAGCAGCAGCCACCCAAGTGCGAAGAGAAGCCCTATAAACCCTCGATAAAATGACACGACGGCTGCATCCCAGCCGTCGTCTAACAAAATGCCTGCGATTCCCCCAGATATCCCCCAGCAGAAGGCCGCCAGCGCTATCAATAAACTGCTTGCGCCTGCCATATTTCACCTATCGTCCTTGAGCGGTAAACACTCGGGAGCAACGAATGTTTAAACGCATTTCTACTGCTTAGCGATGGCTCCTGATCTACTGCCTGTAGACCTTAATGCGGCTCCCCTGAAAGGTAGACGCTGAGCCCAGTGAACGAAAGCCAGCTAACACCAGCTATCCAAAAAACCAGTAACACACCGCAATCGCAGTGGTTACTCCCGCCACATCGGCGACCAACGCACAGCCCAACCCGTGGCGAATGCGAGTGATACCCACGGCGCCAAAGTAGACAGCCAGCACATAGAAGGTGGTTTCAGTGCTACCTTGCATAGTGGCCGCGAGTAGCCCGGCGAAGCTGTCTACGCCGAAAGTATCCATGGTTTCGATCATCATGGCGCGGGCGCCGCTGCCAGAAAGCGGTTTCACAAAGGCGGTGGGGAGAGCATCGACAAAGCGGGTGTCCCAGCCAAAGCCTTCTACTATCCAGCGGATACCGCCTAAGCCAGCGTCTAAAACGCCGCTGGCGCGCAGTACGCCGACCGCCACCAGCATGGCGATCAAGTAAGGCAGCAACGTGATGGTAAAGCTCAGCCCCTCTTTTGCGCCTTCAATAAAGGCGTCGTACACCCTCACCCCACGTAACGCCCCGACCACTAAAAACATCATCACGATGCTAAATAGCGTCAGGTTACCGACTAGCGTAGAGGCCGCGGCTAGCGCCTGGGCGGACATGCCTGCCAGCGTGGTGATCAGTAGCCCCAACGCAAGTGCAGCAATCGCTAAATAGGCTAGCACCACGGGCTGCCAAAGTTTTAAGCGCTGCATCAGTGCCACCGCCAAAAGCCCTGCCAGGCTGGAGGCGGTTGTCGCTAGTAAAATAGGTAAAAAGACCAGCGTGGGGTCGGCGGCGCCTTGCTGGGCGCGATACATAAAAATCGTTACCGGCAATAGCGTGAGAGAAGAGGTATTGAGCACCAGAAACAAAATTTGTGCGTTGCTGGCGGTCTCACTGCTGGGGTTAAGGCTCTGCAGCGAGTGCATCGCCTTGATGCCAATCGGCGTAGCGGCGTTATCCAGACCCAGGATGTTCGCCGCGAAGTTCATACTGATTAGCCCCATAGCAGGGTGGCCGCGGGGAACTTCTGGCATCAAGCGGCAGAACAGCGGGTCGAGCACCCGTCCAAGCAGGCGAATCAAGCCTGCCTTTTCGGCAATCGAAAGAAACCCCAGCCACAGCGTCATGGTGCCCAGCAGCACCAGGATAATATCAACGCTCACTTCCGCCATGTCGAACAGCGACTGCACCAAGCGGGCAAATACCTCGCTATCGCCGCCAACCAACCACTGCCAGAGTGAGGCCGCGAAGGCAGCGATAAAGAAGCTTAACCAAATTCCGTTGAGCATGGGGAGTGGGCATCCTGGGGGTTAAGAGTTTTTATATCTCCAGCAATGCCACTTATCCTAACCAATGAGCGCCCGTCACCGCTAACCTGACAGCGAAAGAAAGAACAGAATTAGCGGCGGGGAGAGCAGTGAAAGGATAAACCCGCTGACCACGGCAATGGGTACGCAGGCCACACCGCCGTGCTGCTGAATGACGGGCAGGGTGAAATCCATGGAGGTGGCGCCGCCGTAACCAATCGCCAGTGCGGTATGGCGGTGAATCACCAGTGGAATCAATATAAACGCCAGCAGCTCCCGGGTCAGGTCGTTGAAGAACGCCACACCGCCCATCAGTGGGCCTAGCTGGTCGCCGATCAAGATGGCCGAAAGAGAGTACCAGCCAAAGCCTGACGCCATCGCCAGGCCTTCGTTCCAGCTTAATGAGAGCAGCGGGGCGGCAGCCAAGCCTGCCAGCAGCGAACTTATTGCTAGCGTCACCGCAATCGCCAGCCCCATGCGGTTAAGTAAGATCTGCCTGAGTGGCATGCCGGAGTTACGCAGCTGGCAGCCAATCAGTGCCAGCAGCAGGTAGAGTACCCATTCGGCCAGTAAATCTGCGCTGTTGAAAAGCCTATCACCCAGGAGTGGCCCCAGCAGCAGGCCAGCGATAACGCCCCCTGCCACCACTGCGACCAATAAAAGCGAACCCTGCATGGCCGCCAGCTTACTGGTCGGAGCATTTTTCACCACCGGTGAGCTACCGGCCTTAAGCGTTAAACGGCGCGATAGCCACCATAGTGCTGCTAAGTTAAATAGCGTGGTAATGCTAAATAACAGCAAGGCGTTGCCACCCAGGCGCGAAAGCTGGCTAGTCAGGTTTTCAAGCCCGGCAAGGCTTATGCCCATGAATAGCAGAATCAGGTAAACCGAGCCATTAACCGCTCGGTTGATCAGATTCTGTAACTGTATGGAACGGACGCGAACCAGATAGCCAAGAAAAAGCGGTAGTAGAACAATCAATAAACCGGAAAACATTTAGGGCGTCGCGCCACCGTTTGGGTTGAAGTTAGTTAATGTCAGCTGCGTTTCGCGGCGACCCTCTTTTCGATACACCGCAGAAAGAATCAGCCCGGGCCAGTCAGGGTGAAAGCTAATGGTTAGCAGGCGGTCGGGCTTCTCGATATCGATGAGCGATACGTTCAGTGCTTCAAACTCTCCTGCGGGAACCTCAATGCTGCCTGGGGCGGTAACATAATATTGAAAGTGCTCATCGCGGCCTTTTTGATCGACAAACTCAATCGCGCAGGGCGTACTCTGTGTACAGTTTTCGTGTCCCGCCCGGCGGGAGAGATCAAATAGCGCCGCTTGGCGATCTAAAGTGGGGATCTCACCTTCGTTCAGTTGATAGCTATCACCCACGCCCAGCACCGAATAGCTGCTGCTAAAGAGCAGAGCGTTGGTGTCATTGCCATTGAGCGAAAAACGGCTGAACTCCTGGCCGCGCGCCACGGTGATTGAAAAGCGCATATCGCTTAACCAGTGATTCCCTTCGTTAGAGAGGCGATGGGTAATGGTAGCCCCAGGCCAACCGCGAACCTCAAGCCGGTACTGTGCTTCAAAGGGCTGGGGGGTTTCAAAGGGCTGCGGCTCTTTGAATGTCTCAGTTGCTAATGCCATGCCACTTGAGCAGGAAATAGCAAAACCCAACCCCACACACCTGAGCGCGCGGCCAGGTAGTCGTGCGAAAACATTGACCAAGGGCCTTTCCTCCATAAAGGGTATCTTCCTAAGAGCCTTTAGCCACTGCTTGGTTCCCAGTGCGCCAGTATAGCCTGGGTGGGGGGCGTCAGTAACCTGCCTCCGGGTTGATGGTGGAGAGTTTTTCACCCGATTCAAAGGCATGCAAGTAGGCGATCACTTGGTCGATGGCATCATTCAGCGGAGTAGGTGCCGCCATATGGGGTGTGACGATTACCTTAGGATGCTGCCAGAGCGGGTTGTCAGCGGGCAGCGGCTCTTCCTGGAATACATCCAATAGCGCACCCCGCAGGTGCCCCGGCTGGCGACCGCTACCCAGTGCTTCCAATAGCGCCTGCTCATCAATCAAACTACCTCGGCCAGGATTAATCACACTAGCCCCTTGGGGCAGCTGGGCCAGCCGCTCGGCGTTGAGAATATGTTGAGTGGCGGCCGTATCGGGCAAAATGGTGATCAGGCTCTGCACTTGGCCGAGCAGTTCGCTTAATCCATCGTCGCCATGAAAGCAGTGCACACCACGGATCTGCTTGGGGGAGCGGCTCCAACCCAGTACTGGGAAACCTGCTTGCTCCAAGGCGCTGGCCACAAAGCTGCCAATAGCGCCCAGGCCTAATACACCCACCGGCCACTGGGATTTTTCCACCACCTCTTGCGGCGCCCAAGTGGCGCTTTGCTGCTGCTCTGAGTAACGATCCATGCTGCGGTAAAAGTGCAGTACGCCATAGAGGGCGTAATCGGCCATCAGCTCTCCCATGCCCGCATCGCGTAATTTTACAATTGGCACGTCGTTGGGTAGGCCTGGGGTTTTCAGCAGATAATCCACCCCTGCGCCTAAATTGATGATGCCTTTGAGCTGGGTCTGCTCTTGCAGTAAATGGGCGGGGGCTTTCCAGATGGCGAGATAGTCAGCATCTTTACGCTCATCCGCTGGTGCCTCGCTGGTGAGTACAGTGGCTTGGGGCAACGCTTCCGCAAGCGCCGCTTGCCACTGTGCCGCCTCATCAATATGCACGACAATTTTCATTTCGTTTCCTCTCGCTAAACGTGTTTCCAATGCAGGTTATCATGGTGAGCGATAGGGGCCGTTGCAAGCTCGCATAGTGCAAATAACGATGCCGTATGCACTTTTTGTCATAAAGCCTTTGACCGCTAACCAAGGGTCGGTGCTAGTATCGGCTTAAGACGACATTGGCGGGCCTGCTGCAAGCGCGGCAGATGCAACCCCGACGCCTGATCGGTGGTGGCCAGGTCGATCCTGTGGCCCAGCGTTGCGTGCCTATCGTAGGCAGTGCGCTGGTTCTTGGTGATCTTTAATGGCGAGTTGCCCGATGACTCAGGTTTCCCTGCCTTTCACGCGCGAAGAGTACGCTAACCGCCTGTGGAAAGTGCGTGCTGAAATGGCCAGTCGTGGTATTGACGTACTGATCGTCAGTGACCCTTCCAATATGGCTTGGCTGACCGGCTACGACGGTTGGTCGTTTTATGTGCATCAGTGTGTGCTGGTGGGCCTTGAAGGCGAGCCGGTATGGTTCGGGCGGCGCATGGATGCCAACGGTGCTCTGCTCACCTGTTGGATCGATCCCGAAAACATTACCTACTATCCAGATTACTACGTACAGAATCCGGACATGCACCCGATGGAGTATCTGGCTCAGTCGATCATGCCGGATCGCGGCTGGCATCTGGGGGTGGTGGGTATGGAGATGGATAACTACTACTTCTCCGCCAAGGCCTATCTAAGCCTACTGCGCGAACTCCCCCATGCGCGTTTTATGGATGCCAATGCGCTGGTTAACTGGTGCCGGGCGATCAAATCGCCGCAAGAAGTGGCCTATATGCGCATTGCCGCCAAGATTGTGGAAGGCATGCATACGCGTATTCTTGAAGTGATTGAGCCTGGCTTGCCCAAGAGCAAGCTGGTGTCAGAGATTTACCGCGTTGGCATCGAAGGTTTTGTGGATGAGAACGGCAAAGTATTTGGCGGCGACTATCCCGCCATAGTGCCCATGCTGCCTACTGGTAAAGACGCCGCCGCGCCACACCTAACCTGGGACGACACGCCGTTCCGCAAAGGTGAAGGTACTTTCTTTGAGATTGCCGGGGTGTTTAAACGCTATCATGCGCCGATGTCGCGCACCGTATTTCTGGGCACCCCGCCGACGGATTTTATTCGCGCGGAATCAGCTCTGCTGGAAGGCATCGAAAATGGTTTGGCAGTGGCCAAACCTGGTAACCGTACGGCGGATATCGCCATGGCACTGGGTGCGGCGATGGATAAATACGGTTTTGACCGTGGCGGCGCCCGCTGTGGTTACCCTATCGGTATCTCCTACCCGCCTGACTGGGGCGAGCGCACCATGAGTCTGCGCCCCTCGGATGAAACCATTCTCCAGCCAGGCATGACGTTCCACTTCATGCCTGGGCTATGGGTCGATGACTGGGGCCTGGAAATTACCGAAAGCATTCTGATTACCGACGATGGCTGTGAGACGCTGGCCAATTTCCCGCGCCAGCTGTTTGTGAAGTAGTGCTGAGATAGCTGCCCGTAACATAAAGGAATTTTTTCATGACGACGATGCGACCAAGTCCCATTTCCGCCACCGTTGATTTTGATGCCGATGGCGTTCAGCACGGCTTTTTAAAACTACCGATCTCTACCGATGAGTCTGCCTGGGGCGCGGTAATGATTCCTGTGACCGTGGTTAAAAACGGCGAAGGCCCCACGGCACTGCTGACCGGCGGCAACCATGGCGATGAATATGAAGGCATCACCTCGCTACTGAAACTCTCTTCAACGCTGAAGGCAGAGGACGTGACAGGGCGGGTGATTATTGTGCCGTGCATGAATACTCCGGCAGTCATGGCAGGCAAGCGTACCTCGCCGATGGACAAGGGCAATCTCAACCGCAGCTTTCCCGGCGACCCCAATGGCAGCGTCACGCCGCAAATTGCCGACTACTTCACCCGTGTGTTGGTACCCATGGCGGACGTGGTGCTCGACCTTCACTCGGGCGGCCGCACGCTGGATATTCTGCCCTTCGGCGCGTCTCACGTGCTGGATAATAAAGAGCAGCAGCAGGCCGCTCTGGAAGGTGCCAAAGCGTTCGGCGCCCCCTATGCCATGGTGATGTTTGAGCTGGATGCGGAAAAACTCTTCGACACTGCCTGCGAGCGCCAGGGCAAAGTCTTTGTGGCCACCGAGCTTGGCGGCGGCGGTACTTCCACCCCACAAAGCATTGCCATTGCCGAGCGCGGCGTGCGCAATTTCCTGATTCACTACGGCCTTGTAGAAGGCGAAGTGGAAATGCCCACAGGTGGGCAGCTGTATCTCGATATGCCCGACGCCAGTTGCTACGTGCAGAGCCAGCACTCCGGCGTGTTAGAGCTATTGGTGGCCCTGGGTGATGAAGTGAAAAAAGGCCAAACCATCGCCTACGTGTACGACATGACCCGCAGCGGCACCGATCCGGTTGCCTATAAAGCAGAGCGCGACGGCATTCTAATGGCTCGCCGTGCCCCCTCACTGATCAATATGGGGGATACCCTGGCGGTGATTGCCGATGTTGTTGAACGCCTGGAGGCGTAATCCTCGGCATGATGAAACTTGACCGTTACGATCTGAAAATTCTCGATATCCTCTCCCGCGATGGGCGAATCACCAAGTCGAAGCTAGCCGAGGCGATCAATCTCTCGGTCAGCCCCTGCTGGGAGCGGGTAAAGCGCCTGGAAAAGGCTGGCATCATTGAAGGGTATACCGCGCGCATCAACGCGGACGTGTTGGTGCCGCGCAATCCTGTCTGGGTGCAGATTGAGCTCAAGCAGCACAACGCCGAAAGCTTCACTCGTTTTGAAGCGCTAGTGATGCAAACCCCGGAAGTTACCGAGTGTGTGGCGGTGGGCGGTGGGGTGGATTACTTAGTGAAGTTTGAAGCGCGCACCATCGATAGCTACCAGCGTTTGATGGATAAGTGGCTGGTCTCTGAAGCCGGTATCGAGCGCTACTTCACCTATATCGTGACCAAAACCGTCAAGCGCGTTCCTATAGGCATTGATACCGACGACATTCTTTAATGTAGTTTTGGCCCCCTATCGTAAGCCCACCAAAAAAAAAGCACTGCCAAACGCTCTCTGACAAAAAAAGTCGCGTGATAAGTCTCGGTTTTCAAAAACACTTCGTGGCTCCTCTCCGTTAACCTGTGGGCATTCGACGGCAAGGCTAATCAGCGCTTGCTGACAATGCCACACAGTGACTGCAGCGCTCGGTTAGCCAGACTGCATTTGAGGGGGAGGTTCCCATGACCACACTATCGACCACGCTCGCCAAGCGCCTGGAAGATCCGCGTCTGTTCCGGCAGTACGCCTACGTGAACGGTAAGTGGACTCACGGGGAAGGCGGTCGCGAAGAGGCTGTCTATGACCCCGCTACCAATGAAGCCATTGGTCATATCCCGTTGCTGGAAGCCGAGCAGATAACCGCCGCTGTAGATGCCGCTGAAGCCGCTTTTGTACAGTGGCGGGCGCTACGCGCCGATGAGCGCTGCGAGCGCCTGCTGGCCTGGTATGACCTGATTCAAGCTAACCGTGAAGACCTTGCGACCATCATGACGCTGGAGCAGGGTAAGCCGCTGCCCGATGCCCGTGGGGAGGTGCAGTACGGTGCCAGTTTCGTGCGCTGGTTCGCCGAAGAGGGTAAGCGTACCTATGGCGAAACCATCCCCAGCCATATTCCCAACGCATCACTCGGTACCATTAAAGAGCCGGTGGGCATCGCGGCGATGATTACGCCGTGGAACTTTCCGCTGGCGATGATTACCCGCAAAGCTGCGGCGGCGCTGGCAGCGGGCTGCCCGGTGATCGTCAAACCCGCCAATGAAACGCCCTTCTCGGCGTTGGCGCTGGCGGAGCTGGCCGAGCGTGCTGGGATTCCCGCGGGGATTTTCAATGTGGTGCTGGGCGACCCTGCGGAAGTCTCAAAGATTCTCTGCGCCGAATCGCGTATTCGGGCGTTGTCGTTCACCGGTTCCACCCGCGTGGGCCGTCTGCTGATTGAGCAGAGCGCTAATACCGTCAAGCGGCTCTCCCTGGAGTTGGGGGGCAATGCGCCGTTTATTGTTGGGCCCGATATGGATCCCAAAGAGGCGGCCTTTGCGGCCATTGACGCCAAGTTCCAAACCGCTGGGCAGGACTGTCTGGCTGCCAATCGCATTCTGGTGCATGAATCTATCCACGATGAATTCGTAGAGCATTTCAGCGAGCGTATGGCGGCGCTTACCGTGGGCAATGGCCTCCACAGTGAGATAGACCTTGGCCCGTTGATTCACCGTCAGGCGGTAGAAAAGGCGGCCGCGATTGTCGATGACGCCATTTCCAAAGGCGCCAAGATGGTGGGTGGTGATCAAAGCCAGGCACCGGGGGAAAATTTCTTTATGCCGGTGATGCTGACCGGCGTGACGGCGCAGATGAAAGTGTGGCGGGAAGAGAACTTCGCGCCTGTGGCCGGGATCACCGCCTACAGCACCGACGACGAAGTGATTGAAATGGCCAACGACACTGAGTACGGCCTGGCGGCGTATATCTATACCCACGATATTCGCCGCATCTGGAAGCTGATGCGCGCCCTGGAGTACGGCATGGTCAGCGTTAACTCGGTTAAGATGACCGGCCCGCCGGTTCCCTTTGGTGGCGTGAAGCAGTCTGGCCTTGGCCGTGAAGGCGGTGCCACGGGTATCGATGAATACCTGGAAACGAAGTATTACTGCCTGGGCGCGCTGGGCTCAGTATCGGGTAGTTAAGTCCGGGAACTTGAGTTGGCCTTGTGGGAGGCCGGCTCGGCCGGGGGAAGGCACCGTTAGGTGCCCAAAAATAAGTTCATCATTAATGAATAAAGCACCTCCCCGCTGACTGGGGAGGTTTACCGTACAGAGAGAACACTATGAGCTTGCATCAGGATTTGATCGAACGCGACCGTAAAGTCACTTTCCACGCCTCTACCCACTTGCGCGATTTCGCCCATGGCGATGCGCCGGGCCGCGTGATTACCGGCGGCAAAGGCATCAATATCGTGGATAAGGACGGCCGCGAATTTATCGACGGCTTTGCCGGGCTTTACTGCGTCAACATCGGCTACGGGCGCACCGAAGTCGCCGAGGCGATCTATAAGCAGGCACTTGAACTCTCTTACTATCATACCTACGTAGGTCACTCCAACGAGCCGCAGATCGAGCTTTCCGAGCGTATTCTAAAAATCGCCGGGATGAATATGTCCAAGGTTTACTACGGCATGTCGGGTTCTGATGCCAACGAAACCCAGCTCAAGATCGTACGCTACTACAACAACGTGCTGGGCCGTCCGCAGAAGAAAAAGGTTATCTCACGTATGCGTGGTTACCATGGTTCGGGCATTGCCTCGGGCTCGCTGACCGGCCTGAAAGCGTTCCACGACCACTTCGATCTGCCCATCGATACCATTCGCCATACCGAAGCGCCGCATTACTACCTGCGTGCCGCCGAACAGCACGGCATGACCGAGCTGGAGTTCTCTGCGTATTGCGCTGAGAAACTGGAAGCGATGATTCTGGAAGAAGGCCCGGATACCGTGGCCGCCTTTATCGGTGAGCCGGTACTGGGTACTGGCGGTATCGTACCGCCGCCGGAAGGCTACTGGGATGCCATTCAAAGCGTGCTGGCGAAGTATGACGTGCTGCTGATTGCCGATGAAGTGGTCTGTGGCTTTGGCCGTACCGGCTCTGACTTCGGTAGCCACCACTACAATATGAAGCCTGATCTGGTCACCATCGCCAAGGGCTTAACTAGCGCCTACCAGCCGCTCTCCGGCGTGATTGTGGGTGAGAAAGTCTGGCAGGTGCTGGAGCAGGGCACCGGTGAGTACGGCCCCATCGGCCACGGCTGGACCTACTCTGGCCACGCCCTGGGCTGTGCGGCAGGGCTAGCTAACCTGGATATCATCGAGCGTGAAAACCTGGTGGGTAACGCGTCGGAAACCGGTGCTTACTTCCAGCAGCAGCTAAAAGCCAATTTCGAAGGTCATCCGTTGCTGGGCGACGTTCGTGGTGTAGGCCTGATGGCGGCACTGGAGTTCTCTCTGGATGCCAAGCAGCGCCTGCACTTCGACCCAGCGCTTAAAGTTGGCCCTCGCGTGGCGGCTGCCGCCATGGAAGAGAACCTGATTGCCCGGGCCATGCCGCAAGGCGATATTCTCGGCTTTGCGCCGCCGCTGACCATTAATCGTGGTGAAGTGGACGAGATGATTGGCCGCGCCAAGCGCGCCATTGACCGGGTTACCGATGAGCTTACGCGCTCTGGCGACCTGAAAAGCGGTGAAAAAGAGGCCGCGTTTACGGTCTGACCGAGTGTCGTAGCCTTCTGAGCGCCGCTGCCTGTGCAGCGGCGCTTTTGTTATTGAAGGTGTCGTCTATGCTAAAGATATAAGCTGAACTCAGGTCACAATCAATTGAAAGTTAAGGAGTAGCCAACGATGCAACCGGTCTTAGCCTTCGATGTATACGGTACGCTGATCGATACCCAAGGCGTTACCGTTGAGCTCGAACATCGCCTAACGGATGCTTCCAAAGCTGGCGAATTTGCTCGCCGCTGGCGCGATAAGCAGCTTGAGTACAGCTTTCGCCACGGCCTGATGGGGGCTTACGTGCCGTTCTCGGAGTGCACCCGCGAAGCGCTGGTTTTTATTGACCGTGCACTGCAAACCGGGCTTTCGGATAATGACCAAGATCATCTGATGACGGTGTATGCTGAGCTGCCCGCGTTTGACGATGTAGTGCCTGCGCTCGATCAGCTTCGCGAAGCGGGCATACGCTGCGTGGCGTTTTCGAACGGCACAGCAGATGCCGTGTCCAAGTTACTCACTCGAGCAGGCGTTGAGAGCCATATGGACGATGTAATCAGCGCCGATGAGGTAAAACGCTTTAAGCCAGACCCCGCAGTGTACGCGCATTTGCGTAGCCGCTTAGAGACACGCCCCGAGCACACATGGTTGGTTTCCAGTAACCCTTTTGATGTGATTGGCGCCACCCACGCAGGCCTACGCAGTGCCTGGATACGGCGCAGTTCCGACGCCCCTTTCGACCCTTGGGGTGTCGAGCCGGATATGACGGTTACCGATCTAGAAGCATTGGCAGAGCGCATAATCCGCTAGGTTGTTAACCTACGTCGACAAGCCGCATAATGACGTACGCTTAACGACTTAGGAGATGACCATGTCAGAAAAAATTTACTGTGTTGCCGGTTTTAGGCCCAAACCTGGCAAAGAAGAAGCGGTATTCAAAGCGCTTCAGTCGTTAGAGCCGAACACCCACCGGGAAGATGCGTGCATTCACTACACCGTAACCCGGCAGATTGATAACCCCTTCGCCCAGGGCACCAGTTATCCGATTGTTTTTCATGAAATCTGGGCCAGTCGCGAAGAGTTTGAAGCCCATTGTCAGCGCAAAGAGATTCAAGACTTCTTTGCCAAGCACGTTGAAGCGCCGGATGGCGATATCGAAGATGCCAACGTGTGTGTTTATACCGACGAACCATGGAATTTTGACGCGCCCAAGGTTTAAGCGAATCAAGGTTTCAGTGAAAAAGGAGCCAACATGACCGATAAAAAGATGAACGTCGAGAGCTTTAACCTTGATCACACCAAGGTAAAAGCCCCGTACGTTCGGTTAGCCGATATTAAAGAAGGCCAGAACGGCGACCGTATTCATAAATATGACTTGCGTATCTGCCAGCCCAATAAAGAGCATATGGAGATGCCGGCGCTGCACTCCCTTGAGCACTTGATGGCTGAGCTGTCGCGCAATCACACCGATAAAGTGGTCGATATCAGCCCCATGGGCTGCCAAACCGGCTTCTACATCGCAATGATTAACCACGACGACTACGACGGTGTGATCACTATCATCGAACAAACCCTGAACGATGTGCTAGAAGCCACCGAAGTACCTGCCTGCAACGAGATGCAGTGCGGCTGGGCCGCCAGCCACAGCCTGGAAGGCGCTAAAGAATTGGCCAAAGGCCTACTGGCCAAGCGTAGTGAGTGGACTGAAGTGTTCGCCTAAGCGCTATGTGGCAGCAAAAGGTCGTTAGACGGCGCCTCCCCCTTGTTACATATAGCAAAGGGGAGGCGTTTTTATTGAGTGTGCTTTAACGAATGGAAAACGCCGACCAACAGTGACATGCTGGCGCATTGAAAGCATTTTTTCATGGGGGAGGCGTTACTATGCTGTTGGACACGTGGCTTTTATACCTAATCGCCTGCCTTGGCCTTTCGCTTTCGCCTGGGCCAAACGGCCTGCTGGCGCTGGCCCACGGCGCGCTACATGGCAGCCGTAGAACCCTGTTTACCATCGTAGGCGGCGCCACAGGATTTATGCTGATTATTGCCCTGTGCATGTTTGGCATTGGTGCGCTGCTTAAGTCGTCGGTGGTGTGGTTAACAGTGCTGAAATGGGTCGGTGGGGGGTATCTTATTTGGCTGGGCATCCAGGTATGGCGCTCGCCGCCGATTACGGGCGAGGTGGATGTGAGCGCAAGCCAAGCGAGCGGGTGGCATCTGTACCGCCAGGGGGTGCTGGCATCGGTTACCAACCCCAAGGTACTGTTATTTTTTAGCGCTTTTCTACCTCAGTTTATCGACCCACAGCGCAGTTTGATGCTGCAATATTTCGTGCTGGCAGGCACCTTTGTGGCTATTGAATGTATGGTTGAAGGCCTGCTCGCCAATATGGCTAACCGCATTCGCCACTGGCTGAAGCGTGTTGGCCGCGGCTTCAATCGCACTTGCGGCGGCATCTTCGTTGCCATCGGGGCTGCGTTGCCGCTGCGCCCATGAATGCGGCTTTGCGTGGTGGCGAGCGCACGATAGAGAACCATTGACTTCCGCTTATGATGCCCCTATAAACTGGGTACAACCCATCACTCTAGGCCCTCATGTTCCTCCTAATCACGATTGCTACCCTTTCAATCGCGTTCTCGTTTTTATGTTCCATCCTTGAAGCGGCGCTTCTTTCAATTACACCCAGCTATATTGCTAAGCAGAAAGAAGACAACCCCAAGCTGCACGCCTCGCTTACGCGCCTGAAGGCTAATATCGACCGGCCCCTAGCCGCTATTTTGACGCTCAATACGATTGCCCATACTGTGGGTGCAACTGCTGTGGGGGCTCAAGCGGCGGTCGTGTTTGGCGAAGCCTCTATTGCCATCGTTTCGGCAGTAATGACAATGGCGATTTTAATACTGTCGGAAATTATTCCTAAAACCATAGGCGCGACGTACTGGCGCGGCTTGTCACCGTATTTGCCACGCCTGTTAAACCCGATGATCATTGGCTTGCTGCCTTTTATCTGGATGTCGGAGCAGATCACCCGCCGGCTAGGTAAGTCAGAGCATGATGTCGATCTGCGTGATGAAATTAAAGTACTTGCCCGCGTCGGCCTGGAAGAGAAGGTTCTGGACGAGGACGAGTCGCGCACCATTATCAATATGCTCAACTTGCACGATATCGTCGTCAGCAAAGCGATGACGCCGCGCACGGTGTGTGAAACCGTTTTGCCTGACATGACCGTGAAAACGTTCGATGAGCAGTATGGCAAAGCACCGTTTACGCGCTTCCCAGTGATGGACAACGGTGAGCAGGCCTTTGGTTATGTGCATAAAGCAGATATGTACCACGCTGACGATGCCAAAACGATGCGCGAGTTGATGCATCCGATTGGCAGCGTGGACGTCTCACATAACATCGAGCAGGTATTCACCTCTATGCTAAAAGATCACCTGCACATGCGGGTTGTCTACGACGAGCATGGCACTTTTGTAGGTTTAATCACGTTAGAAGACATTATCGAAACCATTCTGGGGCAAGATATTGTCGATGAGACCGACAATGTGGCCAATCTACGCCACTATGCTAAACAGCAGTGGATCAAGCGGGTTAAACGGGAAGATAAAGCTGCCAAAGCAGCCGAGTAATCCCAAAGAAGGTGCTCTCTGTTGTTGATTTAAAGCGGCGCCTTGGGGCGCCGTTCTGCTTTTACAGGCATTTATATTCAGGCTTTTACGCCGTTAGACTACGCTTGGCAGAGCGAGGGAACGTTGTACTACGACTCGCTGTCTTAGCGCTAAATGATCTATAGTGAAGGTGTTGAAAGTCAAATAAGCTATTAGGGCGTCTAACGCCCATTAAGGAGGAAAGCATGTCATTACGTATTAATGCAGTCGTGCCCGATTTCGAAGCGGAGACGAGCCAAGGGCCGATTCGTTTTCATGACTGGATTGGCGACAGCTGGGCGATCCTGTTTTCGCATCCTAAAGACTTTACCCCGGTTTGCACGACAGAATTCGGTGCCGTCGCGCAGCTGAGCGCAGAGTGGAAGAAACGTGGCACCAAAGTAATCGGTGTTTCCGTGGATGGTGTTGAAGACCACAAACGCTGGGGCAATGACATCCAAACCGTCAGCGGCAGCGAAGTCGATTTTCCGATCATCGCCGACGACGGTCTTACGGTGTCAAAGCTGTATGACATGCTGCCGGAAGATGCCTACCTGCCCGATGGCCGCACGCCAGCAGACAGCGCAACGGTGCGCTCGGTGTTTATTATCGGGCCGGATAAGCAGTTGAAGCTTTCCATGACCTATCCAATGACCGTAGGGCGTAACTTTGCGGAAATCCTACGCGCCCTGGATGCATTGCAAACCACGACGAAACACGGCGTTGCCACCCCAGCTGATTGGACGATAGGTCAGGACGTGATTATTCCGCCTAGCGTTTCTGACGCCGATGCCAAGCAGAAGTATGGCGAGTATGAAACGGTTCTTCCTTACCTGCGTAAGACGCCACTGCGTTAATTGCGTTAGTAGAATAGTGTAAAAAGCGAAAAGCCAGCGCCTATGCGCTGGCTTTTGCATGGGCCATCAAGTGGACTCTATACAATGTTTTTGTCGGGCGTACGTAGGAGTTCGCTGACGGAGAAGCGAAGCAGGAGAGAGTAGTGGTTTGCAGCACTTAGCCGAAAAAGCTAATCGTCTAGCGTTTTGCGGGAAGAGATTCGCGAGGCGGGGTGGTGGTCGCTAATGTTGTGCAACAGATCAAATTGGCGGGCGCAGTGACGGCAATCCCGGCACATCGACAGGTGAAGACGAAGAGCCATCTTTTCACGCAATGTTAATATTTTGTCCTGTTTTAAAGACATCAACCTCGTGGCTTCGCGGCACATAAGCATATCAGGTTCCCCTCAGCTAATTTAACCAACCATGATCCAAGCACTCTCTTAGCCGTAAACGCGCACGGTGTAAGATGACCCAGCAGTTGGTTTCAGTAATGCCGGTTTCCTTACAGATCTCTGTGGTGGAGAGCCCCATGAGTTCACGCAAGGTAAATACGCGTGCGATATTCTCCGGTAAGGCTATCAAGCAGGCATCAAATACTTGCCAAAAACGCTGGTTTTCTAACACCTGCTCAGGCTCTCCCCAGTGGCTGGGGCGGGCAGCGCTTTGCCAGTGACCATCCTGTTGAAATAGACGGTCAAGGGTGTCGTCATCTAAGTCCAGGCCTAACGGTTGCCAAGTACCTTGACGGCGCTGTTGACGCAGTTGATCCAGAATTTTGTATTTTAATATGCCAAATACCCAGGTCTCGAACTCGGAGCGCCCTTCAAAGGTGGCGCTTTTCTCAAAGGCGGTGAGCAGGGTCTCCTGTACAGCATCTTCAGCGGCGGTAGAGTCGCGTAACTGCAGGCGCGCAAAGGCCACTAAGCGGGGTCGTAGCTGGGTAAAGTGGGCGGCGTCGAACGTAGCGGAATGAGGCACGAGAATCCCCTTTTAATGTTCCCAAGGCGCACTACTGACATCGCGCTAATGAAAACCATCGTTATTTATTCATTAGGCATTAATGCGTTAAAGTACGTGTTGATACCACGTTAGACAACAACGTGTCGTTCTCTTTGATGCCTTTCTGAATGCCAACCGAGTTTATGCTGTCCATGGAAAATACGTTGTTATTAGGGTTTTTGGGCAGCTTAATTGCTGGATTGTTGACGGCGGTAGGTGCGCTACCGGTGCTGCTAGGTAAAACGCCTAGCCGTGGCTTTCGTGATTTGGCGTTAGGTTTTGCGGCGGGGGTAATGCTGGCAGCGTCATTCTTTTCGCTGATTATTCCAGCGCTTGACGCTGCGGAAATCTATTATCCCGGTGGCCCCGTGCCTGCCGCGATTGTTTGTGCGGCTATTTTGTTAGGAATGGGCGCGATTGCGCTGCTTAACGAGCATCTGCCCCATGAGCATTTTGCCCAGGGCCGTGAAGGGCCGGAGGCTGCATCGCTTCGCCGGGTGTGGCTGTTTGTGTTTGCGATTACTATCCACAACCTGCCGGAAGGCATGGCAGTGGGCGTTGGCTTTGGGGCCAATGGGTTAGAGGGCGGTATGCCCCTGGCGATCGGTATTGGCTTACAGAACATGCCAGAAGGACTCGCCGTTGCGGTCGCCTTAATGGGCGAAGGCTACTCAAAGTGGCGCTCCTGGTCGATTGCTGCGCTAACCGGCCTAATCGAGCCCGTTGGCGGGCTATTTGGTGCCAGTATTGTCAGCGTTTCCCAAATACTGCTGCCCTGGGGCCTGGCCTTTGCCGCCGGCGCGATGCTGTACGTGATCAGCCACGAAATCATCCCCGAAACCCACCGCTGCGGGCACCAGAAAAAAGCCACCTTTGGCTTGGCGATGGGGCTGGTGATTATGCTGTTCTTGGATGTGTGGCTGGGTTAATTGCGCGTTAACCTATGACATCCGCGCCACCGTGAGGCCCCGTTTGATGGCACAATCGGTGGTCGCTGAGTACGTCAATAATATGGCACTGGCCAACATTGCCCCCCGCACATTGATTGATCATGCGTTTGAGCTCATCGCGTACCGAGGTGAGTCGTGCAAGTCGTGCCTCGACCTCGGCTAGGTGACGCTTCGCTAGCGTGTCTACCTCTTCGCAGGGCATAGTGGGGTAATCCGCCATTTGTAACAGCTCCCGGACTGCCTCCACCGAAAAGCCAAAATCCCGCGCATGGCGAATAAACGTCAAACGGCGGATAGCAGCAGTAGTGTAGCGCCGCTGATTGCCTTCGTTGCGCGGTGCTGAAGGCAGTAGCCCAATCTGTTCGTAGTAGCGCACCGTTTCTGGCTTGCAGCCGGACTCGCGTGCCAGCTCACCAATGCCGATATAACGCTCAGTGGCAGTTGGCTCAGGGGTTTGATCTTTCATTACTTGAACCTCTAGTGACTACAGGTATTACGCTGCTCCTAAGATAGACTAACTTGGAGCAAAGAGCGATGAGTACGACCACACCGGCTAAAACCTCTGCAGTTTCTCCGTCGCCGACCACCCTGCGCGTGCAAGGTATGGACTGCGGTGGCTGCGAACGTAAAGTTGAGGCGGCGCTAAATCGTTTAAACCATGTTGAACATGTTTCCGCGAGTTCTGTCACCGGCTCGGTGCGATTAACCGCACCGCCCGGTAAGACCCTGCCACATTCCGATATTGAGTCAACGATCACGGCTCTGGGCTACCAGGTAATCGATGAGTCGGTGAACACAACTGAATCGGAAAAGTCGTCCTCATGGTGGCAGTCGCCTAAAGGGCGTTTGGTGATTGTCAGTGGTGTATTGCTGGCGCTTGCCTGGGGGCTTAAATTCGCCTGGCCCACCCTGGGCAGTTGGCCGTTCATCGCCGCAACGGTCGTTGGTCTTGTGCCGGTTATTCAGCGTGCTTGGCAGGCGCTTAAGATGGGTAACCCTTTCACCATTGAAATGCTGATGAGCATCGCAGCCCTAGGGGCACTGGCGATAAACGCCGCCGCTGAAGCGGCAGTGGTGGTGTTTCTATTTGCAGTGGGGGAGATGCTGGAAGGCGTTGCCGCCGCTCAGGCGCGCCGCAGTATTTCGACGCTTTCCAAGCTGACTCCCTCTACTGCGCGGTTGATGGAGCAGGGCGAAGCTCGGGAAGTTGCTGCCGCGTCTCTGGTGCCGGGGCAACGAGTGCAGGTACGCCCTGGCGACCGTCTGCCCTGTGACGGGCAAATTATTGCCGGTCACTCCTCGATTGATGAATCGCCTGTGAATGGTGAGTCGGTGCCACGGGAGCGTAGCGAAGGCGAGTCAGTATTTGCTGGCACCGTCAATCTGGATGGCGTGCTTGAAGTTGAGGTAACCCGCAGCGCTGAAAACAACACCATCGCCCGAGTGATTAAGCTCGTGGAGGAGGCTCAGGCGGCCAAAGCACCAGTGGCGCGTTTTATTGACCGCTTTGCGTTTTACTATATGCCTGCGGTCGTCGGGGTGGCGCTGCTGGTCGCTATCGTACCGCCGCTGGTATCGACGATGCTGTGGTCGGAATCCATCTATCGCGCCCTAGCGCTACTGCTTATTGCTTGCCCCTGTGCGCTGGTGATTTCGACGCCCGCGGCCATTGCAGCCGGGTTATCGGTGGGCGCTCGCAACGGTCTGCTGATGAAAGGCGGTGCGGTATTAGAGCAGTTAGGCAAACTCAAGCGGGTCGCGCTGGATAAAACCGGCACGCTAACCGCGGGCAAACCCACCGTGACGGATGTAGAGAGCCTTGAAGCTGGTAGCCGTCTTGATAAAAGCCGTTGCGCTGAGATAGTGCGTCTTGCTGCCGCTCTGGAGCAGGGCTCGAGCCACCCCCTCGCTGTGGCGATCAGTGACTATTATGACCGGCAGGAGGGGGCTTCGGTACCTACTGTGCAAGGTGCTCGTGCGCTAGCAGGGCAGGGCGTTGCCGGACACGTCGAAGGACGTGAGTTAATGCTGGTGAGCCCGCGCTATTTACAATCTTTCACCCAGCACACCGGTGAGATAAAAGCCCGTATTGCGGCGTTGGAAGCGCAGGGCAAAAGCCTGGCCGTACTGATAGAAAGAGGGATAGAAGGAGAGGACGGGATAGAAAGTGAGCGCCTATTAGGACTAATCGCTCTGCGTGATGAACCCCGTGAAGATGCTCGCGAAGGTCTTCAAGCGTTAGAGCGCCTAGGTGTGCAAGCCGTGATGCTCAGCGGTGATAATGCCCGCACCGTGGCGGCCATTGGTGAACAGTTGGGCATTGAAGCAGAAGGCGAGCTGATGCCGGAAGATAAAGCCCAGCGCGTGCGCGAGTGGCAGGCGCAAGGGCTTGGGCCAGTGGGTAAAGTGGGCGATGGTATTAACGATGCACCAGCACTCGCAGCGGCAGAAGTGGGTATTGCCATGGGTAGCGGTACCGATGTGGCGCTTGAAACCGCCGACGCCGCGCTGCTTAAAAACCGCGTAGGTGGGATAGCCGAGATGATCGCACTTTCCCGGGCGACCATGCGCAATGTAAAAACCAACGTGGCCTTGGCGCTTGGCTTCAAGGCGCTGTTTTTGGTCTCTACGGTGCTGGGGATTACAGGGATGTGGGTCGCGGTAATGGCTGACACTGGGGCGACCGTGCTGGTCACCCTCAATGCATTGTACTTATTGCGTTACCGCTTTAATGAAATTGGCTAGAAAGCGATCAGCTAGAAAGAGTCGACTAGTGGCTCTGTACGTACTCAACCAACGCCTGGGCGAAGGAGTCGGTAGAGCCAGTGCCGCCCATATCGGGGGTGACCATATCGCGGCGGGTTTCCAGCACGGTACGGATACCCTGGCGGATGGCGGTGCCTTTCTCTGTCATGCCCAGGTGATCAAGCATTTGTGCTGCGGCGAGCAGCAAGGCGCAGGGGTTAGCGATGTTTTTGCCTTCGATATCCGGCGCTGAGCCATGCACAGCTTCAAAGATCGCTGCTTTTTCGCCGATGTTCGCCCCTGGAGCCAAACCCAAACCGCCGACTAAGCCTGCGCAAAGGTCAGAGAGAATATCGCCAAACAGGTTGGTAGTGACCACCACATCAAACTGATGTGGGTTCATTACCAGCTGCATGCAGGCGTTATCGACGATCATCTCTTGGAATTCGATCTCGGGGTACTCTTTGGCAATCTCCCGCGCTACGTCCAGAAATAAACCCGAGCTGGTTTTGATAATGTTGGCTTTGTGTACCGCGGTGACTTTTTTGCGACCGTTGTTTTTGGCCAGCTCAAAGGCGTAGCGCACAATGCGCTCGGAGCCTTTGCGAGTCACTTTGATCACCGAAATGCCAGTATCGCCGTCGTCGATCATCTCCTGGCCGTCGGAAAGATACGCGCCTTCGGTGTTTTCGCGCACGGTGATCATATCAATATCGTCGTAGCGCGAACGAGTACCGGGGAAGCTAATCGCCGGGCGCACGTTGGCATAAAGGTCAAAGTGACGACGTAGCTGTACGTTAATCGAGGAGAAGCCCTTGCCAATCGGCGTGGTTAGCGGGCCTTTCAGCGCGATGCCGTATTTTTCGATGGCATCCAACGACTCTTGAGGAATCAGCGTGCCATGCTTTTCAAGGGCACCTAAACCAGCATCGATGTGCTGGTAGGTTAAGCCACAATCCAAGGCGTCGAGTACTCGCAGCGTGGCCTCCATAATTTCGGGGCCGATACCGTCGCCCTTGATGACTGCAATAGATTGGCTCATTGACTGCTCCTCTTTAAATCGGCAGGCGTGTTCAGTAAAGAATAGCGTGCCGCTTCAACGTGCAAAGTTGGGATTTAATATCCTGTTAGTTAGCGGCGCAATGGTACTTCAGAAAGGGGGCAGAGGTCACTTTACCTATCGTAGTGGTCTATTACGTAGTGGTAGAACCTGACTAGCGGTGTTAGACGTGAGGTGCAATGCAGCAGAATTCCTGGTAGGATACGGCACTTTGTCGCACCTTGCTTGCCTACAATATGCTTTTTTGCGACACGTTTTATGCACGACTCTTTCTTTTCGCAACTGTAAAAGAATCTCTGCCAATGAATGTATTCAAACATTGCTTTTCAGGGCTGATGACTCCGCCCTAGCCCCTCGCTTCCCCTAAAGGTGCTGATAGTGCATTCATTGTGCTGTCATCGCTTTCTGGTACTTGTTTCTAGTGCCTTCTTTTAAAGTGCTTATGTTTTCAGTACTCAAGTTTTCAGTACCTGAATTTAGCGGCACCTAACGCTAGCTCACCACTATTTAAAATAAAAAGCTGATTATCCCAGCGTGCCAATGTGTTGGCGGTGCTTCCTCTTGTTGGCTGCGCTGTTTGACCGCTTTTGGCCTGTTATTAACCTAAAACCATGGATCCCTTGCATGTACGAAAAGTTTAAACAATCCTGGCTCTCCAACCTCAAGGGCGACACCCTTGCGGGGATTGTCGTGGCTCTTGCGCTAATCCCCGAGGCCATTGCGTTCTCGATCATCGCTGGCGTTGACCCGAAAGTCGGCCTTTACGCCTCCTTCGCTATCTGTGTGATTATCGCCTTTACTGGCGGCCGCTCCGGCATGATTTCAGCGGCAACCGGCGCCATGGCGCTACTCATGATTACCCTGGTGAAAGAGCACGGTTTAGAGTACCTGCTGGCCGCCACGCTGTTGACCGGTGTGCTGCAGATTGTGGCAGGATATCTAAAGCTTGCTGAGTTGATGCGATTCGTATCGCGCTCGGTGGTGACTGGGTTTGTCAACGCGCTCGCTATCCTGATCTTTATGGCCCAGTTGCCTGAACTGACGGGCGTCACTTGGCACGTTTATGCCATGACCGTTGCGGGCTTAGCCATCATTTACGGCTTCCCCTATGTGCCGGTAGTTGGTAAAGCCATTCCTTCGCCACTGGTATGTATTGTCGTGCTCACCGCTGTGTACATGCTGACTGGCATGGATATTCGCAGCGTTGGCGATATGGGCGAGCTGCCCGATAGCCTGCCGATGTTTTTGTGGCCTGATGTGCCGCTGAACGTTGAAACCCTAATGATCATCCTGCCCTATTCGCTAATGTTAACCGTGGTGGGCCTGCTTGAATCGATGATGACGGCGACCATTATTGATGACTTAACTGATACCAAGAGCGATAAAAACCGCGAGTGTAAAGGCCAGGGTATTGCCAACATTGGCGCGGGTTTGATTGGCGGTATGGCGGGCTGCGCCATGATTGGCCAATCAGTGATCAACATTAAATCCGGTGGTCGTCGTCGTACCTCGACGTTAATTGCCGGTATCGCACTACTGCTGATGGTGGTCTTCCTGGCGGATTGGGTATCCCAGATCCCCATGGCCGCGCTGGTGGCGGTAATGATTATGGTCTCTATCGGTACCTTTAGTTGGGAATCGATTCGCGATCTGAAAAAGCACCCCATGAGCACCAATATCGTCATGGTGGCCACCGTTATCGTTACGGTAGGTACTCACAACTTGGCGATTGGCGTGTTCGTTGGTGTGCTGTTGGCGGCGATGTTCTTTGCCAACAAAGTCGGCAACATCATGTATATCGGCTCCAAAGAAATAGAGCCGGGGAAAGAGCGTGAATACGAAGTCGTCGGTCAGGTATTTTTTGCTTCCTCCGAACGCTTTATCGGCGCGTTCGATTTCAAAGAGAGTATCGATAAAGTCACTATCAACCTCTCCCGGGCGCATTTCTGGGATATTACCGCCGTGCAGGCGCTGGATCGCGTGGTGATTAAATTCCGCCGTGAAGGGACCGAGGTAGAGCTTGTGGGCTTGAGCGAGGCCAGTGCGACGGTCGTGGATCGCTATGCGGTACACAACGACCCCGAAGCGGTTGAAAAGCTGATGGGCGGCCACTAACCAACGCAAGGAGAGCGACATGACAGATCAAGTATTAGCCGCTATTGACGGCTCCCAGTTTTCTGAAGGCGTCTGCGATTATGCTGCCTGGGCAAGCTTGGCTATGGATGCACCGTTAACCTTTGTGCATGTGGTCGACAACCACTCAGCAGTACCCGAAGAGCAGAACCTTTCCGGCAACCTGCGTTTCGGTGCCCGCGAAAGGCTGATGAAAGAGCTTTCCGAGCTTGATGAGCAGCGCGCTAAAGTGAATCGCGAGCATGGCAAGCTGATGCTGGAAGCAGCTAAAGAGCGGGCAATTGAGGATGGGGTCATTGACCCCGTTACTCGCCAGCGCAATGGCACCCTGGTAGAGAGCCTGTTAGAGCTTGAAAACGAGGTGCGTTTGCTGGTGGTGGGTAAGCGCGGTGAAACCGCCCACCAGGCCAGTGGCCACCTTGGCTCTAACCTTGAACGGGTGGCGCGTGAATTGCACCGTCCGATCCTGATGGTGCCGAAAACCTTCAAGCGACCTGAAAAGATATTGATGGCCTTTGACGGCAGCAAAACCGCCCGTAAAGGCGTCGAGATGCTGGCTCGTTCGCCGCTTTTTGCTGGCACTGAGTGCCATGTGCTGATCGTGGGTGCGGAAACGGCTGAACGCCGTTCCGAGCTTGAGTGGGCGTTAGGCATATTGCGCGATGCGGGCCACCAAGCCGAAGGCGCCATTCGTGCAGGCGAGGTAGATGAAGCCCTGCAAGCTTACGAAAAAGAGCATGGTATTGACCTGCTGGTGATGGGCGCTTATGGGCACTCGCGTATTCGCCACTTGCTGGTAGGTAGCACCACAACGGCTATGCTACGTGGTAGCCGCATACCGGTGCTGATTTTGCGCTAAGGCTCAATAAGCTAAAACTCAAAAAAAGCAGCAGCGCATAACCGTTTAGCTCGCTTTGCGTATTACCTTCGCAGCCGGCCCTCTTTCTTGAGTGAGCCGGCTTTTTAGTCTCTGCAGTGCATAAATGATCTCCATCAAATGATGCTAATGTTGCCATGCGCTTCTATGCTAGTAGTCAGGTTGTAACCTATTCACCCACTGGAATAGCGTAAGGAGCCTGCTGTGAACATGCCTATGTTGGAAAAAAAGCCTGTTGGCTTCGACGAAGCCTCTACTTCCCACCGTTTTGTTGCTGAGCTACTGGCCCAAGCCGATATTCATTTCGACGGGCACCGCCCCTGGGATATCCAATTGAATGCCCCCGGCGTTATTGATAGCGCTCTTTCGCGAGGCAATCTTGGGTTTGGCGAAAGCTACATGAAGGGGGACTGGAACGCCGATCGGCTTGATGAGCTGTTTTACCGCTTAATGCGTGCCCAGCTCGGGCAGCGTATCAAGCCCACTCAATTGATTTATCACTCTCTGCGTTCGCGCCTGCTGAATCGGCAAACGGTGAAGCGTGCCTGGGAAGTGGGCGAAAAGCATTACGATCTGGGTAATGACTTCTACGCGGCCATGCTCGATCAGCGCATGACCTACACCTGCGGCTACTGGAAAGATGCCAAAACCCTGGACGAGGCCCAGGGAGCCAAGCTCGATCTCGTCTGCCGTAAATTGCAATTAAAGCCAGGCATGCGCGTGCTGGATATTGGCTGCGGCTGGGGAAGCTTCATGGCCTACGCGGCTGAGCACTATGGTGTTGAGTGCGTGGGCCTGACTATCTCCAAAGAGCAAGCGGAGTTTGGGCAACGATTGATCAAAAAGGGCTTGCCGGTAGAGTTTCGACTGCAGGATTACCGCAATGAAAGCGAGCAGTTTGACCGTATTGTCAGCATCGGCATGTTTGAGCATGTGGGGCATAAAAATTATCGCGAGTATATGAACGTGGTTAACCGCTGCTTAAAGGATGACGGCCTGTTTTTGCTACATACCATCGGCAAAAACTTAAGCAACACGGTGACTGACCCCTGGATTGATAAATATATTTTCCCCAATGGCGAACTGCCCACCTTGGGGCAAATAGCTGATGCCGCCGAAGCACTGTTTGTGGTGGAGGATGTGCATAACTTTGGGGCTGATTACGACCGTACTCTGATGGCATGGCACAATAATTTCGAGAGGCACTGGCCCACATTCGAAAGCCAGTATGGCGAGCGTTTCTATCGCATGTGGCGCTACTACCTGCTGAGTTGCGCCGGTGCTTTCCGAGCCAGAGAAATTCATCTTTGGCAACTGGTGATGAGTAAGCAGGGGGTACTGGGCGGTTATTCCCGCGTTAGCTAATCGCTATCTAACACAAGCTAGGGATCTGGCAGTAGCTTATTGGGCACCCAGCGTAAGAGTGTCACCATACCAAATAGCTCTACCAGTGATTGAAACACCACCACCACAACCGCCGCCTGCCAAGCGCTGGGTAGCGTCAGGGCGATGGGCAACATCATAAAAGAGTTACGTGTACCAAAGCTAAACGCTAGCGTTCTAGCGCTGGCGGTGGGTAGCTTAAACAACTTGCCAAGCCCCTTACCCAATAGAGCTGCAAAGAGTAAAAAACCAATAAAAATAAACACCACCTGAACCAACACTTGGCTAAGGCCGAACACA
Source organism: Vreelandella sp. 162(4c) (assembly GCF_058152265.1). Taxonomy (NCBI): domain Bacteria; kingdom Pseudomonadati; phylum Pseudomonadota; class Gammaproteobacteria; order Oceanospirillales; family Halomonadaceae; genus Vreelandella; species Vreelandella sp. 162(4c). The sequence goes on from NZ_CM176981.1 coordinate 4,009,880, forward strand.
GTGTTGACCTGGGAAGCGGCGATCATAAACACCACTAAGGCCAGTAAGGGCACTGGCAGTATTCCCAGGTAATACACGGTGCGTTTAACTGCCTTGTGACGCTGGGCTATGTACTCGGTTAACCAGGCGAGTGCTAAAGGCGTGAGAATAAGCCCTGCAAAAGCGCTCAATAGTTCTTTAGAGAGCGTTAGCTGAAACCACTCACTGCCCAGGAACAGCCACAAATAAACGGGTAACGCGACTAACTGCACCAGCAGCAGTAGTGGGGCGGCGGCAACGGCCCGAGCGCTATCGCCCTTGCCTAAATGCGTGAAGGTGATAAACCAATCGGTGCAGGGCACCAGCAGTACCAGTAAAACGCCTGCCAGCACGGCGGGGGAGAGTGGTAGCCAAATAACGGTAAGGGCTAAAAAGGCTGGAATGGCAATAAAGTTACCGACCATCAACGCGGCCATAAAGCGTGTGTCAGCGAAGCTTCGGGCAATATGCAGCAAAGGAATTTGCGTAAAGGTGGCGTAAAGCAGCACCGCTAACAGCGGCCATAAAAAATGCGCTAGCGGCTCAGCGAATTGCGGTGCTCTGATGCCTAACGTTAGGCCTAAGCCAATGAAAATCAGGTAGAGCCAAGACTGATGCTTTTCCATCTGATCGCGCATGCTGGCACATCCTGTCGCTAACGGTTTTGCAATCGGGGCTGTTTTGCTAACGAAAAAGCGCCATGCGCTCACCCACCACGGCAGCGCCCAGCCAAAGGGGAAGGCTAACCACAATGTAAACCAGCGCAATCCCCGGGCGGCCTAACTGCACCAGATGCAGTGTCTCTAAGCTAAATAGCGAAAAGGTGGTAAAACCGCCGCAAAAACCGGCCACCAATAATGGCTGAAAACGCGCTAGCTGGCTGTGGGGGGAGCGCGAGAGGGTGGCGGCCAACCAACCGATTAAGCACGAACCCAGTACGTTAACAATGAGTGTTCCCCAGGGGAAATAGCCCCCTAGTGCTGCCTGGGATAATAGCGAAACGCCGTAGCGCAGCGCGCTGCCCACGCCGCTACCGACACCTACCGCAAGGTAAGCCTTCCAGGCGCTCATAAGGTCGCTCCTGACAGAGAAGCCCCTGATAACAACCAGCCCAGGGTGACCATGACTAAACCAAGCAGCAGCGTGGTGCCCACATTAATGCCTGCGCGGAGTTGCTGGCCGCCCTGCCATAGCTCAATGGTCTGCAAGCTAAAAGAGGAGACAGTGGTGTAGCCACCTAACACACCTCCGATGGTGAACAGCCATACAGAAGAGGGGGCGCTAGCGATACCTAGGCTGCCGAGCAGCCAGCCCGCTAGAAAGGCTCCGCTGGCGTTAACCGCCAGGGTTCCCCAGGGGAAGGCCTTGCCGAGATAGCAGGCGAGTAGATTTGAAACCGCAAATCGTCCCATCCCGCCCAGCGCGCCGCCTAGTGCGACTAACAGTACGCTTGTTAAGCCATGCCCCATGCTTTCCTCCGAGTCGCCAACTTCAATAGGCAGCTAAGTTTAGCATGTGCGTTTTATAGCGTCCGAAGCACGCAAGAACGTTTTAGGGTGTCGTGGGGTAATGAGTTCGTGTAGAAAAGGGTGAGAATATAAAAATAATGTTGATGCTCAAGGAGAAGTACCTCATGTCAGATCGCGTGTTGGCAGCTATTGATAGTTCTCAGTTTTCAGAAGGCGTGTGTGATTATGCGGCTTGGGCCGCCCAAGCCCTGGATGCTCCGCTCAGTTTTATTCATACCGTGGATAACCATGCCCAAGTAGCTGAGCCGGATTTAACCGGTAACCTGGGACTAGGTACTAGAGAGCACCTGCTGGAAAAGCTGTCAGCTATTGAAGAGCAGCATGCCAAAGTCTCCCGCGAGCGGGGCCGCCTGCTACTCGACGCCGCCAAGGAGCGCGCGGCCAACGCCGGTATTGCCGACCCGCAGTGTTTGCAGCGCAACGGCACTCTGGTGGAAACCCTGGTCGAGAATGAAAAAGATGTAAGGCTGTTAGTGGTAGGCAAGCGGGGCGAGACGGCGCACCAAGCCAGTGGTCATTTAGGTTCCAACCTAGAGCGCGTGGTGCGGGAAATGCATCGCCCGATTCTCATGGTGCCGAAAGAGTTTACTCAACCGCACAATGTGATGATGGCGTTTGACGGCAGTAAAACGGCTCGTAAAGGCGTGGAAATGCTGGCCAAAAGCCCGCTGTTTGAGGACGCTACCTGCCACGTGGTGATTGTGGGCGCGGAAACCGCTGAAAACCGCTCGCAGCTGAGCTGGGCGCTGGAAACCTTACGCGAGGCCAGGCACACCGCCGAAGGGGCGATACGCGCGGGCGAGGTGGAAGAGACGCTGCGTACCTATAAGCAAGAGCATGATATCGACATGCTGGTGATGGGCGCCTACGGCCACTCGCGGATCCGTCACCTGCTGGTCGGCAGTACTACCACCACAATGTTGCGTAATGCCCAGTTGCCGGTGCTGATTTTGCGCTGATTTCTGCACTTTTATGGCTCAGCCGGGATAGTGGAGGTTTCCCGCAGTACACGCTGAGCCAGTAGCCAACCGGCGATGATAAACAATAGCATGCCTAATAGAAGGGCATGAAAAGGTGCGCCTGCCCCAAGGGCTAACCCCAGTACGGCGGGCGCGACGCCGGTGGAGAACACCATGGCAGCGCTAAGAGCGGAGCGAACCCTCCCTAGGTGCTCAGCTCCCCATAGCTTGATCAGCAGACCCGATGCAATTAGCTCTTGCGCGCCCATGGCCAAGCCGCCCCCTACCATCAATGCCCAAATGCTGATATGCCCGCCAATGGTGAGTGCCATCACCATGGCAAAGGCGTAGGGGAGTAGGTAAAGGCGGGCTAGCTTTACGGGGCCCAGTTTATCCACCCAGCGGCCTCCTAATAAGGCCCCCGGCAGTTTGGCGATTCCCATGCCGGTCAGCGCCAGGGCGTAAACCGCCAGGGAGCTCTCCAGAGACTCCGTTAATTGCGCTTGATAGATAAACAGCCCCGTCATGGTGATGGGGAGGGCCATTAATAGTGGCATTAGCAGCCAAAAGCGTTTTTCGCGAAAGGGACGAGGGCCATGGGGCGTCTGCCTGGTTGGTTTAACGCCCGGTGCGTCGGGCCAAGGTGCTTTTAACAGTAGCCACAGCCAAGGCAAGGCGATGACGCCACACAGTAGCCACCAGAAGGTTTGCCAACTGCTCCAGATAAGCGCAGCCGCCACTAACGGGGGCAGCAGCGCTTCTCCCAGCGGTATCCCTAGGTTAGCCAGGCCAATGGCACGGCCGCGCATGGTGGAAAACTCTCGGGCAGCGAGGGTGTTACCCAAATGGGTCAACATGCCCTGGCCGCATAGCCGCACTATGCCAAGGCCGACTATCCCTAGCCACCACCAGGGCGATAAGGTAAGCAGTACAACGCCGGTTAACAGCAGTGACAAGACGATTGCCGCAAAGCGCTGTGGGTTAATCCAGTCGATGGAGGGCCCAAAGCGCAGCATGCAGAAACCCGCTATCAGGGTAACCACGGCATAGGCGGTGCCAAACTGGCCGACGCTAAGACCCAGGTGGTCTGAAAGGGGCGCTTGAAAAAGACCAATAAAGTAGCTCTGCCCAAGGCTTGAGCTAAACATCGCTAGAAAAGCGATACTGAGTACGCTGCGGTGATCGCGCAGCAGGGTGCGATAGCCCATCGTAACGTTCCCTTCGCGATCAAATAATTAGTAGGTTAACGATTGTTGGTAAATGATTGTAGGCTAGTGGGAGGTGCAGATGAATCACCCTGAGGTGGATATAGTCGTTATCCGTGAGAAATTACTTGCTCTTGACGCCACGCTCCGCGAGGAGAGCGCCAGCAGTGAAGAGTCCCGGGATACGGTGATGCTGGATCAAACGTCGGTAGGTCGGCTGTCGCGTATGGATGCAATGCAAGGGCAAGCGATGGCCAAAGCAGGCGAGCAGCGACGTCAGCTAAAGCTGAAGCAGATTGCCGCTGCCCTGCAACGCATTGAGAGTGAAAGCTTTGGTGAGTGTATAGAGTGCGGCGAATGGATTGGGGCCAAACGCCTCACCTGGGACCCATTAGTGCTGAAGTGTATTGAGTGTGCTGATTAGACCCTGCTCCTTAGAGCCAAGCCGTTTACGCTTCGGCGGCAGCTTCTTGCTGCTGCTCAGTTGTCTGACCAGGATTAATCGTTGCGTTAATACCTGACAACAGTGCCTTGAGCGATGCACTCACGGTGTCGCTATCTTCGGCCACTGCGCAAAGCCGTTGGCCATCGATATTGAGCTGAACGAAGGCGATGGCATTGGCTTCACTGCTGGCACCCAGCGAATGCTCGCTGTAATCGATAATCCCTACACTGCTGCCGGAGTGGCGTTGCCACGCATCGGTAAATGCCGACATCGCGCCGTTGCCCTTGCCAGAAAGGCGCAGCGTTTCGTCACCCTGTTTCAGTGTCAGCTCAATGCCTTCCTGCTGGCCTTTGGAGAGCTGATAATCCACAAGAGATAGGGGCGCTTCCTGGGTGAAATTGTCGAACATCACCTGGCGAATCATTTCACTGGAGAGTTCGCTGGCGCGCCGCTCGCTCTCTTGCTGAACAAAGGGGGCCAAAGCCAGCATCATCCAGCGCGGCAGGTTAATGCCGTAATCCCGCTCAAGCAGGAAAGCCATACCGCCCTTGCCGGACTGACTATTGACGCGAATTACCGCCTGATAATCGCGGCCGATATCATGGGGGTCGATGGGCAGATAAGCCACTTGCCAAGGCTCGTCGGGTTTTTGGTGCTTGAGGGATTTACGAATCGCATCCTGGTGGCTGCCCGAGAAAGCGGTGTAGACCATCTCGCCCACCCAGGGGTGACGCGGGTGTATAGCGATACCGGTGCACTCGTTGACCACCTGAATGATTTCATCAGGGTTGGATAGATCCAGTTCAGGATCGATGCCCTGGCTGTAGAGATTCATCGCCAGGGTGACGATATCCATATTGCCCGTGCGCTCGCCATTGCCCAGCAGGGTGCCTTCTACCCGCTCGGCGCCGGCCAGCAGGGCGAGTTCAGCAGAGGCTACCGCACCACCGCGGTCATTGTGGGTGTGCACCGAGATAATCACGCTGTCGCGGCGGCTAATGTGCTGGCAAAAGTACTCAATCTGATCGGCGTGATGGTGCGGCCCGGCCACTTCCACCGTGGTGGGCAGGTTGAGAATGCATTTATTCTCTGGCGTCGGCTGCCACACATCCATCACCGCTTCGCAGATTTCCAGCGAAAAATCGATCTCGGTGCTGGAGAAACTTTCCGGGGTGTACTCGAAACACCACTCAATCTCGGGGTATTGGTCGGCGTAGGTTTTGACCCAGGTGGCCCCTTGTACCGCAATATCGACAATCCCGGCACGATCCATCTCAAACACCCGCTCGCGCTGAATGGTGGAGGTGGAATTATATAGGTGAACAATGGCGCGCTTGGCACCCACCAGCGAGGCAAAGGTCTTCTCAATCAGGTGTTCACGGCACTGCACTAGTACCGCTATGGTGACGTCATCGGGAATTTGATTCTCTTCGATCAGCCAACGCACGAAGTCGTAGTCGGGCTGGCTGGCCGAAGGAAAGCCTACCATGACTTCTTTAATGCCCACTTTAACGATCTGCTGCCAGAAGCGTTGCTTTTGCTCAACGGTCATCGGCTCAAGCAGCGCCTGATTGCCGTCGCGTAGGTCTTCGCTCACCCAGATCGGGGCATGATCCAGGTCACGATCTGGCCATTGGCGATTGAAGGCAGGTACGCGGGGCGCAGGGCGATATTTGCGATGATCAAAAGCAGACATGGTGAGTTTCCTAAAGGCGGTGAGTTGTTAAAAGCGGCCGCTTGTGGCGTATGCCGCATTGCTGCAGTGCCAGGGTGAGGCACTTTAAGGGGCTGCTTGTGGCAATGACTCTTGTGGTACTGAGCTATCTCTTACTGGACTATCTTTTACTAGCTATCTCGTACTTGACATAGTGTATGCGGAGAGCGACGAAAGGTTATTGCGAAAATGTAGTGTTATCGCCAATAATTGACATTAAATATCGCATAATTCGATTTTATTGGTAGGAGCTGCTTTCTATGGCCGTAATGCCGCTGTCGCTTGATCGATTTGATCGCCATATTCTGGATATTGTGCAGCAGGAGGGGCGCATCAGTAATCAGGAGTTGGCTGATCGAATCGGGCTTTCGCCTTCGCCCTGCTTGCGCCGGGTGCGGGCTCTGGAGGAGCACGGCCTAATACTGCGCTACCGTGCGGAGGTCGATTCCCGCCAACTGGGCTATCAGTTAATGGCGCTGCTGCATATTTCCATGGATCAGCATACGCCGGAGCGCTTCGATAATTTTGAGCGCCATATTCGTGAGATACCCAACGTTATCGAGTGCCTGATCATTACCGGTCAGGCGGCGGATTTTCAGCTCAAAATCCTGGTGCGGGACATGGATGACTACCAACACCTGCTGTTGCATGTGATTAACCGCATCGAGGGTGTTACCGGCGCGCATACCAGCTTTGTGCTGCGGCGGGTCTTTGAGCATCGGCCGGTACCTACGGATCGGCTTTGATAAGAAGGCATAGTCAAGGATAAGCCAAGCGGTTTAGACTGCTTTTCTTAAACCCACTAGGAGTTTTCCCTATGACCATTCAACGCCACGATACAAAAGCCCGCATGAGCCGTGCGGTGATTCACCAGGGCGTGGCCTATTTGTGCGGCCAAGTGGCTGGCCCGGAGGCCCGCGAGGGCGACATTACTGCCCAAACGGAAAGCATGCTGGCGCGGGTGGATGCGCTACTGAAAGAGATTGGTTCAAGCCGTGAGCAGCTGCTTAGCGCGACGATCTACCTGAAAGAGGGCAGTGACTTTGCCGCTATGAACGGGGTATGGGATGCCTGGATGCCCGCAGGCTACGCACCGGCGCGCACCTGCGTCTGCGCGCCCATGCCCGCCGATGAGCTTAAAGTGGAAATTACGGTGACTGCCGCAGTGAGCTAACTTGGAGTGGCCCTGAAAAAGTAGACACCTTTATAGAGAGAAGGTGTTATGAAATTTAAATCTAGCCCTCGCTACAGTGACGAGTTCAGACGTCAGGTTATTCAGGTCTCACTCACTTCGCCGCAGACACAGGCTCAACTTGCTGCCAAGCTAAACATTCACCCGAACACGTTAAGCCGCTGGCGTAGGGAGTGGATGATGGGCAAGAATTCGTCGGATAAATTAATCAGGGATACGCAACCAGAGAAGAGTGTTCAAGAACTAGAACGCGAAGTGAAGCGCTTGAAAAAGCAGCTGAAGCGCGCTGAGCTGGAGAATGACATTCTAAAAAAGGCGGACGAGTACTTCGTCAAACACGGCAAATAAGGTTTGCTTTTATTGATGCTCGCCGTTGTCAGCAATGGCCAGTATCGGTCGTTTGTGAAGTACTCGGCGTCTCGCGTGCAGGTTACTATCGTTGGCGGGAGCGACAGTGTCGTCCTGGCCCGCGTCAAGCGCGACACCTAGCTATCAAGGAATTTCTGCTTAATCGTGCTCGCCAAATGGAGCATGTGCCGGGGTATCGGAAATTATGGCTAGAGGCTCAGGATGCTGGTTTCTGCTGTGGCAAAAATCAGGTACAACGTCTGTTACAAGAGGCAGGATACCGCTCACGAACAGCCTCAAAGCCAGGCTATAGGCGTAGCAAGTCATCCTTGCCTGTCCTGCCAAATCTGTTGAATCGCCAGTTTTCGGTAGGGGCTGGCAATCGAGTTTGGGTATCAGACATTACTCAGGTTCGCTGTCGGGAGGGATGGCTTTATATCGCCGCGGTGCTTGATTTAGGTACTCGCCAAATCGTGGGTCGGGCGATGGGGCCAGTTAATAGCTCACAGCTTGTTTTGAAGGCGTTAGAACATGCATGGCAGCATCAACGGCCGACGGGAAAGAATCTCTTGTCCTGGATTCATAGAATAACCGCAGCACTTTGGATCACACAGTAGAGGAAGGAGGGCCAGCGCCGGTACCCTCTCGACTTTACCGACCAAAGTGAAGCAGAGAATGGGATACCGACAACTGACCCAGGCCCAACGATACCAAATTTTCGCTTACCTCGAGACTGGCATCAGCCAGCGACAGATAGCCAAGGCTATTGGGGTTCACAGCAGCACCATTAGCCGGGAGATAAAGCGCAATGGGCTTACTGCTGGCTATGCGCCTGAGCAGGCTCAATTGAGAAGTGATCAGCGTCGACGCAGCGCCTGGAAAGTGACGAAGCGACTGCCCAGCCTAATTCGATGGGTCACTGATCAACTGATGGACGAATGGAGCCCCCAGCAAATTAGTGGCTTCATGGCGAATGCCAACGGCGTTTGCGTAAGCCATCAGTGGATCTATGCGTTAATCTGGGACGACAAGAAACACGGCGGCGACTTATGGAAGCGACTCCGCTTACCACACCAGCGGCGCTATCAGCGCCGATTGGCCAAGCATGCGGGATTGGGCAAAATTCCACACCGGGTAGGTATTGAACAACGTCCCGCCGAAGTGGAAGAAAGGCGCCATATCGGCCATTGGGAAGGCGATACGGTGCTCAAGGGCCACAAAGAATCCGGCCTGGTGACCCTGGTCGAGAGACGCAGCGGATACCTCTTGGCAGCGCGCCTGCCGACAATCACGGCCACAGGAACGGCCAAAGCGATGACCCGGTTATTAAAACCACGCCGAGGTGCAGTGCAGACCATCACCTTGGATAACGGTTCGGAATTCGCCGAGCACCGACAGGTTGCCAAGGCCGTCTCGGCCAAGACCTATTTTTGCGACCCGTACCGCTCATGCCAGCGTGGCACCAATGAAAACACCAACGGACTGATTCGCCAATATTTCCCGAAAGGGACGGACTTCCGAAAGGTGAGCGACTCAGCACTGAGGCGAGTCGTTGCCAAGCTGAATAATCGCCCCAGAAAACGCTTGGGGTATCGGACACCGGCACAAGTGTTCCTGGGAGAGTATTCAGGAGCGCTGGAAACCGCGGGTGCTGCGCTTAATGTTTGAATTCAGGGTTCCACTCCGACCAGGGGACTCAGTACCGAAGCGAAGAGGTGATGACTTGGCTAAACAATCGGCAAGTAACGATTAGCATGTCTCGTCGAGGTAATTGTTGGGACAATGCCTGTGCGGAAAGCTTCTTTGCTCTACTGAAGAAAGAATGGATTCAGCCGCTAGGTATGATCCATCGAGACGAGATGGTAGATGAAGTTCGCTATTATATTGATCATTATTATTCGAAAGTGAGGCGTCATATGACGCTGGGTGGGTTGACCCCCAGCGCCTACGTAGCCGCCTCTTAACATCAAGTGTCTACTAAACTAGGGGCACTCCAACTGCTTTCTATTCGCTACTCACCATTCACCCCTCACTATTTTCCATTCACTTGCTATTTATCATTCACTTACCGGGCTTTTCTACCGGAAAGCGGGTGTCGCGCAGGCTGTCTTTGATTTTCTTGAGGTGGGGTAAGAAGTCTTCACCACGCCTCAAGGTTACCCCAGTGGCCAGCGCATCAATCAGCGTTAATTGAATTACCCGCGAGGTCATCGGCATGTAGTGGTCGGTGTCTTCGGGGGTAGCGACATCCAGGGTGGCGGTGCATTCGTTGGCCAGTGGCGAGTTTGGCGCGGTTATACCAAGAACGACGGCCCCTGCATCCCTCGCCAAACGGGCGATATCCACCAGCTCCCGGGTGCGCCCGGTGTAGGAGATAATCACCACCACATCCCCCGTATGGCAAGCGGCGGCGACCATACGCTGCATCAGCACATCAATGTAGGCCATCACCGGCAGGTTGAAGCGGAAGAACTTGTGCTGGGCATCCTGGGCCACCGCGCCAGAGGCACCCAAGCCAAAAATATGGATCTGCTTGGCCTGGGTAAGGTAGTCGACCATGCGCTCGACAGCACCCATATCGATGTCGCGCTGGGCTTCATCGAGGGCGGCGATGGTGGCGCCAAAGATTTTGTGGGTGTACTGGGTGGCGGAGTCGCCAGGCTCCACTGCACGGGTCACATAGGGTGTGCCGCCAGCTAAGCTCTGGGCCAATTTGATTTTAAAATCGGGATAGCCCTTGGCGCCAAAGTTACGGCAAAACCGGTTAACCGTGGGTTCGCTGACGCTAGCTGCCTGGGCCAGGCTGGCAATGCTTAGGCTGGTGGCGACCGTTGGGTCTTCAAGAATTACATTGGCGACTTTACGCTCCGATCGGTTGAGTTCTTCTAAACGTTCGCGTAAGCGGTCAAGTAAGTCATGAGCCATTAACGGTCTCCGTGTCGTGTATGGAAAGCAGCAAATTTCCTATGCTTACAAAAGTTTTCCCACGAGTTTCAGTAAGCTGTTGCAAATGCTCAGGGCAGTTTCTGCTGTGCTTACGTGGGCTTTGTAGATAATTTCAATGTAGAGCGTATGTGAAATATATCATAAGGGCATTGTGAAAATTTGTTATTAGCAAACGATCATCAGTTCTTAAGCTTTAACCGACTCCTAACAATTTCATTAACCAGCGCCGATAAGGTGGATAAAGCAAGTGGCTCGAGGTGCGTTTTGATTGATAAAAAACGCTGCGTAAGTGGCTAAAACGCTCAAAGCCGTGACGGCCATGGTAGGCGCCCATGCCACTCTCGCCGACGCCGCCAAAGGGCAGTGAAGGAACGGCGTGATGAAGAAGCGTGGCATTAAACACCAGTGCGCCAGAGCGTGTCGTTTGCAGCAACTGCTGCTGTAAGCCCTTATCATGTGTGAAGGCATACAGTGCCAGCGGGTGAGGGCGGGCATTCACATAACGTATTGCGGCCGACATATCGCTAATGCCAATTACCGGTAGGCAGCGGCCAAAAATCTCTTCGCGCATCACCTGTAGCCCCTGGTGGGGGTCGATAATCAGCGCTGGGGCATGAGTGCCGTGATCGATGACTCTGCAGCCGTGGTCTTGGGCTTCTTGCAGCATGGCATCTAGCCGCTGCTGGTGGGCCGCGTTAATCGCGTGGGTGGCCGCATGATCGTCGGGGCGCTGCCGTTGAATAGCCTCGCTCAACGCTTTAACCAAGGCATTAATATGGCGGCTCTCAACCAGCACGTAGTCGGGGGCGATACAGGTTTGCCCGCCGTTCATGCCTTTTCCAAAAATAATATCTGCTGCCGCTTTGTCGAAATCCGCATCGCCTGCCACGATGGCGGGCGACTTGCCGCCCAGTTCAAGCGTCGTTGGGGTCAAATTCGCCGCGGCTGCTTGGGCCACTTGCCGACCTACCGCGCTGGAGCCGGTGAACACCAGGTGATCGAACGGCAAACTGCTAAAACGACGCGCCACCTCTACATCGCCTTCTACTACCTTGAGTTCTTCAGGGGTGAAGTATTGCGGCACCAGTCGCTGCAGTAGGGCGCTGGTAGTGGGGGAGTGCTCGCTGGGTTTAAGCATCACCACATTGCCCGCAGCAAATGCATCCACTATCGGCATTAGCGCCAAACTCCAGGGGTAATTCCAGGGTGACATCACGCCGACAACGCCCAGCGGCTGCGGCGCGATGCGTGCCCGGGCAGGCATCAATCGCCATGGCATGCTGACCGACCAAGGGCGCATCCAGCGCCATAGATGCAGTCTGGCATGGCGAATGGCGTGGAGCACCGCGCTGATTTCAGCCATGCGTATTTCCACCTCGTTGCGCTGACCAAAATCCGTTTGAATCGCGCGGATAATCTCAAGCTGGTGATGCTTGGTCATACGAGCGAGGCGGGCCAGCCGGTCACGACGCACCGTTAGCGTCGGGTAGGGCATTTGATCGACAGCGTGGCGCTGCGTTTGAAAGTCACCCGTCATATCGCGCGTCATGGACTCTCCTCATATGCCGTTACCGGCGTGGCGTTAACGTTAAATACTGCAGTTCAATAGCCGTATCTGCTTTCGTTGGCATAGCCCGATGGCATAGCTCGTTGATTTAGCCAGTTGATTTAGACATCGGTGTAGATGGTTAGTGTAAACGGTTTATATAAACAGTTAGTGTAAAGTGACCTTTTAGCCCCCACACGTTCGGGAAGGTGCTATGCCGTTACCCCCACTATCGATCACCATTCTACCCACCATTGAGGCCGTTACGGCAAGCCAGTGGGATTCACTGGTCGATAATGATCAGCCCTTTTTGCGTCACGCGTTTTTACACGCCCTGGAGGCAAGCGGCTCGGTCAGTGAGGCCACGGGCTGGGAACCGTGCCATCTGAGTGTATGGCAAGGCGAGCAGTTGGTAGCGGCGCTGCCGATGTACCGCAAGCACCACTCTTACGGTGAGTATGTGTTTGATTGGGGTTGGGCGGAAGCGCTAGAGCGTTCCGGTGGTCGCTACTATCCAAAAGCCCTCAGTGCGGTACCGTTTACGCCAGTGCCTGGCGCGCGCACGTTAATCGCCAGGCATGTCGATGCCCGCGCCGTCCGTGGGCTGCTGGCCGGCGCCTGGCGCGAGCAGTGTGAAAGTCTCGGTCTGTCTAGCTGGCACTTGCTATTTGCCGACGAGGCCGATGTCACCGCCTGGCAGGCGCAGTGTCCTGAGCTTATTACGCGTGAAGGCGTACAGTTTCAGTGGCGTGATCGCGGCTTCGGCGATTTTGAGGGCTTTCTAGCCAGCATGACATCGAAACGGCGCAAGATGATCAAGCGCGAGCGTCGCTTGGTCGCCGAGCAGGGGCTACAGGTAGCGCACCTTGAGGGTGATGCAATTACATCAGCGGACATGGTGCATTTCTATCGCTGCTATGCAATTACCTACCATGAGCGCGGCAGGCCGCCTTACTTAAACTATGACTTTTTTGAGCGCCTGCGCCAAACCATGCCAGAGGCGCTGGTGCTGGTGCAGGCTTACGTTGAAGGGCGCCCGGTGGCGTCAGCACTCTATTTTCGTGGCAGTAGCACGCTCTATGGGCGCTACTGGGGGAGTGAAGTCGTCGCCGATTGCCTGCATTTTGAGGCATGTTACTACCAGGGTATCGAGTACTGTTTGCAGCACGGCTTAACGCTGTTTGATCCGGGCACCCAGGGCGAGCACAAGCTGGTACGCGGGTTTGCGCCCCAGCGTGTGCGTTCGCTGCACTATATTAGCCACCCTGGGCTTGCCGCAGGTGTTGCCCAGTTTTGTCATGAAGAGGGCGAGCATGTCAGCGCCTACCGCGATGCGGCCCATCAAGCGCTGCCATTTAAGTAGTTATTTAAGCTGTCATTATAACGACGTGCGGCTCGCTGGTGCTGCCCCTTAATGGCATAATGCGCGCCGATAAGCACTCTTTAGTGTATCAACGCCGCTTTTGATCAAACCAGGGCTTTGAATAAAATCCAGCCGATATTTCCAAGGAGTGCCGTGATGCGTAAATGGTTAGTGATGACATTGCTCGCTGTCTTGGCGCTGCTTCAGTACGAGCTGTGGTTAGGCAACGGTGGCTGGCACGATTTGCAGCAAGTGGAGCAGCGGGTCGCGGTGCAAGAGGCGGCCAATGTGCCCATGCGCGAGCGCAATGCGCGGCTGGCGGCCGAAGTGACGGATTTAAAAAACGGTTTAGACGCCATTGAGGAGCGGGCACGTAGCGATATGGGCATGGTGCGCACCGACGAGCAGTTCTTCTGGGTGCCTGGTGTAGCGATTGAGAAGGAGCTTATCGGTATTAATGCGGGTCTGGTCGCTCCCCAGGAGCCGCCACAGTGAGCCAAACCTGGTTAATTGTTCCCGCGGCGGGTCAAGGGCGCCGTATGGGGGCCGATAAGCCCAAACAGTACTTAACCTTGGCCGATGAGCAGCCGGTGTTGGCGCATACTTTGGCTCGCCTTCATAGCGCCTTTCCTAGCGCTCGCTTGGTGCTCTGTTTAGATGCCGACGACTGCTGGTTCTCGCCCCGCTGGGTGCCTTTTACTGACTGGCAGCGCGTGACCGGGGGCGATGAGCGAATGGACAGCGTCTTAAATGCCCTGCACGCGATGACTGCCGATGATAATGACGTAGTGATGGTGCATGATGTGGCTCGCCCCTGTATCACTGTGGATGATCTTCAGGCGCTGTATCAGGCCGCCGCGACGCACCCCGCAGGCGCGCTTTTGGCGATGCCGGTGGCGGATACCATGAAGCGTGCCGATGATCAGTGCCAAAGCGCGCGAACCGAACCGCGGGATGACTTGTGGCACGCGCTAACGCCTCAAGGGTTTCGCTATGCGCTACTGCGGCGAGCCTTAGAAACCGCCCGCCAGCAGCGAACCTTGGTAACCGATGAAGCCTCGGCGGTTGAAGCCTTGGGCGAATGCCCACAGTTGGTAAGCGGACGGCGCGACAACCTGAAAATTACCCACCCGGATGACTTGGCGCTGGCAGCCGCGATTATGGCGGCACAAACCGTTAACACGCCTGACAGGCTTTAATCACTAGGAGCTTATAATGCGTATCGGCCACGGATTCGATGTACACCGCTTCGGCCCCGGCGATCATTTGATGATCGGCGGCGTTAAGCTGCCGTTTGAACACGGTTTCGTAGCCCACTCCGACGGCGATGTACTGCTTCACGCGATTAGTGATGCACTGTTGGGCGCCTGTGCGCTGGGCGATATTGGCCGCCACTTCCCCGATACTGACCCGGCGTGGGCGGGGGCTAATAGCCGCGAGCTGCTGCGTCATGTAGTCACGCTGATTCAAGGTCAGGGCTATGGGGTGGTCAATATCGACGCCACGCTAATGGCTCAAGCACCTAAAATGGCACCGCATATCGAGGCAATGCGAGAAGTCATTGCTGCCGATCTAGGCGTCGCGCTTGGTCAAGTCAACGTTAAAGCCACCACCACCGAACGATTAGGTTTCACCGGGCGCGGTGAAGGTATCGCCGCGGAGGCGGTGGTGCTGCTTAACCGTGCTGAGGCGCTTAATGATTAATATGCCTGAGTGGCAGCGTTGTCTCGATGCTCAATTTGGTTCTCCCAAACCGGGCCAGTATCGTGCCCAGCCGGAAGATTTTTGGGTCGATGAGCAGCTGGATTTCACCCCTGAAGCACACGGGGAACATTTGTGGCTGCGAGTTGAAAAGCGCAATCAAACCACGTTAGATGTCGTCAATACATTAAGTCGGCTTTGCGGCGTAACGCCCCGTGATATCGGTTACTCTGGCATGAAAGACCGCATTGCCGTCACGCGCCAGTGGCTGAGCGTGCATCTGCCCGGCCGCGACGCGCCCACGGAGCTTGAGCAGTCGCTTAATGCGCTGGGGATCATTGTCGTTGAGCAGGCGCGCCACCCACGTAAGCTGAAGCGTGGCGTTCACCGCACTAACCGTTTTGTATTGCGCCTTAGCGGTGAGGCCATTGAAAGCGAAGATTTTGTCAGCCGCTGGGAAGCCCTTTGTCAGCATGGCGTGCCTAACTATTTTGGCCCCCAGCGCTTTGGGCCCGAAGGACGTAATCTTCAGCGTGCCGAAGCATTACTTAACCGAGGTTGGCGAAAACGCGACGATCGCCAGGGTATGATGCTCTCCACTGCGCGCAGTTTTTTGTTTAACGAACTGCTCAGCGCGCGCATTGCGGATGGCACCTGGTCGCAGCCGCTGGCGGGAGACACGTTGATGCTGGACGGCACCCAAAGTGTGTTTCGTATCGACGCTTCTGATCCGACGTTTCAGGCCCGCGCCGCTGAACTGGATGTGCATCCCACTGGGGTGCTTTGGGGCGTTGGTGAAGCTGACCAGGGCGACGCCGCTGGCTATGAAGCCCGTTTGCTGGAGCACTACCCTGGGCTATGCAGTGGCTTACAACGCAGCGGAGTAAAGCAGGCACGCCGTGCACTTCGTATGCGGCTGCTGGAACCCCAGTATGCTTGGGAGTCAGGTGCTGTCCGGCTTTCGTTTTCGCTGCCGCGGGGCAGCTTTGCCACCGCTGTGCTGGG
This sequence comes from Vreelandella sp. 162(4c), assembly GCF_058152265.1. Lineage (NCBI taxonomy): Bacteria > Pseudomonadati > Pseudomonadota > Gammaproteobacteria > Oceanospirillales > Halomonadaceae > Vreelandella > Vreelandella sp. 162(4c). The sequence continues at coordinate 4,025,851 of NZ_CM176981.1, forward strand.
TGAGCTGATGTTAGCGAACTGATTTAGCTATTAGATTTGAGATTAGCATACAGAAAAGTTAGTAAAAGAGAGGGATATGAGCGGCCGCGTTTCGTGCATATGCTTTTGCGCTCACGTCTCTTGTGGCTATCACTCTTGGCTTACGACTCTTGTGCTTATAACTTTTGTGGTTAAGAACAGGGAGACCCACTATGCGGCGACTGCTGCTTTCCAATGATGATGGTGTGTACGCGCCCGGACTGCGTGCGCTGCACGATGCGCTGTTGGCCCATGCCAATATTCGCGTAGTGGCGCCTGATCGAGACCGCAGTGGTGCTAGCAACTCGCTTACTCTGTCACGGCCTCTCTCGTTGACGCCTCTGGATAACGGCTTTTATAGCGTCGATGGTACTCCCGCGGACTGCGTTTATTTGGGCGTTCACGGCGTATGGGATGAAAAACCCGATTTAGTCATCTCCGGCATCAATCACGGCAGTAATCTGGGCGATGACGTGCTCTATTCAGGCACTGTCGCGGCGGCGATGGAGGGGCGTAATTTAGGTATGACGGCGATTGCCATGTCGCTGTGTGGCGAGCGTCATTTCGCCACCGCTGCCAGGGTCGCTGCCACCTTGATTGGTGCTGCTGATCAGCTCTCTCTGCCGCCGAGAACGCTGCTGAATGTCAATGTGCCCGATGTGCTCTGGGAGGAGGTTAAAGGCGTAAAAGTGACTCGCTTAGGCTATCGTGGGCCAGCCGAGAAACCGTTAGCGGTAAAAGACCCGCGGGGGCGTACGCGCTACTGGATTGCGCCGGTAGCGGCCAATGCCGATGACGGTGATGATACCGATTTTGCTGCCGTCGAGGCGGGCTATGTGTCGATTACTCCCTTACAAACAGACCTAACGCGGCACCCCGCGCTTAACGATGTGCAGGAATGGTTGGATGTTTTTGCCTGATATCTCTCCAGGAGAGCTGCGCGGTCGCGGCATGACCTCCCAGCGTACTCGTGACCGCATGGTCGAGCGCCTCATGCAGCAGGGCATCAGCGATGCCCGGGTGCTGGAAGTCATGGCCAGAGAGCCGCGTCATCTATTTGTTGATGAAGCGCTGGCCCATCGCGCTTACGAAGATACCGCGCTACCGATTGGCTTTAGCCAAACGCTGTCGCAGCCGTTCATCGTGGCGCGCATGACGGAGCTTGTGTTGCGCGCCGAGCCGCGCAGGGTATTGGAACTGGGGACAGGGTCTGGCTATCAGACGTTAATACTGTCGCGCTTGGTCGAAGAGCTCTACTCCATTGAGCGCATCAGTGCGCTACACGAGCGTGCGGCGGAGCGGTTAAGACGGCTAGCAGCACCTGCCAGACTGGCGGTGGCGGACGGCGGCTATGGTTGGCCAGACGTTGCGCCGTTTGACGTTATTTTGCTAACCGCCTGCGCACAGACGCTACCCACACCGCTACTAGAGCAATTGAGCCACGACGGGGTGCTGATTGCTCCGTTGGAAGAGCCCGATGGCAACCAGTGGCTTACTCAGGTAAAGCGCATTGGCAGTGCCTTTGAAAAACGTCGGCTTGAGCCCGTGCGTTTTGTACCCTTACTGCAAGGAGTAGTGGATTGAAGCGGCAACCCTTGGGAATATTTTTACGAGGCGCAGGGATGGGCGCCGCCGACGCAGTGCCTGGCGTGTCGGGAGGAACGATTGCATTTATTAGCGGTATCTATGAAGAGCTGATCAATACGATCAAACAGTTTGGCCCCGGTGCCATCGGCGCTTGGCACCGCGGTGGCTGGCGGGCTCTTAGCAACCATTTGAATCTCACCTTTCTGGTGCCGCTATTGGCGGGGGTCGCGGTTAGCCTGTTTAGCGTAGCGCATTTAGCGCTCTGGTTGATGGAAGCGCACCCGCTGCTGCTGGATGGCTTCTTTTTTGGCCTGGTGGCAGCCTCTGCTCTGGTGGTCGGACAGGCGAGTAGCGGCTGGAAGCTTTGGTATCTATTGCCGCTACTGGTGGGGCTAGTGCTCGCCCAGGCGTTACCGGGCATGATGCCGCTTGTGTTATTAATTGGTAATGAAGCGCTGGTAGTCATGGTGGCAGGCTGCATCGCGATTAGCGCCATGCTGTTACCGGGCGTGTCAGGTAGCTTTCTATTGCTGACTATGGGCCTCTACGGCACCATTATGGGTGCAATTCGCAGTTTGGATCTGGGCATTATCGTGCTGTTTGGCATGGGCTGCATAGTCGGCTTAGCGCTGTTTTCACGACTTCTGTCCTGGCTGTTACGGCGTCACCATACCCCAACGATGCAACTGCTATTGGGGTTTATTGCCGGTTCGCTGCCGGTTCTCTGGCCATGGCGCGAGCTGTTACGCTACCAAATCGGGCCAGAAGGGCAAATGATTCCTCTGGAGTACCGCTATTTATTGCCCGCTGACTATGCCGTATTGACCGGCGCTTCGGCACAAGTGACCGGTGTTGTTGCGCTAATGGCCGTGGGTGCCCTCATTGTCGTGTTACTCAACCGACATGCAGATCGTCGGCCAATCGATACCCAGCTTGGCGCTGAAAAGGAGTAGGTTTGAATGCGTAAAGGTCATATACCTAAAGTACTCATGATGTCGGCGCTGGCATTAGCCATTGCTGGCTGTGCCAGCCAGCAAGGCGGAAGCCCCCAGGTGCGCGATTTGAGCCAAGCACGCCAGGCGGTGGAAAACTCGCCCCAGTACACGGTGAAAGCGGGTGATACTTTGTATGGCATTGCTTGGCAGCACAATTTGGATTATCGCCAGCTCGCGGCAATCAATAACATTGATCCGCCCTACCAAATTCGGCCAGGGCAAACGATTGCCCTGCGTGAAGGCGCTGGGTTGGCATCAACGGCCAGTAACCAGCCCACGACGAATACCTCAAGTGGCGCAGTGGCGACCGGGCTGAGCCCACAGACGGCCTCAGTGGCCAGCGACGACCAGGAGTTGGATTGGCTACTGCCCGATGAATCCGCGATTCAACGCAACCAGCGCCTTACCGCTGAACGCAATGCAGCAGAGCAAGAGGCTGATGAATCGTCCTCAACACCTCAGCCTGAAGTCGTCGCGGCGGCTGAGCCTGAGCCCGCCGAGCAACCTGAACCACAGCCATCATCAGAACCCGAACAAGCTGAGCCACAGCAAGCGCCGGCACCGCAGCCCGAATCTGAGGCCGAATCTGAGCCCGAACCACAGCCTGAAGCAGCGTCTGCCACACAAAGTGCCAGCGTAGACCGTTCATCGCGTACCTATACGCCCGCCGAAAACATCGACTGGCAGTGGCCTGCCGATGGTAATGTGGTCGGGGCATTTGGTCAGGGTGATAGCATCACCGCCGGGATTGATATCGCTGGTGAAAAGGGGCAACCTGTTAAAGCAGCAGGCCCCGGCATTGTGGTTTATGCGGGCAGTGGCGTCAGGGGGTACGGCAACCTCATCCTTCTCAAGCACAACGATCAGTTCCTGAGCGCGTATGCTCATAACGACAGCTTACGGGTCAGTGAAAATGACGTAGTAGAGGCTGGTGAGGTGATTGCCACAATGGGGGATAGCGATGCTGAAAACGTCAGATTACACTTTGAAGTTCGCCGTGATGGGCAGCCGCAAGATCCCATGGACTTCCTGCCTTCTCGCTAATGCACTCACCGGGAGAGTGAGCAGTCAGCGCATAACTTGGACGTTGCCCGAATCGCAGCATTCGAGCGTCATATAACAATCGTCACATAACAATATGGTGTGCGTCTTAGAACGCACCCTTTGACTTTCTAAATGGCGGGTAGGCGACAAACGAGGGGTAAGGCCATGAGTATGTTGGAGAAAGATCTACAGGAGGTTGACCTGGACGCTGCTGAGGAGGCACTTGATGATACCGATGACGATGTCACGATAGAAGAAGATGCCTTTGAGAAAGCGCTAGGGCGTGAGGATCGTCAATCGACCCAAAGCTTGGATGCGACGCAAATCTACCTCAACGAAATCGGCTTTTCGCCACTGTTAACGCCAGAAGAGGAAGTTTACTACGGCCGCTTAGCGCGTAAAGGCGACCCCTTGGGTCGCTCACGAATGATTGAATCCAACCTGCGGCTGGTAGTGAAAATTGCCCGCCGCTACCTAAACCGTGGCTTGACGTTGCTGGATTTGATCGAAGAGGGCAATTTAGGTTTGATTCGCGCGGTAGAGAAGTTTGACCCCGAACGGGGCTTTCGTTTCTCGACCTACGCCACCTGGTGGATTCGTCAAACCATTGAGCGGGCGCTGATGAACCAGACGCGGACGATCCGCTTGCCCATTCACGTGGTCAAAGAGCTCAATATTTACCTGCGTGCGGCGCGTGAATTGACTCAAAAGTTTGACCATGAAGCCACCGCCGAAGAGATCGCTGATCACCTTGATAAACCGGTCGATGTGGTCAAAAAGATGCTCGGTCTTAATGAGCGCGTATCATCTGTCGATTACCCCATGGGTGGTGAAAGTGATAAACCGCTGATCGATACATTGGCTGACGATGAAGTGCAGGGGCCTGAGGCGCGGCTAGTGGATGGCGACGTTAAAGAGCATGTGGATCTTTGGTTGGATGAGCTGAGCGAAAAACAGCGCGAAGTGGTGGTGCGCCGTTTTGGTTTGCGCGGTCACGAATCGGCCACCTTGGAAGAGGTGGGCGCCGAAATCGGTTTAACCCGCGAGCGAGTTCGCCAGATTCAGGTCGAAGCACTCAAGAAACTACGCCGTGCATTGGAAAAACAGGGCCTTTCTTTAGAGGCGCTGTTTGAAACCTGAGTGAAGCTTAGGCGAACGTAAATCGCGTTATCTCTCTAAGCCGGGCGAGCGCCAGTGAGCGCTTACTCGGCTTTTTATTGCTGGCAGTTTTATTAATAAACTTTTATTGCTAAATCAGGTAAGTGAGAAAGCACATGCGCCCCCTTGTGGCCGATATTGATCTGGACGCGCTGCGTCACAACTATCAATTGGCGTGCCGCTGCGCGCCGCAAAGCCGCTCAGTGGCAGTTATCAAAGCCGATGGGTATGGGCATGGCGCGCTGGCCTGCGCTCAGGCGCTGGAAGGCCAGGCTCCCGCGTTTGCCGTTGCCTGTATCGAAGAGGCGCTTACCCTGCGCCAGGGCGGCATTACCCAACCCATCATCCTGTTGGAAGGTATCTTCAGCGCCGACGAGCTGGAGCTGGTGGATTCCCACGGCTTCTGGATTGCGGTACACAGCCAATGGCAGGTTGATGCTTTGTTAGCCGCTTCACCTAAAAAGCCAATTCCTGTCTGGTTGAAAGTTGACTCCGGCATGCACCGCCTGGGCTTTGCCATCGACGAGGCCGCCGCTATCTGGCGTCAGCTAAGTGCCGCGCCAAGCGTGGCCTCGCTCCACCTTATGAGTCATTTTGCCAGCGCCGATTCCCGCGATAACCGCTATTTCAACCAGCAAATGACCCGGCTGCAAGGTCTTGCTAGCGAGCTAGAAGCGCCGCTGTGCCTGGCCAACTCACCGGCTACCCTGGCGTGGCCGGTGGCCCATGGTGACTGGAACCGGCCAGGTGTGATGCTCTACGGCAGCGACCCCTTGGAAGTTGCCAACGAAATCACTCAGCAACTGCAGCCGGTGATGACCCTACGCTCGGAAATAATTGCCCTGAGGGAGCTGGAAGAGGGCGAGCCCGTTGGCTATAGCGGGCGCTGGCGCGCACCGCGGCGTTCACGCATTGCCGTGGTCGCCTGCGGCTACGGTGATGGCTATGACCGTCATGCCCGCGATGGCACGCCGGTACTGGTCAACGGCCAGCGCTGTGCGATTGCCGGAAAAGTCTCCATGGATATGTTGACCGTTGATGTGACGGACGTACCCGACGCCGCGATTGGCAGCGACGTTGTATTGTGGGGCAGGGCCAGCAACGGCGAGGTGCTGTCGGTGGATGAAGTGGCCCGCTACTGCGATACCATCAGCTATACGCTGCTAACAGGGGTACTGCCTCGGGCGCCGCGGCGTTATCATGGGCGTTCTGCTTAAACGGTTGTTTGCATGTCGAAATCACGTTACCCGCGCTCATTCGCCCACCCGCGTTACTGGCCCACATGGCTGGCTATTGGTGCCATGTATATCGCTGCCTGGTTGCCTTGGCGATTAAAAATGGCCATTGGCAAAGGGCTTGGACTGCTCGCCTGGCGCTTTGCCAAACGGCGGCGCCATATTACCGAAACCAATATAGCGCTCTGTTTTCCCGAAAAGAGTCCCCAGCAACAGTATCAGCTCGTTAAAGATACCTTTATTGCCAATGGCATTGGTCTGATTGAAACCGCAACCGGCTGGTGTCGCGATGGCGAAAGCCTACGCCACCGGGTCGCTTACATCGGCGAAGAGCATATGGCCCGCGCCGAGGCCCGGGGTAAAGGCGTGATCATTGTGGGGGTTCACTTCTCTTCCCTCGATTTAGGGGGTGCCCTGCACGCGCTGTTTTTCTCTGCCGATGCGGTCTATCGACCGCATAATAACCCGCTGTTTGAGCGTTTTATGACCCGCGCCCGCGGGCGCAATTTTGGTGTTGCCCTCGACCGTTATGACTTGCGTGGCGCGGTGCGTCAGCTCAAGGATGGACGTATGGTGTGGTACTCACCGGATCAGGATTTTGGCCGCGATGTGAGCGTATTTGCGCCGCTATTTGGTCAGCAGGCCGCGACTATTCGCTTAACGGCCAAGCTTGCGCGTATGACCGGCGCGTCAGTGGTGCCGATGATGTTTCACCGCAACCCGGATAACGCCACCTATACCATTGAAAGCCTGCCTGCCCTGGAAGGTTTTCCCAGCGGCGATGAAGTTGCCGATGCCACACGAATCAACCAGTTTATTGAACTGGCCATTCGCAAGCATCCCGAGCAGTACCTCTGGCTACACCGACGTTTTAAGACTCGCCCTGAAGGCGAGCCAAGCGTTTATTAAACGGCGATAGCCCTTCCTGTCATCGCGAGCGAAGCGCGGCGATCTCGGCTTGAGTGCCCACCGTAGGTAGAGATTGCTTCGTCGCAGGCTCCTCGCAATGACAGATAAGCCAGGCTCCTAATGCCCTTCCTGTCATCGCGAGCGAAGCGCGGCGATCTCGACTTGAGTGCCACCGCGGGTAGAGATTGCTTCGTCGCAGGCTCCTCGCAATGACAGGATAAGCCAGTATATTTAGTTGATATGAAAAAAAAGCCAGCGTTCGCTGGCTTTTTGGTGTTTCGGTGCTGCGTTGAGACCCGTTTGGGGGCTTAATCCAGATTGCGGGAGTAGAAAATTTCCAGCATCTCTTTACGCAAACGGCCCTCGATATCCCGGGCTTCTTCAAAGGTAATATCGCGACGCGACGTGCCGAACAGGTAGTTATCCAGTTCGAAGTCTTTGAGCAGCATCTTGGTGTGGAACATATTCTCCTGATACACGTTGACGTCCATCATCTGATACGCATTCTTGGTGTCTTCAGCGAGGTAGTCTTGAATGGAAGTAATACCGTGATCGATAAACAGTTTTTTGCCATCCACATCGCGAGTAAAGCCACGCACCCGGTAATCCATGGTGACGATATCGGAGTCGAAGCTGTGGATCAGGTAGTTCAGCGCTTTTAATGGGCTGATATGACCACAGGTGGAGACATCAATATCCAGGCGGAAGGTGCTAATACCGTTGTCGGGGTGCGACTCGGGGTAGCTGTGCACCGTCACGTGGCTTTTATCCAGGTGGCCAACCACCGTCTCCGGTAGCGGGCCGGGACCTGGCTCAATTTGCTCAGGCGCCGCCTCATCAAGCTCATGTTCGGCAATCAAAATCGTCACGCTCGCGCCGTGGGGCTCGTAGTCCTGGCGGGCGATATTGAGCACATGGGCGCCGATGATATTGGTGACGTCTTTAAGAATCTGCGTCAAACGTTCGGCGTTATACAGCTCATCGATATAGTCGATGTAAGCCGCCGTCTGCTCTTCGGTTTTGGCATAACAGATATCGTAAATGTTGAAGCTCAGCGAGCTGGTCAGGTTGTTAAACCCGTGGAGTCGGAGATTGTCTGTCACGTCCGAGCCTCCTCCATAATCTCAAAGGAATGGGTGATCTCAACGCCGCCGTTAACGAGCATGATCGAGGCACTGCAGTATTTTTCAGCGGAGAGCTCAACCGCGCGGGCCACCTGCTTCTCTTTCAGCGCGCGACCGGTCACCACGAAATGGACGTGGATCTTGGTAAAAACGGCGGGCACTTCATCGGCGCGTTCGGCGTCTAGCTCAGCAACGCAGTCGGTCACATTGGCACGCGCTTTATCAAGAATATTCAAGATATCAAAAGCGGTGCAGCTGCCCATGCCCATTAGCAGCATTTCCATTGGGCGAGGCCCTGTGTTGCGACCACCGTGGTCGGGCGGGCCGTCGATCACAACGCTGTGCCCGCTACCGGATTCCGCCACGAATTGGCGGCCTTCTGTCCATTTTACCCGTGCTTTCACGTTGCTCTCCTCATCTAGGCGACGAAAGGTAAGTCGCGCAGCATAACATTTCTTGGCCTGCGCGCCTCTTCTCAGCGCCGCTGTTGAACATTGCTAATGTTCGGCATGCGCCAGCCACTCTCATAAATAGCTGTTTTACCTGTCACACTCGGATTGTAAAGATACACCCAGGCGAGACCAAAACAGGTGGTTATCTGCTGGCGGTCATACTCACCCTCTGACGGCGCATCGATGCGGTAGTCCTCTAACCAGTCTAGCTGGGCCAGATGGTCAATACTGATCTGATAGACTTCAATCGTCACCCCTTTTGACCGCTGCCATTTGGCACCGGGGTAGGGGCCAATATCGTAAAGCGTGAGCGCTTTGGTAACGTCGCTCCCGAGCAGAGTGGCTCCGTTTAGCCAGTGGGCATTGTTGAAACCTTGCTTGAGCGTGCCGTAGACCGCTACCCGTGGAGTGTTGGCGATTGCCTCACGTAAGTGGTGCGGATGCATAGGCTAACCCCTTTCGCTCTGTAGCTGGCGTTCCAGCGCCGCCAGTCGTTCAGGGGTTCCAACGTCGACCCAATGCCCTTTATAGTGCTCGCCGCTTACCCGGTTGTTATCGATAGCAGTTCTCAGCAGTGGCGCCAAGGCAAAGGTGCCCTGGGGTTGTCCGGCGAGCAGCCCTGGGTGAATCACGCTGATACCTGAGTAGGTCAAACGCTCAGTGCTGGTTTGATTCACGCGCCCTCCTGCTAGTCCAAAATCCCCACTGGCGTGATGAGAAGGGTTTTCCACCAGCATCAGGTGAGCCAGATCATTGCCTTGCAGCGCGTGCTGGGTGGGGAGCGCTGCGCACCAAACATCGCCGTTAATCAACAGAAACGGCGCCTCGCCAAGCATCGGCAGCGCTTGCTGAATACCGCCTCCGGTTTCCAACGGTTCGGTTTCGCGACTCCAGTGAATGTGCAGTCCATAGGCGTCACCATCGCCGAGCGCTGCGATAATCTGCTCTGCACGGTAGCTGACATTGATGACGACCTCATGAATACCTGCCTGGCGAAGACGCGCCAGGTGGTGCACGATTAGCGGCTTGCCCGCCACGGGCAGCAGCGGCTTGGGGCAGTGGTCGGTGAGCGGACGCATTCGCTTGCCTAGGCCTGCGGCTAAAATCATCGCTTTCATGACGGTATTTCCGCTAGTCGTTTCATAATGGCAGGTCTTAAGGTGAGTTGGAGCCACTCAGCGAACTCAGCCTGCTCGGTCAGAAACGAAAAGCTATCTTCCAGATGATCCAGAAAGTGGGGTAAGCGCTCGAGATAGCCACTTTTTTGATCGCGCAGGGTTAAGCGGCAGAAAATCCCCAGCACTTTTAGTGAGCGCTGGGCAGCCATCGCGTGGCACTGGAGCAGAAAAGTGGCAAAATCGACACTGCTGGGCAGTCGACCATCATGGCGGGCCTGGTGATAAAAAGCCTCGACAAAGCCAGCGAACTGCTCATTGCTAAAGCGGCAGTATCGCCCCCGTAACAGCGAGATCACATCGTAGCTGAGCGGGCCAGCCACGGCGTCCTGAAAGTCGATCATAAACAGACGCTGATCGTGCAGCATCAGGTTCATGGCATCAAAATCACGGTGCACAGTCACTACCGGCTGCGCTAAGGCATGCTGGATAAGCTGCTCACGAACAACGTGCCAGCTCTCTGGCGATGGCAGCGTTAACCAAGCGCTGAGACACCACTCGGGAAACAGGTCGAGTTCGCGGCCCAACAACGCCGTATCATACACGGGCAGCGAGTCAGGGCCTGCGCGATTTTGCAGCTCGGCGATCAGCGTGAGAGCCTGCTGATGGTAAGCCTGTATGCTAGCGTCGTCGCTAAACAAACACTGTAGGGGGGTGTTACCCAAGTCTTCAAGCAGCAGAAAGCCGTCCGCCAGGTTGGTGGCGTGCACCTTGGGTACCGGCAGTCCGGCGCTTCGCCAGCGCTTGGCAATGGTTACAAACGGCTGGGAGTCCTCTTGCTCAGGCGGGGCATCCATGACCACCTGGGTGGTGCCGTCGGGTAGTGTTAGGCGAAAATAGCGCCGAAAACTCGCATCGCCCACGGCGGATGAAAGCGAAATATCGGTCTCAGAGAGACCGTTTTGTTGGGCGGCCCACATGGTGAGGGCGTTAATCCGATATGAGGACATGCAAGCTCCTTGCTGGTCGGGCATCATGCGGGCTGTATAATACCGATTCTGGATGCCAAGGATAACGAACATGGGCAAGCGATTTTCGCGCACGTTGCCGGTTGCGCATACGCTGATGGGCAGTTTGCTTGCTGGCGCCTCGTTTACAGCGGTGGCTCAGGGTCAAACCATGTCCGCTGAAGCGTTGGATTGGCAACCCTGGGGGGAAGAGGAAGCGGCTAACCAACTGTGCCGGGGCCGCTATGTAATGCCCAGCTACCGCTTGCCAGCGGAAGATAACCCGGAAACCGTCTCGTTGGAGGCCCGGGAAGTCGATTACGCTGCCGATGGCGAAGCATTGCTACGCGGCGATGTGGTACTGCGCCGCGGCAATGAAGAAGTGGAAGCGGAGCGTATCTTTTTACCCGCTGACCGTCAGCAGGTCGACGCAGAAGGTAATATCGCCATCCGCGATGGGCGCGCTTTGGTGCGTGGCGAACAGGCGATGCTCCGGCTAAACGAAGATCGGGCCACCCTGGGTGACAGCCACTATGTGCTCTACGAGCAGCATCTGCGCGGTCAGGCTAGTCAGCTAGAGCAGACCGGGGAGGGCGAGTACCGCCTGCAAGACGCAAGCTTCACCACCTGTGACCCAGGCGCCAATAGCTGGCAACTGGTCAGCAGCGATATTCGCTTGAACCAAGCCGAAGGCTTTGGCACAGCGCGTCATGCGCGCCTGGAAGTGAAAGATGTGCCGGTATTTTACTGGCCATGGCTGCGCTTTCCCATCGACGATCGCCGCCATACAGGCTTGCTGTCTCCGTCGATTGGCTTTTCAACGGACGGTTTTGACTACGCCCAGCCGTTTTATTGGAATATTGCCGCAAACCACGATGCGACGATCACGCCGCGCTGGATGAGTGACCGCGGGCTGTTGATGAACGGTGAGTACCGCTACCTGTTTGAGGAGAGCTCGGGCATCGTTGAAGGCGGCTATTTAAACAGTGATAACGGTGGCTCTGGCGGCGGAGAAAATCGCTTTGAGGGTGATGATCGCTGGTATGTGGATGCCCGCCATGCGGGGCGGGTAAATGAGCGCAGTAATTATCGGCTGCGCTACGGGGCCGCCAGTGACGGGCGCTATTTCGATGACTTCGGCGGTGAGTTTGGCGAGAGCGAGCGCGCCAGTATGGAGCGTTTGGCCCAGGTCGATTACCGCGGCCAGCGTTGGCAGTTGGATGCCCGCGCCCAGGGTTTCCAGCGCTTGGAAGACCCGCTTAGCGATAGCGATAAACCCTTTTATCAACTGCCGAGTCTGAGCGCTAATGCTAACTGGCAGTTCGACAACGGGCTGTATACCCAGTGGCGATCAAACGCGACCTATTTTTGGCGCGACGTGGATGAGCGTCGCGTGCCGGAGCGCGAAGCGGCCACCGGTAGCCGTTTGCACCTAATGCCTGCGGTTGGCTGGCGTTTCGAGCGCCCTTGGGGCTATCTGGAGCCGCGTACCGAGCTGTGGAACACTGCTTACGAGCTGGATTACGGCGAGCGCGACACACAGCGTAGCGACTCACCCAGCCGCAGTGTTGCGCTGACCTCCATCGACAGTGGGCTCGTCTTTGAGCGTGAACTCGCCCTGGGGGGGCGGGACTACCGCCAAACCCTGGAGCCACGTCTTAACTACGCTTATGTGCCGCGCACCGATCAGAGCGAACTGCCTGACTTTGACAGTCGCGAACGCGCTTTCTCCTGGGATCAGCTTTGGTCAGCCCAGCGCTTTTCCGGCACTGACCGCGTTGGCGATCTCAACCGGCTTTCTTACGGCGTGCAGTCACGCTTATTGGAAGATGCCTCCGGTCGTGACCGGCTCTCGTTCGGGGTAGGTCAGAGCGTTTACTTTGATGACCGCCGTATCGATAGCGAGGGCGACGCCGATACGCTGCCGGATCGGCCGGAAGACAACCCAAGCGTCAATCCGGAAAGCCGCTATCAGGCTACGCGGGATCGTTCGCCTTTGGTCACCCGCCTTGACTGGCAGATTAATGATCGCTGGAGCAGCGGAGCAGAATGGCTCTACGATGACCACCGGGAACGCACCGAACGATCAAGTGTTGATGTTAGTTACCGGCATCCCGAAGGGCACGTAGTGAACCTTGGCTACCGTTGGGAGATCGAAGGGTTCGATCCAGGCGTATTGCCGGGCGATAACGGCTTTCGCGACTATGACCGCGAAGAGTGGGATCTCTCATTTGCCTGGAAAGCCAGCACCAACATTGATTTGATTGGCCGCTACCTGCACGATCAAACCAATGAACGCTCACTGGAGCAATTGGCAGGCGTGCAGTGGAACAACTGCTGTTACGGTCTGCAGTTGGTGTGGCGCGAATGGGTAGATGACAATGACACCGCACCCATTAATGATGACTTTAATGATCGCGGGCTATTTTTACGCTTCGTATTCCGTGGCTTAGGCGGCGTTGGCCAGGATGCGGATAGCTATTTTGAACAGACCATTCCTGGCTATCGTCCGACTGCCCTGTAAATGACTTCCATAGAATGGCTAATGAAAGAGACGTTTGTTATGAAAATGAGAAAGCCCCTGCTAGGCCGTATGAAACAGCTATCCGCTGGTAGCCTGCTCGCTTTGTGTGTAGGCGCAGGCCTTGCATTGGCCCCGCTAGCCCTTCAGGCGCAGAACTTCCAGTCCACCCAGCGCCAAGTGCTGGACAGCGTCGTGGCCGTGGTCAATAACGATGTGATTATGCGCAGCGAATTAGATGATCGCATGACGCAAATCGAGCAGCAGGCGCAGGCCCAGGGTGGTAATCTCCCTCCGCGCTCCCAGTTGGAGCGCCAGGTGCTTGAGCGCATGGTGATGGAAGAGATTCAACTGCAGATGGCGAAAGATGCCAACTTGAGCGTCGATGATACCGAGCTCAATGGGCAGGTGCGCTCGATTGCCGAATCCAATGGCATGACGCTTGATCAGTTTGCCGATGCCGTGGAAGCTGATGGTATGACGCTGGCCAGCGTGCGCGAAGATATTCGCCGCGAAATGCTGATGCGTCAGGTGCAGCAGCGCCAAATTAGCAACCGCGTATCGGTCAGCGATCGCGACGTTGAGCGCTTTCTAAACCAGCAGCCCGGCCAGTCCGGCGAGCAGAACTTTATTGAAGAGACCCGTGCCCGCCACGTGCTGATTGCACTGACCCCTAATCGCGATGAAAACCAGGCCCGCGCGCGAGCGGAAGAGGTACGTCAGCGCCTTTCACAAGGCGAGGATTTTGCTTCGGTGGCGCGTGAGATGAGCGACGACAGTGGCACTGCCCTCAACGGCGGCGAGCTGGGCTGGGTTCGCCCAGGGCAAACCGTACCCGCCTTTGAAGAGGCGATGCGCGACCTGGATGTTAACCAGATATCTCAGCCGGTTCGCTCTCAGTTTGGCTACCACGTGATTGAGGTGGAAGAGCGCCGTCGTCAAAACGTTACCCAAGAGAGCCAGCGTGAGCAGGTGCGCCAGGCGATCTTCCAGCGTCGCGCGAACGAAGAGTTAGAGACATGGCAACAAGAGATTCGCTCCCAGGCCTTTGTTGATATTCGACTCTAATGGTAGTGGGAATGGTAGCGGGCACTTTATCTTCCGATAGCGAGCTGCCGGTAGTAGTGACCACCGGCGAGCCAGCGGGCATTGGCCCCGAGCTAATGCTGATGCTAGCGGCCCAGGGCATCCTCCCCGCGGGTACAGTAGCGATTGGCGACCCGGATATGCTGCGCCAGCGTGCAGCAGCGCTGGGATTAAGTGTCACGGTGATTGAATGTTCGCCTGGCGAGTACCCAAGTGGCACCCATGGTTTGCCGGTCTGGCCGGTTGCGCTGAACGAACCGGCCACGCCGGGCGTTCTCAATCCGGCCAACGCTGACTATGTGCTGGCTACCTTGGCGCTGGCGGTGGATGCCTGCCAAAAAGGTCAGGCGGCCGCTATGGTTACGGCGCCACTTCATAAAGGCGTCATCATCGAAGGTGGTCACCCAGCCTTTACCGGCCACACTGAGTGGTTGCGCGATGCCTGCGGCGTCGATGAGGTGGTAATGATGCTCGCCACCGATACGGCGCTGCATGCTGCGTCACCAAGCTGGCAGGGTGGCGGCGATCTGCGTGTGGCGCTGGTGACCACCCATTTGCCGCTGCGCAATGTTGCCGACGCCATCACCTTTGAGCGGGTAACCCGTATTAGCCGACTGCTTGCGGCTGATTTACAGCGCCAGTTTGGGATTGCCCAGCCACGTATTGCGGTATGTGGCTTGAATCCCCACGCCGGTGAAGATGGTCACCTGGGGCGCGAGGAGCTGGATGTTATTATTCCCGCCCTTGATGCACTGCGCGCTGAGGGAATGGATATACTTGGCCCCTTGCCCGCCGACACGCTGTTTACCCCCAGACATTTGGCTGGTGTCGATGCGGTGCTGGCTATGTACCACGACCAGGGTTTAGCGGTGTTAAAATACGCAGGCTTTGGTCAAGCCGCTAACATTACTCTGGGCTTGCCATTGGTACGCACTTCGGTCGACCATGGCACCGCGCTGGATCTGGCAGGCAGAGGCGTGGCAGATCCCGGCAGCCTAAACGTCGCTATCGCCCTTGCGCGCCGTCTAGCTGCAAGGCGGTTGTCTGCTGAGATATAACCTGCTCTGGCACCGATTCGTGCAAACGACCAGTTGCAACAGTGCTGGCTACTACATACTCCCGATTGAATCCGCACCCCAAGGAACACCGTTTGATGTCTACTGTGCCCCAACACCGCGCTCGTAAACGCTTTGGTCAGAATTTTTTACGCGACCTTGGCATTATCTCGCGGATCGTTCGCGCCGTTGGCCCGCGCTCGACGGATCGCCTCGTCGAAATTGGCCCAGGCCAGGGGGCGCTGACCGAGCCGTTGCTGGAAGCCGCGGGGCACTTGGAGGTGATCGAACTCGACCGTGATCTGATTCCCGGTTTGCGGGTACAGTTTTTCAACTATCCCGATTTTGTGATTCATGAAGGCGACGCACTGAAGTTCGATTTTGCTGCGCTGAAAGGCGATGGGCCCGCGCTACGCGTGGTAGGCAACCTACCCTACAACATCTCCACACCACTGATAATACATCTGCTGGCTGCAGGAAGTGCCATACAAGATATGCACTTTATGCTGCAAAAAGAGGTGGTTGAACGCTTAGCCGCAGAACCCGGCGGTGCTGATTGGGGGCGTCTGTCGGTTATGGCTCAGTACTACTGCCAGGTCGAACAGCTGTTTATCGTGCCACCGGAAGCCTTTGTGCCACGACCCAAAGTCGACTCCGCCATTGTGCGCTTAACCCCCCATGAAACGCTGCCCCATACGGCGGATGACCCAGCGATGCTGTTTGAGCTGGTGAAGCTCGCCTTTGGTCAGCGGCGCAAAACGCTGCGCAATAACTTCAAAGGGCGGGTGAGTGCCGACACCCTGGAAGATCTGGGCATTGACCCCATCCGCCGTCCGCAAACGTTGACCGTGGCGGAGTACGTGGCGATTGCCAACCGTGTCGCCGCCGATGAGCAGGCAAGCGGTGAGCGGGGCAGCCAAACGTGAGTGGCCTAGCAATCAAAGTGAGCGTCGTCCCTAGCTATCGCGCTGATGAGTCTAACGATGGAGAGTCGCGCTATGTGTTTAGCTACACCGTGACTGTCCACAATCAGAGCCCCCATAGCGTTCAGCTGATGGCGCGCTACTGGAAAATCACCCAGGGCAGCGGCGACTGCCAGGAAGTCCGCGGCAAAGGCGTCGTCGGCCAACAGCCGCTAATTGGCCCCGGCCAGAGTTTTCGTTACACCAGTCGCGCCATTCTGCAAACCCCGGTGGGGGTGATGGAGGGTGCCTATACGCTGTTGGATACCTCTACTCAGCGTGTTTTTGAGGTAGCCATTACTCCTTTTAGGTTAGCCGTACCGCTTCAGCTCCATTAGACAGTTTGGGTTAGCCTGCTCTCCAGGTGATCGCAAAGCCGCAGGGCCAGCTGTACTAGCGTTAACGTCGGGTTGGCGTGCCCGGCGCTGGCAAAAACGCTGGAACCCGCCACATAGAAGTTATCCTGGGCAAACAGTCGGCAGTCGGGGTTAACAATGCCTTCCTCGGCATTAAGACTCATACGCGTGCCGCCCATATGGTGACGGCCAGCCAACTCGCCCTCGGTAGGCAGTTGTACCGGCGTATCGGCCAGCCAGTCAGCCATTTGCAGCCTTCCCACCTCGTGGTCGCGCAGATACTCCCCTAATAGCAGCATGCTCTCGCGGATCGTATGGCGATCCAGCTCGGACTGCTGCCACACCAATCGGCTGCGGGGTACGTCCAGATCATCCAGCTCTTCGCTTAACTCTATGCGATTGTCAAAGCGCGGCTCTTGCTCCCAGGCGGCTCTGAGTACCGCGCCGTGTATCACCCGTCCCTGGGCCTGCCAGACACGCAGTCGTCCCGCCAGCGTGGGGGCCTGATCCGCGAGCTCGTCAATCAGTTCCTGGGTGGCTTCAGCGTTCATGCGGTGCAAGCGCAGCCCACAATTCAGTATTTGGCGTGAGCTGATGGATTGAGCGGTGGGGGAGAGGAACACGTTGTAATCCTCGTCCAGCCCCAGTGCCGCTGGCTCAAAAATTAGCGCCTGACCCACCGTGGCGTGGGGGTGCTCCATCCAGTAATGCCCTAGGGTGTCGGCTTGAGGTATAAGCTGGCCATTTAACTGTTGGTTGCACCACAGCAGCAAGCGCGAGTTTTCGATGCCGCCACAGGCCAGCACAAAGTAGCGCGCCTGAACCTTTCGGTAATCGCCTTGGTAGTTTTTGAAGATAGCGCCGGTGACTTTGCCATTCTGGCTTTCCAGCGCCACCAAGTTGGCCGTTAGGCAGCACTCCAACGTGTTCGATTCGCTTAGCGTGGTGGCATATTTCTCCTTCAGACGCGTCGGGTGGCCCAGTGAGAAATAGATGCGCTTGAGCCCAGAATCCGTGATCGGCTGATCAGCAGGCGTAGGCGCCAAGTCGAGCACGCTGGCCGCGGCGCGGTAGTAGGGCGATAACGCATCCCGGCCAATAGGCCAGGCCGTCTCACTGGCAGCACTTTTGGCGGTAAAGTCATAGCGATCGAGTGGTCGGCAGATGCCACCCCAGTGGTTGGTCGACCCGCCCAAATAGCGCAGGCGAGCGCCATAAAGGGGAATATAAGGGTCGCCGACGACTTCGCCCCGGTAGCACTCCTGGGAGCGTTCGCTGTAGTCCGCATCGCCACCT
This sequence comes from Vreelandella sp. 162(4c), assembly GCF_058152265.1. Lineage (NCBI taxonomy): Bacteria > Pseudomonadati > Pseudomonadota > Gammaproteobacteria > Oceanospirillales > Halomonadaceae > Vreelandella > Vreelandella sp. 162(4c). The sequence continues at coordinate 4,043,771 of NZ_CM176981.1, forward strand.
TCGCAGAGCAGTACGCGGTGGCCCCGCTCCGCCAGGGTAACGGCCATGGAAATGCCCGCCGCACCCGCGCCGATAATGCAGACATCCACTGCATGGCTGTGTTCGCTAATGTCCTCAAAAGCGATATACATCAGCGGTCACTGCTGCGCAGGAGCCAACCATTAACCGTCACCGCAGCGGGCGGTGGGTCAAGCTTGGGAGTGGTGGCTCGTGCGGCTGGAAGAAGCGTTGTGCCGGGGAGTATAAGCGCGCCAAGACCTGCCAGCGTTGCCGCTCGCAATAGCCCGCGTCGAGAGTAATCCATTGTCATAAGCGTACCGTTTTCCTTAACAGTTGTTGCGAGGTGGCTACTCGATTGAGTGGTTAAGCTAGCGAGAAGCTCAAGAGCGCCAAAGCGTACTTTTTATAGTGATCCAGGTTTGTACTTTTCACCAGTGCTAATCATCAACATAAGCCACCAGCGACAGGCATAGGATGTCGGTGAAGTGGTAGTATTTAGCCTACTCATTTTATTAAAAAGGCCTCGTGCATGAGCACCTATGCGATCGGCGATCTGCACGGCTGTCACGCCGAATTTGTAGCCCTTCTTGAAAAGCTTAGCTTCAACCCCGCGCGGGATACGCTATGGCTGGTGGGCGATTTGATTAATCGTGGGCCTGGTTCATTGGAGTGTCTGCGAGAAGTGCGCGCACTGGGTAGCTCGGCACGCAGCGTATTGGGCAACCACGATTTTCATTTGCTGGTCGTAGCGCGCGGGGGCGGCAAGCTGAAAAAAAACGATACCTTGAGCGATATTCTTGGCGCGCCTGATCGCGAAGCGCTGCTGGATTGGCTGCAGAGCCAACCGCTTAGCGTGTTTGAAAACAGTACGTTAATGACCCACGCGGGGCTGCTTCCCCAATGGAGCGTAGCCCAGACCGAATCTTTAGGGCGCGAAGTGCAGATGGCGCTAGGCAGTGAGGCATCCGGTGAGTTTTTAACCCAACTGTTTGGTAACCAGCCGGATAGCTGGCACGATGATTTAGACGGCATGGATCGGCTGCGCCTGACTGTCAATGTGCTGACTCGGATGCGCTTTATTGATGCCCAGGGCCGTTTGGACTTTGCGGCCAAAGAGGGATTGGACAGTGCCCCAGAGGGCTTTCTGCCCTGGTTTCAATACCCGCGTGACGATGACACCCGCCTACTCTTCGGCCACTGGGCGGCGCTGGAGGGGAATACCCCCCAGGCGCGGGTACCCGTTGAGGCGTTGGATACGGGCTGCGTGTGGGGCGGACGTCTAACCGCGCTCAATCTGGACAGCGGCGAGCGAACCAGTGTAGCTAGCCTTCAGCAGGAAAAACGACAGTGAAAGAAACAAACAGTGATCCCCGCTTAGCAGGCTTGAACGTGTATCGGGTAGGCGGCGCCGTGCGCGATGAGTTACTCGGCTGGCCGGTATATGACAATGACTGGGTCGTGGTGGGCACTACGCCAGATGCCATGCGCAAGCGCGGATTTAAGCCCGTGGGGCGCGACTTTCCAGTTTTTCTGCATCCCGAAACCGCTGAGGAATACGCCCTGGCCCGCACCGAACGCAAGTCTGGCCACGGCTATGGCGGGTTTGAAGTGCATGCCAGCCCCGATGTCAGCCTGGAAGAGGATCTATTGCGGCGTGATTTAACCATTAATGCCATTGCCCAGAGTACTGAGGGCGAATTAACCGATCCGTTTAATGGTCAAGGCGATATCGAACGGCGCGTGTTGCGGCATATCTCCGCGGCGTTTAGCGAAGACCCGCTGCGAGTGCTGCGTACCGCACGTTTTCTGGCCCGCTATGCGTCACTGGGCTTCACCATTGCCCCTGAAACCCAGGCACTAATGCGTAAGGTGAGCCACAGCGGCGAACTTGAGCACCTGGCCGCCGAGCGGGTGTGGGTCGAAACGGAAAAAGCGCTGGGTGAGCCAAGCCCAGAGGTCTATTTCACCACCCTTGAACGTTGCGACGCGCTCAACGTCTGGTGGCCAGAATTGGCGGGCGAAGCGTTAGTGAAGGGCTTGGCAGCGATGGCTGAGGTACCTGATAGCGATATGTTCCCATTGGCTCATTGGCGCCATGCGCAGTTGGTATCGCCGCTAAGCGCTGAGCAGCGCGATGCCTTGTCGGAACGACTCAAACTGCCCAATGCCGTTGCCCAATTGGCTCGCCATACCGCGCTTACCTATTCTTTAATAAACCATTCGCTAAAAAACCATGCGCTGCCTTCCGACGCATTAGAGGGCCCCAGCGTGCTACGTTGGCTGGAACGTTTGGATGGTTGGCGTAAGCCTGAGCAGGTCGAGGGACAGCTGGCGTTAGTCAAAGTGTTGGCGCCTGAGCAGGTTGGCCCGCTCGAAAACGCCTGGCAGGCTGCTCGGGAGGTAAGCCCCCAGGCACTGATAGCTGAGGGATATCAAGGTGCAGCGCTGGGCGAGGCCTTGCGAGCGCGCCGCGGGCAGGCCGTGGAGGCGGCGCTAACCAAGTAATTTACCGGCGTGCCGCCGCCAGCAGGGGCTGTTCATCCGCTTGGGAGATCCAGCGGCCGCGCCAGCTGAAATCCACCGCCCAAAGGCGCTGGCTGCCTAGCTCGAAGGCGCTCCATAGCGCGGCATAGGACGTGCCGCAGCGGGGGTGGCACTGATTGGGGAGCAGCTCAGCAAGCGGCTGTAGCACGAACGCATTATGGGTAATTTCGCTACGCGGTAAGGCGATTTCGTCAACCGTGCCGCAAAGGCTGCCCACCGTGAGCAAGTCGATATCCAGAGCGCGGGGACTAAATTTGGCAAGACCAGGCAGGCGGCCATGCTCTATTTCCAGTTGCTTCCCCCATGCCTGAAGTTCGCCGGGTGTCCAAGCACTGTGAAACGCCACCACCAGGTTGTAGAAATTGCGGCTGTCGGCGAAACCGACCGGCTCGCTTTCAAACACACGGGAGATCTGCAGGGGGCCGAAGGTATCAGCAAGCGCATCCAGGCAGCAGCGAATATGCCGAGTAGGGTGAATATTGCTGCCTAAGCTGACGGTCACCAGGTTCATGCGCTGATCTCCTGGGTTGCCTCCGGCAGGTTGCCGCGGGTGATTTCCAGGCCGACGCTAACGGCGTTGGCAACCGCGCCCGGTTTACGTACCGTCAAGCGCAGCCAAGTGATAGGGAATTCCGTACGCAGGCACTCAGCGAGCCGTTCGGCAAAGGTCTCTACCAGGGCGAACTGATGGGCATCGGCAAACTGCTGAATGCGCTGGCAGATAGCAGCGTAATCCAGGGTAAGGCGCAGATCGTCAGTGGCTGCCGCCGAGCGAATGTCGGTCGCCAACACCAAGTCTAAGCTTAGCGACTGTTGAATCGAGCGCTCCCAGTCGTAGACACCAATCACGGTGTCGACGCTTAACGCTTCAATCAAAATGCGATCCATCCAGCTTCCCCCTACGGTAACAAGCGGGCGATTGTACGTTAGGATGGGGCTAAACGACAGTATATCGGGCCACAAAGCGAGCATGGCGCCATGGTATGGATAGTGGTGGGTTATTTAAGTGGCAGTTGGCTGGCAGCGCTGAGCGTTTGCCGCCTGGCGGGTGTGGGCGACCCCCGTCAACACGGTTCATTTAATCCCGGCTTTTCCAACGTACTGCGCCTATATGGCCCCCGCTTAGCGGCAGCCACCCTGCTGTTAGACGCCTTAAAAGCCATGCCTGCTGTTTTGGGTGCCAAGCTGATGGGCTATCCGGTCTGGCTGCAGGGGCTTGTGGGATTGGCAGTATTGCTAGGCCACAGCTTTCCACTGTGGCATGGCTTTCGTGGCGGTAAAGCGGTCGCCAGTGCCTTTGGTGTGTTGTTGGTATTAGTGCCTCAGGTGGCGTTACTGAGTGCATCGATATGGGCGCTGCTAGCGTGGCGATTAAAAACAGCTGCGCTGGCGTCGCTAGTGAGTGCTCTCGTGGCGCCGCTGGCCTGCGGCTGGCTGGCACCGGAGTACGTCATGGTGGTGGGTGGATTCAGCCTGCTGGTGCTGGCACGTCACGGGCTTAATATTCGCCGACTGCGACGCGGTGAGGAGCCACCGTTTCGTGGTTCTTAGGGTGAGACAGGCGGTATCAACTGATCGAGAGGCCAGCGGGGCGTCGCCTGCATCATGCCAGAAGTGTCGCACTCTCCCGCTGCCAGGCGTTGAGCACCCACATAGGCAATCATGGCGCCATTGTCGGTACAGAATCGCCCGCGCGGGTAGTAGGCGCGGGCTTGGCGTTTTTCGCACTCAGTCTGCAGTCGTTCGCGCAGGCGATGGTTGGCGCTGACTCCGCCCGCCACCACTAAGCGCTTCAAGCCGGTTTGATCCAGCGCTCGACGGCACTTAATCACCAGCGTATCGACAACGGCCTCTTCAAAGGCGCGGGCAACGTCGGCGCGGGCCTGGGCGTCGAATTCGTCGGCTGTTTCCAACTGGCGAATGGCCGTCATGGTGTGGGTTTTTAGGCCCGAAAAACTGAAGTCTAGCCCTGGCCGGTCGGTCATGGGGCGCGGGAAGCGAAAGCGCTTGGGGTCACCCTGTTCCGCCAGCTTGGCGACCTGAGGGCCGCCTGGGTAGGCCAGTCCGAGCATCTTGGCAGCTTTATCAAACGCTTCACCAGCCGCGTCATCCACCGATTCGCCGAGCAGTTGATAGCGACCCAGCCCCTGAACTTCGACGAGCTGGGTATGGCCGCCGGAGACCAGCAGCGCCACGAAAGGGAATTCGGGTGGCTCGTCTTCCAGCATCGGTGCCAGTAAATGGCCTTCCATATGGTGTACGCCGAGCACGGGGATGTTCAAGGCCCGAGCCATGCCATGGGCGGTACTGGCACCCACCATTAATGCGCCGACTAAGCCGGGGCCTGCGGTGTAAGTGATGCCATCCAGGTCGCGGCGCGTTAGCTTGGCGTCGCCGAGCACTTGCTCGATCAGCGGCAGCAGTTTGCGGGTGTGATCGCGAGAGGCGAGTTCGGGCACTACGCCGCCAAATTCTGCATGCATGGCGATTTGGCTATACAGCGCATCGGCAAGCAGCCCCTGGCCGCCGGTTAACGAGGTGTCGTAAAGCGCGACACCCGTTTCGTCGCAGGATGTTTCAATGCCCAGAACTCGCATAAAAAGGGACTCTCAAAGGCTATTCAAAAGATGTAAAGGTGAAAACAGAAGTGCGCTAGTCTAGCATTATCGCCGTGGATCAGCGTAAGCATTTGCAAAGATGGTCAACGGCGACTAAACTACTGTGCGCTGTAAAACTGGGTCGTACACCGTGTTCTAAAATGTAATATCGCAGTGTACGTACTATCCGAACTCAAGACTCCTTAAGGTAGGTGAGTGCTTAATGCCTTCTGTAAAAGTACGTGATAACGAGCCGTTTGACGTCGCCCTGCGTCGCTTCAAGCGTTCTTGCGAAAAAGCCGGTGTTCTTTCTGAAGTACGCCGCCGCGAGCACTATGAGAAGCCGACTGCTGAGCGTAAACGCAAAGCGGCAGCTGCCGTAAAACGCCACGCTAAGAAAGTTCAGCGTGAGCAAAAGCGTTTCGAACGGCTCTATTGATCCGTACCCGAGGGGGCCGGAGCAGTTAGCTGGTCGTCTCAAGAGGGATGCCAAGCGGCCGCCACTAGGTGGCCGTTTGTTTTTGACTGTTGTTCTTCAAAGCTGTCGTTGCTAAAGGCCGTCGCTGTTTATGATGATCTGATCTGGCAATGGGTCTGATGACCTTAGGCAGTGTTTTAAAAAACTGGTTTTGAAAACTGGTTTTAAAAAACAGGGCTTTTAAAAAACAGGGCTTTTAAAAACAGTCTCGAAAGTTAGCGCTTTGCGCGAGGATGCCCGTAGTTCATGGCAGGCCAAATTCCACAGCGTTTCATTGATGATCTGTTAGGCCGCGTTGACGTGGTCGAGGTGGTTGGTGAGCGCGTGCAGCTTAAAAAGGCTGGTCGTAACTACTCTGGGCTGTGTCCCTTCCATCAAGAGAAAACCCCATCGTTTACCGTCAGTGCTGATAAGCAGTTTTATCACTGCTTTGGCTGCGGAGCTAATGGTAATGCACTACGCTTCTTGATGGAGTACGACAAACTACCGTTTCCTGAGGCGGTAGAGCAGTTGGCCGGTCGCCTGGGTATTGAAGTGCCGCGTGAAGGCGCTGATGACCCGCGTGCCCAGCAGCGTGAAAAGAAGCGCAAAGAGGGTGTTAACCTGCTCGAACTCGCCGCCAGTTTTTATCGCGAGCGATTAAAGATGCAGGAGGGCCAGCCTGCCCAACGCTATTTGTCGGGTCGTGGGCTCTCGGACGAGGTGATCAAGACCTACGGCATTGGCTATGCCCCGGCGGGTTGGGAGGCGCTAAAACAGCACCTCAGCGAGCGCGGTATTGGTGAGCCAGTGCAGGTGGAGTACGGCCTGCTGATTCACCGTGAGGATACCGGGCGTACCTACGACCGTTTTCGTGATCGGGTAATGTTCCCCATTCGCGATTTGCGCGGTCGTACGATTGCCTTTGGTGGTCGAGTGATGGGCGATGACCAGCCCAAATATCTCAACTCTCCGGAAACACCCGTATTCCATAAAGGTCGTGAGCTTTACGGCTTGTATGAGGCGCGCCAAGCCTCGAACAAGCTTGAGCAGTTGATCATGGTCGAAGGCTATATGGATGTGGTGGCACTGGCGCAATACGGTATTCATAATGCTGTGGCGACGCTGGGTACCGCCACCACGGAAGACCATTTGACCCGCCTGTTTCGACTGGTGAGTCGCGTAGTGTTCTGTTTCGACGGTGATCGTGCCGGGAGGCAGGCGGCTAGCCGGGCATTGGAAACCGCACTGCCGCAAATGATTGATGGCCGTGAAGCGCGCTTTCTGTTTCTGCCCGAAGGTGATGACCCGGACACCCTGGTGCGTCGTGAAGGCACCCAGGCATTTCAGGATCGCGTGACCTGTGCCATGCCTCTGTCGGAGTTTCTATTCGAACAGGCGGCCCAAGGGCGCGACTTGAATACCGTGGAAGGGCGCGAGCGGTTTGCCAGTCAGGTGCTCGAAGCATTGAACAAAGTGCCTGAAGGCATGCTCAAATCGCTACTGCTGGAGTCATTGGCAAAGCGTAGTGGGCTGGCGCAAGAGCAGTTGAAAGTGCTGCTCGAAAAGCGTTCCCAGGCGTCGCAGCGATCCGTCACCCAAGGTGATGTTTCGCAGGAGCCGGTAGAGCAGTTGGAGTCCGAATCGGCCTCATCCGCCATGAACAACGGCGCTGTTTTGGCAGCGCCAGCCCGCTCATCGCGCTCACGTTCTCAGGCGCTCTCCCCGGTTGGGCGTATCGTGCAGCTGTTATTGCATGAGCCCAACCTGGTGGCCACGCTCCCTGATCATTTGGAGTGGTTGCCGGAAGATGACGATGCGCCGCTATGCCGCGAGCTGATTGAGTTGCTCAATGCAGGGCGCTACCGCAGCCCACAAGTGGTGTTGGCGCATTTTCAAGGCAGCCAGCAGGGGCAGGCCTTGGCGGCTTTCGCCAAGCGCGAGCTGTTGATTCCCAAGGCAGATCGGGAAGCAGAGCTGAAGGGGTTGGTGGAACACTTGCAGTACGTTCAGCGCCAGCGTTCTCCTCAAGAGGAGTACACGGCGTTGCTGGCGCAGGAGCGCGCTGGGCAAAAGTTGGATAAGGAGCAGCGCCAGCGTTTGGCAAGCTTGGTAATGGAGCTTGCTCAGCGCCAATGAGGCGGTGTCTTGGGCGATGGGGGTTGAATTCCTAGCGTTTCAGCACCAGATATAGGGTCAGCCACCGAGCGTTGGCCTAACCGAACAAACTAACACACCTGAATTACCGCGCAAATACGTCGAGCTGGAAAATTTCCTGCTTTTTACGCTATACTGTACGGCTTGTTGAGTTTAATCGATTCAGCGCTCCAGGTGTTTCATTCTTCTTCGTCGAGATAGGGTTTCTATGGCTGGAAATGCGCAGCAGCAGTCGCGTCTGAAGGAGTTGATCGCTCGAGGCAAGGAACAGGGTTACCTGACCTATGCCGAGGTCAACGACCATCTACCTGAGGATATCGCCGACCCGGATCAAGTGGAAGACATCATTGGCATGATCAACGACATGGGTATAAGTGTCGCTGAAGAAGCGCCAGATGAAGACACTTTGATGATGTCGGATCAATCCACGGACGAGTCCGCTGCGGAAGAGGCCGTAGCGGCCCTTGCCGCCGTGGAAAGCGATGTAGGCCGCACCACTGACCCCGTACGCATGTATATGCGTGAAATGGGCACGGTTGAGCTTTTGACCCGTGAAGGCGAAATCGAAATCGCCAAACGGATCGAAGAGGGTACCCGTGAAGTGATGTCGTCTCTGGCCTATTTGCCGGGTGCCGTCGCGTCTATTTTGGACGCCTATGACGCTACCCAGGATGAAGAAGCGCCGGGGCGTCTTTCGGATCTGTTTTCTGGTTTCATCGATCCCGATGAGGGTATCCCCGGCGTTGCCGAAGCAGAGGTGCCGGAACCGGAGCCTGAAGCCGAGATTGACGACGACGTTGAGAGCGACGGCGACGATGAGGACGAGGATTCTACGGCCAGCGAGGGCGGCCCGGATCCTGAAGAAGCGCGTGCGCGTTTCGAGCAGATTCGCGAGCAGAACGCCTTGGTGGAAGAGGCGTTTGCCAAGCATGGCCGCGGCAGTGCTGAGTTAAAGGCCGAGCAAGCCCGCTTGGCGGTGCTTTTCTCGCCTATCAAGCTGGTGCCTAAGCACTTCGAGCGCTTGGTCGGTCAGGTGCGTATCAGTGTTGAGCAGGTGCGTGCCCAAGAGAAAGCGGTCATGCAGCTGTGCGTGAAAAAAGCCAAGGTGCCGCGTAAGACGTTTATAAAGTCGTTTCCTGGTAATGAGTCGAGCAAAACATGGCTGGATGAATTCCAGGCAGCGCAGAGCAAGTACGCAGACCGCCTTGAGCCATTGCGCGCCGATATTGCTCGTGCTCAGCGCAAGATCGCCTTCGAAGAGGATATGGTGCAGCTCTCGGTTGCCGACCTTAAAGAGGTGAATCGCAAGCTCTCGATTGGTGAGGCGAAAGCTCGCCGTGCCAAGAAAGAGATGGTTGAGGCTAACCTGCGCTTGGTGATTTCGATCGCCAAGAAGTATACCAACCGTGGTTTGCAGTTCTTGGATCTCATCCAGGAAGGCAACATCGGCTTGATGAAAGCGGTCGATAAGTTCGAATACCGCCGTGGTTATAAGTTCTCGACTTACGCCACCTGGTGGATTCGTCAGGCAATTACCCGCTCGATTGCCGACCAGGCACGCACCATCCGTATCCCGGTACATATGATTGAGACGATCAACAAGCTCAATCGCGTATCGCGCCAGATGTTGCAGGAAATGGGCCGTGAGCCAACGCCGGAAGAACTCGGCGAGCGTTTGGAAATGCCGGAAGATAAAGTACGCAAAGTGCTCAAAATCGCCAAAGAGCCGATCTCCATGGAGACGCCGATTGGTGACGATGATGATTCACACCTGGGTGACTTTATCGAAGACGGTACCATGCTGCTGCCCATTGATATGGCTACCGGTGAAGGTCTTATCGAAGCAACGCGCAACGTGTTAGGCGGCTTGACCGCCCGCGAAGCGAAGGTACTACGCATGCGTTTCGGTATCGATATGAACACCGATCATACGCTGGAAGAGGTGGGCAAACAGTTTGACGTAACCCGTGAGCGAATTCGTCAGATTGAAGCCAAAGCGCTGCGTAAGCTGCGTCACCCCAGCCGCTCTGAGCCGCTGCGTTCGTTCCTCGACGAGTGAATGTCGTAAGTGGTGAATAGAAAGTAGTCGCCGCTAAGACCAAAAAGCCCGCCGTTCTCTGAACGGCGGGCTTTTTTATGGGGACTATTGTTGAAGACGATGTGTGCCGCGCTTAATTGGGTATCTGCTGGGCTTTATAAATGCGGCGAGCCAGTAGTAGCAATTCCAGGGTGGCGATCAGAATTAGGCTATAACCGAGTAGTTCGACGACTTCTTCAGCAACACTCTTAAAGGTTCCTGAATAGCTGTCTTCAAGAACGGCTTGCCAGAACTCTTGTCGCCCATACAGGCGCGAGAATATATAAGTGGTCAGCACGCCTGCCGTAAACAAACCAAAGGCGAAGGTGTTGCTGTAATGAGTGAACTCCGCAAGAAAGCGTTGGCGCTGCTTCACCACCCAAAAAAGCGATGGGAGAATAATCAGTGCAACGAGTACCTTCCAGGTGTTCTCAGCCACATAGTTATCTAAAAAGTGATCCTGTTCGCGTACCAAGGAGGCGGCCACAAATGCCAGCAGTAGCAGTGTAACGGTGGGCCACACTTTAAGTACATGACGAATGTAAATCAGCATTGCACAGCAGGTGGCCAGCACCAGGGTCTGGGTAAACTCGGTAAAGCCCAGCTCAGAAAACCGAACTGAGGGTAAATAGAGCGCTTCTAAATAGGCACCTTGGGTAATCGCGCCGATAAACAGCACGTACAGCACCGCACGTACTAAGATGGTTCGAAATCCGATAGGCCAGGCAGGGGGGGAAGACATACCAACATCCTTTGTGGGTAAGCAGCGTAGCTACTACACAATTTTGCAATGACATGTGCATATAAAAACATGCAGGGTTGAATGTTCATTATATCGTCACAGTTATGTGTTGGCACGTCGATATTGCGGTTAATCACTCGACGTTTGGTCATCGGCGCTGCAAAGTGTCCCATAGGCAGGTAATAACAGTGTTGTGAGGCGTAATAGACATGGCTATTAGTGTGTTTGATCTTTTCCGAATTGGCATCGGGCCATCGAGTTCCCATACTGTGGGCCCGATGCGCGCGTCGCGAGATTTTGCCTTGGCGCTTGGCGATACCCGCGTTACCCGGCTGGTGGTAAGGCTTCATGGGTCACTTGCCGCCACCGGGGTGGGCCACGGTACCGATCAAGCCGTCATCATGGGGCTGATGGGCGAAGCACCAGAAAGTATCGATCCAGACACGATTACGTCGCGGTTAAAACAACTTGCCGAAGGCGAGCCGCTGTTGTTGGCCAATGGCCAACAGATCGCTTTTGACGCTCATAACGATGTCGAATGGGATGAGGCCTGTTTGCCGTTCCATCCCAATGCCATGGTGCTGAGCGCCTATTGTGATGACGCGCTAGTGGCGACCAATACGTTTTACTCCCTCGGCGGCGGTTTTTATGTCGATCAAGCGAAGGCAGATCAAGGCGAGGTCGGTGAAGATGCTACTGAACTGACTTACCCCTTCAATACGGCGGCCGAACTACTCGCACTATGCCGGCAGCATCAACTGCGTATTAGCCAGCTTATGTTAGAAAACGAGAAAGCCTGGCGTAGCGAATCGGCCATTCGTGAAGAGCTGCTGACCATCTGGCACGCCATGAGCGATAGCATTGAGAATGGCCTACGCGCTACAGGCCATTTGCCCGGTGGATTAAATGTGCGCCGCCGTGCGCAACTGCTCCACCAGCAGTTGCTTCATCCACCGGAAAATCAGCGTCTGATCGTGTCGAGTTTTACCGTAATGGATTGGGTTAACGTGTTTGCGTTGGCAGTAAATGAAGAGAACGCCGCCGGGCGGCGGATGGTCACTGCTCCGACCAACGGCGCAGCAGGCATCGTGCCCGCCGTATTAGCGTACTACTTGAAGTTTGAACCCGACGCTAGCGAAGCTGATGTGGTGGATTTTCTGCTTACCGCCGGGGCCGTAGGCATTTTATGCAAAAAGAACGCCTCCATTTCTGGTGCTGAAGTGGGCTGTCAGGGCGAAGTTGGCTCCGCTTGTGCTATGGCAGCCGCAGGGCTTGCCGAAGTGCTAGGCGGCTCACCTGGGCAGGTGGAAAATGCCGCTGAGATCGGCTTGGAACATAACCTTGGTTTGACCTGCGACCCGGTCGGCGGGCTTGTCCAAGTGCCCTGCATCGAGCGCAATGCGATCGCCTCCGTCAAAGCTATAAACGCTGCAAGAATGGCGCTGCACGGCGATGGAGAACACTTTATATCGCTGGATAAAGTGATCCGCACCATGCGCGATACTGGCCGTGACATGCAGGATAAGTATAAAGAGACATCCAAGGGCGGGCTCGCCGTCAATGCCATTGAGTGCTAGGTCATCAAGTGCTAGGCCAGCGGATTAGGAGGCAGTAAGCTGTCAATATTGGTGACTAGGTAGTCGACCAGCTGGCGGATTTTGGGCGACAGGTGACGGTGGCGAGGGTATACCGCCCAGACAGCGGTATCGTGGTGCTGAAAAGGCTCAAGCACGGCCACCAGCTCACCGCTGGCCAAGTAGGGCGCTACGTAATAGTCGGGCAGTTGTGCAAGGCCGAGCCCTTTAAGTGCAGCATCTAATAAAGCAGGGCCAGAATTACCGCTCCAGCGCCCTTCTACGCGCACCTCGCGTCGTTGACCGTTGACTTCAAACAGCCAGTTGGGCCGTGAGCCAATCAAGCAGCGGTGCTGGCTAAGCTCGCTCAACGTATGCGGGCGTGGCGCTTGGCGAAAGTAGCTGTGTGAGCCGACGATATACTCGCGGCGGTCGCATAACCGTCTGGCGATCAGGCTGGAATCCTTCAACACCCCCATCCGTATGGCAATATCGTAGCCCTCTTCAATTAGCTCCACCGGTCGGTTAGTGAAGTGCATGTGAACATCCAGCTGCGGATGCAAACACTGGAAGTCATTAACCAGCGGTGCGATAAAACGCTCGCCAAAGGTGGTGGCCGAGGTAAGTTTAAGCAGCCCATTGGGGGTAGCCTGAAGTTCGCTAAGCGCCTGCTCGGCATCGCGTAGCCCATCAAATAGATGGCGGCAGTGTTCCACGTAAATAGTGCCCGCATCGGTTAAGCGTATCTGGCGGGTGGTACGATAGAGCAACTGCACGCCCAGCTGGTTTTCGAGCTGGCTGACCAAACGGCTGATATGCGAGGTCGATACCTTCAGGTGGCGGGCCGCAGCAGAGAACGTGCCTAAACGCACCACCTCAACAAAGGCTTCGATACGGCTCCAGTGCTGCATGCTAACTCCCTGGGTTGATAGCGATTGTTGCTGTGTGGCAATAATTTTATGAGTGTATCCCGGTTTATCAAGAGCGCCTAGCTGGCCTACACTGCTAGCATCGCTAGCCTATGACTGGAGTCTTTTGCTTATGTCTATATCTTTATCTCAGTGGTCTCGCGGTGCGCTAGCAGTGGCCGTGAGCGCTGGCTGGGCAGTCAGTGCCCAGGCAGAGCTGCCCGCCCAGCAGCAGGAGCAGGCGCCAGGTTGGTTTCGCATGATGGTTGGGGAGTATGAGGTAACCGCGCTATACGATGGCCATACGGCTATTGATACCTCCTTGCTAAAAGGCATGGAGCAAGAAGAGATTCTCCGCCACTTGGATGCGCTATTTATCGATGCAGAGAGTGGCATGCAAACTGCGGTCAATGCCTTTCTTATTCACACTGGCGAGAACCTTGTGCTGGTCGATGCCGGCTCGGCTGCTTGCTTTGGCCCCTCATTAGGTCAGGTGGAGAGTAACCTACGCGCTTCTGGCTACTCGCCGGAGGATGTCGACACGGTGTTGATGACTCATCTGCATCCTGACCACGTGTGTGGTTTGGCCAATGAGGAGGGCGAAGCGGTTTATCCCAATGCTGAACTGCGTGCCAGCCAAGCGGATGCCGATTTTTGGCTGGATGAGGAGCGTGCGGCTGCGGCGCCTGAAGCCAATCAACCCTTCTTTACCATGGCTCAAGACGCGGTAGCGCCTTATCAGGAAGCTGATCGTTTCAACCCCTTCACGGCTGGTGATGAAGTTCTGATGGGCATTGTTGCCCAAGATACACATGGCCACACCGCCGGACACTCAAGCTTTATGCTCAATAGCGATGATGACGCCATGCTGGTATGGGGGGACGTAGTACACAGCTACGGCGTTCAATTTGCTGATCCCACTGTCGCTATCGAGTTTGACTCAGACCCCGAGCAAGCCATTCGCACTCGAGAAGAAGTGCTCGAAAGCGCGGTTGAAGATAAGCACTGGGTCGCCGGTGCCCACATGCCATTTCCCGGCATTGGTCATATCGTAAAAGATGAAGAAGGCTATCGCTGGCTGCCGATTGAATTTGGCCCAGTGGCTACTGACGAGTAACGCCTTAGTTTTTGTTTTTGAAGTAATGAACATTTAGGAGTCAAAATGAAGTCACGCGCAGCTGTTGCATTGGAAGCGGGTAAGCCGCTTGAACTGGTCGAGATTGATGTCGAAGGCCCGAAGGCGGGGGAAGTGCTGGTTAAAATGGCCGCGACAAGCGTTTGCCATACCGATGCTTACACGCTCTCCGGTGCTGATCCCGAAGGTAACTTCCCTGCCGTGTTGGGCCATGAAGGTGCTGGCGTTGTACAGGAAGTCGGCGAGGGCGTTACCAGCCTTAAGCCAGGCGACCATGTTATTCCGCTTTACACCGCTGAGTGTGGAAAGTGTAAATTCTGTTTGTCGGGCAAAACCAACCTGTGTGGCAGCGTGCGTGCTACCCAAGGTAAAGGGGTCATGCCTGACGGTACCTCGCGTTTTTCACTCGAGGGCAAAATGCTTCATCACTATATGGGCACCTCCACGTTCAGCGAGTACACCGTGTTGCCTGAAGTCTCCCTGGCGGTGGTTTCTAAAGAAGCACCCATGGATAAAATCTGCCTACTGGGCTGCGGCGTGACCACCGGCATCGGTGCGGTGCTCAATACCGCTAAAGTAGAGCCGGGCGCCACGGTGGCGGTGTTTGGTCTCGGGGCTATCGGTTTGGCCGTCATCCAAGGCGCGGTCATGGCCAAGGCGGGGCGTATTATTGCTATCGACGTCAATGCTGATAAATTTGAGCTGGCCAAGCAGTTTGGCGCCACTGATTTTGTGAACCCCAAAGAGTATTCAGATCCAATCCAGCAGGTCATTGTCGATTTGACCGATGGCGGCGTTGACTACTCCTTTGAGTGTATCGGCAACGTCAATGTGATGCGCTCAGCGCTGGAGTGCTGCCACAAAGGCTGGGGTGAATCGATCATCATTGGTGTCGCTGGAGCCGGTGAAGAGATCTCCACACGGCCATTCCAGTTGGTCACCGGGCGGGTCTGGAAAGGCTCCGCCTTTGGTGGCGTAAAAGGACGCAGCGAGCTGCCGGGCTACGTTGATCGTTATATGAACGGCGAAATCAATATCGACGATTTCATTACCCACGATATGCCATTCGAAAAGATCAACGAAGCGTTTGAATTACTGCATGCGGGTAAGAGCATTCGTACCGTGCTGCATTACTAGGCCTAGCATTATTAAGTAGTATAGAAAGCACGTTTGAAACGCTAAAACGCGGTAGGGTAGACCTGCCGCGTTTGCTGTATTTAAAGGAACCTGCCCATGAGCATGAGTGAAACTCTAGAACTGGTGTCTGCCAACCGTAGTTTCGGGGGCTGGCATAAGCGCTACCGCCACTATTCCCGTGCGCTGGACTGCGACATGATCTTCGCCGTTTACTTACCACCCCAGGCGGAAAACGAGCGCGTACCGCTGCTGTGGTGGCTCTCGGGGCTGACCTGTAATGACGAAAATTTCATGCAGAAAGCGGGCGCTCACCGTATTGCCGCTGAGCTGGGCGTGGCGATTGTTTGCCCTGATACCAGCCCACGGGGCACCGACTTGCCCGGCGAGCATGAAAGCTATGATTTAGGCTCTGGGGCTGGGTTTTACGTCAATGCTACCGAGTCACCCTGGAAGCCCCACTATCGCATGTATGACTATGTGATTGAGGAGCTGCCTTCCGTGGTGCGTCAGCACTTCCCGGTCAATGGGCGCGAATCTATTAGCGGACACTCGATGGGTGGGCACGGAGCATTGATCCTGGCGCTGCGTCATCCAGGTCGTTTCCGCTCTGTGTCGGCCTTCTCTCCAGTGGTCAACCCGATGAACTGCCCTTGGGGGCAGCAGGCGTTTAACGCCTACTTGGGGGACGATCAGTCCCGCTGGCGTCAGTACGATGCCTGTGAGCTGGTGGCCAACGGCGCATCACGCCAGCGCCTGTTTATCGACCAGGGCGAAGCGGATCAATTCCTGGAGGAGCAGCTTAAGCCAGAGCGTTTAGAAGCCGTTTGCGAAGAGCATGATCATCCGTTAACGCTGCGCCGCCAGCCGGGCTACGATCACAGTTACTTCTTCATTGCCTCGTTCATTGAGGATCATCTGCGCTATCATGCAGATCACCTCATGAAGCGTTAAGGATAACGGGATGCTCAATCGCTTGCTGCGCCGTTTTATGCGTCTGCTATGGCGGATTGTATGGCGCGGCGTTTTAGCGTTTGTACTGTTGTCGGTCGCGCTGGTCTTGCTGTTTCGAGTCGTTCCACCACCGGGGTCGATGGTGATGGTCGAGCGCAAAATTCAGAGCTGGATCCACAGCGATCCGATTCGTATACAGCGCGAGTGGCGAGGCTGGGACTCGCTCTCGGTGAACGCTAAGCTGGCAGTGATTGCCGCGGAGGATCAGCGCTTTCCACACCACGGCGGGTTTGATCTGGTCGAACTGCGCCGCGCATTGCAGGCTAGTCGGGACGGCGGACGACTGCGCGGTGCCAGTACCTTGAGCCAACAAACGGCTAAAAACGTTTTTCTGTGGACAGGTCGCAGCTGGACGCGGAAGGGGCTAGAAGCGTGGTTTACGCTACTGATCGAGATACTCTGGAGCAAGCAGCGTATTTTAGAGGTCTATCTCAATGTCGCCGAGTGGGATCGCGGTGTGTTTGGCCTAGAAGCCGCTGCTCAGCACTATTTTGGCGTCTCTTCAGCTTCGTTAACTGAGCGCCAGGCAAGTCTTCTCGCGGCTATCTTACCCAGCCCCCTGACGCGCAGCGCCGCACGCCCCGATGCCCAGGTTGAGCGGCGAAGTCAGTGGATTCGCCAGCAGATGCGTAACTTAGGTGGGGCTGATTATTTGCAACATCTATAGCTATTTTTATATAGCTATTTTTAGCCACGCTATTCGTATTTAGCGTCGTCAATTTCCGCGAGTGCTTCCAGATTGGGATAGGAGAAGTAATAGCCCTGCTACATGGGAAGACCCAAGGGCAGCAGGCCGCGTGATTCCTCACGGGTTTCAACACCTTCAGCAATTAGCTGAGTTCCCAAGGTTTTTGCTAGTGCCACCAGGCTATGCAGTATGGCTTGGTAGCACTTGTCGTTATCGCCCCCCAATTGATGATCGGTTGAAACACCATCGTGAATGCAAAAGGTACCGGAGAATTGCAACGGTTACAGTGTCCGTTCACCCTGGCACAGTGGTGTTGTGCTGACATGTTTAGCCAAGCCCTGGAATAAAATTATCGACCGATTATAAAAATCGGGTCATCGTCTACTCGCCTTAGGGCCGGGTTTCCGTATCACCATCACTACCCCAGTGATGGCCACCAACATACCCACAAGCCCTAACAAGGGAAGGCGTTCGTCAAAGAGCCACCACGCCTGAAGCGCCGTGACTGGCGGCACAAGATAAAAAAGACTCGCTACACGCGAGGCTTCCCCCTTTTTAATCAAGGCCATGAGTAACAGAATAGCTGCAATTGAGAGAATCAACACCAACCAGCCCAGGGTCAGCACAAAGGTGCTGCTCCATTCCACCTGGCGGGACTCAAAAAGCAGGGCTCCAACGCCCAGCAGAGCGCCCGCTGCTAAGTACTGAATCACCGCCCCTGAAAGCAGCGGCATGCTGGTGCAGTATCTTTTCTGATAGAGCGTACCCAGCGAAATCCCCATTAACGCGGCGGTGACACACAGCAGAGCACTAATCCCGAAGCCGTCAAACAGCGACTCACCCAGCTCAAGCTTACTGCCGAGGACTAAACTGATACCTATCAGGCCCAGCGCTAGCCCTGTCCATTGGCGCCAAGAGAGCTGCTCACCCAGCAGTGGGCCAGCGAAGGCGGCGGTCAGAAGCGGCTGCAGCCCCACCAGTAAGGCCGCTAAACCGGCGGGCATGCCTAGGTAAATGCCATAGAAGACGCCACCTAAGTAAGCACCATGAACTAGAAAGCCTGATATGGCGATATGTGTCCATAGCCTGGGTGATGAGGGCCAAGGTATCCGCATCACGACGACCAGCGGAGTCAGTAGCAGTAGCGTGAGTACAAAGCGAATAAACAGAAACGTAAAAGGTTCTGCGTAAGGCAGGCCGAACTTTGCACCAATAAAGCCAGTGCTCCAAAGCAGAACAAAAAGTGCGGGCATGGCGGCAAGCCCTGCTGAAGGTAAGTCGTTTTTACGTAACTTGCTGAATATGCTAGACATATTATTTCCGAGGTGGCGTGTTTAATTCGTCTTTTAGATACATTTAGTTCTTTTTGTTACTAGCTTTTACATAAAAGATTGAACCTGCTTGAGCATGGCGCGTCACAGAGGGCACATACACAACGCAATATTGAGGTTTCTTCTATGCAACGTATGACTGCTCTGTTCTCCGCTGCTCTGCTCGCGACCGGTTTGATGACGGCCACCGCCCACGCCCAGGAAGAGCAGCAAGGCGCTGCACAAGATCCAATGGCAACCCAGCAAGCTCCTGCCCAGGATTTTTCTGACGACCAGCTCCAGCAGTTTGCCGATGCTTCTCAAGAAATTGCGGTTATTTCTCAGGAATATACCCAGCGTCTGCAGGAAGCGGAAGATGAATCAGCGCAACAGGAAGTGCGCACCGAAGCTAACGACCGCATGATCGAAGTGGTCGAAGACAGCGGCCTAGATGTTGATACCTTCAACGCTATTGGTCAATCCATTCAGCAAGATCCGAAAATGATGCAGCGTGTGCAGGAAATGGCTAACCAGTCATAAGTCATACTGCTAAAAGTGGCTGATGTGTTTTTGCTAATTTGGTCTGGCTAATATAGCAACCTTTATTTAGCAACGTTAATATTAGTATGGTTTCGGCCACCAAAGCCCGGTGCATGACTGCACCGGGCTTTTTTTGTGAGCCGATTGGCCTACGGTTAGTTTTATTATCCTTAGTGGGGTTTACCTAACTTAGCCTTCCCGCCACACTTTAGATTATGCGTTGATTATCCCGCCTATTGACCGGCAACACCAAGGAGTCCGTATGGATGTCGAACTGTTAGAAATACGCCAACATATGGGACGGTTTCCCCCTTTTGATGGGCTGTCGGATGATCTCCTTGATGCCATTGCTGAGCAGGTGGAAGTGAGCTACTTCAAAACAGGTAGCAGCATATTAACGCTTAACGAGATGCTCAATGATCTTTGCTATATCCGCAGTGGCGCTGTGGAGGTTTATCGTAGTCAGGGCGAGCTGTATAACCGCCTGGGCGAAGGCGATATTTTCGGTCACTTCAGCCTCTTGCGTAACCATAAGGTGCGTTTCCCAGCCCAGGCGATCGAAGATACCCTGATCTATTTTATTCCCAAGGCGGTCTTCCTGCGATTGTGCGAGGAGGATGACCATTTTGCGGATTTTGTCGAGTTGGAGCGACCGCGGCTTGAGAGCGCTGCCGAGCAGCAAAAGAAATCCAACGACATGATGGTGACGCGGATACGCAAGCTGCTAACCCGCTATCCAGTAATGGTGGAAACGTCTACCAGCGTTCAGCACGCCGCGCAGCAAATGAGCGAGGCTCAAGCCTCCGCCCTGCTGGTAATAAAAGAGGGGAGCGATAACCCGCGCTACAGTTTTAAAGATAGCGAAGGCCAAACTTGGCAGATGTGCGGTATTTTAACCGATAGTGATTTTCGTACCCGCATTGTGGCCGAGGGGCTATCGCCACAAACCTCCGTCGGTGAAGTGATTTCCTCGCGGCTAATTACTATCCAGTCTGACGCCTCTGTTTATGAAGCGATGCTGACGATGTTGCGCAGTAACGTGCATCACCTGCCTGTGCTCTATCGTCAGCGCCCTGTGGGCGTAGTGCATCTCTCCGACATTATTCGCTACGAGACCCACAGTGGTCTCTATCTGGTCAGCAATATTTTTAATCAGTCCAGCGCCCAGGGGCTGGCACGCTTGGCGCCGGATGTGAGCGCGGCGTTTGTGCGTATGGTGCAAGAGGGCGCTAACTCGCAGATGGTGGGTAGCGCCCTTTCCACGATCGGACGCAGCTTTACTCGACGGTTGCTGGAAATGGCTGAAGCAGAACTTGGCCCCCCGCCGGTGCCTTATTGTTTTATGGTGAATGGCTCAATGGCCCGCAATGAGCAGAGCATCGTCACTGACCAGGATAATGCGCTGATCCTCTCCGACGAGTTTAATCCCGAAGAGCATGACGACTACTTTTACGCCCTGGCAAAAATTGTCAGCGATGGCTTAGATGCCTGCGGTTACACCTACTGCAAAGGTGACGTTATGGCGACCAACGTTCAGTGGCGTCAGCCGCTCAGCGTTTGGAAGGGGTATTTTCAGGATTGGATGGCCAATCCCACGCCTGAACGGCTGCTGCACAGCTCGATTTTCTTTGACCTGGATAGTTGCTATGGCGAAGACCTTTATGTGGAAACGCTGCAAGATTTGATTGCCGAGACAGCGCCAAAATCACCGCTGTTTTTAGCCGCCATGGCGCGCAATGCCTTAAACCGTACGCCACCGCTGGGGTTTTTCCGTACCTTTGTGATGGAGCAAGATGGCAAGCACAACAACTCGATCAACTTGAAGCGCCGGGGAACTGCGCCGATGGTGGATTTGGTGCGTATTCACGCTTTGGCCTGCGGTTCCAAAGCGCAGAACTCCTTTCAGCGCTTGAATGACATCAGTAAGACCCAACTATTGGCGACCGGCATGAGCGACAAGCTAAGTTATGCGTTTGAGTTTTTATGCATGTCGCGGATTCGCCATCAAATGATTGACCTACAAGAGGATCGCCTGCCGGATAACAATATCGAGCCCGAAAACGTGGCGGACAGCGAACGCCACACCCTGAAAGACGCTTTCCAAGTGCTTAGCAACGCACAAAAATTTCTGAAGTTCCGCTATCCCATGCCTGCACAACGGCAGGGGCGCTAAGATGCGCGGTATACGCCCACGTCAAAAAATCGTCCAGGCCGATTGGAAGGGCTATATGGCCCAACGAGCGCAACAAGCGAAAAATCCTGCCCTTCAGCAATTCTTTGGTACGCCGTTGCCTGATCCTGAAACGCCCATTTCTGAGGTGCCCATGGTGGCGCTGGATATGGAAACCACTGGGCTGGATGAGAGGCGCCATGCGATTGTTAGTATTGGCCTCGTGCCCTTCACGTTAAATCGTATCAAATTGGCTGAGCGGCGCTATTGGGTAGTGAACCCTTCGCGGCCGCTAGCAGAAGCCTCAATTACCTACCACCACATTACCCATTCAGAGATCGCCCAGGCGCCGGACTTAGATGCGATACTGGACGAACTGCTGGCCCAGCTAGCAGGTCGCCTAGTGGTCGTTCATTTTCGCAATATTGAACGGCCTTTTTTGAATGCAGCTGTCAAAGCCCGACGTGGGGAAGGGGTGCTGTTTCCGATGATTGATACCATGTCGCTGGAAGCGCGGATGCACCGCCAAACCCTATGGGCGCGGTTCCGCCGCTGGCTGGGTCGCCCACCGGTTTCCATCCGTATGCATGCGAGTCGTGAGCGCTATGGCTTGCCCCCTTATCAAGGACATCATGCCCTGGTGGATGCATTGGCCACCGCAGAGCTATTGCAGGCGCAAATAGCCACCCATTATCGACCTGAAACGCCATTGAAAGATATTTGGTGTTGATGCTTAGCTGTCGACATACCAACAAAAACGGGCAACCCATTGAACTGACCCCATAAACTTGGACAGTGAAAAACTAAGCAGCCAAGGCCTGATTTCGGTACTGCACCGGACTCAGGTCTTTTAATTTGGTCTTAATCCGCTCGTGATTGTAGTAATGGATATAGTGCCGAATGCCCGCCTGTAATTGCTCAATGGTGTCAAAGCGGTTCAGGTAAAAATATTCTGACTTCAGCGTACCAAAGAAGCTCTCCATTGCGGCATTATCCAGGCAATTGCCTTTACGTGACATGCTCTGAATCACGCCATGCTCGCTGAGCTTACGCCGGTAAGCTGACATCTGATATTGCCAGCCTTGATCAGAATGCAGTAAAGGCGCGTCTTGGTCGGCCAACTTAGCCAAGGCTTTCTTGAGCATCCCCCCTACCAGCGAGTACTGCGGCTGTTTCTGCATTGAGTAGGACACGATTTCCCCGTTGTAGAGATCCATCACAGGCGACAAGTACAGCTTTTCGCCTCGGATATTAAACTCCGTGACGTCGGTTACCCACTTTTGGTTGGGTCGTTCAGCATGAAACTGGCGGGCAAGAAGATTGGGAACACTGGCCTGTTGTCCACGATAGGAGCGGTATTTCTTCGGGCGTACCAGCGACTTCAAGCCTAGATGCTGCATTAGGCGCTGGACTGTCTTATGGTTGACCTGCTCGCCCGACTGACGCAACGCTGCTGTGATTCGGCGATAACCGTAGCGGCCTTTGTGATGCTCGTAGAGGACGTGAATGCGTCGCTTCAGACCAGCATGCCGATCTTCCAACTGCTGAGCCCTTGCCTGATAATAGAACGTACTACGCGACAATTCTGCTACTTTTAGCAGCACCGCCAAAGGGTGGCCTTGCTTCAGCTCAAGGACTATCTGCGCTTTTTCTGCGCGGCTTGTTCTTTTGCCTGACGCAAGGCCCTCAACTTTTTTAGGTAGGCCACCTCAGCACGCAAGTACTCATTCTCTTGGAGCAGCTGCTCCAGCGAGCTCTTATCCGTCAGTGGAAGTGGGGGCTTTGGGGGCTCTGTTGTAGGCATCTTCGTCGGACGTCCTCGGGCTTTAGGCTCCAACGCTTGGAAGCCTCCTTCATGATACTGGCTTTCCCACTGCCGTACGACGCTCGTACCACCTCGAATATCGAACAGAGTCGTCGCTTGTAAGGCTGATAGCTCCTCTTGCCTCATCTGTTGCAACACCGCTAATTTGAACTCAGCGCTGTAGTGGGTGAACTTTTTCTGCAAGCCACTTAGACCATGCTGTTCAAAGTGTTTAACCCAACGCCTGACGGTTGTAGGGCCAAGACCGTACTGTCTGGCCAGACTCTTGTAACCCTGCTGTCCTTCTGCGTAGCGTTGCACTACTAGTAACTTGAACGCTTCATTATGTTTCGTCATGAAAAACACCCCAATCGTTGGATGAGCGTCCAACTTTTGGGGTGCAGTTCACCATTGGGTTGCCCGTTTACTAGCTAAATTTGAACAGTACCAGCAAGCTTTAAACTTATGATTGGTTTAAAACCATGGTCGGTTCAAAGCATCGCTAGACGGCTTTAGGTTCGCTCATCAACCCCTTGATAATGGCATAGCAGGCCACTAGCAGAATGATGGTGAACGGGAAACCGGTAGAAACAGCCATGGTTTGCAGCGCTGTCAGGCCACCGCCTAGCAGTAGCGCAATGGCAATCGCGCCTTCGATGATCGCCCAGAAAACGCGCTGTGGCGTCGGTGCATCGACCTTACCGCCAGCGGTGATGGAGTCAATCACCAACGAGCCAGAGTCAGACGACGTCACGAAGAACACGATGACTAGCACAATGGCCACGAATGAGGTGATTTGTGATAACGGCAGCTGCTCGAGCATTATGAATAGCTGCAGATCAACGCCTGCATCGCGAACGGCCTCAATGCCTTGGCTGACGTACTGATCAATGGCTGTGCCACCAAACGTGGTCATCCATAGTACTGATACAGTGGACGGCACCAGCATCACCGAGACCAGAAATTCACGCACTGTACGACCGCGGGATACCCGCGCAATAAACATACCGACATACGGAGACCAGGAGATCCACCAGGCCCAGTAGAAGGCTGTCCAGCCCTGGCTGAAGTTGGCATCTTCACGACCAAAAGGATTCGATAACGCAGGTAGATGAACCGCATAGTTCCAAAGGTTTTCAAAGAAGCCCGTGGCAATCATCAGGGTAGGGCCAACAGCAATCACAAAGAAAAGTAGCATTGCCGCAAGAATAATATTGATTTTGGAGAGCAGCTGTACGCCCTTATCAACGCCTGCCACGATTGAGCCGATGGCGATCATCGTAATACCGATGATCAACAGGATCATGGTGATATCACTTTCCGGCGCACCAAACAGGTAAGTGAGGCCTGCTGCTGCTTGGGTTGCCCCTAAACCAAGGGACGTAGCCAAACCAAATAAAGTGGCAAACACTGCCAAAATATCAATCACGTGGCCTGGCCAGCCCCATACGCGCTCACCCAAAATGGGGTAGAACACAGAACGCATGGATAGCGGCAGGCCCTTATTGAACGAAAACAGTGCCAGTGAAAGCGCCACTACAGCGTAAATTGCCCAGGGGTGCAGGCCCCAGTGGAAGATGGTTGCGGCCATAGCTAACGCTTCAGCACCGGCAGCATTGCCTTCCGCACCCGCAAGCGGCGCCCAGCTGCCACCGTCAAATGAAGTGCCAAAGTGCGTCAGCGGTTCGTTAACGCCGAAAAACATCAAGCCAATGCCCATGCCTGCGGCAAATAGCATTGAAAACCAACCCATATAGGTAAAATCAGGCTTGGCATCGGCGCCACCAATGCGGATTTTACCTAAAGGAGAGAAGATCAGACCAATGCACAAAATGACGAATATATTCGCCGCTAGAATAAAGAACCAAGACAGATTTCCGGTCAAGAAATCGAAAATGTTTTGATAAATCGGTGCGACGGTCTCTTGCAGTGCCAGAGTTAACACCACAAATAGCAGCACGATAACGGCCGATATACTGAACACCTTACCGTGCAGGTCAAGATTGAGACCCATAGTATTCGTGGTGATGTTGTCTTGGCCGATAACGTAATCGGTATCGATCAGGTTAGCCGGGCCATCTGGGGCGGGTATACCCTCAGAGACCGGCTCATCAGGCTCATTTTTCGGTGTTTTGTCCATAAGTTTACTCCCTTAATTATTTTAAAAACGAAAGGCGGTTTTATTGAGCCAGACGAATTAAGAAGACAGAGGCGTTTGTGTGGGTTGCTACTTTGCCACCATGCGAAGGCATGACAATATCCAAATGCCGCGGCAGATGAGTTGCCATCATTACTAAGTCAGCCCCTACTTCGTCAATAGCTTTCTCAAGCAGTGTGTCGATATTCGCCATAGGGTCTGTTGAGCTATATACCTTGCTGCTTACCGGTTGGCCATGAACCTTATGTCGTTCTTGCGCAAAAGCCTCGAGCTTTTGCGCATACTCCTGGGGAGTGCGGGCGACGCTTGTGGGTGTATTGGCCGTGACGCTGACATAGGTGATATGGGCGTCATATTGTTTGGCAAGGTCGGCTACAACGCTTAATGCGGGTTCAAGTGCTTCAAGGTGGGCAAGGTCTACCGGCACCATAATGTTATTAAACATGCCAAGCTCCCGAAATGACCTGTCACACTATCAAACTGCTTATAGTAGTGTGCTCATAACAATAGGTTGTACAAACTTAAGCAGTTGGGCTGGGGCTTACGAAAGCCCCAGCCCAACCATTGCTAACAAATACAACTTACCTAATCAAAATGGCATTAGCTATCGAGCCATTCTGCTACTACATCTTGGTTATCTTCAACCCACTGCTTCGCGTTCTCATAGGGGTCACTGCCATCTTCCTGGTTCATCAGCATGACTTCGCCCATCTGCTCAGGCGTCCACTCGAAAGCGTCGAGAATGGCATAGGCTTCTGGCATGTCGTCTTCCAGGCCTTGGCGAACTGCGGTGTGAATCTGCTCTGCACCGCCATAGACGTTTTCAGGGTCTTCTAGATATTTGAGATCAAAGCGGGCAAACATCCAGTGGGGCGTCCAGCCAGTAACAACGACATCTTCCTCGTTATTAATTGCACTCGACAGTGCCGCCGTCATGGTGGCACCGCTGCCACTACGCAGATTCAGCTCAAGGTCATAGGTATCCACAACCTCTTCGGTGAGGCTCATTAAACCTGCACCGGGGTCAATACCGATGATCTCGCCGTTAAAGCTGTCGGCGTTATCGTTAAGGTCTGCAATCGAATCGACGTCAGTATACTCTGGAACCACAAGGCCCAGTTTGGTGCCGTCCAGGTTGGGGCCAAGGTCTTCAATACTATCGCCCAGGCGTTCCATGTAATCGGCGTGAGTGGTTGGCAACCAAGCAGCGACGATGGCATCCGCATCGCCAGTGGAGAGCGCCTGGAACATAGCCGCCGCTGAGAGTGAGGTTAGCTCGACGTCATAGCCCGCTTGCTCAAGTACTGCAGCGACCACGTTAGTTGAAGCGACTTCGGAAGACCACTCTACGTAGGCCAGGTTAACCATGCCTTTCTCTTCTTCAGCCTGCGCCGCGCTGCTGACGGTCACACCAGCACCTGCTAACAGTGCCAGCGAAGCAAGACGGATACGGAGGTTCAATGTGCGATGTTTCATTCACTTTCTCCCTTGTGTATTAAAATATAAATGTACTGGTTATTAACGTGCATGATGTTTAACGAGCACGGTTGCTGCAAAACACAGCATGGTAAGCAAAGAGCGACTTAGCAAGCTAATGGCTCAACGCAGCCGCTTCTGCTGTTTTACTCTATCGCGCGTTTTCGCTATTGCCGGGTTTTTCTAAGCGATTGCGTCAGGCGGTCAAGCAGCATGGCCAGGATGACCACCGCGATGCCTGCTTCAAAGCCGTCGCCAGGGCGCAAGCGTTGAATTGCACGCCATACTTCGCTGCCCAAACCATCTGCACCAATCATGGCGGCGATGACTACCATGGAGAGAGCGAGCATTATCGTTTGGTTGATACCTGCCATTACTGTGGGCAGTGACAGCGGTAGCTGTACTTTGAATAACTTCTGGCCACGGGTGGCACCGTAGGCATCGGCGGCCTCAATCAGCTCCACCGGTACTTGACGAATACCCAGAGTGGTAAAACGAATAGCCGGGGGCATCGAGAAGATCACCGTGGCAAAAATCGCCGACACCGACCCAATACCGAAAAATGGAATGGCTGGGATCAAATAGACGAACGCTGGCATGGTCTGCATAAAGTCGAGAATTGGCATAATGACCCGGTAAAGCCGGTTAGACAGCGCCGCGGCAATACCCACAGGTAACGCGATGACAACTGCCACCATGGTAGCGAACACTACCAGCGTGAGCGTTTCAATCATCGGGTTCCAGAGCCCCAGGTTCCAGATCAGTGCCAAGCCCGCAGCAGCGCCTATGGCTAGGCGAGTGCCCGCCAGCTTCCAGCAGAGCAGGGCGATCAAGCCAAGCAGCGCCCACTCGGGTAACCACATCAAGCCGTCATTTAAAACATCGATACCGGTTTGAGTGAAACGAGAGATGCCGCGGGTAACCAAAGAGTATTCGCTGGTCAACCAAGTCAGGCCGCCTTCAATCCAATCACCTAGCGGGATGCGTGGGATATCCATTATTGCTCTCCTGCTCGTGCCAGTTCGTCGAGTACTGCGCCTTTAACCACCACGCCTAGCAGTTGCTCTTGCTTATCAATAACGGCGATAGGGAAACTCTTTTCACTAAACATGGCAAACAGGTTATGCAGTGGCTCATCCATGGGGACTTTGCGGAAATCCTGGGTTAAGTAGGGAATAATCGAATCGGCACCCTCTTCAATGGCCCGGCTGGCGGCATCGGCCTCGAGTAGCCCGATAAGGCGGCGGTTGCGATCAACCACATAAATAGAGTCGATAGCATGGTCGCGCATGCGGTGTAGCGCCGTGCGTGGGCCATCGCTTTCCCGAGCTGTGGAGCGCAGTGGCCGCATGGCGCTCTCGGCGGTCAAGATACGTGCCCGGTCAACGCCTTCGATAAAGCGACGCACGTAGTCATCCGCAGGCTTGGTCAGAATCTCTTCCGGTGTGCCGATCTGCACCACTTCGCCATCTTTCAGCAACACGATACGGTCGCCAATGTTGAGCGCCTCATCCAGATCGTGGGTGATGAAGACCGTGGTTTTTTGCATTTTGGATTGCAGCTGCAAAAGCTCTTGCTGCATGTCTTTGCGAATTAGCGGGTCAAGTGCTGAGAAAGCTTCATCCATTAACAGTACGGTGGCATCGTTTGCCAGAGCACGGGCGAGGCCAACGCGCTGCTGCATACCGCCGGAAAGTTGATTCGGGTAGGCGTCTTCCCAGCCCTCCAGGCCCACTTGCTTAAGCGCATCATGGGCAATTTTATGGCGCTCTGTTTTCTCTACGCCACGAATTTCCAAACCGAACTCGGCATTTTGCTGCACAGTGCGGTGGGGAAATAGCGCGAAATTTTGAAATACCATAGAGAAGTGGCGGCGGCGGCACTCCAGCAACGCTTTCTCTTTTAGTGTCGGGATGTTTTCGCCGTCGATAATGATCTCACCTTCGGTGGTCTCAATTAGACGGTTAAGACAACGGATCAAGGTCGATTTGCCTGACCCCGAGAGTCCCATGATGACCAGCAGTTCGCCTTCATAGACATCAAACGAAATATTGGATAGCCCCAGCGTCTGGCCGGATTTCTCCAGAATTTCGGGACGCTTCATTCCTTGATCACGTAGCTCAATGGCTTTTTGTGGATGCTTACCAAAGACTTTGCTTAATCCGCGCACTTTAATTTTGACGGGTCGTGTCTCGTCCATCGGCGATGCCTTTTTGTTGAGCTGAATGGGCGTGTGTCGTTATTGCGCCATTCATAAAGAAATAAGAGCTTGAGTCGGATAATTTATTAAAAATTATTATACATAGGTGGGGCCTGTGTGTCACAACGGCTCGCTCAACGGGGAAATTAACGCTACATGTGTCATTTTTTACCCACTCACGCGGGCTGTCTATAAGTACATAATGGTATTGCTAATTTTTTTGTAAGTTGTTGATTTTTAATTATTTATATTATTTTTTATATGTTTGGCACGTAAAGTGAATGTAATTTAAGTAGAGTGTTATGAATAACTTGTATACGTGTACGGAAAGCTGACTGTCGATTTTCCAGTGAAATGTTTAGAAACAAGCAGCGTAAGTAATGGAGGTGGGTATTATGGATAAGCAATACGACCACATTGAGAGCAAACAAATTTCCAATCGCCCACGCTGGTTAACGCTGTGCATGATGGCGACAGCGGCAAGTGTAATTGTGTTAGCTGGTTGCGGCGATAACGAAGAAGCGCCACCTGCTGAAGAGCCTTCACCATTAGAGCAAGATGCCACCACTCAGCCGGAACCGGGTATGAGTGAAGAGCCAGCGATGGAGCAGGATCCGGGCTTAAGTGAAGAGCCTGCAGCAGAAAACAGCATGACGCAATCTGAAGAAACGATGTCAGAAGATCCTATGTCAGAAGAGTCCATGCCAGAAGACACCATGGACGAGCCCGCAGAGGGCACTATGAACTCTGACGACGAGCCTGGCTTTGGTGAAGGAACCGAACCTATGCCTGGCGCTGAGGAAGAGGATGAAAATTCGACCAGTAACTAGTCTTTAGCAAGTGTACCGTTCCCTACGATGGTAAATCGCCTCAGCTGTTTGTTCCCTGCGGCTGCTCCACACGATTTGCCATCCTTTCCGCCCCCGCGCCCGCGGGGGTTTTTTTGTTTGCTTTCTAGCTAGCGGCATCCCGCTTTATCGGTATCCTGGTAGTTACTCTTCACTATCTTCCAGGCGACGATAGAGCGTCCGACGAGCAATGCCCAGCACTTCTGCGGTGCGTCGCTTGTTGCCACCCGTTGCTTCTAATACCTTGTTAATATAGCGCTTTTCAACTTCTTCTAGGCTAGGCCAGCGGATTGGCGTTGCCGAGGGCACCTGGCTCCCTGCCAGCACTTCGCCACTGACGGTAGGCACCAGTGGGGTACCGCTTTCCACCGTTGATTGTTCGCGCAGCCGTTCGGGCAGATCTTTATGGCTGAGCGAGCCATCTTCGCTCAGGGTGACTGCTCGCATGATGGCGTTTTCCAGTTCGCGAACGTTACCGGGATAGGCATAGTTGAGCAGGTTGTTGAGCGCTTCCGGCTCGATTTGCTCGATCTGTTTGCCCTGGGCCTCGGAGTGCTTGTCGATAAGGGCAAAAACAAGGTGCTCGATATCGGTACCGCGCTCGCGCAGCGGGGGGATACGCAGCGAGAACGTTTCCAAACGGTAGAACAAGTCGCTGCGGAAATTCTCCTGCTCGATCTCCTTCTCCAGGTTGCGGTGAGTCGCAGCGATGATGCGGACATCTACTGGCTCTTCGCGCTCGCCGCCCACCGGGCGCACGGTTCTCTCCTGCAAGGCCCGCAGTAGTTTAGCCTGCAGATTGATGGGCATTTCACCAATCTCATCTAAAAACAGGCTGCCGCCCTGAGCGCTTTGAAAGAGCCCTTTGCGCGCCTCATTAGCCCCGGTAAAGGCGCCTTTTACATGACCAAAGAACTCACTCTCCATCAAATCTGCGGGAATGCTCGCACAGTTAACCGGCACAAAGGGCTGGTCATTGCGAGGGCTTTCCTGGTGAATGGCGCGGGCGAGTAACTCTTTGCCGGTACCGCTTTCCCCTAAGATCAAAATGGGGGCATCGCTTTTGGCAAGGCGGGAGGCGTCATGAAACAGTGTCTGCATGACCTGGCTTTTACCCACAATGCCGTGGAAATGGCTGATATCTGTGTCGTGGAAAACCGCCAGGCGTTGGCGTTCCAGCACACGAAATACGGCATCGCGGATGGCATCAAGGTCTAACGGCTTGGTTAAAAAGTCGTCAGCCCCTAGCTTAAGTGCCTCAACCGCCTGATCGATGGTACCGAAAGCGGTAATCACAATAATGCCCAGCTCACTGCCTGCTTGGCGGAGCTGCTGGAGTAGCTGAATGCCGGTCATACCCGGCAGTCGCACGTCGGTAATTACCAGTGAGACGGTGGTGTGGCTTAGTAAGGCGATCGCCTCTTCAGCGCTAGGTACGCCGAGCGTCGTGTAGCCTGCATCCTGCAGTTCTTCTTCTAATAACTCACGTATAGCGGCGTCATCTTCAACCACCAACAAAGGTAAAAGGGGATCCTGTTGGGTCACAAACGTTGTCCTCACGCGGATGCGGTTTCACTAATAGGTAGTGTGATTTCAAATCCAGCGCCGCCAAGGGCGCTGTCAAACACGCCGATCGTACCGCCGTGGTCGTTAATAATGCGATGTACCATAGAGAGTCCCAAACCGCTGCCTTGACCGACCGGTTTGGTGGTGAAAAATGGGTCGAACACTTTGTGATGATGGGCACTGGGTATCCCTGGGCCATCATCTTCCACCCACAGTATTAATTCGTGCTCTTGCTGCTGGGCGCGCACTCGAATTCTGTTCACTTCGGGGGCTTGCGCTGCATTGCGCAGCAAATTGGTCAGCACCTGCACAATTTGTTGGCCGTTGGCGAGTAAGTTGGGTGTCGGCGACGGTAATTCAATGTCTAAACGAATATTGCGTGGCTCCAGCTCGTCTTCAACCAAATCGCTGGCATTCATAATAAGCTGATCAAGCGCCAGTTCGCCTTTCTCTACGTTATGTTGGCGGCCTAATTCCATCAACTGGCGCACAATTTCAACGATGCGCTCGACTTCGCCACGAATACGCCCTAGTCGTGCGCGTTCGTCATCGCCAATCACATCGCGGCGAGCCAAACGCTGGGCCTGGCCATTGATCACCGTTAACGGCGCACCTATCTCATGGGCAACGCCGGCTGCCAATACGCCCAGTTCAGCCAGCTTTTTCGATTTGCGCAGGCGCTTTTCAAGCTCAATTTCGCGCCGTTGGCGATTTTCGATCTCTTGGTCTTTTTCGGCCATCGCATCCAGCATGCCATTCAAACCGGAGGCAAGGTGGCGATATTCGATAGGGCCGTCTTCGGTGGCGCGTTGGCTGCGGTCACCTTTTTCTACCAACTGCATTACGTGCAGCAGCCGGTTAAGCGGGCGCTCGATATGGCGGCGAAACCCCCACCAAATACTAAACACGATTCCGGCGGCGCCAATCACAAACACCAACACGGCCACAATACTGATAAAACCCGTGTAGTTCTCAATACCGGTATTTAGCCGATTAACCTGCAGTACCCCATATACAGTGCCATCTTGTGAGCGCAAGGGTGTCAATGCAGAGTAGTAATTCCACCCATCGTGTTGGCGATAGTTGCTATATAAGTCATCGCGCTCAATGATTTGTTGAATCTCTTCACGGCTGAAAATATCTTTGCCTAGGCCCAGCCCGTAAATATCGCGACCCTGGGTATCGAATACATAGGCACCGTAAATTCGATGGAAGGAGAACGCCGACTGTAACGCTTCTTCAAGCGGCGTATTGCTATCTGGCGTAACCGCGTAGCTGAGCGACGAGCTCAGCGTCCGGGTAATAATCTCAACTTCCGTTTGTAGCTTTGAGCGTACGTTATCTTCGAGCGACTTGATTGCCACTAAGCTAAAAACCACCAGGATGACAAACAGCGGCACAATCACAGTCAAAATAATCAAATTGCGTAGTCGCATGGGGCATCCATGGTGGTTTTAATACGTTTTAATATCAGCCAGTGAATGAAGCGCTACTGGTTCGTTGGCGCTAGGCGGTACAAGCCGCCCTGGGGGGCGTCAGTGAGTAAGTAAATGGCATCATCAGGGCCTTGGCGAACATCGCGAATGCGACCCACTTCGCCTTGTAAAATAAGCTCTTCCTCGGCGACACGGCCCTCTTCCAAGCGCAGGCGCAACAGCTTCTCGCTACCTAGCCCACCGGCTAATAAATTGCCTTGCCACTCACCAAAGGCGTCACTAGTCACTTCGGCAAGCCCGGCGGGGGCGAAGCGGCCTTCAAATACATACACTGGGTCAACCATGCCGGGGAGCGAATCTTTGCCAATCGGCTCGTTGGTTGCATAGTCATTGCCCTGGCTGACCTTTGGCCAGCCATAATTATTGCCCGCTTCGATATGATTCAGCTCGTCGCCGGTGCGGGGGCCATGCTCTGACGCCCAGGCTTCGCCGTTACTGAGCACGGCCATGCCTTGAATATTGCGATTACCCATGGAGTAAATTTCATCCAGGGTGGTGTCATCACCAACGAAAGGGTTGTCATCGGGAACGCCACCAGTAGCGGTAAGGCGCAGGGTAGAGCCCGCGTGGTCATCGCTTGCCTGGGCTCGGGGCGGTTCACTGCCGCGATCCCCAATACTCATTAGCAGGGTACCGTCGGGCAGCCACGCCAACCGCGAGCCGTAATGGCGGCCCGGCCCAGAGGCGCGATCTTGTTCAAACAAGTGTTCGACCTCTCCTAGCTGGCCATTGTGCCATTTTATTCGCGATAATGCTGAACGGCTGTTATTGCCCTCGGGCTTGCTCCAGGTGAAATAGATCCAATCGTTATCACCCTCGCTATTTCCGCCTTCAAAATCAGGATGTAACGCTATGTCTAGCAAACCGCCCTGGCCCTGAGTACTCACTTCGGGCATGCCTTCCAACGTACTGGCTTCACCGCTTTCGGGGTCGACAAGTTTCAGTTGCCCGCTGCGTTCGCTCACCAAGTAGCGGCCATCGGGTAAAAACGTCACCGCCCAAGGATGCTCAAAACCATCGGCGATACGCTCAATGGAAAGGTTTAAATGGTCGGTTTCCAGCGATTCCTGGACGATTTCCGCATTTGCCGTGTTAATAGCGCCCGCCAGCACTAGCCCACTGATCCTTGCCCAAGCCCCAGGGGGCAGTGGGCGTTGGGTATGGTTGTTCATGTGAAGCATAGCGTGCCCTCTGGTGACGTTAATCATTGGCATCCTTGCCAGTAGTCTAGCAGTGACCTTTTAGTCACGTGTGGGTTCCACTATTACATGAGCAGGGCGAGCAGCACGGGTAGGTAAAACAGCGCTAACAACGTTGAGCAGAAGACCAAACTGGCGACATAAACGGGTTCGCGCTGGGCACGCTGAGCAAAGAGATAATTGAATACCGCCACCGGCATACACATTTGCAGCACTAAAATGCTCTGTGCCAGTGGCGGAAGGCCCACCCAGCCAGCGATCAACCAGGCGACCATGGCAGCGAGGGGCACGCGCACCAGACTAAATCCGAGCCCTGAACGCAGGTTCTTCACCTGAATGCTGGCTAGCGATACGCCCAGAGTAATGAGCATGAGCGGTACCGTGAACCCCGACATTAAGTCCACCGTATTCGCCAACCAGGGCGGCAGGGAAGTGTCCGTCAGCAGCAGCGCCATGGAAATCGCAATAGCGTAAACCGTGGGCGTTTTGGCAAGCGTTTTGAGCGGGTTGCCCTGGCTATTAAGCACCGCGCCTAAGGTGAACTGAAACAGCGAGACAGTCACCATCACCGTGATGCCGTAGGCAAACCCGGCACTGCCAAAGGCGTAAAGCACTACCGGTAAGCCCATATTGCCGGTGTTGGGGTACATCATGGGGGCAAGCAGCACTCGCCAGCTGCGGCGCAACAGTTTTGCCACCACAAAAGTAGTGGCCCCCATGGTGATAATCACCAGCGCGGCGGCCAGCATCGTCTGGCCAAAGGTGGTGGCATCGATATCGGCACCCGCCAGGGATGCTAATACCAGTGAGGGTGTGCCAATGTTAAACACTAGCCGGGTAATGAAGTCGACCGGGTAGGGATGGCCTAGGCGTACCCACAGGTAGCCGAGCCCTGCACCAGCCAGCACGGGCGCCATGACGGCAAAAAGTTCGGCAAGCATTGGCTGTCCTTGGCAATCGTTAGCCGCCCATTGTCGTTAATAAGCGGGCTAACTGGCAAGGCAAACACTCGAATTAACTTAGACGGCGGCGGCTGACGTGCGCCACGGGGCGGGCACCTGACTGCGTAAAAACTCTAACAGCGCGTGGGTACGGCGTGATTGATGGCCGTAGGCGTAGAGCAACGTGATGGGGAGAGGCACCGGCTCCCAGCCTGGCAGGCAGTTAATCAGTTCGCCTGGATGATGCTGTTCGCGTTTTGCAGTTAACCAGTGTGAGAGCAACCCGATCCCCTGGCTGCGCGCGATGGCATCAATATGCAGGGCAGTAAGGTCTACTCGCAGCCGGGAACGGGGCGGGTTAAAAGCGTACTGGCCATGCTCTTGATGAGTGAGCAGCAGCCCATCAGAGGCAGAACCCAACAGATCTATCCAGGCGTGCTGGTTCAGTTCGTCGGGGTGTTGAGGCGTGCCAGCCGCCGCTAAATAGTGTGGGCTGGCATAAAGCCCGCGGGTTAAATGCCCCAAGCGCTCCTGGTTTAGCCCGCACTCGTGCGTTGGCCCAAGCCAGACATGCACGCTATTGCTGTGCATTTTAGTGGGCGGTGTTTCCCTGGTGTGTAGCGTTAACTCTACCTTGGGGTGGCGGTTTAAGAAGGCATCAATCGTGCCGGGTAACCAGCTGCGTGCCAGGGCACCGTGTACCTCAAGGGTTATTTCGCCGCTAATCTCCTCACGCAGCTCTGCCAGCGCCTCCTGGCTATGAGCCGCCATTGCCAAAAGCTCGGTGCAGTAGTTGTGAAACAGCAGCCCTGCTTCGGTAGGAATTAAGCGGTTGGCCTGGCGGCGCAGCAGAGGCTGGTTAAGCCGGGTTTCGAGCTGGCTGATACGGCGGCTAAGGGTCGATTTGGCTAATCCGAGCTTTTGAGCGCTGCGAGTCAAACTGCCCGTGGTCATCACATCGGCAAAGGCGGTAAGTTCGTCAAAGTCATACATGGTCAGGCCCACGGAAAAGGGTAAATGTTAATTGTGCCATTTTTCGGTGCGAATGAAAATAATAGGCATTTGTGTTCCGGTATGCTGAACGTACCGTCTCACCCCAGTGTGCAAAGAGTGTGTAAAAATATGAATGCTAATAATTCGCATTTAACAGAGCGAATGCTGACCCACATTCCTCACACACATTGAACACACTATGAAGGACGAAGTTATGTCTCCCTGTTTGCGCCGAACGCTGCTGGCCAGCGCCATCTCTTCCCTTGCCAGTAGCGCATTATGGGCACAAGAAGCGCCCCGTTTAGACGATATGGTGGTCACTGCGTCGGGGTTTGAACAGCAGATTGCCAATGCGCCTGCCTCTATCAGCGTGGTTTCCCGGGAAGAGTTAGAGCGGGGCCACTATCAAAGTGTCACCGATGCGCTGCGTGACGTGCCCGGTGTGATTATTACTGGCGGGGGCGCTGGGGATAATGGTCAAGATATCTCCATTCGTGGTATGCCTTCCCAGTACACGCTTATTTTGGTGGATGGACGCCCGCAGAATTCCCGCGAGTCCCGTCCCAATGGTAGCGCCGGGTTTGAGCAAGACTGGCTGCCGCCGCTACAGGCCATTGAGCGCATTGAAGTAGTGCGTGGGCCAATGTCGACACTCTACGGCTCCGATGCCATCGGCGGGGTCATTAACGTGATTACCCGCAAGGTGGCGCAGGAGTGGCACGGTAATGTTCAACTCGACACCATACTTCAGGAAGACAGTGACTCCGGCGATAGCCGCCAAGCTAATTTTTATCTGAGTGGCCCGCTGGTAGGGGAGCGTTTAGGGCTTCAGCTCTATGGCCGCGCTTCTCAGCGCGATGAAGACAATATCCTTAACGGCTACGAAGATAAAAGCCTGCAAAGCCTCACCGCACGATTCAGCCTTGCCGCGTCAAAAAACCATGACTTCACGTTTGAGGCCGGTATTACGGAGCAGGAACGCAAATCGCTGATGGGTAACTCGGCGCCATCAGAGGGCTGTCGCGGTGGTTGTGAGGATAGCTTCAACGACTATATCCATCAGCACGTTGCGTTAACCCATAGTGGCCGCTTCGATTGGGGTACCAGTGAAACCTACCTTCAGCGTGAGCGCAGCGAAAATAAATCGCGGGATATTGAAATCACCAACACCACCGCCAAAACCAGCGCGGTCATTCCGCTAGGCATGCATATGGTGACGGTAGGCGCTAACTACGAGGAAGAGTCGCTTGACGATAGTACGACGAATCAATTGCCTGGTTCTGATCGCAGTGAGATTGATAATAGCCAATGGGCACTCTTTGTTGAAGATGAGTGGATGCTTACCGATTCCTGGGCATTAACCGGCGGTTTACGGGTTGATGATGACGACAACTACGGTAGTCATTTAAGTCCGCGTCTTTATAGTGTGTGGAATATGACGCCTGATTGGACGTTGAAAGGCGGCGTTTCGACCGGTTATCGAGCACCTAACCTGCGCGAGATTACGCCCGACTGGGGGCAGGTCAGCCGTGGTGGCAATATTTACGGTAATCCTGACCTTGAGCCAGAGACCTCGCTCAATAAAGAGCTGGCCCTGCTTTATGCCAACGACTCTGGCTTGAATGGCAGCGTCACGGTATTCCATAACGACTTCAAAGATAAAATTACTCGCATTGCTTGCCCCATCGATATCTGTACGGATGGCGCTAACGATTATGGTAGCGACCCGACTTACCGCGTCAACGTGGATGAGGCCATTACCCAAGGCGCCGAGGTGAGTATCGCGGCGCCGCTGAACGATGCGCTAGCGCTAACGGCCAGTTACACCTTTACTGATAGCGAGCAAAAAAGCGGTGAGTATGCCGGCGAGCCGCTAACTCAACTGCCACGCCACCAAGTATCGGCCACACTGAATTGGCAAGCCTCGGCCAAGCTCAGCCAGTGGACAAAAGTGACCTACCGCGGCGAAGAGAGCCAACCGACTACCGGCCCTTCTCAGAGCTCTATTGTGGCCCCTTCCTACACCTTTGTAGATGCAGGCGTTGGCTACCAGCTAAATGAATCGACTCAACTGAACGCGGGTATCTACAACCTGTTCGACGAAGCGATTGACTACGATGAGTACGGCTATGTGGAAGATGGCCGCCGGGTTTGGTTAGGTCTCAACGTCGCCTTTTAAACGCTAGGTTCCCGTTATAAACGCAGTACAGCAGCGGCTATCCAGCGATAGCCGCTTTTTTGGTTGTTAGAAAAGGAGAGGTTAGTAAACAAAAAAAGCCCCAGCGCATGGCCGGGGCAGAAATCAGCATTGAAACAGTAGCGAGCTGAGGTCGATTAGAATTCGTAGCGGGCGGATAGCCACAGACGGCGGCCCTCTTCGCTGTTGGCGTACACATTGCCAAAGCTGGTGCCATCGCCGTAGGCGCGGTAGTCGACAAAATCTTTATCAAACAGGTTATAGATGGTCGCGCTCAGATTAAGCTGATTGGTGACCGCATAGTTACCGCCTAAGTGAAACAGTGAATAGGCTTTAAAGTCGCCCAAATCATCAAACGAGGGCGCGCCGCGCACGCTTTCGCGGTTACGGTAGCGTTCGCTGCGGTACTCAGCTGAGAGCCAGGTGTCCAGCTTTGCCGTTGCCTGCCAGCGCAGCGTGGCGTTGATGGCGTGTTCGGGGGTATCCGTCAGCGGCTCACCCTCGTTATTACCACTCTTCTGTTCGCTATCGGTATAGGTGTAGTTAGCGTTAACGCGCCAATCGGGAGCGAACTGGTAGCTGGTAGAGAGCTCAACCCCTTGGGTGATTGCCTCGTCGACATTGACCTGTTGGCTGTACATGCCGTCAGGGATCAGCGGGTCGTTTTCCACCAGGATATCGCTGCCGCTGGCAATCTTATCGTCAAACTGGTTGTGGAAAAGTGTGGCGCTGGCGGTAAAGCCTTGCTGGTTATCGTAATGGGCGCCGATCTCGCTGCTGGTGCTGGTTTCAGGCTCAAGATCCGGGTTACCAATGGTCAGCACGGTACCTTGGCCGGTGACGCCGTTGATCCCATCGTGCAAGTCATTAAGCGTGGGCGTTTTATAGCCGCGGCTCACGCCACCTTTTAATGTCCAGTTGGACGTCGTGTTCCACACCAAGTAGCCGCGCGGGCTGAACTGGCTGCCAAAGGCGTCGTGGTGATCGTAACGGCCGCCTAGGGTCAGGGCCAAGTCGTCCCGCAGCATCCATTCATCTTCAGCAAACAGCGACCAGGTGGTTTGGGCAAAGGTCTCACCGGCCAAGCCGTCGTCAAGCTCTGCATCCCACCACTGCAGACCCAGCGTGGTCATGTGGTTGCCCAGCGGCATGATGAATTTGCTGTCGAGCACAGTATTGGTGGTTTCCAGCTCCCGTGGTGCACCGCCGACAATGCTGGGAAAGCCTTCATAAGCGACGCCCACATCACCAGGAATCGTGCGTCCTTTGGTTTCGGTGGTATTGCGCATCAGGCTGGATTCCAGCGTACCCGAGGCAAAACGTCCGGTGTGGCCAATGGCGATTTGCTCGCGCTCAAAACGGAGTTCATCCGAATAGCCGGTGGCGCTGCCAGGGTCGGGCGCGCAGCTGCGGGTGCGTCCATCCAGGGTACCTAGCTGGCACTCATCGTTGTTATAGCGCTGACGATTGACTTCACCATCCAGCCACAGGTCGTGGCTATCAGAGGGCGTCCAGGTTAGCTTGCCGCCGATGTTGTAGGTATCGCCTTCCACCGGGCTGGGGCCGCGCTGGCTAACCTCGATAGGATTGCCGTCACCGTCGGTGTAGGTGAGTTCAGAAGCATCGCGCTCATAAACCCGGCCACGCAGTTGAAGGCCAAGGGTATCTTCCACCAAAGGGCCGCTGGTATACAGGTTGATCTCGCGGCGATCACCGAAGTCGCGATTCTCGTTAAAGGTATTCTCAACCCCGATAGAGCCAGTCCACTCGCGGCCAACCCGGCGGGTAATAATGTTGATTACCCCACCCATGGCATCAGAGCCATACAGTGTCGACATGGGGCCGCGGATAACTTCAATGCGTTCAATGCTGGAAACCGGCGGAAAGAAGCTGGTGGAAGTTTCGCCAAACCCATTGGGCGTCACGCTGCCAGCGGTATTCTGGCGGCGGCCGTCAATCAGAATCAGTGTGTAGTCGCTGGGCATACCACGGATACTAATATTGCTACCACCGGTTTTGCCCACTGAGCCGCCGACATCCACTCCCTCAACGTTGCGCAGGGCATCGGCAATACTGGTAACTCGTTGACGCGAGAGCTCTTCGCGGGAGATCACTGAAATGCTGGCGGGGGCATCGACCATCGCCTGTTCAAACCCGCTGGCCGAGACAACGATATTGTCCAGCTGTTGATCTTCTTGAGCGGTGGCTGTGCCTGAAGTAACAGCAAGCGTGACGGCGCTAGCCAGAACAGAGCGAGTAAAGCGTGGCATGTCATTCCCTCTTGGTTACGATAATTATTAGCTAATGATATTAATTATCAAATAAAGGCGGGAGTCTAAAAAGAAAAGTTCCCAAACGCGAGGGGATGATTGAGGAACATTACGTTGCGTGAACTGAAACAGCGGGGTGGTGGAGAGGTTGCAAGAAATGGAACACGCCATTCGATGGAATAGTAGTGCAAGCGCTTTTGAGAATCGTTATTATCCTTGTCAAAGTAGCGTATCGAGAGAAACTTATGCTGGTTCAAACGACACCAAGGGTAGCCACCCTCATTAAACGCGGGCGTTTAGGCATGATGGGCATATTGCTAAGTGCCTTAGTGGTAGGCACTGCACAAGCGCGCACGCTGGAAACCGCCTTTGGCGACGTAGACGTTGAGGGAACCCCAAAGCGGGTTGTAACACTTTACGAAGGCGCTTTGGACGCTGCCGTAGCGGCAGGTGTCAACCCGCTAGGCGCTGTGACGACGCGTGGTGGTGACAATGTGGCAAGCTACATTGAAGCGCATCTTGGTGAAAACACGCCGGCGATTATGGGCGTGGTGCGCGAGATCAATATCGAGGCAGTGCTGGCGCAGCAGCCGGATCTGATTTTGGCGCCCGCCCAGCTCTCTGATGAGCAGTATCAACTGCTGTCACGTATTGCGCCCACGGTGGTGCCACCGCCCCAGCCACTGGCGCCGGATAACTGGAAAGCTGAAGCCCGCCTTTACGGCGAAGCGCTCAATCGCCAAGCTGCCATCGCAGAAGCGATTGAGGCCGTTGAGCAACGC
This sequence comes from Vreelandella sp. 162(4c), assembly GCF_058152265.1. NCBI lineage: Bacteria > Pseudomonadati > Pseudomonadota > Gammaproteobacteria > Oceanospirillales > Halomonadaceae > Vreelandella > Vreelandella sp. 162(4c). Next base: position 4,084,748 of record NZ_CM176981.1, read on the forward strand.
GCCGTCGAGGTCGCCGAGGCAGTGGAAGAGGCAAGTGTGGGGGGAAGCGCCTTCTTGGTACGCTGGATGCCCGGTGGCCCCATGGTGATGTCGGAAAACCTTTTTTCTGCAGGTTTGTTAGCCCAAGCGGGGCTGGATGTTCAGGACGCTGGCCTGGTCGGCGAGCGCGGTGTGCATAGCGATGTGCTCAGCCTGGAAAACCTTTCCCAAGTGGACGGCGACTGGCTGTTCCTGGCAACGCTCAACGAAGATGGTCAAGCGGCGGTGGACGCGGCCAAGCAGAGCAGCGCCTTTACGCGCCTAAACGTGGTGCAGCAAGACCACGTAGTGCCGGTGGATGGTCAGCTATGGACAAGCGCCAATGGCCCGCTGGCCGCTCAGGCGATTCTTGATGATATAGAGGCAGCGCTGTTGCCGTGACGGTTCCACGTTTTGCAACGCCTAACGTTAGGCGTGCTACGCCCCGAACGCTAATGCTGCTACTACTCACCGCCCTTGTGGCGGTGAGTCTCGTTAGTCTATTAATCGGTGCGGGTAGCGTTGGCCCGGGTAGGGCCCTGGCACTACTGAGCGGCGCTCAGGACAGTGAAGCACGCTTCATCGTCTGGGAACTGCGCGCACCGCGCACCTTGATTGGTATTGTGGTGGGCATGGCACTAGGCGTCGCGGGAGCCCTGTTGCAAGCGGTGGCACGCAACCCGCTGGCTGAACCGGGGCTTTTAGGGGTTAGCGCGGGGGCGGCATTTGCCGTGGCGCTGGCCTTAGTGCTGGGTGCCAGTGCCGCCACGTTACGCATTTCAGTCGCGCAGTTAGGTGCGCTGGTGGGCTGCGTGTGCGTATTGAGCGTGGCGCGCTTTCGCGGTGTGGGTAACGACCCTATCCGGCTCGTGCTTGCCGGAGCGGCATTTTCGGGTCTGCTGGCGTCGTTGACCTCATTGATACTGCTTTACGACCAGCGTGCCGCTGATGAAATTCGTTTCTGGGTGATTGGCAGCTTGGCAGGCCGCCGCTTGGACGACCTGCTGGCCGTTCTGCCCAGTATGCTGGCGGCATCCGTGATAGTTGCGCTGATCGCTCGGCCATTAGCCGCCCTGGCGCTAGGCGAACGAGTGGCCTCTGGTTTGGGCCACCACCCCAACCTCATTCGTTGGTTGGTCATCGCCTGCGTGGCGCTGTTGGTGGGTGCTGCCACCGCCATCGCCGGGCCCATTGCCTTTGTTGGGTTGGTGGTGCCGTTTGTCGCACGGGCTTTGGCCGGGCCTGATATTCGTCGCACGCTATGGCTTTGTCTGCCCATCGGGCCGCTGATCGTCCTTGCAGCCGATATCATCTCTCGGGTGGTGGTCGCTCCATCGGAACTACCGTTGGGCGTACTCACTGCGCTGTGCGGCGCCCCCGTACTGATAGCGGTTGTTCGTGCGCGCCGCCTACCAATGCTGTGAATTCGCTAATGAAAACCACGCAGATAAAAAGCTCGTCTATGCCTTTCTCCCCGGAACACCAGTTCCGCGCGGACGGCAATAACAACGTACCGCCACCGCAAGGTTATTGGCGATTCGCCTGGCGAAGCGGGCACGGTCAGAACAGCCTTTTGTTTGAGCAGCGAGCGGTGGCCGTTAACCTGGGACTGTTTGGCGCGTTACTGCTTGCCAGCGTTATTTACCTAAGCCTGGGCAGCGTTAAGGTCGCCCCTATGGCGGTGCTGCAGGCTCTGTTTGGCAATGCAGATATGATGGCGAGCTTTGTAGTGCAGGAGCTGCGCTTGCCGCGTTTAGCCGCTGCCGCTAGTACCGGGGCGGCCTTCGCGTTAGCAGGCATACTGATGCAAACCCTGGCCCGCAATCGCTTGGCGACGCCGGGTATTATCGGCATTGATAATGGCGCGACAGCGTTTGCAGTGGCCTCCATCGTAGGCCTTGGCGTTTCCATCGCGCCGCCTGCCATGGCGTTAGCAGGGGCAACCACCGCAGCGGTACTCACCTTCGGGCTCGCCGCGGGCAACGGCACCCAGGGGTATCGCTTTATCGTGGCGGGGATTGGCGTGGGCGCGGTGTTTGGCGCGATAACGCAATTGATGCTGGCGCGAGTCGCCATTGATACCGCCAATGCTGCTTATCCATGGACGGTGGGTTCGCTCAATGCCCGCCCCAGCGGCGCACTGCAATTACTGATGCTCGGGTTGGTGTTAGGGTTGGCCACTGCCATGGCGTTAGCCCGTTCGCTAACGCTACTGCGTTTCAAGGATGCCACCGCCAGCGGGTTAGGAGTGAACGTCAAACGTCGCCGGTTGGAAGTGCTGCTGCTATCTGTCGCCTTGACGGGGTTGGCGGTCGCTGTTGCCGGGCCGGTGGGCATGGTGGGGTTGATTGGCCCGGAGATTGCCCGGTCGCTGTCCAGTTCACGCAGCGTGCCTGTTTTGGCGGCCACCCTGGCGGGGGCGCTGGTAATGGTACTCGCCGACCTGGCCGGGCGTACGCTGCTGGCGCCTATCGAGATTCCGGTGGGTATCGTTACCGCCGTGGTCGGCGGGCCCTGGTTACTTTGGATATTAATGCGTCCGCAACGGAGCTTCACATGAGCCAATCTCCAACACCCACCATGCCGTCTCTTGCCACGCAGTCGCTCGGCATGAGTTATGGCACCCGGCAGGTGATCGATGGCTTGGATATCACCCTGCCCAGCGGCCAAGTTACCGCCATTGTGGGCCCTAACGGCTGCGGAAAATCAACGTTATTGGCCGGGCTTGCTCGGTTGCACAAACCCGATAGCGGTGCCGTATTGCTGGATGGCGCCGATATTCAGCACCTGCCCACCCGCCAACTCGCTACGCAACTGGCGCTACTGCCCCAGGAGGCCGTCGCACCGGAGGGGCTAACCGTGACCGAACTGATTCGTTTTGGTCGCCAGCCCCACCAAGGCTGGCTGCGCCAGTGGTCAGCAGAAGACCAGCGCGTGGTGCAGCATGCGCTAGCGGCGGCAGGGCTGGAACAACTCGCTGACAGGCCAATTGATGCGCTTTCCGGCGGCCAACGCCAACGCGCCTGGATCGCCATGACCATCGCCCAGCAAACCCCGCTGCTGCTGCTGGATGAACCCACCTCCGCGCTGGATCTTGGCCACCAGATTGAAGTGTTCGAGCTGGTGAAACATCTTGCCCACCACGGCCGTACCGTGGTGATGGTGCTGCACGATCTCGCCAGCGCCTGCCGCTACGCTGACCATCTCATCGCCATGCGTGAAGGTCAGATTATCGCGGCAGGGGCTCCGGCTACGGTGGTTACGCCTGACCTAGTGCGAACGCTCTATCAAGTGGAGTGCACGTTACTCACCGACCCTGATACCGGCAGCCCGTTGCTGGCCAATGTTCGCCGCTCCACGGCGCCTGCTTACTAGGCAGTCTCCAGCCTTTCGCCGCTTGCTAAAGTTGCATTAAGTTGATGCCCTGCTAGAGATAGCGGGGCGATTTCATTACTCTATCGTCTCTAAACCTATTTCAGCTATAACAACCTCAGTAAGGAACACTCGTGTCCTCTCCTGCACACAGTTTTCAAGCGTTGCTGCGGCTACTGCGCTACGCCAAAGGCTATCGTCGGCGCATCATTGCCGCCACCGCCTGTTCGATTATTAATAAGCTGTTTGATATTGCTCCAGAGATTCTGATTGGTGTCGCCATCGATGTGGTGGTCAATCAGGAGCAGAGTTTTGTGGCCAGCCTCGGGTTCGAGACGCCTCAACAGCAGATCACCATGCTGGCGGTACTGACGTTTGTTATTTGGGCGGGGGAATCGCTGTTTGAGTACTTGTTCCAAATTCTCTGGCGTAACTTAGCCCAACGCTTACAAGCGGATATGCGCCAAGATACCTACGAGCACGCTCAGCGGCTGGATATGGCGTTTTTCGAGTCGAAAAGCTCTGGCCAGTTGGTGGCCACCATGAACGATGACGTCAACCAGCTTGAGCGTTTTCTGGACGGCGGGGCTAATTCGATTATTCAGGTGGTGGTCACCGTGGTAGCCGTGGGCGCAGTCTTCTTTGTGCTTTCGCCATTGATTGCGCTGCTGGCGTTTACGCCTATCCCGCTGATCATTTGGGGCGCGTTCTTCTTCCAGCGTAAAGCCGGGCCGCTGTATAGCGATGTGCGTGAAAAGGTCGGGGATCTAGCCAGCCGCTTATCCAATAACCTCAGCGGCATTGCGACAATTAAAAGCTTTACCAGCGAAGACCGCGAAGCCGATCGCCTGCGTGATGCCAGCGAAGCCTATGTAGACGCCAACAGACGGGCGATCAAGGTTAGCTCCGCGTTTATTCCGGTCATCCGCATGGCGATTTTGGCCGGTTTTCTTGCCACCTTTACCGTGGGCGGCATGATGGCACTCAACGGCTCGCTAAACGTTGGGGCATACGGCGTGCTGGTGTTTTTGACCCAGCGCCTGCTCTGGCCGCTCACCGGTCTGGCTCAAGTGATTGATCTGTTCGAGCGTGCCATGGCCAGCACGCGACGTATTCTCGACCTGCTCGAAGTGCCGATTACCGTAAAAGATGACAGTACCACGCCGCTCACCCAGCCGGTGCGCGGCGAGGTGACGGTAGATAATGTGAGCTTTCACTACGCCACCAGCGGCGTCGGGGTGGATGGCATTCACCTGCAGGTGCCCGCAGGTAATACCTTGGCGCTGGTGGGAGCGACTGGGTCGGGGAAATCCACCCTGATCAAACTGCTGCTGCGCTTTTACGACCCCGAAAACGGTCGCGTGCTCATTGATGGGCAGCCCATCACCGAAGTGAGTATGAACTCACTTCGCCAATCGATTGGCCTGGTCAGTCAGGATGTTTACCTGTTTGAAGGCAGCATTCGTGACAATATCGCCTACGGTAAGCCGGACGCTGACGAAGCCGCAATTACCGATGCCGCCAAAACCGCCGAAGCGTGGAGCTTTATTGAAACGCTGCCCCAAGGCTTAGACACACCGGTAGGCGAACGGGGCGTGCGGCTTTCCGGCGGCCAGCGCCAACGGCTTTCACTAGCCAGGGCGCTGCTTAAAGACCCGCCTATTTTGGTGCTGGATGAAGCCACCAGCGCAGTGGACAACGAAACCGAAGCGGCCATTCAGCGCTCGCTCAAGCGTATTGCCCATGGCCGCACGGTGATTATGATTGCCCACCGGCTCTCTACCATTGTGCATGCCGATGAGATCGTAGTGATTGAGAAAGGCCAGGTGGCCGAGCGGGGCACCCATTCCAGCCTACTGGCAGCTAACGGCCACTACGCCGCCCAGTGGCGGGTACAAACCGGCGAAGCCCAGGCGGGGGATGTGGAAGCAGTTAGTAGCCTTTAACAACTACCGATTAACTATTACCTATTAACCAGGAGCGCATTGAGGGTGACGGGCACATGCTCGTCAATCTCCTGATAGCCTAGTAATGACATCACGGTGCGCACCGTGGTGTTGGCCATCAGCGCTCGGCCATCCATCGCCATGGGCTCCGCGTGGGTAACGCGTATCTCATTCAGGCCTTCGCGGGTAAACCGCAGTGGCACGGATTCCTGCTGGTTAACCATGTCTGATTGAACGCTAAAGGTCAGCGTCTCAACCAGGGATTCGCCAATATCCAAACCGTCTAACCGCTCTGGTGGCATTTGCGCCTCTAGCGTCACCAGGGTGGTGTTCGCCAGCAAACCTATCCACGGCGGCAACTCACCAAAGCGTTCCAGCACATCCGTTTGGCTGAGTTTTAATGGCAAGCGCAGGGTGCCATCGCTGGAGATATCACCCTGCAGATCGCGCACCTGATGGTGATGAGTTTGCGGTGCTTCGCCGTTCAACTGAGTAATCGATGCCTGCACCCGCGACTGGCCAGGGTCAAGTTGCCAGTCAGCGTGTACGGGCAGCGCCAACAGTAAGGGGAATAGAGCAATCAATGCTTTCACAGAGCGTCTCCGCATAAAGAACTACTCACCAGACTGCCCAATCCCCATAAAGTGCCGTAATGACATCAAGATAGCGCAAAGGGGCTAGCCTCACCCGGCCACATTCGCTATGATATGCACGCTTTTCGGGCCTATAGCTCAGTTGGTTAGAGCAGGGGACTCATAATCCCTTGGTCGTAGGTTCAAGTCCTACTGGGCCCACCATTAAATCAAAGACTTACCCGCCGTAATACCCTCCCTCGTTGTACCTTTTTCCGCCAGTGTCTACAAAGAGTCTACACCCTAGAATTTTGGCCCGTATGTGACGGCTTCCGTCAGGTGGTCAGGAGCTACATGTGCATAACGCATGGTCATTTGTATGGATTGATGACCGAGTATCCTTTGCAGTGTTAATAAGTTGCCGCCGTTCATTATGAAGTGGCTTGCAAAGGTGTGTCGTAGCACGTGAGTTCTCTGTCCTTTTGGCAAGGTAATGCCTGCGTTCTTGATAGCATTCGTAAATGCTTTATAGGCATCACTTGGGAATAACCGTCCGATCTGTGGCCCGTGAGCCTTGATGCGTTGGTAAAGCTCATCTGAAAGCGGTACCGAACGGCTACGGCCATTCTTGGTGTCAACGTATGTGACGCGGCCATCCCTGACCAATTCAGCGCGGAGATATTGGGCTTCACTCCAACGGGCTCCCGTTGCCAAGCATAAGGTTGCTATCAGCGTGACGTGTTTACTACGCGACTGGCCAAGCTGTTCAAATAGCATTTTGATTTGTTCGTGAGTGAGGTAGCTAAGTTCACGTTCGGGCAATCGTATAGCTTTGATAGCGGCAAAGGGGTTATCGCCTTTCCATTCGCCCAGCTGTATAAGGACGTTGAATACGGCCCTTAGATAGGCAACGTCATGGTTAACGGTATTCGGTGAGAGTCCTTGTTCTAGGCGAGATTGGCGGAATTTTGCAACAGTGACAGGACGGATCGTGAAGGCATAGGGGTTACCCATCAGGCCTACGAGCTGATGCAGCTTACCGAGGCGTTTTTGTCCGTCTTTGAGTGTGGCACCGTGCATGTCGTACCAGAGCTGCACTAGCTCCAGTAAGCGTCTGCGGTCTTTTTTCTTCGGTGCGTAGTCTTCACCCTGGGCAGCTTTCGTGAGCAATTGGGCTTCAAACCGCTTTGCTTCTCCCTGGGTGGGAAGCGTTTTCCTAATGCGCTTGCCATAGCGACCATCTGGCCATATATCGACCTTCCATCCACCTTTGACCTTTTTGATACTCATGCCGCTTTCCCTACCAATCGTCGTTCTATCAGCTTCTGCTCTACGATCTGCCTGAATTGTGCGGAGTCGACGCCTCGACGGCGGTAGTATTCGGCGAGATCTTCCCACATGCCGGAGCGCTGGAGATAACGAACGGCTTCATGGGTGCGGAAGCCCTGACGGGCGTAGATGCTGATCAGGTTGCCAAACGCCAGGGTGACGTTCTTCTCATTGCCTAAGCCAGGTGTTTTTCGAGCGCGTTTGTACATGAACGCAGGCTCATGGCAGTAGAAGCGGGCGTCTTCCTGCATAAGTTGCCAAGTAGGGTCGATAAGGTCGCGGCTGTGGTTGAGGCGGTATGACTGCATGGCAGTACGCCAGAGGCCGGAGAGGTGCGGTACTACGTCAATGAAGCGGTTGAAGCCGTGGGAGGCGTCCAGCACTTCGCCGGTATCGACGTTGCAGGGTATGCCCATCGCGAACTCACGAAGCACCGATTGATGGAAACGCAGCTCGATACGCCAGACGGTTTTTTCAGGATCGTAGGCGGCGCTGAGATCATCATTTACGGCGTGTTTCCAGATGCCTTCCCAGAAGTGCATTTTGTCGCGGTGTTTGGCTTCCAGCGTCTTGTTGTAAATCGAGCATTGGAGCGCTCCAGCGGTACCAAACATATAGGTTTCACCACGGCCATAGGTGGTGGCAATGGTGTTGTGGGCAAACTCCAGCTCTTCAATGCCATCGATGCGCATTATCTTTTTAGAACGGGTCACAAAGCGCTGCATGAAGTCTTTGGGAGGCTCCCAGCCTTGTACGTCTAGCGCGAGGTGGATGGCACAGCCGACCGGTTCCACGTAGGCGAGCATATGCGCTGCGATGTTGTACATGAAGTCTTGGCACTCTTGGGGGCTGCGCTCCTGGATGAAGTGGGGGGAGAGTTCTATTTTTAGGTGGGTACCGATGTTCTCTACCTTGGTATGCCGTGCCTGGAAGAACACTATGATGCCTAGCTCGTTATTTTGGAGACGATAGCGGAAGCCTGAACCGGCTGCGCCGGCCCCTACCGACCATGTGACGTCGAACAGTTCCATGGTGGCACCGTGGCCTTCGTTGTAGACCCTTATAATTTGATCAAACTGGTATAAGCAGGGTTTGCCTTGATAGAGCTGACGAACGGTGTCCACGCCAGCATTCAGCAGTTTGATATCCCCTAGCTCTTTTTGGCCCTTCTGGGAAATGAACAAGGAGCCCCGTGCATCCTGTTCACCCTTGATCAATGAGTCTTGTGAATAGCGTTCCCAACGTTTCATTTTTCAAATGTTCCTTACTGTCAGGTAATGGCAGGTTTTCGACTGTTTCACCGTTATTCTGCGAGACGTGTTACAGGGAGGGTCTCGACCTGCTGCCGCCAGCCCGTCACCCCGTGCTGCGCAGGTAGTAACGGGCTGGCGGCAGCAGGTGCTTGGGTATTCACGCGCTTGGCGTCATAACGGGGTAATACCGTCGCTTGGAGCAAGACATGCAGGTTGGTGCGCTGGTTGGAGGTGGATTCGTTTTGGAATAAGCGACCGGCAACGGGGATGCTGGAGAGGCCAGGAACGCCGGAGACCTGGGTACGGTCATCCTGGGACGATAGGCCGCCTAACAGAAGGGTTTGGCCGGAGCGGATCTGTACGGTGGTGTTGATTTGGCGCTGGTTGGTGATGATGTCGGAGGCGATCAGTGAACCCGTGAGCGAGTCGGCGGAGGTGGTGATATCCATGATGACTAAGCCGGACGCGGTGACCACCGGCAGCACGTTTAAACGGATGCCCACATCACGGCGTTCGATAGTCTGGAAGGGGCTGTTAACGTCTGCTGATTCGCCGGTGACGCGACCGGTGACAAAGGGCACATTCTGGCCAATGGAGATCGTGCCCCGTTTGCCGGAGAGGGTGAGAATTTGCGGTGTGGATAACACGTTGGAGCTTGAGTCGCGCTGTAAGGCGTTGATGGCAAACGCGAGTACATCCCCGTCGAAGATCCCGAAGGTGCCGCCGGAGGAGGCTAACGAGGTGCCGAGGTTGGCGGTGTTGAAGCCACCGGCGACACCGCTACCGGTTGACCTGCCCAGCGAGACGCCTAGATCGAAGGTATCCCCGTCGGTGGTTTCAAAGATCACCGCCTGGATAAGGAGTTGAGGGTGGGCGACGTCCACTTGGGGGAGTAGCTCCTGCAGCTGTGAAAGCTGCTTTTCTGGGCCCTTGGCCAAAATGGCATTGGAGGCATGGAGTACCTGCACACGGGACAGGGTAGTGCCGTCTTGGGCGTTCTGGGTCAGAAAGGTGGTGACCAGCGGGGCGATATCGTCCGCACGCACGTTGTTAAACGAGAACAGGTGTGTGGCCTGCGGTACAGGCGGCGGGGTGAGCGTGGGCGCGTTGGCGATCGCGGCGGCGGGATCGAGTGGTTCGGCTGGTTGAGCAAAAACGCCTGGTGTTTTTGGAGTGGTTGATTGGCTGGCCGGGGCAACAGTCGGCGGGTTGCCAGGCAGGATGGTGTAGCCGTGGGAACTCAACACGCCTTGAAAGAACTCATCCAACTGGTGATCAGGCACATCGGGGGCGTACACCGTGAGCGTGCCGGTGGCCGTGGGGTGAATCGCCAACGGGGTACCGGTTTGCTCAACGTACCAGCGCACGAAGTCGCGGATATCGGTGTCTTGCATCTGGATCGGGGTGGCGTGGGCGCTGGTGGCGATGACGGTAGCCAGGGCGAACGACGCGGCGGTTTTAACAGCGAATTTCAGCATGGGTGACTCCATTTTCTACGCGAACTAGACAGGCGCTCACAGGGACGATGCCAAAGCCTTGGCGGGCGAGATCGTCGGTAGTGAGGGACTGGCGGTCGCTATCAATGAGGCGGTAAGTGGTGCGGTCGCCAAACTGGCTAAAGCTGGCGATGCGGGTGGTGCTAAAGTCGGGCAGTTCTTGCGGTGCCGCGGGGGGCGTGTCGTCTTGTGATCGAGCATTCACGCGGTCGGCGACGAGTACCGACAGGGTGATAAAGCAGCCCAGCACAAAGGAGGCCAGAGAGAGCAACGGGCGGTTAAAGCGTTTCCAGTAGATACGGGTCATTTTCATGTAGAACCTCGCGTCATGAGGCACACGAAGCCTGCCGTGGGTGAACCAGGGCGGCAGCACGGAGTAAGTGCCATGGGGGTAGTGGTCAGAGAAGGCTTGCTTGGTGTCGTAAGCGGGGTAGAGGGCGCGGCCGGTGTACGTCCAGCGTTCAACCACCATGGAGGTGGGGGAATCACCGTATTTGACGATGCCTAGATGCACTTTTGGCAAGGGCATCTTGGAACCGACAAAGAGGGAGTAAATCGCGCCGACAAAGGGCACGGAGACACGATCCAGGCGACGGCAGTAAACGACGTGTTCAGCGAGGGCGACGCGGGCCTGCTTGTCCATGATCGACAAGTCTTGGATCAGGAAAATAATGTCCCAGCCCAGTTTTCTAGCGTGCAAAAACCAGTTGATCACGTCCTGACGGCTTTTATCGTTCCAGGAGCGGGCGTTAAACCAGGTGCCGCATTCATCCAGCACCAACAGGCCATTTTTGCTTTCGTCGTAATCGTCGGTACCGGTGCCGATGGACTCCAGGTCGGCAAGGACGGGTTTATCAGGGATGCGGTAGCAGCGGGTCTGTTTGGCTTTTTCGCCAATCAGCTTATCCAGGTTCAGATCCAGATTGGTGGCGACCTTGCACCCCTGGTTTAGCTTGTCCTTGATCTTCCCTACGGCGACGAGGGTTTTACCGGCGCCTAGCTTGCCGGTGACGACGTAAACGGCCATTACACATCGCTCCCCATGTGTAAGACGCGATCTTTAATGTGGAAGGTATAAACAATGAACTTGGCCAACAGAATGGTCGTGACACAGGCATAAAAGTTATCGGGCATGACACGGGTGATACCATCGGCCAGCATGGGGGGCATGGACACAATGAGGGAATTACCCAGCAATTTAATGCCGTTGATCATGGCGGTTAAAATGCCAAAAAAGATGCCGAGCTTTATAGTGAAAATGCCTAGCTTGGCAACTTTAAGCCACAAGTAAGCACGGACAAATAAGCCGCCGAAGTGGGTCAATAACTCGGTAAGCAAGATCCCGAAGCGACTTAAGAGAAGGCGAAGTAATGCGGCCATGGTGAGAACTCCTATTGACTCTTACGAGCATCCATCGGGATGGAAATAAGCTGATAGGCGGTAAAGAAGAACAGCACCCATGAAAGCGCTGCCTTCAACAAATTGAAGCCTTCACAATCAATAGTGAATGAGCGTTCACCCGCGCCGAAGGTGAGCGGGGTACAACCGCCGGTAGGTAGGCTGGGAAGAAAGGAGGTAACGAAGTCGCGTAGGGGTTCAAGCGCCCCATCAATAATGCCACCGCCCTCAAAAATGCCTTCAAATTCGTCGTAAATGGCGGTGTTTGATTGATCGGCCCCTTGCTCAAGGGATTCCATTACATCATCGGCAACGCCTTCACCGTCGATCATGCCAGCGGTTTCAGAATCACCTGGCATGCCGTTTGGGTTAAGTGCCCCGTCGATCTTGTTATCAAAGCGATCCGCGAGACTGTCAACCAAGCCTTCAAAGAAGCCTTCTTGGTCACCTTCACCATCACCTTCCCCCTCGTCAGCACCAAGGCTGTTAATCGCATCGACAATGGACGTGCCGAGGGCATCCAGGGAGCCGCTTAAAGAACCGGTCTGGTCATCAATGGCCGTGGTGAGGTCGTTGGTCTGATCGTCAAGTGAGCTTGTCAGGCTATGGGTTTGATTGTTTAACGTGCTGTTGAGCGCATTGGTCTGGGTAGTGGTAGCGTTATTTAAGCTGTTGGTCTGGTCACTAATTGCGCCGGTTACATCGTTGGAGAGCGCATTGATCGCGTTACGGTTGGAACGGCCAGCGGTTCCGATAGCCTCAATGATGCCGGATTCATCAAACTCGAAATCTGGCACGGTTGACCCGCCATCGGAGCCACCGCCACCGTTATCGCCGCCTGGGTCAGTGGGGTCGGTAGGATCGCCACCACCATTGTCACCGCCGGAGCCACCACCACTAGACGGCTTGGAGTAAGTGGTTCCATTGGAATCGACATAGGAGAAATAGTCGGGAGCAGAGTCCCAATCGACTAAATAAGAGGTATCGCCAATGGTGACGCAGCTAGACGGATCAGAGCAGTTGCCAGGGAGAGGCTCTAGATAGTCAGGGGTATTAAAATCGATGACAGAAAAGGTACCATCAGAAGATGAATCCAAGCCTCCAGTAATATGTTCACCATACATACCGTATTCATTAGTTGATGAAGACTCAATATCAATAATGCAACTTAGACTTTCACCAGATCCAGTACAGCCAGAAACACCGCCAGGGCTTGAAACAGTACAAGCACCGTTATGCGATTTTACAGAACCACCTGCTTGTAAATAATTATAAGTATCATGATTGCTGGTGGTGAAAGTATCACCATTTTCAGATTGGCACTCTTCATCAGTCATTTTAGGTATAGATCTTGGGTTTTGACTAATGTAATCAAACGCCTCCTGGGTAACACAAACTTTAGGATTATTAGATGGGCAAGTAACTGGAGTAGCTTGAACAGAATAAATGTGTCTAGAACCACCACCAGAGTTCTTAAAAGCTTCAACAGAGCATGCAAAACTATCAGATATATATTTTAAGGATGGAGAACGACCAGAAAAAACAGAAGTGCAAGCAGCAGAAGGGGAGTTGTGAAAAGTATTGTTCATGCTTCTAAAAGACATGTAATTGGCAATAGCATTAATAGAAAACACCATTAAAAAAGGCGTTAATAAGACGGGTAAAACGGCTTTTTTAATCATGTTCCCCTCGCTATATAAAAAGGGGCGTTTCCGCCCCTTGGTTGATCCCTGTTAAAGCGGTATTAAGTGGCCTTGTTGGCAAATTTCTTAAACAGGCCAATAGCGAGCAGTGAACCGACCACCCCTACCACGACCGGCCATGCGTAACCCGCCATGTCAGAGGCTTGTGATTGAAGTTCATTGAACGCCGCTTCTGCGCCGGTGGGTGCCGTTTGTGCGTGAGCAACTGCCGAGCCCATGAGTAGAGCAGCACCGCCAGCGACTTTGCCGCGTGTAGTGGTAGCGGCGTGTTTTACGTGGTGTACGATGTTGTTAAGGGTCATGAGACAGACTCCATAAAACGTTTGTAGATCAAGATTGAATGTCCAAACACCCAACCGAGGGCGTAGGACGCGAAAAGGGAGCCAACCACAAACGTGATGCTGATATCGTTCATCGTTGGCCCCCATTTATCGCGCCGATCCCGAACGCAAGTACGAGACCGACGCAATAAACCAGGAGCCACAGACCGCTAATTTCTGTTGTGTCCATGGCTCAGAATCCTATTTTTTGTCGCTGGCGGTAGCTTGCTGCTGGCTACCGGTGGCGTTGGGTTTGCGGGCGGCGATGACGTGAAGCACGGTTTTGCCACCGGCAGCCGCGGAGGAGGTGCGGAGTTCGATTTCCAGCTCCATGGCACAGGGCATGTGCGGGGCAGCGGCGTGGAGCTGGTCGAAAATGTCATAGGGCGCTGTCATGACGCTGACCTGATTGCCGATAGCGTTTTCGTTCTCAGCAGAGGCTGCTTGCATGATGGAAATTTTGGCGCCCTGGACGCCGTTATCCATTTTGTAGCGAGAGGCACCGATAACGTGGGCTTGAATAGTGTTGATCATGGTGGTGGTTCCTTTTCGTTAGCGTTAGGTTCTGGCGGCTTGGGTTAGGCAGTAGTCCGCGAGAATGGATAGCTCAGTGGTTTCAGGTGTAACGCCGTTTTGTACCAGCGCCAGGTATTCCGCCTGGGCGTAGTAGGTGGCGGCGCGTGCATAGTCCCGGCCGTGGAGGCACCGCTGGCCCCGCTCCCTCAGAGCTCGGGAATCGAGGCAGGGGGATCCCCCTTCCCGCCCTCCGTTTGCCCTTCGGTCTTTCTGCACGGCAGCCAACATCGGCCAGCCGGTCAACCCCTGTTTAAACCCCACAAACAGGGGTTGACAGTCTGTCCGCTGCTGGCTAAGGACGCCGTGCGACCGAAGGGCGACGGATGACGGGCAGGGGGACATAGATCAAGCCTCGTTGGCACTGGGAGCGGGGGAGGCGGCACGGGAAAGGGCTTCCAGCGGTGCTTTGTCGCCGCTCTCCAGTTGGGCAAGGCCGTACTCAATCAGCCGTTCTGATAAGGCCGAGGAGGTCAGGCCGTTGGTGCCCGCCTGGATCAAGTGGCGGCTGTGGGTTTCCGGATCGAGAAAGACGCGGATCGGCTGTTTTTTACTCATGTGGATAACTCCAAAAGGGCTAAAGGCCGTTGTGGATAACGGTAGGCGCGTTAGCCGTGGGGGTGTGGATAGATGCGCCGGTACAACAATCACCGATGAGCAAGGGGAGGCGTCGGTAGATGTAGAGGCGCGGTCGATGGCCTGGGCGAGGCCGTAGTGCTTGGCGAGGTAGTCGAGAGCGTGCTGGTAGTGCTTGAAAACGATGCTGTAACGAAGGCAATCGTCAATGGCGACCATACGTGTGATGGTGGCGTCGTCCAGGTCGAGGGCGAGCATGTGCGTCGCTGGGACGTTGATGAAGCTGAAACCGCCATCTTCAAAATCTTTGGCAATGTGCTGGTGAAGCAACACCATGCCAGGAGCGCGCTGGTCGTCCATCAAGAGCTCTTGAACGTTGATAGTGAAGGTATCGGTGTCTAGGAGTGCGTTAGGGGCATCTAAGGCCACAACGGGAGCTTGGGCGGCTATAGCGATCATGACCATTCCTCCGCGTTGAGACATTGGGCGTTGAGGAGGGCCACGTTAATCATGCGGTAACGACCAACCTTGATGGTGGGGAGGTAGCCGCGGCGGATGTGGCCTTGAAGGACACCTTCATCTAGGCCAGAGAGCTGCGAGAAGCGTTCGATGGTCATCGTTGGCACTGTGGCCGGAACCTGGGGCGCGTTACTCGTTTCCATGTGTCATTACCTGCACTGTAATGGGCTGTGATAGTCTTTGAATTAGAGTTCGACTTTTTGAAAATTTGGTGTATCTCATATGGAACACCATGTCTCAAATGGAATATAGCCCATATGGACAATACGTCAACCCCCATTGGGGAAAAAATTCGTGAAGTACGCGAAGTCCAGGGATTAGGAAGACAAGCGTTTTGCGATATGACAGGGGTTCCAAAGCAAACGCTGATAAATGTAGAAAACGGAAGGAATGAGCCTTCATTCAAAGTAATGAAGAAAATTGTTGATGCGTTTCCTCAGTACACGATGTGGTTAATGCATGAGCAGGTGATCGAAGAAGCAGGTCAAATCAGCCCACAAATAGAAAAAGCTCGTGCTGACCTCAAGAAAACGGGAACGGATACCAACTAGCAAAAAGGGTTGTTGATAAATGGTTCCAGGGGGGAAGGCATTGTGGATAAAGGGGCTGGGATCATGTCAAATGAAGCAAGAGAAGCTTTTCAAGAAATAATTAAGTTTGCATTGATTATGAGCATCTTTTCTGTTGTTTTTATTGTAATTCAAGCAAAAATAAGAAAATTGTTAAAAGGGAAGCGTAAATGAATATGAAAGATCTTTTTCCAGAATATTTTAAAGATAAAAAAGAAGTCGAGAAAATATGGAAAGATTGCATATTTGTTTTTGATGCCAACGTTATTATTGATTTATATAGGTACTCAGACCCTACAAAAGAAAGCTTGTTGAAATCTTTGAGGTATTTCAAAGACAGAGTGTGGATACCCCGCCAAGCAAGTGAGGAATACTTAAGGAATAGAGCTTCTGTAATAGCAAGTGAAGAAACCTACTATACTGAAACTAGTAATCAGATTAATGAATTTTTGTCGAATTTAAAAAGTGTATTTGAAAAAAGAAGACAGCATCCATTTATAAATGAAAAGTCCTCAAAAGATTTTTTTAATGCTGCCGATAAAATGAAAGAGGAGTTAAGTGCTAATGGTAAAAAATATTTGTCTAGAGTCAGTGATGATGAGATTAGAAAAGAGATAGTAGATATATTTGATGGGAGGGTTGGAGAAGGTTTAAGTGATGAAGAACTTGAAAGGGTTTTTAAGGATGGAGCCACAAGGTATAAAAATAAAATTCCTCCAGGATATGAAGACATTAAAAAATTCAAAGGAGATATAGAGCAAGATGATGTCACTGTTGAAGATAAAAAGCGTGTTTATGGTGATTTGATAATATGGAATGAAATTATTCAAAAAAGCATATCCGATAATAAAAATATTGTGCTAGTTACGGGAGATGATAAAGAAGACTGGTGGAATAAAAGTAAAGGTAAAAATTTAGGGCCAAGAGTAGAGTTGATAAAAGAGTTTGAAAGTGTAACCGGTCATAAGTTTTATATGTATACGGGGCCTAATTTTCTAAGTATTTCTTCTAAAGAAATAGGCGGTTCTAGCGACAAGGCAGCAGTGGAGGAAATGAACGAAGTTAACAAGATGCTCTCTAAAAATAGTAATAATTACAAAGTAAAAGTGAGTGCAAAAGGCAAAAACAGTAAGATTGAGAATTCTAGGCTTTTTTTCAGAGATGGAAGGCTAATAAATAAGGATGAGCTAAATGAAAATAAAAGCTTGTCAATTTTAAAAGAAAAGCTACACGGTTTACAAAATAAGCTAATGTGGACTCAGCATAGAGTCAGTGAAAGTCATAAAGAAATTGAAGAGTTGAAGCATAAATATAATATATATGGCTTTGAAGGAACAGATAGTCAGATGCTTGAAAATCTACAAGACTTTATAAAATTTGCAAAAAATGATGAAGTTGATATACATAACGAAATCCTTAAAACAATGATGGAGATATCTAGACTTGAAAATGAAGATTAAAATATTCCGAATTTATTGAATGAAATATGTTAATGCCCACAATGTGTCAACACTGATGAAGAGTAGAGGCAAGTAGAGGCAGAGGAAGATTTAGTAACTGGTTGAAAAAACGACCAAAGGCGATTATTGGCACGCTATTCACACGGCTCATAATCCCTTGGTCGTAGGTTCAAGTCCTACTGGGCCCACCAATAAAATCAATTGGTTACAGAGATTAGAGCTTCTTTTTGTCAGTGCTTGGTTGCCATTTGGTTGCCGATGCGCGGCAATCTGGCCACCACACTGTCAAATCTTGTTGGATCAGCGTGAGCATACCGGTTGGTCACTGTCACCGATGAATGCCCTAGCAAATCCCTGATACTCGTTAGTGATTCCCCCTTACTGGCTAGTAATGAAGCGTAGCAGTGGCGCATATCGTGAAAACGGATGTCTGGACGCCCAATGGCTTTTCGAGCTCTTTCAAATGCTCCCCTGACTCTATCGCCCGTTGTAGCAAATGGTAAGTTTTCAAGCAGCGGTATTGCTTCTTCTGACAGCGGAATGACCCTGGGTTTACCGTTTTTCGTCTGGTGTGGTTTGAGCACGATTCGGCCGTTGTAGACATTTCTAGGCTCCAGTGCCATCAGCTCACCGCGCCTCATCCCTGTTAGCATGGCTAACAAAATCACCTTCCGTTCGATCTGATACCGCTCGGGTACTGCGTCAAGTAGTTCAGCAAGCTCCAATTCGGAGAGATAAACATGGCGTTCATTTTTAGGCGAGGGCTTGCTTAATTTTCCGTCGAGCGGCAAGTCGATCCAATCCCATTCTCGATAGGATAGCGAGAGAACGCGCTTAACGACTTGAATGCGGTTGTTAATGGTTGACTGCGCCAACCCCTTCTCTTTAAGAGCCTTCTGCATTTTCCGGGCTGCGTTGAGAAGTTCCTGGCCAATGATGATGCCTGGGGCATGTTCATCCATCCATCTTGCCACCAGTAGTATGTGCTGCTTCTGGGAGGCGACGTCGTATTCGCTGACCATCTGCTCCAGTCCCTCTGAGAAGGTGTATTTGGGCTTACGGCCCATAACACCATTGAACTCATCTTCTTGGCGCTGGGCTTCTGCCTTTAGTGCGTACTGCCTTGCTTCTTCTTCTGTGCGAAAAGTTCTTTGAGTGCGCTGGCCGTTGACCCTTGCGCGGACAATCCACGTTTCACGGTCCTTTCTTTTTGAAGCGGTGTATCCCATTTTCGATCCCCTTTTAACTGAGGATCGCGCCTGCATCCTCTAGCGTACTCCTCAACGGCCTCATGCTCAAAGCGAACGGCTTTGCCAAACTGGATGAACCCGATATTGTGTTTTTTGCTGTAGACCCAGCTGAGGCTCATGCCTAGTTTTTCTGCAACGTCTTCTGGTTTTAGCAATTTGTTTGACATGGGAAACCTCTGTTGCCTCATGGAGCTGGTCATGAGGCTATAATACTAAAACGCATTAGATAGTCAATTCGTTTTCGCATTAAAGAAGGCGAGCCTAGCTTGTGGAGGACCTGAAGTATGCGTGAGGGAAGTTACAACTTGATCCTAGCTTCGATAGCTACCGCCAATATGTGGCAGTTATTGTCTAATGAAATCAGTGGGTAGGCTGGGTTAAGTGGTTTCAAGTAGCGCCGACCACTCTCTTCTATCAACATGCGGAGCGTTGGCGTCGGGCTGTCAGGGAGTTCGACAAGGACCAGCTTTCCAGGCACCGCCTGTAGACCTGTGTCTAATAGCACAAGCGTCCCCTCAGGTAGGCTAGGAGAGACCCCGATAGGCGCAGCCATGGCATCACCACACATCTTGAGCCAGAAAGCCACTCCGTTCTTTAAATATTCACTTGATTCAAATCGATTTTCTTCACTGGTTGCAAGCGCTTCCAGCCGACTAGCTTTCATAGCGTCGGACCAAGTGAGGATTGGGTACAACCAAAGACGCGGGGGAGGGGTCGCTCTATCGTTCCGTGCAGATACGGCTGAAGCAGATGCTGCTGCTGCTCCTATCACAATCCCTGGTATTCCACTGTTCGGCAACCCGACGGGACCTTGGCTTCCGTCGCCATGGGCAAGAAAGCTAGCAGTAGTCCCTAGCGAGGCTGCTAACTTCTCTAAATTATTGATTCTTGGAGAATTGCTCACACCCTTGAGTATGCGATGTATGGTTGGCTGTGGCACCTTGGAGCGCCGAGCCAACTCATTTTCACCAATTCCCTGCTCTTCCATGAGCTGGCGTAGCCTCTCTCCGATCGTTGTTGCTGTACTCATACAGAGCTGCCTATCTGTGTGGTGACTTTCTCAATACGCAAATGTATTGATTTTTCGCTCCTTCGTCCATGCCAATAGTCAGATTTACGGTCAAGCCCCTAGAGCTGATAACAGAAGGTCTGCTTCCGCTGGATGACTACAGAGCAGAAAGCCAAGGAATAAGGCAACCTGTAATCTACGAAAATTTTATTTCTCCCCGCCAGTTATTAGTCCCATATTCTTCCTGCGCAAGTGCGTGACATGATTTGATGTTGTTAACCTTACAGCATACGTTCGATCGCCTGGCCTCTATGACAACCAATAGAACCCTCGGTATTTTCTTGATGTTAGTAAGTAGCCAAGCTGGTAAGTAGTGGTGAGTTAGTGGCCGAAGCAGCCAGAAATAAAGGTGTTCAAGGAAACGGCGCTCAATAACCACTTTGTGCATAGCAATTGAGAGCTTTCGATGAGATTCAAGGGAAAGCACACCAGTTTAGGGAAGAACTGCTGAATGGAGGGTCTCTTGGTGCCAGCGGGTGTTGGTTTTCTATGGTTGCGACGCTTCGCCCATACGGTGGTGGTGTGATAAGGAAAACGATATTTCGCTTCTTACATGCTGAGATTGCTTTTGGGCGGCTCAGAATAGAGGCAAGACGTTGAGAGATTTGCGGCGGTTATGTTTTATAATTTATATAGTAAGCTTATGATTAACAAAAATAAAAATAAATTTTGTTTTTTAATGATGTCGTGTTTTTGAGTTTTTCAGTCTGAAGGTATAGAGTAACTATCGTCATTGTCCTGCTACTGGAGGCGTTACATGACCACTCAAACGCTTGAGTCACGCATTCGTGACAAAATTCGCAAAAGTCGGCGAATGGTATTTCTACGTGATGATTTCGCTGCACTGGGTGGTTATGACCAAGTTGGGCGTGTGCTTCGGCAATTAGAAGCGCAGGGAAGATTAGTACGTATTGGCAAGGGGCTATACGCTAAAGCGCGCCCAAACCGTATCACGGGTAAACCAATGATTGCGGCGCCCGGTGGCTTTGATCAAGCCGCCAAAGAGGCATTGAATCGCCTAGGGGTGCAGTGGGAGCCAGCCAGTGCAGAAAAGGCTTATCAGGCGGGCCGCACACAAATTCCGGCGCGAGTGATGGTCAAAGTGAAAGGCCCGTTTCATCGCCAGATTGCCTACGGCAAATATCGCTTGGGTATTGAGCGTGCTTCTGCATGAACATCGATCCGGGGTTGTTTCCCGATGTGGCGGATGCGCTGGGCATTGATAGCCCTGCTATCGTGGAAAAAGATGTTTATGCCGTCCAGTTATTGAGTCTGCTTTCAGCGCTGCATTCGGAAACGTTTGAGCTGGTATTCGCAGGGGGTACCAGCCTAGCAAAAGCCCACCACAAGCTTTTCCGTATGTCCGAGGATATCGATATCAAGCTTGTTCCACGCGATGGGATAGCAACGGGCATGTCTCGAACGGCGCTTAAGGCAGCACGAAAGGCGGCGCTGACCGAAATAGAAACAATCATCAGCCGTTCTCAGATTCTAGAGATTGATCCCGATGGTGGTACCGTCAAGCGTAACGAGTACCGGTATGCGGAGTTTACCGTTCGCTATCCCCGAACCCAAGGCGGCATTTCTGCGCTTCGACCTGACTTGAAGCTAGATGTCACAGCATCAGAACTTTATGAGCCCGCCGTGGTTTGCTCTGTCAGCTCCTTGTATGCCGAGGCTCTTAATTTACCCCCAGAGGTAGCTTCCTTTCCGGTGGTTAGCCTGCCTGCCACGATCAGCGAGAAGCTGGTGGCATTACTGCGTCGCACAGCTCACGTGAATCGTGATCCTTCCCGAAAAGACGACGAAACGTTGGTGAGGCACGTCTACGATCTTCACATGGCGACATCCGGTGGATATGACATGGCCGCATTACGCACGCTAGTACAGGCAGTAATACAGACGGACGTAGCTCAGTTTGGCAACCAACATGCGCAATTCGTCACTAGCCCAGCGGATGAACTGCTATATGGCCTGGGTTGCTTACAGACCCATCCTATCCATCAGGATCGATACGAGCGCTTTATCGGCCCGCTGGTTTATCACGATAAGCCCGCGACCTGGAATGAAGCTTTACAGACAGTAAACGAATTAGCTCAACAGCTGCTGCCGGTCGGTAGTGCTGAGCGCTAAAGCCTGCTTTTACAATACTGCGCGTAGTGTGCTTATCACATAACACCCTGAATCACTGTCTAAGCCGCTTTTTGCGGCTTTCTATGCCGTGACCTAGCTACCTACCTACCTACTAACTTTATGGAATAAAGCCGTAGGCGGAGGCCATCCATTTTGCGTTAAACTACTAATCTTTTAGGCATTTTAGCGGCTATGAAAATTTCTTCTGCCCCCGTCAGCTATCAGACCCACGTTCGTCCTGCGCAAGTGCGTGACATGATGCGCTGCTGTGATGCTAGTACGGCGTTGTCGATGGGCATTAGGCTCAGATCGGCGTGAAGGTCGGGCGAAAGCCGCATGAAACGTCCTTTGTGTTAGGGGGGTAATGAAATCGCCCAGTCAGGGCGCTATTGCCTGCTTACGTGCCACGCAAGCGCGTTACGGTGTCTTGGTCTCGTCGATGTTCTCCGCCCAGCTTTTCACTGTCTCTTCACCGTATTCTTCTTTCCATGCCTGTAGCTCGGGCTTTCTGAGGCTCCTGGCTTCCACGACTGTCCCGGTGTGCGGGTTGGTGTAGCGCTTCAACGGCAGTGACGTGCCCTTTCCCTTACCCGAGGATGCCTTGCCGGGGCTTTGTTTGGCTACCTTGCCGAAGATTCGTAGCAGTTCGTCGGTGGTCTTGCCGTGCATCTCGAGGACATCCTCGATGTCTTTCTTGAACGCCACTGCCTTCTGGTAGGCCTCATCCTTTTCGAGCTGTTCCAGCTGTTCCTGGATGCGTTGCTGTTGACGCTTGAGCTGTTCGTGTTGGGTGATCGGGTCGGTCATTGGGTGGCCTGACGATAGGGGAAACAATGCGCGACAGGATAAAACATCCTTGTAACCAGTGCCAGCGATCCCGTGGAGCCTCCGTCAGTTGCGATCTGTGTCTAGGGAGCCTTCTCCGTCAGGATGACATCTCGCGTGTCCTTTTCGCTAACAGTCCGCTTGCTGGCTTCTTTTTGGTGGTGCGCTTCTTGCCCGGACGTTGCGACATCACCAGAGTTCGTGTGTGCGGGGGCATGTCGTAGTGCAGGTAAGTATCGTAATGGCTTAGATAACGAATCAAATGTTTCAGGCGTTGATGGTCTTCCTCGGTCTCCAGGGACCACATACCGTTGATCCTGGGTGCCTCGGGATGAAGCAGTTCGCCTTCCGTCCAGGTTGTCCCATGGTAGTGCGTGGTATCCTGCCAACGTTGAGCAAATGCCTGCGGCAAGGAAGCTCCTTCCTGAACGTATCGGGCGTCATAAAGAAAGATCATGTCATGCACCAGTCCCTTCCCCGGAAAGTAATGGAGCTTTCCCACGTAGCCCACCAAATAATTAAACAGTGGATTACCCCGGCGATTCTTGAGGAACGTCTGGCGATCTTTCAAGGTTTGGGCCAGATCAGCGTAGCGAGGGTTTCGATAACCCAGCTGTATCGGTACCCAGAGCAAGTACGGCGCTTGGCGAAAGGCCAAGCGCATCCACGTTCGCAGCGATGAAGCGCGTGACTTGGCCAGGGTCTCCGACTCCTTGACGCGACGCTTGAAGGCCGGGGAAGTGAGTTCCTGGGTCAACGATTCGAGCGATGCTTGAAACTGTTGGCTGATCTGACGTGCCAGGTGCTCGGGTAGGGCCAGGTTGCGTCGTTCGTAAGGTTCCTGGCAGCACCAGGCAAGATGCTTGAGAAACGCCCGAGCAGGCAAGCTGAGATGATGTCGACCATCATTCAGCTGCATCAGGATTTCCAGGTGAAGGCGATATTGGTGGAACCGGCTGCGTTCCTTCACTCGCCAACGTCGGTGATGTTTCAGCTGTGCCGGTGTAAGTGGCATTGCCACAAAGTCATCTTCCAACAATCGGTTCTGCAAAGGCCGCTGCGGGATCGCCAGGATGGCCTTGTCGATGTCAGGCAACTGCTTTACGGGATCATGGGAGGAAAATATCCATTCTTTCTTCCCCGTGTCTTCACGTCGATTAAACCTGCAGGCAATCGCCATCGAACGGTTGGGCGTGGAAGCGCATTCGGCAGAGGCAGTGTCGTCGGGGGGCAAGGTCATGGAAGTGGCTCGGCAGCATCGTTATGGGGAAATCATCGGGAGCCAAAGAGTTTATCAAATTCGCAAAAAGTTTTTATCAGAATTGCTAAAAAGTTATTGTCACTTTTGTATCAGAGATAAATTCCCAAAAATTAATAATCAATCACTTAGCGCCGTTAATAGCGCGAATCCCCCGGCCATTCTGGCTGTTCGCGGGCCCAGCGATCCAGCAGGGCCTGGCCCACGCCCGAGGGTAGGCGACGGCCCTGTTCCCACTCTTGCCAGGTGCGCTTGCTGACCCCCAACTCCTTGGCCAGTGCCGCCTGGCTGAGTTTGCGCGCACGGCGAATGGCGATCACGTCACGCACCAGTCGCCGGGTCGGCTCCTTGCGTTCCAGCATGGCCAGGCGATGCTCGCTGAGCGGGTCGTGGAAGGGATGCACAGCAGGCATCGCAGTGTGGGGCTGAGACCTTAGCGATGATGCCCAAGGGTGTGGCGGGGATACCGGGAACGTTGTCGCGTTCGTCATGGTAGGTCTCCTGCAAGGTAGAAGGGAGAGGGATCAAAGTCATCACGTCAGCTAGACAGGGTCCGCCCGTGACGGACCCTTCACGCATAGTATTAGGCACGGCTGTAATCAAAGACGTGCATACCCTGGCCGATCGTCTTGCTGTGAGCCTTGCACAGGTAGCTGGCCATGAACATGGTCTCATCCATGCTGACCCAATCATGGCGATGCAGGATGCGCGACCAGGGAACCTCCGTCACCGGGTTCTCGCTGACGTGCACCAGCTGTTTAAACCAGGAATCGTCAGGATCAAACCCCATGGCCTTCAACCATGCTCGCATCATTCGGTGATAGAGGTTATCCAGCGTGTACATACCGTACTCGTCCGGGGCAAAGTACCCGAGGTTGTCGAAGGCCGCCTTGTTGACGAACATCATCACGTGGTAGTGCGGCTTGTCGCTGGTGTCCTGCTCCCGTGCCCAGAGGTAGCGCACCGGGGTCTGGTGCTTGGTGTTGGCCTTGCGAATCTCGTAGCGAAAGTAACGGAAGAAGGCCGCCAGGACGTCATTATTGTCGTGCATCGATGACCGCTGCATCGCATCAGGGAAACGAAGATCAATACGAAAAACAAAGACCTCTCGCTGAAGGTTGCAGATGGTGTTCAAGGTCAGAAAGGCACGCTCCAGGTAATTTTCAATCAATGGTCCATTCTTACGCTGGCTGACGTCGAACCCTTGGTAGATATTGTCGTAATACAGGCGGAGCTTATCGTTTAGGGGATGACGCAGTGGATGGTGGTCAAACATGGGTACACCTCGCGGATAGGTTGAGAGAACGATCCGCAGCGGTGGTCTTGTGGCGTAGGGGAAGTAAGCATGGCGATGTTAAGAATCGCCTTTTACGACACCACAGGCAGGGCAGCAGACGTCTTCAACACGTCTGCTTACCCGTAATCAGTGATGATCTTTCAAGCATGAGGAGGACTTCACCGTGGGCTGTGTGGGCCCACGTCTTGGCGGATACTGAATGCCTTGAATGGGCTATCACAAGTGAGCCCATAAGCGCTCATAAAGACCCTATTGAATGCCTATAATACTAAACCCTCGAATGAGACATACCGACAGGCAAGGCTCCGTCTATGCTTTGCTTCCCAATCCCCAGTGAAACCCTATCAATGTCACAAAAGACACGTTATCAGGAAATTCCGTTGAGTTGACCGACACAAGACACCGTGACGGGATGGCGTCACGGGTCGCTGCATCCTATTCGGGAAGGCAGTAAACAATTACATCGCCCCAGCCGTTTTCCTCGATAGTGGCCGTCGCAGGCCGTAAAACCCCACCTTTTGCCGTGGCTGACGTATGACCGGTGAATACGGGCCTTGATGGCCGTGTTGTCCTAGTGGGGCATTCGATTCAAAAAAATCTCAGCCACATACTACCTCCATGAAGCTATCAGGGATGGCTTAGCCAGCATCAACTTTACTGCTAATGGAGGAAGATCTTCATGACACCCCACTGTCCAAAGTGCGGTTCCCCAAATGTTATATCTCGCAATATAGGAAGAAAGGTCGGCGGTGCCACTGGGGTCGCCGCCGGTGCTGCGTCTGGGGCTGTCGGAGCCCTTAGTGGTGCCAAGGCGGGGGCGCTGGTAGGCGCAATGATAGGCCCAGCAGGCATTACCATTGGCAGCCTGTCCGGTGCCGTATTTGGCGGGTTGTTAGGCGGCACAACCTTTGGTGTTGCCGGTGCCAAACTGGGCCATGAGCTTGATCAGAAAATGCTCGATAACTACGTCTGCGGTGCCTGTGATTGCACCTTTCGTCCCCACGCTGAATAACCGCCTATCAGCGGCCCTCTCTACCGCTTAATACGACGACTACCTCTACACGCATTCGCTTGCCCGCCTTATTCAGGGCGGGCCGTTATGCCGTGCGCGCTCATTAATGTTGAAAAATCTGAAGGAGTTTGTAATGGCTCATCTCGTCGAACAAATGGCTTATGTTGGCAATACCCCTTGGCATGGCCTGGGGCAGCAACTTTCTCGTCACCAACCGCTGGAAGTCTGGCAGCAACAGGCCGGTATGAACTGGCATATTGAAGAAGCCCCGGTTCGCTTTATTGCCGAGGGTGCAAGCCACCTGGGCAGCATTCACTCATTCCCCGAACAAAAGGTGCTCTACCGCTCCGATACGAAGGTACCGCTATCAGTGGTGTCCCAGCGCTATAAGGTGGTTCAGCCTGAAGAAATTTTGGAATTCTACCGGGACCTCACCGAATACGCCGGATATGAGCTGGAGACCGCTGGGGTACTCAAAGGTGGTCGTAAGTTCTGGGCTTTGGCACGCAGTGGCTTGAGTACCTCGCTTAAAGGGCAGGATGAAGTAAACGACTATTTACTACTGGCGACCTCGTGTGACGGCACCTTGGCGACCATGGCCACGCCTACCACGGTAAGGGTGGTGTGTAATAACACGCTGCAAATTGCGGTGGATGGCACCTCACAAGCCGTGAAAGTACCCCATCGCTCGGAGTTTGATCCCCGAGCAGTGAAGAGCCAACTGGGTATCTCCGTCTCGCAGTGGAACGACTTTATGTACCGCATGAAGGCCTTGGCAGAACGCAAGATCGATCACCGTGAAGCGCAGCAGTATTTTCAGTCGGTTATTTGCGGGGCCGAGAAACCAATAGATGATCCCTCTAAGCTGCCCAACTACCGGGCCCTGAACAAGGTGCAGAAGCTCTACCACGGCGAAGGCCGGGGTTCTCACTTGGTTACCGCCAAAGACACCGCCTGGGGCCTGCTTAATGCCGTGACTGAGTACGTGGACCACGACAAACGGGCACGCAGCAACGACACCCGTATGGATTCGGCGTGGTTTGGTCAGGGCGCCCAACTCAAGCAGGAGGCATTGGATGCCGCGTTAGCGCTAGTGTCTTAACCAACCCACCTGTTGGGCTTCGTTTTACCCCTTTCTGTGATCTTCCCAGTCCAATGATATCCACCATCGCCCCGGCATAGACGCCCAGCCCCTCAAAGGCTGGGCGTTTTGCTGTGGGGCTTATGCCACGAGGTACTGCCATGACGTTTATTTCCCATGCCATTGAAGTTGCTTTGACACGCCTGACTGAGGAGCTAATAGCCAACCATGCTCATCGCGCTGACACCGTGGTCTGCGCTCAAGGCACGTTTTATCGAGCAGAGGTACGGCTAGTGCCAATTAAAGCCAATGAGCTAGCCCAGCATTTAGCGGAGTAATACCGCGATCACTTCATAACGATGCCTGGCGATACGGCATCACCATCATTCCTTGTTTCAATGGAGGTGCCCCATGGCACGATCCTCTAATGTGGTAAATTCTTCTTCCCGTCCGATAACGGCTCAAACCACTACCAAAGCCGCCGCCGTCACCGCTGTACCAGCATCCCCCGTTGAGTCGTCCTCTACCGCAGAAAGCACCGCGATCATCCAGGTAATTGAACGCGCGGC
Source organism: Vreelandella sp. 162(4c) (assembly GCF_058152265.1). Taxonomy (NCBI): domain Bacteria; kingdom Pseudomonadati; phylum Pseudomonadota; class Gammaproteobacteria; order Oceanospirillales; family Halomonadaceae; genus Vreelandella; species Vreelandella sp. 162(4c). Next base: position 4,112,346 of record NZ_CM176981.1, read on the forward strand.
CCTCAATCCCGATGTCGATATCGACAAAATGGAGCGTCTCTTACAAATGCAGGAACGGGTGATGGATCGTCAGGCCATGATGGCCTATAGCGCTGCCATGGCGGCCATGCAGACCGAACTGCCTAGCATTGAAGAGCGCGGGCAAACCAACAACGGTTGCTACGCCACGTTGGAAGATATCGTCGATACCGTGCGACCGATCATGCAGAAGCACGGCTTTGCGGTGAGCTTTCGTATTCAGACACAGGAGCGCGGTATTCAGGTAACTGGGGTGTTGATGCACAAGGATGGCCACCGCGAAGAAACCAGCATGCTATTACCTGCGGATATGAGTGGTAACAAAAATGCCGTGCAGGCGTTTGGTTCCTCTACCAGCTACGGCAAGCGCTATGTACTTTCTGCACTACTCAACATCACCACACGCGGCCAGGATGATAACGGTAACGCCAGTACCAAGGCGGGCATCAAGACGATAACCCCGTTCCAGGCAGGCCAAATCCAACGCTTGATCAGCCAATGCCCCGCAACGACCCAGGAGTGGTTTAGCGGCAAGTACGGCTCAGCTGTGCAAGTACCGTATAGCGACTTCGACAAGCTCAGGGCGTCCCTCACCAAGCGAGCCGTTAAGTGAACGGCGTACCAACCCTACCTGAGTAAAGGAGGCATCCATGCAGATACTCACTATGCCGCAAGGCTCCCCTGAGTGGCTGGCGGCGCGCTTAGGGCGCGTCACCATGTCGGAGCTAAAGTCATTGCTGGTTAAAGGTAAAGGCCCTGGAGGACTGGGTGCCGGGGCCATTACCTACATGCACCAGTTGATCGGCGAGCGGATAACCGGCGAGCTGGCCGAGCCGTTTCAGGGTAACACGCATACCCGTCGTGGCCATGAGCTGGAAGGCGTGGCACGTGCGCTTTACTGCGATGCCACCGGCGAACCTCAGCCTCAGGAAGTGGGTATTATCCTCAATCACGAGGTGGGTTACTCCCCCGACAGCCTGGTAGGCGCTAACGGCCTGCTAGAAATCAAAACCAAGCTACCCAAGTTCCAAATAGAAGTGCTGTTGAATGGAGAGATACCTGATGAGCACCTACCTCAATGTCAGGGCGGTCTATGGGTCAGCGAGCGGGAATGGATCGATTTCGTGAGCTATTGGCCCGGTATGCCGATGTTTATCAAGCGCGCGTATCGTGACGACATCATGATCCGCACCATTGCTGAACGGGTCGAAGCATTCCATGAGGAGATGGAGCGACGCATCAGCCAAGTGATGGCTGCGTGACGGAGCCCATACCTCAAAATTCAACACGATATCTAATGACATAGATGCTGGGGCCGACATCCCTGGCATTTTTTTTTATTTTTTTGGGGCAATTATGGCACTCTCCAAGTTTAAAACCGTGTATACCCTCCGGCAGGCCGTAAACTATCAACGGCGCATCTTGAAGGGCTGCGACGGCGAGTTAGGTATAATGATGAAGAAACCCTCGAAGATAAAACTGTAGAACGCACGCCTACGAGGCTGCTGACCAAGGCTTCGCGCTTGAACTAGTAGCTCTCTGGGCAGCATTGCTGTTGCAGCGTCTATACTTATGTCGAGCTGATGTATATCTATACCCGTTAATTTGAGGGCTGGTTTGCTTGAGCTGAGTAAAGGTGTGGCGTTGTGCCTGCGTTAACATGCACCAGTACTCGTGGTTGTTCCATTGCATGAAGCTATGCACTCACTGCCGGGCCTCTGCGATGGTGGTTAAACTATCCGCGGGGTAGGAGGGCAGTTACTTGCAGGCGCAAGATAGCGACTGTGCTTGCAGATGGTAATTATTGAAAGTGCAATAGTTTTTTATGTTAAAATCATTAAGCTCGTGTTACTATGTTTAGTGATTAAGTTGTTGATAATAGGGAAAAAAGAGAGAGCAGACTGTGTCTAATGCAAGGCAAATACTGGCAATGCTGCAAAGTCGTGCGGACGGCGACGATGAGCAGTTCTACTCTATTGCCTTGCAAATCGCGGCATCTGAGGCGCGTCAAGGGCATAAAACGACAGCGCGTGAGCTGCGCGCCGCTGTCGACGCAGCTCGGACTGGATCAGGGGCCAGTGTTCCTATCCAGTTTGCCAAACCACGTGGCGAACTCGAAAGCATTATCGAGCATCGGGAGCCTCGCTACGTTCTCAAAGACGTTATGCTCGACACCCGTCTAAGCGGACGACTTGATGACTTTGTGCGTCAGCAGGTTCGTCGCGATTGGCTGCGTGAGCATGGGAAGGTTCCAAGCCGTCGTATGCTTTTCCTTGGTCCGCCAGGTTCAGGTAAGACCATGACTGCCGAAGCTCTCGCCGGGCAGCTCCGCCTTCCGCTATTTGTTATTCGACTTGAGACGCTGATTACCCGTTACATGGGTGAAACTGCCTCCAAGCTAAGACTTGTATTTGATGAGACTGCAAAAAAGCGCGGGGTTTACCTTTTTGACGAGTTTGATGCTGTAGGCGGAAAGAGAAATGCGACGAACGATGTTGCAGAGATGCGACGTGTCCTGAATTCTTTCCTGCAATATATGGAAGAAGAGAACGCAACGGATAGCATGGTCGTCGGCGCGACGAATCATCCAGAACTTCTTGATCGTGCACTTCTGCGGCGTTTCGATCTGGTCCTCAGCTTTGATTTGCCGACAGATGAAGATATAAAACGGATCGTAATGATGGGCCTCCGACCGTTTAAGACTGGAAGGATTGCCTGGAAAAAAGTAATCATGGCCGCCGCAGGCTTGAGTCAAGCTGAGATTGTAAAGGCGGCTGAAGATGCTGTTAAAGCCGCTATTCTTGATGAGCGAAACACCATTACAACCGACCATATTCTACAACGTTTGGAAGAACGGCAGGAGATGCATGACATCTTTTCCAACAAAAAAAATAACTAATAACAGGGACTTATGCCGTCATATTTCGACAAGCCTCATTTCGATATTTCCAACTCCGCCGTTCGTGGGCTCTACACTTCGCCTCCACAAAATATCGGCGACGGCAGAGCGCCGCGTCCCAGAGCAGAGCATGGGAGCATGCTCCGTCGACAGCTTCAGGAAACGTTTCGGGAAAGCGCGCTGGAACGTGAACAAGCCGCTCTTCCCGAGGGCCTTACGCCAAGCGCGGGTCAGTACTATGAGGTCGAACTCAAAAAAGGCGCGAAAGTTCAGAAGCTAGAACGGAAGCGCGAGAACATCGTTGTCGGTGCAACCAAGATTGACGATGAAAACCACAGCGTCTCTGTTGTTGTCTTCATTCCAGATGACTCCATACCGGTTCTTGATACTATCTTTGATGATTATGCGACCGGTGAGCTGACCAGTAGTGGGAAGCCAAAACAAAAAGATTTTGTCGAGCCCATTGAGACGATACGTCGTGCCCGGCTTTTTTCATTCTGGACAGACAATCCGGCGTGCCTTCCAGAACACGCTCAGGAGAGCATTTGGTGGGAGATATGGTGCAATCCAGATAAGGTCTTTGATGTTGCTGCCGTATTCCGGCGTATGGAATGCCGTCCAGCCGATGAAGATCGTTGGCTGCATTTTCCAGAGGCGAGCGTTTTACCCGTTCTGGCAAGGCGCGCAGATGTCGAACTTGCTTTGATCGTCGCCGATGGCATAGGGGAACTACGTCGCGGCTCTGATACGCCAAATTTTTATTTGGAAGATGAGCGTGAGAATCAGCACGACTGGGCGGAAGAGCTGGCTGAACGAACGGTCTGGCCCGGCACCGATGTACCTAGTGTTTGCTTGCTCGACACCGGTGTAAACAGGGCACATGTTCTTATTGAACCAGCGCTTGACGAAACGGATTTGATGAGTGTCAAACCCGAATGGCCCGCGACGGACAATATACTTGGTAGTCACGGTACGCCGATGGCTGGTCTTGCCTTGCACGGCGACCTTTTTCCACGTCTTCAGGGCAGAAGCGTGCATACGCTTACTCATCGTTTGGAATCTGTTCGCATATTGCCAGCTGATGGTTTTGATCCCAACGACCCAGTACGTTACGGATCGATCACAATGGATGCTGTCGCACTTGCTGAGGTTCAGAACCCGGAAAGACGACGAGTCTTTTGTATGGCTGTTACAAATGAAGACCGTAGCGGGGATCGTGCTAGTAGCTGGAGCGCATGTGTTGACCGTGCTGCCGGAGGGCATCTTCTTAGTGATGAGGAAAATAGGCTGCGGCGTCTGATTTGCATTTCAGGCGGCAATGTTCGCAACGCCATGCAGGCTTCTCGTCTTGGTGTCCTTGAGGACTACCCAATCGAAGATCCAGCCCAGGCTTGGAATGCCCTGACTGTCGGTGGCTATACCGATAAAAATGACATCGACCCCGCTGATCCGTATTTTGCAAATCATCGAGCCGTTGCGAGCGTCGGTGATGTTAGCCCGTTTTCACGAAACTCGACATCGTGGCATCCGGGTAAATCCCCGATAAAACCTGAGGTCGTTTTTGAGGCGGGTAATCGTGCTGTTTCTGGAAACGGGCAGGATCTAGTGGATTGTCCGTCCCTTGAGCTACTGACGACTGGCGCAGACACTGATCGTCTGCCAATCATGAACTTTGCGGCTACGAGCGCAGCGACCGCGCAAGCCGCACGAATGGCAGCGCGCTTGAAGGCGGATCATCATGCGTTTTGGCCGGAAACCATCCGGGGGTTGATCGTTCATAGTGCTGACTGGACCGAGCCAATGAAGCAGCGGCTCGCCGCTGAAAACAGCCTGCGCGCACGTAAGCAGCTGATACGAACCTTCGGCTATGGAGTGCCTTCCTATGAGCGTGCCACAGCCTCGGCATCCAGTGATCTTGCGCTCGTCGCCCAAAGAGCGATCCAGCCTTACAAGCGAAAGCGGAAAGGCAACGTAGTCTTCAACGAATGCCATTATTACTCGTTGCCTTGGCCGCGCGCCGTCCTTGAAGAATACGCGGAGCAGGAGTTTAAACTCAAAATCACCCTTTCATATTTTGTGGAGCCAAATCCTGGCAAATCGGCAGCCATTGATCCGGCGCGTTATCAATCCTTTGGTCTTCGATTTGATTTGAAGCGTGCACGGGAATCCGAACCCGCATTTCGTAAAGCAATTAATGCCCAGGAGCGTGAGAACCCAAATCAAGGTGGGCCCCGTCGGGAACCAGATAGGGGGTGGATGCTTGGGCCGGATAGCATTTCGGCAGGATCGATTCATAGTGATGTATGGTGCGGGACGGGGGCGCAGCTTGCAGCCCGCAACATGCTTTGTGTGAAGCCTGTCTCTGGTTGGTGGAAAGAGCGACGCGATCCGCATGTATGTGAACAGGATGCTCGCTACTCGCTTATCATCAGTTTGACTGCGCCAGATACCGAGATCGATCTGTATACGCCGATTAGTAATATCATCGAACCAGATATCGAGATTGAGACATAAAGGTCCGATGCTTACTGCATGGCAAAATTGGATTGTCGTGAACTAAGCCCTCTCCATCGCGGGGGCAGGCCGCTACCGGGGTTGCTAATCTGGTCCTCTTCAAAAAGGAGTCGTAAATCCGTGAATGCTGTCGAGATCGAAGAAGCTATCTCCTCCTTAGCTGAACAGCCGTTTGATGCAGAGGAGTTCCCGTTTGCTTTCCTAGAAGCGTTCGGCAACAAACCCACCACGATCAAGCGGCTCCGCAGCGGCGTGACGAACAAGTCTGATATCGGCGGCGTCCTGCAGACCAACCACATCCATATCAAGATCTGTGACGAGGGTCATGTCTCCGACACGATCCGCGAGCTGCGCGAGAGCCTGGCTACTAAGAACGCACGCAACCGAGTCAAATTCATCCTGGCGACGGATGGCGTCACGCTGGAAGCCGAAGACCTTGTGTCAGACGTCGCGCCGATCGTCTGCCCACTTAAAGACTTTCCCGAGCATTTTGGATTTTTCTTGCCGCTTGCGGGCATTAGCACCGTTAAGCAAATACGCGAGAGTGCCTTTGACATTAAGGCTACTGGTCGCCTGAACCGGCTTTATGTCGAGCTTTTAAAAGACAATCCAGACTGGGCAGCCGCCAAGCGCCGCCACGATATGAATCATTTCATGGCGCGGTTGATCTTTTGCTTCTTTGCCGAAGACACTGATATCTTCAATAGTACGGGACTTTTCACCACAACGATCGAGCAAATGAGTGAGCGGGACTCGTCCAACACTCACGAGGTCATTGGTGAGCTATTCCGCGCCATGAACACTTCGGTCGAAGAAAGGGACAAGGCGAAACTGCCTCGTTGGGCAGATGCATTTCAGTACGTCAATGGCGGTTTGTTTGCCGGTAACACGGACGTGCCGTATTTCAGCAAGATTGCACGCTCCTACCTTCTTCACATCGGTAATCTCGACTGGAAGAAGATCAACCCCGATATCTTTGGCTCGATGATTCAAGCAGTCGCCGATGACGAGGAACGCGGCGCTTTGGGGATGCATTATACATCCGTTCCGAACATCCTGAAGGTGCTGAACCCGCTCTTCCTCGATAATCTGCGCGAGAAACTTGAAGAGGCTGGCGATAACGTGCGTAAGCTACTGAACCTACGCAACCGGATGGCAAGGATCCGGGTTTTCGACCCCGCTTGCGGCTCCGGCAACTTTCTCGTGATTGCCTACAAGGAAATGCGGGCGATTGAGGCTGAGATAAACAAGAGGCGCGGCGAACCTGACCGGCGATCTGACATTCCGCTGACAAATTTTCGCGGTATTGAACTCAGGGGCTTTTCTGCGGAAGTGGCGAGGCTAGCGCTGGTTATTGCCGAGTATCAGTGTGACGTGCTCTATCGCGGGCAACGTGAAGCGCTGCAAGACTTCCTACCACTTGACGCCATGAACTGGATTACCTGCGGTAACGCTCTGCGGCTTGACTGGCTGAGCATCTGCCCGCCCACAGGTACAGGCGTTAAGATACATAGCGACGATCTGTTCAACACGCCGCTCGACCAAGCGGAGATCGAGTTCGAGAACGAAGGCGGGGAAACCTACATCTGCGGAAATCCCCAATTTAAAGGTGCCCGAAAGCAAACAAAAGCCCAAAAGGAGGACCTTGCTCTAATATTTGAAAATCACAAGGAATATAAAGACTGCGACTACGTTACTGGATGGTTTATAAAAGCTGCCGAGTTTCTTGAATACTGTGATGCGCGGTTTGCCTTTGTCTCGACAAGCTCAATCAGCCAAGGTGAGCAGGTTGCACATGTATGGTCGCGGATTTATGGAAAGGGTCTTAGGATTAGTTTCGCGCATCAAGGGTTTAGGTGGAAAAACAATGCAGCAAACAATGCAGTTGTGCATTGCGTCATAGTTGGCGTTCAGAAAGAAAAACCCAATTATTGCTCTTTGTACGAAGGGCAGACGGTGCGGCATGTACCAAGCATTTCTCCCTACCTGATTGCAGGTGATGAAACCTATGTAAAAGCCAGAGATAAGACATTGTTTTCAGACTTGAACTCAATGGTTTCCGGCAGCATGCCTCGCGATGGTGGAAATCTAATAATGAGCCTTGAAGAGGCACGATCACTTGTATCATCTCACGCAACGACAAAGGCAATAATTAAAACCCTAGTTGGTTCTCAAGAACTAGTAAACCATAGAAATCGAAAATGCCTGTGGATTGAGGACAGTCAACTTGATGAGATGAGCGCCATTCCCAAAATCAAGAGTCGTGTTGATGAGGTCCGTTCATTTAGAAATAGTTCTTCTGCGAAAACTACACAAGGATATGCGTCCATCCCGCACAAGTTTGCGCAACGGGCGCATTTGAACTCCCTTTGCTTGGCGGTGGCAAAGACATCTTCCGAAACACGCGAGTATTTGCCTGCTGACATATTTGATCAGACAACAGTCGTAACCGATGCCGCTTTTGCAGTATTTTCTCCCGACCTCTGGGAATTAAGCTTAGTCATCTCGAAACTACATCTAGTTTGGATTGCCACAGTTTGTGGGAAGCTTGAAACACGATACCGATATTCTAGTACTTTAGGGTGGAATACCTTCCCCGTTCCCAAGCTGACAGAAAAGAACAAGGTAGACCTGACACGCTGTGCTGAAGATATCCTTCTGGCCCGTGAAGCACATTTTCCTGCCACCATCGCCGAGCTCTACGACCCCGAGAAGATGCCGGATGACTTGCGCGCTGCGCATGACCGCAACGATGAGGTGCTAGAGCGAATCTATATAGGCCGTCGTTTCCGCAACGACACCGAACGCCTCGAAAAGCTCTTTGAGCTCTACACGAAGATGACCAAAACGAAGGGGGCGGCATGAGTAAGTTCAACCGTCTGACCACCGTTGCTGCAACCGAGACCATTGCGAAATTCAACTCGCACGACGATATGAGCGTCCTCGAAATTCAGTGGGATATCGACCAGTACGGCATAGAGACATCGAGCAAAGCAGCACGGGTTCGTAGCTGGGCGAAGATTGCTACCGAGCTTGACCCTGAAGTCCTGACGGAGGCCGGTACAGTAAGCTTGAGCCGTGCCTTATTAGAAATGGCAATCCAAGCTCCGCCTCATGTGCAGGAAGGTGCAATCTGGAGGAAGCTCTTAGCGGGCCTTCGTTTTGACGGATTTGAGATCGTCGAGGAAGAGGTATACGAACCGAGCGGGCGCCAATCGATTTTCGGTGGTTCCGCGAAGACAAAGATCAACAATCTCCGGCGCATGCTGCCTAGCGAGATTCCAAGTCTGGACTTCACAGAGGCCGAGACGGAACTGGAAGTATTACTGGATCGAAATAACCTTACAGTGGCTCATGGACATCTGAAACAAGCAATTTCAGCATACCAGCGGGGAGAGTGGTCATCAGCCAATGGTGAGCTTCGAAATTTCTTTGAGAGTTACCTCAATGAAATCGCTACTTTTCTTGGCTACGCTGGGAGTGGCGATAGCAAGGCAAAGCGCGACTTCCTTGGCGGGCTTGCTCCACCGTTCCTGCTCCCAGACTACAACGAGTGGCATAGCAACAATCAGAAGCCTCAATACGTTCAAGGTCTGATGAGCAGGATGCACCCTCACGGTGGTCATCCAGGATTGTCTGAAGAAGAGGATGCCACCTTCCGACTTCAGGTGACTTTGATCACAGCACGGCTATTCCTCCGCAGATTTGACAAACGAAAGAGAGTTTAGAGTGACCAATAATGTTCCATCAGTCTCTGTCACCTATGCCCGCAACGGCACCTCGACCAAATCTAACGAGCTTGGCATGCGCCCGATGCAGGAACGCGCCTTTGAGCGGCGTGGTGAGCAGTATCTCCTAATTAAGTCGCCGCCTGCCTCTGGCAAGAGCCGCGCGCTCATGTTCATCGCGCTAGACAAGCTGCACAATCAGGGGCTGCGACAGGCGATCATCACCGTGCCGGAAAAATCCATCGGGTCGAGCTTTGCAGACGAACCGCTGAGCGCGTTCGGGTTCTGGGCGGACTGGCATGTTGTGCCGAAGTGGAATCTTTGCAACGCGCCGGGGGCCGACGGCAGCAAGGCCGACTCTGTGGGCGCGTTCCTGAAAAGCGATGACAGCGTGCTCGTCTGTCCACATGCGACCTTTCGGAACGCCGTTCAAAAATTTGGCGTCGAAGCTTTCGATGACCGCCTTATCGCCGTGGATGAGTTCCATCATGTTTCGGCCAACCCCGACAACAAGCTAGGTGCGCAGCTCACCGAGCTGATGGCGCGAGACAAGGTGCATGTGGTCGCCATGACCGGATCATATTTCCGTGGTGACACCGAGCCCGTACTCATGCCCCATGACGAGGCGAAATTTGATACCGTTACCTACACCTACTATGAACAGCTCAACGGATATAAGTACTTGAAGACGTTGAATATTGGGTATTACTTTTATTCTGGCGCATATGCCGACGATATCCTGAAGGTGCTGGACCCTGCCGAAAAGACAATCATCCACATCCCCTCCGTCAATTCACGCGAGAGCACGAAGGATAAGATCAAGGAAACAGAAGATGTCATGCTTGGACTTGGTGGGGGCAGAAAAGATAGTTGGCTAGGGACGGACCCGGCGACCGGCTTTCAACTTGTTGAAACACCCGAAGGTCGCGTGCTCAGGATCGCCGATTTGGTCGATGACGACCCGACCAAGCGGGAGAAGGTTTCGGCAGCGCTCAAAGACCCCTCGCAAAAAAACAATCGCGACCATGTAGACATCATCATTGCTCTCGGGATGGCCAAGGAGGGCTTTGATTGGATTTGGTGCGAACACGCGCTCACGGTTGGCTACCGATCGAGCCTTACCGAAATCGTCCAGATTATCGGTCGTGCCACCCGTGATGCCGAGGGTAAGACCAGCGCTCGCTTCACTAACCTAATCGCCGAGCCTGATGCCGCGGAAAAAGCCGTCACCGAGGCCGTGAACGACACTCTGAAGGCGATAGCCGCCAGCCTGCTCATGGAGCAAGTCCTCGCGCCACGCTTCAACTTCACCCCGAAGAAACCGGAAAGCGGGCCAGCCTCCGGCTTTGACTATGGCGAGGGCGGATACAAGGAAGGCGAGTGCAATGTCGGGTTCAATGAAGAGTCTGGCCAGTTCCAGATCGAGATCAAAGGGCTTGTCGAGCCGAAGAGCAAGGAGGCTGCGCGCATCTGCCAGGAAGACTTGAACGAGGTGATCGCGGCTTTCGCACAGGACAAAACCACCGTTGAGCGCGGGCTGTTTGATGAGGAGCTCGTTCCCGAAGAGCTGACCCAGGTGCGCATGGGTAAGATCATCAAGGACAAGTATCCCAAGCTTGACGAAGGGGATCAGGAAGCCGTGCGTCAGCACGCGATCGCGGCGCTGAACCTTACTCAGAAGGCCAAGGAAGCGGCGGTCGAAGATGATGATGCCATGAAAAACGGTAACACTGCCTTGATCGATGGGGTCCGGAAATTTGCGATGGACGTACGCGACCTAGATATCGACCTGATTGACCGGATCAATCCGTTCAGCGAAGCCTATGCCATCCTCGCCAAAACGATGAGTGAGGAAAGCCTGAAGCAGGTTCAGGCCGTCATCTCGGCGAAGAAAGTAAAGCTTACGCCTGAAGGAGCGCGTGACTTGGCAAAGCGCGCGTTGAAATTCAAGCAGGAGCGTGGACGGCTACCTTCGATCACATCGCCTGATGCATGGGAAAAGAAAATGGCTGAAGGTGTGGCCTTCCTTGCCCGCATGAAAGCGGAGGCTGCCAATGGCTAAGGAATTTACAGACGATGACGATGCGCTTCTCGCTGAACTTGGCGTTGAGGTCGAGGGGAAGAAAGCGCAGAGCCACACCGCCCGTGAAGAGCGCATTATTGCGGGATTTGAAGAAATTCAGCGATTTTTCGAAGAACATGACCGAGCGCCGCAGCACGGCGAAGACCGTGATATCTTCGAGCGTCTATATGCCGTTCGCCTTGACCGCATCCGCGAGCAGCCGGATTGTTGGGGCCTGGTCGAGCCGATCGATCATCAGGGACTTCTGGCCGGATCAATGCCATTGTCGTCTTCGGCGTCTGACGAGTTGGATGACGATGCGCTACTTGCAGAGCTTGGCATTGAAACCGTAGCCTCGCCGATCACTGAGCTCAAACATGTTCGGACGAGTGCCGAGAAAAAAGCTGCCGAAGAGATTGCTAATCGCAATAAATGCGAGGATTTTGAAGAGTTCAAGCAGATCTTCGAGCAAGTGCAGAACGATTTGGATAACGGCCTACGTAAAACTCGTCCGTTCGAGATGAAGGCTGATATACAGCAGGGGCGACTCTTCATCGTCGGTGGGCAGAAAGCCTATGTCGCAGAGATGGGGGAAACGACCATCACCGCACAGGGGCGGACGGATGCACGACTTCGTGTGATCTTCGATAATGGTACGGAGAGCAACATGCTCATGCGTTCGCTTCAACGCGCCCTGAATAAGGACGAAGCGGGCAGGCGCATTACTGAACCCGACCCTGGCCCTTTATTTGCACAGGATACGATCGACGGCGACGAGGCGAGTGGCACGATTTATGTCCTGCGCAGCAAATCCGATCACCCGGTTGTCGCAAAAAACCGCGATCTTATACACAAGATCGGCGTCACCAATATGAGCGTTGCGAAGCGTATCGCTGGTGCCCGCCTCCAGCCGACCTTCATGATGGCTGATGTTGAGGTCGTAGCAACTTATGAGTTATTCAATATCAACCGCACCAAGCTCGAAAATTTAATCCACCGAATTTTTGAACCCGCACGGCTCGACATCGAGATAATGGACCGCTTCGGCAATCCCGTTGTGCCGCGTGAGTGGTTCCTCGTTCCACTATTCGTAGTGGACGAGGCTGTGGAGAGGATCAAAGACGGTACAATTTCCGGCTTCACGTATGATCCCAATGCTGCGGCGCTGAAGCCTCATGCAAGCCATTGAGAAAAGAACAGATAGTAGGGTAGTTCTGATCAGATTGATGTGGCTGCGGGATGAGAGTGCGGTGGATCGGCATTGGTGACGAAGGTGAATAGTAGATTCTAATGTGCGGCAAGTTCATTGAAAAAATCAGGATTATCCTGAATTGTCGCCAGTACCTTAGCCGCCAACCCCGTAGGGTTACGGCGCTTCGTTTCCCAGCTTTTGATTGTGTCCACACTGGTTCCCATCACATCAGCAAACTCCGCCTGCGAGACATGTAACTTATCGCGGATGGCTTTCACATCAGCCACTTCATGGCGTGTTATGCGGCTGGCTTGGGCTTTACCTTGTTTGATCTCAACGGCTTCCTGCAGCGATGTTTGCAGTTCGTCAAAAATGCTCATTCGGAAACCTCCCCTTTTAATTGGTGGGTCAGTGTTTTTAATGTGGTCTTTTCAGCGGGCGTTAAGCTGTCCTTCACGCTCTTGGGGTAGGCCAGTATTAGGTAGATTTTTTCTATCGTCGCTAAGAAATAAATAACCCGAGCGCCGCCACTTTTACCTTGGTTGCCCAATGCCATGCGGATTTTACGCAGACCCCCTGTTCCCTGAATGAGATCACCTTTATCAGGTTGAGCAATCAGAGTGCGTTGAAGTTCCTTTAATTCATCGTCAGTTGCGATGGCCTGGATCTGGCGTGTGAACGTTGTGGTTTCGATAAACTCAATTGCATAGCTCACGTTGGGCTGTCCTTTCGCCAAAGCGTTGCTTGGTGTACATAGTACATAATTTCTGTTGTCTGTCTATCTAGCTAGGGCACGCTGTGGTCACCGCTTGGTTGCCATATGGCTGCTGACAGGGTGAAAACTGTGTGATTAATGTAATCCATGGAAAACGGTAATACGTTGATAAAGCTTGGTTTACGCATTGCAGGCGCGATCCCAAAGTTTGTTTGGTTGCACTCATAATCCCTTGGTCGTAGGTTCAAGTCCTACTGGGCCCACCATTTATTAATGACTTACACGCCAAAATTCCCTCCCTCGCTGTACTGTGATCCCTCAAAGTGTCAACCGAATATCTTCGGGCCGAACGTGACCGTTTCTTTTAAGTGGCCAGGTGCCAGGTGTGCATATCTCATTGTCATTTGAATGCTTTGATGACCTAAAATTTTCTGCAATGTTAATAAGTTACCGCCATTTATCACAAAGTGACTCGCGAACGTGTGTCGTAAAACGCGCGTGCGTTGCCCTTTGGGAAGAAATTGTAGAGTTATATAAAATATTGTATATTTGAGGTATGATAAATCCCACAACACCTAAGCCTATCGAATTCTTGGGTAGTTCACTTGATGATTTGCGCATGTTTCCAGAATCGGCTCGGAGCGAAGCAGGTCACCAGCTAGACCAAGTCCAAAATGGTCGTGAGCCGGACGACTGGAAGCCCATGACGACTGGAAGCCCATGACGACTGGAAGCCCATGACGACTGTGGGGCAGGGCGTCAAGGAAATACGGGTCAGAGATGTTGCCGGTGCATTTCGGGTCATGTACGTCGCTAAATTTGCTGATGTAGTTTATGTGTTGCACTGTTTTCAAAAGAAGACACAGAAGACCAGTAAGGGCGATATAGATTTGGCTGAAAAACGTTACAGGGGATTGGCGCAGGAGTATAAACGATGAGCAATGAGCGTTTTGCAAGTGTATGGGATGCCATTGAAGACACGCCAGCGGAAGCTGAAAATATGAAGCTACGCTCAACGTTGATGATGGCTCTTAAAGACCACATCGACCGTGCTGGCTTGAATCAATCGCAAGCAGCCACACTGTTTGGTGTCACGCAACCACGGGTTTCCGACTTGATGCGTGGTAAGATCTCTTTGTTCGGCCTGGATGCTCTGGTGAACATGGCTGCTGCAGCTGGCTTGCATGTGGAAATGCGGGTCACCGTGGCAGCATAGAGGATAATTTGTAAATAAGCTGGATTGGCATACGCTGCTGTAAGTCTACGCTGAGGTGCTATTGAAATTCGTCACCGCTTTTCAATAGCATTGCGCTTGAAACTTGAGATAGTCGCCCCCTGCCTCCTTTTCACTCTTGATCAGTGATCCTTTTAAGTAACGTGTCCAACATTATTTTCAAATGGTCATCATCATCAGGTAATGGCTGGTTTCGACGCTTTAACCGATTTTCTTTGATATGTGCTCGGCGTAAATCTTGTGTAACGATCAACCTTGATGGTGGGGAGGTAGCCGCGGCGGATATGTCCTTGAAGGACACCTTCATCTAGGCCGGAGAGCTGCGAGAAGCGTTCGATGGTCATTGTTTGGCACGGTTGCCGGAACCTGGGGCGCGTTACTCGTTTCCATGTGTCATTACCTGCACTGTAATGGGCTGTGATAGTCTCTGAATTACGGGTTTATGGTTTTCCGAAGAGGTGTAATCATGAATGATCACAGTAATCATTGGTGAGTGTAGTCATCAATGATGATGCGTCAATGGTAATTGGCGAAAAAATTCGTGCCTTAAGAGAGGCCGAAGGTATGGGACGCCAGGAATTCAGTGACTTAACGGGGATTCCAAAGAACACACTCATACGCCTAGAACAGGGAAAAAATGCCCCTTCTGGGAAAGTTCTCATGCAAGTAACAAAAGCTTTCTACAAATACACACTTTGGCTGATGACAGATCAGACGGATGAAGTGTGTGGGCAAGTGAGCCCAGAAATAGAAAAGGCGCGAGGCACGTTGAAGAAAACGGGAACGGATACCAACTAGCAAAAAAGGTTGTTGATAAATGGTTCCAGGGGGGAAGGCATTGTGGGTAAAATTGTTTAATTATTAAGTTATGATGGAGAATAATAAAAAAAGCTGAAAGTGGATTGGTGGCTAAATGATTTTATTTGAATTATCAATCAAACAGAGTTATTGATAAGTAGGGTATGGGATGAGTAGAAAAGAAAATTTAATTTTATTTTTGAAAAATAATGAGAGTGGTAAGAGTGATAAAAGAAATAAGGGAAGTTTTAGTGATATTGTCAGTGCAAGTGCGCAGGTTGCAACTTTGTTGGTTATTGTTTTTGGTTATTTTTATACAGTAAAGCCTGTTTTTCAACATCAATTATTAGCAGAAAAAAATGCACAAGTTGAGTTAGATAAAGTTAGGCTGGAAGAAGAGTTGGCCAGGATTGAAGAAGATTTAGTTGATAGAAGATTAGAGTTAGATGAAATAGTCTTGCGTAATGAAGGGTTGGAGGAAAATATAGCATCATACGAAAATGAAATTAATAACCTTTTAGATATAAGGGGTGAGTTGGAAGAAGAAGCCAGAGAAGCATATTTGGGTTTGCAAGAAGAGCGAGGGAAAAGTGATGCTTTATTAAAAGAAATTGAAATATCAGAGCGTAGAGAAAGTGAGGCTGCAGAGAGAGTGGTAGCTATACAAGAACAAGTAAAAACTGAACTAGATGCTCTTGAAAATGCTCGATGGGAATTGATTTTAACAGATATGCAGCAGCTAGGTAGAGTGGACTTTATAGGGTCATCTTGGTTTTTCGGAAATGATAGCGAACTTACAATCACTGAATACTTAAATAGTGCATCAGAAAGCTGGCCTAACATGTATCTTTCAGTGTTAAGCGCTATAGATAGATTTGAAGAAATAAATACAAGTGAGAATAAATATCCACCAGACTATTTAGAAGAACTAAGAGATTTGGCTACGGCTAATGTTGATATGTTGAGATGTGAAAGGCCAGATTTTAATAAAATCGAATCAGATTACTACATGGCGCTGGAGGATTCTGAAAATCAAGCATTGGCCGAAGTTAATGAAAGGATGGATTCGATAAGAAATGAATATGCTGAAGATGGTAAGGTGTCAGTTTTTTCGGATGATTATATGGATAGGAATTATAGAATAGCTCTAATAGTACAACAGAATCGTTTAGAAGCAGATTTTAAGATAATGGTTAGTGATATGCGAATAGAGTGCTTTAGAAAAGTTTATGAATTTTATGGAAAAGTGGCTGACATTAAAGGGTTGGATATGGATATTTAATGAATTTGATATCAGGCCATACCTTTAATATGGTTAGTGATTTTATTTTAAGTAATAGGAGGGTGAGAAATGATAGTGACTACAAAGTGGCAACGCTGGTGGCAATTTCAGGCGCATTAAGACAGTTGAGAGCTAGGCAAATGGTTGAAAAAACGACCAAAGGCGATTATTG
This sequence comes from Vreelandella sp. 162(4c), assembly GCF_058152265.1. Taxonomy (NCBI): domain Bacteria; kingdom Pseudomonadati; phylum Pseudomonadota; class Gammaproteobacteria; order Oceanospirillales; family Halomonadaceae; genus Vreelandella; species Vreelandella sp. 162(4c). Next base: position 4,128,960 of record NZ_CM176981.1, read on the forward strand.
GCACGCTATTCACACGGCGCATAATCCCTTGGTCGTAGGTTCAAGTCCTACTGGGCCCACCATTTCTATATTTACCTATTTCAAAAGCAGGGAGTAATTAGTCCCTGGAGCTGCTGTATATCTGATTCTAGTTACGCCCTGCGCACGTCTAAAACTTTCAAGTCCCCCAATATTACCCAACCCACCAGCGCCAACCCGCAGCACAAAGCATGCCCATTGTAATCGATACCAACGGATTCCTCATCACTACCGCCACCGTACCCGCCGCAATGGCTGCGAGCCGAACGCCACCATCCCCATGCACGATGATAGGCGTAATAACGGCAATCAGGACTGAGCTAGACATGGCATCGACGAATCGCCGCACGCGTGGGCCCAGCGGCACACGTGACATGATTAGCAGTCCCAGCACTCTGGAGCCATAAGCAATCACCACCATTAGCATGATGGCTATCAACGACTGCCATACGGGGGATGAGCTCATAAGGCGCTTTCCCTGAACCAGCGTCCAGGCAATAGCACGGCTACCACGCCACCGGTGAAGGCACCCACCATCACATGTAGGTAAGGCGGCAACCACCAGTACGCCATTAATGCACTCGCCGCTGCTGCCAACCAGGGTTAGGGCCATTGCTGCTCGTGGGTTTCCACCGACAACGATCATCAGCAGAAAGCACAGCATGATCACATCAAGGCCGAAGCGTTCAGGTTCGGTAATGCCTCCACCAAAGGCTAGCCCTATCGCAGTGCCACCGACCCAGGCGCCCCATAGCGCGATTCCGCCACCTAGAAGAATGCCCAGGTTTCGCTCGCCGCGCTGATACTCTCCCAGCGCCATTGCCCAGTTGGAGTCGGTTAGCAGAATCACCATAGCGAATTGCTGGCGTTGAGGTAACGCCTTGAGCCAGGGATAGAGCGCCGCACTCATTAGCATATGCCGGGTATGAATCGCGAGTGTGACCGCTGCCAGAGCAAGCAGTGGCAGAGGCGAATGCCACATCTCTAGGGCAGCAAATTGCGATGGAGCCGCGAAGACAAACAGGCTCATTAGCATCGCTTCCCAGCCGGCCAACCCTTGGTGCACGGCGGCTACGCCAAACGCCAATCCAAACGCGATCGTAAAAACCGCTAAAGGCAGCATCATGCGAATCCCTCGCCAGGTACCCGCAATATCCAGCCGAGTGGGATTTTCTTTTATTTTCATTGCTTAACCTTTCTATGCGAAGCCGGCCGTATCAAAAACAAACAGACCTGCTTGTTTTTTTATTATTTGAAGTCTAGATTGAATTATGTACACGCGCCACATCGGGTGACGTGTCAACAATACAAAGCGATACAACAGAAAAAAACAGCCGATTAAATCGGCCCGGGAAACTATATGAACTTCACTCGTAATACGCTGACACTCGCCGTTGGAGCGCTGGTCTTGCCTGTCGTTGCTTCTTCGGCGCATGCCGCAACATCCTTTATTGCCAATTCGTTTTATGACCAACAACACCCCCACTCCCGTTACGGTTACATCGAGTGGGCAGAAATGGTCAAGGAACTCTCGAACGGCGAACTGCAACCCGAGGTTTATACCGGCACCGTACTGCTGGCACCACGGGCTAACCTGCAGGGTATCCAGGATAACGTGGTTCAGGTTGCTCACCATGCGGCTATCTACACGCCTTCTGAAATGCCGGTCGCGAATGCCGTGCAGGAGTTGGGGTTTAACTATGATGACCCACTGATAGGCATACTGGCGGTGACAGACTTCAGCCTTAATAATCCCACTCAACTAGCCGAGTGGGAAGAGCTGGATATTGTCTACCTGGGCGCCTATAACACGCCTTCCTATGTGCTGTTCTGCCGCGAACCAGTCCGCAATCTTGAAGAGCTACGCGGTAAGCGTATTCGTACGGCTGGCTCGACTGTTTCTGCCTGGGTCGAGCAAGCCGGGGGAACGCCCGTCAATGTGCCTTCCAGTGAGATGTATAGCGGCCTCGATCGTGGCTCGTTGGACTGCGCCTCTAATGCGGCTAACGACTTGATTGACCGGTCATTGTGGGAGGTTGCCGAGCACACCACGTTGCTGCCTACCGGCATGTATTGGTCTGGCCCTCAGTGGGGCTTCAATTCGGGCTTCTGGGCTAGCCTCAACGATGAGGAACGTGATGTCTTCAAAGAAGCGACTGCCAAGGCAATGACCCGCATGATTGTCCAGTATCTGGGCGCTTCTGAAGCCGCACTGGAAGAAGCCGCCTCCCACGGCAACAATATCTACGAGCCCGAAGATGATCTGATGGCTTCCGTGGAGGCTTTCCGCGATGAGGCCTTGGCCAATGTCTACGATAAGGCTCGTGATGAGTACGGCGTTGAAGACCCAGAGGCGCTGATTGATGATTTTATCGCGACCTACGAAAAGTGGGATGCCTTAATCAGCGAGGTTGATCGCGAGGACGAAGAGGCACTGGCCGAACTGGCCATGGAAGAGATCTACAATAAGCTTCCTGCTGACTACGGAATCTATTAACGCTGCAACATTGAGGCCGCCGCATTGAGGCGGCCTAGGCCAAATAAGGGTTCGCTATGACGAAGCGACAGAATCAAGAAGAACGCTCACGCCAAACCCAGGCTCGGGTTACGCAAGCGACTATCGAGTGCATTCTCCAGAAGGGCATTCGTGCCACCTCAACTGTGGATGTTGCACGTCTGGCGGGCGTTTCCCGTGGCGCTTTAGTTCACCACTATCCTTCTAAGACATTATTGATGCAGGCGGCGCTTGAGGACTTGCTTAGTCGCGAAGTGGAAAGCGTAAGGGAGATGGCCGTAAAGGTTAAAGCGGGTGAGCTTAACTTTGACAGCCTGCTTAAAGCGCTGCATGAGCACTTCAAGGGTGACCTTTATATGGTGACTCTCGAATACCTCACTAATGCGCGAACCGACCCCGATATCATGAAAGTGCTGATACCGCTGGCAGCAAAGTTCAATGACTCTTTGGAGCAGATTTGGGAGCAGTTAGTCGCCAGTTCCAAGCACACTTCACATCAGAATCGCGTCGCCCTGAACGCCACCTTGTGCATGATGCGAGGTATAGGGGCGCAAAGCATTTGGCGTGATGACCCTGAACTCTACCGCGATATGCTGCTGTTCTGGAAAGAGACGCTTCTGGAGCTGGGTTTTTCTGCCTCAGATGCGAAGAGGAGTGCGCCTGTATGATCGCCAGACACGTGGAGTCGTTGAGCCAGTGGATCGCCAAAAGTGCCATGGTGCTGGCGGCACTGTTTCTGGTGCTTATGGCGCTGCATGTCTCACTTGATGTTGGGCTGCGCTACTTATTCGGAAAGTCGTTTACCGGCACCTTGGAGTTTGTGTCTTTTTACTACATGGTCGCCGTCGTCTTTCTGCCGCTTGCCTATGTGGAGCTCCAGCGGGAACACATCAGTGTGGATGTGCTGGTGGGAAGGCTCCCGCCGGTAGCCCAACTGACGCTTTACCTATTTGCCAGCACCCTTGGGCTCCTCTATTTCGGCATGCTCTGCTACCAGAACTATCTAGATGCCGTACGCGCTACGGTTCGAATGGAAACGGCCATGGCTAATTTTACCTTCTATTTATGGCCCAGCCGCTGGGCGTTACCGGTTGGCTTTGCAGCTATGTGCCTGGCCATCCTCGCCAACATGATTAAGGCGCTGCAACAACGCCAAGCCCTGTAGGAGTTTCCTAATGAGTAATATAGAGATAGGCGTGGCAGGCATTGCCATCGCCTTGGCCCTGATCGCCCTGCGCGTGCCAATCGGCGTTGCGCTGGGGTTGGTGTCGATCATTGGCATTGGTGAAATGACCAGCATGCGTGTGGCCTGGGGAATGATTTCTGCCACTCCGTTTGACTTTGCCGGTACCTGGGAACTGACTGCGGCACCTATGTTCCTGTTTATGGGCTATTTGTGTACCAGCACCAATATGACCCAAGGTCTGTTTCATGCCATGCGCCTTTATCTGGCGCGCCTGCCTGGCGGTCTGGCTGTTTCCAGTGTTATGGCCTCTGCCTTCTTTGCCGCCGCCTCGGGTTCAAGCGTAGCAACATCGGCGGCCATGTCGCGGATTGCCGTGCCCGAAATGCTTAAGCATAACTACGACAAGGGGTTAGCCACCGGTACCGTCGCAGCATCTGGAACACTCGGCTCGCTGATTCCCCCAAGCGTGTTGCTGGTGCTCTATGGCGTTTATGCCCAGGTGTCGGTGGGCCAGCTGTTTATGGCGGGATTCATCCCCGGTGTGCTTTCAGCGCTGCTTTACATCGCCATGATTATGGTGCGAACCAAGCTTAATCCCAGCCTGGCGGGCAACACAGATGTACGCTCTAGCTGGGACGAAAAATGGGATGCCTTTAAGCATATCTGGCCGTTGCCGCTGCTGATCGGCTCAGTTCTTGGTGGGATTTTTCTGGGTATTTTCTCACCTACCGAAGCGGGGGCGGTGGGTACCTCCATTGCCGCTCTGATTGCTTTGGCACGGCGCACACTAACTTTTTCAGCCATTCGGGAAGCGCTGATTCGCACAGCAGTGAGCACGGCAAGCATCTTTATTATTCTCATCGGGTCGCTGTTTTTCACCCGCTTTCTAGCCATGAGTGGCGTGCCCGCTGCTTTCTCCGAAATAATCCTCGGCGTCAGCACCGAGACCTGGTGGATCATTCTCGCGGTGGCAGTGATCTATCTTGTGCTGGGGATGTTTATCGACTCCATTGGCTTACTGCTCCTCACTCTGCCGTTAATTCTGCCCTTAGTGGAAGGCGCAGACCTCAACTTGATCTGGTTCGGGATCATTGTCGTAAAGCTGCTTGAAGTGGGGTTGGTCACTCCGCCTATCGGGCTCAATGTGTATGTCATCAAAGGTGCCTTGGGCAATAGCGTCACCCTGTCTGAAGTGTTCAAGGGCGTCGCCTGGTTCATCGTCATGGATATTGTTGCCCTGTTATTGATCGTGCTGATTCCAGCGCTTTCGCTCTACCTTCCGCAAAAGATGTTTTAACGCCACTCTCACAAGAACTCTCACAAGAACACTCACAAGGAATACTCATGACAACGACACGCTTTATTAATGCTAACGTCATCGACACGCGCAACGGAAAAGTACTCGCCAACCAGCAGGTGCGTATTCAGGATGGCCGTATCGTCGATGTGAGCGATTCGCCGCTAGAGGGCAGTGATGATCACGTCATTGATATTCAGGGCCACTTCCTGATGCCCGGTTTAGTTGATTCACATGTGCACGTCACGGCAATTACACCCAATTTTGCTCTGCTTGAGACGCTTTCGCCTTTCTATGTGGGTGCCAAATCAAGCGAGCTGCTGGAAGCTATGTTGATGCGCGGATTCACGACCGTGCGCGATGCTGGCGGTGCAGATTACGGTCTAGCCAAGGCTGTCGATGAAGGTGCCCTGGTCGGCCCGCGCATCATGTACGCCGGGAATGCACTCTCCCAGACCGGCGGCCATGCTGATATGCGCGGCCCAGGCCAACAAACCTTTGAAGGCTGCTTCTGCTGCGCGGGTCTAGGTCGTGTTTGCGATGGTGTAAGCGAAGTACGCCGGGCCGCACGGGACGAGATCAGAAAGGGTGCCACCCAGATCAAGATTATGGCGTCTGGCGGCGTTTCTTCACCTACCGACCGTATCGACAGCACGCAATTTTCGCTTGAGGAAATTGATGCCATTGTGGAAGAAGCCATCGCCGCCAATATTCATACCATGGCACATGCCTATACGGCGCGCGCTATCAACCGGCTTATCCCCAGAGGCGTCAAGACCATTGAGCACGGCAACCTTATGGACGAGGAGAGCTGTCGGCTATTCCTTGAGTACGACGCTTACCTAACGCCGACTCTCTGCACTTACGATGCCTTAGCGAAGGAGGGCGTTGAAGCGGGCATGGCCGAGCACCTACAACGCAAGGTTTATGATGTGCTGGATGCTGGCGGTAAGGCACTGGAAATGGCTCAACAATACGGTGTCAAGATGCTATACGGCTCTGATCTTCTTGGCCGGATGCAACGCCATCAACTCAACGAATTTCATTTACGCAAAGATGTAGTGCCCACCGACGAGCTGATTCGTGCAGCCACTAGCCACGCCGCCGACGCTTATGGTCACACCGGCGATTTTGGCGAGATTATCCCAGGCGCAAGGGGAGACGTAATCGTGCTTAAAGACAATCCTTTGGACGATATTAATGTTCTTACTCAGCCCGATGAGCAGCTCATGCTAATTATGAAAGGGGGAGTAGCTTACAAAAATGTTCTGTAGTCAGGCTTAATGCTGCTTAATAAAACGCTGCGTAATGAAGAGGCCAGCCAATGGCCTCTTTTCCTAGCCCGTTGGCGTTACAGAGGAAGGGGGCTTATTAAATGCTTGATCAAGCGTTACGCTTCCTTTCTTTATACCATCGGCAACATTTTGGCGTATAACGCGCAATCATCGCTATAGCACTCGCAGGAGGCCTCGATTAGGCCTAGTCGATCAAGCACCGTGATGGTTCCACGCTGGTAACGGATTAGGCCACGCGCCTGTAGGGCTATCGCCGCCAGGGTAATGCCTGCACGTCTAACCCCGAGCATCATGGCCAGAAACTCATGAGTCAGATTCAACTGATCGGTACCCGCGCGATCCTGAGTTATCAGCAGCCAGCGGGCGAGGCGCTCTTCAATCCGGTGGAAGTGATTACACGCCGCGGATGTCGCCAGTTGCTTCATCACGACATAGATATATCGCTTTAGTCGCTGATGTAATACTGGGCTACCGGGTAGTAGCTGCTGAAAGCTTTCAGCAGTCATGCGTAGAGCCGAACCAGCCCCTTGAACCAGCGCGAGTAGCGGCGCCTCATCAATGCCTAGTGCTAATGAGCTACCCAGCATTCCTTCCCGGCCCGCCATCGCGACTTCCAGCCGTTTGTCAGTATCGATGACGACAATCAGTGAGATGAAGCTATCGATGGGAAAATAGACGTGGGTAAATGTCTCTGTGGGCTGTAGCAGTACTTCACCAAAGCTAAGCTCCACGGTGTCGCAGGCAGCCATAAAGGCATTTCGCTCGACTTCCGGCAGCTCAACAAGGAGTTGATTGGCAGCGGGAACGTTCAAAATAGACGTCATGTGCCTCTCCGGTTATAAGAACCTGGCAAACGGCACAATGAAGGTGTAAATCATTTTGATGTCGGCTGCAGATAGGCCATCATCAGCGTTATTGACGGACTATGCGCATATTAACATTGGGTAAATCACTCGTCGGCACGCTAGCGTACATAACGTCGGAATGGTGTTTACGGGTAGATTGATAGTAGGGATTGAATTATTACATTACGTCATGGTGGTTGAGTAGGCGGTCGTACTCGCGCTTAACCACCGCGTAACACTCGCAGACCCGCTTTTCTAGCCCAGGCCTGTCAATGATGGTGATATGCCCGCGGTTGTAGGAAATCAGCCCTGCTCGCTGGAGTTTCCCTGCGGACTCGGTCACGCCTTCGCGCCGCACGCCCAGCATATTGGCAATTAACTCTTGGGTCATAATCAATTTATCGCCCGGTAGCCGGTCGAGGCTGAGTAGCAGCCAGCGGCATAGCTGCTGATCGACGCTGTGATGGCGGTTGCATACCGCTGTCTGTGCCATCTGCGTCAGCAAGGCTTGGGTATAGCGCAGAAGTAGTCGCTGCATAGGGCCCGCGCGATAGAATTCGTTTTTGAGTAATTGCCCCTTAAGGCGGTAAGCCTTCCCTGCACTCTGCACAATCGCTCGGCTGGGGGTGGTCTCTCCGCCCATGAACAACGAAACGCCTACCACTCCTTCATAACCCACTACGGCAATTTCCGTCGAGGCACCATCTTCCATTACGCACAGCAGTGAGACGATAGAATCCAATGGGAAATAGACATGGCTCATTTGCCGGCCGGATTCGCTGAGTGACTGACCCAAGGACAATGTAACCTGCTCAAGATGAGGCAACAGATGCGCAAGGTCTTCTTCGGGTAATAAGCCAAGCAGAGCGTTCTGCTGGAGTTCTAGCATCGCACCTCTCCCCCTGTTGTTGGCTGTCGCGCGGCTTTTGATCAAAATTGTCTGAGTAAGATGTTCTTTTCTAATGCTTTTTACTGTTATCACAAATTTTTATACAGATATCGTTTTAGTATAGGCTATCGGCAGGCCAACTCAGTACGCTAACGTACATAAGCCTCTTGGAACAGGCTTAGAAACGATGTGTTGTATAAGAGAGAATCGTTGGAGAGGGATAGTTATTGCAGGAGTTTTTCACCCCCATGTTCGCCAGCGCACAGCCAACAGATAGCTAACTGTTTAATGTAGATATAAGTGTGGCAACGGAAATGCCTAAACAGGACGTTGCACTTTGCGCTGCAGGGAACGCAGCGCCTCTCTTCTCAAATCTCAACTGCTAAAGCATCTAAGCAGTTGAGATGCATTGGGTACAGTCTGTTGGTATCGCCTTCAGTCAGCGTGGAAAATCCCCGCATTAGGCCATTGAAAGCAACTATTCAAAAGCGCTATCATGAATGCTAATAACAACGATTATCATGATGCTTATTTCTCTGCTTCCTCTTTGCTCCTAATTCCAACTGAGACTCTATCATGCCTCGTCTGCCGTTTGCCCGTCGTCCTTTGGCGCGCTCAATTTCCGCACTGATCCCCGTCACTGCGGCGCTTTTTTGCGCATCTGCCTATGCTCAGGAAGAAACCACTTCCAACGATACCGTGGTGGTTACGGCCACGGCGCTTAAAGTCGATACCCCGCTAGTAGAGACGCCACGTCCGGTCTCAAGCGTTGACCGTGAAGAACTGGAAGCCCGTAACGTCCAACAGCTAGATGAAACGTTCCGCTATCGTGCGGGCGTGTTGTCGGGCCATTACGGTAGCGATAACAATACCGATTGGCTCAAGGTGCGCGGTTTTGATCAATCGACTTACCAAGATGGTCTGCGAATCTACCGCGAAGGGTTTTATCAGTGGCTACCCGAGCCTTATGGTTTGGAGCGTATCGAGGTATTTAAAGGGCCTTCATCGATTCTATACGGTGAGGCACCTCCTGGGGGCTTGATCAATGCGGTCAGTAAGCGTCCGACTGAGACGCCTCAAGGGGAGGTTAATTTACAGCTTGGCAACCGCAACCATCGCCAAGTCGGCATTGATACCAGCGGGCCGCTGGGAGAATCAGAGGATGTGCGCTATCGCTTGGTGGGATTATACAAAGAGCGCGACGGCGATTTAAACGCCACGGATAACGAGCGCTACTATTTTGCGCCGAGCCTGGCGGTTGATCTTAGTGAAGATACTACCGTTACCTTTTTAGCCAGCGTGCAAAAAGATGATGGCGTTCCCGTTAATGGCTTTAAGCTGCCCTATGGCACTGTGGAAAACACCCCCTTTGGCCGCATAGACCCACAGACCAACTTGAGCGAACCTGGATACGATCAGGATAAACGCACTCAGTGGGGGCTTGGTTATGAGCTTCGCCACGCTATTAACGATACTTGGTCGTTTGAGCAAGACCTGCGCTACAGCGAACTGGACTTAGAGCTGCGCAGCACCTACGCACTCTCCATGGTTGATGATCGACGCGCATCCCGTGGATTGGTTTATCGCGATGGTTCCATTGATAGCTGGACGATTGATAACCGCATGGTGGGTACTTGGTACGGTGATCGCACCGAGAATACGCTGCTGCTGGGTGTTGATTACCAAAACTTGAGCCTGCGTGGCCAGGAAGGGGATAACTATGCGTTCGGCGAGCCGATTGATATCTTTAACCCAACCTACGGTAACTTTACGCCGATTGCAGAAGAAGATCTGCTAACTCGGGAAATCGATAAAGAGCAGACCGGTCTGTATGCCCAAAACCAGCTGCGTATCGATGACCGCTGGGTGCTGCTGGGCGGCGTACGCTACGACCAAGCGGAAACTGATAACCGTAATCAAACCGCAGGAACCACTCAGCGCTCAGATGACGACCAAGTGTCTTGGTCAGGTGGCGCAATGTATCTGGGTGAAAACGGTGTTAATCCTTACGTTAGCTACACCGAGTCATTTGACCCAGTGGGTAGAGTCGATGATTCAGGCGACCTGTATGATCCCCGCGAAGGTCGTCAGTGGGAAATAGGCGCTAAATTGGCGCCGTTCGACTGGGATGGCTATGTAACGGCGGCAGTTTTTGATCTGGAAGAGACCAATACTCTAGTGACCTCTCCAGCAGGCTTCCAGGTACAAGAGGGCAAGCGTACCTCTCAAGGCTTTGAGCTGGAAGGGGTGGGTTATATTACCGATGCGTTAAAAGTCACCGCGGCCTACACCTACACCGATGCTCGTCTGGAAGGCGATGAGCGTGCGCCGTTAATCCCGCGCCACCAAGCATCAACTTGGTTGGATTACGCCTTCACCGGCGGCGCGTTAAACGGCGTGACCCTAGGTGGCGGTGTGCGTTATGTGGGCAGCACTGTTGATACCAGCGTCGCCGACAACACAGTAGTGGATAGCTACACTCTGGTCGATGCCATGGTGGGCTATGAGTTTGCTGACGGTTGGCAGGCCCAGGTCAACGTCAACAACCTCACCGATAAAGAGTACGTGGCCAGCTGTGAATACTGGTGCTATTACGGTGAATCCCGCAGTGTGATTGGCAGCGTGAAATATAGTTGGTAAGGCCCAGTGCAAACCACAACGCCCGGTCATATAGGTCGGGCGTTTGCGTATCTGGGGTATGCTTTAGGGTCTGAGGATCTTTTCAGCGTATGCCATGATTGCATTGAGGATAGGTGAATGGCGACTATTACAGTGCGTAATGTAGATGATGAACTCAAAGCGCAGCTCCGCATTTAAGCGGCTAGCCATGGTCACTCTATGGAGGAAGAGGTGCGGCTTATTCTTTCTCGATCCGCAGCGTTATTGCACAACTGTCTCCGTTTTCGCAATGGATTGGCTGCGTTTCCGTGGCACACAAATCGGGCTGCCGCTTTCGGGGTCGTGGATCACATGGGCATCCAGGTCGAACACGCGCTTAAGGTTGGTGGCGGTAAAGACCTTGCTGGGTGCGCCGCTGGTAACGATACGGCCATCGCACATCATTACTAAATGATCAGCGTAGGCGGCGGCCAGGTTTAGATCGTGGAGCACCAGTAGCAGGGTGCGGCCTTTCTCATGGGCCAGGCGCGAAAGCAGTTCCAGCAAATCCACCTGTACCTTCAGATCCAGAAAAGTAGTGGGCTCATCAAGCAGAATCAGATCGGTTTGTTGAGCCAGCACCATGGCAATCCAACAGCGCTGGCGCTGGCCGCCGGAGAGCGCATCGACATTGCGCTCGGCAAACTCCGTCACGTGGGTATAAGCCATGGCCTCACGAATAGCAGCGGCGTCTTGCTGAGCATTTTTCTGCCATAACCCCTGATGCGGAAAACGTCCCATCCCCACCAACTGCTTTACGCTCAGCCCCTCGGGGGCTACCGGGCCTTGGGGCAGAATTCCCAGGCGCTTGGCGACCTCTCGAGTCTTGCTGCGATGGATATCCTTGCCGTCCAAATACACATGCCCGCCACTAGGCGTAAGCGTGCGCGCGAGGGTTTTTAGCAGCGTCGACTTGCCACTTCCATTCGGCCCTAAAAGCACCGTGAGCTTGCCTTCCTCAATCGCAATATCGACACCATCCAGTACACGTCGAGTGTCATAGCCCGCGTGCAGGGCTTCGCCCGTCAAGCGAGGTAGCTGATGAGAAGGCTGGGTCATGAATGTGCTCATTGGGGTTGTTTAAGCAGGCAGAACCGTAAGCCAAAATATTCTCATTTTCAATACTTGCCATTGCTCAGCAAGTAATTGCTCACTGTCTCTAAGCGTCAGCCGCAGAAGAAATGTGGGGTAAGAGAGGTGAGGAGTCGTGTCGTTATCCTGAACAGTTCGTTCTGCTTGAGTAGACCTCTGTGATTTATATGCATAAAATAATCATTATTATTTAGATGTAGATTACGTTTTCAGAGTAGGGTTCACTCAAAAGCAGGGGGATAAAAACTAGATGTACACTAAGAAACGCCAGGTATTTTGGCCTACGTTGACGCTTGCCGGTTTGGTAGCTGCCAGCCATGCTTATGGGCAGGAGTCTGCTTCCACAGGATCGCAAAGCGGCGCCAATGATGCCGACTCGACCATGGTGGTGACGGCCACCCGCAGCCATAGCGAAGCGGGCCAAACACCGCAGCGGGTTACGATCATTACCCGTGAACAGATCGAACAGCAGCTAGCGATTACTGATGACCCGGGCCAGGTGCTCAGTAATCTTATTCCCTCTTACTCCCCCAGCCGCCAAAAGCTCTCCAACGCGGGCGAGACATTCCGCGGCCGCGATGCCCTGTTCCTGATTGACGGAGTGCCGCAGTCCAATCCCCTGCGCGACAGCTCGCGGGATAGCTATACCATTGACCTTTCCATGGTAGAGCGTATTGAAGTGATCCATGGCGCCAGCGCCGAGCACGGATTAGGTGCTACGGGTGGCTTGATCAACCTGGTGACCCGGCGTGCCGAAGGCGGAGGCATTAGCCAGCACGCAGGGATTAGCCTGACCACGGACGATGATTTTCAATCCGGTGGGCTAGGCCACAAGCTGGACTACCGCATTAGCGGTCAGCAAGGCGACTGGGATTTCGTTGCCGCGGCGACGCGTCAGGAGCGCGGGGTTTTTTACGATGGCAACGATGAGGTGGTCGGTATCGCCTACCCAGGCGAGCTGCAAAACTCGGAAAGCTACGACCTTTTCGGCAAGCTGGGCTACTGGATCGACGACAATCAGAATATTGAGTTCTCGCTGAACCACTTCGATTTGGAAGAGGGCAACGACTACGTACCGGTAACAGGAGACCGCTCTGCAGGTGTTCCCACCACGGCACGCAAAGGCCGTCGTGACGGCGAGCCTGGATTTAACGAAGTGACCTCCGCTCGGCTTTCCTACTCCCACGCGGATTGGTTTGGCAACGAGCTGGATGCTCAGGTCTATCACCAGCGCTTTCGTGCACGCTTTGCCACTACGCCATTTTTCCCTTATCTGGATAGTGCAGGGGATACCCAGTATGACCAGACACGCAATGAATCTGACAAAACGGGCGCCAAATTCACCTTGAACCGTGACGGCATGCTGGACGACCGTTTGGGTGTGACGGTTGGTTTGGACGTGCTGGAAGACGAAACAAGCCAGATGCTGGTGCATACCGGGCGTACCTACGTGCCGGAAAGCCGTTATCGTAATTTGGCTCCTTTTCTGCAGGGCCAGTTTAAGCTCGCGGATCCGCTCACGCTGCACGCCGGGGTGCGTCACGAGTATGCCGAACTTGATGTGGATACCTTCCAAACAATTGATCGCAGCAATGTCACTCAAGACAACGTTACCGTTGATGGCGGCAATCCCAGTTTCGATGAAACGCTGTATAACGTCGGCGTAACCTATCAAGCCACTGATTGGGCTCAGCTGTATGCCAACTATTCGGAAGGTTTCGGCATGCCCGACGTGGGCCGAGTGCTGCGCGGTATTGGCACGGCGGGCCAGGATGTGGATACCCTGCTGCAACTTCAGCCTATTGTTACCGATAACCGGGAAATCGGCGCGCGTTTTGACTGGGATGGCTACGGGCTAGAGATTAGCTACTATGAGTCCAATTCGGATTACGGCCAGCGGCTTACCGAGCAGAATGGCACCTGGGTAGGCAGCCGTGAGAAGACCGAAATCCAGGGCGTTGAGATTACCGGCGACATGCAGGTGGCGGACAAGCACGATCTATCGCTCTCCTATGCCCACACTGAGGGCAAGTCGGATCAGGATGGCGATGGCAGTGTGGATACCAAACTCACCGGTATCAATATCGCCCCGGATACGCTCAAACTGGGCTGGAGCGCTACCTGGAACGACCGCGTTTCCACGCGCTTGCAGGGTAGTTACTACTTCGATCGAAGCGTCGATAATCCTGAACTTGATTTTGACGGCTACGGCTTAGTGGATGCTTCTCTAGCTTATCGCCTGCCCACCGGCAGGGTGTCAGTAGGTATCGAAAACCTCACCGATGAGGATTACCTCACTTACTACTCTCAAGCCGCACGCATCAGCGATGAGTACTACTTCACTGGGCGGGGCCGCACTTTCACTCTGGGGTACCAGCTGGATTTCTAGTCAGCCGCTTTCTATTTTCTATGTTTTGTGCTCGATACTGTTTGGCGGCGCCTTTGGGGCGCCGCTTTTTTTTCGTCAATTCGCTCTAAAAGCGAGCTCGCGATCTATGCAGTAAATAAACGAAGAAGGGCGCGCCTATCCCGGCAACAAAGATGCCCGCAGGTAAATCTTTGGGCAAAAACGCTACCCGGCCCAGCAGGTCGGCGTAAAGCACTATCAAGGCGCCGACCAACGCTGATGTAGGCACCAGGCGTGCCATGTTCCGCCCCACCAGCCTAGCGGCCAGGTGGGGGGCAATTAATCCCACAAAGCTTAAGCCACCGGCAAAAGCCACAGCGGCACCTGCCAGCGCCACGCTGCAGGCCAGCAATACCAATCTGCTGCGCACAATCGCCACCCCAAGCCCTTCGGCAACGCTATCACCCAGGGCCATGGCATCCGCATGGCGGGCGAAGAGTAGGCTGATAGGCACCGCGACGACTAACCACGGCAATAGGCTCCACACATCGTCCCATTGCGCCGCGTAAAGGCTGCCGGTTAGCCATACATAGGCGGTCATGGCGGCAGAGTCATCGCTGATCACGATTAACAGGGTGGTGCCAGCGCCCATGGCCGCGGCCAGGCCAATGCCGACCAGTACCATGCGCGATGGGCTAACACCGTTTTTCCAGGCCAAGCTCACCACCAGCAGTGCAGAAACCAGTGCTCCCAGCATGGCTGCAACGGGCAGCCAGTGAATGCTAAGGGTCGAACTCAATAGGGATAGGAACACCACCGCCGCCAACGCCGCACCACTGGTAATGCCGATGACATCCGGGGAGGCCAGCGGGTTACGCACAATGCTTTGCAGAATCGCCCCCGCTATTGCCAGGGCGGCGCCAACCAGTATCGCTAGCGTAATGCGGGGCAGCCGAAGCTCCCAAATAATAAAGGCGATATCGCTACTCTGTGGGGCCGCCAGCGCGTTTAGCACCTGCAGAGGCGGTGTCGGAAAACTGCCTAAATAGAGCGATAGCCCGGCGCTGGCTAGCAATAAAAGGCTTAGTATCAGCAGGCGACGCAGTAAGCGATTACTGTCGCTTTTTGCTGCGCTATTGAGGGTTAACGTAGCGTCTGTTCTCATTGGCCAGCCATCTTGCGTCGTGCCAGATAGATAAAGAAGGGCGTGCCGATCAGCGCGGTCATCACACCGACCGGGATCTCCTGGGGTGGCATTAAAAAGCGCGAGCCAAGATCGGCCAGCAGCAGCAAACAGGCACCCAATAGCGCGCAGGCCGGCAGCAGCCAGCGATGGTCGATGCCAAATACTCCCCGCGCCATGTGGGGCACAATCAGGCCGACAAACCCGATCATGCCCGCCAGCGCTACGGCGCTGCCCGCCAACACAATCACAATCAGCCCGAGCAGCAGCTTGATGGTGGTGGCCTGCATGCCCAGCCCGGTGACCATGTCATCGCCCAGTAACAGTGCATTGGCGTGACGTACCAGCAGTGCGCTGAGCAGCAATGCTCCGCCGAAGAGCGGCAGTAAGGGCGCTACCAAAGAGAGGTCGCGCCCCGACACTGAGCCCGCCAGCCAGTAAAGCACGCTTTCAAAACTTTGCTGATCAATCACCAACAGCCCTTGGCTGAACGACACAAACATTGCCGTCACTGCTACACCTGCCAGCACGACCCGCAGAGGGGAGAGCTCACCGTGGCGGCCGCGGCTAAGCACCACCACCAGTATGGCCGCAACGAGTGCCCCTAATAGCGCGGCCCATACGTAGTGAGCGGGCGTGTGCAGCGGCAATAGCGAAACTGCCACCACCACAAAAAACATCGCTCCGGCGTTAATGCCCAGAATGCCCGGCGACGCCAGCGGGTTGCGCGTCATGGTCTGCATCAGCGCCCCGGCAATGGCTAAGCTGGCGCCCACTAGAGCGGCAATTACCGCACGGGGTAAGCGCTCAGTTAAAAGAATGATGTGGGCGATGTTGGTAGGATCGTAATGGACGAGCGAGCCATACAGAGAGGAAAGGGAGATCTCCGTTGTGCCTAACATCACGCTGGCGAAAAAGGCGCCTAGTGCCACCAGCACGCCGAGTAGCAGGCCAATACTTTTTGCGGCAGTACTGTTTAGCATGAAGCAGGCTCCCCACGGCCACTGGCGTGAGGCAGGCAAGCCTGATGCGGCGCCGCTTCGGGTTGCAACAGCCCGTAGTGACTATACAGATCATCCAGCATGGCGTTGGCCGCCAGTATGCCGCCACCCATCATCCAACTCACCGGCTCAACTTCAAATACGCGCCCGCTTTGTACCGCTGACAGCTGTTGCCAGAGTGGGTGGGAGGCCCAGTGTTGGTAATTATCTGCAATAGCGGGGTCATCGGGCTCAAGCAGAATAAAGAGGGCATCGGCATCCAGCACCGGAATGTTTTCAGTACTGGAAAGCTTCATTCCCCAACTCTGGCTTTGCAGTGTATCCGGCTGATTAAAGCCCAGCTCATCAAGAATCGAGCCTGCAAAGCCGCTGGTATAGATGCGCACGTGGTCGCTTTTAAACCGCACCACGGCCACTTTTTGCGGCCACTCGCTGCTCAACTTGGCGGCGATCTGCTGGCGAAAGTCGGCGACACGATCATCCCATTGCTCAAGCAGCTCATTTGCCTGCGCTTCGCGGCCAGTAGCATTGGCCACCATGTTCAGCGTGGTCTTGAAGTTAAACACTGTCGGGGCAGATACAGTGGGGGCGATGGCCTCCAATAGCGGCGCTATTCGCGCATGGCGAAAGTCGCTGGCAATGACCAAGTCAGGATTAAGCCAGGCAATCTTTTCCAGATTGGGTTGGGTTTCCAGCCCCACATGCTCGACGCTATCAAGCGCATCGCGCAGATAGCGGTACATGGGCTTTTCCAGCCAGGAATCGACTACGCCAATAGGCGTCAGTCCAAGGGCTACGGCGCTGTCGGTAGCCCCCTGGTAAAGCGTCACAATGCGTGGCGGTTCCGGGGGGCTGCTCGGTGTGTCAGCGGCTGCTATAAAGGGCATTAGCGCCGCCTGCGTTAACAGCAACACACTCATAAAAACCTTCTTGCGATGGGTGTGTGCTTTTAACATTAATGTCACTTTACGATTGGCTCGGACTTAAGAGCCGGGATGATGGCATGACGTAAAAGCTAATGCAAAGCATTACCAAATGAAGGCCGCGACCTCAACTATCCCAAATACCGCGACGCCGGCCGCGACCGGCCAGCCAAGTGAGCGTACCCGCGACCAGACCAGCAGCGTGACAGAAAGCCCGATGGCGGTGGCGATCCAGGAAACAGCGCTTGGGTTAACCGGTACAATGGATACCCCCAGCACGGCGGCAATCATCAGTGGGCCAAGAATACCCAGCCACTGGGGCATGTTATTAAGGCCACTTTCGCTGTTGAGGCGGCGCTGCATCCATAAAAAAGGCACTACCCGCATCAGCAACGTGCCAATGGCAGAAACCGCGACCGCTATCCAAAGTGCAGTGCTCATGATTCACGCCTCCTGTTGGTGGCGAATCTTTGCGTATAGAACTGCGTGGAGTAGAAGCACAGCGCGCCGCAGGCGGCGGCTAAGGGAATCGCCACGTTGCTCCAGCCGACCAGGGTCAAACACAGCGCCGCTAAAATGGTGCAGCCCATGGCGACTGCCCAACGCTTGTCGGTAAAGCGCGGCGCCACCATGGTCAAAAACAGCGCGGGCAGCGCGAAGGGCATAATCTCACCCAGCAGCGGCCAGCGGGCGGTGAAGGCCTCACCGGCGGTAGCGCCCACCGCGGTGCCAATTATCCAGGCGCCCCAGGCCAGCAGTGATGCGCCCAAAAACCAGCTAAAACGCTTTACCTCAGGCAGTTGGGGCAGCCGGGTTAGGGCCAGTGCAAACACCTGGTCGGTGAGGCCGTGCATTAACCAGGGCCAGTGGCGGCTGCGCGGCAGTAACGCCGCCAGGTTAGGGCCGTACACCACATGGCGCACGTTAATCAGCAGCGTCATCGCTACCACCAGCCACAGCGGGGCGCCGGTGGCGATCATACCGACAAATAGAAATTGCGAAGCACCGGCGTAAATCAGCGCTGAAATAGCCGTGGCCTCCAGCGTGCTAAAGCCGGCCTGGGTGGCGACTAAGCCAAATGACAGCGCCACGGGAATGTAGCCGCCCAATAGTGGGATGGCTTCTCGCACGCCCTGCAGCGCGCTACGAACAGGAGAGTGGCTGGCAGCTTGGCTCATGATGTTTGGCCTTCCAAACCATAGGTGATGGTCATCATCAACGTGGCCTCCGCTTCGTGGGTACGGTAAAGGTGCGGTTGATCGGCGGCGAAGGTGATGGCCTCTCCCGGTGTCAGTACCGTGGTTGCCCCTTCGGGCCCCGCTTCCAGCCAGCCGCTGATCAGCGTGAGTGATTCACGGGTGCCGGGTGTATGGGCTTCAGCATGACGCAATGTATGCGGTGCGCAGCGCATCCAGTAGGCGTCCACCTGAGGGGAATCCTTGCCTTGATCGATTAAACGCACCTGTACGCCATCTTCACCCAGCGGCACGCTGATTGGCGCTACCAGAGTGCCGAAAGGCACATTGAGCTGCACCGCCAGCCGCCAAATGGTATCTAGGGTCGGATTGCCGTTGCCTTGTTCAAGGCGACACAGGTTGGATTTGGCAATCCCCGCCTCATTGGCTAACTGCGACAGTGACCAGCCCCGCTCCAGGCGAAGTGCTTGAAGGTGCTGGCCCAACGTGTTGAGTGAGAGCTTATCCATAAGGCTGTCCGCTGTTCTTTATATAGAACGTTCTATATAAGGAACGTTCGTCTGTCAATGGCCTCGCTCGGCAACAATAGCCTTATTCGGAAGTGGCACCCTCTAGCGGCGGCGCGCTGGGAGTATGCCTAATGGGGCACTATGCCCCGGGCAGTGCTAGTTGTTCGCTTCCTTGGAGCGGCAGGCCGCTGCAGTAAACAGCACATCGGTAGAGGAGTTGAGCGCAGTTTCGGTGGAGTCCTGTACCACGCTGATCACAAAGCCAATCGCCACCGCCTGCATGGCCACTTCCGTGGGAATACCGAACAGGTTGGCGGCCATGGGAATCAGCATCAGTGAGCCGCCCGCCACGCCTGAAACGCCGCAGGCCGCCAGTGCTGAAACCACGCAAAGTAGCAATGCCGTGGGGAAGTCGACGCTAATGCCCAACGTATGAGTGGTCGCCAGAGTGATGACGGTAATGGTGATGGCTGCGCCACACATATTGATCGTTGCACCCAACGGAATGGAAATGGAGTAGGTGTCAGGGTCGAGCTTCAGGCGGCGGCAAAGTTCCAGGTTGACGGGGATATTCGCGGCCGAACTGCGGGTGAAAAAGGCGGTAATTGCACTGCCGCGCAGGCACGTAAACACCAGGGGATAAGGGTTTTGCCGGGTGGTGAAGTAAACCAGCAGCGGGTTGCTAACCAGCGCGACAAACAGCATGCAGCCCACAATGACACCCAGCAGTTGGGCATAGTTGAGCAGCGACTCAACGCCGGATTCTGCCAGCGTGCCTGCCACCAAACCAAAGATACCCAGCGGCGCTAAACGAATCACCAGTGTCACAATGCGGGTGATCGCAGCGGATAAAT
The DNA here is from genome assembly GCF_058152265.1 of Vreelandella sp. 162(4c). Lineage (NCBI taxonomy): Bacteria > Pseudomonadati > Pseudomonadota > Gammaproteobacteria > Oceanospirillales > Halomonadaceae > Vreelandella > Vreelandella sp. 162(4c). The sequence continues at coordinate 4,148,768 of NZ_CM176981.1, forward strand.
CGCTCAATGCTTGGCGGGTGGTGTCGCTAGCTTGGCGCAGGGTCAAACCAAGGCCGATAGCCCAGGCCAAAATAGCGATAAAGTTAGCCTCCATTAGTGCACTAACCGGGTTGGCTACCGCATTCAACAGCAGGTCGCGTAGAACGCTAAAAATATCCCCAGGCGGGTTGCCGTCAACTTGCCCCAAATCTAACGTAAGCTCCGTGGGAAACAGGAAGCTGGCTGCCACTGCAATGAGCGCGGCGATCAGCGTGCCCACCACATAGAGCACCAGCACGGGGCGAATATGGGTGGGTTGACCTTTTTGATGAGCAGAGATCGCAGCGGCTACCAGTACAAACACCAAAATGGGCGCCACTGCCTGCAATGCGGCGATAAAGAGCTGGCCAAGTAGGGCCACGTCGCTTGCAATGCCCGGTGAAAACAGGGCGAGCACTACCCCGGCAACGATACCGATTAAAATCTGCGGGATAAGGCCCAGCCGAATAAGTGGCCGGAAAACGGTGCGGGCGGTGGCGATCATTGCGCAACTCTCAGGTAGTAAAAGGTGGGTGGCGTATCGGCGTTTAGCCGCTAACGCGCCTGAAAGGGGCGGTATTCTATCAGCTACGACCTGCCTCCGTTACTTTTCAGCGACTGTGTTTGGCTTGATAAATACCTCTAACTGATGCTGTTTGCCATCCAGCGGAATGCGTACTTCACCTTGTTGACGGGTCAGTATTCGGCCATCAAGCTGCGCGCTGGGTGCCTCATCGGTGGTGGTAACCTTAACCGCGTAGTGGGTGGAGGCAATGGTTAGCGTTGCGCTAAAACCTGGCCAGTCGTGGGGAAGGCAGGGGGCAATCACCAGCCAGCCACCTTCTCGGCGAATGCCCATAATGCCCTCCACTCCGGCGCGGTACATCCAGCCCGCTGAGCCTGTGTACCATGTCCAGCCGCCGCGTCCGGTATGAGGCGCAACCGAATAGACATCCGCGGCCACCACATAGGGTTCTACGTGATAACGAGTGACCTCTTCGGTGGTGCGGGCATGATTGATCGGGTTGAGTAGCGCAAAAAGCCCATGCGCTTTGCTGCCCTCGCCGAGCTTGGCAAAAGCGAGAATCGCCCACATTGCGGCATGGCTATATTGCCCCCCATTTTCGCGCATACCCGGTGGGTAGCCGCCAATATAGCCAGGGTCACGCTGGGGGTGATCGAAGGGGGGCCAGAACAGTAGCGCAAGTTGCTCATCGTGCCTGATCAGCTCACGTTCCAGTGACGCCATGGCGAGGGCTGCGCGGTGGGGGGCTGCTGCCCCCGAGAGTACCGCCCACGTCTGGGCAATCGAATCAATTTGGCAGGCGTCGCTCTCTTTGCTACCCAGCCAACTGCCGTCATCGAAAGTTGCCCGTCGATACCACTGCCCGTCCCAGGCGTTGCTTTCAAGCGCAATACGCAACGCAGTGATATGGGCACGCCAACGCTCGGCGCGTGGAGTGTCCACTGTGGCTGAGTCCGTTGTGGTTAAGTCCGAGGTCGCTGAAGGCGCTTGCTTTTCGCGCTGCTGGGCAAAGGGTAGAAACAGCTCCAGGGTATGCACCAGCAGCCAGCCAAGCCACACGCTTTCGCCTTCGCCCGCTTCGCCAACGCGGTTCATGCCATCGTTCCAATCGCCGCCACCGATCAGCGGCAAGCCGTGCTCGCCGGAAAGCGATATGCTCTGATCCAAGCCTCTGGCGCAGTGCTCAAACAGCGAGGCGGTTTCCCCTGCGATCATCGGCTGAAAAAAACAGTCGTGCTCTTCAGGCGCTAATTCGGCACCTTCCAGAAAACTCACCGGCTCGTCGAGCACGGCGGCGTCGTGGGAGGTGGCGATATAGCGGGCGCAGGCATAGGCCAGCCATACCCGGTCATCGGAAATACGCGTACGTACCCCTTGGCCGGAATGGGGCAGCCACCAGTGCTGGACATCGCCTTCGACAAACTGGCGTGAGGCGGCGCGGAGCAGGTGTTGACGAGTGGTTTCGGGGCTGGTGAAGGTTAACGCCATGCCATCCTGTAACTGGTCGCGGAAACCATAGGCGCCGCTGGCTTGGTAAAACCCTGAGCGCGCGGTGATTCGGCAGGCAATGGTTTGGTACATTAGCCAGCCGTTAAGCATGATGTCCATGGCGCGGTCAGGGGTGGCCACTTGTACCGCGTTAAGCTGCGTTTGCCAGTGCGCAGTGACCAGTGCGAGCTCCGCGTCAATGTCCGCCTGGCGATACCGCGCGATCAGCGATTTGGCTTCAGCGGTTGAGCTGCTTTGCCCCATCAGTACAACGATATCGACGCTTTCACCTGCCCCTAGCGTTACGCTGCGGTTAAGCGCGGCACAGGGATCCAACCCCGCACCGTGGGTGCCGGAAAGCGGAGCCTGGCTGCGCAGCCCCGCGGGCGCCCCCAGGCTACCGCCGTGGCCGATAAATTCACAGCGGTCAGCCGTCCAGGAAGTTGGTTGGGTGCCGATATCCAGAAACGCTACCCGGCCAGGGAAATTTATATTCCAGGGATTCTCCACCAGCAGCGCGCCGCTATCGGCGTCTGGGTGCGAGATCAGAAAAGGCGCCGAGCCGCTACGTGAAGTCCCTAGCACCCACTCGGCATAAGCCGTCACCGAGAGCTTGCGTGGTCGCTCGGAGTGATTGCTAAGGCGTAGCCGTGAAATCCTTAGCGGGGCTTCTAGGGGCACGAAGTGCAGAAGCTCCAGGGCGATCCCATCCGCTTGGTGCTCGAACTGGCTATAGCCGAAGCCGTGTCGTGCCATGTAGCGGCCATGATCCCGCAAAGGTCGGGCAGTCGCGGTGAAGAGCGCCATCGTCTCTTCATCGCGAACATAGATCACATCGCCACTTGGATCCATCACGGGGTCGTTTGACCAGGCTGTGAGCTGGTTTTCGCGGCTGTTATCCGCCCATACATAGCCTGCGCCTTCTGCTGATACCTGAAAGCCGAAGCCTGCGTTGGCGATCACGTTGATCCACGGCGCGGGCGTGGAGCTCCCTGCCTCAAGTACCGTCACGTACTCACGACCATCCTGAGCAAAGCCGCCCAGGCCATTAAAAAACTCAAGCGTTGGGAGTGGCGTTTCGCTGGCATTGAGCGGGGTGTGCCTGGGTAGGGGACGTTTGACCAACGCTTGGGGCGGTGTTGTGGCAAGGCGTGTGGGCAGCGTCAAGGCTAATTGATTCGCTATGCTGCCGCGATGGGCCATTAATGCAACGCAGGCGATCGACTGAAGCTGCATACGTACTTCCAGACTTATTAGGTCGGCACGCAATGCAATCACGGCGCCCTGAGCGAAATCTTTTTTAAGACGAGGTTGTGTTTGGCTGCTAAGCACCGCTGTTTCAATGGCCTGCTGCAGATCCTGAATATAGGAGGAGGAGCGCTCATTGATAATCACCACATCCACGCCCAGCCGCTTCATGCGCCAATATTCGTGGGCACGGAGCAGTTGGCGTACCTGGCCAATGTCATCAATGCTATCAATGCGCATTAAAATTATCGGCAGGTCACCGGAAATGCCGTGTTGCCAGAGTCGCGACTGCGGCCCGGCACCACGCTCAATGGCTTCGGCAGGCGCTCTAAAGCGGGTATCAGGGTAAAGAATTGGCGCGGCAAGACGCTGAAAGTCGGCGGCTTCTTCAGGCTGAATGCCCAAATGGCGAAGCTGAACCTGTGCCTGAGTCCAGGCGAGGGTTTTGGCGCGCTCAAAGGCGCTGCGGTCGTGGTGTTTATCAATTAGATCCATCAGCGCCTCACGGGAGGAGGCGACCACAGTCCAGTAAGCGATTCGGGCCGCTTTGCCGGGGACCACGCGCAGGCAGTAGCGCAGTGCAAAAATAGGATCCAGTACGCTACCAACACTGATTGAAAGGTGCTGGCCCTCTGCCAGCGCTGAGGCATGCAGCGTACTTCGGCCGCGGCCTAAAAACCGGGCCCGGTCAGTCTCGAACTCCAGCTCGCCCACGGTGTCGCCCTCTACCACCGCAAAGTGAGCCGCCCACACCTGCTCTTCATCGGGTGAGCGCCGCCGCCTTGTGGCGATCAAGGCGTTGAAGGCTTCAAGGTACTCGGTCACCACAAACATTTTGGCGAAAGCGGGGTGCGCATTGTCGGTACTGGGAGCGGTCAAGACTAATTCTAGATAGGAGGTGATCGTGATGTCCCGGGCGTGACGACCGCTGTTGGTGAGCGAAAGGTGGCGAACTTCGCTGTCGTCCTCGCCTGAAACCAGCACCTCCATGTGGCTGGTGATGTCGTCATGACGATGGCTGTAGCGAGCATAATCCTCGGCAAATATCGCATGGCTATGTTCATCGTTAGCGCCGGCCGGGTGCGCCGCCGTTTGCCCTGTGGCTGTCCACACGCCGGGGTGCTTGGCATCGCGCAGAAAAATAAAGCTGCCTAAGTGGTCGCGGGTGGCATCCGGCTGCCAGCGGCTAATGGCTACGTTGCGCCATCTGCTGTAACCACCGCCGGTGGCCGTTAGCATCACCGAGTAGCAGCCATTGGAAAGTAAATGGGTAACGGGTGCGCCACTGGCTGTTGTTGAAGCACGGCGAATAGTTTGTGCTTCGTTAATCATTTGACTCGCGTTTGACTTCACCTCTTCAGCGCGGGGGTGGGCAATCGCCACGTTACGCGGAACCCGCTCTTGAAGCAGCAGTTCGCTGGCTTGAATCATCGGTTCGCGGTGAAAGCGAGCGCGCATCTGGCCGTGATGCAGGGTGTTAGCAATAGCCGCGATGGTCATGCCCTGATGGTGGGCCATAAAGCTGCGCACAATCACCACTTTCTCACCTGCGGGTAGCCGCGAGCGAGTGAAATCGAGTGCTTCATAGAAGCCATAGCGGCCTACTGCACCCATCTCCGCCAAGCGTTTGAAATTACGACAGGCGCCGTTGGGGTCAACCATGGCGGCTAATCCGGTGGCGTAGGGTGCGATCACCAGATCAGCAGAGAGCCCTCGCTTGAGCCCCAGCCCCGGCACCCCAAAATTAGAGTATTGATAGGTGAACTCCCGATCACGGGCATTATAAGCGGATTCGGAAATACCCCAAGGGGCGGAGAGCTGGGCAGCGTAGGTCTCTTGACGCTTTACCACTAGCCGGTTGGTTTGCTCCAGCAGGCTGCCCCCAGGGGCGCGCATCACCAGCGAGGGCATCAGGTATTCAAACATCGATCCCGACCAGGAGATCAATGCCGAGCCAAAGGTGACCGGGGTGGCAGCACGGCCGAGTTTGAACCAGTGGCGGGTGGGAATATCGCCTTTGGCAATTGCAAACAGGCTAGCCAGGCGCGCCTCAGAGGCCAGCAGGTCGTAGCAGCTGGTATCCAGGCAGTTGTCATCCAGCGAATAACCAATCGATAGCAGTTGACGCTCGCTATCGAGTAGAAAGGCGAAATCCATGCCCAGTGCCAGGCGTCGCGCCGAGTCCGCAAGCTGCTGCAGGCGTAGGGCGAGTGCACCCTCTTCAAGGTTTGGCTGGGATTCCCTGTCATGGCGGTGTTGCGCCACTGAGGCGTGCAGTGCTTGCAACCAAAACAGCAGGTCTTCACTGTATGGGTCGTTATGCTCGCTGAGAGGAGTGCGCGAAAGCGTTAACGTACTATCCGTCAATGCGGCGATAGTTGCCAAGCATCCCGTCGACATCACTTTGCCTTTCAACTGAGCGTCTATGGCCTCCAACTGCACGCTAAGCTGAGCCGTGAACTCTTTCGACAAAGTGGATGCTTGTTTAAGTGTCTGACGGGCCAGGTTTAGGGTGTCGGCAATGCCTTCGCGTGGGTCAGCTAGATAGCCTGCCGTCTGCCAGGTTTCGCAGGCATTGGCGATAGCGATAAGGTGCCCTGCAAGGTTGCCGCTATCCACCGTTGACACATACCGGGGGTTAAGCGGGCGCAGGTCGTGGGTGGCGTACCAGTTATAGAAGTGCCCCCGGTAGCGGGGTAGTCCCAGCATCACGCCCAGGGTGGCTTCGAGTCGCTCAAGCGTCTCATGGGTACCTGTCCAGCCGAAATCCCGTGCCGCCAGGGTGGAGAGTAGATAGAGCCCCATATTGGTCGGCGAGGTGCGCTGGGCGAGGGCGGGCTGAGGATCCTCCTGAAAGTTATCCGGCGGTAAGCGGTTATCGGTGGCGGTCACGAAGGTTTCGAAAAAGCGCCAGGTTCGCCGAGCAATAACCCGTAGCTCAAGGGCTTCTTCTTCTGAGATGGTGGGTTGGACAACGGCGCTTGTGCTGCTGCTTAACCAAGAAGCCACTGCTGGTGCCGCCAACCAAAGCAGTGCCATGGGAAGTGTGATTGGCCATGTGTGGCTGGCTGTCCAGAGTGCACTGATAACCACCGCTAGCCCCAGTGCGGTGCCTGGGGCCATGCGCTGATAGAATCCCAGTACGGTCAGCGGCGGGCTTTTCATCGACTGGGCGGCAGATGTCCACTCCAGTAGACGCCGGTGGGTGACCAGTACGCGGGCGAGCGTTCTGGCGATGGCATCCAGCATGCGCCATGCTTGGTCAGGTAAAAACAGGATCAGTAGCAGCATTTGTGCGCTACCCAGCTTTAGCTCGTCAAACCAAAGGTGGTAGTGGTGGCGTAGTCTAGACCACGCCCGGAAGGGAACGAATGAGGCCGTTAGGGAGAGCAACACCGGTGCCCCGACAACGGCCAGTAGTAGCAGTGTACTGGTAATAGCCATGCTCAGCGGCAACTGCCAGCTAACCGCAAGGCTTGCCAACACTAATAGTGGCGTTACCGAGCGGCGCAGGTTGCCGAGCATTTTCATCCGCCCAGTGAGCGGCAGCGCCGAGGCGATTAGCCAAGGGAGCAGTTGCCAATCACCGCGTGTCCAGCGGTGCTGGCGCTTGGCGGCTACATCATAGCGGGCCGGGAAGTCTTCAATCACTTCGATATCGGAGGCGAGTCCCGCACGGGCAAATACACCTTCGAACAAATCGTGGCTGAGCAGGCTATTGTCGGGCACCCGGCCAGCCAGCGAGGCTTCAAAGGCATCGATCGCGTAAATACCTTTACCGGCGAACGAGCCTTCACCGACCAGATCCTGATAGAGATCTGAAATAGCGGCGGCGTAAGGGTCGATGCCCCCAGGCGCGGAGAATAGCCGCTGGTAGATAGAACCTTCGCCCCCTGTGGGCAGCGACGGCGTCACTCGAGGCTGCAATATTGCATACCCCTCCACGACCCGGCGTAGCTGTTGATCCATTCGTGGCTGGTTTAACGGATGCGCCATTTTACCGATCAACCGGCTGGCTGCGCCCCGTGGCAGGCGAGTGTCGGCATCTAGAGTGATGACGTAGCGCACGTCACTGGGCAGTGGCGGCGGCTCGATAAAGGTGGTGTCCGTGGCGCCACGTAGTAGGCGGTTTAGCTCGTGTAGCTTGCCCCGCTTACGCTCCCACCCCATCCAGGTATTCTCGCTGGCGTTAAATACCCGCCGCCGATGAAGCAGAAAGAAGCGTTTATCGCTATCCAGGGCGAGAGGACAATAACGCTTATTTAACTGCTCCACCGCTGCTTGGGCAGCCGTTAACAGCGCGGCCTCATGGGGGAGTTCCGCTTGGGGGGCATCCACGCCGTCAAGCAGCAGCGCATAGCCAAGCGCCCCCTCACCGCTGGACAAGTGGTGCACTTCAAGACGCTCAATCTGTTCGCGCAGATCTTCTTCGCTGGTCAGCAGCGTAGGCACCGCCACAAGGGTTCTTAACTGTGGCGGAATGCCTTTGGCAAGGTCGAGCCCAGGCAGCGGTTGAGCGTCGATAGAGTAGATAATCAGGCGGTTCACGATCAGCGTCGCGACTTCCATAATGGGCAGGAAACCGAACGCCCCTAGCAGCATAAGCCAGGGTAACGGTACATCACCCATCGCCAGCGGCAACGAAAGCAGCAGCCCGCCGGCCAGCGTCATCAGGCTCACCGTCACTACGGCCATCAGTACGATATAGCTGCGAATGCCGTGGTGAATGAGTGTCCGGCGCAGCCATTGGCGTGAGGAGGGGGTAAATCGTATCTGCCGCTCAAGGGTTATCCGCCCTGAGCCCACCAAGAAGTAGCCAGGGTCTCCCCGGCGTGCAGCTTCGGCCGGGTCGCTGGTGGCGTCCCCTGCCTGCTGGGAGAGTGAGAGCGCCGCTTCGACTACCTCAAACTCGCTGAAACGAGAGCCACGGGCGAGTTGTTCTATGGCGCTGCGATACTGATTGCGGGTGGGGAAATCGAGCTGGCTGAAGTGGCTTTGCTGGCGTAACCGGCTATCCACTAAACTAACGTTCTCAAACAGCTCCGCCCAGTCGATGCTGGAAACGAAGCGCATGCTGGTGATGATATTGCGCACGGTTACGTTGGCGGCGCCTTGGCGCTGCTGAGCGTGCTGAACCATGTCGTCAATGCTTTCACCCTGCTGGCTAAGTTGCTCGTTTAGCCAACCTACCAGCGGGCTGCAGCGGGGGTCTAAGCCGCGTAGCCGCTTAGCGAGCTGAGCGGTGAAGGGCTCTGCTAATGGCCCTTTATGAATATTGAGCGTGCTGGTTTCCAAGTGAAAGGTATGACGTTCCTGGGAGGTTTGCCGATCCGTGGGCGTTAGCCATTTAGCGGCCAATGCATCGGCTTCGTCCCTTGCGGTTTGTTCGCTGATAATTTGGTCGGCAAGGCGTCGCAGGTTCTCGATCAGCACAATGCGTAGCGTGATCGCCACTGCCCAGAGCTCGCCAATGGTCAATGACTGAACGCGCTGATAAGCGGTGATAAAGTTCTGCAAATTATCCAGGTCGACATGGCTGTCGGTATGCGCCACAAAGGCCCAGGCGATACCGAATACACGCGGGTAGCCCGCAAAAGGCCCGTTGGCTAACTTCGGTAGCTGGCGGTAATACCCAGGGGGGAGGTCGCTGCGTATCTCACGAATTTGCGCTTCAATTAGGTGGTAATTATCGAGCAGCCAAGCGGCGGCAGGCACAATTTCTCTCCCACCTGCCAGCGCTGTGGCACTGGCGCGGTAAACGTCCAGCAAAGCGCGCGCGTTATCGTTGAGCCGTCTTGCTAACGACACTACCTTGGGTGGCGTGCTGGTCACTGCTTGGTTAAGCGCCAAGCTGCTAGCGTGCTGTTCAAGTCGCTCTGCGCTGAAGAGCTCTTCCCTGACGGGGCTAGTCGAGTTCCACGGCGCTGCAAACGTAGGGTGCGGACGCACAAAACGGAGAAGTTGTTTCACAGATTCCATCCTGGTGAGAATGCACCTCGGTGCACCAACGATGCTTCCTTACCAGAACAATGGTCGTGATGTGAGATTTCGTCCGTGCGCTAGCGCACATTGCGCTTATGTCACTGTTAGTATTTGCGCATAGTTAAACTAAAGTTGTTAGACTTTGGTTGTAATTAATGGCAAATCACTGGACTAATTGCCTATTGCAGTTAATAAAGGGCGCCAAAGGAGGTTCCGTGTCGCCCATCGTGCGGCATATATATCGGAATGTTGATCCTCGATTTGTTCTTTTCACTCTGACCGTAAGTGGCGCAAATTGTATGCATAAAACTGCCCTGATGACGGTATGGGATCAGCTATGGCACTCCCACTACCAAGCCAAAAAACTATTGATGTGCGCGCTACCTACGGGCGGGGCCGCCAACGCCGCGGCTTCGAATACCAAGCGTAATCCTTCCCCTCAACCTAAGCCGCCTGCCTACACCACGCCGCAGAAGATTGGCCTGTTGCTTGGTCCGCTGCTGTTCGCTTTTGTGGTGATGTTCTTTCACCCTGAAGACTTAAGCTTTGAAGGGCGTATGGTGCTCGCTACCACTCTGTGGGTGGCCGTATGGTGGATCACCGAAGCTATTCCGATTCCCGCGACCTCGTTGCTACCCATTGTGCTTTTACCGATTACCGGCGCTTTGGATGGCAATACCGTTACGGCCGCCTACGGTAATCCGATCATTTTCCTGTTTCTGGGCGGTTTTATGATCGCGCTGGCAATGGAGCGATGGGATCTTCACAAGCGTATCGCGCTGTCGATTATTGCCGTGTTGGGCACCAGTATTAATAGCATCGTGTTTGGTTTTATGGCCGCGACGGGCTTTTTGTCCATGTGGGTCTCCAACACCGCATCGGTCATGATGATGCTGCCGATAGGTACCGCTATCGTGTATCAGGTGAGTCAAGAGCTGGCGAAAAGTGACGGCGACCACAGTGTCGAAATCGATAAGTTCAGCAAAGCGCTGATTTTTGGTATCGGTTATGGCGGTACCATTGGGGGGCTGGGCACGCTCATTGGAACCCCACCGAATATCATACTCGCCGCAATTGTAAATCAGCTGTTTGGCATCGAGATCTCCTTTGCCGGTTGGCTCATGTTTGCATTTCCCATTGTGTGTGTACTGCTTTTTATCACCTGGCTGCTACTTACGCGGGTGTTTTTCCGCATTGACTTTAGTCACCTACCAGGTGGCCGAGAGCTGATTAACAAAGAAAAAGCGGCGCTGGGTAACACCAGCTTCGAAGAGAAAGCGGTGCTAGTGGTGTTTTTGTTCGCTGCCTTTATGTGGATCACCCGCTCGTTCTTGTGGCAGGGGCAGATCATCAATATCCCCGGCATCAATGACACCATGATCGCGATTGTCGCTGCGCTGCTGCTGTTTTTGATTCCCTCAAAAAACAAAGGTGGCTGCCTGCTGGGTTGGGACGTGGCGAAAGACGTACCCTGGGGCATTCTGCTGTTGTTCGGGGGCGGTTTGGCAATTGCCGCAGGCTTCGGCTCTTCCGGCCTGGCGGAGTGGATCGGTGGGCAAATGAGCGTGCTGGAAGGCGCCAACTTCTTGCTGGTCATCCTGCTGGCGACCGGCATGGTGCTGTTCTTGACCGAAATCACCTCGAATACCGCCACGGCCACCATGATTCTGCCGGTGTTGGCGTCGCTGGCGCTGGCGCTGGATATCCACCCCTTCGTGCTGATGGTGCCTGCCGCCATGGCTGCCAACTGTGCCTTTATGCTACCTGTTGGTACGCCGCCCAACGCCATCATCTTCGCCACTGGCAAACTGAAAATTATCGAGATGGTGCGCACCGGCTTCTGGATCAACATCATCGCCATGCTGCTGATTGTGGCGGCGGTTTACTTCCTACTGCCGGTCATGTGGGGAGTTGATCTCACCAGCTATCCAGACGCCTTCCGTCGCTAGCGCTGGTTGAGCCTAGAACCTTTAGAGAAACGATTAGCCCCGCCATTGAGCGGGGCTTTTTGTCGGTCGTTTATGTAGGTGAGGAGTTTTGTGGGTAGATTGAGTATCGGGTTGTTATCATGCCGCTACACTATTTTTTGCTGAGCCTGTTATGCGTCTACTTCACACCGCCGATTGGCACCTGGGGCGGCTGTTCCACAACCTGTCGTTACTGGATGATCAGCGCTATGTGCTCGACCAGCTTATCGAGATTGTCGACCGGGAAAACGTCGATGCGGTGCTGATTGCGGGCGATATCTACGACCGTTCGGTGCCGCCTGCGGCGGCGGTAACGCTGCTGGATGAGGTGCTCCACGCGCTCTGCGAGGAGCGCAAGCTGCCGGTGATCATGATTTCAGGTAACCACGATGGTGCTGAGCGGCTTCGTTTCGGCGCGCGCCACCTGCGTCAGGCCGGTCTGCATATTCTTTCCGACTTAGCTGATTTTGACACACCTGTAACGCTGACGATTAAGGGCGCTGAGATGGATGTGTTCGGCATTCCCTACGCCGACCCCGAACATGTTCGCAGCCAGTTTAACGTGGAGGTGCGCGATTTTGACGGCTCCCACCGCTATTTGGTTGAGCGCATCGAAGAGCAGCGTCACCCGACACGCCCGTGCATATTGATGAGCCACTGCTTTGTGGATGGCGGCAGCGCCTCTGATTCTGAACGCCCGCTGACCCTGGGCGGTGCCGAAAGCGTCGCCTGGGAGCCTATGCAAGGCTTTGACTATGTGGCGCTTGGCCACCTTCACGGCCCCCAGTACCGCGGCGGCGAGCATATTCGTTACAGCGGCTCGCTGCTCAAATATAGCTTTTCCGAAGCCAGCCAGCGTAAAGGCGTGACGCTGGTGGATTTTGATGCGAGCGGCGTCACCAAGATCGAGCAGATACCGCTCATTCCCAGTCGTGAAGTTCGCGTATTAGAGGGCGAGATCGATGCGTTGATTGCCCAGGGGCGAACGGACGCCAATGCCGACGACTACCTGCTGGTGCGGTTAACTGATCGCCACGCCATTCTCGACCCCATGGGCAAGTTGCGCGAGGTGTATCCCAACGTGCTGCATCTCGAGAAGCCCGGTATGCTGGATGCTCGGGGCAATCAGCAGCTTGACCGAGAGCGGCTGAAGTTCAGCGCACTGGATATGTTCAGTGACTTTTTCGCCCAAACCAGCGGTGAGCCCATGACTGACCAACAAACCGAGGCGATAAGCGAACTGATAGGCAAGCTTAGCCGTGACGAAGAGGCTCAGGGATGACACCGCTAACCCTCACCATGCAGGCGTTCGGGCCTTTTGCGGGCAGTGAGACTATCGACTTCACCGCCCTGGGCAGAAGCCCGCTGTTTCTGATTAATGGCCCTACCGGCGCCGGTAAAAGCTCGATTCTCGATGCCATCTGTTTTGCGCTTTACGGCCAAACCACGGGCAATGAACGCGACCCGGCGCAGATGCGCTGCGACCAGGCTGATGCTACGCTGCTAACGGAAGTGATGCTGGATTTTCGCCTGCGCGGCGTGGATTACCGGGTTCGCCGGGTGCCCCAGCAGGAGCGCCCCAAGGCCCGTGGCGAAGGCACGACTACCCATAATGCTGAAGCCCAGCTGTGGCGATTAAAGGCAGATGGTGATGTAGAGACTTGCCTGGTGGCGCGCAAAGTTAACGATGCCACCGCGGAGCTGCAAACCCTGATCGGCCTGGATGCCAACCAGTTTCGTCAGGTGATGGTGCTACCCCAGGGCAAGTTCCGCGAACTGCTGCTGGCAGGCTCCAAAGAGCGCGAAGTGATTTTTTCCCAGCTGTTTCAAACCCAGATTTTTCAGCGCATCGAAGAACGCCTGCGAACCCAGGCCAATCAAATCGAGCGGGCAGTGAGTGATCATCGCCAGCATATCAGTGGCATCCTCGCCGGGGGGGAGCTTGAGAGCGAAGCCGCGTTAGCGCAAGAGCTTGAAGCGCTGACACCCCAGGTAGACCAAGCGCGGCAACGCTTTGAAACCGCGCAGCAGCAGCGCCGTAGCGCCGAAAAACAGCGCGATGAGGCGCTGGCGCTGCAGCGTCAATTTGAGGCCAGGGATACACTCGCGGCGGATAAAACCCGCCATCTTGAGCAGCGCGCTCACATAGAAAGTACTCAGGAGCGTTTAGCGCAAAGCACCCACGCCCAGGCGCTGCGCCCCCATAGAGCAGCCCTAGACCAAGCACAGCAGGCGCTAACCACCGCCCAGGCCGATCAGCGACAGGCGGAAACCGCGTTAGCCACTCAACGTAGTAACGCCGATCAGGCGCAGCAGTCGTTAGAAGTGGCACGCCAGCGTCAGGCAGAGCTCCCCGCGCTCCGGGAGCGCCACCGTCAATTGGGCGAATTTATTCATAAAAGCCAACAGTTAAGCGAGTTGCAGGCGTGTTTTCAAACGGCGCAGGCCGCCTGGCAACAAGCTGATAGTGCGCTCAAGCGTGATGAGGCGCAGCTAGATAACATTCGCCAGCAGGGCGAAGCGATTAGCGTTAATCTGGAACGCTTACAGACAGAGTTTCAGCAGCTGGCCAGCGCCCCCGCTGAGCTAAGCCGCCATAACGACCTGCTGACCCTGCGTCAAGAGCTGGATGAACTCGCCCGGCAAGCGCGTGAGTTAACCAGCCAACAGCAGCAGGCAACGGAGACACTCAACCGTCTGCAAAGCGAAGCAGAGCGCGCGCAACGCCACGCCACTGAGCAGGAGATGCGCTGGCACCAGGGGCAGGCCGCGCTGTTAGCGCTTACTCTTGAACAGGATGCGCCTTGCCCGGTGTGTGGCAGCCTGGAGCATCCAGCCCCAGCGGTTGATAGTGCCAACGTGGTCAGTCAGGCGCAGGTTGAAGAAGCCAGGATGGCGCAAGAGCAGGCCCGCCAAGCACGTCAGGGTGCCGAACGTCATCACCATCAGCTCACTCAGCAGATTAACTACAATACAGAACAGGCCCAGCGGCTTGCTCAACAGTTGGGCGAGTGGGCTAGTCAACCGCTGACTGAGCTGCAAAATGCCTGCGAAGGCTTGCGCCGCCAAGTGCAGCGCCGGGAAAGCGTTGAACGTGAGATTAGCCAGCAGAACACCGCTCGCGAAGCGCTGCGCCGCGAGTGGGGCGCGCTGGATAAGCAGCTTAAAACCCAGCGTCCCGAGGTGGAGAAGGCGAAAGAGGAGGCGTTGCGCCTGGAGAGTCAGCGCGATCAGCTGAGCCAATCGCTGCCTGAAGATGCCCGCGACCCTGAGGCAATGCGCCGAACTCTTGCAGATCTGGAAAACCAAATCGCACAACTTGAAAAAGCCTGGGAGAGCGCCCAGCAGATGCTCTCGACCAGCCAAACCCAGCTGGCCCGGGCGGAAGAGCAGCTACGCGGCGCGAACGAGCGAATCGAACGTAGTGAGCAGACGCTAAAGCAGGTGCAAACAGAGTGGCAAACTGCCCTGCAGGCTAGCCCCTTTGGTGATGAGGCGGCGTTTCAGGCTGCGCAGTTGGATGATGCTCAGTGGCAAGAGTTGACTCGGCAAGTAGAGGCGTACCAACGCCGTCTGGCCGAGCTTGAAGGCGCGCTGGAGAACTACCAAGCCCAGCTTGCGGAAAAAACGCCGCCAAATATGGCCGCGCTGAACAGCCTAGCCGATGTGGCCCAGGTCGAAGAGAACGCCCAGCTAGAGGCGTGGCGGGGACTCGATGGAAGGCTGTCCACACTTCGAGGCATTCGTCAAAAGCTTGCGACTGCCCACACGGCGCAGGCAGAGCTCGAAGCCCAGTATCAGCTGTGGGGCACGCTCAGTGAGGTTGCTAACGGCCGTACGGGGCACCGTATTAGCCTGCAGCGTTTTGTGCTGGGAGTGTTGCTGGATGACGTATTGATTCAAGCTTCGGAGCGGTTGGTACGCATGAGCCGCGGGCGTTATCAGTTGGTGCGCCGGGAAGATCCCTCCAAAGGTAACAGAGCCTCTGGGCTGGAGCTTGATGTGGCCGACACCTACACCGGCAAGAATCGTTCGGTAGCGACACTCTCAGGCGGGGAGTCGTTTATGGCTGCGCTCTCGCTGGCACTGGGGCTCTCAGACGTAGTGCAGGCTTACGCTGGCGGCATTCAACTGGATACGCTATTTATCGATGAGGGCTTTGGTAGCCTGGATCAGGATGCGCTGGATCAAGCCATTGCCATGCTCAGCGAACTGCAAATGGGCGGGCGCATGATCGGCGTGATCTCCCATGTCAGCGAACTCAAAGAGCAAATGCCAGTCCGTATAGACGTGCGTGCCAGCCGGCAGGGGAGCTCAGTGGAAGTAAAGGGTGCACTTCTTTAACGCTTAACGCCGCATGGCCGATTGCAGGCAGTTTTCCTCCAAGGCCTGGTTCATGCTGGGTTCATATAGAATGTTTTATAAAGTGACTCAATCGTCAAACGAGCTCTGAAGATACTATCTACTTAGGAGTACAAGGATGAACGCAAGCAAAATTTTACAGCAGCTGATGCAGCAAGCTGGCGGAAGTCAGAAGGGCGGCAGTGGCAGTGGTGTTGATGTTAAAGGCATGCTGAGCGGGCTCTCTAAGCAGCTAGGCAGTGGCAGCAGCGGTCAAGGTGGCGGCTCCTCCAGTGGCTTCGATGTTAAGAGCCTGCTCGGTGGCGGCGCCATGGGCATGTTGGTCGGCTCCAAACGCGGCCGCAGCATGGGCGGTAAAGCGCTGAAATACGGCGCCATTGCTGGGGTGGGCGTGCTGGCGTGGAAAGCGTGGCAGAGCTCCCAGGCGGCAAAAAATGGCAATGCCCAGCAAAATACGGCCCAGAATGCGTCAGAGGGCGAGCGGGTAGAAGCGCTTAGCGGTGAGTACCAGGAGCGCCGCAGCCTGGAGTTACTGCAGGCGATGATTATGGCTGCCCGGGCCGATGGCCATATTGATCAGCAGGAGCAGGCACTGATTACCGAGCAGATTGATGCCCTGGGTGCCGACCAGGAGATGCATAACTGGGTGGAGCAGCAGCTAAAAGCACCGCTGGATGCCCAAGCGCTGGCCCGCGAAGCGGACTCCCCTCAAGCGGCCCGGGAAATGTACCTGATCAGCGTGGCCGTGACCGATGATCAAAACCCCATGGAGCGCGCCTGGCTCGACCAGTTGGGTAATGCCCTCAACTTACCCAAAGAGATGACTGACGAACTTGAGCGTCAAGCGCAGCAGGCGGGTTAATGCTGGATACGGTTAATTTTTGGCTAGCTACCGGCTTTGGGCTGGGGCTAGCGCCGATGGCGCCGGGTACCTTTGGCTCGCTGCTGGGCATCCCTCTGGCGTGGTGGTTGTTAAGCCGTCCGCTAGGTCAGCAAGGTGCTATCATGGCAACGCTGCTGCTACTTGCGATACCGGTTTGCCACGTCGCTGCCTGGCACTACGCCGGTTTGGATCATGGCAGTATCGTTGCCGATGAATATGTAGCGTTTCCGCTGGCGGTAATCGGGTTAGCCGGCGCGCGCCACCCAGCGGTGATAGCGCTGGCATTCGTTGTCTACCGCTTTTTCGATGCGCTGAAGCCGCCGCCGATTCATCTGGCAGAGTATGTTCATGGCGGTTTTGGCATTGTTTTGGATGATGTTATTGCGGCGTTGGTGACCTGGGTGGTGATTGCTATTGTGCTGAAACTTTGGCAGCGTCGAACCTCTGACCAACAGTTGAATTCGTAATAAACACGCAACGAAAAAAGCGCCGCTAGCCTTAATAAAAAGCTAGCGGCGCTCTATCTTATCGCTCAGGATTTTGAGCGCTTACAGCCTTACTCTTGAACGACAATAACCGACTTGGCATTGACGAACTCGTGCATGCCGAAGCCGCCGTGCTCGCGACCGTAACCGGAGTTTTTAACGCCGCCGAAAGGCATTTCCGGGGTTGCAACGCCAAAGCCGTTGATAAACACCATGCCGGTATCAAAGTACTTGCTGGCTAGCTCGGTGGCGCGTTTCACATCTTTAGAGATGATACCGCCGCCCAGGCCGTAACGGCTGTCGTTGGCAATGCGCATGGCATCTTCGTCATCTTTGGCACGAATCAGCGCAGCGACGGGGCCAAACAGCTCGTCGTCGTAAGCGGGCTGGCCGGGAGTCACGTTATCCAGCACGGTGACCGGGTAAAACGCGCCTTTACCGGATGGCTTTTCGCCACCGCAAAGAATCTTCGCACCTTTGCGCACGCTCTCTTCCACTTGGTCGTGGAGACCATCGCGCAGATCCACGCGAGCCATGGGCCCCAGGTCGCTGTCTTCTTGGGTCGGGTCACCCGCTTTAAGCGACTGCATACGTTCTACATAGCGCTTTTTAAACGTTTCATAGTTCTTTTCAGTGACCACAAAACGCTTGGCCGCGACGCAGGTTTGACCGCCGTTGTAGACGCGCCCCTGTACGCAGGTGTCGATGGCGACATCCATGTCGGCGTCATCGAGCACTAGGTAGGCATCGTTAGAGCCCAGCTCAAGCACGGTCTTTTTAAGGTGCTCGGCCGCTTTGCCAGCGACTTTGCGACCTGCGCCATCGCTACCCGTTAGGGTTACGCCACGTACCGCAGAATGAGCAATCACCTCATCAGAAACATCGTGAGAGATCACCAGTGTACGGAAGACGTTTTCCGGGAGGCCCGCTTCGCGGTAGATTTTTTCTAGCAGCAGGCCGCTGCCAGTCACGTTTTCAGCGTGTTTTAGCAGCACGCCGTTACCCGCCATAATATTGGCGATGGAGTAGCGTACTACCTGATATGCAGGGAAGTTCCAGGGCTGAATGCCGTAGATCACACCCATCGGTGAGTAGGTCACGAAACCGCGTTTACCATTGCCAGGCTGACGCTCTTCGTCGGCTAGCTTTTTGGGGCCATGTTCAGCGGTGTAATCACAGATGCCGGTGCAAAGATCGACTTCCTGGCGGGCCTGAGAAGGCAGTTTACCCATCTCATTGACCATCAGGTCGGCAAGCTCTTCTTTATGCTTTTGCAGCGCTTGGCCAATGGCTTTGACCGTTTTAGCGCGGCTTTCCAGCGATTCTAGGCGCCAATCGAGAAACGCCTCGTAGCAGGCGTCCACTATCTGCTTGGCTTCCGCGCTGCTCATTAGCGTATAGGATTCGAGGGTTTCACCATTGGTGGGATTGATCGTCTTGATGCTGTTGCTCATAAGATCTCCTATCTATTGATCAACGTGGGGTCACAGCGTCCAGCTCCAGGACGCCTAATAGACCAACCGGTCTATTTCTTGCGTAAGGTCACTGTAGTACAAAATGAACGACCATGCATAACATTGGCGTTCCCTTTCCGGCAGTGATTAAAGTAAACAGTTCAACCAATTAGTCTAATCAATGTTTAAGTCGTAACACCTGCTACTCAAACGAAGGCCCTCCGGCTTCTTCGCCCCACACTTCTTCCAGGCGTCCGTCGCGACCACAGCTGTAGCGGTAGAACTTATAACGCACAGGGTTCTTTTGATAATAGTTCTGGTGGTACTCCTCAGCAGGCCAGAACGTGGTGGCTGGTACTATTTGGGTGGCGATCTCCCGGTCGAAGCGCGCTTCCATTTCGGCTTTGGACGCTTCGGCCAGTTCACGCTGGGTTTCGTCATGATAGAAGATCGCCGAGCGGTATTGATCGCCTACATCGCAGAACTGACGGTCGACCGCAAAGGGGTCGATGTTGCGCCAGAAGATTTCTAATAGCTGCTCGTAGCTGATCTGTTCGGAGTCGTATTCGATTTGCACGACTTCAGCATGGCCAGTACCGCCCTGGGAGATTTCTTCGTAGGTGGGGTTCTCTAGCTCGCCGCCGATATAGCCGGAAATGGTGGAAGTGACGCCGGGTTGGTTATCGTACGGCGGTTCCATACACCAGAAGCAGCCACCGGCAAAAGTCGCTTCTGCACTGCTCTGAGCTTGAAGCGAAGGGCTGGCTAGGCCAGCGGCCGCCAATACGCCAAGCGTAAATGGACGAAGAGGGGACAGACGGATCATTGCAAGCACTCCAGTAGCAGGGCGAGTTACTGTTCATTATGAAGTTGATTAGTCGCTTGGTGTTCCCTTTCCTTACAGCCCCTTTGTCACAACCCTTTTTTTATGACTTAGCCTAGACGATGGGGCCATACCTCATCCAGCGTACTTAGCGCAGCGTTAACGGTCGATTCGTTGGTGCTTTCATGACGCCAGATAAAGCTTAACGCGCAGGGCAGGCGAATATTCTCTGCCACTGCCAAGCCGCTCTCCTGGCGTTCGGTCATCGCCAGGGCGTCCCGGGCTAGGCTTAAGCCAACGCCTGCGCGCACCAGGTCAAGCATGCAGGCCTCCTGATCCACCTGGGCCACCCGATTGGGAACTGCGCCGCTCGGTGCCAACGCCTGTTTTAACAGCCGGTGGTGGGCGGAATCCTGTGGCGTAACAATCCAGGGCAGCGTGGCTAAGTGCTCCCAACGAGTATCAATGAGTCGATTTTCCCAGCCTGCTGGGGCAATTACGTGATAATCAAAATGGGTTAGCTCACGCCAAGCAAGCGTCTCATGGCCTTTTCCAGGGCCTTGAGCGGGCGGCGCCAGGTAAAACCCAACATCTAAGTCGCCTTGTTCAATACGATTAAGCACGCTGCCGCTCATACCATGGTGAAGTTCGGTTTCTAACTGCGGCGTACGAGCCATCAAGCGGCTCAAAAAGGCGCCTAGACGGAGAAATTCGGGGTCGACAATGGTGCCAATTGAGAGCTTGCCGCGCAGCGTGCTGTGTAATGTCCCGGCGGTTTGCTCAAACGACAGGGCGCTGGCCAGGGCCTTTTCAGCGGCAGGTAGCAGTGCATGGCCGTCGGGCGTCAGAGCAAGGCCTTGAGGACGGCGACTAAACAGCGTGAGGCCTAAATTCGACTGCAGTTGCTTCAACTTTAGGCTAATGGCCGGCTGAGTCAGGTGCAGCTGTTCTGCGGCGCGTGACACGCTGCCTGTTCGTGCAACGGCCACGAAGGCGCGCAGGGTGGCGTACTCTTGCATGATTAGCCTCAAATACTCGTTGTGATATTAGAAAAGCTTATAACTGGCTTTTAAATAACTCAATTGACCCGTTCGTTAGGCCCAGTAGGCTAGGCTGAAAGTAAGCTTTTTGCACACGCTTTAAACATGCGTTCTTAACTAGGTACTCCCATGACAACAACAGCGATTCAGCACTTTATTAATGGTCAGGTCACCGCTGGTGAGTCTGCTCAATCCCAGGACGTTTTTAACCCCGCCACTGGCCGTGTTACCGGTCGTGTGTCGCTCGCTTCCCCGGCGGACGTCAATGCGGCGGTAGAGGCCGCACAAGCCGCTTTCCCTGCCTGGGCCGATACCCCGCCGATCCGCCGCGCCCGGGTGATGTTCAAGTTTTTAGAGCTGTTAAACGCTCATAAAGATGAGCTAGCCGAAGCAATTACCAAAGAGCATGGCAAGGTGTTCACCGACGCCCAGGGTGAAGTGGCCCGTGGTATCGATATTGTTGAATTTGCCTGTGGTATCCCGCAGTTGTTAAAGGGTGACTACACCGAGCAGGTGAGTACCGGGATCGATAACTGGACGATGCGCCAGCCGTTAGGTGTCGTCGCTGGTATAACGCCATTTAATTTCCCGGCCATGGTGCCGATGTGGATGTTCCCCCTGGCGATTGCCGCTGGTAATACGTTTATTTTGAAACCCAGCCCTCTTGATCCCAGTGCTTCGCTGCTAATGGCCGACCTGTTGAAGCAGGCGGGCCTGCCCGACGGCGTGTTTAACGTTGTGCAGGGTGATAAAGACTCTGTGGAAGCGCTGATCGACCATCCGCATGTTAAGGCGCTGTCGTTTGTAGGCTCAACGCCAATTGCCAACCTGATCTACGAGCGCGGCGCGCTCAACGGCAAGCGCATTCAAGCCTTGGGCGGGGCCAAAAACCATATGGTAGTGATGCCGGATGCACATTTGGATAAAGCCGTCGACGCACTGATTGGCGCCGCCTATGGCTCCGCCGGCGAGCGCTGCATGGCGATTAGCGTGGCGGTGTTGGTAGGTGATGTGGCGGATAAAGTCGTGCCAGCATTGGCTGAGCGGGCTAAAGCGCTGAAAGTAAAAGATGGTATGCAGCTGGATGCGGAAATGGGCCCCATTGTGACTCGTCAAGCCCACCAGCGGATTACTGGGTATATCGAAAAAGGCGTGGCTGAAGGTGCTGAACTGGTGGTTGATGGACGCAACTTTAATGCTTCATCGGCAGGCGAGGACTGCGCCGACGGGTTCTGGATGGGCGGCACGCTTTTTGACAATGTCACTCCCGAGATGACGATCTATAAAGAAGAAATTTTTGGCCCGGTGCTGGTTTGCGTGCGGGTGCCGGATATCGCCACTGCAATCCAGTTGATTAACGACCATGAGTTTGGCAACGGCGTTAGCTGCTTTACCGAAAGCGGTACGGTGGCGCGGGAGTTTGGCCGCCGTATTCAGGTCGGCATGGTGGGTATCAATGTGCCCATTCCGGTACCTATGGCATGGCACGGCTTTGGTGGCTGGAAGCGCTCGCTGTTTGGTGACACCCACGCCTATGGGGAAGAAGGCGTGCGTTTCTACACCAAGCAGAAATCGATTATGCAGCGTTGGTCGGATTCGATTGATGCCGGGGCTGAATTTGTAATGCCCACGGCGAAGTAGCGACTAAACGTTACCGGAGCCAACCAATGTCAGAATCTACCCATAACAATATCGACCATATCAGTTACTTCGACTATATCGTGATCGGCGCAGGCACCGCGGGGTGCCTGATGGCTAATCGTTTGAGTGCCAATCCCAATAATAAGGTACTGCTGATAGAGGCGGGCGGTCGCGATAACTACCACTGGATTCATATTCCGGTGGGCTACCTCTACTGCATTAATAATCCACGTACCGACTGGCTGTTTCGCACCGAGCCCGATAAAGGCCTCAATGGCCGTTCGCTGATCTACCCACGGGGGAAAACCCTGGGCGGCTGCTCTAGCATCAACGGCATGATCTATATGCGCGGCCAAGCGCGTGACTACGACCACTGGGCGGAAGTCACCGGCGACGATGCCTGGCGCTGGGAGAACTGCCTACCCGACTTTATCAAACATGAAGACCACTACCGTCTGGACGAGGGCGGAGATGCAGACGCCCAGCACCGGGATTTTCACGGCCACGGTGGGGAGTGGAGGATCGAAAAGCAGCGCCTCAAGTGGCAGGTGCTGGATGATTTCGCCGAAGCTGCCGTGCAGGCGGGCATCCCGCGTACCGACGATTTTAACCGTGGCTCTAACGAAGGCGTGGCCTACTTTGAGGTCAATCAGCGCTCGGGCTGGCGCTGGAATACCGCCAAAGCGTTTTTGCGCCCCGCGCTTAAGCGCAAAAACCTCACACTATGGCACTCCACTCAAGTCAATCGGCTGCTGTTCGAAAAAAGTGCCAACATGCTGCGATGCACAGGGGTGGAGGTGGAGCGTGAGGGCAGCCCGCTTCGCGTCATGGCGAACAGGGAAGTAGTGCTCTGCGCAGGCGCGATTGGTACGCCGCATCTGCTGCAGCTTTCCGGTGTGGGGCCCGCAGAGTCGTTGCGTAAGCATGGCGTTGAGGTAGTGCATGAGCTGCCGGGCGTCGGCGAGAACTTGCAGGATCACCTGCAGATTCGTTCGATATATCGGATTACTAATGGCAAAACCCTCAATGCCATAGCCAGCACGCTGTGGGGTAAAGCGGGAATTGGCCTTGAGTACCTGTTTAAGCGCTCTGGGCCGATGAGCATGGCACCTTCGCAGCTGGGGGCTTTTACCCGCAGCACGAAGGATCAGCCGCACCCCAATATTGAGTACCACGTGCAGCCGCTAAGCCTGGAAGCCTTTGGTCAGCCGCTGCATCCCTACCCAGCGATTACCGCCAGCGTATGCAATTTGAACCCTACCAGCCGGGGCACCGTGCGACTTAAAAGCAGCGACCCGCGCCAGGCACCGGCGATTTCTCCCAATTACTTGAGCACCCCTGAAGATCGCAAAGTGGCGGCGGATTCTCTGCGGGTGACGAGGCGTATCGCCGAGCAGCCTGCGTTTGCCAAATACGCGCCGGAAGAGGTGAAGCCCGGCCTTGAGTACCAAAGCGACGATGAACTAGCCCGGCTGGCTGGTGATATCGGCACGACTATTTTCCACCCGGTGGGCACCGCACGTATGGGCCAGGAAGATGATGCGATGGCAGTGGTCGATGCACGGCTGAGAGTGCGCGGTATTAGCGGGCTAAGAGTGGCTGACGCCAGCGTTATGCCGACCATCACCAGTGGCAACACCAATTCTCCGACGCTGATGATTGCCGAGAAGGCCGCCGGTTGGATACTGGCTGAGAGGCGTGAGGTTTACTAGCGACAAAATCTACTAAGCAGCGTTTTATGGGGGTGTTGACGCAGGAGGGTGGTTGAGCGCAGAATAGTTACAGTTGGTTAGCAAGTCGAACGTTGTCAGCAGTATAGAAGCGCCTCTAGCGTTAAATCTGGTGAAAGTCTCTTGTTATACCCACTGCAATTCGGGTATTTCCCGGTTTAATTAGCAACATCGAGGATTTCGATCATGGCAACTGGTACCGTTAAGTGGTTCAACGACACTAAAGGTTTCGGCTTCATTTCTCCTGACGACAATGGCGACGATCTGTTCGCGCATTTCTCAGAAATTCAGGCAGAAGGCTTCAAATCCCTGCAAGACGGCCAGAAGGTTTCCTTCGACGTCACCCAGGGTAAAAAAGGCCTTCAGGCTTCTAACATCAAAGTAGTTTAAGTTAATTCTTAAGCAATGAGATGTTAGCAATCACCGCCTAGCGTTGATTGACCAGAAAACCCCGCCAAGTGCGGGGTTTTTGCTTTCTAGGTTTGGTAATTTAAACTTGCCTCACACCTAATATTCCATTTTGATCTTTAAATGTTTCTAAAAATAACTTTTTAGAATATGCGATTGGCTTCACAATACCGCCATGCTTATTTGTTAAGGATGTCGTGGTTATGTCGCTGGATGCTTGGATAGCGGTCGGGGTGGTGCTCACCATCTTCCCGTTGATGGCCTTTTCACGCCTGGGGCCGGATATTATTTTGCTGGGCGCGGTGATTTTGCTAATGACGCTGGGGGTGATTGACCCACAGCAGGCGCTGGGGGGCTTCTCCAATAGCGGCCTGTTTACCGTGGCGTTTATGTATGTGCTGGTGGCCAGCATTCGCGAAACCGGCGGCATCGACCTGATCATTCGCTATGTGCTCAAACGGCCAAAAAGCGAGCGAGGCGCGTTGGTTCGCCTGCTGCTCCCCGTGGCCACGCTTAGCGGTTTTGTCAATAATACCCCCGTCGTTGCTACCTATATTCCCGCGGTCATGAGCTGGAGCCGTCGGCTGCGCTTGTCTCCCCAGCGGCTGCTGATGCCGCTCAGTTTCGCCTCTATCCTCGGCGGCACCATCACGCTCTTTGGTACCAGCACGAACTTGGTGGTGCACGGGCTATTGCTGGAGCGTTACCCAGAACTCGGTATGGGCCTGTTGGATTTGGCCTGGGTCGGTGTTCCCGTCGCCGTCGTAGGGCTTGGCTATCTTATTTTGCTCGGGCCGCGGTTGTTGCCTGCCAGGGAAGGGCTGGCCAATGCGTTTGCCAACCCACGCGAATTCACTATCGAAATGGAAGTCGACCCGTCAGGCGTGTTGGTGGATCGCACTGTCGAAGAGGCGGGACTACGCCACCTGCAGGAGTTGTTTCTGGTTGAGATTGAGCGCGCAGGCAACGTGGTTAGCGTTGTTGGTCCTGGCGAGCAGCTAAAAGGTGGCGATCGGCTGGTGTTTGCAGGTACCTCTGATGCGGCGGTGGAGTTGCAGCAAATTCGTGGCTTAATCCCTTCCCGGGATGGTACTTCCAGTTTGGAGAAAGAGTTTAAAGAGCGTCGCTTGGTCGAGGCGGTGGTCTCAAATCAGTGCCAGTTTATTGGCCAGCGTATTCGCGATGGTCACTTTAGAACCCTTTATGGGGCAGCAGTGCTGGCGATCTGCCGTGGCGGTGAACGGGTTAAGGGTAATCTTGGCCAAGTGCGGCTGCAGCCTGCCGATGTGCTGCTGCTGGAGGCGCGGCCGCCTTTTATTGAGCGGCACCGCCAGTCGCGGGATTTTTTGCTGATTAGTGAGTTGAATGGCGCGGCGCGGCCGATCCATGAGAAAGCGCCGCTAGCGTGGGGAGTGCTGTTAGGCGCCGTGCTGCTCGCCGCCTTCGGGGTGCTGAGTATGCTCAACGCTGCCATGTTGGGGGCGGCATTGGCGCTACTCACGGGCTGCTGTTCGGTGGGCGCCGCCAAGCGTGGCTTGGATACCCAGGTGTTGCTCACCATTGCCGCGTCGTTTGGGGTGGGGGCCGCGCTGCAAAGCTCTGGTGCTGCCGAGGTAATGGCCGGCGGAGTGCTCACCTTAGTGGCCGGGAACCCTTTGCTACTGTTAGTAGGCACTTACTGCGTGGTGGCGCTACTCACCGAGCTGGTGACCAACAATGCAGCGGCAGTGATTATTTTTCCGGTGGTGATGAGCGCAGCCGAAAGCTTGGGCGCGAGCCCGATGCCCTATGTGGTGGCGGTAATGTTTGCCGCCTCAGCGAGCTTTCTAACCCCCATCGGCTACCAAACCAACCTGATGGTATATGGCCCGGGTGGTTACCGGGTGAGTGATTTTCTACGGTTGGGCGGTGGATTAAATATACTGACGGGTGCCATAGCGCTCGTTTTGATTCCCCTCGTGTGGCCCTTTTGAGCGTGGCGTGACCTTTTTAAGCATGCCATGGCTCGCTGTTAACGCGGGTTTGCGCTAGGGTGGCCCTTTTTGAATAAGGAATACGATGTCATGACTGCTCCTGGCGAACTGATTATTGAGCCGAAAGATGGTCAACCCGCCGATGCCTGTGTGTTTATTATTCACGGCTTAGGCGCGGATGGGCACGATTTTGAACCCTTGGTGCCCGCGTTAGCGCTGCCTAAAGATTCCCACGTACGCTTTATCATGCCCCATGCGCCACGGCTGCCGGTGACGATTAATGGCGGTATGGTGATGCCCGCTTGGTACGATATTTTGGCCATGGATTTGGGGCGTCGGGTCGATGAGATCCAGCTCAAGAAATCTGCTGAGCGAATCCAAACACTGATTCAAGAGCAGATCGACCAGGGTATCGATAGCCAACGTATTATTGTGGCGGGCTTTTCGCAGGGTGGTGCTGTTGCCTACCACGCCGCGCTGACTTTCCCAGCGCCGCTAGGGGGCTTATTGGCCATGTCGACCTACTTCGCGACCGCGGACAATATCGACCTGGCGGAAGCCAATCGTCAAATCCCTATAGAAGTGCAGCACGGTAACTTTGACCCCATTGTGCCTGAAAGCCTGGGTCGTAGCGGAGCCGACCGCTTGAAAGAGATGGGTTACGCGGTCAACTACCGTCAATACCCCATGGCCCATGCGCTCTGCCCCCAGCAAGTGAATGATATCGGCAAGTGGCTGAGTTCTCGCCTACACTAAGCGCCTATTCGTGACCGATGCAAGGATGTAGCGAAAACGAATGACAGCCTCCTTAGATGCAATAGAATCTTTTGACGCAATAGAAGTGCTGCTGGCGCTGTTCCTCACGGCATCAGCGCTAGTATGCCTGTTTGACCGCCACCTGGTGCGCGCCTGCTACTTTTTTGTGGCTTTTACGGCCGCAATGACTGCGGCCTGGTGGCAGCTCGGTGCCCCCTGGCTGGCGGCTGTCGAGCTGGTGCTAGGGGTAGGGTTAACCGGGCCCTGCTTTTTTTATGCCCTGGGCCATGTCTTACCCGGCGCTTCCTCACCTTTAGAGCGCGATAAATTCAGCGAGCCTTGGTCGCGGGTGGCGATGCGGGTGTTGTTGGCACTGGCTTGGTTTGTCATGGTCGGCGCCGCGATTCGCTATGTCGTCGCCGATATGGCGTATGCACCGTCAGAGCATCCGCTGCTTGTTGCTGGAGTAGTGATTGCCGCTACCGCCTTAGGGGCGTTTGCGCTACACCGTCATCTGCTGCGTCGGCTGCTGGCGTTTAATCTGCTCGGCTCGGCGGTATTTATACTACTGGCTGGCGTGGCAGGCACCTCGGCGACTGCTCAGGCACTAATTAGTTTAGGGCTGCTAGTCGCTTGGCTGGGTTCAATGCTGGGTGCGCTGTTGATTCGGCAGCTTTTGCATATCGAAGGGGTCGAGGCTTTGGGGCGTGACGGTCGAACTGAAGAGGGCGCCACATGATTTGGCGCTTTGGCCTTTTCGATAGCACCTTTGAACCCCTTCTCCCTACCCACTGGGCGCTGTTAGTTGCGCTTGGCTTACCCCTGCTGCTGGGCATGCTGGCGGCACTATTCCCCCCTAAGCGGGCATGGCCCGTGGTGCTGGCGAGTGTTCCGGTGTTGGCTTCTGGGCTAATGCTGCTATCTGCTTACGATCAAGCGGGACTACTGCGCTGGCATTGGGACATAGCAGGCGTTCAGCTGTCGCTGCGCTTAAACGGGCTGAGCGCGCTGTTGCTATTAATGACTCAGATGATTGGCGTTGCGGCAGCGATCTATACGCCAGGGTATCTGCGCTTAAGCGAAACCGGGCCGTTGGCACGCTGGCTGTGGCCGCTGATGGGCGTAGTGCTGAGTGCGCTTTCGTTAATTTGGTTGGCCACTGACCTGTTGACCCTCTATGCCGGGCTGGAGCTGTTGGGCCTTGCGGCGGTCGGCATGCTGATGCTATCGGGCAAGGTAGCCGCGTTGGTGGCGGGAATGCGCTATTTGCTCTTGGCCCTGATGGGCTCGTTAACCTATTTACTCGGGGTCGCGCTGATTTTGGGCCACTGGGGGCGGTTGGATTTGCAGGGCTTGGCTGAGGTCGTCGAGCCTGGGCCGGTGGCGTGGTTTGCCGCCGCATTGATAGGCGCCGGGCTGGCCTTGAAAGCCGCGCTGTTTCCACTGCATGCCTGGCTGACTCCTGTCCACGAGAATGCCTGGACACCGGTGAGCGCGCTGCATGCGGCGCTGGTGATCAAGGCGTCGCTGTTTATATTGCTGCAGCTGTGGAGCATTCTGCTCCCCGATACTTTCTACGCCCCGCGTGTTATCGCTTGGTTAGGCCTGCTGGCGATTGTATGGGGCGGGTTACTGGCGTGGCGTACCGATTCACTTAAAACCCTGGTCGCTTCTTCTACCGTAGGTCAGCTGGGTTACCTGATGGTGGCTTTTCCGCTACTACTGGGGCCGGATATTGCCCCGCTAACCCGCGCTTTGGCTTGGGAAGGGTTCTGGCTGCAGCTAATGGGCCATGCCTTTGCTAAAGCCGCCATGTTCATGGCTGCAGGTAACCTGATATTGGCCACCGGGGAGAGCACGCTCAAAGGCCTGGCCGGTACCAGCCGCCGCTTGCCGCTTTCGCTATTAGTGTTTGGTATTGCCTCCATTACTTTGATGGGGCTGCCGCCCAGCTCGGGGTTTACCGCCAAGTGGATGCTGCTACAGGCGATGGTGATATCCCAGCAGTGGTGGGCGGTGGCCGCGCTTTTAACCGGTACGCTACTCACTGCTGCCTATATATTTCGCATGTTTCGCTACTGCTTTGATGAGACGGCCCCACGGCATCGTTATCAACCCTTGGCGCCGGGCATGGATCTGATCGCACTAACGCTTGCTCTGATTGCGTTCGCTCTAGGGTTATTGGCGCATTTTCCGCTGGAATTGATGCATGGAGGTAGCCCATGAACGCCGCCTGGTTACCGCTAACGGCTCTGGCCACTTCGCTATTGGTGGTGGTGATTATCTTTGCGCTGCCGGAAGACGCCCGGCGGCTGCGCACGACGATTAACCTAGCGGCGGCAGTGGTTAAGATTATTCTGGTTACTCTTATGGTCAGGCGGGTCGCCGCGGGGCATGAGGATATTTTTAGCTTTCAAGTGATCGGTGGCGTTGATTTCGTACTGCGCAGCGATGCGTTGGGGGTGATGTTCGCCGGACTATCGTCACTGCTTTGGCTATGCACCACAATCTACGCCATTGGCTACTTGGAAGGTTCAGCTAATCGGAAGCGCTTTTTTGGCTTTTTTAGCCTCTGCGTTGCGAGCACGATCGGCATTGCGCTGGCTGATAACCTGTTTACCTTCCTGATTTTCTACGAAATGTTGACGCTCTCCACCTACCCTTTGGTGGTTCATAACGGTACCCAGCAAGCACTCGATGCCGGGCGCGTCTATTTGCGCTACACCTTAAGCGCCGGTGTGGTACTGCTGCTTGGCACCGTGTTGCTATATAGCCTGACCGGGGATCAGTCATTCTCCTCAGAAGAGGGGTTGGGCGACTATTTAAACGATCATCGCGGTCTGCTAACGCTAATATTTGCCCTGCTAGTGGGTGGGTTGGCGGTAAAAACGGCCATGGTACCGCTGCATGGGTGGCTGCCCAGGGCAATGGTTGCCCCCGCGCCGGTGAGTGCGCTGCTACACGCGGTAGCGGTGGTGAAGGCGGGGGCTTTCGGGATTCTGCGGGTAGTTTACGACCTGTTTGGCATTGAGCTGAGCGTGGAGCTCGGCGTTATTACCGCGCTAGCGGTAGCTGCCTCATTTACGATTATTTATGGTTCATTAAGGGCCATTGCCCAAGAGGAGCTCAAGCCCCGCCTAGCGTTCTCCACCGTCAGTCAGGTCTCCTATGTCATTCTCGGTATAGGCCTGTTTGGCCCTTTCGGCACCGTCGGTGCTTTAGCGCACTTGCTGCATCAGGGCTTAATGAAGGTCACGCTATTCTTCTGTGCGGGCAACTATGCCGAAGAGCTGGGGATCCATCGTATTGATGAAATGGACGGTGCTGGTAAGCGTATGCCGTTGACCAGCATCGCGTTTACTATCGGCGCGTTTGGCATGATTGGCCTTCCGCCCGTTGCGGGGTTTATTACCAAGTGGTACCTCGGCGTTGGCGCGATTCAGGCCGAGATGTACTGGGTCGTCGCCGTGCTAGTGGCGAGCAGTACCCTCAATGCCATGTACTTTTTGCCCATTGTGCACCGCTTATGGTTCCGTTCAGGGCCTGCCCATGGCAAAGGCAGTTGGCCCAAAGAGCAGCGTCTAGGCCGTTTTGAAACCCATAGTTGGCTGCTGTTACCGATGGTGTTTACCGCCTTGGTGAGTTTGGGGGCCGGGCTGTTTGCCGGGCTTCCCTTTAGCCCCTTGGATTGGGCGGCTCGGGTAGCCAACGGGGAGTATCTGCCATGATGACCATGTTGCTTGCCCTGGCGCTACTTTGGCCGCTGGTCGTCATCGGCTGGACGCTATGGAGCGCCTACCGCGCTCCGGCTGCTTATCATAGCTATTTTTCAGCACTATGGCTAAGCGCCGCTTGGCCAGCGCTGCTGCTAGCCTATGGCGGTGAAGCGCAGTGGACGGTGGATGCCTGGATGCTGGGCGGCGAATGGGCGCTTAACTCGCTAAGCCGCCCCTGGCTTGCGTTTACCGCGCTGCTCTGGGGGTTGGCAGCCATCCACGCGAGGGGCTATTTTGCGACGGAACAGGCGAAGGCCCAGGAGGGGGATCAGGATACTCAGCGACGCCTGTTGCGCTTAGCGCTGCTTTGGCCGCTGACACTGCTGGGCAACGTACTACTGATTATTGCCCAGGATATCGCCAGTTTTTATCTAGGCTTTGCGCTGATGACCTTCGCCGCCTACGCACTGGTAGTGCATAGCGGTACCGCAGAGGCGCGGCTGGGGGCCAAGGCCTATTTGATGTTAGCCGTGGTGGGTGAAGGGCTTATTATAGGCGGCTTTCTATGGGCAGCCGGTGAAGCTGACACATTAACGTTGCAAGGCCTGCGTGAAGGCATTTTAGTCGCAGAGCAAGGCGCATGGATGGCCGCCTTGTTGTGCTTGGGCTTTGGCGTGAAAGCAGGGGCTATTGGCTTACACGTATGGCTACCGTTAGCTCACCCGGTGGCACCGGCCCCTGCCAGCGCGGTGCTTAGCGGAGCGATGATTAAAGCAGGGCTGCTGGGCTGGATTAGTGTGCTGCCGTTAGGTGATGAGCAGATTTCAGCTTCCTTAGCCCAGTTTGGCAACATCATGTTAATGGCAGGGCTGGCGGCAGCGTTTGGCGCCGCGCTGTATGGCGTTTTTCAGCGTCATCCTAAAGCTGTTTTAGCCTACTCCAGTATCAGCCAGATGGGCATGATGACTGCTTTGGTGGCCATGGGATTAGTCGCGCCAGAGGTGTGGCCGTTGCTGTGGCCAGGCTTGGTGCTGTTTGCTGCCCACCACGCGCTGGCCAAAGGCTCACTGTTTATGGGCACCAGTATCAGTGAGCATCTACCCCGGTGGCCGCTGCCGTTGGTCTGGGGTTTGCTGGCACTGCCGGGTATCTCGCTGGCGGGTGCCATTGGGGCGGGCATGATCAGCAAGTGGGGGGTGAAGAGTCCACTCTACGAAATGCATCATGAATCGTTAATCAAACTACTCAGTTGGGCGGCTGTTGGCACCGCGGCTCTGGTAAGCGTTGCTTTATGGCGTCAGTGGCAGCAGCGCCATAAAGGAGGCAGTAACCGAGAGCAGTGGGGCGCCTGGTTAGTTGCCATAGCGGCAGCGCTGTTAACGCCATTTTGGCTTCCCCTCCCTGCGGGGAGTATCGAGATGCCGCCGCTTAAAGAGTGGTTGGGGATTATGTGGCCATTCCCGGTGGGGGTACTGTTCGCCGCGGTGGGCTGGCTATTAACGCGTCCGCTTAAGGGTAAATCCCTCCCCGCGGGAGATCTATGGTGGCTCTATGCGGGGATGGTCGGCGCTGCATTGGTGCCAATACGGCGGCTTGGGCACTACTGCGCCAAGCTTAAAGCGGCGAGTGTGGCAAGCGCACAAAAAACTGAAGAGATATTAATGGGCCATTTAACTCGCCTGTTGTCGACGGAGTCCTGGTTGCGTCACCATGTCAGTGGGCTGATGATGTTGCTTGCCGTGCTGCTTGCGGCGCTAATGATGTGGGAAGGTCAGCGATGAGACGACTGTGTGGACTGTACTTGTCAGGAGCCTGCTATGGGTAAGCTCCCGCGCGGTCGCCGGGCGCAGGTACCCGGTGATATTCCCCAGCGGGGTTGGCACGATATTACTTGGCGGGTAGTGCGCGCCGCTCGTCGTAACCGCCTGACCATGCTGGCCGCCGGTGTGGCTTTTTACGCCTTGCTGGCGCTGTTTCCCACTATCGCCGCGGTCATTTCCCTCTGGGGGTTACTGTTTGACCCTTATGAAGCCGGTCAGCAGTTGTATGAAATAAGCCGGTTCATGCCGCCGGATGCTGCCAAACTGATTGATCAGCAGGCTCAAAAGGTCGTGGAGAGTGCGGAATCGGGTAATTTTCTGGGCGCATTAGCCGGGCTGCTGATTGCGATGTTTATCGCTTCCAAAGGGGTGGCGGTGTTGGTTATTGGCCTTAACGTGGTGTACGGCGAAACTGAAAAACGCAGCCTGTTACACCGTAGTACGGTATTGGTCGCGCTGACTTTTGGTTTGATTTTTATGACGCTGATCTCGCTAGCGTTTATTGCCATCGTACCGGTGCTGGTCAACTCCTTGGCGATTAATCCTCCGTTGGATCAAATCCTGCAATGGCTACGCTGGCCTGCACTGTTAGTGGTGATGAGCATGCTGATTGCGCTGCTCTACCGCTACGCCCCTTATCGGCGCTCGGCCCAGTGGAGTTGGTTAAGTTATGGGACGCTGCTGGCAACGGGGATGTGGCTGTTAGGTTCCGGTGGGCTTTCGCTCTACGTGCGCTATTTCTCTACCTTTAGCGAGCTTTATGGCTCACTGGGGGCAGTGGTGGCGCTAATGCTATGGTTTTGGCTCTCTGCCTTTGTGGTGCTGTTTGGTGCGGAAGTCAACTGTGAGATGGAGCGGCAAACCTTCACTGACACCACCATTGGCGAGGCGCGCCCGTTAGGTGAACGCGAGGCGTTTGCCGCGGATACCATTGGTGCCCCCCGGCCGTGGAAGGACATTGAGGAGAGTAACGATACCTGAGGGTGTGGAGAAGCACCTCCCACCAGCGGTGGGAGGCAGTTGGTTTTAAAAAAAGCAGGTTTAAAGAAGAAAGCTTAAAGCAGTTCTTCCGCCGCCAGGGCCAGGCGCGAGCGTTCAACACTTTTCAGCGTAATATGCCCGGCATGGGGCCAATCACGGAAGCGCTCCACCACTGCGGCCATGCCGCAGGTGTTGGCGGTAAGGTAGGGGGTGTCAATCTGCCCGACGTTGCCCAGGCAGACGATTTTGGTATTGCGCCCCGCCCGTGTTACTAGCGATTTAAGCTGTTTGGGGGTGAAGTTTTGCGCCTCATCAATGATTAAAAAGGTGTCGTTTAGGGTACGACCGCGCATAAAGCTCGGCGAGCGGATTTGTACCCGTGAACCAATCAACTGCCGCGTGGCGCCGTTATCCCAACTGGTTTCTCCCTCCTCGTTGCGCAGCAGGTTATCCATATTGTCGTGGAAGGCACCCATCCACGGTGACATCTTCTCCTCCTCGGTGCCGGGTAGAAAACCAATGTCTTCCCCCATGGGGATTGGCGCGCGGGTAAACACAATACGCTCAAACAGCTTGGCATCCAGGGTTTGCTGAAAGGCGGCGGCCAGGGTCATAAAAGTTTTACCCGTACCGGCATTACCCGCAATGGTAACCAGATCAATATCGGGATCCATGAGTAGATTTAATGTGAAGTTTTGCCGACTGTCGTGGGCGTGAACGCCCCAAACGCCCGCGTGGTGGCGATAGTTCGTCAGCAATTGCAGGCGCGCCGAAGAGGGCCCCAGTTCACGAACGATTGCTTCGAACTCCGCCCCGTTTTCGCTATCCGAGACCAGCATGCCCACGTGCCAGTGGCGGGGCATAGTGCCGGTGAGTTGGTAGAAAGTGTGGTGATCGAGTCGTTCCACTGTGACATCAACATTCAACGCTTCCCACAGTGAAGCGCCATGCTGGCCAGCGGAGGCGTAGACCTGGGCGCCCTCAATCATGGCGTCGCTGTCGGAGAAGGCGCGATCGTTGAGGTAATCCTCAACGGGCACTTTCAGCGCGGCGGCTTTAACGCGGAGGTTGATATCTTTGGTAATCAGGATGACCGAGGCGTCGGGGCGTTCTTCGCGAAGGCGGCAGGTCTCTGCCAGTATGCGGTTATCGGGGCTATCGTCGAGGGCGTCAAAGAGCTTTAAATCGTTGTAGCATAAAAAGTGCAGGCGTCCTGTGTCGCCGCTGATACGGGGAATCGGAATACCGCGTTGGATCTCATCAAAGGTGACTTGGCTGGTAAGGTCGGAGAGCGTACGGCTGATTTGGCGAGCCGTGCGGGCAATTTCACGTACACCATTTTTGTGCTTATCAAGTTCCTCCAGGACGGTCATGGGGATAACGACATCGTGCTCATCGAAGTGGTAGAGCGCGGTGGGGTCATGAATGAGGACATTGGTGTCCAACACATACAGCCGAGTGGCTTTCTTATCGAGTCGTACCATCGTTGGAATCACTCCTTGGTTGACGGCAACATCGACACTGGCAGGTGCGTATTACGCCCAGATGACACTCGCCAGTGTTCCTCACGTGGCGTGTCCTGGCGGCTCCTTATTTAGCTCTTTGTAATAGCGTGGAAGGCTTTGGTGTTTTTTTCCATAAAAAGATTTCAACGATATGTCAGCAAGTCCTGAGTGTTAGTCTGGTATTCGCCCGGGGCTCAGTTCTGGGAAGCTAAGAAGTGCGCCACTTTGTTTAACAAGGCGGTGGCCACCACGCCGCGGTTATCGCTCTCCACATAGCGGTAATAGTGGCTGTCTAGCACTAGATCGTGATTTAGCATGCAGAGCGTGCCTGCCTCTAGGGCGCCTTTAACCAGCGGGTAAGGCAGCAGCGCCCAGCCGGTCGCGTTGATGACGGCATCGCGGATCACCTCAAACATGGTTAAACCCAGATAATTACCTGAAAACAGCGCTTCGCTGATCAGCTTGTCATCCTGTACGTGGGTCAAACACACTTGGGTGTATTGGGCTAAGTCGTCGCGGTTAACGCTAGGGAGGCGACTCAAAGGATGATGGGGCGCTGCCACTAAACGCATGCTGACGGGAGCAAGGTTGGCCGCGTTGGTATCAATGCCTTCAGCGGTATACAGACCGAAGGCAATATCCACCGTTTGGCGCTGCACAAACTGGGTGTGTTCCTGGGGTGGCACTAGGTACACTGAAATCGCGGTTAGCGGAAACTGCTGTTTTAAATCATGCATTACCTGACGCCAAAACACCTCGGGCAGGGCGTCATCACGGGCGATGCCGAGTTGGCTTTCAACGCCCTGCAAATGCTGGTGGCAGTGTTTTTTGATTCGGCTTGCGCTGGTCAGCAGGCGGTAGCAGTCAGGAAGCACGCTATCGCCCACGGCGGTGAGCGTTAGGCTATTGCCCGAACGCTCAAATAGCGCCACGCCCAGGCTATCCTCAAGCGCATTGACGGCGGCACTCAGTGTGCTCCGTTTAAGGCCGGTATGTCTTGCTGCTGCGGCAAAGGAGCCATGCTCGGTGACATCAATAAAGGCCTGTACCTGTTCTGCACGCATAGTCGCCTCGTTTAACGCTTTGAGCGCCAGTTAACTTGGCGCTGAGCGATTCGTGATTGTCATAACTCTTCTCTATTATGGCGCATAATTCGCTTAAAGTGATGGAGTTATCCGCGTGACCCCCTTTGTTGCCGAGCGCCGTGCGCTAAGATTTTCAGCCATTTCAGCCAGCCTATTTGCGTTTACCGGGCTTACGCTAGGGCTAACCAGCGGTTCTATAACGATTCTTTTTGACAGCGGCTACTCGCTGCTGAGCCTTGTGCTGGCATCGTTGTCTCTGTTTGCACTTCAGCAGGCGCGTAAACCTGCGGATGAACACTACCCCTTTGGGCGGCTGACGGTAGAGCCGCTTGCAGTGCTGCTCAAAGGCGTAGTGATCGCGATGGTGTGTATCGTGTCATTGGTCTCCGCGCTATGGAGCCTGCTCGATGGTGGGCGGTTGGTCACGCTGGATTTGGCGCTGATGTTTGGCGTGGTCAACGTCACGGGTTGTTTATTAACTTGGTGGTGGCTGGCGCGCTACGCCGGTGTAGCGCGCTCTTCGCTGTTGACCGCCGAGCTACGTCAGTGGCAGATGGATACCTGGCTAAGTGCCGCTGTCATGTTGGGGTTTGGGCTTACCTGGCTGTTAACCCAGTCGCCATGGGCCAGCTACGCGCGCTTTGCCGACCCGGTGATGGTGCTGATCATTGCAGGCTACTTCTTGCCCATGCCGGTTCGCATGGTGAAGGGAGCACTGCGTGAGCTGATGTTTGGCGGTTCATGCAGCAGCGTGCGACGTGATGTGGTGGAGGATATAGCTGACTTTGATGTCACTGCCGACGATGTGCGTCTGGCCCAGGTGGGCAGCTTTTTAATGGTCGATATCCAGCTCGACAAGCAGCAGTTCGACGACGCTCAAGAGATAGTGGAGAGTGTAGAGAAGCGCTGTAAACGGCTAAACCTGCGCCCTATTACCAGTCTTACCTTAGTCGCTGGCTGAGAAGGGTGAAAAAAGATTGACGTTCTGTTACAGGCAGTGCTATTTAGCGCTACCGACAATAGGTGTCGGCTTAATAGTGCTACGTTGAGGGTTGTAAAAACATGCCACTGCGCCGCTGTTTACCCGTACTGCTACTGACCACACTGGTCGCTGGCTGTGCAAGCTCTACCATTGCGCCAAGTTATACTACCGACAATCCTGACGTTATGCGGATTGGCGGTGAGCGCCCGGCTAACCGCGATGCGAGCGTTGAAAGCGCTGGATCGTTCTGCCTGGAAACCGCCGAACGCTGGAATGAGCATGGCCGTACGCCGGATGGCCAAACGCTATGGGCAAAAGACACCCTGCGTAAAGTGGTGCCTTGCAAGCAGTAGTCGTTAGCAAAACCAAAACCGCCAGCTTCGATAAGCTGGCGGTTTTATATCAAAGAGGATAGTTAATCCTGTTTCTTTTCCGGTTTGCCTTTGCGCTGTGTACTCGCGAAATCTTCTAGCTCCTCCTCGCTCATGGAGTCATACATCTCTTTAGACGAACCATAAAGTTCACTGGGCTTGGTTTCTCCGCGCTTAGCGGATAGTGCCGCGCCCGCCGCTTTCTGTTGCGCCTTGGAGGTTGCTGGCATTGTTGAACTCCTTTCATTTAGCTTCCGTTTACCTACTGCACTATTGAGCATTGCATCTTTAAGCATAGTAGCTGGCGCTCAGCTTTCCATTTATAGCGTGCTAACATTCATGCTCAGCCACCGGTTGACTTCCATTTGCCTGTCGCGCTATTAACCTATCGGGCGAAGTGTGCCATTCAGTAAAGTCATCGTATCAACGCTATTAATGAAGAGAACGCCATGACACCGGCTATCAATAGTGCAAAACACGCAGGCATTGCCTTTCAAATCCATGAGTACGATCACGACGCCACCGCGCACTCCTATGGATTGGAGGCGGCGGAAAAACTGGGCGTCGCGGTGGAGCAGGTTTTTAAAACCTTAGTGGTAAAGCTGGATGGCAAACAGCTGGCGGTAGGCATTGTGCCGGTGAATGGCCAACTAGGGTTAAAGCAGATTGCTAAAGCCGCCGGCGCAAAGAAAGCGACCATGGCGGAACCGTCGGAAGTAGAGCGCACAACCGGTTATGTGCTGGGCGGTGTTAGCCCGCTGGGTCAGAAAAAGCGCTTGGCCACTTTTATTGATCACTCTGCCGAAAGCTTTGCCAGTATCTATGTAAGCGCCGGGCGTCGTGGACTTGAAATCGAGCTGGCCCCGGGGGATTTAGCCACGCTGAGTCAGGCTACCTTTGTGCCCCTGGCAACCTGATGTCACTGTGATGGCGGCGCAGCCCCGGGCACTTTCTGGTATGGTGCGGTAATATTTGCGCGTGTCGTTTGTCTTTTAGGCTGCGTGCGCTGTTTTCCGATGGCCATCTACCTGTGGCCCAAGCAAGGTAATATCGTGTCTGACTCCTCTTTCTCCTCGTTAGCGTTGCCAAAAGCTCTGCTGAGCAACCTTGCGTCCCTTGGCTACCACGAAATGTCGCCGGTGCAGGCAGAGAGCCTGCCGCCGATGCTGGCCGGGCGCGATGTGCTGGCGCAGGCGAAAACCGGTTCAGGCAAAACGGCGGCGTTTGGTTTGGCACTGCTGGCTAAATTGAGAGTCGAGAGCTTTGCGGTGCAAGGCCTAGTGCTGTGTCCTACCCGGGAGCTCGCTGACCAGGTGGCTGAAGAGCTGCGCCGTTTAGCCCGCGGCATGGCCAATGTAAAAATACTGACCCTCTGCGGCGGTGCACCCTTTGGCCCGCAGCTCGGCTCTTTGGAGCACGGGGCACACATTGTCGTAGGCACACCAGGGCGTATTGACGAGCACTTGCGCAAAGGCTCGCTCACTCTGGAATCTCTCGCCATGCTGGTGTTAGATGAAGCGGATCGCATGCTGGATATGGGCTTCCAGGCAACCATTGATGACATCATTGCCGAGACCCCAACTGACCGCCAAACGCTGCTGTTCAGCGCAACCTTCCCAGACGAGCAGTCATCGGGCGGTCTAACCGAGATGACCCGCGGCGTCATGCGTGAACCGGTGATGGTGAAAATCGCCGAGGTGCACGACGCCACGACGATTCAACAGCACTTTTACAGTGTCGCCAATGAAGAGGCGCGATTTGACGCCCTGCGCCAACTGCTGCTGGTCTATCGGCCCGCGACCAGCGTGGTATTCTGCAACACTAAACGCGAAACCCAGGTAGTGGCTGAGCAACTGACCGATGCTGGTTTTAGCGCAGTGGCGCTCAATGGCGATTTAGAGCAGAAGGATCGTGATCGCATTCTGATTCTGTTCTCTAACCAGAGCGCGTCTATTCTGGTGGCCACGGACGTTGCCGCCCGCGGCCTTGATATTGCCCAGCTGGACGCGGTGTTTAACTACCAAATTGCCCGCGAGCTTGATGTTCACGTGCACCGGGTAGGTCGCACCGGGCGTGCCGGGGCCAGTGGCATTGCCTGTACGCTGGTAACCCCTAAAGAGAGTTACCGGCTGGAGCGACTGGAAGGGTTGCTGGAGCAGGCGATTAAAACTGAGCCCTTGCCTAAACCGAAGCACTCGGTGCCGTTCGAGCCGCTAATGGCGACATTGCAGTTAGCCGGTGGCAAAAAAGACAAGCTGCGCCCCGGCGATATTCTTGGCGCACTGACCAGTGAAGGCGGCTTGCGCGGCGATCAAGTGGGTAAAATTAAAGTGCTCGCCCGCAGCGCCTATGTGGCCGTTGAGCGCGATGTGATTCAGCAGGCTCAGGCCAAACTCGAGCGTGATAAATTAAAAGGGCGGGCTTTCCGTGTTCGCCGTATCCGTTATTGAACGCGTACCAAAGAGGAGCCGACGCAGCTAACCATGAAAATCCCTAAGCGATTACAACCCCTGGTCGATGATGGAATGATCGACGAGGTGTTGGTGCAGTTAATGAGTGGCAAGGAAGCGCAGGTCTACGTGGTGCGCTGCGGTGAAGAAGTGCGCTGTGCCAAGGTATTTAAGGAGGCCAAACAGCGTAGCTTTAAACAGGCCGTTCAATATCAAGAGGGGCGTAAAGAGCGCAATAGTCGCCGTTCACGGGCGATGGCCAAAAAAACCCGTTACGGCCAGAAAGAGCAGGAGCAGGCGTGGCTGAATGCCGAAGTCGACGCGCTCTACCGTCTTGCCTCGGCGGGTGTGCGGGTACCTGAGCCTCATGGCTTTGTGGACGGCGTACTGTTGATGGAGATGATCAGCGATGCCGAAGGTAACGTCGCGCCTCGCTTGGACGAAGTCACGCTTACCCCAGAGCAGGCCGAGACCTACTACGCCAAGGTTATTCAAGACGTGGTTAAGATGCTGTGCGCGGGCCTGATTCACGGCGATTTGTCGGAATTTAACGTGCTGGTCGATGCCTCTGGCCCGGTGATTATCGAT
The DNA here is from genome assembly GCF_058152265.1 of Vreelandella sp. 162(4c). Classification (NCBI taxonomy): domain Bacteria; kingdom Pseudomonadati; phylum Pseudomonadota; class Gammaproteobacteria; order Oceanospirillales; family Halomonadaceae; genus Vreelandella; species Vreelandella sp. 162(4c). The sequence continues at coordinate 4,189,050 of NZ_CM176981.1, forward strand.
CTGCCCCAGGCCGTTGACGCTGCCGGTAATAACAGCGCGGCCGCGATGCTGTATCGCGATGTGGATAACATGCGCAACTACTTCGGCCAGTTCGCTCCCGCGCTTTTGAGCACCGAATATGGCAGAGAGATGTGGGCGCTGTATGAAACCGGTGAACTACATCCGGATAGCAAGCTCACCGGCCACTTCGATGCCGACACCCATATCGCTAACGTCGATGAGTTGATGGAAGTTATTGACGATGCCAAAGAGGAAGAGGCGGAACGCCAAGCGCGTATGCGCGATGATGACGACGACGGCGAGATTCCGCAGCCTTATTGAACAGCCTCAATAAATCAGGCTCCTCTCGTTTGATAGCAAAGTGAGGAGCCTGGTTCGAGCTTTTGCCTGCTTTTAAGATTTAACCCAGCAGTTCATTTGCTTGCTTGACCACATTGTCGACGGTAAAACCGAAGTGTTTGAACAGATCACCTGCCGGGGCGGATTCGCCGTAAGTGGTCATGCCGATCACACGGCCGTCCAGACCTACGTACTTGTACCAGTAGTCGGCGTGAGCCGCTTCGATAGCGATACGCTTGGTCACCGCTTTGGGCAGTACGCTTTCACGGTACTCGGCATCCTGACCGTTGAAGCGATAGGCCGATGGCATGGAGACCACACGCACCGCTTTGCCCTGCTGCTCGAGTTCAGCGGCGGCATCCATCGCCAGGCCGACTTCTGAACCGGTGGCAATCAGAATCAGCTCGGGTGTTTCTGGCGTGCCTTCGCTGTCTTTCAACACCGGGTCTTTAAGAACATAAGCCCCGTTTTGAATCGCTGCCAACTGCGCTTTAGTGCGCTGCTGGTGGGGCAGGTTCTGGCGTGACAGCACCAGCGCCGTGGGGCCAGAGTGACGCTTGATGGCCGCATCCCAGGCGGTGGCGGTTTCCACCGCATCACAGGGGCGCCAGGTGTTTAGATTCGGCGTGGTGCGCAGGCTGGTGAGCTGCTCAATGGGCTGGTGAGTCGGGCCATCTTCACCCAGGCCGATGGAGTCATGGGTAAACACGTAAATCACCTGCTGGCCCATCAGCGACGCCATGCGGATCGAGTTACGCATGTACTCCATAAAGATCAGGAAGGTCGCACCGTAAGGCACCAGGCCGCCGTGGAGAGCGATGCCGTTCATGACCGCCCCCATGCCGAACTCACGCACACCGTAGTGCAGGTAGTTGCCGCTGGCGTCTTCCGGGGTGATCGCTTTGGCGCCTTTCCAGAAGGTCAGGTTAGACGGCGCCAGGTCGGCACTGCCACCCAGCAGTTCCGGCATTTGTGGGCCAATCACATTGAGTGCTTCGAACGAGGCTTTGCGTGACGCAATGGTCTCGCCATGCTCTTGGGCCTGCTCGATCAAGGCTTCGGTGGGCAGTTCCGCGGGTAACTGGCGCTTCATCCGGCGGGTGAACTCCCGCGCTTCCGTGGGGAAGGCTTCCGCATAGCGGGCAAACCGCGCGTCCCACGCCTGCTGAGCCGCTTTGCCCGCTTCACGGGCATCCCAGGCGGAGTAGATCGGCTCGGGAATATGGAAGGGCGCATGGGGCCAGTCGAGCTGAGTGCGTGCCAGGGCCACTTCGTCGTCGCCTAAGGGGGCGCCGTGGGCGTCTTCCTTGCCCTGCTTGTTGGGGGCACCAAAGCCAATGATGGTCTTGCAGATAATCAGGCTCGGCTTATCGTCGTGGCTCTTGGCCAGCTCAATAGCGGCTTTCACTTCTTCAGGCTTGTGACCATCTACATTGGGCACCACGTGCCAGCCGTAAGCTTCAAAACGCTTGGCGGTATCGTCGGTAAACCAGCCTTCCACTTCACCATCGATAGAGATGCCGTTATCGTCGTATACAGTGATCAGCTTACCCAGCTGCTGAGTACCGGCCAGGGAGGCCGCTTCGTGGGAGATCCCTTCCATTAAGCAGCCGTCACCTACAAAGCACCATGTGTGGTGGTCAACGATGGTGTGGCCGGGGCGGTTAAACTGCGCCGCCAGAGTTTTTTCCGCGATGGCAAAGCCCACGGCATTGGCAAAACCCTGACCCAGTGGGCCAGTGGTGGTTTCAATGCCGGGCGCGTAGCCGAATTCCGGGTGGCCCGCGGTGGGCGAATGCAGCTGGCGGAAATTCTGCAGCTGTTCCAGGCTTAGCTCGTAGCCGCTGAGGTGGAGCAGCGAGTAAAGCAGCATGGAGCCGTGGCCATTGGAGAGCACAAAGCGGTCACGATCGGCCCACTTGGGGTCTTCGGGATTGTGCTTGAGGTAGTCATTCCATAGCACCTCGGCGATATCAGCCATACCCATGGGGGCGCCCGGGTGGCCGGATTTGGCCTTCTGAACGGCATCCATGGACAGGGCGCGAATGGCATTGGCCAGCTCAAAACGGTTATTCATAGCAGTGATACCTTAGTTGTTATATTGAGTAGCGTGTCGTTAGGCGCGAGCAGTCAAGCGTTGAGCAATCAGCGACTCTAATGTTTGTTGGTCGCTGGCGAAGCGTCGGATCCCGTCAGCCAGCATCTCGTTGGCCATTGCATCTTGGTTATGCTGCCAACGAAAGCCAGCTTCTGATAGCTGTGTGAATGCTTTACGAGTGACGGTTTTCTGCTGGATTTTTGAGGCCACCTCTCCTTCCATGCTATCAAGCTGTTCTAGCAGTGCGGGAGAGATGGTCAGGCGATGGCAGCCCGCCAACGCTAATACTTGATCGGTGGTACGAAAACTTGCCCCCATGACGACAGTGTCATAATGACCAGTGGCAGCTCTCTCGCAAATCCCCTTTACAAATAGCACGCCAGGGTCTTCTTCTGGTGTGAACTGTTCACCTGTTGTCTTTTGATACCAATCGCTAACGCGGCCAATGAAGGGCGATATCAGGTACACCCCAGCATCAAAGCAGGCCTGTGCCTGAGCATCGCTGAACAAGAGTGTTAAGTTGCAGTTGATGCCTTCACGCTCTAATTGCTGAGCCGCACGGATCCCTTCCCAGGTAGACGCGAGCTTGATCAGCACACGGCTGCGGTTAATGCCCATTTTTTCATAGCGCTCAATCAGTTCGTAGGCCTTGTGAATACTGGCTTGGGTATTAAAAGAGAGGTGTGCGGACACTTCTGTCGATATTCGTCCAGGTACCACATTGGCAATTTGCCCGCCAATCGCAACCGAAAGTTGGTCAACTATTCGGCTCAGGTCGCTCTCATCACTACATGATTCAGCAAGCACCTTGTCGATCAACTCTTGATAACGAGGCAGTTCGAAGGCCTTGAGAATCAATGAGGGGTTAGTGGTAGCGTCCTGCGGTTGATAGCGCTTTATGGCATCCAAGTCGCCCGTGTCGGCCACGACCAGTGAGTGTTCGCGTAATCCATCCAGAAGCGACATTGCCTACTCTCCTTAAAAATGAACATTCTGTGTTCAAATGATTGTCCATTTAGACCGATTTAGTCAAATCAGCGTGCCACTGAAATCGATTTTAAGGTCATTGAACAAAAGTATAGTGCTTGGTAGATAATGCTTTATATCCATATAATTCTTTTATTATCAATATATTATTGATTTTTTCTTGGTTTTTATCCTGAATCCTCCAAAAAAATACAACTAGATCTTATGATCGGTGTGTTTACAAATGCTCGGTTAGTGATAGATTGAATAGCGTCAGTAGACGGCTGGCAACTGCGTGGTGGTTTTCATCGTTGTTAGTCGTCCGCGTTTCTATTTCCTAGAAAGGGAGAGCATGAATGTCTAGTGCGACGTCTTCTCTCAGAGTCGCCATTGGCGGTGATGAGGCCGCTTACGACTTGAAAGAGATTCTCATTGGTTATATCCGAGAGTTAGGCTACGAGGTTGAAGATTTTGGCACTTTTAATGCCCAGCCGGTGCTGTACCCCGATGTTGCCTTTGAGGTGGCTACGGCGATTAAGGAGGGGCGCTTCGATCGTGCAGTACTGGTATGCGGCACGGGAATCGGAGTGGCTATTTCTGCCAATAAGGTGCCCGGTATCCGCGCTGCGCAGGCGCACGATACTTACTCAGCAGCAAAGGCGCGCACCAGTAATAATGCACAGATTGTCACGCTGGGATCCAGAGTGATTGGGCCAGAGTTGGCTAAATCAATAGTGGCAACCTTTTTGGGCAGCAACTTTTCGGGTGGAAATTCCGAATTAAAAATAGCAAAGATTGACGAATATGAGTCTCGATTGAATACTCCGTAACCGTGGTATCGCTCATATTCGTCGACGCTGATTAATAACAACAGCATGCAAGCTGTGCTCACGCAGTTTGGCCTCACTCCAGAGGATATAATAATGACACGCCTATTTAATGATCCAAATGATTTCCCTGAAGAAGCTCGTTTAGGTTTAGTAGCTGCTCATCGCGATAAGCTGATGGCTGTGCCGGGAGGTGTCGTACGCAGTACGCGCAGCCAGCCAGATAGTGTTGCGGTCGTGGTTGGTGGTGGTAGCGGCCATTACCCCACCTTTGCGGGGTTGGTAGGGCAAGGGTTGGCCCATGGGGCGGTCATGGGAAATCTGTTTTGCTCGCCTTCTGCACAGCAAGTTTATTCCGTCGCCAAAGCCGCCAACAACGGCGGTGGTGTGCTGCTCTCTTTTGGGAATTATGCGGGGGACGTGCTGCATTTTGGTGAGGCGCGCGAGCGTTTGATTGCGGACGGTATTCCCTGTGAAATCGTGCTGGTCACTGATGATGTCGCCAGTGCACCCTTGGCGGAGATTGATAAGCGCCGGGGCATCGCAGGTGATCTAACCGTTTTCAAGGCCGCCGCCGCTGCAGCAGAAAAGGGATTATCACTGGAAGAAGTAGTTCAAGTGGCGAAAGAGGCAAATCGCTGCACGCGCTCTTTTGGAGTGGCGTTTGAGGGATGCACGTTACCGGGTGCAGCCGATTCGCTCTTTCATGTGCCCGAAGGCAGGATGGCCATAGGGCTGGGGATTCACGGCGAGCCGGGTATTAGTGAGACGGATATTCCTTCCGCAGATGGCTTGGCAGAAATCCTCGTTGCCCGATTATTGGAAGAAGTTCCTGACGGTATCAGACTCCAAGGAGCTCGGGTGGCACCGATACTCAATGGCCTGGGTACTATTAAGTATGAAGAGCTGTTCGTTATTTATCGCAAGGTTGACGAGTTGCTGCAGGAAGCTGGATTAAGCATTGTGGAGCCCGATGTGGGCGAGCTGGTGACCAGTCTTGATATGGCCGGGGTTTCGCTGACTTTGTTCTGGCTTGATAAAGACATGGAGCCGCTGTGGACCGCCGCTGCGGATGCGCCGGGCTATCGAAAAGGCAGCGTGACGCCAGCGCAGGCGCTGGATCCTGCCGAGGTAGAGGTGGTTACGCAAGATGAGATTCCCGAGGCTAGCGATGCCTCGCGAAAATTAGCGTGCGGCGTCGTTGAATCGCTCGAAGTGCTCGCAAATACGGTCAATGAAAACTGCGAGATGCTGGGCCAGATTGATGCTGTGGCTGGGGATGGTGATCACGGTATTGGTATGCAGCGGGGCAGCAGGGCTGCGCTTGAAGCGGCCAAAGAGGCTCTTGATGGCGGCGCGGGCGCGGAGACAGTGCTGCAGTGGGCTGGGCAGCGCTGGTCAGACGAAGCGGGCGGTACCTCTGGTGCTATCTGGCGGGTTATCTTAAAAGCGATGGGGGAGTCGCTTGGTAATGAGAAGCCGTTATCAGGACAGCGTCTTGCTGCTGGCGTGGTCAATGCCCGTCAGCAAGTCATGGCATTTGGTAAAGCTGAATTGGGCGATAAAACGCTTGTCGACGTGCTGGTGCCTTTTGCCGATGCCCTGTCGTGGGAGGCTGAGAAAGGCCAGGGAGCTTTGGCTTGCTGGGAATCCGCTGCACGCATAGCGAGTGAGGCTGCTGAGGCTACCAGGCAATTAATTCCCCGTGTTGGCCGCGCACGCCCATTGGCTGAAAAAAGCGTGGGTACGCCTGATGCCGGCTCTGTTTCATTGGCGCTGATTATTCAGGCGCTGATTCCTGTGTTGAAAAAGTGTCAAGCAAGCTGACATGATACATGCCCTTCAATAACCCCTGGATGCCGAGGATGAATGGTCAAGACGCTGCAGATATAGACTTAATGACAGAGATTTCAACGCTCTACTATGTGCAGGGGGAAACGCAGGAAGCGATCGCAAATAGGCTCGGGCATTCGCGTGTGCGAATAGGGCGGCTGCTCAAGCGTGCCCAGGCAGAAGGAATTGTCGATGTCCGAGTGCGCCTGCATCCCGCCGTTAGTGTTGAGATTGAGCAGGAGCTCAAACGGCGCTTTGGCCTGAAGCGAGCGTTGATTGCTCTGGATAATGCCGACCCGGATGTGCAGCGCTCGTCAGTCGCTAGTCTAGTGGCAGACCATCTGTCGCGTAGTTTGACCGATGGCCAGATCGTAGCCGTTGGCATGGGTCGTAACGTGGCCGCCGTGGCGGATAACGTTTTCCTGGCGGAGTCGTTGAAGGTTTCATTTGTGTGCGCAATTGGTGGCTCGCTGCGCGCAGGCGAGCATATGAATCCCGATCATATTTGTCGACGTTTGGCGAGTAGGTTTGGCGGTGATAGTGAGACGCTTTATGCCCCTGCGCTGGTACAGAGCGGTGAACTTAGGGATGCATTGTATGAAAACTCTACCGTGCGCCAGACGCTAGACCGGGCTCGACGCGCGGATACCGCTTTGATTGGCGTGGGTGACGTAAGTGAAGACAGTAATATGGTGCGTATGGGGTGGTTTTCGGCCCAGGAAATTGCAGAAGCACGGCTCTCTGGAACCGTGGGCGATATGATGGGCTATGACTTTATCGATATCCATGGGAAGCCTTCCGCAACGCAGATGCAGGGGCGTGTGGTGGGACTTAATATACAGGATCTCACGCGTATTCCAGACGTTATTGCTATCGCCAGTGAAAATACTAAAGCGGTTGGGATACTGGGGGCGCTGCGTACCGGGGTTATCGATACCTTGGCGACTAGTGTCACTAACGCGCACACCATTCTGCGTCTCGATGAAGCGACTACCGGGTAAGTGCGCGCTTGATTTGTATTCAAAACCTAAGGTTTCTCGGCATCTTACGCTTAGGTCGGCCCAACTTTCTCTGTTGCATTTATTGGCTTTTCTTGGGCATGTGGGCACTCTTTGGCATGCTTGGTTTCCCCCTTGTCCCTCGCTCCGATGTCAGTGATATTTGGCGGGCGCTTGTACATTTGTACGATGTTGGAACATATAGCATGGCTTTAAGTGATGCTTTCGCATGGCCGTAATAATAAATAGTTTCCATTTTTAAAATTTAAATATAAAAAACAAACAATTATGTTATTGGTCTAAAGTATAAGATTAGAAAATTCCATTATGGATTGACTCAGCTATGCTTAAAGCAGTTAATTCATATGTACACAACAAGATCTTTTGTAAAGCGTGCGCCGCTAGCCAAGCAATACAAGATATATTAGGAGTGAGTAATGCATAACACCGATAACAACAATCACACCGAACTGCCTCTGACCATGCAAGCCGTCGTAGCCTACGCGCCTGGTGATTATCGTCTTGAAGAGGTGGGCGTGCCGAAGGTGGGAGAGGGTGAAGTCCTGATAAAGGTTGAAGCGTGCGGAATCTGCGCAGGCGATCTCAAAGCCTATGAAGGCGCCCCCAGTTTTTGGGGAGACGAAACCCAGCCCGCTTATATCAAAGCACCGATGATTCCAGGCCATGAGTTTATTGGTCATGTGATGGCTTTAGGAGAGGGTGTTAAAAACCTTGAGGTCGGTGATCGCGTTATTTCCGAGCAAATCGTGCCTTGCTGGGAGTGCCGTTTCTGTAACCGTGGGCAGTACTGGATGTGCGAAAAGCACGATGTGTATGGATTTCAGCACAACGTAAATGGCGGTATGGCTGAATATATGGTCTTTCCTAAAGAAGCCATTAATCACAAGTTGCCAGATGAGATTCCAATGGAGAAAGCGGTTCTTATTGAACCCTATGCTTGTTCGTTACATGCCGTTAAGCGTGCGCAGATTGAACTGGGAGATGTGGTTGTCCTCTCCGGGGCAGGCACCTTAGGGCTAGGAATGATCGGTGCGATCAAAAAGTCCGGGCCTTCCAAGCTGGTCGTACTGGATCTCAATAACAAGCGCTTAGAACTTGCTAAACAGTTTGGTGCTGACATTGTCCTGAATCCCGCTGAAGTCGATGTTATTGACTACGTTAAAGGCATAACGGAAGGCTATGGTTGCGATATCTATATTGAGGCGAGCGGTGCGGTACAGTCGGTAGAGCAAGGTCTTTACATGATCCGTAAATTGGGTCGCTTTGTCGAATTTAGTGTATTCAAAGAGCCAGTGACTGTTGACTGGAGCATTATTAGCGATCGTAAAGAGCTGGATGTACTGGGTGCGCATCTAGGCCCTTATTGTTACCCACCTGTCATTGAAGGCATTGGTAATGGTGATTTCCCAACGGACCATGTGGTGACCCATAAGCTGCCGTTAGCCGAATTTCATCAAGGGCTAGATCTAATGCGCAATGACCCTAACGCGTTAAAGGTTGTGCTTATACCTGGCGGGAAGTAGGTAGTGGAAGTTTCTTATTTATAACTTATTTATAACTTATTTATAACTACAATGATAACCGGAGTGATTATGTCGGCGACATTAAATTCGGTGCCCGGTGATAAGCGTATCAGGGCCTATGTGGCAGCTGCTTTTGCTTTAGCGCTGGTTGCACTCATGGCGCTTGATACTAAAGTCATTAGTCTTACTGAACTTGAGAGCGCGGTGGGGTTTTCACCACAGCAATTTGCTCAGGAAACATTTCCAGAGATCCAAGCGTATGTCGAGAATAACGCTGTAAATGCATCGGTATTGGCGCCAGAGGTTCTCCAGGATGCCGGAGCGGCAGGTGAGAAATACGGCGTCGCTGCCGGCATTGGCCATATTGTGCCGGTCTCTTTATCCGGAGTTGCTGTAGAAAGCCGGGGGGGCGTTTACACCCTAGAGGTTGCCGATGTGCCTTCAGATATCGTCATTCGTGTGCAAACAGGCCCAGCCATTAATGGCACTACGCTGAGAGATACAACCGGCAATATTCAATTTGGCGACTTTACCAATCAGATTGAGTACCAAGATGTCGGCGCAGCGCTCAATGATGAAATGAAGCGTCAAGTGCTTGCGGATATTTCCGGACAAGAGTTAACCGGAAAAACGTTAGAGGTAGTTGGCTCTTTTACCATGATAAATCCCAAAAACTGGCTAATTACGCCGGTGAGTATAGCGATCATTGAGTGAGGGGCGGCTATGAGTATCGATACATCAACAGTGGAAGTGGCTCCGGTGATTCTTTCTGCACGCAATATCGAAAAGCGTTTCGGTGCCGTGCAAGCCCTCAAAGAAGTGAACTTCGATATATATCGAGGACAGGTGACAACGCTCTTTGGCGAAAATGGAGCGGGTAAATCTACGCTGATGAAAATTTTGTCTGGTGTCATTGCTCAGACGGCTGGGGAGATTGTATTGGAAGGAGAGAGCGTCAGCTTTTCTTCACCGTCGGATGCTGAAGCGCTGGGGATTACCATTATTCATCAGGAGTTGAGCTTGGCCCCTAACCTGAATGTGCGTGACAACATTTTTATGGGGCGTGAGCTGACTAAAGGAAGAGGCAGCGTCGACTATAAAGAAGAGGCACGTCAGGCTGAATTGTTAATGGAGGAGCTGGATGAACCGATCCACCCTCTTACCCTGGTCGAAGATCTACGGGTGGGGCAGCAACAAATCGTTGAAATCGCGAGAGCGCTGTCCAAGAACTCTCGCATTTTGATTATGGATGAACCGACTTCCGCATTGAGTGCCACGGAAGTCGAGACGTTATTCAAAGTCGTCCAGGATCTCAAAAACAAGGGTGTGTCGATTGTTTATATTTCTCACCATTTGGAGGAGGCGCTGCAGATTACCGATCATGCCGTTGTTCTCCGTGATGGGGTCATGACTGCTTATGCCCCACGTAGTGATATCGACCTGCAGTGGATCGTCAGGCATATGGTAGGAGAGAGTTTCGACCTTGGCTCACCGCCCACAGGGTATGAGCAGGGCTCCACCGCGCTCTCTATTCAGAACCTTTACATAAGCGACGATAAAGTGGCAGGTCGCTATGTTGTTGAGGATCTTTCTCTTGATGTGCGCGCAGGCGAGATTGTCTGCATTTATGGGCTAATGGGCGCTGGAAGAACTGAGTTATTGGAGTGTGTGGCAGGGCGAACCCGGCAGTCCAAGGGAGATATCTTGCTCAACTCAACTGACGTATCCCATTACAACATTGCACAGCGAATCGAGAGAGGGTTGGTGTTAGTGCCTGAGGATCGCCAGCGTGATGGGTTAGTACCCACCCTGTCAGTCGGTAGAAATCTGTCGCTAGCCAGTATTCATGCGTTTACTCGCAAGGGGCTTACTTCTTCCAGCTTGGAGGCAGAAATGATTAATTCAGCTATCGATAAGGTGCACATTAAAACAGACGGCGGGGAGGCTTCCATTGGTTCATTGTCTGGCGGTAACCAGCAAAAAGTGGTGATCGGTAAGATGTTGGCTACCCATCCAGACGTCATCATACTTGATGAGCCAAGCCGTGGTATCGACGTGGGCGCCAAGGCCGAAGTGTTCAAGTTATTGAGCCAAGGGGCTCGGCGGGGGTTGGCGGTTGTCTTTACAACATCTGAAGTAAGCGAGTGCTTGAGTATTCCACACAGAGTGCTGGTGATGAGCAAAGGACGGATCTCCGCTGAATTCAAACCGGGTGTAACGAAAGATGAAATTATGGCTGCTTCGGGCGAATCAGTTGCTGCATGATTATTCAATCGGATAGGTAATGACTATGTCTCATCACAACAATAACGCGTTACAAGATGAAAAAGGCAGTATCGATATCGTCAAGATTTTGCTGGAAGGTAGGGCTTTTTTTGCATTAATCGTGATCATTATTGTCTTTTCCATGCTCTCGCCTGTTTATTTTTCAACGGGTAATTTTTTAACCATGTCTTCGCATGTGGCTGTTTTTGGCTTGCTAGGCATCGGCATGCTGTTTGTCATTCTGACTGGCGGTATCGATTTATCGGTTGGCTCTACGTTGGCACTTTGCGGAGTGTTCGCGGGTATGTTGTTAGAAGGGGTGGAGATTGAAGCGTTTAATTTGGCTTTCTATCCTTCAGTGTGGGTCGTCGTGGTACTTACTTGCTTACTGGGCGGCCTCGTGGGGGCTATCAATGGCGTATTAGTTGCCTACTTCAAAGTGCCTGCTTTCGTGGCCACACTGGGCATGTTGTATGTCGCGCGCGGAGCCGCACTGCTGCTAACCGATGGATTAACGTTCAATAGTTTAAGTGGTGACCCTACATTAGGTAATACTGGGTTTGAATGGCTTGGGTTTAATAAACTATTCGGTATTCCTGTAGGTGTTTTGATTCTCTTTTGTGCTGCGGTTATTTGCATGTTGGCGCTCAGTCGTACGCCGTTTGGCCGGTGGATTTACTCTACCGGTGGCAATGCGCGTGCTGCAGAGCTATCAGGGGTGCCCGTCAATCGCGTTAAGCTCTCCGTCTACATTATTTCCGGCGTGTGCGCAGCCCTGGCTGGGATTGTGCTTGCCTCACAGTTGACCTCTGCTGGGCCTACGGCAGGTACTACCTATGAGCTGACAGCGATTGCTGCTGTCGTTATCGGCGGCGCCTCACTGATGGGGGGACGTGGCACGGTTCGAAATACTTTATTGGGCGCATTTGTAATTGGCTTTCTCGCCGACGGTCTGGTCATCATCGGTGTGTCTGCTTATTGGCAAATGGTCTTCACGGGTAGCGTGATTGTCTTCGCTGTCATGTTAAATAATGTCCAATACAGTGCTAAACACAAGTCCTCGCAACAAGCCGAGAAAACGACAGAAAGTAAGCGTGAAGGTTCTAGAGCAAGTGCTACTTAACGTAGCATTGCTTAGAAGTGTGGCCTGCTCAGGTCTACCGATTCAAAGACCAACAATCATAACTATGAGGTAATAATCATGCTTCCAAAAAGTAAAAAAGTGCTTTTTACAGCTCTCGCCAGTGTCTCGATGCTCTTTAGTAGCTCTATAGTTGCTCAGGACAAGGGACTGATCTCAATTATTGTCAATGATATGTCAAACCCCTATTGGCAAACGGAAGGAACAATTGCTGAGCGTACAGCAGAAGAATTGGGCTATGATGCAAATGTAAGTTCCCATGTGGGTGACACCAACACTGAAAGCAATCAGGTCGATACGGCAATTACCAATGGGGCTAAAGCAATCATTCTCGACCCTGCTAATGCGGACGGTTCCATTGGCGCTGTGCGAAGAGCAATCGAGGCGGGAATTCCGGTATTTATTATTAACGCTGAGATTAACCAGCAGGGATTGGCCAAAGCGCAACTGGTTTCCAATAATGCGCAAGGAGCCGCGTTAGGAGCGCAACAGTGGGCAATGCAACTAGATGGCGAGGGATCCTATATAGAGTTAAAGGGACCCCCTTCTGATAATAATGCTGCGACAAGATCCAATGGCTATGAGACGGTGCTTAGCCAATACCCCGATCTTAGCCTTGCTGCGTCTGACATCGCTAACTGGGATCGGACGGAAGGGCGCAATAAAATGCAGAGTATGCTCCGTTCTCATCCTGATATTCGAGGCGTCATTAGTGGTAACGACGAAATGGCTTTAGGCGCCATTGTGGCTCTAAAGCAGGAGGGGCGGCTAGACGATGTAATAGTAGGTGGTTTTGACGGTTCACCAGATGCTGTTGATGCGGTTCGCTCGGGTGAACTGGCCTATACCGTTCTACAGCCGGTGGCCGTATTTGCAGAACATGCAGTAAAAATTGCTGATCATTACATTAATACCGGAGAAACAGGGTTGGATAGTGAAAAACAGCTTTATGACTGTTTCCTTATTACTCAAGATAATGTCGATAGCTATACCTCTCCCTTTGTGTTGGAATAATAGGTTTTAGAAGAGTAAGCGTTAGAAGAGTAGGTGTTAGAGGAACTTGCCTAGAGGCCAGTCAGCTTTAAAGCTGGCTGGCTTTTTGAATAAGAGGGGGTGTCAATGATCTTTAATTTTGGTTCCATCAATATCGATTATACTTACCGTGTACCCTATTTTGTCCGCCCTGGCGAAACCTTGGAAAGCGGTGATTATAATATTGGGTTAGGTGGAAAAGGCGTCAATCAGTCACTGGCAATAGCGCGTGCCAAAGGAAGGGTGAGTCACTGGGGGCGAGTTTCATCGATAGATGCCTGGGTGACCAGTGAGCTTGAGTCTGCGGGTGTTGGTGTGAAAGATGTCGAATTGACCTCAGAGCCAAGTGGGCATGCCATTATTCAAATTGACGCACTGGGTGAAAACGCTATTCTTTTGTTCTCTGGCGCCAATTATGGTTTTACGCAGGAGAAAATGACGGCTCTTATTGCGCAAACCGCTCCTGGCGACACAATACTTATTCAGAACGAATGTAACGGGCTTGATCAGCTTATTCCATTAGCAGTGAGCCACGGCTGCAAGGTGATATTTAACCCAGCACCAATGACCTCGAAGGTATCATCACTCCCTCTAGACCAATGTGAACTGCTTTTTTTTAACCGTACAGAGGCCGCCGCTTTATTAGAGATGCCGGTAGAGTCGAGCGCCGCAGATTTGCTAAGGCGTTGTAAAGAATCGCTTGGCGATGTCGAGGTGGTTCTTACCCTAGGTAGCGAGGGGGCTTGGTATCAGCGCAGCAGTGAGACTCTTTTTCAATCGGCTTTAAAGGTAAAGGCCATCGACACAACGGCCGCAGGCGATACCTTTGTGGGTTACTTCCTTGCCGCTAGGCAAGCTGGCCTAAAGCCTTCACAGTGTTTGCAAAGGGCAACAGCGGCGGCTGCCCTGGCGGTTCAAAAACGCGGCGCTGCCAGTAGTATTCCAATGGCGGAAGAGGTTGATAGATTGATGTGTCAACAAGAAGCGCTATAGAGTGCGGCAGTGGTTTGTTTTCAGCATTATCTTGGTCACTTTATCTTAACGTCTTCAGAAGGCCGGTGGCAGTGACGCCCCGGCCACTAAGGACCATATCCGAATCAGGATCCTCCGAAATCAGCGGATTGCTCACGCCATAGTGCCGCCTCGTGGCGTAGGGTGCTGGCGAGCAGTGCGATGTCGTTGGGGCCGGCCACGAAGCGGTAGCCACTATTGGTAAGAGTGGTAACATCGCGACCGGGCCCGGTGATGGTGCCCATCCAGCGCCCGCTACTGGCGATGCGGCGCTCAAGATCCTCAATCAGACGGCGTACCTCGGGTGCCTCGAGACGTTCGAGCAAGTCCATAGAGCCCGCCAGGTCGTTGGGGCCGATGAACAGCATGTCTATGCCATCGACCTCGGCGATCGCCTCGACGTTATCTGCCCCTTCAGTATGCTCGATCTGGGTGATCAACAGCAGGTCATCGTTGGCTTGACTGGCGTAATCACTGAAAGCGCCGTAGCCTGAGGCGCGTACGATAGGAGCCGCATAGCCACGCTGTCCATGAGGAGGGTAGCGGCAGGCATCGACGATAGCTTGAGCCTGTGCAGCGCTATTGACCATCGGCACCATGATTGAGCGTACCCCCATATCCAGGATTTTCTTCAGGTAGGTGGGGTCGTTGGCGGGAATGCGTAAAACCGCTTCACCACCTGCTGCTTCGATGGCGCGAACTAGATGCGCGGTATGCTCGAGGCTGGAGACACCGTGCTCGTTGTCGATCAGAATGGTTTTCCAACCTGCCCAAACGGCAATTTCGGCTAGTTCGGGGCTGGCGCTTTCCAACCACAGGGCGCTAATGGCTCGACCCTGCTTAAGGGCAAGTTTGGTACGGTTGCGATGGTTCATGGATAGGTTTCCGTTTCCGAAGAGGGGCTAGGGTGGCGACGACGCTGAACACTCTCATAGATACCGCGAGTCAGCAGCAACGCCCAGAGCAGCAGGGTGAGTGTGCCTAGCGCCGCCGCCCAGGGGCGATCGAAGAAGGCCAGCAAGTCGCCTTGGGCCTTCATCATCGATGTCATGAAGTTTTCCTCGACGATTGTGCCGAGAACGATACCCAGTATGGCGGGCGCCAGAGGAAAGCCATTGGCCTCCATGGCGTAACCCAGGACACCCAGCGCCAATACTGTCCAGATGGCAATGACCGAGTTGGTAATGGCGTAAGCTCCCACCAACGAGAACAGTAGTACACAGGGCATGAGGACCCGACGCGGGATACGTACCACCTGACTGGAAGCCATGATCACCAACAGGCCAGCAGGGATCATCGCGAGATTGCTTAGTGCGAAGGCGCCGTAAAGGGTATGTACCAGTTCTGGTGACTCGGTAAATATCTGCGGCCCAGGTGACATCCCGTTGAGTAGCAGGATGCCGATGGCAATAGCCGTGACGCTATCGCCGGGGATACCGAACACCAATGCTGGCGTCCAGGCGCCACCGATAGCGGCATTGTTGGCGGAGCCTCCATCGGTTACGCCCTCAATGTACCCCGTACCGTAGCGTTCGGGATGGCGCGAGAAGCGCCGTGAAATCGCATAACAGATCCAAGCGGCGATATCTGCCCCGGCGCCGGGCAGCGCGCCGATCAGGGTGCCAAGTACGCTGGAGCGGGCGATGTTGCGCTTGAAGCGGCGCAGTACGAGCGCTGCCTCATGCAGCGCTTTGGAAAATGACTCTTGTACTGCATTGGCAGGTTGGTCGCGATGTCCTATCTGTGCACTGCGCAGAATCTCGCTGAGCGCAAACAGGCCGATGATGGCGGGAATAAAGCTAATGCCATCGAACAGTTCGTAATTGCCGAAGGTGAAGCGTGGATGGCCGACGGCGACATCGATGCCGATAGTGGCGATAAATAGGCCGAGGAAGAGGCTGGAAAAGCTCTTGGCGACGCTACCGTTACTAGTTAGTACCGCGCAACTCAGTCCTAGGCAGGCCAGCCAGAAGGTTTCGAAGCTGGAAAACTGCACTGCGACACGGGCCAACTGAGGGGCAATGAGCGCTAGAAGGGCGACACCCACCAGGCCTCCAATGCAGGCGGCGAACAATGACACCATCAGCGTCGAGCGGGAGCGTCCTGCGCGTGACAGGCGGTAAGCGTCCTCGACGTAGGCCGCGGAGGCGGGCGTGCCGGGGATACGCATCAAGGTGCCGGGTACGTCGCCAGCGAAAATCGCTGTGGTAGTTGTGGCGACAATGGCGCTGATGGCGATCAACGGATCCATGAAGTAGGTAAAGGGCACCAGAAGGGCCACCGCCATGGTAGCGGTTAGGCCCGGCATGGCGCCGATGAAAGTGCCATAGAGCGTACAGGCGGCGATGACCGCTAGAGACGCTGGACTGAATAGGGCAGTAAGGGTCGAGGCGCTCATAGCGTCACCATGCCATTGGTGTCAGCAGGCCCCAGGGGAGCGGGACGCGCAGCAGTGAATAGAACAGCAGATGCACGCTGATCACCAGGGGTAGCGCTAGCAGCACTGCGCCCCCAGCACGCATCCCGAAGATCAGGGCTGTGGCGGAGACTGCCATTAAGGAAGCAATATGAAAGCCCAGGGGGGCGAGCAATAGGCCATAGCCGAGTATCACGATCAGCAGGGCCAGGGGGCGTGCCGCCATCCGCCAGCCTGTTTGCCGAGGCGGCATCGTCGAAGTGCTCGGCGCCTTCCGCCGCCCCCGCGACCCAAAGCCGATTAGCGCTCCGCAAACTATCAGGCCAATCGCCGCGATAGAGGGAAACAGGCCGGGGCCGTACTCCAGCCCGCCCAGGGACGGGAAGGTTGAGGCGCGCCAGAGCACCAGTGCGCCGAAGAGAACCAGTAGGCTCCCCGACAATCGATCATTGCACATGAACACCTCCTGCTTATCAATCGGCCTCGCTTATTTGGCGAGGCCGATCGCTTCGACCACTTCGCCCAATTGACGATCAGCCTCAGCGAGGAGTTGAGCGGTCTCGTGACGATTTTCGAACACTACCTGAGTGCCACTGCTGCGCTTGAACTCGGCCCAGGCTTCACTGTTGATAGCTGTCTCGATTGCTTGCTCGTAGGTGCAGGCGATCTCGTCCGGTAGACCGTCAGGGCCGCTGACCGTCACAAAGGCACTTAGTGTCCATCCACTCTCCAGTGTGTCAGCTGTCAAAGGGACTTCAGGCATCTGTTCCATCGGAGTATCGCTCATGTAGCCCAGCGCCTTTAGTTCCCCCTGTTCGATCAGGTTGCGGGCCTCAGCGAGTGAAGGTGTCGCAACATCAATGCCCCCTGCCATCAGTTCCTTGAGTGCAGGCCCAGCACCTTGGCTGGGGATCCAGCGAATGGCGTCGGGAGCCAGTCCTTCGGCCTTGAGCATACCGGCTAGGGCGAGATGCCAGATGCCGCCCTGGGCAGTTCCCGATGCGGTCAATTCTCCGGGGGTCTGGCGTGCCTCGTCGAGTAGATCCTCAAGCGTTTCGTAGGGCGAATTATTTTGTACCACTACCCCAGGCGAGCTGCGGTTAATCAATGCGATGGGCGTGATGTCCTGGTAAGTCAGCGGCGTTAGGCCGAGCCAGTGCATGGTGTCGATCTCGACAGTGGCGGCACCAATGGTATAGCCGTCAGGTCTGCCACGCGCGAGCGAGGTGTGGCCTACAACGCCGTTTCCACCGGTACGGTTGATGACGTTGAAGGGCACACCCATTTGTTCCTCAAGCAGGCTGGCCAACCGACGTGCATTGGCGTCGGTGCCGCCACCAGTACCCCAGGGAACGATGAAGGTAACGGCTCGTTCGGGCTGCCAGTGACAGGTTTCAGTGTTATCGGCTGAGGCGGAAGTGGCTGCCAACGAGGCCCATAGGGCCAGTGAGATAGTCATTATTGTTGTCGAGTTTGTGCGTGTCATGCTGTGTGCTCCTGGCAGTGGCGAGGGATATTGACGGCGTTTTTTGATAGTTGTTGGGATGCCTTCATTGTCATTTTTTACCTAGTTCAATCGATTGAATAAATACAACTTTGGTCGTTATAGAATTGGAATTCCGTGTTTACGAGGCTTGCGATATCACTAAAAAAGCCGCTATGAGAGTATGTTGCTCATAATTCCAAAAGGAGGCTGGCGTACTAGATCGCGTTCCGTCGCCTATAAATCATGGGAGTTGAGTTTTTTATATGGCAAGTCGTCCGACACTTAAAACTATCGCCGATCAGGTAGGCGTCACCGTTTCCGCAGTATCATTAGCCCTGCGTAATGATCTGCGAATTTCCCAAGCGACGCGGGAGCGTATCCAACAGGCTGCGAAGGAGCTGGGTTACGTCTATAACCGGCATGCGGCGGGGTTGCGGAGAGGCGATAGCGGCACTGTAGCGGTATGCCTTAATGATCTGAGCAACCCCTTTTTCACCGAATTCCTTGGGCATATGGAAGCGCGCTTCCGCGAGGCGGATCGCATGATGCTGTTCTGCCATGCCCATGAAACACCATCGATCCAGGCGCGCTTCATTCGTCAGATGGCCGAGCATGGTGCCGCGGGTCTGATTTTAGTGCCTGTCGCCGGTACCACCCGAGAAGATCTTGATGGGCCGCAGGTAAGGCATCTACAGGATTTTCCGCTGGTGCTGATTTCCCGGGATGTCGCTGATACAAGTTTCGATCGAGTCATCAACGACGATGTGCTAGGCATCCGTCTTTTATTTGAACACTTATATGAAGCAGGGCATAGGCGCTTTGCTTGGTTGGGTGGTGGCGGTGATACGTCCACTGCCCGTGATCGAGAATGCTCCTTCCGGCAGCAGATGGATGCTGCCGGTTTGCCTGTCACCAGTGATTCGGTTCACCACGGGCCAACGACACTGGAATTCGGTGACGCCATGCTAAAGCGGCTGCTTGCGATGCCGGAACCACCGACCGCAATTATGTGTTTTTCGGACATTATCGCCTTTGGTGTGCTGGCGGCGTGCTACCGGCATGGGGTGCGCCCAGGTGTGGATATTTCTGTCACCGGTTTCGATGATATGGCTGCGGCCGCCTACTCGGCACCAGCATTGACCAGTGTGCGGGTGCGCACTGACCTAATTGGCCAGTGTGCCAGTGAGTTGCTGCTTTCTCGTATGGCGGGGGAGCAATTTCCGCCGGTTCGGAAGGTGGTGCCGCCCGAGCTGGTGGTGCGGGCGAGTACCGGGCCGGTAGCATGAGTTTCGCACTCACCTGACCTCTGCTATGGCGAAGATAGCGGTGATGGTAACTGAACGTCCTGAAATGGACGCCTATCGATCCGATCCTGCGCTACCCATCCTACCTACACCTACACCTACACCTACACCTACACCTACACCTACACCTACACCTACACCTACACCTACACCTACACCTACACCTACACCTACACCTACACCTACACCTACACCTACACCTACACCTACACCTACACCTACACCTACACCTACACCTACACCCATGATGCCCGCGTTATCAGCGTTAGGGCGTCACTTTGGCCGTACAAGAATGTAGGTGTCACTGGCAGCAGGGCATCACTGTTTGGTCTACCCGGTATGGAATTCTTTTAGCAGCAGCATTCGATACGTCAGTGCTTGTGCTGTCGTGAGGATCTATCCAGCTATTTTTAAAATGTTTCAAAATGGTTGACCATTTTGAGTGTTGAGGTGTTTTTATTTTTCCTCTGGTACTCAAAGTCAGTGATTGTGGTTTATTTCACTGGGCAGCGATGGTTTTTTTAAACAATTTCATATTGCTGTTTTTAAACACTATTATTTATCAATGAGCATTGGTTTTGAGCGATTTTACTGATGTTTAATGCGCGATTCCGTTATTGTTTAGACTAAAGTTTCGTTTCAAGCCATCGCAATTATCTCTATCTTGAAATGGTCAACCATTTGGAGGTGACTGGAATGAGTCAAACAGCTACCGTGTCGAGGGCTGGTGTTATTGAGGTGCTTCGGCAGCGAGCTTACAAAATTCGCCGCCACGCTCTGCGGATGGGTGAGGTGCAAGGGCAGGGGTACGTTGGTCAAGCGCTCGGGATTGCCGATGTTTTGGCGGTGTCTTACTTCCATGCCCTGAAGCTGGATCCCAAGAACCCTGACTGGGAAGGACGAGATCGTTTCTTGCTCTCTATCGGGCATTACGCCATCGCCTTGTACGCCGCTTTGATCGAGGCTGGTGTTATCAGCGAGGAAGAGATCGAAGACTACGGCAGCGATGACAGTATTCTGCCCATGTCAGGTATGGCCGACTACACGCCGGGCATGGAAATCACCGGTGGCTCGCTAGGTCACGGTCTGGGTATCGGCGTAGGAATGGCGCTGGGCCTCAAGCGCAAAGAGAGCACTTCACGGATTTTTAACCTGCTTTCAGATGGTGAGCTAAATGAAGGCTCGACCTGGGAAGCTGTCGCATCCGCAGCCCACTGGAAGTTGGATAACCTGATTGCCATTGTCGATGTCAACGATCAGCAGGCCGACGACAGGTCCTCCACCGTACTCAACTACGAGCCGATCGCTGATAAGTGGGTTGCGTTTGGGTGGGAAACCTACCGTGTTGATGGCAATGATCTTGAAGCGCTAGTCGAAGCCTTCGACAGTGCGCTAGCAAGTGACTCAAATAAGCCCCGGGTGATTATCTGCGACACCCTGATGGGGCGCGGTGTGCCTTTCCTCGAAGAACGTGACAAGAACCACTTTATTCGTGTTGATGAGAATGAGTGGAGTGTGGCGCTCAAACAGCTCGATGAAGTTTACGGTGTCCAGTAAGGAGGAAATGAAATGAGCGCCAAGAAGAAGCTAAAGACCTCGGCAATGATTGCGTCCATCGCGGGCGAAGACCAGCCAACGACTGCTGCGCCCTTCGGCCATGCGTTGGTAGAGGCTGCTGGGAAAAATCCCAAGATTGTTGGTATGACGGCAGATCTGGGCAAATATACCGACCTGCACATCTTCGCCCAGGCCTACCCGGATCGCTACTACCAGATGGGCATGGCTGAGCAGCTACTCATGATGGCCGGTGCGGGTATGGCACGCGAAGGCTTTATCCCTTTCGTGACGACCTATAGCGTTTTCGCCTCACGCCGTGCTTACGACTTTATTTGCCTAGCGATTGCCGAAGAGAAACTCAACGTCAAAATTGTTAGCGCACTTCCTGGGCTTACCACGGGCTATGGCCCGAGCCACCAGGCTACCGAAGATATCGCTATCTTCCGCGGCATGCCGAACCTGACCATCATCGACCCTTGTGATGCGGTTGATATCGAGCAGTCAGTTCAAGCGATGGTCGATTTTGATGGCCCCGTCTACTTACGCCTACTGCGTGGCAAGGTGCCCCGTGTTTTAGATCGCTTTGAAGGTTACCAATTCGAGATCGGCAAGGCTAAAAGGCTGCTAGATGGAGAAGATGCCTTAATCATCTCTTCTGGGCTGATGACGATGCGTGCGATTGAGGCTGCCGATGAGCTGAGAGAGAAAGGCACCAACGTGGCGGTTTTACACTGCGCCACAATCAAGCCGCTAGATACCGATACCATTCTGGCGGAGGTTCGTCGCTATCCTGAACGTCCCGTCTTCGTGGCCGAAAACCACTCAATCATTGGTGGTCTGGGCGAAAGCATTGCATCGCTGCTGATGAAAGAGGGTGTATCCGTCAAATTTAATCAGATCGGCCTTCCCGATGAATTTCTGGATGCCGGTGCTTTACCCACTCTGCATGATCGTTACGGTATTTCCACCAAGGAGGTGATCAAAACGCTAAAGCAGCACGTTGCCTGAATATACTAACTAAATCAAAAAACTAAGACTCCAGCTACGTTTGATAACCGCTATTTCTAACAACAAATATTTTAATAGAGAGAAACGTCATGAAAAAAACAGTCCTTGCTTCTGTCATTGCCAGCGCTTTTTTCATTAGTGGTAATGCTGCCGCTCAGCAAACCCTGCAACTTGCCCATAACGCGGCGGAAGGTAACCCCAAGTGGGATGCTTCAGAACTCTTCGCAGAGCTCGTCGAAGAAGGAACCAATGGGGAATTAATCGTCGATGTTGGTGGTAATGCGCAGTACGGCGACGATATGGAAGCCATCACTCAGATGAGAATGGGTACCTTAGCGTTTAGTACCAATAGCCAGGGCTCGACATCCAGCGTTGTACCGCAGTTCTCCGTTCTGGGACTACCGTTTCTGTTCAACTCTCTTCCCAGCGCTTGGGAGGTTATGGACGGCGAAGTCGGCGATGAACTGAAAAGGCTTTCTGAAGAGAAGGGGCTTGTACTACTGGCGCTGTGGGATAACGGCATTCGTCATGTCAGCAATAATGTTCGCCCTATTGAGACCCCTGATGACTTGGAAGGCCTTAAGATTCGAACCCCTCCCGATGAGATGACGGTTGATATCTTTGAGGCGCTTGGCGCAAACCCCACCCCAATGAATTTCTCTGAACTCTATATTGCTCTTGAACAAGGGGTCGTTGATGGTCAGGAAAATCCATTAATGAATATTTACTCATCCAAGCTTCACGAGGTGCAGGACTATATTTCCTTAACCGGCCACAAGTATGAGTCAACCCCGCTACTTATGAGCAAGATGGTCTGGGATACGCTTTCACCCGAATACCAAGAAGTGATTCAGCAAGCGGCCGTCGAGGCGGGTGAGTTCAATCGTCAAGCGTCACTTGAGGCCGACGATGCGCTGAGAAGTAAGATGGAAGAGGCGGGTGTCGCTTTTAACGAAGTAAATCCTGAACCTTTCATCGAAGCCACTTCATCCGTTTATGACCAGTGGGCAGAAGAGTACCCAGAATTGGTCGAGATGGTCGTCAATGCGGCTCAGCGTGAAGCGCAATAACGGAAGGGGCTTTTCATGACGCTCTCAATAGAGAGCCGCGACAGTGAAGTGGGCGGGACCACTTCACTGTTAGCGAGCTCAAAGCGTGTGATTTATCACACCTTCAAATGGGTATCCATCGTCGCTGTTGTGGCTATCTTCGTGTCGCTATTACTGGGTGTGGTGGTTCGCTATGTGTTTTCTACCAACTTGGGCTGGGTAGCGGAAGTGCCCAACTTGGTTTTTCCCTGGTTAACCATGTGCGCCATCGTCGCTGCTGCAGCAAGAAACGAGCACATTGGTGTCGAGTTGGTCGTCGAAAAGTTGCCAAGGCTACCCAAGAAGCTAGTGGTATTGGCCATCAACCTAATAGCAATGATCGCTTTTAGCTTCATGGCCGTTAACGGGTTGGATGTCGTTGAAATTGCAGGCTCCCAGCGATTGCCGATAACCCGGATTGGTATGTCCTGGGCTTATTGGTCAGTCGTCGTTGGTTTTATGGGGTTAGCTGTTATTTCGTTCATCAACATCGCAATGGTGCTCACCGGGGGAGATCAATCCTCTGAACCTCAAGTTTCTCACGGGGAGGAAGGGATATGACGGCCCAGATGCTCATTGGCTTTGTCTTGTTGCTGTTAATGGCGATGCCTGTTGGTTACTCGTTGGTTATAAGTGGTTGGGCGGCGCTATCCGTTTTTGGCCCTATGCCATCCAGTATGGCGGTTATGAAGATATTTCAACCGACGCAAAGTTTCCCTCTGCTGGCGATCCCCTTTTTTATACTCTCTGGTGGGCTAATGATGTCCGGCAAACTAGGACAGAAGTTAGTGGGTTTAGCCTCCATGTTGGTGGGTAAATATCACGGAGGGCTCGGCCAGGTCACCGTGGTGGGCTCCACTGTATTTGGAGGGGTCTCGGGGTCTTCTGTAGCAGAAGCGTCCGCACTTGGTTCCATGCTTATCCCTTGGCAAAAGAGAGAGGGGTATCCTGGCGCTTTCGGTGCTGCTGTTACCTCAGCCTCTTCTGTGATTGCTGGCCTGATGCCGCCTTCTATCCCACTCATCCTGTTTGCTACTGTCTCGAACACCTCCATCGCATCACTGTTCATTGCCGCAGTGATTCCCGCACTGATGCTCGCGGGTGGCATGATGCTGGCTTGCAATATCATTGGCAGACGACGCGGGTTCCCACGTCTTACGCTCAAGTACACTGGCGCTGAAATAAGAAACACGCTGTTCACCGCTTTGCCAGCGTTGTTGATGCCGGTATTTATCGTTGTGCTACTGCGTGCGGGGATTGCCACACCCACTGAGGTAAGTGTCATTGCCGTTGCCTATGCGCTGGTGGTCAGTACGGTTATTTATCGGGATCTGACGGCTGAACGCGTCATGAGTGCGCTGGTAAACACAGTGATTACCACGGGCATTGTGATGCTCATTATCGCAGCAGCCAACATTATTGCTTATATTCTGACGTCAGGCGGTGTCCCGCAGGCCGTCGCTCAATGGGCTGTCGAGTATCTAAAACACCCTATCTTGATCATTTTGGCGATCAACTTGCTGATGCTATTTATCGGCATGTTTCTCGATTTGCCCGCTGCCATCTTGCTGTTAGGGCCAACGCTGGTCTCCATCGCCAACGCGATTGGGCTAGATCTGGTGCAGCTTGGCATCATCATGTGCGTGAACCTCAGCATTGGTCTGTTCACGCCCCCCATCGGTACCACTCTGTTTGTCTCTTCTGCTATTGCCCGTGAACGTATTGGCGCCGTGGTAAAGGAGCTGGGGCCTTTCTATTTGGTGGCTATTGTCGTGTTGCTGCTGGTGTCCTACGTGCCAGCTCTGATTATTTACTGAGGTGGTTATGCAAACTATCGCATTTGCAGGGCTTGGCGCCATGGGGTGGCCTATGGCAACCCGGTTGAAAAAAGATGGTTTCCAGGTGCTGGGTATGGATGCCGTTGAGTCAACGGAAACGGCTTTCAACGACCAGGTGATGTCTCCCGAGCAAAAACAGCGCGGACTGACCCGCTGCGAAGCACTTTTTATCATGGTGGTAAATGCAGATCAGGTGCGTTCTGTACTGTTGGGTACCAACAGTATTGAGTCGCTTAGGCAAGGTGCTTGTGTTGTCCAAATGTCGACCATTTCCCCGGACGATGCGGCGGCTATCTCACAAGAAGTCGCGGCGATTAGGCCTGACCTTCACTTCATCGATGCCCCGGTGTCAGGCGGAGTGGTAGGCGCCGAGGCGGGTGAACTCACGATTATGGCAGCGGGCACCCAAGACGCTTTGTCGAAATGCCGTCAAGCGTTTGAAGTGTTGAGCAAAGTTGTGTTTGAAGCCGGGGAGCAGCCAGGACAGGGCTCGGCGATGAAAGCAGTCAATCAACTGCTGTGCGGTGTGCACATTGCCGCTGCTGCAGAAGCGCTGGCACTGGCAGAGAAGAGCGGTATTGATGCCTCAACAATGCTAACGCTGTTACAGGGCTCATCAGCTTCCAGTTGGATGCTGAAGGATCGTGGCCCTCGGATGATCGCTGAGCCCAGTGATATTACCAGTGTGATCGATATTTTCTGCAAAGACATGGGCATTGTCTGCGACTCAGCCAAGACCTCCAAGGCATTTACGCCACTGGCAGAAACCGCGCGTCAGCTATTTGTTTCCAGTGCTGAGCGAGGAGAGGGCAAGTTAGATGACAGCCAGCTGATTCGCACTTACCGACTGCTGAATGGAACGGCCTAAGGGGACACAATGCCCAGTTTTATATCTGTCAGTACCGCGGCTTACGACGGCTATGATTTCGATGTGATTCTGCCATCGCTAGCGCGGTGTGGCATAAGGAATGTGGAGTTTGCCTTTATTGATGGCTATGTAGAGGTCTTCACCGACAGCGATTTTACTGCTGCTTTCGCAGCTGAGCTAAAAAGTGAAATGCAGCGCCATGGCCAGCAGTGCCGCTATTTTTCCGGCCATATTGATTTGGGCATTGAGAACGCAGCCGCCAGGCTTGAAGCGCGCTGTCGTTTTGCTGCGTCTTTAGGGGCATCCTTTGTAATTACCAACGCTGCTACGCGCGAGCGCGCAGGAACCTTCTTTGCACAGGCCGATACCCTGGCTGCGATTGCTGAAAATTATGGTCTGCGCATTCTGCTTGAGAATCCCGGTAATGGTGTTCCCAATTTACTCGACCACGCCAGTGACGCACCCCTCTTGCTTGAGCGGCTGGACTCCCAGGCCTTCGGTATTAATTACGATATCGGCAACCTGTTAGCCCACCGCCCAGCCCGAGAACCGCTTGAAGATGCACGTGCGGCAATGAATATTGCCGATCATTTTCATCTTAAACCCTGTGCGCGCCGTGAGGGCGGCATCGATTTCGTCCCATTGGGAGCAGGAGATGTGAATGACACTGCTCTGGCGTTGGAGCTTCTTCGCCAGAATAAGCCGTTTTCACTCGAGCTTCCATTCCGCCTACATCGCGATGCCAATGCTCAACCTTGGCGTGATGAGCAACCACTGCCACTCGACGTAATCGAGTCGCGCATTTCCTGCTCTCTTATGGAGCTGTCATCACTCCACAAACAACTTACTACAACCCAATAAAAGGAAAACGCTATGTTACTTAAAGACAAGGTATGTATCGTCACCGGCGCCGCAGGTGAAAAAGGCATTGGCTTGAGAACTGCCAAGCTCTTCTATGAGCACGGAGCCTCAGTCGTCATTTCCGATATCAATGAGCAAGCCTGCGAGCAAGTGCGCAGCGAATTTGACCCTGAGCGCTCACAAATAGTGGTTGGAAACGTGGTGAACCGTGATGATTGCTTCAATTTGGCGAAGGCTGTCATGGATAAATTCGGCCGCATTGATGCGCTCATCAATAACGCTGGTATTACTCAGCCGGTAAAGTTCGAAGAGATTTTGCCAGAAGACTATGATCGCATCCTGGATGTTAACCTCCGTGGCATGCTCTATATGTCGCAGGCTGTCGTACCACATATGAAAGCGGCAAAATCAGGCTCAATTATTAACACCTCTTCGGTTTCCGCGCAGAGGGGGGGCGGTATTTTTGGGGGCCCGCACTACAGTGCCGCCAAGGCTGGCATGTTGGGGCTGGGCAAGGCCATGGCACGAGAGCTTGGTGCTTTTGGCATTCGCATTAACTCCGTTACCCCGGGGTTAATTGCTACAGACATCACCGCTGGCAAGCTTGACGATCAGATGAAAGCCAAGATTTTAGAAGGTATTCCGCTGGCACGAATGGGCACCCCCGAGGATGTAGCCAAGGCCTTCCTGTTTTTGGCGAGTGACCTGTCCAGCTACATTACAGGGGCCACTCTGGATGTTAACGGCGGTATGCACATTCATTGATTATGCTAAGCTGCCCCTATACTTACGAAACGGTATAGGGGTGGCGTTTGGATGATGTTATGAGTCAGATCGATCCGAATCTTTTGGATAGACTTAAGGAGTTTGTGTCGGTCTCCGAACTGTCTAAGGATGGCCGGTTAAAGCTTCCTGCAGAAAGAGCGCTGTGTGAACATTTTGATATGCATCGTTCGTCGGTTAGGAACGTCCTTTCGTTATTGCAAAGTCTTGGCTTCATCGAACGCAAGCAGGGTAGTGGCACCTTTCTTAAAATGCCCGAACCTGTCTTTATCCAGCTCTATTTTGAGCTGGCGCTTAAGCTCAACTACATCTCAGTAGACCATCTTGAAACGGCTAGAGAGATGTTTGAAAAAGAGATCGTACAGGCGGCAGCAGTCAACCATCAGCCTCATGAGCTGAGAAGGCTTGAGTTGCTTTGCGAAAAAATCGTGACGTCATCCGATGTTCTTGAAGGGATTCAGGCGGATTATGAATTCCATGAACTGTTGGCCATTATGGCCAAAAATCCTGCCATATTGATTATTTTCCAAGGGTTATCATCGGTATTGAAAAAGGTGCTTCACCAGCGCAGGATTTTGGCCCGGCAGTCTAAAGAGGCACAAAAGAAAACTAACGAGACGCATATTGCTATTGTCGCAGCAGTTAAAACCCGCGACCGGGAGCTCGCGCGTCAAGCTATGCATGATCACTTTGAAACATGGAACCAGCAGACGATGCGCAGCTTTCCCAAAGCTGAGGATTCAAGTCTTTTTGCCGAGTAAGTGCTACTACTTTGCAGCAAAGAGCCTAAACGGCTAGTTAAGCGTCAACCGTCTATGAATTGACTCAGGTAGCGAGCTAACATTCAGATTGCCCGCTACCTAAGCATCTCCACAATTTTAGCAGTGACTTATTTTAGCCCTTGAATCCGTCGATGGTTTTCCAAAGTCATTACCAACGCTTCAGCCGCTTCCTTGCCTTTGGCACGGAAATGGTCATAGAAAAAATCATGATGTGTGCTGTGTTCATGGAAATGATGCGGCGTCAGCACGACAGAAAGTATGGGAATTTCTGTGTCCAGTTGCACCTGCATCATGCCTTCAACCACTGCCTGAGCAACGAAGTCGTGGCGATAGATGCCTCCATCAATAACAAAGCCCGCACCCACAATGGCGCTGTAACGACCTGTTTTGGCTAGCAACTTAGCTTGAAGAGGCACTTCATAAGCCCCCGCAACTTGGAATATTTCTATTTGATCAGCGGAAAAGCCATGCTCACTGGCAAGTTGAGCAATAAATGCTTCTCTGGCTTGGGCAACAATATCGTGATGCCAAGACGCTTCGATAAAGGCAACGCGAGGGAATGAAGAAAGTTGGGTCTGATTCATGGTCATCCTAAGGGGATTGGTTACCAGAACCAGGGCATGAGGCATCCAATAGCACAGCACCCGCATGCGTTGGAACGCTACGGGTAATATCACTAGGAAACCTTCTCTTTTATCCGGACTATTACCGTCGGCTTCGGGATCTCACCGAATCTGCTGTCCTCAACCGTTAGGTGACACCTCTGGTTGAGCGCTCGTGGGCTTATCCGCATCAATAAAGATATGGCATCACCACCGGTGGGGACTTACACCCCGCCCTGAGAAAGTTCGCCATTACTGGCGGAAGACATTATACGCTGGCTGGCCGACAGATACAGATAGCATGACCAAAAAATTAAGATGATGGATGACGTCTTGAAAGGTGAGCTTAGCAACCAAAAGCATACCTCTTCGCCATCATTGAAGCCCAAACCACTGGTTAAGTGCTAGACTACTGGATGTCATTAGCAGGTTAATTATTGCGTCAATAGGGACAGATTTTAAGATTTAGGGAGTCGATGTGAAGGGCGTCGTGTTGAATGCAGGGAGCGCAAAAGCGCTGGCAATATCACTAACCGTTGGCGCCGTTGGCGGTACGCTGTTTCAACTGTCCGGTTTGCCCCTTGCATGGATGCTTGGCCCTCTTATTGCCAACCTAGTGGTCTCTTCACAAGGCGTGAAGGTCGAAGTGCCTGAGCCACTGCGTAACGTATTTCTAGCCGTCATGGGGTTGGTGTTGGGTAGCCAGGTGACGCCGCAGCTGGCTCATCGCGTACTGGATTGGCCGGTTTCTGCTGCTCTCTTGCTGCTGGGAGTAGCCGCCTCCACTGCCGTAGCCGCTGCCTGGTACCGGCGCTGTGGTTTCGACCCCGTCAGTGCCTGGTTTGGTGCCTCGCCCGGCGCGATGACGGCGATGATTCTGTTGGGCGAAAAGTGCGGTGGCGACCCCCAGCGTATTGCAGTCGCGCAGTCGCTGCGCATCATTTTAGTGATTCTTTTTTTGCCGCCGCTATTTTGGGCCTATGAGGGCGGAGGCGAGGGCATCGGCCCTGTTCATAGCAGTTTTGAACACGGCTGGATGCTTCTGATGATCCCGCTGCTGTTGCCGCTAGGACGCTGGCTGCGAATTCCCAGCCCTGCACTGCTGGCACCACTGCTAGCCGCTGCTCTATTATCCGGTGTTGATATTGCCAGTTTCGCTCTCCCAGAGTGGGGGATGAACCTGATGCTGTGGGTGCTGGGCAGTGCCATTGGTTCGCGCTTTAAGGGCATGACGCGAAAGCTTTTTGGCCGCTATTTATGGCAGTCTGGTGTGGCGACGCTGTTAGCGTTGCTGGTACTTGCACTATTTGCCGAGCTGATTCATCAACTGCTAGGGGTAGGGCGCGATGTGGCGCTGCTGGCGCTGGCGCCGGGGGGCATTGGCGAAATGGCTATTTTGGCCGTCGCGCTCAATATCGACCCGGTGTTTGTTGCCTTTCATCACCTGCTGCGCATGGTCACGCTGATGATCATTGCGCCTTTTTGGGCGCGTTGGCTGCTGCGCCACGCTCCTTCTTAAATCTTAAACAATCAAACTGTTACATAAATAAGTTAACGTCTGTCACATCAACCTCAGACACACCAACGCCAGTCACGTAAGGAAGCCTCATGCTATCGCGTGTTTTACAGCCGCTATTTCGTTACTTCGAAACGCGGGTAAACCCTTATCCGGAAGGCGAGGTTAAAACGCCGCCTAAGGGCTTAATGCCGTTTATTGTGCACTTTTCCCGTCCGATGCTGCCGCTGTTGCTGCTAATGACGCTGTTCACGGCGCTGGTCTCGGCGGCTGAAGTGGTTTTCTTTAGCTACATGGGGCAACTGGTCGATTGGCTGGGCAACGTTGAACGTGCAGGCTTTTGGGCTGAAAACGGCCTGTGGCTTGCTGGCCTGGGGCTATTGCTGCTGATCGGTTTGCCGCTGTTGGTGCTGATGCAGTCATTGGTCACCCATCAGAGTATTTTCGGTAACTACCCGATGATCGGCCGCTGGCTATCCCACCGCCATATGCTTAGCCAGAGCCTGGCATTTTATCAGGACGAATTTGCCGGGCGGGTGTCGCAAAAGGTGATGCAAACGGCGCTGGCGATCCGCGAGACCGTCACCAAGGTGATGGATCTATTGGTCTACGCCATCGTCTATTTCACTGGTGCGGCCTACCTGCTGGGCCGGGCGGATCTTTTGCTGCTGATCCCACTGGGACTGTGGCTGGTGGGCTACCTGTCGATCATGCGCTACTTCGTACCGCGCCTGCGCGATGTCTCCATGGCGCAGGCAGACGCCCGTGCCCAAATGACCGGGCGCGTGGTGGACAGCTACAGCAATATCCAAACCATCAAGCTGTTTGCCGACACCGAGCGCGAGCAGCGCTATGCCAAAGATGCTATGGAAGGCTTTATGGTCACCGTTCACCGCCAGATGCGGCTGGTGACGATCATGAGCGTGGGTTTGACGCTGCTCAACACGGCGCTGTTGGTGGGTACTGCGGCCATGGCGATCAGCGCCTGGTACACGGAGGCGATTTCCCTGGGCGTTTTGGCGATTGCCATCGCGCTGGTTATGCGTATCCGCTTTATGTCTGACTGGATATTGTGGGAAGTCGCCGGGTTGTTTGAAAATATCGGCACGGTTCAAGATGGCATGAACACCATCGCTCAGAAGCCCACGATCAACGATGCGCCCAATGCTAAAGCGCTTCAGGTTCCCCATGGCGAAATTGTGTTTGATGCGCTGCGCTTTCAATACGCCCAGGCGAAAGGGGAGAGTAAAAACGTCTTTGATGGACTCAGCCTGACCATCAAGCCCGGCGAGAAAATCGGCCTGATCGGCCGTTCCGGGGCGGGCAAATCCACTCTGGCCAATCTGCTGCTGCGTTTTTATGACTTGCAAGGTGGGCAGATTTTGATTGATGGGCAAAACATTGCCGAGGTGACTCAAACCTCTTTGCGCCACCAGATTGGCATGGTCACCCAGGACACCTCACTGTTGCACCGCTCACTGCGTGACAACATCCGTTACGGCAGCCCCCACGCCAGTGACGAAGACGTTTGGAACGCGGTGTGCCGCGCCCATGCAGATACCTTTATCAATGATCTGGTCGACCCGAAAGGGCGTCGCGGCCTGGATGCCCATGTGGGCGAGCGCGGAGTGAAGCTTTCCGGTGGGCAGCGCCAGCGGATCGCGATCGCCCGGGTGCTGCTCAAAAATGCCCCGATTCTGGTTCTGGACGAGGCCACCTCGGCGCTGGACTCGGAAGTGGAGGCCGCCATTCAAGAGCAGCTGGATACGCTGATGGAAGGCAAAACGGTGATTGCCATCGCGCATCGGCTGTCGACCATTGCCATGCTCGATCGGTTAATTGTGGTGGATGAAGGGCGCATGGTGGAAAGTGGCACGCACCAGGAGCTGCTTGCACGCAACGGCATTTATGCCAGCCTTTGGCAGCGCCAGTCAGGTGGCTTCCTGGGCCTTGATATCGACGGCAACGGCCCCAACCAACAGTAGATACATAAATCAATGTACATATTCGAACTGTACATACTGAGGTAACGATGAAAGCGATCAAGCTGAATCAGCCCGGCGGTTTGGACAAGCTGGACGTTGTCGACATGGAAGCGCCTGGGGAGCCGGGCCCTGGTGAAATCCGAGTACGTCTACACGCCAGCTCTCTGAATTTTCACGACTACGCCGTGGTCGCTGGGATGATTCCCACCGACGATGGGCGTATTCCCATGTCAGACGGCGCAGGTGTTGTCGAAGCCGTGGGCGATGGTGTCAGTGAGTTCGCGGTGGGCGACCACGTGGTATCGACCTTCTTTCCCCACTGGTTGGAAGGCCCGGCGCGTGTCGGTGATTTTCGCACCACGCCAGGTGACGGCGTGGATGGCTACGCTCGTGAGCAGGTTGTACGCCCGGCTGAGTGGTTTACCCATCAGCCCAAGGGCTATAGCCATGCGGAATCCGCTACCTTAACCACCGCTGGCTTGACCGCTTGGCGGGCGCTGGTCGTCGATGGTGGCATTAAAGCGGGGGATAGCGTGCTGGTGATGGGCACGGGCGGGGTATCCATTTTTGCCCTGCAGTTTGCCCGATTAATGGGCGCGCGGGTAATTGCTACCTCATCATCTAACGAAAAGCTGGCGCGGCTGCGTGAGATGGGCGCCGAGCACACCATCAACTATAAAGAGACGCCTGATTGGGGTAAGCGCGTGAAAGAGCTGACCAACGGCGAAGGCGTTGATCATATCGTCGAAGTGGGCGGGCCAGGTACGCTGCCGCAATCCTTTGATGCGATCAAAATCGGTGGGCATATCGCTTTGATTGGTATCCTCACTGGGCGTGAGGGTGAAATACCGACGGCTAAATTAATGGCCAAGCAGGCGAGTTTGAAAGGCTTGATTGTGGGCAGTCGTCGCCACCAGATCGAGATGATTCGTGCGCTGGAAACATTCGATATGCACCCGATCATTGACCGCGAATTCCCGCTTGCCGAGATCGCCGACGCTTTCCGCCACCAGGAATCTGGCCAGCACTTCGGCAAGATCTGCCTGACGTTTTAAAACAGTTGGCTTACTTTCGAGGAAGTGAGTCATAGATAAATAGTTTGCACGCCTTGCGCACTTGCCGGGCGTGCAAGTGCAGACTAATCTGGCAAGCGGCTGTAGACCACGCCTTTTACTTCAAGCTCCAATATCTCATCGTAGGGCACCATCACGCCTTCAACGTCACCCGGTGTGCGATGGCTGTTCTTAATCTCGGTTTCAGGTATCACCTTTACGCCCATTAGCCCAACGTGCTGGATTCTGGCGCTAAAGCGATTGCCCTCATGCTCAATCAGTAGCCGCTCACCGGCAATACACTTCTCGAGCTTGGCGTGGAGTTCTGTTTCGCTAACGTGGACAACACTCATTGCTTTCTCCTTTAGCTTTTGCCATTGCTCTCGCAATAAAATAATAATCCGTTATGTGCGCTAACGACTGTCTATAAAGACTTTATTTTAGACCATAAGTTCGTCTATGAGGTTAGAAGCTGCGCGCACCGTGCTAAAGTGAACGCTTATTGCTAACCATAGGGACAAGGTCATGGGGGAGCATTCATCATCAGCCGACACGCCGCTGTGGGCGGTCGTCGAGCTCGATCAGTTTCGTACCCCTGAGCAGACCCAGGCAAGCCAATGGCGACGTTCGTTGCGTTCGGCTTCGACGTGGCTGGTAGGCAAAAACAGCGCTGAGCAGCAGGTAAAAGAAGAGCATGAACTGCGTGCGTTGCCCGAGGTTAAGCTAGCGCATTTAGTGCCGCCCATCGATTGGGCGCCCGCCGCAAGGGCTTTGGCGCAGCAGCTAAAAGGCCAGCAAGCGCCGGTTACGTTTTTTATTACCCCGCCGCACAGCGGCCATGTTTCTGTGGTGAGTCAGTGGGCGGAACAGCACCACTTTGCCTGTTTGCCGCCACCCACGCTCAGCGAGCTTGCCGAAGGCGACACTCAGTGGGTAGAGCGTTGTGCCAATCAACGCGAGTGGGCTGTTCCCGCATTAGAACGCTACTTTTTACGCCACACTCAGGGTATTCAGGGCGTACGTGAATTTCTTGAGCGCGCCTTAAGTGGCCGCTTGGGGCAGGGTGTGATTGGCTGTGACAGCTGGGCGTATGCCTACCTACAAGAAGTGGTCGGTATCGAGGGCGCGCCGGTATTTACCCTTCAAGCCATGGAGGGCGAACAGCTGTCGCAGTACTTTGCGAAGATTGCGACCCATGAGGGGCAGTCTCCGTTGGTCTACAGCACGCGAACCGGTAAGCCAGTATTGACTGAATCAGCAACCCAGCATGGCGACAAAGCCCCTAACAAAGAGCTACAGCGCTTAGCTGCTCACTGTCGTGGTCATATAGGTCTTGCTTGGCACTACTGGCGCGAGCGGCTGCGTGAGCCAACAGCAGACGATGAAGAGGCGCTGTGGCTGGTCGATGCCCTCGCCGAGGCAGAACTCTCCACAGATACCGGGGATATCGCCACGCTGGTGCTGCATGCGTTATTGGTTCATGGCGGTCTGGATGACCACTCCCTCGGGCAGGTGTTGCCGTTTTCACACCACGAGGCACTCAATGCCCGGTTAGCTTTGCAGCGCAAAGGGATTGTTTCAAGCAGCGAAGGGCGTTGGCAGATCACACCGTTAAGCTACGCAAGCGTTCGCCAGCTATTGGAATCGCGCAATTATCTGGTTGATCCCCTTTAAGTCGCCGCGCTAACAGCGACAGGCCTGCGGAGGGCACCCATGGACGAACAACAAAAGTACGCACGATTGTTTAACGATATTGATAGCCAAGCGATGATTACCCTTGGGGTGGTGCTGCTATCGACCATTGTGCTGATTATTGTCAGCCAGCGGGGGCTTAACTGGCTGGCCACTCGGTTACACGGGCAAGTGCGTTTCCGCATTTTTGCCTTGGTGCCTCTAACGCGCCTACTGATTTTGATTACTGCACTGGCCATCATCGTACCGATTATTATCGAGCCATCGCTACGTAATATGGTCACGTTGCTGGGAGCACTTGGCTTAGCCATTGGTTTTGCCATGAAGGATTACGTAAGCAGCTTGATTGCGGGTGTTGTTTCGGCGATTGAACTGCCTTATCGCCCAGGGGACTGGGTTAATATTGAAGGCACTTACGGCGAGGTTAAGCACGTCGGTTTGCGCACGGTAGATATTCAGACGCCCGACGATGATTTAGTCGCCGTGCCGCACTTAAAGTTGTGGGATCACGCCGTTTACAACGCTAATAATGGCGGTACCAGCCTGCAGTGCGTGGCGAGTTTTTACCTTCACCCCGAGCACGAAGCAGGCTGGGTACGTAAAGCGCTGCGCGATGTGGCGTTAACCAGCGCCTATCTGAAGTTCGATAAGCCAATTATTGTGGTGGCCGAAGAGAAACCCTGGGGCACCCACTACCGCATACGCGCTTACCCGGTGGATCCGCGCCAGCAGTTTTTGTTTATTACCGATCTAACTGTGCGCGGTAAAACAGTGCTGAGTGCCGCAGGCGTGCAGTCAGCGATGTTGCCACCGGATGCTGCCCTGGATGCACGCAACGCGGCAGAATCTTCTTACTAACAGGCCTTAGGCGTCTGTAGACTCGGGCAGCTCACCGCTGTGATAGACGTTTTGCACATCGTCCAGTTCGTTGAGCATGCCTAGGAATTTTTCGAACATCGCTACATCATCGCCTTCCACCGGGGTGGTGGTTTGCGGCAGGAACTGAATCTCGTCTGCCTCAAAGTCAATCTCACCGAAGGCATCTAATAATGCCTGTTTGGCTTTGGCGTAGTCGGTATGTGGGGCAAAAACGGTGATCCGCTCACCCTCTTGCTCAATATCGGTGACATCCACATCGGCTTCCATCAGCGCTTCAAGCACGGCTTCTTCATCGTTTCCGGCGAAGGAGAAGATAGCGCAGTGGTCAAACATATGGCTGACGCTACCGGGAGTGCCGATTTTACTCTTGGTTTTGGTGAAGCAGCCGCGCACATCGCCAAAGGTGCGGTTGGGGTTGTCGGTAAGGCAGTCGACAATCACCATCACATTGCCAGGGCCGAAGCCTTCATAGCGTGCAGGCGAGAAATCCTCGCCACCGGCACCGCTGGCTTTGTCGAGCGCTTTATCAATAACGTGAGAGGGCACCTGATCTTTTTTGGCCCGCTCCATTAAGCCGCGCAGCGCCAGATTGCCATTAGGGTCGGTGCCGCCCGCTTTAGCGCAAACGTAAATCTCGCGTCCATATTTGCTGTAGACCTTGGTCTTTGCATCGGCCGTTTTGGCCATGGATTCCTTACGGTTCTGAAAAGCCCTACCCATGTTGCCGTCCTATGTTTTCTAGACCTATGTTCTCTATATGCCCCGCGCAATGAGCGGCGGGGCGGATGTTTTCAAAAGAGCGAATAAATCGCATAGAGCAAAAGATTAAATTTTACCCAACAGCGTACCATGCTAACAGCGTTATTTAAGACGCTTACCGAAGTGTTGCTTGGCTTGGCGTATACTGGCCATCATTGCTCATATTTTGATTTTGACCCCTCAAGGAGGAAAAGACATGCCGTTAACACTCTGGCTATCGCTCGCCGCGATTTGTGCCATGGGCGCTATGTCGCCGGGGCCGAGCTTGGCACTGGTGCTGCGCCATACGTTAGGCGGCGGGCGTTTTACTGGAGTGACCGCGGCAGTTTTCCATGCCTTTGGTGTAGGCTTTTATGCGCTCCTTACCGTTTGGGGGCTAGGCGCGATAATCGCCGGTTTTCCGCTGCTGTTCCAGCTGATTACCTGGTTCGGCGCGGCTTATTTGGCGTGGCTAGGGGTTAAAGCGCTGCGTGCCGGGAAAGCCGGTGCCTTAGAGCCTAATGCGATTGTCACTAGCCGAGGGCAGGCGGCCAAAGAGGGCGTGCTGGTGGCATTAGGCAACCCGAAGCTGATTCTGTTTTTTGTTGCACTACTGAGCCAGTTTGTGACCCCGGAGATGAGTGGGGTAGCTAAAGCTATCATTGTGTTAACGGCGATGATTATTGATGGCGGCTGGTACGTGCTGGTGGCGGTGGTGCTTTCCCACTCGCAGATTCTGCCCTGGCTACAGCGGCGTGCCCATTGGATTAACCGCATCACGGGCGTACTGTTAATCGCGCTGGCGCTACGAGTGGTCGCCGGACCGCTGGTGTAAAAAGCATAGCCGTGGCATGGTGATACCCATGCCGTTTGGGGTTTTGTGGGGCTGATTGATGCAAATATACGACCAAGACTGCTATACCCACCAAGGGCTGCCGTTCAATTTACGTGCGCTACGCGGCCAAGTGCTGCTGGTGGTTAACGTTGCCAGCCAGTGTGGCTTTACCCCGCAGCTAAGCGAACTCGAAACCCTTTTTCAGCGCTACCGGGATCGTGGCTTCACTGTGCTCGGTTTCCCGTGTAATCAGTTTGGCCGCCAGTCGCCGGAAAGTGCTCAAGCGTTTTGCCAGTTTGGCGAGCAGCAGTTTGGAGTCAGTTTTCCGCTACTGGAAAAGGTCAATGTCAATGGGAGTGATGCCCATCCACTGTTTGTGCTGCTCAAGCGCGAGGCGCCTGGAGTCCTAGGCACACAGCTGATCAAATGGAATTTTACCAAGTTCCTGGTGGGCCGTGATGGCAAGGTGATAGCCCGATTTGGGCCGCGCTATCACGGGCGCCCGCTACGCCTGGCATTAGAAGAAGCCTTGGATCAAACATACCCATAGCCCCACAGGGCACTATCCCTCTATACCTGCTCGCCCCGCGCGACTGCTACACGATTCATGAGTGCGTTCCAGCGGTGACGCACCATCATGGTCGTTAAGCCTGAAAACAGCGCCCAGCTTTTGCGGCGCCAGCCCTTCAAGCGCATATTGTGATTGACCAACTGCTTCATCAGCTTATAGTCGTCAAATTGTCGCCACTCGCTGGCGATTGAAAGCTGATGGCGAGACATCACCGGTGCCATTTCCAGGCGAAACATCCATTCGAGCTCGTTAAGCGTCATATCATAACGCTCTATGACTTCGACCATACGCGCGTAATCGCGTTCGCTGGGTTCACGATCCAGCCACAGCGGGGCTAGCGCTAGCCATAGATCGCCGCGTTCATCTACTAGCTGCTGTGCATTCATGATCGCCTCGTGGGAAGTCGTTGCTGATATAAGTACTTTGGCAGCTATCGTGACGCGAATGCGCCCCGAGCTCAAGGGCGGGCAGGAGCTCAAGGATGGAGAGTCGCTCATGGGAGGACGATAGCTCAGGAGCGGACAGAGCGCACGGAGGCAGCTAGAATAGCCTCTATGAGTCATGACACTGCTATGCCACAAACTATGCCAAAAGCTATGGCAAAACGGTGTCGCTAGTTATGATGTTGCCAGTTACGATATTAAAAGCTAAATCAATCCGATAAAGAGGTTCTCTGTGATTATTAAACCCAAAGTACGCGGCTTTATTTGTACCACTACTCATCCCATCGGCTGCGAGCAGAACGTTCGCGAACAGATTGAAGCGACCCGTGCTCGCGGTTTGGATAAGCAGGCTGGCCCAAAAAAAGTACTCGTCATTGGGGCTTCAAGTGGCTATGGGTTGGCAGCCCGTATTACCGCAGCTTTTGGCTACGGCGCCGATACCCTGGGCGTTTTCTTTGAAAAGCCTGCCACCGATAAGAAACCCGGCACCGCAGGCTGGTACAACAGTGCCGCCTTCGATAAGTTTGCCAAGCAGGAAGGGCTGTACAGCAAATCGATTAACGGCGATGCGTTCTCCCATGAAGCGCGGGAAAAAGCCATTGAACTGATCAAGCAGGACATGGGCGAGATCGATCTGGTGGTGTACTCGCTGGCATCACCCGTTCGCAAGCTGCCTGATAGCGGCGAACTTAAGCGCTCGAGCCTAAAGCCAATTGGCGAAACCTACCGCGCCACTGCTATCGATACCAATAAAGACGCGATTATCGAAGCAGAAGTAGAGCCAGCCACCCAGCAGGAAATCGACGACACCATTACGGTAATGGGGGGCGAAGATTGGGAACTGTGGATGGAAGCGCTTGACCAAGCTGGTGTGCTGGCAAAAGGTGCGCGTAGCGTGGCGTTTAGCTATATCGGTACTGAAATCACTTGGCCGATCTACTGGCACGGTGCGCTGGGTAAAGCCAA
The DNA here is from genome assembly GCF_058152265.1 of Vreelandella sp. 162(4c). Taxonomy (NCBI): domain Bacteria; kingdom Pseudomonadati; phylum Pseudomonadota; class Gammaproteobacteria; order Oceanospirillales; family Halomonadaceae; genus Vreelandella; species Vreelandella sp. 162(4c). Next base: position 4,228,374 of record NZ_CM176981.1, read on the forward strand.
GGAAGACCTTGACCGCGCTGCAGCGGCTATCGACGCCAAGCTGAAAGAGAGCGGTGGCGGTGCCAATGTGGCGGTACTCAAGTCGGTGGTCACCCAGGCGAGCGCGGCCATTCCGGTAATGCCGCTTTATATCGCCATGGTCTACCGCATCATGAAAGAGCAGGGTCTGCACGAAGGCACGATCGATCAATTGAACCGTCTATTCGGCGAGCAGCTCTACTCAGCCCAAGGCAAGCGCGGTGAAATGGTCACTGATGAGGTAGGGCGCCTGCGTTTGGATGACTGGGAACTGCGCGATGACGTTCAGCAAGCGTGTCAGGATCTTTGGCCTGAAGTGACGACTGAAAACTTATTCGAGATTACCGACTATGCTGGTTATAAGCACGAGTTCTTGAAGCTGTTTGGCTTTGAGCGTGACGATGTCGATTACGATGCCGACGTCAATCCAGAGGTTACGTTTGATGTCGTGAATCTGTAAGCCATTCACAGAGGCGGTAGCGCCGCCCAATTCGACCGGAACGCTGGAGGTGTTTATGGACACTAGGGAAAGCAAAACCCCGGAAGAAGAGAAGCAGCATATTATCAATGAGCGGATACCTGAGGATTATGAAACCTCAAAACCTCATCTACAGCCTGAAGCCAAGAAGCGGCCAGGCGGGCTGTATAAGCTACTCCCGATAGTGGTGATCATTGTCGGCGTGATTGTGGTTAGTATCGTCGTGTTAGGCATTATTAACCGCGGTAATTAGTACTTAACCATTCTCTCTTTTTTGCCGGGCCTTGCGCCCGGCAATTTGCATTCATGCGTCACGTTTTTGTTGCAGTGGTCATAACGCTGCCATCCTCTACGCAATTGGGTAAGATGATCGTTTATCTATGTCGATGGCGGTCTTTCATGCATCTTTTCATGCAACTCAATCAGTTATCATGCAGCCCAACCCGTTAGCCTCACAGGCAGCGCTACCGCGTCGGCGGGTGGCCTTTTTGCTGCTGCCAGGTTTTTCGTTATTGACCCACGCCAGCGCACTGGAACCGCTACAAATGGCTAACCAGCTGAGTGGGCAGATGCTTTACCACACCGTCACATTAAGTCTCAATGACGAGCCCGTGCGCAGTGGTGCTCAGCTTTCGCTCATTGCTCAGCACGCACTAAGTACCGCATTAGGCCCGCTTGACCTGCTGTTGATATGCGCACCAACACCGCTGCCCTATACGCTTCCTGCAAAGTTGAATGAGTGGCTCCGTGGGCACCAGGGGCGTGGTGTGGCACTGGGTGGGTTGGCAGGGGGCACTGAAGTGTTGGCACGCTGTGGGTTGCTTGAAGGCTATCGTGCGACGCTGCCCTGGCAGCGTTTTGAGGCCTTTGCTCAAGCCTATCCGCAAGTGACGCTTTCTCAACAGCTGTTTGAAATTGATCGCGACAGGCTGACCTGCGCGGGGGGAACCGCGGCCATGGATTTGATGCTCACGCTGATTGGCCAGCATCACGGTGCGCGCTTGGCGGAGCAGGTGTCTGAGCAGTTTGTCTGCGACCGCATCCGCTTGGCAGATGAGCGCCAGCACGTGCCGCTGCGTAGCCGCCTGGGGCATGCGCCGCAAAGTCTGGTGGAGGCTGTCACGCTTATGGAAGCCAATATTGAGGAGCCGCTCTCGACCCTGGAACTGGCCGAACATCTGGGTATCTCTCGGCGTCAGTTGGAGCGGCTATTTAAGAAGTATCTGCAGGCGGTCCCTAGTCGCTACTACCTGGATTTACGCTTACAAGAGGCGCGCAAACAGCTTCGCGATAGTGACCGGCCGGTAGGCGATATTGCGTTTGCCACGGGATTTTCCTCAGGCGCGCACTTTTCTACCGCCTACCGTCACCATTTCGGCATGACGCCGAGAGAAGAGCGCCTGGGTTAGAAAGATTCAGGTTAATGTATCCACAATGCCACCTTCCACACGCAGTGCCGCCCCGCTGGTTGCACTGGCTTGGGGAGAAGCGGCGTAGACGCTCATACTCGCGACTTCTTCGGGTGTTGCTAAGCGCTGGATAATTGAAGAGGGGCGGTTCTCTTTAACAAAGCGTTCTTCCATCTCTTGCTGAGAGATGCCCTCTTTTTCCGCCATTTCCCCCATCATCTTGATCACGCCTTCTGAACGGGTCGGCCCAGGTAGAATGGCATTCACGGTGACCTGGGTGCCGCTGAGCACTTTGGCCAGCCCGCGAGAGACGGAGAGCAGCGCCGATTTGGTCATGCCGTAATGCACCATCTCACTAGGGATGTTGATCCCCGACTCGCTGGAGATAAACTGTATGCGGCCCCAGTCGCGCTCGCGCATGCCCTGGGCGTAGTGACGGGAAAGCCTCACCGCGCTCATGATATTAATATCGAAAAATTGCTGCCACGTAGCGTCATCTACATCGAAAAAGTCCTGCGGGGCGAAAATGCCTACGTTATTGATCAGGATATCTGCGCTGGGCTGCTGTTTAATAAGCGTTTGGCAACCTTCAGCGGTACCGAGATCAGCCGCCACGCCTTCTACCTTGGCATTGGGAGTGTCTTTTTTAAGTGCGCTAATGGCGCCATCAACACGTGCTTGGGTACGCCCTGTTATGACCACGTCAGCGCCTGCCTTGGCGAGCCCTTGAGCAATTGCAAAACCGATGCCCGCTGTAGAACCCGTGATAATGGCGCGTTTGCCGCTTAGATCAATCTGCATACGCTGGTCTCCTCTCATCCTGAGTGTCGGTGCTCATCACTATGCAACGCAGCTCAGCGCATAACCGCATAGCTTGCTAATAAGTATGGGGCTCTTTTAGAGTTCTTCAAGGCGGTTCAGTGATACGCCGAGACGCCGCTATTCATAATTTGCCGTCCCATTGCTGAAAGCGCTTGGACTCTTTACCACCTTATACTGTTGTTACTACTTTCCTCCACTGGAGCTAGCGACCCATGAGCCATACCCCAAGCCGTCAAGATTACGACCACTACATGACGCCCAACTACTCACCACAGCAGGTCATTCCCGTGCGTGGTGAAGGTAGCCGCTTGTGGGATCAACAGGGCCGTGAATATATCGACTTTGCCGGGGGCATCGCGGTTAACTCCCTTGGTCATTGCCATCCAGTGCTGGTCAATGCGCTCAAAGAGCAGGGCGAGAAGCTGTGGCACCTTTCCAACGTATATACCAACGAGCCAGCGCTGAACTTGGCCAAGACGCTGGTCGAGCGCACCTTCGCCGATAAGGTGTTCTTATGCTCCTCCGGCGGTGAAGCCAACGAAGCTGCGCTTAAGCTGGCACGCCGCTGGGCGGTGGATAATCACGGTGAGCAGAAAGATAAAATCATCTCGTTTTACCAATCTTTTCATGGTCGCACCTTCTTTACCGTCAGCGTGGGTGGCCAGCCCAAATACTCCCAGGGCTTTGGGCCGGTACCGGGCGGAATTCTGCACGCTAATTACAATGACCTGGATAGTGTTCGCAAGCTGGTTGGCGACGACACCTGCGCAATTATGGTTGAGCCCATGCAGGGCGAGGGCGGTATCGTGCCCGGCACGCAAGAATTCCTCCAAGGGCTGCGGGATCTGTGCGACGAGCACAATGCGCTACTGATTTTTGACGAAGTGCAAACCGGCGTTGGTCGTAGCGGAGAACTCTACGCTTATAAGAACTACGGCATTACGCCGGATATTCTTACCAGTGCCAAATCCTTGGGCGGCGGTTTCCCCATTGGCGCCATGCTGGCTATCGACTCGGTGGCTAAATCGCTGGTTGTTGGCACCCACGGTTCTACTTACGGCGGCAATGCGCTGGCATCTGCCGTTGCCTTGGCGGCGGTGGAGCTTATCGATACACCAGAGGTGCTCGAAGGCGTTAAGCATCGCCACGATCTGTTCCGCGAGCATTTAGAAACCATCAACCGCAAGCATGGCGTGTTTAAAGAGATTCGCGGTATGGGCTTATTAATAGGTGCCCAGATGTCGGATGCCTATGAAGGGCGTGCCAAAGACATACTGCCGCTGGCGATTGAAGAGGGCTTGATGGCGCTGGTCGCCGGGCCGAACGTACTGCGTATGGCGCCTTCTCTGGTCATTCCTGAAGCGGATATCGCCGAGGGCATGGCCCGCTTAGAGCGCGCGATTGAGCGATTAGTTGCGGCAGCATGAGTGAACAACAAGCTGCGTCAATCGTGTTAACTGAAGGGGAGGCATCGAGGATGCTGGTAGTTCGACCCGTTAAAGCGTCTGATCTCACGGCGCTTGAGCAATTAGCCGAGCATGCAGTACCTAAGCTTACTAACTTGCCTGCTAACCGTGAGCGGCTTCAGGAGCGCATTGCGCGCTCTCAAGACGCCTTTAATGGTGACGTCGAGTTTCCAGAAAACGAGCACTATACGTTTGTTCTCGCCGATGACACACGTGAGGAAGTGCTCGGTACCGCCACCATTCGTGCCCAGGCGGGTGCCAATGAGGCCTACTACACCTACCGCCAGGAAACGCTGATTCACGCCTCCCAGCAGTTGAACGTACGTCGTGAAGTGCAGACGCTAGCGCTCTCCCATGAAGTTTCTGACGCTACCCTGCTGTGCGCCTTTTCGCTTAACCCGCGTTATAAAGGCACCAGCGCGGAGAGCCTGCTACGCCGGGCGCGGTTGATGTTTATCGCCCAATACCCAGAGCGCTTTTCGCGTATTCTGGCGGTGGCGTTCCCCGGCTACCTGGATACGCGCAGTGAATCGCCGTTCTGGGAAAGCGTGGGGCGGCACTTTTTCGCCCGCAGTTTCCAGGATATTAACCACATTGCCGGGGTGCGCTCGAAAAGTTTTATCGCCGAAGTAATGCCCCAGTTCCCGCTCTATTTGCCGCTGCTAACGCCCCAGGCGCGGGCGGCGATAGGTCGTGAGCACCCTGCTCACGAAGAGGCGTTGGAGGAGATGCTGGCGGAGGGCTTCGCGCGTTCGCGCCATGTGGATATTTTCGACGCCGGGCCGATTGTCAAAGCCGAGCGCGAGCGGTTGGAAACCTTCCGCAGTGCTGCCTGGCACCCGGTGCGCATTCGCCCTGAACACGCTTTGCCGGATGCTGAACCCGCGCTGGTTGCCAATCAAAAGCTGGGCGAGTTTCGCTGCATCGTCGCCCGCTACGCGCTGTCACCCACGGGCCAGTTGATGCTCTCAGCGGAGCATGCTGAGCGGCTGGGTGTCACGGAAGGGCGAGCGGTGCTTGCTGCGCCGCTGACGCTACCCACCGTGGTAGACGCGCTTGATGAAGGAGAAATGTAATGCGCATTCGACCCATTGCCCGTGATGATCTGGATGGGCTTCAGGCGCTTGCGCAGCAGGCGGGCGTTGGCTTTACCTCGCTGCCGGATAATCGCGAGTTTCTAGCCGGTAAGATTGAAGCGGCTGCCAGTGCCTTTGAAGAGCGCACTCCGGTGGATGATCGGCTTTATTTCTTTGTGCTAGAGGATGAAGTAAGCGGCGAGTTGGCGGGCTGCTGCGCCATTGAGGGGCAGGTGGGGCGCGAGGTGCCGTTCTATAACTATCGGCTGGGAACCCTTGCGCACTCATCCATTCAGCTGGATCTTCACCGCACTATCGACACGCTGTTTTTAAGCTCCGACCACACCGGCGATGCCGAAGTATGCTCGCTGTTTCTGCGTCCTGAGTATCGCGGCGAAGCCAACAAACATTTGCGCAATGGCGCGCTGCTCTCCAAAGCGCGCTGGCTGTTTATTGCCCAGTTTCGTGATCGCTTTCCCGATAAAGTGCTGGCGGAGATGCGTGGGGTGTTTGATGAGCACAATACCAGCCCCTTTTGGGAGAGCCTGGGCAAGCACTTCTTTCCCATGGATTTCAGCGAAGCTGACCGCTTAACCGGCCTGGGGCAGAAGAGCTTTATTGGCGAGCTGATGCCCAAGTTCCCCATTTACACCACCTTTATGGCCGAAGAGGCGCGGGCTTGTATTGGTCAGGTGCATCGCCACACCCGCCCGGCGCTGGAGATGCTTAAGAAAGAGGGGCTGCGCTGGGAAGGCTATATCGATATTTTTGACGGTGGCCCGACGGTGGAGGCGTACATTGATGACGTGCGTGCCATTCGCAACTCACGGCTCTGCCAAGTGGAAGTTTCTGCCGCTGCCAGCGAAGAGAGTGTCAGCCGCTGGCTGGCCGCCACCACCCAGATGCTGCACTTTACCGCCAGTTGGGTAGGCCGCGCGCCTGCTGATGACAACACCATCGTGCTTAGCGAACAAGAAGCGAAGCGCTTAGGCGTTGCCACCGGCGATACCCTACGGCTACTCGAGACCTAGGCGACGTTTACAGGAGAGTTTTATGCACGCCCAACAGCAGCAACTGATCAATGGCGCCTGGGTCGCAGGCGACGCCGAGCCGTTGAGCAAGCACGATCCCGTTTCCGGACAGCCGTTATGGCAAGCAGCGACGGCCAGTACTAAGCAGGTCGCAGCCGCTGTAGAGGCCGCCCGCGGTGCCTTCCCCGGCTGGGCGCGCACACCTTTTGCCGAGCGCCAGGCGCTTGTCGAGCGATTTGCCGAGGTGCTAAAAACACGTGGTGAAGACCTGGCCGTGGCGATTGCTTCAGAGACCGGTAAGCCGATCTGGGAGGCGCGTACCGAAGCGGGTGCCATGGTGGGTAAGGTGGCGCTGTCGGTTAAGGCGTATAACGAGCGCACCGGGGAGCGGGCAAAAGTGGTGGGCAGTGCAAATGCGGTGCTGCGCCATCGTCCTCATGGTGTGATGGCGGTGTTTGGCCCTTACAACTTCCCTGGCCACCTGCCCAACGGCCATATGGTGCCTGCGCTATTGGCGGGTAACTGTGTGGTCTTCAAGCCCAGCGACCAAACCCCGCTTACCGCGGATTTGACCCTGCAGTGCTGGCTAGAGGCCGGGCTTCCGGCAGGCGTCATTAACCTGGTGCAGGGCGGTGTGCCGGTAGGCCAGGCACTGGCAGGTAACCCGGATATTGATGGCCTGCTGTTTACCGGTAGCGCCAAAGTGGGCGGTATGCTGCACCAGCAGTTTGCCGGACAACTGGATAAAATTCTGGCGCTGGAACTAGGCGGCAATAACCCCCTGGTAGTGAAGGATGTCGACGACGAGCGTGCCGCGGTATTGACCATTCTGCAGTCGGCGTACCTCTCCGGCGGCCAGCGCTGCACCTGCGCGCGGCGTTTGATGGTGCCGGAGGGTGCTGTCGGTGATCGATTGATCGATGCGCTTTCTGAGGCGATCGCCAAGTTACACGTGGCGGGCCAGTTCGAAGAAAATCCTGCGCCGTTCTATGGCGGTTTGGTCAGCGTAGCGGCGGCGGACGGCCTGCTCAAGGCCCAAGAGGAGCTGGAGGCCATGGGCGGTACGGTGATCAATCGTATGAAGCGCCAGAAAGAGAGCACCAGCCTGTTAAGTCCCGCGCTAATTGATGTGACCGGTCTTGACGTGCCGGACGAGGAGCACTTCGGCCCGCTGCTGAAAATCCACCGCTATCGCGATTGGGATGAAGCGCTACAGCTTGCCAATAACACCCGCTACGGGCTCTCCGCCGGTTTAATTGGCGGCGATCGAGCCGATTGGGATGACTTCCTGCTGCGTATTCGTGCTGGAATCGTCAACTGGAACCGCCAAACCACCGGTGCATCCGGCGATGCACCTTTTGGTGGTGTGGGTGACAGCGGCAACCACCGTCCCAGCGCGTTTTACGCGGCGGATTACTGCGCCTACCCAGTCGCCTCCATGGAAGCTGACAGCCTGGAGATGCCCGAGACCCTGCCGCCGGGAGTGAGCCTGTGAGTGCCGCCGATCTCAGCAGCGTTAGGGAAGTCAATTTTGACGGCCTAGTCGGCCCAACCCATAACTACTCTGGGTTGGCCGTGGGCAATGTCGCGTCCATGAGTCACGGCGGCTTAGTCTCCAATCCCAAGGAGGGCGCGCTGCAGGGGCTGCTTAAGATGAAGTCGCTGATGGACGCGGGCTATGCCCAGGGCGTTCTGCCACCCCAACAGCGCCCCGATATTGGCGCACTGCGCGATTTAGGTTTTAGCGGTAGTAATGGTGAGGTGCTGGCTCGTGCTTCTAAAGAAGCGCCGCAACTGCTTCGGGCGGTGTGCTCGGCGTCCAGTATGTGGACGGCTAACGCGGGCACTATTACTCCCAGCATTGATGCACCCGATAGTCGGGTACACTTCACACCAGCGAACCTACAGTCCAGCTTTCACCGCTACCTGGAGCCGCAAACCACGGGACGTGTGCTGCAAGCGATCTTCCGCGACGAACAGCACTTCTGCCACCACCCGGTGCTGCCCGCTACGCCAGCCTTTTCGGATGAAGGTGCAGCCAATCACACCCGTTTGTGTGGTGAGTACGGCGAACCCGGCGTTCATCTGTTTGTATATGGCCGCCAGGCGTTTGGTGACGTGCGTAGCGGCGAGCGCGAACCCAAGCGTTACCCTGCCCGACAGACCTTGGAGGCCAGCCAAGCGGTGGCGCGCCAACACGGGCTAACGGACGCACAAACGGTGTTTGCCCAGCAACACCCGGACGCCATCGACGCGGGCGTATTCCACAACGACGTCATTGCAGTGGGCAATGGCCCCGTGCTGCTCTACCACGAAATGGCCTTTCTGGATGAAGAAGGCACGCTCGATGAGCTGCGCACCAAAATGGCCAGCCCGCTGATTCCCGTGCGCGTGCCCTTGGAAGCGGTAAGCATGGAGGATGCGGTAGCCTCGTATCTATTTAATTCGCAGCTGCTCTCCAACCCGGATGGCACCATGACGCTGGTAGTGCCCGGCGAATGCCAGGAGCGCGAGGCGGTATGGCGCACCATTCAGGATTATCTGCTGGCGGGCAATAATCCGATCAGTGAAGTGGTCGTTAAAGACGTCAAACAAAGCATGCGCAACGGTGGTGGCCCCGCTTGCCTGCGCCTGCGCGTGGTGCTAACGGAGGCCGAACGTGCAGCGCTCTCTGGCCGCGTGCTGCTCACCAATGCACTGTACACTGACCTGACCGCGTGGGTGGAGCGCCACTATCGCGTTCGCCTCGCCCCGGACGATTTGGCCGATCCACAGCTGGCGGAAGAGTCGCTTGTTGCACTGGATGAACTGACGCAGTTACTGCAGATTGGTTCGGTCTACCCGTTTCAGTTGGGGTAGGGGATTGATTAAACAGAGTAAAGAGAGAATCAAAAGAGCCATCAGACTTGGTGGCTTACCTCTATTGGTTTTATAAGGCGGAGGCTGTGACAACTGATGAAGGCGTCCTTCGGTAGGTACACGTCCTCATTAAGTCTGCAATAAGCAGTAAAAAGCGTTAGCTAGCAACACAAGTGCCCGCCCGTAGTTTAAGAATATCTAGTGCATCCTCTAGACGGCCGATACCACTGATGCCTCCGCTTTCAGCGAAATTGCACGCGGCGTCCATTTTTGGCCCCATAGAACCAGCCGGCAGGTCCAGCTTGCGAGCTTCATCCAGCGTTAATTTATGGATAGGTGCAGCGGTGTCCTTACCGAAGTCACGGTAGATGGCGTCCACGTCAGTGAGAAGGAGCAAGGCATCTGCGCCCAGCTGGCTGGCCAGAAGTGCGCTGGCGGCGTCTTTATCGATCACGGCTTCGATGCCGATCATGCTGCCGTTCTCTCGGCGAAGAATGGGGATGCCACCGCCTCCGGCGCAGATCACCACAACGCCCTGTTCCAGCAGCAGCTGGAGCACCCTCATGTCGGGTATCTCCAAGGGCTTGGGCGAAGGCACTACCCGCCGCCACTTGTCACCATCCTGAGCGATGTGCCAACCGGCGGCTTCGGCTTTGGTCTCGGCTTCTTCCCTTTCGTAAACTGGCCCGACAAACTTGGTGGGATTGCTGAAGGCGGGGTCATTCTTGTCGACCAGAACCTGGGTAAGTAGGGTGGCCACAGGTCTGTTATGGTCCAGGGCGTTTTCCAGTTCCTGCTCGATGATGTAGCCGATCATACCTTCTGTTTCAGCGCCCAGTACATCCAGCGGATAAGCTTCGTCCGGCTTATAGGCAGCGCCCTGAAGCGCCAGTAAGCCTACCTGGGGGCCATTGCCGTGAGTGACTACCAGCTGGTGGCCGGCGCGGATGATTTCGGCCAATGATTCGGCGGCAATTTTCACGTTGGCGCGCTGGGCCTCGGCGGTCAGGGGCTCCCCTCGCCGCAACAGGGCATTGCCTCCCAGAGCTGCTACTACAAGCATGTCATGCTCCTCGAATCAGTTTCCAAGAGTGGCGACGAGCACCGCCTTAATGGTGTGCATTCGGTTCTCCGCCTGATCAAATACGATAGAGGCGGGACTTTCAAAGACATCGTCGGTGACTTCCATGGCATCGATGCCGAACTCGGCCTGTATTTCCTTGCCTATGGTGGTCTCGGTGTTATGGAAGGCCGGCAGACAATGCATGAACCTTACGCGGGGGTTGCCGGTTTTCTCCATCAGGGCAGCATTGACCTGGTAGGGCTGCAACAGTTTGATTCGCTCTGCCCACTTTTCCTTCGGCTCACCCATGGACACCCACACATCGGTGTAGACAAAATCCACGCCTGCCACCGCAGCATCGATGTCTTCCGTGATCATGATTCGTGCGCCGGTCTCACTGGCAATGGTCTGTGCTTCATTCTGAATAGCCTCGCTGGGCCAACAGGCCTTGGGCGCACACAAGCGCACATCCATTCCCATCATGGCGCCGCCGATCAGCAGGCTGTCGCCCATGTTATTCGCAGCGTCCCCGATAAATACAAAGGCAACATCCCGCAGCGGCTTTTCCACATTTTCCTGCATGGTCAGGAAGTCTGCGAGGATCTGTGTAGGGTGGAATTCATTGGTCAGCCCATTGTAAACCGGCACGCCGGCATATTGTGCCAGCTCCTCAACCACCGTCTGGCCGAACCCCCGGTATTCGATGGCATCGTAAACGCGGCCGAGCACACGGGCGGTATCCTTGACGGATTCCTTGTGGCCGATATGGGTGCCCGTCGGGCCCAGATAGGTTACTCGGGCGCACTGATCAAACGCTGCAACCTCAAAGCCTACCCGGGTTCGGGTGGAGTTCTTTTCAAAGATTAGCGCTATGTCCTTGCCCTGCAACTGCGGTACTTCGGTGCCAGCGTACTTGGCTGTTTTCAGGTCGGTGGAAAGCTTGAGCAAAAAACTGATCTCTCGGGGCGTAAAGTCCCTCAGGGTCAGGAAGTGCCGGTTCTTGAGATTGAAAGCCATGGTTCTGCTCCTTCCTTGTCAGACTGTATCTCGTATTGTCGGGCAGCTCATGCAACGCCCGCCGCCCCGGCCCCGGCCCAACTCCGCTCCGGGTATGGCCAGTACCTCTATGCCGGCTGCCTCCAGCGCAGCATTGGTATCGTCGTTGCGGTCATAACCGATGACGACCCCCGGACTCAGTGCTAGCACGTTATTGCCATCGTTCCATTGTTCTCGCTCCCGTTCGGCAGGGGTATCGCCACCCGTGGCGACCACTTCCAGGGACGGGTAACCAAGTACATCGGCAACAACATCAAACAGCGGGCGGCTGTCCTGGAAGAACGACAGGTGCTTGCTGCCTTCCCCCGGACGCAGGTCGTAGCAAACCATTTCATCTGCGACTTCCTTGAAAGTGGTCACTACATTGCCGCCACAGAAGGTAAACACGGTATCCAGGTGCATGGCAGAACGGGTCTTGGGAATCTGGCAGGCAATTATCCGTTCTGCAGTGCCGTTAGCAAAAAGCGTCTTGGCCAGCTGGCCAATGGCTTGCGGGGAGGATCGTTCCCCCATCCCCACCAGCACGACACCATTACCCACCGGCATGATGTCCCCTCCTTCCAGGGTCGCCAGCGCATGATCTTCAAGCGGGTCGCCCCAATGCACGTTCACCTTGCCGGCAAACTTCGGATGGAAACGGTAGATCGCGCTCATTAGCAGCGTCTCTGGTTTGCGCGCAGCCCAGTACATAGGGTTCAGGGTGACACCGTCATAAATCCAGGCGCTGTTATCCCGGGTGAACAGTAAGTTGGGCAGTGGCGGCAGCACAAAGCCGTGAGGCCCCAGATGGTTACCGAACAGCCCTGAAGGGTCGAAAGGCAGGTCTCCTACTTCCAAACCACCAATGAGAAATTTCGCCAGCGTATTACCCGGCAGTTCGTTCATCCATGCGCGAAGGTCGGATACCATGCCTACCCCGATATGATTCCAGGTAATACGGTGGTCTAGAACCCAGGTACGTGCTTCGGGAATATCAAGCGTTGTCGCCAGCAGGTCGTTAACGTCCAGAACCTCCACACCCCGTTCACGCATTACCTCGGCGAATACGTCATGGTCTTTCTGTGCCTGCTTGACCCAGAAGACATCGTCGAACAATAACGCATCGCAGTTGGAGGGAGTCAGTCTTCTATGGGCTAGCCCAGGGCGGCAGACGATAACTTGCCGTAAAGTCCCAGTTTCCGAGTGAACGCCCAAAGTGTGTTCTGACATGTCGCATACTCCTTTGCCCTGGTTATAGAAATGCACCAATGCTAATAACTGCACTGATAAAAACAGTCAAAATAAGAAGGAGAGGCCAGATAAATACTAGCCAACGGTCATAAGAGATACGGCCTATCGCTAGGCCACCGACCACTACGGCAAAGGTCGGGTTTATCAGATTAACCAGGCCGTTGGCTGATTGGTAAGCAGTTACCACCAAGTCACGTCCCACGTCAGCAAAGTCGCCCAAGGGCGCTAAAATAGGCATGGATAGTACGGCAAGTCCGGATGAGGAGGGTACGAAGAAACTCATTCCTACCTCGATCCAGAACATCAAATTGATAAAGGTTAGTTCAGGCAATCCACCTAATGTACTTTCGGCGCTATGCAAGATGGTATCGGCAATCATGCCTTGTTCCATGATCACCACGATGCCGCGTGCCAGACCAACGACCAGGGCTACGCCGAGCAGATCGCGGGCGCCGTCGACAAAACTACTGGTCAGCTTTTTCTCGCCCAGCCGAGCGATGATGCCGATCACAATGGCGGAACCAAAGAAAAGTGCGCCCATCCTAGCCATCCACCAGCCTTGGGACGAGACGCCCCAAATCATCGCAATGAAGGTCAGAGCAAAAATAACAAGGGTAATTTTCTGAGTGCCTGAAAGATCAAAATTTTCCAGCTCGTCGTGTCCCTGTAGAAAGAGTTTGCGGTGTGCATTCTGTTGTCTGGCCACAACGGAGCGAGCAGGATCCAACTTAATGCGTTTGGCGTAGCGCATCACGTAGACTGAACAAATCACCAGCCCGCCAATCAGCAGCACCAGCCGAAGTACAATTCCATCTGTAAAAGGAATATCCGCTGCGTTAGAGGCAATGACAGTAGCGAAGGGGTTGATGGTGGAGCCCAGCACACCAATACCAGCGCCGATCAGAATCACGGCGACTCCTGTGATCGCATCATAGCCAGCAGCGATGATGATGGGGATTAGAATGGCATAGAAGGCCAGAGTCTCTTCTGCCATGCCGTAGGTGGTGCCTCCAAGGGCAAACAGCGTCATCAGGATGGGGATCATCCAGATCTCTCGGCCTTCCAGCCGATGCATCACGTTACGTATCCCCGTGTCGATTGCGCCGGTAGCATTGATAACGCCTAAGAAGCCACCCAAAAACAGCACAAATAAGGCAACGTCGATGGCATTGGCGGCATAGCTGTCGGGATCATAGAAACCCGCCGTGGGGGCCAGCATGATGTCCACAAAACCTTGAGGGTTTGAATCAACCGTTACATAGGTGCCAGGTACTGCAATTTCGCGTCCGACCTCTTCGTTCATCGTACGTTCGTATTGCCCGGCAGGAATGATCCAGGTCAGCGCCGCTACAAGAATAATTAGCAGGAAGAGAATTGAGTAGGCTGTAGGGAACCGTGTCGCTAGATCCTCTTCAGGCTTTGATGGAGTGAGCTTTTCATCTGACATGCGTTGTCTCCGACCTATGGTTAAGGAGCAATCAACTATATTCAGTGTAGTCCCATTACAATGGCTTGAATTGATTTAGATCAATCACGCAAAAGTGCATGCAGATGCAGCTAATAAATGGCGAAAAATTTAATTGGTCGAGCCGTGCTTGCTGCTGTAACTGGTAATGCAGATTTTGAGCTTTGGTATGTTCTGAAGACGAGCTGGTAAGTTTTTCGTAGCTTTAACTATTATTATCTTTTACGTTTTTACTTCCTGGCTAGGCGATTCACGGGATTGAACGATACGACAATCGCGCTTTCACGCAGCGGGAAAGTGCTGTACGCGACTGACCGAGCGCTAAGGGGTCTTCGTCATCGATGCCCCCGCTTGCTGGACAGTCAGAATGGTAGGTTGGATCTCGGCCAAGACGGCATCAGGATGACCTCAGTGAGTTTCACTGAATTCATCGAAAAAGTGATTCCCGGCGTGCGCTGTGAGCCAGTGATGGAGCAGAAGCTGATCGGCTAATTCTCATTCTGCCCAATGCCTCTCCAGCGGCGCCTGCCAAGAGGTTGATCCAGCCGCAACGGAGCATCGGTTTCGAAGATATCATCGGCGAAAGTCACATCATGCTGGAAACTTGTGTGACCGCACGAAAGATGGCGCAGAGTGGTGCCCCCCATCCTGATCGAGGGCGAGACGCGGGTAGGCAAGGAGCTGTTCGCGCGTGCTATCCACAACGAATTGCCACGCTCGGGTTCGTTCGTCCCGATTAACTGTGGCGCGATGTCCCGTGAATTGATGGCCAGTGAGCTGTTCGGTTATGAAAAGGGGGCTTTTACCGGTGCGGATCGCTCGTCTGCCGGCAAGATCGAGGTGGCAGATTGTGGCACTCTATGCCTTGACGAAATCGGCGAATTGCCGCCCGGTATGCAGCCGTATCTGTTACGGGTACTGGACGACGGTATCGTCTACCGTATCGGCAGCCATCAGGAAAAGCGGGTAGCCATCGGTCTGGTATCGATGACCAACCGCAACCTGGCCAATGAAGTGGAAAAGGGCACCTTTCGTCAGGATCTGTTTTATCGCATTGCTACGCTGCGCTTGAGGGTTCCGCCTCTGCGCGAGCGGGGAGACGACGTGCTGTTGATCGCCGAGCAGCTGTGCAGAACGCTCGACAGTGAAACGGGGAACACCCCCCGTTTCACTGTCGAGCGAGGCCCAGGACTGCTTGAGTCATTACCATTGGCCCGGAAACGTGCGCGAGCTGCGCAATGTTCTGGAAATGTCGATGCTAATGGCTTCGGGGAAATGCATTGAATGGCACGACTTACCCGAGGAGGTTCGTATGAACCAAGAGGCCCCTTCAGCGACGAATAGGCTAGAATATACGTCGACTTCTGATCTCAGGACAACGGAAGAGCTTCTCATCAAAGAAACAATAGCGCGCCAAGGAGGTAACTTGACCCAAGCGGCAAAGCAACTCGGCATTGCCCGATCCACGCTCTACAGCCGGTTGGCTAAAGAGGCGAAACGGTAGCGGTAGTAGCCCTGATTTGACGAAGCCACATTACCAGATTCGTTTGATAATAGACGCTCTTTATCTTCCCGGTGTGAACTCGTTCTAACCGCCAGCTTGCTTTGTTTTATGCGCCCAGAAGAGAGCAATGCAACAATATATGTTGACTTTTAGTGAATGAAGAAGGCATTGCAATGGTGCGTCATTGGCGGCAAACGCGATAAGTCCAAAGCATTAAACGCTACCGCTGCGATCTCTTGGATGTTCGACAATCACAATACCATCGAGATTATGCCGATATGCCCTTAATCGACATCCGCACTGCACTCGTAACCGATTTGACAGACATTCAGTCCTGCGCTCGTTTGGCCTATTCAAAGTACATCAGTCGCATTGGTCGTGAACCTGCGCCCATGCATGCAGACTACGCAAGCCTAGTCGGCTACGGCTACATAGATGTTGCTATCCTTGATTCACATTTTGTGGGCTATGTTGTGTTCTACCCCGAAGGCGATCATTTTCACCTCGAAAACGTTGCCATACTACCCGAGTATGGTGGCCTCGGCATTGGGAAGCGATTGATCGATCACGTGGAATGTTCAGCCGAGGAAAAGGGATACGAAGCCGTGGAACTTTATACGAATGAAGCCATGATAGAAAATCTCGCCATGTACCCCAAACTAGGATACGTCAGGGGCGAGTGTCGGCATGAAGCGGGGTTTAATCGAGTGTATTTCCGAAAGCAGCTAAAGTTAAATGGCTGACAAGAAGAGCTTTCCTAGTTGGGTCGATTCAGTTAAAACGTCACTCTTGAGTTCATCACCGTATTGGAGATTGGAGATTGGTGATTTGAGAAAAGTATTAATGAGCGCCTGTCTCTTGGGTAAACAGGTTCGCTATGATGGTGGCGCCCTTTCCGTGGATGATCAGATCGTTGAGCAGTGGCGTTCTGAAGGCCGAATCGTTTCTGTTTGCCCCGAAGTTGAGGCGGGGATGAGTATTCCCAGGCCGCCCGCGGAGATTTTCCAAGGCAGTGGTAAGGGTGTTTTAAACGGTGAGGTCGATGTTATCGAAAACGATGGAGGCAAGGTGACCAATGAATTTTTAGCAGGTGCCTCTATCGCTTTGAACCTGTGCCGTAAATTCGCTATCGATATCGCAGTGCTTGCTGAGTTCAGTCCTTCATGCGGAAGCACCGCTATTTATGACGGCAGTTTCTCTGGTAAAAAAGTACCGGGTATGGGAGTAACAGCCGCACTGCTTCGGGAACATGGTGTGCACGTGTTTAGTCAGTATGAAATAGCCCAAGCTAACACTGCACTTCTTGCTACAAGTTCGTGAAAGCAGCATTAGGATATCGAGATATGACGCCTATTATTCGGTCTACTAACGACAAGGCGTTCGCGGAAAAATTAATTCGCCAAAATATGTCTGCTTACTACGAACAGTTGGATATGCGCTGGAATACAGCCCTGTTTGATAAACAATGGGATGAGTTAGACAGTTACGAATTAGTTATTAACGCTAGCCCAGTAGGGTTGTTATGCATAAATCACGATGAAGCCGCTTACTATATTCGAGAGCTACAAATTGATCAGAAGTGGCAGCGCCAAGGCTTAGGTACAGCGGCAATCCGCCACACGAAGGAAATCGCCCAACAGTCGGGCATCCGCTTACTTCGGCTGCGTGTGTTTTGTATCAACCCAGCAATAGCGCTATACGAGCGTATGGGGTTTCGCGTGCGTAAAACAGAGGGTGGGACTCACTATATGGAGCGGAGCATACTCTAACCCGTTAAATTAATGGGGCTTTACTGTTAAGTACTACAAGAGATTGCGCCGGTGCTGCTGCTGGAACCTACCGACGCTCGCTTTACTTTTTTAGGTTGGATGACGGGGTAGTTTGCCGATTTTTGTATTAATAACCTACCGTAAAGGCTTTCTGAATATGCTGGGGCGTCTCTGCTTCATCAAGCATCGCTACCGCGAAATCCTCCATTGAAATGCGAGATTCTCCGTTATTGTCCACGACGAGGGTATCGGTGCCAAGACGATATCGTCCCGTACGCTCTCCAGGCATGAGCATGGCGGCAGGGGAGAAGTAAGTCCACGCTGTGCTGGTTTCACCCAAGCAGAGTTCATACTGAGCTTGGCATGCCTTGGCAATTTCTAGCGCAGAGGCAGGAAGGAAATCGGGGGCTGTTAAGACCGTATCACCGGCGCGCCCGGGGATTAGCAATCGTGCGGCTCCGCCTACCAAGAGCACTCGCTGACCCGGAAGGGCACTCGCCATTAGAGAACGGGTTAGCGCCACCAGCGTCGCTTCTTTTCCATCGGGTGGGCGAACGGCGCTGATCAGCACGTCTTGTCCTTGAATAACATGAGCTAGCTGGTGTGAGTCCGCTATATCCGCGACACAGCGGCTGGCTTCAGCGGGCAGTTTGTTAAGCTGACTCTCTGTTCTCACCACGCCGGTTACGTTATGACCACGTGCTAATGCTTCATTCATAATGCGTTTGCCAACGTCGCCAGCGGCACCAAATATTGCAATTTTCATGATATATCTCTCTTGGGTTCATTAGTTAAGTTGTTTGGCTTTGCCAATGTTGAGCAGGGTAATTCCGGCTCCAATTAATAGGGTGCCAAGCAGTAAGCCTTCGGGAGCGGTTTCTCCTTGTAGCAATATGGCGACCGGAACGCCCACCACGGCGCCGACGGAACCCAATAGGCTCAGAAACACCGGGCCGCCGCTTTTCTGTAGCAGGAAGAGCAGTAAGAACTGGCCTGCGAAGACCATCGCCTGGAGTGCCATCAGCAAGAACGGCAGGGGACGTTCTGTCGGAACGTTCAGTGAGAAGCCAGGCAGAAACCCCACGCTGAGGAGAATGATGGCCGCTGCGATAAGCATCCCCGGCGCCAACGCATCGCTGGATACGCCTTCTGGCCAGCGTAAGGTTCGGTAGATGTTGCCGATAGCCAGCAGAACGGGACCAATTAAAGCGAGGAGAATCCAGAGGTAATTGGCATCCGGCGCCGAAAGCTTATGGAAGGCCAGGGTGACGGCCCCCGCGAGGGCTGATATAACCCCCGCCGCACGCAACACCTGAAACCGCTCCATTTTTAACGCTAATGCGCCGATGTAGGTGAGTAGCGGTGGCAGAGTGATGATTAATGCCACGAACCCCGCACCCACATGGGGGATAGCTGAGAAAAAAAGCAGGTTGGCACCCGCTACGCCCAGCAGACCTGAAATAGCGTAATACTCAACGGTGCGAACGTTAACCGGCGGCAGATTGCCGCGGAAGGCCGCGAGAACCAATAGAATAAGCGCCGCTCCTGAAATTGACCAAAACAGAAAAGCGAGCGCCGGTAGCTGAATGTCACCGGCAAGTTTTGCCAAATTAGTCGATAGACCCAGCAAGGCGCCGCCGGATAACAGATACACCAGTGGGGCAAGCCAAGCTCTTTTGCGTGAGTGTGTGCGGGTAGTGCTTAATGATGTCATTCGCGTAGTTCTCATTGGTACCGTTTCGAAGTGTCTTGATATCAAGATATGTGTGATTAATCTTGACGTCAAGATAATTAAGCGCAAAATACGCTCATGGATCATGTAGACAACATTCTCAAACAGTGGCGGCAGGAGCGGCCTGACCTCGATGTAGCGCCGATGGCTACCATCGGGCGGGTCAAACGGCTTAACCACGCTTTAATACGCGTAATGGAGAAGACCTGGGCGAAATACGGTCTGACTGACGCGAGCTTTGACGTTCTGGCAACTCTTCGCCGTGAGGGAGCGCCCTACGCGCTATCGCCGGGGGATTTGATGGCATCCACCATGGTGACTTCAGGCACCATGACTCACCGCATCAATCAACTGGAAAAGGCGGGTTTGATCAAGCGGGTCAAAAACCCCGACGATGGTCGTGGTTTTCTCATCTCTCTTTCCCAGCGTGGATTCGAGTTAATCGATGAAGCCGTTGCTGCTCATGTGGAAACCCAGGCGCAGCTGGTGAGCGGCCTAACTGAAGAGCAACGAGCGCAACTCGATGAGCTGCTTAAGCAGTTCTTGGCGGGATTTGAGAGGTTAGAATGAGTGAGCAAATGTATCTCGAGAAATCACTCAACGCGGATGTGTACCCGCCACTAAAACGAGCGCTTGAGCTGGTGGGAAACTCTTTGCTTAAGAAGGTGGCTGTTGATGCAGGCTGCGGGGCTGGGCGCGACGCCCTGTTCTTGTTGGAGCACGGCTATACGGTGCATGCCTATGATCAAAGCGATACGGCGATATCTCGCGTACGTGAGGTTGGTGGTCAGTACCTTGATAAAACACTATTTCCAAAAGTGTCCAGCTTTGATCAGTTTGTGTACCCTAAAACGGCGCTCGTCAATGCCTGCTCAAGCCTGTTTTTTTGTGACCCAGCGCTATTTGCTTGCGCTTGGCAAAGTCTTACCAATTCACTGCTAAAGGGTGGTGTATTTTGTGGCCATTTTATGGGCCCTAATGACACCTGGGCCAAAATGGGGCGAGGGGATTTATCGATACACTCCTATGCTGATATCCAGGCGCTTTTTAATGATCGGTTTAAGGTAATAGATATTGCTGAGCATAATAAAGAAGGCAAAACACTGCTCGGAAAGTCCAAGCATTGGCATGTTTACTCTATTGTTGCTCAGAAGATTGTTTGACCCTTCAATACAGAGTTCAAATTACTACCTCTGAGCAACATGGTAGGCAATTAAATAATTTCTACGGCTGTGCCAGCCACCACGATTCCTCCTTGCTTGGGTACTTCAATCTGCAGCAAGCTTAATCGCCCCATTGCTTCACCCTGTCTTATCAGAAATTTCCCAGGCACATCGATCAACTTAGCATCTCGCAAATATCCACCTAGCGCTGCCGCCGCAGCTCCAGTGGCAGGATCCTCTACGACGCCGCCCACTGGGAAAGGGTTGCGTGAATGGAACAGGCCGTTGTGTTCTCGAAATACAAGCTGCAGCGTCGTCAGCTTCTCTCGAAGCATTAATGATTTCAGTTTTTCAAAATCGTAATCAAGTTGACTCAATCGAAACAGGGAGTTGACCGCTAGAATGAGGTGCCAGACTCCGCCATAAGCTAGGACTGGAGGAATGGTGAGATCCAGCGCATCAGATGGCCACTGGAGTAGAGCGAGTACTTCATCGACAAGTTGGTCAGCGACAGGTTTGTGAGAAGGTTCAACCGAGGTGAGTGCTGCCTGAATCTGACCATCAACCGCTTGAACATTCACAGGTACGCGGCCTACTAATGTATCCAACTGATAAGTGCCAATACCACTTAAGCGCCCCAGCATGACGGCACTTGCAACTGTGGCATGACCACAAAAGCTGACCTCTGCTAACGGGCTATAGTAACGAATGGTTCTAATTTCTCCGCTAGCTGGGGCGATAAAAGCAGTTTCTGAGTAACCCACTTCTGCGGCGATACTCTGCATCGTCTTAGTATCTGGCAGTTCATCGCCAATCCAGACGCCAGCAGGGTTGCCTTTAGATGGGTCTGTTGAAAACGCCGCTAGGCGATATAAATGCTCACTCATGATGTTCTGCTCCTAAAAGGATCATTTAAAAGAAAGCATCATTGTGGCCTTAAAAATAATAATGGAAACTGCTTTATCATCACCCATAGGGTTACTAGGTTTTAGCCATGAGCAGAATCACTTTTCCACCCTTAAACACCCTTCGCGCCTTTGAAGCAGCGGCACGATTAGGGAGCTTCGCTTCAGCTGCTCAGGAACTAAGTCTGACTCCAGCAGCCGTCAGCCATCGTTAGAGGGCAGGCTCGAAATTTCGTTGTTTATACGCCTACCACGTGGCGTAATCCTGACGGAGTCTGGTCGTCGCTACTACGGTCGGTTATCTAATATCTTTACCCAAATCGAACAAGCAACTAAAGAGCTTAGGCAACAGGGGGTAGACGGCCCTCTGACGCTATCTGCCCCTCACTCATTTATCCACTATTGGCTGATCCCACGGCTAGGTAATTTAAAAGCTCTTTACCCTGGCCTGCAGCTAAAGCTACGTGGTGAAAGTGAATTATTGAGCTTTCGCGATAACCAAGCTGATATCGGAATCCGTTTTGGCACAGGTCATTACCCAAACCTCCATACTGAGCAACTGATGGGGGATGTCGTGACAATACTCGCCCCGGCAACGCTGATAAACCGCCTCAGTGATACTCGTCCAGAAAGCTTGTTGCACTCGCAACTTTTATTGGAAGACAGTAGTGTTCACCCAACAGAGCCTTGGAATACATGGCAACCTTGGTTCCGTGAAGCAGGGGTTGAGCTGGATTCATCACTACAGAAATTACAGTTCTCTGATAGCAGTCTGACCTTAACGGCCTGCGCTAACGGTCTTGGACTTTGTATAGGTCGATACTCTATTGCTAGTCGACTTCTTCTGGAGAGAAAAATTCATGCAATTATGCCTTGGCGTAGCCACGAGTTTGCCTACTATCTAGTATCACATCCGGCTGAAGTTGAAAATCCACGTGCTATGGCATTTAAACGGTGGTTAATTGAAGAAATTAAAAATTTTCAAATACCTTTAATGCCTGGATCAACCGCAATCACCGTTCCGAGTTAGTGAAATAACAATGGTGAGAGATATTTCCCCTTTGCTGAGCTAGATCATTTGGCTACGAATCCTCTGTCATCGCCTCCATAAACGCGCGGACTCTGGCCACATGGCGCAGGTCTGGGTGAGCGAGCACCAGAGTTGGATGGTGAGCGCTTCAATGGGAAGCTTAGCCTGAATAGTGCTTCATCGGCATCACCGAGATAGCAGGCAGAACTGTGGTACCCGTCCCGTGGCGTACCGCTGACTGCATGCCCAGCATGCTGTCTAGCTTGTGAGCAGTGTTTTTATTCATCATCCACTTTTCAAACGTTGCGTCGCCCAGATGAACATCCGGGCCTATCCAGTTTTCTGTTTGCAGTGACGCTAGCTCCAGCGGTAGGGGGACAATCGCTAGATCGTCCCACCTTATTTGCTGTTCATTCATGCAAACTGAGTTGTCATTTTTCGCGAATGTTTGAGCGTATTTGAACAGGTTAGTCTGTCGTTGAACCAATCAATAGGGGAAGCGCAGAATGAATGTGTTGATCGTCTTGGCTCATCCTGAACGCAAGTCGTTTAATGGCGGCCTAGTGGATGAGGCGGTAGAACAGCTGGTGGGCGAGGGGCATACAGTGGAAGTGGATGATCTCTATGCTGAGCAGTTTGATCCGGTGGAGCGCCCTGAGCAATATCCGCATAGCACCGTGGCGTCGGACTACTTCTATCCCCTCAATGAGCAGCGGGCTCACTACGAGAAAAACACATTACCGCAGGATATCCAGCGGGAGTTGGCGCGGTTGGAGTGGGCTGACTTGGTGATCTTCCAGTTTCCCTTATGGTGGCACGCCCAGCCTGCCATTTTGAAAGGCTGGTTTGATCGGGTGTTGGTGTATGGCGGGCGCTATACAAGCCGCATGCGTTACGACAGAGGCTACTATCGCGGTAGGAAGGCGATGCTATCAGTCACCACGGGCTCACCGGAGAAAGCATTTCAGCCTTTTGGCCGAGCTGGCAATATGGTGCACTGGCTGTGGCCCATACACGCATCGTTGTACTACGTTGGCTTTGACGTGCTGGCGCCTCAGGTGAGCTACGGCATTCAGGGCGGCGGTATTCGTTACCAAGAGGAAGCTGACATCATTGGTCACCTAGAGGTCTGCAAAGCGGCTTGGGTAGATCGTCTGAGAAACTTGGACAGCGAACTGCCCATCCCCTTTACCGGATGGGATGACTGGGACGAAGATGGCGTTTTACGCCAAACAAACCCGCTGAGATGGCGGCTAGGCTGAGCTCGTGTAGACTCTTACTGTCTATAAAACAGATCAGCAAAAGGCCCAATCAGCGCCATGACCACCTCGAACCACCGTTTTTCCGATGCTGAGCGCCGTGGGCTCTACCGCGCCATACACGAGCGGCGCGATGTGCGCTCGCAATTTCTGCCCGACAGAATACCTCCTGATGTACTGGCCCGCCTTTTGGAGGCCGCGCATCATGCGCCTTCAGTGGGATTTATGCAGCCCTGGGATTTCATCGTGATTGAAAGTCGCAGCGTTAGAGAAGCAGTGCTGGCGATGTTCGAGCAGGAGAATCAGAAGGCCGCCGAACGCTTTGAAGGCGAGCGTCAAGCGCATTATCGCAGCCTTAAGCTGCAAGGTATTATGGAGAGCCCGCTTAATCTCTGTATTACCTGTGACCGAAGCCGGGGCGGGCCTCACGTGCTGGGGCGCAATAGTATGGTGGATACCGATCTTTTCAGCACTTGTCTCGCTGTACAGAATCTCTGGTTGGCTGCGCGGGTAGAAGGTATTGGCGTTGGTTGGGTGAGCATTCTCGACCAAGAGCAGCTGAGCAAGGCGCTGAATCTGCCTGACCACGTTTACCCCTTGGCGTATCTCTGCCTTGGCTATGTTAGCGAGTTTTTAGACCAACCAGAGCTTGAAGCCAAAGGCTGGCGCTCTCGCTTGCCATTAAGTGAACTAGTACATGGCGATCAGTGGGGGCAGCCGCTTGCCAGTGGTTTGTGAGGAAGTTTTTATAAGGGGGGCCAGCTCGCTGTGCCCAAGTCATCTACTCTTTGCTTGCGGCGCTGGTTCTTGTCTTCGTACATGCGCTGGTCTGCCAGAGCAAATACCTGTATGGCAGGCACTTCGCTGGAGCTGGCGAATCCCAAGCTCAAATGAAGCGTCAGTTCTTCACGTTCACCGCTAGCGGTGTCGATAATGCAACGCTGTTCAGGCAAATTGTCTCTGATCAAGTTGGCCATACGCTTGGCTGCCGTCAAGTCGGCAGAAGGAAATAGAATGACGAATTCATCGCCACCGCAGCGTGCAAGTATGTCGCTGTCCCTGCAGTGAAGTTGCAGGTACTTGGCAACGCTGGAAATCAGTTGATCGCCCGCAACATGACCATAATGGTCGTTCACTTCCTTAAGCTTGTCGACGTCCATCATCAATACAGCAAAATCCAGGCTCGGCGTCTGCGCCTTGCCTTGAATGCTCATTTGCAGCGCGGCTTCCAAGAAACCTCGGTTATAAAGGCCGGTGAGTCCGTCACGCTCAGCCGTTTTCTTCAATTCCAAATGTAGCAATTTATTTTCGGTAGCGGCCGCAAGTTGGTCGGCAAAGAGGGAAAGTATTTGCTCCAAGCCGTCTTCTCGGCTGGGAGCTTTCATGATCAGCCAGCCTTCGTACAAGCTTAGACGGCCTTCCATGGACATGACATATAGGTTCTCGCCTTCGTCTGTTTGTGGCCGTGTGTCCGGCTGTACTCTTTGCCTATGAACGCTGGCCAATAGATGCTTTAGACGCTGTTCATCCTTTGGGCTTAGTCCCGCAACAGCCGCGTAGCGTGTCACTTCACAACGTTGTCGTTCTTGTACAAAAACAGCAAAACCGTAGTCGGGGAAATGGGAGTGTAGGTGGTTTAATGAGTCATCTAGCAGGGTATGGATATTGGTCGCACGATTTGCCACCGTCCCGAGATCAAGCAGCGTGTGAAAGACTCGGTTCTGAAACTGAATCTCGCCAATGCTGCGGCCGATCTGACGATTCTGACTGTACGTTATGCGGCCTATGGTTAGAAAATAGATGACTGCCCCCGTCCATTGGTAGATGTCTAAATTGTTGCTCACATAGGGGCGAAACTTGAATCCCGTTAAGGCGCTTCCAATCAAGGCTGCGGTTGTGAAAAGTACGGCTGAAATAAGCATCTTCCGTACTCCGCCGACCACTAAATTGTTCATCAAACAGGCAAGCCCAATGGTGATGGTGGCTAAAACGTAAAAATCCAGCACGCTGCACCAAAAACCAAATAGCAGGCTGTCATAGAGGAGATTTCTGAACTCGGCACGCTTGGAGTTCTGGGCGCTTACAGCAAGCGCATAGGCAACACCGGGCCATAGCAGCAGCAAAATCCCGGGCAGAATAAGTGTCCAGCCGCTACCTTCTACCACGGCAATCCATACGGTGAGTCCGAAGGTATGGCAAAAGGCAAAAATTCGCGGGGCAATTGTCGCCAATGCAAGACGGTGTGTGCGCCTTGATGAATGTTGCATTTGTGAGTCTGTATTAAAAGTTATTTGATTAACAGACTAGCACTTAAGAGGCTAAGAAGCCTTATCCTTAAAATCAGGCGAATAGCGCCTTCATTATCTCCCAGGTTTTAGACTGTTTCAGGGCGTATCTGTTGAATATGGTGAAGCGCTCTCACAACTTGCTAGTAAATGGTTGGCGTGTTCGCGAAGCGCCTCTTTGAGGCCGTCTGGTTTGAGGATGGTAAATTGAAATGGGAGCTGTGCCAGCCAATAGGCAAACCACTCGAAACTATCCGTGCGGGTATGGAGCAGTAGTCCACCTTCAACCTGTTCGAACTGACCTGTACAGAAAAATTGGTTCTCAAAGTCAGCGGACGCGGCATGATCAATGTGTAGCACCAGTGATACTTCATGAGTGGGGCCCCAGGACATGAGGCTTTCGCTCAAAAAATCGGCTGCATCAAAGCGGGTGGGGCGTATGAAGGTACCTGAGAGTAGGTGCACGCCGCTGATACGATCTAATCGAAATGAGCGCATGGCTCCCCGTAGATGGCAAAAACCGATGGCATACCACCTACCTTGTTGGAAAACTAGCCCGTAGGGGTCGATCTGACGCTCAATCGGATCATGCTGCGGGGAGTGGTAGGTAAGCCCCACGGTTCGCATGACCTCTGTGGCTTTAGTCAGCGTCTCAAGGGCGCGGTCATCACGGCTGGGTTCGCGCCGGGGTAAGATCACCTGAGTGGTCTCACTGATGCCTCGAACACGGCTTTTTAAATTAGCTGGCATCACTCGCTCGAGCTTCGCTTGTACGCTGGCAATGGCGGGCGCTGCGTTTGTTAGTCCCAGCTGGCTAGCGGCCAATAAGCCTAACGAAACGGCGAATGTCTCTTCGTCGGTAAACATCATGGGTGGCAGCTTGAAGCCAGCCACCAATCGGTAGCCACCGTAGCGCCCTTGCTCGGTCACTATCGGCACGCCTATATCTTCCAGCGCCGTAATGTATCGCCGTATAGTGCGCCGATCCACGCCCAGGCGTTCGGCCAATTCAGCGCCGCCCATTTGGCCATTAGCTTGCAGCAACTCAAGCACCGCAAGTACGCGTGTTGTGGGGCCTGCCATTACTGCCTCCCTATTGAAGCCATCGTTAAAGTCTTGCAGAAAAATGCATTGTTGCTTTTATTTAGGGCGGATTCTCACCTATTAACAAACTAATCTGATCTGGCAGTACCTTGTGTCACCGGAAAATTGACTGAAAAAGGAGCCTAATATGTCAGAGCTAACGTTTTACACCCACCCTATGTCCCGCGGGCGCGTTGTGCGCTGGATGTTGGAAGAAGTAGGCATAGACTACTCGGTAAAGGCGATGGAGTTCGATTCAGAGATGAAATCTGAGGACTACTTGGCCATAAACCCCATGGGCAAGGTGCCTGCCATCAAACATGGCAACACTGTTGTGACGGAAGTGGCGGCTATCTGCGCGTACCTGGCGGATCAGGTTCCGGATAAAAAGCTTTCACCACCCCCGCAATCTCCCGAACGTGGAGTTTATTATCGCTGGCTTTTTTTTTATGGCGGGTCCGTTTGAAATGGCTACTAGTGCAAAGGCCTACAATTGGAAAATCGACAGCAGCAACGTACAGGCCGTTGGTTGTGGCCAAGTGGAAGACAGTATCAATACGCTTGAAAAAGTACTCAGTGAAAACGCTTATATTTGCGGCGATCAGTTTACTGCCGCAGATATATTGGTTAGCAGTTATCTCTGGTGGGAAACAATGCAGGAGAATATCCCACCAAAAGAGGTGTTTAAGCATTACATAGAGCGTATGGAAAGCAGGCCAGCAGCCAAGCGGGCCAATGAGTTGGACGATGAACTGGCTAAGAAAATGAAGCCTTTGTCCGTCTGATGGCTTAATTGCATTGCCGCTTTTGTATTAAGTTGGCAATTGCTTTCAAGGTAGATGAACCCTATCTGGTTGCAGTTTTTGCTACAGATAATAGCAGTAAAGCCTCTGGCCAACGGCGTGTGCGGAAGGTATCGGCGCTGGCCAGCCTACCCATATATCGCTACTGTATTCGCCTATGCTAAATAATAAGATAGGGCGCCATTCATGCAAAGCGATATCACCCTCCAGCGGCTCAGCGCTGACGATCCAAATGTTGTGTTAGTTTCGGGGTGGACATTTGAAGCCTGGGGTCATTTACACCCAGGTCTCACCCAAGAACAGGCTATTCAACATTTAAAGGCCGAATGTGGTCAGGGTGGTGTGCCCTCCATCTTTGTGGCTATGCAAGGCGAAACCCCTGTGGGAACCGCCAGCCTAATTGCCGATGATATGAGCATTCGTCGTGAATTTACCCCCTGGCTTGCCTCAGTATTTGTCGTACCCGAATGGCGGGGGCAGGGTATTGCCTCTGCGTTGGTACGCCGGATAGAAGTAGAAGCCGCTGAGAGCGGCATCGAGCGCTTCTATCTCTATACTCCCGACCAGCAGGCGCTCTATCGTCGGCTGGGTTGGCAAGATGAAGAAAGCCTTGAGTATCGGGGCGAAAACGTAACAGTGATGTCACGGCAGCTGGGGCTTTAAGGGGCGCTTATGATCAGTGGCCGCGCATTACGCTATTTCGATACTGTGGCCCGGTGTCGTTCGCTGCGCCAAGCTGCCGCCCAACTGCATATTGCCCCCACAGCGATTAGCCGCCAGATCGATTTACTGGAACACCAGCTTGGCGCACCACTCATCGAGCGTGGCCCCAACGGCATTAGCCTGACGGCGGCGGGGGAGTTGTTGGCTGCCCAGGCGCAGCGTACCCTCCGTGACCTAGAGCGGGTGCAGGAACATATTGCCGATTTGAAGGGCTTGCGAACTGGGCGGGTCAGTTTGCAGGTGGCGGAAGGCGTTGTGGCTGGCTTGCTAGCGCCTACGTTAGCCAAGATGGGGCAGCGCTATCCCCATTTGAGTTTTGATATCGGGATCGTCAGTGCTAGCCAAATGGTGGAGGCGCTACGCCGAGGTGATGCCGATATTGGCTTGTCCTTCTTTATGCCCCGCCATGATGACATTGTGCCCTTTGCTAGCGCCGAGTTGCACCACCATGCAGTGATGGCTCCAGGCCATCCATTGGCCGCGGCTTCTGAGGTGAGTCTTCACTCCCTGGCAGCGCACCGGCTGATCCTGCCTGATGAATCTTATGGCGTGCGCCAAGCGCTGGAGCGCGCCGCTCATCAGGTCGGGATAGTTCTGGCCCCCACCTTTAGAACCGCTTCACTGGAAACTCAAAAAGCACTCGCCCTTAACGGTGCAGGTGTTCTGGTATTGCCACCGATGGCGGTAGCTCGGGAGTGCCAATTGGGTCAACTAGTTAGCATTCCCTTGGCTTCTTCAGAGCTTGAAGCAGCGCGGGTAGATCTCTGCGTTTATCGCCATCGCCAGCGTAGCTTTGCCACCGAGGCGTGCCTTTCGCTGCTGGCAAGTGCCCTACAAACACTACAATCTCCTTCATCTTGAAAGATATTGAAAGAAGATCCTGAAAGAATAGAGTGCACACAAAAAGTGGACACGCTGCGGTCAAGATTGAAATACCAGAAGACACGGTGTGGGTTCATGCTGAGATTGTTGATAACGAAAGCCTGATAACGTCAGTCTGATAACAACAGCAAAAGGTAATGTGATGCCTGAACTACACCAACTCACCGCCATCCAATTAATTGATGGCTACCGAGCTTATAGGTTCTCGCCAACTGAAGTAGCCAGCGCCTTGGTTGAGCATATCGACGCCTGGGAGCCGCACATCAATGCGCTGTATGCCTATCAACCTGATGCGTTCATTAAAGCAGCCGAAGCCTCCACCCAGCGCTGGGCTAGGGGGCAACCTAGCGGCGCGCTGGATGGCGTGCCAATCACCCTTAAAGAGCTGATTGCAACGAAAGGGATGCCAGTGCCGGGGGGAACCGGGCTTGGTGAGCAGCCCGTTGCCAGCGAAGACGCTCCCCCCGCTGCTCGTTTAGCGGAAGATAACGCTCTGCTGCTGGCGAAAACTACCTGCCCCGACTTTGGCATGCTCTCATCCGGGCTCTCGTCGTTTCATGGTTTGACCCGCAATCCATGGGATTTAGCTTGTAATACCGGCGGTTCAAGCGCGGGCGCGGGCGCTGCCGCCGCTGCTGGGCTTGGGCCACTGCATGTGGGCACCGATATTGGTGGCTCGATACGCCTTCCTGCGGCGTGGTGTGGTGTCGTCGGCTTTAAGCCCACTTTGGGCCGGGTACCGATAGACCCTTATTATGTAGGCCGCTGTGCCGGGCCAATGACCCGAAGCGTAGCGGATGCCGCGCTGATGATGACGGCGCTTGCCCGCACAGATCGACGCGATGCGATGCGTCTGCCGCCGGAAACGATTGACTGGATGGATCTGGAGCTTGACGTTAAAGGTTTGCGAGTGGGTGTGATGATGAAGGCGGGCTGCGGGTTACCTTTGGATGATGAGATTCGCCACCACGTGGAACAGGCCGCAAAGCAGTTGGAAGCCGCTGGGGCAACGCTGGTGCCGATGGCGCCAGTGCTGACCCGCGAAATGTTAGAGGGACTGGATCACTTCTGGCAGGCCCGTCAGTGGGGCGAGCTGTTAAAGCTCTCGGCTAACGAGCGTGAGCAAGTGTTGCCTGCCATTTTAGCCTGGGCCGACGGTGGTGCACACTTAAGTGGCGTAGAAGCAGTGCATGGTTTTCAGCAAACCATGGCGATGCGACGCGCCACCGAAGCCGTATTTGATGAGGTCGATGCGGTGATTTCACCCACCACACCCAATATCGCCTTCCCAGCCGAGTGGCCATCGCCTACCAATGATCCGCGCCAGCCCTTTGAGCACATTGCTTACACCGTGCCGTGGAATATGGGCGAGCAGCCTGCGATCTCGCTTAATGCTGGGTTTAGCCGTTCCGCTAGTTCCGTCAATATGCCGATAGGCGTGCAGTTGGTTGGCCCGCGCTTTGGAGATCACTTTGTGCTGAAACTGGCGCGACAGCTAGAAATGCGTTTGGCGTTGCCCATGCGCTGGCCGATGTTGCCAGTGATTAACGCTGCAGTTAAATAAGAGGAACACTCATGGAACGTTTATTGGTACTGCCTACCTCCCGGGCGGGCTGGGGTCTGTTAATTGCGTTTGTGGTGCTGGTGCTGGCGGGAACGTGGCCGGTGATTGGTTGGGTAAACAGAGCCACCTTAGTGATGGGGTTGCCTCTGTTAGTGGTGTGGAGCTACCTGGTGATTTTTGCCTGTGTAGTGGTGATGCTGATCGGCAATCGCATTGTGGAGCGAGACGACCATGAATAGCCCTTGGCCACTGTTGATAACCTTGACCTATGTCGCCATTGCCATGGTGATTGGCCTACGCGCCAGAGCAGGGCGCTCCATGAATAGCTTGGAGGAGTGGGGCGTAGCGGGCCGCAGCATGGGGCCGGTGACGCTCTACCTACTGATAGCCGCCGGTAGTGTGAGTGCTTACACCTTTATGGGAGCGCCCGGATGGGCTTATTCCAAAGGGGTGGCGGTGTTTTATGTAGCGATTTACCTCTCGTACCTGGCCCTGGTCGCTTGGTATTTCGGCCCTAAAGTGTGGCAGTTTGGTGAGCAGTTTGGTCACGTGACCCAGGCAAGTGCCATATCTGACCGCTACCAGAGCCCCGCGCTAGGCGCACTGGCGGCGCTTGTTATGGCGATCGGCTCTATTGCTTATGCGGTGCTGCAGACCATAGGTTCGGCTTATATTCTGTTTGTGATGAGCGGCGGTTTGATTCCGATTTGGTTGGGGGTCGTGCTGGTACTGGCCTGTATTGCCGTTTACCTCTATGCCAGTGGTCAGCGGGCGATTGGTCGCACCAATGCCTTTCAAGGCGTGTTGATGCTGATTGTGGCTTGGGCCGTTGGCCTCTGGGCCGTTCATAGCGCCACCGGCGGGTTGAGCTTTGTGGGCGTGTTCGAGCGTATCCAAGCCGAGCATAGCGAGTTTCTCACTCTGCCCGGCGCAGGCGGCGATATGAGCTTTAGCTTCTGGACGACCTCGATCATCGTTTCGATGTTTTCGTTTATGCCGCCGGTGTGGACGCAGTGGATGAGCGCCTCCTCGGCACGTACTATTCGTCGCAGCGCAACGTGGCTACCCACGTATTACGTGGTTATTCTGCCTATGGTTGTTGTAGGCTTCATCGGCATTTTTTCGCTGCCTGAGCTGGCTCGGGCCGATACCGTGGTACTTGAGTACGCCATGCAGCACTTGCCGGTGGTATTAGTAGGATTGCTTGGCGCAGGAACCCTGGCAGCCTCAATGTCTTCCAGCGAGCCGTTTATTCATTCGGTATCGCTGTCACTCAGCAAAGATGTGCTTCAGCCGGTGTTAAAACTCTCGGATGGCGTTACTGGAAAACTTGCGCGGCTGCTGATCCTGCCCATTATGTTCTTCGTGGTCGCGCCGCTCGCAATTGCCGAGCCCGGCAGTTTGGTAATGATTCTGTTAGTGGGGCTCGGGTTTGCCTCCCAGGTGCTGCCTGCCTTTATCGGCATGTTCTTCTGGCCGCGGGCTTCTCGCTTGGGTGTAATGGCGGGTATCGTAGCGGGCTTTCTGATTACCGTGGCGTTTACGACTCTTTGGCCACACCCAATGGGTATTCACGCGGGCTTCTGGGGGCTGATGCTCAACCTGCCGGTATTTGTCGCCGTCTCTTTGATTACGCCTGCTACCCACGCTGAGGTGGTGGAGCGCTTCTTTCGTATTGCCGCTCCACGAGGTTTTACCCAACGGGGACGTCGAGCTGCGGTGTGAGTGCTGACTTAATCTATTCATGGTTATCGACTACCTTTGTACTAAAGTGTTTTTTGCATCAACAAAGGTAATTCGATGAGTCATGCATTGACTGGACATAACCGCCCTCAGCAGGTGATTGAGGCCACCCACCAGGCGAATAACGCCTTACCAACGGCCATCCGCCAAGCCAAGTACGCCAAAATGGCTGCGTCGCCCTACCGCTTTTATCGCGGCAGTAATCATTTGTACTGGAATGATGTATGGCACGATTGGCGTTTTGCCCTGTTTGGTGGCTGGCCGGAGACCCAAACCTGGTTGCAGGGCGACGCCCACGTCTATAACTTTGGCGCTTATGGTCACCACGATGACCAAGTGCGCTACGGCATGGATGACTTCGATGATGCGCTGATTGGCGACTACCAATATGACCTGTGGCGGCTGGCTATCAGCGTCGTATTAGATGCTCGTGAAAATGCTGAGCTGGATCCAAAAGCGATTGATAAAGCGCTTAAAAAGTTAATAGAGGGCTATTACCAAACGCTGGTCGATCACGTTGATAGTCAGCCCGTGCAGGCCGTGACCCTTGATAGTGCAAAGGGCCTGCTTAAGCCCTTTATGAGTAAAGTCGCCGATAAGCAGAGCCGTGCGCGGATGCTCGAAAAGTGGACGACCCTAGATGGGCAGAAAGGCCGCCAGTTCGCCGAACGGCCTGGCAAGCTCGCTAACCTGCCTGCGGATGTGGCCAGCCAACTACGCCGCTTAATTGAGCAGGAGTATCAGCAAACGCTACAACACGCTATTAAAGAGAGTGATCCCCACCATTTTCGCGTCAAAGATACGGCACGGCGTTTGGATGCAGGCACCGGTTCGTTGGGTGTCGAACGCTATTACGTCTTGATTGAAGGCGGTGTCGAGCACGAGCACGATGACATCATCCTGGATGTTAAAGAGCAGGTACCTCCAGAAGCATTTCGATTAATGGATAAAAAACAGCAGCAGGCGTGGCGTAAGCTGTTTCCTAACGAAGCCATCCGTCATGCAGCTGCCTTCCACGCCATTGCTGAGCACCCAGATGCCTATCTCGGCTGGCTAACCATGAACGGAAAGGTGTTTTCGGTGCGTGAGCGCTCGCCGTTCAAGAAAGACTTTCCGACCCATAAGCTTTCTGGCGGTAAGTCATATCGAAAACTGGCAAAGCAGTGGGGAGAAATTCTCGCCCGTGAACACCTGCGCGGTGCCCAGGCGCTTAACCAGGGTGACTCAACACGCTTTGCCAAGGCCGTTTGCCAACGATTAAAAGGGCGTGAAGACCTGTTTATTGAGGTGGTTACAACACTGGCGGTGGCTTACGCCGACTGCACAGAGCAGGATTACGCTGTGTTTATTGATCACTTCCTGGCGTCGGGGGCTGCTTAATTAACCAATACCATGAGTGGTTATTGCGGCTGTTGCCTACCGAGCATAAATCCCTGCTCTTCAAGTGTCTCTTCCCATACTACACAGCGGTTACGGCCGCTGTGCTTGGCTTGATAAAGCGCTTCATCGGCAAGGCGCAGCAATTTCTTAGGGTCTTGAGTGTGATCAGGATATGTCGCGACACCGCAGGAAAGCGTGATTTTCCGCAGCGAAGAGCCTTGATGAATAAATGCCTGATGAGCAATGGATGTTAACAGCGCCTTTGCGCGCGTCTCGGCAGCGATTCGGGAGGTAGCAGGTAGCAAGGCAACAAATTCTTCGCCCCCAAAGCGACAGATCACATCCAAATCTCTTAAGTGGTGCCGCAATAACAGGGCGATTTCGACCAGCACGGCATCTCCTGCGTCATGACCAAAATCATCGTTAATCTGTTTGAAGTGATCCACATCCAGCATTAGCACGGAGAGTTGACTGTCATGCTGCTTAGCTCGCTGGCAATGGTGCTCGAATGCCGTGTCGAAATGGCGACGGTTGTGCAAGCCTGTTAATGGGTCTTTGCGTGAGAGCCCTTCCAGTTCTTGAACTAACCGGTCGAGGTCGGCGGTTCGCGCCGCCACCTGCTGCTCTAGAGTCTCATTGGCCATGGCAAGTTGTTGCTGTGTATGCCGATAGTGCCACAGAAAAATAGCCGCGTTCGCTAAAGAAAAAGCCAGTGTGCCGTAGCTCAAGGGCACACTGCGCCAGCCCACAAAGCCGTGGGCGACCACCATATCGGCGAGTAGCAGCGGGGCAAAAAAAGTAAAACTCACTACCAGAAGCCGTTGTTCAAGGGTGAGCTTTTGAAAGCGCATGAGCGCAAGTGCCAGCATTATGGGGAGCGTTAAGGCCAGCATGACATCAAAGATGGGGAAGGTTAATGAAAGGCTCAGCACTCCCAATTGAACCAAACCAATCGCCAGCACCAGATACACCAAGTGAATAACCCAAAGGAGAGTTATCCAGCGCTTAGCGGTGCCCTCCAACCAATAGCTGAGTAACAACCCCAGTGCCACCGGCAGGGTGTAGTAACTGGCTGCTCGGAGTGTGTCCCAGGTCAATGGCTCATCGGCAATGAGTTGACGGGCTGGGGTCTCCGCAAGCAGCATTAGCCCTGAAGCATAAGCAAACAACGCAATAGACCCAAAACCACGGCGTTCGGGACCTATTAACGCGAAAATGGTGGCCAGGATAGCGAGCACCAATACCAAAGCACTCACACCGAGATCCTGAGCAGATTCATGGATAATTTGCTTTAAAACCTCAATGCGTTCCATTACCTGGACTTGGCCCCATAAGCCAATACTGGTGTAGTAAGAGTAAAAGCGAAAGGTAAGCGTCTGACCGGCGGCATTTTCTGGTAGGTCTATCATGTGCCATGGCCAGCCCGCAAAATCGCCTTTTCCCTGTTCGTCAAATTCACCATATTGATAGATCAGTTCATCGTCTAGATAAACTTGCCCAATCAAATTGATACTGGTGATAAAAAGTACTGGATCGTTCCAATCACCGGCGGGCACTGTCGTACGTAACCAGAGGTGTTCGTGCCCGTTGCGACCAGGTGGGTTCGAAGGGGAGTCAATCGACTGCCACTCTGTCGAGTCGCTTTGCAGCCATTGAGGATGGCTATCGGCATCGTAAGGAGAGTCGCCCCAGCGATACTCCCAATTATGGAGCGGTTTGGGAGAGGTATCAGCTAGTAGGTAGCCTGAATATGCCAACAGTAACGCAAGCGTTAAGAGCAGTAGAGTGCTTCGGCGAATGGCGAACCCACTAGGCGGCATGGTGAACGTCCTAATCTCTTGGTCGCGATCTTGCTATTAATAAGTGCTACATAGGGGCCATCATTAACGACGCTACGTGCACAATAAAAGTGAGGCTGAGCATTAAGCGTAGAGTTTAACGAATATGAGCCTTAATTAGGTGATGTTTTCTTCAACGCTTGCTAGCGGTTAGCTTCCTGCACTTAACCCAAAAGCCTGGCCACTCGGGCCAGGCTTTGCAAAGCATATAAATACTCAAGTACGCTTTTAGTTACCGCTAGCGGCTCCGCCTACCAGCCCACTGCGAAAATCACTGTCACCGTGATTACGGCTTTTAAGGTGGTTTGCGACAGTATCTTCTGGTGAGCCGGCCATTTCGCGGAACATGCCCATTGAGCCAAGCAGTGCAGAGGACTCGTAGGGTACGAATACTCGCTCACCATTTTTCGCCATATTGGGTAGTACCTTGATATAGCTCTGGCCCAGCAGGTAGCCCACTACGGTGCGCTTATTCTCTTCACTATCGCCAATGGCACTAAGCACCAGTTTAATCGACTCCTGCTCACCTTGGGCACGTAGAATGGCCGACTCTTTGTCACCTTGAGCGTTGAGGATCGAGGATTCACGTTGGCCCTGGGCCATGGCAATCGCCGCTGATTTTTCCCCCTCGGCCTCGGTGACGGTGGCACGGCGCTTACGCTCGGCGGCCATTTGCAGGCGCATAGCGGTTTCCACCTCTTCCGGCATGGCAATATCCTGTACTTCGACACGGGAGATTTTGACCCCCCACTTGGAAGCAGGCTCTTCCATCGCGGCCTGAATCTCATTATTCACTTCCGCACGGGATTCAAACAGTTTATCCAGTTCCATTTTACCAACCACTGAACGTAGCGTGGTTTTCGCCAGTACTTCGACGGCCTGGCTCATATTCTCTACCTCATAGACGGCCCGCTTGGGGTCGATGATTTGGTAGTAGAGCGCGCCATTGATACGAACGGTAACGTTATCAGTGGTGACGACCGGCTGACCGGGGAAATCCATCACCGTTTCGCGGCGGTCAATGCGGGTTTCGTCGGTGGTGATAGCGTTATAGTCCTCACCCATTTTGCGATAGCGCAGCATGGTGATCGCTCGGGGTTGTTCGATAAATGGAATGATGATGTTAATGCCGCTTTCTAAAACGCGGTGAAAAGAACCTAGGCGCTCAACCACCATTACTTCCGATTGGCGAATAATAATTAGGCCTTTAGAGATGATCAGTACTGCGATCACGACAATAATGAGGCTTATTAATAAGCCGGGGCTTATAGGTAGATCCATGGTTAAGGCTCCTTGCGTTGGGAATTGTCATCTTGAAAGGCTGTGTCTTCAGGCTGATGTAATGCGACTAGCGCAGTGGTGCCTTCAAATCGTTTAAATATGACCAGCGTACCGCTGGGTAGCTCGGTTTCACCGCTTTCAAGTACGCGCAGGCGGTAGAAATCGCCGTTGACTTTAATGCCCGTGGCATCATCAAAATCCCGGCGTAGAGTAGTGTAGCGATTACCTTTTTCCACACCTGTGCCTGTTGTGCCATAAGCAACGCCGCGGGGGGAGAAGCGCGGGCGAATGACCATAATGCATATTGGCAGCAGTACCCCGGTAAAAATAGCCATGCCAAGCAGTTGCCAAGGAAGCGTTAATCCTAGCGCTGTAACGGCCGCTGTTAGCGCAGCGGCAATACCCAGCGCTAGCAGCACCATCGCGCCAGAAGTCAGCTCTGCCAAACTTAATAGTAAGGCGAGTACCAACCAGCTATAAGCCGGGCTCCAGTCCATAGCAGTGTTACTCCGTCGTGAATGCAAGTGTTAATGACAATTCGGTCAGCGTAACCTAATTATGTGAACTTATCTTGCTTAGGTCGCAAGCGTGTTTTTGGGTGCGAGCATATCCTCTGAAGGGTGCTATCCTGCCTGCCTTTAAAGATAGCGAGCATAAAAAAGGAGAAGGGCGTGTTGTCGGGCGTGGTCTATTGGCTGGATATGGCGGGTGTCATCGTGTTCGCGCTTTCGGGCGTGATTTTGGCGTGCCGGTCGCGCATGGATCCTATAGGTATGCTGGTGCTGGCAGCGGTGACCGGCATTGGTGGAGGCACGCTGCGTGATTTAGTGCTCGGTGTAAGGCCGGTGTTCTGGGTGACGGATCCAACCTACCTGTGGGTGATTTTAGCCACCGTAGGTGTGTCGTTGATGGGCTTCCACTATATCCACCGCCTGTCGCGGGGCTTTTTACCGATCGCTGATGCGTTTGGCTTGGCACTGTTTACTGTGATTGGGACTCATAAAGCACTGTTGCTGGGCACGTCTGGAACGGTAGCTGTCTTGATGGGCATGATGACCGGCGTAGCAGGCGGCATGATACGTGATGTATTGGCCCAGCGAGTGCCCATGGTGCTTCGCGAAGAAATTTATGCGACGGCAGCGATGGCTGGGGGAATCGTTTACGTGGCGCTGCATGCCCTGGAGGCGCCGCTAACCATGGCGATTGGCGCCTCACTAAGCGTCACCCTCGGGCTGCGTTTGGCGGCGATCCATTGGCACTTGGCGTTGCCGGTGTTTGCCTGGGTCACGGTGCCGCCGAAAACCCATGATGAGGCGGCAGCACCGCTCTCGACACCGCAAAAGGCTAAAGAGCGGGTGAGGATGATTCGCCGTGAGCGCAAAAAACGCTAATCATTAGAGACTAAGGATTAAGGGAGCGGTTCGTCTCCCGCCAGCGGTCAAACCAGCGGCGGGGTTGAATAACATGCAAGGTTGGTTCGCTGTCCTCAAGTTCAACCCCTAATCCAATCACGCCAAGGTGGGCATAGAGCGCGCCGTTTGCGCTGCGGTCTGCCAGAGCGACATCGGAAAGCAGCAGCAGCGGGCCACCAGCGAGCGTCAAGTCGCTAAGGCTGATCTGCTTGCCGCTGATCTCTAGCTGCGCCGTGCCCTCGATATCGTGCACATTTAGCAGTCGCCCTAACCAGTCGCTATCCCTTGCGCGTGCGAGAAATAGCCGGGCGAGTAAACCGGTATCGCGCATCTCAAGGCGG
This sequence comes from Vreelandella sp. 162(4c), assembly GCF_058152265.1. Classification (NCBI taxonomy): domain Bacteria; kingdom Pseudomonadati; phylum Pseudomonadota; class Gammaproteobacteria; order Oceanospirillales; family Halomonadaceae; genus Vreelandella; species Vreelandella sp. 162(4c). Next base: position 4,267,044 of record NZ_CM176981.1, read on the forward strand.
AGCTGGCTGACGAGACGAATAGGGTCTTCCCACGCCAATTGCGCATCCAACATGGAAAGCGTTACCCACCAACCGGCATCGGCAGAGCCATTTTCACTTTGTCGGCTAACGTTCTCCAAGCGTAAGAATGAGTCATCTGCGTTAAAACGACGCGTTTCCAGGTCGCCGTCGGTTAGGTGTAAGTCGAGATGAACGTCGCCGCGAAGCTGCTGATCCAACAGCACTAACTCTGCGCCGAAGGCGCGCAGAGTTAGTTCGCCCTGTGCATTTAATCCTTCCAACAGCCACTCGCTTTCCAGGCTGGCTTGCCCATCCAGCAACCTAACACCCGCGCCTTCGGGCAGGTAGCGGTTGTAACGGGTGAAGTCGGGCACCTCGGTAATCGGCAGCGCGATGCGCGTGGTGAAGTGCTCGGGCTGTGGAGATTCAAGCACATCGCTAAAGCGCTCGGTTTGCGTGGTGAGAGCAAAGTGGCGTCCTTCCAGGTGCGGGCTATCATCGCCTTGGCGACTCAAGGCAAAGCGGGGGATGCCAAGCGAGAGCTGGGCCCGCTCGGTGCTATCCAACTGGGCGGTGAGCTCGCCCCGTCCGGTGGCGAGATAATCTAAAAACGTGACTTCTAACTGGTCGGCGTTGACCCGCAGCCGAGTGGGTGCCAGCAAGCGGTTATCGCGAAAGGCGCCCTGAGAAAAGAGTTGTCCTTCACCCGCGATGGCTAAACCGTGGGCGTCAGGCAAAAACGCATTTAAAAAGCCTAGCCGTTGCACGCTTCCCTCGAGTGAAAATTGCCCGCTTGGTACGTCACCTCTGCGTTGAAAGCGACCATCATTTAGCACCAATATGCTCTCTAAGCGTTCGCTCGGTTGGTCGATATCGGCCACTTGCCAGCTCAACCGGGTGCCGCTGATGTTCAGCGTTGAGCCATCCATTGCTGCCTGCTGAATAGGCAGGAAAAGCTGCATATCACTGGTTAACGTGCCGACTTGTTCGCCATGTTGCCAGCGTGTGGTAAGCCCGTTTCCGGCTAAATGTACCTCTCCGCTGAGCTGTTTTGACGCCATGGTGAGCTGGCCGTGGCTGGCGGCTTTCCCGCTAAGCAACTGCAGTGGCGCGGGGTCAGGTAAAATGGCGCCTAAGTAGGTTTGTAAAACGCTGATATTAGGCAGTTGCGCGGATTGCCAGCTCAATGTCGCGGATGCTTCTTCGCGGGCCTTTTCTGGATCAGCTGGGCTCGATGCCGAGACGTTGATAGCGGCATCGTCAAGCAGCAGACGCTCCTGGTGGTGCAGCGTGGCGTTGGCAAAGTAAAGCGTTGCTTCGATAATTTCTTGTGGCGTTAGCTGGGCATCTAATGAGCCGCCACCTCGGGCAATGAAGCCACGCGTATCTGCCATCAACTCAGTTGCTTGAATACTTAGTTGGGCATCAAAAAGGCGCAATTGGCGAATGCTGGCAGAGGCCTCAATTTGCCCATGGCCAGAAAGACTGATGCCTTCCAGTTCAGAGTTCTCACGTTCAGAATCCTGTCCTTCAGAACTCTCTCCTTCAGAACCCCGTTCTCCTATACCGGGCGAAAGATATCGATCCAGCATATCCAGGCGGGTGATATCGCCTTGCAAGGCGAGTGTCGCTGAGGTGGGAAGGTCGAGTTGATCCAGTCGCTGATTAGGAATTTGGGTCGCAAGGCGTAGCTCGGTATGCTCTGCGTAAGGGTGCGTGTCGGCTAGCTCAACATCGGCCAGCTGCGTTGAAAAATGCAGTTGATCGTTCTCAACCGACAAGCGCACTTGGCCCTCGCCCGTAGCCGTGTGACGAGGCGGAGGGGTATCCGCCAGTATCCAGCGCGGCGAGTCAGTCGGCGCATGTAAACGTTGCTCATCAATCGCTAAGCGTAGCAGGGGCGCGTTCAGTATAAGCTTGCTGCCGGGGCTGTAATTCTCCTGCGGTGAGCTCCAGTGCTCCAGTTAGCGCCCCGCGCCCTTCAATGGTTAGCCAGGGCAGGGTGCCTAGGTAGGGCATAAAGACATTCCAGGCATCCGCCTGGGCATCCAACTGAAGCTGCGCTGAGAGCGCTGCTAGTAGGTTGGGGTTCAGCTCGCCGCTGGTAGCGTCGACAGGAGTTATCGAATTGAGCGTTGCATCAGCGTTAAGGTTAATATCACGCACTAAGGTCTCTTGATCACTCAAGCGAACTAAACGACCATTGGTAATGGCGAGGGAAACGTTAGGAATCGCTAGGGTGTCGCGACTTAGCGTGGTCTCCGTTACCTGCAGCTGGCCGTCAGCTTCAAGCGCGATGTCACCAACGGTCAGGCGGCGAATACCCTCGGCATCGAGTGTGTCGATATGCAGTTCGCCGCGTAATAGAGCCATTAGCGAGAGCGAAAGGGTGGCGCGTTCGGCTTCAATTGAGATGGGCAGTGCTTCATCTTCACGAGCGAGATAGAGTCCCTCTACTTCCCAGCGGCCTGGGTGGCGGCTAACGCCTTGCTCCCAGCGGATGTCGATGCCCTCGAATTGTGAAATGCGCTCGGGCAGCCACTGGCTGTTAAGCAGCCAATAGCTGCCCGCCACCCAGGTAAAGAGGATAAACAGTAGGCCAACCAACGCCCTTCGCAGCAGGCGAGGTAGGCGATTTTTACGAGTGTTCGCGTCTGACATAGTGGCTTCCCTAGCAGATAACTCCTGTTGGGGCGTGTTTTATGGCATTATGCGCGGCGTTGGGCAGTGACGGGTTTTCGATTTCAACGCTAGGCAGGCAACAAACGCCATGTTCAAGGATTTTTACGCGCAGCGCGGAGAGTATGTAGTGATCTCCGCAGAGCAGGCCAGTCGCTTCGCCAAAGGCGTGGCGGGTGACTACAACCCCATTCATAACCCGGATGCACGCCGTTTTTGTGTGCCCGGTGATCTACTGTTTGTACTGATACTCACAAAGTTTGGGTTGTCGCGGCAAATGGAATTTCGCTTCACCAACATGGTGGGCGCTGATACGCCGCTTAAGTTTAGCGAAGCAGACAACGGTGCACTTCACGTCTGTGATGAGAGCGGCAAATGTTACTTACAGGTGGTGCGTAGTGGTGACATTACCCACGATCCTGCGGTGGTGGAAGCCTTTGCGCGTTGCTATGTCGCGTTTTCAGGCAAAAACTTTCCGCACTATCTCAAACCGCTGATGGAAGAGCACGGGGTCATGTTTAACCCCAAACGTCCACTGGTGATCTACGATAGCATGGGGTTTTCACTCGAGCGCTTGGATGGTTTTGCACCGGGCTTGACGCTGAACCACTCTTCGCTGGAGGTGCACGGTAAACGCGCCGATGCACTGCTGGAGTTCTCTATTGAGTCCGCCGGGGAGGCCGTAGGGGTGGGTTCCAAAAAGCTCGTAGTGAGCGGCCTTTGTGACTATGACGCCGATGAAATGGCCGCTATTGTAGAAGAGTTCTATCGTCTCAAGGCCGCTTACGAGACGGCCTCGACTTGAACACTGGTACTTAGCCTCTTGCGAGGCTAAGTATGGATAAGACGCTTATTGGTCAGGCTTGTCCTGCACCGTCAAGCCAACCGTGGTAATACGGCCACCGAGTGTCGCCAGTACCGCCAGCATGATGCCATCGAGCTGAAGTGAGTCGCCTATCTCCGGTTGGCTGGAGAGTGTATTGCGCAGCAGTGCGTCGAGAGTCGTCTGGCCATCCTCTCCTTCGATCAACACGCCATACGAGTGGCGTAAATCGTCTATCCTTGTACTGCCCTTGAGCTTTAGCTCCTGATCGGGCAGCTCTTCACTGACCACGCCCACCGCATCTGAAAAGACACAGTCGATAAACGGCCTCGTCTCGGGACGCAGCACCACGAACAGGTGATCGCCAGCCATTAGCTCTGTCGAGCCTCGCGGGGGAATTACGTCCTTACCCCGGGTAATCATCGCGACGACCGTCGTATCGGGTAGTGCCATTTGTGAAAGCCGCCGACCCGCTGCGCGTGGATGGTCGCTCAGGGTGTACTCCACAATATCGGCATCTACCTCTTCCAGCGCGGTAATCTCAAGGCTGGCCGCCGGTACCGCTGGCGGTTTTTCAGTCAATCCCAGCTTGCGGGCCACCACTGGCAGAGTGGTGCCCTGGATGGTTGCCGAGATCAGCACCACGAAAAACACCACATTGAAGATTAATTCTGCACCCTCCAGCCCAAACATCAGCGGAAAAATAGCCAGGATAATAGGGACGGAACCACGTAGGCCTACCCAGGCCACTAAACTGGCTTCACGGGCATTGAAGCCGAACAGTTTCATGACCGGCAACACGGCGATTGGCCGGGCAACCAAAATCAGTACCGCAGCAATCACCAGCCCTTCCAGCCATACATCCAGCAGAGACACCGGGTTTATCAGCAGCCCCAATACCACGAACATCACGATCTGGCTTAGCCAGGCGAGCCCATCATGAAACAGGAATGTGCTGCGCTGAAAGGCGATACGGTGGTTGCCAATGAACACCCCGGTCAGGAAAATGGCCAGGAATCCGCTCCCCCCTGCGTTGGCTGAGATACCAAAGGAAAGGAAGCCACACGCGGCCACCATTACCGGGTAAAGGCCCGAGGCCACCAGATGGATGCGGTTAATGATCTTGACTGATGCCCATCCTACGCCAAGCCCTACCAGGCCCCCTACGCCCATCTGCATGACGAAAAGCTCAAGCAGCCCCATGCCTGGTTTCATGCCATTGACCAGCACTTCCAGCAACCCGACGGTAAGGAAAATAGCCATCGGGTCGTTTGAGGCGCTTTCGATCTCTAGCGTGGATTTCAGTTTTTTATTGATATGTATGCCGGCGTTTCTTAACAGCGAAAATACCGCTGCGGCATCTGTGGAGCCCACGATAGCCCCTAGCAGCAGGCCTTCCAGCAGCGGTAAGTCGAGAATGTAGGCGGCTGCCACGCCGGTGATTAGAGCCGTGATCAACACCCCGAAAGTGGCGAGCAGGGAGGCGGGTTTCCAGACTTTTCGAATCGATGAGGTAGGCGTTTGAAGCCCGCCGTCAAAGAGGATCATTGCCAGCGCCAGCGTGCCTAGGGCATGTGCCCCCGCTGGGTTGTCGAAGGCGATCCCTCCAATACCACTCTCACCGGCCAGCATGCCAATGACCAAGAACAGAACCAGGACAGGTAAGCCAAGGCGGGCAGATAATTTGCTCGATACAATGCCCACCAATATCAAAATCGCAGCAAGTAAAATGAGCTTGTCAACGGGAAACATAAACGGAGAACCCTTCTAAAAAGGTACTGATAGTTTGAATGGCAGCGTGTCTCTAAAGCGGTGCCACTAATGAATAACTGAACAACTACGTAGTTAGCTCTTTGCGAGGATAGGCGGTGCCCGACCGGGGGGAAGAAGGAGGGCACAGCCGCTGGTGTCGTTTGAAACGACACGGCCAAGAATTGCCTGGTGGGAGATAGCTGAATGCAGCGAGGCGAAAAAGCTAACGGGAGGGGGATCGTCGGCTGACCATTCGATGGCCTTCAAAAGCTCTTTATCTACCTGCCGCTTGGTGGCATCGTTTCTTATTCGTAGCTTGGTGGGGAGTGGCGCGAAAGCGTAGTGACTCGAAAGACTTTTCAGGCTTTCATCGGTCTGTTGCAGCTCGGTGAAATGTGGCTTGTAAAACTGTTCGACGGCACCCGATAGCAAGACCAGAAAACAGCCCAGAAGCAGGATCTGGGATGCCCAGAGAGGCGCATGCCCGACGTTTTTTCCATCCCCACCCCCTTGCTGCATCGAGTCTTCCTTGAACAAGCCAACTATGTAGCTGTTATACCTTAGGTGGAGTTGGTTTGCATCAGCCCACCAGTGGCATGACATCCACTTCGACTTCCAGGCGGTGTTCGCCGCCCCCGTTCATGACGCCTTTTAGCGGGGCTACGTCGGCGTAATCTCGCCCCCAGGCCAGTACAGGGTGCTGTTCACTGGCCACGGTGCCATTGGTGGGGTCTAGGGCCAGCCACCCCCATTCGGGAATCCAGGTCGCCAACCATGCATGGGAAGCATCTGCGCCGATCAGGCGTGGCTGCCCGGGCGGGGGCTGGGTTTCCAAATAGCCACTGACATAGCGCGCAGCAAGACCTACCGAACGCAATGCACCAATCGCGAGATGAGCAAAATCCTGGCAGACACCCCGCCGGTTGGCGAGTACTTCGCTTAGCGGCGTTGCAAGTGTGGTAAAGCTGGGGTCGTACTCGAAGGTTTGATGAATCAGTTCATTGAGCGCGAGAGTCGCCTCGACTATTGGCCTGCCTGGGGTAAAGCAGCTGTGGGCAAAGGTGGCCAGCTCATCATTACGGCGAATAAACGGTGAGTCGAGGCGGTAAAGTTGAATGTCAAAACTGTTGTTCTGGCTAAGCTGCTGAGCGACTTGTTCCCACGTCGTTGAGGTGGTGGGTAGCGCTGCTAAGGGGTGTGTACTCAACTGCGTTACCACCGTGACATCCAAGGTTTGATGAACTTCCTCCATGGCGAAATAGAGCACTCGATTGCCGAATACATCGCGGCGCTCCATCTGTACCTGCGGCGTGGGGCTGATCTGCAGTTCCGAGGCACCACAGTGCTGATGCGGCGTTTTACGTGGTAGCACCCGAGCTTCACTATGGCACAGCGTCACGGGGGCGCTGTAGTGGTAGCGGGTGGTATGGCGCAGCGTGTAGTTCATGCATCAGGCTCCATGCTGACTAACTGGCGTGGCCGCTCCACGTGGCTGAAATGACTCTGACTGATGGCTTCAGAAAGCGCGCTTAAGGGGTCAATTAAAGCATCCAGCAGTTGCTCTAAGGCATCCTGTGCCTCCGGTGTATCGGCTAGATGACTTAAGCGATCAATGTCGGCCAGGTGCAGTGCCGCATTGGCCTGAATTAATAGCCGCCGTTCGGCGTTACGGTAGGGCGATGAGCTGCCCGGCAGGCGATCCATCTGTCGTTCAATGCGCTTGAGCATATAGCCCACCGAGCGAGGATTGGTTTCATCGAACAGCAGTAGATCGAGAATCGCCGCAGGGTGAAGCTCACTGCGGTAGCGGCGGCGATAGGCGGTAAAGTTATCGGTGGTGGCGAGCACGACTTCCCACAACGCCAGCCCCGGAGAGTGCGGCGCATTGAGGGTGAGCTTGAGCAGCGAGAGCAGTCCCAGCACGCGATCCAGGAAGCGGCCGATATCCATAAACCGCCAGCCGTAGTGATGGGGCATGGTTTCGTTACACAGCCCGAAGAAGGCGGCTAGCTGAGCAGACAGCCCTTCGCAAGCGCGCCGCGCCGCGCTTGCCCCCAAGCTGGGGTTGAAGGTAGCCATGCGCTGACGCAGTTGATGCACCACCCGCCAGGAGTCATCGCCTAAGTGGTCACGCACGCTGCGTGCGTTGCGCATTAGTTGGGCAAACAGTGGCTGTAAGGCCTGGGGATCCACGTCATCAAACTGCGCCAGTAACGCGGCGCGCTTTAGATCAAAACCAATCAAAGGTGCCTGTAGTCGCTGTTGGTCCTCTTCGTTTAGCGTGGTGATATCCAGTGCCAGCAGAAGTTCATCGAGCAGCTGATCGGCGATCTCATCCTGGTCGTACTCCATTAGCCTCATTAGCGCTTCACGCAGAAGTCGCGCGCGGGTGTCTAAGCGCTCGCCGTAGCGGCCTAACCAAAACAGGCTTTCGGCTACTCGGCTGGGTAGGTCGGTGCCGTCACGGGTGGCCACCACCGGGCCGCGGGCCTGGCGGAGCTGGCTGACATGGGGCTGAGGAGAGGCTGCCGTAACCCAGACATCTTTAACGATGGTGCTGCTTAGTGATGGCAAGCCAGGTTCGCCAACCCAAGCTAAACCACCGGGCATTACTTGGTACTCGCCAGCCGCACTATTTTTAGCAGCAGTGCTGCTTTTGGCAGTGGCATTGGGGGTGCGTGTTACAAAGCAGCGTAGGTTGAGCGTGGTGGGCTCCAGGCGCTGTAGGTGGCTATCAAAAACCGGCGCGGTGGCTGGCTGCGTCGTGGCATTGACGTTGGGCAGCAGCAGGGTCTCACCCAGAAGATGCTCGCACAGCATCGGTAAGTAGTCCGCTAACACCGGGGCTTCCAAAATGCCTACCCCCAAGGCGTTAGATAGCGCCACGCCGCCTGAGCGCATGGCCTGGAGTAGCCCGGGTACGCCCAGCTGCGAATCGCCGCGCAGTTCCAGCGGGTCGCAGTAAGCGTCGTCGCAGTGGCGCAGTATCACATCGACTGGCTGTAGACCGCCCAGGGTGCGCAGCCATACTTGGGTATCGCGTACGACTAAATCCTGGCCTTCTACCAGTGCAATATTGAGGTAATTGGCTAAATAGGCGTGCTCAAAATAGCGTGGGCTCCCCGGCCCCGGCGTTAATAAGATAAGCGTGGGGTTATCGCGATGCTGATAGGCCATGGCGATCAGCGTGCGGTGGTGTAGGTCAAGAAACCCCGCTAGCCGCTTTAAGGGCGCATTGCGATACATATCCGGCAGGGCGCGGGCCATCAGTATACGGTTTTCGAGCGCAAGCCCAGTACCGGATGGCGCCTGTAGGCGGTCTGCCAACACCCGCCACTGGCCCTGAGTATCCTGAATCACATCCACACCGTGGAAAATAATCGGCGCGCGGTCATTGGGCAGCGACTGGTGGCAGGGCAGTAATAAATGCGCTGAGGCAAGCAGCTCTTGGGTGGGGAGTAGTCCAGCCTCAAAGAGCGTTTTGGGCCCATAGATATCGTCGTAGAGGGCGCTCAGCAGACGACTGCGCTGGATTAGCCCCGCTTCTAATGCTTGCCACTGTGGTTCATCAATCACCCAGGGTAGCGGGTCGAGCCGCCACGAACGCCCCTGGGTTTCATCATGCATATTGAAAATTACGCCGTTTTCAGCCAGTAGGCGCTGAATCTCGTCATGCTGCTGGTGACGACCCGTCGGGCCCAGGCCCTCCAATGAGCCGAGTAAGCTCTGCCAGCCAGGGCGTAACTGCCCCTGGCCATCGAGCATGGCGTCGAACGTGCCGGGCTGTCCCTTGCCTAGCTGGTGTAAGTAATCCTCAACGAGCCCGTTAGCCACGGGCGCGAGAAGTGAGGGAGAGACAGGGGCCGTCATTATCCTTGTAATCCTAAGCAGTAGGAGGCGGATTATCCTGCACTAGTCGCTAAGAGAAAAGCATTAGCTAGGCGTCCAGCGCAGGTCGAGGGTCTGCGGCAGTTCCAGGCTGGGGGTTTCCAGCTTGGGAACCTGATGGCCATGACTATGGCCGCTGTCACTAAAACGCCCCAGTCTTCGCGCTTCGGCTTCAAACGCATTGACCGGGAAGGTATCGAAATTACGCCCTGTGGGGTGCACTACGTAGTAAGTACAGCCCGCGACTGAGCGCTGGTTCCAGGTGTCGATCACATCAAACACCAGCGGCGCGTGAATGGGGATCTGCGGATGCAGCGCCGAGGGCGGCTGCCAAGCGCGGTAACGCACCCCGGCCACCGCTTCGCCGTTTCTGCCGGTAGCTGAAAGGGGCACCCGGCGGCCGTTGCAGGTCACCACATAGCGGTCACCGCTCATGCCACTCACCTTGACTTCCAGGCGCTCCACTGAGGAATCCACGTAGCGGGCAGTGCCGCCAGCTGAGGCCTCTTCGCCCAATACATGCCAGGGTTCGATGGCTTGGCGCAGCTCAATATCCAGCATGGGGGTGTGCAAGCGTCCGTGCAGCGGGAAGCGAAACTCCAGGAAGGGGGCGAACCACTCTAGATCAAAATCGAAGCCGTGGTGGCGCAAGTCACCCAGCACGTCGTCAAGGTCGCTCCAGAGGTAGTGGGGAAGCATCCAGCGATCCTGCAAGGCGCTGCCCCAGCGCACCGGTTTGGCTCGGTAGGGCGTTTTCCAGCAGCGGGCTACCAGTGCGCGGATCAGCAGCATCTGCATCAGCCCCATGCGGGCATGGGGTGGCATCTCAAAGCCGCGTAGTTCCAGTAAGCCGAGGCGACCGCTGTCGCTATCCGGCGAGTAGAGTTTGTCGATACAGAATTCGGCGCGGTGAGTATTGCCGGTTAAGTCGGTGAGCAGGTGGCGCAATAAGCGATCGACCAGCCAGGGCTGCACCACTTCGCCTTCGGGCATTTGCTGTAGGGCGATCTCCAGCTCATAGAGGGCTTCATGGCGAGCTTCATCCACCCGCGGCGCCTGGCTGGTGGGGCCAATAAACAGACCCGCAAACAGGTAAGAGAGACTCGGGTGGTGCTGCCAGTAGGTGACTAAACTGGCGAGCAGGTCCGGACGACGCAAAAACGGTGAATCGTCAGGCGTCAACCCGCCCAGGGTGACATGGTTGCCACCGCCGGTACCGGTGTGGCGGCCATCGAGCATAAATTTTTCAGTGCCCAGGCGGGTTTCCCGTGCTTCAGCGTAAAGCCGTTCGGTTTGTGCCACCAGGGTTTGCCAACTGGCCGCAGGCATAATATTCACTTCGATCACGCCTGGGTCGGGGGTGATCATAAAATTTTCCAGACGCGGATCCCGAGGGGGCGAGTAGCCCTCTATCATGACCGGGCAAGCGAGTTCCTTGGCGCACTCCTCAACGGTGCTAAGTAGGTCAAGGTAGTGCTCTAAGCCGGTCAGCGGGGGCAGGAAAATATTTAGGCGACCATCCCGTGGCTCCACACATAGGCTGGTGTGAATAACATTACTTTCCCTATCGCTGTTTGCCTGGGGCTGCTGTTGAACGGATTCGCCCTCGGGGTGTGATGGGCTCGGGTGGCTTGAGCGCCCCAAGCGTTCGGCATCACTGATATGCAGCTGTTCGGCGTTGCGGCGGGCAACTTCACCGTGAATATCACCCAGCTCAGGCCGAGGAGCGAACAGCGATTCAGGCTGCGGCTGCTCCTCTGGGGCAGTCCAGGGCAGCGCTGAAAGCGGTAAACGTAGGCCCATGGGCGAATCGCCGGGTACCAGAAATAAGTGGTCGCGCTTGAGTGGCCAGCGGCCACTCTCCCAGCGGTAAGCTTGACTGATCGAGTGGCGCAGCGGCAGGGCGTAGCCAACGACTTCGTCTAACCCCTGCTCCAATAAACGAGCTAAACGGTGGCGTTCGGCGTCATCTTTGAGATTGGCTTCGCGTGGGTCGACATTGACCGGCAGCGATTGCTCTTTCCAGAGGTAGTAGTAGGCATCTTCATACGCCGGAATCCAGTAGCGCTCAGCCACGCCCAGGCGTTCGCTAAGTGCTTTGGTAAAGCGTTGGGCAGTGGTGTCATCCACGGCTACCTTGGGGGCGCCTTCCATACAAGCTAGCCATTTTGGATCTCGCCATAGCGGCACGCCATCTTTCCGCCAATAGCAGGCCAGCGCCCAGCGCGGTAACGGTTCACCGGGGTACCATTTGCCCTGCTGTTGCTGAATAGCGCTGCCGGGCGCATAGGCGGCTTGCAGCCGGGTTAGCAGTGCCTCGGCGCGTTCGCGCTTATGCTCACCTAACGCTTCGGTATTCCACTGAGGGCTCTCCATATCATCGACGGATACAAACGTTGGTTCGCCCCCCATAGTAAGGCGTACGTCCTGCTGCAAGAGTTCAGCGTCCACTTGGTCGCCCAACGCGCAGATACGCCGCCACTGTTCATCGCTATAGGGCTTGGTGACCCTTGGGTCTTCATGGATGCGCTCGACCTCCATGGTCACATCAAAGGTGACTTCGCACTTATCCGAGAACCCGGTGATGGCCGCAGCGCTACCCGTCGTCGGAGTGGCGGCGAGCGGAATGTGTCCTTCGCCAGCGAACAGGCCTGAGGTGGGGTCAAGGCCTACCCAGCCAGCGCCTGGCAGGAAGACTTCGGTCCAGGCGTGCAGGTCGGTGAAGTCCACCTCGCTGCCGCTAGGGCCGTCCAGCGCTTTAACATCTGACTTGAGCTGAATGAGATAGCCGGACACAAAACGAGCGGCGAGGCCCAGATGGCGGAAAATTTGCACCAGCAGCCAGGCACTGTCGCGGCAGGAGCCGCTGGCGAGTGTCAGCGTCTCTTCGCAGCTCTGGACACCGGGCTCCAGGCGCACTAGGTAACCGATGTCATTCTGCAGGCGTTGATTAAGCGCGACCAGAAAATCGACGGTGGTAGTCGGTTCACGGGGAACGGCTTTGAGCCACTCCATCAGCCGTGGCCCTGATTCGGTTATTTCAAGATAGGGGCTTAGTTCTTGGCGCAGCGCTTCTGGGTAAGCAAAGGGAATCGTTTGCGCAATGTCGTCCAAGAAGAAATCGAACGGGTTAATCACCGTCATCGGGACGATTAGCTCGACGACAATGGTTAACTCTTGGCGCGGTTCAGGGAACACCACGCGAGCATTGAAGTTGCCGAACGGATCCTGTTGCCAGTTTAAAAAGTGGTCATCGCCGGAGAGTTTGAGCGAGTACGCTTCGATATGAGTACGGCAGTGGGGCGCTGGGCGCAGTCGAATAACATGGGGCGAAAGACGCACCGGGCGGTCAAAGTGGTAAGTCGTACGATGATACAAGGCAACGCGAATGGTCATGAGCCACCCTCAAAAGAACCGTTATTAACCGGCTGGTCGGTTGGGTTAAGGAATAACCGAACGTTTCGCAAGTATCGTTCCACTTTTACTTTTTTGCAGCCGCTATCTTAACTAAGACGTTTAACTAAAGTGGAAAGCGCTTTGTGCACCAATTTGACGCCACTTTTATGCACCAATGCGGCGCATAAAAGCGCTTTAATTTTCTCGTGCTCTCTGTCAAGCGGCGTTTAAGTAAGTGAACGTTGAAATATCGCAAAAGATGGTACGCATTTTGCTCTCATTTGTTTGATTGTTTTGCACGCGGCAGGCCTACACTGAGCATTGAGGAAGTTGCCGCTTCCACCCCCGCGCCAGGAGAGCGCCCATGAGCCAAGTGAATTGGAATAACTATGCGTGTCGTGATTACTACGATGAGCTGATGGCCGCTCCCGGTCAGCCACGCGAGTCAGCGGGTGAATTGTGCAACATGTTGGCAAGGTTTAGCGCCGAGGAGTTAGCGGAGCGAAAAACCGCGGCGGAGATCGCTATTCGTACCATGGGGATTACCTTCACCGTCTACTCTGAAGGCGCGATGATTGACCGTGCCTGGCCCTTTGATATTGTGCCGCGAATCATTCCCGCCAGTGAGTGGCGTAAAACCGAGGCAGGCCTTAAGCAGCGCGTGCAGGCGCTGAATCTATTTATCGATGACCTTTACCATGATCAAAAAGTCATTAAGGACAAAGTATTGCCCGCCGAGGTGCTGGCACAATCGGTTAATTTCCGCCCCCAGTGTGTTGGCATTAACCCCCCTCACGGCGTATGGGCTCATGTATGTGGCTCTGACCTGGTGCGCGATGGCGACGGGACGCTCTACGTGCTGGAGGATAACTTACGCATTCCTTCCGGTGTCTCCTACATGCTGGAAAACCGCAATGTCACCAAGCGGGTACTGCCGGAGCTGTTCGCCTCAGGCAAGATTTTGCCCGTTGATGACTATGTGGCTCAGCTTTACGACATGCTGGCGGCGATGTCGCCAAGGCCAGGTGATGACCCCCAGGTAGTGGTACTGACCCCCGGGATCTACAACTCTGCCTATTTTGAGCACGCCTATCTTGCCCAGCAAATGGGCGTCGAGCTGGTGCAGGGAAGTGATCTACTCGTTGATGACGATGATGTGGTGTACATGCGCACCGTGGAAGGGCTACGCCGGGTCGATGTTATTTACCGCCGTGTAGACGATGAGTTTCTCGACCCGGAAGCATTTAACCCGGAATCCATGCTGGGGGTGGCGGGCCTAATGCGCGCCTGGCGGGCGGGGAAAGTAGCACTTGCCAATGCGCCGGGGGCTGGCGTGGCGGACGATAAGGTCGTTTACGCCTTTGTTCCCGCGTTGATTCGCTACTACCTCGATCAAGAGCCGCTGATCCCCAACGTGCCCAGCTACCTGTGTATGTTCGAGGACGATCGCCGCTATGTACTCGACCACCTGGATGAATTGGTAGTGAAACCGGCCAATGAGTCGGGGGGCTACGGTATGCTCATTGGCCCACGCTCAACCAAAGAGACCCGCGAAGAGTTTGCCCGTTTGATTAAGGCGAACCCGCGCAACTATATGGCTCAGCCTACCCTGGCACTGTCGACCACGCCTACGCTAGCGAATGGATTACCGCAGCCGCGCCATGTGGATTTACGCCCTTTCATACTCTCTGGACCTGAAATCCACGTTACCACCGGTGGCCTCACCCGCGTGGCATTGATAGAGGGGTCGCTGGTGGTGAACTCCTCTCAAGGTGGTGGCAGTAAAGACACCTGGATTGTAGAAACCGACGACAAGGCGGCAGCGGCCGCGGTGAAAGGAGCCTAACGCCATGCTGTCACGCGTTGCAGAGAACCTCTACTGGATGGCGCGCTATATTGAACGTGCGGAAGACACTGCCCGTTTGCTGAGTGTCAATAGCCACCTTATGCTCGATTTGCCGGGGCGCCTGCCGTTAGGTTGGGCACCGCTTATCGAAATGACCGGCAGTCTGGAAGCCTTTACCGCACGCCATAAAGACTTTGATGAACGCAATGTGGTGCACTTTTTATGCGCTGATACTGACAATGATATTTCGATTATCTCTGCGCTTGCCAGTGCCCGTGAGAACCTCAGAACCACTCGGGATGTGGTGCCTCGGGAGATTTGGGAAGAGGTTAACCAGCTCTATCTGAGCGTGGCCGATCATGCCGAAAACGGCGTTAGTCCACGCCGTCGCGATAGCTTTCTCAAAAGCGTCATCCGTAGCTGCCAGGCGTTGACAGGCCTGATTGAAGGCACGTTAAGCCATGGCCCTGCGCGTACCTTTATTGAGCTGGGGCGTCAGTTAGAGCGGGCCGATATGACTACCCGTATTGTGGATGTGCGCTCTGCCAGCCTGCTGCCGCAAAACCCTGAAGAGCTGCTGCCGTTTGAAAACCTGCAGTGGATGAGCGTACTCAAATCGCTCACCGCCTACCAAATGTACCGTCAGCAGGTACGCTTACGCGTTCGGGGCCCGGATGTGCTGCGCTTTTTGCTGCAAGATCCTAATCTGCCACGCTCCATTGCCTGCAGCTTGGAGACGCTGGGCCATGAGCTGACGCTACTGCCAAGACAGGATCGACCGGCAGCGACCGTTTCACTGGTGCGCGCCGATGTGGTGGATGCCGATATTCAAGCGCTGGCCCACTCACCCAGCAAGCTGCACCTGTTTATCGACGAACTTCAGATCGGCTTTGCCGCTATCCACGATACGCTTAGCGCAACCTACTTTGTGAATGACGACAGCGTGCCCCGCGTTACCCAAAACCAGAGTCAGAGCCAGAGTCAAAGCCACGCAGGGGATAACGATAACGACTAACCAGTGGGGGAGTCGCGCTCTAGCGGGCTGGCGGCCTGCACGATTCGATGCAGGTACGTCAGCTTCTCGCGCACCGCTGGGGCAAGCACTCCTGGGGCCAAATCGAGCAGGCCCATATCCCGGTTGAGCTCATTCACTGCCATCCCTACCTGATGAAAGGCAATCAGCATGCTCTCCAGACTGCCGTCGTACTCAACGGGGGTAATGCCCATGTGCAGTGCGGTATCCAGCACGGCGACCATATCCAAGTAGTAGGCAAATGTTTCAGCAAAATCTTCCCAGGGGTGCATGGTGGCGTAAGCAGAGATGAAGCGATTAGGCCAGTCGCTGGGCGCCCCCTGCTGGTAGTAGCGCTCTAACGCTTCGGCATAGGTTGGCCGGTGGTGATTGCCAAATACCGCACGGCAATTCTCTTCATCGCGATCCTTAACCAATACATCCCAATAGTAGTGGCCGATTTCATGGCGGAAATGACCAATTAATGTGCGATGGGATTCGTTCATGTCGACCCGCAAGCGCTCGCGTTCAACGTCGTCGGCTTCTTTGATGTTGATGGTGATATGCCCTGCTGCATGGCCGGTATACACCTTCTCTGGCTTGGCGGTGGAACGCCATAAGCCCTGGTCGGGGAGGGCATCAGCCATAAATGAGAAGCTTAACGGCACAGCAATGTCGTCGTCTTTGGTACCGTGGGGAAGTTTAAGTAGATCCAGAGTATGAAAAAGGCGCCGTTTAGCAGCCTCTAGTGCCGCCCAACGCTCACGGTGGCCTGCAATATTGAGGTCGGGTATTACTTCGTTGTAACGACAGCAGTCGCAGAGCGTGTCCGCTTGGCCGTGTTCCATCACCACCAGCCGATTACATACGTTTTCAACAGCGTAGTTGTGGCACTTCATTAGCGCTGTATCGCAACCCGGGTGGGTACAGCGATAGCCGCCGTTATCCAAGGGCTCAATGGCCACGATATTGCTACAAGCAGGGCACCAGCCTACTTCTGACTGACAGGCAAGGCAGTGGGTGTTTTCGTAGAACAGCGGATTGCCACAGCGGCAGTGAAAGGTCTGCATAGATAATTCCCTGTGTTTAAACACGAGCTTTCGCCGTGGGCGATCCGCAAGCCTGCGGCACACTGATTAGCCGAAGCATAGCCAGCGCGGTGCCACAATGAAAAGGCTAATTGACGTTCTGGCGTAGATTTTGTTTACTCATGAGATACTTGGTTGACGTTAACGTCAACTTGCTGCTATACCCTGTGTACTTGTCTTACCGCGATGCGTTTTAAAAACAGCTTTTTTTAATACTCGCAACCATAACAACCACAACCATAAATAGGAGCAACGCTATGTCCGTTCGCGAAATTCCCATGTATATCGATGGCCAGCCCGTCCAGTCACAGAGCCAGGAGTGGCGCGACGTGGTCAACCCTGCGACGCAAGAAGTAGTGGCTCGAGTGCCGTTCTGTACCGCTGACGAAGTAGAACGCGCTATCAGTAGTGCCAAAGAAGCGTTCAAGGAGTGGCGTAAAGTGCCGCTGGGGAAGCGCATGCGCATTATGCTCAAGCTGCAAGCGCTGATTCGCGACAATACCGCTGAACTCGCGGCACTGATTACTGAAGAGCACGGTAAAACCCTGCCCGATGCGGAAGGCGAAGTGGGTCGTGGTCTGGAAGTGGTAGAGCACGCTTGTTCGATTACTTCGTTGCAGTTGGGTGAATTAGCTGAAAACGCTGCCAACGAGGTAGACGTTTACACCATGCACCAACCGCTGGGGGTGGGGGCTGGGATTACCGCCTTTAACTTCCCGATTATGTTGCCCTGCTTTATGTTCCCGCTGGCGATTGCCACCGGAAATACCTTTGTGCTTAAGCCCTCCGAACAGGATCCCAGCTCCACCATGCGCTTAGTGGAGCTAGCCCATGAAGCGGGTATCCCAGCGGGCGTGCTCAACGTAGTGCACGGTGGCCCGGACGTGGCCAATCAAATTGCCGATCATCAGGATATCAAAGCGCTCTCGTTCATCGGCTCTACCCATGTGGGGTCGCTGCTGTATAACCGTGCAGCAGCGGCGGGCAAGCGCATGCAGGCGATGATGGGCGCCAAGAATCACTGTGTGGTTATGCCTGATGCTAACCGTAGTCAAGCGATCAACAACCTGCTGGGCTCAGCTTTTGGCGCTGCGGGCCAACGCTGCATGGCGAACTCGGTAGTGGTGCTTGTCGGCGAGGCACGCGAGTGGCTAAGCGATATAGTAGATGCGGCGCGAGCAATGAAAGTAGGCCCAGGCACTCAGCTTGATGCGGACTTGGGCCCGCTGGTGTCACCTGCTGCCCGTGATCGTGTACTACGTTTAATCGATGCAGGGGAGAAAGAGGGCGCCAAACTGATGGTTGATGGTCGCAAGGTTCAGGTAGAGGGTTACCCCAACGGTAACTTCGTGGGGCCGACCTTGTTTGCCGATGTAACCGCCGATATGACCATTTATCGCGAAGAGATTTTTGGCCCCGTGCTGTGTGTGGTCAGTGTTGAAACCCTGGATGAGGCGATTGCCTTTATCAATGCCAATCCCAACGGCAACGGTACCTCCATCTTTACTAACTCAGGCTGGGTAGCGCGCCGGTTTGAAACCGATATCGATGTTGGACAAATTGGTATTAACGTGCCAATCCCCGTACCGGTCGCTTACTTTAGTTTCACCGGGTCAAGGGCTTCAAAGCTGGGCGATTTAGGGCCCAATGGTAAGCAGGCGATTGCATTCTGGACACAAACAAAAACCGTAACGGCACGTTGGTTTGAACCCGAGAATGTTTCCAGCGGTATTAATAGCACGATTTCGCTGGGTTAAAAAAGTGGCGCTAACTGGCTCCGCTTAAGCGGGGCCAGTTGCTAACGAGGTCGGTTAACCGCTTGGCAGATCAAGCCAGGTGGCTGGCTTAAAAGTTGTCAAACAGCGGAAGGCTCTCTTCAAGCAGCTGTTCAATGGGGCCGAGCTGGCTTTCATGCAATACTAACAGCGACTCCTTACCCATAAAGTGTTCAGCGGGGGGGACGAGCAGAGCAAACTCACCCTCTTCAAGGTGAAACTCATGTATTTCGCGCATTCCCAGCGGAGTTACACACTGCGTGCAGCGGTAGGTGTCATCTTCGCCATAAATCAGCCGATGGTACATTTTAAACAGCGTATATAGTGCCAAACCACCCTCAAAGGCTGGCCAGCGCGCAGGGGTCTCGCGAATATCGTTGGTAAGGTCTTGCCCTTCGGCTTCGGCGTCTGCAATTGCATTGGCAAGCGGGGCGGCAAGAATGGCGCTGTTGTCGGCAGGTAACGGCGTGTTGTGCTTAGAAGCGTGTTCAAAATCTTGTACAGCGCGCTTAAAGTCAGGAACGCCATCAAGAGTATAGTCGACATGCTGGAGGTCTTCGGGCTCACAGCCGCCATTTTCCCAGCCATGAATGACGCGAAGTGTCATTTGACCCCGTGTCATTGGGCGGGCAAGCAGCATATGCAGCATTATACGAATGTGCAGCTGACGCTCATCGGTATCATTTTCAAATGCTCGGTAAGGGTCAGTAAACAGCTCGTTTAGACGACCGGGGGTATGTTCCTTGGCTTCGTTATGGCTCATGACAGTGTCCCTTTGAACGAACTGTTTATTAAGAGTAGCGCATGTTTTTTTGTCACAGAACGAATCTTCAGTATGGCGAGTAGGGCGGCTGAATAAAAGCCTCTTAATTCAGCTTTTTGTTACACAACCGCTAAGCCGTTTTTATGAGATGGCTAAACTTAACAAGAAAGAGGTGAGCATGTCTTCATCATTAAGTCGTTTTAACGTGCCTGAAACATTGGATGACCTGCCTGACGATATTCGCAATACCATTTTGACCGTTCAGGGTAAAGCGGGTTTTGTGCCCAATGTCTTTCTGATGTTGGCCCATCGCCCTGCTGAATTTCGTGCTTTTTTTGCCTATCACGATGCGTTGATGGAGCGCGAATCAGATACCCTCACCAAAGCCGAAAAAGAGATGATTGTAGTGGCTACCAGCGCACGTAATCGCTGCCTATATTGTGTGGTTGCTCACGGGGCACTGGTGCGCATTTACAGTAAAGACCCGCTACTCGCTGACCAAGTGGCGATCAACCATCGGGTGGCGCCGATTAGCGAGCGCCACCGGGTGATGCTCGATTTCGCCATGCACTGTGCCATCGATGTGGGTGAAATGACTGATGAATGGCTTGCCCGCCTGCTGGAAGTAGGCTTTAGCCAAGAGGATTGCTGGGATATAGGCGCGATCGCGGCGTTTTTTGGCTTGTCGAATCGGTTGGTTACCCTGGCAGGTACGCCACCCAATGAGGAGTTCTACCTGATGGGGCGAGTGCCTCGCTAAGAGGCGACCAGCGCACCTTAACTTTACTAAGCTATGATTTTGATTGAGAATAGTTCTTGAGACAGCGCTTCGAAAAGTACCCAAAAACGTACTTAGAAAAAGCGCTTAGCAAAACACCTACATTCACTGTCGCCAGGGGAGCCCTGCATAAAAGGGCTGAGATGCGGCTACGCAGACCCTGGAACCTGATCCGGTTCGTACCGGCGGAGGAAGTGCGACATGCTTTACCTAACGTTAGCCGTGCTTGGTGCGGCGCTGTGCTGCTTTGCTTACTTAGGCCTCCGGGCTCGCTGGGTGAATGGCCCACTTGATGACTATGTCACCGCCCGTAACTCGCAAACGGCATCTACCCTGGGGCTCTCCTTCCTTGCCTCCGGCATGGGCGCATGGATTCTCTTTGCTCCTCCTGAAATCGGCGCCTTTGTTGGCCCGCTGGCCCTGGCAGGCTATGCATTAGGCTCTGCGCTGCCGTTTATCGTCTTGGGGCTGTATGGGCCGAAGATTCGCCGGGCGCTGCCCGAGGGGCGCAGCATCGCCGAGTTTGCCGAAGCGTGCTATGGCCCTGGTGTAAGGCGCTGGGTAACGCTGGTATCAATCGCCTATATGGCGTGCTTTTTAGCTGCCGAGCTAACCGCTATTGGCGCCATTACCGCGCTGCTTTCCGATGTGCCCCCCGCACTGGTGATTATTGGCGTGGCGCTTACCACGCTCATCTATACTGCGGCAGGTGGTCTACGGGCCAGCCTTGCCACTGACCGTTGGCAGGCGTGGTTGTTACTGGTACTGCTGTGTGTGGTCGGTGGCATGGCCCTATGGCGGCTTCCCACTATTCCCAACGAGGCTGCGCTTCCTGCCATTCCCATCACCAGTGCGCTCAGCGTAGCGTTAACGCTAGTGATCGCGGTTACCGCGGCCAATCTCTTCCATCAAGGCTATTGGCAGCGCGTGTGGGCCGCTCAAGACGATCAAAGCCTGGGGCGCGGGGCATGGTTAGGTGGCGCAATGACGGTAGTCGTCATCATGGTGATTGGTGGTCTAGGTGTATTGGCCGCGATGAGTGGTGTGCCATTAGGCGAGCCGCCGATGCCATTTTTTGCCCTGTTAAGTGATGCTCCTGTTTGGCTGACGCTACCCGCCTTGGTATTAGCGGTGACCTTGGTGGCCTCCAGCGTTGATACGCTGCAAAATGGTATTGCCTCGTTGGTGGTCGCGCGCAGCGAGCAGCAGGGCGTATCACTGGTGGCTGCCCGCTGGGTGACAGTGGTAGTAATGGTACCGGTGGTATTAATTGCCTTGCAGGGGTTGTCAGTACTGCGTCTGTTTTTGATTGCCGACCTGCTGTGTGCTGCCATTGTGGTACCTGTGCTGTTGGGCCTGTGGCAACGAATGACGCCACTGGCCGCCATTGTAGGTGGCATCGCGGGGCTGCTGGGTGCCATTCTCCCAGGGTGGTTAAGCCAAGGAAGCTTGGTCGCCGGGATGGTGGCCGCCAGTTTTCCGGGCAGTGTCCCTACCTTGGGGCCATTCGTCGGGGCGTTAATCGCCTCAACGCTGGTGAGTGTGTTGTTAGCCTACTTAACGCTAGCTATTCGCAAGGACATCCATGATTCGAACTCTTCTGACTACCCCTGAAGGTGAGACCCACGAGGGGGATGAAAGCCTGTTGGCTGTCTGGCAGACGACGCCTGGCAGCCATATCTGGATCGATATGCAGGGCGAGTCCCAACAAAGCGAGCGGGCGATTTTAGAGGCGTTTGAGTTTCACCCCATGGCGATTCAAGATGCCCACAAAGAGCGCCATCCGCCAAAAATTGAAGAGTTTGATAATCACACCTTGATTATTTATCGTGGCATCTCCTCCTTTGATGCCGAACTAAACTATCTGCCTCAACAGGTCTGTTTCTTTGTGGGGGAGCGATTTCTGGTCACCCTCCATCCCGGCCAAGCGCTCTCCATAGAACGGCTATTCAACGAGCACGGTAAAGCCCTGCTGGCCCATTCGCCGGAACATGTCGCGCTGCGGGTGATGTATATTTCTGCGGGCTTTTATATCGATAGCCTGCTTGAGTTCGAAACGGCGTTAAGCGATCTGGAAGACGAACTGCTGGAAAATGGTAATGATGTGCTAATGCGCAAGATCATCACTTACCGTTCCCGGCTGGTTAAAATGCGCCGCATCTTTAGCTACCACCAGGGGATTACCCAAGAACTCACCGCTTATGACTATGAGCATTTACCGCGGGAAGAGAGCGAAACCCTGCACGCCATCAACGATGTAGCGGATCGCTTCGAACGCCTCTACACATTGACCCAAATGTACTACGACATTTGCGGTGACCTAATCGATGGCTATATCTCTATTTCCTCCCACCAGCTAAATATCACCATGCGGGTGCTCACGGTGATTACCGCGATTTTTGTGCCGCTCACGTTTATTGCCGGGATTTACGGTATGAACTTCGAAAATATGCCCGAGCTGCGTTATCAGTATGGCTACTTTTTTGTCTGGGGAGCCATGTTGGGTATTGCGGGTGTCATGATTTGGCTATTTAAGCGCAAGCATTGGTTTTAAGGACAGGTTTTAAGGACGGGGTTTAGTCTCCCCATAGAACGACTCCAGGAAACAAAAAGTTGACCCATGCATAGGTGGTCGGTGGCTGAGTGTGGCATCCTCTCCAGCGACCAAGACTATAAGGCATAAAGCCGTCGACTAGCGTTTTCACTGGGAGTTGTTCCATGACGATTATGATTATCGGGCTGCTGATTTTTTTAGGCAGCCACTCTGTACGTATCTTTGCTGAAAACTGGCGTCAGCAGCAGATTGCGAAACATGGCGAAACCACTTGGAAAGTCGCCTATTCGGCGGTATCCATCGTTGGCTTGGCCATTGCTATATACGGTTTTGGCCAGATGCGCCTTGATCCCATCTATATCTGGTACCCGCCAATGGGAATGCGCCATGCGGTGGCGCTGCTGATGGTGCCGGCCTTTATTATGCTGGTGGCGGCATACATTCCGCATAACGCGATTAAGGCCAAACTTGGCCATCCGATGATGCTGGCGGTGAAAGTCTGGGCTTTTGCTCACCTGCTGGCCAACGGTCGCTTGGGTGATATTATCTTTTTTGCTGCCTTTCTTATCTGGGCTATCCTGGCGTTCAAAACCGCCAAAAAGCGTGGTCGTCTTACGCCACCAGCGCCCGTTAGCACTAATAAAATGGCCACCATTGCTACCATACTCGTCGGCTTGGTAGCGTATGTGGTGTTTGCCTTTTACTTGCACACAGTGCTGATTGGCGTTCCTGTTTTTAGCTAATCTGTTTTTAGCAGTTTGACGTTAGCCCAACCTAGGAGTCACTCCATGGCCGAGACGACACACACGGTGCCCACCACAATGGCTGCTATGCTCTTGGTTGGACATGGCGGTATAGAAAAGCTGGAATACCATCAGGGTGTCGCCACGCCGCAGCCCAAGGCGGGCGAAGTGCTGGTGCAGGTGACCGCCACGGCGAAGAACAACACGGATCGCAAGGCGCGTGAAGGGCTGTACCCTACCAAGGACAAAGGCGATGTTACCTCCTTTGCCATGGGTGGTACGCCAACCTTAACTTTCCCGCGTATTCAAGGCGCTGACGTCGCAGGCCGCATAGTGGCGGTGGGAGAGGGCGTTGACGCCGGGCGCATTGGTCAGCGAGGTTTGCTGGATTTTAATATTTACGCCGATGAACGCCGTGATATTAATCTAACCCCGGATTACTACGGCCATGGAGCCGACGGCGGCTTTGCTGAGTATATCGCCGTGCCTGCTGATCAGTTTTATCACGTGCCCAACTCTGAGCTTCACGACGCTGAACTGGCCTCAATGGGTATGTGCTCTTATCAAACGGCTTACCATATGATGACTGCCGCCAAGGTGAGTGCTGGCGAGCGTGTGCTGGTCAGTGGCGCTAGTGGTGGTGTGGGCACCGCGCTCATTCAGCTCTGCCGTATTGTGGGAGCGGTTCCGTATGCCGTTAGCCAGTTAGATAAAGCCGAGGCGCTCAAAGCACTAGGCGCAGAAGCGGTCATTGATCGTGGCGACCTGCCGACGTTTGTTGACCGAGTGCTGGAAACCACAGGCGGTAAGCCAATCGATGCGGTGATGGACTTGGTCGGCGGTGAGATGACCAACCTGTTTATCGACACCATGATTGTCGATATGCAGGGGCGTAAGAGCTACCCCCGTCTCTCTATTGCCGGTGCCAGCGGTGGGAACCTTAGCGAAATGATGTGGACCCGCGTGTATCTTTATCAAGTACAGATATTTGGCGTTTCCCATGGCACCCGAGAAGAGGCCGAACAGCTGGTGGCGTGGATTCGCAGCGGGGAATTAAAACCGGTACTTCACGCCGCTTTTAAGCTTTCTGACCTGCATGCCGCCGAGCGCTATTTTGTTAACCGGGGCAGCAATTATCTGGGCAAAATTGTGCTTGTTCCCGATGCTCAGTGGGCATCTCACGGTGCGCCGTTCGCCCTTGAGAATCCTTCTTCTTCCGTTCAGGAGCGCCGCTAGTGCATAACCTTCATACCATCCAGCTAATGGACACTCATGCCGGTGGTGACGTTAGCCGTATCGTCACAGGGGGTATTGATGTTCTGCCTGGCGCCACCGTTCGCGAGCAGATGGAGTACCTGCGTGATGACGCCGACGGTTTGCGCCGCCTGCTGCTCGAAGAGCCCTACGGCATTCCGGAAATGTCGGTCGACTTGTTGGTGCCGGCCACTCACCCTGAGGCGGTGGCGGGTTACATCATTATGGAAGTGATGGGGTACCCTATTTACTCCGGCTCCAACACGCTGTGTACCGCTACAGCGGTGCTGGAGAGCGGCATTGTGCCCAAGCAGGAAGGCATACAGCGCTTTAAGCTGGAAGCGCCGGCGGGGCTAGTGCAAATCGAAGCGAAGGTGCATAACGGTGTGGTGGAGTCGGTTACTTGTGGTGGCCTGCCCAGCTATATCGATACCTATCGCGATACGATTCAAGTGCCGGGGATTGGCGAAGTCACCTATTCGATCGCCTATAGCGGTGGCTTTTACGCCTTGGTCGATGCAACCGAGCTGGGCTTTAAGTTGGTGCGTGATGAGGAACGCGCACTCTCAGAGTGTGCCTACAAAATTGTTGAGGCAATAAAGGCGCAGCGGGGCTTTTCTCACTACACTCTGGGCGATGTGGGGCCTCTGCCATTTTTGCACTTTATGGGGCCTGAAGAGCAGATAGGGGAGGGGTATACACGTTCACGGTCAACGACCTACGTTCATCCAGGCGTTATTTGCCGCAGCACAACGGGCACCGGCACCTCGGCACGTCTAGCGCTAATGAACTACGAAGGGCGTTTGAATGTAGGTGATAAGCTAGAGACGGTGTCACTGCGTGAGACGGGGTTTATCGGCACCTTCATTGGCACCCATCAGGAAGGGGCTTACCAGGTAGTGGAAAATACCATTACTGGCCGCAGCTATGTATTGGCCCACTCGGATATTGTGATTAACTGTGATGACCCGATGGTCGCGTGTGGCGAGCTACACCATATCTTGCGCGACCGTCACTCGCCGGAAGCCCTGCCTTTAGAAACATAGCCCCTAGAAACATAGCCCCTAGAAACATAGCCTTCGGCTATTAAGCGTTCCCATACCGGGGTCTTTTCGGCCTCGGTCATGCTGCCCCAAACCGCAATTTCATCCAGCGTGCGACCACACCCTTCGCACACCGATGTTGTTGGTTCAATCTGACAGATTTGTATGCAGGGCGAAAGGGGGCGCTGAGCAGGAGGTGCGGTGTCTTTAGTCATTAAGAGGCCGACACCTTACCGCGCAGCGATTTAATTTTGCCCTTACGGGTTTTGTGATCGACGCGGCGGCGCTGTGAACCTTTGGTGGGCTTAGTGGCGCGGCGTGCTTTTTGCTGCTTGGTGGCACTCTGTATCAGCTCTTTTAAGCGTGCCAACGCATCCTCTTTATTCAGCTCAAGCTTACGATGGCTCTGGGCTTTAATAATCACCACGCCCTCTTTACTGATGCGCTGATCGGACAGCGCCATTAAGCGCTCTTTGTACAGCGGTGGCAGTGTTGAGCTAAGAATATCGAAGCGCAGGTGTACCGCTGAAGCGACTTTATTGACGTTCTGTCCGCCCGCGCCTTGGGCGCGAATCTGGCTAATATCAATCTCCCAATCAGCCAGGGTAACGTTGCTAGAAATGGTGAGCATTAATGGCCCCTGTGTTACTCGTGAACCCATAAGGCTAGCACAATTGGCACAGAGGCGATGGTCGTTAGGTGCTTAGCCCACGTTTTAGCGCGCCCGGTTAGCCAGCTAGGTTGTTAACGGGCTGACCATTAATGTAGGCCAGCAGGTTACTGAACGCATCGCCAAAGTAGAGCTCGTAGCTATCCTTTTCCACATAGCCAAGGTGTGGTGTGGCGACCAGATTGGGCAGTCCCAGCAGTGAGTTTTCGAATACAGGTTCTGCATCGAATACGTCTACCGCAGCTTGACCGGGTCGCCCGGCTTTTAATGCTTGTTCCAGCGCCCCAGGCACCACTAGCTGAGAACGGCTGGTATTCACCAACAGAGATGTGGGCTTCATCTGGTCTAGGGTTTCAGCGTTGACGATACCGCGAGTATCGTCGTTTAAACGAAGGTGTAGGCTGAGCACATCCGCACGCTGGAACAAATCAGCCTGATTTTTGGCTACCTCTAGTCCAGCATCTGAAGCGCGCTGGCGGGTGCCTTCTCTTCCCCACACCAAAACGTTCATTTCAAATGCCTGGCCATAGCGCGCTACTAAGCTGCCGATTTTGCCATAGCCAAAAATGCCTAGGGTGCGGCCTTTAAGGCCCGTGCCTAAGGTACGCTGCCAACGGCCCGCTTTCAGGTTCTCGACCTCTGCGGGTATATGGCGCATCGCGGCAAGCACCAAGCCCCAGGTTAATTCTGCCGCCGCATAAGGCGAGCCGGTTCCCGTCATGACAGTGATGCCATGGCGGCGGCAAGCCTCCATATCCACGTGCGCTGCACCGCCACCCGTTTGGCTAATGACTTTCAGGTTGGGCAAGCGTTCAAGCAGGGCGGCCGTGATCGGCGTGCGTTCACGGATGAGTATCAACACCTCGGCATCCTGAAAGCGCGCGCTCAATGCGTCCAGGTCGGTAAGCGTATCGTGATAAACCGTTACCTCTTGGCCTTCTAGCTGCTTGAAAGCGTCTAAACTGCGCACACAGTCCTGATAATCATCGGCAATGACAATCTTCATCGAATCGGTTCCTTGCTGAGCAGCATATGTTTGTAAAACGCGTCTATGCTGGCAATGCTGTTGTAAAGTGATAGCTGTTATAGGTTGATAATACGCCTAAACCCATTACTCAGGAGTCAAAAATGAGCGATTACCTATTAGATGAATCCCCCTTAAGTCCCGGTGTGATTTATCGTTTGTTATCCGGCACTGTTTGCCCCCGGCCTATTGCCTGGGTGTCTACCCAGAATAAGCAAGGAAATGCCAATTTGGCGCCATTTTCCTTTTTTAACGTGGCCAGCGTGAATCCACCGGTGCTGGTGTTTTCTCCACTGCTGAATGGTAGCGGCGAACTTAAAGACACCGTGCGCAATTTAAAAGAAGTACCTGAATGTGTCGTACATGTGGGCAGTGAAGGATTGATAGAAGCGCTCAATACCACTAGCGCCAGCTTGCCGCCAGGCGAGGATGAGTTTGCGCTGGCCGACCTTGAAAAAGCTGAGATGCCTGGGGTCAACGTGCCACGCATTGCCAACGCTCCCGTGGCCTTTGGTTGCAAACTATTCGATATGATTCGCTTTGGTGACCAGCCTCTAGCAGGTACTTTGGTGCTGGCTCAGGTTGTCTCCATCCATATTGACGATTCGCTGTGGGACGGTCGCCATGTCGATATGGATCGACTCAAACCTGTTGGCCGACTTGCAGGCAGTGATTACATCCGTATCAGTGACCGTTTCGCCATCGAAAGACCTGCTTAAAAGCAGAGTTTTGCGCTAATTGCGGGCGTGACATCAATTGTTACAATCTAAGTAATATTTGTTACTTAGCAACCGACGATAATTAATCTTTAGTCGTATATCCTCCCGCCGATAGAGATAAGAACTGGTTGGTGATTTCGAACGCGTGCGGTGTTAAGCATTGCACGTATTCGATATCGCCATTTATGTAGTGGGAAAGTGATCTAGCCAGCAAGGAGCAGATCAATGCAACGATTGGGAATCGGGTTGTTAATAAAAGTCTTGTCAAAAAAGGCCTTATTAAGAAAATACTTATTGAATATAGTATTAGCAGTGGGGATGTTTGTTCCACTTGTTGCACAGGCAGAACTGAGTTTCGGTATTGTTGCTCCTTCCAGCGGTGGGGCCGCACCGCTAGGATTGGGTATGCAAAAAGGTATCGAGACCTACTTTGCCGAAGTCAACGAGGCAGGCGGGGTTAATGGTGAAACCCTGGCGTTAATTGCCCGGGATGATCAGTACAAACCGCTGCAGGCCGCCAGTAATACCCGACAGTTGATTCAAGAGGATGAAGTGCTAGCGGCGATCGGAAATGTCGGCACTCCGACGGCCACCGTTACTATTCCCATCTTTAACGAATATGAAACGCTGCTGTATGGCGCTTTTACTGGCGCGGGTGTGCTGCGCAAGACGCCACCTGACCGCTACGTGATTAACTACCGGGCAAGCTATGTACAAGAAACCGCCGCCATGGTGGACGGGCTGTTGGAGGCAGGTGTTTTGCCCGAGGAGATCGCCTTCTTTACCCAGAACGATAGCTTTGGCGATGCAGGATACAACGGCGCCACCCAGGCATTAACTGCCCATGGCGTCGACAATATCGGGGCACTGGCTCATGGCCGCTTTACTCGCGGTACACGTAATATTCACCAGGGTTTAGCGACCATTCTGGAAGCGCCAGTAACACCACGCGCCATTATCATCGTCGGTACTTACGGCCCCGCAGCTGACTTCATCCGTGAAGCGAAAAAGGACCTACCTGATACGCTATTTCTGAACGTTTCTTTTGTGGGCAGCCAAGCACTTATGGATGAACTTGGCGATCTGGCGGAAGGCGTCATTATTACCCAAGTCGTGCCCCCGCTAAATGCTGACCTGCCCGCCGTTGAGGCCTACCGCAAAGCGCTGGAAACCCATGCCCGAGGTAGCGAGCCTGACTTTATTTCCCTGGAAGGTTATTTGGCGGCAAAACTCTTTGTTGAGGGCGTAAGAGCGGCCGGTGCTAACCCTGACCGTGAGGCGATTGTGGATGGCCTGCTTGGCTTGGGCACGATTGATATTGGTTTGGAAGAGCCGTTGAGCTTGGGGCCAAATGACCATCAAGCCAGTGATGCGGTATGGCCAACCATTATTAAAAACGGCCGTTTCGAGTCGGTGGAATGGGCAAGCCTGTTGCCCTAAAGCTTACGTTACCTGTCTGTCCCCTGACACAAGTGAAAACAGATAATGAAAAAAACCTTAAGTATTCGAGCGATGTTGATCAGCCTGTTCTTAGCCGCAGTGCTAGGCGCTGTGGTGCTGGCGGCAACCGGTTGGACGACCAACCAACGGCTAATCGACTCACAGCGTTATATTACCAATGAAGTATTGCCGCTTCAGGATGCCAGCATGGGCATGGTGCTTACCATGGGGGCATTTGGTCAACGCCATGCGGATTTGCTTGCCGCAGAAAGCGTGACTGATCTAGATGAGACCACCTCTCAAGCGGCACTGGATGAGCGTTTTAATGATGCACGGCAAGGCCTCCATGGGGTTGATCAAGCGCAAGGGTTGAGTGAGCTGGATAGCCACTATCAAGCATTGCTGGAAGGAGATACGGCGCTGGAAGCCGTTCGCCGCGAAGAGCTGAGCCTACAAACCCAGATGGCTGAGCGCATCAGTGCAATGCAAGCGCTTATTTCTCAAGTAATACTAAGTGCCGAAGATATTGCCGGGCGGACGGCGCTAGCACAGGTTCGCAGTGACCGTGAACAGCGCGAGTTAGTGGAAGCCTGGCGCGAAGATGGCATGACCACGTTACCGACCCAATTGCTCGACAATATGTTTACCGCGCAAGCGGACATCGGACGCCTGAGCGGCAATGCGCGCATGGCATTAGCGCAGCTGTCAGATCTTGGCCGCCAGATGATGCAAACGACTAGCGTCGATGCGCTGGTCAATTTGCGTCACAATGAAATTGCCCAGCAGGTGGGTCTAGCTCGCCAATCACTGGCGGCGATCGCCGACGCGCCTAGCACCGAAGTAGACCAGCGCGCGCAAATCAGTGATCTAGACGATGTCATCGTAGAGCTGGATGGGTTGATGGTATCCGATGACAACGCTGTCTATGAGCTGCGTTTACAGCAGTTAGAGTTAAACGCCCAGGTGCAAGCGGCGCTCACTAATGTTGCCCAAGCCATGGCGCAGATGCGCACGGCGCTGAGCGACGTGGAGGCATTTACCGTGGCTCAGGCGGACAGCGCCGCGACCCAGGCCGAAGCATTAGCCAACGCCGGGCGTTCACTGCTGATTATGGTTACTCTGGCGGTCATCGCGCTGCTTGCCATCTTTGGCTGGCGTACCATGGTGCGTGTATTGGGCCCGCTAGTGGCGATGCGCCAGCAAATGGAGAGCATCAGCGGAACCGCAGGAGAAAACGCCGACCTTTCCAAGCGTCTTGAGCTTAAGCGCAATGATGAAGTGGGCCAAACAGCCCAAGCGTTTAACAATATGATGAATACTTTTGAAGGCATGGTGGCACAAATCCGCGAAAGTGCCGAAGCCATCGCGGCCAGCAGCCGACAAATTGCCGCCGGTAATGAAAACCTCTCCCAGCGTACTGACCAGCAGGCAGCATCGTTGGCGGAAACGGCTTCAAGCCTTGAGCAGATCACGGCCACGGTGAAACAGACCGCTGATTACGCTGACCAAGCCAAAGACGCTAGCGGTAATGTTGACCAGCGCGCCCGTGCCGCTGGTGAGGTATCAACGCGCACCACGGCGGCAATGGGTGATATCCGCGAGGCGAGCGAAAAGATTACCTCGATCATCAAAGCCATTGACGATATCGCTTTTCAAACCAACTTGCTGGCGCTCAATGCTTCTGTTGAGGCAGCGCGAGCGGGTGAGCAGGGCCGTGGGTTTGCCGTAGTGGCCCAAGAAGTGCGCAAATTAGCGGGACGTAGCGCCGATGAAGCAGCCCAAATTCGTCATTTGGTAGACGACAGTGTCGCCAAGGTAAGCGAGGGTGAGCAACTGGTAAACGCCTCAAGCAAACACCTGCAGGAAATCATTGATAGCCTGGGAGAGGTGACGCGCTATGTTACCGAGATTGCTGGGGCGACCCATGAGCAATCTGCTGGTATTGATCAGATCAATCAGGCAATTTCGCAGCTGGATCAGGTGACACACCAGAACGCCCGATTGGTGCAAGAAGCGACGACTGCCAGCCATACGCTGGATGATCGTGCCGGTGATATGCATTCACTGGTAGGGCGCTTTCGGGTCGGCGACGCGGCAGGGCAACGGCATCTAGCGCTTCCGCAGCAGGAGAAAGTGACTCAGTAGTAAGCAATTACTACCTATTGTCGGAAAGCGCTTGCTAGTCTCATCTAACACGCCCTGCGTGTGCTCAAACACTCGATCAATAACCATAAGATAACCAAGAGGAGCACTGAGATGAGCAGCAAGCGCATTTTAATGATCACCGGCGATTTCACTGAAGATTATGAAACCATGGTGCCATTTCAGGCACTTATGGCAGTCGGCCATCGTGTCGATGCAGTTTGCCCTGGGAAAGCCTCGGGCGATACTGTGGCGACAGCGATTCATGACTTCGAAGGCGATCAAACCTATTCCGAAAAGCCCGGCCACCGTTTTGCCCTGAATGCCGATTTTGCCAGTATTAACCCCGCCGATTACGATGCCCTGGTAGTGCCTGGTGGACGTGCGCCTGAATATCTTCGTTTGAACAAAGAGGTGCTAACCATGGTTCAGCACTTTTTTGAGACCAACAAACCCGTGGCGGCGATTTGCCACGGCGCTCAGTTATTAGCCGCTGCAAAAGTACTGGAAGGGAAGCAGTGCTCCGCTTACCCGGCCTGCCAGCCGGAAGTAGAGCTTGCGGGTGGCCACTTTGCCAACCTGGAAGTGACCGATGCGGTAACCGATGGCAACCTGGTCACCGCCCCCGCATGGCCTGCCCACCCAGCTTGGCTGGCGCAGTTTATGGCGCTACTGAATAAGTGAGCTTGGCCCACTAACCTAACGAAATTTGCGCCCAGCACCCGCTGGGCGCTCTTGTTTGCTGTGCCAATAATTGCCGCTATGCTCTAATCAGAGGATTCCTGATAATACGTGTGGTTACGAACACTCCGAGAGACAGCGCCTATGTGTAAACTGTTTATTCAAGCCGACCCAGAGCTGTGGCGCAGCGCGACACACTCGCTACGTATCGATGGCATGGTTACCAGCGTGCGAATGGAAAATTACTTCTGGCACATTCTCGAAGAGATTGCCCAGCGTGATGGAATGAACACGGCCCAAATGATTACCCGGCTTTATCATGAATCTATCGACGCCGGGCACGACTTGGGTAACTTTACCTCGTTTTTACGCGTTTGCGCTCTGCGTTATCAAGCGCTTCAATTGACGGGTGATATTCCTACCCAGCATCAAGTGCCTATCGCCACCCTGGATGCTGAGCAAATTTTAGCGCGTGAGGGCGGCAAAACGCGCGACCCATTGCATTAATAAGAGAGAGTAGGGCGATTATGAAACGGTCACTCAAGTCGCGCTTCCAGCGCCGTTAAAAATTTTTCAATACGCGCTGCGTTGGTGCCCACGTCGCTGGCACCCAGACGTGATGCCGAGCGCATATCCACCTGTACTCCGTTCTCAAGCTCGGTTAGGCGAATGACCACATCATCCTCAAAGCCAAACCAGCGCGTGGTCGCGGTGGCTTCTATGTGATTGTCAGTAATTCGTGCGATCCGCCAGCCAGCCTCTTCGGCCTCAGCTTGTGCGGCAGCGAGTACCATTTGTGGGGCCTCGTCCAAGACCAGCGGCTTGATATAAGGGTAGGCTGCTTGCTGCTGCTGAGCGGTGGCATCGCCCGGGTAGTCAACCGCGTTAGGCGCCGCTTCTCGTGCGTCAGCTAACGCTTCAAAGACAGGAGGGTTCTGCGTATCGGTGGTGATGTCGTGAATTGCGGGCACTTGTTGAGCGCGTTGCCAATGCTGCCAGGGTACGTAAAGCAGTGCAGCAGTGGCGACGATAACCAGCGTGGCTATTAAGGCGGGCCTAGAGCGATGAACCAGCAGGCTAAACAGTAGCGTGACAATACTGACCGCGACTGCTCCTCCAGCGGCATAAACGCCGTTACGGAGTAAGTTGAACGCCTCGTCTAGGCTGATAAATTCGCCCCGATAAGCAGGCCCGGAGCCCGCCATCATTAGGGTCGCCACCGCTAGCAGCAAAATGGCTAAGCCAGCTAGCACGCCTGGCCAACGGCCTCCACTAGGGCGTACCGTTGTTAGTCGCGTTACCATGTTCTCTCCTTATCACAGCGTATTTCGCTATTCTTAGCACAACTATTTCTTAGCACAAACACTGGGTCAATGGGCAATGTGAACGTGTTAAAACCTGACGATAGGATGTATATGACCGATAACGTTGCCGCGCTTCGCCAGTTACTGCTCAGCGCACCGCGTGACGCCCTGCCAATGACATATCAGCAGGTGGCTAGCGCGCTAGCGCTAACACCGCCGCGGACTATCGCTCAAGTCACTCAGGCGTTAGAGCAGTTAATGCGCGAAGACGCCGCACAGCAGAAGCCTTTCATCGCAGCACTGGTGGTCAGCCGGCGAGGCGGCGGTTTACCTGCGGCTGGCTTTTTTGAACTAGCGGTCACCTTAGGCCGCTTTCCTGCGGATACCGCACAGCACGAGGCCGCTTACCGTGTTGAGTTTCAGGGTGCCCTTGACGAGCGTGAGAACGCAGATAAAAACGTTCAGCCTTAAGTTTCGCCACGCTGGCTAGGTGTTTTTCGCAGTGGGTCAAGCAACGGGCCAAGTCCATTATGATCAATTTCGTGCATCAGATGCAGCAGTTGGCCAATTTCCCCGGAGGGAAACCCCTCCCGAGCGAACCAGTTTAAATAAGGGCCGGGAAGGTCAGCGATAAGCCGACCCTCGTACTTGCCAAAGGGCATGGTACGCGTCACTAGCTTTTCCAGATCCTCTGGTTTCATGCAGTTACTCCTTTGATATTGAACGAAACATGTTAGGCGCCATTATCAGGCCGCTGAGCGATTTCGCCAATCAATTGGGCCAGCGCCCGGGCGGGTTCGCTCAAATGGCCGCTACTGGGATGTATCAGCCCTATGTCGCGGTGAAAGGTGTGTTCGCCTAAATCAATCGCACGCACTTTCGCTGGCCAGGGTTGCTGTGCAATCGCTTGGGGCACCAGAGCAACGCCTACCCCTTTGGCGACCAGTTTAACGATGGCCTCCAGTTCATCCACTTCGCATACTTCACGTACATTGCAGTGATTGTCGCGTAGAAAGCGTTCGACCTGCCGTCCTCCAAAGGAAGCACGGTCGTAGCGGACAAATGGCTGGCGGGCGATCAGCTCCTGCCAGTGATCGCCCTCAATATGGCGCGGCACGATTAAACGAAATGGCTCGTGGGCAAGGGGCGTCCAGCGTAAATCGCTGTGCAGTGAAAAGGGCGGGCGAATAATCACCGCCATATCCAGCTCCCCAGCGTCGACTTGATTCACCAGCTCCATGGAGAGCCCTGGCACCACGCGGGTGCGGCATTCGCTATAGGTGTGATGAAAGCGCGCCAGCGCATCGGGCAGTAGCGAGCGCTGTATGGACGCGATGGCCCCAATGTTGACCCGTTGAGTGGTGGCTTGGCCTGCAGTCGTCGCACCCAGTGTGCTGTAGAGGGTGAGCAGTGCATGAGCTTGCTTTAACGTTTCCTGCCCACGCTGCGTCAATATGGCGGTACGCCCTTTACGCTCAAACAGTGGGATACCCAACTCTGCCTCAAGGCGTTTCATTTGTGCGCTTACCGCCGCTTGAGTCAGGCCAATTTTGTTGCCCGCTGCGGCAAAGGTGCCTTCCTGTGCTACCGCAATCAGCGTTTTTAGCTCGCGGATCATTGATCAATCCTTTTTGTGAATCAGCTAAATAGTTATTGATTTTATTTTCCCATGAGCGGCCCTAGGATTAATACAGCGGGGCTGCATAAAGTGCCTGCTAACCCTCATAAAACCCAATAATGTGGAGAATGACCATGAGCCTTTCACCCTTTCATCTGGCGATACCTGTTTACGATGTAGCGCTGGCGCGGGCGTTTTACAACGATGTATTTGGCCTGGAAGAGGGGCGTTCCAGCGAGCAATGGGTCGACTTTAATTTCTTTGGCCACCAACTGGTCATTCATGAGCAGCCCAAAACACCGGGGCAAGAGAGCGCCCACACTAATCCGGTAGATGGGCACAACGTACCGGTGCCGCACTTTGGCGTCATATTAGCGTGGGACGAGTGGGAAGCCTTGGCCGAGCGCTTGAAAGCGCGCGATACACAGTTTGTGATTGAGCCCTACATTCGCTTCAAAGGCGAGGTAGGTGAGCAGGCCACCATGTTTCTGCTCGACCCCTGCGGCAACGCGCTTGAGTTCAAGGCGTTTAAAGATATGAGCCAGGTTTTTGCCAAATAAATTTTGCAAAATAGACTGTGCCAAATAAGCCCTGCATTAAATTTCGTTTTAAGCTCGTAACGCTTGCTCCTGACGGCGATGTTGAAGCGGGGGCTCACCAAAGTAGCGTTTATAGTCGCGGCTAAACTGAGGCACGCTGCGGTAACCCACCGCCGCAGCGGCCTGATTGACGTTGTGATTGTCCTGTAACAGCAACTGCTGCGCTTTGATTAAGCGCAACCGTTTTAAGTATTGGGCCGGCGACGAGCGGGTAATTTGCTTGAAGTGCTGGTGAAAGGTCGACGGGCTCATATGGGCCTGTGCTGCCAACTGCTCCACGCTAAAGTCGTCGGCAAAATGGGTGTGGAGCTTAGACAGCACCTGCACGATACGTGAGTAATTACCGTGCCCTAATACCAACGCCCGTAAAGCGGGCCCCTGTTCTCCCTTCAGCGCTTCAAACACCACATCGCGAATACGAGCGTTGCCCATTGTGTTGCGCTCAATGTCAGCATGTAGCGCGTTGGCCAAGCGCAATACGGCCTCCTGCATGCCCTCTGTCATGGCCACCGAGGCCATCGGCAGCGGAGCCAATGCGTTATGACCGGCATCGCCCATGGCCGTCACCATCTCGCTTAATAGCGCCGGATCCAGGCGTACCGATATACCCAGTAACGGGGCTTCCGGTGAGCCGTGGGTTTCGCACTCAAAGGGCAGTGGTAGCGTTTGCACTAAGTAGTGGCCGGGGTCGTAGTGGATTTCGCGATCACCCAGATAACCCATTTTGCGCCCCTGGGCAATGATGGTCAGGCTCGGCTCATAGAGCAGTGGCGTACGTACCTGATGGCGGCTTAAACAGAGTAACGACACGCCGGGTAGCTGCGTGTTATTGATTCCGTCGCCTTTAACCAGTGGCGCGATAACGGCAGCTAGCGCATTGCCAGCCTGAGCGGTGGAGGTCATGAGGGTTTCTCTCGGGTTTCTGGTGGTTTTTGTATAATCATAACGATTTATGCCCATTTTTTGTTATTTTATTACGTGGTATCGGAGTATTTGGCAAAAATGACGTAGCTTCGTTCATCGCTATCACCACTGAATAGGCCAATACTATTGGCATGCCTCGCACGCGAGGGAAATGTCTGCTGATTTATACGGCAGTCTTTTGCTGATAAGGAGTTTCACCGATGAGCCAAGCATTATCCTACGCCGCATTTGCCAACGATAAGCCCTTAGCACCGTTTACTTTTGATCGTCGTCAGCCGCGCCCCGATGACGTAGCCATCGAAATTCTCTATTGCGGCGTCTGCCACAGCGACCTGCACTTTGCTCGCAATGACTGGGGCATGAGTCAGTACCCCGTCGTGCCCGGCCATGAGATTGTCGGTCGCGTGACCTCTGTGGGCGATAAAGTGTCGCGTTTTAAAGCCGGTGACCTGGTGGGTGTGGGCTGCATGGTGGATTCATGCCGTACCTGTGCCGCCTGTAAAGACGGCGTAGAGCAGTACTGCCTGGAAGGCTTCACCATGACTTACGGCAGCGAAGACCGCCAGGATGGCACCATGACCCAGGGTGGCTACTCCGACTCCATCGTGGTGAGCGAGCACTTTGTGCTACAGATGCCCGATGGTATTGATCTGGCCTCAGCGGCGCCGATTCTCTGCGCCGGTGTAACGACTTATTCGCCGCTCAAGCATCACGGTGTGGGCAAAGGCCATAAAGTCGGTGTCATTGGTATGGGGGGCTTAGGCCATATGGGCGTTAAATTGGCCAAAGCGTTGGGCGCTGAAGTCACGGTGTTCACCCGTTCCGATGCCAAGGTTGAAGAAGCCAAGCGTAACGGTGCTGATCACGTGGTGGTCTCCAGCGACCAGGCGCAGATGGATGCCGTGGCTGAAACCTTTGATTTCATGCTCGACACCGTACCTGTCCAACACGATCTAAACCCCTACCTAACGTCGCTGAAATATGACGGTACTCACATCATTGTCGGCTTGCTAGAGCCCATTGAGCCTGCCATTGAAGCGTTCAATTTGGTCTTTAAGCGTCGCGTGGTGGCCGGTTCGCTAATTGGTGGCATTGCAGAGACCGAAGAGTTGCTCAAGCTGTGCGCCGATCAGGGTATTACCTGTGATATTGAGATGCTCGATATCAATAATATTAACGAAGGCTTTGAGCGCATGGAAAAAGGTGATGTGCGCTATCGTTTTGTGATTGATATGGCAACGCTGAAAAACAGTGCAGCCTAAATGACGGATTGACGAGCTGCCTATCTAGCCACTCAGGTAGGCAGCTAGCTTGAGTAAAACAAAACGGCCCGAGTCCTGCAGAGGACTCGGGCCGTTTTGCTAGCTAGCCGCTTTAGCGGCTATGGCGTTTCAACTTCGTGGTTGGCGTGTGGCTCTTGCTGCCATTACGCCTGGCAAGAGCATCAAGCCTGCTAACAACCAAGCTGGCCAGCTACCCAAACGGGTGAAAGGCGTTAGACCCTCCATGGCGTAAAACTCACCGGTGAGCATAGTTGTCTCAAACTGCGGAGCGCGTTCAACAATGCGCCCATTGGGATCAATAATAGCGGTAATGCCGTTGCTAGTGGCGCGAACCACATAGCGTCCATTCTCTAGCGCGCGTAGTCGTGCCATCTGCAGGTGCTGGTGGGGGCCAATTGAGGCACCAAACCAAGTGTCGTTAGATACCGTCATGATCACACCGCTGTCTTGGGCGCGGCGGGCGACCAACTGTGGGTAGATGATCTCGTAGCAAATAGCGTTACCAATATGAATCCCGGCGGCCTGCATCGGTGTTTGTTCATGCTCACCTTTGGTAAAGGTCGACATGGGCAGGTCAAAAAAATCAATTGCCCCGCGGAGTACACTCTCCAGCGGCAGGTACTCACCAAAAGGCACCAGGTGTTCTTTCTGGTAGCTGCCCTCTACGTCGCCTACGCCAATCACGCTATTGAAGTAGCGCCCCTGTTCGTCGCGCTGAACGATGCCGGTGAGTAGGGCGACGTCGGGCGGCAGGTTCGCTTGCACCCGCTCCAGCACCGGGCGAGCCTGGGTCTCCATCATTGGCAGGGCGGTTTCTGGCCAGATGATCAGGTCAACCTCATCAGCGACTTCGCGGGTGAGGTTGCTATAGGTATTCGCCGCCGTGCGCTGCCCTTCGGGCGTCCACTTCAGCAACTGCGGCAGGTTGCCCTGTAGCAGTGCCACGCGCGTGGGGTCGTCCACAGGCGTGGTCCACTGATGGGGGAGTGCCAAGGGAATTAGCCAAATAGCCGCCAGTGGCGCAAGTGTCCACCACTGACGGCGCAGCAGTAGTTCAGCGCCAAGCGCACCGCTAAGTGCGACTAGCAGCGAGAGCAGGTAGACGCCGCCAACGGGTGCCCAGGCAGCCAGCGGCGAGTCGACGTAGCCAGAGCCCAGCAACAGCCAGGGAAAGCCGGTAAACAGGTAGGTGCGTAGTACCTCGCCCAGTACCCAGGCGCCAGCAAAGCTGATAAACGCAAGCCGGGCGGAGGTGAAGCGCCGGTACAGCCAGAAAGTGCCGGCAAAAAACAGCGCCAGAATCGTCACAAACAGCGCGGTTAGGAAAACGGCTAACGGTACGCCGGTATAGCCATAGTCGTGGATAGAGACGTACACCCAGGAGGTGCCGCTGGCGAACAGCGCCACACCGTATAACCAGCCCTTCAGGGCCGCCTGGGCGGGGGTTAAAGTGTGCAGGCCCACATAGAGTAAGCCAATGGCCACCGGGCCAAGCCACCAAAGCTCAAAAGGAGAAGCCGTTAGGGTGGTGAAACCGCCCGCCACCAGGGCGGCAAGCAGCTGTAACAAAAACGCGGGGGGTAAACCCATAGCGATAACCTATCTACGGTAAAGTGCGAGGGAGTGGAGAGAAAACAGCGCGACAACAAGCGCCTAGGCTGGCTTGTTCTCCTGGTCATCATCCTCTTCGTCATCGCGGCGGGTGTCGCGATAGGCTTCGAGTAGACGGATGCGTCGGGTGTCGGCATTGAGAATCACAAACCGCCAGCCGCCCAGAATGGTGTGTTCACCGCGCCGCGGTAGATGGCCAAACTGCTGCATCACCAAACCGCCAACGGTATCGAACTCATCGTCAGAGAACTCGGTGTCAAAGCGTTCGTTGAAATCTTCGATGGGGGTCAGTGCGCGAATGGCGTAGCGGCCATTCTCTATTTCGCGGATATCGTCCTCTTCATCGGTATCGTGCTCATCTTCGATGTCGCCAACGATCTGCTCAAGAATATCTTCGATGGTGATAATGCCCGCGGTGCCGCCGTATTCATCCACCACCACTGCCATGTGGTTGTGGGTATCCCGAAACTCTTTGAGTAGGCTGTTTAGCCGTTTTGATTCAGGGATAAACATCGCGGGGCGCAAAATGTCATCTAACTTGAACGCATCACGCTGGGCCTGTGTCTGGGAGAGCAGGGGAAGTAAATCTTTTACCAGCAGAATGCCTTTTACATCGTCCAGATTTTCGCCAATCACCGGGTAGCGGGAGTGGCCGGTTTCCTGAATCAGTGGTAGGTAGCCGTCGCTGGTTTGATCCAGAGCGATGGCTGAGACCTGGGAGCGAGGTATTAGCACTTCACGAACCTGCTGATCGCTGATATCAAGCGCCCCTTCGATGATCATAATGGCGTCTTGATCCAGCTTTAATTTCCCTGCGGTATGGCGTAAAAACGTCATCAGCTCATCGCGTGAGCTGGGTTCGTCATTGTCTCCGGAAAGGGCGCCAAAGAGTTTCTCGAGCCAGGATTTTTGATTGGGGTTGCTCGATCGGTCTTCGCTCATGCGTCAATTCTCTCGTTTGCGGGCAGACAGTTGCTATCTCGTTGACGAAATCGTTGTATAAACCATGTCGTCAGGTAGCTGTTTTATCACTGAAACGGGGGATAGTACCAGATTAGTTGTTACGTGATTTAACGCACTCACCGTTAAATAATAAAGAGGTAAGGGGATAAGCGTTTTCCCTATTGAGCGGGAGGGCTGTCAGCATACGGATCAGGAATGCTTAGCTCGGCTAACAGCTCGCGCTCAAACTGCTCCATTTCCTCGGCCTCGTGATCATCAATATGATCGTAGCCCATTAAATGCAGGATGCCATGCACGACCATATGAGCGTAGTGGTGCTCGATCAGCTTGTTTTGCTCGTTGGCTTCTTTGGCCACCACGGCATGGCAAATCACCAGGTCGCCGAGTAACGGTAAATCCACGCCCGGCGGGCTCTCAAAAGGGAATGACAGCACGTTGGTGGTTTTGTCTTTGCCGCGGTAATCACGGTTGAGCGTTTGGCTTTCAAGCTCATCCACAAAGCGAATAGTCACTTCAAGACGCTGATCGTCAGGGTGGTGGGCAAACACACAGCCCACCCATTGGGTGAGCTGTGCCAGACTGGGTAGCAGTGGTTCGTCAATCGCCGCCTGACGATCAACGATGACTTCAATGGCCTCGCTCATCGCGAACTATCCCATGCGTCTTCGCGTGCCTGCATACGTGCGTCACGCTCTTGCTGGCGTGCCTCGCGGCGGGCACGCTCTTCCACTTCCTGCTGGGATTCGAACATATCGTAGGCTTCGATAATGCGCTGTACCAGCGGGTGGCGTACCACATCCTTGGCGGCAAAGTGGGTGACGCCGATGCCTTGAGTGTCTTTCAACACGTCGAGCACCTGAATCAGCCCTGAACGCTGGCCTTTGGGTAGATCGACCTGGGTCACGTCGCCGGTAATCACTGCGGTGGAGCCAAAGCCAATCCGGGTCAGGAACATTTTCATCTGCTCCGGGGTGGTGTTCTGGCTCTCATCCAGAATGATGTAGGAGTTATTGAGTGTACGGCCACGCATATAGGCCAGCGGGGCAATCTCAATCACCTGACGCTCAATCAGTTTTGCCACCTGCTCGAAGCCAATCATTTCATACAGGGCATCGTAAAGGGGCCGCAGGTAGGGATCGATTTTCTGGGCCAGGTCTCCGGGCAAGAAGCCAAGTTTTTCACCCGCTTCCACCGCCGGGCGCACGAGCAGGATGCGGCGTACTTCCTGTTGGTTGAGTGCCTCAACCGCGGCGGCAACAGCGAGGTAGGTTTTACCGGTACCCGCAGGGCCAATGCCGAAATTGATATCATGTTCACGGATACTTGATACGTAGCGCTGCTGGTTGAGCCCGCGCGGTTTGATCATGGTGCGTGGGGTGCGCATGATCACTTCATCGCTGCTGCCGACGCCGTCAGCTTCCTCTTCCAGCGCTTCAAGCCCAGACTCTTGCAGGAACAGGTGCACAGTGTCGGCCTCAAGCTCGCTCGCCGCTGTTTCGCGATAGAGGTGTTCCAACACGTTCGCCGCTGCTTTAATGCGGTTGGCTGGGCCCGCCAGTTGGAACACATTGCCCCGGTTGCGCAGCGTCACATCTAGGCGGCTTTCAATCAGCTTCAAATGCTCGTCCTGCTGGCCGCAAAGGCTAGCAAGGCGCTGCGGATCATTGGGTTCAAGGCTTAAGGTGATGATGCGATTGGCCTGAGGTGTTGGCTGGCTCAAGAGTGGGGAACCCCTCGTTAGTGTGTGTATCGTTCAGCTTACTGCCCCACCAGAAGCGGGGCAATGATCTATGCTAACTGAAAGGTACTTTATACAGTACGGTGCCGAGAGCAGGTTTCCGCGAGGGCGCTGTGAACCCTTCCTTGGGCGCTACTTTTGCCATCTGACCGCCATGGATGGCGGAAATGCCGGAATTGTTGGGAACCCTTTCCGGCCCTGGCAAAAGACCCTCGCTACAACCTGTTCTCGCACTCGTTATCGGGCATTTATAAATGCGTTAAACAATCAATAGCGCTCAGGTGAGGCAAGCTCACCGCGTAGCGAATTGGGAAATGCCTCGGTGATCTCTACATCGACAAAGTAGCCGATTAGTTCGGTGGGGTTGGCAGCGCGGAAGTTAACCACTCGGTTATTCTCGGTACGCCCTGAGAGCTGGCCGGGGTCGCGGGGCGAAAAGCCGTTAACCAGTACACGCTGTGTGCTGCCGACCATGCGGCGGCTAATTTGCGCGGTTTGCTGAATGATCCGCTCCTGCAGAATCGCCAGACGCTGCTTTTTGACACTCTCCGGTGTTTCATCCGGCAGGCCAGAAGCAGGTGTGCCGGGGCGTGCGGAGTAAACGAAGCTGAACGAATGATCGAAGCCGATTTGATGAATTAAATTCATCGTCGCTTCAAAATCTTCTTCTGTTTCGCCGGGGAAGCCGATGATGAAGTCAGAAGAGAAGCTGATGTCCGGGCGGTTGGCGCGGATGCGCTCCATCTTTTCAATGTATTCGGCCGCCGTATGCCCGCGCTTCATGGCAGTAAGAATACGGTCTGAACCCGACTGTACCGGCAGGTGAAGGTGGCTCACCAGCTCAGGGATATCGGCAAAGGCGTCAACTAGGCTGTCGGTAAACTCCACCGGGTGTGAGGTGGTAAAGCGGATGCGGTCAATGCCCTCAACCGCCGCAACGCAGGCAATCAGTTCGGCCAGGTCGATTTCATCGCCAAGCTGGTTTTCACCGCGGTAGGCATTGACGTTCTGGCCCAACAGGTTGATCTCGCGCACGCCCTGGTCGGAAAGGTGAATGACTTCATCCATTACCGCCTCAAAGGGGCGCGAGACTTCTTCACCGCGGGTGTAGGGCACCACGCAGAAGGTGCAGTACTTTGAGCAACCTTCCATGATCGACACAAACGCCGTTGCGCCATCAGAAGAGGGCTTGGGCAGGTGGTCGAATTTTTCGATCTCTGGAAAGGTGACATCTACCGCCGCAATCTGATTATTGCCACGGGCATCCAGCATTGAGGGTACGCGGTGCAGGGTTTGCGGCCCGAACACCATGTCCACGTGAGGCGCGCGCTTGCGAATGGCTTCGCCTTCCTGGCTTGCCACGCAGCCGCCCACGCCAATCACCAGGTTGGGATTGGCGTCTTTAAGTTTTTTCCAGCGTCCCAGCTGATGAAAAACTTTTTCCTGCGCTTTTTCGCGAATCGAGCAGGTGTTTAACAGAATGACATCGGCTTCACGCTCATTATCAGTGAGTTCGAGCTGGTGAGATTCGCCGAGTAGATCCGCCATGCGGGAGGAGTCGTACTCGTTCATTTGGCAGCCGTGCGTTTTGATGAAGAGCTTCTTCGCCATCGGTACCTGTCATCTATGAGTCGTCGGGGGACGAGGATGAATGGAGTGTCGTCGTGCGGTCGGCAGTGATAGTGCCCGAACCGCTATCGTTAGTTGGCGCATTATACGGATACAAGAAACCAGCGGCTAGCGTTCATCCATAATCGATACTTGACCCTCACGATTCTATGGGTATACTACGCACCGTGTTTGAGCAGTTCCTCGATAGCTCAGTTGGTAGAGCAAATGACTGTTAATCATTGGGTCGCAGGTTCGAGTCCTGCTCGAGGAGCCAATCAATTGCTGGAAGTTATTAGCAATTTTGGTTTCGCTTTAAACACGATAGCGTTTGAAAAGACAGCGCTTATGAAAAAATAGCTTAAGATGTTCCTCGATAGCTCAGTTGGTAGAGCAAATGACTGTTAATCATTGGGTCGCAGGTTCGAGTCCTGCTCGAGGAGCCAAGTTGTTCCGCTGTCAATATCTGTATTAACTGCCTTTTTTACGGTATACCGTCTTAGTCGGTAAGCTGTTTCAGGTAGTGCGCTGTTCCTCGATAGCTCAGTTGGTAGAGCAAATGACTGTTAATCATTGGGTCGCAGGTTCGAGTCCTGCTCGAG
Source organism: Vreelandella sp. 162(4c) (assembly GCF_058152265.1). Classification (NCBI taxonomy): domain Bacteria; kingdom Pseudomonadati; phylum Pseudomonadota; class Gammaproteobacteria; order Oceanospirillales; family Halomonadaceae; genus Vreelandella; species Vreelandella sp. 162(4c). The sequence continues at coordinate 4,311,364 of NZ_CM176981.1, forward strand.
GAGCCATTTAATCCCCCCTGTTAGTCTAAGTCTCACTGTTTCTTTAATACCCGCTGCTTAATGGCATCTGGGTGTTTTTCTGTGCCTGAATGCCGCGCATTCGCGCGGTGCTTACTGCTAACGGTTCTTGTGGCGTAAACTACACATAGTCAATCAGTCTGGGAAGTTTATGGTGGGCAAAGTGAATACACCGCAAGCCTTGCAGGTGTTTAAATGTTTAAGCGATGAGACGCGCTTGATGTTGGTACTGCTGGTGGCTCAAGAGCAGGAGCTTTGCGTGTGTGAAATGACCTATGCGCTGCAGGAGTCGCAACCTAAAGTGTCGCGTCATTTGGCTCAGTTGCGTCAGTGTGGGTTGCTGAGTGATCAGCGCGAAGGGCAGTGGGTTTATTATCGGCTTGCTCCTCAATTACCTGCCTGGGCGCTGGATATTATTCGTGCGGGTAGCCAGGGCAGTGCTGTCCGGTTAGCGGCGCTGACTCGGCGCTTAACTAAAATGGGTGACCGGCCAGCGCGTCTGGCGGCGCTATGTTGAAACCAGGGTTAAGGCCAGAGTGTTAAAACCAAAACGCCGCCCCTTGCGAAGGGGCGGCGTTTTTTTAACTAGCTTATTTTAACTCGGCGTACTTAGCGCTTTGCGGCTAACCGCTGAGTGTCTTGCAGGCGGGCGTAGTCGAGCAGGATTTCAGCCGATTCGAGCACATAGGCGCGATCAACAGCCAGTGCGTCATCTTCGTCGCTTTCCCCTTCACTGTCTTGGGTTGCCTCTGCCTCCTCAATTCCTTCTGTGACGCTTTCGGTGGCATCCGTACGAGCATCCATCCACTCATCCAGCTCTTCCAGGCCCAGTGCACGACGGCGTTGGTTTTCCAGCGAAAGCTGTTCGGCTTCCTGGGCTTCCATTTCACGCTGACGCTGCTCACGATTTAAGCTCACGCTGGTGTGCTGCTCGCGTAACTGGCGGGCCAGCGTGGACTGGCGCTCTAAATAGCGGAAGTTGGCGTTGTCCTCAGCGCGTGCGTCGTGCTGGGCTATCAGCTTGTCCAGCATGGTTTCAGGTTCGCCATAGCGGCGATACTGGACATTCTGAACGGTGTCCCAGGCCAAGGCATTATCCAGGCTGCTTTCACCAATACGCTCGGGATCAATCAAACTGGGGAAGTCGATATCCGGCTCAACGCCGCGATTCTGGGTGCTGTCGCCGGAAATGCGGTAGAACTTGGCGCGAGTCAGTTTGATCTGACCATGGCTCAGCTCGTTGAGCGTCTGCACGGTGCCTTTGCCAAACGTCGGCGTGCCCAGTACTAAGCCGCGACCATAATCCTGAATCGCACCGGCAAAGATTTCCGAGGCAGAGGCGGAGAGGCGATTCACCAGCACCCCTAGCGGGCCGTCATAAAGTGTCCCTGCTTCGCTGTCGCCATACAGTTGAATGCGCCCCTGGGCATCGCGCACTTGTACGGTGGGGCCGCGGTCGATAAACAGGCCAATAAGCGAGTTGGCTTCCTGGAGCGCACCGCCGCCGTTGTTGCGTAGGTCAAGCACGATACCTTCCACGCCTTCTTCTTTAAGGCGTTCGACTTCTTTGGCAACATCACGAGTAGTGCTGCGATACTCCTCTTCACCCGCTTGCCAGGCGTCAAAATCGACGTAGAACGTCGGGATGTTAATCACCCCTAAGCGGTGAGGTTCTCCATCACGCTCGACTTCAATCACTTCGCCATGGGCGGCTTGGTCTTCAAGGCTAACGGTGTCACGGGTAATCTCAACGGTTTGCGAGCGGGTCATATCCACCGCTTGGGCAGGCACCACGTCCAAACGAACAACGGAGCCTTTGGGGCCGCGAATCAGATCCACCACGTTGTCCAGGCGCATGCCGACCACATTGACCATCTCACCCTCTTCCTGGCCTACGGCGATGATGCGATCCGCTGGCTCAAGTACGCCGGCGCGCTCCGCTGGGCCGCCGGGCACAAGGCTGGAAACTTTGACATATTCACCATCGGACTGAAGTAGGGCGCCAATGCCCTCAAGGGAGAGGCTCATCTGAATATCGAAGGATTCGCCCTGGCGAGGGGAGAGGTAGCCAGTATGTGGGTCGATACTGCTAGTAACGGCTGCCATCAGTACGCCAAATACATCTTCAGACTCGGTTTGCTCCAGCCGCGTTAGTTGGCCTTCATAGCGCTGGCGCAGGTTGTCTTCAATCTGTTCGCTATCCTGATCGGTCAGGGCGAGCGTTAAGGCGTCGTTTTTAAGCCGCTTGCGCCATAGCTCGTCAAGCTCGCTTTGCCGGGATGCCCAGGGCGCCTCTTCACGATCAATTTCTAAACGCTCGTTGCTTTCAAAATCGAAATCAAGGCCTTCGTCCAGCTTTGCCAACAAAGACTCAAGGCGCGACCGTTGTCGATCACTAAAGGTGTTATAGAGATCAAACGCATCATCCAACTCACCATTGAAAAGAGCGTCTGCCATGCCCGTCTCTAAGTGACGATAGGGCTCGATATCACTGCGCAGCAGGTAGGCGCGCTGGCCGTCCAGAATATCCAAATAGCGTTGGAAAGCATCCTGCGACCACGCTTCATCAAATGTAATATCAGCATAATGGCCGTAGCGGAGCGAGTCCGCAATTTCCACTGCCGCCTGGCGTTGTTCGTCGGTCGGCTCAAGTTGCGCCAAGGCGGCTGGGCTGGTAACAACCAGCATGACAGCCAGGGCGACCGAACGCGAAAGCGTTGCAAACAAGCTCATCAGTCAAGCTCTCCCGGATTTGTGTACACTCATTCTTCCCTAGACTCGTATATGACCCATGAGTTGCGTAGGTCGAAGGGGTATTGTAGCAGGTCGCCTGCGCGATGAGACTCAATCATTACTGTTATGAGGATTTCCATGTCCGAGACTTTCAACGCTGATCGTTTAACGCGGTTATGCGATTTTCTGCGCCAATCACCGACCCCGTGGCACGCTGCAGGCAATATGGCTGAGCGATTGGAGCAAGCTGGTTTTCAGCGGCTGGAAGAGAAGGCCAATTGGCAGCTAACCCCGGGCAAGCGCTACTATGTCACCCGTAATGATTCGGCGATTATTGCTTTTCAGTTGCCTGAGTCTGAAGTGACGGCGCTGCGTATGATCGGTGCCCACACCGATAGCCCGGGGTTGCATCTAAAGCCTAACGCTACGCAGTGCTCTGCAGGCTGGCTACAGTTGGGAGTGCAGGTGTATGGCGGTGTTTTGTTGGCGCCGTGGTTTGACCGTGACCTGGGGTTGGCAGGGCGTGTGCATGTGCGCCATGCCGATGGTCGCTTGGAAAGCGTATTGCTTAATGTCGATCAGGCAATTGCCATGGTGCCGAGCCTGGCGATTCACCTGGATCGTGATGTCAACGCAGGACGGCCGATTAACCCGCAGACGCAAATGGCGCCAGTATTGATGCAGAGCGATACGGCTACGCTAGGCGAGCTAGTGGCGCAGTGGTTAGAAGAGCAGCACGGCCTGCGTGCAGTGGAAGTAGTGGACTTTGAATTAGGCTTTTACGATGTTCAGCCACCGTCCCTGGTCGGTGTTAAGCAAGAACTGGTGGCCAGCGCCCGGTTGGATAACTTGCTCTCCTGCTTCATCGGTTTAGAGGCACTCTTGGCTTGCGATGGCAGTCAAGGCGCTTTGTTGGTGGCCAACGATCACGAGGAAGTCGGCAGTGCCAGTGCCTGTGGTGCCCAAGGCCCATTCTTGGCGGATGTGCTAAAGCGCATTAATGGCCAGGTGGGCAAGGGAGACGACGAGTCGCTGATTCAACTGATTCAGTCGTCGCTGATGATTTCTTGCGATAATGCCCACGCACTGCATCCTAACTTTCGCGACAAGCACGATGAGCGCCATGGTCCAGCGATTAATGGTGGCCCGGTCATCAAGGTGAACTCCAGCCAGCGTTACGCCACCAATAGTGTCACTGGTGCGCTGTTTCGCGATGTCTGTCGTGAGGCTGACGTACCCGTTCAGTCGTTTGTTACCCGGGCGGATATGGGCTGTGGCAGTACGATTGGCCCGATTACCGCCACCGAGCTGGGTGTGCCCACTATTGATGTGGGGGTGCCTCAATGGGCGATGCATTCGATTCGGGAAACCGCGGGTACTAAAGATGTCGAGTATCTAACCCGCGCCCTAACGCTATTTCTAAACCGTCCTGCGTTAAGCTAGTCCAAGTAAATAGCTGAATTTTACTTAGCAATAAAAGCTTGGCTACACAAATTGGCAACACAAAAAAGCCCGCTAAATAAAATTAGCGGGCTTTTAATATGCCTGGTGGCTACGCCCTGATTTGAACAGGGGACCCCATCATTATGAGTGATGTGCTCTAACCAGCTGAGCTACGTAGCCTTTCAGCGGGGGCGAATGATACTGATAACCCCGCCTTCAGTCAATGTTTTATTGCTGGTCGTATGGGTGTTGCCGCTTACACATTAAAGCGGAAGTGCACCACATCGCCATCTTTGACAATGTACTCTTTTCCTTCCAGGCGCCATTTCCCGGCGTCTTTGGCTGCCTGCTCACCGCCTAGCGATACGAAGTCCTCATAGGCAACCACTTCAGCACGGATAAAGCCTTTTTGGAAGTCGGTGTGAATCACGCCAGCGGCTTCGGGGGCTGTTGCGCCTTCTTTCACGGTCCAGGCGCGCACTTCTTTAACGCCGGCAGTGAAGTAGGTTTGCAGACCCAGCAGTGAGTAGCCCGCGCGAATGACACGATCAAGGCCTGGTTCATCCATGCCCATCTCGCTTAAGAACATCGAGCGCTCTTCATCATCCAGCTCGGCAATTTCGGCTTCCAGTTGATTGCAAACAGGCACCACAAGCGCGCCTTCTTCAGCGGCGATTTCGTTAACAATATCCAGGTAAGGATTGTTCTCAAAACCATCTTCATTGACGTTAGCGATGTACATAGTTGGCTTCAGAGTCAAAAAGCCGAAGCTCTTCACCTGGCGCTGCTCTTCCTCGCTTAAGCCAAAGCTGCGTAGCGGTAAGCCTTCCGCAACGTGGGGCTGAATACGATCAAGAATCGCCTTAGTGGCAATGGCCTCTTTATCACCGCCTTTCACCGAACGAACCAGACGCTGGCTGGCTTTTTCGACAGTATCCAGGTCGGCCAGCGCCAGCTCTAAATTGATCGTTTCGATATCGGCGCGCGGGTCGACCTGGTTGGCTACGTGGATAACGTTGTCGTTGTCGAAGCAGCGCACCACATGGGCAATTGCCTGGGTTTCACGAATGTTAGCCAGAAACTTGTTGCCTAAGCCCTCACCTTTGGAGGCCCCGGCGACCAAGCCAGCAATGTCGACGAACTCCATGGTGGTCGGCAGTGTTTTTTGTGGCTTGACGATCTCGGCAAGCTTATCGAGGCGCGGATCCGGCATCGGCACGATACCCACGTTCGGCTCAATGGTACAGAAGGGGAAGTTTTCTGCATCGATGCCTGACTTGGTCAGTGCATTGAATAGTGTGGACTTGCCGACATTAGGCAGGCCGACGATGCCGCAATTGAAACCCATAAAATGTTCCTGAGAATAAGGTGGTAGGGCGTAAAAGTAATCGCCATTCTACGAGATGCGCTAGCCGTCAGCTACCGGCGTAACTGAACAGCTTTTGGCGGCGTCTATGCTGGCTTGAGGCTGTGCAGCTGGTTCATGGCTTTGGCCCAGTCTCCCGCGAGCGCTAGCGGCAGGGTGGTGACACACTCGTCCATGGCGCGAACAATGGCCTCGTGTTCGGCCTTGCCGGGACGCCCCAGTACATAATTAGTGACTTGGCGTGCCTCGCCGGGGTGGCCAATGCCAATTCGTACCCGGTGAAACTGCTTCTGGCCGCCTAGTGCGCTAATAATATCGCGCAGGCCATTGTGGCCTCCATGCCCGCCACCGGTTTTGTAGCGTGCTTGGCCGGGGGGGAGGTCGAGCTCGTCGTGGGCGACCAGTAGGTTTTCAGGGGTAAGTTTGAAAAACTGGCACAAGGCTGCCACCGCGGCGCCACTGCGATTCATAAAGGTGGCAGGGTTGAGTAGGTGCAGTTCATGGTCGCCTAGGCGTACCTTGGCGTAGTGGCCGAAAAATTTCTTTTCCGGTCGTAGCTCTGCATGGGCGCTCTGCGCAATAGCCTCTACCAGCCAGAAACCGGCGTTATGGCGCGTGGCTTCATATTCCGCTCCGGGGTTGCCTAATCCAATAATGGCTGTTACCTGGCTCATCTTCCCACCTCGCACAAAATATTCAGAAGACCAAAACTATCCAGAAGACTAAAACAATCCAGAAAACATGGTTGACGCCGCGCCAGCGACGGCCCTAAAAAAAATCAAGCGCCGAGGCGCTTGATTCTAACATCGTGTCAGCATCACAAGGGCCATGCAGGCATGGCCCCCATAAGATGCTTAACGGGATACTTACTCGGCGCTGCTGTCTTCTTCGCCTTCGCTTTCACCATCTTCATCTTCTGCATCAGCACGCACTTTTACTTTCGTGATGCTGAGTACTGCATTGTCGTGCTCTTCACCGTGGGACAGGTCAACTGAGGTGACGCCGGCCGGTAGGGTAAGGTCAGACAAGTGCAGTGTCGTGCCAAGCTCAACGGCAGCGATGTCGACTTCGATAAAGTCAGGCAGGTCTTTCGGCAAGCAGCTGATCGCCACTTCGTTGGCCAGTACGTGCAGTTCGCCGCCTTGGTCTTTGATACCGACACACTTCTCTTCGCCCGTCACGTGCAGTGGCACGTTGATGGTGATTTCGTGAGTCGCATCAACGCGCAGGAAGTCGGCGTGGGTCAGCAACGGCTTGAAAGGGTGACGCTGCAGGTCACGAACAACGACTTGCTCTTCTTTACCTTCGATCATCAGTTTGATGACGGAAGAGAAGAAAGACTCATCTTCAATCGCTTTGTAGAAAGCGGTTTTTTCAACAGCGATGGACTGCGCGCCTTTTTCGCCACCGTATACAACGGCCGGCACTTGCTGGTTCGCACGACGCAGGCGGCGGCTCGCACCTTTCCCCAGGTCGTTACGAACGCTGGCTTTCAGGATAAAATCAGACATGGAATTGCCTCTTAGTTTAAGTAAGGAAGACGCCGCCGACCGCGACCAGACGACGACGTTTCCGTGGCCCCAAAAGGGGGCTGTATCGTCAGCGGATTAGTGGAACATCGCGCTGACAGATTCTTCGTTGCTGACCCGGCGAATCGCTTCAGCGATCAGTCCAGCAACGCTCAACTGGCGAATTTTTCCGCTACGACGGGCAACGTCAGATAGCGGGATGGTGTCGGTCACCACCACTTCATCCAGTACGGAGTTGGTAATATTATCGACCGCAGGGCCGGACAGGATCGGGTGTGTCGCATAGGCCACCACGCGCTTGGCGCCGTGATCTTTTAACGCTTCACCGGCTTTGCACAGCGTGCCTGCGGTGTCGATCATGTCGTCGACTACGACACAGGTGCGGCCCTCAATCTCGCCGATGATATGCATCACCTGGGCCTGGTTGGCCTGGGGGCGACGCTTATCGATAATGGCGAGATCGGCATTCAGCTGTTTGGCGATGGCACGGGCGCGAACAACGCCGCCCACGTCAGGGGAAACAACGACGAGGTCGCTGTAATTCTGACGCTCGATATCATCCAGCAGAATGGGCGAGCCGTAGACGTTGTCGACCGGAACATCAAAGAAGCCCTGGATCTGATCAGCATGTAGATCCATGGTCATCACGCGGTCAACGCCTGCTTTAACCATCATGTCCGCCACTACTTTGGCGGAAATCGGTACCCGTGCGGAGCGCACGCGGCGATCCTGGCGAGCATAACCAAAGTAGGGAAGTACCGCCGTGATGCGAGTTGCCGAGGCGCGACGCAGTGCGTCGACCATCAGGATCAACTCCATCAGATTGTCGTTTGTCGGTGCACAGGTGGATTGTAGAATGAAGACATCCTTACCGCGCACGTTCTCATTGATCTCGACTGCGATTTCGCCGTCGCTGAATTGACCCACCGTAGCGTTACCCATACGGCTGTCTAAGCTCTCGGCAATTTTTTGAGCGAGTGCGGGATTGGCGTTCCCGGCGAAAACCATCAATTTTGACACGCGCAGCCACCTTTGCAGTGTTGGGGATCAGGGGTAAAAACGCAGGCCATTGTTGGGTTGGCTGGGGTACCAGGATTCGAACCTGGGAATGCCGCTACCAAAAAGCGGTGCCTTACCACTTGGCGATACCCCAGCAATAACCTAACGCGCTGACCGGGCGCTTTTAACTGCCCAGAGCGGGACTGTAAATAGCCCAGAGCGGGATTATAAACAGCCCAGAGCATCATGTAGGGGAGAGGTGTTGAGTCCGCGTGCTACCCATGCCGGCCAATGTTGTCCCGCTAATTGCGCGATTGCTTGTGCCGATTGCTGTGTATCGAAAGCAGCAAACAGACAAGCCCCCGTGCCGGTCAACCGACTAGGTGCGTGCTGTGCAAGCCAGTTCAGGGCTTCCGCAATTGGCGGATAGCGTTCCTTTACCACGGCCTCACAGTCATTGCGCCACTCCGGCGCTCCCCCCTGCAGTGCGCGCGCCATAGTAATGGGGCGGCTGTCACGTGTCAATTGCGGGTCTTGGAAGACGCCTGACGTAGACACACTAATACCCGGGTGAATAATCACAAACCAAGGGGTATCAAGCGTCACCGGGGTAAGCCGTTCGCCAACGCCTTCGCCCCAGGCGCTATGGCCATGGACGAATACCGGCACATCGGCCCCCAGCTGAAGCCCCAGACGAGCTAGTTCGACTAACGGTAGATTGAGTTGCCAGAGGTGGTTGAGCCCCACTAATGCGGTGGCTGCGTTGGAACTGCCACCCCCTAAACCGCCTCCCATCGGCAACTGCTTATCGATCGTAAGCGTAGCGCCTAGTGCCGTGCCGCTATGCTGTTGCAATAACCGTGCGGCGCGTACGATCAAATTGTCATCGTGGCTAACGCCGCTAACTTCACTGGTTAACTGAATTTTCCTGTCATCGCGGGGGGCCAGCGTAAGGTGGTCGCACAGGTCGATAAACTGAAATAGCGTTTGCAGTGCGTGGTAGCCGTCTTCACGACGGCCCACTATATGCAGCATGCGGTTAAGCTTGGCCGGCGCGGGAAGCGTTAATGGCGCGTTCATTGAAACGGTTACCTTTACTCTTCGCTAGCTTGCCACTGGTTGACGACCAGCGTAATACGCACATCATCGTAGTGCATGACCATGCGCCGTGGCAGCCATAAATCGTCGACTTTCTCCCAGTCGCGGTAGTCGATTTCCCAGCCGTCTTGGGCAAGATGGCTAGGAAAGCCCAGTTCGTCGGTTTCTAGCTGATAACTGCCGGTATTGTCATTATCAGGATCACCGGGCAGGCCGCGCACCCAGTTGGGCATAGCGGTGACGGGGAGTGACCAGCCCAACTGCTCTTCCATAAGCGCTTCTGGGGTTTCTGCCTCAAAGCGGCCGTCGCTATTGGAGAGGGAGAAACGTCCCTCGCGCCCCTCAAGCACGTTGCGTCCGCCGCCAAAGGGCCCGCTGATCAGCATACGGAAATAGTAGGGGGTTTGATTCCAGTCCAGGTTGGCGCTGACGTTCTCTTCTGGGGTGCGCAATCCTGCCTTGCCGACCAGCGTCCAGGTATCGAATGCTTCTACATCGGCCTGCTGGCGTTCCCACTGACCTGCCTGGCGGCCACTTTCATCCATGGGAGCCTGGGAGGCACAGCCGGCGAGCAAGAGAAGCGCGAAGCCGGCAAGCCAGAGGCGCGAAGTGTGACGTGTCAATGGCCAGCGGGGCGAGGGGGACGTCAGTGTCAACATAAACAGGCTCCATGTCAGGTGGTTATAGCGCAAGGGTAACATGATGGGGGCGCTTAAAATGGGGTTCGCAGGGTTAGGGTGCCTCTGGCGGCGTTAGTTCAGGACTTATTTAAGGACTGAGCTCAGGGCTTAGCTCAGGATAACGCTCGAGTAGCCCGTCGATCAGTGGGTGTTGGTTCGTCCGCTGCATGATTTGCTGGATCAACTGGCGCGCTTCTTCATCACGCCCCAGTGCATTTAGCACTTCGGCCAGGTGCGCAGCGACCTCCTGGTCAGGTAGCTGCATATAGGCGCTTTCAAGCCAGGGCAGCGCTTCTTCAGGTTCGCCAAGGCGGAAGTAGACCCAGCCCATGCTATCGAGCACGGCAGGGTTGTCCGGATCAGCCTCGTAGGCACGCTCAATCAGCTCAAACGCCTCTTGCAAGCGCCCTGGCAAGTTAAGGTCGGCCAGTGTGTAGCCCAGCGCATTGAGCGCTTCGGCATTGTCTGGGTCGGTGCGCAGTATCTGACGCAAATCCTGCTCCATGCCCGCGATGTCGCCTGCTTCCCAACGCCGCATGGCACGCATATAAAGCAGCGATGCGTCATCAGGTGTACGGCTAATTTCGCGGTCTAATAGCGCATCAGCGTCCGCAGGTTGATTTATTTCGTCCAGCAACTGGACTTCGAGCATCACCAATTCAGTAAAGTAATTATCAAAGCGCATCCGTTCAATGCGTAGGAAGGCGCGAGCATCCAGCAGACGATCTTCCTCAATCAGCATTTGCGCGGCCGCCGCGCGAGCGGGCAAAAATTCACTGCCCTCGCTGACTTGGCGATAATAGAGCAGCGCATTATCGATATCGCCTTGCTCTTGGGTGATGGCGCCAAGTAGGTAATAGGCTAAATCTGGCACGTTAGGTTGGCCAATCAGCGGCTGCAGCAAGCGTTGCGCGGGTTCGGGGTGCCCCTCTTCCAGATAAAGCTGGGCTAGCGATAAGCGCAGATCTTCATTGCCTGCATGGCTCTCTAGCAGAGCGTTGGTTTGCACTTCAGCCGCGCTAATATTGTTAAGGCGGATTTCTGCTTGAGCCAGTAGCAGGATAAACCGTACATCGTCAGGGGCGAGTTCAAGGCCCTGTTGGGCAGCGCGCTGAGCGGCCGGGTAATCCTCAACCTCCAGTGCCAAGCGAGCTTTCACCAACCATAACGCAGCAGATTCGGGGTCGAGCAACTCGACTTGATCAAGCCGCCGCTGGGCAAGCGTTGTATCACCCAGGGCAGCCTCAATCAGTGCCGTGCCCAACAGTACATCGCTGTGATGGGGCAGTTGGTCAGCGTTTGGGCGGGCTAAATGCTCACGCAGCTGCTGGGCGATCAACGTTAATGGTGCCTCTTCAGCCACCGCGATCTCTGCAAAGGCGGTGATATCGCCATGGCCGCCAGCTTCAGCAATCGCAATGCGCTGTTCAAGGCTGTCGAGCCAATCACCACGCTGCAGTGAAAAGGCCGCCAGCAGACGATTGGGTGCTTCTGCCTGGGGGGCAAGCTCTCGCCAGCGAAGTGCCGAGGCTTCGACTAATGAAGCTTCATCGCCAAAGCGGGCCGCGAAGGTGGCGCGTTCAGCAAGCGCTGGCTCGCGATAGCGCTTAGCCGCTTCCAGGTAGCCCTGGCTCGCGTAGCGATAGTCACCACGCTGGCCAGCAAGCTCCGCGCCCAGCAGCGTACTGAGCCCTGCGGCATCCAGCCCGCGGGTTATTGGCGGCGCATTGCGCATTGGGTCATCGGCCCAGGTGCCGAGGTGGCTATCCTGAGGGCTGGGCGTAGATTGGCAGGCGCTCAGCAGCAGAGCAGCAGAAGCGGCCAAAGGTAATCGCATCGAATGCCGGAACATAGCGCTCACTAGTGAGAAGCCCGAACAGGTAGAGCCCTTTAAACCAGAGCCCGATAAAGAAAAGCGAGGTCGCATGCGTCTCTCGATTAAGTGGCCAGATGCCCAGCATAGCGGCTTGCCTGCCTGCGGCAAAGTGGTGTGGGCCAGATGATAGCCTGCTGTGATAGAATGTTCCTCCTTGAAAAAGTGGTCAGCAAACTTTATGCCTACTTATTAAAGACCATTGTAGGCAGCTTACAGATATTTGTAGGCAGCGCCGAACCACGCTAAAGACTTGTTTTAGCAAGCCCTAATTGACGGTGCAGCCGCTTATCATCACGACGGCTGCCAAAAAGTCCGACACACTAGCGAAGACGCATAACGCATGACGCTTCTTGCCCTGGGAATAAATCATCGTACCGCCAGCGTGGCCGTGCGTGAGCAGGTGGCTTTTACGCCAACGCAGCTTGAAACCGCATTGGCTGAATTGCGTAACCTGCCACAAATCAGTGAAGCGGCGGTGCTCTCTACCTGCAACCGCACGGAGCTTTACTGTGTCACGGATGCGGCTGGCGAGCAGGCAGTACTCAATTGGCTCGGACGCTTTCATAACTTACGCGTCGATGAGCTGATGCGCTGTGCCTACCACTATCTAGACAACGATGCAGCGCGCCATTTAATGCGCGTAGCGGTTGGCCTGGATTCCATGGTGCTGGGCGAGCCGCAGATTCTGGGGCAGTTGAAGGATGCCTATCAGCAGGCGCGCCAATCCAAGGGCTTGGGTGGCGAGCTTGAACGCCTGTTCCAGCATACCTTCGCGGTGGCCAAACAGGTGCGCACCGAAACCGGCATCGGTAAAAACCCCGTTTCAGTGGCTTACGCTGCCGTCAGCATGGCCAGCCGCATTTTCGATGACTTTAGCCGTTCTCGGGCGTTGCTAATAGGCGCCGGTGAAACTATTGAATTAGTTGCGCGCCATCTAAATGAGGCGGGGGTCCGAGAGCTTACGGTTGCTAACCGCACCCGGGAACGCGCTGAGTTGGTCGCCGGCCCTCTGGGAGGAACGGCGATCACCCTGCAAGAGATTCCTGACGCTCTCGAGAACGCCGATATTGTGATCTCTTCCACCGCGTCCCCGCTGCCTATACTTGGTAAAGGCATGGTTGAGCGCGCGCTCAAAAAACGTCGCCATCGGCCGGTATTTATGGTCGATATCGCGGTGCCTCGGGATATTGAGCCCGAAGTGGGCGAATTAGCGGATGTGTTTCTTTACACCGTGGATGACCTGGAAGAGGTTATCCAGGAAAATCGCCGCCATCGCCAGGTTGCCGCTGACCAAGCCGAGTCGCTGATCGAACACGGGGTGGGTAGTTGGCAGCATGAGCGGCGTATTCGTAATGGTGGTGAACTGATCCGCGACTACCGCCAGCATGGTGAAGCGCTGCGCGACCTTTCCCGCGACCAAGCGTTGGAGCGGCTGGCACGAGGTGAAGATCCGGCTAAAGTCATTGAGCGCTTGGCGCATCAATTGACCAACCGTTTGCTCCACCAGCCCACCCAGGCCATACGCGATGCAGCGTCTGAAGAGCACCACGATTTACTCAACGCTGCTCCGCGCCTGCTGTTGCCCACTAAGCCTGCCTTTGAGACTACACCAGCGCCCCCGGTTAACCGCCAGAAGGATGATACGCCCGCATGAAAGAGACTCTGCGCCAACGCTTAGACAGCTTTACCGAACGCTTTGAAGAGCTGGCGATGCTGCTGTCGGATCCCGACGTGATCAATAACCAGCAACGCTTTCGCGATTATTCGCGTGAGTATGCTGAGTTAGAGGAGCTGGTGGCGGCCTGGCAGCGCTATCGTGATATTGAAACCAATATGCACGAAGCCGAGCAGCTTAGCCGCGATAGCGACGCGGACATGCGCGAGTTGGCGGAGATGGAGCTAAGCGAAGGGCGGGAGCGGTTAGCCGAGCTGGATATCGAGCTGAAGCGCCTGCTGGTGCCTAAAGACCCTGATGATGGCCGTGGGGTGTTTCTGGAAGTGCGTGCTGGTACCGGCGGCGACGAAGCGGCAATTTTTGCCGGTGACCTGTTTCGCATGTACTCCCGCTACGCTGAAAAACGTGGTTGGCGGGTCGAGGTGGTGAGCGCCAGTCATGGTGAGCAGGGCGGCTACAAAGAGATCATTTCCCGCGTCAAAGGCGATGGTGTTTACGCCCAGCTGAAATTTGAATCCGGCGCTCACCGGGTACAGCGCGTCCCTGCGACCGAGTCCCAGGGCCGCATTCACACCTCTGCTTGCACCGTCGCAGTGATGCCTGAAGTCGATGACGTGGGCGATATCGATATCAATCCTTCGGATCTGCGCGTGGATACCTACCGCTCCAGCGGCGCCGGTGGTCAGCACGTTAACACCACGGACTCTGCGATCCGCATTACTCACCTGCCTACCGGCGTGGTGGTGGAGTGTCAGGAAGAGCGCAGTCAGCATAAAAACCGTGCCAAAGCGATGTCGCTGCTGGCCGCGAAGTTGAAGCGTAACGCCGTCGATAGCCAGCGTCAGACGCAAGCGGATGCACGCCGTTCGCTAGTGGGTTCGGGGGATCGCAGTGAGCGTATCCGCACCTATAATTTCCCCCAGGGGCGGATTACCGACCATCGCATTAATTTGACGCTTTATAAACTCAATGAAGTGGTCAGCGGCGAGCAGTTGGATGACGTGATTAGCCCGCTGATTCACGAGTATCAAGCGGAACAGCTCTCAGCCCTTCAGGATGTCTAATGACCCTTGATGCGCTGTTGAAACAGGCTGCCCAACGTTTGCAGGCGGCGGGTTCCAGCTCGCCGCGTATCGACGCTGAAGTGCTGTTATGCCACGTGCTCGGGCGTGATCGCACTTGGCTCTACACCTGGGGCGATAAAATATGCTCCTTATGGGAGCAGGCCCGTTTCGATGCGCTCATCGCTGCACGTTCCCAGGGCACTCCGGTTGCCTACCTTACCGGGGAACGCGAATTTTGGGGGCTGCGCTTAGCCACCTCACCTGATACGTTGATACCCAGGCCTGATACTGAAACCCTGGTTGAGCTTGCCCTAAAGCGGGCGACGCTCCCCTCAGGCCGGCTGCTCGATCTTGGCACGGGAACGGGTGCCATTGCCCTGGCATTTGCCAGCGAACAACCTCACTGGCAGGTAGTGGGGGTGGATCTGCGCTTTGAGGCGGTCGCGTTGGCAAACCGTAACGCGCGCTCGTTAGGCATATCCAATGCTAGGTTTTTACAGAGTGATTGGTTTGCTGCTTTGGAAACGTGTGCGGATGCAGATAAGCAGTTCAATATTATCGTCAGTAATCCCCCGTATATTGCCGCCGATGATCCTCATCTAGCCGAAGGCGATGTGCGTTTTGAGCCACGCTCAGCGCTGGTTGCTAACGCCTGCGGCATGGCGGATTTGCTGCATTTGGTAAACTCCGCGCAGCGCTATCTAGCGGCTTCTGGTTGGTTGCTGCTAGAGCACGGCTATAAACAGGCCGAAATGGTGCGCGAGGCGCTTGAGCGCGCTGGCTATAAAAACGTTGAAAGTGCTCGTGACCTGGGGGGGCATGAACGGGTTACCCTGGGGCACCTTTAATAACTGCCTGATTCATCAGTATTGGATCCTGCCATGAAACCAAAAAATAGAACGCTGGACCGTATCGACCTTAAAATCCTGCGCTGCTTGCAGGAAAATGCGCGTATTTCTTACGTCGATTTAGCTTCGGAAGTGGGTTTATCCACAACCCCTTGCCTTGAACGCGTTAAGCGTTTGGAGAAAGCGGGTATTATTCGTGGTTACCAAGCCATTCTTGACCCGCGGGCTTTGAAGGCCAATTTATTAGTTTTTGTCGAGATCAGCTTAGAAACGCAATCGCCAGCGGTCTTTGATGAGTTTCGCCGTGCCGTCGAGAAGCTACCGCAGATTCAGGAGTGCCACCTTGTCTCGGGTCAGTTCGACTACATCTTGAAGTGCCGCATTCCCGAAATGGCCGCTTACCGCCAGCTATTGGGCGATGTGGTGTTAACGCTACCGGGCGTGAAAGAGTCGAAAAGCTACGTGGTGATGGAAGAGGTCAAAGAGAGCTTCAATTTACACATTCCTGCCTTTGAGGAATTTGAGGATAAGTAAGCCGATGATGGATGACCAGGCGCTGCTGCGCTATAGCCGTCAGATCATGCTGCCCGAGGTGGATTTCGAGGGCCAAGAGCGCCTGCAATCTGCCCATGCAGTGATTATTGGGGCCGGCGGTTTGGGCTCTCCGGCAGCGCTCTATTTAGCTGCTGCTGGGGTCGGGCGCATCACCATTGCCGATGCCGATCATGTAGAGCTTTCCAATCTTCAACGGCAAATTGCCCATCAGCAGTCCAGTATTGGTTTAAATAAAGCGCACTCTGCCCAGGCCAGCATGTGCGCACTCAATCCCCACTGCCAAGTGGTTGCGTTAGACCAACATGTTGAAGGCGAATCGCTTGAGCGGTTAGTCGCTTCGGCGGATGTGGTGCTCGACTGTACCGACCGTTTCTCAAGCCGCTATGCGGTGAATGCGGCGTCCCAAAAAGCAGGTGTGCCGCTGGTATCGGGTGCGGCAATTCGCTTTTCAGGTCAGTTGGCAGTCTTTGACCCACGCAATGCCGAGTGTCCCTGCTACGCCTGCCTCTATCCGCCCGACGAAAGTGGCGATGAAGCGCTAAGCTGCTCAGAAAGTGGCGTCATGGCGCCACTGGTGGGCTTGATCGGCTGCTTTCAGGCGGTTGAAGCCTTTAAGCTGCTTAGTGGCGCAGGTTCTGCCCACCAAGGCCTCTCTACCTTTGATGGTTTAAGCGGCCAATGGCGGCACTTCCTAGTGCCTCGCGATCCCGCTTGCCCAGTGTGCGCTCAGCGCCTCTGATGTGCTGAAAGCGACTTAATCGTTAGCTTTTGCTTCTGTTGTGTCATGCTCTGCGGCGTTCGCACTCGTGGTTGAATGCTTTTCAACGGTTGCTTTTGGCGAGGTTTTAGTCATGCTGCCGATAGCGTCGCTAAAGGCACTTTTCAGCACATCGTTGTCGGGGTTCATATCGATACTGCCGTGGAAAACGCTGCCATCTTCAAGTACCAGGCAGGGGGCAACAATAGTGCCTGAAACCTGGGCTCCCTTATGAATGGTTGCGCGGTGGTGTGCCACCAGGTTTCCGGTTACCTCGCCTGATATATGCAGTGTGTGAGCAAATACATCGCCGTTGATATAGCCATTGGCACCTAGCGTCACGGTGTGTTGTTTACAGGTGATAATGCCGCTTACGCGTCCCTCTACCGTCAAATCCTCATCGCTATTAATGTCTCCCTCCACTTGCGTATGACCCCCAATAACGGAGAGGCTTGGTCGTGCACTGCTGGTTGGCGTGCCTAGTGTTGCTGATGAGCGTGTATCAGGTGGCGTTAGCGCCGCAGCCTTATTCTCAGGTGGGGCATTCTTGGCTTTGTTAAACATAGGGTGGCTCCTAGTGAATGACGCCAGAGCGCCTTTGGGGTGCGTGGTATTGAGCATTGAATACCTTAATCGGCTTGTTACTGTCTCAAAGCCTGGAGTTAAGCCAAGTGAGTGGGCTTATTCACGCCGCCGCAATATAAAAGAGCGAGTATAACGTTAGCTGGGGCAACCACATCTAAAGCGGCAGGAAGCGGTATGGGCATTCAAGTATGGTTTATTGTGCTGGGCGTTGGCGTAATGACGCTGATCGTATGGGATGGCAAGCGCCGTAAGCTAAAACAGCGCGCTTTAAGCGCCGCAGGGAGACCACACAAAGCGCCTGCAGTGGATTCCGCTTCCATCTCAGAACACCCCTTTGAAGCAATGTCGCCACCTGAAGAAGCCTCCGCTGTGACGTCTCCCGCCATCCAGTGCATGCCAGGTGGCAGCCGAATTGGGTCAGCCACTCATATTTTAGGCAAAGTGATCGCCGATGAGCCTGTGCTCATTAAGGGCCGTTTGGAGGGGACTCTTATTGCGCCTAATCATCCTGTCTCTGTGACTGCCTCTGGCCACGTCGCATCGTATCTTGAAGGCAACAGTGTCGATATTGACGGAAAAATGGTCGGTACGCTTAAAGCCAACACTAAAGCCACACTGCTGTCTCGGGCGCGTATTCAGGGGATAGTCGAGGCGCCTAGCCTAGAGTGCATGGCGGGAGCTTGGCTCCAGGTGGATGTGGCTAAGAAGGTCAACCTACACAAAATTGCCATGGTGTCTTAACCGCTAGCTGCTACATCTGTCACGCTATTTATTATACCAACGTCTAGATTCGCTCTGCAGTGCTTCAGTTGGTTTTAACCTGGCCGATACCTAATTAAATGACTTATAAACGAAAAAGGGATCAACGGGATGAAGCACCTCTCTATTAAATGGAGCCTGACTGCTGCGTTAGCCTTGCTGGTGCTTATGATTGGGTTGATCAGTGGTCTTGGTTTTTTTGCTAATCACAATAGCTCTCAGGCGCTTGAAGAACTGACGGCTACCAACGTGCGGCTGACGAATTTAGCCAACCGCACGCAAGTCAATGCACTCAGAGCACAAACGTTTTTAGACCGCTCGGCAAGTTTTAGCACTCAGGGTAATCCAGAAAAGGGGCAGGAGAGCCTTGCCATGGCTGCAGAGGCGGTAGCTGAGGCAGAGGCACGTTTTAATGAGTTTCGTGCTGTGCCAATCAATCCTGAAGGCACACTTGCACCCCACCGTGATGCGATTATCAGCGCTTACAATGCCTTTGTGACAGAGGGCATTTCGCCACTGCTCGAGGCCGCCCCTTTCCAAATCCAGCGCAGGCAAGAGGAACTGGGAGTATTAAGCGCCGAGCTGGATCTGGCCATGAGCGGTTTTATTGCTTATACCGAAGAGCGTGGCGCTAGCGTTCTTCAGCAGGTCAATCGCTTGGCGACGACTATTGGCGTCATTGCGATTACCCTTTTAGTGATTTCACTGGTGGCCGTGGTGGTCATTCGGTGGGCAATGATGCGTAGCGTTGTAAGGCCCCTTCGGCGTGCCAGTGAGCATTTTGCACGGATTGCTGATGGTGATCTGACAGGTCAAATTGAAGATCGGGGCCGTAATGAAATTGGTCAGTTGTTCGGTGGCCTGGCGGCCATGCAGGAGAAGTTAAAACAGCTGGTGATAGCATTGAGAGGCAGTAGCGAACAGGTCTTCAGCGGGGCGGGTGATATCTCTGCGGGAAGCCAGGATCTCTCTTCACGAACCGAGCAGCAGGCCTCCGCGCTTCAGCAAACCGCTTCCAGCATGGAGGAGATGTCGACGACGGTAAGTAAAAATGCTGAAACGGCCGAAGAAGCGGATCAGCTCTCGGTGGCGGCGTCACAGTCGGCGGAGACAGGTGGTGAAGAGGTGGAGCGCACGGTGCAACTCATGCGTGAGATTGCAGCCAGTGCGAGCCAGGTAAACGATATTATCGGTGTGATTGACTCTATTGCCTTCCAAACCAATATTTTAGCGCTCAATGCATCGGTTGAAGCCGCACGTGCAGGCGAACAAGGTCGTGGCTTTGCCGTGGTGGCCAGTGAAGTTCGCTCACTAGCGACGCGAAGTGCTGACTCGGCCAAAGAGATTCGTAGCCTGATCGAGCAGACCACCACGAAGATTAACGGCGGCGCTGAACAAGCGGAGCGCAGTGGACAGACGATTTATCAAACAGTGGATGCGATTCGTCAAGTCACCACTCTGATGGGCGAAATTTCGACCGCGACGCGGGAGCAGAATAGTGGCATTGAGCAGATTAACGCTGCTCTTACTGAAATGGATTCGGTCACTCAGCAAAACGCAGCGCTGGTGCAACAAACCAGCTCGGCTGCTAGCGCTCTAGAGGGGCAGGCCCGTGAGCTGGCCGACTTGATGGCTACCTTCCGCATTGATGAGAGTGCTACCAGCGCTGTTGCGCTGACGCATAAGGACACTACTCAGCAGCAACAAGTTGACGGTCGTATTGAGCCAGCGCCACGCCAGCAGGCGACGCAAAGTAAAAAAGAGGCCGTCGATGAATGGGATGAGTTCTAGGTCTGAATTAACTACAAGCTGCCGGTGACAAGCGCACTTATCATCGGCAGCTTTTTTACATCTCAGCACACCTCAGAGGCAGCTATCGCTTACGCGCGGGCGGAAACGCGCAGACGCACATAATCTGCCGTCCAGTTTCCTTGCTCATCGCGTAGGCTGTGGCCCAGCAGCGTCAAGGTATTCTCAAGCACGGCATCGCGCACATCCTCGTCGAGCCCATGTAAGAACGGGCTAGCAAACGTCTCAAGCCATCCAATCATGCCGGTGGGCAGCGGAGTCGGGCGTGGAATCAGCTCAATGCTTTCTACTTTGAAACCGACGGTTTCCAGCAGATGGCCATATTCATGGGTGGTCGGGAAATACCACGGATGACGGCCGCGGGCGCTAATGCCCCGAAACTGGAGAGCGGCAATCAGCGCGGTGCAAATAGCGGCGACATTGCCATGACCACCGAACTCAGCCACAAACCGGCCTCCCGGCTTCAAGGCACGCTTAACGCCTGCGAGTACCGACTGAGGGTCAAGCATCCAGTGCAGCGCCGCATTGCTAAATACCGCATCAAACTCATGGTCGAAGGGCAATTGGTGGCCATCAACAACGCGAGCGGTAATGCCCCGTTGGCGGGCGGCATTTACCATCTCTTCTGAAGCGTCAACACCGAGAACGTCAGCGCCCAGTTGTACAAGGCGCTCTGTCAAAGAGCCGTCGCCGCAGCCAAGATCCAAAATACGTTCGCCGGGTTGAGGCGCTAACAGCTTGACCACTTCGCTGCCTAGCTTAGGTACAAAATTAGCATTCTGGGCGTAGTCGCTGGCATTCCACTCTTGCCCGGGTGCATTTTGAGGGGTATGGGTCATATCGGCTTCCTGGCGTCGTTATTATTCCGTCAAAATTCAGTTATCAACGTATAGCCATATCAGTATAGCTTGCTGGTGCCTAACTTATTAGATAGCCAATGAAAATCATAATAAATGACTCGCCAGCACTATCTATTTGATAACTTAGATATCGGCCTTGATAAGCAACTTTTAATAGTGGTCTAGTAAAAAAAGCTAGAATGACACCATTTAGCCGCTGGAAGAGGTTGTTAATGAGCCCATCTATGCCTTGCTATAGGGTTAATTCTCCCGTTGGAGTGATTGCCGATACCCACGGTTTGCTGCGTGATGAGGCACTTTGTCTGCTGCAGGGGTGCGAGCTCATTCTTCACTTGGGGGATGTAGGTAGCAAAGAGGCAGATAAAACGATTTTGCAGCGTTTGGAGACACTGGCGCCGGTGCATTGCGTTAAGGGCAATATCGATACGGCGGCGTGGGCGACGAGTTTACCGATACATCAGGACATCATTGTGAACGAGAAGCACCTGCGCCTTGTGCACCGCTTAGAGGATTACGACCCGAGGTTGGCTTGCGATGCACTTCTGCATGGCCACTCCCATAAGCCCCGCAATGAATACCAGGAGGGAATGCTGCTTTTCAACCCAGGTGCGGCGGGAAAGCGGCGATTCAAACTGCCGATTACCCTAGGCAAATTATGGATAGATCAATATGGCGTACGGGGCGCGATCATGCATTTGCTATAGCCATGTTTAACGCCATCCGCAATCCTGTCATGTTGTACAAATCTGTTACCCTGTTAGTTAGCTGTTTTAAATAAGCGTTATCAAGATAAGCGAGGTTCCATGAACGACGTTATTAAGCTGCTGAAATCCCACCGTTCGATCCGTAAATTTAGCGACCGGCCGATCCCGAAAGAATTGCTGCTGGAGCTTATCCAAGCCGGGCAGGGGGCAGCGACCTCCAGCCACGTTCAGGCGTATACGGTTATCCATGTAAAAGACCAGGCGAACCGTGAGCAGATAGCAGAACTGGCCGGTGGGCAAGGTTATATTGCCACCTGTGCAGACTTTCTAGTTTTCTGTGCCGATATGAAGCGTCCCACGGAGGCTTCAGAGCGCACCGGTGCAAACGTTGTGCGGGGCATGACCGAGCAACTGTTGGTAGCAACAGTGGATACGGCGTTGATGGCGCAAAATGTGGCAGTGGCGGCTGAGTCCGAAGGGTTGGGGATCTGTTATATTGGTGGTATCCGCAATAATCCCCAGGAGGTTAGCGACCTGCTACGCCTCCCCAAGCACGTGTACCCAGTGTTTGGTATGTGCCTCGGCTATCCGGATCAAGAGCCTGAAGTGAAGCCGCGCTTACCCGTGGAGGCGGTTCTGAAAGAAGACTACTACACTGAAGACGGCGAACAGGTAGAGTCCTTCGATACGACCATGCAGGCTTACTACCGGGCTCGCAGTAGCAGTAATAAAGACACCGACTGGTCTCGCAATCTCAAGCCTTTGTTCGATAACAAGCTGCGCCCCCATATGCGCGATTTTTTAATCAAGCAGGGTTTTGAAATGAAATAGTTTTGAAATGAAATAAAGTGCGCTGCACACTATTTTTAATAGGATTTTTGGAAAAGAGAACGCTCAGTCAATCGGTTGAGGTTCTATTTTCCTCGCTTTCAGGAGCTTTACCGTATGCGCGTATTTTCAAATCCCGTCGGTTCCGGCTCTCTATGGTTCGATAATCTCGCAACCGCAGATGGTACCCCCGTTGCCTACGACCCTCAGGCCCGGGCCTTTGTGCCAATGCCTCCTTTCTGTATTAACCGCGACATTATCGGTTGCAACTGGATTGCACCTGAAGAGGGAGCTTTTTGTCGTGCTTGTGCCATGACAGCGCTGGCTCCAGATCCTAGCCTTCCTAATGCGATTCCTAATTGGGCCAAGACTGAAGCAGCCAAACGCTGGGTGCTTGATAACCTCGGGCGTTGGCACTGGTTCCGCCCGGAAGATCCAGGCGCGCCGCCGGTTTTCCATTTGCTCGCCGAAGGCCGTACGCCTGTGCCGATGGGGCACATTGAAGGGGTGGTGACCATTAGTGTAGCCGAAGTAGACCCCGTACTAGTCACGACCCGTCGTGAAGCGCTTGAAGAACCCTACCGAACGATGATTGGCCATATGCGCCACGAAATATCGCATATGCTGTGGTGGCGGTTAAGCCTGCGGGAAGACTTTCTTGATGCTTTTCGTGAGATGTTTGGAGACGAACGTCAGGATTACACCGCAGCACTTCAGCGCCACTATACCGATGGCCCGCCGCCCGATTGGAAAGAGCGCTATTTAACCACTTATGCCTCTGCGCACCCTCATGAAGATTGGGCCGAGACTGCTGCTCACCTGCTGCATTTAACCGATATTGCCGATAGCTTTGCGGCATCAGATCTCTCTTCACCAGAGCTGCCTAGCCATCAATGGGAGCCGTATGCAGAGCCTGATGCAGAGCGCTTGATCTACGTGGCAGCTTCACTCACCGTGGGCGTTAATCATGTTAATCGCTCAATGGGCTTGCCGGATCTTTATCCCTTTGTCCTCTCAGAGACTGCCCGACATAAGCTCGCTTTCGTGCATGATTGGCTACGCCGAGGGGCGCAGGGGTTATGACCTGTATTGGCTACGTCGGCAATAGTGAAGAATTTTCGTCATAACCTATACTGCAGTTTAAGGATTTTTCCGTATACCAATAACAATAAAACCGATGGCGATTAGGTTATCGGCTAACCCGCATGGAGACTGCATATGACTCTTGATCGTGCTTACTACCTGCTAGCTGCTTTCTACAGTTTAATAGTGATTATTGGGGTAATTGCTATATTGGCTGGAGGAGGAACGCTGCTTGCCCCCATTCATTTGTTGTTAGGGGCATTGTCGGTGATTGGGCTTTGGGGGTATATCCTCAAGCGCGGGTTTATGAACCCGCGTATGTGGAGGCCTCTGGCCGGTGTGCTGGCGGTGGGTATCGTGATTCAAATGTTCATCATGCTGACAACGGCGCTTTCGAGCGTTTTATTAACCTGGATGCTGACCAGCAGTATTTTTTCGGTCATGCTGGTGATTATGCTCTACCGTTATGGTGACCGAGATCAACCTCTCTGGGCATCTGATGAAGAGCGCACTGCCGCTCGACAGCTAGACGTTTTATTAAGCGATAGCTCTCCATTAACGGCCATTAAGCGTGATGGAAGCCGCGAAAATAGCGTAAAAGTGACTAAATCTAATGGCGGCTATAGAGCAAGCGTGACTCGGCGTTCGCAAGAGGGCCAAGAGCGCTTCGAGGAGCGTTTCCAATATCCTGAAACGCTCGTGTTTTTCTTAGAGAAATTCACCAGCGTAACGGTTGATGATTTTAGATGTTCTGCTTCGTTGGATGATCGAGAAAGCGCCGCGGCCACGGTATAGATAAAATATTCAAGTTATTAGTGAGGTACTAACATCTTGAGCTAGCATTTCTTCTAGCTGGAGGGCCAGCGTTTGCTGTATGTGCAAGTAGAGGGGGAGCAATGATTTCTTTAATCCACTCTCTGCTTGTTGCTTATTGATGTAGTAAGCACTTCTTCTTCCATGGAAGTTGATTGTTTCGCCGACTTTGGTGAAGTGAAAGCCTGTCAGAGCAAGAAGTCGGGGCAAGCTAGGTTCCATCATTGCAAAAACTTGAATTTTACCTAGCTGCCTCCCTAAAGCATAGCCGGTGACAAATAGGCCTGTGGCTAGTAGTGGGAAGAGCTGCCTCTCTTCAGTAGAAAAAAAAAGTAGCATTGTGATTGGTAGTCGAGCTTTCTAAAGAAGTAGAGCTATCTTTAAGTTTTATTCTGAAAAGGCGATTCACAGCCAGTCGTGAAATTTCATAGTAACTGCCTTGGGCAAGTTTGTCGGGATGCAGCTCTGCGTGTGTAAGGCTTTGGCTGCCATAAGATTGTAATGGGAGCTGGTTAAGTGGATGAGGTCTGGAGGCCTGAGGCATAACCACCCGCACGCAGCCTGCCACTAGTCCTGTTCTGCGGTGTTCTATCAAACAATGAATAGAGTTTTGGTCATGGATATCAAATTCGAGTTTTTTTATGGGGTCGCTGGCTTCTTCGTACTCAAGTTCTTCGCAGTAAACATCATGTCTTAAACGATAAGCCAGTTGTTTCTCATGCTCAGTTATGCAGAGTTTGAATTTGAACTCTTGTATGAATCTTGTAATAAATACCGCTGACGCATCCTTGTTCTTCACTTGCAGTGGTAAAGCGCTCATGTACTATCCCTATTTAAATCCAGAGTTAAGTATAAACGGTATCCATTATTGAGCACTAATTCCACTAAATGCTTCGATGATTTTTATAGGCCTGCCTAAATGAAACCCCTGACCATAAGTTATCCCATAGGCCTTTAGTATTGGCAATAGCGCTTCTTGATCAACGAATTCAGCAATGGTTTGCTTGCCAAAACCTTTAGCGATGTCGGCAATAGCACGAACAATGACGCGGCTGTCAGGGCTAATCAGCAGGCTGCGAATAAAGGAACCATCTATTTTAATATAGTCGACGGGTAACTGCCCAAGGTAGTGAAAACTACTGAAGCCTACTCCAAAGTCGTCCAGTGCGGTACGGCAACCCAGGTCACGTACTGCTTGTAGTACGCCACGGGCGGTAGAAAAATCGGTTACCGCGGCAGTTTCCGTTACTTCCAATATAAGGTGGTGAGGATCAGCGCCGCTAGCCGTCAGCTCGTCTGCCAAGTATTGCTTCAACCCTCCGTCGTGAAGAGACTGACCCGAAAGGTTAACTGCCAGAGTGATACCTCGATCCTGCAATTGGCTAAGTGCTTTTAAACTGTGTCGCAATACCCAACGGTCGATTAAAATAATCTGCCCGCTTTGTTCGGCAATAGGAATAAAGTGCGCGGGAGAAATTAGGCTCCCGTCTGCGTCGCGCATTCTTAGCAACACCTCGTGGTGTTTTACGTCCTGATCTTCCAAACGCATGATGGGCTGCACCATCAACTCGAAGCTATCCTCCTCAAGCGCATTGTGTATGCGTTCAACCCAGTAGACTCGTGCTTGCAGTTCGTCTTTGGCATTCTCCGACTTGGAAAGTAAATGCCAGTGCTGAAGGCCACTCTCCTTCGCTTTGTACATTGCCACATCAGCGCTAGCCATTAGGTCAGCAGGCGTATTGCCATGGGTTGGAAACAGGGCAATACCAATACTGGCCGTTACTCGATGCCGCCGCTCACCCACAACGAAGCCGATACCGTCTAATAGTTGGACAATATATTGCGCGACACTGATGGCTTGATCGGCGTTGGTATCTTCTAATAGGAGAGAGAATTCGTCGCCACCTAGGCGTGCAATAACGCCGCGGGGGCCAAGGTTGCGGAAGAGGGTGTCAGCCACTTCACGAAGCAATTTATCGCCTACATGGTGGCCACTTAGCTCGTTAACCTCCTTGAACTGATTCAAATCCAGTAGCAATACTGCCCCTTTTGTCTTCGATGGGCGTTCAAGGGCGGTTTGCAGTGCATGTTGGAAGAAGCGCCGGTTGTAAAGTTCCGTTAGCGGGTCACGTTCGGCCAGCCACGTTAGCCGAGCTTCGGCAGCCTTACGTTCGGTAATATCCAGACCAACCGATATACGTGACACCTTGCCGTCATTACCCGTTTGTAACGGTGCATGGTACCAAGCGATAGTATGAGTCCTGTGATCGGGCGTACGGAGTGTTTTCTCCTCTTGCTGGGGATGGGAGAACGTATTCACCTTGGTAGAGGCACCTGCCTCGAATACATCAACAAAATGACGCCCGAGTAGCGAAGCTTCATTAAGTCCTAGCATCAACTGGGTATACTCATTGACCAAGCTAATTCGTCCAGTGTCATCCTGGGCAATGATAAATACCTGGGCCGTATCCAGCAGGCCATTAACGAAATCTCGCTCTTTGGCTAGCTCCCCAATGCGCACGGCTAGTTGGTCACCGCGCTCTTGTACTTCACTCTCTAACAATTCAAGTTGGCGTGAAAGCTCAAGGGTAATGCTCTCAAGTACATCGATCTCGTCGGGAATGCGGCGGCGGTGGTTGGGAATGGCGGCGTGTATATCGCTAAATTTTCCGTCAGCTAGGGCAGGAAGCAATCCAGCGACTCTACGCAGTCGAGCCATTGGGCCCAGCAGTATGACCAATAGCAGTAGTTCAGCGGCAATCCAGCCGAGTACGCCTACGAACAAGAGTGTGCGAGTATCCTGGTTAATTGCCTTAATTTGCTCGGTAATGTCTGATATCAGCAGCAAGTATCCGATATTGCTACGTTCATTATCCTCTTCCATGCGTACTGCGCTGAGTTCTAAATGTCTGCCATCATGTTCAAGATTTAATGGTGTTTCCATTAAACGGCGAACAGGAGCTGTATCTGACGCTCGCTGCAAAGGTGCTAGGGTTTGCTCTTCGCTTGTGAGGGCTAGCAGTTGACCATTCCATGATTTTAGCTCTCGAGTTGCTGTCATCCCGCTATCTTCAGTGGGCCCGGTGACAAGTAGTGCGACTTCACTGCCAGATACCTCCTTGGCCTGCCGAGTGACATCGGCTAGCGAGCGGGTCAGTACGACCATACCAACGCTTTCTCCCGCCACTAGCACCGGCACGGCAGCGAACTGTTGGCAGCTAGCTGAACAACGCAATGTAGTGAGTGGCTGCTCGGTGTGCATCACCCGCCTGATCCAACTCAGAATGGGAAGCTGCGTTTGTGTATTGCCGGTGCCCCAATTACCCAAGATTTGCCCCTGGGTATTAATAATTAATATTTCATCGATACCCGCCTCAAGCTGTAGAGCGGGCCACTGGGAGTCTAGTGCTTGCTCAACTGCGGCGGTATTACCTGCTTGCAAGGGCGAGCCTAAGCTTGCCGAGGCCGCGGTTAACCCTGCCAACTGACGTAAATTTTCCGATGAGCGAACTAGCGCTAAACGAATTTCTCGCTGTTGGCGTTCATAGTGCTGGCTTCGGCTTTCTTGAAACTGACGGGTAAGATTGTCGTGGCCTAGCCAGGTAAAGAGCGTTACCAGCGCCAGCAGCAGCAGGCTACTTAACGCGATGACCCGCCATGTCAGGCTAAGGCGTTGGGGCGTTCGGAAAAGGGTAAATGGTTTCATCGCGGTAGCGTCCTAGCCAGGATCGAGGTAAACGTCAGAAGCGCAGCGATAATTGAAACAACCACATGCTCCATCTTCTGCTGGTCGCTGATGAATCTGGATTATCCTGAATAGGCAGCCAACCCGTGCCATCGACATGGTGGTATTCACCTGCCAGCATGACTTGAGGGTGCGGCGTCCACTGCAGGCCAACGGTTAGGTCATCTGCGAATTGGGTATGGGCTGGAACGCTTCCCCCTGTACTCGCCTCGAAAGATTTACCGTTGCGGTCTGCGCGGTTGCTGGTAAGGCTGTCATAACGCATTAACCACTGCCAGTCATTTGCAAAACGCCGAGCGTATTGGATATACCAACTTTCCCCTGTCGTGTCGAAGTTTACAGAAGACTGATTGAAGTTTTTTAACCCTGAACGGCGCAGTGCGTATTCAGTCGTTACACTCCAGAGTTCTTGATTGTATTGGAGTGAAAATACCCAGGGTGTAAAATAAAAATCTCCGTCGCTGACACCTGATTGATGTGACTCTATTTGGGATCTCACGTTGGCATTGCTAATCGCTGCAACGACACGACCTCCATCATGTTCATAACGAACTTGGGCAATCGTAGACTGCTGAGGATCGAAGGTGCCTGATATACGCTGAAGTTGAAGCGTATCGCTTAAATCGTCACCAGCCTGAGGCTTTCCTAAGCCAAACTGTCCTCGTAGTACTCCGTTGCTTAATCTCTGTTCCAAATAGAACGTTAGGCCGTCACCTGTGAGAGCCATTGAGCGTGTTCGGTCAAAATAGATAGACTGAGGCAGTAAGATGCTGGGACGGGTAAATGCCACATCGCGGGTTTGATTATAAAATCCAAAAGGATTTTTAATCCGACCAAGCTGAACACCAAACGTACGCCCTTGGTCAGAAATCATTTGGTAATCAATGAGACCGTAATCCAGTTTAGGTTCTGCGTCGCTGCTATTGCCTCCAGCTCGACGACTTAGCACCTGAGCAGCAACGAGTACATCCTGATGGGGGCGTAAGGAGACGTTGAGGCCAATTTCGGTAAATTCTATGCTGCCTTCATCCTGGCTGCTCTGACCAAAAAAGTTGTTATTGTCAGTCACGACCAGCGCCTGACTAAGAAAGCCATGTACCTGTAAAGTATCCAGAGCGTGTTCGTCGCTTTGGGCGGGAGCAGATAAACCCATTACAACGGTGCCTAGCAAAGCGGCAAGGGCTCTGCATTCATTCCATCGAAATGACTTGGACTCTATCATCCAGATACTCCCTTTCAAGATACCCAATGGCACCCGGCGTTGAGGCGACGCGCTCGCGCATCTCTTCCTGGTCATTTACTCGGTCGGGGGCTTGACCGGTACCTGAAAAAACCATGCGATCCCAGGCTAATTGAAGTTGGTGCGGGTAAACCGCCAACTGCTCTTTGGTAAAGCGAGCATGTACTGGGTTGTTGTTACTTAAAACGAAAACCCTAACCGCTTGACCATCCGGCCAGGTGCGTTGGCGCATGGCGAAAATCGCGCGGGTAGTATCACGGTTCAGCCAGTGGGTAGTGACGTCAGGGTGAGCCACTAAAAAAAGCGGCGCTTCTCGAGCGATGGCATTCGTTGTTGCGAAAGCGAGCCCCACCAACACAATAAAAGTAGTCGCTGCCAGTAAGGCCAATCGCATTAGAGAGCCGCTTATAATGGGTAATGGCATTGGTAGTGGCTTACTGGTTGATTGATGAACGCCAGGTTCACCCGCGGTGCCGTTCTGCTCTGCGCTGAAAATGTGTATGTATTGATGACGTGTTCTCCCTCGCAGCACTAACGAGACTGTTTTTATATTCAGTCATGATGGTATGACTGAAAGATACACATCTAAAGCAACTGTGCCGTATCGATACGGCGTATACGCAAACACTACATCAATTCAAGAAAAATAACAGAAAGTTATGTCAACGAATAACGAGGATAAGCTGTGGCTATTCCATTACCGTATGCTTGTACATAATAGCTAATCGTCTGTGCGACACTGCGAATGCCATCCATCTTAAAAGGATCATCCACCATGTTCACCGGCCTAAGTGCATTCCCGCTAACCCCCATGAACGAGCAGGGCATTAATGAGTATGAGTTTGTCCGTTTAGTTGCTTATTTAGCTGAGGCAGCGGTGGATTCCATTGGCGTGCTGGGCTCGACCGGTAGCTACGCCTATTTAAACCGTGATGAGCGCGCCCGTGTTATTCAGCTTAGCGTTGAAAATGCAGTTGGCGCGCCTGTCATTGCAGGCATTGGGGCGCTACGTACTCGTGATGTGCTGGCTAATGCAGAACGCGCTCAGCAGGCAGGTGCCAGCGGCGTGCTGCTAGCGCCGGTCTCCTACCAAAAGCTCACCGACGACGAGGTCTTCGATCTATACGCCACGGTTTGCCAATCGCTGAGTGTGCCGCTCTGCGTGTACGATAACCCTGGCACAACCCATTTTGAATTTAGCGATGAGCTGCATGGACGAATCTCCCAACTGCCCCAGGTTCGCTCTATCAAAATTCCGCCGGTGAGCAATGATATTGACTCCGCAAAGGGGCGAGTGGCTGGGTTGCGCAAGCTGATTCCCGCTGATGTCACTATCGGCATCAGCGGCGACGCGGCAGCAGCCACTGGCCTAAATGCGGGATGTGATGCCTGGTACTCCGTTATCGGCGGGTTATACCCTAAAGCAGCGCTGGCGCTAACCCGAGCTGCTCAAGCAGGGGATGTTCAACAGGCCAAGGCGCTTTCAGACGGCCTTGAGCCGCTGTGGGCACTCTACCGTGAATACGGCGGTAGCCTGCGAGTGGCGGCTACCATTGCAGAAGTCACCGGCAAGGTGAGTCAGCCTTGCTTGCCCCAGCCGCTTAAAACGCTGCAAGCGGGCGATCGTAAAAGAGTAGAGCAGGTACTGGAGCAGCTTGGGCTTGAGTAAAACCTTGTAACAAAAACGCCCAGCCAAGGCCGGGCGTAATAAGCACTTCAATGATGATTACTCAACGAGCTTAAGCAAGCGGTCTGGATAATTGGTGAACAGGCCGTTTGCGCCCATTTCCATCAAACGCTCCATCTCATCGGTTTCATTAATAGTGTAAACGTGTACCGGCAGCCCATTTTCATTTGCTTGACGGATAAAGTCGGCATCAATGACTTCTTGGTCTTCGTAGATATAGTTAGTACCGATTCCCGACGCGTATTCCGCTACCGCCTGGAAGTCTTCATCATTAATCTCTGCTGGGCCCGGTGTCACGCCAGTCCACTCCACTAAACGCGATTCGTCCTCTTCACTGGGGTAGTACCAAACGAGCTGAATGAGCGGAATGTCGTCGTTTAGTTCCTGCACTTTTAATAGGCTCTCCTGCTCGAAAGACTGCACTAATACTCGGCCACTCTCGACCATGTCATGTTTTTCCAGCGTTTTTACCAGGGCTTCTTCCAAGCCTGGGTTTAGCTGCGGTGACTTGGTTTCAATGTAGTAGCGAGCATTGTGACCGAAACGCTCGAAAAGCTCATCCAGCGTGAGGATCTGTGCCCCTGCAAAGTCCGCGTCTGCTTTATCAGCATTGGCTTCATTGAACCAAGAGCCGGTATCCAGCGCTTTCAGCTCTTCCATGGTGTAGTCATTAATCTTGCCTTCACCGTCGCTGGTGCGGTCAATGGCGTCATCATGAAATACCACGACTTCACCATCGGCAGTGATTTGGGCGTCCAGCTCTAAGTAGTCGACATTCCACTCATGGGCCAATTCATAGGCCGCCATGGTGCTTTCCGGCGCGTGGCCGCTGGCCCCGCGGTGGGCGATCACTTGGAATGACTCAAGCTCTTTGAGCTGCTCCTCCAACGGTGTGGACTCCGCCAGCGCGGTGGTTGTGGCAGCACCAGCAAAAAGCCCCAGTGACATTGCGGCGAATAGCGAATGACGTTGCATTAAAGCACCTTAATTGAATGTTCGTTCAATAAGCGTACATGGCCTGGAGCGTTAAAGCCAAGTGACGAGAACTGTTCGGTGATTCATCGAGAGCCGAAGAGAGCAGCCATCAAGCGAATACGCAGTGGGGCTATATAGTCACCTAAGGGCTAGGTACCCACGTTGAGACTCTTCACCAACGCTTGCGCTTCTTTTATAGAGGTCAAACGTACAAATTGAATAGGCGCATAGCGTGGATTCACCATATCGGCAAAGTAGCGTTTACGATTTTGCCGCCACGTTTTTAGTGACCATAGTAGAACCGAATCACGGCTTAGAAATGTTTTGCGGAAGCTCTCGTGATTACCTGTACCAGGCCAAAGCTCCTCTTGGCTGATGATGCGTTTAACAGCACGGGTGAGGGCTTGGCTAAATACTCGCCAAAAGGGGTAGTCGATCCACACTACCATATCCACTTCGCGCCACTTTATATGCCGAGTGCGGTCAAAATTACCGTCCAGTATCCACTCTTGAGGTGAGGCTGCTAAAGCCTCTTCCAGCTCGGCGAAGAACTCATCGTCCGGTGCTCCTTGCCAGTTAGCGCGCCAGAATAATTGATCAAGCTGAACGCATGGGGCATTCAAGGCGTCTGCGAGCTGCTTTGCAAGGGTACTTTTGCCACTGCCACTCGTACCAACCACATTAATTTTCATGGGAGTTCTCTTTAGGTGGCGCGACATTTTAATGAGTGCTCCAAGAGGCAGCAAGGGCACCATACGGCGTCAAAGAGTACCCTGGTACCGTGCCGCCAATTTAGAATGGACGCGCCCTCTATTGCCCCCTCGGGGATAGCGCTTTACAGCGGCGAGCTGTTCCCTCAGTGGCAGGGCGATATACTGATAGGAGCGCTGGTAAATAAGAGGTGTGCCGGGTACGTTTATCTAACAATGGCCGCGAAGCCAGCGATGTAGAAGGCCTGTTTGGTGAGCTAGACGAGCGTATAAGAGATGTGCGGGTAAGGCCCAGAAGGTGAAGTGTACCTACTTACCGACAGCTCCGAGGGCAGGCTACTTCGAGTAGTGCCAGCAAAATAGTTCATGACCGTAGATGCTATTGTTGGCTTGGATGCGCCTCACAGAAAGGAAAGCCCATGATCCATTCAGAGCACCATCGATCTCACCGTTCCGGCTGGCTGCGTGCCGCTGTGATGGGCGCCAACGATGGCATCGTTTCTACTAGCAGTTTAATACTGGGGGTAGCCGCAGCCAATACCACTCAAAGCGGTATTATGCTGGCGGGTATTGCAGGCCTGGTGGCTGGCGCAATGTCGATGGCAGCGGGGGAGTATGTTTCGGTAAGCTCTCAATCGGACACTGAAAATGCTGATCTCGATATCGAACGCAAAGCATTGGCGGAGCACTATGAACTAGAGCAGGAAGAGCTTGCCGCTATCTATGAAACGCGCGGCTTGGCACCCGAATTGGCACGACAAGTCGCCGAACAATTAATGACCAAAGACGCCTTAGGCGCCCATGCGCGAGACGAGATCGGCATCACCGACCTCAGTCAAGCGCACCCCCTCCAAGCCGCACTCTCTTCAGCCGCCACTTTCACTATCGGCGCACTGCTACCGCTACTGGTCGCTTGGTGGGCGCCACCTTCACTGTTGATCCCACTGGTAGCGGTGTTCTCCCTGCTTTTTTTAGCCTTGTTGGGCGGCATAGCCGCCCGAGTGGGTGGAGCACCAATCCTAAAAGCTGCAGCAAGAGTGATGTTTTGGGGCGCTCTTGCGATGGCATTAACCTCCGCCATCGGACATGTGTTTGGAGTGATGGCTTAACGGAGATGAACCATGGCAAATATCGTGGTATGCGCCGATGGCACCTGGAACCGTCCTGAAGAAGACCTGGAAAATGACTTTCCCACTAATGTGCTGCAGCTGGCCCGGGCGATCAGCCCTGAGACACAGGAGGCAAAGCAGCATGTGTTTTACGACTGGGGGCTAGGTTCTTATCACAATAGCCTTAGCGCGGGGGCTACCGGCGCCGGAATTCATAAAAACATCCTTGATGGCTACCGCTATATCGTTCAAAACTACGCCCCCGGTGACAACATTTACCTATTCGGCTTCAGCCGTGGTGCCTATACCGTGCGAGCGCTTAGTGGGTTGATTAATAACTGCGGCATTCTCAAACGAGCAGAAGCCCGATTGATCGTTGAAGCCTGGAAAATCTATAAAAGCCCAACCAGAACCAACCATCCCGCGGGTAAAGCCGCTTGTAAATTCCGCGCCGATTACAGTCACCCTGCTCGGGACGTACACTTTATAGGTGTGTGGGACACCGTCGGCGCACTGGGCATCCCGTTTAGCATTATGGGCCTGTTCGAGAGCCACGATGAGTTCTACGACACCAAAATGGGCGCCAACGTGGCCATTGCTCGCCACGCCCTAGCCATTGACGAGAAGCGGGAAGATTTTATTCCCACTATCTGGACGCCCAGGCAAGGCGTAGACCTCAAGCAAGTCTGGTTTGCAGGTGTACATGCAGATGTCGGCGGATCCTACAAACCAGACAAAAGTGGCATTCAAGCTTCTGACACACCTCTTGCCTGGATGCTGGATGAGGCAAATACTGCCGGTTTAATCACCGAGTCACATATTCGCGACAACCTAACCGACGGTGCGAAAGGCCAGATTCACAACTCCCGCAAGCATGTCTATCGCTTTAAAAAACCGTTAGATAGACCACTCGTGCTTGATGACACCCTGATGCTAATTCATCCCAGCGTAAAAGCCCGCTATGAGCGCGACGCTAACTACCGGCCTCCCTACTTAAAAGCGTTGGTGGAAGAGTACGGGTGGCAGGGGCTCACTGTGGGTAAGTGAATAAATGGGTAAGAGATCAGTACGGGTTGAATTTCGCCTAAGTGCCTGCATTGATAGAAGGGTAAGCAATTCACAAGGAGTCGTTATGACAACGTTAGTGATTGGCGCGAATGGACAGATTGGCAAGCAGTTTTGCGAACTGGCCCAAAAAGCGGGCACGCCTATCAAGGCGATGATCCGCAGTGAAGAGCAGGCAGCCTGGTTCAAAGAGCGCGGCATTGACAGCGTGCTAGCCGATCTAGAAGGTGAGTTTGAGCACGCCTTTGACGGCTGCGACCAAGTGGTCTTCACCGCGGGGTCAGGGCCCCACACCGGGCCGGATAAAACCCTGATGATTGACCTTTTTGGCGCCA
This sequence comes from Vreelandella sp. 162(4c), assembly GCF_058152265.1. NCBI lineage: Bacteria > Pseudomonadati > Pseudomonadota > Gammaproteobacteria > Oceanospirillales > Halomonadaceae > Vreelandella > Vreelandella sp. 162(4c). The sequence goes on from NZ_CM176981.1 coordinate 4,346,312, forward strand.
TTCGTACTGCCAATATCGCCAAGCAAAAAGGTCTCTCCCGCTACATCATGATCAGCGCTATGCGGGCAGAAAACCCTATGGAAGCGCCCGAAAAGCTGCGCCCCTATATGGCTGCTAAATTTGCCGCCGATGCCCACCTTCGCAACAGCGGTATGCCCTACGTTATTCTCAAGCCAGGGCGTTTGACCGACGAAACCGCCAGCCAGCAGTTTGCCAGTTCATTGGATGAAGCAGGCGACAACCAAATCTCACGAGCCAATGTCGCCCATGCACTGCTGCATGTGGTGCAAACTTCAGGTGTGACCAACCAAGAGTACCTACTATTGGACGGTAAGCGTTCGATTGGCGAGATTATTCAATAATTGGTGTGGTGGTCACTACTCAATGCACATTTGCGTACTTATTTGCCCACGCTTCAATTAAGTAGAAATACTCTTATGCATCAAGAGGTGGCTGCTGCCACCTCTTGATGTTGACTGCATTTTATTTCACAGATCAAGTGTTAGTGCCGAGAGCTTGAGCTGGCGAACACGATGATGCGCTTCGCATTGCTAAACTCACGCTAATGAATACGGCTGTATTGACTACTAAGCCGCAGAAGCCAGCATGCCAGCCGAATGGGGTGCTAACACCAAATTGAAATAATAGGGTCAGTGCAGCACCTATTGCCAAGCCAGCGAAAGCGCCAGCACGGGAAGCGCGGCGCCAGAACAATGCGCCCAGTAGCATGGGTAGTAACTGCACCACGATGCCATAGGCGCCGAGCAGTAGGTCAACCAATGAGCCGGGATTGACAAGGGCAAGTAGGTAAGCCGCAAGTGAGATTAGCACCACGCCGTAGCGAGTCAATTTGAGCGCCTTATTGTCTGGCATGTTGCGAAGTGCTGGTAAGTGCTGGCCCACGTCGCGTACCAGAATAGTAGCGGAGGTATGAGCTAGGTTTGCAGCAGTAGACATGGCAGCGGCCAGGGCGCCGGAGAGAGCTACGCCTATCAGCCAAGCCGGGAAGTCAGCTAGCTCAACTACCAGCGTTAGCAATACTCGATCGGCGGAGTCAAGCGGGCTATCCTCCAACAGTAGAACCCCAGCAAAACCAATAATTAGTAATGGTATCAACAGATAGCTGTAAAGAGGGTAGAGCACGAATACCCGCTTGAGGGTTCGCTCACTGCGAGCACTATAGAATTTCATGAAAATGTGCGGCCACATTACGCAGCCTAGAGCACTTACCAGAATAGCCGTAGAGAAAGCGCCCCAGCCCATGCCGCCTGCGCCGGGCATGGTTAGGTATTCAGGGGCTTCTCGCTGTAGTTCGCGGAACATCTCGCCGACCCCACCAAAGAATTGGTCAGCCGTCGCCAAGCCCAGAAACCACGCCACGCCCACCATCATCACGCCCTGAAGTAGGTTGGTCCAACCGATACCTTGCAAGCCGCTTGCATAGACATAGGCAGCTACCACGCCACAGGCGAGTAAACTGCCGAGCCAGAAGGGAATGGTGCCAGAGGTAGCAGCCTCGAAGAGAAGTCCTGCACCGGCGATCTGAATGGTCAAATAGGGAATCATTGCTAGCACGCTAACCACGCCGATAAATAGGCCTAGCAAGTTGCCGCGGGTTGGGTAACAGGCAGAGAGGAACTCCGCTTGAGTCAGGAAACCATGGAGGCGGCCGAGTCGCGAAATGTAGGGGGCGATCAACCACCACACGATTACGGCCAGTGCCAGGTAGGCGATAATATAGAGTGCTGGAGCTCCTTTGCTGTAGGCCCAGCCAGGTGCACCCAAGAAGGCGAAAGCAGAGAATATCTCCGCTCCGAGAATAAAGAACAGCACCAGTAAACCCATGTGTCGTCCACCGGCCACATACCCTTCCAGAGAGGAGTTTTGATTGTGGCGTGCGCTTAGCCCCACTGTTAGCACAATCAGTAGGTAGGCCAGGGTAATGGTGGTGATCAGCAGTGAATCACTCATCGTCCACCTCCTGCGCGGCATCACTACGATAGGCAATGACCAGTCCCACGAACAGGGCAAACACCCAGGCTACATACCAGAACAGGAAAAAGGGCAAACCGATTATCATCGGTTCAATACGATTCGCTACCAGTGCACCGGGCCAGATCATGGCCAGGGCACAGACAGTAAAGTAAATCAGCATTCCCCTAGAAGGGAGCGAGGGCTGAGTTTTCATGTGCATACCTCGTTTTTATGAAGTTGTATGGTTGTTTCGTTATGCTTTTGTAGAGTTATAAGTAGTTGCGTTAGCCTTAGTCAGTTCGCAACGAGCGCGTTAAGGCCTATCGCTAAAAGCAACCGGCAGCCGGTGGGAATAATGTCGTCATTAAAGTCATAACGAGCGTTATGAAGTGGCGGTGTAGTGTCGCTCTTCGCTGTGCCGAGAAAGAAGTAAGCCCCAGGGCAGCGTTGCAACATGAAGGAAAAATCCTCACCGCCGAGGCTGGGAGCAACGTCGCGTATTAGGGCCGACTCGCTGAGTGTTTGCACAATGCAGGCTTCCACATGACGGGTTTCTGCCTCGGTATTGATCGTCGCCGGAAATATGCGCTGGTAATCGACGTCAATGTCACCGCCATGGGCGATTGCTACCCCTTCACAAACACGGCGAACCATATGCTCCATGCGATCCTGAGTATCAACATCAAGGCTTCTCGCTGTACCGCTGATGTGCACCTCATCAGGAATGATGGCGAAGCCGTCCAGGTCGCCACCCTGCAAACCGCATAGACTCAAGGCGGCGGGCGAGAGTGGATTAATATCACGTGCGACCACGGAGTGCAGGCTTTGAATAAGGGCGCCCGCCATACGAACAGGATCCGTCGATAGATGAGGGTTGACGCCGCCATGGCCTCCTTTGCCGCGTACACGGATATCTAGACGGTCGGTGGCCGCCATGATCGCGCCGGGTCGAATAGCCACTTGGCCTGCAGGTAGCGAAGGCCAGTTATGTAGGGCATAAATCGCCTGCATAGGAAAGCGCTCAAATAGGCCCTCTTCAACCATTGCTCGGCCGCCACCCAGGCCCTCTTCGGCTGGCTGGAAGACGAGATGAAGAGTACCCGCGAAGTCACGATGTTCAGCTAGGTAGCGAGCTACACCGAGCAGTAGAGTGGTGTGGCCGTCATGACCACAAGCATGCATCCGGCCGGGCACTGCTGAGGTATAGCTGTGTTCGTTTAGCTCCTGGATAGGCAGTGCGTCCATATCAGCACGAAGACCAATATGTCGTCCGTTGTCAGGTCGTTTTCCCGTCACGGTCGCAACGATGCCGGTCTTACCGATGCCGGCTTCAAAGGGCAAGCCGAGACGTTCTAGTTCTGTCGCGATGAGCTTGGCCGTTTCGTGTTCCTGAAACCCCAGCTCCGGGTTGCGATGTAACTCGTGTCTTATCTGGATCAGTTCAGCGTGATGGCGCTCGAAGAAGTTTGGATCAATGAGTTCTGTCATAGTCAATTCGCATGGTTGAAGATGGCCTTTTTCATCTTGGTTGTTTCGGTGATATAGAGAAAATAGTTTTTTTATTAGCTTTCCATACTAATATTGGATGGATTGCGGTAGATGTTATGGCTAGGGGCACCAGATGGATTTCAAGCGTTTAAAATATTTCCAAGTGGTTGTGGAGGAAGGCGCCATATCATCGGCGGCCCGTCGGGTACCTCTTGCTCAGCCGGCACTGTCGCGTCAATTGCAGTTGCTTGAAGACGAGGTTGGTACGACGTTGCTGATCCGTTCGCGGCACGGCATTCGGCTGACTGCCGCTGGTGAAGCGTTCTATCGTGATACCCGGCGCTTGCTGGGCGAGTTTGAGCAGGCTAAGCGTAATGCACGACGCATAGCAGATGGTCAGTTCGGTCAACTGCGACTGGGAGTAACCGTCATGCATTTATGGGTGCCGCAGATCATCGGTTTGCTCAATCGCTTTCGTGAGCGTTATCCAGAGGTCACACTGAAGGTAGAATCATTGCTTTCCGGGCCTCAGGTTGAAGCCATTCGGCGTGGCCGGCTCGATGCAGGCATGTTGTTCTTTCCGCCAGAGGACGATAGTAGCCTGTGTTGTCATTGCCTTTATGAAGATCATCTTGTACTGGTCACCAGTGCGACCTCACACCTAGCGCATCACCCTCCAAAGTTTCTTGCTGATCTTAACGACGAGAATTTTATTTGGTTTGACCGCAGTGCTACCCCGGTCTATCACGACAAGCTAATTCATGCCTTTCAGCGAGAGGGCTTCACGCCACATGTGGTGCAAGAGGGAACCGACAATGCGACGATGCTATGCTTGGTGGCTGCCGGTATGGGCTGCAGTATCCTACCGGCAATGACCATGGCTGGAGCGCCAGAAGGCGTAGTGAGCCATCGCTTAGAAGACCTCAATCTGACTTTGCCTCTGATGCTGGTTTGGCGGCGAGATTCGGGGCTGTCAGCAGTACGCCGCCTAATCGAAATTGCAGAAACTGAATCCTTAGCGACGCATGAAATGAAGGAATGAGGTTTTATCCTTCAAAGGCGGCTTTGGCAGCAGCCGGGCGAAAGTCGTCCAGGTTTTTCGCCCCACGTTTGGCGTACTGAGTTAAAGCTGCATTAGCCGCGCCATTGGCTGGGTGCAACGATAGACGATAGTTCACTCACGCATTCACCCCCTTCATGCCCTCCGGTGTATAGCGCTCGCCGATAACCGGAAGGCGAGCAGTGGCCGCCTCAAGCTGTTGCTGCTCATCGGTGGTCAGGGAGATGGACGCCGCTGCCGCATTCTCTTCAAGGTAGCGTAACCGCTTGGTGCCCGGGATCGGTACGATGTTGTCGCCTTTGGATAGCAGCCAGGCCAGAGAGAGCTGCGCAGGGGTACAGCCTTTGAGTGCTGCCATGTCGCCAATCACCTCCGCGATTCGGCGGTTAGTATCCATGGCCTGTTCAGAGAAGCGCGGCAGGTTAGAACGAAAATCGCCTTCGCCGAAATCAGCGTTCTCTTGAAACCTGCCCGTTAAAAACCCTCGGCCGAGAGGAGAGTAGGGCACGAAGCCGATGCCAAGTTCCTTGCAGGTGGGCAGCACCGCTTGCTCCACGTCCCGTGTCCAGAGCGAGTATTCGGTTTGAACCGCCGTCACCGGGTGCACGGCGTGTGCGCGGCGCAGGGTCTCGTCGCTAACCTCGCAGAGGCCAATGTGGGCAATTTTTCCCTCTTTAACCAGTTGTGCCAAGCCCTCCATGGTCTCTTCGATAGGGGTTTCCGGGTTAACGCGGTGAACGTAGTAGAGATCGATCTGTTCGATGCCCAGCCGCTTTAGCGACGCCTCGCAAGCTTGGCGGGCATAATGGGCGCTGCTATCCAGGCTACGCTGATACTCACCAGGGTTGCGAACAATGCCGAATTTGGTGGCGATACGTACGTTTGGCTTATGGCTGGCAAGAAAACGGCCAATCAGCTCCTCGTTATGGTGTGGCCCGTACATATCCGCCGTGTCAAAAAAGTCGATTCCCAGCTCCACCGCCTGAGCCAACACCCGAAGCGACTCGCTATCGTCTCGGGGGCCGTAGAACTCGCTCATTCCCATGCAGCCTAAGCCAATGGCAGAGAGGGTCAGGTCGGTGCCGAGTGTACGTTTTTGCATGCTATATCTCCTGTAATGACTTACGAAACTATTGCCCATCAAGAGAGCGTGAGCCGTTATCGAGCTCTTGTTGAAACGCGCAATAACAGCGTGGCACTATCCAATAATGAAAAAAATGAACGAGTTCGGTAAGCCGTTTTCCAGTTTTGAAAACCAGATGCCCCGCGGGTGGGTCTGGGATGACACGCGCTCTTTTCTGGCGGTGGCCCGCCATGGCACTTTGAGCGGTGCGGCAGCGGAACTCCAACTGGGTATCGCGACGCTCTCCCGGCGTATCGAGCGGTTGGAAAAAGCCTTAAAGCTGCCGTTGTTTGTTCGTCAGCAGTCGGGCTATCAGCTTACCGAGGAAGGGGCCGGGCTAATCGAAAAAGCCGAAGCGCTGGAAGCTGCCGCAGCGGCCTTTTCCAGCGGGGGCGCACTCGCTACGCAGCTGAGCGGCAGGGTGCGCTTGGCCACCGCTGAAAACCTGGCTACGTCGTTGATTCTGCCCGCATTGCCAAAATTTTATGCTCAGTACCCAGGCATCCGGCTTGAGCTGGTGACCGATATCTCTGCCGTTAATCTGCACCGCCGCGACGCCGATTTGGCGCTTAGAATGGTCAAGCCCGAGCGGGGTAATGTCACCCTTCGCCGACTCGGCTCGCTGGGGTTTGGGCTTTATGCTAGCCCCAGTTATGTGGCCCAGCGTGAGGTTCACCATGACGCGGGCGATTACGACAGCGATGCCTTTATTACCTGGGGCGAAACGCATGCGCACTTGCCTGCCGCTCAGTGGGTTGAGCGCGTTCTGCAGGGGCAGGAACCTGCGCTAACTACCACCTCGCTGGCGACCCAGCTAGCGGCGGCGAAAGCGGGGCTGGGGATAGCGGTGTTGCCGCATTTTCTGGCGTTGGAGGCTGGACTGGTGTGTGTCGCTGCGGATATTGGCGTGGATCAGCCCATCTATCTCGTTATTCAGACGGATCTCACCCAATCAGGCCGTACCCGGGCCGTGGCGGACTTTCTGACTGAGCTGGTGGCCAGTAACCGCAAGCGTTTGAGTGGGTGATATAGTCACTAAGTCTTCACTTTTTATCCGACAGGCCATCCATGACACCCACTGATATTGGCAGCGCCTACGATCAGATCACCCACCTCTGGGAAAGCGAAAAATTCAATCTCGCTAACGGGATAGAGGCGCACAAAAGGGCGCTTTCGTTTGTGAAGGGCCGAGGAAAGGCACTCGATATCGGTTGTGGGTGTACCGGCCGCTTTATCGACTTCTTGCAACAAGAAGGCTTTACGCCTGAAGGCGTGGAGATTTCCGATGAAATGCTGCACCTCGCTAAGCAGAAGCACCCTGACGTGACCTTTCACCACCAGGATATTTGCCAGTGGCAGCCGCTGGAAAAATACGACTTTATCACCGCCTGGGACAGCATTTGGCATATTCCGCTAGTGCAGCAGGAAAGTGTGATGACCAAACTTATCGGAAGCCTGAATAAGGGTGGGGTACTGATCTTCTCTTTCGGCGGTACCGACGAACCTGGTGAGCATACCGATAGTTTTATGGGGCCCGAGGTCTACTACTCTACGCTTGGCACAAACGGCTTCGTATCCTTATTGATGAAGTTAGGCGCGGTGTGCAGACATCTGGAGTACGATCAGCACCCGGAGTTGCATACTTATTTGATAGTGCAGAAAAGGTAGCGTCGTGCTTTTCATCAATTAACTATTATCAGGACTGATCGTAATGTCCGCCGATGGCAAAAATATAAATAGCTTTGTCATCGAACCGGTAGATCAGCCGATCTCTTTGTGAAATGCGCCTTGACCACAAGCCAGAAAGATTGTGTCTGAGTGGCTCGGGTTTTCCGATACCAGCCGTTGGATCGTCAGAGCGGAGCATTTCTTTTAAGAGTTTGCAGAGCGCTTTATGCAGCTTCTTATCTGTTTCACGCATTTTTTCATAGGCTTCCCACGTACGGCCCTCAAATACCAGTGATCTCATTCATCTGCTCATTATCAGGTTGGTATCCTTGACCACGACTATGGGTATCTAGAGAAGCCGCAATTTGTTGCATGAGGTCTCGGTTCTGAAGCACATGCAGCGTTTCTTGCTCTCTTTCCCAGTCCTCAGCGCTAATCACCACAAACGCCTCTCCGGCACGACGGGTTACTTTTAAGGGTTCGTGCCGGCTAATCACTTGTTCTACTACGCTTTTCAGGTTGTCTCTGAATTTGTTAACACTGATAATATCCATAACGCCACCATAATGTACGGAAATTCCGTACAACTATATCTCACTAGCTCCGACAAGGCCAAGCGCAGCGATAGCTTTATCGCTGCGCTTGGCCTAGATTTCCTGAATTCACAGTTGCACGTGCTGGTAATATTGTGCAGCTAATAATACTTTGTTTGCATGATGTTGCTGTCTAAAAATCTGCTAATGGTCGATGTGAATGGTCAGTCCCTCTTTCCCCATAGCAATATGGTCAGCGAGTATATTTTGCTGATACTCCCCACCATTTTGCCGCCGGAATGGAATAGGGGATTCATTAAAAAGATTTTCGAGGCGTAGACGCCAAGCGGCTAGCTCCTTCGCTACGCTGACTTTCGAAAGTTTGCCGGTGCCATACACGGCATGGGTTGGCAGTACATCCATACCTGGGAAAAACAGGGCGCCGTGGGTGATGGGGAATAGCAATTCCTCCAAGGGGCCATTAATACCTCGGGGTGAATAGTCCTCCGCTGGGCCACCCACCATTACCGACAGTAATGCCCGTTTGCCTTTGAGAATACCGTCTCCATAGCGATAACGATTGCCTTCATCTTTGTATCCGTAAGCAAATCCATAGGCGTACACCCGGTCTATCCAGCCTTTGAGAATGGCGGGCATACCAAACCACCACAAGGGAAAGTGGAATATGACGGCGTCGGCGGCAAGCAGCTTGTCCTGCTCTGCGGCGACATCCTGCGTCTGCTGGTGAGTGGCATAGGCGTGCTGCGACTCTTGAATAAAGCCTAGCCGATCATTGTTTATACGGTTGGGGAAATCGTGCTCATCAAACGTCGCTTTCCAACCCATGCCATATAGGTCTGACTGCAGCACGGTGTGGCCTTGTTGCTCCAGTATTTGTACCGTTTCAGTTACGAACCGGCGGGTCAATGATGTGGGCTCTGGGTGCGCATACACAATCAATATGGTCTTGGACACTCTAATGCTCCTACAGGCGAATTTACTTGGTGGATACGCTAGAGATTGTGGGCAAGAATAAGCTATCAATGAAATCAATAGTTTTATGATCTACTATATAAAATATGGATACTAAAAGGCTGGATCTTAATTTGTTGGCGACCTTAGAGGCTTTGCTTGAAGAGCAAAATGTCACGAGAGCCGCCGCACGCCTGCATCTTAGTCAGCCTGCCGTCAGCGCTCAGCTGAGCCGCCTTAGGGATATGTTCAACGACCCGCTGCTCATTCCGGCTCACCGCGGGATGATGCCTACCACCAAAGCGTTGGAGTTACTTACCCCACTACGTATTGCACTGGATCAGGTGCGAGAGACGCTGATAACGCACCAGCACTTTGAACCTGCCCAAGCGTCGCTGACCATTACGATTGCATGCACCGATTACCTTCAAGCGGTCATTGGTTTGGCGGTCATGAACGAATTAAGGCGTCAAGCACCTGGCATTAGAATCGCCATACGTAGTCTGGAGCCACCCAGGCTGGAAGCTCAAATGGCACGGGGTGAAGTGGATCTTGCACTCATGACACCCGAAGAGGCGCCCAAGGTTTTACGAATCAGGCCGCTGTATGATGAGAACTATGTGCTGGTTGGGTGCTGGAATCACTCACAGCTAAGTGAAGAAATGACGATTGAAGAGTATGTCCAGCTCGAGCATGTAATCGTTTCGCTCAGCGGAGGCGATTTTTCCACTCAGGTGGATCAGGTCTTACAAACATTGGGCTATAGACGCAATGTTGTTCTGTCGACATCTTCATTCCTGTTCGTCCTTGAGATTGTTGCTCACTCACGTTTTGTAGCACTGGTGCCGCGGCGTTTAGTTGCCCAGCGTTCCGACCTTAAAGTTGTTGAATCCCCCATTAAATCACTGGGATTCAAAGTCGGTATGGTGTGGCATGAGCGCAATCATGGTCACAGCGCACATCGTTGGGTGCGTGAGCAAATATCACGTATCCTTTGCGCGAAATAAACGTTGATCAAGCCGTCATATTAGCAGCGTCCAGCCCCAACTCCCGCTTAAGCCACTCTGCCAGTGGCTCGCTTCGGCGGCTATCGGCTTGGCTGGGCAACCACAGGCAGAGACGGGCGGGGGTTTCGATACTTCCCCAGGGCGCAATCAGCCGCCCGCTCTTAAGGTCGTCCTCCACCAATAGCCTCGGCGCGATGGCGATACCCAGGCCCGCCACTGCCGCTTCCATCAAGTAGTAAAGGTGATCGAACCTCTGACCTCTGCTTAGCGCCGCCTCAAGCTCTGTCAGTTCCAGCCCTTTGGCAGTGGCCCACTGCGGCCACGCCTGGGGGCGGGAAGATGTATACAAGAGCTTATTGGCAAGTAGAGATCCAGGCTTTGTTGCATCGCACTGGGCCGCCAGCTGCGGGCTTGCCACCGCACATATCTGCTCTTCCATCAGCTCGAATACCTCAACACCTGTGGGCCAGGGCGGCTCGGCAAATGCCAGGGTGGCGCTGGCATCCGTTTGTGTACCCGGCTGCTCGCTTTCACTCACCACCACCTGCAATTTCAGCTGGGGCAGCTCGTGGTGCAGACGATCCAGGCGGGGAATCAGCCAGCGGGCCAAAAGGCTGCCAGGGCAGGCCAGGGTGAAAGGAGCCTCTTCAACATCACGCTTGAGCGCTGCGCAACTATCCTTCAAGCGTGAAAACGCTTCACCAACACCACTCTGCAGTCGCTCCCCGTGCGAGGTCAGTACAATACCTCGGCCCGCTTTGGCAAAAAGTGCTACTCCAAAATGGTCATCCAGGCTCTTTAGCTGGCGGCTGACAGCACCGTGAGTCACGCTTAGCTCATCGGCAGCGGCGGTCACGCTACCCAAACGGGCAGTGGCTTCAAAGGCGCGCAGAGCGCTAAGCGGCGGCATGCTGTGTTGCATGAGACATCCTGCTGATAGTTGACTTAAGCTCACATGTTGCTGACATCTTATCGATTTTTATCCCCACCTGCTTGCGCTATTTTCACTGCATTGTTTTCACTGCAATGTTCGATAACGCACTCAGAGGTCGCGATGAATCAACCTGTAGACGTATCCCAGAGCCTGCCCGATGCCAACGGTTTGTTTGGCAACTTTGGCGGCCGCTTTGTCGCCGAAACCCTGATGCCGCTGATTCTTGAGCTGCAAGACGAATACACCACCGCCAAAAACGATCCCGAGTTCCAACGCCAGCTGGCCTATTTCCAGGGCGACTATGTCGGGCGGCCAAGCCCGCTCTACTTCGCTGAACGGCTGACCGAGCACTTTGGCGGGGCGAGCATTTATCTCAAACGCGAAGAGCTGAATCACACCGGCGCGCACAAGATTAACAACTGCATCGGTCAGGTGTTGTTGGCTAAGCAGATGGGCAAAAATCGCATCATCGCGGAAACCGGTGCAGGCATGCACGGCGTTGCCACCGCTACCGTTGCGGCGCGCTTTGGTTTGCCCTGTGTCATCTATATGGGCGCAACCGACATCGAACGCCAGCAGCCCAATGTATTCCGCATGAAGCTGCTGGGCGCGGAAGTGATCCCCGTTACCTCGGGCACCGGTACGCTAAAAGACGCCATGAACGAAGCGCTGCGTGACTGGGTAACGAACGTCGATGACACTTTCTACATCATTGGCACCGTAGCTGGGCCACACCCGTACCCCGCGATGGTGCGTGATTTTCAGGCGGTAATCGGACACGAAGCCCGCACGCAAATGCTGGAAAAGAAAGGCCGCCTGCCGGATTCGCTAGTGGCCTGCATTGGCGGCGGTTCAAACGCCATGGGGCTGTTTCACCCGTTCCTCGACGACCCAGACGTGAAGATGATTGGCGTGGAAGCGGGTGGCAAGGGCGTTAAAAGCGGCCTACATGCGGCCAGCCTGAACGGCGGCACCCCCGGCGTGCTGCACGGCAACCGCACTTACTTGCTGCAAAACGAAGATGGCCAGATTATCGACGCTCACTCGATTTCCGCCGGGCTGGATTACCCCGGTATCGGGCCGGAGCACGCATGGTTGCACGAGCAGGGGCGGGTCGAGTACGTCTCTGCCACGGACGACGAAGCGTTGGAAGCCTTCCAGGTCTGCTGCCGCCAGGAGGGCATTATTCCCGCCTTGGAGACCGCCCATGCCCTGGCCGAAGTGGCCAAGCGAGCGCCCACGCTTCCCCGCGAGCACCTGATGGTGGTCAACCTCAGTGGCCGCGGCGACAAGGACATGATGAGCGTCGCCCATCATTTGGGTGAACAACTCGACGAGGCCTTCTAATGAGCACAATCCAGGACAACGCCATGAACGATACCGTGACTCAATCCATGACCCACACGTCTCGTCTTGACCAGTGCTTTGCCACACTCAAGCAGCAAAACCGCCCGGCGCTGGTCAGCTACCTAACCGCTGGCGACCCGGATGCCGACACCTCCCGCCGCCTGTTGCACGGGCTGCCAAAAGCGGGGGTGGATATCATCGAACTCGGCATGCCGTTCAGCGACCCCATGGCCGATGGCCCCGCCATCCAGAAAGCCGCGCTGCGTGCCTTGAATAATGGGCAGACCCAAGCCAAAACGCTGGAAATGGTGCGTCGCTTCCGTGAAGAAGACAGCACCACGCCCATTGTGCTGATGGGCTACTACAACCCCATTTACTGCTACGGCGTCGAGCGCTTCTTGACCGATGCCGCCAAGGCCGGAGTAGACGGCCTAATCGTGGTAGACCTGCCGCCCGAGCACGACGAAGAGCTCTGCCAGCCAGCGGCGCAACACGGCATTGATTTTATTCGCCTGGCCACGCCGACCACCGATGCCAAACGCCTGCCCAAGGTGCTGGCGAACGCCTCCGGGTTTATCTACTACGTTTCCGTTGCCGGTGTCACTGGTGGAGGTGCACCCACGCCAGAACGGTTGGAAGGCGCAGTAGCCGGGCTTCGTGAACATACGGAGCTGCCCATCGCCGTTGGTTTTGGCATCCGTACCGCCGAACAAGCCGCCACCATTGGCCGCTTCAGCGATGCAGTCGTCGTGGGCTCAGCACTGGTTGACTGTATCGAAAATGCCACCACACCTGATGAGGCTGTTGAGCGTGTGCATGGTCTGGTAAGTGAACTGGCGGAAAGCGTCAGGGCGTGCCGGGAGGTAAGTGAGCCGCAAGTTTGCTGATAAAGGCACATTCAAAAAGGACAAGACGTTAAGAGAGCAGGCCAGTCGAGCCTGCTCTTTATTACCCAATCAACAAACTACCAACCCAACTCATACCCTTTAATGGGCGTTCCCGCGACGAGCGCCTGAATGTGCACTGATCCCAGAATATGGTTCATGCCCGAGATTGCCCGGCATTACTAAACAGTGATTGGGGCAGGCCCTGGCATGGCAACTTACAGATAAGCTCATTTTTGGGTGCGTCCCAACATCCTAAGTAGTTCTCCGAACAATTCAAACAAAGTCCGCGAGACCAAAGTCGCATAGCTATTATTTACACGTGTATATATTTTTCTATTCACGAGAAGCATTTTCAGTGCTTTATTTACCAAACTATGCCTCGTCTCCCTTGTGTCTCGACAGTCATACCCAGGAGAAACCTCCATGAACATTATCCGTAATACACTTTCAACCGTCGGCGTCACTGCTTTGGCGCTAATGACTTCAAGCAGTTGGGCCGGGGGAATCGGTGCATCACTGCTGACACAACAGCATCCGTTCTATATTCAGTTGGCGGAGGCAATGCAGGAAGAAGCAACAGATAATGATGTGCTCCTAGAAGTCTCCATCGCTAACCAGGATTTGAGCAAGCAACTCGCTGATGTCGAGGACTTCATAGTCAAGGATATTGAAGTCCTGATCATCTCTCCAGTGGACAGCCAAGGTGTCCTTCCGGCGATCATGAAGGCTCAAGAGGCCGGAATTGATGTTGTCACGGTGGATATTCCCGCTAGTGGCGTAGACGTCACTTCCTATATTGGCACCGACAACTTTGCCGGTGGTCAGCGAGCTGCCGAATTAATGGGTGAGGAACTCGGTGGAAGCGGGCAGGTAGCGATTATCGACTACCCCACAGTACAGTCCGTTGTCGCTCGCATCGACGGCTTTAAGGACGGATTGGAAGCTTATCCCAACATTGAGATCGTCGCGCAGCAGACTGGTATCACACGTGCTGAGGCACTCGCCGCTACCCAAAACATGCTTCAAGCCAATCCTGAAATCAATGGAATCTTCGGCTTTGGCGATGATGCCGCCTTGGCCGCCAGCGTTGCTGTGCAAGCTGCAGGGCTGCAAGAACAAGTCAAGGTGATCGGTTTCGATGGCATGCAAGAGGCGCGCGATGCGGTCGACAGCAATCCAGTAATGGTCGGGGTAATTCAACAGTACCCAGAGGAAATCGGCCGTCTTGCGGTACAGACAGCGATCAAGGTTATCGACGGTCAAGAGGTGCCAGCAGAGCAGCCCATCGTGCCTGGTGTATACACCGCCAAGTGATATCGGCTTGTGCCGCGACACTGGTAGCGCTAGCCGCCGCTTTTCCTACCGATCTCGAAGGTGTGCCATGACTGAATCCCAACAACCTCCGGTACTCAGCTTGAGCAACGTCGCCAAGCATTTCGGCCCCGTTACCGCGTTGAAACGTATGGATCTCAACGTCAAGCGCGGGCGGGTTCACACTTTGCTGGGCGAGAATGGTGCGGGGAAATCTACACTAATGAAGGTTCTCGCTGGTGTTCACGCTCCGAGCGCTGGTGATATCCGGTTGCGTGGCGAACCTTATGCACCGGCCTCGCCACAGGAAGCAGCGCGCAGCGGGCTCGCCATCGTCTTTCAGGAGCTAAGCCTGTGCAATAACCTGAGTGTAGCGGAGAACATCCTTGCCACCCGAGAGCCTTCTAGATTGGGCTGGATATCGGATTCCAAGCTGATAGCCAGGGCTAAAGCTTTGGTCGACGACTTGGGCCTGCCTATCAATGTCCACGCCCGTGTGGGCGATCTCTCCATGGCTCAACGCCAACTTGTGGAAATCGCAAAAGGTCTAAGCCACGACGCAGACGTGGTGATCTTGGATGAGCCGACTTCGTCCTTGAGCGACTCCGAAGCAGAAATTCTGTTCCGTATAATTGGCCACCTCACCAAACGCAACAAGGCGGTGATTTATATATCCCACCGCATGGAAGAAATCATGCGCCTCTCAGATGACATCACCGTCATACGAGACGGTGAGTACGTCGCGACCCTGGAAAAGGATAAGACAACAATCTCCGAACTGATTTCGCTGATGGTCGGCCGCCGCATGAAGGATATGTTTCCCCCCCGCTTGGCCGACCCAGAAGCTGAAGGTCCGGCAATGCTTTCTGCTAAAGGGCTAACGCGTCCCGGTGAATTCTCCGATATATCCTTTGACGTTAGGGCTGGTGAAATCCTTGGTTTCTTCGGGCTGATCGGCTCTGGACGCTCCGAGCTCATGAACGTCCTGTTCGGTATTCGTAGAGCAGCCGGGCAGCTTTTCCTTGCCGGAGAGAGCATTCAGTTGAGTGGCGCCGCCGAGGCAATCGCACGTGGCATAGGGTTTGTCACCGAAAATCGCAAGGAAGAAGGGCTCGTACTCAATCAGACAGTGCGCGCCAACATCACTATGGCGGCTCTATCAAACATCTCTACAGGTGGCGTGCTACAGGCCGGTGTGGAACAGCGTTTGGCCACACAAGAAGTCCAGCGCTTGGGCATACGCACCCACTCTATCGATACGGTGGTCGGTACTCTCTCTGGTGGTAACCAGCAAAAGGTCGTTTTGGCCAAATGGCTGGTGACGCGTCCTCGGGTGTTGATCCTTGATGAACCGACGCGCGGGGTGGATGTCGGTGCCAAGTTCGAAATCTATCGTCTGATTCGCCAGCTCACTGCTGAGGGGACGGCCATCGTGATGGTGTCTTCGGAATTGCCGGAAGTACTGGGCATGGCTGATCGTGTCGCGATCATATCCGAAGGGCGCATGGCCGCCATCATACCTGCTTCCGAAGCTTCTCCCGAACGAGTCATGGCCCACGCCACAGGACAATACCAATGATTCAACTAATCAAGTTATCTCTGGCCAACCATGAGCGCATGAAGTCTAAAATGCGGCAATACGGCGGCATATTCCTATCGCTCGTTGCGATGTGCATATTTTTTTCGCTAGCCAATGAGCGTTTTCTGTCGCTTGCCAACCTCATGAACATTCTCCAGCAGGTCGCCGTCATTGCGGTTCTCGCATTCGGTATGACTTGGGTCATTCTATTGGGCGATATCGACCTATCGGTGGGCTCCATGTTAGCAGTCGCTGGCATGGTAGGTGCCCAGATTATTGCGCTCGACTGGGGCTTCATACCTGCCGTGACCATCACACTGCTGGCCGGTGCAATGATGGGCCTGATCAATGGTGTGCTGACGGCGAAACTACTGTTGCCCGCATTCATCGCGACCGTTGCGACCATGAGTATTTACCGTGGCTTAGTGAGCCTGCCAACCAACGGTGCTCCAGCTATGCTGACTGATCCAACCTGGACGGCCATTGGCACCGGCAGTTTCGTTGGTGTACCGATCATCATCTGGATCGTGCTGGTGCTATTTCTCGTCAACCACTTATTATTGGCCCATACGACTTTCGGTCGGCGAACCTACCTCACCGGTGGCAACCGGGAAGCGGCCATTTACTCAGGTATCAAGGTCGACCGGCTCAAGATCACTATCTTTACAATCTCGGGGTTTATGGCCGCTGTGGCGGGCATCATGATGTCCTCCCGCCTGTACTCCGCTCAGACCAATGCCGGCATAAGCTACGAACTGGACGCCATCGCCGCCGTCGTGCTGGGGGGCACGAGTCTGGCTGGTGGCGTCGGCACCATGGTCGGCACCTTGTTAGGTGCTTTAATTATGGGCGCACTCAACAATGGCATGAACATGCTCTCGGTACCTTATTTCTACCAGCTCATCGTCAAGGGACTAGTGATCATAGTGGCCGTCTGGCTTGACGTCCGTACCAAGCGTCAGAAGGGATAAGTTATGACTAAGAAGATCCTCGCCATCGGCGAGATTCTGGTGGAGTTCGTGGCAACTACCACGGGCGAAGGGTTTTATGAAGCGCAGTCGTTGACGGGTCCTTATCCTTCTGGCGCACCGGCCATTTTTATCGATCAGGTCGGGCGGATGGGGCAGCCCTGTGCCATCCTTGGGCGTGTTGGTGACGACGACTTCGGTCATCTGAATATCGACCGCCTTCGCACGGACGGCGTCGATATTACTGGCATTGAGGTCGCTGTCGGCGAAGTCACCGGATGTGCCTTTGTACGCTATCGCCCCGACGGCACTCGGCGCTTTGTCTATACCCTGCCGCAAAGCGCCGCTGCTCGTATCTCCACCACGGCTGCTGGCGAAGCGCTGATCAACAGTTGTGATCATCTGCACATTATGGGCACCGCGCTCGCCATTCCCGAAATAGCCAGCATGGCAAGATCAGCAGTACGGCGTATTAAGGAACGAGGAGGCACCTTGAGTTTCGATCCCAATCTTCGTGCGGAGATGCTCGAAACGCCCGGCCTGCGTGACGAACTGTCCTATATGATGACCCAGACCGACCTTTTTCTTCCCTCTGGAGAGGAAATTTTTATGTTTTCACAGGCCAAGACTGAGCAAGGTGCCGTGGATGATCTACTCAATCAAGGGGTCGGTGAAATTGTGATCAAGCGAGGCAACCAAGGGGCCAGCTACTACACAAAAGGCAAGCGCACGGATGTGGCATCACTGCAGGTAGAAGAGGTTGACCCAACCGGTGCTGGCGACTGCTTCGGTGGCACGTTCGTTGCTTTGTGGCTCAATGGTGCGTCTCCCAATATTGCCCTGCGCTACGCTAATGCCGCCGGCGCCTATGCCGTAACTCGCCTTGGCCCGATGGAGGGTGCAGCTACAAAAAAACAGCTCGATACATTGCTACATTCACAGGAGAGCAAGGCATGAATGTCCCTTCGATTCGTTATATCGCTGACTGGCAAAAGCAAGCGGGTCCTGCCGGGATTCCTTCGGTATGCTCAGCCCACCCCTTGGTGCTTGAAGCAGCCATGAAAGCCATACTGCCAACTGATTTGCCGCTACTGATAGAGGCCACATGTAATCAGGTGAACCAGGACGGCGGCTATACTGGCATGACACCTAACGATTTCCGTACCATGGTGGAAAACATTGCTAGTAAAGCGAGCTTCCCCCTCAATAGACTTATCCTCGGTGGTGACCATTTGGGGCCAAATCCCTGGAAAACGCTCGACGCTGAAGTCGCGATGGACAAAGCCGAAACGATGATTCGAGCCTACGCCGCTGCTGGTTTCACTAAGCTTCACCTAGACTGCTCTATGGGTTGTGCTGGAGAGCCTATTGCCTTAAATGATGCCAAGACTGCCGAACGTGCGGCACGCCTGGCCGGAGCGGCAGAGCAGGCAGCCATAGGGCAGAGCCAGGCTCCGGTTTATGTCATTGGTACCGAGGTCCCCGTCCCGGGCGGTGCCCTGGATGCCATCGAAGGTTTGGAAGTCACCAGCTCCTATGCCATCCGTGAAACTGTTAAGATACATCAATATGCCTTCCAGCAGGCAGGCCTGACGGAAGCCTTCAGCAGGGTCATCGCAGCCGTGGTACAGCCGGGCGTCGAATTCGGCAACCACAATGTGGTTATCTATGATCCGGTTAAGGCCAGTGAACTGAGCAGGACCCTCAGTGAGTTGCCTGGAATCGTATTTGAGGCCCACTCCACAGATTACCAACCACCTTCGGCACTCAGTAACCTGGTGGCGGATGGCTTCGCTATTCTGAAGGTTGGCCCTGGCTTGACCTTCGCCCTGCGCGAGGCGCTGTATGGCCTCGACATGATCGCCAGCGAACTTTACCCCGATTCATCGCGCCAGAGTCTGCGCGACACTATGGAAGCGGTAATGCAAGCAGACCCCGATAATTGGCAAAAATACTACGAAGGTTCTAACGATGAACAAGCGAGATTGCGCCATTTCTCCTATAGCGATCGCATTCGCTATTATTGGCCTAAGGAGGATGCCAAGGCATCCGTGCATGCCTTGCTCGAACTTCTTAATGAAGTCGATATTCCAGAACCATTGATCAGCCAATACCTTGGAGGACTGCTCAAGAAGGTTCGTAGCACGGAAGTGGCACCGCGCGCCAACGAACTGATATTTGCGGCTATCAAAGACGTCATGCAAGACTACATCTCAGCATGCAAAGGATGACAGAACGTGGATGATCGACACAGTCGACAGGAAAGGCAAGTGACGCAGGATACCTGCATTGCCGGGAATATTCGTACCATGGAAGAATTTTCGATATTTGTCGGTTTGTCTCGCCCTACGGTATCGAAGTATTTCAATGCACCTGATAGCGTACGTAAGTCCACGCGGGATCGTATTGAAGCGGCTATCGAAGCCTCTGGTTTCACGCCCAATCTGTTTGCAACCAATCTCAAGCGCAGCCGTACCCGGGTGCTGGGAGTCATTATCCCTACTGCTACCGACCCTTTTTATATGGAACTGGTACGCCAAGTGGAGGATATCGCCTCTCGAGCAGGTTACGTCGTCTTCATGCTCTCCTCCAACGGTCAGGCTGCTCGTGAAGCCGATGCTATCGCGCGACTGGAATCCATGAACATTGCCGGGGCCATCGTTGTGCCGATAGGCGCCGAAGGGCCAAGTTCCAGGCTCACATCACTGGAGCGGCGCAGTGCAATCGTCTATGTCGATAGCGCGCCCGATACTGATGCACCCTTTGTCGGTACAGACAATGCCCAGAGTATAGGGCTGATCGTAGACTATCTTTGTCGTTCGGGAGAGCCACCTTGGTTTCTAAGGATGCCGGAGATTAACCGCAATGCCGCTTCCCGTCTCGCCGCCTATGAAAACGCCATGGCCAAGGCAAGAGAACAGCCGCGCATCTTGCCGATACCAAATATCTTGACCTGGGATTTCGAGCGCCACGGCCATGAGGTCGCAATTCCCTTTCTGAGTAAAGGTCGCTCCTCGACAACAGTTCTTTGCGCTAACGACCGTATTGCCCTCGGCGTACAGCTGGCTGCGTGGGAAGCGGGTATAACCGTAGGGCGCCGGCCCGGAGCAACGCTGCGTGTCGCTGGTCACGATGATCACCCCTTCGCACGCTACGGTTGTCCCCCATTGACGACAGTCTCCCAAGATGTGACGAGCATTGCTCAGCGTGCTATGCAGCAACTGATGGAGCGCATTGGCGAGTCTCTGTACGAAACGAGCAATGCCAAGTGCTCAAATCTTATGCCAGGGCAATTGGTTCTCCGAGAATCGGCGTGATGCCTCTACTCTATGTAACGAAGCAGAAAGGAAATTCCGAATGTTTAGAATCGGTGAACCGATCTCGCATTGAAATACCCACGCAGCAATTCATGATGCCCCTGCGTATCTTCAATAAAACCTATAAGATTCTGGTGCTTGAGTGAGCAGACCAAAAAACGGCCCACTATTTGAGTGGGCACAGTAGCCAATCATAAAGCGACCTTACCCTGTTAGAGGCCATACTTTTGAAGCTCATGACGATGCCATCAGCTAAACCATGCCGTCATGCTAGGCGCCATGTATTGCCAGCGCGCTAATATCTGAAGCAGGCCATGTGGCCCACGCAACACGACTTGTTGTTTCCAATCACTCGGTTTAAAGAGCTATTAAGAGTGGGAAAAGCTTGGTGCGCCAGTAAAAACTCAGTTTAAAAAGAAGCGTGCAGAAAGGCTCAATAACCCAAAAGTTGCCGCTGATAAATTGAGCGGCTTTGATGCGTGTTACAAAATTAAGCTGCGCAGCGCTGGCTATCGCTTAGTCTATGAAATCGTTGACGAAGAGCTGTTCGTTTATGTCATCGCTATCGGAAAACGCGATAAAGGTAAGGTTTATGCTGTGCTCAAACGTCGTATGTGACCAAGTTTACATTTGACCAAACCTTGCTAGTTAGGCATAGAATCTAAATCTACACTCTTGGCTCCATTACTAGCCCATAGAGGCGATTTTTATGAACCTAACCACTCTGCTGTTGTTTATCCCTGCCTGCTTCGCCCTCAATATGGCGCCGGGGCCTAACAATTTGCTGTCACTGACCAATGCTAAGCGCTATGGCGTTAGGGCAGCTTGTCTTGCAGGTATTGGGCGGCTGGCAGCCTTTGTTGGCATGATTACGCTTGCTGCAACCGGCTTGGCTACGCTGCTTTACACCTCTGAAAAGATTTTCCTAGTCATCAAGGTAGTGGGTGGCCTCTATCTGTTATGGCTGGCGTATCAATTATGGGGTGCCGACAGCACTGAAAGTGTTGACGGAGACACCCAGCCCAAGAGCCTGTTTGAGCTGGCGCGACAAGAGTTTCTGCTTGCCGCCGGTAACCCAAAAGCCATCCTGATTTTTACCGCATTCCTACCGCAGTTTGTGGAGCCCAGCGGCAATGTAGGGCAGCAGTTTATAGTGCTAGGTGCGCTGTTTTTGCTGCTGGAATGGGTAGCGATTGCCGGTTACTCCTATGCAGGCAGCTTTTTAAGCCACTGGTTTTCACGTCCCGCCATGCGTCGTTTATTCAACCGCGCCTGCGCAGGCTTATTGGCCAGCGCAGGAGTAGGGCTGCTATTGGCTAAGAAAGAGTGAAACGTTGTTGCGATTGCTGGATGCTCGTTAAGAACTTTCTTCCTAGCGAGTGATAATTTCTGCGCGAAGTACCTTATCCCCCTGAAGCTCTTACCCATCACTACTTGATGTGCTTTTCCGAGCGCTAGTCGGGTGAATGAATAACCTTTTTTCGCAAACGGCTTGCTTGTCACCGTTTGGTGATATAAAAAGTCACCAGTCGGTGACAACATGATATGTTGGCGACTCATGATGACAGCCTGTCCGTTGGTTAACCCTAAGGGATAGTCCTGTTAAATAGCCCGGAAGATAGTATCTGGGTATCTAGCGAGTTATTGGCGCAAATAGTCTGGAGTAATTCGGAATGGGTGACCGTAAACAGTCCGAACAGCGGTTAATTCGCGCGGTAGGTGACATTGTTGCTAAACAGGGATTTAAAAGGCTGGGGGTCAACGCCGTGGCACGTGCGGCAGGCGTGGACAAAGTGCTCATCTATCGATACTTCGATGGGCTGCCAAATCTACTTAAAGCTTACGGCGAGAGCGGAGATTTTTGGCCGGGGATTGCTGAGGTGCTGGATGATGATCCTGCCGCTATAAGCTCGCTACCCATTCAAGCGCGCTTGGAACGCGTGATCCTGGGATTGCTAAATACACTTCGCGCCAGGCCGCAAACTATCGTGATATTGGCTTGGGAAATGGTGGAAGACAATGCCTTAACCCAGGCGCTGGCCAACACTCGCGAACGCTGGGGGCTAAAGGTGATTGAAGCCATCTTTCCCGATGCAGAAGAGTATTCACAAGATGTATTGGCGCTGGCGAATGTGCTGGTCGCGGGCATTCAGTATCTTATGATCCGTGCCCGTCGCGATGCAGCTTATGGGGGACTATCACTACATACAGAAGAGGGCTGGATGAGAGTTCAACAAAGTGTGTCACTAGCCTGCCGAATCGAAGTTGAACACTCGCTCTCTGCAAGACAGCCAAGCCGATGAAAGCGACGATGGTTGCGGGGTTTGCCCTGATCGGTTTCGTAAGCGTACTGCTCCTATGTATTGGCTTCATCATGGATTTTCGATCCTTCGATCAGACCCAGGGCGGTTACGAATCTCCTTACACTGACTTCACCGGCCAGCCGATACGCTGGCAAGAGCTTGATACCACGACAGTGGGCATGGTTCATCGCGGTTATGTGGTAGACGTTCTGATCAATTGCCGCTCGGGTATGATGACGTTTGATGTGTTTGGCATAGAGACCCCGTGGCGTAGCTTTTCTGAACGTGCCTTAGTGGTGCATAAACCACGGGATGCCTGCGAAGAGCGGGGATTCTCACCCAGGTTTTAAGAGAAAACTCTCAGCAGATGACGAAACTGATTAACTAGGCTTTGTACGAAAAGTCGGCGAGCGAAGGTCAGGCAAGGCAAAAAACGGCGAAAAAGCGGAGTTTACGGGGTGTAAATGAGCATTTTGAGCCGTTTTTTAACGCCGCATGGCCGAGCGCAGTCAGTTTTCGTACAAAGCCTAAGTAGTGAGCTAGAAACAAGTGGCCTATTCAGATGCAGAAAGAGACGCCCTGTTGAGCGTGAAGGGCGTTGGCCCCACCGTCATCAAGCTGGAAAAATAGCCCGCGATCGAAGTCAGCGATTGCTGCCGCCATTGCGAGAGCCCAGCAAGGGCTATAAAAACAGCAACAGTGGGAGGCAGCTTTAGCTCGCGACCTTTCCAGGCCGTTTATGCTACTGCTTGCTAACTACATTTCCAACACAGGTGGCTGGCAAACCTGCGGCAAAAGCGGCGCCTGGAAGGTAGATGGTGAACTCGCGATCACTGCTGACGGCACTGAAGCCTGCATTGTGATTTGCGCTATAAACGGAGGCGCACTCGACGCCTCGCTAGTGACCAATTTACCTATCGAGAACAGCTGCCCAGTGGGCTAGCCCGCCCGCTTTATGATGGGTGTGCGTCAAGCGAATCCTTCGGTGCCTCGCGGCGGTCATTCATTCCGTAGTCCCGGATGACGGAAGCGACGCGGAGCCGGTAGTCGGCAAAGATATCCTGCCGGCCCGCTTTCTGGACGGAACGGTGAGGTTCGAACGTGCGCCACTGCTTCACGGCTTCTTCGTCCCGCCAGAAGGAGAGCGACAGGATCTTTCCAGGATGTGTGAGGCTCTCGAAGCGCTCAATCGAGATAAAACCGTCGACGCCTTCCAGGTGTTGGCTCAGTCCGCTGGCAGCGTCCAGGTAGTCCTGTTTCCGTTCCGAATGCGGTAGCACTTCAAATATCACGGCGATCATAAAACACTCCACGGATAGACAGATTCAACGCCCAGTGTGCCGTCCACCACCTCAACGAAGCTGCGCTCCTCCTTGAGAATAAACTTCTTCTCTTGAGCCATGGTGAAGTTCGCGTGCCCGCCTTCGTCAGACTTCAGCCGGGCACGGTAGGCCTCATAGGCAGCCAGGCTATCGAATGCGATTAGCCCCCAGGCAACATTGTTAGTGCCCTCGTAGGGAAGAAAATAACCGATAAGGTGGCCACCGCACCGGGGTATGATTTGCCCCCAGTTCTCGGCGTACGCCTTGAAAGCGTCGCGTTGGAAAGGATCGATCTCGTAGCGGATAAAGCAGGTAATGCTCATAGGGGTATCTCCTTTGAACGGTAGCTAGGACGATACCGCGTTGTCGGCCCCTTGTGGTTCGACTAGAATCGAACCATGAGTGAAGGCCCTAACATTGTGCGCGTTGCAGCGCTTATCGGCGATAACGCTCGGGCGGAGGTTCTCTCCGCCCTGATGTCTGGTCGTGCGCTGACGGCGACCGAACTGGCGGACACGGCCGGTGTTACCAAGCAGACCATCAGTTTTCACCTTGGCAAGCTGCTAGACGCAGGGCTGATCACGGTGGAGCAGCAGGGCCGTCACCGCTATTTCCGGCTGATGGGGCCGGAGGTGGCCAGTCTCCTGGAGTCGCTGATGGGCCTCGCTTGCCGCAGTGAGGGGAACCGTCTTGTTACAGGGCCACGCGATCCCGCCCTGCGCAAGGCCCGTATCTGTTACGACCACCTTGCCGGGGAGTTGGGTGTTTCAGTGTATGAACAGATGCTGCGAACGAACATCCTTTATCACCACCCGGGCGGGCTACAGCTCACTGAGCAGGGAAGGGTGTGGTTTAATCAATTTGGTATCGATACAGACGCGCTTGCTTCTTCAAAACGCTCATTTTGTAGGGAGTGTCTCGATTGGAGCGAGCGCAGGCATCACCTAGCGGGCGCGCTTGGCAGTGCGCTGCTTACCCGAATTCAGGCGCTTGGCTGGGCGAAGCGAGAAAAAAATTCTCGCGTTATCGTATTCAGCGCCCAAGGGGAGAAGTTGCTGTCGGCAATGCTCGCACCGCAGAGTGCGCCAACGGTTTCAGCCCAACAAGCCGCTGTCACCTTTTAAGATTCTATAAAACTGAGAGAAATAATGGGAAAGCTCTTTTCACTGATTATATTGTTAGCGCTTGGCTATGCCGGTATTTACTTCTATTACGGCGTTGTCGTTGAACGGGAAGTTCAGCAGCAGTTGGATGACCGCGGCCTCACCGCAGTTAGCGTGGATAACATTGAGTATGGTGTGCTGGCGCCCATTAACACGACTGCGAATATTGAAGTAACCGTCACCTATCGCGGCTCTCAGGCGACGCTAGATTTGATAGTGCAGGGCCATCCCTTATTCTCTGATGAAGTAAGTGTCGAATTCGACGGCTTACAAGCCCTGCGACTGGGGATCAATTTCGGGCAGTAAGTGGTACCCACACATGCTCAACACCAATCGAAAGCGCCACGGCCACCAGCAAAGCTGCCATCAGCCAATTAAAGCCCTTAACGATAGCAGGGCTTTTAATACGGCTGCCTACGGCGCTGCCAATCACGATATAGCTACCGGGTGCGCCCGCGGCTAACAGCGACAGCCCGAATGCCCAAAACACCAAGCTAAGCCCATGAATGTCAGCGGCAGGAAACTGCAATGTGGTAATAGGCAGGGTGGCCACAATGGCTTTGGGATTAAGCAGCTGCATGACCAGCCCATCACGATAACTGACTAGCCGCGGGGCGTTGTCTGGCTCGCTTATATCAACACTTGAACGGGCAATTTTGCTCGCGAGATAAACAATATAGGCGCAGCCCAAGGCGCTCACCACGATGAGTGCTTCATCATCGATCCATGCAGCACCCGCCCAACCTAATACTAATAAGTACGCCAGCATCGCAGTACCCACGCCAAGGCAAAACCCAATCGACTGCCTGGCTTGCCCATTGATGCCAATATTCAAGCCAAGCAGATTCACAGGCCCAGGCGAATACATAGCGCCTAGGGCATAGGCGACAATTCCTAACATGGTTAAACCTCTATGCTGGTATTTAGGTGTAAGAGCCTGTACGAAAAGTCGGCGAGCGCAGGCAGTTTTCGTGCAGAGCCTAGCGTGCGATATCACGCTGGTACTGATGGGGCGTCATGCCATAAATTCGCTTAAAGCGGCGATTGAAATGGCTGAGATCGGCAAACCCATAGCGCAAAGCGACCTCCGTTAGGGAAGCACCTAGGTCTAGCGCCGAACGGGCCGCATTGATTCGGCAATTAATCACATACTGATGCGGCGTAATGCCGTAATGCTGACGAAACAGGCGTAAGAAGTGGTACTTGGAGATATGCGCCGCTTGGCTGATGTCATCCAGGGAGATATCCGTATCCAAGTGGGCGTGAATATAATCTTTCGCCAGGCCCAGCAGCGCATCGGGGCGGGTGAGCACCTGGTTGGGCTGAGAAATCCCGCCGAGTTGCACAGTACGCTCGATTACCTGATAAAGCGCATTCTCCTGATCGATACAGCTACCAGAGTGAGAAGTGACTAAGCGCGCCAGTTCCAAAATGGCATTGCGTAGCCGAATGTCCTGAACAAGAGTGTTATTTGAGCGAAAGTCCGCCGTGCGCTCGTGGCCTAGAGCATCAGCAAACAGGGCATTAACCTGCTCGGGATGCGCATATACCATCAGGTAATCCAGTGAGCGATCTCCGCCCGGTTGGCCGTCGTGAACTTCCTCAGGGTTGAACAAAATTACGTTGCCCGGTGGGCTACGATGAAACTGCCCGCCGCTGAAGAAATCCTGACGTCCCGCCAGCGTAACGCCGAATGCATACTCCTCGTGGGCATGGCGGTCGTAGCTGAAATCCTCAATAGCAGCGTGAAGTACCGTCAGCGTTGGCACGTGCTGGCTCTTGATGAATTGAAACCGGCTTGCGTTACTCATGCCGCCCCCTCCTGATTAGTCACACCACCTAGCTTATGCCAACCCCGCACCCGGATGCTTGTACATAATTGCTAATCGGCTGCGGGGCAGAGATTGGTGAGCTGTGCTCAGAAGATGGGGGGATGGCTGCGTGCTGCTATACCCGGAGGTACAGCCAGGTCTCCTGGCTCATGGCTCATGGCTACAAAATAGCCCCTCCAAAGAGGGACTATTTGCCGGTCAACGAATGCCACCCACACACAGGTATTTGATTTCCACGTAGTCATCGATACCGTACTTGGAGCCTTCGCGGCCGATTCCCGACTCCTTGACGCCGCCGAAGGGGGCTACCTCGCTGGAGATGATGCCCTCATTGAGACCGACGATACCGAAGTCCAGAGCCTCCGCCACTCGCCAGGAGCGGGCGAGATTCTCGGTGTAGAAGTAACTGGCCAGGCCGAAGGGGGTATCGTTGGCAAGGGTGATGGCATCTTCCTCGCTATCGAAACGGATCAGGGGGGCCACTGGGCCAAAGGTTTCCTCGTGCATCAGCAGAGCATCTCGAGAAACGTCAGTGAGAATTGCTGGGTTTAGGAAGTTGCCGCCGCGTGTGTGAGCAATGCCGCCTGTCAACAAGCGGGCGCCTCCCTTCAGGGCATCGTCGATATGCTCCTGCACCTTGGCGACGGCACGCTCGTCGATCAGCGGCCCGAGCGTTACTCCCTCCTCAAAACCGTCACCCACCGAAAGTGCTTCTACGGCGGCCTTAAGCTTGTCGGCAAACGCATCGTAGACACCGTTCTGCACCAATATCCGGTTGGCGCAAACGCACGTCTGGCCGGTATTGCGGAATTTGGATGCCATGACACCATCTACTGCCTCGTCCAGATTGGCGTTGTCAAAGATAATGAAGGGCGCATTTCCCCCCAGCTCCATGGAGACCTTCTTGACAGTGTTCGAGCAGCGCTGCATCAACTGTTTGCCGACTTCGGTGGAACCGGTGAAGGTCAGCTTGCGCACTGCTGGGTTGTCGGTCAGCTCGTTACCGACTACCGATGCCTGCCCGGTGACGATATTCAGTACCCCCTTGGGGACGCCCGCCTGCTCGGCCAGCTCAGCCAGTGCCAGGGCGGAAAAGGGCGTCGCGCTGGCTGGCTTGATCACGATGCTGCAACCCGCTGCCAACGCGGCACCTGCCTTGCGGGTGATCATGGCGTTGGGAAAGTTCCAAGGGGAAATGGCGGCGACCACACCAATCGGCTGCTTGAGCACCAGTGTTCGTCGGCCTTCGCCTGTGCTGGGAATGATGTCGCCATAGACACGCTTGGCCTCTTCGGCGAACCACTCAATGAAAGCCGAACCATAAGCGATCTCGCCGCGCGCCTCGGCCAATGGCTTGCCCTGTTCGAGGGTCAGCAACTGTGCCAGGGCCTCTTGCTGTTCCATGCACAGGTCAAACCAGCGCCGCAAAATGATGGCACGGGCCTTGGCGGTCAGCGCCGCCCATCCGGCGCCCGCTTCCTCGGCAGCTTGAATGGCTGTGCGAACTTCCTCTGCGGAGAGGCTAGGTACATGGCCGATGAGTTCACCATTGGACGGGTTATGCACCGCCACGGTACGGCCGTCGCTAGCCGAGACCCAGGCCCCATTGATATAACACTGCTGGCGTAGAAGGGTAGTCGATTGGTTCATGTCGATTCCTGTCTTTGCTGTTATGGAATAGTCAGGCTGGTGGATCAGCTCGCGTTCAATAGCCGCGCTTGCGGTCGACGACGCCAATCATTTCGTGACCTGCCTGATGCCGGGCAATATTGTCCAGCAGCATCATCACGGCACTTTCCGGTTGGGTCATGCTGGCCACATGAGGCGTCAAAAGAACCCGGGGATGGTGCCACAGGGGGTGATCCGCGGGTGGTGGTTCCGGCGCGAATACATCCAGCACGGCGGCAGAGAGCTGACCGCTGTCCAGGGCGGAGAGCAGGTCGCGATCCACTAGGTGAGCACCGCGCCCCACGTTGATCAGTGACGCACCGCGCGGCAATTGAGCAAAAAGCCTGGCATCGAGAATGCCTCGGGTGTGGTCGGTCAGCGGCAACAGGCAGACAAGGATATCGCTGCCAGCGAGGAAGTCCCCCAGCGCTGCCTCCCCCGCATAACACTTCACGCCAGGGAGTTCGCGAGCAGTGCGGCTCCAGCCACGACAGTTGAAGCCTAACTCCACTAGATGCTGCGCCACCGCTGCACCCAACTGGCCAAGGCCCAATATCCCCACACAGCATTGCGCGGCCGGGCGCACCCGCCATGTTTTCCAAACGCGCTCACGCTGCTGGGTGATGTAACTCAATAAATCCCGATGCAGCCCAAGCACGGCCATCGCCACGTACTCCTGCATGGTGGCAACGATTCCGGGCTCCTGCATGCGCACGAGTGGCACATGGCTGGGCAGAGTATCCAGGTCAAACTGGTCGACACCCGCGCCGAGCGAGAAGATCACCTCCAGATTGCTGAAGCGTTCCAGATCCTCGATTGGGGCCCAGGTACCCAGATAGCGAACATCAAGGGGATCTCCATAGTCTGGCCAGTGGTGAAATGCCATGTCCGGTGCGTGCAGGGCGAACAGCCGCTCCCACTCTCGCCCTCGTTCGGGATCCGCGTTATAAACGAAACTCATGCTGGTTCTCCCATCATCCCAAGGCTTGGCTGGCCAGTGCATAACGTTTGGTAGGGCCGCTCCTTGGAAGATCGCTTCCCGCGACCATCTGAGGAATGCGATCGACCTCGCTAATACCGATCCCGTCAAGCCAGGCGGCTAGGTCGGCATCCAGGGTGTCGAGCCTCACGAAGCTGTTAGAGTGTCGGACCAGACAGGCTTCGGTCAGACACTTGGCGGCGTCATGCCCATCCGCCATGACTGGGCCGATGACGTATCCACGGCCAAAGTCGCGACAAATTGCGGCGCCACTTAATTGGCCATCATCCTGTTCCAGCACCAACGCCTCACCCTGTGCCAGCAGGCTGGAAAGCAGTGCTTGGCGTGGGCTGCCGATAGCCTGTTCATCCAGGGCAATTACTGCCTCGTAGTCGCTCGTACGAAAGGCCCGCAGCAAAGTGTGGGGCGGCAAAGGGGAAAGCACGTGCCCCGCCATCGAGTCGGCAACCCACCCTTGGCACTGATGCACCCAGGCGGTCTCTTTGAAACCCAGTGAGCGGTACAGATCGGCCCCTGCCTGAGTTGCGTGCAGCTCAATGCGTGTGGCGGTGATGGCCTCCAGTAACGTCTCCATCACCTTTCGGCCCAGCCCCTGGCGCTTGTAGTCCGGTGATACGATGACCAGCCCCAGTGTTGCCAGCCTGGCCTCGAATGACCAATGCATCCCGGTGGCAACGAGCTCACCGTTGTGAACACCAGCGACACCACTGCCCAGCGTCAGCAACCGCTTCCAATCGCATCGCCGATGGGGCCACCCCACGGCGTTGGAGAGCTGGACGGCCTGGTCGAGGTGGCGCTCCTCCAGGGGAAGGAAGTCGATATTCATGCCGTTGGCTGCCTGCGTGCCAGCACAAGCAGCAACACCAGTGCGAAGGAAGCGGCTGTCAGCAAGGTGCTGATGGCGGCGATGGTCGGGTCGATTTCGTCGCGCAGCGCAGTGAACATGCGCACGGTCAGCGGCTGGTTCTGTCCACCCGAAATGAAGAGCGCCACCATGGTTTCGTCCAGCGCCTGGATGAACGCAAAGATCGCACCGGTCATTACGCTAGGCATGATCTGCGGCAGGGTGACGCTCATGAACGCGCGGAAGCGGTTCATGCCAAGGCTTCTAGCCACCATCTCCTGGGTCTGGTCGAAACCGTGCAGCCCTGCCGTGACGGCGGTGATCACATAGGGCAGCGCCAGCATCACATCCGCCATGATCAAACCGGGAATGGTATAGAGCATCCCCGACAAGGCGTAGATGAAGAACACACCAGTGGCGACGATGATGATTGGCACGATCAACGGCAGTAGAAGTACGATCTTCAAATAACGCATAAGCCAGTGGGACGAGTTATTGATGGCATAGGCAGCTGCCACGCCAATCGGTGTGGCGATCAATGCCGTGGAAAACGCCACGATCAGACTTGTCTTCGCAGCAGACATCCACCCTGGATTATTGAAAAAGGTTTCATACCAGCGAAATGAGAAACTGCTGGGTGGAAAGGACAGAAAACGGCTGTCCGAGAACGACATGGGGACGACAATCAGCAGTGGCAGGATCAGAAAAATCAGCACCAGCGCCACATAGCCAATAAAGCTTATTCGGCTCAAGGATAGTTTGTTCATTTTGCACCCAGTATCTTCTCGAGAGGGACGAGTCGGCTCACTACGTAGAAAATGGCCAGCACGCAGATGAGCAGCACGACACTGACTGCACTGGCGGCACCCCAGTCGCTATAGAGCTGGATGTTGCGGCTGACCAGCATCGAGGCCATGACTGTGCGCCCTCCACCCACCAGCTCGGGGGTGATATAGAAGCCGAGGCACAGCACGAACACGAGGGTCATGCCCGCCAAAACCCCGCTGAGAGAGAGCGGGAAGAACACCCTCATGAACACATGCAGGGGAGTGCCGCCGAGACTGGCACCGGCTTGTATCAGATCGCTGGGAATTTTCTGCATGGTGGCATAAAGCGGCAACACCATGAACGGCAGCAGGATATGCACCGTGGCAATGATGGTGCCCAGCTCGTTATGCACCAGCGCCAGCGGTGCATCGATAAGGCCTACGCCCAACAGGGATTCATTCACCACGCCTGAGCGTTGCAGCAGGATTAGCCAGGCATAGGCCCTCACCAGAACGCTGGTCCAGAATGGCAGAATCACCAGCGCCAATACCAGCATCGACCAGCGCCGTGGCAATATCGACGCGGCATAGGCAATGGGGTAACCCATCAGCAGCGCCAGCAGCGTCACGATAAAGCTGATGCGAAACGTGACCCAGAACGTATTCCAGTAAATACCTTCCGTGAAGATTCGCTGATAGTGCTCCAGAGAAAAACCGTCGGCATAGAACGATTGACCGATCAACCAGCCAAGGGGGATGAGGAGCAGCACGAAAACCACCAGCACGGCGGGCGACATCAGGAGCAGCATGAGCGCATGCTCGCGCCGCCGATAGCCCAGTGACGCATCCCGGTGACTAACGTGAGGGTAATTATTGTTGATGGCGGTCGCTTTCAAAGGATGTCTCCTATCGGGAAATCGACAAGCGTTGCCGTAACTCGTAGGCGGGCCACGGCAACGGCGCTCTTATCGCTGCATGAACTCCAGCCAGCGACGTTCCGCTTGTTCACCTGCCGAGGAAGCCCACCACTCGTATGACATCAACACCTGACGCTCGGCATTTTCGGGGAAACTCGGCAACTCCCTGGCACGCTCATCAGGAATCTTGCCCGTATCGAAGGCGGCCGGATTTCCGGGGCCGTAGTCGATATGCAGAGGTAGGTTGGCCTGATACTCAGGGGCGATGGCTGCGTTGATGAACTCGACGGCGGTATCCTGATTGGGCGCGCCTTCGATAATGCACAGATGCGTGTTCTGCAAAACCCCATCGTTATAGGTGAAGTCAGCGTCAGCGCCTTCATTGATGATGGCGCTAACTCGGCCATTCCACATCATCAACATATCCACTTCGCCATCATAGAGCAGCTGCGCCGACTGCCCGCCGGAGGTCCACCAGGTGGTGATATGCGGTTTGATCTCCTCGAGCTTGGCGAAGGCCCGGTCAACATCCAGCGGATAAAGGTCTTCTCGTGCAACACCATCAGCCATCAAGGCGGCTTCGAGCGTTCCTAGCGGGTGGTTGCGCAGTGAACGGTTACCGGGATACTCCTCCACATTCCAGAAGTCCTTCCAGCTTTGTGGCGGATTACCATCGAAGGCCTCTGGATTGTAGGCCAGTACGCTGGAATAGAACTCGTAGGCAACCGAGTAGGGCGTCTTGTACTCCTCGGGCATCGACTCGGCGTTAGGAATCTGGCTGAAGTCGAGTTCCTCTATCAGTCCTTGATTGCCGCCCCGCACACAGTTCAACGGCGGGGTGTCGACCACATCCCACACCGCCTGGCCGGTGGTGCCCTGGGTTCTGATCATCGGCCAGGCGTCGGGGGCGCTCTCCTGGATAATGGTGATGCCCAGCGCCTCGGCCACCGGGTCGAGGATGGCAACCGTTTGTGCTTCCTGGTACGCGCCACCCTGGGAGACGAAAGTGATTTCGCCGTCTGCCAGCGTTTGCCCGGCGCCAAGCGCACCGATGACCATTACTGAAGAACCAAACAGGTATTTCAAGCAGTTAGTATCTTTCATCATGCGATCTCCAACTGAGTAAATGCTTCCGACGCCCAATCAGCGCCCGATTGCATCAAGGAACTGGTAGTAACCCGCTACCAGTCGAATACCGACTTCACGCAAGGGGTAAAACGGAACGGCCTGGAGCCGCTCCGCCGCAAGCAGCGCCATGTCAGGGCTTTCGCCCATGGCATAGTCCGCCGCCAAACGCCCGAGTAAAGTCGACATAGCCACTCCAGCGCCGTTGTAACCGGCGGCGTAGCAAACTCTGTCGTCAAATCTGCCGACATGGGGTAGGGCATCCAGCGTCATGCCCACATGCCCCGACCAGCGGTAGGCGATGCTGATATCGGCAAGCTCTGGAAAGAGCGACACCATGGCTTTACGCAGAGAGTCGAATGCCGCCTGGGAATCATTTTTACCGAATGCTCCCCGGCCGCCGAATACGACCCGGCCATCGACCTTGCGAAACCAACGCATCATCCTGCGCGTTTCACCGTAGCTTCTCTCCTTGGTCATCAGGCGGCTCTGCAGCGCCACCGGAAGCGGCTCAGTCGCAATGATCGAGCTTCTGAACTGAACCAGGCGCGACTTGATAGCAGCACTGACCGGGGTGATATCCGAATAGGCATTCGTTGCCAGGATCACCTGACGCGCCTTGATCTCACCACCTGGTGTCGTGATGCGGACACCATCCTCCGTGCGGCGCATATGGCTAGCGGGACTTCGCTCGAAGACGATCTCGCCATGGCGTCGATTAATTCCCTCTGCTAGGCCCCGCACATAGTCAAGCGGATGCAAGGTGCCGACGCCAAGCCCTAGCACTCCCCCCGTAAACGCGTGGGAGCCTGTCTCTTCTGCCACCTCGCCAGCGGAAAGGCATCGCAGCGAATCATCACCCAATTCCCGCCGCATCCATTCGGCTTCTTCGGTAATCGCTTCCAATGCCCTGGCCGTATGGGCGCAGCGCAGATTGCCGCAGCGCGTAAAACGGGCACTTTTCAGGTCATACTCCTGAATCAGGGCGTCCACCTCATCCACCGCCTCATGGCAGAGCCGGTGCATGGCAGTGGCGACTGGCATGCCGTGGGCCTGGGCGATGCTGGGGAACGATAGCCGGAACTTGGCGGATACCACGCCGCCATTGCGACCGCTTGCCCCCCAGCCGATAGGATTGGCATCCACCACGATGGCTTGGACACCTCTTTCGGCCAGCCGGTGGGCCGCTGTCAATCCCGTGTAGCCGCCCCCGATGATGGCAACATCGACCGCCTTGTCACTGGAAAGGCTCCCGACGCCAGGCGCGACACGCGCCGTGTCACGCCAAAGTGAAGCAATCTGGGATGCTGGCTGCGGCCCACTCATATCACACCTTCTCTACGGCGTCGGCCAACGCCTTGAGCGTGGGGAAATGAAAGTCAGGCTTTGTCACCTGTGCGGGTTCCGGTGTACCGCCGAATCCCGACTGGCCCTGGCGACGCTCTATCCAGCAAGTGGTGTAACCCAGCTCCTTGGCAATTCCGATGTCGTGGTATTGGCTCTGGGCAACATGCAGTATTTCCGAGAACTTATAGCCATGAGCCTCCTGACGACCACGGTTGTAAGCGAAGAATTGAGGGTTGGGCTTAGCCACGCCGGTCTCGTCGCAGGTCACGCTATCGTCGAACGGATCGTCAAGGGTATGCGAATAGCAGGAGAATGCCGTGCGGTCGGCATTGGTCATTGCTACCAGACGATAGTGCTTGCGCAGGCGCTTCAGTGCCGCCACTGAATCCGCGAAGGCGGGCCAACGAAACACCGCCAACTGGAAGGTATCGGCTGAAACCGAATCCGCAGGCAGCTTCAACTCCTCTGCCAGCGAGCGGTAGACATCTGCCATGGCACTGCTCGAACGGCCAGGGTAGCGATCCCGCCCACGTTTGTAGGCCTCGAAAATGGTGTCGTCGCTCAACTCCTGAGCAGCACTTCCACCCAGCCGACGGATAGCATCCAGTACACCGGTTTCGAAATCGATCAGCGTGCCCACGACATCGAAGGTAAGAACTTTAAAATTGGAAAGTTCCATAATCGTGAATGACTCCTTTCTGAGGTGCTTTGAAGTTATGTCAGGCGACGTTTGCCGCCGGAGGGGCGCATCCCGCACGAGGCACGATAATGGTGTCCTCTGGATGCAGTACCACGCTCAGACGCTCGCCGAGCGGTGGAATCTTTTGCAGTGCCGTATGGTGACTGGGCTGCCGCATGCTGATTGAGGTTCCATCTTCCAGTTCAAGAAACAGTCTCAGGCTATCGCCCTGGTATACGGCCTCCATGACCCGACATGGCAGGCGATTGATGTCCGGTTCATGTTGGCCGTCATCTATCAGCAGTTTTTGGGTCTGGATCGCCAGCAGTAGCTCAGCATGGGGAGCGATGGGCTTGGCAGAACGCAGCGTATGAGTGCCTAGCTGGACAGTGTGCTCATCAATGCGGGTTACCGGGAGTAGGGTGGAATCACCGATGAAGCTGGCCACGAAGGAGTCTTTGGGGTTGTTGTTCAGCGTTTCGGGGGCGCCGATCTGTACCAGCTCACCATCCTTGAGGATCGCGACCCTATCGCTCATGGTCAGCGCCTCACGCTGGTCGTGGGTCACATACACCACGGTGGCCCCAAGCTTGCGATGCAAGCGGCGCAGTTCAATCTGCATCGTCTCGCGCAACTGCTTATCCAGCGCCGATAGCGGTTCGTCCATCAGGATCAGTCGAGGCTCGAACACGATTGCTCTGGCAAGGGCGACGCGCTGCCGTTGGCCGCCTGACAACTGAGACACTCCACGATCCTGATAGCCATCAAGCTCGACCATGGCCAGCGCCTGTTTAACTCGCTCCGGCCACGTTGACTTGGGCAGTCGACGAGCCCGCAAGGGAAAAGCGACGTTTTCGCCGACACTCATGTGAGGAAAGAGCGCGTAACTCTGAAAAACGATGCCGATATTGCGCTTGTGGGGCGGCATGTAGGTCATGTCCTGATCACCGACCCATACCGACCCTGATGACGGCATGACAAACCCGCCCAAGGCGCCAAGCAAGGTCGTTTTTCCCGAGC
This sequence comes from Vreelandella sp. 162(4c), assembly GCF_058152265.1. Taxonomy (NCBI): domain Bacteria; kingdom Pseudomonadati; phylum Pseudomonadota; class Gammaproteobacteria; order Oceanospirillales; family Halomonadaceae; genus Vreelandella; species Vreelandella sp. 162(4c). The sequence goes on from NZ_CM176981.1 coordinate 4,382,467, forward strand.
CTGAAGGGCCCAGCAGCGACACGAATTCACCTGGCTCAATATTTAAGGTTATGTCCTTCAGGGCTTCCGTGCTGCCATACTGCTTACTGATTGAACGTATGGAGACACCCACGCTATCTCGCTCATCCATAGGATTTATCACCTTTCATTGTTGTGATGCCTATCGGTTGACATTGAGTACAGCAGATAAGATGTCCGGGGACAATTGCGAAAATCTTGGTGTTATCATAAGCTCAAGTTATGCCAACATTGCGCCGACAACTACCCAGCGCCAACGCCCTGTTTGTTTTTGAATCAGCGGCTCGCTGCGGTAACTTCACAAAAGCCGCCGCCGAACTGGGGGTTACCCAACCGGCGGTCAGCCGAATGCTTGCGCTTTTGGAGGAGTATCTGGAGGTAAAACTGTTCTTGCGGACGCCTGGCAAGACCGTGCTGACGGAGAGTGGTGAGATACTTTATCAAGGGGTGATCGACGGCTTTCACAATATCGAAGCGGCGATTCAGGAAATCCGGGCGCGCAGCACCGGGCTTGAAACCGTCACGTTATCGGTGTCAACCGCCTTCACCACCCATTGGCTCATGCCGCGCATGCACAGGCTGCAGGCGCAGCTACCCCATATCGATCTGCGCTTTCAACTGATATCGGGGTCGGTCAGCGGCTCGGTCGAGGATGTTGACCTGGGGATTCGCTTCGTCACGGGGGAGGACATCCTGCATGACGCCTCGTTGATACTGCCGGAGATACTGGTGCCGGTCTGCAGCCCGGCTTATCGAAAGCAGCAACTCGAATCGCCCGGCATCGATGTCTCCACCACCCTGATTAGCCTCAGCGACAGCCGCATAGACTGGTTTGAGCTTTTGCCCAATTTCCATCTGCAAGCTTATGGAACCACTCACTCGCTGGTATTTTCGGACTATGCCGTCGTAATCCAGGCGGCCCTGCTGGGCCAAGGTATCGCCATCGGCTGGCTGAATATCGCATCCCATTGGCTGGAAACGGGCTCGCTGGTGCCCGCCACGCCAACCGCGATTGCCACCGAGCGGCTATGCCACCTGGTTCACTCACGCAAAAAGCCGCTAAGCGAGGCCGCCAAGCAGGTGCGGGAGTGGATCATCGCAGAAACCCACAATGATGTTGTGAATGTGTCGAAAAAGTATCCAGAGTTGAATCTGGAGCCTCTGCTAAAGAGTCGCTAACACTTCATTACGACGAAACGACTCCACCCGACGATTCAGACCCATGGGAAGGGATTTAGCAGTTGAACCTTCAGCCATCAGTCGAGCGCGTGAGTGTCTCCCATTCACTGATTTCGTCGGCAAGCGCCGACAACTTGCTGCGCACCAGCGCTAGTGCATCGCTTCCCAGCAGCAGATGCTCCGGCGGCGTGTCGCTGGCTATTGCGTCCAGCATTGCGCGAGCTGCCTTTGCCGGATCGCCAAGTTGCTGACCGCTTTTCTCGACCCGGGCATTACGAATCGGATCAAATAGCGCGTCGTAGTCGGAGATCGAGCGCGGCGAGCGGGACATCGAGCGACCAGCCCAGTCGGTACGAAACGAGCCGGGTGCCACGGCAGTGACATGAACATTGAACGATTTCACTTCCTTGCCAAGCACCTCCGAAATACCTTCCAGTGCAAATTTACTACCACAGTAATAAGCGATGCCTGGCATCGTGATGAAACCACCCATAGACGTGATGTTGAGGATATGTCCGCGCCGACGTGAGCGCATGTATGGCAACACAGCCTTTGTGACGGCAACAGCTCCGAATACGTTCACGTCAAACTGCCGACGCATTTCGGCCAATGAGGATTCCTCCAGGATACCTTCATGGCCATAACCGGCGTTGTTGACGAGAACATCGATTTCTCCGACGTTTGCCTCTATCTCGGCCACTACCCCGTCGATGGCATCGAAGTCGGTCACATCGAGCACACGGCCCACTGCTTTCTCCGGATTGAGTGCCTCAAATGCCTGCTTGGCCCGTTCGCTGCGTACCGTGCCGACCACCTGATGGCCGGTAGCAAGTGCTTCTTGAGCCAGCGCCCGGCCAAAGCCGCTACTGACGCCTGTGATGAGTAAAAGTTTGCTGGTAGACATGCAAATAGCTCCTGTGTATCAGTGGAAGATGCACATTACCCCTTTGTATTGCCTTCTTTCAGGCATAAAATTCTTATATTATTGCCTATTCTGATAATTCCAGTCGGTATCGCGTGAAAAAGACACTTTCCACTCCGCAGACGGCTGAACAGCGGCACATGGTGACGCTGCTTCAAGCGCTGGCGCCGGAAGAAGGATACAACCTCACGGCCCTGCCCGACGTGCGCATCCTGCGTTCGGATCGTTCCTTGTCTCGTACTCCCGTGCTGTACGACCCCGGTATCGTGATTGTTTGCCAGGGGAGAAAGCGGGGTTATTTCGGCCATCAGGTTTATCTTTACGACGAGCAGCACTATCTGGCGGTCGCGGTGCCGGTGCCCTTCACGATGGAAACCGAGGCGACGCCAGAACACCCACTGCTAGCCATATATATGCATCTGGACTTTCAGCTCGCCGCGGAGCTGATGATCCAGATCGACCGCCATCAGTCTCCTACCCAGAAAAACGTGGCCCAAAGCCTAATGTCCAGTCCCATGGATGCTGCGTTGCGGGTGTCCGTGACACGTTTTCTCGAAACGATGAGCCAGCCGCTTGAGGCGGAGATTCTCGGCCCCGCGCTGGTGAGAGAACTGTATTTTCGCGTGCTCACCGGTGCGCAGGGCAATGCCATGCGTGCGGCGCTGGCAATGCAGGGGCAGTTCGGGAAAATCGGCAAGGCGTTACGCCACATCCACGCGACCTACGCTCAGCCGCTTAACCTGTCGCAACTGGCTAGCGAGGCCGGTATGAGCGTTCCGACGTTTCTTAATCACTTCAAAGCCATTACGCACACTTCACCCATGCAGTACGTTAAATCCACGCGACTGCATCAAGCACGACTGCTGATGGTTCGTCAGAGCATGACGGCAGAGGCCGCTTGCCACGCCGTCGGCTACCTGAGTGCTTCGCAATTCAATCGGGAGTTCAAACGGCTTTTCGGCTTGACGCCAACTGCCGAAACGAAACGGATGCGGGAGAACTTTGCCCTACCGCCCGCTTTCGCCAAGTCGGATTACGTCTCTTCGCATTGAGGCTGACCTGAGTTTAGTCACAACACCGCCATGCGCAGGCTAATGAGTTGCGCTACCAAGGCGGATAACACCGTCTTGATAAATTGAAACTGGCCTGGGTTAGTCATGCCGCCCCTCCTGATTGGTCACAACCCGAATGCTTGTACATAATTGATAATCGGCTGTGGGACAATAAGCGTTCAAGGTCTGGGTAGTGGTCAGGTTGATTGTGTCGGGTGATAGCTAGCTTTAGCACTTTAGGAGAGAGTCATGGAGCACATTGCCTATAACCAAGAAGTCACTGCGCTCTTGGCTGCTTGTGATTTACCCGTTGTTGACCTGCGGGTGAATGGCGATGTCTGCTTCTTTGGATTGCGCCAAGAAGGCGATCTTTTAGGCGTGATAGGGATTGAGGTGCACGGTGACATCGGGCTTCTGCGTTCGCTTGCGATTCCCGTAGCCCATCGAGGGAAGGGGCTCGGCCAACAGCTTGTCGCCTACGCTGAAGAGTGGGCCATTCGCAGTGGCCTAAAAGCGCTATATCTTCTCACCACCACTGCCGGTGAATTGTTTAAACGGCTAGGGTATGCGGAGTTATCTCGCTCGCAGGCACCGAAAGCTATCACTGAAACACCACAGTTCGCGGGACTATGCCCGGCCTCATCGAGCTTTATGTTTAAAGAGTTAAGCGCAAGCAATAGCTAGCCTCGGCGAGCTATTGAGTGGCGATTCCAGGCCTGCGCAATAATCTTGGCGCTATATGAGAAAAGAAGGAGAAGACGTGCATCAGTTAGCGGCTCAATGGATAGTGGGGGTACTGAGAGATAGAAATGTCCCTTTTCAAATCTGCGGAGGGCTCGCAGCAAAGGGGTATGGCTCTGAACGAGCGTTGAACGATATTGACCTGTTCGTACCCAGCGAGCACTTTTTGACGGTGGTGCAGGCTGGCCAAGCGAACATATCCAAGCCCGCTACGCACTACTGCGAGGAGGGCTGGGATTTAACCTATGTCCAGTTCAAGTATGAAGGCATCAAGGTGGAGGTTGGCAACGCCGACGGCGCGCAAATTTTTGATGCAGCCAGCCAGGCCTGGGTGCCGCTCAATATTGATTTTGCCCGCTATGAAACAGTGAATTTACTAGGCCTGGAGCTTCCTTTGATGTTCAAGGATGACTTGATCCGCTATAAGTCGGTGCTCTCAAGACCGGTCGATATCGACGATATTCGCGCCATAAGATAGGCAATCTCCATTTCACCATCGCCCTCAAGCGACGGGCACAGTGCCGCCATCGATCACGTACTCCGTTCCCGTAATAGTGGCCGCCAGCGGTGATGCCAGAAACCCAATCAAGTTGGCCACTTCTGCAGGCTTCGAAGGGCGGCCAATCGGGATGCCACCCAGCGAATTCATGATGATCTGCTTGCCGCCTGCGTAATCGGTGCCTGCCTCTTGGGCAATCCGCTCGGCTAGCGCAACGGCGGCTTCCGTCTCGATCCAGCCCGGCGACACCCGTACCACGCGCACCCCTTTGGGTGACACCTCTTTTGACAAGCTCTTACTATAAGTGGATAGCGCCGCCTTGGCAGCCGCATAAGCCGTGGTTGATTCGGGCAGGGGGAGTTCACGCTGAATGGAGGTCACGTGGATAATCACCCCATCGCCTTGGGCCAGCATGCCGGGCAGCAGGGCGCGATCCAGCCGCACGGCGGGAAACAGGTTGATGTCGAGCTCTTGCTGCCACTCCTCCTCCCCAAGGGCAGCGAACCCGCCGCCGGGGGCGGATGAACCACCCAGTACGTGAACGATAATATCGACGCCACCCAAGCGTTCGTTGACCGCATCGGCTACCGTGGCACAGCCTTCGGCCGTCGTCAGGTCAGCGGTTACAAACAGCTCATCGGGCAGGTCGGCGGGGCGAGTACGGGCGGTTGTTAGCACTTGCGCGCCTTCCTCGCGAAAGAGTGCCACCGCGGCCGCGCCAACCCCTTGGCTGCCCCCGGTGATCAATACGCGTCGCCCGTTCAAGTTCAGGTTCATTAGTGGATCTCCAATGACTGGATTTGCGACTCGGCAAGCTGGAAAGCGTGGTCAAGTTGAACCGGGCTGCCGGGGAAGTTGCCGGTCACGGTGGCGGTAACCACCATCGTGTTGCCTTGTTGGGAAACACTGACCGGCTCGACGCGATACTCAATCTTGTCGCGGGTGGCGCGCATCCAGGCTTGAATAGCGGGTCGCCCGCGGTGCGTCTCGCCTTCGTCGAACACACAGGCATCTTGAGTGAAGCAATCCGCAATGTGGGTGGCATCCGCACCGTTGCTGATGCTGAAGTAAGTAGTGATCGCGTCTGGCAGTGACAAACTCATGATGGTCATCTCTCGCAGGGGGTAATATGCGAGAATCTTCTGCCTAGACTGACGCGTTATCAAGAACGCACAAAAAGGTAAGTGGCTCACCCATGAGAAAGCTTTATACGCCCGCTACCGCCGCAAGCGATGTGGAAAATGTATTAAAAATGCTGGAAGGGCGCTGGAAGCTCATTATTCTCTTTCATCTCTTCGATGGAAAAGTGCAGCGCTACTCCGATTTAGGAAAACTCATCCCCGATATCTCCCAGAAAATGCTCGCCCAACAGCTGCGCCAGCTGGAAGCGGATGGCATCGTGGCGCGCAAAGTCTATCCCCAGGTGCCGCCGAAAGTGGAGTACCGCCTGACCGAATGGGGGCAAACGCTCTGCCCGGCGCTGGATGCCTTATTGAAATGGGCAGAGCAGAGGGATCACTTCAACAACCCTGACGAGCAGAACGAACAAAACGATGCCGCCACCCAATGAGAACCGCCTGATGCACTACCGCATCATGACCATCAACGACGATGACGCCGCCATTGCTCTGTAGAGCGAAAGTGAAGGCGTGCGGCTGCACGATGCCGAGTAACGCTCCAGTGAAGCTTGCGGGGGCGGGTCTCAATAGCACCTATTCTTAGCTGCCCATACGCCTTCCCTGGCTCTAAAGATGTCACTCGTTTTTCACTGACATATATGGCTGACGAAAGTGGAAACTGGCGGTTGCCGTGCAAGCGTCTCCGGGCAGATGACGCTCAGGTTCTTGGCCAGCCCGGCATCACTGACCGGGATAGCACACAAAGTGCCCGCTCGGATCTCCGCTTCGACGCAAGCCGCCAGCACCAGTGATACGCCCAGGCCTGCTTTGACAGCCTGTTTAACCGCTTCGGTACTGCCCAGTTGCATTGAAACCTTCGGGAACGGCCCTCTTTCGCCGAAGAAACTCGCCAGCAACCGGCCCGTACCTGTTCCGGGTTCACCGCCCAGCAGGCTCATTCCTGCGAGGGTTTTCCGGTCTATTTCATGCCATTCCGCACAGGGGTGATCGGGTGAAGTAATTAACACCACGGGCTCCTGTCGCCAATCCATTGCCTGGAAGCCAGATTTCGGGTGCCACCACTCCATCACCGCTATATCCAGCTCGCCGCTAGTCAGTTGTCTAGCAATGTTAGGATTGTTATCAATCACAAGATCCAGCTCAGGTACCGCCGGAATGTTCTTGAACGTGCTCACGTAGGGCTGGAGCATGTAAATACCGATGTTGGAACTTGCCCCTACGCGTAAACGCGTACCGCTAACGACTTCTCGAGCACGCTCGTCCAGTTGCAACATACTAAGCGCAAGCGGCATAAGCGCCAGGGCTGCTTTGGTGGGCTCGCAACCCGTTTTACTGCGGCGTATCAACAGGGCACCTAGCTGTTCTTCGAGCTTTTGAATGTGCTGTGAAAGCGTGGGTTGTGCGATACCGAGAGCTTGGGCGGCGGCCTGAAAACGTCGGTGCTGAACCAGTGTGGTAAAACTTTTCAGCCAGACCAAGTTCAGCATGGAGTTGTCTCAGTGATAGTGGGCGAATTAGCCGCATCCTGAGGGCATTCTCCTTGTAACGCTTGAAGAATGTTGTCGGCAGCACGCTGTTCAATCATCAGCCGCACATCCTGGACGGCAGAGCCAATGTGTGCCGTAAATAGCGTGTTGGGATGTGCTCGCAAGGTGGGGCAAATCTCTTGCGGGCGATCCTCTCGAGCCCAATCTTCCATTTCAAAAACATCCGCTGCGTAGCCGCCTAACTGCCCTGACTCCAATGCTTCCAAAACGGCAGCTTCCTGCACTACAGAACCCCGGCATGGGTTGATCAAAAAAGCGCCTGGTTGCATCAGGGCCAAGCGCGCAGTGTTCATGGTATGCAGGGTTTGTTTATTGAGCGGCAGGGCCAAAATGACAATGTCGGCTTGCCCGAGCAGCTCTTCAAGCGACTTGCGCGCCACGCCTAGCGCGGCCTCCTCAGCAGCGGGCAAGGCGTCTGGCTGAGAATACAGCAAGCTCGCGCCCCACCCCTGGAGCCGTGTTGCCACTGCCTGGCCGATGGGACCCATGCCGACGATACCCACGGTCGCGCCGGCAACCCCCAGCCCATAAAACGTGGGCTGCCATCCCTTGAACTGGCCGGAACGAACGTACTCATCGGCCGCTCGGACATGGCGGATTAGGCTAATGGTTAGCCCGATGGTTAGCTCAGCCGTTGGCACCGTCAGCAGATCCGGCACGAAGGTCAGCCAAACGCCATGACGCGTACAGGCCTCCACATCAAAATTATCGTATCCCTTCAGGGCGGCACCAATAACTTTCAGCTTGGGACAGCCCGCTAGAAATTCCTCGCTGACCTGGTCCGGCATAAACACCATCATGGCGTCTGCGGTTGCCGCGCGGGCCTTTACCTCGGCGGCGGTCAAGGTAGTGGCTGACTGGTTGGTGATCACTTCACAGTGTTGTTCCAGCCTTTCCAACACACTGTTGTGTACCCGGTGGGTAATGAAAACCCTTGGTTTCATTTGATTTCCTTACTTGAATTTCTTACGAAGATGGCCGCTAAGGCTATCCACCATCGTCACCATAACGAGTATGACAATCAGGATGGCGCTGACTTCCTGGTACTGCATGACGCGTAAAGAGCCCATTAGCTCGAAGCCGATCCCGCCAGCCCCCACCATGCCCATCACCGTAGAGGCGCGGAAATTGTATTCCCAGCGGTAGATAGAGACATCAGCAAACTGCGGAAGCACCTGCGGGAGCACCGCGTGCCAATGAACCTGTAATCGCGTCGCGCCAGCGGCATTGGCGGCCTCTACCGGGGCTGGGTCGACATGCTCGATCGCTTCGGCAAAGAATTTACCCACCATGCCGATAGAATGAAGGCCGAGCGCGAGCACGCCCGGTAAGGCGCCAAACCCCACGGCAGCAACGAAAATAATGCCCATAATCAGCTCGGGCACCGAGCGAAGAGCGTTCAGCAGCGTGCGGGTTACGTGGAATACCACGGGGTGGGGCGAGGTATTGCGAGCGGCCAGGAACGCCAGGGGTACGGAAGCAGTGACCGCTATCGCCGTGCCGGCAATGCTCATGGCAAGGGTATCGACCAGCGGCGCTATCCAATCCATGGCGTTGGTAAAGTCGGGCGGTAGGGATTCTCCCATTAGGGTAGCGATGGCAGGCACCCCGTTGGCCAGGGTGCGAAAATCCAGCAGATCTACATACCAACTCGCCAGAAGAACCACTGCCAGCACCAAGCCCGCTTGGAAGAGCTTGCTCCGCCAGCCGCGGGCGTGTTCGTCCAACACGGCGTCAGGAGAAAGCGATGAAAGGGGTGGCGGCACTGTTTTGGACGGATTCATCATGCCCCCTTACATCTTGCCGAAGTCGAGGTTGAGCAGACTACCCATTTCCCGAATCACATCGTAATCGGCGTCCGTGATAACGGCGAAACCTTCGGCTTTTAGGTTGTCCAGAATCTCTTCATCATCGATGCTGATGAAGGCATCCTGGATCTGCTGCTTGAGTTCAGGGTCCAGGTTGGAACGCATCGCCCAAGGGTACTGAGGGTACTCCCCGCTGTGACCCAACACCCTAACCTGGTTGCGGTCTATCAGGCCGCGGTCCATTACGTGCTCAAAGATCACTTCCGATAGCCCGCCTGCATCCGCATTACCATTGGCCACGTTCACCGCCACGGCATCATGGGAGCCAACGAAATGGGCTTCATAGTCCTCGCCTGCTTCCAGCCCCGCCGATTCAAGCAGCACGGTTTTGGGAATCAGGTGGCTTGACGTAGAGGCACGGTCGCCATAGGCCATTTTCATGCCTTCGATATCCGCATAGGACTCAACGCCGGAATCGACATTGGCAATAATGATGGAGCGATAGGTGGGCTTGCCATCCACAATCATGGCGGCAAAGGGTTCGATCTCACTTTTGCTTCTTGCCATCACATAGGAGAGCGGGCCGAAGTAGGCGAGGTCGATGCGACCAAAGCGCATGGCTTCGATCATGGAGGAGTAATCCGTGGTGACGATTAACTCAATTTCTTTCCCAAGGGTACTTTCAAGATACTCTTTCAATGGCTGGTTGCGTTTGATCAGTTCAGAAGCGTTTTCATCGGGGAGTAGCGCGACTTTTAATAGATCCGGATTTGGATCAGGGTCCGCCGCCAAGGCCGGCATGGCGATTCCAAACATAAGACAGATGGCAAAGAAAAAGCTGAATAGCGGTTTCATTGGGCAATCTCCAGTTTTATCGGGGAGGGAGTGGTGGTTTGAGGGTTGGGTTCGGTGGTCTCAGCGGCGTCGGTCACAGCTCCGCGCGTGCCGTGGTAGATCTCGTTCAGGTGGCGTTGCTGTAACTGTGAGGGGGCCGCATCGAAAACGATTTGGGCATTCGCTAACCCGATAATGCGGTCAGCAAACCGCTGGGCATACTCCAGCTGGTGCAGTGAAATAATGGCGGTAATACCATCCTCACGGCATATATCTCGCAGTAGCGTTAGCACTCGCTCAGAGGTTGCCGGGTCAAGGCTGGCCACTGGCTCGTCCGCCAATATCATGGCGGGCTGCTGCGCCAAGGCACGCGCAATGCCCACCCGCTGTTGCTGCCCGCCGGAGAGTTGATCGACCCGGGTAAGCGCTTTCTCGGCCATGCCTACGCGGTCCAGGCAGTGCAGAGCAAGCGCCTGTTCCTGCCTGGGTAGCGGAAACAAACTGCGCCAGGTGCTGTGGTAAGCAAGCCGACCGGTCAGCACATTCTGGAGCGCCGTATGGCGTTCAATGAGCTGATGGTGCTGGAAAACCATGGCGGTTTTGCACCGATGGCGGCGTACCGTAGACCGGGTTTCGAGCGCACCTAGCTCGGCCGAGATCACTTTGCCAGTGCTGGGCCGCACCAAGTGGTTGAGAGAACGCAGTAACGTCGATTTACCCGCACCGGAAAGGCCGAGTAGTACCGTAAACTCCCCTTTGTGGAAATCGACGGTGGTGGGGCGGAGTGCGAGGACATTCCCAGGATATGTCACCCCCATTTTCTCGATGCGGAGCATTAAGTCAGAGGATTGAATAGGCTCCATTGGATCACCTTCTGCAATGTATAAGCTCACTTTATTGTGACTTACAATGCAACGGTAGCCCGCCTAAGTGACAAAGCTGTGTCGTTCAGGTGATAAGTTAATGACTATCCAAGGAGCGCAGGTAGCCAGTCAAACGGCTCAGATAACGCTTCTCTAGACCAATATCGTCACAAAACGAGGCCCACCAAGGCTGGGCGTACCGATCCGATATTCTGCTCTATTCGTTTGTTAATGGAGATAACCACAACGTTTAACCAAGCTGAGCCTCAATCGCGGCTTTATCAATGACCGACCAGACCTCCCTAATCTTGCCATCGCTAAACAGGTAGAACGCGTTTTCGCAAAACGTCACGTTTTTGCCATCCACCGCAAGGCCAAGGAAGCTACCTTTGGGTGTGACATCGAATCGCAACCTGCACGCGACATGGGGTGAATCAACGGCCAAAAGCTCAATGTTAAAGTGAAGATCCGGTATCTGCTCGTAATCGGCTTCCAGCATGGCGCGATAACCATCAAGCCCTAGGCGCCTGCCGTTGTGGTGGACATCGTCATGCACGAACTGGTCAAGGTTCGTCCAGTCTTGATTATTGAGGCAGGTGATGTAATCACGGTAGGTTGCTTCCAGGTCACGTTTGTTCATCCTGGTTCTCCTTTCTTGGGCAGGCGTGAAGGCATTCGCCAAGGGTATACAGGCTCAGTATCATAAGCAGCCTAAACCAAACCACAGAAGTCATCATTCATGTCGTGCCCACCTTGCCCCCATTGCCAATCCGAATTCGTCTATCAGGATCAAAGCCTGTTCATCTGCCCCGAATGCGCTCACGAATGGAACCCTTCTGAGGCTGAGGCAGAAGAGACCGTGACGGTAAAAGATGCCCACGGCACCCTGTTAGCGGAAGGCGACAAGGTAACGATGATCAAAGACCTCAAGGTCAAAGGCAGCTCATTGGTACTCAAGGTGGGCACCAAAGCGGTTATCAAGCGGCTCTTGGATAGCAAGAATCACCAACTGGACTGCAAGGTCGACGGCGTCGGCGACATGATGGTGACCGCCCACTTTGTGAAAAAAGCTTGAATAAGACCCCGGAATTCTTCGATTCACCACACGACGCAGTAAGCTGAGGCTCACCCACCATCACCACTTCACTCAGCGTTTAAGCGAAGCGTGTTTTCGGGTATCTGGTTCTAGGGCAACAAAATCAGCTCTAAGGCCTTTGACAGCGGGTTGGAAAGTATTCAAAAGCGCTATTTCCTTTCGATTTATTTAGCTAAAGTAAGACTAAAGCTTATCTGCCGGAAGGCCTTCAATGACTGATTTGATAATCCTGAGAGATTTCCTGGCCCTTTGTGAAACCAAGAGTTTTAGCCGCACGGCTGAGCATCGGCATGTTTCGGTTTCAGGCTTGAGTCGTCGTATTCAAGGCCTTGAAGAGTGGGCAGGCACCACGCTGTTTGAGCGGCGTAAAGGGGAGCTAGTGCTGACGGAGGCAGGGCAAAGCCTGCAAATGGTAGCTTCACAAGCGCTTAGCGCTTTTGATCAATTTCGCCGCTCCGTTGCTGATGATATTAACGATCAGAAAAGGCGGATACGATTTTGCTCACCACACATTATGGCTGCGATATTTTTTCCTCACTGGATGCCGCGCTTACAAGAGCAGTTCACACAGGCAAAATTTAGCATTGATGCTAATACATTGCCGGAGTGCCTAGCCACTCTAGATCAGGGAGAGGCCGACTATGTAACGGCACTATTCGATGGTGAACACCTTATTGCAAGGCGTTTGGGAGTAGAGAGTGATAGTTACACTTCAATTGAGCTAGATACCGAGTCTCTCATCCCTGTTAGCGCACCAAATGCCGCAGGTCAGCCACTGTTTAATTTACATGCTGCAGATGGCTCCCCACTCTCATTTTTGAATTATTCCCAAGAGTGCCATTTGGGTTGGTCGCTGAGTGCCATGCTGGTGAATCAAGGTTTGAATTTACAGCAACACCATGATGCTGGTCTTGCTGATAGTTTGCGTCATATGACGTTATCAAGATTGGGTGTTGCGTGGCTTCCCTATTCGCTAGTGCGGGAAGACCTTGGGGCTAAGCGGCTTGTTCGAGCGGGAGGTGCCGCTTTCGATGTGCCATTAAAAATCACCTTGCTGAGACGCACAGCGCCCCTCGCAGCAGAAGCCCAGCGGTTATGGGATGGGCTGCTGGAAATGAAAAATGTAAGAACCTTCTCTGAGGTTGTTTGAACGGCATTCCACGCTTCATTGCAATGTTGGCAATTTTTTCGCCTCTTTTATTCGGTAACGCAACCTAGCCAGAAAAGTAGCGGTGCTTGCTGATGTGGCAACAGGCGTTGCGATATCGTCGCGGCTTAGCGCCCAAAAAGGGTTAATTCTTAGGAAAGGCTCAATGCGCTGAGAACCCCTATGACGACAATGCTGCCTATGGCTTCTGCTCACAACTACCGCTGGTTCATTCTACTGATAGCCACCCTGGCTCAAGCAGCGGCATGCTTTTTCGTTCAAGGCATCGGGGCCATCAGCGTTTATATACAGGCAGATATGGCGCTCTCTGCATTTCAGATTGGGGCGCTGGTCTCTGCTGCTCAACTGGTGCCTTTAGTCGGGCTGTTAGTTGCCGGCGAGTTGCTGGACAGGTTCAGTGAACGCTTAGTGGTAGGGGTGGGAACCCTCGTAGTGGGCATCGCGCTAAGCGCTGCCGTGCTGGCTGAGAGTTACTGGGCAATGCTGCTGTTTTTGGTCATCGTAGGGGCGGGCTACAGTACCGCCCAGCCTGGCGGTAGCAAATCGGTAGCTGCTTGGTTCGATAAATCCCAGCGCGGTTTTGCCATGGGGATTCGTCAGGCAGGTTTGCCGCTCGGTGGGGCGCTGGCGGCGATCGTACTGCCAACCGTCGCTATCACCTGGGGGTGGCGCGCCTCTTTTCTGGTGGGTGGGCTGATTGCAATCTTCGGGGCGTTGGTCTTTATACTTTTTTACCGTACCCCTGGTGGCGTGGTGCCGGTAGCAAGAGCCTCTGAAGGTAGCGTAAAACAAGTCGTCTTATCGCGATTGGCAATGATTCGTGAACCGGCCATGAAACAGATCATGGCGTCCGGTATTAGTTTGATCTCGGTTCAGTACGGCATTTTGATTTTTACCGTGCTCTATCTGCATAGCCGCTTGCAAATGGAGGTACTGCAGGCGGCGGCGCTGCTATTCGTAGCCCAAGGGGCCGGGGTTGCCGGACGTATTTTGCTGGCGGCCTGGAGCGACCGCTGTCGCTCACGCTATTTTCCGGTAATGGGGTGCATGGTGGCGGTGATAGTAGGGCTGCTGGTATTGGTTTGGCTACCGCTTCACTCAACGCTCATGCTGAGCGGTTTGATGGCCTGGCTAGGCTTTTTTGGTTTTGGTTGGTACGGCCCTTGGGTAGCTTATGTGGCTGAGTCTGCACCTGCTGATAAAACCGGCTTTGTGCTGGGATTGGCTATGGCGATTAACCAACTGGCGATTGTATCGATACCACCACTCCTTGGGTGGCTGTTAGATATAAGTGGCAGTTTTATGCTCGGCTGGAGTCTGCTGATCGCCATGACGTTATTGGGGCTATTAATGACCATCCAGCGGCAAGGAGAAATTAATGAAAGCGATCGTGTTTGACGTATTTGGCACTATTGTTGATTGGCGCTCCAGTTTGATTCATCAGTTCAATGAGCTAGAGAAAGAGTTGGGGATTGAACTGCCCAGTGAAGTGTTGACTGATCAATGGCGTCAGCAGTATGCCCCTTCGATGAATAGGGTACGGCAAGGCGAAATCCCATGGATGGGATTGGATGACCTGCACCGAGAAAGCCTAGTCAAACTACTCAATCAACATGGGATTGCGCTAGACGAGGCGACCATTGATCGCGTCAATCACTTTTGGCACCAATTAGAGCCCTGGCCGGATGTTCAGAATGGCCTGCAGCGCTTAAAAGAGCACTACATTATCGGCACGTTGACCAACGGTAACCTCTCACTAATGGTGGACGTTGCCCGTTATGCCAAACTGCCGTGGGATATGATTTTTTGCGCCGAGTTATTCCAACACTACAAACCTGACACTGAAGTCTATTTAGGGGGTTGCCGTCTGCTACGCCTACCGCCTGAAGAGGTAATGCTGTGTGCGGCGCATAATGCTGACCTGCGTGCTGCCCGTGCCTTGGGAATGAAAACGGCGTTTATACCCCGTCGTACAGAATATGGCCCCCAACAGAGCAAAGATTTAGAAGCAGAAGAAGCATGGGATTTTGTGGCTGAAGACCTCGTCGCGTTGAGCGAGAGTCTAATAGAGTGAGCCAACAATGCATGCCGTTAGGGCTGGATAGCATTTGTTGAGATAGTGGCAGCTATAGGTATTGAGTGTTTGAGCAGTGAGCTTATCCCCAGGCTTTATTTAATGGTAGAACGAGCAGACGCGCAAACACTGCGCGTCTAGTAACATCTTTTTATCGCAAGGAATGCAAAATGCAGTTAGCTCGATTTTTTGTCGCCATCATGTTGTTTTTTTCATATCGGCTCAAGCGGTAGCAACTGATTGGACTCCACCTGATAATCCTGATTTGCTTCAGATCTTACATGAGGCGCGACTGGATATGCAGGCCAAGCGGTACGAGTCTGCGCTGGAAAAGCATTTTTGGTTTCACGAGAATGCAGAGCAAATAGATGAAAGTATCTCTGCAGTCAGAACATCATTTGCATTTTATGACTGGGTGAGGCTCGGACAAGAATATCCACCGGCCATGGATGAACTTCTTCAGGTGAGAGGAGGCCTGATCACTAAGTTGATCAATGAAGAGTATGATCGAAATGCATTTCGCGATCTTGTATCAATAAATGCAGTTCTCAATGAGGATTCAAAGACAACGGAAATCTTTAAACTCCTCGACTCGGAGCAACCAGAGGCTGCCAATAGAGCTTTCAATCTCGCGCAACCGGCGTTGATCAAGGATAAAGAATATGAACTGTATGTGAAATACGTCAATCCACAGCATGACTTTCTACGTATGAAGCATAGCTTTGAAAGCGGCATGCTAAGCGCTAACAACTCAGATTCTAATACTTCTAGATCCGATTTCTATATTAATTCATTCCGCAATAAAGCAGCGACATTAGTTGCAGTTCTTGTGGTTAATGACCGCGAATTAGAAGCAGCCGAAATTTCTACATTAGCGAAGGAAGTGCTTGATGACCCACAATTTCATGAGGAGTTGGAGGATGCGTTAGCTGGGACTGTACCTGTTCCTTGGCCTTAAGTTAATAAATATGGCAGCAGGCCGCAAACAACCCCGGGAGGTCTTTGATCAACTTCACTGATCAGCCAGCTACCCCATGCACGACGCAGTGAGCTGTAGTTCATCCAACAGCCTTAGGCAACTCCAGGTGTTTGTATGATCGAATGAGCTATAGGAGTTAATCCTCTGCTGTCAGCATGAAGGCTTCTACAGCAATTATTAGACGTGCTACTTACCTGATTTTTTTACCAAAACGATGATAAGAGTATTTGAAGACCAGGATTTTGAAGCCATAGAGGAACTTTACACCCTCGCCAAGCTAGATGAGTTCCGGTTTGAGCGAGGCCCGTTTGAGCTGATACCGCTTCGGCAAGACGAGGAGCGCCTACGAGGGCTGATGGAATCAGTGATATTTGTTTATGCTGATAAGGGCATTCGTGGGTACGGGGCAGTTTACGAAAATGAGATTGGCACGCTGCTTGTTCACCCGCTTTTTCGCCGCCAAGGCGTCGGTAATCAACTGTTTGGTCATATGATTGCCTGGATCGGAAGACCCGTTACGCTCTGCGTCGCAAGAAGCAACGTGGCGGCAAAAGCGCTCTATCAGCAATATGGTTTTAAAGTGACCGAGGAGTTTGAGGCCTGCTACAACGGTAAGCCGGTGTTAGCCAATAAGATGGAGCAGTCCAGCACTATTTTTGGAAAATCTAGTGCTGACACAGCGTTTTCTAGAAGCCGTACAAGGTAGATATCTGGAGCCGATCCAGTCTTGTTTTTTATACGGCAAAGCCGTATATTTAAGCAATGCTATTCATCGAAACGTCTACGTTCACCAAGCTATTACCGAGTTATCTTACGGATGAGGAGTACCGTGGGCTGCAAACGTATTTGTTGCAGAAACCAGATGCGGGCGACCTTATTAAAGGGTCGGGTGGTGTTCGTAAAGTTCGTTGGTCATCAACAGGTTCGGGAAAGAGTGGCGGTATCCGAGCTATCTATTATTGGAAGAAATCTGACCACGAGATATGGATGCTCACGCTGTATAGTAAAACGGAGCGCGCCAGTATCCCTGGGCGCATGCTCAAGCAGATAGCGGAGGCAATCAAAAATGGTTAAAAGAAATCTTGGAGCAGAGATACTCGACGGCATTAATGAGATAAAACATTTCAAGAAAGGTAGGGGAGCGCTGCGCACTAACGAGTTAGCAGAGCCCTCGCCACCCAAAATGATTCGGTTGAAACTGAACCTATCTCAATCGGCCTTCGCAGGGCTTCTGGGAGTAAGCATACGTACCCTTCAGGACTGGGAACAAGGCCGTAGAGAGCCACAGGGCCCGGCCATTGCTCTTTTGCGTATTGCTGAACAACGCCCGGAAGTCTTTGATCAACTTCATTGATCAGGCAGCCACCCACCTCACGACGCTGTAAGCTGAGGCTCATCCACCACCACCGCGTCACGCAACGTTTCAGCGAAGCTTGCCAGGGCGGGTGTCCAGGACTCTGGTTCGGGGGCGACAAAATAGGTATCGACATTGGCGATGGACGTGGGCAGTTCCAGCGTATGAATCCCGAACCGGTGCTGGTGGGCTTCAACCGTCCCACGGGGTAGCACCGTGTAACCCATCCCGGCAGCAACGCAGCCAAGCATCGCGTCCAGGGAGCCGAACTCAAAAATCCGGCCTGCATTGACGCCGTAGGAAGCCAGCAACAGCTCAATACGCTGGCGGTAGCTGCACCCCTGGCGAAACGCCAAGAAAGCAGACGTCAGCAGTTCTTGTGAAGAGGGCATTCTCGTCATAGGTGTTGAGCCGACTAAGACAAGCTGCTCGCTAAATGCTTTGAGCAAGTGGTAGCGGCCATGCTCGAGTCGCCCGGCCACGAAGACACATTCCACCTGCCCGTTAAGCAACAACTCGACCAGCTCAGCCGTGGGCCCGGTCTTTATCTGGATATCAACGTCAGGCTGCGCTGCGTGGTACGCCGCCAGTATCGGCGGAAGGCGCAACGCCGTCGTGGTCTCCATGGCGCCTATACGCAGCCGCCCACACGCCTTCTCTTGGCCTTTGAACAGCGATACCGCTTCGTCGTGGGCTGTCAGCATGCGCTCGGCGTACTCCACCAGCGCCGATCCGGCACTGGTAGGGCGAACGCGTCCTGCACGGTGAATCAGCTGTACGCCTAACTCTTCCTCAAGTTTCTTGATGTGGGCCGTCACATTGGATTGCACCGTGTGCAGCTGCTTAGCCGCCGTCACGAAGCTGCCGGTTTCGGCTACGGCCATGAATAGTCGAAGTGATTTCAATTGCACACGCCGTCTCCCTGTCAGGCTATCTTTAAACAAGATAATAGCGATCAAAACTAATCGTTTCTAGAAATAGCTCCTCACGCGTAGTCTGGTTGTGTACTAACGCGCTGCCCACCTTGCCCGAAAGGCGGCACGAAAAGGACACCACATGATGACTCGAACACTCACTAGCCACGACCTGCCTGCCCTGATGACAGGGATAATGGCGACCCTGGCGGGGATTGGCATTGCGCGCTTCGCCTATACGCCGCTATTGCCTGCGATTATTCAAGAGGGTTGGTTTACCGCGAGCCAAGGCGCCTACCTGGGGGCCGCCAACCTGCTGGGGTATTTTATCGGTGCACTCGCAGCTCACTCGCTGAGTGAGCGTTTTTCTCCTCGCTTGGTGATGGCCGCAAGCTTTGCGGGTATCGCGCTAAGCTTTGTGCTCTGCGCCGGGGCAGGTGGTTTCCTCTGGTTCTTCTTCTGGCGGTTGGTGTCGGGCGTTGCCGGGGCCATCTTAATGGTCGTTGGTCCCTCGCTGGCGTTGGCGGCTACACCACCTGAAAGGCGAACTCGTGTCGGTGCCATGGTGTTTACCGGTATTGGCTTTGGGGCACTGCTTTCGGCCTTCATCGTACCGTTACTCCTTGGGTTAAGCCTGACAGTCACCTGGGGCACGCTGGGGCTGCTCTGTATTGCCGCTGGCCTCTTGTGCGACTGGGGAGTGGCGTACTTAACCTCACCCATAACGGCTAGCTCGGTGGGTAATAGCTCCACCGGGTATGCGGGTGTAAAGGTCGTTGTGCTGCTTGTCATTGGTGCTTATGCCCTGGATGCGATTGGCTTTGTGCCCCATACCGTGTTCTGGGTGGACTATCTCGCCAGGGAAAACGCCCTGGGCAATCAAGCGGCTTCCCTGCAGTGGGGAATCTTCGGATTGGGCGCCTTGTGTGGGCCGTTCATGGTAGGCGCACTGGCGCATCGAGTGGGTTGGCAGGGTGGCTTGATGATCGCCTTTGCGGCGAAGGCCGCTGCCGTCTTGCTACCGGTGTTCTCGCTCGCCCTACTCAGCCAGTCGGTTTCCTCGTTCATGGTGGGGGCGATGATCCCCGGCATTGTCGCCCTCACCTCAGGCCGCCTTGCTGAGTTGGTAGGGCCAACCGCCCACAAGAAGCTCTGGGGGCAAGCCACCGCCGCCTTTGCTGCCGCCCAGGCAGTGGCGGGATATGCCATGTCCGCGCTTTATGGCGCTTGGGGCAGCTACACGCCACTGTTTGCCATCAGCGGCCTCATCCTCGTCGCTGGCTTTTTGCTGGTGCTGCTTAGCCGTGGCGTACAGCAGCGTCACTCGCATCTTTCTGCCCAGCAACCTACACAGCAATCTTCAAACCAAGGGAGGCAATAATGGAACTCTACCTAAACGCAACCTCGCCCTATGCGCGCCTAGTGCGCATCGTATTACTGGAAAAAGGCCTGATGGACGCCGTGACGCTAAAGTGGTGCGACCCCTGGGCAGACGATGCCGAACTCTTAAAGGCCAACCCCGCCGGGCGTATTCCGGCGTTGATAACGGAGAAGGGGATCACGTTAAGCGAGTCACTGCTGATAGCCGTTTACCTGGATAGCGTTAGCCCCAACAAGCCGATGATTCCCAAGGCTGGTTTAGGTGAGGTGCTGCACCTGGCGGGGTTGGGTCAAAACCTGATGGATGCCGCGTTCAATACCGTGATTGCCAGAAAGCATTACGGCAATGGGATTGATGATAGCGAGCTGGGGCAGAGGCGTTCGCGGGCCATTCAGCGGCTATTAAAGCAGCTGGACGGTGAGCTTGGCGAAATACAACAGACCTCAACTATCAATCTGGGTCACATCGCCACCGCAGTGGCGCTGGATTATCTCGCCTTTAGGCTGCCAGAGGTGAACTGGAAAAAAGACTACCCGCAGCTTCTGGCATGGCACGCTAGCGTTACTGCGCGAGAGAGCTTTCAGCAGACGGCTTTCTGTTAGGACTTTCTATTAGGAGAAGTGGGGGAGAAAGCGAGCTCAGTGCTGGATCTCAGCCCGCAACTTTTCCACTTCTTCAACCGGCAGTTCTTCAATATCCGCGATCATTTGATCATCCATTTCGGTGCGAGCGATCAGCTTTCGGGCCGCGTTGCGTTTGCCTTCCAAGGCACGTTGCTCGGCTTCCTGACGCCCTTCCAGACGCCCTTCCTGACGCTCTTTTTGCACCAGATTTTCTAAGTTTTCTGCCAACATGTCTTTATCCTCCACCAAACTGTTGAGCCGCTCTAGATTAACTTCTGCACCAAGCCGCTGCAGATGACGTTTAATCCAGCGCGTGATGACCTTATCAATGCGTTCTTTGTTCGGATCCGCTTTGATAATGGCCACAATACGATCAACGGCTAGTTGCAGGGCTTCCCAACTCTCACCGGCGTTTTCGACGCTGAACACACCGCTTAATGGTGTCTGAACTAAGCCTAGCTGTTCATCAGTATAGCGCCCTTCATCGACTAGGTAATAGCGTAGGTGGGGCTGATAAATCTGAAGAAAGTCGGGCGGTTCTGGGGTGATCATCTCGAAGATATCTAGCGGTGCCGTCCATCGCTCTGAGCCGTTATACAACACGACAGGGAGCACGGGCGGCAACCCTTGGCTGGGCGTGATGATCTTCTGTTTGAATAGTTCGCTATAGAAACAGGCGACGTAGTGCAGTAGTCGAATGGGCATAGTGCGATCCACCGAGGACTGAAACTCCAGCAGAATATACAGAAATACTCGTTGGGTGAGGCCTTTCCATTTCACTTCAACCGACCACACCACATCTTCAATCTTCTCTTCAAAAAGCGGCGTAATGTAGTTGCCGCTGTGGCTCTTCAGGGTGGAGAAATCCATCAGCTTAGCAATCTCAGCAGGCGTAAAGCCTTCGATCAACTGTTGCACGAATTCGGGGTAGCTAAACAGCTCCTTATAGCCTGTATCATGATGTTTGTGAATGGTGCCCACCATGAGTGCTCCTTATTCAATGTGCCTAAGCGAGTGCATCGCAAAAAACAATATGCCTAAGAATAAATAGCGAGGGCTTGGCAAGCAACTGTTGTCGGGTTGGCGTTAGACACTGCCTGCATTTGATATATCCAGCCCTTAGCACCCATGCCAGACTGCATATTCAAAATTAGAATATTAAAAATCTTTTTTATTCTTTTTGGTAAATTAAGAATGCACTAAAATGGTGCCCTTTCTGAGCCAGGCCGCTGGGCGCTTGCCGCCGTGTTAGGCCAAAGATAGGGATGTCACCATGAGTGAGCCAGCAAGTGATCAAGAGGGGGCGCACTTTAAGCGCAGTATGCAGACGCGCCATTTGGTGATGCTCTCACTGGGAGGCGTGATTGGCACCGGGTTGTTTTTGAGTTCCGGTTATACCGTGCAGCAGGCCGGGCCTATTGGAGCGGTGTTGGCCTATCTGGTGGGTGGCATCGTTGCCTGGCTGGTGATGATGTGCCTGGGCGAGCTGGCGGTGCATATGCCGGACTCAGGCGCCTTCAGCGCGCATGCCAGTCGTTATATCGGCCCAGGAACTGGCTACATGGTGGCTTGGATGTACTGGCTCACCTGGACGGTGGCGCTAGGTTCCGAATTTACCGCGGCGGCAGTCTTTATGGGGCGCTGGTTTCCCGATATCCCCGGCTGGTACTGGAGTGGCTTGTTTGCGGCGATTGTCTTTGGCGTGAATGCGTTTACCTCGCGCTTCTTTGCCGAGTCTGAGTTCTGGCTTTCACTGATCAAAGTGATTGCGGTGGTGGTGTTTGTGCTGGTGGGCGCCGTGGCGATAATTGGCTGGGTACCGCTGCATGATGCCACTGGCGCTGAGGTCGCCTCGCCGGGGCTATCGGCACTGTGGGGAGAGGGCGCCATGCCGCCCAACCTGATGGCCATTGGTACCGCCTTACTGGCAGTGATGTTTGCCTTTTCCGGCACCGAGTTGATTGGCATTGCCGCCGGGGAAACGGTAGACCCAGCCCGCAATGTGCCCAAGGCCATTCGCGCGACCCTGTGGCGATTGATCCTGTTTTTCGTCGGCACCATCGTCGTGATTGCGGCGCTGTTACCCCAGGATCAAGCCGGGCTCAGTCAAAGCCCCTTTGTGGCAGTATTCCAACGCCTTGGCGTGCCGGGTGCAGCCGATATCATGAATTTTGTGATCATCACCGCGCTGCTTTCGGCGGCCAATTCCGGTCTTTATGCCTCGTCGCGCATGCTATGGACGCTGGCAGATCAAGGCACCTTGCCCAAGTCGCTTGGCCGCCTCAACAAGCGTGGCATTCCGATGAATGCCCTGCTACTCAGCATGGTCGGCGGCCTGGGCGCGCTGTTCTCCAGCGTGTATGCCCCTGAAACCGTCTATTTGGTGCTCGTCTCGATTTCCGGATTGGCCGTGGTGGTGGTCTGGATGGCGATTGCGCTTAGCCAGTTTAACTTCCGGCGCCACTACCTGCGTGAAGGCGGGCAACTGAAGGATCTGGTTTATCGCACGCCGTTCTACCCCTGGGTGCCGATTATTGCCTTTGCAGCCTGTCTGGCCGCGTGCATTGGCATTGCCTTCGACCCGCATCAACGCGTGGCGCTCTATTTCGG
The DNA here is from genome assembly GCF_058152265.1 of Vreelandella sp. 162(4c). Taxonomy (NCBI): domain Bacteria; kingdom Pseudomonadati; phylum Pseudomonadota; class Gammaproteobacteria; order Oceanospirillales; family Halomonadaceae; genus Vreelandella; species Vreelandella sp. 162(4c). The sequence goes on from NZ_CM176981.1 coordinate 4,405,268, forward strand.
TGTGCCTTTCATTGGCCTGTGCTACCTGGTGCACTATGTGCGCCACCGCTCGGCCTCCCAACGTTCTGAACCTTCGCCCGACGCCGTTGAGGAAAACACCGTATGAATGAGTTGAATCCGATCAAAGCCCTGTTGGACGACGTACCCTTTATGGTCATCGACGGTGCCATGGCCACCGAGCTGGAAGCGCTAGGCTGTGACCTTAATGACGCCCTCTGGTCGGCGCGCTTGTTGGCGCAAGCCCCGGAGAAGATTCGTCAGGTGCATCAAGCCTACTTTGAAGCCGGTGCCGACTGTGCGATTACCGCCAGTTACCAGGCCACGGTGCCTGGTTTTATGCAGGCGGGGATGACGGCAGAAGAGGCGCGGGCGCTGATTCAGCTATCGGTCACCCTGGCACAGCAGGCGCGGGATGCGGTCTGGCAGCCCGGCCAGACTGACCGCCCCAAACCGCTGGTGGCCGCCTCCGTCGGCCCTTATGGCGCGTATCTGGCGGATGGCAGTGAATACCGAGGCGGCTATGACCTGGATCGCGCCGGGCTGGTTGAATTTCACCGTGAGCGTTTTGAACTCTTGCTGGCGGCGGGGGCGGATCTACTGGCTGCTGAAACTTTGCCCTCACTGGAGGAAGCGCTGGCGATCACCGATTTGCTGGCTGAGCATCCGGGCGCCCAGGTCTGGATCACTTTCTCGGCGAAGGATGGCCAACATATCAGCGATGGCACGCCGATCGCAGAATGTGCGAGGGCCCTGGCCAACTGCCCAGGCGTAGCGGCGATTGGTGTGAACTGCACGGCGTTGGCCCATATCAAATCGCTGATTGAGGAAATCCGCCGTGAGTGCGATCTGCCGGTGTTGGTGTATCCCAACTCGGGGGAAGTGTACGACGCGGTAACCAAAACCTGGCACCCGTCCCAATGCGATCATACCGGTGCCGATCTTTCCGGATTGGTACAAGGAGTTGAGCATTGGCTTGAAGCAGGTGCGTCAGGCATTGGCGGCTGCTGCCGAACGACACCGGAGGATATTCAAGCGCTGGCCCAGTGGCGCCGGTCGCGCCAGATTGTTTAGGCCTTAATGCTGAGTCTCTGCCCGTAACTTTTCTACCTCTTCGACGGGCAGTTCTTCGATATCCGCGATCATCTGCTTCGGTACGAACTATAGTGTCGGCTGATAAAGTTGAGCCTCGCTTAGTGAGCCGCTTTCCAAAGCGCGCTGCTCAGCTTCTCGACGCTCTTCTTGACGTCCCTCCTGACGCTCTTTTTGCACCAGATTTTCCAGGTTTTCTGACAACATATCTTTATCCTCCACCAAACTATTGAGCTGCTCCAGATCCACCTCATGTGCATGGTGCGATCCACCAAGGATTGAAACTCCAGGAGAATGTATAGAAATACTTGCTGGGTGACGCCTACCTGGGCACACCGCTCATTCGAAGCCGCCTTTCGTTCCCAAGCATTAAAAAAACAAGTCACATGGACAAATCATTCTTCGGTGCTAGGCTGAATACTAAAATATTAATAACACCATAATGACACGGCTCATACGCAGAGTGCCCACACGGCACGCACTCTGCCGAATTCCATCTCACCATACTCCCGCATGACCGTCGAGAGTGAGTGAGTAGCCATCTCCCTAGAGTTGACCAGATTCGAATGAATGGCGTACGGCTACGTTTCTTACCTTAGGAAACAGCGACAAAAATAGCAGATCAAGAATAACAAGGGGGAGTTGAAATCATGCCTACCCAACAACCGAGATATACCCCTGCTGTACTCCTGGATTCATAGAATAACCGCAGCACTTTGGATCACACAGTAGAGGAAGGAGGGCCAGCGCCGGTACCCTCTCGACTTTACCGACCAAAGTGAAGCAGAGAATGGGATACCGACAACTGACCCAGGCCCAACGATACCAAATTTTCGCTTACCTCGAGACTGGCATCAGCCAGCGACAGATAGCCAAGGCTATTGGGGTTCACAGCAGCACCATTAGCCGGGAGATAAAGCGCAATGGGCTTACTGCTGGCTATGCGCCTGAGCAGGCTCAATTGAGAAGTGATCAGCGTCGACGCAGCGCCTGGAAAGTGACGAAGCGACTGCCCAGCCTAATTCGATGGGTCACTGATCAACTGATGGACGAATGGAGCCCCCAGCAAATTAGTGGCTTCATGGCGAATGCCAACGGCGTTTGCGTAAGCCATCAGTGGATCTATGCGTTAATCTGGGACGACAAGAAACACGGCGGCGACTTATGGAAGCGACTCCGCTTACCACACCAGCGGCGCTATCAGCGCCGATTGGCCAAGCATGCGGGATTGGGCAAAATTCCACACCGGGTAGGTATTGAACAACGTCCCGCCGAAGTGGAAGAAAGGCGCCATATCGGCCATTGGGAAGGCGATACGGTGCTCAAGGGCCACAAAGAATCCGGCCTGGTGACCCTGGTCGAGAGACGCAGCGGATACCTCTTGGCAGCGCGCCTGCCGACAATCACGGCCACAGGAACGGCCAAAGCGATGACCCGGTTATTAAAACCACGCCGAGGTGCAGTGCAGACCATCACCTTGGATAACGGTTCGGAATTCGCCGAGCACCGACAGGTTGCCAAGGCCGTCTCGGCCAAGACCTATTTTTGCGACCCGTACCGCTCATGCCAGCGTGGCACCAATGAAAACACCAACGGACTGATTCGCCAATATTTCCCGAAAGGGACGGACTTCCGAAAGGTGAGCGACTCAGCACTGAGGCGAGTCGTTGCCAAGCTGAATAATCGCCCCAGAAAACGCTTGGGGTATCGGACACCGGCACAAGTGTTCCTGGGAGAGTATTCAGGAGCGCTGGAAACCGCGGGTGCTGCGCTTAATGTTTGAATTCAGGCTCAAAGAGCCTGCAAATTACGGCGTTCTTGAACAGCTGGCGGGAACCTGGGTTAACTACAACCCAGACAACAAAACGACCGGGTGGGGATTACATACCACTTGCCTGCCTTCCCCAGGAACCAACTCCGAAACCATTCCCGGCAAGTTTCATTTTCTCTGCCAAGACTATAAGGAGGAGCTTACCTTTACGTTAGTACCCGGCGGAGTACGCAACCGCGGTGGCGCCAACGAACAGTTCAGCGGAGCGGTAAAGTACGAACAGAGTATTCATGATCTCGATGGCAACCTGCTTCATGACGAAAACGGTATGTACCTCTGGTTGAGTACTCTTTACAACCATCCCGCCGACGACGAATCCATCATGACCGATATCGGTTATCCCGAATTATCAGCGGGTGCTGGCTCCGACGGTCCGGTGTATGTGCCTCCTTATACGGTCTCCCGCAGCGGCACGATTCCCCATGGCAGCACTGTGTTGCTGTTGGGTACAGACTCCGAAAAGAAGGGGAAACCGGAATTTCCCCATGGCACAGCCGCCTGGGATCCCAATCACCTGGCCATCTCACCAAGTATGGGGCTGGCAGGCACCACCGCTGACACCCCCATCAATCTCGATGAACCGGCACCGCCCTGGGTTCACGACCCCAGTCTTGCGGAGAGAGATCCAAGCGGCAACAGAACCTACACGCAGCGCATTTTGGCCGACGATCACTACCCCTATTCGGTGCGTCCCGATCTTCGCTTGCGCGATGCCATTCAGGATCAGGAGATCAAAAGATTCGTACTGATTGAGATGCGCACCCGGGAGGCCGGTGGATCCGAGGGTGGACTATTGAACACTCCATTCGTAGAGCGATTCGCTCGCGTAACCGAGATGAACTTGCGGATGTGGATTGAGACTGTCTTTGAAAACGGCAAGGAAGTTCTGCAGTTGCAGTACGAGCAGATTCAGTATTTTGAATTTCAATTCGGCACTGATGGCGGCACGACCCGCTGGCCACACATTCAGATCAACACTTTACGCAAAAAAGCGTAAGAGTACGCCTGGCCGCACGGGGCCTCGACACTGTTAATGACGGCAGGCGTCGGATTCCCACCACCTGCCGCGGAAACAGGCTAATCGGGGTAACGAAACATAAGGAGATGAAAACCATGGCGCCATCAGAAACAGCGAGAGAGAACGTTTCTCCAGGCCTGTTCGACAGGCTTACAAGCACCAGTGTACCCGTATTACAGGATCTCCAGGAGGCAGCGCAGCTCGCTTTACAGGTGGAATTTACCACTATACCTGTCTACCTCTCGGCACTCTATTCCATTTCAGACACTGGGAGCCATGTCTACCAGACCCTGCGCAGCGTTGCGATGGAGGAGATGTTTCATGTCAACCAGGCGGCCAACATCATCGTTGCCTTGGGCGCGCTGCCCAAATTTACTGGCGATGCGGTTCCTACTTTCCCCGGCTATATGCCACAGGCCAACCCGAAGACGACCCCTATGGTCGGCCTGTTTCGTGCATCCCCCGATGTATTCGCTAATGTCTTTGCCGCCATCGAAAGCCCGTCGCAGTACGGCGCGCCTCCTCAGGGCGACAACTACGACAGCATCGCGCAGCTGTACGGCGCATTGGTTGCGGCGGTGGATGCCTATCCCGGAAACCCCTTCAGTACAACCGGTGTTCCTGGTCGGCAAAGAACCAATATCTATCTCGGCAAATTTGGCGGTAATGTCAACGAAGTGATGGACAAGGAGAGCTTCCACGCGGCGGTTAACGAAATCGTCGAGCAAGGAGAGGGAACCGTTCCCCCTGAAAAGCCTCTGGTTCCGGTTGAGAGCTTCGGTACTTACAACCACTATGGCAAGCGTACCGATGGCACCTACGGGCCCATCCTCGGCACCCCGTACGAGCTGAGCCATTTCCTCAAGTTCCGCGAAGTTGCGCTCGACAGCGCCAATTTCCCGGCGACGCTCCCCATCATCTCCAATCCCGATAGCAGCGACTACACCAACCCGCAGGCCAAGCGGCTGTCTGACAGCTTCGATGATCACTACAGCCTGATGCTGCACGCCTTCGAAGCCACATTCAAGGCTGGCGACTCCGACCCTTATTTCAGTGTCGTCCTTTCAATCATGCACCGGGTGCTGCCGCATCTTGCCCGAGCGTTGATGTCTACCCCGGCCTTTGCCGACGGCGACAGCTCCGTTGGCCCCAATGCCGCACCGGCATGGCGCTACAGAAGCGATACCAATCGCACCTTTGGGGAACTGACGCAGGAGCTTGAAGACGAGCTCGATCAGCTGTCGACATCACCCAGGGAAAACGCATTGCGCACGCACCTTAAGACAGCCTTGGCAGGCGACAAAGAGATAGTGACGTCAGCCAAAGCGCTGGGCTTGTAATGGGCTAACGTTGAAAGGAAATCATCATGACTGACTACAAAATTTACCCGCCTATTGGCATTGCCCGTGTGGGGAACGCGCCGGAAAAATGCTATATCGGCCCCGAGACATATCGCGGTCTGCCCATTAACCTCGACGGAAGAGACTTCACCCAGGATGACTTCCGGGATGAACAGGGACGCATGTGCCGCCAGGCTGCGCGCTTTCATATTTTTCACGGCGACGAAGAGATCACCCTGGATACGCCCGGAGTAAAGGCGATCACCTGGACCGTGCACATGGCGAACAAGAAAGCCAGTTGGTATGAGTTCGCCACCAACGAGGGAGAGCAGGGCTACGCCAGCAATCACCCCTTGCGCAACGCCGATGTGGAAGACCGACACCGCTTGATTATCGACCCAGGGCCACGCCAGATCAGCGGCGCCGATGCCGGTCCCGTCCCCATGGACCGCGATACAATTCCCGAGGGCTATAAGGGCGCAAACTTCCCTAAGGGCATTCTGTATCCCAATCGGGAGTGTATCGACACCTTAGGAGAGCTGCGTACCGACACAGCCGGTCGCCTGCTGGTGTTGGGCGGTTTGGGTGTTTCCGGAACCGAAGATGAAAGCGCCGTGATCAAACAGTACGCTAATAATGATGGCTGGTGGGACGACACCGGTGACGGCCCAGTCAGCGCGGTAATCGAATGGGACAATGGCAGTAGCAATCCGGCTGATCCGGCCTGGGTGTCTGTGGCGCCGCCTTCCTATGCGCCAGAGATCGCCAACCTGGTAACGCTCTGGGACACCATCTTCGACAGCGCTGTGCGTGCTGGACACAACCCACAGATAAATAATCAGGGCATGTGGCAAAGCGGATCCTATGGCTACAAGCCCAACTTCCAGAGCGAGATAAAACCACTACTGGAACGGGCCACCACCTACGCCTGGGTTGCGGCAATCCCTCCCAAGCCCCACAGCTTTGACATGGAGATGCTGGGGGCGGTACCTGATCATGAGGATCACTACCGTGGCCTGCGCAATTGGATTCTGGATGTTCTACGACCACCGGCAGCTGAGAACTCCATTATCTCCGGGCGGGGAGCCACCATGATGCCCTACCTAGCGGGGGACAATTGTCTTATCGGTGGGACGTTTACATCCACTTATCTACGTTTGACAGATACCCAGTTCTTCTTTGTTCAACAGTGGGCGGCGGGGCACTTTGTCAACGAGCCTGTTGCCGATAGTGGCCCTCAATCACTGACACGCAATGTTCTGGAAAACTGTGTAGGAGGTGCGTTTTCTCCCGGTATCGAGCTCACCTGGATCACCCGCAATCGAGCCATCTACAATCGTGACGACCCTTTCCGTATCAATACCGCACCGCCCACCGAAGGGCCACTCAACCTGGGCTTTACGCCTACTGCGATGGAGCCCGGGGATCTCACTCGTTACATGGCCATACCCTGGCAGGCAGACTTCAATGAGTGCTCCTCACAACCCATCGGTGAACGAGTTTTGTGGTGGTGGCCCGCACAGCGGCCTGAATTCGTCTACCTGGAACCGAAACCCCAGGGAGTACGCCAGGCGACTATGCCGATACCGGATGAGCAGACGGGAGGGCAGGTTGCCTGGATCGGCACCGATTTCGATCAGATGCGGGGAGATTTCATCTCCTTTGCCGACGACGTACAGATGGTGCAGTACTGGTCGCGGCTGGGCTTCGTGATGGAAAAAGAGGTTCAAGGCGAGCGCCGCTTTGTGGAGGTTGCACGCACCTTACCCCGACCTTTCACACCGAATGGCAACTGACTTCGATCTCGTTATCCTCGGCGCTGGCCCTGCCGGTTGCGCCACGGCTCTCGCCGCGATAGCGGCGGGGGTCGAGCGCGTGGCGATACTGGACAGGCCTGCCCGCCAGGCCTTCAAAGTGGGGGAATCCGCGGCGCCTGACGTAGTCGCTAAATTGAGGCTGCTGGGTATATCGAATGACCTTGGGGCGAGAGGGCATCGACCCTACTACACCAATCTCTCCCTATGGGCAGGAGAGCGCAGGTTCGACGATTTTCTCCATCGCTCGACAGGGGATGGCTGGCATCTAGATCGGGAGCGCTTTGACGAGGATCTGCGTCAAGCCAGTGGTGAAAAAGGCGCGCAGCTACTAACGCCTGCGGTGTTGGAATCTCTACGCTGGGATAGTAGCGAGTGGCAACTGCAAATAACGTATCAAGACAAACAGCACCTACTGAGTTGTCGTTACCTCGTCGATGCTTCCGGGCGCGGAGCTACCCTCTGCAGGCGACTGGGGGTAGAGCGAAAGCGTCTCGACGATTTGGTGGCGGTGGCGTGTAAATGGCCCAATGTCGGCAGGCTGGAGGGCATAACTCTGGTGGAATCGGTTGCTGACGGCTGGTGGTACGCTACCGGTTTGCCAGATGGTTCAGCACTGTTGGCGTTGATGTCGGATGCATCCGTTGTGCGCCAGAAGGGGCTGCGAAATAGCGAAGCATTCTATGCGCTCTGGGGCCAGACAGAAGAGCTACAACAGTGGCTGCAGCCTTCTCGCCAGCACGCACTCTCGCTTACCTGCTTTGCTGCATACAGCGGTTTTGTGACCCAAGCAGCTGGGCCGGGCTGGATCGCAGTGGGCGATGCCCTGGCTACCTTTGATCCTTTGACCTCTTCGGGAATTTCCAACGCACTGGGTGACGGTTTGGCAGCGGCACCGGTAATCACCGATTGGCTGAACAGGCATGACCTGCAAGCGGCAGAACAGTATGCGCTTCGCGCAAACAGGGGAGTTAACCGCTTTATCAAGGAGTGGCAAGGCCAATATAGCTTGGAGCGACGGTGGTCGGATCATCCATTTTGGGCTCATCGTCGTGAGGTTGGTTAGAGAGGTCGATGCACTGGCCAAGCAGGCGCAAATAAGTCGTGAAATGCACTTCACCGGAAGGATCACGGATGCCAAAGCCCCTGCCGCCCCACTGATGGTCTTCAAGCGGGATCATTGTGGACAGGCCGGCTTCGGTCAGGGCAGCATGGATCTGGTCGGCATCTATCGTCTAGGAGCGCTAGCGTGTTCTCAGTGGGAAATCCCTGCATCGGCAGCGGCTCATCAAATGCTTCCAGTGCCGAGATGGCTGCTTTCGAAGGGAAGACTCGTTGAGTAGCATTCTTTGAGAGATAGCGTCGCCCGCGTGTATCCGCATCAGCTTGCAAGTCTAGTTCATTCATCTTGGCCTCCTGGTTATTATCTCTGTTTCATGAAGCCTCATGCGGCATATAACGCCGGGTCGTGGCCCAGAATGCTAGCGCCAATAGGCTTAGCGAAGCGCCTAAAATGCACACACCCTGCCAACCTGCATGAGCATAGGCGGTGGTCGTGCTGATGGCGCCTAGGCCACTACCGATCGAATAGAACAGCATGTACAAGCCTAATAAGCGGCTATGTGCCTCAGGACGTGTGTGAAAAATCATGCTTTGATTAGTGACGTGAAGAGCCTGCCCACCCATATCAAGCAGCACAATCCCGATGATCAGCGCCCATAGCGACCACTCCATCAATGATAGTGGCCCCCACGCTAGCAGCAGCAACACCAGCGCAGCTGCACTTGTGCGCTGCCCGAGACCTCGATCTGCCCATTTTCCGGCGCGAGCGGCTGCGAGGGCTCCCACTACGCCAGCCAAGCCAAATGCGCCAATGGCCGTATGAGAAAACTCATAGGGTGGTGCGCTAAGTGGCAATACCAAGACACTCCAGAAAACGTTGAAGGCAGCAAACATTAGCATCGCCAGCACGCCGCGAATTTGCAGCACTCGCTCTTCCCGCAATAACACCAACATAGAGACAATCAGGTGTGGATAGCTCATGGAACCTGATGCAGCTTTTAGCGTCGGCAGCCGACGCCACAGAGGTAGTGCCACTGCCAGCATTATGACCGCAGAACACAAATAGACGCCTCGCCAGCCGGCCAGATCGCTTACACCACCAGCGAATACGCGGGCAAGCAACAAGCCAATAAAAACACCTCCTTGCGCTACACCGACGACACGACCCCGTTCATGAGGGGCGGCAGCGCTAGCCGCGTAGGCGATTAACCCTTGCGTCATCGCTGTACCGAGCAAGCCAACACCGAGCATTCCTGCCAGCAGCATTGCGGTGGATTGCGACAATGCTACAACCACTAAAGAGGCCACCAACGCCAACAATTGCAGCGCCATTAGGCGACGACGATTCACCCGATCCCCTAGTGGAACGAGCAGTAGCAAGGCCAAGGCGCAGCCGACCTGAGTGGCCGTGATCACACCGCCAACGGCTGCATGACTGATACCGAAATCCAGGGCCAGTGAATCTAACAGTGGCTGTGCGTAATAGACGTTGGCGACACTTAAGCCGCTGGCCGCAGCGAAAAGTAGCACTAAGCCACGCGGCATGTCCGTTTGGACGACCGGTTTGCTGTTATCACGAAGCGATACAGGCAGTACCGAAGACGCCTTCATAGCCACCTCTCATTCAGCTGGTTTCAAATAAAAACTAGTTGGATGGTAGGTAACCTGGTTTTAAAATGCAACTACATAGATTGCCATAAACACATGGAAGGCAAATATCATGCCCCGCCGCAAATCCACACATACTGAAACCTGCCCGGTGGCACGCTCTGTCGACGTTATCGGGGATCGATGGTCGCTGCTTATTGTACGAGACGCTTTTGACGGCATGAGACGATTCGGTGACTTTCAGCGCAGCCTGGGCATGGCTCGCAATATTCTGGCCGAACGTCTGCGTCGGTTAGTTGAAGCGGATATCCTGGAAACTCGGCCTGCATCTGATGGCACGGCCTATCAGGAATACGTACTGACAGCCAAGGGCGAGAGTCTATTTCCTGTGGTGGTGGCTCTGCGTCAGTGGGGAGAACGCAACTTGTTTTCACACAGCGAGCAGCACTCCCAGCTTATCGACAAGTCAACAGGGCAGCCGGTGCCCTATATGGCCCCTCAGGCCGGTGATGGCGATGTACTGGCCCCGGATGACACGATAGTAAGAAAGCTTCAGTAGCACCGTTAGTTTAGCCCGACGGCCATTGCCCAAAACGGTGGAGGAAATACGCCATGTGGGCTAACCACTGGCTGATTGGCATCAACTGATACCGGTACTAGGGCTGGGTGACATCGGCCTGAGTGGCGCTAATATGTTGCGATTTCATTGCCGAAGAAAGCTTGAGGAAGTCCGCCAGTTGCTGGGTGGCACGCTTCTGTGACGCCTGAACCATCACGAGTTCAACCATCGGCAGCTCCGGAAATCCCTCCCGCTTGCCTAGAATAATGTGGTCTTCAGCAAGCGCACTGGCGGGCAGCACACCGATGCCGAGACCAGCCGACACAGCGGCACGGATATTGTCATAAGAGGCACTGACATAGGCGCTGTAGCCGTGCTTTCCGGGCTGATCCAATGCGGCGAGCGCTGCGCTTCGGTAGCAACAGCCGTCAGGAAAGATAACAAGCGGTATATCAGACATGCGGTCAAAATCATGCCTTTGAGCGGCCACCCAGTGGAGGGGCTCTCGCCGCAGCAGACGACACTGCCAACGTGGGTCGCTTGGCGTGAAGCCTCCCACACACTTAAAGATGGCGAGATCAAGTCCGCTGTTATCGAGCTGGTGGAGCAGTTGCGAGGAGAGCGCAGAGACAACTTCCAGACGCAGATTGCGGTTTAGCTCGGCGCACCGGGAAATAGCACCATGCAGATCCACCACCTTGAAATCATCGGGAACACCAATCAGCAGGCGCCCGGCGATTTCGGGTTGTTGCATGGCACTCACCGCTTCAGACGTACGGGCAAGTATCTCATTGACGGCGGGAAGAAAACGCTCTCCGTCTGCCGTCAAGCCAAGGATGTGGCCTTGGCGACGCTCCAGTAACTTGCAGCCGAGTATTTCCTCCAGCCGCTTCAGACTTTGTGTGACCGCTGACTGGCTGCGGTACAACTGAAGACCTGCCTGCTGAAAACCATTGCCTTCGGCCAACAGTACGAAAGCGCGCAGGTGTTCCAGCGTGACTCGCCTATCGCCCAAGGGGGAAGGTTGGCAATCAAACACACTATCTCTCCATACTTAATATTAATTTAACTGATTATGAATGGTTAATAATTAATTTCCACTACATGTAACTCCCATGCACCATCAGTTTCATGGTGATGGTGCAAAAGCAGGATGGCGCTTTTAAGGGGGCTGCATGAATAATTTCGTATTAACTGGTTTGGTGGTCATTTTCAGTATCGTTTGGAGTTCGGCATTTATAGCCGGTGCCATTGCACTGACTGATTTCGACCCCTTTACGCTGCTCACCATCCGGTTTTTATTGAGTGCGTTACTGATGCTGCCTATTTGCCTTAGCTGCGGCGGTTTCCGGGTATCAACTCATGGCGATCGCATCGCTATCAGGCGCGGATTGCTGCTCGGCGTGCTTAACAACGCCCTTTACCTGGGGCTGAGCTTTGCCGCATTGCAGACGGTTCGCCCCCAGGTCGTTATTGTTATTGTCAGTTGTGCACCGCTGGCAACCAGTTTGCTATCAGCATGGTGGGGCGTAGAACCTCTTTCCCCAATGAAATTACTCGGCGCGGCGCTGGGGTTAGTGGGAGTGGTGATCATCTCTGGCGTTGCTAGCGGAATGCAGGTTGATGTCTGGGGAGTGCTTATGGCAACTGGGGGTATGCTTGCCTTTGCCAGTGGCACCGTGTTCTTCCGCGGTCAAGGCGCAGGCCTGCCCATCTTGCAGGCTAATTTCTGGCAATCCATTGCTGGCGCTGTCGCTCTTCTTCCCATGGCAATGGTATTCGGGCAACCGCTTGCCGTGCCTTCTACCGCTACGATGATAGCGATTGCACATCTGGTACTTGTCGTCACCATCGGCGGAATGAGCCTATGGCTTGTACTGATTCGCATCAGCGGCGCCTCGACGGCATCGAGTTATCACCTTCTTAATCCGTTCTTTGGCGTACTACTCGCTTATCTAATACTAGGGGAGCCGTTGCGCATGGCGGATTTCATTGGGGCTGGGCTGATTGTCATCGGCCTGTTTCTGAGCACTCAGGTAAGGGCGAGAGCACCGCAGTGTTAGGACAGTCGTAGTGAATTAGAGAGCAGTGGCAAAAACATGATGCAGGTCATGGCCGTAGCCTAAAGTGTGATGAGGAGAGCATGGGATTCAACGAACTTTGCTGCTAGGCTCATTTTACTAGAGCTAAAAAAGCCGCAGGGAACAATCTAATGCCACAGGCACCTCGCATCGAGCTTCACCCCGTTAGCCAACGCGTGCAGGTGCATGTTGATGGCAAGCTGCTTGCCGACTCGACCAACGCTCTCGAACTCCGCGAGCGCGGCTACCCGCCACGCCACTACTTCCCACGCGAAGACGTGCGGATGGATTTGCTTAACACCTCAGAAACGACGACCCACTGCCCGTTTAAAGGCAACACAGTGTATTTCTCGCTAGGCGAAAATAAAGATATTGCCTGGAGCTATGAACAGCCGATTGAAGGGATGGAAGCTATAACGGGTAAGGTGGCGTTTTATGAGCAAATTAGCAAATGACGCCTTTCGACCCTGAGCGGACATTTCGGCGAAAGCGGCATGCTGATTCAGCTGTGTTATGCAGCGGGCACGATAATCTATATCATGCTGCCTATTTATAATTAATTTATTGTAATTTCAATAGGATAGATCGCGAATGAAGGGCTGTATAACCTGAATGAACGCGCCTCCGGGTTCATTCAGGTTATGTAGAGGGGTGTATGATCACCGTTATAAATCTTGATAAGTAGAGAATTTGGATGGACGTTTTAGAAGAAAAGGTTGCTGAAATTAAGTCTGTTTTGACCAGAGCTGCAAAAAGCAGAAGTATCGTTCGTTATCCCAAAATTTATAGCCTGTTTGAAGATGATGAGAATAAAACCATAATCTGGGCAACATTTGAGCAAGCATGCCGCGAGATCGCAGACCCTAGCGAAGCGATTTATGGGGTTCTTATGAGAATCAAGTCAACAGAGTTGCCTCAGGACGGCTTTTTCGACCTTTTCAAAAACATGCGCCCAGAGAAATATAAAGAACTCACCGGTTCGTACAGTGCATCTAGCAATATGATCGACCCAGAGAAAATGGCAGAAATTGTGAAACTTGAGTCGGAAACGGTCTACAATCACGCTGCAAAAAATTTATAACAAAGCGCGTAAGGCGGACGGCTTTCAGCCGCCGCTTTGCTCCGCGTTAGGGCGCTTATGAAGATCAAGCGAGTCATCCAAGAGGATTCTACAGGCTGCGGCATTGCATGCGCTGCAATGGTAGCCGGTGTTTCGTATATTGAGGCAAAGCGCACTGCGATAAAGCATGGAATTGTTAAAGAAAAGCCTCCTTACTACACCATCGCAGGAGAGCTCAGTGCTTTACTGAGTAAATTTGGTAACGATTTTGCCAGGGGCCGAAAACTGCGCAAGTGGGAATCTTTAGACAAACTGAGCATCGTCGGTATCAATTACAAGCCAACATATGGCACTTGGCATTGGGTTGTGTATGTACCCGACTCAGAAGCTGGTTTCGTTCTTGATCCAAGAAAGGGCGTAAAAACTTACAAGCGGACGGATTTTTCTCGCATGCGGCCAAGATCTTATATTCCGGTTTCGCACCCTAACAATTAATTGCACGCGACCAGCAAAGCTGGCTCGTGAGTAAGGCGTTATTAGACACTCTGGATCTGAAACTAAATTCCCCTTTAAGAGGAACATGCCATCGAGATTTATGCACTAGAAACGGTATCTCTGGTTCTGAACTCTCAGTTCTTTTCTTCACTCGCCGGAGCACTTTTTGGCGCACTCGCGGGTGCGACCGCAGCTCATCGAATAGCTGACAGGTCTAAGACAAAAGAAAGCCTCTTGCAGGAAATTAGAAATACAAATTCGGCACTAATGGCATCGTATATTATTTGCAACTCCTATCTTCTATTAAAGGATCAGCAAGTTAGGGAGCTATATAGTAGGTTCTGTGAAAAGCATGAAGAATATCAAAGAATAATAACCGGCCAGCTCAATGTCCAGTATTTCGATTTCCAGGCCGATATGCGGAGAGTGATACTGCCCAAGATTCCTTTGGACCTTTTGAATGAGCAGGTCTATCAAAAGATGAATCTAAATGGACGGCCCGTAACGGCGACTGCTCAAATAGATAACACCATAGCGTCACTAGAATCAGCCATCGAAACTCGCGACTCGGTCATTCAAATGATCCGAAGGTCGCCAGGAATGAGCGAGGTCGAAAAAGCGAATTTGTATTTTGGGTTCCCGCTTCCTGATGGGGCACTGAGCACTGAATATGCGGACGCTTTGAAGGGAATTTCGACTTATGTAGACGACGTTATATTCTTCAGTAAGCTGCTGTGTGACGACCTCCTTGAACATGGCCAAAAGAATCGCGGACGTTTCAAAGAACTGTATCGCGAAGAGCCTCCGGAAGTGAATAAAGTTGATTTGTCTCCTGCAGAAGCGAAGGGCTTGATGCCAGATGAGGAGCAATATGCTCATTGGCTCCAGGGACACAGGACTATTTCCCCGAACGAAATCGTGGATAACTGGATAGTTCGCCTTAAAAAGAGAATGTCTAACAAATCGCGTAAGACGGACGCGTGAGATCCGCCGCTTCGCTATAGCGTTACATCAGAGATGACTAAAAGGCAGCTTCTGGCCGAAACAAGAATGCTCGTGCATAGATGCAATCGACCCAAAGCGGCCATGCAGGCAAAGGCAGCATGTGCTTTCATCGGTGCTGAACAGTTAGGTATGAGATCCTGAATGATCGAACCATTAATAACCCATGTTGAAAACCTGAGGAACGCTCTTCTGACTCTGAAGCCAACTGGAGAAGATGGCTTTGAAGGGCTTATTGGCGAAGTGCTTGAGGGGATCACGGGCGTCCCCTTTCGTCTTGCGAGTAGCGGCTACCAACGTGGAATCGATGGCAAGGCTGCTTTTGAAGGCGCTGTTGCTTTTGAAGGCAAACTCTACACGAACAAACTGCCGCGCGCAGACGTGCTGTCAAAGATCCCAGACCTTGTCCGCCACAACGATTACGCAGACTTAGTCTGGGTACTAGGCGCAACCTGTGAGGTACCTAGCCAGTTGGCAGATGACTTGCGTGCTGATGGCGCACAGCAAGGTATCAGCATCCTGATCCTAGATTGGACTCCTTCCGATTTTCCACGTTTGGCTGTGGCACTCGCAATAGCTGACATCAAGGCCAAGGCCTTTCTGAAAGCTAATCTTAACAATCAGATGTTAAGTGTGGCGCTTGCTGCACTTGATGCTATTCGTTTAGATACTCGGTTTCCGCACCACGAAGAGTCAATTCGCAGAAGTCTCGACGCGTCGGGAATGGCCACAGTGATGGCAGAGAAGGCCAACGCAATATGGTTCGAAGAAACTGTATCGCAAAAGGCCATTGCGCGCATCGAACTCGGTCAGCCCCTCGCACCCAGAGATCGGGCTGTCACCGTTTTGGCCCGCAACAATTTAGTCATTAAACTGCGGACATATTTATCGAATATGGATGATGACAATATTGTCTGCGTCCATGGCGAGGAAGGCTGTGGCAAATCATGGATCGTGTTGCAGTCCTGGCTTGCACAATCTGACAAGCCTCTTCTGGTGTTTTTAACGCCTGATGATTTTTCAGAGGTCGCTACACAAGACGACATAGAGACACTTCTGATCAAAAAACTCGTCGCGCAGACCGGCGACGTAAAAAGCGATAAGAGCAAAATACGCTGGCGGCGACGACTGAAGGCATGGAAAGCTGAAGGCAAACCGGCACGTCCGCGCTTTGTTTTCGTTTTAGACGGGATCAATCAGCGTCCCGACCGAAAATGGGGAAAGATCGTCGATAATGTCGCCACCTATGTTAACTGGCGTGGCGGTCGCATCGTACTCACTGTACGCACACACTACTTCAACACGCGAGTTAAGAAGGCGCTGACATACCCTGTTAAAGAAGTAGTAGTTCCCAAGTGGGACGCTGACGAGCGTAACAGCATTCTAAGGAAGCATCGGGTTCCCCTGAACAAGCTCAATCCATCTGTTGCAGAATTCCTACGGAATCCGCGCATTTTGTCGATTGCGCTTGAGGTTTTCGGCGATGACGTTGCAATATTTGAGGAACTAAGCATCGACCGCCTGCTGTTCGAGCATATCCTGGCAGGAATCAAGGAAGACTTTGGCGACGATCCTATCGAATTCGTAGCACATCTACGCGGGCAAGCGCAGGAACTACTAATACGCGCTACGAGCCAAGTAAAGGACGATCTGCGCATCTTTGACAACGAAGTTCCAGCGGTTGCCGAAGGCCGCTTCTATTCCGCCGTCCCCGGGGAGCCGCAAAAATACGAACTCAGGGATGAGGGGCTAACATTGGCCCTTGGGTTCTCCATTATCGAAAATCTGCGCAAAGCCAAGCGCAACAACCGTAGTCTTGATGATGCTCTCAAGGAGGTTCTTGAGCCGATCGAAGCGCTGGATAAAACGGCTGAGGCAGTGAAAGCGGCAATTACAGTATGCGCAGCTGACGATGATGAGTATTCACCTGAGATTGCCCAGGCACTTATCAAGGGATTCGCCGAGCTTCAGAACCCACCGCCGGATTCGCTTGACGCCTTGGTCAGTTTAGCAAGGGAAAGACCGCTGGATATCGCAAAGGCGGCTCGGAATCTCTGTTTGGATTCTAGTCACCAGCCAAACTTCGACTGGATACAAGCGGCGCTTGTTCAAGCTGCAAAATCAAGTGCCGTCTGGGATCCGGTGGCACAGGAAGTTCGGGATTGGCTACGCGCATACTCTCTGGCGGTGGAGCGCCGTATGCATTGTCACGTCCGTCGTGATCCCCAGGACAAAGTTAAGCAGGAGCGTGAAAAGCTGCAAGCGGAAATGGATGACAAGCTTGCTGCCCTCTCACCCGCCGAAAAGACTCGTCAGAGACGTCTAATAAAAATGGAGGGTGATCTGGATGCGCTATCAGGGCTTGCTTTGATTTTGTTGGCTGGCAAGAGACTCGCACCGTTCGCAAACGAGCTTACTGACTGGAGTTTTGCCAACGCGCTTAACGGCTCCTATCAGGTGCCAAGCAAGAGTTTCCTAGCCCTCATTAGCCTGAACCTTCGTGATTGGTCAGAGACGCGAAGTGCACTGTTTCGAAGTTGCAAGGATCTGACCTCTGATACCATCTCAAAAACAGGCAAGTGGGCTCTTCTTAGAATCTTGCAAGCAACAGGCGATTCAGGTGACGATCGGGAAGCTAGCATCCTTTATGAGGAACTAACCCAAGATCGTCAGATGCCACCTGGCCTATTCCCTACAAAGGAAAAAATAGAACCCTGTGATCCGTCGGCACCGGTACCTGCTAACATGGATCAAACTGTCCAGCGTTACCAGAACCTTGATTTTACCGCGCTCCGACAGGGCAGAGGGCAATCGTCTCAGGATCACGTTTTTGTTGATTCCCTGCCGGTCGTTGCCCGTTTTGCACTGAAAGCCGCCGCAGCTAAGCTTCGCGAGTTTGCAGAGGACGTTGTAAAACGCACCGACATATCGCTTCGACAAGGGTTATTGGAGCTGCGCGAACATGGCGCGCTCGTCACGGCGGATCAGGCACGGTCGCTGGTCGAAAAATGGAGAAATGCACAAGGAGCAGGCGATAATCAAGGACTGCCAAAAGGTGAGAGCATCTTGCTGCAGTATGAATTGCTCATCGCTTTTCCATTCCTTGATTGCTCCGAGCAGATTGAAATTCTGCTGGCAACGACCGAGGATCAGCCACTCCTGCTGGAACTCATCGATGAAACCAAAATTCCCGATCCACAGATCCTCGACCGTTTCTTAAAAGAAACCCTGGCCGAGGGCACGAAATGTTATAGGCAGCACCTACTTCTTGAGATAGCTGCTGCGACGGGCGCAGAACTCTCAACCGAGATATGCGATTTCACCCGGTCTTCCATTACTTCGAAAGAGGGACGGCTTCGCAGAAGTGCACTCGGTTTGGCAGTCCACTCGGGGCATCCCGCCCTTATAAGGGCGGTAGCGGAGAGTGACTGGAAATACGTTCTGTCCGAGGGCAAAGATAATTTTGAGAACTGGTATGGCTCTCTTGCATTGCTAGAGGCTGCAGAAGCCGGACTCACCGATGAGAGTATGGTTATAGACCGGATTTCACCATCACTCTATGGGCGAGCAGCAACGGTGCTCAAAAGAACAGCGGTTCAGCAAATAGCTCAACGCATTGATGCCTCTATTCACTGTGCAATCGGCCTACCGATTGAACTGGTTACTCCTGAAATTGAGTTGGAGGCAGAGTATATTTTTTCCAAGAATCCAATACTTTTCTCTGTCTCAGAGCGAGAGACGCCCTCAGAGAATATAGAAGATTTTTTCAGACGTTTATCCGAGAGCGATAATGAATTCCGCGATAGGCAAAAACATAATAAAGACTCGTTCGTTGCTTTCAGGGAAGAGCTGACAGCAGCAAAAGCGCATATCATTCTTGATCACCTTACGCATGAGGATTTTGCGGCGTTGGCCGTTATCGATCCCGAAATTATAAATAAGTGGGGTGACCTCTTCATGGAGATCAACGACACTAGGCTCCCAGTCGTCCACAATCTCATTCTGCTGGTGGCTAGTGCGATTGCAGACACCAATCCTGAGAAGAGTGTGCTGCTATTTGAGCGAACGGCACATAGCCGCCCGTTGGTTAGGTTTACATTCGGCAAGAGCGGCGTCGATCTTGGATCAATTAGCGTCTGGAAGGGCGGCACATCTTCATTTATTGATGCGTTGCGTAGAAAGCGGCTGAATCGTGCGGCAACTGACCAAGCAATTGCAGTTGAAGTATTATCTGCTCTGCAATGCAATCAAGGTTCATTTCTTGATGCCTATGTCGATGAAAAGATTGCACAGCCCGAGCCAGCAGAAATTGCTCGCGGGCTCATGGTTGCCGGCTTTTGCGATAAAAGCCCACACAGTGAAAGGATATTAGCGGAATTCAAAGATACCGAGGGCCTTCCCGGCAAAGCATACGCGGCGGCGATCACTGCCTATCGTTATAATAGCTGGGCTCGACACTGGTTCAAGATCATGTGCGAAACCAATAATCCTGTCACGTTTTGGCAGGCTGGGGTTCTTTTCACACAATGTGTTGATGGCCGGTTTGATATGTGGAGAGATAGCTTTACTCAAGATGGCGGATCGATTGCAGCCTTTGGCACGAGCCTGAAAAACCCACTGAATAGACGCTACGGAAAACTCGAAAAGGAGCGCCAGAAACGACTTTTCGGGCAGGACGCTCCGCCAGCAATTTTCATCCACTCAGCCGATTAAGTGTTGTGATGGTAGACCTTATCTTCTTAAGGCATTGCATTATTTAATTTATTTTCCAGCATATAACAAGTTGCTGCATTCGGAAAAATTATTTGCTGCGCTCCTGATTTTCCGGTGGACACGGGGGTGGGCCAAATAGGAGATATCGTTATCTTTAAGAGATTTGAACGCCAAGCCTTTATTGTATTGCTGGTTGCGACTTTGATTAGCCTAGTTGTAAGCATCTATTCAGTTATTGCGGGTGCTGCTAACCCTGCAAAATGGCTAGCTTCTTCTGGCTTGCTTGCTACAGCCTCTGGTGTTTTTCAACTTGAGGTGAGTGGACTGTTTAAAAGGTAATGGATGAATATGGTAGCGAGAATGAGTTTCCTTATGGTAGTCCGTCGTATATTACACGGCAGATTATTGATAACCCAGATAGGCCATTCTCAACATGGGTGCGGAATATATTGCATTTACAATGCAGCAACTGGGTTTTGGTTAATCATTGCTGGAACTTATATACAACTTATAGCTGTCTGGGTTTAAGTGACAATATGACACAACAAGGCGCTCCAGCCGCCCCGGAAACTGCTGGACGTCTGAGTTACCACATTAAATTAGTGGAATCTAAAAGACTGCTCTTGGCCGAAAACCGACACCACCAGCGATAATGTCGACTTTGATCCTGGATTCATAGAATAACCGCAGCACTTTGGATCACACAGTAGAGGAAGGAGGGCCAGCGCCGGTACCCTCTCGACTTTACCGACCAAAGTGAAGCAGAGAATGGGATACCGACAACTGACCCAGGCCCAACGATACCAAATTTTCGCTTACCTCGAGACTGGCATCAGCCAGCGACAGATAGCCAAGGCTATTGGGGTTCACAGCAGCACCATTAGCCGGGAGATAAAGCGCAATGGGCTTACTGCTGGCTATGCGCCTGAGCAGGCTCAATTGAGAAGTGATCAGCGTCGACGCAGCGCCTGGAAAGTGACGAAGCGACTGCCCAGCCTAATTCGATGGGTCACTGATCAACTGATGGACGAATGGAGCCCCCAGCAAATTAGTGGCTTCATGGCGAATGCCAACGGCGTTTGCGTAAGCCATCAGTGGATCTATGCGTTAATCTGGGACGACAAGAAACACGGCGGCGACTTATGGAAGCGACTCCGCTTACCACACCAGCGGCGCTATCAGCGCCGATTGGCCAAGCATGCGGGATTGGGCAAAATTCCACACCGGGTAGGTATTGAACAACGTCCCGCCGAAGTGGAAGAAAGGCGCCATATCGGCCATTGGGAAGGCGATACGGTGCTCAAGGGCCACAAAGAATCCGGCCTGGTGACCCTGGTCGAGAGACGCAGCGGATACCTCTTGGCAGCGCGCCTGCCGACAATCACGGCCACAGGAACGGCCAAAGCGATGACCCGGTTATTAAAACCACGCCGAGGTGCAGTGCAGACCATCACCTTGGATAACGGTTCGGAATTCGCCGAGCACCGACAGGTTGCCAAGGCCGTCTCGGCCAAGACCTATTTTTGCGACCCGTACCGCTCATGCCAGCGTGGCACCAATGAAAACACCAACGGACTGATTCGCCAATATTTCCCGAAAGGGACGGACTTCCGAAAGGTGAGCGACTCAGCACTGAGGCGAGTCGTTGCCAAGCTGAATAATCGCCCCAGAAAACGCTTGGGGTATCGGACACCGGCACAAGTGTTCCTGGGAGAGTATTCAGGAGCGCTGGAAACCGCGGGTGCTGCGCTTAATGTTTGAATTCAGGATTACAACCTGCCCATCCCACTAACCTTCATCACCTCCCTTGTCATCGCATCATTTAGCTTTCCGCGTTTAGCTTCGATCTGCGTGAGCCAATCGCGGGCGCGGGTGATGCTGGTGTAGGCCAGCTCGCGGGTGAGAATTGGGTTGGGCGTTTGCGGTAGCAGCAGGGCGGTGTGATGAAACTCCGAACCTTGTGATTTCTGTACCGTCATCGCGAACACGGGTTCAAATGCTTGCAGCTAGCAGGGTTTACGGCGTGATGGCTATCATTTGCGATCAGACAGGTTTATAAAATGGGCGTGCGGTAGCGACCATTCTGTCACCATCGATTCGATAGGAAAAAGCTCATGCCATTAGCGCAACTGCTGGTGCCCACCTATAAACAAATGCTTGGCGCGCTTTCGAGCTGGCTGAAAAAGGCGCAGGCACAGATGCCTGAAGCTGATGCACAAGCACTGCTTTCTGCACGTCTCGCACCGGATATGTATCCGCTGTCGACTCAGGTTCGGTTTGCTTGTGTACAGGTTCAAGAAGCGATTTGCCGGCTTCAAGACAAGGCGCTGACACCCACTATCAGGGCACTGCTCGAAGAAGGGCGAAACGCCGGAGAGCAACCCGGTTCATTCGCGGATGCGCAAGCGCGTATTGATGAAACCATTGCTTTGCTCGACGGCCTTTCCCGCGATGCGCTGGATGTAGACGCGGACAAGCCCCTGGTGCATGAGCTTCCCAACGGCATGGTTCTCGATTTAACCGCTGAACAATATGCGCGGGATTGGACACTGGCTCAGTTTTATTTTCACCTCATGACCGCCTATTCCATATTGCGCAGTGAGAAGGTTGAACTTGGAAAAGCCGATTATGTAGCGCACCTGTTTCCGTATATTCGCCCTGAAACGATCCCTCAAGCTTGAATGCTTGGTTATGGCGAGCAATGTGACAGCGTATCCGTTGAACGAGCTCAGCATACAGCCAGCGAAAGTTCACTGGCTGGTTTTTCTCTGCGCTGAACACCAGCCCCGCTTTAAAGTAGTGAGCCTTACTCCGCGTACCCACTCACTCTCATAACCTCCCGTGTCACCGCATCATTCAATATCCCGCGTTTGGCTTCGATCAGTGTGAGCCAGTCGCGGGCGCGGGTGATGCCGGTGTAGACCAGCTCGCGGGTGAGAATCGAGTTGGGTGTTTGCGGTAGCAGTAGGGCGGTGTGCTGAAACTCCGAGTTGTGTACCGTCATTGCGAATGCGGTTTCTACCGAGTACAGGAAGGAAGGCATCAGCCATTGTAAGGGCAATGCTAATATCGATTTTATTAGCTAAAGGCTGTAGCCATGGGAGATAATTAAATCTTTGCAATTTATACGATCCTTGGCCGCAGAAATTGAGTGCAACACCTGAGCATTTCGCTAAGGTGTTGTCCCATGTCTTACCTCGAACTCAGCATTGAAGAACGTGCCAGCATCCAAGTGGGTCAAGCCCAAGGGATGAGCCTTCGGCATATTGCCCAGCTCTTAGGGCGAGCTCCTTCAACCATCTCTCGTGAAATACGCCGTAACCAAATAGCCCAGAACGGTTACTGTGCCCGGCACGCTCAACGTCAGCGAGAAAAGCGTCGAGCTGCCTGTCGCCCGACACAGAAGCTTGTGCCGGGCACGGAGCGTTTTGACCTCATCGTTTATATGTTGCGACAACGCTTGTCTCCTGAACAAATTAGCGGCAAGCTCAAAATGATGAAACTACCTGATTTGCGCGATGCCTACGTCTGCCGAGAAACCATCTACACGGCCATTTATGCCTTGCCTGTTGGCCACCTTCGCAAGGAACTGATTCACTGCTTGCGACAAGGTAAAACCACACGCAAGCCTCGCCGTGGCGAAGTGGATCGACGTGGACAGATCCCTGACATGGTCAGCATTCACTTACGTCCGCCCGAGGTCAGTAAGCGTGAAATGCCCGGCCACTGGGAGGGCGATCTGATTAAAGGTAAGAATAACGCGTCTGCGGTAGGCACCTTGGTAGAACTTAGTAGTGGCTATCTGATACTCGCAAAAATGGATGACGCCACCGCCACATCCGCCGTCGCAGGCTTTAGTGCTGCCCTGAACCGAATGCCGACCACCGCTCGAAAAAGCATGACTTATGATCAGGGGCGTGAAATGGCACACCATGCAAAAATTACTCAAGAAACCGGTGTTGCGATTTACTTTTGCGATCCCCATAGCCCCTGGCAGCGGGGGGCCAATGAGAATATCAATGGCCTAATCCGTCAATATTTACCGAAAGGAACGGATCTTTCAGTGCATAGCCAGGAAGAGCTAGACGCCATTGCCTTTGAGCTAAATATGCGACCTCGAAAACGCTTTGGGTTTAAATGTCCGATAGAAGTGATGAGCGAGCTGATGACCAAGTACCATGAAAGCCCATCAACCATCCAGTGAGTGTGTTGCACTCAGAGTCTGCATCCGCCATCCAATACTCTCATACCATTGTAATAAATGGTTTGTTTAAAATGCCCTCTAAAGCCTAGGCACTTTTTTGCCTTAGGTTGTGATTTTGGTGAAAACTAGCGAGGCACCTAGTGCTATGAGTGCAATGCCAATACCTTTGTCGACAATGCCTTGCCGTTTAAGTATTCGCTTACGCATAGCAGGCGCGGCGAAGAATAGTGCAACAATGCTAAACCAGACCCAGTGAGCGGCTGACATGAATATACCATAGGCAAAATTTTGACCCAGAGCACTATCAGGTTGAACAACTTGGGTATAAGTAGCAATTACAAATAGCATTGTTTTAGGGTTGAGAGCGTTAGTGAGAAACCCCATTCTAAAAGCAGCGGCTGGTGATGGCGCGATATTTGTAGCCTCTCCAAACGTTAGCTTTGTTTTATTTGTTAGTGATTTATATCCCAAGAAAATAAGATATGACGCTCCAATGATTTTCATAGCCATAAAAAGCGTGGGAGATTCTACGATAAGTACTGCAATACCGAACATGGTGTAAAACACATGCACTTGGACGCCGCAGGCAATTCCTAGAGCTGAAAATAGTCCAATCCGTGAACCGAATGCATAACTATTGCGTGTTACCATCGCAAAATCTGGGCCTGGGCTAATAACTGCTAAAACAGTTATAGTAGCTACTGCTATCAGCTCATTCATCAATGAAACTCCAATAGTGAAGGCGGGGCATCTGCCCCGCCTAATTTTCAACGCTTATTGAAAGTAATAACAAGTACATCACGGTAGCCGTGCTCATTTGAGTCTTCTGCTATTATAGGGGTTACCCCATGAAGGGTTCTTTCATCATTTACAATTGCAGCATCGAAGGGGGTGGTGAGAGTGTGTCGAGCAAGTTCTTTTCTTTCTCGATTGTAGATGCTGGTTTCGCCGCTTAGCACGTTTTTACGATTGACGAGCATCATAAATACAAAGCTAACTCCATCACGATGAATTCCTTCAGGGGTAGGAAGTGCCTGATTGTCAGTAGCAATGATCCGAAATTGGTGCACCTCAATATGCCAGCCATAAAATGGGGCGATACTACTAAACGTTCGTCTGCACAATTCAAGTGCTGCCATCAATATTTTACAGTCAGCGATTGCAGGCTCTATAGGCGCAAAATCTCTAGCTATCCCGCCATTAAGGGTGTTGTAGTCAAGGCTCTGGTAATGCGGTTGGCGTGGTTCAGGTTTAACGCTTGAGCTGGGCTCTGCACTGTAAACCCCATGGCGACGAAAGCGGTACTTACCTCCATCTTTCATATGTTGGTCTTGTTCCAGGCGGTTCCAGCTGTTCTGGAAGTCTTCCCAATCTTCTAACAAACTTTCGTCATCTAACGTAATTAGGCTACGTACATGTTTAGCAGGCAGTAGTGCGAAGTCATTTCTTGCGATGTTTTTGCACAGATCAATCACTTCGCTATGAACACGATCATACATGTGAGGTTGTGGTTGTGGCGGCGTTGGGGATGATATATTTTGCATAACTTCACTCCCTGTATAGTTTTATGTTGCACCTCTTATTGAGGTGATTTAATTATTGAATGCTTGCAAAGCTTATAAAAGCGATTTATCGTGAAGCAAATCTGATAGATTTCATCGAGTATATGAAACTTCCATCTCTTGCATCATTTCGCTTTTTTGAAGCGGCCGCGCAGACAGGTAGCTTTGTAAAAGCCGCCGAGTCCTTGCATGTCACACACGGTGCAGTGAGTCGCCAGGTACGGCTTTTAGAAGATGCTTTGGGGATTGAGTTATTTGAACGGCGCAATAGAGCCATTTTCCTCAATGCCGCAGGCCGCTCATTGCATGAGGTTACTCATTCCGTTTTCGAGCAACTCGAGGGTGCTGTTTATCGATTACAGCATACTGCCCAGAATGAAGTGCTGACGTTATCTTGCGAACCAACCATTGCCATGAAATGGCTAATCCCACGATTACCCGCATTTCATGAAGCTAATCCTGATATCAATCTTCACCTAGTTGCTGCAGGTGGCCCAATCGACTTTGCACGAAGCGGTGTTGACTTAGCGCTTAGGCGCGATGACTTTCACTGGGAGCCTGACATTTATGCAGAGAAAGTATGTGAGGAGTGGGTGGGGCCAGTAAGTCGAGTTAAAAATAGCATCAATGACAATTTTGAAGGTGAGCGTTTGCTACATGCTGGCACTCGTCCTAATGCCTGGCCAACCTGGGAAAAGCTTTCCAATATATCGACCAAAGGAAGCGGTCGAGTTGAGTATGAACACTTCTATTTATGTATACAGGCTGCTGTTTCTGGTTTAGGTATCGCTATGGCATCTTTCTTAATGGTTCAGGACGAATTGGAAAGCGGGCAACTCCACGCACCTTATGGTTTTCTGTTGGATGGCTCAGCCTACTATCTCTTATCACCTGAGTCGCTAGGCATGAATAATAAATGCGCGCGTTTTCAAAGTTGGTTAAAGCAAGAAATGGCCGCTTGTCTGCAGTCGTAACAAGACTAAATGGTTAGTCAGCGATCCAATATCCATGTCAATAAAAGCTAAACATTACTGATAACACAGATGATATCTTTAATAAGTAAAGCGCCTTTGATCATATGGTGGCCATCGTCGCCAAGGCACCTCTATAATGCTTGAATCGGGTATCCCGTCTAGGTGACCAGGATGGAAAGCTAGTTTGTATGCATCCGTGTGCGGGACAATATGTACATTTCTAGGTCATTCATTGGCAAACCGCCAATTTCCTGGCATTCAGAGCGCCCGCCGGAAAAAATATATCCTTGGCGACCATGTATGTTCAGTACGGCGATTTCATCGATTCCCGAGAGGTACGAATCAGGAGCCCCCGTGAATACAGGCATACAAACCCCTGTCGAAATGAGAGGGCGCAATACTTGATCCGTCATGCGACGTTCTCTGGTGATAACCGTTAGCTGGTTACCCGTCAATCGGATCTCATGGGGATTCCAAGGATCCAAAGCCACCTGAAGCCTCTCCTGTGTATCGGAATCAGCAACTGCTGCTATCTGCCACCCTACTAGCAGTAGTCCTATAATAATGCTTCCCGTAACCAGATTACGCATATCTTCTCCTATGACGATTGAATAACTCTCCTAAATACCTACCTCATTAGCCAGCGCTTCAACATCGAACGGCTCAATAGCCTTGAACACTCCTGTCTTGGTCATTTTTCTCCGCAGTTCGAAGCGCTCAAGGGTAGCTGGTGGCTCGATGTTGGCCAGGGCCTTGAAATTGATTTCTCGCCACTGAGGCTTGGTAACCAGGACACTGTAGAGATAGCTTTCGGTGGGCTGACCAGTTCCGGTGTCGAGGGTCGGCACGTAGGCCGATATAAGCGCTACCTGAACGGTTGGAAGACGGTGGTATATCTCACCGAGCACTCGCATCGCCACGCCATGGGCGTAGTCGCGATACAGCATGCGCCGCCTAGTGGCGGCAATTTTTTTGACAGAAACTTTCGGTTGCTTAGCGGCTAGGGTGTACTCCACATCCGGAAAGGCATCCTCCTCAGGTAGCTCGATGTCGATAGCGATGGTGCTGGCATCATCTCCGAGATCAAAACTCACGCTCGTCTCCCTGGGCCACGGGATTTCCCCCAGTTGTTCCTCAAGAATATTGGCCATGGCATCGAGGTTCGTAAGCACTAACTCGGTTTCCTGCTCACGTCGTTGCCGCTCCTGCTCGTTAAAGGCCCGCGCTGCCTCCTCCCATTCGCTAAAGGCGCGAGTATATTGTTCAGCCCGCCGCTCATTTTGCTCTTCTAGCCGACGCCTCGCAGGGGGCCAGATACGGCTCCAGAGTGTTGGCTGAAGAAGAGGATTGCGCTGGGGCTCGGGTTCGGGAAACGCTCGACTCTGAAATGCTGGCTTGTCTCGTGGGGACAGCGTATCGCAATGCACTGTTGCCAATGCAGAGAGGTCGGCGTTCAGCCGATCACATGCTTGTTGGAGCATATCGCGCATGCCTTCTCCAGCGTACTTACGAAGTACACGCAGCTCTGTCTCGTCATATGGCTGGCCATCATCGTCAGTGATCACGAACTCCCCGTCCTCTTGCACACGAACACGCACCACCGCAGAGCCCCCTGCCTTGAGCTGCTGCTCAAGAGCTTTGCCGGGAGAGGGCGCTCCTGCCTGGGTGCTTCGTCTTCCGCGCTTGTTGAGCTTTTCACGGTAGGCGAGGCCGGTGCCCGGCAACCCCACATTGCCATATACACCGCGACTACTAACGTTTATTTTGGCGCCACGAGGGCCTATAGAGGCCCCGATTCCGCTTTTGCTGAGGTTCAGGCTAATGCCTGGGGCAATACGGATACGCCGATTAAATCGAAGTGCCATTCTCCGCTCCCTGTCTTATTACTCGTTATTATCGTCTTCAGCCTGATTCCTATGTCTCCACATGGTATCGCTTAAATCTGCCGCCAAGATGCTGGTGTTATATTCACTTGCCCCACGATAGTGAGTGTGGCTTCGTTCCCCTCGAGCGATGGCCACCATCAAACTCACCGTGCTTGGAATCCGAGGCAGTGTCGACAGCCTTTAGGTCGTAATTCGCAGTAACCGTTGATAGCTAGAATGGGACAAGTCAGCTTAGGGTGCTAGGCTTAATCTAAACATAGTATAACGACAATTCTCATACGTAAGGGATGGCTCTATGCTTGCAGCTTTCACCCAGCCCCGTATCACTCTTTATCCGCACACCCGAGATCTGCGAGTCAGCATCGGTGGCTCCGCACTTACCGACACTACACGCGACATCGAGCTCCGCGAGCTCGACTACCCGTTACAGCAGTATATTCCTCGTGACGCCTTACGGATGGGACTGATGACAGCCTCCGGTAGCAAGACACTGCCCCTTGAAGGGCGATGCTGCCAATTTTTCGTTTGACCAACATACTGATGTGGCATGAGTTACGAGCGGCCAGCAGAAGGAATGGCGGTGATTGAGATAGGGGATACTGTGAATAAACAAATAGCTGGGTGCTATGACTTTAAGGGAGCGTGCCGACGGTGGCGAATACTGGTAGGGCAGCTACTACCTGGACGTTCAATTACCGGCGCGGTAGGGAGCGCATGTGCTGGCACACGGTTTCCCACTGCCCAAACCGGAAACGGTCATACTGGCGAACCAGAACAACTTTTCCATATTTCATGGCATTTTCTCCATCTGATCTCAGCGGGCCGCTGACAGCCTTTACACGACATATGCAAAGCGAGCTTATGCGTAGTAGGGCAGGAAGGAGAGTCCAAGGTGGTAGCTGCGGACATAATGCTACCAGCGTCCCTGGTGGTATGGAAAGTACCTCTTATGGAAATAACTGCATGTGCCTCAGTTAAGCCGAGTTGATCTATATGGCGTTAAACACTTCGGTGTGATATGGCACTTTACAATTGACTAATTTATACATTGATTTGAACTCATTGCCGCGTGCTAAGGACTGTTTATGATCGATAGAATACTGTTGCGTAATGTCTCCAGCTATTCCCCAAACTCAGTCGTTACTATAGCGCCCTTAAAACGTGTGAGCATTTTCTACGGTCAAAACGGCACCGGCAAAACGACCATTAGCAACTACCTTCAAGCGCCTACTGACCCTCGGTTTAATGAGTGCCAGCTTGATCCAGTCAATGCTGACCGCGATATTTTGGTTTATAACCACGTCTTTATGGAGAGGAATTTTCATGAGACTGCTGCTCAGCCCGGCGTATTTACCCTCAATGAGGGCAATGTTGAAGCAGATAAGGCGATAGCGGTGGCCGAGGCTGCCATCAGCTCGCTCACTGCTACTCACGATGCGCATATGGCAGAAGGCAAGCAAGCCAAAGCTGCCCAGGAAGCGGCCAGAGACAAGCTCAAAAACCTTGTCTGGAAGCTCAAGGTGGGCTTTGATAACAGTGCACTTACATACTGTTTCAACCGACTGAATACTAAAGACCGATTGCTAGATGCAGTCTCTGCGGTTGCATTGGTTAGCACGTCCGACACTGAGGATGGGCTCCTTGCCGAGGCTGCTCAGTTGCAAGGTGCGAGCGATGTTGAGTTGCCGCATATTCCACATTTGAGGTTTGAAGGTGCGGGGATAGAAGCCGACCCGATTTTAAAAGAAGTCATCGTCGGCAAGGGTGATTCGTATTTGTCGGAACTAATCCAAGAGTTGGGTAACTCGGATTGGGTCAAGCATGCATTGAGATTTGAATCGCACTCGAAAGACCAGTGCCCTTTGTGTCAGCAACCATTACCGGTAAATTTCTATGCTGAGCTATATAAGGTATTTGATCAGACCTACGAAAAGCGATTAACGGCTCTTACAACGCTGCAGCAGCGATATACAGGCGCTGTCGAGCGGATTCTTCGCCAAAGTGAGGCCCCTATTTACAGCATAGAGTCGATTCAGATTCACGTGGCGAATCTGCGGGCTATGCTTCAGAAAAACATTCAGGCCTTATCGGCCAAGGTGGCCAGCCCTTCAACGGTTGTCACCTTGAATGCCACAGATGTGATGATTACATCCCTCAACAATGCGATTAGCTTAGAACAGGAGAAAATCGACGATATCAACGCCAAGATCAAACACAAGCAGGCCCACCTAGATAGCATCAAAGATCGGTTTTGGAGCTGGTTTAGAAATGCGTGCGAGCCCCACCTTGCAGCTTTTTCGGCGGAAGATAAGCTACTGACGAAGAAGAGA
This sequence comes from Vreelandella sp. 162(4c), assembly GCF_058152265.1. NCBI lineage: Bacteria > Pseudomonadati > Pseudomonadota > Gammaproteobacteria > Oceanospirillales > Halomonadaceae > Vreelandella > Vreelandella sp. 162(4c). Next base: position 4,435,896 of record NZ_CM176981.1, read on the forward strand.
CAGGCAGCTAAAGATGAGGTTGTGCAGGTACGTGCCAAAATAACCGCCCAGCGCGACATAATCAAAGCGTCTCGCGCTGAGACAACAAACGTTGATCAGTCTGTGGAGAGCATCAACCAATGGCTTCGGCTCCTGGGCTTGAAGGGGTTTGAGCTTATCAAGGAAGAGGGCTCTGTTCCCCAGTATCGCCTACATCGTCCTACGCAGAATGATGGGGTATTCAAGTCGCTAAGTGAGGGGGAGAAAACTTTAATCTCGTTTCTTTATTTTCTAGAGGTTTGTAACGGGGAGTTGAACGCTGCAGGTGGTAGCATCAAGAGTGAACGCATCATCGTTATTGATGACCCCATTTCGAGTTTGTCCCACAATTATGTCTACGATATCGCCTCGTTGATTCGTCGCTTAGTACTTCATCCTAATACACGCTTCAAGCAGGTAATCATCCTGACTCACAACCTGTTTTTCTTCCATGAGATGCATAAGCTGCTGCAGGATGATAAGGAAAATTCGCTCGCGCTATTTCGTGTCACCAAAGCCGATTACAGCAACGTGGTACCTATGCGAAAAGGCGAGATCCAAAATGACTACCAAGCACTCTGGCAAACGCTCAAAGATGCACTCAGCGGTTCGGCGTCACCTAGTGTGATTCCCAATATTATGCGAAACATCCTGGAGCATTACTTCACCTTTGTGCATCAGAAAGAAAGCTTGCGCAAAGCTTTGCTAGAGCTAAATGACGAAAACCCTCAATTTAGGGCGCTCTATAGGTACATGAACCGAGAATCTCATGCTGATTCGGTCAACCTAACTGACTTTGGTGAGATAGATCCGCACATATTCGTAGATCGATTTAGAGAAGTTTTTATCAAAACCGAGTTTGAAGCGCATTTTGATAAGATGATGTCCTGATTTGTTAGAGCATGCGCTGGATCGTATGTAATGGGAGTAGATGATTATGAGTGTCTGTTCGTGGTCGGATTGTGATCCTGAGCAGATGTTCTGTAAAATGCAGCAGGCGCGCGAGTTTTGAATATAAAACTTAATGGGAATAAAGAATGATGACTATCATATTCTTAGACTTTATTTTCCAGGTTGCATTTATCGAATAAAGGCTCTGGTACGTTTGTTAGGTTATAAAGTTGGAAGTCTAATACGCTGTTATATTTTTATGAGGGTTTATGAATAAAATTGAAGATTTGTATGGAAGTGACCTGGAAAATGAATATTTTTATATTTTTCCTATGGAGAGGCTTTGTTTAAAAAAGGAAGAGTCATTAGGTAATATAAGGATTTTCCCTAAAGGCAGTATCGATATTGATGATATGTTTAGTAATACAGTTATCATGTCTAAAGAAGGTAAAGATAAATTTGAGCTAAACGTTGAGAGGTTTAAATCTAACCCACTAGCTGTAATCAATGACCTAAGTTATGCTGATTACTCGGGCAGTGTATCAAGTGATTTGAAAATTATGAATGCTGCAATATCTAAAGCCTCCATAATTATTGATTATATAAAATTTAAGTTTTGCTCCTTAGTGCTTCCAAAAACCATGCCGGCAAGGTTAGGGCAGATTGCAACAGGAGAGACTTTACTGTTGATGTACAATGGGAAAGGAAGCCCTTTTACTCGCATCATAGATACTACTATCTACAGTAATACCTTAACAGCAGGGGTTGGTTTAGACCTTAATTCCGAAATTTTTGCTAATTTTAATTTGCTAAATACTGATATTGGAGAGGTCGGAAACACAGCGAAACAAGCATTGAGAATGTTTTCTAATGCACTAGAAGAAAATGATAATACAGGCAAATTCATCGAAATAATGAGGTTGTTTGAATTTATCGCTGACCCAAATAGTTTTACTAAATTCCAGAAGGTTAGAAATAAAATTGCGGCTCATATAGCCGAGAACAGTTCGGACATTAATAGGTTGCAGGAAGAGTTCAGGTATTATTCTAGTGGGGACAGTGAAGATGGGTTGCGCACAGAGATCATCCACAATGGTAAGAACCTAGAAATGTTGATACCAGAACCTAGTGAACAGATAGATCTATTCAATAAATTACAGCTATATATAACAAAATGTATTAGGGACCTAATTTTATTTTACGATAAAAGCTGGGTTGAACTCGAAGAAATAAGAAATTTAAAATTAGATAAAGCAAAAAATAATAAAATAAAAACTAGAGTAGTGAATTATTCCAGTACTGCAGTTTTAATTGATGCTAATTTCCTTAGAGAGTCTATTGAAAAATTTTCACCAATGTATCAAGAGTTGCACCCAAGAATCGATTTTAGCAATTTGAGATTAGAAGAGATAATTTATGAGGCTATAAGAAACTGTAAAGTGCTAGAGAAAAATAAAACTTATAAAGTATATTTTTTCTCTAATGGGATTGGTGAAATTCCTTTGGTTAAGATACCAGTTGCTTCTTTAGATGGTGCTAAAATTAAATGTAAGGATTGCAATTTTGAACTGGTCGCATTTAACTTCGAGGAAAAAGTAAAAAAAGTAGAGGCTGTATACACTGTCACTAATGATATTTTTCAAGACAAGTCATCTTTTGATTCTTCAACTCTTTCTTTCCATAATGTTGTCTTTATTGGAGACGACCCTGAATATATTGAGCTTCTGACAAGCATGAATGCGAAAGATAACCGAAAGCTAACGATTGTAAAATGCGCACATTATTCTCACATGGAACATCGAATTCCATTTTTTGATGTCGGGCATTTAGTAGGAATGTCGTTTGGTTTGTCTCCTAGTCAGCTATAAAAATATAAAAAGGCATTTAATATTAATTAAAACAGTGGCTTAGGTTATACTGCGCTGCACATTATAATACGCCATTTAAGCCCGCATAATGCGGCATTATATCAGTGCATTCCTAAAAGAATGCTTCTGACCGAGAGCCGACACCACCAACGGCAATGTCGGTTTTGATCACAACATCTCCAACCCACTCACCCTCATAACCTCCCTAGTCACCGCATCATTCAATATCCCGCGTTTAGCTTCGATCACCGTCAGCCAGTCGCGGGCGCGGGTGATGCCAGTGTAGACCAGCTCGCGGGTGAGGATCGGGTTGGGCGTTTGCGGTAGCAGTAGGGCGGTGTGCTGAAACTCCGAGCCTTGTGATTTGTGTACTGTCATCGCGAACACGGTTTCTACCGCGTGTAGGCGGGAAGGCAGCACCCAGTGAATGGGGTTTTCCGGGTCACTGGTCGGAAAGGCTACGCGAAGAAGCGATCTTCCAGGCGCTCCTGATGAAGAGCGGGGATCAGGCACCGCCATTGTGATGCCGATATCGCCGTTCATCAGTTTTAGGCCGTAGTCGTTTTGGGTGACCAGCACCGGGCGGCCTTCGAACCAGCTTTTTTCTAACGTGTGGTCGTTGCCATACAGCAGCTTTTCGCGACGCAATGTTTTGGCGATGCGCAGGTTTAAGCCTTCTACTCCCCATGGGCCTTTGCGTAGCGCGCACAGCAGCTGAAAGCGGCTGTAGGCGGTTAGCACTTGTTTTGCCCAGGCATCGTAAATATCGCCGTTCTCTTCAAATGTTAGTGCCGTATCAGGCCGTTCACTCGCCAGGGTATTCAGGTAGTACTGGTAGCCGGTGGGCGGTGCAATTGGCTCGCCTTTAAAATTGGTGCGGCCTTCGCCTGCGTTGGGAAAACGTTCCGGGCTGCCGGTGATCACCAGGCGCTCTAGGGCGCTGTCTTCGTTTTGTGCGTCGGGCTTCAACACCAGGTGGTGCAGGTCGGCGTAGCCGTTATTCAGTACGCCATGCACGGCTTGGTGTTTATCCCGTTCCCGCAATGCCTCATTTAGCGGTTGGTTAATCGCCTGGGCGAGCTGGCCGATGCCGCTTGTTTCAGTAAAGCGGTGGCTTACCCGCAGCATGGTAATGGCTTGGTCCAGCGGCTGGCCGTCCGGGTCGATTAATGCATCTGGCAGCGGGTGGTCGGTGAGTACGGCCAGCCACTGCGCCGTGGCGGGTGTGTAGTGGGCGGCGTCGGCGCGGCGGCACAGGTCGCCCAGCACGGCGCCTGCTTCTACGGATGCCAGCTGATCTTTATCCCCCAGCAGCACCAGCTTGGCGCTGGCGGGTAGGGCGCTGAGCAGCGCCGTCATCATTTCGATATCCACCATTGAGGCTTCGTCCACCACCAGCACATCCAGCGCCAGCGGGTTGGCGGCGTTGTGGCGGAAGTGGCGGGTGTCGGCTCTTGCGCCTAGTAGGCGGTGAAGGGTGGTGACTTCTGTGGGGATGGCTGCTTGTAGTTGGGCGGTGCTTGAATCATCGCCCGATAAATCGGCCTCCCACAAAGTGGCTAAATCATTTATGGGGAGCTTTGCAACTTGTCCGGCGATGGATTCATTTAGCCGTGCGGCGGCCTTGCCGGTGGGGGCGGCCAAGCGAATGCGTAGCGGGTGGGCGTGGGGTCGGCTCAGTTGCAAGGTTTGTAGCAGGGCCAGCAGGCGCACAACCGTGGTGGTTTTACCGGTGCCGGGGCCTCCGGTGATGATCGCGAAGGGGCTGCGGGCGGCTAGGGCGCAGGCGGTTTTTTGCCAATCCAGAGTGGTGGTGGCGGGGAATAACGCATCCAGCGCGCTTTTGAGTATTTGGGGGTGACTATCGTCACCCTTCGCGAGCTGAAGCTCCCTCCCACCAGTTTTATCCAGTTCTGCGGTGGCTAATCGGGCGGCGATTTCCTGGTGCAGGGTTTGCTCGAACTGCCAGTAGCGGCGCAGGTAGAGTTTGCTGGTGTTGACGCTGTGGCTCACCACCAGCGGCGTATTGCCCGGGCCGTCGCTGATCAATGTGGGGTGGTGGAGCGCGGCCTGCCACTCGGGCAGCGTTAGCGTGGTCAGTACATGGCTGGGCAGCGGCGGCGGGTCGTTCAGGTCGTCGCCTTCCGGCGGCAGCGAAAGTGCAAAATCCGGGGCTTCCAGGGTAGCAACTATATCCAGGCACACATGGCCACGGCCAAGCTGGTGGCTGGCAAGCGCCGCGCCTAGCAACAGCAGCGGCGGGGCGTTGTGGGTTTCACGGTCGAGAAAGCGCACCAGGGCCAGATCCAGATCCCGCAGCCAGCCACGGGAAACCCAGCGCTCACACAGCAGGAGTAGCGCGGCGGTATCGCTTAGCGCGGGGTGCGGCTGGGTAGCACTGGCGGCTGATTCTGTCGGTGGTGTTACCGATGCGGTTGAATCAAGTGCAGCGGGCGGCGCGTCATCGGCGAACAGATCAAGGTTCATGGAGCCCCCGTTCTTGGAGGCTAAATCACGCTTACTCATACTACCGCTTCCTGGTTTGTTACTGCGGTGTCTGCCGCTGTGCCTGTAAAGAGTGCATCCAGCGCTTCGATCAGCGCAACCGGCGCTGGCACGGCGTGTACGCCGCGGGCGGTGGTGCGGCTGCCACGCAGAAACACCGTCATCGAGCCGCCCAGGTGTTGGTGCGGGTCGTAGTCGGGCAGGCGGGCTTTCAGCAGCCGATGGAGGGCGAGCATATACAGCGCCGCTTGCAGGTCGTAGCGTTTTTCGAGCATGGCATCGCGTAGGGCGTCAGTGGTATAGGCGTTGTCGTCGCTGCCCAGGTAGTTGGATTTCCAGTCGAGCACATAGAAGCGGCCTTCATGCTCAAAGGCGAGGTCGATAAAGCCCTTGAGCATGCCGTTGAGGGTGTCGGCATCCAATACGGGGCGTGATACCCCTGGCAGTAAGTGGTCACTGACCAGCTCATCCAGCTTGCGCGTTTGTACCTGATGGGCGGCAAACCAGAACTCCAGCTCTACCTGATAGCTTTCGAGTTCGCATAGCGCCACTTGGCTGCCTTCGCTGGGCTCTGTCAGGGACGGGGACGGGGCTAGTGACAGAGAGTGAGGCAGGGGAAGCGGTGTGGCGAGCAGTTCTTCCAGCCAGCCCGCTAGGGTGTCGTGCCATGCCTGCCAGCCGCGCAGCTGTACGCGCCGCCGCAGCATATCTTCCCGTGCGGCGGGGTCTTCCAAAGCGCTGTTAAAACCTAGCTGGCCCGCCCACTCTAAAAGCCCGTGCAGAAAGGTGCCGGGGCCGGGGCCACGGGGAAATCTATGCAAATGAAACGCCTCGGTGTTGATGGCGTTGTCGTGGGGCTCATCCAGTACTTCCAGGGTGGTGGCTTCCTGGGGCGTGGTGGGTTCCGGCGCGGGCGTTGGCAGCGCCGCGCCTGGCATCGTTTCTGAGACGGCCCCTGAGGTACGCAGCGCCGAGTAGCTGGCGATCCACCACTGTTCTCGAGCGGGGCGTAGCGGGGTGCGGGCGTGGCCCAGTGCCTGCTGTTCCGGCGCTGGGGTGAAGCGCAGCGCGGTGGGTTCCGGGGCAGCACTTAAATCGATATCGCTGCCTTCCACCAGTTCGCCAAGCGCGTGGGTAAACGCGCTGGGGGCGATGGCTTTGCCGCCGTTGATCAGGTGGCCGATGGCGCTATTCTCGCTGCCTTTTAGCGCTGCTAGCCCTAGCCAGGTGGCGTGGCGGGCGCGGGTGAGCGCCACGTAGAGTTTGCGCAGGTCTTCGCCGAGGCGTTCGCGGTCGGCGGTGGCCAGCGTGGCTTCATCGGCGTTCAGGCTGAGTTGCAGCGTGCCGTCGCTAGCGTGCCAGCGCAGTGGCAGGTCGGTGTCGCTGACTGGGCGGTGGTTGGCGATAAACGGCAGGAACACCAGCGGGTACTCCAGCCCCTTGGATTTGTGAATGGTCACTACTTTGACCAGATCGGCGTCGCTCTCCAGGCGCAGCTTGTGGCTGTCGCCGTGGCTATCCGGGTCGGCAATGGCCTCGGCCAGAAAGCGAATCAGCGCGTGTTCACCATCCAGTTCCTGGCTGGCGTGCTGCAGCATTTCACCCAGGTGGAGCAGGTCGGTTAGCAAACGCTCACCCTCAGCGAACTCGCCCAGCAGCCGTGCGGCGATATCAAAATCGACCATTAAACGGCGCACCAGCGGCAGCACGCCCTGGCGCTGCCATAGGCGGTGGTAGTCGCTGAACTGCTCGACCCGAGCTTCCCAGGCCAGCTCGCTCTGGTTGAGGTGGTCGAGTTCTTCAAGGCTTAGCCCTAGTACTGATGTTGCCAGGGCGGCGCGCAGCTTGGCTTCCGCCTGACGTGAGTTGGCCTGGGGCTCGGCGCAGGCGCGCAGCCAAATGGCCAGCTGCGGGGCAATGGGAGAGCTGAACACCTTGTCGTGATCGGAAAGGTAGACGCTCTTGATGCCTCGGCTGGCCAGCGCTAGGCGAATCGCTCGTGCTTCCTGCAGGCCGTTGACCAGCACGGCCATGTCCGAGGGGGCCAGCGGAGTGAGTCCGTTATCGTCACTGTCATCAGCGGCTTTCGCAAAGCCCGCTTGCTGTTGTCGGCCTGCTTCCAGAAGTGCGGCCATGTGCGAGGCGCAGCGCTCGGCCATCTCGGTTTGGTAGGCGGTTTTGGAGAGCGGCTCTTCGCTTTCCAGTGGCCATAGGGTCATCGCGGGTAGCGGTTTGCCGTTGAGTACCAGCGTTTCCTTGGTGCCTTTGGCGTTAACGGGGTTGAACGGCAGCGGGTTTTCGCCGCCCTCTGCTCGAAACAGAAAGGCGCCGGCATCGTGCTGGTCGGCGTAGCTGAAGCAGTGGTTGACCGCTGCCACCATGGTGCGGCTGGAACGGAAGTTGGTGCCCAGTGTGACGTGGCGGCCATCGGTGTCATGACGGGCCTGCAGGTAGGTGAAGATATCTGCACCGCGAAAAGCGTAGATTGCCTGCTTGGGGTCGCCAATCAGCAGGATGGCGCTGTCGCGGCGGGGCGTTGCGACGTCATACACGGCGTTGAAGATGCGGTACTGGATCGGGTCGGTATCCTGGAACTCGTCGATCAGTGCCACGGGGAACTGGCGCTGGATCTGCGCGGCCAGGGCCTCTTTGTTGGGGCCTTTCAGGGCGCGGTCCAGATGGGTGAGCAGGTCGTTGGGGCCCATCTCGGCGCGGCGTTCCTGTTCGCGCTCCAGCCGGGCGCGGCACCACTGTACGGCGTGAATCAACAGGTCGTTGCGTGGCTCGGGCAGGGCATCCAGCGCTTTCGGTAGCTGTGCCAGCGCTTCCCAGGCTTGTGGGCAGGGCGGTGCGCCCTCTTTCCAGATATCGGCCATGCCGTCGGGGGTCATGCGTTTCCAGGCGGCGTCGGTGAGCGCGGGGCGGTCGGCCTCCGTTTCGCACCACTCGCGTAGTGCGCCTAGCCAATTGGCGCGGCTTTTGGCGTTGAAGCTCTGGCCCTTGAAGGCTTTGCGCGTGGCGGCGTCTTCCAGGGCGGGCACCAGTTCATCCAGCCAGGCGGGCCAGGGGGCTTTGAGCTCGCTGAGTTGGGCGCTGCGTTCGGCTTGGGTGGCGGCCAGGGTCTCGCTGGGTGCGGGTTTTGCGCTGCCCAGGGCTTCGCTTTCGGGCAGTAGCCGTTGCAGCGGGGCGTGCAGGTCGTCCGGTGATTTCCAGTAGCGGGTGACAATGTCGAGGGCGTCGCTGTCCAGCGGGTAGTAGAAGCTGCGCCAGTAGTCGCGCACCACTTCTTGTTCCAGTTCGCGCTGGTCGTTTTCCAGGTTGAGGGAGAACAGGCTGCCGCTGTCGAAGGCGTGTTCGCGCAGCATGCGGTAGCACCAGCTGTGGATGGTGGAAACTGCGGCTTCGTCCATCCACTCGGCGGCCAGCGCTAGGCGCCGTGAGCAGGCGGGCCAGGTGGCAGGGGCGTATTGGTCGCGGAGTTCTAGGAGCAACGGATCTAGTGCAACCGGGGCTTCCCCGGCGGCAAGCCTACGTGGAGGCGCTGTGAACCCATCCGTGGGCGCTACATTCAACATCCCTGTTGAATGACCTCCACTACGGCTTGCCCCCGGCGCCCCTCCTTCTACGTCCTCAGCTCGAAATACTTCTGCTGCTTCTACCAGCCGGTTGCGGATGCGTTCGCGTAGCTCTTGGGTGGCGGCGTTGGTGAAGGTGACGACCAGGATTTCCGGCGGCGTGAGCGGGCGCACGAAGGCCGTGTCGTCGTCAACGCTGTGCCCGCCGAGTACTAGCCGCACGTAGAGCAGCGCAATGGTGAAGGTTTTGCCGGTGCCCGCGCTTGCCTCTATCAGTCGGCTGCCGTGGAGCGGGAGGCTCAGGGGGTCAAGAGATGTGATAGAAGGCATGGCGGTATCCCGAGCAGTATTCACTGGTCAGCACGGCAGGGCGCTGTAGGACGAGGCTTGTCCAATGCTTATTTGAACACGAGAAGGTAGCTGGGTAGAAGTCGGGTTGTTCTGGAAGTCGTTACTATGGCTGTTTCAGGTTGCCTGTGTTCACTCAATAAATACGCCTCATTGTTTACAGTTGTTGAATAGGTTTTGGTCCTTAATTTAAAAGTACATTTTAACCAGTGCGTTTGAGTAGAGAGATAAAACGGGCGTGGCTTAGTCATAGAGACCGCTGTCTTTTATATATTTTATTTGTTGTTATAAAGGCGGCGTAATGGGGCGTTTCCGTAGGCTATTGATGATCGCCTCGGCTGCTTTAGTCAATATACGTCCCCTGCGAACACAGAGGATCGTTGTCGCAGAGGGGAGCTCGTTTTCTGCGATATCGACAATGGCCATGGTTTGGTGCTTCTCTTCATGGCTCACCGCGTAGTCGGGTAATATGGTGAGGTTACCGGTCTGCATAACGTGCGCCTTGATCAACTCGATGTGGTCGAGTTCGAAGCCAATCCTGGCGGTAAGACCCAGCCTTAATAGAGAGGTATCAAGCGCTCGCCGAGTATGAAACGTTGGATCGAGCATTGTAAGTTCGTAAGAGGTTAAGTCTTTCAGGTTCAACGTACTATGCTTGGCCAATGGGTGTTGGTGAGGCATGGCCGCCTTGAATTGGGTCGTGAATTTTTCAACGATACCGATATCAGGATAGAAGTCATCTTGCATGGTAATTCCGAAATCCACCTGATCATTTTCAAGGGCTTGGTAGACGGCCTCTGCCCCTGAAATACGCCCTTTGAATTCGACGAGTGGATGGGCTTTTTGAAACTCTGCGATGGCAGGGAACAGCCAGGCCCTGGCAACGCCTTCGATAGTGGCATATCTCACCGTGCCTGCCGTCAATCCGTGTATATCGGCTATCTTGGCTCTTGCCAGCTCCATTTCACGCATGGTGCGCTGCATGTGGAGCGCCAGAACCCTGCCTTCTTCCGTAAGCAGCATCCCATCCGCACAGCGATCGAACAGCGTTGTCTGGAAGCTGTGCTCAAGGTTCTGGATTTGGCGACTAATGGCCGAAGCGCTGACATGAAGGGAGAGTGACGCCTGGCGTATCGACCCCGTTTCCGCGACAGCCAAAAAGTACTTGAACATTGAAATTTGCATGTTGGTTCCCTGTTTTTTTAATTAAAACAATAATGTAGATAGGTGTTCACTTTTCGGCAACGAGTCGTGCTAACAATAGCGTTTTTCTCATACCCTGACCCTTCCTATCCTCTACCTTACTGCAATGCAGTACTTGGGTATCTCTTGATAGCGGCAATCGTGAGCTCAGTAAGCTATGTGAAGGCTTGTATAAAAACAGGTCTGTAAACAGGTCTGTAAATATAGCTTAAGGAAATTCGAGACGCTTGCTCAACACGGTTTGTTATAAAACTAACAAGTAAAGCTAAAAAGAGATGTTGGCTTTGGCTCTACGCTTAAAGGTGACTTAAATGTTGACAGGAATGAATCGGAAGTTGTTCTGGTTAGTGCTTATACTGGCACTTATCGGAAGCTGGCTTCCCTACTTTAATATTCTCAATGAACTGGTGTGGGTAGGCCCACTATCTCTTCCTCTGGCCTGGGTATTGACCTGTAATATAGTGCTGACACTTTGTGCCATTGCACTTTATCCCTGGATTCATAGAATAACCGCAGCACTTTGGATCACACAGTAGAGGAAGGAGGGCCAGCGCCGGTACCCTCTCGACTTTACCGACCAAAGTGAAGCAGAGAATGGGATACCGACAACTGACCCAGGCCCAACGATACCAAATTTTCGCTTACCTCGAGACTGGCATCAGCCAGCGACAGATAGCCAAGGCTATTGGGGTTCACAGCAGCACCATTAGCCGGGAGATAAAGCGCAATGGGCTTACTGCTGGCTATGCGCCTGAGCAGGCTCAATTGAGAAGTGATCAGCGTCGACGCAGCGCCTGGAAAGTGACGAAGCGACTGCCCAGCCTAATTCGATGGGTCACTGATCAACTGATGGACGAATGGAGCCCCCAGCAAATTAGTGGCTTCATGGCGAATGCCAACGGCGTTTGCGTAAGCCATCAGTGGATCTATGCGTTAATCTGGGACGACAAGAAACACGGCGGCGACTTATGGAAGCGACTCCGCTTACCACACCAGCGGCGCTATCAGCGCCGATTGGCCAAGCATGCGGGATTGGGCAAAATTCCACACCGGGTAGGTATTGAACAACGTCCCGCCGAAGTGGAAGAAAGGCGCCATATCGGCCATTGGGAAGGCGATACGGTGCTCAAGGGCCACAAAGAATCCGGCCTGGTGACCCTGGTCGAGAGACGCAGCGGATACCTCTTGGCAGCGCGCCTGCCGACAATCACGGCCACAGGAACGGCCAAAGCGATGACCCGGTTATTAAAACCACGCCGAGGTGCAGTGCAGACCATCACCTTGGATAACGGTTCGGAATTCGCCGAGCACCGACAGGTTGCCAAGGCCGTCTCGGCCAAGACCTATTTTTGCGACCCGTACCGCTCATGCCAGCGTGGCACCAATGAAAACACCAACGGACTGATTCGCCAATATTTCCCGAAAGGGACGGACTTCCGAAAGGTGAGCGACTCAGCACTGAGGCGAGTCGTTGCCAAGCTGAATAATCGCCCCAGAAAACGCTTGGGGTATCGGACACCGGCACAAGTGTTCCTGGGAGAGTATTCAGGAGCGCTGGAAACCGCGGGTGCTGCGCTTAATGTTTGAATTCAGGTCCACTCTACTTCAAGCCACTCTCTGAACGTATTGATGCATTTGAGCATCAGGAGGGCGGGCATGAATAGCACCGCTGTCACTATCATCATACTGATCGCGTTCATCGCTATCTTTGTCGTGATATCGCTGCGTGCCCGGCAGCATAATGCGTCGACCATTGACGATTACGTCGTGGGTGGGCGCTCCATGAATACCGCCCTGCTGCTGATGTCCATGGGGGCGACTTACTTTTCTACCTGGACGTTGCTGGGTTCATTCGGTGTCTATTATCGGGAAGGGATCTGGTTCGCGGGTTTTACCACCTGGGCGATTATTCAGGGCAGTGTGTTTATTTGGCTGTTTGGCACGCGCATTTGGTATATCGGTAAACGCTTTAACTTCATTACTCCTGGGCAAATGGTAGAGCACTACTACTCGAGCCCCACGCTTCGTTTGCTGTTTTCCATCGTCGGTATCATCGCCTTGGTGCCGGTGATGCTGATTCAGGTAACGGGCAGTGCCCGTGCACTGGAAAGCCTGACCGGCGGTGCTATCCCCTATGCCGTTGGGGTTATCGTGACCTCGGTGGTGGTCGGCTTTATCGTGCTCTGGGCGGGTTTCAGGGGCACCGCATGGGCGGATGCCTTTATGGGGACATTCTTTGCCACGGTACTGGTGTTTACGGCGGTCTTCATCATCGGTAAAGCGGGCGGCTGGTCGTTCCTGCAGAACGTGGCCGAAGTCGAGCCACAGCTATTGACGAATAAAGGCAATCCGGTGGCCATGCTGGAGTTATGGGTCGGGCTGAGTTTTGGCGCCTGGGCGTTGCCCCACATGTGGCAGAAGTTCTACTCGGCGCATTCAGCGAAAGTGTTGGGCAAGGTGGCCATGTTCACCCCTTTCTGGAACTCCTGGATGATGGCCTGCATTCCGCTGGTGATAGGCCTTTCTGCCAACATTCCTGGGCTGGTGCCAGGGGCGGCAGACAATAGCGATGCGATTCTGCCCCTGATCTTTGCTGAATATGCCCCTATTCTCGGCTCCTTTGTGGTTGCCGGTATCCTTGCCGCTGCCATTTCTACCATCAACAGCCAGTTGCTCTCTTCGGCAAGCCTGGTGGCTGAGGATGTATGGCGCAGGTTCTTCGATAAAGAGATGAGTGAAAAGCGTTTGCGGCTGGTCAATAAGGTGGTCATTGGGCTGATCACCAGCATTGTTCTGGTGCTTGCCCTTAGCCCTTCCGGGGCTGGCTACTTGGTGCCCGTCGCCTCCCTGGGCTTCAGCCTTGGCTTGCAGCTGGTACCCACCGCGCTGGGAATGCTCTATTTCCGCTGGATTACTCCCGCTGGGGCGTTAACCGGGATGGTGGTGGGTGTCATCACACTGTTCGTAAGCGCTGCTACCGATTTCACGCTGTTCTTTGGCCCGGGTATCAGCGCAATCATCGTCAATGGCCTGTTGGTCGCTGTTGTTAGCCGCTTTACCCAGGCTGCGCCAGTGAACGGTGACAATGACTACCATGCGCTGTTCGCTCAGCTCTATGGCAAGCAACCTACGCAAAAGGTAACTGCTCATGCAATCAGCTAAAAAAGTCGCCGTCGTTCAGGCGGGATCCCATCCCTTTGACCCTATGTTGACCGCTGAAAAGGGGGCAAGGTTAATCAGTGAAGCTGCCGCCAAAAAGGCAACGGTGGTGGTTTTTCCAGAAGCCTTTTTGGGGGGCTACCCTAAGGGTGCAAGCTTCGGTAGTCCGGTAGGCAAACGGACTGAGGAGGGACGTGATGAGTTTCTTCGCTACTACCGAAGCGCCATTGACCTTGATGGGCCGGAGCTGACCCTGATTACCGATGCAGCTCAGGCACATAACGTCTTCGTGGTCATGGGGGGGATTGAGCGTACGGCCTATACCCTCTATTGCACGGTACTTTATATAGATCCTGAGCAGGGCTTGGTGGGCAAACACCGCAAACTAATGCCTACTGGCGGTGAGCGTATCATCTGGGGGTTCGGCGATGGCTCGACGCTGCCGGTTTTCCAGACCGGTGCAGGTACGGTGGGTGCGGTGATTTGCTGGGAGAATTATATGCCCATGATGCGCTCGGCCATGTATGGCAAGGGGGTCGATGTTTACTGCGCGCCCACCGCTGATGACCGTGATACGTGGCTGGCCAGCATGCAGCATATCGCTCTTGAAGGACGTTGCTATGTGTTAAGCGCCTGCCAGTATCTGACTAGGGGCGATTTTCCCGACGATTATGACTGCCTGCTGGCACCGGCGAGTGAGCCGGAAACGATACTGATGCGAGGCGCGAGCATGATCGTAAGTCCCATGGGAGAAGTTCTTGCCGGCCCGCTGTTTAACGAGGAGGGCATCCTCTATGCCGAGGTCTCCCAGGACGTCATCGTACGCAGCAAGCTCGATTTCGACCCGGTCGGGCACTATGCCCGCCCGGATGTATTCAGCCTGCATGTGGATACAGAAGCGAAGTCGCCGGTAAGAAGTGACTGATCACGTTTAAGCTTGCTGTGAAATCAACTCATCCGATGGCTGTTTCATGCTCCACTGGATCAGCCATCGTTGAGATGGAGTATTGCCATGACTTTTCATATCGACTACCCCCGAGTGGTACCCGAGCGGCGGCCACCCGGTCATGAACCGGCGGCCCCCCGCTATACATTGCGCTGGACACGGCCGGTCAATCGACTCTGCTGTGTCTATTTTGGTATTCAGGGGCGCGAGCTTGCCTGGGATGACCAGGCGGCGTTTTTCAGCCGTATCAGGGACTCCTTTGTTATCGACTCCGCGCCGGAAGCTCACGAAACGCTGCGCTTTACCGATGAAGCGGGCTACACCAATGCGGTGCTGGTCGCTTACTGGACCGATCCTTCGGTCTATATGGAGTGGTTGCAGGATGCTGCGTATATCCAGTGGCTTGCACAGCCACAGCGCACTGACGATACGTTCGGCTATTGGCGGGAGACCATCCATGTCCATTATGACCGTCATGAAACGATCTACTCAGAAGGTAACTATCGAATAGGGTTTGGGCGTTGTCCTGACACCAAGGTGGTTCCCATGACTACCAACGGCTATTTTGGCGCTGCCCGTGACCGCTTTCCGGTCTCTGCGGTGGATCCACTGTCGAGCACCTTTAAAGTTAAGATGCCTGCACCGGGTAGTAAAACGACACTCGGGCGACGTTTGTTTGCTCAAGTGCCTCATAACCTGACCTCGATTCGATCCGGTCAGTATTGGGGGGAGGCGAAGCAGGAGCAGTTTGACGACTACGAGGAGTCATTACGCCCCAAATTGATGGAAGGTATGCAGTACTTGCTCGACAATAAGGAGGAAACGGGCACGCTCTGCTTGAGGGTCATGTCAAACCTTGATGATAACGGTGACGAGCGCTACGAAACCTCGGTACATGCTTACTTTTCCTCTTTGGAGGAGATGGAAAGCTGGGCCAGTTCACATCCTACCCATAAAACCATTTATGACCATGCCATCGCGAAGAACAGACAATATGGCAAAAAGCGTGAAGTGGTCACCTGGCACGAAGTCTTCCTGTTAACCGAAGGCGTGCCATTTGAGTATATTAATTGCCACCCTGAAACCGGTGTATTGCCGTTTTGCACGCTGTATGAGCGTTGTTAATATATGGTTAGTCGCTAAGAACGTCCTGACTCATGCCGCTTCCCCACTTTAACCAAGCGGGCGCGCTTCGGCTAAGACTCTCGCTTGGGTGGGGCTTGGCTCATCAGTCGATACATAGGTGACAATTTCCACCGGCAGTTTGAGGTATTCTTCGAGTATTTGTTTGAGTTCAGCACAAGGCTGTGGCGGTATCGCTGTCTGGGAGATCAACAGTAGATCAACGCCGCCGCCTCGCTTTGAATCATCTAGCCTTGAACCAAACACATGAGTTTCCACCGAATCACCAATAAACTCGCTCACACCAGAAAGAATGATTGCGCGATGTGTTTGGGTAATACGCATGAAGTCAGCTCCTTAACTGTATGACAGCCCCGCCACCTGATAATCTTATCGCCGAGCCACTTTAGGTGCATTTTAGTTTACGCTACCGGCGGCTTCGGTTCACTCTAACGATGGGATCTCATGCTGACATCGCTGCTGGATAATGACTTCTATAAGATCACGATGCAGAACGCCGTGATCAAACGCTTTCCTTATGCCCATGCGCGCTACGCCTTTATCAATCGTGGCGAGCATGCTTTTCCTGATGGCTTTGGCGCTGAACTTCGCTACGAAGTCGATAAGATGGCATCGCTGCGTTTGAGCGATGAGGAGAAGCGCTATCTCGAAATAACGTGCCCTTATCTCGACCCTACGTATCTCGATTTCCTTGCCGGGTTTCATTACAACCCCAGCGAGGTGATTGTAGAGCAGCAGGGGAGCGACCTTTCGGTGATCATCGAAGGGCCCTGGTACCGCACCATTCTCTGGGAAGTGCCACTGATGGCGTTGATCAGCGAGCTGTGGTATCGGTTGCGTGGTGTGACGATCACGCCTGACGCTGATGCGATGATTGAACAGCGCGCGCAGGAGAAGATCGAACTCTACCGCCGTTTAGGTCTGAAAATCGCTGAGTTTGGCACCCGGCGGCGCTTCTCTTCTGACGTTCACGACCGGGTGGTGGGCGCGCTTAGCCACCACGGTGGTGAGGCCTTCAGCGGCACAAGCAATGTGCTGATGGCCATGCGCCACGGTGTTAAGCCGATCGGCACCCACGCTCACGAGTGGTTTATGTTCCACGGTGCCCGCTTCGGTTTCAAAATGGCCAATAGCCTGGCGCTTGAGCATTGGGTAGATGTGTATCGCGGTGATCTGGGGATCGCCTTAACGGATACCTTTACCTCTAAGGCGTTTTACGACAGCTTCGATAAGAAGTTCGCCAAGCTGTTCGATGGCGTTCGCCACGACAGCGGCGACCCTATCGAGTTTGCCTCCCAGACCATCGACCACTACGAGCGCTTGGGCATCAACCCGCTAAGTAAGACGATTATCTTCTCCGACGCGCTAACACCGGAGAAGGTCGAGCGGATACATACCTTCTGCAAAGGTCGCATCGGCATGGCGTTTGGTATTGGCACCAACTTCACTAATGATGTCGGTGTTGAGCCGATGAACATGGTGATCAAGATGGTCGAGGCGCGCCCGGAAGGGCAGGGCTGGCTGCCGGTGATCAAGCTTTCCGACGTGGCGGAAAAGAACACCGGCGACCCGGAGATGATCTCGCTGGCGAAGCGCATCTTGTCGCTGAATGGGAAGAATGCTTAGCCTCTAATCTGTTCGAAACATGGAAACCGCTTGTGGCTGATACCTCCAAACCACCCCATAATCCTCATGATCGGTTCTTTCGTAGCGCGATGGAAAACCACGCCGTCGCGCAGGGGTTCATGCAACATTATTTACCCAAAAAAATCAGTGCTGCCTTGGATTTGGACAGTCTCAAGCTGGAGCATGATTGCTAAACTATGTGGTAGGAACAGGCAACGTGATTGACCTTGATCAGTTGATTGAAGAGAGCCATCGCTTGCCCCAGCCTATAGGAGATACCTTTATGACCATTGCCACCCAGTTGGAAGCCCGAGGTGAAGCGCGAGGTGAAGCCAAAGGCAAAATCGAGGGTAAAATCGAAACCGCTCGGAACCTCCTGCAAGAGGGGGCTGACCCCCAGTTTGTAGCCAAGGTGACGGGGTTGCCTATTGATGATGTTAAGCGCCTTCAGAACCACGCTGAATAAGGTAGGCTCTAATTTTTCACTGATCGGTGCAGTGGCGCATAGAGCGCATCGGTCAGCGTGGCGAAGCTGTGGCCAAGGGCACGCTCGTTGAATAGCTTTTCGAAGCTCGGCCATTGGTGGGCAAGGTAGGCGCTTTGGGCGACTTCGCCGGTTTGAAAGCGGCCGCCTTCGTAGGCGGTTTCGGCGGCGGCGTAGGCGTCGCTCTCCCTTGCGCTATCGGCTTCCAATTCCGGCGTGCCTTGTTTGGCCAGCCAGGCGAAAGCGGCTTGCGGGGCCAGCGGTAGCGGGGCCTGCATGCCATCGCACCAGGCTTTGAGCATGTTTTGTAGCTGGTAGCGGGCATTCTCGGCGTCTAACGGTTCCAGCCGCACATGGCCTGCTTTTGAGAGTAGCTGGGTGGTCATGGGGCGCTCAATGTTGCCCGCCAAGTGAGCGACCCAGGGGCGGAGCAGGTGCTGCCAGCGGTACTGACCACGGCCACGCCCTTGGCTGACCAGGCTACTGCTGAGCAGTAGCAAGCGGCAGCGGTTGCCCGCGTCATCCTGGCGAAGTTCTCCCAGCCAGTCTTCCAGCGTTACCTTTCCTTCAACTCTTTCAACATGCACTGCCTGGGGCACCGCCACTACTTGCGGCCACTCTTGCAACGCTTCTTCGTAGGCGCCAAACAGGGCGTCCATTGGTTCTGCCAGCGCTTCGCGCATCCTCTCTCCAAAGGCACCCACGGCTAGCACGCCCTGGCCTTTAAAGCGTTCCAGTGCTGCGTGCAGTGCTTCCACTCGCGGCAGGCCGTTATCCACGGCGTGGCGCTGGGCGGCGATTAACTGATCCTGTAACTGCCAGTTCTGTAGCCCGTCCAGAGTGAAGGGCTCGACATCCAGTTGGGTAAGCTCCTCCTGCTCGAAATAGACGCCCAGGCGGTTATTGAAAAACGCTTTGGCCGGTTCGCGCAGAAAGCCGCCTAGCTGGGCCAATGTTAAGGTGCTTTGTTGCTCGGTGTCCGGTTGAAGCGACGGTGGCTCGGAGCCTTGGGCGTTTTCGCTACGTGGTGCGTGCAGGGCGTGCCACTCATGAGCATAGGTAAACAGCCGTGCCTGAGCGGGGGAGTCGTTGGCTTGCTCGGTAAAGTAGCGGTGGCTAAACGGCTGCAGCGGGTGTTCAGTGGTCAGGGACTCCAAAAGCGGCTCGCCGTTTTGTGTGTGCCAGCCCGCTTCAAGATGGTCGCGCAGTTGGCCAACCAGCACCGAGGGTGGCATGGGGTTGTTGTCGACCTGGCTGCGCCCCACCCAGCTAATATAGAGCTGTTGGCGGGCAGAGAGCAGTGCTTCCAGAAACAGGTAGCGGTCGTCTTCACGCCTTGAGCGGTCGCCGGGGCGGTAGTCGCTGCCCATTAAGTCAAAATCCAGCGGCGGCTGCGAGCGCGGGTACTCGCCGTCGTTCATGCCCAGCAGGCACACATGCTTGAAGGGGATCGCACGCATCGGCATCAGGGTAGCGAAGTTGACTGCCCCCGCCAGGAAGCGCTGGGAAAGGCTGTGCTCATCGATTTGCCCTAGCCAGTGTTCACGCACCATGGAGAGCGGCAGCGGGTCAAAAAGTTCGGCCTCTTCGGTGCTGTCCAACAACTGCTGTAGCGCGGTCTCCAGCTTGGTGAGCATCACGCTTTCCTGGGCGTCGTCGGTCAAAAAGTAGGTTTCCAGCAGTTCGCGTAGCCGGGCCACCCAGCTGGCGGCATCGGTGGGCTGGCAGAAGGTCTCCCAGGTGCTTTCCAACTTTTCCAGCAGATTTGCCAGCGGGCCTGCCAGGGAGGCTTCCAGCCCGCCGATATCATCGAATGGCTCGATGCCTTGCCACGCCTCGGCACTTCCCACCGTATACCCCAGTAGCAACCGGCGCAGGCCAAAGGCCCAGGTGTTCTGGGTTAGCCCTTCGGGTAGATCCAGCCGGGTGCGCTGTTCGGCATTGAGCCCCCAGCGGATGCCTGCACCCTCGATCCAGCGGCTCAGGGTCGGCAGGTCGTGTTCATCGATGCCAAAGCGTGCGCGCAGCGCGGGCACTTCCAGCAAATCGAGCAGATCGCTTACCGAGAGGCGCAGCTCCGGTAAGCGCAGCAGTTTTTCCAGCGCAATCATCATCGGCAGGCGGTGGCGGCTGGCCTGATCCGAAAGGGTATACGGAATGTAGCGCGGGTCGTCGGGTCTAGCGTTCGCGTTATAGCTACCGAAAGCGGAGCGGTACTGGCCGAACACGGCTTCAATATGCGGCGCGTAGCGGTCAATATCCGGCACCATGACGATGATATCCCGCGGGCGCAAATCCGGGTCGGCGCTGAAGGCCGCCAGTAGTTGATCGTGAAGGATCTCCACTTCCCGCTGAGGGCCGTGGGCGATATGGAACACGATGGAGTCGTCGCTGGTCGGGTCTAGCGCGGGCCAGTGGGTTTGGGTTTCCGCTACCGGGCGCAGCTCGCGGATATCGTCCTGTAGCTGGCTGAGCAAGCAGTTGCGCTCTTCGCCGCTGAATGGCTCGAACATATCAATACGCAGTGCCTGCTGCTCGAATAGGGTTTGGTAGTTGCCCGCGTCGTCGTGTTCGTCGAGTAGGCGCAGGTAGTCGCGCCCCTGTTTACCCCAGGCGGCCAGCAGCGGTTGGGCGTGCAGGTGCAGGGCGTCGTCGGCATCGCCGGTGC
This sequence comes from Vreelandella sp. 162(4c), assembly GCF_058152265.1. Lineage (NCBI taxonomy): Bacteria > Pseudomonadati > Pseudomonadota > Gammaproteobacteria > Oceanospirillales > Halomonadaceae > Vreelandella > Vreelandella sp. 162(4c). The sequence goes on from NZ_CM176981.1 coordinate 4,456,330, forward strand.
CCAGCACATCCAGGGCGTCGGGCATGCCTGCCTTGCGTCGCTGGCGGTAGCGGCTGGCGCGGAGCAGGTCTTTGTGCTCGATGATATCCGCCCAGTAGTACTGGCAGGGGTTGTGGACGCAGAGCACGATCTGGCAGCAGCGCGACAGCGCCGCCAGGGCTTCTAACGTCTGTTGCGGCAGCGATGAGATGCCGAAAATAATCAATCGCCGGGGCAGGCCGGGTGGGCACGCTTGGCCTTCAAGCTGAACGGCGGCTTCCAGAAAGCGGCTGTGCACCTGGGCACGGCTGCTGTTGAGGCCCGCTTGGCCTAGATTATTAGCCACATCGTCGCGCAGTGCGCGCCACAGCTCTGGCTGCCATAGTTGGTGCGCTTCCAGCGGGCGGGCCTCGCCACGGGCGGTGATCAGCACATCGTTGCCCTTGGCCCAGGCGTCCAGCCAGTCGGCACGGTAGACCTGATACTGGTCGAACAGATCCGCCAGCCGCTCGGCCAGCTGGTAGTGCTTGCGCTGGTCGCGATCCACTTCTAAAAAGCGTGCCAGCGGCGCAAAAGCTTCCTGCTCGGCAAGGCTGGGCAGCAGGCGCAATAAGCGCCATATCAACCGCGATTTATCAAACGGCGAGGTTTCAGGAACGGACTGATCATCATGGGTCAGGTGCGTCAGCACCGTGCGGTAGGCCTGCCATAGAAAGCGCGCGGGCAGGGTGACGTTCAATGCTGCTGCTATGCCTGCACCGCCTTGGGCCGGGTCTTCTGCTAGCGCCAGCTTTAGCCACTGCCCAATGCCGTTGCTCTGCACCAGAATGGTCTCGTTCTCCAGCGGCGAGAGCGGGTGTCGGCGCATCCACTCCACTGCCAAACCGCGCAAATCTTCCAGGCGATTGGCATGTACCACCATAAAGCCCGGCGTTAACGGCGTTTGCGAGAGCAGAGAGTTTGCAGACATGCACGATGTTCCTTAGTTAATCATTCCTTTACGGCAGGGGCGGGATGACTAGGATATGTTGACGTTTGGGAATGAGGCACCGGCAAGATCAGCCGAACTCGCTGGTCAGAGGTGTTGCTACAAGCAAGGAATGGGCGATAAGCGCTCTAGCTGCCCGCTTCTGGCCGCGATAGCGGTTTAATAGATAGGCGCAACCCCAAGGAGTTGGCTACTTTGCTAATGGTCGCAAAAGCCGGGTTTCCTTCCCCCGATAGGGCTTTGTAAAGCCCTTCACGGCTCATGCCTACGTCTTTGGCGAGTTGGCTCATGTTGCGGGCACGGGCGATATCACCAAGTGCGGCGGCAAGAAGAGCAGGATCATTTTCTTCCATTACTGCATCAAGATAGGCCGCAATATCCTCCTCAGTTTGAAGGTAATCAGCAGTATCGTAGTGACTGAAAGTGACATTAGGAACGGTCATGGTGTTACTCCTTCCATTGCGCGGCAATGGCTTTGGCTAGTTCGATATCGTGGGATTGGGTGGCTTTATCACCACCGCACAGCAGAACCACGATTACTGGCCCTTTGGTAATATAATAGACGCGGTAGCCTGGCCCATAAGGAATTCGCAGTTCAGAAACGCCTTTACCGACCGGCTTCACATCTCCAGGGTTGCCCAGACTCAAACGTCGGATGCGGGCTTCAACCTTGGCGCGGGCACGGATATCGCGAAGCTCGCGTAGCCATCTATCGAAGACATCGGTTTTAATCAACTCGATCATGGTGATAACTATAGTTGGCAGTTCTGAGGGTGTCAACTTTGGTTGACGTCTAATCAAAAGCAAAGAAACGATGGGGGGAACGCTATGGTGTCAGGAGTTAATCATCTTGCGGGATGCGATATATATCGCCAAGCTATGCGGATACCGTGAACAACGCTAAGAGAGATTTCTAATGTCTGATTCATCGCAAAACTCCCGCCGCCACTCTTCCCAAGTAGTCGATGGCCCAGGCAAAGCCGCTAGCCGTGCCATGCTGCGCGCCGTGGGCTTTACGGATGCCGATTTCAAGAAGCCTCAGGTGGGTATTGCCTCTACCTGGAGCATGGTCACGCCCTGCAATAGTCATATTAACGAGCTGGCTGAGTTTGCCCGTGATGGTGCCGATGCAGGCGGTGGTAAAGGTGTTATTTTCAATACCATCACCATTTCCGATGGTATTGCCAACGGCACCGAAGGGATGAAGTATTCACTGGTGTCGCGGGAGGTGATCGCCGACTCCATCGAAACCGTCGCCGGTTGTGAAGGCTTTGATGGCATAGTCGCCATTGGCGGCTGTGATAAGAACATGCCGGGCTGTCTGATGGGCCTGGCGCGTTTGAATCGCCCCAGCGTGTTCGTCTATGGCGGCACCATTATGCCCGGCAAGGGGCATACCGATATCGTTTCGGTCTTCGAGGCCATGGGTGCGCACTCCCGTGGTGATATCGACCTGATCGAGCTTAAGAACATCGAAGAAACGGCGATCCCTGGCCCTGGCTCCTGTGGCGGCATGTACACCGCCAACACCATGGCGTCGGCGATTGAAGCCTTGGGCATGAGCCTGCCGGGTAGCTCGGCGCAAAATGCCATCTCCCAAGAGAAGCGTGACGACTGCAAAGCGGCGGGCGAGGCGGTGCTGGCGCTGCTGGCGGACGATATCAAACCCTCCGATATTATGACCCGCGAGGCGTTCGAGAACGCGATAACTGTCGTCATTGCTTTGGGTGGCTCTACCAATGCGGTGCTGCACCTTATCGCCATGGCGCGCACCATCGGCGTTGAACTGTCACTGTCCGATTTCACTGAAATAGGTAAGCGCGTACCGGTGCTTGCCGACCTGCGCCCCAGCGGCCACTACATGATGAGTGAGCTGGTGGCGATTGGCGGTATTCAGCCGCTGATGAGAATGCTGTTGGATGCTGGCTTGCTCAACGGCAACTGCTTGACCGTCACCGGCAAAACGTTGGAAGAGAACCTTGCTGAGGTTGAGCCTTACCCTGCTGAACCGCCGATTATTGCATCGCTGGGAAATCCGATTAAAACGGAAAGCCATCTGCGCATGCTCTACGGCAACTTGGCACCGGAAGGCGCGGTAGCGAAGATTACCGGCAAGGAGGGCACTCGCTTCTCTGGTTCAGCGCGGGTATTTGGCTCGGAAGAAGAGGCCCAGGCGCGTATTAACGATGGCACCGTCGTTGCCGGCGATGTGGTGGTGATTCGCTATGAAGGGCCGAAAGGTGGCCCCGGCATGCGTGAAATGCTCACACCGACCTCGGCGATTATGGGCCGTGGTTTGGGTAACGACGTGGCGCTAATTACCGATGGGCGCTTCTCCGGTGGCAGCCACGGTTTTGTGGTCGGCCATGTGTCACCGGAAGCTTTTGACGGCGGCCCGTTGGCGCTGGTGAAAGATGGCGATACCATCACCATCGATGCTGAAGCGGATACCATCGACGTTGACCTCTCCGATGAAGAGCTGATGCGCCGCCGCGCCGCCTGGCAGCAGCCAGAACCCCGCTATACACGCGGTGTGCTGGCTAAGTATGCGCGTTTGGTTAGCTCGGCCAGCACCGGCGCGGTGACCGACCAGGAGTAATCCGTGTTGTCGTTATGAGCGTATCCTCATGAGCACGCTGTCATAAAGAATTAAAGCGTAAGGCTTAGTATAAAAGCCTTGCGCTTTTTTATTGGAATAACAGGTGGCCGAAATGGTGGAGCAAACGCAGGCACGTGGGCGCATAGGTGAGGTGTTTTGGGTATTTTTAGCACTCGGCTTAACGTCCTTTGGCGGCCCGGTAGCGCACCTGGGGTATTTTCGCACGGCCTTTGTGGAACGGCGCCAGTGGCTCTCTGAGCAGGCCTACGCTGATCTAGTGGCGCTGTGTCAGTTCTTACCGGGGCCCGCTAGCAGCCAGGTGGGCTTTGCTCTTGGCCTATTGCGCGCGGGGCCTTGGGGGGCTGCCATGGCGTGGCTGGCGTTTACACTGCCCTCGGCGATTATCCTGGTGCTGTTTGCGTTTGGCGCGGCGGTGCTGGATGGCCCTATTGGCAGTGGCATTATCCATGGCTTAAAAGTGGTGGCGGTGGCGATTGTTGCCCACGCGGTGTGGGGCATGGCGCGTAATCTCTGCCCGGATAAAACCCGCACGGGAATCGCGCTTGCGGCGGTATTGACGGTGGTGCTGGTCAGTGGCCCACTGGGTCAGGTGTCGGCGATTGTGTTGGGGGGCTTAGCCGGGCTAGCACTGTGTCGCGATAGCGCTGCCGCTACGGCAAGTGAGTCGCTGCATTTTCCGGTGACGCGTAAGGCAGGCATGGTGGCGCTGGGGGTATTCGCAGGGCTGTTGATTCTGCTGCCGTTATTGGCGGGGATGGCGGTTTGGCTGGATATCGCCGATGCGTTTTACCGTTCAGGCGCATTAGTGTTTGGTGGCGGGCACGTAGTGCTTCCGCTGTTGGAAGCGGAAGTGGTGCAGTCGGGTTGGCTTACGTCGGATGAGTTTTTGGCTGGTTACGGTGCCGCCCAGGCGGTACCGGGGCCGCTGTTTACGTTTGCGGCTTACTTAGGCGCGCTGCTGCCCGGTATCAATGGTTTAGTCGGTGCTTTGCTGGCGCTGCTGGCAATCTTTATCCCCGGCTTTTTGCTGTTAGTGGGCGTGCTGCCGTTTTGGAATCAATTTCGTCAGTGGGGCAGTGCCCAGGCGCTAATGCGCGGTGCCAATGCGGCGGTGGTAGGCATTTTAGGCGCAGCGCTTTATCAGCCGGTGTGGACGAGTGCGATCATTGGTGCAGAGGAGTTTGCCCTGGCGTTAACCGGTTTCTTGCTATTAACCGTATGGAAGCTGCCCGCTTGGGTAGTGGTGGTTGTTGTAGCGTTTGGGGGTATTGCGATTGCGCCATGAGCCGTCATTACGAACGAAGTGAAGTAATCTCGGGATTGGGGTAGGCGTGAAAAAAAGCTTTCTTGGCAGACCGCCGGGAGGCGGCCTGCGTGGAGTGGAGAAGTGGGAACAGCAGAAAAAGTGTCTGCTATGGCGCCTCCAGCTCTAAGGTGCGACGCAGGGCGTGAAGTTCATCTACCCCCAGGTGCTCTAGCCTTCCGGCGAGCAAGTCGCTAATTTTCTGAACGGGAAGCCCTGCCCGGCGGGCAATTTCTCGGCTTCCTAGGTCTGATACGGCGATCAGACGCGTGATAATACGCATTAATCGCGTACGTTTTTCAAGTTCCCTGACGTCGAGGTCAGGGCTGCTTCGCGGAGGATCAAGCTGTTCCGCAGTGGCAGTTGCGCGTGCCGTGCTCATGTGGCTCCATCAGTCTGAAATGACAATCACACAATGCCGCCAACCGGTGAGTATTTCAATGCCTATTTTGATGAAAATTTCACGACCTCAGCAAAGCCCGCAAACGCTGTGGCTCTGGTAGACTATTCGCCTTCCTATTTTGATGTGCGCCTAACCCGGCGCACGCTGTTTTTTAATTTAGTTTCGCTTTTATAGGCCTTTGGCCGAGGAGTTTTGCATGTCGTCGAACAGCGCACCCAAGGTGGGCGTGATCATGGGATCCAAGTCTGATTGGCCAGTCATGGAACACGCTGTTTCCATGTTGGAGCGTTTGGGCGTGGCTTATGAAACCCGTGTAGTGTCGGCGCACCGCACGCCTGACCTGCTGTTCGATTATGCCAAGAGTGCTGCTGAGCGTGGCTTACAGGTAATTGTGGCGGGCGCGGGCGGCGCTGCGCACTTGCCAGGCATGGTGGCCTCGCAAACGCCGCTACCGGTGCTGGGTGTGCCGGTGGAGTCGAAAGCGCTCAAAGGTTTGGATTCGCTGCTCTCCATTGCCCAGATGCCCGGCGGCATTGCGGTAGGCACCCTGGCGATTGGCAAAGCGGGCGCGACTAACGCTGGTTTGTTAGCGGCGCAGATTGTTGGCCTGCAAGATGCGACCGTACGCAGTGCGGTCGAGGCGTTCCGCGCGGAGCAGACACAGAAAGTCCTCGACAACCCTGATCCGCGCCCCGAGCCGGAAGCGGAATAAGGAGTCTGGCTATGAACTCTGGTATTGCAAAAAACATTGGCGTACTGGGTGCAGGTCAATTAGGCCGCATGTTGGCGCTAGCGGGTTATCCGCTGGGTAATCGTTTCACTTTTTTAGATACTACGGGTAATCCCAGTGCTGGGATTGGAGATGTAATTGTCGATCCTAATAACCAGCACCTGGCTGAGTTTTTGGCCAAGGTTGATGTGGTGACCTACGAGTTCGAACACCTGCCCGTTCAACTGGTGCGCGAGATTGAGCAGCACAAGCCGGTCTACCCCAGCAGCCGCGCCATTGAAGTGTGTCAGAACCGGGTCGAAGAGAAGACGCTGTTTGATCGCTTAGGCATTCCGACCCCCGCTTACCGAGTGGTCGAGAGTGCCGAGCAGCTTGAAGCTGCCGCCCGTGAGCTGGGTTGCCCGGTAGTGGCTAAATCGGTCACTGAAGGCTACGACGGCAAGGGGCAGGCGGTATTGAAGCAGCCTGAGCAGGCTGGCGAGGCGTGGAGCGCTATTGGCCATTCGCAGTTGGTCGTTGAAGCATTTGTCGATTTCGTGCGTGAAGTCTCGATGATTGCCGTTCGGGGGCGCGATGGCGAGGTGGTGTTCTACCCCATGGCCGAGAACCAGCACGTAGACGGCATCCTTCGCTACTCCGTGGCGCCGCTGCCGGATCTGGATGCCAGCGTTCAGCAAACCGCTGATGGCTATATTCGTGCGCTGCTCGATGAGCTGGATTACGTGGGCGTGCTGGCGCTAGAGCTGTTTCAAACCCGCGATGGCAGCCTGCTCGCCAACGAAATGGCGCCCCGGGTGCATAACTCCGGCCACTGGACGATGGATGGCGCGGTGACCAGCCAGTTCGAAAACCACCTGCGCGCGATACAGGGCTTGCCCTTAGGCGATACCCAGGCGATTGCCCCCACCTGCATGATTAACGTGATTGGCCGTGAAGGCGATAACGCAGCGATTCTAGCGCTTGCCAATACGCACCTGCATCGCTACGACAAAGCCGAGCGCGCCGGGCGTAAGCTTGCCCACGTCAATATCCTCGCGCCTAATCATGCCGAACTGCTGGAAAAAGTGAACGCCTGCAGTGCGTTACTGCCGGAAGCACCGCCTCCCGCTTTGAGTTTTGCAATCAAACAGTAGTGATCGAAAGCCGCTTGCCAGCAAGCGGCTTTTCATTTCACCTTGCCCATTGGGAGGTGGGGGCTAGTTGACCGACTACGCAACTGCTATCGCTAAAATTGCCTAAATGCGCTAAGAAGGAGCCACAAAAAACCAGCGTTTTAAGTTGGACTTAATAGCACTTCTTTTTAGGCGGGTAGTCGGTATGGCTCATTCCTCAATCACGGGGCTGCGTCGGGGTGGCGGACGCTGACCCTGCCACGTCAAGTCGATCACCAGCGGTAGGCCAGACTTCCCCATACTTGCGGGTCGCGCTGATCGCTATCCGACTGCGCGTCGCCGCCTTGGGTCTGCCAGGCGCTGGAGAGTGACAGGCTGAGCCCCGCCTGCACGTAGCGAATCCCCAACCCGGCGCCGGCGACACGACGGCTATCGCCTGCATCGACCCCGCCGTTCGGTGTATGGCCGGTGTCGTAGAAGACGAAGGGTGACACCCCCTGGGCCGCCCGATAACGCAACTCGAACTGGGTCAACCAGCCGCGGGCATCGGAGCCCTCACCCACCGGGTAGGCACGCACGCCGTCTGGGCCACCCAGGTAGAAGCTCTCAGAGCCGTCGAGGTCTTCACGGTCAGCCCATTGGCCAGTGAAGCGGCCATAGAGTTCGATGCTGGCGCCTAACGCCTGCAACCGCGAGACATCGAGATCGACGGTGGTGAAGCTATAGTCTTGATCGCCGCCGGCCAGGCTCTGGTCGATCTCCATGCGTCCTGGGGTCAGCGTCAGCTCGCCCCAGGTGATACCGCCGCGGCCAAGGTTGTCGCGGGCGTCGAAAGTGAGCCCCAACGGCAGCGCACGGCTGTCGGTCGCCTTACGATAGTCGAAGGTCTCAATGTCATCTTCGAGCGTCTTGTAGCGCGCGCCACCGAAGAGGGCGACATTGGTTTGCTGGCGACGCATCAACGGATAGCGCAGTTGGGCGCTGTAGACATCGGCCTGGCCGGTGTAGCCTTGGAACCCGTGGCCGAGAGTGTAATCATTGCGGGCATAGCCGAGCTCGCCACGCAGGCCGCTGGTGCCCAGGGGCAGGGCATAACTCAGGCTGCCCAGCCAGGTGTCTTCGCTGGTGTAGAGGGCGCTCAGGTCGAGTTCATCGCCCACGGTCAGAAGCCGGTTGACCGCTACCCCGGTACGGCCGCGGTACTCGCCCGAGTAGCGGTTGCCATGATTGTCGGCCCCGACCAGCCCTGTGACACGCGAGGAGGGCTGCACCTTCACGTCCAGATCTCCAGTGCCGGGGCGGCTGCCCGGGCGCATCACCGGGTCGACCTTAACCCCGGGCAGATCGCCCAGCAGCAGCAACTGGCGCGATAGTGGCGCCGACGCGATGGGGGTGTCTGGGGTGAGTGGGTCAAGCCAGGGCTGGAGTTCGCTCGCCAGCGGCTCGGGACCGCTGGTGTGGGCACGGTCGTAGCGTCCTTCGACGATGCGAACCGTGAGATGGCCGTCGCTCAGCTCCTGTGCCGGCAGCAGGGCACGGGCAAACGGATACCCGTGATTGCGGTAGAAGCGGCTCAGCCGGTTGGTCAGCTCGCGCAACCCGGCAAGGTCGTGGCGCTGGCCGAGTACATCGCCCAGCACCCGGTAGAGTCGGGCGTCGTCGAAAGCGGTATTGCCTTCCAGCGTGATCGAGCGCAGCGTCACCTCCGCGCCCCCGGCCTGCTCCTCTTTGAGCGGCTCACCGTGGAGTTCGAGCCGAACGGAGGGCGTCAGCGGCGCGATCTGCTGCCCACGATTCTGCTGCAGGATCTGGCCGGCGCCCGGTGCGGTCTGCGCCAGTGCGGGGGTGGCCGCCAGCAGCACCGCCGTCAGGCCGAGGGGGGGTGTTTTCAGGGTCATCATCATCATCTTGGCCGGTTACAGGTTGTTGTCGATGGGCATGTCAGTCTCATCCGCAGCAGTCTCACCCACGGCATCGGTGTTGATCCCTCCTCGGATCACGATCAGGCCGCTGAAGCCGCTCTCACGAGTGCGCTGTGCCGCTGCCTCGTCGCTGACCTCCACGAGAGCGAGACCATCGCGGGCTCCGTCCTCTTCGCCTGTATTGGAGCTGGTCGTGTCGGGCAATGCCGCTCCCGTTGGGGGGGAAGAGGCCGTGGTGCCGCCAGCGCCGCCCTGGCGACCAAGGTCGGTGATCGTGCGCTGCAGCACGGCGCTGGCGATCTGCGGCGCGCGGCTGGACGTGAAGGGCGTCGGCTCGGGATCAACGGGCGGCGTCGGCTCGGGATCAACGGGCGGCGTCGGCTCGGGATCAACGGGCGGTGTCGGCTCGGGATCAACGGGCGGCGTCGGCTCGGGATCAACGGGCGGTGTCGGCTCGGGATCAACGGGCGGCGTCGGCTCGGGATCAACGGGCGGTGTCGGCTCGGGATCAACGGGCGGTGTCGGCTCGGGATCAACGGGCGGTGTCGGCTCGGGATCAACGGGCGGCGTCGGCTCGGGATCAACGGGCGGCGTCGGCTCGGGATCAACGGGCGGCGTCGGCTCGGGATCAATGGGCGCCGCCGCGATGGTCAGGCTGCTTGGCACGAAGTCGATGGTGTAGTTGCGGTTGTTGGTTTGCGTTACCGAGCCCTGCTCGATGGCGTAGCCGCCCACCGCCTCACCGCTCTCGCGGCTCAGGGCACCGGCCAGACTTTCCCCGGCCACCAGGCCGCAGTCCACGGTCTGGCCGCTGGCGCAGCCGGTGCGATAGGTGAGCGCCGGATCGGCGACGCCGGCGATTTTGCGCTGGTCGTCCGCGGTGACCGTGACCGAGCGCGGCGTGATGCTGGCCGTAGCGGTGCCGGTGGTCGCGTCAGTGAAGATGTAGTTGCCGGCGTCGTCACCGCTCAGAGCCGCACCGCTGTAGCTCACCGCTTTGTCCGCACCAGCGTTCTTGTCGGTGAACTCGCCGCTGACGGCAAGGCTCAGATCGTCGCCGCCGATCAACCCGGTGTCGCCACTGCGCTCGTTCAGGGCACCGCTGACCGTGGCATTGCGGGTGCCGTCGTAGACCCGGTCGGCGGCGCTGATGGCGGCGCCGATTTCGCGGTGAGTGATGTTGGCCGTGGTGGTGCCGCTGGCTTCGCCGGTGAAGGTGTAGTTGCCGGCGTCATCGCCGCTCAGTGCCGCATCGTTGTAACTCACCGTCTTGTCGTCGCCGGCGTTTTTGTCGGCGAACTCGCCGCTGACGGCAAGGCTCAGATCGTCGCCGTCGATCAGCCCGGTGTCGCCAATGCGCTCGTTCAGGGCGCCGCTGAGGGAAGCTTCGCGAGTACCGTCGTAGACCCGGTCGGCGGCGCTGACCGTGGCGCCAATCTCGCGGCGGCTGATGCTGGCCGTGGTGGTGCCACTGGCGTCATCGGTGAAGGTGTAGTTGCCAGCGTCATCGCCGCTCAGTGCCGCATCGTTGTAACTCACCATCTTGTCGTCGCCGGCGTTTTTGTCGGCGAACTCGCCGCTGACGGCAAGGCTCAGGTCGTCGCCGTCGATCAGCCCGGTATCGCCAATGCGCTCGTTCAGCGCGCCGCTGACCGTCGCATCGCGTGTGCCGTCGTAGACCCGGTCGGCGGCGCTGATGGCGGCGCCGATTTCGCGGCGACTGATGTTGGCCGTGGTGGTGCCGCTGGCTTCGCCGGTGAAGGTGTAGTTGCTGGCGTCGTCGCCGATCAGAGCCGCACCGTTGTAGCTCACCGTTTTGTCCGCACCAGCGTTCTTGTCGGTGAACTCGCCGCTGACGGCAAGGCTCAGATCGTCGCCGCTGATCAAGCCGGTGTCGCCACTGCGCTCGTTCAGCGCACCGCTAAGGGAAGCCTCGCGAGTACCGTCGTAGACCCGGTCGGCGGCGCTAACGGTGGCACCGATCTCGCGGCGGCTGATGCTGGCCGTGGTGGTTCCACTGGTCTCTCCAGTGAAGGTGTAGTTGCCGGCGTCGTCACCGCTCAGAGCCGCACCGCTGTAGCTCACCGCTTTGTCCGCACCAGCGTTCTTGTCGGTGAACTCGCCGCTGACGGCAAGGCTCAGATCATCGCCGCCGATCAACCCGGTGTCGCCACTGCGCTGGTTCAGCACGCCGCTGAGGGAAGCGTCTCGAGTACCGTCGTAGACCCGGTTGTCGGCGCTAACGGTGGCGCCAATCTCTCGGCGGCGGATGCTGGCCTGATGTCCAGAGGTATCCGCCAGTACATAGTTACTGGCCAGGCCGCTGTCATCGCTCAGGGTGTAGTGAGCCGTGGCCGTACGGTCGCCCGCGTTGGCACTATCGAAGGTACCGCTGGCAGTGACACCCAGGCTCTCGCCTTCGACCAGATTACCCAGTGTGCCCGCCATGATGTTGGCGCTTGTGGTGCCGTCGTAGGTCTTGCCGGCAGTCGTGGTCCCGCTGATCGTCAGCGTACGACGGTCGATGATGGCTTCATGGTCGGTGGTGTCGGCGAGGACATAGTTGCTCGCCAGGCCGCTGTCATCGCTCAGGGTGTAGTGAGCCGTAGCCGTATGGTCGCCCGCGTTGGCACTTTCGAAGGTACCGCTGGCAGTGACACCCAGGCTCTCGCCTTCGACCAGATTATCCAGTGTACCCACCGTGATGTTCGCGCTGGTGGTGCCATCATAGGTCTTGTCGGCGGCACTTGTACCGCCGATGGTCAGCACACGACGGTCGATGGTGGCTTCATGGCCGGTCGTATCGGCAAGAACGTAGTTGCTGGCCAGGCCATCGTCGCCATCCGCCAAGGTGTAGTGCGCCGTGGCACTGCGATCGCCAGCGTTGGCACTGTCGAAGGTGCCGCTGGCGCTGACGTTGAGGTTTTCGCCGTCCACCAGGTTGCCGAGGGTGCCCACCGTGATATCGGCGCTGGTATCACCGTCGTAGGTCTTATTGGTGGCGGTGGTGCCACTGATGCTCAGTTCGCGCTGGCTGATGGTGGCCTCATGGCCGGTCGTATCGGCAAGAACGTAGTTGCTGGCCAGGCCATCGTCGCCATCCGCCAAGGTGTAGTGCGCCGTGGCACTGCGATCGCCAGCGTTGGCACTGTCGAAGGTGCCGCTGGCGCTGACGCTCAGCGTCTGGTCGCCCACCAGGCCCGAGAGCGTTCCTGCAGTGACCTGGGCCGTGGCGGTGCCGTCGTAGGTCTTGTCAGCGGCGGTGGTGCCGCTGATGGTCAGCGCTTTGGGCTTAATGGTCAGCTTGCCGCTGCTGTAGCTGATGTCATAGCCCTGTTGGCCCGAAAAGAGCCCATCCGGGTCGATGTCGTAACTTCCAGCGTTGGTTGCACGGTCGGTTGCCGTCCCGCCGAAGTCCAGTTCGCCGCCCAGACTGCTGGCATCGTCCCCGTTCACGAAACCGCTGTAGGTAACGCTATAGCCTGCGGTATAGGCCATGCCATCGTAGGTCTTCGAGGTATCGTCAGCCGTTACCGTCAGCGGTGTCAGAAAGCTCCGCAGCAGCGGCGCCGTGTGCCCGTCGTAGATTCGCCAGGTCTTTTTGGTCCCACCGGTGGTAGCGATGTCCCAGGCGCTGAAGTTGTCCGGGTTTTTCATCTCCACGGAAGTCAGACCGGTGACGTCCCCGGTCCCGTCGCCCACACCATTGGGTTGGCCGGTGGTGTTCTTATCAAAGAACGACGCGGTGATCGTGCCAAAGTTATCCCCGGCCAGACCGCCGACGTAGCTGCCGCCCGACACGCTGCCCGTGGCATAGGCGCTCGTGATCTTGCCAGAGTTAATCCCGACCAGACCGCCGACGTAGTTGCCGCTGCTCGTCACGCTGCCCGTGGCATAGGCGCTCGTGATCGTGCTGTTGTTATACCCGACCAGACCGCCGACGCGGTTGCTGCCCGACACGCTGCCCGTGGCATAGGCGCTCGTGATCGTGCTGTTGTTATACCCGACCAGACCGCCGACATAGCTGCCGCCCGACACGCTGCCCGTGGCATAGGCATTGCTGATTGTGCCGGCGTTAAACCCAACCAGCCCGCCGGCATAGGCATAATCGCCGTCACCCGTCGTCACCTCGCTGCCGCCGGTGAGCCCGATGTTCTGGATCGTGCCGCCTGAGCCGACATAGCCAAACAGGCCGACGAAGTCCGTCTGCGGGCGATTAATGGTCAGATCGCTGATGGTATGGCCCAGGCCATCGAAGGTGCCGGTGAAGTCGGTAAAGTAACCGCCCACCGGCGCAAAGCCGGCGCCACCGTTCCAGCTTGCCGTGTCGCTGGCGTCGATGTTCGCGCCGAGCGCATAGTGCCCACCCAAGTCACCCGCCATCCCTTGCAGGTCCTCGCCGGTGGTGCTGCCGGCGGCGCCCAGGTCGGTGATCACGGTGTAGTCGATGGTGTCGCCGTTGGCGCCGAGCTTGGTGGAGAAGTTCTGCCCGGCCTGCAGGTTGACCGGGGCGTTGACGCGGTATTCGGCGGCGCGACCGCCGATCTGGCCGTCGCTACTGCCCTGGCCGTATTCCAGGGCCAGCTTGCCGCCGCTGCCCTGGGCGGCGTCGAGGGTGGCGTTGATTTCGATATCGCGGTAGGCGTCGAGTGTTAGCGTATTGCCGCTGCTCCAGCTTACGGCGTCGTTGACGAAAATATCGCCGTTGCCGTTGCCGGATGGCGCGGTTTGCACGGTGGCATCAGTCTGGGCGAGGCTGGCCGAGAGGGTCTCGGCACCGATGCCGCTGTCGGTCTGTCCGCCATCGCCGGCGCTGACGGTGAAGTCGGACGGGTCGATCAGCCATTCACCGGTCTGGCCGCTGTTGCCAGGGACATCGGCGGCGCGGGTGGTGACGTGGATCTCATCGGCAATACTGACTTTGGCCGCCGAGGTCTCGATAAAGCCGCCGTCGCCGCCCTGGGGTGCCGAGGCATCCAGGGTGCCGGCCACCTGCAGCGTGCCGCTCTCCATATCGCCCATCAGCATGATTTGGCCGTTCTCGCCGCTGGCCAGCGTGCGTGCTTCGGTGATACCGCTGTGGTTGATCACACTCGCGGTCAGCTCGCCGGCGGCCTTGGCGGTGAGGTAGACCCGACCGCCGTCGGCGCGGATGGCCCCGCCCTGCTCGATCAGGGTCGCCAGCGTGGCTTCTTTCACCTCGATATTGACCGGGCCTCCCAGGTCGAGCGTCACCCGGCTACCCGCGCCCATCAGGGTTCTGCCCCGGGGCGTGTCGATGGTGCCAGTGTTGACGATCCTGGCGGCGATCATGGCCACCAGCCCACCGTTCGCCGTGCGGATATTGCCCTGGTTAATGACGGCATTGGCACTGTCGCCGCTGAAGCGGTAATCGCCGTTCATGAAGTCGTCGGTGGAAATATCCAGCGTCGAGGCGACCAGCGCGCCGACATCGACCCGGGCGCTGGGGGAGAAGGTGATGCCGTTGGGGTTGATCAGAAAGACCCGGCCGTTGGCGTCGATGGCGCCGCGAATCGACGAGACTTGGTCGCCGGTGACCCGGTTGAGGGTGGCAGCCTCGGCACTGGGCTGGCGAAAGCGAACGGTATTGCCCTCGCCCACCGAGAAGCGGCGCCAGTCGACGGCGGCTTTGTGGCTGCTCTGGTCGATGGTCAGCGTATCGCCCTGGCGTGCGATACTCGCCTGGCCCGCCACCACGGTGCCGCCGCTGGGCAGTTCGCCGGCCTGGACGGCCAGCGGCATGACGCTCAGCAGGGCGGCTGCCAGCGGCCGTAGGTCGTGTGCGAATAGTATGGCGCGCGGGGTACCGGCCGTCGTGCCACCACCGCCGTGATGCGACCCGCAGTTTTCCGCCGCCGCCTGCCAGACCCGCCGCCGACGGTTCCAGACCACCCGATAGACCCGATTCATGCCACCATGCCGCCCCATAAACGCTCCCCTTTGTGTTCTCACGAGGCGGCAGGGCGCCCCTGGATGATTGACTGTTGTGTGATGAACCTTGCGCCAGTGACGTTGCAACGCCCGTGGGAGAAAGGCCGTCCCGGGGCCGCCGTCGCGCAGACGCGATGCCACGGGTTAATGCCTTTTAGTTACGATACTTTTTAGTTACGATACTTTTTACTTACGTTAGTATGAGCATAAGGTGCGGATGGTGGCGTGCAAACAGTCAAAATTGACCGTTTTCACAAGCACGACCAACACGCACCATTCTGCCTTCTTGGGCAAGACGAACTTGGAACAACGGGGCTAGGGGAAAGGCGTTGCACGCATCCACGCTGCTATTGATCGACGATCATCCGCTGTTCCTGAGCGGCATCAGCCTGGTGTTGGGAGAGGGGCTCGGGCAGGTGAAGATCCTTGAGACCGGCTCGCTGACCGAGGCGTTGCAACTGCGCCATGCCAATCCCGCCCTGATCCTGCTCGACCAGCAGCTGCAGGGCGTGAGCGGCGTCACCGGTATCGCGGCATTGCGACGCAAGTGGCCGACGACGAAGGTGGCGCTGCTTTCCGGTTTCGATCTTTCGGCGCTGCGCGATGAGGCCCTCGCCGCTGGCGCGGTGGCTTTTATTTCCAAGACCGACAAACCCCACACGCTGCTTCACCAGGTGCGGCGGCTGCTGGACGACCACGGCCCCAATCAACCGGCGGATTCGCCGCCGTCGGCCTCCGAGTCGCTGACCGCGCGACAGGTGGAGGTGCTCGAATTGCTGTGCCGTGGACTCTCCAACAAAGCAATTGCCCAGCACCTGCATCTCTCCGAGTACACGGTTCGCGGTCATGTGCAGACGCTGCTGGGTCTACTGGGCGCGTCCAGCCGCGGCGAAGCGGCCTTCAATGCCCGCCATCGGGGATGGATCGTTTGAGTATCGAGGACCGCTTCCAGATCGAGCGACTGACGCTGGTGTTGCGGCACTTGCGCCACGCCTTCGGGATGAGCGTGATGGTCGCCAGCCTGATGGTGGCGGTGTTTTATTTCTCCAGCGACAGCGTGGTCAGCGCGGTCTCGGCGATCAGCGGTGAGCGCATCGGCATACGGACCGCGTCGGTGTCCACGACGGCGCTGCTGGTCTGGTATTTCGCTCTGCTGGCGGTCTCCGGCGCGCAGTCCTGGGGCGCCCGCCGCGCGCTGAAAAAGGGCTTTGGCGCCGCTGATGTCGCCCCGATCCGACGGCAACTGGTACTCAGCCGGTGCCTCGAGGGCACCCTGTGGGGCGCGTTGATATGGATCGGCATCGACCAGCACACCTCCCCCGGGGCCACCGCCCTGTTGATGGGGCTGCTGGCTTCGAGCAACGCGGACAGCGTGGCCAAATACTCGAACATCCTGGGCCTTTATACCGGCATTATGTTGCCGATGACGGTGCTGGCCGTGAGCCGCTTTATTACCATCGACGACCTCTACTACCAGATGATGGCCGGCTTCAGCGTGCTGTTCGTGATTGCCCAGTACCTGCAGGCGCGCACCCTGGGCGGCAGTATCAATGAGGCGATCCGCCTGCGCTTCGAGAATCTCGATCTGGTGGAACGGCTCAAGACCGAGACCCGCGAGGCCAGTGCCGCGCGGAAGGCCGCCGAGCAGGCCGATGAAGACAAATCCCGCTTTCTGGCCGCCGCCAGCCACGACCTGCGCCAACCGGTGCAGGCGCTGCAACTGCTGCTCGAGACCCTATCCTGGAGCCGGCTGGACGAGCACCAGCGGCGGACACTGGACAGCGCCCAGGCCGCCAGCACATCGTCATCGGAGATGCTCAATACGCTGCTCGATTTCTCGCGCCTGGATGCCGGTGTCATCGAGCCACGGCCGCGCCCGCTGGGCCTGCAGCAGCTGTTCCGCAAACTGGAAATGGAACTGGCGCCGATGGCGGACGAAAAGGGCCTCGTCTACCGGACACGGGATACCGACGCCACGGTGGTCTCGGACCCGGCGTTGCTGGAACTGATACTGCGCAACCTGGTCGCCAACGCGATACGCTACACCGACCAGGGCGGCGTTCTGGTGGCCTGCCGCCGGCGGGGAGACGGGTACGCCATCGAGGTGCACGATACCGGCATCGGCATCGCCCCGAATCAACACCGGGCGATCTTTCGTGAGTTCCATCAATTGGGCAATCCGGAGCGCGACCGCCGCAAGGGATTGGGCCTGGGCCTGGCCACCGCCGAGCGGCTGGCGGGAACGCTGGAGCATACGCTCACGCTTCGCTCCACACCCGGCCAGGGAAGCGTCTTCCGCCTGCACGTCGTACGCGCCGAGGATATCGCTCGAGAGGAGCCGCCGACGAAGACGTTACCGCCTGCGTTCGACCCATCCGCGTTAAACGGGAAGCATGTCTTGGTCATCGATGATGATGAAATAATTCGCTACGCCATGGCGGCATTGCTGGAGGGCTGGGGCGCTATCTGCGAGACTGCGGCGTCACTCAGCGAGGCCATCGCCCATCACCGTAACGTGCCGGATATCTTACTCTGCGACTACCGGCTGCGCGACGAGCACAATGGCGCTGAGGCGATCCACCAGTTGCGCAGGCATTTCGGACGGGATATCCCCGCGCTACTCATCACCGGTGACACGGCCCCCCACCGGCTGCGCGAGGCCATGACCAGCGGCATCCCGCTGCTGCACAAGCCGGTGCAACCACAGAAGCTGCACCTTGCCCTGCGTGAACTCGTGGCGCCACACGTCAGACCACCCTAAGGCCAACTTAAAGCGCAGGAAGTCGGCGTGCCAAGCAAAGAAGCGCTGACGGAACAGGTCGCCGAGCATGGTATTGAGGCGTGGATGCGAGATGCCATGCATTGATGCGGCGTTGAAAGAGCTTTTACGTAATCTGGCCGCTCAGCAATAGCCATAGCGCGATTAATGCAAAGTGGCCTGGATACCATGCTAGCCATAGACGCCGCGGCATCGCCAAGTTAATGGCAGGGACGCGCCGGGCAGCGCCAGCGGCAAGGATCAACACTACCACACAGGTGCCGACGGTAAACGATTTGGCCAGGTCAGAGGCGTTCATTTGACCGGCAATCCAGAGTGCTGGAAATGCCGCTAGGCCTGACCATAGGCGCGCTTGGAAATGGCTCTCAGTTTGGCTCAAGGCATGCATCGCGAACATTAATAGCGGAATCAGCAGCAGCCCGTTGTGCCCGTACTCCACCCAAAAACCGAGCAGGTACCACACGGTCACACCTACCGCGGCACCGGCTAACAACCAGGGCAAACCTAACGTTTGCTGCTGGTAGTGCTGCCAGCCTTGGCGCACTAGCGCACCTAAGGTTAAACCACTGGCCAGGGTAAAGCAGACGTTGAGGATAAATGCGTCTGATGCGCGCGGCATCATCATGTAGGGGAGTTGGGCAACCAAGCCGATAATTAGAATTCGGCGCGAGTAGCGCAGTGGGTTGCGGGTATTAAACAGCCCGTGCCAGGCCACCATGGCGGCAAACAGCGGGAAGGCGATACGGCCAATGGAAGACCCGGCCCAGCTTAGATCCCAATCGCCGGGCAGCACATAGCGAGTGAGGTGATCCACGGTCATGGTGATCAGGGCCAGCCACTGCCCCCAGCCGGTCCAGTGAGAAGAGAGGCGAGGTAGCGTGCCTGCATGTGGGCTAGTCGGGTGAGCCATAAAACCTCCGTGTTGAACATGCTCGATGATACACAGACAGAGGCAGCTTTACCTAGTTCACTGAATTTTCAGCGTTAGATAGAAACGCATCACCCCGGCGGTTGCCGGGGTGATGGACACTAGGGCCTGTTGACGTTTCATCGCGAACCGCGTTGCCCCACAAAGCGCGTCAGACAAGGCGCAAAACGCTGGGAAGGGTGGTTCCCTTTTCAAGTTTTGCAACGCCGTATGGCGCGCTTTGCGGGGCAACCCGAAGGGCTGGGCCCGTTTTTATCCGCGGCGGCGTTAGTCGTCGTTCATTTGGAACCACCAAACTTCTCTCCTCCTGCCTTGCCGCGAATAAAAACGGGCTCCAGCGCGGCCGCGAGTGAAACGTCAACAGGCCCTAGGGCTTGCTGTGATGCTTACTCTTGCCCACCGAAATAACGGTTGTAGATCTCGTCGTAAGTGCCGTCTTCTTTCACTTCAGCCAGGGCTTCGTTGAACTGCTCAGCGAGTGCTTCGTCGCGTTGACGGAACGCGATACCAAAGCCATCACCAAAATACTCTTTAGGTTCGGTGAGCATCTCGCCGACAACAACGTAGTTGCCTTCTTCGCTATCCAGTAACGTGGACTTACCGACTGGGTAGTCGAGGAACAAGATGTCCAAACGCTCGGATTCCATGTCCAGCACCATGTCATCGGCGGTAGAATAGCGGTTGATGTCGGCGACATCGCCATACATGTCGGTGACGTAATTGTCCTGCAGAGTGCCGCGCTGAACGCCGATGGTCATGCCGGCGAGCGACTCTTCATTGGTTGCATCAAGGTCGGTGCCTTCAGGAGCAAACCAGGCGGACGGTGGGGTGATGTAGGGGTCAGAGAACAGCACTTGCTCGCGACGGTCATCATTGATCGTCATGGAGGACATAATAGCGTCGTATTTACGTGCCATGAGACCCGGGATAATGCCGTCCCAGCCCTGTACAACCCATTCACATTCAACGCCGATACGCTCGCAGAGGGCGTTGCCCAGGTCGATATCAAAGCCGGTCAGCTCGCCATCCGGCGTGCGATATTCCATCGGCTCGTAAGGCACATCAACCCCGATACGTAGTTGGTCTTCTTGCGCCTGGGCGGCGCTTACTGCAACGGCTAAGCCTAGCAGTGAGACAGACAGCAGTTTTTTCATTATGTATCTCCTTGGAAGCAGAGTTCATTTAAGCAACCACTGCCTAATGATGGCGTTGCCTATAGGGCGTTGACCACGTTAGTCACAGGTTGCGTTGTGATGATCATTGATAACTTATCCTAACTCGGCGTTGACGAAAAGCGCTTGATGATTCGTAAACCAACGTTTGTTTCACACTAGGAGTTCTGTGGCTGTAGATGTGCGAGCAGCTTTTTCTCTAGATAACGAAAGAGATACAGGATGGTGAAGGTTAAACACAGGTATATCGCTGCCACAAACAAGAATGCGTCAAAAGGTGCATAAAAACGCGCATAGACAAAGCGCGCCGCGCCGGTCAGATCCATAATCGTCACTACGCTGGCAATAGCGCTGGCATGTAGCATGAAAATGACTTCGTTGCCGTAGGCCGGCAGTGCGCGACGAAAAGCGCTGGGGATAATAATGCGCCGCATGGTCTGCTGAGGTGACATGCCATAGGCACGAGCCGCTTCAATTTCACCTTTCGAGGTAGACTTAATCGCGCCGCGAAAAATCTCGGTCGTATAGGCGGCGGTGTTGAGGGTAAATGCAATGAGTGCGGGAACGAACGGTTCTTCAAGTATCACCCATAGCCAACTTTCTTGGATTCCGTCCACGAACACCACGCCGTAATAAATCAGGTAGAGTTGGATGAGTAGCGGTGTGCCACGAAAAACATAGGTGTAAGCAAAAATAGGCCACTTAATCCAGGCGTGTTTTGAACCACGCCCAATGGCAAGGGGTACCGCAGCGATTAAGCCAATGACCAGTGATAAAAAGACCAGTTGCACCGTGGTGGTCAACCCATCGCCATAGTAGGAAAGCGTTTGCAGCGTGAAAATACTGTTCTCGGCAAGCTGATTTTCGAGCCATGTCATGAAAGCGGTCATTAGTCTGCCTCCCCATAGCCAATGTTGTAGCGTTTTTGCAGACGAGCAAAGATCCATTCCGAAACGCTGGCGATGAGCAGATAGATAAGCGCGACAATAATCATGAAAGTGAAAGGTTCGCGCGTCGCTTTAGAGGCTTCTGAGGCGACACGCACCATATCAGAAAGCCCGATTACCGAGACCAGTGCTGTGGTTTTGAGCAATACCATCCAGTTGTTGGAAAGGCCAGGCAGCGCATGGCGCATCATCTGCGGAAAACGGACGCGACGAAAAACCAGCCCATCGCTCATGCCATAGGCTTTACCTGCTTCGATTTGCCCATTATCGACCGCCATAAAAGCGCCGCGAAAGGTTTCCCCCATATAGGCCCCGAAGATTAGCCCAATGGTGACAACGCCCGCGACGAAGGCATTAATATTGATAAAAATATCGATATCGAACGAGTAGTAAATCCAGTCGGTGATCATGTTGACGCCAATTTGGCCGCCGAAAAAAAACAGCATCATCAACACGAGGTCGGGCACACCGCGAATAAGTGTGGTGTAAAGCGTGGCAAGACGATGAGCTAACCAGTTGCGCGACATCTTCGCGCTGGCGGTCAGGAGCCCTAAAATAATCGCTAAAATCAGCGACAACACCGCTAATTGGATGGTGACGCCAGCCCCTTCGATCAGCCGGGGGCCATACCCTTGTAAATCAATCATGGTCAGCCTCGCGGATCAGTAATTAGGTGCCAGGAATTGCTGCAGGCGCGGTGATTGCGGGTTGCCTAACACTTGATCGGGCGGGCCAGCTTCTTCCACCAGGCCCTGGTGAAGGTAAATCACTTGGCTGGAGACATCACGGGCAAACCCCATCTCGTGAGTCACCACGACCATGGTGCGCCCCTCTTCAGCGAGGTCGTGCATGACTTTCAATACGTCACCGACCAATTCCGGGTCAAGAGCGGAGGTGGGTTCGTCAAACAGCATCACTTCTGGATCCATCGCCAGTGCGCGGGCAATAGCGCCGCGCTGCTGTTGGCCGCCGGACATCTGTGCTGGGTAGGCGTTGGCGCGGGCCGTTAAGCCAACCCGATCGAGCAGTGCATGGGCGTGCTCCAAGGCTTCTTTTTTGGGTTTTTTCAGCACATGAATCGGCGCTTCGATGATGTTTTCGAGCAGCGTCATGTGGGCCCACAGGTTAAAGCTCTGGAACACCATGGAGAGCTTGGCGCGCATTTGTACCACCTGCTTCCAATCTTCAGGTTCGCGGCCGTGCTTCGTGGTCTTAAAGCGAATGGGTTCGCCATGGACAATGAGGTCGCCATCGTCGGGCTGTTCAAGCAAGTTCATGCAGCGCAAAAAAGTACTTTTACCCGATCCAGAGGCACCAATCAGGGTAATCACATCGCCCTTTTGGGCTTGTAATGAAAGACCTTTCAGAACTTCCGTATCGCCAAAGCGTTTTTTAATATTACGCACTTCAAGGGGAGTAGGCGTAGCGGCCATATCATTGGCTCCAGTACAGAGTTGCCGCAGCAACAAGTGGGTTTGTTTGATGCGGCTGGCGCGAAAAAGGGGCGATTCTATCAGGCTGGGCGCATTATGCGCGCTTTCCTTCTAACATTATGCACTCGACGATAGTCGTATCGACGTCGAGGGTTCTGTTGTCGCCTCACCATTGTTATTGTCTTGGCTAAAGTAGATCCTGCTTGGGGGGTTAAACGATAGGCGCCACCAACAGCGCGGCACGGGCGCCCACCTCTACTTGTGCGTTAGGAAACACCACATGAAGGGGCGTATCGCCTACCCGAAACTCACCCGACTTACCGTCTTGGGCCAGCAGAGTGCCGGGCTCAAAGCGGCTGAAGTTGGCTGTGTCCTCGGCAAAACAGAGTGTAAAGTCCTCCGAGTGACGCATTAATTCGTGTTGAACCTGGAAAAACTGCATTTGCGTGGCGGGCTGATTGGGTGGCGTATGTCCTTCACTAAGCGCGGTGAGTAGTGTACGCATCGGTTGTAATGATGCCATATCGTTGTGGCCAAAAGGCGCTACCCGCCCTAGCTCAAAGGTAAATGCCTGAGCGGCGTGATAGTGCTTGCTGTAGTGGGAGAATGTCCAGCTGTGCTGATGTTGGTGCAGCACCGCCTGCATACCCGCCGCCGCCAGCCAGCCCCACTGCTCAGCATCGGTGGAGGATTCGGCAAAAGGCTCCACTACAAAACAGGGGTAGCGGCTATCCCGAATTGCGGTATGTAGGTCGTAGTGCAGTTTGGGGCGCCCGGCATGGCGGGCATAAAAACTATCCACCGCGGCCATTAATTGCCTGGCGCGATCTGGCTCCTCGCCCTTGGCGGCTAGTTCGCGGCTAAACAGCCGGTTTAAATTGGTGGTAAGGAAACGCTGCTGCGCCTTAAGCGCGGGCAGGTTGCCTAAAATCACCAGCACAGGAGCGCCGAGCGATATGCTGCCCGCTTCTACGCCGCTTAACCATTCACCCACCAGTTCAACCGGTGCGGTTTCATTGCCATGGATCGCCGCTGAAAAAATGCACGTGTGGGCGCTTTGGCTTACCGTGTTAGGGGTGAGCTCCAAAATACCAGGCGCATGCAAATGATAAGTGCCGCTGGCGAAGGCGCCTTGGCTGGCGGTGGGGAGTTGCCCATCAAGCGACCAGTCGAGCCATTGGCCTAGCATTGTCGCTCCTCAGTTAACTGTTTTGAGTATCGTTGTCAGTATAAAAGCGAGCCTAGGTTTACCACGCTGGGCGTATGCCACAAGCCCGCAGGTCGTTCGCGTGTAAAACCCTAGCGTATTCGTGAAAAAGCGTCTTCATGAAACACGCGGAAGCTGAAAAGTGGCTTTATTTAATCGCTAACAGCAAAAAACGCCCATGGGGTGCATGAGCGTTTTTCAATTTGTTCATCACGTTACGCTGAACGCTGGCGCTGCATTTCTTCCTGGTACTCGCTAGCAAGCGATGTCTTTTGTTTATCTTGCAGGCCACGGCCCGCCAGCTGGAAAACCTCTTGCTCTTCTTCATCCAGGTGGTGAGTGACTAAATCCTGGAGCTGTTTGGCGTGGGTCAACCAGTGGGTTGCACTGTAGTCAGTTTCATCAAGCAGTTCTAAAAGCTCATCAATTTCATGATGTTCGGCAACGCTATGGCGGGCTTTTTCCTGAGTCAGGTCGATTGACATCATTGGGATATAGAGCGCCCGCTCTTCGGCAGCGGCGTGATAATGCAGCTCTGCCCGTACCTGCTGATACAGTTTATCTCGCTCATCGCTGTCTCCATGTGTTTCAACTAAGCGGGCGAGCAGGTCGCGCTGAATATCGTGATCCTTGCGCAGGGCTTCAAAAATCGTCATTCCAGACTCCTTGGATACGTTTGATGTAGGCAAGTCAAAAGCTAGTGGTGGTTGGCGTAAAGTGCAAGATGGCGTTCGTCGATGAAATCGACGCCCACGGACGAAAACATTCGCTTTTTTCTATGCTTGAGTGCGCTATGTTGTGTTTACTACTTATTAGGCGACGCCCACTTTAGGCGACGCTCACTGCACTACTCATAACTGCACTATTCATAAGTGAAGGAGATAGTAATGACAAAGGTACTGGTACTTTATTATTCCATGTATGGCCATATTGATACGCTGGCTCAGGCCGTGGCAGAAGGCGCAAAGGGTGTGAGCGGTGTTGAGGTGGCGGTGAAACGCGTTCCTGAAACCATGCCTGAAGAGGCGTTCAAGAATGCAGGCGGTAAGCAGGATTACGACACGCCGGAAGCGACGCCTCAAGAGCTTGCCGATTACGATGCGATCATTTTCGGTACGCCCACCCGCTTTGGGAATATGGCCGGTCAAATGCGTACCTTCCTGGATCAGACCGGTGGCCTGTGGGCGAACGGTGCTCTGCGTGGCAAAGTCGCTAGCGTGTTCACTTCTACCGGTACTGGCGGCGGTGATGAGATGACCATCACCTCTACTTGGACCACACTTGCCCACCACGGTATGGTGATTGTGCCGATTGGTTACGGTCTCGAAGAGCAGTTTGATATTTCTAAAGTGAGCGGCGGTACGCCTTACGGCGCCGCAACCATTGCTGGTGGTGACGGCTCACGCCAACCTGACGAGCGTGAGCTGAAAATCGCCCGTTTCCAAGGCGAGTTGGTCGCAAAAACGGCGGCTAAACTGGCCAGTTAATTAGTTTACTAGCCAAGACATATACGAGTCAGCCAAGTAAAAGCCTCGCCGGATATATCCGGCGAGGCTTTTTTTGGGGTTGGGATATTGTGGCTGGGATTATAGTTTTACTATGCTCCGCGTGCCGCCGTGTAAATTGTGTAGACGGATTGACTGGCCGTCATAAATAGTCGATTGCGGCTCTTGCCCGCAAAACACACGTTCGAGCAGACTTCGGGTAGCAATACTCGGCCCAGCAAGGTGCCTTCCGGTGAGAAAACCACTACTCCGTCGATACCTTCACCACCATTGGCGCTTGACCAGATATTGCCATCCACGTCACAGGCCATGCCGTCGAAAATAGTGTCTTCGCTGGTCACGATAACTTGCCGGTCGCTGACACTGCGACCATCTTCACCCAGCGACCAGCGAATAATTCGCGCGGGTTCGTCGAAATGGGTGGGGGCACTGTCACTGGCGTAGAACCCTTCGCCATCCGGCGTTAATACAATACCGTTTGGCTTATAAATATCGTCGGTCAGCATGATGGGCTCATCCAGGCTGTCATCGACGTAATAGATGGCCGTTTCTAGCTCCAGGTCTCGTTTTTTGCCCTCGTAGTCGAAGTGAGCACCATAGCCTGGATCAGTGAAGATCACTCCACCCGAGGGCAGTGCCACCACGTCATTAGGGGCATTGAGCGGTTTGCCCTGATAGCGCTCGGCGAGCACCGTTGTGCTGCCGTCCCACTCGTAGCGTAAAACGCGTGAGGGATAGTGCTCGCAAGCAATTAGCCGCCCCTGATGATCGAAGGTATTACCGTTAGAGTGGCCGACATTGTCTCTCAATACGCTGACTTGACCAGTGGATTCGTCCCAGCGCATCTGCTTGGCACGAGGTATGTCGCTGAAAACAACATAACGACCTACGGCGTTCCATGCTGGCCCCTCTGTCCACAGACCTCCACTCCAGTGGCGTTCTAGAGGACTGTTAAAAATCATGTAATCACTAAAGCGGGAATCTTCGACTTTCCAGGCATCGATTGGGTATCGTTCCGGGGTGGAACCTTGTGAGCTCTGCAAAGCAAAAAGCTGGGGCGATGTGCCAACAGCGGCCAGGGCGGCCGATGCCGAAAGGAACTGACGGCGTCCAAGTTTCATAGCATTGTCCTGATGGTTGTTTGTTGATGTTGTTATGAGCGAAGTGAAACTGACGTTTCTTCCACCCTCAGGACAAATGTAGAACATAAGCGATTAA
This sequence comes from Vreelandella sp. 162(4c), assembly GCF_058152265.1. Taxonomy (NCBI): domain Bacteria; kingdom Pseudomonadati; phylum Pseudomonadota; class Gammaproteobacteria; order Oceanospirillales; family Halomonadaceae; genus Vreelandella; species Vreelandella sp. 162(4c). The sequence continues at coordinate 4,482,528 of NZ_CM176981.1, forward strand.
AAAACATACATTGGCTGCCCGGTTGGATTCAACCAGACAGCCAATCGTTATGCCATATGTGTGTCAGTGCGAAATAGCGTTGGCAATCGCCTTGCCTAGGGTTGCAGTGGTGCCTTCTCCACCCACATCGCGGGTGAGTACGGTGGCATCCCCTTCGCTCAATACTTCCTCAATGGCCGTGACTATTGCGTCACCGGCTTCTTTGTAACCGAGGTGCTCCAGCATCATGGCGCCTGACCAAATCTGACCGATAGGGTTGGCAATGCCTTTACCGGCGATATCCGGCGCGCTGCCGTGTACTGGCTCGAACAAGCTCGGAAAGTTGCCTTCGGGGTTGATGTTGGCTGAAGGGGCAATGCCTATCGTGCCGGTGCAGGCGGGACCGAGATCAGAAAGAATATCGCCGAACAGATTGCTGCCCACGACAACATCAAACCAATCCGGGTGGAGAACGAAGTTGGCGGTAAGAATATCGATATGAAATTTATCCACCGCGATTTCAGGGTAGCCCTTCGCCATTTCGACCACACGTTCATCCCAATACGGCATAGTGATTGAGATGCCGTTGGACTTGGTCGCAGAGGTGAGCTTTTTACGCGGGCGAGTTTGGGCCAGTTCAAAAGCGTATTTCAATACGCGGTCTACGCCGGTGCGGGTCATGACCGTGTCTTGAATGACCACTTCACGGTCGGTGCCTTCAAACATTTTGCCACCAACGCTGGAGTACTCGCCTTCAGTGTTCTCACGCACCACGTAAAAGTCGATATCGCCGGGTTTACGGCCTGCTAGCGGGCTTTTAATGCCGGGCATGAGCTTGCAGGGGCGCAGGTTGATGTACTGATCAAAGCGGCGCCGGAATTGCAGCAGTGAGCCCCACAGGGAAATATGGTCGGGTACTTTGTCGGGCCAGCCCACCGCGCCATAAAACAGCGCATCAAAACCTTTTAACTGCTCAAACCAATCATCCGGCAGCATTTTGCCGTGTTCCAGGTAGTAGTCGCAGCTGCCAAACTCAAAGGTGGTGAACTCAAGATCAAGATTAAAGCGCTTGGCGGTCGCTTCAAGGGCGCGGATGCCTTCAGGCATGACTTCGGTGCCGATGCCGTCACCGGCGATAATGGCAATACGGTGGGTCATAGTGGTTCCTTACCTTGTTAGTTACTTTTTATGCTTGTGAGTCGTGAGTCGTGAGTCGTGAGTCGTGAATAGTAAATAGAGTGTAGCGGCTATTTTGGTGGAGATAATCAGGCTACTATTCAAGTTATTGTTGCGTGAAAGTGCAGAATGACTGAGGAGCGATATGGTGCACCTGGATGATTTGGCGTTTTTTCAGCACTTGGCGCGGGCGGGAAGCCTGACGGGGACTGCTCGCGAGCTGGGGCTATCGCTCTCGGCAGTAAGCAAGCGGCTAAAACAATTGGAGGCGCGCCTGGGGGTAGAGCTAGCTGCTCGCACTACGCGGCGGTTGACGCTGACCGCAGAGGGTGAGCGCTACTTGGCCCGTGGCGCGCTGATTTTAGATGAGTTGGATGAGTTGGAAAATTCACTGGGTGAGGGGGTCGATCAGGCGCTTAGCGGACGTTTGCGGGTAAACGCCACTTTTGGCTTTGGGCGCCGCCATATTGCGCCACTGCTGTCACGCTTTTGTGCCGATCACCCCGAGGTGGAAGGGTGGTTGGAGTTAACCAATTTTCCGCTTAATTTGAGCGATCACGGCTTTGATATTGGTATTCGCGTGGGCGAGCCACCGGAGTCGCGCTTGGTCGCCCGGCGTATTCTGGCCAATCGGCGGGTGCTCTGCGCGTCGCCTGCTTACATTGCCCAGGCACCGTCTTTGCAAGTACCGGCAGATTTACAGCAGCACGCTTGTTTGGTGATTCGCGAGAATGACAGTGATTTCCCCCTCTGGCGCTTTGAACAAGTCGCTCAGTCTACAAAAGGACTGCCTGGGCAGACACAGTCGATAAAGGTCAGCGGTCGATTAGCCAGCAACGATGGCGAGGTCATTACCCGCCTGGCCTTGGACGGCCACGGTGTCATGCTGCGCTCCTGGTGGGACGTTAACGAGCACCTTGCCAGTGGCGCATTGGTAGCGCTGTTGCCAGGCTGGCAGGGGGTGCGGGCAGATTTTTATGCGGTGTTTGAGCAACGCCGCCATGTGCCCGCCCGGCTGCGCGCTTTTATTGACTATGTTCAGCGAGAGATAGCGGGGCGGGTACCAATATTGCCTGATGGGAGCTAATCAGAAGCTGCTTATCGGCTAGGGCAAGCCTCGCCTTGGTTAACATCAATCAGCTCTTCAGTAGGGAACTCCAGCTCGGCTGCTCGCTGACGCAGGCGTCCTTCTGTCGCGCTATCTATTTCCGCTGTACGTGAAAGTATCCACAGGTAGTCGCGGTTAGGGCCTGCCACCAACGCCCATTGGTACTCCTCATCCAGCTCAAGGACGTTATAGCCGCCGTAAAAGGGGCCAAAGAAGCTTACCTTTAAGCGCCCAACGCTTTCATCGTCAATAAAGTAGGCGCGGCCTTCAGCCTCATCCCACTCTTGCTCTTCAAGGTTGTAACCACGGTTGATTACTCGAACACCGCCATCATCGCGCAGGCTGTAAGTAGCGGTCACGCAATCAAGACCGCGTTCAAAGGAGTGATCCAGGCGGGCAATTTCGAACCACTGACCCAGGTAGCGGTCTAGCTCAAAGTCTGCTACTGGCTGCGTGCCATCCGGAATGCCAGTGCAGCCGGTGAGTAGGGTCATACTAACGATGCTGCTTCCTAGCAGGGTTTTCATTAACGCGCTCCTTGGCGATGATTCGCGGGTGATCGACTATGGTTAGTGCTATCTGTTGCTATTTTGCCATACAGCAGGAGAAGGCGGTGATGGAGTGTTTTCGTTTACATAACAAATAAAGGAGTGTGTATGTGGTGCCAACAAGAGATTCATTTGCCCGAAATGGCGCGCGGCTTTCATTTGATTACGGATGATGTGGCCCGCGCACTGCCTTGTTTAAGTGACTGCCAGGCTGGCATGCTGCATTTACAGCTGATGCACACTTCTGCCTCGTTAACGCTCAATGAGAACACTGATCCGGATGTGCGCCACGATTTAGATGCTTTTCTGCGTCGACTGGTGCCCGAAGATTTACCCTATTTCCGCCACACCCTGGAAGGGCCTGATGATATGCCCGCCCATGTAGCCGCCAGCCTGCTGGGTACACAGCTAACGCTGGCGGTGCGCGATGGACGCCTGGCTTTAGGTACCTGGCAGGGCATATGGCTGGGAGAACACCGCAATCAGGCTGGGCCACGTCGATTACTGGCCACCCTAAACGGGTGTGAAGCGCGCTAGCTTGGCGCGCCACCTCGACTCAGCGTTGCTGTATAGTGGTTAATAACCTCATATTATCTTTGAAAAAGCGCTTTTAAATGCCACGACGCTCCTTTCTTCGCCTTTCCCGACAGCGCAGGTTGCGGCTGTTCTTTTTTCTTAATCTTGCTCTGGTGACTGGGCTAATTGCTCACCAAATTTGGTTGTATGTAGCAGAACCCAAATTTGAGTCGGTGCATACCCTTGAGGTGGCGAATATTCGCGAGGTGTTGAAGGAGCGAACCGACTATCGCTTTGCGGTGGTGGGCAATATCAATAACTCGGTGAGCGTGTTTCAAAAGGAGATTGTGCCGCTCATCAATCAGAGCGGCATCGACTTCCTGATTTCCGCTGGGAATGCCGTCAATAGTGGGCAGCAGGAGAGCTACCAGGCGATTTATCAGAGTCTGGAGCAGCTCAATGTCCCTTACTTACTCACCTACGGTGAAAATGAAGATAGCGATTTCGGTAGCTATCTGTTTTACGAATATTTTGGGCCGCACTTTTACTCGTTTGTAGCGGGCAATAGCCACTTTATCTTTCTTGACGGTACCGGCAAGTCCTCTACCTCCTGGCAGCTTGATTGGTTGGAGCGTGAGCTTACGGCCTCAGAAACACAGCATCGGTTTCTATTTGTTGGTTTGCCGCTGCACAACGTAGTGCGCGACGCGCCGCTGTTTGAAGCGGACAATTATCTCAATGATTCTCGCTTAGCCGATGGCATTATGGCGCTGGCAGAGGAGCATGACGTTGATACCGTATTTTCCGCCAACTTAACGCTCTTTTCCCAGCAGACGATTAATGGCGTGGATTACGTGACAACCGGAGGCGCGGGAGGCATCCTCATTGATGCCGATAGTAGCTTTCACCACTACGTCATCGTCAATGTAGAGGGTGAGAATGTCGCTATTGCGCCGGTGCGATTAAATGTGGATAGCCCTGGCTGGTGGCGGATGGTGAGTAGTGTGGCTTCCACGGTGTATGCGTTTTTCTACGTTAGCTATACGCGGTTTTTGCTGATTGTGGGTATGTTGACGCTGCTCGCACTGCGCTTATATCGGCTAATTTTCGAAGATCGCGACTACTATCCTGATTTTGATATCGACCCAACGCCTTTCCTGGGTAAATCTCTGCGCGTAGCGATGATCTCTAATAACTACTTTCCTTTTGTATCGGGGGTATCGGTCTCGGTGGATCGCCTGCGCAATGGCCTATGTGATCTAGGCCACACCATCCAACTGTTAGTGCCGCGCTACCGAGAAACGTGGCAGGACGACAGCTCAATAAAACGCATCCCCACGCTAATGGCATTTGGGCAGAAGGGCGAGTTCCGGTTAACCAATCCGTTCAGTGCGCGTTTTCGTCGTTGCCTGCGTGGGTTTAAGCCGGATGTTATTCATGTTCATCATCCCTTTTGGCTCGGTTCCATGGGCCTGTTTATGGGGCGTCGGCTCAAGGTGCCAGTGATCTACACCTATCACACCCGCCTGGAGCACTATGCCCACTTCGTGCCGTTGCCCGGTGCGCTGTTCCGTAATTTGATTTCCCATACCCTGATCAAGCGCTTCTCTAATCGCTGCCAAGGAGTGATTGTGCCGACTTACTCCGCCGAGGAGTATCTGCGCATGATTGGCGTGAAAACACCCTCGCTGGTGCAGCCCACAGGCATAGATGTGGCACGCTTTTCACACGTTGAGGAGAGTGAGTTGGAAGCGCTGCGCGAGCAATTAACTATCGACCCTGCAAGTAAAATATTGATCAGCGTCTCGCGGATTAGTAAGGAGAAAAACATTGGCTTTATGCTGGAAGCCCTCGCCGAGCTTCAGTCACATGGGCATGATGATCTTCATCTGCTACTGATTGGTGATGGGCCAGACCGGGAGGCGATTCAAAACCAAATCGATACTTTGAAACTGACCTCGCAGGTCACCCTGGTCGGAGCGGTGCCGCCGGAGCGCATGGCGCTTTATTACCATCTAGGCGATATATTTGTGTTTGCTTCGACCTCAGAAACCCAGGGTATGGTGATTCTTGAAGCAATGTCGGCGGGGTTGCCCGTCGTGGCGGTGCGCTCCAGCGGTATCGATGATGTGGTGCGCCAAGGGGTCAATGGGTTCAAAACACCGCAAAATCGTCAGGCCTGGGGGCAAAGGGTGGTTGAGTTAAAAGATAACGCTGAGCGACGCCGGGAGTTGGGTAAGCAGGCCAGCCACTTTGCTGAGGAGTTTGATATTGCCAACTTTGCCTCAGCGGTGGCGGGCTTTTACGCCGAAGTGCTGGCCAAATATCACTCGCCTTCGCGGTGAGGCTGTTTTTTTGCCGCTTGGCGGCGGTTAGCATAGCGCTTAAGGCCTATTAACAAGCTAACGCCAGCCACTAGCCCGACAGCCGCTAAGATGATTTCTTTGGTCGAGGCAGCGGTGAACAGTGCGCCTAGCTGGCTGCCCAATAAGATCACCGCTGCCAGCCCCGGTACGATGCCCAGGGTGGAGCCGATCATATAGTCGCGAAACTTAAGGTGAAAAGCGCCCGCCAGCATATTGGTGAGCGTGAACGGGGCGAGTGGCAGCAGGTTAATCACCGTCATGGTGCGAATGCCGCGCTTGGATAAGTAACCCGATAGGCCGCGCAGATGGCGCCCGCCATAACGCATAAGCGCCTCACGGCCTAACCAGTGGCCTACCCAGTAAGACACAATCGAGGAGGTCAATGTGCCTAGCGTGGCGTACACCAGCCCCCATATCGGGCCAAACAGTAAGCCAGTCACCACCACCAGCAGGCTAAGTGGAAACATCACCAGCAAGGCGCTGGCATAAGTGGCCATTACCGCAGCAAACATCCAGGGCGCGGTACGCCACTGGCGAATGTAAGCGATAAACTCGCTAAGGCGCGCCTGGGTGAGTAGGTCGTAGCGCTGCAGTACCTGCCACATGACGCCCAGCAGCACGACGATTACCAGCAGGCCTACGCCCTTACCCAATGTCCGCGACATGCCCACTCCCATCGGCTAAAAAAGCGCTAGCATACGCTAGCCGTCCAATGGGATGAAGGCGCTTTTCCATTAAGTGCAGTTGTTAATCAGCGGTTTATTAGTTGTTGAGCTGGGCTTCAATGACCGGCCAAGCGGGGTCGCCGTCAGTGGTGGTGACGTCTGCCAACATTGCTTCAATGCGTTCTGGGTGGTCGTTGATCCACTGTTCGGCGACGTCGGCAAGGTCTTGCTCTTCCTGGCCAAACGCCTGGATCATCCAGCTCTGCTCTTCAGCCGAAAAGGTAAACTGCTCAAAGAACGTCACTACGTTGGGGGTGGCTTCAGCGTAGTCACTGCGCAGCAGCGTCAACACATCGCTTTCACCGTTGTTCTCACCGAACAGGTCTTCAGGATCTTCCAGGTAGCGCATGGGCAGCTCAAGGTTCATCCAGTGGGGCGTCCAGCCTACCCAGACAATCGGTTCCTCACGGGAGATGGCGTCACGTGCAGCGGAAAGCATGCCCACTTCACTGGTATCGACTACCTGCCAGTCACCTAGACCCCAGGTGTCGTTGTCAATGGCGTTGTGAAGAATCTCACTGGCAGCAGAGCCTGCGCCGAAGCCATAGATTTCACCCTCGAACTGCTCGCGATTTTCGTCTAGATCAGCAAAGCTCTGAATGCCACTCTCATACAGATATTCCGGCACCGCCAGGGTCATTTGCGCACCATCGACGTTATTCGCCACGTCAATCAGTACACCCGACTCCTTGCGGGGATTGAACATCTCACGCTGGGCGGGCAGCCAAGCCCCTAGAAAGGCGTCGATATCGCCGCTTTCGATACCCTGGTAAATCACCTGTAGGCCGATTTCCTGGGTGCTGGTTTCGTAGCCGAGTGGGTTTAATAGCTGTTCGGCGATAGCCGTTTTTACTGTAATGCCGGGCCAGGCGGGCACACCGAAATCGAGGGTTTGGTCGTCGGTGTGAGCCGCCGAGGCAAATAGCGCGGTAGTGGCGAGGGCAATGCCTGAGGCGAGAGGCTTGAGGTGTGTCATAGGATCTCCTTGCTAGGTTTTTGTCTAATAGGTGTTGTTGTTAAACAGTGATATTGAATACCGCTAAACGTTACGGGCCAGCACGCGGAGGCGTGAAGCCAGCATATCGCGGTCTAAATAGGTGCCCTGTAAATGGCGTGCGCCGCTGTTAGGGTCGAACTCGCGCCGTCCGTGGAGTACGCGACGATTATCAAAAGCGACCATTTGACCAGGGCGAAGGGTGAACTCTAGCTGGTGCGCTTCGCTGTGGAACAGCTTCCACAATAGAGCGTAGGCGCTGTACCAGGCGTCCATCTGCTCTACTGGTAGGTGAAGGGCATCGCGAATCCAGTTATTCAGGCGCATCTCAACCAGATTGCCTGCGCTATCCAGAGTGATCACCGGTGCCCGCATTGAAATATCGTGGGTTTCATCCTGAAAGCGAAAATCAATCGGTGTTTCGCTAAGAATCGTCAGCGCTTCTGGAGACTCCTGGCGCAGAGCTTCTACGACCCGAGCGCCATCAGCAAATAACGATTCGCCGCCGCTGGCACCGTTTTGCAGGCAGTAGAGCAACTGAATGTCTGGCGGTTGGCGCCAGTTGGGTAAATCGATATGCAATGGCAACCCTACCGCGGTATAAGCCGCGTTGTTGGGATTGGGTTTGGAGCGCACATCAAAGCGGGCGCCAAAGTTGGTGGCGCGCAGGGGGCCAATACGTTCAGCTAAGCGGCTTACTTCCTCTTCTACCAATGGGCCGTCGGTAATCAGTGCCAGCCCGTCGCGTAGCATGGCGGTTAGCCAGGCTTTCTCGCCTAGAGGGGTTAAAAAATCACTATGGCTGATGTGCTCGGGAGTGAAGTTATCGACCCAAGGCTTAGCGTTGGGTACCGCAGAAGTCAGCTCGGCTTCCGGGCGGCGCTGGTAAAGCCAGCCGCTATGAAAGGCACTGACATGACCATCTTGCCATTGCAGGTGTAAGTGCCCATCTAGCAGAGCAACGCTGGGTGGCTCAGTGATGGGTTCAAGCGGCAGGTAGAGCCTTTCCCGGGTCTGCGGATGCCGGCAGGCCGGGCAGGCGCAGTGGTCGCGCAGCCAGAGCAGGGGCAGAGTGGTTTTTTGACCATCTAGCCACTCAAGGGCAATGCCATTGTGGGCAAGCGTCGCTTGAGTGAGTACCGGGCCCGCTTGATAAGGACTTAATTCGCCCATCTCAGGGGTGTTTGCATGGGGGGGCGTTAAGGTGGTCTCTGCTGTGCTGTTCATTAAAACTCCGATTCGCTCCCTCTGTGGCATTACGTAGGGGTGTGCGTTTGTGCCAACCAGGATGCGGAGTAGCCGCAGCAGTGACAAACGATTAATCTGACCCCTAAGACATCATTTAATTTATAGGTCTCTTTTTCATGAGCCAATTACCGCCATTGTTATGGCTACAAGCCTTTGAATCTGCGGCGCGTACCTTAAGCTTTACCGCTGCAGGCAATGAGCTTGGGGTTACCCAAGCGGCCATCAGCCAGCGCGTCAGGCTGCTGGAAGACCGGGTGGGGCAAAAGCTCTTTGTTCGTCATGCACGCAGCTTAACGCTTACCCCCGCTGGGCAGGCGTGGCTGCCCAGCATTCACGATGCGTTTGTGCGTATTAGTGAGGGCACCCTGGAGGTCTTTGGCAGCACCTCTGAGCAGCCAGTGACGCTGCGTGCCACGCCGGTTATTCAGCAGTCGTGGCTGGCGCCGCGTTTAATTGCCTTCCACCGGGCTCATCCCCAGGTGTCGATTCGTGTAGTAAGTGCTATCTGGCCCGATGACTTTGGCCCCGAAGGGGCGGATATCGAGATTCGCTATGGCAAAGGGGAGTGGACGGGCGTTGAAATGCAGCCGCTAGGCGAAGAGCAACTGCTGCCCGTTTGCTCGCAGGCGTTAGCGGACACGCTTACTGCGCCGAGCGATCTGGCTGGGCATACGCTGCTGCACGCTGTCGGTTTTGGCGTGGGGTGGCCGGGGTGGCTGCAGGAAGCGGGGGTTGCTCACCTGGAAGCGCAGTGCTGGTCGCTCACTTGCGATAACCAGGTGATGACACTGGCGCTTGCTAGCCAGGGCGGTGGCGTTGCGTTAACTCATCGACGCTTAATGGAGCAGCGTAGCGATTTGGTGGCGCCTTTTGAGCTCAGTGTGCCCAGCGATGAGCGCTTCTGGTTGGTTCGCCCTAGCCGGCGCCACGTTAGCGACGAATCCGAGCTGGTATGGCGGGGGCTTTGCGATTCAATGTGATAAGTGGTTATTGCTGTTTTAAAGTCTTTTCGCCAATTTCCTTGCCATTTTGGTGCAGCCGTGAAAAATGATGCGCTTTCATTGTTTAAAAAGGCGTGATCTTCATGGACTTTACTCTCCCTCCGTTGCTGACATCGCTGGTGGATCGCGGCAACGGCTTGCTCTGGGGCAGCGTGCTGATTTATCTGCTGATTGGCGCGGGTCTCTATTTTACTGTGATGACACGCGGTATTCAGCTGCGCTATTTCGGCCATATGTTTAAGCTGCTGGGCAGCTCCCGACAATCAAACGGCGGTATCTCTTCGTTTCAAGCGCTCTCAACCAGTCTGGCGGCCCGAGTCGGTACCGGTAACCTGGCGGGTGTCGCGGTGGCTATTTATTTTGGTGGCCCTGGGGCCATTTTCTGGATGTGGATGACCGCAATGGTTGGGATGGCGACCAGTTTTGTGGAGTCCACCCTGGCTCAGGCGTACAAAACAGACCACGGCGACAACACCTTCCGCGGCGGCCCTGCGCGTTATATTGAGCGTGGTTTGGGCTTGCGCTGGCTGGCTGTGCTGTTCTCTATCTGTTTGATCATTGCCTTTGGGTTAGCGTTCAACAGCGTTCAGGCCAACTCTATCGCCCAGGCCATGGAACAGGCGTTCGCCATTCCCACCTGGGCCATGGGGTTAGTTTTGATGGCTGTTGTGGCGCCGATCATCTTCGGCGGTTTGAAGTCGATTGCCAAGGTGGCTGAACTGGTGGTTCCGCTCATGGCGCTGCTCTACTTAATTCTGGCGCTGGTGGTAGTCGGGTTGAATATCAGTGACTTGCCCGCAGCGATCATGACCATTGTGCGCAGTGCATTTGGCTTTGAGCAGGCGGCCGGTGGGGCAGTAGGCTACGCGGTATCCCAGGCGATTATGAACGGCATTCAGCGCGGGCTGTTTTCCAATGAAGCGGGTATGGGCTCGGCGCCCAATGCTGCGGCTACGGCCTCTACGCGGCCAGATCATCCTGCTGCCCAGGGCTTTATTCAGATGCTCGGGGTGTTTCTGGATACCCTAGTGATCTGCACAGCCACGGCGGCGATCATCATTATGGCGGGGCCGGAGCTGATGGCGGGCGATGAGAACAACGGCATTCAGTTGACCCAAATGGCGCTTTCCAGCCATGTGGGCGATTGGGGCGGTATGTTTATCGCGGTGGCGATTCTGCTGTTTGCGTTTACCTCGGTGATTGCCAACTACTCCTACGGCGAGTCCAACATTGAGTATCTGGCCGGGCGCCGCGCCCCGGTTGCCGTGTTTATTTACCGCTTAGCGGTGCTGGCGATGATTATGATTGGCTCGGTGGCAAGCCTGGGGGCGATTTGGAACTTCGCCGACCTCTCTATGGGTATGATGGCTATTATTAACCTGGTCGCTATTCTGCTTCTCTCGCCAGTAGCTTTCGCACTCTTCCGCGACTACGAAGCGCAGTTGAAAGCGGGCAAAGAGCCTGTGTTTGATCCCAGCCTTTTTCCCAAGCTGGTTAATAAAGTCGATCCCAAGGCCTGGCCCAAGAAGTAATCAAGCTTAAGTAAACGAGCTATAGCCATTTAAACCACTAGCTGCGCCCCGCCTCGCATTTTGCGTCGCGGGGCTTTTTATTGGCCGTCACATGATTCGATTTAATCGAATACAAGTCGTAAAACGTTGCGCTTTTGCTTCTTGGAAAGCGCCGTAGAATAGCTTCCAATCCTTCCCTGTACATTTTGGAGCTTTCAATGACGACTCGTGCCCTGGTAATTACCTCTTCGATTCTGGCTGAAAACGGCCAATCCATTGTGTTGGCTAATCGCTTTATTGAGCAGGCGAGCACCCGCAACGATGTAAACGTTACTCAGCGCGACGTGGTGAAAACCTCGCTCCCTCACCTGGATATTAGCGAACTGGGGGCTTGGCAGGTGGCGGCCGCAGAGCGTACCGCTGAGCAGCAGGCGTTAGCCGCGCGCTCGGACGAACTGCTGGCTGAGCTACGCGCCAATGATGTGCTGGTCATTGCGGTACCGATGTATAACCTGGGTATTCCTTCACAGCTGAAGGCGTGGTTTGACCGTGTTTTGCGTGCCGGTGAAACGTTCCGCTATACCGAAAACGGCCCGCAAGGGTTGGTAGAAGGCAAGCGAGCGATTATTCTGGCCGCGCGGGGTGGTCAGTACGCGGGTACGGAATTTGACAGCCAAACACCCCACCTGAAAGCCATGCTGGGGCTGATGGGAATTAAAGAGGTTGACGTGGTCTATGCTGAAGGGCTGAATTTGGGTGAGCAGCAGCGCGAAGCTGCAATAAAAGAAGCTTTCCAAGCGATCGATCAACTGGTTGAGGGGCTTTAAGCACATTCAGAAGCGCCCTCAAGAAATAAAAGGATAGTCACATGGCTCGGCCGGAATTACTCGAACAGATTTACACTATTGTCGATCAAATTCCGCCGGGCCGGGTGACGACCTATGGCCGCATTGCCGCCATGACCGAAGGTGCTACCCCACGCATGGTAGGTTCGGCAATGCGCCACCTGCCGGATGGCCACCAGTTGCCTTGGCATCGCGTGATCGCATCGTCTTTGAAGCTTGCCGATCACGGCGGCGCCGAACGCCAGCATCGTAAGCTACGCGATGAAGGGGTGTTGTTCGATGCCAAAGGCCGAGTGCCCGCGCACCTCGTCTGGCCTGATTAAGCTGCTGTCATTGCGAGGAGCTTGCGACGAAGCAATCTAGGCAGATGTGGCCATAACCCCGAGATTGCTTCGCTTCGCTCGCAATGACATGTGAGGGTGCGTTCGCAATGACATGTGAGGGTGCGTTCGCAATGACATTAGCGGAATCTGACGCGAACACAACCACGCTGCCCAATTTGGGCGGCGTGGTTGTATTTATGAATTGCGTTGGTGAGCCTTCTCGCGATTCACCTGGAGTGGCCCTGAAAAAGTAGACACCTTTATAGAGAGAAGGTGTTATGAAATTTAAATCTAGCCCTCGCTACAGTGACGAGTTCAGACGTCAGGTTATTCAGGTCTCACTCACTTCGCCGCAGACACAGGCTCAACTTGCTGCCAAGCTAAACATTCACCCGAACACGTTAAGCCGCTGGCGTAGGGAGTGGATGATGGGCAAGAATTCGTCGGATAAATTAATCAGGGATACGCAACCAGAGAAGAGTGTTCAAGAACTAGAACGCGAAGTGAAGCGCTTGAAAAAGCAGCTGAAGCGCGCTGAGCTGGAGAATGACATTCTAAAAAAGGCGGACGAGTACTTCGTCAAACACGGCAAATAAGGTTTGCTTTTATTGATGCTCGCCGTTGTCAGCAATGGCCAGTATCGGTCGTTTGTGAAGTACTCGGCGTCTCGCGTGCAGGTTACTATCGTTGGCGGGAGCGACAGTGTCGTCCTGGCCCGCGTCAAGCGCGACACCTAGCTATCAAGGAATTTCTGCTTAATCGTGCTCGCCAAATGGAGCATGTGCCGGGGTATCGGAAATTATGGCTAGAGGCTCAGGATGCTGGTTTCTGCTGTGGCAAAAATCAGGTACAACGTCTGTTACAAGAGGCAGGATACCGCTCACGAACAGCCTCAAAGCCAGGCTATAGGCGTAGCAAGTCATCCTTGCCTGTCCTGCCAAATCTGTTGAATCGCCAGTTTTCGGTAGGGGCTGGCAATCGAGTTTGGGTATCAGACATTACTCAGGTTCGCTGTCGGGAGGGATGGCTTTATATCGCCGCGGTGCTTGATTTAGGTACTCGCCAAATCGTGGGTCGGGCGATGGGGCCAGTTAATAGCTCACAGCTTGTTTTGAAGGCGTTAGAACATGCATGGCAGCATCAACGGCCGACGGGAAAGAATCTCTTGTTCCACTCCGACCAGGGGACTCAGTACCGAAGCGAAGAGGTGATGACTTGGCTAAACAATCGGCAAGTAACGATTAGCATGTCTCGTCGAGGTAATTGTTGGGACAATGCCTGTGCGGAAAGCTTCTTTGCTCTACTGAAGAAAGAATGGATTCAGCCGCTAGGTATGATCCATCGAGACGAGATGGTAGATGAAGTTCGCTATTATATTGATCATTATTATTCGAAAGTGAGGCGTCATATGACGCTGGGTGGGTTGACCCCCAGCGCCTACGTAGCCGCCTCTTAACATCAAGTGTCTACTAAACTAGGGGCACTCCAACCATTCACCATTCACCATTCACCATTCACCATTCACCATTCACCATTCAATCCTCCAAATTAGCACCCGATTTCCACGACCAGTCGCGCCAGCGTAGGTCAAACAGATCCTTGCGGCGGTCTTTAAGGTTGGTCACCGAACCCTCGGCACGTACCACCGTTAGGCGAGTGAGATCCAGATCCGAGAAGAAGATCATCTCGGTATTGGGTGTGGTTTCCGCCAGCACTGCATCGTGGGGAAACGCGAAGTCAGACGGCGAGAACACCGCTGATTGGGCGTACTGGATATCCAGGTTTTCAATCGAAGGCAGGTTGCCAACGCTGCCGCAGAGCACCACGTAGCACTCATTTTCGATCGCCCGCGCTTGACTGCAATGGCGCACGCGCAGGTAACCGTTTTTGGTGTCGGTCCAGAAGGGCACAAACAGAATGTCCATATCCTGGTCGGCCAGCAGTCGGCCCAGTTCCGGAAACTCCACGTCGTAGCAGATCAGGATGCCCACGCGGCCAGCGTCGGTATCGAACACCTGTAGCTCATCGCCGCCCTCGATCACCCAGTCGCGACGCTCTTGAGGCGTAATATGCAGCTTGGCCTGGCGCTCAACGGTGCCGTCACGATGGAAGAGGTAGGCGATGTTGTAGAGTCGGTCATCGTCACCCACTTCAATCATCGAGCCGCCGACAATATTGATATTGTAAGAGACCGCCATACGCGACAGTTCAGACTTAAAGCGCTCGGTGAAACCGGCCAAAAAGCGAATCGCGCCCATTTGATCCTGCTGGGCGGCGCGGTCTTGGAGGCCCATCAACGGCGCGTTGAATAGCTCAGGGAAAACGGCAAAGTCACTTTGATAGTCGGAGAGCGCGTCTACGAAGTACTCGATCTGCTGAAGCGCGGCTTCCACCGATGAAAACTCACGCATCTGCCACTGCACCGCACCCACCCGTACTTGGGTCGGTTTGTTGTCGAGCACACTGGCAGCGGGCTCAAACAAAATGTTGTTCCACTCCAACAGGGTGGCGTAACCGCGAGACTGCTCATCTTCAGGCAGGTATTTGCGCAGTAGGCGCTTTACCTGAAAATCGTTGGCCTGCTGGAAAGAGAGAATCGGGTCGTAGATCTCTTTGCGCGAGACTTTATCGATGTATTGGGCAGGCGTGAGTTCATCGGCGTGCTGGTGATACTCAGGAATACGCCCACCGGCTAAAATCGCCCGTAGGTTCATTGAGCGACATAGCTCTTTACGCGCTTCGTAAAGGCGGCGGCCCAGGCGATAACCGCGGTAATCTGGGTGAATCAGCACATCCAGCCCGTACATGGCGTCGCCATCCTCGTCATTGAGGATGATCTCGCGATGGCCAATCAGGTCATCGTACTTATGCGGGTTGGAAAATTCGTCGTAATCCACCTGAACGGTGAGTGCTACGCCCACCAGAAGGCCATCGTCTTCAATGGCGATTTGGCCGTCGGGGAATTCCTGAATTAATTTGTCGATGGTGTGCTTCGGCCATGACCCGCCGATATCGTGATAGACGGCGTCCATCAATGCCTTGAGCTGATCGTAGTCATCGCTCATTAGGTTGCGCAGATTAAGATGCAGTTCTTCCAGGGACATATCAGGGCTTCCCAGCGTTAGAAATCGACGGCCATTCTAGCATTATCGGGCGCTGCTCGGCTTATCCGAGGTTAAACCACGTGCTAACGGGCGTGTCAGCGTTTGCGCCATGATGACACCCGCCAGAATCAGCAGCCCACCGGTAAAGTGGAACCCTGCCACTTGTTCACCCAAGAAGGCCATCGCAATCAGTGCGCTAAACAGTGGCATTAGGTTGATGAAAATACTTGATTGATTGGCACCGATCTGGCGAACTGCGCGCATCCACAAAAAGGTGGTGATGATCGAGGCAGGAATGCCCGCGTAGACAATCAGGCCGATATTCTGACTATCAATAGGTGTCATTGGCCCCATCAAATAAGGCGGTAACAAGAACAGCACCGCAAAACAGACTTGGGCGTAAAGCATCACCCAGGGCGGTAAATTCATCGACCAGCGTTTGAGCATCACCCCATATAGCGCGTAGCAAGTGGCTGCTACCACCATCAGCGCATCACCAAGGGCAACCTCTAGCTGTAGCAGCGAGAGCGGATTACCACGCCCTAGCAGAACGGTAACCCCCACGAAGGCCAGCACGCCGCCCACGATGCCACCCAGGGTCGGCGGCTCGCGAAGAATCAGCGCGCTCAGCAGTACCGTTAACAACGGCACCATGGCGGCGAGAATCCCCATGTTGGTAGCGGTCGTCGTTTCTGCCGCCACATAGGCCAGCCCTTGCCATAGGCCCATGCCGAGTAGTCCAAGCAGCGCTAGCTTGGGCCACTGGCGGCGAATTTCGTCGCGGTGGCGTAACGCTGCGGGGAGTACAAACGGGGTCATCACCGCAAGGGCAAGCAGCCAGCGTAAAAAAGCGATACTGCTTGGCGCGATGGCGCCTACGCTAAGCTGATTAATGGTCATATTGCCCGACCAGATAAGCACGGTGGCGAGTGGCGGCAAAAAATACATCAAGGGCATAGCAACGGTTCCTTATCGTTAGCCGGGTAATGTGACGCGAATTTGCACACTGGGCAAGGGGGAGAACGGCAAACCTGGCAATATTCAGATAGGTAAAGGTCTGTACGTTGCGGCGAGTATGTCATACGCTTGTTTGAATGCGTTTTAACACTGTTACTAATAATACCAAGGAGTACCGTGATGACCCGTGCGCCCGCCTATCCGCACCTTTTCCGCCCGCTGACCATTGGCTATTTAACGTTGCCCAATCGCGTTTTGATGGGCTCTATGCATACCAATTTGGAAGAGGCGCCCAATGGCTTTGAACGCTTAGCGGCATTTTATGCCGAGCGTGCGCGGGAGGGGGTTAGCCTGATCGTCACCGGCGGTATTGCCCCTAATGCGGAAGGCGCCGTATTCCAGGGCGCCCACGCGCTCGTTGATGAGGCGCAGTTGCCAGAACACCGCCAGGTGGCAGACGCGGTGCATGCTGAGGGCGGTCATCTGTGCATGCAGATTCTTCATGCCGGGCGCTACGCCTACTCGCCGGATTTGGTAGCACCTTCGGCTATCCAGGCGCCGATCAATCCCTTTATGCCTAGAGCACTTTCTAGCGATGAGGTTGAGCAACAAATTGCTGACTACGTTCGCTGCGCAAGCTTAGCCAAACAGGCGGGCTACGATGGCGTTGAGATCATGGGGTCAGAAGGTTATCTGATCAATCAGTTTATCTGCCAGCGTACCAACCAGCGTGACGATGAGTGGGGCGGGGCGTTTGAAAACCGGATGCGTTTTGCCGTTGAGATCGTGCGCCGTGTTCGCGAAGCGGTGGGTGAACGATTTGTGATTATCTTCCGCCTCTCGATGATTGATTTGGTCGAAGAGGGCAGCACCTGGGAAGAGGTCGTCACGCTGGGCCAGGCGATCGAAGCCGCCGGGGCGAACGTGATCAACACCGGTATCGGTTGGCACGAAGCGCGGGTGCCCACCATTGTAACCAGCGTGCCCCGCGCTGCCTTTACCGAGGTGACCCGGCGGATCAAATCAGCACTATCGATTCCGTTGATTACCACCAACCGTATCAATATGCCTGAGGTAGCCGAGCGCGTACTGGCGGCGGGCCACGCGGATATGGTCTCCATGGCGCGGCCTTTCCTGGCGGATCCTGCCTGGATACGCAAAGCCGAAGAGGGCTTGGCTGAAGAGATCAATACCTGTATCGCCTGTAACCAGGCCTGCCTGGATCACACCTTTGCCGGAAAGCTGACCTCCTGTTTGGTCAACCCCCGTGCCTGTCATGAAACCGAACTGGTGATAGAGCCCGCGCAAACCCCTAAACGCGTCGCCGTGGTGGGTGGCGGCCCGGCGGGGCTGGCAACGGCTGTGACAGCCGCTAGCCGCGGACATAGCGTGGTGCTGTTCGAACAGCGCAGTGAGCTGGGCGGGCAGTTTAACTACGCGCGTAAGATTCCTGGCAAAGAGGAGTTTAATGAAACCCTGCGCTACTACCGGGTGATGCTGGAGAAATATGCGGTAGAAGTACGTCTAAACACTACGGCAAGCGCAGAAACCCTCGCCGATTTCGATGAGGTGGTCATGGCCACCGGCGTTAAGCCCCGGGAACTCAATCTTCCAGGTCACGACCACGGCAAGGTGTTGAGCTACGCCGAAGCGATTGAATCTCCCGAGCGTGTTGGGCGTAAAGTAGCGGTGATTGGCGCGGGAGGTATTGGTTTTGATGTGTCCGAACTGCTGGCCCACCAAGGCCACCCAGCCTTGGACATTGCCGACTGGTGCGACGAGTGGGGCGTTGATTTGGCAGTCGGCAAGCGGGGCGGTTTAAAAGCGCCGACAGCGCCCATGGTTCCCCGCGAAATTGTCATGCTCCAGCGTAAAACTTCCAAGCCTGGCAAGTATCTGGGGAAAACCACCGGTTGGGTTCACCGCGCATCGCTTAAGCAGCGGGGAGTGAAAACTCTCACCGGCTGCGAATACCTTAAAATGGACGACGAGGGGCTGCATATTCGCCGCGATGGCGTTGACCAAGTACTTGCCGTGGATAGTGTGGTGGTGTGCGCCGGACAGGAGTCAGTGCGTGATCTGCTGGTGCCGTTGGAGCGCGCACGGGCGGTGGTACATATAATCGGCGGCGCGGATGAAGCCAGCGAGCTGGATGCCAAGCGGGCAATTGAGCAGGGCACTCGATTGGCCGCTAGCCTATAGGCTGGATAGAGTAAATTTCATAAATCCCCATTCACCATGTTCGAGGGCAGGTTGAAGCGAGGGTCTTTCGCCATGGCCGGAATAATGTTCCCGACAATGCCGGCATTTCCGCCATCCATGGCGGTCAGATGGCGAAAGTAGCGTCCATGGATGGATTCACAGCGCCCTCGCGGAAACCTGCCCTCGGCCACCGACGTGTCCCGAGATAGTTCTGTGTAGGTGAGTTGAGCGGGTGACGTTAGCCCATAAATGGCGATAGACTAAATGACTAATCTAGTTATTAAGAATAGCTAGATATTAAAGGCGCGAGTGGCACCCAGCTCGCGCCGTTCGATCGCCAGATAAAAGGACTGTCGTCATGACCTCGGAGTGTAGCCCGCGTTTTTTAGCCAGTGATAACACCTCCGGTATCTGCCCGGAGGCGATGGAATATCTACTAGAAGCCAATCGTTGCGATGACTTGGCCTACGGTAATGATCTCTGGACAGCCCGTGCCGCGGATCGCTTTCGCGAGATGTTTGACTACGACTGCGATGTCTTCTTCGTTTTCAACGGCACCGCCGCCAACTCGCTGGCACTCTCTGCAATGGGACGCAGCTACCACAGCGTTATTTGCCACGAGCTGGCGCATATCGAAACCGACGAGTGCGGCGGTCCGGAGTTCTTCTCTAACGGAGCGAAGCTGCTGACCTCTCCGGGTGCCAATGGCAAGCTAACGCCGGAAGGCATTGAGGCGCTGGTCACCAAGCGCAGCGATATTCACTACCCAAAACCTAAAGTGGTATCGCTCACGCAAGCCACCGAAGTGGGCACGCTCTACTCCCGGGAAGAGCTCATGGCGATTCGTGCCATTGCCGATAAACATGACTTGCGCTTGCACATGGACGGCGCCCGCTTTGCCAACGCTTGCGCCAGTCTAAATGCCACTCCCGCAGAAATTACCTGGCAGGTGGGAGTGGATGCGCTGTGTTTTTCGGGTACCAAAAACGGCTTAGCGTTTGGCGAAGCGATTCTGTTTTTTAACCGTGAATTAGCCGAAGATTTCTCCTACCGCTGCAAGCAGGCAGGGCAGTTGGCTTCCAAGATGCGCTTTGTATCTGCGCCGTGGTTAGGGCTACTAGAAAGTGGTGCCTGGTTAACCAACGCACAGCACGCCAACGAGATGGCGCGCTACCTATCGGAAGGGCTGCAAGCGCTACCCGGCGTATCGCTAATGTTCCCTACCCAAGCCAATAGCGTGTTCGTTGAATTGCCGCCCCACGCTATTGAAGCGTTGAAAACTAAAGGCTGGACCTTCTATACTTTTATTGGCGCAGGTGGCGCGCGTTTTGTATGTGCGTGGAACACCACCGTTGAATTGCTGGATGGTCTATTGGCCGATATTCGCGCGGTACTTGAGCGTTAAAGCCGTCAGTTACTCTCTTTTTTGCCGCTGTTGGGCGCTTTTGACCTAGTGATGTCGCTGCCTAAAGCAGCGACATCACTGCTTTAGCGCTTTGCGTTTATTTGAGATGCTTGGACTAACGCAACTATTCGTCTGAATAATTCTCTTATCTATATCGCTGCTGCGTTGAAGGTTTTAGTCATCACTTTTTGCTAATGCTGACTACGCTAAAAAAGCGACACCTCGTTTGGCACGCCGTTGCGTAACATTTGGCTTGACGGTGACTGCCTGGGGATGGGCCACAGGAGAGTTTCATGAGCATCTTTGATCACGTTCAAGACCGTTTTTCCCGCGTTCAGCAAGAGGACATGAGTCTGGAGGAGTACCTGGCGCTTTGTCGCCGTGATCCGAAGGTTTATGCCAGCGCCGCAGAGCGCATGCTGGAAGCCGTAGGCGAGCCTGAAGTGATCGACACGGCGAAAGACCCGCGTCTATCACGTATTTTTTCCAATAAAGTGATTCGTCGCTATCCAGCCTTTGCCGAGTTTCACGGTATGGAGGAGGCCATTGAGCAAATCGTCTCCTACTTCCGCCATGCGGCTCAAGGGCTTGAAGAGCGCAAACAGATTCTCTATCTGCTTGGCCCTGTGGGCGGCGGTAAGTCGTCGCTGGCAGAGCGTCTTAAGCTGCTGATGGAGCGGATTCCGTTCTATGCCATTAAAGGCTCGCCGGTCTACGAGTCGCCGCTTGGCTTGTTCTCACCCGAAGAGGACGGCGAACTGCTCGAGAAAGAGTACGGTATCCCACAGCGCTATTTGCGCAGCGTAATGTCGCCCTGGGCGGCAAAACGGCTGAATGAGTACGGCGGCGATATCTCCCAGTTCCGGGTAGTGCGTTTGTACCCATCACGGCTTAACCAGATCGCTATTTCCAAAACCGAGCCAGGGGATGAGAACAACCAGGATATCTCGTCGCTGGTGGGTAAAGTCGATATTCGCCAATTGGAGCTTTACTCCCAGGATGATCCGGATGCCTACAGCTTCTCCGGCGGTTTATGCCGTGCTAACCAGGGGCTGATGGAGTTTGTGGAGATGTTCAAAGCGCCGATCAAGGTGCTGCATCCACTGCTTACCGCGACGCAAGAGGGTAATTACAACCCCACCGAAGGCATGGGGGCGATTCCCTTTGATGGCGTGATCCTGGCCCACTCCAACGAGTCGGAATGGCAGGCGTTTCGCAATAACCGCAATAACGAAGCGTTCCTTGACCGGGTTTATATCGTCAAGGTGCCTTATTGTTTGCGGGTTACCGAAGAGATCAAGATCTATCAAAAACTGCTCGAAGACTCCTCGCTTAACGCCGCGCCCTGCGCACCGGACACGCTGCGCATGTTGGCCCAGTTCTCGGTACTGTCACGGCTAAAAGCGCCGGAAAACTCCAATATTTACTCGAAAATGCGCGTTTACGACGGTGAAAATCTGAAAGACACCGACCCTCGCGCCAAGTCGATTCAGGAGTACCGCGACGCCGCAGGCGTTGACGAGGGTATGCAGGGGCTTTCCACCCGCTTTGCGTTCAAGATTCTTTCTAAGGTATTTAACTTCGACAGCACCGAGGTGGCCGCTAACCCAGTCCATTTACTTTATGTGCTTGAGCAGGCGTTGGAGCGTGAGCAGCTGCCATCGGAAGTGTTTGAGCGCTACTTGGGCTTTATCAAAGAATATATGGCGCCTCGTTACGTGGACTTTATTGGTAAGGAGATCCAGACCGCTTACCTCGAATCCTACAGCGAGTATGGCCAGAATATCTTTGACCGCTATGTGACCTACGCAGATTTCTGGATTCAGGATCAAGAGTATCGTGATCATGAGACCGGTGAGTTGCTAGACCGCCAGGCGCTCAACGAAGAGCTGGAGAAAATCGAAAAACCCGCGGGTATCTCGAATCCCAAAGACTTCCGCCACGAGGTGGTCAATTTTGTGCTGCGGGCGCGGGCGCAAAACAACGGTATGAACCCGAGCTGGCAGTCCTATGAAAAGCTCAAGGGCGTTATCGAGCACAAAATGTTCGCCAATACCGAAGAGCTGTTGCCGGTGATTTCGTTCAATGCCAAGGCTTCTCGCTCGGATCAGAAAAAGCACGAAGACTTTGTGGCGCGGATGGTCGATCGTGGCTACACCGAAAAACAGGTGCGGTTGCTATCCGAGTGGTATCTGCGCGTGCGCAAGTCCCAGTAATGGATGGTGTGCTTAAGATGAGCGTTTAAGGAGGTCGTATGACCTACTTTATTGATCGAAGGCCGAACGCGAAACATAAAAGCGCGGTGAACCGGCAGCGCTTTTTGGAGCGCTACCGTAAGCATATCAAGCGCTCGGTTGAAGAGGCCGTTAACCGCCGCTCGATTACGGATATGGAGCGTGGTGAGAACGTTTCGATTCCGGCAAAGGATATCTCCGAACCGGTCTTCCAGCATGGCCCGGGTGGGGCGCGTAATATCGTTTCACCCGGTAATAAAGAGTTTGTCGCCGGTGATAAAATCCGCCGCCCCAGTGGGCAGGGGGGCGGTGGTGGCGCAGGCGAGGGCGGCCCCTCTAATCAGGGTGAAGGCGTCGATGAGTTCGCTTTTACGCTGAGCCGCGAAGAGTTTTTGGAGTTTGTTTTTGACGGTTTAGAGCTGCCCCATTTGCAGCGCAAACCGTTGAAATCGCTTGAAGAGGTCAAAATGGTGCGGGCGGGGCTCTCCCGGGACGGTGTGCCGTCGCGGATTAGCATTACCCGCTCTATGCGCGAAGCCTATGCTCGGCGCATTGCTATGCGCGCACCGATTAAACGGGCGTTAAGAGAGGCGATTGATGCCCTGGAGGCCGAAGAACGCAAGGACACGGTGCTGCGTAATCCCACCCGCATTGCCGAGCTGAAAGCCGAAATTGAGCGCCTGGAGAAGCGCATCGCGGGCGTACCGTTTATTGACACCTACGACCTGCGCTACCACCAACTAAGCGCACAGCCTCAGCCTTCCAATCAAGCGGTGATGTTTTGCGTCATGGATGTCTCCGGCTCGATGACCCAAAACCACAAAGACATCGCCAAGCGGTTTTTCCTGCTGCTCTATCTGTTCTTGGAGAAGCACTACGAGAAGGTCGAGTTGGTTTTTGTGCGCCACCATACGGCTGCTCGGGAAGTCAGTGAAGAGGAGTTTTTCTACTCGCGGGAAACCGGCGGTACGATTGTTTCCAGTGCGCTGAACCTGGTGAATAAAATCATCGAAAAGCGCTATCCCGTTGGCCAATGGAATCTGTATGTGGCCCAGGCGTCCGATGGTGATAACTGGGATGATGACTCGAATATTTGCCGCGACTTACTGGTCAAACAGTTGATGCCGCAGCTGCAATACTACGCCTACGTTGAGATCACGCCCCATGACCATCAGTCACTGTGGCATGAGTACGAAAGTGTGGTGAAAGAGTTCCCCGAGCGCTTTGCCATGCGCCAAATTGTGGAGGCGGGCGATATTTATCCGGTCTTTCGTGAACTGTTTAAGCGCCGCTTAAGCCAGTCCTAGTGACCTTGTATACAGGTTAGTGACCGCGTGTAGAGGAGGGGGCTATGAGTGCGACCCGCAAGCGTAAGCCGATTGCCACCGGCTCCGATTGGAACTTCAGTGTACTGGAGCGTTTTGATGCGGAGCTGGCCAGGCTCGCTGATGAGTATCGGCTAGATACCTATCCTAATCAGATAGAAGTCATCACTACCGAGCAGATGATGGATGCCTATGCGAGTGTAGGCATGCCGGTGGGCTATCACCACTGGTCGTTCGGCAAGCAGTTTCTAGCCGTCGAGCAGGCGTACAAGCGTGGCCAGATGGGCTTAGCCTATGAACTGGTGATCAATTCCGACCCCTGCATCGCTTATTTAATGGAGGAGAATACGCTGATGATGCAGGTGTTGGTGATGGCTCACGCCTGCTACGGCCACAACTCCTTTTTTAAGGGGAACTACCTGTTTCGCACCTGGACCGATGCCTCTTCAATTGTTGATTACCTGGTGTTTGCGCGTAAATATATCGCCAAGTGTGAAGAACGCCACGGCGTGCAGGCCGTTGAGCAGTTACTGGATGCTTGCCATGCGCTACAAAACTATGGGGTCGACCGTTACAAGCGGCCCTCGCCGATCTCTGCCGAGGAAGAAGCGAAGCGCCAGGAGGAGCGTGAAAGCTACCTGCAAACCCAGGTGAATATGCTCTGGCGTACCATTCCTGAGGCACCTATCAGCGATTCACCGCTGTCAACGGGGGGCCTGCATGCTGACGATGACCCATTGGGCTTGCACAGCGGCGGCCACTATCCTCCGGAACCTCAAGAGAACCTGCTCTACTTTATTGAAAAAAATGCGCCGCTGCTGGCGCCCTGGCAGCGTGAAATTGTGCGGATTGTGCGCAAATTGGCGCAGTATTTTTATCCTCAACGGCAGACCCAGGTAATGAATGAAGGCTGGGCGTGCTTTTGGCACTACACGCTGATGAACCGGCTCTACGATGATGGCAATGTCGATGAGGGATTAATGCTGGAGTTTCTCCAGTCTCATGCGGCGGTCATTAACCAGCCAGCATTTGATCATCCTCATTTCAGTGGGATTAACCCCTATGCCCTTGGCTTTGCAATCTTTATGGATATTAAACGGATCTGCGAAGCACCCACCGATGAGGATCGCGAGTGGTTCCCTGATATTGCAGGCACGCCATGGCGGGAAACGCTGGAGTTTGCGATGCGCAACTTCAAGGATGAGTCGTTTATTCAGCAGTTTTTATCACCGAAGGTGATGCGTGACCATAAACTGTTTTTGGTGGTGGATGACGATCAGGTGGAGACCCTTGAAGTCGCAGCGATTCATAACGAACAGGGCTACCGCCAGGTTCGGGAAGCGCTTGCCACTCAGTACGCGCTCTCTGTCCGCGAACCCAATATTCAAGTGGTTGAAGCGGCCATTCGTGGGGATCGCTCGCTAACACTCCATCACGTGCAGGATAGTCGCCGCCCATTAGGCCGCAGTGTTTATCCGGTGATTCGCCATCTACAGCAGCTATGGGGCTTCCCTGTTCATCTTGTCTCTTTGGAAGAAGGACGGGTAACGCGGCGTTTTCATTGGCCGGTAGAGGATGAAAGCCCGGCTTCTTAGCTGCTAGCGTGTCTTAAACAAAACTACCCCGCCCAAATGGCGGGGTAGAGGTGCTTATACGGCTATCAAGTTTTAAATGCTTAAGCTTGGGCAGTCCAGGATTGGCACCAGCCAGCGGGTGCTACGCTATTCTCTGGAAATAGCTGGCAACCCTCAGTGTCTGCATTAAAGAACATGCAGTTATCGCAGCGTTCGCCCTCTTCATAAGCGGGATGATCGCTGGCTTCACTGGCGTCTTCTACATAGTTAAGCGCTTGGGCGTTGCTTGCGGAAGGATCAAGGCGCGGCAGCTCTTGGGCGAAAGCAGTTTTAGAAAGAATGCCAGCTCCCAGTGGAAGGGCTGCAAGACCCAACATGCTGTTGCGCATAAAGTCACGACGGCTCTTATTAGCCATGATTTCTCCTTATCGTCACGGTCTGACGTTTGGTCACGTTGTTGGGTGGTTATCCACCTCTTTGTGCTCCGCGTAGTCTTATAAGCCGGAGCTCTCTGCTACATCTTTCAATCAGTTGTATTTTCGACCTACTATTTTTTTCAACCTACTACAATTTAGGCCAGCCGTTTTCAACCCTATTCTTAAACTACATGCTAGCGGATGTATAAGGGTTGTGCGAATAGTGCTGCTGGAATAGCGACAATTGGTCACGCTGTCGCCGGGTGCTGCGCTCGCTTCCTCGTCGCTGCTATACTCTGCCCAGCTTTGACACTACTTTTATGACCATTTTCTCTTAAGGGGCGCGCCATGCAAAACGCAGTCATTTTAATCAATACCGATAAAGGCCAGGTCAAGGCCGTGGCCGAGCGCCTGGCCGATGTAGAGGGCATTAGCGAGGTGTACTCCACCTGCGGCCGCTACGACTTAGTGGCAATTGCTCGCACCCGTGATTTTGAAAGCTTGGCTGAATTGGTGACTGAGCGCCTGAACGCCGTAGAAGGTATTAGCGATACAGAAACCCTGAATGCCATGCAGGTTCACTCCCGCCACGATCTCGAAACGATGTTTTCATTAGGCTGGTAAGCTGAAGAGCTTTTATCGCCTTTGCTGTAGTTATTTTCATTATAAGAGTGGCATAAAACGATAGGCGCTCGTAAGCGCTAGCCAGGGAGTAAGAGTGTTGGGAATATCGCTTTCGAGCTGGCGTCGGCAAGGGCGACGCCTGGGCATTGCTTTGCTGTTTGTTGTGGTCGGCACAGGGCTGTGGGAGTTTCAGGAGCGCCAGCATAAAGATGCCTACACCTGGATGGGGGTGCCCACTTGGGAGGAGTTTCGCCCCACCACAATGCACCGAGTGCTGCGCAATGATGGCTACTTGGTAGGCTGGTCCGATGTGCGGGTCAATCCGCTATGGGTAAGCTATCAGGTTGAAGCAGTAGACGATTCGAGAATTGGTCCGCGGCCAAATTTTCAAGCCGATTGGCGCACGCTATGGCCGGTTGGCACTGACAGCTACGCAGGTAGTGGCTACGACCGGGGCCATTTAGCGCCAAACTACGCCATTGCAGCGGTGCATGGGCGCAGCGCTCAGGTCGATACCTTCCTAATGAGCAATATGTCTCCGCAACGGCCCAATCTGAACCGACAGCTCTGGCAGCGGTTAGAAGAAGCGGTGATGGATCACTTTGCGCCACGCTTTGAAAGGTTGCAGGTGATTACCGGCCCCATTTACCCAGAACACTTTATGGATAACGTGTTCAACCGGGTGGGGCTGGTCGAAGTGCCTTCGGCTTTTTACAAGATCATAGTAGCGCCGCACAACGAGGCACCATTAGCGTTGGCGTTCATCATGCCACAAGACGTTCGGGGCAATGAGCCGCTGGATGACTATTTGGTGACTATTGATGAGATTGAGGCACGCACAGGGCTTAACTTCTTCCCAGAGTTAGCGACGGAAGTAGAGTCTGTATTGGAAGGAGAGTTACGTATACAGGGGTGGGCACTTGAAGAAGTGGCAATGCGCCCGGGGCGGTATCAATAGCCGTTTACGTACTTATTAGCTGGCATGCCTGGGTTTAGTTTGTATCCAGCACCCAATGGCGGAAGGCACGCATGGGCTCTGTCAGGTGTCGATGCTGTGGCGTAAAAAGCGATAGTTTTCCTCGGCTAGGTATGGTGAGTGGCAGTGCTTGAACAAGGTTGCCTTGTCGAAGCTCGGCATCTAAAAGCCGCATCCAGCCTAGGGTCACTCCCTGGCCGGCCAACGTAGCATTCATCAGCAGTTGGAAGCTGTTGGCGCGCAGCGTATGCAGGGGAGGCTGCCATTTCAGGCCTAGTTCACGGAACCATATTTCCCAGCTTAGCCAGTCGTGGTAATGATCTTCCACCACCATAAGTGTGTGATTCACCAGCAGATGCGCAGGCTCAATGCTATTGCCATGGCGTTCCAGGTAAATGGGGCTACAAACGGCTGCTACCCTTTCATGTTCAAAAATGGCGTCAGCTACAAGGCCCGGTGGATCAACTTCATTGGGCACATGGTAATAAATACCCAGGTCGAACTCCGCCAGGTCAAGGCGATGCGGGTCTTCTACCGTCAATATGCGAATTTCGATGTTAGGGTAAGCGCGCTGAAAGTCGGGTAACTGGCGTGCCAGCCAGATCGATGCAATGGTCGGGCTTGAGGCGAGGGTCAGTTGTCTATCGTCTCCACGACGTCTGAGGCGTGCAGTTTCATCGCCTAAATCGCGAAGAAGGCGTTGCACGACTCGAAAGTAGTGCTCTCCGGTTGGGGTGAGTCTCAGTCCTTCATGATGACGCTCAAAAAGAAGACGCCCTAGGTCATGCTCAAGGCGCTTGATTTGCCGACTAATCGCGCTTTGTGAGAGGTTTAGCTCGCTTCCGGCTTGCGTGAAGCTACAGTATCTTGCGGCAACCTCAAAGGCGCGCAGGCAAGATAGTGGCGGTAAAGCATCACGCATGGATCAAGCCTTAAAATAGGGAGTCAGTGATTTCAAGCATACCATTGCCGAGCGGCGACTGCCGCCCGGCCGGGTTGCAGAGACTAGACGGCCGTGCGAGGAATCTCTCGCTGCCATGATTTATCGCTCACCAGCTTATCGTCTTCATAAGCGTGCTGCTCGGCATTCAGGTAAAACATGTGTTCATCACAGTGCAGGTGGTAGCGGCTAAATACGGTGACGGCAAAGCTGTTCTTCTCTCCTTCACGGCGAGCACGGTACACCCACTCGATATCTGCGCGTGTCCGGCTGGCGTCGTCAGGATGACTGGTGTAAGTCTCCTTGGCGTACTGTTCAACCTGCAAGCCGTGTTCAAGAAACTGAATATCTCCCATGTCATCTTCAATGATGACGCTGACTTCGCCGCTGCCCACATCTTCGCTGATCGTGCGCTTGGGATGGCCGGTACGCAGTGTCTTTACAGGGCAGGGAGGGGCGCTTTCTGGCGGCTCGAAAGGCATGGAAATATAGGGCGCTTTGGATAGCGGTAGCTCCAGGCTAGGCGTACCTGCCTTGAGGGTCAGATCTGCGCGCTTTCTAGGCGACCACACTAACGGGAAGCTGGCGCTGGAGAGAGCAACCCTCAAACGGTGGCCTTTGGGCAACCGATAGCCAATAAGGTCCATGGCAAGCCTTACCTGCATGGGTTCACCAGGGATGGGAGGGGTAACTGTGCCCGCGTCGTCGCGCAAGTTTAGGTTAAGTGTGCCGTAGGTGATCAAAGCACTTTCACCGCTAGGCGATACGTCGCATAGGCGTGCGTGCAGTTGGCCGCACGCCTCGCTACTTGCCAGCGTCAGTGAAACGCAAGGCTGCCCCAGGATATCGAGCCCATGTGCATAAGGTTCGGAGTCAAATGTCAGTGACAGCGCATCGTCTCGGCGCTGGTCGGGTGGGAAGTCGGCTCCAAACCAGAGCGGAATGTACTCTCCCTGCAGTGCGCCAGTAGTAAGCGGAGATGCAATCAGTTGATCCTGGCTGAGGCGGGTGCTGGGTAAAAGGCCATGGTCACCCATGGTTAGGGTAATGGATTCACTCTCGTCGTCCGGGGCTGGCCAGCCATGAGTGCGAACCCACTGTCCCGGCCGCTCCTTATACTTCGGAGCAGGCGGAACGCCATCCTGAAGGTAAAAGGTGCAGGTAGGTTCGTCCATTACGCCGGTCTCAATACCTTTGAGCCAGTAATCCCACCAGCGCAGCGCTTCTTGTAGAAAGCCAATCGCCGGATCAGGCAGCGCAAAGTGTGGATACTTGTGCATCCAAGGGCCCAGCAGCGCTTTTTTCGGGCATTGAAGATGCTCCATCATTCTAGGGATCGTATTGATATAGGAGTCGCCCCAGCCGCTTATCATGTAAACGGCCGCTTCAATGTCGGCATACTCCTCGCAGATAGAGCCATGCTTCCAATACTCATCGCGATGCTGGTGAGAGAGCCAGGTTTCAGCTAGCAGCGGCATATTATCGAGGCGAGACATCCACATATCGCGCCATTTGTCGCCAACCAGTGCGGGGTCTGGCACCGCCGCAGAAAAACTTAGCATAGTGGCCGCCCAGCCTAGGTTCTCCAGCAACATATTGCCGCCCTTGTAATGAATATCATCAGCGTAGCGGTCATCGGTTGAGCAGAGCGTGATGATGGCTTTGAGCGGGTCAGGGCGCAGGGCGGCTACTTGCAGGCTGTTAAAACCACCCCAGGATATTCCCATCATGCCGAGCTGGCCGTTACACCAAGGCTGGCTGGCA
The DNA here is from genome assembly GCF_058152265.1 of Vreelandella sp. 162(4c). Taxonomy (NCBI): domain Bacteria; kingdom Pseudomonadati; phylum Pseudomonadota; class Gammaproteobacteria; order Oceanospirillales; family Halomonadaceae; genus Vreelandella; species Vreelandella sp. 162(4c). The sequence goes on from NZ_CM176981.1 coordinate 4,512,389, forward strand.
ATCCACTCGATCACTTCAAGGGCATCTGCCTGCTCTTGAGGGGCGTACTCATCTTCCATCAGGCCATCTGATTCGCCGTTTCCACGCATGTCTACTCGAACGCAGGCATAGCCGTGACCAGCGAAGTAGGGATGGGTTAGTTCATCGCGAATGGCGGTGCCATCGCGTTTTCGGTAAGGGAGATATTCCAGGATGGCTGGAACGGGGTGTGCTTCAGCGTCAATCGGTAACCAGATGCGTGCAGCTAAGCGGGTACCGTCAGCCAGTGGGATCCAAATGTTGTCTATTTCGCGGGTGCGATGCGGAAAATCCTGCTTGATAATCATGAGTCACGCTTGTTGCTGGTGAGTGTTGGAACACGACTAAGTTGATCCGGATTTTTTAGCCAGACCCAAAGCGAACCGGTTGCCATCAGCACGATGAAAAGTGCAGGAAGTCCGCCCAGGTTAGACAGCATTTTGACGCCATCAATGCCGACAAAACTCACCATCACCCAGGCGACGATACCGACAATCACCCCCCAGGTTACTTTCATGGTAATACCTGCATTGAGGTCTGAATCAGCTGTCAGCCCACGGGTGCAGAGATTGCCAATGGCATCGGTTTGAGAGTCGGCAGCCGTCACATAAGAGATATACGCAATGAACAGCAGCACTGGTATCCATAGCCCTGAAAGGGGTAGCTGCTGGAACAGCTCATAAAGAACGTTTTCCACCCCGCGGTCGTTGAGGATTGTGTAAAGATCGACCCCGGTGTGGGCCTGATAGTAAAGCGCAGTTCCAGAAAAGATTAGAATCCAGACGCTGGCGAATAGCGCGGGGTACAGTAGGTTGACGCGAAGAAACTCCCGCACGGTGTAGCCGCAGGATATCTTACCGAGAAACAGGGCGGCGACGGGGGCCCAGGAGAACCAAACGGCCCAATAAAATATCGACCACCATTGTGGCCACTGATCTTCCCCCGCCGTGCCGGTAAACAGACTCTTAGTGAAAAAGTTATCGATGAACACACCAAACGACTCTACCCCGAGAGCCAGGCTAAAAATGGTGGGGCCTGCGATGAAAGCGAACACACCCAGAATAAGCAGCAGGACAGCATTAAGTGATGAAAATCGAGCAATGCCTTTTTGCAGCCCGCTGGCGGCGGACAGAACGAACGTGGTCACGATAATGGCAACGATAACGCCAAGCCGTAGAGGGCTGGTTTCGCCACCCATGTATTGGCCTACGCCACCCGCAAGTGTCAGGGCGCCTGTGCCCAGCGAAGAGGCCATGCCGGCTACCAGGGCGTAGAGAGAAACCGCATCAATAAGTCCTGCAAAGCGTCTGATTCCTGGGCCGAAAAGTGGCTCCAACATGCTGGAAATAGAGAAGCGAAGACGCAGGTTGTAAAACGCTAGGGCAAAGATCAATGCAGGTACGGCATAAATAGCGTAAGGCGTGAACGTCCAATGTAAAAACATGGTCGACATCGCAAACACCATGGCATCGCTTGAACCAGCTTCCAGCCCACTTGAGCTGGGAGGGCTCATGAAATGATAAAGCGGTTCAGCGGTGGTCCAAAATAGAACGCCGACGGCCAAGGTGGTGCAAAGGGTGATCGAGAACCAGCGTAAAGGTGATAAAAGAGGCTTTGCGGAAGAACCCCCAATGCGAACATGGCCGATTGGAGAGAAATAAACGATAACCGCAATAATGAGAAGGTAAAGGCTACCTAGACTGAATAGCCATGAAAAATTATTCAGGATTGCTTCATTTAGCCCACTCGCAACGGCTAGAAAGGCCTCTAAATTGATATAGCTGGCAATGACTGCAGCAAATAGAACAAGAAATGTTGGCCAGAAGACCAACGGTCGCAGCGATTTCATCGGCATACCGTTTTCCCTTTATCGTTATTGCTATGCATGAATTTCATGGCATAACAACCTAACGCCATTCCAATCCTGACATAAAGCGAAGACTCGGAATGGGGGTATGCGCTGAATGCATGGGCCGCCGATAGATTAGCCGGTCGTTAAAGACAGCAAACGCTTGGAGTTAAAATCTAAGATATGCGCGATCAGGAAACCAGGATTTGAGGCGACTTAAATCCGGTGGAGGTAAAGGGATGTATAGGAGATAAGAGGGGGGGAGTGAGAGTAGCGAAGATCTAAAGATACTATGATGATGCGGACTGGCCCATGTAAGTCATGGTGCCCAGGAGAGGACTTGAACCTCCACGTCCATACGGACACTAGCACCTGAAGCTAGCGCGTCTACCAATTCCGCCACCTGGGCGCATCATCTAACGCTTGGATTAACTACTTACCGTTTGTGTTCGTATGGTGCCCAGGAGAGGACTTGAACCTCCACGTCCATACAGACACTAGCACCTGAAGCTAGCGCGTCTACCAATTCCGCCACCTGGGCGAACACAAACCTTGCCTAACACCGTACTGCTTACTACCAATAGATAGCATAAAAGCAGTTTGGTGCCCAGAAGAGGACTTGAACCTCCACGTCCATACGGACACTAGCACCTGAAGCTAGCGCGTCTACCAATTCCGCCATCTGGGCAAGTGGCGCGTATAATACCGGGGTGATGGTTAAATGCAAGACCCCTAACGTGCTTTTTATAACGCAAATTGTATAAACAACGTCTAAGACGGTTGGGTGATTGAACGTGCAGCGCTATACTGCGCCTATGACTAAACAAAACCCTATTCATTTCAGCCTATCAAGCGTTGAAATATCTAGCCCGCAACGCAACGCGTTTGCGCCTTTTTTATGCCTCTCGCAAATGACGCCATCAAGGATGTTGATCGCATGAAGTATTGGACGTTAAGTGATGATCCGCACGCCGAGCGCGAGGCGCATAAATATGGCAACCCAGCGCCAAGCCGGGAGTATTTGCTTGCAGCCTTAGAAAGCTATGGCAAGCCGATCACTCACGAAAATATGAGCCGCATGCTGGGGCTGGAAGACGAAGAACTTATAGAAGCCGTCAGGCGCCGCTTGGCGGCGATGGAACGCGACGGTCAGGTGCTGCGTGACCGGCGAGGCGCCTATGCGCTGATCGACAAGCTCGATCTGGTCAAAGGCAAGGTGCTGGGGCACCGAGACGGCTTTGGTTTTCTGCTGCGCGATGATGGCAAAAAGCCAGACCTGGTATTGCCCCCGCGCCAAATGCGCCGTGTTTTTCACGGTGACCACGTGCTGGCGCGCATTAGCGGACGCGATCGCCGTGGTCGTGATGAGGCGACCATTGCCGATGTGATTGCACGCAACACGCAAACTATCGTCGGCGTTTACCGTAGTAATACGCCTGAGTTTGGCATTCTAATACCGGAAAATCCGCGTATCACTCAGGAAGTGATTATTCCTCATAGCGCCTGCGGTGGCGCGAAAGATGGCCAGGTGATCTCGGCCAAAATCGTTCAGCAGCCGGCCACCCGTGTACAGCCGGTAGGTGAGGTAATCGAAGTGCTGGGTGAGCGTATGGATCCCGGTATGGAAATTGATATTGCGATTCGCAGTTACGATATTCCTGCAGAATTCCCGCCTGAAGTGCTCGACCAGATCGCCGGCATTTCAGCTGAAGTGTTGGAAGAGGATAAGCAGCACCGAGTTGACCTGCGTGACGTGCCGCTGGTTACCATTGACGATGAGTCTGCCAAAGACTTCGATGATGCTGTGTGTGCTTGGAAAACCAAATCCGGTAGTTGGAAACTGCTCGTCGCCATCGCGGACGTTTCCCACTATGTACGCCCAGGCACGCCGTTGGACGACGAAGGCCGCACACGGGGCAACTCGGTCTACTTCCCTGGTCAAGTGGTTCCCATGCTACCGGAACTGCTGTCCAACGGACTCTGTTCGCTGAACCCACACGTGGATCGGCTGGTGCTGGTGTGCGAGATGAATATTTCGCAAACCGGTGCGATTAGCCGCTACCGCTTCTACGAAGCCGTCATGAACTCCCACGCTCGCCTGACCTATAACAAGGTGGCCGCGATTCTCGACGATAAGAGCGAAGACGGTGAGGCGCTAAGGGCAGAGCACAGCGAGCTAGTTAAGCCGCTGAAAAATCTGGAAGAGCTTTACTACTTGTTGCGCGAAGCGCGTGCCGAGCGTGGTGCGATCGATTTTGACACCACTGAAACAGCAATCATCTTTAACGATGAGCGCAAAATCGAAAAAATCGTTCCACGTAGCCGTAACAATGCTCACAAGTTAATTGAAGAGTGCATGCTGGCGGCCAACGTGGCGACTGCGCGCTTCCTGGATAAGCATGATTTGCCAGCGCTTTACCGTATCCATGAGCGCCCGACGCCGGAGCGGCTTGATAAGCTGCGTCTGTTCTTGAATGAGTTAGGTCTTGCTGTCGGCGGCGGTGATATGCCCACTCCGCAGGACTACCAGGCACTGCGTGAAACGATTGCCGACCGCCCTGACTTCGATATCATTCAGACGGTCATGCTGCGCTCAATGAATCAGGCGGTCTACTCACCGCAAAACGAAGGCCACTTTGGCTTGGCCTACCAAGCCTACGCCCACTTTACCTCGCCGATTCGCCGCTATCCCGACCTGCTGGTACACCGCGCTATTCGTTCGGTGATCCGCGGTCCGCGCCAGACCAACACGGTGTTGCGCGTAGAAGGTGCGCCGGTTGAGCCGCCCAGCAAGTGGTGTCCGTATACCTTCGAGCAGATGCTTGAACTGGGTGAACACTGCTCAATGACTGAGCGCCGTGCCGACGAGGCCACTCGTGATGTAGAGAGCTGGCTGAAGTGCGAGTTTATGTCCGACAAGCTCGGCGAGATGTTCGAAGGTACCATCGCCTCCGTCACTCAGTTTGGTCTGTTTGTGCGTCTTGATGAGTTCTACGTGGAAGGCTTGGTTCACGTAACGTCGCTGCCATCGGACTATTACCACTACGAAGCTGAGAAGCACCGCTTGAAAGGTGAGCGTACCGGCACGACCTACCGCTTGGGCGATGGTCTTACCGTCCAAGTGGCGCGTGTCGATATGGACGATCGTAAGATTGACTTTGGGCTGGGTGATGAAAAGCCGCGCCCACGCCGCCAGCCGCGTAAGAGCCGCGGCGGGGAAGAGGGTGCTAAAGGCGCTGGTGTTAAAGGTGATAGTGGCAAAGCCGCTGGGGATAAGAAGTCCAATGGCGAGAAGCCCGCTACGCGTCGCGGCCCACGCCGTACGCGAAATGGCCCACGCAAACCATCACCGAATAAGGGCTGAGTATGAAGTCGGCGTCTTCACGGCGGGGCCCCAAGACCCCTGATGGTTTGGATCAGGTATATGGCGTTCATGCATTGCAAAGCTTGTTAGACAGAGGCGAAGCGCCCCGAGAGCTTTGGGTGCAGCAGGGGGCAGGGAGCCGCTTAAAAGAGCTGATTACCCAGGCCCAGGCGCATGGTGCTCGAGTAAAAGAGCAGCCCCGGGATTTGCTTGATCAGCTAACCCAGGGGGCGGCTCATCAGGGAGTGGTGGCGTTTTGTCCGCCGTTAACTCCTGAAGGTGAAGAGTCGCTCTGGCTTAAGCTACGCGCCTGGCCCTCGAATACACCACCGCTGTTGCTGATTTTGGATGGCGTGACGGATGTGCATAACTTTGGTGCCTGCCTGCGTAGCGCGGATGCCGCCGGTGCCCACGGCGTGATTGTGGCGAAAGATAAAGCCGCACCGCTCAATGCAACGGTGCGTAAAGTCGCTTGTGGCGCCGCCGAAGTGGTGCCGGTTTATCAAGTGACTAACTTGGCTCGCACCCTGGCCAAGCTAAAAGATGCCGGTGTCTGGATAACCGGTACGGCTGGTGAAGCTGAGGCCAGCGTTTTTGACATTGATATGACCGGCCCCACCGCGCTGGTGATGGGGGCGGAAGGCAAGGGCATGCGGCGCTTGACTCGCGAAGCCTGCGATAATCTTGCCAAGCTTCCCATGGCGGGGGAGGTCTCTAGCCTTAATGTCTCGGTGGCTACTGGTATTTGCCTGTTCGAGGCTGTCCGTCAGCGCCAGCTTGCAAGTTAACCGCCGTGCTACTAAGATACACGCGCCCGTTTGTCTGCAAGCGGGTGTTAGCTGTCGTTGAAGTATTAGCTTTTGCTGAAATGAAAAGTTCTGTTTGATGCCCCTGTGGCCGCCTAGCGCGGTGGCGGAGCACTTCAGTTAACTCCTTGCTTCCCTGTCGTCGTTTATTGCGTTAAGCAATGGCACACAAAGGAAGCTGTCAAACCGCAAGGAGATCCCATGCGTCATTACGAAATCGTGTTTATGGTCCACCCGGATCAAAGCGAGCAGGTGCCGGCAATGGTCGAGCGCTACACCAGCATCGTTACCGAAAACAGCGGCACTGTGCATCGTCTAGAAGATTGGGGCCGTCGTCACTTGGCTTACCCGATCAACAAGATCCACAAAGCCCACTACGTGCTGATGAACGTTGAATGTAGCGGCGAGACTCTCGACGAGATCGAGAACATCTTCCGTTACAACGACGCCATTATCCGCAGCCTGGTTGTTCGCTGCAAAGAAGCTGTTACTGAAGCTTCCCCGATGATGAAACCGGCAGAAGAAAAACGTCCGCGTCGCGAAGAAAAACCGCGCGCTGAAGAAGAAACTGCCTGATTTTATTCACTGCACGTTTTAAGGAGCTAGTCCATGGCACGTTTTTTCCGTCGCCGTAAGTTTTGCCGCTTCACCGCTGAAGGCATCAAGCAGATCGATTACAAAGATCTGGACACGCTGAAGGCTTACATCACCGAAACCGGCAAGATCGTTCCAAGCCGTATTACCGGCACCAAAGCACGCTATCAGCGTCAGTTGGCGACCGCTATCAAGCGTTCGCGTTATCTGGCACTGCTGCCCTACTCCGATAGCCACCAGTAAGCGTTTAACGTGATGCTGGCACTAGCCCGATGGCTAATGCGGGGCACGCCTTACGCTGCAGGCGGGGCGGCCTTGGCAACGCTAGTGCCTTGGCTGTTCTGGTTAGGAGCAGCCATCGCTGCGTTGATGACGCTGCGCAGAGGTTTTGCCCCTGCGCTACCGGTCATCATCGCCGCAGCACTACCAGCCGGTTGGTGGTGGGCTCAGGGTGATGTGATTCCGCTTGCTAGCATACTGCTGGTTACGCTGATGGCCGTTATCCTGCGCGAGAGGATGCGTTGGGGAGAAACCTTGATTGTGGGGACGTTGGTCGCCTCTGTCATGGTTCAACTCGGCATCTTCAGTCCGCCAGGTGGCACTGAGCTAATGCTTGAGCAGTTGCGAGAAGGTTCAGAAGAAGTGGATCGCATGCTCACGGAATTTGCCAATCAAGGCTACGATACTCAAACCATTGCCGCACTGGTGGTGGGTGGAGTAACCGGGCTTGTGGTGCTGTTGGCAGCCATAGTGTGCTTGGCACTTGCGCGGAGTTGGCAAGCTGGGTTGTACAACCCAGGTGGCTTTCGCGAAGAGTTTCACGCACTGCGCTTGACCCCTAAAGAACTGGCCGTGCTGGTCGTCATTGGGGTGATAGGTATGCTGCTAGGCGCTCATGCGCTGGCGATGCTTGGTTGGATTCCGCTGTTGGTAGCTGGCGTTGCGTTAGTGCACGGGTTTATTGGAATAAAGGGGATGAACGGGCTGTGGCTGGTAGCATTTTATGTGCTACTGATCACGACCTGGCCCACGATTCTCATTGTGCTGCTGTTGGGGCTGATTGATACATTCGCGAACGTTCGCGCACGCCTTGCCCGCAGCAACTGACAAGAGGTTTACGAGATGGAAGTCATTCTGCTCGACAACATTGGTAAGCTGGGCGGCCTGGGTGACAAGGTCACCGTGAAGCCTGGTTATGGTCGTAACTACTTGGTGCCTTACGGCTTAGCCGTACCGGCCACCAAAGACAACATCGAAGCGTTTGAAGCACAGCGTGCTGAGCTCGAAGCGCAAGCCGCTGAGCGTAAGGCAGAAGCCGAAGCGCGCGCTGAGCAGCTAAACGACATCGAACTGTCTTTGGTTTCCAAAGCAGGCGATGAAGGCAAGCTGTTTGGTTCTATTGGTCCGCGTGACCTGGCCGACGCGATTTCCTCTGCTGGCATCGATATTGCCAAAAGCGAAGTCCGCATGCCAAATGGCCCAATTCGTCAAACTGGCGAATACGACATCACTCTTCACTTGCACGCTGAAGTGGATGCCGTTGTACGCGTAGTGGTAGTTGCAGAGTAATTGAGCGAGTAGTTAAGTTAGTAACGACGTAAAGTCGTTACTAACGGCAGCTAATACAGCTGCCTCAAAAGGCGCGGGGTTTCTCCCGCGCCTTTTGTTTTTCCGGGTATCCGCTAGTTCTGGATATTCGCTATTTTTTGGGCGTTGCCAAAACTATCCAGCCCATCCCCCGCTGGGTATTTTAAGACAACGCCTTGATCATGTTGGTAGTCGCACCGCATGCGGCTAAGATAAGCATCTTCACCGGCTACGCAGTAGTGTTTAAAGGAGCTCGCTATGCAGGACCAGCCTTCTGCTGATACAGAAACGGCAGCGCTAAAACTGCCGCCGCATTCATTAGAGGCGGAGCAGTCGGTACTAGGCGGGCTCATGCTAGACAACCAGGCCTGGGATAACGTTTCAGAGCGGTTGGTCGCTGATGACTTCTACCGCTATGAGCACCGTTTGGTGTTCAACGTGATGATTCATCTGGCTGAAGCCGGTCAGCCGCTGGATGTGGTGACGCTTTCTGAAGCGCTGGAAGCGCGTGATCACTTGGATACCGTAGGCGGCCTGGCGTTTTTGGCAGAGCTTGCTCGTAACACGCCCTCTGCCAGTAATATTCGCGCCTATGCTGATATCGTGCGTGAGCGGGCAACGCTGCGCAAGCTGATCCGTGCGGCTAATCAAATTGCCGATAGTGCCTTTACTCCCCAGGGGCGCCCGGCTGATGAATTGCTTAACGAAGCCGAGCGGTTAGTGTTCCAGATTGCCGAGGAGCGCCCCAAAACGGGCGGCCCCATTGGCATGAGCGATCTATTGACCAAGGCGGTGGATCGTATTGATGAGCTGTTTAATCTGAAAGGTGAAATGACCGGGCTTTCCACTGGTTTTCGTGATCTGGATGAAATGACCACCGGGTTGCAGCCATCCGATATGGTGGTCATCGCCGGTCGACCCTCGATGGGTAAAACGACCTTCGCTATGAACCTGGTTGAACATGCGGTGATTTCCAGCGACAAGCCAGTCATGGTGTTCTCCATGGAGATGCCCGCAGAGTCGCTCATGCTGAGGATGCTGTCTTCCCTGGGCCGAATCGATCAAACCCGTGTGCGTACCGGGCAACTGGAGGACGAGGATTGGCCGCGTTTAACCTCAGCGGTTAATCTGCTCAAAGACAAACAGCTGTTTATCGACGACACCGCGGCCTTGTCGCCTAACGAAATGCGCTCAAGGTTGCGCCGTGTGGTGCGTGAACATGGCAATATCGCACTGGTCATGATCGATTATCTTCAGTTGATGCAGATCCCTGGCTTTAGCGAAAACCGCACCGGTGAGATTTCCGAGATTTCGCGCTCCTTGAAGGGGTTGGCGAAAGAGTTTAACTGCCCTGTGGTGGCTCTTTCTCAGTTGAACCGCTCCTTGGAGCAGCGCCCCAACAAACGCCCGGTTATGTCGGATCTGAGGGAATCTGGTGCGATCGAGCAGGATGCCGACGTCATTGCCTTCGTTTATCGCGATGAGGTCTATAATCCAGATAATCCCGACAATCAGGGGATTGCTGAGTTAATTATCGGTAAGCAGCGTAATGGTCCTATCGGCACGGTGCATATGGCCTTTATCGGCAAATATACCCGCTTTGAGGATTTGGCTCCGGATAGTTACGGCCAAGCGTTCGGCGACTAAGTTAATGATGACTGGTTTGTGATGACAGGCTAGTGATAAGTAGCTTGAGGATGGGGGGCGAGTTCGTATAATGCCTCACCCACGATATGTAAAAACGGGAGCAGCAAATGGCAGGTGGATTTCGGCGCGGTAACCGGCAGCGTCTTCCTAAGTTAGAAGGTCGCGGTGAGCTAGAGGCGATAGAGCGCGAAGGCCCTTTTAAAGAGTGGCTAGGTATGCCGGATCTTTATCGCTACCATTTAGTGGTCGCAGGCGAGAAGTATAGTTACCAGACTGAAGATGGTGAGCTGCCTGTGACGGTGGGAGATAAGGTCGTGTTCCGCTACAAAGAGACTAAAGGCGGCAACTGGATTGACCGCAATTCGCTTGGCAAAGCGATCGACCCCTCTGAATATCAATAATCAATTGATATCTTGACCTTCCGGTCAGGAACTCTCTTGCACTATTGACCTCCTAGCTATTAATGTCTAGTTATTGCTTGTTGTCATTACATTGCAATGACGGGGCAACAGAAGTGTCATGGGGTACAGTCATGCTGTGCCCTGATGACATGCCGTCTGACATAACGTATGAAATAGCCAAATAATAGGAGGGAACCATGGAACTTAAGGATCTTAAGCAGTTTGTCGCCAATCACGACAATTTTGAAATTCGCGTGATTACCCATTCGGGCAGCCGTTTTTATCAGGTTGAGCTGGAAGACGTTGAAGGCGAGCGTCATATGCTGACGCAGCGTACCAAGCCAATGCTGTTTCGCTCGCTAGATGATGCCTATATGGATCTCAAGCGCGCCGGGATTCATCGCGCTTACCTGGTACAGCATGTGCCCCACGATGAAGTGATAGGCCGCGACGCGCACTATAGTGAGCCGCTCACATCGCGTATGCCGCTTGTTTTTTAACGCTGCTCTCACCCATCAACGTTTAGCCTGACGCTTTTCCCACCACTGCCCAAGCCGAATTCGGCGACGGGCAAAAAATCGGTAACCGGCATTCATTATGCCGTGTACTCCCGGTAAGCACGAAAACCTCACCAGCCGCCGATAGCCCAACACTGCATAGAGGGCACGGCTGGCATCCATGCCGATGTACCATCTCCCTTGACTATCACGCAGGTGCAACTGGCCCATCATGGCGTTAAATTCTTGCCCATACGCCTGAGCGTTAAAATCACGGGCCTGAATATCTATCAGCGCGATGTGTTCCCGATGGCGATGCTTTTCCAGCCACGCGACTTCCTGTTGGCAAAAGGGGCAGTGACCATCGTGAAATAGCGTAACTGGCGGTGCAGCATGTAGTGGCGTGTAGCGGCTCATGGTGACTCCTGGTTGGTATTGGCCGAATAACCTGCTGTGTGGCAGGGCTGCCCGTAGCCAGGCGATGTTTCCAATTGATCCAAAAAGTGCTCAGCCTGTTGGCGGATAGCCTCGCGCTTCTCGTCGGCCATGCGGTTGAGGGAGCCGTAAATCAGCTTCATGCGAGGGGTCTTACTCAGACGCTCAGCGTTGGTTTCGAGAAAGTGCCAGTAAAGGCTGTTGAAAGGGCAGGCTTTTGGCCCCGTGACCTGCTTGGGTGAGTAACGGCAGTGCTGACAATGGTCGGACATTTTGTCGATATACTTGCCCGACGCACAGTAGGGCTTTGAGCCCATTAAGCCGCCGTCGGCATGGAGCACCATCCCTAGGGTGTTAGGCAGCTCTACCCACTCACTGGCATCTGCATAAACCGCTAAGTACCAGTCGCATAGCGCCTCAGGTTTAACTCCGCATAGTAAGGCGAAATTGCCTGTCACCATCAGTCGTTGAATATGGTGGGCGTAGCTATTGTCGATGGTCATCTGAATAGCGCGCTGCAAGCAGCGCATATCGGTATCCGCGTCCCAGTAAAACGCTGGCAGGTCGCGCTCAAAACCTAGCTGATTAGACCCTTTGTAGCTGGGCATCTGCGTCCAGTAGAGCCCTCGCACATACTCACGCCAGCCAAGAATTTGGCGGATAAACCCTTCCACGGCGTTGATCGACACGTCACCGCCATAGTAACGCTGCTCGGCGGCTTCGCAGACTTCATGGGGCGACAGCAGGCCGATGTTCATCGCAGCTGAGAGGCGCGAGTGATACAAATAAGGTGCAGAGTCACTGATTGCATCTTGATAGCGGCCAAAATCAGCCAATCCATGGTCTATAAAATGGTGTAAATCCACCAACGCTTGTCGACGAGTGACTGGCAGGTTGAAATTATCCAGAGACCCCATATGGTCGCCAAAATGGCGCTTGGCATCGTTTAGCGCTTCTTGGGTGATCGCATCCTGACGATGTTGAGGTAGCTCAGGGAAATCCAGTTTGGCTTTGATAGGCTGGCGATTGTCGTGGTCAAAATTCCATTTGCCGCCAACGGGCTCGTCGCCCTCCATCAAGTACCCGGTACGTTTGCGCTGTTCTCGGTAAAAGTACTCAAGGCGCAGCTGTTTGCGTCCGCTTGCCCATTGGCTAAAGTCATCGGGTGTGGTGAAAAAGCGCTCATCCTCAAGTAGTCGCCACGGAATCGTTGCGTTTTCGCGCTGCTGCATCGTCTCCCATAGCCGCCATTCGCCAGGTCGGGCAACGCGTATCTCATTGCAGCCGTACTGTTGCGCGATGCGTTCGGCTTCCTCAATAAGGGAGTGGCAATTATCTGCATCATCCAGCGCGCTGTAGTGCACTTGAAAGCCTTTTTCGCGCAGTGCCTGGGCAAAGTGACGCATGGCAGCCAAAAAGAAGCCAATTTTATGGATATGATGGGGAACATAGCGCGCTTCCTCGCCAACTTCGCACAGGGCAACCACGGCATTGGCGGGCGCGTCTTGCAGCGTTGTGAGTGAAAACGAGAGCTGGTCGCCGAGCACCAAAAGCAAAGGCTTGGACATGAGTTAGCCTGTAATTATACAAATGATGCCGATAGTATAACTTTATACCGCCACTTTGCCGAAAAGTGATAGGATTTAATTAATTGATAGATGTACTGAGTACCATCGTTATTTTTCAGGAGCATGAGTAATGACCGAGAATGTCGTCAAGGATCAGCCGGGCGAGGGCCGCTTGGCCCATGCACCCAGCGATCATCCACCGGTAGCGCGAGCCAAGGTGGGTGTTGTGCTGGCAAACCTGGGAACCCCGGATGCCACCGACTACTGGTCAATGCGTCGTTACCTCAATGAGTTTCTTTCTGATAAGCGCGTGGTTGACTATGCCGGTTGGAAATGGCAACCGTTGCTACAACTGATTATTTTGACCAAGCGTCCCTTCTCATCGGGCAAGGCCTACCGGGGGATCTGGAATAACGAGAAAAACGAAAGCCCGCTGCTGACCACAACGCGTGCTCAGACCGAGAAGATGACCGCTCGATTAAAAGCGCTTTACGGTGATGACGTCGAAGTCGATTTCTGCATGCGCTATGGTAACCCCTCGACGGAAAGCGTGCTGACGCGATTAAAAGAGAAGGGTTGCGAGCGAATCGTGTTTTTTCCGCTCTATCCTCAATACGGTTCGCCCACCACGGCGACGGCGAATGATCAGGCGTTTCGCACCCTGATGAAGATGAAGTGGCAGCCTTATATACGTACGGTGCCCGCTTATTTTGAACATCCTGCCTACGTTCAGGCGTTGGCCAACTCGGTGCAAGAAGCCTACGACGGTCTCTCGACCCGGCCGACCAAGTTGGTTGCCAGCTACCATGGCGTTCCCGAGCGCTACCTGATGGAGGGGGATCCTTACCACTGTCAGTGCCAGAAAACGACGCGCCTGCTCCGTGAGAAACTTGGTTTTAGCAAAGAGGAAGTGGATACCGCTTTCCAGTCGCAGTTTGGTCCCGAGAAATGGGTCGGCCCGCAAACCGTTAAGCATGTGGCCGAACTCGCCCAGCAGGGGCATAAACACATTGCGATTATGTCGCCTGCCTTCTCTTCCGACTGTGTTGAAACCTTGGAAGAGATCGAAGAGGAGATCCGCGATAGCTTTATGGAAGCGGGTGGCGAAACGTTCAGCTATATACCTTGCCTGAATGATCGCGATGACCATATTGAGGCTCTGTTAGCCGTCATCAATAATGAATTAGCAGGATGGCTATCGACCCCAAACCCTAGCGTTTAGCTAGCTACTCGTCATAACTGAAAGCTAATAGCAGCCGCCCTGCGAAATTAATCGCTGTGCGGCTGTTTGCGTTTAAGCGTTTGACTGGTCAGTCAAAACTGCCTGTTATATGGTGTACAACTTTAGAATCACTATTATTCAACGCTGGCATATCATTGGCAAAGTAAGGTGTCTAACCGCTAGCGGCTGTCTTGGTGGTGAGCCTTTCGTTTTTCAGGAGGTTTCGCTTGATACAATTTGCCGTGTTAATGGGTTTCGTACTGGCGGCGCTATCGCCCATGTTAAACCACTGGTTCGGTCAGCGTACCAGCCTAGTACTGGCCCTATTTCCTGCCGGATTGGCGGCGTGGTTGGCACTTCAAGCCCCTGAGGTCATTGAGAACGGTAGCCTGCTTTTAGAGTGGCAGTGGGTGCCTTCTCTGGGAATCAGCCTTACCTTCCTGTTGGACGGTCTATCGTTGCTCTTTGGGCTATTGATTACCGTTATGGGGGCCTGCGTGCTGGTATATGCCGGCGGCTACCTTAAAGATCACCCTGATATTGCCCGATTTCACATCGCCTTGGTCGCCTTCATGGTGTCGATGCTGGGGCTGGTATTGGCTGATGGCCTATTAACGCTATTCGTTTTTTGGGAATTGACCAGCATTACCTCCTATTTGCTGATTGGTTTTAACCACGCTGATATCAATGCGCGAAAATCAGCGCGGCAGGGCTTATTCGTTACTGTGGCGGGCGGATTAGCATTAATGGCTGGGCTGGTGCTGCTAGGGATTGCCAGCGGTAGCTGGTCGCTGGCGGAGATTCTCGATCAGGAGGCTGACCTGCGTGAACATGCACTCTACACGCCTATGTTGATCTGTTTACTACTGGGGGCCTTCACCAAATCGGCTCAGTTTCCGTTTCACTTTTGGTTACCCAACGCCATGGCCGCGCCGACTCCGGTTTCGGCTTACCTGCACTCGGCCACCATGGTGAAAGCGGGTATTTATCTGCTGGCGCGCTTACACCCGGAGCTGGGCGGCACTGCGATGTGGGTTGGCGTTCTTTCCGTGGTCGGCGCGACCACTATGCTGGTGGGTGCGTTTTTAGCGATTCATCACACCAATATCAAAAAGCTGCTCGCTTACTCGACTATTATGGCGCTGGGCACGCTGACGATGCTATTGGGCATCGGTACCGAGTACGCGATGACCGCGTTTGTTACATTTCTTTTGGCGCACTCTCTCTATAAAGGGGCGCTGTTTATGGTCGCCGGTATTCTTGATCATGAAACCGGCACGAAAGATGTCACCCAGATGGGCGGGTTACGCTCAGTGATGCCGCTGACTGCCACCATTGCGTTGGTGGCTGCGCTTTCGCTTGCCGGTGTGCCGCCGCTACTCGGTTTTATCGGTAAAGAACTGATGCTTGAATCAGTTCTCGGCGCCGATAGCTTCCGAACACTGCTGGTGCTGTTCGCCTTTCTGGCCTCTATTTTAACTATCGCCGTTGCTTTCATTGTGGCGCTACGTCCTTTTTACGGTAAGCGTCACCAAACCCCGCTTGAGCCACATGAAGCCCCGCCTGGTATGCTGCTTGGGCCCGCGCTGCTCGCACTAGGGTCGCTCCTGTTAGGCTTGATGCCCGCTGTGCTGGGTGCTGATGCGTTGTTAACGGCAACCGCCACTGCTATATCCGGGCAAACAGTAGAAGTGGCGCTGTCGCTTTGGTATGGCATTAACGTCGCGTTGATAATGTCGATCGTTAGCCTTGGTTTAGGCTTTTTGCTGTTTAGGCGTTGGGACAGCGTGCGTGGCAAGCTCTCTGTATTGGCACCGGTGATGCGCCATGGCCCCGAGGCTGGGTATGAAAGCATGATGAATGGCATTGTGCACTTCTCAGAGTGGCAAACTCGGCTGCTCCAAAACGGCTATATGCGTAACTACATTTTAGTGATGTTAGCGACGCTTATTGCACTGATCGGTAATTCAATTCTATTACGCCATTCGCCTGTGTTTGCCGTTGACCTGGATGTGCGTTTTCACGAGGTAGTCGTGGCTGGCACTATGGTGATGGGGGCACTGTTTGCGACCATTTCTCGATCGCGGCTGGGGGCAGTGGTTTCCGTGGGCATCATGGGTTTTTCCATTGCATTGATTTTTGTTCTGTTCAGTGCGCCAGATTTAGCGATTACCCAACTGCTGGTAGAGACCTTAACGGTTATTTTGCTGGTACTGGTGCTGTTTCGCCTGCCACGCTTCTCGAATCTTTCCACCAGCTTGGAGCGCATACGCGACGGCGTGGTGGCCGCTATGGTGGGTATCTTGATCTGCCTACTGATTATGACCTCCTGGAGCATTCAACAGTTTGAGCCCATTTCGACCTACATGATTGAGAACAGCGCGCCTTTGGCGTATGGCCGCAACATCGTTAACGTCATTTTGGTCGACTACCGTGCCCTGGATACCTTAGGTGAGATGTTCGTGTTAGCGCTTGCCGCCATCGGCGTGATCGCCATGTTAAAGCTACGCAATAACACCAAAACCACCGACAGCAGTAAAGTAGCTGCCAAGGAGCCTTACGATGGTTAAGTCAGGCACGATTATTCTTAATACCGCCGCACGGTTTTTAATGCCGCTGCAACTGATGTTTTCTATTTTCCTATTGCTGCGAGGGCATGACGAGCCGGGCGGAGGATTTATTGCCGGCTTGGTAGCGGCAGGGGCGTTTACGCTGTATCTGTTTGCCTTTGGTGTAAGTGCCACCAAAGAAGTGCTGCGCATGGTCGACCCCCGAGACCTGATTGGGGTTGGGCTATTGCTGGGAATGATCTCGGTAGTGCCTGCCTGGTTTATGGGGCAGCCATTTCTGACAGCCCAGTGGTGGACTATCCCGGTTATCGACTTTAAAGCTTCCACGCCGCTGATTTTCGATGTAGGCGTCTATTTTGCTGTGCTGGGTTCGGTCACCGGCATGGTGATGACGCTTATGGAGGTCGACAAGGATGAACCTTGAGTTAACAGGAGGCACAGCATGGAACCATTAATGGCAGTGGCGATTGGCCTGCTGTATGCGACGGCTATTTTTATGATGTTGCGTCGTTCTATCGTCAAACTGGTGATTGGTCTGATGCTGCTCTCTAATGCCGCCAATTTACTGATTTTTACCACGGCGGGCATGACCCGTGGAGCACCTCCGCTTATCCCTGAGGGGATGATGCTGCCGCCCAGCGGGGTAGCCGACCCCTTACCCCAAGCGGTTGTGCTGACGGCCATTGTGATTGCCTTTGGGGTGCTTGCCTTTGCCGTGGTATTGATTCGACGCGCCTACGAAGTCGTTAAGGCTGATGATCTCGATAAGATGAAGGATACTGATACGTGAGGCCTGAAGTTGCTCTTCCCGTCCTCTTGCCCCTGCTAACCGGGGCAGTCTCCTTGTTGTTTTGGCGCGCGCGCCCCATGCAGCGCTTTTTGGCGGTGGCAGGTAATGTTGCGCTACTCATGGTTAGCCTGTGGCTGTTTGTATCTACGTTGTCAGATGGCTATGTCACCATGCAAATGGGTAGCTGGCCAGCTCCCTTCGGGATTACCTTAATAGCCGATCTGTTAAGTGCGGTGATGGTGTTAATGACGGCTATTATCGGTTTGGCAATGGGTGTTTACTCGCTGGCCACCACTGGCCGCGGCCACGAAAAATTTGGCTACTATCCGTTAATGCACCTGCTGCTCGCCGGGGTGATGGGGGCCTTCTTAACCGGCGATATCTTTAACCTCTATGTATGGTTTGAGGTAATGCTGGTGGCCTCTTTTGCGCTGCTGATTCTGGGGGGAGAACGCGCGCAGATGGAAGGGGCGATTAAGTACGTCACCTTGAACCTGTTGGCATCGGTCATCTTCCTGACCGCGGTGGGGCTACTCTATGGCATGGTGGGTACACTCAACATGGCCGACATTGCGTTGCGCATGGATGAGGCAGAGCACACCGGTATGGTGGAAGTGCTGGCGGTCATGTTTATGGTGGCCTTCGGCATCAAAGCCGCCGCCTTTCCGCTATTTTTCTGGCTGCCAGCCTCGTATCACACCCCACCGGTCGCTGTTTCGGCGCTGTTTGCCGGGTTGCTCACCAAGGTGGGGGTGTATGCGATGTTCCGTGTCTTTACCCTGATGTTCGATCAAACCATGGGCTATCTCCAGGAGATTATGCTCTGGGGTGCTGCCTTCACTATGGTAACAGGCGTGCTCGGTGCCGCCGCCCAGCATGAGTTTAGGCGAATCTTGTCGTTTCATATCGTCAGCCAGATTGGCTATATGATCTTAGGCTTAGCTCTTTACACACCTTTGGCGATCGCCGGTGGCGTGTTTGCCATCGTGCATAACATGGTGGTGAAGACCAATCTCTTCTTGATCAGTGGTATCACCCACCGTTTGCAGGGAACCTACCAGCTTAAAAAAATGGGCGGGCTGTACCGAGATCGCCCTTGGCTTGCCGTGGCGTTCTTTCTTTCTGCATTCTCGCTGGCGGGGGTGCCGCCGCTGTCAGGCTTTTTTGCCAAATTCGTGATTGTGCGTGCAGGCCTGGAAGTTGAAGCCTATGTGGTGACCGGCATTGCACTGGCGGTGGGATTGATGACGCTTTATTCCATGGTGAAAATTTGGAATGAAGTGTTTTGGAAGTCGTTACCCGAAGATAACGACGTGCCTGCGACTGCCACGCCAACTGGTGACGACGGTCGTCTGTTAAAGCCTAGCCTGTGGATGATGTATTCGCCCGTTATGGTGTTGGCGTTATTTTCTCTGCTCATTGGTGTGCTTGCAGAACCTATTATGTGGGTGATGATGGGTATTGGTGATCAACTGTTTGAACCTTCGGGGTACATCGAAGCCGTATTGGGTGCTTCAGCCAGTGCAGACGATGTTCTGCTGCAGCCAACGGGGGCGGCAGAAGATCAACCTGAGGCGGACGCCGGGGAGACAGCGCGATGACCGGAGCCATTTGGAACCTACTGCTAGGCCTTGCTTGGGTACTGTTAAGCGGTGATTTTAGCGGCTTAAACCTCCTTGTCGGGCTAATATTTGGCTACATTACGCTGATACTCATCGAACCTCAGCTTGATTCCCTAAAAGGCTATCCTGCGCGAGTACCGCGTTTTATCGGCTTTATTGGTTTTTTTCTAAAAGAACTTGTTCAAGCCAACTTGCGTGTCGCTTTTGATATTGTCACCCCCCCTTGGCATATGAAGCCTGGGGTCATTGCGATGCCGCTTTCCGCGCGTACCGAAATGGAAATTACTCTGGTAGCCAATCTGATTTCATTGACACCAGGAACGTTGAGCCTGGATGTATCAGATGACCGTAAAGTCTTGTATATCCACGCGATGTTTTTAGACAATGAAGAGGAGCTACGGCGCAACTTAAAAGAGATGGAGCACCGGGCTTTGGAGCTATTTCGCTAATGGATACCGTCATTTTAATAAGCCAAGTCATCATGAGCCTGGCGCTTATCTTTACTTTTGTGCGTGTAGTGCGCGGGCCGAGTTTGCCTGATCGGGTGGTGGCGTTAGAGCTTTTTTCTACCACCGTGGTGGGATTGGTCGGGGTTTATGCCATCAAGTCTGACGTGGCTAGCTTTCTGGATGCCGCCATTGTGATCGCATTAATGGGGTTCTTAGCGGCAATTGCGTTTGCGCGCTTTTTGGAAAGGGGAGGCCCAAGGGATGATTGATTTCATAAAGGGCGCGTTAATCATTGGTGGTGCACTATTTATACTGCTTGCCTCAGTCGGATTGCTGCGGTTGCCCGATTTGTTAACCCGCATGCATGCCACTACCAAGGCCGCGGCGTTAGGCGTTATCTTAATTATGTTGGCAGCGGCCATGCACTTTGCTGAAGTGGGGATCGTGGCCCGCTCATTTGCCATCATCGTGTTTATCCTGATGACCGCCCCCGTGGCGGCCCACGTGATTGGCCGTGCCGGGTACTTTGTTGGCTCGAAGCTGTGGAGCGGTACCGTAAAGGATGAGTTGCGCCCGAACTATGATCCCTTAACCCATGAGCTTAAAAGCGGCCTGGAAACCCAGGAAAACGCCAAGCGCCAACCCCGCGAGACTGACCCTGACTAGGCTTGACTAGAGCAAACCACAGCGTAGTAGCCATTGAATAACCGCTGCTAAGCCACCTTCGGGTGGTTTTTTTGCGTCTGGAGATGGGGTGTATTAAGACACGAGTAATTAGTTCGCCCTTAACAAATAATGTACAATAAAAACCATGTACAATAATTGTACTGTATAAGATAATGCGTTCATGTTTTACCCCATGCCCCGCAGAAATGTGATTAAACGTGACCATGCGACGCAAACAACACCTGCCACAGAAAGACTGTGCTCAATGCCAGCGACCGTTTCTCTGGCGGAAAAAATGGGCGCGCTGCTGGGACGAGGTGCGCTACTGCAGTGAGCGGTGCCGTCGTAGTGCCAAGTAGCCAAGCAAGCCACGGTGATAGCACCAAGTTCTGGGCAGGAATGTACCCCTAGGAGGCACAAGCATGTACAGCACGATTGATATTGTCTGGCTGCAAGACGACCTGCGTATTGCTGATAATCCTCTTTTACACTTTGCCTCTCCTCCTAGTTATCTGATGTGTATCTACGTGTTAGATGAGCGATGGTTCTTGCCATTATTTGACGGCGAATCAACGCCGCGTATTGGGCCTGCGCGGTTGCGCTTTTTATGGCAAAGCTTAATGGAGTTGCGTGGTGAGCTCCTAAAGCGTGGCAGCGATCTGCTGGTGCGCATTGGCAAGCCTAGTGATGTGGTGATTGAGTTGGCGTCAAAGCTAAACGCACGAGAGGTGCGTGTTGCTGACCATGCAGGGGTTGAGGAATTCGCGCATATTCAGGCGGTTGAGCAAGGCCTGCCTAGTCAAACTGCCCTCAATTGCATAGAGAGTGGGCTACTCATTGATCGAAAGGCGCTGCCTTTTGAGCGGGAAGCGCTGCCTGGGAGTTTTTCTGCCTTTAGGCGCAGTGTGGAGAGCGAATGTGCTGTGCCTGCCAGCCGCTGCGCTCCAATAACGTTGCCCCCTTGGCCCGAGGCGGCAAGGGGATTTCCGCCGCTAAAAGCCGTCTGTGAGCAGAGCGCTACCTGGCAGCCCGATCCTCGCCAAGGTTACGCTTATAGGGGAGGAGAGTCAGCGGCTCATGGGCGTCTGAAGGATTACTTGTGGCGTCAACAGGGCGGTGAAACCTACAAGAAAACCCGCAACGGGCTATTGGGGGCTAATTTTTCAACCCGCGTTTCACCCTGGCTGGCGCGAGGTTGCCTGTCAGCTCGTCAAGTCTATGAGGCTGTGAAAGCATGGGAAGCGGAAAACGGCAGTAATGAGTCAAGCTACTGGATTAGCTTCGAACTGCTCTGGCGGGAGTATTTTATCCGTGCCGCTCAGTTGGAAGGGACGAAAATGTTTGGCTCACGCCAGACTGACCAGCCGTGTGCCGCTTTCGATGCCTGGCGTAACGGCACCACGGGGTTGCCGTTTGTGGATGCCGCTATGCTGGAGCTTCGCCACACTGGCTGGCTATCCAATCGTGCCCGGCAAAACGTGGCCAGCTTTTTAGTTAAAGACTTAAAGGTAGATTGGCGTTTGGGGGCGTTATGGTTCGAGCACTGCCTGATTGATTATGACGTGGCCAGCAACTGGGGCAATTGGCGCTATATTGCTGGTGTTGGGCGCGATCCTCGCCAAGATCGTTACTTTAATGTGCTCAAACAGGCGGGCCATTACGATCCCCAGGGGCTCTATGTTGCTCACTGGCTGGAGCAGCTCGAAACACTGCCCAATGGCCTGGAGCGCCATCAGCCGTGGCGTGCAGACCCCTTGAGGTTTGATGCTCCCTGCGTTGTGCCCGAGCAGTGGGAGCGATGGCTAATTCCTCGCTGTGAAGTAGGCACTTTAGCTGAGTCGTCCGCCGTGGAGAGCGTTATAAAGTAATTATCACCTTCGGCCAGACCCTAGTATCTACCTCTTTTCTAGGCCATCATTCCAGATATGCCAAGGACTGCCTAAGGATCGATATAATGTCTGGTAATTTCTCTATTGGGCGGCGCTGCAGCCCTCTTTTGTGTGTTTCCATAGTCGCAGCGCTAAGCGCTCCTTTCGCGTCAAGCGTAGCGGTCGCTAACCCTCAGCTAATGTCAGAAGTCGATACCCAGGCTGCTTCTGAGGTTAGCTATGCTAATTTTCAGCAGTGGCTTCGAGATTTTCGCCAGTACGCTGCAGGCCAAGGGGTCAGCGAAGCCACATTAAGCAACGCCCTGGATGGCGTTCGTTATCGTGAGCGTGTGATTGAACTCGACGGCTACCAGCCCGAATTTGTTCGCCCTATTTGGGAGTATCTGGATACCGCGGTTTCATCCACGCGTATTACTAACGGTCAAGAAAAGCTGGCTGATCACCGTGACACTGCTCAGCAAATGGAGCAGCGCTATGGGGTGCCAGCAGAAATAATCGTCGCCATTTGGGGCATCGAAAGTAACTATGGCAGTAATTTTGGCGATTTTTCGACGTTGGAGTCCCTGGCCACGCTGGCTTACGATGGTCGACGCCGTGACTTTGCTCGAGGTGAGCTGCTCGCGGCGTTACGGATTATTGATCAAGGTGATATCGCTGCTGAAGACATGAAGGGCTCCTGGGCTGGGGCGATGGGACATACTCAGTTTATTCCCAGTAGCTTCGAAGCCTATGCCGTCGATGGCGACGGTGACGGTCGGCGCGATATTTGGGACAGCATCCCCGATGTCATGGCATCAACGGCCAACTATCTTGACCGAGCCGGATGGCAAACCGGTCAACCCTGGGGTATTGAGGTACGCCTGCCCGAAGGGTTTGATTACGCCCAGACCGAACGCCGCAGCAGTGCCGAGTGGCGCAACCAAGGCGTACAGGCGCAGCAGGGCGAATTGCCGAACTTCGATAGCGCCGCTATCGTGGTACCCGCTGGCGCTAATGGCCCTGCATTTTTGGTAGGTGCTAATTTCCGTGCGATTTTACGCTATAACAATGCCACCAGTTATGCACTGGCCGTTGCGACTTTAGGCGATGCGATCGCTGGACGCGAGGGCATTCAGCACAGCTGGCCCCGGGATCAAGCGCCACTTACCCGTGACAATGTTCAAGAACTTCAGCGCGCATTGAACCGGGTAGGATACTCTGTAGGCGGCGCGGACGGCATTATGGGGCCCAACACCCGGCAAGGTTTGCGGAACTTTCAGCGTGATCAAGGGTTAATACCGGATGGGTTTGCGACCCAGGAGCTACTTGAACAGCTACGCCAGCGTTCGCAGTAAGCAGTGTTAAAAGGGTGCTTCTAATTTCCAAGGATGATGTTATGCAGTTGATAGGTAAGATGTTTTTTAACAGAGTGATGTTAGGTGCCGTGTTGTTAGGTTCTGGTCTGTCTGCTTCCATGGCGATGGCAGATGATGACCAGGTATTCGGCTGGGTTGAAAAAGCCACCCTGCAACCCTGGGATATCGAGGTAAAAGCCAAGCTCGATAGCGGAGCATTAACCTCTTCATTAGACGCTCGCGATATAGAGATGTTCGAGCAGGATGACGAGGAGTGGGTGCGCTTTCGTTTGAAGCTTGAAGATCAAGGAAGCGGAGACGTATTCAGCGACCAAATTGAGCGGCCGCTTTATCGAGAATTGGCTGTTCGCGGAGCAGGCGGCCGCGACGAGCGTCCCGTGGTGTTGTTGGAAGTATGTATGGGCGACACCATTTACGAAGAGCAGTTTAGTCTACGTGACCGTGAAGAAATGAACTATCCGCTGCTGCTCGGTCGTCGTACCATTAGCCACCTTGGCTTGCTGGATGTGCGTGAAACCTTCTTGCAGGAGCCCGAGTGTGGGGAAAACGCCACCGTTGTGCCCCACGACCCAGAAGATGAACAGTCCTAACTTGCCTGTCGATAAACGCTTAAAACAGCCGTGATAGAAGCGCGGTCACGGCTGTTTCAACGCGTAAAATGCGCGGGCCAAGATGCATACCCTCGCAACCTGCTAGCATTAGTTGCTCTACCTCCCAAGCAATAAAACCGCCCTCTGGGCCTACCAATAGCAGGGTAGGTTCACTTATGCCTCTTGGGCAGGCGTTGGGCATGCCAGGATGGGCTACGAGTCCGCGGCGTTCGCTGAGTAAGCCAGGCAGTTGCTGCTCCAAAAAAGGACGAAAGCCTTTGCTCAGGGTGACCGATGGTAGCTGGGTGTCGCGGGCTTGCTCTAAGCCGAGTACCAAGTGCTGGTGGATTTTCTCCGGGCGTAACTCAGGGGATTGCCAGTAGCTCTTCTCAACCCGTTTAGTATGTAGCAGGGTGATCTCTTTGACGCCTAGTGCTGTCACATGCTCTAACGTGCGCGCCAACATACGTGGACGGGGCAGAGCTAATGCCAAATGTACGGGTAACGGTGGCGGCGGTGGCTCATCAAGGTTTTCCAATTGGAAATATGCGCGCTCAGCGGTGAGCTCTTTTAGCATCGCTTTGCCCATGGCGCCGCCTTGCACACCTACGGTGAGCAGGTCGCCAGGTGCCGATCGATGGACATCACGAAGGTGTTTTAGTCGGCGTGGATCGGTGATGCAGACGTGGCCGTCATTGGTGAGATCGTTGGGATTGAGCAGAATCAAATTCATAATGATGGTCTATTGGTCACAAAGCAGGCACGGTACGCCTTGCTAAACTATTAAGGTGGCTTGCATAGGCGCGTGGTGCAGGCACAATATCAGCAACGGAACCAGTAACGGGAATAAAAAGTCCCTATCGCGTTTAAGGAGATGCGCCGTGCGCGTAATTCGCAAATATGCAAACCGCAGGTTGTACGATACTCAGCAGAGTCGTTATGTGACGCTGGAAGACCTGCGTCGTTTAATCATCGAAGAAGAGCCGTTCAGGGTGGAAGATGCCAAAAGCGGAGAAGACCTGACGCGGACTATTCTGCTCTCTATCATTATTGAGCAGGAGCAAGCGGATAGCGAAGCGGAAGTGTTTTCAAACGATCTTCTAGCGCAGCTTATCCGGGTTTACGATATGACCTCACCGTTGCCGCTGTCGCGTTACCTCGAACAGGGTACGCAACTGATGTTGGAGCAGCAGAAACGTTTGCAGAGCCAGTGGAAACAGGCAATGCGCAACACGCCGTTAGAATTTATGCGTGAGCTTGCCGAAGAGAACATGCGCTTTTGGCAAAATACCTTGAATCAGCCGGGTCAAGCCGATGAGTCGAGTGATGCTGAGCAGCCTGAGAGCGATAGCAACGATACCAGCAAAGATAACAAACCCTCCTCCTGACCCCACTTGGTGCTGCGCTGTGGCATAATGCCGCCGATATACGCTCTCCCGTTTGAGAAGGATGCACATGAAGGTTTTGATGATAGGCGGCGGTGGTCGCGAGCACGCCCTGGCTTGGAAATTGGCGCAATCTACCCAGGTTGAGCAGGTCTTTGTCGCCCCCGGCAATGCCGGCACCGCGGCGGAAGCGAAGCTGACCAACGTAGCGATTGCCGCAACGGATCTCGACAGCCTGGTCGCTTTTGCCCGTGATGAGCAGATTGGCTTGACCGTGGTGGGGCCGGAGGCTCCCTTGGTTGAAGGTGTTGTTGACCGGTTCCAAGCGGCCGGTCTGACTATCTTTGGCCCTACTCAGGCGGCTGCTCAGTTGGAAGGCTCAAAATCATTTACCAAGGACTTCCTGGCCCGTCATGATATTCCTTCGGCTGACTACCAAACGTTTACTGACGTAGACTCTGCGCTTGCCTATTTAAGCAAAATGGGCGCACCCATTGTGATTAAGGCGGATGGCCTAGCAGCGGGCAAAGGCGTCATCGTGGCGCTGAGTGAAGCCGAAGCTGAGGCTGCTATTCGCGATATGCTGGAGGCCAATGCCTTCGGCGGTGCAGGCGCTCGCGTGGTTATCGAAGAGTTTCTGGAGGGCGAAGAGGCGAGCTTTATTGTCATGGTGGACGGCGAGCATGTGGTACCCATGGCCACCAGCCAAGACCACAAACGCGCTTATGATGGTGATACCGGCCCTAATACCGGCGGTATGGGCGCCTATTCACCAGCGCCTGTGGTCACGCCCGAGGTTGATGCACGTATCATGGAGCAGGTCATTCTGCCCACCGTGAGGGGCATGGCTGCAGAAGGCAATGCTTATACAGGGTTCTTATATGCAGGCCTGATGATCGACGCGGCGGGTAACCCCAAGGTTATTGAGTACAACTGCCGCTTTGGTGATCCTGAAACTCAGCCAATCATGCTGCGCTTAACCTCTGACTTCGCTGAGCTTTGCTTAGCGGGTGCCCAGGGCAAGCTGGATGGGCAACGCTGCGAATGGGATTCCCGTGCAGCGGTGGGCGTGGTGCTGGCGGCCGGAGGCTACCCTGGCAGCTACCGCAAGGGTGATGTGATTCACGGCTTAGCTGCGGCTGAAGAAACGGGCTGCAAAGTGTTTCACGCCGGTACCGCGCAGGATTCCCAGGGCGAGATTATTACGGCAGGTGGCCGTGTGCTGTGTGTAACGGCATTGGGCAATAGCGTCTCCGCGGCGCAGCAGCAAGCGTACCAAGGCGTTAATGCTATTCACTGGGATGGCGTCGAGTGTCGCCGTGATATCGCCTTCAGGGCGATTGCCCGAGAGGAGTAAGCACGCCTTACGCTAAGCGAATACTGACGAGGAAACAGGCATGGAGCGTGTCAAGCTGGACTTTCCCGCTGAGGCGGTCATACATCGTCACCCCTTGACCGTGAGGGTAACCGATATGAACTACGGCCGTCACTTGGGGCATGATGCGCTGGTATCACTGCTCCACGAGGCGCGCATTCAAGCCTTTGCTGCCCTGGATCTGCCTGAGTGGGATATGCATGGATACCCTTCGGTGGTCGCTGATCTCGCCGTTCAGTATCAAAGTGAAGCGCGCTGGCCCGATGGCCTAACGATTGCCACCGCTGTACCCGAGCCCCAAGGCAAAGCGTTGACGATCTATCAGCGCATCTACCAGGCAGATTCTCAGCAGGTAGTCGCTACCGCACGGATCAATCAGCTACTGATTGATCGTGCTACTGGGCGTCCTGTCGAAGTACCCGAGCAGGTTAAACAAGCGCTTTCCCACGCGAGGTATGGCTGATGTCTCGGGAGTATCCGATTATCGCGGTAACCGGTTCCTCAGGGGCGGGTACCACCACCGTGAAGCGCAGCTTTGAGCGCATGTTTCTGCGCGAAGATGTGCATGCAGCAATGGTCGATGGCGATGCCTTTCACCGCTATACCCGTGATGACCTGCACCGCATCTTCCGAGAAGAGCCAGAACGCAAAGACGAACTTTCGCATTTTGCCGTAGAGGCGAATTTGCTGGATCGTCTGGAAGGGTTGTTTAGTGAGTATGGCGAACACGGTTCGGGTACTTTTCGGCACTATATCCATGCTGAAGATAAGCAGAAAATTGAAGCAGGCTGCCGGGTAGGTACTTTCACCGAGTGGCAGTCGCTGCCCTGTGGTACCGACCTGCTGTTTTATGAAGGCTTGCACGGTGGGCTGGTCACTGAGGAGTATGACATTGCCCGCCATGTGGATCTGTTGGTTGGTGTGGCGCCAACCATGAATCTTGAGTGGATTCAAAAGATCGACCGTGATACCAAGCTGCGGGGCTACTCACAAGAAGCGGTCATTGACACTATCCTGGGTCGGATGGATGACTATGTGCGCTACATCCAACCGCAGTTTTCGCGTACTCACATCAATTTTCAACGTGTGCCCACCGTCGATACCTCTAACCCCTTTGAAGTGCAGGATATTCCCACCGACGCTGAGTCGTTCGTGGTCATCCGTTTTCGTGATCCCTCCACCGTTGATTTCCCTTGGCTGCTGGCGATGATTAAGGACTCGTTTATGACCCGTCCGCACACGTTGGTGGTGCCGGGGGCGCGGATGTCGCTGGCGATGGAGTTGATTCTTGCCCCCTTGGTTAGGCATCTTCTTTCCCAGAGACGCTTTCGTTAAAAGGTAGCGGGCTTGAAGCTACCTCTCACCGGTGCAATTCATCGGTGCAATCATCAGACTGGCAGAGATAATTCGACACTTAAGTGGCAAGTAGTTAATAAAGGAGAGCTGTATGGATTGTCTGTTTTGTAAAATCATTAACCGTGAAATTCCCGCTGATATCGTTTATGAAGATGACCACGTGTTGGCATTCAATGATATTGGCCCCCAGGCGCCTACTCATCAGCTAATCATTCCTAAAAAGCATATCGCCACGCTCAATGATATCGATGAGGCTGATATTGCCACAGTAGGGCGGCTTCAGTTTACCGCCGCCAAGCTTGCCCGCGAGCAGGGGTTTGCTGAAGATGGCTACCGCGTGGTGATGAACTGCAACGAAATGGGCGGACAAACGGTCTACCATATTCATATGCATCTACTCGGTGGGCGTGCATTCACATGGCCTGCCGGTTGAGTTCGGCAGATCGCTATCGCAAGTCAACGGAGTGTTGCCATGGATCGTCAACAGAGTCGTTCAGATCGCCTGATACATCAGTTCGATACCGTTTTACGAACGCTTATGCCACACGCTGCTTCACCACAGCGCACCAGCCCCGCTGAAGGTGTGGCTGAGGGAACGTTCGACGATCAAGAGCGCCGCCATGCAGCAGGTTTGATGCGTATCAACCATACTGGTGAGGTGTGTGTTCAAGCGCTGTATCAGGGGCAGGGCGTGACCGCTAAACTTCCTCATGTGCGTCACCAGATGGAGCAGTCGGCGCTAGAGGAGATCGATCATCTTGCCTGGTGTGATGAGCGTCTAGAGCAGTTGCAGAGCCGAACAAGCTGCTTAAACCCGTTGTTTTATGCCGCTTCCTTTGGCATTGGCGTGGCCACTGGGGCGGTCAGTGATCGTATTAGTTTGGGATTGGTCGCCGCGACCGAAGAGCAGGTAGGTAAGCATCTTGATTCACACCAACAGTCGCTACCCCGTGGCGACAACCGCTCCCGCGCCATACTGCGCCAGATGGCAGTTGATGAAGCTCACCATGCTCAGCTTGCCTTAGAAGCGGGGGGCGTTCGCTTTCCGGCACCGGTGAAGTGGGGCATACGGCTGGCCTCTAAGGTAATGACTAAAAGCGCCTATCATCTCTGAGACATATTCACGTTGCATAATGGGTTAAGTGGCGGTGTAGGGAAGTCGTTACCAAGGAGAGGAGCAAGAAGATGCTAGGCAATGCAGTGCTGTTTTTAATTATTGCGATCATCGCTGGGGCGGTCGGTTTTTCTGGCATTGCCGGGGCGGCGTCCACCATTGCGCAAATTTTGTTTGTGCTGTTTCTTATTTTGTTTCTTGTGTCATTTTTTACCGGCCGCAGACGTTAGGGCTTTGCGCTAGCGTCAGTGCAAACACAAACTAAAAGGCCCCGCTCTGCGGGGCCTTTTGCTGTCAGCATTGACTGCCAGCGTGATGCTAATGATTAAGCATCAATACGCTTATACTTCATGCGCTTAGGCGTATCGTTTCCGACCCGCTTTCTATGATCCTCTTCGTACTCCGCGTAGTTGCCTTCAAATAAGACCACTTCAGAGTCACCTTCAAAGGCCATAATGTGCGTGGCGATACGGTCAAGGAACCAACGATCGTGAGAGATCACCATAGCGCAGCCCGGGAAGGCTAGAAGCGCGTCCTCCAGTGCCCGCAGGGTTTCAATATCCAGGTCGTTGGAGGGCTCATCGAGCAGCAGCACGTTAGCGCCTTGCTTGAGCGTTTGGGCAAGCTGTAAGCGACCGCGCTCACCACCGGAAAGCTCCGACAAACGCTTCTGCTGGTCGTTACCCTTAAAGTTGAAGCGACCCACATAGGCACGCGAGGAGACTTCGTAGCCGTTAATATTAAGGATATCCTGACCATCCGAAACGGCTTCCCACACGCTCTGCTTGTCATCTAAGCCGTCGCGTAGCTGTTCGACGTAAGCGATATCGACCGTTTCACCCACCAGGACTTCGCCTTCGTCCGGCTGCTCTTTACCGGTAATCAGTTTAAAGAGCGTCGATTTACCCGCACCGTTACCACCGACGATACCAACGATCGCACCCTGGGGAATGGTGAAGGAGAGGTTCTGGTAGAGCAGCTTGTCATCGAAGCGTTTAGCCACATCACGAAACTCAATGACGTTATCGCCCAGGCGCGGGCCAGGCGGAATATAAATTTCATTGGTCTCATTACGCTTTTGGAAGTCGCCAGACTGCATCTCTTCAAAGCGGTTGAGGCGTGCTTTGCTCTTTGCCTGGCGGCCTTTGGCGTTACTGCGCACCCACTCAAGCTCTTGCTTGATGGCTTTCTGACGCGAGGCTTCCTGCTTGGCTTCCTGGTTCAAACGCTGATCTTTCTGCTCCAGCCACTGGGAGTAGTTACCCTCGAAGGGTATGCCTTGGCCACGATCAAGCTCCAAAATCCAACCCGCCACGTTGTCCAGGAAGTAGCGGTCGTGGGTGATCGCCACTACTGTACCGTTATAGTCGTGAAGGAAGCGTTCAAGCCAAGCCACCGATTCTGCATCCAGGTGGTTGGTAGGCTCGTCAAGCAGCAGCATATCGGGGCTGGAGAGCAGTAAGCGGCAGAGTGCTACACGACGGCGCTCACCACCTGAGAGGTTACCCACTTTGGCATCCCAGGGGGGGAGTCGCAGTGCTTCGGCAGCAACGTCAAGTTTGCGTTCCAGGTTATGCGCATCAGCAGCTTCGATAATATTTTCAAGCCGGGCCTGCTCGCTGGCTAGCGCATCAAAGTCGGCGTCGGGCTCTGCGTAGGCCGCATACACCCCATCCAACTTCTCCTGGGCATCTTTGATCGCCCCCAGTGCTTCTTCGACGGTGTCGCGGACGTTTTTCTCGTCATCTAGCTGCGGCTCCTGTGGAAGGTAGCCAACATTGATGCCAGGCATCGGACGAGC
This sequence comes from Vreelandella sp. 162(4c), assembly GCF_058152265.1. Taxonomy (NCBI): domain Bacteria; kingdom Pseudomonadati; phylum Pseudomonadota; class Gammaproteobacteria; order Oceanospirillales; family Halomonadaceae; genus Vreelandella; species Vreelandella sp. 162(4c). Next base: position 4,543,339 of record NZ_CM176981.1, read on the forward strand.
TTCACCTTCAAACTCTTTATCGACACCGGCCATAATGCGCAGCAGTGTGGATTTGCCCGAACCGTTAAGCCCCAGAACGCCGATTTTGGCGCCAGGGAAAAACGAGAGCGAAATATCCTTGAGAATTTGCTTTTTGGGCGGCACTACTTTGCCAACCCGGTTCATGGTGAAAACGTATTGCGCCATGGAGATCCGTTAAGTTGTTGAAAAGAAGAAAGCGACAGCAGCAGACTGCTGGCTCTTATTGCTGGCTGAAGCGTGATGATAGTGGTCTGCACCAGGAAAGGCTAGGCTACTTGAGGTGTTGGCTAGCCAGGCCCGCTCATTTGCTGAGAAGGCCAAGCTGCTCAAGGATTACTCTTCTTCGTCCCAGTCATCTTCGATGGCGCGCTGAAGTCGTCGCTCTTCCAACCACGCCTCGACTTGGCGCCGCGCGCGTAAGCTGTCAGCTTTGCTCGGTTTGCTTCTGTTGTAGTGGTCGTCATTGACGGCGTCTAAGCTTTCGAACTCATCTGAGTCGAGTGTTTCGTTGCCTAAGGTTTCATGACTTAGGGTCTCACGACTTAGGGGATCACGGCTCATGTGATGTCCTCCAACCCAGCCGGCGTGCCGGCGTAACAACGGCTTCACGCGAGTACATGTGCAGTTTATTAAACACATGCCAACTGCAAAGTGAAGCGCCTAGCGCAATTCAAGCGCCTTGCCGCTATATAACGCCAGTTGGGATGAAGTTCAAGCTTTATAGTTTTTTTTAGTGAGAAAGTTAATGATTAGCTGTTTTCTCGCTGCTTTTGTAACTCCGCTAGCGCAAGCTGTGTTTCTACACGCTCCGTTACATCTTTTTGCACGCCAATGTAATACATCAGCTTGTCTGCTTCGTCATAGACCGGCGTAATGGAAAGTTCATTCCAAAACATGGTGCCGTCTTTGCGATAATTACGCAGTACTTCTCGAGAAGGTCGGCCCTCGTTTAGCGCATCTCGAATGGCGACAAGCGCGTCCTGGTCGCGGTCTTCGTTCTGTAAAAAGCGGCAATCGCGATACAGAATTTCATCAGCACTATAGCCCGTCAAGCGCTCAAAGCCTTTGTTGACGTAGATGAGGATATTTTCATCCCCTTCCTGTTCGGCAACGACAATGCCGTCTTCCGATGCGTCAACAATACGTTCGAGCAATTCTGGACTGATCAATGGAGATCGTTTCATCAAGGGGTTCCTGTTGCAGCTCCAATCCTTTCCGTCGTTCACAGTCGCTTTCGCCCATGAGCTAACGGAGTTTCCAATCACTTATTATAGGCAGCATAGCAAAGGCGCCACTACATCACTGCTATTCGGCCCTATCATGGCGAGCGTTGTCACGCATTGCAATCGCGAACGCTACGCTAATGTAGGTAGAGCTCTCGATAGCACGCTTGAATACATGTGGTTACCAGTGGCGCGTCACTCGACTTCAGGTAATTGATGGGTGCTAAGTATGGCCCCCACGGCGGTAGCCGCTAGCATGAGGAGTAATGTGCCGCTACCAAACCACTGGGCAAAGGCGCCAATAAGGCCACCTACAATCAACATTAATACGCCGGTTAAGGTATTCGAGAGCGCCACGTAAAGCGCACGATTATCTTGGCTGGCCATATCGACGAGGTAGGTTTTACGCCCTAAGCGTACGCCGTGGTGAACAATCACGAGTAGTGCATAAACTGCCGCATAGGGCCATATGCTGTGTGTCCACTCGCCGGGTAACCAAGCTAAACTAGCGCCCATTATGCAGCAAATGGCGGTACCGATCGCCGCATCGCGCATCACGCCACGGCTCGACTGATCCGCCCGTTTCCCCCATACCGGGCTAGCTACCATCGCGGCCAGCCCCGACACCACAATCAGTATGCCCAGGCCTCCCAGGTCGGTGCCGCTTTGGTTTTGCCCTAGCAGGGCGATGTAGGGTAGGGCGAGTGCACTTGAGAGCAGCAGCGCCCTGGCAAGGTTGAAGTGTAAAAAAGTACGGTCATCTTTTAACAGCGACAGTCCCTGTTTAATACTGTCCCAGCCGTTTTCGCCGCCTTCTACTGCCCCAGGGGCTTCTTTGATGCGTGCGGCGGCGATGGCATTGATTAGCCACCCGCAGGCAGCTATGGCCAGCAGTATCGCCACCACTAAATGGCCGGGTCGGCTCTCAAACAACATTAGCAGTGTCCCAGCGACCAGCGTTGCACCACCAGCAATGCTGCCGCTCCAGCCCATTAGCGTACCGCGGCGGCGCTTGGCAATGGTTTTGCCCAGCACATCTTTTGTGGCAATTGAGGATAAGCCACGTGCCAGTGAGAGCAGAACTAATGCTGTGAGCACTAACGCTCCGCCCAAGGTGCCGGTGGCGAACAACGCCAGTACGGCAAGCGTTAAGGCAGCGAAGGCTTGGGTCAGCGCGCCGACCACCCACACCCATTTGCGCTTAGGTTTTAAGCGAATAAACCCCGCTACGAAGATTTGCGGCAGCAGGGCACCCGATTCTCGGATGGGGACCAGCAGACCTACCATCCAGATGGGAGCGCCAATAATGCCCATCAGCCAGGGTAAGACTAAACGCGCGCTCGACAGCTCGTCAGCCAGTTTATTGCCCAAAGAGGCCCATATATGTAGAAAAAAATTACGCGGTTGTTCGTCGCAGGCGCTTTCAGGTATGTCGTCGCACATGCGGCTGTCGTCATCGCCCGTTAGCCACTCATACAGGCGAGTTTGTGAAACGTTATGTTCGGCCATTGGGACTCCTTCTTAATCGACCTATCTCAAGCGACCTGTCTCAAGAGAGCTATTTCAAGAGAGCTATCTCAAGCCATCTCAAAATGACAGAATATCCTTTTAGAATGCCACATTAACTTGCCTGGGAGATCAGGGATGTCACGTATTCAAATCCGTTATTGCACGCAATGCCAATGGCTGCTGCGCAGTGGTTGGTATGCACAGGAGTTGCTCTCAACCTTTGGTGAAGATTTAAGCGAGGTCTCATTAGCCCCTTCCCATGGCGGTACGTTCGAGATCTGGTGTGATGATCTGCTGTTATGGGAGCGCAAGCGCGATGGCGGTTTCCCAGATATCAAGCTTCTTAAGCAGCGTGTACGCGACCAGTTGGAGCCGGGTCGAGATTTAGGGCATATCGACCGATGAATCAGGATAGGCAAGCAATCCTGTTTGGCTTAGGGGCCGTCGCATTATGGTCGACGGTGGCAACGGCCTTCAAAGTGGCACTCGCTTGGATGAGCCCTCTAGAGCTGATGTGGCTCGCAGCGCTTGTTTCTTGGGCACTGATGGGGGCGCTGGTCATCAAGCAGGGAAATATCGCCACAGCGTTGCGCACCGGTTGGAAGACAGCAGCGTGGGCAGGGCTTATGAACCCAGTGGCTTATTATTTGGTGCTCTTCGCCGCCTATGACCGTCTCCCAGGGCAAGAGGCGATGGCACTAAATTACACCTGGGCCTTAGCGATGGCGTTTTTGGCCGTGCCTTTGCTCGGGCAGCGCTTAACGCGTATGGATATTGTTGCTGGGCTGGTCGCCTACGCAGGCGTATGGGTGATAGCAACACGAGGCGCGGTTTTAAATGTCTCTTTTGCCGACCCGTTAGGGGTCGTGCTGGCACTCGCTTCGACTCTTCTTTGGGCGCTGTATTGGCTGCTTAATGCGCGGGATAGCCGACCACCCCTTGTTGGCCAGTGGCAAAACTTTAGCGTTGGCCTACCTGTGTTGACCCTATTGCTATTACTGGGCCCTGGTTACCAGTGGCACGGTTGGCCTGCCTTTGGTGCTGGTGTGTATGTGGGGCTATTTGAAATGGGGGTGGCCTTCATTCTGTGGCAGTTGGCAGTGCATAAAGTGTCGCGCACGGCCAAAGTCTCCAACCTGATTTTTCTCTCACCTCCTGTATCACTGCTGTTACTTTTCCTGGTAGTGGGAGAGCCTATTTTGCCTTCAACGTTGATTGGGCTAGTGCTGATACTGCTGGGTCTCGGGCTGCAACAAGCACAGAAAAACGAATAATTCTGAATATTTTTTTGTGTTTTAATGGTGTTCTTATTGTAATTTTTTGTGACATTTGGTTTTATAGCCTCAGGATGAGTAGGAAATTAACTAAATTAGGCTAAGCTCAGCTAATTAAGTTTTATCTACCATGTGTTTACTTCAAAAATTGGGCGCTCGTAGAGGGACACAGGCTCACTTCGGGATGAGACTTCGCGGGCTTACGCTTGAAGCAATAGTGCAGCATGGCTCAATGGGTCACACGAATAATGAGCTGCGTGCGATGAGTGCCACATCATAGGGAACGCTGACGATGAAAAAAAATGCCGTATCGAGACTAAAAAAAACCTTCTGTCACCATGTTTTTAAGCCGCTGACAATGACCACGTTAGCGTGTGTCCCGCTTACGGCATTAGCGCAGTCGCTACCCGCTAGCCTCTACGCGCCAGGTGCCACTGATCTTCCCAGTACTATTCAACAAACGATCATTACTAATCCCGATGTAAACGCTGCATGGGCGAACTTTAGCGCTTCTGGGAGCGATGTCAGAGTCGCAAAGGGTAATTATTTGCCTTCTATTGATATCTCTGCGGGCGTGGGTCGGCAAGACCAGCAAAATGATGGGCGCGGAAGCTATAGCAGTGACTTTGCTGAGCTCACGCTCACCCAAATGGTGTTTGATGGGTTTGCCACCCGTAGCGAAGTAGAGCGTTTGGATCGCACTCGGCTGATTGCCTATTTTGAGCTGCTGGGTGCAAGTGAAGAGGTGACGCTTGAAGCTTTTCGCACCTACCTTGATGTGCTTCGCTACCGCGAGATGGTGCGTTTAGCTCAAGATAATTACCGCGAACACCAACGTGTGTTCTCGCAAATTGAAGAGCGTGCGCTTTCCGGGGCGGGCCGTGGCGTTGACCTAGAGCAAATTAGCGGCCGTTTGGCATTAGCCGAATCCAACTTGATGACCGAGGCGTCGAACCTGCACGATGTAACGGCTCGCTATCAGCGTATCGTAGGCGAACTTCCTCCTCAGAATATGTCGCCTGCACCTAGCTTGGCCGATGAACTACCCGCTGGTGTCAACCAAGCGATCGAAATGGCATTTGAGGGGAACCCTGAGTTCCATGCCGCGATTGAAAATATTGCTGTGCAACGTGCGGAACAAGAGGCTGCGAAGGCCGCCTTTATGCCCCGCCTGGATATACAGGGACGTACGGGCACCAATAATCAAGACGACTCGATAGCTGGGCGCAGTGATGAGCACAGTATTCAACTGGTCGCCAGCATGAACCTCTATCGCGGTGGTTCTGATAGTGCAGCTTTTGATGCGGCGGCCACGCGTATTGAACAAGCTGTCAACCAGCGCGAAACGGCCTGTACAAACGTACGTCAAACCACGCAAATTGCTTATAACGATACCCAGCGTTTGGGTGAGCAATTGAGCTATCTGAATGATCATCGCCAATCGATCAACCGGGTTCGTGGGGCTTACCAGCAGCAGTTTGATATTGGTCAACGTACTTTGTTGGACGTGCTTGATAGTGAAAACGAGTACTTCGAAGCCAGTCGAGCCTACGCGAATGCAGAGTTTGACTTAACTTTGGCTCAAGCGCGTACGCTAGCAGCAATGGGGCAACTTATGCACACCCTTGAAGTGGTGCGTGACGATATCCCCACTCTTGACGAATTGGGGTACGACGACGCCACACTTAGCGCTGAGATGGCCTGTGGAACGGAAGGGCCTCGTGGCTTTAATTTAGAAGACTTTACGCGCGGTATTTCTTCGCTACCCACTCAAGTAGATATGATAGCTTTGTCTTATTCCGCCAATGAGGAGCCAGTCATTACTTCTCAAAATCTACAATTGAGTCACGAGGATACGTTTGTCACTAACGGCTAACGTGTCTGGATGTTTCTGTATAAAAAAACAGGGTTGTTCGTCGTCTGGCGGCGAAGGATTAGCGGCTTTCGCTAATCATAGGGGAAATAGATGCCTAAATAGGCATTAGGGGAATGAGGTCTCTGTGACACAAACCAAGCTGGAAAGGCCGGCCGCTGCAAATGCTAGCGAGCAGCCAGTAGGCGATGAGTTACTCGAATGTTTGAAAGCGGTTGCCTCATTTCATCAGCATGAGGTGTCATCAGAGGCCCTTAGAGCTGGCTTGCCCTTGGAGCAGGGCAAGCTAACGCCTTCCGTATTTGGTAGGGCTGCCTCCCGTGCTGGACTGACGGCGCGAATTGTTAAAAGCAAGCTGTCGGCGCTTAACCCAGCGCTCTTCCCCGCTATTCTATTGTTGGAACCAGGTAGGGCGTGCGTGCTGTTGGGAATTGATCTCAAACAGCAAAAAGCGAACGTCATTTTTCCTGAACTATCTGAATCAAACGTTGAACTGCCCCTAGATGAACTCTATGCGGGCTATAGCGGTGAAGCTATATACGTTCGTCCTAAGTTTCTAGTGGATAACGCGTCTGAACCAGGCGTCAAGAAGCGCCGCGACCAGCACTGGTTTTGGGGCGTCATTCGCGAAAATAGATCTCTCTACCGCGATATCGTGTTGGGGTCGGTGGCGATCAATGTGTTCGCCATCGCCATGCCGCTGTTCGTGCTTAACGTCTATGACCGAGTAGTGCCCAATCAGGCAACGGAAACGCTATGGGTGCTGGCAATAGGCATCTTTATAGTGCTGTGCTTTGATTTGGTACTCAGGCTAATGCGCAGCAGCTTTGTCGACTTAGCTGCTAGCCGTGCGGATGTGAAGCTCTCTTCCTCAATCATGGCTAAAGCATTGGGCCTTCGTTTAGAAGAGCGCCCCGCATCAACCGGCTCGTTCACTTCGACGCTCCAGTCTTTTGAGTCGGTACGCGCGTTTATTGGTTCTGCGACCATTCTGGGGATTGTCGATCTTCCGTTCGTACTGATGTTTGCGGCGATTATCGCGCTGATTAATCCCTGGCTAGTGCTGCCGGTATTGGTGGGCATCGTGTTTGTGCTGCTCTACGCGCTGGCTGCTCAGGGTAAGCTTCATGAACTTTCTCAAACTACCTGGGAAGTCGGCGCACAGCGCAACTCACTGTTGGTGGAGTCTATTTCCCAATTAGAAAATGTTAAGGCCCTGCGGGCTGAAAGCCGTATCCAGCGCCATTGGGAAAAATCATCGGCCTTCCTTTCCCGTACTGGCGCGCAGCTTAAGATGGTGAGCACCTCAGTCTCCAGCGTGGCCCAGTGGGCGCAGCACAGTGTGGCGGTGTGCGTCATTATCGTCGGTGTGTATCAAATCATCGAAGGTAACCTCACCCAGGGTGGGTTGATTGCCGCTTATATGCTCTCTTCCCGGGCGATGGCACCTATAAGTCAGGCTGCAGCGCTGCTGGCGCAATATCATCAATCCTCCACGGCGCTTGAGTCACTCAATGCGGTAATGGATAAGAAGGTTGAGCGCCATGAAGGCAAGGCTTATGTAGAAAAGCCCAGCTTCGCCGGCAATATACGCCTTGAGAAAGTCACTCTTCGTTACCCCAATGAAGAGCGCGAGGCGCTAAAGGATGTATCGATAACTGTCAAAGCCGGTGAGAAAGTTGCGCTACTTGGCCGCATTGGTTGCGGCAAATCTTCATTAAACAAGCTAGTGCTAGGGTTTTATCAGCCAACCTCGGGGGCCGTGCTGGTTGATAACGTGGATATTCGCCAGTTAGACCCACTGCAGCTGCGCCGTCATATTGGCTATGTTCCTCAAGACGTTAGCCTGTTTTCAGGATCTCTGCGGGACAATATTGTGGCGGGTGGCGGTAGCGACCGCGTTGAGGATGAGGCATTGCTTAGAGCGATTGACTTGGCCGGCCTAGAGTCACTCGTCAACAACCATCCACATGGCGTGGATTTGCAAGTAGGTGAACGCGGCCAAGCACTTTCCGGCGGGCAAAAACAGTCTGTCGCCATTGCCCGTGCGCTAGTGCAGGATCCGCCTATTTTGCTGTTAGATGAACCGACAAGCTCTATGGATAATGCTAGCGAAGAAGCGTTTAAAGCCAACCTTAAAAACGTCGCTGCTGGCAAAACCATCCTAGTGGTCACGCACCGTACCTCGCTCCTCTCATTGGTCGACCGAATTATTGTCATGGATGCCGGCAAGGTCGTGGCGGATGGCCCGAGGGATACAGTGGTAGAGGCATTGCGTAAAGGCCAGATCGGGAGGGCATCGTAATGGCGCGTAAACCCTCTTCCACGACCGAGCAAAAAGGTTTTGACGCCATTGGCCGTTTCTCAGAAAAAGGCCAAAAACCATTTCGCCCTTTTATGGATCGGTTGTTTGCCAAGCGTGTGACCTCTGCCCACCTAAACCGCGATTGGGCAAGCGATACCGACTGGGCGCGTATGCAGCAAGAGCCCATTCGTGCACGGTTATTCCTCTATACCGTCCTGCTCACTGTGGTTGCGTTGTTAGTGTGGGCGTATTTTGCTTCTATCGATGAAGTAACCCGTGGGGCAGGGCGAGTGATCCCTGCAAGCCAACTACAGCGTATCCAGTCTTTTGATGGTGGCGTTGTTGAACAGATCTTTATTCGCGAAGGGCAGGTCGTCGAGGCAGGTCAAGTGCTGATGCAGATCGACCCTACGCGCTTTGTTTCTGATTTTCGAGAAAACCGTGCCCAGCGTTATGCGCTTCAGGCGCGTGCTGAAAGGCTACGTGCGCTAGCAACGGGCACTGCGTTTGAGCCTTCCGAAGAGCTCCGTCAAGAAGTGCCTGACATTGTGATGCAAGAGCGCGAGGTTTATGAAAGCCGTCGTGAAGAGTTGCGCGAACAAGAAAATGTGCTTAATGACCGCATTCGTCAGCGTCAGGAAGAGCTGCGAGAGGCGCAAGCTCGCCGTGATACAGCCCAGCGTGAAGTCAATATGGCCAGTCAAGAGCTTAACTTGACTCGCCCGCTGTTGGCTTCGGGGGCTGTGTCTGAGGTAGAAGTGCTACGCTTAGAGAGAGATGTATCTAGTGCCACAGGGGAGCGTAACCAAGCGGATGCCGCTGTTTCACGTTTAGAGGCCGGGGTGGAAGAAGCAGAAGGGCAATTGCTGGAGCTGGGTGCCGAACGCCGGAGTGAGTGGCGGAATGATCTGGCTCAAACGTTGGGCGACCTAAATGCATTGCAACAATCGGGAACTGGTTTGCAGGATAGGGTACGACTGACCGAAATTCGCTCGCCGGTTGATGGTATTGTTCAGCGCATACATATCAACACCATAGGTGGTGTTGCTCAGCCAGGGGGAGAGGTTGTTGAAATCGTGCCTACTGACGACCAACTGCTGGTTGAGGCGCGCATCGCCCCGCAAGATATCGCCTTTTTGCATCCTGGGCAGCCTGCGACTATCAAACTGACGGCCTATGACTATGCCATTTATGGTGGCTTACAGGCCGAGCTTGAGCGTATTAGCGCCGATACCATTACTGATGATGACGGTAATACCTTCTATCAAGTGCGGGTGCGCAGTTTAGAAAACGAAAATGTCGCCGATAAACTACAAGTAATTCCCGGCATGACGGCGCAAGTGGACATAGTAACGGGCAAGCGCACAGTGATGCAGTTTATGCTGAAACCTGTCTTAAGAGCGTGGCGTGATTCCATGGGGGAACGCTGATGAAGCATTGGTTCATTACGACGGATGGAAACTTAAAAGCGCGTTGGAAAAAAGCGTTTCCCGAGATGGTAGCCTCCAAACCAGATGTGTTTATTAATAAAACACAGCCTAATGATGTGGTTTGGCTGTCTACGACTGTTGAAGGGTGGTCAGAGCTTATCGGTACCGTAACTGCCAAGGGAGCTGTTGTTGTTGTACTAAGTTACTCGCCGGATGACCGTGAGGCGTTAAGGTCACTGGATCTGGGGGCGCGGGGATATGTTCATACGCTTGCTGCGCCCGAGGTACTTAAGCAAGTGGCGTTGGTGGTCACTAACCAAGGCGTGTGGGTTGGTCAAGAGTTGCTTGCTAAGGTGCTTGGAGGCTCTTTTAAAGCGTTGCAGCAAAGGGCTGAAGGTGGCAGTTCTTTCAATACAGAGCAGCTTGGAGATTTAACCGACCGTGAACGGGGCGTTGCACTTGCTGTGGTGCGCGGCGCTACAAATAAGGAAGTCGCGCGTCAGTTAGATATTACGGAGCGTACAGTAAAAGCGCATCTTAGCGCTATTTTCAAAAAGCTGGCTGTTCGAGACCGCTTACAGCTTATTTTGAAGCTAGCACCGGTAGTGGAACGCATTCCAGAGCGCTTTTAATGTTTATAACTTAGCGCGAGCAGCGCCTCTATATGTTGCAGCGCTTATTCAATACATTTCTGTCCCTCACATTAGCCTCTATTATTGAGCAACTTAATGCCGGGTATTAAAGATTCTTCACTGTATTGCTCGCTTCCATTAAGTAAGTCGAGTGCTGAACACTCCTCCCGAGCGGCGGAAATTTCGCATGTGTTGGATAGCATGGGTGACACCGTGATGCCTATGTGGTTGGACAGACACACAGAGTTTGCGGAATTTTCGCAGGTAATGTTGATTTCAGTAAGCGATGGCTATGAGCGTGCACAAGTCACGTCTGTGCAACTTGATTTGAGCAGCTTGCAGGCAGGCAACTGGGCGGCGTTATTACCCACTTTGAAGCAAGCAGTGACAAGACTGGAGCGAAAGTTCTCCCATCCTTTGGTGTGGTGTCGGTTGGAATGGCCTTTTGCCGTACGAGAGTGGCAGTGGCAGGCGCTAAAACAGGAGATGAAGCGCTATAAGCGCAGCTATTTTCGCAGCGGCCTAGCCTTTGTTGGTAAGAGGCTCCCGCGACTTTTGTTGACTGAGATGGAGCTAAACGCCAATGCCTGTTTGTACGCAGGAGGGCATGTTGAGCATGCTGAAGTCAACCAACATCACCTTGAGCGCTACATGAAAGCGCGTCACGGCTCAAGCCAGATGCCGGACTTTGCCGACAACATGACGATGTGGAGTTTTTCCACTACCGGCATATTTGTGGATGTTAGCGGTGAGACAACAAGTGTGCATGCACTGGAAACCCGACCAAGGCGCTGGAGTAGGCGGGAGATGCCACCGCTGACAGTGGCTTCCACAGGGGAACTGATAGCCCGCTCGACCCGCTTTTTAGGCAAACAGGTTGGCCAGGATGGTCGATACATATATGGCTATTTTCCTTGTTTTGATCGCCTCATTAATACTTACAATGTATTACGTCACGCCAGCAGTACTTATGCTTTGTTGGAGGGGTATGAGGCTTGCTCTGATCAACTGCTTTTAAGTGATGAGCAGCTTGGGCTGGTACGCCAACAGATATCTTGGGCGCTTTCGGGCTTATGTTCCGAGTTTGTCGTTCATCGCCAAGGGGCGGCCTATGTGGTGGATAGGGGCGATATCATCAAGTTGGGAGCCAATGCGGTCGCCATTCTTGCGTTGGTGAAGTATCACCAAGTCATGGGAGATGATCGTTATGCTGATTTGGTGGATGCACTGGCGCTAGGGATTTCAAGAATGCAGGAAGCCGACGGTAGCTTTGTGCACGTACTCAATGCTGCGGATTTATCGGTTAAGGAAAAGACCCGGATAATTTATTACGATGGTGAAGCCGCTTTTGCTCTGATGCGACTTTACGATCATACCCGCAATAGTCGTTGGCTGGACTGCGTTGTCAAAGCGTTTGACTACTTTATCGCTAACGGGCACGAAAAGGCACATGACCATTGGCTTGCTTATTGCGCAAATGAATTGGTGGCGCATTGTCCAGAGCGACAATATTTTGCGTTTGCGGTGCGCAACATAGAAGGTTATGTCGATTTTATTCGCGAGCGGGTGACCACTTTTCCAACACTGCTTGAGCTGTCAATGGCGTTTCACAAGACGCTGCTCAAGCTGGAGACACGCCCTGATTTAATCGATGTGCTGAACGGTTTTGATATCAATGCGTTTTATCGGGCACTGCACGCCAGAGCGAACTATCTTCTGAATGGTTTTTTCTGGCCGGAAGTAGCGATGTACTTTAAGTCACCCGCTACTATCCTGGATGGTTTTTTTATTCGCCATCACGGTTTTCGCGTAAGGATTGACGATGTAGAGCACTACCTTTCAGGGCTGGTGGCCTATCAGCAACTGCTGTGTAAGGGAAAATATGCCAGTATCAAGCCACCGTTAGAAAATAAGCTTGATGCAGAGGCTATGGCCTCGGCAACGGGGGGAGAATGGATAACATCTCCTCCTGATAAATGGTTGGCAAGTGGAGTATGCTGCTGGCCGAAATCCTTTCAACCTGGGCAGGTGGTTGTCGCTCGGGGCAAGGAGATGAGCAAAGGTTTTTTGCCATTCGCGGCGGTGAAATCACTGGTCACTAAAGGTGCTTCCTCAGTGCTTTGTGATGATGGCGAGGTATATCGTGATATCGGTGTGCCCGTGTTACAGGTAGACGATATTCGCGCAGCAACACTGGCCATAGGGCAGTGGCAACGGCGCTGCTACGCAGGTCGTGTCGTTGGTATTACCGGAAGCGCAGGCAAAACAACGGCAGTGGCGATGCTAGCCCATGTGCTGAGCTACAACAGTTCAGTAGGGCAAACGCAAGGCAGTGCCAACCTGCCGATTGGTATTGCCTGGAACATCGCTTCAATGCCTCCAGAGGCGCCATACTGGGTTGTTGAAATGGCCATCGGCTCCATGGCCCACAATACGGATATTGCTCGCCCTGATATCGCCATTGTTACGAATATCGCTGCGTCGCACCTGGAATATCACCACTCGTTGGACGAAATTGCTCGTAAGAAAGCGCTTATTTTTCAGGGTATGCCAGCCAATGGGGTCGCAATTCTCTATCGTGATATGCCGCAGTATGCCTATCTTGCTGAGCAGGCAAGGAGCTACCACCTAAAAGTAGTCAGCTTTGGCGAGCATGCTGACGCTGACATACGCATGCTTGAGTTTTCAGGCAATAGCGGGCGCATTACGTTCGATGGCGCTTCGTATGAACTATGCATGAGCGCCGCTGGGCGTCATATGCTGCTTAACGCTATGGCAGTGCTGGCAGTGGCCAGGCACGACAACCTTCCTTTAGACACCGTTATGGCTCGCCTAGCCTCTTTTCAGGCTGTGGCAGGGAGGGGGGAGGTGCGGGCCATTGATTACCACGGAGTGGCGATCACTGTGTACGATGAAGCTTATAATGCCAATCCGTTATCGATGCGTATGGCACTGGAAGCTTTCTCCGCACTACCTGTCGATGCGGATCACAAGCTATTGATTATTGGCGATATGCTGGAGCTTGGCTCAGAATCAGAGGTGCTGCACCTGGAGCTTGTTCCCATACTTAACGCGTTATCGGCCAGGCAAATACTGCTGTGCGGTCAACATTGCCAAGCGTTAGCGCCACTACTGGGAGGGGAGGCCGCCGGAGTGTTTCATTTCTCGGGTGTCAAAGCACTTGAAGCAGCATTGCCTAACCACATGATGTCGCAAGATAGCGTACTTGTTAAGGCATCCCATGGTATTGGGTTACACGCGCTTTTTTCACACCTGACCCGTGGATAAATACTTATCGTCAAGCCGGCGCTGGTGGGGCGCTCTGCTATTGCTTTGTGCGATAGGCAAGCTAGCGCCTGCTGTTGCTCAGTCGCAGCATGAAGCCGGTGAATGCTACTACCTGCAGGGTGATGGATCGCTCGAGGAGTTGGCAAATGAGCCGAATCCTGCGAAGGGTTTTGATGACATTCACTTCTTTGTCGAGAGCCCTGACCAGAGTGCGGCGCTAAACGCAACGCAACTTGAAGACTTGGAGCTTCAGTTGGCGGCTGCCGATGCGCTTTATCGCGACGTGCTGGGGCTCACACCACCTTTGCTCATGCCACGCTATCAGCGTGCGCACTTCATTATGGTGGTTTTACGTACTGATCAAACACGTAGCGGGCAGGCTTATGACGAAGTTGTACGCAGCGCTGCCTCGCCAGATTGTCATATTCGCATGGCTCTGGGTGGGCATGTGAATGCAGCACGGAGCTTAACGCCTGCACATGAACTGTTTCATCTATACCAAAACGCACACATGATGTTCAAGCAAGGTTGGGTGCATGAAGGGTTGGCTCGCTGGTCGGAATCGCTGTTGAGAGGGGATGTACAACAGGGGGATTCCCTGCCCGCTAATATCGAGGCGCTTGAGAGGGTGATGCAAGAGAGCTACGGCGCAGCGCCATTTTGGCAGCGGTTGTTTTACCTGCTTGACCCCCAAGGGGATATATCCATTCCTGATGCGCTTCGAGATATACGCTATCACGATGGCAGCCAAGTAGTGGCGGTGACCGAGCTTTATGGGAGCGCGTTTCTGCCGCTGCTATTCTCTTCACTAAACGAGGCCGGGAAGGCCCTTGCGACCCAAGAACAATGGCCAGTGTACAGCTGGGCAGAGGCACAGCAGCGCAGTCTGCGCCACAATGAGGCCATCCTATCTGCAGTGCATCATGCAGTTTCAACGTATATGTCGGTAGCAGATCAGCCGGAAGAGTTACGTGTATTCATGCAACTTATTAAGCCAATGACTGATTGATGAGCAATCTGGTGACTGAGACGAATGAGATCCATGGCGATCAGGTTCGTGACTTAATGATGGCGCTGGCTCGCGAGGTGCTGTGGCCATTTCGCTGGCGCGTGGCCACTATCCTGTTGATGCAGATCGCAACTCAAGTAATGCTGTTGGCAAGCTTGGTACTCCCCTGGCAACTGCTCCAAATGTTGATAACTGGCCGTAGCCGCATCGACGGATGGGTTTTCTGGACGGATGCCAACAGTGAAAAAATAGCGGTTCTGATCGCATTGGCAGTACTCTGTTTTTGTGCCTATGCCTTGCTTAAATGGCTAGTTAAAAAAGCCATTGCCAGCCTTTCAGCTTCAATACTGCAGCACTTGAATAAAACTCGGCTAGTTGCCAACCATCGATTACTTGGTAAACGTGTACTGGGTGTTGTGTTAGGCGCCTTATCATCAGCAGTTATTGCCATACTGTTCTGTCTGATGATCGCTCTTCTACATCCTCTTCTAGCACTATTGGCTGTTTTATGTGTGCTTGGGTTGGTGATGGTGGTGGGCTTTTACTACCGCTTTGAAAGGGTGCAAAAAATCCAGGATACGCTTCAAGGCAATGTTCTCACAGTGATCAATATCAGTTTTGTACTGGGTTTTCTGATCATTGTGCTGGATTATCTTAATGGCACTATGCGGCCACTGTTGACGCTATTCATACTGCTGCTGGGAGTACGCCAATTAATGGCGGCGAGTGTCAATGGGCTAGTAAGCTTTTTGAGCATCATCAAGCGTTTTCAGCAGATTAACATGTTGCTTTTGCCGCGCTCTCAACAGATATCTCTCTTTTCAACCACGGATTTTGTTCAACGTTTTGAACAAAGGGCTCTCAAACAGTGGCTGTTACCGTGGCTGGTTGAGCGTAAGCACTGCAACAGCGACATTGATGTTTTACAGTGCCGCCTGATTCATGGGCGAGCTATAGCACAGGTATTGATTCGTGATACTGATGCCAGCGGTGTCCCACGTTATAAATTGCTCAAGTGTTATGTCTCAGCGCGAGAAAATGAAGCTCTGCATGAAACCGCGCTGCTGAACGAAGTAAATGGCCATTACCATGGTGTCATTCCCGCTGTGCCGATCTTGTTGGAGAGTGGTAGGTTGCCGTGGTGCTCTTTTGTATTGTTGGAGATAGGTGGCCAACTTCCTCAGTGGAAAAACTCAGAAGAACGAAAACCCTGGATGACTGAGCTGCGTCAATGTCTGCTTCATGTCCCTTTGCCTAACCGGCTTATTGCGCAATACACAGCAACTTTTGCCTCTTTACCCGAGCGCATGAAGAAAATAGACGCTTCGCATTTTGGGTATTTGACGCAAGAGGATAAAGAAAGCTTTCAAATTGATCATTTTATGCGGTTATGGCCCCTTATGGTGGCTGAGGTGGAAAGGATTCCCAAGAGCCTGACGGTGCAAAATCCGAGTAGTGCACGCATGGCGAATATAGATGGCCATATGCTTCTGATGGACTGGTTTGGTTGGGTATACGACACGGTTGGGGCATTCTGGCCATTATCTGCAAAACTGCATGCCGAAGTGCTTGAAGTGATTGGCAACCAGTGGGAGGGTTCAAATACTCAGCCACGCTGGTTTGAATTTGATACCCCGGTCACTGCTGCGAACTACGTTGCATTGGCTGCACGCGCGCACGAATTTTGTCAGCGTTGTCATGCTAATAACGATTCTGGTGCACTCAATATGATGGCTGGTCTTATTAAAGCTTATGAGGCAGTCAATCATAGCCATTCTTTCTCTACCCTGCGGCGTGATATTGCCAGCTTGCACCATAGTGTAAATTAGGAGAAAGGGTAGCTACTGTTCATCAGCTCCTGTATCAGCTTCTTTGATCAGCTAGCGTTAGCGATCTCTGTTCTTTTGTTCGGTGAATTGGCTGTAAGTGCCCCCTGACACGACAGTTGCGAACCTCACCAACACACTCTTCCTATTATTTTGCCCGTATTGTCCACCGGTACAATATGCAACTGTCTTAATCAAGACTAGCCTTGTTCCAAAATGCCGCTAATAGCTATTTTTCACAGGGCTTGGCAAAGCGGCGACCTCTTTAATTAAACGGTGGGTGGAGAACAGCGCATGGCAACGGCGACGGTTACAGCGATTTCAGGTCAGGCATGGGCACGTGACGAAGACGGCAACTTGCGCGAACTGCGCATTGGCGACGTTCTTCAGGAGGGCGAAACGCTCATCACATCTGAGGATGGTCGTGTGGAGCTAGACTTTGCCGACGGAACAGGCGCTAACGTTGTCGAGGGTGGCCAAGAAGTTGCTGTTACGCCCGAGCTTGATGTTGACGCAATTGTAGCCACAGATGCCAGCGCCCAAGACGACGATCTTGAAGCGCTACTTGCCGCTCTTGACGACGAAGAAGGAGATCTCCTCGATCTTCTTGACGCGACTGCTGCCGGTGGTGGCGCCGGCGGCGGTGGTGGCGGTAGCGATTTCGTTCGCGTTGCACGTATTGCTGAAGAAACCGACCCATTAAGTTTCGAGGCTGCTGAAGGCGGTTTAGACTCCGCTGAGCTTGTTGAATTTGATGATGTTGCGTTGGCTGCCGACGCGGATGCGGACGCAGATGCAGATGCAGATGCTGATGCGGATGCAGACGCCGATGCGGATGCAGACGCCGACGCAGATGCAGACGCAGACGCTGATGCTGATGCTGATGCCGACGCCGATGCCGATGCCGATGCGGATGCTGATGCGGATGCGGATGCGGATGCGGATGCAGACGCTGACGCGGATGCGGATGCAGATGCGGATGCAGATGCCGATGCGGATGCAGACGCCGATGCAGACGCGGATGCCGACGCAGATGCAGACGCTGATGCCGATGCTGACGCGGATGCAGATGCCGATGCAGATGCAGATGCAGATGCAGATGCCGATGCAGATGCCGATGCAGATGCCGACGCGGATGCAGATGCAGATGCCGACGCGGATGCCGATGCCGATGCTGACGCTGACGCTGACGCTGACGCTGACGCTGACGCAGATGCGGATGCTGACGCCGATGCCGATGCGGATGCAGACGCGGATGCTGATGCCGACGCCGACGCCGACGCCGACGCCGACGCCGACGCCGACGCCGACGCCGACGCCGACGCCGACGCAGATGCCGATGCGGACGCTGATGCAGATGCTGACTCAGATGCCGATGCGGACGCTGATGCGGATGCCGATGCCGATGCAGATGCCGATGCAGACGCGGACGCTGATGCAGACGCCGATGCGGATGCTGATGCAGACGCCGATGCAGATGCCGACGCTGATGCCGACGCTGATGCCGATGCAGACGCGGACGCTGATGCAGACGCCGATGCGGATGCTGATGCAGACGCTGATGCAGATGCCGACGCTGATGCCGACGCTGATGCCGATGCAGACGCGGATGCTGATGCCGACGCCGACGCCGACGCCGACGCAGATGCTGACGCGGATGCCGATGCGGACGCTGATGCAGATGCAGATGCTGACTCAGATGCCGATGCGGACGCTGATGCGGACGCGGATGCCGACGCCGACGCCGACGCGGATTCCGATGCAGATGCGGATGCCGATGCGGACGCTGATGCAGATGCCGACGCGGATGCCGACGCGGATGCCGATGCCGATGCTGACGCAGATGCGGATGCTGACGCTGACGCTGACGCGGACGCCGATGCAGATGCAGACGCGGATGCTGATGCCGACGCGGATGCTGATGCCGACGCCGACGCCGACGCCGACGCAGATGCTGACGCTGACGCGGATGCCGATGCGGACGCTGATGCAGATGCAGATGCTGACTCAGATGCTGATGCGGATGCAGATGCCGACGCCGACGCGGATTCTGATGCTGACGCAGATGCCGATGCAGATGCGGATGCCGATGCGGACGCTGATGCAGATGCAGACGCCGATGCTGATGCAGACGCGGATGCCGATGCAGACGCTGATGCGGATTTAGAAGCCACCATCACCATCGACACCATCGCCGGTGACGACGTGATCAACGCTGCCGAGGCTGAGCAGAACTTCACAGCTGTCAGCGGCACGGTGAGTGGTGACGTGGTAGCGGGTGATCAAGTCACGTTGAGTGTAAATGGCAACAGCTACACCACTAACGTGGTCGACGACGGTGCGGGCAACCTGAGCTACAGCACTACCGTGGCAACCGCCGACCTGATCGCCGACAACAGTGTGGAAGCGAGCGTGACCGCCACCGACGCGGCGGGTAACAGCCAGACCGCGACCGAAACACGTGACATCACGGTTGACACCGAGATCGCCGCGGGCATCACCATCGACACCATTGCCGGTGACGACGTGATCAACGGTGAAGAAGCCGCTGAAACCAGCACCACCATCACTGGCACGGTGAGCGGTGACGTGGTAGCGGGTGATCAAGTCACGTTGAGTGTAAATGGCAACAGCTACACTACTAGCGTGGTCGATGACGGTGCAGGCAATCTGAGCTACAGCACTACCGTGGCAACCGCTGACCTGATCGCTGACAACAGCGTGGAAGCGAGCGTGACCGCTGCCGACGCGGCGGGTAACAGCGAGACCGCCACCGCCACGCGTGACATCACGGCCGACACCGAGATCGCCGCGGGCATCACCATCGACACCATTGCCGGTGACGACGTGATCAACGCCGAAGAAGCCGCTGAAACCAACACCACCATCACTGGCACGGTGAGCGGTGACGTGGCGGCGGGTGACCAAGTCACGCTGAGCGTGAACGGTAACAGCTACACCGGCGATGTGGTGGACGATGGCGCAGGCAACCTGGGCTACAGCATCGACGTGCTCACAGCCGACCTAATCGCTGACAACAGTGTGGAAGCGAGCGTGACCGCTACCGACGCGGCGGGTAACAGCGAGACCGCCACCGCCACGCGTGACATCACGGCCGACACCGAGATTGCCGCGGGTATCACTATCGACACCATCGCCGGTGACGACATGATCAACGCTGCCGAGGCTGAGCAAAACTTCACAGCTGTCAGCGGCACGGTGAGCGGTGACGTGGTAGCGGGTGATCAAGTCACGTTGAGTGTAAATGGCAACAGCTACACTACTAGCGTGGTCGACGACGGTGCGGGCAACCTGAGCTACAGCACTACCGTGGCAACCGCCGACCTGATCGCCGACAACAGTGTGGAAGCAAGCGTGACCGCCACCGACGCGGCGGGTAACAGCCAGACCGCGACCGAAACACGTGACATCACGGTCAACACCGACGCCTCCGCCACCATCACCATCGACACCATCGCCGGTGACGACGTGATCAACGGCGAAGAAGCCACCCAGACCATCAGCGTCACCGGCAGCGTGGGCGGCGACGCCGGCGAAGGCGACACCGTCACCCTGAGCGTGGGCGACGAGAGCTACAGCGGCCAAGTGGACGCCGACGGCAACTACGCCATCGACGTGCCCGGATCGGTGCTGGCCGAGAACGACAGCATCAGTGCTGAAGTGACCGGTGAAGACGCCGCGGGCAATGGCTACAGTGCCGACACTGCGCGTGACTACGGCGTGGACACCGACGCCTCCGCCACCATCACCATCGACACCATCGCCGGTGACGACGTGATCAACGGCGAAGAAGCCACCCAGACCATCAGCGTCACCGGCAGCGTGGGCGGCGACGCCGGCGAAGGCGACACCGTCACCCTGAGCGTGGGCGACGAGAGCTACAGCGGCCAAGTGGACGCCGACGGCAACTACGCCATCGACGTGCCCGGATCGGTGCTGGCCGAGAACGACAGCATCAGTGCTGAAGTGACCGGTGAAGACGCCGCGGGCAATGGCTACAGTGCCGACACTGCGCGTGACTACGGCGTGGACACCGACGCCTCCGCCACCATCACCATCGACACCATCGCCGGTGACGACGTGATCAACGGCGAAGAAGCCACCCAGACCATCAGCGTCACCGGCAGCGTGGGCGGCGACGCCCAAGCCGGCGACACCGTCACCCTGAGCGTGGGCGACGAGAGCTACAGCGGCCAAGTGGACGCCGACGGCAACTACGCCATCGACGTGCCCGGCAGCGTGCTGGCCGAGAACGACAGCATCAGCGCTGAAGTGACCGGTGAAGACGCCGCGGGCAATGGCTACAGTGCCGACACTGCGCGTGACTACGGCGTGGACACCGACGCCTCCGCCACCATCACCATCGACACCATCGCCGGTGACGACGTGATCAACGGCGAAGAAGCCACCCAGACCATCAGCGTCACCGGCAGCGTGGGCGGCGACGCCGGCGAAGGCGACACCGTCACCCTGAGCGTGGGCGACGAGAGCTACAGCGGCCAAGTGGACGCCGACGGCAACTACGCCATCGACGTGCCCGGATCGGTGCTGGCCGAGAACGACAGCATCAGTGCTGAAGTGACCGGCGAAGACGCCGCGGGCAATGGCTACAGCGCCGATGCTGCGCGTGACTACGGCGTGGACACCGACGCCTCCGCCACCATCACCATCGACACCATCGCCGGTGACGACGTGATCAACGGCGAAGAAGCCACCCAGACCATCAGCGTCACCGGCAGCGTGGGCGGCGACGCCGGCGAAGGCGACACCGTCACCCTGAGCGTGGGCGACGAGAGCTACAGCGGCCAAGTGGACGCCGACGGCAACTACGCCATCGACGTGCCCGGATCGGTGCTGGCCGAGAACGACAGCATCAGTGCTGAAGTGACCGGTGAAGACGCCGCGGGCAATGGCTACAGTGCCGACACTGCGCGTGACTACGGCGTGGACACCGACGCCTCCGCCACCATCACCATCGACACCATCGCCGGTGACGACGTGATCAACGGCGAAGAAGCCACCCAGACCATCAGCGTCACCGGCAGCGTGGGCGGCGACGCCGGCGAAGGCGACACCGTCACCCTGAGCGTGGGCGACGAGAGCTACAGCGGCCAAGTGGACGCCGACGGCAACTACGCCATCGACGTGCCCGGATCGGTGCTGGCCGAGAACGACAGCATCAGTGCTGAAGTGACCGGTGAAGACGCCGCGGGCAATGGCTACAGTGCCGACACTGCGCGTGACTACGGCGTGGACACCGACGCCTCCGCCACCATCACCATCGACACCATCGCCGGTGACGACGTGATCAACGGCGAAGAAGCCACCCAGACCATCAGCGTCACCGGCAGCGTGGGCGGCGACGCCGGCGAAGGCGACACCGTCACCCTGAGCGTGGGCGACGAGAGCTACAGCGGCCAAGTGGACGCCGACGGCAACTACGCCATCGACGTGCCCGGCAGCGTGCTGGCCGAGAACGACAGCATCAGTGCTGAAGTGACCGGCGAAGACGCCGCGGGCAATGGCTACAGTGCCGACACTGCGCGTGACTACGGCGTGGACACCGACGCCTCCGCCACCATCACCATCGACACCATCGCCGGTGACGACGTGATCAACGGCGAAGAAGCCACCCAGACCATCAGCGTCACCGGCAGCGTGGGCGGCGACGCCGGCGAAGGCGACACCGTCACCCTGAGCGTGGGCGACGAGAGCTACAGCGGCCAAGTGGACGCCGACGGCAACTACGCCATCGACGTGCCCGGATCGGTGCTGGCCGAGAACGACAGCATCAGCGCCGAAGTGACCGGCGAAGACGCCGCGGGCAATGGCTACAGTGCCGACACTGCGCGTGACTACGGCGTGGACACCGACGCCTCCGCCACCATCACCATCGACACCATCGCCGGTGACGACGTGATCAACGGCGAAGAAGCCACCCAGACCATCAGCGTCACCGGCAGCGTGGGCGGCGACGCCCAAGCCGGCGACACCGTCACCCTGAGCGTGGGCGACGAGAGCTACAGCGGCCAAGTGGACGCCGACGGCAACTACGCCATCGACGTGCCCGGCAGCGTGCTGGCCGAGAACGACAGCATCAGCGCTGAAGTGACCGGTGAAGACGCCGCGGGCAATGGCTACAGTGCCGACACTGCGCGTGACTACGGCGTGGACACCGACGCCTCCGCCACCATCACCATCGACACCATCGCCGGTGACGACGTGATCAACGGCGAAGAAGCCACCCAGACCATCAGCGTCACCGGCAGCGTGGGCGGCGACGCCGGCGAAGGCGACACCGTCACCCTGAGCGTGGGCGACGAGAGCTACAGCGGCCAAGTGGACGCCGACGGCAACTACGCCATCGACGTGCCCGGCAGCGTGCTGGTCGAGAACGACAGCATCAGCGCTGAAGTGACCGGCGAAGACGCCGCGGGCAATGGCTACAGTGCCGATGCTGCGCGCGACTACGGCGTGGACACCGACGCCTCCGCCACCATCACCATCGACACCATCGCCGGTGACGACGTGATCAACGGCGAAGAAGCCACCCAGACCATCAGCGTCACCGGCAGCGTGGGCGGCGACGCCCAAGCCGGCGACACCGTCACCCTGAGCGTGGGCGACGAGAGCTACAGCGGCCAAGTGGACGCCGACGGCAACTACGCCATCGACGTGCCCGGCAGCGTGCTGGCCGAGAACGACAGCATCAGCGCCGAAGTGACCGGCGAAGACGCCGCAGGCAACGCCTACAGTGCCGATGCCGACCGTGACTACGGCGTGGACACCGACGCCGCGGCCACCATCACCATCGACACCATTGCCGGTGACGACGTGATCAACGGCGAAGAAGCCACCCAGACCATCAGCGTCACCGGCAGCGTGGGCGGCGACGCCCAAGCCGGCGACACCGTCACCCTGAGCGTGGGCGACGAGAGCTACAGCGGCCAAGTGGACGCCGACGGCAACTACGCCATCGACGTGCCCGGCAGCGTGCTGGCCGAGAACGACAGCATCAGCGCTGAAGTGACCGGTGAAGACGCCGCGGGCAATGGCTACAGTGCCGATGCTGCGCGTGACTACGGCGTGGACACCGACGCCTCCGCCACCATCACCATCGACACCATCGCCGGTGACGACGTGATCAACGGCGAAGAAGCCACCCAGACCATCAGCGTCACCGGCAGCGTGGGCGGCGACGCCCAAGCCGGCGACACCGTCACCCTGAGCGTGGGCGACGAGAGCTACAGCGGCCAAGTGGACGCCGACGGCAACTACGCCATCGACGTGCCCGGCAGCGTGCTGGCCGAGAACGACAGCATCAGCGCCGAAGTGACCGGCGAAGACGCCGCAGGCAACGCCTACAGTGCCGATGCCGACCGTGACTACGGCGTGGACACCGACGCCGCGGCCACCATCACCATCGACACCATTGCCGGTGACGACGTGATCAACGGCGAAGAAGCCACCCAGACCATCAGCGTCACCGGCAGCGTGGGCGGCGACGCCCAAGCCGGCGACACCGTCACCCTGAGCGTGGGCGACGAGAGCTACAGCGGCCAAGTGGACGCCGACGGCAACTACGCCATCGACGTGCCCGGCAGCGTGCTGGCCGAGAACGACAGCATCAGCGCTGAAGTGACCGGTGAAGACGCCGCGGGCAATGGCTACAGTGCCGATGCTGCGCGTGACTACGGCGTGGACACCGACGCCTCCGCCACCATCACCATCGACACCATCGCCGGTGACGACGTGATCAACGGCGAAGAAGCCACCCAGACCATCAGCGTCACCGGCAGCGTGGGCGGCGACGCCCAAGCCGGCGACACCGTCACCCTGAGCGTGGGCGACGAGAGCTACAGCGGCCAAGTGGACGCCGACGGCAACTACGCCATCGACGTGCCCGGATCGGTGCTGGCCGAGAACGACAGCATCAGCGCCGAAGTGACCGGCGAAGACGCCGCGGGCAATGGCTACAGTGCCGACACTGCGCGTGACTACGGCGTGGACACCGACGCCTCCGCCACCATCACCATCGACACCATCGCCGGTGACGACGTGATCAACGGCGAAGAAGCCACCCAGACCATCAGCGTCACCGGCAGCGTGGGCGGCGACGCCCAAGCCGGCGACACCGTCACCCTGAGCGTGGGCGACGAGAGCTACAGCGGCCAAGTGGACGCCGACGGCAACTACGCCATCGACGTGCCCGGCAGCGTGCTGGCCGAGAACGACAGCATCAGCGCTGAAGTGACCGGTGAAGACGCCGCGGGCAATGGCTACAGTGCCGACACTGCGCGTGACTACGGCGTGGACACCGACGCCTCCGCCACCATCACCATCGACACCATCGCCGGTGACGACGTGATCAACGGCGAAGAAGCCACCCAGACCATCAGCGTCACCGGCAGCGTGGGCGGCGACGCCGGCGAAGGCGACACCGTCACCCTGAGCGTGGGCGACGAGAGCTACAGCGGCCAAGTGGACGCCGACGGCAACTACGCCATCGACGTGCCCGGCAGCGTGCTGGTCGAGAACGACAGCATCAGCGCTGAAGTGACCGGCGAAGACGCCGCGGGCAATGGCTACAGTGCCGATGCTGCGCGCGACTACGGCGTGGACACCGACGCCTCCGCCACCATCACCATCGACACCATCGCCGGTGACGACGTGATCAACGGCGAAGAAGCCACCCAGACCATCAGCGTCACCGGCAGCGTGGGCGGCGACGCCCAAGCCGGCGACACCGTCACCCTGAGCGTGGGCGACGAGAGCTACAGCGGCCAAGTGGACGCCGACGGCAACTACGCCATCGACGTGCCCGGCAGCGTGCTGGCCGAGAACGACAGCATCAGCGCCGAAGTGACCGGCGAAGACGCCGCAGGCAACGCCTACAGTGCCGATGCCGACCGTGACTACGGCGTGGACACCGACGCCGCGGCCACCATCACCATCGACACCATTGCCGGTGACGACGTGATCAACGGCGAAGAAGCCACCCAGACCATCAGCGTCACCGGCAGCGTGGGCGGCGACGCCCAAGCCGGCGACACCGTCACCCTGAGCGTGGGCGACGAGAGCTACAGCGGCCAAGTGGACGCCGACGGCAACTACGCCATCGACGTGCCCGGCAGCGTGCTGGCCGAGAACGACAGCATCAGCGCTGAAGTGACCGGTGAAGACGCCGCGGGCAATGGCTACAGTGCCGATGCTGCGCGTGACTACGGCGTGGACACCGACGCCTCCGCCACCATCACCATCGACACCATCGCCGGTGACGACGTGATCAACGGCGAAGAAGCCACCCAGACCATCAGCGTCACCGGCAGCGTGGGCGGCGACGCCCAAGCCGGCGACACCGTCACCCTGAGCGTGGGCGACGAGAGCTACAGCGGCCAAGTGGACGCCGACGGCAACTACGCCATCGACGTGCCCGGATCGGTGCTGGCCGAGAACGACAGCATCAGCGCCGAAGTGACCGGCGAAGACGCCGCGGGCAATGGCTACAGTGCCGACACTGCGCGTGACTACGGCGTGGACACCGACGCCTCCGCCACCATCACCATCGACACCATCGCCGGTGACGACGTGATCAACGGCGAAGAAGCCACCCAGACCATCAGCGTCACCGGCAGCGTGGGCGGCGACGCCCAAGCCGGCGACACCGTCACCCTGAGCGTGGGCGACGAGAGCTACAGCGGCCAAGTGGACGCCGACGGCAACTACGCCATCGACGTGCCCGGCAGCGTGCTGGCCGAGAACGACAGCATCAGCGCTGAAGTGACCGGTGAAGACGCCGCGGGCAATGGCTACAGTGCCGACACTGCGCGTGACTACGGCGTGGACACCGACGCCTCCGCCACCATCACCATCGACACCATCGCCGGTGACGACGTGATCAACGGCGAAGAAGCCACCCAGACCATCAGCGTCACCGGCAGCGTGGGCGGCGACGCCGGCGAAGGCGACACCGTCACCCTGAGCGTGGGCGACGAGAGCTACAGCGGCCAAGTGGACGCCGACGGCAACTACGCCATCGACGTGCCCGGATCGGTGCTGGCCGAGAACGACAGCATCAGTGCTGAAGTGACCGGCGAAGACGCCGCGGGCAATGGCTACAGCGCCGATGCTGCGCGTGACTACGGCGTGGACACCGACGCCTCCGCCACCATCACCATCGACACCATCGCCGGTGACGACGTGATCAACGGCGAAGAAGCCACCCAGACCATCAGCGTCACCGGCAGCGTGGGCGGCGACGCCGGCGAAGGCGACACCGTCACCCTGAGCGTGGGCGACGAGAGCTACAGCGGCCAAGTGGACGCCGACGGCAACTACGCCATCGACGTGCCCGGCAGCGTGCTGGCCGAGAACGACAGCATCAGCGCTGAAGTGACCGGTGAAGACGCCGCGGGCAATGGCTACAGTGCCGATGCTGCGCGCGACTACGGCGTGGACACCGACGCCTCCGCCACCATCACCATCGACACCATCGCCGGTGACGACGTGATCAACGGCGAAGAAGCCACCCAGACCATCAGCGTCACCGGCAGCGTGGGCGGCGACGCCCAAGCCGGCGACACCGTCACCCTGAGCGTGGGCGACGAGAGCTACAGCGGCCAAGTGGACGCCGACGGCAACTACGCCATCGACGTGCCCGGATCGGTGCTGGCCGAGAACGACAGCATCAGCGCCGAAGTGACCGGCGAAGACGCCGCGGGCAACGCCTACAGCGCCGAGGCCGACCGTGAGTATGCGATAGATGCAGCCCCAGAGACTGCGGATGGACAAGTAACAGGTGAGGAAGACACTGCTTTAATATTGAAATGGAGTGACTTTAATATCACTGACGATTCACCTGCTGATGAACAGGGAATTGTGATTACCAATTTGCCAGCCTCTGGAACATTGGAGTTCCAAGATACCGATGGGCAATGGCAGATTGTGGCTGAAGATGCAAGTTTCTCCAGAGCAGAAATAGATGCTGGGCAACTGCGCTTTATGCCAGACACTAATGAGTCGGGCTTCGACAGTTATGGCGGTGAAGGGGTAGGGAACCAGGAAGCTGACTATGCTCAGTTGCAGTTCCTGCCCACTGATGCCCTCAATGAAGGGGCTGAAGCTACCCTCACAATTGACATCAGGCCGGTGGCCGATGCGCCCGCTATCTCAGTGTCGCTGGGTGACACACTAGAGTCTGTACGTGCCTCTGTCATTACGGTTGAGCATAACGGCTCTACTATCACCATTGAGGGCTCTGACATCAGTGCTGAAGGAATCAGTGGTGAGGTTATCAAACCACCGTTTAGTGACGGCAATCTAAATCCTGGTAGTGCCAATAATACTAGCGGTGTGGATGTCATTGCGCTTACCGGTGACTTCGATAAGCTGGTGAATGGCAGCCAGGCAGTCAATTCGATCAATGGTGATGACAAAGACTATGTCTACTTAAACAAGCCATTGACAAGCTATGCCGTTAATCTGGGCGAGCAGCATCAAAACTCAGGCTATGACGGTACTATCACCGATTTGGCAACGGGCGTGACTATTAGTGTTAATAACATTCGTGGGGTCATATATGGCGATGGCTCAACTATGTTGCCCTCTGATGCGACTACCACTATTACCCAAACCGGCTATGACGTTATCGAAGTCGAGCTCTCTACGCTATTAGCGGATGAGGACGGTAGCGAGGTACTTTCAGATATTGTTTTGACGAACATCCCAGCAGGCGTGGAGCTGACTGGTGAGGGCGTAGTTAGCCAGTCGGATGGCAGTTGGCTGGTGACTAATCCTACAGGGGATAGCATCGAACAGTTGATGTTGACGATGAAAGTGCCTGTGAGTGCCGGAGCGTTTGATATCACGGCTACGGTAACTTCTAGCGAGATATACGAAGATGCCGCTGGAGACCAGCAAGTCATAGATAGTGAAACAAGCACTGATACCACCGCAGTGGAGCAATATAATATCGTGGTGGGTTCACCCGGCGGAGACTCTATTGGAGGTAGCAGTGCGAATGACATCATTATTGGTGATGTTGCTGGTCTCCAGTTGGTGCCAGGTGAAAACTATAACCTGGCATTCATGATGGATACATCGGGCAGTATGTCGAATGCCGATATTGCCAATGCTAAGGCATCTCTGACCGAGGTGTTCAATACTCTTAAAGAGAGTGTAGGCGAGGATAATGCCGGCACTGTAAACATCTTCTTGGTAGAGTTTGATACTCAGGCAGGCAGCAATGTCAGTGTTGATCTGTCGGATCCACAAGCGCTGTCGAAACTGCAGACAGTGTTAGATGGATTCCAGAAAGGTGGCGGTACCAACTACGAAGACGTTTTTAAGACGACGGCCAACTGGTTCAATACAGATTCTGTCCAAGCCAATTCTGGTACTAACCTGACTTACTTTATTACCGACGGTTTGCCAACGTATTATCAGGGCAATGAACAGGAGAGTGTAGTTATAGGCTCCAAAGGAGGTAGCCGC
This sequence comes from Vreelandella sp. 162(4c), assembly GCF_058152265.1. Lineage (NCBI taxonomy): Bacteria > Pseudomonadati > Pseudomonadota > Gammaproteobacteria > Oceanospirillales > Halomonadaceae > Vreelandella > Vreelandella sp. 162(4c). Next base: position 4,572,242 of record NZ_CM176981.1, read on the forward strand.
TGGAATCTTACAGTCGACGATATTGACTATGTCCCAGGTCAAGCCTACTCGATGAATATTGATGGACATGTTCGTGAAGTTATTGACTCAAGCGGAAACGTAAATCAGTGGACTCATAGCTCTGGCTGTGGCGGAGGAAGTTGGAGTAGCAGTGTTATCGGTCAAATAAGGCCCGATGGAGATGGCGCATACGAGATTTCTGCGCTTGCTGGTGATGGTAGAAGCACCACGAATACGGTTGTCCAGAACTCGTCGGAAGCGTTTGAGCTATTAGACGGTATGTCGTCGGTTAATTCAATTGGCTTGGGCAGCAGCTTGAATGAAAGCAGCCTCCAGGCTTATGACTCCGATGGCATTGTCCAATCGAATATCGACCCTGAACAACTTGCTGATGCTATTCTTGGCGAAAATGTCCAATTGCTGTCCGGCGACGACACAGTATCCGGGGGTGAGGGCAATGATATCCTGTTTGGAGATCAGGTGACCTTTGCAGGTATTGAAGGTAATGGCTTACCATCCATAAAGTCTTACATTGCCGGGCAGTTGGGTATCGCAGATCCTAACCAAGTTTCTGCCGAGCAAATTCATCAGTACATCACTGACAATCATGAAGAGTTTAATAACTCTATGGAGACAAGCGGTAATGATATCCTCATCGGCGGTGATGGCGATGACATTCTATTTGGACAAGGTGGCAATGATACTCTGATTGGGGGGGCTGGTGACGATATGATGTATGGTGGTACCGGTGCCAATACATTTATGTGGGAGTCTGGGGATCAAAACCAGGATGCAGAGCAAGCTCCTGCTATAGACCAGATAACCGGGTTTAATATGGGTAAATTTGGAGCCGATTCAGAGTCTGATCGCTTGGACATCGCAGACCTTCTTCAGGGAGAAAATGCAGATAACCTAGATCAGTATATAATGGCTGAACAGCAGGGAGATGATGCGGTATTGCATGTTAAATCTGATGGAGGCTTAGCATCAGATGGCAGTAATGCTGATCAACGTATCGTCTTGAAGGGCGTGGAAATTCCGCAGGGTGGTAGCTCTTCCGACTTTATCCAAAGCATGCTGGATGATGGTCAACTTAAAATCGATCAGTAATTAGTACTGTTTGGCAATAAAAAATGCCCCGCACGCTATGTGTGGGGCTTTTTTCAATTGTGAGGGGGGAATATGTATTTTGATGAGATACAGCTTTTACGTTGGATGAAAGGTGATAAATTAGCCGTTGAGTATATAGAAATTATTTGTGATGTTGCTCATAAATGGGATGACTTGATTGATAAGGATAAAGTGCTTAGCGACGACGATATTAATAAGCTTTTTTTTGATATATTGATTAAGCTTCCAAGGAATACTTTTTATCGTAAGAATTTTGAACACATGAATTCAGTGTTGATGAATGCTATCTCTAACTGGCAAGTTGCAACCCAGTTGGAAAGGGAGGGGGGAGACTACGAAACGAGCATAGCATTTATACTGCGCTCCTCCTATGTAGATCTAATTACGCAAGCTGCTTTGATATGTGGTGGAAATAAATGGGCATGCCAAGTGGGAAAAGAAGTAAGAAAGATTACCCATAATGAAACCTATGAGGGCTATCTTACAAATCTAGCAACTGAAAAAAATGCTCGTTTAGCGAAAAAATAAAGAATCGAACCTATTCTCATTAGTAGCCAGTGAACCTGCATGGGAGTGATCTATGCTCTACACCAAACGTAATACATCCGGCGAGATCCTGATGCTCAGCAAAGAGCCAACGTCAGAGTGCAACGAAACGATTGATCCTGATTCACCTGAGGTACTGGCTTTCCTTGCTGATCAGCCAGGATCCTCAGCACACTTTATAGCGTCTGACTTAGCGTTTGTGAGGGTGGTAGAAGATATTCTTGAGGTGTTACTAAACAAGGGAGTCATCACTTTCACTGACCTTCCGGAAGCTGCACAGGCGAAAGTGATGGAGCGTAAGTCCTTGCGGGTTAAAAATGATGTAGGTTTGCTAAGCGACGACGACACTATCTAGTCGTCGTCGATTGCGTTTATGCGTTAAAGGCGTACGCCTGGTCCGGTGGCTCCATCGACACCCACGCGGAACAGGCAGGCTATTTCCTCATCGTCTGCAACGCCTTCCCCTATCACCTGAATGCCCAATGAATGGCAGAGCGTAGCCATGCCGCGGACAATGGTTTGCTGCTCATTCGAAGCATGCAGTTGGTGAATAAGACTGCTATCCATTTTTAAGTAAGCAAGACCCACATCGTGTAAATCTGCAAGTTTGGTGAACTCTGCCCCCACATGCTCTATACCAAACGTGCAACCAAGGGGCCGTAAGGCGGTACAAAGCCCTCGTAAGCTACCAATCGCGTGCGTGCTAAGCGTGGCGGGCACTTCAAAGCAGAGCTGCTTGGCCAATAGTGGGTGTGCTGCCAACAGAGTCCGTAGCTCGTTAACGAACTGTGTATTAGTGATCGATGCCGCAGAGAGGTTAATGCCTACCGGCTTTAGATCATCTTCTAGATTAGCGAGCGCTTTTTTGACCACGGCTAAATCAAGTGCAGGCTCCATCTCAAAGCGGGTGATCCAGGGAATAAAGACTCCGGCGGTTTGCCACTCCCCACCTAGCAGTAAGCGAGCCGGGCATTCGTAATGGATGATGTCTCCGTGAGCGTCTACTACCGGGAAGTACGCTAACTCAGGGCCAACCAGGATTGCTGCTTCCAGTGCATTTCGCCATTCGGCATGGCTGCTGTAGAGTGAAATACGCTTGCGCTGACGCACGACTACCTGTTCAAAGGACGTTAGGCTTTCGGCTTGTGCCAAAGCGTCATCCAGGGTGGCTAACAGTGTGCCGCGATCATCATGTGGAGCATAAGGAACAATCGCCGTTGGTAGATAAATCTCCACGTCGGGCTGCGTGGCGGCTACCTCGGCTAACGCTGCCATCACCTGAATTCGAAGCTCCTCTACATCATCCATAAGCGGCAGCATAAAGATAAAATCGCTGCCGTTAAGGCGGCCTACCATTGGTTCTGCCGACGCGCTGTCCAATTGCCCCAACTGGGTAACCAGCGTATTTAATAGTTGGTCTGTGGCAGCGTAGCCGAGCTGCTCATTGAGTGACTCTAATGCCTGTACGCGAACCATAATCAACATGCCCGTTGCGCGGGCATCTTCACTGCCCAATTGAGACGAAAGCTTACCCATAAACACGTCGCGATTCAGCGCACCGGTGACTCGGTCATGCTGTAAATGGCGGCGTAACTCGTCCAGCTTATGGCTTTCATGACTGAGCATCTGATGGACATTGGCAGAAAGCACGTTCATTGCTTGAGTGACTTGGCGTAACTCCAGCGTGCGTGGCTCCTTAATAGTGGTAAACCGCCGCGCACTGATATCTTGCGCCTGAGTGACGACGCGGGAAAGGGGGTGCTTAATACCACGAACGATCACGGTAGCAATCGCTAAACTAATTACTCCGGCAAGTAAAAACCAAGCAGCGAGTTCCAGCATGCTGCGCCATAAAGAAGCGTAGGCAAAACTGTGTTGGCTCTCAAGCTCCAACGTACCGTACTGTCGCCAGCCATCTTGAATCGTCGCGGTGCCGTTGGGCACATCAAACTCAATAAGCTGACGAAACCAGGCGGGCACATCGCCACTATACTCTTCGGCGGAGCGTTCAATAAGTACGCTATCGTCCGTATCGCGCAGGGTGATTCGGCGGTAGTAGCCGGTGTCAAATTGAGCTGCGATTAACAGTTCGAGGGTGACAAGGTCTTTATCGAGCTGGCTCATTGAAAGCGCCAGAGCGGTAGCATTGTCAGCGTTCTTAATGCGCACTTCCTGTTCGATATAATCGCGGCTAGTGGTAATACTAATGGCAAGACTACCAATGAACGACAGCAGCAGCAGGGCGATAATGGCAATCCAAAGTTGTTTGATAAGTGACATCGTGCCAATTCCTCTTAAATGAAACCCTGGGTTTGCATACGTTCAATGACGCTGCGCCAGCGTGATAGCCGAGCCAATGGGTCTGCGCGGGATTCAGAAGAACCACCTGCCCAAAGTCCATCGCTATTAAAACTAAACAGTGGGTCGAGATCAGTACGCTGAGAGGCAGGGGTGATAGACGGTACAATATTGTCTAGCACCAACGGTTCTGCATCTGGGGTCGAGTAATAGCCTAGCACCATGTGGGCTTGGGTAATTTGACTACGCCCAATGCGCGCACGGACATAAATCATGCGTAGGTACTGACTAGTAATGCCTAATTGTTTAAGGGTAATGTACTTGGCAATGGAGTAATCCTCGCAATCTCCCTGGCCTTTACCCATTGCTTCCAAAGGCGTAGCCCAATAATCCTCTTGCCCCCACACCTGGATATCGTCAATCCACCGGATGCGGCGATTAAAGAAGTCATTAACCCCACGCAGCTTGGCTTGAACGTCTTGGTTTTGTAGCTGTTGAAGCAGGTTAAACCACTCCTCTAATACGGACAAACCAGCCTGCCCATACTGTTGCTGCATGCTTTGGCGTAGGCGTTGTGGATCAAACGCTGCGGCAGGCGTTGGATGAATGCCAAGACCTGCGCCTAACCAAAGCGCGCCGACTGTTGCTAAGAACTGTCGACGCGAGAATGTAGGAGTGTGATGCGAGGATGCAGGCATGAGTCGCCGTTAGTAACCGCCAAATAGGGCTTAAGATTACAAGCTGACGAGTGGAAGTGCTACACCTCTCAGTCAAAAGGCTGAGGTTATTGAACCGCTGCCTGATGCGTTGTTTCTAATAGGGGTTCAATGAGCGGCTCAAGTTCGGGCCATACATTGTCGAGGATAATCGGCTGAGCATCGGCGGTAGGGTGAATGCCATCGCTCTGCATTAACGCCTCGTTCAGGGCGATATCCTCCAATAAAAAAGGCACTAGGGAAACGTCATACTCTTCCGCCAGCGAGTGGAAAACCCCGGTGAAGGCGTCTCGGTACGCTTGGCCATAGTTAGGCGGGATATCGATCCCCAGTAGCAGCACCTGAGCACCAGCGTCTTGGCTCTGCTCAATCATACTGGCTAGGTTTGCCTGCATTTGATTGGGTGATAAGCCGCGTAGACCATCGTTGCCGCCCAGCTCAATGAGAACAATATCCGGCTGCCGCTGTCCGAGAAGGTCAGTGAACCTTTGTAATCCTCCAGACGTCGTTTCACCACTAATGCTGGCGTTAATGACTTGGGCATCATCTCCCAAGCGTTCTTCCAGTAGGTTCACCCAGCCCTGATCACGCTCTATGCCGTAAGCGGCGCTTAAGCTATCACCCATCACCAGCAGGGTGGGGCCTGGGTTTGTGTCTGCGTTGACAGGCTCTGCGTTGATAGACGATGAGGCAAAGGTGACTATCAGCAGCACCAGCCATCCGGTTACCATTCGGTTCAGTCCATGCCATGCCATAGGGATGCCACGCTTCATGTCTTATTCCTCAAGTTCAAACTCTTCAAGTTCAAGCTCCTTAGATAAAGCTGCCAATGCTGCTACGGATATATCCATGTCGAGCGAGGCATCCCAAGGTGAGCGCCAAGCTACTACCGACAACCAAGCGGTAGCCGATGTTCCCCGCGGCACTGTTAGGCAAGCCGTGCTGCACGCTGACAAACTTTCTAAAAAAGTCACCAGCGGTGAACGCTCGCTCACCATCTTACACGACCTGTCGCTGAGCGTAGCGGCGGGAGAGAGCGTAGCGATTCTGGGTAAGAGCGGTGCGGGTAAATCAACGCTTTTGGGGCTATTAGCGGGTCTTGATACGCCAAGCGACGGTGAACTAACGCTGTTTGGACACGCATTAAGCCGTTTGGATGAAGATGGTCGAGCAGCGCTGCGTGCCGGACGAGTAGGCTTTGTGTTCCAGAACTTTCAATTGCTGCCCACTTTGAGCGCGCTTGAAAACGTCATGTTGCCCCTTGAATTATCGCCCCGCGCCGGGGAAACGCAAACTGCAGCTCAGTGGTTGGAGCGTGTTGGGCTTGGTGAGCGAGTGAACCACTTACCCAAACAGCTTTCCGGCGGCGAGCAGCAGCGCGTTGCCGTGGCGCGTGCTTTCGTGACCGACCCCGAGCTGGTATTTGCTGATGAGCCCACCGGCAACCTGGATCCGGATACCGGTGGGCAAGTCATAGATCTGCTCTTCCAGCTCAACCATGAGGCGGGCACTACGCTTATTCTGGTTACTCACGACCACGCCTTGGCGCGGCGCTGCGATCGCTGCTTGCGGTTAGATCATGGCAAGTTAGAAGCCGTACTTGAAAACATCGTACCAACTGCCGCTTCGATTGATGAGGGGGCGCAATGAGTGATGTGAATTGGCGTTTAGCCATGCGCAGCCTTAAGCGAGACCTGCGTGCAGCCGATGTACGCGCGCTCTTTATTGCCCTGGTATTGGCCGTCGCAGCTTCCACCATGATCGCGTTTTTTCTGGATCGTCTAGAGCGCGGCTTGGAGCGCCAGGCAGGGCAGATGCTGGGCGGTGATCTGGTGCTGGAACAGCGTGATCCGTTTTCAGCCGAGCTGCGAGAGCGCCTTGAAAGCGCCGGTTTTATACTCAGTGATCAAGTCGACTTGGTGTCGATGATTAGCCGCGACGGGCGTTTTCAACCGGCTAGTTTAAAGGCCGTGGATGACGTCTACCCTCACTACGGTGTTTCTCATGTCGATTTTGGAAATGGCACTGAGCAAATAGACTCAGGCCCCCAGCCCGGAGAAGCATGGGCCGACCCTCGGCTGATCGAACTGGTCGAGATCGAGTTGGGTGATCGCGTCCAGGTGGGACAAACCGAGCTCACCGTAACGGGCATCATCGAGCGTGAAGCGGATCAATCCGGCGGTTTTGGTAATTTTAACCCACGCTTAATGCTGAATACTGCGGATGTCGAAGCCACTGGCCTAGTGCAGGAAGGCTCGCGGATTGAGTTTGAGATTTTAGCGGCGGGCTCACCTGCGGCGCTTGATCAAGTGCAAGGCCTGCTGGCCGAACTACGCCGCGAAGGGGTAGAAGTACGTGACGTACGAGTAGACCGCCCACAGTTGGGCAATGCTTTACAGCGAGCTGAAAGTTATCTGGGGTTAGCCGGTTTAGCCGCGGTATTGCTAGCGGGCGTGGCGGTTGCGATGTCGACTCGCCGCTATGTCGAGCGTCATTTGGATACCGCGGCATTGCTGCGCTGCTTTGGTGCAAGTCAGCGCCAATTAGTGACCATCTTTACCCTTCAGTTAATGGGGCTTGCGTTAGTGGCAGCAGCCATTGGCGCGCTGCTTGGGCTCATTGGTCAAGCGGTACTGATTTGGCTATTGGTAAGCTTTCTACCTATGACGCTACCGCCTCCTGGTCTCATGCCGTTGGGGTTAGGCGTGTTTACGGCCCTAGCCGTGCTGGTGGGGTTTGCTGGCCCCACGCTGCTACGGATTAAACGGGTCAGCGCGTTAAAAGTGCTGCGCCGTGAGCTCGACCCATTGCCGCCTTCGGCTTGGTTAGTTGTCGGCGTGGCCAGTATCGTGTTTGGCGGGCTGCTATGGCTCTACTCAGGTAGCCTACCATTGGCGATCGGACTGTTAATCGGCGGGGCGCTGCTGCTGGGTGTGCTGTGGATGATTAGCGCCTTGTTGCTAAGCGGCTTACTACGCGTTGTTCAGCGTTTTTCTGGGCGCAGTGAATGGTCACAGGCGCTACGTTTGGGTGGCCGTCAATTGGCAAGGCGTCGTCAAGCGGGTCTAGGGCAGTTGCTGGCCTTCTCGGTGACCTTCTTTGCCATGGCAATGATTGTCTTGGTGCGTGGCGACCTGCTAAGCACGTGGCAAGACCAACTGCCTGAAAATACGCCCAACTACTTTGCCATCAATATCCAACCTTCAGAACGCGACCCTTTTGAAGCGGCCGTTTCGCCGCGTGTAGAAACCCGAAGCACTCTCTATCCAATGGTGCGCGGGCGCGTCATTGCGATTAACGATCAGCCTCCCACCGATGCCGTACCACCGGATGCCCGTGGCGACAACTCACTGCGTCGTGAGCTCAACCTTACTTGGCAATCTGAAGTGCCAGAAGGCAACCAAGTGGTGGCTGGCGAGTGGTTCACGCCAGCGCAGCTGGGTAGCAACTCAGGCAGTGAGAGCAGCGATGAAAGCCAAGGCTGGATGAGTGCCGTGGAGGCAACACCACAGTCGGGGCCTGTGCCCATTTCAATGGAGGATGGGCTCGCCGAAAGGCTTGGGCTAAGCATTGGTGATGAGATGACCTTCTCGGTGGGTAGCGACGAGATCACTACCCAAATTACCAGCCTGCGCAGTCTGAATTGGGATAGCTTCCAGCCTAATTTCTTCGTTATTTTCCCGCCGGGCGTGCTGGAGCAGTTTGGCCATAGTTACATCACCGCTTTTCACCTGCCAGACGCGGAACAGGGACTGATTCGTGAGCTGATCACCGACTTCCCAGGCGTCTCGTTGCTTAATGTGGACGCGATTTTAGGTCAGGTGCGGGATGTGCTTGCCCAGGTCACCCGGGCAGTGGAGTTGGTGCTCGCCTTGGTGCTACTGGCAGGGATTAGCGTGCTGTATGCCGCGCTGACCGCAAGCCGCCCGGTGCGTGCCCATGAAAGCGGCCTACTGCGCGTATTTGGCGCAGGCAGCAGAATGATTTCACGGGTACAGGGGGCCGAGTACGCGCTGTTGGGTTTTGCCAGTGGTTTGATGGGCGCAATACTTGCGGAGCTAACCTCGGCCGTACTGTATATTTACCTGCTGGATCTCACCCCGCGTTTGCACCTGGGACTATGGGTTTTCCTTCCCGTTGGCGGGGCGCTATTGATCGGTGTCATTGGGCATGCGCTTTCGCGGGGGTTGCGTCGCCAAGCGCCGGCAGCCAGCCTCGGCCTACTGGGTGAAGCTTAATCCGGTGAGGATTTGACGACTCATGAATCAGCGGGCCAGCCAAAAACCGACGACGGTGGCGCTGATGACAGCTACAAAAAAGACCAGATTACGGGCGCGGGTATCACGACGTGGTTTCATAACGGCACCAATACAGTGTTAAGTACAATGTTAAGTACAAGGTTGAAGTAAAATATGCCTAGCATGGTAACGTTTGTCGTCTGCGCCGTCATCTTACTGATCCAGTGACGCGACCGTTCGTTCAGGATCATTAGCTGTTTATTCAGGACTGTTACTCTATGCCCCAAATCACCCCGGTAGCGCTCTCTGTTGCGCCAAAGCCGCTTTCACTTGCCCAAGGACGCTTAGCGGCGCTGAGCTGGGGGCGTGCTGACGCCCCAACCTGGTTAGCCTTACACGGCTGGCTGGATAATGCGGCCAGCTTTACCCGGTTAGCCCCGCTGTTGGTCGAGGCGTTGGATATTCGTATTGTGGCGCTGGATTTTCGCGGCCATGGTCATTCGGCACACGCGCCACAGGGCGGTGACTATGCCTTATGCGACTATGCTCTTTGGGACTATTGCCATGATGTATTGGATGCCATGGAGTCCTTGGGGCTGGAGCAAACCAGCTTACTGGCCCATTCCATGGGGGCGGCAGTGGCCTGCTTGCTCGCCGCTTCGTTACCCGAACGCGTCGAGCGGCTAACGCTGATTGATGGACTTGGGGCGCTCAATACACCCATTGAAGAGACCGCCAGCCAGCTGCGTAAGGGGCTTACAGCCTACCGTCGGCCGCTGTCACGAGCGCCGCGTTACCCCGATATCGAGAGTGCCATTGCTGCGCGTGTTGCAGGCGGGGTCACGCCGCTGGATAGCATCACGGCAACGCCGCTAGTAGAGCGTAACACCCAGCCTACTGCTGATGGTCATGTGCAAATGCGCACCGACAGCCGGTTACTGAAGCCGTCCCTGGTGCGCTTTACCCCTCAGCAAGTGCTATCGCTACTGGCGGAAATTAACGCACCGCTGCTATTGATAGAAGGCGAGCAGGGAATTTTAGGCGAGCGCCAATGGGCTCAAGAGGCACGGCAAGCGGTCAAAGGATTAACCCGAAAAGTGCTCAAGGGGGGCCACCATTTACACTTGGAGCCTAGAGCAGTGGCGCAAGTTGCCACGGTTATCGGCACTCACTGGGGTAACACTGGTGCCGTTTAAGGGAGGGAACGCAGCATGAATGAATTGGCTCACGTGAGCAGTGGCAATAAAGTCGCTCTGGTATTGGGCAGCGGTGGTGCCCGTGGCTACGCGCATATCGGCGTGATCGAAGCACTGGAGGCGCGGGGATTCGAAATTATTGCCGTATCAGGGTGTTCAATGGGCGCAGTGATTGGCGGTATTTATGCCGCGGGTAAGCTGCCTGAATACCGTGACTGGGTGTGTCAACTCGACTACCTGGATGTGCTCAAACTGGTTGACGTAACCTGGAGCTCAATGGGGGCGATGCGTGCCAGCAAAGTCATGAGCAAACTGGAAGCTCTGGTCGGCGATATTCTGATAGAAGACCTAGCGATCCCCGTCACCACGGTAGCGACAGACCTGGTGCGGCAACGGGAAGTGTGGTTTCAAAGTGGCCCCTTGCTGCAGGCGATTCGTGCCTCAATGGCCGTGCCGGGTGTTATAACCCCTGTTCATCTGGGCGAGCAGGTGCTGGTGGATGGCGGGCTGCTCAACCCGCTGCCGATTATGCCTATGGTAGCCGCGCACCAAGCAGACTTTGTGGTAGCGGTTAATGTGACTGCCCATAGCCCGTTGCCGGTGACCTTGGAGGAGTTACTGCCTAAAGAGGAGGAAGAAGCCGATAGCCGCACCCAAAGCGAGATCGACCGCGATCAACGCATGAGCAGTTGGATAGGCGATGTACGCGCAGCTACCCAAAAACTGTGGGCAGGGCTGGGTGCCAATGGTGATGGCGCAAACGGGGAGAGCGACGACAAAGAGCTAGAAGAAACCACTGAAGCGCGCGGCAAGCGCGAGTGGAGCAAGCTCGATATGATTTTGGAGTCATTCGATATTACCCAGGCGGCGTTGGCCAAGTACAAAGTGGCAGGATATCCACCCGATGTGCTGATCGAAATCCCCAAAACGGTGTGTAGTACTTACGAATTTTACCGGGGCCGAGATTTGATTCGCCTTGGTCGCCACTTGGCAGATGAAGCGCTGGAACGCCGGATGCCCAGTATCGCTTCCGATGCTACCGAGTAACGGCTACTGACCCCGCTTGCGCAGTAGGATGTACACTGCCCCAGTGCCACCATCGAGATCGATGGCCGAGCAGAACGCCAACACCCCCGGCCACTCCCGTAGCCAGGTATTGGTATGGCTTTTGAGTACAGGAAAATCAGAGGTGGTGCCCCACGCTTTGCCATGCACCACCAGCACACAGCGCAGACCTTGCCCCGCTGAATCACGCAGAAAACTCTCCAACTCCGTGCGGGCCTCCTCCAGCGTATAGCCATGCAGATCAAGCCCCGCCTGCCATGCGGTTTGGCCGCGCTTTAGCTGGCTAAACGTGCGCCATGGCAAGTCGGGCACGCTGAACTCGAGGTACTCTGAGGGGCGCACGGCTTCCACCCGGCCATCCGAAGTGCGCCCGCTGGATTGAGGGGCGCTGCTCTCAACCGCCGCGTTGCGCCGTGCTTCATGGGCCTTAACGTCGCGCTTGGGTTTGCCAGGGTCGGCCTGATTGGTGGCGATAGGGCGTACCCCCGCCGCCTTCAAGGCGTCGCGGAAGGCACTGATATCGTCATCATTTGGCAGGTGGCGGTGTCGCGTCATGTCAGGCTCGGGTGGTAGAAAAATGGGGGTAGCACGGGTGAATCAGTTAAAGAAGCACAGTATAGCGGGCTGAGCGTTGCTGTGAACCGGGCGGCGTGAAAGGTACAATCTTTTATTCGTCATATGGCTCAGGTTCTATTGCCTGCAGTCATGATTATCGTTAACCAGGAGCCGCTGTGACCACGCATCTAAATGTTGAGCATTCTCACTCAACCCTTTCCCTGTCGGAGTCGTTGCTGGTGAGCCAGCTCTTTACGCTGCGCGACTACCTGCGCTGGGTCTCCAGCGAGTTTTATCTGGCGGGCCTGCACTATGGCCATGGTACCGATTCTGCCTGGGATGAGGCGGTGGCACTCTGCTTGGGCGCGCTGCACCTGCCGTGGAATATCGACCCCAGTGTGCTAGAGGCGCGGCTGCTGCCCGTGGAGCGTCAGCGGATTATTGCCCTGGCGCGGGAGCGTGTTACCACCCGCCGCCCGCTGCCTTATCTGCTCGGCGAGAGCTTCTTTGCCGGTCACCCGTTTAGCGTTGACGAGCGCGTGCTGATTCCGCGCTCGCCGATTGCCGAGTTGATTGAAGACGGCTTTGCCGCCTGGTTTCCCGAAGAGCCGCCTGCTAGCGTGCTGGATCTATGCACTGGCTCCGGTTGTATCGGCATTGCTACGGCACTCTATTTGCCCACTTGTGAAGTGGCGCTTGCTGATATCAGCCAGGATGCCCTGGCTGTGGCACGGCAAAATATTACCCGCCATGATGTGGGAGACCGGGTGCGAGCGGTGGAATCGGATGTATTCAGCGGCTTGGAAGGTCGACGTTTTGATCTCATCGTCTCCAACCCGCCCTATGTTGATGCCCGCGACTTGGCCACCATGCCTGCTGAGTTCCGCCATGAACCCTCCTTGGCACTGGGGGCAGGCAGCGATGGCTTGGATATCGTGCGGCGCATACTCCGTGAAGCGCGGGAACACCTAACCGATGAGGGTTGGCTGATCGTAGAAGTCGGCAACTCTGATCGCCATGTGGAAGCGGCGTTTCCCGACGTGCCTTTCCTATGGCTTGAATTCGAGCGTGGCGGCCAGGGCGTATTTGCCTTGAGCGCCGCTGAACTCGACGCCCATGTGGCGTCTTTCCAGTGAGGAACTAATCGCCATGTCTGGCAATACGTTTGGCAAACTATTTACCGTCACTACCTTTGGTGAGAGTCACGGCCCTGCGCTCGGCGCGATCGTTGATGGCTGCCCGCCTGGGTTACCGTTAAGCGAAGCAGATTTACAGCATGATCTGGATCGCCGTCGGCCGGGCAGTTCGCGGCATACTACCCAGCGCAAAGAACCTGATCAGGTGCGCATCCTGTCAGGGGTGTTTGAAGGCAAGACCACCGGCACCTCTATTGGCCTGTTAATCGAAAATACCGATCAGCGCTCTAACGACTACTCAAAAATCAAAGAGCAGTTTCGGCCAGCGCATGCGGATTACACCTACCACCATAAATATGGCCACCGTGACTACCGCGGCGGTGGGCGCTCCAGCGCCCGTGAAACCGCTATGCGAGTGGCGGCAGGGGCGATTGCCAAGAAATATTTGGCCGCCCAAGGTGTTCAGATTCGCGGTTATATGAGCCAGCTAGGCCCCATCAAGATTGATTTCAAACAGTGGGAAGCGGTGGGTCAAAATGCCTTTTTCTGCCCTGACCCGGAGCGCGTAGCAGAACTGGAAGCCTACATGGATCAGCTGCGCCGCGATCAGGATTCGGTAGGTGCTGAGATCACCGTGATTGCCGAAGGGGTGCCGGTAGGGCTGGGCGAACCGGTGTTTGACCGCCTGGATGCTGACCTGGCGCATGGTTTGATGAGTATTAATGCGGTAAAAGGTGTGGAGATAGGCGCAGGGTTTGGTTGTGTCGCTCAGCGGGGCAGTGAACACCGTGACGAGATGACGCCTGAAGGCTTTCTCTCCAATCATGCTGGTGGCGTGCTGGGCGGTATTTCCAGCGGCCAACCCATTGTGGCTCGTTTGGCGCTAAAACCGACGTCCAGCATTACCACGCCTGGCCGCTCTATCGATATCCATGGACAGGCCGTCGAAGTGATTACCAAAGGGCGTCACGACCCCTGTGTGGGTATTCGCGCAACGCCCATCGCTGAGGCGATGATGGCGATTACGTTGCTGGATCACTGGCTGCGTCATCGCGGCCAAAATAGTGAGGTGAGCGTTGATACGCCGCGTTTAACCCAGCGCTAGCGCAATACGGTGAGGTTTGCAGTTCACTGCTACACTCAAACAAAACAGTGCAGGAGCCGCCTATGAAGATTAACGTTGAATTTGATCTTACCCCGGACGAATTTCGCCAATCTCTGGGTCTGCCGGATGTCGAAGCTTTCCAGAAAAACCTGCTGGAAAATATCCAGCGGCAAATGGAGTCTGGGGTAGAGGGCTACGACCCCATGAGTCTTATGAGGCCCTTTCTCCAGCAGCCGATGATGCAGCAAGGGCTCTCGCAGGGACTGTCTCAAGGGCTATCTGAAGGACTGTCTCAAGGGCTAGCCAACTTCGGCACTTATCAGCAAATGATGCTGGATATGTTGCGCCAAGCGGGCAGCGCCAGCACTAATGCCACTAGTGCGTCCTCGTCTAACGGCAGTGCGGCTGAACAGGGTGGTAACACCAGCTCTAAAAGCAGTGCGGCGAGTTCCAGGGCGAGCAGTACTAATAATAGTAGTGCCAATAAAAGTACCAGTAGTGGTGGTAAGGCCAAGTCAACAGCGTCGTCGCGCTCCCGTTCCGGCTCAAGCACACGTTCAACATCCAAGCGCAGTGATTCATAAATCAGTAACGATAGACTGGCAAAAATAGATTGTGGGGAAGTGGATTGAAAGATCGCTGATGGCGATGTGAGAGAGGCAATGCGGAGACGTTTTGCAGCGTTACTGAATGCAGCTACTTAAAACAGTGTCGCTGTTGCAATGCAGCATGCCAGGGACTACTCTTTTTGCAGTGCAGCAAATCAAGGCAAGACAAGCTACATCACGATGAGTCACTCCAAGGCTCATGCCAAGGAACTAAACAGGAGCAGACACTATGCAAGACAATATGATGGACGCCTTCAACGCCCAAACTAAGCAAATGTTTGAGCCCATGCGTAAAATTAATTCGCTGATGCTCAACAACATGGAAAAAATGACCCAGTATCAGCTGGAAGCCATGAAGCGCTACAGCCAGATGGGTACAGAGCGCATTCGTAGCGCCACTGAAATTCAAGACGCAGAAAGCCTGCGTGATTTCGGCACCAAGCAAGCTGAAATGATGAACGAGCTTTCCCAGCAGATGCAGGAAGACGCGCGCGTCATGAGCGAAATGAGCCTGCAGTTTAAGTCTGAAATGGAAAAAATGTTCAGCGAAGCCGGTCAGCAAATGTCCGAGCAAGCCAAGGCGGCTACAAAAAGCGAGCAACCTGCCAAAGCCTCTAGTCAGTCATCGCGCAAAAGCTGATTAGTGACCTCATCGCGGCGCCCAAGGGCGCCGCGATGCATTTATAAGTTTTAATTTATATATGCTTACATAGCCAAAGTGGTCGGTGCGCCCGATGATAGGCGTAGGGAGAATGAGTATGCAGTCAGCGTGGCACAATCCGTTCCAGGCAATATCACAAGGGCTATCTGACAGCCTGTCTGAAGGGCTTTCTCAAGGACTGCCTGAAGGGTTATCCCCAGAGGAAATTGAAGCCTGGAATAATCAGCTTAAAGAGATTAGCGAACAGTACCAAGGATTGATGCAGGATCTGCTTTCCCGTATTGCGCCCAGTGAAGCCGCCGACTCAATTTACAGTGATATGCGTGAAAGCTTTGAAGCGGGTGCTCAGTCATTAATGCAAAACCCTACGCTGCTGTGGGAAACCCAGAACCGTTTGCTTCAAGACCAGTGGCTATTGTGGCAACAGGCCCTGCGTGGCATGGCTGGCGAGCAAATAACGCCGCTGATTACCCCGGCTAAAAGTGACCGTCGCTTCAAAGATGAAGCCTGGACTCAAAACCCCCACTATATGGCCATTATGCAGCAGTACTTACTGTTCTCGCAGATGGTGGAAGAGCTGGTTGAAAACTTAAGTGGGTTGGATGAAACCCAGAAGCGTAACTTGATGTTTTACGCGCGCCAGTTGGTCAACGCGATGGCGCCCACTAACTTTATAACTACCAATCCAGAGGTCATGCGCTGCACCATTGAAACCCGTGGTCAAAACCTAGTGGATGGTCTGGCCCGTCTACGTGAAGATTTAGGTAACTCTGGTGAAGGCATTAATGTCCGCATGACAGACCGCGCCGCCTTTGGCGTAGGCGAAAACATAGCGGTAACGCCCGGTTCAGTGGTGTATGAAAACGAACTGATTCAGTTGATCCAATACACGCCAACGACGGAAAAGACCTTTAAAACGCCATTGCTAATGGTGCCGCCGTGGATCAATAAGTACTACATTCTCGATCTGCGTGAAGATAATTCCATGGTGAAGTGGCTGGTGGATCAGGGCCATACGGTGTTCCTGATCTCCTGGCGTAATCCTGGCCCGGAGCAGCGCGATATTACCTGGGCCGACTATATGCAGATGGGGCCGATCAGCGCGATAGAAGCTATCGAGCAGGCCTGCGGCGAGAAGTCGGTTAATCTTCTCAGCTACTGTGTCGGCGGCACGTTAACGGCATCTACGGTAGCGTACCTCACCAGCACCCGCCGTGGGCGCAAAGTAAAGTCGGTGACCTATATGGCCACGCTGCAGGATTTTCGTGATCCTGGCGATATCGGCGTATTTCTCAATGAGCGGGTGGTTGAAGGCATTGAGCAAACTCTTGAGGCGAAGGGCTACCTTGATGGCCGCTCAATGGCTTACACCTTCAACTTGCTGCGTGAGAATGATCTGTTTTGGTCGTTCTACATTAATAACTATTTGAAGGGCGAGACGCCTGCCGCCTTTGATCTACTCTACTGGAATACTGATGGTACCAATTTAACTGCAGGTACCCATGCCTGGTATTTACGCCATATGTATTTAGAGAACCGCTTGGTTGAGCCAGGTGGCATTGAGCTGGATGGCGTGAAAATTGATCTGCGCAAGGTGTCGGCGCCCAGCTATTTTATCTCCACCAAAGAAGACCACATCGCCAAATGGAACAGCACCTACTATGGGGCGTTGCTACCCAAGGGGCCAGTGACCTTTGTGCTAGGCGGCTCGGGGCATATCGCAGGTATCGTCAACCCACCCCATAAGAACAAGTATAGCTACTGGACTAACGACACACTGCCCGAAAGCCATGAGGAGTGGCTTGCAAGTGCTACGGCTCAGGAAGGCTCCTGGTGGCCTCACTGGCAGGCATGGATGACCGACAATGGCTATGCCAATAGCGAAAAAATGGTGCCCGTGCGCCAACCAGGGGACGGTGAACTCAACATTATTGAGCCTGCGCCGGGCCGCTACGTGAAGATGACAATCCCTGAAGTGTTGGGGGAAATCCCGTCTTCTTCGTAATTGGCATAGGCGAATAGCCTAAGGTTTCGCGAGCTGCAGCTCCCTCCCACTAAAAAGCCCGCTGACATTTTTGTCAGCGGGCTTTTCTTCGCCACTGTCAGTTTCGAATGAGATAGTCGAAAGCACCCAGCGATGCCTTGGCGCCTTCGCCCATGGCGATGATGATCTGCTTGTAGGGCACGGTAGTTACATCGCCTGCGGCGAAGACGCCGGGCACGGATGTCATACCGTGAGCATCGACGATGATCTCACCGCGGGGCGTCATTTCAATCGGAGAGCCTTTCAACCACTCGGTGTTAGGCACCAGACCAATCTGAACAAAAATGCCTTCCAGCGCGATGGATTTGCTCTCGTCGGACGTGCGGTCTTTATAGTTCAAGCCATTCACACGGCTGCCATCGCCCGTTACTTCGGTGGTTTGTGCGTTGAGGATAATATCGACGTTAGGCAGACTCTTGAGCTTTTTCTGCAGCACCGCGTCGGCACGCATCTCACCCATAAACTCTACGAGCGTGACATGGCCGACAATACCCGCCAGATCGATCGCCGCTTCAACGCCAGAGTTACCGCCACCAATCACCGCTACCCGCTTACCTTTGAACAGCGGACCGTCACAGTGAGGGCAGTAAGCCACCCCTTTGTTGCGGTACTGCTGTTCGCCGGGCACATTCATTTCGCGCCAGCGGGCGCCCGTCGCCAGTACCAGGGTTTTGCTCTTAAGCGTCGCACCCGACTCAAAGGTGACTTCGTGCAGCCCACCTTCCGCCTCGGCTGCTTTAAACGCCGTGGCAAGCTGCAGGTTCATGACATCGACTTCGTAATCTTTTACGTGCTCTTCAAGCGCGCTAACTAGCTTGGGGCCTTCGGTATGGGAAACGGAGATAAAGTTTTCAATTCCCATGGTGTCAGCCACCTGACCACCGAAACGCTCAGCGGCAATGCCGGTGTTAATGCCTTTGCGTGCTGAGTAAATGGCGGCCGCCGCGCCTGCCGGGCCACCACCAATGACGAGCGTATCGAAAGCGGCTTTCTCGTTGAGCTTTTTGGCGTCGCGTTCGGCAGCACCGGTATCTACCTTGGCCAGAATCTGTTCAAGCGTCATGCGGCCTTGATCGAACGGCTTACCGTTCAGATAGATGCTTGGCACCGACATGATTTCCCGCGACTCAACTTCGTCCTGAAACAGTGCCCCGTCAATAGCGACGTGACGAACGTTCGGGTTGAAGATAGCCATGAGGTTAAGCGCTTGAACCACGTCAGGGCAGTTCTGGCACGAGAGCGAGTAGTAAGTCTCGAAAAGCATCTCGCCGTCGAGGGCTTTGATTTGGTCGAGTAGCTCAGCAGACGTTTTAGGCGGATGACCGCCGACTTGCAGCAGTGCCAACACCAGCGACGTGAACTCGTGGCCCATGGGGATACCGGCAAACACCACGCCAGTTTCTTCACCCGGGCGGTTAATCGCAAACGATGGCGTGCGGTCGTCCTGGCCATCGCTGTGTAGGGTAATCTGATCGCTCAGGCTGCTGATGTCCTCAAGCAGGCCGAGTAGTTCTTGTGACTTGGCACCGTCATCGAGGGAGGCAACGATCTCGAACGGCTGAGTCACTTTTTCCAGATACGCTTTTAACTGGGATTTTAAATTGGCGTCCAGCATGACAGTAGCTTCCTCGCAAGTAACAGACGTATTAAATACACGCGTGTGACGGCGCTAATCATTAATAATTTAAAACTGTTTTAAAACAGAACGCCCGGGCGAAACCCGGGCGTTGAACCTGCACGCTCTTGCGCCACGCAAATAAGAGCAAGCGCGTGAAAGCCGTAGGCGGTTTAGATTTTGCCTACAAGATCCAGTGAAGGTGCCAGCGTTTCTTCGCCTTCTTTCCATTTAGCCGGGCACACTTCGTTCGGGTTGGCACGAACGTATTGAGCGGCTTTCACTTTACGCAGCAGCTCTTCGGCGTTACGGCCGATATTGCCAGCGTTGATTTCGACAATTTGGATTTTACCGTCTGGGTCGACAACGAATGTGCCGCGCTCAGCAAGACCCGCGTCTTCAATCAAGACTTCGAAGTTACGTGAAATCCGTAGCGTCGGATCGGCGATCATTGGGTACTGCAGCTTGCCGATGGTCTCTGAGCTGTCGTGCCATGCTTTGTGAGTGAAGTGGGTATCGGTCGAAACGCTGTAGATCTCAACGCCCAGCTTCTTGAACTCGGCATAGTGATCGGCCAAATCGCCCAGCTCAGTGGGGCAAACAAAGGTAAAGTCGGCCGGGTAGAAGAAGAAAATAGACCACTGGCCTTGCAGATCAGCTTCACTTACGTCGACGAATTCGCCATTCAGGTAAGCAGTGGCTTTAAACGGTTTTACTTCAGTGTTGATCAAGGACATTCAGATAATCTCCAGTTGTCATGAGCGAAGGGTTTATAAAGTAGTGCTAATGCTAACGGCTAGCGACTAATGTCTAAAATTAAAAAAAGCCATCTAGCCAATAGCATTGCCCTATTGGCGTACCACAAGATCCTGTTTTACTAGCTACTTAATGGGGTCGGTAGGGCAAAATACAAGAATTTTTCACATTGGCTTGCGGTAGGCGTCACTGCACCGCAAAATTCGCACGGTCAGTAATATGGCCTACGCTATTGTTAGCCGCTGAGGGCTGTTGCCGGCAGCAGCAGGGCGCACTTGGTATGAAGACACTTGGCAAAATATTTGGCTGAATTGTTTAGTGAATGCTGAATTGTTTAATGACTAGTTGAGACAACAGGAGCAGTGATAATGGGGAACATCCACAAACTTTCCGCGGCCGTTGCGGCTATCTCATTCGCCGCAGCGGCTAGCGCTGCCCACGCTGAAGAGGTGCGGGTATTTAACTGGTCAGACTACATTGCCCCGGAAACGCTGGAAAAATTCACCGAGCGTACCGGCATTGAAGTGACTTATGACGTTTATGACAGCAATGAAATTTTGGATGCCGCACTGCTCGCCGGGCGTTCCGGCTACGATGTGGTGGTACCTTCTACCTACTATTTTACCCGCCAAGTGAAAGCCGGTGTTTTTCAGCCGCTCAACCATGAGTTACTAACCAATTTAGACAATCTCAACCCCGAGCTGATGGCCAACCTGGAAACTATCGACGCCGGTAGCGAATACTCGGTTCCCTATATGTGGGGCACCAATGGGATCGGCTATAACGTTGACCGGGTAAAAGAAATTCTGGGTGATGACGCGCCGGTAGATAGTTGGGCACTGCTGTTTGATCCTGAAATAACCGCTGCATTGAGCGAAGCGGGCTGCGGCTTGTCGATGCTGGACTCTGCCGATGAAATGCTCTCGCCCGCCATGGCGTACCTGGGGTTTGATCCCCTGAGTGAAAATCTGGACGATATTGAAGCGGCTGGCGAACTGATCGCCGACGTTCGCGACGACATGACTTATTTTCACTCTTCCCGCTATGTGTCCGATCTGGCGAATGGCGATATCTGCGTGGCCGCTGGTTACTCGGGTGATGTTTTCCAGGCCGCCGATCGTGCTGAAGAAGCAGGGCGAGATTTCACCATCGCCTATAGCATTCCTAAAGAAGGCGCCGCGCTCTGGTTCGACATGATGGCAGTACCCGCCGATGCGCCTAATACTGAAAACGCTCACGCCTTTATCAACTTTATTCTTGACCCGGAAATCGCTGCTGAAATTACCGAGTACGTGCGTTATGCCAATCCTAACGCGGCGGCCGATGAGTACCTCTCTGATGAAATCATCAATGACCCGGCTATTTACCCAGAAACCGAGGTCATGCAAAACCTATACGTGCAGGCTGAAAAGCCTCAAGATGTGCTGCGTGCCCGTACGCGCATTTGGAACCGCGTAAAGTCTGGTCGTTAAACCGACATTTATCCGACGGCGAGCCTGGAGTTAATTCTCTATGGCTCGCTGCTCGTCTTTTTTAATGCCCGGATTGCCGGGCCTTTTGATGGGAGTGGCGAATGGTCACTACGCCCCTGTCGAACGAGCCTTCATCTGCTTCGCCAATCACTCCTTCTTCGTCGCGCCCCCAGGGTAAAACCCCGCGGTTTGCTGAAGATGTGGTGCTGGAAGTAAAACGCTTAAGCAAGCGGTTTGATGATGCGCTGGCGGTGGATGATGTCAATTTGCAGGTTAAGCGCGGAGAAATTTTCGCGCTATTGGGTGGTTCCGGGTCAGGTAAATCAACCCTGCTGAGGATGTTGGCGGGGTTTGAAACTCCTTCTGAGGGCCGTATTTTATTAGACGGTGAAAATATCACCGCTATGCCTCCGCACAAGCGGCCTATCAATATGATGTTCCAGTCCTATGCGCTATTTCCGCATATGACGGTGGCGCAGAATATTGCCTTTGGTTTAAAGCAGGATAAGCTCCCCAAAGCGGATATCGACGCTCGCGTCGCGCAAATGTTGAAGCTGGTGCATATGGAGCGCTTTGCCAAGCGCAAACCGCATCAACTTTCTGGCGGTCAGCGCCAGCGTGTAGCACTGGCGCGTTCGCTGGCCAAGCGGCCCAAACTGTTACTGTTAGACGAGCCCATGGGCGCACTGGATAAAAAACTGCGCACTGAAATGCAGCTAGAGGTAGTGGAGATCATTGAGCAGGTGGGTGTTACCTGCATTATGGTCACTCACGACCAGGAAGAGGCCATGACCATGGCCGACCGCGTGGCGATCATGGCCGATGGCTGGATCGAACAAATAGGCTCGCCGATCGATATTTATGAAAGCCCGGTGAGCCGCATGGTGGCGGAATTTGTCGGTACGGTGAATCTGTTTGAAGGAGAGATTAGCGAAGATGCTGCTGACCACTGCCGCATCGTCGCTCCCGCGCTCGAGCGGCCCATTTATATTGACCACGGTATTACCACCCAGGCGTCGAATCGGCGGGTTTGGGTCGCGCTGCGCCCTGAAAAAATCTGGCTAACCCGCGAGAAACCCACAACAGAATATAACTGGGCAGAAGGCAAGGTGGATGATATTGCCTATTTAGGCGGTTTCTCGCTCTACTACGTGCGCACCCAGTCGGGCCAGATCATTAAAGTCAGTATGGCCAATACCGAGCGTCGCGGTGATCGACCCACCTGGGAAGACAGTGTGTATGTCTACTGGGAAGATCACAGTACGATTGTTTTGAACCGCTAGCGTCTTGAGCTGCTAACGTTTTGAATTGCGATAGTGGTGCATTCCTTACCGCGAGGAGACTGCCTTTAATGAAGTTATCTCGTTCTTCAGCACTGCTCAAACGCTTGCAGCTGGGGCGCCGAGCAGTGATCGCGTTTCCGCTCGTGTGGCTGATGCTGTTTTTTTTACTGCCCTTTGCGCTGGTGCTCAAAATCAGCCTCTCCGAAGCGGCGATTGCGATTCCGCCCTATGGCCCGCTGCTTGAGTACGCCGATCAGACGCTGCATGTCTTTCTTAATCTGGGCAATTATCTCTTTCTGCTCTCAGATTCGTTGTATATCGCCGCCTATTGGGGCTCAGTGAAAACGGCGTTTATTGCCACGCTGGCCTGTTTGTTGCTCGGTTACCCGATGGCGTATGCCATGGCCCGAGCCCCAGCACGCTGGCAACTGCTGTTACTGCTGTTGGTCATGTTGCCGTCATGGACGTCGTTTTTGATTCGGGTCTATGCCTGGATGGGAATTCTAAGCAACAGTGGGTTAATCAATAACCTGTTGATAGGGATTGGCCTGATTGATTCGCCGCTGCGCATGATGAATACCCAGTTTTCAGTGACTATTGGCATTGTTTATGCCTACTTGCCGTTCATGGTGCTGCCGCTATATGCCCACTTAACGCGCATGGATAACTCGTTGTTAGAGGCCGCTGCAGATCTTGGCTCGCGCAAGTTCAATACCTTTATCAAAGTCACCTTGCCGCTCTCTACGGGCGGCATTGTGGCCGGTTCGATGCTGGTGTTCATACCTGCGGTAGGGGAGTTTGTGATTCCTGAACTGCTGGGCGGCCCTGATACGCTAATGATCGGCAAAGTGCTGTGGGAGGAGTTCTTTCTCAACCGCGACTGGCCCGTGGCGTCGGCGCTGGCCATGGTGATGCTACTGCTGTTACTGGTGCCGATAGTCTGGTTTCATCGTTACCAGTCCAAGGAGCTTGAATAATGAGCATGCGACGGCCGAGCTTCTCAACGGTCATGCTGGTGCTTGGCCTGCTGTTTCTTTACCTGCCAATGTTTGTGCTGGTGGTGTATTCGTTTAACGCCTCGAAACTGGTCACGGTGTGGGCGGGGTTCTCCACCCAGTGGTACGGCGAGCTGTTTCGTGATCAGCAGATTTTGTCGGCGGTATGGACGAGCCTGCGCATCGCGTTTTTCGCGGCCAGCATGGCGGTTTGCCTGGGCACCGTGGCAGCCTTTGTAATGACACGCTATGGCCACTTCCGTGGTAAAACGGCGCTGTCGAGCATGGTCACGGCGCCGCTGGTAATGCCCGAAGTCATCACCGGTCTTTCGCTGCTGCTACTATTTGTGCAGATGGCGCAGATTACCGGCTGGCCAGCCGATCGGGGCATGGCAACCATTTGGATTGCTCACACCACCTTTTGCAGTGCCTATGTGGCTGTCGTGGTGGCTGCGCGGCTGCGGGAAGTGGATCACTCCATTGAAGAGGCCGCCATGGATTTGGGCTCACCTCCAGTGAAAACCTTCTTTTCTATCACGCTGCCGATCATTACCCCCGCGCTGGCTGCAGGCTGGCTGCTGGCGTTTACCCTCTCCCTGGATGACCTGGTGATCGCCAGCTTTGTTTCCGGGCCAGGGGCCAATACGCTGCCGATGGTGGTGTTTTCTTCGGTGCGTATGGGGGTGTCGCCGAAGATCAATGCGCTTGCTACATTGATCATCCTAACGGTATCGCTGGCGACACTGTTGGCGTGGTTTCTTATGCGACGTAATGAGACCCGGCGGAAGGCTGCTCTACGAGAAGTTTAAATCAAACTATAGAACGTCGTCGTCGCGCCCGGCGACGACGCTATCGAGTTCTCCGGTCACCGGTGAGACGATGATCTGTAGCTGGATGGGCGCGCAGCATTGATGGCAATCCTCCCAGGTATCATGGCTGCCCTGTGACGTATCAATCAGAAAGGTCAGCGGCGAATCGCAGTAGGGGCAGTGGAAGTCATAATTGACCAGGGCGTCGTCTTGCATTGTTGGCTACCTTGTATAGCGGATGCGCTAAATCAGTTTCTTACCCAATGAGTGTAGCAGTGTGGTCGTCGGGTAGGGCATCGTAGGATTGAATCAGGTAGGATATCCCAGGATTTAAGTTCCCAAAGCAACGCAGCGAGAGTAGCGATGATGTTACGTAACATGGCAGTAGCGGCCCTAGTGGCCTTTCCGATGGTCGCGTTGGCTGAAACCCCCAATGTCACCGCTGGTGAGTGGGAGTTTGTGAGCAAAACCAGCGTCACCGGCGAGATGGAAATTCCGGATCAAACGGAAACCGAGCGCCAGTGTATTAGTCAGGAAGAGCTTGAGGGAGCTGAATTTGGCTTCATCGAGGAAGAAGAAGGCTGCGAGCTGCTCGACCAGGAGCTGAATGCGGACGGTCTAAGCTACAGCATGGTGTGTCGCGCTGAGGGTGGCGAAGCTACCATCGATGGCGAAATGCGTTTTATGGGCGAGCGTATCGAAGGCAGCGTCGATATCCTTACCCAGTCCCCCATGGGTGAGCTGAGCATGAATACCGTGATTGAAGGCGAGTATCTTGGCGAGTGTGAGTAATCGCTAGCTCTCTTTTCAAAGGGTGCCAACAGGCACCCTTTTTCATTGAGGTCGTCATTGCGAGGAGCGCAGCGACGCGGCAATCTCAAGCGTGCGGTGGCCTCTAAAAACCAGATTGCTTCGCTGCGTTGGCAATGACATCAGTCAGATGGTGCATTAGCAATTTCCTCCTCTAATCGCCTTTTCACTGCCCCGGGCGAACCGGTGTGGCGCGCCAGCAAGTCGTAAGCCACAGGCACCACAAACAGCGTAAACAGCGTGGCCGAGCCGACCCCCGCCATAATCACGGTGCCGATAACCAAGCGAGACTCAGACCCCGGCCCTGTCGAGACAATCAGCGGAATGGCGCCGGCCATGGTGGTCACGGCGGTCATTAAGATAGGTCTTAAACGCGTTACAGAGGCTTCAATCAACGCCGAACGGAACGCTTTACCCTCATCGCGCAACTGGTTGGCAAACTCGACAATTAAGATGCCGTTTTTCGCCGCTAGTCCAATCAACAGCACCAAGCCTACTTGGCTATAGATATTAAGCGATTGACCGCTTAGTAGCAGGGCGAGTAGCGCACCGCTCATCGCGAGCGGCACCGTAAGCATTATCACAAAGGGGTGAATCAGGCTTTCGAACTGCGCTGCTAACACCAAAAAGACCACAAGCGCGCCCAGTATTAACAAGAACGCGGTGGCGCCACTGGCTTGCTGGAAGTCCCTTGAGGCGCCTGCCACATTGGTTTGCGCCTCTTCCGGCAGTAGCTCCGCGGCGCTCTGCTCTAAATAGGTCAAAGCTTCGCCAAGGGGGTAGCCATCCGCCAGGTTGGCTTCAATGGTAATCGCCCGTATACGGTCAAAGCGGTTCAAAGTGCTGGCGCCAGCAAAGTCGGAGAGGGTGACCAAACTGGCCAGGGGGATCAGCTCACCTGTGCGAGCGGATCGAACCTGAATGTTATCCAACGCCCTCGGGCTGTTTTGACTGCCGCGGTCACCTTCCAAAATGACGTCGTACTCTTCACCATCATCAACATAGCGAGTGACGTTACGGCCACCTAACAGTACTTCAAGCGTTCTGCCGATCTCGGTAACCGTAACGCCCAACGAAGCGGCACGCTCGTAGTCAATATCGACTCTTAGCTGTGGCTGGGTTTCGTTGTAGTTGCTCTCTAGTGCCATCAAGCGCGGGTTGTTTTCTCGCACATGATCGATCAGCGTATCGCGCCAGTGGGCAAGCTCTTCGTAAGTCCCACCGCCCAGTACAAACTGCACCGGCTTTTGGGTACGCTGCCCAAACCCCTGGCGCATCACCGGGAAGGCTTGTACCCCCGGCAACGTACGCAGCTTTTCGCGTACTTCGCCCATGATCTCCCAGGCACTGCGTCGACTGCCCCAGTCGGCCATATTGACGATAATAAAGCCGCTATTGAAATTCTCTATGTTGCCGTAGCCACGAGGGGCGCGAACGACTACGCGCTCCAACTCATCGCTCTCCACCAGTGGCGTCATCCGCGCTTCGATCTCATCCATGTAGTCCATCATGTAGTCGAAGGTGGCGCCTTCAGGGCCATTCACTAATACGATAAAGTTACCGCGATCCTCTTGAGGTGTGTATTCGTTGGGCAGTACCGTGGCCAGCCAGGCGGTGGCGCCAATCAATAATACAAACGCCGCGACCACCAGCCAGCGCATTTTGAGCATCCACTCTAACGTGGCCTGATAGCGGCGCTGTGTGCCGCTGAGCAGCCACTGCACAGCCTTGCCAATCCGGCTTTCGTGCATGCCCGGCTTAAGAATTTTAGACGCCATCATCGGCGTAAGCGTCAGTGCCAGGAGAGTAGAGACCACTACCGCAGCGGCCATGGTTAGCGCGAACTCGGAAAATAGTCGGCCAATATCGCCTTGTAACATACTGAGTGGCAAGAAAACCGCCACCAACACCAGGGTGGTGGCGATGACTGCAAAGGCGATTTGGCGGGTACCCCGAAAAGCGGCGACTAGCGGTGTCTCGCTGTAGTCGTGCATACGCCGGTTAATATTTTCAAGCACGACGATGGCATCATCGACAATCAGACCGATCGCCAGCACCAGCGCCAGCAGGGTTAGCAGGTTGATGGAGAAATTCATCGCTGCCAGAGCAGTAAAGGCGCCAATAACGGCAATCGGAACGGTCATCGCGGGTACTAGGGTGGTGCGCAAATTGCCCAAAAACATAAAGATCACCACCACTACTAAGCCCATGGCGATAAACAGCGTCATAACGACCTGCTCAATCGCTCCGGAGACGAACAGCGAGGCGTCGTAGTTCAGGCTCAGTGACATCCCTTCAGGCAGCGTACCTTGCAGGCGTTCAAGTTCGACCTGAACGGCTTCAGAGAGCTCTATCACATTGGCCGTCGACTGCATGATCATACCCAGGCCGACCATGGGGATGCCGTTAGAGCGGAAGACAGAACGATCCTCCACCGCGCCGACCTCTACTCTTGCTACGTCAGCAAGGCGCATCAGATAGCCGTTTTCCTCCTGGTTTTGAGGAGAGCTGAGGGCGAGGCGCTGAAAATCTTCGGCACTGGCAAAACTACGGGGGAGGCGGACAATAAACTGCCGATCCTTGGATTCAAGCGAGCCTGCCGGTAGCTCTACGTTCTCTGCCCGCAGTGCGTCTTCGATATCGCTAACGGTGAGTCCCCGTGCGGCCAAGGCATTGCGATCCAGCCACACGCGCATGGCGTAGTCACTGCCGCCGCCGACACGCACCCGTGCTACCCCTGGCTGAACGGAGAGGCTGTCGACCAAAAAGCGGTTAGCGTAGTCGGTTAGCTCAGTAATGGAATAGTCGTTTCCGGAAAGGCTTAACCAAACCACCACTTCTTCGCTGCTATCGGCTTTGGTGACCTCTGGGTTGTCAGCGTCGTCGGGTAGGTTGCGCAGCGCGCCGGAGATGCGGTCGCGAATATCATTGGCGGCGGCATTGATATCCATATCAATGCCAAATTCGATCTCGATCTGAGAGCGTCCATCCTCGCTTTGCGAGGTAATCAGCTCAATGCCTTCAACGCCAGCAATGCGGTCTTCTAATACTTGGGTAATCCGTGTTTCGACGACGCTGGCCGAGGCTCCGGGGTAGCGGGTATCGATGGTGACCACTGGCGGGTCGATGGTGGGGTACTCTTGCAGCGGCAGACGATTGAGTGCCAGCAGGCCAAAGGCAATAATCAGCGCCGCGATTACCATCGCCAATACCGGCCGCTGAACAGAGATATCCGATAAACGCATTAGCGGTCGGCCTCCAACAGCGCTCGTATACCGGTCTCGTCATCGGCGATCCCGATTAACCTGGCTTCTTGCCCGTCACGGGCCAGCTGTAGGCCATGAAAGACAATTAAATCGTTGGCGGCGAGTCCCTCGAGAATTTCCACCTCGCCATTGCGGCGCTCGCCGATCACCACTTCACGCCGTGCCAAGCGTGTGCTGCCTTCACTCTGTGCAATTAACATCACGAAGTGACGGTCACCGCTAGGCTCAATGGCCGCCTCAGGGATAACAACCGTATCGCGTACGTGCTGTTGAACGATCACTTCCATCAGCATGCCAGGCCGCAAGCGGCCATCGGTATTCTCGAGATCAGCGCGGACGCTTACGCTGCGCGTGACTGGATCCACCCGTGTGCCGATGGTGGCAATTTCACCGCTAAAGAGGGCGTCAGGGTAGGCGGCAGTTGTGGCATTGAGCATCAAGCCTGGTGAGAGGCGGTCGAGAAATACTTCGGGGACGCTGAAATCTAGCTGCATAACATCCAATTTATCGAGCGTCACCAGATCCATGCCTGGAGTGACCAGGGCGCCAACACTGATATTGCGAAAGCCGACGCGGCCACTAAAGGGGGCTTTTATCTGGTAATTGGCCAACTCCGCTTCAATCGCTTGAATATCGGCATCTGCCTGGCGCAGCCGTGATTGGCTATCTTCTACATCGGCCCGAGCCGCCAGGTTGCGCTCTTGCAACTGGGAAGCGCGATTTGACGCATTACGCCGCTCTTCGCGAAGTGCCTGGGACGCCCTCAGCTGCGCCTGCTCCTCGGCATCCTCCAGACGAATAAGCAACTGGCCTTCTTCG
This sequence comes from Vreelandella sp. 162(4c), assembly GCF_058152265.1. Taxonomy (NCBI): domain Bacteria; kingdom Pseudomonadati; phylum Pseudomonadota; class Gammaproteobacteria; order Oceanospirillales; family Halomonadaceae; genus Vreelandella; species Vreelandella sp. 162(4c). Next base: position 4,601,366 of record NZ_CM176981.1, read on the forward strand.
ACCTGCTCGCCGTCACGGAAATTGATCTCGGCAACGATATCCGTGACGGTAGCCGATAGTGTGACGCTCTCATCGGCACGGAGGGTGCCCAAGGCTTCTATTGGATCCGACCAGGTAGTCATGATCGCCCGGGTGCCTATGACTGACGGCGCCGATTGGGCGAACGCTACGCTGGAAAGCAGAAGAGTGAGAGGCAGGAGTGCGAGTCGCAACAGCTGTCGTCGATGAAAGGGCAAAAGCATAGTGTTCTCAGCGTTAGATAATATTTATACAGTTATTGTATATGGTAATTGTATCCGCATAATAATTTTTAAGTGCGACCCTGTTAGAATGCCTGCCTTTTACGACGGGAGTCGCTCTCAATATGAGCTGTCCATTATGATCTATGACGTTGTCATCATCGGTGCTGGCGCCGCAGGCTTAATGTGCGCAGCGCAAGCGGGCTATGCCGGAAAGCGGGTCTTAGTGCTTGATCATGCTAACAAAGCGGGCAAGAAGATTCTCATGTCCGGGGGTGGCCGCTGCAACTTTACCAATCTTGGCACAACGCCACAGCACTTTTACTCTTCAAACCCTTACTTTTGTATTTCGGCGCTCAAACGTTACCGCCCTGAGCACTTTGTTGAGCTGGTCGAGCGCCATGGCGTTGAACATGTTGAGAAAACGCCGGGTCAGCTATTCTGTGCAACCTCGGCTAAAGATATTGTCCATACGTTACTGACCGAGTGTGAGTGGGCTGGGGCTGAAATCAGGCTCAGCACCCAGGTTACCCGCGTGGAGCAACAGGGCAGTGCCATGCGTCTAACGACTTCGATAGGTAAAATCGATGCCGGGGTGGTCGTCATCGCGAGCGGTGGGCTTTCCATTCCGAGCATGGGCGCGACGGGTTTTGGCTACGACATAGCCCGTCAATTTGGCCTGGAGGTGTTCGCCACTCGCCCTGGGCTGGTGCCCTTTACCTTAAGCGATACCTGGAAAGCGCGCGCAGCTGACCTCTCTGGTTTGAGCGTGCCAGTGGCCGTTAGTGCTGGCAGTCGCCGCTTTGTGGAACCCATGCTGTTTACCCACCGCGGCTTGTCTGGGCCGGCGATGCTGCAGATATCCAGCGTTTGGCAGCCAGGGGAGAGCATTAGTATCGATCTACTGCCCAATGAAAACGTGGCGGAATCCCTACGTGAGGCACGCCAAGAAACGCCTAAGCGTCAGCTCTCGACTTGGCTTGGCGAACGCTTTCCGAAACGCTTTGCGCAAGCACTGCTGGAGTGGTACCCCGACCATGACTTGGCGCGGCCCCTGGCCCAGTATGCTAATGCCGCATTGGATGAGTGGGCGCAAAGACTCAACGCTTGGCAACTGAAACCAGCAGGAACAGAAGGTTGGCGTACCGCAGAGGTAACCATGGGCGGGGTCAATACCGACGCGATTTCGTCCAAAACCTTTGAGGTTAAAGGCTTACCACAGTTGCGCTTTATCGGAGAAGTATTAGATGTAACGGGAGAGCTAGGCGGGTATAACTTTCAGTGGGCGTGGGCGAGTGGCGTAGCCTGCGGGCAGGCTGTTTAATAAGCTGATCAAAGATTTGCAAGTGCCGTAAACCGATACACTGGCTGTATTAAGCCTCTTGTATTTTGGCGATGGGTTCAAGTTTAGGGGCTGTTGACGTTTCGCTTATGGCAGCGGTGAAAAGTCAGCAGAGCCTAGGGCAATGCTGTCAAGAGGTCGGCTGGTAGGTCGATCAGGCGCTTTCTTACAAGTGCCGAAACAGACTAGGATCTAATCCAGCTTTTTGAATTCGATAGGCTAGCTTAGCTCTCGTTACGCCTAGTTCTCTGGCGGCCTTAGACACGTTGCCATCTGTTTTATAAAGTGCATTTGACAAAATTTCTGCCTCACTTCTCCGGTGACATTTAGCGCTCTTCTGCGTATCGTCAAGCTTACCCCGGCCCAATAGATCAGGCCCACTTGTGCCAGCCTCCAGTTCCCCTGTGGGATCAATATTGAGACCTGACTGACCAGGGGGGTTGAGTTTTGTGGCAAAGCCAACGTCATCAAACATATGAAACACATTGAGCGGTTCAGAATTTAGAGCGTTAATCACGCCACGTTCTATTAAATTCTGAAGCTCGCGAATATTTCCAGGGTAACTATAGTCTAAAAGTGCTTCACTAGCCTTTCGGGTGAGTCCTGGAATATTTTTTTTATAAACATTTGAGTAGCGGTATAAAAAATGTTCGATCAATAAGGGGATATCATCCTGGCGTTCTCTAAGAGGGGGAAGGCGTATAGGAAAAACATTTAAGCGGTAATAAAGATCCTCTCTGAATAGTCCATTCTGCACTTCCTTGAAAAGATCTTTATTTGAGGCGGCAACAACCCTGACGTTAACTTGGATAGGGTGTGCTCCACCGACTCTTTCTATTTCGCCATTCTGCAGGGTGCGCAGAAGCTTACCTTGTGCCTCATAACTTAATGATGGAATTTCATCAAGAAATAGTGTGCCCCCATTGGCTCGTTCGAACCGACCCGGTCGACTTTTTTCTGCACCTGTAAACGCACCTTTCTCTACGCCAAATAGCTCTGCCTCAACCAATGTGTCAGGGATTGCAGCACAGTTAAGGGCGATAAAGGGGCCGTTTGCCAAGTTGCTTTTGCGGTGAAGCTCGTTAGCAAACAAGTCTTTCCCAACACCTGATTCTCCATTGAACAGTACCGTGGCTGGCGTTGGCGCGACTCTTTCAATCTTCTGCAAAGCAATACTGACCGCTGCTGAAATACCCACGATCTTTTGGGTATCTATTTTCTCATGGATAGAGGCAGGAGATGACGCTGTCGTCACTCCAGTGGTTTGTCGAGACGACTTACGCGCTTCTGGCGCAAGGTATTCTCCTGGAGTGAGCCAGCTAAGGTCATGGGTACTGCCTATTTCTTGATTTGTCATCTCACCTACGATTCGGCAGAAAGAGCCGCCGCAGCCAGCACACTCCAACTCACGATATATCACTCGCTTACCGTAGAAAGCACTGGCGTAGCCGCTGGCATAACCTAGCTGCATCCAGCAAACCGGTTCACGTGATAGGCCGTACGCATTTATATGTTCGGCAGCTTCGATTGAACCATGCCAAAGGAACTCGGCATTGAAAATACCGTTCGGGATGTCGTGGTCGCGTCGTACCGTTTCGACTTTAACCATCCCCATGACCGCATGTAACCGCTCTCCCGCGGTCAACGCACCAGCTTCATCGTTTAGTGGCCAATGTTTTCGTACAAAAGCTGCGTCGGCAGATCCAGCTGAAAAACCTACGCGCATCAGCAAGCTGCATGCTCTAGAAAAGCCTAGTGATTCAATGATTTCTCTGCGCAACACACCAAATGCATTAGCCCCAAGTAGCACCATGCGGCGATCATCGAACCAAATTTTTCCATCGTTAGGGGTAAGGCGCAGCCTCTCTGTCAAATCACGTAAAGTGGGTGGGTCTCCATCATCAAGGCCTATCTCACAAGAGCTCGCTTGATTGGGTTGCGTTGTCATTTTCGAAAGCGTCATTTTTTTTGTCATGTCTTTCTCATTTTTTTATTAAAAATATTAAATTAATTAAATACTGGCGAGTCTTGTTCAATCCTTCAGTTGTACTTTAGTCGTGTCTAGTCTCTTAACTTCCTTTGCATAATAAGAATTTTACTTTATTTTTTATACTAAGGTCTAGGTTTTGAGTAGTTGGCATAGCAATTGCTGAATAGTTCTCTGTAATACATCGTTTCCATAAATAAAGTGAGAACAATAATGGCTAATGCACCCGCTAGTAATGCTTATCGTATCGTAGAAGTTCCTGAGCCAATGAAGGCAATGCAAGACCGATTTGGGCGTGAGGGAAGCTATGTAGGGCTCTCTGAGGTAGAAAGCCCATGGGTTCCTTTTGGTGATAATGCAGCTATACGGCATCTGGCCTTTGATGTAAGGAATAATGTTTATTGCAATATTTTATGGATTAAAAGCCCTGGTGTGATTGGTACCCATAAGCACCGAGGAATGGTATGGGCTGTAGGAATGGAGGGATCTTTCCGATATTTGGAATACGACTGGGTTTGCGGGCCTGGTGAGTTTATAACGGAAATGCCCGGACAGGCTCACACGTTAGTGACCGACGATGCTAATGGAATGAAAGCTCTATTTTGGATGCAGGGAGCTAACGAGTTCTTCGATGAGAAGGGGGAGTGGGCAGAAACGCTGGATGTTTTCTGGTTCATCAATCACTACGTCACTTATTGTGAAGAACACAATATCCCCATCAATGAACAGTTATTTCTATGAGGTGGGATATGCGTGTATTAGAGCAATTCAGCGTAGAAGGGCGTTCAGCCCTGATCACGGGGGGAGCCTCAGGTTTAGGACTTGCCTATGCCGAAGCGTTGGCAGAAAACGGAGCTAACGTGACACTAGCGGATATAAACATCGACGCAGCCGAATGTGAGGCACAAAGACTCCGTGACGAAGGCTGCAAGGTTCATGCTGTCCAGCTAGATGTCGCTGATCGAATGCAGACCAGTCGAGCCTTCGAAGAACATGTCCGCCAGTTTGGCAACTTGGATATTGTTTTTGCTAATGCGGGGATCGATCCTGGGGCAGGGTTTTGGAACCCTTCAGGAGGGCGAAATAGAGATGGTCAGATTGACGTTTTAGATCCAGCCCGCTGGGATAGAACAATTTCTATTAATCTGACGGGGGTCTTTAATACTCTGCGAGTGGCAGCTAAATACATGAAGCCACGGCGTCGAGGATCAATTGTTGTCACGTCCTCCAATGCTGCCTTTATTACAGAGCCTGTGGTCGGGCTTGCTTACATGCCTGCAAAAGCGGGAGTGTCCCATTTAGTACGTCAAGTTGCCTTAGAGTTGGCAGAGTTCCGGATCCGGGTCAACACTATCGCGCCCGGCGGTTTCGTAACCAACATTGGTGGTGGCTGGTTGAAAGACGAAGCAGTTCGCCAGGCCTGGAACGCCAAGGTACCTCTAGGGGAAATCGCTGATCCTGAACAGATCAAGGCACTGGCGCTATACCTAGCCTCTGACGCCTCTTCCTATATGACCGGTGCTCAATTGGTTATTGACGGAGGCACTTCTCTTGGGAGGGTGGGCTGATGCGTGCTGCCGTCTTTCAGGGGTTACACCAGCCTTTAGATGTTTGCGAACTTCCAGACCCTACACCAGGAGACGATGAGGTTGTCATCCAGGTGAAACGATGTGGAATTTGTGGCTCCGATCTCCATATGACTGAGGATCCCATTTTCGGCATTTGTCCTGGCGATGTGCTGGGTCACGAATATGCAGGCGAGATAGTCGCTTTAGGTCGAAAAGTCAGTGATGTATCTATAGGAGATCTTGTATCCGTTATACCTTTCCGAAGTTGCGGTTATTGCGCTGCATGCCGTTCTGGGAATCCTGCTTGGTGTCTAGATATGGCGTTGGAGGGAGGGGGATATGGTGAATATGCCGTCACCGCTGCGCGCCAGTGCGTACCTCTTCCTCTCAATGCAAGCATGGACGACGGTGCAATTGTAGAGCCTTTAGCCGTTGCTCTCCATGGTCTCCAGCTATCCGGCATGAAACCTGGTGACCGTGTCCTCATCCTTGGTGCTGGGCCTATCGGGTTAGCTGTCGCTTTTTGGGCGCGCCGCTTTGGCGCTCAGACGGTTGTCATACAGGATATTACCCGATACCAAGAACAACGTGCCTATGACATGGGGGCGACCGGTTTTGTTTGTGATCCATATCAACCCATTAAAGCTGCAGAGCGGTCACTTGGAGGTTCAGCAGACATAGTATTCGAGTGTGCGGGCGTTCCTGGTCTCATTGCGCAAGCCATTGAGCAGGTTCGCACGCACGGTACGATTCTGCTTCTTGGTTTATGCACTAAGCCTGACAGCTTTATACCCTTTAGTGCTTTATCAAAGGAAATACGCCTTCAAACTGCCGTTTTCTTCTCACGACGTGAATACGAAAGTGCGTTGGATATTCTCGATTCTGGCGTTGTAGAGCCTCGCCATTTAATCACCGAGACCGTGCCACTTAACAATGTGCCAACCGCATTTGAAGCGTTAAAAAAGCGCACCCATCAATGCAAGGTGTTAATAAGCCATGACTAACAATAATACAGCTACCCTGCCTAACACGCCCAATAACACTCGTTATCAAATCCTTTTAGTTACTCTATTGAGCCTTAACTTTGGCATTGTATTTTTTGACAGGAATGCACTTAACTTCCTGATGCCATTTGTTCAGCCAGAGTTGGCCTTGACAAACCTACAGATAGGCCTAACAGCCTCTGCGTTATCAGTCACCTGGGCAATATCTGGTTTAATATTTGGTGCAATGTCTGATCGAAGTGGCCGAAGAAAGATATTTTTGATCATGGCGACGATTGTGTTCTCTCTCTGCTCTTTTTTATCAGGTCTTGCCACCTCATTCTTATTGCTTCTCGGTGCTAGATTGCTTATGGGTGTTGCAGAAGGCCCTATCCTGCCTATATCGCAATCAGTAACGGCAATAGAAGTTACTCCTGAAAGGCGGGGCATTGCTATGGGGGTCATGCAGAACTTCGGGTCAAATTTATTGGGTTCTTTTGCTGCGCCGGTTGTCCTTGTGGCTGTTGCTTCTGCTTTTGGCTGGCGAGAGGCGTTTTTCCTTGCAGGGCTTCCAGGTCTTCTAGCCGCTGGACTCCTCTGGTGGTTAATGCGTGAACCGACAGCATCTTCAGTACCTATCGCAACGGGTGTGAATCAGTCCTGTCAGCGCCCAAGTCTCAAAGAGGTCTTCGCTCATCGAAATATGCTGCTATGTTCGCTTATTGCGGTGTTATTGATTGGATACTTAGTAACTTGCTGGTCTTTCATGCCAATTTACCTAACCAGTGTACGTGGTTATTCTGCTGAAACCATGGGGTGGCTGATGGGAACTTTAGGCATCTCGGCAGCGGTCGGAAGCTTCGTCGTCAGCGGTATCTCTGACAAAATTGGTCGTAAGCCAGTAATGGTAATTACCCCATTTATGGGGCTCATCCTCACCTTAAGCGCCATGTATTTTGATGGCTCGGCTATTATTCTGGCAGTGTTGTTTTTCTTTGGTTGGGCATTGAACGGCATCTTTCCGCTTTTTATGGCCACCGTTCCCTCTGAAACCGTCGATTCGCGCCATATTGCAACAGCCCTGGGTTTTGTAATGGGTATTGGTGAGATATTGGGAGGTGGGGTTCTACCGGCGCTAGCAGGCGCTGCGGCAGATAGTGTTGGCCAATCCGCACCGTTGTGGTTAATGAGCGCTATTTGTGTGATTGCTGGAGTCCTGGCTTTGGGGCTCAAAGAGACCGCACCAGCAGTTCTGGTTAAGCGTGCTCAGGCGCCTGATGTTTCGGCATCTTTCAGCAGTTAGTCGCTAAATACCGATAATCACACAAGAAGCTCAGCTTTCGGGCCAAATGTGTCGGGTATAAAGCGAATAGCGAGCTATTTAACGAAAGTGATCAAATTAAGTTGGCCGACAGGCCAGAATTTTTCACTGAGTGGCCGCCTTAAACGATGTTTGGCTAATCTCCGCTCGCTGGCTTCTAAGGTACAGTCAGCGAGCCGCACAGCCGTCCAAATTAACTAGCCACTTTGGCTAATAATTTAAGTTTTTTGAGTAGCATATAGCCCGCAAGGACTTTTCTGCCTGCCGCCATTGCTCCACCTGGGTGGCGCATCAGCTTGAATGCAGCAAAGCCGCCAATGGCGTAAAGCGGCAGCTTGAAGCTTTGCCAGTTTCTATCCAGTGGTGAGGCGGCTTGCTGTAAAAATTCGCTATCGACCAAAATATCCACGCGCTGCTGCTCTAGCTCGGCTAACAAAAGCGCTTTGCGTTCAGCGCGGCTGAGCGGTTTGGTTGGTGGCTTAGCGGTGTCTGCGGATGGTTTCATCACTTGGCTCCTCAAGCAGTGCTCGATCAGCAGCAAGCTGTTTGAGTGTTTCTTTTAACAGAGAGTGTTGCTTGGACTGGCGAATCGCAATAACCGCGAGTAGCAAACTGGCGCCGATCAGCACACCTGCACTGATGGCAATGGCGGTTAAGCGATAGGTATCCCAGAATATAACCACTACCAGTGCCGTCAAAGTGGCAATACCCAACAAGAGCAGCAGTAAGCTAGCTCCTGCCAGAAGAAGTAGAACCAGTAAGCGAGCACGCTCCTCTTCTAACTCAAACACCGCCAAACGCAGGCGGGTTTCGCTATTCGCAATCAGCGATTTCAGCAAGCGTTTGGCGGCAGAGAAGACGCGTTGGGTGGGGCCCAAAGCCATTAGCGACGACCGAGCAGCATACCCACAACCATACCTACTGCGGCACCAATGCCAATACTTGTCCAGGGGTTTTCATGGACGTAGCGATCACACGCATCGGCCTGATGAGTCAGCGAGTCGCGGGTATCGTCATAAATACGCTCGCCACGCGCTTCAAGACGTGCACGAGTGTCTTTCAAACGACGTTCGGCGCGAGTACGTAGATCGTTCATCTCTCCGCTGGCATCTTTAGCGGTCGCATTGACCAGCTCTTCAACGGTTTCACTCAAGTGGCGCAGATCATCTTTGAGTTGATCGGCTTGAGTAGAGTAGGTGGGTTGACGTTTAGCCATGGAGTCTTCCTTTGACGAGTGAATGATTGGGCTACTAACTATTAGTTACTGTATTTTTGCTGCTGACTACAAGCATAGCAGCCAGCTAGTAACAGACAAGCAAATGCGTCTATCGGTTCAGCCCTGTCGCACTAAATAAGGGATTTAAACTAAACCCAAGGCTCAAGCGGTGCACGCGATGATCATAATCGATCATGCTTTCACCATATCCGTAGTAGTACTGTACATGCGCTCGCAAGCTGTTGAAAGCGGGCCAGCTGTAATCAATCTGGGTGCCGATATTGCCAGCGCTGGGATTGCCGCGTAACTGACCGCTCACTTCATGGTTATTATTGAGACGCTTGGCGAGGCGAATATCGCCGTATCCCATGTAGCGTTCGATATCCGGGTTGTCGTCATCCTCTGAGGATTCCGGTACCCGCCAGTGGGGTGCCAGGGTGAACGCCCAGTCGCCGCGCTGGAAGGTGCTTTCAAGGTATACCCGGTTCCAACTGCGCGAGAGAGGATCTGAGCGACCATTAGACTGGTGATTGAGAGATACTCGGTTGCGGGTATTCACCCAGCCAAGCGCTTCCCAGGCATTGTCAAAGTCGATAAACACTTCCGGCTCGTAGTTGGTTTCCCTAAAGGGTGATGAGGCGTCGGTATTATAAGCCTGCCACCAACTGCGCTGGGTGTAGCCAAAGTAGACGTCGCCGTAGTTACCGAATACCTGTTCAGCCAGATTAACCTTGGCACTGAACTGGAATTTTAACTCCACGCGATCTGCGGGGGTGCCGTTAGCCACCGTGCGGAAACTTTCACGATTTTGGTTAGCATTGTAACTAACAGGGAACAGATAGTTGGTGCGGTGGGTGGTGATTGAAAACGGATTCCGGGTTGATTCCTGCTCAAGTTCACGGCGATCGCTTAAATCTTCCCTTGCAGCCTCTTCAGGCAACTGTTCAAACGGTATGTCTAGCGCGGCGTCTTCGGGATTTTCTATCTGCTGCAACTGTTGATGCAGATCATACAGTTCAGCATTGAGGGCACGGATACGCGCCTCAATCTCTTGCTGAGACTCGGCAACGGCATTCACACTAAACGTAGCAAGGCTCAGCAGAACAATAAGTTTCGTCAACGGCAATTTTCGGGTGACCATCAAGGTGACTCGCAAAATGAAGGAATAAGTAAACGCCAAGCTTGTTTCTATCACGCCGCCTGTGGAAGTCAACACCTCTGATTGCGCTGACCATCAGAACGCCTGACAATAACCTCATTCTCCGTCTCTGCGGAGCATTTGATGCCAGCGAGGCCCTAAGTAACGTGTTGATACGTAACGTGGTGAGATGCGCCTGTAAGTGGAGTATAACCTGTTTGTTGCTGCTGCTTGTCATGAGCAGTGTCGCTATTAATCCAGCCTACGCTGCGCTTCAGACCAATATGCTGGAGCGGGTGCCCGAGCAGGCTGAATTGGCATCAAGGCTTGCTCAGTTAGAAGCCCTTGAAGAACCCTTGACCGCCCAGCAGGCCAACGATAAAGAGGCCCTGGAAGTGGCCCTCGAAGCTTATGAGCGGCTGGCTTCTGTTGACGAGCGTCTTGCCGCGCTAGATACCCGGGTAGAACAAGCCCCTGAAATGTTAGCACGCCTGCAGCGCGAGTTGAGCGAAGCGGAAGAAGCTTCGCAGCAGCTAACGGTTGCCGACTTGAGCGACCGCCCCCTCGACGAGCTGGAAACGTTGCAAACTAACGCCGTGGTCGAGTTGCAGCAGTTGCAAAGCCAATTGGCGGAAGTGAACTCGCAACTGTTAGCCGCTCAAACACTCCCTGAGCGGGCCCAGCAATCCATTGCGGAAACCCTTCAGCGCGCGGAAAGTTTACGCCGACAGCACGATGAGCGCGAGGCTTTGCTGGCGGATCGTCAACTTTCTGCCCTTAGCGATGCGCAACTGATCCAATTACGCCTTGAACGGGCGCTGGCCGAACGCGAAGTAAGCTTTTATCAGCGCGAGCTAAGCGCTAACAGCCGCCTGCGCGAATTAGCTCAGGAGCGGCGCGATGTGCTGATGCTGCAGGTCGATTATCAAGAGCAGCAGCTAACGATGTTACAAGGGGTGATTGATCGGCAGCGTCGGTTGGCCTCTGAACAAGCCATTGCCGACGCTGCCAGGGATAACCCGCTGATCGCCGCGGGACATCCGGTGGTGGTGCAAGCGCAGCAAACCAACCAGACCCTAAGCCTGGAGCTGCTACGGGCAACCGACCGTGCTAACACTGTTGTGCGTGACAATATTGAAGCCCAGCGGCAGTTGGAGAACGTGCGTCAGCTACAGCGTAGCCTTAATGAGCAAATCGAGGCTATTCGCGGCAGTCAACTGCTGTCGCGAATTCTGCGCGAACAGCGCAAGTCGCTGCCTCCGTTGTCTGCGCCCCGGGATTTGCAGGACGAAATTGCCGACCTGCGCTTAAAGCAGTTTGATTTAGTCCGCCAGCGCGATCAGCTACGCCAAAGCGAACAGTATGCTGCTACGCGGCTGTCCGAGGAGGGCATAGAGGCGACGCCGGGACTGATCGATTCCCTTTCGCAGCTTTATCAATCCCGCCGTGAGCTGGTCGAGCAGTTGGAACAGTCTTACGGCAGCTTATTAAGTGCGGCGATTGAGCTTCAGCTCAACCAGCAGCAGCTGGTCACAACGACCAGTGAGCTGCGTAAAACCATTGATGAGCAGCTGTTTTGGGTTGCTAATAGTCGCCCTTTGGATATCAATTGGCTGCGTCAATTGCCCCGCAACCTCCAGCTGGAGTGGCAGGAAGGGGAGTGGCGAGCCATTTTACCCACTCGCTGGAAAGGGCTCTCTTGGGAGGTGCTCAGAGGGGCGCCCCTGATGGTATTAAGCCTGGTATTAATCGGGTCACGACGCCAGATTAAAGCCCGATTGGACAAACTGCACTCGCAGATTGGTCGGTTAAAAAGCGATACCCAGCTGCATACCCCCAAAGCGGTGCTGCTGAATGCGCTGCTAGCGCTCTCCGGCCCGCTGGCCTTGGCCGGGGTTGGGGTTGGGCTCTTGGGAGCAACTGGGCCATTGGCTAATAGCGTTGCCCCTGCGCTGCTTCAGTTGGCGTTAAGTTGGGCGGTGGTCGCCTGGGGCCGCAGGCTATTGGTCGCCGATGGCGTGGCCGAGCGCCACTTTACCTGGTCTGCGCACTACAACGCTCGGTTACGCCAGCTGTTAGGTGGGTTAGGCATTTCCTTGGTGCCTGTCATAGCCATTGCGGCGATGTCTGGAGAGATGGAAACCCCGCTGGCACTGCGTCCCGTTGCGTTGGGGTTGCTGTCGCTTGGGTTGTTGGCGATGAGCTGGTGGCTGGCGCAGTTGATACTGGCGCATATCCCTATTTTTGGCGTGCGCCTGTTTCGCTTGCTGTTGGGGCTTGCGATGGCCTCGGTGCCGCTGATGCTGTTGGGATTGGTAGTTTGGGGCTACGAATACACCGCGTTGCACCTAGTGGGGCGATTCGCGATCACGCTTTACTTGCTGGGGTTATGGGTTGTGGTGGAGGCGACCTTGGTAAGAAGCCTTGCGGTGGCTGCAAGGCGGCTTGCCTATCGCCGTGCTCTGGCGCGCCGTCGTGCTCAGGTGCAGGAAGGGGCGGAAGGTGGTCTCGAAGTCGTGGAAGAGCCGCCGCTGGATATGGAGCAGATCAATAGCCAGTCGCTGCGGCTTTCCAAGTTGATTGTCTTGATCGGCTTCAGTGCGCTGCTTTATTTGGTCTGGTCAGACTTGCTCTCGGTGCTCGGCTATTTGGACAACGTGTCATTGTGGGAGGCGCAAGAAGGGGATCTGGTCGATAACGCTCTATCGATATCCGACGTCTTTGCTGCACTGCTGATTGTCGCTATTACCTTTATCATGGCAGGCAATCTACCCGGCCTGTTAGAAGTGATGGTGCTATCCCGGCTGTCATTGAAACAGGGCAGCGCCTATGCCATTAGCTCGCTGCTCTCCTACACCATTGTGGGTACGGGGGTTGTCATGGGGCTGTCGACCCTGGGCGTTTCCTGGGACAAGCTGCAGTGGCTGGTGGCCGCCTTGAGTGTGGGGTTGGGGTTTGGCTTGCAGGAAATTTTTGCCAACTTTATATCGGGCTTGATCATCCTGTTTGAGCGCCCGATTAGGATTGGCGATACGATTACCCTGGGAAATTTGCACGGCACCGTCAGCCGTATCCGTATCCGTGCGACCACTGTCACCGATTTCGACCGTAAAGAGATTATTATCCCCAATAAAACCTTTGTGACTGACCAACTGATCAACTGGTCATTGTCGGATAATATCACCCGTGTTGTGCTCACCTACGGTGTGGCCCACGGCTCCGATATGGCCAAGGTGCACCAGCTATTACGTAAGGTGGCGGACGAAAACCCCCGCGTGCTAACCGACCCAGAGCCTCAGGTTTTCTGTTTAAGCTATGGACAGCACAGCCTCAATTTTGAACTGCGTATTTTCGTCAATGATCTGCTCGACCGGCTGTTTGCTGCCGATGAAATCAACTGCCGTATAGATGCGCTGTTTCGCGAAGCGGGTATACGCGTGGCGTTTGAGCAGATGGATGTGTGGCTACACCCTGAGCAAGGCGAGGAGGTTAAAGTGCAGTCGGCGAATCAGTTGCCCCCTGCGTCTACGTAATGCACTTTAAGCTCTCTTTTTTAAGGCTCTTTTACTGCATGCAGGAGAAATTCTCGGTTGCCGTCGCCACCGGTGATCGGGCTCTCCTGCCAATGTTGAATGGTAAGTCCGCAGGCGTCGCAACTGCGACGAATGTTGGCCTCCACTTCTGCAAAGCGTTTAGCGTCGCGTACCACGCCACGTTTATCCAGGGCGCCAGGGCTTAGCTCAAACTGCGGTTTCACCAGCGAAATCAACTGACCGCCCGCTGGCAGCAGGGCAGCAATCTCGGGCAGAATCAGCGTTTGCGATATAAACGACACATCCATGATGGCGCTATCAATGGGGAAAGCAGCAAGCGCGCTATTGAGGGCTTCGCTACTACTCATCGAGCGCGCATTTATCCCCTCTAGACAGGTGACGCGTGGGTCGCTGCGCAACTCAGGTGCAAGCTGTCCGTGGCCAACCTCTACACCAATCACATGGTGGGCGCCAAAGTGCAGCGCACAGTCGCTGAAGCCGCCGGTTGATTGACCAATGTCGAGCACAACAGCGTCATCAAAACGCAGCTCAAGCGCTGTGAGCACCGCCTCTAATTTCAACCCTGCTCGGGACACATAGCGCTCTTCGGGATCGTCCTCTACTTCAAACCGGGTATCGTCGGGCCATTTTTCGGATGCTTTGGTTAACGGCTTACCGTTCTCGGCAAGCCGTATCCGCCCGTGCCGAATAAGCCTTTGGGCGCGGGTACGCGAGTTGGCCAGCCCCTGGATGACCAACAATTGATCGAGTCGCATCATAGTGATTGAAAGTGTCGCTAAGCGTACTTGTTACCCTTCGTCGCGAGGCGTTTCGGGTAGCGGTGAATGGGGGAGGGTTGAGTTGGAGCCTTGATCCGCCTGTAGCTCGGTAGGTGGAAGGCGCGAGGCTCCCCAGCTCCGATGCAGGAAGTGTCTGACATTTTCCACCTCTTCGCTGGTGACGTCGGCGATGTCAACGCGCTCCAGGGGATCATAGTGGTAAATATACAGCCGCGATGCAAAGCGCTCAAAAGGCAGCGAGGCTTCGCCAAAACGTTCACCATTGCCCGATGTACTCACAATGACGCCATCGCCCCAATCCTGCCCGCTATCATTGTTGGGATTATAGAAGTAAACCCGCATAACATCAGAGGGGTCGAGAGAGGCCCGCAAAATAGTAATCGCGTGCCAGCCGATAAAACGCGCCGCGCTATCGGTGACCGCAATGCCCGCTGGCTGAGGGTGAATCAGCGGCTGGTTGCCATTGTAATAAGGGTGATAGTAAGCGAAGAAGTGGCGTATAAAGTCGTCCACATCGCTTAGTTGACCGGTGGCAACGTCGACATTGATGCGAAAGCCGCGGCCAGACCACCAGCCGTGAAATTCAGGATTCACCCAACGGTGAGGGTCACCTTCACGGCCAATGCAGCGCCGGCCCATTTCGGCATAAATTCGATCCAAGTGCGGCACGACAATCAGCGAAACCGGGTCGAGATCGATGGGTAACTGGGTCGCCACACCTGAGAGACTCGCCATTGATGAAATGGCTTGTCCTTCAAAATGCATAATGATTTCGTCATCCCGGGCCGCCCAGGCCACCATCTGCAGCAGGTAATCTGGGTCGTTATAGGCCCACATGGAGAGTGCCCGTGCCGACTGGCAGGTAGGGTTGTTGCCCTGACCAACGCCTAGCGGTAATCCCAGCATGCAGAGCACGCCCTCAATCAAGCGTGCCCGGGGAGAAACAGTGTCGCCATAGGCCATGGAGAGTCGCGACTGTGCCCACTCTGATAGCGGTAGATTAAGCTGACGCCACATTGCCGGTGCTACCGGCGGCTGATAGAGAATGCCGCGTTCAAGCATCAGCGCCAGGCCGTAAACCGCTTGAGCGGTAGCAGGGTAAACGCCGCCACGAATTAGCGCTTGAACAAGCTCGCGGTAGCAGAGCAGGCAGTCGCGGCCGGTAGATGAAAGGCCCAGTGCTTCGGAGAGTAAGTGATCCCCCTCTTCGAGTAGATGACGCAGTAATACGGCGTGATATGGCGATACCAGGCCGGTGTCGTGCATCGCCCGGGCGAAACCGGTGGATTCAGCCTGCAAAGCAGCCTGATCCATACGTTCTAACCGATCACGGTAAACGTCGACCCCAGGGTCTTCACGACAGGCTTGAGTTGGGCCATAAAGCGAACTCACCAGGCGGTCGGCGCCCTGGCCGCTGGCGCCAAGATCAATTTCCGGGTTGGCCTGACACAGCGCAATTTGGGTGATCATCTGTTTGATCGAATCAACCTGAATAGGGCGCTGTTTTAAAATGCGCCAAATCTCATCGATCAGGCGGTCAACGATATGCTCATAGCCGATTCGTTCAGCTAAATGCTGAAAAAGCTGGCGTGGGATGGTCGCCAGTCGCCCTTGGGTTTCCCGCTCCGCCTCGCTGGGCGGTAAAAACAGTAGCCACAAATTGATCGCCATTACCTGAGTCAGGTAATGGTGAGCATGCTCTGCGGATACCAGTGGATGCTCAAAATTGCCTTTAGCCACAGCTAGGAGCCGAAGCTCGCTTAGCGCCTCAATGACGACAACATTGGCATCCGCGCTTTTCAGCGAGAAGGTTGTCAGAGTCGGCACCAAATATTGGGGTGTTTCCCAATCGGAGCCCAAAAATACACCGGAGTCCTCAAACGCTTGCGCGCGGGTCTCCAGTGCTGCACAACCGCCGTCCTGAAGCAGTACTCGACGCGCAGTGTCCATCACACGCGGCAGCTTGGCGGGTTTTGAGAAGGCGGGCGCCTGGGTAAGCAGGCGAACGGCGTCATCAAATTTGCTCAACAATCCATTGAGCTTGCTATCTTCTTGAGAAGACGTCACTTGATCTGTCTCCACGGTGACTCCTTATCCCAGCGTTAGCGGGGATTATACATAGAAGTCGAGGTCTTCTTGGCGTTTTAGCAGATCGCGAATCGTATGCGCATCCTCGCCTTTGAAGTAGACCAGACCCCAATGGGTACCAAACGCGGTGCGTTTAGTAACGGTTTCTTCTACTGGTGAGGTTAGCTCATGAGACTCGAAGTAGGGGTGATCTTCGGTCTCTTCGGGAATTTCCAAGCGGCTGACCACACGACGGCGGGGGTAAACGCCAAAGCAACCGGCAAAGCCATCGGCATCGACCACTTCTTTCGGAAAGAACGTGGCCACTTCTTCTTTCGTGGTTTTCGGGTCGAACACCAGCATGGAAGCCTGGTAAGCATTGAAGCCGTAAACACGCTCTAGCAGCTCGAATACCTTGAAGCCGGGCGGACGGTAAGCTACTTCGCCAAAGTACATCTCACCATCGCTGGTGACAAAGTATTCCGGATGGATCAAGCCAAACTCAATGTCGAACGCTTTAATTAACTTCTCGATCTGTTGGGTGATCTGCTCGCGATAAATCTCAAGTTCAGGCGATGCGGGCACAAACACTGAGTAACCCAGCGTCACGTACTCTGAGATGTTCAAGAAAGCGATTTTGCCATCGTGAACCCATGCTTCAACGGCAAATTCCCAGCCATCCAGGTGCGATTCCATCAGTACCGGGAACTCTTCTTCCGGGATGGTATCGACTTCATCTGGGGTACGAATAACGCGATGACCAAGACAGCCTGCTTTATCAAACGCTTTAAGGTGAATCGGGTCGTTGGGGTCGCCGTCCAGCTTAAGCAGTGTCTGGTTAACGCGCTTTAGGAAGCGCACGACATCTTCTTTATCGTGGGCTTCTTCAAAAATACCCACACGGATGCCGCCGAGTTGGGCGCGACGCTTCATCAACGCTTTATCGCGTAGCAGCAACGACTGACCGTAAAGGCGCGGGTTATCCAGTAGCACAGAGTTGATGGCCCCGGCCCATTCAACGGTCTCTTCGTAGAGCGGAATGGCGACATCGACGCCTTTCTCTTTAAGCGTCTCGGCAATTTCCATTGAGCGGTCATTGAGTCGCTCGAAATTCCAAGGCACGTAGGGAATGTCGTGTTTTTGGCAATACTCTTCCGCCCAATCAGGTGCAACGACAATGTAGCGACGGTCAAAATTTTCGGCCGCTTCAATCGCATTGAGGCTCCAGCCTAACAGAGCGATATAGCCCTTATTTGGATCCTTCTGCATGTTGATGACTCCTACTTGGTGAAAAAATATTATTGCTAAACCACGCTAGCTACCATACATGAGAGGCGCATGCCCGGCTAATGAGCGCTTTGTCCGTCGTATTAACGCTAAGCTTGCTAAGGGTTAAGCCTAAAGGCGCGGCGATGGGAATATGGTAAGCTAGGCGGTTCAACTTTTAATGTACGAATGGCAAGAGGATTAGGCCAAGATGGCGGCCAAGCCGATCTACCGTGTGGTGGTCCACCAGCAGGGTGAAATTTGGGATTTATACGTCCGAGAAATCTTTCAAAGCGAACTCTGGGGCTTTATTGAAGTCGAGGAGTTTGTCTTTGACGATGCTTCACGGGTAGTGGTTGACCCTGCAACTGAAAAATTGCAACGAACCTTTGATGGCGTCAAGCGTAGCTACCTACCGTTAAATGCGATTGTGCGCATTGATGAAGTAGAGCGCGAAGGACCATTGAAAGCGGTCAAAACCGATACTCGGGTAGCGGAGTTCCCCCGTCCCTTTCCGTTGCCCCCGCGCGGAGAAGGGTAAGCGTATGAGACAAGCGCACCGCTAAGTTAGGCGATAAGCGCTGTTGGCTTCGTCCGCCTTGCAGCGTTTTTAATCAGGACATGATGTCATGCTAGTAAATAGAACTCGTTATCGAAATTACGCCGCTGCGGCTGGCATTTTACTCAGTGTTACCAGCCTCAATGCCACTGCCCAATCTGCTAACCAAGCCTGGGTGACCGATGAACTGAGCACCTATGTGCGCAGCGGCCCAACTGATGGTTACCGCATTATTGGCACGCTCAACGCAGGCGAGCAGGTAGAGGTGCTGGAAACCAGCGGTGACTACACCCGAGTGCGCAACAGTGATGGCAATGCGGTCTGGGTGTTGAGCAATGAGCTTCAAGAAACACCCAGTGCGGTTGAACAGCTACCTGCGTTAGAAGCCCAGGTAGAGGAACTCACCGCCGAGCTTGAGGGTATCAATGAAACCTGGGAACAGCGTACGGCCTCAATGACTGAGACTCTAGAGTTGCGTGAGAGTCGCATTGCCGAGCTTGAGGCCAGCAACCAAGAGCTGGATGCGCAAGCGGAGCAGTCCCGCCGGCAAGTTAGGGCGCTCCAAGCGCGGCTGGAAACCCAGGAAGAAGACCTGCTGATGCGTTACTTCATGTATGGCGGCGGTGTGGCTGGCGCAGGTTTGTTGGTGGGCCTGATTGTGCCGCACCTACCGCGGCGGCGTAAAAAGCGTGACCGCTGGTTTTAACGGTGCGATAAGCCTCCTCTTCGCTAGTGCAATCGACTTCACGGTGGCCAAATAATGAGCGATCAATGGCGCAAGCGCTGGCAAGAAGGGCGTATTGGCTTTCACCTGCAGCAGGCGCACCCGGCGTTGCTGCGTCATTGGGCGTCGCTCGGCGTTGCTAAAGGCACCAAGGTATTGGTGCCGCTGTGCGGTAAAAGTCTTGATATGCGCTGGTTGGCAGACGAGGGTTATCCCGTTCTGGGAATTGAGTTTGCCCCGGAAGCCATTGAGCAGTTTTTGGCTCAGCGCAGCACCTCGGTATCCCGCTACCGTCAGGCAGATTTTACGATTTCCCGCCAAGGCAGCGTGGAGCTATGGTGCGGGGACTTTTTTCACCTGCATATCCAGCAAGCCGCCGAGATCGGGGCGTTTTATGATCGCGCCTCGCTGATAGCGTTGCCACCTGCAACAAGGCAGCGCTATGCGTTTCACCTCGCTCAGTTGGTGCCGCCTGGTGCCAAGGGGTTGCTGATTAGTTTGTCGCATCCTGAGGGCAGTGCTGGGCCGCCTTATAGCGTGCCCAACAGCGAAATCGAAAGCCTGTTCACCCCCAACTTCATACTGACGTTTCTGGAACAGGGCAGCCCCGATGAGCGTGGCCGAACGGAAAGCGTATGGGCACTTGAACGACGCGGGCCGCGGCTCTAGAAGTAAAGAGGCGCAGCCCGTGTCAGAGGTGTTTCTATAATGGGTAATCTTAGCGTGCGAGTAAATTGCCCAGTTCTGGATCGCTAAAGGCGCGGTTCATGCCATCGCTAAGTAGATCGCTAAGCATCCGTGCGTTGCTGTCGGCATCGGGCTTAAGGGCGTAGCCCTGGGTACGGCGCGAGGTGTAGGTGCCCGTATAGGTGGTGCCCTTGTTTTTAGCAATAGCGCGGAAAACGCCTTCAAGACGCGCTTCATCTACCAGTGGCTGGCCGCTGTCGCCACGGGCGTAGTTCAGGCTGGCAAGTTCCAGGGTTAAGCTCGGGCGGCCTTCGGCCTGCTCGGTGGTGGGGCTAAAGCCCATATCGCGTACCGCGCGCTCAGCTTCTTCTTGGAGACGGGGAATTAACTCGTGGCTGCTCACGGTAATATGCGCCGTCGACATGCCGCCGCCTGCTCGATTGCCAATAATGTCGCTCTCGCGTCCATCCTGGGCAATCACAGTCACCTGCTGGCCTGAGCCAACTTGCGGCACCTGGGCACTGCGTTCAGGGCTGAGTTGTAAGTATTGGGGGCTTGCGCAACCAGCAAGCCATGCACTGGCAAGCAGTACACCCGAAATCCGTAAAAAGTGACGCCGAAGCATGGTCTTCCTCCGCTATGGCTAAAACGCCAGTATAACGCGGGTAGCGCGTTGGCGGTATGTTCTGGCGATGCGGCTTTGCTCAATCACTTCCAATGTCTCACTGTATATTGCCTTTGCACACCGTTGTGAATGCGAAAGCAGTGAAGCAAGCTAGGCTTTGTACGAAAACTGCCTGCGCTCGACAATACCGCGTTAAAAATCGCCTCGAAATGCTCATTTACACCCCGTAAACTCCGCTTTCTCGTTGATTTTTGCCTTGTCTAGTCTTCGCTTGCCGACTTTTCGTACAAATCCTAGCTCGTTAGGCTGTTTTTTTGAGAATCGGGACTCACGATTAGCCAAACGGAAAGTAAAACGATCAAAGAGCCAAGTAAGAATCCGCTGGAAATCGTTTCATCAAGGATTAAAAAGCCCCATAACACAGCGAAGGGTGGCACCAAGAATGTAACGGTGAGTGACCGTAACGGCCCAATGTCGGCAATCAATCTAAAATAAAGGATATAAGCGAGGGAGGTGCATAAAAAGCCGACTGCGAACAGGCTGATCCACACATCACCTTGAAGCCAGTCGATAGTGGGGCCAGATGAAATATTCCAAAGCAAAAAAGGGCTGAGAAAAGCGGTAGCGCCTATTTGACTGCCAAACGCAACCAGCGTTGAATCCAGGCCACCCTGTTGGGTTATCCACTTGCGGGTAAGAAAGCCAGCAAAGCCGTAACCAATAGTGGCTATCATGCAGGCAGCCACGCCAATATAGATGTTGCCAACGATACTTGAGTCACCCACAGTGATGCCAACAATTCCTAGCGTTACGCCCAGCCATTTTTTTATAGTTAAACTCTCGCTAAAGATAAAAAAGCCAATCATGGCACCTGTTAAAGGCGTTGTCGCATTTAGAATCGCTGAATAGCCAGTAGGTAGTAGTGTTGCTGCTATGCTGTACATAAGAAATGGGATGCCTGAATTTATAGCACCCAAAATCAAAATTTTGCCTAGTTTGCCTCTGAACGCCAGGCTTTTACGTATGATAACGATGATAAAAGCCAAACCAATGAGGCCAAAAAAGACTCTAAAAAATGCTGTGTTGATTGGGCCTATCGCCGGTGAGGCGATTCTCATAAAAAGGAAGCTTGCTCCCCAGATAGCGGCTAGCGACAGCAGTCGTATATAGTCTATTGCTCTCATTTTATGTCCCTTTTCAAGATTTTCTCTTAGCCTCAAGCCGCTAAGTGATGGTTGGCTTTTTTAAGTTTTTTACCTGGAGTGGTCAGGGTGTGTCTTGGTTTTTTGCTCCATGGCAATGCAGTATTGGCTTTTGATAGCATCGAAAAAAACCGTTTCTTGCTCTTGTTACGTGTTTTTAAACCGGAATGTGAAGGCTTATGGTTTGAGGCGTCGGGGTTGGCTTCGTGCCACGGGGCGGCTGGCGCCGCTTTCCGCGGCTTCGGGCATTAGAGGGGTGAAAATGGATCTGTTTGAAAACGACGATATGAAGTTGATTAATCTGCTCCCAAGGGATGGTGAGGTTTACTACCACGGCAAAGTCTTGGATACAGTTACCGCCGATATGTATCTGGATAAATGCCTAAGCGAATTAACCTGGGAGCATGATCGTGCGTTTATTTACGGCAAAGAGATCGTTACAAAGAGGAAAATAGCCTGGTATGCGGATAAGCCGGTTTCCTATACATACTCAGGATATAGAAAGATGGCGTTAGTATGGCCTGATTTTTTACGAGAGATTAAGCAGGTGGTGGAGAGCCACTGCGGGGAAATGTTTAATTCGTGTCTGGGTAATTTTTATAGCTCAGGCGATGAAGGCATGAGCTGGCACAGTGACGCCGAAAAAGACCTTGTTGAGAGAGGATCAATCGGGGCGTTGAGCCTAGGCGGCGCAAGGAAATTCTCGTTTAAGCATAAGCCAACAGGGGAGAGCGTGTCGCTTAATTTAGAGCACGGCAGTCTGTTAATTATGAAAGGTACTACACAACAAAACTGGCTACATAGCCTGCCTAAAACCAAGAAAGATGTTGAGCCGCGGGTGAGCCTGACCTTTAGGCAAATGCGTTTTTGAGCTAATGCGATGAAACGTCAACGCTAGCTGCTCCATTTAGGGCAGCTAGCGCTTCCGTAGCGTTATGCCACGCGGCTTTGCTCCGTTGCTTTCGACTCAGCGTTGGGAAAGCGTCGCCAGTGGCGGGGGTGGGCGAATAAGCGTTGCCCGCGGCGAAGCGCCAAGTGCTCAAAGTCAGTATGGCGCACGGTAGCCAGCCAAGGCTGGGCGAGCCAATCCGCCTCCAACTCCACGCGCACTTCTGCGCCCACCGGCGAGATCGCCGTGATAGTGACCGGTAGATGGCTCTCAGAGGTGGGCTGCTCGGTTAGCCGCACTTCATGGGGGCGTAGCAGCAGCTCTTCATGACCATCGGGTAGATCCACGTGCCAATAGGCGTCGCCACAGGTGAGTACGCCGTTGGTCACTTTGCCTTCCAGATGGTTTACATCGCCTAAAAACTCAAACACAAAGCGGTTTTTGGGCTCCCGGTAGAGCTCATCGGGAGTATCAATTTGCTCAATGCGGCCGTTACTCATGACTACGACGCGGTCGGAAAGCTCCAGCGCCTCTTCCTGGTCGTGGGTGACAAAGACGCTGGTGAAATTGAACTCGTCATGCAGGTGGCGCAGCCAGCGGCGTAACTCTTGGCGCACTTTGGCATCAAGTGCGCCAAAAGGCTCGTCCAACAGCAGTACTTCCGGTTCCACTGCCAAGGCACGGGCTAGCGATACTCGCTGCTGCTGGCCGCCGGAAAGCTGAGCAGGGTAGCGGTTGGCGAGGTGCTCCAGCTTGACCATTTCAAGTAGCCTAAACACCCGGGCGCGAATCTCACCGCTGCTGGGGCGGCGTTTACGCGACAACACGGTCAGGCCAAAGGCCACGTTGTCGTAGACGCTCATATGGCGAAACAGCGCGTAGTGCTGGAAAACAAAGCCAATTCGCCGGTCGCGCACATGTACATTAGTCACGTCGCGGTCGCCAAACAGAATTTTGCTGGGCTGTGCGGTGCGGTCGGCATTTTCCAAGCCAGCAATAATCCGCAGCAGCGTGGTTTTACCCGAGCCCGAAGGGCCAAGCAGGCCGACCAGCTCGCCTTCGTGAATATCCAGGTTGATCGGCTCTAACGCCTGGGTAGTGCCGAAGTGCTTGGCGATATTGTGTAAGTGAATGCTCATGCAAATGCCTCCCGGCGCGCTGCGCGCCATTCCAGCCCGGCCTTGGCGGCGAGCGTCAGTAGGGCAATAAAGGCGAGTAGCGCCGCGCAGGCAAACGCCCCCACGGCATTATAATCCTGATACAGCTGCTCAAGGTGCAGTGGTAGCGTATTGGTCTTGCCGCGTATAGCGCCGGAAACCACTGAAACAGCCCCAAATTCCCCCACCGCACGGGCGTTGGTAAGGATAACGCCGTACAGCAGTGCCCAGCGGATGTTGGGCAGTGTGACACGACGGAAGGTCGTCCATCCGGAAGCACCAAGCGTCACGGCTGCTTCTTCTTCACGGGAGCCTTGGGCCTGCATCAACGGGATCAGTTCCCGGGCCACAAAGGGGCAGGTAACAAAAATAGTCACCATGAGGATGCCCGGCCAAGAAAACATCAGCTGAATATCATGGCCGTCCAGCCAAGTGCCGATCCAGCCGTTGCGGCCATACAGCAGCAGGTAAATCAGACCCGCGACAACGGGAGAGACCGCAAAGGGGATATCGATCAACGTTTGCAAAATGCGCCGCCCAGGAAAGCTGAAGCGCGTGACCAGCCACGCCAGGGCAACGCCAAATACCAGGCACACGGGAATGGTCAGTAGCGCAATCATCAGCGTCAGACCAATCGCGTGCAGGGTGAAGGTGTTACTGACGTTCGACCAGAAAACCATAACGCCCTGGGAGAATGCCTGGGCAAAAATGGCCACCAGCGGCAGCAGTAAAAACAGTGCTGACAGCACCAGAGCGGCACTTATCAGCAGGCGCCGGATAAGCGGCGCATCACCAATTCGACGCATTACCCCTTACCTCCATGCAGACGGCGCACAAAGCGGCCCTGCCAAATATTAATGGCCAGTAGCAGCGCCAGCGAGACAAACAGCACCACTGAAGCAATCGCCGAGGCCCCTGCATAGTCATACTCTTGCAGCTTGACGAAAATCATCAGCGCGGTGATTTCCGTTTCATAAGGCATATTACCGGCGATAAAAATGATCGCTCCGAACTCGCCTAGCGAACGAACAAACGCCAGCCCCGTGCCGGTCACCAAGGCAGGCCAGATATGCGGCAAGATCACGCGGCGAAAGGCCACGCCGTCGGTAGCACCCAATGACATAGCGGCTTCATCGACTTCCACTGGCATATCTTCCAGCACCGGCTGCACCGTGCGCACCACAAACGGGATGCTGGTAAAGGCCATGGCCAGGGCGATGCCCACCCAGGTATAAGCGACTTGAAACCCTAGCGGCTCCAGCAATCCACCCATCCAGCCGCTACTGGCATAAAGGGTTGCCAACGTAATGCCTGCCACTGCGGTGGGTAGCGCGAAGGGGAGGTCCATTAAGGCATCGAGTAAGCGCTTGCCAGGGAACTCGTAGCGAACTAACACCCACGCCAGCAATAAGCCAAATATGGCGTTGATAATCGCTGCAACGGCTGCCGCGCCAATGGTGACCATATAGCTGGCAACCACGCGTCCTTCGGTGATGATCGCCCAGTATTGGGCAAAACTAAGCTCCGCTAACTGACCGAACAGGCCCGTAATAGGGAGT
Organism: Vreelandella sp. 162(4c); assembly: GCF_058152265.1. Lineage (NCBI taxonomy): Bacteria > Pseudomonadati > Pseudomonadota > Gammaproteobacteria > Oceanospirillales > Halomonadaceae > Vreelandella > Vreelandella sp. 162(4c). Next base: position 4,626,228 of record NZ_CM176981.1, read on the forward strand.
AGTAGCACCAGCGAGATAAACAGCACGCTGATACCCATAGAAAGGCCAAAACCCGGCAGCACACGGGTACTGCCGGTTCGCCAGGAGGCAAGTTGACTCATAGTTCAGGCTGGCTCATGAGTGAATATTAGCGGCGCTGCAACTGGTCGAGAAGGCCACCACCCTCAAAGTGGGTCTCCATGGCTTCATCCCAGCTACCAAACACTTCATCCACTTCAAGCAGTTCGGTTTCAGGGAACTGGTCGGCGAACTCTTCGACCACGGCTTCGTTATGCACTCGGTAGTTGAAGCCTGCCAGTAGGCGTTGAGTTTCTTCTGTGTAGAGGTACTCAAGATAGCTCTGGGCCAAATCGCTGTTACCGTTGCGCTCTGCGTTTTCGCCGACCACTGCAACGGGGAACTCTGCCAGAATGCTAACGGGTGGCACGATGACTTCGTAGTCGTCACTGCCATACTCTTTGCGAATGTTGTTGACTTCAGACTCGAAACTAATCAGTACATCGCCAATTTCACGCTCGATAAAGCTGGTGGTTGCGCCACGACCGCCGGTATCAAACACCGCTACGTTGGCTAAGAAGGTGCGCATGAACTCTTCGATTTGCTCTTCATCGCCATCGAACTCGTTCTCGGCAAAGCCCCAGGCGGCTAAGTAAGTATAACGACCGTTACCCGAGGTTTTCGGGTTGGGGAAGACCATCTGTACATCTTCTTTGACTAAGTCGTCCCAGCTCTCAATTCCTTTAGGGTTGTCTTTACGTACTAGGAAGGCGGTGGTGGAGTAGTAGGGGGAGGCATTGTTCTCAAAGGCATCCTGCCAATCTTCGGCCACCAGCCCAGCATCGGCAAGTACCTGCACGTCGGTCACCTGGTTAAAGGTCACCACATCGGCACGTAAACCCTGAAGGATGGCACGGGCTTGTGCGGAAGAGCCGCCGTGAGACTGGCTAATGGCAATCTCTTCACCGTGTTCTTCCTGCCACCAGGCTTGAAACTCGGGGTTGATCGCAGCAAACAGCTCGCGAGCGATATCGTAAGATGAGTTAAGTAGCTCCCGCTCTTGGGCGGCGGCGGTTCCACTTACCGTAACGCCTAACGCAATAGCAATCAGGCTGCGGCGGAAAATTGTTGGCAGTGCCATAGAGAAACTCCTTAAAAACAGTAGGCGCTTAGTGTCGCAATATTGGCAAGATTAAATCTATCAATGTGGAATTACAATCATGTTTTATATTCTATTTAAGAATATATGTGTGATGCCATGCAAAGAGCTGATACGTGGTTCTGCTAAGCAGCTCTGCTAAGATAGCGGCCTGGCTTTGCTCTCTTGCCTGCACATTCGCAGGTATATCGAGTGACTACCCTTCGTCTACTGATTGATAAGCAGGAATGGAATATGACCGCTGCGCAGGATTTCTTGATTGCACCCTCTATTTTATCGGCTGACTTTGCCAGGCTGGGTGAGGAGGTGGATAACGTGCTGGCTGCAGGCGCGGATGTGGTGCATTTCGACGTCATGGATAATCACTATGTGCCCAACCTGACCATTGGGCCCATGGTGTGTAAGGCGCTGCGTAACCATGGCGTCACGGCGCCCATCGACGTGCATCTAATGGTTAAGCCGGTAGACCGCATGATCAACGACTTTATTGAGGCGGGTGCCAGCTATATCACCTTTCATCCGGAAGCGTCTGAGCACGTTGATCGCTCGCTGCAGTTGATCCGTGATGGTGGCTGCAAAGCCGGCCTGGTATTTAATCCGGCCACGCCGCTCTCCTATCTCGACTATGTGATGGATAAAGTCGATATGGTGCTGCTGATGAGCGTCAACCCAGGCTTTGGTGGGCAATCCTTTATTCCCGGCACGCTGGACAAGCTGCGCGAAGCGCGGGCGCGTATTGATGCGTCAGGGCGGCCTATTCGATTGGAAATCGATGGTGGGGTGAAAGTGGATAACATCGCCGAGATCGCCGCAGCGGGCGCCGATACCTTTGTGGCAGGTTCCGCCATTTTCAGCGCCCACCAAGCCAGCGACCCGCACGGCTATGACACGGTGATCAAGCAGATGCGAGCGGCGCTGGCCAAGTAAAAAGTCAGTGTCAAGTGTCGTTTAGTGCAATTTCATGCGCGGTTTTAAGTAACGATTAAGCTTATCGACCAGCCAGGCCAGCCCCGTCTTCGGCGCCCCATGAATAGAGAGCTGGTGCATGCGGTAGAGCGATGCATAGGCTTGGCGAGCCAGCCAGCCCTCTAAAAACAGGCCGCGGGAGGCGGAGCTGCGCATCAAATTACCTACCGCATCGTAGCGGGCCAGCGATACCAGTGAGCCGTGATCGCGGTAGCGGAAGTCGGCTAGCGGTTTGCCTTCCAGTTTATTGACCAGGTTTTTGGCGAGCAGCTTAGCCTGCTGGTGAGCAGCCTGGGCGCGAGGAGGCACCGTGCCGCTTTCACCCATCGGGCAACTGGCGCAGTCGCCTAGAGCAAAAATTTTCTCATCATCGACGCTTTGTAGGGTGCTTTTTACTTCAATTTGGTTTTTCTTATTCGTTGTCAGGCCTAGCTCCGCCAAAAACGGCGGCGCTTTGATACCCGCTGCCCACACATTGATATCGGTCTTGATCACTTCATCGTCACCGGTGATCAACTGATGCGCCTGAGCTTCTTTAACGGCGGTATCGGTATGGACGGTTACGCCCATGCTCTCAAGCTCTGTTTTGACAGTTTGGCTGACCCGCTCAGAAAGCCCTGGAAGCAAGCGCGGCGCCGCTTCCAGTAGGTGTACGCTGATTTGCTGGTGATCCACGGACGTCACCCCATAGGCATTGAGCATGCGCGAAGCGTCAAATAATTCGGCCGCAAGCTCTACCCCTGTTGCACCGCCGCCGACGATGCCAATGGTTAACTGAGTATGTTGGCGTAGGTTGGGGTCGGTATAGCGCAGAAAGGTGTTGATCATATCGCGCTGGAACGCCTTGGCCTGCTCGGGTGAATCAATAAAGTGGCAGTGCTCTGTCACGCCGGGCGTGCCGAAATCGTTGGAAACGCTGCCTATGGCCATGACCAGATAGTCATAGGCAAGCTCGCGGGCGGGTAGTACCTCTTGCCCATCTTCATCATGAATCGGCGCTAATTGCAGCGTCTGTTGCTCGCGATTAATGCCGGTTAGCGAACCGCGCTGATAACGGTAGAAGTGAGCCGATGAATGCCCGCGAAGATCCACCTCGTCCATGCTGGAGTTCAGTACACCGGTGGCCAGTTCGTGGAGCAGCGGTTTCCATACGTGGGTGGTATTGCGGTCTAGCAGCACAATTTCTGCGCGTTTGCGCTTACCCAAGGTGCGGCCTAATCGTGTGGCAAGGGCTAAGCCGCCAGCACCGGCGCCGACAACCACGATTCTGGGAGTGGGCATATCACTACCTCCTTAACTAAATTAGCCCCAGCATAGAAGGTTCTGATGCGTCTGACTAATGCGAACGTTTGCTTTGAGCAGGTAAAATGGTTTTTAAATCAAAATGGGGCAGAGCGCATTGAAAATACATCCAAGCCACTACTCAGAACGACACCCAGTGCTACAGGGAAAACGGCTAATTGCCTTCGACTTGGACGGAACGCTGATCGATTCAGTACCCGACCTTGCCGCCGCCGTGGCACGCACGTTAAGCGAGCTGGATTTACCCGAGCCGAATGAGGCAAAGGTGCGGGATTGGGTGGGCAATGGCGCGCCGGTATTAGTGGAACGAGCTCTGACCTGGGCGTTGCAAGCCCCGCCAGAACCTAGCCTGCAACAGCGCGCCTATGATGCGTTTATGGGGCACTACGGCGCTGCACCTAATGCCCTGACAACACTCTACCCTGGCGTAAAGCAAGCCCTAGAGGCGCTGTACCAGCAAGGTCTGACCCTGGTGCTGATTACCAATAAGCCCGAACGCTTCATTGAGCCGCTGTTAAATCACTTCGAGCTGCTGAACTATTTTACCCTATGTCTCGGCGGTGATTCTTTGGCCGAAAAGAAGCCCCACCCATTGCCGCTGCTTCACGCTGCGCACTATTGCCAAATACCGCCAACTGAATGTGTGATGGTCGGCGATTCACGTCACGATATGGCGGCTGGAAAGGCGGCAGGCTTTACTACTCTGGCGCTGCCCTATGGTTATAACCATGGGGAGCCGATAGAGAATAGCCATCCCGACCTAGTGCTCAGTTCGTTAACTGAATTGCTGTTGAACGCACCTCGACCCACAAAGGTCATTGACTAGGCTTGGTCGGTCGCTTACTTACTCGGCCGTGGCGCCCCCTAGCGCGGTATGCATCACTTCAGCGTTATGGCGCAGCATGTCCGCGTAGTTGGCAGCGGGGCCATCTTCACCGCTCAGCGAGTCGACATACAGCGGACCTGCTAGGGGCAGTGAAGCCTCCCGGGACAGGGCGTCCATATGGATACTAGGTGTAGTGCTTTCAAAAAACAGCGCAGGGGGGCGTTTCTCGGCAAGCTGTTCGCTGATCTTGGCCATTGCCTGGGCGCTGCCTTGGGTCTCGTGGTTAACCCCCCACACCCCTTGAGCATCAAAGGCGTAGGCGCGGGCAAAATAACCAAAACCTGCCTCACTGGTTAGTAATGTGCGGTTAGTTTGTGGAATACCTTCAAGCCGCTCTTTTACCGCTTGGTTAAGATTGTTCAGCGCCTTGCGTGCCTCATCAGCGCGGGTATAAAACGCATCGGCTTGCTCGGGTAGATGCTCGGCCAGGGTCTCAGCAATGACATCGATGTAGGCTGCAGCGCCCTCTGGATCCATCCACATATGCGGGTCTGGCTCGCCTTTATACTGCCCGGTGGAAATCGTCAGCGGCGTATAGTCGGCCTTTTTAGCCACTTCCACTAGCGTTAGCCGGTCGTCAGACATCGCCTCAACATGGCGTATCCAAGGCTCTAGTCCAAGCCCGTTATAAAACACAATATGCGTCTCTTCTAACGCCAGTACGTTGGGTGGGGTTAGCTCCCAACGGTGAACATCTTCTCCCCGTGGCACAATGACATTGACGCTGACAGTGTCACCCGCCACTCGTTTGACCAGCTCCTCCATGACTGAAAAGGAGGCAATTACGCGCAGCGTTGTGTTGGCATAAGCTGGCGCAGCGCTTATCAGCGCGACGAATAAGAGCGCCCACACCCAGGTAAACCACTTTGACATCCCACGCTCCTAACTAGCTAAAAAAACTATCGAAAAAGACGGCAGATAATAAAGACTGCGGTGGCCCGTTGCCAGTTCCACTGCAATGCGAGGCCGCAAGAAGTATTACCCAAGGGAGGATTCCCTCAAGTGAAAAGTGCCACTATGCTGAATAGTATTACACTCCTAAGCATAGCGTGCCTTATGACTGGCTGAACGGTTTCTTGTTCGCGGCATCGGCGGGCATCCCCAAAGCTGTGATTTATCGCCCATAGCGCTGGTGGTCTAAAGGGGAGGGGGCTGGTTGACACTTAACCCCTGCAAGGGAGTGCCCGGTTGCGGTATCATCACTCCATTAGCGGTTTAATCTGTGGTCGAAATGACGCAACGGAGTAAGTGGGGCAATGGCGCAAGCTCAGTCGGTGCATAAACAGCCATCACAGGAACAGTCAGCGCAAAAAGTGGTGATGCTGGACAATTACGACAGTTTCACGTTCAACATTGTCCAGTACCTGGGTGAGCTTGGCGCCGAAGTCATCACTCACCTCAATGACGAAATCACTATTGAGCAGATCGAAACGCTGGCGCCGACACACCTGGTGGTGTCACCTGGGCCCTGCACACCCAACGAGGCGGGCATATCCATGGCCGCCATCAAACATTTTGCAGGCAAGCTGCCTATTTTAGGCGTTTGCCTGGGCCATCAGGCAATTGGCCAAGTGTATGGTGGCAAGGTCGTGCACGCACCGCAGGTGATGCATGGTAAAACCTCCGCTGTGCTGCATGCTAACCAAGGCGTGTTTGAAGGGCTGGATAGCCCGGTTGAGGTTACCCGCTATCACTCCCTGGTGGTCGATAAAGCGAGCCTGCCCGACTGTTTACAAATCACTGCCTGGACAGGCGATGACGACGTAACCCCCGGTTTAGTCATGGGGTTTCGTCACCGCGAGTTGGATATTGAAGGGGTGCAGTTTCACCCCGAGTCAATTCTTACCCGCCAAGGCCATGAGCTGTTGGCCAACTTTTTAAAACGCGGCTGATAGCCGGTTTCACACGCTTTTAGGGGCCCCTCTGCTCATGCAAATGCGAGATGCGATTAATGCGGTGATGCGCCGCGAAGACCTCTCTTTCGATGCCATGCACGCTTTGATGCGTCAGATAATGACCGGCGATGCAAGCGATGCACAAATTGGTGGCCTGTTAGTAGGCCTCGCCATGAAAGGTGAAAGTGCCGCGGAAATTAGCGCCGCTGCTCAAGTAATGCGCGAGTTGATGAAGCGCGTTGAACTGAGTGCTGAAAACGTTGTGGACATTGTCGGCACCGGTGGCGATGGTGCCAACCTGTTTAACGTTTCCACCGCCGCCAGTTTTGTCGCCGCTGCCGCTGGTGCCCATGTGGCCAAACATGGCAACCGAAGCGTTTCGTCTTCATCGGGTAGTGCGGATCTGTTCGATGTGGCGGGCATCTACCTGGATCTCAAGCCTGACCAGGTAGCGCGCTGTATCGAGCAGGTGGGTGTAGGCTTTATGTTTGCGCCTAATCATCATCCGGCCATGCGCTATGCCATTGGCCCCCGCCGTGAAATGGGCGTGCGCACGCTGTTTAATATTTTGGGCCCGTTGACCAATCCTGCTGGTGCTCCCAATCAGGTACTGGGTGTTTACGCGCCGGAGCTGGTGCCGCTGATGGCGGAAGTGTTGCAAACCTTGGGTAGCCGCCACGTGATGGTCGTTCACTCCGAGGACGGCCTGGATGAGATATCTCTGGCCAGCCCCACCTTGGTAGCCGAGCTTAAAGCGGGTGAGATTACCCAGTACACCATTACACCCGAAGAGCTGGGTATTGAGCGCCAAAGCTTGGCAACGCTGAAAGCCGCCAGCGCCGAAGACAGCCTGCGCTTGGTTAAGGCCGCGCTTTCCGGTGAAGGTGCCGCTGCCGATATGGTCGCGCTAAATGCAGGGGCCGCGCTCTACTGTTCGGGCGTTGCGGATACGTTAAAAGAGGGTGTGATGGTAGCCCAGGACGCGCAAGCTTCTAAACTGCCGCTTGAGAAGCTTAGAGAGCTTTCGCACTTCACCAGCGTTTTTAAACAGTAAGAGACCACCATGACTCAACAGGCAACGCCGACTATTTTAACGCGCATTCTTGCTCGCAAAGACCAGGAAGTGGCAGAGCGCCGTCAGGCCGTTTCAGAGGCGGATTTGCTCGCGTTAGGAGAGCAGCAGAGCACCCCGCGTGGCTTTATTGAGGCGCTGAATACGCGCATCGCAACGGGTGATCCGGCGATTATCGCCGAGGTGAAAAAAGCCTCACCTTCAAAAGGCGTTATTCGCGAAGAATTTCACCCCTCGGATATCGCCAAAAGCTACGCCCAGGGCGGTGCTGCCTGTCTCTCTGTGCTTACCGACGCCGACTTTTTCCAGGGCCATGAAGACTATCTAATTGCCGCTCGGGACGTCTGCACGCTGCCGGTGATTCGCAAGGACTTTATCACCCATGGCTATCAGGTCTGTGAAGCGCGGGCGATTGGTTCTGACTGTATTCTGCTGATCGTCGCCGCCCTGGATGATGCTCAACTGCGCGACCTGCATCAGCAGGCCAATCAGTTGGGTATGGATGTGTTGGTCGAGGTACACGACGCCAACGAGCTTGAGCGTGCCCTGACACTGGATCTAAAGCTGGTCGGTATCAATAACCGCAACCTGCATACCTTTGAAACCAGCTTGAATACCACCCTGGATCTGTTGCCGCGCATTCCTGAGGGCGTCACGGTGATTACCGAATCGGGTATTCATACCCGCGATGACGTTGAGCTAATGCGTGACCACAATGTTAACGGCTTTCTGGTTGGCGAAGCTTTTATGCGCGAAAGTGATCCGGGGTTGGCACTTAAGCGTTTGTTCTTCTAAGTAGCCCGCTTTTAGCTCGCCGGTCGTTTGGTTTTCCAACTGAGCACGGCGACGGTAAGCGCTGGCAAGAAGGTGACGGTGACAATCGCCGTGCCGAGCAGCCCGAATAGCACAATGGCCCCAACGCCGCGGTAAAGCTCGGTGCCTTCCCCAGGCAGAAACACCAGCGGCGAAAGGCCGCAAAGGGTAGTGAGAGTCGTCATGGCGATAGGCCTTAAACGGCTCTCTACCGCCTGTTGAACGGCTTCACGAACCCCCATGCTCGCCGTGCGCAGATTCTCTCTCGCCTGATGAACAACCAATATCGGGTTGTTAACCACTGTCCCCATCAAAATCAAAAAGCCCAGCATGGTGATCATATCAAACGGCTGGCTGATGGCACTCAAGCCAATTTTTGGCAACTGAGCTCCCACGGTATTCATTAGCCATAGCCCCACAATTCCCCCAGCGGCGCCTAATGGAATAGTGGCGAGGATAAGCAGCGGATAACCCCAGTGGGCAAAAATTGCCACCAGCAGCAGATACACAATAGCTAATGCAATTAACGCATTGCCGGTAAGCGCCTGGCGGGTGGCGTCTAACTGATCCCCCGCGCCGGTCACGCTGACGTTAATGTTGGCAGGGATTGCGCTCTCATTGCGCAGTGGTTCAATCACCTCACGCTGCATACGGTCGATACCGGCTTCCAGCGCCACGCTGCGAGGTGGGATGACGTCCAGCGTAACACTGCGGCGACCATCCACCCGCCGAAGGGTGGCCGTTCCCACGGTTTCGCGAATTTCGGCAAGGGTATTGAGTGGAACGCTCACACCAGAAGGGGTATAGATGGGCAGGGTGGCAAGGGCATCCAGGTCAATATCCCCCGCCTCGGGGCCATAGCCGTAAAGGTCGATTTTCTCGTCGTCGAGATAAAAGTCATCCAGGTAGGCGCCGTTGGTGAGCACCGCGACGGTGGTGCCCAGGGCGTTGGTATCCAGGCCGACTTCTGCGGCGCGCTTCCAATCGGGATACACCTCAATCAGCGGCTGGCCAAGATCCAGGGCGGAGGGCCGCGACTGAATGCGCGGGTTGTCGAACACTGTCTCGGCGCGCTGATAAATCGCATTGGCGGTGGTGTAGAGTTCGTTTAGATCGTTGCCGGCAATATCCAGCGTGATGCTGCGCGTTCCGCCGTCGTTGCTGGAGATAATCGAGCCACGGGCGGCAAAGGCACGCATGTCCGGGTACCTTTCAAAGCGCCGGGTGAGGTCGTCCATCAAGGCTTCAATATGGGTGGGGTCGATGGTTTCTACAATGATCCGTAGGCTTTGAGCTTCGGCTTGTATGCCCATGGTGCGAATCGGCGGGATATCGGTGTCGCCGCGTTCGAAGCCCTCTGGAGCAGCGCCTACATGGGACTCCAGTTCTTGCTGCAGCGTTTGCGCAATGGCATCCATGGTGGCCAGGTTGTAACTCGCCGGGGCGTTCATACTGGCAAAAGTTTTGGCCTCTTCGCCTTCGGGCAGGTACTCGGCCGGGGGTGTCAACAATACAAAAATGCCGATACCTCCCATGATGCCCAGCACGATAGCGAGAAAGCGCCGGGAAGCAGTGCGGATCATGCCATCAACCACCCACAGGCAGCCGCGTACCCAGCGCGGTGATGACGTTGAGGCACTCTCCTTACCACGAAAATCGATATGCGCGCCCAGGGTGGGGATAACGGTAATGGCAACCACCATTGAGACAATAATCGAGGTTGAGATGGCCACTGCAATATCGGAGTAGAGCTGCCCGGCTTCCTGCTGAATAAAGAAGATGGGCACAAAGACTAAAATAGTGGTCAACGTTGAAGCGAGCACTGCAGGCCATACTTGCTTAACGCCCTCGAGAGCCGCTTCAAAACGCGCCAAGCCTCGGCGGCGCTGGGTCTCAATGCTCTCCAGCACCACGATGGTGTTGTCGATGGTCATGCCAATGGCGAAAGCGACACCCGCCAGGGAAATAACGTTGAGCGTGCGGTCCGCTAGCAGCAGGCCTAGAAAGGCGGCGATGGTGCAGATAGGGATGCCGATAACCCCGGCCATGGTGGCGCGGGCAGAGCGCAGGAAGGCGTACATCACCAGGGTGGCAAACAGCGCGCCCAGGCCCAGGTTAACCCAAACATTGGCAATCGATGACTCCACGTAGCGTACGTCGTCGCTGGAGAGCGTCATGCGCATGCCCTGCTCGGCTAGTAGACCTTCATTAAGCGCCGCGACTTCGTCGAGCATGGCGCGCTTGATGTCGATCACATTGGCGCCCGGTTCTCGGCGCACCTGCACGCTCAGTACCGGCTGACCGTCCGAGCTGTAAGCGCGGGATGTGAGTTCGGCGTAGGATTGGCGCACCTCAGCCACATCGCTTAGCTGGGTAACCGCGTCGCCGTCGCGGATGAGAATCAGCGCTTCAAGGCTTTCAACATCCTCAAAACGGCCTACGGTACGCAGCAGGTAGCGGCGTTTGCCGCTCTCTAGGTTACCGCCGGAGACATCCTGATTGCGGGCCTGAAGGGCGGCCTGAATATAAGCGATACTCAGTTCACGGGCGGCTAGCGCTTCGGGGTCGATCAACAGCTGCATTTGCCGTTCGGCGCCACCGGAAACCGTGACTTCTGATACGCCAGCAACACTCTCCAGGCGCGGGCGGACGTTATCTTCCAGGTAGTCGCGCATGGCGGGCATATCGAGCTGGCGCGGATTGCCCTCCCGGGGTCCAACGTTAAAGTACATAAAAGCGTTGGCGGAAAACGAGTTGGCCACGATGCGCGGCTGGTCGACGTTGTTGGGGTAGGAGGGCACCTGGCTTAGCGCGTTGTTAACCCGAATCAAGGTTTCGGTGAGATCGACGCCGAAAGGGAACTCTAGCTCGATTTCGGCGCTACCGCTGCTTGCGGTCGACTCCATGCGCTGCAGGTTGGGCACATTGCGCAGGAACTCCTCCTGCTCGATCAGGATATCCTTTTCAATATCCTGTGGCGTAGCCCCCGGCCACTGGGTCTCGATACCCACCACGCGGGTTTCCAGGTCGGGAATCATCTGAACAGGGATGCGCCAAATGGCGGCGATACCCAGAATCAGCAGGATCAGCGTAATGACGCTAACCAAGATGCCGTGACGAATAATGGCGGCAAGCATACGCGGGTATCGCTCCTTTAGTCGTCGCTCAGGGACACTTCTTGCCCCTCTTCAAGCCGCTCATTACCGACAACGATAACGCGGTCTCCCGCTGATAGGCCCTCATTGACGGCGACCTCTCCCTGGTAGCTGCTGCCGATCTCAACCCGCTGTTCGAACGCCTGCCAAGTATCATCGCTCTGGCGGGCTAGCCAAACGCTAACGCTGCCATCCGGGCGGCGAATGAGGGCATCCCGCGGCACGCTGGGCCCGCTTTCGCCGTTAAGTTGCAAACGGCCTTCCACCGCCATACCTGGCAGCATCTCCAGCGGTGTTTCCGGCGCCGCGCGAAGCAGAAACTGCCTTGAGCTGGCATCGAGAGGAATACGCGCGAGGGTGCGCGCCGGGTGCCATTGATCGCTGCCTTCTAAGCGCACCTCTAATTGAGAGCCCTCAAAGCGTTGGTAGGCAGAGAGTGGCACCGAGAAATCTAAACGAAGTGAAGCTAAATCGACCAAGGTGAGCAGGGTATCGCCAGGGTTGACCCACTCACCGATATTGCTCTCCCGGTGGGTGACCATGCCGTCGAAGGGAGCGCGTACCTGGTGACGCTCAAGCTGCAGTTGAGCCAGCTCGTAATCTGCTCGGCGCGCTTCAAGGGTGGCCTGGGCCGCTGCTAAAGCGCTTTCACGCTGGCGGCGGTCGCTGGCGGCAAAGTTTTGCGCCGAGAGCTGGTTGGCTTCGCTTACTAGGCGCTGTGCTTCGTCACGCTCGGCTTCGGCCTGGGCCAGATCCGCGCGGGCGCGCTGGCTTTCCAGGCTAATATCGCGGGTATCCAGGGAGAGCAGCGGCTGGCCTTGAGTGACTGTGTCGCCCATCTCAACCGTTAGCTCGCTGACCTGACCCGCTTCAGCACTTGATAGCAGCGAGGTACGTGGGGCACTGACGCTGCCGGTAAGTGGCAATATCTCTATCCGGGGAGAGTCAGCAACCACCTGCGTCTCAACACGGTTTTCCTGAGCGACCGCCATGGCCCCCAGGCTCAGGGTTAAAACAGCGCCTGCGCCTAGGCGAGTCAGGGAAGAAAATAGAGATAACAAGGCAGTTCCTGAAAAAATAACAGTCAATAAACAGCGTGACAGTTTTCTGCACCGCACGCCGTTAGCTCCCTCAACATTATACAAGGTTTAGTGTTTGTACAAACTTTGGCTGCGCTTTAGGGCAATGAGTAACGCCTGTAAAGGATGTAGCAGCACTTGTTCAGAGTAGCGCTTTACCTGGCTGCGGCAGGAGTAACCGGTGGCCAGCAACTTGCCTACGTTGTTTTCGGCTTCTACTTGGGGCTGCCACGACTGGGCGTATATAGTCTTTGACGTAGCGGCGTTGCGGGTTTCGTGGCCATAGGTGCCAGACATACCGCAGCAGCCGGTGGCCATCAGCTCAAGCTCTAACCCAAACGCCGCAAATACCTGCTGCCATGCTTTAGGGCTACCCGGTGCATTGGTTTTCTCGGTGCAGTGGGAGAGCAGCTTAAAGCCAGGGTCGGTTAGCTTAAGTTGGTTGGGCGCTAGCGTATTGATGCGGGTCGTGAGCCACTCCTGCAGCATCAGCACCTCCGGCACCGCCTCATTACCTAGCGCTTTGACGTACTCCTGGCGATAGGTGAGCGTCATCGCCGGGTCGATGCCCACCAGGGGGATATCAAAGCGGGCCAAGGTGCGTAGCCGCTCGGCCTGCTTGGCGGCGGTACGTTCGAAGGCGCCCAAGAAACCCTGTACCTGGAGTGGCTTGCCGTTCGCCGAATAGGGCATCACAAACACGCGTAGATTGAGGCGCGAGAGCAGTTCCACCACGTCCATCACCAGCTTGGCTTCAAAGTGGGTGGTGAAGGCATCCTGGACAATAATCACGCTATTGGCACGCTGCTGTTCGGTTAACAGGGCCAGTGAGAGCGGTGTTGCCTCGGCAACGCCCCAGGCGTTCAGCTGCTTTTTAACACTGGCCCGTGAAAGCGCCGGGGAGTCGCTCATGCCCAGCGTGCGGCGCATCAGTTGCTCTACCCAGCGCTGGCCAATCACGGCGTTATACAGCGGTGCGGCTTTGGCCAGGGTAGGCAGCATAAACTCGGTGCCGCCAATCACGTAGTCGCGAATCGGGCGCAGGTAGCGGCCGTGGTAGACCTCCAAGAACTGCGAGCGGAACTGGGGAACGTTGACCTTGATCGGGCACTGACTCGCGCAGGACTTACACGCCAGGCAACCCGCCATGGCGTCATAAACTTCATGGGAGTAGTCGTGGTGCTGCTTGCGGCTTAGAGTATTCGCCACCCGCAGCGGAAAGCGTTTAATAAAGCCCCAGCCGCCTTCGGCTTTTTTCTTGCGCGACTCCTCAACAACATCGATTCCCGCCTGGGTCTGCAGGCGCAGCCACTCGCGGATCAGGCTGGCGCGGCCTTTGGGCGAGTGGCGGCGATCCCGGGTGGCTTTCCACGACGGGCACATGGGGTCATCAAGGTCGTAGTTGTAGCAAGCGCCGTTACCGTTGCAGTACACCGCGGCGTCGTAGGCCTGCCAGGCGCGCTCGTCGATGGTGCGATCGAACTGACCGCGCATGGGCACGCCATCCACCGTCAACAGATCGGGGTCGCTATCTTTGGCGATTAGCTCGCTGCTTTGAGGCTTGCCCGCAGCGTCGGGCGAGGTGGAAATGCCCGCGGCCCCGGGCGGGTTAGAGAGGGGGGAGGCGATCTTACCAGGGTTAAGCTGGTTATAAGGGTCAAAGGCCGCTTTTACCCGCTGTAGGCTGGGGTAGAGCTCACCCAAGAATTTAGGTGAGTACTCCGAGCGCACGCCTTTGCCGTGTTCGCCCCACAGCAGGCCGCCATATTTCTGGGTCAGCTCCGCCACTTCATCGGACACCGCACGAATCAGCTTTTCCTGTTCGGGATCCTTCATATCGATGGCGGGGCGCACGTGCAGTACACCGGCGTCGACATGGCCAAACATCCCGTAGGCGAGGTCTCGGGCATCCAGCGCGGCGCGGAACTCGGTGATAAAGTCCGCCAAGTGCTCCGGCGGCACAGCGGTATCTTCCACAAACGGAATCGGCCGCTTCTCGCCCTGCACATTGCCGAGCAAACCCACCGAGCGCTTGCGCATGGCGTAGACTTTCTGGATCTGCCCACGCCCCTCGGCCAAGGTGTAGCCTAGGCGCTCAACGGTGGTGTCTTGGCTTAGGTGGTCGGTAAAGGCGCGAACCCGCTCGGCGAGGGCGCTCTCATCGTCGTCATTAAACTCGATCAGGTTAATGCCGCGAATCGCCGTGTTAGCGGTTGCCGGGAAGAACTCCGCCACGCTGTCCCAGACGAAGTCCTCCATGGCCAACTGCAGCACGGTGTCGTCGATGGTCTCTATGGAAGTAGGGCGCAGCGCCTGCGGCTGGGGTTGTAGCGCCTGCGGCTGAGGTTGTGAAGAGGTGCTAGCGGCCATCAGCGCTTTGGCATCCCGCAGTGCATCCATAAAACTGGTGTAGCGCACATTGACCAGAGTGGAGTGCTTGGGAATCGGCAGCACATTCAACACCGCCTCGTTCAAAAAGCCCAGCGAGCCTTCCGAGCCGCACAGCAGGCTGTTGAGGTTGAGCTGCCCCTCGCTATCGCGCAGGTGGGCCAAATCGTAGCCGGTTAAGCAGCGGTTGAGCGGTGGGAACTTGGCTGCAATCAAGTCACTCTGCTGGTCGATAATCTCGGCGGCGGTGGTATGTACGCGACCAAGAATACCTTCCTGCTGACACTCAGCCTGCTCTTCGTCCGATGTTAAAGCGCGGCTGTGCAGGTGCTTTCCACCGATCAAAATGGTATCGAGCTCCAGCACATGATCACGGGTTTTTCCGTATTCGCAGCTGCCCTGGCCGCTGGCATCGGTAGAGATCATGCCGCCAATGGTGGCGCGGTTGGAGGTCGAAAGCTCCGGGGCGAAAAACAGCCCATGGGGTTTGAGCGCGGCGTTTAATTGATCCTTCACCACCCCCGCCTGAACGCGCACCCGCCGTGCTTCCACATCGATCTCTAGGATCTGATTCATATGGCGGGAGACATCCACCACGATGCCATCGGTGAGCGACTGGCCGTTGGTGCCGGTGCCGCCGCCTCTGGGCGTTAACACAATGCTGCGGTGAGTGGTTTGCGCGGCCAACCGGGTAAGGCGCTCTAGGTCTTCGGCATGCTTGGGGTAGACCGCCGCCTGGGGCAGGCGCTGGTAAATTGAGTTATCCGTCGCCAGCACCGTGCGGTTGGCGTAATCGGGAGCAATTTCGCCTTCAAAACCGCGCGTTTTAAGAGCCTGTAAAAAACGTACATACTCATTGCCCAAGCGTGCGAACGGGGCGGTACGGGTGTCCAAGGATGCAATCATAGTTGATCAAGCCGTCAGTGCCGGGGGCGCAATAAAAGAAGACCGCTACTTTACCGCAGCGGCTGCCTCGCTGCATCTCACTGTAGCGCTTTACTCTGCACCTTACTCTGCTCCCAGGGCCTCTTTTACCAGCGCTAATGAGGCATCCGACATCGGTAGCTTCAAGGCTAGTGCATGGGCGCGGGGTGACATTTTACGCCAGGTCATCTGCACAATGCGCACCATATGGTCGTGCTCGATCTTGCGCGAGAAATCGGCAAAGTAGTTCTCTAGAAACACCAGGCAGGCGCAATCTTCCAGCGCTTGTACATCGGTATCGCGGCCCAGGCCTTTCTTGCCGATAATTGTTGCGGCTCGGGTGGCATCTTCGTCTGCGTAGCCTGCGTCGCGCATTAGCTGGGCGGTGGTATCGCCTGCGCGCTTGCCCTGGTCGCGCCTCCAGGTTAAGTAGCCTACGCGCCCTTCGGGGTACTCCTCACGCGGCACTAACCAGCGCTGTAAGTGCTGGGCGCGTACGGCTAAGCGCAGCACCTCATCTGGAGCGTCATGCACGCGGTCTAGCCAGTCGCTCATGCGCTGGGCATAAGCCAGTTCCTGGGGCATGGATGTGCCATCGGCAAGCGTCGTGGAGCGCGGGTCTTCGGCATGCAGGGCATCGATGGCGATGAGCGTTTGATCAAAAGCGGTAGGCATAGCAGCGTTGCTCGGCTAAAAATGATGCTAATAGGTTGCCGAGAAACCGTGCGAATCACAACTGCTGTATGGGAGGGGAGGTTATGAAAGGCGGTAAAGCGCAGCGCCCGCTGCTAAGCACAGCGGACGCCTTTTCTTACGCTATAAATGCTAGCGTTAAAGTTAGCGACGGTTGTAGATTTCTTCGTTGAGCTCACCCTCGCTTTTACCTACCAGCGTGGTGACCATTAAATCGCCCGCGACGTTGACGCTGGTGCGTGCCATATCAAGGATCCTATCAATCCCCGCGACCACGGCGATAGCTTCCAGCGGCAGGCCAACCTGGGCCATTACAATCGAGAGCATAATCAGGCCAGCGCCTGGTACGCCTGCGGTACCAATGGAGGCCAGCGTGCCGGTGGCGACAATCATGCCGTAATCCATCATGCTCAAATCAGTGCCAGTCATTTGGGCGATGAATAGCACGACCACGCCCTGGTAAAGCGCGGTGCCATCCATATTGATGGTGGCGCCTACCGGTAACACAAACCCTGAAACCCCTTCGGAAACGCCCAGGTTCTTCTGCGCGCAACGTATAGAGACCGGCAGGGTGCCCGCAGAAGAAGCGGACGAGAACGCCACAACAATAGCGTCCAGACTGCCCTGCAAATAGCGCATGGGGTTTAGCCGCCCCAGTAGCGAGATCAAACCCGAGTAGATCACCAGCACGTGAAGAATGCTGGCCAGGTACGCCACGCCAATCAACTTGGCCAGCGGCAGCAATATCTCTAAACCGTACTGTCCAGAGACGTGGGCGATTAAGCCAAATACGCCGAAGGGCGCAAACGCCATCACAATGCCGGTGAGCTTGTACATTGCCTCGGCAAAGCTATCGAAGACCTTCATGACCGGCTCGCCTTTATCGCCGATCAACGTCAGCGAAATACCTAAACCAATGGCAAACACAATGATCTGCATAATGTTGCCGTTGGCCAGGGCGTCCAACGGGTTACGCGGCACTAAGTTAACCAGAATAGAGACCAGCGATGGCGCTTCGTTAGCGGCCACTTCAGAGTCAAAACTTAAATCAACGCCCACGCCCGGCTGCAGCAGGGTGGAAAGTACCAGACCAATGGAGATAGCAAAGGCGGTGGTGACCAAATAGAGCGTAATGGTACGCGCGCCAATACGACCCATTTTCTGGGGGTCGCGCATTGAGGTAATACCCACCACCAGAGTGGAAAACACTAGTGGCACAATCAGCATCATAATGGCGTTAATAAAAATATCGCCCAGCGGTTTAAACACGCTGGCGGTCTCACCTAATAGCGCGCCTGCCAAAATACCCAACGCCAAGCCGGCGAGAATCTTCTTCCATAGGGCAATTCGTCGCCACCAGGCAAACTTTCCTTGCTGTGCTGTCTCCTGCACTGCGCTTCTCCTGTCAAAAGTGTTAAAACCTATTATTTATCGATTCGCCAGACGAATCGGCGGGCACTCTATCACTTTTGGCTAACGGGCTGGGATGGATATGCCGAGTGGTCATAGCACATGCGTTAAGTCCGAGAGTTAAATGCTGCTCAGCCGCAGGCATACCACGCGCTACTTGAGGTTGAGGGCTCACGCTACAGCTATTTTGAAAATACAACGATCAGAACAAAGCTCTGAATTGTGGTGATTTAATTCGAGCCTAAATAGGGTTAAATAGTACGTTCGTTTTGACGTACGTACTGGATGGCGTACAATCAAGGTGATACGGGATAAATTAGAGGTGCGTTATGACCGGAATATCTGCAACAGAGGCGCGCAGCAATCTTTATCGGTTGATTGATGAGACTGCCGAATCTCATCAGCCCATTGTCATTATGGGCAAGCGGAATAAAGCCGTTCTGGTGGCGGAGGAGGACTGGTCTGCCATTCAGGAGACGCTTTTCCTGCTTTCTGTGCCAGGGATGCGAGAGTCTGTTCGTGAGGGAATGGAGACCCCAGTGGATGAGTGCGACGAGGAGTTGGACTGGTGACATGGAAGTTGGTTTACACCAAACACGCTCAGAAAGACGCGAAGAAGTTAGCCTCCAGCGGATTGAAGCCAAAGGCACAGGAGCTGCTAGCACTGATCGCAGAAGACCCGTATCGGAAACCACCTCCGTTTGAGAAGCTCATCGGTGATCTTGCGGGGGCTTATTCACGGCGCATCAATATTCAGCATCGTTTGGTTTGCCAGGTACTTGAAGACGAAGGGGTAATTAAAGTGCTTCGGCTTTGGAGCCACTACAAATAATGCATAATTTTAGCCGCTGTTGCCGATCATCTAAGCAGCGCTGCGCGCTGTATTCGCGGATGCGCCATAGGCTTACCACGTGAGTTACGCAGGTGTTTTTATTCAGGTCGCTACTCTTTGCGGTTTCTATCCGTACGCCTCGTGGGGGCGCGACATTTGCCCCCGGCGCGTCGATGAGTCACCATTTAGAGTTTCTCTCCGCGCGCCCTGGGCGGGGCGCGACTTGTTGCAGCGTGTAGACGTTCCACCCGGTTTGCATGTTTCTATCCGCACGCCCTGGGCGGGGCGCGACGCCGTGGTGCCGATATTCAGCAGATTGCCAGTGCTGTTTCTATCCGCACGCCCCGGGCGGGGCGCGACCCTATGGATTGGACGCCATGCTCGCCTTGAGTATGTTTCTATCCGCACGCCCCGGGCGGGGCGCGACCTTACCCCCACAATATGACGACCGGGATCTATGTGTTTCTATCCGCACGCCCCGGGCGGGGCGCGACCCCTACGCCGTTCATCAAGTGCTTAACGGCATACCTGTTTCTATCCGCACGCCCCGGGCGGGGCGCGACATCGCGGCCCGTATCGCTCATTGCATTGTGGATGTTTCTATCCGCACGCCCCGGGCGGGGCGCGACGGGTATTGAGTCGATGCCTTCGTGGGCCATACCTGGTTTCTATCCGCACGCCCCGGGCGGGGCGCGACGCGAAACTCTGTATTCATGCCACGCACATGGCGCTGTTTCTATCCGCACGCCCCGGGCGGGGCGCGACCAAAAGAGGATGTGGATGTCCTGGTTGTTGATATAGTTTCTATCCGCACGCCCCGGGCGGGGCGCGACCGCCTAGACCCGCAAACATACGCCTGGATATGGGTTTCTATCCGCACGCCCCGGGCGGGGCGCGACCTTTTCGTTTGGTTGGTCGTGCGCTTGATTAACGGTTTCTATCCGCACGCCCCGGGCGGGGCGCGACCCGGTGCGTGTGCGGATATCATATCACTTGTGCCTGTTTCTATCCGCACGCCCCGGGCGGGGCGCGACAAGGCAAAACCCTAGAAGTCGCCACGCCGAAGCGTTTCTATCCGCACGCCCCGGGCGGGGCGCGACCGCGTGGCATTCAAGACGCGGCAGGAAGCGTTTGTTTCTATCCGCACGCCCCGGGCGGGGCGCGACGATTGATGAAGTGGCACCACCTCGAAACGACGGAGTTTCTATCCGCACGCCCCGGGCGGGGCGCGACAGGGTGGTTGGTCTATCCTAACGATATCGGCGTAGTTTCTATCCGCACGCCCCGGGCGGGGCGCGACCGATCTAAGTCCGCTAGTTAGCTCCATTAGCTGCTGTTTCTATCCGCACGCCCCGGGCGGGGCGCGACCTGACATTTTGCGCAGGGTGATACACTCCCACGGCGTTTCTATCCGCACGCCCCGGGCGGGGCGCGACTCGGTAATGGTTTGGCTAGCTGCTACACGAACATAGTTTCTATCCGCACGCCCCGGGCGGGGCGCGACCTGTTAAATTTAGCAACGGCACTGGGAATAACCAGTTTCTATCCGCACGCCCCGGGCGGGGCGCGACGCGCTTCATTGCTGTAGAGGTTGTACCCAAGAATTGTTTCTATCCGCACGCCCCGGGCGGGGCGCGACTAATGGCCGCGCTTGCTTCCTCTGCGGTTGCGCCGGTTTCTATCCGCACGCCCCGGGCGGGGCGCGACGCCATTTGCTAGCTCTCCTTATTTAAATTTCACGCGTTTCTATCCGCACGCCCCGGGCGGGGCGCGACACATGGTGTTACTAAGTTGACGCAACCCATTATCTGTTTCTATCCGCACGCCCCGGGCGGGGCGCGACGTTCGCTGACAAGGCATTCAGGGCCATCATGATTGTTTCTATCCGCACGCCCCGGGCGGGGCGCGACTTGTTCGCCAGCGGAGTTGACCATGAGGCCAATACCGGTTTCTATCCGCACGCCCCGGGCGGGGCGCGACGCGGAAAGCCGTGCGGAGACCCCATGGAGTACGATGTTTCTATCCGCACGCCCCGGGCGGGGCGCGACCAACTGTTACGATAGAGATAGATAGATACTAGGAGTTTCTATCCGCACGCCCCGGGCGGGGCGCGACGCCGCAACCTCGACCTAGGCTGGTCTGCGCCTGCTGTTTCTATCCGCACGCCCCGGGCGGGGCGCGACCTTAGCAGCATGGCGGGGCCGGGTTTAAACTTAGCGTTTCTATCCGCACGCCCCGGGCGGGGCGCGACGGGATAGCGACGCCTCGACAAGCTGCGGGCGTTCAAGGTTTCTATCCGCACGCCCCGGGCGGGGCGCGACATCTCGTCGCGGGTGTTGCCGTAGATGATGATAAGTTTCTAT
The DNA here is from genome assembly GCF_058152265.1 of Vreelandella sp. 162(4c). Lineage (NCBI taxonomy): Bacteria > Pseudomonadati > Pseudomonadota > Gammaproteobacteria > Oceanospirillales > Halomonadaceae > Vreelandella > Vreelandella sp. 162(4c). The sequence goes on from NZ_CM176981.1 coordinate 4,647,162, forward strand.
CCGCACGCCCCGGGCGGGGCGCGACCGGTACTCCCTACCTTATCCCCCGCGTAGGATATGTTTCTATCCGCACGCCCCGGGCGGGGCGCGACATAAACGCGGTCGCCAACATAAGCGATAAAATCAGTTTCTATCCGCACGCCCCGGGCGGGGCGCGACGCGGCACCGAGAGATTGCAGCGCGCAGGTGTGGGCGTTTCTATCCGCACGCCCCGGGCGGGGCGCGACCCACCTGAATGCCGGGTATTGCGACCCGGGTTGGTTTCTATCCGCACGCCCCGGGCGGGGCGCGACCGATGCTAGGGCCATCAACGACGAGCGTAAAAAAGTTTCTATCCGCACGCCCCGGGCGGGGCGCGACTAGAGCTAGACGAGGACTATTACAGGGCGGCACGCGTTTCTATCCGCACGCCCCGGGCGGGGCGCGACGTTATCGCTAACTGCATAGTAATATTGACCATCTTGTTTCTATCCGCACGCCCCGGGCGGGGCGCGACGTGCAAACTCGCTATTCTCAAATTGAATATACGGGTTTCTATCCGCACGCCCCGGGCGGGGCGCGACGGGTGACAGCATACGACCATCGATTAAAGTTTCAGTTTCTATCCGCACGCCCCGGGCGGGGCGCGACCCAACAGCATCCTTAACTCCGCTGCACAGCACATGGTTTCTATCCGCACGCCCCGGGCGGGGCGCGACCACTATATCCCCGAGCTTGTAGTGAGTTCCTATGAGTTTCTATCCGCACGCCCCGGGCGGGGCGCGACACCTGATTACGCCTGCTAACGTATTTAGTCAGGCTGTTTCTATCCGCACGCCCCGGGCGGGGCGCGACGCGACTACGGCTCTCGTCATGACCGCGCAATTGAGGTTTCTATCCGCACGCCCCGGGCGGGGCGCGACGAACAGCGCATTCAATTGGCAATGCTTGACCGTTTAGTTTCTATCCGCACGCCCCGGGCGGGGCGCGACTTGTCCAGGCTGCTGAGGCATACTAGCCGTGTTACTGTTTCTATCCGCACGCCCCGGGCGGGGCGCGACAATGATGTTTGTGTATCGTTCACTAGCCACGCGCTGTTTCTATCCGCACGCCCCGGGCGGGGCGCGACCAAGTTTCCAGGTTGCGTCAAGTATTATACTCACTGTTTCTATCCGCACGCCCCGGGCGGGGCGCGACACGACACGTGCTTTAGACCTGATTTACCGACCGGTGTTTCTATCCGCACGCCCCGGGCGGGGCGCGACGCGTGCAAACTCACTATTCTCAAATTGGATGTATGGGTTTCTATCCGCACGCCCCGGGCGGGGCGCGACCGTTCAATATTGTTTAGCAAACCTTCCAGTTGTGTTTCTATCCGCACGCCCCGGGCGGGGCGCGACTGCTAAATCCGCGCTTTTTCAACGTGACGTTTCCGTTTCTATCCGCACGCCCCGGGCGGGGCGCGACGCTCTTCGCTTAAATGATGCCCGGTAATGGCGCTGTTTCTATCCGCACGCCCCGGGCGGGGCGCGACATGCTGACATTGAGCAATGCGCTAGCTCATGCGATGTTTCTATCCGCACGCCCCGGGCGGGGCGCGACAATAAATCTACTAACAGTATGGCCGATTGACTGACTGTTTCTATCCGCACGCCCCGGGCGGGGCGCGACTCGGTCAGGTGTACAACTAATTGGTCAAGCGGGAGTTTCTATCCGCACGCCCCGGGCGGGGCGCGACCAGGCTATGAACCAAAGAGCAGTTATCAAGCAGCGTTTCTATCCGCACGCCCCGGGCGGGGCGCGACCTGCGCGTGCTATCGCGTAAGCCTCGCTAGCGATGTTTCTATCCGCACGCCCCGGGCGGGGCGCGACATACCGGCGTTAGAGTCGCAGCGCGAGGTATGGGTTTCTATCCGCACGCCCCGGGCGGGGCGCGACAAATGCAAACCCGACATTATGTCATTGAGAAAATTGTTTCTATCCGCACGCCCCGGGCGGGGCGCGACGACTGACGAATTCAGCATGCATCTCTATTTAATCGTTTCTATCCGCACGCCCCGGGCGGGGCGCGACGTGCCGACAACCGCGACGCCCGCGACCTAGCGCTAGTTTCTATCCGCACGCCCCGGGCGGGGCGCGACATGTCGCTGCACGATGCATGCACGACGCCTAACATGTTTCTATCCGCACGCCCCGGGCGGGGCGCGACTGTTGCTCTGACCCGACCCTATTTTCCAGATAAAGTTTCTATCCGCACGCCCCGGGCGGGGCGCGACGGGGTCTAAGGTAATGATCGTTCTTGAGAGCACAAAGTTTCTATCCGCACGCCCCGGGCGGGGCGCGACGCCATCGACACACAGGGCGAGTTCTACGACCTACGTGTTTCTATCCGCACGCCCCGGGCGGGGCGCGACCTTCCGCGAAAGCAAAAGCGCACTGGAAAGCATCGTTTCTATCCGCACGCCCCGGGCGGGGCGCGACAACAAGAAAACAATCATTAGCAAGGTGACGTTTGCGTTTCTATCCGCACGCCCCGGGCGGGGCGCGACCCATGTCCATCGAGAAGTTCAGCGAGCGTTACTTGTTTCTATCCGCACGCCCCGGGCGGGGCGCGACCATGGAGAGGAACGGGCCAGACCCCGAAGACATGGTTTCTATCCGCACGCCCCGGGCGGGGCGCGACAGCCCGCCTGGGACGATGCGCCAGGCTGGCAAATAGTTTCTATCCGCACGCCCCGGGCGGGGCGCGACCCGACGAGGCATTGGCAGAGGGCGTTATCTACAAGTTTCTATCCGCACGCCCCGGGCGGGGCGCGACCGTACCATATCCATTGCTGATGGGGATGGCCGGGCAGTTTCTATCCGCACGCCCCGGGCGGGGCGCGACCGTTCTGTTTATAACATCATGAAAAATAAAAGCAAAAAGACATGCTTTTGCGAAACGCTGAGTATCAGACGATCTTGCTTGGTGCAAAGGAGTTGGCGAAAGAATTTATTATTAAAATCAATTTATTAAAGAGCTGCGAACCTGACGGGGTTTGGCAAAACACTTGCGGTTCGCAAACAAGAGAAACATTAAAAAACTAAAGGGCCATTCATATCTAAGGCGGGCTTGGCGCCAATATGTTCGATGCGGTTTTTCCAATTTCGGCCTAAGAAGTAAAAGCGTAAGCTGTCCACCTCGTCATCAATCAAGTCGATCAAGCGTTGACGGAAGCGTACCCATTGATCGGGATCGACTTCAATTTCAAACACGGAAAATTGTACTCGCTGCCCTACATCTCGACACGCTTTTGCTACTCGCCGCAGCCTGCCTTCACCGCCCTCTGAAGAGGTGCTGACATCGTAACTGACCAGTACCATCATGATATTGCCCTCAGTGTGCTATTTCCAAAGGAAAGGTGGGTAAGCATCTAAGTCGCCCCGTAGGTGACGCGCCATCAGCTGAGCTTGCAGTATGGGCAGCATGCCTATAGGTGCTTTTTCGTCAATAAACGTATGCAATAACTCTTCACGCTTTCGCTCTTGGTAAGCAGTTAGAACCAGCTTGCGGGCATCATCGGTCATAACGACGCCATTGCTTTCAGTAATGTTAAAGTCCTTTTCGCGTAGCTGGCGTCGATTGATAAGCGAAAGGGCTAGGCGGTCACCTAACAAAGGGCGGAACTCTTCAGCAAGGTCTAATGCAAGGCTTGGACGACCTGGGCGATCCCGATGTAAAAAGCCTACGGCGGGGTCTAAGCCGACGCTTTCTAGTGCTGAACGGCAGTCGTGGGTGAGTAGCGTATACAAAAACGATAATAACGCATTAATGCGGTCTCTCGGCGGGCGGCGATTACGGCCTTTAAACTCAAAAGCACCACCTTCTTGGCGCACTAATAAATTGAAGACACTGAAATATACTTGGGCGGCTTCGCCTTCTAGGCCCCGTAGCTCATTGGTTGTGGCAGGTTGCAGTAATAAATTACGTGCGATGCGGCTTAGCCGGTTACGAGCCGCTTCCAGGCGCTGGCGATCATGAGGAGGCATCTTGCTGCCATAATCGCGAATGCCCCGAGCGAGAACAGCGCGCTGGTTATGGACTTTACCAATCAAAAGGCTACTGACTAGGCTCGAACAGGAGTCTTCGTTATCACTGACTCGATATTGAGTGCGCCTGAGTAATACATTGCCAGAGACGGGGCCTTCAATACGCGCCAAGAATTTCCCGTTCGGTGACAGGTGGGTGATGGTAACGCCTTGTTCAGCGCAGAATCCCATTAACGGCGGGGATACCAGTACACGCCCAAAGCATACAAGGGACTCCAGCATATGAATGGGAAGCCTGGCGCGCTCTTTCCCTTCTACCTGCATGACAATGTTGGCGCCTTCCTTTTTAAGCCAAGCACCTTCGGTGGTGATGTACAGTGAGTTTAATTGTCGTCGCATTGGCGTCACTCATCCAGGGCATCAAGTTGACGGTTAAGCCAGTGGCTTGCGGAGCGCTGTTTGCCAAACACTTGAGGTTGGCAAATATCGACAAGGGAGCAGTGATCACACTTCTTGGCATCGTAAATAGCCGGCGGCGTCTGCTGCTCATCAAAAATAGCGCGGGTTTGCTCAATAATGCGATGAGTTAACGTGCGTAGAGTGTCATCAAAGACGACTTCTTTGCGCCGTCGTGTTTTGCCATAAAATAGGGCACCAGAGTCGATGTGGATATCTAGCATCTCTTCCAGGCAGAGCGCCTGAGCGCAAAGCTGCACCTCATCCGCACGGTGCGCTTTAGGTCGCCCGCGTTTGTACTCAATAGGGCGTACAGTCAAAGGTGATTGACGTTCATCAAACTCTACAACATCGGCAATACCACTCAATCCCAGCTGTTCACTTGCCAAAGGCAAGGCCATGGAAGTGTGTACGCCCCGGCGACGCTGATGCCCCAACTGGTCAGCGCGTTCGTGTAATAAACGGCCCTCAGCAGTGTAACGGTTTTCTGCCCATTGCTGCTCTACATGGATCAGCGCGCATTGGCGCGGGCAGAACAGCGTATGTTGCAGGGCCGAAAGCGGAATGGGGCGTGCCTCTTCTTCCATGGCGTTTCACCTATAGGTGTTCTTCTACCGTCACACTAGGCGGCAGTGACTCGCTGGCGATGTTGACTTGATAGTCGCTGTAGTGGCGTGCCGGTGTATCTTCTTTCCCCTCAACACGCTTCACTTGAACACTATCGAAGAGCACATGGGCGGGCGCGTTACCCATTGGGTGATCATGCTTGAAAACAACAAGTTTTCGGGTGGACATCTCACCACGCGCGGCAGAGCGGTCGTGTTCAAACATATTGATTAGAGAGCGCCATAAAAGAGCTAAATCGTCCTCTGAAAAACCGGTACGTTCAGCTAGTTTTGCAGAGACGTAGCCATGTACGCGGTATAAGCCATAAGGAATTATGTGCTTGCGCCCCATGGTGCGCTCTTTTTCAAGATCCTTTTCGTTGGTAACCGCCATACGGGTAATGGAGACTTCCATGGGTATGACGGGATCGATAGAGCTGGCAAAGGCCACCTGGACAGGGCCGCGTACTTGGCCGGAGTTTACCTCGGTTGTCATGACTGCGCCGAAGGTGCGCACGTCGAAAAAGTTATTGCACATCCATTTGGTTACTTGGCGCGCTTTTTCCGCTTCCTTGGGAAGCTTTTTAGATTCAGGTTTAATATCCAGAGCTTCATAAGCTTTTTTATGCTGGTTGTTGAGCACTGACTTTTCTTGCATATAAATGGCATAGCCAGCGTCGTGTTCTTTTTCGAGAGCGACGTAGTTACGAATTTTACGTTTTAGGCAAACATCTGTAATAAGCCCCTGGTTGGTCTCTGGGTCGAGCCGTGGCAGGTTGCCTGCATCAGGGTCGCCGTTGGGGTTGCCGTTGGTTACATCAAATAAAAGGACAAATTCGTAGCGGTTAGCAATGGTGCTCATTCTGAGTCTCCCTGTTCAGATTGTTCATCGCTATTCGCGTTGTCTTTCTTAGCGAATCGCGTTTGTGATTGATGGTAGTAACCAATGGCAAAACGCCCTTGTTCTTCGATACCTAGGCTGCGCGGGAAGGTATCGCCTAGTCCGTCAATAATTTGACTGATTTCACTTTCAATAGTGTATGCAATACCGCTTTTGTCTTTTTTACGCATGGATGAAAGATGGTTCTGCACATTGCGCAGCAGCATAGGGAAAACGCTGGCGGGCGTCGCCGAGGCGGCACCGTAGTAGCGATCCTTAATGGTGGCATTTAACTCTCTACCAAGTGCGCCACGTTGGGCGTTTTCTAATTCGGCAAATAAGCGGCCCAATAAGTAACCTGGATGGGTGGAGCTTTTATCAAGGCTCACGGAAACCTCCTGATTGTTCGAGTTTAAGTGCGTGGTTAAGCGAGCCTCTCGGGCTAACACCGCTTTGCAAAGTGCGACGCGTAAGCCGTTGATATTGCCATCACTGCGAAAACGCATAACAACACTGGTAAGTAGCGGTCGGGGATAACGCTGCCCTGTGATAATGGCGCGCATCATTTCGCCAGCAAGCTGGGGCAGAACATCTTCTGATTTTGGCCGTGCGCCATGAATAGGCGCTGTTTGCAGGGTTAACCACCAAACGCTGGGGGCAATGCCTTTCCATGGTGCAGGCTGGATATCTAGATCTCGGTAATGCTGTGCGTAATGCTTAGTTAAATGTTCCAGGCTATCAACCAACCAAAAACGAACGGATAGACGAGCGGCATTGGGAGCGAGGCCTAGTACGTAAAATTGCGTTTCGGGTTCTAGTTCTGGAGCGACTTCCTTTAGTGGGCGGCCATCAGCTACCTGGGCAAGTAGGGAGCCTAGTTTGCTGGCTTCCTGTTCATCGTTGGGTGGTTGGTTGAGTACCGCAAAAAAACTTTCCGCTGCCTGTGCGGCCTGTGATGTTTGAGCATTTGCCCAAAATACAAGTGTGGTATCGCCTATTTGCAGACGTTGTTGGTTGTCTGCATCGCCACGCAGTAAATAGTTAAGCGCCGTTGTGTAGCCAAAAATCGCTGATGTGGAAATAGCCGCGTTTTGATTTTTACGAAAGCCGTAAGACTCGTAGGCCTCGCTGTTAAATGAGACTAGCGAGGCACCCGACGATTGTGCGTCTCTAACGCCTTTAATGGCAGGGTGATCCGTACCTAGTACGGCGTTTTCACCGGTGATTAAGCACTGCCCATAAATGCCGGTATTTTCTTCGAGGGCAGTGCTCCAAATTTGGCGAGCGTCATCGTTTTCATGTAAGTATTGTCGTTGTCCATCTAGCCGAAAAATAATATTGCTATCTAGTACCTCCTCGCTGTAACCGGGCAGCGAGGATAGCTTTTCAGGGTGCCATTGATCTAAGAACTTCAAAAAAGCCAGGAGTGATTTGTCATCACTGTTACGGAAAAGGTCAAACTGGCGGGTTTTGAAGGCGGCATGTTCATCGTTTAAGCGTTTGCCTTCTCCGGCTGTTACTCCTAATGCATACGCAGTTTTATCCCAAAGTGGGTAGGCGTGAATACCCGATGTACGACGTTTATCAACAGGCACCTGATAAGGGCGGGCACGGGGTTTTTTGCCTGAGGTGTCACGTAGATCATCAATCTGCTGTGGCACACCATTTTGATCGAATGCCAAGGCAAAGCTGATTTTTTCTGTACTAAAGCCGGACTGCGGTACTTTGCTTTCTTTGGAGAGCCGCTGGTAGTAGTCATTGAGGGCGGTCAGTATCATGCGAGTGTCTCCTGGAAGGGAGGCACTTCAATCACGCCATCTTGTATCTTGGCACGAAAAAATCGCGATGTTTTGCCGTTTGCAAAGTCAATATCGTGCAGCATGTAGCCAAGGTCTTTTTCACCGGTTAATGCTGGGTCAAAAGAGGGGAGAGGCTGCTCAATTTCAATGAGCGCAAAATTCGCCGGGAATTCGCGGGTGCCCATGCAGGGAGTGTGGAAGCATTGGCCTTGGCGAGCGCGGCGATTGAAAATATCCAGGTGTTTGCCGGGCGTGTCGCTATCATCCGCACGTGGGGTAAATTCAAAGTGCGCCTCAATAACGTAAGCTACATTGCGTAAAATGGTGGCGGCGCGCTGTTGGCGGTTCTGGTCAACAAAATAGGCCACATCATCAACGCGGCCCGCTTTCATAGCTTTTGTTACTGATGCAGCTGAGAGCTTGCCGCCGACTTCATTTCGCCGCAGCGACTCAAATTGAATGGGCTTGAGCACGTGGATACGGTCTACGCACCAGCGAATGGCGGGTTTCCAGTGGATGGCTTCCAGAATGCCACGTGCCGCCGAGGGTGTAATCACATCATAGGACACACGCTCTACTTTCATCTCTGGCCGCGTAAAGCAGGCCCTGTCACCCCAGATATGCAGTCGAACCCCGTATGACATAATAGCTCCCTATGTAATTTTGTATGTTTACCACTGTAAGCTTTCGGCTCGCATAAAGGTTGGGTCGCTCCAGTTCAACCCTAGCGCATCATCGTAGAGGTCTTCATTGACCAGCAGCATGAATTGGTCATTAAATTTATCCGGTTCGATAGGCGCAATGGCACCGACTTTTTCTAGGGCTCTAAAGCCGTTATGGGGCACTTGCACTGTATAGAGCTGCACTTTTCGGGCGATGCCGCCAGGGCTTGTGGCAAAGGCGAGATCTTTAATCGCTTTGCGTGCGTCAGTGTCTCTGGGAATAATGACACTTCGTTGATTGTTGTCGATGAGGCGAAATTCCTGCTCGAGGGTTTCAAAGGGCAGACCGTCAAGCCGCCCTTTTTCAATCAGCGAGAGCAGTTGGTGCTTGTCGAGTTGGTCAGGCCCTTGCTGCCAGTAAAGTAGCGTGAAATACGCCTCTATCGCTTCCAGCGAAAGCGGGTCGTGACCGTGTTGGCGTAGTACTTCGCGAGTGGCTTGGGCGAACTGTTTTAGCTCGGGCGGCGGCGCCCACTCCTCATTGGCAGTTGCAAAAATACGCACTTCGCTTTCTTCAGCGGTTCGTTTACCTTCCCGATTACAGCGCCCTGCGGCCTGGGCGATGGAATCTAGCCCCGACTCGGCGCGCAGCACCCTCGGAAAGTCTACATCCACGCCCGCTTCTATTAATGACGTAGACACCACCCGGCATGGTTTGCCTTCTTTTAGTGTTTCACGAATATGATGTAATACCTGCCGCCGATGAACAGCGCACATGGCGGTGGTCAGGTGAAAAGCCCCTGGCTGATCGGCGATAGATTCATACAAGGCTTTGGCGTGGCGGCGGTTATTGACGATGCACAGTACCTGATCGACGTCTAGGAGCTCGTGGCGCAGCTGGTCGTCATCTAAGCAGCCAATATGCTTTACCGTCACCCGCTTTAACTTTCGATACAGGTTTTTTGGATCGGGGGCCAGCTCCTCAACGTCTTTGAAGCCACCTGTGAAACTGCGGGCTGCGTCATTAGTTTCAAGCAGGGCGGGTTGGGTCGCGGTACAGAGCACAATGCTGGCGTGATAATTCAGCGCGAGTTCATCCAGTGCGGCAACGCTTGGGCGCAGCAAGGGCAGGGGCATTGTCTGTGCTTCATCCAGAATCACGACGCTATGGGCAATATTATGTAATTTGCGGCAGCGTGATGTTTTAGCGGCAAATAGGCTTTCCAGGAACTGCACAGATGTTGTCACGACAATCGGTGCGTCCCAGTTCTCACTGTCGCGTCTGAGTTTATCAAGACTATCTTTATCGCCTTTTGACGCTTTTTCAGCATCAAAGGTGCTGTGGTGTTCGAGCACTGCTTCAGCGCCATATTTGCTCAGCGCCTTCCGAAACACGGCAGCGTTCTGTTCTACGATACTGGTGAAGGGGATAACATAAATAACGCGATCCATGCCGTGGGTGATGGCGTGATCCAGGGCGAAGGCGAGGGAAGCGAGGGTTTTGCCACCGCCAGTGGGTACCGTGAGGCTGAAACAGCCGGGTCTCATTCCCGCTTTGTTACGTACCTCACGCAGGATATGCCCACGTAATTGGTTAATGCCTTTTTCGGTGTCGAAGGTTTCCAAGTGTTGATTGAGCACATCTCGAAGCAGCGTTAGCGAAGCGCCGCCACCGCGTTGCCGTGCTAAGCCGTTTTCATGTTGGGCGTAGAAGGTTTCGGTATCGATATAGTCTGCATCAACTAAACATGAAAAAAGCATTCTGGTGAGAAACGCGAGTTGAAAGAAACCCCGTTCTGAACGTTGGGTAAACGTGCCAGGAGGACGTAGCTCCTGTGGAAGCGTAAGCGCATCTTGCCAAGCGTTATCTATTGCAGGAATATCCGCTTTAAGGCGTTCACTAAGCGGGGAGCGTTCGCCTGAATCACGGCCATTGGCAAGCCCTGCATGATGGCCCGCAACACAGTAGGCCAGCAAGTCGCCGATTCCTCCTTTGAAGCGTTGTTTAGCGACAATAGCGCCTGCAGTGGAATGATCAACACGTTCTGAAGAACCTTCCAGTCGCCGCTGAAAAGGCGCGCTGTATTTGCCTAAATCATGCAAAAGACCCGCTGCATATCCTGCATCTGCCATACCAAAGCGTTCAGCGCGTGTTGCTGCCATTTCGGCGACACACTGTAAGTGATCATCTAGGGTTTGCCAGGCTTGCTTGTCTGTTTCTGGGAGTGAGTGAGCGTAAAAGTGCGACGATTTAGGTGGCATTTGCATGGCTCAACATGATTAATTATTTAGTCACCTTAGCCTTAAAGTATCCCCTTTTTCTATAGCTAAATGTTTACACTGTACAAGCTATTGCTTAGCCCCTGAGGCCACCCATAGCCCCCCGCCGCGCTTTTGCCTACAATAGACCCCTTTATGCACGCGCATTGGCGCGGTGCTTTTATTGTTTTCAGGCCAAGGGACAGGATTCATGCTCGATCCGAAACTGCTGCGCGGTGATCTTGACACGGTTGCTCAACAACTGGCCCGGCGGGGCTTTGTGCTTGATAAAGCGGGATTGCAGGCGCTGGAGTCGCGTCGCCGCGAGCTGCAAACGCAAACCGAGCAGCTGCAAAATGAGCGCAATATGCGCTCCAAAGCGATTGGTAAAGCCAAGGCCAACGGTGAAGATATTCAGCCGCTGCTGGATGAAGTCAGCGATTTAGGTGATCGCCTGGATAAAGCCAAGCGCGAGCTAGCCGACGTCCAGGAAGAATGGGACGACGCTATCAGCGGTATTCCCAACCTGCCCCATGAAAGCGTGCCGGAAGGCAAAAGCGAAGACGAGAATGTCGAGCTGCACCGCTGGGGCACGCCGCGGGAGTTTGATTTCGAGGTGTTGGATCACGTTGATCTGGGTAAGCAGTCGGGTTATCTCGATTTTGAGTTGGCGGCTAAAATCACTGGCGCTCGCTTTGCGGTCATGCGCGGGCCCATAGCGCGCCTGCATCGGGCGTTGGCGCAGTTTATGCTGGATACCCAAACCGAACAGCACGGCTACGAAGAGTGCTACGTGCCGTATATGGTCAACCGCGATTCGCTGATGGGCACCGGCCAGCTGCCGAAGTTTGGCGAAGATTTGTTCAAGCTGGACGATGAGCGCGAGTATCACCTGATTCCCACTTCAGAAGTACCACTGACCAACTTTGTACGCGATGAAATTATCGAGCAAGCGGCATTGCCGATGAAGCTTACCGCACATACGCCCTGTTTCCGCTCCGAGGCGGGCTCGCACGGGCGCGATACCCGCGGAATGATCCGCCAGCATCAGTTCGATAAAGTCGAGATGGTGCAGATTGTGGAGCCGGAGAAGAGCTACGAAGCGTTGGAAGAGATGCGTGGTCATGCAGAGGCGATCCTGCAGGCACTGGCGTTGCCGTATCGCGTAGTGACGCTATGCACTGGGGATATGGGCTTTGGGGCCACGAAGACCTACGACTTGGAAGTGTGGCTGCCCAGCCAGGAGACTTACCGGGAGATCTCGTCTGTCTCTAACTGCGAGGATTTCCAGGCCCGGCGTATGCAAGCGCGGTATCGCCATCCGGATTCCAAAAAGCCGCAGTTGCTACATACGCTGAACGGTTCAGGGCTGGCGGTTGGTCGTTGCCTGCTGGCGGTGCTTGAAAACCACCAGCAGGCAGATGGCTCGGTGATTATTCCTGAGCCGCTACGTCGCTATCTGGGCGGCGTGGAGCGTCTGGCCCTTTAAGCGCCCACTCAACGCTAACCCCGGCATCAATGCGGATGGTGCCGGGGCTGTAATCGCTGGCGGCACTGGATTGACTGGCGCCAGCGGCATCGCTTTCTGCACGCATCGCCATCATGCGCGGCTGGAAGATAGGTGATTGCGTCTCTTCAATGCGCTGCACATGACCAAGCTCAGCATCTAAGCTGTCGGCCATCAGGTTTGCTTTGTGTTGCGCTTTCTCCAGCGCTTTGACCAGGGCTTCGTCAGTGGCAGCGTCGCGGTCTTGTAGGTCAAACTGCACGCCATCCAATGAGTTAACACCAGCGGCTATTAGCGCGTCTAACACCTCGCTTAACTGACCAAGGTCGGTGAGTTCGACGGTGATCGGGCGCTCAAGACGTGTGCGCTGCAGGGTCTCATGCTCGCCATCTTCATTGCGTGGCCCTTGAATATGCTCAGGATAGACATTTAGCGAGCCTGCATTGATGGCATTGCGTTCAAGGCCGGTGGCTTCCATTTGTTCGATTAATTCGCTGGCGCGGGTCTCTAAGCGCTCGCGGGCATCGCTAAGTGCGCTACTATCGCTCTCTTCCAAGGTGGAAAGGGCGGGTGTGTTTTCCCACAATCGTGCATTCAGGGTGGCCTTGTCGGGTTCTACCTCAACCCAAGACTGCGCTTGAACATGCAAGCTTGGCTGGGGCGGTGTTGACGGTGAAGCGTGTGCAAAAGGAGCGCTAAGGAGTGCCAATAGAGCGCCGCCTAGTAGGCCATTGCGTAAACGTTTAGAGCCTGGTTTTTGAAGGTTAGCTGGTATGGCTTGCATAAATGTTTTCCTTAGTGAGCGGGCAGTGGCGCCGCCAAGTTAAAACCGGGTATAAATCATTCAAGTAGACGCAGCTTTGAAGCGAAGTAGAAAAGAAAGTTCAGTACGGAAGAGTGGACGCAAAACAGTTGCTTATTATTTGCACGGTTTGTGCAATACGCCGAATGCAGCCATCATATATGGACAACAAGCTAGGGATGGATTATGTCGAACTTGTCGGACGAGGATTACCGCAGTATTCCCCTCAATGCCACCTTGGCACTCGCTGCGTTGGTAGTGATCATCGCTGGAATGAAAGCAGGTGCTGATTTGTTAGTGCCGTTGCTGCTCGCGATATTTATCGCAGTAGTGTGTACTTCACCGGTGCAGTGGCTGCATCGCTGTGGCTTAAGCATGCGAATGTCGGCATTTCTAACATTGATGGTATTGCTGGCGTTTATATCGCTGATTGGCCTGCTGGTGGTCAATAGCTTCAGTACCTTCGTGGCAGCGTTGCCGGAAATTGAGTCGCGGCTTTATGAACAGTATTGGAATTTACTTAATGCGCTCTCTTCACGCGGGCTAGCAATTAATCCCGACCAGATTAACTCGCTGTTTGAAATGGAGGATGAGGGCTCTTGGATGCCTGCCTTACTGGGTCAGCTAGGCAACCTCTTTATGCAGGGCATCATTGTTGGACTGCTGGTTATATTCATGCTGTTCGAGACGTTGAACGTGCGCGATAAAATTTCCCGCGCACTGGAAAATCCGGCGCCTAGCTTGAAGCGTTTTAGTGAGTTCAGCTTAACGCTGAAGCGCTATCTAGCCGTAAAAACCATGATTAGCCTGGCCACTGGGGCGCTGGTATGGCTCTCTTGCATGATTGTAGGCGTGGATTTTCCGCTGTTGTGGGGCGTGTTGGCCTTTGCACTCAACTTTATTCCCAATATTGGCTCCGCGCTGGCGGCGATCCCCCCCGTGTTGTTGCTGTTGGTCGCCCAAGACGGCGGTGCTTTTCAGGCGTTACTGCTAGCCTCTGCTTATTTGGTCATCAACTTTGTGCTCGGCAATCTGATTGAACCGCGGGTAATGGGGCAGGCGTTGGGGCTTTCTACATTTGTGGCGTTTTTATCGCTGGTGGTATGGGGGTGGATCTTTGGTGCGGCGGGGATGCTACTTTCGGTGGTACTAACGATGACGTTGAAGATCGCACTTGATAGTCACCCACAAACACGGTGGATCGCTAGGCTGTTAGGGCCTGGAAGGCGTCGTGTAAAAGATATTCGGGTAAGCGATGCGAGTCTGCCGCCGTGGAAACGCAAAAAATAGGCAGGAAATTTAGCGAAGGCGTGTTACCGCCGACAGAGTCGGCGGCTATTACAAGTGCTACACATTCATCAGGCGTTTTGTTCGATGAACTGCGTCAGTTGTGACTTAGATTGTGCGCCAACCAGTGAAGCGACTTTGGTGCCAGATTTAAACAGCATGACGGTAGGTACACCGCGGACGCCTTGCTCGGCAGCAATTTCTGGTGCGTCGTCTACATTGACACTAACAACTTTCAGGCTTTCCTGACGTTCTGCAGCTACTTCATCAACGACCGGGGCCATGACCTTGCATGGGCCACACCAAGGCGCCCAGAACTTCATTAGCACAGGCTGTTCAGCGTTGAGGACTTCTTGCTCAAAATTGGCGTTGGTGACATCAACATTATTAGCCATTTGCTTCTCCCGTTTGCGTTGCTCTTACTGTTTCGTTGCCTCAAATGGAGCAACGGTCATTACGCGATCCATCGGTGCTCTTTCAGCGCGCCTCGTGTCTATCGCGATAAGTGTGGGCAGATGTTAGCGGGCGCGAAGGTTGCTGGCAAATTTCCTGCACAGTGAGTTAACTAAATAGCAGAAATTAAAGGGTGCTGGTAGGGCGTTTTTTTTATAATATAAAAGTATTATTTTGGTGTTTTTTATTCTATATGGTGCTGTAGAGTGCCGAGTGTGACGACACGATCCGTCAGACGTGATGTGGCATCAGCGCCTGTGTGTGCTTAACGATTCGGCCTACATCAAGATACGGTCTACATAGATCTGTATAGAGAATAAATAAGGTGAGGATATGAAGCTACAACAGCTCCGCTATATCTGGGAAGTCAATCGACATAACCTGAACGTCTCGGCCACGGCTCAAAGTCTATTTACCTCACAGCCGGGGATCTCTAAACAGATACGTTTGTTAGAAGATGAGCTTGGCGTCGAGATTTTTGCGCGCAGTGGCAAGCATTTGACACGTGTGACGCCTGCCGGGCAGTCAATTATTGACCTGGCCGGGCAGGTGCTGCGTCTCACCGAAAACATCAAGCAGGTGGCTCAGGAGCATAGCGATGAGCGCCGCGGTAGCCTGGCCATTGCTACGACCCATACCCAGGCCCGTTATGCGCTACCGCCCATTATCAGCGAATTCACCCTTAAATATCCTGATGTGGCGCTGCATATGCAGCAGGGTACGCCCAAGCAGATCGCACAGATGGTCAGTGAAGGCCAGGCCGATTTCGCCATCGCGACCGAGTCGCTGGAGCTATTTACCGATTTAGTATTACTGCCCTGCTATCGCTGGAACCGCTGCGTACTGGTGCCCAAGGGGCACCCGCTAGCCACTCATCAGGGCCCGTTGACCCTGGAGGCTCTCGGTGAGCATCCATTGGTTACCTACGTGTTCGGGTTTACCGGTCGCTCGCAGTTAGACGATGCTTTTAAAGCGAAAGGGTTAACGCCCAATGTGGTGCTAACCGCCGCCGATGCCGACGTGATCAAGACCTACGTACGGCTGGGCATGGGGGTTGGCATTGTGGCGCATATGGCTGTGGACAAGGCGCTTGATGATGACTTGGTGGCACTGGATGCAAGCCACCTGTTTGCCAGCTCTACGACAAAAATTGGTATCCGTCGTGGCACCTTTATGCGCGGTTACATGTATGATTTTTTGGAGCGCTTTGCGCCTCATTTAACCCGCGACCGGGTTGATGAAGCATTAACGGCAGGCCCGCGCCATGAGCAGTCGTTGTTTGACGACCTGGACCTGCCGGAGTATTAACCCGCAGTGTGGAGTTAGTGCTGCAAATGTAACCCGCACTCGCGCTTCTCTTCCACCTTGGTAGGGTCGAAGTAATCGAAGTTATTGGGCAGATTATGCGCCTGTAGATACTGGTACATATCTTTGGCGCTCCACTGCAGCAACGGGGCAACTTTCAATAGGCCATCGCTGTTGCGACTAACCGGCTGCATTTTTGCGCGCTCGGGGGTGTCCTCAGCGCGCAGTGCGGTGAACCATACGTCGGGCTGCATTTCACGCAGCGCACGCTCGAAGGGCTCGATTTTAACTTCCTGAGTAAAGGCTGCGTGGCGTGGGTCATCGATACCCGGCATGGGGCCTTCCAGCGCTTCACGGTGGGCGCGCGTGCGCCGGGGTACAAAGCTCACGATGTTCAGGTTGAGTTGTTGAATCACTTCGTCAGCGAATTGATAAGTCGCTTCGGTGTTGTAGCCGCTGTCCATCCACACAATGGGTATATCCGGGCGCACCTGGGTCACCATATGCAGAATCACCGCCTCAAAAGGGCGAAAGTTGGTGGTGCAAATAGGTCGTGCACCCTGGGCCAGCGCCCACTCAACTAACCCTTGAGGATTGTTGGCGAAATCTCTGTTAATCGCTTCAAGCTCTGAGGACATACTGCCTCCTAATCGGAAATTAAATAATACTGACTAGGCTACCAAACAGGAGGCAGCGAACCCCAATACCGTTTAGTTTGGCTTTTATATTCCTTTTTGATATAGAGCTCGCGCTGCTTATTCCAAAGCGCCAATAAGGTGGCGAATTTTATCCAGAGTCTCGGTGTACTCTTCGTCCGCTTGAGAGTCTGCTACTAAGCCCCCTCCGCCCCATACATGCAGTCTTCCCGCCTCGGCAACCATAGTGCGAATAGCGATGGAGGTATCCATGCTGCCACGTACATCGACATAGCCAAGGCTGCCGCAATAAACACTGCGTTGGCAGGGTTCTAGTTCATCAATGATCTGCATCGCGCGAATTTTAGGTGCGCCGGTAATTGAGCCGCCAGGAAAGGCCGCCTTAAGCAGTGCCAGCGGGGTGTAATTACCGGCCAGCGTTCCCTGCACCACGCTAACTAGGTGGTGCACGTTAGGGTAGCTCTCTAAGCGGCATAGCTGCGGAACGCGAATGGAGCCTGGCTGGCAGACGCGGCCCAGGTCATTGCGCAGCAGGTCAACGATCATCACATTTTCAGCGCGATCTTTAGTGCTGCTCAATAGCTGTTCCGCCAGCGCCTTATCCTCTTCAAGGGTGGCCCCCCGCGGGCGGGTACCTTTAATCGGCCGTGTTTCGACCTCGCCGTTGCTGCACTGAATAAACCGCTCGGGTGAAAGTGACAGTACGGCCTTATCGCCCCAGGCCATAAAACCTGAATAGGGTGTGGGGGTCGCTTTACGTAACTGCAGGTACGCCTGCCACTCATCCCCTTGGTAATCGGCATAAAAGCGCTGAGCCAAATTGATTTGGTAGCAGTCACCCGCGCGAATATAGCGCTGCACAGCGTTAAAGCGTGCGACGTATTGGGTGTGGCTAAGTTCTGCTTTAAAGCTATTCGTCAATGTAAACGCGCTATTCGGCGTTGGCGTCTTGGTAAGCCAGTTTTCCACCTGCTCACGACGCTGCGGAGTGGCGATTAGCCACGCCTGCTGGGCCATGTGATCCAGGGTGATACACCAGTCGTAAAGCCCCAAACGGGCTTGCGGTAAGGTGACCGGGCTTGCCTGAGCACTCTGAACCGATAAGGTTTTACGCCCTAAATCGTAGCCCCAGTAGCCTATTAGCCCGCCTAGAAAAGGGAGTTCACTGGTTTCATCAGGGATATCCAGTTGATCCAGTAGCCACTGCTGAAGGGCAAACGCATCGTTAGCCAAGTGCGCCGGTGGGCTAAGCTGATCTGACGCAATACTCGCTTCGCCATGATGAGTAACTTCCAGCGTAGCAAGTGGGTCGCTGCTGATAATATCAAAGCGACCGGTGGCGATAGGGCGGCCACTATCGAGCAGCACCGCGCCGGGCCTGGCACGTAGGCAGGCGAATATACCCAATGGGTCGGGTGAATAGGGCAGGGCAGTTATCGTCAACGCCTGGTTCATTAAGCAAACGCCTGGCCGGTAAAAGGGCTGCATATGTTAGAGGTCGTTGAAGATCGGCACCAGTCGCACGATTGACGCATTTCTCACGCTCGGAAGAGGATTGTTGACACTGTTTTTGCAGCTAGACTTTTTGCCTACAACGAAAGATGTATAAAGTCGCTTTATAAGCAGGTTGACGGCGGTGGTTCGCGGGGCTAAAGTTTCGCTATGTTTCTAATTGTCGACAATTCGCCATGAGCTTACCTGTTTCTTCTTCTTATTCCGATTCCTCGCCGCATGAAATGGCAACCCCTGAAGTACGCACGCTCGCCGAGCGGGTATTTCATCAGTTGCAGGATGCCATCGTACGCGGCGAGCTTGCTCCCGGCAGTAAGATCACCGAGCCGGGATTGTCTAAAACCTACGGTATTTCACGTGGGCCGCTGCGCGAGGCGATGCGCCGCCTGGAAGCACACCGCCTCATCGAGCGGGTTCCCCATGTGGGCGCAAGGGTGGTTAAGCTCTCAATGAAAGAGCTTTTAGAGCTGTTTGACCTGCGTGAAGCCCTGGAAAGTATGGCGGCGCGCTTGGCGGCTGAGCATATGTCACCGGCAGAGGTTCAGGGTTTGCGGGATGTGCTGGTGCTGCACGAAGGTCAGGCGGATTTAAAGCGTGGCGAAGCTTACTACCAGCGCGAAGGCGATCTCGATTTTCACTACTGCATCGTTCAGGGCAGTCACAACAAAATGCTAATGAACCTGCTCTGTGATGACCTTTACTACCTTGTGCGCCTTTATCGCACTCAGTTCAGTGCTAGCGGCACGCGACCGCAGCGCGCCTTTGTGGAACACCATCGCATTGTTGATGCCATTGAAGCTGGCGATGCGGAGCTGGCCGAGCTGCTCATGCGCCGCCATGTCAGCGCCTCCCGCGCCAATGTGGCGGATCGCTATGCAGCGACCCTCGAACAGTCAGCATCTAAATCGCAAAGCTCTTAATCACGCAGCTAAAACATAACTAGAAATTAGCAATAGGAGAAACACCCCATGTCCCAGATGACTCCCGGCGCCCGGTTTCGAGCCGCGCTTGAGGCTAACCGTCCGCTGCCGATCTTAGGCACCATTAATGCCTATACAGCGCTAATGGCCGACAAGGTTGGCCATCAAGCCATTTACCTCTCTGGTGGCGGCGTAGCTAACGCCTCGTTCGGCTTGCCGGATCTGGGCATGACGACCATGAATGATGTGGTGGAAGATGCCCACCGTATCTGCGGCGCTACCGAGCTGCCCCTGCTGGTGGATATCGATACCGGTTGGGGCGGTGCCTTCAATATTGCACGCACGGTAAAAGAAATGCAGCGCGCTGGCGTGGCCGCGGTACATATGGAAGACCAGGTGGCTCAAAAGCGCTGTGGACACCGCCCCAATAAAGCAATTGTCTCTCAGCAGGAGATGGTCGACCGCATTAAAGCTGCCGCCGATGCCAAGATCGACCCCGACTTCTATTTGATTGCTCGCACCGATGCGTTTCAAAAAGAGGGGCTTGATGCTGCCATTGAGCGTGCCAACGCCTGCGTTGAAGCCGGTGCAGATGCCATCTTCGCTGAAGCGGTTCATACCCTGGATGATTACAAAGCCTTCTGTGAACGGGTCAATGCCCCCATTTTGGCTAACATCACCGAGTTCGGTGCTACTCCGCTGTTTACTCAAACGGAGCTTGGCGAGGTTGGCTGCCGCATGGTGCTTTACCCGCTCTCGGCCTTCCGCGCCATGAACGCTGCGGCACTGCAGGTCTATCAAAGCATCCTCGACAACGGCCACCAAAAAGACGTGGTGCCGCTGATGCAAACCCGCGACGAACTCTACGATTTTCTCAATTACCACGACTTTGAGCAGAAGCTGGACGCGCTGTTTGCCGAGAAAGGCGATGACCAATAAACCGCCAGTTAAGATGAAGCGCAGTTGGAAATGATTTCTTCTGCAAACTGGTGAGAGGACAGGTTGAAGCGAGGGTCTTTTGTCATGGATGACAAAAGTAGCGCCCAGGGAGGGGTTCACAGCGCCCTCGCGGAAACCTGTCCTCTCACCAAGATAGCTTTGCCGAAAGTTTAATGAACGACCTTATTCATAAATCGATAGTAAAAATAAAAGCAGTAATAGGAGACACACCATGGCTGATAAACCCGCAACAGGAGCAGGACTGCGTGGCCAGAGCGCTGGTTCCACCGCGCTGTGTACGGTAGGTAAAACAGGCTCAGGCCTGACCTACCGCGGATTTGATATTAAAGAGCTGGCTGAAAAAGCCAAATTCGAAGAGGTCGCTTACCTGCTGTTAAAAGGCAAGTTGCCTAATCAGGGTGAGCTAGACCACTACATCAGCAAGCTCAAAAGCCTGCGCGGCTTGCCCGATGCATTAAAAACGGTACTTGAGCAGATCCCCAAAGACGCTCACCCGATGGACGTAATGCGCACCGGCACTTCAATGCTGGGCAATCTAGAAACCGAGGAGAATTTTGATCAGCAGCAAGACGTTGCTGATCGGCTGCTGGCGGTGCTGCCCTCGATTATTTGTTACTGGTACCGCTTCTCCCACGACGGTGTGCGCATCGATACCGAAACGGATGATGACTCAGTAGGCGGGCATTTCCTTAATATGCTGCGCGGCGAGCCCGCCTCTGAACTGCATGCGCGGGTCATGAACGTATCGCTGATTCTTTACGCCGAGCATGAATTCAATGCCTCTACCTTTACCGCAAGGGTATGCGCCTCGACGCTTTCCGATATGCACTCCTGCGTGACCGGTGCGATTGGGTCGCTGCGCGGCCCACTGCATGGCGGCGCCAACGAAGCGGCCATGGCGATGATCGAGGATTGGCAGTCGCCGGAAGAAGCAGAAAGCAAGATCATGGGCATGCTGGAGCGTAAGGATAAAATTATGGGCTTCGGGCATGCGATTTATCGCGAGTCCGACCCGCGCAACGCGATTATCAAGCACTGGTCCAAGAAGCTCTCTGACGATGTGGGTGATAAGGTGCTTTACCCGGTTTCTGAGCGGGTCGAAGAGGTCATGTGGCGTGAGAAGAAGCTGTTCTGTAACGCAGACTTCTTCCACGCCAGCGCATACCACTTCATGGATATACCCACCAAGCTGTTTACGCCGATTTTCGTCTGCTCTCGGCTGACCGGCTGGGCGGCGCACGTATTTGAGCAGCGCGCCAATAACCGCATTATTCGCCCTAGCGCCGATTACACTGGCCCCGAGAAGAGCGAGTGGGTGCCGATAGAAGCGCGAGACTGAACCGCCTGCTGCCCGGTGATTTGGACACCGGGCTTTTTTCAGCCCCCTTCTTGTGAGTCTATCTGCTATGAATACCCAATACCGTAAACCCCTGCCTGGCACAGCGCTTGAGTTTTTTGATGCTCGCGAGGCGGTGGAAGATATCCAGCCCGGTGCCTATGCGCAGCTGCCCTATACCTCACGTGTGCTGGCCGAGCAGCTGGTGCGCCGCTGCGATCCTGAATTGCTTACCGATGCGCTAAAACAGTTGATCGAGCGCAAGAGTGACCTGGATTTTCCTTGGTACCCGGCGCGTGTCGTCTGCCACGATATCCTAGGCCAGACTGCTCTGGTCGATTTGGCCGGGCTGCGTGACGCTATTGCCGAGAAGGGTGGTGACCCCGCCAAGGTTAATCCTGTAGTGCCCACCCAGCTAATCGTCGATCATTCACTGGCAGTGGAGCACGCAGGGTCGGAAGAGGGCGCCTTTGAGAAAAACCGCGCCATTGAAGATCGCCGTAACGATGACCGCTTCCACTTTATCAACTGGACTAAAACGGCCTTTGAGAATGTCGATGTAATTCCTCCCGGCAACGGCATCATGCACCAGATCAATCTGGAGAAGATGTCACCGGTGGTGCAGAACCGTGACGGCATTGCCTATCCGGATACCTGTGTGGGTACCGATAGCCATACGCCCATGGTCGATGCCCTTGGCGTTATATCCGTAGGTGTGGGTGGTCTGGAGGCCGAAAGCGTCATGCTGGGCCGTGCCTCCATGATGCGCCTGCCGGATATCGTCGGCGTGGAGCTGACCGGCAAGCTGCAGCCCGGCATTACCGGCACCGATATGGTACTGGCGATTACCGAGTTCCTGCGTAAAGAGCGGGTGGTTGGTGCTTACCTGGAGTTCTACGGTGAAGGTGCCGACGCGCTAACGGTCGGAGATCGCGCCACTATCTCCAATATGACCCCCGAATACGGCGCGACCGCGGCGATGTTCTACATCGATGGCCAAACTATCGACTACCTGAAAATTACCGGCCGTGAAGATGAACAGGTGGCGCTGGTCGAAACCTACGCCAAGCACACCGGCCTGTGGGCGGATAGCTTGACCGAGGTTGAGTACGAGCGGGTACTGACCTTTAACCTCTCGTCGGTAACCCGCACCCTGGCGGGGCCCTCCAACCCCCACGCCCATTTGCCAACTTCAGAGCTTGCCCAACGTGGTATTGCTGTTGGGCTTGAGGCGGCACAGGCGGAAGAGAAAGCGGGCAAAATGCCCGATGGCGCGGTTATCATCGCCGCCATTACCAGCTGCACTAACACTTCTAACCCTCGCAATATGGTCGCCGCCGGGCTAATCGCCCGTAACGCCAACCGGTTGGGTTTGCTGCGTAAGCCATGGGTGAAATCGTCGCTGGCGCCGGGCTCGAAAACCGTCAAGATGTACCTGGAAGAAGCTGGGTTGATGAGCGAGCTGGAAAGCCTCGGCTTTGGGGTAGTGGCCTACGCCTGCACCACCTGTAACGGGATGTCCGGGGCGCTGGATCCAAAAATTCAGCAGGAGATTATTGAGCGTGATCTCTACGCTACCGCCGTGCTTTCCGGCAACCGTAACTTCGATGGCCGTATCCATCCCCATGCCCAACAGGCCTTTCTGGCGTCACCGCCTCTGGTAGTTGCCTATGCCATCGCGGGCACGATTCGCTTTGATATCGAAAAAGACGTCCTGGGCGTGGATCAGGCGGGAAATCCTGTCACTTTGAAGGATATCTGGCCAGCGGATGAAGAGATCGATGCGATTGTTAAATCGTCGGTGAAGCCGGAGCAGTTCCGCCAGACCTATATTCCCATGTTCGATCTGGATAAGAGTGCCCGCGCTCAGGTCAGCCCGCTATATGACTGGCGGCCCCAGAGCACCTATATCCGTCGCCCGCCTTACTGGGAGGGCAATATGGCTAAAGTGCGCACCCTGAAAGGCATGCGGCCGCTGGCAATTTTGCCGGACAATATCACCACCGATCATCTCTCACCCTCCAACGCGATTCAGTTGAACAGCGCGGCAGGGGAGTACTTGGCCAAAATGGGCCTGCCGGAGGAAGACTTCAACTCCTACGCCACCCACCGCGGTGACCACCTGACTGCCCAGCGCGCTACCTTCGCCAACCCGAAGTTGTTCAACGAGATGGTGCGCGATGCCGACGGCAACGTTAAACAGGGCTCGCTGGCGCGGGTAGAGCCGGAAGGCCAAGTCACCCGCATGTGGGAGGCGATTGAAACCTACATGGCCCGCAAGCAGCCGCTGATCATTATTGCCGGGGCGGATTACGGTCAGGGCTCCTCACGGGACTGGGCGGCTAAAGGCGTGGCGCTGGCGGGCGTGGAAGCGATCGCCGCCGAAGGCTTTGAGCGTATTCACCGCACCAACCTGATCGGGATGGGGGTGATGCCGCTGGAGTTTGAGCCCGGGACTACGCGTATGACACTGGGCCTGGACGGCACTGAAACCTTTGATGTCGAAGGCGCCGTTTCGCCAGGGGCGATGCTCACCCTAGTGATCCACCGCCAAAACGGTGAAAGCGAGCGGGTTACGGTGAAGTGCCGTTTGGACACCGCCGAGGAGGTGTCTATTTACACTGCTGGTGGTGTACTGCAGCGTTTTGCCCAGGACTTTCTTGAGTCCACGGCGGCTTAATTGAAACGGCCTAGCTGACCAAGTGAACCCGGTGCCTTTAGCTTTTCGAACCTAGCTTTTCGAATCAGGCTTAGAGCACCGGGTTATTTTTAGGAGTGGTAATGATGAGCGAGTCAGTTCAAAACAACCGTGTGCCGCAGATAAAAATTCCAGCCACCTATATGCGCGGCGGCACCAGTAAGGGCGTGTTTTTTAAACTAAGCGACCTACCCGAAGCGGCCCAGCAGCCAGGCGTGGCGCGGGATCAGTTGCTACTGCGTGTCATCGGTAGCCCTGACCCTTACGAAAAGCAGATTGATGGTATGGGGGGCGCCACTTCAAGTACCAGCAAGACGGTGATTCTGTCTGAAAGTGAATCGGCAGAACACGATGTGGATTACCTGTTCGGTCAGGTCTCCATCGACAAGCCCTATGTGGATTGGAGCGGTAACTGCGGCAACCTCTCCGCGGCGGTCGGCCCTTTTGCGATTAGCAATGGTCTGGTTGACCCTGCACGTATTCCTGAAAACGGGGTGGCCGAGGTACGCATTTGGCAGGTGAATATACAGAAAACCATCGTCTCACGGGTTCCTATCGTCAATGGCGAAGTGCAGGAAACTGGCGATTTTGAGCTGGATGGCGTGACCTTTCCTGCTGCCGAGATTCCGGTGGCCTTTATGGATCCGGCCGATGGTGAGGGAGCCATTTTTCCCACCGGTAATCTCATTGATCAGCTTGATGTGCCAGGCGTGGGGATATTGAAAGCAACCCTGATTAATGCCGGTATTCCCACCGTGTTTATTAACGCCGCCGACATTGGCTATACCGGCGCCGAGCTGCAGGATGCCATCAATGGTGACAGCCGGGCGCTTGAGATGTTTGAAACTATCCGTGCCCATGGTGCTGTGCGCATGGGGCTAATCAGTGATGTCAGCGAAGCGGGTAAACGACAGCACACGCCCAAAGTGGCTTTCGTAGCGCCGTCGGCGGATTACGTATCATCGAGCGGTAAAAACGTACTGGCGACGGATATCGACCTGCTGGTGCGAGCGCTCTCCATGGGCAAGCTGCACCACGCCATGATGGGCACCGCCGCCGTTGCCATTGCTGCGGCGGCGGCCATTGAAGGCACATTAGTGAACCTGGCCGCCGGTGGCGGTAAACGAAACGAGGTCACCTTCGGGCATCCTTCCGGCAGCCTGCGGGTGGGAGCTGAGGCAAGCCTGGTGGAAGGGCGTTGGCATATCGAACAGGCACTGATGAGCCGCAGCGCGCGGGTGTTGATGGAAGGATTTGTGAGAATTCCTGGTGACAGCTTTTAGGACGCATTCCTTGGGCCATACTGAGTAGGTGATTCAACAGTAGGAGATAGATCCATGTCTGCCACATCCGAAGCCAATGAGCGGCCCGATTACGACCCCGAGCTACAGGCTATTGCCGATTACGTACTCAATTATCAGGTGGCGTCCGATGAGGCATTGGAAACCGCTCGCTACTGCTTAATGGATACGCTTGGCTGCGGGCTGTTGGCGCTGCGTTTTCCAGAGTGCACAAAGCACTTAGGCCCGATAGTGGAGGGCACGGTAGTACCGTTTGGGTCGCGGATACCGGGCACCTCGCTTCGCCTTGACCCGGTTAAGGCGGCGTGGGATATCGGCTGTATCATTCGCTGGTTGGATTATAACGACACTTGGCTTGCCGCCGAGTGGGGGCACCCTTCCGACAATCTTGGCGCGATACTCGCCGTTGCTGACCACCTTTCCCAGCAGCGGGTTGCACAAGGCGACGCTGCGCTTGCGATGCGCGATGTGCTCAACGCCATGATCATGGCCCATGAGATTCAGGGCGTGCTGGCGCTGGAGAATAGCTTCAATCGGGTTGGCCTCGATCACGTGGTGCTGGTGAAGGTCGCCTCTACGGCGGTGGCCGCCAAGCTGTTGGGCGCCAATCGTGAACAGTTGCTCTCGGCGCTTTCACACGCCTGGGTGGATGGTCAGAGCCTGCGCACCTATCGTCATGCGCCAAATGCTGGTTCACGTAAAAGCTGGGCCGCAGGGGACGCCACCTCACGGGGCGTGCGCTTAGCGGATATCGCCCTGCGCGGTGAAATGGGTATTCCCAGCGCGCTCTCGGCGCCCCAATGGGGCTTCTACGATGTGCTGTTCAGTCATGCCAACAAAGATTTGAGCCTCAAACCGGAAGCTGACCGCCGCCTACGCTTTCAGCGGGAGTTTGGCAGCTACGTAATGGAGAACATTCTGTTTAAGATCTCCTTCCCCGCTGAGTTTCACGCTCAAACCGCCTGTGAAGCCGCCGTGACGCTCCATCCGCAGGTGAAAGACCGCTTGGCCGATATCGAGAAAATCGTGCTCACCACCCACGATTCGGCTATTCGGATTATTTCCAAAACCGGCGCACTCGCCAATCCGGCGGATCGTGACCACTGCCTGCAATACATGACAGCGGTGCCGCTTATCTTTGGTGCGCTTACCGCCGAGCACTATGAAGACAGCTTTCATGCAGCTCATCCGCTAATAGATGAGCTGCGTAATAAAATGGTGGTAGAAGAAAACGCCGAGTATTCGGCGGATTACCACGACCCTGAGAAGCGCTCTATCGCTAATGCAGTGCAGGTGTTTTTTAGCGATGGGAGTGCGACCGATAAAGTGACAGTGGAGTATCCGGTCGGCCACCGACGTCGTCGGGAAGAGGGGATGCCGCTATTGGTTGAAAAGTTTGAGCGCAATCTGGCAACTCGCTTTCCAACAAGTCGTTGCCAAAAAATCGCCGAAATATGCAGCCATCAAACAACACTTGAAACGATGCCAGTACACAAATTTATGGATATGTGGATGATTTAACGTGCGCTATTCACAGTGCCCGGTGCTTATACACACCGGGCACTGTGGTGTTAACGAGCGACATGCTCTCCAATGAGGCTATTCAAATGTCACTTGATCGCGCATGCGGTCAACGGTGGCAGGCCCAATGCCGCTGACGCGCTCAAGATCTGCAGCGCTTTCAAAGACGCCATTGGTTTCGCGCTCTTCAATGATCGCGTCGGCTCGGCTAGGGCCGATCCCTGGTAGTTCGGCCAGCAGTTCAGCATCGGCAGTATTGACGTTAATCGGGGCTACATCTTGTGCCAGCACGCCACTGGAAAGCCCTAAGCTAATGCTAAACAGTAGTGCGGCCAGCATTCCTTTAAGTGTCATTTTCATATGCAATGATCCTTTTAATAGCGTTGGTTTTTTGTGTTTACACATGCGACGTCGTGTAGAGGTTTCTACCTGTGCCCGCGTTATCAGTGGGCAAGATAAACGCCGCTGCACTTGTTAACTTAGCCTTATTTAAAGCGTGTTTATGTCAGCGATATATGACAGCAGTTGTAAGATTTTAGCTATGGATATATGGCAAATGGCTTACATGATGAGGGCGCGAGGAGTAGGGAGAGGCTGATATAATGGTCAAAAACGTACTTGGAGTAACGTTGTGGTCACCGATTCCCCGATTATTATTGCCCTTGATTACCCGTCGCTAGACGCCGCGCTGTGCATGGCTGATCAGTTGGATCCCACCCGATGCCGTGTGAAAGTGGGTAAAGAACTGTTCACCCGTAGCGGCCCGGCAGTGCTTGAGGCGCTGCATGGGCGCGGGTTTGAGGTGTTTTTGGATCTTAAATTCCACGATATTCCCAATACCGTTGCCAGCGCTGTGCAGGCGGCGGCGGAGCAGGGCGTGTGGATGGTCAACGTACATGCCAGCGGTGGGCGGCGGATGATGGAGGCGGCCGTGCAACGTCTGGATCAGAATGCCTTAACGACCCATCTAATCGCCGTTACCGTATTGACCAGTATGCAGACCGATGATTTGGCAGAGCTGGGTATTAAGGCTCCACTCGCCGATCACGTAGAGCGCTTAGCGCTGCTGGCGAAGCAGAGTGGCTTACAAGGAGTGGTCTGCTCGGCCCAGGAGTCTGCGCGAATCAAAACGCTATGCGGTGAGTCGTTCTTGAAAGTGACCCCTGGTATTCGGCCAAGTTTTGCAGTCGCTAATGACCAACAGCGGACGATGGGCCCCAGTGAGGCTATGACAGCGGGAAGCAGCCACCTGGTCATTGGTCGCCCCGTCACTCAGGCTGACGACCCCATGGTAGCGCTTGAGGCGATTGAGGCGGAACTAGAGGGGCACTAAATATTTCTGCATACCTTAGCTTTGTGAGCACTATTCGCCCTCCACGCCAATGACCGGCTTAATCGTGCCCCAGAAGCGACAACTGGGGCACTGCCACTGTAACGCGTCGCTGGCAAAGCCGCAGCGCTGGCAGCGATGACGCGTGCGGTTAAGCAGCAGCGCATCGGTATGATGTTTTAGTAACAGTAGGCGCGTATCCGGGGAAGGTTTTCCGCTAAGGCGCTGGCTTTCAATATACAGATCGATCAAATAATCTAGCCCGCCTAAACTCGGCACGGCGCGCAATCGCTCACCAATCAACTCAATCGCTTTGTCGACGCCGTCACGCTGATGAACGAGCTGGCCTAGGGCAATAATGGTACTGGTGTAAGGCGCTTGCTCAAGCAGGCGATAGAGGTGCGCCTCGTAACCGGTGTTATCATTATTGCGCATATAGGCGTGCTTAAGGGCAGGCAGCATGGTGGGGATATGCGCTATCTCCTGACCGGGGATGTTGTCTAATCGCTCAATAGCGCGGGCATAGTGCCCGTTGTCCATCTCTAGTTCGGCCAGCATCAGGGTGGCGCGAACGCATTTCTCATCCAGCTGCAGGGCTTTTTTGAGATGCTTTTTCGCCAGAGGTCGACTGGCTTCACTAATTTCTTCCAGTGCCAGCTCGCATAGCCAGTGCGCCGCGGGGCGACGCATCTTAGGATACTGTTTAAGCAGCGGCTGAATAACGTCAAGGGCTTGCTGCCACGCTTTTTCACGCTCTAATAAGTCGACGAGCAGCTGTTTGGCAGCATAGCGGTGATCATCATCACCGCTATGCTCCAGCAGGGTATTGAGTAGCCGCTGGGCGCGGTCATGAACACCAAGCGCCATAAAATCCCGAGCAAGTTCAAGCTGGATCTGTTCGTTGGTGTGCTGCGAAAGGGCAGGGCGAGCCAATAGGTTTTGGTGAATGCTAACGGCTTTGTCGGCCTCGCCGCGGGCACGAAACAGCTTGCCGAGGGCGATATGGGTGTGAACCGTGTCACTGTTGACCGCTAGCACGTTGATAAAAGTATTGATCGCTTCGTCGGGCTGCTCATTAAGCAGGTAATTAAGCCCGACGAAGTAGTCCCGGGAGAGGCCTTGAGACGAGGCCGCAGGCGGATGGGTGCGATGTCGGCGGCGTAAGGCTTGGCGATAACCTAACCCGTAACCAATGGCAATGGCGACCAACAGTACGCTTAGCAGCGCGACATCCAGCATTTATGCCAGTTCCTTAAACTCCTGAGTGCGTAGGCTATCGAGCTCTTTACGCTGCTGCTTATTCTGGCGCTGGCTGCGGGCCAGGGAGGCTTTTAACCGCACGTAGACACCTAGCATGGCGAGCATGCCGAGTATGACGCCAAACACCAGGGTCGCGAGTAGCCAAACCGAGAGTGATACCGCTGGCAACTCCAGCCAGATAAGGTTTAAGGCAATGGTTTGCTGATTATTAACGGCAAACAGAATGCCTACCAGCACTACTATCAGCAAAATAACGGCTAAAATCAGCCCTTTGATCCAACGCATGTGAGTTTCCTAGTCTGTGACGTTCACGGTAGCGCTATTGTGTACGACTCAAGCGGCGACGTCATCCCACAGAAATTAATAGTCGCGTTTTAGTAGCCTAGTGCTCGACTAGCGTCTACCTGCTCGCGTAGCTCCTTGCCAGGCTTGAAGTGCGGCACATACTTACCTTCCAGATCGACTGCATCGCCTGTTTTTGGATTGCGCCCTACCCGCGGCTCCCGATAGTGCAGTGAAAAACTGCCGAAACCACGGATTTCAACACGACCGCCGCTAGCTAGAGAATCCGTCATGTCGTCCAGGATAATACGCACCGCCGTTTCAACATCTTTGGCGGATAACTCCGGCTGACGCATCGCAATTTGTTCGATTAATTCAGATTTAGTCATCGGTTGGCTCCCTGCGAACATTGAAGGCCGTGACGCGCTCTCGACCTCGCTAACATCAAATTCAGCATACTGCGCAATTCAGTATAAAACAATTCAGATAAAACAAGGTTCTACACTCTTTAATAGCATAGGCGATGGAGGGCGCTGGCGCGACCCCACAGCTTAGGTATACTGGCCTTTCATTTATATAACTGGAGCGGCTGACGTTGAACGACGATAATTCCCCAGCAGCCATTTTGCGCAAACGGCTTTACTGGCACTCCCGGCGCGGTATGTGGGAGCTTGACCTGCTGCTTATTCCATTTCTTGAACAGCGTTTTGACCATCTTAGCGAAGCGGATCAACTGGCCTACCAGCAGCTCATTGAAGGCGAGGATCAGGATCTTTTTGTCTGGCTGATGCACCGAGAGTGGCCCGAGGAGCCTAGCCAGCGGCGTATCGTACAAATGATCGTTGAACATGCTGAAACCACCGATAATTCTGCCTATCGTACCCTCTAAGTATTGGCTACTAGCCCAATGTGGATTGTTGATCGGCACTGTGGCGCTGAGCTATTGGGTAGGGGGCATGCCAGCGGCGGTGGCGATAACGGTGTTAGGCGTTGTCCTTGGATGGCGCGGCTATCTTCGTCAACCCAAAGGCGTGCTCTCGCTGACGTCGACGGCGCCACAAGTTCAAGGTCGTTGGCTGCGCGAGTCGCAGCCTGAAGAGGGGGCTCTCACGCGAAATGAGGCTCTGGGCGATACGGATCGAGTACGCTGTGACTATCTAGGGCCCTGGTTAATAGGGCTTTATGTGGGTAAGCAGCGGGTTTGGCTCTGGCCTGATAGCGCGCCTCAACAAAGCTTGCGTGAGGCGCGCAAGCTCTTTCATCGTCCGGGCCGCTAGCGGTTTGTTGCTAACGCGTCTGTTAAGTCGTTCATCGCAAGCGAAGAAGCAACGGCTTCAGGCTGCCGGCTAGGCCAGTCGGTGGAGTAATGCAGCCCGCGTGACTCATGCCGCTGCTGAGCGGCGAGAACAGTCAATAGTGCTAACTGTAGGGTCTGGTGCAGGCGTTTGCCTTCCGGGGCTGTTAGGGCTCCCTGAATCTCTTCCACGCTGTTTAGCAGTGACTTCAAGTGCGTCAGGGCAGTACTTAGCCCGGTGGCGCTGCGCACAATGGAGACATGCTGGCTCATGGTGGTGCGCATTTGTTGGCGTATATCGCTGAGTACTGCCTTGGGTAAGACAGTCGCCGCAGCCTGCGCCGGGGGCTGAAATCCGCTACCGCTGGTCGTTTGGCCGTGCTGTTCCACGTCGGCTAACAGCGCTTGTGCACAGCTGCGGGCAAATACCAAGCACTCTAACAGCGAGTTGCTGGCCATACGGTTGGCGCCATGAAGCCCCGTGCAGGCGGTTTCACCGATGGCATAGAGGTTGGCAACGTTCGTGGCGCCTTGCAAGTCGGTGGCGACACCGCCGCAGCTATAATGGGCGGCAGGCACCACGGGGATAGCCTGCTGGGTGATATCAATCCCCCGGCAGGCACAGTGCGCCAGAATAGTGGGGAAGTGGTGGCGAATTGCCTTTTCACCTAAATGGCGAATATCCAACCACACGTGGCCCAGAGTGCTGCGCTGTATTTCTGCATCAATGGCGCGGGCGACGACATCCCGCGGGGCTAGCTCCGCGCGCTTATCCAGCGCCAGCATGAAACGCTCTCCCGCCTCATTGAGCAGATGCCCGCCTTCACCACGAACCGCCTCACTTATCAAAAACGCCGGGCCTTCGGGGTCAAACAGGCAGGTTGGATGAAACTGTTGAAACTCTAGATTCATTAACCGAGCACCCAGCTCAGCAGCCATCATCATGCCTTCGCCGCTACTAGGAGCGGGCGTAGTGGTGTGGCGGTAAAGGCCGCTTGCGCCGCCAGTGGCCAATACAGTATGGCGCGCAGTGAGCGAGTGCCACTGGTGGTTGGCATCGCTGCCATAGGCGCCGCGGCAGGCACCTTGGGGATCTTGTAGCAGGCCAACCACCGTTAGATCGTTGCGCTGGGTGATGTTGGGGTGCTGCGCTACTTTGTCTACCAGCGTATCCACCACGGCACGGCCGGTGGCGTCGTCAGCATGTATGATCCGCCGTGCGTTGTGGCCGCCTTCTCGGGTTAGATGATATGGGTAGCGTGCGGCAGGGTCGTGCTCGGGTGTAAAGGGAACACCCTTATCAATCAGCCACTGAATAGCAGCGGGCCCATGGGTAACGGTAAAGCGAACGGCCTCGATATCGCATAGCCCATCGCCAGCCACCAAGGTGTCATTGATATGCGCGTCAAGGTCGTCATCCGGCGAGAGCACGGCCGCAATGCCGCCTTGAGCCCAGCGGCTGGCGCCTTGATCATCTTGTGCAGGGCGAACCAGCGTCACGGACCTGTGGTCAGCCACTTCCAAGGCAAGGGTGAGCCCAGCGACGCCGCCGCCAATGATAAGTACATCGGATGTTGGCGTGCTCATGGTGCCCGCTCCCCCTTGATACTGACCGAAATATTGCAAACCCTAAACGTCACTAGCTTCGTCGCGCGCGAAAAGTTAGAAGGCAGGCATCATAGCGCGGCGATTAGCGTTTAGCGATGCTTCGGCTTAAGAAATGAGTGATATTCGGGGAGACAATTGCGCGATGTTCGAGTACGCGAATAGGCGCGGTAAAAGGCCGCGTAAAGAAAACCGATACAGGAAATAAATGACTGAAGAAGAAAAGCTGGAGGGGAAGTAAAACAACAGAAATGGTGCCCGGAGCCGGACTTGAACCGGCACGGGGTTGCCCCCGAGAGATTTTAAGTCTCTTGCGTCTACCGATTTCGCCATCCGGGCTATACATCACAAAAAATCACATCGCAATGCTGTTTCGTTCTGCTTAAAACACCACTGCTACACAAAGATGGAGGCTGGAGTCGGAATCGAACCGGCGTACACGGAGTTGCAGTCCGCTGCATAACCACTCTGCCATCCAGCCTCAAAAGTCGTTGGAGCGGGAAAGTAGATTCGATCGGACTGGCGCACCAGCTCACGACCCTAGCCTTCAATACCACACATCCAAAATGGAGCGGGAAAGGAGATTCGAACTCCCGACCCTCGCCTTGGCAAGGCGATGCTCTACCACTGAGCTATTCCCGCTCGACTCGAGGGCGAATTATACGGATCGCCACCGCGTTGTCAATCAATGAATTAGCGTGTGTTCCTTATTTACTTATCAGCAGCTTACATGGAGCGGCTAAGATGCGGCCAGGCGGCTTTTAGGTACTGAATCATCGACCACAGCGTTAGGATAGCGGCGGTATATAGTACTACAACGCCTAACAGCGCAAATTCGTGCGTCGGTGGAAGCGCCAGCAAGATCAGCAGTGACACCATTTGCAGAGTGGTTTTAAGCTTGCCTATCCAAGAAACCGCCACCATGCCGCGTTTGCCCATTTCAGCCATCCACTCACGCAGCGCCGAAATGACAATTTCCCGGCCGATAATCACCAGCGCAGGGAGCGTCAGCACCAGGGTGTCGTAACGCTCGATCAATAGCGCTAGGGCGACGACCACCATGAGTTTGTCAGCCACTGGGTCTAAAAAAGCGCCAAAAGGCGTTGACTGATTCCAGCGTCGCGCTAAATAGCCATCCAGCCAGTCGGTAATGGAGGCCAGACCAAATAGACCGGCCGCCACGGGCATGCTCCAACTGAAGGGTAGATAAAACAGCACCACTAGCAGCGGAATAAAGGCGATTCTCGCCAGTGTCAGTATGTTGGGTATATTCATCGCAGAGAGCGATCCTTGCCGGAAAATCAGAGGATTCGAAGTGTCTGGCCTCATTCTATCCCCCTTGGCCGATGGCATCCATGCCAAACGGGCGTTTATCCGTTGAGTGCTCGGTAAATACTCTCGGCTAACGACGCATTAATGCCCGGTACGCGAGCGAGTTCATCGCGGCTGGCCTTTTGCACGCCCTGCAGGCCGCCGAAAAAGCGCAGTAATTCCCGTCGACGTTTGGGGCCAATGCCGGGGATATCTTGTAGGGTTGAAGTGCGTCGCGCTTTATCGCGCTGAGCGCGGTGGCCAGCAATGGCAAAACGGTGTGATTCATCACGAATATGCTGGATCAAGTGTAGGGCGGGGGAGGCAGGGTCCAAATCTAGCGGATTGTCCGCTGTTTCCACAAACAGGCTTTCAAGCCCCGCCTTGCGCGTGGTGCCTTTGGCGACACCCAATAGAATGATGTTGACGATGTCGAGTTCTTTAAACACCTCGCGGGCCATATTGAGCTGGCCCTTGCCACCGTCGACGATCAGGATGTCAGGGGCGACTGCTTCACCGCTTTTCACGCGCTTAAGGCGTCGGGTTAGGGCCTGCTGCATGGCAGCGTAGTCATCACCGGCGGCTACCCCTTCAATGCGGAAATGGCGGTAATCGCTTTTGCGTGGGCCTTGGTGATCAAACACCACGCAGGAGGCAACGGTCGCCTCGCCGTGGCTATGGCTGATGTCGAAACACTCCAGGCGTTGCGGTGTGTCCGCTAAGTCCAGCGCTTTCTGCAGGGCGGTAAAGCGTTGAGTGAGCTGGGTTTGGTTGGCCAGTTGAGAGGCTAGCTGCTGCTCAGCGTTGGTAATGGCGAGCTGTTGCCACTGGGCGCGGTGGCCGCGCACTTGGCTGGTAACGCGAATGCGCTTGCCCGCCTGTTGGGTCAGCGCTTCGGCAATCAGCTCGCTGTCGTCTAACGGGTGGCTGGTAATCACTTCGCTGGGCACGTTGTGCGGTTGACCGAAATAGTATTGGCTGACTACTTCGGTGAGCAGCGTTTCAAGCGGTAGATCCAGATCGTTTTTCGGCGTGTGATGACGCGCCCCCAGCAGGCGACCATCGCGCACGCTCAACACCGAAACGCCCAGTGCACCGGGGCGCTGGGCGAGGGCGAAAATATCCGCATCACCGCCGCCGGTGTCGACAAACTGGCGTTGCTGAAGCTGGCGCAGTTGCTGAACCTGGTCGCGAAGACGGGCGGCCTCCTCGAAGTTGAGTGCCTGGCTGGCCTTTTCCATCGCCTCCATCAGTTCTTGAGTAACACTCTCACTTTTGCCTTCCAGGCACATCACTGCGTGTTCGAGGTCGCGCCGGTAGTCTTCGGCGGAGATATAGTCGACGCAGGGAGCGCTACAGCGATGAATCTGATACTGCAAGCAGGGGCGTGAGCGATGGGCAAAGACGCTGTCCTCGCAGTTGCGAATATGAAATATCTTTTGCATCAGCGCCAAGCTTTCACGCACGGCTCCGCTGCTAGGGTAGGGGCCTAGGTAGCGACCATCGTCGCTGCGCTGACGGGCGCGCTTATACTCAAGTGCCGGGTAAGGGTGGCGGTCGGTGACAAAGACAAACGGGTAGGACTTATCGTCGCGCAGTAAAATGTTATAAGGCGGACGCAATTGTTTGATCAGCGTCTGTTCGAGCAGAAGGGCTTCAGTTTCCGTGCGGGTGACGGTGACCTGAACGTCGGCGATACGCCCCACCATGGCCTGGGTTTTGGTATTCAGTTGACCACGGAAATAGCTGGCTAGGCGTGCCTTTAAGCGCTTGGCTTTGCCCACATAGAGCGTATTGCTTTGCTCATCAAGCATGCGGTAAACCCCTGGCGAGGAGCTTACCGAGCTCAAGAACTGTTTTGAATCAAAGGTCATATTAGCGTGTCGGTACCCGATAACAGCAGGGAAGATAGGGGTTATATTTGGGTGGCGTCAAACCCCTCGACCAGCCCGTGACGGAGCGCTAAGTGAGTAAGCTCGACGTCGGTGGCAACCTGTAGTTTATCAAAGAGTCGGTAACGATAGGTGTTTACCGTTTTAGGGCTTAAGTGCAGGCGATCGGAGATATCTTGCACTCGCTGGCAGTTAACGATCATCAGGGCAATCTGTAGCTCACGGTGGGAGAGGTGGCTAAACGGATTATCTTCCTCGGTGAAGTGCGAAAGCGCCAGGCGTTGGGCAATTTCCTGACTGACATAGCGGCGGCCATGAAACACTTGGCGAATGGCATCGGTCATCTCTATCGCATCTGCACCTTTGCTTAAAAAGCCTGAAGCACCTGCTTCAAGCATGCGGCGCAGCACGCTGTCTTCCATATGCGCGGTCAAGATCAAGACCTTCACGTCTTCCATGTTGCGGTGAATGCGTCGAGTGGCTTCGAGCCCGCCTATGCCCGGCATGCGAATATCCATCAACACGATGTCGGGTTTTAAATGGCGACACTGTGTTACTGCACTTTCGCCATCGTCGACCTCGCCCACAATTTTAATGTCACACTCTTCATTTAGCAGGTGAGCAATGCTAGTTCTTACTAGGTGATGATCATCGGCGATAAGTACACTGATCAATGGACAGGCTCCTGCTTGGAAACATCATGGACTCAGGCGTTGGCCTTGGACTTGGACACTACTCTATCTTGTTAACTATATGTGCATATAGAGTGCCACAGCTAACGACAAAGGAGAATTAGTTGTCCGCTGCTGATGTAAAAACTTGACCGCGGTAAATGTTCACCGTAGTATCCGCCTCGCTGTTGGAAAGACAGCACGTGGGGCCTTAGCTCAGCTGGGAGAGCGCAACACTGGCAGTGTTGAGGTCAGCGGTTCGATCCCGCTAGGCTCCACCAACAAAAATTTCACCCAATATTAGAAAAAAGCCTCGTTGTTTAAACGAGGCTTTTTTTGTTTGCAGTAAATCGTTTATTCAGTGACCTTACCCAGAAGCAAAAACTCGATCAACGCTTTTTGTGCATGCAGGCGGTTGCCTGCTTCCTGCCAAACCACGGCACGTGGGTCGTCGAGCAGCGTGTGGCTGATCTCTTCTCCGCGATGGGCAGGCAGGCAGTGCAGGAAGAGGACGTCTTGGTCTGCCTGATCGAGCATGGCTTCAGTAACTTGGAAACCTGCGAAGTCGGCTTCACGTTTCGCCTGCTCCTCCTCTTGGCCCATGGAGGCCCAAACGTCGGTGGTGATCAGGTCGACGTGCTTTACCGCTTCCTGAGGGTCGTGCAGCAGCGTTACTTGATCGCCAGCGGCCGCCATAATATCGGCTCGGGGCTCGTAGCCTTTCGGGCAGCAAATGCGCAGATGGAAACCGAATTGGCGAGCGGCATTGATCCAGGAGTGGCACATGTTGTTACCATCACCAATCCACACTGCTGTGCGTCCCTTTACGCTGCCGCGTAGCTCAGTCCAGGTCATCACGTCGGCAAGTAGCTGGCAGGGGTGGTAGTCATCGCTTAAGGCGTTAATCACCGGTACGCTGCTGGCGCTGGCGTAGGTTTCCAGCCCAGCGTGGGAGAAGGTGCGAATCATCACCGCATCGACCATTTCAGACAGTACGCGAGCGGTGTCTTCAATTGGTTCGCCACGACCCAGCTGAGTATCGCGGGGGGAGAGAAAGAGTGCATGGCCGCCAAACTGTGCCATTCCCGTTTCAAACGAAACCCGTGTACGCGTCGATGATTTTTCAAAGATCATCGCCAGGGTACGGTTGGGGAAGGGTGTGTAAACAGGACCTTGGGCATTTAGATTAGTTTTGATCGTAATGGCACGCTGGATCAAATAGTCCAGCTCATCTGGGGTCAAATCTAGCAAGGTCAGGAAATGGCGTGTCGCCATAAGGGCTTCTCTCCGCGCAAAAACACTATCCTAGCTATGCTGCAGGGGATGCGCAACGCGAACGGCATGCGTAGAATGCCATATACACGTTAAAGCCGAGCGCTCTACTCAGGTACTATTCTAAGTACGATTTCTTAAGTACTAGTCTCAAGTACCCATTACAAGGGCTAGGTTTTAGAATCAGGTTCAAGGATCTGGTTCAAGGGCTAAGCCTAGTAGATGAGTGAGAGGGCATCGGTCATCAATAAGCGAGGAAATAGTATGAGCACAACTGCCGAAAACATTCAGCGTCAAATTAGCGAAAATCCGATCCTGATTTACATGAAAGGTTCGCCCCAACTGCCTCAGTGTGGGTTTTCTGCCCAGACCGTCCAAGCGCTTATGAGCTGTGGCGAGCGTTTTGCGTTCGTTAACGTTCTGGATAATCCGGATATTCGCGCCGAGCTGCCCAAAATTGCTAACTGGCCGACCTTCCCACAACTGTGGGTAGAAGGCGAGCTGGTGGGTGGTTGCGACATCGTGGTTGAGATGCATCAAAGTGGCGAGCTGGAAAAGCTAGTAAAAGCCGCTGCTGAGCGTGCTGGTGCGGCGGAAGGTGGTGATAACGCCTAGGCGTTGTCTAAAATAGCCCGCTTTATTCAGGCGGTTGGCGGGCTGCGGTGCAACCGTTAGAATGGCGTTTGTTCTCGCATCGTCTTTGTTATGCATCGTGGCCTTTGCCCCGCGCTGGCTACAGCGTGGGGCAAGTCAGCCCGCCGAAGGAAGTACAGCTTCATGAGTTATCAGGTTCTGGCCCGTAAGTGGCGGCCTCGCACATTCCACGAACTCGTGGGCCAGGCCCATGTTCAACGCGCCTTGGTCAATGCCCTGGATCAGGGTCGTTTGCATCATGCCTACCTGTTTACGGGGACTCGCGGTGTGGGCAAAACCACCTTGGCGCGTATTCTTGCCAAGTGTTTGAACTGCACGGCTAACGGACGTGGTGATGAGGGCATTACCTCTACACCGTGTGGGCAGTGCGATAGCTGTCAGGCAATTGATGAAGGGCGCTTTGTTGATCTTATTGAGGTCGATGCGGCGTCAAGAACCAAAGTAGAAGATACCCGGGAACTGCTGGACAATGTCCAGTATGCGCCTACCCAAGGGCGTTATAAGGTGTACCTGATCGATGAGGTGCACATGCTTTCCACCAGCAGTTTCAATGCGCTGCTGAAAACGCTGGAAGAGCCTCCCCCTCACGTTAAATTTCTGTTGGCGACCACCGATCCGCAAAAACTGCCGCCGACGGTACTTTCACGCTGTCTTCAATTTACCCTCAAACATATGCCACCAGAGCGCGTGGTGGAGCATCTCACCTATGTGTTGGGTGAAGAGGGCGTCGCTTTTGATGAAAGCGCCTTGTGGCTATTGGGTAAGGCGGCGGAAGGCTCAATGCGCGATGCCATGAGCCTCACCGATCAGGCTATTGCGTTTGGCCAGGGGGCCGTTCGTCATGCGGATGTGGCCGCCATGCTGGGCACCCTGGATCATCGCCATATTCTTGGGCTGGCAGAATCTCTGGCCGATGTGGATGTACAGCGCCTGCTCTCCGAAGTGGCCGAATTAGCCGAGCAAGGCCCGGACTTTGCCGCGGTGTTGGATGAGCTATCGAGCATACTGCACCGCTTGGCAGTGGCGCAGATGGTGCCGGATGCCGTGGATAACAGCCACGGTGATCGTGATGCTATCCTGCAGCTGGCAAGCCGCTTCACTGCTGAAGACATTCAGCTCTATTACCAGATTGGTATTCAGGGGCGTGGGGACATGGTGCACGCTCCTGATTTGCGCAGCGCGTTAGAGATGACGTTGCTGCGTATGTTGGCATTTCGCCCTCAGGGTGTACCGAAACCGCCGCGTACCCCGCTACCGCTTCGCCGCGAGCCTTCTCAATCGGCAGCGACCGAAACGAGTGCCCAAGTAGCAGAGACGCCATCACCGTCGCCGCAGCCCTCGCCAGCAGCTGATGCAAAGCCAGAAGTCCATTCCACACCAGGCGCTCAGCCTGAAACGCCATTAGAGCCAAGCCCTGAGCAGACAGCGTCTGCCGCTGAAGAGGAGCCGCCGCTGCAAGAGCCACCGCCTTGGGCAGTCGAAGCGGATACGCAAGCGTCTGAGGTGGAAGCTCCCCAGCAAGCCTCTGAGCCAGAGGCTATGTCTGAATCAGAACTTGCTACTGAGCCAGTGCCAGCCTCAGCGCCTTCACCCGATGCCGAGCCACAAACGGTGGAGTCCTCAACGGTGTTAGCGCCAGAAGCCTTTCCAGAAAGCCGGCCGGACATTCAGTCTGGCAAGCTGGATAATGCGCAGTGGTTGCAGTGCTTTGATTCTCTTGGCTTGGGTGGCTTAACCCGTAATTTGGCGGGTAACTGCCTGGTCGAGAGTGACGACGGTACGCTGCTGACGCTGCGCCTCGACCCCAGCCAAGAGGCCATGCAGGCGGAAGTACATCAAACCCGCATTGAGCGGGCGCTAAAAGAGCAGGGCATGCCAAGGCGAATAGCGTTTTACGTTGCCGAGTTGTCTAATAGCCTTGAGACGCCACGGCAGCGCGAAGAGCGTCTTAATAAAGAGCGTCATGCCCAGGCGGTTGATCTACTCAATCACGACCCCCATGTACAAAAGTTACAGCAGGCGTTTGGGGCAAAGCTGATAGAATCCAGCGTAAAGCCTGCCAACGCTATGCGCTAAGCTCATTTTCTAGACGCGTGATAGAAACACTCGTTTTAGCTATACCTTTTAACTACGTATGTTGGAGATCAGACCATGCTTAAAGGTGGAATGGGCAACTTAATGAAGCAAGCCCAAGAGATGCAGGAAAAAATGCAGCAAGCCCAGGAAGAGGTCGCCAAAGCCGAAGTCCAGGGTGAGGCGGGTGCCGGTATGGTCAAGGTCACCATGAACGGTCGCCATGACGTTTCAAACGTGACCATTGACCCCAGCGTCATGGAAGAGGACAAAGAGTTGCTGGAAGATTTGCTAGCCGCGGCGGTCAATGACGCAGTGCGCAAATTGGAAGTCAGTTCTAAACAGAAAATGGAAGAAGCGACGGCAGGTTTGAACCTTCCGCCCGGCTTTAAGATGCCGTTCTAAGCAATGCGTTTTTCTCCTCTCGTTGAGCAGTTAATGGATGCGTTTCGCGTATTGCCAGGCGTTGGGCCCAAAACGGCTCAGCGCATGGCGATGCATTTGCTGGAGCGTGAGCGTCCTGGAGGGCAGCGTCTGGCGGCGGTTATTCAACAAGCGATCGATGAAGTTGGATACTGCCAGCGCTGCCGCACGCTCACTGAAGCAGAGATCTGCATGCTGTGTGAAAGCCCGCGGCGCGATGATGCACTACTTTGCGTGGTGGAGTCGCCTGCCGATCAATTGGCGATTGAAGAAGCCGGTGGTTTTAAGGGGCGCTATTTTGTGCTCCACGGGCACCTTTCGCCGCTAGATGGCGTGGGGCCTGAGTCGATCGGTTTAGACTTACTGGAAGCGCGTGTTGCAGAAGGGCTCATCGAAGAGGTGGTGTTGGCGACTAACCCCACCATCGAAGGTGAAGCGACCGCCCATTATATTGCTTCGCTACTAGCAGAACACGGTGTCAAACTCTCGCGGCTTGCCTATGGCGTTCCCATGGG
Organism: Vreelandella sp. 162(4c); assembly: GCF_058152265.1. Lineage (NCBI taxonomy): Bacteria > Pseudomonadati > Pseudomonadota > Gammaproteobacteria > Oceanospirillales > Halomonadaceae > Vreelandella > Vreelandella sp. 162(4c). The sequence continues at coordinate 4,688,671 of NZ_CM176981.1, forward strand.
TGGAGAGCTGGAGTACGTAGATGGCGGCACTTTGAGCCGTGCATTTAATGGTCGCTTGCCGTTTGCCAGTGAATAAGCCTACCTAAAACGCAAATGCTTTAGTATTTGCGCCAACCTGGAAGAATGCTTTTGTCCTCTCTGACCCCCTCTTATCAATGGCTTGATACTCCAGAGGCGCTCGATGCAGCGTGTGAGCAAGTAGCCGATGCTTCTGTAATTGCTCTGGATACCGAGTTTTTCCGAGAGAACACGTTCTTTCCAGTGCCGGCGTTGGTTCAATTCACCGCGGGGGAAGAGGCTTATCTGATTGATCCGGTAGCCGTCCCGTGTACTGATAAATTCCGAGCCCTGCTGCAAAATAGTGCTATCAAGTTACTGCACGCCTGCAGCGAAGATCTAGAAGTCTTCCAGCACTGGGCAGGTGTATTGCCGGAACCGTTAATCGATACTCAGGTAGTACAAGGATTTTTAGGCGAAAATCCTGGAATGGGGTATCAAAAGCTGGTCGAATTTTGGGTCGGCGAAACCCTGCCTAAGGAAGAGACCCGCTCAAACTGGCTATTACGCCCGCTGTCGCCTGCGCAGTGCCAGTACGCTGCTCTGGATGTGATCTATTTGTTAAAAGTCTGGACGCTCCAGGCTGAAAAACTCGCCATGTTGGGGCGGCGTGAATGGGTAGACGCTGAGTGTGCTAGCTTAATTGAACAGGCGGGCCGCAGCGTCGATAACGACCAGCAGTGGTATACCCGTCAACGCCAATTGTGGCGCTTGACGCCCCGGCAAATGGAAGCGTATCGGCTGATGACCACCTGGCGTGAAGGCGAGACACGCCGTCGTGACTTGCCGCGCAACTGGTTGATTAGCGACAAGCTGCTATTTGCGATCGCCGAAAAGATGCCCAGTAATCGCTTCGAGCTCGCTGAGGTGGAAGGCGTTAAACCGATGCTGATCAAAAAAGAGGGTGACGCACTGCTGGCAATGGTCAAACAGGCCCAGCACTGTGATGAAGAGGCGCTGCCCAAGCGTTGGCCAGACCCCATGCACCCGACGTTCAAATCACGCTTTAAAGCACTCAAGAAGGCGGTAACCGCTAAAGCTAATGACTTGGGTGTGGCACCGGAAATGCTCATGCGCCGCCGTGATATTGAAACACTGGTGATGCAGGACTTGGCAGGGGAACCTCTCACCTGGCCGACCGGTTGGCGTGGCGAATGTCTGAATGGCGCGTTGGCCCAGGCCCTTGAGGAGCGAGCATAATGAGCGACAAGCTGATTTGCGAGGTTTTTAAAAGCTCGCGTAAAGATGAAATGTACTTATACGTCGATAAGCGTCAAGGATTTGCAGACGTCCCAGCGCAATTACTTGAAACCTTCGGCAAGCCTGTACCGGTGTTTACCATGCTGTTGACCGCTGACAAAAAATTGTCACGGGTTAATGCGGCAGACGTGGTGGAAGGGATTAAAGACAAAGGGTTCTACCTGCAAATGCCGCCGCCGAAAGAGGCCTATTTGCTCGACGTGCATCGTGCCCATGTGGCTTCGCGCTCTGATGCCCGCTCTGACGAACAGTAGCACCATCCGGTTATGAATTTTCTTGCCCATGCGTGGTTGGTGAGCGCTGGTAGCGATGATTTCCTCTACGGCAATTTAATTGCCGATGGCGTTAAGGGGCGCAATTTGGCCGATTGGCCTGCTGCTACTGCACTGGGCATTCGCCATCACCGCCGGGTAGATGCCTGGGTGGATAGTCATCCTAGCGTTGTTAATGCACGGCGCCGTGCGCCAACGGGGCAGCGGCGCTATGCGGGGATAGCCCTGGATATGGTGTGGGATCATTTTCTGGCTCGAGATACGGCAGGGCAGGCGGATCAGGACGCGATTATTGAGCGTTGTTATCGACTGCTCTCCGCCCGTACCGCGCCGAACCGGCTGGCCGGTATGATGCCGATTCTCGTCGAGCAGGACTGGCTAAGAGGCTATGCTGACTTTGCGTTTACCTGCCGGGCCGTTGCCGGGATTGGGCGGCGTTTGTCTGGCCCCAATCAGTTGGCTGCTTTAGTGCCTTGGCTGTACGACGATTATCAAGCGTTAGAGGCCGATTTCCAGACCCTATGGCCCGAACTATTGGCTGAATTAAGCCACCAAGATACACCCCCATCATAATGAGTTTTTCGTAATAATGAGCCAGGAGACGATGGAGACCGCAATGCGCGAACGTTTTTGGGAGCGCTTTACCCTCGAAGAGTTGACGCCCCAGGAGTGGGAAGCGTTATGCGATGGCTGTGGGCAGTGCTGCCTGCTAAAGTTGCACGACGAGGATACTCAGGAGTTAGCAGTACTGAACGTTGCTTGTCGCTTGCTGGATATTCACAGTTGCCAGTGCAGCGATTATGCGAACCGCTTTGAAACCGTTCCCGACTGCACCCAACTGACGCCTGCCTTGGTTAAAGAGTTCACCTGGCTGCCGCAGAGCTGTGGTTATCGGCGGGTGGCTGAAGGGCGCAAGTTGGCGGGTTGGCATCCGCTGTTAAGCAATGATGCCGAGCGGGTTCACCGCAAAGGCGTCAGCGTACGCAGCTTTGCGGTGTCCCAAGATGAGGTGCCCGAGCAGCAATTGGAGTCGCATATTATTGCCGTGCTGCCGATGTAGTTCCCTTCGAGCACTTTACTCAGCAGTTGAAGATGCTTGCGAGTGCAGTCCCAGCGCCCAGAGAATAAACGCGTCTTGGCGGGCGGTATCGCGCCACGCTTTGAATCGACCGGATGCGCCGCCGTGGCCGCTGCTCATATCGGTACGCATCAAAATCGGCGCTGAACCCAGCTGCTGCTGTGTCACCTGGGCATAAAACTTGGCGGGCTCCCAGTAGCTGACACGGGTGTCGAACCAACTGCCCTCAATCCATAGTGCAGGGTATATCTGCGCTTTAATGTTATCGATAGGTGAGTAAGCGGCTATTCGCTCGGCGACCTCTGGTTCTTCAGGGTTGCCCCACTCGCTGTACTCCGCGGTCGTCAGAGGCAGCTCCGGGTTCTGCATCGTGCGCAGCACGTCTAAGAAGGGCACGTCTAGCAGAGCGGCGCAAAACTTTTCCGGGGCACGATTAATGCAGGTGCCGACCAGCAGCCCTCCAGCGCTGGCGCCATAGGCCGCTATGCGCTGTGAATCACTGACACCCTGCTCCACAAGCGCTTCCCGGGCGGCCAGGAAATCGTTAAAGCTGTTCTCCTTGTGGGCCATCTTGCCGTTTAAATACCAGGGTTCGCCGCGCTCGCCGCCGCCACGCACATGAGCAACGGCAAAGGCCGCACCGCGCTCAAGCAGTTCCAGCCGGGCGATCGAGAACCAGGGGTCGAGAGCCTCACCGTAAGCGCCGTAGCCATACAGCAGCGTGGGTAAGGGCTGATCTGCCAGGTCGGCGCGCATCACCACCGATACGGGCACTTGCTCACCGTCGCTGCTGGTGGCCCAAAGGCGGCGACTGACGAGCTGTTCCGGCTGTAAATTGCCGTAAACAGGTACCCGTTTCAGCAGCGTCCGCTCGCCGCTGGTTAGATCGAGTGAAAACCAGCTGGGCGGCTGGGTAAACGACTCTTCGCGCAGGCGCACTACCTGAGTATCGAAGTGCGGGGCATCTTCAAGCATCTGCGAACAGGGTTGTTCAGGCAGTGCCAGGGTCTCATCCAGGGTGCAGCTATGCTGGGCATCGAAAAGTAAACGCCGCAAACGCACTTGCGCCTGGGCATGATCGCGCTCAGCCAGCATCAGCCCCCAAGAGAACGCATCAACACCTTCCAGGGTGGCTTCTTCACGGTGGGCGATTAACGTTTGCCAATTCAATTGGGGCTGACCAAGCTGACTTTCGGGCAGGAAGTCGAGCTGGAAGTGAGCACCTGCCTGGTTATGCAGGCGGTAAAAGCTGCCTGGTCGGTGATCAATGCTGTACTCAACCCCCGCCTGGCGCTGCTGAATACACAGCGGGGCTGAATCAGGAGAGTGAGCGGCCAATAGGTGAATTTCACTGGTGTCTTTTGAGCCGCTTTCTAGCAGCAGCCACGACCGCGAGCGCGTTTTGCCAATACCGAGCCAAAACTCAGGATCCTCTTCCCGTAGCACCAATACTGGCTCATTTGCAGCATCAGACTCCATCAGTGAAAGCGCAAGCCGCCAAACGCTGTCTGGGCGCTGAGTGTCGTCAAACCGCGTGAACAGCAGCGTCGCTGTAGTGGCAGTTTGATCTTCTGCCCAGCAAAGCCCCGCACCAATATCGCTTAATAGTTGCACGGGCGTTCCGTTAGGCAGCGCTTTCAGCCACAGAGTAAAACGCTCGTCGCCTTGAGTATCTTCTGTCCAGGCCAACCACTGCTCATCGGGTGACAGCGCCATATCGCCCATGTCGTAAAAGTCTTGCTCGGCGGCACGGGCTCTAACGTCGAAAAAGCATTCCTGTTGTTCAGGCTGGCGATTGGGGTGGCGCCACCAGCAGGGGTAATCATCTTCGGCACTGGTTTCGTTCCAGAACGTGAAGTGGTCAAGCGTTGTCTTAAGGCTGGTCACCGCTAATTCGCGGCGCGCCAGGTGACTCTGGTATAACGCTTCCTCCAGCGGGGAAAGCGGGGCAAACCAATCGGCTTGTTGCTGGTTGGCGGCCTCTAAAAAGGCACTGACCTGTGGGTCGTCGCGCTCTTCTAACCAGTGCCATTGCGGGTCATTAGCGCGATAATAGTGTGCAGCGGGTAAGCCTGAAGGTATGCCTTGCTGTGCTTTCATAAATTGATAGGTACCATAACGGGAAATCAACGTCGGGTGAGTTCACCCATATGAGGGGTATTATGCTGTTTGCAAATTCAACGCCACTACTGTGGTTGAGTTATTACGGGCTGTCGCTGTTAGTGATTGTCGCGGTCTATTTTGCGTTCACTTTTCTGCCTCGCTTGCCACGTCTTGTGCTGACCTGGATGGTGGCAGGGGCAATATGGGCACCCGCCACTTTCCGGCTGCCGTTAATAGAAGAGGGTGAATTCTATACCGGTTGGGCACCTTCGGCGATGGTGGCGGCGGTTGGGTTTTTAGAAAACAACGGCGCAGCACTTCGTGGCGGGCTAATGTGGCTGGTGTTGGGGATGGCATTAGGCGCGCTGATTGGCGTTGCTCTGTGGTGGTGGCGCCGTCCTGGGGACGATGAGTATGTCGCCCAGGAAGAAGAGAGTGCCGATGAAAGCGAATCACCACGCCGTCGCGAACCGGTGATTGGTTAATGGCTGTGTTTAGGTTCCATGCTTTTGCAGAGAGCGCCGGGTGTCTATGTATTGGTAAAGCGTATGTGTGAACTGCTGGGTATGAGCGCCAATGTGCCCACCGATATCTGTTTTAGCTTTTCGGGCTTTTTGCATCGCGGTGGGGGCACCGGCCCTCATCGCGATGGTTGGGGAATTGCCTTCTACGAAGAGGGCGGTTACCGCGATTTTCGCGACCCCCATCCCTCCGTCGATTCCCCTATCGCCCGGCTAATTTGCGATTACCCGATTAAGTCCAATGTGGTGATCAGTCACATTCGCCAGGCCAACGTGGGGGGCGTAAAGCTTGCCAATACCCACCCGTTCACGCGAGAAATGTGGGGGCGGCCCTGGTGTTATGCCCACAATGGGCAATTAAGTGGCTGGGAGCGCCTAGCATTAGGAAACTACATCCCAGTTGGCAGCACTGATAGCGAGCACGCCTACTGCTGGTTAATGGGCGAGCTTCGCCGCGAGTTTCCTTCCCCGCCCGCTGATCCCGCAACGCTGTGGGGGCGCTTGCACCAGCTATGCGAGCAGCTAAGAGCGCTGGGCGTGTTCAATATGCTGCTCTCCGATGGAATCTACCTGTATACATTTTGCGCCACGAAACTGGCGCACATTACGCGCTGCGCGCCCTTCGGCGAGGCAGAGCTCTCCGACGCCGAGATGACGGTAAATTTTGCCGAACATACCACACCTGATGACATCGTTTCAGTGATTGCCACTGAACCGCTCACCCACAATGAAGCCTGGCAGCGCATGGTGCCGGGCGAGCTATTGGTCTGGCGCGATGGAGAAATTCAGGCACGTTACTGTCCATAAAGAAACCATCTACTAAATTGAAATGAGGGAAGTTGCAGCGCATCAGGTGAGCCCGACTATGGGCTAAAGTTGAAACGTCAGTTTCAATCGATCGTTTTACAGCCTGTTAGAGGTCGTATATCGTTGGGCTTCTTTACCTCTTTTCAGATAGAGTCTAGCGACAACAACAAGGTCGGTGACTTACGCCGACGCTAATAGCGGAGATTGCCCATGAGCGAACACGCCAACGCCGCCGTTCTACGTGGCCCAGCGCTTGAAGGGTTGGATCAGTACGATTCAGTCACGGATGTTTTTCATAACGCAGTAGCACGCTTTAAGGACAAGCCAGCTTTTTCCTGCATGGGAAAAACGCTCTCTTTCGCTGATCTTGACCGCCTCTCTGCAGACTTTGCTGCATGGCTACAGCATGAAACCGACCTCGTTCCCGGTGATCGTATCGCCATCCAGTTGCCCAACGTACTGCAGTTTCCTGTGGCGGTATTTGGTGCACTGCGCGCAGGCTTGGTCGTGGTCAACACCAACCCGCTATATACCGAGCGGGAAATGGCCAACCAGTTCAAGGACTCCAACGCTAAAGCCATTGTGATTTTGGCCAATATGGCGGATAAGCTGGAGAAAGTGCTCGATAAAACAGATATCAAGCATGTGCTCATCACCCAGCTAGCTGACTTGCACGATGTGCCCAAGCGCTGGTTAATCAATGCAGTGGTCAAGCACGTTAAGAAAATGGTGCCTGCTTATTCACTGCCCAGTGCGGTTGGCTTTCGCGATGCGCTAAAAAAAGGTGCCTCGCTAAGTCATACCGAGGTCAAGAGGAGTCCCGACGATTTAGCCGCGCTTCAATATACCGGTGGCACCACGGGTATGCCAAAAGGTGCCATGCTGACCCATCGCAATCTCATCGCCAATATGCTGCAAGCGCGGGAAGCGATTGGTACTCATTTGACCGATGGCGAAGAGCTGGTTATCGCACCGCTACCGGTTTATCACATTTATACTTTTACGGTTAACTGCCTGTTCCTAATGGAAACCGGTAACCACTCTTTGCTGATCACTAACCCTCGCGACCTGGATGGCTTTGTCAAAGAGCTCAAGGGGCTGCCCTTTACCGCTTTTATTGGCCTCAACACGCTGTTTAATGCGCTGTGTAATCGCGACGACTTCAAGCAGCTCGATTTTTCTAAATTGAAGCTGACGATCTCCGGCGGCATGGCGCTGACCAAAGCAGCGGCGCAGCGGTGGGAAAAAACCACCGGTTGCCCAATCGCCGAAGGGTATGGCCTGACCGAGACTTCTCCCATTGTCAGCTTCAACCCGACCGATGCGATCCAACTGGGCACTATCGGTAAGCCCGTGGCAGGCACCGCGGTAAAAGTCGTCGACGCCGATGGCAGCGACGTGGTGCTGGGCGAGCCGGGAGAATTGTGCGTGCAAGGCCCGCAGGTGATGAAAGGCTACTGGCAGCGCGAAGACGAAACCCGTGACGCCATCGATGAGGATGGCTGGTTCCACACTGGCGACATCGCTGTGCTACAAGATGACGGCTACATCCGCATCGTTGATCGCAAAAAAGACATGATCCTGGTCTCTGGCTTTAATGTTTATCCCAACGAAGTTGAAGATGTGGTGGCAGCGCACCCGGATGTGCTTGAGTCTGCAGCGGTCGGCGTGCCGGACGAAAATGCTGGCGAAGCCATAAAGCTGTTTGTGGTCAGTAAAAATGATCAGCTAGATGAAAAAACGCTACGCGACTGGTGCAAAAAAGAGCTCACTGGCTACAAAGTACCTAAGATCATAGAGTTTCGCGATGAGCTGCCCAAAACCAATGTGGGTAAAGTACTCCGCCGACAGTTGCGTGACGAAGAACCCTCAAAAACGTAATCAGATAGCCATTAATAAACACTCGATTAGCGGGCGAGGGCAGGTTGTAACAAGGGTCTTTCGCCATGGCCGGAAAATATTCCTGACAATTCCGGCATTTCCGCCATCCATGGCGGTCAGATGGCGAAAGTAGCGCCTACGGATGGGTTCACAGCGCCCTTGTGGAAACCTGGGCTCGCCCGCTTCCTGCTTGCTTTGTGGTTAGGCGTCGCGGAGCTGAAAGCGTTACACTATACGACCCGCTCAATTGAGCGGGTTGATTTTTTATAACTCTTACTAATATCTCTTGTTAAATGCCCAAGCGAATGGAAGCCGACTCAATCGTGACCACCGACACATCCCCAGCCCCCACCGATAGTCAACGTCTTGCGTCGCTGAAACAGGCCGCGGGCGATGTGATGCTGCGCGATGCAGAGCGGCTGGAGCGGCGGCTGGCCGGTTTAAACCGTCGCCTGCGCGATAACAAGCCGATTAGTCGTGGCTTGGACGAAGTCCAGCGCGAGCTTAGCCGCGCCCAGCAGCAGCTTGGCCAGCGCGAAACCCAAAAGGTCGCCCTCAACTACCCGCCAGAATTGCCGGTGGTCGAACGCCGGGAAGATATCGTTAACGCCATTCGTGATCATCAGGTAGTGGTGGTGGCGGGGGAGACCGGCTCAGGCAAAACCACCCAACTGCCTAAAATGTGTTTAGAGCTGGGCCGGGGCCGCCGTGGCTTAATTGGCCACACTCAGCCGCGTCGCTTGGCTGCCCGCAGCGTTGCCGGTCGCCTGGCGGAAGAGTTGGAAGTCTCTCTGGGCGAGCAGGTGGGCTATCAGGTGCGCTTCACCGACCAGAGCAGCCCGACGACCCTGGTCAAACTGATGACCGACGGGATCTTGCTGGCCGAAACCCAGCATGATCCGCTGCTGCTGCGTTACGACACCATCATTATTGATGAGGCCCACGAGCGCAGCCTGAATATCGACTTTCTGCTCGGCTACCTCAAGCGCTTACTACCCAAGCGGCCCGATCTAAAAGTCATCATTACCTCGGCGACTATCGACGTGGAGCGCTTTGCCAAACACTTCGGCACCACCAAGACGCCTGCACCGGTGGTGGAAGTCACCGGGCGCACCTACCCCGTTGAAGTACACTACCGGCCGCTGGTGCGCGATGAGGACGATGAAGAAGACCGCACGCTGCAAGAGGGCATTCTGCACGCGGTGGAAGAGATTGAAGCCGTTGAGCGTGAAAAAGGCTGGTTGCATGGCCCTCGCGATGTGCTGGTGTTTTTACCTGGTGAGCGCGAAATTCGTGAAACCGCCGATACCCTGCGCCGCGCCGAGCTGAAAGGCACTGAAATCCTGCCACTCTACGCGAGACTCTCCAACGAAGAGCAGAACCGTGTGTTTGCTCCGCACCGTGGCAGGCGCATTGTACTCGCCACCAACGTCGCGGAAACGTCGCTGACCGTGCCTGGGATTCGCTACGTGATTGACCCTGGCCTCGTACGTATCAGCCGCTATAGCTACCGTTCCAAGATCCAGCGACTGCCGGTAGAAGCGGTTAGCCAGGCCAGCGCCAACCAGCGTAAAGGGCGCTGTGGGCGGATTGCCGAAGGCGTGTGTATTCGCCTCTACAGCGAAGAGGATTTCCTATCCCGGCCCGGCTTTACCGACCCGGAAATCCAGCGCACCAACCTTGCCTCGGTGATTCTCTCGATGCTGGGGCTCAAGCTCGGCGATATCGAGGCCTTTCCGTTTGTTGATCCACCGGATAGCCGCTTTGTTAAAGACGGCTTTCGACTGCTGTTCGAGCTGGGGGCGGTGGACGACAAGCAGCGCCTTTCTCCGCTTGGGCGTAAGCTGGCGCGGCTGCCGATTGACCCGCGCTTGGCGCGAATGGTGTTGGCGGGTGCCGAATTCGGCAGCCTTCGCGATGTGCTGATCGTCGTCTCGGCGCTAGCCATCCAAGACCCCCGCGACCGACCGGCGGATAAGCGCCAGGCGGCCGACCAAGCTCACCAGCGCTGGCATGATCCGGATTCCGATTTTGTCGCCTTGCTGAACCTTTGGCACGGCATTGAGAATGCCCGTGAGGCGCTTTCAGGTAATCAACTGCGCCGCTGGTGCCGCGAGCACTACATCAACTACCTGCGCATGCGCGAATGGCACGACACCTTCCGCCAACTGCGCCAACTGCTGCGCGATATGGATATCGACGTGCCCGCGCCGCCGCCCCGTAATGAAGACGAGAGCGAAGAACAGGCGCGTCAAACGCGGCGTAAAACGTCGGGCAAGGTGCATCAGGCGCTACTCTCGGGGCTGCTCTCTAATCTGGGGACGTTGGTGGAGAACCGCGAGTATCTCGGCGCCCGCAATCGCAAGTTTATGATTCATCCAGGCTCAGGGTTGGCCAAGAAGTCGCCCAAGTGGATCATGGCGTTCGAGATGGTGGAAACCTCCAAGCTGTTTGCCCGCACCGTGGCCAAAATCGATCCCCAGTGGATTGAACCCCAGGCGCAGCACCTGGTTAAACGCAGCTACAGCGAACCGCATTGGGAAATGAAGCGCGCCCAGGTAGTGGCCTTTGAACAGGTCACGCTGTTTGGTCTGCCGATTGTGGCGCGGCGCAAGGTACATTACGGGCCAATCGCGCCCCAGGAGTCCCGGGAGCTGTTTATTCGCCGTGCGCTGGTGGAAGGGGAATTTCACACCAAAGGTGCCTTCTTTGCTCATAACCGCGCGTTGATCGACGAAGTCGAAGCGCTGGAAGATCGCGCTCGGCGGCGAGATATTCTGGTCGATGAAGACACGCTCTATGACTTTTACGACCAGCGGATCCCGGCGGAGATAGTCAACGGCAAGGGCTTTGAGCACTGGCGCAAGCAGGCCGAGCAGCAAGAGCCACAATTACTGCATTTCGATATTGATTCACTTAAAGCGCGCGACGCGGAGGACGTTACCCAGGCGCAGTATCCTGATCATTTGATTCTGGCGGGCGTCGCGTATCCGGTAAGCTACCACTTTGACCCCGAAGCCGAGGATGACGGTGTTACCCTGACCGTTCCCGCTGCAATGTTGCCCCAGGTGCCGGTGCATGCTCTGGAGTGGTTGGTACCTGGGCTGCTGCGTGAAAAGTGTATTGCGCTTCTGAAGTCACTGCCGAAAAGCATCCGCCGCCAGGTGGTGCCGATTCCTGATTGGGTGGATGCGGCGCTGGAAACCCTGGTGCCCGATCAGCGCCCGTTAACCGAGGCCTTGGGGGAGTTTATTCGCCGCCGTACATCGACCTGGGTGCATCCCGACGACTGGCGCCTCGACGTGCTCGAACCGCATCTGATCATGAATATTCGTGTGGTCGATCATGCGGGCGAAACCTTAGGGCAGGGGCGCGATCTGCGTGCTTTAGAGCAGCGCTTTGAAGCGGCAGCCAGCGCAGGCGCCCAGGCACTGGCTGAACAGGTTAGCCAAGAGCCCGCTGTGGCCGGGCTACCCAAGACGCCGCTGCCCGCTTCGCGCGTTACCACCCAGGCAGGCATTCGCGTAGAGGCGTATCCTGCCCTGGTCGCTGAAAGCAGGATTGCGAAAACCAGCGGCATTGATGCCAGCGAGTTCAAGGTGGCGCTGTTTGATCACCCTGCAAAAGCTGACGCTGCCCACCAGGAGGGCATCGCCCGGCTGGCAATTGCCAAGCTACCTGAACAGGTTAAAGCGATTAAGCAACTGCCGGGTGTTGAGAAGTGCGCGCTACTGTTCGCCAAAGTGGGCAGTAAACAAGCTTTGATCGACGATCTGCTGCTCGCGGTGTTTACCCAGGTGATTGCTCAGCACCCCCTGCCGCGCTCGGAAGGCGAGTTTAGCCAGCGACTAAACGCTACTCAGGGTCAGCTTGTAGACGAGGCGAAAGCACTGCTGGTGCGCGTGGAGGCCGCGCTAAAAGGGCATTTGGCGGTCAGCAAGGTGCTTAAAGGGAAGCTTAATTTTGCGCTGGCGCTGGTGTATAGCGATGTTAGCGCGCAGATGCAGCGCTTGGTCTATCCAGGCTTTATCCGCGATGCGGGCGCTTGGCTGGACGAATACCCGCGCTACACTGAGGCGGCGCTCATTCGGCTTGAAAAAGCTGCCCGTGAGCGCGGTCGCGATCAAATGATGATGCAAGATGTCCAGGCATTAGAGGCCCGCTTTGATGCCCGCCGCGAAAGCGAGCGACGCGGAAGGGTGGAAGATCCTGAATTGGTCGCTTTTGGCTGGTGGCTGCAGGAGCTTAGAGTATCGCTATTTGCACAGCAGTTGGGGACTAACATGGTGGTGTCGGTAAAACGATTGGAAAAACGCTGGCAAGAGATCACTAGCGTTTAGCCGTGGTTGGAAAAAGTTGTTGAAAAAAGTTGCTGGAAAAACCGCTATTTTACGCACACAGTAACGTGATGGGTTCGCCGTAAGTCGCACGCTACATTGATGGCCGGTCACGTCGGCAAGCCGCTTAGAGGAGATTGGCATGACACATGTGGTGATTACCGGTACAGGTCTCTATACACCGGAACACGCCATTGATAATGCGGCCCTGGTGGCGGCATTTAATGCTTGGGTAGACAGCGAGAATGAACAGCATGCCGGAGCCATTGCGCGCGGCGAGCGCGAACCGCTGGCACATTCAAGCAGCGAATTTATCGAAAAAGCCTCCGGTATTAAGAGCCGCTATGTGCTCGATGCAGCTGGGATCCTTGACCCACAGCGTATGCGGCCTAAACTTCCGCAGCGGGGCAATGACGAACCCTCTATTCAGTGCGAGATGGCGACCGCTGCCGCGCGGCAGGCGCTGGCCGCTGCCAAGGTAGAAGCTGCTGACATCGAGCTGGTGATCGTGGCCTGCTCAAACCTGGAGCGTGCCTACCCCGCTATGGCGGTCGAGGTGCAGCAGGCCTTGGGCACAAGTGGTTACGGGTTCGATATGAATGTGGCCTGTAGTTCAGCGACGTTTGCTTTGGAAACGGCTGCCAACGCCATAGCCTCCGGCAGTGTGAAGCGTGCCCTGGTGGTCAATCCGGAAATTTGCTCGGCGCACCTCAACTTTCGAGACCGTGACAGCCACTTCATTTTCGGCGATGCTTGTACCGCTGTGGTACTAGAAAATAGCGCTATTGCGGTGGCCGATGAGCAGTTTGAAATTCTTGGCACGCGTCTGGTTACCCAGTTTTCCAACGCGATCCGTAATAATGCAGGGTTCCTTAACCGCGTAACGGACAGTGACCCACTCGCCTTGGATAAGCTGTTTGTGCAGGAAGGGCGTCGGGTGTTTAGAGAAGTTTGCCCGATGGTGGCTAAATTGATCACCGATCATTTGGCCTCCTTAGAGTTGGCCGGTGGCGATCTGAAGCGCATGTGGCTACACCAGGCTAACCGGCATATGAACGATTTGATTGCCCGCAAAGTATTGGGCTATGACCCGAGTGAAACACAGGCGCCGATTATTTTGGATCGTTACGCCAACACCAGTTCAGCGGGTTCTATAATCGCCTTTCACCTCCATCGCGAGGCGCTTGTGGAGGGCGATATTGGCGTGATTTGCTCCTTTGGAGCAGGTTATAGCGCGGGCAGTGTGGTTATTCGTCGTTTGTAGATGTCTGTATAAGGTGCAAGGGAATTGAAAAAGGAAAATGTCATGTGGCAGTGGTTTAATAACGCGCAGCCTGCGCTTTCGCTGCGTAGCAAAGGGTTGCCACTACTACTGGTGACGTTACTCGCAACCGGAGGCTGTGCCAGTACGCAAATGGCGGAAAATACTGCTCCCGAAGACCCTTGGGAAGGCTTTAACCGCAAAGTGTTTGCGTTTAACGATGTGTTGGATCGCTACGCGCTCAAGCCGGTGGCAACAGGCTATCGTGCTATTACCCCCGACCCGGTAGAAACGGGCGTAGGTAATTTTTTCTCCAACTTAGGTGAAGTGCGTACTGCGCTTAACAGCGTGCTGCAGGGCAAACCGTCAAACGCGGGCCTCGCCACGTCACGTTTTTTAATTAACTCCACGGTAGGCATTGGCGGACTGTTAGATTATGCCACCCTAATGGAAATTACTGCGGATGAAGAAGATTTTGGCCAAACGTTAGCGGTGTGGGGGTGGGAAGATTCGCGTTATCTGGTGCTGCCTTTCTTTGGCCCCAGCACGCTGCGGGATACCACCGGTATGCCCGCGAACATGGCAACGAACCCCGTTAATTATGCAGAAGACGATATTGTTCGAGTAGGCCTTACCGCACTCAAAGCGATCGATATTCGAGCGGGTTTGCTTGACCAGGAAGAATTAATTCGTGGTGATCGCTACCGTTTTATTCGTGACGCTTACTTGCAGAACCGCCAATTTGAGGTGAGCGATGGAGAATTGGGTGATGACCCCTTTGCCAGCGAAACCTTCGACTTTGATGACAGCGATTTTGATGACAGCGGTCAGGATGATAGTGACTTTGGTGACAACGAAGTCACCGATTGAGGCTTATGATGGATCATTCTAAGCAGTTGATCGCGGTGATCGACGAACCTGGTCGTGAACGTGATGCGCTGGCTGAAGCGATTACCTGCGATGGCATGTGGGTGTTTGCCGCTGAGGATATCGCGCATTTGCCTGCTGACACGGCGCTCATTGTTGCCCATGCTCGGGCAGTTCCGCGGCAGCAATGGACACACCTAACGCGACGCCTACCGACACTGGTAGTCAGTGACTCGCGTCAGGACGCCGACTTGATCAAAGCGATTGATGTGGGGCTGGTGGACTATATTGTCCATCCGCTGCGACACGCCGAGCTGTTGCGACGAATGATCCGTAAGGCCATTAAGCTCAACGATTTGGCGCTGGAGCGCGAGCGTGACCATGCGCGGCTGGCGGAGTTAAACGAGAGCCTAGAGACCCATCTCGCGCTGCTGCGGATGGATCAGCAGAGTGGAGGGCATATCCAGCGGCGTTTGTTACCGCTGCGGCCCAAGGTGATTAACGGGGTGTATTACGACTACGTATTTGCTCCTTCGCTCTATTTGTCTGGTGATTTTCTCGATTACCAACGCTATAACGAGCGCTACAGTGCCTTCTATTTCGCCGATGTATCGGGGCATGGTGCCTCGTCGGCATTTGTTACCGTGCTGCTCAAATATTTATGCAACCGCTGGCTGAGTGAGTGGGATGGCCAGCATCCGGAAAATCTGCCGCCTGATTGGTTAAAGGCGATGAACCGCGAGCTGCAGGGCACCGATATTGGTAAACATGCCACCTTATTTGTCGGTGTTATTGACCACGAGGCGCATACTCTTCACTATTCGCTCGGCGCGCAGCTTCCCATGCCCCTGTTGGCAGCAGAAGGAGAGCTACGCCGTTTAGAAGGCGAGGGAATGCCGGTAGGCCTTTTCCCCGATGTGGAGTATCCTTCGCTGAGTTGTGCATTGCCGAATAAATTTCGTCTATGGCTCTGCTCAGATGGAGTATTGGAATGCTTGCCGGGTAAAACGCTCGACACGCGGCTCAAGGAGCTTGAGCAATTAGTAAGCGAGAGTGTAACGCTTGAGCAGTTGCGCGACCGGCTAGCAGAAACGAATGCACTCCTTGCCGAAGGGGATGCAGAGTTTGATGCCAACCAAGAGCGCGATGCTTTACCCGATGATCTAACAATCATGATGGTGAGCGGATTTGGTCATGCTGATTGAAGAGGGCCGCATTAAAGCGGCGTTCGATTCTGGTGTTTTTATTCTAAAACTGTGTGGTGATGTGCGTTTGACGCTCTGCGCCACGCTGGATACTCAAGCCCAGCGTCTTGCCGAGACGCCGGGGTTGCGTGCCGTATTGATTGACCTGCGTGAAGCCACCAATGTCGATTCGACGGCGCTTGGTTTTTTGGCCAAGGTCGCGATGGCGGTGAAAGGGCGCCTGGAGCAGCCGCCGACGATTATTGTCGATAATCCTGATGTACGGCAGATGTTGGACGTGATGGGCTTTGCGCGTTTCTTCACGCTGATGGAAGCGCCGCTACAACAGACGAGTACGCTCAACAATGAGCTTGAAGAGCTGCCCCAAGAGCCGGCAGACGAAGAGGGACTGCGCGATCGTATCCTGGAAGCCCACCGTATTTTAATGCATATGAACGAGCATAACCGTGAGCAGTTTCAGCCACTGGTTGACATGCTTGAGTCGCAAGACGCCACTACGCATCACTAAGCTCCCCTCTCCTTGATAAGCCCCTGGCCTCTCCCAAGGGCTATCTACCGATAGTCTCCAATCCCGACAAAGGCCTTAAAATCAGCTATGATTAGCGGCCTATCTATTCCAGTGCGTACATTATCGCCTTAAGGAGACCCATGGATCTTAATCCTCGCCGGGTAGCACTGTTGGTTGCCGCCAATACGGCGCTGGCACCCTTTGCTATCGACGCTTATTTGCCTGCCATGGGTATCATTGCTGAAAGCATTGGCGCCAGTATTCACCGTACTGAACTCTCCATCAGCGTATTCTTGTTCGGCTTTGCATTGGGCCAGCTATGCTTTGGGCCGCTTTCGGATCGGATGGGTAGAAAGCCTGTGCTGTTGGGCGGATTGGTGGTGTTTATGCTGGCAAGTCTTGCTATTACGATGGCGAACAGTTTGCCCACGCTGCTGGCTTGGCGGTTTATTCAAGCGCTGGGAGGCGGGGCCTGCGTGGTCAACTCGGCGGCGATTGTGCGCGACTGCTTTAGCGGGCGTGAGGCCGCCAAAGTGATGTCCACCATGGCAATGATTATGATGCTGGCGCCGCTGGTGGCGCCTGCAGTGGGCAGTTTGCTACTGCACGTGGCCGGCTGGTGGCTGATTTTTGTGTTCTTAGCCGTTTACGCAGGCTTTTTGCTCTGGCTGCTAGGAACGCGGTTACCTGAAACCCGCGATATGTCGCTGCCGGCAGCTTCACCACGGCAGGTAATACGCAACTACGCCAGCGTGCTTAAGCATCGTGAAGGCATGGGCTATATCTGTGCGGTAGCGGCTTCCTTTGCGGGCCTGTTTGCCTTTGTGACCGCTTCGCCGTTTCTTTATCTCGACTATTTTGGCCTCTCGCCCGGCACTTATCCGCTAGTGTTTGGGGTCAACGTGGTCGTTATTGCGCTCTCTAATCGGGTCAATATTCATCTGCTCCGCAAGCGCACTCCTCAGCAGAATTTGCGTTTAGGGTTGCTTATACAACTGGTGGCCGCGCTTGGGTTGGTAGCGGTGACCGCCCTGGACATCGCGTCGCTAGTGATCGTGGTGCCGTTGATTATGCTGTTTACCGGTATGATCGGGCTGATTACACCCAACGCGATCTCGTCGTTACTGGATCATTTTGGCCATATCAGCGCCACGGCAACGGCGCTACTGGGCGGGATCCAGTTTACCTGCGGCGCCCTCGCGGGAGTGATGGTAGGGCTGTTCGAGGTAGAGCATCTTTGGCCCATGGTACTCACCATGCTGGGCGCTGCGTTGCTAGGCAATATCGGTGTGCGCAAACTGACTAAAGCACCTGCTGCGGATGAATAGTTTTCAAATGGATAGAGCATATGGATAGTTTGAATGGGTAAGTTGAATGGATAGCATGCTGGCTTGGGTCAATATGCCGATGAGCACTTGGTTAGCTTGCTCCGCCGTACTGTTAATGGGTGCTTTTGTGCAGCGCGCTACCGGCTTTGGTTTGGCCATTATTGGCGCACCGCTACTGTTGATGCTAGAGCCTCGTCTGGTGCCGGTCACTCTGGTACTGTTCGGATTTACCGTCTCCCTGATGATGGTGCGTCATTACTGGCACGAGGTGCGCCTGGATTCCATTGGCATGGCGCTAGTGGGGCGCCTTCCCGGCAATGCGCTGGGTATTTGGCTGCTACTCGCCGCCCCCATGTTTGTGTTAGAAAAGCTGATTGCGGTCATCGTCCTGTTTGCGGTACTCGTCACCTTGTGCCGCTTTCAGTTGCCGGTAAACCGAATAACGCTGTTTGGCGCTGGGGTGCTCTCTGGCATTTTTGGCACCGTTGCGGCTATTGGTGGCCCACCCATCGTGCTGCTGATGCACGGCTTACCCACTGATCGTGTGCGCGGCAATCTAGCCGCCTTTTTCATTTTGACCTCTCTATTGACCTTAATCACCCTTGCCTTGGCTGACCAGATTCAGCTTTGGCATTTCCAGGTCGCGCTTACCTTCCTACCTGCAGTATTAATAGGTAACGCCTTGGCAGATACCGTAGCCCACCGTTTAGACCGACGCATGCTGCAAGGTGCCTCGCTGGCGTTATGCACCCTCGCGGCGCTAGGACTTTTGTGGTGATGTAAGGTCGGGTTGCCTCTATGTAACGAAAAATTTTCTACGTTTTGCTCGCTGTCATGAAGTTGTCATGGAACCAGTGCAAGGTATGCCTTGCGAAGGCCAGATCCCTACATGAACAGGAGTATTTCGCATGAACCGTATTCTCAAAACCACCGTTATCGCGGCTGCTGTAATGAGCGTTGCCGGTGTTGCTCAAGCCCGTGATCAAATCCGAATCGTTGGTTCCAGTACCGTTTACCCGTTTGCCAGCTACGTAACGGAAGAGTTCGGTGCGACTACTGGTAACCCGACGCCTGTTATTGAATCGACTGGTTCGGGCGGCGGTTTGCGTCTGTTCTGTAATGGTGTTGGTGAAGGCACACCCGACATTACTAACGCTTCTCGTCGCATGAAAGTGTCTGAGTTTGAGCGTTGTGAAGAGAACGGCGTTACCGATATCACCGAGGCTAAAATCGGTTCTGACGGCATCGTATTGGGTCAATCAAGCGAAAACGATGACATTGCTTTAACCCGCGAACAGATCTTCATGGCGGTAGCTGCCATGGTGCCGGTTGATGGCGAGTTAGTTGAAAACCCCTACACCAACTGGAGCGAGATCGATTCTTCGCTGCCAGACCGTGAAATCTCCATTTATGGGCCGCCGACAACTTCGGGTACCCGCGATGCTTTTGAAGAGCTGGTAATGGAATCTGCGTCTGAGGGTATGGATGTTTACGGCGATGAAGGCTACACCGATATTCGTTCTGACGGTGTTTACATCGATGCCGGTGAAAACGACAACCTGATCGTTCAGCGCCTTTCAGAAGACACCGGTGCCTTTGGTATCTTCGGCTACTCTTTCCTTGAAGAGAATACTGACACGATCAGCGCCGCCAGCATTGATGGCGTCGATCCTGAGGCTGAGGCGATCAGCTCCGGTGACTATCCTATCGCGCGTTCACTGTGGTTCTACGTGAAGAACCAGCACGCTGAAGACGTCCCGCCGATGTACGATTACGTCGATATGTTTATGAGCGAAATGATGATTGGCGATGATGGCTACTTGCGTGATATCGGCTTGATCGTTCTGCCAGAAGGAGAGCGCGAAGAGTGGCGCCAGGCTGTTGCAGATCGCACTTCAATGACAGCAGACGTTCTTAAGTAAGTTGGTAGGTCAGATTAAAAGTGGTCGGCAGCGCAAGCTGCCGACCCGTTATTGTTGATAGGTTTCTTAACCGGTGACCACGTGAGAGAGATGCGATGCAGACCAACCAGCTTCTTCTGATTTTTTGCAGTGCATTATTGCTGCTGGGGCTGCTGGCTTTTTTTGCTGGCCGTTCAAAAGCCACTCGGTTACGTAGCGCGGGTACGGCGATGTTCGCCCAGCCTGACCAATACGCTTGGTTTACAGTACTCTCCACCGCCGGGCCAGCCGTGGTAGTGAGTGCCTTGGGCGCTTTCGTTTTGCTTCTAATGGGCGCCGACATTCCTACGCTTTATCTGCTGGCGGCGAGCTTAGTGATAGCAGCCATCGGGCTACTGGTGAGTCTTAATCAAGTAAAACCCGATTTTCATGCCCGTCAAGCCATTGAGCGGGTCATTCGCATGACCCTGGCTGGGGCAGCGTTAATCTCCATTTTGACGACCTTTGGTATTTTAATTTCGATTATTTCCGAGGCGCTGCGCTTTTTCCAAATGCACAGCTTCTGGGAGTTCATCACCGGCACCACTTGGAATCCAGGCGCGAGCTTTTTAGCATCCGCGGGTCGCGGTGATGGTAGCGGCGCTGAGTTTGGCTCGGTACCGCTGTTTGCTGGCACCTTTATGATTACCGCCATCGCTATGCTGGTGGCGGTGCCTATCGGTTTGCTTTCAGCGATTTATATGTCTGAATTTGCACCGCGCAAAGTGCGTACCGTCGCCAAGCCGGTGTTAGAAGTATTGGCAGGTATTCCTACCGTCGTTTATGGCTTTTTTGCCGCCATCACCGTGGCGCCGATCATTGTCAATATTGCCGGTTTTCTGGGGCTCGATGCGTCTTATAACAATGCGCTGGCACCCGGCATTGTGATGGGCATTATGATCATTCCGTTTATCTCATCGCTATCTGATGATGTGATCAATGCGGTGCCCGATAGCATGCGCCAGGGGTCGCTGGCACTCGGTATGACCAAAGGGGAAACGATTCGTGATGTGGTAGTGCCCGCTGCCATGCCGGGGATTATCTCAGCGTCGCTCTTGGGTATGTCTCGTGCCATGGGTGAAACCATGATCGTGGTTATGGCGGCGGGTATGCGGCCTAATTTAACCGCTAATCCGCTGGAAGATATGACCACGGTGACTGTGCGTATCGTGGCGGCGCTCACCGGCGACCAAGAGTTTGAAAGTGCCGAAACATTATCAGCTTTTGCCCTTGGACTCGTGCTCTTCGTGATCACACTCGCACTCAACTTGGTGTCAGTATTGATGATCCGTCGTTTCCGTGAAAAATACCGCGTGAATAACCTGTAACGCCGAGGAACTGTTTCGATGAGCCACTCTTTTGACGAAATCAGCCAGCAGCTTAAGCGGCGTCACCGAAAGTCTACCCGCCTTAAATGGATAACCATGGGATCGTTAGGTCTCGCGGGCCTTTTTCTGGTGCTGTTTTTTGCCGATATGCTGAGTAAAGGTCTACCCGCTTTCCAGCAGGCCTATATACAAACCGAGATTAGCTACACACAAGAAGCCGAAACCGATGGGCGGCGGGCGTTTGATGAAGAGCTGTTGCCGTTAATTAGCCGTACGGCGGTGCGTACAATTCCATTAGAGTTGCGCAACAATCCTGACATGATCGGCACCAGTAAAGCGGAGTGGGTATTAGCGAATAGTGATGTCGATCAATACTTGAAGGGACACCGGCATCGCTTGAGTGACGAGGAGCAGGAAGCCCTTGATGCCCGAGTCGAATCTGGACAGGTGGATCTACGCTTTAATACCACTTTCTTTGGTTCGGGTGATTCAAAAATTGCCGAGAACGCGGGCATTTTATCGGCAGTGGTCGGCACCATTATGACCATGATCGTCACCCTGGCGATATCTTTCCCGATCGGCGTGATGACAGCTATTTATCTTGAAGAGTTTGCGCCGGATAACCGCTTAACCCAGATTATTGAAATTAACATCAATAACCTAGCGGCGATCCCGTCGATTCTATTTGGTCTGCTGGGTCTTGCGATCTTTATTAACTTTTTCGGGGTGCCGCGGTCGTCTCCATTAGTGGGCGGTATGACGCTGGCATTGATGACGCTGCCAGTGATCATTATTTCGACACGTACCGCACTGCGTAGCGTGCCTGAATCCATCCGTCACGCAGGCTTTGGGGTGGGCTGTTCACGCTGGCAGGTAGTGCGGGATCACGTTCTACCCTTAGCAATGCCGGGTATTATGACAGGTTCTATTATCGGCCTGGCGCAAGCGATGGGTGAAACGGCGCCGCTGATTATTGTAGGGATGGTGGCCTTTATCCCCGATGTGGGCGTTTCCTTTACCAACGCGGCAACAGTGATGCCTGCGCAAATATTCACCTGGGCTGGTGAACCTGAGCAGGCGTTTGTGGAAAAAACTGCTGGCGGTATTTTGGTGCTACTCACCATACTCATCTCACTCAACGCTTTTGCCGTTGTGATGCGTAAGAAATTTGAGCGTCGCTGGTAGGCCAGTGCGTTTTAGAGGACATTTCTATGAATAGCCATGCAACTGTAATGAACGGCCAGCAGACACCTGCGGTTGGGCAACCCTATACACGAAATGAAGCTGCGTGCCACGACCTGAGTTTCCGGGTTCGCGATTTGAATCTGTGGTATGGCAAAAACCAAGCGCTGAAGAATCTAAATATTGATCTTTTTCAGAAAAATGTGACGGCGCTGATTGGCCCTTCGGGGTGTGGTAAGTCGACGTTCTTACGCTGTTTGAATCGTATGAACGACCTGATTCCTAGCGTACGCACCGAAGGCCTGGTCGAGATGGACGGGTTGGACGTTAACGCACCTAAAATGGATGAAGTGGCGCTCCGTCGCCGGGTGGGCATGGTTTTCCAAAAGCCTAATCCGTTTCCTAAGTCGATCTTTGAAAATATCGCTTACGCACCACGCATGCACGACTTGGTCAGCCGTAAAGCCGAGCAGGAAGAATTGGTTGAAAAAGCGCTGCGTGACGCTGGGTTGTGGAATGAGGTGAAAGACAAGCTGCATGAGCCAGGCACCTCTCTGTCCGGTGGTCAGCAACAGCGGTTGTGTATTGCCCGCGCTATTGCGGTTCAGCCTGATGTGATTTTGATGGATGAGCCAACCTCAGCGCTTGATCCTATTTCCACCGCCACCATCGAAGACCTGATGGACAAGCTGAAAGAGAAATTCACCATCATTACCGTGACGCATAATATGCAGCAGGCGGCGCGGGTGGCGGACTACACGGCGTTCTTCCACCTGGGGGAAATCATTGAGTACAACGACACCAAAGTGATGTTCTCAACCCCGGCACAGAAGAAGACCGAGGACTATATCTCGGGTCGTTATGGTTAATTAATGCTTGCTAATTAATACTTACTACGCAGGCCTACTACACGGTGGTGGGCCTGTTTGTTAGTAGGCGTTTTTTTAAGTGTTTATATATGTTTTAACGTATATAGCCGTTATGCTTTCTCTTAATAGATTGTGTAACCGTTAGCTTAGGAGGCACTCATGGCACTACGTATTGGCATTAACGGCTTTGGGCGGATTGGGCGTTTGGCATTGCGCAGTTTGTGGGGGCAGGTAGACGCTGGCGCGGTAGCAATAACACGCATTAACGACCCGGGCGGCGATGCGGCAACCTTTGCCCACCTGCTGGAGTTTGATTCAGTTCACGGGCGCTGGACACCAGGGAAGGGTATCTTGGCAACCGATGACGCTATCGTTCTCGATGGAAAAACTGTCGTCTTTAGCGCTAATAAAGCAATTGCCGATAGCGATTGGTCGAACTGCGATATCGTGATCGAGTGCTCGGGCGTAATGAAAACCACCGATAAACTGCAGGCGTACATTGATCAAGGCGTCGGTCGTGTGGTGGTGAGTGCGCCTATGAAAGAGGCGAACGTGCTTAATGTGGTGGTGGGGGTGAACGACCACCTTTACGATCCTGCTCAACATAAGATCGTTACCGCTGCCAGTTGCACCACCAACTGCCTGGCACCGGTAGTCAAAGTCATTCAGGAAACCTTTGGTATCCGCCATGGCTCGATGACCACGGTGCACGACATCACCAACACTCAAACCATTTTAGATGCCCCGCATAAAGACCTGCGCCGCGCCCGGGCTTGCGGCATGAGCTTAATCCCCACCACCACCGGCTCGGCCAAAGCCATCACTGCTATTTTCCCCGAACTGGAAGGCAAGCTAAACGGTCACGCGATTCGTGTGCCGCTGGCTAACGCTTCGCTTACCGATATGGTGTTCGAGCTTGAGCGCGAAGTGACCGTCGAAGAGATCAATCAGGCGCTAAAAGCCGCGGCTGATGGCGAGCTTGCCGGTATTTTGGGCTATGAAGAGCGCCCGCTAGTGTCGATTGATTACCGCACCGACCCGCGCAGCTCGATCATTGATGCGCTCTCCACCATGGTGATCAATGGCACCCAGCTAAAACTCTATGCCTGGTACGACAACGAGTGGGGCTACGCCAACCGCACGGCAGAGTTGGCCCTGATGGTAGGTAGTGGGCAGGTAGGCGGTGAGCAGGTGGGCCGTGGCTGATTTATCGTTGTTAAAGCGGGTAAAGGCGCTACCTTTCGAGGTGCGCCAATATATGCTGATTACCGGCAACTACTGGGCCTTCACGGTAACCGACGGCGCGCTGCGTATGCTGGTGGTCATGCACTTCCATCAACTGGGTTACTCGCCGTTAGAAATCGCCATGCTGTTTCTGTTTTACGAAGCTTTTGGTGTGGTGACTAACCTGGTAGGTGGCTGGTTGGGTGCGCGGTTGGGTCTCAACCGCACCATGAATGTGGGGCTTGGGCTGCAAATTATTGCGCTTGCTATGCTGATGGTACCCGCTAGCCTGCTGACAGTTGCTTGGGTGATGGCCGCTCAGGCGCTGTCGGGGATCGCCAAAGACCTCAACAAAATGAGCGCTAAAAGCGCCGTTAAAGTGCTGGTGCCAAAAGAGAGTGCTAACGCCAATAGTTCACTCTACCGCTGGGTGGCGATGCTGACTGGCTCTAAAAACGCGTTAAAGGGGCTGGGCTTTTTTGTTGGCGGGTTGCTGCTAACGTTGATTGGCTTCCAGGCCGCTGTGTTGGTCATGGCGGTGATGCTTGGCAGCGTGTTACTGCTTTCACTGTTGAGGCTTAAGGCGGATTTAGGCCGCCAAAAAGTAAAGCCCAAGTTCTCCGAAATCTTCTCAAAATCACGCGCTATTAACGTGCTCTCCGCGGCGCGCTTTTGCCTGTTTTCGGCACGGGATGTGTGGTTTGTGGTAGCGCTGCCGGTGTTTTTATACGATCAGCACGGCTGGACACACTGGACAGTGGGTGGGCTGTTAGCGGTATGGGTGATCGGTTATGGCGGGGTGCAAACCCAAGCACCTAAATTAACCCGGCTGATCAAAGGCGATGCGCGGGCACTTACCGCCGGCTGGGCGGCGGCATTGGGCGTGCTGGCGATTTTGTTGGCGATGCTGCCCTTGGCGCAGGTAGGCTGGTTAGTCGTCGGTTTGCTCGCCTTTGGCGTATTGTTTGCGATTAACTCCAGCTGGCACAGTTACTTGATTGTGCATTATGCCCGCGCTGACGGCGTCTCCATGGATGTTGGTTTCTATTATATGGCCAATGCCATGGGGCGTTTAGTGGGCACGCTACTGTCGGGCTGGCTATATATGGCATATGGGCTGAGCGCCTGCCTGTGGGTATCCGCCGCCTTAGTGGCTGCCAGCGCATTGATGGCGCTGGCGTTGCCTAAGCAAGTCGCATGATCCGCGCTTCGCCCAGACTGGGTTTAACGCTCACTTTAGGCAGTGCACAAACTCTTGCCTGGGCCTCCAGCTATTACTTGACCGCTATCCTTGTGGTGCCCATGGCCCGCGAGCGGGATTTGAGCTTCTGTGTATTCGTGTGCTTCGACTGTAAGGGCGAGGCGTCTATATAAAGGCGACGTAGTTTCCACTGTCCGATCTGTATGAATTGGATTGGTTTATGGTATATGTGATATATCTTGCATTGAGCTTACTTAAGCGAGAGTTTATATGACAGACCATCCTTTTTCGTCTCAATCACTCCTTGCTCAGGGCGGTAGTCACCTTGAGCACGAATATGGAGTAATCATCCCGCCAGTATATACATCAACGACTTACCTTCGAGACAGCGATAATCAATATCGCAGCGGTCGAGTGTATTCCAGAGCTGACAACCCAACGTACCGACCTGCAGAAATACTCTTGGCAGAGCTGGAAAATGCGGTTGATGCCCGTTTATTCGCCTCGGGTATGGCAGCGGCAACAACTGTTTTTCAGGCGTTAAAGCCCGGCGATTCAGTCATCGCTCCTAAAGTGATGTACTGGGCGTTGCGTAAATGGCTGCAGACCTTTGGTGTCGATAGCGGGCTGAATGTTCGTTTTGTGGACACTACAAATCTGGACGAATTACGCCTTGCCATTGATGAAAAAGCACCCACACTTATTTGGCTTGAAACGCCTGGCAATCCGCTCTGGACCGTTACCGATATTGCTGCAGTAGCTGATTTAGCAAAAGACTGCAGAGCCCTGCTTGCTGTTGACTCTACTGTTGCTACACCATTGCTAACAAAACCGTTGAACCTTGGTGCTGATATCGTGATGCATTCAGCCACCAAATACCTCAACGGCCACTCTGATGTTATTTCCGGAGTATTGGCTGCACGGGAAGATAACGCCTTCTGGCAGCGTCTGGTTGCCATTCGCGCCCAATCTGGTGCAGTTCCTGGCCCAACTGATGCAGCTCAATTACTACGTGGAATGCGAACCTTGTTTTTACGGGTGCGGGAAAGCTGTCAAAGTGCGTTATATATTGCTGGACAGCTGGAGCAGCATCCGCATGTAATTGAGGTGTTATACCCCGGTTTAAAAAGTTTTTCCGGCCACGACGTGGCTCAAAAGCAAATGAGCAGTGGTTTCGGCGGTATGTTGTCTATTCGTTTAGCCGGTGGAGAAAAAGCCGCTATTGCAGTTGCCGCTAAAACGCAGCTCTGGTGTCGGGCTACTTCGTTAGGCGGTGTAGAAAGTTTGATTGAGCACCGTGCCAGTATTGAAGGTTCTGACTCGCCAGTTCCGCTGGATTTGCTGCGCTTGTCGGTCGGGATTGAAAAGGCCGACGATCTGCTGGCCGATTTGCAGCAATCCATTGATAGCGCTCACGCGTAAATGCTCATGTACGTAAAGCCGCGCGTACCATTAACCCTTGTTACCGTCTTCTTAGCTAAGGCTGTAACAAGGGTGAACCCTCCATATACAGGTGGCGAAGCTTCCACCATCCCTCAACGTTTAAGCTTAACCCTTGCCCTATAAGCGCCGGGTCAATGAACAGCGTTATATTTTGGTAGCGATGGCATTGGTAAAGCGAAGAGTCTGCGGGTGGGTTTGCCTCGGCAATGGCGACCTTGGCAAGCCCACCGCAGCAGCCATGTCTTGGGGAAAGGCGTACGGTAAGGATGCCGCCTCGCTGCTTGATAAAGTCTAGTGCTTTGCTATCTATATCAATCACATTACCCATGGCCTATCCAATCGTTATTGAGCCCAATGCTTGGGATGGCTACAGGCATGATGACCTGGTGACCTAGCTCAAAATTTAATGATTAACAGTAGCCGGAAAATGATGGCGGGTCTTGTTTGCAATTCTTACCAGCGCGAGCATCAGCGGTACTTCGACCAATACGCCGACAACAGTGGCTAGCGCAGCGCCCGACTGTAAGCCAAACAGTGCGATAGCCGCTGCCACCGCCAGTTCAAAGAAGTTGCTGGCGCCGATCATCGCCCCCGGGGCGGCAATATTGTGCGGCAACTTCCAGGCCTTAGCCCAGCCATAGGCAATAAAGAAGATCAAAAAGGTCTGAATAATCAGCGGGATCGCGATCAGCACGATATGCAGCGGATTATTCAGAATGACCTCGCCCTGGAAGGCAAACAGCAGCACTAGGGTAATGATCAAACCAATCGGCGTGATCGGGCCAACGCGCTTCATAAAGACATTGTCGTACCATTCGGCGCCGCGTTTTTTAATCAAGCTCTGCCGGGTGATATAGCCCGCCGCCAGGGGAATCACTATATATAGGATCACTGATAGTGCGACGGTGTCCCAGGGCACCTGAATATTGGAAATGCCCAGTAGGAAGACCACGATAGGAGCAAACGCGAACAGCATAATTAGATCATTAAGCGCCACTTGCACCAGAGTGTAGGCGGCATCGCCGCGGGTCAGGTAGCTCCACACAAACACCATGGCGGTACACGGCGCGGCGCCCAGCAGAATTGCACCGGCTAAATACTGGCTGGCTAGCTCGGCGGGAATAAACGGTCGAAAGATCACCATCAGGAATAGCCAGGAGATGGCGAACATAGTGAAAGGTTTGATCAACCAGTTCACTGATGTAGTGATGATCAGACCTTTTGGCTGCCGACGCACGCCCAGCAGCGAGGTGAAGTCAATTTGCGCCATCATGGGGAAAATCATTGCCCAGATAAGTATCGCCACTGGAATCGACACTTGCGCCACTTCAAAGCGTGACAGTGTTTCCGGTACTGCTGGGATAAATTGCCCAATTAAGATGCCTACCACAATGGCGAGTGCTACCCATAGCGTGAGGTAGCGCTCAAAAATTCCCATGCCTTCGGCGGTAGAGGGTGAGGCGTTGTCTTGCAGTGCTGGC
The DNA here is from genome assembly GCF_058152265.1 of Vreelandella sp. 162(4c). Lineage (NCBI taxonomy): Bacteria > Pseudomonadati > Pseudomonadota > Gammaproteobacteria > Oceanospirillales > Halomonadaceae > Vreelandella > Vreelandella sp. 162(4c). Next base: position 4,716,824 of record NZ_CM176981.1, read on the forward strand.
ATGTGAAGCTCCTGATTAGATGGCGCGTTGATTAACCCGCTTTGAGACTTCTTCGGCGCTCTCTTTGCGCTCCGAATAACGATCCGTCAGCACGTCACTGCGATCACGCACTAGTAGAGTGAATTTCACCAGCTCTTCCATGACATCCACGATACGGTCATAAAACGGTGAAGGCTTCATCCGGTCTTTATCATCAAACTCCATAAAGGCTTTGGGTATCGAGGACTGATTGGGAATCGTCAGCATACGCATCCAACGCCCCAAGATGCGTAGCTGATTGACCGTATTGAAGGACTGCGAACCGCCGCAGACCTGCATTACTGCCAAGGTTTTGCCCTGAGTAGGGCGGACGCCACCCAGGGCAAGGGGGATCCAATCTATTTGCGCCTTCATAATGCCGGTCATTGCGCCGTGACGTTCGGGGGAGCACCACACCATCCCTTCTGCCCATTGGGCCAATTGGCGTAGCTCATCGACTTTGGGGTGGCTGGCATCTTCTGCATCCGGTAACGGCAGCCCCCTGGGGTCAAAGATTCTTGTTTCTGCGCCCATGGCATTGAGTAAATGTGCGGCTTCCTCAACCGCTAACCGGCTGAAAGAGCGCTCACGCAGAGAGCCGTATAGCAGCAATATTTTAGGTGCGTGTTCAGTGCTATGTGGAATCCTCAGCCGTTCGCTGCTGGGCGGTTCAAAGAGTTCAGCGTCTATATTAGGCAGATCATTCAGGTCGGAAAAATCAGTCAGTGAGGTCATCGCGGTTTACTCGGATTGGGTCTTAATAGCTTGATGATTCCATCATATATGTTTTTTCGTATATTTCTAGGGCAACTGTGTGCCTGCAATATTGCCGTCATGAACCCGGCGTAGAGTGACAGCCACTAACTACATAAGAGGCTGTTTATTTATGACGAAGCGCCGCGTGTTGTTCCTCTGCAATGCTAACTCTGCACGGTCTCTGATGGGGGAGGCGTTGCTTCGCCATTTGGCAGATGATCGTTTTGAAGCGTTTAGTGCCGGTTCTGAACCGGATGAGCCCCATGCATTGACACTTGAAGCGTTGCGTAAACACGGGCTCCCCACCGAGGGCCTGCGCAGTAAGTCGTTGGATGAGTTTGAAAGCGAGACCTTCGATTTTGTCATTGTGCTGTGCGACAAATCCCAGCAAGCCTGCCGCGATTGGCAAGGGGAGGCGGGCGAAGTTCTATCCTGGGATATTCGTGACCCTCGCTTGATCGGCAAGTCAGATGCTTATGAGCAGGCATTATTAGAGATTCGTCGGCGCCTACAGCTCTGGCTGCCTCTCCACACATCTGATTAACCTTACTGAAAGGGGCGGGTCGAGATGAAATGGATTAATAACTTAAGCGTCAAGGCAAGTTGGACGCTTGTATTAGTGGCCTTTAGCGGCCTGGTCGTCGTCATTGGCGCACTGGGTTTGTTCGCCAACCATTTTGGCCGTGAGGCATTTACGTCGCTTCATGAACGGGACATGGCACAAATTAGTCAGCTCAATAGCGCCTATACCCAGCTGTTGCGTGCGCGTATTCAGATGAACCGTGCAGCGGAGTTAATTCGTACCCCTTCGTTTGATCGACCTGACCCTCTGATAGAAGAAGCCCAGCGGTTGCTTGATGAGGCATCCGAGAACTTCACTCAATTTACAGCGAGTGATTTTGATCAGGATCAGCAGTCGTTTGTCGAACAGTTAGCTTCGAACTTTCAATCATTTGTTAACAATAATCTCAATCTTCAGATGATGATGCTTGAAGAGCGCGACATATCAGGCTTTTTCTCGGGTGAGTCGCGAGTGGATGATAGTAGCGAGCACTTTGTGGCAAGCGCTGAGGCTTTTATTGGCGCTTCCACTCAGCGGGGTAACACCTTGCTTATGCGCTTTGAGCAGGTTTCATCGCTACTTTTTTGGGGAGTGATTACAGCGCTTGGCGCTGCGCTGTTGGTAGTGACGGTAGTGGTATGGGGCGTGCGTAAAAATGTGCTTCGCCCATTGAAGAAAATCACTGGGCACTTCCAGCGCATTGCTAACGGTGACCTGTCGGCGCCAGTAACGGCGCACTCAAGTAACGAAATTGGTCAGCTATTTAGTGAGCTGGATAAGATGCAGCACTCGCTGACGGCCACGGTTAATCGTCTTAATACGAGCAGCCAGCAGGTATATAGCAATAGTCAGGAGATGACTGAGCAGAACCAGCTTTTGGCGAGCCAAACCGACACTCAAGTGTCAGCTTTGCAGCAAATGGCAGCGAGCTTGGAACAGCTAACCGCCACGGTGAATCAGAATGCTGAAAGTGCGGCGCATGTTAACCAGTCAACGGCAGATGTGTCTCAAAAAGCGCAGCAGGGTGATGAGGTGATTACCCAGTTTATCGCCACCATGGAGGCGATAAATAGTCACTCCGAAGAGATTCAAAGCATTATTCGCATGATTGAAAGCATTGCTTTCCAAACCAATATTTTAGCGCTCAATGCATCGGTTGAAGCCGCGCGTGCCGGTGAGCACGGGCGTGGGTTTGCGGTGGTCGCCAATGAGGTGCGTGCACTGGCAACGCGCAGTGCCAGTGCCGCCAGTGATATTCGCTCACGCATTGAAGCGTCGAGTGCGAGCGTCCAGCAAGGCAGCATATTGTCTCAGCAGGCTGGTGAACATACACGGGCGATCATGCAAGCAGCGAGGAATGTGGACACGCTGATGACGCAAATCACCCATGCCTCTGAAGAGCAGCGGCGAGGCATTGAGGAGGTCAACCACGCGGTTGCTCAGATCGATACCACTACCCAAGACACCATGCGCTTAGTCAATCAGGCGGCCCAGAGCGCGGAGGTGCTGTCCCAAGAAGCTTTGCAGATGCGTGAATATGCCGGTCAATTTAGTGTGTTGGAGAGTGCCATTGAACCAGGCTTGTCTGGTATTGATAAAAATCAAACTGACTATCCCGAATGGGAGCAGCTCAGTCATCAAGAGGGCGCCTTACCGGATGACCATGAGCAAGCCCGTCGTCAGGCGGGATTATTGGCTTCGGCTTAGCATTCTGGATGAAGGAATTTAGCTTTACTCCTGAGCTTACAACGCTATCATGCGATTTTCTCTGAGCGTCATGTAGCGTGTTAGCAACAAAGTGGTTAGTGACACCCTTTAGCTTGTTTTTTCAGCGTTTTCTGAACGACCCTATGCTGCTCTCAATGAGTACCCTATGGGTCGTTTTGTGTTGGCTGGAGCCTCAATCACTGAGTGAAATGGCTGACCGGGTTCACTGGACAACCCTTGTAGTATTAACCGGCCTAATGCTGCTCAGTCGCGCGTTAGAACTGAGTGGTTATTTAACGCTCTGGGGTCGTCAGTTATTAGCTCTACTGCGTGGTGAGCGCCGACTTGCGGTCGGTTTGATTCTGTTTTCGGGGCTTCTCTCGGCGATAGTCACTAACGATGTGGCGCTGTTTATTGTGGTACCACTGACGCTTAGTCTGGCGGGAATGGCAACACTGCCGATTGAACGCTTGATTGTGTTTGAGGCGCTGGCTGTGAATGCAGGCTCATCGCTGAGCCCGATTGGTAATCCGCAAAATCTCTATTTATGGCAGCTTTCAGGCATTCGCTTCGGCGACTTTTTATGGGTAATGTTGCCGCTTGGGGTGGGCTTGATGCTGTTGCTCTTACTTTTTGTTCCCTTGGCATTTCCGAAAGCGTCAATACACTTGGAAGCAGTTTCTGCGATGACGGCTGAGCGCCGAAAGGCGCCGTTATGGGAGGCGCTTATTGGCTATCCACTTTTTCTGGTCGCGGTAGACATGGGGTGGGTGCTATCGGCGCTGGCTGGCGTTTTGCTTTCGATGCTATGGGTGGCTCGACGGGCGGTATTCAGTATTGATTGGCTACTGCTGATAGTGTTTGTATTGATGTTCGTAAATCTAAGTGTCATCGGTGAGCTGAGCGTTGTTCAGCAGTTTATACATTCAATGCGCCAGTGGCCGGGTGGCGATGTTAGTGCTGGCGTACTCCTTTCACAGGTCGTATCCAACGTGCCAGCGACCCTACTGCTTGCCCAGCAGAGTGAGTGGCAGCCGCTGGCTTGGGGCGTTAGCGTGGGTGGCTTTGGTTTGGCGGTAGGCTCAATGGCGAATTTAATCGCGCTACGTTTGGCACGCCAGCCTGGGATTTGGAAGGAGTTTCATTGCTGGTCGCTCCCCATGTTGGGGCTGGGGTGGTTGTTTGCCGCCGTATGGCTCAGCGCCCTGGCGCGGTAATAGGGTCAGGGCGCTTCACAAAAGGCTATATTTTGTAATAGCGCAGCTTAATCAACTAGCTCGACGGCGACAGCCGTTGCTTCGCCACCGCCAATGCATAAGCTGGCAATACCGCGTTTGCCGCCTTTGGTACGTAGGGCATGAATTAGCGTAGCGATGATGCGTGAGCCGGTAGAGCCAATCGGGTGGCCTTGGGCGCAGGCGCCGCCAAACACATTGACTTTGTCGTGGGGCAGGCCCAAGTCATCCATGGCCATCAGTGTCACCACCGCAAAGGCTTCGTTAATCTCGAATAGGTCTACGTCATTCACGCCCCAATCGAGCTTTTTCATCAGCTTTTCAATCGCACCCACTGGCGCGATGGTGAACTCACTAGGGTGTCGCGAGTGAGTCGTGTGGCCTAGCATACGCGCTAGCGGCTTAATACCTTGTTGATCTGCAGCTTCCTGACTCGCCAAGATAAGTGCCGAAGCGCCGTCGGAAATTGAGCTGGCGTTGGCGGCAGTAATCGTACCGTCTTTGGCAAAAGCGGGGCGCAACTGGCGGATTTTGTCGAGCTTAGCTTGGAAGGGCTGCTCATCGTGTTCGACAAGGGTTTCGCCCTGGCGAGAGGTGACCATCACCGGTGCGATCTCTGCGCTTAGGTGGCCTGAGTTGGTGGCGGCCATGGCGCGCTCAAGGGACGCAATAGCAAAATCATCCAGGCGCTCCCGCGTGTAGCCTCGCTCAGTAGCCACATCCTGGGCAAACACGCCCATTAGTTTGCCCGTTTCGGCGTCTTCCAGCCCATCCAAAAACATATGGTCTTTAAGCTCGCCGTGCCCCAGCCGATAGCCGCCCCGCGCCTTGGTAAGCACGTGGGGGGCGTTAGACATGGACTCCATGCCGCCAGCCAGCAAAATATCGCCACTGCCCGCTTTGATTAAATCGTGGGCAAGCATGGTGGCTTTCATCCCCGAGCCGCACAGCTTGTTAATAGTGGTGGCGCCATTGGCATCAGGAATGCCCGCTTGGCGCATTGCTTGCCGCGCAGGGCCCTGCTTAACACCAGCGGGCAGTACACAGCCCATAATGCCTTCGGTGATCAGGGCTGGGTCAATTCCCGCCTCTTCAATGGCCGCTTTGATGGCGACTGCGCCAAGCTGTGGCGCTGTCATGCTTGCAAGGCTGCCCATCATGCCGCCCATCGGCGTGCGTTTGGCGGCGAGAAATACAACATCGGTGGGGTTGCTCATGGCCAATCTCCTTCAGTTTATTGTGATTATCATAACGAGTAGTGGGTGATACGTTGACCCGTAGGCGGTGCTGTGGTTCTCTCCAGAGTAACCAAGCAAGCGCTAGTGTAAATGACATGAATGTAATGAATGCATCCCCTCGCCGCAAGGAACTGACGCGCCTCGCTGCTCAGCTATTCGTCCAAGAGGGCTTTGATCGCACGACCGTGCGAATGCTGGCGCAGGAAATGGGTATTAAGTCCGGTAGCTTGTTTCATCATTTTAAAGATAAGCAGGAAATCCTCGCTGCGGTCATTGAAGAGGGCACTCAAAATGCCTTGATGATTGCGCGAAAAGCGCTGGACGAGTGCGCTGCAGAGCCTGAAGTTCGGCTGCGCGCTATGGCACGTGCCCATCTTGAAACCCTCTTTACCGATCGCAATGCCCATGTGGTGGCACTCTTTGAGTGGCGCCGACTCGACCCAGCGGCCAGTGCTCATTTGAGCCACTTGCGTGACGCTTACGAGGCGCTGTGGGTCGCTGTTATCGACGATGCGTTGGAAGCAGGCTTGATCCATGGTGACCGCTTTCTTGTCTCGCGTTTTGTTTTGGGGGCGCTGAACTGGACAGTGCGCTGGTACGACCCCAATGGGCCACGCTCGCCTGATGACCTCGCTGACGAGCTGGTTGCCATGATTATGCCCACCTCTGCTTAATACTCTGATGACAACAGCCTCGACCAACGTCTAACGCTGAAGCTTATATCAGTGCTTGCTCTCTGCGCCGTTTACTTTTAGCGTTGCTATTATCTTTTAGCTTACGTTAACGTCAACGGATAAATATAACAACATTGCTTGCGCTTATTCTCACTACGAGCTCATTTCCAATAACACAAGAGAGCGATCATGACAGCGACATCACAATCACTGCCCGACTATCACCACTACCTCGATAACTTTTCCGTGGATAGCGTTATCGCTCGCCTGGATGACCACCAAGACGGCCTGCTAAATGCCTTTGAGGCCTGCTGTGGGCGTCATGTGCGCGCTGGCCGCGGCGAGGTGCTGGCGCTGGTTCAAGAGGACTCTCAAGGTGATATGCATACCCTGAGCTACGCCGAGCTAGATGAACAGAGTGCAAAGTTGGCAGGGTGGTTTCAATCCCAGGGGTTGGGTATAGGCGACCGCATTGCCTGCATGCTGCCCCGGTCACCACAGCTATTGATTGCAGTGCTCGCCACTTGGCGTATTGGTGCGGTCTATCAGCCACTGTTTACCGCCTTTGGCCCTGATGCGGTGGACTATCGGCTAGGGCGTGCAGGCACCAAGTTGGTGATTACTGATCACGCTAACCGCTATAAATTCGATGGCCTTAGCCAATGCCCGCCGGTACTGGCTGTGGGCGGGGCGACCAGTGAGCATGCCGATGATCACGACTGGCAGGCGGCGTTGACGCATACGTCAATGAACGACAAACCACCGAGGCTCGCGCCTGAAGCACCATTTCTGCAAATGTTTACCTCTGGCACCGTGGGCAAGCCGAAAGGCGTTGCCGTTCCACTGGCAGGGATGACTGCTTTTGCGATCTATATGGAGCTGGCCATTGACCTGCGTAATGATGACCGCTTCTGGAATATGGCCGATCCCGGTTGGGCTTATGGTCTCTACTATGCGATTGCCGGGCCTTTACTGCTTGGTGTGACGACGCATTTTTGTGAGGCAGGATTTAGCGCCGAGGGGGCGCTGGCGTTTATGAAGCGCCACCACATTACCAATTTTGCTGCCGCGCCGACCGCTTACCGCCTAATGAAAGCGTCAGGGCTATTTGATGACGCCCATGAAACGCTTGAGCTGCGCGCGGCTAGCTCGGCGGGCGAACCTCTAAATACTGAAGTAGTGACCTGGGTTGAGAAGTCGTTGGGATGCCCGGTTATGGATCACTACGGCCAGACCGAAACCGGCATGACGTGCAATAACCACCATGCCCTTGACCATCTCAAGCATGTGGGCGCAATGGGCGTGCCGATGCCGGGTTATCGACTGGCAATTTTGGACGCGGAGTATAAAGAGCTGCCTGCCGGGGAGCCTGGTGTCCTCGCCGTCGATATCAAGAACTCCCCGGCACACTTCTTCCAGGGCTACACCTGGCAAGAGAAGAATCCCTTTGTGGAAGGCTATTACCTGACGGGCGATGTGGTTATCCGCAATGAAGACGGTACCTTTCAATTTGCCGGGCGTGATGACGATATTATTACCACCGCGGGTTATCGGGTGGGGCCAACGGACGTTGAAAATAGTGTGATGACGCATCCTGCAGTCGCCGAATCGGCGGCAGTGGGGCAGCCTGATGAGATCCGCGGCGAGGTGATCAAGTCGTATATCGTGCTCCGCGAAGGCTATGAAGCCAGTGACGAGCTGGCTGATGAAATCAAACAGCGAGTGCGTGAGCGGCTTTCGACCCACGCTTTTCCGCGCATTATTGAGTTTGTCGATGAGTTGCCTAAAACCCCCAGCGGCAAGATTCAGCGCTTTAAATTACGTGCCCAGGCAGTAGAAGAAGCCAAAGCAAGTCAATAGCCCATCAAGTGAGTAGCCAAATCAAATGAATAAAAAAGCGAGTGAATAAACCCACCACGATATATAGCAACCATACATAACGACCAAAGGGATACGGAAATGCAGGTTAAGGAGAGTACCTTTTTAATTACCGGGGCTGCCTCTGGTCTTGGGGCGGCTACCGCTGAGCGCTTAGTCGCTGCAGGCGCTCGCGTCGTGTTATGCGACTTAAACGACAGTGTCAATGCCCATGCCCAGCAGCTGGGGGCAAGCGCACGCGCCATTCTGGCGGATATTACGTCAGGCGAACAGATGCAGCAGGCTGTAGATGCGGCGGTAGCGCTGGGTGGCGAGCACGGGCTTTCAGGCGTAGTTCACTGCGCGGGTGTGGTTAGCGTGGCCAAGCTGGTTGATCGTGAAGGCAACCCGGCTGATTTAGAAAGCTATATGAAAACGATCAATATCAATCTGGTCGGCACTTTTAACGTCATGCGCCTTGCGGCTGCCGCCATGGCTAAAAACGCGCCGAATGAGAGTGGTGAGCGCGGGGTGATTATTAATACTGCGTCCATTGCTGCTTTTGATGGGCAGGTAGGCCAGTGTGCTTATAGTGCCTCTAAAGCGGGTGTTGTGGGTATGAGCTTGCCAGCGGCGCGGGAATTGTCGCGCCATGCTATTCGGGTGATGGCCATCGCCCCTGGCGTATTTGAAACGCCGATGATGAGTGAAATTCCTGACGAGGCGGCCCAGGCACTAGCGGCGGCGGTACCTTTTCCTAAGCGTTTAGGTAAGCCAGATGAGTTTGCTCAATTAGCCGAGCAGATTATTACCAACCCCATGCTCAATGGCGAACTGATCCGCTTAGACGGTGGCATTCGCATGCAGTAACTAGATGGCCAGTAGGTAAAAGAAAAATAAAACGACTCGTCGGCTTTTGGTTGGCGAGTTTTTTTATTATTTGCACCAGGGGTTTACTGGTTGGGCGACCAAAGTTCTAGAGTGTTTTTGGGCTAAATTCAAACGCTCGCTTGACTCTGAGGGGCGCCCGCGCTAATTTTCAAACATGTGTTTGAAAGCTCTCTGCCATTAAGAGTTGCTTGGCTTTCAACCCCCCCCCTTTCTTAGGAGAAGTGTGATGCCCAGCTATCAGGCCCCTATTCGTGATATGCGTTTCGTTATGGACGAGATGCTTGACTACCCCGCTCACTACGCGCGCCTGCCAAGCGGTGACGATGCATCGCCAGATGTTGTCAGCGCTATTTTGGAAGAGGGGGCACGCTTCGCCCGCGATGTACTGCTGCCGATCAATCAGAGTGGCGATGAAGAAGGGTGCCTACTGGAAGGGGGCGAGGTCAAAGCGCCTAACGGTTTCAAAGAGGCCTACCAGCAGTACGTAGAGGGGGGGTGGCCGAGTCTGGCCGCCGATCCTGCTCATGGTGGTCAAGGGCTGCCGCCTTCATTGGCGATGCTGTTGTCGGAAATGATCTGCGCCACTAACTTGGCGTGGGGCATGTACCCAGGGCTCTCTCATGGTGCGGCAGACGCACTTCGCCATCATGGCACCGATGAGCAGAAGGCGACGTATCTCACCAAGCTGGTAGAAGGGGTATGGACGGGCACTATGTGCTTAACTGAACCGCACTGCGGCACTGACCTAGGATTGATCAAGACGCGAGCAGTGCCCGCTGATGGCGATGCCTATGCGATTACTGGCACCAAAATCTTTATCTCGGCCGGTGAGCATAATCTGGCTGAAAACATTGTCCACCTGGTATTGGCAAAACTGCCTGGCGCACCGGAAGGTTCTAAAGGTATTTCGCTATTTGTAGTGCCTAAGTTCTTGCCCGATGCCCAAGGTAATGTGGGTGAGCGTAATGGCGTCACCTGCGGTTCGCTCGAGCATAAAATGGGCATTCATGGTAATGCCACCTGTGTGATGAACTTCGACGACGCAACCGGCTACTTGGTAGGGCCGCCCAATAAAGGGCTGGCGTGCATGTTCACCATGATGAACGCTGCGCGTCTTGGGGTGGGGATTCAAGGGCTGGGGTTGATTGAAGCCAGTTTCCAGAATTCATTGAGCTATGCCCGTGACCGGTTACAGATGCGCGGCTTATCGGGCAAACAGGCTCCTGAAAAGCCCGCTGATCCGATTATCGTCCACCCTGATGTGCGCCGCATGCTGCTGACCCAGAAAGCCTTCGCCGAAGGCGGGCGTATGTTGGTGCTTTATACCGCGCAAATGCTCGATTTGGTGGAGCATGGTGAGCCGGGTGAAGAGCGAGATCACGCTGAAACCCTACTTGGCTTGCTAACGCCTATTGTTAAAGCCTTCCTGACCGAAGTTGGTTTTGAAAGCACTAACGAGGGCGTACAGATCTACGGTGGTCATGGCTTCATTAAAGAGTGGGGCATGGAGCAATTGGTGCGCGATGCTCGCATTACTCGACTCTATGAAGGTACTACCGGTATCCAGGCGCTTGATCTGCTAGGCCGTAAAGTACTAATGAGTCAGGGTGAATCGCTGAAGGTATTCACCAAAGAGATCCATAAGTTCTGTAAAGCTGAAGCCGACAACCCTGCACTCAAAGAGTTTGTTGGGCCGCTCGCCAAGCTGAATGCAGAGTGGGGCGAACTGACCATGGGCGTGGGGATGAAGGCAATGCAAGACCGCGAGGAAGTAGGTGCGGCGAGTGTTGATTACCTAATGTATTCAGGCTATGTCACCCTGGCGTACCTATTTGCACGCGCGGCCAAACAGGCGTCTATTTCTTTAGAAGGTGACGATAAGGCCTTCTACGCTGCAAAATTGAATACTGCTCGCTTCTATTATCAGCGTCTATTGCCGCGTACCAAGGCCCATGCGCAGATGATACAAGCAGGTGCTGCAAGCCTGATGGCCATCTCCAGCGAAGATTTTGGTCTGGGATTTGAAATTTAATTAACGGCTAAAATGTGAAAAGAGCACTCTCTGATCAGGCGTTCTGATCGGTGGTTTGCGGCAGAAGGGTAGCCTTCTGCCGCTTTTTTATACGCAATAACTTCTTTTACTTGCTATCTTATTAGTCAGGCCTTAAAGTACGCATCCGCTGCCGGGGACGCCAAGCGTTACCAGCGGTGAATGAAGTGTAAAAGCTTCGGTTTGTCAGGTAGTTAGTGCTTTTACGAAAGCCAGCGGTTTTGGATGTGGTCAGGTTTGCATCGAAAACAACGCCCTTGACAACCACCAGGAAATGCGTAGAATACGCCTTCCTCGCTGAGGCAAGCCAAGTCAACGGCAGCCCGGTTGCTTTCACAGCAACCTAACAGCGAAACAGCTCTTTAACAATTTGATCAGGTAATTCATGTGGGCGCTTGCTGATGTTGGTGACAAATCACCCAATATCAAGGCAAGCGACTCAAGCAATAAGGTTTTAAAGGATTCGTCCTTTGGGATCTGTTTTGAATGAATTCGTTTGAACCTTGAGCCAAGTTTGGTTCGCTTCTGTCACTTTCGGGTGGCAGGTAAGAACCGCATAGATCTTAAACTGAAGAGTTTGATCATGGCTCAGATTGAACGCTGGCGGCAGGCCTAACACATGCAAGTCGAGCGGTAACAGGGGTAGCTTGCTACCCGCTGACGAGCGGCGGACGGGTGAGTAATGCATAGGAATCTGCCCGATAGTGGGGGATAACCTGGGGAAACCCAGGCTAATACCGCATACGTCCTACGGGAGAAAGGGGGCTTCGGCTCCCGCTATTGGATGAGCCTATGTCGGATTAGCTAGTTGGTAAGGTAATGGCTTACCAAGGCAACGATCCGTAGCTGGTCTGAGAGGATGATCAGCCACATCGGGACTGAGACACGGCCCGAACTCCTACGGGAGGCAGCAGTGGGGAATATTGGACAATGGGGGCAACCCTGATCCAGCCATGCCGCGTGTGTGAAGAAGGCCCTCGGGTTGTAAAGCACTTTCAGCGAGGAAGAACGCCTATCGGTTAATACCCGGTAGGAAAGACATCACTCGCAGAAGAAGCACCGGCTAACTCCGTGCCAGCAGCCGCGGTAATACGGAGGGTGCAAGCGTTAATCGGAATTACTGGGCGTAAAGCGCGCGTAGGTGGCTTGATAAGCCGGTTGTGAAAGCCCCGGGCTCAACCTGGGAACGGCATCCGGAACTGTCAGGCTAGAGTGCAGGAGAGGAAGGTAGAATTCCCGGTGTAGCGGTGAAATGCGTAGAGATCGGGAGGAATACCAGTGGCGAAGGCGGCCTTCTGGACTGACACTGACACTGAGGTGCGAAAGCGTGGGTAGCAAACAGGATTAGATACCCTGGTAGTCCACGCCGTAAACGATGTCGACCAGCCGTTGGGTGCCTAGAGCACTTTGTGGCGAAGTTAACGCGATAAGTCGACCGCCTGGGGAGTACGGCCGCAAGGTTAAAACTCAAATGAATTGACGGGGGCCCGCACAAGCGGTGGAGCATGTGGTTTAATTCGATGCAACGCGAAGAACCTTACCTACCCTTGACATCTACAGAAGCCGGAAGAGATTCTGGTGTGCCTTCGGGAACTGTAAGACAGGTGCTGCATGGCTGTCGTCAGCTCGTGTTGTGAAATGTTGGGTTAAGTCCCGTAACGAGCGCAACCCTTGTCCTTATTTGCCAGCGAGTAATGTCGGGAACTCTAAGGAGACTGCCGGTGACAAACCGGAGGAAGGTGGGGACGACGTCAAGTCATCATGGCCCTTACGGGTAGGGCTACACACGTGCTACAATGGCCGGTACAAAGGGCTGCGAGCTCGCGAGAGTCAGCGAATCCCTTAAAGCCGGTCTCAGTCCGGATCGGAGTCTGCAACTCGACTCCGTGAAGTCGGAATCGCTAGTAATCGTGAATCAGAATGTCACGGTGAATACGTTCCCGGGCCTTGTACACACCGCCCGTCACACCATGGGAGTGGACTGCACCAGAAGTGGTTAGCCTAACGCAAGAGGGCGATCACCACGGTGTGGTTCATGACTGGGGTGAAGTCGTAACAAGGTAGCCGTAGGGGAACCTGCGGCTGGATCACCTCCTTAAACGATGCGTCACAGTTGGTAAGCGTCCACAATGAATTACCTGATCAGATAGCTGTTGATGAGCAGTGATAAGCCAGACGCCTTCGGCGTTGTCTTATCACTGCTTATAGCAGTCGCTCTTTAACAATGTATATCATGCTGACAAGAACACTTCGCAAGAAGTGGTCTTAAATTGTGATACGCGTCAGCGTATCCGGCAAAATGAAACGTGATCATTGCGACATCCAGACTCCTTCGGGTTATAGGGTCAAGCAATGAAGCGCACACGGTGGATGCCTAGGCAGCCAGAGGCGATGAAAGACGTGGTAGCCTGCGATAAGGCTCGGTGAGGTGGCAACAACCTGTGACCCGGGCATTTCTGAATGGGGAAACCCACTCATCACAAGATGAGTATCGTGCACTGAATACATAGGTGTACGAGGCGAACCAGGGGAACTGAAACATCTAAGTACCCTGAGGAAAAGAAATCAACCGAGATTCCCCTAGTAGCGGCGAGCGAACGGGGACCAGCCCTTAAGCATGTGACTGATTAGGCGAACACGCTGGGAAGCGTGGCCGTAGCGGGTGATAGCCCCGTAGTCGAAAATCTGATCATGTGAAATCGAGTAGGTCGGGGCACGAGAAACCTTGACTGAAGACGGGGGGACCATCCTCCAAGGCTAAATACTCCTGGCTGACCGATAGTGAACCAGTACCGTGAGGGAAAGGCGAAAAGAACCCCGGAGAGGGGAGTGAAATAGATCCTGAAACCGTGTGCGTACAAGCAGTAGGAGCAGACTTGTTCTGTGACTGCGTACCTTTTGTATAATGGGTCAGCGACTTATATTCAGTGGCGAGGTTAACCGTATAGGGGAGCCGTAGGGAAACCGAGTCTTAACTGGGCGACACAGTCGCTGGATATAGACCCGAAACCGAGCGATCTATCCATGAGCAGGGTGAAGATTGAGTAACATCAATTGGAGGCCCGAACCAGGATCTGTTGAAAAAGATTTGGATGACTTGTGGATCGGAGTGAAAGGCTAATCAAGCTCGGAGATAGCTGGTTCTCCTCGAAAGCTATTTAGGTAGCGCCTCACGTAGTACCGCCGGGGGTAGAGCACTGTTTCGGCTAGGGGGTCATCCCGACTTACCAACCCGAGGCAAACTCCGAATACCGGTGAGTAACGCGTGGGAGACACACGGCGGGTGCTAACGTCCGTCGTGAAAAGGGAAACAACCCAGACCGTCAGCTAAGGTCCCGAAATCCTGGTTAAGTGGGAAACGATGTGGGAAGGCTCAGACAGCTAGGAGGTTGGCTTAGAAGCAGCCATCCTTTAAAGAAAGCGTAATAGCTCACTAGTCGAGTCGGCCTGCGCGGAAGATGTAACGGGGCTAAACCAGGTACCGAAGCTACGGGTGAGTTTCTATTTCGATAGGAATTCGCGGTAGAGGAGCGTCGTGTAAGCCGATGAAGGTGAATTGAGAAGTTCGCTGGAGGTATCACGAGTGCGAATGCTGACATGAGTAACGATAAAGGGTGTGAAAAACACCCTCGCCGGAAGACCAAGGGTTTCTGTTCGACGCTAATCGGAGCAGAGTGAGTCGGCCCCTAAGGCGAGGCCGAAAGGCGTAGTCGATGGGAAACGGGTCAATATTCCCGTACCGGACATGGTTGCGATGGGGGGACGAAGAAGGCTAGGTGAGCCAGGCGTTGGTAGTCCTGGTGAAAGTGAGTAGGCCGAGACCTTAGGTAAATCCGGGGTCTTAAAGCCGAGACACGAGACGAACTGACCACGGTCAGGAAGTCACTGATGCCACGCTTCCAGGAAAAGCCTCTAAGCTTCAGATCATGTGCGACCGTACCCCAAACCGACACAGGTGGTCAGGGTGAGAATCCCAAGGCGCTTGAGAGAACTCGGGTGAAGGAACTAGGCAAAATGGTGCCGTAACTTCGGGAGAAGGCACGCCGGCATAGGGTGAAGAGACTTGCTCTCCTAGCCCGAACCGGTCGAAGATACCAGGTGGCTGCAACTGTTTATTAAAAACACAGCACTCTGCTAACGCGCAAGCGGACGTATAGGGTGTGACGCCTGCCCGGTGCCGGAAGGTTAAATGATGGTGTTAGCCGCAAGGCGAAGCTCTTGATTGAAGCCCCGGTAAACGGCGGCCGTAACTATAACGGTCCTAAGGTAGCGAAATTCCTTGTCGGGTAAGTTCCGACCTGCACGAATGGCGTAATGATGGCCACGCTGTCTCCACCCGAGACTCAGTGAAATTGAAATCGCCGTGAAGATGCGGTGTACCCGCGGCTAGACGGAAAGACCCCGTGAACCTTTACTATAGCTTCACACTGGACGCTGATGTTGCCTGTGTAGGATAGCTGGGAGGCTTTGAACTCTGGACGCCAGTTCGGAGGGAGCCAACCTTGAAATACCAGCCTGGCATCATTGGCGTTCTCACTCAGGTCCGTTATCCGGATCGAGGACAGTGTGTGGTGGGTAGTTTGACTGGGGCGGTCTCCTCCTAAAGAGTAACGGAGGAGCACGAAGGTACCCTCAGCACGGTCGGACATCGTGCATTGAGTGCAAGAGCATAAGGGTGCTTGACTGCGAGACAGACACGTCGAGCAGGTGCGAAAGCAGGTTCTAGTGATCCGGTGGTTCTGTATGGAAGGGCCATCGCTCAACGGATAAAAGGTACTCCGGGGATAACAGGCTGATACCGCCCAAGAGTTCACATCGACGGCGGTGTTTGGCACCTCGATGTCGGCTCATCACATCCTGGGGCTGAAGTCGGTCCCAAGGGTATGGCTGTTCGCCATTTAAAGTGGTACGCGAGCTGGGTTTAGAACGTCGTGAGACAGTTCGGTCCCTATCTGCCGTGGGCGTTGGATGTTTGAGAAGGGCTGCTCCTAGTACGAGAGGACCGGAGTGGACGACCCTCTGGTGTTCCGGTTGTCACGCCAGTGGCATTGCCGGGTAGCTATGGTCGGACGGGATAACCGCTGAAAGCATCTAAGCGGGAAGCCCCCTTCAAGATGAGACATCCCTGAGGCCTAGAGCCTCCTGAAGGGCCCAGCGAGACCAGCTGGTTGATAGGCACGGTGTGGAAGCGCTGCAAGGCGTTGAGCTAACGTGTACTAATGGCCCGTGAGGCTTGACCCTATAACACCCAAGGGGTCTGGTCGTAATGATGACGTCAATGAAAACCGGATACGCAGCGTGTGGCCCAAGCGACATAACGCCAGGGCGATAGGCGATGAGACGCACACAATTGAGCAAGCAACGCTAGAAAGCCTGCTCGTCAGCATGATGTACATTAACAGTTACGCCTGACGACCATAGCACGCGTGAACCACCTGATCCCTTGCCGAACTCAGAAGTGAAACCGCTTAGCGCCGATGGTAGTGTGGGGTCTCCCCATGCGAGAGTAGGTCATCGTCAGGCACTTATTATGAAAAATCCCCCAGGGCTGATGCCTTGGGGGATTTTTTTTGCGTGTGGGGGAGGTTGTGAGGGGAAAATGGTGAGGTGTGAGGGGTAAAGGGTGGGCAGTAAAGGGTAAGTCGTGAATCGTGAGCAGGAAACGTTGGTGAATGGCTATCGCCCGAATATCCTGTTCCGCCTCACGCCTCACGCCTCACGCCTCACGCCTCACGCCTCACGCCTCACGCCTCACGCCTCACGCCTCACGCCTCACGCCTCACGCCTCACGCCTCACGCCTCAGCTAGATAAATGCTATGATGCGCCCCAATTAATTAGCCAGCCATCACCGTTTGTGATGGGCGGAATCGAGGTGAAGTGGTGAGTGAAACGGTACCTACGTCATGGTTAGTTTACTGCCGTCCTGGGTTTGAGAGTGATGCGTTGGCAGAGCTACAGCATCACGCAGCATTACAGGGCATCGCCTGTGAGTCATCTCATGGTGAGGGGTGGGTAAGCTTAACGCGTGTTGATGGTGAAGCGGTAAATGATTTACACCGCCAGGCAGCGTTTAAAAAGCTGATTTTTGCGCGCCAGAGCTTAGCGGCTTTACCTGCGCTCACTCTTTCACGTGACGATCGTCTTACCGCTATCTTGGAACAGGTCAAAGCCAGCCGTTGGAGCTTTGAAGAGATTTGGCATGAAACGCCGGATACCAACGATGGCAAAGCACTGGCCGGGCTGATTAAGGCGCTTACCAAGCCGCTGGAAAGTATGTTGAAAAAACGTGGTGCGTTAAGGCGCAGCGCGGGCGCACGACGTTTACATATTTTCTGGACTGACGGTGATCAAGTGCAGCTGGCGATGAGCTTCCCAGGCAATCGTAGTGATTTGATTAATGGTATTCGTCGGCTGCGCTTTCCCTCTCGTGCGCCTAGCCGCTCAACGCTGAAGTTGGAGGAGGCGTGGCACGAGTTTATTCCTAGGGATGAGTGGGATGTGCGGCTAGCACCGCATATGCAAGCAGCTGACTTAGGGGCCGCTCCAGGAGGTTGGACGTGGCAGTTGGTTCAGCGCGGCATGTACGTGTATGCCGTCGATAATGGCCCAATGGAATCACAGTTGATGAAGACTGGGCAGATTGATCATCTCAAAGAGGATGGCTTTATCTGGGAGCCACCACAACGTCTAGACTGGCTGGTGTGCGATATTGTTGATAAACCAGTGAGAGTGCTAGCCATGGTGGAGCGATGGCTGATTCGTAAATGGTGCAAAGAGGCGATCTTTAACCTCAAGTTGCCCATGAAAAAGCGCTGGGATGAGGTAACTCGTTGTCTAACGGCGTTGGAAGAGTCGCTGGAAAAAGCGGGTGTGCATGCCAACGTATCATGCCGTCACCTCTATCACGATAGGGAAGAGGTAACGGTGCATGTAAGGCTTAGGGATTAATGCTAGTGAAACCCATGTTTAATAGCTTGGCTCGTAAATCCGGATAGTTTCATCTTCGGTTAACAGCGGTAAAATACGCTGCATGGCCATTGCCCGCGCTTCGCTTGAGTGCCACTCCTTCCAAGCGCGGAGGTCACGCCATTTGGTAATCATCAGTCGGCGATCGGTATGGCCCAGTTCTACCAATGTTTCACCACTGATAAAGCCCCTTACGCCTAGAGAAACACGCATTGCCTCTCGCGCTGCTTGCTCAAATTCTTCTTCAAGACCGGGCATAATTCGCCGTTCGATGATAACTTTAATCATACTTTCTGTTTCCTACATCGAGGATATTGATGGCTGATAATACGGGTACGTTACCCAACGTTGATGCGGTATTGGACACCACAGGACTCTACTGCCCAGAGCCGATTATGCTGATGCATAACAAAGTGCGCGACATGACCCCAGGCCAAGTGCTCAAAGTGATTGCCACAGATCCAGCCACCACGCGAGATGTGCCCAAGTTTTGTCAGTTTTTAGGGCACGAGCTGCTAGAGCAGCACACCGTCTCTGAGAGCAACTACCTCTACTTTATTCGTTTAGCATAACCTTTTGAGATAGACCTTTGAGATAGTCCGTCGAAATAGCCCTTCGAAATAGCCCGAAAAGCCATGCGAGGCTCAAATCAAAATCGTTGATGTTGGCCTCGCTCACAAAGCGACATTAAGGCACTCGATTAATCACTGGCCACAACCATCATGGCTAGCGCATCAAGCGTCGCTGGATCTTCTTCCAGGATACGGTTGGCGATATGGCGCTGGAAAAAGTAAACGGTCTGATGGCGGGCGTGAGCGCTGTACAGGCATTCATCCCCTAACAAAATCGGTGTCATCGCCGCTTTGTTCTCGTCGGCAAGGAGCGCGTCAAGGCTACCGTCGCTGTAGAGACGCCAACCGTAAACGGGCTTCATATGCCAGGGTGAATCGGGGTGATTCATGCACAGCGCGTGGGTGCCCAGAGTGTCGGGGATTTGCTGAATAAGGGTGACTTCGCCAGAAGCCTCATAATCAAAGTATTCAGCCGCCGCAACTAGCTCGTGGTATTTGTGATCCGGTGGCGTATCAAAAATTTCTTCCGTTTCAGGATCGCGATAACCTACGAAGTAGCCATTTTCCTGGCTGTTCAGATCATGGCAGGCTGCCAGGCTTTCCATCCACGGCACCAAACCGATGACGCTACCGTCCTCTCTTAACCCCCAGGCCAAAATAGGTAAGCCATAGTAGGCGTCGGGACTCGCAGCGAGCTGGTACACCATCTCTAAGCCATCTAGCTCAGGGGCTAAACGGACAAGGCACTTTTGCGCCTGCTGACGCTGGCGCACAGTTTCCAGGTCGATGACCTGGGCAGAGCGGGGTGACAAGGATGCGCCCATTGTGTCCCTCCTTATGCTGCGTGGTCATCAGATTGGCAAAGCTGATTCATTTGCCTCTCATATCCACAAATAGCACAACTTGCTCATAAGGTTAAGGGTTCTGCGCTTTTTAATTATCTGAACAAGTTGGAAAGCGAGCTCGCAGCGCTTGATGCTCAGAGAGCGCTTGCTGAAACTGGCCCCAGGGCGCTTGGGCATTATCCAGCGAAAGCCAGCGTTCCTGGTAGCGTTGAATCGCTATTGGCTTGCCTACCTGCTGTGCGTCAATTAAGCGATTGATCGCTGTTAGCCATTGCTGGGCAGCGTTCTCCAAGCGCTCAAGCGACGGCGATTCCCAACGGCTTAAGCAACGTGTGGTATCACTCTGCCGAGCTAACAATGCATTCGCTTCTGTTAAGCGTTGAGTGGCGAGTAGCAGGGCGCGCAACACCTCAGCGGTCAATGGCCGCTCTTGCAGGGTTTTCAAATGGTTTTCAAGGGTTGAAGAGTCCTGCTGCCAGTCGAGGTCAAACTGGTGATCCGTCATTTGCTGCAAGTAATCGATCGCTTCAAGCTGGCCAGCAATAGTAGTTTCATCGATGTTAGATAAAGGCTGGCTTGCTCGTGAGAAGCTTTTAACCCACTCGCTGGAATCAAAAATAGCGTTCCAGCTTACCGCGGGTAACTGTGTCGTTTTAGTCGTGGTTAATCGGTTTAGGCGCGTTCTATCTTCATCGCTTAACTGCTCGGGAACTTCGCTATTTAAGCAGGTGCTTAGCCGCTGCCATAGAGTGCGCTCATATAGCCACTGTTGGCTAGGCGGTGCTACACGCCCCAGTTGATTGTTACGTGCAGCGACTAGCGACGTGATTTGGCATTCGCGTAGCGCGTATACATTCAACAGGCTGTCCCGGGTTTCGGGGATATCTATAATTCGATCGGGGCGCTCAGGGAAGTCGCCAATATTACCCGGGTCAGCTCTTTGAATGTTTGATAGTGCAAGGTCATTGGCGAGTTGCTGATGATAACGCTGCCACTGCTGCTCAGCGGGGTTGTCCCCACAGCCAGACAGGAGGGCGCTTAGGATGATAGCTAGAGAAAAGTTTCTCCATCGAGCCATGTTTACTCCCGAATGCTAATACGCTGTAAACGCCAGCCAAGTAGCAGTGCTGCGGTGCTCAAGCCCGCAATCAACCCAATCCAGTAGCCATGAACCCCTAGCGGGGCGACCTCGCCCACTCCATAGGAGCCCAGCCAGTGGCCGCCACCCAAGCCTACAATCCAGTAGGAGAGCACCGTAATCACCATCACAATGCGGGTATCTTTATAGCCGCGTAAAGCACCCGCTAAATTGACCTGCAACGAGTCTGAGAGCTGAAAAATGACGGCTAAAGCAATGATCGAGAGCGCTAGCGCCTGTATCTCACTATTGGAGGTGTAAAGTGCGATTACCGGCTCGGCGCTAACCCACAGTACGAGGCTGTTAATAGCGGCAATGATGACGCTGATGACAATTCCATTCCAAGCGACTTTACGGGCTAGTGCTAAGCGCTGCTGACCCAGCGTATTACCCACTCGTACGGTCAGTGCCATACTCAGCGACAGGGGCAGCATAAACAGAATGGAGGTGAAACTTAGCGCTATTTGGTGAGCTCCCACCGTGACTTCACCAAAGCTGGCAATGAAGAGCGCAATGAGTGTGAACAGAGTCACTTCAACAAAAATGGCTACGCCAATGGGAACGCCCACCACCACTAATTCACGTATACCTAGCCACTGGGGCGGTGTCAGTTTTTGCCAAATCGCAACGCTTTTATAAGTACTTCCCCTGCGCGTGTAGTAGGCCATCGCGAGTGCCATCGTCCACATGGAGAGCGCCGTCGCAATGCCGCAGCCAAAAGCGCCCAAGGCAGGTAACTGTTGCAGACTAGTGGGAACCCAGGCGCCAAATAAATCAACCAAACCATCACCGCCGTAGATCAAGAGGTAGTTGGCAGGAATGTTCACGCTTAAACCGACCAAGCTGATCCATAGCGCCGGACGGGTATGATTCATACCATCTGAAAACGCTCTAAGCGCCTGAAATAGAGCGATCCCCGGCATGCCAAAGGCGACGGCTGACAGATAGGCGGCAGACTGGCTGGCGACCGCTGGGGGCACACTCATTAATTCAAATATCGGCATGATAGCCGACCAAAGCAGCACAGCCGCGATAGCGCCTAGTAGCAGCGCGACCCAAAGCGCCTGATGAACGGCTGGACGAATAGCCTCATTGCGCTTCCCACCCAGCAAATGCGCCACAATTGGGGTAAGCCCCATTAAAGTGCCCGTCATAAATAGCATGAGTGGCATCCACAGGCTCGAGCCCACCGATACAGCGGCAAGTGAGGTGGCGTCATGCCGACCGGTCATCATAACGTCGACGACACTCATCCCTGCCTGAGCCAACTGAGCACCGCAAATAGGCAGTGCCAAGTGCATTAACATTCGTGTTTCTGGCCAGTAAACCGATTTAATTTGCTGAGTAAAGCCGCCCACTTGTTGGCTCCTGAAGGGGAAAAGTTGCTGTGAAAGGCCGCTATATTAGCAGGAGCGACTCACTTTTGGGGTTAGCCGTTAGCTTGTATTAATCGTGTGGGTATAATGCCCCAAAACCAGTATCAAACGAGGTCAATGTGAGTGACAGGCAGGAGCGATGGACGCTCGAGGATATTACCGCGCTTTTTGACGGGATTTTTGCTGAGCGGTATCAAACCCGGTTGATTCGGGGCGGGGATGAGCCTCTCTATCGGCCCGCTAACAGTGAAACCCCTTATCATCAGGTTATCTTTGCGCGGGGTTACTATGCCAGTGCGCTGCACGAAATCAGCCATTGGTGTATTGCGGGAGCACAGCGGCGCCAACAAGAGGATTACGGCTACTGGTACTGCCCTGATGGGCGCGATGCTGAACAGCAAAAAGCGTTTGAGCAGGCTGAGATTGCGCCACAGGCGTTGGAGTCTATCTTCACCCGTGCCTGTGGTCGCGTGTTTCATGTCAGCGTGGACAATCTAGGCGGCGATATAGAGGTAGATATAGAGGCATTTGCAGCGCGAGTGGAGGCCCGCGCCCAGCGCTACTTGAAGGAGGGCTTTCCAGCCCGCGCAAACGCCTTCCAGGTGGCGCTTAAACGCTTCTACTCTGACCAGGCGACACTAGCGGAAGCCGTGGCACAGGCGCATGCCACGTTGGATAAAATGGATAAAGCGCTGCCGGCTTAATCCTCTTCGGTCAGGCGCTGATGCATCGATAGCATCACTTCCAGCTCATGCTCTGGGCGCATCGGCTCTAAACCCAGCTCGCTGAACGTTTCGCGCCGTTGGCGGTGCCATTCGCCTGGGGTAAGTGAAGGGTAGAGCACCGACGCTGGGGCTAGCTCAACAAAAGGATCAAGCCCGTAGGTGTCAAAAAGGCGCGCTAGTGCCGCTTCGTCGTCGCCATTGTCGCTGGTATACAGCGTGGCGGAGAAGTGGTCGTTCTCAAGCTCGCGAATTACCTCAAGCGGACTAACCCCTAAGCTCTCCAGCTCTTCCATGCTGTAAGCGCCCATGGCATTGGTATCCTCTTTGATCCAGCTATCGTCCGGCTGAATCAATGTTTGCTTCACCCGGCCATCGGGGAGCGACCAGGCAATGGCTAGCGGGAGCCCATCGTCTTCGCCTGTTTCAATGGCTATAAACCCTGGATAATCGGCCACGCTAATACTCCTTTTAAGATTCCGTGGGAAGACGGAAAAAACGCTGGGCGGTCTGTGTGGTTGCCGCACCTAGCTCTGTTTCGCTAATACCATGCCACTGGGCGATCTCGCGGACAATCCACGGTAGCAACGCCGGTTCGTGTCTTCGCCCCTTTAACTTCGCCGGTAGGTTGCGGGGCAACAGATAAGGGCAGTCGGTTTCCACCATTAATCGCTCCAGCGGTATATCGCTTACCAGAGGGCGCAAATGATGACCGCGCCGCTCGTCGCAAATCCAACCGGTCAGGCCTATATGCAAGTCTAGGTCGAGATAACCAAACAGCGTATCGCGGTCAGCGGTAAAACAGTGCACTACCGCGTGGCTGATGTCGTCTCGCCACGCATGCAGGATTTCGCGCATACGCTGGCCCGCATCCCGCTCGTGCAAAAACAGCGGCAAGCCGCTTTCTACTGCCAGTGCCAGCTGTGCTTCAAAGGCTCGCTCCTGCTCCTGGGGCGTTGAGAAGTTGCGATTAAAATCCAAGCCGCACTCGCCTACGGCGACGACTTCCGGCATGGCATGCAGGGCCGCCATGTCGCGCTCGAGGTTCTTATCCCAGCGACTGGCGTCGTGGGGATGCACTCCCGCTGTGGCGTAGAGGCCAGGATACTGCTTGGCAAGCGCAACCGCTTGCTCGGCGTGGGCCAGGTCGGTGCCGGTGACGATCATGGTGGTTACCTGCGCGGCCCGGGCACGCTGGATAACCGCCTCAAGATCACGACCGAAGCTATCGTGGGTCAAGTTAGCGCCGATATCCACCAAAGGGGCGCTAGGCCGAAACTGTAGTGCTTCGGGTAAAAAATCATCGGCATCAGCAGTAGCCAAAGGTCTCTCCCGTTCAATCTGCAAAGGCACCATTGTAACGGCATGCGCGAGCATCGACTAATGGTGTATTTAAGAATGTGAGCGCAAGGAAATGGCACGAATTGCAAAAAAACTGGCTCGATAGGTAAACAGCTAGGGCTTATTAGCGCCTAAGATGAACGCAAGCTATGGCGTGCTACGTCGCTGCGATTGATTCAATAACACCCTTTAATAACAACAAAAGAGAGCAACATAATAATGCCAGTATCTCCTCGTTTATCTCACAGCTTTGCTACTTCCACTCTCGCCGCTGCCATTCTGATGGCCAGCTATGCGCCCACTACTTTTGCTGATGAGGGTATCTCTGATAACGAAATCCGCATTGGCTATTTAGCCGATATGTCCGGCGTTTATCGCGACCCCATTGGCCCATTGGGTGAAGACGCTATCAATATGGCGATTGAAGATATGGGCGGCAGCGTCAATGGGGCCAATATTGTGGTGTTTAGCGCCGATGACCGTAATAGCCCCGATGTAGGCTCAAGCGTCGTGCGTGAGTGGATCGATGAGCGCAACGTCGATATGGTCACCGGGCTGGTGGCATCTTCTGTCACTCTGGCGGCGGTGAGCCTGCTGGAAGAGGCGGATAAACTTGGACTGGTCAATGGCGCTGTCTCTTCAAGCATTACCAATGAGCACTGTTCGCCCAATCATATTCACTGGGTTTATGACACCTGGGCGATGTCCAACGGAACGGCAAAGGCAATTACCGATGAGGGCCACAAAAATTGGTATTTGTTAAGCGCTGACTACTCCTTTGGCCATGCACTGGAAGCCGACGTCACACGCGTAGTGACTGAAAATGGCGGCACCATCGTGGGCAGCGCTCGCCACCCTTTCCCCAGCAGTGACTTCTCCTCTTTTATGCTCCAGGCCCAGGCGTCCGGCGCTGATGTCATTGCGCTGAATAACGCTGGCGGCGATACGATTAACGCGGTGCAGACAGCAGGGGAATTCGGCATTACCCAGGCAGGGCAGATTCTGGCGGGCATGGTGCTGTTTAGTACTGATATACGCAGCATTGGCTTGGAGAACGCGCAGGGTCTGCAGTTTACCAAAGCGTGGTACTACGATCTAAACGAAGAAACCCGGGCCTGGGCGGAGCGTTTCCGTGAGCGTACCGGCAGCATGCCTACCATGGTACACGCGGGTCTCTATTCCAGTACTCGCCACTACCTTGAAGCGATTGAAGCTACCGGCACCGATGACACCCAAACCGTCCGTCAGCAAATGGCCGATACCCCCATCAACGACATCTTCGCCACCGATGGCTACATCCGTGAGGATGGCCGCATGGTTCACGATATGTATTTAGTAGAAGTGAAAACACCTGAAGAGTCGCAGGATGAGGATGATCTCTTTCATGTTATTCGCACCATTCCTGCAGAAGAGGCCTTCCGTCCGCTTTCAGAGAGTGTCTGCCCGCTGGTAAACAGTTAAGTCTTTGCCAACTCATTACAACAACTCAGAGGATTTGGCATGCCGGAAACGTCGGTTATTCAGCAAAACAGTATCGGGGCTGCTCTAAACCGCAGCGCTCGAAAATATTCTCACCAGCTGGCGCTGGTATTTGGCGAGCGCCAATGGCGCTATCAAACGCTCAACCAGGCAGCCAACCGCGTAGCCAATGGCCTGCTGGCAGCCGGGCTTACGCCAGGTGATCGGCTGGCGGTGTATGGCAAAAACTCTGATGCCTATGTCATCGCCTGGCTTGCCGCTGCTAAAGCGGGGTTGGTGCATGTGCCGATCAATTTCGCTTTAAGCAGCGATGAGCTGCGCTATATTCTTGACCAGTCGGGGGCAACTGGCCTGCTCAGCGATATCAGCCTCGCCGACAAAGTAAGTGCCGCGACCGAAGGCTTGGATCTAACCATGATGGGCACCCTGCATGCGGATCAGGGGCGGGATGCGAAAAGCTTTGATGTACTCGCTCATGCAGTTTCAGGATCCAGTAGTGAAGCGCCCAATAGTGAAAAGAGTAGCGAAGAGCCCAATGTGACGGTCGACGGTGCCAGCCTTGCTCAATTGCTCTATACCTCGGGCACCACCGCCGCGCCTAAGGCCGCGATGATGACCCATCAGGCACTGATGGCCGAATATATGGCTTGTATGGTTGAGCTGGATATTAAAGGCAGCGACGCCATGCTCGCCGCGCTGCCGCTCTACCACTCAGCACAAATGCACGTCTTTCTCATGCCAGCACTGTTGCTCGGTGCGCCCGTCTATTTGCTAGAGGCGCCGCTTCCCGAGCTGTGTTTAAGCGCTATAGCTGATCACCAGATCGCGTCATTTTTTGCCCCGCCCACGGTCTGGATCAGCCTGTTGCGCCACGCTGAATTTGATCGCTTTGATTTAAGCGCTCTAAATAAAGCCTATTACGGTGCCTCGATTATGCCGGTGCCGGTACTGGAAGAGCTTCAGCAGCGTATACCGGGCGTCGGGCTCTATAACTGTTATGGGCAGAGCGAAATAGCGCCCTTGGCGACCGTGCTTCGACCTGAAGAGCACGCCGAGCGGCCCGCTTCAGCCGGGCGGCCCATTTTGACGGTGGAAACCCGCATCGTCGATCTTGAGATGAACGATGTGCCGCCCGGCGAGCATGGTGAAATCGTCCATCGATCGCCGCAGCTCATGAACGGGTACTGGGATAAGCCGGCGATGACTGAAGAAGCCTTCCAGGGCGGTTGGTTCCACTCAGGGGACGTGGGCTACTTCGATGAAGCGGGCTATTTGTACGTTGTTGACCGTATCAAGGACGTGATCAATACCGGCGGCGTACTGGTGGCTAGCCGTGAAGTAGAGGAGGGGCTATTCAAGCATCCGGCGGTCTCCGAAGTGGCGGTGATCGGTCAGCCCGACGAGAAATGGATCGAAGCCATCACGGCGGTAGTTGTATTGAAAGAGGGCCAAGAGGCAAGCGAGGAGGAGCTGATCCATCACGCAAAAACGCTGATGGCGCCTTATAAAGTGCCTAAACACATCCTTTTTGCCGATGCGCTGCCCAAAAGTACCGCAGGCAAAATCCTTAAACGCCACCTACGTCAAGACCTTAAGGGGTAAGCATGGACGCGCAAACAACCGACCTGTTTCACGCCATGATCAAACGCTGCCTAAGCCAGGAGGTTGCCCCGTACTACGATGAGTGGGAGGCAGCGGGTGAAATGCCGCGCTCACTGTGGCATGCATTGGGCGCTGCGGGGCTGCTCGGCATTGACCTTGACGAACAGCACGGTGGTTCAGGGGCTGATATCGCCATCACCCAGCTGGCGCTGGAAGAGCTCTCCCGCCAGGGGTTTGGTGGCCTTGCCAGTGCCTATAATATCCACGCCAATATCGTTATGCCCTACCTGCAGAACCTGGGGACAGCGGCGCAATGTGAGCGTTGGCTACCTGCCATGGCCCGTGGTGATGCGCTTGGGGCCATCGCCATGACCGAACCCCATGCGGGTAGTGATCTTGCTTCAATGAGAACTAGGGCGAAGCGCACTAGCGATGGCTGGGAGTTAAGCGGTAGCAAAATCTTTATCACCAACGGTCAGTTTGCCGACCTGGTCATCGTATGTGCCAAAACCGATCCTTCCGCCGGGTCAAAGGGCGTGTCACTGTTTTTGGTTGACACCCACTTACCCGGCTTTTCGCGGGGTAAACCGATTAAAAAGATCGGCCAGCACGCCAGCGACACCGCCGAGCTTGCCTTTGATCAAATGCAGTTGCCCCATGAGGCGCTGCTGGGTGAGGAGGGCGCCGGGTTCCGCTACCTAATGCAGGAACTGCCCCGTGAACGCCTGGGTGTTGGGGCACAGGCGCTGGGCGCCGTGGAGGGAGCGCTGGCGCTGACGTTGGAGTACGTACAACAGCGCCAGGCGTTTGGACAGCGGGTGGCGGATTTTCAAAATACCCGCTTTACCCTGGCAGAGATCAAAGCCCAGCTGGACGTGGCCCGTGCCTACTTTGAGCACTGCGTCGAAAAGTACCGCCAGGGCACCATGAGCAGCACGGATGCGGCGATTTTAAAACTGCAGCTCAGCGAACTGCAGTGCCAAGCGGTGGATCGCTGCCTGCAGCTATTTGGCGGTTACGGCTACACCCACGAGTATCCCATTTCACGCTTTTATCTGGATGCCCGAGTACAAACGATCTATGCCGGCAGCTCAGAGATCATGAAAGAAGTTGTCGCCCGCTCGCTGCTAGGCAAAGTGGCTTAGCAAGACGATGCGTTTGAACACAGGAGAGAGCCATGCGGTTGGATGATGTAGTGATTTTAGGCGGCGCACGAACCGCGATCGGTAGTTTTGGCGGTTCGCTCTCAACCAAGGCGCCGTTTGAGTTGGGGGCGATAACCGCCAAGGAGGCGTTGCGCCGTGCTGGCGTTGAGGGCGGAGATATCGATCACTCGGTCTATGGTCACATTATTACCACCGGCCCCCAGGATGCCTATCTGGCGCGCCATATTGCACTCGAAGCTGGTGTGCCGAAAGAGGCGGGGGCCTTCAACGTCAATCGGCTGTGTGGTTCAGGTGTACAGGCGGTGGTCTCAGCCGCCCAGCAGATTGCCATGGGCGACAGCCGTTTAGCGCTGGCAGGTGGCGCGGAGTTGATGTCGCGTGGTGCCTATCTGCTGCCGCCCCAGGCGCGCAACGGCGTACGTATGGGTGATGTAAACGTTCAGGATTTAACCCTGGGCATCTTGAGCGATCCCTTTGGCAGCGGCCATATGGGCTGCACCGCCGAGAACATCGCTAAACAGTATGGCCTAAGCCGTGAGCAGCTGGATCAGTTTGCCCTTGAGAGCCATCAAAAAGCGGCGCGTGCCATCGCGGAAGGCCGCTTTGACGATCAAATCGTAGCAGTGGAGGTCAGTCGTGGTAAGCAAACAGCTCTTTTTTTCCGCGATGAGCATGTACGCGATGGCGTCCAACTTAGCGATTTGGCGCGGCTCAAGCCCGCCTTCCAAAAAGATGGCATGGTGACCGCAGGCAATGCCTCGGGTATCAACGATGGTGCAGCCACGTTAGTGCTTGCCCATGCCGATGAAGCCACACAGCGGGGCTTAGCGCCCAGAGCGCATCTTCGTGTTGCCACAACAGCAGGCGTTGAGCCAACGCTAATGGGCCTTGGTCCGATTCCTGCGGTGCAACGCTGCCTCCAACAGGCGGGGCTAAGCATTAACGATATTGACGTGATTGAGTCCAATGAAGCCTTTGCTGCCCAAGCTCTGGCGGTGGCCGACACGCTAGGTTTTCCGTTAGAGAAACTAAACCCTAACGGCGGCGCGGTTGCCTTGGGGCATCCGGTGGGGGCCACGGGGGCTATTCTGATTCTCAAAGCGCTACACGAATTGGAACGTATTAACGGTCGCTACGGCTTGATAACCCTGTGTATTGGTGGTGGGCAGGGCATCGCCCTGCTTATCGAGCGCAGCTGATCCGATTTGATTACCACAAGAACACGTTTAAAGGAGTGTTTATGCCTTCAGTAACCCCGAAAATTTTACCCGCCACGGCCTCTGCGACGAACCCCGCTTTAATGATTGGCGACCTGCTGGAGGCAGGTGTGCGCATGGCAGGCGACAATCAGATTGTCTACCGGGATCAGAGCCGTCACAGCTATGAGCGTTTTCGTGAGAGAGTGCACCAACTGGCCCATACGCTGACGTCACAGGGCGTACAAGCCGGTGACGTGGTAGCGGTGCTGGATTGGGATAGCCACCGCTATCTGGAGTGCTTTTTTGCCATTCCAATGATCGGCGCGGTACTCCACACGGTGAACGTGCGCCTGGCTCCGGAGCAAATCCTCTACACCATGGAGCATGCCGAAGACGTTTTCGTCATCGTGCACGAAGAGTTTGTGCCGCTGCTTGAGCCGCTGGCCGATAAGCTGCCCCAAGTACGTGGCTATCTGCTGTGTCAGGAGGCTCCGCAAACAATCGATACCACGCTGCCGCTGGTGGGCGAGTTTGAAGCGCTATTAAGCCAGCAGCCCATTCACTATGACTTTCCCTCCTTTGATGAAAACGCCGTCGCCACACTGTTCTATACCACCGGCACTACGGGTAACCCCAAAGGGGTTTTCTTTACCCACCGCCAGTTGGTGCTGCATACATTGAACGAGTCTAGCGCTTTCCAGGCGCCCGGTTTTGAGCTGCTCAACCGCGACAAGGTCTATATGCCCATTACCCCCATGTTTCACGTTCACGCCTGGGGAGTGCCGTATACCGCCACGCTGATGGGGGCTACCCAGGTCTACCCTGGCCGCTACGAGCCGGAAATGCTGGTCAAGCTGCTGGTTAGCGAGAAGGTCGACTTCTCCCACTGCGTTCCCACCCTGCTCAACATGGTAGTCAGCGCCGAGGCGATTGCCTCAAAGCAGGTCGACCTCTCCGGCTGGAAAGTTTTGGTCGGCGGCAGTGCGTTAACCGAGTCGCTAGCGAGCAAGGCATGGGCGTTGGGGATCGACACTCGCAGTGCATATGGCATGTCGGAAACCTGCCCGCTACTCACTGCCGATATTCTACCGCAGGATATCGGCGACGCTGATTTTGAGACCCAGCTACCCTGGCGCTGTAAAGCGGGCCTGCCGATACCATTGGTTAAACTGCAAGTGGTTGATGCGGACGGCGAGCCGCTACCCAATGATGGTAAAAGCGTTGGCGAAGTGCGTGTTCAAGCGCCTTGGCTGACCCAGGCCTACTATAAAGAGGAGAAGCGCAGTGCGGAGCTATGGCGCAACGGCTGGCTGCATACCGGGGATGTGGGCTCGCTTGATGAGCGGGGCTTTCTGACCATTAGCGACCGCATAAAAGACGTGATTAAAACCGGCGGCGAGTGGCTCTCGTCGTTAGAACTGGAGAGCTATATCAGCCAGTGTCCAGGCATTGCCGAAGTGGCGGTGATCGGGGTGACGGACGATAAATGGGGAGAGCGGCCAGCGGCGTTAGCTGTCCCCGCCGATCTGAACAACCCGCCCACCACTGAAGCCGTGCAGGCGTTTTTAGAGCAGTTTGTCGCTCAGGGAAAACTCAATCGCTGGGGGATTCCCAGCATGATTCGTTTCGTCGATGAGATACCCAAAACCAGCGTGGGCAAGCTGGATAAGAAACGTATCCGCACCGAAATATAGCCTATCGGGCTGGCTAGCGAACGTTGCCCGCCGTGCGCGCTTTGCGATACGCGGCGGGCGAATTGCCTGTCCAGGTTTTGAAGGCACGACTAAAACAGGCTAGATCCTCAAAGCTCAACGCCTCCGCGATGCTAACCAGGGGCTTCTCACTACAGGTGAGTGCCTGAATCGCGACATCGCGGCGGTACTCATCCTTGACCGCTTGAAAGTGAGTGCCCTCCCTTTTGAGATGCCGCGCCAGCGTGCGTGCCGACATATGCAATGCATCGGCGGCGCTATGCACTGTGCCTGCCGTCAACAAATGGCGAGAGAGGTGTTCGCGCACGCGGTGGGTGAGCAGGCGATCTGCAAACGACACATAGAACCAGTCTGCCGGGGCGCGCTTTAGAAAAGCGCCCAGGTGTTTCTTGGTCTGTCGAATAGGGTGATCAAGGAAATCGCGGTCTATATAGATCGCGGTTTGTGCCTGCTCAAAGCGCACCGTGCCGGGGTAAAAATAGAGATAATCAGCGCTGTGTGGCGGCTGGGGGTAAGCGCACTCCATCAAAATAGGCGGTATTTTACGCGCAATCATCCACGACGCGATGCCGTGAAACAGCTTGAGCATCAGCTCATGAATCAGAGTGCGGCTGCCCAGCAAGGGCGCATGCTCTACTAGCGCCATGCGAGCGAAATCGCCTTCGAGCGTAAATGCATAGCCAAAGTCGTCGAGAAGAATACGGAAAAACTGCGTATAGCGGTGCAGTGCCACCTGCAAATTGGGCGCATCCAGCATGCTTAAACACAGCAGCTTCAGGGTGCCTCCCCGCAATGGGCGGGAAAAAAAGCCGGGCGTTTCGTCGTCCAGTTCGTTCACCAACCCGCGATACAGTTCGGCAAACTGCTCAACCGTGACGCGGCCATGGGGGGCCGAAAGTAAAAAGGGCGAAATACCCGCCCGTTCCAGGTAGCGTGTGGGCGATGTTGAGCTGTTGGGTAAGCCTTTAAACAGCTCATTTACAAAATGCATCGAGACGGTCACCGTCACGTTCAGCCCGCCTTTAAAAGTCGTTTTTTGGTTGAGATATTGTCGTTGCTGGCAAAACGGTATCACGCTGGTGATTTCCGCTCTACGATTCACCTCTATATGGTTCCCCCTCCTGGGCCGCTCATGCGTTACACTGTGCGCCTCACGATTTAGGAGGACACCGCGTGACCCTGTTACGACTCGAACAGCTGCAACTCGCCTACGGCACCCATGTACTACTCAATCGCGCCGACCTGACGGTTGAAAAAGGCGAACGGCTGGCGCTGGTCGGGCGCAACGGCACCGGCAAATCCACTCTGCTAAAGCTGGTAGCGGGGGATATCCTTCCCGATGATGGCTCAATCTGGCGAGCACCTGGCCTCAAGATAGGCGTGCTGGCTCAGGAGTTGCCCGAGTCATCTGGCCTGACCATTTTCGATATGGTCGCCCAAGGTCTGCCGGAAGCTGGGGAGCTACTCTCCGAGTACGACCATCTTATCAATGATCCAGACCCTGATATGGATCGCATGGCGACCCTGCAAACGCGTCTGGAAGCCATTGATGGTTGGTCTTTCCACCAGCGTATCGATACCGTGCTGACCCGCTTGGGCCTGCCCCCAGCGGCTGAGATGAGCTCGCTCTCCGGTGGCTGGCGGCGCCGGGTGGCGTTGGCGCGTGCCCTGGTCGCCGAGCCTGATTTACTGCTGCTCGATGAGCCTACCAACCACTTGGACTTAGACACCATCGCCTGGTTGGAAGAGCAACTGCTGGCGTTTAATGGCGCGGTGCTGCTGATTACCCACGATAGGGCGTTTCTTTCCAAACTGGCCACCAATATTCTGGAGCTGGATCGCGGCCAGCTAGGGCGCTACCCCGGCAAGTACGAAGAGTATCAGGCTCGTAAGCAGCACGAGCTTGAAGTAGAGGCGCGGGAGAACGCCGAATTTGATAAAAAACTTGCCCAGGAAGAAGCCTGGATTCGTCAGGGCGTTAAAGCACGGCGTACCCGCAACGAAGGCCGGGTTCGAGCGCTCGAGGCAATGCGTAACGAGCGTAGCCAGCGCCGCGAGCGTCAAGGCAATGCCAACCTGACGGTGGATCGCGGTGAGCGTACCGGCAAGCGCGTTGTGGAGCTGCAAGGTGTCACCCAACGGTTTGGCGATGAGGTGGTACTGCGCGATATCAATCTTGAGGTACTGCGCGGTGACCGTATTGGCTTCCTGGGGCGCAACGGTGCGGGCAAGACAACCCTGCTGAAAATCCTGCTGGGCGAGTTGGAACCCACTGAAGGCAAGGTGCAGATGGGCACCAATCTGAAAGTGGCTTATTTCGACCAACTGCGCGCCGGGCTTGAACTGGAAAAAACCGTTTACGACAACGTTGCCCAAGGCAGTGATCGTGTCAGTGTGGGCGGTAAAGATCGCCATGTGATGAGCTATCTACAGGACTTTCTTTTCACCCCCGAGCGGGTGCGCCAGCCGGTGAAAGCGCTCTCCGGTGGCGAGTCCAACCGCCTGCTGCTGGCCAAGTTGTTCACTCAGCCAGCTAACGTGTTAGTGCTCGATGAGCCGACCAACGACCTCGACATGGAAACCCTGGAGCTGCTCGAAGAGCTGCTGCTCGATTTCGATGGCACGCTGCTACTGGTCTCCCACGACCGAACCTTTATGGACAACGTGGTGACCAGCATGCTCGCCTTTGAGGGCGATGGCGTTGTACGTGAATACGTGGGGGGCTATACCGACTGGATTCGCCAGGGGGGCAAGCTGCCGCCAGCACCTTGGGAAGGGGCGGCGCGTCAGCGTACCGAACCCACCTCAGAAGCGCCCAAGAAAGTGGCTGAAGCACCTGCCGCAACGGTCAAGAAAAGCGTCAAACTCTCGTATAATTTGCAACGCGAGTTAGATGCACTGCCCGCCGAAATCGAACGTCTTGAGGGGCAAGTAGAGACGCTGGAGAGTGAAATCGGTGACCCAGCGTTTTATCAGCAGGATGCCGACGCCGTTACGGCTAAGCTGCAAACGCTTGAAAAAGTGCAGAAAGCGTTAGAAGTTGCCATGGAGCGCTGGATGGAACTGGAAGCGATGGCTGCCGGTGAGTAGCTTGAAAACGTTAAAAGGCGCCGTATGGGCGCCTTTTTTATAAACGTTATCGTGCCTTAGGTTACTCGTCGCTTTCTTCGCCTTTTTTACCGACGCGAACGGCTAGCACATCGCATTGGGCACCGTGCAATACGCCGGTAGAGGTTGAGCCGAGCAGTAGAGCAAAACCGTGGCGGCCATGGGAGCCCACTACGATTAGATCTACATCGTGCTCTTCAGCAAAACGGTGAATTTCGGTGTCGGGCATACCCACCACAACGTGTTGGTCAGCCTCGGCAATATGCGGGGCGGCGATTTCGGCTAAGCGTTTTTTGGCGTGTTCATCCAATTGATCCTGGATGCTGGTCAAGTCCATGGGGATATCGCCACCGTAGGCAAACCCAAGCGGTTCCAGGGTATGCATAATGGAAATTTTGGCTTGGTCGTTGCGTTCAGCGATCGCAACGGCACGTTCCAGAATCTTGTGGGAGTCTTTGGTTAAGTCAACGGCAACTAAAATGTGGTGATAGCTCATGGCGTATCTCCTTGGCAGTAGGTAACAAAGAGGCTCTTTGTTCAATGACCGTTACTTTAGATGGCGTGTCCTGTTTTAACAATGACTTGAGTCAAAACAGCGACCTGAGTCATGGTTTTTAGAATAGTTTATATAGTGTGGCTTATGTGGGAGGAAATGTAGAGATGGAATGGTTAATTATCGTGTTTATTATGCTGTTTGTCATTGCGCCGGTGATGTGGCTAAAGCCTAGCCCGCGTCAAAAACGCCAGCAGGCGCTGCGCACTCAAATCGCTAAACAGGGCGTCAGCATCAAACTGGAAAAGCCGCCGCTACACCATTTTAGAGGTACCATGCCGGCTTATCGCTGGCACTATCCCCAGGAAGGGCCGGGGCCTGATTTTCTATTGGTAAGAGACAGCAATGCCAGTGAAGCCTTAACGCCATTTCATGCTGGCTGGCGCTGGCGGATAGCCCCTTTGCGGCCTTTACCTGATGCCGCCACAGCAGCGTTAAAAACACTGCTTGAACGCTTACCGCAAGACGCCTTGGTGGTGCAGTCGACCCCTTATGCATTGACGCTTTGGTGGTGGGAGTCGCAAACCGCGGAGCGATTCGCGACCTACCTACCTGAATTTCAGCAACTGCGGGAGGCGCTGCGTGGTCGTGCCGACCAGCCTTTCAGCCAGCCGTTAAAGGGCACTGAGAAGTCGTCTTCCAAAGTAAGTGATCAAGATACTGGGCTATCCTGATCCCGTGCTTGTATCGCTAAGCCGTTGGATTCAATCACCGCCAACCATTCGTTGAGTTGTTCGAGGTTCTCTTCGCTCAAGCCAGCGAACATCTCTTTGCGCGCTTGTTGCGCAACGCTGTCGATCTGTTCCAGCAGCGGCATCGCGGCAGGGGTAAGATAAATCCGCTTGCTGCGACGGTCGTTGTCGCAGGCTCGGCGCTCCACTAAGCCTTGTTCTTCGAGCTGGCCCAGAGTGCGCACAAGAGAGGGCGCCTCAACGCCAATCGCACGGGCGAGATCGCACTGTGGATGGCCTTCGCCAAGACGCCACAGGTGATACAGCGTCACCCAGCGTGTTTGGGTTAATCCCAAGGGCGCCAAGCGGCGATCCAAGATGGAGCGCCATAAGTGGGGCAAGCGTGCGATGCGAAATCCAATCGTTGAAGCCATAGGTAACTAGCTGCCAATAAATGTGAGTAGTCGAATTGTCATAAGCTACGCCGCTGAATGCAAGGCGCTTGACCCTTCAATCTTCCGGTCGCGCCTCTTCATCGTTAGGTCGACCCGGCACGAACCGCCGTAAGTTTAATCCACTTAGACCACTGGCGCGTATCTCTCCATCTGCCAGCGTGGCTTGCTGAGCATCGTCTGAGACCTCAAAACGTATTAATCCCAAGCGCTGGCCAGTACCTGTCATGATATCAATGCGCCAATCGCCGGTAGGGTCTTCGGGAAAGTTTTGTTTGTGGCTCCATGCGCGGTAACCCTGCTCGCGTCCGCCATCGATATTAAGCTCCACGACATCCATTGGCACACCATTGTGATGCCAGGCATGGGTAATAGTTTCACTTAATCCACGCGGTGCCCGAATAGCGGTGTAAACATAAAGGCCATTTTCGCTGATGGCTTGCGGCGTTAACGCCATTGAGCCTTGGGGCAGGCGCTGCTCGATATCAAAGCCGGGAGACAGCGCGCTGCTGGTCATCCATAGGCTGGCGGGCGGCACCCAAATGCGTCCAAGCCACGCGCCATAGGCGAGCAGTAGGGTCAACACAAAAAAAGCGCACCAGCGTTTGAGGGAACGCTGCTTCAGCAAGTGCCAAAAACTGGGCAGAGCCACCAGAATGGTGATCCCCAGGGCCAGCAGCAAACTCTGACCCGTAGTGAGGTGTACCATGATGGGCAGCGTCACCAGTAGAACAAGAAATACGCACTGGGCGTGGAAGATGAAGTAGACACTCCGCCATCGCTCGGCAACTTTGAAGTAGAGTGGATCGATAATTGACAGAAGCGCCATGCCGCCCACCAGTAGCGCAAATAGCGTTTGCCCGCTATTCCATACGGTAGTGACTAAAATGAACGGCAGCGTGAAGAAAAGTGTCTCCTGGTGAATCATCTGGGCGATAAAGGTGGTCACGCCACGGGGTGGTGTAGGGTGGCCCCGCCGAGAGAGCCAGCGACTGATCAAACCTTCAGAGAGCAGAAGTGTCCAGGCAAACAGTAATCCCAGCGCCAGCGCTGCGCCGAGCCACTGCTGGCGATCCACCAGAAAGAAACTACCTAAACCGGCAGCGAACGCCATGGGTGGCCACATCCAGCTCCACGGTTTTATCCGTTCGACAATGCTTTCAATACGCCGCTGAACGGCCTCAATGCGCGATGGCGTGAGCAGTGTGCCCATAACAAGGTAACCTACAAAATTAAAAGAAGCGTGATCCTAGCAGCATGAACGGATACAGGGGAGTGCTGGTCTCACTAGATGGGTAAATTAGCCAAAAGTCTGGGCTTGACGTTATCAGGCAACTCAACCAAGCTAAGGTAATCAAACGACCGTATGAAAGTCGTGTGGAAGCCGTATGAGAAACGTGGCGGGTTCTCTTTTCAGAGCCAGCCCGAAAATGTGGAGAGAGCGCGGATGATCTATCAAGGCAATGCCATTACGGTGACACGTCGTGACACCCCGAGTGGCAATAATATCGCAATGCTCACTTTCGATCTGAAAGATGAGTCCGTCAACAAGCTTTCCAGCGCGGTGGTCGCAGAGCTGAGCGAAGCAGTAAAAGCCATTCAAGCTGAAAATAGCTTAAAAGGTTTACTTATTGCGAGCGGGAAAGATGTGTTTATCGTGGGCGCCGATATCACCGAGTTTCACACTCTATTTGATAAAGGCGAAGCCTACCTTGAGGAGATGAATCTCAAGGTTCACGATATTTTTAACGCTATTGAAGATCTGCCGTTCCCTACCGTAACAGCGATCAATGGACTGGCTCTGGGTGGTGGCTGCGAAGTACTGCTAACCACCGATTTTCGCGTGATGGGCGACAAAGCCAAGATCGGCTTGCCCGAAACCAAGCTCGGTATCCTGCCTGGTTGGGGTGGCTGCGTGCGTCTACCGCGCATTATCGGCGCCGATAATGCCATTGAGTGGATTGCCGGTGGTACCGAAAACCGTGCCGATGCCGCGCTAAAAGTGGGTGCCGTCGATGCGGTGGTGACGGCTGAACAGTTGGAAGAGGCCGCATTGGATATTCTTGACCGTGCGAATGCCGGTGAGCTGGATTACCAGGCCCGTCGTGCTGAAAAGACCAGCCCGCTTAAGCTCAACCCGATTGAACAGATGATGGCGTTTGAAACAGCGAAAGGCTATGTCGCTGGTAAAGCGGGGCCCCATTATCCGGCGCCGGTAGAAGCGATCAAAGTGATTCAGAAAGGCGCTGGCGAAGAGCGTGGCCGTGCCCAGGCGATTGAAGCCAAAGCTTTCGCCAAGCTGGCACTCAGCAGCGTGGCGTTCAACTTGGTGGGTCTGTTCTTGAACGACCAAGTGGTCAAGAAAAAAGCCAGCAAGTATGAGAAGCAGGCGCAGCCGGTGAAGCAAACGGCCGTGCTGGGTGCGGGTATCATGGGCGGTGGTATCGCTTATCAGAGTGCCTCTAAAGGCACGCCCATTCTGATGAAAGATATCAAGGATGACGCCATTGAGCTGGGCCTGAAAGAAGCCCGTAAGCTATTTGCCAAGCAGGTAGAGCGCAAAAAGCTGACCACCGAGCAGATGGCGGAGAAGCTGACTAATATTCGCCCGACGCTCTCCTATGGTGATTTTGGCAACGTCGATCTCGTTGTCGAAGCGGTGGTAGAAAACCCCAAAGTCAAAGACGCCGTACTGACCGAAGTGGAAGGGATGGTGGGCGAAAATACCATTCTCACCTCGAACACATCGACGATTTCTATCAACCGCTTGGCGCAAAACCTCAAGCGGCCGGAAAATTTCTGCGGTATGCACTTCTTCAACCCCGTACACCGCATGCCTCTGGTAGAAGTCATCCGTGGTGAGAAGACTTCGGATGCCGCCGTTGCCGCCACCGTGGCCTACGCCCGGGCAATGGGTAAAACACCGATTGTGGTCAATGATTGCCCCGGCTTCTTGGTCAACCGCGTGCTGTTCCCCTACTTTGGCGGCTTCAGCTTCTTAGTCGAGCAAGGCGCTGACTTCCAGCACGTTGATAAAGTGATGGAGAAGTTTGGCTGGCCCATGGGCCCGGCCTACTTGCTGGATGTGGTCGGCCTGGACACTGCGGTTCACGCCAATGAAGTCATGGCGGAAGGCTTCCCTGATCGCATGGCCCGCGACGGTAAAACCGCCATTCAGGTCATGTACGACAATGACCGTTTAGGCCAGAAGAACGACAAGGGCTTCTACGCTTACGAAGAGGACAAGAAGGGTAAGCCGAAGAAAGTCACCGACGAAGCCGCTTACGCCTTGGTCAAAGAGGTGGTGAAAGAGCATAAAGAGTTTTCCGACGAGGATATTATCGCCCGCATGATGGTGCCGCTCTGTTTGGAAACCGTGCGCTGCCTGGAAGATGGCATTGTGGCCACGCCAGCCGAAGCCGATATGGCGTTGATCTATGGCATCGGCTTCCCGCCGTTCCGTGGTGGTGCGCTGCGCTACATCGACGCCATGGGCATTGCAGAGTTCGTCAAACTGGCAGAAGGCTTGGCCGACGAGCTGGGACCGCTTTATGCACCCACTGACAAGCTGCGTCAGATGGCTCAGAACAACGAGCAATTCTATTCCAGTGACAGCGCTGCCAGTTCTGCCAACCAAGCCTAACCACCACGCACAGGAGATATAAGATGAGTTTGAATCCGAGAGACATTGTGGTGGTAGACGGTGTTCGTACCGCCATGGCGAAAGCTAAAAATGGCGCTTTTCGTAACGTTCGCGCAGAGAACCTCTCTGCGGCGGCAATGCAGGCGCTATTTACCCGCAATCCTAATCTAGACCCTTCTGAAGTGGATGATGTGATCTGGGGCTGTGTGAACCAGACGCTTGAGCAGTCGATGAATATTGCCCGTAACGCGGCGATCATGACCGGTATTCCTCGCTCGGTGCCTGCGCAAACCGTTAACCGCTTGTGTGGCTCTTCGATGACGGCGCTGCATATCGCCGCCGCCAATATCAAAGCGGGGATGGGCGACTTCTTTATCATCGGCGGTGTTGAGCACATGGAGCACGTACCCATGGCCCACGGCGTTGACGTTAACCCGGCGGCCAGCAAATACGCAGCCAAAGCAGCGATGATGATGGGCCTAACCGCGGAACTGCTGGGCAAAATGCACGGCGTTTCCCGGGAAGAGCAGGATAAGTTCGGCGTTCGCTCTCACCAGCGCGCCCAGGCGGCTATGGAGAAGGGCTACTTCGATAACGAAATTATCGGCGTCGAAGGCCACGACCAGCGCGGTTTCAGAGTGATGGTGACGCGGGACGAAGTTATTCGTGGCGACTCCACCCTGGAGTCCATGGCGAATTTGAAGCCGGTATTTGATCCGCGCAACGGTACGGTTACGGCGGGTACTTCCTCGGCGCTTTCCGTGGGTGCCTCGGCAATGGCCGTGATGAGCTACGAGCGCGCTCAAGCGCTTGGCCTAGAGCCTATTGCGAAGGTGCTCTCTACCGGTGTCGCGGGTTGTGATGCGTCGATCATGGGCTATGGTCCGGTACCTGCATCTAAGAAAGCGCTGAAAATTGCAGGCCTTTCCGCGGCGGATATTCAAACTGTTGAGCTTAATGAAGCCTTCGCCGCTCAGGGGATTCCGGTGCTAAAAGATCTTGGTTTCCTGGATGCCATGGACGATAAGGTTAACCTGAACGGTGGCGCGATTGCCCTCGGGCACCCGCTGGGTTGTTCTGGCTCACGTATTTGCACCACGCTGCTTAACGTGATGCAGCAGCGCGATACCACCCTCGGCTTAGCCACCATGTGTATTGGTATGGGGCAGGGCGTTGCGACGGTATTTGAGCGGTTGAAATAACCACT
The DNA here is from genome assembly GCF_058152265.1 of Vreelandella sp. 162(4c). Taxonomy (NCBI): domain Bacteria; kingdom Pseudomonadati; phylum Pseudomonadota; class Gammaproteobacteria; order Oceanospirillales; family Halomonadaceae; genus Vreelandella; species Vreelandella sp. 162(4c). The sequence continues at coordinate 4,757,565 of NZ_CM176981.1, forward strand.
TCGCTCTTAATGCTTCAAATCGGCACCTTGCGAGGTGCCGTTTTTATTGTCAAAGCAACTATTCCGATTGAAAGGCCGTGCGGTGGAAATCCGCTGCGGCTTGGACTTCCGCAATGCCGCAGGTATCGGGCACCGGCACGGTGTTGCCCGCCAATACGGCAAGGACGGCTCTAGTGCCGTTGGCCAGTGACTCAAGGTTATAGCCGCCCTCTAATACAAACACCAAACGGCCATCGCAGTGTTGTTCGGCCAGTTGTTGCATGAATCCGGTCAGTGCGCCAAAACCTTCATAGGAAACGTTTAAGGCCAAATCGTGCCAGTGGGGGTCAAATCCTGCCGAGACTAAAATAATCTCGGGCTTAAACCACGCTGCGGCCGGGGCAAGAATATCGCGAAACGCCTTGAGGTACGCTTCGTCGCCAGCGCCAGCCGGTAACGGAACATTAATCGTGGTGCCTTCAGCTAAACCGGCGCCCACTTCTTCCAGATGGCCTGAGCCGGGATAGAAGGGTGCTGCGCGGTGAATATCGAAAAACATTACGTCCGGTTCTGCCCAGAAAATATCCTGGGTGCCGTTACCGTGATGGGCATCCCAATCAACAATCAGCACTCTTTCGCAACCCAGTGCGCTGCGCGCATGGGCTGCGGCGACTGCCACATTGTTGAATAAACAAAATCCGCGGGCGCGAACGGGCTCTGCGTGGTGTCCAGGCGGGCGCACAAGTGCAAAGGCGCTTTTAGCGCGCTTCTCCATTACGGCTTCTACTGCGGCAATGGCCGTTCCGGCGGCGACTTCGGCGGCATCTACGCTTCCCGGTGAGACCGCTGTGGTATCCACATCCAGCCAGGCATTTTTCCCGCGTAGGCTAAAAATATCGCTTAGATAGGAAGTGGTATGCACTCTGGCGAGTTGATCATGGGTGGCTGTTTTGCCACCTTCAATGTGTAGGCTCGCAATGGGCGCTTTCTCAAGCAGGTGCTGAATAGCTTTCAAGCGGCCGGGGTGCTCGGGGTATTTCCATGGCACAGGAAGCCCTGCAAGCAGATGTCGAATGCGCTTATCGATTCGTTGCGGTAGAAAGTCGGCGTCAATATTGGGCTCGTGAGCGAGCACCCGATCATCATAGAAAGCAATGACTTTATGCATAATGGCTACCTAATGTGCGTGCGATAGGTCACAGCAGTAAATTCCAGCAAGTTACTGCAGCCCTTTAATCGCACAATGGGCACGAAATGCTTATCTACAGTAAGGCAGGCTAGTCGAGGTTATACAATATCACTCTCAAACGATGCCGCTCTCAGACAATGCCACTCTCAACACTAAACGCTAGGGTCATGCTGAGCTCTTCTACCTGATCTGCAAATGAGGGCTGCCACTCGCCGCGTAAAATGAGCGGTGCCTGTACCCATCGCCAGCGTAAGCCAGTGGTGATGCTCTCTACTGCTCGTTGGGTGCCCGTGCCATCGTGCCCCGCGCGAATATAGAGCGCGCAGGGTAATCCCTGTTTCTTTTCAATGACAGGATAGTAGCTGCGATCAAAAAAATCCTTGAGCGCACCGCTCATATAGCCCAGGTTTTCCGTGGTGCCGAGCAGAATCGCATCGCAGGCAAGTACATCCTCTGGGCCTGCTTCCAGGGGCGCTTTTACCACGCAGTGCATCTGTTCAAGGTCGGGATGGCTAGCTCCCTGGAAGGCTGCATCGCGCAGTAGGCGCGTATTTGCCGAAGGGGCATGGGCAACAATTAATAGCTGTTTTTTGAACTCAGATGTCATGGCAGTAGCCTAAATCAGCAGTGAAAATGTAAAGGTTTGCGACTAGTACTGAAAATGCCACACTGCTTTAGTGACGTTAACTAGAGAGGCTATATGCCCAAGAATACCTCTATCAATGTCTTTTACGATGCGCAGTGCCCGCTGTGTCGTAAAGAGCGGCGTCGCTATGAGCGCTGGTCGGGGCGGCATGCCGCTGATATCGCGTGGCTTGATGTGAGTGAACATCATCAGGTGCTACAGCAAAAGGGCGTCGATCCCGACATGGCGCTGCGCTCTCTGCATATCGAAACGGCATCTGGGCAATTGGTGGAGGGGATCGATGCTTACCGTTTATTAATGAAGCGTATTCCCTTGTTGGCGCCGGCTGCCTGGATCATTGGTCTACCGGGCATTAAATCGGGCTTGCGGGCGCTTTATGATGCCTGGGTTAAGCGCCGCCTGAAGAAACAAGGCCGGTGGAGTTGTGAGACTAGGAGCGAAAGGCACATTAGATAAACCAAGGAGATAAAACATGACATTTGCACTTTCATCAATGCAGGTTACCAGCCCGGCGTTTGCTGACCATCAGGCGATCCCTGCCAAGCACACCGGGGAAGGTGAGGATGTTTCGCCAGCACTTGCTTGGCAAGACGCTCCCGAGGGAACCCAAGGGTTTGCAGTGATCTGTCATGACCCGGACGCGCCGTTGGTCAAAGACGGTAGCTATGGCTTTGTCCACTGGGTGCTCTATAACCTACCCGGCGATATTCAGGAATTAACTGAAAAGACGGCGGCGGGCACCGTCGGCGCAAATGATAAAGGTGGTACTGGCTATTGTGGCCCGATGCCGCCAGAAGGGCACGGCAAGCATCTTTATTATTTCTGGGTGCTGGCGCTGGATCATCAAACCTCGCTCCCTGAAGGGCTCACGCTGGCTGAACTGCTCAAAGAAGTAGAGCCTCACCTGCTGGGAATGAACCGTTTGGTGGGTACTTACCAGCGCGATTGATCTAGCCTTTGGCTGGACATTTTGCGTAACCCGTGTAGGCTCCATCGCTTTCTAACTGTGGTGATGGAGCCGTCTGATGAGTGACCTGCCTAACTGTCCTGCCTGTGCCTCTGAGTTTAGCTACGATGATGGTCTTCAATATGTCTGCCCAGAGTGCGGCCATGAGTGGTCAAAAGTGGCAGAAGAAGAGGGCGCTGATGACGCTTCAGGCGTGCGCGATGCCAACGGCAATATGCTAGCCGACGGTGATAGCGTAACGGTGATCAAGGACTTGAAGGTTAAGGGCAGTTCACTGGTGGTTAAAGTGGGCACTAAAGTGAAAAGCATTCGCTTAGTTGAAGGCGACCACGATATCGACTGTAAAATTGACGGTATCGGCCCGATGAAGCTTAAATCCGAATTTGTTAAGAAAGCCTAGCGTTAAAACCGATCATTAAAAAAATAGCCCCCTGGCGTTGGCCAGGGGGCTATTGATTTATCTAGCCTAACGTTTATTACGCAGTCGTATTAATCTGCGTACCTACGCTGCCGCTGGTAGCCAACTGTGGATCTAAAGCAACGCTATCCATCAGGGCGGTGATTTGCGCTGCCTGGCCGTCTAATGCCTCTTTAAAAACACCGAACTGAGCCTGTTGGATCGCTTGCGCCTGCCTCATATCCAGCGTTGCATTTACCATGTTGTTAACTGCTACATCCATAGTCTGCCTCCTACAAATATTGGGATGCCTCATACAGTAGGGGCATCTAATACGTTCTGACGCTATCAGAATCGGCTACTCAATGCAAAGCAGCAGATACAGAAGTAATAGCTTTTCTAAATGATAATGATTGTTGTTTTTGATGCTATCAGCGCCGAACGTGCCGATATTTTGCGTAAATTGCTATCCATTTTGCTCAGGGGCTTCACATCAAATTTATACAGGACTAAAATGGTACTCAATTGACGTGGCGACCATTTGATTTGCTGCGTACTGATGACATAAAGGGAGTCGACATGCTTAAGCTTTCTCGGCTGACAGACTATGCCGCGGTGGTCATGGCGCAAATTGCCCGCCATTCCCAGGCGTCGCATGCAGCGGCAGAGTTAGCAGAGGCCGTGCAGTTGCCCCATCCGACGGTGAGTAAAACGCTCAAAATGCTAGTGCGGGCAGGGCTGCTGGTTTCTCAGCGTGGCGCCCAAGGCGGTTACCGCCTGGCCCGGCCTGCATCGCAGATTACTGCCGCCGATATTATTGCGGCGATTGAAGGCCCCGTCGCCATGACCGAGTGCAGCCAAGCAGAAGGCGATTGTGAGCTTGTGGCTACCTGCGGTGTGGCAGACAACTGGCAGCGGGTTTCCTTGGCCATGCGTACTCTGCTAGAGAGCGTGACCCTGGCGCATCTGGCTGATACAGCGCCGATTAAGCTGCCAGTACAACTGCCTATTCAAACGATCAGCCTGTCGGCGGCGTCGGCCTAACGGCGGCGCGAGTACAGCAGGCCTAATTTATTATTTAAAGGCGATGACCTCGCCACCCAACTGCCCGGAGGGTATCACCATGGCAAGCGAAGAAATGGAACAGTTGGTTCGTCGCGAATACAAAGATGGCTTTGTAACCGATATTGAGAGCGACACCCTGCCACCTGGCCTGGATGAAAACACCATCGCCTTTATCTCCAAAAAGAAGGGCGAGCCGGAGTGGATGCTGGAGTGGCGTCTGGATGCCTACCGCCAGTGGCTGAAGATGGAAGCCCCTTCCTGGGCGCATCTCGACTATCCGCCGATTGATTACCAATCGATCTCCTATTTCAGTGCGCCGAAACGCCCGGAAGACCGCCCGCAAAGCCTGGATGAAGTGGATCCCAAACTGCTGGAAACCTATGAGAAACTGGGTATTCCGTTGCACGAACGCGCCGCGCTGGCAGGTGTTGCCGTCGATGCGGTGTTTGACTCCGTTTCGGTCGCCACCACCTTCAAAAAGCAGCTTGGCGAAGCAGGGGTTATTTTCTGCTCTATCTCTGAAGCTATCCGTGACTACCCAGAGCTGATCAAGCAGTATTTGGGCACCGTGGTTCCCGTGGCGGACAACTACTTTGCGGCGCTGAACTCAGCGGTGTTTACCGATGGCTCCTTTGTGTTTGTGCCAGAAGGCGTGACTTGCCCGATGGAGCTGTCTACGTACTTCCGCATTAACGCGGCCAACACTGGCCAGTTTGAGCGCACGCTGATTATTTGCGAAAGCCGTGCCCAGGTCTCTTACCTGGAAGGCTGTACGGCTCCAATGCGCGATGAGAACCAGCTGCACGCCGCGGTGGTCGAGCTTGTCGCTCTGGACGACGCCTATATCAAATACTCCACCGTGCAGAACTGGTACCCCGGTGATGAAAATGGCGTAGGCGGTATCTATAACTTCGTCACCAAGCGCGGTGACTGCCGTGGTGACCGTTCACGGATTAGCTGGACGCAGGTAGAAACCGGCTCGGCGATTACCTGGAAATACCCCTCCTGCGTACTGCGCGGCAAAGACAGCATAGGCGAGTTCTACTCTGTCGCGGTCACGAACGGCCGTCAGCAGGCCGATACCGGCACCAAAATGATTCACATCGGTGAAGGCACGCGTTCCTATATCGTGGCTAAAGGTATCTCAGCGGGCAGGAGTGACCAATCCTATCGCGGCCTGGTGAAAATTGGCCCGCGGGCCAAAGGGGCGCGTAACTTTACCCAGTGTGACTCTCTGCTGATTGGCGATAAGTGCGGCGCGCACACTTTTCCTTATCAGGAAATTGGCAATAGTACCGCGACCATTGAGCACGAAGCGACCACCTCGAAAATCGGTGAAGACCAGCTGTTCTACTGCCAGAGCCGCGGTATTTCTGAAGAAGACGCGGTCAGCATGATCGTTAACGGTTTCTGCAAGGATGTCTTCCAGGAACTGCCGATGGAGTTTGCCGTTGAAGCCGAAGCACTGCTCAACGTCACCCTGGAAGGCGCGGTAGGTTAATCGCTGGTTGTCCAGTTCACCCAATTTTATCAGTGTCGCCGTGGCGACTCGCCAGAATCAGAAGGTATTCAATATGTTGCAAGTGAAAGATTTACACGTCACCGTCGAAGGCAATGAAATCCTCAAAGGCCTCACCCTGACCATCAATGCGGGTGAAGTGCACGCCATCATGGGGCCGAACGGCGCGGGTAAATCGACGCTATCCGCGGTGATTGCCGGTAAAGATGGCTATGAAGTCACCCAGGGCACGGTTACCTTCGATGGCAAGGATGTGCTCGAAATGGAAATTGAAGAGCGCGCCCAGGCTGGCTTGCTGTTGGGTTTCCAGTACCCGGTCGAGATTCCAGGGGTTAAAAACATTTACCTGCTGAAGTCTGCGCTTAATGCCCAGCGCGTAGCCCGCGGCGAAGGCGAAATGCCGGCGCCAGAGTTTATGAAGCTGGTGAAAGAGAAGCTTGGTTACATGAAAATGGACGCTAGCTTCCTACAGCGTGCCGTGAACGAAGGCTTCTCTGGCGGTGAGAAAAAACGCAACGAGATCCTGCAAATGCTGGTGCTTCAGCCGAAGCTTGCCATGCTCGATGAGATCGATTCCGGCCTGGATATCGACGCCATGAAAGTGGTCGCCGATGGTGTCAACAGCCTGCGCGCTGAAGACCGCGCCATTCTACTGGTCACCCACTACCAGCGTCTGCTGGATTACATCGTGCCAGACCAGGTTCACGTCTTGGTCGATGGCCGTATTGTCAAAACCGGTGACGCTGAGCTGGCCAAACAGCTGGAAGCCAATGGGTACGAAGGTATCGAGGAGTCTGTGGCATGAGCGATACGCAAACCTTTTTAGACACGCTGAAGGCGCGCAGCTCGAACTACACAGCGGAACCGACCTGGATTGCTGCTCGTCGCCAGGCGGGTGCTGCACGTTTTGAGGCGCTGGGTTTTCCTACGCGTCGCGATGAAGAGTGGAAGTACACCGACGTACGTTCGATTGCCCAGGGCAACTTTGCGATAGCTGACAACGCTGAGTTCTCTCCGGCCACCGCTGCGGCGCTAACGCTGCCGATTGATGCCTACCGGCTGACCTTCGTGGATGGTGTTTTCTCATCGGCGCTCTCTGATTTGGATTCACTGCCGTCAAGCGTTCAGGTGTTACCGCTTTCCAAGGCGCTCGCAGAGAACCATGAAGCCGTGGGTGGCCCGCTTGGGCGCTTAACCGGGGTGGATTTTTCGCCCTTTGCTGCCTTAAACACGGCGTTTATGGAAGAGGGCGCAGTGGTTCGCATTGCACCGGGAACAGTGGTTGAGAAACCCATCCTGTTGCAGTTTTTGTCCCGTGCTGGTCAGCCGGTAATGTGCCACCCGCGGGTGCTAGTGGAAGCGGGAGGCCGCAGTGAGGCCACGCTGATCGAGCATTACACCGGCGAAAGCGAAGCGGCTAACTTCACCAATGTGGTTGGCGAGCTGATGCTTGACCGTGGCGCGATCCTGGCCCACTACAAGCTGCAAGAAGCGCCGCTGGGTGATTTGCACGTGGCGAGCATTCACGTAGAGCAGGGCCGCGATACGCGCTATACCTCCTATAACCTGAGCCTGGGCGGTGCGCTGGTGCGCAACGATCTGATCAGTGACTTGAACGGCCAGGGCGCTGAAACCAACTTCCTGGGTCTGTTCTTTGGTCAGGGTCGCCAACACGTCGACAACCATACCAAGGTCAACCACAATGCGCCGCTGACGTTCTCCAATGAGAACTACAAGGGCATTCTGGATGATCGCGCCCACGGGGTGTTTAACGGCAAGGTCTACGTCAAGCGCGATAGCCAGAAGATCGAAGGTTTTCAGAGTAACCAAAACCTACTGCTATCGGATCGTGCCCACATTGATGCCAAGCCTGAGCTTGAAATCTACGCCGATGACGTTAAGTGCTCACACGGCACGACTACAGGCCAGCTAGACGAAGAGGCGATTTATGCGCTGCGTACCCGCGGTATCGATGAAGCCACCGCTCGCGGTCTGCTAACGCTCGCTTTCGCTGGCGAGGTGTTGGACAAAGTCACCCTGGATGCGATTGCCGAGCGCGTTGAGTTAGCGGTCGCCGGTAAGCTGCCAGAGCGCTTCAACCTTGCCGGGCTTGTCGAAGCGGCGGTTTCACTTAACGACTAGCGCCACTACCCAATCAGGAGCGTCTGATGCCACATTCCGTTATTGAGCCAACGTCTAGCCCTTCTCAAACAGGCACTGTGCAAACAAGCCCTGCGCAAGCGACCTTTGATGTTATGCGCCTGCGCCAGGACTTTCCGGTGCTGGCCCGTGAGGTGCACGGCAAGCCGCTGATCTATTTAGATAATGCGGCCACTAGCCAAACGCCTCAGCAGGTGATTGACGTGTTTAGCGATTACTACTCGCGCTATAACGCCAATATTCACCGTGGGCTGCATACCCTCGCCGATGAGGCAACGGCGGCGTTTGAAGGTACGCGCCAACGGGTTAAAGGGTTCCTTAATGCGGAAGATGCACGCCAGATCATCTTTACCCGCGGCACCACGGAAGCGATTAACCTGGTTGTGAATAGCTGGGGACGTACAAACCTTGCGCCGGGCGATGAGGTGCTGATTTCGATGTTGGAGCACCACTCCAATATCGTGCCCTGGCAACTGTTGGCCGCCGAGATAGGCTTCACCATCAAGGTGATACCCGTTGAGGCTACCGGCGCACTGGATATGGCCGCTTACCGTGAGCTATTGAGTGAGCGCACCAAGCTGGTAGCGGTTAACCACGTCTCTAACGCTCTGGGTACCGTTAACCCGGTGCAAGAGATGGCAGCCCTTGCTCATCAGCAGGGTGCGCTGATTCTGATTGATGGTGCTCAGGCAGCACCTCACCAAGTGGTCGATGTGCAGGCAATCGATGCTGACTTCTATGCCTTCTCTGGCCACAAAGTGTATGGGCCGACAGGCGTTGGCGTGCTCTACGGCAAGCAGGCGCTGCTTGAAGCGATGCCGCCCTGGCAGGGGGGCGGGGAGATGATCAGCACGGTCTCCTTTGATGTGGGTACCACTTTTGCCGCTATTCCGCATAAGTTTGAAGCGGGCACGCCCGCTGTTGCGGAGGTCATTGCCCTGGGTCGAGCGCTTGAGTGGATGGAGAGCATTGGCATAGATGCCATCGGCGCCTGGGAAGGCCAACTGCTCGATCACGCTACCCAGGCGGTCGGTCAAATCGATGGTCTACGTATTTTAGGCACTGCGCCGGATAAAGCGGCCGTTCTTTCCTTTATTGTGGAAGGGGCGCATTCGCAAGATATCGGCCTGCTGATCGATCAGCTCGGCGTCGCTATTCGTACCGGCCACCATTGCGCACAGCCCTTGTTGCATCATTTTGGGGTCGACGCGACGTGCCGTGCTTCATTTGCGGCGTATAATACCCTCGATGAAGTGGATCGCTTTGTAGAAGCACTCCAACGTGTCATTGGTATGGTGCGTTAAGGTCGATTCTTTAGGAATCGTCATTTAAGGACAGTTATGGATCTTGAGCAAGTTGCCAGCCTCGAACGTGGCCAACAGTTACCGCTCCAGCGCGATGTGGAAGCCATTGCCATTCCGTTTGGCAGTACGGAAACACTGGCTGAAGATAGCGTTGTTAGCGTTATGCAGGCGAAAGGCAGTACGGTAAGCGTCGGTTTTGAGGGGCGCCTCTATTTGATTGAGGGGCAAAACCTGGATGCCCTGGGGCTTGAGTCGCTCCCGCGTCCTACGCTGCCCGAAACGGCTACCGAGGAAGAGATTGAGCAGTTCGTGTGGGATCAACTGCGCACCTGCTTTGACCCGGAGATACCGGTCAATATCGTTGACTTAGGGCTTGTCTACGGCTGCCGTATCGAGCGCCTTATCAGTGGTGAGCGTATGGTAACTATCCGCATGACGCTGACCGCCCCTGGGTGTGGGATGGGCGATGTAATCGCGGCGGATGCGCGCAATAAGATCCTCGGTGCGCCGCAGATCAGCAAGGTTCACACCGAAATAGTCTTCAGCCCGCCCTGGAGCCGTGACATGATGAGTGACGAGGCCAAGCTTGAACTCGGCATGTTCTAACCCCGGCTGGGGAGCTGGATGCATAACCTTTTGTTGAAATGGCTAAAGCGTTTATTAATGTCGCTAGGAGCACTGTCGCTGCTGGCGACATTGCTGTTTATAGGCGGCAATTTTTGGGTGCTCGCGACGACCGCCGCTTACATTGAGCGTCAGCCGCAGCAGTGTCGTCCAGCAGAGGTGGGGATTGTCTTCGGTACGTCTCACTGGACGCGTAGTGGGGTGAGAAACCCGCACTTCCATGCGCGCATGCGAACCGCTGCTACTTTAATTGAGCAGGCTCAGGTCGAGCATCTTTTGCTCTCTGGGGATAATCGTACCCAGGCGTATAACGAGCCGCGCGCAATGTGGCGCGAGCTGTATCGACGCGGTGTCGCGTCTGAACAGCTGACCATGGATTTTGCTGGTTTTAGCACCTACGACACGCTAGCGCGTGCCCGAGACGTTTTTCAGCTGGATAAAGCCCTGCTGATCACCCAGAGCTGGCATCTTCCCCGCGCGGTATTTATTGGTCGTGCGCTAGGTATCGATGTCACTGGCTGTGTGGCGGATGATCCTACCGTAGCAGTGGGGTGGCGTTTAAAGCTGCGCGAGTGGGCAGCACGCGTAGCCACCCTGGGTGATCTCTATGTATGGGGGAGGGAGCCCTATTTTCTCGGTACGCCTGAGCCCATCGAATTACCCAGGCGGACGCCCATAGACCTTATTCTGCCATCACTAAACGAGCGCTTTAGCCCTCCATAGCTCTTTTATTAGCCCTTGCCATAGATAGTTTCAAGCCCCTAGCAGCGTGTCTATAGGGCGTTAGCGGTGGGTTTTGCGCTTTTGCAGCGCATACAGCTCGCGGATAAGCTTACGGCACCCCTGCATGCACTCTTCTACCACCGGTTCAATCGGATCGGGTAACGGGTGGGTATACAGCGAGGAGAGCGCCTGCATTAATACACGCTCTTGCTCCAATAGCTCATTGATGAGTACTTGGCTATCGTTGCCGACAAAGCTTTTTAGACGGCTCCACAGCCATAAAAAATCATCGCGCTCAACGTCTGCATCCCGGGGCAGCATTTTTAAATGCGCACGGGCTAGATCCTGCAGCTGGCGCATCTGCTTGAGCCGCGCAGCATAATGCGGCTTTAAAGCGTCACGCAGCGACGGGCGCAGGCGTTCAATATTGTCTTGGAAATAATCAATGCTATCGGCCAGCGCTTCCAATACGCTGTCCATCGCCACTTGGCGATTATCGAGAAACATGAGCGTCTACCTCCTTCGGTGACGCAGATTGTGGGGGTGACAGCGACTATTTGCCACCCCCGAAACGGATTATTTTAATATTTTGCCTTAGCCTTTAGGCTTGGGCGGTGCTTTACGGGCTGGTGAAGCGTTTCTTTCAATGTGCTCAATGATCATTCCCGCAATATCTTTGCCGGTGGCGTTCTCAATGCCCTGCAAACCAGGCGAAGAGTTAACCTCCATAATCACCGGGCCGTGATTGGAGCGTAGCAAATCGACACCGGCAACGCGCAGGCCCATGGCTTTGGCTGCACGGATCGCCGTTGAACGTTCTTCAGGGGTGATGCGGATCACGGTGGCGGTGCCGCCGCGGTGTAGATTCGAGCGAAACTCACCGTCCGCCGCCTGGCGCTTCATTGAAGCCACCACTTTATCGCCAATCACGAAGCAGCGAATATCGGCGCCACGCGCCTCTTTGATGTACTCCTGCACCATGATATTGGCTTTCATGCCCATGAACGCTTGAATGACGGATTCAGCGGCCTGATTGGTTTCCGCCAATACCACACCAATCCCCTGGGTGCCTTCGAGCAGCTTAATGACCAGCGGCGCACCTTTGACCATGGTGATCAGGTCGGGAATGTCATCGGGGGAGTGGGCAAAGCCGGTAATTGGCAGCCCCAACCCCTTACGCGACAGCAGTTGCAGTGAGCGTAATTTATCCCGCGAACGGGTAATCGAGACGTTATCGTTGATAACGTAGGTGCCCATCATTTCAAACTGGCGCAGCACCGCACAGCCGTAAAAGGTGACCGATGAACCAATGCGCGGGATCACCGCATCGAAAGGCTCAATCTCTTGGCCTTTATAGTGGATCGAAGGGTGGTGCGAGGTAATGCTCATATAGCAACGCAGCGTGTCCACCACGCGGGCGGTATGCCCACGCTGCTCTGCGGCTTCAACCAGGCGGCGGGTAGAGTACAAATTGCGATTGCGTGACAGCAGAGCGATATGCATGTAGGAGACTCCGAGCTGAGATTGAAGCGACTAATAAGGGGTTAAGGCTCACCGTGCAAGAATGCGGCACCGGGGGCCACCAGGAGGCGGCGCATGGCACTACGGCCTAGTAGCATCGGGTGGCGCATATTGCTGCGGTCAGTAAGGGTCAGTTCAATGGGGAAATTCAAATCGCCCATCTGCATCGGGGTACGTATAACATAGCGCCACTCGCTATGACCGTTGGAACTGGTGACCCGGCGTCGATCATGCAGGTGCAAACGGAAGCGATGCGCTGGCGTGTCTGGCCCTCCGCTATGGGTGATAAAGCTAACCCACAGTTGACCATGGTCATCTTCATCGGTCTCTATCTCTTCTGCATGCAGTGCAGATGTTCGCGCGCCAGTGTCAGCTTTACAGCATAGGTGAAGCCCTAGTTCAGGTAGCGTCACCATCTCGCGGCGGCCAATGACCGCTTTGGCCTGATAGGGTAATTCCTTCACGGCTCACTCCTTGCAATTAAAAGTGACATCGGATCAAGCGTTCCTCTGTGACATCATCAGTGTCAAACGGCGTTGGGTTGCGGAGCCAGCAGGCGCATCCCGCAGTGCCATCATGACCGGTAAGCGTAGTCGTGGTATTAACGCAATATCACGCACTACGGCGGCAAAATCGCTACGCTCATCTTCTGCTAAGCGTTGCAGAAAAAGTGGCAGGCGCTGCGCGTCTTCAAGATAGCCCCAGCCGCGCCCGGCTATTGCCGCGAGCACATCCGGCCCACAGGCCGCTGAGTTGTTAAGTAAGGCCGTGTACCAATTACCCACCTCTGATGCATCCGTATTGCCCACTGCGCGCAGACAGGCACACAGCGTTTCGATGTCGCCCGCTTGTGCAGCGGCTTCGCCACGACGCTGCATTGCCGCGACTAACGCCTGTGGCAATGGCTGGTGCTCTAAACAGTAGCACAAGGAGTGGATAACGGCGGTAGGCAGTTCAGGCAACCGCTGCGCGAGCGATTCAGCGTCAAGTGTTTCCATTCTCACGACGTAATCGGCAATCCCTTGTAACCCCAATGCCTGCCAATCGATCGCTTGCTGGCCGCTCAAGTAGGCATCAACCGGCTCAAAATGCTGGCTGGCGGGCAGCCCACGCGCATGGGTGGCGCGTGCATTGAGCATGGCTTGGAAGGTGACGTTAGGCGTGAAGGCGAGGGGATTATCCTTCATTAAGTGATCCACGTCCGCTGTTTCTTCACGACCCACGTTAGAAACCGCGCGCCCCAGTGTTTCCAGCAGCCGGTTTAAAAACGCATCGCGCTGGGCGGGGGCAATCATTCCCTGCTCGTCCAGTGGCAAGGCTAAGAACCAAATAGCCGGTTCGGGCATATCGCCAAGGCGAAACACAATGGCTAAGCGCGCTTGGCCTTGCCAGGGTTCTGGCCAGGCCATTTCGCCACCTTCAAAGGCGGCAAGTGACTCCCGCGGGCAGGAGACGACATGGCGCCCCATATGGTAAAGGGAAACCTCGCCACCGCTGCGGGTAAAAAACTCATCAAGGGTTTGAATTGGTTGCATGACATCCTTCCGCGTTGCAAGCCTGCACTCTACCTTGCTGATGTGACACTGTCAGCCGCAGAGACTGATAAAACATGGTGTTAATGACAGTGCCTTAAGGCATTAGCATTAATGACAATGCGGTTAAAAATTAATCAACTGTGCGAAAGCCCCATGAGAGCAAGCGTTGCGACACCTTTCCATAGTTTATCCACAGGCTCGTGCAGGTTTTCTGTGAGTCTATGGATAACTTCCCGCAAGCGTAGATAGGTGGCAAGGCACTCGCTGAGTGGGGATAATGGGCAGACGACACACTTTTCATTTTCCGAGGTAGTGACACACGTCTTTATGAGTACTTATCAACCGCTGCAGACAGCACTTCTAGAGCTTGAGGCGTCGATGAAAGCCGCCGATCTATGGCGCATGCCAACACCCGATGCAGAGGCGTTTGCCAGCCAGCAGCCATTTTGCATCGACACGATGTCGCTGCCTCAATGGGTACGCTTTGTGTTTATTGCCCGCTTGAACGCTTTGATGGATGCCCGTGCAGCCATGCCCGCAAAGTGCGAGGTGGCTCCCGCCGTGGCGGCCTATTTACAGCAGGAGAAAACACCCACCCACCACCAGCTGCTCATCGTGCGGGCGGTAGAGAAGGTCGACCAGATCGTCACTGAAAGCGCTTAAAGCGGCATGCTACTAAACGCACAAAGCCCACCGTGAGGCAGGCTTTGTGGATAACATCCGCTAGCGGTTTTGCAAGTGGCTTAGAAGCGGTAACTGAGGCCTGCCATGACCACGAGAGAATCGATCTCAACGGTACCTGCCGCCGCACCGTTAACGCTCGCATCGGTATCGATATCGATGTACCAAGCAGCGGCGTTCAGCGCCCAATGGTCATCAACTAATAGATCAACACCTACCTGGCCTGCCGCTCCCCAGGAGTCATCCAGGTCTAAATCACCAATCGTCAGCTCCTCATCGGAGAAAAAGGTGTAGTTAATACCGGCGCCGACATAGGGCTGTACGCGTGACTGAGTGCCGCCCAGCGGGTAGTACTGCAGTGTTAGGGTCGGCGGCAGGTGCTTGGTTGAGGCAATGTTATCGCCGTTTAAATGGATGTCGTGTTCAAACGGCAGCGCCGCCAGTAGTTCCACGCCGACTTTATCGTGGAAGCGATAGCCCAAGGTGAACGCGAAATCGGTTTTATCCTGTACATCCACTGATAGCGCACCGTTGGCCAGTGAGCCGTTGTCGCTGGTGGGGGCGACTTTGGCCACACCCACGCGGGTGAAGAAATCGCCAGCGCCGTAGGCGAATGCCTGGCTGCTGGTCATCATTGCCGCAGCGGCAACAGTGGTGACGAATAATGTAGGCAGGGCGGCTTTACGCATGGGATCACTCCAGGTGTTAACGCAGATAGTAAGATTAGACGGCTTTCCGATAGCCGCTTAACGATGAAACCAGTGTAACGAGACCCAGGGAGTGGATTATTGATCCAGGGCAAGAGTTATTAGACATGGGGGGGTTAGGGGGAGGGGCGGCTGGAGAGACCTAATTCAGAAGCGGGCTGCTAGCCATTTGGCTTGCCCATTTGTATGGATGCATGCGCAGTGATATGAAGTATTTTTAGTCTGTAATGCGTGTTTTTCTGATACGCTCAGCAAGAGGTATGATCAAATATTGCCAGAATATTGTTTATAAAAATAAATTAAAACAGCGAGTTGTAAAACATCTGCTCGTGTTTATAGGCAATGCGAAAAGATGGTCAGGAATGAGCATGCGCATTTTTCTAGCGAGCATTTGAATGGGAGTTGGTAATTTGCCCATTACTATTAACACATTGGAGTTTTTTTATGGTGTTACGCTTTCTAGGAAAATACGTATGCGCAGAAATAAACTGCTATGCAATACGAGGCAAGAAATGAAGAAAGGAGTGTTGACATTTTTCTGCGGGAAAATGGGGGCAGGGAAAACTACAAAGTCTCTTGAAGTTTCCCAAGAACGAAACGCCGTACTGCTTTCAGAAGACGAGTGGCTTGCGTCGGTTTATCCCGATAGCATTAAGACACTGGAAGATTACGTAAAATATGCTGGACGGCTCAAGCCTCAAATGAAGAAGCTGGCTCAGTCGATCTTGGCGTCAGGCACTAATGTGGTAATGGACTTTCCTGCAAATACGATTCCGCAACGAAAATGGCTTAGAAGTGTCTTTTCAGAGATTCAGGCTCCCCATGAGCTAATTTACATTGACCAGCCAAATGATACCTGCTTAGAGCAGATAGCCAAAAGGCGTGCAGAACAACCGCAGAGAGCGGCAACGGATACTGAAGAGATGTTTGAGCAGATTACAAAGTACTTTGTTGCGCCCACACCTGATGAAGGGTTTAACATAACTGTAATTTCGGCAAATGGATAATAGCCGCAGGTACAGCGACTGCTTGTACGTTGCGGCTGCGCCTTTATTACAAAGCCGCGCACGTTGCAGCGTTATGTCATTTTGGTGAATTATGAAACTTGATTTGTTCGTACTACGGTGCAGCGATTTGCGGGCCAGCAAGCAGTTCTATGAGCAGCTCGGTTTCAGCTTCGTGGAAGAGCAGCATGGCTGTGGGCCAGTGCATTACTCGTCAGAAAATGCGGGGTTTGTATTCGAGTTGTATCCATTGGTTAGCAGCGAATCAGTAGACAACACGCGACTAGGATTTTCAGTGGAAGGTCTGGGCAATATCATCCCTGACTTAGAATTAGTGGACCAGTATAAGTTTGGCGGAAAGCATGTTTATGTCGTCCAAGATCCTGATGGCAGAAAGGTTGAGCTTAGTGAGCAGAAACCATAACAAGCGGCATCACGGTGAGCGCTTTTCCGCTGCTCCAAAGCGCAGCTTGTACCGGGAGTTATAGCGTCATTGCTACCGTTTGAGATCGTGGTAGAAATTTTCGTGTGAGCCCAAGACCATCAGTTCAAGGACAAGAGCACCATCATCAAAACTGTAGCCGAGCAGAGTCAGTTGCTCGTTCATTTTGAACTGATGGACTCTAGCGCAAACGCTAAGAAGCTTGTTGCCGCCTGAAACAGCCCATTTAGGCCGTGCACCGGATGCCAACCCCTTCGCTGCGTTTGCCCACGCTGATGACTGTCTTGAGCTGCTTTAAAGAGGAATAATTGCAATGAGCAACAGTATTGAAAACTCAGACCAGTTGGCTGAGGCCAACCAAAAAATTGTTTCAGAAGGTCAGGTTCTTCCTTCTGTTCGACTTAAAGATGGTAGCAAGGTACAGACGGGCACTGTCGCAACCATGCTCCACAACATTAATCTATACAATTCAGGCGAGCGCGGGCAAGTAGAGAAAGAGCTTGAGCTGGCGGTGCCGACACTGATCAAGGTAGGACTGTTTGAACTATTTGCGCCTGATGATTGGATAAACGGCTCTAATCCTGGGCGTCGTTTCGTAGGCGAGCTTGCAAAAGGCTACTTGTCAGAAGCAAGAGGCTAAAGCAATGTACGCAACAAGCTTGGGATTACGGCGTTACGTGGAGAGAAGGCGTTGAACCATAGCGAACACTCGTCTTGTAGAGAAAAGCTCGTTGAGCATCTTTTCATTGGCGAACTGCTAAAGCTTTCCTGGAAGGAATTTGGCTGCACGCTAGAGGTGGCGAGTCCAGAAGTTGATAACGCTGGCTATGATCTAATAGCGGAAGATAATGGGGTCGTGAGGCATATACAGCTTAAAGCTTCATACGTTGGCGGCAAAACAGCCAGCCAGAAAGTTCATACGAGGCTTTCTGAAAAGCCTTCTGGGTGTGTTATTTGGATTTATTTCAACGAAGATACCTTGGAGCTGGGGCCATTCCTCTTCTTTGGCTCTCTTCCAGGCGAGAAATTGCCTAGCCTTGACGGGCTTAAGTTTGCAAAACATACCAAGGGCGACCAGGGCGGATTTAAAGCCGAACGCCCTAATATAAGGGTTTTGCCAAAAGGTTGGTTTAAAAATTTCAGTTCTATCGATGAGGTCTATGAGGCCTTATTTGGGGCAACATGTTACAAGGCCGCTACCACGAAACCGGGAGAAAAGGCTCAATGAGTATCAGGGCCATACACGCGAAAGACGTATTCTGACGATGTTATGCACAACGTTCGTCTTGACGTACGTACCCAAAGGCGTACATTGTTAGAAAATTGAATGAGCAAGAGGGCGTCATGACCGGAATCACAGCAACTGAGGCGCGCAGCAATCTTTATCGGTTGATCGACGAAACTGCCGAGTCTCACCAGCCCATCGTCATCATGGGCAAGCGGAACAAAGCTGTCTTGGTATCCGAGGAAGACTGGTCGGCGATTCAGGAAACACTTTACCTGCTCTCCGTGCCAGGTATGCGGGAGTCTATTCGTGAGGGGATGAATACCCCCCTAGATGAATGCGATGAGGAGCTGGACTGGTGACATGGAAGTTGGTTTACACCAAACAAGCCCAAAAAGATGCGAAGAAACTGGCCTCCAGCGGCCTCAAGCCAAAAGCCCAGGATTTACTGGTACTGATTGCAGAAGACCCCTACCGTAAGCCGCCTCCGTTTGAGAAGCTTATTGGTGATCTTGCTGGCGCCTACTCACGCCGGATCAATATCCAGCATCGCCTAGTCTACCAAGTGCTTGAGGACGAGCGAGTGGTGAAAGTTCTTCGGCTCTGGAGCCACTACGAATAATGCATCACTAGCTGCTATTACCGGAAAACTCGTTCGTTAGATAAAAAAAGCCGCTAACGAGTAGTGGCTAACTATTGATTCCTGGGACAGTCTGGGAGGAGGGCGAGCGAGCTCAATGAGTCGCTCACCTCCTAGGCACCGATCCCTAAGCGCCTACCATTTAGCGCCGACCTATTCAGCCGTTGCCAGCAGGCTGGCGTTGCCACCCGCCGCGGTTGTGTCTATGCACAGATGGCGTTCCACCACGTAGCGATCCGGCGAGATGGTCTGGGTCTCGAGCGATACGATGGCACCGTCGCGCTTGGCCAGCGCCATCCGCAGTTCACGAGTCCAGTCGCTGGCGCCAGCGGCGGCGACCGCTGCAATGCCTTTGACTTCGCTCAGTGTCTCGGCCGAGACGCTTCCATCAAGCCCAGCCACCGGTGCGCCGGCATCGGTCAGCGGCTTCACGGCTTGCTCGGCACCTGGTGTGACTACGACAGCGGCACAGCCCGCGCCTAGGGCCTGCGCTGCTTGAGCAATGGCGATATCCAGCGTCGGCCCTAGGCACAGAACCACTCCCTTCGGATACATGGCCAGGCGGTTGCTTTCACCTGTCGGTCCCGGCAGTGTCTGTGGCGTCATGTCCAACGCTGCCGTTTCGGCAAGTGCCTTGCGGATCACGCCGCCTTTGCCGGAGAGCGCCTTGCGCAGTACCTCGATGCGATTGGGTCGTACCGCCCAGTTACGCGCATCCAGCCCGTCGATGGCCGATTGGAGATCGCCGAGTGATACGGTTTTTCCCTCCGGCGTCTCGTGGCGCTCGGCGTCAGCGGTGCGGCGGAAGCGATTGACGTAGAGCGGGCCGCCAGCCTTGGGCCCGGTACCTGAGAGGCCCTCGCCGCCGAACGGCTGAGAGCCAACGATAGCGCCGATCTGGTTACGGTTGACGTAGACGTTGCCGACATGGATGCGCTCGACGATCTGCTGCACGCGGTCGTCGATGCGGGTATGCAGGCCGAAGGTCAGCCCGTAGCCCTTGCCATTGATGTCGTCGACGACCTTGTCGATATCCCGCGCCTTGAAGGTGGCCACGTGCAGCACCGGGCCGAAGATTTCACGTTCGAGATCTTCAATGCCTCCAACCTCGATCACCGCCGGGGTGACAAAGGTACCGGTGTCCGGCGCGGACAGCTTCTTCAGCACTTTGCCAGCTTTCTCATTCGACGCCACGTAGTCGCTGATTTCCTGTTGGGCATCGACGTCGATCACTGGCGAGACGTCGGTATCGGTATTCCAGGGGTCGCCAATGGTGAGCGCGTCCATGGCGCCATAGAGCATGTTGAGCAACCGGTCGCGGGCCTCTTCCTGGACATACAGCATGCGCAGCGCCGAACAACGCTGGCCAGCCGACTGGAAGGAGGAGATCAGGATATCGCGTACCGCCTGCTCGGTCAGCGCCGTGGAGTCCACGATCATGGAGTTCAGACCACCGGTCTCGGCGATCAGTACGGCGTCGGGGCCTGCGTTGTCCGCCAGAGCCTTGTGGATGATCTGTGCTACCGGGGTCGAGCCGGTGAAGCAGACGCCAGCGATACGTGGATCGCTGGTTAGCGGGCCGCCCACCGTTGGGCCGTCGCCAGGAAGCAACTGTAGTGCCGCTTCCGGTAGGCCAGCCTCACGCATCAGCTCGACGGCGCGGGCGGCGATCAGGGGCGTCTGCTCGGCGGGCTTGGCGAGCACCGCGTTGCCAGCAACCAAGGCGGCAGCGATCTGGCCGGTGGTGATGGCCAGGGGAAAGTTCCACGGGCTGATGCAGACGAAGATGCCGCGGGCGCTGCCGGGCTCTTCCGCTTCCAGCCGCTCGCCCTCGTTGGCGTAATAACGCAGGAAATCCACCGCTTCGCGCACTTCGGCAATACCATCGAACATCATCTTGCCCGCTTCGCGGGTGGCGATCACGGTCAGCTCGGCAATGTGTTCCTCGTAGAGGTCGGCGGTGCGTCGGAGTACCGCGGCGCGTTCGGCGGCCGGGCGCGCCGACCACTCTTTGAAGCCTTGCTCGGCGGCGTCGAGGGCAGTGGCGACCTCTTCCGGGGTGGCTTCATGCACCTTGCCGATCACCCGAGAGCCGTCGGCGGGGGAGACGGCATCGCGCGCCGGGCCCTGGGGAGCGGGGCTGCCCACCAGCATGGGGCCTGCGGTCCAGGTGGCGTCGGCAAATGCTTCGCGGGCATTGAGCAGCGGCAAAATCGAAGCGGGTTCGTTGATGCGGTAGCCCTTGGAATTCTTGCGGTCGGGCTCAAACAGCTCGCTGGGCTGGCGGATCAACGGGCTTGAAACGTCGTTGCCGAGTTGCTTAAACCCTTCAATGGGATCTTTTGAGACCTCGCTGGGCGGAATCGAGCTATCCACCACCTGGTTGACGAACGAGGAGTTTGCGCCGTTCTCCAGCAGGCGGCGTACCAGATAGGCCAGCAGGTCGCGGTGCGCGCCGACCGGGGCGTAGATGCGACAGTGCGTGCCCTCTGACTCTTTAACGATGTGGTGCAGCGATTCGCCCATGCCATGCAGGCGCTGGAACTCGTAGCTGTCCTTATCGTCGCCCGCCATCTCCGCTACAGCGGCACAGGTATGAGCATTGTGGGTAGCGAACTGAGGATAAATACGGTCGCGCCGGTCGAGCAGCATTTGCGCGCAGGCCATGTAGCTGACATCGGTGTTGACCTTGCGGGTGAAGACCGGGAAGGTCTTCACCCCCATCTCCTGGGAGAGCTTGATCTCGGTATCCCAGTAGGCGCCCTTAACCAGCCGCACCATAATCTTGCGGTTAAACCGCTCGGCCAGCTCGTAGAGTGTCTCTATCATCGGCGCGGCGCGGCGCCCGTAGGCTTGCACGACCACCCCGAAGCCGTCCCATCCATCAAGACTGGGGTCGGCCATTAGAGCCTCAATCACGTCGAGGGAGAGATCCAACCGATCCTGTTCTTCGGCATCGATATTGAAACCGATATTGGCCTTGGCTGCCTGCTGCACTAGTTCCTTGGCGCGCGGTACCAGTTCTGCCATCACCGTGTCGCGGTGGGTGTATTCATAGCGCGGGTGCAGCGCCGAGAGCTTTACTGAGATGCCGGGGCTTCCGCGCACGTCGCCCTTGGCCTGCTCGGCAATCGCGGTGATCGCCTCTGAATAAGCTTGGTGATAGCGGACGGCATCTTCGTCGGTGCGTGCCGCTTCACCCAGCATATCGTAGGAGTAGGTATAGCCCTGTTTCTCCAGTTCGCGGGCATTCTTCATGCCTTCTTCGATGGTCTGGCCAAGCACGAACTGGCGGCCGAGAATCTTCATCGACTGGCCAACCGCCTTGCGTACCACCGGCTCGCCCATCCGGCGCACCAGGCCGCGCAGCGCTCGGGTCGGGCCCTTGGGGTCTTCTTCCAGCACCTTACCGGTCAGCAGCAGTGCCCAGGTAGAGGCATTGACCATTGATGACGAGGACTTACCCAGGTGGGCGCCCCAGTCGGAGGGCTCGATCTTGTCGTGGATCAGGTCGTCGATGGTTTCTGCATCGGGCACGCGCAGTAGCGCTTCTGCCAGACACATCAGGCCAACGCCCTCAGTGGTCGAGAGCCCGTACTCGGCAAGGAACGCCTCCATCATCGAGGGCGACCTTTCCTTGCGCACACGCTCCACGTAGTTGGCGCCAACGGCGGCGACCTTCTTGCGGTCATCCTCCGACAGCTTGATACGCTCGACCAGCCCGTGCAGCACATCTGCCTCGTTGGCGTCGTAGTTGGTGCGAATGCGTGAGCGTAGATCACTCACGTCGCTATGCAGATGGTCGTTCATACAGGGTCTCTCCTTGCTAGCCGACACTAAGGCGTTGCTGCGTCGGTTAGGGTGTAGTCATACTTTTTGCAGTCAACACGAAATAACTAACCTAAAGAGGGCTCCCGCGGGAGCCCTCTTGATACGCTCAATGTGGCTGAGCGCTTACTTGCGTTCGATATGCTGATATTCACCGGCATCGTCAGTCGCATTGCTGACTACGATGATGGCGATGAAGGACGCGATGAAGCCAGGAATAATCTCGTACACGCCAGGACCACCCAGGAATTCACCGTTCCAGCCCAGTGAGATCCAGATCATAACGGTGAGAGCACCCACGACCATGCCTGCGATGGCGCCATTGCCATTGGTGCGTGACCACATCAACGACAAGATAATCAACGGGCCAAACGCGGCGCCGAAGCCTGCCCAAGCGTTACTGACCAGCCCCAGAACCTGGGAGTTTTCGTCAGAGGCAATAACCGCTGCCACAATGCCCACAAGTACTACACAGACACGGCCTACGGCGACACACTGCGCTTCCGTTGCGTTCTTGTGCAGGAACAGGCGATAGAAGTCTTCGGTTAGTGACGAAGAGGCCACCAGAAGCTGGCTTGAAACGGTGCTCATAACCGCTGCAAGCAACGCCGCATAGAGGAAGCCGGTAATCAACGGATGGAACAGTAGGTCTGCCAGGATGATAAAGATCGTTTCTGGATCTTGGACATCAATACCGTTGCGGATCGCATAGGCCCGGCCGAAGATGCCCAAAGAAACGGCACCAATCAGCGAGATGAGCATCCAGCCCATGCCAATGTTGCGGGCAATGGGCACATCCTTGAGTGTGCGGATCGCCATGAAGCGCACAATGATGTGCGGCTGACCGAAATAACCCAGGCCCCAGGTCACAGCCGACAGCCACCCGATGAAGGTCAGCCCCGACGTCCAGGAAAGCAGGGTGGGATCGACTTCATTCAGGGTCTGTGTTGCCTGCGATAAGCCGCCGCCACCTTCGCCAAACAGCACCACCGCTGGCATGATCACCAACGCTAGCATCATGATGCAGCCTTGCACGAAGTCCGTCATGCTCACTGCCAGGAAGCCGCCGACAACCGTATAAATAAGCACCACGCCCAGGGTGATCATGACCCCCATGGCGTAGTTGCTCATATCGCCGAAGTTGTAAATGCCAGTAAACGCGCTTTCAAACAGCTTGCCGCCTGCCACTAGGCCTGACGCGGTATAGACTGCGAAAAAGATCACGATGACGACAGCGGAGACTGTCCGCAGTGACATTGACCGCGTTGGGAAGCGGTTTGCCAGGAAAGCCGGAATGGTGATCGCGTTGCCGTAGTGAACCGTCTGTTCACGTAGACGAGGGGCGACTAGAATCCAGTTGAATAACGCCCCCACGAGCAAACCAATACCGATCCACGCCGAGCCTAAACCCGAGACGAACATTGCACCGGGCAAGCCCAGCAGCAACCAGCCGCTCATATCTGACGCACCGGCCGACAGGGCCGCTACTTTTGGGCTGAGGGTACGACCACCCAGCATGTAATCTTCAGAGGAAGAGGTGGATTTGCGCATCGCATAAATACCGATGGCAACCATTAGCGCAAAGTACGCAATGAGACTGATCCAAACACCTATAGCCATGTAACTTCTCCAATTATTCAGGACGGAGCTAGCTCCGACAGGTTAGTGCGCATACCGAGAAGAGTACGGTAGTGGCGCAGTCTTGTTGTTGTTAGCCCCTTTTCATATCCATGTTATTGGCCCTGGTGAGCCCGCTATAGATGAAGACAGAAAGGTCTGTGGTGCCTTTGTATGTAACGATCCCTATATTATTTTCGACCATGAGATAGTTTCCTGTTCAGGAGTTCAGGTTAGTGATGTTGATGAGTAGCTCACTCATCGCCTAGCGCCAACAGCGACGCATTCCCGCCTAAGGCGGCGGTGTTATTCGTAATCGTTTTCTCGGTGACAAAGCGCTGCAGATAGTGAGGGCCACCGGCTTTTGGGCCAGTGCCTGAAAGGCCTTGACCACCAAACGGCTGCACGCCCACCACGGCACCGATGATATTACGGTTGATGTACACGTTACCCACGCGCATTTTTTGGGCGACTTCAGCGGCAAACGATTCGTTGCGGCTGTGCACGCCAAACGTCAGGCCGTAGTTGCGACCGTTGATGTCGTTGATGACCTTATCAAGCTGGCTAGATTTGTAGCGCACGATATGCAGGATTGGCCCGAACTGCTCGCGGGTCAGCGCATCGATGCTGTCGATAGTGAAAGCGACGGGGGCTACGAAAGTACCCTCCTGGGTATGCTCAGCGGCCATTGGCGTTTCAGCGACAAGGCGATTTTCAGCCTTAAGTTTTTCGATATGCTCCAGCAGGCCTTTGCGGGCGTCTTCGTCGATGACAGGACCAACATCGGTTCCCAGTTCGCGGGGGTCGCCAATGTGTAGCTCGTTCATGGCGCCTTTGAGAATCTCGATCACTCGGTCGGCAACATCGTCTTGCAGATACAGTACGCGCAGTGCCGAACAGCGCTGGCCGGCGCTCTGGAAGGCTGACTGAACCACATCCACCACGACCTGCTCGGGCAGGGCAGTGGAGTCGACAATCATGGCGTTCATGCCGCCGGTTTCGGCGATTAACGTGGGCAGCGGGGCGTTCTCCCTTGCCGCCAGGGCGCGGTTGATAATTTGTGCGGTGTCAGTGCCACCCGTAAAGACCACGCCGGTAATCCGCGAGTCGGAGGTCAACACGCTGCCTACCGTCGGGCCATCGCCGGGCAGTAGCTGAACCACATCCCGGGGCATACCGGCTTCGTAGAGCAGCTCTATGACCCGGTGGGCAATAATGGAGGTCTGCTCCGCCGGTTTGGCCAGTACGGTGTTACCCGCCACTGCCGCGGCCACTACCTGGCCACAGAAAATTGCCACTGGAAAGTTCCAGGGGCTAATCGCCGCGAATACGCCTTTGCCGCCCATCATCAAGCGGTTGGATTCGCCGGTGGGGCCGGGCAGCACAATCGCTTCGCCAAAGTCCTCTTCTGCGCGCATGGCATAGAAGCGGCAGAAGTCGACGGCTTCTCTGATCTCATCGACGCCATCGGTAAGTAGCTTGCCACCTTCCCGGGAGCAGAGTGCCATTAGTTCCGCCATATGCTCTTCCATCAAATCGCCTAGGCGACGCACGATAGCGGCACGTTCAGCCACGGGCGTAGCATCCCAGCGGGGGAAGGCGGCCCAGGCAGCATCCAGGGCCTTGGTTGCCTGCTCTTTGCTAGTCCACTGCACGCTGCCCACGGTTTTGCGGCGGTCATAAGGGCTGGTGACGCTATGGGTATTAGCCGTGTCGTCGGCAACATCAAAGGCCAGCAGCGGCTTGGCCGGGTACTGCTTGTCCATAAACGCGGCCATCTTCTCCATCAGCGGGTAGTAGTGGCTGCGAATGTTCAGGTTGACCCCGCGAGAGTTGCGTCGTTTAGGGCCGTAAATATCCTTGGGCAATGGAATGTTCGCATTGGCCAGGTTTTTCTGCTGACGCAGGGTCTCAACCGGGTGCTGACACAGCGACTTGACCGGTACATCCGGGTCGACCAACTGGTGAACAAACGATGAGTTGGCACCGTTCTCAAGCAGGCGACGAACCAGGTAGGGCAGTAGGTCTTTATGTGCTCCCACCGGGGCATAAATGCGGCAGTAGGTGCCTTTCGGTGCGCGCTCAAGCGCGGCGTCATAAAGGGCTTCACCCATGCCGTGTAGGCGTTGAAATTCGAACGGACGGCTGTCGCGGTTGGCGAACTCCAGAATCGTCGTCACCGTGTGAGCGTTGTGGGTCGCGAACTGCGGGAAAATACGCCCACGGGTATCGTTAGAAAGCAGGAACTGTGCACAGGCGAGGTAGGCAACATCGGTGCCCGCTTTACGGGTAAACACTGGGTAGCCGTCAACCCCGAGCTGCTGGGACTCTTTGATTTCAGTATCCCAATAGGCGCCTTTGACCAAGCGTAGCGGAATCTCATCCCCCTGCTGGTCGGCCAAACGATTGATGTAGTGCAGCACCGGCAGGGCGCGCTTGGAGTAAGCCTGGACGACCAAGCCAAAGTGCCCCCAGCCTTTGGCGGCTGCGCTTTCGTAAACCGCGCGGAAGACCTCTAGGGAAATCTCAAGGCGATCAACCTCTTCAGCGTCAATCGTAACGGCCACATCCAGCTCGCGCGCCTTGCTCACTAGCTTGATAACGGTGTCGACCAGCTCGGCTAGCACCTGCTCGCGGCGGCCAAACTCATAACGGGGGTGGAGCGCAGAGAGCTTGATGGAGACCGACGGCGCCGGGGTCTTATCGCTTAAGGTTTTGCAGGTTTTTCCCACTTGTTCGATCGCGCGTGCGTAGTCGTCAAAATAGCGCTGCGCGTCGTCCTGGGTGCGCGCAGCTTCACCCAGCATATCGTAAGAGTAGGTGTAGCCTTTATTGAACAGTGGCTTGGAGCGCTTGAGGGCTTCATTGATATCGCGGCCCAGCACAAACTGCTTGCCCATGATCTTCATCGCTTCGTACATG
Organism: Vreelandella sp. 162(4c); assembly: GCF_058152265.1. Lineage (NCBI taxonomy): Bacteria > Pseudomonadati > Pseudomonadota > Gammaproteobacteria > Oceanospirillales > Halomonadaceae > Vreelandella > Vreelandella sp. 162(4c). The sequence continues at coordinate 4,784,260 of NZ_CM176981.1, forward strand.
GCGCGGCGAATAACCGGCTCGCCCATGCGATTGACCATGCGATTAATAAAGCTGGCGGGCTGACCCTCCTTAGGGTGATCCATTTTCAGCACACGTCCAGTCATCAATAAGCCCCAGGTAGAGGCATTGACCATCCAGGATTCGCTCTTACCTAGGTGAGACTGCCAATCGGCGGGGCCGAGTTTGTCCTCGATCAAGGCGTCGGCGGTGGCTTTATCGGGGATGCGCAGCATAGCTTCCGCAAGGCACATCAGCATCAGGCCTTCATGGGTATCCAGGCTGTACTGCTGTAACAGTTCGTCGATGGTATCGACAGCCGTGTCCATCTTACGGACGTCCTCAACCAGCGCAGCGGTATTGGCTTCAATGCGGGCGAAATCTTCGCGGTTGGCATTCAGCACCTCGATCAGTTCACTGACGTAACTATTTTCGTCCACTAGGTAGTGGTCGCTAACGCGCGCCATGAGGGTGTCGAGATCGGTTTGCCAGATGGCAGGGTCACGCATGTGGTTGGCATTGAGCATTGAAGCCCCCGAAAGTCTGAACAGAACAAATGGGTAACAGGGCATTTCGCCCAAGCAAATAAGCGAATGTAGAGTGCAGCTACCTTTGGTGTATGTTGATTTCAGGGCAAAACGTGTCAATTCCGCGGCAAGAGTAGCCTTTATACGACTTTAGTAGAGTTTTTACTGGCCTGCTACTGACCCTAAAGCAGCGTTTGATGGGTTAATCGAGATCGGTGGTACATCTGTCTGGCGTAATTTCCGCGGCGATAATCCGTAACTGCGGCGAAATGCATGAGAGAGCGCGCTTTGGTTGGCAAAGCCGGTTTGAATCGCAATATCGGTGAGGGGCAAGCGGCTTTGCAGGATCAGTTGACGGGCCGCATGTAGACGTTGGCGCTTGACGTACTGCCAGGGCGAAAGCCCCGTTTGAGCGCGGAAGCAGTCGGAAAAATGCGCTTCGCTTAGACAAGCTAGCCGCGCTAAATCGGCGACGCGCAGGTCTTCGGCGAGATGTTGACGAATAAAGCGGTTAATACGCGTCAAATCCAAGCGCTGCTGCGTACTGTTGGCGGTAGTACCTAGGCGCGCTTTTAGTGAACCCAAAAGCGTGGCGGCTAAACGGTCTTGCTGAAAGGAGTTTGTCGATGTATCCAACCCTTGAGCAAGTTCGCTCTGCATAAACGCTAGGTAGTGGCGTAGTGCGTTATCCAGGCCAAAAAAGCGTGGGGCATCGAATAGTGCTACCAGTTCGCGGTTCTCACCGGTTAGCGCAGGGGCGTCTTCGGGAAGATCGAAAATTAACTGCCGGTTATGGCCGTAACCTGAGTAGTAGTGCTCGTGGTTAGCGGGCACGATACAGCCCGAGAATGCATTTACTCGCCCACCCAAGCCTTCAATTTCAAATTCTGAAGAGCCGCATAGCGTAATCACAATCTGATGAAAATCATGTGTGTGGTGATGTGTAGCGCTAGCTAGCGGTATTTGTCGAATGGTACTGGGCATGCAGTTCTCCTGAATTGCATTAGGTCTCCTGAACCGCAATACGCCTTCAAAACACAACAGCTACTGCTGGCGAAGGGCAGTGTGGGCGGATAAATGGTCGCGAAGGGCCTGAAGCTCTGCCTGTCCCTCTTGATTGAGCAACGGCTTGCCCTGGGCAACCATCCAGCGGCGGCCGTGCTGTTCCATCAGGTGTGCGGCACGGCGTCTGATGCCGTCCAAGTACTCGTTGTGCCGAATAGGGTAACCGATTATCGCGTTCCACTCGGTTTCGCTCACTTGGCTGCTGAGCGCTTTATCAAACAGCGCCAGTAAATCTTTAGGCTCAGTACGGTAACGTGGGGTGCTTGACGTCATCAGCACCAGCATTACCGCACCAATCACGAGTAAGCAGACTCCAAACACTAATAAATACAGCGCCATTCGCTCTGCTCCTGGGCGTCGTCCGTTAATAAATAGCTACGTTATTATACGCTTGGCGCCGCTAGGGTCGAAAATTTTACTTTTTTGCGAACTTTTACTTCATAGCGTGTCTGAGTATGTACAGGCAGCATCGCGATAGCAGTCGCTAAAGTTGTTGTCCTGGCTCTTTGTTTTGATCCCTTGCTTCCGCTACTTCTTGAGTAGCGGCTTTTTTTTGTCTAAAGCTCAACTGTTCTTCGACACCTGATTTGAAACCGTTAAGCACTCTGCTAGTGGCGACGTATAGCCAGCAGCGCTACCAGGATATCACGTCGTGTCACAATTCCTATTAGACGCTGCTGTTCCACTACTGGGTAGACTTTGGGTTTAGGGCCTAGCATCTCCTGGGCTAGGTCGGTAATGCTTTTATTGGGAGAGACGCTGAGCACTTCGTGGCGCATCATCTCTTTCACCAGGGGCGCTTCATCGTCATGATAAATGCTGTCCAGCACACGTCCCATGACATCCTGCTCCGAAATAAAGCCGATTAAACGATCACTCTCATCCACAACCGGTGCGCCAGGCAGGCGATGCAGTGCCAGCCCCTTGGCCAAGGTTGTTATCGAGGCGTTGGGTGAAACGCGGTAGCAATCACGGGACATGATATCGCGGACGATGCTAGGGGTTGCTCTATTCATGGTGGGCGCTCCTCGCTCATCGTATTCAGCGCTATGGCAAATCGGGTATCGCAAATTATGCGAACTGATAAGTCGTCGCTAAGTGCTAAAGTAGCTTCAACACTTTCACTGTAGGCGATTTAAGCCGCTGTGTTCTAACTGCAAGCCGTGTTTTTTCAACGCTATAAGTACTGAATTTTCTAAGCTGTTAATTTTCTAACTGCTCAAATGACCTGCAAGTTAACGAAATAAGGAGCTACTCATGGATGCACGTGAGTACTTAAACCGCAAAGGGGTAGGGCTCGACCGCGACCCTGACCGGCCAAATACCTTGGAAGAGAAGGCCTGGGAGCGTGCGCGGGGTTCCGGTCACCAGCGGCCAAAATCGGGGACGCCTCACGACTGGGAGGATTGGGAGCGTTATCACGATGACCTGGCAGAAGGGGCTGAAACCCTAGAGCAAAAAATTGATAAAGAAGCCCACCGACTTGCCCAGGAGCGGGCAGCTAAGGCCGCGGCTGAACCAGCCTCCAGCTCAGTGGAGCACTTCACTCCGACGCCTAACGTTGATCCAGCGCCTGCCGAAGCCGCGTCTGCCAAAGCCACGCCGCCTAAAGCGACGCCCTTAGAGCAAGCGGAACAAACTGTCCCGGAGCCTGGAGCGTTAAAATTCGCCTACTATGCTCTTGCGTTACTATTGCCGCCGCTGGCGGTAGGGCTAACTGATGGTGGTCGTAAGCGAGTAGGGGTAGCTGTGTTGCTAACCCTAGCGGGCTGGCTGCCCGGTGTCGTGTATGCTTTTTGGTGGTTGCAGCAGCGTTAACTAAAGACCCTTGCAGACGTTAACTACTTGGCAGCCTGATCCAGGTGCGTATAATCCCGGTAAACTAATTTACAAGTCGGGGTTTACGATGGGTTATTTGATAGGCGTCACGGCGCTATGGGCGTTCTCATTTTCGCTGATAGGCGTCTACTTGGCGGGCCAGGTCGACAGCTACTTTGCAGTACTTTTGCGGGTAACGCTTGCTACCCTGGTCTTCCTGCCTTTTTTAAGACCCAGCCTTCTGCGGGGTAAGCACCGGCTGGCGCTTATGGGCTTAGGTGCTATACAGCTGGGAGTAATGTACACCTTCTTCTATCAATCCTTTCTGCTGCTGTCGGTACCTGAAGTGCTGCTGTTTACTATCTTCACGCCTATTTATATCGCGCTACTGGATGATCTGCTGTTTGGGCGTTTTACGCCGATTTATATCGTGACTGCTCTGCTCGCCGTCGTTGGGGCGGGGGTGATTCGCTATGACGGCGTTGATAGCGGTTTCTGGGCAGGCTTTTTAGTTGTGCAGGGGGCCAACCTCTGTTTCGCGCTTGGTCAGGTAGGCTATCGCCGTTTAGCCGCTGATTTGCCACCTACCCTGGCGTGGCACAACGTGTTTGGTTGGTTCTTTATTGGCGCGATGGTCGTGGCCCTGCCTGCTTATTTACTCTTTGGTAACAGCGCAGCACTGCCTACCACGTCACTACAGTGGGGCGTGCTCGCATGGTTGGGGCTAGTGGCTTCTGGCGTGGGCTATTTTGCCTGGAACCAGGGCGCCACCAAAGTAGATGCAGGCACTTTAGCGATTATGAATAATGCGCTGGTGCCGGCGGGGCTAATCGTCAATCTAGTGATTTGGAACCGCGATGCGGATATTCCGCGTTTGCTGTTGGGGGCACTTATCATGGCCGCCTCCCTATGGCTCAATCACTGGTGGTGCCAGCGTCGTCAGGTAGCCGTTAGCTAAGCCTATTTGCCCGATAGCTGAGGTGTCCCCATAATGGCGACTTATGTTAGCGAGAGTCGGCCCATGAGCAACACCTTATCAGCAGACGCTAAGTCAGCGCCCTCTAGCGATCAATCAAGCAGAACCTTTAAAACTATTGGGCTGATTGGTCGGCTGGGGAGTGACAAAGTGGTCGACTCCCTTCAGCGGTTGGTAACCTACCTAGTCGCCCATGACTACTCGGTATTAGTGGAAGATCGCACCGCTACTGTCATACCGCACCATGGTCAGCCGGAAGCCAGCCGCCGCATGCTGGGCGAGCTGTGTGACTTGGTGATTGTGGTAGGGGGCGATGGCAGTCTATTGGGCGCGGCGCGTGCGCTATGCCGCAGCGGTACGCTGATTTTAGGCGTTAATCGGGGCCGCTTGGGGTTTCTTACCGATATCTCCCCAGATGAGTTGGAAACCCGCGTCAGTGAAGTGCTGGCGGGGGAGTTTGAGGTTGAACAGCGTTTTTTGCTCGATACTGTGCTCTACCGTAATGGCGTTGCCGTAGGTAATGGCGATGCCTTGAACGAAGTCGTGCTGCACCCCGGTAAAGCGGTGCGCATGATAGAGTTTGAGCTGTTTATTGATGGTCAGTTTGTGTATAGCCAGCGCAGCGATGGCTTGATCGTTGCCACTCCCACCGGTTCTACGGCCTATGCGCTCTCTGGCGGCGGGCCGATCATGCACCCCAAACTGGATGTTGTGACGCTGGTGCCGATGTTCCCGCATACGCTGTCGAGTCGCCCCATTGTGATCGATGCCGCTAGTGAAATACGTATTCACATTGGCGAAACCAACCAGTCCTACCCGCATATCAGCTGCGATGGACAAACTCGAGCGGTAGCCAAGCCCAACGATGTGCTGGTGATTACCCGCAAGCCTGAGCGTATCCAGCTGGTGCACCCCATCGGGCATAATTTTTACGAAGTGCTGCGCAGCAAATTAGGCTGGAGCCATCGGTTGGGGGATTGAGTATGGAGGGATACGACCTCATTGGCGATGTCCACGGCTGCGGTGCTACGCTGGCCTCACTACTGGAAAAATTGGGTTACCACCAGCGCAACGGCGTCTATCGCCACCCGCGTCGCAAAGTGATTTTCCTCGGTGATTTGATTGATCGTGGCCCGAGAATTCGCCTGGCAGTGACCATTGCCCGGCGAATGGTCGAGCAGGGCGAAGCGTATATCGTCATGGGTAATCACGAGTATAACGCCCTGGCGTATACCCATCCTGGGCCTGCAGGTAGCCACAAACGCTGGTTGCGCGAACATACGCCGCGGCATAATCGTATTATTCAGGACACCCTAGAGCAGTATCGCGACTACACCAACGAGTGGGAAGATACCCTGGCGTGGTTTAAAACCATCCCTTTGTGCTTGGAAATCGATGGTATCCGCGTGGTGCATGCCTGCTGGGATGAGGCGCTGATTGAAGAGCTGAAACAGCGCCGCCCTGATTACTGCATGGACACACAGTTTCTGATTGAGTCCACCAACTCCAAAACCCAGGCGTTTCGAATTTTAGACCGCCTGACCCGGGGCCCTCATGTCTCACTACCCAAAGGTATTGCGATACACTCTGGCGATGGCTTTACAAGACAAAGCTTTCGTGCCCACTTTTGGGCCCAGGCACCTCAGCAGTGGGGTGATGTCGTCTTTCAACCGGATAACTTGCCCGGCGACCTTGAAACGCGCGCATTGACCCACGAAGAGCGCCAGAAACTTAGCTACTATGGGCCAGAGCAGCCGCCGCTGTTTATCGGCCACTACTGGTGTGAAGGCATACCGGCACTGCCGACACATAATATTGCCTGCCTAGATTACAGTGCCGTGAAATATGGGCGTTTAGTGGCTTATCGCTGGAGTGGTGAGAGAGTATTAAATGCCGACCATTTTGTGTGGATTAAGGTACCAAAAGAGGAAAGGGCGCTGCCCAAACCCTGGGAAATCGACTTTGATTAACAGTTGTTTCATTTTATTACATAAAATTACATATTTTTTTCAAAACGGCTGAACTAACCCTGCCGCCGGCCATCTGAGTAAGTGTTCCCTTGAATGATCCCTTGCTTTTATTCTCCGGCGGTTCCCACCGCCGGTTTTTTTTGCCTGTTTGTTGGCAACCGTGTGGTTCATTCAGTAGTTGTCTTCAATAGCTACCCGCTGCGGTCAGCATGCCGCAAGCGCTTTGATTAGAGGGATGTCATGCATCCAGTGATGCTTCTGCCCGATCACGCGGATACCAGTGAACTTCGCCAAGCACTCTGGCGCCACCGCATTGGTCACCGCATTACCGATGAAGCGGACGGCCAACTGCTATGGATAGCCGACCCACGCCAGCTTGGCGAACTTAAAGCACTGCTAGAGCGCTGGCAGCGGGGCGAACCCCTGGTGCTTCATCAGGCTGCTCAGCGCCCGCGCACCATGACCAACTTCTTGGCATCGCTAAAGCAAGTGCCGGTAACGGCGCTGATGATTGTCATTAGTCTGGTGGTATTTGCCCTGATTGGTGTTTTTGGTGACCAGTTGATTGTCACTCTAACCATCGTGCCGATAGGTATTTCAGGGGGTGAGCTGGTCTTCGGTAATCTGTCTCAAACGCTTACGTCAGGACAAGTATGGCGCTTTTTATCGCCTGCTTTTCTGCATTTTGGCTGGATGCATTTAATATTTAACCTGATGTGGGTGTGGTACTTCGGACGTCAGATTGAAGCACTCCAAGGCAGCCGTACCATGTTACTGCTGTTGATTGTGGCGGGCGTTGGCGCGAATGTGGCGCAGTACGCGACCGGAACCGTACTATTCGGTGGCATGTCCGGGGTGGTATATGCCTTACTGGCTCACGTTTGGTTGATGTCACGCAGGGTGCCCCAAAGCGGCTTCTTTGTACCGCAAATGCTGGTGGTCTTTATGCTCGGCTGGATGGTGTTCACCATGACTGATATGGCGGGCAGCGTTGGTTTTGGCAATGTCGCTAATGAAGCACATTTGGGCGGTCTACTCGTGGGGCTTGTCACAGGCTGGTATTATTCATCCCGCCGTTTGAAAAACCGTTAAGAGGCCTGCAATGAGCGAAATGACGTTCGAAAAAATGATCAACCAGATGACCCCAGCGATTTATGAAAGCCTTAAACAGGCGGTATCGCTGCGCAAATGGCCCGACGGTCGCCGCTTAACGCCGGAACAGACCGAACTCTGCTTGGAAGCCGTCATGCGCTTTGAGGTGGAGAACAACGTGCCGGAAGAGAGTCGCGTAGGGTATTTAGAGCAGCGTACCTGCGGTGCAGCGGCTAGCGGTGCTGGCGTAACGCCTGAAATGGCGGGTTTGGCACGGGATGCCACGCGTGATTGAAGCGGCAGTGCCGGGCTTTTCAGTACAGGGCTGTTTAAGCAAAATGGAGGCAGCGCTACCTGGCCACCAAGACCAACCGGTGGTTTACCACTTACGCGCGGGTGAGCACCGTGTTGCGCTTAACGAGCGTATCGGTGAACCGCTTAGTTTGCGGTGGACGGGAGCAATTGCCTGTACCCACTGCGGGCGAGCAACCAAGAAGAGCTTTGCCCAAGGCCACTGTTACCCCTGCTTCAAGCGGCTAGCCCAGTGCGATACCTGCATTATGAAGCCGGAAACCTGCCACTTTTTCCAAGGCACTTGCCGTGAGCCGGAGTGGGGCGAGCGGCACTGCTTCCAGCCCCATATCGTCTATTTGGCTAACTCGTCGGGGCTTAAAGTCGGCATCACTCGCAAAACCCAAATGCCTACCCGCTGGCTGGATCAAGGCGCGATCCAGGCGCTGCCGATTCTTGAAGTGGATACTCGTCAGCAGTCCGGTTTTGTCGAAATGCTGTTTAAAGAGCAGGTGGCCGACCGCACCAATTGGCGTGCGATGCTCAAGGGCGACGTCGAAACCATGGATTTAAGTGCCGAGCGTGACCGTTTGCTAACCCTGCTAGCCGATGGGTTGCACCAACTGCGCGAAACCCATGGTGCGGACGCCATTCGCTTGTTGGAACAGCCAGCGCAACATTTTCACTACCCCGTCAGCGTTTTTCCCAAAAAAGTGGTGTCGCATAACTTTGATAAACAGCCGCTGGTCGAAGGCGTGCTGCAAGGCGTCAAAGGGCAGTATTTGATCCTTGATAGTGGGGTCATTAATCTCCGCAAATTCACTGGTTATGAGATCCAGGTAAGTTGAACGGCTAGCCATAAAGGGGGGCTTTGACTAAGGTTAGGGTTGATCTGTCCCCGCCTTACGCAACGCAAGGAAGCCCCGATGCCTTGGCTTAAACTGCTTCACATTGCCGCGCTAGTGATCTGGTGCGGCTCACTGCTTTATCTGCCCGCCTTGCTTAGCCAGGCACTGCAGCTTCGCAAAGACGCGGGCTTCGCTCAGGGCACACCGCCCATGCCGCGGTTTTTTTATAACTCAGTCGCTACCCCGGCCGCTTTAGTCGCTATTGCCTCGGGCACGCTGCTATTTCTCATCCATGGTGTGTTGGGCGGCTGGCTGATCTTAAAGCTGGGTGCCGTAGTGGCCATGGTCGCCGCTCATGGCAGCTTTGGCTGGTTAATCTTGCGCCTTGAGATGGGCCACTACCGCTGGGTAAAACCCGCCAACTGGACGGCGCTATGTGTTGCGTTAGCGGGCATTATAGGTGTGTTGGGGCTTGTGTTAGCTAAGCCACTGGATTGGAGCTAACGCCGTGTCTTTTAACAGCTTAGTTTTAATCCTCAACGTCGACCCCCACGGCGTGCTCATACACCAACTGCCCACCCAGCCAGCCTGCCAAAGCGATCAACGCGGCGGTGAGCAGCGATACGGCCAGCCCCCAAGGCAAAATCGCACTCGGGTCGTTGAAGCGCAGCAGCCAGTTCAGCGACGCCAACGAGAGCATCACCACCGCGACGATAGCGTGGCTCCAGCCGGTAATCAGGCGGCGAATGCGCGGCACAGTGACCAGGTCAATAATGCCTGCCGTGCTGGCAATCCAACCGCCAAATGCGCCGACACCGGCCAGCCACAAGCTGGCGCGCAACCAGAATGGGTCGCCGCTAAGCAGGAAACCGATATCGCTTGCCACCAGCGCCATCAGGGCCGCGACGGGAAAGTGAATCATCACGGGATGAAGCGGATGGCCGGCGAGAGATGCGTGGCTTTTAATCGAGCGCTGGCGAGGCTTTGCCATGATCACTTCCTGTGGGCAGAAAAAGGAATTCAAGGGATGAGGCTGATTATTCAACGCTTAACCAAGCAGCGGGTCAACTCACTTGGCACACCGCTAGCGCTGTTAGTCGGCCTGCTATTAGCCGGTTGCGCGGGGGATAAGTCTATTCTAGACCCGGCAGGCCAAGCCGCGCGAGACGTGGCGATGATTTGGTGGGTAATGCTGAGTTTTGGCACTGTGGTATTGGTGCTGGTGACTGCTTTTTGGCTGTATACCTTCAAGCGCAAGGAGGTTGTACGTACGCCTGCCGAGGAGCGAAAAATAGCGCGTCGCTGGATTATTGGCGGTGGCATTGTGCTGCCGGTGGCCAGCATTACCGCACTACTGGCCTTTGGTGTGCCCACCGGCCAGCGGCTTTTACCGTTGCCCCTGGCAGAACCGCCGGAGGTAATTGAAGTGATTGGCCACCAGTGGTGGTGGGAAGTGCGCTACCCCGGCGCAGAAGGGGGAGAGGTGGTGACTTCAAATCAGCTCATCATGCCCGCTGGTGAGCCAGTTGATTTTCACGTTACTGGTGCGGACGTTATTCACGCTTTCTGGGTGCCTCGCCTGGGCGGCAAGATCGATATGATCCCAGGGCGAGTGAACAAAATACGCTTGGAAGCGGATGAACCATCGGTATTCGGCGCTCAGTGCGCCGAGTTCTGCGGCGCCCAACATGCCCAGATGCAACTCTATGTGGAAGCCGTCGGGCGTGACGAGTACGACGCTTGGTTGGCCGCCCGTCAAACGGAAGCATTATCGTCGCTAGCTGCAAACGATCAGCAGCATGAGCCTGCCAGGGAGGCATTTATGACCCATTGCGCGAGCTGCCACCGGGTAGCGGGACTATCCTCTGGGGAGGAGGGGCCGGATCTTTCTGATCTTGGCAGTCGGACTAGCCTAGGGGCAGGGATAATAGCCATGAAGGAGGGCGCAGTTACCCACTGGCTTAAGCACCACCAACGCTTAAAACCGGGCAACAAAATGCCGCCCCACGATGATATTGAGACGGCCACCTTGGCGTCCCTGGGGGCTTGGCTGGAGACGCTAACCCCATGACCACCATTAACCGTGAAGCGACCCCAGAAGGCGATAACATCGCAGGCCCCAACCAGTTGCACAGTGACTTGCACGATATCTGGGGCAATCCGCGTGGCTTAAAAGCCCTCACCATTGTGAATCACACCACTCTCGGCCTGCGCTTTATGGTGACCGGGATGGCGTTCTTCTTGCTCGGCGGGCTGTTAGCCATGCTGGTGCGCACCCAGCTGGCGCTCCCTGATCAAGACTTTATGTCGCCGGATATCTATAGCCAAGTCACCACCATGCATGGCACGGTGATGATGTTTCTGTTCGCCATCCCCATGCTGGAAGGGTTGGCGATTTATATGATTCCCAAGATGATCGGCGCCCGAGATCTGGTCTGCCCACGGCTAACATCCCTGGGTTACTGGTGCTATCTGTTTGGCGGTATCATCCTATCGTTTAGTTTGATTCTGGAGATGGCGCCTAATAGCGGCTGGTTTATGTATACCCCGCTCAGTGGCAGCGAGTATTCACCGGGTTTGGGCTCAGATTTCTGGCTGTTAGGGATCACCTTCGTTGAGATCTCCGCGCTGTCTGCCGGGGTCGAATTGGTGGTCTCGATACTGCGTACCCGCACCCAGGGCATGGCGCTGCACAAAATGCCGCTGTTTGCCTGGTATATCCTCGCCATGGCGCTGATGATCGTGGTCGGTTTCCCGCCGCTGATTCTGGGCAGTATTCTACTGGAGCTTGAGCGCGCAGTGGGGATGCCCTTTTTTGAAGTGACCGGTGGCGGTGATCCGATTCTATGGCAGCACCTATTTTGGCTGTTCGGCCATCCCGAGGTTTACATCATTTTCCTGCCTGCGGCGGGCATTGTCTCCACGCTGATACCAGTGTTTGCTGGCCGCCCGATCGTTGGTTACGGCTGGGTGGTCTTCGCCATTACCGTGACAGGCTTTATCAGTTTCGGACTATGGGTTCACCACATGTTTACCGTGGGTATTCCGCAACTGGCTCAAGCATTCTTCTCCGCGGCCAGTATGCTGGTGGCGGTACCTACCGCGATTCAGGTGTTTGTCTGGCTGGCCACGCTATGGCTGGGTAAGCCCAAGATGAAGCTTCCAATGCTATGGATCATGGGTTTCCTGATTATCTTCGTGTGTGGAGGTTTGACTGGAGTAATGCTGGCGCTGGTGCCCTTTAACTGGCAGGTGCACGATACTCACTTTGTGGTGGCGCATATGCACTATGTGTTGGTGGGGGGCATGTTCTTCCCGCTGATTGCCGGACTCTACTACTGGCTGCCGCTGTTTTCAGGGCGAATGCCTTCTGAAACCCTGGGCAAATGGGGCTTTTGGCTCACCTTTTTGGGCTTTAATGGCACCTTTTTGATCATGCATTGGACTGGCCTTTTGGGGATGCCGCGGCGGGTTTACTCTTATGAAACGGGTATGGGCTGGGATATTTTCAACCTGCTGTCATCCATGAGTAGCTTTATTATGTCGGCGGGGATTGCCATGGTGCTGCTGGATTTTGCGCTGCACTTCCGTTTTGGCAAACCCGCTAAGCATAATCCCTGGAACGCGGACACCCTGGAGTGGGCCAACAGTATGCCACCCAGCGCCTATAACTTTGTCAGCCTGCCAAAGATCGATACGCGCCACCCACTATGGGATGACCCGGATCTACCGCGCACCATGGCAGAAGGGCAACATAGCTTGGCGGTGGCTACCCATGGCCGGCGGGAGATGTGGGGCACCGACCCATTAACGGGCAAAGTGCGGGAAATCATTCATCTGCCGGGTAACTCCTGGTGGCCGCTGTTCGCCGCAATGGCATTGGCCGTGGTGTGTTTAAGCCTGCTGACGCGGCTATATCCGCTGGCTGTTATCGCCGTTGTCGTGGCCGGGCTCTTTCTACTGCGCTGGTCTTGGGAGAATGGTGCGCATCCAAAAGCGGCGCCAGATGCAGAGGTAGCCCCCGGTGATCCACCGCTGCACTCGCGCACCATGGATGGTCCAGGCTTATGGGCCATGTCGATCACGCTGCTGGCCAATGGTTCGTTCTTTCTCTCTTACCTGTTTGGCTGGTTCTATCTATGGACGGTGTCCCCTGAGTGGCGGATGCCTGAGACCTCACCGCTCTCCTTGGTGGGGCTTATCATTGCCGCGATTGCGCTAACTGCTGGCGTGGGAATTCTCGAAAAACTGGTGCGCGGTTTGCGCCAGGGTAAGGATGCGGGGCTGGCTGTGGGCATGTATTGCATCAGTGCTCTAGGCTTTGTGCAGGTTGCGATAACGCTTTGGGTGCTGTTGAGTGCAGACTTGGCGGTGACCGAAACCTCCCACGATGCGATCATTATGGTCGGGCTGGCTTATGCGCTGCTACACGGTGGTTTAGGCGCCGTGCTTACGCTTCTTCAGGGCCTGCGGGTGGGTTATGGCTATGTGGGTGCCCATGCGCCTTTCGAGCCTGCCGTGGTTGCCCAGTGGTGGCGCTATAACCTGGTGACGTTCTGGATACTCGTGGGCGCGCTTGCCGTGTTGCCGCGTGTGATAGGGAGCTAAGTTAATGTCCATCACGATGCAGCGGTTACATCTTACCCATCCCTTACATTTCGTCATTGGCTTAACGCTATGGTGTATCTGGTTCGTAGCCGTTTACGGCGGGCACGCAATAGTCTGCTCAGTTGCGCCGCCTGCTCCCGAGCAGGGCGTATTCACCCTGGTGAACGCTATGCTGCTTGCCGTCAGTATCGCCGCGATTGCGTTACTGGCAGCGTTAACAGTGGGCTGCTGCCGCATGGCCAAGCGCCACGAAGGGCGGCTGCGCTTTAATGCCACGGTTTCCGCTGGGCTGTACCTTTTCTCTACCTTAGGCGTTGTGTTTGCTGCAATGCCGATTATTGGTATTCCGCCTTGCCTGTAAGCGATGCGCTTAACAAAGAGGAAGAGCAGCTCTATACCCTCCACGGTATGTGGTGCACCAGCTGTGCCCTGGCCGTGGAGGGCTCTCTAAAGCGGCTTGAAGGCGTGCGTGAGGTTAGCGTCCACTACCCAAGCGCAACGCTCTGCATCAGCGGTACACCTGTCGCTATCCAGCTCCCAACGCTCGCCCCAAAGGTTAAACGTTTGGGCTATCGGCTTACGGAACTTGAGCCGGTGACAGATGCCCATGGGCGTTTAGAAGAGGAGAGCCGCTACCTGACGCTGAGGCTCATGGTCGGTTCGCTGTTCGGCATGTGGACGATGCTCGCTTCACTATTGATATATGCGGGTGCATTGCCTTCGGAGCGGATTGAACTGGTGGTGGCGTGGGTATCGGGGGCATTCTCCTTACCTGTCGTGCTGTTCGCAGGCGTGCCGTTTTACCGGGCCGGGTGGCGAACGCTGCTCGCCAAGCGCCCCGGTATGGATGTGCTTGTTAGTCTTGGCGTTATCGGTGCGGTGATGGTTTCGGTTTGGCTGTTATGGCGCGGTTCTGCAGAAGTCTATTTCGACACGGCGGTGATGCTGATTGTGCTTTTACTGGTTGGTCGGCTGGTGGAAACGCTGTGCCGTCACCGTGGGTTAAAAGCGCTCGATGCCCTGGCACTTCCTAATGATGACATAACCGTTTGGCAGAACGAGCACTGGGGATCGGTTCCTGTGGATGAAGTGACGAAGGGAACGCGCGTCGAGCTAGCGCCCGGTGAGTTGATAGCCCTTGATGGGATCCTGGAAGCCCCGGGTTGGATCGATACTGCCTCGCTTACTGGCGAAAGCCTGCCTCGCTACTTTAATGCAGGACAGAAGGTCTACGCGGGCTGTCGCTACCTGGGGACAACGCCGCTGGTAATGCAGGTGAGTGCTGGGGTAGGCAAGCGGCGACTGGATCGGCTGTGTGACGAAATGCGCCGCTATCAGGCCAAAAAAGGCGAATTGCAGAAACTCGCTGACCGCTTTGCCGCATGGCTAAGCCCGCTAGCGCTAGTGCTAGCGATGCTAGCGCTGCCCACTGCGCTGCTACTTGGGTTGGGCTGGGAGGATGCCTTTGTGCGCGCACTGTCGGTGTTAGTGGTTGCTTGCCCCTGTGCCGTGGGGCTTGCAGTGCCGCTGGCAAGTCTTGCCGGTAGTGGCCAGGCCATGCAGCAGGGTGTTGCGCTACGCGACCCGGCAGCGCTCGAAACCTTGGCTCACATTCGCTCGGTAGCGCTGGATAAAACCGGCACCTTAACCACTGGCAGCCACTCGGTGCTGCACTGGCAGGCCCGGGAGGGCATTGATAAGCACACTTTGCAGCGCAAGCTCAGAGCCGCTGTTGCTGGCAGCGAACACCCCTTGGCACAAGCGTTAGCGCGCTGGTCGGGCAGCCAACATGATCAACAACCTGAGCAATGCGTGGACGTAAACGAAGCGCCTGGGGAAGGGCGCCATGTGCGCTTGAGTAACGGTGAATGGCTGATGGTAGGCAGCGCCGGTTGGCTTTCTCGCCATCAGATAGCGCTGCCAGACCACGAGGAGGACACAACGCTGGCCTTTGCTTCTCAAGTGATGGTAGCTGATAGTGCAGGCTGGCTAGCCACGCTCTATCTTACTGATCAACCAGTGGAAGATGCTGAAAAAAGCGTGAAACACCTGCTAGATGCAGGGTATGTGGTGGCAATGATCAGCGGCGATCGGCAGGGGGCGGTTAGTTGGTTAGGTGAACAGGTGGGGCTTGGAAGAAAAGCTTGCTATGCCCAGCGCTCGCCTGAAGCCAAAGCGCGGCTTTTGCAGGGGTTGCCATCGCCAACGCTCTACGTGGGTGATGGCTTAAACGATACCTTGAGCCTAGCCGCGGCAGATGTTGGCATCGCTCCATTAAATGCCAGCGAAGCCGCCCGCGAAGGCGCGTCCGTACAGCTAATGACGCCAGGTATTAGTGGGGTAGTCAAACTGCTCAGCACTGCTAAACGCACGCGGCGCATCATGATTCAGAATCTGTTCTTTTCAGCGCTCTACAATACCTTGGCACTCGGGCTGGTGGTGCTGATGGCGATTCCCCCGCTAGTAGCGGTACTCGCCATGGCGGCAAGCTCGCTGACGGTTACCCTCAACGCTGCACGGCTGGCCTGGGCAGAGTGTAATGATAATGGCTAAATAGCATAGCCAAGCGCCTGTTTAAGCCGCTCGGCGTGTGTGGCCACCCAACGTGGATCTATCGCCCCCCAATCACGTATCTGGTAGCGGCCGATGTTGTGACGCTCGCCTTCATCTTTCGTAAATACGCACTCGATATCCAGCTCGGCAAGCGATGCAATCGTATCCTGGGCGGTGCGCCGCGGCATGCCAGTGGCCTCGATGAGTGCAGGTACGCTGGCTGCCCCTTGTTCGATCAAATGGGCGACGTATAAACGACGGTAAAAACTCGATTTGGTTTTGCTTAGAGCAGGCATTCGGCTTCCTTTGCAGCTGATTTATGCGCGTGCTGCTTAGCTTAAATGAATAAATCCTGCTGCGCTCGGGGTGGGCGAAAATCCCGGGTGTTTAAGCCCTGCTCGGTGCGGTCCTGCATGTTCCACTGGCGGCTGGCGCGGGCAAAGCGTTGCGCAATTAAATCGGCAAATACCCCTTCACCGCGAAAGCGCTTACCAAACTTGGCATCGTACGCTTTACCGCCACGGCACTGACGCATTAGGCTCATCACTTTCGCAGCGCGCTCCGGGTAGTGGGCTTCTAAACACGCTTCAAACAGCGGTGCCACTTCATAGGGTAAACGCAGCAGCATCCAGGCGGCGGTTCTCGCCCCTGCACGGCTGGCGGCTTCCAATAGCTTTTCAATCTCATGATCGGTTAGCCCCGGAATAACCGGCGAAATGAGCGCACCAACTGGAACACCTGCGGTATTCAGTTCACGAATGGCCCGCAAGCGCGCCTGAGGCGATGCCGCCCGTGGTTCTAATGTGCGTTTCAAGTTGGCATCCAGGCTGGTCAAACTGACAAACACGCGCACCAGCCGGTGTTCGGCCATCTCCGCCAGGAGTTCCAAATCGCGCAGCACTAAGGTGCTTTTAGTCACCAGCGTTACCGGATGGCGACACTCCAGTAGCAGCTCCAGCAGGCGGCGAGTGGTTTTGTAGGTAGCTTCTAACGGTTGATAACAGTCGGTGTTGCCGGAAAGGTTGATCGGGCGGCACACGTAATTAGGGTGGCACAGTTCTTCGGATAACCGCTCTACCAATCCGCTGCGGGCAATCAGCTTGGTTTCAAAATCCAGCCCTGGCGATAAGTCCCAGTAGGCGTGAGAAGGGCGGGCATAGCAGTAAACGCAGCCATGCTCACAGCCGCGATACGGGTTCAGCGAGCGATCAAAAGGTAAATCTGGAGAGCGATTCCACGACAAAGCACTTTTGCTCACCTCCTCACGCACTTCGGTGGCGATAGTCGTAGAGGCCTCTTCCCGCCACCAGCCGTCATCTTCCTCCTCGCTGCGGGTAGGCGCAAAACGATTGTGCGGATCGTACGTTGCCCCGCGACCCTTATAGGAGCTTGGTGTTCCAAGAGATGTCATGGTTCACCTCTTTTGATATGGTTTTATATACAGTAGTTGTAAGGTGGCAAGAAATCAATAGCCAGTCAATTAATTAACTTGCAGTAGCTAAAAGGGCGCTACCCAAAGAACTATCGTGGGTTTAATGTGCAAGGTGGGTTTGTGACTAAAGAGCCAGCGAGGAAACGTTATGTCGAAAGTGGTCATCGTGACAGGGGGAAGCCGAGGTATCGGAGCGGCCACCGCAAAATTGCTAGGCGCAAAAGGCTATGCAGTGTGCGTGAACTATCTTGCTAATAGGGAGCTGGCAGATGATGCGGCTGATTGCATTATTCGAGCGGGTGGTCGAGCGTTTGCCTGTCAAGCGGATGTTAGCAGTGAAGCTGACGTTATCAGTCTGTTTGATGCAGCAGAAGAGCGCTTTGGCAAGGTGACACATTTGGTTAACAATGCAGGCATTCTGTTTACTCAATCCAAGCTGGTCGATATCGACCTTGAGCGCTTCAACCAAGTGCTTAATAGCAATGTGGTCAGCTGTTTTCTGTGCTCTAGAGAAGCCGTCAGGCGCTTCCCAGCAGGTAGTGCAATCGTCAATGTCTCGTCGCTTGCCTCGCAAACAGGCTCGCCCTTTGAATATGTTGACTACGCTGCATCGAAAGGTGCCATGGATACCCTAACCAAGGGGTTGTCTCGCGAAGTTGCTGGCTCGGGGATTCGTGTTAACGCCGTTCGCCCCGGTTTTATCTACACTGATATGCATGCCGATGGTGGAGAACCAGGGCGGGTTGATCGTTTAGCTCCCCAGATTCCTATGCAGCGTGGCGGTAGCGCTGAAGAAGTGGCTAATACCATCGCTTGGTTGCTCTCGGACGAAGCCTCTTATGTAACGGGGTCATTCATTGATGTAGCAGGCGGGCGGTGATGCTGTTCTTCCCCCATATTTCAAACGTTCTAAATAGATGCTGCTTTTGGGTCTTAACTCATGACACTTCAACAACACTTCGAACAGTTAGCCACTTATAACCAGTGGATGAACACTAACCTCTATGATGCCGCAGGTAAGCTGAGCGCCTCTGAACTAGCTGAAGAGCGTGGCGCGTTCTTCGGCTCGATTTTTGGCACACTGAGCCACATCGCGGTAGCCGACACGATTTGGCTCAAACGGTTTGCAACACACGCCTCTCCTTCCGCAAGGACGCTTGAGGTAATGGTGGCACTACCTACGCCAGATCGCCTTGATCAGATTCTCTTTGATGACTTGAAGGGATTGAAAGCGCATCGCCAATGGCTCGATACCGTGATTATTAACTGGGTAGCGGCGCTGACAGACGACGATTTGAGTACCACGCTGAGTTATCACAACATAAAAGGAGTGGCCTCAAAACGGCGCTACTCAAGCCTGATCGTTCACTTCTTCAATCACCAAACCCACCACCGCGGGCAGGCATCTACTTTGTTCTCCCAAGCCGGTGTAGATATTGGTGTCACCGATCTGCTGGCGTTGATTCCGGAGGAGGTGGATGGATGATGATTATTTTGTCTCTTTTAAGATACAGTGCTATTCTGTCTTTAGGGTGTAATTCAAGAGGTGCTCATGCCAGAGATTGATGCTCTGCTAGGGCTTTCATTTTGTATGTATTTTTTTGATAACAAGCAGCATAAGCTACCTCATTTACACGTTAAGTACGGTAGCTTCGAGTTGATCGTCGCTATCGAATCCGGTGAATGCCTAGAAGGCTATTTACCCAATAAACAACGTAAGCGGGCTGAAAAGCATATTGCTGAGCATCGTAAGCAACTCATAGGTATGTGGCAGAAAGCGGTAAATGGTGAAAACCCAGGTAAGTTAGGTGACGTATGCTAAAGATCATTGATGTCGATTTGATTGGGCCATATAAACTAGAGCTAATTTTTAGCGATGGTTTCCAGGGTATTGCTGATTTGTCAGCATATTTTAGCAAAACTCCTTTTTCTGGGGTCAAAAACTTCCAAAAGTTCTCACTGACCGCGGGTGGGGCACTCAACTGGAGCGGTAATGAACTTTCTGCGAGCACCCTACGTGCAGTGACAAAAGGCGTGCAAAAAACAGCAGCTCTTAGCTTCAACGTGCAGGAAATGGAGGACGTCATTAAGCAAGCTTCTTGGGACTCTATGCAGGAAGGACGCCCCGACATTTTGCAGGCTGCCATTCGCTCTTATGTGGAGCAGTTTGGGCATAGCCAAGTCATTGCCAAAGCAGGTATCAAAAGCCGTACTAGTGCATATCGTTCTTTAAAGCCACAAACCACACCCAATTTCGCCACTTTGGTTCAACTGGGGCATGCGGTCATCGAATTAGCTAAAGAAAATATCAACGGACGTTCTGAAACACAGCTATAGATCCAGGAAATTAAATGACACCTTTCTCCATCCTTCTAATACGTGTATTGGCAATTTACCTTGCGTTGAGCCCTCTTATGTCGGTGTCACCGATGCTGTTTATCCAGAGGCCGGATGAGTCGATAAACGAATGGCTGCCTGTGTTAATAGCATGGGTATTGATGCCCATGGTAGCGGGCGTTGTACTCTGGTTTTCAGCACGAGCGTTAGCTAATAAAATCCATGCTAGCTCTCGCGAAGAGCCAAGCGTAAATATTAGTGATGAAGGCTTAGTGCGAGCAGGTAGCTTTCTGATAGGTGTCTATCTGTTTGTTCAATACCTAGGCATAACGATTAGTCAGTGGGCCTGGGGTGGCATTCTTGCCTATGGCTCGCTGTCCGTTATCGTCATCAGCGTGGGATTGGTAGTAGGGACTAGCTCTATGGGTAAGCTATATAAAAAGGTTAAGTATGCAGGTGGTTGAAGGGTGTTTTCAAGCCCACAACCGAAAAAATGGCGCTTTTTTACTAATTTAATCTAGATTTTTTTATGACCACTTCATGCGTGCTAATCATCGTAGATATGTAGTAAGGCATGAGCAGTACTTCTATCGGGGAGTGTAACAATCCTTATACTAAGGGCAGTATGTGTTGCTGATATAGGAGTATGGTGTAGCATGATAAAAACTACGTTAACTTTGCTCGTTAGTCTACTCTGGTTTAGAGAGCTGGTTGCACATGCGCGGCACATTACGTAATTGGTCTTTGTTGGCGTCAGTAATCGTTTATACGAGCCTGTAGGCATGAAAACAAAGCCTGAGTTGTCAAATTGCTGGGACAACGCACCCATGGAGAGGTTTTCAGGAGCCTGAAGGCTGACCGGGCAACCATGTATGGTTATAGCTATAGCTATAGCTAATTTGTTCAAGCACAGCGCCATATTGTAAAGTATTTAATTGGGTATTACAGCCATCTTCGGCCGCATCAGGACAGAAAAAGGCATGAGCCCGAATCAGGTTGAGGAATGTTGCTGAATTAACTATAAATCGATGGACAGTTTTATTTTGCCACTAAAAATATATTAAGGAAGGGTTGGTGAGAATATATAGAGGAGTTTCAAAATACTATAGAGCCTGTACATTAGAAAACGAATATTTAAAAACACCTAGGTTGCCTAGGAATGTTAGTGTGAATGTCCATAATGTTGCGGATAAATGGTTCTATAATAAATTCGGCATAAAAGCTCGAAGTGAATGTATTTTTTGCACTCCATGCATAGAACAAGCAAAAGAGTTTGGGAGGCCGTGTGAAGTATCCTTGGCAGAAGGGCTAGAGTATGTTTTGGTTTATAGTGTCAATGTTGAAGATTTTATCGAAATTGAATTTGATATAAGAGACGTAAGTGACGACAATGAAATAATTTTATGGCTGGAAAATAAGTCGTATGAAAGTGTAAGATCATTAGAGGAATTACCCAAAGGCTTTCAAGGAGAGATTATGCTTTATTGTGAAAAATATAAAATTTCGGAGGTTTGAATGGAGGAAGTAAAAGAGTTATTGGGTTCACTTGGCTTGTTGGAAATTGATGGATATAAATTTTCAAAAAAATTAAGTGGTGGAAGTGCTCTTAGTAGTTTGTATGTTAAGAATGATGAGAAAGTAGTATTCAAATTTTTAATAGCACCGAGGAATTGTATTGAATTAGAAAGATTTAAGCTTGAATTTTCAGTGTTAAATAATAATAAAGTCAATTTTTTATACAATGAAAGACGCATGTTCCTTTTTTTGGGGCCGGAGGCTAGTTATCCTTTGCCTAGAATAAAGTGCGAGCTTAGAAGCAAATTTTCAGATTTGGTTAATTATTTCGCTTATGCTTATGAAGATGGGGAGTTGTTGCCATCGCTAACATCTAAGTTAGAAAGCTCAGAAGATAAAATATTACTACTATATCGCTTGTCATCAGGGTTGAATTATTTTAATCAAGTGGGTTATTCTCATAGAGATTTGCATCCTAGTAATATTTTATTATTAGATGGTTTTCAGATGACAAAAGATAGATCACAAGAAAATGACCCTAGAGTTAAGTTCTTGGATATGGGTAATTGTCAAAAAAATAGAGAAAATTCTGATATAATTCCTTTAGAAAGAGATTTAGATGAAGATGCCGTTTTTAAAGATAATAATAGGCGTATTTTAGCTTCGTTCGTATCCATGCCACCAGATTTTTTGAGAAAAGGGGAGTTTACCAAAAACTATGATAGCTGGTCTTTTGGCATTTACGCATATCAGTTGTTATTTGGCGAAACCCCATTTGAAGCAAATCAGATAGGGGACATAACTTCTTTGCTAGAAACTAGAGAGTTTAACGAAAATTACGAGATTAATTTAAATTCACTATCAGTTGGTATGAAGCTAGTATTAAAGCATTTATTGTCGCCGGATGGTGAAAGTCGTCCATCAATTGATACAATTGTACGGCTTTTTCATTGGTTGGTTAATGAGAATAAAAGGTTTCAAAACTCAATTTTTATTAAAGAAGTTATTCATAATGATGGTTTTGACCCTTATCATAATCCAATAGATGATTATTATTAATCTTGAGTATTATTTAATGAGAGCCTGGTAGGTGTTGAGGTTTTTCGTCAGCCTTTTTTTGACAATTCGAGTAGTAACATCTGCTCGACGTGGCGTTGCTCCCACCTTAATCCGAGTTTGAAGATGTAAATAAAGCGCTGATGCTTAAGTTTTATAAGGGATAGGATGGTAAACGATAATTAGTATGCTTGCATGTCCCTTTTCAAAGTCCATATTTAAAAATAAGTGCACGAAGGTGGTTGATCAGCTCTAGTCGTTTTCAATGGCTAATCTGCACAATAAAAATGCCTTGGCTTGTTCCAAGGCATTTCTGGTTCCGAATGCTTAAAGATACTGTCGTTCAATCTAACCTTTCTTTTTACTCGCCTTTTTACCGCTTTCGGCTTGGCCATTTTTTTCCATACTGCCACTCTGAAAATGCGCACGCACCAGTTCCAACAGTCCCTGCGTGGAGGTGTCGAAGTCAGCGGCGTTGGTGTCGATGCGTTCGCTGATTTCACCGGCGATGCGCTTGCCGAGCTGTACGCCCCACTGGTCAAAGGAGTTGATGTTCCAGATTACCCCTTGCACAAACACCTTGTGCTCGTAGAGCGCGATTAGTGCCCCCAGGTTTTTCGGCGTTAGCTCATCCAGCAGTAGCGTGCTGGAAGGACGGTTGCCGGGACAGCTGTAGGGGTCGTGTTGACTGAGCTCTTTGCTGTCCCCTTGGCTGCCTTCCATAAAGGCGTTGGCCTGGGCGAGCATATTGGTCAGTAGGGCGAAGTGGTGGTCTTCCACGCCCGGTTCGGGTTTGAGCGAGGCAATAAAATCAATCGGCACGTAGCGGGTGCCCTGGTGCAGTAGCTGGAAGAAGGCGTGCTGGCCGTTGGAACCGGTTTGGCCCCATACAATCGGGCCGGTTTTATAGTTCACCGGGTGGCCGAAAATATCCACCGACTTACCGTTTGACTCCATATCCAGCTGCTGCAAAAACGAAGGCAGTTGGTTCAGCGCCTGGTCGTAAGGCACGATGGCTTGGGTCTCAGCGCCAATAAAGTTGATGTACCAAATACCAATCAGTGCCATCAGCACGGGCATGTTTTGCGAGAAGGGCGCGTTGATGAAATGGTTATCCATCTCATGAGCGCCTTCCAGCAGTTCGATAAAGCCTTCGAAACCGATCGACAGCGCAATCGGCAGCCCGATGGACGACCACATGGAGTAGCGTCCACCCACCCAGGCCCAGAACTCGAACACGTTCTCTTCGCGAATGCCGAACTCCATGGCTGCTTTGCGGTTGGTGGAGGCGGCAATAAAGTGCGCGCCTACGTCGGCGTCTTCGCCAGCGTTCTCCAGGAACCAGCGCCGCGCGGTTTTGGCGTTAAGCAGGGTCTCCTGGGTAGAGAAGGTCTTGGTGGAGACGATAAACAGCGTGGTGGCGGGGTCGAGGCGCGAAAGTACCTTCTGAATATGGGTGCCGTCCACATTGGAAACGAAGTGGAAGTGGAGTTCCGGATGGCGGTATTTGAGCAGTGCGCGAACCGCCATATTGGGCCCAAGATCCGAGCCACCAATGCCGATATTGACCACATCTTTAATGCGTTTGCCGTTGTAGCCTTTCCATTCACCGCTGCGCACCGCTTCCGAGAACAGCTTGATCTGCTCGCGGGTGCGGGTTATCTCCGGCATAACGTCTTCGCCGTCCACATATACCGGCTCATCGCCTAAGTGACGCAGAGCCGTATGCAGTACCGGGCGGTTTTCCGTAACGTTGATAATATCCCCGGAGAACATCTGTGCCCGGCGCTGTACCAGTGCGGAGTGGTCGGCTAGCTCAATCAGCTTGGTAAGCACTTCATCGGAGACATGGTGCTTGGAGTAGTCGAGAAACAGACCGCCCACCCGTAAACTCATTTTCTCAAAGCGCTGCGGGTCATTGGTGAAGTAGTCACGAATGCGGTCGTTTGCGGTTTTGTCGCGCAAGCGTTCAAGTGCCTGCCAGGTAACACTGCGAGTGAGCTGAAACATAGGATGATCCGTTTGTTATAGGTGAATTGGTGATCAAAAAGTAGGTTATGTAAAAATACTACATAAAAAATGACAAAGAGTAGAGGGTATAAGTGGCGTAAAGAGGTACTAAATGCGTAAAGCGACGTATTTAAAAGGGCAGGCATGTTCGCCTGCCCTCATTTTTTGGTAACAGCGGTTAGGTGGCGAGTGCTACCTGGGCCGCATCACGTTTGATAAACGCATAGCTTAAACCCGTCACCAACGAGCCAGCCACAATAGCGCCAAGGTAGAGCAGTACCGGGGTAATGGCGTTGGGAATCAGCAGTACGAAGATACCACCGTGAGGAGCCATGAGTTGCGCGCCTACCAGCATCGAGAGGGCGCCTGTGAGTGCGCCGCCCACCATGCAAGCGGGGATAACGCGTAGCGGGTCTTTCGCCGCAAAGGGAATCGCGCCTTCGCTGATAAAACAGAGGCCCAGTACAAAAGAGGCTTTGCCCGCTTCCCGCTCCGGTGCCGAGAACTTGTTGCGCGCTACAAAGCTGGCAATACCCATACCAATGGCAGGTACCATTCCCGCCGCCATGATCGCCGCCATGGGGCCGTAAGTTTCAGAGGCTAGCAGGCCTACGCCAAAGGTATAAGCCGCTTTGTTGACCGGGCCACCCAGATCGAAACACATCATCGCGCCGAGCAGGATACCCAGTAGCACAGCGTTGGTGGAGCCCATGGACTCCAGGAAACTGGTCAGAGCATTAAGCAGCGCCGCGACCGGTTCGCCAATCACATAGATCATGGTGAGGCCGGTGACCAAACTGGCGACTAGCGGAATGATCAGAATTGGCTTCAGGGATTCAACGCTAGAGGGCAGTTTGACGTAGCGAGTAACCGCCAGCGCCACGTAGCCCGCCAGGAAACCCGCCAAAATACCGCCGATAAAGCCGGAGCCGATATTGGCCGCCAGCATGCCACCAATCATACCCGGTGCGATGCCGGGGCGGTCGGCGATGGAGTAGGCAATATAACCTGCCAGCACTGGAATCATCAGTGCAAAGGCGGTGCCACCGCCGATCTGCATCAGCGCGGCGGCCAGAGTGCCTTCCTGCTCAAAGGCCTCAATACCGAACACAAAGGAGAGTGCAATCAGTAGGCCGCCCGCCACCACCATTGGCAGCATAAAGGAAACGCCGGTGAGCAGGTGCTTATAAACGCCTTTCTCTTTGACGCTCTTATTTGCTGTGCCCGCATTGCTGCTGCCGTTCTCTATGGCGGCCTCGCTGAGCGCAGCTTCAAGCGTGGGGCGCGGTTTTTTTAGCGCGTTGCCAGTAGAAGTGCGGTAGATGCGCTTACCAGCGAACCGCGACGGATCAACGTCGATATCGCAGGCCAATACGACTATGTCGGCGTCGGCGATCTCTTCTTCGGTCAATTTATCTTGTGCGCCCACCGAGCCTTGGGTTTCCACGCGAATGGCGTGGCCCATGGCTTTGCCCGCCTCTGCGAGTGCTTCGGCGGCCATAAAGGTATGCGCCACGCCGGTGGGGCAGGCAGTGACAGCAACGATTTTCTTGCCACCCGCGCTGTTTGCAGCGGTAGATGCGCTAGTAGTAGAGGCGGCAGGTGCGCTATAAATCGGCGCTTCACGCTTAGCCTGGGCTAGAAAAGCGCTGGGATCGGGGAGTGCGCTGGCAATCGGTGCTTGGAATAGCCGCTTGCCTTCAAAGCGCTCTGGGGCAGGCACGTGATCGGCGGCGACCACGATCAAATCGGCATTGGCGATCTGCTCGGCAGTAGCGGCCTGGAGCGGCGCGACTTCGCCGTGCATTTCCACATGCGCCGACCAGCCTTGGCGCTGGGCGGCTTGTTCCAGGCGCTTAGCCGCGAGGAAGGTGGTCGCCATGCCGCTGGGGCAGGCGGTAATCAGAATAATATTCATAGCGTGGCTCCCTCGGTGATGGTGTCGTCAAGACGCCGTATCCGGGTGTGTTGTTGGAGTGAATCGAAATCGGCAGCGTGGGGGTTGCCCACGCCAACGTGGCGCACGGCCTCGGCCGAGAGCGCGGTGGCAAAGCGCAGCGTCTGTTCAGCGTCTTGCTGGCCGTTCTGATGAGTCAGCAGGCCGTGGAGCATGCCCGCGACAAAGGTATCGCCGGCGCAAACGGTATTCGTCGCGGTAACCTTAGGAGGTGTGGCGTGCCAGGCACCTTGAGCGTTAACCCACAACACCCCTTCGGCACCCGCTGAAATCAGCGCATGGGCGATGCCGCTTTTATGCAGCCGTTTAGCCGCATTCAAGCGAGCATCGGATGAGGTCATATCTTCGCTCGCCCACTCTGCCAGTTCGTTTTCATTAGGCTTAACACCGGCGGGGTGAGTCGCTATGGCCGCATTGAGTGCCGGGCCACTGGTATCTACCCAGAGCGGTACGCCGCTGGCGTTTAAGTGGTTTAACAGCGCGCTGAAATCGACCAGTGACAGCCCGGGGGGCAGGCTGCCCGCCACGACGACCGCCTGGGGGGGCGTCGCGCTGAAAAGCTCGGTATTTAGCGTGTCGATCAGCGCCTGCAAATGCGTGGCGTCAATGGGCATGCCGGGGCCATTAATATCGGTAACGCGGCCGCTTTGTTCCGCAATTTTGGCATTAATACGGGTTTCTCCCGGCACGCGCACAAAGGCGTCGGTCAGGGAGTACTGGGTAAATGCCAATTGAAAGGGAGCGTCGTTATCGGCACCTAAAAAGCCGCTGACGGTGACGTCGTGGCCAAGGCCTGCCAATACGCGGGCAACGTTAACGCCTTTGCCTGCCGCTTCTAACTGCGCGCTGGTGGGACGGTTGACGCTGCCTAGCACCAAGGCGTCAAGAGTAAACGCCAAATCCAGTGCCGGGTTCAGGGTAATGCATAGCACGCGGGCCATTAGCGCGCCTCCAGTGCATCGCGCACTTCATCGCTAGTCGCCTGATTCAGCGCTAACTGAGCGCTGGCTTGGGCATCAGCGAAGTCAAACTCGCGCAGGCGGGCTTTAACCAGCGGGATCTGCCGCGCGCTGACGGAAAGCTCGTCCACGCCCAGGCCTACCAGCACCGGAATGGCTACGGCATCTGAGGCCAATTCGCCGCACACGCCGACCCATTTGCCTTGGGTATGGGCAGCCGCCACGGTCATTTGAATCAAACGCAGCACAGCAGGGTGCAAACCATCGGCTTGGGCAGAGAGTTCCGGGTGGCCGCGGTCGATAGCCAGGGTGTACTGGGTTAAGTCATTAGTGCCTACTGAGAAAAAATCCACCTCGGCGGCGAGGCTGGGTGCCAGCAGCGCGCTAGAGGGTATTTCAATCATCACCCCCAACTGCACATCGGTGGCGCGCTGGGAAGTAGGGATCTCTTTGAGTAGGCGATCGTAGATGGCTTTTACAGCGCGGAACTCAGCGATATCTTTGACCATCGGCAGCATAATCCGCAGGGGACTATCCTTGCCTGCCATCAATAACGCACGCAATTGGGTCTTGAGCACATCGGGCTGTGTCAGCGCTAAGCGAATACCGCGCAGACCCAGGAAGGGGTTGTCTTCTTGGGGTACCGGCCAGTAGGGCAGTGGCTTATCACCGCCGACATCTAATGTGCGCGCTACCAGCGGGCGGCCATCCAGGGCATCAATTGCCTGACGGTACTCGCTAATCTGAGTGGCTAAGTCTGGTGCGCTGGCGTGGGCCATGAACAGGAATTCAGTACGCAGCAGGCCAACGGCCTCAGCACCGCGTTCCACTGCATCAGCGGCGTGGGCAGTGTTGCCCAGGTTGGCGGCGACTTCCACACGGTGCCCATCGCGAGTTTGGGCGACCTCGAAGCGGCTTTCCCAGGCATCGGCTTCGCGCTGCTGGAGGTCTAGTAACTGCTGCTCGGCACGCTGTAGGCGCTCTTCGGAAGGTTGCGACGTCACTCGGCCACGCTCGCCATCCAGAATCATCATACTGGCGTTGTTAAGCGCCATCACCGCTTGACCCGCGCCCACCACGGCGGGAATGCCCAGTGCACGGGCCAGAATAGCGCTGTGCGCCGTGGCGCCACCGCGAACGGTAAGCAGGCCGCGCACACGGGAAGTATCCAGCCGGGCCACATCGGAAGGGCCGATATCGTCCATCACCAGAATATAAGGGTGATCCGGCGGTTCGGGGAGCGTCACATCGCAGAGTACGCCCAACACCCGGCGACCTACGTCGCGCAGGTCGGCAGCGCGTTCGGCCAGCAGGCGGTCAGCGAGCATCTCCTGGGCGTGGGCCGCGGTTTCAATCGCTTCCCACCAGCCCGCTTCCGCCGAGCGCCCTTCACGAATGGCATCCGTCGCCGCGTGATGGAGCTCCGGGTCGTCGAGCATCTCTTCGTGCATTGAAAGAATATCGGCGACTTCGCCACCGGGGGCGTTATGCACCAATGTCTGCAGCTGGGCGGCACCCTCTTTCAGCGCGCTATTTAAACGGCTGATTTCGTGTTCAGCGTCGCTGGCGTGTTCGGCGTACTCGAACTGCATCGGGCGAATGACAAATACTGGCGCAATGGCCAAGCCCGGCGAGGCGGCCACGCCGGCGTGGGGCGTATCGGCAGCGAGAGGCTCAACGGCCGGTGTAGCGGTGCTCGCTTCCTGCGTGCTATCAAAGCCGCCGTCAAAGGGCGTTACTTTTTCTCCCAGGCCCGATTCAACAGCCTCGGCGACGGCCTCTAGCGCCGCGCTTGCCTGCTCACCCTCGGCTGACAGCACCAGCCACTGGCCGCGGCGTGCGCCCAGGCCAATCACTTTGGTTAGACTGGCGGCGGAAACCGGGGTGGCGCTGCCTTCTTCCAAACGTGCCTGAATCGGCATGGCCTGGGCGCGCGCTATCTGTACCAACTGTTTGGCGGGGCGAGCGTGCAACCCATGGGGGTTGAGCACCCGTACCCGACGGGTTTGGGTATTTGCGGTTTCGCCCGCCAGGGTGGCTAACAGCTGATCGCTGGTTTTGCCCACCAGGCTTTGGCTTTCGCTGTTTTCCAACACCGCCATCAGTTGCTCTAGCAGGGGGCGGTGGGCATCGCCATGGGCGGCCAGGCAGAACAACGCATGCACCGGATGACCAGCACTTTCCAGGGTTTGTTCAGCAGGTGTGGCCACCCCAAGCGCGGGCTGATTAACGCCCTGGGCGCTGCTAGCCAGCCACAGTCCTTTACCTAACCAGGTCGGCTGTGCCGCGGCGACGGTGGAAATAAAGCTGTTATCGACACAGCCGCTTTGGCGTAAGCGGGCGGCTGCAGCCAGGGCGAGTTCTTGTGGGTCGCGTGCCGGAAAGTTGACGCATAGGGTGTCGACATCCAGGCGCGGTTCTAATGCTGGTTTCGAAAGCAGCCGCGCTACATCTGCCGCGGAGGTGGCGTTTGCCAGTTGCTCGGAAACGCCTTCGCGATCCAGCACATGGGTGAGCTGGCGCAGAATATCCAGGTGCTCATCATTCTGGGCGGCAATCGTTACCAGTACGTGCACCTGCTGGCCGTCGTGCCACTCGACCCCTTGTGGAAACTGCAACACGCGCACGCCCGTCTGCTTCACATACTGACGGCTTTCCGGTGTACCGTGGGGTATTGCGATGGCGTTGCCTAGAAACGTTGATGATTGTGCCTCGCGGGCGTGTAGGCCGTCGCGGTACTCGGCCTCAACCAATCCGGCCTCAACCAGCGCCTCAGCGGCACTGTCCAGCGCGGTTTGCCAGCTGTCGGCGTGGCGGCCTAGCAAGATGTCATCGGGGCCGAGTGTCAACATAGTATTCTCCTGTAAACGCGCACTGTCGGCATTTTAATGGGGCAGCGTCGACGCAGCGTCGTGTACATAAAGTGATCGTCGTTAAATGATCATGGTAATGGCGTTGATGCCAATGAGATGAACCGTGCCGTTTCAGTCGGTTTATCCTTGCCATTAAATCTGGGTATGGTGCTATTAAATCTGCACATAGTGCTATGCTGAATCGATTCACTGAATGACACAAGGTTTGAGCTTTTAGACTTTGGTCTGGTAGGCGCTAACTTGCTGATAAACTGCCCGGTCACACCAGGGGGAAACCGCATGACACTTGCCGATATTGCCCGGCTAGCCGGCGTCTCGCGCACCACTGCTAGCTACGTCATTAATGGTCAGGCCGAGCAGCGCCGCATTAGCGCAGCGACAATTGAAAAAGTGATGGCGGTGGTGCGGCAACACCGCTATCACATTGACCCTCAGGCGGCTGCGCTGCGCCGGGGTGCAAGCCGCTTGCTGGGGCTTATCGTGCCGGATTTGGAGAACATTAGTTATGCTCGCCTAGCCAAACGCCTGGAGCGGGGTGCACGGGAGCAGGGTTATCAGCTGTTGATCGTAAGCTCAGATGACTGTGCAGAGAGTGAACGGACACTCGCGTTGGCGCTGCGTGCGCAACGCTGTGAGGTGTTGATAACCGCCAGTTGCTTGCCTAGCGACGATACTTTTTATGCCGACCTGGTAGACGAGGGATGGTGCGTGGTGGGGATGGACCGTGGCCTCAACCCGACGCGCTTTGCCAGTGTCGTGAGTAACGATCAGGAGGCGGCTAAGACGTTGACCCGTTCGGTGATCGGCGCGGCGACCAAGCGTATTGCCTGGTTGGAAGCGATGCCGGAGCTGTCGGTTAGCTGTGAGCGGCGGGTGGGTTTTCAGGCGGCCCTTGAAGGCAGCATGATTGAACCGCTTTATCTTACCGGGTCGCACTATGAACGTAGCGAAGGGGCGCGTTTAGCGATTCAATTGCTGGATGAACAGGGCGGTGCCGACGCACTGGTGACAGCGTCCTATACGCTGATGGAAGGGGTGTTTGATGTATTCTTGGAGCGTGGTGGCCTGCCGGAAAATATGCGTCTGGCCACCTTTGGTGATCACCGGCTGCTGGATTTCCTTCCTCAGCCAGTGAACTCGGCGCTACAGGATTATGACCGTATTGCCGAGTTAACATTGCGCTGTGCCCTAGCTGCTATGAACGGCCACTATGAGAGCGGGCTGCAGGTGGTGGCGCGTCATCTGCACCGGCGTTAAACCGTGCGCGCCTGGGCCCAAGCTGCTGCATCTGGTATCGACATATCGTAACTCTCGCTCAAGTAGGGTGAGGAGAGCACGAAGTCGGCGCTCGCCGCATTGCAGGCAACGGGGACATTCCACAGCGCCGCTAAACGCAGCAACGCTTTGACATCCGGGTCGTGGGGCTGGGGTGAGAAGGGATCCCAGAAGAAGATCAGCACATCCAGCCGCTGCTCCGCAATCCGAGCGCCAATCTGCTGGTCACCGCCCAGGGGGCCGCTCATTAGACCCTCGACTTCTAACCCTAACGCGGTTTTAAGCCGCTTAGACGTTGTTCCCGTGCCAATCAATTCGTGCTGGCTCAGCGTATCCTTCCAGCGAGTTGCCCACTCAAGCATTTCGCTCTTCTTGCCATCGTGGGCAATTAGCGCAATACGCTTGCGCGCTTGCAGCGTACGGATGGCTTGGCGGGGCGGTTGCGCGTCACTCATTTCGTCACTTCCCTCATGGTTCTATTGCCTTTCGGTCTTATGGCCGAATGGTTTTTCTTTTTAAAGGTCGTAAAAGCTAAAAGCTCGCTACAAAGGTTAGACCGTTACTCGCTATCAAAGGCAAGGATTTTCATCGTATTGGTGCCCCCATGGGCATTCATATGGTCGCCGCGAGTGAGAATGACATGCTCGCCAGGGTGGATAAATCCCTGTGCCTGCAAGCATTTCAATGCTTCTTGGTTAAGGTTGGCCGGATCCATATCGGTGGTGTTGAAAGGAATGGAAACCACGCCACGATAGAGCGCCATACGCCGCTGGGCGATAGGGCTGTGAGCCAACCCTACGATAGGCAGGCCGGAACGAATGCGCGATGCAATCAGCGGTGTATAACCGGTGGAGGTCATGCAAGCGATGGCGCTGACGCCGGATAAGTGATTCGCTGCATACATCGCCGATAGCGCGATGGTTTCATCGATGCGCTCAAAGCCCTCATGAATACGGTGGCCTGACTCCTGAGCGAGACGCTCACGCTCGGCACCCAGACACACACGGTTCATCGCTTCGATGGTTTCCACCGGGTAGTCACCTGCGGCGGTTTCCGCAGAGAGCATCACTGCATCGGTGGCGTCGAGCACCGCGTTGGCCACGTCGAAGACCTCGGCGCGGGTGGGTAGCGGCGACTCGATCATCGATTCCATCATTTGGGTGGCGGTAATGACGGCACGGTTGAGTGTGCGTGCGTGCTTGATAATGCGCTTCTGAGTACCGATCAGCGCGGCGTCGCCAATCTCAACGCCCAGGTCGCCCCTGGCCACCATGACCGCCTCAGAGGCTTCAATGATGCCATCCAGCGTAGCATCGTCGGCAACCGCTTCGGCGCGTTCAAGCTTAGCCACCAGGCCGATCTCTTTCCCGGCTTCGCCAAGCAGCTCGCGGGCTTCTTGCATATCTGCGGCGCTGCGCGGGAAGGAGACGGCTAAGTAGTCAACGCCAATCTCAATAGCGGTTTTTAGATCGGCCTTATCTTTCTCAGTAAGGGCGGGCGCTGAGAGTCCTCCTCCCTGCTTGTTAATGCCCTTATTGTTGGAGAGCTTGCCACCTACGTGAACGCGGGTATGCACTTCTTGTCCAATTACACGGGTGACATCGAGTACCAAACGGCCATCGTCGAGCAGTAGGCGGTCGCCCTCAACGACATCATCGGCCAGTGTTTGATAGTCGCAGCCGACGCGTTCTGCAGTGCCGCTATTGGCGTCCAGCGCCATGTCCAAGACAAATGCCTGGCCGACATTGAGGTTGACGGCGCCTTCGACAAAACGCGCAATACGAATTTTCGGCCCTTGCAGGTCGCCCAGCGCAGCAACGCTGCGGCCAAGGCGTTCGGCGATCTCGCGGACTTCGCTTAAGCGACGGCGGTGGTCGTCTGCCGAGCCGTGGGAGAAGTTAAGCCGCACCACATCCACACCGGCTTTTAGCATCGCTTCCAGCACGCCGGGGCGATCACTGGCGGGGCCGAGTGTGGCAACAATTTTGGTGCGCCTTAAAGGCGTATGGGAATGAGGGTTGGTAGACGCCGGTGCTGCTGTATTCGAGGTTGCATTCGTCATGGGCGCTCTCCTTGAGTAAGGGGATTGTGGGCAATTTAGTATTGGACTACGATAGCGTTTATATAGTAATTTTACTACATATTGGATATTTACTAGCCTTTTGGGGCGGTTGAAACGCTGTTTATCGGCCTCATGACGCTTAAATACGTATTTTTAGTAATTTTTTTACTAAAGGTGCAGATTGTTACTATTGGTCAATTGAGGAGCTATCATGACAATAAGAGTTGCGATTAACGGATTTGGCCGTATTGGCCGCAATGTACTGCGCGCCCTTTACGAAAACAGCTACCGTGACCGCGTACAGGTCGTCGCCATTAACGATCTCGGCGACCCCTCGCTAAATTCCCACCTGCTGCGTCACGATACCGTGCATGGCCACTTCCCCTTTAAGGTAGAACACGACGCCGAGAGCATCACGGTGGATGGTGATCGTATCGCCATCTCCTCAGAGCGCGATCCAGCGGAGTTGCCGTGGGCATCGATGAATATCGATCTGGTGATGGAGTGCACCGGGTTGTTTACCAAGCGCGAGGCGGCGGCCAAGCATATCGAAGCGGGTGCCAAGCGCGTGCTGATTTCCGCACCCAGCCCCGACGCTGATGCGACGATTGTGTATGGCGTTAATGACCAAGTGTTGACCGCTGAGCACACGGTTGTCTCTAATGCTTCCTGCACCACCAACTGCCTAGCGCCGGTCGCGAAAGCGTTGAACGATGCAGTCGGTATCGAAAACGGTTTGATGACCACGGTGCACGCTTACACCAATGATCAGAACCTCTCGGATGTTTACCACTCTGACCCCTACCGGGCGCGCAGTGCAACGCACTCCATGATCCCGACCAAAACCGGTGCTGCCGCAGCGGTGGGCTTGGTGCTACCAGAGCTGGCGGGTAAATTTGATGGCCTAGCCGTTCGCGTACCGGTGATCAACGTCTCGCTGGTGGATCTGACCTTTAGTGCCAGTCGCGATACCACTAAAGAAGAGATTAATGCCATCGTTGAGAAGGCCGCGGCTAACTCTCCGGTATTGGCTGTTAACGCTGAACCGCTGGTCTCTATTGATTTCAATCATGATGCCAACTCATCGACCTTCGATGCTAATCACACCCGCGTGAATGGCCGTCTGGTTAAAATCATGGCGTGGTACGACAACGAGTGGGGCTTCTCCAACCGTATGCTGGATACTGCGCTTGCCATGCAGGCGGCTGCTAAGTAATACCCTCCTAAGGGCTAAGGGCAGGTGTCGCCCAGCAGCAGCTCAGTTTGCAGCAACTGCTGGGCGAGGGGGATGCGGCCAAGAATCATCTGCGCTGCGACTCGCCCTTTGCCCACGCTATCCTGGCGCACCGTGGTTAAACGCGGTGCGCGGTACTGTCCTTCAGCAATGCCATCGAACCCGGTAATGCGTAACTCTTCCGGCACCCGTATACCGCGCTGCTCGGCTAGCGTTAGCGCCGTGAGTGCAATACGGTCAGACATGCACAGCAGCAGGTCTGGCCGTTGTTCTAGTGGCTGGTCGAGAATCTCGGCAATCACCGGCGAGCACACCTCAAAGGTATTCTCCTCGATATTCCAGAGCGGCACTTGCGCCACATCCACACCTTGCTCACTCAGCGCGTTATGAAAGCCCTCAAGGCGGGCACGGCTAATGGTACTGGTGTTGGGCAGCAGCGTGTGCTCCGCCGTCACGCGGCCGTTGCAGACCTCTTTGGTTAAGCGCAGGTTGATAATCGCCGGGCGTTTGGGCAACTGGTTAAGCGCATGCTGGGCGATTTTATAGCTAGCAGCTGTATCATCGATATGCACCGTCGGGCAGCCTTCAATATCAAAATCGACGGCCACCAGGGTGCGTTGGGCGGGCAGTTCATCGAGCAGCTTATTGTTGGGCATTAATCCATAAACGATAAAGCCATCGGCGATATTGGCGGAGCCCGGCGGCTGTGAGGCATGGCCGCGACCCGGCAATAACAGCAGCGTGTGGCCGTGGGCATCAAGAACTTCGGCAACCCCTGATAAAAACTCGCTGGCCACGGCATCGTTCAAACTGTAGGTCAGGCTTTCCGCAAGAATCACCGCAATAATCCGCGAGCGGCCGGTGCGCAGGCTGCGCGCTTTGGCGTCAGGGCCGCTGTACCCCAGCCTTTTCGCCTCTTTGAGTATGCGTTCGCGCAGGGCTGGAGAAAGCTGATCCGGCCGGTTAAAGGCATTGGAAATCGTGGCAGTGGAGACGTTGAGTTCCTGCGCAAGATCCTTGAGTGTCATACGGCGCTGATCAGTCACGGTACTTCCTTATACAGGCTTTTTTAATAATTGAAGATTAGCTATTCAAAGGATGTGCATAATAAAATCGACCCGCTGTGTGCTGCCACTCCCCATGATAAGCGAAGGGAAGGTTAGGCACACACAGAGGGTCGTTAAAGCGGGTATCTTGGTTGACTCTTGTGCTTAAGCCGCTGCTTGTTGAGTGGATAACATCAGTGCTGCACCGCTCTCATCAAACAGGTGTACTTTTTCCCAATCCGCTGCCAGTGATACCTGCTGGCCCTCCTGCCACTGGCTAGGTGCTTCGCTGCGATGGATCAACAGCGTGTCGCCCTGTTTGGGCTCAAGGTAGACGTAAACTTCGTTACCTAAATACTCGACATTGACGATATCGAAGCAGTTGTCATCAGTGGGTGCCGCTAAGCATAGGTGCTCTGGGCGAATGCCGAGGGTCAATGCTTCGCCGCTTTGCCGCTGCTGGGCATTCTGGGGCAGGGCGAGCTCGCCAACTCCTACGGCTCGCACACGACAGCCGTTGGCGTCACCAGCGAGTAACTCTGCGGGCATGAAGTTCATGGTGGGCGAGCCGATAAACCCGGCAACGAATTTCGTCGCCGGGCGCTGGTACAACTCGTGGGGGCTGCCTACCTGCTCAACGTGTCCGCCATTGAGCACCACAATTTTGTCGGCCAGGGTCATGGCCTCCACCTGGTCGTGGGTCACGTAAATCATGGTGGAACCAAGGCGGTTATGCAGCCGTGCGATCTCGTTACGCATTTGTACCCGCAGCGAGGCATCCAGGTTGGAGAGCGGCTCGTCAAAAAGCAGAATACGCGGTTCACGCGCCATGGCTCGGCCCATGGCCACTCGCTGGCGCTGCCCGCCAGAGAGCGCCTTGGGTTTGCGGTGGAGTAGCTCTTCAAGCTGCAGAATCTTTGCTGTGCTCATGACCCGCTCGTGCACGGTCTCTTTGGCGGTCTTGGCCAGTTTCAGGCCAAACGCCATATTGTCGTAAACGGTCATATGCGGGTAGAGCGCATAGGATTGAAACACCATGCCCACACCGCGTTCCCGCGGTGGCAAGTCATTGACCACGGTGTCATCCATGCTCAGGTCGCCATCGCTAATCGATTCCAAACCGGCGATCAGGCGCAAAAGGGTCGACTTGCCGCAGCCGGAGGGGCCAACGAAAACCACAAATTCGCCGTCGCCAATATGTAGGTCCACATCGTTAATAATGTGATCGCTGCCAAACACTTTGTTGATCTTACTAAGCGTAACACTTGCCATAGGTGACTCCTTACCGACCTCAATGCTTATGTCTTCTGGGTCGGCCTGTTGTTGTTTAGAGCTTATGAGACGACGCGCATAAAGGCCGCTTGATACCCCGGTAGCGTCAGGCTGTCACCGTCGCGCTGGGGGGTAAAGCTGTGGCCCTGCAAATCGCATTCAATCGCTAGTGGCAGATTAACCGTCTGCGCTTCGGCGGTGAGGTTGAAAACACACAGCAGTGTTTCATCCCCTTTTTGTCGGCTAAAACCGAGCAGCGTTTCGCCTACATCGACCAGCGTTAAGTCACCATCGAACAGTGCGGGGTGCTGACGCCGGAAGGCCAGCATGTTGCGCAGCGCATTCAAGGTGGAGTTGGCATCATCCTGTTGGCGGCTGACCGCCATATCCCGATGGCTGGCCTCTATGGGGAGCCAGGGTTCAACGCTGGAAAAACCGCCATGTTCGCTACCGTTCCAGGGCATTGGCGTGCGGCAACCGTCGCGACCTTTGAATTCCGGCCAGAGCACTTTGCCGTAGGGGTCTTGGATGCGCTCAAAGGGCACGTCGGCTTCCGGCAGGCCGAGCTCTTCGCCTTGGTACAGGCAGACGCTACCGCGCAGCGAGCAGAGCATGGCCAGCGCCACTTTAGGGTAGGCTATGGGGTCTTCGCCAGCACCCCAGCGGGTGGCACTGCGTACGACGTCATGATTGGAGGTTGCCCAGCAGGGCCAGGCGTCGCCAGCCAGGCGCTGAAAGCGCTCCAGCACTTCATGAATATAGCGCGCAGAGTGGGGCGTGTTGAGCAAGTCGAAGGTGTAGGCCATATGCAGCTTGTCGCCACCGGCGGTGTACTCGGCCATGCGCTCCAGCGGGTTATCGTCGCCAATTTCGCCCACGGTCGTGGTGCCGGGGTATTCGTTCATCAGCGCCCGCAGATCTTTCAAGAATTCGAGGTTTTCGGGGCGGCTCAGGTCGTAGACGTGGCGCTGCCAAGTGTAGGGATTGCTATCCGGTGCGCCCAGGGTTTTAGCTTCGCCTTTGGGAACCGGCGGATTGTCGCGCAGCTCGGCGTCGTGGAAGTAGAAATTGACGGTATCCAAGCGGAAACCGTCTACGCCCAGATCCAGCCAGAAACGCATATTATCCAACTGCGCCTGACGTGCCTCCGGGTTATGGAAGTTAACGTCCGGCTGGCTGGTCAGGAAGTTATGCATATAGTACTGCTGGCGGCGGGAATCAAACGTCCACGCCGGGCCGCCGAAAATCGATAGCCAGTTGTTGGGTGGCGTGCCGTCCGGTTTGGGGTCGGCCCATACAAACCAGTCGGCTTTAGGATTGTTGCGGTTTTGGCGACTCTCCTGAAACCAGGCGTGTTGATCCGAGGTGTGGCTAATCACCTGGTCGATCATCACCTTCAGGCCCAGCGAGTGGGCTTTTGTCAGCAGCGCTTTAAAGTCTTCCAGGGTGCCGAACATGGGGTCGACGTCGCAATAATCGCTAATATCGTAGCCAAAATCGAGCATCGGCGAGGTGAAAAACGGTGATAGCCAGATACCGTCCACATTGAGAGAGGCAACGTAATCGAGTTTTTCAGTAATACCGTTAAGATCGCCAATACCGTCACCGCGGCTATCCATAAAGCTGCGCGGGTAGATCTGGTAGATAACCCCGCCGCGCCACCAGAGTGTGTTGTCTTGCATCGTAGAGTCCAACGTTGACATAAAAATTCCTTATCCTTTAACGGCGCCTGCGGTAAGGCCTGACACAATGCGGCGCTGGAAGATAATCACTAATACGACCAGTGGCACCGTGACCACCACAGAAGCGGCCATAATCGGCCCCCAGGGCAGTTCGTAGGCACTGCCGCCTGACAGCAGCGCAATAGCGACGGGCACCGTGCGCTGGGCGTCGGTCAGCGTGAAGGTGAGGGCAAACAGAAACTCGTTCCACGCGGCGATAAATGCCAGCAGGCCGGTGGTCGCCATGGCGGGCCACATCAGCGGAAGAAACACTTTCGTGATGGTTATCCAGGGCGTGGCGCCGTCCATGATGGCGGCCTCTTCCAGCTCCATGGGCAACTGCTTCATAAAGGTGGTCAATACCCATACGGTGAAGGGCAGGGTGAAGATGGTGTAGCTTAAAATCAGCCCGGCGGGGTTGTTGTAGAGATTGAGCGCACGAATCACCTCAAAAAGCCCGGAAAGCACCGCTACCTGGGGGAACATCGACACCCCGAGAATTACCAGCAGCACCGTGGAGCGGCCCCGAAAGCGCACCCGGCCCAGGGCGTAAGAGGCGGTAATGCCGAGTAGCAGGGCAATAAACACCACGCTAAACGCCACCACGATGGAGTTGAAAATAGCGCGCAGAAAGCTGGTCTGGCTAAAAATGCTGATGTAGTTATCGAAGTTCCAGTTCGAAGGCCAAAGCTCAACGCGGAACAGGTCGCTCGACGGTTTTAACGAGGTGATGACCGCGTAGTAAAACGGGAAAACGGCGTACACCATAATCAGCACAATCAACGCCCAAAACCCGATGCGCTTGGCTATTTTGGCCAACTGACGCGTATTCATTAGTCGCCTCCCAATTGGATTTGTTTACGCCCAAGGTAGAGGTAAGCCACGGTAGCCAGGGCAATGATCAAGAACAGCAGGGTAGAAGCGGCGCTGCCGTAACCGACATCCTGGAACTCGACCAGCTGTTGGCGGGCATAGACCGACATCGACATGGTGCTGGTGGAGTTGGAGGTGAGTACGTAGATAACATCGAAGACACGCAGCGCATCCAGCAGGCGGAAGATCACCGCGACCATTAACGCCGGGGTAATCAACGGTAGGGTAACTTTGAAGAACACCCGCAGCGGGTGAATGCCGTCTACCTCGGCGGCCTCATAGCAATCCTTGGGCAGCATCTGCAGAGCCGCAAGCACCAGCAGCGCCACGAAGGGAATGGTTTTCCATACATCGACCATAATTACCGCCCACATGGAGTAGGCGGCGTTCGCCGTCCAGGCGATGGGGGCATCGATAATGCCCACGTTCATCAGCAGGTGATTGATGATGCCGAATTGGTCGTTGAGCATCCATGCCCACATTTGCGCGGAAACAATGGTTGGAATTGCCCAGGGAATCAGCACCGCAGCGCGCACAATTACGCGCCCCTTAAACTCGGCGTTCAAAATCAGCGCTACAATCACCCCGAAAACCACTTCCAGTGATACCGACACCACCGAGAAGTAGACGGTGTTCCATACCGACTGCCACCACACTGAGTCGGCCAGTACCCCATACCAGCGGCCATCGTCATAGACGAGGTAGTTCTCGAAGCCAATCAGATTGGCAGCGCCTAAATCTGACAGTGATGCATCGGTGAAGCTGAGAAAAAAGGTGCGCACCAGTGGCCAGCCAGCGACCAGGGTTAACGCAATCAGCATGGGGGCTAAAAAAAGCCAGGCGGCTTTAACCCGCTGTCGGCGAACCTTAGTGCCCCGGCGCGGCTTGGTAGTGAAAGAACGCGCCCCGGCGGGCGCGTCATCATGCTTGATGGAGGTCGACATGGAAAGGCTCCAGGGTTACCAGTTGCGACGCTTCAGGCGAGCCAATTCGTCTTCAAGATCAGCGACCGCTTGAGTGCCATCTTTAGTGCCGGAAAGCACGTCATGGGAGGTGCTGAAGAAGGCGTTACTCACCCGGCCATAAGCATCACCGGTGGGGGCAGAGGGGCGAGCGACCGCATTGACGAAGGTGTCGTAAAGGGTGCCAAAGAAGGGCACGGCTTCAAGCACTTCGTCATCCTGGTAGAGGGCGTCGATAGTGGGGTTGTAAGAGGCCTGTATGGCGCGACGCTTCTGTTCCTCTTCACCGGTCAGGAAGGCGACCAGGTCGGCGGCCAGCTCGGGGTGTTCGCTGTAGCGCGATACCGCCAGGTTCCAGCCGCCCAGGCCAGCGGCACTTTGGCCGTTTTCGCCACCTGCGGGCAGTTGGGTAACACCTACTTTGCCGCGAACGTCACTGTCTTCGCTTTGGGCCAGTGCCCAGGCGTAGGGCCAATTGCGCATAAACACGGCACCGCCGCTTTGGAAGACGCCGCGCGCTTCCTCTTCGGTGTAATTGAGCACACCGTTAGGCGAAATATCACCAATCCACGATGCGGCTAGGTCGAGTGCTTCTGCGGCGTGTTCGTTGTTAATGCTAATTTCGCCATCGGCTTCCACCACTGTGCCGCCGCCAAAGCTGGCTACCCACTCAAGGGCGTTAACGGTCAAACCTTCATAGGAGCGCCCCTGGAAGACATAGCCCTGCATACCGTCTTGGCCCTCAGCGCGCTCGGCGTCTTTGATCTCGCGGGCAATTTCGGTGAGTTCTTGCCAGGTTTTTGGCACGTCATGGCCATACTTTTCCAGCAAGTCTTCGCGGTAGTAGAGCACGCCCGCATCGGTGAACCACGGCATGGCGACTAAACGGTCATCGATGGTGTTGTTGGTGACGATGGTGTCAAAGTGCCCGGCAGCGGCGTCATCGCCAAGCACTTCTTTGAGGTCGAGTAGGTGATTGGCGAGTAGGCCGGGCCACACCACGTCAATCTGCATCACATCGATATCGCTGGAGTTAGCCGAAAGGAT
Organism: Vreelandella sp. 162(4c); assembly: GCF_058152265.1. NCBI lineage: Bacteria > Pseudomonadati > Pseudomonadota > Gammaproteobacteria > Oceanospirillales > Halomonadaceae > Vreelandella > Vreelandella sp. 162(4c). Next base: position 4,825,636 of record NZ_CM176981.1, read on the forward strand.
CTGCTGGTAGAGCGAAAGGCGCTCGGTGGAGGAGTTGGGCGTTGAAACAACATCGACGCTATGGCCGGTTTTCTCTTCCCAGGCGCGTACGCCTTCCTGGCACAGCGTCAGCTCTGCGCCGACTGCGCCACAGGAAATGGTGAGTTCTTCAGCCTGAGCTTGGCTTGTTGCACTCAGCGTGCTGGCTACTGCGATGGCGGTAGTGATTAAAGTCTTTTTCATAACGGCGTACCTCGACGTTTATTGTTGTGGATGGTGTGGCTTCTAAATTAGCGTTAATTCACAAACTCAACGTTTGTTCAATGGCTCTCTTAATCTTTATCTTAATCGATTAAGATTGTGCTGCTCAGTTAGCCGCTTTGATCGAGGAAGTTCAATAGCGACTTTTGTCTAACGGCATTGTTCAGTTTTCACTAAATAAAATCGTTCCTTAGACATTAGTCGCTAATTAGCAACTAGCCGTTGGTAAAAAGAGACTTAATCGATTAAGTTTTGGCTACCTTTCCTTAAGCGCCGTGGCGTTTAGCAGCAAAGCCACTACCCCCTGGGTGAACCGTGCAAGGGAAGTGTTATCGATTCGATCTTAATCGATTTAGGCAAAAGCGCTTACAGGCAGACGCTTAAAAACAGGCGCTAATAAACAACCGCTTGCCAATAACAATAGGGTACTCAAAACAATGCATAAAATGACATTTAAAACGCCGTTAGCCATTGCTATTGCCACCGCCAGCTTGGGAATGAGCGGTGTTGCTTCGGCACAAATGACCATGGAACAACGCTTTGCCGAGCTTGAAGCCCGCATTGAAGCCGCGGAACAGCGCGCTGATGCCGCCGAGCGCCGTGCCGAGATTGCCGAGCAATCACAGTCGACTGCCGTGGCGACAGAGAGCGACGCGGAGATCGAAGAGCGTCTGGCTCGGGTGGAGCGTTACGCCGATGGCGAAGAGGGTTTCTCGTTCAACGTTTATGCGCGTTCAGGCTTGTTGATTGGCGAAGATGGTAAAAGCGAGAATGCTGGCCCTTACCTGACACCCGCGGGTGGAGAGGGCGGCGCCGTTGGCCGTTTAGGCAATGAGCCGGACACCTACGCTGAAGCTATTTTCAACTACCGCATGCAGTTCGATAACGGCGCCAAAGCGCTTTATCGCACCATGATTGCTGACGGCACGACCTCCAGCAATGACTGGACTGGTGGCGAGTCCGATCTCAACGTGCGCCAAGTGTTTGCTGAATTCAGCGATCTTCCCAGCTTTACCGGCGCATTTGAAAACGCCTCTATCTGGGCCGGTAAGCGCTTTGACCGCGATAACTTCGATATCCACTGGCTCGACAGTGATGTGATTTTCCTGGCCGGTACCGGTGGCGGTATCTACGACATGCAGTTGGCAGACAACTGGAAATCTAACCTCTCGATTTATGGCCGTAGTTTTTCTGACTATCCGATTGTTGACCGCGAGAACCCCGGTCTTGAAGGCGACACCGACAACCTGATCCTGACCTCCAACAACTACTTCGGCAACTGGCAGTGGATGGTCAACGGTATGTCCGCTGCAGACAACGACGAGCGCGACATTGATGTCGGCCAAACTGCTGCCGATACTGGTTTCCACACCATGATTGCTTATCATGGCGACAGCTTCTTCGGCATGGGCGAGGGTAGTTTCAAAGCGGCCGTGCTGCATGGTCAGGGGTTAGGCGCCGAGACCAAAAGTATTGGTTCACGGGGTGATCTAACTGATGACGCTACCGCCACGCGCCTAGCGCTCTATGGCACCACTTATATTGCCCCGCAGTGGCGCGTTGCCCCCTCCATTCTGGCTGAAACCAGCGAAGACCGTTATGCCCAGGGCGATAAGTACAACTGGGCAGGGCTCAACGTGCGCCTAGCCAACGAGTTAACGCAGAACTTCGAAATGCAGTACGAAGCGGGCTATCAGTGGATGGATCTCGATCCCCAGGGTTATAGCGGTCGTAACGCCGTGGATGGTGGCTTCAGCAAATTCACGATTGCGCCCACCTTCAAGCCTGAAGTCGGCGGCTTCTGGCAGCGTCCTGAGATTCGTCTGTTCACCACCTTCAGCGATTGGGATGACGACCTTAACAACTACGGTGCCAGCTCACTGGGCAACGAAGGCTTTACCGGTGGTCAGTGGACTTTCGGCGTTCAGACCGAGGTATGGTTCTAAACCGATGTAAGTTGGTTAGCGTTTAACTGTTTCTTCTCCAATGCACTTTGCCCGCGACATGTCGCGGGCTTTTTTATAGCTTTAAAAGAATTTGTGAATAGTATTTATGGAGGGCTAGCAGGGTTGCTCAGGAGCGTTTATGTCACTACTGCAAGAGAAATTAAAAGCGCCGCCGCTACCGCTTGGTGTAGTGGCCCGGCCGCGCCTTAATGACCGTTTCGGGTTAGATGAACGTGTCCGCTTACTGATGGTGCAGGCGCCTCCAGGCTATGGCAAAACCACGCTGCTGGCTGAGCGGCTGACCGCGCTGGAGCAAGAGGCCACTTGGCTAGGCTTGGATCAGCGCGACAACCAACCCGCGCGGTTTTTAGCCTACTGGCAGGCAGCGCTCGATGGACTGTTAATCGAGCACATACGGCTTTCACCCGTGGCAGACGATGGAGACTGCGTGGAGCAGTTAGAGCGCTGGCTTGGCGAATTGCCTGAGCAGCGCTCGCCGTGTCGTTTGGTAGTGGATAATTTTGAGCACCTTAGCCACCCGGATATCTTAGCTGGGATCGCCCACTGGCTGCGTCATCAGCCGCCTTGGCTAACGTTAACGCTGGCCAGCCGCTCAAGGCCAGCATTGGGTTTGGCAAGCCTGCGGCTAAGAGGTGAACTCGAAGAGATCGACCTTCACGCGTTGGCCTTTGACAGCGAGGAGGCGCAAACCCTGTGTGCCGAACAGTTGAGCTTTCCCCCCACGCGAGTCAGCCTGGAACGTGCACTGCGCAGAAGCGGTGGCTGGGTAATGGCGTTGAGCTGGCTGGTAGAGCGCACCACCACGCGGGCAGGGTTTGACGCCCTGGTTGACCGGTTAAGTGGTGCCCACCCAGACTTTGCCGCTTGGTTTGACGAACTGCTCTCCGCTGCACTGCCATTGGAAGAGCGAGAGCTAATGCTGCAACTGGGGGTACTGGAGCGCTTTTCCCCCGAGCTTATGGCCCGACTACTGGAAGGGGAGCGCTTGACCCAGCGCCTGGAGGCCTTTGAACAAGCGGGGCTATTTATTGAACGCCCAGACCCGCATGCTCAGTGGTACCGCTTTCAACGACTGTTTGGCGAGCACCTCCGTCATCGCCGTCATGAGCTTAGTTTGGCCACCCAGCGCGTGCTGCACCAGCGCGCAAGCCAGGCGTGGTTAGCCTTGAACGATCCGGTGATGGCTCTGCGCCAGGCGATACTCGCCGAGGCCCCCGATGATGTGGCAAGCCTACTGACCGCCCATGGACCCGCCTTGCTGGCAAGCGGCGCCTATTCACTGTTGGCCAAGGGCTTCGCCCTGCTCGGTGAGCCGCGGCTCTCTACCTGTCCGGAACACACGCTGCTCTATGGCTGGGTCTCCCATGCTCAGTTTCAGTTTGATATTACCGCACGCGTAATTGGCTGGATTGAAGCACAGTTGCACGCGTCAGAGTGGCAGTTGCTCAGCGCTGAATTCGCTACGCTGCGCGCCCAGTTAGCGATTAACCAGGGCGATGCCGAGCGAGCCGCACCGCTGGCCGAGCAAGCGCTAGCCGTGCCCGCCCGCTATTTAGCTTCCACGCCGCTGACTGCCACTGCCATCTTAAGCGAGGCGCGCTTTGTGCTGGGCTATTTGGAAGAGTCGCTGCAGCGGGTGCGCGAGGTAGAGCGTCAGGCCCGCCAGCGTGGCGATCATCAACTGCTGCTCTGGTCGTTTTGCCATCAGTCGGAGACGCTGGTGGCTCAGGGGCGCCTACAGGCCGCCTACGATATTCAGGAGCGCGCCTTTGCCCACCTGGAGCGCGCGGAGCTTGAGCACCTGCCCGTGGCGGAGTTTCTCTACCGCATTCGCAGTCAGGTACTCTGGGAGTGGCACCGGCTGGATGAAGCCGAGCAGGCCGCGCTGAAAGGCATCGCCGTGCTGGATAACCAGGGGGAGCGCTGGACACTTCAGTGTCATATCCAACTGGCCAAAATCGCCCAAAGCCGTGGCGACCAAGCCCAGTGCGCTGACCATATTCGGCGGCTGCGCAAAATTCTCGCAGAAGGGGATTACCATATTGACTGGGTGGCGAATGCTCACGCTACCCTGTTGGCCTGGTGGCACTCCACCCAGGATCTTGATGCGGTAGAGCGCTGGCGCCAGGAAGCGCCGCCCCCCATTACTGAAGGGGCCACCAACCACTTTTCCCAGTGCAATGTGCGCAACCACGCTCGGGCGCTCACGCTGCTGGGGCGCTTTGATGAAGCCTGCATGCTATTAGAGGCCCTTGAAGTGCACACTCAGCGCTTGGGGCTGGTCACGGATGCCAACCGCAACCAGATCTGTCTCGCGGCAGCGGCGTGGTATGCAGGAAGAGAAGAGCATGCCTGCCAGCATATGCATCAAGCGCTGAGCTTGGCTTCCCGCACCGCCCTGGTGGGCAGCTTTCTGCGACTGGGCAAACCCCTTGGGGAGTTGCTCAATCGGTTGCTCGACAGCGGCACCTTGGATGCCTTAGAGCAGGCGAGGGCAGAGCGGTTGCTGGCGCTTGCGGGGCGCCAGAAGGATTTTGGCAGCGCCCGACGCTTAATGCTGGATGAAACGGTGATCGCTGATATTGTCGCCCGGCCAGATGTCCCCGAGCTGATCCGCACTTCGCCGCTCACTCGCCGGGAGTGGCAAATCCTGGGGCTGATTCATGCCGGGCTTTCCAATGAGCAGATCGCCGAGCAGCTGTCGGTGGCGCCTACCACCATCAAAACCCATATCCGCAGCCTCTATCAAAAGCAGAATATTCGACGCCGCGACGAAGCGATTGCCCTGGCGGGACAGTTGCTGGCGCATATTCAGGGGGAATAAGTCGACAGACGGGCTACTCCTAACGCCTACGCCCAGAGTCACCCTGGGGGGAGGATTTTATCTTGTGAGCAACCCTGCATCATGCCAAGTAACCAGCAAGAACTATGTCAAGAACTGTGACAAGAACTATGGCAAGGACAAAACAATGATGCAGACAACCTCTACTTCCCACTACGTTGGCAGCCAAGGGGCCGACTGGTGGCGCGGCGCCGTGATTTATCAAATCTACCCGCGCAGCTTTATGGACAGCAACGGCGACGGCATTGGCGACTTAAAAGGCGTGATCGACAAGCTCGATTACATCGCCTCGCTTAACGTCGATGCGATTTGGCTGTCGCCATTCTTTACCTCACCGATGAAAGACTTCGGCTACGACATCAGCAACTATCGCGATGTTGATCCGATGTTTGGCACCCTGGAGGATTTCGACCGTTTAGTCGAGGGTGCCCATGCCAGGGGGCTAAAAGTCACCATTGATCAAGTCATGTCGCACACTGCCGATCAGCATGCCTGGTTCGAAGAGAGTCGCCAAAGTCGTGATAATTCCAAAGCCGACTGGTACGTTTGGGCTGACCCTAAGCCCGATGGCGCGCCGCCCACTAACTGGCAATCCGTGTTTGGTGGCAGCGCCTGGCAGTGGGACACCCGCCGCTGCCAGTACTATCTGCATAACTTCCTGGCTAGCCAGCCGGATTTAAATTTCCGCACACCTGCGGTGGTCGATGCCATGCTGGAGGAAGTGCGCTTCTGGCTAGAGCGGGGCGTGGATGGCTTCCGGCTGGATGCGGTGAACTTCTGCACCCACGGCGAGCTAAAAGATAACCCGCCGCGCCAGGAGATGACCGAAAGCTTTCTAGGTGTTCGCCCCGACAACCCCTACGGCTACCAGCTCCACCAATACGATAAAACCCAGCCGGAGAACCTGTTGTTTCTGGAGCGGCTGCGCGCGCTGCTGGATGAGTACCCCGGCACCACTAGCGTGGGCGAGGTGGGCGACGACGATGCCTTGGGCGTGATGGCGGAATACTCCCAGGGCGGTAAGCGGCTACATATGTGCTACTCGTTCAACCTGCTCACCGACAAATACGACCCCGGCTACTTGCACGAAACGCTAACCGAAATGGAAGCGCGCATTGGCGATGGCTGGCCCTGCTGGGCGCTGGGCAACCACGACGTGACGCGGCTGGCAACTCGCTGGCAGGCGGAAGGGCAGCTGGATAAGCTGCGCCTTTATATGGTGTTTCTACTCACTCAGCGCGGTAGCGTATGCCTTTATCAAGGTGAAGAGTTAGGACTGCCCGAAGCTCAGCTAACGTTTGAACAGTTGGTTGACCCTGCGGGTATTACCTTCTGGCCAGCTTATAGAGGCCGAGACGGCTGCCGAACGCCGCACCCCTGGCAGGCCGATGCTCGCCATGCAGGCTTCAGCAGCGCCACACCCTGGCTACCGGTGCCTGACACTCATGCTAGCCTCGCCGTTGACCAGCAAGATAACGACACCGATTCATTGCTCAATGCCTACCGCGATTTTTTAGCCTTCCGCCGTACTCAGCCTGCGTTGGTGAAGGGCAATGTGCGCTATCACGCTGTGCGTGACGATGTGCTCTGTCTTGAGCGCACCTACCAGCAAACACGGTTACTGATTGCACTGAATTTTAGCAGCCAAACGGTCATTCGTTCGGTACCTGAAGGCACAGAAGCCATTGCCGATGCCCCCGCGTGGCTAACCGGTGAGTGGCAGGGCAGCCAACTGTCGCTTCCGCAACTCTCCCTTCCGCCCTATGGCGTGGCCATTGCCCGCTGCCCCCAGCTTGAGGAGAACGCACCATGGGACGTCTAACGCTAAGTGGTATCGGTAAATCTTTTGATGGCGTGGAAATTTCGCGGGATATCGATCTCACCATCGAAGACGGCGAGTTTGTAGTCTTTGTTGGCCCCTCCGGCTGCGGAAAGTCCACGCTGCTGCGCATGATTGCCGGGCTTGAAGATATCAGCGAAGGGGATATGCAGTTGGATGGCCAGCGGATAAACGAGATTCCGCCCCAGGAACGGGATATCGGCATGGTGTTCCAATCCTACGCCCTCTACCCGCATATGAGCGTGGCCGAGAACATGGCTTTTGGCCTGAAGCTGGCCCGCACCGACAAAGCGGAAATTCACCGCCGCGTTCAACACGCCGCCGAGATGTTACACCTCACCGAGCTATTGGAGCGTAAGCCCAAAGACCTCTCCGGCGGCCAACGCCAGCGGGTAGCCATTGGCCGCACGCTGGTCAAAGAGCCTGCTGTGTTTCTGTTCGACGAGCCGCTCTCTAACCTGGACGCCGCGCTGCGGGTGGATATGCGGGTGCAGATCGCTGCGCTGCATAAGCGCTTGAACGCCACCATGATCTACGTGACCCACGACCAAGTGGAGGCGATGACGCTGGCTGACCGCATTGTGCTGCTTTCCCGGGGAAGAATCGCCCAGGTAGGTGCGCCGCTCTCGCTTTATCACTTTCCCAAAACCTTAGAGGTGGGGGAGTTTATCGGCTCGCCGCGCATCAATACCTTCCCGGTGACGGTAGTCGACCCGGGTGAGCGCCAAACGGTAGTGCGTTTGCCTAACGGGGAGACACTGACGGTGGCGGTCAATGGCAAGCACCTCCATTCCGGTGATGGCGCCACTTTGGGATTGCGGGCGGAAGATTTTGTATCGCCTGAACAGGCGGAGGCTCGGCTGACAGCGAGATTAATGGTGGCGGAAAAGCTGGGTTACGAAACCCTGGCGCATCTGCAGGTAGACGGTATAGACGCTACCTTAACCCAGCGTTTGGATGGCTTAACGCAACTAACCGAAGGCCAAACGATCGACTTGGGTTTAGCGGGCCAGCATTGCCATCTTTTTGATCTACAGGGGAGTGCCTGCCCGCGGCAGGTGGTGGTAGATGGGGTAAGCCAATAATCGCCCATCTTATTTTTTTCAATAAAAGTGCATCCAATACGTCTCCTCGCGGGTAATCCCTATACAGGCGCTATTTAAGGCGGCTGATAAAACCCCTTTGAGGAGACTGAAAATGACCATCCAACCTCTTACGCGTGCAGCACTCGCCGCTACCTTGATTGCATCCTTCAGTCACGTCGCGCTGGCAGACATGACGCCCGCGGAAGTCCAGGTGCCGGACGGCAACACCGTCGCTCTCGAAACCGTAGGCGTTGGCGCTATTACCTACATGTGCGAAACCCAGGACGACGGCAACATGGGCTGGGTATTCAAAGGCCCTCACGCTGCGCTTAACGACAGCGAAGGCACACAGGTAGGAAGCTATTACGGCCCGCCAGCCACCTGGGAAGCGTTGGATGGCTCAAAAATTACCGGCACTCAGCTAGCCACGGCCGCTAATGGTGATGGCAACATTCCACTTCAATTTGTGGAAGCCAATCCGGCTGAAGGCGAAGGCGCTATGAGCGGTGTTAGTTACATTCAGCGCCTGAACACTCAGGGTGGTGTTGCCCCGGACGTCACCTGCGATATGGATCACGATGGAGCTACTGCGGTAGTGACCTACCAGGCGGACTATATCTTCTGGGTTGCTGAATAAGTCGACTGGAATGTTAATTCCGCTGGGGGCTCGTCTGTCGAGTCCCCAGCGGCTATGCTGTCTCTGAGAACGACGACTGGCGTCGGTGCCGTCACCAGGGAGCTAGGGTTTGACTGACGTGTATTCAGAATTTGATCATGCTGCGGCATTAGCCAACTGTGCCCGTGGCGAGCATGACGCCTTGCACCAACTCTATGTTCATGAAGGTGCCCGACTATTAGGCGTCGTCATAAGAATCGTCAAGGATCGTGGTATGGCCGAGGATATTGTCCACGATGCCTGTCTTAATATTTGGCAGCATGCCGATAGTTTTGATCCCGCCAAAGGATCCGCGCGGACGTGGATATTTAGCGTGGCGCGTCACCTGGCACTGAACGCTATCCGTTATCGCGACCGTGAAGTCACTTTTGATAATCACGATCCCACCGAATTAGATCTCGATGAACATTTTCAGCACGCCTCCGTTGCCGATGAAGCTTTCGATTGGCAAACCGGCCAGCGGATGGATAGCTGTTTGGAAGCGCTTGAGCCGGAGCGGCGTAACTGCGTACTCCATGCCTATGTTGACGGCCTTAGTCATGCGGAAATTGCGGCGCATACCGGCGCGCCGCTGGGAACCGTAAAAGCCTGGATCAAACGCAGTTTGCTGCGCCTACGGGAGTGTATGGCATGAGCCGCCCCAGTCAGCACGAACACCAAGACGACCATACTTTAGCGGGTGAATACGTGCTGGGTACGCTTTCGTTAGAGCAGCGTAAGGCGCTAGAGGCCCGGCTACCTAACGAGCCTGAATTGCAACAAGCCGTGATGGCTTGGGAAGAGCGTTTCTTGCCCTATACCGCTATCACCGACCCGGTAACGCCTTCTGACAATTTATGGCCGCGTATTGAGCGCAGCTTAGCGTCACGGGAAGCGCTTGCTAAGCGTGCTCGACCTGCCTCTGTCGTGCCGCCAAGACCTCGCCGCATGCTGCACAGCCTGCCGCTTTGGCGCGGCGCTGCCGGGTTTGGCTTAGCGGCGGCGTTAGTATTGGGCGTGATGCTGGCCAATGAAGTAACTGAACCGACGACCCCCGAGTACATGGTGGTTCTGCTTGCTCCGCAAACGCAGTCAGCGGGTTGGGTAGTGCAGGCCTCATCACGCCAGGAAATCGAGCTGATCCCATTGGGTAGTTTCGAAGTACCTGAAGGTAAAGCGCTTGAGTTTTGGACCAAAGCAGATGAGTGGCAGGCCCCTGTATCGCTTGGCTTAGTGGAACCAGGGCAGCCGATCCGTTTGCGCTTGGATGAACTGCCGCCTCTTGAGGATAACCAGCTATTTGAGCTAACGCTGGAAGACGAAACCGGCTCACCAACCGGCCTGCCCACCGGGCCGATTGAGTTTATTGGCCGCGCGGTCGAGATTTAGCCACTCAAAAGCGCCAGTTAAAAGAACGTCAAGCCGACCTGGAACAGGCGCTCCACGTCGCGAATGCGGCGCTTGTCGATCACGAATAGAATCACGTGGTCGCCGCTCTCAACCATCACATCGCCGTGGGCGATGATGACTTCCTTGCCGCGCACAATCGCACCGATGGTGGTGCCGTCGGGCAGTGCGATATCGCGGATGGTACGGCCTACCACTTTTGATGACTGCTTGTCGCCGTGGGCGATGGCTTCAATGGCCTCGGCGGCGCCCCGGCGCAGCGAGTGGACGTTGACGATATCGCCCCGGCGCACGTGGGTCAGCAGGCTGCCAATGGTCGCCTGCTGGGGAGAAATAGCGATATCGATCTCGCCCCCCTGCACCAAGTCCACATAGGCGGCGTTGTTGATCAGCGTCAGCACCTTCTTCGCCCCCAAACGCTTGGCGAGTAGCGACGACATGATATTGACCTCGTCGTCGTTGGTCAGCGCGCAGAAGATATCGCACTCTTCGATATTCTCCTCTTCCAGTAAGCGCTTGCTGGTGGCGCTGCCATGGAGCACCACGGTGCGATCCAGCCGCTCGGAGAGGGTGGTGCAGCGCTCCAGGCTGTGCTCGATGATCTTGACTTGGTGGCTATGCTCCAAATGCTCCGCCAGCCGCTCGCCGATATTACCACCCCCGGCGATCACTACCCGGCGGAAGTCCCGCTCGACCCGGCGCAGCTCGCTCATCACTGCGCGAATATCCCGGCGGGCGGCGAGGAAGAACACCTCGTCGTCAGCCTCGATGACCGTATCGCCACGGGGAATGATTGGGCGGTTACGGCGGTAAATCGCCGCCACCCGGGTATCCACGTTGGGCATATGGTGGCGCAGAAAGGCCAAATCCTGGCCCACCAGCGGGCCACCGTAGAACGCTTTCACCGCCACCAGCTGTACCAGGCCACCGGCAAACTCCAGCACCTGCAGGGCACCGGGGTGCTCGATCAGGCGGCGTACGTGGTCGGTGACCACCTGCTCGGGGCTGATCAGTACATCAATGGGGATCGCTTCGTGGGCAAAAAGGCCTTTACGGGTCAAATACGCGGTGGCGCGCACCCGGGCAATTTTAGTCGGCGTGCGAAACAGCGTATGGGCGACCTGGCAGGCGATCATATTGATCTCGTCGCTGTTGGTGACAGCGATCAACATATCGGCGTCTTCACAGCCTGCCTGGCGCAACACAATCGGGTAGGAACCTGCCCCGGTGACCGTGCGGATATCGATTTTGGTGTGCAGCTCGCGCAGTTTTTTGGTGTCAGTGTCAACGACGGTGATGTCGTTTTCCTCGCGGGCGAGGTGTTCTGCCAGTGTGCCGCCGACCTGGCCGGCGCCGAGAATAATAATTTTCATACGGTCTTGTCCTCACGGTCAGGCTCAAAAGAGAGTCGGTAACCAATGCCGGGTTCAGTTTGCAGAAGGGAGGGGGACTGGGGGTCATCACCTAGCTTTTGACGCAACTTGCTCACCACTATGCGCAAGTAATGCGTATCTTCCTGGTGAGTTGGGCCCCATACCTGTCGTAATAGCTGGGTCTGCGTGACCACTCGCCCAGCTGAAGCAATAAGCTGGGCCAGCACGGCGAACTCTTTAGGCGTTAGATGAATGGCCTCGCCGTGCAGGCTCACTTGGTAAGCGGCCAGGTCGACGATCAAGCCGCCATGCTGGAAACGCTGGGCGCTTGGGTTGGCGCGCCGCCTTAATAGGGCTCGAATACGTGCCAGCAGCTCTTGAATGCCGAATGGTTTGGTAACATAGTCGCTTGCCCCGTTATCCAGGGCGCGCACTTTTTCAGCCTCATGGCCGCGCACCGAAACAATGATCACGGGTACCTCACTATGCTTGCGGATCGAGTCGAGTACTTGCTGTCCATCCATGTCTGGCAGACCAAGATCCAGTAAAACGATGTCTGCATTAGCGGTGAGGGCATCAGCATTGAGTTTTTCCAACCCTTCGCGACCACTGGCCGCCTCAATCACCTGAAATCCTTGAGAGGTGAGGCTGATACGCAAAAAGTGGCGAATGTGTGGCTCGTCATCAATGACTAATACGCGCGCTTGATCAGTGCTCATTCTCAGCGTCCTTGCTGGGTGCCGATAGGGGCAGCGTCATGGTAATCCTGGTGCCAACATTGTCAGGCCCAGGGCTTGCGTGGATTTGACCCGCGTGGGCGCCAAGCATTCCCCGACAAATCGCCAGCCCCAGGCCGCTACCGTGCAGGCTGCGATCGCCGTCGTTACCGGTGACAAACATATCGAACACGCGCTCGCGTAGTGCTTCGGGTATGCCAGGGCCTTGGTCGGTAACCGAAAACAATAAGATGGACGGGTCTCCAGCCCTTTTATCATCACGACATTGGGCTTCGATAGTGATATGGCCATTAGGTGGTGAGAAGCGCGCCGCATTTTCAAGCACGTTGACCAGCGCTTGCTCAATCAGGGCGGGGTGAACGTAAAGTAGTGGTAGCTCTTTTGACCAGTGCTGCTCGACTTGGAAACCTTCAAGGGCACTGCCCAGTCGCTTCCGCGCAGAAGTAACTAAATCATCAAACGCCACCCAATCGCGCTCGATTTTCATATCGCCATGCCCTAGTCGGGTCATGTCCAACAAATTCTGTATATAGCGGTTAAGGCGTTCACTTTCGCTTAATACGCCATCTAGTAACGCAAAGCGATCCTGTTGACTGAGCTGTGCATCAAGAGTGCGAAGCGAGCTGGCCGCGCCAATAATCGACGCTAGCGGAGTGCGCAGGTCGTGGGAAACCGACGATAGCAGCGCTGAACGCAACCTCTCCTGCTCTTCAGCCAAGCGAGCGGCACTAAGCTCCAGCAGGCGTTGGCGGCTGTCTCCGGCGAGCTTGCCGACTACCAGTGCGACTAATAGAAAGAACAGCAGTGTTAGCAGTTGCTCTTGCTCTTCAACCGCTAACGAAAAGTGCGGAACGGTGAAGCAAAAATTAAACGTCAGAAACCCCAGTACGGCACATAGCAGAGCTGCGTAGCTTCCTGCTAACACCGCACTGGCGAGAACCGCCGTAAGAAAAATCAGCGAAAGATTAGCCAAGGCTAGCCAGGTATATAGTCCCCAGGCGATTAGCAGAGCAATTAGCGTGCTCGCCAGCGCAATCAGGATTTCTGACGGCATTGGCAAGCGCAACTGGTTCGCAATCTGCCCAAAGGGTTTGAACATCGGTTTTCTAAACGTCATGACACGATTGTCCTTCACGAACGTCCTTCAAAATGATCGGCTAGCGCCGCCAGAACATTGGGGTCAGTAACACCACGACGGTGAGTATTTCTAACCGCCCCATCAGCATGCCAATGCATAGCAACCATTTCGCCGCGTCGGGTAGGGGGGCAAAATTACCTGCGGGGCCGATGATATCGCCTAGACCAGGGCCCACATTGGTGACTGCGGTGGCGGCACCGGAAAGAGCGGTGACTAAATCCAACCCCAGGGCAGAGAGGCTCAACGCCAGTGCCGCTATGGTGATAAAAAAGAAGAACGAGAAGGCCACTACGCTGCGCGAGATATCACTGGTGACCGGCTGATGGTTATAGCGAGTGGTAAACACACCATTGGCATGGATGAGGTAACGCAACTGGTTAAGCAGCATTAAAGAAGCAATCTGAAACCGGAAGATTTTCATTCCGCCGCTAGTAGAGCCGCTGCAGCCGCCCACAAAGGTCAGGTAGAAAAAAGCGACCACCGGCAGCGCCCCCCACTGGGTGTAATCATCCGATGCATAGCCGGTGGTGGTTACCACTGAAATAATGTTAAAGGTAACGTGGGTGAGCGATTCAAACCAGTTGTCGCCCTGGGTGATGCGCCAGACACTGATTAGCAAAATCGCGGCCATCAAGAGCTTTAACAGCCCAAGTACCTGCTGATCGTTCCATAGGGCACTGCGCGACCCGCGTATAAAACGGATATACAGTACAAAGGGAAGCGCACCGCTCAGCATGAAAAAACTGGCCATCCACAGCAGCCATGGCTGTTCGCTATAGGCGCCGAAGGAAGCGTCGGAATTGGCAAAGCCGCCGGTAGAAAGCGACGTCATACCATGTACGGTGGCGTCTAAGAGCGTCATCCCGCCGAACCAATAACTACCAATCGCGACCAGGGTTAGGCTGACATAGATCGTTAGCGTCGCTTTGGCAATACCGCCAGTGCGTGGCATCACTTTATCCGACCAGTCGGACGACTCGGTGTGAAACAACCGCATACCACCTACTTTAAGAAACGGCAAAATCGCAATACCCATGACGATAATGCCGATGCCGCCCATCCATTGCATGAGCCCTCTCCATAGCTTCAATCCATCGGAAAAGTGCTCAATACCGACCAGAATCGTGGATCCCGTCGTAGTTATCGCTGATACCGATTCAAACACCGCATTGGTGAAGGTTAACTGTGGGGCGCCCAGCACCAGCGGCAGGCTGGCAAAACCGCTAATGGTGACCCAACTGGCGGCGGTAAGAATAAACATCTGCCATGGCTTCAACTCTAAAGCTGTGCGATAGGTGAGTAACCAAGTAAGCGCTGCGGCGCCAAGTACAATCAGAATGGAAACACCGAAGGCGGGTGCATCAGGGTCTCTCTCAATTAGCAGTACGACGAAAGGCACCATCATGAACAGAGCTAGCACAACCCAGAGAATCGAAATAATTTTAAAAACAGGTGCCCAGTGCCGATACGCATTCCTGCTACGGTAAAACCATGGTGTGAATGGAGTCATATGCCCAGCTCGCCGTTTAGTATTCTTAATATTTGCTATGACACCATGACCTTCCATAAAAAGTCTGTAAAAAAACAAAAAAACCCAGCACTCTGCTGGGTTTGGGCAAGCTAGTTAAACACCTTCGTTAGATTTAACCTTTAACGCCCCCGGCGGTTAATCCACCAATAATCCAACGCTGGCAGATCAGGAACGCCACGGTGATTGGCAGCCCCGAGAGCACGGCAGCGGCGGCGAAGTCGCCCCAGCGCTGATTATGGTCGGCCAGGTACTGCTGGGCGCCCACCGCGAGGGTGAGCTTATGCTCATCCACTAGCAGCACCGATGCCATGGGGTACTCCATGATGCTCATCACAAACGCCAGGATGAACACCACCATCAGAATCGGTACCGACAGCGGCAGCAGGATGTAGCGAAACGCCTGCCAGGTGCTTGCCCCGTCCACCATGGCAGCTTCTTCGAGCGACCCGTCGATGGATTCGAAGTAGCCCTTGATCGTCCATATATGCAGCGCTACCGCGCCGAGCGAGGCGACAATCAGCGCGCCATGGGTGTTGATCCCCAGCCAGCCGACGAACTGACCCAGCCGGTCGAACAGTGCGTAGAGCGCCACCAGCGAGAGCACGGCGGGGAACATCTGGAAAATCAGCATGCCTTTCAACAGCGGCTCCTTGCCCTTAAAGCGCATACGGGCAAAGGCGTAGGCGCTGGTGGTTGCTAACATAAGAATTAATACCGATGACACGACTGCTACTTTGATGGAGTTCCACAGCCACAGCAGTACCGGAAAGGGGGGCTGGACGATGCTACCGTCCGGGCGCTCCCAGGGAATACCCAGCGCCAGTGACCAGTGCTCCAACGAGAAGCGCTCGGGGATCAAGCTCCCCGAGGCAAAGTTTCCCTCACGAAACGAGATTGAAATTACCAACAGCAGCGGAAACACGATCAGTGAAACAAAGCCGATCAGCGCCATATGGGCGCCCCATCGCCGTGCGCGAATGGAGCGGGGTTGAACCATCGCCATCGTAAACCTCCTAAACTTTAACCTTGGAAAGCCGCAAATTCACCACCGACATGCCCACCACCAGCAGGAAGATCAGCGTAGCAATGGCTGCCGCCAGACCGAAGTTCTGGCCGGCATCCTGGAAGGCGATGCGGTAGGTATAGCTCACCAGCAGGTCGGTGGTGCCCGCGGGCGTGCTGGCACCCAGAATGTCCGGGCTGCCCCCGGTGAGCAGCGCAATCAGTACGAAGTTATTGAAGTTGAATGCAAAGGCGGCGATTAACAGCGGCGTGAGTGGCTTGATGATCAGCGGCAGAGTGATCTTCATCAGGTTGGTGATCGGCCCGCCGCCGTCTACCGCCGAGGCCTCGTAAAGATCGCCGGGGATCGACTGAATCAGCCCCATGCACAGCAACAGCATGTAGGGGTAGCCCAGCCAGGTATTGACGATCAGCAGCATGGTTCGGGCTAGCCAGGGGTCGGTAAACCACTCCGGCGAAATGCCGAACAGTGCCTCCAGAATCATGTTCACCTCACCAAAATGCTGATTGAACATGCCTTTGAAAATCAGAATCGAAATAAACGCTGGAACCGCGTAGGGCAGTATCAGCAGCGTCCGATAGACCGCCTTGCCCTTGAGCTGATCCCACTGCAGCAGCGAGGCGAGGACGAACCCCACGGCCAGCGTGAACAGTACGGTGAGCCCGGCAAACACGAAGGTCCAGACAAATATCTGCATAAACGGCCCGCGTATATCCGGGTCGGTGAAGATCTTGCTGTAGTTGGTGAAGCCCACGTTCACCGGCCACCCAGGGGTGATGCGTTCGCCGTTCTCGGTGACGAAAAAGCCGATATCGTTATCCGGCGTCAGCACCTGACCCTCCTGCTGATCATAAAGGCTGCCGTTGTCACGAATCTCATAGCGGTCGATCATTGGCGCGAACTGGCGCAGGCCCGCCATGCGTAGCTCGGTGCCCCCGGGCGTTTGCAGGCGCAGCGCCTGGAGGGCGTCGCGGGCCTGGATAGCTGCGCGCATGGGAAGCGGCTCACCTTCGGGCGGGCCGTCTACGGCTTGGGTTGGAGCGCGACGGACTTCGCTGTTAGTTAGGTTGATCGCGGCGGATAGTAGCCGGTCGTTGTCGCCCGCAGGAGCGTCGCTTTCCAGGTAGAGGCGCACCAGCTCGTCCTGCTGGTAAAGCGAATAGGAAAAGGCTGCGCCCTCTGCTTGGTAGCTTTGGGCGGTGAGCTGAGCGCGCACGCGCTCCTGGCTGAGCAGGTTGTCCGAGCTGTAGTTACTGAAGCTAATGCCGACGGTATACACCAGCGGGAACATAACGAAAACGCCAAGCCCGGCCACTGCCGGGAAAATATACCGGTGGCTCATCAGCGAACGTCGACTGAATACCACGCCCAGCGACGTGCCAAGCACTAAAAATAGCAGCGCAAACACCCATTGGCCGTGCAGATAAAAAGCCATCACCAGCCAAAGTAGGGCCAGTACCATCAGCCCGATCACGCTGCGCATTGCCCAGCGGGAATAGCGTTCGGCCACATGGCGGGAGCGGTGGCGGGGCAAACCCCGCGAAGCATTCGTGGTAAACATTAAAGATGTCCTGCGAAACTGCCCGGCCTTGCCAGCGGTGTGCCATGGCAGGGCAGTGAAGGAAAGGCGAGTGGCTACTGGCGCATACGCCGCGCGGCGGCATCCAGTGCTTCCTGGGGGGACTGACGCCCGCTGCCGATGTTTTGCAACGCGGGTTCCATAGCTGCCCAGAAGGCGCCCATTTCAGGAATGTTCGGCATCGGCATACCGACTTCAGCGTTCTCGAGGGTAGCCGCGATGTTGGGGTTGTCGGCAAGCTCGGCCTGATAGTCGATGTGGGCCACGGCCCCCAGCGACCCATCGCTGTTGAAGGTGCGCATACCCTCCTCGCTGAGCAGGTAGTTTTCCAGGAACTCGACGGCCAGGAAGTCATTGGGCGACGCTGAGTTGATCATTGCCGTCATAACGCCAAACATGGGCTTGGCACGTTCGTCGCCGACCTTGGGCAGCAGGGCGACGCCGTAATCAATGTCGCTGCGCTCAAGGTTCGGCCAGGCCCAGGGGCCGCTAATCATGGTCGCCACTTCGCCCTTGTTAAAGCGGTTATCCATGATGCTGTAGTCGGTTCCCCGCGGCACCACGTCGCTTTCGATCAGCTCGACCAGCAACTCAGCACCCTGTACGGCGCCTTGGTTGTTAACGCCAATATCGGTAACGTCGTAGCCTGCGTCAGTTTGTTTAAACGGGTAGCCACCGTTAGCGGCTAGCAGCGTCCAGCCGTAGTAGGGCTCGCTGTAGTCGAACAGGATGGCTTTTTTACCCTCTTGGGAAAGCGTCTCGTCCAGCTGCATTAGCTCGGCAAAGCTCTCCGGTGGCGTGTCCACCAGGGCTTTGTTGTAAATGAGGCCGAGTGACTCCACTGAAATGGGGTAGCCATAGGTTTCGCCATTCCACAGGGCAGCTTCCCAAGAGAAGTCATAAAAAGACTCACGGAAGCTGTCACTAGGCGCTATCTGTTTTAATAGGCCGCTTTGTGCCCACTCGCCAATCCGGTCGTGTGCCCAGATCACGATATCCGGCCCTTGGCCACTACCTGCCGCCTGTTGAAAACGGTCTGTCAGGTTATCCGGAAAGACCACCTCAACTTCGATGCCCGTCTCTTCAAGAAACTGATCGGCCAGCAGCTGAATGCCTTCCTGGCCCTTGTTGTCGCCCATCCAGATGGTTAAGCGGTCATCTTCGAACGCGAAGGCTGGCAGGGTAGCGCTGGCAGCCAGAGTGGCTGTGAGTAACGGCCTGATAAAGTAGCGTAGCGTTGCCATCGAGTAATAACCTCGTTGTTGTTGTGGTCATTTTGGTGTTGTGGTCATTTATTTATCAACTTCCGCAGAGTGGCCAATTATGCGCAAGGTCACCTCCTCCTCAGGGGGCGTAGCAGTGGCGTATATCAAGGGCGTAGAGTAAAAGTGGAAGGAGAGGGATTGATATGAAGTGCTGAGTGCGTCGATAGAGCAGAATCCGCGGTTATTTTGTAGTAAAATTACACGAATTATTGCGTACAATACCCGTATTACGGTAAATTTTAGGTAATCTAACTACATTAGATGCCTAATTATAAACAGGAGTGACGATGAGCCAGTCCACTGCTTCCCAAGGTGCACCGCTGGGCGATCCGAATAACGCTATTGATTTAGCGCTGTTTGGGGCGCTGGGTGATCTTGCCATGCGCAAGCTATTTCCTGCCTTATACCATCTTGATCGCGAAGGCTTGATGCCTGAAAGCA
Source organism: Vreelandella sp. 162(4c) (assembly GCF_058152265.1). NCBI lineage: Bacteria > Pseudomonadati > Pseudomonadota > Gammaproteobacteria > Oceanospirillales > Halomonadaceae > Vreelandella > Vreelandella sp. 162(4c). The sequence continues at coordinate 4,844,760 of NZ_CM176981.1, forward strand.
CGCGCATTATGGGGCTGGCTCGCCATGAGCATGACGCTGCATCGTTCCGGAAAATGGTTAACGACGCGCTGCAGAAACGGTTGAAAAGCAGCGAGCAGGATAAGCAGAGCCTTGAGCGCTTTCTCGCCCGCCTAGATTATTTAAAACTCGATTTTTCCAGCGTTGAAGGTTACGACGCCATTCGCCAGTGGCGAAAGGGCTCACCGCGCCCAATGGTGGTCTATCTCTCCGTTGGTGCGCCTATTTATGGCGATATCTGCCGTCACCTGCAGGCCAGTAAAAGCCTGGACGATGAGTCCCGTGTGGTGGTTGAGAAACCCATCGGCTACGACCTGCACTCATCCATTGAAATTAACGACGCCATTGGTCAAGTATTTCCCGAATCGCGGATTTACCGTATTGACCACTATTTAGGTAAAGAGACCGTACAGAACCTGATTGCGCTGCGTTTTGCCAACCCGCTGTTTGGTACCCAGTGGAACCAGAACAATATCTCCCATGTGGAAATTACCGTTGCCGAAAAAGTGGGCATCGAAGGGCGCTGGGGTTATTTCGACCAGGCGGGTCAACTGCGGGACATGGTGCAAAACCACTTGCTGCAGCTGCTGTGCTTAATCGCCATGGATCCGCCTTCTAACTTGGATGCCGACGCCATTCGCGATGAGAAGGTGAAGGTGCTTAAAGCGCTCAAGCCGTTTGTGGGCGAGGCGCTTGGCCGTGATGTGGTTCGCGGCCAATATATCGCCGGCACCAGCGATGGCCAGTCGGTGCCGGGTTACCTGGAAGAAGAGGGCGCCAATACCCAGAGCCAGACCGAAACCTTTGTGGCCATGAAAACCGAAGTGGCTAACTGGCGCTGGGCAGGCGTGCCGTTCTATCTGCGCACCGGTAAACGCATGCCGGAGAAGCTCTCGCAGATCGTCATTCACTTCCGTCAGCAGCCCCACTATATCTTCGACCCGGATCAGCGCGGCATCGCCTCTAATAAGTTGATTATTCGCCTGCAGCCGGAAGAGGGTATTGCCCTGCAAGTATTGACCAAAGATAGCGGTTTGGATAAAGGCATGCGTCTGCGCCCGGGGCCGCTGCATTTGGACTTCAACAGCGCATTTCCCAAATCGCGGATACCCGATGCTTACGAGCGCCTGCTGCTCGAAGTCATGAAAGGTCAGCAGTACCTGTTCGTGCGTCGCGATGAAATTGAACACGCCTGGCGCTGGTGCGACCAGCTCATTGATGGCTGGAAAAAACGCGACACGCCGCCGCGTCGTTATCCAGCAGGCTCTTGGGGGCCGGTCGCTTCTATTGCCATGATTACTCAGGATGGACGCAGCTGGTACGAGGATTATTAATATGAGCCAAGCACGCCAACAGTTGGCCGAGCAGCTTGCCGAAGCTGTGTTTCAAGGGCTGCAAGAAGATTTAAACCATCAGGAGCGCGTCCTACTGGTCGTTTCTGGTGGCTCTACGCCAGTGCCCTTTTTTAAGGCACTGGCGGCCAAGCCGCTGCCCTGGGATCGGGTAGATGTAACGCTGGCCGATGAGCGTTGGGTAGACGAGCAGAGCAGCGATAGCAACGCCAAGTTGGTGCGTGAGCATCTTCTACAGGGCGAAGCATCGGCGGCCACTTTTATACCGTTAACTTGCAGCGCGGCTACACCTGAAGAGGGCGTTGATGAAGTTGCCAAGCAAGCGGAATCGCTAGCGTGGCCTGCCAGCGTGGTGATTCTAGGTATGGGCGGTGATGGTCATACGGCGTCACTATTTCCCGATAGTCCTGAACTGACCCTGGCCCTTGCCACCGAGGAGCTGTTAGTGGCGGTAAGAACGCCTAGTCAGCCGCAACCCCGGATCACCTTTTCCGCCGATCGCCTGCATCAGGCGCGGCGGCATATTCTGCATATTACCGGCGATGATAAACGCGCCGTATTGGCCAAGGCACTAAGTGGCGACGATGTTCGTCAACTGCCTATTCGTGCCTTTTTAACCTGCCCGCTGGCCATTTATTGGGCGCCTTGAGCGCTAACTGCCTTAGCCAATAATAAGTTGCTTGGAGACTCACTAATGACTATCGACAAACAGTTACCTTCTACACGCACTGCAGAGCTGGATAGCATCTGCTTGAAAGCCGAGGTGATTCCGGTCATCACTATCGAGCGTTTGGAAGATGCGGTACCGCTAGGCCGCGCCCTGGTAGAGGGTGGCTTAACCGTATTAGAAATTACCTTGCGAACTGACTGCGCGCTTGAAGCGGTTAAGCGTATGCGTGAAGCGTTGCCAGGTGCCAGCATTGGCGTGGGCACGGTGCTGACGCCTGCCCAGTATCGCCAGGCCGAGCAGGTTGGCGCTGACTTTGTGGTAACACCAGGCGCCACGGAAGCCCTCTATCGTTACGGTGTTGAAAGCCCGGTGCCCATGCTGCCGGGGGTCTCGACAGTTTCTGAACTAATGACCGGCTGGCAGTACGGCTACCGTCGGTTCAAGTTCTTCCCGGCGGAATCCAGCGGTGGAGCCAAAGCCATCAAAGCGTTTGGCGCGCCGATTCCTGAAGCCCGCTTCTGTCCCACTGGCGGTATCACCGTCGACAACGCCGATGATTATCTATCGCTGCCCAATGTGATGTGCGTAGGTGGCTCCTGGCTAACACCCAAAGCAATGGTGGAAGCGGAAGATTGGGATGGCATCCGTGAGCTGGCCCGCCAGTCCGCGGAGCGCTTTCATCACTAAATAGGCATCCACTAGCAACCCGTCGCGGGCCGCATAAATGCATACCCTAGTTATGGTTTTAACCATTACTAGGGTTTTTTTATAGTGAAGTTTTGTCATTCGCGTATCGTAACCGCCTGCGTACGACCAAAGACGTATAACGGGCTATATTCAGCTCAATTAAAATGACGGCAAGATTTGTCTGACATTTCGCTATTCGCGCATACATAAAGGTGCGTGCCACTTACAATGATGATGAGGTGAGTCAAAATGCACGCGTTGACCTTGGCGTCCTTCCTGTTTTTTACAGGGCTTGTCGCCTTTATCACTTGGCGGATCACCCGCCGAGATGACCACTCAAGCACCAGCGGCTACTTTCTTGCCGGACGTACGCTAACCTTCCCGCTGATTGCCGGCTCTCTATTGATGACCAACCTCTCCACCGAGCAAATGGTGGGGCTCAATGGGGCGGCCTTTTCTGATGGTTTAAGCGTAATGGCCTGGGAAGTGGTCGCGGTTATCGCCCTAGTGGCGTTGGCGCTATTCTTCCTTCCGCGGTTTTTGAAAAGTGGTATTGCCACGCTGCCGCAGCTTCTCGAAATTCGTTTCGATAAAACGACTCAGCTAATCACCAATATCATCTTCTTGATTGCTTACGCGGTGATTCTGCTACCGATCATTCTCTATTCAGGTGCCATCGGCCTGCAGGGCATGCTCGATCTACAGGGATTAACCGGCATTGAGTCTTCGACGACGCTGCTTTGGCTAACGGTGTGGATCGTCGGTATTATCGGTTCCGTGTATGCCCTGTTTGGTGGCCTGCGCACGGTTGCAGTATCCGACACGCTCAACGGTGTTGGCCTCCTGATCGGCGGTTTTGTGATCGTCTATTTCGGCCTGCAGGCCGTGAGTGACGGCAGCGGCATCATGGAGGGTTGGAACATCCTCAAAGAGAGCGACCCGGATAAGCTGAATTCGATTGGTGGTGCTGATCAGCAGGTGCCGTTCTTTACCCTGTTTACCGGCGTTTTCCTGATTAACCTGTTCTACTGGAGCACCAACCAGCAGATTATTCAGCGTACCTTTGCAGCCAAAAACCTTGCCGAAGGTCAGAAGGGCGTGCTGCTGACCGGTCTCTTCAAGCTGCTGGGACCGCTCTACCTAGTACTGCCTGGCATCATTGCTTATCACCTTTATGCCGATCAGGGCGTGCGTGCCGATGAAGCCTATGGTCATTTGGTTTTTAACGTACTGCCGCCGTACCTCACCGGGTTTTTCGCTGCGGTGATGGTCGGTGCGATCCTGTCGTCGTTTAACTCAGCGCTTAACAGCACTACCACGATTTTCAGCCTGGGCATCTATAAAGGGGTGCTGAATAAAGAGGCCACGGAAGAGCAGGTGGTTAAGTCGGGTAAAGTGTTTGGCTGGATCATGGCCATTCTCACCATGATCATTGCGCCACTGCTGGCAGGTCAGGAGAGCCTGTTTGGCTACCTGCAGAAGATGAACGCGATTTACTTTATTCCGATTCTTGCCGTGGTGCTGGTCGGGCTGCTAACCAAACGTGTTCCGCCAATGGCGGCCAAAATCGCCCTGATCGGCGGCTGCTTATTGATCGCCGCCGGTTACTTTGTGCCACCGTTTACACTGCTGCCGCAGATCATGCACGAGTTCCACTTCGTGGCGCTGGTCTTTGTATTACTGGTGGCGGTGATGCTGATTATCGGCAAGGTGCGCCCAAGGGAAACCGACTGGATTCAGGAGCACAGCGGCGATGTGGATCTAACACCCTGGAAAGGGGCGGTACCCGCCGGTATCGTTTTGGTCGTGTTAGTGATCGTTATGTATATTAGCTTTGCTGGCTGATTGCCCGCCTTGTAGGTAATAGGTGAAGCCGTAACAGAAAGGCCCCGCTAGTATCCGCTAGTGGGGCCTTTTGCTGGGAGGTTCGTGGGAGAGTTATGCCAGACGTAGCGGCGGTTCGGCTAGGCCTTTGATGCCGGTTTCGACCACATAGAGCGAGCCTGCGGTGGGCTCTTGGGCCAGATGCTCAGCACTGAATCCCTCTTGCGCCGTGGTGATATACAGCGTTTTCAGATCAGGGCCGGCAAATGCCGGGCAGGAGGGTTGGCTGACCGGCAGCTCGACGCGGCCTATTATTTCACCGTTAGGATCCAGGCGAACGACCTGCCCAGCCCCCCATAGCGCTAGCCATAGGCAGCCTTCGCTATCCATTACCGCACCATCCGGATTACCTTGGCTGGAGAAAAAGTCTGCCCAAGGCTGCGGCTCGCCTTGCGGCCAGCCGTCGCTATCCAGCGCCCAGCGCATCACTACACCCGTCACGGTGTCGGTAAACCACGCGAACTCGCCATCTGCGGAGAAGCAGATGGCATTGGGAATCGTCAGGCCTGAACGCAGCCGCGAGAGCTCGCCGCGATGCAGGCGGTAAAGGCTTCCAGCGTTTCTTTCAGCGCTTTTCCCCATGCTGGAGAGCCACAGGCTGCCGTGGCGATCAATGCGTGCGTCATTGCTGCGGGTGATAGGGTTATCGGCCTCGAAATCACTCAGCTTTTCGATACTGCCGCTGCTTGGGTTGAAGCGGCTTAAACGGTCTTCACCGACTAACAACAGGCCACCTTCAGCAAGGGGCGCTGCCAGAGACACCCGATGATCGAGCTGATAGTGGCCGCTTTCCCCGGTGGCGGGGGATAGCCAGTGCAGCTGTTTTTCCAGAATGTCGCACCAATAAAGGCGCTGATTTTTGGCGTCCCACTGCGGGCCTTCACCCAGTGAGCAGCGGCAATCGACAGCTAACTCGGCCTGCCACGTTGAAACACTCATATCGGTATTCATTATTGTTGGTTCTCCTTATTGTTCTCCCGCTAACCAGGCATCGACGAGGGCTTGAGCCTGTTTTCCCACCTGAGAGGCGCTTTGGCCAGGTTTGTATAATGCGCTACCCAGACCTGCACCATCGACACCCGCTGCGCGCCATTCGGCGAAATTATCGACTCCAGCGCCGCCGACGGCATACAAAAGCGTGCCTGCCGGAAGCACGGCGCGTACTGCTTTCATTCCTTCTAATCCTACCTGCACTGCGGGGAAGAGTTTAAGCCCGGTGGCGCCTGCATCCAGCGCATCGAAGGCCTCAGAAGGCGTCACAATACCCGGCCAGCTGGCCATGCCGAGCTTATGGGTTTCTTCAATCACCGCTGGCCGACAGTTGGGAGAAACGATTAGGCGTCCACCAGCAGCGTGAACTTCACGCACCTGAGCCGGAGTGAGCACCGTACCCGCACCAATGACCGCACGCTCACCAAATGCGTCGACCAAGCGGCGAATGCTCTCCAGCGGGTTGGGTGAGTTAAGCGGTACCTCAATCTGGGTGATACCCGCGGCCAGCACCGCTTCCGCGACATCCACGGCCTCATCAGGCGTTACACCGCGTAAAATTCCAATCAGTGGCAGCGACATAGCCAATTTCTCCATGCTTAATTTATTTTAACGCGCGATGGGCGAGGCGCAGGCCTGCTAAGACGGCGGTGTCGCCATCCACATGTTGTGTCTGATAGCCGATCGCATTGAGTGCCAACGTGTAGCGCTGACTAAGCGCTTGGTTGCCAATCAGCATGATTGGCTTATCGCTGGGGCACTCACGGCAGGCGCCAGCAAGCTCAAGGCCAATGGCGAGCCCAGAGAGCCTGGCCGCAAGAACGGCCCCGCGCGTGTCGCCAGCAGGTAGCCGGCCATCGAGTAAATCTTGCGCGCGCAGCCCGAACAGGCGGCTACTAAAGGTTTCGGGGGCTTGATGAATCTCGCTGACGGCCGAAATAAAAGCCTCACGGCAAGCTGCATCGTTAAGATCATCCCTTGCCGCTGAAGGTGATAAAACGGAATGCTTCAGCACCGACTGGTTGGCGAGCAGTTGGTAAAGCTCGCCGGTCAGGTAGGTCGAAAACCCGCTCACTGCGCCCACCTCCAGGGTTGCCCATTTGGCGTGAGTGCCGGGCAGGCAGGCGAGGCCAGTAAAATCTGGCGAATCAGCGACGAGCCCCGCCAACTGAGTCTCTTCACCGCGCATCACATCAAAGTGAGTCGCGGTACCGCGGGTTTGGCTTAAACCAGGCAGCAGGTAAACACCTAGCTGGTCACCCGTAAGCGTTGGCGTCACTGCGCCTTGGCTAAGCTGGTCAAGCCGCGTGGGTACCGGCAAATAGGCGGCTTCCAACCAGCCCTGGCGAGCGCCTGCCATACCGCACACCATCACCTTCGTCGTACCGGTGGTGGGTAGCCAATCGCCCACCAATCGCAGCAGCTCGGCTTCGTACTTGTCGGCCTTTAGCGACAGCATGCCCTTGTCACTACTGGCTTGGGCAATCACTTGGTCGTGTTGATCCAGCCCCCAGGCGCGCAGATTGCTGGAGCCCCAGTCAACGGCAATCCAGGTTAATTGACCTGCAATGTCAGGTGTTTCACTCATCTCGGTTGATCCCATGGCTTACCACTCCGCAATAGAGCCATCTTCATGAGTCCAGACCGGGTTGCGCCAGCGGTGGCCCACCTTGGCGCGCTCCTCAACGAACTCCTCGTTGATCTCGACACCCAGGCCTGGGCCTTGGGGAATGGCGCAGAATCCGTCTTCAATGGCGAGGGCGGATTTATCGACCAGGTAATCGAGGACGTCGTTGCCCTGGTTGTAGTGAATGCCCATGCTCTGCTCTTGGATAAAGGCGTTGTGGCTGACCGCATCCAGCTGTAAAGAGGCGGCCAGGGTTAACGGGCCGAGCGGGCAGTGGGGCGCTAAGGCGACGTCATAAGCGGAGGCCAGGGCGGCGATTTTGAGACCTTCGCTAATGCCGCCACAGTGGGAAATATCCGGCTGGATAATGTCGATCATGCCGTCGGCCAGCAAATCCCGGAACTGGAAGCGGGTATGCAGCCGCTCGCCAGTTGCCAATGGGTAGCCCAAACCACCGGCAATATCTTTCAAGCAGGGCAGATGTTCAGGGGCGACCGGCTCTTCCACAAACATGGGGTGAAAGGGTTCTAGCTCGCGCAGCAGTGCTTTGGCCATAGGGCGGTGCACGCGGCCATGAAAGTCGATGCCGATGCCTACATCTGGCCCAACGGCGTTGCGGGCTTCTGCCACTCGGGCAACGGCTTCATCGACCTTGCGGTGTGAGTCGACGATTTGCAGCTCGGGGGTGCCGTTCATTTTAAAAGCCGTGAAGCCTTTGTCGACCAGCGCTTTGGCACCCGCGCCTACGTCGCTTGGGCGGTCGCCACCCGTCCAGGCATACATGCGCATTTTGTCGCGCACGGCACCGCCTAACAACTGATGAACGGGCACACCCAGGTCGCGACCTTTAAGATCCCACAGCGCCTGGTCAATACCGGCAATCGCACTCATCAGAATCGGCCCGCCGCGATAAAAACCGGCGCGATACATGATGTTCCAAAGATGCTCGATGCGGTGCGGGTCTTGGCCGATCAAGTAGTCGGAAAGCTCGTGTACGGCGGCTTCAACGGTTGCCGCGCGGCCTTCAATTACCGGTTCACCCCAGCCGTAACAGCCTTCATCGGTCTCGATCTTGAGAAACAGCCAGCGCGGGGGGACTTGCCAGGTCTTGAGTTTGGTAATTTTCATGTTCAGTCATCCTTCTGAATAGATAGTATTCATTGAGTAATTGTTAGCTGACGATGCCAAGGTCGATGGCCGTGCGGCGCAGCACTTCTCTCGCGGCGGTTTCTGCGGCGCTGGCATCGTGGCTGCGGATAGCGTCAAGTACCTGGCGGTGGCGCGCGAGACTGTCGTCCAGGGTGTCCGTGCGGTGTTGCGAGCGATGTATTAGCGCCATGATCGAAGGGCGCAATAAATGGCCCATTTGCCGCCAGACTAAATTGTGGCTGGCCCGGTAGGTGGCGTCGTGAAAGGCGACATCGTACTCGGCATGCTCAGCACGCGCTTCAACACTGCCTGCGCTGCTCTCCATGCCTGCATAGGCGCTCTCCAGACGTTCTATGTCTTCAGCCTGAGCTGCCTGAGCAGCGAGTCCTGCGACCACCGGTTCAGCAGAAAAACGAAAGGCGTAAATAGCCCTTACCAACTGTGGGTCAAGGTTGACCAGCCCGGTCATCCATTCGCTCATCAGTGGGTCGAGTAGATGCCAATCGCCCATCTCGCGAACCAGCGTGCCACGGCCCGCGGTGCGCTCTAATAAACCCGCAGCGGTGAGGCTGGTGAGTGCGTTACGCACTTGGTTACGGCTAACGGCAAAGTGTTTACCGATATCCAGCTCACGGGGGAAAACATCACCTGGCTGCCAATGGCCTGCCAGCAGTGCTTGGGCGAGTAAACGGGCTAACTGTTCAGCGCCACCCTGGTGGGGCGGTAGAGCGTCCAGCGTCATCGGTCATCTCTTGTTCTTTATTGGATAAACCCTAGTCTAGTAAATGTCTGACATTTCCACAAGCGAGCCGCTTTAGACAAAAGTCCGAATTAGATTGGCGACGAGTCGACCCCTAAGAAGCATAAAAAAAGCGCGCCTGCGTGGGGCGCGCCATTTGTTAATGGGTTATAGCTCTACTTAGTTAGCCAATAATATCCGCTCGCGTTGGCAGCGCTGCGTAAGCGCCTGGCCGGGTGACCGCATGGGCGCCACAGCGGCAGGCGGTATTCACTGCGCTGAGTAGAAAATCCGTATCGCTCTGCCAGTGTTCATTGATGCCGTGGGCCGAGAGCTCCGCCAACAGCCCGCCAATAAAGGCGTCGCCCCCGGCGGTGGTGTCGACCGCTTCCACTTTGGGTGGCGCAATGCGCTGGTCGATGCCGACGCCTTTGATTACGACATCATTGGGGCCGTCGGTAATCAAAATAACTTTTACACCTGCGGCAAGCCGCTCTGAAAGCCACGATTCTGCAGGATGATCGGCGCGCAAGTAGTCGAGCTCTTCCTGGGAGAGCTTGAGCAGCTCAGCGCCGTCTAGCAGCTGTGTGACTAAGCTGGCATCGGCTTCGCCGCCGGGCCACAGGTTGTGGCGTAGGTTGGCATCTACACTGACCAGGCAGCCTGCGCGCTTGGCCATGGTGGCCATCGCCAGGGTAACGTCGGCGATCTCTGGGTCGGTTAGGCTGTTACTGCACAAGTGCAGAATGGCAGGGTTCTCGAATACGCCATGGGGTAAATGCTCAAGGCGATAAAGCAGGTCAGCAGCGGGCGGGCGATAGAAATCAAAAGTGCGTTCGCCCACGTCATCCCGGGAAACGAACGCCAGCGCCGTACGGGATTGCTGGGTGTACACAATGCCGCTGGTGTCTACACCGTGGCTATTGAGCTCACGCACCAAAAAATGCCCAAAGGTATCGTCGCCTACCATACCTAAAAACTGGCTAGGAACACCCAGGCGGGCGCATGCGACCGCCACGTTCGCGGGAGCGCCACCGGCGTAGGGAGTAAAGGTTTCCTGGGCATCTGTAGCCGCCCCTAAACGGCTGGAGAGCATATCAACCAGCGCTTCCCCAAACGCGATAACTGGCGTCATTATTGGCTCCTTAGTGTAATTGTTTGCAAAGACGGGTTTATGCCACGCAGTGGCCGCGGGCGGCTTCCAGCAATTCATACCACACTTCTCGGGGTAGCGTGGCAGGGCCCTTTAGCATGTCGCTGATTCGGTCAGGTTTAATGCTGCCAATCACCGGTACTGGCGAGTTAGGAAGACTACGCAGCCATGCCAGCGCTAAAGCGCTGGGGGAGCTATCAAGCTTTGTCGCCCACTTAGCCAAACATTCGCCAACGGCGCCTTGCATCAGTTGCCCGCCTGCCAGAGGCGACCACGCCATGGGGGCGTGGTCATCGGCACATAGTTCATCAAAGCTGCCGTCAAACAGCGGCGTTGTGTGGGTAATCGAGAGCTCGATTTGGTTGGCTGATAAGCGGTGATGCATGGCGCCCTGCAAGCGCCGCCACTGGCTGGGCAGGTGGTTGGAAACCCCTGCAGCGCCAATTTTGCCTGCTTCAATGGCGTCGTCCAGCGCGCGGCCGGTCGCTTCTGCGTTCATCAGCAGATCGGGACGATGAATCAGGAAATGGTCGAGGCGTTCGACATTCAAACGCACAAGTGAGGCATCAATGGCACTATTAAGATAAGCAGGGCTAGCGTTGTAGTGCTTTACCTTACCCGAACCGGGGGCGGGGTTGTCGTTAGCGATACTCGCTTTAGTGACGACATTAACCCGCTGAGCCAGGGCAGGGCGCGCCCGTAGCGCGGCGCCAAAAAGCGTCTCCCCTTGGCCGCTGCCGTAAATGTCCGCATGGTCAAACCAGTTAAGGCACTGCTCCAGGCGCGCTTCGATCCATTCTGCTAATCGCTCGGGCTCGTGCATGGCGGGTGTTTCGTGCAGACGCATCATGCCAAGTAAAAACGGCACATCAAAGGTGGCGGCGGGCATAGCAGGTTCCGTATTGATGTTGTTAGAAGTTGTGATCAGAAAACCTCTTCGTTATGCAGTGCTTCGGCGGCACCTAACAGCCCTGTCCAGGGCGCAGTTACCACCCACACGGGGATGTCAGCGTTATAGGCGCCCATACGGCCTTTATTGACAAAGGCGGCGCGCAGCTCGCTTTTTGGCAGCCACTCAAGCAAGCGCGGGAGAATACCACCGCATAGATAAACTCCGCCCCTTGCGCCCATGGTAAGGGTGGCGTCGCCGCACACATCGCCAAGAATTTTTAGAAAGCGCAGCAGGGCAGTAGTGGCGAGGCTATCGCCTTCATTGGCCGCTGTGGTCACCTCGGCTGGGCTAGTTAAGTGCGGCTCAATTCCTTCAAGGGTGGAGTAGGCTTGGTAAAGCTCCAATAAACCCTGACCGCATAAGATGCGTTCTACGCTCACCCGTTTGTGGCGCTGCAGAAATACATCCAGCAGTGCCTGCTCGGTACTGTCCGTGGGGGCAAAGGTGACGTGTCCGCCTTCGGTGGGCAGCGGAATCCAGGCGTGTTGTCCAGGAAATACCCCGGCAACGCCCAGCCCAGTGCCTGGGCCGATAATTAAGCGTGTGGAGTGTGCCTGGGTTTGCCCCGGCTGAACTTCGACCAAATCACTGGATGCCACATGGGGAACGCCCAGCGCCTGGGCGGTAAAATCGTTTATGACCTTGAATAGCGCTAGATTCAACTGTTGCTGAACGTCACTTTTCAAAAAATCCCAATGGTTATTGGTCATTTTGACCCGTTCAGCGTGAACGGGGCAGGCGAAGGCTAAACACGCCTCTTGGGGCGCGTTGTCACCGGTGGCGCCCACGCGCCCCAGATAATCCTGCACCGCTTCCACGACGCCAGGGTAGTCGGCGCAGGGTAGGTTCAATATATCGTGCGGGGTTATTTCACCGGGAGAGACCAGCGCCAAGCGTGCGTTGGTTCCCCCGATATCGCCGATGAGTGCCGGTCGCATCAGGCATCCTCTTCTGAGATTTGCCCCTGCTGACGGGCGAGATCATCGGCTTCAAAGCCACCGAATACACCAGCGCCTTCTTCACCGCGCATGGCCAGGTGGCGGAAGCCCCCAAACAGCTCGCGACCCAAGCCCACGTGGTAGTGATCCAGGTTGCCAATGGCCAGTTCCCGTTTAGCCCAGGTGGCGGGGTCGACTTTGGCTTCGAGCGTACCGGCGTTGGCATCCAGACGTACAATATCGCCATCACGCAGTTTGGCCAGCGGGCCGCCGTCCAGGGCTTCGGGGCTCATGTGAATGGAGGCGGGTACTTTGCCTGATGCACCCGACATGCGGCCATCGGTGACCAGTGCCACTTTAAAGCCACGATCCTGCAGTACGCCCAGGAAGGGGGTTAGCTTATGCAGCTCGGGCATGCCGTTGGCTTTGGGTCCCTGGAAGCGAACCACCACAATCACGTCGCGATCCAAGTCGCCGGATTCGAAGGAGGCTTTCATTTCGTTTTGATCTTCGAAGATCTTCACCGGCGCTTCTACCACGCGATGCTCTTCCGTCACTGCGGAGACTTTGATCACACCGCGACCCAGATTGCCTTTCATGACCGTCAAGCCACCCGTCGGCGCGAACGGTGTCGCTACCGGGCTGAGCACGTCTTCATCAAGGCTTTTTTCGGGGCCTTCGTGCCAAACGATTTTGCCATCTTCAAGGAACGGCTCTTGGGTGTAGGCGGTTAGGTCGGTGCCGAATACGGTGGGAATATCGCCGTGAATCAAGCCCGCGCCCAGCAGTTCGCGGAACAGGTAACTCATGCCGCCCGCTGCTTGGAAGTGGTTGATATCTGCCTGGCCGTTGGGGTAAACCCGCATCAGACTGGGGGTGACCGCCGAAAGGTCGGTGAAGTCGTCCCAGTTGAGGGTAATGCCCGCAGCGGCGGCCATGGCGATCAGGTGCATCGTGTGGTTGGTTGAACCACCGGAAGCCAGCAAGCCCACCACGGCGTTAACAATCGCGCGCTCATCAATCTGCTTATAGAACGGGCGGTAGTCGCCACCGGGTTCGGTGTTGCGGATCGCCTGCTCGGTGGCATAGCGTGTCAACGCTTCGCGCATTTCGGTGCCAGGGTTTACAAAAGAAGTGCCGGGCAGGTGTAGGCCCATCATCTCCATCATTAGCTGGTTGGAGTTGGCGGTGCCGTAGAACGTACAGGTGCCGGGGCTGTGGTAAGAGTCAGACTCGGCTTCGAGCAGCTCAGCACGGCCAACCTTGCCCTCGGCATAGAGCTGGCGAATGCGCGCCTTCTCTTTATTGGGTAAGCCGCTGGGCATGGGGCCCGCGGGTACAAACATGGCGGGCAGATGGCCAAAACGCGCCGCGCCAATAAACAGACCCGGCACGATCTTGTCGCACACGCCCAGATAAAGCGCGGCATCAAACATATTGTGCGAGAGGCCTACAGCGGTGGCCATGGCAATCACATCCCGGGAAAACAGCGATAGCTCCATGCCCGGCTGGCCCTGGGTGACACCGTCACACATGGCCGGAACGCCACCGGCAAACTGGGCGGTGGAGCCCATATCCCGAGCGGCTGCTTTAATCGTCTCAGGGAAGGTTTCCAGCGGCTGGTGCGCCGAGAGCATATCGTTGTAGGACGAGATAATGCCCAGGTTGGCGCTGTTCATCAGTTTCAGTTCGCCCTTGTCACGCGGGTTGCAAGCGGCGAAACCGTGGGCCAGATTACCGCAGCTTAGCTCAGCACGGTGCACGCCACGTTTGTGCTGGTCAGCCATGCGCCGCTCGTAGAGGGCGCGACGCTCAGCAGAACGCTCACGAATGCGCTGGGTAACCTCAGCAACGGTGGGGTTTAACGTAGCAGGTGTTGAGCTCGGCATAGGGACCTCTGCATGATAGAGACGGTGAGTGAAGCTTGTAGTTATTTTACATTTTTTGACGTCGAAATAAGAGACTTTACGGCAATAAAAACCACATTTGTAGTTTTATTACTCGAATGTGAGGTGGCAAATACACCACGCGAAATATCTAAATAAAGCCTTAACATCCTGACAGGGTGGAAGACCCTCTGATGAAATAGCAAGTATAGCACTCAGGCTTTTGCTACCATTTTGTGCTTTGCCTTTGAATGTTTGATGACCCCTAGTGGGCTGGAGCCTGCATGCACGCCATTGTTGACCACATTCAGTCAGTTGATCTCAATGCCGGTGAAGAAACGCATCGTTACTTGGATACGTTGACCAAGCCGCCAGGTAGTTTGGGTGCCTTGGAAGAGCTGGCTATTCAACTGAGCGCCATCACCGGTGAGCTCAAGCCCAGCGTGATGCCGCCTGCGGTGGTTGTGTTTGCCGCCGATCACGGGGTCGCTGTTGAGGGGGTGTCAGCCTTTCCCCAAGCAGTGACCGCCCAGATGGTGGCCAATTTTGCCAACGGTGGGGCGGCGATTAATGTCTTCGCCCGTCAGATAAGCGCGCTGGTCGAGATTGTGGATGTGGGTGTCGCTTCGCCTTTAACAATACTTGGGGTGACCTCCGCCAAGGTGCGCCATGGCACCGCCAATATGGTGTTAGAAGACGCGATGCAATGTGATCAAGCCATAGCCGCGATTGATGTGGGTATTGCGGCCGTTAAGCGAGCAAAAAGGGCAGGTGCAAAGTGCATTATGGTGGGTGAAATGGGCATCGCCAATACCACTGCCAGCAGCGCAATGCTGGCGGTGCTGACGGGTGAGTCAGTGGCAAACGTGGTGGGCGCCGGAACCGGGATTAACCCTCAGCAGCAGGCGTACAAAGTGGCGGTGATTGAACGCGCTATTGCTGCGCGCAGCGCTGACCCTCAGGTGCCTTTAGAGGTGCTGGCCAAGTTGGGTGGTCTGGAAATAGCCGCTATGACCGGTGCTTATCTGGCAGCAGCAGCCCAGCGTTTACCGGCCATTGTGGATGGCTTTATTGCCACCGTCGCAGCGCTAACCGCTTGCCGTCTATGCCCCGCCGTTCGTGGCTATCTGATTTTTGGTCATCGCTCCCAGGAGCCAGGCCATGATGTGGCATTAAAAGCGTTGGAGGCCAAGCCGCTGCTCGATATGGGCATGCGGCTAGGTGAAGGCAGTGGTGCTGCGCTGGCGTATCCATTGCTGCAAGCGGCGACAGCGATGGTGGCGGAAATGGCTACCTTTACCGATGCCGGTGTTAGCGATAAGGCATCACCATGATCCCAGGCGCCACTTTTGGCGGTATTGTTCTGATCATCTTCGCGACCGCCATTGATTTAGTGGTTGGCGATCCGCGCTCGCTGCCACATCCGGTGGTGCTGATGGGGCGCTTTATCAGTGCTTTTGAGCGGCTGTGGAATCGTGGAACTGCACAGCAGCGCAAAGTTAGTGGCTTCCTGCTAACCATTATTGTCGTCGGTGGTGTATGGGGTATTAGCGGGCTAACGCTGGCGCTGCTGGAACGCTTGCACCCAGGGCTAGCGCTGATCGCCGAGCTTTGGCTGCTCTCTACTACGCTGGCGATCAAAGGTCTGGGCGATGCGGCCCGCGCCGTGATCCAACCGCTTACTCAAGGCGATTTGCCTGCTGCCCGCAAGGCGCTGGGGATGATTGTCGGCCGCGATACGCAAAATCTAGACGAAGCGGAGATTACTCGGGGCACGGTGGAAACCGTGGCGGAAAATACCGTTGACGGCATCACCGCGCCGCTATTTTTCGCGCTTATCGGCGGGGCGCCGCTAGCGCTGGCCTACAAGGCAGTCAATACTCTTGATTCGATGGTAGGCTACAAAAACCAGCGCTATGCCGATTTTGGCTTTGCCTCTGCCAAGCTAGACGATCTAGCTAACTGGGTACCCGCACGCTTAACCGCGCTGTGTCTATGGCTTGCAGGCTTGCTATTAAGTCTTTCAGGTGTTGTACGATTGCGTTGGCAAGGCGCACTGTGGGGCACCTTCCGCGATGCTCCGCGCCACCCCAGTCCCAACGCCGGTTGGCCAGAAGCCATGGTGGCCCGTTTGCTCGGCGTGCAGCTGGGCGGCACCAATTTCTATGCAGGCGAGGTCTCACACCGTGCGACCTTGGGCGAGCCGCTTGAGCAACTGCGTGTTGCCCATATCAGCACCACACTTCGTTTAATGCACGGCGCCTGGATACTGTTTATGTTGCTGCTTGCTGGGGTAATAGTTGGATTGATGTTTATGCTGCGAGGATCGCTATGAGTACTCCTCTATTGCCCAACGCTCCATGGCCAAGCTCTCCATGGCCCAGCCATGGCGGCCAGGCCGAGACACTGCTGGCCCATTTCGGCTTGCCCGCCGATCACCGCCTGGACGACTTTAGTGCCAACCTTAACCCCTTGGGGCCTCCGGCGTGGGTTAGCGATTGGCTGGCTAAGCAACTGGCAGGTCTTGAACGCTACCCCGCGCCGGATTACGCCGCTGCACGTCAGGCCATCGCCACCCATCACCAGCTTCAGCCCGAACAGGTACTGCTCACCAACGGTGGCGCTGAGGCAATTTTCCTCGCCGCCGCGCTGCATGCAGGTAAGCGAGCGGCGATTATTACCCCGAGCTTTGGCGAGTATGCCCGCGCTTGCCGTGCCCATCGGCTTTCAATCAGTGAGATCGCGCTGCCCGCGCCGCACTTCACGGTGGATATAGACGCGCTAACGGCTGGGCTTAACGACATTGATGTGCTGTTTCTATGCCGCCCCAATAATCCGACCGCTACGCTTATCGATATTTCAGCAATGGAAGACCTGTTGAATTACACCGCTGCGATGGGTTGCCGCGTTGTGGTCGACGAAGCCTTTATCGACATGGTGGGTGAGACGTCACAAGCGTCGTCGTTGGTGCCGCTACTGGCGCGCTACCCGCATCTGCTGCTGCTCCACTCAATGACCAAATTTTATACCCTGCCGGGGCTCCGGCTGGGCTACCTGCTGGCGGATGCGGCCACGGTTCAAGCGGCACAGGCTCACCAGCCACCTTGGAGTGTCAATCACCTCGCGGCTGAACTGGTGGCACCATTGCTGGCAGATGATGCCTTTGCCCGGCGCACCCAGCGGTGGTTGGCCAGCGAGCGCTCGCGCATGGCTGAGGCGCTTGCTCAACTAGGGCTGGAAGTCGTGCCCAGCCAGGCGTGTTTTTTTCTTATCCGGCCCTGTGCCGCGCAGGCAATCACCAGTGATGCGTTGTTTGAGCAGCTCCTACGCCGGGGTATTTTAGTGCGTCATACCCATAATTTTGCCGGGCTCAATGGTGATTGGCTGCGGGTAGCGCTGCGCGATGCCCCTGCTAATCGACGGCTGATAAGCGTGTTGAAACATGTTTTAGAAAATGTTTTGGAAAAAGGAACTGCATGATTGTCTTTGTTAGCGGCGGGGCGCGTTCCGGCAAAAGTGATATCGCCGAGCAGCGAGCAGTGAGTGCAGCAGGCAGTTCGCCCTGTTACTACTTAGCCACCGCAGACGTATATGACGACGAGATGGTCGAGCGGGTAGCGCGTCATCGTCAATCCAGGCAAGGGCAGTGGCGCACCGTTCAATGGAAAACGCTAGAGGCACCGCTGCGTATTGATCGAGCGATTGCCAAGGTGCCTGATGGTGGCGCCGTGCTGCTGGATTGCTTAACGCTATGGGCAAGCCAAGTCCTGTACGCCAGTAAACTAAGCGAAGAAGAAGGCTTCGCGTTGCTAGTAAACGCACTGGCTGATGCCCGAGCGCGCAGCCTTTATCTAGTGATTGTCTCCAATGATATCAACGAAGCTCTGCCGCCTACGGATGCTGAAACCTGGCGCTATCTGGCGTTTCTACAGCGGGCTCACTGCTGGGTAGCGCAAGAGGCCGATTCCGTGCTCGAAGTAGTCGCAGGCTGCGCCATTAAGTGGAAGCATCAGGAGTGTAAGCATGAGAAGGAGGTAAACGTTTGAAAAATGCCTTGTTCGGTGTGTTGCTGGCGCTGCAGTTTCTGACCCGAATCCCGATTCCTATAGCCGTTCCCTGGACGCCCGATACCCGGCGCTGGGCAGTGCGCGCCTATCCATTAGTGGGGTTGATGATAGGGGGCTTGCTGGCGCTAGTAGCGCTGGGGATGCAGAACGTTCCTGCGCCGGTCACCGCGTTGACGGTGCTAAGCCTCTGGGTGACGCTCTCGGGTGGGCTGCATTTGGACGGCGTGATGGACATCGCCGATGCCCTGGGCAGCAATCAGCCCCTGGCGCGCCGCTGGGAGATCATCAAAGACCCGCAAATTGGCAGCTTTGGAATGCTAGCGCTAGTGTTTTTGCTCGCCTGGAAGGGCATTCTGCTATGGGCATTGCTGGCCTATCAGGCTCCCTTGTGGTGGCTGTTGATGCTGCCTGCGCTAGGGCGCTGGGCTGGCGTTGCATTACTGGTGCTAACGCCATGCGCCCAGCAGAAGGGCTTGGCGTGGAGCTGGCAGCAGTCGCTTAGCGGCCAGGATGTGGCACTAGCGCTGGTGCCGATTGTGCTGATAGCCCTGTTAGCGCCCGCGATAGTGTTGATGATGCTTACGGTTACTGTTTTCGTGTTACTAATCCGCTGGCTAATGTTGCGACTGTTTAACGGCATTAACGGCGATATGGTAGGCGCCACCATCGAAGGAGGAGAGCTTTGGCTACTGATCTTACTGTGGAGCTGGTGGCAGTTCGCCACGGTATCACCGCTTGGAATTTAGAGCGCCGTTATCAAGGCCAGCAGGATATTCCGCTGCTGTTTCCTGATGCTGAAGCAGGGTTGCTGGAACTGCGCGACGTACTGGCGAATGAGCGGTTCGATGCTATCTATTCAAGCGATCTTAGCCGCTGCCAGCAAACCCTGGAGTGGGCTGACGTCACCAAGGATGGCGTGCCGCTTGTACTTGAGCAACGCCTGCGTGAACTCGATTTTGGCGAGTACGAAGGCAAAGTTTACGATGAGCTGAAAGACTTGCCCCATTACCGTGCCTGGATTGATAGCGTGGGCGAGCTGCAAATTCCCGGCGGAGAATCGGCGGCCCAACTGCGTGAACGTTTAGACGCTTGGTTGCATGATCTGGCTACGAATGGCCGCGTCGACGGCCATAAAAAGATTCTGGCCGTCACCCATGGTGGCGTGATTCGTGAGCTGCGCCGCCGCTTTGAAACGATTCATTTCTGGGACGGTACCGTGCTCCAAGCCCAAGGCAGGCGCTGGCAGCTTATTTATCAGCAAGACGACCATGGAAAAGGGGAATGGCAATGCAGCTCTTCATCGGCGGTGCCTGCGCTGGTAAACGTGACGCCGTAGCCGCACGCTTTCCCACTGCAAACGGATGGCGGCTTGATGCTGCTAAGCCCTTCAGCGATAGCCAGCAAGCGCTCGTAGCCGATACGCCGCTTGTTCTCACAGGTGTGCTTGAATGGCTTGGCGCTGCGCTTGAGCGTGACGATAACGATGCCCTGCGACAGCAGTGGCAGAGCGATATGGCAGCACTCTGCCAGCGCGCCGAAGAGCTAAACGCACCGTTAATCATCATTGCCAACGAAGTTGGCCGTGGGATTGTGCCCATGCAGCCCGAACAGCGCCGCCTGCGCGATCTTAATGGCTGGTTTATTCAGGATTCCACTGCCCAGGCTGAACAGGTGTGGTATGTCCGGCATGGGTTGGTGATGGCGGTTAAGTAGTTAGAAACCTCTGATTAACTACTGCGCTTGACCATACAGCGTTAAAAATCGCCTCAAAATGCTCATTTACAACCTGTAAACTCCGCTTTTTCGTTGATTTTTGCCTTGTCTGGCCTGCGCTCATCACGTTAATCAGAGGTTCCTTAGCTAAGCTTGGCTCCGCCAGCGCTGCCAGCCAATCATCAGCAAATGCACTGGCAGGTAGACTATTACGGGCCAGAGTAGCGAGAGTAGAAACAGATAGAGCAACGGGTTGAGGCTGTCCTGGGGTTGGCCGAAGGGCCCATGCACCCAATTGATATTGCGCTCGGCCTCGGTGAGCAGGTAGCTCAACGGCACCACTATCCAGGTCAGCAGGGTCTGCCACAGTAGGGCGCGGCGCGCATAGCCCAGCTTGGCGACGCCAATGCCAGCCACCAGCGGCAGTACCACGTGGTAGAGCGACATGGCTCGCGCCATGGGGGGATGCTCCGGGTCAAACATATACTCGGTGCCGCCGATAGGATGCACGCCAGTGAGCGCAGCCGTGGCGACGTCCAGGCTCCATAAACTGCCGACCAGTGCCACCGCTAGCCATTGCATCGACATCAGGGTGCGGTGTTCACTCCACAGCGCCACCAGCAGCAGAAAACTCGCCACGTTGCACAGCCAAAAGAAGTTCTGCGCTCCCAGCAGCACTACGTAGCTTGGTGCCCAGACCAGGACCCACAGTGTAAAAGCCAGCTTTAACCAGCGTGGCACACCGGCTGCCGAGAAATCGATCATGGCCGTCTCCTGTTCTGTGCACTGCCTTTACTCTAGCAGCTCATCATGAATTGACCTCTCTTGGGCAAGTTGCTAGCTTACGCCCACTCTCAGGTGCTGGCGGTGGATTAAAGCCGCTAGTGAAACGGGAAGTTGGTGAACGCCTTGCGTGATTCCAACGCTGCCCCCGCAACGGTGATCGAGATAAGAACGGCTAAGACGCCACTGTGCTAACGCACGGGAAGGTGGTCGTTCGGAAAGAATGAAGACGTCTTTCGCTCGTCAGCCCGGAGACCGGCCCGAGAGTAATGGTTCAACCTGAACCGATATATGCCGAGGTGCGGTGGGCGCTCTCAGGGCGATTAACGGTGGTGCGATGCGATCATGCCGCGCGACCGAGACTCCCTTGTTTGATCCTCCGTTCGGTCAAAAAAATGCGCTGTGCGGGTGAGCACACGAGCAAGGGGTCTCACATGAACCACCGTTTCCACACCACCGCCAAACGGGCGGCGTTTAGTATGGCTGCTTTACCGCTAGCCTTTCACATCCAAGCCGAAGCCCAATACGCCGAAACAACGACCGATTTGGCCACGCTTGATCCTGTCGTCGTTACCGCTGCGTTAGCGCCCCGCACTGCTAATGAAAGCCTCTCTTCCGTTAGCGTGCTGGATGAAGCCACTTTCCGCCGCCAAGACCCCACCAGCCTGACGGATCTTCTGCGCGGCCAGCCGGGCGTTGATGTCACGAGTAACGGCAGCTTTGGCAAAAGTAGCAGCGTTTATCTACGCGGTGCGCCCAGCGATGCCTCCGTGCTCATGATTGACGGTATCCGGCTACGATCCGCCACGGCGGGCGGTGCTGCATTTCAGTACTTGGATCCGCGTATGTTTGATCGTGCGGAAATCGTGCGCGGCCCCCGCGGTAGTCTTTACGGAGCGGATGCCGTCGGCGGCGTGATACAGCTTTTTACCCTTGATGGTGACGAAGAGGGGCCGCAACCGAGAATTTCAGTCGGCGGTGGTTCATTCAATACCCAGCGGTTAAGCGCAGGCGTTTCAGGGCGCGAGGGGGGCACGCGTTACAGCTTTGCCGCTAGCCATTTCAATACCGATGGCCAGCCCATTCGTCGGGGTGGTGAGGACAAAGGCTACGACAATACCTCAGCGCTAGCCCGTGCTGCGCATACCTTTGAGAGTGGCGCTGAAGTCGGCGTGTTGGCACTGCGCGCTCGTGGTAACAACGAGTATGACGGTGGGGAGAATGACTTCGTCCAGCAGGTAGCAGGCGTCTACGCTGAGTTGCCGGTAACTGATACGTGGCAGAGCCGACTGACCCTTAGCGAAGCCCGCGATGAGCTGGACACGTTGGATAATTTCGGCGACTCAGTCATTGATACCCGCACGCAAACCGCCCGTTGGCAGAACAACATTCAGTTTGGTGCCCATGAGTTGATCGCTGGCGCTGAAATCAGCGAAGACCGCGTTTCAAGCACCAACGATTTTGACGTTACCAGCCGTGATAACAAAGCAGTGTTTACCCAAGGGTTACTCGACTTTTCGCCGTTCGCCATTCAAGCAAGCCTGCGTTATGACGATAACGAAGCCTATGGTGATGAAGTCACCGGCAGCTTGGCGCTGGGCTACGATCTGGATAACTACCACACGCTGCGTGCCAGTGTAGGTACTGCGTTTAAAGCACCGAGCTTCAATGACCTTTATTGGCCGGATTCGGGTAACCCTGATCTCAATCCGGAAACCTCTGAAACCGTCGAGGTGGGCGTTCGCGGCCAATACAGCCAGTGGTTCTGGGACTTGGCCGCCTTTCAAAACGACTACGACGACATGATTGCCTGGGCGCCAACGTCGAGTGGCTTATGGGCGCCGCAAAACGTTAACAGCGCGCGTATACGCGGGGCTGAGCTGTCAAGCGGCGTAGAGGTCAATGACTGGACACTCCAAGCTGCCTTCACCTACCTGGATCCGGAAGACCGGGCAACCGGCAATCGATTAGCCCGCCGGGCCACTCAAAGTGTGCGTTTGGATGCAGATCGGGAGCTTGGCGATTGGTCGTTGGGCGGCTCACTTGTAGCGCAGAGTTACCGTTACGATAACACCACCAATACCCAGCGTTTAGGAGGCTATGGGCTGGTTAACCTGCGCGCTGGCTGGCAGTTTGCGCCACTCTGGAGCGCTCGTGTTACGCTAGAAAATGCCTTTGATAAAGAGTATTCAACCACCCGTGATTACATCAACGCTGGCCGAGCAGGGTTCTTGAGTGTTCACTTTGGCCAATAGAAAAAGTGGTTTTGCGCGCGGGGCCCTGGGCCTCGCACTACTGCTGATGGCGTCCGCTGCCCCGGCACACGAGCACTCGCGCTGCGCAGTGGATGATCGTGACCGTGAGGTCTGTCTGTATAATGCTGCTCAGCGCATTGCCACGCTCTCCCCTGGCGCAACCGAGCTGACCTACGCGGCTGGCGCAGGGGATCAAGTGGTCGCTGTCGTCTCGTATAGTGACTATCCCCCGGAAGCCAAACAAGTGGCGTCGGTGGGCAGCCATACCCGAATTGATTTAGAAAAACTGGTGGGACTTGCACCCGATATAGTGATTGGTTGGGTGACGGGTAACCCCGCCGAACAGCTTGAAACCCTTGAAGCCCTGGGCATGCCAGTGTTCTATATCGAGCCCCGCGATGTAGAAGGTGTGGCCAGCGCCATTGAGCGCTTGGCAAGGTTGGCAGGCACAGAAACAGTGGGGCAAGCAGTGGCCGACAATTTCCGCAATACCATGAACGCCCTTGAAGAGCGCTATCGAGACCGGGAGCCGGTACCCACGTTTTACCAAGTGTGGGATGAGCCGCTAATGAGCGTTAACGACCAGCACCTGATCGGCCAAGTGGTTGAGATTTGTGGCGGTGAGAATGTGTTTGGCGATCAGGCACGCCTTGTGCCGCGTATCGATGATGAAGCCGTGTTGGCAGCGAATCCTGAAGCGATTGTTGCCGGTGGCATGGGGGAAGAGAATCGCCACTGGCTGACGCACTGGGAACAGTATCCCAACTTGACGGCGGTTGCGGAAGATAACCTCTTTTTTGTGCCGCCCTCACTGATTCAGCGGCCCACGCCGCGACTGATGGAGGGCACCCAGATCCTCTGTGAGAAGCTCGACATCGCCCGCCAAAAACGTGAGCGCAGTTAATGCTCGCACGCCTGGGACTGCCGCTTAGCCTGCTATTACTAGCGGCCTTGGCTTCGCTGGTCATCGCCATTGGTGTCGGTAGCGCGCAGATTTCACCGGCTCAAATCTGGCAGGCGGTGGTGGGTAACAGTATCCAGGGCGAAGGCGATGCACTAGCGCGCACCATGGTGATCGAGCTGCGCTTGCCCAGGGCGCTCTCGGCTTTTGCCGTAGGCGGTTTACTGGCGGTAGCCGGTGCGTTGATGCAGGTGTTGCTGCGTAACCCCCTGGCAGACCCTTACGTGCTTGGTCTTTCCGGTGGCGCCTCGATTGGCGCACTAGCAGCCATGCTGGGTGGACTAGGCGGGCTGGCGATTTCAGGCTCGGCATTTGGCGGCGCACTGCTCTCAACGTTTTTAGTCTTTGGTTTGGCCCACGGCAGCGGCGGCTGGACGCCTTCGCGGTTGCTGCTCACCGGTGTGGTGGTCGCGGCGGGGTGGGGGGCAGTAATTACACTAATGCTGGCGTTGAGCCCCGCCGAACGTCTGCCGGGTATGCTTTACTGGCTCATGGGTGATCTCTCCTATGCGCGTACGCCTTGGCCGCCGCTACTGCTGTTACTGGCTACCTGCGTGGTGCTGATTCCGCTCGGGCGGAGCCTGAATGTGCTGGCCCGTGGCCCGCAGCAAGCCGCCGCGCTGGGCGTTGCGGTCAGACCGCTTGAGTGGTGTATCTATATTGCCGCCAGTCTGCTGACTGCTGCTGCCGTTACTACCGCAGGCAGCATTGGTTTTGTCGGTCTAGTGGTACCTCATATGCTGCGTTTACTGCTAGGCAATGATCAACGGCTGATACTGCCCGCCTGCGCACTGGCGGGTGGCACGCTGTTGGTGCTGGCCGATACCCTGGCGCGCACCATGATCGCCCCGGAACAGTTGCCCGTAGGAGTAATCACCGCGCTATTAGGTGTGCCTACCTTCCTGTTTCTGCTCTACCGGAGCCGCTGATGAGCGTACTGGCTACCCGTAATCTCATCATCGATGTGCCTGGCCGCGAAGGCGGTACGCAGCTTAATATAACCATCGAACCAGGGCAGGTGTGGGGTGTGTTAGGGCCTAACGGTGCGGGAAAAACGACGCTATTACACACCTTAGCTGGCCTGCAAGCGCCACGTTCAGGCAGTGTTCAGCTCAACGATTCAGCGCTTGGCCAACTGCGCCGCCGCCATGTTGCTCAGTGCTTGGGGTTAGTGTTTCAAGATCGCCAGGATGGGTTTCCAGCAACCGTGTTGGAAACCGCGCTGATTGGCCGTCACCCTTATCTATCGCCTTGGCAGATGGAGGGGGCTGAAGACTACGCCCGCGCGGAAGCCGCCCTTGAGCGCCTGGATGTTGCGCACCTGCGTGATCGTCTGGTAAGCACTCTTTCCGGTGGCGAGCGCCAGCGGGTGGCGATTGCCACGGTGCTGACGCAAGCGCCCAATGTGTGGCTAGCGGATGAACCCACCAACCATCTGGATCTTCATCACCAGAGTGCCGTGATGGCGCTAATGGCAGAACAGGCCATTCAGGGGCAGGCGGTCATCATGTGTTTACACGACCTAAACCTTGCTGCCCGCTGGTGCGACCATGTGCTGTTGCTTTATCCCAATGGCGAGGCGTGCTGGGGCTCGCGGGATAACATGCTGGTGCCCAGCGCGCTGGAAGATCTCTACCGCCAAAAGCTAGCAGTAGTAGAGGTGGATGGTGCACCGGTGTTTGTGCCGATAAAGGGGTGATACTTACTGCTCCAGCTCTTCCCGCCAGGAGTGGCGTGGTTCAAAGCCGACCAGACGACGGGCCTTTTCGATGCAGTAGAAGGTTTCGAATTCATCCATTTCGCGCTTGATAGGTACGCCGGAGTAGAAGCGCTCTATCACCTGGGCGTTGGTCAGGCTAACCGATAGATCGTCATTGGCGACGTTAAATACCTGGTAGCCGAGGCCATCCGTTTTCAGGCAGCAATCGACCATCTGGCCCAGGTCGCGGGCGTCGATATAGGCGAAGATATTGCGGCGGCGCAGGGCGGGGTCGTCCATGTAGGCTGGGAAATTTTGGCGGTATTCGTGGGGCTCAATAACGTTGTTGATGCGCAGGCCGTAGATGTCGATCCCTGAGCGCGCCTGGAAGGAGCGTGCCGTTACTTCGTTAACTACCTTGCTCATGGCGTAGCTATCTTGAGGCACGGTGAGGTGCTCTTCATCGACGGGCAAGTAGTCGGGTTTTTGCTCGCCATCAGCGAAGCAGACACCGTAGGTGGTCTCGCTAGAGGCGAAGATGACCTTGGGAATACCTAACTTGGTGGCAGCATCAAGAATGTTGTAGGTACTTAGCGTATTGATGCGGTAGGTCTCGTTGTCCGGCCTATGCAGAATGGCTGGTATGGCCGCGAAGTGGACTATCGCATCGTAACGCGGCACGCCGGTGCCGGGTTCCAGCTCATCGAACCCAGCGTAGGCTTGGCAAGCATTAAACACTTGCCCAGCATCGGTCAGATCGGTTTTCAGGGTAGTAATACCGGGCACATCAGACGCCACCCAGTCCAGATTAGTGACTCGATGGCCTTGATCGCGAAGATAAGCGGTCGCATGACGGCCAGCCTTGCCACTGCCGCCGGTGAACAGAAGACGCATATGAACTCCACCAATGAATAGAATGAACTCCTCCACCTTAGCAAAGAAAAATCCTCACCTCCGAAAATGATTTTGTGTTCTACACTAAAAATGATTCGGAACCTTGTTGATCCGATCGATCATCGCCTGATCCTAACAAAAGCGTGTCCACAAAAACGGGAGGTCGTTATGGTCAATCATGTTTGGGGGCTTCTCCATCATCCTGAACGGGAGTGGTATAAGATCAGTGAGGAGCATGAGTCTGTCAGTCATCTCTATGCTCACCATGTCCTGTTACTCGCTGCCGTTCCTGTTGTCTGTGCCCTGATAGGCACCACCCAGGTAGGCTGGACTTATGGTGGTTCGGCAACCTATAAAGTCTCCCTTGCCAACGGTATTGCCTTAGGCGTGGCTTTTTATGCGCTGATGCTAATGGCTGTGGGGGTGGTGGGGAGTGTGATCCATTGGATGGCCCGCCGTATTGAGAATCGACCTAGCCGCCGCGACTGTATTATCTTCGCAGGTTATATTGCGACCCCGATGTTCCTCAGCGGCGTTTTTGCGCTCTATCCGGTTTTCTGGTTGTGTGTGCTAGGGATGGTGATCGGCCTGCTCTATAGCACCTATCTGCTCTACAAGGGAACGCCCAGCTTTCTGGGAATCAGTCATAAGCAGGGGTTTATTCTGTCGACCACGACGCTGGGTATCGGTGTTTTGGTGCTGGAGGCGCTGCTTGTCGTCGTTGTACTTCTGTGGAGTATGGGCACGGATCACAGTGTGGTTTGGCATTTTTTTCGGTGAATGAGGACTGTAGCGCCGGGGGGCACGAAAGTTTGCGCTGTCGGTAACTGAGCATTTTTCCTAGCAGACTAGGATCTAGCTAAATCGCACTGTGAAAACGCATGACTTGCTTGCCATCGACAGGATCATCGATCACATGGGCATAGACCCCAAAGGTCTGTTGTAGCCTGTTAGGCGTGAGTATGTCTTGGGGGAGGCCGCTATCGATCAGGCGGCCGCCATCCATGACGCCGATGCGGTCACATTCCATGGCTTGATTAAGATCATGCAGTGAGATAACCACCGTGATCGGTAGTTGCCTGACCAATTCAAGAATCGAAAGCTGGTGGCGAATATCCAGATGATTGGTGGGTTCATCCAATAGCAGAATTTTAGGCTGTTGTGCCAGCGCTCGGGCAATATGAACTCGCTGGCGCTCACCGCCAGAGAGGGTATGCCAAAGGCGATCGGCCATGTGCGCCATATCCACATCTGCCAGCGCCTGCGCCACGATGGCATCATCTTCCGTTGACCAGGGACGCAACGCGGAAAGGAAAGGTGTACGACCCAGTGATACCACTTGGTGCACGGTAATGCGGTCGGTAGTGTCCGCCTGCTGTTCCACCAAGGCAACGGATTGTGCGATCGCCCGTTGCTTGAGCGTGTGCAGGGGCTGGCTATCCATCAACACCCGTCCTGCCTTGGGTTTGTTCAATCCCGCCAACAGACGCAACAGGGAGGTTTTCCCCGAGCCGTTCGGCCCCACCAGCCCAAAGGTCTGGCCGGGCTCGACGGTAAGATTGACGTCAGCAAGCAATGGCGTGCCGTGCACTGACCACGCAAGCTGTTCAGCCGATAAGCGCATCAGGACCTCTTGCCGCGAACCAGGATCAGCGCAAACGCGGGCGCGCCGATCAGTGAGGTAATCACCCCGATGGGAAGTACTTGGCCGGAGATCAGCACCCGGGAAAGAATATCCGAACCGATCAAGAACACGGCGCCTGCCAGAGCGGTTGCTGGCACCAGTCGGGTATGGCGGCTCCCCACGATAAAACGCATCGCGTGAGGGATCACCAGACCCACAAACCCAATCGCCCCTACGATAGACACCATCACCGCCGTGACCAGCGCCATGGCGATAATCAGCATGCCACGCACCGGGCGCACCGCGATGCCCATGGAGGCGGCGCTGTCTGCGCCGAAGGTAAATGCATCCAGGGAACGCCGGTGCCACAGGCAAACCAGCAGCCCGAATAGCGCAGCAGGCACCGCCAAGGATACATCGGCCCAGCGTACCCCGGATAGATTGCCCATCAGCCAAAACATGATGCCCCGGGCCTGCTCGGCGCTCGCTGACTTGGTAATGATAAAAGCGGTCAGCGCATTGAACAGCTGCGAGCCTGCAATACCCGCCAAAATAATTGCCCCGGCGGCCTGAACGCCGCGCCCGCCACCCACACCGCTGTTGGCTGCATGGGCGAGCATCACCACGATACCAAAGGAGAGTAGGGCGCCGATAAAGGCGCCGAGGGAGAGCGAAAGTGCTCCTGCGCCCAGCCCGGCGACGGCCACCGCCACCGCCCCGGTAGAAGCCCCAGCGGAAATACCCATCAAGTAGGGGTCAGCCAAGGGGTTACGCAGCAGCGCCTGTAGCACGACCCCGGCCAGGGCCAAGCTGGTGCCGCAACAGGCGGCAACCACGGCGCGGCTGAGACGATAGTTCCAAATAATGCCCGCGTCGATTCGGTCAACCGGGTAATCCGTTCCTATCAGCTGGTTGGCGAGCACTTTGACAATGGTATCCACGGGAATCGGCGTCTCGCCGATGGCGGTGCCCGCGATCAGTGCCGTCACAAGCACGAGCGGCGTTATCCATAGCCAGCGCAACCCGAAGTGTGCGGAGGAAGCCCTCGTTAGCGCTATGCTCATTCGTTAAACGACATATTGGATAGTGCCTCGGCAAGTGATTCAAGGCCGTAAATAGTGCGCATAGTGGCGCTCATGGCGTGGGCGTCCATCTCTACGATGCGGTTGTTTTTAACCGCCGTCATTTCACGGGTGACCGGATCACTGCGCAGAAACTCACGCTTGGCTTCAATGTCGTCGGCAGGAAAGCGACGACGATCCATGTTGGCGATAACAAGCACATCGGGATCAGCCCTGGCGATGCTCTCCCAGCCCACCGTGGGCCACTCTTCGTCAGACTCGATGACATTACGAATGCCGAGTTTTTCCATCATATACCCTGGTGCCCCCAGCTGCCCCGCCACGAAAGGGCTAACCCCCAGATCTGTCGATGAAAACCAGAATGCCGCCGACAAGTCTTCCGGTAAATCAAGGCTGCTCGCCAAGTCGATAGCGCGCTGTTCGCGGGCGGTAAGGTCGGCTATCAGCGCCTCGCCAGCGTCTTGAACATCGTAGATCTCGGCTAACTCGGTGATCCCTTTATAGATGGAATCGGTCGAGAAGGCGGCGGTGCGGGTGCCATCGCCGCCGGTAGAGTTATCCTTGGTGTCGCAATCGGCGGGCATAATATAGGTATTAATACCCAGCTCATGAAACTGCTCACGGGTGGCGACACTGCCGGTGGGGCCCACGTGCCACTCATACTGCACCGCCACCAGATCAGGCCGTTTATTGACCACGGCCTCGAAGCTCGGGTCGTCGTTGGCGATCCGCTCGATCGCTTCATTGGCATCAGCAAACTGGGGAAGAACCGGATTAAACCAAACCGAAGTGCCATTCACTCGATCAGCGAGCCCCAGCGAATAGAGAATCTCCGTAGCTGACTGGCCAACCGTCACTGTTCGCTCCGGGGGGGACGTCACACTGAAGTCAACGCCGCAATTGGTTAGCGTAAGGGGGTAGTCGGTGGAGGCGTAAGCCGCCTGTGCAAGGCCAACAGTGCTCGCGGCGATGGCCGTGGTCAATCTCAACATCATGTACACTCCCGTGCATGATGAGCTCCGCATTCGGGCAGAAAATACTGACCGAGCCACTTCGCTCGATGTAAGTAATATATCGGCAGTTCTCCTGACTGACGGGTCATGGCTAGCTCGCCTTCCCAGACTCTGTGTCCAGTGGCATCAAAGAGCATCGCTCGCCGCCTACAGTTGCGGGGGCAGTTCCGGTTCGCGGCAAGCCGCGGCGGATTCTCTATTAAGTTCCGGGGGGAACACCGACACTGGTCATTCTAGGTTGCAGGTGGATAGCGAACAACAGAAAGCCTAAGGATCTTATGAGTTCTTGTTTAAAATGAAATGTTATAACATTGTATTGTGTAGGAGCGTAAAAATCCAACTGTATCCTTAGCGTCAGCTGATATAAGTTCTCGCACAGTTAACCGCTTGCAACAGATTGGCCTCGCCGCCATGCCTTCCTCGGTTAAGAAATATGCATGAACTGGATGAGGCACCTTCGCGAGGATTGTTTAGCCGCCATTACTCACCAGGGCTGGGAAAGAGCCCCTCGTTAATAAATTGTTCGGTTTGGCTCCGGTATCGACTTGGATCGCCTTCCACCACGGTCGCTTGCGCATTTTCAACGATGGGGGTGCTAAAATCCTCACTGCGATCATAGCCACAATCCATGCATCTGGCCCGCCACCAAACAAGGGCTTCACCTTTTCCGGAAAAGCCCACAATTAAGTAGTGTCCGTATTTGGGTTCGGGGTACTTCTGGTACCAGTCATCAACACGGTCACTAAAGTCTTCTGGAAGCGAAAGATCGATCTGGTAAAAGGCTTGGATTCTATGTGAAAACCAGCGAGCCTGCACCGAATCGGGAACTGCCTTTGGCAACGACAATACCACCAGTGCGCCCCCCGGTGGATTGTGGTCAAAGCCGCCTCTAAGAATGCCTGCCGGAGCACCCCAGCTATTGTCAAATGTGAGCATTTCTACTCTGGCTGGCCACCCAGTTGGGCCACCTGCCACTGAAATAACAAAATTATATTCACGGGGTTCGCTGGAGCACGCGGTGGCCAGGGTTAGGCACAGAGCCACTAGCAAGGCTCGAAGCATTGAAGTTTTAGCTGTCATTACTCATTAGGTCTAGGAAAGAGCCCCTCGTTAATAAATTGTTCGGTTTGGCTCCGGTATCGACTTGGATCGCCTTCCACTATGTTCGCTTGCGCTTTTTCAACAATTGGGGTGCTAAAATCCTCACTGCGATCATAGCCACAATCCATGCATCTTGCCCGCCACCAAACAAGGGCTTCACCTTTTCCGGAAAATCCAACAATGAAGTAATGGCGATATTTGGGTTCAGGGTATTTTTGGTACCATTCATTAACACGGTTACTAAAATCGTCCGGTAGAGAAAGATCAATTTGGTGAAAAGTCTTGGTTCTGTAAGAATACCAGCGGGCTTGTACCGAGTTGGGAGCTGGCTTTGGCGATAATATTACCATTGCTCCCCCTGGTGGGCTGTGGTCGAACCCTCCTCTAAGGATGCCTCCCGGAGCACTCCAGTTATTGTCAAATGTGAGTTCTTCAACTCTGACTGGCCAACCTATGGGGCCGCCTGCCACTGAAATGCCAAAATTATATTCATGTGGTTCTCCAGAACACGCGGTGGTCAGGGTTAGGCACAGAGCCACTAGCAAGGCTCGAAGCATCGACGTTTTAGTCGCCATGACTCACCTGACTCCTTGGCTGTGCTGCACGTTGGGAATTGCTAAGGAAAAAACGCCGTACCCGATTCGGCTCTGGCCTATGGGCAATGTCACCGATGCGGTAAGAGGTATGAATATAGTCATAAAGATAATCACGTGCATTCGCTAGGTCGCCACCCGAGGTTTGCCACTGATTAAGGGCATCTTGCAACTGGGCAGGTATGGGATAATCGTTCATTAAGTCCAAAGGTACGCCTGCACTTATCGCTTGGTCGTACATTTTATGTAAAGCGAAGTAAGACAGCTCCTTGCGGGTAGGGCGTCGCTCCTCTGCGATCACATCGCTTCCTTCAATTCGGGGTTGAATGTTTCGTGAGTCTGTGGCGTTAAGTTCCGCAATCTTCTGCTGAGCAGACCGGATGGTTCGGGAGTTATGGCCGTGCCCCCTATACCTTCTTACCTCAAACCGTTCATAGTTCTGAAAGTCCACTTCAGGGTTCTCATAGCCCCCGCCCACATCGGAATGAACCCCCGGCAATGCCTCTTCTATAAAGTTACCGGGTAGGCCGTTAGCCCCTCTAATTCTTGACAGTGGAAAGTTTGTGCGGATTTCATGAAAGGCCGTTAGATGAACAACCTGCTCGGCGCTATGGGCACCCAAATGCAGGTTGAAATCAAGGTTCTGCTCGTTACCAGGAAGGTAAAAACTGCCCACCGTATCAAATAGGCCGACAAAACCGACGCTAGCGTTAACGCCTTGAGGAAAAGCTGTCACTTCCCTGAACTTGATTCTCGGTTGCGGCCACCAGGTAAGCTGCGGCATGGCAATAGTCGCAGGCCAGGAATTGACCAGATTAACGAAGTGCCTGGCCAGTGCCGCACCGCGGCTAAATCCAAATACATCAATAATCACCTCAGACGCTGAGGTATCTTCTACAATAGTCCGTACATCTGCCAGAGCCATCTCGATTCTTGCATGCCCTCCTGTGGCCCCTAAACCTAATGCTAGCCCCCAGCTATCTTCCGGCGCAACAAATCCGTCATCGGTGTCTTCACCATCCACTGTGCCGGGGCCTTCAACATATATCCTTTGCTCGGATCCTCCAGCACCTGAGTCACGGTAAAGGTCGTACAATCGAGCCACATTGGTAATATCCCGATCCGTTAGCCGTAGGTCGTTCTGCATATGGTTGCCCGTGCCATCGAAAAACACCCCAAGCCGAAGGGTTCTGGGCGAGTTTTCCTCATCATTTGTCGCTTGGGCTTGCGATGAGTCACCTGCGTTGGTCAGTCCTCTCTGGCCATTGTGCAGTGCGCTTGTACCCGGCTGCCGGGCAGTGCGGGAAAGCGCCGATTGGTTGAGACGAGTATTATGGTTGGCTGATTGGTGAGCGCTAGCACTGCTGGAATTAGCGTGCAATGCCGTCGCAGACCCACCCCCAGCCCCTTGCAGAGAGCGAGAGGGCGTCGCTATCTGATCATCGCCGATGATCACGCTGCCACTGCCTATAGTGACGCCACCACAATCGACTGAACCGCCGGTGAGGGCGGCGGGCCTGCCGTTGATAAGTACAGTGGTTGAACCACTTGAGATAGTGCGCGGGTGAGGAGGGTGGTTAGGCTTGGCGTGGGGTTCCAGAGGGTCACCCACCCGTCCTACGGGTTTGCTGTCCACAAATACATCCGGCGAGCCAGCGGTGACCGGTGTAGGTGGGAATTTCTCATGTTCAGTCCCTATATCTCCGACTATTACAATTTTCTTACCCACTCCCCATCTCCCTTCTTTTCCTTTGCGAATGCATATCATCATTACTAGTGGTTAATTAGCATTAGCTTAATGGGGCTCGGCGCAATATGAAAGTGTGAAGGTAATTATTATGAGGATTTTTTAACCAGGACTCCCTGTGGTCGAGGAACAGATTGGCTTCGTCGCCGTGCCTTCCTCTATACTGCATTCCTTTATGTCATCTCCTCTTTATGAATAGTTTTATCACTACTCACTTGGTTATTATGAATCAAACTCAAGTCCGTCGGTCATCACAGTGTTCAGCAAAGGTTGGCGGGTTGGCAGGCTTGCCTAGCACGGGAGGTGCCGGTGAGTGAGTTTCCGTTTGCGGCGGTGGTCGGTCAGGAACCGCTGAAAACCGCCTTGTTGCTGAATGCTATTAACCCCCGCATTGGCGGTGTGTTGATCAGCGGCCCCCGGGGGAGTGCGAAGTCCACCCTGGCGCGGGCGCTGGCAGAGGTTTTGCCTGAAGACCAAAGCGGCAAAAAACCACCCTTTGTGACTTTACCCCTCGGCGCCAGCGAAGACCGCCTGGTGGGCAGCCTGGATCTGAACAAGGTGCTGGCCGAGCGCGAAGCCACGTTTCATGACGGCTTGCTCGCCAAGGCCCACGGCGGGGTGCTTTACGTGGATGAGGTCAATCTGCTGCCGGATATGCTGGTGGATCTGCTGCTGGACGTGGCCGCCAGCGGGGTCAATGTGGTCGAGCGCGATGGCATCAGCCACTCCCACCCGGCGCGCTTCAGCCTGATCGGCACCATGAACCCGGACGAAGGCGAGCTGCGCCCACAGTTACTTGATCGATTCGGCCTCTGCCTTGAGCAGGCGGGTGCCATGAGCATCGACGAGCGCATTGCCATCGTCCAGCAGCGCGACGCCTTTGATCGCGACCCCGAGGCCTATAAAGCGCAGTTTGCGGCCGAGCAGGCCGCGCTGATGCAGCAGCTGGAAGACGCCCAGCAGGCGCTGGCAACGGTGTCGACTGAAAGCTGGGTCTACGCGAATATTGCCCAGCGCTGCGAATCCGCAGGCGTTGAAGGCCTACGGGCAGACGTAACCTGGCACCGGGCGGCCCAGGCCCATGCGGCCTGGCGCGGCGCGGCGAGCGTTAGCCAAGCAGATATCGATACGGTTGAACCCTGGGTGCTGGCTCACCGGCGGACGCGTTCATCAGACGCTGGTTCAGACGCCCAACCTCCCGAGCAAAGCGGGGGCTCCTCAAGCCCACCACCTTCCACACTGCCTGATCGGTCGTCGGGAGGCAGCGAGGATCATCGCAACAGCGCTGGCCCGTCAGACCCTCAGCGCGGCGCGTCAGGCCAGTGGGGCGCCATGCCGCCCCAGGCTCAGCAGGTGATAAGCGCCCCCGTGTCGCCCTGGCCGGACACTCCTTCGAGCAAGGCTTCAAGCCGGGCTGTCAGCAGCGCCGAATCACCGGCAACGTCGGGCAGCGGCCAAACGCAAGGTCGTGGCCGCTCCCAAGTAGCGACCTCGCGGCTCGACGGGTTCGCGACGCTGATCGCCAATCGCGGCCAGTGGCCCTGGCAGCAGCTAAAGATGCGCAAGTCCCGCGCCGGGCAGGCGACGGCACACCTGGTACTTCTGGATACGTCGGGTTCCACCCTGGGTCAGCGCCTGCTGGGCCAGGCAAAGGGGCTGGTCGAGTCGCTAGTCAGCCAAGCCTACGCCGCGCGGGAGCAGGTCGCGGTGCTGGGGTTTGGCAACGGCGGCGTGGTGCCGATACTCTCTCGCCGCCGAGCGCCCAAAAACGCGCGGGGCACTCTGGATAGTGCCAAAGGCGGTGGCGGCACCCCGCTGCGGGAGGCGATTATTGAAGCCAAGCGGCTGATCCGCCAGTGGCAGCGCCGCGAGCCCGGCCTGAAGGTGCGCACCTATCTGATCACCGATGGCCGCACCCGGGAAACCGTTGACGATCTCGCCCCGCTAGCGGACTGCCTGCTGATCGACACCGAACAATCCAAAGTCAAACGCGGGCAGGGTGCACGCATCGCCCAGCAGTTGGGCGCGCGTTACTGGCCGGCCTCGTTTGGCAGACCCTTTATGGCGCATACTGTTTCTGCACATCAACCTGGGAACTTCTCATGAGCGACGCAAGCCATTTAGATCGCATGCAGCGCAAAAAAGACGTGGTCGACGAGCGCATCAGCAAGGCGACGGAAGAGCGCGGCGTGCTGATTCTGCTGAAAGGCAACGGCAAGGGCAAAAGCAGCTCCGCCTTCGGCACCATGGCGCGCTCACTGGGGCACGGCCAGCAGTGCGCGGTGATCCAGTTCATCAAAGGCCGCCGCGAAACCGGCGAGTATCTGTTCTTTCGCGATCATCCCAAGCTTGACTGGCACATCATGGGCCACGGCTTTACCTGGGAAACCCAGAATCGCGAGCGGGATATCGAAGCCGCCGAGGCCGCCTGGGCCGTCGCCAAAGGGCTGCTGGAGAACCCCGCCTATCACATGCTCGTGCTGGACGAGATGAGCTATATGTTCAAGTACGGCTATCTCGACCCCGAACCGGTGGTGGAAGCGCTTAAGCGCCGCCCGGCGCACCAGAACGTCATCATTACTGGGCGCACCATGGCCACGCCGCTTCAGGAAATCGCGGATACTATCAGCGTCGTTCAGGACGAGCGCCACGCCTTTCGCGGCGGCGTTAAAGCCCAGGCGGGGATCGAATACTGATGACGACGCCAACCGCTCGCTGCCCCGCGCTGTTTATCGCTGCCCCGGCCTCAGGCCAGGGCAAAACCACCGTCACGGCGGGCCTGGCGCGTCTGCTGCGCAACCAGGGCAAGGTAGTGCGGGTGTTCAAGACCGGCCCGGACTACCTGGATCCGCAGATACTCGCCCAGGCCTCCGGCCAGCCGGTGGACCAGTTGGATCTATGGATGGCAGGCGAAGCCTACTGCCGCCAGCGGTTTTATGACGCCGCCTGTGAAGCGGATTTAATTTTAGTCGAAGGCGCCATGGGGCTGTTCGACGGTGAGCCCTCAAGCGCTGATCTGGCGGCCCTGTTCGATATTCCCATGGCGATCGTCATGGATGTAAAAGGCATGGCGCAAACCGCCGCCGCGCTGGTATCGGGGTTGGTCGGCTTTCGCGATGACATCCATATCGCCGGGCTGATCGCCAACGCCTGCGGCTCGCAGCGCCACCGCGAGCTGATCGAAGGCGCGCTGCCGCCGACGATTCCTCTGCTGGCCGCCATGCCCCGCGACCCCGCGCTGTCACTCCCCGAGCGCCACCTGGGCCTCGTGCAGGCGGCGGAGATTCGCGAGGATCTGGAAGCCCGCTTCGAGGCGGGCGCCAAAGCGCTGGAAGCGGCCGGGCTGCTGGACGCGCTCTCGGCGCTTTCACCCGTGACCTTTACCGCCCCCCAGGAACAACTCGCGGCCGTTAAGCCGTTGCTCAAAGGCCACACCATTGGCGTGGCCCGGGACGCCGCCTTTAGCTTCGTCTATCAGGCCAACCTCGACCTGTTGGAGCAGATGGGCGCGACGCTGCGTTTCTTCTCGCCGCTGACGGATAGCCGCCTGCCCGAATGCGACGCCCTCTGGCTGCCCGGTGGCTATCCGGAGCTTCATGCTCAAACGCTTGCGGATAACGGCGCCATGCGTTCGGCCATTGAGGCTTTTTATAGCGCCGACAAGCCCATTCTGGCCGAGTGTGGCGGGCTGCTGTACTGCCTGGAAACCCTGACCGACTACGACGATATTACTCATACCATGCTAGGCCTGCTGCCCGGGCAGGGGGCCATGCGCGGGCGCCGCGGCTGCCAGGGGATGCAAACCGCCGAGCTGCCGGAAGGCCCGGTTCGCGGCCATGCGCACCACCGCTCCATGGCGGAAGGCACCCTCGAGCCGATTGGCCACGGCCGCCGCCAGCGGCACCCCGCGCCGGGGGAGGCGATTTACCGTCAAAAGCGCCTGACGGCGACCTATTTGCATCTGTTTTTCCCCAATAATCCTGACGCTGTGGCAAGGCTCTTTTCTGCCAGCCCGGCGTACTGCGAACCGCAACACAGCGAGGCATTTACCCATGCAATTGAATAAGATTCCTGCCACGGTCGTGACCGGTTTTCTCGGCAGCGGCAAAACCACGCTGCTGGCCAATATTCTGCGTCAGGTGACCGGCAAGCGGATCGCCGTGATCGTCAATGAGTTCGGCGAACAGGATATCGACTCCAGCCTGCTGCGTAGCTGTGCGCTGGGGTGTGAAGAGGGTAGCGAAGGCGGGCAGCTAGACGGTGAAGACGGCAGCATCTATGAACTGGCCAACGGCTGTATCTGCTGCACCGTGGAAGAAGAATTTCTGCCGGTCATGAAAAAGCTGGTCGCCCGCCGCGACGATATCGACCACATCCTGATCGAAACCAGCGGCCTGGCGCTGCCCAAGCCGCTGGTGCAAGCGTTCAACTGGCCCGACGTCCGCCAGCACTGCACCGTGGATGCGATTATTACCGTGATCGATGGCCCCGCCGTGGCCGCCGGCCGCTATGCCAGCGACGTGGAGAAGGTGGCCGCCCAGCGCCTCGCCGACGAGAGCCTGGATCACGACCCCAGCCTGCGCGAGCTGCTCGATGACCAGCTCAGCGCGGCGGATCTGGTGCTGGTCAGCAAGGCCGACCTGCTCAGCCCGGAAGAGCGCACAAAGGTGGAAGCAGTGATTCAGGCGCGGGTGAGTGCCTCGGTGAAAACGCTGTTTATCGATCAGACCCAGACCACCGACACCACCCAGCTGGAAGCGCTGATGGGTATCGGCGCAGCCAGCGAAGAGCATATTGATAGCATCACCAATCACCACGACAAGCACCACGCCGAAGGCGCTCACCACGACCACGCCCACGACAACTTTGATTCCTGCGTGATCACCCTGGGCGAAGTCGATGGCGACATCTTGGCCGACAAACTGCAACAGCTGCTGAAAAGCCACGAGATCTACCGCGCCAAAGGCTTCGCGGCGATTCCCGGCAAGCCCATGCGCCGGGTTATCCAGGCGGTGGGCGAGCGCCTGGAAGGCTACTTCGACCGGCTATGGAGCGAGGACGAGACGCGTCAGACTCAGCTGGTGATCATCGGCAAATCGCTGGATAGCCAATTGCTGCAGGACGAACTTGCCGCGGCTGAAATGAACCCTGAACAGGCGCATACGGCTAGCTAATGCACTTATTTGCCGCCAAGCCCGGAGGCTTTGTCGATGATGAAGGCATCATCGACCTGCAACAGAGCCCCGCCGAGGTCGTGATACTTTCCGCCGCCGATAGCAACCTGTCGGCGCTGGCTCAGGCGGTTGACCGCCTGGGCGAGGCGTACCCCTCGGTGCGGTTGGCCAACTGGATGAACCTGGTAAAACCGGCGGCCTACGATCTCTACGAAGATCGGGTGCTGGAAAAGGCTCAGTTGGTCATCGTCTCGCTGCTGGGCGGCAAGGCCTACTGGCAGTATGGCCACGAACGCCTGCTCGCCTGGGCGGCGGCTAAACCCGAGCGCCAGCTGATACTGGTGCCGGGCTGCGATGCCCCGGATGATGCTCTGCTGGAAGACTCCACCATCGCCTTCGATGACGCTTACCGGGTGTGGCGCTACCTGCGTGAGGGTGGCACCGATAACGCCGAGCAGCTGCTGCGCTTTGTCGCCAATGAGTATATGGCCAGCGAGTGTATAGATAGACACCTGGGCGACTGGCAGGAGCCCAAGGTCATCCCGCCAGCGGTGATTTATGCGTCGCAGGAGCAGCAGGCGTCCAGCCTCAGCGAGTGGCGCGATCGCCAGGTGCCAGGGCGGCCAGTGTGCCTGCTGCTGTTTTATCGCAGCCATTTGCAGGGGGCGAACACCGCCGTACCCGACGGTTTGCTGGCGGCGCTTAAAGACCAGGGGCTGGAGCCGTTGGCGGTGGCCGTGGCGTCCCTGAAAGAAGGGCCGTGCATTGACTTTATCAATCACCTGATTGAGCAGACCGGCGCGATGCTGGTGATCAATACCACCAGCTTTGCGGTCAACCGCAACGCGGACGGGCTGAATGCCCTGGGTGAGGAATTACCTGACAACCTCTTTGTAGGCCGACCCGTGGTGCTCCAGGCGATTCTTGCCAGCAGCACGTCGGAAGACTGGCAGGGCATGGCCGCCGGGCTGCATAGTCGCGATGTGGCCATGCAGGTGGTGCTCCCCGAGATGGATGGCCGCATCATCACCCGGGCGGTGGGCTTTAAAGCCGAAGCCCACTACAACCCGCGCTGCCAGTTGGCGGTGACCCACCACGTGATCCACCCGGAACGAGCCGCCTTTGTGGCCGAGCTTGCGCGGCGGATTTGTTCGCTGCGGCTGACCCCCAACGGGCAGAAGCGTGTCGCGCTGATCATGGCCAACTACCCCAATCGCGATGGCCGGATCGGTAATGGGGTCGGGCTGGATACGCCTGCGTCGACGCTGCAGATTCTCAGCGCCCTGAAAGAGGCGGGCTACCCGCTCAGCGAACTGCCGGAAAATGGCGATGAATTGATCCGTCAGCTTCAGGGCGCAGTGACCAACGATCACGGCAGCCTCGACCAGCGCGCCTGCTGGCAGAGCATCAGCGTTGACGACTACCTGGCCTGGTTTCAAACCCTGCCTACCGAACTTCAGGAAACCGTATGGACGCGTTGGGGCGCTCCAGATGAAGACCCCAAATGCCGCCAGGGGCGGCTGATGATCGCGGGTATTCGTCTGGGTGAGACCTTTGTGGGTATCCAGCCGGAGCGGGACTTTATCGACGATCTCACCCAGTCCTACCACGATATGGAGCTGGCGCCGCCCCACAGCTATCTGGCGTTTTATTTTTGGCTGCGCGCGCACTACCAGGTCGATGCGGTCATTCACGTCGGCAAGCACGGTAATTTAGAGTGGCTGCCGGGCAAAAGCATCGCCTTGAGCGCCGACTGCTGGCCGGATATTGCCCTGGGGCCGCTGCCGCATTTTTATCCGTTCATCGTTAACGACCCCGGCGAGGGTGCCCAGGCCAAGCGGCGCAGTCAGGCGGTGATTATCGACCACCTGATGCCGCCGCTGGCGCGGGCCGAGCTCTACGGCGCCATGGCCGAGCTTGAAGCGCTCACCGACGAATATTATCAAGCGCTGGATATGGATCCCCGCCGGGAAGCGCTGATTCGCAGCCAGATTCTTGCTCACCTGCGTGATACCGGTATCGACCAGGAACTGGCGCATGTGGTAGACGGTTTTGACAACAGTACTGATGACGCCGAGATTCTCAACGAGCTGGATACCTTCCTGTGCGACATCAAGGAATCGCAGATCCGTCATGGACTGCACATACTCGGCACGCTGCCGCCGGAAGAGAAGCGGGCGGGCACTTTGGTGGCGCTGTTGCGACTACCCCGGGGCGAAGCGGTGGCCAGCCGCGGCCTGCTGCACAACCTGGCCTACGATTTAGGCTTGGATTTTGACCCGTTAGCCGCGGGCAATGAGCCCTGGCAGGGGCCTGAACCGGCTATTTTGACTCAGCAGCTTGATACCCCCTGGCGCACCGGGGCAGATGCCCGCGAACGCCTGGAGCTTCTGGCCGAGCGCTGGGTGACCGACTACGTCTTGGCAAACGGCTGCCTGGATGACCTGGCCCAGGATTATCCCGATACGGCAGCGCAACTGCGCTACGCCCGCGACCAGCTATGGGTCACCATGCAGCGCG
This sequence comes from Vreelandella sp. 162(4c), assembly GCF_058152265.1. Classification (NCBI taxonomy): domain Bacteria; kingdom Pseudomonadati; phylum Pseudomonadota; class Gammaproteobacteria; order Oceanospirillales; family Halomonadaceae; genus Vreelandella; species Vreelandella sp. 162(4c). The sequence goes on from NZ_CM176981.1 coordinate 4,886,031, forward strand.
GCGTGAAGATGGAGATTCAGTCGCTGCTCGACGGCCTTGAGGGCATTTTCGTGCCCGCCGGGCCCAGCGGCGCCCCCAGCCGGGGGCGGCTGGATACGCTACCCACCGGGCGTAACTTTTTTAGCGTCGATAACCGCTCGATTCCATCGCCCGCCGCCTGGACGCTGGGCGAAAAATCCGCTCAGGCGTTTGTCGAACGCTACCTCCAGGATCACGGCGACTACCCACGGCGGCTGGGGCTATCCATCTGGGGCACCGCCACCATGCGTACCGGCGGCGATGACATCGCCCAGGCCTTCGCGCTGATGGGCGTGCGGCCCATCTGGTCGCTGGGTTCCCAGCGGGTGAGCGACTTTGAAGTGATCCCCTCGATGCTGCTCAATCGCCCACGGGTCGATGTCACGCTGCGGGTCTCCGGGTTCTTCCGCGACGCCTTCCCCAACGTAATTCGCCTGTTTGACGCCGCCGTGCAGGCGGTGGCGCGCTATGAAGAGCCGGGCAACAGCAACACCATCCGCGAGGCGGTGCTTTCCCGCCAGCAGGAACTGGAAGACCAGGGGCTAAGCCCCAAGATGGCCGCTCAAGAGGCGAGCTACCGAATATTTGGCAGCAAGCCCGGCGAGTATGGTGCGGGCCTAAACCGGCTGATTGAAAACCGATCCTGGGAGAGCGCCGACGATTTGGCCGAGGCCTACATGGAGACAGGCGCCTACGCTTACGGCCAGTTTAAGGAGTCGGGTACGGCCGCACGCGGCGCCTTCGAGCAGCAGCTCCAGGGGCTAGATGCGGTGATGCAAAACCAGGATAACCGCGAGCACGATATCCTCGATTCCAACAGCTATTACGCCTTCCAGGGCGGCATGGCCAACGCCACTCGTTCGCTAAGCGGAAAGGCACCGGAGATTTACCACGCCGACCACGCCAACCCCGCGATGCCCAAGATTCGCACTCTGAAAGAAGAACTGGCGAAGGTGATTCGCTCGCGCGTGCTGAACCCCAAGTGGATCAACGCCATGCGCGAGCACGGCTACAAAGGCGCCTTTGAGATGGCCGCCACGGTGGACTACCTGTTTGCCTACGACGCCACCACCGATCTGATTGCCGACTACCAGTACGCCCAGGTGAGCGACGCCCTGGTGCTCGACGCCGCCAATCAGCAGTTCCTGCGCGAGCACAACCCGGCCGCCCTGGAAGAGATGGCCGAGCGATTACTCGAAGCCGCCCAACGGGGCATGTGGCAAGCCCCCGGCAAGCACGGCCAGGCGCTTCAGGATCTGCTGCTGGAAATGGACGAAGCCAAAGAGACCTATGGTCATGTCGCCCAGCCCGCGCATTAAAGGCTGGTGCCCCGGCGCGTGGCGACCCATGGCCACCGGCGATGGTTGGCTTGTACGCGTGCGTCCGCCGCTGGGTGAGCTTTCACAGGAACAGGTAGTGGCACTGTGCAACGCCGCCGAGACCTTCGGCAGCGGTTTAATCGAGCTAACCAGCCGGGCCAACCTGCAGCTGCGTGGGGTGACCGACGAAAGCTGGCCGCTACTGATGGCGTTTCTGGTCGAGCATCAGTTGGTGAGCGATGACCCGGAAGCAGAACGCCTGCCACAGCTGATGCTGGCGCCCGCCTGGCAAAAGGGCGATGACACCCATACCATTGCCCGCTTGTTGCAGGCGCGGGGCAGTGAATTGGCATCCATGCCCGGCAAGGTCGGCATCGCCATTGACGCGGGAGAAGCGCCGGTACTGGGCGATAGCGCCGCTGATTTTCGCATCGAGCGCTCAACGGAAGGCGGCCTGCTGGTACGCGCCGATGGTTACGCGCTAGGCACGGTGGTGAGCGATATTGATGCCGCCGTCGAGCAGCTGATACGCCTGACCCACTGGTTCGTGGACACCGGCGGCTGGGAGTCAGGCCGCATGCGGCGGCATACAGCAACGCTGCCCGATTGGGCGCCCGCTGATACCGCCCCCGCATCCCCCGGCGAGAAGCTGGCGCTGGGCGAACATGGCGAGGGCATGGTGGTGGGGCTTCCCTTTGGCCGGGTGGCGGCTGATACGCTGCGCGAGGCGGTCTTTCCGGCAAGTGGCTCGCAAACAAGTATCAGTGCTGTGCAGGTCACCCCCTGGCGGCGCCTGTTGTTGAAGGATTGCGATACACTACCCGCGGTGGATGGCTTGATCCGTCATAATAGTGACCCGCGGCTAGCGATGGACGCCTGCCCCGGCGCGCCCTACTGCGAACAGGCGAGTGTCGCCACCCAGCCGCTTGCCGAGAAGCTAAGCGGCTGGGTGGAAGGAACGGTGCATATATCTGGCTGCGCTAAAGGCTGCGCCCGGCGCGCCCCAGCCGATGTGTGCTTGGTCGGGCAAGCAGGTCGATTTAATGTTGTTGTTAACGGCCGCGCTGATAGCACGCCGGTTAAGTCAGGCCTCACTGAGAGTGAGGTGGTTGGTTTTTTGAGAAAGCTCAGCGAAAACAGTTAGGTTGTTCCTCGGTAGCTGAGTGTCAGGGCAGGTTGTAGCGAGGGTCTTTTTCCACGGATGGAAAAAGTAGCGCCCAAGGATGGGTTCACAGCGCCCTCGCGTAAACCTGCCCTGGCACGGGTGTCTTGCAGACCAGCATGCAGACCAGCATGCAGACCAGCAGCGAATTAGTTTATTTGGAGAGTTTGGGTGCCCTATAAGTATGAAACCAGTGGCCCGGCGATTTACCGGGAGTCGTTTGCGATTATTCGCAGTGAAGCCGAGCTTGGCCGCTTTTCAGTGGAAGAAGAGACCGTGGCGGTGCGCATGATTCACGCCGCCGGGCTGGTGGAATTGGCCGCCTATATTCATTTTCAAAACGACGTGGTCAATAAGGCCCGTGCCGCGCTAGAGCAGGGCGCACCGATTCTCTGTGATGCCCGCATGGTCTCGGAAGGCATCACCCGCAAGCGGCTGCCCGCTGACAACGAAGTCATCTGCACCCTCAACGATGAGCGCACGCCCGGCCTCGCCCAGGAAATGGCCAATACCCGCTCGGCGGCGGCGCTGGAACTGTGGCGGCCACACCTGGAAGGCGCCGTGGTCGCCATTGGCAATGCACCCACCGCGCTGTTTCATCTGCTCAATATGTTCGAAGACCCGGCGTGCCCGCGCCCAGCGGCGATTATCGGCTGCCCGGTAGGCTTTGTCGGCGCGGCGGAATCCAAAGAAGCGCTGTTGGCTAACCCGGCGCTGCCCAGCTGTATCGTCCGCGGTCGTCTGGGCGGCAGCGCCGTGACGGTGGCGGCCATCAACGCCATGGCGGATCGCATCGAATGACCCAGGGAACGGTATACGGCGTTGGCCTGGGGCCAGGCAGCCAAGACTTGATGAGCGTGCGCGCCGACCGCCTGATACGCGGGGCGACCCACGTGGCGTATTTCCGTAAAAAGGGCCGCTGTGGCCATGCGCGCACCATCGTGGAGGGCATGATCCCCCCCGGCGCGATCGAGCTGCCCATGGAGTACCCGGTCACCACGGAAATTCCTTTTGACGACCCGCGCTACAATGAGCTGCTGGCTGCTTTCTATGAACGCAGCGTGGCCCAGCTCATCGAGATGGCGGAGGCCGGGTGCGATGTGGTGGTGCTCTGCGAAGGCGATCCGTTCTTCTACGGCTCCTTTATGCACCTCTATACGCGGCTGCTAAACCGCGTGCCGGTCTCGGTGGTGCCTGGGATTACCGGCATGTCGGCAGCGTGGACGGCCACCGGCCAGCCAATTACCTGGGGCGATGACATCATGACCGTGCTGATGGCCACGCTACCCGAAGACGCGTTGGCCGAGCGCATCGCCCAGACCGATGCGCTGGTGGTGATGAAGATTGGCCGCAACCTGGCCAAACTCCGGCGAGCACTGGTTCACGCTGGCCGCGAAGGAGAGGCGTGGCTGATCGAGTACGCCGCCATGTCGCAACAGAGAGTGCTGCCATTAAGTGAGGTTGGCGAGAGCGTGCCGTACTTCTCGATTGTGCTGATCCATGGCCACGGGAGGCGGCCATGAGCGGCTGGCTGAAAATCGTCGGCCTGGGGCCGGGCTCAGAGGCCATGGTCACTCCCGAGGTAACCGCTGCGCTGCAGGAAGCCACTGACGTGGTGGGCTATGTGCCCTACGTTAACCGGGTTGCGCCTCGTGCTGGATTGGTTCGCCACGGCTCGGACAACCGCGAAGAGATCCGCCGGGCGGAGCAGGCGCTACAGCTGGCGCTTGAGGGCCATAGGGTCGTGGTGGTGTCTTCCGGCGATCCCGGCGTCTTTGCCATGGCCGCCGCGGTGTTCGAGGCGCTGGAAGCGGGCGATGCCCAGTGGCGCGCGCTGGATATTCAGGTGCTGCCGGGCATTTCCGCCATGCTGGCCGCCAGCGCAAGCGTCGGCGCGCCGCTGGGGCATGACTTCTGCTGCATTAATCTATCCGACAATTTGAAGCCCTGGGCGCTGATTGAAAAGCGCCTGCGCCTGGCCGCGGAGACCGACTTCGCCATGGCGTTTTACAACCCGCGCTCCAAGGCGCGCCCGGCGGGCTTTGAGCGCACGCTAGAGGTACTGCGGGAAGCCTGCGGGCTGGATAGGCTGATCATCTTCGCCCGGGCGGTTTCCACCACGGAAGAGTCGATTCGCGTCACCACGCTAGGCGAGGCGACGCCGGACATGGCCGATATGCGCACCCTGGTGATTGTCGGTTCCCAGCAGACACGCTTGATCGAGCGAGCCGGGGCACCGCTGGTTTATACGCCGCGCTCAGCTGATTAAGCGTGGTCGCTGAGCCAGCTAAAGACGTCATCGATGCGATGAACTTCGTGGCGGGGTGGCAGTGCTGGCCGTTCGATCATCACAATGGGCAGGCCGAGGGTTCTTGCCGCGGTGAGTTTGGATGCCGCCCCTTCGCCGCCAGCGTTTTTACACACGATGCGCTGGATGCGCTGGGTTTCCAGCAGAGCGAGATCGCCTTCCAGTGTAAAGGGGCCTCTATCGATCACGGTGCTGACATCCGGCAGCGGTGGCGGGCTGGTAGGCTGGTCAACCAAGCGCAGCACGTAATGGTGCTGTGGCTGGGCGGCAAAGGCCGCAAGGTGCATGCGGCCAATGGCGAGCAGCACCCGCTGGGGCGGGCCAGCCAGGGTGCTGACGGCTTCATCGATACTTGCCACGCGTTGCCACTGGTCGCCGTTAACAGGTCGCCAGGCAGGCCGGGTAAGGGCAATGGCCTTTACGCCGCTCTGGGCCGCAGCGGCTAACACATTCGTGCTCATCTGCGCGGCAAAAGGATGGGTGGCATCGACGATATGGGTGATGCGCTCCCGGGCCACAAAGGCGGCAAGGCCGCTAACGCCGCCAAAACCACCAATGCGAGTAGGTAGTGGCTGGGGTTTAGGCGTGGCAACACGACCCGCATAGCTGAATATGGCGGGCAGCCCGCGCTTGGCAACCGCACTGGCCAGGGCGCTGGCCTCCGAGGTTCCCCCGAGAATTAGGATCTTGATCATGGTTGAGGTTAACAACACTCCCTGGCTGACCCTGTTAGGTTGGGGGGAGGGTGGCACACAGGCGCTAACGGCGGCAAGCCGCGCCGCACTGGAAAGTGCCGAGGTAGTGTTCGGCGCACGCCGTCATCTGCCCCTTTTGCCGCCCCTAAACGCCGAGGTGATTGAGTGGCCGGTGCCCTTTGCCGATGGCATTCCTGAACTACTCAATCAGCGTGGCCGCCGGGTGGTGATGCTGGTCTCCAACGACCCTTTCTGGTTTGGCGCGGGCACAACATTAGCGCAGCACCTTAGCGCTAGCGAGTGGCTGGCATTGCCAGCGCCTTCTACCTTCAGTCTGGCGGCTTCACGCTTGGGCTGGCCGGTGGAACACTGCACCTGCTTGGGTTTGCACGCCAAACCACTGACCCGCATTCGGCCTTACCTGCACGTCGGTAGGCGTTTGCTGGTGCTGGTAAGAGACGGCGAGGCGGTGGCCGAACTCGCCACGTTGATAAGCCGATTCGGCTTTGAGGATTCCCAACTAACGGTGCTGGAAGCCCTGGGCGGTGATAACGAGCGCATTCGCCATTGCCGTGTCGACGCCAGCTTGCCCCAGGATATCGCCCATCCAGTGGCGTTAGCGCTGGAAGTAGCAGGCAGCGGCCCCGCTTTGCCGCTGACCCCCGGCCTGCCGGATCATTTTTTTGACCACGACGGCCAGATCACCAAACAGACCGTTCGCACCATGACTCTGTCGGCGCTGGCCCCCATGCCCGGCGAGCGGCTATGGGATATCGGCACTGGTTCAGGCTCTATCGCCATTGAGTGGCTGCTCGCTCACCCGGATAATCAGGCGGTGGGCTTTGAGCAAAACGCTGAACGGGCAGCGCGAGCGCGCAGCAACGCAGAGAACCTGGGCGTTGATTGGCTTGAGGTCAAAGAGGGCCGCGCGCCAGAAGTGTTGAACGATACGCCGCTGCCGGAGGTGGTATTTATCGGCGGCGGGTTATCCCAAGCGCTGTTGGAAGACTTATGGCAGCGCCTGCCCGAAGGCGTGCGCGTCGTCGCGAATGCCGTCACCCTGGAATCCGAAGCGCTGCTGGCGCACTGGCAGCACAAAGCGGGTGGCGAACTGCTACGGCTGGAGTTTGCCAACGCCACTCCCATTGGCACCCGGCGGGGTTGGAAGGCCAGCTACCCGATTGTTCAGTGGCGGGGCGTTCGATGAGCGCGCAGGCGTTGCATGTCGCCGGATTTGGCTTTCGTCGCGAGGCCACGCTTGCTTCGCTCGGTCAGGCGCTTGATCATCTTGCTGACCAATACGGGGCAATCGATAAGCTGGCGGCGGCTCGCTCCATGCTGCCGTTAGTCGAAGAACTGGGCCGACTGCGATGCATCGAGGTTATCGCCGTAGTGGACGCCGAGCTACAAACGGTGACAACGCTGACTTATTCAGCGCAAAGTTTGCAGGCGCGGGGCACGGGCAGCGTTGCCGAGGCCGTGGCGCTGTTAGCGGCGGGCCCTGGGGCAACGCTGCTAGGGCCAAGAATAATCTCACCGGATCGGCAGGCCACCGCCGCGTTGGCGTTAGCAGAAGGAAATAGATAATGACCGTACACTTCATTGGCGCCGGCCCCGGCGCGCCGGATCTTTTGACGCTACGCGGGCGGGATTTAATCGCCGCCTGCCCGGTGTGCCTGTATGCGGGGTCATTAGTGCCGGAGCAAATACTCGAACACTGCCCGGCAGGAGCGCGGGTGATCAATACCGCTCCGCTCTCGCTGGATGACATCATGCAGGAGATCAGCCGCGCCCACGCCGAAGGCCAGGATGTCGCCCGGCTGCATTCGGGGGATCTCTCGGTATGGTCGGCCATGGGGGAGCAGTTGCGCCGCCTGCGCGAGCTGGATATCCCCTACAGCATTACCCCCGGCGTGCCAGCCTTCGCGGCAGCCTCGGCAACCTTGGGTCAGGAGCTAACGCTGCCCGGTGTCGCCCAGTCAGTAGTGCTCACCCGTACGCCCGGTCGGGCCAGTGCCATGCCCAGCGATGAGACGCTAGCCAATTTCGCCCGCACCGGCGCCACGCTGGCCATCCATCTCTCTATCCATAACCTTGCCCAGGTGGTCGAGAGCCTGACGCCTTACTATGGCGAACAGTGCCCAGTGGCGATCGTGTGGCGGGCAAGCTGGCCCGATGAGCGGGTGGTACGCGGGCGGCTAGCCAGCATAGAAGCGTTGATCGATAACACCATGCAGCGCACCGCGCTAATTCTGGTGGGGCCGGTGCTGGAGAGCGACGACTTCCAGGAGAGCAGCCTCTACGCCGTAGGCTACGACCGCCGCTTTCGCCCCCAGTCGGCGGATTCGCCTTTTGCCACGGCAAGCCAAGACCAAGAGAGCGAATCATGATCACGCTGTCGCTCATAGGCATCGGCACCGGCAACCTCGATCACGTCACCCTGGCCGCCGTGCGCGCCCTCAATAACGCCGATCTGATCCTGCTGCCCCGCAAGGGCGAGGCCAAGTCGGATCTTATCGACCTGCGCCGCTTGCTCTGCGAACGACTGTTGGAAGAACCGGTGACCACCAAGATCGTCGAGTTTGATCTCCCTAGTCGTGATGGCCGCAATGATTACCTGGGCGCGGTAGACGACTGGCACGCTGCCATCGCCAGCGTCTGGGCGCAGCTAATCGATGAACACCTCTCCAACGGCGGGCGGGTAGGGATGCTGGTATGGGGTGACCCCTCGCTTTACGACAGCAGCCTGCGCATTACCCAGCGCCTAAGCGCTGCGGGTAAGCAGGTCGATGTAGAGGTAGTGCCGGGCATCACCAGCCTGCAAGTGCTCACCGCCGAACATAAGATCCCCCTCAATGCTCTCGCCGAGCCGGTACAGATCACCACCGGCCGCCGCCTGCGCGAGCGCGGCTGGCCAAGCGATGCCGCCACCGTCGCCGTAATGCTGGATAGCGGCGGGGCCTTTGCCTCGCTCCCGCAAGAGGACACTTACATCTGGTGGGGCGCCTACCTGGGCATGGATAAACAGTGCCTGATCAAAGGCTGGCTAAGCGAGGTCAGTGATCAGATCATCCAGCGCCGGGGAGAACTACGCGACACCCACGGCTGGATAATGGATATTTATCTGCTGGCCAAACAGCCTCTGCTATAGTGCTGGTATTAATATGGAACGATTTTCCATAAAATGGCGCTACTGACCAACTAGTATTTGAGGAATAGCCATGAGCTTTTACGTTTACTTATCCGGCGAGATCCACACCGACTGGCGCGATGAAATCCAGCGCGGCGCTGACGAAGCAGGCCTGGATATCGTGTTTACCGCACCGGTAACCGACCACGCCGCCTCTGACGCCGCCGGCGACCACCTGGGCAAGCCGGAAAATGGCTTCTGGCGCGACCACCAGTCCTCCAAGGTCAACGCCATCCGCACCCGCACCATGATCGAGCAAGCGGATCTGGTCGTTGTACGCTTCGGCGACCAGTACAAACAGTGGAACGCCGCCTTCGACGCAGGCTACTGCGCAGCCCTCGCCAAGCCCTACATCACCCTGCATAGCGAAGATATCGTTCACCCGTTGAAAGAAGTCGATGCCGGTGCCCAAGCTTGGTGTACCACCACTGATCAAGTTGTTGAAACTCTGCGTTACGTTCTCAAAGCGTAAATCCAAGGCGCCTCCCACAACCTTGCCACTGCACATCAGTGGTGTTGAACCGGTGTTGTGGGAGGGCGCTTCAGCGCGCGAAGACCCCTCCCCATAAACAATCCAGCCCAATATGGTGTCAGGCCACTATTGCGAGTTCGCTTCGCTTACCACGCACTACAAAAACCCTAAAATCAAACGATTGCACACTTTAGCACGGCGTAACGCTTGGCGAGGAACGAGCCAAAAGGCATCCGCGAAGGCACCTCTAGCTGCTCAAAAGCCTGCTCCAGCTCAATTTTTCTGCAAAGTCTCGTGACCTAAGCCAATTTTATGAATAGAGTGTAATTAGAACTTTAAAAATAACGTGTATTTGAATTTTAAAAATACTGTCAAATTGTTTTTAATTTTATTAAATATCAGGTGGTTAGGGGTGTTTCGGCACGCGCGATAAGAGTGTTAAATAGTGCGGCGCGTTTATTCAATATCAGAACGTGCAGTCTAATCACTGTTAGCCACCATAGAGCATCGGCGCGGTATTCAAGAGCGCGACGTTGGTTAACTTGCAGTCGGAGTCGAAAATGTCTCGTAAGTGCATAATATGCGGCGATCCCGCAGGATCAAGAGAGCATCTATTTCCTGCGGCCTTTGGTGGTAGAAGAGTCAGTAAGAAAATATATTGCGAAGAGCATAACAATGCGCTTGGTATTCATGTTGTGGCACTTCTTGACGCGCTGGAATACTTTAATGCCGCCCTTGGTGTTCGCTCTGATCATAGACGTTCTCCAAAGCCGTATGAGGTTGAGCTGGAAACAGGAGAGCGTTTTCATGTATTGCGCGATCAGTTCGATATCGCGCCACCGCGTCCCCTTCGAGAGACGCCAGAATTAGTGGAGCGGTCTGCAACATTGAAATTTTCGAGCAAAGCCAAGTTCTATGAGTGGGCTGAAAATCAGCGGCGAGACGGCTATCAGGTTCAGAAGATTTCAGAGTCTAAAGTCGAGAAACAGTACTTTACTGGGCCAATTAAGTTGTCAATGGAGTTTGGGAGCGAGGAATTCCGCCGCGCCATTGCGTATCTTGGATTAACGTATCTAGCGCACTACTATCCCGCTGCCGCCGTACAGAGCGGACTCCAATCAACCAAGTTATGCGTCCTTGGAAAGGAACCGGTCGAAGACCGGGTTTGGTGGGCGGATCCACATAAAATTACCTCCTGCGTCAGTGATGAATTTAAGGCAACTCATTTCGTTACGGTCGTGATTGAGGAAGGCGGAAACTCATATGCACAGGTGGGCTTTTTTGGAAATCTATGTTTAACGGTTAGTCTTGGTTTGGTGCAGGGTGTGCAGCCAGAATGCGTAACCACCTATATCAACTCAACTGCAGAGTCAGCTGCTCCGGACATAGACGTAAAAGTGAACCGTGAGCTCGGAGGGGAAATTCATCTGGGGTCGCCTGAACAAAGTAAGGAGTATCTTTCAAAGGTAATAGGCGGCGAAATCGCCCACCCAGTGTCTCAGATACTTAGAGCGCTTGACGATGCACATCTCAATGCTCAGGTAGAAGACATACGTCGGAGGTTAGATAATGCTCAGGGGCAACCCAAAGACGTCAGAGAAAATGTTTTGGCGGAAATTGTTGATGAGCAAGGGCAGCGGATATTCAATCATCTGCATAAAGGAATTTCGGAGTTAATCGAAAGAAACCTAGATTTTCCTGCTCATATTCGGGCCCAGCTTGTCCAGTTGATCGCGCCGGATTCGGATTCGCCGAGTGGGCTATCGGATGCTGCGCTGACTGCCTTAGAGCGGGGAAAGGTCGGCCTCTCCAACGAAATTTCACGTCTTCAGGAAAAGGGTCAACTTACAGATGAAGCGCTGAAATTGCTACTTGCTGGTGGATCTGGCTGCGCTGCCGTTTTGAGGCCAGTGCTTGATGACTTTCAGGCATCACCGCCACAGTAATTGTCGAGGTGGCGGCTAACAATTCGCTGCAGACCGACGCCCCTGACGGGCCGCAGCCTGAACTCAAACGTTAGGCAGTAAGGAATTGAGACATTAATAATGGACATTTCAGAAGCTACATTATCGCATTTTAGAGACTTTGCCTCATTTCATATAGATTTGAATAAGTATGTGAAGCTCTCGGTGGCAGCTCTTCATCACTTATCGGGTATAAGTAATGACTCCAAGGAATTATCTGATCTTATTGCCGAATTAATTAAAGGGGCAGGTGAGCGATGGTACCCCACAAATTATGTTGACCCACATCACGAAATCGAAGATTTAAAATTTCAACTTACCGAATCAGCTTTAATGAGGGTTTATTCCTCGTTTGAAGTTTTTTTAGGAGAAGTTTCAGGTTCTTATAGTGAGTACAAAGTTAAAAATCCTGTTGAGGTAGATTCAGAATTATATGGTTTAACAGCGACAAAATTGTATGCAGCATTTGACTGGGACACGAAAAATATCGAATACCTGCTGCCTGTTTATCATTTTTATAATGTTGCACGACATTGTGTAGTTCACCAAATGGGAAAAGCCAACAAAGAGCTGATTGAGTTGTCAACTTCAAGTGATTTTCTTGATGCAATTGAGAATTGGCCAACAGTCAATCCTGGAAAACAATTGTCACCACCACCAACAGTCAAAGACAATCAAAAAATTGATTTGAGGCCTCATCACGCCATAACGTACTCTGATGTGTGTTTTCGCCTAGCTTCAGATGTAAATAGAAAATTAATTGAAATGGTTGGCTACGAATATATTGTACGATTTGTAGCCATCGAAAGAATATTGAAAAAAGATACTCTTGATTATCCACCATGTAAGGATTCATATTATTATCTAAGATATATACTAAAAGAGGAATATAAAATTAAGAATGTCGAATTCCCTTTAATTAAGGAAGTGCTAGAAAAAGAAGGAATCAGACAGAAATGTTATCACAAACATGCTTCGATGCTGGCACGTGGTGCCTAGCAAAGCATTGCAGCGGTCAAGCCGCTGAATGCGGCGTTATGTTTAAGGAAATTCCGTGGATGTTTTGACAAATCTTGCTGTTAGCGTCACTTCTGGCGTCATAGCTGCCTTCCTGGGTGCATGGTGGGCTATAAGGAAGTTCTATGCCGAGCGTAACTGGGAGCGCCGTGAGCGGGCATATGAAGAAATAATTTATGCACTTTATGATATTGCACGTTACTGCGCGATCCAGAAGGAAGACTATGGCCAAGGTACCGGACTATCAGCAGAGAAAGAGCATGAACTCCAAATCAAATATATGTCTGCTTACTCATCCGTGAATAAATCAATCGATATAGGCAGCTTGTACATATCTTCTAACGCTAATAGGATATTGCAACTGTTACGTGAACGCCGAAAAGTTAACTATGAAGGCGAGCCCGCATTTGAGGTGTTCGAGCATGAACATAGCATACACAAAGAGGCTCTGGATTCGTTTTTAATAGTGGCTCGTAAAGAGCTTCATATTAAATAAACATAACAAATAGCATTACAGAGACCGATTTTCCGCCGCTTCGCGGCTACAAATCAGCCGCAAATGCGTTATGCGACCATGAGGAAGTGAGATGACGCTGGCTCTTGTCCGAAATGAGCTGAACCGTTTTTTGAGATCCCCTGATGCTGAAGTGCTAGCGCTGCGCGGCAAATGGGGAGTAGGTAAGACGTACAGTTGGAATCAAATTCTCATAGATGCCAACCAACGCAATGAAATTTCACGTGAGCGCTATGCGTACCTTTCTCTGTTCGGAATAAGTTCACTAGACGAGTTGAGATTCTCGCTCTTTGAGCAATCAATTGACCGTCAACTCATTGGGAGAGAACCAACATTAGCCACATTTCGAGACAACGCTACACAACTCTCGTTGTCGCTTGGACGAAAGGCCTGGAAGCTGGCTAGCTCGACACCGTTTATGAAGTCCGTATCACCTGCACTTGAGGCGGTATCTTTCTTCTCAATTCGCGATACCTTGATCTGTTTAGATGACCTAGAGCGGCGTAGCAGTTCACTTTCGGCACGTGATGTTCTCGGCTTGGTTTCTCTGCTGAAGGAGCAGAGAAACTGTAAAATTATTCTTTTGCTTAACGACGGAGAAGATGGGCTCGAAGACTTTGAAAGATACCGGGAAAAGGTCGTAGATATAGAGCTTCTCTTTGACCCGACTGCGATGGAATGCTCAGGAGTCGCGTTTGCTGGCGCGGCCCCTTTGTATCAATCGATAGGCGAGCTGAGCCAAAAGCTCGATATTACAAATATTAGAACCCTGAAAAAGATTGAACGGTTGGTGCGACTGGTTGAACACAAACTGAACGACTTGGAGCCGGAGTTATCTCATCAAATTTTGCATTCTTTGGTACTGTATGGATGGTGCCACTACCGTGCAGGTAGCAAAGAAATTCCACCGTTGGAATATGTTCAAAAGATTGGGTATGCACTGTTCGGCCTGGGTGAAAAAGAGGGGTGGACAGATGAAGAAAAGGCTTGGAACAGGAAGCTTCAGGACTACGGTTATCAAGTTACTGATGAATTAGATGAGGTGCTCGCTAAAGCTGTTAAGACTGGATACGTAGTCGATGCTGACTTCGAAAACGCCGCAACGGAAAAAAACTCTCAGGTAATAGCACAAAAAGCCACAGGATCCTTTTCGGAAGCTTGGCGCACGTACCACGACAGCTTTGATAATGACCAAGAACGCGTAATATCTACGCTTTACGAGAGCTTCAAGGTCAACGCCAAGTACATCACGCCATTAAATTTGAACGGTACTGTGCGCCTATTTCGAGAGCTTGGAGAGGAAGCGAAGGCTGATGAGCTCATCAAATTGTATATTGAGACTAGGGCTGATGAGCAGGAATTATTCAACCTCAACGGCTACGCCTTCTCGGGAGATATTTCTGACAAAAATGTCCGAGATGCCTTTGAAAAGGCTTACCAGGGCTCTGTGATACGTGAATCACCGAAGTCGGTACTTCTGCGTATAACCGGCCAAAATGGCTGGAACGATAAAGATGAAATTGTGTTGGCAGAGACAACCGCTGACGAATATTACAAACTGTTCATGTCTGAGTCTGGGGGGCACCTTTCAAGCATAGTCAACACGTGTCTTAAATTTGGCCAGTTTTTGAATGCGACCGAACGGCAGCAGCAGATAGCTAAAAATGCAAAGGAGGCGTTGGTGAGAATTGGCAGAGAAAGCGCAATCAACGCTCGCCGCGTTCGCAAGTTCGGGGTGGACATTGACGGCGGTGCATAACAAATCGCTGCAGGTCACGTTTGACCTGCCATGCACTTTTTGCTGTCGAAAAAGTGCGCGCCGCCTCAAACGCACCTGCGCTTAGGCGTTACGTATCCGTGTAGAAGCTGCCCTTTGCAGGAGTTGAAAGGAAAATTAAAGATCTGAACAAGAAGCTACAGCAGTACAGTCCATGCTACTCGGAAGATGATGGGCTGAGGTCTAATGGTGGCCCTGTCCAGATATTTGAGCTTTTGGACATTTCTTAGGTTGATGCAGAGTCTGGCAGGTTGGAAGATGGGTCTGGTAGACCATGGTTGAAATTCGGGAAATCCGATGATTCTTCGAAATTCATTCTCATCGAAATCACATCCGATGCCTAGACCTCTAGAACCAACGCACAAGTGCATCAGTGCGCGCTTGGCGGCGCAGGACGCCAGCTTCGCTGCCGCCGCTTTGCACGGTGTTATGAACTGCCCAGTAAGGAGATCTCATGGTAACCAGAGAAAGCATGAAACTTTGGATAATTGCATGTCTTCAACAGCGAGGAGGTAGTGGTTGGCCCGACGTCATCCCCAGATTGAGTAGCGCTACACTTTAGAGTCCGATCCTATGGGTAAGGAGATGGGACATGAAGAAGCGTTTCAGCGAAGAACAGATCATTGGTTTCCTGGGCGAAGCAGAAGCAGGACTGCCCATCAAGGAGCTGTGCCGTCGGCACGGTTTCTCTGAAGCCAGTTACTACCTATGGCGCAGCAAGTTTGGTGGCATGAGCGTACCCGATGCCAAGCGACTCAAAGAACTCGAAGCCGAAAATGGACGCTTAAAAAAGCTGCTCGCCGAATCACTACTGGAAATGGAGGTCACTCGCGAGGCGCTGAGAAAAAAGTGGTGAGTGCCGCTGCACGCCGCGACTTGGTGCGCTTCATGGTGTCACGTGGTCTAAGCGAGCGCCGGGCGCTCCGTGTCATCCGCATGAGTGCCAGTGCATTGCGCTATCAAGCGGCCCCTGACCGCAACAAGGCTCTGCGTGAACGTATTGTTGCCTTGGCACACCGGCATCGTCGCTATGGCGCTGGCATGATCTACCTGAAACTGCGTCAAGCCGGTGAACAGGGGCGGATGCAGACTCTGAGTGCAACACACTCACTGGATGGTTGATGGGCTTTCATGGTACTTGGTCATCAGCTCGCTCATCACTTCTATCGGACATTTAAACCCAAAGCGTTTTCGAGGTCGCATATTTAGCTCAAAGGCAATGGCGTCTAGCTCTTCCTGGCTATGCACTGAAAGATCCGTTCCTTTCGGTAAATATTGACGGATTAGGCCATTGATATTCTCATTGGCCCCCCGCTGCCAGGGGCTATGGGGATCGCAAAAGTAAATCGCAACACCGGTTTCTTGAGTAATTTTTGCATGGTGTGCCATTTCACGCCCCTGATCATAAGTCATGCTTTTTCGAGCGGTGGTCGGCATTCGGTTCAGGGCAGCACTAAAGCCTGCGACGGCGGATGTGGCGGTGGCGTCATCCATTTTTGCGAGTATCAGATAGCCACTACTAAGTTCTACCAAGGTGCCTACCGCAGACGCGTTATTCTTACCTTTAATCAGATCGCCCTCCCAGTGGCCGGGCATTTCACGCTTACTGACCTCGGGCGGACGTAAGTGAATGCTGACCATGTCAGGGATCTGTCCACGTCGATCCACTTCGCCACGGCGAGGCTTGCGTGTGGTTTTACCTTGTCGCAAGCAGTGAATCAGTTCCTTGCGAAGGTGGCCAACAGGCAAGGCATAAATGGCCGTGTAGATGGTTTCTCGGCAGACGTAGGCATCGCGCAAATCAGGTAGTTTCATCATTTTGAGCTTGCCGCTAATTTGTTCAGGAGACAAGCGTTGTCGCAACATATAAACGATGAGGTCAAAACGCTCCGTGCCCGGCACAAGCTTCTGTGTCGGGCGACAGGCAGCTCGACGCTTTTCTCGCTGACGTTGAGCGTGCCGGGCACAGTAACCGTTCTGGGCTATTTGGTTACGGCGTATTTCACGAGAGATGGTTGAAGGAGCTCGCCCTAAGAGCTGGGCAATATGCCGAAGGCTCATCCCTTGGGCTTGACCCACTTGGATGCTGGCACGTTCTTCAATGCTGAGTTCGAGGTAAGACATGGGACAACACCTTAGCGAAATGCTCAGGTGTTGCACTCAATTTCTGCGGCCAAGAGGTCAATCATAAGCGCGTCGAACGTCTCTACAGCGCCGCTCGGTTGCAGGTGAAGCGCCGCAAGCGTAAGAAGGTGCCTACGTCTCAGCGTAAGCCCCTCGGTCGCCCTTGTGCCGCCAACCAGGTCTGGTCGATGGATTTTGTGTTTGACCGTACGGCGGAAGGCCGCGTGATAAAGAACCTCACCGTTGTTGACGACGCTACTCATGAAGCCGTGGCTATCGTGCCTGAACGTGCCATTGGTGGGTTGTCTTTAACACGGATACTTGACCATCTGGCTTTACAACGCGGGCTCCCTCACGCCATTAGTACGGATAATGGCAAGGAATTCTGTGGGCGGGCAATGCTGGCGTGGGCGCATCTACGTGGCGTTGCCCTGTTTTTAATCGAACCTGGAAAACCCAATCAAAACGCCTACATCGAATCGTTTAACGGGCGCTTTCGAGATGAATGTCTGAATGAGCATTGGTTCACCAGTCTTCATCACGCCAAGGTTGTCATCGAAGCATGGCGGCGGGAGTACAACGAAGAAAGACCGAAGAAAAGTCTTGGTGGGCTGACCCCTTCAGCCTATGCCGAGCAACTGGCGGTAAAACACGATAAAGTTACTTCTGACTCTAAACCCGGCTGCTACTGAAGATGGGGTGACGTCGGGCCTCGTGAGGTTTCAAAATATGTTTGGGACAATCACGAAGCAGAGCTCAAAGCTTCTGGCGATCTTTTGTATACGTGGCAGTATGATATTCGATGGGCTGCTCAGCAGTTAAGAAATGATGGCGTACTTAAACCCGTAAATGGACGACGCGACTTACCATGGGAATTGGTGTAAATAAGCCCACAAGCTTATAAAAAGCGCCAGCTCAAATACCCACTGCGGCGCTGGACTCGCAACAAATGCTCTCCTGTGTGGCCGTACGTTGAGGCTGTATAAAAGCCCCACTGACGCCTAAGCTTTAGTAGGATCGAGAAAAAAGACGAGGAGTGGTCAGTAAGCCGCGCTTCAAGCACTACAATCACGATCAGAACGCCATGATGAAGACCAACTACTAAGATCAGCTCCAACCCGATCCCTTTGCGCACAAGTTAGACTTATCCGTTTTCCATGCCAAGTACTGCAACAATGTGACCAGTCGGCTGACCTATGATGCAGCTATTTTAATAAATTCAAGTTATTCAAGGCGATCCACCAATATTATGGTTAGAAAAACACTAAGTCTGAAGACGAAAAAACAGGTAGATGCCAAGCCCGCTGACGAGGTTGAAGATCAATTCACTGATGATCCCGAAAAACGTTTTTTAAATGGCGTTGCTATTCATCCTTCCCCACGCATCTATTTAGAGCCTGGCTCTCAAGAGCGTACTGTACGAGCGATGGATTTGATTACGCCCATTGGGATGGGGCAACGTGGGTTGATTGTGGCGCCGCCAGGCTCTGGCAAAACGACGATGTTAAAACATATCTGTCAGGCCGTGGCCGAGGCTCATCCGGAAATAAAGCTGTATGCCTTACTGATTGATGAGCGCCCTGAAGAAGTGACCGATTTTAAGCGCAGTGTGTCGGCAGAAGTACATGCATCGTCTTCAGACGAAACCTACACGCACCATGTGCGTATGGCCGATAAGCTACTTGAGACGGCGCGTACGCAAGCAGGCGAAGGTCATAATGTGATGATTGTGATCGATTCTCTTACCAGGCTCTCGCGGGTTCATAATGCAGAGCAGCGAGGCAATGGTCGCACTATGTCGGGTGGGCTGGATTCTCGCGCAATGGAAATACCGCGAAAACTGTTTGGCGCTGCGAGGAAGATCGAAAACGGTGGTTCGCTCACCATTCTGGCCACAGTGCTGGTGGATACGGGAAGCCGTATGGATCAGGTGATTTTCGAGGAGTTCAAGGGCACGGGCAATATGGAACTCGTCTTATCCCGGGATGTGGCCAATCAACGGATTTTCCCGGCGATAGATATTACCAAAAGCAGCACCCGTCGCGAAGAGCTTTTGATTGATGCAAAAGATATTGAAAAGGTAAGGACATTGCGTAGAGGTTTGACAACGCTTAAGCCAGTAGAAGGCGCCCAGAAGTTGTTTGCGTTATTGGATAAGTATCCCACTAACGCCGAGTTATTGGATGCGTTTTTACCAGATTCGTGAAATATCTATAATAAAGAAGCTCACCTTTGATTTTTTAAGAATACAGGGAGGTGAGCTTGTTGGGTAAGGTTTAACGATTACTTTGTTTGTTATAATTCAAGTTTGATTCAGGTACTGCTTTTCGAACCGGAAAGCCTGCAATCTCTTTGCGCTCAATAATGCTTTTTAACCGTCTTTCAATGGCGCATAGATTTTTAAAGTCACTCATGTCGACTAAAGAAATGGCTTCGCCTGAGGCACCTGCGCGGCCGGTTCGGCCAATGCGGTGGATGTACTCTTCTGGCTTAAAGGGTAAATCATAATTCACCACACGGCTCAGTTCGCCAATATCCAAACCTCGCGCGGCAACCCCCGTGGCGACCAAGTACTTTAATTCGCCGGTTTTGAACTGAGCCAGAATCTTTTCGCGCATCGCTTGGCTTCTATCGCCATGAATGGAATCCGCTGTGATGCCGCGTTTTTCCAGTTGAGCAACAAGCTTGGCTGCATTGTGTTTTTTCTCGGTAAAAATAAGCGCCTGATCCCACTTTTGTTCGTTGATCAAGTGGCTCAACAAGGCGGATTTCGTGTCTTTATCGACGGTGATTAGCCATTGTTTGACATTAGCGGCGGCTCGGACGTTTGGAGAAATGGATATTTCAGCCGCGAGATCGGTCATCTTGCTATCTGAAAAATCGTAGGCGAGGGCGCGAACGTCGTCAGTCATTGTGGCCGAGAACAGTAGGTTCTGACGGTCTTCAGGCAGGCGTTCTATGATTTTATGGATATCGTCGACAAAACCCATGTCGACCATTCTGTCCGCTTCGTCCAGTACCATGACTTTAAGTTCATCAAAGTGCAGCGCACGCTGATGTGCCAAATCAAGCAATCTGCCCGGCGTGGCGACCAGAATATCTACTCCTTCGATTAGGCGCTCTTTTTGAGCTGCGGTATCCACACCGCCATACATCGCCATCGAGGTTAGGTGCGTGTGCTTGGCGTATTGAGCCACACTGGCTTCGACCTGAACCGCTAGCTCACGGGTCGGCACGAGAATCAGCGCACGTGTGCGCTTGCCGCGTAACGTCCCTGCATTGCTGAATCGCTCTAGCAGAGGCAGAACAAAGGCAGCGGTTTTACCTGTGCCTGTCTGTGCGGTGGCGATTAAGTCGTTACCCGAAAGAATGGCAGGAATCGCTTGTTCCTGAATGGGCGTTGGCGTTTTGTAACCTAGTTCGGTAATCGCTTGAACAAGAGGACTGGATAATCCTAGTTTTGAAAATGGCATTAGGAGCTCTGACCGATGGTCGTAAGGTGTGTCGAAAATGAAAAATGGTTCAGTCTAGCGTAAAAGCAGCCGCTCGTTGCTCGAACAGGGCAATTAGCTTCATAGTGCTGAGCGGCGACTTTTGTGATGAAATTAAAGGCATTCATTAAATGAATGGTAAGTGATGCTTTATAATACGCGAATAATGGTTAGAATTAGCCTTGAAATTGGAGAGATAACATGGGTGATATAGGATTCATTTTTGGAATGATGGGAATGTCGATGGGCATTTTGGGGTTTGTTTTTGGCATCATTTCATTTTCTAAAATTGTTAAGCTCGAGAAAAAATTGGCGAAAGCGGAGTCTCAGGGTAATTGAAGTTAGATCGTGAGTGAGCGAAATAAAAATGCAATTAAATTCGCTCATTTAAGTCGCTGCACGCTTGTTCCTCGCACCGTTATGGCAAACGTTAATCAATATGCAAATGAATCCCATCATTCAAGAAGAAATATCCGGCTGTGGCATCGCATCATGCGCTACTCTTGCGGGCATTACCTATGCGCAGGCCAAAGAGACAGCCAACGCCTTGGGTATTTATGCCGAAGACACAGCGCTTTGGTCAGACACCGAGTACGTCCGTAAGCTTTTGCGTGCTTTGGGTATCACGGCTGCCCCTACGGAGACGCCATTTGATACCTGGGAGAGCCTTCCAGATAAAGCACTGTTGGCGATCAAATGGCGCATGGAGCAGGGCAGACCTTTCTGGCATTGGGTGGTGTTTATTAGAAGTGAGCGGGAAGCCGTGGTGCTGGATTCCAAAAAAGCCCTGAAAACAAACACCCGTCGCGACTTTGGGCGCATCAAGCCCAAGTGGTTTATCCGTATAGATTAAGGCTCGATAGCTATTATTGAGGTCTACTATCAAGGTCTATGAGCTAGCGCTTGGTTCTTGCTAAGCTCTCGCTTTCTGCTCTGCCTGATCCAACAGGACTGGCCCGCTACCTGATTCCGCCAACTTGTCGTCCGGGTTATAGAGCGGGCAACTGGTCATGCTCAGGCAGCCGCTGTGGCTGTCTCAGTTACGCTTGCTGCATCCATTAATGAAGGTGCAGTGACGGAAACAGGTGAAGCGGCGAAAGAATACCGAACACTGGAAGATAGCGGGGTAGGGAGCCTTCCATCTTGTGCTTATTCCATTGTTCCTTTTCGATCTTTTAACCCTTGTAGACACCGTTTGGTGTAGCACGGTGTATCAGGATAAAGAAGCATTGAGGTAATATGCCCCTTTGCCTAGGTACCTGCATCGGATGAACCGAAAGTACTGTGGAGCGATTGCTCAGGAACTCCGATCCAACATGCAAAAAGAGGATGTCCGCCGATGAGCATTGGTGGTCCTGCCCTATAGGCGTGAACACCTGCCCTGCTTAGCAGCCGTTCTACTCCGATTGGCGATACCGTAATAAGACGCCGCACCCCCCTAAGCTTGGCCTGGGATAGTGCTTCATGTAACAGAGCTAACGTAATTGGCGAGGAGAATTGATGTGTAGATCCAGCATTTGCAGATTCAAGATCTACTGCCGCGAAGCGGGATAGCTCCCATATGAATGGTGAGTTCGGTGCCGGTAATGTTCCCATGAGTTCTGGGAATATTTCACCTAACAAATATGGTTGTGTTGTCGGTAACAGTCGTGCCGTTCCCACCAACTCACCATCATCTCGGAGAGCGGCAAGATATAGTGTAGTGGTCAACTAATCCCGGACAGTAATTTAAGATTTTCCTCAGCCACAACGGGAGGCATGCCACCGTTAAACGAATGAGGGCGCTGCTGGTTGTAGTAACCCATCAGATATCCACTAACGTCTTTCTTGGCCTCAGGTAGATTTCGATATCCCAAAGCCGGTATCCACTCCGATTTCAGGCTCCGGAACAGCCTTTCCATCGGCGAGTTGTCCCAGCAGTTGCCACGTCGGCTCATGCTTTGTTTAATTCGATAGCGCCAAAGTCTTTGGCGGAACTTGCGGCTTGCATACTGACTACCCTGATCGGAATGGAACATGACGCTCTTTGGCTGACCACGTTGCTCCCAAGCGTGATCCAGCGCTTTCACAACAAGATCTGCATCTGGGCTGGACGAAATGGCCCAGCCAACAACACGACGAGCATAAAGATCCAACACAACGGCAAGATAGCTCCAACGCTGGCCACTCCAGATATAAGTGATGTCACCACACCAGACCTGATTGGGCTGGTCTGGTATAAATTTGCGGTCAAGATGGTTCGCAATATCAGGTCGCTCAACGGTCGCCTGCTTGTAAGCATGAGGGCCCGGCTGCTTACAGATCAACCCCATTTCGCTCATCAAACGCCGAACCTTGAAACGACCAATGGTGACGCCTTCTTCGTTGAGCAAACCCTTGATCGAGCGGCTACCAGCTGAGCTGCGACTCTTTTTGAAAAGGCGGTTTACCTGAGCTTTTAAGGCCAGACGCTCAACATACACGCGGTGCCGCCGCTGGCGGTACTCGTAGTAACTGGAGCGGCTAATATCAAACGCGTTACAGACCATTTCAACAGGCATTTGCTCACTCAACTGGTCTATCAGCGCGTACGATTCATGTCGTCCGACATCAAGAGAGCAGTAGCCTTTTTTAGGATGGTTTTTTCCATCTCAAGGCGTTTGCAGCGAGCCTCAAGCTCCTGAATACGCTGCTGTTCTGGGGTTAACGCTTTGCCCTTAGGGGTTACTCCCTGACGCTCGTCCGCAAGCTGGTGAACCCAGCGTCGGAGGGCGCTTTCACCGACACCCAACGAGGTACAAGCTTGGGGATAGCTGTACCCTTGATCTAGTACTAGGCTGGCAGCTTCCTGCTTAAATTCAGGCGAAAAAGTACGTCGTTTCTTGGTCATCAGACACCTCGCTTATGGTGGCAATATTACCACCTACGTTGGTGTCCGGTTTTATTGAACCACTACACAGGTGTAATGGGAAGGTATGGTGAACTTGCCCGACAAGGGTTCCAAAGGCCAGCATCTTGCAGAATCCAGCCACGGCTAATCAATTCGGCTACCAGAACCTCGCCTTCTGAAACAACCATATCAGGAGATAGATAAGTCTCAATGTCGCCGTGTGGCCAGCACAACGTGTCGTTGTCATTTACCACCCATCCTTGTGTAGTCAAACACAACAGAATTTCTCGTACCGCCTTAGTCGAAGTGAGAGTTTCAAGTATGGACAGCGGGAGAGGCGGTGCCACGGAAACCTTACCATCTTTACCCAATGAATATGAGGAGCTGATTCCCACTCCTCCAGGATCAACTTCTTCCCACCCGCTGGACTTTAATAGGTCTATAGTCTCTATCCTTTGTGTCTGCGAGTTGCAAGCGTCTAGCAAAGCGGCTGGGATGAACTTCGGCTCGTGAACATTCAAATGCTTGGGTACCGCTCCAACGGGAGCCGCCGTAATGAACATCTGCATTGATTACCCCCTATCTCCAAATTTCACATCGACTCTTACTGCACTGAGAATGCCGCAGGATGATGGGTTGTTTCCTGCTGGTGCTTTAGGTCATTTAATCCCTCGGTCTTCAGTGACAACAACTACCCCTCCAGGTAGGTACGTCTAAGCTATCTATGCCGAAGACACAGCGCTTTGGTCAGACAGCGAGTACGTCCGTAAACTCTTGCGTGCCTTGGGAATCACGGCTGCACCTACGGAGACGCCATTCGATACCTGGGAGCGCCTTCCAGACAAGGCGCTGTTGGCGATCAAATGGCGCATGGAGCAGGGCAGGCCTTTCTGGCATTGGGTGGTGTTTGTTAGAAGTGAGCAGGAGGCATTGGTGCTGGATTCCAAGAAAGCCTTGAAAACAAACACTCGTCGTGACTTCGGGCGCATCAAACCCAAGTGGTTCATTCGTGTAGATTAATGCTTGAGGGCTGCTAATAAGCGCTATGAGCTAGCGCTTGGTTCTTGCTGAGCTCTCGCTTTCTGTTCTGCCTGATCCAACAGGACTGGGCCGCTACCTGATTCCGCCAGCTTGTCGTCCGGGTTGTAGAGCGGGCAACTGGTCATGCTCAGGCAGCCGCAGCCGATACAGCCTGCCAGGTTATTACGCAGCTTTTGCAGATAAGCAATCCGGCCATCAAGCATCTGCTGCCAGTTTTTTGAAAGCTGTTGCCAGTCTTCAACCGTCGGTGTGCGGTTATTGGGCAGTGATTCAAAAGCTCGCTTGATCTCATCCAGGCTCACGCCGACTTTCTGCGCGGCTTTAATCACCGAAATCCGCCTTAGCACTTCCGGTTTGTAACGGCGCTGGTTGCCCGCATTGCGCCAGCTTTGGATCAGACCTTGTTGCTCGTAAAAGTGCAAGGTGCTGACTTTAATGCCGCAGCGCTTTGCCACCTTGCCAACACTCCAAATTGCCTCTGCCATCACGCACTCCTGAATCTTTTTTGCCATTTTTTTCCAAAAACAGCTTTACCTCAAGTGAAGTTGAGGTTTTATCTGCTTGGCCGCAGAAATTGAGTGCAACACCCCCCCTCTGTCAGCCTTGTTGTCCGGTTGGTGATATCGCCTAAATCTAATCCAGAGGGAGCGGCATGGAGTCCTTGTGCCACGTTATTCTGCAGAGCGTAAAGCAGCCGTCCTGAAGAAGTTGTTACCACCCCATAATCACAGTGTGGCATCGGTAGCAACAGAGGAAGGCATCTCTGACGCGACGCTGTATAGTTGGCTAAAACAGTGTCGAGTAAAAGGAGTGCCTGTGCCGGGTTACACCCAAGGCGACAGCGAATGGTCGCCCGACGCCAAGCTCGCCGTGGTCATCGAAACCGCCACCCTGTCAGAGGCGGAGCTTGGCGCTTACTGCCGCGAAAAAGGCCTTTATCCCGAGCAAATTCAACAGTGGAAAGCGGCTTGCCTCGAAGGCGCTGGTCGGCAAGAAGATCAGGAAAAAGCGGCGCAAAAGCAACGTAAAGAAGACCGTAAGACCATCAAGCAACTCAAAGCGGAAGTGCGACGCAAAGACAAGGTAGTGGCAGAGACGACGTCGTTACTGGTGCTCTCAAAAAAGCTCGACGCCTTGTACAGCGAAGATCCCGACAGCGGCGAGGACGACTAACGCCGCTCGACGAACGTGCAAGGCTTATCGCGCTATTTGACGAAGCGGTTATGGGGGGCGCTTCCCGCTATCAAGCAGCCGATATTATCGATGTAAGCGAGCGCACACTAAAGCGTTGGCGATCTGAGTGTGGCACTGTTGTTGAGGATCAGCGTCCACAGGCGGCACAAGGGAGGCAGCCGCATCAGCTGACGCATGAGGAAAAGCAGACCATTTTGAACACGTGTCATCGTCCCGAGTATCAGAGCTTGCCGCCGTCTCAAATCGTGCCCTTACTGGCAGACAACGGCGTCTATCTGGCCTCCGAATCGTCGTTTTATCGGGTCTTGAAAAAGCATCACCAGCAGCATCATCGTGGCCGTACGAAAGCACGCCGCACAGTACCCGCGCCGACCAGTTTTACGGCGACAGGGCCGAACCAGGTTTGGAGCTGGGATATTAGCTATTGCGCCTCCGTTGTACGAGGCCAGCACTGGTATCTCTACCTGATCATGGATATCTACAGCCGCAAAATCATTGCCTGGGAAGTTCATGAGACGGAATCGGGCGACTTGGCTAAACAGCTGATGGAGCGTGCATTATTGCGTGAGAAATGCTGGCATCAGCCGCCGGTGTTGCACTCGGATAATGGCGCGCCGATGACGTCCTATACGCTCAAAGCGAGGTTAACCGAACTAGGGATGTTGATGTCTTACAGTCGACCGAGAGTAAGCAACGACAACCCTTACTCGGAAGCGCTGTTCCGTACCGTCAAATACTGCCCAGCATGGCCCACCAAGGGCTTTACATCGCTGAGCGCGGTACGAGAATGGATGTTGGTGTTCGAGCGGGCTTACAACGAACAGCACCTTCACAGTGGCATCCAATATGTCACGCCAGCTGACCGGCATCGTGGCGTTGATCGAAAACGCCTTGAACGTCGTAAAGCGGTTTATGAAAGCGCTAAGCGTCGCTATCCGAAACGCTGGTCGGGCAGCACCCGAAACTGGGAGGTCACTGGTTCAGTGTCGCTTAACCCAGGGAAAGTGCAGGAAATCGAGCGTAATAAAAAGGCTGCTTAAGTGCAGCCATTTGGACAACTGGGTTGAAAATCACCGCACCTGAGCATTTCGCTAAGGTGTTGTCCCATGTCTTACCTCGAACTCAGCATTGAAGAACGTGCCAGCATCCAAGTGGGTCAAGCCCAAGGGATGAGCCTTCGGCATATTGCCCAGCTCTTAGGGCGAGCTCCTTCAACCATCTCTCGTGAAATACGCCGTAACCAAATAGCCCAGAACGGTTACTGTGCCCGGCACGCTCAACGTCAGCGAGAAAAGCGTCGAGCTGCCTGTCGCCCGACACAGAAGCTTGTGCCGGGCACGGAGCGTTTTGACCTCATCGTTTATATGTTGCGACAACGCTTGTCTCCTGAACAAATTAGCGGCAAGCTCAAAATGATGAAACTACCTGATTTGCGCGATGCCTACGTCTGCCGAGAAACCATCTACACGGCCATTTATGCCTTGCCTGTTGGCCACCTTCGCAAGGAACTGATTCACTGCTTGCGACAAGGTAAAACCACACGCAAGCCTCGCCGTGGCGAAGTGGATCGACGTGGACAGATCCCTGACATGGTCAGCATTCACTTACGTCCGCCCGAGGTCAGTAAGCGTGAAATGCCCGGCCACTGGGAGGGCGATCTGATTAAAGGTAAGAATAACGCGTCTGCGGTAGGCACCTTGGTAGAACTTAGTAGTGGCTATCTGATACTCGCAAAAATGGATGACGCCACCGCCACATCCGCCGTCGCAGGCTTTAGTGCTGCCCTGAACCGAATGCCGACCACCGCTCGAAAAAGCATGACTTATGATCAGGGGCGTGAAATGGCACACCATGCAAAAATTACTCAAGAAACCGGTGTTGCGATTTACTTTTGCGATCCCCATAGCCCCTGGCAGCGGGGGGCCAATGAGAATATCAATGGCCTAATCCGTCAATATTTACCGAAAGGAACGGATCTTTCAGTGCATAGCCAGGAAGAGCTAGACGCCATTGCCTTTGAGCTAAATATGCGACCTCGAAAACGCTTTGGGTTTAAATGTCCGATAGAAGTGATGAGCGAGCTGATGACCAAGTACCATGAAAGCCCATCAACCATCCAGTGAGTGTGTTGCACTCAGAGTCTGCATCCGCCCTGCCATTTCACTTAACGCAAGGAGACTCTTATGTACTTGGAACACGTGAATCTGGTCGTTGATGATATGGATGCCATGCTGGATTTTTACCGCGCCGTATTCCCGCATTGGCGGGTACGCGATGAAGGCCATGGCGAGTGGTATGGCAAACCGCGTAAATGGGTGCACTTTGGTGATGATGAGCATTATCTGGCATTAAGCGATCATGGCGAAGGGGCGAATCGCGATTTGAAAGGCCACAGCGTTGGCTTGGCCCATTTTGCCTATGTGACCGATAACCTGGATGCCGTTGTGGCCAGGTTGAATAACGCGGGTTATGCCATTGCCAAACCAGGAGCTGTAGAGCCGTTTCGCAAGAATGTCTATTTTGTCGATCCGACCGGTTTTGAAGTGGAGTTTGTCGAATACCTGAGCGATATCCCGGCCGAGCGGAATTTAAACCGCGATGCTCAGCAAACAGCAACGTAGGAGAGATAGACAATTAGCGGTGTTTGGTAGTCAAGCATGCTCTTAATAAGCAGGGGTATGTAAGCAATAACGAGCCAGAAAGTCTCTTTTTTAAAACTAGAAATTTTGGATTAACAATGAAAATAGATGTCGGCTTTACGCACATTGCGTTATCAGCAAGTAACTTAGATCAGAGTATTAATTTTTATCAGCGCTACGCCCACATGTCTGTCATTCATGAGCGAACAGATAAGGAAATTGACAAGCGAGTCGTTTGGTTGTCAGATAAATCACGGCCATTTGTATTAGTGTTAGTACAAAGCAGTAATCCGGTTCCTATATTAGGGCCTTTTGCCCACCTGGGTGTTGGTTGTAAAAGCAAGAGTGAAGTAGATGATTTATGTGACCAAGCTAGGCGCGAAGGAATATTGTCCCGGGAGGCGACTGATAGCGGCTATCCGGTAGGCTATTGGGCATTCATAAATGATCCTGATGGACATGTTTTAGAAATTTCGTATGGACAGGAAATCGGCTTAACGGTTGAAAGATCGGAAACTTAGGGGCACAGCAATACCGCCTCTGTTGCCAAGTGCTCTGTTGAGCTTCTTTCAAAACTGTCGTGTGAGCTGTTTAATGCCAATCAGTGAGCAGCCCGCCCAGCAAAGTGAACGCATGGTGGAGATCAGTACGCCGCTCTTATCGTGTTGCAAGTGACGCCGGAACCGCATCCCATTTCTTGAGGTAACACTTCCCACGGGATGCCTGATTTAAGAACAAACAGGATGCCGGTCAAGGTGGCACGGTTCGAAGCACATGGCCCACCACCATCATGCTTGGGTGGATCCAGTGGCAAGAGCGGCTCAACAATTCCCCAAAGTTCATCAGGACATTTTTCTTAGCCATAATAGCTAAGCTAGGCACGTGGTGAGCTATTTCAAGGGTTTTGCGAGGAGCTCTTATCAAATTCAGGCTGGATAGCTGCCTTCATGTGTTTAGAGGTCAGCTATGAGTTTACACCGATTAATTTTGGAAATCGTAGGGGATAATGGTTTGGGTTGTGTTTAATAAACGCTTAAGCAGGGGAGGCCAGTTACCTTGTAAAAGGTAGCAGCACAATTTGAATAGATGAGACCCAAATTAAATTTCACCTTTTGCAGTGAATAAGTGGCTGTCTTGTTCTATCTTGGTAAGCAGCAGTGTACCGCTGATCCAGCTTTACTATTTCTTCAGTTACAGCCTGAATTCAAACATTAAGCGCAGCACCCGCGGTTTCCAGCGCTCCTGAATACTCTCCCAGGAACACTTGTGCCGGTGTCCGATACCCCAAGCGTTTTCTGGGGCGATTATTCAGCTTGGCAACGACTCGCCTCAGTGCTGAGTCGCTCACCTTTCGGAAGTCCGTCCCTTTCGGGAAATATTGGCGAATCAGTCCGTTGGTGTTTTCATTGGTGCCACGCTGGCATGAGCGGTACGGGTCGCAAAAATAGGTCTTGGCCGAGACGGCCTTGGCAACCTGTCGGTGCTCGGCGAATTCCGAACCGTTATCCAAGGTGATGGTCTGCACTGCACCTCGGCGTGGTTTTAATAACCGGGTCATCGCTTTGGCCGTTCCTGTGGCCGTGATTGTCGGCAGGCGCGCTGCCAAGAGGTATCCGCTGCGTCTCTCGACCAGGGTCACCAGGCCGGATTCTTTGTGGCCCTTGAGCACCGTATCGCCTTCCCAATGGCCGATATGGCGCCTTTCTTCCACTTCGGCGGGACGTTGTTCAATACCTACCCGGTGTGGAATTTTGCCCAATCCCGCATGCTTGGCCAATCGGCGCTGATAGCGCCGCTGGTGTGGTAAGCGGAGTCGCTTCCATAAGTCGCCGCCGTGTTTCTTGTCGTCCCAGATTAACGCATAGATCCACTGATGGCTTACGCAAACGCCGTTGGCATTCGCCATGAAGCCACTAATTTGCTGGGGGCTCCATTCGTCCATCAGTTGATCAGTGACCCATCGAATTAGGCTGGGCAGTCGCTTCGTCACTTTCCAGGCGCTGCGTCGACGCTGATCACTTCTCAATTGAGCCTGCTCAGGCGCATAGCCAGCAGTAAGCCCATTGCGCTTTATCTCCCGGCTAATGGTGCTGCTGTGAACCCCAATAGCCTTGGCTATCTGTCGCTGGCTGATGCCAGTCTCGAGGTAAGCGAAAATTTGGTATCGTTGGGCCTGGGTCAGTTGTCGGTATCCCATTCTCTGCTTCACTTTGGTCGGTAAAGTCGAGAGGGTACCGGCGCTGGCCCTCCTTCCTCTACTGTGTGATCCAAAGTGCTGCGGTTATTCTATGAATCCAGGAGTTCAGAGATTCATGAGCCTATGCGGCGCCAGAACACCTTCGCTTCATGGTGTCGTCCCATACAAAAAGGGAGTGACAGATGTCTGAGATCGCTTACGCCAAAATTCACCCGGCCATTGGTATCGCCAGGGTGGGCAATTCCAAGCAAAGCGACGGTTTTTACATCGGCCCCCAGGTCACCGAGCCCCTGCCCAGGGAACCGGGGGCCTATCGGGACGCCACTGGTGCCTTGAAACGCGAGGTCGCCGAGTTCCGCATCTACGCTTACGACGGCAACGGTAGGGTAGTGCGGGAACTGACCATGGATCCTACCACCGAGATTACCTGGACGGTGGAGGTAGCTAACCATAAAGCGGCTTGGTACAACTTCGAGCTCGCGTTGGATATCCCCGAAGCTGAGACGGCAGCGCCTTCCACGCGTCGTAACGCCGAGGTGGCTCTGCGGGATAGGCACAATCTGTCCATTACCCCAGGAGCGCGTAGCATCAATACCTGTTTCGGCGTGGCTCAGTTTCAGGGCGGCACGTTCATGGGAATAGAGGTGCCACTGGGGGAGTTACGCACCGACACTGTTGGTCGCCTGCAGGTATTCGGTGGCCATGGGCGCTCCGCTTCCTATCAGGAAAAGCCACCCACTACCTTCGCCAATAATGACGGCTGGTATGATGACACCAGTGACGGCCCCGTGACGGCCACAGTATTGGTGGATGGCAGTCCGATTACCGTGACGCCAGCCTGGGTGGTGGTGGCTCCGCCCAATTACGGCCCACAGCAGAAAGCGGTGCGTACCATGTACGCGCTGATGACGGATGTGGCTATCCAGGCTGGCCGGTTACCGGCACCCACCAGACCTTCCTTTACCGACGACATACTGCCCATCCTCAAAGCCATGTGCGATCTACAATGGATGAATGCGGGCTTTGCCGCTGGCTTCGGCTATGGCATGCCCCAGTACTTCCTGGAGCACCGCTACCTGTCGCAACTGGCCGAGCCGGGTGAAACCTACGCCGAACTTAGGCGCACCGTGGCCAATAGCTTCCGCAATCCCCAGGACGGCGATATCTCCATGAAGCCTTGGCCCTGGATCTATGGCGATGCCATGAATGTTCCCATGCCAAATGTGCCCGACGCTATGAACACCCTGACCACCACCCAACTGGCACTTCTGGACAAGTGGGCAGAAGGGGATTTTGAAGCGGACTACGATCCACATCGGCAATCACCTGAGAGTATCGACAAGGTTCCGTTGGAGCAGCAGCCCGCTATGCTGGACAGAGCAGCGATGGAGTTCTGCATCGCTGACGCTTTCCATCCGGGGTGTGAGATGACCTGGCCGGTACGCCATAGCACCATGTATATGGAACCCTACCGCTGGCGCCACCGCAGCCCCGAAGATCCGGAGCCGGACTATGGCACAACGCTGACGCCAGCCATGGCGAAGTCCTATAACGGCCCCCTATACGGCCAATACCCCGGCTCTATTACCCGTTGGATGGCTATTCCCTGGCAAACTGACACTGCGAGTTGCCGCTCCGGCTACGACACCGAATACGATCCCTATCTACCCACCTTCTGGCCTGCTCGGGTACCTAATCAGGTACTGAGCAAGGAGAACTATGACACGGTGATGAACGACTCGCTGCCGAGAGAAGAGCGCTTGGCTGCCTACCATCATCGCGCCGACTGGGACCGCACCCTGGGCCCTGACCACAAGCAACAGTTGGCGAGAATGGTGACTGATTTCGATCAGATGGGGATTGTGGAGGTGCGGCCAGGACTCAACGGGGATCCCGACTTCCCGCCGCAGATGCAGATCGAAGATAGAGGCGGCCGTGACTTGACGCCTGAGGAGCGGCACGACACAGACAAAGGCATGCGGAAGCTGTTGATCGAACAACGACGCGGCCGCTAATGGCTAACTATCGCCCCTTCGACGTAGTGATTGTCGGTGCCGGACCTGCTGGGCTGGCGCTCGGCACTCTGCTGCGGCCGGAGCAGCGGGTGCTGGTGCTGGAACGCCGGGCTTCCCTGGCTAGGACGCCCCCCATTGGTGAGTCCCTGCCGGGAGCAGCAGCTGTGCTGCTGCAGCGCCTTAACTTGATGGCGGCTTTTCGGGACGCGGGACACCGGGAGCGGGGCGCTGCAGTATCGGTGTGGGACGATGATAAGCCGGTCTGGCGGGATGCCATCCAGGATCCGGCCGGACCTGGGTGGTATCTAGATCGGCGGGAATTTGAGCAGATGCTGCGTCTTCGAGCCCAGGATGTCGGGGTGACGCTGGGGGAGGGCTGCAAGCAAGTGGATATCCGCCACCGTCAGGGCCAGTGGTACTTGGACACGACACTGGGATCGTTTAGGGCGCCTGTGATGATTGATGCCACGGGCCGTAGTGGGTATCTGGGGCGTCAATTGGGATTACGGCGCGATGCTGATGATCCTTTGCTGTGCCTCTACAGTTTCCTGGACCAAGCGGCCGAGAGCCAGGACGCTACTATGCGCATTCAGGCGGATGCCCGTGGCTGGTGGTATACGGTGCCCCTGCCTCAAGGGCAACGGGTGTTGGCCTACCATATGGACGTCGATGATCCGCTATGCCGTCAGTTGTTGCGTCACCCCGATGCCTTTCTGGCCCGAGCCAGGGAGCATGCCCTATTGGCAGAGGTACTGGAGAGGGTGGCCCCCGCCCGTGTACGCGGTCGACCGGCGGGTACTTCCCTGTTGGAAGTAGGGCAGTTGCCGAAGGCGGGGCCGGGATTTCTGGCTATCGGCGATGCCCTGCTGGCCTTCGACCCATTGGCTTCACAAGGGCTCTTTCATTCCCTGGCTTCGGCAACCAGTGCAGCCAAGGCCATCGAATCTGGCTTGCACCAGTCACTCGGTGCCTACCAGCAGGAGATGCAAGCAGTCAGCCAGCGTTATCTCTGGCATCTCAAGGCCAGCTACCAGGGGCCAAGGCGTTTCAGTCAGGAGGCCTTCTGGCAACGGAGGCAGTGAATTGAAGGCCATGGCGAGTGATATGGCAAACCGCGTAAATGGGTGCACTTTGGTGACGACGAACATTACCTGGCGCTAAGCGATCACGGTGAAGGAGTGAATCGCGATTTGAAAGGCCACAGCGTTGGCTTGGCCCACTTTGCCTATGTGACCGATAACCTTGATGCCGTTGTGGCCAGGTTGAATAACGCGGGTTATGCCATTGCGAAACCAGGAGCTGTAGAGCCGTTTCGCAAAAATGTCTATTTTGTCGATCCGGCCGGTTTTGAAGTGGAGTTTGTCGAGTACCTGAACGATATCCCGGCCGAGCGGAATTTAAACCGCGATGCTCAGCAACCCGTAACGCAGGGAGAAACGCAGCAACAAGCAGTGCAACAACGGAAGGGGGAGGTGTGATGAACTATGGGTAGGTTTGGATATCCCAGGCAACTACGATCCTGAAATGCGTAACAGACTAGGAGCGCAATCTGGGCTTATCGCTCATTCAGTAGACGGTGTTTTAGATGACACAGACTTGTTCGCTGCGCGTTATTTAGGCCAGCGCGTGATGCAAGTCAGCAAGAAGTTTGCGGCATGTGGCCTATTCAATTGGGTGCTCGGGAGCCCCCTTCCATTTACTTCGTGACGTCAATCCACAGTAAAGAGGGTCCATTATTGCTCATATGCCACCGCTCTGGTGGGTAGATTAGCGTTTTGATACAAAATTCTGGATCTGCCTTAGTAGGTTAAAAAAAGCACTAAATTAATTCGTTCTGGGATATTGACCTTCACGCAACGTGAGGCCTTAGAGTCCCTGCATTGTTAAAAAACGATGGAGCTAACAATGCAGGATCCGAAGACGATTCAGACCTCAAAGGCCAATCCCAACGACTCTGCCCATCGCGTGGCGATTGCCCGTGCGGTGCATCAGTTGTTGGACGAGCCAAGAGTATTAGATGATCCTTTGAGCTTGTCCCTGCTCGGTTCAGAGCTTGGTAAAGCAGTGAGTGCTGACCCATTTGCTTATAACGACTCTAGCGCCCGTTCCATGCGCGCAGGCATTGTCGCCCGTAGCCTGCTTTCAGAAGATACACTAAATGCAGCTGTAGCAAGGGGCGTGTCTCAGGTAGTGAGTCTTGGTGCTGGTTTGGATACCTACGCCTTGCGTTATGGTGCAAGCATGCCTCATGTGAATCTGTATGAGGTGGATCAGCCAGCAATGCT
The DNA here is from genome assembly GCF_058152265.1 of Vreelandella sp. 162(4c). Taxonomy (NCBI): domain Bacteria; kingdom Pseudomonadati; phylum Pseudomonadota; class Gammaproteobacteria; order Oceanospirillales; family Halomonadaceae; genus Vreelandella; species Vreelandella sp. 162(4c). Next base: position 4,920,322 of record NZ_CM176981.1, read on the forward strand.
GAAGCTCAAACAAGATCGGGTGGCGCAGGCCGGATTGACGATACCCGCCAAAATGCAGTTTGTAGCAGTTGACCTGACGCGGCCAAGCTGGCTTGAAGTGCTGTCAGGGGCAGGTCTCGATTGTACTCAGCCCGTTGCTATTAGTTGGATGGGCGTTAGCCCTTACCTGACGCCGGAGCAGGTATGTAATGTGTTGGAATCGGTGGCTGGCTTGCCTCCAGGGTCGATTATTGTCTTCGACTATCGTGTGGCTACCAATTTGCTCAACCCCATCGAACAATCGATAGTCGCTGTTTCTGAGCGGATATTCGCTGCCATGGGGGAACCTTGGCTCTCGCAGTTCCATCCTGCAACGTTGGTGGAGGGGTTGCAAGGAATGGGCTTTGCCCAGGTGGACAATAATGATACCACCAGCCTGAACCAGCGATATTTTCAACGGCGTAAGGACGGGTTGCAGATTGTCGGCGGTGGATTTAATTATATTGTTGCTTTGCGATAAATCGTGGTGCGCGTCTGGGGGAAGCGCTGGGTAAAATGGCTCAGTTGCTGTGATAAACGTACACCGAGTCAAATCAATGCAATCAATAAGAGCTGATGGAGAAAGTAGAAGGAGGGAAGGCATCGCTCATGAGGCAAAATAAAAGCGACGATATCCTTAAGCCTATGCAAGCGGGTGAACTAGCTCGGCGCGCTGGTATCACCGTGCGTACTCTGCATCATTACGATGCTTTGGGGCTCCTCAAACCTTCGGGTCGTACCGAGGCTGGCTATCGCCTCTACCATGCTCAGGATATTGCTTGCCTACAGCGTATCCAACTGCTTAAGAACCTGGGGTTCACCTTGGCAGAGGTCGCCTCACTTCTGCAAGACGATGCCCGTCATTCTATCAAAACGCTTGTGAACGACAACATCACAGCCCTAAACGCCCAAATCGATAGCGCTACGCGCTTGAGGGATCACTTGCAGCAGCTGCGGAATACATTCGCTGGAGAAGCAGAACCCAGTACTGAGGCATTTCTCAATACTCTGGAATTACTGGAGGCTTATAGTCGCTACTTCTCCAGGGATGAACTTCAAGATCTGCGTTTTTACACACGTCAGCGTGCCACGCGGGCTCAGTGGCAACTGCTGCTGGATGAATTAAATACTCTCCAGGCCGAAGGCGTAAAGCCGACCGCTCCTTCAGCCCAAAATTTAGCGGTGCGCTGGATGGAGCAACTAGAGCAGGATACTACTGGTAACCCTGAGCTACTCCGTAAGCTGAGCCTGATGGCCGAGCGAGAGCAGGCTCTACGGGACTATCTGTCCATTGAAAGGGAGCAGTTGAGCTTCATCCAGCAGGCTTTCCTGGAGCACAAGCTAGCGATCTTCCGCCGCCACCTGAGTCCGTCAGTCTATGCCTACTTGGCTGAGCGTTATGGCGACTATATGAAACATTGGCCGCCTCTCCTCAGGCGTATTAACCAAATGCTGGAACAAGGTATTAGCCCCGAAAGCGAAATTGGTCGAGAGGTGGCTCAGGATTGGTTGGCCATCTTTCAAGGCTATGCTGGTCAGGACCCAAAGGCGCAAGCAGAAATACGCAAGGTGCAGATGAACGAGCCAGAACTTCGCCGCGGTACTTGGCTTCGAGATGCCCAACTCGATTTTCTTCAGCGCGCACTGGCGGCGCTGCGGCAATATCACTGAGCTGCCATCAGGGCATTTGTAATGCCTTGTGACAAGCGGAGACTTGTATTAGATTCAAGCGCTTGGCGTCTAGTTGACCTGCTCCTCGCTTTCTATTCCAAAGTGATCTCAGTAACGTTCATCACTACAGAGGAAAATAAGTTTGAGAGTCGATTCACAGAAGGAAAGATTATCTGCAATCTGAAGCTCCCCGAAGAAGAGAGCGCCCAGGTCAAGAGGCTGTTGGCCGAATAAAATTTAAACCGCCATGTTCAGTAACAAGCATAGCAGCCTCCATAGGGGGCGCTGGCCAGCGATGGAGTTATTTTTTTTAGTGAAATTAAGTATAATTTATATTAGCTGTTAAGTTCTGGAGTTTTAATGAGAGTTGAAACTAAAAAAGGGATATCGGAAAGCGAGAGACATTACGTAACCCAATGGAAGGAGAGGGGGCCGGAAGAGGGGCACGGTGAAGAGTGGACACCTGTTTCCTGGCATAGCAGCGCTTACTAGGAAGAGAATAAATCTATTGGGCACATTGGCTTTGATCGTTTTGCAGTCTTAATCGATGCCGTACGTACCTCGTTTAGTGATTGGTGGTGTTTGTTTACTTCCTACAGCAAGGTGAGAAAGTGCTTTCTACCTTTGAGTTCATGCATTGTGGCGACTTAACCACAGATGAAGGGTGCTACAAAGTGAACCCTAGTGATAGGGAGCTAGGCTCTGACTGAAAACTGGCTGTGCTCGACCATACGGCGTTAAAAATCGGCTCGTGCGCGAGTCCGATCCGTCTTTTCGCCGATTTTGGCCTTGTCTGGCCTTCGCTCGCCGACTCTTCAGACAAAGCCTAAAGTAATATTGTATTGCTACTGCGAAGATTGGTCAGTGTATCGGCTGGCCTTTTACACATCTCTGCAGTTGCGAAAGCCGACGTTAATATTTATAGGAGCAGCGGAGCATTAGAAATGGAGACAAGAAAATCATCCAGGTTAATAATCGTTGATGAAGAAGGACGTTTACTGCTGTTTTTATATCAAGATGAACATCAGTCTCCGTTTTGGGCCACCGTGGGAGGTGAGCTAAAACCGGGAGAGAGCTATGCTGAGGCTGCGAAACGTGAGCTATATGAGGAAACAGGTTTAGCACAAGACGTTGGAGAAATGTTAAGGGAGCGTGATGATGTTTACGCCGTTGCGAGATCGGTGCCAGCGCGGTGGCTTGAACAGTACTTTTTAGTTGAGTGGCCTGCAAACAGAGAGGTGTTTGCGGCAAAGTGGACAGATGAGGAGAAGAGCACTATTCAGCAGTGGAAATGGTGGAGCCTTGACGAATTACTCGATAAAGATCCCTCACTCTTCAAGCCTGGGTGGATTCCTGATTTACTTGGCTCTGTACTACACCGGCAACATTTATCACATGGCTCTCCGTGATGCCATTGGTGCAGTTGATTATCAGAAAGGAATATGCAGATGATTCGCAAATACCGAGAGTCAGATATTGATCAAGTGCTGGATATCTGGCTTTCAGCCTCAATTAAAGCACACGCTTTTATTGGATCAGATTTTTGGCGTTCAAAAGTTGGTGAAATGCGTGATGTATATCTCCCTGCATCGGAGACTTTTGTATTTGAATCTGAGGGACAATTAGCTGGATTTTACAGTCTATACGAAAATACGTTGGCCGCCGCTTTTGTGTCTCCAAACTTACAGGGGAGAGGTGTGGGGTCTGCGCTTATTAACGATGCCAAGAGCAGAAGGGAGTGCTTGCAACTGACGGTCTACAGTGAAAATTTACCAAGTATCAATTTTTATAAGAAGCATGGATTTATTGTATTAGATGAGAAAATTGATGAATTAACGGGTCATCCTGAGTTAGTCATGGAGTGCTGCTGTTAACAGCGATTCGCGGCCAGCGATCGTCTAGGGCCGCTTGCTGCTTAAACCAAAGGAATATTCAATGAAAGGTGAATGTCTGTGTGGGGAGATTAAGTTCGAAATCGAAGGGGAACTGCCGAACTTCTATCAATGTCACTGCTCTCTGTGTCGCAAAGCGACAGGGTCTGCGTCAAATACGGCCACTTTTGTAAAAGCGGATAGCTTCCGTTGGCTTTCCGGCCAATCCAAAATCAGTACCTTTCAGAAGCCAACCGGCTATCGGAATGATTTTTGTTCGGTCTGCGGTAGTCTGGTACCCAACCAACTGAGAGACACGGAGTTGGTATGGGTTCCCGCTGGTTTGCTGAATGATGAGACTGCGTCGCAAATATCTATTCATCTTCACCTTTCTTCATCGGCTTCTTGGGCGTCAGAATCAGATGGTTGTGTTCGTTTGGATGGTGGCCCTGATAGTTTGGAATCGCTTAACCAGGCATTGCAGAAGCCAAGTCGTTGAATGCAGGTCGAATCTTTGCCGTTGGTAGCTGAAATGTCCTCCAATGCCTCTAAGGAGTGGTCTGATGGCGCGAGCAGCTAGGACGACCACTCAAGCAAAACATACCAACACCCCAGCACAAAAACCGTAAAATGATCGCCCGTAGAGCCATCCCCAAAGGGTATAATGCCACCGGTGACGGTGGGGTGGCTTCGTTACATACGTTGATTTTCAGCAGGTTTGTTTACTTGTTACTATATTTTAAATAGAGAAAAGGCAGTCGTTCATGATTAACACCAAAATATACAAGGCGGTTTACGAACTCGCTGAAAAGCTCATGAAGGCTGCCGATAAAGAGGATAGAGAGGCTTTTGATGCGCTCTATGCGCAGTTGGAAGCTATTTGCACCGAGAATGAGAGCACCGATAAAGATCATCCAGAGCAGTGGGAAACCTTGGCTGACTTCACGGAAGAGCTGGATGAGGCGCTGGCAGTCTACGAAAAAGCCTTTGAAAAGGCCGTCGCCGTTAACTCAAAAGATCACATGTCATCCATTGCGTTCTCCATGGCGAAGTTGCAAGTCGAACTGGGCCAAACCGACGCGGCTATCAGTAATCTTAAAAATGCCCAAGCCACCGCCAATAAAATTGAAGATGGCGAGCTTAAAGACGAAATTGACGAGCTGCTTGGGAAACTGACGGCAGGCTAGGCTTGTTACGTTACTGATTTTTCGACTATTCATGATAGATGCAGATGCACATAAAGCCTGATTGTGCTGGGTTTGCCTAAGACTAGGGACACTATTTTGACCAATAATGATATTTTTCGCCGCATACGTTACACCTTTGATTTAAAAGACAGCACCATCGTGGATATCTTCGCCTTGGCAGAGGTCAGCGTGGCTCAAGAGCAGGTAACGGCCTGGCTGAAAAAGGATGAAGACGACGCCTTTGTCACCATGAAGAACAAAGAGCTAGCGGCGTTTTTGAACGGCTTCATTAGCTTTAAGCGTGGTAAGCGCGAAGGGCCACAGCCCGTGCCAGAGTCGCAGTTGAACAACAATATGGTGTTCCAGAAGCTGCGCATTGCGCTGAATTTAAAGGCTGAAGATATTTTGGCTGCTTTTGAACTGGCTGGCTTCAACCTAAGTAACCATGAGTTAAGTGCTTTTTTCCGCAAGCCCAGCCATAAGAATTATCGAGAGTGTAAAGATCAGGTACTGCGAAATTTCTTACTCGGCATCCAGCTTCAGTTGCGGCCAAACCAGGACGCTTCAAGCTCTGAGTCCTGAGCTTAATCGCCTGAATTCATATAATACTGCAGCACTTTGTATCATACGGTATAGGCCAGCTGCGGCTTCGATGTGACGTTTTAACAGCTGTCGAATCGAGCGGTTATTGGCGGTCTAACAGGAGAGTGTAATGTCTATAGATCCAATGGCGGTATGGGCGAATATGACATTGAAAATCTGGCCTGAGCGCTACTGGATGCTCGATCTTAGCGATACATCCGCTCAAAATGTGGCTAACGTGTTCGTGGCAAGCGATGCTCGGTACAGCTGTTTAATTCGCGATCAGGCAGGTGTATCCGCGATAGTCGACGAGGCGGCTCTTGAACGCTTAAAAACTGAGGTCTCGATAAGAGATAGCTTCGGTCCGTTTCAAGTCATATCAACGGATGGAGAGCTTCCCTTCGATGTGATTGGTTTTCTCGTCCCCGCTCTGCGGGCGCTAAATGAACAAGGCATCAAAGCTGGCCCGCAGTGTGGTGCCGTATTCGATCACTTGTTTATTTACGAGCGGGATATCGAGCGAGCGAATGCTCTTTTAGAGGATTTCATTAGCCAAGCTAGGGCGTGTCAATAAGTTGCTTTGATATGTCGCTCAACGGGGCGTTTGATGGCTATTAGCTTGGCCGAAGGCATGAAACAGTGATCAGGCTACCCGATTTCGCTACCCACTATTATTTGCGAGAGACAGGCCCGTTTCGGAGTCTCTCAGAGCTTCCTGCTGGCTCGGAAGATCCTGTATTTCAAGATATCCTAACTCGTCATCAGCGTGATCCCGGTTACCGGCGGCGCTACGGTAGGAATTACATAGGAGTCCGACGTGAGGTTGAGGCTCGGCTGCGTGAACTCTTCGTTGCGCGTGGAGGTAAACCGCGCCGCGATCATCCCTTCTATCTAGTGCTTGGAGAATCCCCTTGGTTTCGTGACCTGAACGCAAACCAAGGTGAGCTTAGAATCCCTCTCTCTGAGCTCGATCCCGAAGTAACGTCTTTGACTTACCCGGATAGCTTTATTGCGCTAACCCGAGACGACAAGCCTTACTACAATCAAGTGTTTCTGCTTAATGAGGTGAGTAGGCTCGTTACACGCTTCGGAATCCCTGTCAATGATCACGAGATTCCTTACGAGCGCTATTGGGAAACAGATTTTGAGCTCTATATCGAGGTGCAGCTTTGGGACACTCCACCCAACTTCAAAGCCTAGAAAACAATTAATTCAATTTTTTGGGAATGAAGGCAGCAAAATTGCGCTATATAAGCATCGGTGAAGGTAGGCTTTAGCGTTAGGCTTTGTACGAAAACTGCCTGTGCTCGGCCATGCTGCGTTAAAAAACGGCTCAAAATGCTCATTTACACTCCGTAAACTCCGCTTTTTCGCCGTTTTTTGCCTTGCCTGACCTTCGCTCGCCGACTTTTCGTACAAAGTCTAGTGCCTTTCTCGAAATGGGAAGCAGTGGTGCCTTCGTGTCGCATTTTATCCTGAAGATGAAGGACGGATTCTAATTCTCTTTGTCATGAATTAGGAGAGTCAGCCTCGTGCATACATGCATGAGAGCAGCTAACCTGGCATTTCACTCGGTCATCAATAACCGCTAACGACCATTTGCTTGCAATATGTTTGACTGCGCAATCATTTGAGTATATATTTGTGGGATCAACCATCGCGCAAGAGTAATGACTATGTCGGAAAATATAGAGGCAGGATTGGTGTTAAGTGTCATCAACCTGCAAAGTAAAATCCAAAAACGGATTGGCAGTGCGCTTTCCGCGCATGGTATTGGCCTGTCCGATTATCTGGTTCTCAATCAGCTATACACCGCACCCAATCAAAAAGTACGCCGTAGCGATCTTGCTGAACAGGTTGGGTTGAGCCCATCAGGGGTTACTCGCCTTTTAAATCCTATGGAGAAAATAGGGCTGGTTAAGAAGCAGGAAAACCCTCGTGATGCCAGAGTCAGCCTGGTGGCACTTACCACTGCTGGGACAAAAATTTATGAAGATGCGCAAGTTTCGTTTAAACATGCTTCTGCCGCATTGCTTGAACCACTTGATAAGAAAGAGTTAGATGAGTTTTATAAACTGTTAAAGGCAGTGTTGTAGTTTTGCTTGCCCACTGGGCATTGACTCTTGATAGACCAGCCAGCAGATTTCAAGGGTTTGCACCGAACGAAAGCGGCGGAGGCACTTACCATGGCCAGAAATATTGAGATCAAAGCACGTATCGACAACATCGAAGCGCTCGAGTCCAGGGTGGCTAAGATCGCGGACAATGGGCCTACTGAGATAGTGCAAGACGATACCTTCTTCCATTGTGAGGCTGGTCGGCTGAAGCTTCGGGTGTTTTCAGAAAAGCACGGCGAACTCATTTTTTACCTGCGCGCCAATCAGGCAGGCCCGAAAGAATCGTTTTACGTTCGCTCGCAAACCGATGAGCCTGAGGCGTTGCGAGAGACGCTTTCGCTGGCTTATGGTGAAGTTGGCCGTGTTCGAAAACATCGCACGCTGTATCTTGTTGACAGGACTCGTGTACATCTCGATAGAGTGGAGGGCCTTGGGCACTTTCTTGAACTTGAAGTGGTACTTTCCTCCAGTGAGTCATCACAGCCCGGTGTGGAAGTCGCGCACCACTTATTGGATCGGCTCGGTATCGAGTCATCCCAGCTCATTGAAGGCGCTTATGTCGACTTGCTCAAGGAAAAGGGGAGCTAACCATCCATTCTACAGGCTCTAACCAAGGAGCCGCGGGAGGTTGTCGAGTTCAGATGTTAGGGTAATCGGCTATGGAAATCGAAGCGGATCTGATAGAAAAGGAGAGAGCCTTGCTTAGCTTCGAGGTGCGCAGGTCACCGGCGAAGCTGCGGTCTCTGCTATCCTCGGATTTCCTGGAGATCGGCACATCAGGCGATTTTTTCGGGTTAGATAGTGTCCTTGATTGTTTGTCGCAGGAGTCCGCATGGTCGGCCATATCTCAGGACTTTGAGCACCGGAGATTGAGCTCTGATCTTATTCAGCTCTTTTATAGGGTTGCTATCAGTCGTCAAAATGGCTTAGGTACAAGCTATTCTCGGCGAAAGTCAATATGGCGGAAAGAGGGAAGTGACTGGAAAATGGTTTACAACCAAGGTACGGCTATTTCTCCTTTTGAGGTTCAGTCTTAGATCGTTGATTCTGCGGGCGTTACACACTTTAATTTTGAAAAGTGAGGGGATATGGGAACGGAAATTTGGCTTCTGTATGTCAGCACCGTATTCATTTTGATGAGTACACCGGGCCCTAGCCAGCTTTTGATGCTTTCCAATAGCGTTAGCAATGGCTTCCAACGGTCGCTATTTACCGCTGCTGGCGATTTGTCAGCCAATTTTTTACAAATGATTGTCGCCTCGATAGGTTTGGTGAGCATTGTTCAGCAATCCAGTGATTTTTTTATCGTTGTGAAGTGGGCGGGGGTGGCATATTTATCGTACTTAGGCCTAAGGTTGATCTTCTCAAAGAGTGGGGGCCATGTAGGTGTGGCGAATCAGGGGCGGTCGAAACAAAGCTTGTTTTGGCAAGGTTTTATCACTTCAGCCGCAAACCCTAAAGCCGTTATTTTTTTCGCTGCTCTTTTTCCACAGTTCATTAACCCATCTGAGCCCCTTCTGCATCAGTTTGCGATACTGAGTGCCACGTATCTCATCATGGATGCGGTTTTCTTGTTTTCCTACGGTAAATCAGCTGAATGGGTTAGTACGAAACTAAAGTCATCAGCGCGCCAGTACTTAGGTAAGGTATCTGGATCGTTTTTGATTGGCGCAGCGGTGCTTCTAGGGCTGAAGGAAGTTGATGCTAACTTATAAAACGCCTCGCCAGCGATAGATACGGGGGAAAGCTGTGGTCAAGCAAGTGGGCGGAGTTAACATTCAACCTAGGCACAGGGCTACATGCCACTGCGGCATGGTGGAGCTCGAACTCGATCTGCCTGATGGTCTTGTTGACCTGAAAAGGTGTAACTGCTCTATTTGTAGGCGCAAAGGTGCTGTCATGGCCTATGTACCATTGAGCGGTCTTCACATTCTTCGCGGTGCTGAGCATCTAAAGCTATATCAATTCAATTCAGGTGTCGCAAAGCATTACTTCTGTTCAAAATGCGGCATCTACACCCACCACCAAACGCGCTCGAACCCCACTGTGTATGGATTCAATGTCGGGTGCCTGGAAGGCGTTAACCCCTGTGATTTGGATGGTGTACCGGTTAGCGACGGTATCAACCATGAATCTGATCTGTAGCGGAGAGCTAGGAAGTGCTAGTGCAGAGTGCCTACCCGGTTGGTTAAATCCAGGTATCGAGGTTGCTTTGGGATACTCCATCCATATTCATCGCCTGAAAGATGATATAAATTAAAGCCTTTTCGTACGGAAGCAATGGAACTGCGCTGTTGTGGCGACGTAAAGGATCCAAACATGATTACGGCTTCCAAAAGGCTAGTTTTGAGGTACTACTGGCCTGAAGATATTGCCCCAATCTTTAAAAGCTATACGGGGGATTTAGGCTCAACAAAATACCTTGCACGGCACCCTCACACTGAAATCGAACAAACTGAAAAGATGCTTCAAAATCTTTCCGTTCCTGAAAGTATGGCGTTAACAGGCAAGTGTATTTGGGTTGTAGATGCTATCAGGGAAGGAGGTGCCATAGGGCTGATAACCGTTGTAAAAAGTAAAGACTCAATGGTTGTTCACTTTGGTATCGGGCGACCATATAGAGGTTGCGGGTACGCAGCAGAGGCGTTGGTACTTACCGCACAGCACTTGCTCGCAGAAGATCACGCAATAAGAGTTAACACCTTCACTGACGTCGAGAACGTCGCTGCACAAATGGCTTTAGCCAAAGCAGGGTTTAGATTCACGACAAGAACCAAAAAGTTTTATCAAGCCCCTCAATTGAACGGGGAGTATAGGGACGTTTTCCACTACGAGTTCAGGGGTTAATAAAAGCTAGTCTCGGGGTGCTTTTGCTCTGAGTTAGCCTTCGCTAAATACTACTTCTGCTCAAATTGCGGCATCTACACTCATCACCAAACGCGCTTGAACTCCAATGTGTATGGATTCAATGTTGGGTGCTTAGAAGGCGTTAACCCCTGTGATTTGGAAGGTGTCCCGGTTAGCGACGGCATCAATCATGGATCTGATCTGTAGTCTGACCTTTTACCGCATCGCTCTACCTGGGCTGTCTCTGAACAACGGAGTATAAAGTGAAATCAAGGAGTGAACATGAGCTGTGTTTTTTGTGAGATCGTGGCTGGTAACGTTCCATGTCACAAGATATGGGAGGACGCAAATCACTTGGCCTTTCTGTCCATTTATCCGAATACACCTGGGTTTTCAGTGGTCATTCCGAAGCATCATGTTCCAAGCTACCTGTTTGCTCAAGATGATGATGTCGTTACGGCGCTAGTATTGGCTTCAAAGCGAGTGGCTTTGCTGCTTGATGAAGTATTGGATGATGTTGGTCGTACGGGAATGATATTCGAGGGTTATGGAGTGGATCATTTACATGCGAAACTATTCCCTATGCACGGGACGGGTCAACATTCGGCGTTCAAGCCTATTGCGTCTAGCGTGAACAAATATTTTGATCGGTATGAAGGCTATATTTCGTCCCATGACTATAAACGTGAAGACGATAACATTTTAACGGATCTCGCTGCCAAAATCAGGACGAATATTTAATTAAACTAGCATGGTTAAGTCTGTTATATCGTGTTTTGGTTTCAGTGAGATCAAGAAGTGGAATGTTTATCGTCTAGATCTTTAATAAACCAGCACCAGTGCGCGTAGTCACAAAATCCTTAACAGCAAATACTTGGAGCCTGTAATGAAATCAACCGTGGAAGAGCGTATCCGTTCGTTGGGATTGGAACTACCCGTCGTTACCACGCCAAGGGGCAACTTTCGTTCCTATGCCATTTCGGACAACATGCTCTATCTGTCAGGTAAGGGGGCTCCGTTGCGAGAAGGGGGAGTTGTTGTCCCAAAAGTTGGGCAGGAAGTCACTGTTGAGCAGGCTCGGATGTACGCTCAAGAGGTTGGCCTGTATCTCCTTGCGCTCATTAAAGAAGCGCTGGGTGACTTTGATCGGGTTCAGCGTGTCGTGAAGGTGTTTGGTATGGTCAATGCTGATCCTAATTTTACTTATCACACTGAAGTCATCAACGGTTGTTCCGACCTGTTTGTGGCCGTTCTTGGTGAGCGCGGTGAGCATGCACGCTCTGCCATTGGGGTTGGCTCATTGCCGAAGGGGTTTGCTGTGGAAATTGAAGCTATCGTTGAGTTTTCAGACTCTTCGCCACACCATCGCGACGCTTAACCTCTTCCTTGAGCTGTCCCCACTTTTGGTAGCTTTTGCCAAACGCCGAGGGCTTAGGCTCAGTAAAGGCACACTCCTGCCGGAAATCAATCGGGTTCGGAGCTAGCGCTTGCCGAGAGCATCATCAACAAGGAGGAAAGGGTGCAAATTTGTGAAACGGAGAGGCTGGTTATAAGAACGTTGTCCTTAGACGATGTTCCCGAGTTGACCAATATCCTCAGCGACCCTGAGGTGATGAAATATTCGATTCGAGGCGTTTGCGATGAAACGGCGACTCGGCGGTTTATCGAGTGGTGTTTGGAGAGCTATGCAGCTCACAGCATCGGGCCGTGGGCCTTAGTAGAGAAGGATTCTGGAAATCTTGTTGGCTTTTGTGGTATCAGCCCCGAAGAGGTCAATGGTGTTGAGGAGATGGGGCTAGGCTATCGGCTAGCCAAACGGTACTGGGGGCAGGGGCTGGCGTCTGAGTCAGTGCAAGCGGTACTCCATAATGCACTTAATCAAAAGCAGCTATCGTCGGTGGTGGTTATTATTGAGCCTGAGAATGTTGCGTCGCTTAATGTCGCAGAGAAAGCCGGTTTTTCTGCGTTCGATAATCTTGAATTTCATGGCCGTCCGGTGAGGCAGTATCGGTTAACTCAGCAGTAGAGGGGCGTACTTCATACTAATGAAATGAAAGCGATAGGTGCGCGATGAGTGGCATTATGGGCTAACCCGATTATGCCAGTAGCCCGGCTTTCTCGAGTGATGGGCGAAAGTAACAATGGTAATTGTTTGGTTATTGGAAACAGTCACAAGGGAAAACGGGAATTGTTGAAGGATGAAGCGCTTTGCGCCACGTTTGCGTGCTTCGCCTATTACAGGAACCAGTGGTGGATTTGGTGCGCTTAGCTTTGTGGTAGCTTGTTCAAAGGTATCAATAAGCTGTTCACCAAGCCCCGGTGATTCGAGTTCATACCAAGCTGCGGCTTCCATCAGTTCTTCTGAAGCCTCTGGACTAACCTTTACTATCAAAATCAGTTCCTTAACCGAGCTCTGGCACGCTCAAGGGCTTCACTGACATCTAAAGATTTGATTTTGCCAGATTCAATCTCATTGATTCTGCGACATATCTCCGCGTCCCAAGCTTCCGATACACTGATTTCAGCCATACCATCCAGGCTTGCTATCAAATCATGAGCGAGTTTAGCTCGCTCTTTCTCCGATAGGGTCATTGCTTCGTTCGTGATGGTTTCAAGTTGCGCTGTATTCATCTATTTACCCAGCCTCATGGAAACGGCAATGTCAAAATCATGCAGTAAATTACACTTGATAACAAGGCCATCATGCCTGCCTATGGACTGTTGCGGAACCATATCATTAGCGCAGTTGGCAGATTCTGCGCCGAGGAAATCAATGCCAAAGGTCATACTGAAAGGATTTATCATCGTCCCCGAGCCGGATCTGAACGCTGTTAAAGCAGAGCTCATCAACCATAAGCGGTTAACCCTGTCTGAGCCCGGCTGCCTCGTTTTTGAGGTTGTTCAAGGCACTATTAACCCCTATCGATTTGATGTGTATGAAGAGTTCATTGACCGAGACTCTTTTGAGCGACATCAAGCTAGAGTGAAATCCTCCGCCTGGGGTAAGGTTTCAGCCAATATTGAAAGGCATTACAGTCAGCAATCCGCTGGGTAGCTAACCCAGCGGCTATAACCGACGTTTCTTACTTTCGTATGTGTGCTCTATTAGCCGCGCTTCTTACCAGTATCTCTCATACTCATCACGTAAATAATGAACATGATCAGTGAGCCCATTACAAAACACCATACGCCTACGGTTGCGTAGCTCGCAAAAGCGGGAAGAAACAAAAGACTGCCAAAGAAGAAAAATAAGCTTGATAAGAGACCGAGTAGGTTGGGTAGCTGTTGATGCTGCGCTATCTCACTGTTCATTTTATTTCCTTATCTGAACTATTACTTTCAAGAGCCTCACAGTGCTTAAATACTGATGTCCGGTGCAAACTGAAAGCCCACCGATACCCGATTCCAACTGTTGATTTGGACAATAATGGCGGTGAGGTCAATTAGCCCCTGCTCACCAAACGCAGCTAGGGCGTTTTGATAGTCGTTGTCACTCACCGCTTGCTGGCTGACCAGTGTTAGTGCTTCGGCCCAGGCGAGTGCGGCGCGCTCTTGTGTGCTGAAGCAGGGGGCTTCACGCCAAGCAGGCAATACGTCTAAGCGAACCTGGTGTTCGCCATCGTCTCTGGCCTCTTGCGAATGCATGTGCTGACAAAAGCAGCAGTGATTAATTTGCGAAACACGTAGGTTGACCAAGTGGATTATCGAGCGATCAACCGTTGAGTCTGGGGCAACGTCGCCTAGTGCCGTCAGGTGCTTAGCTAGGCGGGGGCAAAGGCGATATACAGACTGTTGAGAGATACGAGTAGACATGTGGGTGACCTCGGTGAGTAAGTTGAGAGCTCAGCTTAACGTCGAGGTTTTTTTACGCCTTGTAAATTTGCGACAGTTTGCGCTTGCGATAGGCGGCGGGCGTTTCATAGGCGAGTGATTGGAAGGCATGGGTGAAGTGAGCTTGGTCATAGTAGCCGCATTGCAGGGCTATTTCCGTTAGGGGCAGCGTGGTTGCAAGCAGTCCATGGCGGGCTCGGTTCAGCCGGGCATAGGCCACTAATTGGCCTGGGGTAACGCCCACCTCGCGTTTTAATTTGCGCTCCAGGGTACGTCGAGTAAACCCTAGCGTGGCGCCTAACTGTTGGGGCGGAAGCTGAAGTGCTCCAATGGCTTGAACAATCTTAGTGATACGGCTATTGGCGGGTGGCTGGCTTTCTAGTCGATGTAACAACCATGTTTCCAGCAGGCGTAAACCCTGTTGCGAGTCCGACTGGTAGAGGCGCTCTACCACAGGTATTAATCCTTGCAATCCTAATGGTTCAAGCTCGTTATCCAAGCGGTAGTGTGTATCTGTGAATGCTTCGGGTAGTAAGCCCAGCAAGCTGTGGGCACCTGCCGCTTTAAAGCGAATGCCCAAACAGGGTGTGGTTGTGTCGAGTGTTTCTATTAACGTTCGCCTGTTGAAACAGAGCGTGATGAGGGGGCGGGAGCTGGAGAGTTTAATGCTAAGACTAGCCCCTGCATCGGGGTAGAACTTTTCGGTTCTGGGTTCAGTGAGGTGACCTGGAGTTCCCATTGACCAAAAGCATTGAACCCAAGGCGTTAATCGCCTATCAGGCAGGCGATGCCGGAAGTTTAGATAGTCAGTGTCGCTTGGTAGAATGAGGTCACTCATGGCGTCAGTCAGCGATAGGTTTTACCAATAGTAGCTCTTATTGCCTCAATCAAGCAGTTTTTGGGAGCAGGCCCGCCGCCACACGCTAGGCGGCGTATTTTCCTGGCGAGCCCAGTTGCGCCTTAGCTGCCGCTCATCCCCGAATCCGGATGCTTCGGCGATACGCGCTAGCGTCCATGTCGTTTCGGTCATTAACGCTTTGGCTCGCTGCAGGCGCAACCCCATAATGTAGTCGCCCACCAGCATGCCGGTGAGGCTTTTGAATTGGCGCCGGAAATGACGCTCGCTCATGGCTGCCTGAGCCGCCAATGTCTCGATACGCCAGGTTTGCGAAGGGGCGGCACATATTGCATCTTGAACGCGATGCAGCCGTTCATCCACATGATTGCGGCCCTCAAGCCAGGCACCCAACTGAGGCTCCTGACCACTGCGGCGAAGATACAGCACCATCTCTCGCGCTACCGCCAAGGCCAGTGAATGGCCACAAGCACGGGTAAGCCAGTACAGCATGGTATCAATGCCGGTCGAAATCCCCGCGCTGGTTAAATAGCGCCCGTCCTCGGTAAAAATACAATCACTTTGTACCTTTGCTTGTGGGGCTTTGGCTTGTAACTGCTCGATTAGCGCGTGGTGGGTGGTACAGCGTCTTCCCTTTAACAGGCCCGCGTCTGCCAGTAATAGCGTGCCCGAGCAAACGGTCATCAGCGTATCTGCATAGTGGGCATTCGCTTTGAGCCAAGCAACACACTCTTGCTGCGCTAATGGCTCAAGGCTATTGCGGTACTGACCAGGAATAAGCAGTAAATCTTGAGTAGGAAGCTGTTCAGGCAAGGGATCGATGCCGCTAAGGGTCAGCGGCCCTAGCCACTGCATGGCCGCTTTGGGGCCGAGATAGCGCACCTGAATGTCTATCGAAAGCCGGTCAGCACACTGTAAGACCTGAAGTGGGCCAACCAAATCAAGTGGCACTTGGCCGGGCATCATCAGTACCGCCACCCGCAAGGTGGTGGCTCTTGTGGATGGCGGTTGGCTATTGTGTTGCTCTTCACTCACGGGGGTTTTGCCATTCGTTGATCATGTCTTGTGTGCTGATAATACGCGCAAAGCGGTCTTCAAGTACCAGTTCGGTGCGCGCCTTAATATCATCTGCTGACCAGGTGATGCCGTGGCGTGTCATGGGGAACGTTAGGGTAGCATCGCTGATAAAGTCGACGCTAAACCCTAAATCCGACGCCACCCGTGCGGTGGTTTCGCAGCATTGCTCGGTACGAATACCGCTAATCGCCAGCCGTTCAATGCCTCGCTCCCGTAACCAGCTTTCTAGTGAGGTATCGCTGAACGCGTTATGCGCACGTTTATGAAAGGTTACCGTCACTTCATCGTTAAAGTCATCAAGCGGACGAATAAGGCCACCGTCAGGGTCGAAAGCCCCTTGGCTGCCAGGTGCCTCATGCAGAATGCGCACAACCGGTATATCGTTGGTCTGGGCTGCGTTCAGCACCGCACGCTGCTTGGGACGCCACGCCTGAGCCAGTGCTTCTACCCAGTAATCGCGGGCAGGGAACGAGGCTTGAACATCAATTAATAGTAATGCGGTTTTAGGCTGGGTCATGGCTAATCTCATCGTGTTGAAGTGAGGTTACAGATTAGCTGTTACGCATTCTGCCAACGATGCGTTAAGCGGTCACAAAGGGGGCAATTTCGGCCATGTGTGGCCGAAGGGTAATATCTGACAATGGCGATTATGAATGAACATCTAGGCGCCAGGCTCTCACCTCTGAAGGGATATGCTTTCGAGAGGGCGAGCATTGTCTGCTAAGTTAAACTTGCTACCTTCAACACCATGGTTGTTGACCCAGAAAAGCCGATTAACCATTTCAAGTAGGGAAAATGCTCTTCGTTTACGGCGATAAATCCCTTGGACTCGTACAGCCTCCTTGCTCTCGGGTTGCTATCGATAACGTCTAAGCGGATCGTCTCGAAACCATTATCCACGGCATGTGCAATAATGCTATCCAAGAGTCTGGAACCTATGCCTCGCCCTCGGAATCGGCTATCGACAGCAATCCCATCCATCACCAATTCTTGAGATTTTGGCTTGCGCTCGAATAAGCTGAACACCAGACATGCCCAGAGCCCTTTCAATGTTCCAAGCTTGCCTATCAGCTGTTTCATCCCGATTCCGCTCGTTAGCGAACCATTGGGCTGCTGAAACCCTGCTAGCCCAATGACCTCATCTTCAAAGATGGCAGTAAAGGAAAATTCAGGGACAAAACAGTCGGAGAGTAATTGAATGCGCTTAGCCTTGTCAGGTATTGCGCTCGCGAATTTAGCGCCGAAAGCTTCTTCATATAGCTTAGCGACAGGCCCAGCCTTCTCAAGGTTAAAGCCTTTCTGAATCAGAACGTTCATATACTGGCTCCTAGATTCAAAGAGAAATGACTATTGGTCACAGACGCAGTGAATTAATTTTTATTTGCAGGGATGAGGCAACTTCAGTAGTGGATGAGGAATTGCCGCGGGTCTTTGGTTCAATATCATAAAGGGGGGATGCATCGTTAGTACCTTCACTGATAATGGCATGATGAGTATCTGTACCGTAGAAGGCCATTCTTAAGTGCGCTATAGAATTTTTCCAGCAAGCTGAATGTTGTAAAGCGGCGCTTATGACGAGGTCTAAAGACCCCTCGACACACAGGTTCTACGAGTCTTCAGCCCAAGCAAGCAGGGGGATCAGATAAGGTTCGATGCTTAAAGCTGACTTGTCCTACTAGTGAAGTAATTGGTAGGAGAGATTAAACCTTCACACAGACAAAAATAGCGTTTCCAGAGGTGGCATCCCAGGGGATGATTTTTTCATAGTTGTGTTCAAACACATGAACCTCAAAGTGAGGCGCTAATAGTGCGCTTAACTCCGCAAAGCTGACGGCTACCATGGGGTGTTCGTCGTTCCATAGCTGTGTTCCTTCAGCGTTGGCTTTTTCAATGCTGAGCCTAAGCGACTGCTTTTCACCTTGGCCACTGTAGTGCCATCCCGAGCGGAACGTGAATAAATCGCTTTCTTGTTGGGCGCTGTGTTTAACAGATAAAGCGTTATCGATTTTGTCTTTATCGACTGCGTTAAAACAGAAAATACCACCAGACTTGAGGGCACAATGAGCACTGGATATACACGCTTTTAGCTTTTCAATCCCATCGTTGTAGTGGATTGAGTATAAAAAGCAGGTGATTAAGTCTTGAGGCTCGTTGGCCTTGAAGTCACTCATGTCTTGCAACGTGAAGTGTGCTTCTGAGCAACGCGTGGTGGCAATATCCAGCATGGGTTGATTAATATCAAGCCCGCTACTGGCGTATCCAAAATCAATAAAATGGCGCACGTGTGGGCCGGTGCCACAGGCTAAATCTAGGTGTGTCGTTCCGCCGTTACCGAAAATCTGATGCAGCCTGCGAATGGCGTGGCTTTGCGCTTGATAGTCGATATCCACGCACATCAAATCGTAGTAGCCAGAAAGGTCGGTATAGAGGGCATTGACGGACATAGTGACCTAATAGTGGCTACTGAAATAGGGTGGGTGGCGCATAGTAAACGAGCGAGTAGGGTTTGAGAAGCAGGCACAGCTTGGAGTTTAACGATTACGCAAATACATCTTGCAGCCCTAAAGAAACTCTGACGATGACCGATATATACCTAAGACCATCGAGATTTCTCTGGTCGTTGCTAAATGCCGAGAGTGCCCGTTATGCCGAAAATGCTGATCTTTATCATCACCTTGCTTCTCATTCTGTCTAACCAAGCGCAGGCAAACTCGAGTGCGGCAGAGGCGGCGGCGTTGGCGTGGCTAGAAGCCATCGATAGTGGTCAGTATGAGCAGGCATGGGAATCGTCATCTTCACTACTAAAAAAGCCGCTTTCACCGCACATGTTAGAACGGACGATTGGTGCAGCGCGTCGTGACTTTGGTGCGGTTCAGTCGCGTCGGCGAGTAAGCGTTGTCCGCGAAACCTCTATGCCTGGGGCTCCAAGAGATGACTACGCGGTTTTGACGTTCCAAACACGTTTTGAAAACAGATCATCGCAGATTACGGAAACCATCACTCCTCACTTGGAAGAGGGCACGTGGAAAGTTAGTGGTTATTACTTGAACTAACCGACTCCTCAAAAATATTGCAACCACCTCTGGTTTGCAGCATCGCCTTGGTTCAGGCTCCTTTTTCCCTCGAATCCTGCCATCACGTTGTTCATGACGAAGCTCAATTTGGCTGCTACGTTGAGTAGATAGCCTTGTGTATGTTGCTATGGATAGGCTGCAGATTCAGACGGGAATGTTCAAGGCGTTGAATGCGAGGAGTGGGTATGCAAACCCTTTCTCTCAAACCGCACTGGCTCTGGTTGATGGTTGCCGGTTTGCTAATGGCTACTATGTCGTTTACATGGCAGGCCATGGCACAAAGCGCTTCACCAAGCGTTCTGGTGCTTAATATTGAAGGCGCCATCGGCCCGGCTACCAAGGACTACTTTGAGCGTGGGCTGGATAAAGCCCGCGAGCAGGGCAGTGAGGTGGTGATCGTCGAGCTCGATACCCCCGGCGGGTTGGTCGACACCACCCGCGACATGATTCGCGAGATGCTCAACGCTGACATTCCCGTGGTGATGTACGTTTTCCCCAGTGGTGCGCGAGCGGCAAGCGCGGGCACCTATCTACTTTACGGTAGCCACGTGGCTGCCATGGCCCCCTCGACGCATCTCGGCTCGGCCACGCCGGTACAGATGGGCGGTGGGCTGCTCGGCAGCGATGAAGACGAAGAAGATAATTCGGCTGAGGAGTCGGATGGCGAGGGCAGCGCCATGGAACGCAAGGTGATGGAAGATGCGGTGAGCTTTATTCGCAGCCTAGCGGAACGCCATGATCGCAATGCCGATTGGGCTGAAGAGGCCGTGCGCAATGCGGTCAATTTCACTGCCAGCGAGGCGCTGGAGCAGAACGTCATCAATGTGGTGGCGCGCGATCTTGACGATCTCCTTGAGCAGATTGACGGCATGAGCGTGGTCATGGAAAGTGGCGATGCTACGCTTGAGACCGCAGGCCTCACCATTGAACGCTTCGACCCTGATTGGCGCACCCAGGTGCTATCGCTGATCACTAATCCCAACATAGCCTTCTTCTTGATGGTCATCGGCTTTTACGGGCTGGTTTTCGAGCTGGCCAATCCCGGCAGCCTGTTCCCCGGCACCATTGGCTTGATTTGCTTGCTGCTCGCCCTGTTTGCGTTTCAGGTGCTGCCGATTAACTACGCCGGGCTTGCGCTGATGGTGGTCGGGCTGGCGTTGATGGTGGGTGAGGCATTTATGCCTAGCTTCGGCGTGCTGGGGGTTGGCGGCATCATTGCCTTTGTACTTGGCTCGGTAATGCTGATGGACGCGGAGCATCTTGCCATTTCGCTACCTCTAATCGGTGGTGTGGCATTGATGTCCGGGGGGCTAATGCTATGGACGTTAACACGCTTTGCAACGCTGCGCCGTCGTCCGGCACACACTGGCGCGGAGCAGTTAATCGGCGCAGATGCGGTTGCACTGGATGATTTTGAGACCAGCGGCCATGTAAGGCTGCATGGCGAGCGCTGGAACGCAGTAAGCGATGTGCCAGTCAAACGAGGTGAGAAGCTTGTGGTGGTGCGCCTTGATGGCTTGACGGTATATGTGACGCCCCGCTAGTGCCCACTTTCTGACATAACCGACCCACAGCTAAACGAGGTGTCCAATGATTATTTCGTATTTAGTTCCTGTCGTGCTGGTGGTGATGTTGATCGCTGCCTCTATTCGCATACTGCCAGAATATAAACGCGGCGTAGTGTTCTTTCTGGGGCGTTATCAGATAGTGAAAGGGCCTGGGCTAGTCATTGTGATCCCCGCCATTCAGAAGATGGAGGTGGTGGATCTGCGCGTCATTACCATGGATGTGCCGGAACAGGACGTAATCTCTCAGGATAACGTCACCGTTAAAGTTAATGCGGTGCTTTATTTCCGCGTCGTCGATCCAGAAAAGGCAATCATTCAAGTCGAGAATTTTACCCAGGCGACCAGTCAACTGGCGCAGACCACTTTGCGCTCCGTGCTGGGTAAGCATGATCTGGATGAGATGCTTTCCGAGCGCGATAAGCTCAACGACGATATCCAGGAAATCATCGATACCCAAACCGAAGCGTGGGGTATCAAGGTCGCCAATGTTGAAATTAAGCATGTAGATTTGGATGAGAGCATGATTCGCGCCATTGCGCGCCAGGCAGAGGCGGAGCGTGAGCGTCGCGCTAAGGTGATTCACGCTGAAGGGGAACTGCAAGCATCCAAGAAACTGGTCGAGGCGGCCAATGTCATGCAGGAAAACTCTGCTGCGCTGCAACTGCGCTACCTGCAAACCATGAGCGACATGAGCAACAAGAATGCCTCGACAATCGTTTTCCCGCTGCCCATGGACATCATGGAAGCGTTCAAGGATATGAAAGCCAAGCATACGGCAGCGACGCCTGGTAAGGCGCAGGATGACGCCTAGGCTCACAGCTCTTCCCACTGCCTGTGGTACGGTTTGGCAGCAACTGGCAGTGGGCTCCCTGAATACATTTTTTGTTTCATGGGATATGCTTCGAAGCCTCTGATCCAAGGATCCCGGTGATGCCATGTCCCTGATTGCCACTACCCCTGAACCGCCTTACTACGCCGTTATTTTCACTTCACTACGCATCGAGGTCGATAACGGCTATGATGCAATGGCCGCAAGAATGGTTGAGCTTGCAGCACAGCAGCCGGGGTTTTTAGGGGTGGAGTCTGCCCGCAATGAGGTGGGTGTAACAGTTTCTTACTGGGCCGATTTGGCATCTATTAAAGCGTGGAAAGCCCATGCTGAGCATCAAGAAGCTCAGCGGCTAGGCCATCAGCAGTGGTACCAGCACTTCAAAACCCGTATCGCCAAAGTCGAGCGAGATTACGGTATTTAGCTGGTTGCCACCGATTCACGGCTTACACCACCAGCAACAGCAACAAGGGTATCAATACCAGTTCAATAGGAATGGGCAGAAGAATAGTCTCCAGAAAGGAGAGGGTGGCGAGTAGACACAGCATATTCTTCGAGCGGTTAATGCGCTCAAACCACTACTTAGTGCATTTGGATGTTATGGCCATGCAGGTCTCTACACTTCGGGATTAATGCGGCGATAGACAGCCGCTAATAGGCTGTAAAGGCCAAACGCAAAAAGTCCCAGCGCGACAAAACCAAGCAACCACTGACCGAAGGGCTGGCTTCGCAGGGTGCTAAACACCTCGCTCATACCGCCTGCTTGATTGGGATTGATTTGATAAGCGGCGATGATAAAAAAGCTACCCACGATCACAAACACAGCACCACGAATCACTAAGCCGAAACGGCAAATAGGGTAGGCCCATTGTTGCGTTTGTGGTGGCATAGCGAAGTGTTTGTCGAATTTGGCCTTGTAGCCTTTAAGCGCGTGGGCCATACCTACCCCTATCATGATTAGGCCAACCCCAGCGACCAGCCAGCGCCCGAAAGGCTGCTGCATCAGCCAGCCCGCGACACCTTGCGAACCGCCACCAGAATCACCTGAAGAGCCCGCAAATTGAAAGATGAGCGTGGCGGCAAAAAAAGACAACAACGTGTGGGTAATGGCGCTCGCCAATAAGCCCGCACGAATTGCCAGCCCCTTGGCGCCGTTGCCGTGATGGTCAGTGTCTTTAACCGCCTGGATGATTCGCCACATAGCGTAGCCCACCAAGCCGATGGCCATAATGGCTAACAAGACTTTACCGAAGGGAGCGGTGAGCAAACGTTCTAAGGCGCCACGACTGCCTTCTGTTTGGCCGCCTTGTCCAAATGCTGCCAGCGCTGCTAGGCTACCCACTAATACATACACAATGCCGCGGGAGGCATAACCCATGCGGGCATAAAGGGTAATTGCATCCCAGTGGTTGCGGTTTTTCATACTGTTGGCCATGGCGTCCTCCTGACTAATATGGCGTTGCGCATTCCTATGCAATCTAGCGTATAGAGCAGTATAGCGGCCCATACTGTGCTTGTGCTGTGCTATTGTTCAGCGTAGGAAATGAATCGCTATTTTTAACTATTGCGAGCAGAGCATGAGTACCATTTCGTCACCTATCTTCTGGCGCGATGCGCGTATGCCCTATGTGGAGCTGCGCAAGATTAGCGACGCGCGACAAGTTTGCTATGCGCCGCACAGCCATACGCATTGGTCGCTGGGGGCCATTACCGCAGGTAAAAGCACTTTTTGCTATCGCGATGCGACGCATCAGATTAGTGCGGGTGACATCGTTATGATGAACCCCTACTGGGTGCATGCCTGCAACCCCATCGAGAACCAGCCCTGGGCGTACATGATGCTCTACGTCGATACCGAGTGGCTGAGTGAATTGCGTTACCAATTGGGCCTGTTGAATACGCCGTATTGGCAAGATATCGCCACCGCCGTCATTACCCAGCCAGCGCTTTATGCCGGGTACTGCGATATGGCTGCTTGTTTGCTGGATGAACATCGCGAGATTAGCGATAAGCAAACGGCGCTAGTCGAATACTTGTCCATCATGATGCAAGTGCTTGCTCAGGAATCCCCCGCGGTATTGCCCCAAGCGCCCAGTGCGCTAGAACAGGTCGCGGCCTATTTGCGTGCCAATTGTAGCGCTGATATATCGCTAGAACGCCTATGTGAGCAGTCCGGCTATAGTGCTGGGCACCTGATTCGCGCCTTTAAACAGCACTTCGGACTAACACCCCATGCTTACCTGATTAATCAGCGCATTCAGCTGGGGCAGCAAGCGTTAAAACAAGGGCAACCTATCGTTGAGGCGGCTTTGAACGCTGGCTTTAATGACCAGCCCCACTTTCAAAGGACGTTCAAGCGGCTGGTAGCAGCGACACCCAACCAGTACCGCTACCCGCTACTCAACCAGTAAGACAATAGCGCTAGCCGCCAGGCAGATAGCGAGTGCGCGGTTAATCGTCAGTAAGATGATAGGACGATGAACATAGCGTTTCAGAAAAGCGCCTGCATATACCCAACTGGCTAGCGATAGCCAGCAAATAGGCAGATAAAGGCCGGCGAACAGCCATAGCAGATGGGGCTCATTAGCAGTGGTGTAGGCGGCAATGCCAGCGGCAGACGCCAGCCACGCCTTGGGGTTGAGCCACTGCATCATGGCACCTGTCATAAACCCTGGCGCTTTGACGCCGCCTCTCTCCTGCAAGCGCCCATCGTGCTGTAAAAGTTGATAGCTGAGATAGAGTAAAAACAGAATGCCTGCCCAGCGTAAAAACTCTTCCAGCAGCGGCAGCACATTCAGCAGGGAGTAAAGCCCCGCGCCGATGGCTAAAAATAGCGCGATAAACCCCAGCGTGGCGCCGGTTACAAAAACAAGCCCTTTAGCAATAGGGTAGTGCGTACCGCTACTCAAACAAACGATGTTGACCGGCCCCGGCGAAATAGGCGCTGCGAGGGCAAAGGCGGACATGGGTAGCAGCAAAGATAGCAGGGGTGAAGCGCTCATTGTCATTCTCCTCAGATAATGCAAGGAGAATGCAGTAGCGCTTGTGGGCGGTATTGAACAAAATTGAGATCGTTGCTTAAAGCGTTGCCCTGCTAATGCCCAAAAACCGACCAGCCGGTGCGCTGCACAAACATTTCGAGCGCCTGGGTGCCCAGAAAACTGTTGCCGTAGGCATCCAGCCCCGGCGACCAAGCTGCGATGGAGCCATGGCCGGGTGCAATCGCCAGAATGCCACCGCCCACGCCACTTTTGCCAGGCAGGCCGACGCGAAATGCGAACTCTCCCGAGGCGTCGTAGTGCCCGCACATCATCATTAGTGAATTGATACGCCGCGCGCGCTGGGGGGCTACCACGCGAATGCCACTGGGTTTGTTGATACCATCCGAGGCCAAAAATAGCCCGGCATGGGCCAACTGCTCACAGCTCATGGCGATAGCGCACTGGTGAAAATAGGTGCCTAGCACCTTATCGACATCATGGCGTAGGCGGCCAAAGGCTTTCATAAAGTGCGCCAGTGAGGCGTTGCGGTCGCGGTGGGCCATTTCTGAAGCGGCCACCGCGTGGTCGAAGTAAATGCTGTCGTCATCGGCGATATAGCGCACAAAGCTAAGAATCTCGCCAAGTGTCTCTTTGGGCTCGTGGCCCATCATGATCGCATCGACTACCGCAATGGCCCCGGCATTGATAAACGGGTTACGCGGTTTGCCGCTTTCATGCTCTAGTTGCACGATGGAGTTGAAGGGATCCCCTGAGGGCTCGCGGCCTACTTTTGACCACAGAGAATCACCCACTTGCCCAAGTGCAATGGTCAGCGTAAATACTTTAGAGATACTTTGAATCGAGAAGGGCGTGGTAGCACAACCTGCCGAGTACACTTTGCCATCCACCGTGGCGAGCGAAATGGCAAACTGCTGTGGGTCAACATGGCCAAGCTCGGGAATATAGTCTGCGACCTTACCGCGTTCTTCGGCGTTTGCCATGGCTGCTGCAATGTCATTGATCAAGTCTTGCATGGGCGTATCGTGTACCGTCAATGGAGGCGGGGCATTACCCTAGCGAAAACTGGTGGAAATGTCTGTTAAACATAACGCCTCTTTTAAACATAAACTGTCTGATCACCCGCCGGTGCGCAAGATTCGGGTCGGCAGCTCGCCCGTGAAGGCTTAGGCTGAAAGGAACTAAGCAGCCCCGGCCCCGACGGCCAGAGAGATAACCCAATGAATGACTATGAGCGTATCGAAAAAGCCATGGCCTATATGGTGGCTCATGCGGCGGAACAGCCCAATCTGGAAACGGTGGCTGCTCATGTTCATTTGAGTGCCTTCCACTTCCAGCGGCTGTTTTGTCGTTATGCGGGGATTAGTCCCAAACGCTTTTTGCAGGCACTCACCTTAGAGCGCGGTAAGCAGTTGATGCATTCGTCCACTTCTTTGCTGGATATCGCCCATACCCTGGGGCTGAGCGGTGGCTCGCGGCTTTACGACCACTTTGTTCAGTTAGAGGCGGTCACGCCCGGCGAGTATAAGCGCCAGGGTGAAGGAGTGGAGATCGCTTATGGCGTTCACGAAACACCTTTAGGTCGCCTATTCGTCGCGGTAACGCCCCGGGGTATCTGCCGAATGGGGTTTGTCGATACGACTAATTCAGAGGAGTTACTGGCAAGGTTGGCCAAGGAGTGGCCGCGCAGCACCTTTCAACATAACACTGAGTCCACTCGCTATGCGGTGGAAAGGCTGTTTACTGAGCCTGAAGAGGGGGCTACCGCTGTCTCGCTACACGTCACTGGCACCAACTTCCAAATAGCGGTTTGGCGAGCGCTGTTAACGATCCCCGAGGGGCAATTTGCCAGCTATTCCCATATTGCTCAGGCGCTGGGATCACCTAAATCGTCCCGAGCAGTGGGCAATGCAGTGGGCGCTAACCCCATCGCGTTATGGATCCCCTGCCACCGGGTGATTCAACAAAGCGGTGCACTCGGTGGTTACCGCTGGGGATTAGAGAAAAAGCAGATGGTACAAGCCTGGGAGCTGGCGCTGGCTCACACAGATAACACAGCGCTCGCCCCCAGTTTAACGACCTAATCAATCAGCCCGTTCGCATCAAAAAACGGGAAGGGGCCAGGATAGCGCTGGATAAACCCTTGGTGAGTCACCATACCGTTAGTTGCCGACCACTGGTGTAGCAGGTAACCGGGGGGCTCTAGCTGAAAGTGGGCGGGGCCGTCTGGGGTTAGATCCAAACTTACCTGATGGGAAACCCCAGGGCAGCTAATCGCCAAAGTGTTAGCAAAGCGGGCCTGGATCGAACGGTGCAGATGCCCGCAAAGCACGCGCTCGACCTGGGCATGTCTGCCAATGACGTCGGCTAGCGCGTCTGGTCGCTTCAGCGGCTGGCGATCCATATGGTCGATGCCACTAACAAAAGGGTGATGATGCACCATGACGAGAGTCGGTTTTTCGGGTTGCTCTGCCAGCATAGTGTCTAGCCACTGCAGGCTTTCATCGCTTAACTCGCCATGGGGTTTGCCGGGCACCGATGAGTCGAGCCCTACAATGCGTACCGGATAGTCATCCACGACCCAGTGTAAATAGTCGTGGTGCTGAAACAGGTAACGGTGCTCGGGAAAGGCGGCGCGTAGATGCTCGCGGTCATCATGATTGCCAGGGATCAGGTACACGGGCAGCATTAACTCAGCCAGAATCTGCTTAAAGGTGGCGTACTCGCTAGGGTGGCCAAAATCAACCAAGTCACCGCTAATTAGCACCAGGTCGGGCCGCGGCGCTAGCTGATTGAGCGTGCTGATTGCTTGGCGCAGAGCACTGGCGGTATCTACCTGGCGGTAAGAGAGTTTCCCGCCCGCCTTGATATGCGGATCGCTAATCTGGGCGATAAGGCATTGCTGGGCATGAGGGGCTTTCTGAATGTTTAAACCTTGATCAGCCATTGGCCATCTCCTTGGCATTAACAGGGGCAGTGGGCTTATCTGGATGAAAAAGCACGTTAGAAGGGAGGGACAAACCAATCGCGGTACCGTTTGGCCAGCGCTGGCGAGAGGGTGCCTCAATCTGGAGTGGCGAAGCGCCGCCCGTGTCCACCATCAGGCGCTGGGTCTGGCCCAGGAAGATGCTCTGTACCACCTTGCCTGTTACATCGGCTTGGTCAACGGAAACCACCTGAATGTCTTCTGGACGGCAGTAGACAGTGGATACTCCCTGCAAATGGGCAGCGATGAGTTCACCGCCATGGACGACCAATCCTCCATCGGCGCGTGTGCTGATCACCTCCAGGCAGTTAACCGCACCAATAAAATCGGCCACAAAGGCGTTGGCCGGCTGATGATAAATCTCTTGGGGAGTGCCCAACTGCGCAATGCGTCCGGCTTGCATTACCGCGATGCGGTCACCCAAGGCCATCGCTTCGTCTTGGTCGTGGGTGACGTAGACCGCCGTGGTGCCCAATTCACGCAGCAGTTGGCCAATCTCGATGCGTAAGCGGTCGCGCAGTTTGGCGTCTAGAGCTGCTAACGGCTCATCAAACAGCAGCACCTTGGGGCGAACAGCAATCGCACGGGCGAGAGCGACGCGCTGTTTTTGGCCGCCGGAGAGGGCGTCGATGCGCCGGTCACCAAAGCCTTGCAAGTCGACCATATGCATGACTTCGTCAAGCCGATGGGCGATCTCGGCACGTGGCAAACGCTGTATTTTCAAGCCGTAGGCAATATTGTCGGCAACGCTCATATTGGGAAATAGCGCGTAGTTTTGAAACACCATTCCCACGTCGCGCTGCTCAATCGGCAGAGCGGTGACATCACGCTCGCCAAACATTACTTGCCCGCCTTTGTCGGGGCTTTCCAGGCCGCTAATAATGCGCAGGGTGGTGGTTTTGCCGCAGCCGGAAGGGCCCAGCAGTACCAGGGTTTCGCCCGCATTAACCTGCAAATCAAGCGGTTGGAGCGCCGTGTTGCCGCCTGCGAAGGTGCGGCTGCATTGGTGTAGCGTAATGCTGACAGATGAACTCATAACGGATTCTCAAATAATAAAACTTAGCGGCGCTGCTCGGTGAGTCGGCCCGCCCACTGAATCGCCACTAGCAAGGGCACCACCATCACCAGAAATATCAGCGTGTAGGCTGAGCCAATTTCCAGGCGCATCGAGGCGTAGCTGTCGGCTAAGCCGACCGGTAGCGTTTTGGTCAAGGGGGTGTGCAGCATCCAGGTAATGTTGAATTCACCGATCGATAGGGTGACCACCATCAGCGCCCCCGCCAAAATGCCGCTCATACAGTTAGGGATGACCACCCCGAAAAAGCGTTGCCTAAAACTGGCGCCTAAGCTGGCGGCGGCTTCTTCAAGTTGGGGAAGCTTGGCGGTTTGCATCACAGAGAGCACCGCGCGCACCATAAAGGGCAGGGTAAACAGCACATGGCCAACCAGAATAAATAGCCAACTGCCGCGGAATTCACGGTAGCTGCCATAGGCGAGCAGTAGGGCAAGCGCGGTGGCCAGCCCAGGTACGGCAACCGGCAGCAGTAGGAGTTCTTCAATCGCGTTGGCCCAGCGGCGACGGCTGCGCAGCAGGCCATAGGCGGCGGGTACGCCAATCAGGATAGTGATCAATAAACAGGCCAGCGCCAGTTTAATTGAGAGCCAGATGGTATCGGCGTAGAGCTGCCACACCTCATCCACCCAGCGCAGGGTCAGGCCACTCTCAAGGCCGACAAAGTAGTTTTCGGTCAGCCCCGCCATGACCGACATGGCGACGGGCACAATCATGAACAAGCACACCAGCAGGGTGAAGCCCAATTGCAGCGTAAAGCGTAGGTGAGATTTCATACCGAAGCCCCCAAGTTGCCGCCTGCCAGCCTGCGGGCAAGACTCAATGCCATCCAGGTGATCACGCCCAATACCACTGATAGCGCGGCTGCCATGGCGAAGTTAGCGTAGTTGGTGAATTCGCCGTAGATATTGAGCGGTAGAATGCTCAACCGCGTGCCCAGGGTAAACGCCGTACCAAAGGCGCCCATACTGGTAGCAAAGCAGATGGCACCGGTTGAGAGCAGCGCGGGTGCAATGCCGGGTACGATGACGTCCTTGGTGACCTGCCAAGTGTTAGCGCCTAACGAGCGAGCTGCCTCTTCAAGGCTTCTATCCAGGTTGTCGCAGGCAGCCATCACCGTGGTAATAACACGAGGAATGGAGAAGTAGAGGTAACCAATAAATAGCCCGGCCAGTGAGTAAGCGAACATCCAGCGCTCGCCAAACAGCCACAGGCTGGTCTGCGCCAAGGCACCTTGACGCCCTCCCAGCATGATGACCAAAAAGCCCACCACCACGCCTGGGAAAGCCAGCGGAAAGGTGAGGATAGCCACTAGTATGGACTTGCCAAAAAAACGCTGGCGGGCGAGAAAAAATCCGGCAACGCCCGCAATGGCAACCGCTACCAGTGACACTACCAGCGAGAGACCCACGGTGGTCGCTAGACTAATTAAGTACTGACGATGGGTAAGAATGGTCAGGTAGGCGCTAATGCCACTGCTTGGATCAGCCTCGGCGCCCATCATGATCAGACGCGAAAAAGGCAGTAGCCAAAAGGCGCAGAAAATCACCAGGGCAGGCAGTAAGGCGAACAACGCGATAAAGCGTTTACGCCGGGCTGGGCCTACCATCGTCGATGGTCGACTTAGGTAAGAAGCAGCCCCGGAGGGCTGCTTGGATGCCGCTGTCATGATTAACGAACCTCCGACAGATACCGCTCAGAGAAGCTACGTTGAGCAGCCGCCATGGCGGGGTAGTCAAGTGCCTCGGCGCGGGCATACTCGCTATCGGGCAGAAAGACTTCGCGTGCTTCGGGGGAAATGGCGCTGGCGCGCACGGGACGTAGGTAAGCATCTGCCCATACCGCTTGGCCTTGGTCAGAGAGCACGAAATCAAGCACTTGCTGACCGTTTTCGGGGTTAGGGCCATCTTTTACCAGGCTCATAACATAGGGCACTACCACGCTGCCCTCTTCGGGAATCACAAACTCTACGTTGGCACCATCGCTATGGCGTGCGCGGTAAGCGTTGAAGTCGTAATCGAGAAGAATCGGGATCTCACCAGAAAGTACTCGAGCGTAGCTGGTTTGCTTGGGCACAATCGGGTCGTTTTTGGCTAGCTGATTGAAGTAGTCGATCGCCGGAGTGAAGTCATTAAGATCGCCACCCATGGCTAGGTTGACCGCCACGGCACCGACGTAGCCGACAAAGGCGCTGGCCGGGTCAAGGTAACCCACCATGCCGCGATACTCGGGCTTGAGCAGATCTTCCCAGGAAGTGGGCACCGGCGCGCCATCCAAGGCGTCAACGTTGACCATAAAACCGAGGGTACCAGAGTGAATGGCAAACCAGTTGCCTTCGGGGTCTTTTAGACCTTCAGGAATCTCATCCCAGTGTTCGGGCTGGTAGGACGCCACTACGTCCTCTTCCATGGCTTGAATGCCGAAGGTCACCCCGTAGTAAACGACATCGGCCACCGGGCTACTGGCTTCGGCAACCAATTGGGCTAAGGATTGGCCGGAGTTCTTGTTGTCTTGCGGCACGCGAATGCCGGTCTCCTGTTCGATCAAACGCAACTGGGTGCCCCAGTCCGCCCACTCAGGCGGGCAGTTGTAGCAGATAGCGTTGTCGCTTGACTGGGCAGTAGCGACCCCTGACGCACTGATAACCGCCGTGGCCAGTAACGCTTGATACAGACGCTTAAGGTTCATGCGTTTAAGACTCATACCAAGTTCCTCTATAAAGTGCTTAACGTGGACTTGCGGGATGTCGGGGTTCCGACACTTTCGCCCTTACGCAGTGCGTGGGGCAGGGGAGCGGGTGTGCATTTTTCTCCCCGAATCATGGCTAGCAAGGTGTGAACCGCCGCGCGCCCGATCTCGGCGCGAGGCTGTTCAATGGTGCAGAGCGATGGATATAGATGCTTGCCCAAGGCAATACCATCAAAGCCCATCACGGAAAGTTCGCCAGGCACGCTAAAGCCTGCGCGTTGCAGTTCGCCCATCAGGCTGATGGCAAGCAGGTCATTGGTACAAATCACTGCGCTGAGAGCCTCTGGGCCTTGCAGTGCAGGTATCAGGCTTTTCAGGTCAGCTTGGGTGTGGCGGGTCATCTCAACCAATGAGCGGGCGATCAGGCCTGCCTCGCCCATAGCGTGGCAGTAACCGTCAAAACGCAGTCGAGCGCGGTCTGATTGCAGCAGTGGGCCAGCAACCATGCCAATTCGCTCATGACCCAGGGTGATTAAATGGCGGGTGGCATCAGCGCTGGCAGCGCGGTTATCGACGCCAATAGAGGGAAAACCACTTTTCCCTGGCGGGTTGTAAACTAGTAAGCACGGGGTGGTTTCCAAGCGCAGCGTGTTCAGCACGGCACTGTTATCCGCTTCAGCCACGGTCAGCACCAAGCCGTCCACGCGCTGGCGCAGCATCTCCTCAACAATGTCACCCTCGCGGCTGGGCGAGTATTCGCTGGTGGTAACGATCAGTGAGTAGCCAGACGCGCGGGCGGCCACTTCCATGGCTTGTAGCTGCTCGGCGAATACGGGGTTATCGAGACTGGGCACCATCACGCCAATCATCTGCGTCGCTTGAGAGCGCAGCTGTTGGGCGATTTTATTTGGCCTAAACGCTAACTGCTGGGCAGC
The DNA here is from genome assembly GCF_058152265.1 of Vreelandella sp. 162(4c). NCBI lineage: Bacteria > Pseudomonadati > Pseudomonadota > Gammaproteobacteria > Oceanospirillales > Halomonadaceae > Vreelandella > Vreelandella sp. 162(4c). The sequence continues at coordinate 4,952,530 of NZ_CM176981.1, forward strand.
GTTAAACACTTTTTCACGGGTAGCGGGGCGTACCAAGTCGGGGCTTGAAAAAGCCCGCGCCGCGGTTGCCCGAGAGACTCCTGCGAGTTTGGCGACACTAAGTAAATCTGCCATGGAAATACCTGTTATGAATGCAATGAGATCGATCTCATTTATTAGGTGTCAGCCTAGAGATGGCGTATGACGAATTGATGGCAATAAAAAGTATTTTTGATTATTAAGGGTAGCAGCGTGCTTAAGCGGAGATTGAACACATTGCACCGCTTAGCCCCTCCCGCTAAAGTCTCGCTCTTGTTCACCTGGACGAGACTTCTTTATGGCTACACTGATGATTCAAGGCACCACCTCGGATGCGGGTAAAAGCACTGTGGTGGCTGCCCTTTGCCGCGCGCTGGCAAGGTGTGGAGTATCGGTGGCGCCATTTAAACCCCAGAATATGGCATTGAATAGCGCCGTGACTGAGGACGGCGGCGAGATTGGCCGTTCCACGGCGTTACAGGCGCAAGCCTGCTATTTAGCGCCCCACAGTGATATGAACCCGGTACTGTTAAAGCCGGAAACCGATCGTGGCGCCCAGGTGATTTTACGCGGCAAAGTGCATGGCCATATGGATGCGCTGGATTACCACGCCTATAAACGCACCGCGAAAGAGAGCGTGATGGCGGCATGGCAGGCGTTGGAAAACCGCTTTGATGTCATTATTGCCGAAGGGGCGGGTAGCCCTGCTGAGATCAACCTACGCGAGGGGGATATCGCCAATATGGGCTTTGCCGAAGCGGCTGACTGTCCAGTGATACTGGTGGGCGATATTGACCGCGGTGGGGTATTCGCCCAATTGGTAGGTACGTTGGCGCTCTTGAGCGAGAGCGAACAGGCGCGTACCAAAGGCTTTATTATCAACCGCTTTCGAGGTGATATAGCGCTGCTTAAACCGGGGCTTGAATGGTTGGAGGAGCGTACGGGAAAACCCGTATTCGGAACACTGCCTTATCTGCAGGGGCTAGTACTCGATGCTGAAGATAGCATTGGTTTAACCCACGCCGAAAAGGCTAGCCAGACACTTAACGTGATCGTTCCGGCGCTACCGCGCATCAGTAACCATACTGACTTCGATCCGCTGCGGTTGCACCCACAGGTATCGCTGACCTTTGTGGGGCCCGGCCAGCCGATACCCGCCGCCGATGTGGTCATTCTGCCCGGTAGTAAAAGTACCGCGAGCGATTTGGCGTGGTTAAAGCAACAGGGCTGGGATAACGCCATTCAGCGCCACCTGCGCTACGGCGGCAAGGTGTTAGGTATTTGCGGTGGCTTTCAAATGCTGGGCGAATGGGTGGATGACCCTGATGGCCTGGAGGGTAAGCCAGTAAAAGTGGCGGGCTTGGGCTTGTTGCCGCTGACCACCCGAATGGTGGCAGGCAAACAGCTACGAAATGTTCGCGGCGTGACCGTTGCTGAAGGGGTAACCGTCACCGGATATGAAATTCATAACGGCGTAAGTGAAGGGCAGGCGCTTAACGCGCCATTATTTGACATAGAAGGCCGACCAGAAGGCGCCGTCAGTGAGGATGGCCAAATAATCGGTACTTACCTGCACGGGTTATTTGACCACCCGGAGGCCTGCCAAGCCCTACTGAAGCAGTTGGGACTCGTTAATGGAGAGCAGAGCGATTATCAAGCTCACCGAGAACGTGAGCTTGACCGTTTAGCCGATATGCTGGAAGCCCATATCGACATTGAGGCGGTTATTGCGCTGATTGATGCGGGCGCTTCGCCATCACAGTGATTTCAATACTGCTTCCGCCGTAGAGGTTAGGGGATTCGGTGCAGGTGCGGGCAGGGTAGCGGCCAGGTTCAAAGTACTCCGCGTAAACAGTGTCCATGTCTTGGATAGCGTGTAGATCCGTGAGGTGGATATCCACCCGCACTATATCCGCTAAGCTGCCGCCTTCCATTTCAAGCATGCGCGATAGTGCGCGCATCACAAGGCGAGTCTCTTCTTTAACGTCGCCTTTGACTGCGTGGCCGTTAGAGAGATCGCCAACGGTCAGTCCTGAAATAAACACATAGTGATCATCGACTACCATGTGGCTACCGGGGAAGCTTGGTGTGGGCATGGTAGGGTCATTCATAAAGGTGGGCATACTAGCTCCTTCTAGGTGATGTTCACACTTACAGTTCTTTTCGACAGATTGTTAACAGTAGTGTTCAGTATCAGTAAAAATGAATGGACGTCGTGGTGAGGCACGTCGCGCTGTCAAAACGGTGATGTTTGCTCTAGGCTTGCGGGTTTTTAGTCGGTGAGGATGATTCAAATGAAGGTCGTACACGTTAACGCAGAGGCCCAGCGCAACGCCTGTCTGGCGCGATTATGCGCTGAGGTTTACGGACAAGAGGCGGGTCTTACGCCGCTGGTCGTGTTCACCGGCACCTGCAGTGTGTTTTTTCCGCAAGAAGCAGCGCGGCTGTTTGCTGCTGTTGATAGACAGGGTAAACCTCAAGCGCTGGCACTACTAGTGCTGGACGAGGAGGGCGAGGGCATGACGGTGACTCACGCCTGCGCGCTTGACCAGGCAGATGCCCAGCAGCGGTTAATCAGCGAACTTACTCTGAAAGCGCCGCTACGTGTCGAAGTGGATAACGCCGAACGAGAAGCGTTCTATCAAAAAAGTGGCATTAAGCGCTGGTTCGGCGGGGTGGATGGAAAGCGTATTGGCTTGGGCGCTCGCCACCCTGCCAAGAGTATTCGCGAATTAGCGCCTACCCTAGTGTTGGATGAAGCGCTTATCCTGCGTCGCTTTAAACATGACCCTAAGGCGTTTGAAACGGCCAAACAGGCATTTTTGAAGGGCTTAAACGATTTCCCGCAGTCGCTTTAATAGCCCTTAGGAAACGCTGCGTTCCAGTTTGTGCAACTAAGTTGCACGTTGTTGCCATGTTATTTACGTGTTGCCCCTATAAAATAAGCATCACGACTAGCTTATTAAAAGAAGGGAGAAGCTGCATGGCATTACCGATAATGGATAACAGTCAACGTTACGGTGCGATTAGCCGCTTGTTGCATTGGGGGATGGCGCTACTGTTTGCTTGGCAGTTTACGAGTGCCACGGCGCACTGGCTTTTTCCGGACACACCCTTTGAAGAGTTCTTCTGGGGAACCCATTACCCAGTGGGTGTATTGCTACTGACCTTAGTCGTACTGAGAGCGATATGGGCGTTGGCCAATGCATCGCGCCGCCCGCCATCGGTGAGCGTTATGGCAAAGTTGGGCCATCTTGCCCTCTACGGCTTGATGATGGTGATTCCGACGATTGCGCTTATTCGCCAGTACGGTTCGGGCCGCTCGCTTGAGGTGTTTGGCTTTACGCTGATGTCAGGTTTTGAAGGCGAGGAAATCACCTGGATGACAGATCTGGGCGGTTTGCTCCACGGTGAGCTGGGCTGGACACTGCTAGCGCTGATAGTAGGGCACATCGTGATGGCCATTTTGCATCGCAAGCTGACTCACCACGACGTGCTGACGCGCATGGCCAGATAATCAGACTACTTCTTTGCTAGCTCGCGCATGGCGGTTTCCAGGCCCTCCATGGTCATGGGGTACATGCGGTCATCGATGATCTCGCGGATAAGTTGGGTCGAGTAAGTGTACTCCCAGGCCCGGGGCTGCATCGGGTTAAGCCACGCCAGGCGAGGAAACGTTTCGCATAAACGCTTAAGCCACACGCCGCCCGCTTCGTCGTTAAAGTGCTCTACGCTACCGCCGGGGTGGGTGACCTCATAGGGCGACATGGCCGCGTCACCGACAATCACGACCTGGTAATCCGCACCGTAGGTGTGCAAAACATCCATGGTCGGGATCCGCTCGTTACCCCGACGCATATTGTTTCGCCAAACCCCTTCGTAAAGGCAGTTATGAAAGTAGTAGTGCTCAAGATGCTTGAACTCTGAACGGGCGGCAGAGAACAGTTCTTCGCAGACGCGAATATGATCATCCATCGAGCCGCCCACATCCAAAAATAGCAGCACTTTAACGGCGTTATGGCGCTCTGGGCGCATCTGCACGTTGAGTAGCCCGGCGTCCTTGGCAGTTTCGCGAATAGTGCTATCCACGTCAAACTCATCTAGCGCCCCTTGGCGGGCAAACTTGCGCAGGCGACGCAGCGCCATTTTGATATTGCGCGTGCCTAATTCCAGAGAATCATCGTAATCGCGGAAGCGTCGCTCGTCCCAGACCTTGGTGGCGCGGCGGTGACGAGAGCCATCCTGGCCAATGCGAATGCCTTCTGGGTTGTAGCCGTAGGCCCCAAACGGGCTGGTGCCGCCGGTGCCGATCCATTTATTGCCCCCCGCGTGGCGCTCTTTTTGCTCCTCCAGGCGTTTTTTAAACGTCTCAATGAGTTCTTCGAGGCCGCCCAGAGATTCGATTTTGGCTTTCTCTTCGTCGGTAAGCTGCTTCTCAAACTCACGGCGTAGCCAGTCGTCAGGGATTAGCGCCTCAATGGCGGCGTCCATATCCTCAAGGCCTTTAAACCAGGCGGCGAAGGCACGATCAAAGCGGTCGAAGTGGCGTTCGTCCTTGACCATCACCGTGCGCGCTACCTGATAAAACGCCTCCATGTCGGCGAACACCACACCGCGTTCCACCACGGCGTGAAGATCCAGCAGCTCGCGTAGCGATACCGGAACGCCCGCGCGTTTTAAGGTCTCAAACAGGCCGATAAACATGGCTTAGCGGCCTGTGCCTTTCTGGCGGCGGATCATAAACGCCAGGCGTTCCAGCAGTTGAGTGTCCTGCTCGTTTTTGACCAGTGCACCTGCCATGGGCGGCAGCGCTTTGGTCGGATCGCGGTTGTAGAGCGCCTCTTGAGCAATATTGTCAGCCATCAGTAGCTTGAGCCAGTCGACTAGTTCAGACGTGGAAGGCTTTTTCTTGAGGCCTGGCGCTTTACGTAGCTCAAAAAATACCTCTAGGGCTTCGCTGACCAGCCGGGGGGCGATATCCGGGAAGTGCACATCGACAATCGCCTGCATGGTCTCGCGGTCAGGGAACTCGATGTAGTGGAAAAAGCAGCGGCGTAGGAATGCATCCGGCAGCTCTTTTTCATTATTCGAGGTAATAACAATAATTGGGCGCTGTTCGGCGCGGATGGTTTCGCCGGTTTCGTAAACGTGAAACTCCATACGATCCAGCTCTTGAAGCAGGTCGTTGGGGAATTCGATATCGGCCTTGTCGATCTCGTCGATCAATAACACTACGCGCTCGTTGGCGGTAAAGGCTTCCCACAGCTTGCCGGGCTTGATGTAGTTGGCGACGTTCTCGACCCCTTCGACACCCAGCTGTGAATCGCGCAGGCGGCTGACCGCATCGTACTCGTACAGACCCTGGGCCGCCTTGGTGCTGGATTTGATATGCCAGGTAATTAACTGGGTATCGAGAGATTCAGCCAACTCTTCGGCCAATAGGGTTTTGCCGGTACCCGGCTCGCCTTTGATCAACAGCGGCCGCTCGAGCACCACGGCAGCATTCACCGCCTGCTTAAGCGCATCGGTTGCGATATAGGAAGAAGTGGAGTCAAACGCCATGGGAGGGCCTCGGCTTGTCGAAAGCGGGTTTATAAAAGGATAAACGGATTCAAACAAGTGTACGTGAGGGTCACCCTCAAGGCCAAGAGGTAGTGGTAGCTGGCATTCTGCACAACACTGTGCCGAGTGCAGGTTTCCGCGAGGGCGCTGTTAACCCATCCGTGGGCGCTACTTTCGCCATCCATGGCGAAAGACCCTCGCTTCAACCTGCCCTCGCACCGTGTTCTCAAGATATGTTGCAGTTATTTCCCAATCAAAAGCTTTGAAGTAGCTTTTTATCACCCCTGCCAATTCGGCGGCACGATGCCCTGGCGCTGCATTTGCCGGTATATCGTGGGCCTTGAAACCCCGAGAGCGCGAGCCACGGCGCTAATGTTCCAGTGCTGCTCCTTGAGCATTTCCAGCAATGTGTGATCGCTGTCGCTACCAGCGTCTGCAGGCAGGGGAGTTGCTTGCCGAGTGATGCGTTGACTTAGGCACTGCTCAGGTAAGTCATGAACGGTGATTTCTTCGTTTTCTGAGGTGGCCAGTGCAAAGGCCAGCGCATTCTTTAGCTGACGGATATTACCGGGCCAGGCGTAAGCTAGTAGGGCGCTAATGGCATCGGCCCGCAGGCGCGGTGATTGGCTGGAGGCTCGCTCCTGGATGATGTCATCAAATACGCGGCGGATAACGTAGAGCTTATCGGCGCGGTCGCGTAGCGCGGGCAGGCGCAGTTGAGCCCCGTTAAGGCGGTAATAGAGGTCTTCGCGGAACTCACCCTGCTGGATCATCGAATCGATATTGCGATGAGTGGCGGTAATCACCCGAATATCAACCTTTTCAGGCTTATTGGCCCCAAGAGGCATCACTTCTCGCTCGGCCAGTACGCGCAGTAGGCGGGTTTGCAGGGCCAGCGGCATATCGCCGATTTCATCTAAAAACAGTGTGCCGCCGTGGGCTTGGGGAATCAGCCCGCGCATGCCTTTGGCGCGCCCGCCGGTAAAGGCGCCGGGCTCGTAACCAAACAGCTCGCTTTCGATCAGCGCTTCGGGAATGGCGGCACAGTTTACTGCGATAAAGGGGCCTTTAGATCGGTTGCCGCTGTCATGCAGAGCACGGGCAACGACCTCTTTGCCGGTGCCGGTTTCTCCGCTAATCAGCACATTGACGCTGGCTTCGTTGCGCAACCGTTCAGCCAGTTTCTGCACTTTGCGCATGGCGGGGTCGTCGGCGCCGAGGCGTACCAGTGGTTCCGGCAGGCTGGAGGCGAGAGGTTGTGCTTGCTGAGCAGGGCGCGGGCGGCGTGGCTCCAGCAGGCTAATAAAGTAGATCGTGTTATCGACCCTGGCGCGAAAAGCACGCAGTTGATCGTCGGTGGCGCTATTAATGCTGAGTACATCGGCGATCTCGCACTCGAATAGCTCCCCCAGCATTGGGGTGTGATGGGCTGACCAGGGTGGCCAACGGCGCTGGTGTTCACTTATCAGATCACGACCCACTGCGTTGGCAGCAATCACTTGCCCGTTCTCTTCAATGGCGATGAGTCCGCGCCCGTTTACATGCACAAACTCTCGTGAGGTATCCAGCCGCACCATCAGGCAGTCACGGTAGCGCTGAAGAAAATAGGCGTCCTCGATCATGCGCGCGTAGAGCGTTACCAGAGAGAGACTAAAATTTTGACTCTCATGCTGGGTAGGCGATTGCAGCGCGGAGATGTCCAGTACGGCCATGACGTTGCCTTGCGGGTCGGCGATGGGCGCGGCAGTGCAGGTAAGCGAAATATGCGAGGCGTCGAAGTGCTCCTGGCGGTGGCAAATAATCGCTTGGCGGTCATGCAGGCAGGTGCCTACGGCACAGGTACCCGCAAAGCGTTCGTCCCAGTCGGCACCGAGGTATAGGCCTGCTTTGCGCAGTTGCTGGTCTTGGTTGGGATCGCCACGAAACTCAACGGTTATCCCACGGTGGTCGGTGAGCAGTAGCACGTAGCCTAGTTGAGCAATTTGCTGATAAAGCTGGTCAACCCCGGCTCTTGCCACGTGCAGTAGTTCATCCACGGATTCCCGGTGCTCGATCAGGATTTGTTGAGGCACCACCCGGGCTGGGCGTGGCTGGGTGGGATCGAGTTGGTACTCGTTTAGGCAGCGCAGCCAGGAGCGTCGAATAGTCGGCTGGGCGGGTAGCTGGGGCATTTCCAAGCCTTCGCCGAGCTGGAAAATATGCTCGATATGCTGGCGCTGGACGGATTGCAGCCGTGCAGGCAGGGACGATTGAGTGGGCATGGCGTGGTTCACCGTGGGGCTTGTTATTGTCCTTCCAGCCTATGCGCTCTGGCGTGGGTGTCAACGCAGCGCTATTACGCCGTTAGTCGTGCGTTACACCTGTAACGTTGTTTACAACTAGATGTGACAGGTGTACGCCTTGGGCAACGCCTAATCGACAACTGTTTTTTAAATTTATTTATATTTTTCATATGCTTGTGGTTTATCTGAAATGATTGGCACGGCGGGTGCTTAGAGTTGGGTGTCTCACCAGCAATTCAACAATAACAAACGATGGAGTACTCACTATGTCCGAGATACCGGCACAAACCCAGCAAACCGCCACGGCTATTGTCCAAGGGTGGCTAAGTGATTTTGATAAAGCGCTGCAAGCCCAGGATATTCAGCGTGTTTTGTCGCTATTTAATGAGGAATGCTACTGGCGCGACTTTGTAACCTTTACCTGGAATTTAAAAACCTGTGAGGGAAAAGATGCTATTCAGGCCATGCTCAATGCGACCCTGGAGAACGTGCGTCCTTCGAACTGGCAGCTAGAAGGCGAAGCTACCCAGAACGGCGATACCAGTGAGGCGTGGTTTACCTTTGAAACAGCGGTCGCCAGCGGCAAAGGCTACTTGCGTCTAAAAGACGGCAAATGCTGGACGCTACTAACCACTATGCAGTCGCTTCATGACTACCCCGAACCGCGTAACCACAACCGCCCAAAAGGAGCTGAGCACGGGGCCAATAAACAGCGTGAAACCTGGTTAGAGTCACGGGAGCGCGAAGAGGCAGAGCTTGGCTATACCCAACAACCTTACTGCGTGATCATCGGTGGAGGCCAAGGTGGGATTGGCCTTGGGGCCCGGCTGAAGCAGATGGGCGTGCCGACCATTATTATCGAGCGCAACGAGCGAGCCGGGGACTCCTGGCGCAAGCGCTATAAGTCGCTCTGCCTGCATGATCCAGTCTGGTACGACCACCTTCCCTATATTCCTTTCCCTGAAAACTGGCCGGTGTTTGCCCCCAAAGACAAGGTGGGCGATTGGCTGGAGATGTACACAAAAGTGATGGAGCTCAATTATTGGAGTTCCACTGAGTGTCAGAATGCACGTTATGACGAAGCCGCAGGCGAGTGGGTGGTTAACGTTAAGCGCAACGGCGAAGAGATCACGCTACGCCCGAAACAGCTGGTAATGGCCACCGGGATGTCGGGTATGCCCAATGTGCCGACATTTCCGGGCGCAGAGAGCTTCGCAGGCGAACAGCAGCACTCTAGCCAGCACCCAGGGCCGGATGCCTACCAAGGTAAAAAGTGTGTGATTGTGGGTTCGAATAACTCTGCTCACGATATTGCCGCGGCACTCTGGGAGCACGACGCCGATGTGACCATGCTGCAGCGTTCATCCACCCATATTGTGAAGTCGGACTCTTTGATGGAGGAAGTGCTGGGGCCGCTCTACTCCGAAGAGGCAGTGGCCAATGGCTTAACCCACGACAAGGCTGATCTGATTTTTGCCTCGATCCCCTACAAGGTGCTTCCGGACTTTCAGCGCCCGGCGTTTGAGGCAATCAAACAGCGCGACGCCGAGTTTTATCAGAAGCTGGAAGACGCGGGCTTTCTGCTCGATTTCGGTGACGATGACTCGGGGCTGTTTTTGAAGTATCTACGCCGGGGCTCAGGTTATTACATCGACGTAGGCGCCTGCGACTTGGTGGCTAACGGTGATATCAAGTTGCGAAGCGGTGTGGGCATTGAGCGCATTAACCCCCACTCCATCACACTTACCGATGGCAGTGAGCTAGAGGCAGATTTGATCGTCTACGCCACCGGCTATGGCTCCATGAATGGCTGGGCGGCGCGGCTTATCTCTCAGGAAGTGGCGGATAAAGTCGGCAAGTGCTGGGGCCTGGGCTCTGACACCACCAAAGACCCCGGCCCTTGGGAGGGCGAACTGCGTAATATGTGGAAACCCACCCAGCAAGAGGCGCTGTGGTTCCACGGCGGCAACCTGCACCAGTCGCGGCACTACTCACACTATTTAGCGCTGCAGTTAAAGGCACGCATGGAGGGGCTGGAAACGCCTGTCTATGGGCTGCAGCCGGTTCATCATACGTCTTAACAGGAAGGGTAACCCATGAGTCAGTCAAGCATGCAGGCAGCGGTTTGGTACGCAGCAAAAGATTTACGCGTTGAGCAAGTTTCGGTTCCCTCTATGAGCGACCCCCATGAAGTGAAAGTGAAAGTGGCTGCCTGTGGTATTTGCGGCAGTGACTTACACGAGTATGCTGCCGGGCCGATTTTTATTCCGGTGGGCAAGCCGCACCCCATTAGCGGCGAACAGGCGCCGATCATTATGGGCCATGAGTTCGCTGGGGAAGTGGTAGAGGTCGGCGAGAAAGTCACGCGGGTGAAGGTAGGCGACCGCGTGGCGATTGAGCCGATCCTTTCCCCCAACAAGGATGGCGCTTATCAGATGGAGCGCTACAACCTCACGCCCTTGCTGGGCTTTCACGGCCTTTCGGGCGGTGGCGGCGGCTTTTCCGAGTTCACCGTGATGGGGGAACATATGGTGCACAAGCTGCCGGATGACCTCAGCTTCGAGCAGGGTGCACTGGTAGAGCCCGCGGCGGTAGCGCTGCATGCGGTGCGCCAAAGCTGCCTGAAAGCCGGGGATAGCGCGGTAGTTTTTGGCGCGGGGCCAATTGGCTTGATGACCATTGAAGCGCTAAAAGCCGCAGGCGCTGCTCAAATATATGCCGTTGAGGTCGCGCCTTCACGGAAAGCCAAAGCCGAAGCGTTAGGGGCCATTGTGGTTGACCCACAGCAGGAGGATGCGGTTACGAAGCTACAAGCCTTGAGTGGTGGCGGGGTAGACGTGGCGTTTGAAGTCACCGGCATTCCTGACGTGCTGAATCAGGCGTTGCACAGCACCCACGAAGGGGGCGAAGTGGTGGTGGTGAGTATCTGGGAAGGAGAGGCCAGCTTCCAGCCTAACGACCTAGTCATCAAAGAGCGCACCATGAAGGGCATTATTGCCTATCGCCATGTTTACCCAGCGGTAATGGCACTGATGCAGCGGGGCTACTTCCGCGCCGAGGACATGGTGACCCAGCGCATTCCACTGGCGGATATCGTGGAGGAGGGCTTTGAGGCGCTTCTAAACGACAAAGCCCAAGTGAAAATCATCGTGACACCCAACCACTAATCTGAGGATTCCGAAGCGTAAACAAACGCATATGATGCTTTGTGATGCAAAAAGGCTTCAAAGTGCGCAATGCTGGTGCATTTTGTTTGCTGCAGTGCGTCGGAGGTTGATGTCAGTGAAGAGGTTTTTTATTAACCATATGATTTTTAATGATATTTAAAAAATTGGCACGCAGATCGCAATGTATATGGCAAAGGATGAGTGAATAGAGAGGCGTAATTAACTATCTGGCTTCTTTTCCTTCTTCATCCACGTTGCTACCGGCTGGTAGCAACAAACCGAGTGAGCTGGCGTGCTCCACCTGGTCCCCTTCGGGGGACTTTTTTTTGTGCCCGGATTTTATGCCTGAGTTTATGCAAGAGTTTTATGCCAGAACTTTACGCATAGGAAAAACTATCAGGGTGCAGTTTCTTATAACAATATTTTACAAGCAATTTGGAAACAGTGTTCGTATACTATACTCTGTACAGGTAAGTTGGATAGCAAGTACCGCAATCCCCAAGCGCAAGGAACTGCGCGCTGCATAGAGGATGACCCTTATGAGTAATATGAAACTGATTTCTGCTGCTGTAATCACTGCCGGTTTCGCACTGGCAAGCCAGGCGGCTCTCGCTTATAACGCTGGCGATGTATTCGTTCGTGGTGGTGTTGCCCAAACGGATACGGGGTCAGGTAATGGCAATCTGAATGGTGATTCACTGAACGTGCAGAGCGCTCGCGGCTTCACCTTTGGTGCTGGTTACCTGTTTACTGATAAGGTTGGCGTTGAACTCAACAGCTCTGAGAAGTTCGAGCACGATCTGAACACCTCTGCCTTAGGCGATGTGGGTAGTGTTGATCGTCTACCTGTTAATCTACTCGTGAATTACTACCCGATGGGTGGCCTGGATTCACGTGTACAGCCTTACGTTGGTGCTGGCCTTAACTACACACGCTTCTCTGGTGAGCCGAGTGGTGTGAATGTTGATGAAAGCTACGGCGCGATCGGCCAAGTAGGGGTTGATCTGGCTGTGACTGATAATATTATGCTCAATGGTTACGCAAGCTACGCTGACGTGAACGCAGATATCAACGTCGGTGGTGAAGTTGACATCGAACCCGTCACCATTGGCGGTGGTGTTACTTACCGCTTCTAAGTTTTACTAGACATTAGCTTTACTGGATTTTAGCTTTGCCTAGGTTTTAGCTTTGTTAAGTCTTCTGAAATATCACTACGCCCGGCCTTGAGCCGGGCGTAGTGCGTTGTAGAGTGTCGATTAGCAAGACGTTACAGAGGGCTTATGGTGTTAAGTTATCAAAGCCGCTCTCTGTCACTGCTACGTTATCTTCGATACGAATACCGCCACAGGATGAGAGTTGGTCGACCAACGGCCAGTTAATGGGCAGTGAGGTGTTGCGCAGCGGGTCGAGCAGCATGGCGATAAAATAGAGCCCGGGTTCAATGGTAACGACCATGCCAGGGCGCAGCATGCGCGTCAGCCGTAGCGCTGGGTGCTGCTCTGGCGCAGGGGCGGGCGTGCCATCTGGGTGGCGTAACCCGGCCACATCATGCACTTGAAGGCCCAGCGAGTGGCCCAGTCCATGAGGGCAGAATACCCGCGTAATGCCCTCGGCAACCGCTTGTTCTGCAGTGCCTTTAAACAGATCATTAGCCACCAATATTTCACCCAGGTGGTGATGCATCTGCTCGTGCAGTGCTAAAAAGTTAACGCCAGGGGCTACGCCTTTGACTAACTCATCTTTCAGCCCATGCATGGCGGTGACCAGTTCGCCAAACGCGACGGGGGCATCGGGGCCAGCGTATGTGCGGGTAATATCGGCGCAGTAACCTCGAAAGCGGCGACCCGCATCCACTAGCAAGCTATAGCGCTGTTTAGGCGCGTTAAGGTCGTAGTGTTGATAATGCAGCACGCCAGCATGCTCATTTAAACCAATAATATTTTGGTAGGGCACGTTTGATTCGCGCTGGCGACTCGCTGCTAAGTACGCCAGCTGAATATCCAGCTCACCGGCGGCGCCGATAAAGGCGGCCTGGGATGCCTGATGGCCCGCTATCGCTAAACGGTTGGCTTCACGGAGACAGGCAATCTCATAGGGCGTTTTAAACAGCCGTAATTCATCAAGGGCATGCACTATGCGTTCAGGGTGATGTTCAGCTTTTAGCGCCTGTTGGATGCTGATGGGAAGACGCTCGATATCTCCAATAACGACGGCATTTCCCGAAAGCGATGGGGAGACTTTCTCGCTGCATAAGTGGATATCAAACGTCTCTACCCAGGGCTCATCGGGTAGCTGAGTGGGCAAGTGCCAAAAGTCGGCGGGCGCATACAAGTAGAGCTGGGGGCGCTCTCCCGGCTGAATAATCAGCCAGCTATGCTGCACATCGGCTAAACCCACCCAGTGCATAAAATGCCCGTAAGCCTGAAAAGGAGGAGCGTGGTCATCTGCAAAATGGTCGCTGGCATGGCCACTGTAAATTGCCAGGCTATCGAGCCCGTGGTCGGTCAAAATATCCGAATAAGCACGCTGTAGGTGCGCTATATGCTCGCGTTGCAGGTTAAATAGGGTGGTTGACATACAAAGCTGTGCCCTCTCTTAAGTAAGGTTTCTCAAATGGGGGTCATACACGGGGCGGCGCAAGTTCGCTCCACAGGCTATCCAGCTCAGCGTGGCGATGATTTTGATGACGGTATAGCCGTAGCTCCATAGGCACATCCCAGCGACTATCGCCCGCTCTTACCAGCGTGCCTTGAGCAAGCTCTGCTGCGACGTTGCGCTCTGGCAGCCAGCTCATGCCGTAGCCAAGTAGCACCAGCTCTTTAATACCCGCCGCGTAGAGATTTTCACTCTGCGCAGTTAAATAGGTGGTTTGGGGGAGCCTGGCTAGGTGTGCTTTAACCGCAGACCCCAACAACCCACGCTTGGGGTAGGCAAGCCAAGGCAGCGGTTGATGGCGCGAGCCAGGCAGCAGTGCGTGCGGTTCTCCCTCTGGGTTTAACCCAGTTACTGGAATCAGTCGTTCATGACCAATCACACGATAATTGCAGGCGCTGGTGTCGATCTCCAGATCGCAGCGCCCAATCGGCCAGTAACAGATAGCCAGGTCGCACTCGGCACGCGCTAAGGCTTGAAAGTAGTCATTGGCCACCCAGCCGGTCGCCCGCAAATACGGCTGTACGCGATCTTGCCACCCCGTAGACGCCAACCATTCCGGTAAAAAATGCGGCAACAGGCTCTGCGGTGCTGCGACCATAATGCGCCGCTGCTGGCCAGCGTTAATTTCGCGCACCCGGTCACGGGTCAGCCGCACCCGGTCGGTCACCTGTTCGCACAGGGTCAAAAACTCCTCCCCGGCCGGGGTGAGTGAGAGCGGCAGCGTTTGACGATTAATCAGCGTTACGCCCATCTCCTCCTCAAGCAGTTTAATCCGCCGGGAGAAGGTGGGTTGGGTAACGTTTTGATCATCTGCTGCGCGTGAGAAGTGCCGCGTTCTGGCCAGGGCGATAAAATCTTCTAGCCAGCGAATTTCCATGCTCTACCTCTCAGCGCCTGGGGTCGCTGTATCGAATACGACGCCCGCTTCATAGGCGTCCCTCCTCAACAGCGTGGCACGCCACTCGGGTTCCGTCATCCTGTGTTTGCAGCAAGGGGATCTCTTGCTTACAGCGCGCATTGGCATGGGGGCAGCGGCCATGAAACACGCAGCCGCTAGGCAGGTTAACCGGGGTCGGCACTTCGCCGGTGAGACGAATATGCTGGGGCCGGTCATCCTTCAAGCGTGGAATGGCCGAGAGCAGCGCCTGGGTATAGGGGTGGCGCGGCTTATCGAACAGTGTCGCGGTGGTGGCAACTTCACACACCGTGCCTAAGTACATCACCGCCACGCGGGTGCCAAAGTGCTCCACGACGGCTAGGTCGTGGGTAATGAACAGGTAGGTCAGATTGCGCTCTTGCTGGGCTTCCATCAGCAGGTTGAGCACCTGGGCTTGAATCGAGACGTCCAGTGCGGAGATAGGCTCATCGGCAACGATAAACTCAGGGTCAACGGCCAGGGCGCGGGCAATGGCAATACGCTGCCGCTGGCCGCCGGAGAACTCGTGGCCAAAGCGTTTGCCCCAGTCCGGGTCAATTCCCACTGAGCGCATCACTTCCTCTACCTTGTCGAGAATTTGCGGTCGCTTCCAATCAGGGTGGTGCAGGCGTAGCGGTTCTTCCAGGGTTTGCTGAATGGTCATGCGTGGGTTGAGCGACGCATAAGGGTTCTGGAAGATCATCTGCATCCGCTTGCGATACGGCAGCAGTTGGCGCGAGCTTAAGTTATCGATGCGGTTGCCGTCGTAGCGAATCTCACCCTCTGTTGGGGTCAGCAGCCCCATGACGGTTCGCGCCACGGTGGACTTACCGCAGCCCGACTCACCGACCACGCACAGCGCTTCACCGCGTTTGATATCCAGATTCACACCATTAATGGCGTGAACGTGCTCTTGGTGGCGAACCAGCTTACCGCCCTTAAAGCGCAGCTGATCGAGAAAATCCCCAGAGAGCGAGAAGCGCTTTTTCAAGTCGCGAATCTGCAGTAGCGAATCAGCGCTCTGTTCGTTCTGACGTGGAGTAGGATTATGGCTGTCCGTTATAGCCTCAGCGTGCGCACTCATGAGGTTTCCTCCTTCAAACGGCGATCTTCGAGCATTTCAGCCACCATATGACACGCCACACGGCAATTGCCGGATTCGACAAATTCAGGCACCTGCTGGGTGCAGGCGGGGCGGGGCTGGCCATCGGCACGATTGATAAAATCGCAGCGCGGATGAAACGCGCAGCCGCTGGGCAGGTTAGAGAGTGACGGCATGCTGCCGCGAATCTGATTGAGCTTTTCACCCGGCGTTGCCATCTGAGGCAGGGCGTTGATTAACCCCTGGGTGTAAGGGTGCTGCGGGTCGTTGATAATCTCCCGTGTTGGCCCTTGCTCAATGACTCGGCCAGCGTACATGACCAGCATGCGCTGGGTGACCTGGCTGACCA
Organism: Vreelandella sp. 162(4c); assembly: GCF_058152265.1. Lineage (NCBI taxonomy): Bacteria > Pseudomonadati > Pseudomonadota > Gammaproteobacteria > Oceanospirillales > Halomonadaceae > Vreelandella > Vreelandella sp. 162(4c). Next base: position 4,968,581 of record NZ_CM176981.1, read on the forward strand.
CGCCCAGGTCGTGGGTGATCAGAATAAGCCCCACATTGTGCTGCTCGCAGAGATCAAGTAGCAGCGCCATGATCTCGGCTTGAATGGTCACATCAAGTGCCGTGGTGGGCTCGTCGGCAATGATAATGTCCGGGTCGAGGAGCAGCGCAATGGCAATAATAATCCGCTGACGCATACCGCCTGAAAGCTCGTGAGGGTACTGATCCAGGCGCGTTTCCGGCGAAGGGATTTGCACCTGTTGGAGTTTGTCCAGGGCGATCGCACGGGCTTCTTTGGAAGAGATGCGCCGGTGGGCTTTTAAGCACTCGACCATCTGCTCGCCAATGGAGAGCACCGGATTAAGCGTCATCATTGGGTCTTGGAAGATCATCGAAACGCGGTTGCCGCGTACTTTACGCAGGCCACGCTCAGACATGCGGTTAAGCACCTGACCGTCAAACGTCACCGTACCGCCGGCGATAAAGCCCGGTTTGGCGATCAAGTTGAGCAGCGAAAACGCGGCAACCGATTTGCCTGCGCCGGACTCACCGACAATACCCAGGCGCTCACCGCGCTCAAGGCTGAAACAGATATCGCGCAGGGCGTGCACCTCACCCTGGCGCAGCGCAAAGCGTACATCGAGGTTGTTGACTTCAAGTAGTGCCATGGTGTCCTCAGCCTTTGTAGAGTCGTGGGTTCATGACATCACGCAGCCAATCGCCGAGTAGATTGATCGACAGCACCAGTACCACCAGAACTGCACCTGGGATCAAGGTGATCCACCAGGAGCCGGACTGGATGTAGTCAAAGCCAGATTTGATCAGTGAGCCAAGCGAGGGGTGGGTCTCTGGCATCCCCAGTCCCAGAAACGAAAGCGCCGCTTCAGAGATAATCGCGTTGGCAATCTGCACGGTAGAGATAACGAATATCGGTGACATGGTGTTGGGCAGCACGTGGCGGAACATAATCCGTTTGCTGCGTAGGCCCATCACGCGGGCGGCATCAACGTACTCTTTGTTTTTCTCTGCCAGCACTGAGGCGCGCACGGTACGGGCATACTGAGGCCATTCGGCCAGGCCGATAATCAGAATCAGCATCATCACCGCGTACTGGCTATAGAAGGCGCTACCCATGGTCGCTTTGACCAAAGCGCCCACCACGATAGCGACCATAAGTGTCGAGAATGACAGCTGAATGTCTGCCAGGCGCATCAAAATCGTATCGACACGGCCGCCCAGGTAGCCCGCCATTAGGCCGAAGGTGACCCCTAGCAGCGCCTGCAAAATAACCGCACCGAAACCAATCAGCAGCGATACGCGGGTGCCATATAGCACAATCGACCATAAGTCGCGCCCCTGGGCATCGGTACCTAGCGCGTAACGCTCATCTGCACCGTCAATCCAGAAGGGCGGCAGTTCAGATGACATAATGTCTATCTGGGATAGGTCGTAAGGGTTCGTGGGCGCCAGCAGCGGTGAGGCAAAGGCGGCGATAACCATGCAGATAAACACAGCCAGGCAGAGCTGGGCGGTGCGGTCACGCTTGAAGCTGTACCATATATAGGAGTCGCGCAGGCGTTCCCAGCGGCTGGGTGAGGCGCTCGCTGGGGAGGAATTGTTGGTGGTGCTCATGCGGGCTTCCCAGTCAGTTTAACGGTGGGGTTCACCATGCCGTAGATGAGATCCACGATGGTGTTAGTGACGACAAAGATCACGCCGACGATCATCAGGTAGGTCACAATCAGCGGTATATCGGCGCGGTTGATCGCATCCAAAAACATCAAACCCATGCCGGGCCATTGGAAAACGGTCTCGGTCAAAATGGTGTAGGCCACCATGGTGCCGATCTGTACGCCGCCCACGGTAATCACTGGTAGCATGGTGTTTTTAAGGGCGTGAACGAAATACACCCGGCGCATAGAGATGCCTTTAGCGCGGGCATACTTGACGTACTCCGACTGCAGGACTTCCATCATTTCGGCGCGAATCAGACGGATAAACAGCGGTAGCATAATGGAGGCCAGTGAGACCGCCGGCAGCACTAGATGCTGTAAACCGTTCCAAGTTGCCAGGTTGGTGTCCCAGTTGCCCACCACGTTAACGAGATCATAACCACGGCCGAAGGAGGGCATATTGCCTTCGGTGGAGAAGAAGTCATTCAGCCATGCGCCCCAGCCGGTACTTTCGGGGAACAGTGTGACAGTGACGCCGATGGCGAAGATTTGAATCAGTACGATCGCGGTCAAGAACACTGGAATCGAGATACCGATAATCGATATACCCATAAACAGGCGTGAAATCGGTGAGCGCGGTTTGATGGCGCTATATACCCCAATGGGTACCGAAAGCAGCACAATAATCAGCGTCGCGGCAAATACCAGCTCCAGGGTGGCGGGTAAGTGGCGAGCAATTACTTCTAACGCCGGTTCGCGATAAAAGTACGAGTAGCCAAAATCGCCTTGAACGGCGTTTTTAGCAAAACGAGCGTACTGCACCAGGAAGGGGTCATTGAGGCCAAAGCGCTCGCGAATCTCTTCACGCTCGCTCTCTGGCACTGACTGGCCAACCATCTGCTGTATGGGGTCACCCAGGTTATCCTGAATGGCGAAGGCCAGCACGCTGATGACAAACATCACCAAAATCGCGTGCATCAGCCGCTTGATTAAAAAGGCAATCATGGCGTACGCCACCTATATGAGGGGTTCATCAAAGGGAGTAGGGGCATGTTATGCAGAATTCTCACAGACGCGAACTGCCAGCTAAAAGGCTTCGCCCCCTAAACGCTTAGGGAGCGAAGCATCCTTGCGGTTTACTTGTTGGCTGTTAACGCTGCAGTGACTCTTTTCTAGGCATTTAATCAATCAGCGCTGTGAGCGCTTAATCGTCGCTGCGATTAATGACCAAGTCACCCAGGTAGGGGAAGTCAAGGGCGTTGACTACAGGCTCAATCTCAACCCCTTCAGCGGCTGCGTAGGCAAGGTTCTGCCAGTGCAGTGTGATATAGCCGACGTCTTCATAGAGCATGGCTTCGGCTTCGCGCAGCATTTCGTTGCGTTTTTCCAGATCGGTTTCGCTATCGGCTTCGGTGACGAGTGCGTCGATCTCTTCGTTGCAGTAGCCACCGTAGTTGTACTGGCCAGCACCGGTCTCTTCATCGAAGCAGAAGGTTAGATACTGGAAGAAGTTAGCGGTATCTTCAGTATCCGCGTGCCAGCCGATCATCGCCATATCGGATTGGCGGGTATCGTACTCAGGCCAGTACTGCGCCAGGGGCATGGTACGCAGGTCAACGTCAATATTGATTTGTGCCAGCATGTTGGCGACCGCTTGGGCGATCTGGGCATCGTTTACGTAGCGGTTGTTGGGGGCAATCATTTCAACGCTGAAGCCGTCTGCGTAGCCCGCTTCGGCCATTAGCTCTTTGGCGCGTTCAATATCGTAGCGTGGCGTTAAGTCTGGGTTGTGACCGGAGTAACCTTTGGGTGATAACTGTCCGGCGGGCGTCGCGAAGCCGCGCATTAAGCGGTCGGCAATGGCTTCCTGGTTAATGGCCAAATCAACCGCTTGACGAACGCGGGCATCCTGAAAGGCTTCAACGCGGTCTTCGTTCATTTGGAAGCCAATGATACGCGTACCGTCAACCTCAACCAGATTAACGCCGTCGGCCTCGCGTACGCGATCCAAATCGTTGGGAGGCACGGCATCAATAAAGTCGACACCGCCAGAGAGCAGGGCGGCAACCCGTGAGGCGTTCTCAGCGATGGGCGTCAGCACGATATTAGAGACGTTGCCTTCGCTTTCGGTATCCCAGTAATCTTCAAAGCGCTCAAAATCTACCCGTACACCCTGACGGCGGTCAGTCACCATGAACGGGCCAGTACCGGAAACATTGCGCGAGGCAAATGAGTTGCCTGCTTTAACAATTTCAGCTTTGTCGTTGCCGTCGTCGGTTTCACCGCTATAGAACTCGCTATCCATCGGGAAGATGTAGGTAGCCAGGTTGAGCAGCAGCGGGTAAGGTTCGGTGGTGACGATCTCAACGGTGTAATCGTCAACGGCTTCGGCGCTGGCAACCGGCTCAAAAATAGCGCGATAGTCAGGGCTCTCTTTTAGACGCTCAATGGTCCATACCACGTCATTGGCGGTGAATTCGTTACCTGAGTGGAAAGTAACGCCTTCACGCAAGGTCATGCGCATGGTGGTTTCGTCGACCTGTTCCCACTCGGTGGCTAAGCGCGGCTCAAACTCAAAATCTTTTGTCCAGCGAACTAGCGGATCGAATGCCATATGAGAAAAGCGCAGCACACCGCCAGAAAGCTGCTCATGGAGGTCGAGTGTTTCAGGGTCAGCGGAGTAGCCAATACGCAGGGTTTCAGCACTTGCGGTCATCGGTAGCAACGTCGTACCCGCAACCACTGCACCAATAACGGAAGCCAGTAAGGTTTTCTTGAGCGTCATCATCGTTCCCTTAAATCATTGTTTATTTTTCGTTTTACCGCCGTTTTCTTGGCTAGAAGCACCCTTCCCGCCAGGAAAGCGTCGGCAAAACAGACACGGTCAGTTGTTAAGCCTATTTACAACACAAGCGCACAACCTAGGCTTACAACATAGAGAGTGCCTATCGCGTCATACAATCGAAATAATGACAGGCATCATTCGTCTACTGAATGATGGGGCTAATAGCGGCATGCTGAAGGCTTGTTTTAAGACGAAAGTAGTAAGCGAAAAGCGACACATAATAGGACGGAAAATCTTATGTGGAAAAAAATTGGGATAGCGTTGATGGGGTCTTGGCTACCTATCACTGGTTTTGCTACTGAGCCTGTGGGGCAAGGTCCTCCTGATCAAGGTGGCTCTGAGCGCGCGGCGCCTGAAATAGCAGGGTCGTTGGATGATGAGCTACGCGAGTGGTTTATTTTACGCCATGGTAATGACTCAAATGCCTCATTCGTAGAGCTAGGCGACGATATCAATATTGATATCACAGGCTCTGTTGACGATGAGACGTGGGAAGGCGAGGAGGCGCTCTCTATTAGCCTGACCGTGAACGAAGAGCAGTTGACCAATGCAGTGGTTATTTATTCCATTGGGGCTTCTATTGCCCCGCCGCTATTCACCTCTGAAGGGGGGGAAGTAGTAGTAACGCTGACTCACTATGACCGTACCAGCCAAACGGTTCACGTAGCAGGGAAAATAGAGGGGGAGCTGCTACTGCAAGTCGAGCTAGGTGAACCGCCAAGCCAGGAAGAGGGCATTGAGATCGACGTGGTGTTCGATGTAGAGGCGCAAAAAGTAGAGTTCTAATGCCCAGGTCGACGTTTGCCGACCTGGTGACAAGACCTCAGTGGCTATCCATGTCCATCAAAAGCGCTTAACCGAACTGCTGGTGCAGCCAGGCATTAATAGTGTCAGATTCGTACATCCACTCTTCACGCCCATCGTCGTGGGTGATTCTCAAGCAGGGCACTTTGACTTTGCCACCCCCTTCCAAGAGCGCCTGCTTATGGGCAGGATCAAGTTGAGCATCACGTACCTCAATGTTTAAACCCAGCCGCGCTATCTCTTTGCGCACCTTGATGCAGAAAGGGCAGGTGCGAAATTGGTACAGCGCAAGGTTCTGGCACGCTTGATCCACCTTGGCTTGCTCTTCAGGCGTACGCTCTACTGACTTAGGCGTGGAAAGCTTCTCGGAAATCAGCATGACCGGGGCGAGCACCAAGCGAAGACCACGAAAGAAATAGCGAATTAAAATGCGCATCGAAAAAGGCTCCTGTGCTGAGATGTTGGCTTACATCAGCGTGACAAGTGGGAAGAAAGGGGTAGTCATCATAAGTAAACAGTGGCCGCATCCTGCAACAACTAAAGAGATTTGTCACTTGAGTGGTGCTTTGTCAGCGTTTATGGCGATGAATAGATGAGCAAATAGCCTCAACATGCTAGGCTGCTTAGCTATTTTTTAAACCGGTGGCTATTTTTACGCCATTTTTTGGCTTTTAGTAAATTAGTTTATGGGCGATTAACGGGGCGAGAGCCATGCATCTGCATATTATGGGTATCTGCGGCACCTTTATGGGTAGCCTGGCACTGCTGGCGCGTGAAATGGGGCACCAGGTGAGTGGCTCCGATCAGAATGTTTACCCACCCATGAGCACCCAGTTGGTTGATGCGGGCATCACCTTAATGGAGGGCTACCACGCCGAGCATCTGTCGCCAGCGCCGGATCTTGTCGTGGTGGGCAATGCCTTGTCACGGGGCAATGAAGAGGTTGAAGCGTTACTCAATAGCGGCCTGCCGTATACCTCGGGGGCGCAGTGGTTGGCGGAGCACGTGCTGCCCGGCCGACGCGTCATTGCCGTGGCAGGTACCCATGGTAAAACCACCACCGCCAGTGTATTAGCCTGGCTTTTAGAGAGTGCCGGCTTAGCGCCGGGGTTTTTAATCGGTGGCGTGCCACGTAATTTTGGCGTATCGGCGCGTTTGGGTGATCCGCAAGCGCCGTTTGTGGTGGAAGCTGACGAGTACGACACGGCGTTCTTTGATAAACGTTCCAAGTTTGTTCATTATCGTCCGCATATCGCCATCCTCAACAATCTTGAGTTTGACCACGCCGATATCTTCCCCGACCTGGCAGCCATTGAGCGCCAGTTCCATCACCTGGTGCGCACCGTGCCAAGCCAGGGGCACCTATTAGTTGCTGATGAGCAGCCCGCCCTTGAACGTGTTCTGAGCCAGGGCACCTGGACGCCGGTAGCGCATTTTGGCGATCAGGCCGCGAGCGAATGGCAGCTTAAACTAGAGCGCGCCGACGCCAGTCGTTTCCAGGTGATTTATAGCGCTGGCGAGTCTGGTCAGGATACCCATGGACAAGAGGAGGACGGGGTCGTCGAGTGGGCGCTAACCGGCGAGCATAACGCCCGCAATGCGTTGGCAGCGCTGGCGGCGGCGCATTTGTGTGGGGTTGATTTAGCCCGTGGCTGTGCGGCGCTGGCGCGTTTTGAAACACCCAGAAGGCGCCAGGAGGTGCGCGGCGAAATCAATGGCATTCAGGTGATCGATGATTTCGCCCACCACCCCACGGCGATTGCCGCCACGCTTAAAGGGCTACGAGCTGCAACCACGAAGGGGCGCTTGCTGGCGGTCATTGAGCCGCGCTCCAACACTATGCGTTTAGGTGCACTGCGCGAGCGGTTAATTGAGAGCGTGGCTGACGCTGATGGCGTGTTTTGGTTTCAGCCTGCCGGGCTTGACTGGTCGATGGACGAGCTGGTTGCCACGCAAGGTGCGCATGCCCAGCTGTTTAGCGATATTGATACGCTGGTGGCAGCAGTGGTCACTCAAGCGTCACCGTTGGATCGCATTGTGGTGATGTCCAACGGTGGCTTTGAGGGCGTGCATGAACGCTTGCTCGCCGCATTAGCCGCAGCCAAGGAGGGGAATGCGTGACAGATAGAGCCGACGCATCGTTCAAAAAACCGATTACCGTGGCACTCACCGGCGCATCCGGGGCTCAATACGGTTTGCGCTTGATCGATGTACTAGTCGCCGCAGGTCATGAAGTGTGGGTCATGATTTCGAAAGCTGCGCACATGGTCATCGCCACAGAAACAGATATTGAGCTACCCGCCCAGCCCCAGCGTTTAGCCGAGGCGCTGAGTGAGCGCAGTGGGGCACAGCCTGGTCAGATCCGCTGCTTTGGCCGCGAAGACTGGATGGCGCCGGTGGCATCAGGCTCTGGCGCGCCCTCCGCCATGGTGGTGTGCCCGTGCTCTACCGGCACGCTTTCTGCCGTCGCAACGGGGGCTAGCAATAACCTGATTGAGCGGGCGGCGGACGTGGCGATTAAAGAGCGCCGAACGCTGGTGCTGGTGCCGCGGGAAAGCCCATTTTCGCCGATTCACTTGGAGCACATGCTGACATTGAGTCGCTTGGGAGTGGTCATCTTACCGGCAGCCCCAGGATTTTATCACTGTCCACAAACCATTGATGATCTGATTGATTTTATTGTCGCGCGTATTCTTAACCAGTTGGGAATCGAGCATTCGCTGGTGCCTCGCTGGGGAGAGGTTGGAGATAAGGATGAGTGATCTATGATGTCGTGGGCCACGCTGTCGGTTTTTGTGCCAACGTTTCTGTTTGTCTCGCTGACCCCAGGTATGTGCATGACCCTCGCCATGGTGCTGGGCATGACCCAAGGCGTTAAACGCACGCTGTGGATGATGGTGGGCGAGCTGCTGGGCGTTGGTTTAGTGGCTGCCGCCGCAGGCGCGGGGGTAGCTGCGTTGATGCTGCGTCAGCCAGAGCTGTTTGTGCTGTTTAAGTGGGTGGGCGGCGCTTACCTGGGTTATTTGGGTATTATGATGTGGCGTTCCCGTGGGCGCATGGCGATTCCCAGCGAGCTGGATGCGGGTCCACCCGCTAGCCCCCTGCAGTTAGCCATGCAAGGGTTTGTTACCGCGGTGGCAAACCCTAAAGGGTGGGCATTTTTTATGGTGCTGTTGCCGCCTTTTTTGGATAGTAGTCGCCCATTGCCGGGGCAGCTCAGCTTGTTGATCGGGGTCATTTTGACCATTGAGTTTGTCAGCATGCTGGTCTATGCCACCGGCGGCAAAACGCTACGCAATGTGCTCGGTAAAAGCGGCAATGTCCGGCTCCTGAATCGCATCGCCGGAACACTGATGATTGGGGTAGGCCTGTGGCTTGCTTTGGGGTAAAGCGGTGTCGATTTAAAGCTAAACCGGTGGGAAGAAGCCGACGCGAGCGCTGATAAGCACTAGCGATGCCAGGCTGAGCAGAAGCCAAGGGCAGGGGCGCATCGACGGGCGCGACTGCTGCTGCCAATGAAGTAGCGTGAGTGCGCAAACGACCAAGCCGAGTAGCGCGCCTCCCACCAGGTCACTGAACCAGTGCACGCCCACCACCAGTCTTGATAGCGCCATGGGCAGCGCAAGCGCTAGTGCTATCCAGTACACCCAAAAGCGTTTTTGACGGGGTATCTCGGCCGCAACGAACGCCGCTGTAAGGCCAACGAGCACCACTGCGGTGGAAGTGTGGGCACTGGGGTAGGAGAACGAGCCCATTAAGTAGTCCGGTGTCTCTGGGCGAGCACGACCAAACAGCCCTTTGCCTACTGTGTTTAGCAGGGCGACGCTGGCAAAGGCGCCACTCCAGTGCAGTAAAGCCTCCCATCTCTGACTCACCAGCATCCATGCTGCCCAAGGCAGTGTTAAAGCGATAATGCCTAGGGTGTCGCCAATGCGTGCAAAAACATTCCCCGCTCGGTACAAAACATCGCTCTGCAGCCAGGAGAACAGTTGCTGAATGAACAGATCAATCTCAAGCGGTTCATGGTGGGCGATGACCAGCAGTGTCCAGCCAGACAGACTGCCTAGCGCTATGACCAGTAACAGTAGTGAAGCCAAGGGAACATCGCCGGTTTGACTCATGGCCAGCCATGGCCTGCGTAGTAGCGGTACACGGCGAACGCTGCCAGCAATAGCCCGGTAAAGTCGTCCATGCCGTGTCACCTGATGCCGGCCCCAGGAGAAAATCACCGCGAGCACGACAATGATCGCTGCGAGGATAAGCAGCGCAGCCTCTATGCCTGGCGGTAGATTCAAATGGTGCTGCCAGGTACGCCCCAACAAATAGCCGGGCAGTATATAGGCAGGCGCCCACAGCGCTGCAGAAGTGATATTAGCCCAAATAAAGGTGCGTGGTGGCATACGCATCATGCCTGCTACCAAGGGAATAATCGGTCGCACTGGACCGACAAAGCGGCCGATAAACACTGACCAAATGCCATAGCGCTCAAAGAACCGTGCCCCGCGGCCCAACCATTCGGGATGCAGGGAAAGGGGCCATCTCTGAGTGACCTGCTCGTGATGTTTAAAGCCCAGCGAAAAACTGACGCCGTCGCCTAAAATAGCGCCTATGAAGGCAGCACCGATTAACCATGCCAAGCCAAGATCCTGATGTCCCGCCAGGGAGGCTGCGGTAGTGATTAACACCACGCCCGGCACCAGCAGCCCGATCAAGGCAAGTGATTCTACTAATGAAATCGCCAGCACCAGACAGACGATCAACGCAGGCGATGGCGTTAATGAGTGGAGCAGATCGGCTAGCGGCAAGGAGAGTACTCCAGCGTCAGATAAGAGACATTGAAAAGGCAGACTAGAGGTTGGCGAGGGCGGCGCCGCGGGTTTCCAGGCGCTTTACATAGTGTGCAAAGTGCTCGGTGCGACTGGGTAAGCAGGCGGCAATGCGCGCTTCCAGTTGACCGGTTTCTACCAGTACACGCTGTGAAAGAGCTCTTTGTAAACGCTCGCGTACCAACAGAGCGCCGCTTTCACTAGTGTCAGGTAGAACCAGCCAAAAAGTGGCGCTGTCCGCGCGCCCCAGCACATCATGATCGCGACAACGGCTATTCACTTCACCGCATAGCGCTCCCAGCAGCGCCGTTTGCGCACGATGGCCAAACTGCTCTGCTGCCATATCCAACTGCGGTAAATGCAGTACCAGCACTGCCAGTTGCTGATTGAGCATGGCAGCGCGCTGGAACTCGCTGTGTAAACGCTCTTTTAGCGTGTCCATGTGGAAAGCTTCACAGTCGCTGTCGTTGGGGTCGGTAGCTCTTAAGAGTGCACGGCGACGAGCATGCTCCCAGCGGGGGAGGGCAAGTAACAGTGTTAAAGCAGCATAGCCCACGATAATCGCCGGTGGCGCAGAGGCGACCGAAGGAAGCAGCCACCACAATGGCCCAATGGCAATATTAATCAGCATTGCGGCCCATAGCGGTAGCAGTAAAAACGCGGCGGTAATCGGCAGGCCTAACCATAGAGGTGATACCTGCGGCTGAAAATAGAAAGCGCCGAGCACTACCGAGTAGGTACTGCAGAGTAAAATAATGCGCGGCAGGTAGCTTTTCACGCCCTGCCCTATATGCATTAGCAGGGCGGCCATTAGCAGCAGGGTCATAAAGGTGGGAATCAGCAGGTCGCGGTAGTCACCCATGGCATACAGCCATAGCGCGTAGCCCACCATCAACGCGATACTGGAAGTATAAGCCAGGGTCATTAATCGTTTGGGGAGGTGCTCGATCATACCGTCTCCCGCACCCGCTCAGCCGGAAGTTTGCTGATCTCAAACACCGAAAGCGTTGCCGGTTCGATATCGATTAATTCAAGGTGTTCACTGGTAATATTGTCGGGTAAGTCGGCGAGTAGTAGGCTGCGTCGTTGAGCGGCTTCTCTAGGTGAGCGGGCAAGAATGAGTGTCACCAGCGTTGTGCTGCTTAAGCGGTAAACGTTTTCAAAATCATAGGTTAATTCGCACAGCTTTTGCGCCATTGGCCACAGTTGGTGGCGTTTTACGTGCAGAATAAACAGTTCCGCATGAACGCCTTCACGCTCGCAGCGCGTTTGTTCCCGGGCGATATCGCGCAGCAACTGCTCACCGGCCCAAAGGTTAAGGCCGGGAATCAATCGCAGGCGTTGGCGAATGGAACCGTTCATATCAATAAGCTGCTGTGCTCTGGATAAGGCCAGCAGACCAAGCACCAGCAGTGAACAAATCAGCAGCACAAGCGCTGACGCCTCCAATTGAGGTGCTACCATTACAGCGCTAATCAGTGCAGCGCTGAGGTTAAAAGCGGCGACCCCATTGTTTTGGGGCAGCATCAGCATTGCGGCCCACGCCCAGATTAAAATGCCGTGTCGTTCTGGAGCAGTGGCAATTAAACCCAATAGCAGTGCACCCGGTACAATTTGCCATGGCAATCCTCGCGAACGACGGTGGCTAAAATCAAGCATCAGTGCGGTGATGAGTAACCAGCCGACTGATAGCCACAGCACTAGGGCAGCAGCAGGGGGTGTAGCGGGTGTCCATAGTGCCAAAGCGACGGCAGCAGCTAAAAGATTGGCACGTAGCAGGCGGATTTTGTACTTGCTTTGCATGGTGACTTACTATTCGTCCTGAATGACCAGATGTATCTCATCAAGTAAAGTAATTGTAGGATAATAAATGTACGCGAGACATATTAGTGCCTTAATCGTCCCCAGTATAACGATGAAATGACGTAACATAAGCAAAACATGTAAAACGCGATACATGGTTAATTAAAAAATTAAAGTATCCTTCCGTACGGAGACACTATGAGCGCTTCAACACCGTTCCAAGACGAGGCCCATCAGCACTTAATTGCCGGGAATGTGCCCGCCTACATGCAGGCCTTGGGGCAAGCGGCGCGCCGTGCCGCCAGTGAACTGCGGCGGGCGGATACCGGGTTGAAAAACCGTGCGCTAATGGCTATGGCGCAGCGCTTGACCGAGGCGCGAGCCAAAATACTGGATGCCAACACCGAGGATTTACAGCGTGGCCGCGAGAACGGTTTGGAAAGCGCGCTGCTGGATCGCTTAGCTCTGAACGACGCGCGTATCGACGCCATGATTGAAGGGCTACAGCAGGTAGCGGGCTTGCCCGACCCGGTGGGCGAAATTGGCGATATGCGTTATCGGCCTAGCGGCATCCAAGTGGGCAAAATGCGCGTCCCGCTGGGCGTCATCGGGATTATTTACGAGTCGCGCCCAAATGTAACCCTGGAAGCCGCCAGCCTATGTTTGAAGTCGGGCAACGCCTGTATTTTGCGCGGCGGGTCGGAAGCCAGCCAGTCAAATGCCGCCATTAGCGCCTGTATCCAAACGGGGTTAGCTGATGTAGGCCTGCCAGCGGGTAGTGTGCAGGTAGTCGCCACCACTGATCGCGCGGCGGTGGGTGAAATGATTAGCATGCCGGAATATGTCGACGTGATTATCCCCCGCGGTGGAAAGTCGTTGATTGAGCGTATCAGCCGTGATGCCCGCGTACCGGTTATCAAACATCTCGACGGTGTTTGTCATGTGTATATCGATACCACCGCTGATCCCGCCAAAGCGCTAGCCATCGCCGTCAATGCGAAAACTCATCGCTACGGCACCTGTAACACCATGGAAACGTTGCTGGTTGATGCGCCGATTGCTGACCTGCTGCTGCCGGAACTGGCCCGCGCTTATGCCGAACATGAAGTTGAACTGCGTGGCTGCCAGCGTACGCAGGCATTGTTGCCACAGGCGGCAGCTGCTGAAGAAGCCGATTGGTATGCCGAGTATTTGGCCCCCGTGCTGGCAATCAAAGTGGTCGATGGTATCGATGAAGCGATTGCCCATATTGAACAGTACGGCTCTCACCACACTGATGCGATTGTCACCCAGGATTATTCACTCGCACGCCGCTTTATGGCGGAAGTCGACTCCAGTTCGGTGATTGTGAATGCCTCTACCCGGTTTGCCGATGGTTTTGAGTACGGGCTTGGCGCTGAGATCGGAATTTCAACCGATAAGCTTCACGCCCGTGGGCCTGTCGGTTTGGAAGGGCTAACCACTCAGAAATACGTCGTATTTGGCGATGGCCAGGTGCGTGAATAGGGTGGTGGCATGAGTCAAACGGAGCAGCGTATCGGCATGTTGGGTGGCACCTTTGACCCTGTTCATCTGGGGCATTTGCGCAGCGCGGTAGAGTTGCATGAGGCGCTGTCGCTTGATCGGCTACATATGATACCGGCTCAACAGCCACCGCTACGTGGGCGACCCCAAGTCTCGGCGAAACAGAGATTGGCGTTATTAGAAGCGGGTATCGGTGCGACGCCTGGGCTGATCGCCGATGACCGCGAGCTGCGCCGTGACGGCCCCTCTTATAGCGTCGATACACTGGCTGAGCTGCGTGAGGAAGTTGGCGAACAGGCCCGTCTGGTGATGGCGATTGGTTTTGATGCCTTTTTGCGGCTCGCCCAGTGGCACCAGCCGGAGCGCTTGTTTGAGTTTGCTCATCTAGTGGTGATTGCCAGACCGGGCTATGAAGATCCGTTACCGGCATCATTAATGGAACTGGTAGCGCATCGCAGAGTCGATAGCGTAGACGCATTGATGCAGCGGCCTTGCGGCGGCTATCTGCCATTGGAACTGCCATCACTGATGGCGATCTCGGCGACGTATATCCGCGAGCGTTTGGAGGCCGGGAAAAGCGTGCGCTATTTACTGCCAGAAGCCGTTGAATTGGCCATTACGCAGGACGGACTTTATCGACAACGCGAATAGCGCTGGCAGTCATCAAAGAAGCCGTTACAATGGCCGGCTTTATTGACCGATTAACCAATAAGGTTGTCTTTAGGAGTCATGCACATCGATACATTGAAAAATCTAGCGGTTGACGCGCTAGAAGAACTGAAAGCACGTGACATTACACAGTTGGATGTTGCCAAATTAACCGAGGTTACCGACCTCATGCTGATTGCCAGTGGCACTTCGACCCGCCATGTGGCTGCCCTGGCGCAAAACGTCGTGGAAAAAGCCAAGGCTGCAGGGCTTGGCCCGCTGGGCGTTGAAGGTGGCGATAACGCCGATTGGGTACTGGTCGACCTGGGGGATGTCGTTGTCCACGTGATGATGCCCGAGGCACGCACCCTGTATGACTTAGAGCGGCTGTGGGCCGATCTGCCCAGCGACTCGGGTGCCATTGGCGACTCTCTTGAGCGCTTCCAAGAGCGAGCCGGCATGTCATGAAGATCCGGCTGTTAGCGGTAGGAAGCAAAATGCCTGGCTGGGTAGAAGAGGGCGTCAATACTTACCGCAAGCGGCTACCGAGAGATTTTAATCTCGAGATAGAAGAAATTGCCCTCGGTCAGCGTGGCAAAAATGCAGATATCGCGAAGGCGCGTGCCCAAGAGGCGCAGCGAATTCGCGATAAGTTGCGTGGCGACGAGTATCTAGTCGCGCTGGAAGTCAAAGGTAAGCCTTGGACCACCGAACAGTTAGCGCAAGAAGCCGATGCCTGGCGCATGGCCGGGCGAGATATTGTCCTGCTTGTGGGGGGGCCAGACGGTCTCGAGCCCTCACTCTCTGCGACGGCTGACAAAACCTGGTCGATCTCCCCGCTGACGCTGCCTCACCCGCTGGTGCGGATTATGCTGGCCGAGCAGCTCTACCGTGCCTGGACACTACTGGTAGGTCACCCTTATCACCGCTGACGGCTAACTGAGATGGTGAGCGATCACTGTTATGGCCCGCTGCGCCTTTTGTTTGATTTGATTGTTTGATTTGAGAGTCATCGTTACCATGCTCAAGCGCCCCAACACGCTAAAAAACTCCGAGCAAGAACTGCGTATTTTTCGTGTTAGAGCGCTACTCGCGGTGTTAGTGGTTTTTACGCTTGCAGGCTTGCTAACGAGTCGCTTGGTTTATTTGCAGATCGTCCAGCATGATATGTACAGCACGCGCTCCGAAAACAACCGGGTTCGCGTCGAGCCGCTGCCGCCGAACCGCGGTTTGATCTATGACCGTAACGGGGTGCTGCTGGCTGAAAACCGTCCCACCTACAACCTCACGCTGGTTCGCGAGCGTGTCGATAACCTAGATGAAACCCTAGCACTATTGGTCGACCTGCTTGAACTGCCTGAAGAGGAGATCGAGGCGTTCAATGTGCGTTCACGCCAACGCCAGCGTCCTTTCCAGCCAGCCCTCCTTACCAGTGACTTAAGCGAAGCACAAATTGCCCGTTTGGCGGTTAATCGTCATCGTCTGCCTGGAGTCGAAATAGAGGCTCAGCCGCTGCGCTACTATCCCGATGCCGAAATCATGGCACACACACTGGGCTACGTTGGGCGGATTAACGCCGAAGAGATGGAAACCCTGGACGCGGGTCGCTACGCAGGGACTCATTTTATCGGTAAGACGGGGGTTGAGCGTTTTTACGAAGAGGAGCTGCACGGTCAGGCAGGCTTGCGCAAAGTTGAGACAAACGCTCGCGGGCGAGTCTTGCGGGAGCTTGGGCGAACCGATCCGGTGCCTGGTAAGAACCTAACCCTAACCCTGGATAAGTCGCTGCAAACACTGGCTTACGAATTGCTGGATGGTCGTCGTGGCTCCATTGTGGCTATCGTGCCGGGCACTGGTGAGATCCTCGCCATGGTATCGACACCGGGTTTTGACAGTAACCAGTTTGTCACCGGTATTGATGTTGCGTCTTATCGCGCTTTGCAGCAAGACCTTGATCTCCCTCTGTTTAACCGCGCGACTCGCGGTCACTATCCTCCCGGCTCTACGATTAAGCCCTTTCTAGCGCTCGCGGGTTTGGTGGAAGGGGTAATCACTCCAGACAGCACCATAAACGACCCTGGTTACTACCAATTGCCTAATGATTCCCGACGCTATCGCAACTGGCTGCGTTGGGGGCACGGGCGGGTCGATTTAGAACGAGCTTTAGCGGTATCTAATAACACCTATTTTTATACCCTTGCGCACGATTTAGGCATTGATGATTTACATGATCAAATGAGTAATTTTGGCTTTGGCCGGCGTGTAGCCCATGACGTTCAGGGAGAGAGTGGTGCTTTGATGCCTTCGCGAGATTGGAAGCGTGGCCGCTTTAACCAGCCCTGGTATCCCGGGGAAACCCTCTCGGTGGGGATTGGACAAGGCTATTGGCAGGTAACACCTCTCCAGCTAGCCAGTGCTACGGCAACGCTGGCCAATCGGGGCCATTGGGTGAAACCAAGGCTGGCCCGACAGATTGGTGATACCCCTGTGCCGCGTGATCTGCCGGATACGTTAGATGATATTGTGCTCGCCAATGATAGCTGGTGGGATCGTGTATTCAGCGGCATGGAAAAGGTGGTTAGTGGCACGGAAGGCACTGCCCGGCGAACCGGTGTGGGCCTTGAGTACCGCATGGGCGGCAAATCAGGCACCGCACAAGTATTTTCGCTGGGGCAGGATCAGCGCTACAACGCCGATGAGCTGGCCGAACGACTGCGCGACCACGCTCTGTTTGTGGCCTTTGCGCCGTTGGATGACCCCCAGATTGCTGTCTCGGTTATTGTTGAGAATGCCGGTGGTGGCAGTACCCACGCAGCGCATCTGGCCCGTGCAATGACCGATGCCTGGTTACTTGAGGATGAGGCCCCCGACGTAGAGGAAGTGCGTGAAGTGTTGGAAGAAGATGATGCCAATGTGGAGGGAAACTAAGCCATGCCTTGGCATTATATAGCCCGTTCGATGCGTGGCCATCCTGTTCGCCTGCCTGAGAGTGGTATCGCCCGGCGGAAAAGTATCTGGGAGCGAATCCATCTCGACCCTTGGCTGCTAGGTTTGCTATTGCTGCTGATGGGGAGCGGTTTAATCGTTCTTTACAGCGCTTCCGGACAATCTATTGATGCAGTGATTGGCCAAGGCGTGCGTTTTCTTATCGCGCTGGTAGGCATGGTAATTATTGCCCAGTTCTCGCCCTCAACCTTTTTGCGCTTTGCACCATTGGCCTATTGCATTGGCGTAGCCATGCTGATTGCCGTTGATGTAGTGGGTGATGTGGGCATGGGGGCGAAGCGCTGGCTAGTGATTCCTGGTGTGATACGTTTTCAGCCATCGGAAATGATGAAGTTAGCAGCCCCGTTAATGGTTGCAGCCTATCTAAATCGCTGCGAACTACCGCCCCGCCTGCGCGATATTGTCGTGTGCGGGGTCATTATTGGCGTGCCTGTGGTGCTAACCGCGATCCAACCTGATTTGGGTACTTCGCTGCTGGTATCTAGCGCGGCCCTGATTGTCGTGCTACTGGCGGGCTTGTCGTGGCGTTTGATTGGATTTATTACCGCGCTGGGGGCTGCCGCAGTGCCGCTGCTCTGGATGAATATGCATAACTACCAGCGTCAGCGGGTATTGACGTTTCTCAACCCTGAAAGCGATCCGTTGGGGGCAGGCTGGAATATTATTCAGTCGACCACGGCCATAGGTAGTGGAGGGCTATGGGGCAAGGGGTGGCTGCAGGGTACCCAGTCCCAACTAGAGTTTTTACCTGAACGACACACCGATTTCATCATTGCCGTCCTGGGCGAGGAGTTTGGTTTGGTGGGTATGCTTGTGCTGCTGTTCCTATATCTATTGATTGTCAGCCGAGGTTTGTGGATGGCTAGCTCCGCGCAGGATACCTTTGGGCGTTTGGTGGCAGGCAGCATCATTTTAACTTTTTTTATCTACGTGTTCGTCAATATGGGCATGGTGAGTGGCATTTTGCCCGTGGTGGGGGTGCCGCTGCCATTGGTTAGTTATGGCGGCACCTCTAGCGTGACCTTGTTAGCGGGTTTCGGTATTCTCATGTCGATACATGCGCATCGTCGGTTACTGTCGCGCTAGCGACGCTGTCTGCTTTAGACGCTAATGTTGCTCGGTAATGGATAATTCAGGATTGAATAGCTCAGGAGTGGAGAGCCAATGAACAAGGTTCAAGGGAAGACGAGCAGCTATGTGTTGGCCGCGCTGATGTGCTGGGTGACCCCCATGGCGTTTGCTGATCAGCCTTCACCGCAGGCTCAGTTTGAGACTCCTCACCACTTTGCTCCCCAGCAAAATGCTGACAGCCAAGCGCTGGTGGAAGAGCTGGTCGAGCAAGGGTTGCCGCAAGACTGGTTGGCAGAAGCACTGGGTCAGGCGAGCTATACCCAAAGCGTATTAGATGCCATGGAAGGAGCTGCTGAGCGGCGTCTGAAGTGGTACGAATATCGTGCTATTTTTCTGACCCAGCAGCGCATTGAAGAGGGCGTGGAGTTCATCGATGCTCATGCCGACGCCTTGGCGCGCGCGGAAAGCACCTATGGTGTGCCCGCTGAAATCATTACCGCTATTATTGGCGTTGAAACTTACTATGGTCGCCATAAAGGCCAGCATCGCGTGCTGGATTCGCTAGCCACACTGGCGTTTCATCATCCGGCAAGGGGGGCTTTTTTTCGCGGTGAGCTAGCGGCCTTTTTACGTATTGCCTACGAACAGCAGGTCGACCCTACCGAGTTGCGCGGTTCCTATGCCGGTGCGATGGGTTACCCGCAGTTTATTCCCACCAGTTATCAAGCCTATGCCGTGGATTTTGATGGCGATGGACGACGTGATCTTTGGGAGAACCCGGTTGATGCGATTGGCAGCGTCGCGAATTACTTTGCCGAGCATAACTGGAAGCCGGGAGCTGATATCTACCACCAGGCCACTGGGCCAGACGTAATGCCCGTAGAGTTACTCCAGGAACTCTCATTTAACCAAACCTCACCTCCTGCGGTGAGCATTGCTCAGTTGGCCACTCATGGGATTGAGCCCAGCGAGCCACTTGATGATAATTTGCCAGTGGTGCCGTTGGCGCTTGAGTTCGCCAATGGAGAGACCCGTTACCGGTTTGGCGAGTATAATTTTTACGTGATTACCCGCTACAACCATAGTCACCTCTATGCCATGGCCGTAGCCGAGTTGGCAGAAGCGATTGCTGAGCTGCACGAGGATGAGGGATGAAGAGCAAATTGAGGATTAGCCAGCGGGCGGTTGGCGCGATTGCCTTACTGGCGCTGGTCAGCGGCTGTGCCAGCAATGACAATCAGCGGGTAGATGCCTCCGGTTCCGCGAATCAAGCGGCGGCTCCGGCTTCAACGGCGGCCAACACTAGTGGTGGCCGCTATGCCATGAGTGGTGATGCCTATCCGCTCGAGCCGCCGGATGTTACCAAGGTGCCTGATGCAGAGCCCCGCATCGAGCAGCCTTCCAGAGCGGGCAACCGCTCTAGCTATGAAGTGTGGGGGAAAACCTATCAAGTGCTGCCTGATGCAACGGGTTATGAGAAACGTGGTACGGCCTCCTGGTATGGCGAAAAATTCCATGGCTACGCGACCTCAAACGGTGAAATCTACGACATGTATAAGATGTCGGCGGCACACCGTTCGCTGCCTCTACCCACCTTTGCGCGAGTCACAAACCTGGATAATGGGCGATCGGTCATTGTGCGAGTGAACGACCGTGGCCCCTTCCACAGTGACCGTGAGATCGATCTCTCCTACGCGGCAGCCGCCCGGCTAGGCTTCCTCGACAATGGTACCGGTTCCGTGAAAGTGGAAGCGATCAACCCTGAGCAGTGGCTAGCCGAGCACGGCAAGGGCGGTGGCGGCGCTTCCCCCCAGCCTCGCGTAGCCGAGGCACAGCGGGTTGCTGCAAATGCTTCTTCTATGCCCGTTCCGCCGGCGGCGTCTGCTGCATCTGCGGCTGATCCTTCACCACAGACACAAACAGCGCAGCCGCCAAACGAAGGGGAAGCTGGCGACGCAGTGTATCTGCAGATCGCGGCACTGGGTAATCCGGAAGGCGCTCAGCAGTTGCAGCAGCGTTTACAAGGTGAGCAGCCCCATGCGGTGCGTATTATGAACGACGCTGACGTTTATCGTGTTCAAGTGGGGCCCATCGCTCCGAGCCAAGAACCTCAAGCGCGAGAAACACTGCGCCAAGCAGGGTTCCCCCAGGTCTTTGTTGTGCGATAATTCACCCCCTGTTTATTTCCGGTGGCGCGCCTTACGCGCCGCCGTTTTTTAAAATAAGCTTTTCAAGTAAGCTTTCAAGTAAGTGAGACTGACGTTATGAACGTGTTTACATCCATTGGTCGCTCTGCACGCCTGTGCCTCTTCGCTGCCATGGCGACGGTTGCTGTGCCTGCCAGTGCCCAGCCAACGCCTCAGCCGGTAATTCCGCAGCCGCAAACCATTATCCCTTCAGCCCCTCAGTTAGCGGCAAGTTCGTGGATTCTGATGGATGCTAACAGTGGCCGTATCTTGGCCGAGCATAACTCCGATGAGCGTCTGCCACCGGCAAGTTTAACCAAGCTGATGACCGCCTATTTGGTAGAGCGTGAGCTCAATCGTGGCACCATTAAGCTCACTGATATGGTTAATATTAGCGAGAATGCCTGGCGCACCGGCGGCTCGAAAATGTTTATTGAGGTGGGTGATCAGGTTTCGGTGGATGATTTACTCCACGGTATCATCATTGTGTCGGGCAACGATGCCAGTGTCGCCATGGCAGAGCATTTGGCGGGTGGTGAGGTGCCCTTTGCCGATCTGATGAATCAGCATGCCACGCGGTTGGGCATGAATAACACCAACTTCCAGAACGCCACTGGCTTGCCCGCCGACAATCACTACTCAACGGCCCATGACTTGGCGCGTTTATCCCGGCACATTATTAATGATTACCCTGATCACTACGAAATCTACTCCCATCGTACGTTCTCCTATGGCGGTATTGATCAGCCCAACCGCAACCGTTTGCTGTGGCGTGACCCTTCGGTGGATGGCCTGAAAACCGGCTGGACAACGGAGGCGGGGTTCTGTCTGGTGTCTTCAGCTAAGCGTGACGATATGCGCTTGATTTCCGTAGTGATGGGCACCAACTCTGATGAAGCGCGCGCTCAAGAAACCCAAAAGCTACTCAGCTACGGTTTCCGCTTTTTCGAAACCATGAAGCTCTATGAGCGCGGTGCCGTATTGGCAACGCCGCGGGTTTGGGGCGGCGATATCAATGAGCTGCGTGTTGGCGTCGATGAAGAAGTCTTTATGACCCTGCCACGCAACCGCAACGAAGAGCTGCGTGCGCGCCTAAACCTCAATCCAGACCTACAGGCACCGATTGCCATTGGCGACGAGGTTGGTACGCTGGAAGTGCATTTAGGTGATGAAGTGGTCGGTGAGCGCCGCTTAGTGGCGCTGGAAAACATCGAAGAGGGTGGTCTCTTTAAGCGCTTGTTCGATCAGGTGCAGCGCTTCTTTAGTAATCTGATTAGTAATTTTACGGATTGATTATAGACTTACAGCCGATAGGTTGATGGGTTCTAGCGTATATCTGTGATGAACCCAGTCTTTGTGAAAATCAGTCTTTACGAAATAGGTTTGTTATGAAAAAAGGTGCTCCGGGACTTCGTGATTTGCGCCAACCGGCGGCTCAGGAGCCGCCTAAAATCACTTTCCCATGTGATTACTCGTTAAAAGTCGTCGGCGATGCGGCCGAAGACTTTCCTGCCTGTGTGTGCCAGGTGATTGTGCGCCATGACCCTGACTTCGATGCAACGGCAATGCAGGTGGTCGATAGCCGCAATGGCCGTTTTCAATCGGTACGTGTGGTGATTAGAGCGACCGGAGAGCAGCATATTAAAGAGTTGTTCGACGACCTCAAGGCTACTGGCCGTGTGCATATGGTGGTGTAACCGTGGAAAACGCCGTGCCGATTGAGTTGCACGATTTGGGTCACCAAGCCTACCTGCCAGTGTGGGAAGCTATGCGCACGCTAACCGATACACGGGATGCGCAAACCCCTGATCAGTTCTGGTTGGTCGAGCATGACCCGGTGTTTACCCAAGGCCAGGCTGGCAAGCCCGAACACCTGCTGCTGCCCGGCGATATTCCGGTGGTGCACGTTGATCGGGGGGGGCAAGTCACTTATCACGGGCCAGGGCAGGTGGTGCTGTACCCGCTGCTGGATGTACGGCGGGGAAAAATTGGCGTGCGCGATTTAGTCACTGCATTGGAGAATGCCGTAATTGACGTCTTGAGCCACTATGGCGTGAGCGCCCGAGCGCGGCCCGATGCTCCAGGGGTTTATGTGATGACAGAAGCGGGTGAGGCGAAGATTGCCTCACTGGGTCTGCGTATTCGTCGGGGGGCGAGCTTTCACGGCGTGGCGTTGAATGTAGACGGTGACCTGACGCCTTTTTTGCGCATTAACCCCTGCGGCTATGCAGGTATGCCCATGGCGAAGTTGGCTGACCTCGTCTCGTTATCAGGTGATCATCGGGTGGGTGAGCAGCTGGCCGAGGCGCTAGCTAAACGGCTAAACCGCGAATTGGTCAGTGTCGAGAACACGCCACTGTAAAAATTGGGTCACCGTTATTAAAAAAACGGTTCAAAAAAACGAGGCTTATAAAGCGGGTCTTAAAACCCGCTCCATACATAGTAGCAAGCCCCGTAGAACGCTTAATTTAAGCCTATCCTACGTTGAGCGCTGGAATAATATTGGGGTTTGCTTCTTGCTCCTGACCGGGAATCGCGGCAGGTGAGGCGAGCCTCAGGTTGTTTTTCTCAAACACGCGATCAGCGCGGTAGCTTGAACGTACCAGCGGGCCAGAGGGCACTTCCATAAAGCCTTTTTCCAGGCCAATCACGCGGTAGCGATCAAACTCTTCAGGCGTTACCCAGCGCTCCACCGACAGGTGGTTTTTGGTCGGGCGAAGGTACTGGCCAAGCGTGACAATATCGACGCCGATCTCACGTAAATCATCAAACGTTTGCAAAATCTCTTCGTCGGTTTCACCCAAGCCCAGCATCAGGCTGGTTTTGGTGATGATATCTGGGCGGTAGCGCTTGGCATGAGCAAGGACATCGAGGGTTTTGCGGTAACCTGCCCGCCGGTCACGCACTCGGCCTGTCAGGCGTTCCACGGTCTCCACATTTTGGGCAAATACCTGTAGGCCTGAATCGACGACGCGTTCGATAGCGGCAAGGTCACCATCAAAGTCGGGCGTCAAGGCTTCGACTACCACCTCGGGTGTGCGCGCTTTGATCGCGCGAATGCAGTTGGCGTAGTGGGTTGCGCCGCCATCGTCGAGGTCGTCACGGTCAACTGAAGTCAGTACGATATAACGCAGCCCCATGAGCTCTACAGATTTAGCCGTATTTTCAGGCTCTTCGTGGTCAAGCCAGCCCTGGGGGTTGCCGGTGTCTACTGCGCAGAACCGACAGGCGCGGGTACATACCGAGCCCATCAGCATGATAGTGGCCGTGCCGTTGCTCCAGCACTCGCCCATATTGGGGCAGTGGGATTCAGCGCAAACAGTGCTTAATCGGTGGGTCGCGACGTTTTTCTTGACCGCTTCAAAACGCTCGCCACCTGGAATCTGTGCTCGCAGCCACTTGGGTTTGCGCTCAAGCTCAACAGAAGGGGCCTCTGGCTGCGCTTTGCGCTGCTTCATGCCATCCTTGATCACCGACATGCCATGTTCATTACGGTATTTTTCACCGCTGGACACGCGCTGCGAGGGGTTATTGCTCATAGTGACAGAGCCTCTCTTCTGTGCGGTAGGCCGAAGGCGTAAAAAAGGTTTAACCCTGTTCCAAGCCTGCCTATTGATACCTGGTTAATACGAAGTTTGCTCAATATTTTATCGCGCTAATGATGGCTAATGTAACATATCTCGCTGCCAACAAGACACCGTAAGCCATCACTCGCCTTCAGGAGGGAAGTATCGGCAAACAGGCTACCCCATGGCTGGGTAAGGGGCTGACGGGCGCCTGAAAGTGACGGCGATAGTCGGGTAAGTGTTCACGGATGAAACTCAAAAATAGCTCGGCGACCGGAGTGGGTAAGCGCTCCCGCGTATAGACCGTGCACCAAGAGCGGTGGATAGGAAAGTCGGGCAACCCCAGCTCAAACAGTAACCCCTGCTCAAGCTCCAGCTGCACCGCCAAACGCGGCAGCACGGCAACACCTAAGTGAGCCATGACGCCCCCTTTAATCGCTTCATTGGTACCTAACTCAATACAGTGGGGAAGCGCGACCTGCTGACTGGCCGCCATCTGCTCAAAAGCGTTGCGTACGCCGGAACCGGGTTCGCGCATTAGCACGTAATGGCGCGCAAAGTCTGCTAAGGAGGGTTGCGGCATCGAAAGTAGCGGATGCTCGGGCCAGACGACGGCGATCAGTTCGTTATCAATAATCGGCATCACTACCAAGCGATCGTCTTCAGGCACCATGGCCATGATAACCAAGTCGTCCTGCTGCTCAGCCAATCGATCGAGTGCCTGGCAGCGATTGCATACCTTTAAGCGGACATGTACTTCGGGATAGTGAGCACGGAAGCGGGCAAGTAAATAAGGCACCACATATTGGGCTGAGGAAACCGCTGCGATGTTGAGTTCGCCGCTTATTTTGCCGTTAATATCCGATAGGTTCATTTCCAGCCGTGACAGTTGGCCAAAAATTTCGCGCGCTGAGTGGGCGAGGGTATCGGCGGCGGGAAGCGTGTGAAGCGTTTTACCCGCATAATTAAACAGAGGCTGACCCAGTGCCAACTCAAGCTGCCGTATTTGCGCGCTGACTGCTGGCTGGGTCAGTCCCAGTTGCTCAGCTGCACGAGAGTAGGAGCGCTGCCGATGCACCGCCTGGAAGACCTGGAGTTGCCGAAATGTTAGGCGATTGAGCAGATTGGGGGATGACATAAAAACCTCGTAGTGAGCACCCTTTAACTAATATCAAGATCAGGCTTCATCGCCAGGGCAAAGCATGCTAACACTGAATCTTTTAGACTGCCTAAACAGGACTTCATTAGTCACATAAGGCGTAATTGCCAGGGTTAAAGATCGACGCCGTGCGCATAGTGGCCTAGACTATATTGCATTGCAGCATCATTGCTTTCGGGTCTGATGCCTGTGCATCAACCCAACGGGAGACCCTATGAACTTTCTTGCTAACCCACTCGCCAAGACTATGTTTCCTGCTAACGCTTTCACTAGCGCATGGTTGAAGCAACAAAATGATTCCACAGCCATACCTGGAAGTGAGGCGATCGCTTCATTATTCGATCCTTTCGGGTTTGGGCGTGCAGCCTTTGGTTACTGGCGCGATAGCATGGAGCGCAGCGTTCTCTATCTGGACGTTATGCGCGAACGCGGTAATCAGTACCTCGAGCATATGGAGCAAACCAAGCCCAATGTGTTGGGGTTCGATACCGAAGTGCTGATGGATGGTCGGACGCTGCCGCGGCCAACCAACTACGAACTGTTGCGTGTGTTGCCCCACGAAGGGACAGAAATTGATCTGCAAAAGCGCCCGTTTGTAGTGGTTGACCCACGTGCGGGGCATGGGCCAGGGATTGGAGGGTTTAAGCCGGACAGTGAGTTGGGCGTGGCGCTTAAAGCGGGGCACCCCTGCTACTTTATTGGTTTTTTGCCGTTTCCTGAGCCAGGCCAAACCGTTGAGGATGTGGTCGAGTCGGAGATCGCTTTTTTGCGCCATGTGATTGAGCTGCATCCCGAAACGACTGAAAAACCGATGGTGGTGGGCAATTGCCAGGCGGGCTGGCAGATCATGATGGCGGCTGCCTTGGAGCCTGACGTTTTTGGCCCTATCCTGATTGCTGGCGCGCCACTCTCCTACTGGGCTGGTGAACACGGCAAAGCCCCCATGCGCTATACCGGCGGGATGGCGGGAGGCAGCTGGATTACGGCACTCACCAGTGATATTGGCGACGGCCTGTTTGACGGGGCGTGGCTGGTGCAGAACTTCGAGCGCCTCAACCCGGCTAATACCTACTGGAAAAAGCAGTATCACCTTTACGACAATATCGATACCGAAGCGGGCCGATACCTCGATTTTGAGCGTTGGTGGGGTGGTCACGTCGTATTAGGCGGTGAAGAGATTCAGTATATCGTCGATAATCTATTTGTCGGTAATCGGCTCTCTACCGCGCAGCTGGTCACCCATGATGGCCGCCGAATCGACCTGCGTAATGTGCGTTCGCCGGTGGTTGTGTTCTGTTCGCGTGGGGATGACATTACTCCGCCGCCTCAAGCATTGGGGTGGATTCGTGATTTATATGCAAACACCGATGACATCATTGCCAATGAGCAAACCATCGTCTATTGCCAGCATGATACGACCGGCCATCTAGGTATATTTGTTTCGGGCAGCGTATCGCGCAAAGAGCATACCGAATTCACCGCCAATATGGATTACATCGACGTACTGCCGCCTGGGCTGTACGAAACCTCCATATCTCCGGCAGAGAAGGGTGAAGACGCTGAGCTGTTCGAGCGGGATTATCTGCTCGAATTTATGCCGCGTAACTTTGAAGAGTTAGATCAGGCAGTAATGCACAAGCCAGAGGATGATCGTCGTTTTGCCACCGTGGCACGGATCTCAGAAATCAATTTGGGGATGTATCGGCTCTTTTTGCAGCCGTGGCTAAAAGCCATCATGACACCGGAGGCTGCCCGCTTGATCCGTCGTATGCACCCTATCCGTTTGGGCTACAAACTGCTTTCTGATCGTAATCCACTTTCGGTGCCGCTACCGGTAATGGCGGAAGCAGTGCGCAAAAATCGTCACCCAGTATCAAAAGATAATCTGTTCAAAACGCTTGAAACCATGGGGTCTGATCAACTGGTCGCCAGCCTCAATGCGATGCGCGATTTGCGGGATAGCAGCACCGAAAAAATGTTTATGGATATCTACGGCCAGCCGCTATTGCAGGCTGCTGTCGGTCTGTATGGCGATGCCCATGTACATCGCCGCCGTCCAGGGGCAGAGCCCGAGCACCGTCGCTTTATTGAGCAGCGTCAGGAAGAGCTGCGAGAGAAAATTGCTAAGGGCAGTGCCCATGAAGCGGTTATGCGCTCGCTTATCTATGTGCTCGGTGGCGCCCCAGCTACAGATGAGCGTAACTTTAAGCGGCTACGCGCCTCCCGTGCGGAGCTTGAGCCTGGTATCGAACTGAGTGATTTTAAAAACTTGGTGCGCGAGCAGTTCTTTATCTTGAAGCTGGATCGTGAGCAGGCGTTGAATTCGCTGCCTACTTTGCTAGCAGGTAGCAGCAACGATGATGTCGATGGCTATATTAGCCACCTTGAGCATGTGTTTGCCGCCAGCGGCGATCTTTCAGAGCATGCTGCTGAGCGCTTTGCTCAAATTAAAGTGTTGTTTGATAAGGCAAGACCCCGCAAATCGGTAGCGAATAAGCCGGCTGCGAGCAAGCCGACGGCCAGCAAAGCGGCTTCGACAACTAAGCCTGCCGCTAAGCCCAAAGCTGCTACTGCTAAGCTGGCCGAAACGCAAACGACTTCGTCTGCGCCAGTGGCCAAGGAGCAGCCCGTGGTGAATGAGGAGTCCGTGGTTAAGGAGTCATCGCCTAAATCTGCTGCGACTAGCGAGTCGGCCAGTGAGCCGGCGGCTAAACCCACCAGCACTACCAGACGTAAAAAGACGCCGCCTAAACGCTAAATCAGTACATTAGCTCATTGCGCCCCCGCCTATTTGGTGGGGGCGCTTTGTTTGCCTTATTACCTTTTGGGTTGCTGTAATGTCGGTGGCAGTCTAGTGTCTAGCTACTATTTGTCTGAAATATAACCCTGGTTGTCTAAAGTCTATGGATTCTCCCTACGGCTTGGTTGCCACTGGCGCTTAGCTAAGGGCTGGGGTAGGGTAGGCGCATTTTTTCATCCGTATCTTTTTTAACGGGCAGTTTCAGCCCGTCGATACGGCACCGAATTCAGAGCACGCGCTAGACAGTCCGTGCATTAGGAAAGTGGAGCACTATGGGCAAGTCACTGGTCATCGTCGAGTCGCCAGCGAAAGCGAAGACGATTAACAAATATCTCGGCAACGATTTCATCGTGAAGTCGAGCGTGGGCCACATTCGTGACCTGCCGACCAGCGGCTCAGGTAAGGCAGCCTCCGACCCCAAGGAGCGCGCGCGCCAGGCCGCAGCGACACGCAAGATGTCGGCGGAAGAGAAAGTAGAATATAAAAAACGTAAAAGCCAAGATCAGCTGATTCGGCGGATGGGGATTGACCCCAACAACGGCTGGGAAGCCCGCTATGAGGTGCTGCCCGGAAAAGAGAAAGTCGTTGCCGAGCTAAAGAAGCTGGCTGAGAAGGCTGACGCTGTCTACCTCGCAACGGATTTGGATCGCGAAGGGGAAGCCATTGCTTGGCACCTGCGCGAGACCATCGGTGGCGATGACAGCCGCTACAAGCGCGTGGTGTTCAACGAAATCACCAAAAACGCGATTCAAGACGCTTTCAAGGCGCCTGGCGCGCTCAATATCCCCCGGGTAGAGGCGCAGCAGGCAAGGCGTTTCCTGGATCGCGTTGTGGGCTTTATGCTTTCGCCTCTACTGTGGGCGAAAGTAGCGCGCGGGCTGTCGGCTGGCCGTGTACAGTCAGTCGCGGTACGTCTAATTGTTGAGCGCGAGCGCGAAATCCGTGCCTTTATTCCTGAAGAGTTTTGGGATGTGCACGCGGATTTGGCCTCTCCTGAGGGTGAGCTGGTGCGTTTTGCCCTGGTTCGTCAGGATGGCAAGGCCTTTAAGCCTACCTCCGAAAAAGACACCCTTGCGCGTATTGAGCAGCTTAGAAAAGCCAAGCTGGCGATTACCTCACGGGAAGACAAGCCCACCAGCTCAAAGCCCACGGCACCCTTTATTACCTCTACGCTGCAGCAAGCGGCGAGTGGCCGGTTAGGTTTTTCTGTGAAGAAAACCATGACCATGGCTCAGCGCCTCTATGAGGCGGGTTACATCACCTATATGCGTACCGACTCCACCAACTTATCGAAAGATGCGGTTGAGGGTGTGCGTAGCTATATCGGTGAAGAGTTCGGCGAACGCTACCTGCCCGAAGCACCTAATCGTTATAGCAGCAAAGAGAGTGCTCAAGAGGCCCATGAGGCGATTCGCCCTTCCAGTGTCGAGCGTAAGGCTTCCGATCTGGCCGGAATGGAGCGGGATGCCGAGCGTCTCTACGAGCTGATCTGGCGTCAATTTGTGGCCTGCCAAATGACCCCTGCAGAGTACCTTTCAAGCACGCTGAGTGTTGAAGTCGATGGCTACGAGCTACGTGCCAAAGGACGTGTACTGAAGTTTGATGGTTATACCCGGGTGATGAAGCCTAGTGGTAAAAATGAAGATCAGAGCTTACCGGACTTGCCAAAAGGTACGCCTATGGCACTGGAAGCGCTCGATCCTCAGCAGCACTTTACCAAGCCAGCACCACGCTACACTGAAGCAAGCCTGGTCAAAGAGCTTGAAAAGCAGGGCATTGGCCGACCGTCAACCTACGCTTCAATTATCTCAACGATCCAGGATCGCGGCTATGTGAAGCTGGAAAACCGTCGTTTCTATGCCGAAAAGCTGGGCGATATCGTCACCGAGCGGTTGAAAGAGTCCTTCCCTGATTTGATGGACTTCTCGTTCACTGCCCGCATGGAAGATAGTCTGGATGAGGTCGCCGAAGGCGAACGCAACTGGCAGGCGCTGCTGGATGCCTTCTACGAAGAATTCCGTGAAGAGCTGGCCAAGGCTGAGAGCGAAGATGGCATGCGCCCCAATCAGCCGGTGCCAACGGATATCGACTGCCCAAGCTGTGGTCGTCATATGCAAATTCGTACCGCTTCCACCGGGGTTTTCCTGGGTTGTAGTGGCTACAATTTGCCCCCCAAAGAGCGTTGTAAAACCACCATTGACCTGATTCCTGGTGAAGAGGCGGTGGCCGAAGACGCGGGAGAAGAGGCCGAAACCAATGCGCTGCGTGCCAAGCGTCGCTGCCCCAAGTGTGGCACGGCGATGGACAACTACCTAATCGATGAAACGCGTAAGCTGCACATCTGTGGTAACAGCCCCGATTGTGACGGCTACGAAGTTGAAGGCGGCAAATTCAAGATCAAAGGCTACGACGGCCCGATCATCGAGTGCGATAAGTGCGGCTCTGAGATGCAGTTGAAGTCAGGCCGCTTTGGCAAGTATTTTGGCTGTACCAATAGCGAATGTAAAAACACCCGTAAGCTATTGAAAAGCGGCGAAGTGGCGCCGCCAAAAATGGACCCGATCCCGATGCCGGAACTGGCTTGCCAAAAAGTTGACGACCATTACGTGCTGCGTGATGGCGCAAGCGGGCTGTTTTTGGCTGCCAGCAAGTTCCCTAAAAATCGTGAAACACGGCCGCCGCTGGTGAAAGAGCTGAAAGCGCACGCCGATGAGCTGCCCGAAAAGTATCACTTCATTCTTAAAGCGCCGAGTGAAGATCCGGATGGTCGCCCGGCGCAAATCCGCTACTCGCGGAAGAGCAAAGAGCAGTACGTGATGACCGACGAGGAGGGCAAGGCCACAGGCTGGAAAGCCATGTTTGATGCCGGTAAATGGCACGTGGAGGACAAACGCAAGTGAATGCACGGTCACGAACCAACCAGCTGCTCTATCAGGCGGAGCTATTAGTCACCTTGCCCGCGGGAAGTGATGAGCATGCTTCTGCGCGGCAGATGGCGTTGGAAGAGAGTGCGCTGGCGCTTTTTGAGCTGGCGCTTGAGTCGTTACTGCGCGAAGTTACTGAACACGCTCGGCTGTCGGAGCATCGCTGGACTGTATTGCTGGCCCAGGATGGCCCTGCCTTGGCCGAGCTGCAACGTCTGCGCGACTTGAAAGCCCAGCCGGAAAGCTGGCTGAACTGGTTGGAGGGGCAACTTGAGCGCCTACATAGTGACGAAGGTGCTGCGCGGCGCGAAACTCACAACCCCGCTATGATTGCCGTGGGTAACCAGGCCGGTTTGCGCCAGCAGTTACTGGATAATCTTCAGGCGGCCAAGCGTGAAATAGGCGCGCTGCGCGAAACCAGCCTGGAGTGGTAGTGTTTATTGTTATGCATCGCTCAAGTCGTTAAGAAAGGAGATCATGATGCGCTATAACCAGGTGAAAGATTTAATCGAATGGGCGGCGGGTTTTCATGCCCGGATGGCGCGACAGTATAGCGAAGCCGCTGAGGATGCTGAGAATCAGCGCTTAGAGATGGCGTTTAATTACTTGGCCAGCCGCGAGCTAAAAATGAAAACGGGGCTTGAAGATCTCTTCCACGATGGCTCTGACCATTCAGAAGTGCTGGAGTTATGGTTCGATGATTCCAGCGATTTCCCCCAGCCGCCTGAGTTGGATCGCTTGTCGGAACAAACCATCACCGGCTCGATAGAGGATGCGATGAGAACTGCCACATCGTCGCATCAGCGCCTTCAAGCGCTCTACGAGCATCGCGCGGCACGAGCGAAAATTGAGCCTGAAGAGGAGTTTTTCAATGCCCTGGCTCAAGGACATAATTCCGAGATACGCAATATAATGGCGAGTATGGAAGAGTTTCAGGGCGTTTGATGGGGTCTCTACTAGTGGATTATCGGTTACTGCTCTTCGGGGCGTCAGTCGTGTACATGACGAAATTGCTAACGGCGAATGTGGGAATAGGGTATAACAGCCACCAGATGCGCCGAGTCGGTCAATCGCGGGCTAACTTGTTTCGAGAGCTGTCATGTTTTTAGTTAATCGCCGTCGATTTTTAGCCATGGTGTTGAGCTTGCCAGCCGTGGCCAGTGCTGCTGTTACTGCGCCCAGTCAGGATACCGCCACCGATCTCGTAGAAACGATACTAAGTCGCGCTCATGTGCCGCGTCATAGCAACGAACTGTGGGTGCTGGTGGACGACAAAGAGGCCACCCTTAGCGTGTTTCGGGGTAACGCGCTGCTGGAGCGGTTTGCGCCCATATCACTTGGCCGTGCTGGGGCTAAAACCCAACGGGTTCGCGGCGATAATGTGACTCCCATGGGGGAGTTTCATGTCAACCGTTTTAATTACGAAAGCCAGTGGCGTACCTTCATAGGCATTGATTACCCAACCCCAGCGCACGCTAGAATGGCGCTGGAAAAAGGGATTTATTCCCAAGCTGATTATGATGACTACTTCGACTACTATCGACGTTACGGTCGCCCCCCGCAAGATACCGCACTGGGTGGGGCGATTGGAATTCATGGCCTGGGTAGCGCAGACCCCGATATTCATGGGCGCTATCACTGGACTCAGGGGTGTGTTGCCGTTACCAACGATCAAATCGATCGCCTGGCAGCGCTAGTGGGTGTTGGCACTCGGGTAGTGATCCGTTAAGCTAACGCCGTTGATGGAAGTTCGAGGTTTTAAACAGGTGGCTATAGACAACCGCTGTGGTCTATTATAAAACAGCGTTTGACTTGCGTGCTTTGCAGCACAAGTCACTGAAAAGAACCTGCACCGCAGGTAGACAAATTTAAGCTAAGAACTTATTCTAATTTAAGTGACTAGCCTTACCTTTGTCATACCCTTAACGTAGTACCCAAGGACGACTCAAGGAGAACATTATGACTCTGAAAACTACTCTGAAGATGACTGCTGCTGCCGCTTCTCTGGCAATTCTTGCTGGTTGTGCTTCTACCAGCGCGCTGGAAGAAGTTCGCATGACTGCAGAATCTGCACAGGCTGACGCTGCAGAAGCACGCAGCATGGCTTCACAAGCTATGAACACTGCAAACCAAGCCCAGCGCGACGCGCAGGCTGCTCTGCAGATGTCTGAGCAGAACCGTGAAGAAATGAACCGTATGTTCCAGCGTTCCATGCAGAAGTAATTCTGCTTGGGCTGCTGAGGGAGTCGTCTGACTCTCTCAGCAGCAGCTGGAAGAAAGCTGTAGTTAGTTAATATGCCGTAGTAAGGCGCTGTACGTTAAAGCGTCAGACCAGTAGGTTTTGATACTAGCTACGCAAAAACCCCGCCTTGGCGGGGTTTTTTGTTGCTAGGTATTCGGTTAAGCGTCTTTATCGTCGTCAGTGGCGGCGCTGAGCTTAAGCTCGTCAATCAGCTCAACAGGCTCTGGTTCTGGCTCGGGAGCCTGAGGGCCATATAGCGCGATAAATTGGCCGTCAGGAGCTTCTACGGCGCGCTGAATCTTGTCCGCGTCTATTTCAACGTCACTGCCAGTTAGCTCAGTGACGCGTTCAAGGGCATTAAGCAGTGGCTCAAAGCCTTCCGCGTTCTCTTCCAGCTGTGGGAAAGATTGCACAAACAGCGTGCCATCGGCTGCAAAGCCCGCTTTGAACGGTGCATCCATCAGGTTGACCTGAGTACCGCTAGGCAAACGCTCGTAGAGCGATTTGATATCTTCCGGGTACATGCGGATACAGCCACGGCTAACGCGCATACCGACGCCATCAGGGCGGTTGGTACCGTGAATGAGATAGCTCGGCATGGCCAGCAGGATCGCGTGCTCGCCCAAGGGGTTGTTAGGGCCGGGCGGTACCACGGAAGGCGCTGGTTCGCCGCGTTCGGCTGCTTCGCGACGCATAGATGCCGGTGGAGCCCAGGCGGGGTCTTTAACCTTAACCGTGGTGCGGGTGATGCCTACGGGGGTAGCGAACTCTTCACGCCCCACGCTAACCGGGTAGGTTTCGACGATGCCGGGTTTGTCGGCAGGGTAGTAGTAGAGGCGTAGCTCAGAAAGGTTAATGACAACGCCTTCCCGCGGTGCAGGCGGAAGAATGTATTGGGCGGGGATTACCACTTCGGTACCTACGCCAGGTACCCAGAGGCTAACACCCGGGTTGGCCATGCGAATCTCTTCATAGCCAATGTTGTGGCGTCGGGCGATATCGATCAGCGTCTGCTTGGGGTCTTCGACAACGACGGTGTAGCGCTCGCCAATGACATCGCCTTCTTCGGGTAGGCGGAAGTGACCACGGGGTAGCTCATCCTGATCAGCAACCTGAGCGGCGCTATCGACGGCGTCTATGCTGATTTCCTGTGCTTGCGCCTGTGGCGATTCTTCTGAGCTGTCTTGAGTCTGCTGCTCTTGCGCCTGTGTTGGGCTGTCGGCTTGCTCGTTAGCTGGTTGCGCAAAAGCGGGGCTCACCAGACTAGCGGCGAGTAGCACGGCCAAGCTGGTAGGGCCCCAATGGGTAAAGGTATCGCGAATGTTCATGATCGTTCCTAATGTGTTAATTCACTGCTGATGCGCGTTGCTGGGCCACTGGGATCAATAAACGGCTGTTGATCAACTGGGCCATGGCTACTGGCAAGTTTGCCCCAAGCTTCACGCCGCCGCTACTTTTTGGTTAAGGGTACTAAGTAGGTTTTCAAGTTGCTGGAAGCGCTTGTCGACACTTTCCATTGGTAATTCAAACCGTAAGGTGTCAGAGCCATCTAAACGATAGTGCTTTGGTGACGTCTGAATGAGGGTCACCAGGGTTAAGGGATCCACCTGGGTGCTGCTATCAAACAGTACTCTACCGCGGCTCTCGCCAGCCTCGATTTTGCTGATTCCCAGTTGCTCGGCACGGTGGCGCAGCTTGGTCTGGCGAATCAGGTTTTTCACCGGGTTGGGCAGCAAGCCAAAGCGGTCGATCAGCTCAACCTGTAACTCTTTAAGTTCGCTATCGCTCTGGGTGTTGGCAATCCGCTTGTACATCACCAGGCGCTGCTGAACATCGTGAATATAATCACTTGGAATCAGCGCAGGCAGGTTAAGGTTAATCTCCACGCCGGTATTGAAGGGGGCATCGATATTGGGCGTTTTGCCCGCGCGAATGGCCTTCACCGCTCGATCCAGCATCTCCATATAGAGGGTGTAGCCGATGGTTTCCATCTGGCCGCTCTGTTCATCCCCCAGCAGTTCACCCGCGCCACGGATTTCCATATCGTGGCTGGCCAGGGTAAAGCCAGCGCCTAGATCATCCGAAGCGCTAATTGCTTCCAGACGCTTGATAGCATCACGGGTCATCGCTTTGGGCGGTGGCGTTAATAGGTAGGCGTACGCCTGATGGTGACTACGGCCGACCCGGCCCCGCAGTTGGTGCAGCTGGGCCAAGCCAAATTTATCAGCACGTTCGATAATAATGGTGTTGGCGCTGGGTACATCAATGCCGGTTTCAATGATGGTCGAACACACCAGCACGTTAAAGCGTCGGTGGTAGAAGTCCGACATAATGCGTTCCAGGCTGCGCTCGGGAAGCTGGCCGTGGGCAACCGCTACCCGCGCTTCGGGGATTAGTTCACGAATCTGTTCGGCACTGTTTTCAATGGTTTTGACTTCGTTATGCAGTACATAGACCTGCCCACCACGCAGTATTTCACGTAGCAGGGCTTCCTTGATGATACTGGTGTCGTGCTGCTGAACAAAGGTTTTAACCGACAGACGGCGGGCGGGCGGCGTAGCGATAATCGACAGATCACGGATGCCGCTCATGGCCATATTGAGCGTGCGCGGAATAGGGGTCGCGGTCAGCGTCAAAATATCGACTTCGGCACGCAGCGTTTTGAGCTTCTCTTTTTGCGCCACCCCGAAGCGGTGCTCCTCATCGATGATCAGCAGGCCCATTTTGGGCAACTCAACGCTTTTGGCGAGCAGTTTATGGGTGCCGATGACGATATCCGTTTGGCCGCTTTTAATGCTCTCTAGTGTCTGGGTGACCTCTTTGCCGCTGGTAAAGCGCGAGATCAGGCCAATATTGACGGCGGTGTCAGCAAAGCGGTCGCGGAAGTTCTCGAAGTGCTGGCGCGCCAACAACGTAGTGGGCACCAATACCACCACTTGGCGGCCAGACTGTACGGCCAAAAATGCCGCGCGCATGGCCACTTCGGTTTTGCCGAAGCCGACATCGCCGCACACCACGCGATCCATGGGCTGCGGGGAGGTCATATCGCTGATGACCGCTTCAATCGCCGCGTGCTGGTCAGCGGTCTCTTCAAATGGGAAGTTACCCGCAAAACGCAGATACTCCTCGCCTGGCGCCTCATAGACCACCCCTTGCTGGGCTTCCCGGCGGGCGTAGACATCCAGCAGCTCTGCAGCGGTATCGCGAATTTTTTCGGCGGCTTTGCGGCGGGCTTTTTCCCACTGGTCCGAACCGAGCTTATGCAACGGGGCCAGTTCGTCACCGGCCCCGCTGTAACGGGAGATCATATGCAGGCTGTCGACAGGCACATAAAGCTTGGCACCATCGGCGTAGGAGAGCGCCAGGAACTCATTTGCCTGGCCACCGGCCTCTAAGGTTTCCAGCCCTAAATAGCGGCCCACGCCGTGGGCCTGGTGAACCACTGGCGCACCTTCGCGCAGCTCCGACAAGTGGCGTACTGCAAGCTCATTGTCATCCGTGGCTTTTTCGCGCCGACGGCTCTGACGTACCACGTCACCAAACAGCTCGGTTTCACTAATCACCGCAATACTTGGATTATTTAGCCATAAGCCGCTGTCGACCAAACCTTCCGTAATTGCATAGGTATGATCGCTAGCGAGAAAGTCGTGGAAGCTATCGGTATGCGGAAGCGAGAGCTGAAGTGGCGACAGGATCTCTTCCAGGGCTTCCCGGCGACCCCGCGACTCCGCCACAAACAGCACCCGGGTTTGGGCATGGGAGTGCAAAAATGCTGACAGCTCCGCCAATGGCTGCTTGGCGCGGGCATTAATAGAGAGTGTGGGAAGCGGTGCGGCTTCAGGCTGTTGCGCATGGCGCTGCTCGCTATCCTCGGTTAACTCTATTCGCGGGCAGGCTTTGATTGCCGAGAATACATCGTTGACCGGGAAAAACGCTCGGTGCGGTGGCAGCAGCGGGCGGGTTGGGTCAACGCCCAAGTTTACGTAGCGAGCGTCGATCGACTGCCAGTGCTGCTCGGCGGCAGCAAAAACTCCCGGCAGCAGTGCGACTCGGGTATCGTCGGTCAGGTGGTCAAACAGCGATGCGGTGTGTTCAAAAAACAGTGGTAAATAGTGCTCAAGCCCCGGTGAAGGAATGCCTTTCAACGCATCGTTATAAAGAGGGCATTGCCGCGGATCAACGTCGAACAGGGTTTCAAACTGCTCACGAAAACAGGCAATCGCGCTGCGGCTTAGCGAGTACTCGTGGGCGGGTAGCAATTCTAGCGATTCAAGCTTATCAGTCGAGCGCTGGCTGCCAGGGTCGAAGTGGCGCAGCGAATCGATCTCGTCATCGAACAGATCAATACGGATCGGCTCATCCATACCCATCGCAAACAGGTCAATCAGCGCGCCGCGCATGGCGTATTCGCCGGGCTCATAGACCGTTTCGACAGCGCGATAGCCCGCTCGGGAGAGCGATTCCCGAAACGCTTCGCGATTCAAGCGCTCGCCAGTTTTGAGTGTCATGACCCGCCCGGCAATGTACTCAACCGGGGGCAAGCGCTGCATCAACGTGTTGATCGGCACCAGCACAATGCCGCGCACGCCATCTTGCAGTTGGCGCAGGGTACGCAGTCTCGCCGAGACAATATCCTGATGGGGTGAAAAGCTGTCGTAGGGCAGCGTTTCCCAGTCGGGGAAGGGCAGTACCGGTACGTCGCTATAAAAATAGAGATCTTGTTCAAGACGCTGCGCGCTGGCCGTATTGGGAGTGATCACCAATAGCGGAGCTTTCGCAGCAACGCGGGAGAGTGCCAGCGCAGTCGCGCTACCCGGCGGCGATGTCCAGTAGAGCGTATCGCGAGTCCCTTGGGGCTGGGGCGGTTCGAGCAGAGAGAATGTCGGCATAAGCAAGATATCGTTTTGCGCTGAAACGGAAGGGAGATCATACACGATCACCCGTTTCAGTTAGAGTGCCGCGGCTTAAGGTAGCGGGTTAATCTGTACTGAAAGAGGTTTTGTAGTGAGATTGGCATTTCTGTAATACCCCTACATGTTGTGCGACTATCCAGTCATTGCGACCGCTGCGCTTGCCCCGGATAATACACTCTCCGTTCCCACTACCTGATGAGGCCGCACGTGAGTCAGCAAGCGCTCGAAAACGTTTTTCAAGAATGGCAAGGCAACGAAGCCTTGGCGGAGCAGATGATCCCGTTAGTAGGGCAGCTCTATCGTCAGAATAACGTCGTTGCCACCATGTTCGGGCGTTCACTTATTAAACGGTCGGTCATCCGCATTCTTAAAGACCACCGCTTCGTGCGTAAAATAGAAGGGACTGAGCTCTCCGTTGAGGATACCTACTCTATCGTGAAGGGGATGGTCTCTTTGAACCTTGGCCCCGCCCATGTGGATGTAGGGAAGCTGGCGGTGATGTTCAAGAACCGGGGCGGTGGCGATGTCGAAGCCTTCCTACGTAAAGAGCTGCAAGAGATTATTGATGGCTACCAGCCGGGTGCTAGCACCGGGGAGCCGCAAGACGTGGTGCTCTACGGTTTTGGCCGCATTGGTCGTTTACTGGCACGAGTGATGATAGAGAAGGCCGGGGGCGGTAATCTGCTGCGTTTGCGCGCTATTGTGGTGCGTGGCCGTGGCGATGTGGCTAAAGACCTTGAGAAGCGCGCCAGCCTGCTGCGTCGTGACTCAGTACATGGGCCTTTTGACGGCACCATCATGGTCGATGCAGAGGCCCGCACGCTGACGGTCAACGGCAATGTTATTCAGGTTATTTACGCCGATTCGCCCAGTGAGATTGACTATACCGAGTATGATATCGATAACGCGGTGATTGTTGATAATACCGGTATCTGGCGCGATGAAGAGGGCTTGGGCCAGCACCTGAAGTGTAAAGGCGCTGCCAAAGCGCTGCTAACGGCACCGGGTAAAGGCGATATTAAAAACATCGTTTACGGTATTAACCATGAATCCATTGGCGACAGCGATCTCATCGTCTCTGCTGCCTCTTGCACTACCAATGCGATCGTTCCGGTATTGAAGGTACTCAACGACGAGTACGGTGTGGTGAATGGGCATGTGGAAACCGTGCATGCCTATACCAACGACCAGAACTTGATCGACAACTACCATAAAGGTGACCGTCGTGGCCGTAGTGCGGCGCTGAATATGGTATTGACCGAGACAGGGGCAGCCAAGGCCGTATCGAAAGCGCTACCTGAGCTAGAGGGTAAGCTGACCGGCAACGCCATTCGTGTGCCAATCCCAAATGTCTCTATGGCCATTCTCAATCTGACCCTGGATAAAACGACAGATGCCGTAGCGCTAAATGACTACTTGCGCCGTATGTCGATCGAGTCTGCCTACCAGAAGCAAATTGACTTTGTCGATTCAGCAGAAGTGGTGTCGTCAGACTTTGTGGGCAATCGTCATGCCGGTATCGTGGATGCTAAAGCTACCATCGCCAACGGCCATCATGCGGTCATTTATGTGTGGTATGACAATGAGTTCGGTTATAGCTGCCAGGTTGTACGTATTTTGCAGCAAATGTCTAACGTACGGTTTTTAAAACTTCCTCGCTAGTTAAACTTAGCAAAGCCCGCATGCCGGGTGTTAGAGCTAAGAGAATGCGTTGACGCCACCTTCGGGTGGCGTTTTTTTGGTCTCAATCTCATCTTTTGCCAATGTATATAGCACTTTTGGTGGTCATCAGGGATGTGGTCATTGGACGCGCTTATCTTTATAATACGATGGATTTTTCGGGGTGGTTCAAGTGCTGCTTGGGCCGGACTGGTAACAATCTGAGCAGAAAATAACAATTCGCTGAGCAGAAAATAAGCATTCGAACCCCATACCTTCGTATATCCGATCCAACAACTGGGCGAGACTATGATCGAAGTCAAAAAAGGCCTGGATCTCCCCATCACGGGAGCGCCCGAGCAGCGTATTGAAGATGCGCGGCCTGTGCGCCACGTGGCAATCCTGGGTACCGACTACGTTGGCATGAAGCCGACGATGGAAGTCCAGGAAGGGGATAAGGTCAAACTGGGCCAATTGCTCTTCACCGATAAGAAAATTGCTGGTGTGCGCTATACAGCGCCCGCTGCCGGTGAAGTGCTTGCAATAAACCGTGGCGAAAAACGTCGTTTGCTGTCTGTCGTAATTAAAGTAGACGAAACTGAGGGAGCGGTCGAATTCGCTGCTCATGATCGTAATGCCTTAGCGCAGCTTGAACGTCAGGTCGTTGTCGACCAACTGGTAGAATCGGGACTCTGGACTGCATTGCGCACTCGTCCTTTCTCGCGCACCCCGGCCATTGATAGCACCCCGGCCGATATTTTTGTAACCGCCGTGGATACCCATCCACTTAGCCCTGACCCTGCGTTGATCATTAACGAGCAGTCGCAGGCATTCGAGGATGGCCTCAAGGTGTTAGCGCGCCTGACCGAGGGCAACGTCTTCTTATGTACGGGCGAAAATGCCTCAGTCCCGGGTGGCGATGTTGACGGCGTAAAAACCGAAAGCTTTGCCGGCCCTCATCCTGCGGGACTTGTCGGCACGCATATTCACTACCTTTCTCCAGTCGCACTGCACAAAAAAGTGTGGCATATCGGCTACCAGGACGTTATTGCGTTCGGTAAGTTGTTTGTAGAAGGGAAGCTGGATATGAACCGTGTGGTTGCCATTGGTGGCCCGCGTGCTGAAAATCCGCGTCTGATTCGTACCCGTGTCGGCGCTAGTACAGATGAACTCCTGACCAACGAAGTCATCAAACCCGAGGACACTCGCGTAATTTCTGGTTCGGTATTCTCTGGCTTTGCCGCTGAAGGTAAGTTGACCTACCTTGGCCGCTTCAGCAATCAAGTGAGTTTGCTGGAAGAGGGCAACAAGCGCACGTTTATGGGTTGGTTGTCTCCTGGTGCTAATCGTCACTCGGTCTTGGGTATTTATATCTCCAAGATTAAGGGGCTCAGCAACTATGCGCCGACGACCTCTACCAATGGTTCCGAGCGTGCTATGGTGCCGGTAGGTGCCTATGAGCAGGTGATGCCGCTAGATATCATGCCGACTCAGCTATTGCGTTCGTTGATCGTGGGCGACATTGAGGTTGCCATGCAGCTTGGGTGTTTGGAGCTGGAC
Source organism: Vreelandella sp. 162(4c) (assembly GCF_058152265.1). Classification (NCBI taxonomy): domain Bacteria; kingdom Pseudomonadati; phylum Pseudomonadota; class Gammaproteobacteria; order Oceanospirillales; family Halomonadaceae; genus Vreelandella; species Vreelandella sp. 162(4c). The sequence continues at coordinate 5,009,768 of NZ_CM176981.1, forward strand.
GAAGAGGATCTGGCGCTGTGCACGTATGTTTGCCCTGGCAAATACGAATATGGCCCCATCCTGCGTGATAATCTCACCATGATCGAGAAAGAGGCCTGATAATGGGTATTCAACAGACACTCCAAAATATCGAGCCGCATTTCCACAAAGGCGGAAAGTACGAAAAGTTCTATCCGCTGTTTGAAGCGGTAGATACTATTTTTTACACGCCACCGAGCGTGGCTAAAACCACCGCGCATGTGCGTGACGGTATCGATCTTAAACGCATCATGATTACCGTGTGGATGTGTACTTTTCCGGCGATGTTTTTCGGCATGTGGAGCGCTGGTTGGCAGGCCAACACGGCAATTGATGCGGGCTATGCCTCTATGGGAGGCTGGCGCGAAGCGATTATGATGACGCTGTCGTCCGGTCACGATGCGAATAGCCTATGGGCTAACTTTGTCCTTGGCGCTACCTACTTCCTACCTATCTACCTGGTCACCTTTGTGGTCGGTGGTTTCTGGGAGGTGCTGTTCGCTATCAAGCGCGGTCACGAAGTCAACGAAGGCTTCTTCGTCACTTCCGTACTCTTCGCGCTGGTACTGCCCGCCACCATCCCCCTTTGGCAGGTTGCCTTGGGTATCACCTTTGGTGTGGTGATCGGTAAAGAGATCTTCGGTGGCACGGGGAAAAACTTCTTGAACCCCGCGCTGACCGGTCGTGCATTCCTTTACTTCGCTTATCCCGCGCAAATCTCCGGTGACTCTGTATGGGTTGCCGCTGATGGCTATACTGGTGCGACGGCACTCTCTCTAGCGTTCCAGGACGGTATGTCTGCGTTGACCGACACCTTTAGCTGGTGGGATGCCTTCATCGGTTTTATCCCTGGCTCGATCGGGGAGGTCTCGACACTAGCCATCTTTATCGGCGGCGCTGTGTTGCTGTGGACGGGAATTGCCTCTTGGCGAATCATGCTGGGGGTACTCCTGGGCATGGTGGTGACCAGTACGCTGTTTAATCTAATCGGCTCTGATACCAATCCAATGTTTGCCATGCCGTGGTACTGGCATCTGGTGATCGGCGGTTTCGCTTTCGGTATGGTCTTCATGGCAACCGATCCGGTGTCGGCGTCGATGACCAATCAAGGCCGTCTGCTGTTTGGTGCGCTGATTGGTGTGATGACTGTTTTGATTCGCGTTGTGAACCCGGCTTTCCCGGAAGGCATCATGCTGGCGATTCTGTTCGCTAACCTGTTTGCACCGCTGATTGACCATTTCTTCGTCCAGGCCAACATCAAGCGTCGCGTGAAGCGAACCGCCGTACCGGCCGAGGAGACTGCCTAATGGCACAAGGTAACAACTCCATCAAGAAAGTCCTGATTGTGGCGTTTGCATTGTGTATCGTGTGCTCCGTCATTGTCTCGACCGCGGCGGTCGCCTTGCGACCCATGCAGCAGCTTAACCAGGAACTCGACCGTAAAACCAACATCTTGAACGTTGCCAAGCTTTATGAGCCGGGTATGGACGTTGAAGAGGTGTTTAGCGATGAGATCATCGCACGGGTCGTTGACCTGGATACGGGTGAGTATTCCGATGAGTTCGATCCCGATACCTACGATAGTTTTGAGGCTGCCCGTGACCCGGCCTCGGGTCGCACGCTTTCTGGCGATCAAGACATCGCGGGCCTTTCACGGGTTGAAAACTACGCTACTGTTTATCTGGTCGGCAGTGAAGACGATCCGGAACAGATCGTGTTGCCGATTCGTGGTCAGGGGCTTTGGGGCTTGATGCGTGGCTTCCTGGCCGTAGAGGGTGATGGCAATACTATTGTCAGTATCACCTACTACGAGCACAGTGAAACGCCAGGTTTGGGCGCAGAAGTTAACAACCCGCGCTGGCAAGCCCAGTGGGAAGGCAAGAAAATTTACGATGAAGAGGGCGACCTCTCACCGGAGATTCACCTGACCAAAGGCGGCGCCAGTGACGAATACGAAGTCGATGCGCTATCTGGCGCTACGCTGACCAGTAACGGCGTGACTAACATGCTGCAGTTCTGGTTGAGCGAAGAAGCTTTCGGTCCCTATTTGGCTAAATTCCGCAGTGGCACTGAGCCGGAAGACGCCGAAGAGACCGATACCAACTTCGAAGACGTTGAGGGGGCCTGATCATGGCGGACGTAAATGCAAAAGGCGTTTTAACAGCGCCGATTTTCCAGAACAACCCTATTGCGCTGCAAATTCTGGGGATCTGTTCGGCACTTGCGGTAACCACCAGTATGAGCGTATCGCTCGTTATGGCGCTGGCGGTTATTTTCGTAACGGCATTCTCAAATCTGTTCGTATCGTTGATCAGGAATCATATTCCCTCTTCGATCCGTATCATCGTGCAGATGACCATTATTGCCTCGCTGGTTATCGTGGTTGATCAGATTCTCAAGGCGTATGCCTATGAGATGTCTAAGCAGCTCTCGGTATTTGTGGGTTTGATCATTACTAACTGTATCGTCATGGGCCGCGCTGAAGGCTTTGCGATGTCCAATACGCCGGGCATGTCGTTTTTAGACGGTATTGGTAACGGCCTCGGCTATGGCTTTGTACTCATGGTGGTGGGTTTCTTCCGTGAGCTGCTGGGTTCGGGCAGCGTATTTGGCATTACCATCCTCCAGACCGTGCAAAATGGTGGCTGGTACGTGCCTAACGGCTTGCTATTACTACCGCCTTCAGCGTTCTTTATTATCGGTCTACTGATCTGGGTAATGCGTTCCGTTAACCCTGAGCAAGTAGAAGATAATGAGTTCAAAATGAAGGAAAACACCAAGCCCAAGGAGGCCGTGTAACATGGAACATTATCTGAGTCTTTTTGTTGCCTCGGTGTTTGTTGAAAACATGGCACTGGCCTTCTTCCTGGGGATGTGTACTTTCTTGGCGGTGTCCAAAAAGGTCTCCTCAGCGATTGGCTTGGGCATTGCGGTGATTGTGGTATTGACCGTCACCGTGCCGGTTAACAACCTTGTCTATACCTTCTTGCTACAGGAAGGTGCGCTGACCTGGACCGGTATTAGCGGTGCTGAAAACATCGACCTCTCCTTCCTTGGGTTGCTCTCCTACATCGGTGTCATTGCGGCGCTGGTACAGATCATGGAAATGTTCCTTGATAAGTACGTACCGTCGCTCTACAACGCGCTAGGGGTCTTCCTGCCGCTGATTACCGTTAACTGCGCCATCCTGGGTGGCGTACTGTTCATGGTGGAGCGTAGCTATAACTTTGGCGAAGCCGTGGTCTATGGCTTTGGCGCGGGCACCGGTTGGGCATTGGCCATTGCCGCCCTGGCGGGTATTCGTGAAAAGCTGAAGTACAGCGATGTGCCGGGTGGCCTTCAAGGGCTGGGCATTACTTTCATCACCGTGGGGCTGATGTCGTTGGGCTTTATGTCCTTCTCGGGCATTCAGCTTTAATCGGAGCCGGTTTTTCCCGGCGGTGGCAAACATCGCCGGGTAATAGAAAACCTCCAGCAATAGGAAACCGACATGGTTGATACAACAGTCATCTTGCTCGGTGTTGTCATGTTCACGGTCATCGTTATTAGCTTGACGGCGATCATTCTGGCAGCGCGCAGCAAGCTTGTGAGTAGCGGGGACGTGACCATTGAGGTCAACGGCGACCCTGAGCACACTTTGAAGACCCAGGCCGGTGGTAAGCTGCTAAACACGCTTGCCGCTAACGGCATTTTCCTCTCGTCCGCCTGCGGTGGCGGTGGTTCTTGTGCCCAGTGTAAGTGTCGGGTTGAAGAGGGCGGCGGCTCTATTCTGCCGACTGAAGAGTCGCACTTCACGATGCGTGAGAAGAAAGAGGGCTGGCGCCTCTCTTGTCAGGTACCTGTGAAGCAGGACATGAAAGTCGAAGTGCCTGAAGAAGTCTTTGGGGTGAAAAAGTGGGAATGTGAGGTTATTGCCAACCCCAACGTTGCCACCTTTATCAAAGAGTTAAACCTGAAACTGCCAGAGGGCGAAGAAGTCGCCTTCCGCGCCGGTGGCTATGTACAGCTCGTTGCACCGCCTTACGATATCAAGTTCTCTGATTTTGATATCGACGAGGAGTATCGGGGTGATTGGGAAAAATTTGATATGTTCAAAATTTCCCACAAGAACAACGAGGAAGTGATTCGCGCATACTCCATGGCGAACTACCCAGACGAGAAGGGTATCCTCAAGTTTAACATCCGTATTGCCACGCCACCTCCCGGCACTGACCATCCGCCTGGCTTGATGTCGACTTATGTCTTCAGCCTTAAAGAGGGCGATAAGGTCACCGTAATGGGACCGTTCGGTGAGTTCTTTGCCCGTGATACTGACGCCGAGATGATCTTTATCGGTGGTGGTGCAGGTATGGCACCGATGCGTAGTCACATCTTCGATCAGTTGAAGCGCTTGAAGTCTGATCGCAAGATTACCTTCTGGTACGGTGCTCGCTCCTGGCGTGAAACCTTCTACAACGAAGAGTACGACCAGTTAGCCGAAGAGTTCCCTAACTTTGAGTGGCACCTGGCGCTATCTGATCCTCAGCCGGAAGATAATTGGGAAGGGCCGACAGGCTTTATCCATAATGTGCTGTACGAAAACTATCTGAAGGATCACCCAGCACCTGAAGATTGCGAGTACTACATGTGTGGGCCGCCGATGATGAACGCCTCGGTTATCAAGTTGTTGCTTGATATGGGCGTTGAGCCGGAAAATATCCTGTTGGATGATTTCGGTGGCTAAACGGTCGGCGTAAGTCGATAGTAGCGTTAAGCGGGGCTGGCCTTTTGGGCTGGCCCCGTTTGTTTATATAACCTTGTGCAGGGAATGACTTATCACCGCGCTGATAAGAGGGGCTTGGCTAAGGTATAATCACTTTAATGATGAATGACCGTGAGGCACTTATCACGACGACTGTTGTCGTCAGGTAAGGCCAATAATTTAAAGCGAAGCAATGTGAAGCGGGGAGGTTGATATGACTATTTGGCTACTGGTATTCGGTTTCATGGCACTGATTATGGGTGCGATGGCTGTGGGCGTCATCATGGGCCGCAAACCAATTGCCGGTTCTTGCGGAGGTTTGAATCAAATCGGCATGAAAGATGGCTGTGATATTTGCGGTGGCAAAGATGAGGTTTGTGAAGAAGAGAACCGCAAGCGCGGAGGTGTGCGCCGCCGTAGCGATGAAAGCCGTGGTGCCGATTTGGGCTATGATGCTACACGTCGCTAACAAGACTGCGTTGTATGCAACGGGATGATTGACCAAAAATAGCAAGGGGACGCAGAGAGCATGGCGGTTCACAATTACGATGTTGTGGTGATCGGTACGGGGCCTGCAGGAGAAAGCGCTGCTATCAACGCTGCAAAGCATGGCAAGCGTGTAGCGATTATTGAGAAGCAGGTTCAGGTAGGTGGCAATTGTACTCACTGGGGTACCATTCCTTCCAAAGCGCTGCGCCATCAGGTGAAACAGATCATGGCGTTCAACACCAACCGTATGTTCCGCGATATTGGTGAGCCGCGCTGGTTCTCCTTCCCCAAAGTGATGGAACGCCTCAAGGGGTACCATCGATAAACAGGTAGAGATGCGTACCACCTTCTATGCGCGCAACCGCATTGATCTGTTTCATGGCGTCGCCCGATTTAAAGATGAGCACACCTTGTTGGTGCGTGACCGCCAGGAAGGCATGGAAGAACTGGTGGCGAAGAAAATCGTGATCGCCACCGGTTCTCGCCCTTACCGCCCGGCGGATATTAACTTCCGCCATCCGCGTATTTACTGCTCTGACACCATATTAAGCCTCTCGCATACCCCGCGCACGCTGGTGATTTTTGGCGCCGGGGTGATTGGCTGTGAATATGCATCGATCTTTTCGGGCTTGGGCGTCAAAGTTGATCTCATTAATAACCGTGACAGCCTGCTGTCGTTCCTGGACGATGAGATTAGCGATGCACTCTCCTACCATTTGCGTAAGCACGGTGTGCTGGTTCGCCATAATGAAGAATACGAGAGCGTTGAGGGCGATGAGTCAGGCGTCGTCGTGCGTCTCAAGTCAGGCAAGAAAATTCGCGCTGATGCATTTTTGTGGGCCAATGGGCGAACCGGTAATACCGACAGCTTAGGCCTTGAGAACATTGGCTTAACCGCCAATGGGCGTGGTCAGCTAAGCGTTGATGAGCACTACCGCACTGCGGTTTCCCATATCTACGCAGCGGGCGATGTAATTGGCTGGCCGAGTTTGGCGAGCGCGGCTTACGACCAAGGCTTGAACTCGTGCAATGAGTTGCTCGATAAAGAGTATCGCTTTGTGAGTGATGTACCTACCGGAATCTACACCATCCCTGAGATTAGCTCGTTCGGCCCCAATGAGCGTGAACTTACCGAAGCCAAAGTGCCCTATGAAGTAGGCAAAGCTTTCTTCAAAGATACCGCCAGGGCACAAATTACCGGTGATACTGTGGGTATGCTTAAAATTCTGTTCCACCAAGACACCCTGGAAATACTCGGTATTCATTGTTTTGGCGACCAGGCATCTGAGATTTTGCATATCGGCCAAGCGATCATGCAGCAAGAGGGTGATGCCAACACGCTCAAGTACTTTGTAAATACCACGTTTAATTACCCGACCATGGCAGAAGCGTACCGGGTGGCTGCGCAGAATGGTTTAAACCGGGTTTTCTAGCCACAGCTTTAGCGAGGGCTTTTTCAGACGTCTAATCCGAGAAGTTGCCTTTGTCGTAGACGTTTAAGAGTCACTGGATTCGCGAATAAGCGTATGGCCGTAAGCTTGTGGTTTGTTATCAGGTGACGGCTCAGTGAGGGGCAACAGTTTTTCAACGCGGTTGCGCCCCAGTGCTTTAGCTTGATAGAGCGCTTTATCGGCAAACGAATAAAGCTGCTCAAACGTCAGCGAGCCGACTTGGCACGTCGTCACGCCGATGCTAATAGTCGGGTTGGCTTGCTGCTCTATACCGCTCAGCGTATTAACTTCGACCTCTCGGCGCAGCCGATCTGCTACCTGAAGCGCATCATGGGTAGCGGTGTTGGGCATCAATAAACAAAACTCCTCTCCACCAATCCTCGCTAATGTATCCGATGGACGGCTAAGCTCGCGAAGCTGCTTACTGATCTGGCGAAGTACCTCATCGCCGGTTGGGTGCCCGTAGGTATCATTAATTTGCTTGAAGTGATCAAGATCTAACAGCAGCAGGCTAAGCGGTGCTCGATCGCGCTGGGCTTGGGTAAGCGCAGCGGATGCTATATTGACCAAATGGCGCCGGTTATATAGCCCGGTCAGTTCATCGGTTAGCATTAGCTGATGCATGACGTTGCGCTGACGGTGGAGATGAATAACCGCTAGGCAGAGTGTAATTGCAGCGCTGACCATTAACACCAATAGCGCACTCACCGCAATCGAGAGTCGCTGCATCACCAAACGTTGCTGAACAGAGGTGTCGCGCACTTCTTCTAGCAGCTGGTTGTATAGCCAAGCCTGAGCGCCGCCTACCTCCATGGCAACCCGTTGTAACGGATCAATCAGCTCTGGGCGCTGTTGGGCTTGCTGTGACTGCTGGGTTAAGTCTGAAAGGCGATTGTTAAGCTCGCTGAAGTGATTGTGCAGGTATTCAACGTCCGAGATGAGATATCGGTGGCGTTCAATACTGCTCTGTATGTTATTTAAATGCTGTTTGGAAAGTGAAATAAAATAATCGATGTATTTAATGTGTTCGCTGCTAGGCTGGCGGCTGCCTTCCTCTAATGCGGCCCGTAACTGAGGCGTGGCCTGTTGGGCTAGAACAATATCACTCACTAGCGTGGTGTAATCGGCGCTAGCTTTTTGGCACGCACTGTAAACATAGCTGCCCATTACTGCGGACATAGCGCAAAGAAGGACGGCAAAAATGGATGCTAAGCGCCCACCGGGCTGACGAAGAAAGTGGCGCATCATCATGAGATAATCAGCAAGCAGGCAGTGATGCCGCCCCTCTCTGTATACTGCCGAGCAGGCGAGAGTACGTTTGGTAAAAACACGTAATCATCAAAAGAGTGCTTCCGTTGCAAAGGGCAGTTCTGCATGGCACCTCTCCGTTAATGGGTAGGTAATCCAATGAACAGCTTAAAGACTTCATCCTTATGCAACTTAAGCACTCACCCGCCGAGTCTGCCATCCCACAACTTTACTAATTGCAGGATCATACTTGTGCTCGTTATTATTAATAACGCTGTTAGTGATTGATATTTAATCGTTATTTAGAGAGTCTAAGGCTAAGCTTGCTTTTTCTCGCCAGCTACCATCAAGGGAGGCAGCGTGGGTTAATGCTTCGCGCGCGTCTTCAGGCGCATCGCTTTGCAGTAGTAAAAGGCCTAGATTTAGCCATGCAGCGCCCATTGACTCATCCAGCTCGGTTGCCCGTTCAAACGCCTTGCGTGCGTTGCCGGGTTGTTGATCTGCGTAAAGCGCATTGCCTAACGCAAACTGCCCCATAGCGTTAGTGGGATGGCGTTTTGCAAACGCTTGCCAGCTTGAAAGCGTGGCGCGTGGCCCATGGGCCTCTTCGTAGGCGCTAAGCGCTTCTAAGGCGTTGCGGGCAGTAATACCTGTAGGCAAAGTACCTGGTTCGGCCACCACAAATCCCCAGCGCTCTGTGCGTGCCCAAGTGGCATCGAAACGGCTGAACGACATGGTATGGCGCTCAATCTCGCCGCTGCGCAGAATAAGCGTTTCACTGGGCAAATCGTAACCAATGGCCACAGCGTAGTGCCACATTGGATAAATCGGCAGCGACAAATTCTGCATAACGACCACCGGGTCGCCCGCTGCCAAATGGTTTAATAGGGCGTCCATGGTGCCGCGAATAGGAAACGCGAGCTGCTCATGACGTCTCACCGTTGCCAGCATTTCTGGCTGCACACTGCCATCGCGTCCGGGCAGAAATACTTGAGGAATCAGCTCCTCAACGTCGGTGTCGACACCCTGGTGATTGAGTACCATTGCCAGCGTGGCAGGGCCGCACTGAAATTCTGTTTGGGCGTAAAACGGTACGCTAGTGATTTCTGTATGGGGCGGTAGGGCTTGATAGGTGCTTTGCAGTAATACCGGATTACGCGCACAGCCGCTGAGCAGTAGCAGCATAATAAAAACGCCCGCAAAGCGGGCGTTGGAAAACAGGTAGGTCATGAGCGGCCTTGTATTAGCGAGTAAACGGGTAAACGTCGGTTAGGCCGAGAATGTCGGTTACCAGCAAAATAATGAAAACGGCAAATAAAGCGCCTACAACGCCGGCACCGGCTGGCAGTTGCTCAAGCTGATCAGCCATTTGCTGTGCTTCAGCATCACTGAGTGATGCAACGCGAGCCTCGACTTCGTCCAGATCAACACCCTGTTTTACCAGCTGATCTTGCACATCGGCGCGGGCCAGGATCTCGTTAATCCGTTCGCGATCAGCGCCAGCACGGTCAGCTGCCAAAACAGATTGGGTGGAGACTAAATCCATTGATTGGGGCGCAGTGGGTGCAGCGGCAACGGGTAAGCTGGTAATAACCAGCGCTGCAATCAGTAGGGTAGAGAGGTAAGCACGCAATGTTTTCATCGTCTTCTTCCTTATAGACTAGTCGGGGTGGTAAGGAATGAGTATAGAAACAAATGGTTTGATTTTTAAGCGTAATATGCAAAGTGCTAATTATTTGCACTAATGCGATAGGTCCAGGCCGACTCTGAGAGCAGCCCGCGGCCCCCGGCCATGGTCATGGCCAGATCGTGTAGGCCCGGCCATAGCGGTACCGTTGCCGCGCCCTTAACGGCTAAATCGAGCCGCTGGGCCATTAAAAGCAATTTATGCAGCCGCTTCATGGGCAGGCGGCCAATCGCTTTCTGGTAAGCGGGGCGGCGCTTATCAAAAATCATCGGCTTTTGAGTTTTGCAAGCGTGCTCAAAGCTCTGCCCTTGATCCAGGTGCTGATGCAGCGAGAGTAGCGTGCGTAGCTCTCGGCTAAGTGCCCACAGCACGATAGGCGCTTCAACGCCTTCACTGCGTAAGCCATTCACAATGCGCGAAGCGCGGCTGGGTTCGCCTTTCAGGCAGGCATCGGCCAAATTGAAGACATCAAAGCGGGTGCTGTCCTCCACTCCTTGGGCAATGCTCTCGACGTTCAAGCGCGTACCTTGGGGGTGAATCAGCGCCAGCTTTTGCAACTCTTGGTCAGCGGCCAAAAGATTGCCTTCGGTGCGCTCTCCCAGCAGGCGAGCGGCTTCCAGATCAATTTGTAGACCGTGCAATGAAGCACGATCCCGCAGCCAGTAGCCTAAGCGGGAAGCATCCACGGGCCACACGGGAACAAACAGGCCGTGTTTATCCAGCGCTTTGAACCAAGCGCTTTTTTGTTGCTTGGCATCAAGCTTGCCCATACCAATGAGCAGAACGTCATCGCTGTTATCCAGAGTTTCGGCGTACTGCGCTAACGCTTTGCTGCCTTCTTGCCCTAATTTGTGATTGCCTAAGCGCAACTCCAGTAGCTTGCTGGTCGCAAACAGCGAGAGGTTGCTCGACATTTCCATCAAGCGACCCCAGGCAAAATTGGGCTCGACATCGAGTACCTCACGCTCCTCGACACCACCCTGGCGAGCTGCGGCCCTTACAGCATCGCAGGCGTCGCGATGCTGTAAGGGCTCATCCCCCGCTACGATCACTACGCGGGGTAGCTTTTTTGCTAACGCAGCGGGTAGCTGATCAGCAAATACCTTCACTGCATGCCCTCAACGTAAGTAAGGCGCTCAATGATTTGCTGAGACAACTGGCGTGCAAGCGTCTGTTCTGCTTCCATCATTAGCGTTTCGCGGTTAAGGAGGTCGTCATCGCTAACGCGAATGCGGGTATCCGTCGACAGCGTTTCATTATTGATGTGATAGGCATTCGATGCTCGCTCCTGAACTGAGAGTCTGGCGCTGAGCGTTAGCTCGTGCTCGCGGCTTGCTCTGCCATCACCGCCGAGTCGACGCTCGGTTAAAACAGGCGTGCCCAACGTGACCCTCCAAGGCGCCCCAGCGGCTACCTGGGTGCCTAACTGCTGAAGACGAGAGGCGATCTGCTGAGCGACGGCACTGTTGGTGTCGCCTTCTAAAGCAAGGGGGGGCAGCGTAGGCAGCGATTCAGAGCCGCGTAGCCGAAACCCACAGCCGCTGACCAGCACCGCCGCCGAGGCGGCGATGCTAGCGGTTAAAAATGTGCGTCGGTTCATCCACTCACCACGATATTAACCAGTTTGCCGGGCACCACGATCACTTTACGTACGGTGTTGCCCTCGAGGAAGCGCTGAACGTTTTCATGCTCCATCGCCAGCTTTTCAATAGACGCCTTATCTGCGCTTGCCGGTACTTCAAGGCGAGCACGCAGTTTACCGTTGACCTGTACCACCAGCTCGATGCTGTCGCGGGTAAGGGCGGATTCATCTACTACCGGCCAGGTTGCTTCAATGGCCGGGCCTGAATGGCCAAACGCTTCCCAGAGACTATGGCACAGGTGCGGCGTAATCGGCGAGAGCAAGAGTACGCAGGCTTCCAGCGCTTCACGGCTAACCGCCAGGCCAAGTTCAGAGCTATCGTCGAACTTACCGATAGCGTTGGACAGCTCCATCACCGCGGCAATAGCGGTATTGAAGGTGGTGCGGCGGCCGATATCGTCGCTGGCTTTCTTGATAGTCTCGTGGGTTTTCCGGCGCAGCGCCTTTTGATCGTCGTTAAGTGCATTGACGTCCAGCGTGCCGGGCGTGCCCGCTGCCAAGTGCTCATTGACTTGACGCCATAGGCGCTTCAAAAAGCGGTGTGCGCCCTCTACACCTGAATCCGACCACTCCAGGGACTGCTCGGGGGGGGCGGCAAACATCATGAACAGGCGTACGGTATCGGCACCAAACTTGTCGATCATCGACTGCGGATCAACGCCGTTGTTTTTCGATTTGGACATCTTTTCGATGCCACCCATTTCCACTGGCTCGCCGTCGCTCATAAGGATAGCGCTCAGCGGGCGACCTTTCTCATCACGCTTCACTTCCACGTCAGCGGGGTTAAACCACTGCTTGCCACCGTTATCAGTGGAGCGGTAGAAGGTTTCCGCAATGACCATGCCCTGGGTCAGAAGCTGCTGGAAGGGCTCGTCGGAATCTACCAAGCCAAAGTCACGCATCAGCTTGTGGAAGAAACGCGCATACAGCAGGTGCAGAATGGCGTGCTCGATACCGCCAATATAGAGGTCAACCGGCAGCCAGTAGTTGGCGCGCTCATCCAGCATTGCTTCGGTGTTATCCGCACAGCAGAAGCGCGCGTAGTACCAAGACGACTCCATAAAGGTGTCGAAGGTGTCGGTTTCGCGCGTCCAGCCATCGCCCAGGTCAGAAAACGCCGGCATCTTTTTCAGCGGCGAGCCGGAGGCGTCTACGGTGACTTCCATAGGCAAAGAGACTGGCAGCTCATCATCGGTGAGCGGAACGGTTTGACCTTCCGGGCCGTATTTAACCGGAATTGGCGCGCCCCAGTAGCGTTGGCGGGCAACGCCCCAATCGCGCAGGCGATAGTTGGTTTTGACTTCGCCACGACCAAGCTCCGCCAGTTTGGCGGCAATGGCATCAAAGGCTTGTTCAAAATCAAGGCCATCAAACTGACCTGAATTAACCAGCTTGCCGTATTCGGCGTAGGCCGCCTCAGAAACGTCGGCAGGCTGGCCGCTTTCATCGGCGATGACCGGTTTGATGGCAATGCCGTACTTGGTGGCAAACTCCCAGTCGCGCTGGTCGTGGCCAGGTACCGCCATGACGGCACCGGTACCAAACTCCATGAGCACGAAATTTGCCACGTAAACGGGAACTTCATCGCCCGTTAGCGGGTGAACCGCCCTATGGCCGGTGAGCATGCCTTTTTTCTCTTTGGTGGCCATCTCTGCTTCGGAGGTGCCACCCCTGGTGCACTCGTCGCAAAATGCAGCTAGCTCGCTGTTCTGCTCGGCCGCCTGCTTGGCCAGCGGGTGGCCAGCTGCAACCGCCACATAAGTAACGCCCAGCAGCGTATCCGGGCGAGTGGTATAAACCGCCAGCGGCTCATTGGCTTGGCCATCAGCGCCTTTGACATCAAAGGTCAGCTCGACACCGCGGGATTTGCCAATCCAGTTGCGCTGCATGGTTTTGACCTGTTCTGGCCACTCCACTTTATCCAGGTCGGCCAGCAGCTCATCGGCGTAGTCGGTAATCTTCAAGAACCACAACGGGATCTCTTTACGCTCAACCAAGGCACCAGAGCGCCAGCCGCGGCCTTCGATAACTTGCTCATTGGCGAGGACGGTTTGATCCACCGGATCCCAGTTAACCGTCGACATCTTCTTATACACCAAGCCTTTTTCTACCAGCTTGGTGAAGAACCACTGCTCCCAGCGGTAGTAGCTGGTATCGCAGGTGGCGAACTCGCGGCTCCAGTCATAGGCAAAGCCCAATGCCTTCAACTGATTGCGCATGTAATCGATGTTTTGGTACGTCCACTTGGCAGGCGGCACCTGATTCTGAATGGCGGCGTTTTCCGCGGGCATGCCAAACGCATCCCAGCCCATGGGCTGCATGACATTTTTACCCTGCATGCGCTGGAAACGGGACACAACGTCGCCGATAGTGTAGTTACGCACGTGGCCCATGTGCAGCTTGCCGCTGGGGTAGGGGAACATGGAGAGGCAGTAGAACTTCTCGCGGTTCGCGTCCTCTACGGCTTTGAAGCACTGATGTTTGTCCCAGTACTGCTGGGCGTCGCGTTCGATATCACGAGGGCTGTAGTGTGCGTCCATCGGTTTATTAATGCCTTGGCGTATTCGCCCAAAAGGGGCGCAAAGTGAATGTTAGATGACATCTGTCAGATAAGTGAGGTCGATTGTATCCTATGCGGGTGTATCCTTGAACGGTAAGCCGATGATAGGTAACTGCACGCGTCGACAAAAGGAGAGGCACCATGAGTGAACAACAGAATGACAATCGCCTACGCGAAGGCTATGAGCGCTTGCTAGAGCGGATGCAGGGGGGCGCCAATGAGCTAACCTGGGAAAACTTGCAGAAGGATTTGGACGACGCGGTCGAGTTTGAAGCGGAGCTAGAGGAGTACACCAAAGATGAGCTAGCCCTGCTGCGCGCCTGGGTAGAGCGTGACCTGAAAGATATGCGCTACTACATGGCAGATACCGGCAAGCAGGTAGCCAGCTGGCTGGGCATCGACATTGACGGCCTTTCGCGCCGCGTGGCGGAGTCGCTGCTTTCGATTGCTGACCGCAGCGTGGTCGAACGCGAGCGCTTCGAAGAAGATTTAGAAGCTGCCCGCGCTGACTACTGCGAAGGTGAGATGGCGGCGCCTGGCCTAATGGCCTGCACACACTGCGATGCCCAGGTGATGCTGCCTACCGTTGCGCGCCTGGAGCCTTGCCATCAGTGTGGCCATCGCTACTTCTACCGTTTTCCCAATAAAATCATTGAGACCTGATCGATTAGGTAACCAGTAAGCTGACGCCTGCGATCGCCCCTAGCGAGAGCAGGCTCATGACTGCTGCGTAGAGCAGGTTATTTTTCATCATGCGGTAGCCGCTCACCCCGTAGCGCCCCTGCAGTGACAGGTTGATCCCTGAAAGCGGGCCCACGCTGGTGCCCACTGCCCACGACGTTAATGCCACAAATGCAAATACGGTTTGCTCACCGTTCTGTAAGTTCAGTATCGAGGCCAGCACCGACACTCCAATAATGGGATGAAGCCCTGCCAGTGCGCTCAGGGTAATCGCTGCAAAGCTAAGCATCGCCTGAGGTGTGCCAAAGCGGATGAACAGCGTCCAGTCGCTGCCTGCCGCGGCTGTTACCAGTGTTGAAAGCCCAATCGTTAATAGCCCTGCGGCTAAAAACAGCGAAATTTCCCCGCGCATGGCGGGTAGCCGCGTGGTGGTGTGCTGGCGAATGCGTCGCAGGGTAAAACGGGGCCCATGGGGTAGGTTGCTCAATACCGCCACGCTGGGCAGCAGAAAGGTAATAATGCTGACAATGGTAAGGGTAGGGGTGAGCACAAAGTGAAAAAGCATCACCAACGCTGCCATACCTACCGGCATCAATAGGCTACGTGGTGCCAGTGAGTAGCCATCCACCTCGCTGAGATCAAACCGGCGCCGCAGCTCCAGCGTAGTTAACAGCCCCGACAGCATCGCCATGGGAAAACCCACCACGGCAATTTGCGCGTACTCAACGTCGGGCACCAGCGCAATCACCACGCCCATGGAGGCAAAAAACGGCGACCACAGCGCCGCGCTGCTCAGCCCACGGTTAAGCGCCAACAGCTGCGGCGTAGTGAGGGGGCCACGCCGGGCCAGCTTATCGCCCACCATAAATACGGTAGACAGATTTAAAATCGTGCCCAGAAAGTGCACCCCCAGCCAGGTACGTAAAATACCGCCCGCCCCAGTCACTCGGCTTCCCGTCGCGCCCTTATTACCTTGCTTACCAATCAGCGAAATAAAACTAACGCCCACCAGCATCGCCGCCACAAACGAATTGCCCTGCAACATAGCGGGCCAATCCACCTCGGCGCCATACACAAACCGCGCCACCAGCAGCATGCCCGCACCGAGTGCGATGAGTACGGCCGCCTGAATCCGCGAACGCTTAGGAATATCTCGCCACAGCAACACAACCGCCGCCCACAGCAAATAACTCACTGCATGGGCAGTGTTCAACCAGCCGGTAAAGCCAATAATTTGTGCGATCAAACCAAGCAAAATCAGCACGCCCGCCAAGCGTTGCCGAAAAGTCGTCTCTTGCATGCCAAACCCTTAATAGTGAATTAGCAGGCTAATCGGATTTGCAAAGGAAGGCCAGCGGCAACGAGTTATTAACCAAGTGCATTTCGTACACTGGCACCATTGCGTGCGTAGCCACATTTCGTAGCGCGTGGTAACGAATCTGCGAGGAACGAGCAAATGAGGCACCCGCGGGAGCATCGCGCAGCGATGCCAGATCCATGCAACTAACGAGCCGTTGCCCTCAGAGAGGAAACACTTTTTTTCATCGATACGTGACCTAATCCAAATTTATGAATAAGGTATGATTAATTAGTCAGATTCGGTCGTAACTGGAGCGTTTTAACGTAACCCAGGTGCGCCTTGGCGGTAGCGTGCTTTCGTTTTAGCTCATTAGCCTAAAAGGCAGCGCACACCGGCAAATTCCTTCCTCAGGTCAGGGGGTGGCTATCAAATTCATAGGCCCACACACTCGATTTAACACGCGCATAACCTCTTCGTGAGAAAGCACGACAGGTAATCGACGCGGGCGTTTAGCTCGTGAAAAGGCGCCAATATCACCCAATGGCATATCAAGGATATGACGATACAGAAATACTAAAGCATTAAGCGCTTGGTTTTGTGTAGCTGCAGCCACATATCGCTCTACGGCAAGGTGCTCAAGAAAAGCTTGGACTTCAGAAGAGCCCATACTGGCTGGGTGTCGCAGCCCATGATAGCGAATGAAATAACGTATCCAGTAACAGTATGTTTTTTCAGTACGTGGGCTGTAGCGCTTTACTCGCATAACAGCTTTCACACGATCCATTAGTTTCGGAGGCCTGCTTTGCATATCCATTTGGTTGTCTGTCTCCTGGTGGTGGATATGCATACAGTATTATTGAGCTTGGCAAAACGTGCAAGCGTGTGAATTCAGCAAATGCAGCCTAATTAATATTAATTTAATTTAGAATCATGTGGTTATACACAGAAAGGTAGGCTACATTTGCTAAGTAAAAATGCTGGCGCGTTCATCCAATCATAGGACGCGCCGCCTAATACCTGTTAGCGCAACAAAGAGGAAAAAAATCATGACCATCAAAATTGGCACAATTGAGTACACAGTGGCCGATGAACAATTTGAAACGGACGATATAAAAATAACAAAAACGGAATATCATGAGGAACAAGGAGGCTACAAAGAACCTAATGACGTTGTAGAAACGGTGCAATTCGAAGCGCACACAGAGCACGGAAAAATTACTGGCAGCGCCACTGCTAGGCGCTCAGGATTTGATACTTACTTTGTATGTGAAGATGTATTCATAGATGACAACAATGAGATTGATGAAATATCTACGCCAGATTGCACAATAGAGGAAGAAGACGAATAGTTCGCTTCAAGTCTAATTCTATATTTGTGCGATAACGTGCTAATCGCGCTAACAAACGGCTGCACCGGACAAATTTCCGCTGTCACATTTTGTGCAATAAGACGCACAAAAGCCGCCATCAAAATTTGCTCGGTGAGCCGGGCATTAGCCATTTTGGTAATCCGACATGACTCCTGATAATTACGTTGTTGTGTATTCCGAAGATGTTCGAAGAATATTTGTGATCTTCTCTGAACACTTTGGGGATTTTGTGCTTACCAAGGACTGTAAGGGTAGAGGCTGTGGTTGTATGGGTTGTGTACTGCTGCAGGCTACCATTGGAAACAATGAGCAGCAGTTCTCTGTAGTTGATATTGAGCTATGTGAAGAACTTGAATCGAATCTGATTGCTTACCCTTTCACCGAAGAAGGTGGTGTATTCTTATACGGCTTGAAACGTGAGAAATACAAGAGCTACAAGGGAACGATAACAAAGCAAAAGCTTGATAAGATTTTTCGAACTCCAGAGGCTTTGCTTATTGTTAAGTCAGAACCAGATGGGACCTTCACTCACTCATATATGTCGCCAACCGTCGATAGGCGAGTGATATCTAAAGGGTGCAAATCTGGCAATTGTCCCTGTATTGGGTGTCGAATTGTAGATATGTATTACGCTGCATCTCCGGAGCAGCTCGTCCCCGCAATAGATCGCACCAAAGCTAGAGCTACGGAAGATGGTGAGCTCATCCTGCCGATATTTGAGGGAGAGGAAATTATCTCAAAACTCCTCAACCGCGACCCTGCTATTCGCCATGCCTTCAGCCCAAATATATTCGACTCGCCTCTTGAACAGATGTTTTATGAGCTGGCGTTCCTTGATCTGCACATTTACCCGCAGCACAAAGTTGGGAAATACAGACTCGACTTCGCTATACCTGAACAAATGATTGCGATCGAGCTCGATGGACACGAATACCACAAGACAAAGTATCAGCGAACCCATGATGCTCAGCGGGATCGCTGGCTTTTTGGTAAAGGCTGGCATGTATTGCGTTTTACCGGGACTGAAATTTATAAGAACTTGGATAAGTGCATCAGCGAAATCTGCGCTCTCGCAGGCGTCGATCGAGTGAGCACTCTGCCATGAGAATGGCTAACAAGTTGCTGCACTCGGAAAAATTACTCGCTACGCTCCCAATTTTCCGGTGAGCAAAGCGTTGAGCCTGTAGAAAAACCCCACTGACGGCTAAGTTTTGGTAGGATCGAGAAAACAGACGAGGAGTGGTCAGCATGCCGCGCTTCAAGCCTTATAACCACGATCAAAATGCCATGGTGGTGATCAACTACCAAGATCAACTCCAACCCGGCACCTTTGAGCACGCAGTGCATTACCTGATCGAGCATAAACTCGACTTGTCCGTTTTCCACCCCAAGTACCGCAACGATGCGACCGGCCGGCTGGCCTATGATCCGGCCATCCTGCTTAAGATTATCCTGTTTGCTTACTCAAAAGGCATCACCTCCAGTCGTGAAATGCAGTGGTGCTGCGAGACCAATATTATTTTTAAAGCTCTTTCCTGCGATACCGTTCCTCACTTCACCACACTGGCCAGCTTTGTCAGTCGCCATGCCGATGAGATTGAAGCGCTGTTCGAACAAGTGCTGCTGGTGTGCCATGAACAGGGCTTGCTGGGTAACGAACTCTTTGCCATTGACGGCTGCAAGATGTCCTCCGATGCCTCCAAAGAGTGGTCTGGCACGTTCAAAGAATTGGACGAGAAACGTGAGAAACTGAGAGGCCTGATTCGGCATCACCTACTGGAGCACTACGCGCGTGATGAGGCCGAGACGGAAGCCGATCTGGATAGGGATATCCGACGGGCCAAGACGATTCTCTCGCTAGATGCCGCCATGAATAAAGTGGATCGTTTCCTAAAGACGCACAGCCCAAGGATGGGCCGGGGGAAGCGAATCAAGGAAGTGAAGAGCAATCTGACCGATAACGAAAGTGCCAAAATGACGACAAGCAAGGGCACGATCCAGGGCTATAACGGCGTAGCCACGGTGGATAAAAAACACCAGATCGTCATTGACGCTCAGGCCTTCGGCGAAGGCCAGGAACATCACACCTTGCAGCCCGTACTGGAAATGGTCGAATCTCGTTTTAAGAAACTGGGCATTGCGGAAAACATCTACCAGAAAGGCACCGTCGTCACCGCCGATACAGGCTTTGCCAACGAAGCCAATATGAAGTATCTGAACGAACAGCAGATCAACGGCTACATCCCCGATAACCAGTTCCGCAGCCGAGATCCAAAGTTCGCTAACCAGAAAGACAAATACGGCAAGCGCCACCAGAACTTACCAGATAAAGGCTGGCGAGAGACGACGCCCGCCAGCGCGTTCCAGTTTGATCCTGTAAACCTAACGTGTATCTGCCCCACCGGTGAAAAGCTGTCCTATCGTGGGCAACGAGAAACAGACAATGGCAAGATCCGTGTACACTTTGAAGGGCGTTTACTGCAATGTCGGCACTGCCCAAAGAAATACCGATGCATGCAGAACCCGAGCTCTGCCGACCATCGCAACGGCGCAGGGCGACAAGTGTCTTTTATTATCGAGAACAACCGCTTACCCAATTACACGGACTGGATGAAGCACCGAGTTGATAGCCCGAAGGGCAAAGAAATTTACAGCCATCGCATGTCAGTCGTAGAGCCGGTGTTCGGCAATATTGGCACAACGAAAAGACTGAACCGCTTCAGCCTTCGGGGTAAGAAAAAGGTGCAAGGTCAGTGGCAGCTTTACTGCTTGGTGCACAATATTGAGAAGTTAGCGAATTATGGTCATTTGGCCGCGTCATGAAGGGCTATGAGCGAGATAAGTCGCTACATAAGAGCCAAGTAGTTCTCTTAACTGGCGTTAGGCGCGCACTTTAGTGTCTGAATGCCGATATTAATATTATCCAGCCAGATGACTGGCTGGGTAACTAAATTAGGATCACAGGCGGTAGAGATGGCTAAAAATCGGGTTTTTCTACAGCCTCGTTGGGCGTCAAGTGTGCCTAGTGGTATACCCTAAGCATGCTTAAAGTAACTATAGCCTAGCGCTGACGTGCCTATTTATATATTTGTTGTAAGACAGAGGGAAGTTATGAAATTTATTACAATTATAATGGTGTTTTTGGCCTTGGCGGGTATCAACGAGACGGCTGCCGACGCTTCAGTCAAGATTCGGCAATTGGAACAAGGGTGGATTGGCCTAGCAAGGCAGACTGATCCGTTTGATAGCTCAAAATCAGAAGTTTTTCAGATCACCAAGAGTGGATTCACCTTCCGCTGTGGTGAACTAAATATGGAGGTTAACTCATATGGGTTCGAGAGTCTGAGCTTCGGGGCCGATTTAAAGTACATGGTTGACGATCAGGCGCCGGTGGAAAAGAGAGGAAAGTTCTCAACGTACCTAGGTGGCTCGGATATGGTTACAGACAGCAGATACTTTTCATTTAACCTAAGTGGAACGGATGTTGATGCAATGAAAGCTGGGGATGCGATTAAAGTTGCGGGGAAGTATTCGAGCACTGGGTGGCAAACAAAAACTCTAAGCCTCATGGGTTTTACTTCCGCATACAATCTGATGTGCAATTAATCAGTGCTGGCTCTAAATTGTTATTGAATCTCGGGTGAGATTCCGAAACGTGAATTTACCCTCGGTGCGTTGCCGCCCAACAAATGCATCCAGGTGACGCCAAAAGCGGCGCACCTGATACGAAGCGTTGGGCCTCATTGAGTCACACCATCATCCCATCACACTCGCTGCGCTAGGGGGAACATTGAGTCAATATCGACTTCACTACTTTCCAGAGTCAGGCAACAGCTACAAGTTGGCACTGATGCTCACACTATGCGATCAGACATTCGAGCCGATATGGACAGACTTTGCATCAAGGGTCACCTGGACAGCCGAGTGGCGCGCCAACGTCAACCCCATGGGTGAGATACCTGTTCTTGAGGAAGACGGCGTTAAGCTCACGCAGACAGGATCATTGCTTATCAGGCTATCGAAACAATTCGGCCGTTTTGGCTCCCTGAATGAAAGCGAGGAGTATGAAATCCTGCGTTGGCTGTTCTGGGACAACCAGAAACTCTCAGGCTTTATGGCGACATATCGCTTTCTCCGGACATTTACCGAGCGGCCCAACAAGGACGTGCTTGCTTTTCTACGCAGGCGTATCGATGACTTCCTCGGTGTCCTGGAGAAGCAAGTGTCATCTCAGCCGTTTGTAACCGGAGAACGCGCGACCATCGTGGACATTTCGATGTGCGCTTACTTGTCGTACCCAAGCGATGAAACTGGCTATGACCTTGCCGCGAGCCATCCCAAAGTTCACGAGTGGCTAGGACGAATCTCGAAACTTCCCAATTGGAAGTCGCAATATGATCTTTTGCCTGGCAAACGCTTGCATCGCTTCGTCTAGTATACGGCGTGTGGCGGACAAACTATTGCTTGCGATCGCAATTATGACGAGGTTGCAAATGGATAGCCCAACAATGCCATGCAGGGCGACGTGCTAGGGCGCACGCGCCTGATGGCAGACATTAAACGCTCAGGAGGAGTTGTGGAAGACATAGAAAAAATCCTCGGCTTTATTGTTGAGATTGAAAAGCTGAAAGACGTGCATCGAAAAACAAAGCCGGTGGGCCTTGATCGATTCGAAAACTCAGCAGAACACAGTTGGCATGTATGCCTTACTGCCTTGATGTTGAAAGACTTCGCTAATGAAAAGATAGATATCAATCGTGTTATTAAGATGCTTCTTATTCATGATCTCGGTGAGATTGATGTTGGCGATACCATTATTTACGCAAACGAGACGAGCGAAAATAAAGCCAAAGAAGCGGCAGGTATTGTTCGGCTTTTAAACATCTTGCCTGATGAAATGGCCGACGAATTCTTGGCGCTATGGCATGAGTTTGAGGCCGGGGAAACGGCGGACTCTTGCTTTGCTAAAGCCATAGATAGGGTGCCACCTTTGCTTCATAACATTCATGGTGGCGGTCATAGTTGGGAAGCACATGGGATCACAAAAGAAAAGGTGTTCTCAGTGAATCAGCGAATAGAGGCGGGCAGCAAAGAGCTTTGGTCTGTTATGCATAATAAGCTAGAGGACGCCGTTCATGCTGGCATACTTAAATAAAGCGTTTAACCAAGCATTGCAGCCGACAAACCGCTGAATGTGGCGTTATGTTTCCGAGTGCCCCATGAACAGTAGACAGCCATCAATTTATAAGGAAGGAAATCCATGTCACTAACGAAGCTACTCATTCCGACCTATACACAAATGCTTCGAGCGCTTTCAGGCTGGCTGAAGAAGGCACAGGCGCAAATACCGAAAGCAGATGCGGAAGCGCTGTTATCCGCGCGTCTAGCACCGGACATGTTTCCTCTGTCGACTCAGGTTCGGTTTGCTTGCGTGCAGGCTCAAGAGACAGTAGCCCTGCTTCAAGGAAAGCCGTTCCCAGAATCTATCGATGAACTGCTTGAAGAAGGGCGAAATGCAGGCGAACGGCCCGGCTCGCTCACCGATGCTCAAGCTCGGATTGATCAAACTATCGCATTACTAGACGGCCTCACCCCCGACGCGCTAGATGCAAAGGCAGATAAGCCACTTGTACACGAACTTCCGAACGGTATTATTCTCGATCTGACCGCCGAGCAATATGCACGCGATTGGACATTAGCCCAATTCTATTTCCACCTCATGACTGCCTATTCAATATTGCGCAGCGAGAAGATAGAACTTGGAAAAGCTGACTACGTAGCGCACATGTTTCCATATATACGTCCTGATACGATACCTAAGAGTTAACAGCTTGTTTACGGCACATATCAGTCCTTACCCCAGTGCAAGTTCCAAATGGGATCAGCATATAACAAGCGCAGGTTGTCGGACTGTTTTTCCGCTGTGCTGTAAACCAGCCGCAAATACGAGTGTCCGGCAGATCGGCCGTTTAACCATTCGAATGGAGCTTTCGGATGAGCCAAGCGTCTACCACCCCAGTGATTGAGAACATCCGTGCTCGCTACCGGATGTTTGCGGAACGTGAGGCTCACGGTGTTTCTCCTCTGTATGAGGAACTCGCCTTTCGTGTAGCCGAATCCGACGCACTGCTGCAATTCCTTTCAACTCTGCCACCCATAAAGCAACAGCCGAACCTGCTGTTCGGCGCGGTCAAGCTTCTAATGGGCACAGCGACAGACGCTAACGAGTTCGAACACTGGGTCAGAAGCCGTGCTGAATCCATTCGTGGCGAGATACTGGCTCGAAGTACGCAAACTAATGAGCCCGGCCGATGTGCCACGATTCTCCCCGTTCTTGCCGGCTTTTCCGGGCCTCTCGCGCTGCTTGAAGTGGGCGCAGCCGCTGGACTGTGTTTGTTGCCAGATCGATACGGTTACGACTATGGCCGAGTTCGCCTCCTCCCCAGGAGCGAGTGTTCCACCAAACCACCGGTTTTCCCATGTCGTGCGAACGAAGCGACTCCAGTTCCAACTGGCCTCCCGACAGTAGTGTGGCGCGCCGGGATTGATCTCAATCCGCTTAACCTCTCGGATCCGGGTGAGGTAGAGTGGCTGGAGTCGTTAGTGTGGCCCGGACAGAAGGGCAGGCTTGAGCGGTTAGCGGCGGCGATTCGTGTTGGCCAAAAGTCTCCACCGCTAGTGCGCGCGGGGGACTTACTCTATGACCTCCCGGCGCTCATCGAAACGGCACCAAGCGATGCTACCTTGGTGATTTTCCATTCGGCAGTGTTAGCCTATTTGCGTCCTGAAGACCGCGAGAAGTTCGCGCAGCTCGTCCAGGAATTGGACGCCGTGTGGATCAGTAACGAAGCCCCCGGCGTTTTTCCAAACATCGATGCACTGGCGGCTGCCAACAACCCTAAAGATCGCTTCATTCTCTCAGTCGACGGGGGACCGGTGGCGTTCACAGGCCCACATGGCCAGTCCATTGATTGGATTACACAATAAAACATCGGATCAAAGCCAAGACCTTGTGCCTTGAGCTCGAATCTCGCGGGCCGAACAATAGCTTGCAGGGGACCAGCGGAGCACCCCCCCCGTGCTACCGCAGCGTCGCGATCCCGTCCGCCGGGCCCTGAAGCCTGACGTTGAGGCTGTAGAAAAACCTCACTGACGGCTAAGCTTTAGTAGGATCGAGAAAACAGACGAGGGGTGGTCAGCATGCCCCGCTTCAAGACTTATAACTATGATCAGCACGCCATGTTGGTGATCCACTACCAAGATCACCTCCAACCGTGAGAAGCGCTGTTCGAACAAGTGCCACTGGTGTGTCATGAACAAGGCTTACTGGGCTACCAACACCGAGTCGATAGCCCCAAGGATAAAGAAATTTACAGTCATCGTATGTCTGTCGTGGAACCCCTCTTTGGCAACATTGGTACGATGAAAAGACTGAACCGCTCCACTCTTGGGGGCAAGAAGAAAGTACAGGGCCATTGCCAGCTATACTGTCTGGTGCATAATATGAGAAGTTAGCGAATTATGGTCATTTGGCCGCGTCATAAAGGGCTAGGAGCGGGATATGTCGCTTCATAAGAGCAAAATAGACCTCTTAACTAACGTTAGACGCGTACTTTAGTGGCTGAATGCCAATATTACTATTATCTAGCCAGATGACTGGCTGGGTTAGATAAATTAGGATGACAGGCGGTGGAGGTGGCTCGAAATTGGGTTTTTCTACAACCTCGTTATGCATACGGGAGGACGTTATGAAGGAAACGGGGAAAATAAACTATGTCGAGATTCCTTCAAGGGATCTTGAAGCAACTAAAGCGTTCTTTACCTCGGTCCTTGAGTGGTCATTCATCGACTATGGCCCAGAGTATGTGGCTATAGAGAATGCCGGATTAGATGGCGGCTTTTACAAGTCTGACAAAGTATCCTCACCTGAGAGCGGTAGCGTACTGGTGGTACTTTACAGTTCAGAACTTGAGGCAACGATAAAGAATGTCATATCGTCAGGTGGTAAAGTGGTTCAGGATATATTCGATTTCCTCGGTGGTCGGAGGTTTCACTTCACTGATCCGAATGGAAATGAATATGCTGTTTGGTCAGAGCCCGATGCATAACCAGGCCATTAAATACGCTCCCTTCGGTTGCCGAACCTCGCTTCACTCGGCCTTTTATGGCAGGTGTTTGCATTCGATTGTGCGTGAGGAGGGCCTGTGACAACAGGGCTGGTTATTTATTCACCGTCAATCAGTAGATTAGCCGAATTCTATTGTCAGGTCTATGGCTTCGAAGTCTCAGAAAATGAGGAATCGTACGCTTTACTAATGGCTGGTAGCTTTGAGCTTGTGTTGCTTGAAACAGATATTTCTAAAAAAAGCGTTTAGTGCAGATAAAGCCAGAGAAGATACGCCAATAAAGCCAACATTCTTTATTGATATTCCTCTTGAGCTAATTGGTGAGAAAATAAAAGAAAAAAATGGGGCTATATACCAACCCAAAAGTTGGAGACTTGAGGGTCGCCAAGTATGTGATGGCTGTGATTGTGAAGGCAATATTTTTCAGTTGAGAATTGGAGCAGATGCATAACAAACGGTTGTTGTCACCCTTGTGGGGCTGGAACGGCCTTTCCACCGCTGCGCCGTTCCAAGACCGCCCCAAAGCCGGGCGTTGAGACTTTAGAAAAAACCACTGACGGCTAAGTTTGGTAGGATCGAGAAAACATTCTCGGAGTGATCACTATGCCGCGCTTCAAGCTAAATAACCACGATCAAAACGTCATGGTGGTGATCAACTACAAGGGGTAGCTCCAACCAAGCACTTTTGAACATTCCGTGCACTATCTGATCAAGCACGAACTCGACTTGTCTTTTTTATCCTGGGCGATGTGCTTATAGCGGAATAATGTCACGGCAGACTTCGCATAATCATGCGCCATCTCCGGAACGGCTCACATAAATGTCCAGGCCAATATCCGCGTGATCTTATTTCCCTGATTCATCTCTATTTCCCGTACGTCAACGGCACCGAGCTTACGGATCAGCTTCTTGGCAGGCTTAACATTGTCGTTTTTTGAAACCAGGCTGCTAAACCAGCGGCATTGAGTTGCATACACTTGGCTTTCTCTGATTAGCTTTTTAAGAAACAGCTGTTCGCCTCCCTTGCACCAGAGTTCCGCGCCCATCCCGCCAAAATTCAGCGTGGGGGTTTTTGTTTTTTGTTCACCGCGACTACGCGCAAGGTTATTGAGTTTACGCTGGTTACCTTTAAGTGCTTCATCGAGCGAGGCATGGAAGGGGGGATTGCATACACTGACGTCAAAGAACTCCCCTGGTTGAATGATCCCTTCAAAAACATGGTTTTTATCGTGTTGCGTGCGCAGCGTGAAGCGATCTTCGAGTGTGGGGTTGTGGGAGATAATCGTGGCGACGTTTTCAAGCGACAGAGGGTTAATGTCACTACCGACACACTGCCAGCCGTAAATTTGGCAGGCCAGTAGTGGGTAGATGCCATTGGCCCCCGTCCCTATATCGAGCAGCTTGATGCTGGGCTGTTCATTTCCAAGCCTAAACTCCAATAAATCTGCCATGTGATGAATATAGTCGGCTCTGCCTGGGATGGGAGGGCAAAGCGCGCCCTCTGGAATATCCCAATCGACGATGTTGTAGTATCGGTTTAATAACGCGGCGTTGAGCGTTTTTACTGCCAGTGGGTTTGCGAAATCGATGGAAAGGTCGCCATGAGCGTTCGGCTTCACATAGAGAGCTAGCGCTGGGTGGCTCTTTACGAGCGCTGGAAAGTCATAGTCTTGGTTGTGTAGATTCTTCGGGTGCAGGCCTTTGCGAACAGGCTTGGTTCGGCTTTTTTCACTTTGAGGGTGCTTGTTCACAGTATTAGGCCTGAGGCTTGGCATTCAATTGTCGAGTGGGTTTGGCTTAGTCCGTGATTATAACCTTAATGGTTGTGTTGAGCTTGCTCAGCAGTTCGAGGGTGGCGAGAGGAACTCCCTGAAATATGGTAAACCCAGAGATACCAGATGAAGCAACGCAGGCACAGTCAATCATTGAAGATGTGCTTGGCGATTCAATCGTCGGCATTTATCTTTTCGGCTCTGCCGTTGTTGGTGGTTTAAAGCCTAGCAGCGACGTAGATATCTTGGTTGCAACCTCTAATCCGCCTACTTTTATGCAAAGGAAGACCTTGGTTGCTCAATTGATGGGCGTATCTGGCGCGATTGGGAATTCATAAGTCTAATAGTATGCCGACGATGTCAGCCAGACATCTTTTGTATGAGGCTTCGCCTCCATTACAAGGGCGCTAAACTCTTAGCATTATACGTATCAATTGGAACGGAGGCATACATGAAGTCCATTACGACCTCGCTAATGTTTGTCGGCGAGCAAGCCGGGAAGGCCGAAGAGGCAATCAGGTTCTATACCTCACTCTTTCCTGGTTCAGAGATCCTCGAAATTCAGCGCTACCAAGCGGGTGAGAACGAACCAGAGGGTTCCACCAAGATGGCTCGCTTTACGATAAACGGTACTGAGTTTCTGGCGCTAGATAGCCACCTTGATCACCAATTTACTTTCACGCCATCGATGTCGTTGTATGTTGAGTGTGAATCAACGAGCGAAATTGAAAAGGCTTTTCATGCCCTAGTTGAGGGTGGCGCTGAACTAATGCCTTTGGATAACTACGGTTTCAGTGAACAGTTTGGGTGGTTAAAGGATAGGTATGGCGTTTCCTGGCAGCTCAATCTTTCGAACTAGGGCCGCGATGCATCAATACTTCACCAAGCGCATCGTCATTAATTGCGGCGGTGTTGTCGATTTTGATCAGTGGCGAACGACTACTCTATGCAAAACGCATTATTCCGGTGCTGCAAGCCGGAGCAACGCTGAATTTACGCGAGGTAGTCCGTCATGAGTCAGATTGAATCACCGAGAGTTGTATCCAAAGAGGAGTGGCTTCAGGCACGCAAAGCCCACCTAAAGAACGAGAAGGCGCTCACGCGTATGCGCGACCTGGTCGCCCGTGAGCGGCGCGATCTGCCATGGGTCAAGATAGAGAAGGAATACGTCTTCGACACGCTGGAAGGGAAGAAGACGCTTGCCGAGCTATTTGGCACAAACAGTCAGTTGGTCATTCACCATTTCATGTTCGGGCCTGATTGGAATGCGGGCTGCCCGAGCTGCTCGCTGGAGGCGGATCATGCTGAGGGGGCCATCGTTCACCTCGCCAATCATGATGTCAGTTACGTTCGTGTATCCCGCGCGCCGCTGGAAAAGCTGGAAGCCTACCGGAGGCGCATGGGCTGGACAGCCACTTGGGTATCCTCCCAGGGCAGCGATTTCAATTTTGACTTTCAGGTCTCTTTCGCTAGGGAGGATCTTGAGGCTGGTCGGCTCTACTACAACTACCAAGCTATCGAGGATCCAAAATACTTCAGCGAAGAACTGCCCGGCCTTAGCGTTTTCTACAGGGATGAGAGCGGGTCTGTGTTCCACACCTACTCCAGCTACGCTCGTGGCAATGAAGAGGTTATTGGCGCCTTCGTTTATCTCGACATCACGCCGAAAGGCCGCAACGAGAAGGAAATCATGGACTGGGTTCGGCGCCACGATGAGTATGACGCGAGCCCCGCAAACGTGAGTTGTCGCTCTTATTGATGATGCAGCCAATTCTGACGACAAGCAGATTAGTCATGACGCCAAGGTCGGCTGAGGATCTGGAAGCATGCTTGGCGATGGATCGCGACCCACAAGTAACCCGATACGTATCCGGTCCATGGCACGATCCGGATCAACACAGGGCTTTTGTTCTGGAT
Source organism: Vreelandella sp. 162(4c) (assembly GCF_058152265.1). NCBI lineage: Bacteria > Pseudomonadati > Pseudomonadota > Gammaproteobacteria > Oceanospirillales > Halomonadaceae > Vreelandella > Vreelandella sp. 162(4c). Next base: position 5,038,770 of record NZ_CM176981.1, read on the forward strand.
AGGATGCGGCAGCGATATCCAGCGGGCCTTGGCTACTGGTCTGTGCGCAAACATGATGCCAACGACTTTTTAGGTTGGATACTCTTGATTCCCTATGAGGCAGTACGCAACGAAGTCGAAATTGGATGGCGCTTTACTCGTGCAAGTTGGGGGCCGGGATTCGCTACCGAAGCGGCAGCCGCCGTTCTGGAACACGCCTTTGACAGTGTTTACTTAACGGAGGTCGTCGCAGACATAAATCCCATGAATTTTCCCTCAATTCGAGTAGCAGAGAAAGTTGGCATGCGATGCGCAGGCAATAGAGTCTTGCATGGCACTTCGTTTCGATCGTACCGGCTTAAAAGTTGCGAACGAAGTTCGACTTAACCATTCTTTATACTGAAAATAGTGGCGCATGCCGTCGTCTGGGTCTTCGCTTCATTATGCACCAGCCGTCGTTCTGAACCACTGTTCCGATCACTCACACGTTAGAGGCCAAGGGAGATCGAACACTTGATCACTGGAAGCTGTCACTGCAAATCGATTTGTTTCACCATTGATCGGCCCCGGCTTTCTGTGAGGCGATGCTATTGCGAGACCTGCCGTAAGCTCTCGGGCTCAGACTATTCGTCCGTAGCCCGAGTTGCGCGTGACAAGTTCACCATTACATCAGGAGCAAAGCAATTGTTGTCCTATGAGTCACGCCCTGGAAAGCAGCGCTTCTACTGTTCCAATTGCTTCAGTCCGATTTACGTCACTACCAATAATGAAACAGAGTTTCTCCGCGTTAGAACCGGGCTGCTGGATGGAGATCCTCAAGTTGAGGTAACGGGTCATATGTGGGTCTGTGAGAAGCCTTCATGGGTAGTAATTGAGGATGATAAACCAATTTACATAGAAAACTATATTGGTCCGTCCGACCCGCTCTAACAGTCGCCAGCACGGCGACCATCATCAAGTGTTGCTACGTTGCGGTGTGTGTGATGGGCATTCGCTTCATACTAGGGGGTGATAGGAGGAAGGTGGATGGGCATTGAGCTTATTGGCTTCGTCGCAGTCGTATTGCTGGCATACCTTATTCCCGGCCCGGATTTTCTGCTAGTCAGCCGATATGCGGTACAGCATCGTCGACTCGGTTTAGCTGCTGCGCTGGGTGCTCAGAGCGGACTCTGTATACATATGCTGATGGCCGCTCTGGGCCTTTCGACCATTGCGGCCCGCTCCGCTGAGCTGTTTATGCTGATTCGGTGGGCAGGTGCGGCTTATTTAATCTGGATGGGACTAGCAGTTCTGTATAGCAGTCGTAGCCAGCACCGTAGTGCACAGACACACGTGCCAGAAAACATTGATGCCACTAGCCGTAGCCGTGCTTTTGCCAATGGTTTTTTGTGCAATTTGCTCAACCCCAAGGCGATCATCTTCTTCCTTAGTGTCTTACCCCAGTTTATCGATCCCACGGTTAGTGCAGCTCGGCAAATTTTGATACTCGGTGTGCTTGATGTACTGATTGGTGTCGCTTGGTGGTGGGGCGTTGTCATACTTATGGAGCGCGTAGCACAGGCATTACGCAGGCCGTGCATTCGGCAGTGGTGGGATTGGGTTACTGGCAGTTTGATGATCGGTGCTGGTGTTCTCTTGGTGCGCAATAGTCCGAATTAGTATTGCTATATCAGATCATTGGTGTGCTAGAAGGCACATATTACTCTACCTAGAATGTAAGCTTTATACGGAGCTAGATGATGGTCGTTGCTTTGTTCTCACGCCTGGTTCGAGCTATCAAGTTGCCGACAATGCCGAACTTCATCGTTCTTCGACGGAGCAGGGAGCTAAGTTGTTCGTCGTCGACTAGCATCACATAATCACTGTTATACATAGGGAGTAAACGCATGGTCTTCGACTTACCTGCTCCAGAACAGCAAGGCTCCAAGTCATTGGTTGGTAGTATTGCGGCTCGGCGCAGCGTGAGGGAGTACACGAATGCACTGCTCCCTATAGGTGTTTTGTCTCAATTGCTTTGGTCGGCCCAGGGCGTAACAGGGCCGGATACAAAAAGAGCAACGCCATCGGCAGGTGGATTATACCCGCTACACCTAAAAATCTTGGTGCAGCGGGTATCGGAACTTGAGCCCGGTATCTATGAGTATCAGGCTGATAATCATTCGTTAAAGTTAATTGGGAACCGTGTTCCGGAAGGGGCAGTGCAAGCGCTAGGGATTGGCGATCAACCATGGTTGAAAGAAGCGGCTCTCGTCATTGGAGTTGCCGCGAAACTTGGAGAGGCAGTTCGGCACTTTGAAGCTCAGCCACCCCAGGGAGAGCGCGGCGCTCGCTATGTCTATATGGAAACGGGGGCTCTAGCACAAAATGTTCATCTTCAGAGTACAGCGCTCGGAGTTGGTTGTGTTTTAGTGGCAGGTTTCGATGATCCAGGGGTGAAGGAAGTATTGAGACTGCCTTCAGACTTGGAGCCTACTGCGTTGCTGTGCATTGGGCAGCGTCGTGCCCCATAGAGGAGTCGTCATTTATGTTCTCTACTGAGTTCTTGCTTACCTCGTTGGTTGTCGTAATGATCCCAGGCACAGGTGTTATCTTCACCGTTTCCATTGGCTTAATGCATGGGCGTCTGGCAAGTCTCTATGCTGCTATCGGTTGCACACTTGGTATTGTGCCGCACCTGGTGGCCACTGTTCTGGGCCTGGCGGCTATCATGCATACGAGCGCGATAGCATTTCAGGTGCTCAAGTATGCGGGGGTTGTATACCTTCTGTACTTGGCCGTCGTTACTTGGCGTGATCGAAGCGCTTTCTCTGTTCACGAGGTGAGGCGAAAGGGCGATGCCGTTTCGCTGATGGGTAAGGCGTTTCTGCTGAATATCCTCAACCCCAAGCTGACCATTTTCTTCTTAGCCTTCTTGCCGCATTTCATTGCAACAGACGTCCAGTCATCTTTAGGGAATTTGCTCGGACTGAGCGCTATTTTCATGGCGATGACCTTTGTTGTCTTCGTCATCTACGGGCAGCTTGCCCATGCATTTAGAGCAGCCGTTATTGATTCACCTAAGATTCAGGGTTGGTTGCGAAGGAGCTTCGCGGCAGCGTTCGCGGGTCTAGGCGTACAGCTCGCGCTGACTGAGCGGTAAGGCCTAAGCAATCATTTAAACCCATACCGCAAAGCGGGTTAACTCAGCGCTAGGTATAAAGAGAGAAGGGATGAGCGCGACACGAATAATGATCATCGGAGGTCCTGGCTCAGGTTGTAGTGGTCAACTAATCCCGGACAGTAATTTAAGATTTTCCTCAGCCACAACGGGAGGCATGCCACCGTTAAACGAATGAGGGCGCTGCTGGTTGTAGTAACCCATCAGATATCCACTAACGTCTTTCTTGGCCTCAGGTAGATTTCGATATCCCAAAGCCGGTATCCACTCCGATTTCAGGCTCCGGAACAGCCTTTCCATCGGCGAGTTGTCCCAGCAGTTGCCACGTCGGCTCATGCTTTGTTTAATTCGATAGCGCCAAAGTCTTTGGCGGAACTTGCGGCTTGCATACTGACTACCCTGATCGGAATGGAACATGACGCTCTTTGGCTGACCACGTTGCTCCCAAGCGTGATCCAGCGCTTTCACAACAAGATCTGCATCTGGGCTGGACGAAATGGCCCAGCCAACAACACGACGAGCATAAAGATCCAACACAACGGCAAGATAGCTCCAACGCTGGCCACTCCAGATATAAGTGATGTCACCACACCAGACCTGATTGGGCTGGTCTGGTATAAATTTGCGGTCAAGATGGTTCGCAATATCAGGTCGCTCAACGGTCGCCTGCTTGTAAGCATGAGGGCCCGGCTGCTTACAGATCAACCCCATTTCGCTCATCAAACGCCGAACCTTGAAACGACCAATGGTGACGCCTTCTTCGTTGAGCAAACCCTTGATCGAGCGGCTACCAGCTGAGCTGCGACTCTTTTTGAAAAGGCGGTTTACCTGAGCTTTTAAGGCCAGACGCTCAACATACACGCGGTGCCGCCGCTGGCGGTACTCGTAGTAACTGGAGCGGCTAATATCAAACGCGTTACAGACCATTTCAACAGGCATTTGCTCACTCAACTGGTCTATCAGCGCGTACGATTCATGTCGTCCGACATCAAGAGAGCAGTAGCCTTTTTTAGGATGGTTTTTTCCATCTCAAGGCGTTTGCAGCGAGCCTCAAGCTCCTGAATACGCTGCTGTTCTGGGGTTAACGCTTTGCCCTTAGGGGTTACTCCCTGACGCTCGTCCGCAAGCTGGTGAACCCAGCGTCGGAGGGCGCTTTCACCGACACCCAACGAGGTACAAGCTTGGGGATAGCTGTACCCTTGATCTAGTACTAGGCTGGCAGCTTCCTGCTTAAATTCAGGCGAAAAAGTACGTCGTTTCTTGGTCATCAGACACCTCGCTTATGGTGGCAATATTACCACCTACGTTGGTGTCCGGTTTTATTGAACCACTACAGGTAAATCTAGGTTGGCGCTTAGGCTTTCGAGGTTACTTGACATAGCTGTTTATTGTGTTGATGAGGCCGTTCATGATGAGGAGGGGGAGCTTCGGACAAACTCCGAAATTGATAGCACGGTAAGATCCTGGGAATCAAAACATCAATGGATCATTGAAGGAGGGAACTCTAGAACCTATTCGGATAGAGCGTCTAGAGCTACCGTTCTTGTCTTTATGAAGCCGCCACGTTGGTTAAGAGTCTATCGAGTGGCTATTCGAGATAAATTCAATTTCTCATTGCTTTACTGGTCTTTTAAGAATGATGAGATATATGGGGGGAGAGATGGCTTGGTTTTGGGCCTGAATTCATAGAATAACTGCATCACCTTTGCTGGCGCGTCAGTACTAGGAAGCTGCGTTACCTCAGAATACAAAGTAAACTATGTTCGGCCTGCAACCGGAGATCGGCTGGTTGCTAGATCTGCACTTTTATACACTGGTAAGCGTCAGTCTACTTGTGAGTGTAAAGTATACTCGCAAGGAAATGGCGAGGAGAAGTTGGTTGCGGTTTCTCTTGGAACCATAAGCAAGACCGGTGCGTTGTAATCTAACCACTCATTCTGGAGGCTAGCTTACAACAGGCACATTTTGTGTGCGGCCACTGCGCTCCTGGTTTTGCACAAAAATCTGTACATTGCAGGCTGCCCTTGCACTTAGCTTTAGCCCTTGGAAGGAGAAAATGAGATGTGCGAGTCTCTAGAGGAAAGCGTTTCGTTTCGTGTGGCCACCCACCAAGATCTGCAAGCTATCGTACAGATGCTAGCCGACGATAACCTTGGTCTAAAGCGTGAAGATCCTTCAACTCCTCTGTCTCATTCCTATCATACGGCCTTCGAAGCTATCGATGCTGATCCTAACAATGAGTTGGTAGTTGCAATTATAGGCCATCATATTGTGGGCGTGCTTCAAATTACCTTCATTCCATATCTAACCTACCAGGGGAAATGGCGAGCTCTGATAGAGGGTGTTCGCGTATCCAAGGAAATCCGATCATCTGGAATTGGTCGCGCTATGTTTGAGTGGGCCATAAATCGCGCTAAAGAAAGAGGGTGTGTTCTGGTTCAACTCACAACTGATAAGTTGAGGCCGGATGCATTACGCTTTTATGAGGACTTCGGCTTCGTAGCGTCTCATGAAGGAATGAAACTCAAACTGTAATCCTGCAAGCAGGCGAGGATTCTTTAAGGCCTCCCAATGTTTGGCCTCTTTGGCTAATAAAAACGTCAATGCGACCTGGCTGCTTTAAATCCAGCTGTTTACGCTCATCGTTAAGCTTCTCCCTTGACCGCCTACAGAAGATATTTGAGTACACATATGGCCTTTATCGAACCCGTCACCCTCTCTGCGCGCGGCGTAAAAATCGTGCCGCTTACACTCAACCACGAAGCCGGTCTGCGCGCTGCCGCAGCGGACGGGGAGCTATGGAACCTGCGCATTACATCGGTACCAGCGCCTGACGAGACGCACCGCTATATTGATACCGCTTTGAAAGCCCGAGAGGAAGGCCACCGCTTTGCCTTTACCGTCATTGAAGAGGCCAGTGGTACGGTGCTTGGCTCTACTAGTTACCATGATATTTTGCCTGACGTAAAAAGAGTGGAAATTGGCTACACGTGGTACGCCAAGCGAGCGCAGCACACGCATGTCAACACCACTTGCAAGCTGCTGCTATTGACACACGCTTTCGAGACGCTGGGATGTAATGTAATCGGCTGGCGTACTGACAACTTCAATTTTGCCAGCCAGCGTGCAATTGAGCGCCTAGGCGCGAAAAAGGACGGCGTGATCCGTGGCAATGTGCTGCGCCGAGACGGCACGATTCGCGATACGGTGATGTATAGCCTGCACAAGGGCGAATGGCCAGAGGTGCGTGCGCATCTCAACTATCTGTTGAGCCGACCCCGCACGTAGTGAGGAAAGCGTCGTGGCTTAGTCATGCTTAAACGCCATACAAGCATGATTGGATTCGTTTATTCTGGTGTTATGGCACGTGTTGAGGAGGTGGTATGTCGTTCGAAGAGTTACGGTCTGAAGTGCATAAAACTTACATGGAATACTATGTTGCTGGATTTAAGAGCAACGACGTAACGCTGATCGATAAAATGGTCAAGTATCCAATCGCATATATTAAAAATGGCTCGGTGACAATGTGTGATTCCTATCCGATAGATCCCAAAAGCCTTAAAAAGGAAAAGGGTTGGGATCATTCTGTCGACTGGAAGTTTGAGGTGACAGCTGTCAATGATAGTGAGGCTCATGCAGTTGCCTCTGCTGTCAGATGCAGAATAGATGGTTCAAAAATTGAGAGTGTTCATGGGTTCTATGCTTTTACCAAAACGGCCGATGGATGGAAAATGTACGCCGTTGCAGATACTACCTTTTGATTATTACAAAACGAAGCAGCACGTGGCTTGCAGCCTCCGAACGCTTCTAAACTCGCGCCGCAGTGCTTGGCATTATAAGTATCCATATGGGTAAAAGGAGTCGTAAGTGTTTGAGGTAAAAGCAACCCAACATGTGCTGGCGGTTAACGATCTTGAGAAGACCGAGAGTTACTTTCTCGACAAACTCGGATTTTCTGTCCGTTTCCGTGTAGATGGCTGGTCGTTCCTTAGCCTTGGTAGCTTTCACGTTATGTTGGGGTACTGCCCGGACGAACTTCCTGCCCGTGATACGCATGAGCACTCGTACTTCGCATATGTAAACTGTGAGGGTATAGACGAGATATATCGTGATTATCAGCAGAGTGGCGCTGAGATTTTCCAGACAATAGCTGATAAGCCTTGGGGGCTGCGTGAGTTTGGTGTGGCTACGCCAGAGGGGCACCGAATCATGTTCGGTCAAGATCGTCCGTTGGGTGGCTGATATCTGCAGCGCTATTATGGCAGTTAAGGGTGTTGAAACGCCGACAAGCTAAAAGGAGGTGAATTATGCGTAGTGCGGAAAAACTTTGCTCACAGAATGCGACGATACACCGTGTATGTGTAGAACGACTTCTGCGCCGGTAGGGCACTGGGCATCGAAGTGGACGATGCGGTGTTGTCATCGGCCATAACCTGCCCCCAGCCTGAAGAGAGTTTGTTTAATCCGCACGAAGCGGGCCGCTATCCCCTCCACCAAGCCCTGGCTCAACATTTAACCATCGATCCAACAAACTATCTGCCGCGCCCATACCTTAAATGGAGAGTCTAATTTTGAGCTATCTTGGTGGATGTTGTTAAGAAACCTCGTAGCTATTTTGGCTTTTGACGGTTAAACACGATCAGAACTGAAGGAGAGAAACATGGTAACCAACACAGAGCTTCATGGGGCTTGTCTTTGCGGGATTGTCAGCGTCACCGTTACCACCAAAAGCAACCATGTCGGCGTTTGTCACTGCTCGATGTGCAGAAAGTGGGGTGGGGGGCCGCTGTTTGCGGTGGAGTTTGCCGGTGATGTGGATTTTAACGGCTCGGAGCATATAACTACCTTCAGTTCCTCAGAATGGGCTGAGCGTGGTTTCTGCCAACAGTGTGGCACCCACCTCTTCTATCGCTTAAAGCAGGGTGGGCATTACGCGCTTCCCGTTGGCCTTCTTGATAGCGCGGATGATTGGAAAATAACCGAACAGATATTTATCGACCAAAAGCCCACTTACTATTCACTCGCAGAAAAAACCAAGCAGCTGACCGGGGAAGAAGTGTTTGCCCAATTTGGGGAGCAGTAGAAGCTCAGTTCATGGTGCGCCAATTCCGCTCTCTTACTAATGCTGACTTGAACTGGAGCTTGGGTTTGCCAAAATGAGGGTTATAACTGGCAGCACTTGGCAAGGAGAGCCTTCATCAGCGGCCGCTACGTAATGCCTGGTAATAGTCGGAGGAGCTTATGAGCGACAAGAGCAGAATCAGCGTGCAGTGCGTAGTGGGCGATATCGCTCAACAACCCGATGTAGATGCCGTGGTCAATGCCGCCAATGCACAATTGAGAACCGGTGGGGGCGTTGCCGGGGCGCTTCATCGCGCTGCTGGGCCCGGCCTGGCCGAAGAGGGACAGTCAATGGCGCCCATCAAGCCGGGCCAAGCGGTACTTACCGGCGGTCATAATCTGCCCAACCGCTGGGTGATTCACTGCCTGGGCCCGGTATACGGCGTCGACAAACCGGAGGATCAACTGCTGGCGGACTGTTACCGCAATGCGCTGAAACTGGCCGACGAGCACGGTATTGAACGGCTTGCTTTCCCGGCACTGTCTACCGGTGCTTTCGGCTACCCGGCGGAAGAAGCCGCTCAGGTGTGTGCGGCTACCCTCGAAGCCATACTGCCCAGCTTGCATAAAGTGCGCCTGATCCGCTTTGTGCTGTTCGACGAAGCAGCCCGGCATACCCTCCACCAAGCTCTGGCTCAACGCTTAACCATTGATCCAGTAGACTAGCTGTAGCGCCAATTGTTTAGCTGACGCATGCATGAGAGCTGAGTGGAGGTGCAGCTTCTGCTTAGGGGGCAGCTTTAGCACTGCTGCGCTGCCGCGGGTGCACTTGAGCCTATTTTATAGCACTTTCACGCCGCGTATTCTCCAGCTCCTCAATCATTCGGCGCGCTGCATTAGAAAGCGTTCGATTGGTATGCACCAAATAGCCCAGCGGTCGGTAAATAGGCGGGGTGTCTACCTTTAGCTCTACCAGTTCGCTGTCGATCATCTTTTCCGGCAGCAGGCTCCAGCCTAATCCTACGCTGCACATCATTTTTAGCGTTTCTAAATAGTTGGTCGCCATGCTTACAGGCAATTGAAGACCAGCTTCGTTAAAACGTTTCGCAATAAGTGACCCTGTAAAGGTCTTCGCCCCCGGCATTACGCAGTTGAATTCACACAGGTCGGCCAATGACCGGAGGCTTTGAGGTGCCGGGTCTTGGTTGGCAAGTGGGTGGTCAATCGCACAGGTAAAACAGAGCCGATCACGCCAAAGCTCTACGACCTGCAGTTGTTCATGAGGGTGGGGGGCGAGAGTCACCACCGCCATTTCCAGAGTGCCATCCAGCACCCCCTGGTAAGCCTGCTCAGAATCCAGAAAGTGCAGGTCGAGTTCGACTTCCGGATGGCGCTGAGTGTACTGCTTTAATAGTGGTGGTAAGCGGTGCAGGCCAATATGGTGGCTGGTGGCCAGGGTAAGCTTGCCGCCCACTTGGCCAGACAGGTTGGCTAGTGCCCGGCGGCTGTCCTCAACGGTAAACAGGATGCGCCTCGCTTGGGGCAGTAAGACATTACCGGCTTCGGTTAGCGCAATACGTCGACCAATGCGGTCAAACAGCCGTGCACCTACCTGAGACTCCAAGGTAGCGATGCGTTTGCTAACGGCGGGCTGGGTAAGATAAAGCTGCTCCGCCGCGCGAGAGAAACTTTGCGTATCGGCGACAGCCAGAAAGGCTTGTAGGCTTTGGGTATCCACTGACGTATCCCTGAATAAGTATTCCTGTTTGGAATCTAATCTATGAATAACATGAATTGCTTTTATGCGCGAGTCGCGTAACACTTGTGCTACCGACATATAAGCAGCACGAAGAGGCTGCGTTACCGAACTAGCAGGGCACCGCCCAGGAGAGCCACATGTCAGGTCAAACCCTTTACGACAAACTCTGGAATCAGCACTTGGTTAAACAGCGTGATGACGGCACCGCGTTGATCTATATCGACCGCCAGCTGCTTCACGAAGTGACCTCGCCTCAAGCGTTTGAAGGCCTGCGTTTAGCTAATCGTAAGCCGTGGCGTTTGGATGCCAACTTGGCTACGCCCGACCATAACGTGCCGACGACCATTAAAGAGCGCGCCGAGGGCAACAGCGGTATTAAAGACCCGGTGTCGCTGATTCAGGTGCAAACCCTGGACGATAACTGCCTTGAGTACGGCATCGAAGAGTTCAAAATCAACGATCCGCGTCAGGGCATCGTGCACGTGGTCGGCCCAGAGCAGGGCGCAACGCTGCCGGGTATGACCGTGGTATGCGGCGACTCCCATACCGCTACCCACGGTGCCTTTGGCGCCTTGGCCCACGGTATCGGTACCTCGGAAGTTGAGCACGTAATGGCGACCCAGTGTTTGCTGGCGCAAAAAATGAAGAATATGCAGGTGCGCGTGGAAGGTGAGCTGGGCCTGGGCGTGACTGCTAAAGACGTGGTGCTGGCGATTATCGGCAAGATCGGCACCGCTGGCGGCACCGGCTATGCCATTGAATTTGCCGGTAGCGCGATTGCTTCGCTCTCTATGGAAGGGCGCATGACCGTGTGCAACATGGCTATTGAAGCGGGTGCACGAGTAGGTTTGATTGCCGTTGACGATACCACCATTGATTACCTTGCCAAGCGTCCTTTCGCGCCCACGGCAGAGCAGTGGGAAGCCGCCGTGGCGGACTGGCGCAATCTGGTGTCTGACGACGATGCGCAGTTCGATAAAGTGGTTACTTTGCAGGCTGAAGAGATCGAGCCACAGGTGAGCTGGGGCACCAGCCCGGAAATGGTCACCGGTATTTCCGGCCAAGTGCCCGATCCCAGCGCTGCGCTGGATGAAACCGTGCAGCGTAGCCACACTCGTGCCTTAGAGTACATGGGCCTTCACGCCAATCAGAAAATTACTGATATCAAGTTGGATAAAATCTTTATCGGCTCCTGCACCAACTCGCGTATTGAAGATTTACGTGAAGCCGCCAAAGTCGCCAAGGGCAAAAAGGTAGCTGATTCCATCAAGCTGGCCATGGTGGTGCCGGGTTCTGGCTTGGTGAAGCGCCAAGCTGAAGCGGAAGGTTTGGATAAGATCTTTATTGAAGCAGGCTTTGAGTGGCGCGAGCCGGGCTGCTCCATGTGTTTGGCGATGAACGCGGATAAGCTGGGTGCCGGTGAACACTGCGCCTCTACTTCTAACCGCAACTTTGAAGGGCGTCAGGGCTACGGTGGCCGTACGCACTTGGTCAGCCCGGCCATGGCAGCGGCAGCGGCGATTGCCGGTCACTTTGTTGATGTTCGCAGCTTGCCCGCTAACGACGCCACTCACGCTCAGGAGGCCTAAACCATGAAAAAATTTGAACGTTTTGAAGGCGTGGTAGCGCCCCTGGATCGCGCCAACGTCGACACTGATTTGATTATCCCGAAGCAGTTTTTGAAGTCGATCAAGCGTACCGGCTTCGGCGTTAACCTGTTTGACGAACTGCGCTACTTGGATGAAGGCCAGCCGGGGCAAGACTGCTCACAGCGCCCGCTGAACCCTGATTTCGTCTTGAACCAGTCGCGTTTCAAAGGCGCGGAAGTGCTACTTGCTCGGCGCAACTTTGGTTGCGGCAGCTCTCGTGAGCACGCGCCTTGGGCGCTGGAAGATTTCGGTTTTAAGGTAGTGATTGCGCCTAGCTTTGCCGATATCTTCTACAACAACTCGTTCAAGAACGGCATCTTGCTGATCACCTTCCCAGAAGACGTGATCGATAGACTGTTTGCCGAGGTGGAAGCCAACGAAGGTTACCAGTTGGATGTGGATCTGGAGAACCAGCGCGTAGTAACGCCCAGCGGCGAGATTTTAGAGTTTGAAGTGGATGAGTTCCGCAAGCACTGCCTGCTGGAAGGGCTGGACGATATTGGCCTGACGCTAAAAGACGAAGACGCCATTCGTGCTTTTGAGCAGAAGCATAAAGCTGCGCGTCCCTGGTTATTCCGGCAGTCTGCGTAAGTATTTTTGAGATCTCCCAATGCGTGGGCAAGGGCAGGTCGACGTCACACAGGCCTGCCGTTGACCCTAAGTTATTTAGTTGTAAGTGCTAAGGATTCAGCATGACTCATAAGGTATTACTGCTGCCGGGTGACGGTATTGGCCCCGAGATTGCCGCCCAGGCGGCACGTTTGTTGAAGGCGTGCCAAGAAGCGGGCTTGGATATTGAAGTAGAAGAGGGCTTGGTGGGCGGCTCTGCCTATGATGTCCACGGCGAGCCTCTGCCCGCAGAAACCCTGGAAAAAGCTAAAGCAGCCAGTGCGATTTTGTTGGGCGCAGTGGGTGGCCCCAAGTGGGACAAAATTGAAGACCTCTCCAAGCGTCCTGAAAAAGGCCTGCTGGGGCTGCGTAAAAACCTTGGATTGTTCGGTAATCTGCGCCCGGCAATGCTCTACCCGCAGTTGGCCAGCGCCTCTAGCCTGAAGCCGGAACTGGTGGCCGGGCTGGATATTATGATCGTTCGCGAACTCACCGGCGGCATTTACTTCGGCCAGCCCCGTGGCATTGAAGTACGAAATGGCGAGCGGGTTGGTTTTAACACCTATATCTATTCTGAAAGCGAAATTGAGCGTATTGGCCGCGTCGCCTTTGAAATGGCCCAGAAGCGTGGCAAGAAACTTTGCTCAGTAGATAAAGCTAACGTGCTGGAAGTGACCATCTTGTGGCGTGAAGTGATGGAGCGTTTGGCGCCGGAATACCCGGACGTTGAGCTTTCCCATATGTACGTGGATAACGCCGCCATGCAGCTGGTGCGCGCGCCCAAGCAGTTTGACGTGGTGGTGACTGGCAATATGTTTGGCGACATTCTCTCTGACGCTGCCGCTATGCTTACCGGCTCCATCGGTATGCTGCCTTCTGCTTCGCTAAACGAAAGCGGGCAGGGCATGTACGAGCCATGCCACGGTAGCGCGCCGGATATCGCCGGTCAAAATGTAGCTAACCCACTGGCCATGATGCTTTCGGTAGCCATGATGCTGCGTTATTCGTTGGGTGAAAATACCATGGCGGAGCGTATTGAAGCCGCCGTCGGCAGCGTGCTGGATGACGGTCTGCGCACTGCGGATATCGCCTCTGAAGGTATGCAGACCATCGGCACTGATGCCATGGGCGATGCGGTGTTAGCGGCGTTTGCTAAGCAGTGAGTAAAGTCGTCGGGCTACCCCGGTGCCCTTATTTACTCAGCCATTATCATTGAGCCGTTGTTCAGTGCGGCTTCAAAATCACCGTAAAGAAGTGTGTATAATGTGAGTACTCATTCTTTGCAGGAGGACTTCATATGTTGAAAGTCGGTTTCGTGGGATGGCGTGGCATGGTGGGCTCAGTGCTGATGCAGCGCATGCAGGAAGATGGTGATTTCAACGGCATCGAGCCGGTGTTCTTCACCACCTCCCAGGTAGGCCAGCCCGGCCCCGACATCGGTGTCGACGTACCTCCGCTGAAAGATGCCTTTGATATTGAAGCGCTCAAAGCGTTGGATGTTGTTGTCACCTGCCAGGGCGGTGACTACACCAAGCCGGTCTATAAAGATCTTCGCAGCGCAGGTTGGAAGGGCTACTGGATTGACGCCGCCAGTACCCTGCGCATGGAAGATGAAGCGACGATCGTGCTGGATCCAGTCAACCGCAAGGTTATCGACGACCAGCTAGCCAAGGGCGCTAAAACCTTTGTGGGCGGCAACTGTACCGTGAGCCTAATGCTGATGGGCTTGGGCGGTCTGTTTGAAGCCGATATGGTCGAGTGGATGACCTCCATGACCTACCAGGCGGCTTCTGGTTCGGGCGCTAAGCACATGCGTGAGCTGCTCAACCAAATGGGCCAACTGCGCGACAGCGTCGGCGAAGAGCTAAAAGATCCGTCAAGCGCGATTCTGGATATCGACCGCAAAGTAACGGCTGCCATGCGCAGCGGTGACTTCCCGACCGATAACTTTGCCGCGCCGCTGGCAGGTAGCTTGCTGCCATGGATCGATACCAAGCTAGACAACGGCCAGAGCCGCGAAGAGTGGAAGGGCAGCGTTGAGACCAATAAGATTCTCGGGCTCGACAACAACCCGATCCCCATCGATGGCCTGTGTGTGCGTATCGGCGCGATGCGCTCGCACAGCCAGGCGTTCACTATCAAGCTGAAGCATGATGTGCCGTTGGATGAGATCGAAGATCGCATCGCCAAGCACAACGAGTGGGTCAAGCTGATTCCTAACGATAAAGACGCCACCATTGCTGGCCTAACGCCTGCGGCTGCCACTGGCACGCTGCAAGTGCCGGTTGGGCGCCTGCGTAAACTGCAAATGGGCGGCGAATACCTCTCGGCATTTAGCGTGGGTGACCAGTTGCTGTGGGGCGCCGCAGAGCCGCTGAAGCGTATGTTGAAGATTCTTCGCGAACAGTAATTGTTTATTGTTGTACGCCAGTCGAAAACGGGAAGCTGTTCGCAGCTTCCCGTTTTTTTTCGGCTAGTCATCTTGATAGTGGGAATAACGCCGTTATTTCGTTAAGTTATGACAAAAAAGACTTAGTAAAATTATCTGGCATCAGTCGTTAAAAGTAAGTAGGTGATCAGGGAACATTCATGAAAAAATCACTGGCATGGATTACATGGCTCTCGTTGAGTGCAGTAAGTCCGATTGCGCTGGCCGTTGGTTTTGGGCAGGCGAGTGTCAGCTCATATCTGGATGCGCCTTTAGATGCTTCGATCCCTCTGCTCGAAAGCAGTGATTACGCCCTCGACGAGATTCATATCAGCGTTGCCGAGCCACCAGCCTTTGCCTCAGCAGGCCTTGAATGGACGCCATTAGCGGCCAGTGTGCGCGTCCAGATTCAAGAGCAGCAGGGGCGCCGGCAGGTACGCTTAAGCTCTGATAAAACGATGCAGGAGCCCTGGCTTGATTTGCTGTTAACGGTGGAGTTGCCAGACGGGCAGCAGTTTCGTGACATAACACTACTGTTTGATCCCCAAGGCTATGCACAGAATCAAGCGCTTGCTCAGCCCAGTTCGACGTCGCCATCGAGTGCCTATGTGGGTAGCGGCGATACCCTATGGAGCGTTGCCGAGCGTATTAAACCTGACGAGGTGAGCGTACAGCAGATGATGGTGGCGCTGCTGGAGGCCAACTCTGAGGTCTTTCCATCGGGCAATATAAATGACATGCGTGCAGAGCAAACGCTTCGGGTGCCTAATACTGAACGCATTCGGGCGCGCTCTCACGGTGATGCCGATGCTGCTATCAAAGCGATGAATGAAGCCTGGCAGCAACGCCGCAATGGCTCATTGCAAACAGTGGCGCTACCGAAGGTTGAAGCCGCCACGTCTGTTTCTGCTACCTCCATAGCCGCCGACCAAGCTGGGGTTGAAGAGGAAGTCGACGAGCCTGAAGCATTATCTCGTTCGGAACTGACCGAGCAACTGCACCTAAGCCAAACGACATTACAGCAGGTTCTCGAAGAACGTGAGCTGATGCGCGCTGAGCTTGATGAGCTGCGTGGTGAGGTTGCCTCCCTAACGCAGGCGCTAAGCGATACGTTGGCTGCTCAAGAGCCACCTCCAGCGCCACTCATTGCTAGCATGGATGAGACGAAGAGCCCGGGTGTGGCTGGCTTAATTGAGCGCTACCAGTGGACGTTGGCTTTGGCCGCCATCACACTGTTGTTAGCGCTGTTGGTATGGTTACGTAATCGCCGAGAGGAGACCTGGGAAGACATTCCGCTGGCTGAATCCGTGGTTAAGCCAGCGGCTTCGCCTCGCGTAGAACCCAAGGCTGAGAACGATGCTCTTGCCACTAACCCCGCACCGACATTAGATACCGATCAGTGGCTGGTCGACGATCAAGGGCAGACGCCATCGCAAGACGACCCCCTTCGCTATGAAAAAAGTCAGGCATCGGGACTCGCTGAGCAGGGGCGTCAGCGGAGGCTGAAGCTATACGCTGTTTCCGCTGACCGTTCTCAAAACGTCTCTTTAGCACCGCCGCCGAGTTCTATGCCCATGAGCCAACTGCTGGCTTCTATCCGTGCCGGTATGCCTGCCTCTGGGCCTGCGGCTGCTAATGCTCATGTGCAGCAAACCGACAAGCCTTCTGAAACCGCTGAGGATCCAGGCCATCGCTTTATCGATTACCATCCGCCGATCTTAAACAGTACTTCTAGCAGCGCTTCAAATAGCACTTTAAACAGTCAGGGCGGCCTGCGTACCGAAACCCCCATGCAGCCCACGGTGGAGTTCTCCAGTGAGTCGCATGCCGAATCGGTGCCTCCCGCGAAACAGCCACGTAGGCCAGTTGAAGAGGAATGGGAAATTGAAGAGGTAGCATTCAAGCCTCGAGGCCTGGATAATAGCGATCCTTCAAAATCTTCAAAATGATGTGGCTTGATGACGCTGTTCTATCACTTCGATGAGAAAATTCCGCTTACCGGCCGCTTGGCAATGGGGATCGAGTACGACGGTACCCGCTACTGCGGTTTTCAGCGCTTAAACCACTCTGCATCGGTTCAGGCATCGTTAGAGGATGCGCTGTCCAAGGTGGCCAATGAGCCTATCCGGGTGAATGCCAGTGGGCGCACCGATTCGGGGGTGCATGCGACCCGTCAGATCATCCATTTTGACCCGCCGGTAGGGCGCTCCGAAAAAGCCTGGATCTTTGGTGCTAATACCCATTTGCCCCGCGACGTTGCTGTACGCTGGGTGAAGCCAGTGGGCGATGACTTTCATTCACGTCTATGCGCTCTGGGTCGCCGCTACCGCTACGTGCTGCTGAACCAGATCAGTCGCCCGGTATTGGAACGGGCCAATGTGACCTGGTGCCGTGACCCGTTAGACGCCGATGCCATGCACCGGGCCGCCCAGGCGCTGGTAGGCGAGCACGATTTTTCCAGCTTCCGTGCCGCTGGCTGTCAGTCCAAAACCCCCTGGCGACATATGCACTTTGTGGACGTAAAGCGCTACGGCCAGTTGGTGATGATCGATATTCAAGGCAACGCGTTCTTACACCACATGATTCGCAACATTGCCGGGGCCCTGGTGAGCGTCGGACGCGGTGCCCAAGATGAAGCTTATATTGGTGAACTTTTAGCGCTTAAAAACCGTCGCAAAGGGGATGTGACGGCACCCGCCTGCGGGCTGCATTTTGTCGATTCGGTCTACGATGAGCGCTTTGATCTGCCTAAAGAGCCGTTGGGGCCGCATCTGCTCTCATTTACTGGAGAGTGGACGGGAGAGCGCGAGCTTCCTGATACGCCACGGGTGGCCTATCGACGCAATCGCTCGTTGTGTAACCCGGCAGCTACCCCTAAACAGGAGGCGTCGTCATGAGTGCTGCTCCGCAAACCCGCACCCGAATCAAGTTCTGTGGTTTTACGCGTGGTGAGGATATTGACCTCGCCGTGGCGCTGGGCGTGGATGCCTTGGGTTTCGTTATGTGGCCAAAAAGTGCGCGCAGCGTGAATATCGAACAACTGGCGGCGCTCTCTGCCCGCGTGCCTGCCTTTGTGACCCGCGTGGGGCTGTTTGTCGACCAGCCTGCTGAGCTCATTGAGCAGTGCTTGCCCTATCTCGATATGCTTCAGTTTCATGGCAATGAAACGCCCGATGAGTGCCAGCGCTTTTCGCTACCCTGGATGAAAGCGCTGCGCATGCGCGATGAGATAGATCTTACCCATGAGGCCGAGCGCTATCATCACGCTCAGGCGCTGCTGCTAGACGCGTATCGGCCGGGGACACCGGGGGGCACGGGGGAGACCTTTGATTGGTCGAGAATCCCCGCAAATCTTGCAAAACCTGTTATCCTCGCCGGTGGGTTGAGTACTGATAACATTGCTGACGCTGTGCGTCAGGTAGCGCCTTATGCAGTGGATGTGTCCGGCGGTATTGAAGCCTCCCACGGCTGTAAGGATGCTGACAAGATGGCGTCTTTCGTGCGTCATGTGGCGTTAGCCGACACCTGCTAGCGTTCGCCGCATAAGTTTATGTAAGCCTAGTTTTTGTGTAATTTATGCGTATTGCTTATGGGTATTTTATCGAGCTACGTGTTTACGTCGATTCATTTATTGTTTGCCTGCTCTGGCGATCTTGTGAGGTATCCCTGTGACTGTTTCTGCGACGCCTACACCAAAAACCAAGTTCAGCGATCTGACCCGAATGCCGGATGCCCGTGGTCATTTTGGCCCTTACGGTGGTCGGTTTGTGTCAGAAACCCTGAGCTTTGCGTTGGAAGAGTTGGAGAAAACGTACTTAAGCCTGCGTGATGACCCCTATTTTCAGGCCGAATTTGACTACGATCTTGCCCACTATGTGGGGCGTCCATCGCCGCTCTACCACGCTAAGCGCTGGTCGGCGAGCCTTGGGGGCGCACAGATTTGGTTGAAGCGGGAAGATCTGAATCATACCGGCGCTCACAAGGTAAACAACACCATTGGTCAGGCTCTGCTGGCCAAAAAAGCGGGCAAACCACGCATTATCGCTGAAACCGGGGCGGGCCAGCATGGCGTCGCCTCGGCAACCGTTGCTGCTCGCCTAGGGCTTGAGTGCGACGTGTATATGGGGGCTGAAGACGTCCAGCGCCAAAAGCTGAACGTTTACCGTATGCGCCTACTGGGCGCTCGGGTCATTCCGGTAGAGTCCGGCACCCGCACTCTCAAAGACGCCATGAACGAAGCGCTGCGTGACTGGGTCACTAACGTTGACAACACTTTCTATATCATCGGTACCGTGGCGGGCCCGCACCCTTATCCGCTGCTGGTGCGCGATTTCAACGCGGTGGTGGGGCGTGAAGCGCGCCGCCAGTCGCTGGAGCAGATCGGCCGTCTTCCCGATGCGCTGATTGCCTGCGTGGGCGGTGGCTCTAACGCTTTGGGTCTGTTCTACCCCTTTGTGGAAGATGACGACGTGGCTATGTATGGCGTGGAGGCCGGTGGCGATGGCGTTGAAACCGGCCGCCACGCGGCGCCGCTGTCATCCAATGCGCCGCGCGGCGTGCTCCACGGTAATCGCACCTACTTAATGTCAGATGAAGCCGGGCAGGTGTCGGATACGCACTCCATTTCAGCTGGCCTGGATTATCCTGGCGTAGGCCCCGAGCACGCGCTGTGGAAAGACGTGGGTCGGGTCTCCTATGTGGCCGCTAACGATAAAGAAGTGCTCGAAGCGTTTCGCGAACTGACCCATATGGAAGGTATTATGCCCGCCCTTGAGTCGGCCCATGCGCTGGCCCATGCCAAGGTATTGGCGCCTACCATGCGTCCTGACCAGCATATCGTGGTTAACCTCTCCGGGCGTGGCGACAAAGACATCATGACCGTTGCTAAGATTGATGGCATCGAATTTTAAGGTCAGCTTTTTAAGGGCGAGCATGAACCGTATTGATCAGCGTTTCAGTGAACTTAAGCAGCAGGGCCGCAAGGCCCTGATTCCTTACATCACCGCAGGTGATCCAGCACCTCAATACACCGTTGGTTTTATGCATGCTTTGGTGGAAGCAGGCGCCGATGTGATTGAGCTAGGCGTGCCTTTTTCCGACCCCATGGCGGATGGCCCGGTCATTCAAAAAGCCTGTGAGCGTGCGTTAAAGCAGGGCACACGGCTGGTCGACCTTATGCAGATGGTCAAAGAGTTCCGCCAAACCGATACCACCACACCGGTTGTGTTAATGGGTTACTTGAATCCGATTGAACGAATTGGCTACGAAAACTTTGCCGATCAAGCTGCCAGCGTGGGCGTTGATGGTGTGCTGATTGTAGATATGCCGCCTGAAGAGGCCGAAGAGATTGGGCCACTGCTAAAATCGCGGGATTTAGCGGCGATTTTTTTGGTTGCGCCTACCACTTCTAACCAGCGTGCCGCTACAATATGCGCCCATGGCGAGGGCTACCTCTACTACGTTTCGCTGAAAGGCGTGACCGGTGCCGCCACCCTGAACGCAGACGATGTGGCCGAGCACTTGGCGCCGCTGCGGGGGATGACCGATTTACCGCTATGTGTTGGTTTCGGTATCCGCGATGGCGTGACGGCCGCTGAAGTAGCTAAAGTCGCCGATGGTGTGATTGTAGGTAGCGCTTTGGTTAACCGCATCGCTGAAAGTGTCGATGCGCCGGAAACCATTGCGGGCCAGTTGAAAAGTGTATTAGCAGAGATGCGTACGGCGATGGATGCCTAAAGCGAATTGCTTTATCGCCTATACTGAATAGATTCATGACACTCATCGAGCCTGGTTCTGCCAGGCGTTGACGTATAACGGAAGCCTTTTTGATATGAGCTGGTTAGACAAGATCGTACCCTCCATGGGTCGCATCCAGCGTAAAGACCGTCGTGCTAGCGTGCCCGACGGCCTCTGGCGTAAATGTCCCAAGTGCGAAGCGGTTCTCTACCTCCCTGAACTAGAGAAACATAACAGCGTCTGTCCCAAGTGCGATCACCATTTGCGCTTGACGGCACGCAAACGCTTGGACTGGTTCTTGGATAAAGCAGAACGCCAAGAGATCGCGGCGGAAATCGAACCCAATGATCGGTTGAAGTTTCGCGACTCTAAAAAATACAAAGACCGCCTGACCGCGGCGCAAAAAGATACTGGCGAGAAAGATGCGCTGGTCGCAATGCGCGGTGAGTTGGATGGTCTTCCGGTCGTTGCCGTTGCCTTTGAGTTCACCTTTATGGGCGGCTCAATGGGGGCAGTGGTTGGCGAGAAATTTGTTCGCGCCGCTACCGTGGCGCTGGAAGAGAACATCCCGCTGGTGTGCTTTGCCGCCTCCGGTGGGGCTCGTATGCAGGAAGCACTGTTCTCGTTGATGCAGATGGCTAAAACATCCGCCGCGCTTGAAAAGCTCAAACAAGCGGGTGTGCCGTATATTTCTGTGCTTACGGATCCCGTCTTTGGCGGTGTTTCAGCCTCACTAGCCATGTTGGGTGACTTGAATATTGCCGAACCCAATGCCTTGATTGGTTTCGCCGGTCCGCGGGTCATCGAGCAAACGGTACGTGAAACCTTGCCAGAAGGGTTCCAGCGCAGCGAGTTTCTGCTTGAGCACGGTACCGTCGACATGATCGTTCATCGTCATGAAATGCGTGCCCGCGTGGGGAGTGTGCTGCGTAAGTTAACCCACCACGACGCAACGCCGGTGAGTTCGACCAATCCTGATGATGCTGAGGTCGTTGAGCCTATCGTTGAGGAAGATAGCTTGGCGGAAACCGCTGACGTAACGTTCGAGAAAGTTGAGGCGCCTAAGAAGGACACCACTTTCGTTAAGAGTGATGACCATTCGCGCAATGCCTGACTCTCTACAGACACCTTCTTTGCCGCTCTACTCTTTGCAACAGTGGCTCCAGCATTTGGAAACGCTGCATCCGGTAGGGATTGATATGGGCCTGGAGCGGGTCTCGCAGGTGGCTAAACGGATGGGGCTGCTTTCAAGCCCCATCGCCCCCCGCGTTATTACGGTAGCAGGCACCAACGGCAAGGGCTCAACCCTTGCCATGATTGATAGCGTTGCCCGTGCCCATGGTTGGCGAGTGGGTACCTACACTTCTCCCCATTTATTGCGCTACAACGAACGCGTTAAAATCGATGGTCAGGAAGCCGATGACCAACTGCTGGTGCAAGGCTTTGAGCAGGTTGAGCAGGCACGATTGCAGGGCAGTGAAATCAGTCTTACCTATTTTGAAGCGGGGACACTGTGCGGGCTGTGGTGCTTGGCCAATGCAAAGCTTGATCTTGCGGTGCTAGAAGTGGGGCTGGGTGGGCGCCTTGATGCAGTCAATATTATTGATGCGGATGTGGCCATTGTTACCACTATTGCTCAGGATCACGCTAACTTTTTAGGCACCGATTTAGCTCAGATTGGGCGTGAAAAAGCCGGTATTTTTCGTGCCAATCGTCCCGCCGTGCTCGGTAGCCAAACGTTACCTTCCAGTGTCGCTGAATGTGCTCAGGTGCTGGCGGCGCCTATGTTTTGTTTGGGCCAGCAATTTGCCCATCAGACGATGGCTTCTGAGCCTTCTCGATGGCGCTGGCAGGGTCAGCATCCGGATGGTCAACGCATTGTTATTGATGAGCTTCCTGAGCCGGGGCTGCCTATCGATAACGCCGCCACTGCTTTGCAGGCGCTTGTGCTTGCCGGGCTTGGGGTAGAAGCGGCGCGCGTGCAAGCTGCGTTGAGTTCTGTGCAGTTGCCGGGGCGGCTGCAATGGATTGGGCCTTGGTGCCTGGATGTAGGTCATAATCCTCATGCTGCCGAGTATGTCGTTCGCCATTTGCCGCAACCTCCGGAAGGTGGTCGGCAGTGGGGCCTGATTGGCATGTTGAATGATAAGGATATTGACGGTGTCATACAGGCATTAGCGTCTCGCATTAGTGATTGGGTGTGCGTGTCGCTGAGCGGAGAGCGAGGTTGCCGGGCAAGCGAGTTGTCGCAACGTATTATAGCTCAGGGAGGGCGGGTGCATTTTAGCGCTGATTCGCCGCAAGCAGGCGTCGATTGGCTGGCTCAGGTGTTAACGCCCAATGATCGTGTCTTGGCCACCGGGTCGTTCTTTACAGTAGCGGCACTGTTAGCTCGGCCACTGCCAACAGGCGCAGCGTCGCTTGATGGAGACGGAAATGAAATACGGTAAAACGGAACGCATTAGCGGTATTGTGATTCTGCTCGCGCTACTGGCGATCTTTGTGCCGTGGCTAATGAGCGATCCCGCACCAAGGGAAGAACGTCCCCAGCCGAACTTTGTGATCGAGCAACCCGTTGAAGTGGAGCGCCGTGACGTTCCTGCACCGGAAAGACCTTCAACCATCGGCGAACCGTCGCTATCGTCAGCGCCCCGTAATGAAGAGGGCGATATGCCTATTGACGTCGATCCGAGGTTGCCGGAAACCGATCAAATTGCTGCTGCTAATCAGTCGCCCTCGAGTCCCGAGGCAGCGGGATCCAGTGAACCGGATGAAGGGCCGTCGACCTCCGATAGCGACCCTATTGCTGCCCTGATTGCCAGCAATAGTGGCAGCGGTCAAAGCAGCAGTGAAGGCTCTTCACAGGGCTCTTCACAACGTTCATCGCAAAGCTCCTCATCTAGCTCATCCACCCCCTCAGCAAGTGCTCAGGGAGAGTGGGCGGTGCAAGTCGGCAGCTTTGGAGAGCCCGGTAATGCGCAGCGCCTTAGCGAGCAGCTTTCGGGGGAAGGGTTTACTGTTTATCAGCGTGAGCGCGATAACAATATGACCACCGTCTTTGTGGGCCCTTATGCCACTTCTGAGGAGGGGGAGTCTGCCATGTCCTCGATTAAAGAGCGGGCCAATGTGCAGGGCCTGCTTGTTCGGGTAAGAGACTAAACGATGGCATTAACCTGGATTGATGCGGTGTTCTTGGCCGTGCTGGCGCTATCAATGCTAGCCGGATTCGTCCGGGGATTTGTTCGCGAGGCATTGGGTTTGGCCGCCTGGGTCGTTGCCTTAATGGTTGCCCGAGTCCTCGCCGAACCGGTGGCCGAACTGATGAGCGGGTTTATCGATAGCTTTGATGCCCGCTTAGTGCTCGCTTTTATACTGGTGATCTTTGCCGTTATTTTGCTCTGCGGCATAGTGATTCGTTTGGTGCATGCGGCGATTGAATGGGTGGGCATGGGGCTTTTGAACCGCGTGGCGGGGGCCGCTTTTGGCGTTGCCCGGGGAGCGGTTATTCTGCTTATTGCTACCGTGCTGATTACGCTCACCCCGCTGGCGGAGCTGCAGGCGTGGCAACAAGCGGAACTGCGCCCAACCTTTATTCAGCTGCGCGACTGGGCGGTGAGCCAGTTAGATCAGTGGGACCGCGAGCTACCAGAGGCGCCATCGTCGCTGCGCGACATCTCTCTACCTGAACTGCGTCTGCCCGGTGCGGCGGAGCGTGAGGTTATCCCGACAGGTGATTGACCTGTTACTGAAGTTGATTCTACGAACGTTCGGGCATGCCTAAGTATGTGACTTAGGCATGCCATGGCATTAAGCGAGGTAACGTGAATGTGCGGTATAGTGGGCCTTCTGGGCAAGCAGGCGGTAAATCAGGGAATCTATGATGCCCTGACCGTACTTCAGCATCGTGGCCAGGACGCTGCAGGCATGATGACATGGAGCGAGGGACGCTTCCTACTGCGCAAGAGTAACGGCTTGGTACGTGATGTATTTCACACCCGTCATATGGCCCGCCTAAAAGGTAACCTAGGCATTGGTCACGTGCGTTACCCGACGGCAGGCTCTTCAAGTGAAGCTGAGTCACAGCCGTTCTATGTTAACTCCCCTTACGGCATTGCGCTGGCGCATAACGGTAACCTGACCAACTCTGAGCAGTTGAAGCAGGAGCTGTTCTCTACCGATCTGCGTCACATTAACACCAGCTCCGATTCTGAAGTACTGCTCAACGTCTTCGCTCACGAGCTGGGCAAGCAGGGTTTGCACCTGGAAGCGGAAGATATCTTCGACGCCGTGCGTCGCGTTCACCGTCGCTGCAAGGGTGGTTATGCCGCTGTCGCGATTATTAATGGCTTTGGCATGGTGGCATTCCGTGACCCCTTCGGTATTCGCCCCGTGGTGTTTGGTACCCGCGAAGAGGAGAACGGGCAGGCGGTGATGATCGCCTCCGAATCCGTCGCCTTGGATGTGGGCGGTTTTGAACTGGAGCGTGACCTATCGCCTGGCGAAGCCATCTTTGTCGATATCGAAGGCAATATTCACACCCAGGTATGTGCTGACCGCCCCGAGCTACGTTCGTGTATCTTTGAGCACGTTTATCTAGCGCGTCCCGATTCACTGTTGGACGGCGCCTATGTTTACGGCACCCGTATGCAGATGGGGCGTAAGCTGGGGGATCGCATCCTCAACGAGTGGCCGGATCACGATATCGACGTGGTCATCCCGATCCCTGATACGTCGCGTACCTCCGCCCTTGAAATGGCGCAGCACCTCGGGGTGACCTACCGCGAAGGGTTCATGAAGAACCGCTATATTGGCCGTACCTTTATTATGCCGGGGCAAACTCAGCGTAAAAAATCGGTACGCCAAAAACTCAATGCTATTGACGTTGAGTTTAAAGGCAAAAACGTTTTGCTGGTGGACGACTCCATTGTGCGCGGCACGACCTGTAAGCAGATCATTCAAATGGCCCGCGATGCCGGGGCACGCAAGGTCTATTTTGCCTCAGCGGCGCCCCCGGTACGTTTCCCCAACGTGTATGGCATCGATATGCCTGCAGCGTCTGAGCTGATTGCTCATGGCCGCAGCGAAGAGGAAGTAGGGGATTTGATTGGCGCTGACCGTATCTTCTATCAGAATCTGGAGGATCTAAAAGCGGCCTGCCGCGAAGTGAACCCTGAAATGGAAGAGTTTGATTGCTCGGTATTTGACGGCAACTACGTGACTGGTGATATCGACGACGCCTACCTGGCCGCATTGGAAGCTAGCCGTAATGACTCCGCCAAGGATCAAAGCGCTGGCGATCATGCCCTGGTCGATATGCACAATCAGGACGATGACCTGGACGATTAGGAGAGAAGTCTTATGCATGATGATAATCATCAGGAAGACGGTCACCAGGATGAGTGGTCATTAGAGACGCTGGCTATCCGTGCGGGCCATCAGCGTACCTTCGAGCAGGAACACTCGGAGCCTATTTTTCCGACCTCAAGCTTTGTCTACGAAAGCGCTGCAGAAGCGGCGCGTAAATTTGGTGGGCAGGAGCCGGGCAACGTCTACTCGCGCTTTACCAACCCGACAGTGCATACTTTTGAGCGCCGCCTGGCGGCCCTTGAAGGTGGCGAGCGTTGTGTGGCCACCAGCTCGGGTATGTCCGCTATTCTCTCCACTGCGCTGGCACTGCTTTCCGCAGGGGACGAGATTGTGGCCTCCCGGTCGCTATTTGGCTCGACGGTTAGTCTGTTCGATAAGTATCTAGGTAAGTTGGGTATTACCACGCGCTATGTGGAACTTTCCAGCGTTGCTGCCTGGGAAGCGGCGATTACTCCCAAAACGCGGCTACTGTTTGCCGAAACGCCGTCAAATCCACTGTCAGAAATTGCTGATATTCCGGCCCTGTCAGCGTTGGCAAAACGTCACGATGCGCTACTGGCGATAGATAACTGCTTCCTAACTCCGGCACTTCAGCAGCCCTTGGCGTTAGGTGCTGACTTGGTTATTCACTCAGCGACCAAGTATTTGGACGGCCAAGGCCGTGCAGTTGGTGGTGCCGTGGTAGGCAGCCATGCGCTGCTTGAAGAAGTATTCGGCGTGGTGCGTACCTGCGGGCCTTGCCTGAGCCCCTTCAACGCGTGGATTTTTACCAAGGGCCTGGAAACCCTGTCGCTGCGTATGAAAGCTCACTGTGAAAACGCCTTGACCCTGGCGCGTTGGCTGGATGCCCACCCGGCGGTTAAGCATGTGTTTTATAGCGGCCTGGAGAATCATCCCCAGCATGCCTTGGCCAAACAGCAGCAGAAGGGGTTTGGCGCGGTGCTGGGTTTTGAAGTGAAAGGAGGACAAGAGGGGGCGTGGCAGGTGATCGATGCAACCCGAATGCTTTCGATAACAGGGAATTTGGGTGACGTTAAATCCACCATTACACATCCGGCCACCACTACCCATGGGCGTTTGTCTGATGCTCAGAAAGAAGCGGCGAGTATTGCGCCAGGGCTGATCCGCGTGGCGGTAGGGCTTGAGAGTCAGCAGGATATCCAGCGCGATCTTGCTCGTGGACTGGATGTTCTGGCTGGCTAGTTGATGTTAAGCAATCCTACACAGTCACGAAAACCCACCTTTGAAGGTGGGTTTTTCGTACTTTTGAAACCTAATGGGTCATATGCTGTGCAAACAAAGCCCCCTTATTTGTTTCAAGAAGCGTTGCGGTGAGGCAGGTCTGACGTCGCAATCTGGCCTTCATTGCTGGAAGAGTGGTTGATGTGAGAGCTCGGAGCAACAACGGTGTTGTTCTTTGCATCGCCGTTGACCAAAGGCAAATCAGCTGGTGTCAGGTGCACGTTGTCAGTGCTGTAATTCGCTGAAGAGCTAGGCTGAATAATCTGGTTAAGTTCGCCAGATCCCTGTTCAGCTAGAACGGCAGTAGAAGTCAATGTCATGGCAATAGCGGTGATAAGGGTCATTTTTTTCATGATTGGCGCTCTCTAATAGAAAGTTTATGTACCTTTTTTCGGTCATTACTGGATGTCTTTTAGGACATGCGTTAATAGTAAGCGTGCAAACAAAATTATAAAATTGGTTATATTTGCTTTTTTTGTTCGATTTTATAGAATGGATTGGCTTTGACTTTTTAGAAAGGCGAACGGCGTAAAAATTGTTACCTGGTTATTCAATGGTTTTTACGAATGAAATATCCTGCTTTTTTCAGCGGTTTTTAGTAGCTTCTAGCGGTAAGGTTCTGGGCGTGGACGAATAACGTAATCCAAGATCTGATAAGCGCGTTGGCTAAGTTGAAGCAGCCATAGATAAAATGAGGAATAGCACAATGTGGCGTAACAGTCGCAACGGTTGGGGATTGATTAGTATTCTGTTTCATTGGCTAAGCGCGCTGGCCATTATTGGCCTGTTTGCACTGGGCTGGTGGATGACTGACCTGGGCTATTATGACCCTTGGTATAATCAGGGGCCGTGGGTACACCGCTCGATTGGCATCTTGCTATTGTTTGCTACCTTTGCGCGTTTGGTATGGCGCTTCGTACAGCCGACGCCCCACGCCGAGGGGAGTCGATTAGAAACTATTGCTGCCCATCTCGGTCATATTGCGCTCTATGTGCTTCTAATAGTCGTTATGGTGAGCGGTTATTTAATTTCTACTGCTGATGGACGTGGTATTAGTGTGTTTGGTTGGTTTGAGGTGCCGGCGTTGCTATATGACTTGCCCAATCAGGCAAGCCAGGCGGGCACCGTGCACTGGTACAGCGCCCTGGCGTTGATGATCCTGGCAGCGGGCCACGCCCTTGCTGCTGTTAAGCACCATTGGTTAGGTCGGCATAAAACCTTGGTACGCATGTTAAACCCAGCGCATAGCCAAGCTGGCAATTAAAACGCACCAAGTTAATGACGTTGTCTGTATACACATTTTTCTAAACACTGCGGGTAAGATAATTGACTGCCCGCGGTGCCTATTAAGTAAAGCAAGGAGCAATTCAATATGTTCAAGAAGACAGCATTTGCATCCGTGATCGCCGCTGTAGCGCTGGTACCTTTGAGCCAAGCGCAGGCAGCTGATTATCAGATTGATACCGAAGGCCAGCACGCTTTTGTCCAGTTTAAAATTTCACATCTGGGCTTCTCCTACATTCTCGGCAGCTTTGAAGAGTTCGATGGTCAGTTTGCCTATGATCCTGAAAATCTCGACGCGTCTTCTGCTGAAATCGAAGTGCAGGTTGATAGCCTGACCAGCAATCACGCCGAGCGTGATCGCCATATCTTGAGCGAAGATTTCCTTAATGCCGGTGAGTTCCCTACCGCCACATTTAGCTCCACAGGCTTTGAATCAACGGGTGAAAATGAAGGCGTCTTGACCGGTGATCTGACCCTGCATGGCGAAACCCAAGAGATTGAAATGCCGGTTACGCTGATGGGGGAAGGTGACGACCCTTGGGGTAATTACCGTGCTGGGTTCGAAGGCAGCACTACGCTGACGTTGAGTGATTACGGAATCGACATGAGCGATTTCCCAGAATCCATGCATGAGCTTGAGCTATACGTCACGTTTGAAGGTATTCGTCAGTAAAGAGTACTTTTAGTTAAGCGCCATCATCCCGCTAGGGGTGGTGGCGTTTTTGCGTTTAAGGCGAATAAAAGGAGAGTTGGCTTGGCAATTGTGATGCAGCAACGCGAGTTGGCGATAACCCTATGGCGGCAAACCTGGCCAATGGCCATCGGGGTGTTGGCGCTATTGGGTTTTCAACTTGTTGATAGCGCCTTCATTGCCCGTTTGGGTACCGCACAGCTAGCGGCTCAGTCGTTCACCTTTCCGCTGTCATTTCTGATGATCGGCATTCAAGTGGGCATGGGTATCGCCATTGCGGCACTTATTTCCCGGGCACTCGGCGCAGGGGAAGGGGAGCGAGCGAGGCGCTTGAGCAGCCTGGTCTTAATGGCAGGTGGCGGGGTGATTGGTCTGTTGGCGTTTGCCTTGTGGGTGTTCCATGTGCCCGTTTTTCAGCTCCTTGGCGCCGATGAAACGACGCTTTCCTTTATCCATATTTACTGGGGGCCGCAACTGTTGTCCGCCTGGCTGGGAGCACTGCTCTATTTCAGCTACAGCATTTTCCGTGCCCATGGCGATACCCGTTTACCAGGTAAAATGATGGTTCTCAGTAGTGTTGTGAACCTGGTGCTCGATCCACTGCTGATTTTTGGTGTCGGCGATTGGGAGGGCTGGGGATTGCCCGGTGCTGCCTGGGCAACTGCAATTGCCTTCTCAGTGGGGCTGTTGGTCACTACGCGTAAACTGCTCAAACGCCAGTGGGCATCGCAACAAGGCCTGTGGCTAGAGGCGAGACAGTCGTGGCGGCCGTTTACTGGCATTGCCGCCCCCGCGATGGTCAGCCAACTGATGCCGCCCTTGGCTGCGATGCTGGCAATCTCAGTGGTGGCGGGTCTGGGTGAAAGTGAAGTAGCAGCCTGGGGGTTGGCGAGCCGTTTGGAAACGCTTTCCCTGATGGCCATTCTGGCTATGACCATGTCGCTACCGCCGTGGTTAGGACGCTGCTATGGTGCCGGAGATTGGGGGCAAATTCAGCAGCTTATGCGTTTGGCGGTAAAGGTCGCGCTGGTTTGGCAGCTTAGTCTGGGCGTGCTACTGGCTCTGGGGGCTCCCTGGCTAGCCATGGCCTTAGCAGGCAATCCAGAGGTACAAAACGAGCTGACCCTGCTGATTCGCTTTCTGCTGCCAAGCTACGCAGCGCTGGGCGTTTGTATGTTAGTGGTTTCGGCGGGCAATGCTCTAGGTTGGCCGCTGCGAGCGATGCTGCTATCCAGCGCACGGCTGTTTATCTGCTATTTACCCTGCCTGTGGTTAGGTTCACAGCTCTTCGGTTGGTGGGGGCTGGCGGCGGGCGCCGCCGTAGGCAACCTGCTGGCAGGCTTGATGGCGTGGCAAGTCATGCGGCGCATTCTTTCCCGCCCGCATCGGCAGGCGGGATTCGTTAATTAACGCAGGCGCCCAGCTTCCTGAAAGGAGAAGTAGATAAACAGCAGCGCCATCCCTAAGTAGCCCATCACGAACTCTGGGGCAGCATTGAATGACAGTTCGGGGGCGTGCATCAGCCCAACGAAGGAAAAGCCCGCGGCAATGGCAGCGAAGGCGGCCGCGCGTCGGAACTGGTGATCAATCACCGATACCGTCATAGCGCCCAACAGAATGGCCATAAACATAGCCCCTTGGCCCATCACCACAATGGCACTGGATATATCGGTGACGACCTCACCAGCCCCGCGGTTAAAGCGCGTCATCACGTAGTTGGCGAAGTAGGGTAGCATGGCCAACGCTACGGCAGGATAGTAGCGTGTGTCGTTGGACTGAAACGCGGTGGCAATCATCGACATACCGACAAAGACCAAAATCGGTGCGACCACTGAAACGGGAATGATTGCGGCTAGGGCAGCGATTAAGCCGAACATGGTAGCCAGCGCATATACCGCGCCGTTGAGAAGGCTGTAGCCCCGGCCTGCGCCCATCCACTTGGCCCCTACGGTGGCAATATAGACCGTGGTAGGAAAGACGCCGCCAAACAGCGCGCCAATCATGGTGCCTGCGCCATCAACCGCCTGACACTCCCGCACATCGTACTTATCGCCTGCGGCCTCCATCGCCTCGACGTTGTTCATCGTCTCAATGGCGTTATAGAGCGTAATCGGCAGCACCACGGTGAGTACCGCCAGCATACTGGTCAGCAGTAATCCCAGCCCTTCAAACCAGGCTAGGTTGGGAAGTAATGGATAAAAGCCCAAGTGCGTGAACGCATCGCTAAAGCGCTCGGTGCCGGCGTCGCCAATCAAATAGGCCATGGTGGTGCCGACGATAATGGCGAATAGTGAGGTGGGGAGTTTAAACGGCATACTCACTCGTGCGACCAGCCCAACAATAATGATCGCTAGCACCAGTAGACCAATAATCGGCATTTCCAGCGTTTTGAACAGCATTTCACCGGCGATAAACGTCAGTGCGACACCCGCAACGGCGCCCAGCATGGCAGCGCGCGGTAGGTGGTACTGCACCCAGCGGCCAATTATGCTGATTGCGGCTTCGATGGCGCCGCTGATAAAGCAGGCGGCGACGGCTACTTTCCAGGCCATTTCTGCATCACCGGTGAGCTGTTTGGCGGGTAGCAGTACGCCGAATAGAAACACAAACATAACCGGCGTTGAGATACCGTAAGAGAGCGCCGTTACATCGGCACGGTTCTCCTTGCGGGCCAGTCTTGCCGCGCTCCAGGCATAGTAGAAATTACCGACCATTACCGCTACTGCCGCGCCTGGCAGCACCTGCCCATAGACAATGGAAGAGGGGAATCCCATGCCCAGCATGGTGATGGCAATAATGACAAAGTTGGCAATATTGTTTTGGAACAGGGCGAAGAACGCGTCGGTGTCTTCTTTTTTGTACCAGGGGTAGTGGGTGCTGGCAGCCGCCATGTTAGGCCTCTTGATTATGGTGTGTTGTATACAAGGCAACGCTGAGTGTGCCGAAGTGTTGACTAATCGGTCAAGTGTTCAGCACACAAAAACGCCCAGGTAGGCCTGGGCGTTTGTAGTGCGGCAATGCTTGCTAGCTAGTCGTTGACAGCGGCAATCGCTTTGGCCAGGTAGGGCAGGTTCTCATGGGAGAAGCCCGCTACGTTAGCGCGACCCGAGCGTACCATGTAGATGCCAAACTCATCGCGCAACCGATCTACCTGTTCCGGCGTTAAGCCTGTGTAGGAGAACATACCGCGCTGTTCAGCTACGCAGGCGTACTTCTCGTCCAGGCCATAGGGTTTCAGTGCTTCAACGAAATCGCGACGCAGAGTATTGATACGGTCACGCATTTCGGTGAGCTCTTCACGCCATAGCGCAGTCAGCTCTGGATCGTGGAGGATCTCACTGACGATAGCGCCGCCGTGTGCAGGCGGGTTTGAGTAGTTTTCCCGTGCCACGATCGCGACCTGTGAGCGAATGTTGCCCATCTGCTCGCTGTCTTTTGCCACCATGATCAAGCAGCCGGTACGCTCACAATAAATACCGAAGTTCTTGGAGCAGGAGCTGGTGATGATCGCTTCGTCGAGGTTTTCCGCCAGTAAGCGAACGCCGTAAGCATCCTCGTCCAGCCCTTCGCCAAAGCCCTGATAGGCAAAGTCGATCAGCGGCAGCAGCTTGCGCTCACGGACGATCTCTAATACTTCCTGCCACTGGTCGTGGGAAAGGTCAAACCCGGTCGGGTTATGGCAGCAGGCGTGGAGTACGACTACATCGCCTTCTGGAATGCTTTTTAGCGCTGCACGCATACCGTCGAAGTCGAGACGGTTGTCGGGGTCAACGTAGGGGTACTTGTGCAGCTCAATACCCGCGGCGGTAAAAATACCGTGGTGGTTGGGCCATGTTGGGTCGCTTACCCAGATACCTTTGCCCGGCAACTGAGTGGAAATGAAGTCGGCTGCCAGGCGCAGGGCGCCGGTGCCGCCAGGCGACTGGGTAGCGCTGGCACGGTTGGCTTTGAGTACCGGTGACTCAGCACCGAAAACCATGGGAAGTACTACTTCACCATAGCTGGGCGCGCCGTGAGAACCGATATAGGTTTTCGTCGTTTCATTCTTGAGCAGGCGAGCTTCTGCTTCCTTAACGGCGCGCATTACCGGCGTATTGCCTTGGGTATCGCGGTAAACACCAACACCTAAATCCACCTTTTGCGGATTGGTATCTTTCTTGAAAGCTTCGATCAGCCCGAGAATGGCATCTCCTGGGACTCGCTCAATATGCTCAAACATTTATTCGGCTACCTCGTCGGTTCTGGCGGCAAGAATGAAGTCATTAAGATGCAGGCCTTTAATAGCGTGAGACCACCACGTGACGGTGGCTTTGCCCCACTCGGTCACGATAACGGGGTGATGGCCAGCCTGCTCTGCAATATCGCCAACGCCTTGGGTAAATGCCAATGCGCTGGCAAAGTCACGGAATTTAAAACTTCGCGACAGCTTCATGATGCCATCGTGCTCGACAATCTGCCACTGGCTGAGGCTTTTTAGCCGCTCTTGGGCTTCATCTTTACTTAAAGGTTGAGCATCTTTGCTGCACGGTTCACAAATGGCGTCGGCTAGCCTTGTCATTGTTTGGCTCCTGCAATTGAGTATGCCTTATCAGCGTAGATGGCAAACGCAGTCACGACCAACGTCTTTGGCGCTATACAGCGCCTGGTCGGCCCGCTCGATCAGACTCGTGAGGGGTTCGCCACAGCGATATTCGGCAACCCCAATACTCAGCGTCACTTGGCCTGGCCCCATACCGAAGTCGCGTACACTGATAGCCTGGCGTAAGCGGTCGGCAAGTGCATGGCATTGCTGCAGCGGAGTAAGCGGCAGCACGACCATAAACTCTTCTCCTCCCAACCGAGCCACCATGTCTTCGCAACGCAGCAGCGACTGGGCGTAGGTTGCCAACTGTTTAAGCACATCATCCCCGTGCAGATGTCCCCAACGATCATTAAGCCGCTTAAAGTGATCAATATCGATCATCATGATGGAGAGCGGTGTGCCGTGGCGGGCGCTAAGCGATGCAACATGGGTTAAGTGCATCATGAGCTTGCGCCGATTGGGGAGTTGAGTCAGGGGGTCTGTATCGCATAGTTTGCGCAGCCGCTGCTCTTCGCTGACTTGATCGCTAATATCCATCATTATGCCGTTCCACTGCACGCCATCGACGACGGGCTTTGGTTTGGCGCTAACCGCAATCCAGTGTGGTTTGTCTTGTGGAAACGGTAGCCTAAAGCGTGTGGTTAGAGGCAACATCCAGCGGGCTGAGCGTTCGATAGCGGACATTATCTTGGGGTGGTCGTTGCCGGTCAGTTGCTCAACTAGCTGCCCTGCATTTTCGGCGAGCAGTTCCCGGTCAATATGTTTGAGAGCCACGCCGCCGCCCTCCAAGTAGGGGAACCGCATATGGCCATTGCGCGCGCGATGAAACTGAAAGATAACGCCGGGTATGTGGGGTACGAGGTGGTCTGCACTGACTCGCTCTGGTGCGTCTATATCATTCACGGGCATGCGTGAATCTCCAAACATATGCCAATTTAAA
Source organism: Vreelandella sp. 162(4c) (assembly GCF_058152265.1). NCBI lineage: Bacteria > Pseudomonadati > Pseudomonadota > Gammaproteobacteria > Oceanospirillales > Halomonadaceae > Vreelandella > Vreelandella sp. 162(4c). The sequence continues at coordinate 5,073,254 of NZ_CM176981.1, forward strand.
TTCGATCGTGAAGATTAGCCCTAAATACGTAATCAGGATGTAAGCCATTGCAGACAAAATGGCTATTATCTATATTTTTTTAGAATATATATGTTCTATTTATATATATTCGATTGCATTATAAGCAATAGACAAGGTGTTATTGGCATTTAGTGGTAAAATTAATTACTTTTTTGCATATTAAAAAATTTTTTTATTCCTGGGGTGGATTCTTGGAAGCAGGACGAGAGCAAACGGCTCAGCCATACGGCCTGGTAAGTCTAGTGGGCGCGGGCCCTGGCGACCCGGAGTTATTGACGCTAAAAGCGTATAAGCGACTGCAGTCCGCTGAAGTGGTGCTGTACGACCGCTTGGTTAGCGGTGAAATAGTCGCCTTTATACCGCCACAGGCGCAGCGATTTTATGTGGGTAAAGCACGCTCTCTGCACAGCGTCCCTCAAGAGGGGATTAATCAAGCGCTTGTAAAGTGGGCTCAGCAGGGTAAGCGTGTCGTGCGCCTTAAAGGTGGTGATCCGTTTATTTTTGGCCGGGGCGGAGAGGAGCTTGAGGCGCTGGTGGCAGCACAAGTGAGCGTGGAAGTCATCCCAGGGGTGACGGCGGCATCAGGCTGCGCGGCGTATGCGGGCATTCCTTTGACCCATCGCGACCATGCCCAGTCGGTGCGTTTCATCACCGGGCATTTACAGCAGGGGGAGTGTGAGCTTGATTGGGATGCGTTAGCGCGGCCTGGGCAAACCTTGGTGTTTTATATGGGGCTGGGCACCGTAAAGGTGATCAGCCAGGCGCTGGTTAAGCATGGTTTAGCGCCAGACACACCGCTGGCGCTGATTGAACAGGGCACGACCCGCCGACAGCGTACCCACGTGGGTACGTTATCTGGATTACCAGATACTTTCTTGGCGGGCCACATTAAACCGCCTACGCTGCTAATAGTGGGCAGCGTAGTGTCACTGCATACCACACTGGATTGGTTTGATGCGCTGAGCGGAGAGGCCTCTGGTTTTCATGAGGGAAAGCATCCTCCTTCTGGCTAAAATAATAATCGTTCCTGCTTGTCTTGTAACGCATTAGCAACATTTGTACACGATTTTGCAAACAGACTGGCTAGATACAGTGAGCTGTGTATGCTGAAGGGGGAGAGCATTCACGGTTAGCGCATTACCTATGTACTTGATCATCGCGCAACTGATTGTTGTTAGCTTGGACAAACGTTAGCTAAGACCATAGAGGAACGCATAATGTCGGAAGCAAACCACTCGGATCACCAGTCGCCTGCCAACAAGCCAGAACCGGCTAAAAAGTCGGACATGAAAACCCTCTTTCAAGATAACCGGGTAAAAGCGATTGCTGGTATCGCCGCCATTGCCGTTATCTGGGCCATTATGGCGCAGTCTAATGCAGGTTCTCGCCAGGATCGTGTCAATAGCTTAGAAGAGCAGCTCGCCAGCGCTGAGCAGGAAAATAGCCAAATGAGCCAGCGCATTAGCGAAATTGAGGAAGCTGAAACCAATTTAGCCGCGCTGCAAGAGGAGATGGCGTCCCTTGAGGCTCAACAGCAAGAGGCCAGCTCGTCGCTTGAGAGTGCCCAAGGCAATGTCAGCGATGTGCAGTCGCGTTTAGAAGAGCTTGAGTCCGAGCGCGATGCGCTGGAAGAAGAAATTGCCTCTCTTAATGAGCAGGTAGAGAGCGCTGAAAGCGAGATGACTGCGTTGCGCGAAGAGCGTGATCAAATCACCAGCACTCGGGATGAGGCGGAAAGTGCCCTCCAGCAAGTAGAAGAAGCGCGTTCTAGTGCTGAAGAAGCCCGCCAGGAGGCTGAGGCTGCCCGTCAGGAAGCGGAGCAGCAGCGTCAGCAAGCGATTGAAGAGCTGGGCAATACCGAAGATGAGTTGTCCTCGCTGGAAGATCAGATTAGCCAGTCAAATGAACAGCTAAGTGGCTTAGAAGAGGAAATTTCGAGTGTCCAGAGCGAGCTTGGTGAGCTAAAAAATGAGCGTGACTCACTCACCAGCGAACGCGATGAGCTGCAAAGTGATGTTGATTCGCTAACGGCGCTGCGCGAAGAAGAAGAGCAGAGCTTGAGTCAGGTGCGCAGTGAGCTGGATGACGTCATGGTTGCCCTGGATATTGGGCGTGAAGAAGTGGCCAGCGTTGAGAGTGATATCGAAAAGCGTGAAAGCCAGCTAGAGCGTTTAGAGAGCCAGTTAAGTGAATGGCGCGATGAGCTGTCGACGTTAGACAGCCGTTTGGCCGATGCAGAAGAGTCAGCGGGTGAGGCTGCATCATCTTCCCCGAGCAGCTCTTCTGATAGCTCGTCGAATGGGGGCTCGTCAGATGGGAACTCTTCAAGTGAGAGTGCCAATGACAGTGATGGTGGCAGTGAAGAGTCGCAGCAAAACGCTGGCTAATAAGTGGCGGGATAGTAATGCTGTAACGCACCTTTCGCGTTAGAAAAGTAAGGGCGGATGTCGGGGAACCGGCATCCGCCCACTTGTTGTTGGTTTATGATTTTGGCTGTGAGGCGTATCATTCACTCAACGTTAATTCAGTTATTAAGAGCTTAAAACGAGGAGTGCCATTGAATGGATGGGGTTAAACATATTATTGCAGTGGCATCGGGCAAGGGAGGCGTGGGAAAATCCACCGTCACCGTGAATTTGGCATTAGCGCTGGCAGCACAGGGCTATCGCGTGGGTGTCCTGGATGCGGATATCTATGGACCCAGCCAGGCACAAATGCTCGGTGTTAAAGAGGGTACGCGCCCCCAGGCGGCAAGTAATGACAAATTCCTTCCGCTCCAGGCCCATGGCATTCAGGCCATGTCGATGGCATTTATGGTCAATACCCGTGAGCCAATGGTGTGGCGCGGGCCGATGGTAGTGGGCGCGTTTCAGCAGATGCTGACGCAAACCCAATGGGATAATCTCGATTTTCTATTGATCGACATGCCCCCAGGTACTGGCGATATCCAACTGACCCTGGCCCAGAAAGTGCCGGTGGCAGGGGCGGTGATTGTGACCACCCCACAGGATATTGCGCTGTTAGATGCCCGTAAAGGGATCGAAATGTTCCGCAAGGTCAACGTGCCGGTGCTTGGCGTGGTGGAAAATATGAGCCTCTACCACTGCGAAAAGTGCGGCCATGAAGCGGCTATTTTCGGCACAGGTGGTGGCGATAATATCGCCCAGGAGTACGATACCCAAGTACTTGGACGCCTGCCGCTGACGCTCTCCATCCGAGAGCTGACAGATTCGGGACGCCCGAGTGTGGTATCCGAACCTGACGGGGCGGTGAGTCAAACCTTTGCGACTATTGCCCAAAAAGTCGCTGAAGCGGTTAGCGCGAATCAAGGCGACGGCCCAACTATTTCCTTTAGTGAGTGATAACGACATAAATGAGTATCAAATCTGATAATTGGATTCGTCGCATGGCCAAAAGCGACGCGATGATTGAGCCGTTTGAAGCCGAGCAAGTGCGCTACGTGAACGAACAGCGCGTGATTTCCTACGGCACCTCAAGCTACGGTTACGATGTGCGCTGCTCAGACGAATTCAAAGTCTTCACCAATATTCACTCAGCGATTGTTGATCCCAAAGCGTTTGACGCGAACAGCTTCGTCGATATTAAAGGCGATGTCTGTATTATTCCGCCGAACTCTTTTGCGCTGGCGCGCACGGTGGAGTATTTCCGTATTCCCCGTAACGTGCTGACTATTTGCCTGGGGAAATCCACCTACGCGCGCTGCGGCATTATTGTCAACGTGACGCCGCTGGAGCCCGAGTGGGAGGGCCACGTTACGCTGGAATTCTCTAACACCACCAACCTGCCGGCAAAAATCTACGCTCATGAGGGCGTCGCCCAGATGTTGTTCTTAGAGTCCGACGAAGTATGCGAAACCTCGTATAAAGACCGGGGCGGAAAGTATATGGGGCAGCGTGGGGTAACCTTGCCGCGTACCTAGTTATACGAAGTACATTGCTACAAAAAAGCGCCTTACGGCAAAAACGTAAGGCGCTTTTCAATGCTTATGATGACGTTTTCATGCTAATCCTGCGACTCTTCGTCGAGCTCCTCATCAAGCTCTTCTGCAGCATCAGCGTGGGAAAGCCGCATACCGTGTTCCGGTAGCAGATGACCGTCCATTTTGGCGCCTTCGGCACTGAACTGCAGCCTGCCTTCCAAAAACCACTGCACTGCAATCGGGTAGATTAGGTGTTCTCGGGAGCGAACCTTCTCTTGCAGTGTTTCAGCCGTGTCGTCCGCGTTGACCAGCAGCTCCGCTTGCAGTACCACTGGGCCACCGTCTAGCTCTTCGGTGACGAAGTGAACGCTACAGCCGTGGCTGGCAACACCGTCTGCCAGGGCGCGGGCGTGAGTGTTGAGCCCTTGGTAGTCTGGCAGCAATGAAGGATGGATATTCAGCATACGGCCCAGGAAGCGCTGCACAAAGCGAGGCGTCAAAATGCGCATAAAGCCCGCCAGTACAATCAGATCCGGCTCGTGACGCTCAATGACTTTGATCAAGGCGCCGTCGTAGGCTTCGCGACTATCATACTCCCTGTGGGGGAGGGCAACCGCTTCAATGCCCGCTTCGTGTGCGCGTTTCAAACCATAGGCGTCAGCAATATTGGAAATCACTGCGACAATCTCACCGCCGCCTAAGCGGTCGTGGGACTGAGCATCAATCAGCGCCTGAAGATTGCTACCGCTGCCAGAGATAAGCACGACAATGCGGCGTGCACCGAGAGGCTCTGGTGTTACGTCTTTAATGGTATCGCTCTGGTAGTCCGTATTGGTCATGCCGAGAGGTTCTCCAAAATAACGGCGTCCCCTTGGCGTTCAACGATCTGCCCTAGACGATAAACGGATTCGCCTTCGGCTTCCAGGTGAGCCATTGCCTGTTTTGCTTGATGCTGCGGCACCACAACGACCATCCCAATACCGCAATTGAGCACGCGGTGCATTTCAGTTTCATTCACGTTTCCATTGGCCTGTAGCCAATCAAACACGGCTGGTCGCTGCCAACTGGCAATATCAATATGCGCAGCGAGGTTGTCCGGCAGTACGCGAGGAATGTTTTCAAGCAAACCGCCACCGGTGATGTGTGATAACGCATGCACGGCAATCTCGCTACCGCGCATCAAGGAGAGCAGTGATTTGACATAGATACGGGTGGGGGCCATCAGCGCATCGCCAAGGGTTTTACCGTCGATGTCGGTCTCTAGCGAAGCGTCGCTAACCTCAAGGATTTTACGAATCAATGAGTAGCCGTTGGAGTGTGGCCCGGATGAGGCAAGTCCCAATATGACATCGCCTTCGGCCACTTTGCTGCCATCTAAAATATTTGCTTTTTCAACCACGCCCACGCAAAAGCCCGCTAAATCGTAGTCGCTGCCTTCGTACATGCCCGGCATTTCGGCGGTTTCGCCGCCTACCAGGGCGCAGCCAGCCAATTCGCAACCAGCGCCAATGCCGGTGACAACGTCAGCAGCAATATCCACATCGAGCTTACCCGTGGCATAGTAGTCAAGAAATAGCAGCGGTTCGGCGCCAGCCACGATAAGGTCGTTGACACACATGGCGACCAAATCAATACCAATGGTGTCGTGCTTGCCAAGATCCATTGCCAGGCGCAGCTTGGTGCCGACGCCATCGGTACCTGAGACGAGCACGGGCTGCCGATAGCCCGCGGGGATCTCGCATAGCGCGCCAAAGCCGCCAAGCCCGCCCATGACTTCGGGGCGAGTCGTGCGTTTGGCAACGTGTTTAATGCGGTCAACAAGGGCGTTACCGGCATCGATATCGACGCCTGCATCCTTATAGCTGAGGGAAGGAGTAGCCGAAGAAGAAGAGGTCTCGGTCATGACAGATCCTGTGAAGCAAATAGCGGTGCTGGTAGTGCTGGCGAATTGGCCAGTGCTGGGCTTAACTTTGGCGGATTGTAACACTCAGCGACGCTGGCCGCACCGCTGTCGCGCAGGATGAAAAGCAGACGCGCGACTTTCGTTCATTTGCGGCATAGTAGTGGCGAGTGAAAGTTAGTAGTGATAAGTAAAGTGTGTCGTGATCAGTGCCATAGTAACGATAAGTGATATTTAGCGGATTAAATCCACGTTTGAGAGGGAACTATGCGGAATTCTTGGTGGGGCGTCCTATTTTTGGTGGTAATAGGCGGTTTAATTTATTTGTTAGACGCGGCGCTGATGCCTTTTATTGCTGGGATGATTCTCGCTTACTTAGCTGACCCGCTGGCTAACCGTTTCCAGCGCTGGGGCATGAATCGGCCGTTCGCGGTGAGTAGTGTGTTTTTAGTACTGTTGGTCGTCCTCGTGGCGAGCCTGTTGATATTGATCCCGCTGCTTGTTCAGCAGCTTAAACAGCTGGGCGAAGCTATTCCGGGTATCTTCAATTGGGTAGAAAATACGCTTGCTCCTCAGGTACAAGAGTGGACAGGTTATGACTTGACCGCGGAGTTAACCAACGCGCGCGAGACGCTGGTCGAAAACTGGCGCGATGCTGGTGGCTACCTAGCCCAGGCGCTAGGCCAAATTGGCCGCTCCGGTATGGCGTTTGCCTCTTGGATCACCTATGTGGCACTTATTCCTGTGGTGACCTTCTATTTGCTTTTGGACTGGAACCGCCTGCTGACCAATATTGCCAATCTCGTGCCACGCCAGTGGGCGGATGATACCTTCCGGTTGGCGCGTCGCTGTGATGAAGTGTTGTCATCGTTTCTACGCGGCCAGCTGCTGGTAATGCTCTGTTTAGGGATTATTTATGCGGTGGGCTTAACGTTGATGGGGCTCAACTTTGGCCTATTGATCGGCTTTGTGTCCGGACTGGTGAGCATTGTCCCGTTCCTGGGTTTTATTGTCGGCTTGGTGATTGCCCTTGTTGTGGCGCTGTTCCAGTACGCCACCTGGTGGGCGGTGTTAGGCGTTATCCTGGTGTTTAGTATTGGCCAAATGGCCGAGAGTGTGATTCTCCAGCCTAAATTGTTGGGCGATAAGATTGGCCTGCATCCGGTCGCGGTTATCTTCGCCGTGCTGGCGGGGGGGAATCTGTTTGGCCTAACAGGGGTGTTGTTGGCTCTACCTGTTGCCGCGGTGATTCTAGTGCTGCTAAAAGAAGTAAAAGTTCGCTATCAGCATAGCGAGTTATACGACGAACAAAATACTGATAAACATACGCCAATCATTGAGGTCAGCTCTTCACATAACGATGAGCTGGGCCATCATGATGGACGGGAGTCACCATGAGCCGAGCACCGGCACAGCTTCCCTTGGGAATTGGTCTGCGTGATGACGCGACCTTTGATAATTATTATGTGGCGCGTGCAAATACGCCGCTGGTAGAACACCTTACCCAGCAGCTTACCCCGGAGGGGGAGCAGTTCCTCTATCTGTGGGGCGCGCCAGGGGTAGGGCGTAGCCATCTTTTACAGGCGGCGTGTCATGCGGCGTCCGATGCAGATAAACGAGCACTGTATCTCCCCCTGGATGACTTGGGCCACTTTCCGCCATTAATGCTGGAAGACATCGAGCGCCTGGATCTGGTCGCCATTGATGACCTGGAGTGTGTGATTGGTCGCAAGCGCTGGGAGGAAGCGCTGTTCCATGCTTTTAACCGGCTAAGAGATGCTGGCAAGAAATTAGTGATTGCCGCCAGTGCTTCACCGCGTCAATTAAACGTGGTGCTACCGGATTTGGCTTCGCGCCTGACCTGGGGGGTAACGTTTCATGTTCACCCTTTGGAGGATGACGAAGAGCGTTTGGCAGCGCTAAAGCTGCGCGCCAGTGTGAGAGGGATGCAGCTCCCCGATGATGTTGGGCGCTATATCTTGCATCGTGGCCCCCGCGAGTTAGGTGAGCTGTGTCGCGCGGTGGAGACTCTGGATAAAGCATCGCTCTCAGCCAAGCGCAAGCTTACTATTCCCTTTGTGAAATCCGCCCTCGGTTGGTGAAACGGCTGGTACAGAAATGCTAAAGGCAACGACTAAAACGCCCCTGTCAGCAAGAGCCGACAGGGGCGTTTTATAAAACATGCTTGCTAGCTTACTGTTTCAATAAGCGATTAAGCGGTTTTGTTCAACTTGCTAGCAGCGGTTTGCGCCTGCTTAACGTTGTCTTCGGTAATTTTCTGGCTTTTCTGGATAAAGTCCTGCTGCAGAGATACGACTTTATCGGTATCGCCTTTAACACGCTCAGCCAACTCTTTAGCTACCTTTTGCTGGCCTTCCATGTAACTACGCAGGCCCTCTGCGTCTTTTACTTCCATCATTTGGCGCATTTGCGCAATGCCGGTGTCGGCATAAGCTTTGCTGGCGTCCATCTGAGCGTTAATCATTTTTTCGCTGTAATCGATGCTCAGCGCCATGTAAGCGCGTACTGGCGCCATGAACATGTTGTCAAACTGCTGAGTCATTTCGTTAGTATTTAATGTACGCATCGTCATACCCTCCTGGGGTTAGTCTTACCAAAAGCAGCTATCCAGAGGTTGGCGCTGCTTATTTAATTGGGTAGCTTTATTTATAAGCTATCTTGCAGTGCAGCATAGCAACTGTTTTTGTGCAGTGCAACATTTGGTTTTTGGCATTTTAAAGTGCACGGGGCAAGAGCCTGTTTACCCCTATGGTCTAACCAGCTAGCTTGAAGGCAGTGGATGTGGCTTTAGCGAGTGAACGATAGGTCGGCTATGCGCTCAGATAAGCATCACCATTAATCTTACTGATGGGAGAAAGAGCAATGGCAACACGGATGGAACGCGATAGCATGGGCGAGTTGGAAGTGCCTTCTGAGGCTCTTTATGGGGCACAAACCCAGCGGGCAATCAATAACTTCCCTGTCTCTCATTCGCCCATGCCCCCGGCCTTTATTCACGCTGTCACGCGTATCAAGCTAGCGGCAGCCCGGGCTAATCAATCGCTAGGAGGGCTTGATAGTGCGCGAGGGGAAGCGATTCAAAAAGCGGCGCGGGAAGTGTTAACGGGCAAGCATGACCAGCACTTTCCTATCGATGTGTTTCAAACTGGCTCAGGTACCTCCACCAATATGAATGTCAACGAGGTGTTGGCTACATTGGCAAGCCGTGAAGGCGTTGAGGTAACCCCGAACGATCACGTCAATATGGGGCAGTCCAGCAATGATGTGATTCCCACGGCCATTCACCTGTCGGCTGCCATCGCGGTGCACGAATCGTTGCGCCCAGCCCTTGTCCACCTGCGTGACACTATCGACAAGCGGGCCAGTGAGCTGAGCCATGTGGTAAAAACCGGTCGTACTCACCTCATGGACGCCATGCCGCTGCGTATGGATCAAGAGCTGGGTGCTTGGTCTAGCCAACTAGGTCAGGCCATTGAGCGCTTTGATAGTGCCATGAAACGGCTGTGCCGATTAGCTCAAGGTGGCACGGCCGTGGGGACCGGCATTAACGCTCCTATCGGTTTTGCTGAGCAGGTCGCCCAAGAGCTGAGCGAACAGACCGGGTTGATGTTTACCCCTAATGACAGCTTCTTTGCCAGCCTCTCGTCTCAGGATGCGGCGGTAGAGCTCTCGGGGCAGTTGAAAGGCTTAGCCTGCGTGATTATGAAAATAGCCAACGACCTGCGCTGGATGAATTCGGGGCCGCTGGCGGGGCTGGGCGAGATTGAGCTCGAGGCGTTACAGCCCGGTAGCTCAATTATGCCTGGGAAGGTTAATCCTGTTATTCCTGAGTCAGCCGCCCAGGCCGCTGCACAGGTTATTGGCCTGGATACCGCGATTACCGTGGCCGGGCAGAGTGGTAACTTTCAACTGAACGTGATGTTGCCGTTGGTGGCTTCCAACTTATTAACGTCTATAAGCTTGATGAGTAATACCGCTCGATTGCTGGCTGATCGTGCGATTGCCACCTTTAAGGTTCGTGAAGATAACCTGGAAGGCCCGCTGGCCAGAAATCCCATTTTGGTAACGGCGCTAAATGGCGTGATTGGCTATAACGCCGCCGCCGCTGTCGCCAAAGAGGCTTACCAGGCGGGGAGGCCAATTATTGATGTGGCGGAGGAGAAAACTGACCTTGACCGGGAGACGCTAGAGCGGCTGCTGGATCCGGTCGCGTTAACGCACGGAGGCATTCCTGAGTAACACGTTTAAGGTCAGCTATCTTTAGGCCAACCGCGTTCAGGTTTCCTGCTTTTCGGTTTTACCTTCCTGAATCGTTTCGCTGGCCTCACTGCGCTCCTCAGCATCGGCTTCGGGCGTTTCATGCTCGTCTTGACGCGAAGGGCGGTAGCAAAAGGTGGCCAGTATCGGGAAGTGGTCGGAGCCGAAGTAACTCAGGCGCTGCATGCCGACTAAGGTGAAGTGTTCGGTCACAAAAATGTGGTCAAGGGGCCAGCGCAACACGGGATATTTGGCGTGGAAGGTGCTGAATAAACCACGTCCCCGGCGTGGGTCGAGCATGCCGCCAACGCGGCAGAAAAGTCGCGTAGTGCGCGACCACGCTACATCGTTCAGATCCCCGGCGACCAACGTTGCTTGGGGATCTTCATGAATTTTCTTGCCGACCAATAGCAGTTCAGCATCCCGCCAAAGGGATTTTTCACTCTCACTGGGGGCCGGTGGACGGGGATGTAACGCGTAAAAGCGAATGCTATCGCCGTTAGCAAGCGTCACTCGGGTGTGAATAGACGGGATGTCGTCCTGAATTAGCCACTCCACCGAGGTGTTAGAGAGCTCCAGGTGCGAGTAAAGGTGCATGCCGTAAAGGTTGTCGAGCGGGATTTTAACGCTGTGCGGCCACTGCTCTGCGAGAGCCGGATCTAACTGATCTTGCCACCACTGGTCTGACTCCAGGGTCAGTACTATGTCGGGCTGATGCTGTTTAATCATATCGATCAGCGCTTGGGCCTGCCGGTTAGGGGTCAGTACGTTAGCGATCAGTAGCGTGATCGTTTTATCTGAATCGTTACTCTTCGCCGCCTTGACCTGCACCGGCCACAGCGGTGTCCAGGGCAGAATATAGTAGACTTGAAACAGTAAAGTGATGCCTGAGGCGAGCAGGGCTACCCATAGCCAAGGGCCAGGCTCAACGAAGATAGCGGCTAATAGCCAAGTGATTAAAGCTAGGCAAGCGATCTGCAGGCGTGGAAATTCAAAACTGCGGATCCACCACCAGTGTAAATGTATTCTTGCAATCAGCGTCGCCAATAACAGTACGATCGCTATGCTTCCTAGCAAAATACCCAGCATGGTTTATCTCCCTATAGAACACCCAGCACCTTGAAGCGCTAAGCCTAGCGCTAGAAGGTCACAGGTGTCGAATTGAGCCTCTATTCGTAATGGGTTTAAGGCTGGCGGGAGAGGGCGCGCAATGGAAAAGAACTTGCAATTCAGTGATAAGAGCGTAAGATATGCATCCGTTGCAAGGCGCGCGGCTATCCAATAGCCCATCTCAGAAAGTGCAATAGAACAGATAGCGCAATAGAACCATAGCTCAGTTGGTTAGAGCGCCACGTTGACATCGTGGAGGTCGGCGGTTCAAATCCGCCTGGTTCTACCAGCCTTATGCCACACCTCTTTTCAGGACCATAGCTCAGTTGGTTAGAGCGCCACGTTGACATCGTGGAGGTCGGCGGTTCAAATCCGCCTGGTCCTACCAGCTTTTATCAGAAACGCCCCAGGCAGTGATGCTTGGGGCGTTTTTGTGTGGGTGTTATATGGCGTTTTTTATTTTGTAGACTATAGCTTTTAACTAGCTCTTTTGAATTAGGTCGGGTAGGTCAGTTTGGCGCATAAACGTTGCTACCAGGGCCTCAATGCCTGCTTGGTCTTGTTGTGTGAAGCGCGCCTCCAGCGGGCTATCCAAATCCAGTACGCCCCATAGGTTGCCATCGACTACGATGGGAATCACCAGTTCAGAGCGAGAGTTGGCGTCGCAGGCAATATGGTCGGCAACCGCGTGTACGTCGTCCACTCGCTGGGTAGTTTGTTGGCGAGCAGCCGCGCCGCATACGCCTTTGCTAAAGGGAATCGGGTGGCAGGCGGGCTGCCCCTGAAAAGGGCCTAGACCTAACACATCAGGCTGGCGTTGAAGGTAAAAGCCTACCCAGTTTAAGTCGCTAAGCTGTTGGTGAATAAACGCACAGGTTTGCGCGCTGTTGGTGAGCCAATCACGTGTATCGAGCAGCGCTTCAAGCTGTCGATTGAGAAGAGGGTAGTCAACACTGTTTTGCATGAGGGATCCTTTGCTACAAACGCAACAGGCCGACACTTTTGCATTTGGGGTTACCTATGCGTGTCGGCCTGACGTCATCTATTGATGGCTTGCGGTATTACTCGATCCAGCCAGGAACTGCTGCGCCTTTGAATAGTTCTTCGGCTTTCTCGATCACTTCATCACGCTGATAGGCGTCGACCAGTTGACGAATCTCTTCACGCTCTTCGTCACCGCCGCGAACCGCGATCAGGTTGACGTAAGGAGACTCGGGGCCCTCTTTGATCAAGGCGTCATCCAGGCTTAGGCCAGCAGGCTGAGCGAAGGTGTTGTTGATGAACGCCATGTCGACATCGGGCAGCACGCGGGGGAGCTGGGCGGCTTCAATTTCGCGGAAACGGAAGTCGCGGGGGTTTTCAGCGATATCGATCGGTGTTGATTCGAGAAATTCTGGATCGTTAAGGGTGATCAGGCCTTCGTTGTGCATCAGGATCAGCGCGCGACCTTCATTTGAAGGGTCATTGGGCAGTGCAATTTGTGCGCCGTCAGGCAGGTCGTCGATACTGTCGTATTTTTCTGAGTAAGCACCAATCGGGTACACGAAGGTGTAACCAGCGATTGCCAGGTCATAGCCACGATCGTCGACCATCGACTGCAAATAGGGCTCATGCTGGTAGGCATTGGCGTCGAGGCTGCCGTCTGCAAGGGCTGCGTTCGGGGTAACGTAGTCAGTGAACTCGATGATTTCTACATCAAGGTCGTACTCTTCTTTGGCAATGCGCGCTGCAACTTCCATCACTTCTGTTTCAGGGCCCGCAACGGTGCCCATTTTGATGCTGCGCGTTTCAGCATTGGCGACGTTAACGGCAAGCGCCAGGGCGGTAAGGCTGCCAATAATCAGTTTTTGCATGAATCTCTCCAGTGGCATTTTGATAGATGGTGCAATGATGCGGCAATAAAAAACTGTTGTCTAATGCATTTTGGTTATAATGGATGACAAATAAACGAGTGGCTACTTGCGATCGCTTTTGCGTACCAAGTAGTCGCCCAAGCTCTGAAAACCCTGCACCATGACGACCAAAATCACCACGGTAATCAGCATGATGGTTGGGTTGAAGCGGTTGTAGCCGTAGCGGATACCTAAGTCGCCGAGACCACCGCCGCCCACTGCGCCGGCCATGGCGGAGTAACTTACCAGCGTGACAACGGTAATGGTTAAACCCGTCATGATCCCGCCGCGAGCTTCCGGAATCAGCACCTTGCGAATAATTTGCCAAGGCGTTGCGCCCATGGCTTGGGCGGCTTCAATTAACCCTGGCGAGATTTCATTAAGTGCAGCCTCGACAAGCCGAGCGACAAACGGAATAGCGGCAATTGTGAGCGGTACCGACGCGGCATTAATGCCAATCGAGGTGCCCACCAACATGCGCGTAAAAGGAATGATCGCTACCATCAAAATAATAAACGGGATGGAGCGACCAACGTTGGTAATAATGCTCAGTACTTGATTAAGTACGGGCTTCGCCAATATTTGCCGTGGGCGTGTAACGTACAGCATTACCCCAAGGGGCAAGCCGACGAGGGTAGAAATAAGTCCTGAAACGGCCACCATATAAAGGGTATCCAGCGTGGCCTGTAAAATGAGATCAATCATTGCGCTGGACATGGCCGAGTACCTCCACTTGCAGTTGATGAGATTCGAGATAGTGCATGGCTTGCTGGGTTTGCGTCGGAGAACCGAGTAGTTCCGCAATCATCAGGCCCAGGGTGCGCTCCTGAATCGACTCTACTTTTGCTTGTAAAATGCTGACATCGACCCCGCATTCTCGAGCAAGGCGGGAAATCAGCGGCGTCGAGACTGCATCGCCAGAGAAGGTTAGGCGTACCACAGGGTGGGTGTTTTCGCCTGGGGCATCAAGGAGCCTCTCAATCAGCTCTTTGGGCGGTGTTAGCTGGAGGAAGTCGTTAAGAAACTCACGACCAAGCTGGGTACGCGGAGCGGTAAAGAAGTCGCCGACTTCAGCGTCTTCCACCAGTTCGCCGTCCGAGATCAAACTCACCCGGTGGCAAATCGATTTGACCACTTCCATCTCGTGGGTGATCAGCAGGATGGTAATGCCCAGTTGGTGGTTAATATCGCGCAGCAGTTCCAGTATTGAACTGGTGGTTTGTGGGTCTAGCGCAGAGGTTGCCTCATCACAGAGCAACACCTGCGGCTTGCTGGCTAGCGCCCGGGCGATCGCCACACGCTGTTTTTGACCGCCGGAAAGCTGAGCAGGGTACTGGTTGGCCTTATCTGCCAGGCCTACCATCTCCAGGAGCGGAATAACGCGATCGCGGACGGTGTGGCGTTTTTGCCCCATTAGTTCTAGAGGCAGGGCAACGTTGTCGAACACCGTGCGTGTGGTCAATAGATTAAAGTGTTGAAAAATCATGCCAATACGGTGACGCGCACGATTAAGCGCGGCGTTACTCAGCTGGGTCATTTCCTGACCATCGACCGTGACGCTGCCGCTCGTGGGGCGCTCTAAGAGATTAACGCAGCGAATTAGCGTTGATTTACCTGCGCCGGAGAGGCCGATGACGCCGTGAATAGTGCCTTTGGGCACACTGAGAGTGGCATTTTTGAGTGCATGGACGGCATTTGCGCCGCTGCCCTTGTTGTTACTGAAATAGGTTTTACTGACGTTGCTAAGTTCAATCATAGCGTCTGCCTTAACGGTAGGCCGAAGACGGAGTGCGGGATGCGAGCTGGGGGAGGGCCAGTATCGAATAGAAAATAAAAAAGGCCACCCCAATGGGTGGCCATCAACGCTGGACACGCCCGTTTAGCTGCACTTCACTCAATCAGTAGGCTAAATACTAAGCCATAGACTAGGTGGACGCCCGCAATCTGGGTACAAATCGGCGTCATTAGATTTGCGGCAAAATTTTAGAGATAGGTCGCTGCCTTGTCAATTTTATCCATCTGATTTTATGTTGTAAGTCGCCGAGTCAGCATTATTTTCTGATTTTTATAAATATTTAAGTTTTTAGTTCTGTGCGTGCGTTTTTAAAGATGTGCAGCTGGATGAAGTTACCTTGAGTTGAAAGCAGCCATAGAAAAGTCAATGGCGTAGAATGGCAAGATCAAGAAACCCTCAAGGCAGAATGCACGGCGGTGAGGGAGCAGTAGGAAGCTTGCGCCATTCATTGAGCGCTTTTGCTACGTGCTCTTTACGACTTATTTGAATTACACGGCTTTTTTATTAGATGAGGAGAAAGCGCCTTATGTTTACTGGCATTGTGCAAGGGGTAGCCAGGGTTGTGGCGGTACGCGAGCTGGATGATTTTCGCGTGCATGTGTTGGAAATGCCCCCCGCGATGCGCGAAGGGCTTGAGGTCGGAGCGTCTGTTGCTCATAACGGCGTTTGCTTGACGGTAACGGCCATAGAGGGGGATAGCGTTAGTTTTGATTTGATGCGTGAAACGCTGCGATTGACTAATCTTGGTGCAATCACCCCTGGGCAATGCGTCAATATAGAGCGCGCGGCGCGCTTTGGTGATGAGATAGGCGGACACTCCATGTCAGGCCACATCATTTCCATGGCAGAAGTGGTGGCCATCGAAGAGGCGCCCAACAACCGTCGGCTATGGTTTTCGCTGCCGGAACGACTGGGCCGATTCGTGTTTGAAAAGGGCTATATCGGGGTGGACGGTATTAGTTTGACCATTGGGGATGTACGCCCCACTGAAAGTGGGGATGTGGAGTTCAGCGTCAATTTAATTCCTGAGACACTTTCGCGTACCACGCTTCAGGATCGAGCCCCCGGGGATCAGGTCAATATTGAAATTGACCCGCAAACCCAGGTGATCGTTGAAACCGTTGAGCGAGTGCTTTCTCAAAAAAGCGGCGTTTAGTAAGTGACGCGGCAATGGCAATAATCAGCTTTTTTGGTTAATGGGTTGACCGATCGGTTAGTTCATGGCCTAAAGATTGCTAGACATTAGGCGGCGGGCGATTTCCGCCAACATTGGTCGCTACGCTGAGGCGCTCGCATCACAGCGAGCGTTTCGGTAGTATGTGCGGCTTTTCTCAGCACCAGAACGCATACTCATGCGGCGTTAGCGCTAAGGATAAAAAGATTCATGAAACTTCTGGATAACTATTTCAAGCTCTCCGAGCACAAAACCAACGTGAAGACAGAAGTTATCGCCGGGATCACCACCTTCCTGACGATGGCCTATATCATCTTTGTCAACCCGAGCATTTTGTCTGAAGCGGGGATGGACTACGGCGCAGTGTTCGTCGCCACTTGCCTAGCGGCAGCGATTGGCTGTTTCGTCATGGGGATGTGGGCTAACTACCCGATAGCTCAGGCGCCAGGCATGGGTTTGAATGCCTTTTTCACCTACGGCGTGGTGCTGGGGATGGGCTATACCTGGGAAGCTGCGCTGGGGGCGGTGTTCTTCTCAGGTCTAACGTTCTTCTTGTTGAGTATTTTTAAAATTCGCGAGTGGATCATTAACTCCATTCCTATGACGTTACGGTTGGGGATCGCCGCTGGTATTGGCCTTTTCTTGGCAATGATAGCGCTTAAGAACGCCGGTATCGTGGTTGCCAACCCCGCGACCTTTGTTTCCTTAGGTGATCTTTCCCAACCCGCGGCTATTTATGCGCTGCTGGGCTTCTTTGTGATTACCGCGCTCTCTTACTTGCGAGTGACTGGTGCCGTCATGATCGGGATTTTGGGGATTACTATTGTTGCAATGGTGCTCGGTCATAATGAGTATGGGGGCCTGATGTCGATGCCACCCTCTATTGCACCTACCTTTATGGCGATGGATTTGATGGGCGCGCTGGATGTGGCGATGCTTAGCGTAATCTTTGCCTTCCTGTTTGTGGATCTATTTGATACCTCCGGCACCCTGGTAGGCGTTGCTCACCGCGGCAAGCTGTTGGACAAGGATGGCAAGTTACCGCGCATTGGTCGCGCCATGATGGCCGACAGCACCGCGTCAATGGCGGGTGCCGCCTTGGGTACTTCCACCACCACAAGCTACATTGAATCGACGGCGGGTATCGCTTCGGGTGGCCGTACTGGGTTAACGGCGGTAGTGGTTGGTGTTCTGTTCCTGATCAGCCTGTTCTTCGCTCCGCTGGCGGGTTCTATTCCGGCCTACGCTACCGCAGGTGCGCTGCTGTATGTGGCGGTATTGATGGCAGGAAGTTTGGCTCACGCGAACTGGGAAGACCCCACCGACGCCGCGCCGGTACTGATTGCCGCCCTGGCGATGCCGCTGACGTTCTCGATTGCCGAAGGTATTGCGCTTGGCTTTATTAGCTATGTAGCGATCAAGGCGTTGTCGGGCCGTTTTGCCGACCTGAATCCGGCGGTGATTATTTTGGCGTTGCTGTTTGCGACAAGATACCTTTTCTTGGTTTGATTGATCATTACCACTTTTTATTACTCAATGAGAGACGCGATGAGCATCTACGGCGACTACATTAAGTCCGTCATTCGCACGGTTCCCGATTGGCCTGAACAGGGCGTGAACTTTCGCGACATCACCCCGTTGCTGCAAAATAGCGCGGCCTTTCGCAAGCTGATCGATAGCTTCGTTCACCGCTATCAGGAAATGAACCTGGATGCCATCGCGGCCATTGATGCGCGTGGCTTTATTATTGGTGCGCCGCTCGCTTATGAGTTGGGTTGCAGCTTTGTACCGGTGCGTAAGAAGGGCAAGCTGCCTTTCAAGACCATCAGCGAGACTTATAAGCTGGAGTACGGACATTCAGAAGTGGAGCTGCACTCCGATGCGTTCCAGAAAGATGACCGTATCCTGCTGATGGATGACCTCATCGCCACCGGCGGCACCATGCTGGCCGCGGCCAACCTCATTCAGCGCAGCGGTGGTCAGGTGGTTGAGACCGCCACCATTATTGATCTGCCTGAGCTGGGCGGATCGCAGAAAATTCGCGATGCTGGTTTCAGTGTATTCGCAGTTTGTTCTTTCAACGAAGACGAGTAATGCCCCATGAGCAGCGATCGCTACCACCAACACTTCACTGTCTCCTGGGATCAGTTGCACCGTGATGTGCGCACCCTATGCCATCAAATGATCGAGCGTGATTTTAAAGGCATCGTAGCGATTACCCGCGGCGGTTTAATTCCCGCCGCGCTGATTGCTCGGGAGCTTAATATCCGGCTGATCGATACCGTGTGTATTAAAAGCTACGACCATATGGATCAGGGCGGTCTGGATATCATGAAGGGCGTCGATCATGACGGTGAAGGTTGGTTGCTGGTCGATGACTTGGTGGATACTGGCAAAACAGCGCGGGCAGTACGTAAAATGCTGCCTAAAGCTCACTTTGTGACTATCTATGCCAAGCCGGATGGTCGTCCCTTGGTGGATCAATACCTGACCGAAGTTGCCCAGCAGTGCTGGATTCAGTTCCCCTGGGATATGGGTGTTGCATACGTTGAGCCGCTTGTTGATCAAATGAAGAGGTAATAATGGCCAATCCACTTCCCGACGATTGGAGTCAGTGGCTGGGTAATGAGTTTCAGGCTGACTATATGCTGGCGCTAAAAGATTTTTTGGCGCAGCAAAAAGCTGCGAAGAAGATCATATATCCCCACTCAACGCAGTGGTTTCGTGCCTTTGAACTGACCCCGTTGAACGAAGTGAAGGTGGTTATTTTAGGCCAGGATCCCTATCACGGGCCCAATCAGGCTCACGGTTTATGCTTTTCCGTGCAGCCCGGCGTACCCGTGCCACCGTCGCTGGTCAATATCTACAAGGAGTTGGCCACTGATGTTGGTTTTACCCCCGTGCGCCACGGCCATCTGGAAGCATGGGCCAAGCAGGGCGTGTTGTTGTTAAACACTTCGCTGACTGTGGAGCAGGGCAATGCGGCATCTCATCGCGGTAAGGGATGGGAGCCCTTCACTGACCGCGCGATTGAAACCGTCAGCCAGCACGCGCCGCCGTGTGTGTTTCTGCTGTGGGGCAGTCATGCGCGCCAGAAGAAGGCGTTAATCGACCAAAGGCGCCATTTAATACTGGAAGCCCCGCACCCATCACCGCTCTCTGCGCATCGGGGCTTTTTTGGTACCCGGCATTTTTCCCAAGCCAATCAATTTCTTCAGGCGCAAGGGCGAGCACCTATCGAATGGCAATTGCCTGAAACCCCTTAACCTCGTAAGTGGTTGCGGGTAGAATACGCGCAATTTTGTGCCTAGCTGATGCAACCTTGGTTGCCATTCTGAATCCCCTGCAGTGAGGAAGTCCCATGAGTGTTTACGCCATTAACCATCCGCTTGTACAACATAAGCTGGGTCTGATGCGCGAAGTTGACCTGAGCACTAAGAGCTTTCGTGAACTGGCAGGTGAAGTCGCCAAGCTGCTGACCTATGAAGCAACTAAAGGTCTTGAGCTGGAAGATCATGAAATCCAGGGATGGAACGGTGAGCCGATTGCAACGCGCCGATTAAAAGGTAAAAAAGTCACCGTCGTACCGATTCTGCGTGCCGGGCTCGGCATGCTGGAAGGCGTAACGGATCTAATCCCGAGTGCGCGGGTAAGCGTTGTAGGTCTTTATCGCGATGAAGAGACGCTACAGCCGGTGCCTTACTTTGCCAAGTTTGCCAACGATATCGAAGAGCGCATGGCGATCGTGATAGACCCCATGCTGGCTACCGGCGGTTCGATGGTAGCAACACTGGATATGCTGCGTGAGCGTGGCTGTGAGCATATGAAGGTGATCGTTCTCGTTGCCGCCCCTGAAGGTATCAAGCGGGTGCAGGACGCTTACCCCGATATCGAAATTTACACCGCCTCAATCGATGACCGCCTCGATGAAAATGGCTACATCGTCCCCGGACTAGGTGACGCTGGCGACAAGATTTTCGGAACGCGCTAAGCATCGTTATTGACATTGCCCCTTACGCCCAGCGTCAGGGGCATTTTTTTGTATACCTGCTATCAAATCAATAATCACTAGGAATTCACTTATGCGTGAAGCTGCCAGTCAGGCTGAGTCGTGGCCAAAAGTCATTTTAACCGGCGCACAAATGCTATTTGTGGCGTTTGGCGCCTTGGTGTTAGTACCGCTTTTGACAGGACTCGACCCAAGCGTTGCGCTGTTCACGGCTGGGGTGGGAACCTTGGTATTTCATGGGGTCACCAAGCAGAGCGTGCCGGTGTTTTTAGCCTCATCGTTTGCCTTTATAGCGCCTATTCAAGGCTCTGTGGCGAGCTTTGGCGTTTCGGCAACCATGGGCGGACTAATGGCAGCGGGGCTGGTCTATGTGGCGATCTCTCAGGTTGTGCGCTTAAAAGGCTCCGCTTGGCTGCATCGCTTGCTGCCCGCTGTGGTGGTGGGGCCGGTGATTATGGTGATTGGCCTGGCGCTGGCGCCGGTGGCCGTAAGTATGGCGACCGGTGAAACCAGCGACAATATCGGCTATGGCGCGGCGATTTTCTTATCAATGACCAGCTTGCTAGTCACGCTTGTGTTGGCCGTTTTTGGTCGCGGGCTACTTCGCCTAGTGCCGATTATGGGGGGCATTATCACCGGCTATTTTTTAGCGTTGCTGATGGGGGTAGTCGACTTTACGCCAGTGCATGAGGCGGCGTGGTTATCGATACCCAGCTTTACCGCACCCAGTTTTCACTGGGCTGCCATTCTGTTTATGATTCCGGTCGCGATTGCCCCAGCGGTAGAACACATTGGTGATATGGTGGCCATTGGTTCGGTGACCCGCAAAAACTACCTGGAAAAGCCTGGCCTGCATCGAACTCTGTTAGGCGATGGGCTGGCGACCAGCGTAGCAGCGCTGTTCGGCGGGCCGCCGAATACTACTTACTCGGAAGTCACCGGGGCGGTAACGCTTACTCGGGCATTTAATCCCAAGTACATGATTGTTGCCGCGATTATTGCCATTGTGCTGGCGTTTGTGTCCAAGCTTGGCGCGTTGCTGCAGACCATTCCTGGCCCGGTAATGGGCGGTATAATGACGCTGTTGTTTGGCTCCATTGCGGTGGTCGGTATGAACACACTGGTACGTGCAGGACAGTCGCTGACGGCGCCGCGCAACTTGGTCGTGGTTTCGCTGATACTGGTGTTCGGGATTGGCGGCATGCAGTTTGGTGGAGGCCAGTTTACGCTGCAGGGCGTTAGCCTGGCCGCTTTGATGGGTATTGCGTTGAACTGGCTATTACCCCGTGAGCAAGAGGGCGAGTAGAGTCATCCTCTATAACGCTGTGTGAATCGTTAGAATGGTAGCGTGAGTGATCATCAGGAGTTTCGGCAGCATGGAAAACGAACTAACCGCACCTTTTCCCATACTGGGGATTGCTGCCTGGAGCGGTACCGGAAAAACGACGCTGCTAGAGAAGCTGTTGCCACGATTAGGGGAGTATGGCTTGAGCGTCGCTGTCATCAAGCATGCGCACCACTCGTTTGATGTCGACCAGCCCGGCAAGGATAGCTATAAGCTGCGTAGCGCAGGTGCCGCACCGATACTGGTGGCTTCCCGTCAGCGCTTTGCGCTGATGCAGGAAACCCCTGACCAGGGAGAGCCTGATTTAGCCCAGCTAATTGCCATGATGGCGCCGCACAAACCTGACCTGGTGATTGTCGAAGGCTTCAAGGCTTGGCCGATTCCCAAGCTGGTGCTATACCGCGATGGGATTGGCGATGCGGCTATTTTAACCGGCCGATGGGTTGAGGCAGTCGCGCTCAGTGCGCCACCGCCTATCGACCTGGCGGCTTCGGTGGCTCAGTTAGATCTAGACGATAGCGAAGCGGTTGCACAATGGGTAGTGACCTGGTTAAGCGCTAAAAACGATACGATGTCTTCAAAAAATACGTCTTCAAAACGTATGTCTTCAAAACAGCAATGGTGACAACATGCATCTGACCCACCTTAACACCCGTGGCGAAGCCAATATGGTGGACGTCGGCGATAAGCTGGAAACCCGCCGCGAAGCAGTCGCCTCCGGGCGCATTATAATGCAGCCTGAAACGCTGAAATTGCTTAGCGATGGTGAACTGCCCAAGGGTGATGTGCTGGCCACCGCGCGTATCGCTGGTATTCAGGCGGCCAAACGTACTCATGAGCTGATTCCTCTCTGTCACTCACTGGCGCTCTCCAAGGTTTCTGTTGAGTTCGATATTGATGTGGCCGAATCCTGCGTTCATGTGACCTCGCTGTGTCGCTTGAATGGACGCACTGGGGTCGAAATGGAAGCCCTTACCGCTGTTTCGGTAGCCTGTTTGACGCTTTACGATATGTGCAAAGCGGTCGATAAAGGTATGCGTATCGAGGCTATACAACTCGACAGCAAGCAAGGTGGTCAGCGTGGCGACTACCAGCGTATGAGCACCCAGGCGCCGATTGTTACCGGTGACGGCGTAGCCGGAGAAGTCAGCTTGGGCGAGCGCTGCCCTTCACCCTGCGTGCGGGTTAAGTTTTTAGCCGAACTGCGCGAGCGGGTAGGCGAAAGTGAGACCGTCGTGAGTCTCGATCAACTGGCTAGCCGCGACATTAGTGGATTAAAAGCCGCGCTGGCCGAGCAGGATAGTCGCTTTAAACAACTCACCGACCAGCGTACGCTGTGTGCGATTAATCAGGTCATGGCCAATGACGAGGCGTTAGTGACCGATGATGACGAAGTGGCGTTTTTCCCGCCAGTAACAGGGGGGTGAGGGTGGATAATAAGCTGGATATTAAAGTAACGATTCAAGCAGCCCCGTTTCCAATGGACTACGGCTATGACGATGCCTTGGCTGGGCGTAGTGATATTGGCGCGGTGGTGAGTTTTACCGGCTTAGTGCGTGATTTTAATGAAACGCCGGACGTCACAGGGTTAACGCTGGAACACTATTCGGGAATGACCGAGCGTACGCTGACGGAGATTGGTGAACAGGCTTGGCAGCGCTGGTCGCTCCAAGCGGTGCGGATTATTCATCGTGTCGGTTACCTGGGGCCAGGCGATCCGATTGTGCGCGTACTCGTAGCCAGCGCACACCGGCGTGAGGCGTTCGAAGCCTGCGATTTTATTATGGATTACCTGAAAACCCAGGCGCCTTTCTGGAAGAAAGAGCACTCTGCCCAGGGCGAGTATTGGGTCAAAGAGCGTCACTCTGATCAACAGGACGCAGCGCGGTGGGAGTGAAGTGCCGCGTCACTGTGCTTGTTGCACTGACACGAAACTGTCATTGCGAACGCAGTGAAGCAATCTCGGGGGTAGGCGCCACCGCTGGTTGAGATTGCCGCGTCGCTGCGCTCCTCGCAATGACATAATAAGAAGGCTCCTCGCAGTGACACGAAACTGTTATTGCGAACGCAGTGAAGCAATCTGGGTTTTATAGCCGTCGTTGAATGATGCCGCTCTAACGGTTAGCGGCACTTTCATACGCAGCAGGTTCTGGCATTTCGGCGGCCATAATCTGTAGATGCACGTCGGGCAGGTGCTGCATATGCTCCGCCAGCCACTGCACCATGCGAGGCTGTAATGCTTGGCGCAAGTCGGCAAGCGTCTCTGCTGCAATCTCCTCAAGCTGATCATCCAGCCAATCATTAAAGCTATCTTCATCTAGCGGGCTGGCCCCCGAGGCATCCAGCATCAAACGGCCAATACGCGCCCATCCAGTGTCAGTAGCCGTCACTGGCAGCGCTAAGTATAAGCTACCGCGACGGGCCTTGTTGGCGTCGTGAACCTCAAGACCAGGATGGGGCACCACGCTGTTTTGACTGACGATGCAGGGCGGCTGCGGATAGCGCGACTCACAGCGCAGCCCGTGACTGTCAAAGCAAATTAGATCGCCGTTCACCGGCGCCAATGGAGCGCTAATGCCTAGCTGTTTGGCAATAGTCTGATGAGCCTGCTGATGGCGTGCTTCGCCATGCACCGGTATGAGATGTTTTGGCCTGACCCACTGATACAGCTTGATCAGTTCATCCTGGGCGGGGTGCCCGGTAGCGTGCAGCTCAGGGTGGTTGAACTCGTCGTAGAGGTTGACACCTAAATGCGCCAAACGCTTTTTAAGCTGCTCAATGGGGCGTTCATTGCCAGGAATGGCTTTAGCCGAAAAAATAACGTTATCGCCCGGCTGAAGATCCACAAAAGGGTGGCGACCCTGGGCGAGACGCTGTAGCGCAGCACGGGGCTCGCCCTGGCTGCCGGTGGCGATAATCACCACTTCATCCGGGGGGAGGTAGCCTAGGTCATGATTGGGCACCAGCGGCGGTAAATCATCCATATAGCCGAGCCCCCGGGCAACGCTGACCATGCGCTCCATTGAACGGCCCATCAAGCTAATGCGTCGGCCACACTTCTGAGCGGCGCGCCCTATCGCTAACACCCGGGCAAGGTTACTGGCAAAGCAGGAGACCACCACCCGGCCCTGGCAGTTGCCGAGGGTTTTTGTCAGGGCGCGGGCGACGTCCCCCTCGCTACCGGAGTGCCCGGGCATGGGGGCGTTAGTGGAGTCGCCCACAACCAAGTCAACCGGGGCAAGCGCCTTGAAGAGGGCTGCACTGATCGGCGTGCCGATAATCGGTTCAGGGTCGAGTTTCCAGTCGCCGGTATGTAAAACGCGATAGCCACCGGCTATCATTATTAGCGCACAGCTTTCGGGAATCGAGTGGGTTAAAAGTAAATAGCGCAGCGTGAATGGCCCGCTCTCTAGGGCCTCGCCAGGTTCAATGACATGGATAGCCGCACTGCTAAGCTGATGCTCGGCAAATTTTAGCCGCAACAGGCCTGCCGCCAGCGGGGTGGCGTAAATGGGGCAGTTCCACATCGGCCATAGCCAGGCTGCGGCACCAATGTGGTCTTCGTGACCATGGGTGATAAATAGCGCTTTGGGCACGATCCCCAGTGCTTTCGGCGTATCAAGATTGGGTACCTGCAGTGGCGAGTTGGGAAGATCCTGGCGGATCATCATGCCGCAGTCCACGGCTATCCAGTGATCGTCATAGCCGTATAGCGTTAGATTCATTCCAATCTCACCGCATCCCCCCAGCGGCAACATGCGCAGCGGTGGACGACGACGGGGACGAATTTGAACGCGTGGTGAATGCATCTGTTATGAAAAACCTAAAAAGTAGTGACTTAACTATACGGGAAGGCAGGGGCAGCTAACAATCATCCATGGCCTTCCGATACACTATGCGACCTAAGCCGCTGGTTTGTCATAATTAACTTAGCAATAGGTCAAGAGTAGCTCACATGTCTCATTATTATCGTTTAGTAGTTTCCTGTCCTGACCGGGTGGGTATTGTTGCACGGGTATCGAGCTTTATTGCCCAGCAGGGTGGCTCCATTACCGAAGCTAGCCAGCACTCCGATTTAGAAACCGGCTGCTTTTTTATGCGCTACGAAATTCTGGCGGATTCGGTAGGTATGTCGGCGGAAGCGCTGAGCGCGGCATTTGAACCGATAGCCAGCGAATTCAATATGCAGTGGTCGCTGGTGGATACCCAGCAGCGTAGGCGCGTAGTGCTGATGGTGTCGCGGGAGTCACATTGCTTGGTAGATCTACTTTACCGCTGGCAGGCGGGGGAACTGGATTGCGACATTGTCGGGGTTATCTCCAACCATGATGATATGCGTTCGCTGACGGAGTGGTACGGTATTCCTTATCACCATGTACCGGTCGACCCCGACAATAAGCAAGCATCGTTTGCCAAGGTTCAGGCCGAAATCGACAGTGCCCGCGCCGACTGCGTGGTGCTGGCGCGCTATATGCAAATACTGCCCCCTGAGCTGTGCGCGCGCTATGCGGGGCGAGTGATCAATATTCACCACAGCTTTTTGCCCTCTTTTGCCGGGGCTAAGCCCTACCACCAGGCCTACCAGCGGGGGGTTAAGCTGATTGGCGCTACCTGCCACTATGTGACCGAGGAACTCGACGCAGGCCCCATCATCGAACAGGATATCCATCGCGTTAGCCACTGTCATACGCCTACTGATCTAGTCCGCTTTGGTCGTGATGTGGAGAAAGCCGTGCTCGCTCGAGGTTTGCGTTGGCACTTAGAGGATCGTGTGTTGGTGCATGGCAACAAGACAGTGGTATTTAGCTAAGTACTCTATAATGCCCGCCCATCAACCTGAGAGGCCGCCATGTCATTTGCGCAAGGTGTATTAGCGCCCTGGGCGCTGCTGCTCACCTGGCTACTCTCGTTAGCAGTGATCGCATGGGCGCTTTGGGGGCGGCCCTGGCAGGTGTTGATAGCGGATTCAGCGCTTCAGCACCGCTGGCTGGGTGCTACGCTGGCGGTGATGCTGATGTGGCAGCTTCGTGCCCAGGCTGTTGATTGGCTAACGCTACACCTTGTTTTTACAGTATTGATGACACTCGTTTTTAAAGCGCCATTAGCGCTGATTAGCAACGTGCTGATCAACATTGCCATGGTGGTGATTGGCCGTAATGAGTGGATGTTGCTGGGGGCAAATGTACTGGTTACTGGGATCGTCCCGGCGGCCGTTATTGGCACGGTATGGCGGCTGGTAGATCGCCGCCTGCCGGATAACTTGATGGTCTTTCTGTTTGCCTGCGGCTTTTTTGGCGCGGCGCTGGCAACGCTGGGAGGAGGCTTGGCGGCGGTAGTGCTGATTATCGTCGCGGGTACAGACCCTGAGGCGATCTATCTCGCCCAGGAGTATGCGCGTTTTTTACCACTGCTAATGCCTTCAGAGGCATTTATTACTGGCATGCTGCTGAGCATCCTGCTGGTCTATCACCCAAACTGGGTGGCCACCTTCAATGACCACCGCTATATCGACCTGCAGTAGCGGATTTATTAGCCGAGTGCCTGGCCGTTGCCACCACGAATTACGCCGACTCCAACGCCTTCAATATCGAGCGCTTGAGAGCGCAGGTCGATTTCAATGGGCGCAAAATCAGGGTTCTCTGCAAACAGCGTCACTTGGTGCCCCTGGCGTTTGAAGCGTTTAACCGTTACTTCATCGTCCAGGCGGGCAACCACGATCTGGCCATCGCGAACCCGGTCGGTGCGATGAACCGCCAGTAAATCACCTTCCAAAATGCCAATATCCTTCATGGAAAGGCCGCGTACGCGCAGCAGATAGTCAGCTTTGGGAGTGAAGTACTCGGCCGGTAGCGGGCAGTAGCGATCAATATGTTCGGCGGCCAAAATGGGGCTGCCGGCAGCTACTTCCCCGATCACAGGCAGGCCAGTGGGTGGGGCTTCCACGTTGGTTGTGGGTAAGGCGGTGACTGCGCTATCCAGGACTTCTTGAGGTTCCTGGTTGGGCAGGCGGATGCCGCGAGAGGTGTTGCGGATAATGCGAATAACACCTTTGCGTTCCAGCGCGCGCAGGTGCTCTTCAGCCGCATTGGGTGAGCGGAAGCCAAGTGCTTTGGCAATCTCGGCGCGGGTAGGAGGGTAGCCAAATTCGCCCATGGTCTTAACGATAAAATCAAACACGTGCTGTTGGCGAGCGGTTAGCGGACGCGACATACCAGACTCCATAAATAGTGAATAGACAGTAACAAGTTAAATGTCGACTTAATCAATAAGTGTTTAAGTATACAGTATGTTCCTCTGTCCAGTATATGGCTTGTCAGTGCCTATTGCCGATGTCTATGCAATTTTTCTAATCGTTTGAAACTAAGTTTCTGCTTATTTAATACGTCACATTTTGTCAATAAATCAAGCGTTGAGCCCGCCTACGTTATGGCATAGTATTTTGCTATGTTTTAAACACCTGTTTCCCTGGAGAGCGACATGGCTCAATCTGATACGGTGACCCGTATACTCGACACCGCCGAGGTGCTGTTTGCAGAGCGGGGTTTTGCTGAAACTTCGCTGCGCAACATCACTAGCAAAGCGCGGGTTAACTTAGCCGCTGTTAATTACCATTTTGGTTCCAAAAAAGCCTTGATTCAGGCCGTTTTTGCCCGCTACCTGGATCCGTTTAGTCAGCGCTTTCATACTGCGCTAGATGAGCTCGAGGGCCAACACGCCGGGCGCGTTATCCCGCTGGAAACACTGCTCGAGACCATGGCAACTACCGTTCTCGCGGTGCCCGCCGAGCGCAATAGTTTGAAAGTGTTTATGCGCCTGCTGGGTCTTGCCTACAGTCAAGCACAGGGACATCTAAGACGTTATATCCAGGAAGAGTATGGCGATGTGTTTACACGCTTCACCGAGCTTGTGCGCAAAGCAACGCCGGATCTGCCTGACGCCGAGCGTTTTTGGCGGCTACACTTTGTGCTCGGCACGGTAATCTTTACCCTGTCTGGCCTCGATGCGCTACGCGATATCGCGGAGAAGGATTACCACGAGCAGGTCTCTGTGCGTGATTTGGTCAGGCGATTGCTCCCGGTAGTGGTGGCTGCTATGAATGCGCCGTTACCCATAGCCCTTGACGGTGCCAAGCCAGAAGAAGGAAAACATGCGAACTCCTACGCTAGCTGAGCTACCTCCAACGGAACATATCTGGCTGGAGATCGATACTACCGAACAGTTGCTGCGCTGTTGGCGAGGGCCAAAAGTGCTCCATGAGTGTTCTATTTCATCCGGTGCTGCCGGAAGCGGGGAGCGCAACGGCAGTGGTAAAACCCCTCGCGGGTGGCACTATGTGCGCGCGGCCATTGGCGGTGATATGCCCGAAAATGCGGTGTTTCGAGGTCGCCGCTGGACGGGCGAGACATTTTCGCCCGAACTCGCCGAAGAGCATCCAGAGCGTGACTGGATTCTGACCCGCATACTGTGGCTGTGTGGCTTGGAAAAGGGCGTGAACCGCGGTGGTCAGGTGGACTCGCAACGGCGCTATATTTACCTGCACGGGACGCCGCCTGACGAGCCCATGGGCGTTGCTGCGTCCCACGGCTGTATTCGTTTACGCAATAGTGATTTGCTCTATATCTTTTCGTTAGCGTTGCCGGGCACCCCTGTTTGGTTGCACGGTGGACGCCAGTCCTTTGACTGATCAGATTTTGACACCGCTAGACGATCGTCTAGAATCATCGCCCCTTTTCATGGACCTATCACGATGACTCAACCGTTAGGCCCGGTCATGCTTGACCTTGAAGGCCCAAAATTGACGGCTGCAGAAAAACGCTTGCTGCTAGAACCGACGGTAGGGGGCGTAATTTTGTTTGCCCGCAACGTTGAACATGGCTATCAGGTTCGCAAGCTCTGCAGCGATATTCGCCGTGTGCGTGCTGATTTACTGCTTGCCGTGGATCAAGAAGGCGGTCGCGTTCAGCGCATAAAAGAGGGGTTAACACGCCTGCCTGCCATGGCGCGTATCGGCGAGTGTTACCGCGCTGCCCAGGGAGAGGGGCTGGCGTTAGCTAAAGATGCCGGCTGGTTGTTAGGGATGGAGATGGCTGCCTGCGGTCTGGATCTGAGCTTCGCCCCGGTACTTGATGTGGAGAGCGGTCTATCCAGCGTTATTGGTGATCGTAGTTTCAGCAGTGACCCACAGCACGTAGCCCAGCTGGGCAATGCATTTATTCAGGGGCTTCACGATGCCGGTATGGCCGCTGTGGGTAAGCACTTTCCCGGCCACGGTGGTGTCGCGGCGGACTCACACGTTGCATTGCCGATAGACGATCGCCCGCTAGAAGTGATGAAACAGCACGATCTTGTGCCCTTTACCCAGTTAGCTTCACAGTTAGATGGGATTATGCCTGCACACGTTATTTATAGTGCTTTTGATACGCGCCCAGCAGGCTTTTCACCCAACTGGTTGGGCATGCTGCGGGAATCGCTAGGCTTCAAAGGCTGCATTTTTTCAGATGACCTGAGTATGGCCGGCGCCCACGAGGCGGGAGACCCCAAAGCGCGTGCCCAGGCAGCGCTGGCAGCAGGCTGCGATATGCTGCTGGTATGTAATGACCGAGCCTCCGCGCTTGAAGTGATGGAGGCATGCCACGGAATCAATTCTAAGCGCCCCGCTAAGTTGCGCTATAGCCGTGCGCGCCCAGACCTAGATGCGCTGAGTGCATTGGGCCGTTGGCGTCGTACTCACGCTAAGCTGGAAGCGCTAGCGGATAAGCCCCAGTTCAGCGCAGAAGCCGAGTAAGCCCAGTGCGGAAGCAGAGTAAGCCCAGCGCTGAATAAATCTCTTACTTAAATAAATGAAGTTTTAACCCGCCGTGGAGTTGGTAGATGTCAAAGTTGGATAAAGAAGCATTAGAGTCGCTGGACTCGATGCGTGAGCTGATGGATAACGCCGACTGCCTAATTTCTCAGCAAGAGGTAGAGCGGGCGCTGGATCGTATGGCGGAAGAGATTACTCGGGATTTAGGCGATAAACTGCCGGTTTTTTACTGCGTAATGAATGGTGGCTTGATTACCACCGGTCATCTGCTTACCCGCTTGGGCTTTCCGTTGGAAGTAGATTATTTGCATGCCACTCGCTACCGCAACGAGCTGCGCGGCGGCGAGCTTTTTTGGCGCGTTTCCCCTGAAGTGCCCATGGCGGGCCGTCACGTAGTGATTGTTGACGATATCCTGGATGAGGGGGCGACCCTGGCGGCCATTTTGGCTTACTGCGAAGAGGCCCAGGCCGCCAGCGTTACCACAGCGGTGTTGGTCGATAAACAGCACAACCGCAAAGCAGTGCCTGGGTTGAAAGCCGACTACTGCAGCCTGGAAGTTGCCGACCGTTATGTGTTTGGCTTTGGTATGGATTACAAAGGCTACTGGCGCAACGCGCCGGGAATTTTTGCCCCCAAAGGCATGTAATCCACTGGGGGCTTGCGTAGTTTTTGTAGTAGTTTTTACATTAGCGGGGCGAGAAACGCCTCGCTAAGCCGGTTTCAGCAATCATCCGCGTTGAAATCTCCTCCACCGAGAAGCGTGTCGCATCGATGAAGGGAATGTGCATGGTGCGGTAGAGCGACTCGGCCTGTTCCACTTCTTGTAGGCACTGATCCATCGAGCTATAGCGGCTATTGGGGCGTCTCTCGTTGCGAATTGCCGACAAGCGTCGCGCATCGATGGTTAACCCAAACAGCTTTTGCCGATGGGGCACGAGCGCCTTGGGTAGCTTCAGCATGCCATCTTCGTCTAAATCGTCTTCCGTCAGCGGGTAGTTAGCCGCCCGAATGCCAAACTGCAGCGCCAGATAAAGCGAGGTAGGTGTTTTGCCGCAGCGCGAGACGCCAACCAGGATGATATCCGCTTTATCGTATTGGTGGGTGCGTGCACCGTCATCATTATCTAGCGCGAAGTGGACGGAGTGGATACGATCCATGTAGACATCATCGCTGCCTATCGAGTGAGTGCGCCCAACGCTGTAGGAGGAGTGGGTCTCTAGTTCTTGCTCTAAGGGCTCCAGAAAGGTGGAAAAAATATCGACCTTAAAGCCGGACGCCTTACGAATAACGTCGCGTATTTGTTGATCCACAATGGTGTCAATGATAATGGGGCGATGACCATCCCGGTTGGCTGTCGACTCAATAATCGCTGCTAACGCCTGCGCTTTTTCCAACGTATCGATATAGGGCTTGGTCTGCATATCGATCTCAACATCGCTGAACTGGGCCAGCAAGCTACGTCCTAAACTTTCCGCCGTGATGCCGGTACCATCTGAAATAAAAAAAGCCGTACGTTTCATAACTAAGTCCACGGGTGAGTGATACGGCTATTGTGAGCCGAGCTGTTTGTCAGCACAACGTGTCATCATTGGGCGTTTTGGCGGGCTCAAATGTATCTGACTACATAAATAGCCCAAAAAGCCCTGCTGTTGTAAAAATCCTCCACTCTCTTCGCTATTAGACCAATGGCGAATATATTGGCGTGGTGCTAGGGTGTCTCAATCAATTATCCATGATCGTCAAGGTCATGCAGATATCTATGAGCGAGGGGGTTACGTGGAAGAGTACATTCTGTGGTTCGATCAGCTGGGCATGGCGGACGTCGAACGCGTAGGTGGTAAAAACGCCTCGCTGGGTGAAATGATTTCTAACCTGTCCGGTGCTGGCGTGACGGTTCCTGGCGGTTTTGCCACCACCGCCCACGCTTATCGTGAATTTCTCTCCCACGAAGGATTAAACGAGCGCATTAATGCCACCCTGGCCCGTCTGGACGTCGATGACGTTAAAGCGCTGGCTGAGGCGGGCCGCAATATACGCCAATGGATCATCGATACGCCGCTACCTCCTACCTTTGAATCGGCCCTGCGCGATGCCTACGGCCAGCTGCAGCAACAGCACCCGCAACTGAAAGTAGCCGTGCGCAGCTCAGCCACCGCGGAAGATCTACCCGACGCTTCCTTTGCAGGCCAACAGGAAACCTTCCTGAATATCGAAGGCTTCGACAATATCAAGCGTGCAGTGCACGAGGTTTTTGCCTCGCTGTTTAACGATCGTGCGATCTCCTACCGAGTGCACCGTGGCTACGCCCACGAAAATGTTGCCTTGTCGGCGGGCGTTCAGAAAATGGTGCGTTCAGAGACCGGTGCGGCAGGCGTTATGTTTACCCTGGACACCGAATCCGGCTTTAAAGACGCCGTTTTTGTCACTGGCTCCTGGGGCTTGGGCGAAACCGTGGTGCAGGGTGCAGTCAATCCCGACGAGTTCTACGTGCACAAGCCGACCCTGGCGGCGGGCCGCCCGGCGGTGCTGCGCCGTAATTTAGGTTCCAAGCTGATCAAGATGGTTTATGGGCAGGATGCCAGCGCCGGTAAATCGGTTGAGACCGTCGATGTGCCCCATGCCGACCGCGGCCGCTTCTGTATCAACGATCAGCAAGTGATGGATCTGGCCCGACAGGCGATGACTATCGAGCAGCACTACCAGCGGCCCATGGATATTGAGTGGGCGTTGGATGGCGATGATGGTCGGCTTTACATCGTCCAGGCGCGTCCTGAAACGGTGGTCTCTCAGCAGGAGGGCGGTAAACTCGAGCGCTTCCAGCTGCGTGAAAAGGGTCGTACGTTAATAACCGGCCGAGCGATTGGTCAACGTATTGGCCGGGGTACCGTCAAAGTCGTGCTCAGCCCTGATGACATGGATAAGATCCATGATGGCGATATCCTGGTCACCGATATGACCGACCCGGATTGGGAGCCGATCATGAAACGTGCTTCCGCGATCGTCACCAATCGCGGTGGGCGTACCTGTCATGCGGCGATTATCGCCCGTGAGTTGGGTATTCCCGCTGTCGTTGGCTGTGGTGATGCGACTACCCAGTTAAAAGAGGGTATCGATGTCACGGTTTCTTGTGCGGAAGGCGATACCGGCAATGTGTATGAAGGGTTGTTGGAGTTTGATTGCAAAGTCTCCAGCGTCGATGCGATGCCGGAAATCCCCTTTAAAATTATGATGAATGTGGGCAACCCTGACCGCGCCTTTGGGTTTGCCAGTCTGCCTCACGCAGGCGTGGGTTTAGCGCGTTTGGAATTTATCATTAACCGCATGATCGGCGTCCACCCTAAAGCGCTGTTGGAGTACGACACGCTGCCGGTTGATTTACAGCAGGTGATCGATTTACGTACTGCGGGTTACACCGACCCGGTCAGCTTCTATGTCGATAAACTGGTTGAAGGTATCTCCACGCTAGCGGCAGCGTTTCATCCCCAGCGCGTCATCGTGCGGCTGTCCGACTTTAAGTCCAACGAATACGAAAACCTGATTGGCGGCAAACTCTATGAGCCGGGGGAAGAGAACCCCATGCTCGGTTTCCGGGGGGCATCGCGCTACATTTCAGAGGCGTTCAGGCCCTGCTTTGAACTCGAGTGCCAAGCGCTCAAGCGGGTGCGTGAAGAGATGGGCTTCGAGAATATCGAAATCATGGTGCCCTTTGTGCGTACCACCGACGAAGCACGTGAGGTGGTAGAGCTGTTGGCGGCTAATGGCCTCGAACGTGGCGGCCCCACAGGGCTTAAAGTGATTATGATGTGCGAGCTTCCCGCCAATGCACTGCTGGCCGATGAGTTTCTGGAGTATTTTGATGGTTTCTCCATTGGCTCAAACGACCTGACCCAGCTAACGTTAGGGTTGGATCGTGATTCCGGCATCGTGGCGCATCTGTTTGACGAGCGTAATGGGGCGGTTAAAAAGCTCCTGGCCATGGCCATTCAAGCCTGTAAGGCGAAGGGCAAATATGTTGGTATCTGCGGACAGGGGCCGTCAGACCATCCTGACTTGGCTAAATGGTTGATGGAGCAGGGTATCGATTCTGTATCACTCAACCCCGATGCGGTGCTGGAAACCTGGTTTATGCTGGCAGGGCAAAAAATCGAGTAGTTATATTTATTTTAACTAATTTACGCCCGGCCATTGTGCCGGGCGTCGCTGTTTTTATAGGCTACTCTTTTGGAGTGGTTTTTTAACTTGTCATGGAGAGCGCTGAGATGTCACCAAAATCGGTTAAGTATGCGCTACCTGTTCTGCTGGTAGCGCCATTGTATAGTTGGGGGTTTAGCTATGAGACACCCTCCATTTCCCCTGAAAGCGAATCGGGCTATGAAGAGAAGCCCGGCTGGGAAGCCGAGTCATTTGCGGTGGCAGCAGCTAACCCGCTCGCCACCGATGCCGGTTACCAAGTACTTAAAGCCGGTGGTAACGCCATTGATGCGGCCATTGCGGTGCAGATGGTGTTGAACCTGGTTGAGCCTCAGTCCAGTGGTATTGGTGGTGGTGCTTTTTTGATGTACTTCGATGGCGATGAAGTGCGTGCCTACGATGGTCGTGAAACCGCGCCCCAAGGCGTTAACGGTGAGCTGTTTATGCAGGATGGCGAGCCGCTGGCGTTTAATGAAGCAGTGGTTAGCGGCCTCTCAGTGGGAGTGCCAGGCACGCTGCGTATGCTTGAGAAAGCCCACGCTGAGCACGGTGAGCTGGCCTGGGAAGAGCTGTTTATCCCGGCAATCACCCTGGCCGAGGAGGGCTTTGAGGTTAGCAATCGGTTGCATACCAGCTTGGCTGGTGATGAGTTTCTGCGCCAAGACCCAGTAGCGAGCCAGTTTTATTATGATTCAGACGGTGAGCCTATCGCCGTTGGTGAAACGCTCAAAAACCCAGCGTTGGCAGCCGTTCTTCGCCGCGTCGCTGAGCAAGGCAGCGTCGCCTTGTACGAAGGAGCCGTGGCACAAGACATCGTTGAGCGCGTTCAGAACCACCCTGAGCGTCCAGGCAGTTTGACGCTTGAGGATATGAGTGGCTACCAGGCGCTTAACCGAGAACCGCTGTGTACGCCTTGGCAACAGTGGGAAGTATGTGGTTTCCCGCCACCCTCATCGGGTCATCTGACCGTGATGCAGATTTTAGGCATGCTTGATCAGCAGCCACTGCTTGAAGCCCCGTTAGACAGTGGTGCTGCAAGCAGTGGGTGGCTGCATCAATTCTTGGAAGCCTCACGCCTGGCCTTTGCGGATCGTGGCCGTTACATCGCCGATCCTGACTTTGTCGAGGCGCCGGGAGGCGATTGGTCATTGATGCTAGCCCCGGAATACTTGGAGCAGCGCAGTGCACTTATCGAAGAGATGAGCATGGGCGACAGCGCTGAACCGGGTAACCCTGGGGAGCTTGACGTGAGCTGGGCTAGCCAGCCCGAACAGCCCGAGTACGGTACTAGCCATATCAGTATTGTCGATGAGGAGGGCACCGCGGTGGCTATGACCACCACCATCGAGCAGGCGTTTGGCTCGCGAGTTATGTCCGACGGTGGCACGGGGCTAGCGGGTGGTTTCCTGCTCAATAACGAGCTCACCGATTTTTCATTTACCCCTGAAGTGGATGGCGAGCCCGTAGCGAACCGGGTAGAGCCCGGCAAGCGTCCCCGCTCCAGCATGAGCCCGACCCTGGTATTTGATCAAGAAACCGGCGAGCTAGTAGCCAGTTTGGGCTCACCAGGTGGCGCCGCCATTATTCATTACACCGCCCGTACATTAGTCGCACTGCGCGACTGGGGGTTAAGCGCTCAAGAGGCGCTCAACCTTCCCCATGCTATTACTTTGGGTGGGGATGTCTATGTGGAAGAGGGGCGTTTTCCTGAGGCAACCATCGAATCCCTGCGTGAGCGTGGTCATACGGTCAGCGAGCGGGAGCTAACCAGCGGCCTTCAGGCCATTATGCGCCTTGAAGATGGCACTCTGTTTGGTGGTGCTGACCCTCGGCGTGAAGGGGTGGTAATGGGCGATTAGGCCAACCTCTATTGGCGAAGCCAGTTGCGCAGCTTCACTAGCATTAGCGCACCGTCGCTTAATTCGCGGCGGACTTGAATAAGTTCGTTTAAACGATCTGGGTAGTCGGTGATAATTGCATCGACCCCCAGATCAATCAGCGTTGACATGCGAGCTCGGTCATTGACGGTCCAGGCGTGTATTTCGTAACCGTATAGTCGCGCTAAGCGAACTTCCCCTTCCGTGATGCGGTTATGGCGTAGCCCAAGGGCATCAAAGTCACGCCGGTTTAGCGTGCCGGGCAGTATAAGCTGGGCCAGTAAGGTAACGCGCAATTCAGGTGCTTGGGCTTTGATATGTTTAAGTAATGATGGGGACATGGTAGCCATGCGCATATCCATTAGCGCATTGGGAAAACCGCACGCTGTATAGCCGTCGAAGGCGCTTTGTTGGGTCGCCCAGCAGCGATAGCGCACGTCACTCTCTGCATTCAAAGTCTCGATAACAGCATCGGCTAGCGCCTGTTCTTGCCCCGGCAGAGGCTTGATGTCGATCATTAGTCCGGCTTTTCCGCGCACTCTTTGCAGCGCTTCATCCAAGCCTGGAATGTTCTCACCTTGATAAGCATCACCAAACCAGCTTCCTACATCGAATTGGCTGAGTTGTTCTCTGGTTAGCTCGCCAAACTCACGGGGGTCGCCGGTTAGCCGCGCCATGCTGCGATCGTGGTAAAGCATAACCTGTTGGTCACGGCTCAAACGTACGTCTATTTCGATATAGTCGGCGCCATCAAGTAGTGACTGCTCCAGCGCGGCAAGGGTATTTTCGGGGGCCACCATGGAGCTTCCACGGTGGGCAATCACCGCGACGTTGTCACGTATCTCAAAGCTATTGAGTATCCACCATGCTTGAAGGCCGGCAAAAATGAGTACGCTAAGCTCTACCGCCCAGGCCAGTTTGCCTGCATTAAAATCCTCAGGTGGCGGTGCGGGTCGAGCTTCTCTGTGGGCCAGCTGCATATAGAGGCAGGCGGAAAGCAGCGCATTGGTGGCAATACCGATGAAGGTAATGGCCAGGGTGATCAGCACATAGCCGAGTAAGTAGGCCAGCATGGCTGGGATGAGCACGGCATTATGCTCAGGCAGCCACCACAGAAGTGGCGTGAATAGGCGGTCAAAGAGCAGTGTCACCAGTAGCGGCAGGCTAACGATCACGACCAATAGCAGAAGTACCGCAGCGCCAATGGAGCGGCGCCAGCCGCGGGTTAAGCTAACGCTTCGTTTAAGTGCCTGCCAGGGGTTACAGCTTTCCAACGCAACGAGGGGGAGCGCCAATAGCCAGCGCAGGTAGAGCCATGACGCTACCCATACCCAGGCAATAATCAGTGGCAGCGCGCACGCCATGAAATACCACAGTGCAGGGGGACGCACGCGCTGAAGATAGTAGGGGTCTATACCACTCAGCCAGAAATCGTAAAGCCACGCGAGCCCAGCCATAAAGGGCACGAGCAGTACTAAGTGGGTGCCTACCTGGAGTATGACAAGACCCGCGAGGGCAGGTAGCCGACGGGTGCTTAGCCAGAGCGCTTCAAGGGCCAGCCGATAGTGATTGTCACGGGGCCTGACGGCGACCTGCAGCATGCCTGCCTGCTGCCAGTAAATAATCAAAAAAGCGAACCCAAGCCCTACCAGCATGCCTACCAAACCCAGCGGGCTAAACAGTAGTGCGATCAATTCATCGTTGGTGACCACTGTACGGTTGAGTTGGGCAAGCAGCCAGCGTGTCATCCAGGTGATCGCTGGCAGCAGCAAGGCTGAGGCAAGTAGGGTAAAAAACAGGTGGTAGGCGATCAGTGGGCGAAGATGATCGCGCAGCGTGTGTAGTAAGGCAGAGCCAAGGTAGGTCAAAGGCTGCATCGTCATTAAACGGTAAGAATGAGCCACCAGGGTGGCAGTAACCGCCACACCTGGCAAGAGGCTCTTTTAAGACAAATTTAATGACTACGGAGGTCTTTGTTAGGAAAGTGGCAGCTCTTGCTCGGCAACAATAATGCCGTTGTTATCTGCATACAGCCACTGTCCAGGCTGCAGAGTAACACCAGCAAAGGTGACGTCAATATCGCGTTGTCCTTCGCCGCGTTTTTCG
The DNA here is from genome assembly GCF_058152265.1 of Vreelandella sp. 162(4c). Lineage (NCBI taxonomy): Bacteria > Pseudomonadati > Pseudomonadota > Gammaproteobacteria > Oceanospirillales > Halomonadaceae > Vreelandella > Vreelandella sp. 162(4c). Next base: position 5,111,696 of record NZ_CM176981.1, read on the forward strand.
CTTTTGCGCGGATGGCTGCCTAGCGCCTGAACGCCAATCGGCAGGGCGGCTAGTATATCCACATCGCGCACGCAGCCGTACATAACGATCCCTGCCCAGCCGTTGGCGACGGCCTGCTCGGCGAGCATATCCCCCAGCATGGCGCAGCGGTGCGAACCACCCGCATCCACCACCAGCACCGCGCCGTTACCCGGCTCGGCAACGGCCTGTTTCACCATGGAGTTATCTTCAAAGCATTTGATTGTACGAATAGGGCCATAGAAAGCTTCAAGCCCGCCAAAATTGGCAAATAACGGGTCAAGCACCGCAACCTCTGGATGCGCATCGCAGAGATCGGGCGTCACTATATCAATCGACTTCGTCATCACAAGCTCCTAAGGGTAAACACTGTTGGATTACCGGACAGTTTAGAAAGGTAGAGCATAAAAAACGCCCCGCCCTGTAAAACAGTGGCGGGGCGTTCGGTCATCGACTCAGAAAATGCAACGTGTCACATCTTCTGCGATGGTGCGAGCATCGGCGATGGGGCGGTCTATCTCAAGTGCTTAACAAGCGTTAGGCTTCTTGAGCGACCGGAATCACGTTTGAGGCTATCTTTTGATACTCCTCAATCTCGTGAAAGTTCATATAACGATAAATCTCGCCCGCCATAGCGTCAAACTCACCCATATAGCGTTGATACTCTTCAACGCTGGGTAGGCGTCCTTCTACTGCGGCAACGGCCGCCAGTTCCGCAGAGGCGAGGTACACATTGGCACCGTCACCCAAACGGTTCGGGAAGTTACGTGTAGACGTAGACACCACGGTGCTCTTAGCGGCAACGCGGGCCTGGTTACCCATACACAATGAACAACCCGGCATCTCCATACGGGCACCGGCACGGCCATAAATACCGTAGTAGCCCTCTTCAGTCAGCTGATGCTGATCCATTTTCGTCGGTGGTGCCAGCCACAGCCGGGTTTTTAAGCTACCGGCAGGCTGCTTCTCAAGCAGTTTGCCAGCAGCCCGGAAGTGGCCGATGTTGGTCATGCATGAACCGATAAAGACTTCGTCGATTTTCTGGCCAGCGACTTCAGACAGCAGGCGCGCATCGTCCGGGTCATTCGGTGCACAAAGAACCGGCTCTTTAATTTCAGCCAGATCAATTTCGATAACTTCGGTGTACTCGGCATCCTGGTCGGCACGCATCAAGCTGGGGTTGGCCAGCCACGCTTCCATGCCTTCAATACGACGGCTAATGGTGCGTTCATCGCCATAACCGTTGCCCATCATCCACTTCAACAGGGTGATGTTGGACTTCAAGTACTCGGCAACGCTCTCTTCAGACAGCGTAATGGTACAGCCAGCGGCGGAGCGCTCGGCGGACGCATCAGAAAGCTCGAAGGCTTGCTCAACGGTTAAATCTTCAAGTCCTTCGATTTCCAACACACGCCCGGAGAAGGCATTTTTCTTGTTGGATTTATCAACGGTCAGCAAGCCTTGCTTGATGGCGTAGAGCGGAATAGCGTGAACCAAATCGCGTAGCGTAACACCAGGCTGGCGCTTGCCCTTGAAGCGAACCAGTACCGACTCCGGCATATCCAGCGGCATAACGCCGGTGGCCGCGGCAAACGCTACCAGGCCTGAACCCGCCGGGAATGAGATGCCGAGCGGGAAACGGGTGTGCGAGTCACCGCCGGTGCCCACCGTATCAGGCAGCAGCATGCGGTTGAGCCAGCTGTGGATGATACCGTCACCGGGGCGCAGCGAAACGCCGCCACGGTTCATGATGAAGTCGGGCAGGGTGTGGTGAGTATCCACATCTACGGGCTTCGGATAAGCCGCGGTGTGGCAGAACGACTGCATGACTAGGTCGGCTTGGAAGCCCAGGCAGGCAAGGTCTTTCAGCTCATCACGGGTCATCGGGCCGGTGGTGTCTTGCGAGCCAACGGTAGTCATCTTGGGCTCGCAGTACATGCCGGGACGAACGCCCTCTAAACCGCACGCTTTACCGACCATTTTCTGCGCTAAGGTGAAGCCTTTGCTGGTATCTTTAGGCTGGTCAGGTAGGCGGAAAACGTCAGAGGTGGGCAGGCCCAGTGACTCACGCGCCTTGCCAGTCAAACCACGGCCAATGATCAGGGGAATACGGCCGCCAGCGCGTACTTCATCCAGAATCAGCTGCGTTTTAAGCTCGAAGGTGGTGATTACCTCGTCGCTATCGTGCTTGCACACTTTACCTGCGTAGGGGTAAACATCGATGACATCGCCCATATTCAGGTTGGTGACGTCCATCTCAATCGGCAAGGCGCCCGAATCTTCCATGGTGTTAAAGAAAATAGGCGCAATTTTACTACCAAAGCAGAAACCGCCAGCGCGCTTGTTAGGAGCGTAGGGGATATCGTCGCCGAAGAACCACAGTACCGAGTTAGTGGCTGACTTACGCGATGAGCCGGTGCCGACTACGTCGCCTACATAAACGACGGGAAAGCCTTTGGCTTTAACGTCTTCGATCTGCTTGAGCGGGCCAGTGGTACCTGGAACCACTGGCTCAATGCCGTCGCGCTCGTTTTTGAGCATGGCGTTGGCATGGAGCGGAATATCCGGACGTGACCAGGCATCCGGCGCGGGAGACAGGTCATCGGTATTGGTTTCGCCCGGGACTTTAAACACGCTCAAGGTGATTTTTTCAGCCAGTGCCGGCTTAGACAGGAACCACTCGGCGTCTGCCCAGGACTGAATAACCTCTTTAGCGACGCTGTTGCCGTTCTTGGCGCGGCTTTCCACATCATGGAAGGCGTCGAACATCAGCAGTGTGTGCTTGAGCTGCTCGCCTGCTTCTCGGGCAAGCTCCTCGTTATCGAGTAGCTCTACCATTGAAACGATGTTGTAGCCACCCTGCATGGTACCCAGTAGCTTGACGGCGTGAATCTTGTCGATCAGCGGAGAGCTCGCTTCACCTTTCGCAATGGCGGTAAGAAAGCCTGCTTTTACATAAGCTGCCTCGTCAACGCCCGGCGGAACGCGGTTGGTGATTAAGTCGAGGATAAACTCCTCTTCACCGGCCGGTGGCGTCTTCAGCAGCTCAACCAGTAAGGCTACTTGTTCGGCGTTTAGGGGTTTGGGCGGGACGCCCTCAGCTGCACGTTCCTCGACATGTTGGCGGTAAGCTTCAAGCACGTTGGGGCCCTCTCATTCACGTTTCATTTACTTTATGGTGATGGCCTGCACGGTGCACGGTGGTGGCCGCGCAGTGGGTGTAGAGTGGAGCCGATCACATATGACATACGCTTGACAAACAGCGTGTGGTTGGATGGCTGCGATTCTACGGCAAACTGTCGACAATGTTAAGCTGGCAAGCAAAGACGACTCTTGTACTTTATGTTGATACCTTGATTTAAACGGATCAAAAAAACGCTTTTTATTAGCCTATTGGCGTAAAAACAGGAAAGTTTTTTCCCCATTTACGGGCTAACCACAGGTTGTGCAGGTGTGATTGTCGTTACAGCGCGTTACCATAGTCCTCACTTTATGACCTTAGCGCTATCTAACTGCTGTGGTACTTACGTAAGCGAGCTGATTAAAAGTGTGTGGAGCATTTTTAAGCGCGCAACTACATTAGTAATAAGCGATTCAGGGTATGAAGAACGCAATTCAACAGGGAACTGTAAGCGCCTTGCGCGCTTATATGTTGTACAATAGTGAGATATAATCTCGGTAATGGTGTTATGTTGATACAACCCGGTACACTTCCGCCCTCTAAACAAAAGAATGCCTTACAAACGGCTGATCATGCGGTGAAAGCGGATGATCTGCTGCCGGAAAGTTTGCACCAGTTTTTGGCCTGTGCAACACCTGAGGCGTGGCTGCAATGGGCGTTAGAGAATCCTGAAACGCTGCTGGTCGACCACGCTCAGTGTGAAAAAAAAGCCGCTTCCACCGCCATGAGTTTGCTCTATCGCTACGTCGATCAGCCACTTCTGCTAAGCAAAATGTCGCAATTGGCGCGCGAAGAGTTGCTCCATTTCGAGCAAGTGGTTGCGCTCATGGAGGCGCGTGGGGTGACCTACCAACACTTGACCGCTTCACGCTACGCGGAAGGCCTTAGGCGACACCTGCGCAGCAATGATCCCGAACGGTTAATCGATGTGCTCATCATTGGCGCCCTTATCGAAGCGCGTAGTTGCGAACGATTCGCTTGCTTGATTCCGTATTTAGATGAAGAGCTCGCCAAGTTTTATCGCACCCTGGTGAAGTCAGAAGGCCGTCACTTTGAGGACTACCTATTACTGGCTCGCCAGCAGACATCGGGCTCTATTGATGAGCGGATCGCTTTTTTTGTAGCGCGTGAAGCGGAGCTGATTACTACGCCCGATACGGCTTTTCGTTTCCATAGCGGTGTGCCAGCTTAACCCGCTTAGCCCGGCAGGATGTTTATCATGCGCGATGCTCGTGAGACAGACCAGTTAACTCTCTTTGGTCACTTTTCGCTTACCCAGGGCGAAGACGTATTAACCCACTTTAGCTACGACAAAGTGAAGGCGCTGCTCGTTTATCTGCTGCTGCATCGTCAGCCGGTTAACCGCGCCGCGCTGGCCGAACTGCTGTGGCCTGACCAAGGGTTATCCTCAGGCAGAACTAACCTGCGTCACGCGCTGCACTGTTTACGCCAGTCGTTGGGGGAGAGCGCCGACCAAGTATTAAGCGTCTCCCGGCAAACGATTGCCTTCCAGCTTCCGGCCAATTGGAAAGTCGACCTGCATACACTGCAACAACTGCTTGAAGGGCCGCGCGACTTGGATACCCTGGAAGCACTGATGACCTGTTACCAAGGTGACCTGATTGAAGAACTTCAATTGGCCACCTGTAGTGAGTTTCAGCGCTGGTTAGTCCAGGTGCGCAATGAGTGGCGCCAGCGCGTCATTCGTTTTGCTGAACAAGTACTCGAAGCACATACCGATGTGCCTGATCTGATCCTGGAAACACTGGTCAGTCGCTTTTCCGGCTATGGCCCGTTTCATGAGCGCTTGGTTCGCCAACTGGTTGAACAGAATCAAATGGCCGCCGCGCACGAGCAGTATAATAGCTACTTGCAGCTATTGGCGTTGTCAGGCCAGCAGCCTGAACCTAGCTTCTTACAGTTGGCAAACTACTGGTCTGACGGCCACCATGATCCGCGCATGATGAGTCCCCAGGGCGCGTTTTCCCGCGCGCTGGCGGCAGACAGTAAACCGCTGCGTGAAGATGAGATTGAGCTGCGCCAACTTTCCGTGATGGCTATCCGGCTGCGCCTGAAAGGGGAGTGGCAAGACCGAGCCGCGACCCGACATTGCCTCACTCTGCAGTTAGAGCTGTTGCGATGGCTAGAGCAGCAGTGCCATCACTTGGGCGGCTTCTGGCTGCCTGGCGCCACTGGCGGCTTGGGGCTGGCGTGTTTCGGTACCCATGGGCCTGCTCACCAACTGGCTGAGTTAGTGGCGCTCTATGAGCACTGCCGTCAGGCGCTTCCCCAGGAGAGTGCTCGCCACTGGTCTGGCGAAGGCGAAGTGCCGCAATTTGAGTTAGCTGCTGGTTTGCACAGTGGGCAAGTCGTCTACTTGCCCGAGCGGCAATTGGCGGACCCGCTGGGGCAAGTCACCCAAACCTCGCTGGAGCTAATGAGCGCAGCTGAAGGCAGTGAGCTGGTTATCTCACAAGAAGCCAGTCAGCACATGCCGCCCGCGCTTGATCTACAGCCACGCTTGGTATCGCGTTTGGTGGCTAGCGATGGTCGCGTTCGACTGCGCGCTTTAGTGCTGGGCCTAAACGAAGGCGGTCGCGATGCACTGCCGCCTAGCCTGGTTGGGCGTGAAACCTCGCTGCGTACGCTGCGCGATGCGTTGGCGCGGGCAGGTATAGGTTTGCGTCAAAGCGTGTTAGTTCGTGGGGCATCTGGCATGGGAAAATCGGCGCTGATGGTCGGTTTCCGCCAGTTAGAGCTTAGTCGCGATGCGGCAATTTGCTGGCAGCCCACCACGAGGCTGTCGGTGCTAGATCCCTACGGCGTTGCCCGGACTCTGGTGGGCTGGTATCTCAAGCAACCGCTGACTATCGAGGCGATTCACGAGCTACAGGCAACGCTTGAGTTTGACCAGCTTACGCCCGAGCGTCAGCACCTGTTGGAAGAGGCGCTTGGGGTGCACGAAGTTCAGGAGATCACCCAGCTTGCCCAAAGCGGTGAAGCCGTTGAATTGGTGGTGATGTTGCTGCACCGCTTAATCGAGCGCCAGGCGACCACTCATACCCTGGTGCTGATGGTCGATGATTTACAGTGGCTTGATGAGCCGTCGTTTAAAGTGCTCGCGGGGCTTCAGGCACGTTTACCTATCAATACCGCCTTCATGTTGGTGGCTAGCCACCACGGCCGAGAACTGCTGCCGGTGAAGCTACATTGGGATCAACAGATTAGTTTGGGGAATCTGGATCCGCAGCAGTCTTCACGGCTATTGTCACAGCTGTCACGGCGCTACCGCATTCATTTGAGCCCACGGTTACGTAACCAGATTATTGAGCGCTGCGATGGCGTGCCGCTCTATATGCAGGAAATTTGCCGGCGTCTGGATATGGATCGTCGCGAAGGGCGTAGTGTCCAGTTCGATGAACTGCCCAAGGGGTTGTTAGGGCTGCTGGCAAGCCGTATTGATCAGCTTGAGGGTGACCGCGAAATTGCCCACGTAGCGGCAGTGCTGGGTAAGCGTTTCCGGTTGGATTTCCTACTGGAGTGTAGCGGCTGGGAAAAAGGGCGACTTAACCAGGCTCTCGAACATATGCGGGCGCTGGAGATTGTCGAGCCGGTCGATAAAGAGAGCGGCGAGCACGAATATCAGTTTAGCCACCAGTTGCTGCAAGAAGCTGCCTACCTTTCTTGCCCGCGGGATGTGCGGGTCAAGCTGCACCAACAGGTAGTGACCCTAATAGAGGAGCGCTTCCCTGTCTGGATTAGTCGCCACCCCGGCGATTTTGCCACTCACCTGCGCCGGAGCGGTCATTATGCCCGTGGTGCACGCTATTTCGAATTGGCCGCCCGTGAAGCGCTCAAGGTGAGCGCCAACCGAACCGCGCTACGCATGGCCGATTTCGGTTTGGCGAGCTTGCGCCACGTTGAGCATGAGATTGAGCGTGAAGTAAGTCTGCTCACCGTGCGTGGTCAGGCGGCGTTCTCACTTGAGGGCCACGGCTCGCCTACCGCTCACGAAAGCTTTGTGCGTGCGAGGGAACTGCTGCGCGAATCGGGTACCGATAGATTGGAGGATCCAGAAGATCTTGAGCAGATATTCCTAGTCAAATGGGGGCTTTGGGTGGGGCGTAGCCAGCGCTATGCTCATGCCGATGCCTTTGCACTGGCGTCGACGCTCGCTGATCTTGCTTCACGCCTTGAAGACCCTCGCTATCGTCGGTTGGCCGATTATGCCCGGGCCAACTGTGAGTACTGGGCGGGTCGCATTCAGCAGGCTCACGACCATTTAGATGAAATCGATCCGCTCAATGCGCAAATGATGATCGAGTGGCTACCGTTCTCTGATCATCCACAAGTTTCAGCCGCCTGCTTTCAGGGCTGGGCGCTCTGCCTGCGTGGTGATTATCAGCGTGCCGAGCGGCAAGTTTCGGCGGCGATTCGGCTGGCGGAGAAGATTGCTCACCCCGGTACCTTGGCGCTGGCGCTGCTATTTGCCGCTGCGCTCTATCGTCAGCTAGGCCACGTCCATTTGGCCGCGCGGCATGCGGAGCGGGCGGCGGCAATGACCGGAACGCCCGATTTACAGCTGTGGCAAATATCCAGCCAGTGTATTCTTGGTTGGCAACGAGCTTTGGCTGGTGATACTACCGGGTTGACTCAGTTACGCGAGAGCCTGGATCAGATGGCGGAGCTGAACGGCCGTGACCGCTACCAGCGGCCGGTGCTGTGGTACTCGGATGCCTGCATTGAACTAGGCGAGTTAAATGCCGCAGAGGAGTACCTCGATCAGTGCTTGGTGATTGCCCGTGAGCGTACCACGCTATTTTTGCCCGAATTAGCCACCCAACTGGCTAAAGTGCGTGATCTGCTTGGACACCCCGCCAATGAAGTCAAGGCATTGGCTGAGATGGCGATAAACCAGTCCCGCGAGCACGGCAATCGCCACCAGGAGCTAGCGGCCCTTGAACTATGGCTGACGCGTATTGAGCCCAACGACCAGCAGGCGAAAGAGAGTTTTAGGCAGTTATTGAGCGAAGTCAGCCACAGCGATGCGCCGGTGCTAACCCGTTGGATCAGCTTGTTGGATCGCCGTTTGCCTCGGCCGGTAGGCGCTGAAGGTTGATAAGCTAAAGCAGGGTGCTCTTTAACGGGTGTCCTGCTCCAGCCACGTCAAGGTGGCGAGCGCCTCTTCCCGGTTCTCGCCGCACACACTAGCGTCAAAGTTAAACCGCTCGCAGACCCTGGGGCGGCTCGGATCCCCGAACAAACGGCACAGGTTATCCTCGTCTAACTGCACGCAGCGAACGCCCGCCGGCTTGCCCTCAGGCATGCCGGGGATAGCTGAGCTAATTGAAGGCGCGATGCAGCAGGCGCCACACCCCGCACGACACCCTTCACTCATAGCCTAGCACTTGGACTAGGTGAACATACGGCAATCGCGCCCTTGTTGATGCCCTCAAAGGCCTGGATACGCGTGGTTACGCCGCTTTGCGTGGCAACCTCTTTTGCCAGCCAGGCGGCGATATTTTCTACCGTGGTGGGGCCGGGGAGGACTGCGCATAGCGACTGTGGCAGCGTAATGGAGAAATCACCTTGGGCGGCGCGATAGCCGCAGGTAAGGAAATCGTTATCCCGTGAGGTGATATCCGCCTCTTCAAGCAGGTAGCGATTTTCCAGCCATGCGGCCCACTGTTGTTCGAGCGTAGGTTGACGCAGCTCTTGCTGAAAGATGTGTAGCCGTGAACGGTGGCCGTGAGCGATACGCTGGCAGTTGCCTAAATGGCGCTTCAGGCCGTGCGAGTAGCCATAGGCAGCGCCATCGACGGCCTCGTCGCTAAGCGTAAGGGTAACCTGATGGACATTCTCAGGCCGTTCTTCAGTCAGCTGCTGACTTAAGTGCTCCGCGACCGTGTCAAGCTCAATGGTTTGCCACGGCAGCAGGCTAAACGCCTCCTTGGGGCCGCGCACTTCCATCGGATAGGGCGTGGTGGTTCGCACGCACACACCTTCGGGGCACTCCGTCACCGTGACCCCAGGCGCCTGAGTAGGTACCAGCAGAGTATGATCGAGGCCGCTGTCTAGCGTGCGCTTGATCCACGGCTTGACTTCACCAAAATCGAACAGCATGCCATCTTCGCCCAGCTCGCCATCCAGCACTGCGTCCACCTGCCAGCTGCAGCCTACTAGGCCGCGCTCGGAACACCAAAGGGAAACGTCAATATGGGTCAGTTGGTTCACGAATAGGGACATTAATCAAAACCTGCTAATTTGTGCATTTGTAGCGATAGGCGCCACTGGGGGTTAGCCATGCAGTAGGCGGTCGCTTCAGCAACGGTGGTCTTATCCTGATTGAGAGGGGCAAGATCCATCGGCTGTAGAAAGAAGTGGCGAAACCCTAGGCCTGAAAACTGCTCCGGGGGAGCGTCCACCTGAGGGTAGACAAGCTTTAACTCGTCGCCTTGGGTAATGGCTAGCGGATTGCTACCCTTAGGGCTGACACATAGCCAGTCAATACCTGGTGGCGGAGCCAGCGTACCGTTGGTCTCGACGGCCACCTCAAACCCATGGCTATGCAGTGTGGCAATCAGCGCTGCGTCAAGCTGCAGCAGCGGCTCGCCGCCGGTAAACACCACATAGGGCGTCGCGTGCGACTTGGCGTCACCGAGTTGGCTGGGCCAGAGCCCGGCAATGTGTTCAGCAAGGGCGGTAGCAGTAGCAAACTTGCCGCCATTGATGCCGTTAGTGCCAATAAAGTCAGTATCGCAAAAGGTGCATTTAGCCGTCGCCCGATCAATTTCACGGCCCGACCACAGATTGCAGCCGCTGAAACGACAGAAAACGCTCGCTCTGCCCGCTTGAGCACCTTCCCCCTGGAGGGTGTAAAAGGCTTCTTTGACCTGATACATCAGCGCTGACCTACTGCGCTGTCTACGCTGTAAGCCAATGGATCGGTAACACCGTTGGCGGCAAAGGCGTCCAGCCGCTCGCGGCAGCTGCCGCATACGCCGCAGGCAAGTTCACGGCCTTCGTAGCAGGTCCAGGTATGGCGGTAATCCAATCCCATTGCCAAGCCTTCACGCAGTATGTCGGCCTTGCTTACTTTGAGATAAGGGGCGTGTAGCTTCACTGGCTCGAAGTTGGCGATGCCCGCGACATGGTTCATTGCCTCGACGAATTCGGGGCGGCAGTCGGGGTAGAGAATGTGGTCGCCGCCATGGGCACCGTAGTCGACTCGTTCTGCGCCAATGTTCACAGCCTTGGCAATCGCCAGGGAGAGCAAGATCATATTGCGATTGGGTACGACGGTAGCGCGCAGGTTGTCCGCATCATAGTCGCCCTGTGGCATTGCTTGGTCTGGATTGGTGAGCGCCGAATGATCAATCAGGCCGTGTATGGCGCGAATATCGACTACTTGATGGGGTAGCCCCAGCGAGGCGCACACTTGGCGTGCAGTGTCGAGTTCGCGAGCATGCCGCTGACCATAGTCAAACGAAAGCGCGTGTACGCTAAGCCCTTCTCGCAGCGCGCGATGAAGCACGGTAAAAGAGTCCATTCCACCGGAATAGATAACGACGGTTGTGGTGGCTGTATCAGCCGCCACTGGGGGTATTGATGACATGAGAAAACACTCTTTGTCGGAGAATTTATTAATCGCGAGCAGCGTTTAGCTGACGCGGCGTTCCGGGGTCCGGTCCGGAAGGGCGGCAGTTTACGCAATAGCCGTTAGTCTGACCAGTTCTAGCGCTGACCATGTACCTGGTTGAAGTAAAAAAGTGCGTAGGCGGGCAGCATGAATATCAACATGCTACGCTATCCATCCATGTCGTTAGAGGCGAACCAATGGCAACTATTGAACATAGTGAAATCATTAACGCTCCGCCCGAACGAGTGTTTGAACTATTGCGTCGTGTCGAGGATTTTGCCGATTACTCGGATCTGATTCGCTCAATAGAAACGCTGGGCGAAAACCGTTACCGCTGGCACGTACGTGCCGTGGGCATGGACTGGGCGTTTGATGTCATGGTTACCGAGGTTCAGCCGCCTTATGTGCTTGCCTGGGAGTCCTTGGATGGTGTGAAGAACCAGGGACGTTATCGCCTTCGCGAGGTGCCAGAAGGTACCGAAGTGGCATTAACGTTGAGCTATGAAATTCGCAACCGCTTAATGGAGAAAGCCGTCAACAAAGCGGCCAAGCCACTAGTCGGCAAAGTCAGCCGACAAATTCTTGAGCGCGTTGAGGCACGTTTAAATCAGTAGCGCCGCTTAGCAGCGCATTGGTGATCAGGCCACCGACTTATTGTGGTTTATGCATTGAGGCGTCAAGGTGGTCAACGACCTCTGCCCAGTCGGCATCTTCATCTACGGCTTCTTTCAGAAATTCTGCCTGGCCCTCGTTCCAGCAGGGAGCTTCAGACAATGGCATCGTTTCCGGAAGTGGGGCGTTGCGCTGGATAAAGCGCTCGATTGAAGCTGCATCAGATGCCAATCCCAACTGCTCGAATAGTTCGCTGAAATGGTGTACCGGCTTTTCCATAATCTGTTGCTCCTTCAAACGGTTAGAATGCTCCCTATAACATAGCTTGATTCTCAGTCTGCGCCAGCACACAAAAGCCTTTGTTTGATCAACGTTCGCCAACCAGTGGTGTTAAAAAGCGCTGTCGTTGATCTTCTAACGCGAGTGGCTGGGCCAGTAAATGGGCTAGCTTGGTGAACGCCGCCTCCGGCGTCATATCATCGCCTGCCACAACGCCTGCATCGCTCAGGCCGTGACCTGCCGCATAAGCACCCAGGTGGACACTGCCCTGCGGGCACTGGCTAATGGCGGCAAGCAGTTTGCCTTCGCCGGTGGCTCTGGCAAGTACGTTAAGCAAGTGGGGATCGTCGGGGAGGTTGCCCGCGCCCCAGAGCTGAAGTAACGCCCCTTTTACCCGTGAATCACTCAACCAAGCATCCAGCTGCCAGGCTGCTACGCCCGGCCAAAGAGCGATGCGCACGATCTCTCCCTGATTGACCAGGCGGTAGTCGGGGAGCTCGAAACGTGGCGCGCCACGCTGCTGCAGGCCAAGCCCACGGCTGGGGTAATAAACGAAATCGTCGCCTACCCGCTCGCCGAGCAGTGGGTAGTTAGGGCTTGCGAAGGCGTTGGCTGCTTCGCTGTGCTGCTTAATGGCGCGGGCACCCCGCAGCAATTGCCCTGCAAAGTAAATCGCCACTTCTTGGAGCTCAGGCTTGTCAGCGAACTGCAGCGCGCCGTGCAAATTGTGCAAGGCATCGCTGTCGGGCGATTCTAGTGGCAACATCGAGCCCGTGACGACCACTGGCCGATCTAGCCCCTGGAGTTGATAGGCGAGGCTGGAAGCGGTCCAGCTGAGTGTGTCAGTGCCGTGAATAATCACGAAACCGGCGAAGGCCGTTAGCCGGTCGTCGATATCCTGGGCGAGCTGTTGCCAAGTGAGCGGGGTGGCCGCACTTGAGTCAATCAACGTGGTGTAGCTGACGACCTTATAAGGTGGAAGGGATTGCTGTTGGGCAAGCGGTAGCTGGCTCAGGGCCTTTGCCATGCGAGTGGCAAAGTCACCGCTAGGCGCAAGCCCTTCAGCATGCTGTTGCATACCGATAGTGCCGCCGGTGTAAATGACTAATATTCGCTCTTGGGCGGGAACGCTGCTGGCAAGAGGGGAGTGAGGGATCATCGCCATCTCCTGGGGCTTTGTGCGAAACCTGCTAAGTGGGTCTTACGCGCTGTATCAAAAGTTCGCCGCTCTGGTCATCTAGACGCTGATTACGGCCCGCCAGTAGCGCAAAGCCACAACAAACCGTGATCAGAATAATCAATAACCAAGCGATTTGTGATGTGTTGGCGCCTGTTTGCAGCATAACTCCCACACCAAAAGGCCCAAGTGCTGCCAGTGTATAACCACCGCCCTGAACCAGCCCAGAAAGCTGACCGGCAAGGCGGGAGTTGGCCGTGCGTAAGACGAGTAGGCTCAGTGCCAGGCTAAAGCTGCCACCTTGACCGATACCCAGTAAAGCGGCGCCTGGCCATTGCCACACTAATGGCGCAATAAGTAGCATCCATAGGCCAATGGCGGTGCTAAGCAGCACAGCCAATAGCGCGGGACGCTGGTCACGCCCCATTCGTGCAAGCCAGGGCGCGCCTAGCGCGGAGGCTAGCTGGCACATAATCGACACCGCCATTGTCCAGCCCGCATCGGCCTCGTTATAACCGCGATCAACCAGCAGAGTAGGCAGCCAGCCAAATACGATGTACGCCATGGACGATTGAATGCCCATGAACAGCATGACGTGCCAGGTAAGCGGTTGCTTAAGAAGCCGTAAAATACCGCTTTTGGGCGCTGTCGGCGTGTTGGTCATTGTGGTTCGGGGCATTTGGAAGTGCCAAAGCACCAGTGCGAGCAGCGCCAGCAGTGACCAGCTCATCAAACTCGCCTGCCAACTGCCGAGCAGTTGCGTTAATGGGACGCTAAACCCAGCCCCTAAGGCGCCACCTAAGCAGAGCGCCATGGTGTATAAACCGGTAAGCAGGTCGGCACTATCGGGAAGTTCACGCTTAACCAGGGCCGGTAGCAGGGTGCCGCCAATGCCGATCGCACAGCCTGCCATCGCCGAGCCAATAAAGAGCCCACCGGGGAAAGGTAAACCACGTAAAACCAACCCCGCAGCCAGTAGCGCCAATGCCGAACTTAGCGCCCGTTCACTGCCTATACGTCTAGCCAGGGCAGGGGCAAGCGGGGCGGAGAGGCCTAAAAACAGCACGGGTAGCGTGGTGAGTAACCCCGCAGCGGTAGCGGAAAGCCCCGCGCTTTCTTGCAGGCGAGTAAGCAGTGGGGCAACCGAAGACATGGCGGGGCGTAAATTAAGCCCCACCACGACCATCAGCAAAATAAACGTAATCGAGCGACGCGTTGCCATACGAGTACTTACTTAAGCTGGGGACGCAAGTCTCCGCGAACGGCATCGAGTAGCGTAATAAAGTGGTAATCCTGGGGAGTGTCCAGACAGTCGACCCTGACGTTTGTGCGCATGCCTTTATCCATATTCAACTGGTCAAATATTTCTAATGTAAGCTTGCGAGCAGGTTTATCGCCCGGCGCCATGATGCCATCTTCAAGGGTAAAAGTTTCAAGCAGGGTGACACGTACGCGGGTGCTATTGCCTTCGCTCAGTACTCGGCGTACAAAAAGCCAGCCTTCGCAGGGGAGGGCGTGGTTGTCATCCCGTTGACGCAAGAAAATCGTGCGGTAGCAGGCCCCTTCGGTCGAGGCCTTTTCAGCCATACTGCGGTAGGCTTGAAGCACCTGATTAGCTGACGCACGGGCGTCCTCTAAACGCTGCACGATCCCTTGATGTTCGCGGCTGAGTTGCTCTTGACGTTGGAACGTCAGCCATTGGCGATACTCGGCCATCAGTTGAGAAGACGCCATAATCACTCCGTGAAAAGTATTGGCTAAAATAGCTGCTGGAAACAGCGGCTTGGAATATGCAAAGGCGACACCTTCGCATATTCCTGCGCTCTGAGCTAGCGCCGCGCGCGGCGTTTACGCTCGCCGCCGGTATTGGCACTCTGGCCTTCGGGCTTGCGTTTGGCGCGAGGCTGACGTTGGTTGCGTCGACCATTCTCGATGGGCTCAGGTTTGATACTGGGGTCGGGCTCAAAGCCAGGTTCAATGTGCTTTGTTAGCTTCTGCTTGATTAGCCGCTCAATATTGCCCAGCAGGGCATCTTCATCGACACACACCAACGAAACGGCTTCGCCATTGCTGCCCGCACGGCCTGTGCGGCCAATGCGGTGGACATAATCTTCCGCCACGTTGGGTAGGTCAAAATTGACGACGTGGGGCAACTCATTGATATCCAGGCCGCGAGCAGCGATATCGGTGGCCACGAGTACCTGCAGGTCGCCGCTCTTAAATGCCGTTAGCGCGCGAGTGCGAGCTCCCTGGCTTTTATTGCCATGGATCGCCATGGAAGGGATGTCCTGCTTGGAGAGCTGCTCTGCAAGGCGGTTAGCGCCATGTTTGGTGCGCGTAAATACCAGAACCTGGAACCAGCCGTTCTGTTGAATTAAGTGAGCCAGCAGTTCGCGCTTCTTCTCGCGGTCGACACGGTAAATGGCCTGCTCAATTTTGTCGGCTGTGGCATTCCGTGGCGCTACCTCAATCATCGCCGGGTTATCCAGCAACTGTTGTGCCAGGGTTTGGATCTCGTTAGAGAATGTCGCCGAGAACAGCAGGTTTTGGCGCTTTTTAGGCACCAGGCGCAGCAGGCGCTTAATGTCGTGAATGAAGCCCATATCCAGCATACGGTCAGCTTCATCAAGCACTAAAATCTCAACGCAGGAGAGATCCACATGCCCCTGCTGGTGAAGATCCAGCAGGCGGCCAGGGGTAGCTACAAGTACATCCAAACCGGCTTTTAGGGCATCGATTTGAGGCTGCTGGCCAACGCCACCAAAAATAATGTGGGAGCGCAGTGCCAGATGTTGACCGTAGGTCGACACGCTTTCGCCTACTTGAGCGGCAAGCTCACGGGTAGGGGTTAGCACCAGTGCACGTACCTGACGCTTTGTAGGTCGTTTGCCGGTATTTAGACGTTGCAGCATTGGCAGCGTAAAACCAGCGGTTTTACCCGTGCCGGTTTGGGCGCTGGCCAGCATGTCACGACCTTCTAGTACGACGGGGATAGCCTGTCGTTGTATCGGGGTAGGCTCGGTGTAACCTTGCGCTGTAACAGCGCGTAATAAATCGGCGTGCAGGCCAAGTTCAGAAAAGCTCATGCGTTCTCCGCAGTCACCTAGTGAGTTAATACCGGTAAGTGGCTGTTATCACTAGATGTAATGTTCAAAAAGCGAGGTTGATTCACCTTCGCGGCAGCGAAGTCTGCCAGATAATTCAGTGTGCCGCGATGGTCGTTGGGTAGCCGTGGATGACCGTGACAGGAGACGTGAAGGTTATAGCGCCAAGCAGCACTATCATCCTGGTGTGCACGGACACACCAGAAAACTACGTGTCAGTAATAAGCCGAGTAGTGTAACACGGTTATAGGGCCTCAGCTTGTTTCGCTGAATCGTTCCAGCGATGGGGCCTGGGCATGCAGTGGGATTAACCGCGCTAAAGTAGCCGCAGGCAAATCAAGCTGGGCCACTTCCTTGGGGGCTAATGTAAAAAAGTGCTCAGGGGTGAAAACACCAAGTTGAAACAGTTGGCGGGCCGTGGCTGGTCCTATGCCGTCGAGCCCCAGTAGTTGCCGCGCAAAGAGGGTGAGAAAACGACTGTTTTGCTGTTCATCAAAATCGACGCTAGCCATTTGATAATAGTGCCCAGCTTGAATAGTAATAAACTGCTCAATGCGCTGAAGCGCGGCTAGCGTTGTGGCATCGTGAGCCTGGGCTGCTAACTGATCGCGCAGAGCATCGTGGCTATTTAAAGCCGTTTCGAGGACTCCTTGAGTCGGTTCGCCCTCAAGCAGTGCCGTTACGGTATGCATTAGGGCGTTAATGGCATCGCGTAGTTGTTCAGCGGGCAGACCCGTGGTCTGGCTTGGTTCAGCTGGCATATTGACATCCCTGAGAGGGTTAGCATTAAGCGTAGTGCAGCAAACTCAGTTTAGAAAAGCACTGATTAATCAAAATAATCGCCCTGACGTATTTTAGTGGCGATAAGTTCGGCAGCTTGATCCCAGCTATCACTTAATGCACGCACCAGGGCGGGATAGCCATCTTCTGCAAGAGGCGTTTCGGCATAGAAAGTTTCCATCTCTAACAGCTCGCCGGCATCGTTTAGCAATTGCCATTGGCCGCTAGCCACGGCGATACCATCAAAGCGGCCCTGGAATTGATCTACGTTCAGGCGCAGGGTGAGGGCGTTGGATTGATCACCTTCACCACGCATAACCCTAAGTGTTGGCAACGCTTTGGATAGATTGGCGCGCACTCTCCGCTCTAATTGCCTGCCTAAGCCTTCTGCCCACTGGTGTTCCCGAGCGGCATTCAGTGTAATGTCGTCTAGCTGCATCACAATGCCGTCGACATCCAGGTAGTGGGCTAGCCGTGGTGCGCTCACTATAAGCGTACCCTCGGGCTGGCGGGGTGTGCTAGCCAATGGGTCGCTTGGCAGCATATAGCGAGCGGGGGGCGTGACACTGCTGGCGCAGGCGGATAGCAACAAGCAGATCAGCAGCAGTGAATATCTCATCCATGTAAACATCGTTCGCTCCTTAATCACGTGGCGCACGCGGTATGGGGTCTTGAGCATCCAGATTATCAAACAACAGTGCTCTGGGATTGTCGTTGAGCGTGCGAGTCAAAGGCTGCAGGTCACGCATCAAGCGATCCAGTCGCTCAATGGCGGTTGTCAGCTCTTGATAGGCCGGCGATGACGGCGATAGCCCCTGTAGCGTGCTGCGCAATTCCTCCAGGGTTGCGTTGAGGTTGCCGCCCACAGCCTGGGTTTCAGGATCATTGAGCAATTGATTAAGAGAGGCGCTCACGTCGCGAACCTCATTCAGCATGCTCTCAGAAGCTTGAAGGTTACTATCCAAACCGGTTAACAGCGGTTCAACCTCAAGGGCGTTTAGTTTCTCAAGTAGATCGGTTACCTGGGCCTGTATCTGAGCAAAGCCGCCGGCTACGGTGGGGAAGACATCTCGATCTGAGAAGCGCTCGGCGACATACTCATCGGCAAGGTCGCGGTGGAAGTTCAAGTCTACAAACAGAGCGCCCGTTAACAGGCTGCCACTTTTTAGCGAGGCGCGTAGTCCGAGGCCGAACATGCGTTGGAATCTCGCCTTCCACTCTTCCAGGTCAATATCGCTATTTTCGATCCCTAGGCGCTGAGGTTCGACTCTGATCAGTACGGGGATGGCAAAGCGTGCCCGTGAGTCGGGCTGCGGAGCGGTAAAGTTCCAGGGTACGGCAGCAACGGTGCCCATGCGTACCCCGCGAAACTCTACCGGTGCGCCTTTAGAGAGTCCGCGTACCGTTTCATCGACCAGCAGTACATACTCCAAATAACGATTAAAGGTTCCTTCCCGAGCGGCATCCTCATCAGCGTAGAGAGTGAACCGTGTGTTGGCTTCAACCGGCTGACCCATGGGCAGATCTTCGGGCACGCCGAAAGTAACGCCGCCACCCAGCAGCGCTTCCAATGACTCAACGTTAACCCGAACGCCGTCGGCGTCTAAGCGGAAATCGACACCGCTAGAGGTCCAGAAGCGAGTGCTGTCGGTGACTAAGTCTGTATATGGCTCCTCAATAAATAGCTGGTGCTGCATGGTGCGTGACTCAGGCTCGAAACTATTTTCTTCGATGCGTCCCACGGTGTAGCCCTGATAGGAGACCGGGTCACCGACGCGTAGTGAGTTACCTAACTGGCTCGTCAAGCTAAGACGCAGTCCCGCTT
The DNA here is from genome assembly GCF_058152265.1 of Vreelandella sp. 162(4c). Classification (NCBI taxonomy): domain Bacteria; kingdom Pseudomonadati; phylum Pseudomonadota; class Gammaproteobacteria; order Oceanospirillales; family Halomonadaceae; genus Vreelandella; species Vreelandella sp. 162(4c). The sequence goes on from NZ_CM176981.1 coordinate 5,130,311, forward strand.
GGCCAGCGGGTGCAACAGGGGGGATATCGCTAACGGGGAATTCTCGCCGTGGTGCTTCCTCTGTGCCTGGCTCAAGCTGTATATAAGCGCCAGAGAGCACGGTACCCAACCCACTAATACCTTCACGGCCAATGCGCGGTTTAACCACCCAAAAGCGGGTATCTTCGCGCAGAAGGTCCTCCACTTCCGGCTGAATACGAGCGGTCAGCACTGCATGGGAAAGGTCGTCAGACAGGCGCACGCTTTGTACGCGGCCTACTTCAACATTACGGCTGCGAATCAGCGTATTGCCCGCCTCAATGCCTTCAGCACTCTCCATGGTCAGCGTCACCTGAGTTCCACGACTAGCGTAATTGTCGTAAACCAGCCATAACCCAATAGCAATCGCGACGATCGGTACCACCCAAATGGGCGATAATCTGGTCTGGCGCGATGTTTTGGCCTTATTTAGCTCCTGATCGTTAATTGGGTCAGTGTTTGACGATTCTGTTTCGTTAGCCATCAACAGGTTCCTTGGTGGCCGCTTTACGGCGAAGAAGAGGGTGACGATGTGGAAGAGGGGTATCCCAAATTAAGCGCGGGTCAAAGGTCATTGCTGCAAGCATGGTTAACACAACCACGGCGCCGAAGGCGAGCGACGCAGGGCCTGGCGTAATTGACATCAGGGAGCCAGCGCGAATCAGTGCCACTAAGATAGCCACCACGAAGACATCGACCATTGACCAGCGACCAATAAATTCTGTTAGACGATACAGCCGCGTGCGACTTTGAGCATTGAGCGCACTGCTACGCTTAACCACCAAACAAAGCCAAGTTAGCGCAACGAGTTTACCTACAGGTACGATAACACTGGCGATAAAGATAACCGCTGCGATCGGCCAGGAGCCCATCTGGATCAGTTGAACAACGCCACCAATAATCGTCGAAGGCGAGGAGTTGCCTAGGCTAGTAGTAGTCATAATGGGGTAGATATTGGCTGGAATATACATAATGGCAGAGGCGCCCAGCAGTGCCCAGGTGCGTTGCAAGCTGTTAGGAAGCCGCTGATGAAGCTTTTCATGGCAGCGAATGCAATGCCCATGGCCCTGGGGCGATAGGCGGTTAATCAGTCCGCAGGTTGGGCAGCCGGTCAGCCCTTGTTCACCAGCGGGTAGGCCTGTCCGGGTACCTTCGGGAGCCAGTGGTTCTCCCTCAAGCGAGAACCACATCCAATCGGCATCCAGGGACTGGCTTGTCATCAGCAGCAGCAGCGCAAATGCACAAAACGCCCAGAAGGAGATACCTATTTCCACATCGGCCAGGCCCGCTATTTTTATCAGGCTTACCAAGGCGCCAATAATAAAGACATCGGCCATCATCCACGGCGTTAAATGCGCCAGTGAGCGTGCAATATCGCGACTAAACGGCAGGGGGCGATCGCGAAGTAGTCCAAATTGAAGCCAAAGAACGCCAAGCAAATACACGGCTGGCAGCACCACTATGGTCATAATGACGGCGATAGCCACCACGGGTTGGTGAAAGCCAATCAGTGTGGTGGCGGTCTGGGTCAGCTCGATGCGGTTGCTTACTCCGCTGACCGTAAAGCTAATAAACGGAAACGACACTGCCAGCATTAGTGCGACAAGCGAGGCGATGGCCAGGGCCATACTGCGCTGAGCGGGGTAGCGATGGCGCTTAACCAACACGTGTGAGCAGCGTGGACAGCTTGCTTTCTCGCCAGAATTTAACGGCGGTAGCGCGGATACCCAGTCGCATTCGTGGCAGGCACGCAAACGCCGTCGCTGAGTTCTAACCTCAGGCGGCAAGCTGTCAACAATGGGGGCGTTGACGGGCAGTGGACGGCGCTTAATCAATTTTTGTGGGCGCAAAAACCAAAACTCTCAGTGCGAACCCCTAGCAAAACTACTAGGATGTGGCGGATTAAGCATGTCAAACACGCATTTTAGCAAGTCTATGTCACTGAAATAATGTTTAAAAACATAGTCTAGCCGCTTGACCAATGGGTTAGTTTAGACAACGATGCTGCGGCGCAATGGCGAACAGTTAGATTCGACCTGATTGGCCGCGTACTTCCGCGTCAGGTTTACGTGCTAGTGTCGCCATCATAGTGGCAGGCATTGCTAGTAATAGCATCTTACTGCCGTTGCAATGAAGTGTTGCTCAGAAGCACAACCTATAAACAGTACCGATCATTATGTCATGAAGGAAATGAAATGTTGCTTCCCACATTAGCAGTTGTAGTTGGATTGATCTTACTGGTTTGGAGCGCTGAGAAATTTATCGACGGCGCGGCGGCAACCTCTCGTTGGCTTGGTTTGTCACCCCTATTGATCGGTATGCTGGTGATTGGGTTTGGTACTTCGGCGCCGGAAATGATGGTATCCGTGCTGGCGGCGCTGGATGGAAATCCAGGTTTGGCGGTGGGGAATGCTTATGGCTCAAATATTGCCAATATCGGTTTAATTCTCGGCTTGGTAGCCCTTGTTGCACCACTGTCGGTGCACTCTAGCGTTATCCGTAAAGAGATGCCGATATTGATGCTGGTCATGTTAGCAACGGGCCTAATGCTGCTGGATGGATTCGTCGCGCGTTGGGAGGCCGTTGGCCTGTTGCTGGCATTGGTTGTCTTTATCGTTGTGAGCATTCTGCGTTCTCGCAATCAGTCCGACGATGCGCTGGTGTCTGAGGTCGCTGAAACCCTGGATAGCAAGCCGATGTCTCGCGGTAAAGCCATCATGTGGACGCTGGTGGGGTTGGTGCTGCTTATCGCTAGTTCGCGGCTTCTGGTGTGGGGAGCCGTTGAAATTGCACTGCGCTTTGGTGTGAGCGATTTGATTATTGGTTTGACCGTAGTCGCCATCGGGACGTCGCTCCCTGAGCTTGCTTCCTCGATTACTGCCCTGCGTCGAAAAGAGCACGATATGGTGCTAGGCAACGTGGTTGGGTCTAACCTGTTTAATAGCTTGGCGGTGGTCGGCCTCGCCGGTGTCATTGCGCCGATTGAGGCGGGGCGAGAGGTGCTCGTGCGCGACTGGAGCGTGATGACCGGTATGACGCTGCTGATGATCCTGTTTGCGTTTTCTTGGCGTGGTCGTCCGCGGCGCATTAATCGCTTGGAGGGGGGGATTCTGCTGGCGCTGTTTGTCGCGTACACCAGCTATATGGTCAGCGTCGTTATTATGTCGCGATAATGTCTACTTTGCCATACCGCACCGCAAGGGTAATTGGTGCGTCAATGCGACCCATCTTAGACATCCGGCTACTGTAATACAATGGCTGTCCAAGAGGGGCGCTAGTGACGGAAGCTAAGTTGCGTGAAGCAAAGTAACGCAGGAATAAGTAGTGTAAAAAACTAGCGTAAAGAAATAAGCTTAGTGCTTATAACTAAAAGTGCACTGCCATAAAGGCTCAACTAAGCTTGTGTTAGCCCATTGATGGGATATCGATTCAGGTCTTAGGAGAGTGAAATGGAACTTGATCCGCTGGTTTTATCGCGATTGCAATTTGCATTCGTTGTGTCGTTTCACGCTATCTTCCCCGTATTTACGATTGGTCTAGCGTCTTATATTGCGCTGCTCCATGGTCTGTTCTTCACAACGAAGAACCCTGCATGGGATCGTCTCTCGCTATTCTGGACAAAGGTGTTTGCCGTTGTCTTTGGGATGGGGGTGGTGTCAGGCATCGTTATGTCATTCCAGTTTGGCACTAACTGGAGCAACTTTTCCCAGGCCTCTTCGAATTTCCTCGGCCCCATGCTCAGCTATGAAGTTGTCACCGCGTTCTTCTTAGAGGCAGCCTTCCTGGGCGTCCTGCTATTCGGCCGCGGTAAGGTGCCTCAAGGGGTTCATTTATTTGCTGCCATTATGGTGGCGGTGGGCACCTTTATTTCTTCTTTCTGGATTCTATCCGCTAACAGCTGGTTGCATACCCCTGCGGGCGTAGAGTTAGTTGACTTCCGCTTCCACGTGACCTCCTGGAGCGAGGCGATCTTTAATCCGTCGTTTCCTTACCGCTTTATGCATATGGCCGTTGCCTCATTCTTGACCGGTGGCTTCGTTGTCGCTGGGGTGAGTGCTTGGTTTCTGTTGCGCGATCGAGACCCGGAAGCGAATCGCCGAGCTCTCTCTATGTGCCTCTGGCTGCTGCTTTTTTTGGCACCGACTCAGGCCGTCATCGGCGATTTTCATGGCATAAACACCCTGGAGCACCAGCCGACTAAAGTGGCTGCCATGGAAGGGCACTGGGAAACCTCTGGCAATGTGCCGCTGCTGCTGTTTGCCATTCCTGACCAGGAAGCACAAACCAACCACTTTGAGCTGGCTATTCCGAACTTGGCCAGCATTATCTTGACTCACTCTGTTGATGGGGAGGTGCCGGGGATTAATGAAGCGGCGCCTGAAGAGCAGCCGCCAGTGCTGATCGTCTTCTGGGGCTTCCGAGTTATGGTAGGGATTGGTCTGCTAATGATTGCGGTGGCGCTGACGGGGCTGGTGTTGCGCCGCAAAAGGCGTATCTATGACAAACGTCTATTCTTAAAAGGCCTGACGGCAATGATTCCCATGCCGTTTGTGGCTGTTTTGGCGGGCTGGATCGTCACAGAGTCAGGCCGTTCTCCTTGGTTGGTGTACGGCATGATGACCCATGCCGAGGGCTTAACCCCGTCGCTCACCGGCCCTATGGCGCTGTTTACGCTGATTGGCTATGCCTTGGTCTACGGCGTGGTGTTTTACGCGGGCATTTATTACCTCACCCGTGTGGTGCGTAACGGCATGCTGCCGGAAGAGGAACGCGAAACCACCGACGAGAACTTCAAGCGCCCCATGCGGCCTATGTCGGCGGCGCATACACCTTTTGATGATGACGTTGACCCGGTGAGGAGCTAGACATGGAAATGTTTGATCTAACGTTAGTTTGGGCCTTCATCATCGGTTTCGGCATCATGATGTATGTGCTTATGGATGGGTTTGATTTGGGGTTGGGTATTCTCTACCCCTTTGCTCCCGATGAAGATGCTCGGGATGTGATGATGAATTCGGTGGCGCCAATTTGGGACGGCAATGAAACATGGCTAGTGCTCGGCGGGGCTGGGCTATTAGGCGCTTTCCCACTGGTCTACTCGGTGTTCTTGCCTGCGCTTTACATCGGCGTTTTCTTAATGTTAGCAGGCTTGATCTTCCGTGGCGTGGCCTTTGAATTTCGCTTTAAATCTCGCCGTAACCGCCGCTGGTGGAACCGCGCTTTTTGCTGGGGGTCGGCGGTTGCCGCCTTTGCGCAAGGTGCCGTGGTAGGAGCCTATATCCAGGGCTTTCCGGTTGAAGATTTTGCCTATGTGGGCGGTGCCTTTGACTGGCTAACGCCTTTCTCGGTACTAACGGGGCTTGGCTTGATGGCAGGCTACGCGCTGTTAGGAGCAACTTGGCTAATACTGAAATCAGAGGGGCATGTGCAGGATTGGGCCTATAAAATCACTCCACTGCTCCTGGCACTGGTGCTGTTTGTTTTTGCGGTGATTAGCCTCTGGACGCCGTTTGTGAATCCTTTGGTCTGGGAGCGCTGGTTCGGCAATATTCAACTGATTTGGGTTTTCCCATTTGCTGCCTTGGCTTGCGCTTTTGTGGTTTTCCGTTCGGTGCAAAAACGGCGTGAAGGGGTGCCTTTCCTGGCCACTATCGGCATTTATGTCTTCACCTATTTAGGCCTGATCGTCAGTAAATGGCCGGTGATCGTGCCGCCGGATTATACGCTGTGGGATGCGGCTTCTTCGCCGGAGTCACAGCTGTTCCTGCTGGTAGGTATGGTATTCGTTATCCCGATTATATTGACCTATACCGCCTGGACCTATTGGGTGTTCCGCGGCAAGGTACGTGTAGGCGAGGGATACCACTGATTCATGGTAACTGAAGACACGCTTTCTCTTACGCCGCGCAGTTGGCTGCAAGCGTTGGCTAAGGGAGAGCGTAAACGCCTGCTTGGTTCAGCGCTTTGTGGCGTGTTGGCAGGTAGTCAAACGATAGTCGTGGTGGTTGGGCTTGCGTGGCTTATTGATCAGCTAGTGGTGCATCATCGATCACCCATTTCTCTATTACCGATATTTTCCCTTCTGGTGGGCAGTGTGCTGTTACGCGCTGCCTTTCAGTGGGGGCATGAAACATTAAGCCTGGAGGCGAGCCTGCGAATTCGACAGCGTGCCAGAGCTCAGCTGTTGGATAAACTGTCTGCCTTGGGCCCGGTGTGGCTTACCAATCAGCATAGCGGCTCGCTGGCAAATCAGGCGGTTGAGCATATAGATGCGCTGGAAGGTTATTTTGCGCGTTTTTACCCTCAACTGCGCATTACGTTCTGTTTGCCGCTATTGATTCTGGCGGTGGCGGGTTGGCTGGATTATCTGGTGGCGCTGTTCCTGCTGCTTTCTGCACCGCTTATTCCACTTTTTATGGCATTGGTTGGCATGGGAGCTGAGCGCCTTAATCGCGACCAGTTCGTTGCGGTATCGCGATTGTCAGCGCATTTTATTGACCGTGTGCGCGGTATGACCACACTGCAGCTTTTTGGCCGTACGTCAGCCGCACAGCAGGATGTTTGGTATGCCACGGATGGTTATCGGCGTCTTAGCATGCGTACCCTTCGGTTAGCTTTTCTCTCATCAGCGGTGCTGGAGTTTTTTTCCTCGGTCGCGATTGCGGTTGTGGCTATGTATGTCGGTTTCGGCCTGCTGGGCTATATCGAGTACGGGCCGGCAACATCGTTGACGCTTTTTTCGGGCTTAGCGGTGTTACTGCTCGCGCCTGAATTTTTCCAACCGCTGCGCACGCTTTCTCAGCATTACCATGATCGCGCGGCGGCACTCGGTGCCGCCGAGAGCGTGGTGAATATCCTCAATCAGCCAAGTTTGGTGAGTGGGCATCACTATATGGCTCCGCGGTCAGATAGGTCGGCCATTGAGTTAAAGGCTGCTTGCGTTGCTTATCCTAGCCGTGGGCAAGTGATAGGCCCTATCGATCTCACCATTCAGCAGGGTGAGGTAGTGGTGCTTAGCGGTGTCTCCGGTAGCGGCAAGTCAACGCTGTTAGCGCTGCTCGCGGGCTTTATCGCCCCAAGCGCTGGCAAGTACCTTCGACAAGAAAGTAGCCGCTATGCCTGGCTGGATCAGCAGCCCTGTCTCTTGCACGGCAGTTTGATCGATAATCTACGTTTGGCGGCCCCCGAAGCTTCCCGTGAAGAAATGCTCGCCGCACTGCATCGTGCTGGTTTTGGGCTGCTGTTAACTCAGCTACCCGAGGGTCTGGATACGTTAATCGGCGAGCGTGGGGTAGGGTTATCGGGTGGCCAAGCTCAACGCCTTGCCCTCGCGCGAGTGTATCTTAGCAATGCACCGTTGGTGCTCTTAGATGAGCCGACGGCGAGTTTAGATCAAGAGACAGAGCAGTTCGTGATGGCTGCTTTGCTTGAGCTTGCCCAAGAGGGGCGCACCCTGGTCATAGCGACCCACCATCCGGCCGTGATTGCCGCCGCTCAACGCCATCTAGCTTTTGAACAGGGTGAACTGGTAGAGGTGGCCTCATGATGACTATTTACCGTGACTTCCGCCCTTGGCTGCTGCTCTTAGTGCGCCGCCGCAGGCGCTTTTTGGTGGGCGCCTTGTTGGTTTGGGTCACCCTGATAGCCGGGCTTGCGCTGCTGGGGTTGTCGGGTTGGTTTATTACCGCCAGTGCTCTGACCGGTATCGCCCTGGCTCTGGGTATTCCCGCGCGACTTGATGTTTATATCCCCGGTGGCGGCATTCGCTTCTTCGCTTTGGCGCGCACCCTTGCGCGCTATGTCGAGCGTCTCTATAACCATAATACGGTGTTAACGCTGCTTGCCGACTTGCGTTATCGGGTATTTGGCCATTTAACGCGCTTTGACGATGCTCGCTTGCACGGTGAGCGTGCCAGCGACTGGCTGAGCCGTTTAACGGCTGATATCGACACCCTGGATAATTTTTATCTGCGACTCTTGGTGCCACCATTGGTGGCGCTGCTTGGTGTAGTGACTGTGTCGCTTTTTGTGGCTATTTGGTTGCCCGGTATTGCCGTGCTGATGGCGGTGACGCTGGGCTTGCTCTGGCTAGTAGCGACCTTGTTAGCGGCTGCCTGGGGATTTTCGCAAAGCTATCAGCAGGTGGTTGACCAGCAGTCGCTGCGCCGCCTAGTGGTCGACCAAGTACAGGCCTCGGCCGAGTTGATGAGCTATCAAACGACCCAGTGGCACCGGACGATGATTGCGACTCAAGAGCAGCAAGCGTTCGGCAATCAGCGCCGCTTGGGGCGTAAGGCGGCGCTAATAAACTGCCTGGTGAGTGTCATAAGCGGATTAATGGTAGTGGCAGTTGTGTGGTTCGCTAGCCTGGTATTTAGCCAGCAGCTGGTCACGGGCCCTGTTTTGGTGATGGTTGCATTGATAGTGCTGGGGGTGAATGAGGCGTTTATCGCACTACCTGCTAGCTTTATCAAGCTGGGCGCTAGCTATGCAGCGGTGCGTCGGTTAAATGCGCTAACCAGCGATTCATCGTCGGCTGCCCCTGTTGTTACGCTACCTGAAGATGTTGATCTCAGCGTTCAGGTTAATCAGCTCTCTCTGCGCTATGCGCAAACATTAGAGCCCGCGCTAAGGTGTATTAATTTTCAACTACCCGCTGGAAAGCGAGCGGTGATTACCGGCAATTCTGGTGCCGGAAAATCGTCTTTAGCCAGTGTGTTGATGGGACGCTTACAAGCAACTCAGGGTGAGGCGATGGTGGGTGGCGTGCCAGTGTGGCAGCTCTCGGTCGAAAGCCGTGCTAATCACTTTGCTATGCTCACTCAGCAGGTGGATCTGTTTGATGCCTCTATTGCTGAGAACCTGCGTATTGCCAACCCCACCGCAAGCGATGAAAACCTCTGGGAGGTATTGAAGGCCGTTGCCTTGGATGGTTGGGTTGAGCAACTGCCGAAAGGCTTAGCCACGTCGGTGGGCGAAAAAGGCCAGCAGCTATCGGGTGGTCAAGGTCGGCGTTTGGCATTAGCACGGCTAATGCTTTGCAGTCCTCAAGTGGTGATTCTTGACGAGCCATTTGCAGGCGTTGATGCGGTGACGGCAAACCACCTTGCGGCTTCCCTGGATCAATGGCTGCTTAATCGAACGGTTATATTCTTTGTCCATCAAGTTGGTTCACTGAACCCATTGCCTGGGGTCGAGTACCACTGGCATTTAGATGCCGGTAGACTTAGCCAGTTCGCACTTAAAGAATCGGTAATGAGCGATATTGATTAATTGATAAGAGATAGCCAGGAGCCCTCCATGCACGAATTTTTACGCAATCTTCCTAAAGTAGAGCTCCATTTGCATATCGAAGGCTCGCTGGAACCAGAGCTAATGTTTGCACTAGCACAGCGTAATGGGATTGAGCTGCCCTATACGACAGTTCAAGAAGCCAAAGATGCTTACCACTTCAATGATCTGCAGGGGTTCCTGAATCTCTATTTTCAGGGCATGAGCGTGCTGCGTAACGAGGAAGATTTTTACGACCTGGCGATGGATTATTTCAAGCGCGCGCGGGAGGAGGGTGTTGTGCATATCGACATGCACTTTGACCCCCAGGCGCACCTACAGCGTGGTGTGCCGCTTGAAGTGGTAATGGCTGGGCTATTAAAAGCTAAGCAGGAGGCAGAGGATAACCTCGACCTCTCTATCGGCATGATTATGGCTTTTCTCCGCGACCGTCCCGCAGAGGAGGCGTTGCATGTACTTGAGCAAGCCGCTCCCTATTGGAAAATGCTAGATGCCATCGGTCTGGATAGCGCTGAACAAAACAACCCACCGGTAAAATTTGTTGAGGTGTTTAAGCGCGCTAAGCAGCTTGGGCTTGTGCGCGTGGCCCATGCCGGGGAGGAAGGCCCCGCAGACTATATTAAAGAAGCCCTGGATATCCTTGATGTTCAGCGCATTGATCACGGGGTGCGCTGTTTAGAAAGTGATGTGCTAGTTGAGCGTTTGCGCAGTGAACAGATTGTTCTAACGGTTTGCCCACTTTCAAACGTCAGCTTAAAGGTAGTAGAGGATTTGCGTGATCATCCGCTGCCCAAGCTTTTGGCTGAAGGGCTCAAAGTAACCATTAGTTCGGATGACCCCGCCTATTTTGGTGGCGGTATGTTGACCAATCACATTGCTTGCGCCGATGCGTTTGACTGGGATGAGGCGGTTTTTCGTCAGATAACCCGCAACGCCATTGAGGAAGCCTTTACTAGCCCAGGCCGACGCGAAGAACTTCTCGCTCGTTTAGCTGGGGTATAGCATTACAGCGCCTAGTCACACAGACTAGGCGCTGTTTTAATCAGATGCAGTGCTAGGTTTTTACTCATAAATATTCAAATCGCTGTTGACCCTGGCGGTGAATCGGGTAGTATACGCACACGTCAACGGGGCACGGCCTCATCGACTAGCTCTTTAACAATTTGATCAGGTAATTCATGTGGGCGCTTGCTGATGTTGGTGACAAATCACCCAATATCAAGGCAAGCGACTCAAGCAATAGGGTTTTAAAGGATTCGTCCTTTGGGATCTGTTTTGAATGAATTCGTTTGAACCTTGAGCCAAGTTTGGTTCGCTTCTGTCGCTTTCGGGTGGCAGGTAAGAACCGCATAGATCTTAAACTGAAGAGTTTGATCATGGCTCAGATTGAACGCTGGCGGCAGGCCTAACACATGCAAGTCGAGCGGTAACAGGGGTAGCTTGCTACCCGCTGACGAGCGGCGGACGGGTGAGTAATGCATAGGAATCTGCCCGATAGTGGGGGATAACCTGGGGAAACCCAGGCTAATACCGCATACGTCCTACGGGAGAAAGGGGGCTTTGGCTCCCGCTATTGGATGAGCCTATGTCGGATTAGCTAGTTGGTAAGGTAATGGCTTACCAAGGCAACGATCCGTAGCTGGTCTGAGAGGATGATCAGCCACATCGGGACTGAGACACGGCCCGAACTCCTACGGGAGGCAGCAGTGGGGAATATTGGACAATGGGGGCAACCCTGATCCAGCCATGCCGCGTGTGTGAAGAAGGCCCTCGGGTTGTAAAGCACTTTCAGCGAGGAAGAACGCCTATCGGTTAATACCCGGTAGGAAAGACATCACTCGCAGAAGAAGCACCGGCTAACTCCGTGCCAGCAGCCGCGGTAATACGGAGGGTGCAAGCGTTAATCGGAATTACTGGGCGTAAAGCGCGCGTAGGTGGCTTGATAAGCCGGTTGTGAAAGCCCCGGGCTCAACCTGGGAACGGCATCCGGAACTGTCAGGCTAGAGTGCAGGAGAGGAAGGTAGAATTCCCGGTGTAGCGGTGAAATGCGTAGAGATCGGGAGGAATACCAGTGGCGAAGGCGGCCTTCTGGACTGACACTGACACTGAGGTGCGAAAGCGTGGGTAGCAAACAGGATTAGATACCCTGGTAGTCCACGCCGTAAACGATGTCGACCAGCCGTTGGGTGCCTAGAGCACTTTGTGGCGAAGTTAACGCGATAAGTCGACCGCCTGGGGAGTACGGCCGCAAGGTTAAAACTCAAATGAATTGACGGGGGCCCGCACAAGCGGTGGAGCATGTGGTTTAATTCGATGCAACGCGAAGAACCTTACCTACCCTTGACATCTACAGAAGCCGGAAGAGATTCTGGTGTGCCTTCGGGAACTGTAAGACAGGTGCTGCATGGCTGTCGTCAGCTCGTGTTGTGAAATGTTGGGTTAAGTCCCGTAACGAGCGCAACCCTTGTCCTTATTTGCCAGCGAGTAATGGCGGGAACTCTAAGGAGACTGCCGGTGACAAACCGGAGGAAGGTGGGGACGACGTCAAGTCATCATGGCCCTTACGGGTAGGGCTACACACGTGCTACAATGGCCGGTACAAAGGGCTGCGAGCTCGCGAGAGTCAGCGAATCCCTTAAAGCCGGTCTCAGTCCGGATCGGAGTCTGCAACTCGACTCCGTGAAGTCGGAATCGCTAGTAATCGTGAATCAGAATGTCACGGTGAATACGTTCCCGGGCCTTGTACACACCGCCCGTCACACCATGGGAGTGGACTGCACCAGAAGTGGTTAGCCTAACGCAAGAGGGCGATCACCACGGTGTGGTTCATGACTGGGGTGAAGTCGTAACAAGGTAGCCGTAGGGGAACCTGCGGCTGGATCACCTCCTTAAACGATGCGTCACAGTCGGTAAGCGTCCACAATGAATTACCTGATCAGATATAGAGCAAACGGTAAAAGCACGATCCCCTCTTGGGTCTGTAGCTCAGTTGGTTAGAGCGCACCCCTGATAAGGGTGAGGTCGGCAGTTCAAGTCTGCCCAGACCCACCAAATTTTATCTATCGCTGCGTTATTTTATAACTCGCATAGCAGGCTATGCGTCGTCATAAAATGCCTTGCGCTAAATAAAATTGGCCAGAGGTGAGTGTGACTAAGAGTGACTAGATGGGGCCATAGCTCAGCTGGGAGAGCGCCTGCCTTGCACGCAGGAGGTCAGCGGTTCGATCCCGCTTGGCTCCACCATTACGTTACTACCCTGTTTAACCTTCAATACCGTTTGTGAATGTTTCGTGACCATTGATAAGTCGCTGTGTTGTAGCCGTTGTTTTAGTTATCGCACGCCGCCTTATCACTGTTCATTGAGCAGCTGCTCTTTAACAATGTATATCATGCTGACAAGAACACTTCGCAAGAAGTGGTCTTAAATTGTGATACGCGTCAGCGTATCCGGCAAAATGAAACGTGATCATTGCGACATCCAGACTCCTTCGGGTTATAGGGTCAAGCAATGAAGCGCACACGGTGGATGCCTAGGCAGCCAGAGGCGATGAAAGACGTGGTAGCCTGCGATAAGGCTCGGTGAGGTGGCAACAACCTGTGACCCGGGCATTTCTGAATGGGGAAACCCACTCATCACAAGATGAGTATCGTGCACTGAATACATAGGTGTACGAGGCGAACCAGGGGAACTGAAACATCTAAGTACCCTGAGGAAAAGAAATCAACCGAGATTCCCCTAGTAGCGGCGAGCGAACGGGGACCAGCCCTTAAGCATGTGACTGATTAGGCGAACACGCTGGGAAGCGTGGCCGTAGCGGGTGATAGCCCCGTAGTCGAAAATCTGATCATGTGAAATCGAGTAGGTCGGGGCACGAGAAACCTTGACTGAAGACGGGGGGACCATCCTCCAAGGCTAAATACTCCTGGCTGACCGATAGTGAACCAGTACCGTGAGGGAAAGGCGAAAAGAACCCCGGAGAGGGGAGTGAAATAGATCCTGAAACCGTGTGCGTACAAGCAGTAGGAGCAGACTTGTTCTGTGACTGCGTACCTTTTGTATAATGGGTCAGCGACTTATATTCAGTGGCGAGGTTAACCGTATAGGGGAGCCGTAGGGAAACCGAGTCTTAACTGGGCGACACAGTCGCTGGATATAGACCCGAAACCGAGCGATCTATCCATGAGCAGGGTGAAGATTGAGTAACATCAATTGGAGGCCCGAACCAGGATCTGTTGAAAAAGATTTGGATGACTTGTGGATCGGAGTGAAAGGCTAATCAAGCTCGGAGATAGCTGGTTCTCCTCGAAAGCTATTTAGGTAGCGCCTCACGTAGTACCGCCGGGGGTAGAGCACTGTTTCGGCTAGGGGGTCATCCCGACTTACCAACCCGAGGCAAACTCCGAATACCGGTGAGTAACGCGTGGGAGACACACGGCGGGTGCTAACGTCCGTCGTGAAAAGGGAAACAACCCAGACCGTCAGCTAAGGTCCCGAAATCCTGGTTAAGTGGGAAACGATGTGGGAAGGCTCAGACAGCTAGGAGGTTGGCTTAGAAGCAGCCATCCTTTAAAGAAAGCGTAATAGCTCACTAGTCGAGTCGGCCTGCGCGGAAGATGTAACGGGGCTAAACCAGGTACCGAAGCTACGGGTGAGTTTCTATTTCGATAGGAATTCGCGGTAGAGGAGCGTCGTGTAAGCCGATGAAGGTGAATTGAGAAGTTCGCTGGAGGTATCACGAGTGCGAATGCTGACATGAGTAACGATAAAGGGTGTGAAAAACACCCTCGCCGGAAGACCAAGGGTTTCTGTTCGACGCTAATCGGAGCAGAGTGAGTCGGCCCCTAAGGCGAGGCCGAAAGGCGTAGTCGATGGGAAACGGGTCAATATTCCCGTACCGGACATGGTTGCGATGGGGGGACGAAGAAGGCTAGGTGAGCCAGGCGTTGGTAGTCCTGGTGAAAGTGAGTAGGCCGAGACCTTAGGTAAATCCGGGGTCTTAAAGCCGAGACACGAGACGAACTGACCACGGTCAGGAAGTCACTGATGCCACGCTTCCAGGAAAAGCCTCTAAGCTTCAGATCATGTGCGACCGTACCCCAAACCGACACAGGTGGTCAGGGTGAGAATCCCAAGGCGCTTGAGAGAACTCGGGTGAAGGAACTAGGCAAAATGGTGCCGTAACTTCGGGAGAAGGCACGCCGGCATAGGGTGAAGAGACTTGCTCTCCTAGCCCGAACCGGTCGAAGATACCAGGTGGCTGCAACTGTTTATTAAAAACACAGCACTCTGCTAACGCGCAAGCGGACGTATAGGGTGTGACGCCTGCCCGGTGCCGGAAGGTTAAATGATGGTGTTAGCCGCAAGGCGAAGCTCTTGATTGAAGCCCCGGTAAACGGCGGCCGTAACTATAACGGTCCTAAGGTAGCGAAATTCCTTGTCGGGTAAGTTCCGACCTGCACGAATGGCGTAATGATGGCCACGCTGTCTCCACCCGAGACTCAGTGAAATTGAAATCGCCGTGAAGATGCGGTGTACCCGCGGCTAGACGGAAAGACCCCGTGAACCTTTACTATAGCTTCACACTGGACGCTGATGTTGCCTGTGTAGGATAGCTGGGAGGCTTTGAACTCTGGACGCCAGTTCGGAGGGAGCCAACCTTGAAATACCAGCCTGGCATCATTGGCGTTCTCACTCAGGTCCGTTATCCGGATCGAGGACAGTGTGTGGTGGGTAGTTTGACTGGGGCGGTCTCCTCCTAAAGAGTAACGGAGGAGCACGAAGGTACCCTCAGCACGGTCGGACATCGTGCATTGAGTGCAAGAGCATAAGGGTGCTTGACTGCGAGACAGACACGTCGAGCAGGTGCGAAAGCAGGTTCTAGTGATCCGGTGGTTCTGTATGGAAGGGCCATCGCTCAACGGATAAAAGGTACTCCGGGGATAACAGGCTGATACCGCCCAAGAGTTCACATCGACGGCGGTGTTTGGCACCTCGATGTCGGCTCATCACATCCTGGGGCTGAAGTCGGTCCCAAGGGTATGGCTGTTCGCCATTTAAAGTGGTACGCGAGCTGGGTTTAGAACGTCGTGAGACAGTTCGGTCCCTATCTGCCGTGGGCGTTGGATGTTTGAGAAGGGCTGCTCCTAGTACGAGAGGACCGGAGTGGACGACCCTCTGGTGTTCCGGTTGTCACGCCAGTGGCATTGCCGGGTAGCTATGGTCGGACGGGATAACCGCTGAAAGCATCTAAGCGGGAAGCCCCCTTCAAGATGAGACATCCCTGAGGCCTAGAGCCTCCTGAAGGGCCCAGCGAGACCAGCTGGTTGATAGGCACGGTGTGGAAGCGCTGCAAGGCGTTGAGCTAACGTGTACTAATGGCCCGTGAGGCTTGACCCTATAACACCCAAGGGGTCTGGTCGCGATGATGACGTCAATGAAAACCGGATACGCAGCGTGTGGCCCAAGCGACATAACGCCAGGGCGACAGGCATTGAGACGATCACAAGATAGCAAAAACGCTAGTCAGCATGATGTACATTAACAGTTACGCCTGACGACCATAGCACGCGTGAACCACCTGATCCCTTGCCGAACTCAGAAGTGAAACCGCTTAGCGCCGATGGTAGTGTGGGGTCTCCCCATGCGAGAGTAGGTCATCGTCAGGCACTTATTATGAAAAATCCCCCAGGGCTGATGCCTTGGGGGATTTTTTTTGCGTGAGGGGTAAATAGTGAGGAGTGAGTAGAAAACGTTGGCGAATGGCTATCTCCCGAATATCCTGTTCCGCCTCACGTGGAGTGGCCCTGAAAAAGTAGACACCTTTATAGAGAGAAGGTGTTATGAAATTTAAATCTAGCCCTCGCTACAGTGACGAGTTCAGACGTCAGGTTATTCAGGTCTCACTCACTTCGCCGCAGACACAGGCTCAACTTGCTGCCAAGCTAAACATTCACCCGAACACGTTAAGCCGCTGGCGTAGGGAGTGGATGATGGGCAAGAATTCGTCGGATAAATTAATCAGGGATACGCAACCAGAGAAGAGTGTTCAAGAACTAGAACGCGAAGTGAAGCGCTTGAAAAAGCAGCTGAAGCGCGCTGAGCTGGAGAATGACATTCTAAAAAAGGCGGACGAGTACTTCGTCAAACACGGCAAATAAGGTTTGCTTTTATTGATGCTCGCCGTTGTCAGCAATGGCCAGTATCGGTCGTTTGTGAAGTACTCGGCGTCTCGCGTGCAGGTTACTATCGTTGGCGGGAGCGACAGTGTCGTCCTGGCCCGCGTCAAGCGCGACACCTAGCTATCAAGGAATTTCTGCTTAATCGTGCTCGCCAAATGGAGCATGTGCCGGGGTATCGGAAATTATGGCTAGAGGCTCAGGATGCTGGTTTCTGCTGTGGCAAAAATCAGGTACAACGTCTGTTACAAGAGGCAGGATACCGCTCACGAACAGCCTCAAAGCCAGGCTATAGGCGTAGCAAGTCATCCTTGCCTGTCCTGCCAAATCTGTTGAATCGCCAGTTTTCGGTAGGGGCTGGCAATCGAGTTTGGGTATCAGACATTACTCAGGTTCGCTGTCGGGAGGGATGGCTTTATATCGCCGCGGTGCTTGATTTAGGTACTCGCCAAATCGTGGGTCGGGCGATGGGGCCAGTTAATAGCTCACAGCTTGTTTTGAAGGCGTTAGAACATGCATGGCAGCATCAACGGCCGACGGGAAAGAATCTCTTGTTCCACTCCGACCAGGGGACTCAGTACCGAAGCGAAGAGGTGATGACTTGGCTAAACAATCGGCAAGTAACGATTAGCATGTCTCGTCGAGGTAATTGTTGGGACAATGCCTGTGCGGAAAGCTTCTTTGCTCTACTGAAGAAAGAATGGATTCAGCCGCTAGGTATGATCCATCGAGACGAGATGGTAGATGAAGTTCGCTATTATATTGATCATTATTATTCGAAAGTGAGGCGTCATATGACGCTGGGTGGGTTGACCCCCAGCGCCTACGTAGCCGCCTCTTAACATCAAGTGTCTACTAAACTAGGGGCACTCCAACGCCTCACGCCTCACGCCTCACGCCTCACGCCTCACGCCTCACGCCTCACGCCTCACTTTTATACATCCCTTCGATGCTGGCACTGCCCGCCTGCCCAGGTTTCATAAATAGCGCGGTCGTCCGCCAGCATCATGAGTGCAAACAGCCGCTCACCAAGCGTGGTGCAGTGATTGATTCGTCGAGAGAGTAGCGATGTTGCCTGGGTGTCAATCACCACAAAGTCAGCCTCAAGGGTAGGCGCCAACTGACCGATGTGGCTATCCAACGAGAGAGCTTTTGCATTACCCATGGTTAAGCCATAAAAGCCCTGCCATGCGGTAAGGGGCTGTCCGCCTAGTTGACCCACTTGATAGGCCGCTTTAAGCGTTCCAAATCCTGATAAATCAGTGCCTGCGCCGATATCGCTGGCAAACGTATATGCCATGCCCGTCTGTTTGGCTGCTTCGCGGTCGAATAACCCGCTACCCAGAAAAAGATTGGAGCTGGGGCAAAAGGCAATATTGGCTCCTCGATCCGCCAAGCGTTTGCGCATGCCGTTATCGAGGTGAATACCATGAGCGAAGGTGCTGCGGGGCCCGACTAAGCCTGCCTCCTCATACACAGCCAAGTAGTCGCGGCTACCAGGAAAAAGTTCGGCTACCCAGTCTAACTCGCCACTGTTTTCAGCTAAGTGGGTCTGTAACCAAAGGCTAGGATCATTACGTAAGAGAGCGCCGGCAGCGTCCATTTGCGTCTTAGTTGAAGTCGGCGCAAAACGCGGTGTGACGCTATAGCCCAGGCGGTCATTGCCGTGCCAGTCTTCAATCAGTCGCTCGCTGTCAGCAATGCCAGATGCACCGTCCATCAGCGCCTCTGGCGCATTACGATCCATCAATACCTTACCCACCAGCATGCGCAGCTGGCGTTTTTGGCAGGCGGTGAAAAATGCATCTACGGAGCCGGGGTGGCTAGAGCCGAATACCTGGGCAGTGGTAGTGCCCGCACGTAGCATTTCATCCAAAAAAGCATTAGACAGCGCTTCAGCATGGACATGATTAGCAAAGCGACACTCTTCAGGAAAGGTGTAGTCGTTTAGCCAGTCAAGCAGTTGGCGGCCATAAGAAGCCATGATATCCAGCTGCACATAGTGCACATGGGTATCGATAAACCCCGGCATAATCAGCTTGTCACGATAATCAAGAACGTCAGCCCCTTTGGGTAGCAAAGGTGAGAGTTCGGTGAAATGGCCGACGGCATGAATATGCTGGCCTTTCAACCAGAGCAGTCCGTCGCCGTAATGCTCTAAGCTGCCCGGTTCAGGTGTATTGCCATCGCCAGGGTCACGGGCAAAACTAATCAATTCAGCACGAATGAACGTATCGGTAGAAGAAGTCATATCAACTCGGGGTCGTCGGAGAATCGGTCATTAGCGTTCGCACTGCCTGGGGGTCAAGGCCACGGTTTTCTTGCGAAGAGGGCGTGTCCGTTAGCCAAAGCAGTTCAGCCACCACCGTTAAAGCAATCGCATAGGGCGTTTTATTACTCAGCTTAGTGGCGTGGATGTGGCCGATGGGGCATCGCACCTGCGCAATTTGATCGGCGGAGTAACCATCGCGCTTAAGGCGTCCTTCAAAGCTTGCCCATTTGCTGTCAGAACCAATTAGCCCAATCGACGCGATGTCATCGCGCGCGATCAGCGCTTTGATCAGCGCATAGTCTTCGTCATGGTTGTGCGTCAATACCAGTGCGTGGCTATCAGCAGGTAAGGCGGCAACACTTTGCTGTGCATCTTGGAGTGAATAACAGCTAAGTCGCGGCTGCTGCTGATGCTGATGCTGATGGTACTGCTCGGCAAACGCATCGCTTCGGCTATCGTACCAGTGTAATTGCCAGGGAAGCGGCGCACTTAGCTTTACCAGTTGCTGCCCTACGTGCCCTGCACCAAAGATCGCTATGTGCGTTGTAGTGCCAGGAAAGGCTTCCAAGAGGATATTAACGAACCCACCACAGCATTGGCCGCTTCGTCCGCCTAGAGAAAAGGCTTCCAAACTGAGGCCATAGCGTTTTTCTGTCAAACAGGCACGTGCAGCGGTAATGGTTTGCCACTCAAAGGTACCGCCACCTAGTGTATCGAAGATCGCATCGTCGGTGATCACCATGCGTGCGCCAGGCTCCCGGGGAGTGGAGCCTGCGCTGGTTACCTGAGTGGCTAATACATGCGGTATGCCGTCGCGCTGTAAGCGGTGTAGCGCCGCATGCCAGCTTTCTGGGTTTTGACTAGAACTCACAGCACTTTCTTCCTGATAGAGTTGGCTGCCAGCATGACCCGCTCTGGTGTGGCCGGTGTATCTAAGTGAGGAGAGATGGCGTAACCAGTAAGGCTCGATAGCGCATCGCGCAGCGCTGACCACACACTGATACCGAGCATTAAAGGTGGCTCACCGACTGCTTTTGAACGGTAGAGACTGGCCATGGAGTTGGGATGGCCTTCCATTAGCGCGACATTGAAGACGGGCGGTAGGTCGCCAAAGGTAGGGATTTTATAGGTCGCCGGGCCATCGCTGACAAGCACGCCTTTGTCGTTCCACTTAAGCTCTTCACTGGTCAACCAGCCCATTCCTTGAATAAAACCTCCCTCCACCTGACCAATATCAATGGCTGGGTTTAGTGAGTCTCCCACGTCGTGCAAGATATCGATACGATCGACCTGATACTCCCCGCTCAAGGTATCCACGCTTACTTCTGCCACTGCCGCGCCAAACGCGTAGTAGTAGAAGGGCCGGCCTTGACCAACTGAACGATCGTAGTGAATAAGCGGTGTGGCGTAGAAGCCTTTTTCAGATAGCGATATGCGATTGAGGTAAGCTGTTTGCACCAACTCACCCCAAGATATGCGGCGCTCGCTTTCGCCGAACCCGGCCACTAGCATGCCATCTTCCAGGCGCATCCCTTCGCGATCCAAGCCCTCTGAATAGTGCTCGGCGGCAAAATCAAACAGGCGTTCTCGCAGTTTACTGGCGGCATCCCGCGCGGCCATACCGTTTAAGTCAGCACCGCTAGAGGCAGCGGTAGGGGAGGTATTGGGGACTTTATCGGTTCGCGTAGCGGTAATGCGTACCTTCTCCAGATCCAGGCCCAGCTCCCGAGCCACTACCTGACAAATTTTAGTATGTAGCCCTTGGCCCATCTCGGTACCGCCGTGATTGATCATCACGCTGCCGTCAGTGTAAACATGCAGAAGAGCACCCGCCTGATTAAGGTGCTGGGCGGTAAACGAAATGCCAAATTTAACCGGGGTAAGTGCCAGTCCTTTTTTAATGATAGGGCTGGTGGCGTTGAAGTCACTGACCGCTTTGCGCCGTGTCCAGTAATCGCTGTCGATTTCTAGGGTTTCAACGAGCGTATGCAGGAGTTGCCGCTGATCGACCTGCTGGCCGTAGTGAGTCACCTCGCGGCCATCGCGGTAGAAGTTGCGCTTACGTACAGTCAGTGGGTCTTCGCCAATCTGGCGGGCAATATCATCCATGGCCGCTTCGATAATCATCATTCCTTGGGGGCCACCGAAGCCCCGAAATGCGGTATTAGAGGCGGTATGGGTTTTTGCTCGATGACCGACTACCTGGGCGTCCCCTAGCGAGTAGGCGTTGTCGGCGTGGAACATAGCGCGATCAACGATAGCGTCGGAAAGATCCGGCGAGTAGCCGCAGTCACCGATCACCGTAATCTCACCACCCTGAATAACGCCCTCAGCATCAATGGCGAGTCGATAGCGGTTATGGAAAGGGTGGCGTTTACCCGTGGCGCGCATATCTTCACTGCGCGGTAAGCGGAGTCGCACCGTCTTGCCTGTGCGGCGGGCAATAATCGCGGCTATACACGCCCAGGGGGAGGCCTGAGTCTCTTTGCCACCAAAGCCACCACCCATACGGCGCACTTCTACGGTCACGGCATGAAAAGGAATATCGAGCACCTCCGCCACCAGCTTCTGGGTTTCGCTGGGGTGCTGGTTGGAGGTATGGACGACAACGCCCTCATCCTCGGTGGGGTGAACCACGCAGGCCTGGCCTTCCAGATAGAAGTGCTCTTGGCCACCGACGAATAGCTCACCCTCAATCAGTTGTTCCGCTTGATCAAGCGCCTGCTGCCAATCTCCACGGGTCTGCACATGAGTCGGGCGCACAAACTCCTCACGCTCCGTTGCGGCCACCGGATCTAAACTGGCAGGTTGCTCGTCTATGCTAATGGCGGCTAGCTTGACGGCACGACGTGCGGCCTGCAGCGACGTTGCGGCAACGGCGAAGAGGCATTGGCCTGCGTAGCTGATCGCTTGATCGACAAAAATGGGATCGCCCGGAAAGACCGGCCCGATATCGGTATGCCCTGGCACTTCATGAAAGGTAATCACATCGACTACCCCTGGTGCCTCTTTCACCTTGCTGAGATCAAGCTGCGTTAAGGTGCCGTGGGCGACGGGCGATAGGCCAAGCGCCACATGCAGGGCATCTGCGGGGAGTACCAAGTCGTCAATATAAGCGGCCTTGCCGGTGACGTGCTTTTCAGCACTTTCGTGAAAACTTGCGCTTCCCGCCTGTCGCTGGCCATTACTGTCCACCGTATGACGTGCCAAGGGCCCTGAGCCTTGGATGTGGTCGTGTAGTTCACGGCGAGCACGGCTGCTATCGCCGTCCAGTTTAGTGAGCGTACGCATGGAGCATCACCTCGTGGTCGGGCGCTAAGAGAGAAAGATAGAGACGTTCAAGCAGGTTCTTGGCAGCTTGCCGGCGATAATGCTGACTGCCCCGCACATCACTCATGGGCTGGAAGTCGTCATCAAGTGCCTGCTGAGCGGCGCGAAAAGCTTCCACGCTGATGGTGCACCCTTCCAGCGCAGCTTCGGCAGCTTGTGCGCGCTTGGGAATAGCGGCCATTCCCCCAAAAGCGATGCGTACATCGTGCAAGGTGCCTTGTTCAATGCGGTAGCTAAAGGCACCGAGTAGCGCAGAGATATCATCTTCGCGACGCTTGGATAACTTCCAAACGCGTAATTGACTGTCCTCAACCGGCTGCGGAATGAAAATCCGCGAAACGACTTCATCAGCCGCTAAAGCGGTCTTTTTGTAATCGAGGAAGAAATCCTCCAGCGCTAAGCAACGCTTGCCGTTTGTGCTGGCAAGTTCCACCTGAGCTCCCAAGGCAAGTAGCACGGGTGGCGTATCACCAATAGGTGAGGCATTGGCGATATTGCCACCCAGCGTTCCCCGATTACGAATTTGCTGGGAGCCAAGCCGGTGCAGCAGGTGAGCAAACGCAGGAAAGTGCTTTTCAAATAGCGGTTCGAGCTGGGTATAGGTAACCCCGGCGCCTATCCACCAGCCGGTTTGATGTCCATGGGTAGCCTCTTCAACCGTCAATAGCTCGGCAACCCGGGAAACGTCAATCAACTGATCAAGCGGCGCCAAGCGCTGAGTGATCTCCAACCAAAGATCAGTACCGCCTGCCACCAAGCGCGCCTGGGGAGTTGCGCGACGCAATTGCGTTAGCTCTTCCAAAGACGCTGGCTGAGCAAAAAATGGCGCAGTTCCTGCCGAATCGGCGGTCTGAGTGTCGCTTTCTGACGCTGGCAACGTCGCGTCGAACCACTGAGGGCGCTCATAGGGCGTATCATTCATACGCAGCGCCGCATCGCGGATAGGACGATAGCCGGTGCAGCGGCACAAATTACCCCCCAGAGCGGCTTCTAGGCGTTCAGGTGATAGTTCTTGTAAAAGGGGAGTAGGGCGTTGAGTAAGATCGCTATGCAAGGTGAAAAGCGACATAACGATACCTGGCGTACAAAAACCACACTGACTGCCATGGCATTCGATCATCGCTTCCTGGGCTGGGTGTAGGCGACCTTTTTCCGATAACCCTTCAACGGTGACCAAGTGCTTGCCCTGTAGCTGGTGAGCGGGCGTAATACAGGCGTTAGCGCTGGTAAACTTTTGGCTACCAGCCGTTGACTCGCCAATCGCCACGGTGCAGGCGCCACAGTCACCGGAAGCGCAGCCCTCTTTGGTGCCCGTTAGGGCCAAATGCTCGCGCAGTAGCGTTAAAATACTGGCGTCGGGTGAAACGTTACACCGCTGAGGGGTACCATTGAGCAGGAACGTCATCGTTGCCATGCCGAACTCCACTGTTATTGTATAGACCGGAATTTTTTTGACCGATCGGTCAATATAGGTTGAGCTTGGGACAAAACGCCCTACCTTGCAAGTATTTGCTCACTGCACAGGAGTGGGGCAAGCTGGTGTGAAATGCTAACTTTTGGGGCAGTCCAGTCTATCTTCTCACCCAGCTAAGCATTCATGTGTAATTAAACATTCAAGCTAACAATCACTCACGCTATTGGGGAATACTGTTAATGACCGCCGTCTCTGCCACTCATGAAAGCCCTAGCCGGGAAAGAATAGAAACAAGTATTCTGGTGGCCGCTGAGGAGGTGTTCTCTCAGCACGGCTACCGCGGGGCGAGCTTGCAAATGATCGCTGATCGAGTCGGTCTCCCCAAAGCCAATATTTTGTACTACATGGGCAGTAAGCAAGCGCTTTATGTGCGACTGCTTAACCGCATGATGCGCCGCTGGAACGAAGTGCTTGAAGACATTACTCCTGATAGTGATCCCGCGACGGTACTCAGTGACTTTATTCGCACTAAAATGGTGCTGGGGCAGCGCTATCCCGAAGGCTCAAAACTTTTTGCGGCGGAAATTTTAGCCGGTGCTCCCTTCTTAAGTGATTATCTGGGCGGCGAGTTACGCGACTGGGTCTCCTCTCGTGCCGCGATCATTCGCCAGTGGTCAGCCCAGGGAAAAATGGATGCTGTCGATCCGCGCTGGCTTATTTTCCTGATTTGGTCTGCCACCCAGCACTACACTGAATATAGTGCCCAGGTCAGCGGTATTCTAGGCCGCGATGCGTTAACCGAGGATGACCTTGAATCCATCTCCAGCTTTCTTGAGCACGTTATTCTAAAAGGCTGCGGCGTTACTTCACCCGCGCCCAATAATTCTGCACCTAAAAGCAGTGCAGACGCTCACAGTGTGGAAAAGTGACCTTCACATGAGCGCTTTGCCTATTGGTCAGTATCTTGATCCGCTTAAAACCATCTTGACTACCCATAATCGGCTGATGCTGATTGCCCAGCCGGGGGCGGGTAAAACCACCCGCGTGGCGCTCTGTTTACTTGAAGAAGAGTGGGTCAAAGGGCAAAAACTACTGTTACTTGAGCCTCGTCGTGTAGCTGCGCGTTTGGCAGCCAGCTTTATGGCCCGGCAATTGGGTGAAGACGTTGGCCAAACGGTGGGGTATCGCATGCGCGGTGATAGCTGTGTGAGCGCGCAAACCCGCTTGGAAGTAGTCACCCAGGGCGTACTCACTCGCATGCTGCAAGATGACCCGCTGTTAGAAGGCGTTGCCGGGATCATTTTTGATGAGTTCCATGAACGCAGTTTAGAAGCTGATGTGGGATTGGCGCTAACGCTGGATGTGCAGACCAGTATTCGCGATGATTTGCGCCTACTGGTGATGTCGGCAACCTTGGATGTCGAAGCGCTCAAGCGGGTGTTGGGCGAGCAAGTACCTGTTATTGAGTGCCATGGGCGTCAGTATCCTGTGGCGACGGCTTATCGTCCTTCCCTGAGTGGTGAGGAGAGCATTAGCCACGCAATTCGGGTGGTCGAGGAAGCGCTCTCACTGCCTGGTACGCAAGGCATACTGGTAATCTTGCCCGGTGTCGCCGAAATTAATCGCTTGGTTCAGGCGCTGGAAAAAACGCTGCCCCATCTGGCGATTCGGCCGCTGCACGGCAGAATGAGTATTGCTGTACAGCAGGCAGCCTTGGCGGCGAATACATCGAAACAGCGCATTATCGTCTCCACCGCCATCACCGAATCGAGCATTACCGTGGATGGTGTGAATGTGGTGATTGACGGTGGCCTGGAGCGGGTGCCACTTTTTCAGCCGCGTACCGGGCTAACCCGTTTAACGACCCGGCGGATCAATCGCGCCAGTGCCGATCAGCGTCGGGGGCGTGCAGGGCGTCAGCGGGAAGGCCGTTGTTTTCGGCTCTGGGCCCAGGAGCAGCCGTTGGCGCCTTATGGTGAGCCTGAAATTCAGCAAGCGGATCTCTCATCGCTAGTGCTCGAACTGGCGTGCTGGGGCGTCGCATCACCCCAAGCGCTAAGCTGGGTAACATCGCCGCCGGAGGGTGCCTGGCGCAGTGGCCAATCGCTGCTCGAGCAATTAGGCGTGTTAGATCACGAACGCAGGCTTACCCCTCTAGGTAGCCGCTGTGCCAAATGGCCAGTTGAACCGAGAGTTGCCGTGATGCTGGAGCGGGCTTCAGAGTTTAATACTGTACCACTAGCCTGTGGAATAGCGGCACTCCTTGAAGAGCGCGACAGCAACGAGCGATCCCTGCATGATGCGTTAGCACTGCGTCTTCGTCAGCCTAAACGCTTCCCCAGTTGGCATCGCGAAGCGCTTAGGCTGGCTAAGCGAGCAGGAGTGGCACTTAATGACGCCGTGCTAGTACCGCTTGGGCCACTCTTAGCGCTGGCGTACCCTGAGCGCCTTGGCCAGTCAATTGAGCCGGGTAAGTTTCGGCTTGCCAATGGCAAAACCGCTACGCTGCCGTTAAACGATACGTTGGCGCATCAAGACTACGTTGTCGCTGTCGCATTAAACAGTGCGGCTGGCGACCAGGCGCGGATCATCTCAGGCGAACCGCTATCACTTGAGTCGCTGCTTTCGCTATATCCTGGTATTCGCCAATGGCAGCCACGAGTGGCGTGGTCGCAAGAACAGGGCCGTTTAATTGGTGAAGAGGTGCAAGCTCACGGCAGCCTCGTCATTGCCAAACGACCTCTAGCACACTTACCCGAGGAGGCGGTGAAAGAGGCGCTATTGAATGCACTACGCCAGCGGCCCGAGCAGTTATTTGGCGATAATTTACAGCAGTTGCGCGGGCGAATGGCGCTACTTCGCGAGTACCAGGGGGACGAGTGGCCCGACTGGTCCGAGCCAGCGCTATTAGCCTCATTAGAGAACTGGCTAGCCCCTTACCTAATCGGTATTAAACGGTTGAGTCAAATTGAGAAATTGCCGCTAGAGCGCTATTTGCTCAATTCACTGAGCTGGGAAGCACAACGTGAATTCGAGCAGTTAACCCCATTAGCGCTTGAGGTTCCTAGCGGCAAACAGGTTGGCTTAGACTACCTGCCGTGCCTTTCCCAGCGGCCACCTGTGTTAGCGTTGAAACTGCAAGAGGCCTTTGGCTGGCGGGTAACGCCCACCGTTGTCGATGGTGCCGTTGCCGTAATGATTCACCTGCTTTCTCCCGCGCGTCGGCCGTTGCAAGTCACCCAGGACTTGGTTAGCTTTTGGCAGAAGGGTTATCCTGAAGTACGCAAAGAGATGCGCGGTCGCTATCCAAAGCATCCCTGGCCTGAAGACCCACTGACAGCACCCGCCACTGCGCATACCAAGCGAAAGGCGTGACCGGTTTCGCTGCTTCGACTCCGATAATTACTCGCTGCGCTTTTTCGGGATTTCATCGGGAATGCGATAGCGCACGCCATCTACGCGTTCTTCCTCATAGCGTTGATTCTCTTCTTCAGGCACTACGCCGATGACGGTTTCCTTAGACCCATCCGGCCAAGTGTAAGTCGTGCAGCCTGCCAGCAGCAGTGGAATGATCAAAAACAGTGTGATGGGTAAGGCGAGGTGGCGCTTGAGCATAAGGCACTCCATTGGGTGGCGCTGATCCTGAGAATTGGCTGAGTATCTCACATTGAGAAACTATAGGTGGTCATTTACGTGGCTGTAAATGCTTATGTAGGTCTATGATAATAGTGGCTAACCCTTCAGCCATAGACTGATACGAGAGCCAAAGAAAACCGGAGGTGGTATGTGGTCTGTAGTCAAGTCAGTGTTAGCAGCCCTACTAGGCGTTCAAAGTAATCAAAAGCGGGAAGAGGACTTTAGCAGTGGCAGGCCCGCAGCCTACCTCGTTACGGGGGTGGTGATCACGCTACTGTTCGTTTTGATGCTTGTTTTTTTGGCCATGTTTGCGGCCCGCTGAAAAGCGTTGATAGCGTTAAATAAGCAAAGCGTGACGAATCGCACATATTTTCTATACTGCTAATATCTAATTTCATCCTACCCTAATCTAACGATAAGAAATAACAACAATAAAACTGGAGGTCTCTATGCGTTCACGGTGGTGGCTAATGGCCGTATCCCTTGCTGCAAGTGGATCGCAGGCTCAAACGAACGGTTGGAACATGCCTGTCGGCGTTACCGATGTGAGTAGCGATATTTACGGCCTGCACATGACCATATTCTGGATATGTGTCGTGATTGGATTGGTGGTATTTGGGGCAATGTTCTACTCCCTGTTTCGCTATCGCCATTCCAAAGGTGCAAAGGCCGCCCACTTTCATGAGCACACTAGTGTGGAAGTGTTATGGACAGCTATCCCTATCTTGATCCTGGTAGGTATGGCGGTGCCCGCCACCGCAACTTTAAAAAACATGTATGACTCATCAGACGCCGAGTTGGATGTAATGATTACCGGCCAGCAGTGGCGTTGGCGCTATGAATACCTGGGGGAAGATGTGGCATTCACCTCCAATATGAGTACGCCGAGAACGCAAATCAGCGGAGAAGAAACTCGCGGAGAGCACTACCTATTAGAGGTTGATGAGCCGCTGGTGCTGCCGATAAATCGTAAAGTGCGCTTTCTAATGACCTCAGATGACGTTATTCACTCTTGGTGGGTGCCGGATTTAGCGGTTAAGCAGGATACGATTCCCGGCTTTATCAATGAGAATTGGGTGAAGATCAACGAGCCGGGTATTTACCGCGGGCAGTGCGCTGAGCTGTGCGGTATCGACCACGGCTTTATGCCTGTGGTGGTGCACGCTGTGGAGGAGGAGGAGTTTGATGGCTGGCTAGCTGAGCGCAAAGAGGCTGCTGAGCAGGAAGCCATGGGGGTTGACCGTGAATGGGCAATGGATGAGCTAGTTGAGCGCGGCGAATCAGTGTATCAATCGATCTGCTCCTCTTGTCATCAGGCCGAAGGCCAAGGTTCTCCACCCGCCTTTCCCGCGTTGGCAAATAACGAACAGCTCATCAATGATGTGGATTGGCATCTAGATAGGGTCGTCAACGGTGTATCGGGTGCTGCTATGCCTGCTTTCCGTAGCACCTTAAACCCTGTTGAGATAGCGGCTGTGGTCACCTATACGCGTAACGCCTGGGGTAATGATACGGGTGATGTCGTGCAGCCCTCTGCAGTAGCTGAGTTAATTGCCCAGTGATGTTGGTTTGCCACTCAATTAGACAACAATATTTCGGAGAGACACATGGCGCCCAAACTACCTCCTCAGCCACCGCTGCAACATAGCACCACGGCCGTCGCCGATGGGCAGTCCCATGGTCATGCTGCGCCGCCGAAAGGCATTTTTCGCTGGCTACTGACCACCAATCATAAAGAGATTGGCTCCCTTTATTTGATTTTTTCGCTGACGATGTTTTTCATCGGGGGGATATTCGCCCTCGTGGTTAGGGCGGAACTTTTCCAGCCCGGCCTGCAGCTGGTCGAGCCTGAATTTTTCAACCAGATGACCACCATGCATGGCTTGATCATGGTGTTTGGTGCGGTAATGCCTGCTTTTACCGGTTTAGCCAACTGGATGATACCGCTACAGATTGGCGCGCCAGATATGGCGTTACCTCGGTTGAATAACTTCAGTTTTTGGCTTCTTCCTGTTTCATTCACACTGCTACTTTCAACGCTACTAATGCCCGGCGGCGGCCCTAATTTTGGTTGGACGTTTTATGCACCGCTGTCGACGAATTTTGCTCCACCTTCGACAACTTTCTTTATTCTTGCGCTACATATTGCCGGTATTAGTTCTATTCTCGGTGCCATCAACATCATCGCGACCATTTTAAATATGCGTGCGCCGGGTATGCGTTTAATGGATATGCCGCTATTCGTATGGACATGGCTGATTACCGCTTTCCTATTAATTGCGGTAATGCCGGTGCTAGCGGGTGTCATCACGATGATGTTGATGGATATCAACTTTGGCACCAGCTTCTTTGATGCGGCAGGTGGTGGGGATCCGGTGTTGTTCCAGCATCTATTCTGGTTCTTTGGGCATCCCGAAGTATACATTATGATTCTGCCAGCTTTTGGTATTGTCTCAGCGATTATCCCCACCTTCGCGCGTAAGCCTTTGTTTGGTTACGCTTCCATGGTGTACGCCACTGCGGCCATTGCACTGCTGTCATTTTTAGTCTGGGCCCACCATATGTTTATAGTGGGTCTACCTTTGGTGGCAGAGTTGTTCTTTATGTATTCCACCATGCTGATCGCCGTGCCAACCGGCGTGAAGGTATTTAACTGGGTAACCACACTGTTTCGCGGCTCGATTAGTTTTGAATCGCCGATGCTGTTTGCTCTGGCTTTCGTGGTGCTGTTTACCATTGGTGGTTTTTCAGGGCTTATGCTGGCGATTGCACCGGCGGATTTTCAGTATCACGATACCTACTTCGTCGTTGCCCACTTTCACTATGTGCTAGTCCCGGGGGCAATCTTTGCGATTATGGCGGGGGTCTATTACTGGCTGCCTAAATGGACTGGGCATTACCCCAATGAGAAGCTGGCCCAGTGGCACTTCTGGTTCTCGATTATTGGTGTCAATCTAACCTTCTTCCCCATGCACTTCGCAGGCTTGGCGGGAATGCCGCGGCGGATCCCTGACTACGCCCTTCAGTTTGCGGACTTTAATTTACTCTCAAGCATCGGTGCCTTCTTCTTTGGCGCATCTCAACTGCTCTTTGTATTGGGCGTCATACTGTGCGTGCGCGGTGGCAAAAAAGCGCCAGCAAAAGCCTGGGAGGGGGCCGAGGATTTAGAATGGACGGTGCCTAGTCCAGCACCACTGCATACGTTTGAAACGCCGCCAGTGTTTCATCGTACGTCCCACTAGCAATGACATAAAGCACATGGGTCACTGGCCTAAGAGGTGTTATGGATAGCCAAGAGCAGGCAAAGGTAGGTGTGCGCCGCACGGTTATTAGAACAATCGCCGTATTGATAGGCATGTTTGGCTTTGCCTTTGCACTAGTGCCGCTTTATGACGTTTTTTGTAGCATTACTGGTATTAACGGCAAGGTGGACGCCACTGCGAAGAGCGTCGTGCACGAAGAAGTCGATGAGTCGCGCTATATAAATGTGCAATTTATCACGCGTGGTAGCCCGGGCCTGCCGTGGCAAATGAGCGTTGAAATGCGCCAGATGAGTGTGCACCCCGGGCAAATGGCGGAAGTCGATTTTACCTTCACCAATAATAGCAGTAGCGAAAGCTGGGGGAGAGCAGTGCCCAGTGTGTCTCCCTCTACTGCCACGACGCATCTACGTAAAATCAGCTGTTTCTGCTTTCAGGAGCAGCAGTTGCAGGGTAATGAGCGGTTAACCATACCGTTGGTATTCCAGCTAGCGCGTGATCTGCCCGACGATATTAATACTATTACACTGGTGTATACCCTCTACCCGATAGAGCATGTGATTCAAAATGCTGCATTGGATAATACGCTTAAGAGCAGCGCTAACAACGAGCTTGTAAACGACCCTATAAACAATCTCAGTAACACGCCTAAAAATAATAAAGCGGCGGGAGAAGCGATATGAGCAGTGGTAGCTATTATGTTCCGGCGAGTAGCCGATGGCCTGTTCTCGGCTCGGTTGCCCTAGGCGCCATGATGGTCGGCACGGGCATTAAACTCGTTTATGACACCGGGTTACCGCTGGTGTTAATCGGTGTGGTAGGCATTCTTGCGGTGATGGGGCTCTGGTTCCGTGACGTCATTAGTGAGTCTCGGGGAGGGCTTTATGATGAGCAGATGGATCGCTCATTTCGTTGGGGGATGGGCTGGTTCATTTTTTCGGAAGTAATGTTTTTTGCCGCCTTTTTTGGCGCGCTGTTTTACGTACGCATGTTTGCTATTCCATGGTTAGGGGGAGAGGGGGCAAAAGGTGTTTCCGCATTACTATGGCCTGACTTTGTCGCCACTTGGCCGTTGTTGAATCCACCGGACTCATCCATTGCCGGCCCTGAACAAGTCTTTAGCCCGTGGCAACTGCCTCTCGTCAACACGCTGATTTTGATAACTTCCAGCATCACGCTCACCGTTGCTCACGAAGCTTTAAAAGTGGGTGACCGGAAGACTTGCCGCAACTGGCTAACGGGAACGGTGCTATTGGGTTGCTGCTTTATCATGATCCAGGGTGTCGAATACTACGAGGCCTACGCCCATTATGGCATTACCTTGGAAGCCGGAATTTTCGGGGCAACATTCTTTATTTTGACCGGCTTTCATGGTGTGCACGTGATTATCGGCACGCTGATTTTAGCCACCATGCTGGTACGCATTATCAAGGGCCACTTTGGCGACGAAAACCATTTTGGTTTTGAAGCCTCTTGCTGGTACTGGCACTTTGTTGATGTGGTGTGGGTTGGGCTGTTTATTTTTGTCTACGTCTTATAACCGCATTAGCCTAACTGGCCCGACCAATAGCCGAAAATAATGAGGGCCATGAGCAGACAGGCTAATCCAATTCTCCATTTGAGAGAGAGTAGTAGGCGGCGGGAAGAGACGTTATCTCTAATCAGGAAAATGGCGCCTACGGCCAAGCTGATAACCATCGCAATAAACACGGCGGCAATGAGTAGTTGTAACCACATGATGAATCCCTCTCGGCAATGGCGTTTTTATAGTTGGTATCTGTTTTGGAGTTTGCTGGTGGCGTTAGGTATTAGTTTAGGACTATGGCAGTGGGAACGGGCAGATGACAAGCGGTTGGCCATCGCCGTTCGCGATGCAGCCCCTACCTTAGTGCAGCCTACCGAGCAGCCAGCGCAAGGCGCCCAGGTAACGTTGCGTGGGCAGTATTTGGCGGAGCAAACGCTCTATTTGGATAATCGCGTTGTAGACGGAAGAGTGGGGGTGGCCGTACTAACCCCGCTGCGTGATAGTTTCGGGCAGCTTTGGCTGGTACAGCGTGGCTTTTTAGCCACCGGGCCGCGTCGCGAAACGCCGCAGACAACCACACCCAGCGGTACGGTCGAAGTGATTGGCGAGTGGCAGGAGGTACAGTCTGGCGGGCCGCTATATGGGGAAAATAGAGAAGGGGCAAGGCTGCAGCAGCTTAGCCTTGAACCCTGGCACGCTTCGCTAGGCGCGTTTAGTTACCCAGGCTGGTTGCACGCCAGCGAAGGCGATGGGGTCTTAATCCCATGGTGGGAAGCCAATGTGATGCCGCCCAGTCGGCATATGGGCTATGCCTTTCAATGGTGGGGGCTGGCACTGGCGGCCTTGATGGTGATGTTTATTGGCGGATATAAACTGCGTCGCGATGGCGCTGATAAAAAAGCTTTAGTTAATAAAAATAAACAGAGGTGAAAAGTATGCAGGACGCCAGACATATTCGCCGTCAGCGGCTCAAGTTAATCCTTATTTTTGTCGTTTTTGCGGCGCCCATGGTCGCTGCTTGGGGAATGGTCGAGTTACGCATCGGTATTCCCGATCGCCATACTGCTCACGGAAATGTGGAGCTGGAATTGCCCATGCTTGACGAGTGGCCTTTAACAATAGCTGCGGTCAATAGCCAAGAGGAGTGGGTCTTGGCCTTTGACTGCTCTCAGCAGTGTGAGCAGCGTAAGGATGAGTTTTGGCGTTTACACCGTGCTTTAGGGCGCGAAGCGCCGAGGTTAACTCGCTTACGGATTGGTGGGGATCCCGAATCGCTGCCAGGAGAAATGACCAGCGAATGGCAGCACTTACCTCCGTGGCGTCAAGCCAACTCGGCTTGGCTGCTTGATCCAATGGGGCGACCAGCACTGGCCTTTGAGGCCAACGTAGCCACTGAGGATGTGCTCGAGGATATCCAGCATCTACTTAAAGTGAATCCTCAATAAAGCGCGCTAGCCTCTGCTGTTAAGGAAACGCCATGCACGATTCATTTGAGCGCCGCTTGCGCTGGTTAGTGCGATTAACGCTGGTAGGTACTCTATTTACTGCCGTAGTGATGCTGGTAGGCGCCTGGACGCGTTTAGTCGATGCTGGTTTAGGCTGCCCTGACTGGCCGGGTTGCTACGGCAAGCTATTAGTTCCTGATAATGATCTTGCCACGCTTCATCATCCCGATGTCCCGTTGGAGCCCTTTAAAGCGTGGGTAGAAATGGTACATCGCTATATCGCGACGCTGTTGGGATTGGTGATCGTTAGCGTTGTAGCCTTGGGCTGGCCGTTGCGTCATCGTCGCGATTACCCATGGCACCTAAGCTTGATGCTGCTGGTGGTTATTTTGCTCCAGGGCGCCTTTGGTGCCTTCACCGTTACGCTCAAGTTATGGCCTCAAGTCGTTACCCTTCACCTCCTGGGCGGGTTGAGTGTGCTGCTGCTGCTCTTTTGGCTGCATCTTCGCTTACGCCTCGCTGTGGCGCCAAAGCCAACAAGTGAGCCTCGGCGAGTGAATGCGTGGTGGGGTATTGCGGCATGTTTGCTGGTAGTGCAATTGGCTCTAGGTGGGTGGGTGTCCAGCAATTATGCCGGTATTGCCTGCCAAGGTTTTCCTACTTGTAATGGCCAGTGGATGCCCGCGATGGATATCAGCGAGGGCTTCCATCTTACCCAGACCGTGGGGCCCAATTACCTACATGGGCATTTACATGCCGATGCACGTACCGCGATTCAAGTGGTACATCGCCTGGGGGCATTGTTGCTTGGTGTCGGGCTAATAGTGCTCTGGTGGCGTTATCGACAGTGGCAGAATGTGGTAAGGCCGCTAGCGATTGTCGTCGGTTTGTATGTGCTGCAGGCTGCATTGGGGGTGGCCAATGTGGTGCTTTGGTTGCCGCTTTGGCTGGCGCTACTGCACACAGCGGGCGCCATTGCGTTGGCCGTTGGGCTCGTTTGGGCCTGGTGGCGTTGGCGCTATCATGAGGCTGGCGTTTACTCAACGACGACTCATTCACCTTATAACAACGTTATCGTTCAATAAAAGGGAAGCATGCCATGCGAAATATAACAATGACGCTACCCACGGCAGTGCCTTCTATGGTGTGGGGCTGGAAAGAGCTCCTTGGTCTGTGCAAGATGAAAGTTGTTGCCGTTATGTTGGTGTGTGCTGCCGTAGGAATGGCGTTAGCAACCCCGGGCCTACCACCATTGACGAACGTAGTCCTTGGGCTAGCCGGTATCGGCTTGGCCTCTTGCGGTGCGGCGGCTTTTAACCATGTCATCGACCGCCACTTGGACGCGGTAATGACACGAACGTCTCGTCGTCCTTTGGCAAGTAAACGTCTACCCGTGGCAATCGCTCTAGGTTGGGCGTGCTTGCTTTCAGTCGCGGGTGTGGCGCTATTGGTGTGGCAGGTTAACCATTTAACGGCTGCGCTAACCTTTGCCTCCCTAATTGGTTATGCGCTGATTTATACCGCTTTTTTAAAGCGGGCGACACCACAAAATATCGTCATTGGAGGCGTTGCTGGCGCTGCGCCGCCACTGCTGGGGTGGGTCGCTATTACTGGGCAAATTACCCCCGAGCCTTTGCTTTTAATGCTGATTATTTTTGCCTGGACGCCGCCCCATTTTTGGGCGCTGGCCATTCACAAGCGCGATGATTATGCCCGGGCTGGTATCCCCATGCTGCCCGTTACCCACGGCATTCCTTTTACGCGGCTGCAAATTTGGCTGTATGGGTGGTTAACGGTGTTAGCCACCTTACTGCCGGTGATGATAGGCATGAGCGGCGCGCTCTACCTAGTGGTCGTGCTGTGCCTGAATGCGCGCTTCATGGTGTGGAATTGGCGAGTGTGGCGTGGTCAGGATCCTGCTGCTCCTATCGGCGCATTCTGGTTCTCAATTCGCTATTTATTAGGTGTTTTTGGGGCGCTATTACTTGATCACTACGCTGCGGCGCTTGCTTGGTGATCCAAACAAGAGTTGGACAGCTATGCAGTCAGAAGAGAAGCAAGCCTAGATGCTATTGGCAGAATAGTGGTATAAGGGTGTACAATTTTCGTCAAGCAATTTATCCGCTGAATGAGGAGTTTCATGAGCTCAACGGTAGCGCTGGTATTACTCGCCGTGGCGATTGCAGTCATTGTAGGGTTGTGTTTCTACGCATGGTCGTTACGCAAAGAGGTGAGTCGTCGAGAAGCTTATCGTCGCGATGAAGACGCTCGCGCCCAACAAAATAGCTTAGAAAACCTCGATTATGTAGCAAGCGCACTGGTTCAGGAGCAGGTCGATATTACCGAAGGCGCCTGGCGGTGCAAGGTGTTACTGGAAATCATTGATCCTAGTTTAACGGAACGAACTGAATTTAAGGCATTTGCCGAGCACTACAGCCGCACTCAACACCTGAATACCCATACCGCTCGTCAACAGTTGTCCCCCCGAGAGCGTATGCAGGAAGACAAAGAGCGGCTGATGGTAGAAAATGATATGCGCGATGCCGTATTGGAGGCAGCTCGGGCAGTGCTGAAATGGCGTGCCCAAGGCAGAAAAGCGCTGCATTAATGACAGGTTTTGAGCGGTTTAAACCGCCCAAAAGCATAGCAAGCTAATTTTTAGTGCCCATTGCGGCAATTTTGCTATGCTGAAGGATGTCGGTATTGGCAAGAAGTTGATATCTTGGCATTGTTGCCTTCCTGCGCTTAAGCGTGAATGATAGGCACATCGCTCTATATCGACTGGGTGTTGAGTAATTAGTACGTGATTATTGGTACTGGTAGCTTGATACTATCAACAGCGATATGGAGCAGGCGAAAAATGGATGCTCTCGCAATAAGAAGCATTGGATAGATTTGGTCACTTATGGCCATTTCAGCATTGGATCAAGAAGGAGTCTTGCATGAAAAAATCAACGACTGGCTTGCTCATCGGTTCCGCACTGGTAGTAGGTCTATCTGGCTGTGCCAGCTCGGCCTCACAGTCTTCCGGCCAAGCAAGCGCTAGCAGCGACCGCAGCTGGTACCAGCACCCTGCGGTATGTGGTCTGGCAGGCGGCGTTATCGGTGGCAGCATTGGCTACGCCACCAGCAGTAGTTCTGATGAAGAGAGCGGTGCTGCTACTGGTGCCGCAGCTGGTGCTGCTATCGGCGGTCTGCTATGTGCTGATCGTACGCCTGAGCCGGTTGCACCTCAGTGCCCGAGCTATGGCGAAGTGCCTGCTGGTGTCGCAGTTGACGCCGAGGGATGCCCGTTAGATTCTGACGGTGATGGCGTGCCGGACTACCGCGATCAGTGCCCAGGCACTCCCGCTGGCGTTGAAGTTAATGCCAACGGTTGCCCGCTTGACTCCGATAACGACGGTGTGCCCGATTACCGTGATCAGTGCCCGAACACTCCTGCTGGTGTAGAAGTGAACGCCCTGGGTTGCCCGGATAGCGTAGTTCTGGAAGATGTTAACTTCGAGTTTGATTCTGCTCAGTTAACCTCTAACGCTCAGAGCGTGCTTAACGGTGTTGCAGAGCGCTTGGTCAGCAACCCTGATGTTCGCGTAAGCATCGAAGGCCACACTGATTCACGCGGTTCTGACGAGTACAACAAAAACTTGTCACAAGAGCGTGCTCAATCTGTTGCTAACTACTTGGCGAGCCGTGGCGTAGAAGCTAACCGCATGCGTGCGGTAGGTTACGGTGAAGAGCGTCCGGTCGCCTCTAACGAGACTGAAGAAGGTCGCTTCCAGAACCGTCGCGTTGAACTGGATGAGTGGAACTAAGTTCACTTATCATCTGAGGTTTGCGGTTTGGTTATAAAGTGCTAGCGGCAATCCACAGGTAAAGAAACGGGAGGCTTATGCCTCCCGTTTTTATTTTAAGCGGTCGGCAAGTCTGCTAGTCTTGCTGCTGTTTTATGTTGGTACATTTACACCTCTCCCAAGACCATTGATAGCGATATGTGATCCTTGGTATGGATCACCACTGCGCTCAAGGAATCTGAATGCCTATTGTTACTCTGCCTGACGGCAGTCAAAAGACGTTTGAAGCACCGCTAACCATTATGCAGCTCGCAGAATCCATTGGCCCTGGTTTGGCTAAGGCCTGTATCGCTGGAAAGATCGATGGTGTGCTGGTAGATGCCGCTGACCTGATCGAGCAAGACGCAACGGTGGCGATAATTACTGCCCGTGACGCTGAAGGGCTGGAAATTATTCGCCACTCCTGCGCTCACCTCATTGGTCATGCGGTTAAGCAGATGTACCCCGAGGCCAAAATGGCCATCGGGCCAGTTATTGAAGATGGTTTCTACTACGATATTGAGTTTGGTCAATCTGTCACACCGGAAGACCTGGAAGCCATCGAAGCGCGTATGCAGTCACTGATAGAGCGTGAGTACGATGTGGTACGCGAGTATGTTGATCGTGACCAGGCAATGCTGACTTTTTTACACCGCGATGAACCTTATAAGCAGGAAATTGTTCGCGATATTCCCGATGACGCGACCATCCGGCTTTATCATCACGAAGAATACACCGATATGTGCCGCGGGCCTCATGTGCCAAATACCCGCCACTTAAAAGCCTTTAAGTTGACCAAGTTGGCCGGTGCTTATTGGCGCGGTGACGCTGCAAATACTATGTTGACGCGTATCTACGGCACCGCGTGGGGTGATAAAAAACAGCTGAAGGCTTACGTCAAACGTCTCGAAGAGGCGGAGAAACGCGATCACCGTAAGTTGGCGCGTCGGTTGGATCTCTTCCACATGCAGGAAGAGGCGCCGGGGATGATATTCTGGCATCCAAACGGCTGGGCGCTATGGCAGCAGATCGAACAATATATGCGGGGCGTCTATAAAGAGGGTGGTTATCAAGAAATACGCTGTCCTCAGATTATGGACGTATCGCTTTGGAAAAAATCAGGGCACTGGGATAACTACGCGGACGGCATGTTCTTTACTGAATCCGAAAAGCGTGAGTATGCTCTTAAGCCGATGAACTGCCCTGGACATGTTCAGGTGTTTAATTCTGGTTTGCGTAGCTATCGCGAATTGCCCGTTCGTTTTGGTGAGTTTGGTGGATGCCACCGTAACGAGCCTTCAGGTGCTTTACACGGCATTATGCGTGTGCGGGCATTTACGCAAGATGATGGCCATGTTTTCTGTACTGAAGCTCAAGTTGAGCCTGAAGTGACTGATTTTCATCGCCAAGCGCTAAAGGTGTATAGTGATTTCGGCTTTGAAGATATAGCTATTAAAATTGCTCTTCGCCCGGAAAAGCGCATTGGAAGTGATGAGGTTTGGGATCGGGCAGAAGATGCGCTGCGTAGCGCATTGAAAACTTGTGGCGTCGAGTGGCAGGAACTTCCTGGCGAAGGCGCGTTCTACGGCCCCAAGATTGAATATCATATGAAAGACTGTCTGGGGCGTGAATGGCAGGTCGGCACTATGCAGGTCGATTTTATGATGCCAGAGCGGCTTGGGGCTCAGTATGTGACTGAAGAAGGTCAGCGTAAGTCGCCGGTAATGCTGCATCGTGCTATTGTAGGCTCCATGGAGCGCTTCATTGGCATCTTGATTGAACATTATGCGGGCGCTATGCCATTATGGCTTGCGCCTCAGCAGGCGGTTGTCATGACTATCACCGATTCGCAGCGTGAATATGCGCTCGAATTGGAGAAACGTCTGCAAAAAAGTGGCTTGCGTGTTAAAGCGGACTTGAGGAACGAGAAGATCGGCTTTAAAATCCGTGAGCATACATTACAGAAAGTTCCCTATCTCCTTGTGGTGGGAGATAAGGAAGTCGAAGCTGACTCAGTGGCCGTGCGAACACGCAGCGGCGAAAACCTCGGTACAATGACGGTCGATGAATTTATTGAACGCCATACTGCCGAGAGAGCAGCCCTGGCGACATCGTCAATGGCCTAAGGAGACGGAACGATCAAGAGAAGCAACCAGCGCGGGCGTCCAGCAGACAAACGCCCACCAATGAACGAGCGAATTGTCGAAGAAGAAGTACGCCTTATTGGTAGCGACGGTGAGCAGTTGGGCGTTGTGCCCACCACCGAAGCGCTAGAGCGTGCTGAATCTGAAAGCTTAGATCTCGTGCAAATTTCGAATGCCGATCCCATCGTCTGTAAGATTATGGATTACGGCAAATTCGTTTTTGAGACCAAGAAGCAGAAAGCGGCTCAAAAGAAGAAGCAGAAGCAAATCCAGGTTAAGGAAGTCAAATTCCGTCCTGGCACCGATGAAGGCGATTATCAGGTCAAGCTTAAAAACCTGACGCGCTTT
The DNA here is from genome assembly GCF_058152265.1 of Vreelandella sp. 162(4c). Classification (NCBI taxonomy): domain Bacteria; kingdom Pseudomonadati; phylum Pseudomonadota; class Gammaproteobacteria; order Oceanospirillales; family Halomonadaceae; genus Vreelandella; species Vreelandella sp. 162(4c). The sequence continues at coordinate 5,170,000 of NZ_CM176981.1, forward strand.
TTGGAAGGTGGTGACAAGGGCAAAGTCACACTGCGCTTCCGTGGTCGTGAAATGGCGCACCAGGATATCGGCCGTAAGCTGATGGAAAGGATCGCGGCAGACCTGGAAGAGATCGGAGTGGTAGAGGCCTTTCCTAAAATGGAAGGCCGCCAGATGATCATGATTATTGCCCCGAAAAAGAAGTGATCCAACGGCGATGTCAACGGGCCACCGTTAAACTGGTGGTCGGCCCTGGGTTTTCTAAAAAATATCGAGCGGAGTTTTCCTCATGCCGAAAATCAAAAGCAACAGCGGCGCTGCCAAGCGCTTCAAGAAGACTGCTAATGGCTTTAAGCACAAGCAGTCTCACCGTAGCCACATCTTGACCAAGAAATCGACCAAGCGTAAGCGTCAATTGCGTGGAATGAAGCAGATCCACGCGTCTGATAAAGCGCTCATCCAGCGTATGCTGCCGAATCTATAAGTCGGGTTTTCGTTTTTCTGAGTGCACATTTTTTTTGCCTCAGCCTTAAAGTCAGGAGTGTGTTATGACTCGAGTTAAACGTGGCGTAGTAGCGCGTCGTCGCCATAAAAAAGTATTGAAGCTTGCCAAAGGTTACTACGGTGCCCGTTCACGCGTTTTCCGTGTTGCCAAGCAAGCTGTTATCAAAGCTGGTCAGTACGCTTACCGTGACCGTCGCAATCGTAAGCGCCAGTTCCGCGCGCTATGGATCCAGCGTATTAACGCTGGTGCGCGTGTTAACGGTATGTCTTACAGCCGCTTTGTTGGCGGTCTTAAGAAAGCCGGTATCGAAATCGACCGTAAAGTATTGGCCGATTTGGCAGTACACGAGAAGGCTGCATTTGCTGCCATCGTGGAAAAAGCCAAGGCTGCCCAATAAGGTAATATGCACAGGGCTTGTGCCCGTGTTACGTGCCTGAGGTCATTTCAGAGTGACCCATCCAGGGGAAGAGCAGCCGCTCTTCCCCTGTTTTTTTGTCACCTTCAACGTGCCACGCCATCTTCACGGATGGACACCGCTTAATTCGGAGTGAAACGGATGGATCACCTTCCTACTCTGGTATCTGAGGCTCGCGACGCCATTCAGGCTGCGCAGAGTGTCGCCGCACTAGACGAGTTACGAGTACGCTACTTAGGTAAGAAAGGTGAGGTAACTGCCTTGCTGAAGGGCCTGGGGAAGCTGTCAGCCGAAGAACGCCCGGCAGCAGGCGAGCGTATTAATCAAGCCAAGCAAACGCTGGCCGACGAAATTGATGCTAAGCGCGAACAGCTTGAAAGTGAGGCGCTGAATGCCCGTTTGGCCGCTGAAAGTATCGATGTCACATTGCCAGGGCGTGGTCAGGCCAGCGGTGGGTTGCATCCCGTCACGCGTACGCTTGAGCGCATAGAGGGGCTGTTCACACGTATTGGTTATGACGTGGCGGTAGGGCCTGAAATTGAAGACGATTATCACAACTTCGAAGCCCTCAACATTCCCGCGCACCATCCCGCTCGCGGTATGGCTGATACCTTCTATTTTGACGCCACGCGCTTGCTGCGTACTCACACCTCGCCGGTGCAAGTGCGTACTATGAAAAGTAGTGAGCCACCTATCCGTATCGTTTGCCCGGGGCGGGTCTATCGCAGCGATTCAGATTTGACTCACACCCCCATGTTCCACCAAGTGGAGGGCTTGCTGGTCGATGAGGGGGTTAGCTTTGCCGACCTTAAAGGAACGATCGAAGACTTTCTGCAGGCATTTTTTGAGCGCGACGACCTTTCGGTGCGTTTCCGTCCATCCTACTTTCCATTCACTGAGCCCTCCGCCGAAGTGGATATTCAGTGTGTGATGTGTAGTGGATCAGGTTGTCGTGTCTGTTCCCACAGCGGCTGGCTGGAAGTGATGGGATGCGGCATGGTGCATCCTGAAGTCTTTCGTCACTCGGGTATTGATACCGAGCGCTATACCGGTTTTGCCTTCGGAATGGGGGCTGAGCGTTTGGCAATGCTGCGCTACGGCGTGAATGATTTACGCCTGTTCTTTGAAAACGATCTGCGTTTTTTACGTCAATTCGCTTAAGACCGCCGCCGAATACAGGATCAACGATGAAATTTTCAGAACAGTGGCTGCGTGAGTGGGTTTCGCCGCAGCTTGAAACGCAGGCAATGGCCGACCAAATCACCATGGCGGGCTTGGAAGTCGACGCTATTGAGCCGGTAGCCGCCGCATTCAGCGGTGTAGTGGTGGCTGAGGTGCTGAGTAAAGAGAAGCACCCTGACGCGGATAAGCTCAATGTGTGCACCGTTGATGACGGTAGTGGCGAGCCTGTGCAGGTTGTCTGCGGTGCACCCAATGTTGATGTTGGTCAGAAAATCCCCTTTGCCCAGGTGGGTGGCGTGCTGCCAGGTGATTTTAAAATCAAAAAAGCCAAGCTACGCGGCGTTGAATCGCGCGGGATGATTTGTTCTGCATCGGAGCTGGGGCTTGAAGAAGAGACCTCGCCCGGCATCCTGGTGCTGTCGTCATCTGCGCCGGTGGGGGGCGATTTCAGAGAGTTCATGCATCTTAATGACATGACGATTGAGGTCGATCTGACGCCCAACCGGGGAGACTGCCTGAGTATTAAGGGGATGGCGCGAGAGGTCGGCGTGCTTAACCGTTTGCCGGTTAACGGGCCCGTAATCGCACCGGTGGCCGCGGAGGTTGAGGATAGCTTCGCGGTGAGCGTAGAGGCACCAGAGCAGTGCCCGCGCTATATTGGTCGCGTAATCAAGGGCGTTAATGTTAAGGCTGAAACACCGCTGTGGATGGTAGAACGTCTTCGCCGCAGTGGCGTGCGCTCGATTGACCCAGTGGTGGATATTACCAACTACGTCATGCTGGAATTGGGCCAGCCGATGCACGCCTTTGACCGCCACAACCTGCAAGAGGGCATAGTGGTTCGCATGGCCAAGCCGGGCGAACGGCTAACACTGCTTGATGGTAGTGATATGGCGCTGCGCCCCGAAACGTTGATCATTGCCGACAGCTCAGGCCCGCTAGCCATGGCAGGTGTGATGGGTGGGGAAAACTCCGGCGTTAATGAAAATACCCAGACTATTTTCCTTGAATCAGCGTTCTTCACTCCGCTTGCCATTGCGGGGCAGGCGCGCTCCTACGGGCTACACACAGATGCATCGCACCGTTTTGAGCGCGGCGTCGATCCGCAATTGACACCAGTTGCCGTTGAGCGCGCCACACAGCTTTTGATTGATATCTGCGGCGGCCAAGCAGGGCCTCTTGTTGAAGCGCAAAGTGCTGAGCGTATGCCTGCTGAGCGCGCTATTTTCTTGCGCAGTGAACGGTTAGAAAAAGCGCTTTCCAAGGCTCTCGATAGTGATGATGTAACTGATATCTTGCAACGCCTAGGGCTTGAAGTCAGCGTGCAGGATGCCGGCTGGGCAGTCACTGCGCCGAGTTGGCGTTTTGATCTGGCCATCGAAGAGGATCTCATCGAAGAAGTAGCGCGTATCCATGGCTACAATAATTTGCCGGTGCGCCGGCCGGCGGCACGCTTGGCGCTCCGTTCAGCAGACGAGGCAACGCTTACCCAGGCACGGCTGCGCCGCCAGATGGTTGCCCGCGGCTTCCAAGAGGCGATTACCTACAGCTTTGTGGCTCCTGAGCTGCAAGCGACCATGCTGCCCGATGCTGTAAGCCCCGCGCTAGCTAACCCTATCTCGGCTGATTTGTCGGTGATGCGTGCTAGTTTGTTTCCCGGCTTGGTGCGCGCCATGGAGTATAACCTTAACCGTCAGCAAACCCGCGTGCGGCTGTTTGAAACCGGGCTGGTTTTCAACGGCGAACTGGATGAGTTGTCACAAGTCCCGATGCTTGGTGCTCTGGTCTGTGGTGCGCGGGAAGCAGAGGGCTGGAGTGATGCGAAAGGGCGGGTGGATTTCTACGATCTAAAGGGCGATTTGGAGAGTGTCCTGGCCTTGGGCGGTGACGCTGACGCATGGCGCTTTGAGCCTGCAGAGCACCCGGCCCTTCATCCGGGGCAGTGTGCGCAGCTGCTGCATCGTGGAGAGCCTGCGGGTTGGATCGGTACCCTGCACCCTCAGGTGCGCGCAACGCTTGGCTTGAAGATGGATGCGGCGCTCTTCGAAGTGCGTCTGGATGCGCTTAGCCAAGGCCGTATTCCTGCCTTTGAACCGTTATCACGCTTTCCTGAGGTGCGCCGTGATTTGGCGTTTATACTCAAAGAGGCGACTCCTGTGCAGGCGCTGTTGGATTGCGCCAAGCAGCAAGCAGGTGAGTATCTGCAAGATATCAAGCTATTTGACGTCTATTCAGGTAAAGGTGTGGCCGAAGAGCACAAGAGTATTGCTTTGGGCTTGACCTGGCAGCATCCATCGCGCACGCTAAACGACGAGGAAATCAATCAGTTGGTTGATTCAATTGTGACACAAGTGCGTGTCAAGTTAGATGCTGAGCTGCGCGGCTAATTAAGTAGCTATGTGAGTGCCTGGGCTACGCCACGATGCTTATCACGTTCTTGGCAATGCGTTTGCTACTGTACGTTTGGTACAGAGCGTTTGTTGCTGTGTTTGCTTCAAGGATAAGGAGAAGCCTTATGGGTGCGTTGACCAAAGCAGAGCTAGCCGAACATTTGCATGCAGAGCTAGCCCTGTCCAAACGAGAAGCGAAGGCTATGGTCGAAGCTTTTTTTGAAGAGATTAGAGCCTGCCTTCGTGAGAACGAACAGGTAAAACTATCGGGTTTTGGTAACTTTGATCTGCGAGATAAGCGCGAGCGACCAGGGCGTAACCCCAAAACCGGTGAAGAAATTCCCATTTCTGCTCGAAGAGTCGTGACGTTTCGCCCAGGGCAAAAGCTTAAGCAGCAGGTTGAACACTATGAAGGCGGTGAATAGTCTTTTGGTTTGAGAAATGCTGTTACTCACAGGTAAGTAGCTGCTCTCGTGTCATGCAAGACTCCCCCTCATAAAAAAGGAGTGCCTTCGGGCGCTCCTTTTCTCTTTTATGATGGGCGTTGTTGTGATGAGTATAGTGATAAGCGCGCCTGTGGAGTGATGGCTTTTGTTACCCCTGCATGCCGCCACCTTCGATTAGCCAGGTAATCACCACCTTAATGACGTAACCCAGCATGCCTGCGCCGAGCACCACAAACAGCATGATGGTACCAAATTTGCCTGCGTTCGATTTTTTGGCCAAATCCCAGATAATAAAACACATAAATATGATCAGGCCGCTAATCATTAGCGGGGTGATCCAAGCCTCGAAGGTTTGCTGCATAGCCACTCCTGTGCGCTGCGTGTGGGTCACCCGTTTGGGCGATGTGTCTCATTCTAACCAGCCATGTTAATATTTGAGCAAATTCATCAGGTATTTGTCGACTTGACGGTTGGCACTGTGACACTTTGACAGGGGAGTGACGATGCCGAAGCTAAATATTTTGGTGGGTACCATGTATGGCGGTGCCCTTGATGTGGCAGAGCAGGTGAAACCCCTATTTGAACAGGCCGGTTACGCTGTGGAGATTATTGAACAGCCATCTGTTGATGATATTGTCAGCGGTGACGCCGATTTGGCGCTTTTTTGTGTATCGACCACTGGTAGTGGTGATTTTCCCGGCAGTTTTGTGCCCTTTGTCCGGCAGTTGCGTGACCAAAGTCCCGCGCTTACCACACTTCGCTACGGACTCATTGCACTCGGTGATAGCTCGTATGGTGATACATTTTGTGGCGCGGGCCGCGCGCTTGATGAGCTGCTGGCGGATCATGGCGCGACGCGTTTAGGGGAGCGCCTAGAGATCGATGCCATGGAGACCTTTATGGCCGACGATGCTGCTGTGCCCTGGGTGGAAGAGTGGATCGTTGCCCAGCAATTAGAGGTGGCTTGAGCGATGCAGCGAGCCCCCACCTCGCCTGAGCGCATCAGCGTTGCGCTGGGCTTATGTGTCGTTATGCTGGCAACTTTGCCGCGCTACATGGCGGGAGGGCATGAAACCCGCCAGACGCTGATTATCTTCGCCTTAGCGCTGGTGGCTTTTGCGGCTATTGTTCAGTGGCGCTTACTGGCCGTGGAGGCGCGTCGTCGTCTGCCACAACTATGTAAACGGTTAGTCGTTATGCTGCTGCTGGGAATGGTGGTGATGGGTGGCTGGCATGCGCTGTTTACGGACTGGATCAGTTGGCAGGTGTTCATTTCTCATGGTGCTACGCTTGGGGTGCTTCTTCATGCGCTGAGCTTATGGTGGTCGGGTGAGCGTCATGCAGGTTAGCTTTTTTTGCGGTAGTGATTGAAAAAGTCGCTGCAAGACGCACAAAGCAGTAGAATGGTAAAAATTACGCAACGTGGGGCGAATAATGAAGCTAAACACGCCTTAAAGTGGTTAATTGCTCGCTTATTGCCTTGTTTTTAAAATCACTGCCCCCATGTTGCGAGCATGGCGCTTGCCACTATGCGTTGGGGTTCTTAAAATTGCCCCCTTGAACTTATTATATGCAATCAACACAACGCCCAGCCGTTAGAGGACAATTCATGCAAGTTTCTGTCGAGACGACCTCCCAGATCGAACGCCGCATTACCATTCAAGTGCCGGCGGCCGAAATTGACGGGGCCGTTAGCGCTCGCTTGAAAGACACTGCGAAGAACGTTCGCTTGAATGGTTTTCGCCAGGGCCGGGTGCCAATGGCAGTAGTCCAGCAGCGCTACGGCCAAGACGTACGTAACGAGGTTGTCAGCGAAGTAATGCGTGAGCGTTATGTGCGCGCTATTACCGAAGAAGGGTTGAACCCTGCTGGCTTCCCGCAAATTGAGCCATCGGTCAATGAGTCCGGTAAAGACCTAGAGTTCGTTGCGGTTATGGAGATCTACCCGCAGGTTGAGCTTAACTCTATCGAAGGTACAGAGATTGAGCGTCCGGTGGTTTCGGTGAGTGATGCGGATGTCGATGAGATGATCGATACGCTGCGTAAGCAAAATGCAGCCTGGGAAGAAGTGGACGCTGCTGCAGCTGACGGCGATCAAGTCACTATCGATTTCCAGGGTTACATCGGTGACGAGCCTTTTGAAGGCGGTAGTGCCGAAGGCCACACGCTGGTCATTGGTTCCAATAGCTTTATTCCTGGTTTTGAAGAGCAGTTAATTGGCGCTAAAGCGGGCGAAGAGAAGACCCTTAACGTCACCTTCCCTGAGGATTACCAGGCCGAACATTTAGCCGGTAAAGAAGCCACCTTCAAGGTAGCCGTACATAAGGTCAGCAGCCAGAAGTTGCCCGAGGTAGACGCTGAGTTTATCGAGCGTTTTGGCGTTGAAGGCGGCGATCAGGAAAAATTCCGCGCTGAAATCAAGAAGAACATGACCCGTGAAGCGTCGCAAGCCGTTGATAACCGGGTTAAGCAGCAAGTGCTCGATGCGCTGAAAAAGGTTAACGAAATTCCTGTGCCTAGCGCGCTCGTTCAACAAGAGACTGACGGCATGAAGCGCCAAGCGGCGCAGCAGTTTGGTCTAGGCGAAGATTTTGATGTCAGCCAGTTGCCCAACGAACTCTTTGAAGAGCAGGCCAAAGGCCGCGTTCAGGTCGGCTTGTTGCTGGCTGAAGTAATCAAAGCTAACGAACTCGATGCTGACGATGATGCTATCAAAGCAAAAGTGACCGAGCTTGCTGAGCAGTACCAAGATCCTGATGAGGTGGTTAGCTACTACATGGGTAACGAGCAGATGAAAACCCAAGTAAAATCTGCCATTCTCGAAGAGAAAGCGGTAGCTAAGCTGCTCGAACAAACGAACATTAAAGACGTTGAAATGTCTTATCAGCAAGCCCTTGCCGCTGCGCAACAGCAGGCAGAGCAAGATGAGGGTGCTGAAGAGGGCGAGCAAGCGAGCGCCTAACACCCTGGAACGCGGCGCACCTAATATGTCGGTGCGCCTTTCCCTTCCCGGACGCAAGGAATCACCTGAATGAGTGAGTTTGATATTCAAAACGCCGGCGGTTTAGTGCCCATGGTGGTTGAGCAGAGCGCCAAAGGGGAAAGAGCCTACGACATTTACTCACGCCTGTTAAAAGAGCGTGTGATCTTTTTGGTAGGCCCTGTAGAAGACTACATGGCTAATCTGGTTGTTGCCCAACTGCTGTTCCTGGAATCGGAAAACCCCGATAAAGATATTCACCTGTATATTAACTCGCCAGGTGGATCGGTCACTGCGGGTATGTCGATTTATGACACTATGCAGTTTGTGAAACCAGATGTCTCTACGGTGTGTATTGGTCAGGCGGCCAGCATGGGTGCGCTGTTATTGACAGCGGGTGCTGCTGGCAAGCGTTATTGCCTTCCCAACTCACGCGTCATGATTCACCAGCCGCTGGGTGGTTACCAAGGCCAAGCGTCTGACATTGAAATTCATACCCGTGAGATTCTGGGTATTCGCGAGAAACTGAACCAAATTCTTGCCCACCACACGGGTCAGGAAATTGAAGCTGTCTCACGTGATACTGATCGGGATAATTTCATGAGCGCCAATCAAGCCAAAGAGTATGGCCTGATTGATGCAGTGCTGGATAAGCGGCCTACATCCTGATAGCGTGATAGGATTCTGCTTTTCTAACGAGCTTTTCCGGCGGCGAAAGCCGCCGCAGTGATAGAGGTATGCGAATGGCCGACGGCAAAGGCAAAGACGAAGGTGGCAAACTGCTCTACTGCTCGTTTTGCGGCAAAAACCAAAACGAAGTACGTAAGCTGATTGCGGGCCCATCCGTCTATATCTGCGATGAGTGTGTCGACTTGTGTAATGACATCATTCGCGAGGAAGTTCTCGAAGCCGATGCCGAGAGCGATGAGGAGCGTTTACCTACGCCACGCGAAATACGTCATACGCTTGATGACTACGTTATCGGACAGGATCGCGCCAAGATGGTGCTTTCCGTAGCGGTATATAACCACTACAAGCGTTTGAAAACAGATGTACGCGACGGCGATGTAGAGCTAGGTAAATCAAACATTCTGCTGATTGGCCCCACCGGTAGCGGTAAAACGCTGCTTGCGGAAACCATGGCACGGTTACTGAATGTACCTTTTACCATTGCGGATGCAACCACGCTGACGGAAGCCGGCTATGTCGGTGAAGATGTCGAAAACATCATCCAGAAGCTGTTGCAGAAGTGCGACTACGACGTCGAGAAAGCCGAGCGTGGCATTGTTTACATCGATGAAATCGACAAGATTTCACGCAAGTCGGATAACCCTTCTATTACCCGTGATGTCTCGGGTGAAGGCGTTCAGCAAGCACTGCTGAAGCTTATTGAAGGTACGACGGCTTCCGTGCCGCCTCAAGGCGGACGCAAACACCCTCAGCAGGAGTTTGTCCAAGTCAATACGGGCAACATTCTGTTTATCGTAGGCGGTGCTTTTGCAGGGCTGGATAAAGTTATCCGTGACCGTGCTGAGAAAGGCGGCATCGGCTTCAATGCGGCGGTGAAAAGCAAAGAGTCTTCCCGTGGGGTGGGTGAACTGCTGGCCGACGTAGAGCCTGATGATCTGGTTAAATTTGGCTTGATTCCAGAGTTTGTGGGTCGTTTGCCCATCATCGCAACACTGATGGAGCTCACTGAAGACGCCCTGGTGCAGATTCTTACAGAACCGAAGAATTCGCTAGTTAAGCAGTACGCCAAGCTGTTTGAAATGGAAGATGTAACGCTAGAGTTCAGAGATGAAGCGTTACGTGCAGTGGCTGAAAAAGCCATGGAGCGTAAGACAGGTGCTCGCGGACTGCGCTCTATTCTAGAGTCGGTACTGTTGGATACCATGTACGAAATTCCTTCGCTTGAAGGTGTTAGCAAGGTCGTCATCGACGGATCTGTGATAGCCGGAGAAAGCGAACCTCTGTTGATCTACTCTCAGCAGGAAGATGCACGTGTCGACGGCACTGATGGTTAGTGGCTAGTCGAGTATCGCGGCCCAGCTTCAACCGCTTGCGCTAAATCAAGGGGTCGCCAAGGCGACCCCTTGTTGTTGTAGATGTTCTAGGGCTCTGCTGTAGAGAGCCCTTATAAAGCGTGTTGTGAAGCCTGGTTATCTAGCGAGAGAGTTATAAAGCCTAATTCGTGAAGTGTTACTGCCTAGCCTATTCAATGCTAACGTCTAAACGCCAGCATTTTGAAAAGTGTGCAGTACTTTTCTAAGTACTCTTTTAAGTACTCATCCGATTTGTCGAGGAACGTCTGCGATGCAGCAGAACGCCGAACAGACACAATGTCTACCCCTTTTGCCATTGCGCGATGTGGTTGTTTATCCGCAAATGGTCATCCCCCTTTTTGTAGGTCGTGAAAAGTCTATCCAGGCGCTCGAAGCGGCGATGGAGGCTGATAAACGTGTGCTACTGGTGGCTCAGCGTGAAGCGTCTCAAGATGAGCCTGACAATGCGGATCTTTACGCTATGGGCACCGTGGCCGATATCATGCAACTGCTTAAGTTGCCTGATGGCACGGTCAAGGTACTCATTGAGGGGAATTTTCGAGCGGATGTTCTCAATGTCGAAGAGAATGCCGCAGGCTACACCCAGGCGTATTTAACGCCCCGAGAGAGTGAACCGCTGACCAGTCGTGAGCAGGAAGCACTGGTACGCGTGTTGCTCAATCAGTTCGAGCAGTACGTCAAACTCTCCAAAAAAGTCCCCAACGAAGTGCTTAATTCGCTGTCGGGGATTGAAGATCCAAGCCGCTTGGTGGACACCATTTGTGCCCACCTGTCGCTTAAAATTGGCGACAAGCAAGAGCTGCTTGAGATGGATCGGGTGCGCGATCGTATTGAGCACCTGATGGCGCTGATCGAATCTGAAATCGACCTACTGCAAGTAGAGAAGCGCATCCGCTCGCGGGTCAAAGAGCAGATGGAGAAGACTCAGCGCGAGTACTACCTCAATGAGCAGATGAAAGCTATCCAGAAAGAGATGGGTGAGCTGGATAATGTGCCCAACGAGGCTGAGAAGTATGAGCTGGCGATTAAAGAGTCCGGTATGCCGAAAGAGGCGTCCGAGAAAGCGACTCAAGAGCTCAATAAGCTTAAAATGATGGCCTCAAACTCCGCTGAAGCGACCGTAGTGCGCTCCTACCTGGATTGGTTAGTCGCTGTTCCATGGAAAAAGCGTACCCGGGTAAAGCATGATCTCGTCAAAGCGCAGCAGGTGCTCGATGAAGATCATTACGGCCTGGAGGAGGTTAAGGCGCGCATCCTGGAATATCTTGCCGTACAGAAGCGCGTGCGCAAGATGAAAGGCCCAGTGCTATGTCTCGTTGGGCCGCCCGGGGTGGGCAAGACCTCGCTTGGCCAGTCCATTGCCCGTGCCACCAATCGCAAATATGTGCGTTTGGCCCTGGGTGGGGTACGCGATGAGTCGGAAATTCGCGGCCATCGGCGCACCTATATTGGTTCATTGCCAGGCAAGTTGATGCAGCGGATGAGCAGAGCAGGGGTTAAAAACCCGTTATTTCTTTTGGATGAGGTCGACAAACTGGGCATGGATCATCGCGGTGACCCTGCCTCTGCGCTGCTCGAAGTGCTTGATCCTGAGCAGAACAACAGCTTTAGCGATCACTATCTGGAGCTTGACTACGATCTCTCCGAGACGCTGTTCATCTGTACCGCTAACTCGATGAATATCCCTAGCGCCTTGCTTGACCGTATGGAGATTATTCGTCTGCCGGGTTACACCGAGGATGAGAAGCTGGCGATCGCTAAGCGCTACTTATTGCCTAAGCAACTAGCCGCGAACGGTTTAAAAGGCGATGAGTTAACGCTCGAAGACAGCGCGCTTTTAGAGCTTATTCGCTACTATACCCGCGAAGCGGGTGTGCGTGAGCTGGAGCGGCAGATTGCCAAAGTGTCGCGGAAGGTACTGCGTGAGCGGCTTGAGAAAGAGCGTGACCCGCAAGCCGCCCAAACAGGGCAGAGCTTAACGGCTGAGCAAATTGAGCACTACGCGGGCGTACGTCGCTATAGTTACGGTTTGGCAGAGCAAGACGACCAGATCGGCCGAGTGACAGGCCTTGCCTGGACATCGGTGGGCGGCGAGTTACTCAACATCGAGTCTGTCGTGACGCCGGGTAAAGGGCGAATTAACAAGACCGGTTCACTTGGCGATGTAATGAAAGAGTCGGTGAGTGCCGCTCATACGGTAGTGCGCGCTAGGGCAGAAGCGTATGGCATTGACCCCGAACGGTTCGAAAAAGAGGACCTGCATATCCACGTTCCTGAAGGGGCAACACCTAAAGATGGGCCCAGTGCAGGTATTGCCATGGTGACGGCGATTGTTTCCGCATACACCCAGCGTGCGGTACGCTGCGACGTGGCAATGACCGGTGAAGTCAATCTGCGCGGTGAGGTATTACCGATAGGCGGATTGAAGGAGAAATTGCTGGCAGCCCGCCGCGGTGGTATAAAGACAGTGCTAATTCCTGAGGAAAACCGCCGTGATCTCAAGGAAGTACCTGACAATATCAAAGGTGCATTGGATATTCGTCCGGTACGTTGGATAGATGATGTCTTAGCCGTAGCGCTAGCTGATAAGGTAGAAGACGGTGCGCCATTGAAAAGTACCGAAGCATCGTTTAGTAATACCGTTGTTGCTAGTACCCATTAAGCTGTTAAAGTCCTCGCTGGTCTTTAATTTTACTTAATATGTGCCCGCTGCTTTGGGTAGCGGGTATCTCGCGGTATGGTTGCTTGACAGATGTTTCAAGGCATTGCTATAAAACGCAGCTATGCTTTGATCGTCGTATCCATCGGTGACCATGCCGTTCAGAGCCATTTTTTGAAACAGTCAAGGGGTGAAGAGTGAATAAGTCCGAGCTGATTGAAGCCATTGCCGCGTCTGCAGATATTCCGAAAGCAGCGGCAACCCGCGCATTGGATGCCATGGTGGAGTCTGTCACCGATAGCCTTAAGAAAGGCGAAAGCGTATCTCTGGTAGGTTTTGGTACCTTCGCGATCAAAGAGCGTGCTGCTCGTACTGGCCGTAACCCACAAACGGGTCAGCCAATCCAGATCAGTGCCGCCAAAGTACCCAGCTTCAAAGCAGGTAAAGCGCTGAAAGACGCCGTCAACTAATTTGACCGCGTTTGCTGTAACCTAATGGGCGCATCGCATTGGCGATGCGCCCATGTTATTTTCTGGCCCACTTTTTATTTGGGTTGAGCGGGCCGATCTGTTTGGCTGTGACTATCTGAGGCTAGCATGCTGCAAAGTATTCGAGATGGCTCCAGGAGCTGGGGTGCCAAAATTATTATCGGTGTCATGGTCGCGGCCATGGCACTTTTCGGGATTGAGTCACTGTTTGGGCTTTTTGGCAGCGATCCGGACGAAGTGGCGAGCGTCAACGGACAGCCGATTATGCGTCAGCAAGTTGAGCTAGAGGTTCAGCGCGCGCTGCGTTCAGGACAAGTGCCGCCAGAGCAAGAGCGTGCCTTGCGCAACGATATACTTGACCAGCTTATCACGCAGCAACTGCTGTCCCAGTATGCAGAAGAGGGTGGTTTTGCCGTTTCTGAACAGCAGTTGGATCAGTTAATTGTCAGCCTGCCGGAATTTCATGATCAGGATGGCCGTTTCTCTGCAGAGGTGTTCCGAAATCGTCTCGCCGGTGCTGGCTATACGCCGATCTCCTTTCGTGAAGAGTTGCGCGTCGATATCCAGCGCCAGCATTTACAGCAAGGCTTAGCCTTCAGTGATTTTAGCCTGCCGAACGAGCAAGAGCGCCTGGCCGAATTACAGCGCCAGCAGCGTAGTTTCCGCTATATAGTTTTGGATGGCGACGATGTGGACGCTGATATCAGCGTTAGCGATGACGATCTCCAAGCATATTACGATGCCCACCAGGAGCGCTATGAACGCCCGGAACAGGTGCGTCTTGAGTATGTGCTGATTGACCGTCAGGCCATGGCAGAGGGTCGTGACGTGGATGAAGAGGCCCTGCGTGACGCCTGGCGCGAGAAAAATCGCAATGCTGACCGCCGTGTGTCGCATATCATGATCACCTTTGGTAATGAGCGCACCCGCGATGAAGCGCAGCAATTAGCCGAGACCGCTCGGGAAGCACTGGACAGCGGTGATTCGTTTACAGATACCGCCTTGCGCTATTCTGACGACACGGCCAGCGCAGAAGAGGGCGGTGATCTTGGTGTGATCAGCCGTGGCTTCTTTGGTGAGGCCTTTGATGAAGCGGCCTTTGGTCTCGAAGAGGGTGATGTATCCCAGCCTGTTGAGTTGGATAACGCTTTCCACATTATCCAGGTGACGGATATTCAGGGCCCTACTTTTGAAGAGCAGCGCGATGAGCTAGCGCGGGAAGTGGCACTACGTGACATTGATGATGAGTTTAACCAGCGGGTTCAACAACTGATCGACGAGAGCTTCGCTGCCGACGACTTACAGAGCGTTGCCGATGAGCTCGGTCTAACGCTGCAGGAGAGCGATTGGCTTGCTCGTGATGATGAGGCTGACGGAGTGCTATCTGAGCCTGGGGTAATGTCGGCGGCCTTTAGCAACGACGTATTTGAAGAGGGCTACAACAGCGAAGTGATTGAGCTGGATCAGGATCGTCGCCTGGTACTGCGGGTTGCTGAGCAGCGTGATGCGACTCTGCTGCCGCTTGATGAAGTGCGCGAGGACGTTGAAATGTCAGTGGCCGCAGAACAGCAGCAAGAGGCGCTGCGTGAAGAGGCACAGGCACTGGTTGCCAGTTTGCAAGACGGTCAGTCAGCAGATGTTGCTTGGCTCGAAGCCAACAGCGTAAGCCGCCAAGCCGATAGCACTGTACCTCAGCTGATTGTTCAGGAAGCCTTCCGCATGGCGCGCCCTGAAGAGGGTGAGAGCGTCTATCGCACGGTTGAACTGCCGCAAGGAGTGGCTGTGGTAGCGCTTGATAGCGTCAGTGTAGGTGAGGTCGATGAGCAGATGGAGACATTTGTTGCACAAATGGCCGAGCAGTTGCGTGCCCAATCGGTATTGCAGGGATTGATTGATGACCTGCGCAGCGATGCCGATATAGAGCGCTAGAGTCGCTTAAGCCCAAGTTAAAAACAGCAAGAGCAAAAAAGCCGATCACATGATCGGCTTTTTTATACTCGTAAATTGCGGTCAGGAATCAGGTAATTCCGTTAAAGAGAACTGACGTAGTCGGGGCGCAGTATGGTCGGCGCGCTCAATGATAATATCCCAGCCGTGCTGGGCATCCCAGTCGCCTAGTACATAGCGCTTGGCAGGCACGTCTTCAACCGTCAAGTCATGTACTCTGGGGCGGTGGGTGTGACCGTGGATCATGGTAGTCAAGCCATGGTGCTCCATCAGCGCAATGACTTCTTGTGGCGTCACATCCATAATCGCTTCAGCTTTATTAGCATTGGCTTCGCCAGATTGAGTACGCAAGCTTTGCGCAAGTGCTACACGTTGTTCCAAAGGTAGCGCAAGCATCTGCGCCTGCCACTCTGGATTGCGCGACTGCTTGCGGAAAGCCATATACGCTTCATCCTGAGTACACAAACTATCGCCATGTAGCAGTAAAACGGGAATGCCTTGGATTTCCACTTCCTCAATATCCGGTAGCAGAAATGCCTGGCACGCATTTATAAAGCGTTCGCCCAGCAGAAAGTCTCGGTTGCCGTGCATTAGGTACACCGCAGTACCGTCGCTGCTAAGTCTGCGCAAATGGCGAATTACTTCATGTGCAACAACGCTAAGCGGATGTGTATTGGCGTCCAGTAGATCATCGCCAATCCAGGCATCGAAAAGATCCCCAAGAATATAAAGCGCGTCGGCTCCTGGAGCAGTGTGCTCTAAGTAGCGGTAAAATCCCTGATTGATCTCGGGGGTATCGCTACTTAGATGAAGGTCGGCAACAAGCAGTGTGCGCATAAGGCTCCCGGCGTTATTCCGCGTCTTTGACGTACGCGCGCTCGATAATGACATCTTCGGAGGGGACGTCGGCGTGCATGCCGCGGCGAGACGTAGCTACGTTTTTAATCTCATTGACCACATCCATCCCGTCAACGACTTCGCCAAATACCGCATAGCCCCAGCCTTGAAGGCTTTTACCGCTGTGATCGAGGAAACTATTATCGCCCACATTGATAAAAAACTGCGCAGTGGCAGAGTGGGGATCCTGGGTGCGTGCCATGGCCAGGGTGCCAACGGTATTTTTCAAGCCGTTGTCGGCTTCGTTGTCGATAGGGTCGCGGGTCGGCTTTTGGTTGAACTCCTTATCGAAACCACCCCCTTGCACCATGAAGCCGTCAATGACGCGATGGAACAGGGTGCCATCATAAAACCCGTCGCGCACATACTGTTCAAAATTCGCCGCACTAATTGGCGCTTTTTCGTGGTTAAGAGCGATGGTGATGTCACCGTGGTTCGTTTGTAATACGATCATAGATAAATTCCTGTTCAATAAAGGCGTTCGCCTTGGCGCTGTGCATCGGCGTCACGTTATAATAGCGGTTTTGCCCTGCACCGCGAAGGGCTATAGGAGTATCCTATGTCCTCACGGCTCAGCACGCCATCCACCACGAGGTTATCAACACCATCATGACCAACGAGACCACCCCAGCGCCGAACTTCATTCGCAACCAAGTACGCGACGAAATCGAGGGCGGCCAGGTCACTAAAATCGTGACGCGCTTCCCCCCGGAGCCCAATGGCTTCCTGCATATCGGCCATGCGAAGTCGATCTGTCTAAATTTCGGGTTGGCGGAGCAACTGGGTGGCGAGTGTCATCTACGTTTTGACGACACCAACCCTGCCAAAGAAGAGCAGGCTTACATCGATGCGATCAAAGAGGACGTCAGCTGGCTAGGCTTTGAATGGGCAGGCCCGGTGCGTTTTGCGTCTGACTACTTCGACCAGCTCTATGCCTGGGCGCAGCACTTAATGCGTGAAGGCAAAGCCTACGTTGACGACCTGTCGCCGGATGAAATCCGCGAGTATCGCGGCACCCTGACGGCGCCGGGTAAACCCAGCCCTTATCGCGAACGCAGCGCCGAGGAGAACCTGGATTTGCTCGCGCGTATGCGTGAAGGTGAGTTTGGCGAAAGTGAAAAGGTCGTGCGCGCCAAGATTGACATGGCCTCACCCAATATCAATCTACGCGACCCGATTATTTACCGTATTCGTCATGCCAGCCATCACCAGACTGGCGACAAGTGGAAAATCTATCCCTCTTACGACTTCACCCATGGTCAGTCGGATGCTATTGAAGGTATTACCCACTCGATCTGCACCCTGGAATTCGAAGATCACCGACCACTGTACGAGTGGTTTTTAAATAATCTGCCGGTTCCCGCGAAACCGCGCCAGATCGAGTTTGCACGGCTGAATCTCGACTACACCCTGACCTCCAAGCGCAAACTGAAACTGCTGGTTGACGAAAAAATTGTCGATGGCTGGGACGATCCACGTATGCCGACGATCTCCGGCATGCGTCGCCGTGGCTATACGCCCGCGTCAATTCGTAAATTCTGCGAGATGATTGGCGTTACTCGTGCCGACGGTGGCTTGGTGGATATCGCCATGTTGACCCACGCCATTCGCTCGGATCTTGAAGACAATGCCCCGCGCGCCATGTGTGTGTTAAAGCCGCTGAAAGTCGTGCTCACCAACGTGCCGGAAGATCACCAGGAGGTGTACGAAGTCCCTGGTCACCCCGCCCGTGAAGATATGACGGTGCGTCAGGTGCCGTTCAGCCGCGAGCTGTATATCGACCAAGACGACTTTATGGAAGACGCGCCTAAAAAGTTCTTCCGCTTGGCACCAGGTAAAGAAGTACGCCTGCGCAATAGCTACGTGATTCGTTGTGACGAAGTGATCAAAGACGCCGCCGGTGAGATCAGCGAACTGCACTGTTCGGTGGATTTCGATACGCTGGGTAAAAATCCCGAAGGACGTAAGGTCAAAGGTGTTATTCACTGGGTTAGCGCTGCACACGGCGTGCCGATGGAAGTGCGTCTTTACGACAATCTGTTCACCGTTGAACAGCCGGATCGCGATAAAGATGTCGATTTTCTAGAGCATCTTAATCCGGAGTCGCTGGTCGTTTGCCAAGCCATCGGAGAGCCAAGCTTAGCCTTCGCAACGCCCGAGTCACGCTTCCAGTTCGAGCGCGTCGGCTACTTCTGCGCTGACCGTCACGACTCTACACCAGAGCATTTGGTGTTTAACCGTACCGTGGGGTTGAAAGATAGTTGGGCTAAAATCAAGCAGAAGGGCTAAAACAAACATGGATAGCCATATGCATATTTACAATACGCTGACGCGCCGCAAAGAACCTTTCACCCCACTAGAAGCGGGTAAAGTGAGCATGTATGTCTGCGGCATGACGGTGTATGACTACTGCCACCTAGGGCACGCTCGCGTAATGGTCGCCTTTGATGTCATCACCCGCTATCTTCGAGAACGCGGCTATGACGTTAACTACGTGCGCAACATTACCGATATCGACGACAAGATACTCAAGCGCGCCGACGAAAATGGCGAAAGTATCACTGCGCTGACAGAGCGCATGATTGATGCCATGCACGAAGATGAGGCGCGCCTATTTGTATTGCCGCCCAGCCATGAACCGCGCGCCACCGGCCATATCGACGATATCGTGGCAATGATTGAAACGCTGATTGAAAAAGGCTTTGCCTACGCGGCCGATAACGGTGATGTCTACTATCGGGTGCGCAAATTCGCTGATTACGGCAAGCTCAATAACCGCCAGTTAGACGATATGCGTGCAGGCAGCCGGGTTGATGTGGATGTTCATAAAGAAGACCCGCTCGATTTCGTGCTCTGGAAGGCAGCCAAACCGGGGGAGGCGCACTGGGCGTCGCCCTGGGGTAACGGCCGGCCTGGCTGGCACATCGAGTGCTCGGCGATGTCGACCTGCTGCCTGGGTGACACTTTCGACATTCATGGCGGCGGGCCGGATTTAACCTTTCCGCACCATGAAAATGAGATCGCTCAATCCGAGGCGGCCACTGGCAAAACCTACGTCAATACCTGGATGCACGCAGGCGCTGTGCGGGTGAATCAGGAAAAGATGTCCAAATCCCTGGGCAACTTCTTCACCATTCGCGACGTGCTGGCCGAGCACGACCCAGAAGTGGTGCGTTTTCTGCTGGTGGCGAGTCACTACCGTAGCCCGATCAACTACTCGGTTGATTCACTGACCGAGGCGCGTAAATCGCTAACGCGCTTGTACACCGCGCTGGAAGGTCTTGAGCTAGGCGCGGCAAATAGTGATGACGCTTCAGCTTACCGTGAGCGCTTTACTCAGGTAATGGACGATGACTTCAATACCCCCGAAGCTTTGGCGGTGATGTTTGAGCTGGCTCGCGAGGTCAATCGCGCCAAGCAAGAACAGCCTAATGAAGCTGCCAAGCTGGCGGGCGAGTTAAAGCAGCTTGGGTCAGTTTTGGGGCTTCTTCAGCAAGAGCCACAAACGTTCTTAAAAGGCACGCAGCAGCAGGGTATGCCGCTCAGCGAGAGCGAGATCGAAGCGAAAATTGCTCAGCGCATTGAGGCTAAGGCGAATAAAGACTTCGCCCAAGCGGATGCGATCCGCGATGAGCTTGCCGCTTTAGGGATTATTCTCAAGGACTCCCGAGAAGGCACGTCTTGGGTATTAGAAGCACCTTAACCCAAAAACCTTCATCTCTCGTTGGTGGCTTATGCGCTAACTTAAACGCTGATGGCTCTTATAATGACTATAAGAGCCTCGGTCGTTTAAAGCCCACTTCAAAAGGAATTCAAAGATGCGCTTTTCAGCCAATTCTTTCATTGCTAAGCCCTTAATCGCTGCTTGTGCCGTATCCCTCGCGGCATTCTCCCAAGTCAGCGCTAACGAGCCTGTGGTGGTGTCATCCAAAATCGATACAGAAGGCTCTGTTCTGGGCGAGCTGATTATTCAGACCCTGGAGCGCAATGACATTGCGACCGAAAACCGCTTACAGCTGGGCGGCACTAGCGTTGTCCGCACTGCGCTTGAAGCGGGCGAGATTGACCTTTATCCAGAATACACGGGTAATGGCGCGTTCTTTTTCGATATGACCGACAGTTCAGTATGGAATAATGCAGATCAGGCTTATGAAACAGTGCGCGAGCGTGATGCGCAGCAAGGCTTGATATGGCTGCAGCCTGCCAGCGCTAATAACACTTGGGCAATGAGCGTCCGCGAGGATGTTGCCGAGGAAAATGAGCTGGTGAGTCTAGAAGATCTAGCCGCCTATTTGGCCGACGGTGGCGAGTTCAAATTTGCTGCAAGCGCTGAGTTTGTCGAGTCTTCACAAGCACTGCCTGCATTTCAGGAAGCCTACGGTTTTGAGTTAAGTGACGATCAACTGTTGGTGCTCTCTGGTGGTAATACCGCCGCTACCATGCGTGCGGCCGCCCAACAGACCAGCGGTGTTAATGGCGCGATGACCTATGGCACGGACGGTGGCTTAAGTGCGCTGGGGCTGGTCGTGCTGGAAGATACCAAGGGCGTGCAACCGGTGTATCAGCCTGCCCCCGTGGTTCGTGAAAGCGTACTTGAAACCTATCCAGAAATAGAAGCGCTGCTCAATGAGGTTTTCACTAGCCTTGATCTGGTCACTCTGCAAACGCTCAATGCCGATGTCGCCGTTAACGGGCTGTCTCCATCCCAAGTGGCCAGCGACTACCTCGATTCGCTTAATAATTAATGCCTGGTAATCTTATAATTTAATGCTAACGCTCGGGATAACTAATTAATGTCGTTGATGGATGCACTGCCCACCCCGCGGCTTCGTTGGGAAGGGTGGCACCCTAACGTTGTGCTCGTTAGCCTGAGCCTTATTATGCTGGCTGCATTCTGGTTACTTGATGTGGTCAGCATGGCCCCCAACCGGATTGTGTTAGGGACGGGGCATGGCGCACTGGAGGCTTTTGGCTGGCCAGGTGCGCTATTGGCAACGCTATTGCTCTCCTTTATCGGTATTCTCGCGTGCCAGCCAACCCATCGTCACTACCGAGCGCTGTTAGCGGCGGTGATAGTGATCATGGCGCTAATGCCAGTGGGGTTGATGGCGAGCAGCTATTTACTGATTGACCCTGAGATGCCTCAAGCGCGTTTAGGCATGGGAGCGGCGTATTGGGTTGTTCTGTTTGTACTGCTGCTGTGTTTAGTAGAACTACGCTTGCGCTTAAACCTCACGCGGGTATGGCCCACGCTATTGCTATGTGGTGTCGCGCTGATGTGGTGGCTCTGTGCAGCTTTTGGGCTGGAGACGCTTGCCCTCGTTCAAGAATTTAAAGCCCGTGATCAACAGTTTCTAAGCGCCGTCGCGCAGCACATTAAGCTGGTCAGTATCGCCGTCAGTGTCAGCATTGTGCTTGGGCTGGCACTTGCCATGCTGATGCGCCGCTATGCCCGGCTGCAGAAGGGCGCGTTTGCTGTGCTCAATTTTCTTCAAACCATTCCCAGTTTGGCGCTATTCGGTCTACTGCTGGCGCCGCTAGCCTGGCTTGCCACCAACGTGCCTTTTTTAGCCCAGCTTGGCGTTAGCGGTATTGGCACTACGCCCGCCTTAATTGCACTGATTGGCTACAGCCTGCTGCCCATTGTGCGCAACACCTATACCGCGCTTGAACAAGTCAGTCCCGATACATTAGAAGCCGCCAAAGGCATGGGCATGCGTGCCGGGCAGCGTTTTTGGCAGGTGCGGTTACCGCTGGCGCTGCCGGTGCTGTTGGAAGGGGTGGGAATTACCACTGTTCAGGCCATTGGGCTTACCGCCGTTGCCGCTCTGATTGGTGCGGGCGGGTTAGGTACTTTTATTTTTCAAGGCTTAGGTCAGGCCGCCATGGATATGGTGCTGCTTGGCGCACTGCCTATTTTAATGCTGGCTCTGGTGGTGGATGCGGGCTTAGGTGCCTTGGCAGAAGCGCTGCGCCCCGGAGGAACAAGATGATCGAACTATCCCACGTATCCAAGCGGTTTGGGGATGAAACCGCGGTGGACGATATTTCTCTACGGGTGGCGAAGGGTAAATTCTGTGCGTTAGTGGGTACCTCGGGCTGTGGTAAATCGACCACCTTGCGCATGATCAATCGCTTAATTGAGCACAGCGAAGGCGACATCATCCTCGATGGGCAGGCGATAGACGCGTATGACCCTGTAAAACTACGTCGCCGGATTGGCTATGTGATACAGCACACCGGGCTGTTTCCCCACTGGAACGTTGCGCGCAACATCGGTCTGGTGCCACGGTTATTGAAGTGGTCAGCAACGGACGTCCAGTCACGGGTGGCCGAGCTAATGCATTTGCTCGGTTTGCCAGTGGATGAGTTTGGGCATAAATACCCGCATCAGCTTTCAGGGGGGCAGGCGCAGCGAGTGGGTGTTGCGCGTGCCCTGGCGGCAGACCCGGATATTTTGTTGATGGATGAACCCTTCGGCGCGCTTGATCCTATTACCCGTGAAAAGCTACAGGATGAGCTGGCCAAGCTACAAGCACGGCTGCATAAAACCGTAGTGTTTGTGACCCATGATATGGATGAAGCGCTTAAGCTGGCGGATCACTTAGTGGTGATGCGCGAAGGTCGAATCGTGCAACAAGGTTCACCGCTGGCGCTATTACAAAGCCCTGCCGACCCTTTTGTCGAGTCGCTTTTAGGTGGGCTGGAAAGAGGCCTTAAACAAGCCGCGTTAACCCGTGTGAAAGATCATATGACCTCTATGGGGCCTACCTTGCCCGCGCAGTCGCGCATCCCTGGGACTTTCTCGCTACGTCAGGCGCTTTCCATGATGCTGCGCGATCATAGCGACCGGTTGACCGTTGTTGACCAACATGATGTGCCGGTCGGTGAGCTATCGTTGCGGAGAATTATCAAGGAGGCTCAACTGGACAATGGAAACCCGCGTGAGTAACTCGCTAAGCGTCGCCCAGCCCCACAAAAAAGCCCCACAATGGCTATGGCCACTGTTTTGGGGGGCGCTGCTAATGATGAGCGTCTTTGCCATGTCGGCTGCCGAGCCCCTATTTCGCTGGATTGAGCCCGATGCCCGGCAAGTCATCTACGATCGCGCCGGTTTTGTCACTTTGCTAGGCCGCCACCTCTTTGTCGTCGGCATTGCAGCGGTGGTGACCATTATCGTGGGAGTCGCGGCGGGTATCGCCGTTACCCGCAGGTGGGGGAGTGATTTTCTACCACTGGTGGCCCAGTTGGCATCACTAGGGCAAACGTTTCCTCCAGTGGCGGTTCTGGCGCTGGCGGTACCCGTTCTGGGGTTTGGCACCTTGCCCATTATTGTCGCTTTAATGCTCTACGGGCTATTGCCTATCGTGCGCAATACTCTTGCTGGTTTGCAGGGCGTCGAAGGCGATATTAAAACGGCTGCTCACGCTATGGGCATGAAGCCAACGCAAATCCTGTGTCAAGTTGAGCTCCCTCTGGCAGCACCGGTCATTCTGGCGGGCATCCGAACCTCGGTGACCATCAATATTGCCACTGCCGCGTTAGGGGCTACCGTGGGAGCAAGTAACCTTGGTGACCCGATTATCTCCGGCATCGTGAACGGCAATATGGCCTATGTGGTTCAAGGGGCGCTGACCATTGCATTGTTGGCCCTGACGATTGATAGCTTGTTCGAAGTGTTGCAGCGTCAACTACGTGCGCGTATCTCTGATGACTGATTTTTCTGCGTTTTAACCTCTCTGCATCTTAAGTAGCATCCCTAAAGTCCTTGCGCTGCGTTATTGTCCTAAATGTTGTGGTAGATAGATGTTGCGTTGACCTATGACAGATAAATCCACTGGCATAAACGGTCAATACCAACAACACTGCCCTCAAAAGGGGCAAAACAAGGACAATAATGATGACACAGTACGTACACCAGCCGGACTTCATGACCGGCGACGAATTTTCAATTCCTACTTTCAGCCTGCTTAACCCAGAAGGTGAGCTGCATAGCGACGCTGATGAGCCCGCGCTTGAGCGTGATCACGCCCGGCGTATCTATCAGGCGATGCTGGCCACGCGTATTCTCGATGAACGTATGATGGCTGCTCAGCGCCAGGGGCGGTTGAGCTTTTATATGCAGTGTACCGGGGAAGAGGCCGCTGTAGTGGGCGCCACTGCTGCGCTAAATGACGCCGATATGATTATGGCGCAGTACCGCGAGCAGGGCGCTTTAATGTATCGCGGCTTCTCGATCGACGAATTCATGAATCAGCTGTTCGGCAACGAGCTGGACTACGGCAAAGGCCGCCAAATGCCGATTCACTATGGGTCGCGCAAGCTGCACTACATGACCATCTCGTCCCCCTTAGCGACTCAGATTCCTCAGGCCACGGGCTACGCCTACGGCCAAAAATTGGCTGGTAACGGTCACTGCACGTTAACGTTTTTTGGTGAAGGCGCTGCCTCCGAGGGTGATTTCCACGCCGCGCTGAATATGGCCTCAGTGCATCAGGTGCCGGTGATTTTCTTCTGCCGTAATAATGGCTATGCCATTTCCACGCCTGCCGTCGAGCAGTTTGCCGCCGACGGTATCGCCCCCCGAGCCTTTGGCTACCACATGCACGTGATCCGGGTAGATGGTAACGATGTGCTGGCGGTCTACGAAGCGACGCGGCAGGCACGCAAGATCGCCGTTGAGAAAAATCAGCCGGTATTGATCGAGGCCATGAGCTATCGCCTTGCCGCGCACTCCTCTTCCGACGACCCCTCTGGCTATCGCTCGAAAGATGAGGAGGAGGTGTGGCGCGCCAAAGACCCACTGCTGCGGCTGCAAAAATGGCTCTTGAAGAAACAGTGGTGGAGCGAAGAGGAGGAGGCTACCCAGCAGGAAACCCTGCGCCGTGAAGTACTGGAAACCATGAAGCGGGCTGAGAAGCGCTCATCGCCGCCGCTAGAGAGCCTGATCAGCGATGTGTATGCCGATATAACCCCATCGCTGCAGCGCCAATTCGATCAGTTAAAACGCCATATCCGTCGCTACCCAGAGGCTTATCCCCGCGGGGCGCAGTCGTTGGATTTAGACGTGGGCACCGAGACTGATACTCAGGGAGAGGCGTAACATGGCTACCATGAACATGCTCCAGGCAATTAATAATGCACTGGATATCGCCATGGCAGAGGATGAAAAAGTCATCTGCTTTGGTGAAGATGTGGGTATTTTTGGCGGCGTATTTCGGGCCACCAGTCACCTGCAGGAGAAGTACGGCAAAGCGCGCTGTTTCAATACGCCACTTGTCGAACAGGGCATTATCGGCTTTGCCAATGGCTTGGCGGCCCAGGGCTCGGTGCCTGTGGCAGAAATACAGTTTGCCGACTATATCTTTCCGGCGTTTGACCAGATCGTTAACGAAACCGCCAAGTTCCGGTACCGCTCAGGCGATCTGTTTAACGTTGGTGGTTTGACGATTCGCACTCCTTACGGTGGCGGTATCGCTGGTGGCCTTTATCACTCTCAATCACCGGAAGCTTATTTCACCCATACACCTGGATTAAAGGTGGTGGTGCCGCGCAACCCATACCAGGCTAAAGGGCTACTGCTTGCCGCTATTCGCGACCCGGATCCGGTGCTTTTTCTGGAGCCTAAGCGTCTTTATCGTGCTTCAGTCGGTGAAGTGCCCGAAGAGGATTACCAGCTTCCCATTGGCGAAGCCGAAATCACCAAGGAGGGCACGGATATTACCGTGGTAGGCTGGGGCGCGCAGATGGAGGTGATCGGCAAAGCGGTCGAGCTAGCCGAAGAGCAGGGCATCGCCTGTGAAGTGATCGACCTGCGCTCACTGCTGCCCTGGGATGCGGATACGGTGGCTGAATCGGTGTTAAAAACCGGCCGACTGGTGGTGAGCCATGAAGCCCCGTTAACCGGTGGCTTTGCCGGTGAAATCGCTGCCACTATTCAAGAGCGTTGTTTTCTCTACCTGGAATCGCCCATTGCCCGGGTGACGGGTCTGGATACGCCTTTTCCACTGGTGCTGGAAAAAGAGTATCTGCCTGATCACCTGAAGATTTTTGAAGCGATTCGCGAAAGCGTCAACTTTTAGTGGCTATTAATGCCTAAGTACGCATGGGGAGAAAAACAATGAGCGATTTTTTATTGCCTGATATTGGCGAAGGCATCGTCGAGTGTGAAGTCGTCGAATGGCGCGTCGCTGAAGGCGATCAAATTGAAGAAGATCAGCCTATCGTTGAAGTCATGACCGACAAGGCGCTGGTGGAGATTACCGCCCCCGAAGCCGGTGTGGTGACCAAACTGTATGTGGCCCAGGGCCAAATTGCCAAAGTGCATGCGCCGCTGTATGCCTATCAAGTGGATGGGGCTAGTAACAATAATAGTGAGGCCGAACCAGACGGTGCGCAATCGGCCGCCAGTGAAAAGCCAATGGCACAGACGACAGAATCGTCCAACCCTACAGGTATTCCGGCTGCTGGCCGCTTATATGACAAGGTGCCAGCCAGCCCCGCCGTTAGACGCCTAGTGCGTGAACACTCTCTACAGCTCACGGAGATCGCTGGCAGCGGCAAAGACGGTCGGGTGCTAAAAGAGGACGTGTTGGCGCATCTGGATCAAGCACTCCAAGCTTCAGCTTCATCTAGCCAAACCGTTGTTAACAACCAAGCTGAAACTCAGGCACCCAGAGTGGAGCCCCTCCGCGGTGTGCGGGCGGTCATGGCCAAGCGCATGGTCGAGGCAGCCAGCACCATTCCCCATTTTCACTACGGTGAAGAGATCGACGTTACTGCACTGTTGGCGCTGCGGGAGCGCTTAAAGCCGCTAGCCGAGGCTCAGGGCGAACGGCTGACGCTAATGCCGTTTTTTATGAAAGCCATGGCGCTAGCCGTCGCCGAAGAGCCTATCGTTAATGCCCAGTTAAATGCGGCTGGGGATGAGCTGCACTACTACCCCCATTGTAATATCGGTATGGCGGTGGATAGCAAAGCGGGTTTGATGGTGCCCAATGTCAAAAACGTTGAGCGCTTAACCCTGTTGGAAATTGCCCGGGAAGTCGGCCGGCTAACCACCTCGGCGCGGGAGGGGCGGGTTGATCAGGCGGATCTAAAAGGCGGCACCATTAGTATTTCCAATATTGGGGCGTTGGGAGGTACCTACGCCGCGCCTATCATTAACGCCCCCGAGGCCGCTATTGTGGCGATTGGTAAAACCCAGTGGCTACCACGCTTTGATGAGCAGGGTGCGGTACAGCGCCGGGCGATCATGACCATCACCTGGGCGGGCGATCACCGTTTTATCGACGGCGGTACCATTGCGCGTTTCTGTAATGCCTGGAAGGGCTTTCTCGAAGCCCCAGAGACCATGCTGCTTCACTTAGGCTAGCAAGCAAGGTGACTTATGTCCCAGGCACCGCTTCAGCAGTTTTATATACCTGAAGAGCAGTCGGTCTATCTGCTGAGCCATCACGATGCCCGTAAGCTTAAAGACTGGGTAGCGCTATGCCAGGCGCAGCTCTCCCAGTTGGGCTATCAGGGCATCGAGCTCATTGGCAAGGGTGCCTACGGTTTTGTATTTGCCGGCAGCACCGTCCACCAAGGCGCTAAAGCGCATTATGTCTTTAAATTCTCCCGCATTACCCTACCTGTGCACTTGCAGGAGCGCCTCGAAGAAGAGGCGTTTATGCTGGAACAGGTGTCCCATCCACGCATTCCAGGTCTTATTGCTTACCAGCGCTCCCGGGGGCAGTCCATTCTGGTAATGGAGCGTGCCCCCGGCTGGAATTTAGAGCAGGTATCGCTTAAGCAGGGGCGCCTCTCTCCACGCTTGATTGTGCGCATTGCGGCGCAGTTGGCCGACATCCTGCTTGCCCTGCGGCAGGAGTCAGGGTCCCAGGCACGTCCGGTGGTGCATGGCGATATTAAGCCTTCTAACTTGGTGTATGACGCCGAGCAGGAGTCTATTGCGTTAATCGACTGGGGCTCATCGGTATTTGCCCAACTAGACGCGCAACTGCAGTTTGTGGGCGCCAACGTGATGGAGCTGATGTCGGACAATTTGCAGCAAACCAATGCCCGCCTGGGCGATGTTTACTTTATCGGCGAAGAGCAGTTGAACGGCGCACTGTCATCGCCGCGATTCGACGAGCAGGGCGCGGCGGGTACCCTGTATGCGCTGGCGTCGGCGCAGTCGTGTCGATTTGGCCATCGGGCGATTCCCGCCAGTTCGCTGGGGTTGCCGATGGAGTTTGCCCGCACCCTGGATGGCATGCTCGACCCCGACCCTCAGGTACGGCGCAAAGCGGGCGACTACTTTTTAAAAAACATGCCGCGAATGGCCAGGGTAGTAATGATCGATCTGCCCACATCGCTCAGTGTCCCGCTGGTACCGGTATGGGCGCGTCCTGCGCATCAGGAGATCGATACCGTGGTATATAGCTCGCGCAAAGCCTTTCTACGCGAAGCGAATGCACAGGAAACCCTGAATGATGTCAATGATGTGCAGTTAGACCGCTACTACAAGCAGTTTATGCAGGGTATGGGGGAAACCGAAAAAGCCTTTTTGGCGTCGGTGAGCCGCCTGGGCAAATATCCGGTGGTAGGGGGATTGGCGGTTCGCTGGGAGCGTGAGGGTGTGTATATCGATTCGTCGTTAAATTTACACGACCCTACGCTGAAGCCCGCCTTTATTGAAGCGGTCAATAATATGGTGCACTTGGCGCGGGCGATTCATCGTCAGGGCGTGTTTAAAAGCTGCTTGTTTAATGCCCGGCAAACACTGCACTTAGAACGTACTTCCGTGGATGAAGCCTTCGTTAGCGAACCCAGCATGGCGATAGGCTATGAGTTGAGCGCAGTACCGGAGCTTGAAGATCGCACCCGTCAGCACAGCTACTTCGAAGATGGCCCCGACCCAGAAGAGCTATTGGTGCTGCCCGAGGCGATTATGCATGTGCTGCAGCAGCTCAATGACATTCACCATACCGGCATGATCATTTTTGAAGCGCTGCCACAACACCTCAAAATACATAGCTACTATCGTCTGCTGGATCCGGCTCGAGAGGACGAGTTCCGCACGCTGCTGGCGCGCATTCTCGCCTCGGTAGACCAAATCGAGGGCCTAGGCGTCTCGGGCTACATGAAAATGCCCTACAAGGACACTCGCTACTTTGCGCATCTGGAAAGCCAGCCAGAGCGCTACTACCCCCGCGACCCGCGGGAGTATGTCCGAAGGGCAACAACGTCCTAATTACACGGCTTAGTTAGGTCTGGTTTAGTCCGTTCTAGCTTAGTCAATGGTGGCTTCCTGCTGATTGGCCAGCCAGTTGACCAGCTGCTCAGTAAGTTCGTCGCTAGCAGCACCAAATGCATCAACCACATCAGGAATATCGGTGCTTATAGATTGCGCGCTGGTGGTAAAGCTCTGAGTAGCGATTGAAGCGCGGTTTTGAGTGCTGACGAGCTGAACATCGAGCTGAACCTTCACCGTGGGCGGACGGGTAGCGTAGTCGCTCTGAAAGTGACGTAGTTCACTCAGTAGCAATAGCTCGGAAGGCAGGCTATCGCTACCCACGCTGGCAAATAGGCGGCTCTGCTGTAACCCAGTGATCAAGCGCGATTGGAGTAAAGCAGGGGCATTCTCTTGCCAGCGGGCAGCTTCGTACACATTAACCACATTATCCTCTGGGTAAACCACAATGCGGTTGCTACTCAGTAAATGCCCCGCCTGTGGGGCCGCCACTGCCAGGCGTTGGCGGGTGGTCATAGAATCTGATGTGACGGGCTGTATATCGCTACTGGGCAGACGATACAGGGTCGCTGGCTCACTTTCGGGCAATATTGAGCAGCCACTGCTGAGTAGCAGCGCAGCGCTAACTAAAGCGATGGCGGTGGGGCGTAATGTCATGGGCGGAACTCCTCTACCTGATCACGGCCCAGGAAAAAGTCTGTTGGGCTCTCCTCTAGCTGGCGGGTGATACGATCCAGTGTATCGAGTGTTGAGCGTAGCGAAGAGAGCGCCGGGGCAATATCTTGCGCGCCCTGCAGGCTGCCTTCGATGGCACCAGCGTTAGTCTCCACTAATTGCTCAATGCGTTGAGCCGCCCGGGCCACATCGTGGCTCGCATCAGCGGCACTCTCCATTACCAGCCGGCCATCTTGACGCAGTAGCTGTGTCGCTTCCTGGCTAAGTTCGTCGATGCTGCTAAGCGTGTTAGTTGCCTGGCGAGTGGCTTCGCCGAAAAGCGCCATATTCTGGTCTAGGGCGTTCTGCTGGGCGGCAATCATTTCGGTGATCTGAGCAATGTTGGTTAAAATACTGCCTGCCTGGTCACGGTTATTATCGTCAAACAGTTCGTTGACGTTTTGCAGGATTGAATTGATGTTTTCGATCATATCTTCGCCCTCATCAAACAGCGTAGCGATGGGCGAAGGGTCTGCGTTTATAAACGGTGCTTCGATATCGGTTTGGTCAATTAGCAGTGGGGCTTTAGGGGTGCCGCCGTGAAGTTGCACGGACATGCTGCCGGTGATGCTGGCAAAGGCAAGTTTTGCCCGGGTGTCTGTCTTAATCGGTGCGTCATCGTAGACGCGGATATGGGCAATCACTTGCCGAGGGTCATCAGGATTAAGGTTAAGCTCGGTGACGTCCCCCACCTCAATACCGTTATATTGCACTCGGCTGCCGACTGATAAGCCGCTCACGCTGCGCTCAAATAGAATGCGGTAAGGCTGGTAGCTACGTTCGCCTGCTGCATAGCTCATCCATAGTGCAAACAGCAGCGCGCCAGCGGCAGTGGCCAGCGTGAAGAGACCGATTAAAACGTGATGCGCCCGTGTTTCCATGTGCAGTCACTCCTGGACGTTAGCGTTATTTGAAGAGCCGGTATGAGCACGCTGAGCGGCTCGACCTCGCGGGCCGTGAAAGTAGT
This sequence comes from Vreelandella sp. 162(4c), assembly GCF_058152265.1. Lineage (NCBI taxonomy): Bacteria > Pseudomonadati > Pseudomonadota > Gammaproteobacteria > Oceanospirillales > Halomonadaceae > Vreelandella > Vreelandella sp. 162(4c). The sequence continues at coordinate 5,200,869 of NZ_CM176981.1, forward strand.
CTTGAACCCATTCATCGTCGGTATCCGCCACTTTATCGATGGTATCCACCACCAGCACACGTTTCTGTGAAAGTACCGCGACCTGATCGCAGGCAGCGTAGAGCGTATCCAGGTCATGGGTGACCAGGAAAACGCTGAAACCCAGCGCATCGCGAAGGGTGACCAGCAACTGATCGAAGGCCGCCGCGCCAATAGGGTCAAGCCCCGCCGTGGGCTCATCAAGAAACAGAATGTCAGGATCAAGCGCTAAGGCACGGGCAAGGGCGGCGCGCTTGACCATGCCGCCAGACAGCGACTCAGGAAACTGCAGCGCGGCCTGTGGCGGCAGCCCGACCAACGCTAGCTTTACCCTGGCAAGATGCTCGGCGTCTTCACGGGGTAGCCTGGCGTGTTCAATTAGCGGTAGGGCAATATTTTCTTGCAGGTTCAACGAGCTGAACAGCGCACCGCGTTGAAACAGTACACCAAAGCGCCGCTCTATTTGACTGCGCTGTGCCTCGTTAAGCTCGTTAAGGGTTGTGCCTAGGACTTCAACCGTGCCGTCATTGGGGCGCTTCAAACCAACGATGCTGCGTAACAGCACTGATTTACCGGTACCAGAACCGCCTACAATGCCGAGGATTTCTCCACGTTCAAGGGTTAGGTCTAAGTTTTCGTGAACCACATGAGCGCCAAAGTGGTTCACCAAGCCTCGAACCTTAATGACCGGTAGGTCGTTTTGCTCTGTCGGTTTATCTGAATTGATCACCAGCCCATCTCCATAAAGAATAGCGCGGCGACGGCATCAATCAGAATCACCATAAAAATCGACTGAACGACGCTTGACGTAGTGTGTTCTCCCACCGACTGCGCACTGCCGCTGACCTTAAAGCCTTCAAGGCAGCCGATAACGGCGATCACAAAGGCAAACACCGGTGCTTTGCTAAGCCCTACCAAAAAGTGTGTCACCGATACGTCTTTTTGCAGCGTGGCCATGAACTGGGTAAGTGAAATATCCAGTGACAAAGAGGTGACCATGGCACCACCCGCTAAGCCGCTGAGCATGCCCACAAACGCTAGCATGGGCAGGCTAATTAACATCGCCATTACCCGTGGCAGCACCAAAAGTTCGATAGGATCTAGCCCTTGGGCCTGCAGGGCATCAATCTCTTCATTGGATTTCATGGCGCCGATCTGGGCAGTAAAGGCGCTGGCGGTTCGTCCCGCTAATAAAATTGCAGCAAGCAGAACGCCGAACTCTCGCAAGAATGAGAACGCAACAAGATCGATGGTATAAATCGTGGCGCCAAAATCCTGCAAAACGGTAGCGCCAAGGAAAGCCACAACGGCACCCACCATAAAGGTGAGTAGCGCGACGATGGGTACGGCATTAAGACCGCTCTGCTGAATATGGGCAACGGTGGCCGTTAGGCGCCAGTGGCGTGGCCGCAATGCCAGATGGAATAGGGTAGCCACGACGAGACCAATAAAGGCCAGCAGCTGGCGCTGCTGAGACCAAAGCCCCGCCATGTGTTGGCCCACGCTGGCAAGCGCTTGGCTAATACGCGAATAGGAGGGGGGATCAACGTCAAGCGGCGCTTCCATGGCTTCGGCAATACGCACCAGCAGCGCCTGCTGCTCTTTCGGCAGTTCTGCTGCCCAATCCGCTACCGCCTGTGCTTTCTCAACGCCAATCAGCTCTACAATGAGTATGGCACCGGCGGTATCAAGGCGAGTTATTGCGTCTAACGAAACCGTCGCACCCGTTGGCTTGCCAAGTTCGGTTCGAGTTTCACTGTGATTAAGCGCCGCTTTGATATAGCGGTAATTGGCAAGTGTCCACTCGCCTTTAAGGGTGACTGTTTGATCATGACGCGCTATCCACTCGCTTGGCATCCCCACTCCTCGGCGCTCTTGGTATCGCTGCGCTTGTTTAGAAGTCTATGATGCATTCAAACGGGCGTTAGTTAAAGTCTCCCTAGCTTGAATTTACCTTGCCGAGCGGTTTCTTGGCGCTAGTTCCTGCTTAATCTGATTAGCGACTTCTTTGAGACGTGGGCCTAAGTTATTAACCAAGCGGTCGTGATCCAAGCGCAGGCTGGAGCCGCCGCAGTTAATCGCCATGACCTCGGCGCCATCTTCTAAAATTAGCGGCATCGCCACCGCGCTAATATCGCGCTGCCAATCCTGCTCAGAGAGACAAAAACCGTACTGTGCATAGTCTTTGAAACTCTGTTGTATACCCGCTTCATAACGCGGCCAGTCGCTACCATACTCGCTGGCCAACTCTTGGAGCACCTGCTGGCGCCGTTCGTCAGACAAACCGCATAGCCAGGCACGACCAATGGCGGAAGTGGCAATGGGCAGGCGGGAGCCCGTGTCCAGGCGAATGATTAGCGGGCCATGGCCGTGGCAGGTTTCCAAATAAACCATGTCACTGCGGTCGGCCCCGCCCAGGCTAACGTTACAGTCGGTGGCATCAGCAAATTTCTGCAGATGCGGGCGAGCAATTTCGCGAATGCCCATATTGGCGAGAAAGCGATATCCCAAGGCTAAGACACCTGGCCCAAGGCGGTACTTTTCCAGGTGGGTATTGTGTTGGAGATAGCCCAACTGCGTCAGGGTATAGGTTAAACGTGACACCGTCGGGCGAGGGATACTTGTACGGTTGGAGAGCTCAGCATTGCCTAAATACTCTTCACCTGCGCCAAAGGCGCGCAGCAACTCTAGACCGCGCGCAAGCGCTGTCACAAAGTTACGATCTTTTCCTGGCAACTGCGAGTCGTCAGCATCAGTGTCGGTGGGGTGCATTCAATATCCCAACAATAGGTGGCTTATGGCGCCCAGTATCGCATATCTACTTAGACGCAGCGTTCATGCCTATCAACGAAATAGCGGCTGTTTGACGCTAAATCAGCCGTCCAGACGCTCGATAATCGTGGCAATGCCCTGACCGACGCCGATGCACATGGTGACCAACGCATAGCGCCCACCGGTCGCTTCAAGCTGTCGGAGAGCCGTAAGCGCCAAGCGTGCTCCTGATGCCCCCAGAGGATGACCAATGGCGATAGCGCCGCCGTTGGCGTTCAAGCGTGGATCATCAACGGAGAGACCCAACTGCTGCACGCAGCCAAGCACCTGAACGGCAAACGCTTCGTTGATTTCAATCACATCCATCTGCTCAAGGGTAAGCCCTGCACGCGCCAACGCCTTTTGTGAAGCGGGTACTGGCCCTAACCCCATAACCCGCGGAGCCACACCGGCAACGGCGCTGGCGACAATGCGCGCGCGCGGCGCTAGGCCCACACGTTCACCGGCGGCCTTGGTGCCGACAATCATGGCAGCGGCGCCGTCATTCAGGCCCGAGGCATTGCCGGCGGTGACCACGCCACCCTCGAATAGCGAGCCCAGTCGGGCCAGTTTGTCTTCGCTGCTTTGTGGGCGGGGGTGTTCGTCTTTTTCCACCAACAGTGGCGGCTGTTTACGCCCTTGGGGCACCTCTACGCCAAACATCTCGCCGTCGTAGAAACCTGAGGCCAGCGCTTGGGCGTAGCGGGCCTGAGAGCGGGCGGCAAAGGTGTCGCTTTCATCGCGGCTAATATTCAGGTCGTGGGCAATGTTATCAGCAGTTTCCGGCATGCTGTGGCTGCCGTACTCCTTAGCAATCCAGGGGTTGGGAAAGCGTGAGCCAATCACCGTGTCGTACAGCGGCTGGTTGCGGGCATAGGGGGAGTCCGCTTTACCCAACACATAAGGTGCACGGGACATGGACTCAACGCCGCCTGCTAAAAACAGCTCGCCTTCACCTAGCCGTGCCGCCCGGGCCGCATCCATCATCGCTGCCAAGCCACTGCCGCAAAGCCGGTTAACGGTTTGCCCTGCCACTTCGATGGGCAGACCTGCCAACAGTGCGCCGTGACGGGCTACGTTTCGGGAGTCTTCCCCCGCTTGGTTGGTGCAGCCTGCCAGCACCTCTTCATAGCTTGCTGGCGCGAATGGGTTGCGGGCTACCAGTGTTTTAAGCGTCAGCCCCAACAGCTCATCTGGGCGAATAGCCGCTAAGCTGCCACCGTGGCGACCAAAAGGGGTACGTAAACCGTCGTAAATATAGGCGTCTTGCATGGTGATGCTCCTTGTTATTGGTAGGGTTAAGCGGCGGTTAACGACATTTGCAGCGCGGCGCGGCGGCGCAGCCAGGGGCTAGGCCGATAGCGTGGGTCGCCGGTGGCCTCAAGCAGGTTGGTCAATATCGTCATGATGCGCGTGGCTCCGTAATGGTCGCCCATGCGTAGCGGGCCGAAAGGGTAGCCCAAACCCAGCTCAACCGCTCGGTCGATCGTCGTGGGTTCTGCCACGCCTTGCTGGGCAATGTCGGCACCGACGTTGACGATGCAGGCAATAATGCGCTGAAGAACGAAGCCGTTGCTGTCCTGCAGAGTGCTTACCGGCGTACCGTTATGATTGAGCAGGTTTTGCGCTGCTTGAATGAAAGTGGAGTGGGTAATAGGCGTAGCCATGAGGCTACGGCGTTTATCGAGTCCTGCGAGCATATCCACCGCCACACACTGCTTGGCATCTAACCCCTGGCGCAGCGAACAGCTGGTGGCATCTTCGCCGAAAGGGGTAAGCAGACAGAGCGCCTGTTCAGTGGGCTGCGTGCCGGTTTCTAACGGCCAGCCCGCCGCATTCACCAGCCCGGTGAGTGCTTTGGCGCTCTCGGGGTCATCCTGGCTAATCCATACCGGGCAAGGTGAGGTAGGCTTGATGACAGGCTCATCCGGCATCTGCTGCTTGCCTTCCTCGTAGCGGTAAAAACCTTCGCCAGTTTTACGCCCCAGCAAGCCCGCGGCCAAGCGCTGTCGGGTTAACGGTGAAGGGCGAAAACGTGCTTCTTCATAATACTGGTGATACACCGACTCCATCACGGCGTGGGAAACGTCCAGCCCGGTAAGGTCAAGCAGGGTAAAGGGCCCCATCCGGAATCCGCCCTGATCAACCATAATACGGTCAATGGTGGCCGGGTCAGCGACGCTTTCGCCTAGCAGTCGCAGCGCTTCAGTACCGAAGGCACGCCCGGCATGGTTAACCAGAAACCCAGGTGTATCGGTGGTTTGGGCCGTAAAGTGGCCCATGGCTTGTCCTAGAGCATTGACCTGCTGAGTCACCTCATCGGTGGTACGCAAGCCCGGGATGACCTCGGCAATCTTCATCAGCGGCACGGGATTAAAGAAGTGAAAGCCAATAACCCGCTCAGGGTGCTGGCAGGCGGCGGCAATGGCCGTGACGGAGAGTGAAGAGGTATTGGTCGCCAACACAGCCTGCTGGCTGAGGATTGCTTCTAAATCGCTAAACAGCCCCTGCTTGGCCTCCAGCTTCTCGACAATGGCTTCCACCACAATATCGCAGGGAGCGAGCGCGGCAAGCTCGCTGGCTTCAATCAACCGTTCACTATAGTGCTGCGCCTGTTCTGCGTTAATGCGCTGCTTTTCGACACTTCTCTGCCATAAGCCATTAATAAAGGCTTTCGCTTCTTGTGCGGCATCCTCTTTAACGTCAAAAAGTATGACGTCTAGACCGGCCTGGGCAGCCAACTGTGCGATGCCACGTCCCATGGCGCCGGTGCCGACGATGCCAAGCGTGGTAAAGGGGGGAGGTGTTGATTCGCTAGCCATACGCTAAGTCCTCTCTGCAAATGGGTACATATTTAGCATTGTGATTCTGCATTGCAAAATAGTGTTTCAATTATTGACTGCCATCCTAGGCTATGCAAAAGTGCCTGACAAGAATAGTGGACAATAGTTTTGCTATGCAAAATGCACGCACTGTCCACGCCCAGCGCTACTTCGAATGATAACTCTAACTATAAAACCCGTTGCCACCAGGAGCCGTCATGATTCGCGATCCCGAATTAATTAATCAGCTTGTCGATACCATTGCCCGTTTTGTCCGTGAGCGCTTAATTCCTAATGAGGCACGCCTAGCCGAAGAGGATGCAGTACCCCCGGAAATTCTTGCGGAAATGAAAGAGATGGGGCTTTTCGGGCTATCGATTCCAGAAGAGTACGGCGGCCTAGGCCTGACGATGGAGGAAGAAGCGCTGGTGGCGATGGAGATTGGTAAAACCTCGCCTGCCTTTCGCTCGGTGTTTGGCACTAATAATGGCATCGGCGCCCAGGGTATTTTGATTGATGGTACTGATGAGCAGAAAGCCAAGTATGTGCCACGCTTGGCCACGGGCGAGATTCTTAGCTCGTTTTGTCTCACCGAGCCCGATTCCGGCTCCGACGCCGCCAGCCTGCGCACGACGGCGGTGCGGGATGGCGATGACTATATCTTGAACGGCACCAAGCGCTATATCACCAACGGCCCAGAAGCCGATCTGTTTACCGTGATGGCGCGTACTGACCCAGAGAATAAAGGTGCGGGCGGGATCTCAGCCTTTATCGTCGAAGGTAACACGCCAGGGCTGGTACGCGGCCCTGCGGATAACAAGATGGGCCAGAAGGGCGCCCATACCTGCGATATTATTTTCGACAACTGCCGGGTGCCCGCTGAAAATATTATTGGCGGGAAAGAGGGACAAGGGTTTAAAACGGCGATGAAGGTGCTGGATCGTGGGCGGCTGCATATTTCGGCGGTCTGTGTAGGCGTGGCCGAGCGCTTAGTGGAAGAGTCGCTGCGCTACACCATGGAGCGTAAGCAGTTTGGCGCGGCGCTTGCCGAGCATCAGCTGATCCAAGCCATGTTGGCGGATAGCAAAACCGAAGCCTATGCAGGCAAAACCATGGTGATGGACGCTGCACGGCGTAAAGACAATGGCGAAAATGTTTCGACACTGGCCTCCTGCTGCAAACTGTTCTGCGCCGAAATGGTGGGCCGTGTCGCAGACCGCGCGGTGCAGGTTCACGGTGGGGCGGGTTACATGTCGGAATACGCGGTTGAGCGTTTCTACCGCGATGTGCGGCTATTCCGTATTTACGAAGGCACCACCCAGATTCAACAAATCGTCATTGCTCGCAACATGGTGCGGGAGGCGTCCTAATGGCTTTATCGGTTTCCTACCAAGCGCCGGACGAGGCTATTTTTGGGCGCCTTGCCAGCGAGCTGGTGGCCGAGCTTCCCGAGCGCCTCAGTACCCGCGTGCTTGAAAATGCCAAGCTGCTTGGCGAGCACCCGGCTATAGTGGATGGCACTGTGCGCTGGAGTTATGCGGAGCTTGGTCAAGAAATACACGCCGCTTATGGCTGGTTAAGCGCATTGGGCATTCGCCCTGGCGACCGGATTATGACGGTGAGTGAAAACTGTCGCGCTCTGGTCGTGCTGCTGCTGGCCGCCAGTGAATTGGATGTCTGGGTAGCGATTGTGAACTCGCGCCTGTCAGCACAGGAAGTTGACCTGATTCAGGGCAACTGCCTGCCCCGGCGAGTCTTCTATACCTGTGAAGCATCCCCAGAGGCGTGCCAGCACGCCGAGCGCCACGCGGCTGACCGCTACCAACACCCTCAGTTGGGTGGGCTGGCCATTTCGCCGCTGTATGACAGTGAGCCCGAGCCGGTCTGCGCGAGCGGGGCCGAGCAGGTGGCGGCGATGATCTACACCTCAGGCACCACTGGCACACCTAAAGGCGTCATGCTGACCCATCGTGGCATTCTGTATATTGCCTCAATCTCTGGGGGCATGCGTCATTTAAGCGAAGGGCAGCGGGTCTACGGCGTGCTGCCCATGTCTCATGTGTTTGGCCTCTCTTCGGTATGTATGGGGTCGCTCTATAACGGCGCCTGCCTGTATACCGTGCCGCGCTTCGATGCCGCCCATATGTTGGCGACGCTAAAGCAGGAGCACATTACCGTTCTCCAGGGAGTGCCGGCGATGTATGCCCGGGCGTTAGAGTTTTTAAAACGTGAACAGCGCCCGTTAGAAGCGCCTGATCTAATTTATATGTCAGCAGGAGGTTCACCGTTAGATAGCGACACCAAAGTGCGGGTAGAGGCAGCCTTTGGGCTGACGCTGCATAACGGCTACGGTTTAACCGAGGCCAGCCCTACCATCAGCCAGACCCGCATCGATGACCACCATGCAACTAGCACCGTTGGCCGGGTATTGCCTTTACTTGAGTACCGCCTGGAACCGCTTAGCGACAGCGGAACTGCCGAGCAGCCTGGAGATGAAGTGGGTGAACTATGGGTGCGCGGGCCTAATATTATGAAGGGTTACTTCCGCCAGCCGGAAGCTACCCGCGCCACCCTAACCGAAGATGGTTGGCTCAATACCGGTGATATCGCCAAACTCGATCACCATGACCAACTCTATATTGTAGGGCGTAGCAAAGAGCTGATTATCCGCTCTGGCTTCAATATCTACCCGCCGGATGTGGAAGCGGTGATTAACGAGCACCCTGCGGTAACGCTTACCGCCGTAGTGGGGCGTCAAATCGCCGGTAATGAAGAAGTCGTGGCGTTTGTGCAGTGTGAGCCAGGCGTTGACGTTGATGTGGCGGAGCTAAAGGCGTTTATCGCCGAACGGTTGGCGCCTTACAAACGACCTACTCAAATTGTATTGATGGATACGCTACCTTCCACTGCCAGCGGCAAAATTCTTAAAGGGCGGCTGCGGGATTTAGCCCAGCAGGAGAGCGCCTCATGAGTTCTTCGCAAATACACAGGCCAGATACGCCTCAACAAGCACTTATGGGCTATCACGAGTTGCTAGGTATGCAGGTGGTTGAGTGGCAGCAAGATCGTGCCGTGGTGGAGCTCACTATCGAGCCCAAACATCTAAACCGCAGCGGTAATGTTCACGGCGGCGTATTGGCTTCAATGCTGGATAGCGCTTTAAGCCTTGCCGGTCTGCACTGCGACGTACCGGGCAATATACGCCGGGGAATGACGCTCTCATTAACCACGACTTTTGTGGGCCCCGCCCGGCAAGGTGTGTTGAAGGCAATAGGCACGGTGCGCGGCGGCGGACAGAAAATCTATATGAGCAGCGGTGAGATCGTTGATGAGAAAGGCAATTTAGTGGCCATGGGTGAAGGTTCATTTCGGCGCCGCAGTGGCAGTGAATCGTCTGAAGGCTTCCCGGAAAAAACACCCAGGGAGAAGGCTGAGTGAAACCAGCCCGCCTGCGGGTTTCTCTGTTACTGCTGGTCACCTTGGCAACGCTGTTTCATCTGGTGGTCGGCAGCCTGTTTTGGCAAGCCGTCGGGATTGCCGCGCTGGCGCTCTATCTATTAACGCTTGCTGGCAAGCTAACGCGGATGGCCAAAGGGTTACTGCTAGTCGCGGGGATAGTGTCGCTGTTAGCGCTCTGGCGTTCACCAAACCCAAGCCAACTGCTGTTTGAAGCCAGTGGACGTTTTGCGTTTTTTGCTACCTTTGTGGTGGCGTTGAGCATGCTACGTTTGCCGGCCTACCGTTCACGCCTGGTGCGTCGCTGTGGGCAAAGTATGCTGCTTCAACCGCCTAGCCGCCGCTACCCGATTTTATCGCTCGGCTCTGCGCTGTTTGGGATTATTCTCAATATCGGCGTGCTTAACTTATTTGCCGCCATGATTGAGAAGAGTAACACCCTAGGCGCAGCCCAAGGGCGTGCCTGGGTGCGAGAAGCTCGCCAGCGGCGCATGATGTTGGCGTTGCTACGCGGGTTTTCCCTGGCGCCACTGATCTCCCCTATGGGTATTGGGGTGGCGGTGGTGCTGTCTAGCCTTCCTCAGGTTACCTGGCTGGCGCTTGCGCCGTATATTTTGGGTGCCGCAGTGCTAATTTTTCTGGCGGGTTGGGCCGTGGATTTTCTCACCGGGCCACATCCCCCTGCCAATAAAGCCTTGGTAGCTGCCCCTTCATTGCGCCCGTTGGCCCAGTTCAGTGTGTTGCTGCTAGGGATTGTGGCGCTGGTGTTTAGCCTTGCCTGGCTATTAGAACTGCGCTTACCCATTGCCGCGCTTTTAGGTGCGCCCACGGGGGCGCTGGTTTGGCTTGCCTGGCAGCGGCGTAGGCTTGGCTTCGGTGGGCTGCCTGCCGCGGTTAGCGCGGTGCATCGTCAGTTGCCGTGGCTGCTTTCGCCCAGTGCCAATGAGATCGTGGTGCTAGGGGCGGCGGGCTATTTGGGGCACTTATGCGTTGGACTGGTGGACACTCAACAGTTGGCGCCGCTACTAACCGTGTTGAACCAGTGGGGCGCCTTCAATGCCGTACTGGCAATGCTGATGGTGGTAGGGCTGGCCCAGGTAGGCGTTAATCCTATCGTGACGGTAACGCTGCTGGTGGGGCTGCTACCGCAGTTAGCTATTGAGGGACTAACACCCGCACTGATAGGTGCATCGCTGATGGTGGGTTGGGCGCTGGCGCTAATGTCGTCGCCGATGACGGCATCAATGCTGATTTTATCCCGATTTACCGGTGTGCCCGCCACGCGTATCGGCTACCGCTGGAACGGCAAATTTCTGGTCGCCTCGATTCCGCTATTGGCAGCGTGGTTTGTATGGGCACCCTTTTAAAGGGGGGTAAGAATGCGGAAGCGCTTGACCTTTGTGCGGTGTTTTTTTAATGTCCTTGTTATAAAGTGAAACAGAATTCTGCTATGCAAAATTGAAACATGATTAAAGCAAGATTAAATATTATTAATCGCCAGGAGCACCCCTTATGAAAGTACTCGTCGCGGTGAAACGCGTCATCGACTACAACGTCAAAATCCGCGTTAAGGCGGATCATTCGGACGTGGATCTTACCAACGTCAAAATGGCCATGAACCCCTTCTGCGAAATTGCCGTGGAAGAGGCGGTACGCTTGAAAGAAAAGGGCGTGGCGACAGAAGTCGTCGCCGTCACGGTAGGGCCCAAAGCCGCCCAAGAGCAGCTGCGTACGGCATTGGCGCTGGGGGCAGACCGCGCCCTGCATATCGAAACCGACGAGCGCGCCGAATCCCTGGCCGTGGCCAAGCTGCTGGCCAAAGTGGTCGAAGAGGAGCAGCCGGGGTTGGTGGTGCTGGGCAAGCAGGCCATCGACACCGACAACAACCAGACCGGCCAAATGCTCGCCGCGCTGACCGGCCTGCCGCAAGGCACCTTTGTCTCGGAAGTGGAAATTAGCGGGGACGGAAGTGATAAAAAGCTTAATGTGACGCGTGAAATCGACGGGGGGCTGCAAACCATCGCGCTGACGCTGCCGGCGATTGTCACCACCGACCTGCGTTTGAATGAGCCGCGCTACGCCAAGCTGCCTGACATCATGAAGGCCAAGAAAAAACCGCTGGATGTGAAAACCCCCGCCGACTACGGCATCGAGGTCGCCTCCAAGGTCAGTCTGCTCAAAGTAGAGTCGCCCGCCGAGCGCAAAGGCGGCGTCAAAGTCGCCTCGGTAGACGAGCTGATCGACAAACTGAAAAACGAAGCCAAAGTTCTTTGATACAAGTACTTTGCTACAAGCGCTTTGAAAGGAGTTGATGCCATGAGCATTCTGGTACTTGCGGATCTACACGAAGGCCAACTGGCCGGCGCCACCGCCCACGTCGTGGCGGCCGCCCAAGCCATCGGTGGCGATATTGACGTTCTGGTGGCCGGTGAAGGCGTTCAAGCCGCCGCCGAGGCCGCCGCCAAGCTCGACGGTGTAAGCAAAGTGCGCGTTGCGGATAACGCCGTTTACGCCCACCAGCTGGCCGAGCCCATGGGCGCGCTGCTGGTCGAACTGGCCGATGGCTACACCCACGTACTGGCCAGCGCCTCCACCACCGGCAAAAACGTGCTGCCGCGTTTAGCCGCGCTAAAAGACGTCAGCCAGCTGTCGGACGTTATCGCCGTGGACAGCGCCGATACCTTTAAGCGTCCGATCTACGCCGGTAACGCCATTGCGACGGTGAAAAGTGACGATGCCCTCAAGGTCATCACCGTGCGCTCCACCGGTTTTGATGCGGTTGGCACCAGCGGCAGCGCGACGGTGGAAGCCGTCGACGTAGTGGTGGACAACAGCCAGTCCAGCTTTGTCAAAGAGGAGCTGGCGCAGTCAGATCGCCCCGAATTGGGCGGAGCCAAGGTGGTGATCTCCGGCGGCCGCGGCATGGGCAACGGCGAAAACTTCAAGCTGCTCGACGGCATTGCCGACAAGCTGGGTGCCGCCATTGGTGCTTCCCGGGCCGCGGTAGACGCAGGCTTTGTGCCCAACGATATGCAGGTTGGCCAGACCGGCAAGATCGTTGCCCCAGATCTGTATATCGCCGTGGGTATTTCCGGTGCCATTCAGCACCTGGCGGGCATGAAAGACTCCAAGGTGATCGTCGCGATCAATAAAGACGACGAAGCACCGATTTTCCAGGTGGCGGATTACGGCCTGGTGGGGGATCTGTTTGAGATCCTGCCCGAGCTTGAGAGCAAGCTGTAAATGCTTCTGGCATCCACGTATTGGTCGGAACAACCCGTAGCGGGGGTCTTTCGCCATGGCCGGAAAAAGTTCCCGACGTTTCTGGCATTTCCGCCATCCATGGCGGTCAGATGGCGAAAGTAGCGCCCATGGATGGGTTCACAGCGCCCCCGCGTAGGGTTGTTCCGACCATGCCATTGTAGTGTGACATCTTCTTGAAAGGCTCAGTGGAGCCTTTTGCAGTATTGCCTCACAATAACAACCAGCGAGTTTCCCATGCTAACGCGTCTAACCGCTTCATTAAACCTGCCGGTGATCGGTTCACCCATGTTTATCGTCTCCGGGCCAGAACTGGTGATTGCCCAGTGCCAAGCGGGCATTCTGGGTGCTTTCCCCGCGCTCAACGCCCGACCTGCTGACGTATTACGTGAGTGGTTACAGCAGATCACTCAAACCCTGGCCGACTATGACGCGCAGCACCCCGAACAACCCTCAGCGCCCTTTGCGGTGAACCAAATTGTGCACCCCACCAATGATCGTCTAGAGCACGATGTCGCGTTATGCGCCGAGTTCAAGGTGCCGCTGGTCATCACTAGTCTGCACGCGCCTAATCAAGTGGTGGAAAAGGTGCATGCCTATGGCGGGCTGGTGTTTCACGATGTGACCACGTTGAGGCACGCCAAGAAAGCGATCGATGCGGGAGTTGATGGGCTGATACTGGTCTGCCACGGCGCGGGCGGCCATGCCGGGCGGTTAAACCCCTTTGCGTTTGTGGCGGAGGTGCGCCGCTTTTACGATGGCCCGTTAGTGCTGGCGGGGGCGATTAGCAAAGGTGAACAGATCGTTGCCGCCCAGGCGCTAGGCGTGGACTTGGTGTATATGGGCACGCGCTTTATCGCCACCCAAGAGGCAAACGCTCAAGCGGCCTATAAACGGATGGTGCTGGACGCAGCGGCAGGCGACATTGTCTATACCAACCTGTTTACCGGCGTGCACGGTAACTATCTGCGGCAAAGTATCGAGCAGGCGGGATTGGATCCTGATGCGCTGCCTGAAGGTGATAAAACCGCTATGCGTTATGGCTCAGGGGGGAGCAGTAAGGCAAAAGCGTGGCGGGATATCTGGGGCGCGGGGCAGGGCGTAGGCGCTATTGCCTCTATGCACAGCGTGGCCGAAGAAGTGGCCACGCTGCGCCAGGATTACCAGAAAGCGTTAGATCATTTACGGCGGCTTTGACGAAACGCCGCCACCCGGGTGTGAAAATCTTCCGACGCCTTGCACTGATCTTGAAGCTCGCCCTCTAATTGCATCGTGTTATTTAGCTGGCGCTGGGCAGCTTCCCGTAAGGCGCGTTTGGTAGCGCTTAACGCCTGGGACGATTGACTCACCAGTGCTTGCGCCAACGACCAAGCTTCGTCTAGCACTTGGTTATCTTCGACGACGCGGTTAGCCAATCCGAGTTCGACGCAGCGCTCACCCGAAATGGGGGTTGCCAAGGCGGCCATTTCAAACGCCTGAGCATGGCCAAGCTGGCGCACCAGATGCCAGCAGGCACCGCCGTCAGGGATGAGCCCAATATTGATAAAGGCAAGCTTCAGGTAGGCGGAGTGGCCCATCACCACCATATCGCTGGCGAGCACATAGGAAACACCGATGCCCGCAGCCGCACCGCTAACCGCTGCAATCACCGGCTTATTCATTGCCATTAGGCTACGCAGGGCAGGCAGAAAGAGCGTTTCCAGCCGTTCGCTCGCAGGCTGAGACGTTGCCTTCTCAAACTCTGCCAGGTCAGCGCCGGCGCAAAATGCACTACCTTCACCGCGTAGAATCACACAGCGAACTTGCTCATTGTCCGCCACCGCCGCCAGCGCTTCATTGAGTGCCAGAGCGGTGGCTTCATTCAGAGCGTTGCGTACTTCTGGACGTGCAATGGCGACTTCGACGATACCGTTTTCAATAGCGCTGACAGTCACTAACTTGCCGACGTAATCTGACATGTATCGCTCCCTAATTAACTTTTCTGGCAACGTTCTCAGGCAACCTTTAACAGCTCGCTGACCGTTTCGAGATGGTAGTCGCTGTCGCCCAGGTAGTGATCGAACATCACCAGATGCTTGGCGTAGCTAGCGACATAGCACTCTTCGGTCATACCCATCGCCCCATGCAGCTGGATCGCCTGTTCGGCAATAAAGCGAGCTGATTCACCACAGTAGGCTTTGGCCGCGGCAATTTTGTAATCCCGTTCGCTTGCAGGGAGCGCGAGGCTAGTGGCGGCTAAAATCGCCATGGAGCGGGACTGCTCCAGGTGCAAGTGCATATCCACCATGCGGTGCTGCAGGGCCTGAAAGGTCGAAAGCGGTACGCCAAACTGCTTGCGCTCTTTTAAATAAGCGAGCGTTTGGTCGCAGGCCTCCTCCATTGCGCCGATGGCTTGGGCGCAGAGCGCTGCGCGACCAACAGCCAGTACCTCCGCTAGCACATCGCTAACATCTTCACTCAGGCAGTTGGTTAACGGCAGCGTGACGCTGTCCAGGGTCAGATCGCCGGCGGGCTGGTCGTCGATAGTGCGATATAGGTGCGTAGATGTGCCCGGTGCATCCGCTGGCACAATAAATAACCCTAGCTTGCCGCTGGCTAATTGAGCGCTGACCAGCGTAGCCGCAGCGGCTTCAAGGTTAAGTACCACGTGTTTTTTACCATTTAACTGCCATTGGTCGCCTTGCTGGGTAGCTTGGGTAGCTACCGTAAAGGCGTCGTAGCGGGCGCCAATCTCCTGCCAAGCAAGCGCCAACTGATGCTCACCTTCAAGCAGTGGGGCTAGCCACCGGGTTTGCTGTTCGCTGTTGGCGGTAAGCGCCAGTAATTGTCCGGGCAGCACTAGGCCAGCCAGATAGGGTTCGGGCACTAAGCCTCGTCCCAGTGCCTGCATAATAATCATCAGGTCGGTGCCATCGCCCCCTAGCCCGCCAACGTCTTCGCTGAAGGGCATATGCAGCAGTCCCAGCTCGGCAAAGGTGCGCCATAGTGCAGAAGAGCCGTTTGGGGCAGCGGCCAGCATAGTGCGGCGCTGCTCGGGAGAAATCTGGTCGGCCACCAAGCGGGTGAGCGTCTCTTCAAGCATGCGCTGCTCGTCGGTTAAAGCAAAATCCATGGTGACCTCACATGTTTAAAATGGTTTTGGCGACGATACTTTTTTGTATTTCATTGGCGCCGCCATAAATCGACAGCTTGCGACGATTGAAATACTGGGCGCTGGCGGCCGCGCTTTGGGCGCGCTCGTCATCCAGGCTGCCTTCGCCATGCAGGAAGTCGGGGAAGAATGGCAGCGCAGCAGGGCCCAGGGCGCGCCGGGTAAGCTCACTTAGCTCCTGGCGAAGCTCGGAGCCGCGCACTTTTAGCAGCGAGCTCTCTGCGCCGGGCACACCGCCATCTTGGGCAGCGGCAATCACGCGCAGGTTGGTCACTTCCAGCGCCATTAGTTCGAGTTCCGCTTTCACCACCCGCTGACGGAAGCTGGGTAGCTCCAGCAGCGGTTTGTCGCGATGCTGAATCCGGCTCGCCAGCGACTTCAAGTGGCGCAGCGCCTGCTTGGCGTGACCAAGCCCCGCAATCCCCGTACGTTCGTGGGTGAGCAGGAACTTAGCGCAGGTCCAGCCCTGGCCCTCTTCACCGACGCGGTTGTCGACGGGTACGCGCACGTTATCTAAAAAGATTTCGTTAACTTCGTGGGCACCATCAAGGGTAATAATTGGCCGCACGGTGATACCCGGTGTCTGCATATCAATCAACAGAAAGCTGATGCCCGCCTGCTTCTTGGCGTCTGGGTCGGTGCGTACCAGGCAGAACAGCATGTTGGCGTGCTGGCCCAGGGTGGTCCAGGTCTTCTGACCATTGACGATATAGTGGTCGCCATCACGCACGGCGCGGGTATTTAGGCCCGCTAAATCAGAGCCAGCGCCGGGCTCTGAGTAGCCTTGGCACCACCAATCCTGATTGCTCAAAATGCGCGGCAGGTAGTGCTGTTGCTGCTCGACAGTGCCGAATTTCATGATGACGGGAGCCACCATGTTAACGCCGAAGGGTACGACTGTAGGTGCATGGGCAGCAGCACACTCTTCGTCGAAAATATGCCGCTGTACCGGCCCCCAGCCTGGGCCGCCGAACTCTTTTGGCCAGTTAGACGCCAACCAACCCTGTTCGCTAAGAATATTCTGCCAGCGCAGGTAGTCATCAGCGCGCAGATGGCGGCCCAAGCGCACGCGCTGGCTGATATCGCTGGGCAGTGCATCGGCTAGAAAACGGCGAACCTGTTCGCGAAATGCCTGCTCTTCGGGGCTAAAGGTGAGGTTCATAGGGGGGTGTCCTTAAGGGTTGATTGACGGTGAGGCCCACCTAAGTGACGCGGGTATCCCAGTACTTCCACCGCCAACAAATCGATATCGCTCTCGCGGTAGCAGAAGCCGTTCTTTGCGATGCCGACGCTCGCCTGTTCAAGGGCAGTTTGTTTGTCGCTCGCTGTAGCCTGCTGGCTAGCAAGTTGCAGCGTATTCAGAAGGCTTTGCTGTCGGCTGACCACAACGTTTAACCGCAATGCTTTAAGAGTGAGTGCCGCTCGCTGTTGGGTAAGTGGCTCTGCGCTTAAGTTGACCAGCTCTACCATGCTGCCGTTTTCAGCAACGATAAGGCTTAGCGCGCTATCGCTGCCGCGGCTGATGCCAATGTTTTCTAGTGCGATGGTAGGGAGCGCTGTGCCTGATTCCCTCGCTGCATTTGGCGCCAACAGGTAAAGCTCAGTAGCGTTGTCTGGTGCACTGGTTAGGGTAATACCCGCCTTTTGTGCGGCTTTTTGCAGGCGCTCAAACAGTGGATCTTCGCCGATTAGCGCAACGTGTTTAAACGCGTCGGCTTTCTCAACCTCAGGCACCACATGGGGGCTACGCGCAGCGAAAAAGAGATGAATAAGTCCGGCGCGTTGAGGGGAGTCCATACAGGCCAAAAACAGCTCCCGCTCACGGCGCAGGCCGTCTTGGAGTGATTCAGCCGTCACAGAGGCCTCCACAGCTTCCACAATGCGAAACGGTGAGAAGAGTTCGGCAGCGTCTTGATTCAGCCGTTCCAACATAGCGGAGATTGCCTGGGGATTAGCCGCTGGCGCTGGCAGTTGGCCCGTAACACGTGCCATTGGGTTGTCTGCAAGCACTGCTTGGGCCACAGCTAAACCCGCTTCAAGCGGTGTTTCAGCACTGCTAATGGCGTCGATAATGCCTGCCTCAAGTGCTTCTTCTGCTTCCACAAAACGCCCGCTGGTGATCATCTCTAAGGCGCGCTCAACGCCTACTAAACGCGGCAAACGCTGGGTGCCACCAGCGCCAGGCAGTAGACCCAGCTTAACCTCCGGAAGACCCACCCGGGTTCCCGCCAGTGCCACTCGATAGTGGCAGCCCAAAGCCACTTCCAATCCACCGCCCAGGGCTGTGCCGTGCAGGGCGGCAATCAGCGGTTTTGGGCAGGCTTCCAGTTGGTTAATCACATCGGGCAGCAGAGGGGCTTGAGGCGGCTTACCAAACTCACGAATATCTGCCCCGGCAATAAAGGTGCGGCCATCGGCGAGCACGACCAGCGCTTTAGCATCTGCGTCAGCAACACCCTCTTTAAGCGCATCGACTAAGCCACTGCGTACCGCGTGACTTAAGGCATTGACCGGCGGGTTGGCTATTTGAATAACGCCTATATCGCCGTGACGCTGATAATGAACGGACATAGTTAGGCTCTCGTATTTCGCATGATAGTGAATTGAAAAGAGTACGCTTGGCGCCCCATCTGTTACGCAGCAGAGGCGCTTTGCGAACGCCGATTGTGGCGCTGGCTTAAGCGTGCCATCAAAACACCGGGTACCAGCGCGGCTGCGGCCAGACCGATCAATTCCCACTGGCTAAGCGGCACCATCCCACCACCCGGTAGCGCCAGGAGCAGGCCAGCGATCAGTATCAGGGCACGAATCACGATCTCTTGCAGCGCGCCATAGCCCAGTCGACCAACCCCCATCAGGTAGCCTTGCATGGCGGAGGCAAACAGAATGATGCCGAGCACGGCCTGGATAAACACGGCCACGATCACCAGCGGTGCGCCCTGCATAATCAACGCCGGATTAAGCACAAAGAGGAAGGGGATAAAATAGATCACGCTACCCAGGCGCATGGCCTGCAGGCCCGTTTCCATGGGCCGGGCACCGGCCACGGTGGCGGCGGCAAAGGCACCGAGTGCGACCGGCGGAGTAATAAAACTCAGCATGCCCCAGTAAAGGATGAACATATGTACGGCCATGGGATCCAGCCCTCCGCCTTGAATCAGCGCGGGGGCTAGCGCAACGGCAAGGAAAATATAGGCGGCAGTCACGGTCATGCCAATGCCGAGTACGAAACTGGTCACGGCGCCCATAATCAGTAGCAGCGGCACGCTGCCACCGGCAATATTGATAAAGTCGTTAGCGATGGTGCCGGAAAGGCCGGTCATCGAAAGTGCACCCACCAGCATGCCCACGCCAGCCAAAATAGCGATTAACTCGGCAAACAGCTTGGCCGCAGACGACAGCGTATCGGCTACATCCTTCCAGCCCCAGCGGTTATGTTTGGAAAGCTGGTTCAGCACTAACAGCAGCGCGGTGGCGTAAAAAGGCGCTACGGCTTCGCGCTGCATAATCAGCAGCATCCAGACTAATAACGCAAAGACAAAAATAAAGTACCACCCCTCTTTGAGAGTTTGCCAAAGCGAAGGCAGCTCAACGGCGGGTAAGCCTTTAATGTCGTGGCGGGCAGCGTAGGCATCAATCTGAATAAACAGACCCAGGAAATACAGAATTGATGGAATCACGGCGGCCAGCGCCACAGCGGAGTAGGGGATGTCCAGAAACATCGCCATGACAAAGGCGGTGGCGCCCATAACAGGGGGCATCAATACGCCGCCGGTTGAGGCGCAGGCTTCTACACCGCCCGCAAAGGAGCGGCTCATACCGATACGACGCATGGCGGGAATCGACAGCACGCCGGTGGTGAGTACGTTACTGATCACGCTGCCGCTCATGGAGCCCATCAGGCCACTGGAGAAAATCGACACCTTAGCAGGGCCGCCGCGTACATGACCCAGCAGCGCAAAGGCCAGATTAATAAAAAACTTACCGCCGCCGCTTTTCTGCAGCACGACACCAAACACCAAAAAGCCAATCACCAGGCCCGCGAATGCCTGCAGCGGCACCCCCATGATGCTTTCGGTACTCATGGTGTGGTACATGGCGGTTTGTTCAAGGGTGGAAGGAAACGCCTGGATAGGGCCGGGGACGATATCGGCCACCAGCGGATAGAGCGAGAATACCCCGGCAATAATCGCAATGGGTAAACCACCCGCCCGGCGTGCTGCTTCGATAATCAGCAGCCAGTAGGCGTAGCTGGCATAAATGGCGATTTCGGGTGCAGAAAAGGCCCAGCCGCGCTCCAAAATGGGCACTGCGTTGTAAACAAAATAGCCGCCAACGATAAGCGTGATGGCGCTCAGCGTGTAGTCATACCAGGGAATGGGCTGCTCTTGTTGGCGACTGCGCATGGGCCAAAGCAAAAACACCAGCGGTAGCAGCAGCGCCACAACGGCGTAGTAGAACTGCGTCTCCAGACCCGTAACGAAAGTCAGTAAGCCAACGTTAAACAGATAATCCAGGGTCATCGCCATCAAAATGACGGTGACCGTGGCGGGAATCCAGCGTAGCGCAGGAGGAAGCTGACGAATTTGGCTGATCTTTTCTTTAACCTGCTGATTATTGGCAGGCGAGGTATCTGTGGTCATGGGGGACATCCGTCAATCAGCAGGGGGCGGCAAGTGCCGCCCCGTGGTGTATCACTCGAAGATCGGTTCGAAACCGGCATCGCTCAGCGCGGTGGCACGGGCTTCCATCCAGCCGGTAGTAAATGCCTCGTCCTCACTGGGTGCGTCCTGCATAAAGCTTTCCCAGGCGGTTAAAAGCACGTTCTGACGCTCAACGAGCTTGTCCTGATGAGCCTGCATTTCATCAGTCCATACATCGATTTCTTTGTAGTACTCCACGACCGCATCGTGGAACGGCACTACCCATTGAAGATCTTGTTGCTCTAGTGCATAGCCAAGTGCGCCTGGAGCGTTGTCTTTATAGTCATCAAAGTTTTCCTGCATGGCCTTGATCAGGCCATAAGCCACGTTGTCGTCCAGGTCTTGGTTGGCGACAACAATAGGGTAAGGGTAGCTAGCGCTAGGCACCGGGTTTTCGGCGCTGATGCCGCCTGCCCCGGAAGTGACTTCGTGAGGGCGGAAGTAGGGCGCCACCGCAGCCATACGCTCCCAGCCTTCGTCGTCGTTGGGGTCTAGCACCGGCCAGCTAATGCCGCGAGGGCTACTGGCCAACTGCTGGGCGGGCGGGGTGACCGTTGTGGTAAAGGAGGCATCCACATCGCCAGCGATAATGCCGTCGAACGAGCGGCCGTAGCCGGGGTAATCAACCCGCTCTACGTCATCCCAGGTTAAACCGCCAAAGGCGAGGTACGCCTCTGTGCCTTTATTGAGCGCATCGTCGCCACGGATATAGGCGATGCGTTTGCCCGCCAGGTCAGCGGGCGTTTCAACGTCCAGGTCGCCCGCGACCGCAAGAGAGAGGCCAAAAGAGGCGGTGGAAGTGGTAATCACGCGTAGCGGCTGAGGGCCCCAGTCACGGTCGGCAAACATCATTACACCTTCCGCGCCGTAGTAGCTGGCGATCCCGCAGGCACAAAGGTCAACGCGGCCCTGCTTGAGCGGCGTCATGCGTGATACATCGTTATCACCCGGCAGAATACGTACAGACGAATCGTATTTGTTCTGCAGCATATTGCCGATGGCGACGGCCTGAGCATAGCCACTTGAGTTGGTGCCATAGGCTGTCCAGGCCATGGTGCCGGGCAGTTCAATTTCACTAGCGTGGCTGACTGCTGCGCCGAGTAACGATAGAGGTAAGGCGGCAACAAGTAGGCGGTGAGCGAAGGGGCGCATTGGGATGCTCCTTTATTGTGGTTGTAGTGACGTTGATGGTTATGGCTGGTTGCTATTTAACTTAGAGTGTTTTGCTATGCGGTATTGTATTTTGCTAAATGGTCGAGTGATAGTAGAGAAGCCGCTGGGTGGCTGTCAATGCCGTTGTTAGCAGCGGCGTCCGTTAGTAAACAACCGGCATAAAAAAACCAGGCAATTGCCTGGTTTTCAGAGTAATGGTGAGTGCTATCCAGCTACGAGAATTCTCGCCAAGCGGCGTAGGTGCTTAGAAATACCCGTCCGGTAAGCGCCTCTAGGAAGTCACTTTTCTTCAACTGATCCATCACCGGGCCTTTTACCTCGGATAAATGCAGTTTTACATCGGAGTCTTTTAAGCGCGCATTGATAGCATCCAGGCTCTCTAGGGCCGAGGCATCGATCAGGTTGACCGCCGAACAGATCAGCACAACGTGCTCAAGCTCGGGTTGGCTCGCCACCAGGTTATAAACGGTGTCCTCCAAATAGCGTGCGTTGGCAAAGTAGAGGCTCTCATCGATGCGCAAGAGGGCAACGGTATTGACCGTTTCGACATCGTGGCGGGTAGTGTTTCTAAAATGTTCGGTACCGGGCACACGACCTACCAAGGCGCTATGGGGGCGGCTGGTGCGGTACAAAAATAGCGCAATAGAAAGTGTCACACCGCTAATGATGCCGGCTTCAACGCCTTCGCACAGCGTGAGTAGAATCGTCACCGCCATGGCGGCAAAGTCGCTGCGGGAGTAGCGCCAGGTTTGGCGCAGCATGGGGATGTCTACCAGTGTCAAAATCGAGACGGTGATTGTTGCGGCCAGGGTCGCGATGGGCAGATAGTAGAGCCAACCGGTAAACGACATGGTGACCAGCGCAATACCTAGCGCCGCAAAGGCACCGGCGGCAGGTGTTTGCGCACCCGCATCGTAGTTAATAACGGTGCGGGACAGACCACCGGTTACCGGCATACCACTGGAAAACCCGGCGGCTAAATTGCTGGCGCCCAGGCCCACTAGTTCCTGATTGGGAGAGATGCGCTGGCGCCGTTTAGCGGCCAACATCTGGCCCATGGAGACCGACTCCACAAAGCCGACCAGGCTAATCAGCAGCGCTGGGATTAGCAGTGCCCGCCATAGCGAGTAGTCCGCCCAAGGAAAGCTTAACGAGGGTAAACCACCGGGAATTTGCCCTACTACGGAGACGCCTTTATCGGCCAACTGCCAATGCCAGGTCACCAGGGTGGTAATCACGACCGCAAAGACTGGCCCCGCTTTGGCGATCAAGTCCGCCAGAGTGCGTGGCAGGCCCAGCGTGAGCAGGGCGGCTTTACCGTGGCGCCGCATGGCAATCAAAAACAGCAGGGTTCCACTGCCAATCAGTAGGGTGGGTAAGTTAAAGGTGGTTAAGTTTGGTACCAGGGTGATAAGACGTTCCACCAGGGTAAAGCCACTGCTCTCAACCCCCAGTAGGCTGCCAAGCTGGCTGGCCGCAATCAAAATACCCGACGCCGTTAAGAAGCCGGAGATAACCGGGTGGCTTAAAAAGTTGCTGAAAAAGCCCATTTTCAGCAGCCCCATCACGACCAGCATGCCACCGGAAAGCAGTGACAGGATCAGCGCTGCCTGTAAGTAGGTCTCCGTACCCGCGGCTGCTACTGAGGAGAGCGCGGCACCGGTCATCAGCGCGATGATTGCCACCGGCCCGACCGCGAGGGTCTTACTGGTGCCAAACAGGGTATAGATCAGTTGAGGCAGGATGCTGGCGTAGAGCCCCACTACCGCGGGTAGCCCGGCTAGCAGCGCATAGGCCAGCGATTGGGGAATGACCATCACGGTGACGATCAAGCCCGCCAAAAGGTCTGCCCCCAATAGGCGTTTATGGTAGTGGGGGAGCCATGTCAGGATCGGCAAGTAGCGCTTTAGCATGGGG
The DNA here is from genome assembly GCF_058152265.1 of Vreelandella sp. 162(4c). Classification (NCBI taxonomy): domain Bacteria; kingdom Pseudomonadati; phylum Pseudomonadota; class Gammaproteobacteria; order Oceanospirillales; family Halomonadaceae; genus Vreelandella; species Vreelandella sp. 162(4c). The sequence goes on from NZ_CM176981.1 coordinate 5,224,181, forward strand.
TCCTGGTGTTGTAGAAGTGGCAGAACCAAGAGAGTAAGGGATATTCCATTTCATTGCAGTGCTTATATTCATTTTTACTGCGGTAACCCAATGATGACCAAGCGCTTATAGGATTTGTGTCTTCTCCAAAAGTGCTACTTCCTTCCCCCAAAGTGCTACTTCTTTCATAAGCGTTACACGCTAAGCTTAGTCGCAAAGGGGGTTGAACCCCTCAGAAGTAGTATTTTCGATACTCAATAACATCAATAAAAGAGTACAGCTCATGCGCTTACTGCGATTGTGTGTTCCGGTGCTGTTTGTAGTGCTGTCGATAGGGCTTGCCATACAAGGAGGGCTCTGGCGTTATCTGGCACTTCTATTCGCCGCGCTAGGCGGTGGCGCTATGCTACTCAGCGTACTGGAAGGCGTCTACCGAGCCGACCAACGTCGCCTGGAACAGCATCGGCTTGGCTTTAAGCCGCTGCGTGATTACCGTTCGCTTCGCGCCATGGCCTACAGGTTAATGAACCGCGCTAGCAGCACAGCGATTGCCTCGGCAGAAGTGTCGCACTATGCCGATCTGATGGATCAGCGCCTCTCAAAGCAAGAAACCATGGCTCGTGAAGCTTCATCGAGCATGACGGCCATTAATGCAGCCATTATGCAGGTGAGTGCCAGCGCCAGCCAAGTGGCAGCGCTGGCAGAGAGCGCCCGGGAGGCCAGTCATCACAACCATGCTGAACTGGACGATATTATTCAGGACATGAGCGATGTTGCCGACCGCTCAAACCAAGCGCTGGAAATGCTGACCGCGCTGAACGATAAAATTGAGCGTGTACGTAACGTTACTTCCATGATTGAGGATATCGCCGAACAAACCCATCTGCTGTCGCTCAATGCGTCAATTGAAGCGGCCCGAGCGGGTGAACACGGGCGAGGGTTTGCAGTCGTCGCCGGCGAAGTGCGCAACCTGGCACTCAAGACCTCTACCGCAACGCAAAGTGTCGATGAGCTGGTTAAGGATATGCATCAGAGCGGCCAGTCGGTCGTCGCCACTATGGGCCAGTTAATGACCCGTATCAGCAAGCGCTCCAAGGGGCTACAAGTGGTCGGCAACAGTCTGGGTACGATGACTCAAGAATTCGACCAAGTGCAGAGGGAAATTACCCGTGTTGCCGATGCCATGGAAAACACTCGCCAACATAGTCAAACCGTGGCGGACAGCCTGAGCCAGTTGGAAGATGATGTCGATGAAGGCAATCGTAATATGCATGATTTGGCCGAGCAGGCCCGGGCATTGATGGAGGCTGCCGAAGGGGTCGATGGTGAACTGGCTCAACAGCATTTGGAGGGTCGCCACCAGCAGGTATTCCACGCTGCACGATTAACCGCCGATAAGTTGGGTAAGCTGCTGGAAAAAGCGATTGCCCGCGGGGAGCTTTCAGACACCCACCTATTCCAGCCCCATTATGAACAGATTCCGGGTACGCAGCCGCCGCAATATAAAACCGGCTTTGATAGTTTCACTGATAGGTACCTGCCCGATTTGCAAGAGCCTTTGCTCACGCAGCTAAGCTTAAGCTATGCCATTGCCTGTGACCGTAAAGGCTATGTGCCGACCCATAACAAAGCGGTCAGTCTTGCACCAACCGGTGACTACGCGCACGATTTAAAGTTCTGCCGCAACAAACGCATTTTCGATGACCCGACGGGCAGCCGATGTGGGGCTCATGAAAAGCCGCTGCTACTGCAAACTTACAAGCGCGATACCGGCGAAATCATGCACGACCTCTCTGTGCCGGTGTATGTGCAGGGTAAGCACTGGGGCGGATTCCGGGTTGGCTACCAGCCTGAGCGTGATATAGCGACTCCCCCTGCGTTGCAGTCAGAGGCCGCCCCAGTACCACCGCTTGCACTAACCAGCCGTAGCGTAGCGCGGGCGTGATTGCCATGCCGACCAGGAGTAGAGCGCGAGCCCGATCCAAATAAGCACAAACGTTGCCAACTGAATAAGGCCCAGGGGCTCGCCGAACACGGTTAAGGCAATCAGAAACTGAATGCTGGGGTTGATGTACATCAAAAAGCCCAGGGTTGCCAAACGCAACCGGCGTGCCGCGCCGGCAAAGGCCATTAACGGCAGCGCGGTCAAAGCCCCACTGGCGATCAGCAGGCCAGTCGATGACGTATCTTGAAGAAAATGCGAGCTGCCGTTCCAGCTTAACCAGGTCAAGGCGATCAGGGCGAGGGGGAATAGCAACAGGGTTTCCACAAACAGTCCCGATAATCCGTCCAGTGGCACCTGCTTACGAAACAGGCCGTAACTGCCGAAGCTTAACGCCAGTAGTAGACTAAGCCAGGGCAGTTCACCCAGCATCACAAATTGCGTGGCAATGGCCACGCTGGCCAAGCCCAAGGCGACCAGCTGCAGCTTGGCCATCACTTCCCGAAGTACCAGCATGCCTAGCGCGACGTTCACTAATGGCGTTAAGAAGTAGCCCAGGCTCGCCTGCAATACCTGCTTCGACTCCACTGCATAAATATAGATACCCCAGTTAAACGCAATCAATAGCGCACAGGCCAACACCCGACCAAGCCGCTTGGGTTCCCCCAATGCGGTGACAACGGGCGGCCAGCGGCGCAGAAGGGTAATCAAGCCGACCAGAAATAGACACGCCCAAATGATACGGTGAATCAATATTTCAAAGGCGGGAATGCCGTCAAACAGGGCAAAAAATAGCGGAAAGCAGCCCCACATGGTGTAGGCGGTTAGCCCATACATAACGCCTTTGACGGCATCTGGGTCGCGTGTTGGAGTAGGAAGCATAGCAGCCTCATTATTTAAAGATGCTAATCTAGCATAAACGTTGTCTTGAGACTGACGAATTGGAGGTGTTAAGTGAGTCAACTTAGGAACACGCTAGTGCAGTGTGATCTGCGCTGGGAAGATCCCCAGGCCAACCACGCTCATCTTGAGAAGTTGCTGGGCGAGCTGGATAGCCGCGACACGGATCTTATTGTATTGCCTGAGATGTTTGCCACTGGCTTTACCATGAATTCCCGCGAAATGGCCCAGCCGATGGCGGAAAGTCAAAGCGTTGCCTGGCTACAGGCCCAGGCGAAGGCGCGCAACTGCGTGATGACCGGCAGCGTGGCGATCGAAGAGGACGGTGAGTTTTATAACCGCTTGATTTGGGCAACGCCGGAGGGGGTGTTAACCCACTACGATAAGCGTCACCTATTCCGTATGGCCGGTGAGCATGAGCGCTACGGTATGGGCAGTGAGCGTAAAGTGGTAGAGCTCAATGGCTTTAAGCTGCTGCTGAGCGTTTGCTACGACCTGCGTTTTCCGGTGTGGATGCGTCAGCAGCCAGCAGAAGGGAAGCATTTCGAGTATGATGCGCTGCTGTGTATCGCCAACTGGCCAGCACCGCGCCGTCATCCATGGCGTACGCTGCTACAAGCCCGTGCGGTAGAGAACTTAAGCTATGTGATTGGCGTTAATCGCGTTGGAGAAGATGCCAAAGGGCTTGCCTACAGCGGCGACTCCCTGTTGGTCGACTTCAAAGGTGAAGCGTTAATTGATAAACCTGCCCATACCCCGTTTATAGAGACGGGCACGCTGGATAAAACTGCCCTTGATGCTTTTCGTGAAAAATTTCCTGCCTGGCAAGATGCCGACCACTTTCAACTGCTGCCAGGAGTGGGTTAATGATGCGCCTTGATCGCTTTTTGAGTGAAACCACGCCATTAACCCGTAGCCTGGCTAAGCGGGCACTCAAAAATGGTGAGGTAACCCTCAACGGCGAGCCGATCAAGCAGTCGGCGACCCAGATCGATACCGATAACGATGTGGTGGTGCTCAACGGCGAGCGGTTGGCGCTGGTAGGGTTGCGCTACATTATGCTGCACAAGCCCGTTGACGTTGAGTGTAACGCCCGTCGCGGGCTCTATCAAAGAGCAATCGACCTGATTGATCTACCCAAAGCTGATCGATTACAGCCGGTAGGGCGGTTGGATGTGGATACCACGGGACTGCTGCTATTAACCGATGATGGCCAGTGGTCGCACCGTGTCACGTCACCGCGCCATCGCTGCGCCAAGGTGTATATCGCCGAGCTAGCGGAACCGATGGAAGGCGCGACGGCGGAGTGGGCGATTGGTCAAGTCACCGATGGCCTGATGCTGGATGGAGAGGAGACCCCGACGCAGCCCGCAACACTTAGGCTGCTTTCGCCCACCCAGGCAGAACTCACCATTACCGAAGGGCGCTATCACCAGGTGAAGCGTATGTTTGCCGCCTTGGGCAATCACGTGAATTCACTGCACCGCAGCTCTATCGGTGATTTGGCTTTGGATGCCAACCTGGCGCCCGGCGAGTGGCGAGAATTAACCGCCGACGAAATCGCGCTTTTCTGAGTCCTTGCTTAAGGTCTCTATTAGCCGCTTCCCAAAAGGGTAAGCGGCTTTATTTTATCTGGATATTTATACCGTTATCTTAGTTCTGCCACCAACAATAGCAAGTATCGTGACTCGATAAAGTTAGTAAGTCAGAACTAGTGAGTCAGATGCGCAGCGGCAATCAACGCTTGAGTATAAGCGTGCTGTGGCGCTGAAAGCACCTCTAGGCAGGGGCCTTGTTCGACCACTTCGCCATCCTTGAGCACCATAATACGGTGTGCCATGGCACGCACAACGGCTAAGTCATGGCTTATGAATAAATAACTTAGCTGACGGCGTGCCTGCAAATCGCGCAACAGGGCGACTAGCTGCTTCTGCACGGTACGGTCTAACGCCGAGGTTGGCTCATCCAGCACCAATAGTTCCGGTTCTAAGATAATCGCTCTTGCCACGGCAATGCGCTGGCGCTGACCGCCGGAGAACTCGTGGGGGTAGCGCGCGGCACAGCTCTCGGGCAAACCTACCTCGTGCAGCGTTTGATTAACCCGCTGGGTGACTTCTTCAGTGGTGAGATGGGGGTAGTGAAAGCGCAGCCCCTCGCTGACGATATCAAACACTGGCATACGCGGTGAAAGCGCGCCATAGGGGTCTTGAAACACCATTTGCAGGCGATGGCGGTGGCGGCGTAACGCATCGCCGGTTAGGGCGCTTAGTTTATCCTTGCCAAGGGTAACATCGCCTTGGCTAGTGACCAGCCGCATGACCGCTGACGCCAGCGTGGTTTTACCTGAGCCGGATTCACCGACAATGCCCAGGGTTTCCCCTGGCGCGATTTGGAAATCTATTGGATGCACCGCCACAAAAGCAGGGGGCTGGCGCTTAAATAAGCCGGTCTTAGGGCGCTTAAAGCTCACGCTTAATTGACGAGCGGTCAGTAGCGGCGCTGTATGCTCTATAGCTTGGGGCCTACCTTCCGGCTCAGCGGCCAGTAGCGCTTTAGTGTAATCGCTTTGAGGGTGCTGAAAGACCTGCTCCACCGGGCCGATTTCTTGAATACGTCCCTGGTACATCACGCAAATGCGATCGGCATGGCGGCGCACCAGGTTTAAGTCGTGGCTGATAAACAGCATGCCCATGCCATGATGATCGCGTAGTTCACGCAGCAGGGCGAGAATCTCCTGCTGTACCGTGACGTCCAGCGCGGTGGTGGGCTCATCGGCAATCAGCAGTGAGGGATTGTTGGCAATCGCCATGGCAATCATCACCCGCTGGCGCTGCCCACCCGAGAGCTGGTGGGGCCAGGCATCCAACAATTCGTCCGGGCGCGGTAGTTTCACTTGTTCCAACAGTTCTTTGCAGCGTTCCCGGGCCGCCTGGCCCCGCAGTCCTTGATGCAGTCGCAAGGCCTCACCAATCTGCTTGCCCACCCGATGCAGGGGGTTGAGCGAGGTCATCGGCTCCTGGAAGATAAAACCGACGCGATTGCCACGCACCGTGTTCCACTCAGTTTCCGTTAAAGTGGCCAGATTGGTATCACCTAGCCAGCGTTCGCCTTGAACGCTGGCATTACTGGGCAGCAAATTCACCATGCCCAGCGCCGATACCGATTTACCCGAGCCGGACTCACCGACAATGGCCAGGGTTTCACCCGCATGGAGGGTTAGCGAGAGTGCATGCACTACTGGGGTGTTATCAAAAGTGACATCAAGGTGTTCAATGCGCAGCAGGGGATTAGGCATGCTGGGACTCCTGGGCTGGGCCTGCTTGGCGCTGTTGTACGTGGCGGGGATCAAAGGCGTCGCGCAAGCCCTCGCCGATAAATACCAGCAGTGACAGCATGATGGCCAGTGTCATAAACGCCGTGATGCCCAGCCAAGGGGCGTGTAGATTATTTTTTCCTTGGGCAGCAAGCTCACCCAGCGAGGGAGCACCCGGCGGCAGGCCGAAGCCGAGAAAATCCAGAGCGGTCAAGGTGCCAATGGCGCCGGTAAACAGAAACGGAATAAACGTCAGCGTGGCGACCATGGCATTGGGTAGCACGTGACGCCACATGATCAAACGTGACGGCAAGCCCATGGCTTTGGCCGCGCGCACATACTCCAAATTGCGTGCACGCAGGAACTCGGCACGCACGATATCGACCAGGCCCAGCCACGAAAAGAGCAGCATAATCCCCAGCAGCCACCAAAATCCCGGCTGAACAAAGCTGGCTAAAATAATCAGCAGGAAGAGCACCGGTAAGCCGGACCAAATTTCAGTGACTCGCTGACCGATCAAATCAATTTTGCCGCCAAAGTAGCCCTGTACTCCGCCGACTACGACACCGACGACTAGCGATCCTGCGGTGAGTACCAGCGCAAAGGCTACCGAGAGTCGAAAGCCATAAATCACCCGTGCGGTCACATCCCGGCCCTGGTCATCGGTGCCTAGCCAGTGGCGGCTATCCGGCGGGGCCGGAGAAGGGCGGGTCATATTCATGTCCAGGGTCTGATATGAAAACGGAATAATGGGCCATAGCGCCCAGCCATGATCATCAATTTGTTGCTGAACAAAGGGATCCAGATAGTCCGTTCGGGTCGGTAGAAAGCCGTCAAACTCGGTTTCTGGGTAGTCCACCAGCATGGGAAAGTACCACTGGCCGTCGTACTGCATGATGATCGGTTTGTCGTTGGCAATTAGCTCGGCAAACAGGCTAAGAATAAACAGCGTGGCAAATAACCAAAGTGACACCCGGGCACGGCGATTGGCTTTAAAAGCGGACAGTCGACGGCGAGTGATAGGCGATAAACGTGATGATAAAGAGGCCATTATCACGACTCCCGAGTCGAAAAATCGATACGCGGGTCTACCCACACGTAGGTCAAATCGGAAATCAGCTTGAGGATTAAGCCGATCACGGTATACAGGAATAGGGTGCCGAAAATCACCGGGTAATCCCGCTGCATGACCGCTTCGAAACCGAGCAGGCCCAGCCCATCCAGGGAGAAGATCACTTCGATAAGCAGCGCCCCGGTGAAGAAAATACCGATCATGGCGGCGGGTAGACCCGCGATAATAATCAGCATGGCATTGCGAAACACATGGCCGTAAAGCACGCGCCGCTCGTCGGCCCCCTTGGCGCGGGCGGTAATGACATACTGCTTGTGAATCTCATCGAGAAAGCTGTTTTTGGTTAGCATCGTCAGCGTGGCAAAGCTGCCAATCGAGGCGGCGATAACCGGCAGTGTGATATGCCAGAAGTAGTCTTTGACCTTGCCCCAGGCTGAAAGCTGGTCGAAGTCGGGTGAGGTCAAACCGCGTAAAGGGAATAAGTCCCAGTAGGTGCCCCCGGCAAACAGGACAATGAGCAGGATGGCAAACAGGAAGCCCGGAATGGCATAGCCGACAATCACTAACCCCGACGACCAGACGTCAAACCGGGAGCCGTGGCGTAGCGCCTTTTTAATGCCTAACGGGATAGAGATTAAATAGACCAGCAGTGTCGTCCAGAGCCCCAGTGATATGGAAACCGGCAGCCGCTCAATCATCAGCTCTGTGACCGGGCGGTCACGGAAGAAACTGGTGCCAAAATCGAGGGTGAGGTAATCCGCCATCATGCCGATAAAGCGTTCGTGGGCGGGTTTGTCAAAACCAAACTGCTGCTCCAGCTGCTCGATAAAGCGCGGATCAATGCCCCGGGCACCTCGGGAGTCATCGCTGACCTGGACATCGGCGCCCCCCATATCCAAGCGAGTGCTGGCCATGGCGTCGGCGCCTTCAAAACGCGCCAGCATCTGATCAATTGGCCCACCCGGCGCCGCCTGAACAATAATAAAATTGAGTAGCATGATCCCGAAAAGGGTCGGAATCATTAGCAGCAGTCGGCGTAGGGTATAACGGGCCACAGAGCACTCCGAGGTTTATGACGATGAAACCGTTGAGGACAAGCCGTTGCACTTAAGAAGTTGTAATCGGGCCAAAGTTAACGGCCGCGCTGGCGGCGCTGCAGTTCTGCTTCACGGTCAGTGTCTACCCACCACGCATCCAGATCCATGGCGTATTTGGGGAAGGGTTCGGGGTAACCAAACTTATCCCAAATGGCGATGCGGGTCTCCCCAGAGTGGTAGTGGGGAATCACATAGAACCCCCAGCGCAGCACCCGATCCAACGCGCGCGTGGCGGTATCCAACTCTTCACGGCCCTCAGCACTAATGATCTCCTCCACCAGTGCATCGACCGCCGGATGTGCCAGCGCCATCCGGTTACGGCTTTGCGGTGCTTCGGCGGCGGCGCTGGTCCAGAAGTCGCGCTGTTCATTGCCCGGGTTGTTCGACTGAGGGAAATGACTGATCACTATGTCATAGTCATAATTACGCTGTCGGTTTAAATACTGATTAATATCAACGATACGCAGCGACGTCTGTACCCCTAAACGGGCCATGTTGCGGAGCATTGGCTGCACCACCCGTTCAAGCCCTGAGTCGTAGAGCAGCACTTCCAGGCTTAAAGGCCGCCCGGTTTGTTGGTTAACCAGTATGCCGTCTTCAACGCTATAACCTGCCTCGCGGAGGAGATCGAGCGCTTTACGAAGCCGCTCACGCAGCTCGATGGGCTGATCGATAGGCAGGGGCTGAGTGAACAAACGGTCAGAACCATGAGAGGCAATCAACTCCTCCCGAAAGGGCTCCAACAGCGCCAGTTCCTCCTCAGAGGGTAAGCCGGTGGCTTCCATCTCTGAATTTTGGAAAAAGCTCTCGGTGCGCTGATAGGTACCGTAAAAAATATTGGTGTTGAGCCACGGGAAGTCGAAGGTCAGGCTCAACGCTTCCCGCACCCTGGGGTCTTGGAACTTCTCTTTACGCAGGTTGAAAACAAACGCCTGCATCATCGAAGGGTTAACGTCCGGTACCGTTAGCCGCTTAACCAAGCCCTCTTCATAGGCTGGAAAATTATAGCCAATCGCCCAGGTGGCGGCGCGTGCATCGGTACGGAAGTCCGTCAGTCCCGCTTTAAAAGCTTCCCAGGCAATATCCCGATCACGGTAGTAGTCGTAAATGATGCGATCAATATTGTATCGGCCAACGTTGACCGGCAAATCTTTACCCCAATAATCTTCATCGCGCTGATAAACAATTCGCCTACCTGGGTCTACTTCGCTAATGCGATAGGGCCCGGAGCCTGGGTGTGCCGCAAGGGTGGGGGAGGTGAATTCGCGGGGCTCCCAGTAGTGGCGGGGGAGTATGGGTAACTGGGCGACTATTAACGGCAGCTCTCGGGATTGAGTGTCGTTGAAGGTGAACCGTACCTGATGCTCATTGAGGGCGATGGCTTCTTCCACTCCCGCGTAGTAACTGGCGTAAAACGGATTTCCCTCTTCGCGGAGCAGGTTAAGCGAGAACACCACATCGTAGGCCGTGACAGGTTCCCCATCTTGAAAACGCGCTTCAGGGCGCAGGTCGAACTCAATCCACTCCCTGTCAGGGTCAAGGCGCACGCCTTCGGCCAGCAAGCCGTAGAGGCTAAAGGGCTCATTGGGGTTGCTGACCATAAGGGTGTCATAAATTTGTGAAATGCCGGTAACTGGCGTGCCGCGAATAATAAACGGATTGGTCGAGTCAAAGCTGCTCCCCACGGCGGTATGGGTAATGGTGCCGCCTTTGGGGGCCTGTGGGTTTACGTGAGGGAAGTAGGGGAAGTCGGCTGGCAGCTCGGGGCTATCGTAAAGCGATAACCCATGAACTGTTTCAATAGGAACCACGTTGTTTGCGTCGGTGTTCAAATCACCCACCACATTAGTGTTGGTGGCGGTGATAGACGTCGACTCTGACGCTATTGTTTCGGCGTCTGAAGCCAGTATTGAAACGTTGGACAGCAGGCCACTGATGAGTAGAAGCGTTTTCGCAAAAAACAAACCACGCGGCATTTGAGACATCCCATGTGAACAAAGCCAACTAGTTAACCCGGTTTAACGCCCTGAAAGTGTCAGCAGTTGGCCTGGTTGCAGAGTGCTGGGGCGGTCAATCGCATTCCAGCGTATAAGGTCTTGCTGGTCAATATTATACCGGGCCGCAATCGCAGAGAGACTGTCGCCTCTTTCAACGCGGTGGGTATTGCCACGGCTGTTTTGCGCAAGCGCTTGGTTGCTGTCTTGTGTTTGACTGCCGCCTTGAGAAAGCTGCGCTAGCATCTGGGTATCCACTTCTTCAGGTACCAGCAGTGTCTGAGCACTACGGGGGTCAATGCTGCCATTGAGCAAGCCAGGGTTTAATTCGGCTAACGCGGTTTGGCTGACACCCAGCAGTTGAGAGGCTTCTGAAAGCGTCACTGCTTGGGCCAACTTAACTTTAGCGAAGGCCGGATCAACATGTATTTCCGGCAAGCTGACACCGTACTGCTCAGGGTCGTTAATGATGGTCACGATGGCTTTCAGTTTGGGCACATACTGCATGGTTTCATAGGGCAGCGAGAGATCCCAGTAATCACCGTTTAGGCCTTGGCTTTGGGCCTGGCGTCGAGCGCGGTTAACGGTGCCTGCGCCGGCGTTATAAGCCGCTAATGAAAGCATCAGATCGCCTTCATACCACTGATCGGCCTGCATTTCCAAGTAGTCCAGCGCCGCTTCGGTGGAGGTTAAAACGTCTAACCGGCCATCGTAGTTTCCGTTGCGTACCAAACCCAATGCATCACCAGTGCCGGGCATAAACTGCCATAGCCCAGCAGCGCCGCGATGACTTCGCGCGCCTGGGTCAAAGGAGCTCTCGACGAAGGGGATTAACGCGACTTCACCAGGCAGGCCACGCTCGCTAACTTGCTGGGTAATCCAGGCAAGCCAGGGAGAGGCGCGTTCGGTGATAGTAGCAATGTTTTCGGGGCTGGAACGGTAGTGCTCAATCCATTCGTCTACCCGTGCTTGGGCCTCGTCTGGCAGTGACTTCTCTTGCCACTGAAAGCTTTTACGCAGCGTTGTCCAAGCGTCCTGAGGTTCCAGCTCCAGCGCCTCCCAAAAATGGATTCGGAACGGCGTGGGGCGTGGTTTTGTAGCGTCTACTGATTTACTGGTTGATGCCGTAGATCCTTCATAGGCTGTCGCAGAGGCTTGTGAGCTTGCCGCAGCGGCTAACATTAGGCCCATTATTACGGTACTGCCAGCGCTCAGCATCAAGCGCTGGCGAATCGTTCGATAGGTCATAGTTGCATTCGTTTGGTTTCGATAGCGTTCTTAAAAACGGTTCTTCCACTCGCGTAGAGTGGTGAACGTAGCGAGATCATCATTATTAACACCCTGGGTGCCTGCCGCTTGGCGCACGCTATCAGTGCCCACACGGAGGTAGGGATTAATTTTCAGCTCGCGTCCTATCGTGCTGGGTAAGGTGGGGCGATCCAATGCCCGCGCCTTTTCACACTCCTGCAAGGCGTGTTTGACGTCTTCGTTTTCAGGATCCGCAGCACGGGCAAACGTTAGGTTTGCCTGAGTGTACTCATGGGCTGCAAAGACCAGTGTATCTTCAGGGAGTTCCGCAAATTTTTTCAGCGCGGTGTACATTTGCTCCGGGGTACCCTCGAATAAACGACCGCAACCCGCGCAAAAAAGGGTATCACCGCAGAACAGTAGTGCAGGGATACCCGCTGTGAAGTAGCTGATATGATCCAGCGTATGGCCGGGGGTCGCCATGACGTCAAACAAGCGACCCATAATGCGGACTTCGTCGCCATCACCCACGGTTTCATCGATGCCTTCAATCTTGGGATTGTCGGGGCCGATAACGTGCGGAGAGTAGCGTTTAATTAATTCTGCTAAACCACCGGTATGATCATGATGATGGTGAGTAATCAGAATGCAGCTTAGGGTGAGCGACTCACGCTCAAGAAACTCGATCACCGGGGCAGCTTCACCGGGATCCACCACACAAACGCTTTGACTGGTATCTTGTCTTAATAGCCAAATATAGTTGTCGCTAAGGGCGGGGATCGGTGTCACGCTCATCATCGGCGAGATCCTTTAAGTTACGAAAAAACACATCAAACATTGCGCTTATTAGCGCTAAATCGGTGCGTAAAAGGCGTTAAAAAGCCGTTACTGTGGAGGGAAGCGCTGTTCATGTCAAATTCGACGATGGCCACGACACTGGCTAAGCGCTTACAAAGTAGCCAGCCTTATTGGCAAACAGAGGCGGGGCGTTCGCTGTGGGAAACACAGCGTGCCTGCTTAGGGCCCGTGGTGGAATCGCGTGTGGGCGGCCACAGCTTGGAAATGAGCATGGGGCCGGCACTGATGACCATGTCGGCCATTGCGCACCCCATACGCTGGTTGCCTACGCGTCAGTTAGCCGAAAACGATAGCACCTTGGTATGCCCACCGGATCAGCTTGCGCTGCCGGATCGCTGTTTAGATGTGATGGTCATCCACCACTGGCTTGAGCACTTAACCGATGCCCACTTTACGCTTCAGGAGGCTGCGCGTGTCACTGCTGACAACGGCATTATGGTGCTGTTTGGTTTTAACCCTGTCGGTGTGAGTGGTCTTACCCGGCAGTTGCGAAAGCGCCAACAGACGTTTCCCTTGAGCGGTACCTGGCGCTCGGCTAGCCGCCTGCGGGACTGGTTGGCGTTTGTCGACTTTGAGGTGGAGCGGGTAGACTATTGCTGTTTCAGGGGGCGGATGAACGCCAAGTGCGGTGAGTATTGGGAGTCGTTAGGGCGGCGGCATAACCTGCCGCTGGGCGAAAGTTATATGATTCAAGCACGCCGACAGCAGCGCCAAGCGCCAGTGCAGCGTTTGAAATTTGGTTTGAAGGCGCCAGTGTCCCCGGCGTCGTTGGGTGTTACCCGCTCAGGCTCATCCGCCCACTATCAAACGCCTCCCGCTAGAACATCGCAAGCCAAAACACGGCAAACGGATAGGCACACAGCTGATTCAAATAAAGTTGATCCACAGAAGCCTGTTTTACATAAATCTGTTCTACATAGACCGGGGGATCAGGAGATTGACTAAAGAGGCGGCGGGAGATCTACCTCGGGTAACGGTGTATACCGATGGGGCTTGTAGGGGTAACCCAGGGCCCGGCGGATGGGGTGTTGTACTGGCGAGTGGCGAGCATGAGAAAACCTTGAAAGGCTATGAAGCAGATACCACTAATAATCGCATGGAGTTAATGGCTGCGATTATGGCGCTACGCACCCTCAATACCCCTTGTGAAGTGGCGCTTTGGACTGACTCCCAATATGTACGCCAGGGGATTACCCAGTGGATTCATAACTGGATCAAGCGCGGCTGGAAAACCGCTGCCAAGCAGCCGGTCAAAAATGCCGAACTGTGGAAGACCCTGCACGAAGAGACCCAGCGCCACCAAGTCGAGTGGCACTGGGTAAAAGGGCATAGCGGCCACCCTGGCAACGAGCGCGCCGATGCGCTGGCCAATGAAGCGATTGATGAGCACCAAAAGAGGAGAGCATGATGCGTCAGGTGATCTTGGATACTGAAACCACGGGTATTGACCCCAAAGATGGCCATCGCCTAGTCGAAATTGGTGCTATTGAGATGGTCAATCGACGCTTCACTGGTCGCACTTATCACCAATACATCAATCCTGAGCGGCATATCGATGCTGAAGTAGTCGCCGTTCACGGGATTGATGATGCCAGAGTCGCTAACGAGCCGGTATTCGCGGCAATTGCCGATGAGTTTTGGGCATTTATCGAAGGCGCGGAGCTGGTGATTCATAACGCCCCCTTCGATGTGGGCTTTATTGACCACGAGCTGGGCATGTTGAATCGGCAGCGTAAATCCCCTGTGTTGGGGCCGGTAAGCGATCATTGCGGCGTATTAGATACGCTGACCATGGCGCGGAAGATGCACCCCGGTCAGCGCAACAGTCTTGATGCATTGTGCAAACGCTACGATATCGACAATGGCCACCGGGTACTGCACGGCGCACTGTTAGACTCTGAAATCCTCGCCGAAGTCTACCTGGCGATGACCGGTGGGCAGACCGCGCTGACCTTAGACGCGGCCTCCGCAGCGGAACAGGAACAGGCGGATACCTCCAATGAGGGGATGTCGATTCAGCGGCTTTCTTTAACGCCGGGCCAGTTGCGCGTGGTGCGGCCAACCGATGAAGAGCGAGCGGCCCATCAGGCCAAGTGCGAGGCGCATCAATTGAACTGGTTTGAGGGTGCGGCCAGCGATGCTTAGGCGAGAAATCCCCCATCACGAACAAGCTGGTCGGGTTATTCGGCTGTCGCGTAGCCTATTGGCGCCCGCACCGTTAAACGGTAGTGAAGAGTTGACCCCGCTGCAGCCCTATCAACCCTGGACAGAGCAGATGCAGCCGCTGTGTTACTGGGATGATGAGCCGGTGGCGCTGCTTGTGGAATCCCAAGCTGGAAACGATTGGATTGATGGTCGTCAATGGATGAGCGAGCTTTCAACCGTTTGGTTTAGCCTGCTTTCCACGGCGCTGCAGGTAGGTGCTTGGTTAGAGAATCACCGTTTCTGCGGTCGCTGTGGTGCACCGGCCACCAAGCTAACTGCGGAATTTGCTATGCACTGCCACGCCTGTGGGCACCGCAACTATCCGCGTATCTCACCGTGTATTATCACGCTGGTGACCAGCGGGGAGGCGATGCTGCTTGCCCGCAGTCCGCGCTTTCCACCCGGGCGCTACTCCACCTTGGCGGGTTTTATCGAGCCTGGGGAGTCAGCGGAAGAGGCGGTGCATCGTGAAGTGTTTGAGGAAGTGGGCGTGCATATCGATCAACTGCGTTATCACCAAAGTCAGGCGTGGCCATTCCCGCACTCGTTGATGTTTGGTTACTTCGCCGAAGCCACCACCCGGCGCATTCGCATCGATGGGGTGGAAATTAGCGATGCGGCGTGGTTTTCACCTCGTCAGTTGCCCTCTCTGCCGCCGCCTTACTCGATATCCCGCGAACTAATCGAAACCCATTTGGCACGCTGGCGCGAAGAGTAAGCGGCGCCGCGTGCCGATATGACGATTACTCGCTAGGGAATAAGCTAGTCAGCTTAGTGGCCAGCATGACATTACCAGTCGCTTTTAGCTTACCGGTCATAAAGGCCGTCATACCATTGATCTCACCGCTCATAATGCCTTTTAGCGTGTCAGTGGTTAGGCTTAAGCTGACAGAAGGATCGTCGTGCTCACCTTCTTGTACGTCCAGCGTGCCATCCTGGATATTTAAGTAGTAGCTGCCCGCATCGGTAAAGTGAAACTGGAAAACTTCATCCATGCCCTTTGCCGCTTCCGGATTAAAACGCGCTTTTAACTTCTCAAGGGTGTTGTTTGACATAACATATCTCTCGGTTAAGTAGATCAGGCTAAGGCTAGCGACCAGAGCCAAAAGAAACAATCGTAAAGGCAAGCGAGGTTATTTCATACGGGCGTTCCAATCAAGCGCGCTAGTCACTATCAGCATACGCATATACAACGTACGAGCTATAAAGGAATTAATCCTCTAATGGAGAACGTCAATGAGTGAATGGGTAGCAGAGATAGGCACCTTTGTTGTGCAAACCACCATCGTGATGGCGCTGATAGGCTTTGGCCTGCTGCTGATTGCACGAACCAAGCAGGACAAAGAGAGCGAGCTGAAACTCACGATCGAGCCACTTAACGATCAACGACGCCGCCGTGTCCGGCGTTTGCGGCTGGCTGCCACGCTCCCTGGTGCGCGCAAAAAACTGCTGAAACTATTTCGCAGTGAAGATAAAAAGCGTCACAAGGAGCACAAAACGGAGCAAGACGGCGCCTCAGCGCCAAGGGTTTGGGTGCTCGACTTCCATGGCGATCTGAAAGCCTCGCAAACCGAGCATTTTGCTCAAGAGGTATCGGCCATCATCGGTGTCGCCGCTAAGGAAGACGAGGTAGTGGTGCGTCTTGAGTCCGCGGGTGGCCTGGTGCATGCCTATGGGTTGGCAGCGGCGCAGTTAGACCGGCTGCGTACGGCGGGGTTAAACACAACCGTCTGTATCGACAAGGTGGCGGCAAGCGGTGGTTACCTGATGGCCTGTACTGCACAGCACATCAAGGCCGCGCCTTTCGCAGTGATTGGTTCCATCGGCGTGGTGGCACAAGTTCCCAATATTCATCGCCTGCTTAAGCGCCATGATGTTGACGTCGAACTGCTTACCGCCGGTAAATACAAACGTACCTTAACCGTGCTGGGTGAAAATACCGAAGAGGGTAAAGCGAAGTTCTTGGAGGATTTAGAGAATACGCACCGCTTGTTTAAAGGCTACGTGGCAGAACGGCGTCCCAGCATGGATATTGACACCCTCGCCACAGGCGAGATTTGGTACGGTAGCGAGGCGCTATCTTTACAGCTTGTCGACAGCGTAGGGACTAGCGAAGCCTATCTGGTAGAACGTATGACCGAGGCGCAAGTATTCACAGTGAAGCTAGAAGCCCCTAAAACCGTCAGTCGTAAACTGGGGTTGGCCATTTCAGAAGGTGTTGAAAAAGCAGCGCTGAAAGCGCTTGGTCTAATCGACGCCGCTGGGTGGCAGCGGCGCTGAGATTAAACCCTGAAGCGTTATGCAGCGTAATGGTGTGCCAAGGTGTCAATCACGGCCTTGGCGCTTTCGCTGCTTAACGAATAATAGATGGTTTGTGACTCCCGTCGGGTATCGACGAGCTCATCACGCCGCAAAATAGCCAGATGTTGCGAAAGTGCCGACTGACTTAACGCAAGCTGTTGATTAATTTGCGTCACTGACAGCTCTTTCTCGGCAAGAAGGCAGAGGATTTGCAGCCGTTTTTCATTGGCCAACGCTTTTAGCAGGTTGGTTCCCGCCTCAATAGCGCGACAGTTATGTTCAAGCAGGCGTGTAGCGGCGCTTGTAGAAGCAGACATAATGATCTCCTTGCCTACACTGTTACATCAGCGTTTTATAAGCATTGTTTTAAAGGCGTCGTTTTAAAGGCATTGCTGTACGTTGTCGAGGCATCGTCGCGTCGCGAGGACCATGTTCTTTAATGATCAGTAATTTAGCGAGTTTTGTCCAAACTTCTGTTTAACGGTTAATCAATGGTAGTCATTCGACACCTTGTCGACAATGCTGGTGCCTGTCTACCGCTTTGGTCGCTATTTAGCCCATAGTATGAGGGCGAAATATCGGTTTCCTTTATAAAGTGTCAACAATCCTTTTTGATCGCTACTACAAAAAAGATAGGGACACCATGAGCCGCTACCAACACACCTTCCAACGCTCCATCGAACACCCTGAATCGTTCTGGGCCGAGCAGGCCAAACGTATTCCCTGGTATACGCCGCCTAAAACCATTCTCAGCTACGATAAGCAGAGCCCTGGGAAAGAGCATGCTCGTTGGTTCAGCGACGGTGAAATGAATCTTAGCTACGCTGCACTGGATTATCATGTCGAAAATGGGCGCGGTGATCAGGCGGCGATTTTCTGGGATTCACCTGCCGCACAAGCCAAACTCACCCTTAGCTACCGAGAAATGCGCGATAAAGTGGCGTATTTTGCGGGGGCGCTAACGCAACTAGGCGTCACTAAGGGGGATCGTGTGGTGATTTATATGCCAATGATCCCCGAAGCGCTGGTGGCCATGTACGCCTGCGCGCGGCTTGGCGCTATTCACTCGGTGGTATTTGGTGGCTTCGCCCCCCATGAGCTGGCGGCGCGGATTGAAGACGCCGAGCCTAAAGTGGTGGTTGCCGCTTCCTGCGGTATCGAGCTGGGCAAGGTGTTGCCCTATAAGCCAATGGTAGACCAAGCCGTTGAATTAAGCGCCCATAAGCCGGATGCCTGCGTCGTTTATCAGCGTGAAGCGCACCGGGCTGAACTGGAGGAGGGCGATTACGACTGGGAAGAGTTGGTTGCGAAGGCGCCGTTTGCTGAATGCGTGCCGGTGAAGGGAACCGACCCGCTGTATATCCTGTATACCTCAGGCACCACCGGAAAACCCAAAGGTGTTATGCGCGATACGGGTGGCTACGCGGTAGCGCTGGCCTATTCGATGCAGGCGATCTACGCCATGGAGCCCGGTGAAGTGTTCTTTACCGCCTCGGATGTGGGCTGGGTCGTTGGGCATTCCTACATTGTTTACGCCCCCTTGCTACTTGGTTGCACCACGGTGGTATACGAAGGGAAGCCGGTAAAAACCCCCGATGCGGGCAGCTTCTGGCGCTTGATCGAGGAGTACCGGGTGAAGAGTTTCTTCACTGCGCCCACGGCCTTCCGTGCGATTAAGAAAGAGGATCCTGATGCTAAACTGTTACTGAACTACGATATCAGCAGCCTAAAGCACCTCTATGTGGCCGGAGAACGCCTCGATCCACCCACGTTTCACTGGCTGGATGACCTTTTGGACGTGCCGGTGATTGATCACTGGTGGCAAACTGAAACCGGCTGGCCCATCGCCGCCAACTTGCCCGGCATAGAGGCCGTGCCCACCAAAGCGGGATCCGCAACGTTCCCCGTTCCTGGCTTCAATGTGCAGGTGCTCAACCGTGATGGTGAACAGGCCAAACCCATGGAGCAGGGCAGTGTAGTGATCAAACAGCCCATGCCGCCAGGTTGTTTGACCGGCGTTTGGCGCGACGAGAAGCGTTTTCATAGCGCTTATATGGCGGCGTTCCCCGGTTATTATTTGACCGGCGATGGCGGTTATTTTGATGAGCAGGGTTATCTGTTCATTATGGGCCGTACCGATGACGTTATTAACGTGGCAGGGCACAGACTCTCGACCGGTGAAATGGAAGAGGTGGTTGGCGCCCATCCCGCGGTGGCCGAGTGCGCGGTGATTGGGATTCATGACGATCTTAAAGGGCAATTGCCGATTGGCTTGGTGATTCCTAAAGATGGTTTTAATGGCGATGAAGCGACACTGGAGGCCGAGCTCATTGCGCGGGTTCGCGAGCATATTGGCCCAATTGCCTGCTTCAAGCAGGTGTTAGTGGTCGACCGCTTACCCAAAACCCGTTCGGGTAAAATTCTGCGCAAGCTACTGCGCACGATTGCCGATGGCAAAGAGTTTGGTATTCCCTCCACCATTGATGACCCCACCAGCCTGACCGATGTTCACGCCGCCATGCGTGAACGCTCGGTAGGTGCCGCTGATAAAGCCACACCGCTGGATTGATGCGGCTACTTTTTATTAGCCAAGTGCGAGGGCATGCAGATTGCCAAGGGGTGGCGGCTTCCATCCCTTGGCTTTTAATATCATGTATAAGCCGTATAATGCGCTCCCCAGAACAGCGCCAGTTTTATCAACGTTGATTTGGCGATGCGCATACTACCCCGAGGGTTCCCTAACCCCTCTTATCTATTAAAAAAAGGTCTACCCGCATGTTTGCATTGAGTGAGACTCAACACCGCCGTTGCCTAATGGTGATGGTGGCTTTCCATATCGGCATTATTGCCGCCAGTAACTATCTCGTTCAGTTGCCGTTTACGCTGTTTGGCTTTCATACCACCTGGGGCGCGTTTAGCTTCCCGTTTATTTTTCTAGCCACCGACCTAACGGTACGTCTGTTTGGCAAAGGGCCGGCGCGATCGATTATTCTGCGCGTTATGCTTCCCGCACTGCTGGTCTCCTATGTGGTATCCGTGGTATTTCCCCGCGGCAGCTTTGCCGGGATTGAGGCACTTTCGGAGTGGAACCTGTTTGTCGCCCGTATCGCCCTCGCCAGCTTCCTGGCCTATGTGATTGGCCAGTTGCTGGATGTACAAGTGTTTGACCGCTTGCGCCAGTGGGCATGGTGGGTAGCACCCGTTTGCTCAACGGTGTTGGGTAACCTGGCTGACACCTTTGCATTCTTCTCGGCGGCGTTCTATAACAGCCCAGACCCCTTTATGGCCGCCAATTGGATAGAAATCGCCGCCGTTGACTATGCCATTAAGCTCGCTATCAGCCTGCTGTTTTTCCTTCCGCTGTATGGCTTGCTGCTTGCCTGGCTAACGCGCCGCTTGGTGGTTTGGACAGGCCAGGTGGATGCCGAGCCCCGTACGGCGTAATCGCGTAAACACACAGAGTCCGCAAGGCTGAGGAGCTAGCATGACTGACGTTGCCACCGTTGATCTCCACTTTATCGATATGCCCGCCGACGAAGCCGCCGCAGATACACCTCCGCTGGTGGTGATTCATGGTTTGCTGGGGAGTGCCGATAATTGGCGTTCGCACTTAAAAGTGTGGCAGGGCAGCCGCCGGGTGATTGCGCTGGATCTGCGTAACCATGGCCGCTCACCCCATGCAGAGGGAATGCGTTACGCCACCATGGCGGATGACGTGATAGCGCTATTGGACAAGCTCTCGATCGAGCGCGCTCATGTGCTGGGCCACTCCATGGGTGGCAAAGTGGCGATCAGTTTGGCGCGCTTGGCGCCTGAGCGGGTGGCGTCGTTGATTGTGGCGGATATTGCCCCGGTGGCTTATGAGCATGGCCACGATGATGTGTTTGCCGCGCTCGATAATGTGCGGGAAGGTCAACCCAAAAGTCGTCGTGAAGCCGATGATCTGCTGGGCGAGCATGTTGAGTCGCGACCCACACGGCTGTTCTTGGCCACTAATCTGGTGCGCAATGACGATAACGTGATGGCGATACGGGTGGGCTTAGATCAGATCAAGCGCGGTTATAGCGACATTATCGGCGTGCCCGATGGCGAGCAGCCTTTTGAAGGCCCGGCGTTGGTGCTACGCGGCGGCGATTCTCACTATGTGGCTGACGATATGATCCCCGCGCTGCGTGAAGTGTTACCCCGCGCTCGTGTGGTAACGCTCAAAAATGCCGGCCACTGGCTACACGCCGACCAGCCGGAAGCCTTCCAGCAGGCAGTGACGGCGTTTCTAGACGCGCAGTAGATGCGTGTTCAAATACTTAAGAAGCGCTGTTTTATCAGAGTGGCGTGACCGTTAAGCCGTGCTGCTCTGGGTAATGCAGGGAACGATTCAAAATTCGGTAGCTATCCACATCAAAGCTTGCGGGCGCTGCTGTAGCGCCCGCTGACTGCCCCTCAATAGCAATGCTGCCCGGCCACGGCCAAACATTGACCTGAAGCTGGGTGAGCGCTTCCTGCGCCCCCTGGGTATGCGCTGCTATCGACTCCTGACCATTGCACGCGCCACGGCACTTGCCCACCTGATTGGCAAAACAACGCCCCTTACCTTTTGCAAAAATTAAAGCTGTTTCGCTCATGGGCCGCCATGGTAGTGGATGGAGAGCTATTAATACTTGGTTATAAAGTGTGTGGATCTACTGCTAAACGCGATACGGGCAGCGTCTCGTCAGTAAGGCCCATTTTGTGTAGAAAGGTTTCAAAGTCAGCGTAACGGCGGCTATCTAACGCCGCGGGGCTCAGCGCCATGCGGCGCAGGATGTCCTCCCAGGCGTTGGCGTTAATGTCATTATCGAGCACAGGGTGCGCGCTAATCAGCAGCTCCCAGGCGGCGTCAGGGTTGTCGATAATCCAGTGGCTCGCTTGCTCAACGGCAAGCACAAACCGAGACCAGGTATCAGCGCGGCGCGCAAGCGTATCGCTATTGGCCAATACCACCAGGCCGTCATTACGGGGGATATCTAACTCATCGAAGCGAATGACGTGGGTGTTAATGCCTTCAGTCGCCAACTGCTGAGGAAGGTAGTGGTAAAAGCCATCGGCGACCGCGTCAATCTGACCCTCCCGCATTGCTCGAATGGGGTCGAAGTGCAGGTTGATGGGCGAGGTGAAATCATCGGTTTGCTGTACCGAGCGGGGGAGTAAACGCGGGATGCTCAGGTCGCGACCTTCTCCGGTGGTATAACCATAGTGTAACCCTGCCAAGGTATTTTCGGTTTCCGCCTGCTCCTCGCCCGCCACAATGACCGCCGTCAGCGAGGTTTCGATCAGTGTCGCGATGCGGACGATTGGCGCGCCGTTATGAGCCTGCATATGAAGCAGCGGCTGGCGGGTCAGCGCCAAATCGACTTCACCTGCGGTTAGCAGCTTGATAGCGATGGAGGGGTCGGCCGGTGACTGAATCTCCACTTCAAGTCCTTGGGCAGCGTACAGCCCTCGCTCTTTAGCAATCACCAAGGCTGCGTGCTGCGGGCTCAAGTACCAATCCAGCATTAGCGTGATGTGTTTAACCGGCGGTGGTTCGAGCGGCGGTGCCGGGGTTTGCGCCGTGGTGGGCACTTCCTCGACGCTTTCGCTGTCAATGTTTCGCCAAAATGCTTCCGGCACCTCAACATCTGTATCTAGCGTCAGCGGGGCCGTTTCTGAAGGGCTTTCTTCGCGCTCTTCATTTGCGTAAATAACTGAATTAGAAAACAATAAGGTGACGATAAGACTCAACAGGATAGGGTGCCAACAGCGTAAGAGGCAACGCAACATAGTCAGTAACTCCAGGGGTTGTAACGGCGAAGTGTAGCCGCCTGGGAAAGCTTCTGACCAGCCCCTTGAGCATAAGGGGGCGCTGAGAAGAGACAGTAAATTCAACGGTTACATGCAATAATAGCGCTGTATTGATGTAGAGACGGAGAGTCATGGACACAATTTATACGTTCTTTTTGGTAGGCGGTTCTCTTATGGCCCTCAGCATTTTGGCCAGCCGCTTATCGTCGATGATGGGTGTGCCGCTGCTGCTGATCTTCCTTGGGCTAGGCATGCTAGCAGGTGAAGAGGGCGTACTGGGCGTAGTGTTTGACGATTACTCCATGGCCTTTGCCATCGGCCACCTCGCGCTGGCCATGATTTTGTTAGACGGTGGCTTACGTACTCGCCTCAAAACCTTCCGAGTGGGTTTTAAACCCGCGCTTTCCCTCGCGACCTTTGGCGTCTTTATCACCAGCGCCATTGTTGGCGTTATCGCGATGTGGATTTTTGACCTAACGATAGTACAGGGCCTGCTGGTTGGCGCCATCGTAGGTTCAACCGATGCCGCTGCGGTTTTCTCCATGCTTAGCGGTCGCGGCGTTAATCTCAACGAACGGGTAGGGGCGACGCTGGAGATCGAGTCGGGTACCAACGACCCGATGGCAATTTTCCTGACCCTGATGCTGGTTGAGCTGCTTGTTGGTGATATTGGCGGCCCCGTTGAAACCCTGCTGTTTTTCCTTTCCCAGTTTGGTATTGGTTTGATTGTCGGCCTAGGGGGCGGTTGGCTGAGTGCCAAGCTGCTTCGCTGGCTCGATTTAGCCCCAGGCCTTTATGCCATGCTGGCGCTGGCGCTGGGGTTCAGCGTATTCGGTTTAACCAGTGTGCTGGGCGGTAGCGGATTTTTGGCCATCTACCTTGCTGGTTTGATGATTGGTAACCAGCCTGGGCGCCACCTTAACTTTATTCTGCCGGTGCACGACGGCTTGGCGTGGCTAAGCCAAATCGGCCTGTTCCTGGTACTTGGCCTGCTGGTTACACCCAGTGAGTTATGGGACGTGGCACTGCCCGCGGGTTTGGTGGCACTGGCGCTCATCTTTATTGCCCGCCCGTTGGCGGTGCTGATCACCA
The DNA here is from genome assembly GCF_058152265.1 of Vreelandella sp. 162(4c). Taxonomy (NCBI): domain Bacteria; kingdom Pseudomonadati; phylum Pseudomonadota; class Gammaproteobacteria; order Oceanospirillales; family Halomonadaceae; genus Vreelandella; species Vreelandella sp. 162(4c). Next base: position 5,248,002 of record NZ_CM176981.1, read on the forward strand.
TCAAACCGTTCTTTAAATTCCGCTGGCGGGAAACCTTCTTCATTGCCTGGGTGGGCTTGAGAGGGGCGGTGCCTATCGTGCTGGCTATTTTCCCGGTTATCGGTGGGGTAGAAAACGCCTCGCTCTACTTTAATGTGGCCTTCGCCGTGGTATTGATGTCGCTACTGATTCAGGGCGGCTCACTGACGCTGATGGCCAAGTGGTTGAAGGTGGAAGTGCCGGTAGGCACCGTGCCTAACCGGCGCGGCCCGCTGGGCATCCTGCCGGAAAACGACTTTGAGCTGTTTGTGTACGGAGTCGAGAACCAGGATTTAGAGGACGTGCCTATTCGGCTGCTGCGTTTTCCATCAGGTGCTTTGATTTCTGCACTGTTCCGCGACCACGCCATGTTGCACCCCAAGGGCAGCACACGCTTGAAGCTGGGTGATGTGATTTGTGTGATCGGCCGCTCAGAGGACTTGTACGCGCTTAACCGACTATTCAATGGCGATGCCAAGCTCAAGCAGGAGCGCGCCTTCTTCGGTACCTTTACCCTGGATGGCAGCGCGCAAATGCATGATATCGCCCAAGCCTATGGCCTAACGCTCAGCCCCGGTGAGCAGGACATGACACTGGCGGAATTTATCGCCCTGCGCGTGGGTGGCCACCCGGTTATCGGGGACGACGTCGATTGGCACGGCATTCATTGGGTGGTCAGCGATATGGAAGGCGGAAAGATTACCCGCGTCGGGTTACGTTTGTACTAAAAGGCGTTGACTTCCAAGGAAAAGCTGTTAGTATACGCACCCATAAGCCGGAGGGATGGCAGAGCGGTTGAATGCACCGGTCTTGAAAACCGGCATAGGTTAATAGCCTATCCAGGGTTCGAATCCCTGTCCCTCCGCCAAGCATTACGAATAAGCCGCTGATTTCAGCGGCTTTTTTGTGTCCGTAATTTAGTCAGCCCATACCCCAGCCCATACTTTGGTTTTGGTTCTCCCTAGGCAGAGCTGAACATAGTTGGACGATTCCTCCCTCTCTAATAGTTTTTTTCCTTTATTTATACCTAGCCTGACTCAGACTATACCCATGTTTCTTCTTTGTGCTTGCCCACTCGCTAAGGAGTAGAGGTTTCGCTCGAATCTAAGAGTAATGAGTGCTTACAACTGGCTGACATCATCCTTAATATCTACTTGGTTCGGAAGGCTCTTAAGCAACTCTATTCAATGAACTAGAGACTATGAACGAAAATAGGTATCACTACGATGCCACTTAGCCGCGCTTTTGTATGAAGAATGGATTGGAGATAATTTAGCATGCAGGCTGAGGCTTTTTGTCAAGCTTGTTCTCTGGAAACGTCGCTTGGCCAAAATTTAGGCAATAAGCACATGACTTGGAGCAGCAGCCACCAATAATTTTTAAAATGCGCTTCTTTGAGAATTTTTGGTCAAATGACCTATTTACATGATTGTTAGAGCTGGGGCCTCTTTTATGTGAGTTTATGGTTATTTTGTAAAATTTCTACCACAAAGCGCCAACATTTCTTACTAATACATGATAAAAATGAATTAAATACGTGAGCAAAGGCGCATCTAATGGATCAATCTGACAGCCCGAAAGTTATCGATCTGGCGAATATGAATGCGAATGTTTTCGATAATGCAGATACAGATCATTTTCTACAATCGAACGGGCTTGAGCGCCTGAAATATCTGGTCCGGCAACAGCTCGACAATATTCCCGAAGATCCTGTCAAAGAGGATAAAGGTGCGATCTACTACCCAAGGTCGCACAGAGCGATTCTCGTCGAAGGAGGACGTGGAAGCGGCAAGACAACCTTTGTGCTTAATACGCTAGAAGAGCTTAGGCAGCGAGATCAGGCTCTTTCGAGGAAACTTCTTGTTATGCGTATGATTGACCCCACTCTGGTTGAAACAAAAGAAAATATTGTTATCCTCATCCTTCAGCTAATAGAAGAGGCTATAGAAGACGCTAACTTACGCATGACGCTAGACGAGCGTAAGTTCGAAGAGCTTGATTTAGCATTAGAAGCCCTTGCCGAAGGACTTCGCTTGTTGGACGGAATTGGCCCGGCTTCGGCCTATGGGGCTGAATGGGAAGACGCTCAATGGGTCATGAGCCGCGGACTACAAAAGGCTCGTAAGGGCTTTAATTTTGAACTTAAGTTGAATCGCTATATAGCGCTTGCGCTCGAAATCTTGGGCAAAGAAGCATTTGTGCTCGCTTTTGATGATGTGGACACAAATTTCCAGCATGGTCACACGATTCTTGAAACAATTCGGAAGTACTTGACCTCACCGCAATTAGTATTGATCCTTTCTGGGGACCTAGAACTTTACGGTCGTTTACAGCGCAAACACATCTACGCGACCTTTGGTAATGACGTCATTAAGCATGACCTCGAAATAATGGGCAGCGATAAGAAGGGCTTGTCGAATGCAGTACTGGAACTTGAGGAACAATACCTCCTGAAGATTCTACCGCCGCAAAATAGGATACCGATGCTTCCACTCGGTGTGCTAGCTGGCAGTATAAACGTCCGGCCAAGCTATGGTGGTGCTACTGAAGAGCTATACAGTTGGGCAGGCAAGCGTGTCCGAAAATATCTTCGTGAAGGCCAAGGAGATGATCACCCCTTTTTAAAAGTGATGAGCAAAGAGCATCTTCGCCTTGTGTTAGGTTACCTTCAAGCACTGGATCACCCGACCAATCCCAATGAAAGCGATGTTAGCTATGGGCGCAGAGCTGTCCTTCGAGTATTTGAGACCCGTTTGCGCACTTTGCACATACCGACAGATCTGCTCGACACTAACTCATTTGACTATGAACTTCGAGTCGCTTTCGAATGGATTATCGGGCAGGAGGAGCCTGCTTCACTTATCCGTTTCGGTAATCTTGGAGAAAAGGAAAGGGCAATCGCTCTCCATTGCATTGCTCTTGCCGTTGCGAATGGCATGAAAGATAGTGGCACAGTACTTAAGGCTCTGCTGGTATTTGCATTGCCAATCACAATGACCCAGTTACCTCAGCTTGACAGCCCAGAGAAGCGCCTGAAGGTATTTGAGTTTCTATGGCGTCTGGATGCTCCGCACATGCCAGATATCGCTGCGCGGCTTAATGCAATCCGTCGTGGAAGAGATATGAACGATCGGCAACGCCCAATTGCCTTCGGCTCGGTAGCATTGGCAGAGGATGAAAACAAAGTACTTGAACGTGTTTACGGTCTGGCATCAAGTGATAGCAAAGACTTTAATGTGTTGAATAAAAACGCTAAGAACAATGCTGCGCGTCAATGGATCAATTTGCTCAAAAATAAAGGCAGTAGCGACCATACTTTGCTTCTAGCGCGTCAAAACGTGGCATGGTTTGCTATGGAGGCATTCCTTGAGGATGATCGAGCTGGTGTGTTCAACCCAATTCTGAACATGATTTATTCGCGGCGCTTCAACGAATCCGGTGAAACCCAGCGTTCGATTTCTGCTCTATCGCTGTTTGCAGCGATAAGTGAAATTCTTCAGTCGAAAAATCTCGAAATAAGCGGCCTTGTCGCGCTTGCTGTTGAACATACCATTCCATTTTTTGGAAGTGGGCAAGCAGGGGCAGAAAGCAGCGTTGAAGAACTGCTCTATGGAGTAGACAGCATCAGTAATGACGAAGAACCACCAGAAAAATCTAAAAAAGTTACCGATGAAATAGGCGTATTTCAGACATTTTTTGATCATCTGAAAGACTGGCATAAATTTGCCCGCAAGCTCGGAACGAGTGCCTCAATATCTCCTGCGCTTCTAGGAACACTTGCTTCAAGGCTTTTTGACGACTTGCACAGCCTTGATCAGTTTAGAGATCCGGGCTTGCCAACAAACAGCGGTGAAATATTCCATCGTCAAGTCACCATCGTCCTCAATGCTGCAGTGGCTATGACAGCTGGCGAAACCGTACGAAAACGGGAAAGTCCAAAGACATCGGACGCTCCTCTTGGGCGTGTTCTGGCCCGGGCCAGGTCCGACAGTGAGCAAGCTAGCCTTCATCCATTGGCTGCGGTTTTATTGTCCTGTCCTCTAGTCTGGGCTTTTCTTAATCCCAAGGCCGAATATAGGAGTGGTTCCAATACAGAGAATTTGCGTAACGTTGTTCGTGAAACTCTCAAATATTGGAACGATACCAATGACTTTGAAAAAGTTAACGAATCGAATTTTGATGATTGGACGACTGCCCCAGAGGTAACCATTAAGATAGGTAACATTCAGAAAACGGATGGTGGCAGCCAGCGAACTATTACGGTTGAAGGATTCTATGACCTGCTGAATGTCATGCCGAGATACGCCGAGACAAAGCGCAAATAATCGAGGACTAGCTAATGCTGAGCCATACTGGGGCAGATGCAGCTTTCGACGCGAGCGAGCTAGTTGCGTATGCGAAGGCCCTTCTAACAAACGTCGAATTCCTGCGTGCGCTGGAGGCTAGGCCTAGGGTAAAGGTTGGCGTTATGTTGAGAGGAGTCACCCTGCCTCGCTCACGAGACATGATGGAAGAAGTTCGAAAGGCTTACGAACTTGGGCGCTTCGCACGACTAAGGTACTTGAGACCCCAGCTTTCGGATGAGGCAATCGAAAACCGCTTGCATCGAATGAACAGGCAGCTAGAGCGTTCAAGTAATGACGGTTCGGAAGGGCATAGTTGGCGAGCAACCAACACCCGTATTAGCGGCTCATTCGTTAACCTCTTGCCTAACCTGCTTTCTATGCTGGCCGAAACATTTCTTCGTGAGGGGCATGATGGTTCGTTACGCGTCCGTAGCGAATTGCTCAAACAATGGCAGGATCTCGTACTCGTTGTCCCTCCAATGCTTATAACCTCGGCCTGGATGACGCCGCGGTTATTTTCTTCCGAGTCGAAAAATCATGAGACACGAAGTCGGCGCAGTGCTGTCGAACGCATGGCGCTTTGGCTATGCGACTCTACTCTTCCTGTTGATGATGAACCGGCTCTCGATTATTTGTGTCGAACGCAGGGCCTTGATGAGATTCACATGCATCTAAACGGCACAACTGAGGCCGAGAAGGTTTGGTGCGATGCGCTCAAGCGCCCGGATCACGTGGTTGGCGCTCTATTGAAGCGTAAAGCGAGAGACTCGGGGATTCGCATCAATATTGGTAACGGGGTAGAACATCTACTCAGACAGGAAGATGATGCTCTAACCGGCGAATTATTAAGGCGTCGCGTAAACGATGCTATTGCGCTCAAAACCGCGCTGCTTAATAAAAACTATGAGGAGAACCAGGGAACAGACCCGACTACTTGCTATCGCAAGGCAATTCATAATGCGCTTCCTTCGAAAAAGCACACTAGGCTCCCTAAAGTGGTGCATGAGGCTTGGCTCCTTTGTACCATATTCGCAGACTTTACCTCCCCGAACGACCCAAGTATCAAAAGAGGGCTTATGTTGTGGCACTATGCGCTGCTGCGTGCTCAATTTTGCCGGCTGCTCGTGCAGCAGGTTGCTCAAGTTGGCTTCGATCAGTTTCAGTACATAACACTTAACGAGTTAAGAGAAGATACAGAAAAAGATTTTGCCGAGCGTTTCCGGCAAATCGAACGAGTTCAGCAGAAAGGTGTAGATTATCTTGAGGGCAGGTTCGCACCGAAAATAACACCGGATCGGACTGCTGCCCTGCTCGGACAGGTTCTGCGCGGCTATCTTCGCTTTCTGGGTGAAGAAGAACTCGGTGAAGCCGGTACGGCCTCAGTGTCGCTGGAATATGGTTCTCTTGGTGATTTGCTCGAACGAGTACGCGAACTTGAACTTGGTAAAAAAATTGGCCGTTGTGATCATGAGGCATTGAAAGCTTCGGCTGTGAGGAAGAATATTTCACTATCTCCGAGACGTCTTCGGCTAGGGTTGGTAGCGCATTTCATCAAGATGACTGATGTTGAGGAACGTCAAGCTTTTTATAGGGGCGGCAAAGCTCGGTCCAGATGCCGTGATTCTATAGCTCGGCAACAAACAGACCAGTCAGCACGAGCCCTGATTTCCGTCATTAAGCGCACGCCTGGGCTCGATACCTTGATTCGAGGTGTTGATGCTGCAAGCAACGAACGCCACGCTGGCCCTGAAGTCTTTGCCCCGGCCTTTCGCCGGATGCGGGACGCAGGCATGCAACGTTTCACTTACCATGCAGGTGAAGATTTTGCTCACATTGTTTCGGGGCTTAGAGCAATCTGCGAAGCCGTCCACTTTCTTGACCTTGATGCAGGTTGTCGGATAGGACACGCAACTGCATCGGGACTGAATGCCGAAACATGGTGGCGTGCGGTAGATGGTCACGTCATTCTTCCTCTGGAAGATCGCCTCGATGACTTGGTCTTTGCACGCGCTACTCTTCTTAGTAATCGCGCTTGTACTAGCTGGCTGCCTGTGATCGACGCGGAAATTCAGAGCCTATCGATGCGACTCTGGGAAGACCCAAGTGTTTCTGTTGAACATCTTGTCGATGCTTGGCAATTGCGTAGACTTGATCCACTCGCGAGGAAAGCCAGTCTGCGTGATGTTGAACCAAGGCTACGTGCCGAAGCGCTTCTGCATGAGGTGTCCAAACAGTCTAAGAAGACTGCTTACGAGCTTTTCTTGCGAAGACACGGTATCAAAACCAAGTCTGATGAGCTTTGCCGTATGCAAGAGGACGTCGTCGTATTTCGTGAGACTGATGTTCTGTCATTAAATATTATTAAGACTTTACAGCACTGTGTGCTGAAGCTATTGCATGAGCGACGCATTGCTATCGAGACGCTACCGAGCAGCAATGTTCGGATCAGTATTCACGAATGCTATGAAGACCACCACGCTCAGAACTGGCTCGGCCAAGAAACCAACAATGCCCTGGTGCCTGTCACAGTTTCAGTCGGATCGGACGATCCAGGAATTTTCGCGACCTCTCTGCGGATAGAGTACGCACATCTAATGCGTAATTTTCGTAATGCGACGTCAACCTGTAACGGCCCAGATCGCTCGGAGGAGATGATTACAAAGCTTTGTAACGATAGCAAAAAATACCGTTTTTGAATAAGTGTAGGACTCGGTATAGTAGCGTTAATCATCTGAATTCTTACGGCCTTATACATAGCCTATGGTCGTTCTGCAGCCTCAAGCCACTCATTCATGCCATTGACACCCAGTGCTAACAGCTCGTCTTGTATGGCTACTACTCGCTTGAGCATGGCTCCGTCGTCTGCCTCTTCCAATTCTTCGGCCTGAGCGAATAAGCGAGTTAGTAATTGAGTTAGATTGTCTTCGTGATCATATACTTGGATTGCTGAGCGTCGAATATAACCAAAGTAAACTTCAGTAACTTCTAATGCATACATTGGTTCTCGAAGCGAAGTAGCATTTAACCAAGCATCGAAGCCAAATAAGTCTCTTCGCGAAGAATCAGCTTCGGTTTCAAGTAAAGAGAGGCAACGCTGTATCAATTCAAGAGGGACAACGATCAGCGGCGTTATTTCCCGAAACAGACTGCGGAGTTTGCGTGCGACTGCAAGTGCATATGGGGCTTCTTCATTCAAGCCAGCCTCTAAGCCAGCGAGGCACTCTTTTCTATGTTTATGCATATTGCCCACATGGCTCCATACGCTCGCTGCACCAAGCCATGCTTCTACGGATTTCACTCTTTTGATATCTTCGAGAAAGATAGCAAAGTCTAGTTGTTTTGTGAAAGCTGCCAACGCAGAAATTCGGCCCCATACCTTTAGATCCTTACCGCGGCCTTCACAATAAATGAATTCTAGCCACGAGGTGACGATCTCAAATTTTTTACGGTAGGCATAATACAAACATGGCTCAGCAACTGCCCATAGTCCAGTGCCTCCTTCTCGCATGGCTATATCAAACATCTCCCAGCCTAGTTCAGGATGATTGCTCTGCAAGTAGGGCATTCGCATTAGAATCAGAGCGCGAATTGCAGAATTCTCATCTCTTACAAATAGGTGTAGCGTATTCGCGAGTAGCTCTGGCCATGGTAGGGCCTCCGTATCAAGCTGGTTAGCCACGATAATTAGGGCTTCAGCTACTTTACCTCGGGCCATATTGAGGCCGATTGTAAGCAAATCATCTGAATCTCCAGATACAGAGCTCTCCTCCTGTAATGTTGAGAAACCAACAGCTAAAGATACAAGCCTCTCAACATCCCGAGCCTGTTTAACTACATATGAGCAGCTTTTTATCGCTTCAGAAGCGGCGCGGTTGTGATGCCAATGATTCGGGTGACTTATCAACTCATCAAGCACTTGCTGTGCCAGTGTTGGGGCATCAGGCTCTTCTTTGGGTGACCAATTATTATTTGTATTTAAGTTGCCATGGCGGTACGCCAAATAAGTGGCAACTCCTTCCATGAGGTTATCGCGAAAATGTTCCTCGACCCTTTCCCAATTCGCTGACAGAAGATTAATGAACCGAGAAGGTTGGCGCGAAGCTGCTTCGCGCAGTTGCTCACCTACTTCTCGTTCACCGCCCGTCAGGACGTCATCATAAGAGTCTTTTTTATGTCCACTGTAGTGATCCAGGAGACATATTACTCCATCATCACTTGTCTCAAGAAAAACTTCGAAAGAAAAGGGGGCATGAACTATACCGCTATAGTGACCAATATGCGGTTGGCGGACTATCGGCCCTAGCTCCTTTTCGCACTCATCCAAAACGGCTTGCGCATTAGGAGAACGATAGTGGCATGGAATGGTTAAAATCAGTTGCGCTTGCTTACTCAGTATCCAAACACGATGACTTGGCTCATCAGTAGTTTGCTCATGAAGTGTTAAAATTGTAGATAGTATTAAGTTTTGTGTTGTTGCCTCCAGCTGCAAAAAAGTTTTTTGTATCAATGTGCCAACTTCATAAGACAGGTCAGACTCAAGCAATGTTTTTTCACACAATATGCTGCTAATAATGTCTATGTTTGCGGTTGGTGTTGTTATACACGCGAGAATTGCGAAATAGCGCAGCGAACCTTCTTCACTGAAGCACAGGCGTTTTCTATTGTTTTGCCACCAGGTTGATTGAGTGGCTGCGTGATGCACAATGGCAGTTTCAACTGCGTCCAGCAAAACCCTTTTGCTATCTATGTGATGAATCTCGTTCTGTGAATGCACGTCGGCATATGAGGTATCTTGAAGAAAAAAACTCCTATAGGATAACGGGGCATAACCATAACGTGACCTTTTAATTTCACTCCATTTTTCAATAGTTGTAAGAGCTAAATCGAGTAATCTCGTCGATTCCTTCATTCGTGTTGCGAGAAACTTGTCATTACGACTGCCAAATTCATGCGGCTGACAATGTAGTTTGTTTTCTAAATTGTAGGAAAGCACATCCTCATCGCTAATTTCATCTACGATATACTGCCATAAGATAGCATCGTCCAAGCCACCTTTTTTTACGCCATAAGCTAAGGCATGTCCGAGAAAACTGTACTGCGGTCTAGGTAACTTAATAAGTTCAACAAGCAGTGGCACATACAAACCCAAATGGTATTCATCAACTTGCGCGATGCCACGTGCCATAGAACTAATCAACTGGCTTTTATCGACACTTTCTAGTGACAGTACCTCAGCCCAGTAGGCGGAAACTCCAGCGGGGTCATCATTCTTCCATTGTGACACTCTGTGCGCATGTATCATTAGTCCATCAGCATCGCAATCATCTCTTAATATAGGCACTAGATGCTTCATCCAGAAGAAATGCCATTCCGTATGCTTCCCCTGAGTATAAATCACCTGAAATATTTCATGGTTTTGAGTGCGTAGATCTCGTATTAACGGCCAGTCGTCATCGCATGGAGGGAGTTCAGCAAAGGTTTCTACCACCAAGCGGCGAAGATGGAAGGCATGCTTGCCAGTCAAAACAGTACGCAGTTGCTTGCGGTATTCGCGACGATCGCCGGATACCAACTGCATGACATAGCTTCGAATGCTTGGACGCACAAAAGGGACTGGCGATAAACGTTGAATGAACTCACTCAAAGTCTCAGCTTGGCGAACTGCACCGCTCGTTACTAAGACATCCAGTAGGGTTTGATGTCCGAAAGTAAGTTGTCCATTTTCAGCCTGATGTAAAACCTTATTACTGAGGAGCGTGCGTCTGATATCTTGAGATGCAGTAAACCGTTGGGATGGCACCGTAAGGCTGCGTAATTTAAGCATTTCAGCAGCAATGTTTTCAATGGCTCGCATAGCTTCATCGCCTAATGCGCTATTACCCTGGACTATAATCGCAAGATAACGCTGCGCCAACTCTTGGCTAGTCACTATGTTGAAGGAACCTCTTTGCTGTGCCAATTCCGCGAACAGCGCCAATTCTCTCGGGTTACAAATTAAATCGCGTGTGGTTGCATCAGTTGTTGATACGTCAATTCCAAGTTTGCCAAGCAGCGGAGCTATCTCAGTGCACCAATCTAATGGCTGGCAAGTGACTTCTTTGTCCCAATCGCGCTGGGCAATTCGCCGATCGTAATGCCTATCAAAATCGCGACAAGCAGTAACTACAGTGATATTGGGAAGTAGCAGAAGACGATCAATCTGCGCCAAAAAGTATGTAATTGCACTGTGCTCACGGGCGATGGAGAGTACATCAAGAGAGTCGATCATCACTACTACATGTGCATCTTCCGACATGCGTGCCGCTTTTTCTACCCAATGCTCTGGTAAGCCATGTGCTTGGCGGTCCTGCTCAGTAGCTGTGTCAGCAAATTCACGCGCTTGAATGAACAGTGGCAGCAAGTCAGAGCGAGTTTGTGCAATTTGCTCTAGTGCATCCTGCACAGCTAGCATCACGCAGGTCTTACCTGATCCAGGCGAACCGGTCAGCAGTATAGAACAATATTTGTCTTCTATTGCCTTGATGAGTTCGTTGACCGATGGGCTAGACACATACTCATTGCCAATGTCTCTGCGCCATGAACGACCAATGGCAGAAGTACTTTGGAATAAAGCACGTATTTCAACTACATCCATAGGGGAGCTCAATATAGAGCCTGTATTTGTTAATAGTACCTTCAGATCTTCTTTTGTTAGTTGATGTAGTGGAGCGCCACTTTGGTCGTAGTTATTCTCGCGCATGCCGAGGTTATCAAGACTTACCCATAATGAATCGTAGGCCACTGAATGGTTGCTTACCAATTGGCGTAAGCGTTCGATCAGTAATAACTTCATTTGGTCCAGCTCTGGACTAACCTCGAATTTCGTACGTTGAAGGAATTGATAGGTTGACAAGCTTGACAACTGCTCGGAAAGCAGCTGATCAAGCTGTGAATCTATCTTTCTATGCGCCTCTCCTAGGTTTGTGTGATAGGTTGGTTCATCGGCAAAGTTGGTGCTTTGTTCGCGTAATGCCGCGAGCTCACCAAAATTACTACGCGAATAGAAACGTACGAAAGCTTTCGAGTTATTGGACAGCAAGTCAATTGCCTTACGCAACTCGCTGGTGAGATCAGCGAAGGACCAGGCTCTATGTAACGTTTGGTTTTTTTTACACTGACAACAAATTATGGTGCCATCGGCTTTGCCAACTACAATGTCGTCCACAGACCACGAAACTGAATCGACTTCAAGCCATTGATAATCAGGATCTTTTAAAACGAACAAAGCCCAATTGAAAGCAACTAAAGTTTGGTAACCATCACCTCGATTGGACTGTATCCCTGCTTTACTCAATTATTTACACCTTCTGTAATGTTACTTACCCACGTGCTGAAGGGTAGCTAGCGACATGCTTGTCTTATCGTTCGGATTGTATACTAAAGTGGTAATATATTGTTCTAGTGAAATTCAAACGACACAAGTGCCCTTGTTACACTGTAATAAGATGATCATCAAGACCTACTTCTAATTGGTCGGTAACTGTTTTTACCATAAAAATGCCCCTTCCATTAAAGTTGACAACGACGGAAGCTCCTACTCGTTAGTTACATATGTATAAATATCCCATCTCTGCACATGACTTATATCCATTGCTCCCAACCACCACCTGATCTACCTCTCGAATAACCATTAGATCCAGGGTTCAATGGCCGCTGAGTGACAGGGTTATCTGAATCACTTGGCTCGGGATCACCGCTTGAATGGTTATGCACCAAGATGACGGCAGCAGCGTCGTAGATGAGAGCTGATTTGAAGACTCCAGGGTTGAACGCTGGCTTTGGCAATGGTCCCATTGAAGAAACCTTCGAAATGAATGACGCGGTACTGGCTGTGGAGAAAAGTAAGCTAAACAATTTATACTCATAATTTTGTAGCAATAACTGCAATTGCTTCAGCGTCTGGAAGTGCTATGTGATCTTTCGGACCTTAACGAGCATACGTTGTGCGAATGGCTTGACTATGGTGATGATATTGGTTTCTGTAAATGAAAGAGTGACTTGATAAGTATTAGCTTCTTCCACACCTTTCGATTGCTATATGTGAACGTTGCCAAAAAATAAAGGTGCCGGAGTGGGGACCCCGGCATCTATGTTGTTAGATAGCTTTTTTGAATTTTGAGGTATGAGTTGCGTTACGCTGCCATCACTTGATTCATACGCTGATCCATTTCTTCATGAAAGGCCTCGACCCGCTCAGCAATGCTGCGAATCATAATCTCGTCGCGGTAGGCACGTTTGATAAACAGCGGCATGCCCGGCCAGTAGCTCACAAAGTCGATCCATTCCCGTTCGCTGACCCACAGCCCGCCTTGGCACTGCGGTATGTGCTCTTCGGGTATCTGACCACTGAGCAGCACTTCTATCTGATATTTGGGCAACTTGGTTTTGATTTCTAGCAAGCCATTAGCGCCTACTAGGCTGTCGGGTGAGTACCCCACGCTGTGGTTAAGGATGATACCCACTTCGTGTGGCTTGGGTTCACCAGTGGTATCGCAGTAGAGCGCACGGGCAATGCCTTCCAGCGTATGCCCACGACGGGTATGGGCATTGCCTAGAAATGGCTCGGCCAGCTCGCCGGTTATCCGCTCACCGATCAACTGGTGCATATAGGTAATGGCTCCGATACCCAACCCACCGGGGCCTTTGCCGTTTACCAGCAATGTCTTGAGTTCTGACATGGTGATGCGCCCAAGACGCGCCGCCAGCCACTCCGGAGAGCCTTGTGGCATGGAGAGTATCTGCATACACGCCTCTTTTAGACGATGAGTAGTCAGATTGAGCCGTTATTTCACGGCTCGCTTGGTGAGTGAGGCACGTAGCTTGTCGAAATCGGCCTGGGGCACTTTTACGGCTGCCCCGTATTTGCCGCTGAACCACTCCTGGGTTGTCGCTGGGCATTGACTGATTAGCCGCTGGATCTGTCCCGCCTGAAAGGGCGTGACTAGCTTGATGCTCGCTTTGGTACTGGTCTTGCCGTTATCGTCCTGGCCCCGTGTAGTGATATTGAGTAGGGCGCAGAGCACGTAGCGTTTCCCATAGCTGGTAGAAGAGCCAAACGCCTGTACGGCGTTTTTATTACCGCTTATATCAGCGGGGAGCAGCATGCTAGTCTCTTCGCGATGGCCATCCTTGTGCATCAGAACACCGGTGATCTGAATACCGCGTTCCTGGGTCTGAATACGAAAGCTCACCGCAAAGCCGTGTTTCTGCATAATGGGGCGAACGGTATCGACGATATCCTCCAAGGTGGCGTAACAGCCGTTGTTAGCCTGCCCGCGCTCCTCAATGCTAGGGAGTTCGGTCTGCATCGCTGCCATGGCCGCGCTATAAGCCATCATGGACTGGCGATCCATCACCCGTTCCTGCATCTGTAGCAAGCGCTCCATTTTGTCGATATCGACGTCCGGGTTGAGTGCCGCGCGCTCAATCACTTGGATAATGGCCGTGCTCTCAGCGAGATGCGGGGTGGGTGCTGCAGGAACTGCTTGTAAAGAGGATGCAGACGTCTCGTGATTTACCACATTAGTTTTGGTGGCCATGACAAGGCTCCTTCAATAGGGGTTAAAGGTCGGCGGGAAGCTCGCTGGGAGGGACGAGGCATAGGTGCAGCTCGGTGCGATATAGCTGGCCCTTTGCCATCACGTAGGTCTCGGCATAGGTTTGATCCTGGGTAAGCAGTCGTTCCGTCAGTTGGGTTAATGCGATATCTAAATCGGGGCTAAGAGAGGCCATGGTGTTCTCCACGTAAAAAGCGATAAGCCCAGCCTGGTAGGGGCTGGGCTTATCGCGCTATCCAATGAGGGGTAAGACAAAAACTAAGAAAATTAGCAGTAAAATGATGAGAAACAGCATGTCAGCTCACCATCGCAAGGGCCGTTTTTAGCGCCTCTTGCTTCAGCTGCGCCCCTTGACCAAACCACGCGGAATCCAGGCGGGTATCGTTGCTACGCGCACGCTTGTCGTGATCCACGTACTCGGTAACGGCATTGAGCAAGCCCCACGCAGTGTCTTTGGCCGTGTCGAGGTGGGAACCGCGGCCTTCGCCGTGGTAGAGCTTCTGCACCTTATTGAGGGCCCGGTAATTGGGCAGCTTGGAGGGGTCGTCTATCGGCTTATCGATACCGCAGAGCACCGACTGAAAATACTGTTGCGCCTCGCGGTGATCGATCTTACGTTCCGCTAACGCCTTCATGCGGTACATGAAGTCATTCCACTGGGAAACAGAAATACCCAGCTGGCTTTTTACCGCACGGGGGTCGAACTCTGACCGATGGGGTACCTTCACCGCCTGCGACGTTCCATCGACGGCGATCTGCAGCGTATTGTTGCACACCACTCGCACCGTGGTGGGTGTCGCCATGGTGGCTAGCGTGCCATCACAGGACGTTGCCAATAGCAGGTAGTCGTTGACCTCATCCTGGCCTTTCAGTGAGGTGCTTAAGCCGCTGCGCGCCAAGGCCCAGAACTTACGACCGCCTTTCAGGACGCCAGCGGTTTCCAGTTCATACCCGGCGTATTCCGTCAGATCGCGGTAAAACTCCAGAATTTCTTCGGGCTGCACCACCTTATAACGCTGGGATACGACCGATAGTGGCGCTTTGGTATCCGAGCGGTAGAGCACTTTTTGCTCGGGAAACGAGTGAATACTGCCCAAGTGGCTGGCACCCTCCGCAATAAAACGCACCGGGGCTTCTTCAATGTGCCAGTTCATACCGGCCTGTTGCTGCCAGACCTCTAGCGGTTGTTGACGGGATAGCTGTTGCCCCAGGCCGTGCCAGGGGGTAGCGCCAACGTAGGCCATTTGTTCAACGAGATGGGCCATGATGAAAACTCCTAGCAATAAAAAAAGCGCTGACGTTAATCGCCAGCGCTTCATGGTTGGAAAGTAAGGGGTATGTCGCTTTGTGGATACGCATTAGTGCGATGTGCTGAAGGGAGGGGTTAATTGCCGGAAGCTATGACCGCACGATACGCACAGCCAGGGCGTTCCTTCACCGAGCGGTAGCTTCTGCGTGAAAAACAATTCTGCGGCACGCGAGCCTGCTTGACTGCCGGAAAAAGCCCCCATCACGGCAGCGGTCAGTTTGGCTAACGGAAAGCGGGAGGAGGCATCCGATAAAGGGGACGTTGGGGTATAGGATGCCCGCCACGCACCAATGGCTCCGCCCACTAGGCGGCTGCACACCGTGCCGATGCGTTGGGCGGTTTCAAGGTTAAGCGTGCAAGCGGCTGCACAGTAGAGGCAAGGCGGGGACATAAACAACACTCCTATAGGCGTCAAAGTGATCCCGTGTGCAGGATTCATAGGGGTGATATAGATCTGTAATTTTTTGGCTTTGACCTTTGAGTGGTTGCTTCGATAAGACTCTTTACTGATACTGTTCATAAGTACAGTAAAAGAGGGAGTCTATTATGTCATTGAACGTTTCACTGTTGGGCCGGGCAGATGCCGCGGCCTCATCATTACCGTTACCGCTTTACTCCAGTGCCGTACGCGCTGGGTTTCCGTCACCGGCGGATGACCACCTGGATGCCGACCTGGATTTGCACCAGTACGTGGTGAAACGACCGGCAGCAACCTACTTTGTCAGGTCGGAGGGCGATTCCATGCTGGGCGACGGTATTCACCATGGCGACCTACTGGTGGTTGATCGCAGTCTGGAAGCGCTGCCAGGTCGCATCATCGTTATCTGCGTGGACGGTGAGCTTACGGTAAAACGCTTGGAGCGAGTGGGCCAGCGCACCTACCTTCGGGCCAGTAACCCCGCGTATCCCCCCATTCCTATTGATGGTCGCGAATCCCACGTTTGGGGTGTCGTGACCCATGTGCTTCACAGCTTCCCCGGGGCAACGCTGCAATGATGGCGCTGATTGACTGCAATAACTTCTACGTCTCCTGTGAGCGGGTATTTAACCCGTCACTGGAAGGCCGTCCTGTAGGAGTGCTATCCAATAACGATGGTTGTGTCGTCGCACGCTCTAATGAGTTAAAGGCGCTGGGCGTGGAGATGGGGGCTGCTATGCACCTGTTAACGCCAGACGTACGTCGCCAAGCCGTGCTGTTATCCAGCAATTATGCGCTTTATGGCGATATGTCCCAGCGGGTGACCGAGGTGCTGGGCGAATTTTCACCCCATGTGGAGGTGTACTCGATTGATGAGAGCTTTGTAGGGTTTCAGGGCTTTGATGAAGATACGCTGGAACAACGGGGCCAAGCACTGCGAGATACAGTGAAGAAGTGGACGGGCATTCCGGTGTCGGTGGGATTTGCGCCAACGCGAGTGCTCGCCAAGGTCGCGAACCGTGCCGCTAAAAAGCACCCCGCTTATAAAGATCAAGGCGTGTGCAAGTTACTGGCTGAGAGCCCGTCTACCAAGGCGTTGTTGAAGCAGTTGCCGGTGACTGACCTATGGGGCGTTGCACGCCGCACCGGCAAGCGGTTACGCGTCATGGGTATTGAGACTGCCTGGGATCTACGTGAAGCTGACCCGAAACATATCCGGCGGCATTTTAGCGTGGTGCAAGAGCGCATTGTGTGGGAGTTGCGGGGCCAATCCTCCATTCAGCTAGACGACATGAGCCAGCCCAAACAGCAGATTATGGTCTCCCGTTCGTTTGGACGACTCACCAACGACCCCCATCAGCTACGGGAAGCGTTACGACACCATGCCGCCAGGGCGGGTGAAAAGCTGCGCAAGCAGCACAGCGTGACCAGTGCCGTCATGGTATTTATCCGCACCAACCCGTTTCGAACCGATTTACCGCAATACCATCAACGCGTGATGATAACCCTGGAACGGCCTACCGATGACAGCAGGGAGATTATCGCCGCTGGAGTAAAGGGGCTCCGGCGACTCTGGCGCAAGGGATATGCCTATCATAAAGCCGGTCTAATACTGCTTGACCTATCCCCTAAGGCCAACCGGCAGCTCACTCTCACCGAAACCCCGCAAACTGATGAAGAAGCTAAGCGCAGCGAACGCCTGATGGCGACGATGGATAAGCTTAATCGGGAACTCGGAAAAGGGGCGATACAGATGGGCTTACCACGGAAAGATAACGCCTGGGTTTTACGCAGCGAGCGGCGCACACCTCGTTACACCACACAATGGAACGAGCTTCTGGTCGTTAAGTAGTTCTGACACGTTTTAATGGAGCTGGTAATGCTAAGGAAAGTGTCATTTAAGGAAGAAAATACTGACAGGTATGATTATCTGAGCAGATGCCGAGCCTAATAGGCTTTAAGTTTTCTTATTGAAAAAAATGGAATTATTTTTATTTAAGAGAGAGCTTATGAAGAAATCATGGCCTGTCAGCAGCCCGCTTACCACGCGGGTTTGGTCATTTGATACTCATGGCATCTATCCGATTTAAATGACGGTAATAGTATTATGCTCCTTTGAAGGGTTAAAAATAGTACCCATGGAGGAGACCTACAAGCCGACGACCTTTCTTCAAGACAATAGCCGTAAAGTCACGATAAGCCATACTCATATCCTCATGGCAAAGAATCCAAGTGACATTTACCGCTAAGCAAGTCGTGCTTGTAACACACTTAACGGTTAGCCATGTAGAACCCAGCTCTACAACGCTAAAGCGATAAGGTGACGATCGCATGATGCTCACAGGTGCCTGCTAGAGCATTTCCTATTACGCCGAGATAACCGCGTTTGCTAACGGGTTATCACTTCAGCGTTTTTATCAATCCAATGTTTACACTTTTGCTACGGGTAATGACACGGTATCAAAGCCGTGGGTATTTCTGTGCGTGAGTGTTAGGAGTTTGAAGATGAACACTACTTTACCGAACGTAGGCCAACGTAATCGTAAACGCCATCCTGATAATCCAGCTCTAAAGCTATTTTGGGAATGTCGTTACCAAGATATGCGTGTGCTTACTCATGAAGGTCCTTTGATCGAAAACTATCTAGAAATATTGCTTCGAGTAATGAATCAAGCACGACAGGACTGCCCTCGTATATTTGCAGTCCGCATCGATTTACTTTTTCCTGCGGAAGGGTATATGGGCTATTCAGGCTGCGACAATGCATGTGCTACTTCATTTATTAGTCATTTGCTTTGGGAGCTAGATGTTGCAAACACTAAGTATCCCCACAAAATGCGCTACACGTGGTGTCGCGAGCAGGTAAGCAGTATTCATCATCATTACCACGTTTTGCTGCTTTTAAATGGAGAGGCCTATAAAGGTCTTGGCTACTTTGGCAAAAGTCATGGTGGAGGTTTTGATCGTGACAACCTCTACCACCGAATCGTACGAGCTTGGTCAAGCGCGATAGCTTGGCCATTAGAAGACATGGGAGGCCTAGTTAATGTAGCCACCGATAGTGTTACCGAAAAGAAGTACCTGTGGAATTTCTATCAAAATGACCAAGCTGCTTTTGCAGAAGTCTTTTATGGAGCTAGCTACATGTGTAAAGCTTACTCGAAGCCTATCAAGCAAGGGTTTCGTTGTTTTGATGGAAGCCGGCATTAATAAAGCAGGTGAGGTTAGGTAAATAAGGTTCAACTAATAAAAGTTGATGGAGACCGAACGACTTTGAGCTAGGTCGTTCGGTCTCCCCCAATGGGGTGATCGATTTAACGATGTGATGTAGGCTTAACTACTTCATATGCATAGGGCATTATGGGTATGGAAGGAATCTCCTTCAGCTTATATTCTGGACGAAAGTCATAACCGGTTTTTAACTCTTGATCCCGATATAAAGTAAGTTCTTCAATGTAGTAATCAAGACCATTTTTTAACTCAGGTTCATGAGGGTGGATGATTGTTTCCTTGAATAAAATTTTAGAGTCATAAGAGTAGATTAAATGCCCCATTTTCTCTAAAAAATCCAATGCTGCACTCCTTTTAGACTTGCTGCGCAAAGTGTTGTGGCCACGCTGAGCAATAAGAGAGTTTGTAAATGTGTAAGTGTCTCCTTGTAAGTCACTAAGTCTTCGGATGTCTCTGGCAAGCTGATTGGCGAGAATAACTATTTCTGGTGTGCCAGCAATAAATTGCAAGTAGTGGTTAGAGAATTGTTCACAAAGCCGGAAAGCATAGTCAAGGGTGCTAGTTTTGATATCTCCCTCAAGGCCTTCAAATGTATGCAAAATGGCAGCAATACGTGAGACATTATCCATGAGTTTATTAGCGTGATCCAGCGCATTACAGTATTTTCGGTGCTTAAGCATTTCATGCTCGACCTTTAAATTTAACTGCTTCCAGTGGGACTTGGCAGAAGGGCTAAATTTCACGATGTATTTTTTATTGCCTTCCTCAAGCGCATCAAAGGACGATTCTAGTAGTTCTTTGCATCTTTGAGAATAACGAGCTACAGTGGCCCCATCCGGTGGAGTAGTGTCCCTCGTTCTATTTCCAACCGTAGATTCTGCTTGCATAAAGATTAGTCGGGCAAGAAATCCGTTGCTCTTTGCCTCCTTACCACGGTTATTCAAGAAATTTTGCATTCTTTCAGGTTGTAGCATTAAAGATAATGAGCATCGAGGGTGTTCGACATAAACATCCTCTGACGTCTTTCGGTCTACAATAATCGGAGATCCACTCCAAATGCTGTTAAGGTTAGTAATGTCTTGCATAACTTTACCATTAAATACGCCGTCAGCCTCACTTGAGGCCAAGCAGCCAAATGGAACATTCTTATATAAGTTATAAGACAACGCAGAAGGTGTGATGTCTTCATATATAAATCTAGGCTGATTAGGAGGTTTTGGTTTATTTTTGACTAGCTCCAATTGATGCAACTCGATGTCAATCGTTGGTTTTCCTTCTTTAATAGCGAGTCGATAAATTTTTTCTAGTTCCTTATAGGCGATGTCGTAGTTCGATTTTTTAAGATTATAGACCTTAATCGCCTCATAATGCTCTTTCATTTTTAGGGACTGAAACTGTTCTATCGGTTCAAATGCTGCTTTAAGTAGGGGTGTTTTACCACAGCCAGACTCTCCTGTAACGACTACAAAAATGGAGGTGGGCATTAGGTGCTTATTGGGCTTTTCTATATCAACTATATTCTGTACAACTGTTGCCATAGAAGAGAGGAAAATTGCTCGCGCCATTCCATCGTCAATTTCTAAAGAACTAGAAACTTCGTTGACGATAGACTCATAAATTGAGTGCTCTTTAAATTTAGGCCACTCGCCGGTGGTAGTAGCGTTGGTGATATTGTGGTGTGCCTGATGCTCATCAGTATACATGTCGATATTCCTTAATCGTTGCTAAACCTGCGAAGGTTTGCAGTATTAGCAACGATGTAGGCTTTATCAAGACGTTTTTTTAACGACTTTTGCGATTAAACAACATTGGACTTTATTGGACATATTTTTATAGAAAAATATTTATCAACGGTAGTTATTACCTTGAAAAAAATTAGCTATTGGTAACCAAAGCATACTGCCGTCCATCAGTAACTGAGCTTACCCAGCAAAAGAGAACAATAATTTAAGCGATCATTCGTGCTTAAAAAAAACCACTGGGCTAATCTGTTCAATCTCACTGTGCCGACGTTGCTTTTTGTCTTCCAGTTCAACGTATTCAAATATCTGTCTTCGCATCTCATTCGTATCAAAACGTTCAGCATGAATTACTTCAGCCTTGAGGCTATGAAATAAACTTTTGGAACAGGCACTATTATTAAAGTTTTATATGGAGCTCATGCTCAGCTTAAACTTATACTTGGTCTGAAGAAATTGATAATACGTGGAGAAGTACTGACTAAAAATACGAATGCATTATCACATTTTTAAGCATTTTACGGCGCAAAAGGCCATCTTAAGTGCATCGCCCCCTAAACCTGTCCTAATGGATTCGCTTATTACCCGAGGTGATAAAACGGCCCAAGGGGCTGTGTAAACCGAACCTTTCATAGCAGGGGTGTAGCCAAAAGTTTACTTCGCTAGATAGCGACTTATGTGATTTACCACCCCATATGACAAGCGGGATCCTAATTTTGAAGCAATGGAATGCCCCAGATTGAAGGCATATTAACAGTCATTTTTTTTTAAAAAATTTCACAGCTAAAGCCTCAGTATTTTTTTACATAGCTGATTTTATTGTGTTATTTTGCATAAAAGCCAATTATTTCCATAGCGAGACTGGTGGTGGTGGGCGGATCTACACTGTCGATATCAACTCACAAGGAGCAAGATCATGAGTAATATCGAAACACCAATCACTGTTCTACGTATGAAGCAGTTAGCGCCAAAACTTGGTATTAGCCGTTCTGGTATTTACGAAAAAATAAACCCGGATTCACCTTACTACGATCCTACATTCCCAAGGCCTTTCAAACTGGGAAAATCGGCAGTGGGATGGTACGAAAGTGAAGTTAACCAATGGCTTATGCAGCGTCGTGTGTAAGTGGTTATATCTTTGTTGAAGGCTTTTTCTGGCGGTGAGCAAAATATAGCTCTCTACATTGCTTATCATTTTTTAACCAGGTGGTTAGCCAAGTTTCAACATCAGCTTCTGTTGTATCAGGATCAACGTCGGATCCACTGCTTATGTGCCGCTTAAATATGAGCGGCGCTAGTTTGCTGGCGGCATTCTTCATGGCTTGCCAGCCATTCTTAGGCACCTGAGATACTAATAGCTCCTTAAAATAAGGCTTTAGATATTGACGGTCATGATAACTACGCTTTCCGGCAGTACGGTTACTGTTGGACTTAGAAAGCTTTTCCTCCTCATCAAGGTCTAGCTCGATTTTAAGCTCAAATTTTTTGTATTCGATGAGCGCAGCCCATGCATTTTCCTTATATCCACTCTGGAAAAGCAGGTCAGAGCATAGAATCCAGGTCATTGCTTCGGAAAAAGTTTTCTGTAGTTTGCTGCTTTGGAAGTTGGCACCAAGTTGCCTATTTATAAGCTCTTCGCAGGATTCTGCATTTAGACCGCCTTTTAATGCCTGGTAAAATGTTTGGTACTCTTCTAAAAAGGCTGATATCTGTTTCTCTTCAGGCTTGTCTTTATCGTAATAATTGCCGGAGGAGTAGGAAATATGTAGAAAAGTCTTGGCCTCTTCAATGTGATGGTACAATGACATTTTCGACTTCACATAATAAAAGTCATCAACATCCATCATGAAGCCAGGATGTTTTGATTCGGGGATGGAGTTAAAAGTACTCAGTGGGTATTTCATGGGAGATTAGATACTCAGTTGTACAGAATCTTTATATATGGCCATGCAAAAGCCTGAAGATCAATGTGACATTCAGCAATTAGGTGATTACCAACAGCAAAACGCTGCAACCATGATGACGAGGCGATGTAGAACGTGAGTATTGCCAGTGCTGGAGCCGGAGCAAAGCCTTCAATTGTGCCTAGCGTAAAAAGAGGGGCTATTTGAAGTCGCTAGTTTAAAGCTGAGTAGCCTCACATCTGAAAATTCCCACAGCGACTACCCTGCAATACAACCAAGCAGGGTGCCATCATCGTACTGCCAGGTGCGAGTAAACCGAATTGCCGCTCCTGAGTAACTAACCTACGGAGATGATGACCATGTCAAAAAGTAAGACACCCATGACTTCGGCTGCTGCCTCACGAATCCAGAGCCACACAGCGAAATCAAACGGGGGCACTGTACCGAAGGATTCCTTCAGCGCAAGAGCTAGCAGCGCAAGTACACGCAGCGCCCCACGGAATCAGGGGAAGAAGTAAATAGTTCTATGGCTCAGGTTGGTCAGTGGTCAGCTGGGCCATATGCTCCCAGTATTTTGGGTACTCTGAAAATTTATTCACTAACCATTCCATGTCTATTAGCTCAGCGAGGGACGGAGCCTGCTGCATGAGACCTTGCAGTTTGGCACATTCGTACTCAATCCATTTCGTCCATGCGGTTGCTACGCGGGTCATAACAAATGGTAGAAATGCGTCATAAGCCTCACTGCTTAGGGATTCAAGAAAAATTGTAAGGTGCTCAGATTTTGGAATAGCACCTCTCCGCCACTGCTTCCAAAGAGACAGGCGTGAGTCATTGGCTGCGTCTGTAATTTTTTGAAGTGTATCTGCAGAACTCTCAGTGGACGGGGACTGTTTAACACGTGTTTTCGGTATGGCTGGTAAAGGCATGTGAAGGGCCATTGCACTGTTCGTCACTGGCTTTTATCCAGCATCCAAAAAAGCCCTTCGCCAGTAAGCGTACAGCCTTTCAGTAGGAGTGATCAGCTTGCCTTGCCTCATCAGTGGCAACATTCGGCCCATAGCGCCGTGGTTGACCAAGGCATCATCCAGGCTGGCTGACAGTCTCAGTGATTTTCTAAGTGGCAACATATCAGCCATGAAGTTAGTCAGCAGTTGGTGGTAGAAATCCACCCGAAGATTAAAGGAGCATTTGAGTGCTTCTGCTACTTGCTTGAGCGTTCTGGAATGCCCTGTCAGATTGGCGTCAATGATGACAATGCCATAAGCCTGGATTTGTTGTGGGGAGAGGAGGGTGTAGTGTTGGCAGGCTTCGCAGAAGGCTATGTGTAAGAGAGCTAGCCGCTTTTCATTGGGCGCATCATTCTGGAGTGCCAGCATCATTTGGCTCTCTGCTTGGGCTCGCTTCTCCAAAAATGCGAAGGTTCGGGGGAGTTTTAGCTTCTCTGTCTGGTGACGGTTGATACCATTGAGGAAGCCACTAGCTTGAGCACTCCATTTAGCCCCATTGGTGCCATTGACGAGAGGTTCAACTGGAGTGATCCCCTCGATGAGCTCATTAAACCCCATGCCCTCTGCAGCTTCATAAATGTTTGCCTTGATCGTTGCCGCAGAGCGCGGTGTCACACCAACCTGACAGGCCTTTCTAAGGGTTTTTAAGTCTGGTTTGTGCTGCTGATTTTCTTTCTGCATCCAGTAAAGCTGTGTATGTAATTCCTTGGGGCCGCCCAACCACCCTATAAGTTCGGAAACTGGTGGAATGAAGGGAAATAGGGAGCCAAGAATATCGATTTTGACTTTGTCTTTTGTCATGATTTAAACCAAAGTATACCCAGATCCAAAAGACGCGAGCCTTTGCATCGAATCTCTTTGTAACTGTGACTGAGAAAGATAAATCCGAAAAGCCCTTAAAAGGGGGCCATCGCCAACTTTTTGCTCCTTGAAAATTAGCACTAATAAAGATGCCCCATCTATCTGCAACAAAGCTGACAATGAATTGCAACGTTAGATTTTGATGTCGTAGTCGACATATTTATTCATTAGCTTGTCGTAGGTGCCGTCTTCCTTGATTTCACTTAGTGCTTCATTGAACTGTTCGGCTAACGCTTCATTGCGTGGGTGGAAAGCTGCTGCGACACCATGGCCGAAATAGCTTTTGGGGTCACGAATCAAAGCTGAACTGGTAACAACGCCACTGCCTTCCTGGTCAACTTGCAGAGACGACAGTGCTAACGGGTAATACATAAACGCCGCGTCGAGGCGCCCCGACTGAATGTCTACCGCTAGATCTTCGCCAGTCGCATAGCGGCGCACGTCCACCAGGTCACCGTAGGTGTCGGTGATATAAGCATCACGAATAGTGCCGCGCTGTACGCCCACTGATAGCCCTGCAAGAGTGGTACGGTCTTCAGTATCGATTTCCTTGCCTACCTGGGTCACCCACACACTCGGGTTGCTGTAGTAAGGTTCAGAGAAGAGCACCTGTTCACGGCGTGCATCGGTAATCGCCATTGAGGAGACGATAGCGTCATATTTGCGTGCTAGCAGGCCTGGGATAATGCCATCCCAACTTTGCTCGACCCATTCACACTCACGTTCTATACGCCGACATACCTCTTCCCCTAGCTCAACCTCAAACCCCGTTAGAGAACCGTCGGGAAGGCGGTACTGAAAGGGCTCGAAAGGAACATCAACAGCTAGCCGTAAGGCGGAGTCGGAATAGGCGGGAAGCGCGAACATTAATGATGTTAGTGCCGTAGCAACCCCTAGTTTCAATTGAGACATGATGCTTTCCTCTTCTTTTTATATAAGTTTTTTTTAAAGCTACCACGCTGCCTGTGAAGGGTCTACTTAGCATGCAAGTACTCGGTTGGAGGCACAGATGTGTATGATAGTGGCCATTTATTGTCATCAAATATGGGGAAGCATCCGTGAAAACGGAAAATCACTCACAGCTTGCTGCTTTTATCTGGTCGGTCGCTGACCTTCTACGCGGTGATTTCAAGCAGTCCCAGTATGGCCGCATCATTCTGCCGTTCACGCTGCTGCGCCGCCTGGAATGCGTGCTGGGCCTACCAAAGCCGAGGTACTAAAAGCCGCTGAGGACCACCAGAATAAGCCCGAGGCGGTGCGTGAGAAGCTGTTGCTGCGCGCAGCCAATCAGCCATTTTTCAATGCTTCACCCTTTAGCCTGATAAATCGCCCCAGGTTTCGTAGACACCTCCAGGCCTTATACTGGACTACCAAGGATGATTATTTTATGGAGTTGGCGTTGAGGGTACTTATTAGGTGCGCTACCCTAATAAATATAAAATTATTAAGGTTCCAACTCCTGCAATTCCCAATGCGTCTAGCGTATCTGTCAAATCATTTTCAACCATTTTCAATACACTGACAGAAAAATAGCGTTCAAATAACTGTGATATTCCATTTGACGTTACACTTAATACGCCGATGATGATCTCGATGTTTTCAATACCGGTTAGCCACAGCAGAGTCGCTAGTAAAGTAATTAAAACAACGCTGGCTCTAAAGGAAAGCCATTTAGCAAAAAGAATAGAGGTATCGACACCGCCTACCAAGCTTCCTGCTGTTGCCTTTTTTTTGGGTAGCAGCCGTCTCCAAAAACCTTGGTTGGAGTCCAATAGTAGCGATAAAACCATGTGCATACACCAGAATAATTGAGCAGAATGGAGAACAGCTTGACATGCAATACTTAACGATCACTTAAGCATTCATTAATTGGCGAGGCTCCGGCACGTTTGGCTAATATCTTCTGCCTGCTGATATACGTCCGTTGCTACGCCAAGCAATCCCAGCACGCTGTGAAATAAGTTATCGTGGGAAGCGGCTTGATCAGAGACTAGGCGTAAGCACTCCGTATCGAGTCTTCGCTGCTTTGAAAATGAGTTGGAAAGCCACCAAACCATAGGCACATGAGTCTGTTCGTCGGGGGCAATGGCGTAGGGAATGCCGTGCAAATAAAGCCCCTTTTCGCCCAGTGATTCACCATGATCAGAGAGATAGATCATCGCAGTTGCGTAGTCTTCCTGACGCTTTAACATCTCAATCACCTGATCCAACACAGTGTCGGTATACAGAATGGCATTGTCGTAGCTGTTGGTAATGTCGTCTCTTGAGCACTTGGCTAAATCAGCGGTGGTGCAAGCGGGAACAAAACGTTCGTAGTCATCAGGGTAGCGTTGGTAATAGCTGGGGCCGTGGTTGCCTAGCTGATGCAGCACAACAACCTGATCAACTGAGGTACCGCTAATTTGCGTGGTCAAGGCTTGAACCAGTGCTTCATCCAAGCATCGCCCATCTTGACACAAAGAAGCATACTTCTCTGGCGAGAGCGCTTCTGTCGTCACTCCGTCGCAGACACCTTTACAGCCTGACTGGTTATCAAGCCAGGTGACCTCTAACCCGGCGTGGGCTAATACGTCCAGCAAGGATTCATATTGCTGAGCATACGATTTAGCGTAATCGGCACGCCCTGGTAATGAAAACATGCAGGGTAATGAGACCGCTGTGCTTGTACCGCATGAGGAAACATCAGAAAAATTGATAACGTCAGGCTGCTGGGCAAGTTTGGGTGTGGTTTGGCGTTCATAACCATTTAACCCCCAATTCGCCGCCCGTACCGTTTCGCCCACCACGATGACGAGCAGTTTGGGTTTGTCACCCGCTTGTGAACTGATACTGGCGTCCTCACCCACCGGGGAACGCACCGTATTCGCGGAAGCGTGTTGGCTCGAAAGGGCCTGCGCCATCGAAACAATATAATTACCTGGGGTCACCAAGTAGCGTAGCTCTTTATTGTTGCGCATGAGTGACGACACTTCTTGGTAAGATAAGAAAATTGCTAACAGCAATATAGCAGTGCTGGCAAGGCAATAAGCTAAGCGACGCAACACTGCCTTCTTCCAGGTTGACGGTGTGATTTTAACGCGCCAAATCATGACGGTAGGCAAGCCAAAAAAGATTGCCAAATGAATCAGTAAACCAGCGGTGAGAAGTTCCTGTGCTTCGTTAGTGTCCGTTTGAAGCACATTGTCTAGCATGGAGGTGTCAAAATAGGTGCCGTAGTAACTGGTAAAGTAACTGACAAAGGCGGCAATCAGAAACAGCAAGGTTAATAAAGGTTTTACCAGCGTTCGAAAAGCAAGGCTCACGAAGATCAAATAGTTAAGGCAGGTCATCACCAAAAACATATTGGCAAAGGTTAGCCACGTCTGGACGGCAAGAGGGTCATAGCCAGCAAAGGCTTGTTGCCAAAAAGAGACATTGTAAAAAACACTGAATATGACAACACCCCATAAGACAAGCTGCTCCGTACTTAATGTGGGGCGATAATGCCAAGCGGTGCCTACAATTTTTGAAGGCAATGACAGCAAAGGGGGCATTGAAAGGCTCTCTATATGAAAAGATTAATGAACGCTGGGGGGTAATAAGAATCTTGAAAGGACAAAGCTTACGGTCCAACAAATCATGACGGTCCAGAGGTCATGGGAGAGAAAGTGCGCCCCGCGGAACTGTTGAGTGATCCCAAACGTAAGGCCAAGCCCTAAGCCCAGTGCAAGCCCTGCCCATCGCCAGTGGGGCCGTATGGCGGCAAAAAAGAAGTAGAGGGCTATCCAGGTATACCCTGCGCTGGCATGCCCGGCGGGAAAGCAGGCGGACGCTGGCATTGAGGAAGGCCGTATGCTGAGCAAGCCAATAAAGTCGCGTGCCCCACCATAGCGAACTAAATCCCAAGGGCATTCCATGCTCACTAGGTGTTTAATCGTTGCTACAAGTAGCGCTGAAAGAAGCGTTGCGGAAAAAAGATATAAAAGCGGCGTGCGATACGCTTTAAGACGAGTAACCACGGTGCTTAGTATTAATAGGAGGAGTGTGGCTAAACCCATCGCCAAGCTTAGCCATTTACCGCCTTTGTGAAGAATATCTTGGGTAATTAAGGTGTTTTTCCATGCCCAAGCATTACCCTGAAGGCGATATATAAAGTCCGTTATCGTAAAATCTATGTTTAGAGTGCTGAAGGCTGACATGGCGATTATAAATAAAAGCCAGGCGGATGCTACGGGTTTGAAAGAATTTAGTAGAGCAGCACGCATAGCCACACACCCATCATCATAAAAATGGTCATCATGACGGCGGCAGCCCCCATGTCTTTAGCACGCCCGCTAAGTTCGTTATGTTCTAGTCCAATACGGTCAATGGTGCTTTCGATGGCGGAGTTAATGAGCTCCACTATCACTACAAGGGTGAGTGAAGAAAACAGCAATGCTTTTTCCACTGAAGTGGCATTAACAAAAAATAAAAAAGGGTAGAGGACGAGGCATAGCATCACCTCTTGTCTAAAGGCAGACTCATTTATCCAGCAAGCTTTTAAACCCGATACTGCATTCATAGAAGCGCGGAAGATGCGTTTGAAACCCGTGCCATTGGGTTTTGACGTCGTTGAAATAGGCAAGACAGTACTCTCGATAACGTAACAGTAGGGTCACTATAAAGTGCAAAACTTAACGAACAGTTATGCGCTTTAATTCAGTGGCTAGAATGCAAAGGGGCAGCGCTGGGTGGTGGTGTTACCCACTGTGTTGGTTGATTTGTTGCCGAGGCCGATTGAACGGGATCCGTTGCGTTTTGTCCGTTAAGATTAGTGCGTATGGCTTCTATTACCGTGCTGATTTCTGGGTGCCACAGAATAGTGTCATAGGCTTCTCGTGGTACGAAAGCGAGTGATTTTTTTTGGCGTACCAGGGAAATGGTGGCGACATCGAGTGCTGCCGCTAAGTGCATAGGCCCAGAGTCTGGCGTCACGAGTAACCGCGCACGTTCCAAAACCGCGGCAAAGTGGCGGATAGGAAGCGGTGAGCATAAGCTGCCATAAAGTGATGACTTCAAACGCTTCTCAATAGGTGCTAGAAGCCTAAACTCCTCCGGTCCAAGAAATACAATATAGCGTATTTTACGGGCTTCCATGGCATCGATAAGCATTAACCAAAATTCCAACGGCCAACGCTTGTTTTGATGCCCGCCTACGAAGATCGCAATAAAATTTGTATCTGGTGGTTGTTCGCTATGAAGGCTGGCTAGCTGTTGTATTTTCGTTATTGCCTGATAGCGTTCCTGCTCTGTTATCTGGAGCAATGGCCGGTTACGGCAAGCAACACCGAGCGGACGTGTTAAGTTAACGATGGCATCGTAGGCATGTGATGACGTACCTTCCGCCTCAATGCTGTACCAGCGCTGGTGACCTTTACCTGAACCCATGGTGTACCGTGCCCCTATTAACCGGGTCACTATAAAACCGCTCGTTGATCCTCCACTCACTTGTACCGCCAGGTCATAGCGTTGTGCTCGTAGACGTCGTAATAATGTCACACACTGCCAAGGTCGAAGAATGGCGCTTCTCGACAGTAAAAAGAAATAATCAACAGGTCGTTGTTGCAACAGTGGCCATGTTTTATCAGTCGCTAAATAGTCTATGCGCGCGGAAGGAAAACGTTCACGAAAAGCATCGATGACAGGGGTACTAATTAGCGCGTTGCCTAGACGAAAATTGGGGCGAATAATGAGAATTTTTTCTACGCCCACAAGGCTGTCAATGGTTTCTGGTGTAGGTGCTTTGAGGATATACCGTATGCCTCCCAGTAAATATTGCTTCATTCTTTTTTCTAAAAAACGGGCCATTATTTTTAAATAATAGTTTGTTCTAATAAGTGTTAGTAATTGCATGTTATGGCGCTCTCTCAATTAATAAAAAATAGCCTGCCCACGGTTGCGACAGGGCATAATCAAAATAACTGTCACTGAAGGCACTGCTTGGGCTTTGCCCATGGCGAAAGAGGCAGCATGAGCCTAAATAACTTAAAGAAGAGTTAAACTGCGTAAGAAGTTCGAAAAGATAGGGTGGTTGGCTTACTGGTTGCATTCAGATGAGGTTGCTTTTTGAGAAGTAAGTTACCCTATTTAAGAAAAGCTTAAGTTTTGGTAGCCAAGATAGCGGCTTGTCGATTGAGGGAATCAGCATGCGTGCACTACTAATAGAAGATGATCCCTTGCTTGGGGATGGCATCAAGACGGCGCTGGAGCGCGAGGGCTACGCGGTTGATTGGTTTATGCTTGGCCGCGAGGCAATCAGCGCTATCGGCAGCGAGACCTTTAGTGTGATTATTTTGGATCTTGGGCTGCCCGATATGGACGGTATGCAAGTACTGCATTTACTCCGACAGCAATCTACTCTGCCTATTCTTATTTTGACGGCCCGTGATGCGATGGAAGACCGTATTGGGGGTTTAGATGCGGGGGCGGATGATTATGTGCTCAAGCCTTTCAATTTGCAGGAGCTCCTCGCCCGTTTGCGTGTCGTAATGCGGCGCGCTGAGGGGCGGGCCTCGCAAATATTGACGCTGGGTGCACTGAGTATTGATGAGGCTCTCCATGCGGTGAGTTGGCGGGGCAAAGACGTAAAGTTGGGCCGACGCGAGTATGCCTTATTGCTAGAGCTAGCTAGGCACCCTGACAGGGTGCTATCTCGCCCTCGTTTAGAAAATTTGCTTTACGGCTGGGGCGAAGAGGTAGAGTCCAACACGGTGGAAGTTCACATTCATCATCTGCGAAAAAAGCTTGAAAAACATCTAATTATTAACGTGCGGGGGATTGGCTACCGACTGGATAGCCAGGCGCAATGAGATCGATACGGCGTTATCTGCTTCGCACGCTAGCCATTACCATGGTGGTCGCTGGGGGCGTTGCGGTTACCGCGGCTTACTTAATTACGGATCACGAGCTAGAAGAAATTCTCGATACACAACTCAGTCTGCATAGCCGGATTGTGGCTGGCCAACTCGATCCAAACGCTACCATCGACGACTATGCTCGCCTTGCTGCGCGCATGGGCCTTCCCGCGCATCCAACCCAGCTATATCGTGACGGTATCGCCGTGCCCGTGAGCAGCTCTGAATCAGGTCCCAAGCTTTACCACGAGGAAGAGCTTAAATTAGTACTGGGTTTTTGGAATGCCGATGGCTCACCCAGGCTGTTAGGGGGCAAATGGAATGATGCAGGGCCTTTCCCCGCGCCTTTAGAGGAGGGTTTTCGCTGGGAAAGCTACGATGGTCACCGCTGGCGGGTTTTCAGCATGTTCGATGTTGCCAGCGATACCTGGATCAGCATGGGACTACGGGGTTCGTTTCATGATGAAGTGGTGGAGCGCATCACCTGGAACAATTTATTGCCGATGCTCTTGTTGCTGCCACTCCTTCTTTGGCTGATGAGTAGAGTTATCCGGCGGGGTGTTGCACCCATCCAAGCACTTTCCAGCCAGGTACAAGGTCGCTCCGCCCACGACCTGCGTCAAATCAATAATCCGGTTCCTCAAGAGCTTAATGGATTACGCCAATCACTAAACGACTTTATCGCCCGGTTGAAAGCCACGTTAGAGCGCGAGCGGCGCTTCACTGCAGATGCGGCCCATGAATTACGCACGCCCTTGGCAGCGCTGAGAATCCACTTAGATAATGCGCAGGCAGGGGGAGAGCAATCATTACAAAAGGCTTATGTCGGGGTTGAGCGGCTTCAACGGGTGGTAGAACAGCTGCTCATTTTGGCTCGTTTGGATCAAGTTGCCACAACCTCACCGGCCACTATTGACCTCTATCCGATTATTGCTGAATTGATAGCCGAGCTGTGGCCACTCGCTGATGAGCGAGATCAGCACTTGAGGCTAACAGGCTTAACCCGGTTGGAGGTTCGCGCCGACGAAGTCGAGGTGGGAATGCTCTTTCGTAACCTACTGGATAATGCCTTGCGCTATACGCCGGAAGGCGGTCAAGTGGAGGTAGAGTTAGCGCTTTGGGAGGGGTTGCCTCAACTCACGGTGAGTGACACTGGCCCCGGCCTCCCCGAGGCACTGTTGGATAAAGTCACTGAGCGCTTTCGGCGCGCGTCTGGCCAGGGTACCACCGGCAGCGGGTTGGGTTTATCGATTGTCTCGGAGTTGGCTCAGCGCCAGAACGCACGCCTTACGCTTAGTAATCGTACGCCCAATGGCCTGGCGGTCAGTGTGGTGTGGGAGCAAAACCAACATCAGGATCGCTGATTAGCTTACAGTGCTTTTCTTTGGAACAAGTGATTGAATCTAAATGCATTTCAACCGTTATATGCACCAGAGAATCGCACTGTTGCTACAAGCGCTGGCTAAAAATATGCCCTGAAGGCTGTTGCCACACAGCTATCTGCCACTCTCCCTCTGAAAAGAAAGGGGAAATCAATCACGAGGTGAGGCCATGCAACATACAGAGCACCATCGATCTAACCGTTCAGGTTGGCTGCGCGCAGCCGTCATGGGCGCGAATGATGGCCTTGTCTCGACTAGCAGCCTGATACTCGGCGTGGCAGCAGCGAGCACCGCGCATAGCGACATTATGTTGGCCGGTATTGCGGGGCTAGTGGCCGGGGCTATGTCGATGGCCGCCGGTGAATACGTCTCCGTTAGCTCACAGTCTGACACCGAACATGCGGATCTTGCGCTTGAGCGCCAAGCGTTGATAGAACATTTTGATGCTGAACTGGAAGAGCTGGCAGCGATTTATGAAGCGCGTGGGTTAACACCGGCGCTAGCCACGCAAGTCGCTGAACAGCTGATGGCAAGCGATGCGCTAGGCGCTCACGCCAGAGATGAGATTGGCATCACCGAGACAAGCCAAGCGCGCCCACTCCAGGCGGCCTTTTCATCGGCTGTGACCTTCACGGCTGGCGCCATGTGGCCGTTGCTAATCGCCTGGTGGGCGCCGCCGCCATTGCTTATTCTTCTGGTGGCGCTCTTCTCGATACTGTTTTTAGCCTTTCTAGGGGCGGCGGCTGCCCGTGTGGGTGGCGCGCCGATACTCAAAGCCTCGGTGCGCGTAATGTTCTGGGGCGCATTGGCGATGACCTTGACCTTCGGCATAGGCCGCTTGTTCGGTGTCGTGGCATAAATAAGGGATAGTGCAGCCATTGCTCTGTGTCAAACAGGTCTGAAAAGGCCACTCGTGCAAAATTAAGGAGTGGCCATTATCATTGCATTGTCTTAACAACATCTTAATTAAGACTGAACATCATGAGCCTTAGTGTTGGGGGTAGAGGTAGGGCGGCGGCGATAGCCATGCAACATGCTAGCGATCAAATTATCGCCTTGCTTGAGGCTTTCTACCACAGCACCCAATACATGCAGTGGTACTAGAAAAAGAATCGCGTTGGCCATGAGTTCGTGGGTTTCTTCAACCCAGCCAACCCCCCAGAAACGATCCGTTTCTTCCATCATGTAGCCAGTAAGTCCCAGACCGAGGATTAGCCCAAGCAGCACCAGCATCATGATAGCGCCCAGCGGTGTATGGGTAATGCCGGTTTGCTCTATCTTGCTGTCGCGACCGCGCAGCACACATTGAAGTCGGCTCACGGTAGGCCAAAAGCTCCGCCAGCGTGCACTCCAGGGACCGATAAATCCCCAAAGGATGCGTACGACGATTAATGCCACCAAGGCATAACCGACCCATTGGTGTATATCGCCCCCTTCTTCGGTTAGCCATAAGTTGACGGCTACGCCAGCAACCAAAGCCCAATGTACCAACCTGACCAACGGGTCCCAAACACGGATACGGGTATTATCGGCCATGGTAACCTCCTGATCAGTCTTCGACTTCCTGCTTCACGATGCTGGCATCTACTGGGTTGAAATAGATCTCTACCCGGCGCTCCTGCTCGTCCCAGCCGTATATCTCGTAGCAGTTTCCCTCGGTGACCTTAAATTCTTTGATTTTGTAACCCATCTCGCTGATACGTTCTTCCATATCAGCTTGGCTGATCCATTCGTCACTGGGGGCATCAGTACAATGAGTCTCGGCCAGCGCAGCCGTGCTAGCCGTCAGTAACAACGCCGATGTTATAATCTTAGTGATGTGAGTTCGCATAAGTAATACCTCTTTTCGATGATGGGTGGCTGTGCAAGACATATTTGTCGATTGGCACAAG
Organism: Vreelandella sp. 162(4c); assembly: GCF_058152265.1. Taxonomy (NCBI): domain Bacteria; kingdom Pseudomonadati; phylum Pseudomonadota; class Gammaproteobacteria; order Oceanospirillales; family Halomonadaceae; genus Vreelandella; species Vreelandella sp. 162(4c). Next base: position 5,282,580 of record NZ_CM176981.1, read on the forward strand.
GATCATCCTAAATGAGGTAACTTATGGCAGGCTTAAAAAAAGGTAAGCAGCAAAAAAACTGATTATTGAGCACGTTTTTCTGGCGCCTGTAGTGGTCAAGTAAAACTGGCCACCGGTTTATAGTTAACCCATTTTTTTCCTCTGCCTGATTCAGGCTAACACCCACATTATGCTGATGAGGCCTAAGCTGGCTTTAATACCTGATTAAATAGTTCACGATATGATGCTGGCTCTCCAAGAATGAGCGATAGCCATACGTCGGCACCCATTAAACCTATAAGCTCCAAAAGAACCGCTCCATTGGCGCATTATCACAGTAATTCCCACGCCGACTCAGGCTTTGTTTTATCAGGCATTTTCAGAGCGTCTGACGGAAACTACAGCTCGTAAAATAGCTGCCCTGGTCAGCTGTGGAACATAACGGCTTTGGGTCGCCCTCGGCTTTTATAGACCATTTTTAATACACAACTGGTGAGTTCGCTATCCGGCGATAACGACTTCGCCCAGCCAACCGGTTTTCTAGCTAATATGTCAATGACAACCGTTAGATAGGCCCAGCGATCTCCAGTTTAGATATACGTGACATCGCTATCCCAAACGAGGTTGGGCCCTTAAAAATACCGATAACGGGTGAACCGACCGCTTGCCTAAGACGTAAAAGCCAGTACGGCACTAACACAAAGCCCATCGCGAAGCCGAACAACGAAAGCCGAATAAAACGCGACCACTGTAACCGAGTGATTGGTGGCGGTGGGGGAAGCATTGCCAGGTGTTAAACGAGAATCCAAGGGAATGAAGTACCATGCAGCCTTCACGCCAGCAGCCGTTAGCACAGCAAATACCATACAAGTGAGACGCCATGCATCGTATAGGAACACGGCGGAGGGCACGGCAATGCTAATACCGATGCTGGTACCAGCATTCATGATGGATATTACACGACCGTGCATCGTGCGACTCACCAATGCCGTCATCGCATCGGTAAGTTTTGGCATCATCAAACCGGCGCAGATACCGCAGATAAACCCACCAATACCCATTGATAGTGCGCATACGACTGACTGAGCAGCGCGAGACCTGCAACGCCTAAGCACCCTGATAATGCCGATCAAGTAGGACGTTAGCCAGCTCGGTAATAATTGACAGGACAAATAGGCCAAAAGTGAAGCATCCAAACCCGTAGCTAATCGCGACCAGTGCTGCACCAAGAAGGGAAAATTCGATGTTCGACAAAACCTTCATAAAGCTATTCGTCTTTCGTGTTTTATCTTGAAGGACTTGCAAATATCGCAATTGACACAATGGAATCCGTGTTGAGCAATAAGATATGTTAATCCCCACTTAGCCTACCCAGATCCAAGTCGCGACAGAGCGGGTATACCCATTGGCTAGCTAACCAGCTTTGTAATTTAACGATAGAATTTTTTTAAAAAAATTATTCTGGAATCATATTCGAAATAAATCTAAGCTTATGAGTTATTTTGATATATACTATTTTCATAATCAAAAAATTAAATTACCTATCTTGGTGATCGCGATGCAATGCCCAATCGTTACGCACTTTTTTGATGAGCCCACCAATACCTTTAGCTATGTGGTTCAAGACTCAGACAGCCGTGCCTGTGCGGTCATCGATTCAGTGCTCGACTTTGATTATGCCGCTGGGCAGACGGACGTGCGATCCGCTGACAACATCATCGCCTTTATTCGCGAACACGATCTCGAGGTGGTCTGGATTTTGGAGACCCATGTGCATGCCGACCACCTCTCGGCTGCGCCATACCTGCATGATCAGTTAGGCGGTAAAACCGGCATTGGCGCCAACATAGTGAAGGTGCAGGAGATATTCGGTAAGGCGTTCAATGCGGGCAGCGAGTTTGCCCGGGATGGCAGCCAATTTGATGCGCTGTTCGAAGAAGGGGATACGTTTACCATTGGCCAATTACAGGGCAATGTTCTGCACACTCCTGGGCATACGCCCGCCTGTTTAACCTACGTAGTGGGCGATGCCGCCTTTGTAGGCGATACGCTTTTTATGCCGGATTATGGCACCGCGCGGTGTGACTTTCCCGGCGGCGATGCGCGCACCCTTTATCACTCTATTCAAAAAGTGTTGGCGCTTCCCGAGCAGACGCGGCTGTTCTTATGCCACGACTATAAAGCCCCCGGCCGTGATAACTTTGAGCATGAAAGCAGCGTTGCGGAACAGCGCAGTGAGAATGTCCATGTTCATGAAGGTATCAGCGAAGACGAGTTCGTGAAGATGCGCACTGAGCGCGACGCCACCTTAGGCATGCCGAAGCTCATTATTCCCTCTGTGCAAGTCAATATGCGTGCAGGGGAGCTGCCTCCGGCGGAAGAGAACGGCACCGTCTATCTCAAAGTGCCGATTAATTTTTTCTAACGGTTTGAGTGCGATCTAAGGAGTCACCAGTGGATTGGACAGCAGGCTTACAAGGGCTGGTTGGGGGTGTGTTGATCGGGCTTTCCGCTACCTGGCTGATGGCAACGCTAGGGCGTATTGCGGGTATCAGTGGCATCGTGGGCAATTTGATAACACAACGCCCCAAGGGCGATAGCGCTTGGCGAGTGGCTTTTCTGTTAGGGCTGATTAGCGGCCCGCTTTTGCTTATGGCTTTTGGTGGTGGTTTGGGCAACGTTGCCGGTAGCCCTGGCGAGGTGATCGGCGCATCAGTAGGAGGTGTAGGGTTAATGCTAGTGGCTGGGCTGTTAGTGGGCGTAGGCACGGGGCTGGGCAGTGGCTGTACCAGCGGCCATGGCGTATGCGGACTGGCGCGCTTGGCGCCACGCTCCATGGCGGCCACCGGTATGTTTTTAGTGACGGGGCTAGTGACCGTTTATATCTCGCGCCACTTGCTAGGTTTAGGTGGCGTTCAATGAATAGTTCAATGAGTCAGTCAAACAAGAGCAGTTGGATAAAAACGGCGGCAGGCTATGCGGCGGGGCTACTTTTCGGTATTGGTTTGGCTGTTTCAGGCATGACGGACCCCGCGCGAGTAGTGGGATTTCTAGACGTAGCGGGTGCCTGGGATCCAACGCTGATGTTCGTATTGGGCGGGGCCGTCGTTACCACCTTTATCGGCTATCGGCTGGTATTCAAGCGTACTGCTCCACTGCTGGGTGGCGTCTTTCAGTTACCGACCAAACGAGAGTTAGATGCGAAGTTGTTAGGGGGCGCGGCCCTGTTTGGCATTGGCTGGGGACTTTCCGGCTACTGCCCAGGGCCAGCGATTGCCTCCATCGGCGGTCTTTCCTTACCGCTATTGGCCATGCTGGTGACCATGGTGTTGGGGTGGTTTGCCGCTAAGCGTCTCGCCTAGCCATTCGTCCTTATTCGGCGATTGCCATGCCCACGCCCTTGCCTTCACCGCAAGGGTGTTTTTATTTGTCTAAACACTGGGTTAACGCCCGTCAGGCGGTGCGAGCGGTGACCAGTGATTTGGTCATTCTTGATCGCGGATTACCCGATGCACTCGCCCCGGTCGCTACGTATGGCCTCCCTAAAGAGACTCGTCCGCTAATTGAAACCTCAAATACGCTTCTTGAGTGTGTACAGCAAGCCATTATCCGCGAGCAGCGCTTTACAAACCATGCCTCCGCTGACTGTAATCAAAACCCACCTGCAAATGGCTCGCAGGGTCGAAAGTCAGGCTGCAATAACATCGCTCAACTATGCTCAAGAGTGCGTTGTGCGGTTGAGCTAAACCCTTGACCAGTTACTCACTCTGGCTCGTCTAGAGGTGCGTGTGCGTTTTGATTATGGCCAAGCTAGTCGCGTCGCAGATGTGGCCTAACATGCCCCGGCAAATAGCTTGTACGACAAACAAGTCCGCTTTATAGAGCCATCCCACTGGCCTGATGTTGCTCTTGCGATGCCCACGTTAACGTTGATGCGCAGTGGGAGTCAGGGGAGCGTCGTCTCACTTTTAGCGTTAGCGACCAAGGCTCAGGTGTTGATAGCGCAAATTAACGCATCGATTCTGGCGCGCCAGTAAACAGCAGCGCAGTGGACTGGGGCTAGCCATTGTGGCCGCTAACGCAGCTTGCGGTGTTGGGATCGCTATGTTCATTATATTTTCTAGCCTTATTGGGGGCCGTTGCCGCGCGGGCAGGTGGGACGCCAACGCTCAAGGCTGCTTTGCGAGTCATGTTTTGGGGTGCACTTGCTATGGCCATCACATCCGGCATAGGGCGGGTATTTGGTGTGGTGGCTTAACTACGTGAATTGTTGGGATTGATATCAATAATGGGAGAAAGCACTACGCCCATTCACCAGCAACCATAAGGTGTCATCAATTCAGATGTCGGTTACCGGTTGATAAACGGTATTTATCGTGTCGTTGCAACACTACGAACGCGTAGTGTTCAAAAGTAGTTTAACGATAGGCGTCTCGCTTGCGGACGTGCAATGAGGTATTCGACTACCTTTCAGTCACCAAATGCTTATTACACGGGATAATTGGCGGATCAATGATAAGGCCTAGCTGTTATACCAAAAAAGTGTAATCGGCCCAGTGCTGCATCATAGCTCGGCGCTTTTCAAAAAGGTCTCCTCGACGATAGGCGGCCTCAACTTTATTCTCAATTGCATGAGCCAGTGCCATTTCAGCTACATCCCTTGGATAGCTCGTTACCTCGCCTGTCCAATCCCTAAAGCTTGAGCGGAATCCGTGGGGCACATAATTGCCTTTTTCACCACTAGGCCCGTAACCTAGCCCACGCATAAATTGCAGAAGCGACATATTGGATAGTGGTCGACCCGCTTTCATTCCCGGGAAAATAAAGCTATTGCCTTTCACGCGAGAGAGACTCAGTAAAAGATCAATTGCCTGCTTAGATAGTGGCACTCTGTGTTCTCGATTAGCTTTCATGCGCTCTGCTGGTATTTGCCAAGTAGCTTTTCCAATGTCGATCTCTTTCCACTCAGCGTTGAGCACCTCTGAGGTACGTGTGGCTGTCAGTATCAAAAATAGTAGTGCTTTTGATGACATGCTTTTATAGAGCTGAACGGAACCTATAAATGTCGCTACCTGATCATAAGGCATAGCAGGATGGTGATTCACCTTTTGAACCCTTGACGGCTTAGCTAAGAGTTTATCGAGATGGCCACGCCAGCGGGCAGGGTTGACCTGGTCGCGATACTCATGAGCTGCGGCGAAGTCTAATATGTTTTCAATTCGACCTTGAACACGCTTAGCTGTTTCATTCTTGACTGTCCAGATAGGCGTGAGGATCTTCAATATATCCTGAGTGGTGACCTCTTCTACGGGTAGGTTTCCTATTACCGGGCGCACGTATGTTTTAAGAGTGCTTACCCACTGACGTGCATGCTTGGCATTTCGCCAGCTGCGACGGTGGGATTGAATATATCGTGCTGCGCAGTGGGTAACCGTTACAGTCACGGACTTTTTTTCATTTTTCTGCTCACGAACAGCCAGTGGGTCGATGCCTTGTTTGACGAGCTTTCGATTTTCTGCGGCTGATTCGCGTGCGTTTGATAGTGTTTTGTCAGCATAACTACCAAGACCCATGTCACGTAACCTGCCATTCCATCGAAAACGGTAAATCCAGCTTGCGCCGCCACCTTTGCCAATTTTGAGGTACAAACCATCCCCATCATTGGTCATGCCATGGTTTGACTCCTTGACCAGCTTTTGAACGCCTTTTGTCGTGAGTTTGCCCATAGCCGCTATCCCCGAAGTATGTTTTTAACGTACCACATTTTAGCCCATACATCAGCCCATACTTTAAATCTGTTTTACGTTGTATGTGAGTGGGTGTGGCTGGACTGTATCGACTATTAATTTATTATAAATCAGTGGCTTGTTGTATAATTTTGGATGCTGTTGTACATATAGTATGCGGACTGTCCCTCCGCCACTATTAAAAAAGCCCCGTAAATCAATAGATTGCGGGGTTTTTTGTTTGCCAATTTCACTACTCAATTTCACCACTTTTTTCACTACTCTTCATGTCTATGGGCTAAGCACAGATAGGTGCTTTGACCCAGTGGAATATCTGGCGGGTGAGCATCGGTGCTAAGCCCACCACCATATACCACCCCACCTAGCAGCCTAGTTGCCTAAAATATCGAGCATAGCCCTAGAAGCTCCTGTGAGCGTGTAGGGGCTACGATAAGGGTGTTAGGTAGGCTACCCTACTGGGTAGGGGCTAGAGCGGCTTGTACGGCCTTTCAGCAGGGTGTATAAGCTTCATTACAGCGTGGGGGCACTGTTGCGCCCTTGTTTGGAAAATAGAAGCAGGAAATCCTGCTATTAAAATGGACAAATCTGTCCATTTAAAAGGGACTAATCAGTCCCTTTAACTCTGCGAACCTGTAGAGCTAATAGCGCGGTCTTCGCAGTTTACAGTCTATTATTGCTTATATCTGGGTAATAGCGGGATTTCCCGCCTTTCCCCCATTACTGGAATACCAGTATCGGAGGGTTGGTAGGGGCTGGTGTCAAACCGGTAATAGCCGGTTAGGCTGCTTTGCTCCAAAGGCGCTTCACAGTGGATAGACTGACACCAAGGCTCTGAGCCACCTGACTCTGACTCTGGCCTTCAGCTTTGAGGGCTTGTACCTCTTTAGCTGAGGTGGCAACAGGACGCCCTAGGGCCTTGCCTTGACTCTGTGCACGCTGCAAGCCTGCCTGAGTGCGCTCTATCAGTAAGTCACGCTCAAACTCTGCCACTGAGGATAGAACAGACATAACCATCTTTCCGGCTGGAGAGGTAAGGTCAGCTCCACCAAGAGCTAGGCAGTGAACTCTAATCCCCTTGGTTTCAAGCATCTTTACTGTTGATTGAACATCAATACTATTACGACCCAGCCTATCCAGCTTAGTGACAACCAGAACATCCCCTTGCTCCATGCGCTCTAATAGCTTCTGGAACCCCTTGCGCTCTGAGGCACATGTAGAGCCGCTAACTGTCTCTTCCATCACCCGATACTCTGGAATGTCAAAACCAGCAGCTTGAACTTCTTGAATCTGGTTTGTGGTGGTTTGGTCGTTGGTGCTGACCCTGCTGTATAAAAAAGTGCGTGCCATGTCGTGCCCCTTTCTGGTTGTTACCAAGATGGTTTCAAAAACGTGGTGTCATAATAGCAGTATAGGTTCATAAGTCAAACCCTATTTTATGACACCATTTTGAGACTGGTTTTCAGAGGGGTCACAAACGGTGATTTTTGCATGGCAGACTCCTTCAACGCGTGCTGATATATTTCTTTTGGGAATATACTTATTCAATTATGTGCTTTTTGCGTAAGAAAGCCATAAACATTTTGTCTTACTTAACAGAAATGCCCTTTATAAACAGTCAGAAGTAGATTTTGAAAATGTATCAATGAGCTTCATCACTCATTCGGTAGGAAGCTCTGCAGCAATTCCCACCGAATGATCCATCAGCTCTGAAAAACGATTATCAGCTAAACTCGACTAACCCTTACCGGCAAACCCTGGCGCACGCTGGCCCCGCTGATGGGCTCAAGCCAAGTGCCATCCACATTCCTCGTGGGGTCTTTAAAGCCTAGATCGTTGATATTGATACCCGCGCGCATCCAAGGCATATCCGGTTGAGATTCACCGTCGATAATATGTGGCGTTGCGCCTAAATCCCGGTGGCCATAGCCGTGCTCAATGCCCAAGGCACCAGGTATTACGCTTTCACTGACTAGCGCCAACCCGACCACGCTTCCGCCAGGGCTTTCTATGCGAATGGTATCGCCGTGCTGGATACCAAAGCGCTCTGCGTCTTGGCGGTGCATCTGTATCGGGTTGTAAGGCTTGATCATACGCAGCCGCTCACTGCCGATAGCGTAAGAGTTCATCAGGTTGGATTTGAACGAGAACGCCAACAGCGGCCACTCTTGCTCCGAAAACACCTCGCGCATGGGTTGCATGTTCGCCATCTGAGGTAGCTTATGGCAGGGGACGCCGCTATTGGGCAGGCCATTAGTGGTATCAATGCTGGTGCCGACTGATTCGTTGTAAACACATAGCGTTTGCTTCCACTGGTATTTCAATTTTTCACCTATGAAGTGCTCGCTGGCATCTTCAAAGCGTCCACCCCGGGCATACAGATAGGCTACTCGAGCGCGTTCATCAGTTTTTAGCGTTCGTGCGATTTTAGGCACCAGTGGGGCAATGCCTCCATGGGCAACATCAGCATCGTCGGCTTCTGGCAAGGGTTCTTCTTGAAAAGCGATATTGGCCGCGGCCCGCAGATAATAATCCTCTGCGCGATTGAGCGGGTGCAGATTGCCCTGGGCATCGGGAATTGCGTTGTCGCCAAAGCCGGGCAGGCCAAGCCGTTTGGCCACAGCGATAAAAAAGCTGTCCATAGACACCGGTTCGCCCTCAGCGGTTTTTTGCTGGCGCGGCTCCACCACGGGCCAGCAGGCGGTGGTCAGCTTGCCCAGGGTGCCTTTCCACGCGCCCGTAAAGCCCCACACCTCATACATCACAGAATCAGGGACGATGTAGTCGGCGTAGCGGTTGGTTTCATTGATAAAGCCATCCACGGCAACAAAGAGTCCCAGCCGTTTGGGGTCTTTCAGCTTATCGACAATGACGCCTTTTAGGCCAGCCTGACCATAAATCGGGTTAGCCATACAGCCAATCACCGCTTTGATGGGGTAAGGATAGCCATCTAGTGCCGAGGGTAGGTGCTCTGTGAGCGTCGGCGGCGCCAACGAGCGCCACGGCGCTCTAGCCGGGTAAGGGTTTTCGCCTGCGGCGACTTTGCGCTGATACTCGGAAGACTTTTCGTAGGGGAAGCGCGAGCGGGATAGAAATACCCCCTGCGGCGCGCGCTTACCAGGAAAGTTGGCTAAATCGTAGCGTGGGCCCTCGCCGGTACCGCTGTAAGTGCCGCCGCCCACGGCGCTGCCACCCTTCATGTTGTAGTTGCCCGCCAGTAGGTTCAGCATTTGCACGCTAAACGCGGCGTAGAAACCGTTACCCGACATCATGCCGCCGTGACAGTTAACAGCGGCTTTTCTGCCATGGCTGGCATAGCGGCTGGCCAATTCAATAATCGTCGCCTTTGGAATGCCACAATGTTCTGCGTAGGTATCTAGGTCGTACTCGTGGGCAGATTCGCTTAGCAACGTCAGACTGCTTTTGACGGTCACGGTGGTGCCATCGGCAAGCTCAACCGGACGTTCGGCTAAGAGCTCGGCGGTCATCACCTCTTCGCTTAGCGCGAGTTCGCCATTGGCCACTACCACCGGCGAGTCAGCATCGCTACCCGCTTCCGCTAGGCCCAGGTCGCTGGCGCGAAGAAAATAACCTCTGCGCGGGTGTTCATAAGTGTCAATTACCAAATGAGTGGCGTTGGAGTGGGTGGTTTCGCCCGCTGCATCGGCGGCGGCTTTGCCGGGCAGGGCTAGGAAGTCGCTAGCATAGCCCTGGTTGTCAAGTAGCCACTGAATGATTGCCATGGCAAAAGCGCTGTCTGTCCCAGGACGAATAGGCACCCAGCGGTTGTTGTCAGCTGCGTGGGAGGTGGCAGCATTGAGCGCTGGGTCGACCACCACGTAATCCAATGTACCGGCTGCACGGGCTTGGGCAATCAAGCGGCCTTGGCGCTTAAACGGGTTGCCCGCTTGGCTGGGCGCACAGCCGATATACATGATGAAACGTGCGTTTTGGATATCTGGCTTAACGTGGGCGTTGGTGACGATATTGTTCATCACCGCGCCAGATCCCATGCGGAAAGCCAACCCGCAGTAAGCGCCATGGTGACCATAATTGCGGGTAGCAAAGGCATTGAGGGTAAAGCGCTTGAGTAGATCTGAGCGCCCGTAGTCAGTGGCTTCCATCACCATTAATTGGTTGGCCTTGGGGCCATATTCAGGATTGTCAGGGTCGATCAGTGTGTCGTGATCGCGAATATCGCGCAGTCCATCAACGTGGCCTTCGCTAAACAGGTCGCCGCCTTCGCAGATTTCTTCAATGAGTTTCTCAAAGGAGATTTTCTGCCATTGACGGCTGCCACGTTTGCCTACTCGTTTTAAACAGTGGTCGACACGGAAAGGGTTGGTAATTTGGCTCATCATGGCATTGCCACGGGCGCAGGCGGTGGAGCGGTTTATCTGGCCCTGTTCGCCATAGGCGCTAACACTGCGCAGTGCATCCGCCACCGGTGTACGCATGGGTAAATGGTCGTCGGCGGACAGCGGGTGGTAGGGATTGCCTGATACCCGCAGTACTTCGCCAAGGGTGTCATCGATCCTTACTCTCACGCCGCATCGGGTCGTACAACCGTAGCAAATAGTGAAGGCGACCCGCTGGTCGGGGGTCAAAGTGAGTTCGCCAGTGTCTAAATCGACTCGGTATTCTGGGGTCAGCGAGTTGCCATGAATATTGTGCCTGGGTTTTTCACCCGCGCTACCAGTAATGCCCTTAGCCATTTTTGCCAATGGGTCGGCATAGCCCACGGCAAAGGTGGCTGCACCACCAGCGGCGGCAGCGCCTTTTAGAAAACGGCGGCGTGACGGATCTTGAGTAGACTTAGACATGACTAGACGCTCCTTTTTTCGCGGTGAGAGAATGAGTAGAAGCATCTTGGGTAGCGTGAGTGGGCGTTGCTATAAGGCCGCCCTGTTGGGCCTGCCGCCAGGGAATAAACAGTTCAATCAGTAGAATAGCGGCGAGCCAGAGGCCGAAGGTGCCAACAATGCCTAAAATACCGGAAGAGCCCGCGGGAATGCCGTAGTGATGAAAGCCTGCGCTGTTGCGGGCCACATGCTGAACATCCATCAGCACCACCCAGCGGAACATCCAGCCCATGTGTATGGCTACGAGGCCTAGCAACCATGCCCAGGCAAACAGTGCTGGCTGGCTAGAGGTTAGGACAACGCGCGCGTGCTTCTGGCGCAGGGTAGGGCGAGTCAGTAAAAACAACACGGCGGCAAATAGCGCTAAGCCAGTAATCCCTCCCCATAGGGCGGTATTGCGCCACGAGTCGCTATGGCTCACGGATTCCAATGCGGCGGCAACTGAGCCTACGTGTGCATTCACGCCATCCAAAAACCAGCTAATCGCAATCAAGCCTGCTAGCGCACAGGTCACTAGCAGCACATACAGCATCTGTCGTATAGCGGTTTGCGAGCAAAGCCTACTAACCCGGTTCAGCACTTTTCATATGGGTATTCGTGGGTTTAGCGTTAAATTGCATCAAACGAGCGCGCCACTATCAATAAGTTTCACAACTAGGTCTTATTGTTGTTAGCTAATGGTAAGGTGCCATACTCTTTCACGGGCTGGATAGCAAAGTTACTGCGAATATCACTCACCCCAGGTAGGCGAAGCAGTGTCCCCGTTAGAAACGCCTCATAAGCCGCCAAACTAGGTACCACCACCTGCAGTAAAAAATCAGACTCCCCAGAGACTAAGTGCGCAGTGACGACTTCTGGCAGATTGACTACTGCCTCACGGAAGGCATTAGCCTGCTCTTCATGGTGACGTTCAACCTTGATACCCACAAACACCGTTAGCTCAAGCCCGACCCCTCGCCGATCAAGCTCAGCATGGTAACCACGGATAATACCGCTAGCTTCTAAGCGTCGCACTCGGCGTAAACAGGGAGATGGCGACAAGTTTACTTTCTCCGCGAGCTCCACATTCGTTAAACGGGCATCACCTTGGAGCAATGCAAGAATGCGGCGGTCGATAGCGTCTAACTGACCAATTGGCATGAGTGATTATTTTCCTGTTAAAAATTGACACAAAATACCAATAAATATCATTTTTAAAGTCAAAATGGCAAGAAAACGCTCATCTCTTTAAAGGTACCATAGCGCTTGCGAAGACACTATTTGTGACCTTAAGGAAGCAGCGATGGAAATTGGTCTTTTTATTAGTGCATTAGCCATTGTTTACCTAATTCCTGGTCCCGATATGTTGCTTGTGTTGCATACCAGTAGCTCTCAGGGGCGTGGTCATGGACTAGCCACAGCGCTAGGGCTAGGCATAGCCCGAGGGCTGCATGTGGCATTAGCAGGGTTGGGTCTAGCGGCGCTATTTACCGCCGCCCCGTGGCTATTTGATGTGGTTCGTTACTTGGGCGCAGCTTACCTGGTTTGGGTAGGTGTGCAACTTATCCGTAGTCGGCATAGCTCTGATAGTAATCATCACCAAGCATCACTCAAAGGCAGCTATTATCTAGCTTGGCGTCGAGGGCTTCTAACTAATTTGCTGAACCCGAAATCGCTGCTTTTTTGTTCGGTGTTACTGCCCCAATTTATACATACCCAGCAAGGTGCCGTCGCACTTCAGTTCACTTTACTGGGGGCGGTGCTAGTGGGGGTGGGGCTACTCTATGATGTGCTATATGCTTGCCTGGGAGCGCAGATGCAACGCTGGTTTGCCAGCCAGCAGAAACGGCAAATATTTCAGCGATGGGTGTTTGGAACGCTGCTTATTGGCTTTGCGCTGCGGTTAGCCGCTTAAAATTGCTATCCTAGTGTAATAAAGCCCCGCAAGCAGATGCAGGACTTGGCCGCCAAGATGAATGAGGCTGATTAGGGAGGGAGGTTAGTTATTTTAGTCATTTCCTTAATCGCCTGGGCCACACTCCATACAGTGCTCAGTAATGGCAGGCCCTTGTTGGAGATTTGCCTGTAAATCGCGCAACCCTGACCTTAAACCCTCTTCAAGTACCGGATGGTAAAAGGGCATAGCGAGCATCTGGCTGACGGTTAGCTTTTGCTCCAGTGCCCAGGCAAGCAAATGGGCTATGTGCTCAACCTGGGGCCCGAATAGCTCCGCGCCTAAAAACTGTCCGCTGCCGTGCTCCGCATATAGCTCGAAATAACCTTTATGTTCCCCCATGACCAGTGCACGGCCTTGATCAGCAAAGGAAACTCCGCCTTCAGCTATGCAGCCGCAGCCGCCATAACGAGTGTCTAACGTAGCGCGACTCTCACCCACAATTGCCATCTGGGGTTCGGTAAATACAATCGCCAGGGGGACGTTACGCTGACCCACTTGCACATCATCCAAATGAGCGGCATTTCGTCCTGCGATTTTGCCTTCTGTGATGGCTTCGTGCAGTAGCGGTACCGACTGATTTGCATCACCTGCGATAAAAATATGGCTTGGTGTGTTTTGTGTACTTAGGCATTGCAAAGTAAAGCGATTAAATTCAGGTACGCCGTGTTTATTCAGCTTGAGTCCGGCCTGCTCGATGGCTAGCTGATCCACGTTGGGCCGACGCCCTGTTGCGGCCAGGACATACTCGAATGTTTCGGTGAGTTTTTGCCCCCGGTCACGTTCGAAAAACGTAATGGCAACGGCGTTATCGGTATGTTTAATCTTGTCGAGATTGGCATCAGGATCCAGATACAGCTCGCGATTGAATGTCTCGTCCGCCAGTTGCCGGAGTTTTTCAGATTGAAAAGGCCCAATCGCACCCCCCACGCCAAACGTACGAGTTCTCACACCTAATCGGCTAAGCGCTTGACCAAGCTCCATGCCAATAACGCCAGGACCGATCACAGCGACTGATGCAGGCAACGTTTCCCAGTTGAACACGTCATCATTAATGATTAACCGATCGCCAGCGCCTTCCAGCAGCTTTGGCCATGTGGGCCGCGAACCCGTGGCAATGATGATGGCCTCGGCGGTAAGCCGGGTATGCTCATCTATGACCAATGTATGTGGATCAATAAAACGCGCGTGGCCACTCAGCAGGTTGGATTCAGGAATCGTTTTCATCGATTTCAGTACATTACTGACGAAGCGATCGCGCTCATGTTTGACTCTTGCCATAACAGCTTCGCCATCGATCACTACCTGATTGGCAGTGACACCAAACATCTCCGCTTTGCGCGCATTGTGTGCTGCATTGGCAGCGGCGATGAGTAGCTTAGAGGGCATGCAACCCACTCGGGCGCAGGTCGTGCCATAGGTTCCTGCTTCTATTAGTACTACCTCGTCGGTATGCTTGCGTGCAGCGTGCCACGCGCTAAGGCCAGCGCTACCTGCACCAATAATGGCTATCTTGGCGTGTCGCTGTTGCATGACGTTGTCTCCTCTCGTTGTGTTGGCAAGAGTGGTGAGTTGGCTTCGGCGGGATGGGCCAGTGCCTGCCAAGCATCAAAAGTCGTAAAAAACACCTGCCCGGTTAGCTCGCGACAGAAGTCAGTGTGTTGTAACCGATCCATCACTGGCCCTTTTACTTCCGCTAGGTGCAGCTTGGCACCTGAATCGTTTAGTCGCGCGTTGATCGCCTCTAGGCTTTCGAGCGCAGACGCATCAATCACGTTAACTGCTTGGCAAGTCAGCACAATATGCTTAAGCGAGGGTGAGCGGGCGGCCAAGGCCATGACGGTGTCTTCCAAATAACGGGCATTGGCGAAGTATAGGCTTTCATCGATGCGCAGCATCGCAACGTTCTCATCGGTTTCGACCTGATGGCGCTTGACGTTACGAAAGTGCTCGGTGCCCGGCACGCGGCCAATCACCGCGCTGTGGGGCTGGCTGGTACGGTATAGATGCAGCCCAAGCGAGAGCACTACGCCGCTTATAATGCCTAGCTCCACGCTGTGCAGCAGAGTGAGCAGTAGGGTGGCCACCATGGCCAAGCCATCGCTACGGGAGTATTGCCAAGTACGTTTCACCGCCGGTAGGTCAATCAGCGTGCCGACCGCCACAATAATGGTAGCTGCCAGGGTCGCTGTGGGTAAGAATGCCAGTAGGTCGGTTAGCAGTAGTGTGGAAAGCATAATGCCCAGCGCCGTGAATGCTCCGGCCAGCGGTGTTGCCGCGCCTGCTTCAAAGTTGACTACCGAGCGGGAAAAACCGCCAGACACCGGCGAGCCGCCGCTGATACCAGCGCCCAGATTAGCCATGCCTAGTGCCATTAACTCTTGATTAGGATCTATACGCTGGCGGCGCTTGGCAGCCAGTGTTTGCGCCACCGATACCGATTCCACAAAGCCCACCAGGCTAATCAGCAGTGCTGCGGGTAATAGGCTAAGCCACAGCGATTGATCCAGGTTGGGCAGTGCAAGGGCAGGTAGACCGCTGGGTACCGCACCAACTAGTGCTACTCCACGCTGCTCTAGGTTTAGCCCCCAGGCCAGAAATGTGGTGACAATCACCGCCGAGATCGGAGCGGCTTTCACGATGAGCCCGGCAATGCTGGCAGAAACGCCGATAGCCGTCAGCCACGTATTTAACCGCTTGCGGCACATTAGCAGAAAGCTCCACACTCCTAGTCCGATCAGCAGTGTCGTTATATTGACCTGCTGCCACTGGCTCAGTAGCGCCCCTATAAGGTCAATGACGTTATGGCCAGATGCTTCTACGCCGAGTATATGTCTAAGCTGGCTAATCGCAATCAGTATGCCCGAAGCCGTTATAAATCCCGAAATTACCGGATGGCTCAAGAAATTAACTAAAAAACCCAGCCGCAGCACACCCATGGCGATCAATATCAGACCTGAAAGCGCCGCCAACACCAACGCTGCCCCAATGTATTCCGGGCTGCCAGGGGAAGCAAAATTACTCAGCGCCGAAGCGGTCATTAGTGCCGCTACGGCGACAGGCCCCACCGCTAAGCTAGCGCTGGTACCAAAAATGGCATACAGAACCAGTGGCAGCATGCTGGCATAGAGGCCCATTTCCGGCGGTAGCCCCGCCAAAAGAGCGTAGGCCAGCGCCTGCGGCACCAGCATTAGCGTAACAATTATCGCAGCCAGAGCATCCCGAGAGAGTAGCTTCCGGTTATAGCTGCGTAGCCAGCCGAACAGTGGCACCCAACGCTCAATGCTCATGTGACGTACTCGCCTGCTGATATGGCGTAATCACGACTAATGTCGTCGCACTGTTAGGTTTGTTGATCTTCGAGCCCTTGTCGGTGCTCTTCCAAATCGAAGCCTGCTGCTTTTGCAGCGTCAAATAGTTCAGCCAGGTCGCACTGCTCCGTTTGACGCTTAGCGTAGGCCCATAGATGGGTAGCCCGCTTACCGGTGCGGCAGAAAGCCAAAATAGGCCGGGGAAGTTGCTGTAACGCCTCAGCAAAGGCGGAAATATCCGCTTGGCTATAGTCACCGGGTGTGACAGGAATGTGCACCCACTGAAGGCCAATGTCTGCTGCTTTTCGACGGTAGGCGTCTTCACCCGTAAACTCAGCGCTTTCTCCAGGCTTGCAGTTACAAATAACCGTCTTGAAGCCTTTTGCTTTTACTTGCTCAAGCTCTTCTACCGTGAGCGCCGAGGTAATCTCGACATCGGTCTCTAAAGGCTGCGTTTGCATGGTCATGCTCCTTCTATCGTAGAGGTTCTGAAAATTAGTGGCTTATTAATCCCAAGCGGCGCCTTCAAGGGCATCCAGAGGAATTTTTAGGTAGCGCTTACCATTAGCTTCAGGCTCCGGCAGTCTTCCACCACGCGTGTTGACCTGTAGGGCGTGCAAAATCAGTTTGGGCATGGGCAATTCACTATCGCGCTTGTGGCGTAGAGAGAGGTAACCCGTTTCACTCATGTTGACTAAGTGTGGGTTATGTTTACGCTGCTCAGCGACCGTGCTTTCCCACTGGGGCTCGCGGTCATCGGGCATATAGTCGTGCCCGGTAAACAGCCGGGTGTTAGCGGGCAGCGATAGAATCTGTTGAATGGAGTGCCACAGTTCTTTGGCATCTCCACCGGGGAAATCCGCCCGAGCGGTACCAAAGTCTGGCTGGAATAGAGTGTCGTGCACGAAGGCCGTATCGCCAATCACATAGGTAATCGAGGCCAGCGTATGGCCGGGCGAGTAAAGTACGCGAGCATTAAGTTCACCGATGTTAAAGGTGGCGCCTTCACTAAACAGTGTGTCCCACTGGCTGCCATCGGTAGGCATTTCTGGCCAGTGATAGATCTCCTTCCAAAGTGTCTGCACTTTGGTGACATGCTGCCCAATAGCCGTCGGAGCACCTGTTTTTTCTTTCAAATAGTGTGCTGCAGAGAAGTGGTCGGCGTGTGGGTGGGTATCGAGAATCCACACCACCGACAGCCCCTCTTTTTCGATATAGGTCAGCAGTTCATCGGCGCAGTGGGTCGCGGTTGCGCCGGACTTTTCGTCAAAATCCAATACGGGGTCGATAATCGCACACTGCTTGGTAGCGGGGTCGCTCACCACGTACTGGATGCTAAAGGTACGTGGGTCAAAAAAACCGGCGACATCGGGCTTGCCTGTTCCAGTGTGCTTTGAAAGCTTAAAGGTATTCATGCGTAGTCCTCCTAAGAATTGAGGGATATCAGGGTGAGGAGCTTTCAGCATTCAAGTGTCTTTTTACAGAAGTACCAGTCGGTGTATTCATAGCCTTCTGATTGACGGGCTTCCGCATCTTGCGAGGTGTGGGGCGGTGGAACGATGACTGGCTGGCCGGGCAACCAAGCTTCTGGTGTCGCCACCCCATGCTCATCGCTTGTTTGTAAGGACTTAACCAGGCGAAGCACTTCTTCCACCGAGCGGCCGTTGGTCATCGGGTAGTACAACATGGCACGCAGTACACCCTCTGGGTCAATCACAAAAGTAGCGCGAACCGCAGCGGTGTCGCTGGCACCTGGCTGAATCATTCCGTAGGCATTTGCCACTTTCATGTTGAGATCAGCAATAATCGGGAAGGTAATTTCAACCCCGAAGTTATCTTTAATGCTGCGTGTCCAGGCGATGTGTGAGTGGATGCTATCGATGGAAAGGCCCAGCAACTCCGTGTTGACCTCTTTGAACTGTTCTTCGTAATTCGCAAATGCCGAATATTCCGTGGTGCATACAGGGGTAAAGTCCGACGGGTGGGCGAATAAAACCAGCCATTTACCTAAATAGTCAGTGAGCGACTTTTCACCATGAGTGGTTTTCGCGGTAAAAGCCGGTGCAGGACGGTTAATTTGTGGCATTACTGGTTGGGAAGTTTCGTTGTACATGTCGAGCTCCTGAGAAGTGAGTTTTTATTTCAGGAATAAGAATAGATTATTTTGTTATTAATAGGTAATAGTACAGCATTATGGCGGTGATAGGGTGAGTGGTACTCATATTTACGTTAATCGCCGCTGAGAAAGTGAGTCGCGCCGATTGTCGAAGTCAGTTTGGGGGTACTTGCACGGCTGAACCGCATTTACCGCTGAACCATTCCTGGGCCGTGGTGGGTCGTTGACTTAATGATCCGCCTGATAAGGGCGCTACTAGCTTGATAAACGCTTTGGTATGGATTTTACGATTATCTTCCTACCCCTAGGTGGCGAAATTTAGTATTGCGCGGAGTCTCTCGCGAGGGATATCTAAAGGCAGCCTGAGGCAAAACGCTGACTCAACGAGGACCTAGCCGAACAGGAAGCGGATAGGCGTCGGCATAGCGGGGATAAATCATCAGACGTTAACAGAGGCCATATCTGCCAGTGACTTAGCAACAAGTAGGGCGAGCCTCATTGGGCGTTAGGGTGATTTTTTGGTTTTTTTAACAGCAGCTAAATTTCAACTGTTTATATAGATGAACCAGGCTTAGGTGTAAGGCTTTCCTGCTTCATTAAGGGAGGTCAGTCAGCGCTTCAGGATGTTTTTCAGCTACTTGTAGCAGTGTACGTACATTTCCAGTAGGCACACAGTGGTTCTCAGCCGCGAAGCCTACTGGGGCTTACGTCCAGCGCTTAGCAAATTCTCCTTGAGAGAGCCCCATGCGATGGCGAATTTCTGCGGCCTTGAGTACTTCTACTTGTGTCTCTCGAGCTGGTTTGCCTTGCTTCATTTGGCCGTATGGATGCCAGCAGCGTATTGCCAAGCTCTTCACCGGTCATAAAGTCATCACTCTGCACCTTCAATCTCCTCCTCATTAATCTGTTTTAGGTCGGCAGGGGTGAGAATAGATATTTTGGGAGGCGATTGAGCGCTCCTGAACAGTTGAGCGCGTCACCTCTGCTGACGTGAGTAACAGCACGTTATGTGCCTTTTATGCCATTGAGTCACGTTGCACCAAACGAATAAACATTAAATTATCAGTTGGTTAGATTAAGTAGCAGCATAGCCTCGGTGTGTTGAAAACCGGCATAGGTTAATAGCCTATCCAGGGTTCGGATCCCTGCCGGTAGGTTACATCCATAAATCATCCCCATTTTCGTGAGCAGACCTTGCGTAGTATCCTTACGACGCTGGTGCTACTTCGTTGGGTACAGCGAGGGGTCATATCAAAACGATAAAATTCACAACAGAGTAAAGTATGGTAAGTCGCCACAAGGTTACTATCACCGACATCGCCGAACATGTGGGCATGACCAATATGACGGTGTCGCGTGCCTTGAACAATCCTGACAAGGTGAAAGTAGCGACTCGGGAGAAGATCCTCGCCGCTGCGAAGGAACTGGGGTATGTCCCTAATGCTTTTGCGAGCCATCTTCGGAGTCGTAAGAACCGGCTGATTGGCCTAGTCACAGCAAGCGTGGATAATCCCTTTTATAGCGAGGTGATCAAGGCAGTTTCTCGTGCGGCCGAGGAGCGTGACTACACCATCATTCTGATTGATACAGATGGCTCGCCACAGCGCGAGGAAGTGGCGATCGAAACCCTGCTCAGCTATCAGGTAGCCGGCATCATCCTTTCGCCCGTCTCCGACGCTGCCGCCTATCGCCCCGCTTACCTTGATCGCTTGCGTGCTACCCGCTTACCAGTGGTTATGCTGGATCGTACCTTGAACGTATCCGACTTCAGCCGTGTGGTACTGGACAACCGTCTTGCCGGGAGTCTGCTTGGTGAACTGCTTGTGAAGAAGGACATCCGCCGGGTGCTTACGTTGACGGGGCCGCGTGACTCGCGGATCACCCAAGACCGGCTGATCGGCCTGAAGACAGCCTTTGACGTGGCGGGCGTCTCCTTAGTGTTGGAGCAGCGCCCCGGGGACTACACCTTGCAACCGGCCTATCGCGATATGGCCGATTACCTACGCCAGGGCAAACTCCCCGAAGCCGTGTTTGGGTTCAATCAGCTGATTACTTTGGGCGCCATGCGTGCCCTGCATGATGCACGTGTGTCTCGGGACGATGTGATGGTATTGGGGGTCGACCGTTTGCCTTATGCTGATATCTTCGAGGTGTCAGTGCCTTGTGCTGCGCATGACACCTACCGGTTAGGGCACGAGGCATTTCGCATACTCTTTGAACAGATTGAGGATCCCATGGCCGCCGGCCGTGAGGTCGTGATCTCCGCCACACTTATATCCTCCGGCGGTAACTGATAGTCATCAGCTTTCGTCGTGCATCATACCCTCGGAGAGCACGAAGCGGTGGCGGTTGGCCCATAGCGGGTTGGCCGGACTTGGCGTAAGGATTCCCAATCGGCGGCTAGTTGCAGTTCAGGTTACGAGCTCAGAGAGTCGCCAAACGGTCGGCGATCAGTTCCTCCAGGCGTTCCTGATCATCGGCGAAGCGCCGTATCCCCTCGGCCAGTTTGTCATTGGCCATGGCATCCTTGTTGTGATCCCAACGGAAGGCGGACTCTGAGAGTGGGGTAGGACGAGGGCCACCGTTGCGTGTCATTAACACCTTGGGTTCCACCGCGCCCGTTGCGGTAGCGAGTTCCTCAAGCAGCGTAGGTGAGATGGTTAGTCGGGGACAGCCGGCGAGCGCCAGCACCTGGTCGACAGTGCGAAAGCTCGCGCCCATCACCACGGTGTCGAAGCCGCCCTGGCTGACCCGTTCGCAGACGCCGCGTACGAATTGCACTCCAGGGTCGTTCTCGGGGGGGAAATCCTGGCCAGTCTCCTTTTTGTACCAGTCAGTGACACGGCCGACGAACGGTGAGACGAGGAAAACGCCAGCATCGAAACAAGCTTTGGCCTGGGCGTCGCTGAACAGCAGCGTCAGGTTGCAGTTGATGCCCTCTTTCTCCAGCACCTCGGCGGCGCAGATGCCTTCCCAGGTTGATGCCAGCTTGATCAGCACTCGATCTTTGGACACGCCGCGTTGCTCGTAGAGCTCAATCAGCTCGTGGGCCTTGCGTATGCTGGCCTGGGTGTCGAAGGACAACTTGGCGGCTACCTCGGTGGAAACACGGCCGGGCACCAGCTTGGCGATCTCGCTGCCCATGGCCACAGCAAGGCGATCTACGGCATGCGCTTCTCGCCGGCCGTTGTCCGTGGACTTGACCGCCGCGAGTTCCTGATCGATCAGTGCCTGGTAGCCCGGCAGATCGAAAGCCTTGAGGATTAGCGAAGGATTGGTGGTGGCATCATGGGGTTGATAGCGTTTGATGGCGTCAAGGTCGCCGGTGTCTGCGACCACCATGGAGTGCTGACGAAGGGCGTCGAGTCGTTGGGTCATGAAGTATCTTCCTCGAATAAGTGGTCGGTTATGTAAGGCATAGGGATTGGTGTTCAGCCGTAATGACTGGCCAAGGCCTGACAGTAACGGGCATAGGTCTGGTCATAGGCAGCGATGCGGTCGGGTTCGGAGTTGGTTCGGGATCTCTCGTCAAGAGGCTCTGAGCACCACAGTCCACACCGATATACATGTCAGGTTCCTTTTAACACAAGGGGCTAGTGAGACGTGAAGCCACCATCGACCGGCAGGCAGGCTCCGCTGATCATCGACGCGGCTGGGCTGAGAAGGAAGGCAACCGGAAGGGCGACTTCCCTGGGAGTGGCAAAGCGCCCTAGGGGAATGGCGGCCAGCATCGGGTTGCGCTTGGCGGGATCGGCCCAGGCACGTTCGGCCATGGGGGTCAGGGTCACCGTCGGGTTGACACTGTTGACGCGGATACCTTTGGAACCCAGCTCGAGGCACAGCACGCGAGTCATGGCATCCATGGCTGCTTTAGACGCGCAATAGCCTAAGTGGCCGGGCAGAGCGGCCATGGATGCTTGGCTTGAGACGTTGACGATGCTGCCCTGACGGCCGTGCGCGATCATGTGGCGAGCCGCTTCCCGTGCCACCACGGCACTGGCAGTGACGTTCGTGTTCATAATGTTCTCGATATCTTTCGCCTTGAAATCCAAGACATCGTCGAGGATCGAGATACCGGCACAATTGACCAGGCCATCGAGGACGGGCATCTCGGCGAAGGCCACGACAACCGCGGCCTCATCGGTGATGTCTACGGCCAGGGTGCGTGCCCCCAGCTCTTTCTCGAGTTTGGCTAGCTGATCCCGGTTGCGACCAAACAGCACCAGTTCGGCACCGAGTTCAGCCAGAGACCGCGCGATATCGAGGCCGATGCCGCTGGTCGCTCCCGTAACGAGGATGCGTTGGTTGTGGAGTTCGAAGTTCATGATGTAGCGTCACTCGCTCGATTTGTGGTTGGCATTTAGCCGATGCATGATCGGCATGAGCAGGGTCTCAGGGAGTCCGCTTGCGGCTAATGTAGATCGCCAACAAGATAATCAGGCCCTTGATAACGTTTTGGAGGTAGGGCGATACCCCCATCAGGTTAAGGCCGTTGTTGAGCACGCCAAGCAGCATGGCGCCTACCAGTGTGCCTAGAATCATTCCTCGCCCACCGGTGATAGCGGCACCGCCCAGTACTACGGCGGCGATGGCGTCGAGCTCGAAGCCGATCCCGGCGTTGGGTTGGCCGCTCATCAACCGAGAGGTCAAGATCAACCCGGCAATGGCCGCAGTCGTGCCACTCAGGGTGTAGACCAGCAACTTGTAGCGGGACACTCGGATACCGGATAGCCGAGTCGCTTCCTCATTGCCGCCAATGGCATACAGGTAGCGTCCGGTCGCAGTATGGTGGAGCAGCAAAAAGCCGAGTGCGTAGACGCTGATCATGATCAGTATCGGGGTTTCGATGCCGGCCAAGCTGCCGCGGCCAAAGAAGGCAAATTCCGGGGGGAGGCCAGAAATTGGGTAGCCTCCGGTGTATATCAAGCCAAGCCCGCGGGCAATCCCCATAGTGGCCAAAGTGACGATGATGGGTGGCATGCCGGCAAAAGCAACAAAAAAGCCATTGAAAGCTCCGAAACCTGCACCTACCAATACGCCTAGCAGGATGGCTAGCGACGGAGGAACCCCCGCCACCATCAGCCCAGCCATTACCGTTCCCGACAAGGCCATTACCGGGCCCACAGAAAGGTCGATGCCGCCGGTGAGAATAGCTAGGCTCATCCCCACAGCTATGATGGCGATGATCGAGGTCTGACGCACCAGATTGGCTTGGTTGCTTATGGTTAGAAAGTTGTCGTTGATGGTCGACATGGCAATGAAAACGACGATGAAACCGATCAGCGGGTAGAAGATTGGAGTACGGCGCCAACTGGCCAGCCGCATCTTGAGGGACTGGTGGGTGTTGCTGGGTATTGAGTCGAGCTGGCTCATGAGCTGAGTCCCCCCGTGGCGTGATGCATGATGGATTGTGAATTGAGATCGTTGCCTTGCAGTTCGGCGGCGATCTGTCCCTGGTAGAAGACCGCTGCGCGATCGCATAGACCAAGAATTTCCGGGAGTTCGGACGAAATCATGATGATCGACACGCCTCGGGCAGTGAGCTCTTTCATTAAGGCGTAGATCTCTGACTTGGCGCCGACGTCAATGCCGCGGGTGGGCTCATCGAAGATCAGCACCTTACACTGGTGGCCCAGCCAGCGGGCGATAACAACCTTCTGCTGGTTGCCGCCGCTGAGATTGCCCACTGGGGTTTCGGGGCTGGGAGCCTTGACGCGGACTGCCTTCATCAGATCGGCGGCAGTACTGGACTCTTGGCGGCGCTTGATCAGTGGCAAAGCACTCTGGAATTGTGTCAGATTGTTCAGGGTGATGTTTTCGCGACACGAGAACGGCAGGATTAATCCCTGGATCTTTCGGCTTTCCGGTAGGAGGCCGATCCCCTGCTTCAGGGCGGTGGCGGGGTGTAGGAGTTTAGTTGGCTTGCCCTCTATAAGGATTTTGGCATGCACGGGGCGCGTCGCACCGATCAGCCCCATAGCCAGTTCTGTGCGGCCCGACCCCACTAAGCCAGCAAAGCCCAGGATCTCGCCGCGGTAGAGCTTCAATGAGTGTTCGGGGCCATTGACATCAAGGCGCAGGGATTCAATGTCTAATACCACATCGTTATAATCGGCATCGCTACGCTGTTCGGGATAAAGATTCTCAACACGGCGGCCGACCATTTTCTCGATTAGGTCGTCGGGGGTAGTCGAGACGACGTCGCAGTCGTCGACCTTCTCACCGTCACGCATCACGGTGACACGATCACAGATGGTGAATATCTCTTCCATGTGGTGTGATATGAATACCATGCCGACCTGTTGCTCGCGCAGTTTTCGCATGATGGTGAACAGGTGATCTGCTTCGCTAGGCGTGAGGGTTGCTGTCGGCTCGTCGAGGATCAGGATGCGCGCTTTCAGTGACAGGGCCTTGGCGATCTCGATGAACTGCTGGTCGGCGACACTCAAGTCGGCGATGGGGCGGTCTAAGGGGATCGAGACCTTTAGGCGGTCTAGCAGGTGCTGCGCCTCGGCGATCATGCTGCGCCGGTCTCGCAGCCCGAATCTGTTACGCAATTCACGCCCAAGGAAGATATTATCCACGGCGTCCAGGTCGGGGATCAGGCTGAATTCCTGGAAGATGATACCGATGCCTGCGTTGAGGGCGTCTTGGTAGCCATGGAAATTGCATACCTCGCCATTGATGTTGATCTCACCTTCATCTTGTCGGTAGATGCCGCAGAGAATTTTCATCAGAGTCGACTTGCCGGCCCCGTTTTCGCCAAGCAGAGCATGCACCTCGCCAGCATGGACATCGAGCGATACATCCGTGAGGGCCCTCACCCCGGGAAATGACTTCGAGATGTGTCTCAGGGAAAGTAATGGAGTCATAGGGATACCCTCGTGCGCCGCCCGTAGGGGGCAGCACACGTCATCATCGTCGGTGGGAGGGGTTACCAGCTAAAGTCAGCGGCCTTGTCGCGGTCGATCAGTTGTACGTCGATGGGAATTTCCGCGGGCGCAGTTTCTGCACCCCAGTGCTTAGCCAGCGCCAGGCCGAGCCCTACACGCACCATGTCTGCGGGATATTGCGCTGAGGTGGCGATGAACGGGGAATCAGCCTTCTGGATCTCTGCGACTGCCTCGGGATGACCGTCGACGCTGACCAGTTTGATGTCCTGACCACTGGCCTCAATGGCTATCAGAGCGCCCAGCGCGCCGATGTCGTTGACGCTGAAGAGACCATTTAGATCCGGGTTTGCCTGGATGATGTTCTCGGTGACTGTCATCGCATGGGTACGCTCCTGACGGCCATTCTGTTTGGTTACGATCTCGATGCCATCGTACTCATTAAGCGCGTCGGTGCAGCCTTCAATACGTTGCAGGATCGGCACAACCGGAATGCCATCCAGTAGGGCTACCTGACCTTCACCATCGAGTTGTTGGGCGAGGTATTCGCAGGCTAAGTAGCCTGCGTCATAGTTCTTGGAACCCACGAAGCCATCCACTGGGCCCTCTGCCTGGGCATCGATCGCGACCGTGGTGACGCCTGCTTCTCGGGCAGACAACACCGCCGTTTCAACCCCGACGGAGTCGGCAGGGTTGAGCAGCAGGATATCGATGCCACGTTGGATCATGTCCTCTACGTCGCTGACCTGCTTGGAGACATCGTGGCGTGCATCGGTGACAATCACCTCAGCCCCCAGGCTCTCTGCGGCGGTCTCGAGTGCCTCCTGCATGGTCACAAAATACTCGTTGTTGAGCTCCTGAAAGGACATGCCGATTGTCAGAGTATGCTCATCGGCTGCTGCGGTTCCTGCTACAAAGGCGGCTGCGCAGGCGGCGACAAGAGCCGTTTTGCGAAAATTTGCGGTGATCTTATTAATTTTCATTGTTAACTCCGTGATTGTTATTGTTTCTCTTAAAGGTTTTTCAATGTTGACAAAACTCTTAATGTTAACGTCAACAATTTGAAGACTATGTGCCCTTTAGAGGTTGGTCAACGGTCATACGACCAATGTCTATTCCTCTAGGATTTTACAAATGATCAAAGCGTTCATGCGAAGTGTTTATTCAAAACTGTAAGAGGTTGTAAGGCTGGTTGATCTGATTAAGCTAAAGAAACACCTTAATAGTTGCTGGATTGAATGCTTCTTACATATCAAAGTTGCTAGGCAAAACAACCATATCTCGGATGGTTACATTTCGGGGGCGAGTAAGCATGAACATAATCGCATCAGATACATCCGTTGGTTCGATAATGCTGCCGGATTCTTTTGCCTTGCGCAGATTTTCTTCTGGCCAATCGGCGAGCAACGCACTATTTACAGGTCCAGGAGAGACTGACGCCATGCGAATACCGTGCTTGTTGATCTGACGACGAGTAGTCTGAACGAAACTGTTGATGGCCCACTTGGAGGAAGCATAGACTGGCTCCCAGGGAACCGGGAAGTGCCCCGCAACGGAGCTTGTCACCATAATATCGCCCGTGCGACGTTCGATCATGTAGGGTAAGACGTTATGGACATTTTTAATCACCACATTAACATTGAGGTTCAACATTCTGTCGATGGCGGCAGGGGAGGTGTCGATCAAGTCGCCGCCAATATAACTACCGGCATTAGCATGAAAGATATCTAACTGTCCTGCCTTCTCTAAGATTTGTGAGAGGAGAGTGTCGCAGTCCTGTGGGTCAAGTAGGTCAATAACTAGGGGAAATGCAGCTTCGCCAAGTTCTTCACAGATGGTTTTCAGCGCAGCCTCATCTCTATCAATCATGACCACTTTGGCACCAGCGTCAATCATGGCCTTGGTAGTGGCAAGCCCGATACCTGATGCTGCGCCAGTAACGGCAGCAACTTTTCCAGTGAGTTCATTGGTCATCTTATAATCTCCTATATTCAGGTTCCTCGATTGACGAGGCCGTTTGGTTTCTGGAGTGGCTTGTGAATGATCCCGAGGTGTCTCTGATGAGCAGGATCAACTTTTGTGCTTACTCGTCCCTGATTCATCTCCAAGGCACATGCCTAGTGGACTGAAACTCTTTATGTTGACGTCAACATTTCTAAAGCTATTCTCTATTTGAAAACGAATCAATGGGATTAAGACCAATGTCTAGGCTTTGGTATTTTGAAGAGGTGGAGCTAATCAATGACCCGAGAGTTGCCGTTGATCAGCATATGTCGATGTTTTTCTATGGGTGGGTGGTGCTGCAATTACCACTGTAACGGGCACTGGCGTGGCTTTCTATTCCCGAGCAAGCGTCCGAGGGGCTGATGCAGATCAGCTGTCATTCATGCGGTTGAATGAGTGCTTGGTAATCTGCCTTGGGCAGTGCCTGCAGGTTCATATACGACACGTGAACGGCCATTTCTGTCAGTGTGAACGTCGCCAACTCATCAATGAGAGAAAGGGCAAGGTCGTAGCTGGAGAGGCTGGTGGCAATCCCCGGTGTCCAGTGGTGAGCTTTGATGGCGCGGGCTATCAGTACATCTCGATCAGCGTCGAGGGGGAACGCAGCGCCCTGGTAGGCGTCACGCCAGTGGTCGCAATAACAAGCAACGACAAACTCTCGGAAAGTGTTAACCAGCATTTTGTGCAGTGCTTCGAGGTTTTCGACGCCCGACTCTGGCAGGTTGCTGTATTCCCGCTGCATCTGCTCGAGCTGATCCCAGCGCTTGTGGTAGGCGGCCTTGTCCAACGCTTTCCCCTTATCCCTAGTTTAGAAGCCACCAATATAGCGATATTGGGTGACTTTGCTCAATTCTTCTTTGGCCTGAGGCTGGGCTTTCTATTTCTGGGAATTGCTATGATAAAGGCTCCGCCTATTCACCAATATCACATGGGAAGTAATGCAATGCTCCCCAAGCGATGGAGGGTAATGTTCGTTTTAAATCAAGCTCTAAGTGATCAGCTTCAAGAAGCGTTCCCACTTGTTGAGAACAACCACTCCTTTTGTGCGCCCGAGCTGCACACAGGTATCGTTAAAAGCAGGCCTACGAAGGCCTTCTATATCGGGGAAGTCGATCAAAGCGATCCTGCACGTTTCACATTCGTATTCTTCAAAGCTGTAAGCAGCTTTCTTCATGTACAGCCTCTGAAAGCGTCGCCTTGCCTTGCGACATTGAGCTGCGTGCTTTTTGGGATCTATTACAAAATCCAGCATGGTACTTACTGCAACAATGACACCACTGGTAGCGGTCAAAACCGTGTGCTCAGTGATGACTCCTGCAAAAGCAGCACTACCGCCAAAAAGACTGGTGAACGTGAACACGTTGGCCATCCTGCTAAAAAGTCTTTGCTGCAGTTGCATGTACCTAACCATGTAACAGGTGCCATCAATAGCCTCCTCGAACGACATTGGGTCGTGCCTTTCAGGAATACTGGGAAGGCTTACATCTTTCATGTCATTAAATCCCTACTAGGAGCGTATGCAGACTTCGTCTTCAGGAAAGTCTGGATCATCAGGAAAACGAGGTTCTGGTCTGGGAATCCTGATCGGTGGAACACATGGGATTTGGCCCGGTGGATCCCATTCTCCTGCTGGGCATCTTTTTTGAAATTTCATCGTGTCTCTCCGTTACAGAATGTTAAGGAGGGAGTGATCATTTCTAGTTTAGGACTGGTTTTAAAAAACCGCCTAATGTTTGTGGCCGGAGGTGCTCTATGACCGAGAAAGGTGGGCAGCAAGCGCGCCGTGCCGCGTTATTGTGCCAAAACGTGCGATTCGGTTTGTACCTTGATTGCCGTCGCCGCCAGGCAAAGGCGCTTGAATATCGGCAGCTGCCCGATGGTACCCACAGCCCGGAGGATTGCGCCGATTTCATCCGTCATTCGTGTGGCATCCAAAGCCGCGCCGAGTTGGATCATAACGACACGGCGAGGGCCATGCTGGAGCGGATCGTGGCCGATTACCAACGTTGGGAGCGCCAGCAACGAATGCTCGACCAGATCGCTGGGGGGATGGCGTGACGTTACGAATCCAGAAACCCCGCCGCCCTCGAGCACTGACCAAAAGCGGCGCGCCCCGGGCAAAGCCTGTTGATTGGGAAGGGCAGGAGCAAGCGGTTCTGATCCGTTGGCTGTATGGCGAGAAGATGCGCGGCCACCCGGTAGGCGAATTATTCGATGCCACCTTCCATGTGCCCAACGGCGGTCACCGCAATAAGAAAACCGCGAGCGACTTAAAACGCCAGGGCGTAAAGGCGGGCGTGTCCGATCTCCCCGTTCGTCAGGCCCGCGGCGGTTGGTTTGGCTTATACCTGGAGTTCAAGGCCACCCCGCCCAAGGATGCGCCGTTAGCCGATAGCCAATTCAAGTGGCTGGAAGACAGCGAGTACGAAGGTTATTGCGCGGTGCTGGCGCTAGGGCTTGAGGAGACCAAGGAAGTGCTCAGGGAATACGCCAGTTGGCCCCGAACGCAAATAGCGGGTGAGCGGCTGGCGCTGGAGAGTGGTACCGAGTGGAGGAAGGGGTAATGACACAGCAGAAGGGGAGCAGCATGCAGTTTGATGATTGGAAGCGGGTAGCAAACCCCTGGCGTGTCGTGGAGGCGGCGAAGAGTGATGAACGAGCGCGTGATGCTGCCGTGTCCCGCATCATTGACACCATGCTGGAGCTGCAGCTTGATTGCCGTCACGACAACCCTGGTTACCAGCCGTTCAGTGTGACGGCTCTAGCAGGTGAGGTACCTGGAGGCGGTGGTCGTAGTGACCAGGCCATGCTGGCCGCACTTCGCTACCACCCTCAAAGCGAGTGGCATAAAGCCTGCGGCGTGCTGCTAGATCAACTGCCCAAACGCCAGGCAGCGGCGATGCTGATGCAGGCCGCCCGAATCCGTCCGGAGAAGATGGGTCATAGTATTTGGATGGTGACTGCCAGACAGATGGTGGAGCGGCAGGATGTGCTACTCAGGGCGCTGGGATTGAATGAGGGTGTTAAGCCTTTTGAGAGTGTGGAGGCGTTGCAGGTGGCGGGAAAGCGGGCACGTAAGCGGTTGTGGCAGGTGTTGGCGGTGGGTGAGGTCAAGCAGGCATAGGTTGGATTGCGTTGACCAAGAAGAATGGCCAACGCAATTAATATCTCAATTCCATAGCGAAGTGGGTATTAGGTTCTGCTTTCGGCCACTAGCTCGAAAGATTGATGATGCCATTTAGCTACCGCCGCTGGATGGACAGCATATGATCCTTGAACTGCTTCCAATCGAGCCAGCCCAGAAAGTTGATAATGTCGAACGCGAAGTTGTACCGACTTCTTGGATCCCAAGACACTCCATCGTTGCGAGCACCATCTATTCTTCCAAATAGCTCTACAACTGCATCAGAAATTTCCTTTGGGTTCTCGTAGTGGATACTTTGATTTCTCCCCTCCCAAATTATGTCTTTCACCAGCAACCCAGATATCTCTGCCCCCTTGGGAGTATTTGGAGGCTTACCGTAAACGACAGATAACCCCTGCTTGGCAACCTGAAGCAAAGCACCAGATAGCGCTGCGATAGAAGCGGACTTAGCGTCAATTGAAGCCGATATGGATTTCACCCCTGCATCGACATCCGCCTTGGCTTGATGCGCTCGAGCCATCTGAGCATGGTAATGATTAGCAGCGGTATGAAACTCGTTGGCACTAAAAACCTGATACTGGACATCATATAGCGACATCGCGCCCCGAAGCGCGTCGTTTGCATCCGACAAAGCTTTATGATCAGCAGCGATGAGATCAACCAACGCGCGAGTAGCGTGTTCTGTTTGTACGATATAGTTTTTCATGACCATCTTGGATTATTGGTGATACGAAACGCTTTGTTTTGCGGCGCACCGGAGCGCCATTGAAGGTGCTACCGATAACAGCTATTTGTTAGCCAAAGTCGCTGAAACACTCATTTTCATCCCCAAAAAGTACCTTTCTTTGTGCTTTTTCTTTGGCGAGTCGTTCCCGGAGCTGTCCAAGGAAAATATCTCTAAGGTCTTTCCCATATTTTGACATTTTTGTACCTAACTCTGGCTGGTCTTCTCCAGCATTCGGGGAATCGATGCCAAATTCGAGTATCCCGCATGCTACAGCGATGCCCACGCTGCTAAATATAACCCTTTTATTCGGTGGCACACACAATGCATTTAGATCTGAAAGGGGCGTTCTTTCAATAATATAGGACAGGTCTACAAAGTATTGGAAATCAATATCACGCGTTAAGTAATGGTCAAAACATTTGGCCAGCAGTGAAGTTTTTTCAAATGCATCAATCTTATTAAGAATTACAAGCAAGTGCTCTCCGACTTTACGCCTATAGCCCGTATCACTCTCAACTTTAGCGAGGAACGCTTTGCGCTCACTTTTACTGACTTCTTCAAGCTCTATTAGAAACCTAAGAACTTTATGGTGAAAAATTCTGTCTGAAATTGAACGAGTTACAGAAAAACCTTTAGCTAGCCAACCAACTATAGGAATATCTTTGAGAATGCCTTCATCTACAACTTGATCAATTGTGAACTCTAGAATTTCCGCTGGAAGTTCAACTCCACCAGATCTCGCTACCGTTAACGCAAGATCATTCGACAAGCTTTGGCTTTTTTTACTTTTGTCCATACTCACTCATTCCAATGATGGGCTAAAGCCTGCATATGCGGCTGGTTTGGAACGCAGCGGAAATAAGTCTGACTACATTCGCTTGTTAATTTTATTTATATGGAAATCCATCATCAATATAAAGATCGATATCAGAGCCAACATCAAATTCAACGCTGCTTATATCTGTAAACTCTCCTTGTTCTTCATCAAAAAACAACTCAATAGAAATATCATACACATCATCAAACGACATGTTAGCATTAAAATACTCTAAGAAAATATATTCTTTATCTTCGCTATCCCACATTGCTGTGTCGTAATCTGGCCCACTAATATCTGCTGTGCAAGTGATTTCACACCTAACCCCAATGATAACTCGACCTTCTTCAATTTCAATCACGTCGATTTCATGAGTAGTGATACCAGTAACAATGACATTGTCAACTTCTGCCTCATAATTTGCAGAGAATGTAAAGCCACTATTTAAAAACGCTTCCTTTATATTTTCAGAGATCCAGTCAATTTCGTTATCAACATACTCATGAACAATATTTGTTAGCCTCTCTTCAGCTCTATTGTATAGATCTAGAAATTCAGAGAGTTGGCTTAAATTGATAAAATTGGCTTCTTTTTCACAAAACCCTTTTAAGTCTCCATCATTACTAATTACGTATACGAGATCATCCGGTTGAGACATTTTCGCCTTGAGGCTTAGAGTCGATATAGCATCTGGAAATTCATTTTTTTTCTTTCCATCACTAAAAGGGTATTTTCCATCAAAATACAGCGAAAGAAGTTCAATATTGCAAATATCATTTGGATCAAGAATGATGGCTTTGGAATCTTCAATGAATTTATTCCATTTAGACAGAGCAAGTTCTTGTAAGTCATGTTTTTCAACTAAATTAATAAAGTCGATTACCTCTTTTGGAGTTTCGCTTTCCAGTATCGAAAGCTCTTTAATAAAGTCACTACTTTTTTTCTTAGCTTCTTTTATTTTTTCTGATATCTTGCTACTGACTTCCCTTTTAACTACTTCTGATAGATATATTTCGATAAGATTTGAGCGACCTAGCTTTTTTATTCTATTGAGTACGCTTCCCTCAAACTTGAATCCTTGCTGCATAAAGGCTTGGGTGTCAATGAATATCTTTCTTGTTTTCATATTCAACTCGGAGCTTAAATTCTCTCAAATTTAACGTTAGCCATAAGAGGTGCCCTGACAAGGGCGCCCGGGGGAGGGCCATCGTCTCGGAACAAACTTAATACCTTGTTATGATTGATTTTATTTACCATACATCTTCGAAAGAAGGCGACCGAAAATGTATGAGACATCGGTTTGTCCAGCTGGGCCTAGATACCGCCATAGAGATCCGCAGGCTTCTTCAGCCGCCTCATTGTTGCCCAGTGCCAATAAAGTGATTCCTAAGGCATAGTGGTAGGAGGGTAATTTCGATATCTCAGAGGCACTCTGTTTGAGGTGATACTTTCCCTCCCGCTCTTCGATATGCTCTAGAATACTATCGTAGCCTTCATCTTCAAGCACTTCCCGAACTTCATCGACACTAAGCGTTCGTACCGTATAACTCATACTCAATCCCCTGAAATATATCACTATAGCACAGCGGCGGCCTTAGAGTGGCGACAAAGGAGCCATGTAAAGGGCGTCCGGTGGTCATCGGCCGCAGACTGCTGCCCTTGTTAGATGCCAAGCTCATTTGAGACTAGCCATTTCTGACTTGGCTCGTGACCTGCTTCAACTGCCACGTTATAGTAGTGCGTAATAGCGGTAACCGCTTGGCGAAGGGCATATGCTTCATAATCCCCCCCTAGTCGGCTAGGACGATATACTCCTATTTGCGATGGGGTGTTGATGTAGTGGCTGAGGTGAAAATTAAACCCGCCACTAGCCGGATTTACTGAAAGTGCTACCCGAACTTCCACCGGGATTTCCTTTAGCCAGAACGAATAACCTGCTTCGGTTTTCTCGGTACGTTCAATGGCCACATCTTCAAGTGCAGATTCGATAGTCAACGGCATGTCATTCTCCTATTTTTTGGCATTTAACTCTGCGTTCACCGGCAAATTGCGCCAGCAGCGAACAATTTATCCGTGTGCAACGCCTTGTTAGTAGTTGATGAGATTATGTTCCATGGTTGCTTCCTATTCAATTTTCTCTATTGCAGTTTTGACTTCTTTTACTTTATAAAATTTGACTTTGCAATCACTATCTATTGACACATGATATTCTTTGGCGTTTTCAGCTTCAGAATAATCACCAAACAGAACATAATTTAAACCTCCTGCCCTCTGTGATGATTTGAATATAATTCCATCGAACATGCCATCATTATAATTGCGAATGGTTTCAGAAAAAATTTGAAGATTTATATAAGTAGTATCCGAAGGCCTGACTGCTTTCGAAACAAGTCCATGCAGTTCATTTAACAAGTATCTATCTTTAAAGGACTTGCTTTTTTTAGGGTTTTCCAAAATATTGGCTTTTTTTGCCGCACGTTGTCTAAAAGTGTGAAGTCAAAAAAATTGAGATCTTTAGTCGATATAAATTCTCCAATTGCAATGATATCACTGACATAGGGACGAAGTTCTGCGATTGCAGTTTCATGATCTCCGGATGTATACATAAAAGATATCCCCGAAGGGCTCATGCGGTTACTCGTTGCCAAACTCTCTGGAGGGGCGCCTAACTCTTTTTTTAAATTTGATTTTATAGTGTTTTTATGAGTTTCACCTTTTACAATTCGTCCTCTAAATAAACTCGTTCCTTTATCTATTTTTGTTAATGCTGCGTTAAAATCAGCACTATTTTTTTCTACATGAAAATTACAAGCGTCAATTAGGCTTTCATAAAATCTAGTCGCTTTGGTATTGGTGAAGCGGCGAGTATGCTTTACCTCCTTCGATAATTTATGCCACTCATCTATAGCTTCTTCTTTGTAGGTTTTAATGAGTACATCATCAAGGGTTTCTTTATATCTTCCTTTCTCTTGAAAAAAATCAGGGGCTGTTTTGCATAACAAGAAGATAAGCTTCTCTATGACTCTATCGTTATTGTATGTAAAGCGCTTTAATATTTCGCTAAGTGATATTGAATTCGAGAGATCGTTTTCAATGCAATCATAGTGGTTTGGAATACGTTCAGATAATGTAGGAACAATATCCTCCAGAATGATTCCTCTCACATGTTTTCTGAGCATATTAGGCAAGTTTTTTCAATATACAAGTCAGTGTTTATTTCTTTAAAATAATATGCACTCACATAACATCTATCACAAATGCTGCCGACAGAATTTTTAGCATTCTCTTCTTGTGTTTTTTTTAAATAGATCTTCAAAATTGAATTCATAGCTTTCTCATATAAAATGCAAAAAAATACTTTCACATGTAGATAAAAATGATTTTCTAGACAACTAACATATAATAGACTGCCAATTCTATGATTGGATAAACGTCTTAGCACTTTTCCAGCAAATGCAGCCTGCCTGATTCTCCCAAGCCAACGATCCTTCGGGCTATTATTTTCTATTAGTTCAATTCCCGCACCTGCTGTATTCCCGGCACGTTCGTTTTGGGTCGGTAACAGGCTCTTAATTCACTTAATATAGGCCCCATTCGGCTCATTGGAAAGCTCAAATTCGCCACTGCTTTCATCGAAAAAACTGTGTAAAAAACTATTTTCCTAAGTGTCGTGATTGAGGCAGTATTTTATCTAGGCTGCGCAAGCTGCGCGATTAGCCATCACTTTTTGAAGCCCTGTCGGTTACCCGGCGGGGCTTTTGCATTTCTGAATATCTAGTTTCGAGGTTTGATCATGTCTGCTCATTCACCTACTCATTGGCTTGAGGAGGCTGAGCTGCTGCACTTCGAGCCTACTGCGCCGGTCGATACTCGCAATAGTGACGTTGCAGCTTTCCTAGATATGCTTGCTTACGCAGAGGGTACGCCACCCTTTGGCGATCAGGACGGTTTCAATGTGATTGTTGGCGGCAAGACATTCAATAGCTACGACGATCACCCGCGACAGCTTGTTTGGCTGCCTGCTTATGAGATCCACTCTAGCGCAGCAGGGCGCTACCAGTTCCTGATACGTACATGGGATGACCTGGTCGAGCGGTTCCATCTTCCCGATTTTACGCCTGCTAGCCAAGATCTAGGTGCCATTCACCTTATCCGCCAGTGCAAAGCACTTTCCCTGATCCATGACGGCCGTATCCGTGATGCCATCCATGCTTGCCGCAAAATCTGGGCAAGCCTGCCAGGTGCTGGCTATGGCCAGCGGGAGCTGGCTACTGATGAGTTGCTGAGTGTTTATAAAGCGGCTGGCGGCATTTCCATCGACTAACTGACGAGGCCCGCCCGAGAGGTGCGCCATGAATCCAAGACGAAAAGAGAAACGCCCTATGAATGGCAGAGACCCCAACTTCTGGCAAGGGCTGCTGGATTTCTTGCCCATCACTTTGGTGGCCATCCTGACGTTCACCATGGGCTTTATTCGTGGTGTTCACGAGGGCGGCAGCTTAAAGAAGTCGCTGCTAGGCGCGGTGATGTGCACGCTTTTGGCAACACCGCTGTTCCCCGTATTCCTATGGATAGCTGAGTCTCAAGGCTGGCCAACTATTATTGCCTTCCCGCCGTGCGTGTTCCTGGCGTTCCTGGGTACCGATTGGATTCGCAGTAAAGCAGACGACCTCTATGAGGTTTTCATTGGGCGGTGGCGCAAATGATCGGGCAGCTCAAGCGCAAGCTGATCGGCGTGGGTATTGGCGGAATAAGTATTGCTGCTGTTTATTTCTACTGGCAGCACGTCACCGGCGAGCGTGATGCATACCAGGCAGAGGCTGAGCACCAGCGTGAACGTGCCGAGATATTGATCGAGCACCAGCAGTTTCAGCGCCAGCGCATCGAGACACTGAGCAACGCACTGGCTGCGCGTGAGCGTACGTTAGAAACCATTGATGACGATATAGGCGCCAGCACCGGGGCCCTCGAACCATTGGGAGAACAAGATGCGAAAGCAGGTGACTGGCTTGATAGCGATCTGCCTGATGGGGTTGTTGACTGGGTGCGCGAGCTTCAGCGATCAGGCGCTGCCAATGCAGTGCAGCAGCCTAGAGGTGCCGGAGTATCTAACGAATGAGCTGCCAGCGCCTACTCGACTCCTGCAGAGCAATAAAGGGCTACTTTTATTGCTCGCTGAATATGAGGGGCTACGCCGCCGGTTCAATGCTGACCGAGCGGCGGTGGTGGCGATTTTGGATAGCGGAGCTGACGAATAAGCTCCAAAAATTAATTTAAGCCGTTAAGTCTATCGGCTTCTGCAATAGCCTCTGCTTCTGATTTGAAACGCCCTTGCACAATCTTTCCATCGCGGTCTTCATCATTACGTAGATCTACAACCCACCATTCTGGGGGAGTCCCAGCAGGCTCGGTAATTATTACAGATTTCGTGACGTGATAGATAAGAGCCATATTTTAATACCTTTGCATTGTATTAGGTGATCAACCGTATCAGAAACGGCGCTTTTTTATCGGAAGAATTCTGAGCCCCCGGGGCAGTCCATGAATTCTTCTAAAGTTCGACCGCAAATTCATGGTCGACATCACCGCTGGACTTGAATCCGTGTGATTGCCCGGTCCGATAAAACGGATTACCCACAGTTCACCACTTCTCATTGAAAAACCACTGGTTCCTCCTGAGCGGGTGCCTCTACTGTATGGGAACGCAGAGCCTCGTTTCGCGCTATTTATGAGAATTTTCTAAGGCGAGGTTGTTGTTTAGACGTCGAGCTATAGACAGAAATCACCAGAGCCGTATTGGCCTGCAGCAGAAGAACGAACTGGCCGCTCGTAAGGTGGTGCCCAGCGAGTTTGCCATCTTCACCTTATTCAAAATCGCGGCAGAGATCGCCGCCATTCTCGACACGCTGCCGCTAACGATGAAGCGTAAGCACCCTGATTTAGAGACGCGTCACCTAGATACTCTGATGCGGGAGCTAGCGCGCGCCCGTAATCAAGCCAGTGGGCTCGATAGTCTTTTGCCGGAGCTGCTGGATGACTACTTCGACATTATCGATTCAGCAGCTTAGGGAGTGGCGGCACTCTGTCCATCAAGGTTTGTTGGCGCTGTTTCGGCCAGTGCCGCTGCCTGACTGCCATGCACAACCTTCGTCAATAAATCTGTGGGATTACTTTCATAGCGTTGTTAATTCTGACGCCCTTTTTTTAGTATTTTCCAGGCCTGGGTGGATAACACCATCAACAGTAGTGCGATGATTCCCTGCGAAATAGGGCGAGTAAATAGAGATCCCCAGTTATCCTGGGAAATCAGCATTGCCAAACGTAAGTTTTGTTCCGCCATTGGACCTAACAGTACTCCCAGCACTACTGGTGCAAGCGGGAAGGCTAGTCGATGGAGTAAATAACCGAGCAACCCAAAGGCTAGCATTACATAGAGGTCTGTCATGTTCCCTTTGACGGTATAAACACCCACGGCCATGAGCACCAACGTCGTTGGTACCAAGAGTGCGGTGGGCATGCGCAAGACCTGAGCGAATAGGCGGGTGGCCACCATGCCTCCTAGTAACAGGAGTAGCATCGCAGTAAACAGCATTTGCCACATGAAACCGAAGACCACATCAGGCGACTTCGTAAACAGTTGTGGGCCGGGCTGAAGTCCATGAATCATCAGCGCGCCGAGCACTAAGGCAGCAACCAAATTGCCAGGAATCCCTAACGTTAGGGATGGAATCATTGCAGAAGCATTGTCGGCACTGTTACCTGATTCAGCTGCTGCAACCCCCACAGGATTGCCCGTGCCGAAAGATTCGGGGTTCGTGGACTTGCGCTTTGCTTCGTTATAACTCAGCAATGCTGCCAAATTGCCACCGGCACCTGGCAAGATACCTACACTAACGCCGATCAGCGACGAGCGAGTCCAAGTGCGCCAGTGCTGACGTATCAGACCGAATGCGTTGCCGCTAGCATCAACCTTGAAGCTTCCTGCATCATAGTAAGTCGCGTTGCTTTTCTCCGCCATCTCCAGTACTGGCGGTATCGCGTAGAGGCCGATGAGTACAATGATCAGGTCGACCCCCCCACTTAAATAAAGCGAATCGAACGTATAGCGTTCCGCTCCACTGATTGTGTCAACGCCTACAAGGCCGATGATAACGCCCAACAGGGCGCTGAGCATGCCTTTGCTGATATCACTGCCCACCAATACGGCGATGCTTACAAGTCCGAAAACGGCCACCCAGAAATACTCAGTCGGCCCAAAGGCAAGCGTGACCTGTGCCAAAAGGGGGGCTAGCGTCATCAACGCTATGGCGCTAATAATTCCGCCGATGGCGGACGACCAGCACGCGGTCTTGAGAGCCAGCCCGCCCTGGCCGTTACGTGTCATAGGGTAACCGTCGAATGTTGTCGCGATTGCAGCTGGCGTTCCTGGGATTTTTAGTAAGATGGCGGGAATAGCTCCACCGTACATTGAGCCGTTGTAGATACCTGCTACCAACCCTAGAGCAATTACTGGATCAAACCCATACGTCAGCGGGAGCATGAGAGCGATTGCCATGACCGGGTTGAGCCCGGGTAGGGCTCCGATCAAGATACCCACCAAGGTGCCGACGAAGAGGCTGACTACGGAGCCAAGTTGCAAGGCCACAGGTAGTGCGTTGAACAGGGAATCAAACATATCGTGTAACCCTATTTAGGAAACCAGGAAAAATTCGACGGGCAAGGGTCGTTTTAGCACCATCGCAAAAAGCCCGTATAAGAGGATGATGAAGCCCACCGTAATACCTAAAACCACGATGGGGCGCCTTTCACCTAGTACCAGAGCCAGCAGAATGATGAAAAGGGTGCTAGTGGAGTAGAACCCCACGGTTGGCATAGCTAGGTAATAGATCAGGCAACAGGCGACTGTCGCCATAAACCTTCCCGGATGATCGATTAAGGCGGCGGCGCTGCTCAAACCGTCATTTTGCTGCGTTTGCACCACGCCCTTAACGATCAGAGGAAGTGAGAAAAGACACATCAGAATGCCAACTCCCATGGGCACGTAAGCGGCGCCGGCATCAAAGCCACTCCCCACCCAGACCACCGTGCAGCCAAAGATGAGGAAGGCGATGCCAGAGATAATATCTCTGAAGTTCATGAGCAAGTTACCGTCCATTCAGTCATGAATTAGTTTTTCTTAAGCCCAAGCTTTTCGAGTGTCTCTCCAATCGCTACGGTTTCCTGATGCAGACGCTCACGGAGCTCTTCACCACGTACGAGATTCAGCGTCTCGCCTTGAGATGTCAGGAACGCTTGGAACTCAGGATGCTCGACGGCGCTAGCTACGGCATCGGCGATGACGTTAACGCGCTGCTCATCCATACCCTCTGGTGCCAGCATCATGCGCCATAGCACTGTTTCCAGCTCGGGATGTCCGAGTGCTGCTAGGCCTGATGCCTGGGGTAGTGCTTCGTTATCGTCGGCTGAGGTCACGAGTAGGCACTTCGCCTTGCCATCCTCTACATAGGGAAGTGCGGGTGTGATGGAGCCACCGTAGATATCCACGTGTCCACCCAGGAAGTTTTGGAGGGTCTCACCAGCGCCGCCAAAAGGAATAGGGCGGGCCTCAATGTCATAGGCTTCAAAGATACGCTCGGCTGCCAAGCGCATGGTTCCACCGACCCCGTCATTGCCGTAGGTGTACTGACCAGGGTTATTCTGTAGCTCGGCAAGGAATTCCTCACCTGTTTCAGCTGGAAAGTCGGGGGCTACACACATGGTGTAGGCACTCTGCGAAGTGCTGGTGATCGGGGTCAATGTCTCGTAAGAGTACTGAACACGCTGCATGTGCGGTACGGTAGTGATAGGACTATTCCAGGTAGAAAGCAGTGTGTAGCCATCGGGCTTGGCACGGGCAATCTGGTTGACCCCAATAGCACCACCTCCACCAGCGACATTAAGCACAGCAAGTGACTCTCCTAGTTCTTCCTGCAGGTACTGATTGAGCATGCGCGCAACGTTGTCAGTGCCGCCGCCGGCTGGTGCCGGTACGATTATTTCGATGGGACGATTCGGATAGTCGTCAGCCATGACAGGCATAGCGGTAAACGCTGATAGCGCAACTAAAGACGTAAGCTGTAATGTTTTCATTGTTAGTTACCTTTTTTTGAAATGCAGGGTGATGAGGTGTGCATTTAATGCGATCTCAAGCAGGTTGATCACCGAGCGTGACACGGTAGCGGAACCGCTCAGGCCTTCCGTGTACTCGTCGAAACTCGATGACCCTGCCTGCAGGATTGCGGGCAATGCGCTGGATGGCGGCGACCGGTGCCCCAGTAGCTAGTTCTAGATGCTTTGCACTGGCCTTGGTGGCGGTGCCGAACGACAGCTCGTCGGTTGCCGACGAGATCAAAATCCCGAATTCCTCCAGAAATACGGGATACAACAAAGGGCCCATCGCTTTTGGATTCAGCGACATGAGCCCGTTGAAATCGGGCAGACGTAGATAAATTTCTTCAAACAGCAACGGGTCGCCTGACCAAAGGCGAACACGTTCCAACTTTATACAGTGGCTGACTGATTCTTCGCCAAAGGCCTGCTTTACGTCGGCGGGAAGGGCGACTTCCTGATGACTGAGAATTCGACTTTCCGGAATAACGGGTACATCGGGATCTTCCACATCATGTACATGGAAAAAACGAAACAGGTCGGCCCGAAAGGCAGGTTGCTTAACGAAAGTGCCGGTACCTCGCCGGCGATCCAATAGCCCCTCATCAACTAGCTGCTTCATAGCCATCCGCATGGTTGCTAAAGCAACACCATACTCTTCGGCTAAACGGTTCTCCGAGGGAAGCATGTCGCCTGGTTTCCACTCACCATTGGCTATCCTTGACCCTAATTGATCGCGGAGTTTGGCATACAGGGGGAGTCTTCCATCCGTATTAGCAGTGAATCTGGCTCGCATAGGGTCACCCAGTGGTTATCTTGATTTCTTGAGGTCATTGAAGACCCGTGTATACTTCCAGTCAACCAGTTCTCTAGAGAACTAGACTTATGTATAACAACTTAGGGATACGAAATCCCCAGTCAGAACGTAATGAGGTGCCAAAAGTGAAATTAGGTTTTGATTGTCATGCTCATGTCTACAGGGCTGTTAAGGAAGCCAATGGGTCTAACTACAGTCCATCCCGTCCTGCACCACTTTTGAATTGGCAAGAAAACCTAGAAAGCTGCAAATTAAGAGGCGGGGTACTGGTGCAGCCGAGCTTTTTGGGAAACGACAACCGGCAGCTGCTCGAAATTCTCTCCAGGCTTAATCATGCGTATCGCGGGGTCGTTCAGCTAGCCAAGGAGACGACGCTAGAGGAGATAGCCGTCCTTGATGCTGCAGGTATTGTAGGGGTGCGATGGAATCTCATTGAGGGGCGCAGCGCATTGCCAAACCTCAAGGATCCTCAATGGATAGACTTTCTAGATAATCTTAAAGCTATGGACTGGCATCTTGAGCTGCATCTGGAAGGGAACCGGTTACCTGAAATTTTTCCAGCATTACATGAGCATGGCGTGAAGTTAGTCATTGATCATATTGGGCTGCCAGTCGACGACGTTCCTATGCAAGACCCAGGCTGTCGTCTTCTGCTTGAGTCAGGACAGGCAGAACGAACCTGGGTGAAGCTCTCAGCCCCCTATCGTTCGCCTGTGTTTGACCTCAGACCGCATGTCCAGGCATTGTTGCATCATCTTGGACGTGATCGGTTAGTGTGGGGCAGTGACTGGCCATGGACGCGCCATGAGAATAAACACACTTACCACGATACTTACGGATGGCTCAATGACTGGGTTAGAGATGCTGATGATCGCCAGCACATTCTTGATGCGAGTCCTAGAGCCCTGTTTCGCCTGAGTGATTCATAGCGAGGGTATACCAACTGCTAAGAGGGCTGACATATGACTCGGATTGGAAACAGGGGGATATCCACTTCGAACTGGAGCCCGTTACTGAAGGGGAGATATCACAATGAGACAGCGTGACGAATTCGTTGAAGAAATGAAAGCCAGGCTCGACGAGTGGAATGCTGATATCGATAAGCTCACCGCCAAAGCTCGTCAGGCGAGCGACGAAGCGAGGGTCAAGTACCAAGAGGACATCGAGCGACTCAAGAAGCGCCAGGCGGAGACTCAGCAAAGGCTCGATGAGCTTCAGCATGCCAGCGAAGCGGCCTGGGAGACTGTCCGCCAAGGTATGGAAGACTCGTGGGAGTTGATGCGTAAAGCCTTCCGGGATGCCTCTTCTCGTTTCAAATAGCTTATTCAACTAACCTTGTTCAAATCATGCGTTTCACTTAAAAAAGCCTGAACAGTTAGCTGGGGTCGCGGCCCTCTTGTGGTTGCGATTCGCTGCCTTCTTGAAGACGCTCGATGGACGCATTTCCCTGCTTTGCCAGGGTCGCCAGGCGGTCGATTTGCTCATCCAGGCGGGGTAGGGCTTCTTGCCGATAGCTTGATAGATCGTCGATGGCGCCCATCACCTCGCTGAAAGCCTCCTCAAGCACTTGCATGTCGAGCATTGCGGAGGAGGCACGCTTCTGGATGTCCACGCCTTGCTGTCGCAGAGCCTTGGCAGTGCCGCCAATCATCTGCGATGTGGTCGTATTGAGGGCTTCGATACGATCCAGCACCAGGCGCTGATTAGCCATTGCCATGGCCACCGTGACCGCAACGGTGAGCGCCGACACGGTGACGTTAATGGCTCTGTCCACGCCGCGCATTAATTCCCGGTTGTTGCGGATAATCACCTCTAGCGCCAGTACGCCTTGCTGACTTACTGCCAGTTGCTGCTGTAGATCCACAATACGCTGACGCAGGGGGAAGAGCAGTTCTTCCTCAAGAAATTGACGTCGCGGATCATCGCCATCGCGAGCGGCTATTTCATCTTGCAGGCGGTGGTCGATCATGCGGCCCAACGCAATTTGGCGGTTCAGCTCGCCAAGGATTTTAGTTAACGCCTGCTGGTCATCGTTCAGGGTGAGGTTGTCACGATGCAGCATGTCTCGTCCGCTTTCCAGATCCTCGATGATCGCATCCAAGGCCTGCTGGGTATTCTCGAACTTACGAAAGTAGCGCTGCAAGCGGCTATCCAAGCCGGGAATGACCGCCAGAACGCGATCCAATGTAGTCGGCGCCAGGCGATGGCGTGCAGGGTCGAGCCCTTCCATGCGCCCACGCAGATCGGTCAGTGCCTTGGCAACCGGCCCACCTTCGTCGCCTTGGTGGGCCAACTTACGCAGCGGTGTTTGCAGCATGGCGCTGCGATGGGCAGCCTGCTGCTGCAGTTCAAGGCCCATCTCATCCACGGCACGGCGCTGGCGAACTACTGACTCCTCATCACCTTCGGCGAGGATATCCTCGACAAAGCGGTCGGCCATCGCCTCAAGCTCAGGGTCGATATCACGCTCATCGGGGGTTACCGATTCAGCCTGACTTGCACCCAATCGACTAGCTCCCAACTGGTCAGCGATCTCGTCCACCGGCGGCAGGGAGAGGCGACGTTTGTCATCGGATTGCTGAG
Organism: Vreelandella sp. 162(4c); assembly: GCF_058152265.1. NCBI lineage: Bacteria > Pseudomonadati > Pseudomonadota > Gammaproteobacteria > Oceanospirillales > Halomonadaceae > Vreelandella > Vreelandella sp. 162(4c). The sequence goes on from NZ_CM176981.1 coordinate 5,326,655, forward strand.
CCATAGAGATCTCCTGGGCTATTAAAGCTATTAAAAATGCGATGAAATAAAACGGTTTAAATACAACAGAGTGAAAACTGCACGTTAGCACTACCGGCTAGCTTAATCCTTGCGGGCATAACGATCGGCCCCGTCGACGAAGCGGCGCAGATCTTCCAGCGCTTTTTCGGTGGTGACCGACGCCTGGGGGCGAGCCGTCTCGATGCGCGCCATGGAAACAGCGGTATCGTCGAGCACGGTCAAGGCGGATTCGATGCGGGCAGAGAGCTTATTCAGCCGGTGCTCGGTTTCCACTAGCAAATCGAGGCGACGCACCAGGGCAGCACGCTCTTCATCGCTTAATCGTTTGCCTTCCCGCTCCAGTCGACCTCGTACGTAATTACCGTCCACGCTAACCACACCACGTGCTTGGGAGGCCATGGCCGTCAACGTATCCACCGCGCCGAAACAGACTTGAGTGACCAAGCCTTGCGAGCGCTCGAAAGCCAGCTCGCCAGTATGGAATCGGTCGCCTAGTACGTCCATCACATGGCGGTAGCGGCTGTATAGGCGGTCTGTCAGGATTGCCAAGTCGGGACGGTGCACATCGAGCAAGTTCTGCTTGGCCCGGCACATGGCCAAGACTAGATCGTCGGCCCCCACGGGTGGCCTTGCGGGGTCGAGCACCGACACACCCGTTTCATAGGCGTTGCGCTCCTCTTGAGCACGGCGCTGCTGTGCTGCGGCCTCTCGTTGAGCCTCATGGCGACGCACGCGGCGGCGGGCCAGCCAGCCGCGTAGCGTTCGCTCGATAGGAAGTGCTACAGGAATGGCGACGATGCCTGTCAACCAGCCAAACAGGCTGGGGCTGAAACCACCCCATAGGGAGGTCAGCCATAGCAGCATGCTGATGAAGGGAACCACTAGGCAATAGCGGGCGATTACCTGGAGACGACTGGTAGTCGACACTGGAAGCGCCAGGCCAGGATTGAAGAGGCCGACCAGTAGCCAGGGCAGGCAGGTCATAAACAGGCCATAGGAAAATCCCTGCAGGAATCCCAACATAGATATGGCTATCCTTCAGTCATGGAACGCAAACACTGCGTGTAGAATAACTGAGATAGGTCGCTAAGTACCAACCAAGATGTACTCGACTCAGTTCAGTTGTACAAAAAGGCCGCCCCTTTGAGTAGGTGGCGGCCATTCTGTTCTTGCATTGTCTGCTATGCGTTAGGTTGTAGCAGGAACCATTTGACGGTCGCGTTTAGAGCTCCACACCAACGTGGCAACAAACAGTGCCAAGCCCAGGAAGTCCAGCAGCAAGGTTCCATGGGGCCATAGCATCAAGGCACCGATGGGGAACATAGCGAGACGAAGCCACCAGGGCAACGCGCTTTCTAAGTGGCCTTCCAGTCCCGCAATAATGGCGTAGATACCGAACAGCGCGAAGGCGAACACCACCAGCATCTCCATCGGTGTACCGGTGATCATTGGCGACCACACGAACAGTAGCGGAATAATGTAGAGGCCCTTGGCAATTTTCCAGGCGGTAAAGCCTGTGCGCATAGGCGGGGTTTTGGCGATAGCCGCCGCGGCGAAGGCGGTAAGGCATACCGGCGGCGTCACGTTAGAGTCCTGAGAGAGCCAGAAGATCACCATATGCGCCGCGACCAGCAGCATCGACAACGTATGCGATGAAAGCGCTTGCTCGTAAAGCTGCGAACGGAAGTTGTCCGGGACGACCGCCAAGAGTTCCTGGGCACTGGCGGCATCCATCGGTGCGTTCAACGCCTCTAGTGCTTCCGGAGCGGCAAGCATAAAGATCGCCCGTGCCTGCTCAGGCAGGTCACCGGCCATGATCAGCTCCAGCAGATGGCTTTCCGCCATCAAACCATAAAGCGCTGGTGCTGATAGCGTGCCCAATACGATATAAGCGGCCGTCACTGGCAGACCCATGCCTAGTACCAGGGAGGCCAATGCAATCAACACGATGGTGATTAACAGGCTACCGCCCGCCCAGTCGGCGATCATCAACGAAAAAATATTACCGATACCGGTCGTGGAGACCACGTTTACGATTAATCCGACCGTCAGCAGCAGAATCGCGGTGGAAATCATGTTCCGGGTACCCAGCACCAAGGCATCGATTATCGCCTGAAGTTTCATGGGGGTGCGTGACAGCCAGGAAGCACCCACCACGGATAAGATGGCGATACCTGCAGCGTAAGTAGGGGTGAAACCATTAACAAGCGCCGCGACCAGAATCACCAACGGTAGCAGGTAGTGCCAGCCACCCTTTAGCACGTCAATTAGTTTAGGTGCCTGTTCGGTTTCTACCTGCTGGGTACCGCTCCGTTTGGCTTCGATGCGCACGAACATGGCCACCGAGAGAAAGTACAGCAGCGCGGGAAGGGCGGCGACGCCGATGATGGTGAGATAGGACACCTGGGTATAGGAGGCCATAATAAAGGCACCCGCACCCATCACTGGAGGCATGAGCTGACCACCGGTAGAAGCCGCCGCCTCAACACCGGCAGCGAAGCGTGGTGGAAAACCAGCCTTGCGCATCAGCGGAATGGTAATCACACCGGTAGAGACCGTATTTGCCACACTGGAACCCGAGACTGACCCCATCAGCCCGGATGCAAACACCGCGACGAAGCCTGGGCCGCCAACAAAACGACCAGCGGCACAGCGCGCCAACTCGATGATGAACTCTCCAGCACCGGAACGTACCAGAAAGGCGCCAAAGAGAATAAACATGAAGACATAGGACCAGGAAATATTGGCTATCGAGCCTAGAATGCCATCGCCGCCGAGAAAGCTGCGAAAGAGTACGGTTTCCCAATTCAGTCCGGGGAAATTGAATACCCCACCTATATAACGCCCCCACCAGGCAACGTAGGTCAACGCAATGATACAGAGCAGCGGGATGAACCAACCTGTAGTACGGCGGGCAAATTCAAGTACCAGCGCTAAAGCGGTGATCGAAACAACCCAGTCAGCCAAGGAAAAGCGCACCCCGCGGGCGTAGAGCGCATCTTCAAAACCAATCAAATAAAACGCACAGCCCAGGGCGGCCAGGCCGAGACACACATCGACCGCAAGTAATAGTCGTTGGCCGTTAGCAGAGCGTGCTTTAAACATAGGCACGGAAAGGGCGCACAACAGACCGAACATGCCGAAGTGAAGGGCGCTGACCCAGACCTCTGAGATTGTGCCCAGGGTATTGAAATAGATATGCGACAGGGCAACGACGATGGCGAGTAGGCTCAGAATCCGGCCAAGCCAAGGGTGTTCGGGGCGCTCCGCCGCATCGCTTGCGAATTCGTCGCGCACCGTATCAGGTGTCGAATGGCTCATGGTGTACCTCATGGAACACGGTAAGGCATAGAAAGGACATCCACCCGAACTGTGCCGGGCGGATACTAGGCTGGGGAGGCATTAGCCTTCGAGAAGATGCTCGGGTATTTCCATGCCCTGCTCCTGGAAATAGCGTGCAGCACCGGGATGCAGGGGCATCGGCAGGCCATCCAGGGCTTTTTCGAGTGTCATATCGCGCGTCGCTGGGTGAATGTTATTCAGGAACGGCAGGTTCTCAAACATTGCCTTGGTGATCTGATACACGTGCTCTTCCGGAACATCGGCGTTGACCACCAGAATGTTGGGCTGAGAAATAGTGTTGATCGGCGCTTCCTGGCCAGGATAGGTGTCGGCGGGAATGTCGAAAGCGCTCCACACCGGATATTGGCCGTTGATTCGCTCAAGCTGCTCTGCGGTCACATTCAGCGTGGTAATGTCACCACCCATGTTGGCGTAAGCACTGGTCACCGCGGAAGCCGGCACGCCCGCCGGTATGTTCATGCCGTCTATATTGCCGTTCTGCATAGAATCAGCGCTGGCGCTGTAACCCAGGTAGGCGATATTCATCTGCTCCGGATCAATTTCCAGACCGGCAAGAATTTGCCGACCGGAGCCTTCGGTGCCGGAATTGCGTGCGCCGATGGAGAAGCCGCGCCCATATAGCTGGACCAGATCGTCAATAGTACCGGTTTCGACAAGCTCGTCGCGCATCACGAAGTGTTCGACGTTCTGCCATAGCATGGAGATTGAGCGTACGTTGTCGTAGGCCTTAGGTACCGGGCCTTCACCTGACCAAGCCCAGGCGCCGTAAAGCGCTTGTAGAATGCCGAATTGGGCTTGGCTGTCGTCCATCAGGCGCAGGTTTTCGGCCGAACCAGCCGAGCTGATGGCGGAAACAGAGATGCCATGGGTGGGCTCTAGCTTGACGCGTACCAGGGTGGAGAGCGCTACGCCTACCGGGTAGAAAGTCCCGCCGGTGGTCGCGGTGCCCATGATGTACTGGCCGCCTTGATCACTCTCCTGAGCGATAGCAGCGGAGGTGCTGACCCCGATTGCTGCGGCGGTAGCAAGGCACAATGTGGTTTTGAGAATAGGTGTGGTTTTGAGAAATTGACGTTTCAGCATGGAGTTGCTCCTGGCTTATTGGAATTATGGGAGTAATCGCTACTCCGTTTCCCCATAGAGCGAGAAGCTAGCCAACTTTAAATAACCAGATATTAATCAAATGTTTGCATGTTTTCGTATTCGACGAAAGGCGAAGCTGGCGGCGCGGCTATCGGCCATTTGTTGCCGATGGTTTTCGCCATCATCGGCAACAAATGGCCGATGAATAAAGCCTTCCTAAATGATGTCTAGGGAACGAGAAAATCTTCACGGCGCAACTGATGGCGCTGCATCTTCTGGTTGAGCGTGCGGCGGGGCAGGTCAAGCTCTTCCAGTACCGCTTGAATATTACCGGCATGGCGCTTTAGCGACTCTTTCAGAACCGTGGCTTCGAATGCTTCCATGCGCGCCGAAAGGGCACTGGCTTGGTATAGCGGCACACTCGACGTTTGCCAGGGCAGATCCAGTCCCAAAATAAAGCGTGTCGCAATATTGCGCAGTTCGCGCAAGTTTCCCGGCCAACGGTGATTACCCAGGGCGGCAAGTAGCTCCGTTGTAGGCTCGAGGAGAGGCCTTTCATGAACCTCGGCGGCTTGGTGACAGAAGTGGCGAAACAGTAAGGGAATATCTTCGCGCCGCTCACGCAAGGGTGGAATCGCCAGCTCGGCAATCGCCAAGCGATAATAGAGATCCTCTCGAAAACTGCCCTCAGCGACCATCTCTAATAAGTTTTCTTTACTTGCCGCCACGACGCGAAGCTGCAGGTGAATCACCTGATTGCTACCCAGACGAGTGATTTCGCCTTCCTGTAGCGCACGCAACAGCTTGACCTGTGCAGATAGCGGCAGTGACTCAATTTCATCCAGGAACAGGGTGCCGTGGCTAGCGGCTTCCAGACGCCCGATGCGCTGCTCTCCGGCCCCGGTAAAGGCGCCTTTCTCATGCCCGAAAAGCTCCGACTCGATCAACTCGCTGTTCATTGCACCGCAGTTCAAAGCCACGAAAGCGCCTTGATTGCCGGTACCGAAATCGTGGAGAGCTCGGGCCACGACCTCTTTGCCGCTACCAGTTTCGCCATTGATAACTATGTTGGCGCGGCTGGCGGCCAGGTTTTCCACTTGGCGTCGTAGCTCCTGCATCAGCGCAGAGTCGCCGAGCAGCCGAGTGTTCAAATAGTTATGCCGCAGTGCCTGCTGCAACTGCAAATTTTCCAGCGCCAGGGCGCGATGCTCCAACGCTCGACGCGCGCACTCTTCCAAGCGCTCAGGATCGAAGGGCTTTTGTACAAAATCCCAAGCCCCCTGCTGAATTGCGGCCACCGCCATGGGCACGTCACCGTGGCCCGTAATCAGAATCACAGGCGGCGGCGTGTCGAGTTCTTGCACGGCGGCAAACAGGGCCAGGCCATCCATCTCCGGCATCTTGATGTCACTGATCAATACGCCGCACTGCTGATCATCTTGAAGTGCCTTAAGCGCTTCGCGGGCACGGGAAAACGCTCGCACCGCTAGTCCTGATACTTCCAGCCATTGACTAAGCGAATCGCGTACATCTGCTTCGTCTTCCACCAACCAAACCGATAGCGTGGCGGCTAGTATGCGAGAGAAGGCGTTAGAAGATGGTTGTGTCATGACGGAGTCTCCTCTCCATGCGGTAACGCCAATCGAAACCAAGCCCCTCCAGTAGGTTGATTGCCAGCGCTAAGCTTGCCGCCAAGATCCTGAACAATACCGTAGCTGATAAACAGTCCCAGCCCTAAACCTTCCCCAACTGGCTTGGTGGTGAAGAAAGGGTCAAACATGTGCTCGATAACCTCTGGGGGCAAACCCGGGCCGTTATCATGAATGGTCAAAATTACTTGCGTCGGGATTATTTCGGCGTGAAGGTAAATCACGCCGTCAGGCGTTTCGTTTAAGGCATCTAAAGCATTCCCAAGCAGATTGGTAAGTAGCTGCTCAAGGCGGACTTCATCTCCGCGTACCAGCAGTGGCTGCTGCCAGGCGCCGTTACGCTCAAGGCGTACTTTTTGTTGCTGAAAGCGTTCCTCGAGTAGCTCAAGCACGAAGTTTAGGCTGGCTTGAAGATCGACACTCTCCAGGCTGCCTCCTTTGCGGGCGAAGAGTTTGAGTTGTTCGATCAGCCGAGCCAGGCGCTTGCTCAATACCTGAATGCGTTGAAAGTTATCACTAGCCATTTCCTGACGACCCATCGCCAGCAGCCGTTCGCCGTTGGCAGCATAGGTACGTATGCCGGACAGTGGCTGGTTCAGCTCATGGGCGATACCTGCCGCCATGGTGCCCAAGGCGGCCAATTTACCTGCCTGAACCAGCTCGGTCTGGGCATCTTCCAATGCCCGGGTACGCTCCTGGACGCGCTCTTCCAGGCGTATATTGGTTTGCTGGATAATCTGCGCCTGAGCATCGCGCATGCGGTGGCGTTTTTGTCGTTCTCGTAGCCACAGGCCGAGTAACAGTAAAGCGGAAAGTGTTATCAGACCGGCCAAAAGCATGTTGCGGGCACTGGTATAAAGCGGCTGCACTGGGCTCAGGTAATGCATCGACCAGCCAAGCGTGGAAAGCGATGAGGAGGTGATCAGAAAACGTTCGTCTTCTCCTTGAGCCTCCATTACCAGGGTGTCGTCAGGAAGGCGGCGTCCCAATAGGGGGAGCGGTTCATCAAGAAATTGGCGTTGGGCATTAATCTGCTCTAAGGCGGCGTCAGAAAGTTGATCGATGTGCCCAAAACGCCACTGCTCGCGGCTGGAAAGGATAACTACGCCGTTGGCATCTGACAATATGACGTTTTCATTTGCTCGGCGCCAATCTTCCTGGAGCGCCTCCAGAGAGACCTTGACCGCAAGCACTCCTGCGGTGGCAGTGTCTGAAAAAGTGACGGCGTAAGAGTTGAAGTAACCTGGCTGTCCAGTAGTGCTGCCAACCGCAAAAAATTCACCGCTACCATCCTCCATAGCATCGAAAAAATAGGGTCGGAAGTGATAATCGTGGCCGATGAAGCTTTGCTCGAGTTCGTAGTTGCTGCTGGCCAGCGTGACCCCTTGGTCATTCATGAGAAAGATCGTTTCGGCGCCGGAGCGTTCGGCCACCAAGGCCAGATGCTGGTTAGCCTGCGTCAGAAATATATCATTGGGTTCGCGAAGCGCTGCATGAATTAAAGGGTGTTGGGCGAGTAGCCCGGGCAGGTAGGTAAAACGCTCTAGCGCCCCTTGCAGGCTGCTCGTGTAGAGCGCCAAGCGATTTTCAGCGTGACGATGTGAATCGGCTTGGACTTGGCTGTATTGCCAATACCATAACCACCACAGACCCAAAAACACCAGCGCTGTCAGCGTTGGCAGAACCAGGGCACGTAGCAAGGTTTTCCTCGTCACTATGCTTACCTCAAAGGTCGAATCTATGCAGGCTGGTGAGCTTATCACCTGGGCGTGATCAGTCCCATTTTCGGTATGCGTTTTTCCGGGCTCTATCGATGTGATGATCGCTTTGCCACTATGGCGGGATACGGTTTGCAGAGGGCATGCAGCTATCCAGAGAGGGGTATGCTTAAATCGTCACAATATCCGCGGCAATCTAGGCCGGTATAACCGGGATTCTCCCGGTTACCGTTGTCGCGTTTGAGAGGTTTCATGTTGTTAAAACTCCTTCTCTGGGTTATCCGGTTGTTGGTGCTCTTAATGGTAGTGGTGGCCTTGCTGCCATTAATACCCAGCGGTCAGTGGTGGATCAGGCTGTGGGATTTTCCACGACTGCAGCTAACGGGCGCGTTGGTCTTACCACTACTGCTGCTAGGCGTGCACGCTTGGCTAAAGCGCCCAACAAAAGAGCACGCCGTGTGGGGAGTGGTCATCCTTGCAGTGGGAGGGTGGCACTTAACGCACATCCTGCCATTTACATCCGTTTGGTCGACCGAGGTGCCCACCGCTGAGGTTCAACCCGGCGAAAACCAGACGACGTTAAAAGTGCTAACGGCAAATGTTGACTACAAAAATGATCAGTACGCTGAGGTAGTGGCAATGGTTCAGCGCGAGGATCCCGATTTACTACTGCTAATCGAAATTAATAGCGCTTGGGCTGATGGGCTAGCGCCACTTGATGAGGAGTACGCCCATAGGGTAGGGGAGGTGCGCGATGAGGGCCTTGGGATAGTGCTATGGTCACGGATTCCGCTGCTGGAGCAGGAGATTGAATATTTGGTCTCTGAGCGTCGGCCTTCCATTTTCGCAACGATTGATGTGCCAAACATCGGGCCAGTGCGCTTCGTTGGCGCCCATCCGGTTCCGCCAGGTCTGCAGGAACGAACCGTCAGCAACGAGGACGAACGACGGGACAGCCGAGAACGCGATGCAGAGCTCATGCTTATTGCTCGTCATGTGGAAAAAGACCCAGACAACCGCTGGATCGTCACCGGTGACTTTAATGACGTTGCGTGGTCTGACACCACCAAGCTTTTCGCTGACTTGAGTGATCTCAAAGATCCCCGCCGTGGCCGGCGATTGCTCAGCACCTACCATGCGGAATACCCATGGTGGCGATACCCAATTGACCATCTTTTCGTTTCTGACGGTTTTCATCTTATTGATATCGACATAGTGAAGGTGCAAGGCTCTGACCACTTTGGCCTCTCTACCACGCTTACCGTTGGTCGCAAAGATCAAGGAAGGCCTGAAGCTTCCGCAGAAGAGGAGCAGGAGGCCGAAGAGATGGTCGAGGAGGGAGCTGAAGACGCTGCAGAACATGATGGTGGTTAATCGATGACGCGGTAATAAAGGCTCGACCTTCTGAATTTTTTCAATGCATAGGGTTGCTGTTGATCAACTGCGTTTTAAAAATTATCCCCATCTATCGGTGAGATAACTTCTACAGTTATTCAACAGAAGCTCTACAGTTTAATTGCCATTTGTAACCGTATCGACTAGCTTAGTTACGACGGGTGCGCTAAAAAAACCCTGATGCTGGCTTACTCAATCGTTTCTGAACACCACTGACTGCGGCTTGGCTCACTTGGTGCGCTCCAGTTTCAGCCCAGTCAATTTGGGTTAACCAGCAAGGAGGACATCAAATGTCGATAACATCAGAAAAGCAATTACCCGAAGCAGTAGCGGCCTGGCGTGACCCGGAAATGGACTCGGTGAAAGGTACCGAGACACCCAAAGATCCGAACAAAGGTTACATTGCCTTACTTGGATGGAGTATTAACGCGATTAAGGCGGCGCAAAAGTTTGACCGTCGCTATATCGTCGTTGCTCCCGAATGGGCTGAGGATTTCTGTGCTGCGAACAATATACCGTTCATTTCCTGGGATTTTATTCGCTTGAATGATCGTTCCATGGAGATTGCCGAAAAGTTGAAAGCTGAAGGCGTAGACGTCGCCATCCCACTGTTTGAAGAAACCGTTGAGTGGTCAGGTGCCATCAACTCCGTACTTCTCGACAGCCCACGCATGTTTGGTCAGTCTATTCTATTCCGTGATAAGGCCTTGATGAAGCGCCGTGCCCAGCTTGGCGGTATCCGCGTTGGGATATTTGAAGAGGCGCACGAAAAAGAAGACATCGTCCGCTTTATGAAGCGTGTCAATCAAACGCTGCTCAAGCTTGATGGTGATCCGGATGACCCGATACACGTCAAAGCATTCGATAAAGCCGGTTGTCTTGGCCACCGGATGATCCGAACGTTAGAAGAAATTGATAACATTCCGGATGAGGAGTATCCGCTGCTGATGGAGAGTCACTTGAGCGGCTGGGAGTTTGCCGTTGAAGCCTGGATACACGATGGCAAAATTCAGTTCCTGAATATTTCGGAATACGTGACGTTAGGCTACTCGGTGTTCGTGCCTGCTACCCAGGAGCTTGAGAGCTGGCGCAATGCGATCACCAAACAGATCGAGCTGTTGATCAAAACCTTCGACATCCAGTTCGGCTTGATTCACCCCGAGTACTTCGTGACAGCTGACGGTGAGATGTACTTTGGCGAAGTTGCCTACCGCCCACCCGGCTTCAAAGCTTTCGAACTGATCGAAAAAGCCTACGGTTTTAACGCCTATCAAGCGTCAATGTTGGTGTTCGACCCGAAAAGTACGAAAGAAGAAGTAGCGGCGTTCTTCCCCCGCGAAGTAGTCGATGCGAAGGGTTACGCAGGTTGTTTTGGTGTATACCCACGACGTCGTGTTGTCAGCAAGCTGGAAATGCCTGAAGAGACGATTAATCACCCGTACTTCGAGTCACACGAACTGGTCGCACCGGCAGAAGAGACAGTGCCTGACCGGTCTGCTTTCGGGACTCATTGGGGGCTCATCTTCTTCTTTGGCGACGATCCCATCAAGATGCGCGATCTGCTAAAAGCCCAAGAGGATCTGGACTTTTACGTCTAACGTTCGATAGCGCAATACGCTGAGCTATGGGCGCGTATATCAGTGTCAGGAGTACTCCATAATCCCGATATTGATATAGGCGCCCTTTATTTTGCCAACGCTGCGGGAGTGGCCCCACCAAAAGGCAAGGTAATTCGATTTAATAGGCAGCAGACAGCAAAATGATGACGCCTACACCAGCGAGTAGGAACCCACTGATTTGGCTAATCCGTTCTGCTTGGGGGAGTAGCTTCTCTGCTAGAAAATAAAGGGCTAGTCCTGCCATCCAAACTAGGCTCATAATGCCGCCGACAAACATCAGCAGCATCAAGGCCCAGCAGCAGCCGGTGCAGTAGGCGCCATGGCGGAGCCCCATGATCAGCGCTCCGCCGTTGCCTTCGCGCCATTCGGTCATCAGAAAGCTTAAGGGCGAACGACACTTGTTCAGGCAGGCCTGTTTAAGATCACTGAACTGGAAAGCACCTGCGGTTACCAGCAGGGCGCCTCCAAACAGTGGGGTGACGTGGCCCATGGATGAGCTTAACAGCGCACTCTGCTGCAATGCCCATTGCATGACGGCGGCTGCCACCGCAAACGCCAGCCACACGGCAAGGTAACCTGCTATGAAAACCCAGGTGGCTGCGCTGGCACCTGCCTCGCGTTCGCGCTGCTGGTGGATGCGCAGAAAAGTAAGCAGCATGGGGCTAGCGCTGGGTAGCATCATGGCCACCATCATCACGCTCCACATCACAGTGGCCGTGACCAGCACGCTCATGCCGTCGTCGCCTGTGCTGGCCATCTCCCCATTCATCGGCATTTGCGCGTGCATGCCGTGCATAATCAGGTAACCCCACGCCAATATTGCCACGGTTATCAGTGCTAACCAGGTCAGTAAGCGTTCCCGGGCATGGAGAGTGCTCATCGTCAGTTCCATCGCCAATGCCCCCTCAAGACCCGCTGTAAGCGAAGGGTGAATAAAACGCACTGCGTTCGCTAAGATCAATGTTGATGCCGTAAGCACGGTGCAGCAATGATTGCGACTTGGCCACTACCAGAGACTCGCCCGGCGCTACCGCCAACGGGTGATGATGAATGGTCACCTCAGCGCCGTTCTGGCCCTCCAGGGCGGTAATTTCCGTGTTGGCGGATTGGCCAAGTTTCAGATGTCGATGCCCCTTTTCCACTTCAAACTGGATGGGAAGGTGTTCTACCGCGAGCACCTCGCCGATAAAGGTGGCCAACAGCGCCGGGTGGCCACCAGCCTGGCCGCCGAAGATGCGGCTTAGCGCTTCCTGTTGGGCCTCATCTGCCCGCTGGTCGATATACAGCACGACTTTCCAGTTTCCCTCGGCCATGGGGCCGGGGGAGTGCAGGGCGATAGCCACATTCCTGTCGCCGAGATCCACTGCCTCGAACTGGCCTTGAGTAATGTGCCAGCCCACCAGGGCGGTACATTCACCCTCGGTAGGGCTGCCGAGGTAGATACACGGGCAGGCACCTTTGCAATTGCAGCTTTCGAGGTAGTCGCCTTTCAGGCTCCATTGGGGATTCATGTCGTCTCCTCCTAACGTCGTTGGATGGCTTTTGTGATATTTCTTTTTGGGTATCTCTTGTTATAGCGCTGAATCGCTCGCGGGATGTGAGGAACTGATGAGAATTACGTGAGAATTGCATCTGAGTGTCATCGTTCGGCGCGCAACTACTGTGTCGGGTGGTATTTGTAGCTATGCTGAACTCAGGTATCAGCTAAGCCTGACACGTAGAGAAACCAGCCATGTGGCAATGTACGTCGGATTTGACGACCAACCGGGCCTATCAGGGTTTCGTTGGTCGCACTAATGAGCTTGATACTCTTCGCGGTGTGCTTGCGACGGCAGGGCCTCGGGTGGTGCATGTCTACGGTATTACCGGCATTGGTAAGACGGCACTGCTGGACATATTGGCGGCCGAGGCGGATGACGCAAGTGCTAGCGTCATCCGACTGGACTGTCGCCACATAGAGCCCACCGAACCTGGATTTTTACATGCGCTAGGTGTCGCCATTGGGGATGGCGGATCGGGGGTGGATACGCTGGTGGAGCGATTGGGCCTGCTGAGCCCCACAGTTCTTCTCGCGCTGGACACCTACGAAGTGTTCAGGCTGCTCGATACCTGGCTGCGTCAGGTATTTGTCCCGTTGTTGCCGGATAACGTACGCATCGTCTTTTTCAGTCGCCAACGCCCTCTGGATGTCTGGTTTTCAGCGCCGGGCTGGGGGCGCTTGGTTCAGAGTGTGCCGGTACAGCCGTTGAGCCCGACGGAGGCTCAAGTGCTCCTTAACTTGCATGGCATACAAGAGGAAGACGCGGTCTCCCTGATCCGGGCCGCCCATGGTCATCCGCTGGCGCTGAAACTGGCGGCCACCGCCAGCCGGGAAAACCACGCCCGTTCGTGGCCGCAAGAGACGGTGCTACAGCACGCGGTTGATGAACTGAGTCGGATGTTTCTTGCCGATGTGGAAGATTCGGCGAGCCGACATGTGCTGGAGGGCGCCGTGGTGCTACGCCGGGTGACGGTCTCTCTGTTACAGGCATTGTTTCCGGAACTCGATCCCCAGGATGCCTACGAGCGGCTGCGCAGGTTGCCCTTTGTGGATGGCATGCATGATGGGCTGATTATTCATGAGGCCGTGCGTGATCCGCTTGCCCGCTCCCTGCATGCCAGCGACCCTAGCCGCTACCTGGACTATCGTCGGTCGGCCTGGCGACAGCTGGTCAGCGAGTCGCTATCCGCGGCCAGTGACGATCTCTGGCGCTATACGGCGGACATGCTCTACCTGATTGAAAACCCCGTGGTGCGTGAGGCGTTTTTCCCCACCGTGACGGCGCTTCACAGCGTGGAAGCGGCACAGCCTCAAGACGATGAAGCCCTTACCGGGATTGTCCGCGCCCATGATGGCCGTCAGGCCAGCGAGTTGCTGCTGCAATGGTGGCGGCGCTTGCCTCAAGCGTTTTCCATCGTGCGGGGCGTGACCGGGGAGGTCGAAGGGTTGTATTGCAAACTGCGCTCCGATCAGGTTGAGCCTAGTTGGTTACTCAACGACCCGGTGACCGCCCAGTGGTATTCCCATCTTGAACAGTCGCCTATGCGGTCGGGCGAGGTGGCGTTATTTTGTCGCCGCTGGCTAAGTCTCAATGAAGGCGATTCACCCAGTGAAATACAGGCGGCTATCTGGCTGGATCTTAAGCGAAGCTATATGGAGCTGCGCCCTGGGCTGCGGCGGGTCTATCTAACAGCGACCGATCTTGGCGCCTACCAACAAGTGGCGCAGCGGTTGGGGTTTGAAGTCCTTGGCGGATGGGAGGTGGAGCTGGATGGTCTTTGCTATCCGAGTGCGGTGCTCGATTTCGGGCCGGCGTCTGTGGATGGCTGGCTAGCGGAGCTTGCCGCGGCAGAGCTGGGCATAAAGCGTGATCCTGCCTTGTTAGATGTCGAAGCCCGGCAACTGATGTTAGCGGAAGGCTCCGTTGCGCTGACGCCCCTGGAGTTCGGTGTCATGCGCTATTTGGTCGAACACCAGGGTAAGGCAGTGTCCCGTCGTGAGCTGTTGCAGCATGTCTGGGGTACCCGATATCAAGGAGGCAGCAATGTGGTTGATGCCATTGTACGCACCTTGCGCCGCAAACTTGGCAGCCAGTCTGCGCGGATAGAGACGTTGACTGGAGTGGGTTATCGGCTGAGATAATCGATTGTCGTCTATCAGGCAGTGGTTATCATACGTAGTTTCTCCTGGGAAAATATCATGGCTTGCTGGCCCCTTGGCGTTATCGGTCAATGACTCCTATGTTGGTGGAAAGACACGGGAGGAATAATAATGGATGCACTAGCGAGAAAACTGGGCCTCAAGACGGATCCCATCATTTTTTTCACGTCCGCAGGGATCATGATCCTTTTTCTTGTGGTGCTACTGATTGCGCCGGGCCCCATCGGGGCAGCCTTTGGTGCCGGGCGGGAATGGATTGTTACCAATCTTGGCTGGTTTTTTATTTTAGGGGTGACAAGTTGGGTAGCGTTTCTGCTGTGGGTGGCGCTTAGCCGGTTCGGGGCGATCCGCTTGGGGGGCAATGATGCAAAACCTGCCTACAATAATATCTCCTGGTTCACCATGCTGTTCGCAGGCGGCATCGGAACGGTGCTGATGTTCTGGGGCGTGGCCGAACCCATTTCCCACTTTTCTAATCCACCCAGGCCGGATGTTGTGCCTTTCTCTGTGGAAGCCGCCGACGATGCCATGAGTTTTTCGATCTACCATCTGGGGCTACATACCTGGGCGATTTTCGCTATGCCCGGACTGGCTTTTGCTTACTTTATTTATCGCTATAATCTGCCGATGCGTTTTAGTTCAGTATTCTATCCGCTGTTAGGCGAGCGCATTTATGGCCCTCTCGGCAAATCTCTGGATGTCTTCGCCATACTTGGCACCCTGTTTGGCGTAGCGGTCTCTATCGGCCTGGGCACCCAACAGATCAATGCGGGGCTAACGGAGTTGTTTGGTATTCCAGATGCCGTTATCACCAAGGTGTTCATCATTGCCATGCTGACGGCTGTCGCTGTGGGATCGATTGTGGCGGGGCTGGATTCAGGCGTGAAACGGCTTTCTAATATCAATATCGCCATGGCCGTCGGCCTGTTGTTGTTTGTACTCTTTACCGGGTCGACCGTTTTCCTTTTGCGCGCTGTGGTCGAAACCTTTGGTCTCTACATAACGAACCTGCTGCCCATGGCTTTCTGGAATGACACGCTGGCAAGCTATTCCAGGGATGGCGGCGCCTGGGGGTGGCAGGGTAGCTGGACGGTATTCTATTGGGCCTGGACAGTGACGTGGTCGCCTTTCATCGGGATCTTTGTGGCGCGAATTTCACGCGGGCGCACAATCCGCGAATTCGTCCTTGGTGTGCTTTTTGCCCCCTCTATCTTCACACTGGTTTGGTTTGCAATTTTTGGTTGGTCGGCAATGGAGATCGACGGGATTGGGCCCGATGCTCGAGAAGCACTGGGAGAGCAGGCAGGTATCTTGTCTGCCGCCGTAGGTGAAAGTATCCCCCTCGCTATGTTCGCATTCTTCGAGAGCTTCCCGGCCGCTACGTTAATCCAGGGCTTGGCTGTTGTGATCGTTGCGATCTTCTTTGCCACGTCATCAGACTCTGCGTCCCTGGTTGTCGATATGCTGTGTACCGGCAGTGCGGATCCCGGACCATGGCATCAGCGTGTTTTCTGGGGTGTTTCGGAGGGTATGCTGGCAGCGATGCTGATTGTGCTTGCTGGCGAAGCCGGGCTTACTGCTTTGCAGGAGGTGATTACCGTTGTTGGCCTACCGATGTTCATTTTGGTGTTTGCAATGATGTTTGCGTTATACCGCGGCCTGTCCCAAGAAGATCTTAGCGAAGTGCAGGTGGGGCGCCCGCCCAGACGTGAGGAGTTAGCGCCGGATGAGTAGATGAACGCTTTCTAGTCTGCATACCTGAAAATCCTCACTGCTATGTTCGTTAGCGCACGGTAAATGTGCGCTTTAAGGCTCATCATTAAAGCAAGCGAGGCAAAGGATATGCCTAAACAAGGATGTTGCGCGATGCGCTGCAAGGGAGGCAGCGTCCCTCCCTGAAATAAATTGTTCGGTTATAACTCATTCTTCGCCCCGCTCTTTGTCCTTTGGCAGCAGGGGTAGCTCTAATGCTGTCTTTTTGCGAGTGGATTGCTACCCCCAGCTTAGAACTAACCTGTACAAGGAGGTTATATGCCGACATCTTCAAATAGCCATGATCGTCTGACCAACTTGCAACAATTTGGGGCTGACCCCGGGTCGCTGCATGCGGACACCTATATACCGAAGAACTTCCCCAAGAATGGGCCGCTCGTCGTCGTGCTTCACGGCAGCACCCAGTCGGCGGAGGGTTATGACCGCGGGTCAGGTTGGTCGACTCTTGCCGATGAGAGCGGCATAGCACTGCTGTATCCAAAGCAAAGAAAAACCAATAACCCTATTAGCAGCTTCAACTGGTTCAAGTCTGGCGATAGCCGTCGAGGCGGCGGTGAACCACTCTCTATTCGTCATATGATCAAGCAGGTTGTTGATGATCACGCCATCGATTCCACGCGGGTGTTTGTCACCGGCATGTCTTCAGGTGGTGCCATGACATCGGTGATGCTGGCGACTTATCCAGAGGTGTTTGCAGGAGGTGCGATCATCGCTGGTCTTCCCTATCGTAGCGCGGACAACCTGATAGAGGCGATGGTTCGCATGAAGGGGTATGGAGGCCCATCGGACCACCGGCTTGACGCGCTTGTGCGTGGCGCTTCAACTTTCGACGGCCCTTGGCCAACAATTTCGGTCTGGCATGGGGGCAGCGATTCGACCGTTGATAACGCCAACGCCGATTCTATTGTTCGGCAGTGGCAGCAGATCCACAAAGTTGAAGGGCCACCGACACGGGTAGAGCAAGTGGCCGGTTTTCCCCGCCAGGTCTGGTGCAATGCGGATAGGCAGGAAGTGATCGAGGAGTACATCATCGAGGGGATGGGCCACGGAACGCCAATCATGGCCGGAGGCGACGAAGGCCTCGGAGAAGCAGATAAGTATATGCTGGAAGTCGGCATTTCGTCGACTCGGCATATAGCGCATTTTTGGGGGCTTACGGAGTAGGAGAGCGTTAGCCGGGTGTGCCTCGCCGCTACCGCTTTTTACCGCCGCCTCTAAACCCAAGCGCTATATCAGAACTATCACAAGAACAAACCTACCTCGTTAACTTTCCACGCTGAGAAGCTCGCTCAGTTGCTGCTGAGAAAGGCGTCTATCAGCCATGTAGTAGAGTATGTCACCATCTTTGAGTGGGCGGTCGTTGGCGGGATTGAGCATATTACCTTCGCCGTCGCCACTGCTATTGGCGAGCCCCAGTACGGTGGCGTTATAAACCTTTTTTGCTTGCATAAATAGATCGCCAAAGGTGGCGCAGGCAGGCGGTTGGCTTAACCTGGTTTGGTACTGGGTAGCGCCACGATCAACCGCGAGTAGTTCGTTAACGACCCGCGAAATTCCCGCATCAGAGGCTGAGCGTACCAGCATTTCCAACGCTAAGGCCTGGGTGCATTCGATGCCGGGCAAAGTGCGCCGTAACATCGCTGCGGTGTCGGGATTGGCGCAGTGGGCGACGATATGGGCGTTTTTTGCTTTAAGGCTGTAGGCACTCAGCGCGACAGTGGCCACTCGATCATCGCTGGTGTCGTAAATGATGATGCGGCTGGCGCTTTCGACACCCGCTCGCTTGAGAAGCTCGGCATTGGAGAAACTTTCCCCTTTAATAAACTTTAAATCCGCAGGGCGTGGGTTGCTCATCTCTTTGGTAACGCAGAGCACGACTTCATCCGGCAGGCCTTTATCGGCTTTAAGAATGTCCAAAATGCGCTCGGTAGTTTCGCCGTGCCAGCCAATGACAAGGGTGTGACCGGACAAGTGGCTGAAATCGCCTTTACCTTGCATCTGTAATCTCCAAAAATTTGAAAGTGTGACGGTGGCTTTACCGATCAAGGCAGCGAACAGTGAAATGCCGCCTGGAATGAGATAGATCGTAGCGATCCACTTCCCGGCCACGGTTGTTGGGCTGAAATCGCCGAAACCTACGGTGCTAGAAACAACGACATAAAAATAAACCCAGTTGGTAGCGGAGTCGGCCACCGATTCGCCGACCAGTGAGAAAAGCATCCAGGTGGTGCCCATATGGGCGAGCACAATAAGAAGCAAAAATGTCCACGAAATTTGTAGCGTAGAGGCTTTAAGAACGCGGAGCAGTCGCTGAATAACAGGCATGGTGGTCTCTTACGGTGATGGTGTGTCAGCCCAGTTTTCGGCATGGGAATTGAGTGATGATAAAAGAGTGACCCGGTTCCTTCGCTGTCGCTGGCCCTATCATCACCTTTAAAATAAAAATGAGCTGTTGAAGCGAAACAATACGCGCCTGCTAGCGTACTCGTAATAAACAAAAGGGCCGCTATTCGCGACCCTTTCATATTTGCTAACTGGATTTATTAAGCAAAGTGTTTGGCAATCCAGGAAAATGCGCTATCGGTTAGCGATTTTTTACCGTGGTGTTCTCGGTGCTGGCTCCATACCATGCCACCTGACACGACCACTAGGCTCATCAACATGCCAGCAAGGATAAGTTCATTCATGGCTTATCATCCTCATCTGAGGTTTTATCACGCTCAACGTAACCATAGCCGAAAGACCCTACAAAGATCAAGATTATACCTAGCCCCACACCGAGCCAAACGTTATCGGTATTCAGGCTGGGGTTAGTGACGACCCAGCCAGCAGTGAAGCAAGTAGCGACCACAATGACCCCAACGTTGCGAGTCGCCTCTAAAAACTGTTGACGAGTCGCTCGGGCGCCGATTCTACGGCGATGGGCCGAGGCCCTGCGTTCTTGTAAGCTTTTCGTTAGCCTGGCACGCAGGGCCTCTTGTGGGTCTTTACCGCCATGAGGTTCTTTCAAGCCATCACCTGCCATTAATCCAGCAAAATCAACGTGAAAATAATGTGGTATTAAGATCCTGCCTTATTCACTTGGGTGCCGCGTATGCAGTCACCGTAGACCATGGTGTCGCCAGCCTTCTCTGCCAGTTGGCGACAGTCTGCGGTTCTTGATGAAGTGGGGCCTGAACTGCAGCCTGCAAGTATAAAGGTAACCTGGCAAAGGGCGATGAGTGCTTTCATTGATGACTCCTTGTCAGCAAATAATCCATTCGACATTTAACCTTATAGGCGTTGCATGTGTCGATGTAATGCGAGGGAACATCGTGCTTAACCTGAATGTCATAGCTGAAGTTTTATTTTTTAGGATAAGCATATGGATCGTGTATTTGCATGGGATCACCACCACAGTCAGATCGTTTACCGCATTCCCGGTCATCAGTATGAAGATGGCCGGGAAGATAGCGCTCTCTCTCCCGTATGGCTGCCCGCGGAGGAATCAGATTTACCCGAGGGGGTAATGGTTGAGGATCTGCGCAAAGTATCCGTTAAGGAGTAGCCGCGGCGTGTTCTGAACAGCTGCTTTGCGCGCTATTCAACGCTTTCAAACAGAGGATTTTCAGGCGTACAAAATAGATTGTGTTTGGCTAGTGATCGGCTAATATGCGGATGTTAGTCCCACCATCTCTGGATATGCCGCCATGTTAAAAGGTTTGATCGTCTGTTTTGCGGTATTGTTTGCGCAATTGGCGGTACTGCACGTGATTGATGCTCGTATCTATAATTCTCCTCAAGATGCGCGTCAAACGGCGGTAACCTCCGTTACACCACATAAAGATGAAAAAGAAGACGAAGAAGAGGTGCAAAGCTAAGCAGTGGTTATCCTCGATCCGGTTTTTGAAGCCGGTGAAGTATAACCTAGCCTTGCTAGCAACCCTTTGGCGGCGCTGGGCGTCGCCAAAGGGGCGGTTTGAACGATCAATAAGTAGAATTTTTTTCATCTTTTGGTGTCCAAACGAAGTGCTTAACAAGCATAGACAATGCTTACAAAGCGGTTTTAACGTTGAATAACCATTGGTGAAGGGGAGTTCTCGATACAGACAAAGGCTTGCGTCTGGAACTCGGTAACGGCATGCTTGTCAGTTGTTGGAAATACCATTAGGGAGCATGAACACATGGCTTACAACGATTTACGTACGGCACGTCCTCAGTCGAGTGGCGTTGCCAATAGTGTTAGCACTAACAAGGTATTGCGTAACACCTACGCGCTACTGGCAATGACGCTGCTGTTCTCAGCAGTCACCGCGGGTGCTGCTGTAGCCCTCGGCATCCAACAAATGAACATCTTCGTGTTCTTGGTTGGTGCCTACGGCTTAATGTTCCTGGTACATAAAACCGCAAATTCTGCGGCCGGCTTATTAGCAACGTTCGCCTTTACCGGCTTTATGGGGTTCACGCTTGGGCCGATTCTTTCTGCCTACCTGACCCTGCCTAATGGCGGTGCGTTGATTATGAACGCGTTGGCCATGACCGGTCTGACGTTTGTTGGTCTTTCCGCGGTAGCGCTTACCACCAAGAAAGACTTTAGCTTTTTGAGCAACTTCTTGATGGCGGGCGCCATCGTGTTGATTCTGGCCATGGTGGCTGGGTTCTTCTTTAACATCCCGGCGCTTTCATTGATGGTGTCAGCTGGCTTTGTACTGTTTGCTTCAGCAGCCATTCTGTATCAAACCAGCGAGATCATTCATCGCGCAGGTGAAACGAACTACATTCTCGCTACGGTGACGCTCTACGTATCCATCTACAACCTGTTTGTTAGCCTGTTGTCGATTTTGGGTATTATGAGCAGCGATTGATCTAAGCAAGCGATAGACGATATGACAGGCCCTATTGCTAGGGCCTGTCTTTTTTTAGGGTAACTGTTACCAGGTATTATCATGATGCAGTACGGCTTATTGGTGATGGGGGCGCCGTATAGCAGTCCAGCACCGCACTCTGCATTGCGTTTTGCCCATGCCGTTCTAGCGCGAGGGCATCAGATTGCCGGTGTTTTTTTCTATCACGACGGCGTTCATAATGCATCATCGCTGATGGCTCCTCCCCAGGATGAACTCAACCTCAGAGAAGCCTGGATTGAACTGCATCAGCAGCATGCGATTCAGTTAGATGTCTGTATTGCCGCTGCGTTGCGACGAGGTTTGATGAGCGAATCGGAAGCACAGCGACATGGCAAGCAGGTCGTTAATGTAGCACCTCCTTTCGAGTTGACAGGGCTAGGGCAACTGCTTGAGCTACAGCAACGCGCTGATCGCCTGATTACCTTTGCTTAGAGGAGAGCCAATGGCGACACCTGATGCACTATTAGTGATAATTCGCCACGCGCCCCACAGCTCAAACTGGTTACGTGAAGGGTTAGATGCCGCACTGGTGGCGGCGGCCTTTGGACAACCCGTGCATTTGCTGTTTATGGGGCAGGGTATAATGGCACTGCTGAAAGAACAGGGCAGTGGTGCGCCGGGGCAAAAAGCCACGCTGCCCACCATTGATATGTTGGAAATGTATGATATTGACAAGCTTTGGGTGACCGAAGAAGCGCTGCAAGGGATGCATCTATCCGCCGATTCACTGGTAGAGGGCATCACCCTGATAGCGGATCAGGAAATACCAGGGCTGTTACAGCAGCACACCCAGATACTTAACTTTTAGGCCTAGTGAGAGAATTATGATCTTACACATCCTCACCAAAGCGCCTGATAGTATTGTCGCTACTCAAATGCAGCAAGCGATAGGGGGGCAGGATGCCGTGCTGCTGATCGAAGAAGCGGTAACAGCTGCCCTTGATCCCTCCTGGCAGGCATGGCAGCAGTGTCAGTCGCGCATATTCCTTCTATCGGAAGACCTTATAAGCCGCGGGCTTGCCAGCATTGCCACGGATAATGAGCTGCCCACGCTAGAGATGGATGGCTTTGTGGCGCTCACCGAGCAGTATGAAAAGACAGTTACCTGGTACTAAGATGTCTGACACGAAAATATACCGTTATCTTGATTCGCAAAAAAAATATCCGCTAGACCCAGAAGGATATCTCGTTAACCAGTCAGAGTGGGACGAATCTGTCGCTCATTTAATGGCTGAAGAAGAGGGGTTAACACTTACCGCTGAACACTGGGAAGTCATCGAAGTCGTGCGGGCATTTTATCAGCGTTACGAAATGGCTCCGGCGATGCGACCGCTTGTGAAAGCAACCAAAAACGCACTGGGTGAAGAGAAAGGGCGTTCCATTTACCTGATGCAGCTTTTCCCCGGCAGCCCGGCAAAGCGAATTGCCCGCTTGGCCGGTTTGCCGAAGCCTACCAACTGCCTATAACCCGTGTAAATGGCTCGCTGGTTCTCGAATAGCTTAGGCCACATCACCGCGCGTACAGACCGACAAAACAACGGCATCGTCTGGACTAGTGGATACCAGTGCATGGCCCATATCACTATCAAAATAGATGCTGTCGCCCTCAGCTAGCACTAATGGGGCGTAAAATTCGGTGTAGAGCATAATATCGCCATGCAGCACCATCAAAAACTCTTCGCCATCATGGCGTACCCACTGGTGATACTCGTCAAAGCTGCGTGCACGTACGATGGTTTTGAAGGGAATCATACGTTTTTGGGCGAGTTGATGGCCCAATAATTCGTGCTCGTACGTGGGCGTGGGGTGCAGTTGCCCTTTGCCTTTACGAGTTAGATCGCGCCGCCCCATGGTATAACGTTCCCGCTTGGGGGGCGTGAGCAATTGAGGCAAGTCGATGTTGAGCCCGGTAGTGAGTTTTTGCACCACGCTAAAGGTGGGGGAGACTTGATCGTTCTCAATTTTAGACAGCGTTGAGCGGGCCAGCCCAGTGCGCTGGCTAACCTCTTCCAACGTCCACTGATTAGCGAGACGAATTTGTTTGAGCCGCTCGCCTAAACGCAACGGCTCAACAAAGGGTTTGCTTCCCGATGCAATACGCAGCGCGGCATGCTCTTCAGTCGTAGCGGTCATAGGTCGTCACATTGGCTGCGTTGTCTAACGGTGCGTGTCTATAGGCGCGCGTAAACGAACATCATATCACAGCAAAGAAGCGGCTAAGAACGGCTGGCAGAAGCAAGAGCGCTGACGCTTGCTTAGGGCACTTCAGCAAACGGCAGCCCCAACAGCGCTTTTAGATGTGCCTCAACGCCACTTGCCAGTGACTTCGGGTTATAGCCGCCTTCAAGCACCGATACAATGCGATTATCGGCATACAGGGTGGCGATCTCCATGGCTAGATGGGTAATCCAGTAGAAGTCTTCATCCTCTAAACAGATATCCCCCATGGGGTCATCACGGTGAGCGTCGAAACCCGCGGAGAGCATCACCAAGTCAGGTTTAAAGGCGTGCAGGGCAGGTAGCCAGTGGTTTTCGATGATGCGCCGGAACTCTGGGCCATCGGTGCCCACTTCAAGCGGGGTATTCACAACGTTTTGCCACTCGCTGCGCAAATAACGCCAGGGGTAAAACGGATACTGGAAGCTGGTGCAGATCAGTATCTCAGGATCATTTTTAAAGATATCGATGGTGCCATTGCACTGGTGAACATCAAAATCCAGTATAGCGATACGCTTGGCACCATATTTGGCTCGCGCATGGGCCGCCCCCACGGCGATATTATTGTAAAAACAGAATCCCATCGCATCGCTGGCTTCCGCATGGTGGCCTGGTGGTCTAACCGCACAAAAAACGTTATCCGCCTGACGCTTAAATACCTGATCTACCCCACGAATAACCGCTCCCGCTGCAACCCGTGCGGCTTGTAAGCTGTCAGGATTCATCATGGTATCGCTATCTAGCGTAACGATGCCTTCGGTGGGCAAGCACTTCTCTAGGGAGCGCAAATGGCGCAAGGGGTGTACTCTGGCAAGAGACTCCTCGCAGGCTGCCTTGGCATCGGCCTGCATGGTTTGCTGTAATAACCCAACAAGCGATAGGCGAGCGCGAATAGCCTCCAGACGCTGAGGGCTTTCAGGATGCTCCGGCCCCATGTGGTGCAATGAGCAGTCTGGGTGGGTAAGGTAGGCGGTAATCATTCCAACGCTCCATTATCATTGATGCCACCTTAATCGCCTTCAGGGCCTGGGCGACAGTGTCAATAAGTCGTACAGCCGCGATTCATGTCAGGGGAGACGCATTTTGAGTACGCGCTTTTTACACCATTTTTTCGAACCTCGCACACTAGCGGTGTTTGGCGCCTCTGAAAAACCCGCGTCGTTGGGCGGTCTAGTGCTGAGAAATATTCAGGAGGGTGGCTTTAAAGGGCCGCTCTGGGCAGTCAATCTAAAAGGCTACTCCCAAGTCTTCGGTGTGCCGTGCGTCAGCCGCGTAAGCGAGCTACCCGAAGTGCCCGACTTAGCCGTGGTCTGCTCGCCGATTGAAGGTGTGCCTAGCCTGATTAAAAAGCTTGGGCAATACGGTGTCAAAGCGGCCCTGGTGCTCTCGGGCGGGGCTTACCTGGATCGAGATAAAGGCAATCAGGGTTCCATTCGCGAACGAATGTTGAGTGCGGCACGCGTCTCGGGTATTCGTGTACTCGGCCCCGAGTGCATGGGGCTAATTGTACCGGGCAAAAAGCTTAACGCCTCTTACGCCAGTCAGCCGGTGAAAGCGGGCCGCGTCGCTTACCTGGGCCAGTCCGGCATGCTGGCCAATGCGATGATTGATTGGGCCGCCGGGCGTGATGTGGGCTTTTCGCACTTGATAACCGTTGGCGACAGTGTCGATGTGCTATTGCCAGACCTGATCGATTACGTTAATCAATTCTCGCCCGCTCAGGCCATTATGCTGCACCTTGAGCGAATCAGCGACGCCCAGCACTTTATGACCGCCGTGCGTGATGCATCACGTAATCGTCTGGTACTGGCAATAAAAAGCGGCCGCACCCCAGAATCGGATATATCCGGCATGTCACCCACGCCTGGGATTGCTAACCGTGACGTGGTGTTTGATGCCGCTTTTGCTCGGGCAGGGGTGGTGCGGGTAAATGATTCCGATGAGCTGCTTGATGCGCTGGAAACCCTGTCGCGCATGAAACCCCTGAAGGGCGATCGTCTGGCCATTGTCTCTAACGGTTTAGGGCCCGCCATGCTGGCGATCGATAAGCTGATTAGCGCGGGCGGTAAATTGGCTGAATTTAGCGACGAAACCCAGGCAGCGCTGCACCGTAGCGAGGTCGATATGAGCAAGCCGGGCGAGAACCCGGTGGATCTGGGCGGCAATGCCTCGCCCGAGCGGTTTGTCCAAGCGCTGGAGATTGTCGCTGCTGACGCCAACGTGGATGCAGTACTCGTGGTACACGCGCCTACCCGGATGGCGCCATCGCTGGTCACTGCCCAGGCGCTGATCGATAACCGCAAGAAGTTCCGCCGCAACCTGCTCACCAGCTGGATGGGCTTAAAAGAAGCGCTCAATGCTCGCCATATCTGCAATTTAGCCGGGATTCCAACCTATATTTCACCTGAAAAAGCCGTTAAGGCGTTTATGCATATGGTGATTTATCAGCGCGTTCAAGCGCTGCTGCAGGAGATCCCGCCCAGCCTGCCGTTTTCCACTAGCCCGGAAATACGCGCCCAGTGCCGTACGCTGATTAAGCAGGCAAAAGAGCAGGGCAGGCAAACCTTGACCCACTCAGAAACGGCCCAAGTGCTTGAAGCCTATGGCATTCCCACGGCGCCCAGCGTCTATTTGGCCACCCCCGATGAAGCGCTTGCCCGCGCTGCGGAGATCCCTGGCACCAAAGCGCTGAAAGTGGTTCATGAAGGCAACTGTCGCCCTTATCGCTACCGCAAGCATCCGCATAAAATTTCAGCGGGCTTGCTACAGGATTTGGACACGCCCGAACAGGTGGCGGATGGGGTTCGCCAGCTAGGCGAGAAGGTCGCTGAGAAATTTCCCGAGTACGCGATCCGCGAGTACTGTTTGCAGCCCATGCAGCGTGGCAAGCACTCAATGCAGATTTGTGCCGGTATTACCCGTGACCCTGTCTTCGGCCCACTTATCGTCTTTGGCATCGGCGGCTATAAGGTCAACGTGCTGGCTGACCGCCAGGTGGCGTTGCCGCCGCTCAACATGAGCCTGGCCGCCGATGTGGTAGGAAGAACCCACGCCGCCTCATTAATTCGTGAACACTCCGCCGACCCAGAGCGTGACATTCAGCATTTATGCCAAATGCTGGTCAAACTATCGCAAATGGCCTCCGATCTAAGCGATCTACGGGGTCTGGAAGTAAATCCTCTGCTGCTGAATCGTGACGGTATGGTCGCCGTCGATTTCGCCCTGGATCTTGGTTCGCCATCGCGCTTTGCGATCATGCCGTACCCTGAAGAGCTGCGTGAATGGGTGACGCTGAAAAACGGCTGGCAGGTCGAGGTAAGGCCTATTCGTGCCGAAGATGCCCATTTGATTACCACCTTCCATCGCCAGCTCTCGGAAGAGAGTATTCGTTTCCGCTACTTCCACAATAAGTCCAATTTAACTCAGCGCGACCTGTCGATCCTGTCGCATATCAATTACGACCGTCAGATGGCGTTTATCGCGGAATATTTAGGCGATGAGGGCAGCAAAGAGATGCTTGGGGTGGTGCGGGTATGGAATGACCCGGACAATATTCGTACCGAGTTCTCGGTCATTATTCGTGATGACCTTCAAGGGCTGGGCATTGGCAGCCTGCTAATGAAGAAGATGATCGATTACTGCACGAACATCGGCACTCTGGAAATGATCGGCAAAATTATGGTCGATAACCATCCAATGCGGGCGCTAATGAAACACTTAGGCTTTAAATGCCGCTACAACATGGAGGAGCAAGTGATTGATGCCGTGCTGCGTCTCAACGAGCCCGAAAGTGAATGGCAGCGGCACCGCCTTGAGAGCCTACCGGATTAGGCATTTGAAAAGCTTTAAAAACGATAAGGCCTGCGTATAAAACACAGGCCTAAATTGTGAACTTGTTGCTGACGTTATGGCGCCATGCGGAAACGGCCCCATTCACCGCCGTCACGACGCTCAAAGCGTAGGCGGTCATGTAGGCGACTAGGCTGACCCTGCCAAAACTCGATCATTTCCGGCGTGACACGATAGCCCCCCCAGTGGATCGGGCGGGGAATATCCTGGCCATCATAGGCTTGCTCAAAGCGCTTTTGGCGCTCTTCGATCCAGTTACGGTCGGGAATCACTACACTTTGAGTCGCAATCCATGCGCCCAATTGGCTACCCCGAGGTCGGCTGGCAAAGTACTCATCAGACTCATCGGCTGAAACCTGCTCAACTGGGCCTTCTATGCGTACCTGCCGTGAAAGCGAAGGCCACCAGAAGGTCATGGCCGCGAAGGGCACATTGCTCAGCTCGCTCCCCTTATGGCTATGGTAATTGGTGTAAAAAACCATGCCGCGCTCATCAAATCCCTTTAACAGCACCACCCGCGCGTGAGGGCGGCCTTGGCTATCTACGGTGGCTAGTGTCATGGCGTTGCCATCTTTGCCCTCTTTTTCCAGGGCAAGGCTAAACCACTCATCGAATAGCACGAATGGATCGTCGGGTGTCTGGGACTCATCAAGCCTGCCGCCTTCATAATCACGCCTGATATCGGCTATGTTACGTGTCATCGAATACTTCTCCCTGGAGTTTCATCCATGTTCGCCGGTCTGTCTTTAAAGCTCAAGTGACCGACATCAATGGATGTTTAATGCGTTGACTCACTGCTTATATTTTCGGCGGTGTTGCGACTAATCGTTACGACTGACGATTGCGGCTAACTGTCTCGCATTCTATGAGAAAGGCTCAATTAATGCGAAGCTATCTCACCACTGGGGGCTCATCACTGCTGAGAGAGGACATGTTATGCGCGACAAGGTAGCGATTGAGGTATGGGATGGCTGGCTTCGCCTGTTTCACTGGGGGTTAGTGGCGGCGGTGTTGATTTCATTTTATACCACCAAGACTAGCGGAGCGCCTTTCCTATTTCCAATTGAAGTGCATGCCCAGGCGGGCTACCTGATAATCGGTCTACTCGTTTTCCGATGGCTGTGGGGTGCCTTGGGCAGCGTGTATGCGAGATTTAAAACGTTTTTATATCCACCCGCGAAAACAGTCGCCTACGCCAAGTCATTTTTTAAGCGCCAACCCAGCGCTTATGCCAGCCATAACCCACTAGGCGGCTGGATGGTGCTGTTAATGCTTCTTTCGCTTAGTTTTCAAGCCGTGAGCGGGCTGTTTTTAAGTGACGATATCTTTTTTCAGGCGCCGCTCTATGGCGTATTTGGCGAAGCAGTAGGCAACCAGTTGAGAACACTGCATCAGCTCAACAGTGATTTGCTCATCATTCTAATTGGGCTGCACCTGGCTGGCTTGATCGCACATCGGCTGCTAGGTGAACCGCTAGTAGCAGCAATGCTGGTAGGTACCAAGCGCTTTCGCCAGCAGCCTGTCGATGCGCGTAAGGAGCGACTGCAGGCTGCCACGCTGCGCTTACGTGCGCTGAGTGCGCTATTGATTGCAGCGGGCACCGTACTATGGCTCTGGTTTTAAAGCGGTGTTTATTGATTCAGCTGTCGACTGCGAAAGCGCGCATAGCCCATACAGCCGGTAAATAGCACCAGTGCGACAACCGCCTCGACCACTCCACGCAAGCCCTGCCCAGGCAAAGTGACCAACATCACACCTTGCGTGAAGTAGAGCAGGCTAACAAAGGCGAGCCAGGCGTGGCCTCGAGCACGTTTACCAATGATGGAGGGTAAAAACAGTACCAGGGGCAGCACAAACGCAACCACCGGCCGCCAGTTAAAATCGTCGTCTTGGAGTAAAAAGCCACGGTAAATAACCAGTACCAGCAGAAGAGCAAAGCTGGCTAATACCACCTGTCGGCTTCGAAGGGTCAGTTTATCAAGCCCATGGCGTGCTTCTACATCCTCCAGCCACTGCCTCATAATGCCTCCTGACGCATGGCGTGCAGCGCTAGAGCGAGTCGTGCCAGTCGTTTGCCCTGGGCAACACACAGCGCGCGTTCGTGCTCATCAACAGAGCGGTTACTGCGCGTTCCTGCTAAGTGGCTTGCACCATAGGGCGTGCCACCAGTACGCGTTTCCAGCAAGGTGGTTTCACTATAAGGAACCCCTGCGTAGACCATGCCATGATGCAGTAGCGGCACCAGCATAGTGAGCAGGGTGCTCTCTTGCCCACCGTGGAGGCTGGAGGTCGAAGTGAAGGCACTGGCGGGTTTGTCGATCAAGGCACCGTTCATCCACAGGCTGCTGGTGGAGTCGATAAAATACTTAAGCGGAGCGGCCATGTTGCCAAACCGGGTGGGGCTACCCAGTGCTAACCCGCTGCAGTTGCGCAGGTCGTCTAGCTCAACATAAACAGCGCCCTCTGCAGGAATTTCTGGCTCAATGGCTTCACAGGTCGTTGAAACCGGCGCCACTGTGCGTAAACGCGCTTGAATACCCGGCACGCTTTCTACACCAGCCGCAACCTGCTGCGCCATGGTGGCGGTCGCGCCAGAGCGCGAGTAGTACAGAACCAAAACGTACGGTGTCATTTCACTCATCACTATTCCTGAATGGGTTCATAAAAGCTGTCCTGGCAATAGGGCTTTGCATGAGGGTTTTGCAAAATAGGGCACAGCATGGTGTCTATGGTATCAGAGCGAACGGGAAGTCCGCGTGCTGTACAAACGTATTTTGTTGCTCAGGTAAACGCAGGTAGACCCAGGCCCGGGTACCATCGTCGAGGGTTATTGTCCTGCGCTCGTAACGAATCCCCAGTCGTTCGTAGCGATCAAGACGAGACAGCTCGTCGGCATCCACTCGTAACAGTAGGCCCTTAACGTTGCTCCCCGGCTGGGGTGAAAGGTCGAGACCGTTGCGTTGGTACCCCGCTAGCACCGCATCTTTAGGGGCACCGAAACTTCCCATGACCACTAAGCGAACGGGGGCATAGCGTAGCGTGCCATACACAAAGACCTGATGGGTTCGCTGTTCGATAGTAGGAAGATCGTCAGGTCGGTCATAAAACCACGGGCTCAGCATGGTTAACCAGAGCCACCCGGCTAAGCTAAGGAGCCCCACACCGCTTAAAATCAAAAGGCGTTTTAGCCAAACCATTTTAATCACACCAGGGCGCCTCGCAATGTAGGATGAGAATATGAATGGGGCGATAAAAAAAACGGACGTTTAGCTTGTCGCTACAGGCAGAGGATGACAAGTTCTATGTTATCGACTGTATGAATCTGCTTAAGCAAACTACCCAGGTTTGCTAGGCTATGTTGGTAAAGCCTGCATGTAAAATAGGTGCTCATTAGAACCTGCCGTAGGAGCCTGCAATGAATCAGCCGCTTCGTGATGATCTGGATTTTCGTGCTCTCGTAGGTGATGTGAAACCTTTGCCACCGAGAAATCGTGCTGACCCAGGCGCTAATCGCAAAAGCCCCTCAGAATCCCAGTTGGCTCGGCGGGAGTGGGCAGAGGAAGAGATGGGGGCACGCAACTTTCTGTCCGACGACTTTGTCGATCTGCTGCCCCCCTTTGATCCCATGGAGTATCGCCGCGAGGGCATTCAGCAGGGTGTAGTCGATAAATTAAAGCACGGGGGCTATAGCGTTCAGTCGCAGCTCCACTTGCTTCGGCGCCCATTAACAGAGTGTCGCCGTATGCTGTTTCCCTTTATTCAAGAAGCCTACGCCCACGATTTACGCTCCGTTATGATCGTGCATGGCCGCGGGCGAGAGATTGATAGCCCCGCCAACGTACTGCGTTCATACTTGGCCAAGTGGCTATGCCAGTTTGAGGAAGTGCAGGCGTACGTCTCCGCACAGCCTTCGGAAGGTGGGTTGGGCGCGACCTGGGTAATGCTACGTAAAAGCGATCGCGCCAAAGCCAATAACCGTGAGCGCCAGCAGAAGCGGCGGGGGTGACGGTTTAATAATAGAGCCAGTCACAAATAAAAAGGGCAGCCGAATGAACTGACCCCATAAACTTGGACAGTGAAAAACTAAGCAGCCAAGGCCTGATTTCGGTACTGCACCGGACTCAGGCCTTTTAATTTGGTCTTAATCCGCTCGTGATTGTAGTAATGGATATAGTGCCGAATGCCCGCCTGTAATTGCTCAATGGTGTCAAAGCGGTTCAGGTAAAAATATTCTGACTTCAGCGTACCAAAGAAGCTCTCCATTGCGGCATTATCCAGGCAATTGCCTTTACGTGACATGCTCTGAATCACGCCATGCTCGCTGAGCTTACGCCGGTAAGCTGACATCTGATATTGCCAGCCTTGATCAGAATGCAGTAAAGGCGCGTCTTGGTCGGCCAACTTAGCCAAGGCTTTCTTGAGCATCCCCCCTACCAGCGAGTACTGCGGCTGTTTCTGCATTGAGTAGGACACGATTTCCCCGTTGTAGAGATCCATCACAGGCGACAAGTACAGCTTTTCGCCTCGGATATTAAACTCCGTGACGTCGGTTACCCACTTTTGGTTGGGTCGTTCAGCATGAAACTGGCGGGCAAGAAGATTGGGAACACTGGCCTGTTGTCCACGATAGGAGCGGTATTTCTTCGGGCGTACCAGCGACTTCAAGCCTAGATGCTGCATTAGGCGCTGGACTGTCTTATGGTTGACCTGCTCGCCCGACTGACGCAACGCTGCTGTGATTCGGCGATAACCGTAGCGGCCTTTGTGATGCTCGTAGAGGACGTGAATGCGTCGCTTCAGACCAGCATGCCGATCTTCCAACTGCTGAGCCCTTGCCTGATAATAGAACGTACTACGCGACAATTCTGCTACTTTTAGCAGCACCGCCAAAGGGTGGCCTTGCTTCAGCTCAAGGACTATCTGCGCTTTTTCTGCGCGGCTTGTTCTTTTGCCTGACGCAAGGCCCTCAACTTTTTTAGGTAGGCCACCTCAGCACGCAAGTACTCATTCTCTTGGAGCAGCTGCTCCAGCGAGCTCTTATCCGTCAGTGGAAGTGGGGGCTTTGGGGGCTCTGTTGTAGGCATCTTCGTCGGACGTCCTCGGGCTTTAGGCTCCAACGCTTGGAAGCCTCCTTCATGATACTGGCTTTCCCACTGCCGTACGACGCTCGTACCACCTCGAATATCGAACAGAGTCGTCGCTTGTAAGGCTGATAGCTCCTCTTGCCTCATCTGTTGCAACACCGCTAATTTGAACTCAGCGCTGTAGTGGGTGAACTTTTTCTGCAAGCCACTTAGACCATGCTGTTCAAAGTGTTTAACCCAACGCCTGACGGTTGTAGGGCCAAGACCGTACTGTCTGGCCAGACTCTTGTAACCCTGCTGTCCTTCTGCGTAGCGTTGCACTACTAGTAACTTGAACGCTTCATTATGTTTCGTCATGAAAAACACCCCAATCGTTGGATGAGCGTCCAACTTTTGGGGTGCAGTTCAGAAGCTGCCCTTTTGGGTTTATAACATTCACGCCCTGCGTCTACTTAGTATCGGCTAAACGGCGCTCAAACAGCGCCTGTCGCTCTTCAACATCGGGTTGGTAGCGAACGCTGATAAAACTTAGCGCGCGCAGGGCATCCTCGGGATGCTGGTCATCGCGCAGCGCCATGGCAGTAAAACCACAACGGCGCATATACTCCAGCTGATCGACCAGGACATCACCCACCGCGCGCACTTCGCCGCTATAGCCGTAGCGCTCGCGCAGCAGGCGGGCGATGCTGTAGCCACGGCCATCGGTGAAGGCAGGGAAGTCAATAGCGATGGCTACGGCATTACCAAGCTGTTTGCCTAATTCGGCCGTCAGCTCGGTATCGCTGGTGAGTAGTGGTGCCAGCTCAGCGTCTTCCTGATTGGCCTGCCACAACGCCAGCGGCACAAACGCTGGGCGCTGTTCGGGCAGGGTGTCTGCATCGTAGGAAACACACCAAGCGTTTTCCGCCGCAAGCTCGCCATTGAAAATCAAGTGATCGACATGAACCGGTGTCTGTTCAACCGCTTCAGCTTGCGTCTCAGCTGTTTTATTAGGCATAGACACGCTCCTTAAAGGGTTTTAGGCCAATACGGCGGTAAGTATCCAAGAAGCGTTCGTCCTCATGGCGCTGCGACACATAGACTTCCAATACTTTTTCAACCACATCCGGCACGTCTGAGCGGAAAAAGGATGGGCCTAAAATCTTACCAAGCGAGGCATCGTCGGTGGAGTTGCCGCCAATCGATATCTGATAGAACTCTTCGCCTTTTTTATCCACGCCCAGGATGCCGATATGACCCACATGGTGGTGGCCACAAGCATTCATGCAGCCGGAGATATTCAGATCCAGCGGGCCAAGGTCATACAAGAAGTCGAGGTCTTCAAAACGTTCCTGCAGCGCCTGGGCAATGGGAATGGAGACCGCATTAGCCAAGCTGCAGTAGTCGCCTCCAGGGCAGCAGATAATGTCGTTGAGCGTGCCCACGGTGGGGTTCGCCATACCCAACGCTTCAAGCTCTTCCCACAGCGCTTCCAGTTCATCGACCGGTACGTCAGAAAGCACCAGGTTCTGTTCGTGGGTAACACGCACTTCACCAAAGCTGTAGCGATCGGCTAAATCTGCGACGGCTTCCATTTGGTCAGCGGTGACATCCCCAGGCGCGTGCTCGCGGCGTTTCAGTGACAGCGTTACGGCCTTATAGCCGGGCACTTTGTGGTCGGTCACGTTGTTGGTGACAAAGCGTGCGAAGCTGCGGTTTTCAGCGCGCAAGCGGTCAAAATCCTCGTTAGCGCTCTCTGCAACCGGGCGACGATCAGGCTCAGGGAAGTGAACTTTGGCTGCGTCGACGGCTGCTTGGTTAAGCGTTTGCGGGCCGTCTTTCAAATGCGCCCACTCTTCTTCCACCCGGCGACGGAACTCCTCAATACCCAGGGCTTTTACCAGGATTTTAATCCGCGCCTTG
The DNA here is from genome assembly GCF_058152265.1 of Vreelandella sp. 162(4c). NCBI lineage: Bacteria > Pseudomonadati > Pseudomonadota > Gammaproteobacteria > Oceanospirillales > Halomonadaceae > Vreelandella > Vreelandella sp. 162(4c). The sequence continues at coordinate 5,360,914 of NZ_CM176981.1, forward strand.
AACTTGTTATCCCGGCGACCAAACTGGTTGTAAACCCGTACACAGGCTTCCAGGTAGGTGAGCAGATGCTGCCAGGGCAGATCTTCACGTACCACGTCTGCAATCATAGGAGTACGGCCAAGGCCGCCGCCGGCTAGCACTTTCACACGCAGCTCGCCGTCGTCGTTGTGCCATAGACGTAGGCCAATGTCGTGCACTTGAATCGCCGCACGGTCTTGGGCCGCACCGCTGACCGCGATTTTAAACTTACGCGGCAGATAGGCGAATTCCGGGTGCAGAGTCGACCACTGGCGGATTAATTCGCACCAGGGACGTGGATCTTCCACTTCATCGTTGGCGATGCCGGCAAACTGGTCGCTGGTGGTGTTACGAATGCAGTTACCACTGGTTTGAATCGCGTGCATTTGTACTTTGGCGAGATCTGCCAAAATATCCGGCACGTCTTCAAGGGCAGGCCAGTTGAGCTGCAAATTTTGCCGGGTGGTAAAGTGGCCGTAGCCGCGGTCATAGCGGCGGGTGATCTCAGCCAGGGCACGCAGTTGGCTACCCGCCAGCATGCCGTAAGGAATCGCAATACGCAGCATAGGCGCATGGCGCTGAATATAGAGGCCGTTCTGCAACCGTAAAGGGCGAAACTCCTCTTCTCCCAAACGCCCGGCGCGGTAGCGTTCCATTTGGTCGCGGAACTGAGCGACACGCTCGTCAACCAGGGTTTGGTCGTGAATATCATAACGGTACATGTGGCACGATCCTGCTAAAAAGCGAAATGGTCACGTTGAGACGGACGTTAATGTAGCGTCACCTTAACGCGGGCGTCATATTCTTCAAAAGAATATATAATTATCTTTTTATCTCTAAAAGCTATTTAGAACACCAATTACGGGTCAGGCAGACTGTTAGAAAGCAGGGGCCAGCCAGCGGCGTCGTTGCCATACCCATAAAAAGCCGGCTGAGTTTATCAACCGATAGAGCAGTTGCATAAGCCAGATACCTAATAAGCCCTGGTCTAAACCAATCCCGACCCACCAGGCCAGGGGTAAAAAAAGTAGCCACTGCATCCCCAGGGTCAACATCATCACCGTGCGTTGAGCGCCCGCGCCCATTAAGGCCTGGGCGAGCACTAAAGCGGCGGCATCCAGCACAATCATCACGCCGGTTATCTGCAACGGGAGTTTACCCAGCGCCACTAGCTCGCTACTGCTGAAAAATATCCCAAGTACCTGTTCAGGTATCACTAACATCGGCAGCGCCAGCACAAGTAAAAGTAGCCATGCGACTCGCAGCGCATCCAGACCCCAGCGGTGGGCTTCGTGCTGAGCATCTCGGCCTAATGCCTCACCCACCAAGCTCATCGCCGCAACGCCAATCCCCACCCCCGGCAAAATTAGCAGCAGTGAAAGATTAATCAATACATGGCCAACCGCGACACTGGCCGTGCCTAGCTGGCTAAGTAACCAAATGAGTACCGCATAACCCGCTGCAAATAAAAACTGCTGCAAAGAGTGAGGAACGGCAAGTACCAAGGTCGTGCGCAGGGTGGCTAAGCAAGGTATGCGTGTCAAAAAATGCTGGATAGATGGGCTTTTTATGCTCACCCAACACCAAACAATCAAGCCAATAAACAGCGATAGTGTTGTACCAGCACCCGCACCGCTCGCGCCCATTTTGGGTAGCCCGGCGAATCCATAGATAAACCCCGCACTGGCCGCCACATTAATCAAGTGAACCGCCACGATGATACGCAAGTAGAGATGCGTTTGCTGGCGACCGTTCCAGTAGCCACGAAAGCAGAGCGTTAGCGCAATGGCCATTAGTGACACCACCCGCCAACGAAGATAGTCAACGGCGACGCTTTGAACATCATCGGCTTGGCTAATCAAACCAATCAGCAGCGGTGCTTGCCACCAAGCCCAGACGGACAGCGGCAGGCCAACCACAAGCCCAATCACCAGCCCCGAGTTAAGCGGATAGGCAATATCCGCGTGGGCAGCCCCCTCGCGCTGGGCGGTTTGTGACTGCACGCTGGAGGAGAGGCCAAACACAAGAGCACTGAGCATAAACATGGCGTAACCGCCCACGCCAACACCCGCAAGCGCTACCTCGCCTAAATGCCCCACCAGGACGGCATCGATCAAGTTAAGCATGCTCTGGGAGAGCATGCCCAGCATGATAGGCAAGGCAAGTCGAATAACCTTGCCGTGACGGCGAGCGACAAACAGCATTACTTAGCTCGGGTCGTAGGAAAGTACCGGTGAGAGCCAGCGCTCCATTTCTTCAAGGGGCATCTGCTTACGCGCGGCGATAGCCTCGACCTGATCGCGGGTGATCTTACCGGTAGAGAAGTACTTCGACTGCGGATGAGCAAAGTACCAGCCGGAAACCGCTGCCGCAGGCCACATAGCGAAGTTTTCGGTCAACGCCAAACCGGTATTTTCGGTGGCATCGAGCAACCGGAATAGCGTGGCTTTTTCGGTATGATCCGGGCAGGCAGGGTAACCGGGGGCAGGGCGGATGCCCTGATACTTCTCAGCGATCAGGGCATCGTTGTCCAGCGTTTCTTCCGGTACATAGCCCCAAAACTCTTTACGCACCCGTTCATGCATGCGCTCGGCAAAGGCCTCCGCAAGGCGATCCGTCAACGCCTGCACCATAATCGCATTGTAGTCATCGCCTGCCGCCTCATAAGCTTTGGATAGCTCATGGACACCGTGGCCCGTAGTGACCGCAAAGCCGCCAATCCAGTCGGCTTTGCCGCTCTCTTTGGGGGCAATAAAATCGGCCAGGCTGTAGCAGATACCGTCGCGGCCTTTGGTGGTCTGTTGACGGATATGGAAGAGACGTTCGACGACTTCGCTGCGTGACTCATCGGCGTACACCTCGATGACATCATCATCCACGCTATTGGCGGGCCACAGGCCGATAACACCACGGGCCTGAACGCGCTTTTCATCGACCAGCTTGCGTAGCATCACTTTGGCGTCTTCAAACAGGTTGCGGGCCGCCTCGCCGACGACTTTGTCGTCGAGAATTTTGGGGTACTTGCCCGCTAGCTGCCAGCTCATAAAGAACGGCGTCCAGTCGATGCGTTCGATCAGTTCTTCCAGATCGTAATCATCGAAGGTTTTTAACCCCAACATATTGGGCTCGGCGGGGGTGTGGTTGTTCCAGTCGGTGCGGAAACGCCGCTTGCGCGCCTGGGTGTAGTCCAGATCCGCCGCTTTGGGGCGGCGCTTGGCGTTACGCTCACGAACTTTTTCGTACTCTTCACGGATTTCGGCGACGTAAGGTGTTTTTAAAGCAGGCGTCAATAATTTGCCCGCTACACCAACGGCCCGGGAGGCGTCGGTCACGTAAATCACCGGGTGCTCATACTGGGGCTCGATTTTGACGGCAGTGTGCGCTTTTGACGTGGTGGCACCGCCAATTAGCAGCGGTAGATCCATGCCGCGGCGCTGCATCTCTTTGGCGACGTGCACCATTTCATCCAGCGACGGGGTAATCAGGCCCGAAAGACCGATAATATCGGCGTTGTGATCTTTGGCCGCCTGTAAGATTTTGTCGGCGGCGACCATAACACCAAGGTCAATCACTTCGTAGTTATTACACTGCAAGACCACGCCGACGATATTTTTGCCGATATCGTGAACATCGCCTTTGACCGTGGCCATGACGATTTTACCTTTGGCTTTGGTCTCTTCGCTCTTCTCGGCTTCGATATACGGGATCAGGTAGGCCACGGCCTGTTTCATCACCCGCGCAGACTTAACTACCTGGGGCAGGAACATTTTGCCGTCGCCAAACAAATCGCCGACCACGTTCATACCGTCCATCAGCGGGCCTTCGATCACCTCAATAGGGCGTTCGGCCTCGGCGCGGGCCTGTTCGGTGTCATCCTCAATATACACCGTAATACCTTTAACCAGCGCGTGTTCGATACGCTTGTTAACCGGCCAGCTGCGCCACTCAAGATCCTCTTTTTTAGCGGCACCGCTGCCGTCGCCTTTATACTTATCGGCAATATCCAGCAAGCGCTCGGTGCCATCGCTACGCCGGTTAAGCACCACGTCTTCAACCGCATCGCGCAACTCGGCGGGGAGGTCGTCGTAAACAGCGAGCTGGCCTGCGTTGACGATGCCCATGGTGAGGCCCGCGCGGATCGCATGATAAAGGAACGCCGAGTGAATCGCTTCGCGTACTGGGTTGTTGCCACGGAACGAGAACGAGACGTTAGACACACCACCCGAGATCATTGCGTGGGGCAGGTTTTCGCGAATCCACTGAGTCGCTTCGATAAAGTCGACCGCGTAGTTATTGTGCTCCTCAATACCCGTGGCAATAGCAAAGATATTAGGGTCGAAGATGATGTCTTCGGCGGGGAAGCCGATCTCATCGACCAACAGGCGATAGGCGCGCTGACAAATTTCGGTTTTGCGGGCGAAGGTGTCTGCCTGGCCCTCTTCATCAAAGGCCATGACGACAATCGCAGCGCCAAAGCGGCGGCACTTGGTCGCCTGTTCGCGGAAGGCGGCTTCGCCCTCTTTAAGCGAGATGGAGTTCACCACCGCCTTACCCTGGACGCACTTGAGGCCCGCTTCGATAATCTCCCACTTGGAGGAGTCGATCATAATCGGCACACGGGCGATATCTGGCTCGCCGGCGATCAAGTTAAGGAAGCGCTCCATGGCTTCCTTGGACTCGAGCATGCCCTCGTCCATATTGATATCGATGACCTGGGCGCCGTTTTCGACCTGCTCCAGGGCGACTTCCAAGGCGGTGGTGAAGTCCTCTTCCACAATCAAGCGCTTAAAGCGCGCAGAGCCGGTGACGTTGGTGCGCTCGCCGACATTGACGAACAGCGAGTCAGCCTCAATGTTGAACGGCTCTAGGCCTGATAGACGGCAGGCGCGGCTGCGCTCAGGAATTACCCGCGGCGTCATATCGCGAACCGAATCAGCAATGGCGCGAATGTGCTCGGGCGTGGAGCCACAGCAGCCACCGATAATATTCACCAACCCGCTGGCAGCAAACTCGCTGACGATCTCCGACATCTCTTCCGGCGTTTGGTCGTACTCACCAAACTCGTTGGGCAGGCCCGCATTGGGGTGGGCGGAGACAAAGGTATCGGCTTTGGTAGAGAGTTCTTCCAGATAGGGGCGCAGCTCCTCGGCACCCAAGGCACAGTTCAAGCCTACCGACAGCGGCTGAGCATGGCGTACCGAGTTCCAGAAGGCTTCGGTGGTTTGACCTGAAAGCGTACGCCCCGAGGCATCGGTAATGGTGCCGGAGATCATTACCGGCAAGCGCTCGCCGCGGTCATCGAACAGCTCTTCCAGGGCATAGATCGCGGCCTTGGCGTTAAGCGTATCGAAGATGGTTTCGATCATGATCAGATCGGCACCGCCTGCAATCAGCGCTTCAGCGGCTTCATAGTAGTTCTCACGCAGCTCATCGAAGGTGACGTTACGCTTGGCGGGATCATTCACATCCGGCGATAGCGACGCGGTGCGCGAGGTGGGGCCTAACACCCCCGCAACGTAGCGGGGTACGCCGGTTTCGGCGGCCACTGCATCACACACCTCTCGGGCTAGGCGCGCTGACTCGCGGTTGAGTTCAACCACCAGCGATTCCATACCGTAATCAGACTGTGACAGCTGAGTGCTATTAAAGGTGTTGGTCTCAATAATGTCGGCACCGGCTTCCAGGTAGTCACGGTGAATCCGCGTGACCACTTCGGGGCAGGTTAGCGCGAGCAGATCATTATTGCCTTTGAGATCAGAGGGCCAGTCGCTAAACCGTTCGCCGCGAAAATCTTCCTCGCTCAACTGGGCATTCTGCAGCATGGTTCCCATGCCGCCATCCAGAATCAGGATACGTTGGGCAAGGCGTTGGGTGAGGGTTGCGATCAAAGCACTATCAGCCATGGCAGGGGGAGTTCTCCAGCGTCACAGTCGTCAAAGGGGATGTTGTTATCGTCGGAAAAGCAGCATCTGTCGTTATAAGGCGCATAATGATAACAAAAGGGATGGCAAAAGGCGCCCCTACGGAGGCTATACGCGAGATAAGGAAAGATAATTAATAGTCGCTCGTAAAAAGAGCCGTTTAAAATAGCCGACTAAAACAGTCGGGATTGTGTCAGCGCGCTGTTTTGCTTACCATAGACACAAATGACATGTGAAGTGGCGGCGCCACTACCACGGGAGGAAGACAGCCCTCATGACCACGACTAGCGAAAAAGAAACCAGTGTCGATACCCAAGGTATTGATATTACAAACAGTGCGCAAGAATACTTGGCAGAACTGCTGGAAAAGCAGAACGTTGAGGGTATTGCCGTACGCATTTTCATTACCCAGCCGGGCACACCCTACGCGGAAACCTGCCTGGCTTACTGTCGTCCCGGCGAAGAAGAACCCACCGACGTTCTGCTTGAGCTCGAGAAAATCAACGTCTTTCTCGATAAAAACAGCTTAGCGTTTTTGGAAGAGGCGGTAGTGGATTTCAACGCCGACCGCATGGGTGGCCAGCTAACCATCAAAGCGCCCAACGCCAAAATGCCCAAGGTAAATGCGGATAGCCCGCTGGAAGACCGTATCAATTATGTGCTTTACAGCGAGATTAATCCTGGGCTGGCGGCCCACGGTGGCGAAATCAAGCTGGTGGAACTCACCGAACAGCAGTACGCGGTGTTGGCCTTTGGCGGCGGCTGCCAGGGTTGTGCAGCGGTTGATTTAACCCTGAAAGATGGCGTTGAGAAAACCCTGATGGAGCGCATTCCAGAGCTTGCCGGTATTCGCGACGTTACCGATCACAGCGATACCACCAACGCTTACTACCGCTGAATAAGCGATAGTAAGGCTCAAAAAGCCCAGCTTGAATCGCTGGGCTTTTTTACTACGTCTCCAGGTTGATTACTGGCCTGGCTCACTGCCCTGTTTTGAAAGCGCATCGGGTAGCGCCGTTAGCTGTGTTTGCAGCGCTTCCATACGGCTCCAAAGCTTCTCTTGCCACGCTTGCAGTAGTGCAGCTTCGCGCTCGGCATGCTGTTGAGATTGGCTGTTTAGCGCGGCTTTGGCCTCATCTAGCTGCTGGATCAGCGCTTTCTCTTGCTTCTCCAATGCCGTCATTTGCTGTTTCTGCTCACTTAGCTGTTGCTCGCGCTCACTGGCTTCCAGCTGTAGTTGATGCAGGGCCTGCTGCTTTGTCTTTAGCTCCTGACTCAATGTCTCAATGCGCTGCTCAGACTGCTGCAGACGTTTTTGGAAAGTCTTCTCTTCCTGGGCGCGCGTCTGCTGAGCGCTATCCAGCATCGCCATCAGTCTTCCTTCAGCCGCCTCATGGCGCTGCTCCTCTTGTGCTAAACGCTGCTCCCACGCTACCTGCTGCTCGCTGAGGGCATTGCTATGCGCATCGCGCTGTGCATCTGCTTGGCTCTCTAGCTGTTTTTGTACCTGCTTCAGTTGAGTTACTTCTTCTTGGGATGCTTCGGCTTGTTGATGCCAGTGATGTTCGCTGGTTTGACTGGCGGCTAATTCCCGATTTAACGCTTCCAGGCGCTGCTCCATATGACGCAAGTGCTCGGCGAGGGCGCTTTCGCGCTGTTCGGCGTTAGCGGCCTGCTGTTTAGCGTCCTCCGCGAGCTGCTGGGCCTCTGCCACTTGGCGATTGGCATCTTCGCGATAATGGAGCAGCGCTTGATTCGCTACCTCCTGGGCCTCGCGCCATAGCTCGCTGGCCATGGTCACCACGACTTCCGGCACACCCTTGGGCGGCGGCACGTCGCGATTCTGTTCCCGCTCACTGCGCCACAAGCGGAAGTGATCACTAATCGTCGTGAAGCTGCCGGTGCCCAGCACATCGCGAATACGCTGCACGCTGGGCGTATCGCCCCGGGCCAACAGGGCATCAATGGCTTGTTGAACATCGCTGTACTGAATGCCGTTGCGGGCCATGAAATGATCCTTCCTTGAGAGCTTCTGTAACCACCATTGTCGGGACTTGTCGTATAAAAGGCAACAATTACGTATTATGTAATACGTAATTTTATTTATGATAATGCACATAAATTCAAGATTACCCGTATTATCTTGAATTTATAGGGCTACAGGAGCACACTTAAGGCCAGATAATATAAACATCGGCTAAAAAGAAGAGAGTGGCGACGGGCATGGCGAACGAGGTTATTACACCCACTGGTCAACTACAGATATTGAAAGATTCGCCAAATGGCGGACGTATTAGCGCCCAAAACGATGCCCAGGCAGTGACCGCATGGCTTGAAGAGTACGTGGATAGCCCACAAACCTGGAAAGCGTACCGTCGCGAAGCGGAGCGGCTGCTGCTCTGGCTCGCCAGCCAAGGGCACACGCTGGCCGATATCAACCGCGAAAACCTGCGCCGCTTTGAAGCCTTTCTCGCCGACCCACAGCCAAGCGAGCAATGGGTAGGGCCCTCCAAACCCCGCGCGCACCCGTCGTGGCGGCCATTTCGTGGCGGTTTATCACCCGCCAGCCAACGCCAAAGCCTGGTGATACTGCAAGGGATGTTTGCCTGGTTGGTGGAAGCAGGCTGGGTTCACCACAATCCGTTTCGCTTGATGCGCGATAAATCGCGGCGCCTGAATAATCAAACGCCGCGTGTTGAGCGCTATTTGGAAAGTGATTTGTGGGCGTGGCTGTGGGAGTGGCTGAATAGCCCGTTAGAGGCTGGGGAGGGCAGTCGTGCCCGTTTTGAACATTCACGACGGCGCTTTATCTTTGGCTTTGCCTATTTGCTGGCACCGCGCATCAGCGAGATGGCCGATGCACGTATGGGGGATTTCCAGCGCAGCGAAGGGCGCTGGTGGTGGCATGTGGTGGGCAAGGGAAACAAGATGGCGCGCATTCCGTTGCCTGACGATATGCTTGATTGTTTGCGCCAGTGGCGCCATACGCTGGGATTGCCTGAATACCCTGAGCAGTTTGAAGCTGAAGCACCGGTGCTTCGCGCTCTGGATGGACAGCGTGGCCTTGGCCATAACCAGCTTTATCGGCTTATTCGCGCAACGTTTCAGCAGGCGGCACAAGCACTTGAAGATATTAACGGAGCATCGGAACATGTGACCGCGCTTAACCTGGCAACGCCGCACTGGTTACGGCACACATCGATCACCCATCAGGCTCAATCGGGTATTAGCCTGCGTCATCTGGCCGAAAGCGCCCGACACGCACGCCTCGACACCACCTCACGCTATCTCCATAGCGAAGACAACGAGTGGCATCTTGAACAGCAGCGACATCGATTGACTGTTTCCGACACAACCTCCCTCAAGACACCTTCGAGCCGTTATAATGGCCACAATGAGTAACCCTATGACGCAAAATGTCAGTCGCCAATATTCAGCCAATTCCAATAGAGAAGGAAATAGCATGAGCACTTCCGGCGCCGAACAGGCCCAGCAAGAGCTAATCGAAGATTTCGAAATATTTGATAACTGGATGGATCGTTATCAGTACATTATCGATATGGGCAAGCAACTGCCTGACTTTCCCGAAGAGTGGAAACTCGAAGAGTTTAAGATACAGGGCTGCCAGTCAAACGTGTGGATGCGCCATGAGGAGGAGGGCGATAAGCTGGTGTTCAAAGCGACCTCCGATGCCGCCATCGTATCCGGCCTGATTGCCGTATTGCTGCGCATTTACAGCGAACGCACCGCCGCTGAGATTCGCGCTACCGAGCCACACTTTTTGGCGGATCTGGGATTGGATAAGCACCTTTCACCTACGCGCAGCAACGGCCTGCATGCCATGCTGGAGAAGATCTACGCGGTAGCGCAGCAGAAGTAGGAAAACAAGCTAGCGAGGGTGATGGTCACAGCAAGAGGGCGGCGATCCCTTTTCGTCATCCTCGCGGCAAAGCTGTTCGCTGCGGCCACCGGGCACCGGATCCATACCGCCAGGATTGCCCGGGTGGCACTTAACGATCCGCTTAACGGCCATCCAGCCGCCCTTGATGGGCCCATGCACCTGAATCGCTTCAATCGTGTAGGACGAACAGCTCGGCCAGAAGCGGCAGCGCGGGCCTAAAAGGGGGCTGAGCGTATATTGATAGACTCTAACGCAGCCAATCATCACCTTCATCAATACCCAACGCGGGCCTGAGCGCAGGGCTGATATTAACCGAGTCATAGCTTGCATAGGCAGAACTAGGTTTTTTTGCCGTACAGGTCGTCAGGATCAATCAGCGGATTGCTGGTAATTGAGGCCTGCTCTCCATCCACGGCAATATAGAAACAGCTGCGCCGCCCGGTGTGGCAAGCAGGCCCTGTTTGTTCAACTTGCAACAACAGCGTATCACCATCGCAATCCAACGCAGCAGAAACAAGCTGCTGCTGCTGGCCCGATGACTCACCCTTGCGCCACAGTTTTCCCCGCGAGCGCGAATAGTAGCAAACACGCTGGGTGGTTAACGTCTCTTCCAGCGCCTCACGGTTCATCCAGGCCATCATCAACACTTCGTTAGTATCGTGCTGCTGAGCAATGGCAGGGATCAAACCATCAGCATTAAAACGCACCGCGGCTAGCAAAGTGGCCACAGCGGGAAGACTATCTTCTGGGGCAGCGCACTCGAGTTGCTTAAACAGAGCATCCGGCGCGACGTGATCAAAACGGGACATAAATTTACTCGCTAACTGTTCGGCAGTCCTGACAAAGCCCTTGAAGCTCAATGGTTTGGCGCTCAACGTTAAAGCCCTGGCGTTTTGCCAGCGCCGCCAGTTGATCGCTTATCTCGTCCAAGTGCAGCTCTTCGACATAGCCGCAGTGACGGCAAATCAGTAGTTGAAAACCATGCGCATGCTCTGGGCAAGCGCAGGCCACGTAGGAGTTCTGTGACTCAATGCGATGCACCAAGCCTTGATCAATCAAGAACTCAAGCGCCCGATAAACCGTCGGGGGGCGGGCAGCCGCATGCTCAGTAGAGAGCTTATCGAGCAGGTCATAGGCTTTTAGCCCACCGCCATTTTCGGCGATCATCTCCAGCACGCGTCGGCGAATAGGGGTGAAGCGGACGCCGCGGATATGGCACTGAGACTCCGCCTGCTGTAGTAGTGTACTCGCTTGGGTCATGGGCAACTCGTTGACGTTGTTAGCCTAGGCTCTCGTTAGTAGTCTACGCGCCGGTGGAAGCGGTGTCAGAGCTTTCTACCGATTCGCTGTCTACCAGCTCACTTTGTCGCGCAAAATGGTGCTGGGCAAAAGCTACCCGTTGTTTAGCGGGCACGCCATCGGGTTGACGTTCAATCAGATCGAGGCGACGGCGCAAACCTTCACCATTGGTCATTTGAATAGCCAAGCCAGGCCTGGCGTTGAGCTCAAGCAGCATCGGCCCGTATTTACGATCCAGCACCATATCAGTACCCAGGTAACCTAGACCGGTCATTTCATAACAACCCGCCGCTAAGTTAAGCAGCGTTTCCCACTGGGGAACGACCAAACTTGCCAGATCGTGCCCCGTGTCCGGATGACTAAAGCAAGGGCGGTCAAACTGAACGGCGCGCAGGGCAGCCCCGGTAGCGATGTTCAAGCCAACGCCTACCGCCCCTTGGTGCAGGTTTGCTTTGCCGTCGGATGCTGCGGTGGAAAGGCGCATCATGGCCATCACCGGGTAACCCTTGAAGACGATAACCCGGATATCAGGAACACCTTCATAGGTGTAATCCATCAGGCTTTCATCGAAATTAATCAGTGTTTCAATCACCGCCACATCAGGCGAGCCGCCCAATGAGTAGAGCCCTGACAGAATATTCGACACATGTCGCTCAACGTCGGTAAGAGAGAGCGTGGTACCACTAGGCTTGATAAAGGCGTTATCTTCGACCTTTTCAATCACCAGGATGCCCTTACCGCCGCTTCCCTTAGCAGGCTTGATGACGAAGCCCGCGTGCCCCGTGAGCATGGCGCCAATATGCTTAACGCCAAATTGGGTTGTTACGGTGCCAATCAGCTCGGGCGTGGTAATCCCATACTGCTGAGCCAGTAGTTTGGTTTTAAGCTTGTCATCGACAAGGGGATAGAGACGGCGGCTATTATATCGGCCAATGTAGCGAATATTACGCCGATTCATGCCGATAATACCTTTATCCCGCAAGCGCGTGGGCCACGTCCAATTCTTCAGCCAACTCATGAGGGCTTCTCATCGTCAGTGATTGGTTTGAAGCGGCGCAGCTCCAATAAACGGTAGCCGGTGTAATTGCCCAGCAGCAAGATCAACGCCATCAATATCAACTGAACACCCAGGAAGTTGAAGGTGATATGACGTACCCAGGGGTTATTCATCGCCAGGTAGGCAAGGATAGCCGTGATCAAACTGCCGCCGCCTTGGATTAGCACCTGCTTAGGGCCTTCCTCTTCCCAAAGTATCGACATCCGCTCGATGGTCCAGGCCAGGATGATCATCGGGAAGAAGGTGATCGTTAAGCCAGCACTGAGCCCCATGCGGTAGGCCAATACGGTGAAGATCGAGATAATCGCAATCACCGTTATGATCACCGCCGAGACCCTGGCCACCAGTAATAAATTCAAGTAGGAGAGATAGTTACGAATAATCAGACCGACGGCAACGATAAGCAGGAAGCCAATCAAACCCGTAGGAAGGGTGGTTTGAATGAAGGCGAGGGCGATCAGCACCGGCATAAAGGTACCGGACGTTTTGATGCCCACCAGCACACGCAAAAACACCACCATTAACGCACCAATGGGAATCAGCAAGATAGTTTGGAATAGCGCTTGCTCCTCCAGTGGCAGGCTGTGAATGGAGAAATTCAGTAGCGTATCTTCAGAGTAGTGGTTGCGCACCGCCGCCGAAGCAGGCTGGTCATGGGTCATCATTGAGAAAGAAACCCGTGAGTTGGTGCCGCCCTGAACTTCTAATACCGCTCGACCACCGGTTTCCCATAGCAGCAGGTTGTCGGGCTTACCTTGCTCACCCGTCAGTGGATGGAAAATTGACCATTCTTCACCTGACTCGTTAAACACCTGAATCCAACTGCTAAGCGTTTGGCGACGACGACCATCTTCCAGAAGCAGGCCGCTCACTTCACGCGCTAATACGCCTGCCTGGTTTAGCAACCGCACCACCAAGGCCGCCGGATTCTCTTGCGTCAGCAGCAGACGGGCATTTTCAGATTGACGCTCGCCGTTAATATCACGTATTAACTCACGGGCGAAGGTGGCGTTATTGGCACTGCGCGCCCAGGCTTGTTCGATAAGCTGATTAGCCGCAGTGTCATAGGGGCTTTCCCAAGGCGTTGTGACGGGGATTTCAGGGGGTGTCTGCACCGGCGAGCGAGCATCTTGAGATACCAGCATCTGAACCGAGTAGTATAATGTTTGGCTACCCACTGCTTCACGAATAGTCCAGCGGGCGGTGCGGCCTAAATCATCCGCCTGATAAGCAAGCCCATACCCTGATGATGCGGTGTTTTCAGTCAGTACACGGTAGCCTGCCTGATGGGAAGGCAACGCCAAGTCGACCTGGACGGGACCGTCCTGAGCATTAAAGGTAATGCCAGCCTCAATCTCCCACACTTGGCGCTGTTCACCAGGCAACCATGGAATTTCAAACTGCACATGGCGGTGCACGCTGGTCGCTACGCCCGCGACTAGCAACAGGCCGACAATAATATAGAACATTAACCGTGACATGGAGATTCCTTTCCTCGTGAAGCGTCAGAGCGGTTACTCTTCGCTATCGTCTTCGTCAACTGCTTCATCTTCAGCAGCTTGGTCCGCTGGTTCGCCACCAGGAAATTCGGGGCGCTCATGCAAGTAAGTATCGGCTACATCAATTACCGCAATATCCATCAAAAAGCGCCGTCCTAGCAGCACTGGATAATCGAGATGAGAGCGGTCATTGAGGGTAAATTCGACATTTTCACGAATCGGCCCTAGAGTCATTAACAGAGAAATGACGGGACGTGACTCTTCGCCAGAGGCTTGAACAATGCGCACTCGGCGCACGATAGGCGCTTCAACCCACTCATCGCGCTGCGACTCAACCGCCACGTCATCGTCGTTCAGCGCCAACTTGAAGCGCACCCAATCTTCACCGTCACGCTCGAAGCGAGTGATCTCGGCAGCAGAAAGGGACGAGGTGTTGGCTCCTGAATCGACTCGCGCTTTGAGGTAGGTGCCAAGGCTTGGTAAGCCAACCCATTCGCTGCGGCCCAGTAACGTTTTAGTGGTCAAGCTCTCATCAATCTCACACTCTTCACGTATGATGACCGGCTCTTCACCGCGAGCTTCCAATTGCTGTACGTCTTGGCGGAGGTAACGCAATAAACTGCCCACTTCACGCATATCAGCGGTCAATGCCTGCTGGTGATCAAGCTGGCGTTGCTGCAAATTAATGCGGGTGTCACATTGTTGCGTTAGCTGGCTCTCTAACTCCAGGATACGAGAATTGAATGAGGCTTCGCTTAAAGGGGGCGGTTGATTCGTTTCCGGCTGGGTTGCTGCACAGCCTGCGATCGAAAGCGACAAGCCAGCGATAAGCCACAAAACACCTGGGCGCATAACGAGAGATATCCTTGGACAATAGGTTGGGGAATGATAAGGAGATGGGGGTCTAGTGTCCAACGCCATCATCGCTTTTGGAGCACCTATTTTATCTAATTTAACATAATATATATTAAGCGAACCAGTGAGGCCGCTATGGGTAAAATTGCGCTCGTCCATTCAGATCAAAAAAGGCAGCCCGCATATTTAGCAGGCTGCCTTCTTATCTATCTCACGCTAGCACGATTTACTCTGGGGCTGCGTATGAGCCATCTTCCTGGTGAACTTCGTTGCCCGTAATCGGCGGTGTAAATACACATGCTAGGTGCATGGTTTTATGCGCACGCAGCAGATGTTCATCGTGCTGGTCGAGGATGTAGATATCACCCGGCTTGATAGGCCAAATCTTGCCATCAGCGAGTGTTTCTACCTCGCCCTCGCCTTCGATGCAGTACACAGACTCATAGTGATGTTTGTAATGAATATGAGTCTCAGTGCCTTCGAAAATTCGTGTGATATGGAAAGAAAAGTTTCCACCGTCGTTGGCCAACACCAGGCGCGTGCTGTCCCAGTTACCATTTTCGGCGGTCACTAGGCGCTCTGTTTTACGCGCTTCTTCAATATTACGAACGATCATAGGAGTACTCCTTAGCAAAGCAGCTGGTGACTACCAGCCGCTATATCCCTAACTAAAAACTGTGAGCTACTGCTTCAGCGTAACGCTTAATCCTACCGCCAGGTTATTCGCTAGCAACAGCTTTAACGCACATTTCGAGAATATCCAAACCTTTCAGCAGATCTTCATCGCTAATGGTTAGCGGGCATAGGCACTTAACCACTTCACCATCCTGACCACTGGTTTCGATTACCAGACCATGCTCAAAGGCTTTACTGGTAATTTTATCGGCAATATCACCCGACACGACGTCAATACCGCGCATCAAGCCACGACCACGTTCAGTGGCAGGCATGCCGTGCTCCGTTAACAGCGCTGCTAACTTCTGGAAGCGCTCTTCTACAATACGCCCTTTGCGCTGAACATCACGCTCAAAGGTGTCATTAGTCCAGTATTTTTTCAACGCAGCGGTGGCAGTCACCATCGCCAGGCTGAAACCACGGAAAGTGCCGTTATATTGACCCGGTTTCCATTTATCCAGCTCTGGGCGCATCAACACATGGGCAAATGGCAGGCCAAAACCGGAGAGCGATTTCGAGTTGGTAATAATGTCAGGTGTAATACCCGCGTGTTCGAAGCTAAAGAACTTACCCGTACGGCCACAGCCTGCCTGAATATCATCAATAATCAGCAGAATGTCGTGTGCACGGCAGATCCCTTCGAGACGCTTTAACCACTCCAAGCCTGCAACGTTAATACCGCCCTCACCTTGCACGGTTTCAATGATGACACCCGCTGGAATATCCAGACCACCAGATTTGTCGCTGAGCAGCTTTTCAAAATAATCCAGGGTATCGGTATGCTCACCCATGTAGCCATCGTAAGGCAGGAAGCTAGCGCCCTGGGTGGGTATGCCACCCGTGGCTTCACGGAATTTACGATTACCCGTGGTCGCCAAAGCCCCCATGGTGACGCCGTGGAAACCATTGGTGAAGGTGACAATGTTGTGACGGCCTTTAGCCACACGAGCCAAGCGGATAGCGGCCTCTACGGCATTGGTACCGGTTGGGCCAGGCAGATGCACTTTATAATCCAGCCCGCGAGGCTTGAAAATAACTTCTTCCAGCGTTTCAAGATAATCACGCTTGGCATTGGTCCACATATCCAAACCGTGAACAACACCGTCAGTCGACAGGTAATCAATCATCGCCTGTTTCATGTGCGGATT
The DNA here is from genome assembly GCF_058152265.1 of Vreelandella sp. 162(4c). Taxonomy (NCBI): domain Bacteria; kingdom Pseudomonadati; phylum Pseudomonadota; class Gammaproteobacteria; order Oceanospirillales; family Halomonadaceae; genus Vreelandella; species Vreelandella sp. 162(4c). Next base: position 5,377,287 of record NZ_CM176981.1, read on the forward strand.
ATTGTGGCCGTAGTTCAGCGTGCCCGCGCCGGCGAGGAAATCAATGTACTCACGGCCATTCTCATCGGTTAGGCGCGCATTTTGCGCTTTGGTAAATACCACCGGAAACGAACGAGAATAAGTACGTACATTGGATTCCATGCGTTCAAGCGTCTGGGTCTGCATTAGCGACCTCCTTGGTTGATCATTTTAACTTTAGGCATTACTTGCCCGAAGCAACATGAGCGGGAAAAACGGTAAGTCCGATACGTGTATCTAGCAAAACGACGTATTAGATGCGATCTGTTTGGAACGGGCCGATACGAACCAGGTTTTCCGGGTCATGCTCTCCTCCGAGCTGTTCGGTAGAGAAGTATTCGCGGCTATTGAGCGGCGCATGCCAGCGTGCCGCCAAGCGACGGAATAAGCCCCAAGAGGCTAGATTGTCAGGGGTGATGGTGGTTTCAAGGTGATGCACATCATCAAGCTCAGGGCGGGACATAATAGCCTCGACCAAGCGTCGCGCTAGCCCTGTACCACGTGCTTTTTCACCGACAGCCACTTGCCATAAAAAGTAGGTGTCTGGAGCATTATCCTTAACATAGCCAGAAACAAAACCAACGATTTCGCCCTCTTCATTGGTAGCCACTGCGCAGGTATCACGAAACTGAGTCGCCAGTAGCAAGTAAGCGTAGGCTGAATTCACATCCAGCGGAGGGCAAGCTTTGACCAGCTCGTAAACTCCCCAGCCATCATCCGCATTGGGTTTGCGAATAAACAGCGGCATCTCCGCATGACCCACAACAGCATCAGCCACCGTTGGCCTAGCAAGGTCAGCAGAGGGGGTAAAAGGTTGTGTCGGCGTACTCATAGTTATGCTTCGCTGTAGCGAATTTGATGTTCATTATAACAGCTGATTATGAGCAATTCAAAAATCATATTATTCTACACCTCGCTTTCCATAATTTTTTGTTATGATCGAGTAGCATAACCACCGCTCACCGCTATCTCTTTTAGAATAGTGCAAGTAGCCTACAAAAAAAGGCGCGCCCATGGGCACGCCTTCACTTTTAATATGCTTATCTGCGTGTCAGCGTACGCAGCGTGACGAACTCCTCGGCCCCCGTTGGGTGGATGCCTACGGTGCGGTCAAAGTCCTGCTTGGTAAGGCCAGCTCTTACCGCGATAGCAATTCCCTGAATAATTTCACCCGCGTCATCTCCGACCATATGGGCCCCTACGACTACATCGGTAGCATCGTCCACGACCAGCTTCATTAAGGTGCGCTCTTGGCTACCTGATAGGGTGTGCTTCATGGCGCGAAAATCGGTGCTATACACGCGAATATGGGTGAATTTTTCCCGCGCGGCCTCCTCGGAAAGACCCACGGTACCGATGTTGGGATGGCAAAAAACGGCGGTAGGGATCGTAGTGTAGTCCAACGGCTTGGGAACCGTATCGGCAAAGTGGGCGTCGACAAGCTGCATCGCCTCAGCCAGTGCTACCGGTGTTAATTCCGGCCCAGCCGTCAGGTCGCCCAAGGCTAAAATTGAAGGCAGCGCTGTTTCAAACCGCTCGTTTACGGGGATTTTGCCCGCCTCATCCAGGCATAGGCCCAACGCTTCAAGCCCTAGCTCACGGATATTCGCCTTGCGCCCTGTGGCTGCGAGCACCACATCGACTTCAAGCACGTTGCCGTTGGTAAGGTGAACATTGTAGCCGTCTTGGCTGCGCTCAATACGCTCGATGTTAGTGTTGAAATGGAGGTTGACTCCCTTTCTTTCCATTTCCGCGCAGGTGAACTCGCGAACCTGTTGATCAAAGCCTTTTAAAAACAGCTCGCCACGGTAGATGAGGTGCGTCTCGCTGCCCAGACCATTAAAGATACTCGAAAATTCCACCGCAATATAGCCACCGCCAAGCACTAAAAAGCGCTTAGGAAAAGTATCTAGATCAAAAATCTGATTGGAATCCAGTGCGTGTTCACTGCCAGGAAAATCGGGTACCCAGGGCCATCCACCAGTAGCCAGAACGATTTTTTGTGCAGTCACCGATATATCGCCATGCTCGCCGCTTAAGGTCACCGTGTGTGCATCGGCCAAGCGTGCTCGTGCATTGAAGAGCGTTACTCCAGCGCCTTCCAGCATGCGCTGATAAATGCCATTCAGACGTTTGATTTCACTGATTTTGTTGTCGCGCAGTGTGGCCCAATCGAAGCTGGCGGGGCCAGGCAGCTGCCAGCCAAAACCTGCCGCATCATCAAAACTGTCATGGAAATGGGCAGCGTAGGAGTAAAGCTTCTTGGGCACACAGCCAACGTTGACACAGGTTCCGCCCAGGTAGCGATCTTCGGCAATGGCCACTTTGGCGCCGGTAGCCGCGGCCATACGCGCGGTGCGTACACCACCAGAGCCTGCGCCAATAACCAGAAGGTCATATTCGTATTCAGAAACGTCTGCCATGATTTGCTCCTGGGGAGTTAGAATTCGTATGAATCAATATCGGGTTGCCCATTGGTCAAGTGCAGTGGTTGACCTGACTACCCGGGAAGGTTAAAACCTTCTGCTGCTATTTTGTACTGGCCTAGGTTATACAAGGCCTAATTCCACCCTGAGTAGGGCTTTGATAACCCGCTTATCTACCAGCGACTTAACGCCCTTTAACTTTTCTGGAGACGCTATGTCTGACCCTATTGCGACGCTACTCGACAATAATCGCGCCTGGGCTGAGCGTATGTGCGAAGAAGACCCCGACTACTTTAAGCGCCTTTCGAACCAGCAGAACCCCGATTATTTATGGATTGGCTGCTCCGACAGCCGAGTACCGGCGAATCAAATTATTGCACTCCCGCCTGGGGAAGTTTTCGTACACCGCAACGTCGCCAACTTGCTACACCACACCGATATGAACGCCCTCTCGGTGGTTCAGTTCGCGGTAGATGTTCTTAAAGTCAGCCATATCATGATTGTCGGTCACTATGGCTGCGGGGGCATTAAGGCCGCCATGATGGGAGGCGAATGTGGCGTGGTGGATTACTGGCTGCACTCAGTGCGCGAACAGTACAACCATCACAGGAATTCGCTTGACCACCTCCCACTGGAAGATCAAATCGATCGCATGTGCGAGCTCAACGTGAAAGCCCAGGTAAATAGTTTGTGCCGCACCAAAATTTTGCAGCGCGCTTGGCAGCGAGGTCAGCAGATTTCGGTGCATGGCTGGGTCTACGGATTAAGCGATGGCCGCGTTAAAGATCTTAACTGCACCGTAAGTGGTTTAGAACAAGTGGAAACACTTTACCGTATTGACCGCATCCAGCAAGGCGATTAAGCACTCCCCCAATGCCTACCGCTACGCTTAGTCGTAGCGGTAGGCACGATGGCAGCTCTTACAGCTCGCGCCCACTTCTGAAAGCGCTCGGGCAGTGTTTCGAGTATCCTCTTGCTCGGCTACATCAATTAAATTAGCGATTTTATCCTCCAGATCGCTAAAACCGGCTGCGAACTCACCCCACTCTTCCCATATGGATGCCCGCGCTTCAGAACCACTGCCGTGGGTGCCCTCAATAAACGCAGGTAGCAAACGATCAGCGCTGGCACGCTCTTGCAGCTCAAGTAACCGCGGCATTGCAGCCTCAAGATCTTGATTATTGATTAGATCAAAGCGCAGCTGACGCACCAGACTTTCAATATCTTTAAGCTCTTCTCGGCGCCAAACCACGGCTTCGCGCTCACTTGCGAATGGCGTGTCGCTGACGGCTTGGGGCGGCATGGCCAGGGCGCTCGTTTCCTCGCCTGCCCAAGCCAGCGGCGTGCAGAGCATTAATGCTAAAGCGCTGGCTGCCGTGCCGCGGGGGGAAGCCCACTTCAGGTAATGGCGTTGCTGCATAATGGCTTCCTGTCGATGATTCGGTAGTCAAAGGTTTAGTGCGCACGTTTTAACCTATCGGGCAGGTGACACCCGTACCTTTTAAGCCGCAGTAGCCATGAGGGTTTTTATCCAGGTACTGCTGATGGTAAGCCTCTGCGTAATAAAATGTTTCTAGCGGCTTAATCTCAGTAGTGATTGCCCCTCTGCCCGCTTTGTCGAGCGCCTGTTGGTACGCTGCCGCACTCTGCTCGGCTACCGTTTGCTGCGCTTGGCTGGTGGTAAAAATGGCGGAGCGATACTGCGAGCCAATATCGTTCCCCTGGCGATTGCCCTGGGTCGGGTCGTGCCCTTCCCAGAAAACCTGCAACAACGTTTCCAGCTCGACTTGCTGTGGGTCATAAACCACCCGTACCACTTCGGTGTGGCCAGTACGCCCCGTGCATGTCTCGTCGTAGGTGGGGTTAGGTGTCTCACCACCGGCATACCCCACCGCAGTGACATAGACTCCTGGCAACTGCCAAAACAGGCGTTCAACGCCCCAGAAACACCCCATGCCTAGCACGATCTCCTCGTGGCCTTCGGGAAACGGAGGATGTATCGAGTGCCCATTAATGGTATGCACCTGACTGGTTTCTATGGGCGTATCACGTCCAGGCAGTACACGGCCTGAACCTGAGCTAGCGTTTGAAAATAGTGACATATCACCCTCACTTATTGCTGCTGAATGATTTCAGGATTACCGGAACGGGTAAAGGTGTAGATTAAGTCCACCGCTTGGTTGGTACCCGAGACGGCCTGTACATAAAGGTTATGCCACAGCGTGTAGCGTAGTGTTAGTTCGGCAATTGGCGAGAAAATTCCCACACCGTAACTAATTCTAAGATCATCGGTGAGTTGGCCACTGACAGCGACTTGGCTATCATCGCCAGCCCCAGTGGTGTCCAGAGTTAAGTCATCAATGCCGAAGGCTTCACCAATGGAACCAACCGCCCCACCGGTGCGCCCTAACGACATGCCTATCAGCGCGGTAGTCAGTGCGCTATCCACACCGCCCCCAGAAGCATCAGGTGCGCGACCCCGTAACAGGTAAGAGAGCGCACGGGATTCATCCATCGCCGGTTCAGAAAAGATCAGTACGTTCGGAGATTCGGCACTACCTGTTACCCGCAAGCCCGCAATAACGTCATCTTCGGTAATGTCAGGGTTGCGAATGGCCTCGAAGTCGAGCGTAGGTAGACCGGGTGGCCCACTAAACAGCAGTTCACCGCGGCGGATAACCAGGTCTTGGCCGAAAGCCTGGAAACGACCATCGACCAAATTAACGTCGCCGAATAACTGTAACGCGCCGCTGCTTTGGCGAATTTCCAGCGCGCCTCCCAAGCCAGATTCCAAGCCGTAGGCTGAAATTTGCATATCGCTACCCAACGTTAAGGTCACCAGTACGTCAATGGCCATACCGGTGGCGGCAAGCTCGTCCGCGGCACTTGGATCATCCTCATTGGCAGCCGCTCGCTGAGCCTCAATTTCGGCCTGGCGATCGTCGCGCTCGGTAATAATCACTTCATCGCCACTTGGGGTGACTGCTGATGAGGGCATATCGCCAATTTCAAGCCGTGCCCAGGGTAAATTCACATCCCCCCTCACTTGCAGCCTTTCCGGCGTGACCCGGATACGGATATCAGGCGCTACTTCAAGACGTCCAAACTGGGGCAAAACGACCAGGATAGGCTCCTGCACAGCATTCAGATCGACGCCAATCCGCCAATCATCACTGCTTGGCCAATATGCATCACCGGTGATTTCCAAACGCCCGCGCTCAGCGGCCAAGTAGCCGTCAATATCCCCCTGTTCACCGTCGAAAGAGACCACCAGTTCGCCACCCTGAATATCGACAGGAATATCCGGGCCACTTACTCCTATACCGCGCAGTCCAAGCTGGCCTTGTAAGTCAGGCGCGGCGGTGGTGCCAGTAATTTGGACGTTGCCCGTTAATTCGCCCTCCAGTCGCTCCATTCCTACCAACATGGATCGATAGGGCTGCAGCGAAACATCTTCTGCACGCAGCTCGCCAGTTAACGCGCCGGCCCCCAAGGGATCATTAACCGCTAGGTCCAAGTTGATATCGCCCGCTTCGGCAAGCGAAAGCGACACATTGGTATTCGCCTGAGCTTGGTTGGCCTCGATCTGAGCGTCGAAACTGACTTCTGGCAGTTGCACAGGCTGGCCATAATCATTAACGGCGGTAATGGCGAGTTCGCTAAGAATTTGTAGATCTGCCTGCCACTGGGCACCCCCTTGACGCCAGTTGGCAACAAGATCCGCGGTTGTATCCCCCTCTAACTGCCACTCTTCAGGCAAAAAGGGCTCCAGCATTTCCATTGGCACTTCACGTACCGAAAGCACGGCGTTGCCCTGTTGCACAGAGGCAGTGATCTCCTCTTCAGAACAGACTAGCCCACCTTGCTCTCGGCGCAGGCAGAACGGCGATAGGCGCGCCTGACCATTGGCTAGGTCATAGCGCAGGTCTAGAGGCGCTTCAAGACGAATATCCCCCGCCTCAGAATCAACTTCCAGTGGCGTTACGCGGGCTTGGTAAAGCTGGTCTTGCTGGTCAAAGCGGCCTTCCAGGGCAATCAGCGCACGGCTTAAAACGCTGTTGTCTGTGCCCTGGGCGGTCAGTTCAAGCTGATGCTCAGAGAGGCGCCCGGCCAAATTGGCCTCTATGTTTGCAAGGGCCTGCCCCCCAGCATTGACGTTTTGTAGTGCGAGCTGTACGTCGAGGGAAGGATCATCAATGCCCTGTACATCAGCATCTAGGACAAGCCGTTCAATACGATTCTGACCAAAACGCACGCCATCACCCTGTAAATTGGCGAGTAATTGCGGTTGATTAAAACTACCGCTGGCTTCTAGCGTACCGACGATAGTGCCCGCCAAGTCTGGCGATAGTGTTTGCAACTGGCGTAGTGCAATGTCCGCGTTTAACGACATGGCCTGTTCGCTCATTTGCCCCTCTGCTGTTAAGCGATTCTCCCCCTGGGTAAACAGCAACTCGTCAATCTCCAGCTCCAGGTTGCTGTTAGCATCAAAGGCCGCTTGCAGGGTTAGCGGGTAGTCGCGCAGTTCACCGTCAATCGCTAAGTTGGGTACGCTAACTGCCCACTGATCCTCTTGCTGCCTCAGCGTAAGCTCGATGTCGCCGTTTAAATTACCCTCAAGCTGATCCACGAAGTGGGCAGGGTTAAACTGATCCAGACGAATAGTGGTGTTGACCTGTAGCGGTGCAACCCAACTGATGTTCCCTTCGCTGCGCAGGGAGCTTTCGTCGACTGCGAGGGTGAGCGGTTGCCAGCTAAACTGCTCGAGATCGCCCTCTCCGGTAACGTTAATTTGAGTGCGCGGCAGGCTCGGGCCCTCAACCGCCAGAGCCAATTGAGCACTATAATCGCTCAGGCTGCCGGTGACCTGTAGATCCAGGTCATCGACTATATAGGCTTGGGCTGTCTCTTCTTCAGTGCTGTCATCGACGCTTTCATTGCTACTCTCATCTGCGCTGACAGGCAGCGGCCACTGAACTTGGTCACTTTGTAGCTGCAGTTGAAACGGCAGCGTCGGGGCGAGTGCATCGACTTGCCCCCTCAAGGACGCATTGACCGCGCCAGAGGCATCCAACTGCGCTTCAAGCGCATCCAGTGGACCAGACAGCGTTAAGGTTAAAGCTTCGCCACTTAGCTCAGGGTATATCTCAGGTAAAAATAGTTCGACGCCCAAGCGAGCTTCGAGTGGGTAGTTGCCGGTTAGAGTGGCGTTCGCGGTTAATTCCGCCTCAGCATCCGGGGTAACAACGGAAAGCTCAGTTACTTCGACGTTATCACCTTCGGTTAACAGCCCAAGCCGCAGTCGCTCGACGCGGTACTCGGTAGCCCCTTCCAATCGAAAATCGTTGAGCGTGAATTCAGGTATCTGGATATCAACCGGTAGCGTGATCTCTGGTAGTTCCAGGCGTTCGCGTTCTTCAAGCTGCTGCTCTGGAGATTCCACCGACGCCACGGCTTCTTGGGGTGGTTGGTTGAGCAAGATAGCGGCATCGATGGCTTCAGCATAAAGCGGCGTTTCAATGCCCTGGGTTAGCAGAACACCTGGGGAAGGTGGCAAATAGACACGAGGCTGCTCCAAATGGGTTGGCGAGAGGCGTACTGTGTTTCCTTCAGCGGTGGCTGCCGAGCTTAACGAGCGCCACGCTACTTCGGTACCATCGGCAAGCCTGAGGTTAACATCGTCCAGCAACAAAGAACGTAGTTCGATGGGGAAAGGAAAACGAATAGTCAGCGGGCTCTCTTCCTCTTCGGGAGGTGGCGCTTGCTCACTGGATGGGCCTAGCTGGATGTCGGCGCCCACCACACGCAGTGTGTCGATGCATAGGCGCCCTGACAGAACACAGTCATCTGCCCACTGGAGTTCGAACTCATCCACGGTTATACGGGTTTCGCCTAGCTGTAGCTGGAAATCTTCGAGCTGGAAATGGTCGAGCAAGCCGCCTTCATGATGCGTGTAGGAGAAAAAATCACGCTGCTCCCCCTGCGAGAGCAGCACCCCAGTGCCCCAGGGTGATAACGCCACCCCGACAATCAGCGCCACAATACCGAACAGCCAAATAGGCAACACGATTACAAGACGCACCAGGCTCCAGAACAGTAGCCAGGCACGATACTTTGGAGACAACATACGGCGTTTATCAGACGCAGCTGGTTCAACCTGAGACAAGTCTCTCTCCTAGAATTCCGGTCCGATAGAAAAGTGCAAACGCCAATCGTCTTCGTGGTCAAAAGGGTGGGCGATGTCAAAACGAATTGGCCCCACCGGCGAGACCCAACGTACCCCGACCCCGGCGCCCGTTTTCAAATCATTAGGCCCCCAGTTATCAAACGCATCGCCGTTATCTATAAACGTGGCCCCCCACCAATCCCCCGTCACGCGACGCTGATACTCCAGGGTCGAGGTGAGCATTTGCTGCCCACCTCGCAGTCGGCTCTCGTCGTTGCGGGGAGATAAGCTCTCATAGGAGTAACCACGCACACTGCGGTCGCCACCCGCGAAAAAGCGCAGCGATGGCGGTATTTTGGCAAAATCATCGGTTTCAATGGCGCCTAAGCTAATACGTGCCAAGAAGCGGTTATCGTTGCCAATCATGCGGATCCACTCCGTATCCCCCGTGATACGAGCGAATGTCGCATCCGAACCCCAAACGGTATCCGAATACTCTAACGAGAGCTGCTGGCGATCACCCCATAACGGAAAGCGCTGAGGGCGTGTCCGCGTACGCGACCACTGAATACCTGGATAAAACAGCCATACTTGATCCGCTTCGCCGCCCTGTTCAAAGTCTTCATAAGTAGTGCGGAAATAGATCGTTTGCACCCAATCGTTATCAAACTCCCAACGCCGGGCTAGCTCGACAGTGCCTTCTAACGACTTGGTGTCGCTGTCATCGACATTACGAACCCCGTACTGAAGCCGATAGCTGTCGCGAAGCGGGTCTTCCAGTGGCACATTATATACCCCGGTAAAACGCTGCTCTGGGGCAGATAAATAGAGGTCGTGATCAAGGCTATGACCAAAGCGGTTAATCCATGGTTGATCCCAACCAAAGCGCAGCCGTGGCCCTACATCGGTGGCGTAACCAATACCCACTTCAAACTGATGGCGATCAGCAGGTTCAACACTGACATCGATAGGCAATTGGGTATCACTGGGCTTATTAAGACTTAGCGCGCTGGCCAAAGCAGCACTGGTGACTCTCGGGCGCTCCGGCTGAGAGGCGGTGGCTTCACTCCACCAGGGGGCACCACCGCCAGGAGGAGAAATAACCAACTCTTGGGCGGTCTCAAGGCGCGGACGCACCGAGACCGAGCTAAACCAGCCGGTTTCCGCAAGCGACCGATTATAGTCTGCCAGGGTCTGCGCCAAATAGGGGTCGCCCGGTTCGAAGGGCTGCATGCGACGCAATCGATCAAGCTCAATATGGCTTCCGGTAATGGAGGATTCACCAAATTGGTAGCGTGGGCCACTGTCAAAATCCATATACAGGCGCGCACTTTGCAGATACGGACGCACTTCCATGCGTCGATCGGTAAACCCCCAGTCAAAGTAACCGCGCTCAATAGCCAGCCCCGAAAACTGGCTGCTTAATCGATCCCAGGGGGCGTGCCGCAACACATCCCCTTCTTCCAAGGGAAAGTCCTCTACGGCCTGTTGGAAAGGTGGGTCTTCACTCGCCTCGCCTTCCACATTGATTGACAGAATTTCAATTTCAACCTGAGGGCCGGGCTCGATTTCCAGCCACGCACGTTTATCAGTGGCGCGCTCAAGGGTTATCTCGGGTTCGTAATAGCCGTAAACACGCATTGCTTCCTCGGTGCGTCGGCGGATCTCACCCTCTAAACGCACCTCGGTATATTGTGCCGCATCGATATTCTGTAAGTAGGCTTGGATGTTGCCTTCGACCTCATCGGAAACACCCGTGACAGTCGCTTCTAATGCCCATGCGCTAGGTGATACGCATAACAGCGGTAGCACAACAGTAACGGTGCGCTTTGTGGCTGATGTCCATCGCCGTTGTCTTCCCATACATTTTTATCCCAACCTAAATCAGCGGCTTCATCGCCTAAGCATTTCAACGCATTAGCATGTTAAAGATTAAGCAATCACACTCATACTTCCGTCGCGCCTTATTAACGCAACATCTCTAGCTGGGCACTGAAAGCAAGCTGCGCCTGGCGTACTTGGCGCACATCGCTTTCCAGCGAATTCAGCCGTTGAGACCACTCCTGCTCCAATGCTTCCAGGGCTGCTTGATCTGCGGGCGCTTCTATCTCTGCAACGGATGTTTCCAGCTCATTAAAGCGTGCCTCGAACGCTGCTCTTTGTGCTGATAGCTGCTCTTCCCAAGCGCTACTGACACTGTTGAGCTGACTATCCAGGCCATTGATGCGCCGTTCGGTCAATTGCTCCAGATGGGAGACTTCCTCAACAAGATTTTGACGACCCGAGGAACCCGTTTGTTCCAAGGCGTCAAGAGATTCCCTCACCGCCATTAATTGACTGTCGCGCAGTTCGGCTTGCTCTCTAAGTTGAGACAACTGCTGCAACAGTGTATTGATGGAATCACTAGAGACAGTATCCTCGCTAGAAGTGAGAAAACCGTACAACTCTTCCCGAGTAGCGGCCAACGACACTGACAGCTGCTCCTGCTCTTGGAAAAGCGTCGACATCTGAGCTTGTACAAAGGTTATCGTATCTTGTACATTCGTGTCATCCGAATCCAACCGAGCGTGCACATTGGAGACTTCCCCACTTACCCGGTGCAGCTCACCCAGCAGTCGTTCACGTTCATACCAAAGTCCAGCCGCCGCCGCGCCCATAAGCGCAATGATCAGTAGCAAACATAGCCATAGTGGCCATAGCGTGGGCCCCTTTCGGTGACGCAAGTGTTGCGCAGTCAAGCTTTGATCCACATCGGGCACAATACGAGAGGATGCGGTAGCGTCTGGCATGACATTTCCTCAAAGAGTCTTCGGGTCGGCACGGCGGCCAATACCTCGGTACATTAATCCACAGCTGGCAACGAACTCAGGGTCGTAAATATTGCGTCCGTCTAGTACGAGCTTAGCGTTTAAAAGCGAGCCGAGTCGGTGCCAGTCCGGGTTCCAATACGTTTTCCATTCAGTCACCAGCATCAGTACATCGGCCCCCTCACAGGCTTGGTAAGGGTCATGCGTATAGGTGCGCAGGTCGTCACGTTCGCCCACCAAGGCATGAAGAGCTGGCACTGCTGCTGGGTCGTGGAGCTGAACTTTAATTCCTTGCGCCCAAAGAGCCTCAAGCAGCGTTAATACCGGGGCGTGGTCAATACGCGCTGTGCCGGGCTTAAACGCCGCACCCCATATCGCCACGGTTTTACCCGCCAGCTCACCTGCAAAGTGAGCCCACAGTTTGCGAAACAGGGTCTCTTTCTTCTGCTCGTTAATATCCATTACCTGCTCAAGCAGTGCTGAATAGCGACCACTTTGCAGTTGCACATCGGCCAAGCGCATCAAATCCCGGGAGAAATTCGGCCCGCCAAACCCACATCCGGGGTAGAGATACTCAAACCCGATCCGTGAGTCAGCGCCCATTCCCTGGCGGACATGTTCAACATCCACCCCCAGGGTATCAGCCAAGCCAGCAATTTCATTCATATAACTGATACGGGTAGCCAGCATGCCGTTAATTGCCAGCTTGGTGAGCTCTGCAGCGCGGCGCGGCATACACTGAAATACTTCGCTGCGGCGATTAAAGGCGCGTAATAGTTCCCTGGTCACCTGCTCACCAGTGGCATCATCGCAACCTAGCAGCCGCCTAGTGGGGCGGGTAAACGACTCCCACGCCCGCCCCTCTTCCAACGTATCTGGGAGTGCCACGCTGGTGTGCTGCATGCCCATCAGTGCATGCAGGCGCTCGGTCTCGCCGACCGGAAACGTTGAATTATTGATAAGCACTATGCCCTGCTGATCGACCAATAGCGGGTCTTCAACCAACGCACTGGCTGAACTACGCTGCGCAGGAGATAACGCCAGCCAGATCACTTCAGGCGTGCGCGCCTCTTTAAGCTGCTCAATGACCTCCAGTGTCCCATCCGCCAAACCCTGCTCCAGATGAGCCATCAGCTGAGGTTCGCTGCGCAGCCAGTCCACTCGGGAAAGTGCTGACCAGGGGGCGTCAGCGTGCGGCAGCCACTGCACCTGATGCCCGACCCAGGCCAACGCAGCGGCGGCCGTCGCTGCGCTCAATTCGCTACCGTAAAGCAACACCCGCATGGGTTACTCTCCTTGTTGGTAACGTGATAACAGGGCTTGGAAACCCTCACCAAACTCGGGGTGACGCCGCGCGTAGGCAAGTGTGGCTTCAAGATAACCCAGCGGCTGGCCACAATCGTATGTCGTGCCCTGCATACGGTATGCCTGCACCCCCGACTGTTCGCGCAGGGTCTCCAGCGCATCAGTGAGCTGAATTTCGCCACCGGCACCGGGCTTGGTGGCTTCTAAAATGGAGAAAATATGGCCTGGCAGCGCGTAGCGACCAATCACGGCTAGGTTTGAAGGCGCTGCATCGCGCTTTGGCTTTTCCACCATTCCCACAAGATCTGCCGATTGGTTAGGTGCAGGCACATCGCCAGCGGGTGCCACGATGCCATACTTCTCAACTTGCTCCCAAGCCACCTCTTCCACCATTAGCTGCGCCGTTTGCTGTTGGTCATAAGCTGCCAACATGCCGGCCAAGTCGGTAGTTTGGTTGGCGCTGTTGTCGACCAGCACATCGGGAAGCAGCACTGCAAAAGGTTCGTCGTCGCCGATGATCGGGCGAGCGCATAGCACCGCATGGCCTAACCCCAGCGGTACACCCTGACGAATACTGATAATGCTGACATCATCAGGCACCAAATTGCGCAACATCGCCAAAAGCTCGTGTTTACCTTTCGCTTCCAGGCTGGCTTCTAGCTCGGCGTGGGTGTCAAAGTGGTTTTCAATAGCGCTTTTATTACTACTGGTGACCAGCACAATCTCACGAATACCCGCGGCAATGGCTTCTTCGACCACATATTGAATAACCGGCCTATCGACAATCGTAATCATCTCCTTGGGAATAGCCTTCGAAGCCGGTAAGCAGCGGGTGCCAAACCCAGCAACAGGAAGTACGGCCTTGCGAATCATAAAGAGGTCCTTTTCATGCGTTCCGACACAGGAGTGGTTAGAATGTCCATAATACTGAAGGCGTGGATGGATGCCACCTCGCCAATGGACGATAACCAGTGCAAATGGATAATAACCAGTAACTAAGCGTCAACTCTTCGCTTAATGCGTAACGACAATGGGAGTCACAACATGCAAGCGACACCACAGGATAGCACTGCTGGTCACTATCAAGGCAATGTCGATGCAGCAGAAGTCGCCAAATTTGAAGCGCTTGCTAGCCGCTGGTGGGATCCGCAGGGTGAATTTAAACCACTCCACGAGATTAACCCTTTGCGGCTCGATTTTATTGATGCGCGTGCGGGCTTGGCAGGAAAAAAAGTGCTGGATGTGGGCTGTGGCGGCGGCATTTTGAGCGAATCAATGGCCAACCGCGGGGCTAAAGTAACCGGTATTGATCTCGGTGAAGCACCTTTAGCGGTGGCTAGGCTGCACGCGGAAGATCGCGGTGTCGAGATCGATTATCAGCACATCAGTGTGGAAGCCATGGCGGCTCAAAAGCCCGGTTTTTACGATGCAGTGACCTGCATGGAGATGCTTGAGCACGTACCCGACCCCGCCTCCGTCATTCGTGCCTGCAGCGCCCTGGTTCGCCCTGGCGGCTATGTGTTTTTCTCTACGCTGAATCGCACCGCCAAGTCCTATGCGTTTGCCATTCTAGGCGCCGAGTACGTGCTTAGACTGCTCCCCCGGGGTACGCATAACTACGCGAAATTTATTCGCCCTTCAGAAATGGCCGCCTGGTCTCGCGACTGTGGCTTAGAAGTGCGTGAGCAGACGGGGCTTACCTACAATCCGCTAACCCGGCACTATCGTTTGGTAAGCCATGATGTTTCGGTCAACTACATGATGTACTGCCGTAAGGTGAGCGATTAAATGCCGATGCAAGCGCCCCAAGCGATTCTCTTCGATCTAGACGGCACCCTGGTCGATACCGCTCCAGATTTAGCCCACGCAACCAATGCGCTACGTATTCACCACGACTTAGAGCCACTTCCCTTTGAAGTGATCCGCCGCCAGGTCTCTAACGGCGGTAGTGCGCTGGTGACGCTGGCGCTAGGGTTAGAAGCGACAGCGGATGGACATACTCAAGCACGCCAGTTCTTGCTGGATGCCTACGAGCAGGCGGTCGCGGTGCACAGCCAGGTCTTCTCGCCGCTCGATGTATGGCTGAAAGAGTGGCATGGCAACCAACGACCCTGGGGGATTGTGACCAATAAACCGCGTCGCTATACGCTACCGTTATTGGACGCATTGGCGCTTCAGCCGGGCGCCCTACTATGTGCAGATGACCTGAGTGTAAAAAAGCCAGCCCCTGAGCCGCTCTGGGAAGCTGCCCGGCGGCTAGGCGTTGAGCCGGGTCAGTGCTGGTACATCGGCGACCATGCACGGGATATCGAGGCCGCCGTCGCTGCGGGGATGACGGCCGTGGCCGTTGGCTACGGCTATATCAGCGCAGAGGATGACTATCAACAGTGGCCTGCTGACTTATGGTTTGGAGAGTGTCACGCGCTGGTCGATGCCCTTAACGGTTTCAGACGCTAGCGACAATTTCAAGCGTAAGTACCGGCGGGCATCGACGTGCTGATAAGGGGTTTAAAAGTAAGCGCTATACCCGTGGCGGCTGGGCATCAAGCTTTTGACCGTTGGTGCCTGCACTGTCTGGCCCCATAAGCCATAAGTAGGTAGGCATGATGTCTTCCGGGGTGCGTAGTGTGAAGGGATCCTCACCGGGGAACGCGGTACGCCGCATTTGAGTCCGTGTGGCACCCGGATTGAGTGAATTAACGCGTACCGTGGACTGGTTATCCAATTCGTCGGCCAACACCTCGACAAACCCTTCGGTGGCAAACTTAGAGACCGAGTACGCTCCCCAATAGGCGCGGCCTTTACGGCCAACGCTGGAGGAGGTGAATATCACCGATGCATCGTCAGACGCCTGCAGTAGCGGCAATAGTGCCTGGGTCATCCAGATGGGCCCATTGATATTCACCTGCATCACCTGCTGCCAGAGCTCAGGGTTATACTGCTCGAAAGGCGTGATGCGACCCAACAACCCAGCGTTATGCAACACCCCGTCCAAACGGCCAAACTCTTTATCCAGCGTTTCCGCCATATCATGAAAATCTTTTAGCGTAGCGCCTTCAAAGTTGAGCGGAAAAATCGCTGGCTGGGGGCCACCGGCCGCTTCGATTTCATCGTAAACGCGCTCTAACTTGGCAATAGTGCGCCCCAATAGAATCACGGTGGCTCCGTGTTGGGCATAGCTCAAAGCTGCCGCACGGCCAATCCCGTCCCCTGCGCCGGTTACCAACACGATGCGATTTTCCAATAGGTTGGGCGCTGGTTGATAGTCGATCTTGCAGCTCATGCTGATTCCTTGAAGCAAAAGATATTAACTTGCTGATTGGCGTAAAAAGTCATTGGCAAGGCCCGCGGCACTGCTTTGCGGGTAGTCATCGCGCACTTGCTCGAGTAGCTCACGGCTGCGCTCTGCTTCGCCTTTACGTGCTTTCACTAAGCCTAGCTTATAGATCGCATCCGGCACTTTACTGCTGCCGCTGTACTCCTCGATCACACGGCTAAATGCCTGGTCGGCGGCATCCAGCTCGCCTTCTGCAGCATATAGCTCGCCCAGCCAGTAGTGACCATTAGCCGTTAGACTAGTATCAGGATGGTCGCTAACAAAAGCCTCAAAGGCCGCAATCGCCTCATCAAAACGGCGCGCTTGAACATGCGCAAAAGCCGCTTGGTAATCGGCCTGGGCGTCCTCACTGACATTGCGGCTCGAAGGCGCGTTGACAACTTCTTCAGCGGCCTCAGGCTCGACTGCTGGTGTTGACTGCTCAATCTGAGTTGGGCCGCTGCTCATCAGGCGGTCTTCAATATCGAGATACTGCTGCTGGGATTGACGACGCAGCTGTTCCAACTGGTGGCGTAACTCTTCAATTTGACCACGCAGCTGCTGGATCTCCTGCTGGTGCTCCTGCACCTGGTTAAACAATACCAGGTTACCGCTGGACGCTTCCTGGCGCTGCGTTTGCTGGTAAAAGCTGCTGTTGGAAGAGTTGGAAAGATCTTGAACGAGCGGCTGTTGAGCGGTGGCCGTTAGGGGCAATACGGACAGCGGGAGCACTATGGCTCCCGCACCGCACAGCCTCTCAACGTAACGCTTGAGACTGTGATTCATGATGACTCCGTAGACGTAAACGGCGTGCGATAAGCCGCACGCCGAATTCATCAGTGGTTAAGCATTCAATCGTTAAATGCTCAGTAGTTAAATACAACACGGCGGTTCTGAGCGTAAGCACTCTCGTCTTGGCCATTGACAGCCGGACGCTCTTCACCATAGCTAACCACGCTCATTTGTGAAGGAGAGACGCCCTGAATATTCAAGAAGCGTTCTACCGCATTCGCACGACGCTCCCCTAGCGCCATGTTGTATTCACGGGTACCGCGTTCATCAGTATGCCCGTGGAGTACCACTTGAGCGTTCGGGTTAGCACGCAGATAGCGCGCATGAGCCATTACCACGGATTCGTACTCGCTCTTAATTGTATCGCGGTCGTAATCGAAATAGATGGTGCGTACTTCTGGGATGCGCGAATCAGCCTGCTGACCAGCGCCTGAACCAGAGGTGGAACCATACTGACTACCCGTGCCTGTACCCGAGGTGCTAGACCCAGTCGTGCTGCCATCCTGGCTACCGTACGAGTCACCGTCTTGGGTTCCGCCGGTGCTGGAACAGCCAGCGATTACCACGATAGATAGCGCTGCTGCTAATGAGCGAGCCAACGGTTTAAGTTGCATAATCAGACTCCTTGCCTGAAAACTGAAATTTTGATGTTAATCAATTTAAGAAGGGTGACCAAGCTGGATCACGAACATCGCCTTGTGCTGACGGCAGCCTGAATGAAGAGCGACCATCGGCAGAAACAGCACTTAGTACCCCACTGTTACCCTGCTGGGTAGCGAAGATTACCATGGTCCCGTTCGGCGCAACACTAGGAGATTCATCTCTTGTTGATTCACTCAATACCACTAAGCGGTCACCGCTTAGGTCTTGCCTTGCTACTTGATAACCACGGCTAGAGCGATGGATCAAGAATATTTGCTCGCCATCCGGCGAGAAGCGGCCACGCGCATTATAATTACCGGTAAATGTCAGGCGCTGGGCCTCTCCGCCACCCAGTGTATATTGATAGAGCTGGGGGCCGCCGCTACGATCAGAGGTAAACAACAGGCTGCGTCCATCCGGCGCCCAAGCGGGCTCCGTATCAATACTGTTGTTATTGGTAATGCGTTCTACTGAACGGTTGGCAACATCCATAATGTAAATTTCAGGCTGGCCATCTTTAGACAGTGACATGGCGATACGCCGCCCATCCGGTGACCATGCTGGCGCGCCGTTAATGCCATCGAAGGAGGTCGCCTGCACGCGCTGGCCCGTCGCCACATCCTGGATATAGATCGCCGGACGCTCAGTCTCAAAGGAGACATAGGCGAGCTTGGTGCCGTCGGGCGACCACGCCGGTGACATGATCGGTTCATCAGAGGTCAATACCTGCTCACTACGGCGGCCATCGGCGTCTGCAACGTACAGACCAAACTGCATATCGTCACCGATACCTTGGGCCGTGACATAAGCAATTTTGGTGGAGAACGCGCCGCGGATATCAGTAATCTCTTCAAAAATTTGATCGCTGATATAGTGTGCTGCACCGCGCAGGTCATTACCCCTCACTGTCACGGTTTCACCGATCATTCGACGCTGACCACTGATATCCATCAGTTCAAACTGTAGTTCAAAGCCACCGTCAGTTTGTTCTGCCTGGCCGACGACCAGATAGCGCACGTCCAGCGAACGCCAGGTACCGAACTGCACATCGTCAGATTGGCTAGGCTGCTCAAACATAGCGCTGCGCGCCAAGGGGGCAAAATAGCCACTGCGTTCAAGGTCATCTTGAACAATCTGTGCTACATCTTCGGGCAGGCCGTCTGAACCGGCAAACGGCACGACACCAATCGGCAGCGCTTGATCGCTGCCCCGCGTGATCTCAATGGTTAAGTTAGCACTTGCCACACTGCTAAAAGTGAACAGCAAGCACAATAACCAAAATTTCTTTAACACTTGAGTTTGCATCAACGGACTCCCCCTGGGGAAAAGTTCAAAGTGATATTGCGTCGGATTTCACGCTGTTGATCTTCTGATAATTGTAGTAGCTCAGAAAACGGTGCCGCTTGCTCAACCGCCTGAATAATGGATTGATCAAAGGCACTATCGCCACTCGATGATGTTACGTTTACTAATAATACCTCCCCCGAAGGCCCCAGACGCACATTGACAGAAGCCCGCATACTATCACTTGATCCACCAGGAATTATCCAGGCTTGTTCAATAGCTCGTTTCATTATGTTGCTGAAATTATTTGCAGCCTGCTCAGCCTGCTGGGCATTGGCAGCTGCTTCGGCCTCACCGTCCAGTTGGCGCTGCATAGCCGCCTCGGCAGCTTCTGCGGCTTGGCGTTGGCGCTCAGCTTCTGCTTCACGACGCTGCTGCTCTTCAGCTTCACGCTGACGCTGTGCTTCGGCCTCTCGCTCTCGCTGAGCCTTCTCTTGCTCACGCAATCGCTGTTCTTCAGCTTCGCGTTGGCGTTCAGCCTCCTCCGCTTCACGGCGCTGCTGCTCTTCAGCTTCGCGCTGACGCTCGGCTTCTTCCGCTTCACGGCGCTGCTGCTCGGCGGCTTCCTGCTGGCGTTGTGCCTCTTCCACTTCACGCTGGCGCTTTGCGGCAGCTTCCGCTTCGGCTTCACGTTCAGCCGCTTCAGCAGCCTGCTGTTCGGCCTGCTCAGCCGCTTCTTCAGCTCTGCGCTGAGCCTCAGCTTCAGCGGCCGCACGCGCCTCTTCTAACGCTTGTGCTTCCGCTTCCGCCGCCTGCTGGGCGGCCTCTTCGGCGGCTTGCTGCTCGGCTGCGGCCTGCTGTTCACTAGCTGAAGGCTCTTCCGGCGCATCAGGCTCGGTGGGGGCTTCAGCAGGCGCATTCATCGCCGCCTGCTCTTCCGTTGCTTGCTGCGCCTGGTCGGTAAAGGTTTCGGTGCTTACCAGCGTTGCCTGTACGATCGAGGAGCTGTCAGGTTCTGCGTCTCGATTAGGCAGGCTGATCAAGCTAAACGCTACAATCGCTACGTGCACACCTATCGCCAGAACAGTCGACCACTTATAGCCGACGTCTTGAGGATCGCGCGGGGATTTCAGTGCCATGTGCTGCGCCTTGCCCTTACCCATCTTTTGACGGCTCAGATAGCAGCCCCACATTAGCCACGCCAGCGCCTTGCAGAGTGCTCATCAAGACGACAATCTGACCGTAGGCCACATTACGGTCGCCGCGTACCATTACCGGTGTGCCTGGGCGACGCTCTATAATCGTTGTCACTCGTGAGGACATCTCATCCAGCGACACCGACGTGGAGTCTTCCCCAAGCGTGATGAAGTACCCACCGTCGCTATCAACCGAGATAATGATCGGATCATTATCCTCCTGGATATCAATGGGCTGAGAGGTGACTTGCGGCAACTCAACTTGTACGCCCTGGGTCAACATGGGCGCGGTGATCATAAAGACCACCAGCAGTACCAGCATGATGTCAATGAAAGGGACGACGTTAATCTCCGCCATTGGCTTGCTTTTGCCGCTACGATTGAATGGTCCTTGCATGGCTCTCTCCCTTAGCTGGCGCTCGGTTTGCCGTCACGACCTTGCAAATTGCGGTGCAGGATAGCGTGAAACTCTTCGGCAAAGTCTTCATATTTGCCCAGCAGGCGAGAAGACGAGTTGGATAGGCGGTTATAGAAAATCACCGCTGGAATCGCCGCAAATAGACCCATGGCTGTGGCAATGAGCGCTTCAGCAATCCAGGGAGCCACCGTAGCAAGGGTCGCTTGCTGGGTCAGTGATAGTGCCTGAAACGACCCCATGATGCCCCATACAGTGCCGAACAAGCCGATATAGGGGCTAGCTGAGGCTACCGTGGCAAGAAACACTAAATGCTGGGTTAAGCGATCCTCTTCCCGAGACCACGCTACGCGCATGCTACGCTGAACGCCTTCCAGCACGGTATCCGGGTCACGGGTTTTAGGCATCAAACGGTTAAATTCACGAAAACCAGCTTGAAAAATATGCTCGGCGCCGTGGCGCGGGTCATCGGCAGGAATCTCACGATAGAGTTCGTTTAAGTCGACACCTGACCAAAAAGACTCCTCAAATTGGTTGTACTCTTTCTTGGCGCGGCCCAGCGCAATACTGCGCTGAAAAATCACTACCCAAGAGAGGATCGACCCCACCAGTAGCAGCAGCATTACCAGTTGCACTACAGTACTGGCATTCATTATCAAATGGGGAATGGACATGGTGTTATCGTTCACAGGTGCCCTCATCAATCTATTAGGGTCGGGATTGCCGACGCAGTGAGTGACCTCTTGGTTAAGAGGCCTGGGTCAAAACTTTAAGCGATGCTGGCCATGCTTTTGGCCGTAAACGTTCGGTGCTCAAGCAGGCTATCTCGACTGTGGCAGAGCATAGGAGTTCCTCATTACGCCAAACCTGCTGTTCAAATGTCATCCGACAGCGCCCAACGTTGGTAACGTGAGCACTAATTTCCAACGCGTCATCCAAGTAAGCCGGTTTCGCGTAGTGACAGGCCAAGCGGTATACCACTAGCTGTGTACCTTCGTCTAGCAGCGTTTGCTGATTCAGGCCCAACTGGCGGAGCCATTCACTACGCGCACGCTCCATAAACTTCAAGTAGTTAACGTAGTAGACAATGCCGCCTGCGTCAGTATCTTCCATATAAACGCGCAGCGGCAGTCGATAACCTTCTCTTGTGCAGCTACTCACGGACGGCGCTCTCCTTCCATATCGGTTGCCTGTGCGTGGGGCACGCGCTCAAAGTGCAGCCACGCCTGACGGGTGGCCACCCGGCCGCGGGGAGTGCGCATCATCAAGCCCTGCTGAATAAGATAGGGCTCAATAACGTCTTCGATCGTGTCACGTTCTTCACTGATCGCCGCGGCGAGTGAGTCAATACCCACCGGCCCACCGTCAAATTTATCGATCATGGCCAGCAGTAGCCGCCGATCCATATGATCCAAGCCGTGGTGATCCACATTAAGCATATTGAGAGCCGCATCAGCCATGGCGACATCGACGACGCCGTTACCTTTCATTTCGGCGTAATCCCGCACCCGGCGTAGCAGTCGGTTGGCAATTCGCGGCGTGCCCCTTGAACGCCTGGCCACTTCAATGGCGCCATCATGGCTGGTTTCAACGCCTAACAAGCGCGCTGAACGCGAGACAATTTCTGTTAGCTCTTCCAGGTTATAAAACTCAAGCCGCTGCACGATACCAAATCGGTCACGCAGCGGGGAGGTCAATAATCCTGCCCGGGTCGTGGCGCCCACCAGGGTGAAGCGGGGAAGATCCAGTTTAATCGAACGTGCCGCAGGCCCTTCGCCAATCATAATATCGAGCTGAAAATCTTCCATGGCCGGGTAGAGCACTTCTTCGACCACCGGTGACAGGCGATGAATTTCATCGATAAAAAGTACATCGCCAGGCTCTAAATTAGTCAGCATGGCGGCTAGATCGCCTGCCCGCTCGAGTACCGGCCCGGAAGTCGACTTCATACCGACGCCCATCTCGGTGGCAATAATATGCGCAAGGGTCGTTTTACCTAACCCTGGGGGGCCAAATACCAGAGTGTGATCCAGGCTCTCTTCACGCAGCCGCGCGGCGCCGATAAAGATTTCCAGTTGTTCACGCACACGCGGCTGGCCAATATAGTCATCCAGCCGCTTGGGGCGAATCGCGTAATCAATGCGCCCCTCCCCCTGTTCAGGCTCAGCGGCGATCAGCCGATCGTGTTCTAACATAGGCGCTCTTCTTTATGGCGATTCAAAAGGTCTATTCACAAAGGTCTATCCACTACCCACAATTTCGTACTCACACCGCTGCCTGCTTAGCCACCCATGCGCTGGGTGAGCGCAGCTTTAATCAGCGCTTCGGTAGACTGATTGGGGTCGATATCGGCGAGCATTTTCGACGCCTCAGTCAGTTTATACCCCAAGCTAACTAACGCGGCTTCCGCATCGGCAAGACTATCGCGGGTAGAAGCACGGCCATTGGTGGCTTCAAGGGGCAGTAGCGCGTCGCTGCCATCTTCCCACTCAGGAAAACGGTCGCGCATTTCAATAATCAGCCGCTCTGCGGTTTTCTTACCCACTCCTGGCAGGGTTGTCAGCGCTTTGCTGTCGTCATCACGGACGCAGCGCATAAAGGCGTCTTCGTCCATACCCGACAGGATGGCGAGTGCAAGCTTGGGCCCTACGCCATTGACCTTGATCAAGGCGCGGAACAGAGCACGTTCATGCTCACGGCCGAAGCCATAGAGTAAGTGGGCATCATCACGAATGGTTAAATGGGTGAATAATGAGACGCTCTCGTTAATCGCAGGAAGTGCGACCAGCGTATTCATTGAGGTTTCCAGTTCGTAACCTACGCCATGAACGTCGATCACAATCCAGGGAGGTTGCTTTGCCACTAGCTGACCACTCAGACGTCCAATCATAAATACGCTCGCACCGGAATGAAAAAAATAGAGTGAAAAACAGGTGATTACTATAAAGCGACTCTGTACAGGTGACCAGTAGTTCAGCCAGCGGTACAGCGGGAATTAAAGCCGCCAGCGTCCAGTTGAGCGACGGCGGCCCCGAGATGGCGCAGCGGGCAAGCCATGGCTGCTAAACACAGAGCCGTTATAAGCATGGGTTAACGCAATGGCTAACGCGTCGGCGGCATCGGCCTGGGGAGTAGCGGAGAGCTGCAGAATGGCGGTCACCATATGCTGCACCTGCTCTTTGTCCGCGCCGCCCTGGCCGGTCACCGCCTGCTTGATCTGCCGCGCGGCGTACTCGGCAAGGCTCAAGCCATGATTGGCCATACACACCATTGCCGCCCCCCGAGCCTGGCCAAGCTTCAGCGCTGAATCGGGATTTTTGGCCATAAATACCCGCTCAATGGCCACCTGGGAGGGTCGATGCAGGCCGACGACTTCGCTAAGACCGGCGTAAATTTGCGCCAAGCGCTGCTCCAAGGCCCCTTCTGCCGTGCGGATACAGCCACTCGCTACGTAGCAGGGTTTAACGCCAATAATGTCGATCACCCCGTAACCGGTTATCCGGGAGCCAGGGTCTATGCCCAAAATGCGAATGGGTACGACGGGCTTTTGCTCTTCCATGGCGTCGATACTCGTGTGACTAGAACAATCGAGTAGGAAGGGGAGTCGCCTCCCCTGTCCTCTCACACCACCGGGCATACGGTTCCGTACCACGGCGGTTCATGCAGAACGTTTAAGCCATCTTACCGTATCCAGTACCGAGATCAGTCCCTGGTCATAAAACCATTTCCTCGGCAGGGCCTGATTCATGTGCGAAGCCCCGGCATTCCACCAGGGGCCTCGACCGTTCCCCGCCGATTTCCAGGCGCGGTGCCCGTCTAGGCCTAGCCCTCGCAGCTTCCGACGCCGAGTCGATGGGCGTTTCCATTGTCGCCAGATCAGGCCGCGTAAGCGCCGCCGTATCCATTGATCCAGTGCTTCCAAGGGGCGTTTCACATCAACAAGATTGAAGTAGTTAGCCCATCCTCGTAGGACTGGCCTCAACCCTTCGATTACCCGTTGGATGTTACGCCCCCTGCCACGTTTCAGGATCTCACGGACACGCTGCATCATGCGTGTCAGGCTTGTCTTGGCGAGCGTCAGTTTCGACTGCTTGTGCCGAGTGAGGCTGTAGCCCAGATATCCGCGTAGCCATGGCCGATCCACCGCACTTTTACGGCGATTGACCGTCAGCCGAAGTGAGCTCTCGAGATACTCACTCAAGCTGCCCATGACCCGCTCGCCTGCTCGTCGGCTCCGTACATAGATTTGTACATCGTCGGCGTAGCGGCAGAAGCGGTGGCCTCGGCGTTCCAACGCCTTGTCCATGTCGTCCAGCAGGATGTTCGCCAGTAGCGGGCTGAGGGGCCCGCCTTGGGGTGTCCCCCGCCGCCTCGGCGTGGGCAAGCCATGCTGGAACATACCCGCCTCCAGATAGCGACGGATCAGACGCAGTACACGCTTGTCGTCAACGCGCCGCGCGACCCGTGCCATCAGCAGGTCGTGATTCACTCGGTCGAAGAAGGCTTCCAGGTCAAGATCGACCACCCAGCGGTGACCGGCGGTGACGTGGGCCTTCATGGCCGAGACGGCCTGCTTGGCGCTCCGCTTGGGGCGGTAGCCGTAACTCGACTCGGAGAAGCCCGGGTCGAAGATCGGCATCAGTACCTGGGACAGCGCTTGCTGGATTAGGCGGTCGGTAACCGTGGGAATACCGAGCTGCCGCGTCCCACCCTTGGGCTTAGGGATCGTGGTTGCTCGGATCGGGCTGGGGTGGTACTGATCGGCCAACAGCCGCTCGCGCAGCGTTGGCCAGTACTGCTTCAGGTGGTCAGCCAGTTGATGCACCGTCATGCCATCGACACCCGGTGCGCCTTTGTTGGCCACCACCCGACGGTAAGCTCGCTCCATGTTTTCCGGGTCAACGACCCGTTCCATGAGCGAGGTTGGCTCCGCTTTCGTCCACGATAACGACGCCGGGCTGGTCTCGACGCTCACCGGCTGGGACTCGGGGTACTGCCCCTGCCCCTCTGGGTGAGTGACGGTATTAGCGTCATGGTCTGTCTTCATGATCGATCCTCGAGACGTTATCGCCTACTCGCGGTTCTTCATGTTCGGCCCTTGGTGCCGTGGTGAACCGGCACTTACTATGGCCTCGGCTGACGTCTGGTGATCCCTCCCGTCGCCTCTCGACGACGGTAGCACCGTGGCAGACCACCAGACCTCCCAGGGTAAGACGCGCGACCTTCCCGCTTATGCCTGTCGGATTTACATCATGGCGTTCCGTGCAAGTATCGGGCTTTGGTGAGTGTAGCCACCTTACCCCGCCATGACGCCTCGTATCCGCTTCCTGTTCGTCAGGCCAGCGTTTTGCCTCGGGCTGCCTTCAGATTCCCCCTCGCGAGGGACACCCTTGCCGTCGGCTAGCACTTCCCCTTGCAGGGCGTGCAGGGGACTTTCACCCCCAAGTCATCCTGAAGCACCACCCCCAGGAACAGCGCCGGTCAAGGCGCTGCGCGCCATGCCTGGCGCACTACAAAAACACCGACGCCGTGGCGTCGGTGTTGAGCAGCCATCCAAACCGATTTATTCGGCGGCGGGTTCCGCTTTGACTTTCTGACGTAGGCGGATGTTCAAATCTTTCAACTGCTCGGGGCTGACTTCGCCCGGTGCATTGGTCATCAAACAGGCAGCGCTTTGGGTTTTCGGGAAGGCGATGACTTCACGAATAGTTTTGGCACCGACCATCAGCATGACCAAGCGATCCAAGCCAAAGGCTAAGCCACCATGAGGTGGTGCACCATACTGAAGTGCATCCAGCAGGAAGCCAAATTTCTCTTGGGCTTCTTCTTCACCGATGCCTAGAATCTCAAACACCGTGCTCTGCATGGTCTGATCGTGGATACGAATAGAGCCGCCGCCCAATTCGGTACCGTTGAGCACCATATCGTAAGCGCGTGAAAGCGCATTGGCGGGGTCTGCCTTGAGCTCTTCCGGTGTGCAGGAAGGCGCGGTAAAGGGGTGGTGCAGCGGGCTCAGGCGACCACTGTCGTCGGCTTCAAACATTGGGAAGTCGACTACCCACAGTGGCGCCCACTCTTGAGTATAGAGTTCCAGATCAGCACCGAGCTTGACGCGCAGCGCGCCAATGGCTTCGTTAACGATACGGGCTTTATCGGCACCGAAGAAGATGATGTCACCATCTTCTGCGCCCACGCGGTCGAGCAGCTCTTCAACGATGTTTTCCATAAACTTGACGATCGGAGACTGCAGACCTTCAAGCCCTTTGGCGCGCTCGTTGACCTTGATCCACGCCAAGCCTTTGGCGCCGTAGATGCCGACAAACTTGGTATATTCGTCGATCTCTTTGCGCGATAGCTTGGCGCCGCCGGGTACTTTCAGCGCCGCTACGCGACCATCATCCGCGCTGGCGGGGCCAGAGAAGACTTTGAAATCGACTTGCTGCATCAGGTCGTCGACATCGGTCAGTTCCAGCGGGATACGCAGATCCGGCTTATCGGAACCGAAGCGGTCCATCGCTTCCTGCCAGGTCATGCGCGGGAACTCAGGGAGTTCGGCTTTTAGCACGTCCTGGAAAAGCTGACGAATCATGGCTTCGGTAATGCCCATGATGTCGTTCTCTTCCACAAACGACGCCTCGATATCAATCTGAGTGAACTCAGGCTGACGGTCGGCGCGCAAATCTTCATCGCGGAAGCACTTGGCAATTTGGTAGTAGCGGTCAAAGCCCGCCACCATCAACAGCTGCTTAAACAGTTGCGGCGACTGAGGCAGTGCAAAGAAACTACCCGCGTGGGTACGGCTAGGCACCAGGTAATCACGAGCACCCTCTGGCGTAGCGCGGGTGAGTACCGGCGTTTCGATATCCAGGAAGCCTTGGTTTTCGAGGTACGCGCGCACGTTATGAGAAATACGCGAGCGCAGACGCAGCTTCTCGATCATATCCGGGCGACGCAGATCGATATAGCGATGCTTTAAGCGCACTTCTTCGCCGACCTTGCCATGCTCATCCAGCTGGAATGGCGGGGTAACGGCGGTATTGAGCACTTCAACGTCTTTTGCCAACACTTCAATCATACCCGTCGGCATGTTGGCGTTTTGGGTGCCTTCTGGGCGCAGCCGAACGCGACCAGTGATACGCAGGACAAATTCACTGCGGGCACGGTCGGCATTAGCGAATGCCTCGGCGGTATCAGGGTCGACCACGAACTGTGCGATGCCGTCGCGATCGCGCATATCGAGGAAAATTACCCCACCGTGGTCACGGCGGCGATGAACCCATCCGCATACCGTAACCGTTTGATCCACCAAAGTTTCGTTTAGCTGGCCGCAATAATGGCTGCGCATGTCAAATCCTGTTCTGTTACGTGGCAATGAGTGTGTCGCGGGCGTCCCGACCCTGACTGCCGCGGCTATGCCGCGGCGCCCTTGTCTTTGGGAGTGTCGCTCTTAGCGGTAGCGCTGGAATCGCTTGATTTACCGGCATCTGCAGAGGCAGTTTTGCCATCAGCGGCCAGGTTCTTTTTGCTACCCGTTTTGAAATCAGTTTCGTACCAACCGCCGCCGGCCAAACGGAATCCCGCTGCCGAGACAAGCCGTTCCAAGCCATCACTTTGGCATGCAGGGCAATCCTTGAGAGGATCGGCGCTAATCTTCTGCAATTTTTCCATGCGATGGCCGCAGGCCTTGCACTCATATTCATAGATGGGCATCTTAATGACTCCTAATAAGCTCAACCCTGACAAGCTTAGTTCTGACAGAACTGATTCTAAAGACCCAGCTCTAAAGGCTCAGTTCTAAAGACCCAGCTCTGACAAATCCAGTTCTATCTAAAAGACTCGTTCTGAAAAGAAAGAACAATGGCGAACACAAACGCTGCCAGGCTGCAATATGTGGCCAGTCGGGGTAAATTCCAAGGCTGCGGTTGATAAAGCGCCGCCATTATACCCTTTTGTGCCCCCTGACGAGCAAGGTTATACAGCCCCCTGCGGTTAATGGAGAGAAGAAAATGCCCCATGCGGTGATATTGGATGCGCAAAGTCTCGGCCCCGAGATCAATTTGGCCGCCATTAAGGAGGCGGTTTCAAACCTTGAGGTGTTTGAGCAGAGTACCACGCAACAAGCGCGGGAACGCCTTGCTAACGCCGATATAGCGATCGTGAACAAGGTTGTGCTGGACGCCGAAACGCTGCAGCAACTGCCAAAACTGCGGCTGATATGCGTATTGGCGACAGGCCTCAATAATATCGATCTTGAAAGTGCAAAAGAACACGACATTGACGTTAAAAACGTGGCGGCTTACGGCACCGCTAGCGTTTCCCAACACACTTTGATGCTCATGCTCGCGTTAGCCAATCGTCTTCCCCAATATCAGCGCGATGTCGCCGCAGGCGAGTGGCAGCGTAGCGCTTTCTTCTGCTTGCAGGATTACCCAACGCTCCAACTGGCAGGTAAACAGCTCGTCATGGTCGGGCAAGGCGAGTTAGGTACCGAAGTAGCACGCTTGGCGGAAGCCTTTGGCATGCAAGTCACCTTCGCCGCCCGCCCCGGCAACGAAGCTAATGATAAGCGCCCTGCCCTGGACGACCTGCTTCCCGATGCCGATGTTATCAGCCTGCACTGCCCGTTGAGCGAGGCCACCAAGCACTTGATCAATCGGGAGCGCTTAACGCGCGCCAAGAACTCACTGCTACTGGTCAACTGCGCCCGCGGCGGGGTTATCGATGAAGTGGCAGCGTTAGAGGCGCTGCGTAGCGGCAAACTGGGTGGATTAGGCGTTGATGTACTGCCCGCTGAACCACCCAGAGATGGGCACCCACTGCTGGATGCACTCAGCGAGCCGCTAAACTTAATTGTCACGCCTCACAACGCCTGGATTACACCAGAAGCGCGCCAGAATATTGTTAGCCTGACAGCTAACAATATCCTTGAATGGAAAGGTGCCCAATAGAGACCTGCCGTCTCATTAGAGGCTCCCAATAGGCTTTACTGGGTGGCAAAGTGGCTCGGGGCGCGGCAGTTATCCAGCACCTCGAGCTCTACATGGGTAACTTGTGCACCTTCTGAGCCCTGCCATAGCCATTCGCTTAGCAGCTTGACTGCGTCGGAGTGACCACACATCAACACTTCAACCCGGCCATCGGGCAAGTTTTTGGCATAGCCGGTGATACTGTGCTGAAGAGCTTTCTCTTGGGTGGCACGGCGATACCAGACACCCTGCACCTTACCGGTCACAAGGGCACGTACACAGCAATCACTCATACTTATCTCCTTACCTTGGCGCTTCTTAACGGAGTGTTAAACAAACTCGCGTTTGACAATCACTGCGCTGTTGCGCGGAATCAGCGGGCGGCCACGGCGTAACAGCAGTGAGCGGGTGAACGCCGCCCCAAACAGCAATATTAGTGAACTGTAGTAGACCCAGAGCAAAATCATGACCACCGACCCGGCGGCACCATAGGTAGATGCTGTAGCCGTATACGCCAGGTAAATCGCGATTACACTGCGCCCAATAGTAAACAGCACGGCAGTGACGACAGCACCAATCAACACATCTTGCCAGCGCAACACAACGTCGGGAAGTACTTTAAAAATGGTGGCAAATAGTAAGGTAACAACAGCCAGCGAGACCAGCGACTCAACTGACGTTGTCAGCAAGCTGGCATAAGGCACCAAATTATCGGCGGCCTGGAGCATACCGCGCAAAACGACACCTAATACCAGCGATACCATCAGTATGAATCCGATGGAGAGCACCACTGTTAACGATAGCAATCGACTTTTAAGAAAGCGTAAAGCGCTATTAGAAGTGGGCTTTGCCGTTACGCCCCAAATGGTATTGAGCGAAAATTGCATCTGGGCGAAAACGGTTGTTGCACCAATCACCAGGGCTCCTACGCCCAATAGCGTTGGCAGGATACCCGACTCCTCAATCCTGGATTGAGCGACGGCGTCTTGAATAGCGACAGCTGCGTCAACCCCTAAGGTACCTTGCAGTTGCGCTACAATTTGTCCCTGAGCCGCCTCTTCTCCCATCACGACACCGATAACTGTGACAGCGATAATAATGGTAGGCGCCAATGAGAAAAGTGTATAGAACGCTAGCGAACCTGCGTAGCTAAAGGCATTACGCTCCAACCATAGTGACGTGGCGTCTTGGACTACTTTCCACCAAAAGATAGCGGCGCGTTTAATCATATTCACTCCCTGTGCTCTGGGTAACGGGGCTTTTTATAAGCGTTATCAACATCCTATTTTTCTAGCATACCTAACCACAGCGTTTAGCGCAGTTTTCTGGTAGGTTGCATCTCTGAGTTCACCAAACGAAAAAGGAAGCTTGGATGGCCACTGATACTTCGCGCTCTGCGACTGCCTGCGATTTCGACTGTTTGGTGTTTATTGGCCGTTTTCAGCCGCCACATCTGGGGCATCTCGCGGTCATTCGTGAAGCGCTCAAACGCGCACGGCAGGTCATTGTGTTGGTAGGCTCTTCTTGGCAGGCTCGCTCACTGCGTAACCCCTGGCGATTCGACGAACGACAAGCCATGCTTCGCGCGGGATTTGACGACGCCGATAATCAACGCTTGGAGATCACCCCGCTACTCGACGCCCTCTATAACGACGATGTTTGGGTGCGCGATGTGCAGCGCAAAGTGCGCGATTTAGCTGCACCTGCCAATGCTCGCCTACCACGTATTGGCTTGATCGGAGCCAGCCGCGGCCAGTCAAGCTACTACCTTTCACTGTTTCCTCAGTGGGAGTCTGTCAGCGTGCCGTCGGTGGAGGGGATTTCAGCCAGCCAAATACGTGAGCGACTGTTTCGCTCGCCGAGCTCAACGAATGACTACCTGAGTACCGGCGCTTACCACGATTTACCGCCAGGGGTGGTGGAGAGCGTCAAACACTTTTGCAATGAGGGCGCCTATCAGCGCCTGATCGAAGAGCAGCAGTTGTTGGATCAGTACCGTCAGGCCTGGGCTCACGCGCCCTACCCGCCTATTTTTGTCACGGTCAACGCAGTGGTCGTGCAGTCAGGCCATGTGCTGCTGGTACGACGCACGGCGGCACCGGGCAAAGGCCTTTATGCCCTGCCGGGAGGGTTTATTAACCCCCATGAACGGCTGCTGGATGCTTGCTTGCGTGAACTTCGCGAACGCATTCGCTTAAAGGTTCCTGAGCCTGTACTCAAAGGCTCGCTGCGTGGGCAACGCCTGTTTGATGAACCCCACCGCAGCTGGCGCGGGCGCACCTTGGCGGAAGCTTTCTATTTTGCGCTACGCCCCGATCAGCAGCTGCCACGCCTAAAGCCCGTTAAAGGCGGTGATCATGCGCGCTGGGTAGCACTT
This sequence comes from Vreelandella sp. 162(4c), assembly GCF_058152265.1. Lineage (NCBI taxonomy): Bacteria > Pseudomonadati > Pseudomonadota > Gammaproteobacteria > Oceanospirillales > Halomonadaceae > Vreelandella > Vreelandella sp. 162(4c). The sequence continues at coordinate 5,408,997 of NZ_CM176981.1, forward strand.
GCAGATCTCGAGCCCGACAGCCTGTTTGAAGATCACTTCTTCATCATTCAGAACTTTTTAGGGCTACCCGCAGATTTTGGCAGTAGCTAAACGTCAACAGGCCCTAGGCTTGTAGGAAATCCCGCGGCAGCTTCATCATCTGCCGCCATAAACGCTCTACGCCGGGCTTATGCACCATCGAGCAGCGATATAAGCGGATTTCCAGGGGGATATCCCAGCTAGGGTCACCTGCCCTCACCAAACGGCCACTTTTCAGCTCTTCACGAATACAAAAGTCGGGGATCCATGCGACGCCAACGCCTTGTAATACCATTCCCTTCAGGCCTTCAGCCATGGCCGTTTCATATACCGTACGCAGCTTCATACGCAGCGGGTCATTTTTCAGCAGCATGCGTACACTACGCCCTAAAAAGGCCCCCTGGGTGTACGAAAGATAGGGAATGGAGGTGTCGTGCTGGAGTGAAAATTTTGCTTTCCCATGCTCGTCGGGTAACGAAACGGGCAGCATATTGACCTTACCAATTGAGAAAGAGGGGAATACTTCAGCGTCCAGTTGCATCGTCGCAAAAGGGTCGTAGTAGGCGAGCATCAGATCGCAGTTGCCCTCTCGCAGCACATGTATTGCCTCGCCCACATTCATGGCCACCAAGCGGGTCGGCAACTCGCCCAAACCCTGCTGCAGGCGGGAGATCCAAGGCGGATAAAAACTCAACGCCAGGGAGTGCGCCGCGACAATATCCAGCGCCTCATTGGCGATAGAGAGACCGCGCAAATGGCTAAGCGATTCGTTTAACTGTTCGACCAGATTGCGCGCAGTAACCAAAAACAGCTGCCCTTCGGGCGTTAACCCGACGGGGGTAGTTGAACGATCTACCAAGGTGACATCAACGGCCTGCTCCAACGCGCGAATACGGCGACTAAAGGCCGGCTGGGTCACGTGTCGCTGGCGTGCTGACGCAGAGAAGCTGCGCGTATTGGCTAGCGCTACAAAATCTTCCAGCCATTTTGTTTCAAGATTCACCCCATGACTCCTTGTCTCACCCTGCGTTTGAGCATCTCGATTTTCCTTTTAGGCTGACGTATCTATTGAACCGGGGCCATTAAATAGGCCGCCCGCGAAACGACTTTCATCCATACCGGGCGCTGGTTAATTTCATCGATGGTGACACGCCGACAGTGAGCAAAGTCTTTTTCCAGCATCGCCTCGACGCTGGTAGCAAAATCGCGGCTAGGAATAAACGCGGTAATCTCAAAATTTAACCGAAACGAGCGATTATCCAAATTGACTGTCCCTACCGTGGCTGCTTCGTCGTCTACCAGCATGACTTTTTGATGTAAAAAACCAGGAAGATAACGGTATATTTTAACACCCGCCCTTAACATATCGGGTAGAAATGAGAACGCAGAGAGGAAAACCAACAAGTGGTCGGGGCGCTCTGGAATCATCACCCGAACGTCGACGCCGCGCATCGCTGCCAGCCGCAGCGCATCCTGAACTCCCTGGTCAGGGACGAAATAGGGGCTAGTCACCCACAGCCGCTGCTTGGCGCTATGAATGACCTGCTGGACGAGAAGGCTGGCGGTGTCCTGACGGTCAGCGGGCCCAGAAGGCACGATCACCACATGGTGGTCGGTCACTGAGGAACACGTATCGGCCATCCAGTTCAGGCTAATCACTTCATCCGTCGCCCAGTGCCAATCCTCCCAAAATGCCTCCTGCAAGCCCAGTACGCTGGGTCCTGCAAGCTTGAGATGGGTATCACGCCAAGGCCCGTGCCGTGGGTTCTCGCCGAGATATTCGACCCCAATATTAAAGCCCCCTATCCAGCCCTCCTTGCCGTCTATTACCGTTATTTTGCGATGGTTGCGAAAGTTAAGCTGAAAACGGTGCTTAAAGCCTCGCGATGAGCGAAAGGCACTCACGGCCACCCCATCGCTGATTAAATCATTGAGGTAGCTATCGGCTAACTTGCGGCTACCCACTTCATCATAAAGAAAATAGACCCGCACGCCGCGCCGGGCAGCACACTGTAAATGGTGCTTCAAACGTTGCCCGAGAGCGTCGTCGCGAACAATGAAGAACTGCACCAAAACATATTTTTCCGCCCGGTCAATACCATCGAACAGGCTTTCAAACGTTGCTGGCCCGTCAATGAGCAGTGTCGCTTGATTGCCATGGGTTAACGGCATCATGGCAAGCTGCTCGACCGCCTGAATATCGGCGTTGGTAGAGGGCGCAACGTAGGGTTGAACGTTAGCCCGGTAGTGCACTAGAACCCGGCGTAGCACGGTGTCCCGCTGGCCGCGGGCAGACACATAGCCATAAAACCTTGGACGCCCGAAAAACCAGTACGCTGGAAGCGCGACATAAGGGAACGTCAGCAGCGAGATGATCCATGCCACGGCCCCCTGAGAGGTGCGACTAGACATCAGCGCCATAATGGCTGAAACGATGCCAAGCAGGTGTATCAGTAAGATGCTGGTCCCTAGCAACCAGGAGGTCATAGTCACGTCCTTATAAAGCCCTCACATAGAACAAGGCCTCGCCGTCAGCGAGGCCCTTATGCGTCTAAAGCCTAATCAACCTTACCACTCCATTACGCCGATTGGGCAATAATCTCTTTCCACTTCGCAGGCCCGGTTTGATGTACCGATGTGCCCAGGCTATCAACGGCGACGGTCACCGGCATATCTTCAACCTCAAACTCATAGATTGCTTCCATACCTAAGTCTTCGAAGCCCACTACCCGCGATTTTTTAATCGCTTGAGCGACCAGATAAGCCGACCCACCGACCGCCATTAAGTACACCGCTTCATTGTCACGGATAGCATCAATAGCGGCTTGGCCACGCTCTGCTTTGCCGACCATGCCTAACAGGCCAGTCTCTTCCAGCATAGTGCGGGTAAATTTATCCATCCGCGTGGCGGTAGTTGGGCCAGCGGGGCCAACGACTTCGTCACCAATGGGATCAACCGGGCCCACGTAGTAGATAAAGCGACCTTTCATATCCACGGGCAGCGGCTCGCCTTTGGCCAGCATATCGACCATGCGCTTATGAGCAGCATCGCGCCCCGTGAGCAGCTTACCGTTCAACAGCAGCGTATCACCAGGCTGCCAGGTTTTAACCTCCTCAGGCGTCACCGTATCAAGATTGACACGTTTGACGTTTTCACCCGCCTCGCGAGTGATTTCCGGCCAATCCTCAAGCTTCGGCGGCTCAAGTACCGCGGGGCCAGAGCCGTCAAGCGTGAAATGGGCATGACGGGTCGCCGCACAGTTGGGAATAATCGCGACGGGCTTGTTGGCTGCATGGGTTGGATAGTCTTTGACTTTAATATCCAGCACAGTGGTTAAGCCGCCTAACCCCTGGGCACCGATACCGCTCTTGTTGACCTTGTCAAACAGTTCTAAACGCAGCTCTTCGGCACGGTTGCTGGGGCCACGGGCCTGTAGATCCTGAATATTGATAGGATCGAGTAGCGCTTCTTTGGCAATCAGCATGGCCTTTTCGGCGGTGCCGCCGATGCCAATCCCCAGCATCCCGGGTGGACACCAGCCAGCGCCCATCTTCGGAAGCTGCTCCATCACCCAATCAACCACACTGTCGGAGGGATTCAGCATGGCGAACTTGGATTTTGCTTCGCTACCACCGCCCTTCGCCGCTACGTGAATATCGACCGTATCGCCGGGCACAATCGAGTGGTGAATAATCGCCGGGGTGTTGTCTTTGGTATTGGCACGCTTGCCGTCGGGATCCGCCAACACCGAGGCGCGCAGGATATTATCGGGGAGCAAATAAGCGCGACGAACACCTTCGTTAATCATGTCGTCCAGGCTCATGTCCGCTTCCCAGGTAACGTTCATGCCCACGTGAACGAATACGGTGACGATGCCAGTGTCCTGACAGATTGGACGGTGCCCGGTGGCGCACATGCGTGAGTTAATCAAAATCTGTGCGATGGCGTCTTTGGCGGCAGGGTTCTCTTCGCGCTCATAGGCGGCGGCCATGGCGTCGATGAAATCTTTAGGATGGTAGTAAGAGATGTACTGCAGAGCATCGGCAACGCTTTGAATAACGTCGTCCTGGCGAATCACGGTCATGGACTAATAGCTCCTAGGTTATCGTCTAGTCAGCGGCTTCCCCTCCGCGCCCGCGGAGGTGCCGTCTTAGCGTGCTACCAGTATACCGTATTGGCACTTACGCAGCAGCAATCCCTGGCACCTATCTGACTACTATGGTTAGGGCTTTAGTCGATGGTATCTCTTAAGCAAGATAACGGTATAACCCTACTCACGCCGACTGACAATATGGGCATAAATAGAGCCTTCGCGACCCAACCATTGTACGCTCAATCACCGTTCCACAGCGGTGGCATTCAAGCCCTGCCCGCTCGAAAACCGCAAAACGCCACTGCCTGCGCGGCTCACCCGCTGCTTTGGCCTGAACAATCCAGGCCTCACGATTAGTAACGCCTGCGGCTTGGTATGCTTGCCGGGTAACATCAATGATGCAGTCAGCCAGAGTTTGCTGCTGTTCTGGGGTTAAATCCACCGGTCGAGCGCTTGGCGGAAGCTGGGAGAAAAAAAGGATTTCAGAGCGCAAATAGTTGCCCAGCCCGGCGACCAACCCCTGATCGAGCAGCAGTGCCCCCAGGCTGCGTTTATGAAACTGCTTTAAATTCAGCCGCTGCTGCACATCGGAGGGAGCCACGTCTTGACTCAACAAATCAGGGCCCAGGCGGGCTAAGAAAGGATGCTCGGTGAGATTTTCTGCGTGCCAGAGGGAAATATCGGAGGCGCTATAGAGACTGGCGCAGCGCCCTTCTGCGCTCAATCGAACCCGCAGCGCGCGCTTGGTATTAGGCGGCTTATCATCGCCATGCAGCTTCCAAACACCATAAAGTTGGTTGTGGGAATAAAGCACGCGCTGATCGGCAAACCGGATCAGCATTGCTTTACCCCAGGTATCTACTCGGGCAACCCGAACACCCATAAATGATGCTGCCTGCTCGGCAAGTTCTGGAAAGGCGAACCAGGCATCGTCGATCACCCGTCCGCCTATCTGCTGCTCAATACGATCCGCCGCGCGGCGAATTTCCGGGCCTTCCGGCATACCGTTAGCCCAGCGCCAGCTGTTTGTCTTTCATTTGATGGAGCTGGTCGCGAAGCCGAGCCGCCTCTTCGAACTCCAGATTTTGTGCTGCCTCAAACATGGCGTCTTCGAGCTTACTGATAGCGCCCAGCAGATCTTGCTTGCTCATCGTGGTGACATCATACTCGGCGGCGCTTTCCGCCACCTTGCGCTCATTGCCACGGCGACGGCTGCTCTTCTTGCTGCCTGGCGCCTGGGCGGCTTCAAGTATATCGGCCACCGACCGCGTCACGGTGGTCGGTGTAATGCCATGCTCAAGGTTGTGTTCGGTTTGCTTCGCCCGCCGCCGCTCGGTCTCATCGATCGCTTTGCGCATCGAGTCAGTAATCCGGTCACCATAGAGAATCGCCTTGCCGTGGGCGTTACGGGCCGCTCGGCCAATGGTCTGTATCAGCGAGCGCTCGGCGCGCAGAAAGCCCTCTTTATCCGCATCCAGAATCGCCACCAGCGATACTTCAGGAATATCCAGGCCTTCGCGCAGCAGGTTGATGCCTACCAATACATCAAACTTGCCGAGGCGCAGATCGCGAATAATTTCAACCCGCTCGACGGTGTCGATATCCGAATGCAAGTAGCGCACCCGAATGCCGTGCTCGTCAAAATACTCGGTCAGGTCTTCCGCCATGCGTTTGGTTAGCGTGGTTACCAGCACTCGTTCGCCTACCGCAGTGCGCAGGCCAATCTCCGAGAGCAGATCGTCTACCTGAGTGCTGGCCGGGCGCACCTCAATTTCAGGGTCCAGCAGCCCGGTGGGACGCACCACCTGCTCTACCGTTTGGCTGGCGTGCTCGCCCTCATAGCGGCCTGGAGTGGCGGAAACAAAGATGGTTTGTGGTGAAATGGCCTCCCACTCTTCAAACTTCATGGGCCGGTTATCCAACGCCGAAGGCAACCGGAAACCATACTCGACTAGGGTCTCTTTACGCGAACGGTCGCCTTTGTACATACCACCTACCTGGGGCACGCTGACGTGGGACTCGTCGATAAATAGCAGTGCGTCATCGGGCAGGTAATCAAAGAAAGTAGGCGGTGGCTCGCCGGGGGCACGCCCAGAGAGGTAGCGGGAGTAGTTTTCGATACCGTTGCAGTAACCCAGCTCCAGCATCATCTCAATATCGTAAAGTGTGCGCTGTTCAAGACGCTGTGCTTCTACCAGCCGTTCATGCTTACGCATCCACTCCAGTCGCTCTTTGAGCTCCTCTTTAATGGCATCAATGGCGCCCAGAATCGTTTCCCGGGGGGTGACGTAGTGCGATTTTGGATAGATAGTCATCCTTGGCACCTCCCCGCGGACAGCGCCAGTGAGCGGATCAAACAGTCGGATAGTGTCGATTTCGCTGTCAAACAGCTCTACCCGCACCGCCTCCTCGTCAGAGTCGGCAGGAAAGATATCGATCACATCGCCGCGCACCCGGTAAGTACCGCGGCGGAAATCCATATCATTACGAGTGTACTGAAGCTCGGCCAAGCGCCGCAGGAAAGCGCGCTGGTCAATCAACTCGCCGCGAGTGAAGTGCAGACGCATTTTTAAGTATTGGTCGGGGTCACCCAAGCCGTAAATCGCTGACACTGATACCACAATCAGCGCATCGCGCCTTTCTAGCAGTGCCTTGGTGGCCGAAAGCCGCATCTGCTCGATATGGTCGTTTATCGAGGCATCTTTCTCGATAAAGGTATCCGAGGAAGGCACATAGGCTTCCGGCTGGTAGTAGTCGTAGTAGGAGACGAAATACTCTACGGCGTTATCCGGGAAAAACGTCTTGAATTCGCCATACAACTGGGCAGCCAGGGTCTTGTTCGGCGCCATCACGATGGTCGGGCGCTGCTGTTGTTCCACCACATTGGCCATGGTGAAGGTTTTGCCCGACCCGGTCACGCCAAGCAGCGTTTGGTGAGCAAGCCCAGATTCCAGGCCACTAATCAGCCCTTTAATAGCAGCAGGCTGGTCGCCAGCGGGCTGAAATTTTGACTGCAATCGAAAGGCTTTGCTCATCGGTGCTCCTATAAAAGATATAATTTAAACTAACCGGGTGGCGATCTCGACCGTAGACTGGGTCATCAGGCGTTGAATCGGGCAGCGGTGGCTAATATCTTCCAGCCGGGCGCGCTGTTCGGGGTCTTCAATACCGTGCAGTGTTAATGCCACGTCTAGCTTGTAGATGCCCTTTTTTTCCTGACTATCGTCCCGCTGCACGGTGACGGTAATGCCCTCAAGGGGCCACTCTTTACGCTTGGCGTACATCTGCACGGTAACCGCCTTGCAGGTACCCAGAGCAATATCGAAATAGTCGTGGGGATCAGGGGCACTGCCCTCGCCACCTACTATCGGTGGCACATCGGCATATAGATCTTCCAAGCCATTGACTTCAACTCGCTGCCTAAAGACATGGTTGCGTTCACTGATCACGGTAATGGGAGGGTGCATTAGGATACCTTTACGCCTAGCTTGAGTTTTTCAATGGCATTAATCAGCGTCTCGCGTTTTGCCCGGCCGTCCACATCGGCACCATGGCGCCCCACTTCGGCACTATCAACGCCATCAAGCATCATGAGCGCAGTGGTGATTTTGTTCACCTGATCGACCGATTTAACACCCTGGAATGTCAACGACTGCTGTGCCATAGCGTTTCCCTACCTGTTGCCCTGTGCAAAACTGATACAAGAGAAAGAGTCTAGCACGCTAATGGTGCCTTGCAATCAGTGACGACTGCCCACACCTAATAGCATTCAAGGCACTTTTACTTTTACGTACTGAATGCATCACTATCGAACGCTTTCCCACTTTTGCAGGAGTTTTTATGGCGACCGTTACCGCTAGCACCCCCGCCCTTGGCAGCGTCCGCCTTAACCACTTAGCCGCGCTGGATGTGAAGGGGGCGGATGCAGAAAAGTTCCTACAGGGCCAGACCAGCGCCCAAGTCAGCTTGGCCGACGGGCACTTTGCGCCGCTCACCTGTTTCTGCACGCCTAAGGGCCGCATGCTGGCCAACGCCCAGCTAATGCGCTTGGGCGAAGAGCATTATCGGCTACTGCTCAGTAATACCCTATTGGATAGCCTAGAGAGTCATCTTAAAAAATTCGCCGCTTTTTACCGTGCTGAACTAACCAGCCAACGCGACCTAGTATTCATTGGTGCCAGCGATGAGGCCCAATCGCTTGCGAATCAGCTGGGCCTGACGCTAGCTGATCAAGTAGGCACCCATACTAGCAACGATCAGGCCTGCGCAATCCGCTACCCTGGTGAGACACCGCGCTGGCTATTGTGTTTCGCAAACGACAGCAAGGTCGATTTAGCGTCGGCTCAGGATGACCAAGCGGGCCGTAACGCTTGGCAGCTTGAGGATATTCGTAGCGGTTTGGCGTGGCTAACCGATACCCAACAGGATCACTTCCTGCCCCAAATGCTGAACTGGGAAGCGCTGGGCGGCATTAGCTTTAAAAAAGGCTGTTACACCGGCCAGGAAGTCGTCGCCCGAGCACACTTCCGGGGTCAGGTGAAAAAGCGCTTGATGCGTATTAGCTTAGAAGCCGACTCACTGCCCGCAGCAGGTGCTAGCGTGGTTAATAGTGACGATAAAGCGGTAGGTGAAGTGGTGGTCAGTGCGTTTAATCATCAAGGCGGCGTCGAATTACTGGCAGTCATGAGCACCAAAGTCGCCGAAGAAACTATGCAACTTTATTTAGATGGGGTGCCAGCGACACTTCTCACGTTACCCTATACGATTGAACGCGTTGACCCTGAACAGCTGGCAGTTAGCCTCAACGGCTAGGCTTACTCTAGGTTGAAGGCAAGCCAAACAGCGTCGCGGCGGTATTACTGCTCTGAGCTGCGACCTGCTCCTCTGTTTGCCCGCGCAGTGCGGCAACAACGCTGCATACCTCAGCCACTCGACATGACTCATTACGCATGCCCTGGTAGCCGCTAAGCGGCATATCGGGGCTGTCGGTTTCCAGCACAAAGGCATCGTCAGGCAGTCCCTCAACGGCTCGCCGTAACCGCCTGGCGCGTTCATAGGTGACTGCGCCGCCCAACCCCAGCTTGAAGCCCAGATCGAGAAACTTGGTTGCTTGCTCAATGGAGCCTGAGAAGGCGTGAATCAGCCCTGCCTCTGGAAGCGCAAGCTGGCGTAGGCGCTTGGCGACCTTATCGTTGGCATGGACACAGTGCACCACTACCGGCAGCGAATGCTGTTTCGCTAGCTTCAGCTGGACATCAAAGTAGTGCCACTGCGCTTCAAGCGTGTCGGTAAAGCGACCATCAATACCGCACTCGCCCACTGCTACTATCTCAGGGTGCTCAGCGAGCAAATGATCAAGCGCGTTGATATCCGACGCTTGATGCTCATCGACAAAGTAAGGGTGCAAGCCCAAGCATACCGACGTATCCGGCCGCTCGCCGAGCGCCAGCACCTGCTGCCAGCGCGAACGGGTCGTCCCCGGTACCACAAAGTGCACGACACCCACTGCCTTAGCGGACTCGAACACCTCAGCCCGATCATCATCGAACTGGGTAAAATCGAGATGGCAATGAGCATCTATCAGCATGGGAACGCCTGACATATAGGGATTAGTGCTCGCGGGTAGGTTGGAAGCGAATATCCGGCCAACGCTCCTGAGTCATCTGCAGGTTCACCCGAGTAGGCGCAATGTAGGTGAGATAACCACCACCATCGATCGCCAGGTTGGCACTGGCCTTGCGCTTGAACTCTTCCAGCTTTTTGGCATCTTCACAGTAGACCCAGCGAGCTGTCTGGACATTGACGCCTTCATAGAGGCAGTCGACCTTGTACTCCTCCTTGAGGCGGTGGGCGACCACATCGAACTGCAGGGTACCTACGGCGCCGAGAATCAGGTCGTTGTTATCCATCGGCATGAAGACCTGGGTAGCCCCCTCTTCGGAAAGCTGCTGCAAGCCTTTTTGTAGCGCCTTCATCTTAAGTGGATCTTTAAGCCGTACGCGCTTAAAGAGCTCGGGGGCAAAGTGGGGTATGCCGGTAAAGCGCATATCCTCACCCACGGTAAAGGTATCGCCGATCTGAATCGTACCGTGATTATGGAGACCGATAATATCGCCTGGCCAAGCCTCCTCCACTTGGGAGCGGTCTGAGGCCATAAAGGTCAACGCATCGGCAATCTTAACGTCCTTGCCAATACGCACATGGCGCATCTTCATGTTCTTTTCGTACTTACCCGAGCAGACGCGCAAAAAAGCGATGCGGTCGCGGTGATTGGGATCCATATTGGCCTGGATTTTAAACACGAAGCCGGTGAAACGCTCATCATCGGAAGTAACTACCCGAGTATCGGTTTCGTGGGCCTTGGGCGGCGGCGCGTACTCGACAAAGCCATCCAGCATCTCGCGCACCCCAAAGTTACCCATGGCGGTACCGAAATAGACCGGCGAAAGCTCACCCCGGCGATAAGCCTCCAGATCAAATTCATGGGAGGCGCCACGCACAAGTTCTACTTCCATACGCAGCTCTTCGGCCTGATCTTCCCCAAGCACAGCATCCACTTCGGGATTATCCAAACCCTCAATGCGCTTATCCTCGGGAATACGGCTACCCTGCCCCTGGGTATAAAGATGAATCACGTCGTTATAGAGGTGATAAACGCCCTTAAAGTGGCGACCCATGCCAATCGGCCAGGTCATCGGCGCACACTGGATATTCAGTACCGTTTCAACTTCATCCATCACCTCAATGGGATCACGGATATCGCGATCCATTTTGTTGATGAAAGTGAGGATCGGCGTGGTGCGCAGACGACACACTTCCATCAATTTAATGGTGCGATCCTCAACACCTTTGGCGCCGTCGATCACCATCAAGGCAGAGTCAACCGCCGTAAGCGTACGGTAGGTATCTTCAGAGAAGTCTTCGTGACCGGGCGTATCCAGCAGATTGACGATGCGTCCGCCATAGGGGAACTGCATCACCGAGGTCGTTACTGAGATACCCCGCTCCTGCTCCATCTTCATCCAGTCTGACGTTGCATGGCGATCGTTACGCTTGCTCTTCACCGAGCCGGCTAACTGGATGGCATTGCCAAATAGCAGCATTTTTTCGGTAATGGTGGTTTTACCGGCGTCGGGGTGCGAAATAATAGCGAATGTCCTGCGAAGCTCGGCTTCACGGGCTAATTGAGTCTCTTTCATTGTGCCTCTTCAAATATAGGGTCTCATTCGCAGCACTCACTCAGCAGCTTTCGCTAACTGGCCACCGCGCGTTGAGCCATGTCCATTGCGACAATTGTAACGCTTGGAGGCGGCTGTTGTCGCGGGTGGCGTCAAATGTGACGCTCTTGAAAAAGGCCAAAAAAAACGCTGAACAAGTCAGCGTTTTAATCTTACAAAGTGGCACAAGGCCGATGTTAACCACCACCAAAGCCGGGGGCTAGGCGAAGGTATTTACCTGCGTACCTAGGGTGCCCTCTTTAGCTAGATCTGGCTGCGCGCCAGTATCGGCAGAGGCCATTATTTCAGTTACTTGATCAGCTTGCGTATCCAAAGCTTCTTTGAAAACCTGCATTTGAGCCTGTTCGGCGGTTTGCGCCTGATTCATATACAGCGATGCACTGACTGAACTGCTGATGCCTACATCCATATATCCACCTCATGGTGTGCAAATGTACTTATAAACTAGCAAAGCATTAGATCACGCGCAAAGATACCGTCTCTATTACTGGTGCTAGCGTCTATTACTATCGGCCTAACTCGCCTGATCATTAATAAATAAAGCGCTAGTTAGAACCTATCAGCACGAAATGGTGCCATATCGATGGCCGTGGGCTGCCCCTCCATCATATCCGCCATTAGATGACCGGTGGCGGGCCCCAGAGTGAACCCCTGATGGCCATGGCCAAAGGCAAGCCACAACCCTGGATGCCTTGGCGCAGGCCCAATCACTGGCTTCATATCGGGCAAACAGGGGCGCGCGCCTTTCCAAGGGGCGTCATCGCGTCGCTCGCCCAAGGGGAACACGCTGCGTGCCACTTTCTCGGCGGCGCCCAGTTGATTGACATCAGCAGGCGCATCCAAGCGATCCAGCTCAGCGCCGGTAGTCAAGCGAACCCCTGCGTTCATCGGCGCCAGCAGGTAGCCCACCTCGGCATCCATAACCCAGAAATTTAGCTTGGCTGGCGCTTGAGGCGCGTAGTGCATGTGGTAGCCACGTTTTACAAAGGTAGGAAAGTGGTAGCCCAATTCTTTTAGCCAGCTTCCCGCCCAGGGCCCTAGCGCCACGACGACGTCATCTACTTCTAACGCTTCAGCAGCGGTATTGACCTGCCAGCGATCACCCATTTGCTGAACCGACTTGATATCCGACTGCAAAATACGCCCGCCATCATTACTAAACGCTTGGGCGTAAGCCGCGACCAACTCACCTGGATCAGCAACCGTCCAGGGATCAAGCCAGTGAATTGCGCCGATAATGGTGTCACTCAAAGAGGGCTCTTTCTGCGCAAGAGCCGCCTTATCCAGTTGCTCAAACTGCACGCCATAAAGGCGCCGTGCTTCTTCGGCCTCGGTTATCCGCGCAGCAAGTTTTTCAGGCGTGCGATATAGCTCAAGCCACCCCTGCCTGCGCACCAAGTGCTCAGCGCCTGCGGCTTCAATCATCGGGCCGTGGGTTTTTAGCGAAAGCTGAATCAGTGAGGCGTATTCCGGCACGATTTTCTGGTAAGTCTTCGGCGCTGAGTTCATCCAGTAGCGCAATAGCGGGGAGGCGGCGTTGACCATACCCGCGGGGCGGTAACGAATATCTACCCGACGGTTAGGTAAAACGCTGAGGAGCGTTTTAACGTCGCGGGGAAAAGGGTAAGGCCTTACCGCTTCCCGCTGAATGATACCCGCATTGCCAAACGAGGTTTCGCGGCCAGGCTGAAGGCGATCTACCAGGGTCACCTCATGCCCACGCTGGCGCAGATGCCAGGCAATGCTGACACCGACCATGCCTGCTCCCAAAACTACCGTTTGACGCGCCATCTTGATGCACTCCCTTTTCAGCGTTTATGAACCACAATTGAAGATCTATAACTAATTGAAAAATATCACCAATCAATGCGCATTAACACAGTAGAAAACGCTATTTTATTTCTAAAAATCAGTAATTAATGCTGTCATTAGCGTTAAAAAGGATGACTTCACTATTAGCGGCATAACAATTGCTTAGTTTCTATTAGGAAACCTGAATAGCAGTCAGTTAGCACCGGTGCAACGGTTCCCCCTCCTTCCGCTTAAAACAAACAAAGCACCAAAAAGAAGCGCACTTGCACCAAAAGATACTAAGGAAAACACCATGCCTGCCACGCTAAATTTGGACAGCTCGTTGCTCGATATGCTCTGGGTGCTCTGGGCCGCTGCTCTGGTATTTGTGATGCAAGCTGGCTTTCTCTGCCTGGAAGCGGGCACTACGCGCACCAAGAATGCTATCAACGTCGCTATGAAAAACGTAGCGGACTTTGCCATTGCCGTCAGTATTTTTTGGTTAGTCGGTTTTGGTCTCATGTTTGGCGACTCTCACCACGGCTTAATCGGCACAACGCTGTTTGGTTGGCAATTAGAAGCCTCCAGCCACTGGGTGATTACCGTTTTTATTTTCCAAGCAATGTTCTGCGCCACCGCCGCTACCATTGTGTCGGGCGCAGTGGCAGAACGTATGCCCTTTTTAGCCTATACCTGGACGGCCCTCTGGATAGCCTTGGTTATCTATCCGGTTTTTGGGCATTGGGCATGGGGCGGGCTTTTGGATGGCGCGGAAGGCTGGTTAGGGGCGCTAGGGTTTGTCGACTTTGCGGGCTCCACGGTCGTACATAGCGTAGGCGGTTGGGTCGCCCTGGCAGCGGTACTGTGTATTGGGCCACGCAGCGGACGCTTCAGCCACGGTAAACCACCTACTGCCTTCCCTTCAGGCAACTTACCCCTCGCCATGTTAGGCGCACTGTTTATGATCTTAGGCTGGTTTGGCTTTAACGGCGGTAGCACCCTGGCCGTTACCGAGCAAATACCCAGCATAATAGCCAATACTGTTTTGGGCGCCGTCGGCGGCATCCTTTCGGGCATGCTGATGGGGCTACGCACTCGGCGCTACGCCGACGTTATGTATGCGATTAATGGCGCCATTGCGGGCTTGGTCGCCGTCACCGCCAGCGCTCATGTGATCTCCTTATCGGCGGCATTTGGGCTGGGTGCGGTTAGTGGCGTACTGATGGTACTGACCAGCGAATGGCTGATAAGCAAACATATTGATGATGCAGTCAGCGCCATACCCTCGCACCTCGTCGCGGGCGTATGGGGTACGCTAGCACTGCCCTGGGTCGCTGACTTAACACTGATGGATAGTGGCTTGTCGCGATCCGCTCAGTTTGGCGTTCAGTTGATCGGTGTTGTGGTGTGCGGCGTTTGGAGCTTTGGCAGCGCCTGGCTACTGTTCCGCATTACCCGGCGCTTCCTGCCCATACGCGTCTCACCTGAAGCAGAAAAGATGGGCCTCAATCTCGCCGAGCATGGCGCCAAAAATGAGTTGAACCAACTGCTTGAGCATATGCGCCAGCATGAACAGCAGGGTGATATGCGCCAGCGAATTGACGCCGACCCGTTTACCGAAGTGGGCGAAATAGCGGCGAGCTATAATCGCGTAACCGCTGCCCTTGAAAGCGCCGTTGGACATACCCGCGTGATGCTTCGCAATCTCCGCGATGGCGTGATTACCTGGCAGGCAGACGGCACCCTGACCAGCCTTAACCCTGGAGCGGAGCAACTCTTCGAGGTCGACGCCAAACAGATTATTGGCCAACCTGTCTCGCAGCTATTGCCAACCCGCTCCCTCAGCCCCGGAGCACGCCATGAAATTAAACGCCGCTGCGCAGATATGCAGGTGCGCCACCTGGAAATACAAGTCAGCGAAGGAGCCAGCGGTTCCGCGTCAGAGCGCTCAGGGATGGTGCGCGATATTACCGAGCGCAAACAGCTGCAGGAGCAGTTAAACCGCGAACGCGACCTTGCCCGTACTACCCTGGCATCGATCGGTGATGGCGTTATTACCTGCGACGCTAGTGGCAACGTAACGTTTATCAATGCGGAAGCTAAGCGCTTGACCGGATGGACACTCGAAGAGGCCATGGATAAACCCATTTACGTGGTGTATCAACTACTCGATGAAGCCAGTGGCCAACCGCTAAACAACCCGGCCCGGCAAGTGCTCACTCAACTAACTCCGGTGCACTCCACCGAGCACTGCCTACTGGTCAGTCGTGATCACTCGCATACCCCCATCCAACACAGCGCTTCACCAATACGTTCGCGCAGCGGCATTACCTTAGGTGCAGTGGTCGTTTTTCAGGATGTTAGCCTCACTCGCCAGTTGACCGAACAGCTGAGCTATCAGGTCAGCCATGACAACCTGACCGACCTGCTCAACCGCCGCGCCTTCGAATCAGCACTGACTGCGCTACTTAATCGCGACGATGGCCACCATGTGCTGTGTTACCTGGATCTCGATCAGTTCAAAATCGTCAATGACACCTGCGGCCATCTCGCTGGAGATGAGCTGCTGCGCCAATTGGCGTTAAAATTTAAAGACCATGTGCGCAGCAGCGATATCGCCGCCCGCCTGGGTGGCGATGAATTCGCTTTGTTGCTACCCGATTGCGGTATAGAGCGAGCATTGACGATTGCGGAAGCGTTACGCTGCGATATTGAGCAGTATCGTTTTTCTTGGCAGGGCCATACCTTTGGTATCGGCGTAAGCATTGGTTTGGTTGAACTCAACGCCGCTCAGCCCATGCAGTTGAGCCAGGCTCTCCACGCCTCTGACGCTGCGTGCTACGCCGCGAAAGAGGCAGGCCGCAATCGCATCCACTGCTATCAGCCTGACGATCATGCATTACTGGAGAAACACGGCGAACTGCAGTGGGTACAACGCTTGCAAAATGGCTTGGATAACGACACCTTCCGTCTTTTCGCCCAACCCATTGCAGCCATTTGCGCCACTGGCCCTGGCTACCGGGAAATTCTGCTGCGACTTGAAGAGCATGGAGAGATCATCGCGCCAGGTAGCTTTCTACCCGCTGCCGAGCGTTATCACTTTATGGAGCGCATTGACCGCTGGGTGATTCGTAACACCCTAGCCTGGCTAGGGGATCAAAACCGCCATGCGACGCTGCCACCTCACAGCTTATGGGGGATCAATCTTTCAGGTGCGTCGCTTTCCGATGCGGATTTTTGTCACGACCTTATTACTCAGGTCGCCATGGCAGGCCTGCCCCACGGCACGCTCTGCTTTGAAATTACCGAAAGCACCGCCATTGCCCAACTCTCAAGCGTGAGTGAAATAATTGTCACCCTTAAAGAGTACGGCTGTCGCTTTGCACTGGATGACTTTGGTACCGGCCTCTCCTCTTTTAGCTATTTGAAGCAGTTGCCCGTCGATTATTTGAAAATTGACGGTAATTTTATCCGCAATGTGCATCAGGATCCGATTGATCGGGCGATGGTTGAGGCGATTCATGCCGTCGGCAAGGCGTTAGGAATTGAAACCATTGCTGAATTTGTGGAAACCCAGGCAACGCTGGATATTTTGCACCACATGGGAATCAACTACGCGCAGGGGTATTTGCTGGGCAGGCCTGAGCCGCTCACCCATATGGCGGGTAACCGCATTAAGGTGATGCCGCGCTAGCTACAATAAAGGGGGAGTCTAAAAGCCAGAAACACAAAAACCCCAGTTAAGGGCATACTCTCTAAAAGAAGGGGTAAACTAAAAGGAAATTAAAAATAGCAGAAGCGATATATGCTGGGGTAATGGGGTGGATGATGGGACTTGAACCCACGACCACCGGAGTCACAATCCGGGGCTCTACCACTGAGCTACACCCACCACAACCTAAAACTGGAAACGCAAATATTGTCACTGGGGTGGATGATGGGATTTGAACCCACGACCACCGGAGTCACAATCCGGGGCTCTACCCCTGAGCTACACCCACCAAAGACAATCTTACGTAGAACAAATAGCATGCGCTTGAAGATATGATTCTGACAGGTTGTTACCACTGAATTAGGTGGCACGCCCAGCAGGAATCGAACCCGCAACCTACGGCTTAGAAGGCCGTTGCTCTATCCGGTTGAGCTATGGGCGCACATATAGTATTCATATAATACGAATACCGATGAGCACTAGACCACAACTGCAGCTTGGAAAAGCAAACTACTACCTTTCATGCTAAGTGATTGGTCGGGATGGAGGGATTCGAACCCCCGACATCCTGCTCCCAAAGCAGGCGCGCTACCAGACTGCGCTACATCCCGATTTTTATCACCTTAGACGCTACCGTGCTGCCCGTCTCAAGCGAGGCATATATTACTATTTTTAATTTTAAAGTCAACCATTAAAGTGATTGTTCGTGAAGGCGCTTTGCCTGGATGCTCCAGCGTGCGAAAATTACCGCCTTTAAAGCGCTGTGGCTTGAGCGCTTTAATGCCTAGGCTATTTTTAACATTCACAGGGACTCCATTACATGACCGCCCAACTAATCGATGGCAAAGCCATCGCTGCTACTGTCCGCCAACAGGTTGCCGAAAAGATCGCTGCACGCCGTCAAACCGGCGGACGGGCACCGGGACTAGCCGTGGTTGTGGTCGGGGACGATCCCGCCTCTCATGTGTATGTCAGCAATAAGCACCGCGCCTGCGAACAAGCTGGCATTCTCTCCTTTCAGCATGCCCTACCCGCTACAACCTCACAGCATGAACTGGAAGCCCTGGTTGATCAGCTCAACAGCGACCCGACCGTTGATGGCATCTTGGTTCAACTGCCACTGCCCAAGCATCTCGATGCCGAGCCCATTTTAGAGCGTATTCTGCCTGGCAAAGACGTCGATGGGTTTCACCCCTACAACATTGGCCGCTTAGCGCAGCGTATGCCCGCCCTACGCCCCTGCACGCCGAAAGGAATCATGACCCTACTGGCACAGAGCGATATTGCGCTACGCGGCTTAGATGCCACCGTTGTGGGCGCCTCTAACATTGTAGGCCGCCCTATGGCGCTGGAGCTGATGCTGGCAGGCTGTACCACCACCGTATGTCACCGTTTTACCCGCAACCTTGAAGATCACGTAAGCCGCGCCGACATCCTGGTCGTGGCCGTCGGCAAGCCGGGTATTGTGAAAGGCGAATGGATTAAGCCGGGCGCTATCGTGATCGACGTAGGCATCAATCGTCAGGAGGATGGCACGTTAAAAGGCGATCTTGATTTTGCCACCGCCGCCGAACGCGCCAGCTTTATCACCCCCGTACCTGGCGGCGTGGGGCCGATGACCGTAGCTACTCTGCTGGAAAATACCCTTGAAGCCGCCGAGAAGCACGATTTAGCTCCCCTAGAGCACGCCTGAGTTAAACAACACCACTTTTAATGTAGGAGCATGGCGCAGTGAAGCGTATTGGTATTATTGGCGCAATGGCGCAGGAAGTGAGCACCTTGGTGAGTCAGTTGGACAATCCCCAACGCTACGAGCACGCGGGTTTTGTCTTCCATACCGGCACGCGTTACGGCCTTGAGGTCATTGTGCTGCAGTCAGGGATTGGTAAGGTCAATGCCGCAGTAGGCACGGCTATTTTATTAGAGCGCCATCAGCCCGATGCCATTATCAATACCGGTTCCGCCGGTGGCTTTGCCGCCGATTTAGCCATTGGCGATGTAATCATTTCAGACGAAGTACGCCATCACGACGTCGACGCCGTGGTATTTGGCTACGAGATAGGCCAAGTGCCAGGGATGCCCGCCGCCTACTTGGCCGACAAATCGCTGCGAGAGGTGGCGCGTAATGCCATCGCCTCGTTAGGTGAAGTCCAGGTACGCGAAGGCTTGATCGCCACCGGTGACGCCTTTATGGCTGACCCTGCAAGGGTAGACGCTACCCGTGCCCAGTTCCCTAGCATGCTTGCGGTAGAGATGGAGGGCGCAGCCATTGCTCAAACGTGCCACCTCTACCAGTGCCCCTTCGTGGTGATCCGCGCGCTCTCTGACATTCCTGGCAGTGGCGACAACCACCTCTCCTTCGATGAATTTCTGGAAGTGGCCGCCGACCACTCATCGCGCATGGTTGACCAAATGCTTAAGCAACTTGGCAACGTCTAACAGGGCTTACTAAGCGCTTGGAGCCGTCGACCGTTAAAGCGTCGACGGTTCTTGTTAAGACCTGGCTTGTTAAGACCTAACCGCCCAGTTAAGCGTCTCCCCCGCCAGCAATGGAATAATGTTCTCTCCCTGAGCGTAAGGATAACTCTCCGGCAGTGTCCAACCCCGTCGCTCTAGCGTAATGGTGTCTGCGTTAGCCGATAACCCATAAAAACGCGGCCCATTCAGGCTGGCGAAGGCTTCCAACTTATCCAGGGCACCCATTTCATCGAAGGCGGTGGCGTAAAGCTCAATGGCCGCGGGGGCAGTATAGGCACCGGCACAGCCGCAGCTTGACTCTTTAGCCCCCTGGGAGTGGGGCGCGCTATCGGTGCCCAAAAAGAACTTATGGCTACCGCTGGTGGCTGCTTTAAGCAGCGCCTGGCGATGCTGCTCACGCTTTAGAATGGGCAGGCAGTAGTAGTGAGGACGAATCCCACCCACCAGCATCTTATTGCGGTTAAACAGCAGGTGATGCGCAGTAATGGTGGCGGCCACATTATCCGGTGCCTGGGCAACAAACTCTGCGGCTTGCTGGGTGGTGATATGCTCACACACTACTCTCAGCGCCGGATGGCGTTCCAGCAGCGGTTTTAGCACTGTTTCAATAAACACCGCTTCGCGATCAAAAATATCGATCTCAGCATGGGTGACTTCACCGTGCACCAAAAGTGGCATGCCAACCTTAGCCATCATTTCGATAGTGGCGTCACAGTGGGCCAAATCGGTCACCCCTGAATCGGAGTTAGTCGTGGCACCCGCCGGG
Organism: Vreelandella sp. 162(4c); assembly: GCF_058152265.1. Lineage (NCBI taxonomy): Bacteria > Pseudomonadati > Pseudomonadota > Gammaproteobacteria > Oceanospirillales > Halomonadaceae > Vreelandella > Vreelandella sp. 162(4c). The sequence goes on from NZ_CM176981.1 coordinate 5,429,094, forward strand.
TAAAGCTTCACCGCTTTGACAATGCCACTTTGTGCCGCGCGCTCGATCTCTTCCGGTGGAGTTGTATCGGTGAGATAGAGCACCATTAAGGGCTCGAAGGTACTGCCCGCTGGCAAGGCAGCAAGAATACGCTGACGATACTCAAGCGCCTGGGCCGTAGTGGTAACCGGCGGGGTGAGATTGGGCATAATGATCGCCCGCCCCATCTGCGCTGCGGTATGGCCTACCACCGCGTTGAGCGCCTCATCGTCGCGCAAGTGAAGGTGCCAGTCATCGGGGCGGGTCAGTGTTACAGTGTCCACGGCATGTCCTGTAGTGGTGTTAAGTCGGGTAAAATACGCCATGTACAGTATACGCAATTGCGCGATGGGATAAATCCGCTCCTCAAGTGCCCACACCCCAGCCCAAGTATCGTATTATGGCGGCGCTGTTTTAGAGACACAGCTCTTTCAAGATCCAGATCTAACGGTTAGTTTTTGCAGTCGTTTATAAAAGTTAGTTTTTGACGCTAAGGATTCGGTTGTTTATGCAGAACGTGCGCCGCTATGCGGATATTATTGCCAGCCTGGAAGGATTGATGTGGCTAAGCCTCGCTTGGTCGATTTCGCTCTCCGTTCATATCGGCAGCACAGAACCCACTCTTGCTAGCTTATTGGTGATTGGTGCTCTAGTGGTTTTCTGCTGGGCTCATCGGCCACTGCGTTACCTGTTGCGCCGCTACCATATTCGCAAGCGGCGCACCGATATGTGGATCCATACCCTGGCTCTGCCGTTGCTGCTGGCGATGTTCCTCCACATCATGCTTGAAGCGTTATTGGGTAGCGCCTGGTTGCCGCCTAAAATGCTGCTGTTCAATATATTGGCATCGGCTGGCTGGACAACCTACGTGATGACCCTGTTGATTAAATCTGTCATTCATGGCTTTAAAGCCAAAACCAAGTAAGCCCATCATGCCGACTGCCCTACCCCTCCCGCTTTCTACACCCAACCGTAACTTGGTGCGACTGACTATTGTGCGCGGCATCACCTGGACGGGTTTTTTACTGGCGATTGTGGTGGGCGTTGAACTGCTCGCCTTCGATTTACCGGTGACCGCCGTGGTGAGCGTGGTCATTTCAATGGGCGTACTCAATATTGCCACTTGGTGGCGCCTGGGCCGTCCCCGCGCGGTGACGCACCTTGAGTATTTGCTGCATTTACTTGCCGATATCACCGGCTTAACACTACTGTTCTATTTCTCGGGCGGTTCCACCAACCCTTTTATTACCTACTACCTGGTGCCGGTTACCATCGCCGCCGCCACCCTGCCCTGGCGCCATGCCTGGATCATCGCCGCATGCTCCATGGCGGGCTATACCTTTTTAATGTTCTCCTACCACCCCATCCCGCAACTGGGCCATATCAACAGTGATAGCCCCTTGAGCCTGCATATACTAGGCATGTGGCTTAACTTTGGCCTCTCTGCGGGGCTGGTAACCTTTTTTATCTACAAAATGGCTCACGCGCTGCGTAGCCGTGATCAGGCGCTCTCCCGCACTCGGGAAGCGGCCCTGCGCAATGAGCAGGTGTTGGCGGTCGCAACCCAGGCCGCGGGCACTGCCCACGAACTGGGCACACCACTCTCTACCATGGCAGTCCTCCTCAAAGAGATGCAGGCCGATGCCCCCGCCGATTCGACGCTTGATCAGGACATTAACTTATTGCGCCAGCAGGTCGACGTATGCAAATCACGTCTACAAAATTTGGTCTCCAATGCTGACCGGCGGCGTATGGCAGAACCCGAAGTGCTCGATGCAGAAGTGTGGTTAGCGGGGGTTGTTCAGCGCTGGTTGGTGCTCCGTCCTGATGTGAGCCATCAGTTCGATGTGGCAGAGAAACGCGGAAGACCTTGGCTGGCCGTCGATGCCACGCTCGACCAAGCATTGACCAATTTGCTCAATAACGCCGCTGACGCCAATCCTGAGCACATTGCCATACGCTTAGACTGGCAGAGTGAGAGCGTGGTGATCGATATTCGTGACCATGGCCCAGGTGTCGCCATGTCGATCGCCGACCAGTTGGGTGAGACGTTTATTTCGACTAAAAGCAAAGGCATGGGCATCGGCTTGTTTTTAACCCATGCCACCATCAATCGCTTTGGTGGTGGTGTAAGCCTGTATAATCACCCGGAAGGGGGTACGCTAACGGAAGTCACGCTGCCCCGCTGCGCAGCGCCAACTTAATCGCGCCCGCCCCAAGCACCGCCAGTTATGGATTGAGGACAACATGCAAACGCGAGAGCAACGCCTGCTAATCATAGATGACGATGAAATGTTTTGTCATGTGCTGAACCGTGCCCTTACGCGCCGCGGTTACGACGTTATAGTTGCCCACGATGCCGAGCAGGCCCTGACCATGGCCGCGCAGCATTCACCCACCATGGCGACCCTTGATTTAAAACTGGAAAACAGCTCAGGTTTAAAACTGCTTCCGGAGCTGCTTGCCACCGTGCCCCAGTGTCGCATTGTGGTGCTGACCGGCTACTCCAGCATTGCCACCGCAGTGGAGGCGATTAAGCTCGGCGCGGTTAACTACCTGTGTAAGCCGGTGGATGCCGACGATGTATTAACCGCATTCGAGCGCCAAAGCGGTGACCCGGATATTGAGCTTGCAGACAATCCGCCATCGATTAACCGCATCACCTGGGAGCATATTCAGAAAGTGCTGCAGGAGCACGACGGCAATATATCCGCCACCGCACGAGCGCTGGGCATGCACCGCCGCACCCTGCAGCGCAAACTACAAAAACGCCCCGTACGTCGTTAAAGCCTGCAACAAAGCACCCCGCCAACCACATCAAGGTCACTGGCGGGGCCAAACTGATTAATTAATGCGCCGTCCAGCCTAAATCGATATTAAAGCTTGAGCCAGTCACAGCACCGGCTGCGTCGGATGCCAGATAAGCGACTAATTGCGCCACCTCTTCAGGTTCGATCAAGCGCTTGATGGCCGCCTGTTTGAGCATGACTTTCTCGATGACCTCCTGCTCATCCATACCGTGCAATTTAGCCTGGTCGGCGATTTGGTTGTCCACTAACGGGGTTTTCACATAGGCAGGACATACCGCATTCGCGGTGATGCCTTGTTCACCGCCCTCTAGCGCCGCCGTTTTGGTCAAACCAATCATGCCGTGTTTGGCACTGATGTACGCCGCCTTCCCTGGTGAAGCCACCTGAGCGTGTATCGAGGCCACGTTAACGATGCGTCCCCAACCCTTTTCACGCATATGCGGCCAAGCCGCCTGTGTTAGTAAGAAAGGCGCCGTTAGCATCAAGTCCATAATCTGACGCCACTTTTCCTCGGGGAAGGTCTCAATCGGGGCAACGTGCTGAATCCCAGCGTTATTGACCAATATATCAACACCGCCAAAGCGCTTGACCGCATCCGCCACCGCCGCACGGCAGGCGTCGGGATCGGTTAGATCCGCCTCAAAGAACGCCGCGCCGGATTTTTCAGCGACCGCCTTACCCGCCGGATTAAAATCGACGGCAAGCACTTGATGACCTAATTCGCAAAAGTGCTTAACCACAGCGGCACCGATCCCGCTGCTAGTACCGGTTACCAGCGCAACTCGCGGTGTTGTAACGGCTTGGGAAGTCATGGGTAATTTCCTTTTTCACTGCGTGGATGGAAGATACTGTTTGTAGAAATCCTGACAGTATAGCTGGCTGCACTTAGGCGTTGAGCTCTTCATCGGGTTGCATTAAACGCGCCATCATTTGCTGCGCCAGCCTTGCGGCCTCCTGCATGCTCTCCAGCTCGCTTAAATCTCGCAAAATGGCGCGCTTATAGAGTCCGTAGCCGCCTGGCAAGCGCTCAAGAGATAGTGGGTATGTGCCTGAAGGCAGAGAAAGCGTAAGCGTATCCGCCAGAGTCTCGGTCAGCAGGGAGTGGTCAGGCACTGCAACCAGCCACAGCTCGCAGGGCGTAATCAACGCCCCCACCATGTGCTTAGCGCCATGATGCTGGAAGCATAGCGCATCAACCCCTAAACGCGGGTTCCAGTCACTTTTTCGTTTAATGGATGGCAAGTGCCTATCTCGGTACGCTTTCGACAGATCAGTAAGAAAGGTGTATTCGTCAGCGGTGAGCGTTTGCATAGGCTTGTTGGTTTTCCCAGGTGATAACGGACATTAATGGTTCGTGTAGCGAGCTACTATTGGCGAAACGAGCTCTGCTCAGCCACAATGGGCGCGAATTTATCGCTTAGCCAAACGGCTATTTACCCTTCAGTTACTGTCTACCTGATAACTTACTCAGTTTATCGTAAAGGAGCACCACCTATGTTCGTGGTTATTTTTGGTCGGATGTCATGTCCTTTCTGCGTACGCGCAAAACAGCTGGCCGAGCATTTGGAAAAAGTCGGAAAAATTGAAGGCTATCGCTATGTGGATATGCCCTCTGAAGGCGTCACTAAAGAAGATATCGCCAAAACAGCGGGTAAACCCATTCACACTGTCCCGCAGGTATTTGTCGATCAAACCCATGTAGGCGGCTTTACTGAATTTGATCGGTTTGTCCGCGATCAACAGCTACTTGCCGTTTAACCGCTCGTTAATAGCCGTTGAACCCTTGCTTACCCCGCTTGCCTATACTGAGCAGTTATTTAATGGCTCACGCTAGGTGTGCCACTTTAGGCAAGGAGTTCACCATGCAGCGTCAGGAGTTCGTTCAGCAGCTGTGGCTTGACTATGTACATACCCATCCCGACATCGGCGCCCTTAGACTTTGGCCACTATCAACGGCGGCTGAATATTTAACGCTGGTAACGCTCAATTACGGGCCCTTTGCCGCTGCCGCGCTTACCGGCAATTTAGCTCATATGGGCTATCGCGTCATGGGCCATTACGCCATGGCCGATAAAGGCCTATTGGTGCAACTACTCGCGCCAAGCGACGGCAGTAGTTGGCTGGTGCTGGCAGAACTGCAAATAGGCACATTGTCCAAGGCGCCCCGGGAAGCCATTGAAGGGCTGGTGCAACAATCTCACCCTCAGGATTGCAAGGGGCATAATTTGCTCTGCCGCGGTCGCCCCTGGCCGATGCCTAGCTGGGCGCTTTATCAACAGCTACAGCAAGCTCACCCCTTGGCTGCCTGGATAGCGGTGATGGGCCCTCGATTGCATCACGCTGGCTTTGATTGTGGGCAGTTGGGGGAACCCTTGAAAACGCTGGATCAACGCCTAAGTGAAGTGGGCATGCCAAGCCTTGAGGGCCAGCAAAACGGTGTCTTCACGGTATCATCACTGCTTGATCACCGCTTCTACCCCACCACACCACAGAAAACAGTCTTCGCCAATGGCGATGAACATCGCCTCTGCCTAGGCGGCCTGGCGTTAGCCCAAAAGCACGTTGAAGATAATCACGAGCGTATTGCCGATTTACTGCTACCCCACCATACGCGCTGTGAAATGGCCTGAGACGCTAGCAGTAATGGCGCTAGCGTCTCACTGTGCAGTTTATTTAACCCTCTAACCTTCGGCTGTTTATCATTCGGGCTAATGGGAGCGTACTTACTCGGCATCAAACGTCATTTCGGGAACATGGTCAGGCACAATCAGCTTGCCCGCCGTCTTCTCGACGATTTCCTCAACGCTTACGCCCGGAGCGCGCTCCTTGAGAATAAAGGCACCGTCTTTGATTTCAAGATAAGCTAAATCTGTCAACACGCGGTTAATGCAGCCTGCGCCGGTCAGCGGTAGTTCGCATTTTTCCAATAGCTTGGATTCGCCGTGCTTAGAGGCATGGGTCATAGTGCAAATGATATTGTCGGCACCGGCAACGAGATCCATGGCACCGCCCATGCCTTTGATCAACTTCCCTGGAATCATCCAGGACGCGATATTGCCCTGCTGATCCACCTCGAAAGCCCCCAGCACGGTGAGATCCACGTGGCCACCACGAATCATCGCAAATGATTCTGCGGAAGAAAAAATCGCTGCGCCTGGGCGCGCCGTCACCGTCTCTTTACCCGCATTAATCATATCTGGATCAAGTTCGTCTTCGGTGGGGTAGCGGCCCATCCCCAGCAGACCGTTCTCGGATTGCAGCATGACATCGATGCCATCCGGAATATAGTTGGCAACCAGGGTGGGAATACCAATGCCCAGGTTGACGTAAAAACCATCTTGAAGTTCGCGGGCGACACGCTGAGCCATCTGTTCTCGTGTTAAAGCCATGGTGACTTCCTCTTGTTGAATCGTTAAATGAGAAGCTAGTGTTGCGTTTGAAGGCGCGGCGTATTAGCTGCGCACCGTGCGTTTCTCTATCCGCTTTTCAAACGTGCCTTGAATAATCCGATCCACATAAATTCCTGGGGTATGGATCTGGCTAGGCTCAAGCTCACCCGGTTCAACGATCTCTTCAACTTCCACCACGGTAATTTTCCCCGCCGTGGCGGCCATGGGGTTAAAATTCTGCGCCGTATGGCGATACATTACATTGCCATAGCGATCCGCCTTCCAGCCTTTCACTATGGCAAAATCACCTACAATGGCTTCTTCTAAAATACAGTGTCGGCCATTAAACTCGCGAACCTCTTTCCCCTCACCAATCGGCGTGCCGTAACCGGTAGCGGTGTAAAAGGCGGGAATACCAGCGCCGCCTGCGCGCATTTTTTCCGCCAATGTGCCTTGAGGCGTTAACACCACTTCAATCTCATCGTTGAGCATTTGCTTCTCAAACAGGGCATTCTCACCTACGTAAGAGGCCAGAATCTTACTGATTTGGCGGTCTTCAAGCAGTATTCCCAAGCCAAAACCATCGACACCGCAATTATTGGATACCACGGTAAGGTCAGTGACGCCGCGTCGCTTGATCTCGGCAATCAGGTTTTCGGGAATACCGCAGAGCCCGAAGCCACCGGCGATGACGGTCATACCGCTTTCGATGCCTTCCATAGCCTCTTCGTAGGAAGCTACACGCTTATCGAATCCTGCCATTGTTGTGCCTCACATTGTTGTTGATGATCAGTATTATCGTAGATGAGTGCTGTCAAAAATTCGCGAACTGAAGCTTACGATAGTGCCAGTGTTGTGCGAGATGATATATTTGTTAAGTTTGTTTTTCTTATCAATTTATTTTTTAAACTTATAAAAGGTACTTTATGACCGTCAAACAGCTGCGCGCCTTTCTGGCGGTCGCCCAAACCCTCAGCTTTACTCAAGCCTGCGAGCGCCTGCATTTATCCCAACCAGCGCTAAGCCTGGCGATTAAAGGCCTGGAAGAGTCCCTGGGTGGCAAACTGCTGATTCGTAGCACCCGCAGCGTCAGATTAACCCCAGAAGGCGAGTCGCTACTACCGCTAGCCAAACATCTGCTGGCCCAGTGGGACAATACCGAGGAGCGTTTGCGCCAGCGCTTCACCCTCCAGCTGGGGCGCCTCAGCGTGGCGGCGATGCCCGCCTTTGCCGGTAACTTACTCCCTGCGGCGCTGGTTAAATTTCGCCAACAGTACCCCAAAATCAACATAACCGTGCACGATGTCATCAACGAGGAGGTTACCGCCATGGTGCGCTCCCGACAGGTAGAGATGGGGATCGCTTTTTCTCCGGAGGGTACCGGCAGCCTGCTCTTTACGCCGCTGTTTGAAGACCATTTTGTGGCGGTCGTGCCGACTGGCTCTCCGTTAACCCAGAGCACCCAGCTCGCCTGGTCGACGCTGCTAAGCCACGATTTCATTACTCTTCAGCGCCCCTCCATGGTACGTCGTTTATTGGAACAGGAGCTGAGCAAACAGGATATGGAGCTCACTGTGGCCTTTGAAAGCCACCAGCTTTCTACCGTAGGGAGGATGGTTGCCGACGGCCTGGGCGTCAGCGCTGTGCCTTCCATGTGCATTCGTCAAATGCATGAACTGGGCGCTCGCTGCATACCGCTGACAGCGCCCGCTATCTCCTGCCGGGTCGGCATTTTGACTCACCAAGAGCTCTCCGTAGCCGCCCATGCACTGCGCACCGTTCTCTTGAACACCGTCCAAGCCCCTTCACTGCCGCTCGTCTAAAACATCATCAAGCTAATGAATTGCTGTAGGTTTCTGCTGGGCAGCGTGGCTAGGATCATTTAGCATTCAGTATTACGCTATTGGTCTGACGGTAAGGAAACGTGGTATGCCTATTTTAAAGGGGCTGATTAGCGCTCTGCTGCTAACGCTCAACACGCTGTTCTGGGGCGTACCTCTCATTCTGCTGACGCTACTTAAAGTCATTGCCCCAGGGCAGCGGCTTAAGCAGTTAGTGTTGCAGGGGCTGAATGGCGTTGCGCTTAACTGGATAGGCGTCAACCTTTGGTGGATGCGGCACTGGCTCAAACCCGTGCTACACGCCAGCGTACCTGATAATTTGAGCCCACAGCAGTGGTGGCTGGTGATATCCAACCACCGCAGTTGGACGGATATCTTTATGCTGTTGATGGCGTTGCATCGGCGTATCCCCATGCCACGTTTTTTCTTAAAACGTCAATTGATCTGGATCCCCATCGTAGGGTTGGCTTTTTGGGCGCTAGAATTTCCTTTTATGCGCCGCTTTAGCCGCGAACAAGTCGCTAAAAATCCTAAGCTGGCCACCATTGATCGAGCAGCTACCGAACGGATGTGCCAGCAGGCAAGGCTCTCGCCCATTGCGATTTTTAATTTTGTCGAGGGCACCCGCTTTTCGGTTGCCAAACGCGATGCCCAGCAGAGCCCCTACCGCCACCTATTACGCCCTAAAGCGGGCGGCATTGCCCAAGTACTTAGTCTGCTAGGCAACCAATTGGATGGTATCCTGGATGTGACGATCAGCTACGCTAACCCCTCGCCGACGTTTTGGGGCTTTTTATGCGGCAGGGAAGCGCCCATAACATTACAGGCACGGCAACTCAGCATTCCTGAGTGGATGTACGCATCAGAAAACCACGAAGAAAAGCAGCATAAGGAACGCTTCCACACATGGATCAATGCACTCTGGTTGGAAAAAGATGGCATGCTGGACAGCCGAACCGATCACGCCTAACCAGCTGGCTCACTGTTTGGCTGTTAGCGGGACTACTGACCGGCTGTTCCAGCGCTCCTCCATCGTCATCCCAGCGAGCAGCCGCCCCTAGCGCCAGCCAGATCAGTGGCAACTGGGTGCAAGTACAGCGTGGCGACACGCTGGGTAAGCTGGCGGCCCGGGCTAACGTGCCACTGGAACGCTTGGAGCGCTTTAACCCAGGTGCCGATACGCGGCGCCTGGAAATTGGGCAACGTCTATTAATTCCTACCCAGCAGGAGCGGGCACCTTCAGGTGGCCCCTACCGCTATCAAATCCGTCCTGGTGATACGTTCTCGAGCATCGCCCGACATTTTGGCACTACCAGTGGCCGCATTCAGAGTGCCAACCCTAGTGCCTCTCCCACTAATTTGAGAATTGGCCAAATAGTCAGCCTCCCCCTTAGCGGTTCAGCGGCGCGAAGTTCATCTAGAAGCTCAGCAAACAGTAGCAGCTCTTCAAGCGCTAACAAGCCTGCCGCTGCACCTACCAGCAGCGCTCCCAGTCAGGCGCTACCCTCATCAGCCAGGCGCTGGCCCTGGCCGCTGGAGGATTATCGAGTGGTTCGCCGCTTCGGGCCAGACAGCCGAGGCACCCTGCAGCCCATGCTGCTGGCTACTCAAGCTGGCGCTCAGGCTAAAGCCGTCGCCCCTGGCGAAGTACGCTTTGCCGACGGTATGCGTCAGTTGGGTGAAGTGGTGATTGTGCACCATGCCAATAACCTCCAAACCGTATACGCCCTTTGCGAGCGCATTTTGGTCGAGGTAGGCAAACAGGTTAGCGCGGGAGACCCACTTTGTGAGGTAGGTCAAAGCAGTGCCACCCAACGCTACGATCTACTCTTTGATCTGCGCCAAGGCGGCAAACCCATCGATCCCAAGCAGGTTTTGCGCTAAAACACTCGCTTGAAACCGTCCCTCGTAATACTGTCCATTATAAAGCAACGGCCCCTAGCTTAAGCAGGGGCCGCGGGTAGATGGACACGCTTCTAGCCGCGATAGTAGCCCGGCTTTACAAACGGCATGGGAGTTACCACCATAGGTAACTGTTTACCGCGTACCACCGCGAATACAGTGCTTTGCGGTGCTTCCTGCTCGCGAGTGACATAACCCATCGCCACAGGCTTACCGACGCTGGGACCAAAGCTGCCGGAGGTAACGATTCCAATCTCATTGCCTGCCTCATCCACAAGCGGCGCACCCTCACGCACCGGCGCGCGACCTTCAGCTAACAGCCCAACACGCTTGCGGGTGTGATCTTTGGCATCGACCTGATGAAGAATCACATCGGCGCCTGGAAAACCTCCCGGCCGATCACCACCACGGCGCCGGGGCTTGCCAATCGCCCAGATTAGACCTGCTTCTACCGGGGTGGTTTGCTCATCCATATCGTGGCCATACAGGCATAAACCCGCTTCCAAACGCAGCGAGTCCCGTGCTCCCAGGCCAATCGCTTCGACCTCAGGCTCAGCTAGCAGTTGCTCAGCGAAGGCTTCGCAAGCATCGGCGGCGACGGAAATTTCAAAACCATCTTCACCGGTATAGCCGCTGCGGCTCACCCAAACCTCCTGCCCAGCAATGGTGAAGCGGCCATGCTGCATAAACACAAGCTCACAGGCTTCAGGGCAAAGCCGCTGCATGACATCCCGCGCCTGAGGCCCTTGGAGCGCCAGTAAGCCACGATCCAAAGGTTCAATTGTATGGGTTGACGCCAAATTGAGGCGCAGGTGAGTCAAGTCCTGATCTTTACAGGCGGCATTCACTACCAGATAGAAGTGATCACCCGCATTGACCACCATCAGGTCGTCAATAATGCCGCCTTCTGTGTTGGTGAACAGCCCGTAACGTTGGGCACCTTTCTCAAGGCTCATCAAATCGGCAGGAATCAAGGTTTCCAGGGCTTCGGCCACGCCGTCACCGGAAACGCTGATTTGCCCCATATGGGAGACATCGAACAGCCCGCACTTTTGACGGGTGTGTTCATGTTCTTTTTTGACCCCCAGCGGATACTGCACCGGCATATCGTAGCCAGCAAAAGGTACCATCTTGGCGCCTAGCTTGAGGTGCAGCGCATGCAGTGGCGTTTGCTTTAATTCAGACATAGGGGCTTTCCTCACTTAAAAGTGTTCGCTCAAAAAAGAGAACGGGAAGCCACTGATTAAGTGCCTTCCCGACTCTCCTGTTATTCACGTTCACCTACAGCGCCGATGAACGCGCTGCGGGTATTATTGGTCGTGATCCAGTGCTTCACCCGGCAATACGTCTTTGCCGTCGAAATAGTCCTTGGTTAGCTTAAAGACTACCGGCGAAAGCAGTGCCAAGGCAATCAGGTTCGGGATCGCCATCATGGCGTTGAAGGTATCCGCCATGAGCCAGATAAAGCCCAGTTGAGCGATGGCGCCCAGCGGGATGGCCAGTACGAACAGCACCCGATAGATCATAATAGAGCGAGTGCCAAACAGGAACTGGCAGCACTTCTCACCGTAAAATGACCAGCCTAGGATGGTGGTAAAGGCAAAAATCGCCAACGCAATGGCGACAATCTGATTGCCAAAGCCAGGCAGTGCAGCGTCAAACGAAAGCGCGGTCAGCGACGCCCCCGCTTCACCCTCTTGCCAAACCGTTGAGGTCAAAATCACCAACGCAGTAATCGTGCACACAAGAATGGTATCGATAAAAGTGCCCAACATCGCGATTAAGCCTTGGCGCACTGGATTTTTGGTTTTGGCCGCCGCGTGCGCGATCGGCGCACTACCCAAACCCGCTTCGTTGGAGAAGATCCCGCGTGCCACACCAAAACGAATCGCCGCCATGACGGCGGCGCCCGCGAAACCACCTGCGGCCGCCATGGGGTTGAAGGCATAGTAGAAGATCAAACCAAAAGCTTCACCGATCTGCCCGGCATTGACGATCAATACCAACAAGCCAGCCACTACGTAGGCAATGCCCATAATCGGCACCAACTTGCCCGCCACTTTAGCAATACGCTTGATACCGCCCAGAATCACCGCGCCAGCCAGCACCATAATGACCACACCCGTGAGCCAGTGCGGCACGCCGAAGGTGGCGTCCATGGCGTCAGCAACGGAGTTGGACTGAACGGTATTGCCGATCCCGAAGGCTGCGACAGCGCCAAAAAATGAGAACAGGCCGCCCAACCATAGCCACTTTTTACCCAGGCCATTCTTGATGTAAAACATCGGCCCGCCCACGTGGTAACCAGTGCTATCGGTTTCACGATAGCGCACGGCCAGCACCGCTTCAGCAAATTTAGTGGCCATACCCACCAGTGCGGTAATCCACATCCAAAACACAGCGCCAGGGCCACCTAACGCGATGGCTGTGGCGACACCGGCAATATTACCGGTACCGATGGTCGCAGAGAGTGCGGTCATCAAGGCATTAAAAGGAGATATTTCCCCTTCGTCTCCCTCTTTGGCAGCTGCCGCTTTACCCACCCCAGGTTTCGCATCACGCCCCGCCCACATTAGCTTGAAGCCCATGCCGAGCTTTCTAATCGGCATCAGTTTCAAGCCAAGCTGCAGGTAGATCCCCACACCGAGTAGCAGAATCAACATGACGGGCCCCCAGACCACGCCGTTGATCGCCCCTAAGAGGCTAGTTAATGCTTCCATGTTCATCTCCTCGCTTTGTTGGTATGCAATATTGGTGTGTATTATTGGCTTGTTGCGATTACGGGCTAGTCCTAACGACGCTATTGTTGGTTAGCGCACGATTTGAATGTTTTACACCATAAACTTAGCTAGCATCTAGGGTGATGTCGCTTGTGCATAGAGGATACCGCTTTTTTCATAACCCGATCTTCTGCACAAACCCGGCGAAAAGTAGCTGAACCGATAACGCCACCAAGCAAGCTTTGAAGCAACGAAGAAATTTGTTTCCGATTGGAAACACGTTAACATGCTTGCTTATTCGCTCGATCTACCCCAGTCACTAGTCGCCAAGGCGAACGACAACCGCTAGTATGCTCGGGCCCAGAAAACTGTTTCATATAGGAAAACACCATGAGCAATCTTCCTACCAATCTTCGTTACGCAGAAAGCCACGAGTGGGTGCTGGATAATAAGGACGGCACCGTAACCGTGGGTATAACTGATCACGCCCAGCAGGCGCTCGGCGATGTCGTGTTTGTTGAACTGCCTGAAGTGGGAACAGCGCTGAACAAAGGGCAAGAGTTTGGCGTTATCGAATCGGTAAAAGCTGCTTCTGATCTCTACTCACCGGTTGTTGGCGAAGTCATTGAGGTCAATGACGCTCTTGAAGACGCCCCTGAAACAGTCAATGAAGCGCCTTACGAAGGTGGCTGGATTATGAAAGTGCGTTTAGACAGCGACTCACTTGATGGCCTGCTCGACGCAGATGCCTATCAAGCAACGCTAAGCGCCGACGACTAAAGGCGGTAGCTGAATCATATATTAGGGCCTGCCTTTATCCTTTATGGCAGGCTCTTCGCTTAACGCCCTGCACGGTTCTCTCTTAACGTCCGGAATCTTCTTCATGTCTCTTGAAACACGCCGTCTGGCCGAGCTGGCCGATCACGATGCTTTTATCAAACGTCATAATGGTCCAAGTCAAGATGACGTGGCCACCATGTTAAAAGCGCTCAACATGCAGCACATGGAAGATCTGATTGAACAGACCGTGCCGAGCGATATCCGTCTTGGCCGTGAGCTAGCGCTTGATGAACCGCGTAGCGAATCAGAGGCGCTAGAGTACCTAGCGCAGCTCGCGCGCCAGAACCGCGTGGCTAAGAGCTATATTGGCCAGGGCTATTACGGCACCCATATGCCCGCGGTGATTCAGCGCAACGTATTGGAAAACCCAGGCTGGTACACGGCCTACACCCCCTACCAGCCGGAGATTTCTCAAGGACGCCTGGAAGGCTTGCTTAACTTCCAGCAGGTGGTCATGGATTTAACCGGCATGGAGCTGGCTAATGCGTCGCTGCTCGACGAAGCCACCGCTGCCGCCGAAGCCATGGCGCTGTGTAAGCGTGGTAATAAGAAAAGCAAATCCAACGCTTTTTTCGTCGCCGACGATGTTTTCCCGCAAACGCTGGATGTCGTTAAAACCCGTGCCGAGTTCTTTGGCTTTGAGCTGATCACCGGCCCTGCAGAAGAGTTGGCCAGCCACGATGTGTTTGGAGCCCTGGTTCAGTACCCCTCTGCCAGTGGTGAAGTGCGCGATCTGGCACCGCTATTAAGCGCCGCGGCTGAGCGCAATATAATGACCTGCGTGGCCAGCGATCTTTTGAGTCTGGTGCTGCTTAAAGAACCCGGCCAGCTGGGCGCGGATATTGTGGTGGGCAACTCCCAACGCTTTGGCGTACCCATGGGCTTTGGTGGCCCTCACGCGGCGTTCTTTGCTACATCCGACAAGCTCAAGCGCTCAATTCCTGGGCGTATCATCGGCGTATCAAAAGATAGCCGTGGCAACACCGCCCTGCGCATGGCAATGCAGACCCGCGAGCAGCATATCCGCCGCGAGAAAGCGACGTCCAATATCTGTACCGCCCAGGCGCTTCTGGCCAACATCGCAGGCTTTTATGCCACCTATCACGGTGCAGAAGGGTTGCGCAAAATTGCCGGCCGCGTTCATCGCCTAGCCACCCTGCTTGCCGAAGGCCTTAAGCAGGCAGGCGTATCGCTCGCTCATGACAGCTGGTTTGATACGCTACGTCTGACAGGTGTTGATGCAGGTAAGATCCATGGCCGAGCCATGACCCATGATATTAATCTGCACTACTTCGGCAATGGCGATGTCGGTATTAGCCTGGATGAAACCACCACCGCCCACGATGTAGCCACATTGTTTGATGTGCTGCTGGGCGATGAGCACGGCCTTGCCGTTGCAGTATTGGACGAGCAAGTGGTAGCTAGCGGCGCTTCCGGCATTCCCGCGGCATGCCAGCGCGAAAGCGACTTCTTGAGCCATCCCACCTTTAACCGCTACCGCAGCGAAACCGAAATGCTGCGCTACTTAAAGCGTCTGGAGAATAAGGATCTGTCGCTTGCCCATGCAATGATCCCGCTCGGCTCCTGCACCATGAAGCTCAACGCCACCAGCGAAATGATCCCCGTCTCCTGGCCCTCGTTTGCGCACCTTCACCCCTTTGCACCTCGCGACCAGGTGGCTGGCTATCATCAAATGATCGACGAGCTCTCGGCCTTCCTGGTCGAAGTCACCGGTTACGATCACCTCTCGATGCAGCCTAACTCCGGCGCTCAGGGTGAATATGCTGGCCTTGTGGCAATTCGTCGTTACCAAGCGGCCCAAGGCGAAGGTCATCGCGATGTCTGCTTGATTCCAAGCTCTGCCCACGGCACCAACCCTGCCTCGGCAGCCATGGTGCAAATGAAGGTGGTGGTGGTCGAGTGCGATCAAAACGGCAATATCGACATAGCGGACTTACGCGCTAAAGCTGAACAGCATAGCGATAAGCTCTCCGCCATTATGCTGACCTACCCATCCACACACGGGGTGTTTGAAACCAGCGTACGCGAAGCGTGCAAGATCGTTCACGACAACGGTGGTCAGGTGTATATCGATGGCGCCAATATGAACGCCCAGGTAGGGTTAACCCGTCCTGGCGATTTTGGCGGCGATGTGTCTCACCTTAACCTGCACAAAACGTTCTGTATTCCCCACGGTGGCGGCGGCCCGGGCATGGGCCCTATCGGCGTGAAAGCCCACTTGGTGCCCTACGTTTCAAACCATGTGGTAACACCTATCAACGGCGTCAACACTGATAGCGGTGCAGTCTCCGCGGCTGCCTTCGGCAGTGCTTCCATTCTGCCCATTTCCTGGGCCTACATTAAGATGATGGGTGCCCGCGGGCTGCGGGAAGCTACCGAGCTTGCCATCCTAAACGCCAATTACATTGCCAAACGATTGGAAGCGGCATTCCCGATTCTATACCGCGGTCAGAACGGTACCGTTGCCCACGAATGCATAATCGATATTCGTCCGCTCAAAGCGGCCTCTGGGATTAGCGAGGAGGATATCGCCAAGCGTTTGATGGATTACGGTTTTCACGCACCAACCATGTCGTTCCCAGTGCCGGGCACGCTGATGATCGAGCCGACTGAGTCTGAGTCGCTGTATGAAATCGACCGTTTCTGCGATGCGATGATTGCCATTCGTGACGAGATCGCCCGAGTGGAGAGCGGCGAATGGCCGTTGGATAATAATCCGCTGGTCAATGCGCCACATACCCAGGCGGATCTAATGGATAGCGACTGGCAGCGGCCTTATGACCGCCAGTTGGCCGCCTTCCCGACCGCGGCTGTTCAAGCCGCTAAATACTGGCCCGCCGTTAACCGCGTCGATAACGTTTTCGGTGACCGTCAGTTAATCTGCTCCTGCCCTAGCATCGACGAATATCGCAACTAGCGGCAAAGCTGGCAAGATGTGAAGCGATAGCGCTCTAAGTAACGAAAACGCCCTTGGTGCCTAATCAATTAGACGGCATCAAGGGCGTTTTTTCTTGCAGACGCTGAGCGTGAAAACCGTCTAACAGCTTCGCGTAGCGCTTAGGCAGCACCGAGTCGCGGCGGCGCAGCAAATAGAGCACTTCATTGACCGCATTGGGCAGGTTCAACGCTTTTACCTGGCGCTGCCAAGGCGAAGTTTCCAATACCAATCGCGATACCACGCTAAAGCCCAATCCCCTGGCCACTGCATCCAGCACCATGCTGACTTCATTGGTAAAGCCTTGATGGCGGAAATGGGTCATTGAGCGAAACTCGTCGGGGTAATTGGCTCGCAGCAGTGCATTGGCATGGTTAATGCCGTCGTAATAATTGAGAAAGCCGATGCCCATTAAATCTGATAACGTGCTGCCCGCAAAATCTGCAGGCACCACCAAGCAGAGCGGTTCTTCATGCCAAATGCTGCAGCTAAGCTCAGGGTGCCGCATTGCCTCGGTGACTATCCCGATGTCATAACGCCCTTCAAGCAGGTCATTGACGATTTCGTGGTTGAACGCAAAGCTATAGTTGACCGTTAAATTGGGGTGCATTTGCTGCTGCCCCAATATATACGGATAGAACATCAGGCCAACGCTACCCGGCGAGGCAATGCGGCAGTCACCGCTATCCAAAGAGTCATCGTCTAGCCCGTGACGGAACTGTTCATGCTCAGCAAATAACTTTAAAGCGTAATCGTAAGCACGCCGCCCCGATTCGGTTAATGTAAAGCTACGCCCCTTGCGCTCTAGCAGCTCTTTATTTAAATAGTCTTCTAACTTGCGTACATGCTGGCTTACGCCCGGCTGGGTCATTTCTAAACGTTGCGCCGTACGGGTAAAACTGCCTGTTTCAACAAGCGTAATAAAAGTACGAAAATAGTGGGCATTGAACATAGTGAAGCGCCATGGTCTTTGATAACGGTCTTTAGCAGCTCTCTTTGAGAACCCGCTTTAGGCAACAGTTTAGTAACTAACAAAAAACGCTATTGCCGCCGCCCTATAAAATAGACCTCATAATAGCACACCCCGGCGAGCCAGCCGCTGCGCTGTACCCACCGCTTGGGCGTGGTAATATGCCAAGAGACATCAAACGATTAGGGACAGCCCCGCTAATGACCGAAAACGTTCAACCTCGCGCCACTCTTTCCAGCATCATTTCCCCCGAGGGGAGCCTCGAAGTACTCTCTCAGCATGAAGTTAATCGACTGCATAAAACTTCTCAAAGCGGTCTGCACGACCTTCTTCGGCGCTGTGCGTTGGCAGTACTCAATTGCGGTAATCCCAGCGACGATAGCCTGGCGATTTTAGAAGCCTATAAAGATTTCGATATTGAAGTGCTGCAGCAAGACCGCGGCATTCGCTTAAAGCTCACTAACGCCCCCGCCGAAGCCTTTGTAGATGGCCGCATGATTCGCGGTATCCGCGAGCATCTATCCTCGATCATTCGCGACATCGTTTACGTCTACAATGAGATTCAGCACCACAATCGTTTTGACCTGAGTACGGGAGAAGGCACCACCAATGCGGTCTTCCATATTCTGCGCAAAGCGGGCACGCTCAAACCCGGCCGCGACCCTAGCCTGGTGGTGTGCTGGGGCGGTCACTCTATCTCCCGGGAAGAGTACGAATATACCAAAGATGTGGGCTATCACTTGGGTCTGCGCGATTTAGATATTTGTACCGGCTGTGGCCCTGGCGCAATGAAAGGCCCCATGAAAGGCGCGAACGTTGCCCATGCCAAGCAGCGGCGTAAAGAAGGCCGCTATTTGGGTGTTTCAGAGCCCGGCATTATCGCTGCCGAAGCGCCTAACCCCATCGTCAATGAACTGGTTGTCATGCCAGACATTGAAAAACGCTTGGAAGCCTTTGTGCGCCTGGGCCATGGCATTATTGTGTTTCCTGGCGGGGTGGGCACCGCAGAAGAGATTCTCTATCTGCTGGGCATTCTGCTGCACCCCAGCAACCAGGATATTCCTTTTCCGTTAATTTTCACTGGCCCTGCTGATTCTGCGGCCTACTTTCAGAAAATTGATGAATTTCTGGTCTATACCCTCGGTGAGGATATCCGCCGTTACTACACCATCATTACCGGCGATCCGGTCTCGGTTGCACGCACCATGCGCCACGGCATCGATGAGATCGCTGAATTCCGGCGCACCCATCAGGATGCTTTCTACTACAACTGGCGATTGACCATTGCGCGCGACTTCCAGGCAACCTTTGAACCGACACACGACGCCATGCGTGGCTTAGCGCTCCACCGCCAGCAGCCTACCCATGAGCTCGCTGCTAATCTGCGCCGCGCTTTCTCGGGGATCGTCGCAGGCAACGTCAAAGAGGCTGGCATTCGAGCCATTGAAGCTCATGGCCCCTTTGTACTGACCGCAGAGCCCGAACTAATGCAACGCCTTGACGAGCTACTCACCTCGTTTGTAGCCCAAGGGCGCATGAAACTCGATGGCCAGCACTATGTGCCCTGCTATGTGCTGAAATAACAGCGTTTAGGCTCTGCCTGAAAACTGGCTGCGCTCGACCATACGGCGTTAAAAATCGGCTCAAAGTACTCATTTACACAACGTAAACTCCGTCTTTTCGCCGATTTTTGCCTTGTCTGGCCTTCGCTCGCCGACTTTTCAGACAAAACCTAATCCTGAAGAAAATCAATACGCACAGCTGCCGGTTGCGTGGCGGCTGTGCGCTAAAAAGGGCCGGTAACCTTATGCTGTTAATTGCGTTTATAGCGCTACTCGTTGCAGGTATCGTCAAAGGCGCCATCGGTTCAGGTGTCCCGGTTATTGTCGTACCCATTCTCACCATGCTGTACGACGTTCAACTCGCTATCGCTCTATTAGTCGCGCCTAACCTATTTAGTAATGCTTTACAGGTATGGCAATATCGACGCCACCTACTACCCTTGCGCTTCTTGGCAGCTTTCTCCATTGCTGGCGGGCTAGGCATCGTTCTGGGCACTTGGGGATTAGTCGTTTTATCTCCCGAAATACTGTCACTGGGTGTCGCGGGTGTGATCGTGCTTTACCTGATCATCAAAGTGATGAAACGTCGTATCGCCCTGCCTTTTAATATCGCTGCGCGACTAGTGATCCCTATTGGCCTACTCGCTGGCGTGCTTCAAGGCGCTGCAGGCATGTCGGCGCCAGCCTCGGTTACGTTTCTCAATGCGATGCAGTTGAAACGAAGCGTATTTATTGGCTCCATCTCGGTCTTCTTCGTCGCCATTACCAGTGTTCAAATACCGGCGCTTTTAAACGCGGGCATTTTAACCCTGGAACGCTTTTTGTTTAGTATTCTTGCCCTTGTGGTGATACTCGCCGCCATGCCCCTAGGCGCCCGCCTGGGTAATCGGCTGCCCCACCGCTGGTTCGATAATTTGGTTATGCTGCTGCTGGCAAGTATCGCCGGTAAAATTTTTATCGATACGCTGATGGCTGGCTAGCCCCACGGTAAGCCTTGGCTGCCATTTTTCTCACTTCAGCTAAACAGTGTTGAGATGTTTGCGCCCTATCGGATAACCGCTAGGGCGCTGTGGTTTTTGCATCGCTTACTCCACACAAGGCTCACTCCAAACGGGAGAAAGCAATGCCACCATACTCCTTCTGCAGTTGCTCAAGCCTGGCCAGTTCGTGTTCCGTTAGCTCAGGGGAGTCCCATAATGGCTGCTCATCAAGCCCTTTCAACCCTTGCAAGGTGACCGTCAGCTCTGCATCGCTGGGTATTTGAGCATTCCCCCATGGGCCAAAGCGGTTAGGCGCAAGGCTCCACTCCAGTGTTTCACCAGGCTCAATGCCACCAGGAACAACGTAGTAAAACGTTTCGTCTACCCAAGCTGCTGAGTGATCAGGGCTCGTCACCACGCCCCTCAACAGAAGCTCAGAAATGGCCTGATCCGTGTCATTGGTCACTGTAAGATCAATCACCGGTTCCGGAGCGCCATAAGGGCTTGAGCCAATGTAATAGCGAGCACTGTCAATGGTAAACCGCGCTAACTGCTGCTGATCACTGGTGGCTTTTGCACGCTTCTCTTCCAGCCGCTTTAAGGTGCGAATAGCCTGTTCGCGTTCGCGTGCCCGACGCTCGCGCAGAATTTGATCGGCACGCTGAATCACCTGATCCCCCGTTAACCCATGCATTTGCACATTGGCAGTTTCGGCGATCTCAGCGGCATTCATGCGGTGGGGGTTGAGAATATCGATACCACTAAACGACGTCGACGTGGCAATAATGATCAAGCCTTGATCAAACTCATCGCGCTTGTAGGTGGGCAAGGAGTTACGCACTTTCTCAACCGAGACAACCGACGCAGGCATGGAGCTAGTATCAATTTTGGGATCTGAGCAACCAGCTATCATGAGTACTGATAGTGATATTGCAGACAGCCTTAGCAGGCTCCACATACAATCACCTCAACGCAACCAAAAATAAAAAATTGTCGAGGAGCTTAACGGAAAGCGCTATTCACCACTAGCCCCTGCTAGCTTTGAACGCTGACCGAATCGTATTACCCGCCTGTTGCATTCATAAACCTCACTATTTGAACTTCACCATCCGTCGTGAAGTGATGGCGCTCAGGTTTTTTCTTCATTGCCGCCACAATGCTCGATTTAAGCCGCTGGGTATCACCCGGATAACGTCGCATTACGGCGCGTAAATCTACCGAGTGCTCATTGCCCAAGCAAAGGAGTAGTCGCCCTTCAGCCGTCACCCGAACACGATTACAGGCAGAGCAGAAATTGTGGCTATGGGGAGAAATAAAGCCAATCCTCGACTGGCTGTCTACCATGCGGTAATAACGGGATGGCCCTAGGGTGGTCTCGGTGGTGGGTAAGAGTTGATAGTGGTTTTCTATGGTCTCGCGTACCGCATCGGTGGAAAGAAAGGTTTCACCACGGTTATGCTCGCTGATAGCGCCCAGCGGCATCTCCTCAATAAAGCTTATATCGACTTGTTCATCCCGGGCAAAGTTTACCAAGTCGATAATTTCGTCGTCATTGCGCCCCTTGAGCAATACGGCGTTGAGCTTAATCGACTGAAAGCCAGCGCGGCGCGCTGCACGGATACCCGCGATCACCTGATCAAGATCCCCCGTCCGGGTTAATGCTTTAAAGCGTTCGGGCTTGAGCGAGTCGAGGCTAATATTGAGCCGATGTAGCCCGCCTTGCCGCAAAGCATTGGCATGCTTGACCAACCCTGAGCCGTTGGTGGTCATCGCCAGCTCGCGCAGACCTTCCAATGCACCGAGTTTTTGCACTAGCGTGAGTACGCCCTGGCGTACCAGCGGCTCACCGCCAGTTAGGCGGATTTTCTCCACACCCAGCTCGACAAATGCCTGTGAAAGCGCGGCTATCTCCTCAAGGGTAAGCAGTTGGGCGCGTGGCAGAAAGGTCATTTCCTCAGCCATGCAGTACACACAGCGAAAATCACAACGATCAGTTACCGATATACGCAGGTAACGCACCGTACGGCCATACCCATCGACTAGCGCACTCATTCCATGGGTTCCTCTTGGGTATTGGCATTAACGGGCAGCCGTGCAATGAGTTCTTTTACTTCTGCGGTGACGTCGATGATTGTTTGCTCATCATAAAACTGGCCCCGCCGCTTGCGCAGGCCGTTTTCATATAGCTTTACGTGCTCTGTGGGTATCACATCCGCTTTGGCGAGACAGTGGCTGGCGCAGTGCATCTGGCACCCGTCAATGGCTACAATAGGGCGCCCTGAGCGGGCAATGCGCACCAGACCGGGCACACCACCGCCCACACCAGCAATGCAGGACATTTCTGCCTCTCCTGCATGGTCAAGACGCAGGGCAACGCTATTGGCAAGTTGCGCCACATCAGAGCAGCCGGAGCAGGCATAAATCAGTGTGCGGGGTTTGTGTTGTGAAGACATACCCTCTCCTATGAAAAAAAACGAGGTCAGTGGCCACGATAGGAAAAGCTGTTCAAGCGGCGAACTGATTGATGGGGTAATAGTGATAGGTGGCCCCTTCAGTTACCTCCGTGGCGGGGTTAATCATTAAATAACCATGGGCCTGGCTAGCCGCGCTGAGCATATGTGAGCCCTGCCCGCCCGCTAGCTGCGCCACGGGAGCCCCCTGTGACCAATCCATCACCACCCGTAGTAGCTCGCAGCGCCCCTGGGGGCCACGCTGAGAAAAGCCCGCTTTTACCGGATAACGCTGTAGAGCCGCTACGGCTCTACCTTGCATGGCATGGATAAACGGCAGCGCCAGCAGCTGCCAGCCCACCAGGGAGGCCACAGGATTACCCGGCAGCGCCATTAACGGTGTGGAAGAGGCAGGCTCCGCGCCCAGATAACCGAACGCAAAGGGCTTCCCTGGCTTCATGGCGACACCATGAAAATGTAAGCCACCGCGCTGCTCGATCACTGGGCGTACATGATCCTCCTCGCCTACCGAAACGCCTCCGGTGCACATCACCACATCCGCAACGGTTTGTGCGTGCTCAAAGGCCTGATGCAATGACTGCGGTGAATCAGCGATGATGCCCAAATCCAGCACGTCGCACTGAGCTTGCGCTAGCAGTACGTTAAGCATGGCGCGGTTGCTGTCGTATACCTGTCCCGGTGATCGCACTGTACCTGGGGCAATCAGCTCATCGCCGGTGGAAAGCAGCGCCACCCTCAGACGCCGTTTGACAGTCACGGTATTGATTCCATGGCTTGCCAGCAGCGCAATCGACGCGGCATCAAGAAGCTTACCCGCAGCGAGCAGCGGGGTGCCTATGCGAGTCTCCTCGCCCTGGCGGCGAATGTTAGCGCCTAGCACCAAGCTACCCTCGAGGTGTATATACCCGCGCTGATCAAGAGTTACCCGCTCTTGAGGCACCACAATATCTGCCCCCATGGGCACCGGCGCGCCGGTAAAAATACGCGCGCAGCCTCCTTCCGCTAGCAGCATGACGCCTGCACCAGCTGGTACGCGCTGGAGAATGGGTAAGCCCGCGCCGCTAGGTGCCGCTTGGTAATCCGCCAGACACAGCGCATAACCATCCATGGCGCTATTGTCCACACCTGGCATATCGAGAGGTGCGACCAGCGTTTCTGCCAGCACTCGACCCGCCGCTTGTTCTAGGGTGATGATTTCTACTGCATTAATGGGCGTGGCAGCGTCGATAAGCCGTTGGCGTGCATCAAACAGATCTAACAAGCCGGGCGTGACTATTTCTGCGCAGTGACAGTTCATAAGGGTTCCAGATCACTGGTAAAACTCGCTGCATGGCGTCCGCTGCAGGGAGTCACTGAAGGGAGTACCATGGCGGCAAAGTTACAGGGGCGAGTGCGGGCGTCCAATTGCAAAGAGATAATTCTGTCCCACGCTAAGGCGCATGCCTTAGGCGAGCCAGGCATTGCAAACACCATCGTTTGATTGGCCACCCCTGCCACGGCGCGAGACTGGATCGTCGCCGTGCCGATTGTCTTCAGGGAGTAGTGGCGGAACAGCTCGCCATACCCCTCAATCGCTTTGTCGAACAGCGGTATCAACGCCTCGGGAGTCGTATCCCGAGCGGTAAAGCCAGTGCCGCCATTAACCAGAATCGCGTGGATATCTGTTCTCGCAATCCACTCCGAGACAACGGCGCGAACCTGGTAGGTATCATCGACAACGATACGCCTCTCCAACAGGACATGGCCGCTTTCATTCAGACGTTTAACCAGCAGGTCACCGCTGCCATCTTCATCGAATCCACGCGTATCGGAAACCGTTAGCACCGCGATGCCAAGCGGAGTAAAAAGTGCATCTACAGGAACATGGGACATCAAACCTCTCCTCTTAGCCTTACTGTTGCATCAAGCTATTGCATCAAACTGCCACCCGCATCGTCATCCAGAACAATCCCTTCGACGCCTATTTCGCTCTCTAACGCCAGCAAATAGTGACGTAGCGCGCGACGAGTTGCCTGCTCCCGTAGGCTATGGCGCACCCGGTCAATAACTTGATCGAAAGGTAACGCCCTACCTTCTCTGCGCTCGTCAATACTCACCACATGCCAGCCATAGCGAGACGCCAAGGGGCGCTCGTGCAGACCTTCGGGCAAGTGCTGCAAAGCGCGATCCAACTCTGGAACCGTCTGCCCTGATACCAACCAGCCCAAATCACCATCCAGCTCTTTTGAAGGGCACGCGGAGTGGTGCTGAGCAAATTCGGCAAACCGTTCGGGTATCTGATTAAGCTGTTCGAGTAGCTTTTCGCCAAGCTGGTAAGCGTCGTCGCGACCCTGGGAGTCATCGGGTGCGGCCGCAAGCAGGATATGCCGAACGCGTAACTGCACCGGTTCGCTGAAGCGCTCGCGGTGGGTCTCAAAAAAGCGCTGGCAATCGGCTTCCCCCGGTTCCGGCACATCAAGCTCCTGTTCGAGCAGGGCAGCAATCGCCGCGTCTTCCTGTGCTTCGCTAACTTCCTGTGTCGATAGTAGGCCCAGGACGCTAGCACGCTGGCGCAGCAGCTCTCTGACCACCAACGCCCGGGCTGCCTGAAGCTGAGCCTCCCCCGCCGTTTCGGCGGGGTGGTACTGCATCTCCAACGCAATCGTTGCTTCATCGATAGGGGTGTCGCCGACGCGTACCGGAGGCGCAGCGACGCCCCCAGGTAACTGTTCGATATCAATCATCTGCATGTTATTTCTCCTCTAGGCCTGGCCGAGCACAAGCAGTTGTTAGCCGCGGCGGCGGACAAGCTGATAACGACGAGTCACATAGCCAAACGGCGCGCTCCACACATGCACCAGCCGCGAAAACGGGAACAGCAGGATGATGGTTAAGCCGATAAAGATATGCAGTTTGTAGATCCACGACACTTCCTGCATGTAGTCCGCCGCACCGCCGCTGAAGAAGACAATCGACTGCGCCCAGCTGGAGAGTGTCAGCATCATTTCGCCGTCCATATGGCCCAGCGAGAAGATGATGGTCACCATACCCAGGCACGCTTGTAAGACGATCAAGCCCAGGATCAAGGTATCCATCATGCTCGACGATGCCTTTACGCGAGGGTTGGCCAGGCGCCGATAGAGCAACATGGCGCCGCCCACCACGCACATGGCACCGGCAATACCGCCCACCACGATAGCCACTAGCTGCTTAGTGCCAGCGTGCAGGAACGGTTCATAGACCCAGTGCGGAGTGAGCATGCCTACCAGATGGCCGAAGAAAATCACGATAATACCGATATGAAACAGGTTGCTGCCCAGGCGCATATTCTTTGAAGAGAGCATCTGGCTAGAACCGGTCTTCCAGGTGTACTGACCATGATCGAAACGGAGCAGGCTACCCAGCAGAAACACCGTGCCAGCGAGATAGGGGTAGTAACCGTAGATCAGATGGGTTAAGTAATGCGCAATCGCGTCATACATGGTGATTCTCCTATTAACGATCGGCGGAAGGAGCGGAAGGAGCGGAAGAGGCATTTAAAGACGGGGCAGGCATAATGCGCACCGGCTGACTCTGAACGGTGTGTTTGCGCTCGGCCAAGCGGCGGCCTTCGGCAGACTGCAGCGCGCAGTCTTCGTCAGAGGTTGCCGAGAAGCGCACCGCTTCTTCTTCCCATACGGCGTCCAAGGCTTCGGGGGTGTTATCAGGCACTTCTTTCTTAACCTGGGGCCGATGCTCTTCGACATCGCCCTCGGCGCCGATTAACGCCAACAGTGACAGCGGTACCAGCGCGTGATCCGCTCCCCGCTCCTCCAGCCGCGCGGTCAGCAGCGCCAGAATATGGCGTATTTCGCCCAGCCAGCGGCCGATCTCGGCTTCATCGCACATTGAAAGGTATTCAAGAAATACCGGTAGATGATCGGGCAGTTCACGGGCATCCAGCTCAAAACCGGCCGCGCTGTACTCGGCCATGAGATCCACCATGGCCTGGCCACGGTCACGTGATTCACCGTGAACGTGTTCGAATAGCAGCAGCGACGTAGCCCGCCCCTTATCGAACATGGCGACGTACTCGGCCTGCAGCTCAAGCAGGTCGCCCTCTTGTAGACGCTGACACCACGCCATAAGCGACGATTTGAGAGCCGCCCCCAGGCGGCGCTCGGCATTGAGAATTTCGATGAGCTCGCCGCTGGCATCCTGCAGTTCCTGGGTCGGGTAATCGAGCAGGCGGGCCAGTACGCGTAGGCTACGCATACCCTGTAGCGGCTCGAACGACGGCTCTACCGGGGTCAGCGATTGGGTAGCGGCTTCAGTCATGACGAGACTCCTCAAGTTGTGGCTGCGGGTCGAAGACCTCTACCGGTTTCACCAACACGCTGGTCTGCTTACGGCCATTGAACAGGTTGGGCTGGCTCTCACCGTGGCAACCATCACCAAAGGTAAAGCCGCACCCTCCCCGTTCAGGGAAGGCTTCGGTGGCCATTTCCCGATGGCTGGTGGGGATCACAAAACGATCCTCGTAGTTGGCAATGGCCAGGTAGCGGTACATCTCCTCTACCTGGGCCACGCTCAGCCCCACGGCATCGAGCACTTCGGCGTTGGGGGCGCCCTCCACGTGTTTGCCACGCATGTAGACACGCATCGCCATCAAACGCTTGAGTGCCAACACCACGGGCTCCTCTTCGCCAGCAGTCAACAGGTTAGCCAGGTACTTCACCGGGATACGCAGTGATTCGATCTTGGGCAGGATGCCATCGAACTCTACATGCCCCGCCTCAGCGGCGGACTGAATCGGCGACAGCGGCGGCACGTACCACACCATCGGCAGCGTGCGGTATTCCGGGTGCAGCGGCAGCGCCAATCCCCAGTCGATAGCCATCTTGTAGACCGGTGAGGCCTGGGCGGCTTTGATGACGTTATCCTGGATGCCATCCCGCTTGGCCTGGGCAATCACTTCCGGATCGTTAGGATCTAGGAAAATCTCGCACTGGCGGTGGTAGAGGTCACGCTCGTCAGGGGAGCTT
Source organism: Vreelandella sp. 162(4c) (assembly GCF_058152265.1). Lineage (NCBI taxonomy): Bacteria > Pseudomonadati > Pseudomonadota > Gammaproteobacteria > Oceanospirillales > Halomonadaceae > Vreelandella > Vreelandella sp. 162(4c). Next base: position 5,456,556 of record NZ_CM176981.1, read on the forward strand.
GCCACTTCCTCTATACGGTCAGCGTCATACAGCAGCACGCCGAGATAGCGAATGCGGCCCACACAGGTCTCGGAGCAGATGGTCGGCTGACCGGCCTCGATACGCGGGTAGCAGAAGATACACTTCTCGGACTTACCGCTTTTCCAGTTGTAGTAGATCTTCTTGTAGGGGCAGCCGGAGATACACATACGCCAGCCACGGCACTTGTCCTGATCGATTAGAACGATGCCGTCCTCTTCCCGCTTGTAGATCGCACCGCTAGGGCAGGACGCCACACAGGTGGGATTCAAGCAGTGCTCGCAGAGGCGCGGCAGATACATCATGAAGGTGTTTTCGAACTGGCCGTAGATATCTGCCTGCACCTTGTCGAAGTTGGCGTCTTTGCGCCGCTTGGCGAACTCGGTGCCAAGAATCTCTTCCCAGTTCGGGCCCCACTCGATCTTTTTCATGCGCTGACCGGAAATCAGCGAGCGCGGACGCGCCACCGGCTGGTGCTCACCGATCTTGGCGGTATGCAGGTGTTGGTAGTCGAAAGTGAACGGCTCATAGTAGTCATCCATCTCGGGCAAGTCGGGGTTGGCGAAAATGTTCGCCAGCACCCGCCATTTGCCACCAATACGCGGTTCAATCCGACCATCGTTACGGCGCATCCAGCCGCCCTTCCACTTGGCCTGGTTCTCCCACTCTTTGGGATAGCCGATACCGGGCTTGGTCTCGACATTGTTGAACCAGGCGTACTCCATACCTTCGCGACTGGTCCAGACATTTTTGCAGGTCACTGAACAGGTGTGGCAACCAATACACTTATCAAGGTTGAGAACCATGCCTACCTGGGAACGAATTTTCATTTCACGGCCTCCTGAACGCTGTCATTGCCTTCACCATCCAGCCAGTCAACGTGTTTCATCTTGCGCACTAACACGAACTCATCGCGATTTGAGCCGACAGTGCCGTAATAATTAAAACTGTAAGAGAGCTGCGCGTAGCCGCCGATCATATGGGTTGGCTTGGGGCAGACACGGGTGACCGAGTTGTGAATACCGCCCCGCGTGCCGGTGACCTCAGAGCCAGGGACGTTCACGTTGCGCTCCTGGGCGTGGTACATCATCACCATGCCCGCTTTGACCCGCTGGCTGACCACTGCCCGCGCGGCAATCGAGCCGTTGGCGTTGTAGACCTCGATCCAGTCGTTGTCCTCGATATCGATCTCAGCCGCGTCCGCCTCGGAGAGCCACACCACCGGGCCGCCTCGGTTAAGCGTCAACATCAGCAGGTTGTCCGAGTAAGTAGAGTGGATGCCCCACTTCTGGTGCGGCGTGAGAAAGTTCAGCGCCTTGCTCTTGAAGCCGTTGTCGGCGGGAAGCTGGAAGCCTTTGGCCGCCTTGGTATCGATGGGCGGACGATAGACCAGCAGGCTTTCGCCAAAAGCGCGCATCCAGGCGTGATCCTGATAGAACTGCTGACGGCCACTCACGGTGCGCCAGGGAATCAGCTCGTGAACGTTGGTGTAACCGGCGTTATAGGAGACATGCTCATCCTCGAGGCCGGACCAGGTCGGGCTGGAGATAATCTTGCGCGGCTGGGCGACGACATCGCGAAAGCGGATTTTTTCGTCATGTTTGGGCCTTGCCAGGTGAGTATGATCACGCCCGGTAATTTTGGAGAGTGCATCCCACGCTTTTACTGCCACGGCGCCGTTGGTTTCCGGTGCCAGGGTCAGAATCATCTCGGCAGCATCGATAGCGCTGTCGATCAACGGACGCCCTTTATGCGGGCCATCCAGCTTGCGATGGTTGAGTTTGCCCAGCAGCTCGACTTCCGCATCGGTATTCCAAGCGATGCCCTTGCCGCCGTTACCGATGCTTTCCAGCAGCGGCCCTACGGAGGTGAAGCGCTCATAGGTTTCAGGATAGTTGCGCTTAACCTCAATCAGCGATGGCATGGTCTTGCCGGGAATCGGCGCGCATTCGCCCTTCTTCCAATCCATCACCACCGGTTGAGCCAACTCTCCTGGCGAGTCGTGCTGCATCGGCAGCGTGACCAGGTCAGTCTCTTCGCCCAGGTGGCCTACACACACCTTGGAGAATGCTTTGGCAATACCCTTGTAAATATCCCAATCGCTACGCGATTCCCAGGCCGGGTCGGTGGCGGCAGTCAACGGGTGAATAAAGGGGTGCATGTCAGAAGTGTTAAGGTCGTCCTTCTCATACCAGGTCGCCGTAGGCAGCACGATATCCGAGTAGAGGCAGGTGGTGGACATGCGGAAATCCAGCGTCACCAGCAGGTCGAGCTTGCCTTCCGGCGCCTCGTCACGCCATACGACTTCTTCGGGCTTCTGGCCGCCGAAGTCGCCCAGGTCTTTACCCTGAATACCGTGGCGGGTACCCAGCAGGTACTTGAGCATATACTCATGGCCCTTACCGGAGCTGCCCAGCAGGTTGGAGCGCCAGATGAACATATTGCGCGGGAAATTCTCTGGCGCGTCCGGGTCTTCCGCGGCAAAGCGCAGCTCACCGCTCTTGAGCTGCTGAACAGCATAGTCGGCTGTCGACATACCCGCGGCTTCGGCTTTTTTCGCTAGGCGTAGCGGGTTAGTGTCCAGTTGTGGTGCTGACGGCAGCCAGCCCATGCGCTCAGCACGCACGTTAAAGTCAATCAGGCTACCGGGGTAATCCTCGGCCTTGGCCAACGGCGAAAGAATTTCTTTAATCTCAAGCTTCTCGTAGCGCCACTGGGAGGAGTGACTATAGAAGAAGGAAGTAGAGTTCATGTGGCGCGGCGGACGCTGCCAGTCGAGGCCAAAGGCCAAAGGCGTCCAGCCAGTCTGCGGACGCAGTTTTTCCTGACCAACGTAGTGGGCCCAGCCGCCACCGCTCTGACCGATACAACCACACATGACCAACATGTTAATCAGGCCGCGGTAGTTCATGTCCATGTGGTACCAGTGGTTCATACCGGCACCAACGATGATCATGCTACGGCCGTTGGTTTTATTGGCGTTATCGGCAAATTCACGGGCAATGCGGGTGCACTGCTCTGCAGGAACACCGGTGATTTTCTCCTGCCACGCGGGGGTATAGGGGCGAATCTGATCAAACGAGGTCGCGCCATCATCTTCGCCGTCGCCGACAAAGCCACGATCGATACCGTAGTTGGCACACATCAGATCAAAAACGGTGACCGCCAGCATTTCGCTGCCATCGGCTCTCTTTAACCGCTTGGCGGGCAAATTGTGGAACAGCAGGTCGTCAGCAGCGCCGACACCGGCCCCTTTGACGTGTTCAAAGTGTTCGTGCTCAATGCCACCGAAATAAGGAAACGCCACGCGAGCGACGCTATCGTGGTGATTGGCCAAACTCAGTAACGGCTTGATCTCGGTGCCTGCGGCGTCCAGCGATTCCAGGTTCCACTTGCCCACTTCGTCGCCGGTTTCGCCCCAGCGGAAACCGATGGAACCGCGTGGTACCACCAGTTGGTCACGGGTTTCGTCCCAGGCAACGGTTTTCCACTCGGGATTGTTTTCCTGGCCCAGGGCAGCATCAAAATCACTGGCACGCAGTTGGCGGCCCGGTGCGAAGCTGCCATCTTCACGCACTTCCAGTTCCACCAGGAACGGCATGTCGGTATAGCGCCGCACATAGTCAGTGAAGTAAGCACTCGGGTTATCGAGGTGGAACTCTTTGAGGATGACATGGCCCATGGCCATCGCCAGGGCGGCATCGGTGCCCTGTTTGGCGGACAGCCATTCGTCGGTGAGTTTGGAAACCTCGGCATAATCCGGGGTGATCGAAACCGTCTTGGTGCCCTTGTAACGTACTTCGGTAAAGAAGTGGGCATCCGGGGTACGCGTCTGGGGCACGTTGGAGCCCCAGGCGATAATGTAGCCGGAGTTGTACCAGTCAGCGGACTCGGGAACGTCGGTCTGCTCGCCCCAGGTCATCGGTGACGCCGGCGGCAAATCGCAGTACCAGTCGTAGAAGCTCATGCAGACGCCACCAATCAGCGAGAGGTAGCGGCTACCTGCGGCGTAACTGACCATCGACATGGCAGGAATCGGCGAAAAGCCGAGAATACGGTCGGGGCCGTACTGCTTGGCGGTGTAAACGTTAGAGGCCGCCACCAGCTCGTTGAGCTCGTCCCAGTTACCGCGAACGAAGCCGCCCATGCCGCGAGCACGCTTGTACTGTTTGGTCTTGGCGGGGTCTTCGACAATAGACGCCCAGGCGTCGACCGGATCTGGGTTAGCCTTGAGCGCTTCGCGCCATAGCGCCAGCAACGGCTTGCGGATCAACGGGTACTTGAGGCGGTTAGCGCTGTACAGATACCAGGAGTAGCTGGCGCCGCGGGGGCAGCCACGCGGCTCATGGTTAGGCAGGTCGGGACGGGTACGGGGGTAGTCAGTCTGCTGGGTTTCCCAGGTAACTAAACCGTTCTTAACGTAGATCTTCCAGCTACAGGAGCCGGTGCAGTTCACCCCGTGGGTACTGCGTACTACTTTGTCGTGCTGCCAGCGGGCACGATAACTATCTTCCCACTGGCGGGATTCGCTGCGTAGCTCACCGTGTTCGTTGGCAAAAGGCTCGCGGGACTTGCGGAAGAAATTCAGCCGATCTATGAAGTGACTCATGGTCGATCTCCAGGCTCCTCGGAAATTTGCATACCCGACAGTGCGGGTTCCATGGAGTGGATTCTGCGTGATCGACAAGCGAATTACTGCGTGATTACCTCCATATACACCCTGTCTACCCCCAAGGTGATAGAGCGGCCAACGTAAAGGAATAGACGGTTGGCACTGTTGAAATTACACCGTGCGCGAATAACGGTTTTCCGTTGGTTTCAGGTAGGCGTCGAACGCCATGGCCAGGTTGCGGATCATCAATCGCCCTGAAAGCAGCACCTCGATGTCATGGTCGCGCAAAGCAATTAACCCGTCGTCCGCCATCTCTTCGAGGCTCGCCAAGGCACTCGCGAAGTAGCTGCGAAAATCGATATTGTGCCGGGCCTCAATAGCGGCAAATTCAAGTCGGCCGTGACACATCAGAGTATTAATGACATCGCGGCGCAGGCGGTCGTCATCGCTAAGACGATAGCCACGGAAGACCGGTAAACGCCCTTCATCCAAGCGATGCTGATACTGGGCAGTGTCCTTGACGTTTTGGCTATAGGTATCGCCCACCTTGCCAATCGAGGTAATGCCCAGCCCAATCATGTCGCAGTCGGCGTGGGTAGAGTAGCCCTGAAAATTGCGCTGCAGAGTGCCATTTTCACGGGCCAGGCTCAGCTCGTCATTCGGAAGGGCGAAGTGATCCATGCCGATGTAGACATACCCTGCAGACGTCAGGCGGTTAATCGTAAGCTCCAGCAGCTCCAGCTTGCGCTCGGGTGGCGGCATGTCTTCGGGGCGAATTAGCCGCTGAGCTTTAAACAGTTCGGGCAAATGGGCGTAGCTATAAGCGGCAATGCGATCTGGTTGCAGGTCAATAATCTTGGTTAGCGTGGTATCGAAACTCGCCACCGTCTGCAGCGGTAAACCGTAGATCAGGTCAACGCTGACCGATTCAAACCCCGCCTCGCGGGCAGCCTTGACCAGGGATACCACCTGCTCTTCGCTCTGGACGCGATTGACAGCTTGCTGCACGTCGTGATCGAAATCCTGCACACCGAAGCTCAACCGATTGAAGCCCAGCGCGTAGAGCTCGTACACCTGTTCGGGTGTCACGGTGCGAGGGTCTACCTCCAGCGAGAATTCACGCTCTTCAGGTGCGGCGAAGTGAAAGGCTTCGTCCAGCGCCGCCATCAGTTCGCGTAGCTGGGCATTGCTTAAGTAGGTTGGGGTGCCGCCGCCCAGATGCAGTTGGGTCATTTGGCGGGTGGTATCGAACAGCGCTCCCTGAACACGTATCTCCTGTTTTAACCACTGGAGGTATTCGGCAGCTCGCTCGGTATTATGAGTAATGATTTTGTTGCAGGCGCAGTAGTAGCACAGGCTTTTGCAGAACGGGATATGCACATAGACCGAAAGCGGCTTGGGTACTGCGACCCGATTACTGCGCTCGGAGGCGCTACGGTAATCATCCTCGGCAAACGCGGCATGAAACTGGGGCGCAGTGGGATAAGAAGTGTACCGCGGGCCTGGGCGGTCATATTTCTCTACCAGGGGGCGATTGAAGAGCAGTTCATCTTGCATGATCGAAGTAGGTCTCTGAAAAGGGGCTCTAAAAGAGGTCTCTGAAATGGAACTCTGGAAGTGGGTGCAGCAAGCATTGGTTAATATTCATACAATATACGTTTTAAAAACTGCCTGCATCCAGCTTGCCTACTCTGCAGCGTTATCCTCTTTTGAAAGCCACCCCGATATGACCTGTGTCAAAAGCCGACAAAAAATAGGTGACTAAAATGCTCGGACTTTCCCCGCAAGGAGTCTCGCTATGGAGCTTGTATGTCCCGCTGGCAACCTGCCCGCCCTCAAGCGCGCTGTAGATGAAGGTGCCGACGCTGTCTATTTCGGTTTCCAGAACATAACCAACGCACGGCAATTCGCCGGGCTAAACTTTACCGACAAACGTGCCCGCGAGGGGATCGATTACGCCCACCGACATGGCAAACGCGTTTTTTGCGCCATTAATACCTATCCCCAGCCCGATGGCTGGCAACACTGGACTCGGGCCGTAGACCAGGCCGCCGAACTGGGCGTGGATGCGCTGATTCTCGCCGATATGGGACTGCTCGACTACGCTACTCGCCATCACCCTGAAATCTCGCGGCACCTTTCAGTACAGGGTTCGGCGACCAGCCATGAAGCGCTACGCTTTTACCACCAGCATTTCGGCATCAAGCGCGCCGTACTGCCAAGGGTACTGTCAATCACTCAGGTCCGCGACCTTGCCAAGCAAACACCGGTAGAACTGGAGGTGTTCGCTTTCGGCAGCCTGTGCATCATGGCCGAAGGACGCTGCTATCTCTCCTCCTACCTGACCGGCGAATCGCCCAATACCCGGGGCGTCTGCTCGCCAGCGGCTCATGTCCGCTGGGAAGAAACGCCTGAGGGCTTAGAGTCGCGCCTTAACAATGTTCTTATCGACCGCTACGCCGAAGGCGAGCGCGCGGGCTACCCCACCCTATGCAAGGGTCGCTTCGAGGTGGCGGGCGAGACCTATCACGCCATTGAGGAACCCACCAGCCTCAATACCCTGGAGCTATTGCCGGAGCTACGCGACCTGGGTATTAGCGCCGTCAAAATTGAAGGCCGTCAGCGCAGCCCCGCCTATGTCTCTAAAGTGGCCGGGATCTGGCGTCAGGCGCTCAACCGCCTAGAGGCTCAGCCTGAGCGCTTTGATCCAGAACCCGCCTGGATGGCAGGCCTTGCCGAGCTTTCCGAAGGTGCCATCACTACCCTAGGCGCCTACGAGCGCCGCTGGAAATAGGAGCCTACTATGCCGAACACTACACCTCCCCCATCACCAACCTTATCAACCGGCCCTCTTCAACTCTCCCTCGGGCCGGTGCTTTTTTACTGGACTCGGCAACGCTACGCCGACTTCTACCGCGAGTCGGCCGACTGGCCGGTAGAGATTATTACCCTGGGCGAAACCGTCTGCTCGCGGCGCCGCGATATGAAACTGGACGACTGGCTAGGCATTGGGCGCGAGCTCACCCAGGCGGGCAAGCAGGTGGTACTCGCCAGCCAGACCTTGATCGAGTCCGAAGCCGACTTGCGTGACTTGCGCAAGCTGTGTGACAACGGTGATTTTATCGTCGAGGCCAATGACCAAAGCGCCCTGCAACGCCTCTCCACTGCCGGACTGCCGTTCATCGCCGGTGCTGCGCTCAACCTCTACAACCCGGCGACACTGGGCGTTATGGCCCGTGCTGGCATGCGGCGTTGGCAAGCGCCGGTGGAAATGTCACAGCAAGACTTAGCCAAGCTTATTAACGATTGCCGCCAGGCAGGCGTTCCCCACCCATGCGAAGTCTTCGCCTACGGGCATCTCCCCTTGGCCTGGTCGTCACGCTGTTTTACCGCCCGGCGTCACCAAACACCCAAAGACCGCTGCAAGTTCGTCTGCCAAAAATACCCCGAAGGCTTGGTGCTACGTTCACAAGAGTCCCGGGATGTTTTTACCCTGAACGGTATTCAAACCCTTTCCAGCGCCTGCCAGGATCTGCGCCATGAACTGACGTGCATGGCGGATATGGGGGTATCAGTGGCACGTCTCAGCCCACGGGCGGAAGGCATGGCCGAGGTGGTCACGGCTTTCGACCAGGCCCGCCACGGCAGGTTAGCTACGCCCGATCCTTTGGCGCTGGTGGATGCTGAAATCTGCGACGGTTACTGGTATGGCCGACCGGGTATGGATAACACCCGCACGATGATTGGCTAAAGCCATAGCCTAGGCGCCACCACGCCTTACTATTTTTCCCCACCATTTTTGACCTGGATCATTTATTGCAAAATCCTGAACGCTTACCCTTCAACACCACATATAGTATTTATTTTTATTAAATCTAGCATATATAGGTGAATTGGGTGAAAAGCTCCACAAGCGTTCAGGTAGCAAAGCATCATATTGACGTCGCCTCGACGGTCAATGAGTACCTCCAACGCGCCGACTGGCGTGTTCACGCCAATGCCAACCAGGGGTATTCATTGGGCGGTTTAATCCTCAACGTCTCGGGCAAGTTGATAGCCAACTACTGGCTCGATGAGATTTACCCCCACGCCGTGGGGGAAGCTCATAGGGAAGGTGATTTGCATATTCACGATCTGGATATGCTGTGCGGCTATTGCGCCGGCTGGTCGCTGCGTACTTTGCTGCTAGAGGGATTCAATGGGGTGCCGGGACGGGCGGAAAGCAACCCGCCCCGCCACCTTTCAAGTGCCCTTGGGCAAATGGTTAATTTTCTTGGCACCTTGCAGAACGAGTGGGCCGGGGCACAAGCCTTCAGCTCTTTCGATACCTATCTGGCCCCCTACGTGCGCAAGGACGGCCTCACCTATGCACAGGTCAAGCAGGCGCTTCAGGAATTCATCTACAACCTCAATGTGCCTTCGCGCTGGGGTAGCCAGACGCCCTTCACCAACCTAACCTTCGACTGGGTCTGCCCCGACGACTTGCGCCAACAGGTACCGGTTATCGGTGGAGAGGAGCAGCCGTTCAGTTACGGCGAACTGCAGGTTGAAATGGACTTGATCAACCGGGCCTATTTGGAAGTGATGGAGGCCGGGGACCGCCACGGGCGTGTGTTCACCTTCCCGATACCCACTTATAACATCACCCATGATTTCGACTGGGAAAGCGACAACGCCGAGCGGCTCTTCGCACTGACTGCCAAGTACGGCCTGCCCTACTTTCAAAACTTTCTCAATTCGGATCTGGAACCTCACATGGTGCGTTCCATGTGCTGCCGCCTGCAGCTTGATTTGAGTGAGCTGCTCAAACGCGGCAACGGTCTGTTCGGCAGCGCGGAGCAAACCGGATCGTTGGGAGTAGTGACGATCAACTGTGCCCGGTTGGGTTACCGCTTTGCCGGCGACCGGGCCGGGCTGTTCAGCGAGCTGGATCGCCTACTGTCGCTCGGGCGCGATAGCCTCGAACTCAAGCGCGAGCGCATTCAGCAACTAATGGATCAAGGGCTCTACCCCTTTACCCAGCGCTACCTGGGCACGTTACGCAATCATTTCTCTACTCTGGGTGTGAATGGGCTCAACGAAATGGTGCGCAACTTTACTGGGGATCGCTGCGATATCGCCGACGCCCAAGGGCTGCAGCTGGCGCTGGATCTTCTTGACTACGTTCGGGAGCGGATGCGCGAATTTCAAGAACAGACCGGCCATATGTATAACCTTGAAGCTACTCCTGCAGAGGGCACCACTCACCGCTTTGCCCGGGAGGATCTGACTCGCTTTCCTGACATTCTTCAGGCCGGTACACCCGAGGCGCCCTACTACACCAATTCCAGCCAATTGCCGGTGGGCCATACCGATGATCCCTTTGAGGCACTGAGCCATCAAGACCCCTTACAGACTCGCTACACCGGTGGCACGGTATTGCATCTCTATATGCGCGAACGGATTACCTCGGCCTCCGCCTGTCGCAAGCTGGTTAAAACGGCGCTCTCTCACTTTCGCTTACCCTACCTCACAGTCACACCCACCTTTTCGATCTGCCCGGTGCATGGCTACCTGGCGGGTGAACATGAGTTCTGCCCCAAGTGCGACGAAGCACTGTGGGCAAAAAAGGCGAGCGCAATCGACGCCGCCACGGCTTGAGGCATTTGCCTCACTTTTTATCAACTCGTTTAAGGAACACACTAATGCAAACCTCTCAATATGCTAGCTTGCCCACTGAGCAGCGCCAGCGCTGCGAAGTCTGGACCCGTGTCATGGGTTACCACCGCCCGGTAAGTCAGTTCAATGTCGGCAAACGTGCCGAACACCAGGAGCGCCGCCATTTTACTGAAGCCGCCGCCTCTCGGTAGCTAGCCTTCACTTTTCTCTAACAACGGCTGGGGGGTCTGGCGACAGGCGCCCCAGCAGTGGGGTATCACTATGGCTATGCAGACGACACTTGACGACATCACAACTAAATTATCTTCGGTTCGGCTGCCGATTGCCGGCCTTGTGCCCATGACCACCCTGGATTATCCCGATCATCTGGCGTGCGTTGTCTTTCTCCAAGGCTGCCCGCTACGCTGCGGCTACTGCCACAATCCCAACATGATCTCGCCACGCCGAGGTGAACCCCAGGAGTGGCAAGCGATACTGGAATTCCTGAGCACCCGGCAAGGCCTGCTGGAAGCGGTAGTTTTCAGCGGTGGTGAGCCCACCCTGAATGCCGATTTGTCCGATGCAGTAAAGGAAGTGAAAGCATTGGGCTTTAAGGTGGGACTACATACCGCCGGCCCTTATCCTGACCGCCTCACCCAGCTATTACCGCACCTTGACTGGGTGGGGCTGGATGTAAAAGGACGCGGAAAAGCGTTTGACCGCATCTGCGGCCGTCCCGGCATCTGGCAGTTGCATGCCCGCAGCTTGGAAGCTTTGCTCGACAGCGGACTCAATTTCGAGTGCCGTACCACCATTCACTGGAAAGATTTTCAGCTTGCCGATGTGGAACGCCTGGCACTGAGTCTTGCCGACTGTGGGGTACGCCACTATGCGCTGCAGGTGGCCCGCAGCGAGCAATGCTTCGATCCCACCTATTCTCAGCCAGTTGCCAATACTCCATCTACAGCTCAGATGAATGCGCTGGTAAGCCGTTTGAAACCGTACTTTGACCAGCTTGAGCTAAGGCAATAACGCTTTCCTTCTTGACTCAGGTCAGCATTAGTACCCCCATGTTCTGATTGCAACTTACTGAACGTTCATACAACATGTTTCTTTTACAGTTGGATTACTCTCGGAGCAAAGCACACTCCATGCATCTCACTCGATTCACCGATTATTCAATACGCGTGTTGATCTTCCTCGCCGTGAAAGGCGAAGAGCGTTCTACTATCAATGAGATCGCAGAGACCTTTGATATTTCTCGCAATCACCTGATGAAAGTCGTTCAGGAGCTTAGCCAGAAGAACTACGTTACCGCTATTCGGGGCAAGAACGGTGGCCTATTGCTCACGCGAGACCCCGCTACTATCGTGCTGGGTAAACTCGTGCGCGAAATGGAACATGGCATGGAGCTAGTCGAGTGCTTTCATAGCGATAACAACTGCATCATCACCCCTTCTTGTCGGCTCCAGCCCATTCTAAACGAAGCATTGTCAGCGTTTCTGGAGGTGCTTGACCGCTATACCTTGGCAGATGTGTTGTCCAATCGTTACCCGCAGTTGGCAGGACTAATGCGTATCCCCACCGTCAATGTCTGACAATCACTAGAAACAACCCTATTAATTTCAGCTAAGGAAATTCTGCATAGTTGCTCTACAATAAATGCATTAAAAATGCATTTTAACGCGCTATTAATGGTTCCCACTTTGCGGAATGAGGTTCTCTATGGCTATTTCCCCATCCTCCATGCCCTCCGCATCTCACTCCGCGGCCACTTCAACGTCGACTTCCTCTAATACGTTTAAGAAAAGCCGCGGACGTGGCACGGCTATCGTTGTCTATATGCTCTTTCTGGGTAGCGTATTAGCGGTGGTCACCGCCCCCATAGGGGTACTCATTGCCCACATGAAAAGAAACGATGCCGAGGAGTGGGTCGCTTCCCATTTGCAGTTTCAGATTAGAACGTTTTGGTTAGGGCTATTAGGCGGGGTGTTGTTCACTGCCATTTGGCATCTACTGGGCTGGATCGGGCTACCGGCAGTAGCCCCCTGGGCTCTGGGCTACCTCTATTTTACAGCCTGCCTGATCTGGATGGTGGGCCGTTGCGGGGTAGGCATTACCCGCCTCACCAACAACCGTCCAGTGGCTAACCCACGCAGTCTTGCCTTTGGCGGTGCCCGGGTCACCCTGGCTGATCGCTAATGAGCGTTTGAATACCTCAATGGTTTTAATACGCCTGCATCCGGACGGATGCAGGCGCCATCTATTATTCGTTCAACCATCCTGACCATCGACTCGCGCCTGCATCAACGGCCAAGTGTAGTGCACGACGAATATTGCGTAGGCAACGCACCAGAAGATGATGCTCAGCGTATAGGTCCAGTGGGTGATCTGGGGAAATAACGCCAAGACGGGTGAGCGCACCAAGGCGGCTATTAGCATTAAGCCCAGCGCCACACCAATACCGGGCAAAGTGCGTATGGGGCGGCCCGTATGACCTAGCGAAACCCTGGCCATCATGGCCAGCATCATGGTGCCCATGCCACCAATGGTCAGGGCGTGCACGGCAAGTTCAACGCGCATCAGCCCCATGAGTGCCAAGACCCACATGATAAGCCCTAGCGGAATGCAGGCGTAGCTACCGTGCAGCCCCCAAAGTAAAGGTTCACGCCAGCTATGCAGCCCACCCCAGCGCGCCATGCGAACAGTGTTGGCCAACGCCGCTAAGAGCATCACTCCCCCCATTAATAAAGCAGGAATGGCAACCCCCAACATGATGACCAGTTGCAGCACGACTACGCCAGCCGTACTCAACAGCGTCACTCCTTCGAGCAAAGCAATAGGTTCAGGTTTGGTGCGGCCCAAACGATTGGCAGTGAACATGGCAATCACACGTCCGCCCACTACGGTCATCATCAGTGTGATTAACAGTACGGCCAAGTAGGCGGCTTGGCGGATCAGCTCGGCGTCACCCTGCATCACCCCTAAGTGCATCGCCAGGTTAGCCGTGGCAAACAGCAACAGCACAGGTATAAAGATCAAGTTGCGCCAACGCTTTGCGGTAATAACCAGACGCGCCATAGTAATGGCGACCACTGGAAGAAATGCAAGGTCAACCGCCAGCAGCAGCCATCCTGGCAAATCCATGGGAAAAGCCATCAGCACCCTACCTAATAGCCATAACGCCACCAGACCCAGTAGCGGCCCGCCGTTTAAACTTGGCAATCCGGTCCAGTTTTGTACAGCGGTAAGCAAAAACCCCCCAACCACCGCCGCTGCAAAGCCAAACAGCATTTCATGCTGATGCCAGAACACCAGGCCGCCATAAGGGCGCAGCAAAATATTGCCATGCCAAAAGCCAAGCCATACCAGTAGAGATAAAATACTGAACAGCGCGGCCAACAGGAAAAAGGGCCGAAAAGCCAGCCGTAACAACGGCAGTTGCTTGAGTTTGGAGGCAGGTTGGGAGGAGGTGATAGTCGACATAGCATAATACCCCACTGAATTACTTGGATTTGCATTGTGCGCCAGGCCAATAGCAAAAACCATGACAAGTATCAAAAATGCATCTTATAGACACAGATAAGCTTCATCGTCACTCCATACCAAGCGCTTTTGCATTGTGTTCAGGCCTTGTTGTTCAAATGGCTGGCAGCCCCTCTCCTCAACAGAGCCCCTGCATGGTTGGTATTTATCGCTTTTGGCGTTAAGATGCATTTGTAATGAATCTTAACGCTTGAGGTATTATCCGTGCTAACACATGAGCAAGAAAAGCTGATCAACGCGACCGCTCCCGTCGTGGCCGAACACCTGAATGCGATTACGCAGCGCTTCTATCCGCTGATGTTTACCCGTTACCCAGAGGTTAAGCCGCTCTTTAATGAGGTTCATCAGCAAAGCGGTGGTCAGCCCCGTGCCCTGGCCAACGCCGTGTTGGCCTATGTGCAACTACGCAGTAATCCAGCTCAGGCGCGTGCTACTCTGGATGTTGTGGTCAGTAAACACGTCTCGCTAGGCATTCTTCCCGAGCAGTACCCTATTGTCGGTGAATGCCTGCTGGCAGCGATTGACGAAGTGCTGGGTGAAGCTGTCACCCCGGAAATCGCCGACGCATGGGGCGCTCTATATAACGAGCTTGCCGCCCTGTTAATTGACCTCGAAGACCAGCGCTATCGTGAGTTTGAGCAACGCCCGGGGGGATGGCGCGGCACACGCCGTTTCAAGATTGCCAGTACCCAGCAGGAAAGTGCTTTAATTCGCTCTTTTATCCTTGAGCCCGAGGATGGAGGTCGTGTGGCTGAGCATGAGCCAGGTCAGTATATCGGTGTACGTCTAACCATTAATGGCGAGCTGGTTTATCGGCATTACAGCCTCTCAGACACGCCAAATGGTCAAAGCTATCGAATCTCGATCAAACGCGAAGAACAGGGCCAAGTCAGCCGCCACTTCCACGATGTCTTACAACCTGGCGACACCTTGGAACTGTTACCGCCAGCAGGTGACCTCACGCTGATTGAAGGTGACGAGCCTCTGCTGCTTGCCAGCGGCGGCGTAGGGCAAACGCCCCTGCTTCCCATGGCAAGACATGCCTTGTCCCTTGGGCGGCAAGTCACCTATCTACACGCTGCCCTGGATGCCGACCACCAGGCTTTTAAAGGCGAATTAGAAGCGCTTAAGAGCGAGTACCCTCAACGTCTTAAGGCTGTCCGTATTCATGAGCGCGGCAACGAAGCCGAACATATTGGTCGTATCGACCACAGCTTATTAGCTCACTACCTGCCTGATCTTAAGGCGCGCTGCTATTTCGTCGGCCCCCAAGGATTCATGACAGCGATTAACAGCGCTTTGTCCGAACTGGGTGTCGACGAGGATCGCCGACACTTTGAGCACTTTGGCCCCTCGCGCCCCCTCGACGCAGCTTAATAATGGGCGGCCTCGGGATATCCCAAGGCCGCTTGTGAACATTTCAGAAGCCTGGGTCACTCTTTACGTACCAAACGCTCCAGCCCCAACAACAGTTCCCCCACACGCCCTTGTGCAAGGCCTTCCTCGCAACCGTCAAGTAGATTCTTGAGCGTCAACCCCAGCTCTGTATCCCCTTCAATGATTAAGCGACGCTGGAAAAACAGGCTGTCGGGATCCTCGCGGCGCGTGGCAAGGCACAAGAATTCCCGCCAACCTCCCCGAATGGTTGCCTCGCCTTTCTCGCGACATAATATCAAGCGCTGGGATTCAAGCGTCAGACTTAGCGTCACACCTAAATCGGCGATGGTGAGACTAATGCGCCGACCTTCCAAAGCATCGAATTCCCCCTCAGCAAGCGGCATAGCAAAAGTACGGTTGAGTAAAGGCTCGACTATACGTTGCTTAATTGTAAACGGTACCCGTGGATCAAGGAGACGTATCAAATGGCTAGGCGTTATAGGAGGGGAAATTGAAAAAGAGGGCATGGAAAAAGGTAAAGACAGCAATGACATAACAGTCACTCCGAAGTAAAGGCATCATCGGCAAACACTAGGCCACTGATGCTAAGCGTTGCCGTGGCGCTGGGTAGTGACGCGTGTCAAATAAAAGAAATATTGCACCAAAATTAACATGTATTTAAAATGCACTTAATATATTGACGAAAACTAATGAGCCCTGATACCTCGGCACAACGCTTACCGAGTGGAGTATTAATGAGGCACGACCTGCCCAATCCCGGCTGGGGGCCGCTTTCAGCGCTACCTGGCAATCCACTGATGTGGGTATTGATACTGAGCGAAATGCTGGTTTTCACCGCCTTCTTTGCGCTCTATGCCGGTCAACGCGCCCTTGACCCTGCACTATTCAATGAATCCCAACATCAGCTTGACCCGGTGCTGGGCGGCCTCAATACCCTGGTGCTCTTGACCAGTGGGCTTTTTGTAGCCTTTGCCGTTGAGGCCATAAGCGCTCAGCGCATACAGCGCAGCCGACAGTGGTTAGGCGCCGCTATACTGTTGGGCCTACTGTTCTGCCTCATTAAGGTTTTTGAGTATACAAGTAAGTTTGCCGCTGGAATAACGCCAGAAACGAACGCTTTTTTTGGTTTTTACTATGGTTTAACCGCCTTCCATTTTGCTCACGTTGTGTTCGGCTTAGCGCTACTAGGCTTAGTGAGCTGGCGCACCTCCACCGAGAACGTAGAAACGGCGGCAGCCTTCTGGCATATGGTGGACTTGATTTGGATCCTGCTTTATCCACTGATTTATCTGCTGAGATAATTTTGTGAGGAAACAATGAGGGCACTGCCCGGTACGCGACGTTTACTGATTACTTGGGGCGTATTAATGGCGCTGACCCTGGTTTCCATGGTTTCCGCTCGGCTAGATCAGACCACCGACTGGCAGGCGCTTCCCCTATGGTCAGCCGCCATGATAATGATGGCGACCGGTTTCAAAGCCCACTGTGTGCTCATGGTCTATTTAAACTTGCGCGCCGCGACCCCAGCCTGGAAGGGAGTTTTCATTGCCCTGACACTATTAACGTTAACGCTGATTGCCGCGGGCTACCTGGCCGGTCGCTTTCATTTAGTGGGGTAGCCTCACAGGATTGGATTTAGCGCAGTGCGGAATCAGTACCTCAAGGCCGCTGCGCGGCGTTTGCCCAGGCTTCCAGCGACCGACCCAACCGCATCAAACCATAAACGATAAAGGGAACCAGCAACATCAGCGCCACGCCCCAATCTCGGTTATTGATAAGCCATACCAGCGGCACGACTATCCCTAAAGCGACCAAAGACCACAGACTAATCGCCGCTACAAAGCGCAAGCGCACCATAGATAACCTCCTTAGGAAGCAACAATCTGGCGGTAGATACTCGGCAGCGCCAAGGCGAGATGCTCCGGACGCTGGACAATGGCATAACCCCCTCGCCCAAACAGATGAGGAATATAGCGCCCCGCCTCCCGGTCAATCGTTACCCCGAACACGCGCACTTCTTCCCGTCGCGCTTCAAGTACCGCTTTGTGCGTATCCTCTATACCATAGCGCCCTTCATAATAGTCGGTATCGTTAGGCTTACCGTCGGTCAGAAGTAGCAGCAACCGGTGCCGATTGGGCCGTTTGGCAAGCGCTTGGGAAAGGTGCCGAATAGCGGGCCCCATACGCGTGTAGTGGCCTGGTTTGAGCGCTGCGATCCGCCGTGACACCCGCTCGCCCATTGGCTCATCGAAACTTTTCAGCGTATTGACCCAAACACGGTGACGACGGTGGGAGGTAAAGCTGTGAATGGCATAGTCATCGCCGCACCCCGCAAGGCCGTGCCCCAATACCAGCAGCGCCTCTTTAGCCACATCCAGCACCCGCCGGTCTTCCAGCCAGGCCTCAGTGGAAAGGGATACATCGACCAGGATCGAAACCGCCAAATCCCTCGCCTGGGTACGGCTAGCTTGATAGAGACGGTCGCTGGCTTCACCGGTCGCCGCCAGATCACAGCGGGAGCGGATGACGGCGTCCATATCCAGCTCGCTGCCATCCAACTGGCCACGTAGCGTCTCACGACGCGGCCTAAGTGCTTCAAACTCGCGTCGGACTCGGCGAATGCGCCGTTTTGTCGTTTCATCCGGCTGCCAGTTCTCCCCCTCCTCGCTCTGCACATCGCTGAGTACCACACAGTGGTCAGGCATATAGATTTGCTTACGATGATTCCATTCCGGATAGGTATGGCGCCCACGCAGACTTCCCCCACTCACCTCACCGGGCGCCAGATCAAGATCAAGCTTTAACTTGGAAGCCGCCTTCTTACGGTTAGCACTGAGCACAATTTCATCAATCTGGTCGGCCGCCTGTTTGGCCTCATCATCGTCTTCATCCTCTACATGACGATTGAGATTGACCATTTCGGCCCAGGAAAGCATCTTTTCGGATGCATTGAGCATTAAAGAGTCATCGCGGTCGGCCTGATCCTGCTCGCGCCGGTCAGCCTTACGTTTACCATGATCATCTTGTGGCGAATTCTTCCCTGCGACCGGAGCCTCATCATCTTCCTGCTCGGTTCGTGCCTGCTTATGGGTACCCAGGGCAACGGCTTGCCCCCATAGCGGCACCGGAAGTGGCGGCCGGTATCCACGCGGCGCATGGAAGTTGTCCAAAGGCAGGGACTCATCGAGGATGGCGATATTCATCACGTCGGCCCAGCCGCCCTCGGGCGGCGTTTCTCCAAGCTGAATGCAGAGAACGGATTCAAGCGCTGCTTCCATCGGCGGCAAGCGCTTGCGCTGGGGGCGAATGGCCAGCAATGCCTGACATAACCTGGCGTGACGCTGAGCGAGCCCAGGGAAGTGGGCCAACACAGCCCGAGTCGCCCGGTTTACTTCACGCAGCTGGAGAAGGTCTTGCTGTAGCGGATCGTCGACGACGTGCACATACCGGGTCTCCGCCAGGTACGCTACCAGCCAAAGGTAGAGATCCCGGTTCAAGGAAGCCTCGGCGAACAAGGCAATGCGTGGCGGTAACAACAGGCTTTCTTCGTCACGGCGTGCTTGATCGAGCACCTCCTCATCAAGCCCAAGCCTTTGACGTAAGGATAAGCGATGCGACGAACTACGCCCCGCAATAGCAGCAACATCAATACCCGCCTCGCCGCCTCCGGCGCGGAAAAAGACGCCAAGCATGGGCCGCAGCGTATCAAGGCGCACTGCGGCTTCGGGATGGTCTGGGTAGCTTGCCGCACTGGAAGCCCAACGGTGCCAATGGCGGCCTACAAACTCTTCGACTTCAAGAAAATCAAGCATCCGTGCCCTCACCCAAAGGTTGCTTGAATGGCTTCCATCAGCCCTTCCTGAACATCTGCGTCATCACTTAGCGGCTCCACTAAGGTAGCCCGGGCAGCTTCCAAAATGGGCACCCCGGCGGCAATCAGGGTAGCGCAGTAAACCAACAGGCGAGTAGAAACACCCTCTTCTAAATCCTGCCCCTTCATGGCCCGCAGGCTGGCGGCAAGATTGACCAGCGCGGCGCACTGCTCACCGGGCAAACCACTCTCCCGCGCGACAATATCGCGCTCGACTTTGGGTGGTGGAAAATCAAATGACATGGCCAGGAAGCGCTGGCGGGTACTCGGTTTAAGCGATTTGAGAATATGCTGATAGCCAGGGTTATAAGACACTACCAGCATGAAGTCATCCGGCGCTTCGAGCAGTTCCCCGGTACGTTCCAACGGCAGTAGTCGGCGGTCATCGGTGAGCGGGTGAAGCACCACGGTGACATCTTTACGCGCCTCCACCACCTCATCGAGATAGCAGATCCCCCCTTCGCGCACTGCTCGAGTAAGCGGGCCATCGACCCAGCGGGTCTCACCGCCCTGCAACAGATAGCGGCCTGTAAGGTCGGCTGAAGTCAGGTCGTCGTGACATGAAACAGTAAACAGCGGACGGCCCAGCTTAGCGGCCATATGGCTAACAAAACGTGTTTTACCACACCCGGTAGGACCTTTAAGTAACAGCGGCAGACGTTGACGAAAGGCGTGCTCAAACATAGCGCATTCGTTGCCGACGTTCTCGTAGAAAGGTATTTCACGCTTATCGATAGGATTAGCGACAGAAGATAGAGGCATGGCAAGACTCCATTGCCGGAAAATAAATAAAAGAAGCAAAAACGGCCCCGCAGGGCCGTTTAGTTCAGACCGAGCCTGCCCCAGCGGTAATTTGTGTGCCACCAGCAGGCACTTGCTCACGCGCGGGCCCGAAGAAGGAGTAGATCAACATGATCGCCCCCACAGCCACGGCCACGCCAGCGCCCAGACGCATGATGTAGAACAGGCCTAATTGATCCTGTACTTCCATGTAATTCATACCCAAGACGCGCTGCAAGTGAGTCTGCACGACCCCGGCGAAGGTCAGGGTAAACGTCATGAAGCACATAGCACTGGTGACGATCCAGAAGCCCCACATGTTCAGCACTTGGTTATAAGGCTGTACACGGCGGATCTGCGGCATGGCGTAGGTAATCACGCCAAGAATCAGCATCACATAGGCACCATAGAAAGCTAGATGGCCATGAGCGGCGGTTACCTGAGTACCATGACTGTAGTAATTCACGAACGAGAGGGTATGCATAAAGCCCCACACACCAGCGCCGAAAAAAGCAATAGTTGGGCAGCCTAAGGCCCATAGCATGGCCGCTTTATTAGGATGGTTACGACTGCCCTTCCAGAACATGGTAAAGGCGAACACCACCATGGCGAAGAAAGGCGCCACTTCAAGCGTCGAGAAGATACTGCCGATGGGCTGCCAGTAGCCAGGTGCGCCAATCCAGTAGTAGTGGTGCCCGGTGCCCAGCAGGCCGGAGAATAGTGCCAACCCAACAATGATATAGAGCCATTTTTCGATCACTTCGCGATCCACACCAGTCATTTTGATCAGCAGGTAACCCAGCAAGGAAGCCATGATCAACTCCCATACGCCTTCCACCCAGAGGTGAACCACCCACCACCAGTAGAGTTTATCTACCGCTAGATTGGTCGGGTTGTAGAAAGCGAATAACCAAAATACTGCCGCTAGCCAAAGCCCCAGCATTAACACCAGATTGATAGCGGTCTTGCGGCCCTTGAGCAGCGTCATGCTGGTATTGAAAAGAAACATTAGAAAAGAAATGGTGATGAGTATTTTCACCCAGAACGGTTGCTCAAGAAACTCGCGCCCTTCATGGATACCGAACTGGTAGCCGACCAGCGCAGCGGCGCCAGCAAAAGCAAAGATCGCCAGCTGGATATACGCCAGATTGGGACTGTGAATTTCCTGTTCGGCTTCCTCTGGCATCAAATAGTAGGTACAGCCCATAAAACCGATCAGTAGCCACACAATCAGCAGATTGGTATGGCTGACACGCATGATGTGAAAGGGCATCACTTCAGCCATGAAGTTGGGCCAAGCATAGACAGTGGCGGCCAGCAGACCGAAGACTATTTGTAGCGTAAATAGCGCCATAGCCACCGCAAAAAAGGGTAAAGCGACCTTTTGGGTTTCATATTTCATTGTACGGTTCTCCTTGATTCATCCTTCGGCTGCTTTTTTCAGCCAGCAGGATGTGGGGGCCAGTCCTGGTCGTTAATGCTATTGGTCCATTCGAGGAAGTCGATTAACGAATTCATATCTTTTTCGCTAAAATCAAACGCGGGCATTTGGCGACGCCCTTCGATCCCCAATGGCTGTGCACGAATCCAGGCATTGATACCAGCTCTCGCAGCCTCTGGATTCTCGAGACCCCCATAGCGCTCCCAGACATTACTTAGCTCAGGCGCAAAATAAGCCCCTTCTCCCATAATGGTATGGCAGTTGATACACATGTTTTTTTCCCACACTTCTTTACCATGTTTCACGGAATCGGTGAGGCCTTCGCTGTCCGTGGAAACGTTGACCATGTACCAGTGGCTATGAGCCGTAAGCGCGGCAAATAGCAGGAAGAAGAACAGCGAGCCGCCATAGAAAATATTGCGGGCCGCTGATTTAGTTAGACCATCAGCCATAAGCCATACTCCCTTGCTAGTCAGATCCGACCTTCGGCTGGGAAGCCAAAAGGCATACGTTTATTAAGATGCATATTATTTACATTTTTAAGATTAGCAGAAGAATCCCTCTAGCAACATTGCCACAGGTCAATTTTTGGCAAGAGCGATACCCTTGGTAAATTTAAGATTACGAATTAATTCGAGCCAGAACGCGGCTGGGTTTCTTAATAGTACCTAACCACTCTGTGCGATTTTCACCAGGACATAGCCGTTCTAGAGGTAGGCTGATGCTATGACTTCTCAGATTTCACACGGGCATGTACCACTGCTGCTGATATGGGTTGCACACTCTTAAAACAGAGGGAATCAAGCTTCATACTTGACAAAATACAAACTAGCC